>JACRJX010000002.1 GCA_016235595.1 Verrucomicrobiota bacterium
CGCCGCCGCCGCCGCCGCCGACGCCTCCGCCGACGCCGCCGCCGCCGCCGCCGCCGCCGCCTCCGCCGCCGCCGCCAGAAAACAAGAGCGTAAATTTCAAGCGGACATCGTCCGAGAAATCATCAACGCACAATTTTGAAGCAATCACCATTAGCGAAAGGAACTGTGAAGACGATCAGCTACCAGATCGAACGCCAGACGCCGAAAGGCAAATGGGAAACACTCGCGCCAACGATTCACGACAAGTGCATCGGTGAAGTGCCCAACAGCGCGGAGGATGAAGCCATCACGCTGCTCAACGCGCAGCGCATCAACGCCCGCGAATCGAAATCCGGCGCGCAATTCCGCCTGGTCAAGACCACGCGCAGCGTGGTCCGCGCCTGACCGCAATCCAAAATCGGAAATCCAAAATCCAAAATCTGAAGAGCTACCATGAAAGACCGCAAAGACACATCTGAAGAAACGAACCCGGCGATCGATGCCCAGCAAAAGGAGCTGGCATCGCTCGCGCAAACCATCCGCGACTACCAAACCAAACGCGAGTGGAGCGACACGCTTCTCTGCAAGAAGTTTGGCGGCCTTGGCTCCACGAAGACCTTCACCAAGATCCTCAAAAACGAACTGGAGGAACTCGATCTCGAACGCTGGCTGCTCGAATACCGCTCCGTTGTCAATCTCATCACGGCCGAGGCCGGCGCGGACACGCAGGACGAACAGGTATTTGACGACCTCTCCACTTGCAGCCGTCTGCGCGTGGCGTTCCTGGACATCATGAACGTGCGCGGCAACAACCGGCTGATCATCTGCGAGGGCGCGAGCGGCAGCGGCAAGAGCAAGGCAGCACGGATGCTCGCGGCCAAGTATGGAAGGCGCGTCCTGCTCGGCGAAGCCGACGGCACCTGGCGCAGCGAGAACACGATGCTCGGCGGGCTGTTGCGGCTCATCGGCAAGAAGGATTTTTCAACCGGCACCAACGAGCGCAAGGAACTGCTCATTGTCGAGCTGCAAGCCCGCCGCGTCTGCATCTGTATCGACGAGGCGCATCACCTCGGCCCGGCGTCGCTGAACATGCTGAAGACGCTGATCAACCAGACGCCCGGCGAGTTCATCCTGTTCGGGCTGAAGACGCTATTGAACCGCCTGGAAACCAAAGCGTTCCAGGAAGCGCTGCAACTCACCCGCAACCGGATGGCCGAACGTATCAGCTTCGACAAGCTCGACGCGCATGACGTCGAGATGCTCGTGAAGCGACGGCTTGGCTGGTTAAACGGCGAAGGCGCCAAAGCCGCCAGGATGTTGATCCTCGATGGCAAGGGCCCGGCTCAACGTCTCGGACACCTGGCGTTTGTGGACGCCGTCTGCCGCCAGGCCCGCAAGGACGCCGACGGCGAACCCGTCACGCTGGAGATCTTCAGCAAGGCCATGCCCAAAGTGGAGGCCGCGCGATGAAGGCGAAACGACGGAAGACAGAAGACGGAAGACAGAAGACAGAGTTCGGTCATCTCAAGACGCCTTCGACCCTGGTATTCCGTCAAGACTGCGGCATCGCCAGAGACGAGGACGGAATCGAATACGAACTGTCCATCAACATACTTCGTAAAACTCCCATCGTGCGCAGCCAGAAGACCGGCAGATGGTTTTTTCTGAGTTGGAAGGACATCGTCCGCCTGGCTGTGAACGCAGGAGTGAATGAAGAGGAGGTAACTCGATGAAACAAAACACCGCTACGATTTTCCGCATCACCGGCATTCTATGTTTGCTGGTAGTTGCGTTTGCAATCGACTGGCGTTTCGGCTGCCTGGCATTCGGTATGCTGATGGTTTTGGCCGCGTATACCGTTTGGGAACTCAGCAAAGAAGCCGAGCAGCGCGAGCAGTCTGAAGTCCCACCATCCCCCAATCCAAAATCCAAAATCTAAAATCAAAAATCAAAAGAGGAGCTACCTATATGGCAAAGAAACAGAACGAAACGAAGTCGCCCGCAATCACCGCGCCGATGATCCTGTCGATCACCACGCGCGAAGAAATGGTGAATGGCGTTGGCAAAGTCCGCGAGTGGGAGATCAAGAAAAGGAAACTGGAAGCGGACAAAGCCGCAGCCGTGCTGGCCGTCGAGGCTGGGCACGCAATGGGCATCGATGAGGCCGTCCAAAACATCAACGCCTGGAACGATGTCATTAAAACCTGGTGCCTATCGCACCGCGAAGAGTTCGGCGGGCATGAGTCCATCGATACGGTCCACGGCAAGGTAAAACTCTACCTCGGCGCGTGGGGCACGAAGCTGCTGCCGAGGTTCACCTGGGACAAGGTCGTCAAGGTCATCAAGTCATTTGGCCTGGACAATGTCCTGCTGCGCAACTTCGACCCGGAACCGGACAAGGACGCGATGATCGCCTATCGCGAGACCCCGATCCCGAATCCGAAGAACCCAACCGCTCCGCTGATGTTGGAGCAGCTCGGCGTGACGTGCGAGCGCGGCGAGTTCTTCGAGATCGTGCCAAAGATCGACTCCGTCGAAGCCCCGGCCGCCGAGGCCAAGGAGGCGGCGTGAAAGAGGAAACGGGACCAACGCGCGGGTCGGGTTGGATTCTAACGTCTCTGGGCCACGCGTTCTATCCGATGGATGCGCGAGTCGAGGAGATTGAGCTTCATGACATCGCCCACGCACTGAGCAACGTGTGCAGATTCGGAGGTCACTGCAAACACTTCTACAGCGTCGCGCAGCATTCGATGGTCGTTAGCCACATCGTTCCCGCTGAACTCGCGCTGGCCGGGCTGATGCACGACGCGACGGAAGCCTATATCGGGGACATGGTCCGTCCGATCAAGTATTCGATGCCCGTCTTTCGCGCCGTGGAGGATAAGCTCTGGCGCTTAATCGCAGAGAAGTTCGGCCTGCCCCCAATTCTTCCGCCAGAAGTCAAACACGCCGACGACGTGGCATTGATCACTGAGCGTCGCGATGTGATGTGTGACCAAACCAACCACGTTTGGTCTCTTGTTCAGGAGGGAGTCAAACCTTGTGTTGCAAGGATTGTTCCTTTGGGGCCGTCTGTCGCGAGGTTGGAGTTTTTACGCCGCTTCTATGAATTACAGCGCAAAACGGAAGCGTTGAAGCCCAACACTCCAGCGCCCCAACATTCCAACACTCCGCCGCCTGCTCAGCCATGATCGCGAATCCATCCATGTTTGCTCCGCCGGCTTCGGTCGCCGCTCCGCGCCGGCGTTGGACTCCGCCGACTTCAAACACGGCGCCGCTGTCCAACAAACAGAAGGGCATCATCTGCGAAGTTGCGCGTCGCGCATTCGACAAGATGCTGGATTCCGGCGCGCTGGAGGCGCGCGCGGACCTGTGCGTCTCCAGGCATTTCAAGGTGTGGCGGCGGGACGAGCAATTCAAGGCCGTCAGCCGATCCACGCTCACGGCCTGCATCCAGGACAATTACAAGCCGTTGATGGCGCACTTCCTGAACCTCGCCGGCGAAGTGGAGACGGCGATGCGCTATCAGGAATCGGCCGCGTTGGAACCGAAGCGGCTTGCCTCTCATGCCCTGGGCGAGATGTGCAAGAAGCGCGGCGTCACGATCGAATACGCGAACTCGATCTGCCGCCAGGCATGGGGTTGCGATCTGCGCGATGCCAACCAACGGCAGGTCTGGTGGATTCGTCGGCAGGTTCAGGAAATGAAGAAGCCAGTCGTCGGCAGCCAGAATCCAACAGCGGACAACGTCCCGTTTTGAACATGAGAGCAGCCACCATCCAGATCGGCAAAGCAACGATCAGCATCCACTCGCGCGGCTGCGTGGACTGCGGCACGGAGTTTTCGTCCGGATGGACCGCCGCCCGCACGATCGTCGTGCTCGCTGGACGCCGCACGGTGCGCATCCCGGTCCACCGTTGCGACGAATGCCAGGCAAAGAGGAAACGCCGATGAAAATAACAACCGAAGGCACCACCATTCACTTTGACAAAGTCGAAGATATCAAAGTCCGCGACATTCCAGATTTGTTGCACAAGGTCGCGGATGTTTTACGCGATGACAAGCATTGCAAACCGACTTGGAAGAACTCCGCAAATTCCTTGGATAGGCTGGCTGTTCGCATCGAGGAATGGTGTCTGTGAAAACGCTCTTCGATTCCAAGACCACGCGGGGCCGCGCGCCGTTCTACTGCAAGTGGCCCGGCTGTCCTCACATCGCGAACGGCACGTTCACGGACACAAGCGCCGGCGAGCCGTTCCGGGTTCAGGTTTGCATGACGCATAGACGCAGAATCCAAAATAGGGGGGGGGCAATTTCGCTTGGCTTTGAATCATGAAACCCGTTGATCTCCGCAATGAGACTTTCGAGTCGCTCCAGCGGCTGATCCCGGCCGATCTGCGCGCGGTGCTCGAAGGCTACAAGTTGCACGGCCCTCGAACGACTGAGGAACTGTCAACGCTGACCGGCATCGGCTTGCTCACGGTTCGTCCGCGGACTACCGACTTGGTCAGCCTCGGCCTCGTGGTGCTCGATGAGCCGGAGACGATGCGGCGCAAGAAAGAGAAACACATCCGCTGCGGCGTCTATCGCGCCGCCACAGATGACGAAGTCCGCGCCGCGCTCGATGCCGCGAAACGTCCGGCGGCTCACGAGCAGATTTTGATGAAGGTGTGAACCCAATGAACTGCTCACCCAGAACACCACACCCAACGCCAATGGCGCTGATCGGACTCGCCTGCATGATCGCCAGCGCGTGCATCGCGATCGCCGCAATCATCTGGCTGGCCGGCAGGGTCCGCAGCGCGACAGAACAAGATCACACATCACTCTCAACACGCCCATGAATACAAGCACGCAACAGACCGATGACCGAAGACTGACGACCGCAAACCCGTCCTCCGTCCTCCGTCCTCCGTCGTCGCAATGGGGCCGGCTGGTCGGCTGCGAGTTGTTCGAGCTGAAGCCGGACGGCAGCATCGGCAAGAAACTGGATTACCGCGTCGGCTGGCGGACGCTGTATCGGCTGATGCGGAGCGAGCCGGCGCTGGTCCGATCGCGCAAGCCCAGTCCCCAGATCCGCGACGTGGACCTGGACTCGCTGGCGGCGCACCTGCATGGATGCGAGGACCCCGAATACTGGGACACCAAGATTGCATGTGCCGGCGGCCGGATGGCGACGCGGCGTCAGATCTTCCGGGAGGCAATATGATCGGGCGACCGAAGACCGAAGACCGACGACCGACGACGGAAGACGGGGGACGGAAGCCACGGATCGGAGCCTCCAGGATTCGATTTGCGGGCCTCGGTGCGCTTTCGACACATATCTTGGACTGGATGTCTTCAAGCGCTCCCAGGTATCCGCGAGAGTCCGCGAGAGGCCGAATTTTTGAAAAGCGGGAGCGGAGCCTGGATTTTTTGCCGATCTTCCCACTGAAAAGGGTCGCCGTGCTCGCCTTGGTCCTCGGTCTTTTGTCCCCGGTCGTCTCCGCCTCCGCGGCGGAGATCCGCTGGGTTCGCGTGACGGCTTACTGCCCTTGCGAGATTTGCTGTGGACCGCACGCCTGCGGACTGACCGCCACGGGCCGGCCAGCCGTCGGCCGGATCGCGGCCGTTGACCCGCGTCGCATCAAGCTCGGCGCAATGGTCCACATACCAGGACACGGATGGAACGTGGCTGCCGACACTGGCCGTCTCATCAAAGGACCGTCCCGTGTGGACCTGCTGTTGGAATCACACGAAGCGGCGCGGAGGTTTGGCGTCCGCTGGCTGCCGGTGACGATCCTGACTCGCGCGGAGTGGCGGCGGAAGATGGATGACGAACGGTTCGAGGCGCGCTTCGCCGAACTGGTCGCGGCCGGTCGTCGGCTCACAATGACGATGCCAGGAGGCGAGGGATGAACAACGAATTGCCACAGGTCACGCCGACGGTCATTAACCGGATTCAGAAGTTGCTGGCGTTGACCGAGTCTCCAAATGAACACGAAGCCGCGCTCGCGCTGCAACGCGCGTCCGACTTGTTGTTGAAATACAATCTCACACGGGCCGAAGTCGAAGGTCGAAGGCTGTCTCACAATGGAGTGGGCGAGCGGCGGATCGAGGTTGCTGGAAGAATTACCGACTGGCACAAAGCGCTGGCCGTCGAGATTGCGGACCACTGTTTCAGCCGATGCATTTGTTTCCGTCGAGGGTTCATATTCGTTGGCGCTCCAGACAACTTGGAAGCCGCCCGCTCATTGCTGATATGGACTTTGCGCCAGCTTCAGCGGATCAGCTTGGAGGCGACACTTGAACAAGCCGGCCGGGGCAAGCGCGCTGCGCGCTGGCGGTTCAACTTCAGCCTCGGTGCTGTGCTGATGATCGTCCGCCGCCTGCGCTCTACGCGGACCGTGCAAAAGGAAAGTGATCCGCAGGTTCCAGGTTTGATTCTGGTCCACGAAGCCGCCGCCGAGAAATACATCAAGCAGAATATCCCGACAAAGCCGATGCCGAAGCTACGCAAGGCGCGCATGAGCAGCGCGCTGCTCACCGGCATGATCGCCGGAGAGAAAGTCAGCCTAAATCCGCAAGGCGAACTGGAGGCGGCGCGATGCCATTAACAAAATCCAAAGGCAACATGTATCCGTGGGTGACGCACACCCACAGTCATCTGCGCGGCGCGTGCCCGCACCGCTGCGGTTACTGTTATGTCCAGGCCATCGAAAGGAAATTCGAGAACGGCCACTACACCGGGCCGTTGCGACTGGATGAGAGCGAGCTTCAGTTGAACTACGGTGTCGATAAGGTGATCTTTGTCGAGCACTGCAACGACTTGTTTGCGGCCATGGTTCCTTCGGAGTGGATCATGCAGATTCTCAGTCACTGCCACTTTTGGCACCGCAACACATACGTCTTTCAAACGAAGAATCCAGCGCGTGCCGTGCAGTTCATTGCGAGCAAGGCGGTGCAGTTTCCACAACACTTCATGGTTGGGATCACGCTGGAGAGCAATCTATGGCACGACGTGATGGGCAGTGCTCCGCATCCCAGACAGCGCATTGCTCACTTCAAGCGGTTGCGCGCTTATTGGCCACAAGTGCACACGTTTATCACCATTGAGCCGGTCCTAGACTTCAATCCGGTGGAACTCTTCGACTGGATCGAAGCCGCGCGTCCGACGTTCGTGAACATCGGCGCAGACTCCAAGGGCCACGGCTTGGTGGAACCCGATCAGCAGGATGTGATACGGCTGATCGAATTGTTGCAGGGGGCCGGCATTGAAATCCGCCAGAAGAAAAACCTTGGACGACTGATCAATAACGAGGTCGAACCCCGATGAACCCCAACTTCCTAATCAAAGCATCGCCGGAAGGCGCGCTGCCGATTGCCAGCACGAGCGACCTGACCATCTTTGAGTTTTCCTTGCAGCGGTATCTGCAACGCTACCTGTCATTGACCGCGCTGACACAAGCGGAGCGAGTGAACAATCTGCCGATCATCGAAGATGAGTTGGCGACGATGCTGGGCAAACTCCACGCGGCCAATGTGCCCGACTACAAAGCCCGCGCCGAGATGGTCGCAAGGGAACTCCATCATAAGGTCAGAGTGTGCAGACTGGATCAGCCAACCGCCGATACGTCAGCAACCGATCACATTTAATCTCATGCCCGACCAATTCATATTCAAGCCGACGCCGCACAAGGATGCGATCAAGCTCCTGAAGGGCAAGCCGGCTGTGACGCGCAAGGTGTTCGACAAGCTGCTGCCGGAACTGCGCGCGCGCGCGTTCGTCATCACTGGGATCGAGCACGCGGGCGTGCTGCGGCACATCCGCGAGATGATCGCGGAGCTGCCGGCGGGCGGCGATTGGGATAAGATCAAGGATCAGATCGTGGCGGAGGCGTCGCCATTTTTCGTGGACCCAAACGCGGAGAAGGAAATTCAGGAGAAACAAGTCCAAGCGGCGGAGAATCGCGCAGAACTGCTGCTGCGGACGCATGGCTTCCAGGCATACCAGGCCGCGCAATATGAAGTGATGGACCGCCAGCGCGATGTGTTTCCTTATTGGCAGTATCTGACGATGGGCGATGAGAAGGTCCGCGCATCTCACGCGGCGTTGAATAACGTCGTGCTGCCGGCGAATCATCCGTTTTGGAGCGATCACTTTCCGCCGTGGAATTTCAACTGCCGGTGCCAGGTCGTTCCGATCAGCGAGGATGATTACCAGGACATCAAGGACGCCGACCAGGGCAAGCTTCCCGAGGAACGCAACGTGATCAGCGGCACGCAGCTCTCGAAGTTGGAGAACGAAGGCACGCTTTTCCGGGCGGTGGACGGAGCGCCGGCGCAGAACTTCGATGTGCGCAGTCCGCGCGACCAGGCGACAACGCAGGAGGACCGGCTCGCGGCATTCCAATGGGACCCCGGATCATTGCGGCTCGATGCCGCGCAACTGAAGGCGCGCTACACCAACGCCGATGGGAGCGTCCAGCCGGAGTGGACTGCATTCGAGGGATGGTCCCAGACACAGCCGATCAACAAAAAAGGGACGACGGTCTGGCAGTGGATCAGTGGCGGCGGCGAAGACCAGGCGGGCGAAGAACCTCCACAGACACCGCCGCCGACAGCGCCTACGCCGGTGCCCGCGTCACCGACTTCGGCACCGGAAACGAAACCAGAACCGGAGAAGCCGGAGAAGCCAGAGAAGACGAAGACATCCGACGGCTGGCCGAAACTGGACGCACTCAGCAAGGTCAAGGACCTGGGCGGTTCTACCGGCGCGGAATTGATGCAGGACACGGGCGGTAAACTTTACGTCATGAAGCGCGGCAACTCTGCGGCTCACATCCGCAGCGAATCCAAAGCGGATGAGATGTATCGCGTGCTCGGCGTGAACGTGCCGGATGTGAAACTCTATGCCACGCCGTCCGGGCCTGTGAAGTTGTCGGCGTTTGTCGAAGGAAAACCGCTCGGCGAATATCTGCGGACGGCCGGCGACGTGGAGAAGAATTTCATCCTGGCCAAGGTGCGCGAAAACTTTGTGGCGGATGCGCTGCTCGGCAACTATGACGTGGCGGGCCTGAGCCTGGACAATATCCTGGTGGGGCCGCGTGGCGAAGTCTGGCGAATCGACAACGGCGGCAGCTTGTCCTTCCGGGCGCAGGGCGCCCGCAAGGTGTTCGGCAACGAGGTGAGGGAATTAGAGACGATGCTCGACGGGAAAATCAATCCGTCGGCGTCAAAGGTCTTCAGCGGCATCACCGAAAAGGAAATTGCCGCGCAGTCGAAAGACATTTTGGAGCGACGCGAGGCGCTACTCGCTGCGACGCCGGCGGCGTTGCGCGAGACAATGGCCGCCAGGCTCGATGATCTGGAGCGCATTGCGTCGGGCAAATCAAAGGCGACGGCCGCGCCGGTCGTGGCGCAAAAGCCTGGTGAATTTGCGACGCCGGAGTTTGCCGAGGCGGCGAAGAAATCGCGCATTGTGGGCAAGGCCGCGAAGGTGGACCGCAGCGACATCGAGGACGCACAGGCGCTGGTATGGACGGAGCAGGATGCGAACGGGAAGACCGTCACGCGCGCCAAGCTGAAGCTGACCGAGTCCGGATCAATGAAAGTGATGGAGCGGTTGCGCGACAGCCTGCCGAAGACCGCGGCCGCCACGGCCGACGGTTACTGGCCATCGATCGAGAAAGCCGTCAAGACGGTGAACACGCACGCGGGCGACGGCTCTTACAACAAGGATTCGCTGGCCGGCATGGTGAAGACCAAGTCAGAGCTGGAGGCGTTGAAACCGAAGACGCCGGCGGCGCAGGCGATGAAGGCGCATTACCTGGACATGATCAGCCAGGTTGAAGAAGCGCAGAAGTCCAAGACGGCGACGCCGCGGTTTGAAAAGTTTGAGCCACCGCCGGACACAAGCTCGCCCTCCACGGAGTTCAATGTCTCGCGGCGTTCTGTGGAATATGCCGCCAAGAAAACCGAGCGCGGATTTGCGCGCGCCGAGAAACAGAAGATCTACAAGAACGAAGCCTATGTCGTGGACATGGGCGATGCGAAGGTTGTGTTCGCGCCCTACCGCGATGCCAGCGGCGGCGATTTCTCGGCGCCGTATGCGGTGCGCGGCACAATGGAGATTGTCGCGAACGGCGACGTGTCCACGGAGCGGTTGCAGACGATCCGCGACAAGATCGCGGCCGTTGGCCTGGACACGACGGACACCACGCCGGAATATCGCGAGCTGGTTTATCTGCGGAAGGGGCTTGCGATCCGGAGCGACAAGGTGGACCGCGCCGAAGTGGACGCCGTGGTCAACGATGCCAGCCTGGACGACAAGGCCAAGGTTGCGCGGCTGAAAGAAATGGCGAAAGACAAACTAAAGGTGAAGCTGCCGGACAAGTCCGGCGAAGGATACAATCCCACTGGCCACGCGAACGCGTTCGGCGAAGGATGGGGCGTGACGGAGCGGTGGGATCTTCCGCGCGAAAAGGTCGAGAATGAGATGACCGGCTACACGCTGCATCACAACATCGCCGGGAACCGGCTGGCGTTCTTCGAGTCGGTCTTGTCCGGTGGCGGTGATCTGACGGCGACGACGGAGCGGCTGCGCAAGGGCGTGCCGATCACGGCGGGCATGTCGGTGTCAGCGGATCTCGATAGCGGCGGCGCGAATTACATCTATACGCGGATCAAGAAATCCGATCGGGCATATCGCACGCCTGGCGTGACATTCAAGGTCGGCAACCTCGCGCGCCAGGACGCGTTCAGTTTCCGCGGCGACTGGTTCTCCGGCATCCACAGCCTGGAGAAGCCGGAGATCTACAAGTCGCGCGGCAAGACGATCAGCGATTTCAAGCGGATCGCTGAAGGCGGCTCGAATGAAACGATTTTCAAATGGGGCATCAACATGCTCAGCGAGGTGGACGCGATCGTCGCGGAAAGCCCGGCGGAGCGCAAGGCGATCCTGGAAATATTCCGCCGCCATAAATACGCGACGCTTCCCGATGGAAGAAATATCGAGGACGTGGTCAAATCAAGGGGCTGATGAACACGATGGATCAACCAACACTGATGCGGCTGCTGGAGCTGGTGGCGCGCGGCGCGGTGATGAGCCCGGGCGGCACGCGCGTGCTGCTCGATCGCGCGGAGCTGTTCCCCACGGGACTGTTCTATCGCGAGGCTGCGAACAGCAACGGATACGCCGGACACTTGCTGGAGTTTGACCAGGCGAAGGCATTGCCAGGCGGAGGCGTTGAATTTCGTGATGCGGCCGGAAATCGGGTTGCCTACGTGACGTGGATCGATGACGCCGATCTGGACGACCCGTCCATCTACCAGGCGACGCTATCCGCATGGCGCGAGGCGATGCAGGACCCGGATCGGCGCGCCGAGGAGGATGCCGCGGCTGCGTCGGAGAAACTCGATCTGGGCATTGGAGGGCAACGCTGATGTGGATCTGCTCTACCATCGGTTTCTTCAGCATCGTCAAGAAGACGGGCGGCTTCCACGTTCGCGCGCGGCGTCGCTTTGACCTGGAAACTTTATTGAAGGAATCAGCGGTCAAGGCCGAGATCATCGAAACGCCAGTGAACGACTACCGCTACCGAATCATAGTGCCGGAGAAGACATTGAAACAGCTTTGGGACATTCTGGGCAAGACGATCACTTACGACAATTTCAAATCCAAGATTGCCAGCATTCCAACCCAGCGGCCAAAGCTCTTTGCTTATCACGAAATCTGGAGAGCGATGCGGGATATCCAAGCATGAGCATCACACCGGACCTGCCTGACATGAAAAGTAAAAAGACGGAGATCATTACTCTCAACATGGTGATTCGTCCCAACGACCAGTCCATTACCGCGAGGGAGTTTGAGTTGAAATTGCGCAGGATACTGAAGGATTGCGGGATAGAAGCCAGGGGGATCAGCGTGCATAAAAGCACTGTGCGAAAGCCGTCATGAGCATCGCGATTCGCACGTCGATCAAGGACAACATCGGGCCAGACCTGAAGAAGAAGTTGGCGGCGGCGAAGAATCTTCGACCGGTATTGGAGGCGGCGGGGATGCAACTGGTCTCAATCACGAAGAGATCGTTCAATGATGCGAGCCTTCGCGTGCAGACATGGCCGGTGAAGCGTGATGGAACAGCCGCCACGCTCAAGCGCAAGGGCGCGCTTTGGCAGAGCATCCGGATCGTCACGCAGAGCAATACCTCCGTGACGATCGGCAGCGATCGGCGCTACGCGGCCATTCATCAAATGGGCGGCGTCATCAAACCGGTCACAGCGAAGGCGCTGAAGTTCTTCGCTGGGGGAAAATGGTGGACGTGCAAGCAGGTGACGATCCCGGCGCGTCCGTTCTTCCCATTCATCGGGACGCAGATGGCTCCATTCGCGCGCGAGAAAGTGCGCAAGACGATGGAGCTGAAGTTGACCGCGATGATGGGCAGCAAGTAGTTACAGATCAGAGGTTGATATGAATTGGATAAAGGTGGCCAATGGACTTCCGGAGTTTGAACAGCGGGTGCTCGTCTTGATAGACAACGACAAGCGGGTTAAGAATCTGATCATGATCGGTCAGCGGGAAATGTGGAAGACTGAAGGTCAGAATTGGGTTATCGAGGACGACGAGAATTGGCCGGGGGATTGCGTTACACATTGGACTCCACTTCCCGAGGTTCCAGAGGACTGACCTCTGACCTCTGATCTCTGACTGCATCCTTCCCACCCTTTGACACCTTTGCCAGCGGCGCGCGACGATTTTTTCACTTTCGGGCATTCTCGCGCCCGTCATGAATAACATTCGACGACTGATCCCACTCGGCAAGCTGCTGAGCTTCGACGCGTCGAAAGGTCTGCCCGAAAAGGTCCTGCTGTTCAAGTGGGGCCGCAACGAAACAGTCAATGGCCCGGTCGTCGTCAACGAGTTCACAGCCAGCACGCTCCCCCGAATGCAGAAAGCCGCCGGCTTCGACACGGTCGCGCTCGACTTCGAGCACAACACGGTGCCGGGGTCCCGCGAGTATCAGCGCAGCCAGGAGCCGCGGCCCGTCGCCGCGCACGGCACACCGTTTGTGCGCGTGGGCGAGGGCATCGGCGTGGAGTTGCTGGAATGGACGCCGACCGGGAAAGAGAACGCGGCCAACTACGTGGACCTCTCCGCCGCCGCGTCACTGAACGAGAAACGTGAAGTGATGTTTCTCCACAGCGGGGCGTTGTGCAGACAAGGCGCAGCCGGAGACATCCACCTGTTCACAGCCGGGATCAGCGACGAAGGCCAACTCATCAAGAACATCGAAGGAATCGAACCCATGCACAAGATCATCATCGCACTCTTCACCGCCGCGGGACTCACGCCTCCGAAAGAGGACGCCACCCAAGAGCAACTGGACGCATCGGCCAAGGAATTGCTGGGCAAGATTTCCGGCAATGCCCTGGCGACGTTCACGGCGCAGCTCGAAGCGTTGAAGACGCAGCTTGACGGCATCACAAAGAACGCGGGCAAGGATGCCGGCGCAACGATCCAGACGTTCACGGCGCGCATGGATGCGCTGGAGAAGGCGAATATCGAGCGCGACATCCAGTCGCTGCTGATGCAGGCGAGCTACGAGGGCAAGGTCGTGCCGAAGAGCGTCCTGCCCGATGACAAGGGCCAGGGCGGACTCACGCTGCCGGCGCTGAAGACATTCATCGCGGAACTCGCCGTCACGGTGCCGCTCGAACAGCGCACCCGGATCGGCGTCAAGACCTTTACGCCGTCCGCGAACACCGAGTCCCCGGTCGGCAAACAGATCCGCGGGCAACTCGGCATCACTGACGCGGACGTGCAGAAATACGGCAAGAAGGCCTAACCGCGGATCATCGAACCAGAGACAAACCCCAAAGAGGAAACGAACATGGCAGCAACAGTAGATTTTGACAGCCCGAAACGAACAGGCGATTCCGTCAACCGCGATGTGGCGGCATCCACGGAGATTTTTGCCGGCACGATCGCAGCCATCAATGCGGCGGGAAACGCGGTTCCAGCCGCGGACACCGCCGGCTTGAAAGTGGACGGTTTCGCGAGTGCGCATGTGGACAATTCCGATGGCGACGCCGGCGACCTGAACATCGATGTCGAGCGCGGCATCCGCCGCGTCAACAACAGTTCCACCAATGCCGTCACGGTGGCTGAGATCAACAAGGTCGTTTACGTCGAAGACGACCAGACCGTCAACAAGGACGGCGGCACCAATCACATCGCCGCGGGCATCTGCGTGGATCTCGACGACGACGGCGTCTGGGTGGACACCCGGCTCGCGCCGACCGCGATCTAACGAGAAACGACCAAAGACCAAGGACCGAAGACGGAGACAGAAACAGAATAAAGGAAATCAACGTGAAAGACTTACTCAAAGGATTCGTGGCAGGCATTGGGACAACCCTTGCGCTCGTCATCAGCATTGCGGCCAGCCCCACCGACAGCACGGTGCGCACTTACCTGCGCGGCCTGGTGGATTCCACTGCCAGCCCGCCGCCGTTGGTGCAGGCGACCAACGCGAACTTCACCACGTTGACGGCTGCCAACAGCGTGATCAACACGACCAACGCGATCATCGCCAACGCGACGATCGGAACGCTCACGAACACAAGCAACGCGGTTGTCGGCGGAACGCTCGGCGTCACCGGGACCGCAACGGCCAGCACGTTCAGCGGCGCGACGGGTACGTTTACCATATTGGGCGGGACAGCGATCAGCGGCGTGACCTCCGTGACGGCCCCCACTGTCTCAGGCGCGACGGGTACGTTCACCACATTGGGTGGGACAGCGATCATCGGCGTGACCTCCGTGACGGCTCCGACGGTCAGCGGCGCGACGGGCACGTTCACCACATTGGGTGGAACAGCGATCAGCGGCGTCACCTCTATGACGGCCCCAACCGTCTCAGGCGCGACGGGCACATTCGCCTTATTGTCCGGTGTCACCACGCTGACTCCGACAAGCAGCGCCCGGACCACCAACACGTTCAGCATCACTGGCACCAATCTGGTCGTTGTGATTGATGCCCTCGGGAAGATCGTCTCAATCACGTACTAGCACTCCAGCACTCCAACAAGGAAACCATCATGTTACTCAGCAAACAAGTCATCGACGAAGCGAGCGAAGGATTCCGACTGCTTTTCCAGCAGGGCCTCGACTCGGTTAAAGCCATGTGGCAGACGGCCGCGATGGAGTCACCATCCACCGGGGACAGCGAAACCTATGGATGGCTCAAGAGCCTGCCGGGAATGCGCGAGTGGCTCGGCGATCGCGTGGTGAACAATCTCGCGGCGAGCGACTACAACATCAAGAACCGCGATTACGAGCTGACCGTGTCGGTGCCGCGCAACGCCTTCGAGGACGACAAGCTCGGCGTGTTTCGTGCGCCGTTTCTCGGACTGGGCGACAGCGTTGGCAGGAGTCCTGACGAGCTGGTCTGGCCACACTTGCTGGCGGGCTTCACGACACTCTGTCACGACGGCAAGTATATGTTCGCCACGGATCATCCGAATGGCAAACAGACGGCATGGTCCAACAAGGGCACCAAGAAGATCAGCCAGACGAACTTCGAGGCGGCTTACGTTGCCATGAGCACGCTGGTCAACGAGAACGGCAAGCCGCTGGCGATCAAGCCGACGCACCTGTTCCACGGCCCCACCGATCGCAGCACGGTGTTCGCGATCGTCAAGAGCACCAAGCTCGACGATCTCACCGACAACCCGAACCTGAACCTCGTCGAGCCAGTGGAGATTCCTTGGTTTGCCGCCAGCCGCGCATGGTTCCTCGCGGACCTGAGCCGTCCATACCTGAAGCCGATCATCCTGCAACGCCGCAAGGCGCCGCAGTTCGTGATGAAGAACTCCGTCACGGATGACAACGTCTTCTTCCAAAAGGAATTTATCTACGGCGCCGATGACCGCAAGGCCGTGGGTTGGTCGCTTCCGCAGCTCGCCTATGGAAGCACCGGCGTGGACGCCGCGTAGCGTTCTCCAGCGCGCCCGAAACGCGCAATGAGACCCGACCGGGCGCTCGTGAAGGTAGCTCCGAGCGCCCGGTCTTTTTTGAATCAAACCCTGAACCGCAAAGATGGACTACGTAACACAAGCTGACCTGGTCGGGTTGATTCCATCCGAGTTCATTCTTGAAGCTCTCGACGATGACGAGGACGGGGCCGCGGATGCCGACGCCTGGGCGGCTGTGCTCCTAGAGGTCCATGATGCGATCGACAGCGTGCTCTCAGCCAGGCATTCCACGCCGTTCGTAGCTCCACTGCCGAAACTGGTGGCGCGAGCCGCGCGATATTTTGCGATCGAGCAACTCTACGGCCGCCGCCAGGTGCAGCCGCCAAAGCATCTCGCCGATGAAATCTCCGGACTGCACGCGCTGCTGCGCGCCGTCGCCCGCGGCGAAGCCCAACTCGGCGACGATACCACCATCACATCCGGCAAGGGTGGCAAGGCAATCACCGAGGATGCGGGGACCCATCTCACCAACGGAGGGATGATCCTTTGAGCGCCGCTGCCTTGACGCCCGCCGACATGCTGGTCTCGCTGCGCGATGGTCTTGAAGCCTGGGCGACAGCGAACAAGGGCAAGGTCCAGATCGCCAGCGACCCGTTCCACGCGCTGGATCTGTTGCTCCAGTCGCCGATCGGCTTCCGCGTCGTCGTTTGGTGGGAAGGCGATGAACCGGCAACGGACATTCACCAGGCCGGCATCGTCGTCAACAGGCTCAAGGTCTCCATCGGCTACGGCCGCGGCCTTGCCAAGGACCCCAGCGCGGGACTTGTCACGGGCCGATCGAGCCAGAAGCCGCTTTATGGATTGATCAGCGAACTTCGATCCAAGGTTCGCGCCATTCAGTTTTCAGATCCAACCGATGAGATTAGCAGCGTCTGGGCCGCGTACAGGGGCACCACGGGAGTTGTCGTGCCAGAGGGCATTGCGATCGATGCCTACGACCTCAACTTCACTTTGGAATCCGTCATCGCCTACGAGTTGGAAACAAGCTCCAGCGAGGAATCTCCCAACAGCGGATCTTCCGAATCATGAACGTGCCATCGGGAGTCTCCATCAAGGGCGACCAGCACACACACTGGGGCGCGGCGGCCACGTTCACCTGGACCAAGAGCGGCCAATCCCACGCGGCGCAGATCGTCAAGAACTGCCGCAAGCTATCCGACGGGGAAGAGACCACGGTCGGCGACAAGAACAGCAAGACGACTGATCACATCCTCTTCGATGACCGCAAGGAAGCTGAAGTAGAAGTTTGCTGGCGCGACAACGAGGTCTATCCCGTGCGCCGCGATCTCGCCACGGTCGGAGGCATCACCGGACTCGTCACCAAAGTCGAGGACACCTGGGAAGCAAAAGGAATGCGCGGCTGCCGCGTCACAGTGAAACGATTTGATGGTGTGGACTATGGCGCGGAGCCGACGAGTTCCGAGTCGAGTGAATCATCCCAATCCAGTCAGTCCTCACAGTCCAGTCAATCCAGCCGGTCTTCACAATCGAGCCAGTCCAGCCGGTCATCGCAATCATCCCAGTCGAGCCGCTCATCCCAGTCTTCACGATCGAGTCAATCGTCAGAATCGTCCCAGTCCAGCCAGTCATCGAGATCGAGTGAATCAACGCAGGGAAATCCTTCCTCCTCTCTGGCTTCGTCTTCGATCCCGCCGGAATGGAAGGCCATCGAAGACGCTTATGGCCCGTCCACGGTGAACCCCGGTTCTGGCTATGAGGTGGGCGATATATTGGCGGTGATCGGCGGGACCTACAGCGAACGCGCATATCTTTACGTGTTCGATGTTGGGGCTGGCGGATACATCCAGGGGATCGGCGCGGGGCAGTCGCTTGAAGCCACGGAATCAGGCCGGTACAGCGAAATTCCATCCAACAATGTGGAAGTCGAAGGCGGAACAGGTAACGGGGCAACCTTCTTCCTTTCATGGCAGCAAATCTAACGGAGACAAAACATGAGCATAACTGGAGTCACAATCAAGGGCGATCAGACCACGTCGTGGGGAGCCGCGTCCAAGTTCACATGGACCAAGGGCGGCCAATCCTACACGGCGCAGATCGTCAAGAACTGCCGCAAAACCGTGGATGGTGAGAAGTTCAACCAGCCAGGTTCTGTCGGCAATACCGTCAACCACGTCCTCTTCGACGACCGCAACGAAGCGGAAGTCGAGGTCGTCTATCGCAGCACGGAGGTCTATCCGGCGCGGCGTGACCTGGCGACGGTCGGCGGCGTAGCCGGCATCGTGGAGAAGGTCGAGGACACTTGGGAATCGAAGGGTATGCGCGGCTGTCGCGTGACCGTCTCGAAATACGATTCGGTTGACTACAGCACCACGGTGAGCAGCGAGTCCAGCGAGAGCAGCGACAGCAGCGCCTCCTAAACCTTGCGCCGTGGCCATCGCGCGCCGTGCGGCGGTTTCTGAACGCCGCACGAGCGCGCCGCAACAACATCGCTACCATGAAAAAAGGAAAACCAGATACAACGGTCGCCGGCGGTTTCACGCCGTCCGAGGCCGCGGCTCTCCACCAAGCCGCGAGCAATACCGACAGGACGCCCTCCGCCGTGCTTGCCGCATTCTGCCCGCCAGTCACTGAAGCCGGCGGACTGAAACTCGTCCCCTACAGCGCGCAGCAGCGGATCATCCTGGAGGCGACGCAGTCGCCGTTCTTGAAGCCGGACGCCGCCACCAACGCCCAGATCACAGTGAGCGAGACATGCTTCGCCATCTGGGTGCTCAGCCAGTCCGGCGAGCAACTGCGCGCGGAACAACGCGCTGCCAATCAAGAGCGGCTGAACGCGGCGCTGAACGCCATCTCCGAACATCTTCCGGGTCATGCCGAAGGTCTCGCGGCTGTTCGTCGGCAACTCTGCGCGCACCTCGCGGCATCGTGCGTGACCGTGATCACGCCGGGCCTGGGATCGAGTCAACCAGGAGATCCCGACCCTTTGGCGAGCAGCCGCGGCCCGGATCAGGCTGCGGCTGGCTCCTCAGTCTCATAGGCGTGCTCGCTGGAGAATACGGATGGTCACTCGAATACATCCTGGACATGCCGCTGGCGCAGGCGTTCGCGATGTTCACCATCGCCGCGATACGCAACGGCCAGCATCCATCGGGGCCGAGTTACGAAATGCAGGACATCATTCGCGATGTCGAAGCCGCCGGGAGACATAGCTAAACCACCATGCCGAGCGATGTCCAATACACGATCGCAGCCGACGCCTCCAGATTCCTCGGAGGGTTTCAGGCCGCGAACACCGCGCTCGGCCAGGGCGTCGGTTTCATCCAGCGCCACGCCGCCGCGCTGGCCTCGCTCGCCGGCGTCTCCATCTCAGTCGCCGGGATGCTCAACGGATTCAAGGCCGCCCTCGACATGGGCGGCACGCTCAGCGACCTGAGCGCGCGAACCGGGCAGAGCGTGAAAGACCTGGTCATCCTGCGCCAGGCATTCGAGAACGCCGGCGTCGGCGCGGACAGTGTGGGTCCCACCATCAACCTGATGCAGAAGGCATTGGCCGGCATCAGCGAAGAGGGCGAGCCGACCAATAAAATCTTCGAGCGCCTCGGCCTCAATATGGCCGAGCTGAAGTCCAGCAGCGCCGTGGATGCGCTTCAAACCATCTCCGACAAGATCAGCGCCCTGCCGACGGCCGCCGAGCGCGCGGAAGCGGCGATGAAGATATTCGGACGCACTGGCGGATCGATGTTGGCGCTCCTGGGCGACAAGGGCGCACTCGGCGACGCCGCCACGATGGTCGGCGGCCAGGCGGAGATCCTCGCCCGCAACGCCGCCATCTTCGATCGCGCCTCGGACATCCTTAATGCCAGCGGCGTGAAACTGAAGGGCTTCTTCGTCGGCCTGGCGGACAAACTCACACCGCAACTGGCCCCGCTCCTGGAGATGTTCAACAAGATGGATTTTTCCTCATGGGGACAAAGGATCGGCGACGCCATCAACACGGGCATCGCCGCGTTCAAGTCCGGTGAGCTGGTCGCGCTGTTGAGCGCGGCGTTTGACCTGGTCGGGATGCGACTGGTCAACACCATCTCCAACGCGATCCAGATGGGCGCTGAATTTTCGGTGCCCGTTCTCGCGGGTCTTCTTTCTGCTGCGGTGAAAGTTGGATTCAGCGGAAATTTCTGGGAGGGCCTTGCGTTCGGCATCGAAGGATTCGTGGCCAAGTTTTTGGCTGCGATGGTTCCGGTCACTGACTTTTTATTCGATTCGTTCGTCAAGGCCGCGGGCGCCGCCGCGGCGCTGATGGAGTTGGCTGCTTCAAAATGGAAGGGCACGGAGTTCAAGGGCGAATCGTGGTCCACGATGGACAAGGTGCTTGCGAATAGTCGCGCATCGAGCGCCGACGCCAAAACCAGATTCCAAGCCCTTGGCGGCGAAGATGTGCGCGAGTCTGGGAAAAATCTGGCGGCGGCATTGCGCGCGGCCATTCCAGAAATTATGTCGGGCATTCGAGAAGGAATGGCCAATGCCGAAGCTTCGATAGGTTCGGCGGACATCTATGGCGCGCTGGACCTGTCGGTGGCCCAAGCGAGCCTTGAGGAAATCTTCAACAGGTTTGCAGGTTCAGGTTCCACGACAGGCGAAGGCAAAAAGCCGGGCGAAACCGCCGGAGCCGGCGAGGGTGCAGGTGGCAAAACCGCTCCAAAGATCGAGGCTGACCGGCTGATGAAGATCGGCGGGTTCATTGGCGGCAGTTCGCCCGCCGGACTCGATTACTCGCGCCGCACCGCCGACAGCACCACCAAAAGCGCGGACGCGGCCAGGGACATGATTGAGCAATTGGAAAGCATGGTGGACCTGCTCGGCGATCTGCTCGACAAGGACTGGACCGTTGAAGTCGAGGATGGCCTCACATGAGCGCAGATACCACCATCCGCGGCACGGGGCAGATCCAGGAGGATGATCAATCGCCGAAGTTCTCCTTCAAATCCGCAAAGGACACTTGCACGCGCACGTTTCGGTGCGCCGTTTACGCGACGCTCGAAGCCGTGGTGCCGGAGGTTGGCGCTTCGATGTCTTCCGTCGAGGCCACGTTCACAAACGCCCGCAGCGTCAAGACGGAGTTGAAGAGTGGCTTCGTCGTCACCGACCGCGATCTCCAGCCCGAGAAGGGCGGCAAAGGCGTGCTGACCGTCACATTCGAGCGCAGCGGCGGCACCAGCATCTACTCCTACCCGGACGAATCCAATGTGTCGTCATCGGCGGTTAGCTCCGATCCCACGCCGCCGACTGAATACGGTTGCGAATGGACGGAAGTCTCGAAGCCGATCGAACAGAATCCATATTTTGCAACCATCGCGACTGATGATGCTCTTCTGGCGCTGGTGGAAGATGCTCTCAACGAGCGCGACGCGGCCAAGCGAGCTGCACTTCTCGACAAGATCGCGGCGGGTGATGCGCTGGGCACGGCGCTCTACGAGAAGAAACGCAAGGGCGAAACCCACTACACCATTTACGCGCCGGTCGCGGAGAAAATCTCTTATTCCGACTCCGATCCGGGCACCAACGGGTGCGGACAGATCGAGGCGCCACCAGCCGAGATCGGCGCTCCTGGAACTTACTCATATCGAAAGACTGCGGACAAGAAACATTGGAACGGCACACGATGGCAGCGCACTGAACAGTGGACCGGCGCGGATGTCTGGGATTCCGACCTCTATGACTGATCTCAGAGCATGAGACTCCCAAACCCAAAGAACACAGGGGACCGCATCTCCCACGGAGAATGGAACGATGTGCTGGCCCATGCCAGATCCAACGCCATCGTCAACTCGCCTGACATTGTCGCCGCGCATGGCGCGGGTGGGACTTCCTTGTTCCTGACGAAACGCCCCAGCCTGACTTCGATCATCAAGGTCCTTCACCAGTTCGAGATTTATCAATCTCCAGACAATGAGCTGGTGGACGCCCCTGAAGATTGGCGCACGTTCAAGGTCCACACCGGCCGCGTGAGCTGCAAGACGCCCGATAACGATGATGCCAGCGAAGAGCCGCTTAGCGTTGTGGTGCCGGCGAGCACGGAGAAATACTATTGGTGGGCGGAATGCCAGGTGAAGGTCTCCGACAGCGGAGATGCGTTGATCGAACCCATCGTCACTGAAGTCACCATCAAGCACGCCACCGATCCTACCACCGAAGGCTGGACGGATTTTCCCGACCAGACGCTCGGGACTGGCGACACCTTTACCGTGCGGGTGATCATTGGCTCCGTCAAAACCGGCAGTGAAACAGCATCCGCGGACGATTTTCGGAAGGTAGAATACGACCAGAATGTCCGGAGTCACCTGACGGTCGGGTTTGTGGTGGACCATGTGGCATTCCTGGGCGGGACGACGTTGAAGGTGTGGAAAAAGATCATCGTCTTTGGACCGGATGACTACGTCGAGTGCCCCGAGGAAAAACAGTTGAGCAGCGCGGAAACGTCGTCGGCAGTATCTCTATCTTCGCCTAGAAGCAGCCAACTGCCGAGCCAGCCACAAACTGAACAGAGTCTGATCAGTTCCAGTCGTTCTTCGCTGACAAGCTCCAGGTCTTCTTCGCACAGTTCATCAGTATCCAGTTCGGAATCCCAAAGCTCGAACCCCTATTCAGATTTTTCAATATATGAATCAATCAAGACAGCCATTGTTCCTTTCCGGACACCACGCGGAGCGAAGAAATATGTCGGCTTATTCTGCACCGAAATGCCGGACGCTCGTTTCGAGGACATCGTCGTGGTGAAGGTTGGCCGTCGCCGGCTGGTTCGCCGCAAACTCGACAGGACCTTCCATCAGGTTTGCGAGCCGAGATCCATTGTCATCAGCTCTGTCGTGGCATCGCATCCAGTCACGATCGGCGCTCGCATCGAACGCGGCCAGGTCGTGGTGGAGTGCGCAACACGTCCACTCCGCAGCCTGGTGGTCACTGTGCGCCTAACGGGCATCCGGCGCGGATTCGCAGGTCGCCGGTTCCAACAGTTCACGCGCAAGCAAATGCTGTCCAATAACCAGTTCTACGCCAATGCGCATAAGCCTGCGGCGCCGCTTGTCATCGAGACAGGGTTCATCACTGGACGCAAATCGTGAACCACATCATTTACACGCAGACGTTGGACGGCCCGCCAAGGATGGTTGCGGATGTTCCGCGACATCGAAAACTCGCCGACGTGTTCGCCGCCGCGCCGCGCGTGTCCCAGGAGCAGTCCAATGTCCGGCTGACGATCTGCCGCGAATGCGACCAAAGGCGCGTGACGGCCGCCGGCGTGGAATACTGCGCCGCGCTGACCTCTTGCGAGCCGTGCGCGGACAAATACCCGCTCTCCGCTCTGTGTGCGCGTGTGGAGAACGTGGCTCCATCCAAGCCACCGCACATCGGTTGTCTGCATCCACGCCGCGCTGCCGGCTGCGGCTGGCCGATGGCGGCAAAGACCAAAAACCAAAGACCGAAGACCGCCGCAAAAACTCCCGTCTCCCGTCCTTCGCCTTCGGTCGCCCCTGTGCTCACCCATACCGCCGCCAACAAGCCGCTGGACCTCGCCGGTTTTTTCCACGGCCGCTCCGCATTTCTGATCTGCGGCGGGCCGTCATTTGCGTCCCTGGACCACACGAAACTGCGGCAGCCAGGCATTCTGACAATGGGGCTGAATAACTCGCCGAGGACATTCCGTCCGAATCTCTGGACTTTCGTGGATGGTCCGGATCACTTCCTGCGCAGCATTTTCCTGGACCCAACCATCCTGAAGTTCTGTCCCATCAAACAGGTCAACGGCCGCGTGTTCAACTCCGATGCCTGGACATACATGGACACTGCGGTCGGCCAGTGTCCGGCGACAGTGTTCTATCACCGGCATTGTGGTTGGAACGCGAAGACGTTTCTCACCGAGCCGACGATCTGCTGGGGCAATGATGGCGCGCCGAAGACGGAGAAAGGCAAGACTCCACCGCCCGCGCCGCCAGGTGGCTGGAGTGGTCGCAGTGTGATGCTTGTCGCCATCCGCCTGTTGCATTACCTGGGCATCAAGAGGATCTTCCTGCTTGGTGCTGACTTCAAAATGTCGGAGGGTCAGAAATACCACTTCGACCAGGACCGCAACGGCGGCTCGATCAGCGGCAACAACGATACCTATGGGAAACTCCAGATGCGTTTCACCGAGGTGCGGCCCATCTTCGAGGCGGCCGGGCTTACCATCAAAAACTGCAATCTGGACAGCGGTCTGACGGCTTTCGATAAGGTCAGTTTTGACGACGCTGTGAAGCTCGCACTCGACGAATGGGGACATATTAACGTCAACGCCGAGCGCACCGCCGGTCTTTATGACACCAAGAAGCCGGGAGAAAAGCTGATTCTGAAAGCCCCGCATTTCCTCGGAGACCAGGTCGTGTTTACGGGCGTGCTGCGCGCGCTCCACAAGTCGAATCCGGGCTTGCTGATCACCGGCGTGGACGGCGCTGCGGACGTGCTTCAGAACAATCCTTATGTCACGGAACTGGAGCTCGGCGCTTCGCATGTGAAGGCGTTTCTGCATCACGCCTGCCCGAATTTCCGCAGCCATGTCACCAGCGGGAAGCATTGTATCCAGGCTTACGCGGAGTCCCTGGCAGCCAAGCTGGGAGTCAAGATCACACCCGACGAATTGCGCGGGGACATTCACCTGAGCAATGACGAGCGCACAAATCCGCCAGCCGGGCTGGATGGCAAACGGTACTGGGTGATGGTCGCTGGAGCCAAGACCGGTGTGCCGATCAAGAACTGGGGCACCGAGAATTATCAGGCCGTGGTGGATGCTCTGGCCGGGAAGATTCAGTTCGTGCAGGCTGGGGACAAGGCTGGATGGCATCCGCCATTGCGGGGCGTCATCAACTACGTCGGCAAGACCAACGTGCGGGGGCTGATCCGGTTGATCTACCACTCGGACGGCGTCGTATGCCCCATCACGTCCACGATGCACCTGTCCGCGGCGATCCCCGTGAAGCCAGGCGGTCCAGATCCGCGTCCCTGCGTGGTGCTCGCCGGCGGGCGGGAATCGGTAGCCTACATCCAATATCGCGGCCATACAGTGCTCGCCAATGTGGGCGCGCTTCCGTGCAGCAAACGGCCATGCGGCCAGTCCAATTTCGACCCGAAGAACGGCTGCAAACGTCCCGTCCAGATCGGCGCGCAGCAAATACCGGAGTGCATGAACATGATTAAACCAGCAGATGTCGTAGCAGCAATAACGGGCAGTGCGCCAACCACCGTCGCACAAACGAAGGCACCGCCTGTGGTTAAAACGATTGCGCCAATGACTCCGGGATTCACAGCAGCGCCAGTCCTCGATGTGCCGAAGACGATCTTTGATCAGGTGAACTCTGAAGTGTTTTCTGAGCGCGACGATCCAAAACACAGCTACATCCGGTCCGGACGCTACTACGAATACTATTGGGCGCTTGGCCATCACTATCGGCCTACCACCGTGTTGGAGATCGGCGTCCGACTCGGCTACTCACTGGCCTCCATCATCGCCGGCAGCGGCCGTGTCAGCTATGCCCAGGGGATCGACAACCAACAATATGTCGCGGGGTCACTCACGAAGGCAAAGGACACCATCACACGATTTGTGTCCAGCAGCGTGGTCTTGGATTTTCGCGCGGTGGACAGCCAGGCGCTCAAAGCCCTAGACCGCAACTTTGACCTGATTCATATCGATGGGGACCACTCCGCTACAGGTTGCGCCCATGATCTTCAGCTCGCGATCGGTCGCACGCGCGTGATTGTGGTCGATGACTACGATCTCTGCGGCGGCGTGCATAAAGCGGTGAACGCCTTTGTGGTGAAATACAGCCGCATCATCATCAAAGCTTATTATCTGCCTACGGTTCGAGGCATGGTCGTCATTGAATTGCAGCCTGAGCGCGTTTACGGCCGCGTGACCGCTCTTCTGAAGCGATTGCCCGCCGGCCCGATCTGCGGGGCCGAGGTAGGCGTTAATCTGGGGCAGATGGCCGCTCAAATGTTCCGGGCGCATCGGGAGCTGCATTACACTCTCATAGATCGCTGGGGGCCGGTTGGAAGGGACACGCCCTGTGTACGCACGGACCCAAAGTTCTATACCCGGCCTGATTCGGATTGGGACCGCTTCTATGCACGCGCGATGGACGCCACATCATTCGCCGCGGACCGCCGGCGGGTCATCCGCGCACCCTCCGCCGATGCTGCGCGGCAGGTCCCAGATGGGAGACTGGACTTCGTGTTCATCGACGCGGACCACTCTTATGAAGGCTGCCGGGATGACATCAAGGCATGGCTGCCGAAGCTGAAGCCTGGTGGGTTGCTGAGCGGCCACGACTTTGGCCGCAGTGCTTATCCCCTGGAGGGGGTCAAGCCGGCCGTATGTGAGGCTGCGGCGTCACTTGGCTTGTTGATCGAAAACGACATCGACCTTACGTGGTTCATTCGCTTGCCTCCCGCCGGCGTTACACCACCCTTTTCTGAACCGCACCCGTAGGGTCTTATCTGACCCTTTTCAATCTTTTCGACCGGTTACACCGGCGGATTTTTATAGCCCCCCCCCCTCCCCGCAGTAGTAAGACCGATCCCATCCACTCATGGTTCCAGGAGTGACAAACCATGAGGTCCCCTGCAGAAGTCAGTCAGAAGCTCGCTTGATTTGCGCCATTCCACCGCTATGATGGCGTCGATGAATGCGTTTCTCTCTTCCACCTTGTTGGCGGCGATCCTTGTTGGCTTCAGTTGCTCTGCTCACGCCGCTGCGCCTGCCGCCTCCACTACTGCCACAAAGCGCACCGACGCCGCGCATTTCACGTTACGCGATGGCACGCAGATTGTGGGCAAGCTGGAAATCAAGAACGTCGAGGTCACAACGGTTTACGGTTCGCTGACCGTCCCGCTCGACGATGTGGTGAAGATTCGCATCGGCAAGAAATCCGATCGCGATCTGAAGACCCGGATAGACAAGCTCGTCACCGACCTCGGCAGCAAAGACTTCGCCGCGCGTGACACCGCCACGGTTGAACTGGCCAAGCTTGGCCGGACTGCCTATACGGAACTCCGCAAGGCGTCATTCTCTGAAGACCAAGAGGTGAAAGAGCGCGCCAACAAGCTCATTGACGAGATGGGCGTGTTGGATGATGAGGCTGATGTTCCGTGTGAAGACGACGAGGTGACAACACCCACGTTTACAATTGTGGGCGCGGTGAAGTTTGAGACACTGTCCATCGGCACCAAGTTCGGCCCGCTCAAGGTGGCAAAAAAGGATCTCGCGGTCATGTCGCTGGCCGAGCCGCAGAAGATCTCCCGCACCGTTTCCGTCCCCGCCCGCGCCACCGCCGGTCGAATGATTGCCACCGGTGTGCGAGTGAAACGCGGCGATCGCCTCGTCATCAATGCCAGCGGCACGGTCAGCTATCGCAACTACGGCGGCACCCAGTTTACTCCGGAAGGCAGTTCGAACTACGGCGCGTGGAACGAGAACTTCCAGACCGGCTCGCTGCTTGGCCGCTTCAGCGCCAGCGGCCCGATGTTCAAGGTCGGTGAGCGGTACAACGACAAGGTCGAGACTGACGGCGAGTTGTTCCTCGGCGTCGCCACACACGACAGTGGTAGCTCCTACGGCAACGGCGAATTCAAAGTCCGCATCCAGGTCCAGCCTGCCTCGCCATAGCAAATCGAGACCTGTCCCTTTTCTTCTGGCGGCAGGTTACTTCCGCCCAGCGCTTCCCGCATCTTCGCTGATAGCCAGTTGCACGCGCCCGTCTGCAGTCAGTGAGAAATCAGGTCGCTCCTTCGGCACATCCCACACCGCAAGTAATCGACCGCGCCGTACGTCCAACACTGCCACACGGAATTCCGTCGCGCTCCCGCCGCCGCCCCCTGCCAATGCAACATAGCCACCCGATTCGCGCATCGTTGCGGCGGCCCAAACACTCCCCACTTCCGGCAATTGAACCTGCCAGACCGTTTTTGCAGTGCGTGGCGACAACGACGCTATCTCCCCGGTTGTCTTCACACGAAAGAGTTGATTCCCAACCACGAACGCCATCCGCCACGCCGCCTGCATCGAACGCCTTGACGCGCCGATCAGCGCTACCGCCCTCTGCAGTGCTTCGCTCCGGCTGGCGTCAGACAGACCTTCATGTCGCAGGCCACGTTCCTGCCAAAGCAGCTTGCCTGTATCGGCATCCAGCGCCGTCGCCTGACCGCCGCAGAACAGCAGCACCGTGTCCAACAATATTGCCGCCGCTGGTGACGAATCCAACCCGACTCGTTTTTCCATCACCTCAGTCGAACTCCACATTACTCGCGTTCCGTCCGGTCCAACGCGCACAAGCCTGCGATCCTCCATGAACAGCCGTCCGCCCCCCAGATCATCCGCGCCCGGCAGCAACCCAATTTCCCGGCCTCCCTTGCGATTTCCCTCATTTCCCTGCCCCGCTTCACGCATCGTCGGCGCAGGCGACACCTCATGCAGCAACGTTTGTCGCAGTGCCGCCGCTGTGCCACTGACACCACCAAAAGCAAGCCTCGTGTTCGGTGCCAGAGTCTCCATCAACGCCAGTCCGTGTCTCGCCAGTCCGCTGCGAGCCGAGCGAATGCCCGCCAACGTCACACCGAGCGCCGCATCCCCACGCCGTGCCGCTTTCGGCTCCGCCCGCAGGAACCACAGGAGCGTTTCTGCTGCTTCGTCAAACGCCCGCGCCGCAAACTGTCGCGCCGCAAGTGTCATCCACGCCTGCTCATGTGTCTCGCCAACCGGATACGACGTAATGATTTCCGTCAGCTCACGCAGATTGCCTTGCTTGGCAGCCGTGGCCAACCGCCGGCGCGCGGCCGTCTCAGCGCGAGTCGTCGCCCTGCGGCCTTGCGTCTCTGCCAGCCGCTCCAATCGTTGTGCTGCCAGCGATCGGCTCCATATACGTCCGCCAGCCAACTCGGTGGTCCCCAGCACCTCCAGCCACACACCCGTCTCATGATCCAGAATCTGCTGAAGCGCCTCGCGCGCCATCATCTTATTCCCTTGCGCCTCATACGCGTCCGCAATCCGCAGCAAACGCTCGCTCCGCGCAGCCGTCGTGGTCGCGTACATTGCCGCGCGATCCAACCACGCCGGTGACCTGCCGGAATCGCGTATCGCCATTTCTATATGACACCGGAATAACAGCGCATCCGTCTCCGAGTGATCGGCGTTCGCCTTCTGTTGCAGAGCGCGCGCCCTTGTCAGATCCTCAATCGCCTCCGGCACTCGCGCCGACCGCAAATTCAATTCGCCGCGCTCCCGCCACCGGCGCGGATCCTCTGGCGCCGACTCCACGCGGCGCGTTATGTCCGCGATCGCATCGTCAAAGCTGCGCAGCATCGCCACTGAACGGCTGCCCATCGCCATTAGCGACCCGCCCCCGTCACCGAGGTGACGTAATTCACCCGCCGAAATCAGTGATGTGCAAACCTCCCGCCCGCTCTGTGCGTCGAGTTGCACCACGCCCCGGCCTTTCGTAAGTGTGTAAAGCCTTCCGTGACACAACACCGGACGGCCCGCATTCGCGTCCATCAATTTGCTCCATACCGGACTGCCGTCCTCCAGCGTCCGCGCGGCAGCGCTGCTGCCGCCAAGCACCACGAGCGATCTGGCATTCGCCTCCTCCCCTGCGATGCCCACCAGAAACCGCTGTTGCTCGCGCGCCTGCCGCCATAGCAGCCGGCCGGTGACGATGTCGAAAGCCATCACCTGGTCCGTGTCGGCAGGCAAGATGATCGCAACTCGTTCGTGAGTCAGAATCGGATTCACGGGTCCCAGCCGCGCTGGTGGCATGACGTTGACTCCTGAAATCACGAGTGCGGTGTATTGACAGAACCAGCAGGGTTCGCCCGTGAGTTGGTCGAAGCACGCAAACACGCCTCCGTTCGTCAGGCACAAAACACGTCCCGCCGTCACCCTCAGTGCGCTCGCGCTCGTCATCTCCACCCCACCTTGCCAACTCAAGTTCCCTTCCAGCCGATGTGAAATCAGCCGGTGCCACAGCTTTCTCCCGTCAGCCACATCAAGGCACACGAGGTGATAGGATTGGATATGCAGCGCAATCACAAACACCCGATCACCCATGATCGTCGGGGGACTGATCCAACGCGCGACCCGCGTGAATTCGTCCCGCCCCTCGCCCTGCCCAACCCGCCACCGCAATCTGCCGCTGCGTGCGTCGCGGGCTGTGAGCCGACTGCTGCCGGCAAACCTGTTCGCGTCGGGCAGGACGGGAACCGGCCCCCCAAGGACAACGAAGCCCTTCCTTTCGGTGTTGGCCGCGCCGCCAGACGTCGAGTTCTCCACGAAACAAACCATCTCAGGCGTCGCAGCGACCACAAATCGTTGCTGTCCCACCACCTCGCGCTCTGATGCCCTGACCCCGATATGAACGCGCGACGACGACCCGGCTGATTCTTGCATTGGCGCGGGCATTTCCCACAGGCGTTTGCCGGTCCCGTTCTCCAGGCAGGCAATGTTCTTCAGTGTCCGCACGAACACGCGACCATCGCTGACGCACGCGAACGGCGCCATTTCGTCATCGGTCTGTACCCGCCACTGCGGTGTCGGCGCGAAAGCTTTTGGCAGCGCCGCATCGTTCGGCGCCGTCACCAACGCCACCAGTGCTCGCCGCGTGAATTCGCGCACACTCTGCTCCGAGCCACCGATGATTCGACGCGCCGTGGGAAATTCTTTTTCCAACCGGGCCAGTATTCTGCGCGCTGCGGCCAGTTGATCACATCGAGCCAGCGCCAACGCCTGCTGCGACAGCATCAACGGCAGATCCGCGCCGGCATCACCCATCACAGGCTGGAGCGCAAGAAACTCGCGCCACGCCGCCGATGCGGACGCAAAATCACCTGCGTCCGCCAACAACACGCCGCAGCACCATCGGGCGCGTTGCGCAGCAACCGTGGCTGGAAATCTGCCGGCAATTCGCACCAGGCTCGGCATGTCATTGGCGGCGAGCGCCGCGTCCACTTCGACCGTCGCTTGTCCCTCAAACCGAGCCGCGTATTCCGCGCGCAGTCCCTTCGATCCCGCCAGCAATGCCCGCCGCGCCGCGTCGGTCGCCGGCAGGAACAGGCGCGTTGACTCGTCCGCCCCGCTTTCGGTTGTCGCAGCCACGACGCGGTCTTCGGCCTTCTCGATCAACCCCTGAAAAACCTCAATCGCCGCGCTGTGCTGACCCGCTGCGGCAAACTGATTGCCCTGTGCCATCAACGCGTCAAGGTCTGGATCGGTTTTCAACAAGAACGTCTGTGTTGGAGACTTGGTTGCCCGCTCCTCCACAGCCGCAGGCTTGCCTGGCGCAAACTTTGGCGCAGGTTCTGCCGCCAGTGCCGTCACGGCCACCGTTGCCAGCAGACATTGGATTGGATGCGAAAACACGCGCACAATGCCCACAGTCTAATCGAAGCCGTGCCAAAGGTAAACGAAGCCCTTCGAGCATCGAGCCGCACAATCTGCGGGCATCCTGCTCTGCTCACATCTTATTGATTGTTCCTTGCCACCCAAAGTCTCTGGCAGCCAAACTCCTTCGCCTCGTCGTGAGTCGGCATCCAGATGTCCAACCGTGCGCCTCTGATCACACGGCCGGTGTCTTCGACCTGAAAGGTCCCGATGAATCCTTGGATCTCGACTTTGGTTCCCACAGGCAGCAATCGCCAATCGGCCGCGATGCCCCCCCAATACGCCTTCTCGCCGCTGGCGAAATAGCCTGCGGCATGCCGCCCACAGCACTTGGAGCAGGAACAGTAAGCGGTCACAGTCATCCAAGATCCCACCGATGTGGCTGTGTCCGCTATCCGCTCCGATCCCAGACACGCAAGGAAAACACTCAACAAAACGACCGCACTACGTCTGAACCGCATTACACCACCTCGCACCCGGTCGGCCCCAACATCCTCTCCGACATGGTCACGTCAGACCAGCAACGGGCTACGCCTTCCGTCCTACTGCTACTCGGACTCGTTGCCAGCTACATCGCAATCGGCCAGGCTCCTTGTTCTTCTTCCTTGCCAACTGCCTTGCCCACCCTCACCAAAACAACACATCCATGTGAAAAGTTTGGAGAGGAGGGCGGAAAATACGCATAGCCCCCGACCCCAATCAAGCACAATTTTCGCATTTTTTTTGCCCCTCCCATTCAACTCTTGGCGAGCAGTTCTCCATAGACTTTGAGATCGTCGAATGAGAAACAGCAAAAAATAATCTCGCGGAGGGCGGTAGGCGATTGAATGAAATCCCTGACCGTCGATACAGCCACTTGGGCCGCAAGTCGGATGGGATAATCGTAGACGCCGGTGCTTGCACGGAAAAGCTGTTGCCATTCTTGCACTTCGAATCCTCGGCCAGTCGTGCCTGAGGACGTCGCCTCCGTTCGGCACTCTAAAACACCGGCACGAAGTCGCCCTGCGCGTCAAACGCCAGCGGCGCAGGCTCCGTCTGCTTGCGCAGGTCGGAGCGGCGGCTCAGTTCTTCCAGATAGGCCTCCGACGCCAGTACGGTCTCGCAGCTCAGGGTGTTCTTGATCCAGAGCGCCTTTACCTTCCGAGTGTCGGGCAAGCCACTCGTGGCCAGCGCCACCTCCAGTGCTTCGCGGTCAGTCGGCAGGTGCATCGGCATCCTCGCGTTCACCGGCGTTAACGCTGTGATCGTGTTCACCCACGTCGCCTTCGTGTCCACGGCCTTGTAGAGCCGGTCATGGATGAAGTCGGCCATGCCGATGCCGGCGGCGTTACCGTAGCTGTCGGGATGCAGCGACCGCACGTAGAGGCGGCGCGCGGCGTTCGGGCTGGGCTTAAGAAAACTCCCGTCTATCTCGCGCCGAATGACGTTAGTGTCCATGCCAGTGCCGCTGAAGTTCTTGCCCATTTCGTCCACGATCAACAGGTCCACCTCGTCGAACGGCAGGCGCGGCAACAGCGACCGCGCAAGCTTCAACAGTTCAAGCTCCTCCTGTTCCATCGTCGGCGTCGGCACCGCCACGATGCGCGCAGTCTTGTGAAACTGGTTTTCGATGATGCCGACGCCGAACGCGATCTTGCTGAGCTTGAGCACCTCGCGCGCCACGGCCACCAACGCCTTCGCATGACTCATCCGCGCGCTGGCCTGGTGGAACTGGTGGGCGCCCTTCTGCTTGCCGAGACCGATCGTGGCCATCTTCATCAATCCACTCTCAATCGGCCCGTGGAAATCTGTATGAGGCTTGATGCGATTGACCAGCACGATGGCGTCCGCGCCACGCGCGTTCTTGTCCTGATAAACAATGAACCCCAACTCCGGGTCACGGCCCAGTTCGACGACCTCCATGCTGCTCTTGATCGGCACGCCCATGGCCGCCTCGGTGATGCCGTAGTGCGCAAGCACGTCGATCTGGCCCGCGTCCGTCGCGCCGCCGTGGCTGCCCATCGCGGGCACAATGAATACCTTCGCGCCGAGCTTCTTCAACTCGTCGCAAACCGTGCGGACAATAACGTCGTAGTTGGTAATGCCGCGGCTGCCCGCCCCCACCGCCACCGTCATGCCGGGTCGGATGGCCTTGGATGCCGGCAACGCGGCCATCGCCTCACGCACAGCCGCCGCCGGGTCGCCGATGCTTGGCGCATCAAAAAGCTGCTTTAACCGAAAGAACCTTGGAAGTGTATCGTTCATATCTATACCACGGTAGCGCGCCCTCTTTCGGCGGACAAGTCTGGAGTCGGTGACGACAACCATCTCACGCCTGACAAGCGGTTTTGCCGCATCTTGTCGATACCGCCAGCAGATGAATGCCGGCTGCTACAGTTGTGGGGACGCAGCCGGCGGATCGGATTTCAAGGCTAGCTGCCATGGTAATAGGAGCTACTCCAATTCGGATGAAACGGATTAGTATGCGCATTTCGAGTGCACACACAGTCACCTTCGCGCCGTTTCGGTCATCTCAGCTACAGCGCGGCGGCCCCAACCAACTTTTATTGGCCCGCTGCAACAGGCTGGAGTTTCTCGAAAGCGGCCTTGACGGACGCTGGTGAGAATTCCTCACCAATAACCTGCCCGCCCACTCGCACCTGCACCGCATGGCCGCAAATTTTCTGTCCTTCGGGCGCCCGATAATTCCATCGCCTTCCATTGGCACTGATCGAGGCCGTTTCGATGGTCTTCGTTTCAAGCGGTTTGAGATCGATAATCTCTTCCGTCCCGTAAGCGGTTTCTCGCCCCCCACGCATGTCGGCCCTCACAATGCCCCAGCGAACGGCAATACCAGAGACGGGTTCTCGCGAAGTGTTTCGGATAAAGATCGTCAACGATCGAGTTTGATGGTAGGTGGCCCTGTTGCCGGCACCGAGAGCCAGGTTCTTGTTACTGTTCACCGCTCTCGCTAGGACCAATTGAACTGGACAAACCAGCGGCCTTCCAGGGGGGAGCGAAACGGCCGCCGGTTGTTGCTGCTGATTAGGAAAGACCGGCGCGCCACCCCGCACGAGAGCAGTCGCAATTCCTGCTGGCATCCCACCTCTCGTAGGTTTGCCCTTGCCCGTGATCTCCAGAAGTTCAATTCGGTAAAAAACGACGTTGTTCTTGTGAGCGGCAAGTCCCACGAGTCGCTTGTCGGGCATGGTCCAGTAACGATCATCCAGACTGGCATCGCTGAAGTCTGTGGACCATTCTGAAATGAGCTTGCCGTCCAAGTAAGCTTTCACACCGGTTTTCCGGACTGCGAGGACTGAGGTTCTCTGTCCGGTTCTGAGGCAGCTTTCGCTGCGGACGGTGGTCCGGTTGCCGCCAAGCGTTCCAATCCCGCCAACCAGTTGGAAGCCAAAGAGTGTGTTCTTGATAGCCCCCATTTGCCACATGGCCATCCTGCCTGTTTGTGAGAAATACTGACTGACTTCATCCTCGCCGCTGAGGCGGTTAAAAACGATTCGAAAGTCATATTCCTCCGGCGTCTCAAAAGGGATTTGAATCCGCGAGAATTGTTCCGGTTCTGCAACCAACGTGCCGGCGCGCAAACTCCACTTGCCCTTGACACTGTCTATTGCCGGATTGATCAGCGGCATTAGGTTGATAGCACGCTGCCACAAGACGCTATTTGCTGGCACCATTTCAGCGCTGGCTACGGAGTTCAACTTGGCTTGTTGGATCGGTACATTCGACGAGACAGACGGCACGAGCGTGGGGGCTGGCGTTGTGACCGGCGGCGGTGTTGCGGCTGATGTTGGAGCAGCAGCGGCAATAGGCGCGGGCGCTGTGGCTGGCGGCGTGGCAGGCGCGGCCACCGTATTGGACAGGGACACGGGTGGAAGCGCCGGGGCTGTAGCGATGCCTAGAACTTGCGCGCGCGATGTCTCCGCTAACGGAGCCGTCTTTGCACTGTCAGCGACGGGCGTGTCGACAGGCGGGTTCACGTTCCTCAATGTTTGATACGCGAAATAGCCGCCGCCAGCCAACGCGACCAACGCGACCAATTGCACGAGTGTGAGCACGGCAGATTTGAGCCGTGACCCCTCGGCTTTGGGGCTGGATACTCTGTGTTGCGGCCAGGTTATCTGTTGCGGAGGTGGAGGGAGAACCGCCGTGTTAGGAAGATGCAGTTTCACCTCGGTTGTTGTAAACTCCGCTTCCACTGATCCGAAAGCGATCCTGTTACTGTCTTCAAGCGTTACCAGAATGACTTTTTTTCCTTGGACGGTCGTGCCCTTCGCAGATTGGAGGTCTCGCAGAATGCATTCCCTATTCTGACGATTGATGACCGCGTGGTGATCCGATACAGATTCATCATCAATACAAATACCGTTATCCGAGGCTCGGCCAATGGTAATTTCCTCTCCGATTAATTCCGCGGTCGCACCTTGGAGAGGTCCTGTAAGAAAATACAACTTATCCATGCTATCTCGGCTCCTTTAGTAGGGATGGCGACACTGCTGCAGATGCTCTCACGGGAAGCAACAACCGTCAACATAGGGGAATACCCTATTTCAACATCGGAGAATCTCCGATGCCGCCATCACACGTCGGCCGATCCATGACTCATGCCACGCAGCAACTGATTATGCCTCTCACAACCACGCTACGCCTTTGTATTTCGTCAGTGCGTTCCGCTTGAGCTGCGGATAAACCGTTTTCCAGAACCCTTCCAAGTCTTGCGTCGTTTCGAGCCGTTTGCCATCGGGTGCGGTTAGTTGGACACACACGGGCAGCTTGCCGTCGCAGATGCGCGGATGTTCTTTAACGCCGAAAATCTCGTGCAGCTTGACGGTGATGGCGGGCGGGGCGTCGTCGGCGGCATAGACAAGCTTCAAGCGCTTGCCGTTGGAGAGCGTGACAACTTCCGGGGCGAGGTCATTGACGAAGTCGCGCTGCACGACGGTGAGCCTGTCGCGGAACGCCGGCAGCAACGGCCGATCCTTGGCCTCCTTGTAGAGTAGCGTGCCGCTGAGCGCACGGCTGAGGCATTCGAGTGTCGTCGCGCTATCAAAGGCGGACAGTTCCAGTTCAGGGAATGCTCGCGCCACGAGGCGCACTCGGGCCAGCCATTGCTTCAGTTCATGATTCCAGTGCGGAAGCTCAATCTCGTCGTTAAGAAACTCCTTCGCCAGCGCTGCCGCCGCTTCCTTCGGATGCGTGCAGTTCTGGTGTGAGTGGTCGAGAATCAGATCGCGGTAACGCAGCAATCGCACGCAGGCGACGCGGCGTTGGGCGCGGTCGTAAAGATGCTCCGTCTTCTCGACGAGCTGGCCGGGTATCAACTCGCGCAACCATTCCAGTTTTACCTCGCTGGCGAGGCCGAGCAGGGTCAATTGCTTGTGCTCACGCGTGACGATCTGACGGATTTCAGCAGCCACGAGCAAGTCGGACTTCTGCACGACGCTCTCGCGCATCAACGTGCCTGAACGGCCGCCAGCCACGACACAATCGAGCGTCCCCTTGTCCACACGGCGCGCGAGGTGGTCCGCGAAGCCTGCAAGCACGCATTTCAGGAGGTCGTCATCGGAGAACTTTGCGTCTTCACCGCGGATGCCGGCCTTTTCACAGAGGTCAAGGAGTTGCTCGTAGGTGTCCTCGACGTTGGCAGCCGTAAGCGCATGGATGCCGGCGTGGCGGCAGGCGTCGAGACTGAAGTTGCGCTGCTTGGCCCAGTTGAACGCGCGCACAAGGGTGAAGAAGTCGGAGTTGTCGTTGGTCTGGAACAGCTCCAGCATCTCCTTGGCGGATTCATCCTTCGAGCGGACCATCATATCGCGACCGCTGACGAGCGCGGCCCAGAGCGCAACCGTCTTCACACAGCCGCGTTTCGCAGCTTCCACCAGCATCCGCGCGTAACGCGGATGCACGGGAAGGCGGATCATGCGACGGCCAATGTCGGTGATTCCACTGACGCCGATGACTTCAGGAGGTGAAACGCGTGTTGCGTCAGCGCCTATGGGCGGCGCGGTTTCAATCGCGCCCAGCCGTTCGAGCATCTCCAGCGCGGCTTGGACGGCGGTGCAGTCCATTTTGTCCGGCAGGTCGAAGTTGGCGATGTCGCGCACACCGAGTGAGCAAAGCAGCAGGACGACGCTCGCGAGATCCGTGCGATGGATCTCCGGCGTATTGGTCACGGGGCGATCCTTGTGGTTGACCAGCGTCCAGAGCCGACGGCACTCGCCCGGCGCAGTGCGTCCGGCGCGTCCCGCGCGCTGGTCCGCAGAGGCGTGGCTGATCGGCTCGATGCGCAACGCACTGATGCCGAGCGCCGCATCGTAGCGATTGATGCGCGCCAAGCCGCTGTCCACCACGAAGCGCACACCGTCAATGGTGACGGATGTTTCGGCGACGTTGGTGGCAACGATGACCTTGCGTGATTCCGACGGCTGGAAGACGCGATCCTGGTCTTCCGGCGGCAGTTCGCCGTAGAGCGGCAGCAGGGTCAATCGTTCGCGCGAGCGGATGTTGCGAATGGCGCTGAGGGTTTGCTGAATCTCCCAGACGCCCGGCATGAACACCAGAATGTCACCGGGCTTGCCGCTGAGGAGAATGCGGTCGACCTCGTCCGCGGCAATCTCTTGCGGCGGGCGGCGGTCAGGGGCGTCAATGTGGCGGATGTCAACCGGAAACGAGCGCCCCTCGGAACGCAGCACCGGGCAGCCACCGAGATACGCGGCCACGGGCTCGGCGTCGAGTGTCGCAGACATCACCATCAGCAAAAGGTCAGGCCGCTGCGATGCTTGCAGCTGTTTCGCCAAACCGAGCGCAACGTCGCTGAACAGATTCCTCTCGTGGAACTCATCGAATAGAATCGCGCCAACTGAAGCAAGATCGGGTTCGTCTTGAAGCTGCCGCAGCAACACGCCTTCAGTCATGAACAGGATGCGTGTCTCCGCCGACGCGCGGTCGTCGAACCGGATCAGGTAGCCGACCTCTCCGCCCAGCGCCACGCCGCGCTCCGCCGCGACGCGCGCGGCAACGCTGCGAGTCGCAACGCGCCGCGGTTGAAGCACGATGATCCGCCTGTCGCCGACGCGGCCATCTTCGTGCAGCATCTGGCAGACCTGCGTTGTCTTGCCGGAGCCTGTCGGCGCAATGACGACCAAACGGTTATGCTGCCGCCAGGCGGCGCGGAGCGAGTCGTGCAACGCCCAGATCGGCAGACGGCGTGCGGTTTGTGCAAGCGTAGTCATCGCGCGAATCATCTTACGGCGAACCGCCCTTGACGCAAGACTGTGACAAGCGAAGACAACAGGTTGCGGGCATCAAACGCGCGGGGCATGAACGCGCAGTTTCAGGCCTGCGGTGATGAAGTCAGTGTTCATGCGGGAGATGAAACTCATGGAGATGCCCTTGGGGCAGACGGCCTCGCACGAACCGGTGGCCGTGCATGCGCCAAAACCGGCTTCGTCCATCGCTTGCACCATCCCGAGCACTCGCGGGTCCTTTTCCGGCGCGCCCTGCGGCAGAAGGTTCAAATGCGCAACCTTGGCCGCAACAAAGAGGCTGGCCGATGCGTTCTTGCACGAGGCGACGCACGCGCCGCAACCGATGCAGGACGCGGCGTCCATCGCCAGATCGGAGTGGTATTTTCGCAACTGCACCGTGTTTGCTTCGGGCGCGGAACCCGCATTGACCGATATGTAGCCGCCAGCCTGAATGATGAGATCAAGCGCACTACGATCCACGACGAGGTCTTTGATCAGCGGAAACGCCTTCGCGCGAAACGGCTCGACGGTGATGACCTCGCCGTCCTTGAAGCTGCGCATGTAAGTCTGGCAGGTGGTCACCCTCTTTTCGGGGCCATGGGCCTTGCCATTGATGACGCAGGAACACGCGCCGCAGATGCCCTCGCGGCAATCGCTGTCGAACGCAATCGGCTCTTCACCCTGTTTGACGAGCCTCTCGTTGAGGACGTCGAGCATCTCCAGGAACGACATGCGGTCACTGGCGTCCTTCACCTCATACTCGACGAATCGCCCCTGACTTCCCGCATTCTTCTGGCGCCAGACTCGAAGGGTGACGTTCTTCACTTGTAACTCCTTTGCGCCATGTGCGCTTCCTCATAGACCAGAAGCTCTTTGTGGAGTTGCGCCGGCTTGTCGGAACCGGCAAATTCCCACGCTGCAACGTAGGCGTGCTCGGCGTCGTTGCGCAGGCACTCGCCTTCCGGCGTTTGGAATTCCTGTCGGAAATGGCAGCCGCACGACTCGGCACGGGAGAGCGCATCGCGGCACAACAACTCACCCAGTTCCAGAAAGTCCGCTACGCGGCCCGCGCGCTCGAGCGCCATATTAAGGTCATCGTGCGAACCGGGCACGAGGACATTCTGCCAGAACTCGTGGCGGAGTTCGGCAATCTCCACGATGGCTTTTTTCAGGCCGGTCTCCTGGCGCGCCATGCCGCAGTTGTTCCACAGAATCCTGCCGAGTTGCTTGTGAAACTCCACGGGCGTGCGTTTGCCGCGAATGGTCAGCAGCTTGTTGAGACGCTCCACCGTCCCCTGCTCCGCCTGTTTCGCCTCGGCCACGTCCGATGAGGGCCGACGCACTTCGTTGCAGGCCAGATAGTCTCCGATGGTATAGGGCAGGATAAAATACCCGTCGCCCAGGCCCTGCATCAATCCGCTCGCGCCAAGACGGTTCGCGCCGTGGTCGGAGAAGTTGGCCTCACCGATAACGAACAAGCCGGGCAGATTGCTCATCAGGTTGTAGTCCACCCAGAGGCCACCCATCGTGTAGTGGACAGCGGGATAGATTCGCATCGGCGTTTCGTAAGCGTCGTCGGCGGTGATTTCCCGATACATCTCGAAGAGATTCCCGTAACGCTCCTCCACGATCTCCTTGCCCAGCCGCGCGACCGCATCGCGAAAGTCCAGGAACACACCCAGCCCGCCAGGTCCCACGCCGCGACCTTCGTCGCACACACGTTTTGCAGCGCGACTGGCAATGTCGCGCGGGACAAGATTCCCGTAGGCTGGGTAAGTCCGCTCCAAATAATAATCGCGCTCGCCTTCGGGGATGTCCCGCGGCGCGCGGTTGTCGCCGCCTTTCTTCGGCACCCACACGCGGCCGTCATTCCGCAGAGACTCGGACATCAATGTCAGCTTGGACTGGTAGTCGCCCGAAACGGGGATGCAGGTCGGATGGATTTGCGTGAAGCACGGGTTCGCGAACAACGCGCCCTTCCGGTGCGCGCGCCAGATGGCAGTCGCATTGGACGCGCCGCCGGACGTGGACAGATAGAAAGCGTTGGAGTATCCGCCGGTCGCCAGCACCACGGCGTCCGCCATGACGGAGGAAATCCTTCCGCTCACCAAATCCCGAACCACAATGCCTTTCGCATGACCGTTGACGACGATCAGTTCCAACATTTCGTGACGCGGGAACATCTTCACCGCACCCAGGCTGACCTGGTGCGACAGCGCCTGATACGCTCCCAACAGCAATTGCTGCCCCGTCTGGCCACGCGCGTAGAACGTTCGCGACACCTGCGCGCCGCCAAAGGAACGCGTTGCCAGATAGCCGCTGTATTCGCGGGCAAACGGCACCCCTTGGGCCACTGCGTGGTCAATCACGTTCACACTGACCTCCGCCATGCGATAGACGTTTGCCTCGCGCGCGCGGAAGTCGCCGCCCTTGAGCGTGTCGTAGAACAACCGGTAAATGTTGTCACCGTCGTTGCGGTAGTTCTTGGCCGCATTGATGCCACCCTGCGCTGCCACGCTGTGCGCGCGACGGGCGCTGTCCTGAATGCAGAACGATTTGACGTTGTAGCCAAGTTCCGCGAGTGTGGCGGCCGCAGAGGCGCCCGACAAACCTGTGCCCACCACGATGATGTCGTACTTGCGCTTATTGGCGGGGCTGACAAGCCGGATCTCGTGCTTGTGGTTGGTCCACTTCTGCGTCAGCGGGCCAGGAGGAATGTGCGCGTTGAAATTCATGTTACCTTGCCGCTCCTAACCACAAAGCCACAGGCACTGCGGCAAAACCGAGAAACATCACCGCCGCCGCCACCACCGCCGTCCTGTCAATCCGGCTCGCGTAGGTTTCATACCGCCACCCGAGCGACTGGCACATGGCCCGCAGAGCGTGACTGAGATGAAAGCACAGCGCCCCGACTCCCACCACGTAGGTTGCGACGACCCATCCGTTGGACATGGCTGTGACTATCATCCGATGCACGTCATACCAGCCACGGTCATCCCGGAACGTCAGAAAAACGGGGTTGGTCACGCCCAGAGTGAAATGCAGCAAGTGATAAACGATGAAACAGAAAATAATCGACCCGCTGATAAACATCGTGCGCGAGGCGAGCGTGGCGCCGACCAACTCCTTCACCTCATAGCCGATCTGGCGCTTGGCGCGGTTCTCCAAAGTCAACGTGATGGCGGTGTAAACATGAAAAACACCTGCGACGACCATGCAGAGCCGCATCGGCCAGAGTATCTCAAGGTTCGTTTTGAGAAAGTCAGCGTAGCGATTGATGATATGATGTCCCAGGAACACCTGCAGGTTGCCCGCCATGTGAACGACGACAAACACGAACATGAACAAGCCCGTGACGGCCATCACGCACTTCCTGCCAACGGTTGTTCCAAAGACCTTGCGAATGCTATTCATGCCAGACTGCTTGGATTCAATTTCATTAAAGCATGGCTTGATACTGTGCTTTTTCTACCACGTCAAGCAATGCACGCGAAAAACACGGAAACGCCCTGCGCCCCTGTTGCGATGGCCCTCAGAAAATTCTCATCCCATCCAACGACTCAGACCAACTCGTGAATAACATGGCCGGTTTCAAGAACCGCACCCGGTAATCCAGCGGTCGACGCCACATGCGGCGTGCGGTTGCCAACACCGATCTGCGCATAAATGGTGCAAAACAAATCTTCCGGCGTCACCGGACGACCGGCGGGTGATTCTCCGCGCCGGTCAGAAGCGCCGATGGCCTGCCCGCCCCGAACGCCGCCACCCGCAAGGAAGCACGAGAACACGCCCTGATGATGCTCGCGTCCTGATTCATTATTGATTCGCGGTGAACGGCCAAACTCTGTGGCGAACACCACCATCGTTCTGTCGAACTGACCGCGTCCAGCAAGGTCGCCGATCAGTGCGCTTACAGCCCGGTCTAACATCGGCAGCCGGTATTTCAACGCGCCGAATGCCTGAAAATGATGGTCCCAACCAACCTCTTCAACCGAGACGAAACGTGCTCCAGCCTCCACGAGCCGCCGGGCGGCCAAACACTTTCGACCGAGGCCCGTGTTGCCGTAAGCCTCCCGCACTCTTTCCGGCTCTTTGTTCAGGTCGAACGCGGCGCATGAGCCGCGTTGAAAAACACCGTCACCAGACACATTAACGCAACATGGCACAGATCCCGATGAGCCGAATGTCTTGGAGATGACTGCGCCAAGGCTGGGGCGGCTGATGCCTGGCAGGGGTTTGCAACCGCTCAGCATGTAGCTCATTCCGCGCTCGTGCGCGCCTTCGGTGTGGTGCATCGAGCGAATGAACGCAATCTTGTCAGCGATCCGCGCCATGTGCGGCAGGTGCTCGCAAAGTTGAATGCCGGGAACGTTCGTGCCGATGGCCTTGAATGGACCGCGGATATCGGCTGGCGCATCCGGCTTCGGATCGAACGTATCCAGGTGCGACACCCCGCCCTGCATCCAGAGCAGGATGACAGAACCGCAACGCGCGCCGCTGTCAGACGCCGCGAGCCTGCCACTGCCGCCTACTCCGAGCCCGACAACGCCCGCCGTTCCGCGTTGAAGAAACTCCCGGCGGGAGATGTCGTTGTTCTCGACCTCGTGATTGTTGCTCATTTTGTGATCCTGGCTTGCGCTCCACGCTCATTGGCGATCGTTACATCGGATTATAGGCGGGCGTTCGGGCGCATCAACACAAAGTTCGGCGGATTACAACTACAGCATTTTCGCCATCGTATCCTTCTTGAGAACCGGTCGGAAACACGTCATAACTTGACGCGACCGCGAAGGCTGCGGCCACGCTTATGCCCAAAAACGACATCAGTTGGAAACGACGCTTGCCGGACGGTGAGAAAGTGGAGGTTTACGCCCACCACGTTGGAAAGGATTGGAATTTCTACATCCGCGGTCGGCGGTTCGAGGATTGGAAGGCCGTGTCGCAACCCGCACTGGAAGACTGGCGTGCCTTGCTCGACGGCATGGAACGGCTCATCGCCCGCGACCGAATGAGTCCTGCAGAAGCCGACCACGTGCGCCAGACCATCCGCGAGAGGTTTCCTGACGCTGAGTTGTAGGCAACAGCGTCCCCGCCATGCGCATCAATAACAGATTTGGATTGCGAGCCTTTGGCAGACTGCTTATCTTCACCGCCCGTCTGGAGTCTTTCGCAATGCGAAACTTTTTTGCTGCCAATTTTTCTGCACTCCTTGCGCTCGCTGTCACAGTGTCAGCGGCAGAGCCGGCTCAGTCCCCTCCGCCGGTGTCTCAGATCACACTCCCCTCCACCATGGATCCTAACCGCCCCAAACGGTATCTGACGATCCTCGACGGCGTGCAATCCGCCATTCAGCAGAACCTGAATGTCAGCATCCAGCGGCTCACTCCCGCCATCAGCGCCGCTGACGTGCAGGTCGCCGAAGGCATCTTCGATATCAACTGGGTCACAGGCCTTAGCGAAAGTGAGAATCTCCGCCCGCCCGGATACAGCCCCACGTCGTACACAACCATCGCACCCGCAAATACCCGCACGTACAATTACCAGCAGAATCTCAGCGGGTTGTCGCCCATCGGCACGGAATACACGCTTGGTTTCAACGGCTCGCGTCAGCAAAGCAGCTTGTTCACCGGCTCGCCTGGTCCGCAATGGTCAATGTTCATGGGTGCCACGGTGACGCAACCGTTGCTGAGAGGCTTCGGCTGGGACGTGAACACCGCGCAGATCCGCATCGCCCGCAAGAACCAGGACATCTCCTACCAGAAGTTCGTCCAACTCGTCATGGAGACGGTGTCGAGCGTGAAGCAGGCCTACTACGACCTGCACTACACCGTCGAGAACGTCAAGGTGAAGGAGCTGTCGGTGGATCTCGCCAAACGTTTTCTGGATGAAAGCCGCAAGCGCATGGAGGTTGGGACCATGGCCCGGCTCGACGTGGTTCAGGCTGAAGCGGAGCTTTCCCAGCGCGAGGGCGACCTCATTGACGCGCAACGTCAGTTTGACGAAGCCGAAATCGCCTACAAGCAACTCATCAGCCGTGATGTGTTGGCCATTCACGATGTGTTGCTGGTGCCGGTGGACCGGCCGAGCGTCGTGGCCATGCCCATTGACGAGTTCGACTGCATTCGCCAGGGACTCGACAACCGGCCGGAGTATTTGCAGAGCAAGCTGCAAATGGAGGTCAACCACATCCAACTGAAGTACTACCAGAACTCGCTTCTGCCGCAGGTGGACCTCGCGGCCAGTTACGGCTACAACGCGATCAACCAGAGTGACATTGACCAGGACTTCTCCCAACTCAGCAAGAATTTCGATTCCGTTTATAACCGCGAGTTCCCCTCATGGTCCGCCGGCCTGACGATCACCGTCCCGCTCGGCAACACCACCGCCCGCGGCAACTATCGCCATTGGAAACTCGCCGTCGAGCAGGCTCTGCTGTCGATCAAGAAGACCGAACAATCGATCATCGTCGGCGTGGAACTGGCGGTCGTCCAAGCGCGTGCCAAGGCCAAGCTGATCACGTCCAGCCAAGCCACGACACGCTTGCGCCTCGAGTCCTACTATGCCGAAATCGAGAAACTGAAAGCCGGCACCTCCACCACCTACACCGTCTTGCAGATGCAACGCGACCTCAACGACGCTCGCGTCACCGAACTCCAAGCCATCGCAGCCTACAACAAAGCCCTTGTTGCCCTCAGCCTTCAGGATGGCACCATCCTCAAACGCAGCGGTGTCCAGGTCGAGCCGGACACAAAGAAATAGCCACCTCCCCTTCTCGTCTTCCCGTTTTTGCTGGTTGATCCTCCGTTTTCTGAGTCATTTCACTTCGCAACATTGACAACGATTTTTCCGGCCGCCCAAAATCCTAGCTTGCCCGCGGCGGCGGAAAAAACTACGCTCTTCGCCACTGGATCACCGCAAGCCAGCCGGCGACGTTCGCCAGGCTGGTCTGGCGGCGCGCCGGTGGCAACGAAATGAAATCTAGCGTCAAATTTGCACTTCTGCTCATCTTGGTGGCCGTCGTGGCAGTGGCCGGCTACAAGTTCGGCCTCAGGCAAACGGCGACACCGCCGGCTGCGTCCGTTCCGCCATCGGAATCAGCCGCTGCGGCACCCGTCAAAACTGGCCCCAATGCCGTTCCTGCGCCCGTGCAACCGCAACGGGAGCCGCTGGAGAAGGCCTTGGCATTGCGCGAGGCCGGCAAGCTCGCCGAGGCGCGCGAGGCGCTGTTTACGCTGCTCGCGAATGGTGGCGACGCCCAACTCGTTGCAGAGATCCAAAAGGCACTCGGCGATATCAATATGCAATTGCTGCTGACGCCCGCGCCTGCGCCGGAGAAGGTGGATTACGTTGTGCAGCCGGGCGACAGTCTTGGCCGCATCGCAAAGATTCACAATACCACCATCGAAGTGATCCAGAAGGTCAATGCCCTGCGGGAGACCATCATCCAACCGGCACAGCGGCTCCGCGTAACCCCCACAAAATTCGCCGTTGCCGTCAGCAAGACCCAGAACACGCTGCTGATCAGCAATGACGGCAAGTTCTTCAAACTCTACCGCTGCGGCACGGGTCAATACAGCACCACGCCCGTCGGCACGTTCAAGATCGCCGACCGTATTCCCAGCCCGCCTTGGTGGAAGGACGGCCAGACCATCCCGTTCGGCTCCAAGGAGAACGTCCTCGGCAAATACTGGCTCGCTCTCGACATCCCCCACTACGGCATCCACGGCACGTGGGAGCCGGAGACCATCGGCCGTCAGTCCAGCCAGGGTTGCATCCGCCTCATCAACGAAGACGTCGAGGAACTTTTCATCATCCTGCCGGTCGGCACACCGGTGCAAGTGACGGAGTAAACATGCGTTCAACCGGACATAAACTCATCACCTACGACTTCGAGAAACCGATCCTCGAACTGGAGCGGAAACTGGAAGAACTGCGCCGCATGGCCACCGAACAAAAGGTGGACCTCCATGACCAAATCGCGGCGATGGAGAAGACCGTCGAGGAAACCAAGCAGAACGTCTATACAAACCTCTCCGCATGGCAGCGTGTGCAGCTTGCGCGTCATCCGAGACGCCCTTACACGCTCGATTACCTCGGCGCCATCGCCACCGACTTCATCGAACTGCATGGAGACCGCCGTTTCAGTGACGACCATGCCATCGTCGGCGGCTTTGCCACCATTGACGACATCCGTGTCGTCGTCGTCGGCCACCAGAAGGGCCGCGACACGAAGGAAAACATCATGCGCAACTTCGGCTGCGCCCACCCGGAAGGTTACCGGAAGGCGATGCGCCTGATGCAGATGGCCGAGCGATTCAATCTCCCCATCGTCACAATCATCGACACCCCCGGCGCTTATCCCGGCGTCGGCGCGGAGGAGCGCCACATTGCCGAGGCCATTGCCGCCAACCTGCGCGACATGATGGGCCTGCGCGTGCCCATCGTCGCCGCTGTTATTGGCGAAGGCGGCAGCGGCGGCGCGCTTGGCATCGGCATCGCCAACCGTGTCCTCATCATGGAGAACTCCTACTACTCCGTTATCTCCCCCGAAGGCTGCGCCGCGATCCTCTGGAAAGACCGCGCCGCCACACCCAAGGCCGCCGAAGCTCTCAAACTCAGTGCCAAAGATCTGCTGGAACTCAAGCTCGTCGACGAGATCATACCGGAGCCGCTCGGTGGCGCGCATCGCGATCCTGTGAAGGCCGCAGCTGCGTTGAAATCCGCGCTCCTCACTCACCTCCGTGAGCTGATGAGCCAGACGACCGACCAGGTGTTGGAGCAGCGATACAACAAGTTTCGCGCGATGGGCCAATTTGACTTTGTCGTCCCCGGCGGGAACGTCTGAGCCAGTATCACAGGTTCCTCACATCCCACTCGGCGTCACCCATGCCTTCGCGTGCCCGGGATGAGCGAATTACTACTTCGTCAGGATGGCTTTCAACGGCTGACCGTCGGTGTTCTTCATCTCCAACCCCAATAGCGCTGCAATGGTTGGCGCGACTGAAGTGTTGGTGATCGTGCCGGCCTTCGCGCCCCGGCGAATCCCCACGCCCCAGGCAGCAAACATCGCGTGCATCCTGGGTTCATTCGGATCATACCCATGAGAGCCTCTTATCACTTTCCCCGGCAAGCTGACTTCCACCTCGCCTGTGGCAGTATCGCCGAATGAATAGCCGCTCTTCGCCGTGAGAATGATATCGCACATGTGCGGTTGCCGCGCTGGATCGGACAACCCGTATTTCGGGAAGTCACGCTTCGTAAGGACACCCGACACGCCTTCCTTCCCCTTGAATGCGGCCACCACCTGCTCGATCAGTTTCTCGCGATTCTGCGGATCGAGCACGTAGATGAGTGAAGCGCCGCCTTGCGCAACCGCGCGCACCTGTCCGCCCGTGATCTTCTTGCCCTCAACCGTAAGCAATCCCGCCTTGCGCAACACCACATTGGGAAGAATCGACTGGCAGGTGGGGAAGAAACCATGATCGGAAACGACGATCATGGTGGCCTTGCCGGGAAAATCTTTTTTTACTTCGTCCCACATCTCGCGCACAAGGCCGTCAGCAAACTTGATGCTCGCGTAGGCCTCGGGAGACTGCGGCGCGTGGACGTGTTCGACGTGATCCACCTCCAGTATGTGCATCAGAATCAGTTGTGGGCGGTGAGTGCGGACGATGTGGTTGAACATGCGCACGTGCAGGCGATCCCGATCTTCACCCCGGCCGGGTTTGAAACCATCCGCTTCGTTTTCGTACGGGATGCCAGCCTGCTGGAACTCCTTCAACAATGAAGGAGTGCTGTGGCTGACGAACAACGCGTTGGACATCACGCACGGGACCGTCCAATCGAGCGTCCTGGCGGAACGACTGCAAGGCCACGTCACGGCGGCGGTTTTCAGTCCGGCTTGTTTAGCCACGTCATAGATCGTCGGCACTTTGACGACCTCGTCCTTGTCGAACACCGAATCCCAAATGGCCGTCACGATTTCGTTCTTGGAACGATCCAGCCAGGTGTTGCCAATGACGCCATGCTTCCCTGGCCCTGTGCCCGTGGCCAGCGATGTGTGGTTCGGCCATGTGACGGTGGGCAGCACGGCCTTCATTTTTGCCGCCACCGCGCCCTCCGCCGCAAGCTGGCGGATCGTGGGCATCTCGGCTTTCGGATCATCCATGTAATAGCTGGCCAGCCCATCGACGCTGATGAGAACCACGATGCGGTCGCTCACAGGCTCCAACGCGGGGCAGAAAGACGTACACGTAACCAGCAGAGATATGAGGATGGCGATGTGTTTCATGGATTTGATGATTCTCTACAGAGGCTACAATCATGACCTTCACTGTCAACGCAGAAGAATCCTGAAGAGCCGCAGAACTCTTCGACAGCAGCGATTTCCTGTTTCACCGGCTTTCCGACAGGCAATAAAGGAACTGCTTGCCTCGCAGGAACAACTGATTCCCCGCAACGGCAGGCGAGGCGTCGAAGCCATCGTCCAAGCGATTCCGGGCCAGGACTTCAATCTTGTTTGTCTTCCGCAAGACCACCGCGCCCCCTTCGCGATCGACCACATACACGCGGCCTGCCGCACCCACGGGCGATGCATACAGGCCTCTCAAGCCCTCCAATCGCTGCGCCTCAACCGGAGTGTTGCCTGTGGCGGCATCGATGATCGACAGGACGGCGTTGTTCCAAACGGTCACGAAAAGGAGGTCGTCGTAAAGCAGCGGCGACGGCACGTAAGGCGTGTGCTTGCGCCGCGACCACACGACGGACGACGTGCCGGCGATGTCACCGTGACCGCCGGGCCGTATCGCATACAAGGCGTTGCCACGATAACCGCTGGTGACAAAGACCATCCCCAAACCAGCCACTGGCGAGGGGATGGCATTGATCGTTTGCCCGCCGCATTCCCATAGCAATTCGCCCGTGGCCAAGTCGTAGCTGCGCACTTTGTTCGTGCCGTTGGTCACCACCTGCTTGCGGCCTTCGTGTTCGATGACGAGCGGCGTGGCCCAAGTGGTCGGTTCGTCTCGCTTCTGCCGCCATAACTCTTTCCCGTCGCGAACATCAAACGCCACGATGAAATCCTCGTCCTCATGGTCCCATTGAACGACCACGGTGTGCCCGGACAACGCCGGCGATGTGCCTTCACCGTAACCGTAGCGCGTGCGCTGCCGGCCCAGGTCTTTCTGCCAGAGCAAGTGGCCGGTGAGGTCGTAACAGAACAGACCGTTGGACCCAAAATAAGCGACCAGGTATTTGCCATCCGTAATCGGTGACCCCGATGCATAGCCATGATCGCGGTGGTAACCTTCGTGCGGCACTTGCTCGCGCGCCGTCTGCTGCCAGCAAACCTTTCCTGTAGCCCGGTCCAGCGCCATCACCGTGAACCGTTGCACCTCACGGGGCGGGTCAACCATATGCGCATTAGGGCCAGGAGGGACGGCGTCCGGCTTGACCGCGACCTTCTTTCCCGTCGGGATGGCGGTCAGAATGAACACCTGGTTCTCCCAAATGATCGGCGTGGAAGAACCGCGTCCCGGCAGCGCCACCTTCCACTGCACGTTTTTGGATTCACTCCACTCGATCGGCGGGTTGCCGTGGAGCGCGACACCATTAGCCGTCGGTCCACGCCATTGCGGCCAATTCACGTCCCGGGCGTTGTCGGCAGCCAAGAGAGGACTGATGTGAAAAACCGTGACAACACTGACACGGACAACCCATGCGAAATGTCTCCTGAGCATGGGCCGATCATACCATAAGGACGGCTGACGGGTCTAACGCAGATGACTAATCCGACTTCTTGCCGCCAGCAACAGGCGCAGCATCACCGCGCCCGCCGCCCGTGCCCGGACGAAAGCTCGGAAGCGGCAGGTAAAAGATGCGCGGTTGCAGCGAATTCGTTCTCTGCACACCCCCGCCGTCCTGACTAACCGTGCCGATGCTGGATCGAAGTGTCGTCTTCACTCCAACCGGAGCACCCGGGCCAGGCCCAGGCAGACATTCACTGTGGCCACGCAGCTTCGTGGTCCCGGCCGGTTCGCTGGCCTTGGGTTCTGCATCGGCTATTTGGCGCGCGTTACTGGGAGGCGGCAACGTGCCCGACACCTCGGCGCGCTTCAGTTCATCGAAGATCGCTTGATTGCGGGCGTTGTGGGCTTTTCGGGCAGCTTCCTTGGCCTTGTCGGTCTTCTGTTTCGCTGCGGGAATCCGGTCTCTCACTTCCCTGGCCTCCTCCGTCTTGCCAGCCTTCGCAAGGTCTTCTTCCTTCTTCGCGAGTTCCTTCTCGTTCTCGTCGGCCTGTTTGGCTGCGCGCTCGGCAACCTCCGCATCGCGATGGGCAGTTTTGACCTTCTCCGACTTAGCCGCTTTGAGACAGGCATCGCCGAGTGCGTCGCTCCCAGCTCCCGGCGCCGAGAACTTCCCCATCGTGGTGTAGTTCGCCAACGCGTCGATCGCATTATAATACTTGTCCCGCCACCACTGGGTCTCCTGCTCCGCCGACTTCAACACCCCTTCCGCCAGGAACTCTTTGCCGAGCCCGAGATCTTCCACCCTCTTCTCGGCTTTCTTCACCAGCGCCTCCAATTCCTTCGCGCGGGAAAAATTCTTCCAGAAAGCATCTACCACGCCTGTATCGGCAACCGCCGCGGTCGCCTCCGGCGATGCGGATGTTTCACCATTCGCGAACGCATCCCATCCGCCTGCAACGACCGCCAACACAAGAGCCCACACCTGTGTTTTCATGGAGTTTCCTGTATTTCAACACTGCTGGTGATTCGTCATTTCTTCATCATCCTTGGCCACAACTCCAAGTCGCAATCGTAACCCGCCACTCCGAGACACGAAATCATATTCTCAACATCCCGCGACGGAGTCGCGGGACTATGAGTGAGCCACTTCCAATCTCTCGCCAGGTATTACACTGCCGGTTTCGCTTCGTCGCCGACGACCCGGATGTGCAGGTCTTTCAACTGGCGCGCGGTCACGTCGCCGGGCGATTGGGTCATCAGGTCGGTGGCCTTCGCGGTCTTCGGGAACGCGATCACGTCACGGATGCTGGGGCTGCCAACGAGCGTCGCCATGATACGGTCGAAGCCGAGGGCGATGCCGCCGTGCGGAGGCGTGCCGTAACGGAACGCCTTGATGAAGTATCCAAACCGGCTCTCTGCCACGTCGCGCGGAATCTCGCAGACATCGAACACCTTCTGCTGGAGGTCGGGCTGGTGAATGCGGATGCTGCCGCCGCCGATCTCGCTGCCGTTGAGGACAAGATCGTAGTGCTGGCCGCGCACGCGATGGGTATCGGTATCGAGCAACGCCGCATCCTCCGCCACGGGCGCGGTGAACGGATGATGGCTGCTAACCCAACGCCCCTGTTCCTTGTCGAACGTGAGCAGCGGGAAATCCACCACCCACAGGAAATCGTAGCGATCCGCCGGGATCGTCAGTTTGCCGGTCTGCTGGAGGTATTGCGCGCAAAGCAGGCGGATGCGGCCGAGGATTTCGCAGGCATTGCTCCACTGATCGGCGGCGAAAAGGATGAGGTCGCCCTCGACAACTTCCAGCCGGCTTGCCAACGCTGCCTTCTCGGCGTCGGTGAAGAACTTCACAATGGGCGAGTTCCACTTGCCACCCTCAACCTTGATCCATGCGAGACCCTTCGCGCCGAAGCTCTTGGCGGCCTCGGTCAGCGCCTCGATCTGGCCCTGTGTGGCGCAGGCAAAACCCTTCGCGTTCATCGCCTTCACCACGCCGCCGCCGTCTATGACGGAACGGAACACCTTGAACGCGCTGGCCCGGAAATCGTCCGTGAAATCCGCCATCTCCATCCCGAATCGTGTGTCGGGCTTGTCGCTGCCGAAACGGTTCATTGCGTCTGCGAACGTCATCCGTGGGAACGGCGTCGGAATGTCGCGGCCGAGTGCGGTCTTCCAGATGCGCGTCATCAGCCCTTCCATGATGCGATAGATGTCCTCGCGATCAATGAAGCTCATCTCCACGTCAATCTGCGTGAACTCCGGCTGCCGGTCAGCGCGCAGATCTTCGTCGCGGAAGCAACGGGCCATCTGGAAATAGCGCTCGACGCCTGCGACCATGAGCAGTTGTTTGAACTGCTGCGGCGATTGCGGCAGCGCGTAGAATTTTCCGGGGAACAACCGCGATGCGACGAGATACTCGCGCGCGCCTTCCGGCGTGCTCTTGAACAGCATCGGCGTCTCGACCTCGAGAAAGCTGAGTTCGTCGAAGTAGTCGCGCACCGCCTTCGTCACCTGATGGCGGAGGCGCAGGTTGCGGAACATGGAGGGCCGGCGCAGATCGAGGTAGCGGTATTGAAGGCGCAAATCCTCGCTGGTCTGCGTGTCGTCACTGACCTCGAACGGCGGCGTCTCAGCAGCATTGAACACTTCGAGATGGTCGGCAATGATTTCAATCTCGCCCGTCGGCAGCTTGGGGTTGACGGTGCCTTCAGGCCGCGGGCGGACGCGTCCTCGGATGCAAATGCAGAACTCGGAGCGTAAAGCGTGCGACGCCTCGGCAGCGGCGGGGTTGTATTGAGGGTCGAACACCACCTGCGTCAAACCCTCGCGGTCGCGCAGGTCGATGAACACGATGCCGCCGTGGTCACGCCGGGTCTGCACCCAACCGACCAGCGTCACTTGCTGGTGGTCGTCCGCCAGCCTCAATTGTCCGCAATGATGAGTCCGTTTCATAAGAAAAGGTATTTAGCCACAAAGGAACGCAAAATGCACAAAAGTCTTTCCGATTAATGTTGCCGCCGCCTCTTGCGGCTAGCCCTGCTTGAGCCGCTCCACCAGCCGCGCGACTTCCACCTTGTTCTCTTCGCGCGTTGCGAGCGTCTTGACCGTCGCCTGCCCTTGCGCCCATTCGTCGCCGATGACGACGGCGAATTTCGCGCCGCCAGCGGAGGCAGCCTCAAATTGTTTGCCGACCTTCGCGCCGATCAACGGGTAATCGCAGGCCAATCCCGCCTCGCGCAGCTCGCGAACCAGCTTCAACGCCTGCGGCCGCAGCTCTTCCTTTGCGATGACAACATAGGCGTCGAGCCGGTTCTCCAGTTTGGGCAGGAGATTCCGCTCCTTCAACAGTTCGCACAACACCACGTCGCCCATGCCGAAGCCGAGCGCCGGCATGTCCACGCCGCTGATGAGTTGCAGCAGGTTGTCGTAACGACCGCCGCCGGCAATGGCGCGCAGCTCGCCCTTCTTGTCGAACGCCTCGAAGACAATCCCGGTGTAATAGGCAAGGCCGCGCACGATCTTCGGGTCGAACTTCAGGAAGTCACCCAGACCTTTGTGCGCCATCAGATCGAAGAACCGTTGCAGTGTCGCCATCTCGGCGGGGGCTTCCTTCTCAAATGTGCCCGTGTCGGCAAACTTCAGAATTGCCGATGCCGCTCCCGCCGAAACGCCGAGCGCGTCGAACTTCTTCTGCGTGACCATCGGCTCGTCGCGTTCAATCTTGTCCACGATGCCGAAGACCGCCGGATGCTGCTCCTCGGCGATGCCCAGCCCGCGAAGAAAACCGCTCCACACCCGCCGGTCGCTGACGCGCACAACAAAATCCTCGTGCGTCAGCCCAAAGCTGCGCAACAAGTCCACCAGCAGCGCCACCAACTCGGCGTCGGCAGCGACATCTTTCTCACCGACGATGTCGGCGTTGAACTGGAAGTGCTCACGCAACCGCCCGCGCTGCTGCCGCTCGTATCGGAAGAGCTGCGGGATGGCGAACCACTTCATTGGCTTCTTGTAGTCCCGCTGCCGCGCGCCAACCATGCGCGCGAACGTCGGCGTCAATTCCGGACGCAGCGAGACAGCGCGTTTGCCTTTATCGGTGAAGTTGTAGAGTTGGCCGACGATCTCGTCGCCGCTCTTGACCGTGTAGAGTTCCAGCGGCTCCAGTGGCGGACCATCGTATTCGCGGAAACCGTAGCGCCGGGCCGCGTCACGCCACTTGCCGAAGACGTAATTGCGAAGCGCGCAATCGTCCGGATAAAAATCGCGGAAGCCCGGTAGAGGTTGAAACGACATGGGGGTTTGGTGATTCCTGACGCGCAACTCGTCATCCATGCTGCATCGCGTAATCTGCGAACAACTGGGGCGCCCGCCAAATTACGAACAACGCGTCACGGATTGCAGCCTCGTCACGCTGCGGGTGCCGCGGGTGCCACGGGTTTCGACAGTTTTTCGACGCGGGCGGTCATGATCTTGCCAGGCTTGAACTTCACCACGGCACGCGGAGGGATCTGGACGGTCTGCGTGGGATTGTTGGGGTTGCGACCAATACGCGCCCGCCGGAATTTTACCTCGAACACGCCAAAGTTGCGCAGTTCGACGTTCCGGCCCTCAGCCAGGGCGTCCACGACCGTGTCGAGCGTCTTCTGGACGATGACGGCCACGTCCTGCTGTTGCAGTTCCGTCGCGTCGCTGATGCGCGATGCGATCTCTCGTTTAGTCAGATTCGGTTTGTCAGTCGCACTCATAAGCCTGAAGTTTTCTCCATTTGCGTCGGTCGCGGTCCGCGCGGTTCAATCAGTTTATCCGAGCCCGTCTGCGTCAAATTCATCAACCACAACACTGCAGCAACCACCCCACCCATCAAGAGCAAGATGACCACGGGATTCCGCAAAACGCAACCGATGTAATAGCCAACGACGTTGACGGAAGCAAGTTGAAGTTTGTGTGCCTTCAGCCGGCCCAAAAGACCTTGCAGGACCATGTAGGTGTGGTGCCAGGCAATCTCCAGCGCGTGCACCTCCGCCTCGCCCAGCGCGTTCAGCCGCCGCAACGACATGATCATCCCCAGAATCTCCAAGGTTTGGTCGCCCGGCTCCCGTTGGTTGCCGGTCCCCGTCATGAGAAACTGATAGTCTTGGGCCATCTCACCTTTTAGAACGAGGAACTCTTCCTCCTCGATTTCGGTGGGCGCACGCCCCCGCTCGGCCCGCTGGAAATAGCTGCCGAGTTTCTGCCAGCGTTCGAGAAAATCGTCCAATGTCTCGATCTGCCGATCCAGCCGACGATCTCTCATGGCATGAGTCCGGTTGCAGGCCGCCCGACGAGCGCTGTTTATCGGGCGCTGGCGGCGACGACGTTCTTCTTGGTTTGTTTTGTGAAGACCTTGATACCCTTGAGCACATCCACCGCCCGCTCAAGCTGGATGTCGCGAATCACCGCTTCCGCCTTCTCCGGCTCGGCGCCCGGGGGACGGTTGCGTTGGATGGCGAGCTTGATCTCGTCTTCCTCGGAAACTGCGACGAAGATGTCGGGCGTGATGCCCTTCTCATGGATGACGCGTTTGCTGGGTGTATAGTATTTTGCCGTCGTCAACCGCACGGCGGACTTATCCGGAAGCTCGATGATGCTTTGAACGCTGCCTTTGCCGAAGGTCTGCTCGCCGACGATGATCGCGCGTTTCAGGTCCTGCAAGGCACCCGCAACGATCTCGCTGGCGCTGGCGCTGCCACCGTTGACCAGGATGACCATCGGATAATTCGGATGCCGATCCTTGCCGGTGGCAAAATACTCCTGTTTCTGCGACTTCTGGCGGCCCTCGGTGTAAACGATCAACTGGCCCTTGGGCAGGAACTTGCTCGCGATGTCACGCGCGCCGACCAACAGGCCGCCGGGGTTGTTGCGCAGGTCCAGCACCAGGCCTTCCATGCCCTTGCCCTCCAGCCTCTTGAGCGCTGCCTCCAGTTCATCCGATGTCGGTTCGTTGAACTGCGTCAGGCGGACATAGCCGATCTTGTCGTCCACGAACGGGAAACTGCTCGCCGACTTCACGGTCCGGCCATTGAGATCCTTTACGCTTTCCACAGGAATGATCGCGCGGGTGAGCGTGTACTCCTTCACCTCGCGTGACTTCGGCCGCATGATGGTCAGCGTCACCTTCGTGCCCGGCTCCCCACGAAGCTTATACACCGCATCCTGGACGGATAGTTTCTCCGTGGACTTGCCCTCAATCTTGACGATCTTGTCGCCGGCCAACAAACCCGCCCGTGACGCCGGGGTATCCTCGATCGGCGCAATGACCGTCAGGATGCCGTCCTTCATGCCGACCTGGATGCCGAGGCCGCCGAACTGCCCGTCCGTCTCGCTCTTCATCTCCTTGTAGCCGCGATTGTCCATGAACTGGCTGTGCGGGTCGAGTGAGCCGAGCATTCCCTTGAGCGCGCCATAGGCCATGTCCTGATAGCTCAGGTTCCCGCCGTCCACGTAATCCTGTCGGATCAACTCCATGACGTAAGTGACCAGTGCCGCCTGTGAGTAGGCGTCATCCTTGTTGTCCGAAGCCGCTGCGGCCTCCTGATATGCCCTGAACCCAACAACCAAGTTGGCACTCAGCAACCCGATCACCATTCCAATAACGATGCGTTTTCTAAACATACTGCCTTTCTCTGGCAACCCATGGCCGCTCCGTTTCACGGTGCGACGCGACCCGTGCACCATAGCTGCGCCTCCCAGTTGAATCAAGCGTTAGGTGCCGCAAGAGCCGGCACCGCAAAACCTTTTTGCGCCAACCTGAACACTCCACTACTGTTGCTCACACTTTATGACCCGCTTTGCCCTATGAACAAACGCGCCCTGTTCATCATCTTTATCACCGTCTTCGTTGACATGCTGGGTTTCGGTATCGTCATTCCCCTGCTGCCTCTTTATGTGAAACAGTTCGGCGCCAGCGCCGTCACCTGCACCGCCGTGCTTGCGTCCTATCTCATCGCCCAGACTCTCTGCGCCCCAATCCTTGGCCGTATCTCCGATCGCGTCGGGCGCCGGCCAGTGCTCATCGCGAGTTTGGCGGGATCAGCGGCATCTTTCTTCATGCTCGGCTGGGCACCGTCGCTACTGTGGCTGTTTGTGGCGCGTATCATGTCGGGGATCACTGGCGGCAGCGTCTCGGCCGCCAAAAGCTACATCGCCGACTTGACGACCAAGGAGAACCGCGCGCACGGCATGGGCATACTCGGCGCAGGCATCGCGCTCGGCTACGTGTTCGGCCCGCCAGTCGGCGGTGCGCTGGGCCACTATCATATTACGCTGCCCTATTATGTCGCTGGCGGTATCGCGCTGCTCAATTGCATTGCCGCCGTGCTCTTTCTGCCTTTGCCCCCGCAACCGACGCTGTCCGAACGCACCGACGAACTCTCCTCGCTCGGCTACGCCCGGCGCGCCCTCTCTCAACCACGGCTCGGCGCGTACCTGGGGATTATCTTCTGCACAACTCTGACGTTTTCGCTGTTCACGGGCACTTACGCGCTGTTTTGCGAGCAGGGGCTTGGCTTCAGCCAAGGCAAAATTGGTTTCTTGTTTGGCTTCACTGGCATCGTCGCCGCTGTCGTCCAAGGTGGCTTGATCCGCCCGTTGGTCAAACGTGCCGGTGAATTGCCACTGCTAGTGGCAGGCGCGGCAATGTTTGCGCTGAGCATGGCACTCTTGCCGCTGGCGGCGTCGGTCGCAGCAATCCTCACCGTGCTGCTGCTGGTGACGTGCGGCAACAGCTTCAACGGCCCGACGCTATTGGCACTGGTGTCCCACGAAGCACCGCCGCAGGAACAAGGCCGCGCGCTCGGTTTCGAACAAAGCGTGGAGAGCATTGCACGCATCGCGGGATTGCTGTTGGGAGGCGCACTCTTCGACCTGTATCACTGGGCGCCGTATGGCTTTGGCGCGGTGTTGATGGCGCTGGGTTGCGCGCTGGCGATGATACAACTGCGACGCCACGACTCCCCCGCCTCACGCAAGGCCTGAGGGGCTTACTTTTCTTCCCCGCCCAATTCTTCTTCGCCCTCGCCCTGCGTTTCGCTCATCTTCCGGAGCACTTCCGACATGTCATCCACCACGTCGAAGACGTGACGCGCCACGAAAATCGGGCACTTGGCCTGTAGCGCGAGCGCGATGCCGTCGCTGGGCCGGGCGTCCACCTGGAGAATCTTCTTCCCCAATTCATTCTCGCAGATCAGATAGAGTTGCGCAAAGAACGTCGAGTTCTTCAGATCGTTGATGATGACGCGGTTGAGCCGAACGCCAAGTCCGGTGAAGATAGAACCGATCAGGTCATGCGTCAGCGGTCGTTCCTTCTGGATGCCGCGCATGAACATCGTGATGGCCGCGCCCACACTCTGGTCCACATAGATCACAAACGTCTTTTCCTCATTGCTGAGGAACACGGCCGAGCCGCTGCTGGTGGGCAACACCACACGCACTTGCAGGGGTACCAAATCTTCCTTCGTCGCCATTGTGATTTACCCTATCAGCTTGTCCGCAAAAGGCAAGGAGCCACGCTCCCCGTAACCTTCATCGTTTTGGAAGTTTCTCGCGCCATTTCTTCGCTTCCTCTTCCGCGGTGCGCCCGGCGGTGGTGGAAAAGTAAAACTCCCCTATCCTTTCATACCGGTCCACGATACCCGCAATGTCGTTTGGATTCTTCTTCGCGTAATCGTCCGCGTCTGCCAGCTTTCTGGCGGCGGCCGCATCGGCGGCGTTTTCGAGCTGCCGCTGATGCATGAACGAAGAGGCATCTTCATCAAGCATCTGCTGCTTGTTGACCCGGTACGCGTAGGCCAGCACACACGCGATGATCAGCAAGAATACCAACACCCATGCCGAGATGACAACCGGCGTAGTCATCCACGCGGGATGGTGATGGACGGTCGGCGGCGGTGCCGGAGCCGGTGGCGCTGCTGGCGCAGCGGCTCGTTCGATCGCCCGCCGGCGCTTCTTGAACGCGCCCGCTGGCGCAGCGACGGGAACCGGTGGCTGATTCGATCGAGTCATTACCGATCGCCCCTGTTCGATGTACGCGGCGCACGGCCTGCCACCCGTGCCGAGCACCTTCAGGTCGGAAATGAGGGCCTCATAGCCGATGTAACGGTCTTGCGGGTCGCGGCCGAGCATTTTCTCCAAGATGTCGCAGAAACCTGATGAAAGGGCGGGATTCAGCCCTTTCGCCCACGGCAGCCAGCCTTCCCGTTGCAGCATGAACACCTTCGGCCCGCTGTGATCCCCAAACGGCTTCACACCCGTCGCCAGATGATAAAGCGTCGCGCCCAAAGCATAGATGTCGCTCTGGCTATCCTGCGCGCGCCCACCCATCGTCAGTTCCGGGGCAGTATAGTGAGCGTCACTCACCGGCGCATGCGGCAACGGATGCCCCGCCTCATTCGTGACGCTGCGCGCCAAGCCGGTATCGGCCAGTTTGACGACATTGCCCGCGAGCATGAAGATGTTCTGCGGACGGATGTCATGGTGCAGCAGCCGTTCCTGCAACCATGCCGTTCGCAACGCGCTGGCAACCGCAACCGCCAGCGCGACTAGATGTGGTTCGGTCAGTTTGCCTTTGCGCGCCAGCAGCTTGTCCGCCGTCTCGCCTTCGATCAATTCCATCGCCAGACAATGCCGGCCGCTTACCTCGGCTACCTCGAACACCCGCACCAGGTTCGGATGCTGCAACCGGCTCGCTCCGGTCGCATCGGCGTAAAACCGGCTCATGAAAGAGGGGTTGTTGTGAAACCGCGAACTGAGCACGCGCACGGCGATCTTCGGCGGCGTTCCCGCGGGCGCGCCAGAATGGACGTGCGCCACGTAAACAGTGCCCATCGCCCCGCGGCCCAACGGCTCGCGCAGTTCCATCGAGCGCAAGACACCGTGTCCGCCCACGCTAAGAATTTTGGCGCGATCTGTTGACATGACCAAAGCAAAAACCCCGACCGGTGCGTCGGGGTGAAAACTGGCGCCCCCACCGGGAGTCGAACCCGGCTTACTGGATTGAGAATCCAATGTCCTAGCCGATAGACGATAGGGGCGGCGCTGGCCCGGTTTCCTGGCCAACAGCGCCGCGAACGATAGGCAGCCCTCCGGATGATTTCAACAACTTTTCTTCCCAATCGCCCTGCTGGGTTCGGGCCCGGCTCGTCCAGGAGGCAAGAAAAGGGGCGAGAAAGGCGTTGCGCCGCCACGGCGGCTGTGGTTGCATAATACGTGACCGAAGAAAAACAGATGAGTACGCCAAACGTTCGAGAACAACTTGAGAGTTTGATCAGGGATTGCACGACGATTCCCGAGGCAGTGGATCGGCTTCAGAAGAAGGGCGTCATACTGCGCCCGTATGCAACTGAGGCCCTTTTTGGAAAAGGTGTTTCCACCGCGCTGGCGGAACTGGTTCGTGCGCTTTCCGACGGCAACGTCTTTGTTCGCGATGTGCACGGCTCGACGTGCATGCTGGTGATTTACCGCACCGGCGACCTCATGTATCTTCAGGGCGAGTACAGCGTTTCCACGCCGGAAGCGTAAAGACGGAAAACCCGTTGACGCCGGCCCTCCTGTGAGTTTACTGTGCGCGGCACTTCGGGCGCGTAGCTCAGTTGGTTAGAGCACTACCTTGACATGGTAGGGGTCACAGGTTCGAATCCTGTCGCGCCCACCATTTTTTCCCTGAAGAACAGACGCGTAGCGGCCTTGGCGCGGTTTCCCTCATTTCTCAATCTCACAGTTTCGTGCCGCTGGCTTTCGTCCACGGGGTGAACGCGCCCATCGCGTGGTGCTGCACTTTGCGCTTCCAGATTTTGTTGCCGCAGAGGGCAAAGAGAGTGTCCTTGTCCTTGCCGCCAAGACAGACGCCGGTCACGCGGCTGCGGTCGGGCACGGGAAGGATGATCTGCGTGGGGCCGTCGTCGGCGCTGATCTGCACGCCGCTGCGGGTGGCGATGAATTGCCGGCCTTCGAGCGAGTAGCACACACACTCCGCGCCCGCGTCATCATCCCAGTCGGCGACATAGAGATGGAAGAAGCGCTCCTTGTTCGCGAGCGTGCCGTCGGAGTTGATCTGGTAGCTATAGACCCACTTCGAGTGGCCTTCGGCGACGGAGAGCAGCCATTGGTCGGGGCGATACGCCATGCCGGTGGCGAATTTCACGCCGGAGTCCACGAGCTTCTTCTTGCCGTCCTTGATGAACCACACGGTGCCGCCGTTGTTCGGCTTCTTGTCGTCGTTGTCCGTGACGTAGAGGCCGCCGTCAGGTCGCGCAAGGATACTGTGGCCCAGGATGCCCTCCATCACGACGCTCCCCTTCCCCGCTGCGTCGTAGCGCATGAGCTTGCCGGATTTTTCCGAGATGGTGAATAGCGCGCCGTCCGCGCCGATGGTGACGCAGTGCGCCCGGCCCGCGTCAGCGACGAACTCGCTCACCTTTCCATCGAGATCGATGCGGTGAATCTTGTTGTTGGACGTGTCGGCGAAGAACACCTCGCCGCTCGCATTGCACGCCGGGCCGCGCGTGCTCTTGAGCCCTTCGGCCACAAGTTGCCAGCCTTCGCCGGGGATCAGGATTTCCTGCGCACGTGGCGCGCTCGGGCCGGCCTTCACGCGCTCAGGCCAGCCGCGCCATAGGTACGCCATCGCTTCCTGCCAGTGATCCATGTAGCCCGCAACGTGGCGGCCATCGATGATGCGGAACTGGTAGTCGTAGCCGGAGAATTTCAGCGCCTTGTCCATCTCCTGATCGAGGAGGAACCAGTCGCCGGCGGCGTTCTCCATGTCGCGCGTGGCCGTGGTGAGGAAGGCACGGATTGGCTTGGCCTCGAACTTGCGCACCATCGTCGGGAACTCGTGGCCGCCGCGGAACGCGACCCAGCTCCCGCTCGCCGCATACACGCGGCTGAACGCCTCGGGCCGGTTCCACGCCGCCGTGAAAGCCGCGATGCCACCGCTGCTGCCCCCGGACATGCAGCGGTCGTTGCCATCGGTCGAGAGATTCAGGCCAAATTCCTTCGCGACGAATGGCAGCAACTCCTCGGTGAGGAAACGCACGTTGTTGTCGCTCACGCCGTCGTATTCGAAACAGCGGTTGCGCCGGCCGGGCGTGCCTTTCATCGGCGCGGGCAGTTCGCCGGGCCGCACAAACACGCCGACCGTGACCGGCATTTCCTTCGTCGCGATCATCGTTTCCATCAGCGTCTTCTCGCGCGGGTTGAAGCCGTCGGTCTTCACATAAACGCACGCGGGCTTCTTGCCGTCGTATTGCGCCGGGATGAAGACCGTCACATCGCGCACGGTGCCGGGGAAAATCCTGCTCTGCGTGAACTTGAACTGCTTGGTGGCGCCGGGCCGGATATCCTCCGGCTTGATCGCGGGCGGCTCGAATTTCTTCGTGTCATCGGCCGCCGTCGCCGCTGCAATGCCGGTGCCAGCGAGCGGCTTGATGAACCACTGCAAGTGCGGGTCGTTCGCATTGCAGGTCCAGAGATCGATCTTCGCGCCGGGATTCGGTTTGCCGCCCAGATGATCCAGGCCAAGCGCAGGCGCGTGCTTTGGCGTGAGGCTGTAGCCGCCGTTCTCGTGCTTGGTCAGCGCCCACAACTGCCACGGCTGGCCGGCGTCCTTCTCCAACACGATCGGGGTGCCGCATTTCGCGCCGCCCTTCGCCGCCGCAAGCACGAGCGAGGAATCGTGCGCGGGCTTGATCGTGAAAAACGGTTCCTCGCGCGGCGTGAGGATCCATTTCTGGTTCGCGCCGCCTGCGGGTTTGTTGATCGAAACAAGGGTGCCGTCCGCGCGCCCCGAGTCCACGGCCTCCAGCACCAGCGACTGCGCGCTAACGGGCACGATGCTGTAGGCACCCCAGTCCTCAGCGGCGGCGCGTGGGATGGTCCATGCGACAAGAACGGGCGCAATGATGAGTGGAGTCAAGCGATGGATGTTCATGAGAATGGGTTGCTGTTTAGCGAGACAATGAGGTGTAACCTTTTGCAGTGCCATCTTTTACGTTGCACTCGTTGACATACATGAAAGGCAGTGGTTTTCACAGAAGAATCAGTTCTCGTCAAGCTGCCGTTCGTGCCAACGCAGCCCCCACCCCTACCCCGGCGACCAAGACTGATTGTTTCCAACGCGGCTTTGTTCGTCTGTTGGCCTAATCAGCGCACGTGCCTTGCCATACCCCGCTGACTGTGCTATTTTCCCGCGCAATGGATTGCATGGTTGTGATCTTGTTCTTGTTTTGGTGTGTTCCGCACCTCGACAAGTTTTTTTGTGATGTGGGAAGCGCATTCCGTGAGGAGACACCCCGACTGCGTTCGCTGACTTCCGCCCCTCCTGCCCGTATTCGCGCGTCTCCGGAGAACTTCAGCCAAAACTGAAAACGCCGCTTGCGCTGAGCCATGTGACCGCGACGCCTTTGGCGTGCGTTTGAGCTTCCCTTTGTCAGACTCTGCCTTGATCAGTTTCTGAACTAGGCAGAAGTGCGCTGCCGCAGGACAAGCTTCCCTCTTGACCACGGCGTTGACGTCGGTGCAAAACGACCGGGGTGACTTCGCAGGCAAGCACACCAAGTCACCCCGGCAAATACGAACAACTGAAGCGTTATTCCTTCTTCTTGGCCTTGACCCCCTCCTGGAAGAGCTTCTTCATCGCGGCCTTGTCCTCATCGGACATGTTGGCGCGCTCCCCCTTGTCGAGCTTGCCGTTCTTGTTGGTGTCATACTTCTCGATCATTTTCTTCATGCACTCCTTCTGCTCGGCGGTCATGGGAGGCTTCTTCCCCTCGTCACCCTTTTTGCCGCCTTTGTCGCCTTTGTCGCCGGCACACAGGCCGACAGCCACTGCACAGAGGAATGCTAACAATACTGCACTGACTCTTTTCATACGTACGTCCTATCGTTGGTTGTTGATCTGCTTGTCTGCCGGATTGCCATACCCGCAACCAGCGGCAGCGATCATTATACATCGCGCCAGATAGACGTCCAAACCGTTCGGTCATTCACGTCCCGACTCTGGAAGGCGTGTCAGAATCATCCCAACAAAACCACCCCAGCCCGAAACGCTGCCCCCGGCAGATCACGCCCGGGGCGGCAACGCGGCGAATCAGACCATCACAGCCAACCGCCGCTCATCGCGTGGCACGCTGCTGGCGGAGCAACTTCAATTCCTGTTGAAACCGGCTGAACACGTCATCCGCGCGTTTGCGTTGCGCCGTCCATTCTCCGCCATCGCCGATGAAGTAGAGCCGGGTGCGATACGCGTCGATCGTATCCTTGAACCGGGTAACCCCACGGCCCAGCACGTCGCCCGAGAACACCTCGGTCACGTCGGCCTTGCGCCTGAGATCAAAGGTCCGCGCACCCTTCTCCCTCGTGTGGATTGCCAGAAAACTCCTGTCGGCGTAGATGATCTCGTCGCCGTCACAGAAGAGGTGGCAGCCCGCGCGTTTGGCGATGCTTCGCAAAAGGTCGGCCGGAGCCATGACCGATCCTATCCAGATATCCGTCGCCGAAGCGGTCTGGCGTTTGACGACTGAGGGTTGTCCCCCGTCTTCAAAACGCGCAAGCACTTCGCCTCCCTCGACGCCATTGAAACGCTGTGGCAATTCGACGTCTCGAGGAAACTGCTGTTTGATGCCGCCGGTTGCCTTGTCCAACACCCACTCAGGACGCTCGAAGCTGCCAAATATGCGCTGCGGCGCGAAGCCGCTAAAATACTGCGCGCCTGCATCGGTCAGCTTCATGTTCAGTTTGAACTGTGCGCCGATTTGGGACGCCAGCGTGAATCCAAGCAAACTCTTGATGTGCGCAGCAGAAAGCTCGGGCTTCTTGTCCGGGTTGAAAAGCCCCGGCGCAAACATCCAGACGAGCACCGCACCGCGGCGGCGCAACCGTTCGTCAATCAACCGCCGTTCCTTGTCGGTCAGGCTGAAACAATTGATCATGAGGTACAGTTTGTAGCGTTTCGCATCCCGGGCAAGGATGTCGCCCAGTTCGTAATGATCCACGGGGGCGCCGATGCGGCAGGTCTCCTGCACCTTGAACGCGTCCATCAGCGAGGAAGAGACCGGCCATGGCCGTCCCGTGAACAGGCTGTTGAGGCTCACAACGGCAGCGATATCGGTGTCGCTGGTGCGGTTGAAGCTCATGGCAGCTTCACCGCAACGTTGCATCTGATCGAATAGCGCGAGGATCGGCTCGTGGTGATACCAACTCTTGCCCATCTGGAACCACCAGCCATTGCCACCCTCGCAAAGCTGATGCGCAAACTCGCGTTTCAAACACGCCAGCGTCTCATCCAAGTCCGGCGGCCGCCCGTAGAGCGAGGGATTGTCGGGCGAGGGTTCGGAGAAGTTGGTGCGGATGTCCGATTCGCTGATCCAAAGCTTTCCGTGCTTCTTGAGGCTTGCGATGGGAAAACGGATGCACGCGTGCTCGCCGTGCCCCCGGCGGTTGTATTGGGGCGGTCCCGCCCAAAAATCCACGTCGGGCGAACTCAACAATTCCCTGAGCGTTGCCTGGCCCCCTTCCAAATACCAATGGTTCTGCAAGTAGCCGTGGAACATCCCCACCAGCTGCTCGCGGTTGCACGCCTGCTTCACAGCTCTCGAGAAAATGAGCAGGCTGTCCTCCATGACCTTGTTGTGCACGTAATAGTAATCCCGCACGCGCTGGCTTTTGCCGGGATCCCAAAAGACGCCGTCATCGGTGGTCTGCCGGCTGCGCGGATCGGGTGGCAATGCCGTGCCAAAATCCGCCTGCGGATCGCCCCAGGCAGCGCGCAGTTTGCAGACATCGCCGTCATACTTCGACCGCAGATAATCGCGGAACGCCTTGAGCATGGGCTTCGAGAAATCCACGGCATACTTGGAATGATCGTAGTCGCCCCAGTAATACCACTCCTCAGTGCCACCCCCGCAGACGAAGTAACCGATGATGTTCTTCGCATAGGCTGATTGTCGGACGTGAGAGACATAGTTGCAGAGCGCCTCGGTCGTCTTCTGCCGCCATACTTCGGAGGCAAAACTCGGATAGCCGCGCTCCTCCGATGGACGGTCGGTCATAGCATACCATTTCGTGAAGTGGTTCCTCGCGCCGTCATTGAAGGCCATCGTCTCTTCGGGATAGTCCCGCGCGAAATGCGGCGGATTGCACACGTAGAGCCGGAGAATGATCCGTCCGTTGGGCACTTGGTTGAGAAAGCGGTTCAGTTGCTCGTCGAGCCGTTTGAACGTCGCCGTCTGGTCGCCCGGCCAGCCAACCCCGCCGACCATCTCAAAGTGCAACGGGAAGTTGCGGTTGGCCATCTCCCCCAGTTGCTCCAGCGTCCCGGCACACCGCGTGTAGATCATCGGGCCATAAGGTTTCCCGTCGAGCACGAGCGTAGGAACGCCAAGCACTGGCTTCACTTGCGCGAGCGTCTGCGGCCGGTCTGTCGGCTGGGCCTTGAAGGCGGGCAACTTCACCTTCATGCTAGGCACCGGGCCTCTCAACGGGTCGCTGTCCTGGCCGTCGGGCACTCCATCCAGGTCGGTGTCGCTGCAATTGGGATTGGTGCCGCGTTCAAGCTCGGCGAGGTCGGGCAACCCGTCATGATCGCTGTCGATAGGCGGACCCTCTTTCGCTTGCGGAACACTGACAGAAACACGGGTGTCGGTTTCCTTCTTGGCCAGGGTCTCGAAATAACGCCCCTTGCCGGCGGCATGGGGCACGATCGTCAGTTTGATGTCGAAGTCGGATTCGATGTCCTGCGTTTGTTGCCAGCCAAACGGCTCGGCATAAATCCACTCGAACTCGTCCGCCTTCACGGAATCCATGAAGTAGAGTCCGCTCGTGCCCGGCTGGCTGCGCACGATGACACCCATGCCAAAGGGTTTCTCGCCCTGATAACTCACGTCGTGCCACGATGGGTCGGGCGTCCATTTGTTTGAAGCGCCTGATGTGAGCAGTGCAGCATCCGTCGCCAGACTGCTGCTCAACAATCCCGGAGTCCGCCCCTTCGATCGGAGCGAAACCGGTATCTTCAACCATTCCACGCGCGCCTTCTGCCTGGCGTTATAGTGATGGTCAACCTCGATGAAGTCCTTGAAGAAACGATAGTTCGTGACCAGCGAGTTGCCCTTGGCGAGAAGGTTCGGATAGGTGACGCGCAATCCCATGAACACCGGTCCGTTCGCCGTCCTCTCAATCGGCAGCGCCCCGAAACCCTTCTGCGTGATCTGCGCTTTCCGGCCCGTCCACCAGTAGATGCCGTCTCCCAACGTCTCGGTCCGGTGGTCGCCCTCTTTCAGGAGCAGCGAAGTGATTGCGCCCCCCTGTTGCTGGTTCACGTGGGCGATGTAGTCATCCGTCTCGACGTGCCATGTGTCATCGACTCGCGCCACCGGCTTCGTCACACGTGGTTTCGATGAGATGTAGAGGTAATAGCGGCGTTCCTTGCCGGGCGCGATCGCAGCACCGGGATCAAGAACAACCTCCGACCCGTCGGATTGGACAGCAACCTCTTTGTTATCGGTCATGTCCCACGCATGAAGCCCCGCTGCCTTTGCCAGAAGTTGCGAGTCTGGCAGAGAAATTCGGACGGGGCGTGCGAGGGGCGCGCCTGTCGCAGACGCCCAGAGTCGCACCAGTACGCGATGCTCCGAGTCCGCGAAACGCCACGGCGCGTCATGACTGCTGTCCGAGGCGTGCGACAGAACCCCGCCCAACACAAGGACGGACAGAAATTGTGAAAGGAAGAAAACGATTGGATGACGAGTCTTGCGCATAGCTACATCCGTTGATATGCGGCCCGCGCCAACGATTCAATTGCAGAATGTGTTCGGAGGATGTCCGCTCTGCGGCCGTTTGTCCCGCACTCAAGAACCACTGTTGATGAGTTCGATGCCTGGCTTGAGGAACTTGATGCGCCGCGCCTTATAGAGTCCGCCGATCGCCTGCTTGAAGGCTTTCTTGCTGACGCCGAACTTCTCGCGAATGGATTCCGGGGAAGAATCATCATCGAACGGCAACCGCCCGCCATTTTGTTTGAGGGCCTCCACAATTTGATCCGCCAGCGGCGCCACACGTTGGTAGCCGGCAGCATCGAGACTGAGATCCATCTTGCCACCGGGATGGACGGCGCGGACGAACGCTTTGAGATGCTGCCCAATCTCAAGGTTCGCCAGAATGTTGTTTGTGAAAAGAAGACCCATGTGCTTTCCCTCCACAAGGGCGTTGTAGCCGAGCGGCGTCCGGTCCGCGATGATCACGTTCACCGGCTGCCCCGCCAGATACGGTGGAGGCGTCCGGACAAGATGCCTTTTCAGCCGTGTCGTCGCGACGATCCGGTTTGTTTTGGGATCGACGTCAACGTGAACCACAACGCGTTGTCCCGGACGGACTGGAGAGATTTGCTCACGAAACGGAAGCAACAGGTCCTTGGCAAGCCCCCAGTCAAGAAACGCTCCCACTTGGGGATGAACACTGACGACTTTCAGGCAGGCAAAGTCACCCACGGTGGCCAGGGGCTTTTCTGTCGTTGCGACCAACCGGTCTTCCGAATCGCGGTAGACGAAGACCTCCAACGAATTATCGGGAGCCGCCTCGCGCGGGACGTAACGCCGGGGAAGCAGGATTTCCCCCAGTTCGCCTCCGTCCAAATAAGCCCCGTGCGGCGCGTGTCGCACAAGGCGAAGACGGTTGATCTTGCCAATGAAAGCCATATCAGAGGAGCTTAACCTTCACTCCACGATTTCGGTAGAACAATCGTCACCCTCCAACGCGCCAACCGTCCCCAACTACTCCCTCAGACAGCCGTGGACGCTGCACGAGATGGCCGCCAGACGCTGCACGTTTCGGCCAATGTTTTGCACATTACAAAAGCGTTAGAATTGCTTTTACAAACCCGCCAAATCTGCCTATAACTGGCATCAGTTCTCGTCGTTGGTGGGAACTACTAAGGAGCGAAGAAAATACCTTGATCTACCGAGAAGGAAAGTACTTCGCAGCGGATAAACAGTCGTAGAACGGATTCGAGGGACCCGTGATACGAGTAATACATCCCCTGCCCCATCTGCCGTCGCGCAGAGCGTTAGGCTTTTTCTGCGACCATATTTCTCCAACGCTGCCAGTGATTACCCGAGGAAATCATGAGCAATTCCAGCCGCCGAACCTGTGGTTCGTTTCGTAATCCCATCCCATTAGCTACGCTCGCCATCCTGCTTGCGAGCCTGCACGCGCCGCCCGCCTCTGCCGAGACAGGTGTCACCAACATCATTGATGGTGTCTCCGTTAACATTGGCGACATCTACATGGTTGGCACGAACGGGGCGTTCAACACGTTGATCATCACCAATGCCGGGTCGCTGGCTAATACGACCGGAACCGTCGGCAATGCGATCAGTGCCAGCAACAACTGGGTCTTGGTTACGGGCGCCGGCTCACTTTGGAGCAATAGTGCCAACCTGTATGTAGGCAACACCGGTTCGTTCAACAGTCTGACGATCACCAACGGTGGCCATGTGTTCAGCACTAAAGGCTACATCGGCAGTCAGACGGGCAGCATCAACAACATCGTGCTGGTCAGTGGGATCGGTTCTGTCTGGTCAAACACGGGGACCATCAATATCGGAAGTGCAGGCGCACTAAATCAGATGACGCTCAACGCGGGCGGCGCGCTGTCGACGAGCACGGGTATCATCGGCAATGCCTCTTTCAGCAGCAATAATTCATTGACCGTGACGGATCCTGGTTCGTTGTGGAGCGGTCTTTCGTTGACCATCGGCGGCAGCGGTTCCAGCAACACGCTGACGATTGCCAACGGTGGACGTGTCTTTACGACGGCCTTCGCGGCTTTCGGCGCAGGTGGCACCAGCAGCAATAACGCAGCGATTGTCACCGGCGCTGGTTCAATTTGGAGCAATGGCGGCCCGCTGAATGTCGGTTTCGGCGGTTCTGCAAACAGCCTGTTAATCACCAATGGCGGTCAGGTTTTTGCCAACTCCGCCTTCTTAGGTGCGAACGGCACCAGCAGCAACAATTCCGTGACAGTCACGGACGCCGGATCGGTGTGGAGCATCAACGGTGGCCTCGTGGTCGGCAGTAACGGTCCTGGCAACAACCTCACCATTGCCAACGGGGGCAAGGTGTTCAACAGCATCGGCTATATTGGTTATAATGCATCCAGCAGCAATAACGTCGTCCATGTGACCGGCGGCGGCTCGGCTTGGACCAACAGCGGATCCCTGTATGTTGGGAATAATGGTTCCTTCAACAGCCTGACCATTGCCGATGGCGGGATGGTTCTGAGCCTGACCAGTTACATTGGCAATGCCGCAAGTGCAGACAACAACTTCGTGCTCGTGACCGGCAGCGGTTCGGCATGGAACATTACCAGCAACCTGATCATCGGCAATTCATCTTCCGGCAACAGCATGATTATCACCAACGGTGCTGTGGTAACCGATACTAGGTCAACTCTCGGCTATGATGCAGGGGCCAACGACAACTCGGTCCTGGTCACCGGCACAAACTCCATTTGGAACAACGGTTTCTCTTTGGCTGTTGGCAGGTGGGGCTTCATGAACAGCTTGACCATCACCAACGGCGCACAGGTGTTCACCACCAACAGCGTCATTGGCTATTACCATCAATCCAGCAACAACTGGGCTGTGTTGAGCGGCAACGGCTCACTTTGGAGCAACTATGGCGAATTGTATGTCGGACGGTTTGGTTCCAATAACTCGCTGACCATCGCCGATGGCGCACGGGCACTCAGCGGTGACGGCGCGGTCGGCCTTGAGGGAGGCGGTGCGAACACCGCAGTGGTGACCGGAGTTGGGTCCCTTTGGAGCAACCGGAGTTCCATGCAAATCGGACGGACGGGTTCTAACAACAACCTTACCATCTCCAATGGCGGACAAGTGTTTAACACGGACGGTTACGTAGGCGGCAGATACGGGGGGAGCAACAACTCCGCGCTGGTGACAGGCTCCGGTTCGCTTTGGAATAACAGCGCTGATCTGTACATAGGTGCCAGCGGCTCATTCAACAATCTCACGATTGCCGATGGCGGGCAGGTGTTCAGTCGCACGGGTTCCATTGGGCATGCAGCCTTTTCCACCAACAACTCGGTCATCGTGACCGGCGCCGGTTCGCTTTGGAGCAACAGCGGCGGTGTTTACATCGGCAACAACGGCGTGAGCAACACATTGGTCATCAGCGACGGCGGGCAGTTGGTCAACGCGGACGGTGTCATCGGTCGCAACGGCGGCGGGTTCAATTCGGGCTTGGTGACCGGCACGAACTCTCTCTGGATCAGCCACGGCAATCTGCATGTTGGCAGCACCAGTTCCAGCAACACTCTGGTCGTTACGGACAGTGGACGGGCGATTTCGGAGGCCACAACTTATGTCGGTTACAACGGCTACGGCAACACTCTGGTCATTTCCAATGGCGGGCAGGTTCTCAGCGCATGGGGCGGCGTCGTGGGGCGCAATGGCGGGAACAACTCCGCGCTGGTGACAGGTGCAGGGTCCGTTTGGAGCAACGGCGGGGACTTCCATGTTGGCTATACAGGATCGTTCAACCAGTTGACGATCAGCGACGGCGGCCAGGTGGTGAATGATGCCCATACCTATGTTGGCCACATGACGGGCGCGAACCACAACGTTGTGTTGGCGACCGGCACCAACTCATTCTTGAGTTCTGCTCTCAACCTGCACCTGGGTCTCTATGGCTCGATGAACAGCATGACCATCGCTGACGGGGCGCAAGTCACCAACCGTTACGGCTACATCGGCTATTATCAGGAGGCGAGTGACAACTCCGTGCTGGTGACGGGCACAGGCTCCGTCTGGAGAAACCACCAAGACCTGTATGTCGGACGGGCTGGAGCGAGCAACAGCCTGACAATCGCCAACGGAGGCGTGGTCATTGCCAACGATGCCTTCATCGGGTTTCAAACGGGCGCGTCTCATAACATCGCGCAGGTTAGCGGCGGCGGCTCGCTTTGGAACAACAGCGGAGACCTCCGTGTAGGATCTTCCGGTTCAGCCAACCAGTTGCTCATCACCAACGGCGGCATTGTGGTGAACAACGTCGGCATCATTGGTCTTCAGACGGGCGCGTCTTACAATATCGTGCAGGTTAGCGGCATTGGTTCTCTATGGAGCAACCGCAGCGACACGCGGATTGGCTCTTACGGTTCTGACAACCAGTTGCTGATCAGTGACGGGGGCATGGTAGTCAATAATGTTTCCATCATCGGCCTCGGCAGCAGTTCGAGCAATAATTTCGTCCAGGTTGACGGTGCTGGTTCACTCTGGAGAAACAATAGCGAACTCCGCGTCGGATCATCGGGGGCAAGCAATCGCTTGGTCATCAGCAATGGCGGGACGGTTGCCGCGTCGGACCTCACCATAGGATATTTCTCATCCTCGATCGGTGGCAACTCCATGACCCTCAGCGACGGCAACCTCGTCGTTACCAATGCCTCGAATGGCACTCTCGATGTTCGCAACGGGACGTTTGCCTTTAACGGCGGAACCGTTATTGCCGATGTCTTCTATGTCACCAACAATACGGCCAGTTCCACCAATTCAACATTCAACTTCAATGCCGGCACCCTGACGACGCGCGCCGGTTCCCGGATCGTCATGCCAGCGGGCAGCAACTTCTTCATTGGCACCATCGCGGGACAAACCGCGACATGGAACATCCTCGGCGGCACCAACACAGTGCGCTGGACGGGCAGTGGCAGCAACACAATCCTCGGCGGCACCACCGGGGCTGCGGGCGTTGTGAATGTGGGCGGCGCAGGCACTGTGTGGAGCAACACTTATGACCTGTGGGTCGGCAGCGTCAGCAGCGGCAATCGGCTGACCATCACCAACGGCGCCCGCGTCATCAACCAGGACGCCTTTATCGGCAGGAGTACAGGCGGAGACAGCAACACGATTCTGGCAAGCGACGCCGGTTCGGTCTGGAGCAATAGTGGCGCCCTCTATCTGGGTTACGGCGGTTCCGCCAACCAAATGTTGATCAGTAACGGCGCACAGGTCTTGTCGTTGCGCGGCTATATCAGCCACACGTCAGACTCATCCAACAACTTTGCACTGATCACGGGTACAGGCTCCGTGTGGAGCAATCAGGACACTCTTAGCGTCGGCCGCGATGGTCCCAACAATCAAATGATCATTACCAACGGAGGCGGGGTCTTTGACAGCCACGGTTACATCGGTGTCATGAACACTGCATCCAACAACTCCGTGTTCGTGAGCGGTGCCGGCTCGTTCTGGGCGAACACCAGTAACCTCCATGTCGGTCAGCGCAGCTCCGGAAACAGCCTCATCATATCCGACGGCGGTCAGGTGCTCGACAACAACGGCTATATCGGAACTCAAAGCGGCGTCAGCAGAAACCAGGCTTTGGTGACAGGCGCCGGATCGGTCTGGAGCAACAGCGTCTTCCTGTTTATTGGCGACTCCGGCTTCGGCAACAGCATGATCATCTCCAACGGCGGCCACGTGTTCGACACCCTCGGCACCATTGGCAACAATGCCGCGGCTAGCAACAACTGGGTCGTGGTGACAGGGGCTGGCTCGGTTTGGAGCAATAGCACCAGTCTGCCCATTGGTTTATTCGGTTCCGGTAACAGCCTGACCATCGCCAACAGTGGCCAGGTCTTCAACGGCATCGGTTACGTCGGTCTCAACGCAGGTGCAAACAACAACTCCGTCCTCGTGACAGGCGCAGGCTCCCTGTGGAACAACAGCAGCGTTCTGTACGTGGGTGCCTCGGGAGCCGGCAACAGTCTGACCATTGCCGATGGCGGTCAGGTCTTCAGTTCCTCTGCCACTATCGGCAACAACGTCAGTGCCAGCAACAACTCCGTGGTCGTCACTGGCTCCGGTTCGCTCTGGAACAACGGCGGCAACCTCACGGTCGGCTACAATAGCGCGGGAAACAGCCTGACAATCCGTAGCAGTGGTCAAACGCTTGGCTCGAACGGTTACATCGGTTTCAGCAGTGGCGCCGCCGATAATTCAGTTCTGGTAACGGACATCGGTTCGCTTTGGAGCAATGTCGATGTCCTCTCGGTTGGTTATGGTGGTTCACGAAATAGCCTGACGATCAGCAACGGCGGACAAGTCATCAGCCCCCACGGCTCGATCGGCTATTTCGGAACTGCAAACAGCAATTTGGCCGTTGTTACGGGCTCCGGCTCGGTCTGGAGCAATAGTGCGAATCTTTTTGCAGGCTTCTCTGGATCGTTTAACAACCTGACCCTTGCGAACTCCGGCCAAGTGTTCAACGTCAGCGGCTATTTGGGGTACAATTCCAGTGCCAGCAGCAATTCCGTCCTGGTAACCGGCGCGAGTTCGACCTGGAACAACAGCGGCACTTTGTCCGTGGGTTACTCTGGTTCCGGCAACAATTTAATCATCACGAACGGCGCGCGAGTGTTCAACACTTACGGGTCGGTTGGCTACAACTCTGGTGCAAGCAATAACTGGGCATTGGTGACCGGTGCTGGTTCTCTTTGGAGCAATAGTCTCGACCAGCGCATCGGCTCATCCGGGTCTGGCAACGCCCTTGTGATTACAGACAATGGCCGAATGGTCAGCCGCAACGGCTACATTGGAAACACCGCCGACGCGAACAATAACAGCGTGCTCGTAAGCGACATCGGTTCTGACTGGAGCAACACGGGCGATTTGTATGTGGGCAACCAGGGTTCGTTCAACGCGTTGACCATCGCCAACGGCGCCCAAGTGCAGAACACCACCGGCTATGTCGGCAACGCCCCTGCTGCCGCCAACAACTCGGCGCTGGTATCCGGTGCCGGTTCCGTTTGGAGCAACAGCGCCCTCCTCTTCATTGGCAACTCCGGTTCCGGCAACAGCATGACCGTCACCAACGGCGGCCAGGTGTTCAACACCCTCGGCACCATTGGCAACAATGCCACCGCCAGCAACAACTGGGTCGTGGTGACAGGGGCTGGTTCGGTTTGGAGCAACAGCAGCAGTTTGCCCGTCGGTTCCCTCGGCTCGGGTAACAGCCTGACCATTGCAAACAGTGGCCAGGTCTTCAACGGCATCGGCTATATCGGCCTCAACGCGGGCGCAGACCGCAACTCCGTCTTGGTGACAGGCACCGGGTCGGTTTGGAACAACAGCAGCGTTCTGTATGTTGGCGCTTCGGGAGCTGGCAACAGCCTGACCATTGCTGATGGCGGCCAAGTGTTCAACACGGCGGGCATCGTCGGCAACAACGCCAGCGCCAGTGATAACGCCGTCTGGGTCACCGGCTCCGGATCACTCTGGAGCAACAGCGGCAATCTGATCGTTGGCAACCTCGGCTCCTTCAACCAACTTACCATCACCAATGGAGCCCACGTGGTGAATGCCAATGGCTACATCGGCAACTCGGCCACTGCCAACAGCAACCTCGTCACCGTGGCGGGCTCCGGGTCACTCTGGCTGAACACTGGCGACCTTTACGTCGGCGCGCAAGGCGTCAGCAACCAACTGGTCATTGGAGACGGCGGCACCGTCCAGGTTCTGGGCACCTTCAACCTCGGCACCAATGCCCTCTTGTTCAACAGCGGCAGTCTGGTCCTCTCCGCCGTACAGAACCATGGCGTCTTCACCGTGACCGGCGGCATGGTCACGGTCACCGCGATGACCAACTATGGCGCCTTCGTGCAAACCGCCGGCATCTTCGATCCCCTGCTCTTCGACAACATCGGCACCTTCGA
>JACRJX010000018.1 GCA_016235595.1 Verrucomicrobiota bacterium
CCGAGGTGCCGCCATTGCCAACCTGAAGGGTGTTGTTGGAATTGATGAAGGTGTAACCGGTGTAGGTATTGTCCCGGGTCAGGATCACCGTGCCGCTCTGGCCGGGCTGCCCAATGACGAGGTTGGTGTTGAATCCCACCAAGTTGGCAACGCCGCCAATGACCTGGTCGTAGATCAATGTGCCGCCGCCGCCGCCCAGATTGTAAGTGTTGGTGGCCGGCGTGAACGTGCCGGTGTAGGTGACGGTTGAGCCGGCTGCCGCACCGAGGCTCATCGTAAGACCATAGGCCCGCATATCCAGGTTATCGTTGGCGTTGCTTTCGGTGAGTGCCAGGACACCTAACGAACCGGATGCCAAGCGAGGCAGCAGGTTGGCGGAAAGGTCCGCCTGGTTCATCGCTACCGCGCTGCCGTAATTGACCGTGATGGCCTGCGCGGTGGTGGGGAGGGAATTCGTGTATTCGGCGTAGAGCACACCCCCATTGATAACGGTGGTGCCGGTGTAGGTGTTGATGCCCGAGAGTTTCTGTATCCCTGTGCCGATCTTGATGAGACTGCCAGAGTTGGTGAGATTGCCGCTGTAGATCGAATCCGTATTGTTGGAGCCGACGGTCAGGGTGACCGCCGAGGCACCGTAGTTGGTCAGACCGATGGTGCCGCTGCCGGCCAGGCCGCCGAGGGTGGCGGACGTGATGGTAACGAAACGCAGGCCGCCATTGACCATGTTGCTGACGGTGCTGCGCGTCAGCGAGTTTGCGTTGGAGAGCAGGATGGCGCCATTGTTAATGACGGTGAGGCCGGTGTGGATGCCGGTGCCGCCGAGAGTGAGAATGCCGGTGCCTTCCTTGACCAACGACAGCGCGCCACCCATGTTGCCACCGTAGTAAGTGTTCGCCGTCTGCAACGTCGTCAGCGTGGACATGACCGATGAGCTGTTGGTGATTCTTTGGGAGAAATTGCTCGTGTTGCCGCCGAAGAACCGGTTCACAGTCTGGTTGTTGCCAAACAAATCCAGCACCGCCCCTTCCGCGCCCGCACCGCCGGCGCCGAGCTGCAAGACCACGTTGCCAGGCAATGAGTCGCTCAACAGGAGTTGCAGCGTGCCACCCCAACTGATTGCCATCGTTCCGAACGTGTTGTTTGTCACCGCCCAAAGCACCGGACCGCTATATACGCTGATAGTGCTGGCGGCCGACAATACGATTGGTTGACCGGTGACGATCAGTCCCGTGCCGCCACCCTGCAGGTTAAGCCCTGGTGTACCACTGACGTAATCCACACCGCCGGTGATGATCAAGCTTCCCGCACCGATCGAGATGCGCGGCGTTGCCAGTGTGCCGACGGTGATCCTGCCGCCCCAGACGTTGGTGCCGCTGTCGTTGCGCAGTGCGCCGCTGTAAATGCCTTCTCCATTGAGCGTCACCGCCTCGTTGACAGTGATATTACTGGCGACCATCAACTGGCCGCTAACGAGCACTGTGGTAACGCCGTTGGTCGAGCCCAAAGCATCAGGATGTGTAATCCGTAGGTACGCGCCGCTGCTGATCAGAGTCGGACCGGTGTAGGTGTTGGCGTTGGTGATCTGGACAATGCCGCCGCGCTCGTAGGAAGAGGAAATGCTGCCGTGGATGCTGTTGATGAAGAGTGAAGCGGGCTGAGAGCCACCGTTAAAGTTGTCGGCGATGGTGTTGGTGAAGGTAAAAATGACGTTGGTGTAGGCGGCCAGCCGGTAATAGTTGGCGCCGCTGGGGCTCTGATATGGCGTGTAGGTGCCCGTGTAGGTCAAGGTGGATGCCGCGCCGAGGCTGAGGTTGGTGTAAGCGAGGGTGTTGAAATCGAAGTTTTCATTGGCGTTGGCCGCCTGGATCGCCATCGCACCCGATGAGTACTGGGCAATGAAAGGCAGCAGATCGTTGCTCAATGTGGCGCTGTTTACGATAGTGACGCCGGCGTTGCTGCCCATGGTGATCACGCCGGTTGCCGGCCGGGAATCCACCGATGCAAACTGCAAAAGACCGGTGGTGACGAGGGTGCCACCGGTATAGGTATTGGTGCCGCCGAGCGACAGTTTGTAGAGGCCGATCTTCACCAAGTCACCCGCGCCGGTGATGGGTCCGCCTATCGTGAGGGCACCACCGTAAACGTCAAACCGGTTGGAGACGCCGTTGAGGGTCACCGGACTGTTCCAGACCGAACCAATCTCTGGCGTGCCGCCGCCCTGTTGCTGCACGCGACCGCCGTTGACAACGATGGCGTTGGTGAAGGTGAGGTTGCTGTAGGTGCGCAAGACGCCGTTCGTCTGGACGATGAAGGTCGTGTTGCCCGCGCCGGCAAGTTGCGAACTGCTCTGCATGCCGAAGGCACCGTTGGTGATGATAACCGTCGGCGTGTTCGTCAGGTAGGCACTTCCCGCAAAGAATGTATCGTTGATGCCGACCTTATAGAGAGTGAAGCCGCCGCCGTTGAAAATGCCTGTGATGTCCATGCGGCCGGCGCCTCCGCCGATGGCGGCGTCGCCCGTGAGTGTGACGTTGGCCAGCCCGATGTTGACCACGCTCGCACCCGCGTTGTAAACCGCGCCGGAGTCCGAGCCGAAGCCGCCCGAACCGAAACCAGCGATGTAAAGGGTCTTCGTGCTATACGCCGAAGAGATCGCGTAACCATTGAGGTCAAGCGAGCCGCCCGCGTTGACCGTCGCCACGGCACCGCCGCTGGGCGCGCCCAACGCGTTGGTGTTGCCCAACCGGAGGATGCCTCCGTTGATGATGGTGCCGCCAGTATAGGTGTTGTTGGTGGTCAGCAGCAGAGTGAATGCGCCGGTCATGGTCAGCGAACCGGAGCCGCTCACCGCGCCGCGCAGGGCCAGCAAGCCCGCGCTGCCGCCGCTGCCGCCGACGGTCAGGTTGTTGTTAAGCGTCAGGCCGCTGTAGATCGTGTTGGCCAGGCTGTTGTTCTGATTGATCTGCGGCAGAGCGCTCGAGCTGTCGGAGACAAAGACAAAGTTGGTGCTGCCCCCGTTGGTAACGCTGACGGCTGCGGAGCCGCTGAAGATCATTTGGTTGAGCACGAACGCGTTGCCCAAGCCGAGGTTGTTTATGCTCAAATCCGTGGCGGCGTTGCTGAAGATGATGATGTAGTTGTTGCTGCCACCGACGACCGGCATGTTGGCGCCGAGCCAACTGCCCGCAGTGGCCCAGGTGCCTGCCGTTTGGTTGGTGAAAACATTTGTGGCTTGCGCCTGCACGGGCGGTGTCAAAGCAAAGAAGAACAGCGCCGCCAGCAAAGCACATCCTGCCTGCAAGGCACGTCGTGCAGAATGATCGCTTTGTGCGTGGCTTTGTCGCACCGGGTTGTCGTTGACCCTGTTCAAACCAACTGACGCAAATATTTTCATGGGCATGTTACCATGCGGCGAAATCTGTCCGGCTGCTTGTGTCCAGCGGTGCGGTCATCTGCCGTCAGCAATCAACGACCTCAGACTGCCTTTGTCAGGTCGTAGGAATTTGCTCGTGACGACAGACATCGCATAACTCCTTAATACATAACTCTTACCCCGCGACACGGTTTGTGTGCGAGCAAAATTTCCCGTTTGCCCGCTTTGGTTTCTGATGAGTCTCGGGAGAGGATAGGCGATGGAAGCAAACGCGAACGGAAGCAACGACGAGAACATCCGCGTCAAGGACGCAGCCGTCAGCGGTTGGCGGCTGCAATAGACCGACCCCACGCTGAACTCAGCGCGTTTTCCCCAAAAAAATGATGGCGGAGGGGGCGGGATTCGAACCCGCGAGGGCTTTTACACCCCACACGCTTTCCAGGCGTGCTCCTTAAACCACTCGGACACCCCTCCGCTCAACACGAGTTACCGTAGCGGAACGGAGTTCGCGAGTCTAGCGCGGAGAGTTGCGCATTAAAGAAAAAACTTGGCCTTCTTCGCCGCCATTGACTTTTGCATCCGGCTCTGACGAAATACTGCGCTGATTCAAATAAGGAGACATCTTCATGGCAGCGCCGAAAACCGTTGAGAAAACTGAGAAGAGCGAAAAAACTGAAAAAGTTGTGACCGAAGAGACGGCGGGAAAAACGCCCGCGCAGGTCAAGCAACTTGAAGCGGCCATTGCGCATATCGCCAAGACCTATGGCGAAGGCAGCATCATGCGGCTCGGCGACGAACGCGCGCGCGTCAAGATCGGCGTCATCTCGACCGGCTCAATGGCGATTGACATGGCACTGGGGATCGGTGGCGTGCCGCGCGGGCGCATCGTGGAGATTTATGGCCCGGAAATGTCTGGCAAGACCACGCTCGTGCTCCAGATCATTGCCGAGGCCCAGCGCACCGGCGGGCTGGCGGCTTTTATCGACGCCGAACATGCCCTCGACCCGAACTATGCTCGCAATCTCGGGGTGAAACTCGACGACCTGCTTGTCAGTCAGCCTGACAGCGGCGAGGAAGCGCTCCAGATCGTCGAGACGCTGGTCCGTTCCAATGCGCTCGATGTCATCGCAATTGACTCCGTGGCGGCTCTCGTGCCGAGGGCGGAACTGGAAGGCCAGATGGGTGACGCCATCGTCGGCGTGCAAGCCCGCCTGATGAGCCAGGCGATGCGCAAGCTCACATCGATTGTGGCGAAGGCCAATACCTGCATCATTTTCACCAACCAGCTTCGTGAAAAGATCGGTGTCATGTTTGGCAGCCCGGAGACGACGCCCGGCGGCAAGGCGCTGAAGTTCTATGCCAGCGTGCGCATTGACATCCGCCGCCAGCAGCAGATCAAGGACGCCGAAGGCCGCGCCATCGGCAATCATTGCAAGATCAAGGTCGTCAAGAACAAGTGCGCGCCGCCGTTTGCCGAGTGCGAGTTTGACGTCATGTATAACGAAGGCATCTCGAAAGAGGGCAGCCTGCTTGACGTGGCGGTCACCCATGGCGTCGTTGAGAAGAAAGGCTCCTGGCTGCAGTTCGCTGGCGAGATGATCGGCCAGGGCCGCGAGTCGGCGAAGGATTTTCTGAAACAGAATCCGGCGGTGGGCGAGAAGATCGCCGCGGCGGTCAAAGCAAAGGTGTTGCCGCCGGAAGAAGCCGCCGCCGAAGTGAAGAGCGAGTAGTCGGGAGTCCAGAGTTCGGAAGGAGAAAGTCTCCGGCCACTCTTTGCTTTTCGCTTTTAACTCTTAACGTTTCTCAGCCATGACCAGTTCTGAAATCCGCCAGCAGTTTCTGGATTACTTCAAGCGCCAGGGACACGCCATCGTGCCGTCGTCGTCACTGTTGCCTGATGCGCCGAACCTGCTATTTACCAATGCCGGCATGAACCAGTTCGTGCCGATCTTTCTCGGTCAAATGCCGTGTCCCTACAAGTCACAGCGGGCTGCGGACACGCAGAAATGCATCCGCGCCGGCGGCAAGCACAACGATCTCGAAGACGTCGGGCTGGACACCTACCACCACACGTTCTTCGAGATGCTTGGCAACTGGAGTTTCGGCGACTACTTCAAGAAGGAGGCGATCGCGTGGGCATGGGAACTGGTGACCTCAAAGCAGTGGTGGGGCTTCCCCAAGGAGCGCCTCTACGCGACGGTCTATAAACCCGGCCACGGCGACCCCAGCGAGTTCGACCAGGAAGCTTACGACCACTGGGCGCGCATCTTTGATGCTGCTGGCCTCGACCCGAACATCCACATCGTCTTCGGCAACAAGAAGGACAATTTCTGGATGATGGGCGACACCGGCCCGTGCGGTCCCTGCTCGGAGTTGCATGTGGACCTCACGCCGAAGGGCGACACGCGTGGCGCGCTGGTCAACAAAGGTTCACCGCAGTGCATCGAAATCTGGAACCTCGTGTTCATGCAGTTTAACGCCAACCCGGACGGTTCATTCACGCCTTTGCCGGCGAAACACGTGGACACGGGCGCGGGCTTTGAGCGCGTCTGCTCGATCATCCAGTGTACGAAGAACTTCACCGACTTCAGTGGCATTATATCCAACTACGAGACCGACGTGTTTCGTCCGATCTTTGACACATTGGGTCTGCTCAGCGGAAAACGTTACGGCTCAACGCTGCCAAAGGCGGGCCAATCGCCAGCCACCGAGCAGGAGAAGATTGACGTGGCGTTCCGCGTGATCGCGGACCACATCCGCTGCCTGAGCTTCGGCATTGCCGACGGCATCCAGCCAAGCAATGAAGGCCGCAGCTATGTCCTGCGCCGCATCCTGCGCCGCGCTGTTCGCTACGGTCGTGTTCTGGGCCTTCATGAAGCGTTCTTCTACAAGCTGGTTGGTGTGCTGGCCGACACGATGGGCGATGTGTTCCCTGAACTGCGGCAGCGGCGTGCGGTGGTGGAGAAGGTGATTCGCGCTGAAGAGGAAAGCTTCAACCGGACGTTGGACCGCGGTATTGATCTGCTGAATCAGGCGATGGCGGACTGCAAAACGGGTGCGCTTGACTCAGAAACGGCGTTCAAACTTTACGACACCTACGGTTTTCCTCTCGACCTCACGGAACTGATGGCGCGTGAGCAGGGGCTCAAGGTGGATGTGCAGGGCTTTGAGGCGCAGATGGAAGAGCAGCGCCAGCGCGCGCGAGAGGATCACGCGAAGAAGAAGACGGTGATCGCAGTTGTTGGCGAAGGTTTGCAGGTCAGGGCGACGAGATTCCTCGGCTACGATACGCTCGAAGCGGAGGCGCTTGTCGAAGCGGTGGCGCCGGGCGCCACACCGAAGGAGTTTGATCTCATCTTGGACTGTTCGCCGTTCTATGCGGAGATGGGTGGCCAGGTTGGCGATACAGGTTTGGTTCACGTGCCCGGCCACGATCGGACGGAAATCGGCACGATCGTGGTGCGCGACACGCAATTGCAGGGCAAGGTGCACGTGCATCGCGCCACGCTCGCCGATGGCCGCGCGCCGGAGGTGGGCGAGGCAGTGCGCGTGGCGGTGGACGCCGCGCGCCGCGCCAATATCCAGCGGCATCATACGGTGACGCACCTGTTTCACTGGGCGCTGCATGAAGTGGTGAGCAAGGATGCGCGCCAACGCGGCTCGATGGTGGCGGCGGACCGGATGCGGTTTGATTTCAATCATTCGGAGAAACTGACCGACCCGCAGGTGAGTGACATCGAGCGGCTGGTCAACGAGCGGATTCGGGAGAGCGTACCGGTGCATTCGCTGGAGCTGCCTTATTCGGAGATCAAGAACAACCCGAAGATCATGCAGTTCTTCGGCGAGAAATACGGTGACAAGGTGCGCGTAGTGCAGATTGGTGGCGAACAGGGCAAGTTTGACGGCTTCTCGGTCGAGCTTTGCGGCGGCACGCACACGAAGAACACCGCCGACATCCGGCTGTTCAAGATTGCGCGGGAGTCGGCGATTGCCGCCGGCATCCGCCGCGTCGAGGCGGTGGTGGCGGAGTTCGCGGTGGAGTTCATCGAGCAGCAGCGGGAACACCAGTTGCGCGAGGTTGAACTCGCCAAGCAGCGCGAACTGGAGAAGGAACAAGCCAAGCAGCGGCAGGCTGAACTTCAGAAACAAGCTCCTGAAATGGCGTCGGCGTTGGTTGCGAAGGCGCAGAAGGTTGGGGACCTCAACGTCGTCATCGGGAACCTTGGGGAGCAGCCGGCCGAAGTGTTGCGTGCGGTCGCCGAAGCGATGAAGCCGGTGCTCGCCAGTGGTATAGCAGTCTTGGGCGCGGCCGCTGAAGGCAAGGTGTCGTTGGTTTGTCTCGTGACACCCGATCTCGTCAAGCTCGGCAAACACGCCGGCAAGATCGTCGGCGAACTCGCGAAGATTTGCGGCGGCGGCGGCGGCGGTCGCCCTGACATGGCGCAAGCGGGCGGCAAGAATCCGGCGAAACTCGACGAAGCATTGCGCGCTGTTGTGGAAGTCTTGAAGAAGTAGTCGGCGCACCGGCTACTGGTCGTGTCTTTGCGAGAGGATCATCTCACGGATCTGCTTTGGCTGCGGGATGCCTTGAATGCGTTCAGCGGCGTCCACGGTGGCCGCAGTTGAGATCGTTAGGTCACCAATGTCCACCAAGCGCGCGAGCAAGCCTTGGTCAATGTCCATCGAACGGATATCCTTGGCGAGGAACTCGCGGTAGCTCTTGGAAAAAATGCCGCGTTCGATGGTGATGCGTCCGCCATAAACGCGAAGGACAACCGAAGCGCGACACCACCAAGCGACCAGGGGCGGTACGATCAGCCAGAAGAACACCCAGTGCCAGAAGAACTGCCAGCACGAGGGTCGCACTTCTGCCAACAGGACATCGGGATTGGATGGCGGTTTCTGCGATGCCTGTGATGTCTGTGTTGCAATGGGGTAACCGCACGATGGACAGCTCTGCGCCGCAGTGGATACCTGCTTGCCGCATTCCGGACAGTTGATGAGGGCCATGAGGTTGTTCTCCTGTTGCACAAGAATGCTAACCAGCTTCCCGCAGAGATGTCAAAAGTGAAGAAGCCTGTGAAGATAACGCGGTAGCGCCCAAGCCGCTGGCGTTGTTCATGCTTGCAGTCGCAATGCTCAACGGCCTTGGTGTGATATGCGCAGCGGCGTGCGCAGAAGCGGCTATTGACTTTGGCGGGACGGATGATAATCTGAGATTGTTGAGAGTTCTTCAGGGCAGGGTGAGTCTGGCGACATAAGAGTTGCCAGATGATTCCCGACCGGCGGTAAACCCCGCGAGCGTTCCTGGATTGGAACGCATGACCCGGTGAGATTCCGGGGGCGACGGTAAAGTCCGGATGAAAGAAGAATGAGCGACCGGTTGCCTGTCCGTGAGACGGGTGACGGCGGCGTGGATGCAGGCCCTGAAGATCGTTTCTTCAGGGCTTTTTTTATGAGCAAGAAGGTAACAGGAACGTCAGGCGAGTCGTTTGATCCGGTGGAGGCGGTGATCGAGGATATCCGTGCCGGCAAGCTGGTGATCGTGACGGACGACGAGAACCGCGAGAACGAAGGCGACCTCATTATGGCCGCCGGGAGCGTCACGCCTGCGGCGGTCAATTTCATCGTGAAGCACGCCCGCGGGCTGCTCTGCGTGGCGATGGTGGACGAGGACCTGACGCGGTTGGGCATCGCGCGGATGGTTGAGCGCAACCGCGATGCCTTCAAGACGGCGTTCATGGTCACCGTGGACGCGAAGCATGGCATCACCACTGGCATCAGCGCCGCCGACCGCGCCAAAACCATTCGTGTGCTGGCGGACCCGAAGTCCAGGCCGGCCGATCTCGTTCAGCCGGGCCACATCAATCCGCTCGCTGCTCGCGATGGCGGCGTATTGTGCCGCGCGGGCCACACAGAAGCGTCGGTGGATCTTGTGCGGCTGGCCGGCCTGCATCCGGCCGGCATCCTTTGTGAGATTCTCAACGAAGATGGCACCATGGCGCGGTTGCCGGAACTGCTGAAGTTCAAGCAGCAGCACGGCTTGAAAATGTGCAGCATCCGCGACTTGATCCAATACCGCCACCGTCGCGAAAAGCTGGTGGAGAAGGAGCGCGTGGTTTCGCTGCCCACGGAGTTTGGTGAATTCTCGCTGCACCTCTATCGCTCGCTGATGGACGGCCAGCATCACGTGGTGCTGGTGAAGGGCGAGGTCGCAGGGCGGCGCGATGTGTTGGTGCGCGTGCACAGTGAGTGCCTCACCGGCGACGTGTTTGCCTCGCACCGGTGCGACTGCGGCGAACAACTCCATAAGGCCATGCAGATGATCGCCAAGGAAGGCTGCGGCGTCATCGTCTATTTGCGGCAGGAGGGGCGCGGCATTGGCCTCTCTCATAAAATTCACGCCTACGAATTGCAGGAGAAGGAAGGTCTCGACACCGTTGAGGCCAACGAGCGGCTTGGATTCAAACCCGACCTGCGCGAATACGGCATCGGCGCGCAGATTCTTTCGGATCTGGGTTTGCAGACCATCCGCATTCTGACGAACAACCCGAAGAAAGTTGTCGGCTTGGATGGCTTTGGCATCAAGATCGCCAAACAACTGCCCATTCGCGGCACCGTGAGGCCGCACAACGCGAGGTATCTCGAAACCAAACGGAAGAAATTCGGTCACACACTCTAACATGTTAAGCGCAAAACAATCACAAACTGTGTTTTCAGCCGAAGGGCTGCGGTTCGCCATCGTCGCGGGCCGCTATAACCAACGTTACGCCGACGAGATGGTGACGCGCGCCAACCGCGCGCTGCGCACCGCCGGTGCCAAACAAAAGGACGTGACCGTGATTCGCGTTCCCGGCGCGTTCGAGGTTCCGGTGGTGGTGAGCCGCCTTGCCGCCGGCGGGAACTACGACGCCATCATCGCGCTTGGCGTCATCATTCGGGGTGAGACGGCGCACGCCGACCTCATTGGCCGCGCCGTGACTGAGGCGCTGACACAGATCGCCCTGCGCGACAACGTGCCGGTGATCCATGAGGTCCTGCTCCTGGAGAACGAACAACAGGCCCACGTGCGTTGTCTCCAGCCGAAACACAATCGTGGCACGGAAGCGGCGCTGACGGCCATCGAGATGGCACATCTGATGCGGACACTCTAAGGATTTATGGGAAGTCGACGACAAGCCAGGGAAGCCGCGGTACAGATTCTGTATTTTCGCGACATCAATCCGCACGAAGAGTTGGCGAGCGCGCTGCACAGTTTCTGGGAAGGCCAGAGCTACGACGCCGAGACGCAGACGTTCGCGGAGGCGCTCGCGCGCGGCACGCTGGAGAAGCGGCCCGAGATTGACGAACAGATCAAGAAGGTGACGGAGAATTGGGAACTGGACCGGATTGCCGCTGTGGATCGGAACATCCTGCGACTGGCAATCTACGAGATGATATTCCGTGACGACGTGCCGCCGGTGGTCTCCATTAATGAGGCTATCGAGATCGCCAAGAAGTTCAGCACCAAGGAGAGCGGCAAGTTCGTCAATGGCATCCTCGACCGCATCCGCAAGGAGTTGTCGCGCCCCGCGCGCACCTCGCGCGATGCCGCTGAGACAGGGGAGTCCGCGCCACCGAAAACACCATGACGCGCGCGGCCGATCTGCACCTTCATACGCGCCACTCCGATGGGACGTTCACGCCGGCGGAATTGGTGCAGCACGCCGGAGAGATGGAGTTGGCTTGCATTGCGGTGACCGACCACGACACCGTGGCGGGGTTGGCTGAGATGACGGCGCTTTGCCAGGCGGCGGGAATTGAGTTCATCCCCGGCATTGAACTGACCGCGCACGTCGGCGAGCGTGAGGTGCATGTACTCGGCTATTTTATCCGCTACGGGGAGGGGGAGTTCGTTGCGCAGATCGAGAGTTTCAAGAAAGGCCGCGCGCAGCGGGTCTCAGAGATGGTGGGGAAACTCCAGCAGGCAGGCGTGGGTTTGCAGACAACGGATGTGACTGCCGTCGCGGGCGGCGACAGCGCACTCGGCCGGTTGCACGTGGCGCGGGCGCTGATGAATCGTGGCTTTATCCGGCATATGGATGAGGCGTTTCACCGGTTCATCGGCAAGGGCAAGCCGGCATTCGTGCCGAAAACCCGGCTTGATGTCGGTGACGCCGCCGCATTGATTCACAAGTTCGGCGGCGTGGCGATCCTGGCGCATCCCGGCGTCTCGGCGCTGGAGAATCATCTGGATGGCCTGCTCGCGGCGGGGCTTGACGGCCTGGAAGTCTGGCACAGCCGTCACACACCCGCGCAGTGCGAGCGTTATCGCGTGTTCGCGCGTGACCGAGGATGCCTGGTCACCGGCGGCAGCGATTGCCACGGACTGGCCAAGGACGAGGTATTGATTGGCGGTGTGCGGCTCGATTACGCTTACGTCGAACAACTCAAGGAATTCCATGCTCGGACTGTTTCAAAAGTTTCGTGACGGCCTCGCCAAGACCCACGACAAGCTGATCGGTGAAATCAAGCGCATCGTCACGCGCGCGCCGCGCCTCGACGCGGAGTCGCTGGACGAACTGGAGGCCGCTCTCATCTCCAGTGACATCGGTCTGGAAACGACGATGCAAATCATTGAAGAGGTTCGCAAGACCAGTGCTGAGACGCGCGAGGCAGAGGTGGTCAACATTGCACGGCGGATCATATCAGAGACACTCGCCAGCCAGCCGGCGGCGCTGAAGATGGCGGCGCAAGCGCCGACAGTCGTGGTGCTGCTCGGCGTCAACGGCACCGGCAAGACCACTTCCACGGCGAAGCTCGCGCACCAACTCAAGCAGGACGGCCGCTCTGTGCTGCTCGCCGCCTGCGACACGTTTCGCGCCGCAGCGATCGAGCAACTGAAGATCTGGGGCCAGCGCACCGGCTGCGACGTCATCTCCGGCCAATACAACTCCGATTCTGCTGCCATCGCGTTCGACGCGCTGGATGCGGCGATCAGCCGGAAGTGCGATTACCTGCTGATTGACACTGCGGGCCGGCTGCACACGAAGAAGAACCTGATGGACGAGATGGCGAAACTGCAGCGCGTATTGCGGAAGCGGCTGCCTGACGCGCCGCACGAGACGCTGCTGGTGCTCGACGCGAGCACCGGCATGAACGGTCTGAATCAGGCGCGCGAGTTTCACCAGACCATCGGGGTCAGCGGCCTCATTGTCACGAAGCTCGACGGCACCGCCAAAGGTGGTATCGTGGTTGCCATCAACCGAGAGTTGAAGATACCTGTGAAGTTCATCGGCGTCGGCGAACAGGTGGACGACCTGCAGCCGTTCGACGCGAAGGCTTTTAGCGATGCTCTCTTCAGTTGATTTCGATGGCGAGATGATGGAGCGCGCGCTGGCTCTGGCCCGGCGCGCCATGGGACAAACGTCGCCCAATCCGATGGTCGGCGCGGTGGTGGTGAAGAACCGGCGCATCATCGGCGAAGGCTACCATCACCGTGCGGGCGCGCCGCACGCCGAGATTCACGCACTCAAGGCAGCCGGCGACCGTGCGAAAGGCTCCGACCTGTACGTCACGCTGGAGCCGTGCTGTACGTATGGCCGCACACCGCCCTGCACCGACGCCATCATCGCGGCTGGCATCCGGCGCATCGTCGTGGCGGCGGTGGATCCCAACCCGAAGCACAGCGGCCAGGGGCTGGAACTGTTGAAGAAAGCGGACATCAGAGTGGAGGTAGGTGTGCTGGGCGAAGCAGCGAGCCGGCTCAACGAACCGTTCAACAAATGGATTCGGACCGGTATGCCGTTCGTCACCATCAAGGCAGCGATGTCGCTCGACGGAAAAATCGCCACGCGGACGGGCGAGTCGAAATGGATCACCGGCGAGAGTTCGCGCACCTTGGTGCAGGAACTTCGCCGCGGCGCTGACGCTGTTATGGTGGGGTCGGGAACCATCGTCGCTGACAATCCGCAACTGACCGTCCGGGAGGGTGCCATTGATCGCCAGCCGTGGCGTGTGGTCGTGGACAGTCATGGCCGGACTGCGCTGGACGCGCAGGTGTTTACGGATGAGGACCGGCTGCGCACGGTTGTCTTCACCAACGAGCGCGCCCCGGAACTGTGGCGCAAGCAGCTTGCCGAACGCGGTGTGACCGTGCTGCCGTGCGCGTTGCTCGGCGATCATTTGGACGTGCGCGACGTGCTCAAGCAACTCAGCCAACGCGAAATCATCAACGTGCTGGTCGAAGGCGGCGGGCAGCTGATCGGCGCGCTGTTCGACGCGCGTTTGGTGGACAAGGCGGTCTTGTTCTATGCGCCGAAGATCATCGGCGGCTCGGACGCGCCCACGGCGGTGGAAGGGCAGGGGATCGGGCCGTTGAAGGACTCGATCAGCCTGCGAAAAGTTGAGTGGCGGCGCTTGGGCGAAGATTTTGTTGTCATCGGCTATTGTTGAACCCCGGTGTCTAAAGGTACAACCTCGACGCCACAAACCAGGAAGGTCATCCAAAAACATGTTTACCGGACTCGTTGAAGAAGCAGGAGAGGTCGTCAGCGTCAAGCGCGGCAAGAAATCCACCGAGCTGACCGTGCGCGCGGCGACCGTGCATCGCGGGCTGCGCAAGGGCGCCAGTCTCGCCGTCAACGGCGCGTGCCTCACTACCGTCCGCAAACGCGGCGCGCTGCTCGGCTACGACGTGCTGGAGGAAACCCTCCGCGTCACCAACCTGCAATACGTCCGCCCCGGCGATGTTGTGAACCTCGAACGCCCCATGCGAGCCGACGCGCGGCTCGGCGGGCATTTCGTCCTCGGCCACGTGGATGGCGTCGGTACTGTCCGTCGCTGGGAACAGGTTGGGAAGGACTGGGTTCTGGAGGTGAACGTGCCCAAGCCCGTCATGCGCTACCTGATCTACAAGGGTTCCGTTGCCGTGGACGGCATCAGTCTCACCGTCGCCGACGTGGGCCGCGACTGGATTCGCATCTGGATCATCCCCCACACCCGCGCCGTCACCAATCTCCGCCACTGTCGCGTCGGTACCCACGTCAACCTTGAAGCTGATGTGCTCGGTAAATACGTGGAGCAGTTGTTGTCCACGAGAACCCTGCGCCGCGCCAGGTAGGCCCATCTCAGGGCGCAGCCCGAGGTTGGCACCCCTGGGAATGATGCAGTTAGCGTAAAAGGACGCGTTGACATCGTTTGGCGGTGACAGGTATTCTAAGATACGTGTCACCCGAAATTGAAAAACTTTTAGTCATTCAGGATCGCGACAAGCGGCTGATCCAATTGGAACAACAACTCCAGCGCATTCCCGCCGAGCGCGTGGAGATCGAGGAGCGGGCAAAGGCGGCCACAAGCCGTCTGGAGGAGTTGAAGGGCAAGGCCAGACTGACGGAGGCAGAGCGCAAACAGCTGGAAAACGAAGTGGCCAGCAAGCGGACGCAGATTGACAAGTGGCGTTCGCAGCAGGTGCTGACGAAGAAGAACGAGGAATATCAGGCGCTGGCGCATGAGGTGTCAAACGCCGAGAAGGCGATTTTCAAGCTCGAGGACAAGGAACTCGACTTGATGGACGTAAGCGAGAAGCTCGCGAGTGAGATCAAGGCCGAGCAGCAGGTGCTCAACGACGTGAACGCGCAGGCGCAACGGCAGAAGGAGACCATTGGCAAGCGCGAGGCGGCGATGAAGGAGGAGATCGAGAAGCTCAAGGCGGAGCGCGCGACGCTTTCGGCAGGCGTGGACGAGTCGTTCTTGAACCGTTACCAGCGGATCATGCGTCATCGGCAGGATGTAGCCATCGTTCCGGTGCAGCACGGCAATTGCGGCGGCTGCCATCTCCAGTTGCCTCCGCAGGTGGTGCATGAGGCGAAACGGAGCGCGGAGATGGTGACTTGCGAGCAGTGCGGCCGGATTCTATACTGGTCCGGCGAGTTTCAAGCGGCCACAGGGCACGCAGACTGATGGATCTTTTTCGGAGGAGTGGGCAGTCGCTGATCGGCGCGAGCCGGTTGGAGGAAAGTCCGGACTCCATAGGGCAGAACGCCCCGTGAAAGCGGGGGCAGCGCGGGTCAAGCCGCGTTGACGGACAGTGCCACAGAGAACAGACCGCCGCGACGCGTCGCAAGGCGCGGCGAGGCAAGGGTGAAAAGGTAGGGTAAGAGCCTACCGGGTGACCGGGCAACCGGTCGCCGCACGGAAAACCCCGTTCGGAGCAAGATCAAATAGGGGACTGAGTGGCCCGCTCGTGAGTCCCGGGTACTGATCGCATAGACAAATGACTGTCTGAATCCGGCGGCCCTCGCGGGTCGCGGGATAAACAGAATCCGGCTTACAGCTCCTCCGATTCAGCCCGGAAACCGAAGTCCGCCGCAAAGCAGACACTGCGCCGGCGGCACTTCGGTTTTCGGGTTCAGTTTTCGATTGCGGTTTTTCGGTGCTTCGATTCTTTTAACCACATGGAGACAAAAGTTGCGATGTTGCCTTATCCGGTTCTTTTGAACGTAGCCGGACTTCGATGCGTTGTGGTCGGCGCGGGCGCGGTTGCGCAGCGGAAAGCGCAGTCGTTGTTGTCCGCGGGCGCCGTGGTCACCGTGGTCGCGCCGGAGGCGACCTCGCGACTGGAGACGCTTGCTGTCGAGGGCAAACTCCAGTGGCTTGGTGAGACCTATCAGCCGGTCCATCTCGACGGCGCGCGGCTGGTGTTTGCGGCCACGGACGATCCGGAACTGAACCAACGCGTGGCGGCCGATGCTCGCTCGCGCGGCGCGCTCGTGAACGTGGCCGATCCGCCGGAGGCGGGCGACTTTGCGGTGCCGGCAACGGTCAAGCGCGGCGAGATATGCATCGCAGTTTCGACGGGCGGCGCCAGCCCGGCGCTGGCGAAGAAGCTGCGCGAGCAGATCGAGTCGGTGGTTGGCGAAGAGTATGCAGCGATGGCGCGGTTGCTCGGTGAGTTGCGGCCGGTGATTGAGCAACAGGTGAAACAACAGAATAAGCGCCAGCGGGTTTATGAAGCGATTTTGAATTCGGACGTGCTGGCGCTGCTGCGTGACGGCAAGACAGATGACGCGCAGCGGCGATGCACTGAGATTGCGAAAGAAGTTTCGGCGAAGACGGTGGACGAAACGGCATGAACGAGCACGGGCTGATTTTTGTGGCGCTGGTGTTGTATGGGGCCGCGTTCGTCTACGCGTTGTTCCTGCTGGAAGGCCGTCCGCTGTGGGGGAGTTGGGGGCATCGGGCACTCGTCTCGGCGGGTTGGTTGATTCACACCTACGGGCTATACTTGCGCGCCGCCGTGCTTCAGCGATGCCCCGTCACGAATCCATTTGAAACGATGATGTTCATCACGTGGGCGGTGGTCTTGTGCTATCTGGTTTTTGGCATGACATGGCGAGTGTCGTTCCTAGGGCCGTTTGCGCTGCCGCTGGTCATCGCGCTTTGCACATTTGGGTTGTTTCCGGGACTGGACCACGGTCGGGCGGAGACATTGCAGCGCAGCGTCTGGCTGAGCCTCCACGCGACGCTGGCGCTGCTGGCCTATGGGGTGTGGGGATTGGCAGGCGTGACCGGGGCGATGTATCTGCTGCAAGAGCGCCAGTTGAAAACGCATCGGTTCCGGCGGTTGTTCTTGCGATTGCCGGCGATTGATCGGTTGGATCGCATCAATTTCAGGTTGTTATTGGTGGGGTTGGTGTTGCTGGGCGCGGGAATCGTATTTGGATTTGTAGTGGGCGTGGAGTTCATGAAGAAAGATGTGCCCAAGACGCTCTGGAGCTGCGTGGTGTGGGCGATCTACGGTGGGTTGATGCTCGCGCACGCGACGCACCGGTTGCGCGGCAGGAAGATCGCACTCGGCTCCGTCGCAGCGTTCTTGTTCCTTCTGGCGACGTTTGGTCTCGTGAACATGTTCTCCACGGTCCACCGATTCTGACCATGCACATCGTCGTCGTTGGCCTCAGTCATCAAAGCGCGCCCATCGAGGTGCGGGAACGGTTCGCGTTCACGCCCGGCATGATGGAGCGGGCGCTGCCGTTGCTGCGCGAGGTGCCGGGGTTGGATGAGGGCGTCATTGTTTCGACCTGCAACCGGGTGGAAATCTACGGCGTGGCTGCGCAGGCGGCGGATGCAAACCGGGCGGTAGACGATTTTCTGCATCGCTTTCACGGCTTGACCAGCCGGGTCGAAACGGGAATCTACCGGTTTGAGGAGCCGCGGTGTATCGAACATCTCTTTCGGGTGGTCTCTGGGCTGGATTCGATGGTGTTGGGGGAGACGGAGATTCTCGGCCAGGTGAAGAAAGCCTACGAACAGGCGCTCTCGGCGAAAACGACGGGCAAGGCCTTGAATCAGCTTTTTCAGCGGGCGTTTCAGGTGGCCAAGAAAATCCGCACGCAAACGGCGATCACCCGTGGCAGCGTGTCGGTTGCCTCGGTGGGCGTCGAATTGGCGGAGAAAATTTTCGGCGACCTTGGCGCGTCTCGCGTGATGATTCTCGGCGCGGGCGACACGAGCGAGAAAGCGGCGCGAGCGTTGCTCAGCCGCGGTGTGCGCAGCGTGCTGGTGTCCAACCGCACTTACGAGCGAGCCGTGGCGCTGGCGACGGAATTGGGCGGGCGCGCGGTGCGGTTCGACAATCTGGGAGAGGAGTTTGTGGGCGTGGACATCGTCATCAGTTCGATCGCGGCGAAACATCAGGTCTTGACGCGAGAGAGTCTCGGCGGCCTGATGGTGGCGCGTCAACACCGGCCGCTGTTCCTGATTGATCTCGGCGTGCCGCGAAACATAGAACCGGCCGTGAACCAACTCGATAACGTGTATCTTTATAACGTGGACGACCTGCAAGGCATCGCGGACGACAACATGCGCGCGCGGCGGGAAGACCTGGCCCGCTGCGATCAGTTGATTGCCGCCAACGTCGCGAAGTTCCAGGAATGGCTCCGCCGCCTGCCGCCGGGCGGCTCAAAGTCCCGCGAGCAGGGCGGTCCGGCGGATTCGTCCTCAACACCGATCGCTTCCCACTAATGGATCCCGCACTTCAACCCATCATCCTAGCCACGCGCGGCAGCGCGCTGGCGCTGGCGCAAACGCATCAGATGCTCGACATGCTGCGCCGGGCGCACCCGCTGCTGCGTTTTGATTTTAAAATCATCAAGACCGCTGGCGACCAGAAGACACGGCCGGCAGTGCTGCCGGACAGCGGTGTGAAAGGATTGTTCACCCGCGAGATCGAAGTGGCGCTCGTGGGCCGGCGCGCGGACATCGCGGTTCACAGCTTGAAGGATTTGCCAACAGCGCTGCCCGCGGGATTGATTCTGGCTGCCACGCCGAAACGCGCGGACGCGCGCGACGTGTTGATCTCGCGCGGGCCGAAGCTGGCGGAGTTGCCGCAGGGCGCGGTGGTGGCAACAAGCAGCCTGCGGCGACAGGGGCAGTTGCTGGCGTTGCGACCGGATTTGAAGATTGTGGAAATCCGCGGCAACGTCGAAACACGGCTGCGAAAGCTGCAGGAGAACAGCAAGTGGCACGGCACCGTGCTGGCTGCTGCGGGACTGGCCCGGCTGAATCTGAATCTGGCGGATTGGGGATTCGTCGCGCACCCATTTGCAGTGGAAGAGATGCTGCCATCGCCATGCCAGGCGATCCTTGGTTTGGAGACAAGGGCGGACGACGAACGGGCACTGTCGCTGTTGGACCCGATTCTTGATCGCGCGACGTTCCAAGCTGCGACGGCAGAACGTGCTTTCTCGCACGTGCTGGAGGGCGGTTGCCGCACGCCGATGGCGGCTTATGCGGAAGTGAAGGGAAGCAAACTGGTGCTTCGCGGCGCGGTGTTCTGCGAAGACGGACGCGTGCGGTTCCGTGGCCAGCTCAGTGGCGACGCGCGAAACGCGGAGGAAATCGGCAAGATGCTGGCGAAGAAAGCGAAGACAATTTTGAAATGAAGGGCATTGTATATTTGGTGGGCGCGGGACCAGGCGACGCGGGATTGCTGACGCTGCGCGGCGCAGAATGTCTGCGAGAGGCAGAGGTGGTGGTCTATGACTACCTGGCGAACACCGCGCTGCTGCGCTGGTGCCCGCCGGAAACAGAGATCATCTATGCCGGCAAGAGCGGCTCGCGGCATGAACTGGAGCAGCACGAGATCAACGCGTTGCTGGTGGCCAAGGCAAAAGAGGGAAAACGCGTGGTGCGACTCAAAGGTGGCGACCCCTACATCTTCGGGCGCGGTGGTGAGGAGGCGGAGGCACTGGTCGCGGAAGGGCTGGCGTTTGAGGAAGTGCCGGGCGTGAGTTCGGCGGTTGCGGCGCCCGCGTACGCGGGGATACCGGTGACTCATCGCGGACTGACCTCGGCGGTGACGATTCTGACGGGCCACGAAGACCCGACGAAACCGGAAACGGCGATTGATTGGGAACTGCTCGGCAAGCTCGACTCGACGAAGGTGATCCTGATGGGTGTTGGCAACGTCGGCAAGATCGCCGAGGCGCTGCGGCGTCACGCGCCGGCGGACACACCGGTGGCGATGATTCGCTGGGGCACGACGGGCCACCAGCAGACGCTGACCGGCACGCTGGCCGACATTGCCACGCGCGCGGAGCAAGCGCAGTTCAAGCCGCCGGCGGTGATCGTGATCGGCAAGGTCGTGGGGTTGCGCGACCGTCTGAACTGGTTTGAAACGAAGCCGCTGTTTGGCCGGCGCGTGGTCGTCACGCGCACGCGCGAGCAGGCGAGCGACTTGTCGCGGCGATTGCAGGACTTGGGCGCAGAGGCGATGGAGATTCCGACGATCAAGATACTGCCGCCGAAGTCGGACAAGATTCTGCGCGAGGCGATGGAGGGCATCGGCGAATACGATTGGCTGGTATTCACCAGTCCAAACGGCGTCGAGCACTTCTTCCGGGTGTTCTTCAAGGTCTATCGTGATATCCGTGAAATTGGCGCGGTAAAGATTGCGGCCATCGGGCCGGCCACGGCGGAGCGGCTGGAAGCACTGCACTTGCAGGTGGACTTGCAGCCGGAGAAGTTCGTCGCAGAAGAGATTTTGAAGGCGTTTGAGAAGGATTTCGACATCGAGAACCAGCGGTTTCTGCTGCCGCGGGCCGATCTGGCGCGCGACGCGTTGCCAGAGGGATTGGAGGCGCTCGGCGCAATTGTGGACAGGGTGGAGTGTTATCGCACGGTGCCGGAGACGGCAGATGAGAGCGGGAACCTGGCACGGCTGCTGACGGAGGGCGCGGATGTCATCACGTTCACGAGCAGTTCGACGGTGGAAAACTTCTGTAATTTGTTGGACCTCCGCGACCTGCTGGGGAAGTTTCCGCGGTTGAAGCTTGCCAGCATTGGGCCGGTTACGTCGGAGACCCTTCGCAAGCGCGGCTTTAACGTGGACGTGGAGGCGGTGCAGCACGACATTTCCGGCTTGACCGAAGCGGTGAAGGCTTCGCTAATGGCTCGCAACGTATGATCATCAAGACACTCCAGCAAGCGAGGCGCACGGTTATCGTGGTGTTCAGTGTGACCCTGTTGGTAGGCGGCGCAGTGTTGTTTGGCATATTGGAGCCCGAGACGGCGAGGCTGAAGCGCATTTCGATCGAGGTGGTTGGTGGTCTCCTGCTGGTGGTTGGAGGTCTGCTGGTGTTGTCATTAGTGCCTGGAATGCCAGGTCCACGCCGGTTGCTGAAAATCGTTTTCGGATTCTTCATGCTGGTGGCGGGTTTGGTCACTGCGATACCGGGTGTGCCGGGACCAGGCTTGCTTATCATCCTGGGGGCGTTGGCCATTCTCGCCGGTGAGTTTGTGTGGGCGCAGAAGCTGCTGCAACGTTGCAAGGCGAGTGCGGAGAAGATTAAAACCGTTGTGTGGAATAACGGTGCTTCTTCAAATCATAAGTCAGGGTCGCCGCCATGAATAGAAGTTGCAGTATTTGGGTGATGACGATGGCCGTGGGAATCGTGACCTGCACGAAGCTGTCGGCGGGGGACATTCACGACGCAGTCAGGGCCGGAGACGTGGGGAAGGTGAAGGAGTTGCTGGCGGAGAATCCTGAGCTGGTTAACATGGCGGAGGAGGGGCGCACGCCGTTGCACATGGCGGTGTATCGGGGCCAGTTGAAGATGGTGGAACTGCTGTTGGTTCAGAAGGCGGATGTTCGCGCGAAAGACAATTACGGCCGCACGCCGCTGCATGATGCGATTGTGGCTGGCAGCAAGGAGGAGGTGGAACTGCTTCTGGCGTACAAGGCCGACATCAACACCAAGGATAAACAAGGCGCCACTCCGTTGCACTGGGCGGTGAGCCGGGGGAATACAGGCATGGTCAAGCTGTTGCTGGTTTACAAACCCAGTGTAAATGTGGAAGACAACCGCGGTCGCACGGCGCTGGATGTGGCGACCCGGCCTGAGATGGTGGAGCTTCTCCGCGTGCATGGGGCAAAGAATGGCGAGGAACTTGTGCGTGCCAGATCCGGGCCTCCGGCCCCTTGATCTGTGGGCGCAGTGGGCAAGACGCTGGTTGTTCGGATCCAGCGAAGATGCTTGGCAGGGGGTGGAAAACGGAATAATACTCTTTGCCATACGCGCTATGCGACTAACGGTTACCAGAAAGGTCACACTAGGATTTGCAGCATCGCTGGCTGTCATGAGCGCGATTGCGGTGATCTCCTTCCTGAGCACGCAGCGGCTCGTTGAGGACATCGAGGACGTTGCGACGACCTACCAAGTGATGAGTGAGGTGGGCGACATCCGCAACGTCGTGAGCCGGATGAACTCCAGTGCGCGCGGTTATATCATTACCGGTCAGGAAGAATTTCTGGAACCCTTCTGGGAAGCCCATGAGAAGATGAGTCAGCAGGTTTCTGAAGTGAGGAATTTGATAGCGGACAAGCCTGAGCAGCAGCAGCGGCTGGAAGTCATCGAGAAATTGATCCGAGAGCAGGTGACCTATTCCACCAACCTGGTCGCCATTCGGAGGGAAAAGGGGTTCGCGGCTGCGGAAGAAGTGGTGAGTTTGGGTGAGGGCAAGAAACGCGTCGGTTTGATCGTGGAGATCACCAAGCAGATGTTGGACCATGAGAGAAGCTTGTTGGCGGAGCGGAAGGCGATCGAGGAGGACAGCGTTTGGCTGGCAAACGGATTGATCATTCTGGGCGGCGCGCTCGCGATGATTATTGTGACGTTTGCCAGCATCATCCTGCGGCAGGACATCCGGGAACGTGAGCGGTTGGAACGCGCGATCCTGGAGATCGGCGACCGCAAACAGCAGCAGATGGGCCATGACCTACATGACAGCGTCTGTCAGGAACTGGCGGGGATCGCTTTCATGGGACAGGTCATTCAACGCAAGTTGGCGGCGCACGGGTTGGAGGAGGCGGGCGAGGTGGCGAAAATGACAGAATTGGTTGGCAAGGCCGCGAAGCACGCCCGAAGTCTGGCTCGGGGTTTGCAGCCGGTGGAGGTTGAATCCAATGGTTTGATGGTGGCACTGGATGAGATGTCGATGAATACGCGCGAGATGTTCAACATCGAGTGCAAGTTTGAGTGCGAAGGGAAGGTGCTGATCGAGGACAATATCGTCGCGGTTCACTTGTATCGGATTGCGCAGGAAGCGGTGCATAACGCCATCCGGCACGGAGGAGCGAGAAGTGTGTTCATCCGCTTGAGGGCTTTGAAGGACATAGGAACGCTGGAGGTGCGCGATGATGGGAAGGGCATGCCGGACGTGTTGCCGGAGAAGAAAGGCATGGGCATCGAGACGATGCAGTACCGTGCCAAGGTCATCGGGGGAACACTCGAATTCCGCCGGGCACCGATGCGAGGAACGATGGTAAGATGCACCTTCAAGCTGGTTCCGCCGAAACTGGATACAAGGACGAAAGTAATGAGTACGGTATGACCGAGTCGAAGAAGATGCAAACCGTACGGGAGCGAACAAAGGTGTTGTTGGTGGATGACCACCCGGTGCTTGCCGAAGGACTGAGCCTCATCATCAACAACGAAGACGATCTGGAGGTTTGTGGCTGCGCCGAGGATGCCGGCAGCGCGATGAAGCTGGCCGATTCCGTCAAGCCGGACCTGGCGATTGTGGACATTTCGTTGAAAGACTCGGACGGCATTCACTTGGTAAAAAACCTCAAAGCGCGGTATCCGGATCTGCTGACGTTGGTGCTGTCTTTGCATGACGAGGGGCTTTATGCCGAGCGCGCTTTACGGGCGGGAGCCAGCGGTTACGTGATGAAACAGGCGCCATTGGCGACTGTGCTGACGGCCATTCGCAAAGTCCTGGATGGTGGCATCTACGTCAGCGAAAAGATTTCCGACCAGATGCTTGCTCAGGCCAGGGGGGCCAAGTCGGGCAGGGCCGTTTCTCCCATCGAGCGACTGAGCGACCGGGAACGGGAAGTGTTTCGCAAGATCGGCCAGGGGTTGGGCACGAAGGAGATTGCCGACCAGCTTCATCTGAGCTTCAAGACGGTTGAAACCTATCGGGCGCACATCAAAGTGAAACTCCAGATAGGCAACGCAGCCGAGATGATTCAAAAGGCGACGCTTTGGGTGAGAGAAGATAGCGGTGGCTGACGACAACACGGTCAGACACGCGGGGATGCGGATACGATCCGGCTGGTCGTGATGAAGGGGGAAGGGGGCCTGCGCGGTTTCATCTTGCTTGGGGATTCCGTTATCCGGCGCCGGTCGCTGCCTGAGGGGCAGTGAGGGTTTTACCCTAGGGTTCCACCCGATGGGACGAGTCATGGATGCCCCGACTAGCCGGGGAAAGCGGCATGGTGGACACTGTGCAAGTGAGAAACAGTGACCATGACCACACCAACGACATCTGAAGCCAAGGCTGGCAAACGGAAGGTCCTACTGATTGACGAGCATCGCGTATTACGGGAGGGGCTTCGCGAGTTCATCAATTCGCAGCCGGACCTTGTGGTGTGTGGAGTGGCTGAATATGCACCGCAAGCAACGGCCGAGGTGGAGGTGTTGAAGCCGGACATCGTGATCATAGACATTTCCCTGAAAGGCAAGATGAGTTTTGGTCTCATCAAGGAGATCAAATGCCAGTATCCAGCCATTCCGGTGCTCGTTTTCTCCATGCAGAGCGAGTCGGTCTATAGCGTGGCAGCCATGCAGGCCGGCGCAGCGGGGTTTGTGGCGAAGACAGAGTCCCCGGAGCAGTTGTTGGCCGAGATTCACCGTGTCTTGACGTGAGAGTGTGCTTGATTGGCGAAAGGACTTATATGACTAGGCTCTCGATTGTGATCCCAGTGTATAATTCCGAAGCAACCCTCGAACGACTGTGTGAGGAGCTTATCAAGGACCTGAGTTCGTCGTATCGCCTGCAACTGGTGTTAGTCAACGACGGAAGCCGCGACGGTTCGTGCGCAGCGTGCCAGAGGCTTCGTGAGCGGTATCCTGAGGTGATTGACTACATTGCGCTGACCAGGAACTTTGGGGAGCACAATGCGGTGATGGCGGGGCTTCATTACGCCGAGGGGGATTACGCCGTCATTATGGACGATGATTTTCAGAATCCCCCGATGGAGGTGTCCAAACTCGTTGCGAAGATCAAGGAAGGTTATGATGTGGTTTACAGCCGATACGATGGCAAGATGCATTCCGCGTTCAGGAACCTTGGCAGTCGCCTGCACAACTGGATGGCCACGCACGCGCTGGGCAAACCGGTGGACCTCTATCTCTCCAGCTTCAAGATCCTATCGAAGTTCATGGTGGAGCAAATTATTCGATACACGGGGCCGGATCCTTATCTGGATGCGATCATCCTCCGAATCACGCGCAGTATTGGAGTTGTGACCGTGCAGCATCAGCCGCGCAGAGATGGGGTGTCTGGCTATAGCTTCGGCAAGTTGGTGTCACTCTGGGGAAACATGTTTGTGGCGTTTTCCCTTTATCCATTGCGGCTGGTGGCGTTGTTGGGGGTGATTATGTCGCTGATCGGTTCTTTCTATGGTGTCTATACGTTGCTGGCGTGGGTAACGCCGTTAATCAAGGATCCAGACAACTTCCAGAAGCTTAACGCGGCCAACTGGTTCTTCCGCGGTCTCGTATTGCTGGCTATTGGCATCGTTGGAGAATACGTGGGGCGCAACTACATGCACGTCAACAGTGATCCCCAGTTCGTTGTGCGAGACGCGCAGACGCGATATCCGCAGGAAATACCGGCCGTGCCGAGCCATTTCAGGCCGCACCGGCAGGAGTCCCAACGACAGCATCGTTCCCATGATCAACTTACGGTTCCCTAGCATTGCCATCGGCATTCTTGTTGCCACGGGTGTATTGCTTTACGGGTATACGCTGCCGTTTCCGTTTATCTTCGACGACCACGTTTACCTGGTGGACAATCCGCTGGTAAAGGACGCGCACAGTTTTGTTTATAATGGTGATTTTGTGGCGTTCTCAACCTACTCCAGAAGGTTGGGGCTGGATCCGGATCTCTCCACCAATTTCATTCTGCGGCCGGTGACCTATCTGACCTTCTACATCAATTACGTTATTGATGGAATGAAGCCCAGAGGGTTTCGAGCGGTCAACATTGCGATCCATTGTGCCAATGCCGCCCTCCTCTTCATGATCCTGTTGCATCTCCTCCGCGCATCGCGGAAATCCGGTTCGTTGACCGCCGTTTCCGAGGGGTTCATCTCGTTCACCGCTGCGCTCTTCTTCCTGGTGCACCCGCTTCAAACCGAGTCCGTCACCTACGTTGTGCAGCGGTTTACCTCGCTGGCGGTGTTGTTCTATCTGTTCGTGATCCTGACCTACTTCATTTCATTTTCGACCGCGAACAAGATCACCGCGAGGTTCTTTCGCTGGACATCGGTCGTGGGGATGATCATTGGGATGTTGTCGAAAGAAGATTTGTTTACGGCGCCCTTCATGCTGGTTGCCCTGGACTGGCTTGTCATGGGGATCCCGCTGAAGATCGTGTGGAGACGGACACTTCCGTATTTCTTTTGTCTGCCCATCATCCCCGCGCTCATCGTGGTGACGTCATGGGCTCAGCACAGCGGCGACGCCAGTCTTGCCGCCGCAGTCAACATCACCAACCCGTATCCCGACCCGGGCTATCCGTACCATTACGCGTTGACCCAACTGAGCGCGGTGCTGACGTATTTGCGGCTGATACTCGTGCCCTATGGGCAGAACCTGGATTGGGAATACCCTGTGTCGAAGTCATTGTGGGACGCGCAGGTTCTTCCATCAGTGGCAGCCATCGGATTGATCGTTGGAGGAGCTTGGTGGTGGTATTACAGGCGCCAGGAGGACGCGCGCCGTTCGTTGGCCTTCTGTTCGGTCATTTGGTATTTTGTGACGATCGCGATTTCTTCCAGTTTCATTCCGCTGCCGGATTTGATGGTGGAACATCGTTGCTACATTGCCTCCATCGGTGCGTTTACGGCATTAGCCTGCTGCATCGACATGGCAAGAACGTATTTCGCCGACCGACAGGGCCTTTCAGGTGCCGTCACGGCGTGTGCGGCTGTGTGGATTCTGGCGTTGATTGGAGCCACGGTGGCGCGAAACGAAGTGTGGCGTTCCGAGATTTCGAACTGGAAGGATGCCATATCCAAAAGCCCCGGGAAGTTCCGGCCCCTTATGAATCTGGGTGTGGCCTATGTCGAGCACGGTAAGTCTCGCGAAGGTGTTGCGTGTTTTCGAAAAGCGCTCCAAATAGAACCGGCCCTGATCAGTGGCTACGAGAACCTCGCGACCGTGGAAAACACATTGGGCAATTTTGGAGAAGCTCTCATCGTCACGCAAGTGGGGCTGAAGTGTGCTCCCCAGAGTGTTAAATTGCATTTCAATCAGGCGGTGGCATACAATGGACTCGGACAAACACACAAGAGTGTCGAGTGGTTCAAGAAGTCGATTGAACTTTCCCCCACACACAAACAGTCTCATCTTGCGTTGGGCATGCTTTACGCCAACCTGAAACAATATGACAGGGCATTGAAACATTACAAAATCGCCGCAACGCTTCCAACATTTCGGCAGTTTGATGCGCAACTGCGCTACAATATTGCGCAAATCGAACGGATGGTTCGCCAGCATGCCGGTCCGCCGATGGCGATGAGCGGCCAATGAGCGTGGGAATCCCAATTTGGCATATCTTTTTTTCTGTGCGCGTCTGACAGATGGAAGCGAATGAATACCATGCAATGTTTGCGGCGGAAGATCACCATTGGTGGTATGTGGGGCTTCATGATCTTGTCATTCATTCTGTCCAGGGTGAATCTGCCTGGTTGAAACGTCCGTTGGATATCCTGGACGCTGGCTGCGGCACAGGACGGCTGTGCCAGCTTATGCAGTCGTTTGGTCCGGTCACCGGCTGTGACATGCATCCGCTGGCATTGGAGGCGACTGCCAGACGCGGCATTGCCCGGGTACTGCATTGTGATTTGGCGACGGACGATCTGAAGGCTGAGGCATACGACCTGATCACGTGTATGGATGTGTTGTATCACCGCGGCGTGACGGATGAAGTAGCGGTGCTGCAAAAGCTGCGTCGGAGCCTGAGGAAGGGAGGTCTCCTCGTGGTTCAGACGGCGGCCTTCGAATCACTCAGGGGATCCCACGACGTGGCCGTTCATACCCGCCGCCGCTACCGGCGGGGCGAGGTTGTGCGGTTGCTCGAACGCGCGGGTTTTACGGTTGAATTTGCGTCCTACCGCCTGCTGCTGGCGTTCCTGCCTGCGCTGATGTGGCGTTGCTTCACGCGCCTGTTCCCGACGCACTCAGGCAATGGCAAGACGCTCTCGGATATTGCCATGTCTGTGCCTCCCCTGATGAATCAACTGCTGGCAGCCGGTGTGAAGATGGAGAACCTCCTCTTGGTCACCGGCGTTCGTCTTCCCCTTGGAACATCAGTGTTTGCAATTGCCAGGAAGTAGATCAACCCCAATACGCTTCTTTGTGGAGGCGGTAATACTCAAGGCTTCGCGCCAGTCCTTCGCGCAGGTTCACCTTGGGACGCCAACCGAGGTCGGTCGCAATCTTCTGGAAGTCGCTGTAGTAATCGCCGATGTCAATCTTCTTAAGCTCATCACTGAACGGCACAGTCTCATATCGGCCGGTGGCGTTGGTTTCGACAAGAAGCGCAGCTAGATCTTTGAGCGAAGTCACCTCCGCGCTGCCGAGATTGTAAACCTTCCCGACAGCCTTGTCAGAGGAAGCCGCCAGCAGCATGGCATCCACGACATCATCCACATAATTGAAATCGCGGCGCTGTGTGCCGTCGCCGAATACCTGGATGGGGTGCCCTTCGATAATCTGCCGCAGCCAGATGCCCAGGAAGGTCTGACGCGCGTCCTTGACGCGCATCCGGGGGCCGTAAGTGTTGGTCAGTCGCAGGACGCAGCAGCGAACCCCGTAAACCGTGCAATAGAGCAGGTGATACATTTCGCCCGCGATTTTGTTGATGCCGTTTACGTCCACAGGATGCAGAGGATGCGCCTCATCCACCGGGAAGTATGTGGGTTTTCCGTAAATCTGGCGCGTCCCGGCAAAAACGATGCGTATGGCGGGGTTCACATGCCTGCACGTCTCCAAAATTGAGAGCTGGGACTTGCAGTTGATTTCCAGATCCACTTCCGGCTCCCGCATCGAGTCCAGATGACTGGTTTGTCCCGCGAGGTTGAACAACAGGTCCTGTCCTTCCACAAGATGCCGCATGGCGTAAGGATCGCGAACATCCGAAATGTTTACACACACGCGATCCCGGATGTCTCCGATGTTGAAGAGGTTACCGCCGTACTCCGGAATGAGGCTGTCCACCAGGGTGACTCGCGCGCCCAAGTCGAGTAATCGGTGGGCGAGGTTGGATCCAATAAAACCCAGCCCGCCCGTGATGATGACCTGCCGATTCCGGAAGAAAAGCTCCGTTGTTTCGTGACTGTTCATCGTTGGGTTCTGCGCGTTGTGGCTGAACGGCTGTCATTGTAACGACGTGCCAGAGCGAAAACAAGCGGCAACGCTGTGATCCTGCCTTGCAGTTCTGGGCCGGTGGTTACACCGTTTTCCTCGTGTTTTATCGCTTGTATCATGGCGATGGCTTTGTTATACGGCCTGTTTGCAGAGTGTTAGCAACCAATTAACCCAATGGAGGAGCAAGCAATGAAGAAGTTGTGGACTGTAGCTGGATTATCGTTGATCGCTGCCGTGGCCATGGTCGTTTCCGCGTCTGCTGCGGAAAAGGATGGAAAGGCCGCGGACAAGCCGAAGCCCCATCAGATCACAGGCGAAGTGTGCGCGATCAGCGCGGACTGCATCACCCTCAAGAGCAAGAAGGAGGGTGAGGTCAAGATCGAGTTGACCAAGGGCACTGTTTTCGGCACGAAGGCGGAACCGAAGAAGTGCGATGACTTCAAGGTTGGTGACAAGGTTGTGGTTTTCTACAAGGAAGGCGATGGCAAGAAGTGCGCAGTGGCCGTTCGCGTTCCCGCACCGAAGAAAGCACCGAAGAAGTAATCGGCGTCACTGACAACAGCAGATATGTTTTTGGGGAAAAGGGAGACCGGATTTCGGTCTCCCTTTTTCTTTGGAAACGAGATTCGGTTTGCATCCGATGCACGGCGGCGTTAATTGCAGAGTGTGCATTCTTTGCGCGTCGGATCATTTCCCGCTTTGGAGAGCGCGCTCGGCGACCATATCGCCGAGGTGAAGCGACTTCATGGCCCGCTGGCGCCCGTCGTCATTGTTGTGCCCACCGCGCTACTGAGACTCCATCTGCGGCGGAGCTTCTGTGACCACGTCAACGTTCGCTTTTTCACGCTGGCCGACCTGATTCGCGAAGCCGCGCAGGACAGCAGACCTTTGCCGCCGTTTGCAGACGAACTGATCGCGGAAGCCCTTATCGCAGACAAGGTTAGCGAAGGCGATTACTTCCAACCGGTGAAGTCGAGCACGGGTTTTTGCCAATGCCTGTTGGCGACCATCCGTGACCTGAAGGAGGCGTGTATCAGCCCGGACGAACTCGGACGGGCTGCTATTGCGGGAGGTTTGTCCAAGGAGAAACTTTCCCAACTCGGCGCGCTCTATGCCGCGTACGAAGAAGCGTTGAGGGGTCACGGCGTGTGCGATGACGCGGACAGGCTCGCCGAGGCGGTGAAGAGAATTTGGGCTTCCGGGTTCTCAGTTTCGGGTTTTCAGCCGAAGGAGTTGTGCTTCTACGGCTTCTACGATTTCAACCACCTCCAGCGCCGGCTGGTGGGTGCGCTTGCGAAACGTTGTGCGCTGGCGGTCTTCGTGCCGTGGCTCGATGAAAAGGCTTTCGAATTTGCGAAGCCAACCGTGGAGTGGATGGAAGGGTTGCTCAAGGTGAAACGCCAGACGGCTGCGGAATCGGCAACCCACAATCGGCGATTGTCCGTCGTTTCCGCTCCGGGCGAGGCGCGTGAATGCCGCGAGATCCTTCGCGAAGCCCTGGCCTTCGCACATGAAAAGCCCGGTCGTTCACTGCACGAAGTCGCCGTGCTCGCGCGCAGCGATGAACCCTACGGGTCGATCCTGCGCGACCTTGCCACGGCGCGCGGCTGGCCGCTGCACCTGGCGATGGGGCGTGCGCCGCTCGAAGCCGTCGAGCCGCGTTTGTTGCTGCTGTTGCTCGACATTGCCACCAACGATTTCGCGCGTTCCAAGGTTGTGGAGTTTGCCGCGCTTCTGCCCGGGACAAGCTCGCGCGCCACGGAGTGGGACCAACTCAGTGCCGAACTCGGCATCGTGGCCGGCGCGAGTGTCTGGCGGGATCGCGTCCGCTCGCGGATCAAGCAGCTTCAGATGGATCAATCCCATCCGGACGAATCGAAGGCGGCGGTGGCAGGTCGTGCGTTGATGGTGGCGCGCGAACTGGGCGAATTTATTGAGACGCTCAAGCGCGCGGCGGGGCGGTTGCCGGAAGAAGGCAAATGGTCCGAATTCACGGCTGCGACGTTGGTGTCGGCAAAGGAGTTGTTGCCGGACTCGCCGGAGCGGGAAGTGGTGTTCGATCAACTGCGCACGCTCGATGCACTGGACGACTATCAGGCATCGGTGGATCTGGAGAAGTTCGCTCTTTATGCGCGGAAGGCTTTCGAGGCAGCACGACAGCCTGAAGGCGCGTTTCAGGAAGGCGGGCCATTTGTCGGCGGTATCATGGCCGCACGCGGCGTGAGGTGGCCGATGGTGATCGTGCCGGGCCTCGTCGAAAAAGGATGGCCGCGCCAGCTTCGGGAAGACCCGATTCTGCTAGACGATGAGAGGCGTAAACTGAACACGCATCTGCCATCCGCGGACAATCTGCCTCGCTTGGAAGAGAAGATTGTTCGCGGACGTGATGAGGAGCGGATGCTCTTTCGGATCGCCTGTGACGCCGCCAGCGAAAGGCTGGTCATCACTTTCCCACGCATTGAGCCAGCGACGGGCCGGTTGCGCGTGCCGTCGGCGCTGTTGTTGGATGCGCTTGGCGTTGCGAGCGGTACGCTGCTGGAGAGGGATGTGCGTGTCCGCAAGGTGCCGCTCATGCCGTTGGCGCCGGTAGAAGGTGAAGTGCTCGACGCGGGCGAGTTTGATTACAGGCTTTTAGACGATTTGCGGCGCAAGGGTGCCGGCGGCGTGAAGCCGCTTCTTGACGCGATGTCGCCGACGCTCGCTCCGGGGTTGTTATTGGAGCGCACGCGCTGGAGCGGCGGTCGTTGGACAGGTTACGACGGTTGCTTGGAGCGGCCGGAATCGCTGGAAGTGGTGCGGCGTATGTTTGATCCAACGAAGCACCGTTGGGCCGTATCGCGGCTCGAAGCCTACGCTCGCAGCCCGTTCAGCTTCTTCTTGCGCGAGGTGCTGGGCGTCGAGGAGTTCGACGAACCGGAGGATGTGGAGGCGATTAGCGCGTTGGACTTCGGCAGTCTTTTTCACGAGCTGCTGAGCAACATCGTCCAACGATTCCAGATGGGAAACCTGGTGCCACTGGATCCCGCGCGCAGCGTGGAGAACGAGGTTGTTTTGGATGACGAGGCTGCGCAGGTATTTGCGGAGTTCGCCCAGCGCGGTGTCACCGGCTATCCGCTCGTGTGGCGGGTGAAGCAGGAGAAGATACGCAGCGATCTACTGCGCTGGCTCGGGTTCGAATACGACAACGCGGCGGGCGGTTTCGCGCCCGTGGTGACGGAGTGGGCGTTTGGAAAAGCCGCGGACCCGCCGCCGGCACGAATTGCGGTGGATGAAAAAACAACACTGCTGGTGGCAGGGCAGATTGACCGCGTGGACCGCGGCCCGCAGGACGAGGTTTTTGTTTTCGATTACAAGACCGGCCGCTCCGACAAGGTGAAGGACGCCAGTTTCTGCCGCGCACGGGCGCTGCAAATCCCCGTCTACATGCTTGCCACTGAAAGCTTGAACGGCAAGGTGTGCGGCGCGGGCGCTTACTACTTTGCGACACGGCGCGGCGGCTTCGTCAAGCGAGGCTGGATTCGTGAAGAACTCAAGCCGGCCGAGCCGCGACTGAAGGAAATCCTCGGCGGTTTGGTGCGAAGCATTCTCGCGGGGAAATTCTTCGTCACGCCGGACGGCGCGGATGCAGCGGGGACGGCGATGGCCAAGGCGGCGATTGAGACGCTTTGGGAGATGAAGAGTGCTGACGAGTCGATCGCCGATTATCTTGCTGCCACCGCGCCGGACGCGCCAGCGGAGGAGCCGAAGGAGGTGGGAAGTAATGAGTAGTAAAGCGCCTTCGGCAAAACAGGTTGTGCTACCCGACGCTGCAAGTCGGGAAAGGATTGAGACGTCGCTGGACAAGAACGTCCTGGTAGAAGCCGCTGCCGGCACTGGTAAGACCACATTGATGGTCAGGCGCATTCTTAATCTGGTGGGCGACAAGAAACTGAAGCAGCGGCTGAGCAGGATTGCCGCCATTACGTTCACGGAAAAGGCCGCGGGCGAGTTGAAAATGCGGCTGCGGGAGGGGATTGAGCATGGCAAGTTCGCGCCAGCCGTGCTGGAGGAACTGGAACAGGCGCAATGCGGCACCATTCATAGTTTCTGCGCCGGCATCCTGCACGAGCGGCCGGTTGAGGCGGGTGTGGACCCGGCGTTTCAAGTGGCCGACGCGATGCAGACCGATTTGGTGCAAGAGAAGGTGTGGCAGGATTGGATTGAGAAGCAGATGGGCGCGGAAGATGACGCAGGGGCTGACGTGCTGACGCGTGCCCTCTACCTCGATATCGAGTTACCCGCGCTTCGATCATTGGCGCAGGCGCTGGTGGCGCAGCGTGCGCGGTTGAACCGGGAGAACCTGCCGCCGTGCCGCGCGATTGGAGACATACTGCTTGAGGTCGGTCCGGTGATCGAGGCGCTGGTGAAGCTGACGCCGTCATGCGTTGAGGCGGAGAAAGACACGATGATGCGCCGTATCGCTCCGCTGATGTCGGCCGCGCCAGTATGGGCGGCGTTGACGCCTCGTGAGCAGGAGCATGTCTTGCTGCGTACGGTGCAGGCCGCGCCCAAGAGTGGCAATTTCGACCGGGTTGGATCGAAGAAAAACTGGTCGGGCGAACGATTCCTACTTGATGCGCGCGAATTGATGACGCGGCTCGCCGCCCTGTGTGATGAAGCATCGGATGTATTCGTTCGGGGACTGTTGCTCTGGCTGCGTGATTTCGGGAACGCCTACGCGCAGGAAAAACAGCGCCGCGGGCTGCTTGACTTTGACGATCTGCTGTTGAAGACGCGCGATCTGTTGCGCGACAACCGTGAAGTGAGAGGGATGTTTCAGCGTCGGTTCGAGCGTCTGCTGGTCGATGAGTTTCAAGACACGGACCCCGTACAGGTGGAGATCGTGTTCTTCCTTGCGGAAAAAGAGCCGAAAGCGAAGCAATGGCATGAGGTGAAGCTCGCACCGGGCAAGCTGTTTGTCGTCGGTGATCCCAAGCAAAGCGTCTATCGGTTTCGCGGCGCTGACATCGAGATTTACCACGCGGCGAAGGAATTGTTGGGCGTGCAGGGAGAACTCGGCAGCATCAGCACCAGCTTTCGCATGATGTCGCCACTCATTGATTGGGTGAACGATGTGTTTGCGCGACTCATTCAGCCGCCGGCAGCAGGCACGGCCTACCAGCCAGCCTACGTGAAGCTTGATACGCATCCGCAGTTGCGGAGCGATTCGCGGCGGCTGTTGCTGCTCGGCCCGACGCCGCAGGAGATCGGGGAACTTGGCGAAAAACCGAGTGTGGACGATTTGCGGCGGGTCGAGGCACATGCGGTGTCGCAGTTGCTTCGCCATCTGCACGGCAACGCTGAACGTCCGGTGACATTCCGCGACGAGGACGACAACCTGCAACGTCGCGCGCCGCTGTGGTCGGATTTTGCGGTGTTGCTGCGGAACTATACGGCGTTGGATCTTTACGAGCGAGTGTTCGAGGATCATGACATTCCATTCCTGGTCGAGGGGGGCAAGGACTACTTCCAGCGGCCAGAAGTGCGCGCGGTCTGCGCGTTGCTGCTGGCGTTGGACAACCCAGCCAACAAGATTGAGTTGGTCAGCGTGCTGCGCTCGCCGCTTTTTGGTGTGAGCGACGACGACTTGGTATTGTGGCGGCGAGGGCAGGACAGGCCGCTCGATTACCTGGTGGACCCATGCCGAGACGACGGAACGATCGCCACGGCTTTCCGTCTGTTGCGGGAACTGCATGAGGAGCGGAACCGCTACAGCTACGCGGCATTCCTGGAGCGATGCTACGAGAGACTGAAAATCCCTGAACGGTTTCTGCTGCGTCCGCAAGGCGAGCAACGCGTCGCAAACCTCTACAAGCTCGTGGATACCGCGCGCGCCGTGCAGAGCATCGAGGGCATGAGCCTGCGCGGGCTGGCGCGGCATCTTCGCGACATTGCCATCGAGCGCGCTGAAGAAGGCCAGTCACCCACGACGGAACAGGAAAAGGGCAGGGACGATGCGGTGAGGATACTCACCATCCACAAAGCGAAAGGGTTGGAGTGGGGAATTGTTGCGCTGGCAGACATGGTGCGCGAGGGACGCGGTGGACAGGACATGGTGTTGGCAGGGCCAGTCACGCGGCGCCCGGAAGCGCGGTTGTCTGGACTGAGAAGTGCGGGCTTCAACGCCGCGCGCGAGGAGGAACGCAAGCGCCAGGACGCGGAGGAACGGCGGTTGCTTTACGTGGCTTGCACACGCGCGCGCGATTGGTTTGTTCTGCCGCAGTTGGCGAAGCGCGGCGAGTATACGAGGATCCTGGCTGAGGCGTTCGATCCGCAGACGGTTGGTGGCGTTGCGATGGTAGACCGCGCGAAGCTTGCGATCCCGGCGACGCGTGGACAACCCGTGCAGGTTGGACTGGGTGAGCCGGACAAACAGGAACGAGCCGCGGTGGAGGGACTTCTGGCCGGGCGCGCAGCATGGATGGCGGAGCGGGAGAACAGCAAGGCTTCCTTGTTTGCCGGCGTGAAGAAACGCACACCGTCGAGTGTGGGCGAACGGGAACATTTCCATGAAGCAGTGGAGACAACGGTTGTGGGTGGGGGCATCGAGATGGGCCGCGGCGTCCACGAGGCACTGGCGCGATGCGATTTGCGCGACGTCGAGGCGGCGGTGGAACTGTTCGTGCCTGGCGAGAAGTTCATCCGGACGGCGTTGACGCACGATTTGATGAAACGCGTGCTCGCGTCAGACGAGTTTCATCGCGAGGTGCCGATTGTGTGGCAATCGCCGGATGGCTTGATGGAAGGCTACATTGATCTTTTGTTCAGGGAAGGGGATCGGTTGATCGTGGTGGATTACAAGACCGATGCGAAGCCCGCCCCGGAACTTTACGCCGGTCAGCTTGCTTCCTACGCGGACGCGCTCAAGGCAATCAGTGGCAAACACGTAGCCGAGAAGTTGTTGTTCTTCCTGAGCAGCGGTAAGGTTGTAACTGTTTGATCGAACCCATCCATTCAACATCACTCAAGACACCATGAAACATTATCACGCCATCATTTGCGTCATGCTCGGCGCATTCGCTTTCAGCGCTGTCGCGGAGGATCCGTTGCCGAAGACCCTGATGACGCAGCGCGGCAAGCTGCTCGTCAGCGAGGAGTTTGGCAAGCCGATCGAACCCGTGAAGCATCCGGGCTTCGCGAGCGGCTACAGCGGCTGGCGGTTCAATGTGTCGACCAAGGGAGGACAGTGGGATGTTGTGAACGGGACGTTGAAGGGCGTAGAAATCGCCGAAAGCAATCACCCGGCCACGGCTTGCTACGGCATGGTGTTCAAGGATGTCGTTATCCAGTGTGAATTGCGGCTGCACAATGTGCCGCTCGACGGTCGGAAGAACCGCTACATGCAGATTCGCGCGACGAACGTGAAGGATTACGTCGCCACCACCGTCATCGACGAGAGAGGGTTGCGCGCGCAAGCGGACGATGACAATCCCGCCACGGGGCGGACGAAACCGGTGCCGTTCGGCTCCGTCGCCCTGCCGGTGCAGCTTGGCGAGTGGCAGACGGTGTTGGTGGAGATCAAAGGCAATGAGATGGTGTCAACGCTTGGGGGCAAGAGCGTGGTCGGTACGCATCCGCGCGTCGGCAATGAGAAGCACTGCATCATGTTCGTTGCCGGTGTGGAGGGCAGTGTGCGCCACTTTCGCGTCTGGGAGGCGCTGCCGAATGCCGATTGGCCAAAAAACAAGGCGGGGATTTCCGGAGGGAAGTAGCCTTCTCGATTGTGGTCAGAGACTCTTCAGCACCGCCTGTAGATAGCCCAACGCATGGGCCATGCCTGCGTGCCAGGGTGCGGCGCAAGTCATTTGCGGCGTATGGTCGGGGATGACGACGCCATCGAAACCGTTGCGGTGCAGCACCCGCAACAAGCGGGGCACGTCCATGTCACCTTCGTCAATGAACACCTCCCGGTAATCGGGAGCCTTGCCGACGACGTTGCGGCAATGCACGTAGGCGATGGCGTGCTGGCGGCTGTAGCGGTCCGCCGCCTCATACACGTCGGCTCCTGACATTTCCTGAATCGTGCCGGCGCAAAACTCCAGCGCGTTGGCCGGACTCGGAACCAGACTCAACAATTGCTCAAAATGCTCCGGCTGGTGCAAGAGTCGAGGCGTTTGCCGCAGCATCGGCACCGGTGGATCGTCGGGATGCGCCGCGAGCCTGACCCCTTCGCTTTCGGCCACCGGCACAAGCGCTTTCAGAAAATCAGCCAACCGCTGCCAGAGTTCCTCGCGCGAAACGTTGGCAATGGCCGCGCGCGGCGCGGCGGTGTCATAGACGATGTTGTTGAGCAGGCCGTGCTGGAGCGGTTGATCTTGAAGCGGATGATTCGGCTGAAATGCCGGCACGCTCGCTCCGCCGCGCGCGAACGGCCCCTGCACGCGCCCCCATACGCCGGCGAGACTGAAGTTGTAACCAAGAATCGGGATGCGCAGCCGGCCCATGCTGCGAAGAAGGCGTTTCAGTGATTCGAGTTGCTGCTGTTTGCGCGGCCCGTCGAGGAGGATGTCAGACCAGAACGATGGATCGATGTTCTCAATGGCTTCGAGTTGAAGACCTTCGTCATTGGCGAGTTTCTTGACGGCCGCCAGTTCCTCAAAGCTCCACACGACACCGCGCGCCCGCGTCATGCCCAGACAGAATTCGTCGGTGCCCGGCGGGAGTCCTTCGCGCAGCCGTTCGACGAGGTGAACGACGACATGCGTGCAACCCGCCTGGCGGGCGAAGCGGAAGTTGTCGCGGCTGATTTGATAGCGATGAAAACCGAGGCCGAGTTTCATCGCATATACATGCCCCCATTGAGGTCGAGCGTCGCGCCGGTAATGAAACGGCCGCCTTCGCCACAGAGAAACGCCACCGACAGGCCTACGTCGCGGGGCGTGCCGAGACCGAGCGGAATCTTGCCGCGCATCTCCTCGACGCCGGCGTCAGTCAATGTTTCGTGCAGCAGTTCGGTCTCGATGCAGCCGGGGGCGACCGCATTGACGGTGATGCCGAGCGGCGCGCCTGTGCGGGCCAGCGTGCGGGTCATGCCCAGCATGCCGCTTTTGGTGGCGGCGTAATGCACGTGGCCGAACAACGCCCCCTGATGGCCGACGACGGAACTGACGTTGACGATGCGGCCATGTTTTTGACGCGCCATGATCCGCATTGCGGCCTGCGAGCAGAGGAAACAACTGGTGAGGTTGGTGCGGATGATGCGGTCCCAATCGGCAGCCTCAATCTGGAAGATGTCCTTGGGCTGCGACGTGCCGGCGTTGTTGACGAGAATGTCGAGCCGTCCGAAATGATCCAGTGTTGTTTGAAACATCCGCTCCACGTCAGGTGCGGCGCTGGCGTCTGCCTTCACCGCCAACGCACGGCGGCCCAGGGCCGTGATTTGCGCCACGACTTCCTGCGCTTGCGTTTCTGCCGAAACGTAATTCACGACCACATCCGCGCCTTGCTCGGCGAGCACTAGGGCGATGCCGCGCCCGAGTCCACGCGAGGCGCCTGTCACGATTGCCACCTGTCCTGAGAGATCAGTCATATTCGAAGGTCCTTTGTTGTGACCGGAGAGTGTGCCACGTTCACGTCGCCGGGGAAATGGACAAGAATCGCGTCAGTGTGGATGCGGTTAGCGGGTGATAACGGAAAGTGGGTCAAAGGCTGTTACTCGTGACGCAGTGCTTCGATGGGGTTTAAACGCGCGGCTTTCCGTGCCGGGAAATAGCCAAATATTACCCCGACGGCTGCGGAGAACAGAAAAGCGATCAAGACGATTGGCGCGTTGAGCACGAACGGTACTTTCAGCAGACCGGCCAAGCTCGCGGAGGCAGCCAAGGCCAACGCGATGCCGATCAGACCTCCGAAGGATGACAGAACAACGGCTTCAACAAGAAACTGGAGCAAAACCTCGCGCTCCAGCGCGCCAATGGCCAGGCGGGTGCCGATTTCGCGGGTGCGCTCGGTCACCGAGACGAGCATGATGTTCATGATGCCGATGCCCCCGACCAGCAGACTTACCGTCGCCACTGCGCCGAGCAACGCAGTCATCATCTGCGTGGTTCCGGAAAGCATCTTGGCAATTTCCTTCATGTCCATCACGTTGAAGTTGTCGTCCTGGTTGGACGAGAGATGACGGCGGGCGCGCATCAATCGCGTGATCTGTTGTTTGACGCGTTCCGTGGAGATGCCGTCCTTGACGGAAACTTGAATCATGCTGACATCGTCGCTACCGGCGACGCGACGTTGGAATGTGCGCACGGGGATGACGACAATATCATCTTGGTCGGTTCCCATCGTGGACTGTCCCTTGGCTTCCAGCAGGCCGATGACTTCGCAGGAGAGTTTGGTGAGGCGGATCCGGTTGCCGATGGGGCTTTGCTGTCCGAACAGTTTTTGGCGAACCGTCTCGCCGATGACGCAAACGGCGGTGCCAGTCCGCGACTCGCTCGATGTGAAGGCGCGGCCTTCTTTGATGCGGCGATTGCTCAGTGGGAAATACTGTTCGGTGGTGCCGTAAACGCTTGTCGCCCAGTTTTCGTTCCCGAGAATGACAGTGACCGAGGAACTCGACATCGGCGCGACGGCGTTGAACGAAGGGATCTCCGACTGGATAGCTTCAATATCCGCCAGTTTGAATGATGGCGCGCTCGAACTTTGTCCCGGCCCCATGCGTTTGCCGGGAGTGATCATCATCAGGTTGCTGCCCAAGCTGGCAATTTGTTCGGTAACTTGCCGTGTCGCGCCATCGCCGAGCGTCACCAAGGTGATGACGGCCGCCACGCCAATGATGATCCCGAGCATGGTGAGGAAGGAACGCAAGACGTTGCGGCGGAGTTCGCGCCACGCCAGAAGCAAGGCATTGCTCAGCATCAGGCGTTCTCCTTGTGAGTGTGATCGGTTTCGATCAAGCCGTCCCGGAAATGCACGATTCGTTTTGCGTAGGCGGCCATGTCGGGTTCGTGCGTGACCATGACAATGGTGATTCCCTGGTCACGGTTGAGTGAGGTCAATATGTCCATGATTTCAAAGCTGCGCGCGGAATCCAGGTTGCCGGTCGGCTCATCCGCCAGCAGCACGATGGGCTGGGTGACAATGGCGCGAGCGATGGCGACGCGCTGTTGTTGGCCGCCGGAAAGCTCGCCGGGCGTGTGATGTTCCCAGCCGGTCAAACCCACGCGTTTCAGGGCTTCTCTCGCTTGGGGATGGCGGATGGATGGCGGGATGTGACGGTAAATCAAGGGGAGTTCCACGTTTTCCAGCGCCGAGGTGCGGTTGAGAAGGTTGAACCCCTGAAATACGAAACCGAGATAGTGCCGGCGCAAGAGAGCGCGCTGGTTGTTGGAGAGGCTGCCGACTTCGACGCCTTGGAAATGGTAGGTTCCGGCTGTGGGGGTGTCCAGACAGCCGAGGATGTTCATGCAAGTGCTTTTGCCGGAACCGCTGTGTCCCATTACGGCGACGAATTCGCCCCTGTCGATGCTCATGTCGATGCCTGCCAGCGCTTGCATGGCCGCGCTGCCAACGCCGTACACCTTGGTGACGTTTCGCAATTCAATCAGGGGAGTATTGCTACTGTTGGAAGCTGCGGAGTTCATTGCTTGGCGGTAATCATCTCGGTGATCAATTCCATGCCAGGTTCGAGCGCGCCGTCGGTGATTTCAGTCACGGTGCCATTGCTGGGGCCCTTGGTGACGGGAATAGCGGTGATCTGGCCATTGCGAAGAGTCCAAACCCGTTGCGTCTTGCTTCTCTCATTCGTGGCCTCAGCCGCATTGAAGCTGTCCGAACGTGGCGGCCGTGGCAAAAGGGCGCTGAGGAGACCTCCGCTTTCCTTCTTAACGGCCTGTGTTTGCGGGGGGACAAAGCGGAATGCAGCATTCGGCACGAGAAGAGCATTGGTTCTCTTGTTGACGGTGATGACGGCAGTCGCGGTCATGCTGGGTCTCAGCAAGAAGGCGGCGTTGTCGATATTCAGAATGGTCCTGTAGGTGACAACGTTGGCGTTGGTCGTGGCCGCGTAGTGCACCAAAGAGACTTGCGCGGGGAATTGCCGGTCAGGATAGGCATCCACCGTGAAAGTGGCGCTTTGACCCTTGTTGACTTGTCCCACATCCGCTTCATCAACATCCACCTGGAGCTCCATCTTGGTCAGGTCCTCGGCCAGGGTGAACAACACCGGCGTTGTCATGGTGGCCGCCACCGTTTGTCCCGGTTCAATACTACGTGAGAGGACGATGCCGTTGATGGGGGAGCGGACGATCGCTTTGGAGAGGTCGGTGCGGTTGACATCCAGAGTCGCCTGGCACTGGGCAACGGTGGCCTTGTAGTTGGCTTCATCGGCCTGGTAGGAGGCGAGAGTGGCTTCCGCGGTATCGAGGTCGGTTTGTGACGGCATTTTGCCGCCACTCAGTTTGCGAACCTGGCTATAGCGTTCCCATTGAGCTTTCGCCAATCGAACATTGGCTTGCGCTTGGGCAACCTTGGCCTTGGCGGCGTCGAGCGCGGCCACGGACTGCAGGACTTGGGCTTCCAGTTTGGTCGTATCGAGCCGGGCCAGGACCTGGCCGTTGGTGATCTTGTCATTGTAATCCACTTCAACCGTCTTGATCGTGCCGGACACCTCGATGCCCACATCCACTTTCTTGATCGGTTGAAGAGTGCCGGTGGCACTTACGGTCACCACCAGATCGCCACGTTGAACCGGTTGAGTCACGTACTGAACTCCATTGGTTCTGTCTTTGACACCCAGAGACACACCAATGATCAATACGACAATGACCAGTACGGCCCAGAGCAACCAACGTTTCGCACGGTGACTGCTTGCACTGGATTTGCCGACGCCAAGCGTTTTAGCGACGTCGTCATTGGATCCCATGTCTGGATGAGTCATATTTTGTTTTCCGGTGAAGGGGCTTTTGTGCCACCGTTGGTGGCGGACAGAGGAAGTGACGCCCAGCCGCCACCGAGCGCCTTGTAGAGGCTGATCAAGTTGGAGGACATCGTTGCATCGCTAATGACCAGTTCCCTTTGCGCCGACAACAACGAGCGTTGGGTGGTCAGCACAGTCTCGAAATCAACAAGGCCGGAGAAGTATTGATGGCGCGCCAGATCCAGGGCGCTTTGTCCGGCTCGTACTGCTTCGGCCAGCGCGCGGCGGCGCGTCTGTTCGTTCGCGTAGGCCACCATGGCATTCTCAACGTCTTTCAACGCCGTCAACACGACCGTCTCGTAGTCGCACAACACCTGTTCCTGCAATGCGACTTGCTTCTTGATGTTCTCGCGGATCTTCCCGCCGTCGAAGAATTTCCATGTTGCATTGGCGGCAAGCTGGGCGGCGCGCGCGCTCGCCGTGTAGAGATTTCCCAGCATCAGCGATTCCAAACCGATGGAACCGTTCAACGTGAAGGTCGGATAGCGATCGGCTTCGGCCACGCCAATCTGGGCGGTTTGCGCGGCCAGCTTGCGCTCGGCGCTGCGCACGTCCGGCCGTTGTCGCAGGGCGTTTGCCGGCACGCCGACAGCCACTTCGGACGGTGGCACTGGGATCGGTTTTGTCGTCGCGAGAGATGTTTTTAACGTGCCAGGTAATTGTCCCAGCAGGATCGCCAGGTTGTGTTTGGTTTGCTCCAGATTGCTGCGCAATGTGGGAATTTCTGCGCGGGTTTGTTCCAGACTTAGACGCGCCTGGTCCTCGTCAAGCTGCGTGATGAGCCCGGATTGGTGCCGCCACCGAACGATTTCGTACGTCTCGGTTTGAGATGCCACGCTTGATTCGACGATTGCCAGTTGCGTTTGGTAGGAACGAATCTCCATGTAGTCCACCGCCACTTCCGCAAACAGGCTGACGAGCGTGTCGCGGAGATCCTCCTCCGAGGACTCCATGGTGGCTGTGGCGGATTCCAGCGAGCGCCGTTTTCCACCGAAAATATCCAGTTCCCAGCTCGCGTCGAAGCTGTTGGCGAAGTTGTTGGCGGTTCCGCCGCCGCCAGCTGCCTTGCTGCTGCGGGTGCGGCTGCCGGCAGCGTTTGCGGAAGCGGTGGGGAAGAGTGCCGCTCTTTGGATTCCGCGGTCGGCGCGCGCTTCACGCAAGGCGGCTTCGGCTTTGCGAACACTGAGGTTGCCTTTGCGCGCCTGTTCCATGAGGTCCGACAGGGTCGAGTCGTCGAACACCGTCCACCAACGGGCCAGTGTTTGGGGGTCGGTTGGTTTGGCCACCAAACCGGCAGCCATATCACTGCTCCAGGTTGCGGGTGCGCGGGTTTCGGGCGCTTTGTAATCCGGTCCCACGGTTAAACATCCTGTGAGACAGCAGAGGCTGCACGAGAGCACCAGCGCGGCGTAAGGGGTTGTTGGAAAGGTGCGCATCAGAGTTCGCGATTACGGTTGTCCGGACGGGACATGGGGGAGGGGATGATGTTCGTATGCGAGAGTCAGGTATTGCGTCTTATGGACGGCACTGATGCGCGAAAGCCGGCAGCAGCAAAAGCCACCAAACGCTGCACGTAAGTTTCAAAATCCTGGGATACCTTCGGACGGCCTGGCGGGACCTTGTCGAGGAGCATTAACGCGTGATGCAGCATGCCGACGGTCAGGTGCATCCGCCAGAATATCTCTTCACGAGTGAATCCGGGCGCTGCCCTCAACAGCACGGCGTCGAAACGCTGCGCAAGCGGTTCGAAATGAGCGTGCAACATGGCTTCCAGTTCCGGATTCGGCTCCATTAAACAACGGCCCACAAGCTTTCCAAAAGTGTTGCCACCCAGCTTCTGGTCGAAACCCCAGCGGACTGCGGGGCGGATAAACGCTTCCAGCACGGCCTCCAGCTTGGGAGGCTTGTTGCCGGCCGTCTTGATGACAAGATCGAGCGTGTCCAGCCGCTCCCGGTTGAGGGGCGTCAGGCGGCGGTCAAATATCGCGGCGATCAGCCGCTTCTTGGTGCCAAAGTGATAATTGATTGCGCCCAGGTTCGCTTTGGCCGCCTGGGTGATATCGCGAACGGACACGGCTTCGAGGCCGTGTTTGGCAAACAGTTGTTCCGCGACATCCAGGATGCGGGTCTTGGTCTGCAATCGGTTCAGTTCTTCAACCGGCACGTGTGATTGAGATTGAGTTGTCATAAGTCAAACGTTTGTATGAATCATACGACTGTTTGAATATTTGTCAATACCTGTCGTGTTGTGTTGTGTGAAATGAGACCCGGCTTGTTGGGGCGCGGCTGCCTGGATGACGAACGGCGCATCACCGCCGGTTATCAATTGCCTTGGTGAACCTCAATGTTGGGGCGCTGCTGCACGTGTGCAGGGGCGTATGCAGAGCAAGGACCGGGCTGTGTTTCTATTCGACAACCAGAATGCCATACACTTCCAGCGGGGGCACATCCACGATGCTATGTGCGCCGTTTCGGCGGAGTGAAAGCGTACGTTCTGGAACTCCGGGCGACAGTAAACGCGCCTTGGCGTGTTCGCTCCAGGGGCGTCCAACTTCCACCTGTAGGTGGCGCGTCGGTCGCGGGGCAGCGTAGTTCACCAGATGCACGACGAGCCGATTGGCTTCGCCACGGCAGGCGCTCAATGCCACGGTCGTGTCCGCATCAATGAGACGCGCGGAGAGACGTCCGTCTGCGGCTTCGAGGATGGTATCTGCCATCTCCTTCCGTGCCGGAGGTAACGTGGCAAACACGCCCCAGTGCCGGTCCTTGATGCGGCGAATGACACCAGCCTTCAGGCGGCTGACGTGTTTTCCTGAAAGGCCGTCCAACCGGTTGGCCTCAAGCAAACGCCCTTCGTCGTCGTATTTTCCATTCTCGCCAAGCATGACCACCGACCCGCCTCGCTCCACGAACTGTTTCACGGCCGCGCAGGTGGCATTGCTGAGATGGCTTTGGCCGGCGAGGACGAGGACAGAGAACTTGTCCAACTGCCGCAAGTTGTCGTCGAAGATCACGCCCCACTGGAAACCGCTGCGAATGAGAACCTCCTCTGCGGCGGCGATTTGATCCATGGCATACTGGCCATTGAAAGCGAGTGATGGGAAAGCATGGAGTACGGCCACATCATTGACGGGGTGAGCGGAGAAGATGAGGGACTCATGCTGATGGACAAAGCCCAGATAGTGGCCTAGGGCCTCGCTGAATTCGGGCCGGTCGATTCTCATGCCGTCGCCTCCACCCAGGGCGCGCGTGGCCCAGTTTGCGCCGGGCACGCCTCCGTTGGCAGCCGCCTCAGCGACTTGCAAGTGAATCTCTACCGCCGTTTGCGGCAAACGCGTGGACGCGTTGGTCGCTCCCTGTCGGCCCCGGCCTTCCGCCCATGTCGTTGGGACGGCACGGTATCCTATCGCGGCCGCGTTCTTGTGGGCGCGGATTTGCGAGACCATCAAGTCGCCATCGATTTCAGGCGAGTTGGCGTTTTCGGTAATCATCAGGTTCAAATGCCGTCCCACCCACACCGGCCAGACGCTTCGCAGTGCGGTGTCGCCCGCACCGCACGGATGCGCGGGGTTGGCCATCAAGATCACATCGGGTTGCAGGCTGCGGGCGTACTCAGTGATCTCCTTCACAAATCCGCCGAGACGTTCGCAGCGCCACCGGATCCATGCCCGCACCAGAGGGTCATGAATTTGTTCGGCCTTCGCCGGCGCGGGCGGCTGGCGCACATGGTTGAAGGAGGGAATGCCGAACAAGGGCAGGGGATTGGGATACCGCTTGGCCAGCCACGTACGGAAGAGTGTGGTGCATTGGCCGCAATAGCAGGGCCCGCTCAGGCAGTTGTCGAAGTTGAAACCGTCCAGACCGACTTCCTTCAGTCCGACCCGGACGGCCCGCTTCACGTAAGCGCGGAAGTCCGGATTGTTGAAGCACGGACGCCAGCGATAATACTGCGCGCCTTCGTATGGCTTGAAGCCGCCGTCAACCGAACGCTGACCCCAATCCTCCGCCCGCGGTTCTTCCGCCAGAAAAGTTTCGTAGTAGAGGGAGGCAAACTGGCAGTAGCCCAGAACCTTGACGCTGTGCTTGTGTGCGACGCGAACCAGCGCGGCCGTGCGTTGCCACTGGGGGCGCTCAGACTCCAGGCCAAACCCTTTGTAGAAGTGCGTGACGGCCAGATTCACCCCGAGCTTGGCCATCTTCTGCACCAACTCCTCGCTGTGCAGCCGGTCATACCACTTCGGCGCCCAGCATGCACCGCCATCTACCGTGTAGGAAGGCGCGCCCAGGCGGACATTGTGTTCCAATGGTTCCCATCCCCACCAACTCCAATAATAAGGCGCGGCAGTCACTTGCGCCTGGCGCGCAGCTTGATTGCCAGAACCTGGCGCCGGCTCGCCGGCGAATGCCTGAGAATTGGTGACACTCATCGACAAAGCGATCGCCAGAACGGTGAACGTGCTGCCCGGAAACAGTCTGACGATGCGATTGGTGGTGGAGACGGACGATCGAAGTTGCATGTATGTTTTCTTCTCCAGTGGTTGCTTGGGCTGAACAGCTTGGCCCGTCTTTTATGCCGCGACTACTTGAACTGCATCGTTCCGGCCTGGTCGAGACGCCAGTTCTCCGCAAGCGTGCCTGCCCAGCAGCGCCAGACTTCATCCTCGGCACGGAACACTCCGATGTTGAACGCCACCTTCTGGCCGGGGACAGGCTTCAGGCCCAACGCGTCGAGTGGAATGGCCCATTCGCCCCGCCAACCGTGGCGCCACTTGGCGACGGCGTAGCGGACGGCTTTGCCAAGATGTTCCGCAGCAGCGGCGGGCGCGCCGGCATCGGTGACGCTCTGAAGGACCCCGCCGGCAAAGCCTCGGATGACGAACGTCACCGCCTTGCCCTCAGGCGTGCGGCCAGCGATGCAAATTTCAGCGCCATCGTCTTTGCCCCATTCTGTGCCGGTGCGCATCTTGTTTGCCTGATACATGCCTGCAATGACCGCCACGTATAGGCACTGGTCGTCATATGCGAGTTGGGCGTGCATGGGAATGCCGCTGGCGGCCCAACGGGAGGGCTCTTGGTCCAAGCTGAGAGAATTCCCAGGCCACTCGTCGGTGCCAACCTCTCCATCGAGCGTTGGCGGATGGGGGGTACGCACTGCAAGCGCCAGCGCCGTTCTGCGTCCTGGCCGGGCGACGGGAGGCATGGAGTCTCCGATGGTGAAGGACTGCGGCCTGCCGTCCTTGTCTATTCCTTCGCGAAAGACCACGTTGTTCGTCCATGTCTTGATCGCATTCGGCTGGCCGATCGTGATTTTGCCCAGGGCAAACAACGTGTTGCCCTCGAAGGTGCAGTTGGCGCTTCTGGTAAACGACAGGGTCATGTCCTTGTCGGTCATGAACACATTGTCGCGATAGACGAGTTTTCGGCTGATGTGGTTATGCGTTGGCATCGGCACGCCAATGGCCACGTTGCGCTCCACGATGCAATCGCAGGACTGCTCGTCCAGGTAGTAGGCGGACGCGCCGTAGCCTTTTCCCACTTCAACCACATCCCTTACCAGGTTGCCGCGCAGAACGCTTTCGATCAGGTGCCCATAGATGGCGGCACCGTCGTGCATTTCCTGCATGACACGATAGATGAGGTTCTCTTCGATCCGATTGTTGCGGCCGTTGCAGACGATGCCGCAGTAGGGGATGTTGTGAAGCTCGTTGCGGTAGATGTGCAGGTTGTCGCCGTGCGCGATCATGCTGACGGCACACGGGTATTGCAGACCGACGTGGTGGATGTGGTTTTGCGAGACCCGTGAACCCGCGCCGGTGCAGACGAGTTCCAGGCCGCAGGCGCCGATATGATGAATGTGGCTGTCGAGGATTTGGATGGCCTCGTTGCGAGACCGGAACACAATGCCCTCGCCGCCGATGTTGGTGATCTCCAGTTTCTCCAGAACGCACCCGCGGCTGCGCGTTACGGAGATGGCGCCTTCATATCCGGTTGCGCCAAAGACGTAGCCCTGGGCACCCAACAGCGTGGTCGTGGCCTGAAGCACGAGTCCGCGTATTGTAATCTTCTCCACCGGCTGCTTCGCTGTGCCTTCAATTTGGATGATCCGTTGAAGTTGCGGTGCGATGATTTTCGCCTTGGCCATATCCTCGCCGGGCAGCGGCCAATAGACGACGCGTCCAGCCGTGCGATCGAGATACCACCGGCCGGGTTGGGTCATGCCTTCGCGGGTGTTGAAAAGGACGTAACTTTTCACGCCAAACGCCCCGGGGGGATGGACGGTTGGCGAGGACAACACGAAGACGTGGCGCTCCACGTCGTTTTGTGCGATGCCATAGAGCGCCTCGTTCCACATGTGCAGCACCCGGATCTCGGCGTTCTTGATGTCGAGCGGCGTTGGAACGTCCTTGGGATCGTAGAGAATCGTGGTGAGTTGCTCGCGCGTGGGCTTCGGATCCCACGCGCCGGAAATGTAACGCGCGCGCTTCCACTCGGTGTTGTGTGTAAAAGTGCCGGTCTCTGGCAACCGCGCACGCTCCGGCATGCGACCGTTTACGACCAGCGCGCGGAAGTCCCACGTACCGTCCTTCACACCGGGCAGGTCCGCGTACCAGAACTTCTCGCCGTCTCGCTTCCAGCCAGTCACCAGCTTGCCGCCGTAGAGTGTCACCTTGCCGGCTGCCTCGGCCTCGATGGTCAACCCGTTGTCGCGCACATCGAGTTCCAGGGTCTTCGACCGAAAATAGTCACCCGGCAACAAGACAATCCGGTGCGCTCCCGCACCTGCTTTTCGCGCCGTGTCACGCGCAACTTCCAGCGTGGCGAGAGGCTTGTCCTTCGTGCCAGCGTTGGCGTCATTGCCGTCCGGCGCGACATAAAATGTGGCGGAGGGACAATTCATGCTGCTTGCCAGCAGCATCGCCGCAACTGTAAATCTCATTGGCAACATTGGGGTTCCTCTGGGTTCAAGTACAGGAATGATAGGTTTGATCTGGAACGCAAAACTTCGGGTTTTGTGCAAAGTTGTTTGAAAGAAGTGCGGCGGCCAAGATGCGGCACGCAGGCTGCCGGCTTGGCTCTCACGGGGTATTTCGCACTGACCTGCCGGCCAGCAGATACGCTCCTTTTTCGGTTCTGCCCTTGATGCTCAAGGCCATGGGCGGCGAGATGCCGTCGGGGTCAACAATCTGAAGATGCAGCTTTCCGGTTTGTGGGACGTTCGAGAAGCGATCCGTGTGCGTCTTTGCCTTGTGCGCATCCACAACACCCGGTGGAATGCTCTCGTTAGGGAAGAGCGTCCGCAGGTCCAGCGATGAGAAACCGGTCCAGATTTCTTTTCCGGCCTCGTCTTCGATGAAGAACCGGATCTTCCATTTGTTGTAGGTCGGTGTCAGACCGATGTTCAGCCAGTCCATCGCGATCTCCACATCTCCGCCGCGCCGCGTGATTTTGGCGGAAGTGTACAGGTAGCGGAAACCGATCATTGCATACATTTGGTGGAACTTGTCCAAGGCTTGCGGGTCATTGAAGATGTTGTAACCGGTCGGATTGAAGGTGTTCACACCATCCGAGACGTTGCAGTTGCGGATGACAACAGGGTGCAGATATTTCGCCTGATCGAGCAGACAGGAGTAAGGAAGAAAATCTCCCTTCGGACCGGTGCGCGCCGGTTCTCCGACCAGTGGCGCGGATTTCCAGCGGTCGCGGAGAAGTTCATACAGTTTGACGCCGTCCTTCTCGTACTGGTTGCCTGAGTAATAGAGTTTCTGGTAGTAGCTCGACCGCTCGTCCCAGCCCCAGTTGTCGCGAAAAATACCAAGCAATCCGGCATTGTTCTTCGCGGACATGAGGCGAAAGTGGTAGTCCTTGAGCGTGTCGTAAACCGAAGGGATATAGACCATCCCATTGGTGGGAACCACGATCCGTATGTCCGAAAAATACTTGATAAACGCGTCGGCGAACCGGATCAAATACCTGGAATGGGAGGGCACGAGACGTTTCGGATATGCGCCTTCACCCCAGAAGCCGAAATGACGCATTTCAATATAGCGGACCAGTTTCTTGCGCTGGATCGATCGCCCGCCAAAGGTCTGCGGCTGTTCCAGGTATGCCGCGAACGCCTTCAACAACGCGTCATAGCGTTCGAAGAAATACGGGTTCTCAAAGTTCGGCTCCCAACGGTCCTTCTTGTCCGTGAACGTCGGTGAGAGGACATCTTTCTGTGCGCTGGCCTGCATCGCCTTGTGGACGTAGAGCGGATATGAGCATCGCGCGCCGTCAATCAAGGGACCTCCTCCCGCACTCGTCACAAAACAGCCGATGTTGAGCTTCTGGCCGTATTGGATGCAGTACGAGAAATGCTTGTCCATCTTCTGGAAGAGGTATTCTCCTTCCTCCGCTTCGTAATCAGCCCAACTGACACGGATCATGGAGTTGACCGCGTAGTCGCTGACGCGGACCGCGTACTTGACGAGGTTCGTCACACCGTTGCCGGGGCCGCCGTTCCAGATTTCCGTGCCGACGCCGGCGTTTTGAATCGCCCCTTGGTCGGTGGCGATGATTTCAGGAGAGAAAACCGCGGTGGTTTGGATTTCCTCCGCAAACAGATTGCAGAGGAACAACGGCAGGAAGAGGAGGGGGTGCCATCTTGTATTGAGTCGTGATCTATGATTCACAGGCGATCACTCTGACTCACTTGCCGGCCTGCCACAAGAGCACAAAGTCGTGTTCGGTCGGGTCGTGTTTCCACTGGCCAGTCCTCGATGGCACAACCTTCTCACGGTGGCCTGTATCGAGGTCACCATACGCTGCGTGTTGCTCGGACGGGCTGGCGCAGGGGAGGGGCACGGCATGTGCCAGAGCGGCAAAACGCACGATACGATGCGTTGCGCCCGTCGCGGTTGACATCTGTCCGGCGAATGCGTTCATCATTCGGTCTTCAGCGTGAACCGCAACTTCTCGCCGAACCAAGCACGACCTTCGGCGGTCATCTGCAACTCGACTTTCGTTTCCGCAGCAATGCCTTCAGTCAGGACGAACGATTCGCCAAACTCCGCGTCTTCCAGACGGGACGTGTCCTTTACAATGGGTTGCTTGAGTTTCAAGGCCGAGGCGGTGGTTGCTGCCAGATGAACCGCCCCGGGCTTGCCGTGACAGCTCGCGGGCGTGAGCCACGTCGCTTCCTGCAGGTTGCCCACTGACGCCGTGGCGAGAATTGGTTTGTTACGGGGCACGCAAATCTGCGCGCCGTCGCGAACCTCGATCCAAGCCCCGCCGTCGGTCTTGATCTTGAACCAGTTGAACTCGGCGTCGAGATACTTGGGCGGGTTGTGACCGTTGTATTTCGTGTTACCGACGGCCACGAGTGGCGTGTCGGCGGAGGTTGTGCCGGTGCCAGCCGTGCGGATACCGAGTTGTTTGCCCTGAGCGGCTGCGGCGCCAAACGCTTGGGCTCCTTCGTTGTAGATGATGCGCCAATGGCTGCCGCTGTGGGCGTCGCGGTCCATGGTGAACCAGTCGTCCGGTTTGGGATAGCTGCGCGGCGTCTTGAATTTCGCGGCGTATTGTTTCAGGAACCTGCCGCTCGGTCGCAGCGTGCCGTCGGGGTTGAGGATGCCAAAGTCGCTTTTCTCGCTGATGCGGTAGCCGCCTGCGAGCCACCAAGGCGCGGAACCATTCGCGCCGGTCTCGAACGCAACGCGATGGATCAGCTCGTGGCACTGACCTTGGTATGCGATCTCTTTCTCGCCCGGTTGCATCGTGTTGCGGTCCCAGGCGTCTGCCCCGAACTCGATCCAGAGATAGGGTTTCCCTTTCGTGACGAAGTTGATGTAGCGGTTGACGAAGCCCGCGGCGTTGGTTCCCTTGGTGAGGGGCGCGAAGCCGTAACCTTCCATGGCGAAGAAATCCACGTGCTTCGGCGTCGCCGTGAGGGTGAAGTCGACCGGTGGCAGATTACCCTGGCGGAAACTGATGAGGTGGTTCGGGTCGAGTTGGTGAATCGTGCGCCGGACGTTGTTCCAGTGGCGGCTCATCGAGTCGTCCATGAACCGGCGGTAGGCAGAGACCATCACGCGCCACGGGCCGTCCTCCTTGAATTGCTGGTCGCTCGGCGACGTCACCTGTTTGTCGATGCGCGGCGCGGACATGCCCCAATCCGCTTCGGCACTGGCGAGGCTGCCGTAGCGCTCATCAATCCAGCGCGCCCAATCGGCGTCCCATCGCTGGCGGTAGGGCGCGGGGTCGGTCCAGCCGAAGGCGGTGTATTTGCCGCCAAACACCCACCCGGCCGGTTCCCAGATCAGGTCCCAACCCATGAGTGCAGGGTTCTCCGCGAGGCGCGTCACGCGGATGAACTCGGCCACGTCTTTCTCCTGGAAATGATACGGCATCATCAGACCCTGGAAATAATGCGGGTCGTCGGTGATGACGTGCGATTGCACGAACAGGAACGCGCGGATGTTGTGGTTGTGGCAGCGGCGGAGGAAATCGAGCACCGTCCGGCGGTCGTTTTGATGATGGGCACGGATGGCAACGAAGGTCGCGCCCATCGATTCCAACTGTTGCAGGTCGCGCTCGACGTCTTCGGGGTTGTAGAAGCCGGGTGTGAGCCAGTGGAACGTATAGTCCTCCTGCTCGAGCGCGATGGAGTGACGCGGCCAGTAATTGACGCCGACAGGATACCACTTACGGCCCTCCAGCCAGAAGTCGCCGTCGCGCGCCGTAACGAATGAATCGCGCGGAGCCTTCTCGGTGGACAACACGCCCATCTCGTGCGCGATGGCGTCAATCGTTTTGCCGCGGCGCAGCAACTCGGTTGTCACAACGTAGCTTGGACTGGTGAATTTCTTCGGCGCCCACCAGAATGTGGCCGTCGCAGACCCGCCCGGTTTGACAATAAGCCTGGACTCCTTCTCGAACACGGCCTCCTTCGCGCCGGCGGCGCAGACGCGGATGCGCACGTGAATGTCCGCTGGCTGGGTTCCATGGTTGACTGCCACCGCGCCGAGCCGGACTTTCTCGCCCGGCCAGTATGAGAACTCCTGCGAGCCGGCGTGCGAAAGGAATACGCCGTCGGAAATCCGCCGCGCCATGTCGCCGAAGAAACTCGTGCGGGCGATCTCATTCAATGCGGCCGGGTCGCTGATGGCGCAGACGGCGCACACGGAGCCTTCCGCCGCGACGGGCTGGCTCGGGATGTTCGCGCCGACCAGCCGCCGCACGGCATCCGCAAACGCCGGGCCTTCCGACAACGGCGCTTGGTGCAGCAACATCCACGCCGCCGTGCCGCGCTCGACGCCGTCCTTGTCGCAGGCGCGCACCAGCGGGATCCAGCGCCACTTGTAGCCGCGCTCGAAGCCCTTACCTTCGGGCCGCGCGTAGCACGACGAGGCGCTGGAAGTGGCCGGCAGCTTCGTGGCTTCAGGCCCGAGTATCGCCTGGGTCGGCACGGCCTTGAGCGAAGCAATGTTCGTCAGTGAGTAGAGTTTGTAGCCGGGCGACACGGTCTCAATGAGCGGGAACGGATTGCGGGATGTGTCGCCAAGCTTCGGGAACGGCTGCGGCGCGGTGCCAATCTGGTCGATCCAGACGGTATGCTTGCCATCGGCCACGTAGGGGGTGGTGGTGCGGTCCACCAGCTCAAATGAGAGCCGGCGCGCCTTGTACGGATCGGCGTGGCCGCGGACGAGGAAATCCTCCGGACGGAGCACGTGATAGGTCCAGTTCTTGTTGATCGAAATGACGGCGATGCCGCGCTGGAGCGGTTCGGTTTCCTCGACCAGCCGCACAGCCAGCCGGGCTGTTTGCCCGTCGCCCTTGACCCAGAAACACAGCAGACCGCCGGACGTCGCGTTAGCTTGGAGTTTCATGCTCGCGCCCATACCGGTCGGGGAGCCGCTCTCGTAATCCAAGGTGATCTTCAAGCAGCCCTTCGATCCTTCCACGCCGCCCGGCACGATTTCGGCTGCGGAGTATTTCCGATAGGCACCGCTTTGTGTCCAATCGGCGGCTTTGCCGGGCGCTTGCTTGTCAAAATCATAGAGCATCCGGTTTGGCTTCTGGTTCTTCATCGCGTCGCGGACGAATGCGCCGTCCACCCAGCGACCGTCGTGTTTCCATATGGGCTTCTCGAACGGTGGCGCGCCGAGAACCATCAAACTGCCTTTGCCTCCGAGATAGCGAGCCAGCGCGTCAGCTCCCGACGCGGGATAGGACGTCGCGTTTGCGATGACGTATAGGAAATGCTTCTTTGGCGATAGAACTTCCGCGTCACAGATTGCTTCCGCTGACAGGAATTGGACGTCAAACTTTTCGCGGCGCAGCGCTTCTGCGATGGCATCGGTCGTTACGGTGTCAGTTCCCACCGCAGAGTCCTTGATGATGGCGACCTTCCGCCGCCCTTGGTCCGCCTCCGCGGTTATCGCTTCCGATGCGAGACACATGACAGCGACCGCTGTAATCCCAATCCACAATGCGCGCCACTCGAGTCTGTGATTCATGTCCGCATTATGCGCCGTCGACGCGTCGCCGGTAAATGGACAAGAATCGCATCTCGGTGGATGCGGTTAGCGGGAGGAACACTCCGCAGGAGTGATGCAGCTTGCGATTGACGGCGTAATCGCGAGGGAGTTACAATTTCAGGCAGACATGCATCGCTGTGCTTTTGACGCAACCAAGCAGCTGTTTACCGTCAGTTGGTCCGGGCATGTTGCCCCAGACGAAGTCAGGCTTTTCTACACTGAGGTGCAACAACATCTGCCGGAAATGAAGCCGGGGTTTCGACTTTTGAACGACTTGAGCGATCTGGAGTCGATGGATTTCAAGTGTTCGGTTGAGATTCCTCCGATCATGGAACTTTTCAACGCGGCCGGCGTGGCTGTCATTGTGAGGGTCATCCCAAATCGCCGCAAGGACGTCGGGTTTGGCATCATGTCGTTGTTCCACTATCGTCCTGAAGTTCGCAGCATGGTGTGCGAGACCCGGGAAGAGGCGGAGAAGGCTCTTCAGAGGTGAAGTGCGGATGGTGAGGACGACTCCGCGTTTCCGCGAAGCGTTTAGAACCGGTATCCCACGCTGAGTTGTGGACCGATGGCGTCAATCGCGCGGTTCTGGCGCGCAGGCTCGGAGAGACCCGCGTTCGAGAAGTGGACGTATTCAACCATGAAACGAACATACCACGCGTCAGTGATGTCGTAGCGGATGCCGGCGTTGATGGTGAACTCGAAGTTGAAATCCTGGCCAAGGCCGCGCGGAACCCCCGCGTTGGGATATTCCTGTGTATCTGCGAAACCGAAGCCGACCATTGCGCCGACGAATGGCACCACCTTCCAGCCTGGTTGAACGAAATTGTAACGCGGCCCGAAGTCGAAACCAACCATGCGCGATTCCGGCCCGTGAGTGATCGCCATGCCGTAGGCGCGGAACGCAAATTCGGTATAACCATGCCACCAACCCTCATCTTCCGAAGGATCGTCCAGCTTGATCGATGCCATGAGGGAAGCCGGCACGAGTGTGTAGCCGTCCAGGCTGGATGACCGCATGTTGGAGAACAGGGCGCCGCTGCCTGCCTCCAAAGACCAGTCGCCGGCCAGTTCCATCTCCGAAATCGGTGCAGCTTGCCGGATGGGCAATGGCGCTGGCTGGTTTTCCGTCACGAGTCTCGGTTCTGGCGCGGTTGGAGGCGCCAGCTTGTTCGCGTCGGTGAGCCCGTATCTCTGAGAGTCACAGAAGGCGGTGAGGATGCCCGCGCAAAGTAATGTCGTTCCGCAAACGAGCAGCAATCTTGCCCCCCGCTCGATTCCGTGCCCGCGGTGGCGCAGATTGCATCCCGTATTCGCTGTCAAATCATCTCGCATCATCGTGTTTCTCCAAATCAGAACATCTATAACTTCATGGGTGCGAGCAAGCGTGTCCAGCGTTTTTTGAACGGCGGGTAAGATCGAAGGACTTCAATTTGTCGAACGACAGATGCTGAGCGTACAGGGGGTTCGAGGAGACAGATCGAAGTTGATTCGCGCCCGCGCGCCTTTCACGGCGAACGTCCCGCTTGCCAGCGGCTTGTCTGCGCCGGGCGTGGTCAGGGTGAAGCGATACTTGCCGGGCTTGAGCAGATACAACTCGGCAGACATGGCGCGAGACGTTTTACCGAAGTGGAACAGTTCGGCAGCGAAACGGTCAGGGCTGCTCGTGGTGACGAGGGCGGCGATGTCGCGCGGGGGCGTCAGCCAGCGCACGGCGTTGAGGGGGAAATACAATGCGTCGCCCGGATCGCCCGTGACCGTGCGGTAGAGCAACTCGGTGTCCGGCTTGTGGAAGCCGGGGATGGGTTTCTCGAACATGCCGTTCTTGCTGAAGAGGGTGGGGAACCGCAGCACGCGGTCGGTGTAGCGCACTTCGCTGGTGTAACCCTCGAAATTGACGGCCATCGCGCCGGCGGTGGCACGCAGAGGTTCGACAAGCGTGTCCTTCTTCAAGGTCGTCGCGCCGCCTTCGGCGGCCAGCAGTGGATCGAATTCGGGATCTCCGGTGAGGAATTTGTATTTCGCCAGAACGCTGGAGAGATTCACGCGCGAGGCGCACCATGCTTCGCTGCCGGGTGCAGCGTCTTTTGCGGGCGAGCGCAGGTGTTTCAGGCGCGCTGCGGCCATGGAGCGGATAGGCGCGAGGTAGTTAGCGTTACCGGTCATGCGCCACGTCAGCAGCAGCGTGTGGGTCATCATGCTCATCGCGCTCGGGAAACTGTAGAGTGTATATTCGCTGTGGTTCTGTGGATCCCACCAGTCGGGGCCGAGCCCGCCGATGCGGCCGTCGGGCCAATGGATGGCCGTGGGGATGATGCCTGCGGGTTTGCCCCGCTCGGCGCGCGCGGCAGCGTCCACCCACGTATCCATCCATGCGCTGAACAGCCGCGTCAGGCGCGCGTCGCCGGTGCGTTGCCAGTAGAGCAGTGCCGGTTGAACAGCGCGGGGATGGTAGACGGTGTCGCACGCGCGCTGCGGCTTCGGGTCCACCCGGTCGGAGGTAAAATAGGTGCTCTTGAATTGCAGCAGGCCGCGCTCGTTGCGGCCGGTCCAGAGCGTCTCCATTAACTCCGCCAGCCGCAGAACGCGATCGCGCCACGATGGATTGTCCGGGTCGAGGTGCATCATGGGCGTCAGCGTGTCAGCCAGATCCTCAGCGCTGTGTTCTACATCGGTCAGGATCCGGCTGTAACCTTTCTGCATGTGTGGGAGATCCAAGAGGGCTTTGGAGAAGCGCGCCTGGGCTTGCGTGATTTTCGGCCCGTCGAAGCCGATCAACACCGGCACCCACCAGCGCCACATCTCACAATCGTCGCCCCAGCCGCCGCCATACTGGCCGTCGGGCTGCATGCGACAATCAATCCACCACTCGATGATGTCCGCGAGCCGTTCGATGGCCTCGCGTTGATGGATAGCCCACGCCGGCGCGTTGGCGGGAGATGTGTATTGCTTGGGCGCGGGGAAGCTTTTGCCCAGATACATCGCAGCGATGCGGTTGCCGGGGAATGCCTTAGCGGCTTGCTCGAAACACTGTCGGGTCTTGTCGAGCAAGGCGCGGCGCTGTTGCTGGTTATTCCAGAAGCCGCCCGATTCGAGCGTGATCCACGCCAGCATCCGGCCGCGGTAGAAAGCGGCGATCGGTTGAAGCGGCGAGTCGGACGCGATGCCAAGATCGTAGTCGAGCGATTTCTTGAAACGCTTGGCAAAATAATCGAGTTGCTTGTCGTGCGCATAGCTATCCACCTCGGCAATCAGCTTGTCGAGGTCATCGCCCAACCGCGCGTCGAGATTGGGGAGTTGCCGCACTTGCTTCAAGAACGCGAGCCGCTCTTCATCGCTGTCTGCGTTGCCGGCCTGCCGAATGAGAGGAATGACCGGGTTCTTGCTGTCGAGCGCAGGACGCGAAGGCAAAGTCGCATCGCGGCCCACGCCGCGCTGCATCATCGACTTTAGTTCTTCGAGATGCTTTTCATAAACACCGCGCGGCAGCGTGTCGTGTTGCTTGCAGAGTGAGGCGGCCATGCCGAGGACTTCGCCCATCATGCCGCCGGTGCGCATGACGCGAATAGTGCCGAGGGCAACGTGCGTGACGCTGATATCGCGGCCCGCCATCATGAGGTTGGGCACGTTGCGGCTGTAGAGGCAGCGGAATGGAATGGGGTAGGGTTTGACCTTGGTGTGCCGCGCGATGGAGCGAAATTCCTCACCGGGAAAGAGGCGTGTGTTCTCGGGATGCGGATAGTGAAGGTCAATGCTCCAGGTCGTGGTCACGCACGCATCGGGGAAGGATCGCTGGCCGACGATGTCCTGTTCCTGCAACACCACGTCGCCGAGGAGGCGGCGGCTCTCGCGTTTGCCGCCGATGCAGGCGACCCATGCGAGACGATGGTTGGCGACTTTCGCCTTCGCGTCGCTGTGGTTCTTCAGAAACGCCCAGTTGCCGAAAGTGACGCGCAGCGCATAGTCGCGGATGCGCTCGATCTCGGTGACTTGGTCGAGATTCATGCCGGTTTCCCAATCCCAATCGCCTCGAATGCGGTTCAGCCCTGTCTCGGTGTCGATATCGCCCTTATTGAGCTTCTGGCATGTCTCGCTGTTGAACTGCACCGCCCACGGACAATCGGGGAACGGCACGGGCTGCGGCTCTTCGACCGAATGCCATTGCACGGACGTGCCCATTACCAGTTGGTCGGCTTTCTCCGGTGCGCGCGACTCGCCAGTTTCGCTCTGAGCCTCGCGGCCGGCACGAAACTCCGCGCCCGCGAGGAATCCGAGCGTGCCGTCGCCGGTGCAGTCGGCGAAAAGGCGTCCTCGGAAACGCAACTCGCGGCTGGATGTGATGTTCTTGCCGATGACCGCTGCGATGCGGCCGTTCTTGTTCTCAGCACGGAAGACGTGCGTGTTCAGGAATAGCCGCACGTTCTTTTCGGCTTCGATTACGCGGCGTTTCTGGTCGTCTTCGTAGTTGGAGGCAGGACCGGCATTGTGAATCTTCTTCTCCGGATGTTGCTCGATGACGGACAGAATCTTTTTGCTCCGCGCCGACTCAGGATCGCGTTTGGCCTCGTAGAGCGGCCAATGACCGACCGGGCCGATCTCGTCCACCAAGTCTCCAAGACGCGGATACGGTTGCTGGTGGATCAGGCCGGACAAACCGACGCGCACCTCGGAACTGTTGTTGCCGCCCAACACGGGCCGGTCCTGGATGAGCGCCACCTTGCAGCCCAGACGTGCGGCGCTGACGGCGGCGCAACAACCGGGCATGCCGCCGCCGACCACAATCAGATCGAACTCGCCGGCGTCCTCCGGCTCATCTGGCAGGCCGAGCATCTTGCGCCGGAACTCCGTCATGGCCGGGTCGCTGTTTGGCGGGCGGAAGCTCGCGTCGCTGGAAAACACGATCGCATCACAGCGCCCGTCGAAACCAGTCAGGTCGTGCAAAGCCAACTTCAGTTTGCCAGCGGTGAGGTTGATGCTGCCGCCGTCCTGCCAATGCCACGAGGCGCCTTCGGTGCCGAACGCCGTCTTCAGCGGCTTGCCATTCACGAGCAACTGGAACCTCCCCGGCGTGCCGGACGCCTTCCAAGGCGCCACCCAGTCGCGCGTGCGGACCCAGACGCGGTATTCACCGCTGGCGGCGACTTTGATCTTCGTCACGGCGTCGGCCACCGGCGCACCGAGTCCATGCGCGAGCAGATAGGGCGACCCCATCACGTCCATCGCCTGCTGGTCAACGGTCCAACCGCCGTGGTTGGCGAAGCCTTCCGCTTCGACGAGAATCGTCTGGGTTGCGTTGTCAGTTGCGCCGCACATGGAGAGGGACAGGCCCAGCGCAAGCGCTACGTGCGCCACGGGATGGAAAGACGAGAGAGGGAACCAATGGGGTGTTCTCATGTTCGTATGAGTTTTTGGTTACTTTGCAGATTGTCGGATGATGCAAGCGACATCGTCGCGAAGCTCCGGCAACGGCAGTTTCAGTTCACTGTCACGGGCGGTCAGGGTTTCCGTTTTTGTTACAACACCGCGGCGGGTGTCCCACCATTCAACGCGGCAGGAACCATTGCGCATGTCTGGCAGACACGCGGTTGCGCCGGCGATCGTTGCAGGCTTGAAGCCGGCTTTTGCGTAGTCCCATCCGCTCAGGCGGTGATGAAACCACAGCGCGAACGTTTGCCCGGACCGTATACCGTACACGTTCACGTCAGGATGGCGGGCGGTGTCGCGGTAGTTGGTGAGCAGCAAATGTGTCATATGCGCCCAATCACCGCCCCGGTTGTACAATGTGATCTCGTGTCGTCCCGCCGGCACGGCGATGGTGAGGTCTTTGTGGAAATATTTCCGAGAGACGTTGAAGTCCGCGTCGCGCGACGCCACTTGACCGTCGAGAACGATTTCGACGATAGCGTGCGAGGCTTCGTTGACTTGGACGGTGAACTTCCCATCGACGGGGTAGTTGACTTCCAGTGTCGGCGGATTGGCCCAGTTGGCGCGGCCTTTGCCATAGAGGGCGCAACTGAAGTCATTCACATGTTCCAGAGTGCCGTCGGGCAGCACGGCAAACCGGTCACGTGGCGCTTTGCGGCCCGTCTGGCCCAGCGGCACGATCAACACGGGTGAGTAACGCGGCTCCACGGCCGGTGCGCTCAATTTTACGGCGTTGGGTGCCACGGGCGTGAAAGATTCCTCGCGGCACGGCAGTGCGGCGAGGAACTTTGCCACCGCGCCGTAGTGATAAAAGAGGTTCTTCGGCTCGATCCGTTCCCGCCACCACCACGGCAGCGTTGGCCCGGCCGCGCCGCTCATCACCGCGCCCCAGAGCGCGTTGTGGAACTCCACGCCGTCCGGGTCGGCGTTGGCGGACTCCGGCCCGCCGCCTTCGCCAACGATGTGCGGCTTGGGACTCAACGCCAGCATCCGCGCAATGCGGGCGCGGGCTGTCTCTACGCCGTGGTAGATGTGCGTTTGTGTGAAGTCCATCTCCTTGATGGCCCACGTGCGTGCGTTGTTCTCGGAGTTCGCGCCCCAGTGGCTGGTGGTGATGAGATGGCGGTTCGGATCGAGCGAGCGCAGCCAGGCGGCCATTTCCGCCTGCCACGCTACTTGCGCATCGGTTTCCGCGCCGAGTTCGTTCCATAACTCCCACGCCCAGATCGCCGTGCTGTAGCCGTAGCGCGCGGCGATGTAGCGGAACCGCTGGCGATAGAGCTGTCGCGCGCGCGGGTCGCTCCAGAAATCGGCCGCCTTCGCGCACGGGCCGCCGTTGGCGGCATTGCAGGGATGGCCGCCCCAATCGCCGTAACTGTCAGGTTTGCTCAACTCGCCGCTGTTGCCGAGGCAGAGCATGACGCGCAGGCCGTCGCGCTCCCAACCATCGAGGCAGCGGTCGGCGATCCAGGCGATGCGCTGGTTATAGACGCCCGCGCCGCCGTAGCTGCGCATGTAGTGGCCGGGCCGCGACCATTTCAATTTCGGGTTGTGTGTCCACTCCAGCCAGCTCCAGTGACAAAACGTCCAGGCGCGGGCGGCATTGCAGCCCGCCTCGGCCAGCAGCCGCGAGTGACGCCACGTCGGCCAGTCGTTTTGCAGATTATGCCCGACCGGGATGAACGGCGTGCCATCGTCGAACTCAAAGCGGCGTTGCGCGCGCGGGCTGACGCGAACGAAGCCCCGTCGCTCCGATGCCATCGTTTCAAACTTTATGGGTTCCGATTCGACACGGCCTGAACGGTCGCGCGCCATGACGCGGCAGTGATACGTGCCAACCTCGGTTGGCGTGAACCGGACCTTCCAGAGCGGCGCTCCGGCTGCCTCCAACAACGGCGCGGTGGTTTCCTTCTCTTCTCCCATCACGCGATACGGTTGATAGAAGAAACCCGCAACCTTCACTTGCGCGCCGCCCGGCGCGGTGAATTGCGCCGTGACTTCGACCTGCTCGGGATCGAACGGGTTTGCATAGGTCGCGGTCAACCGCAGCGTCAGTTCCAGTTTCTCAAACCGGCCGATACGCGTTGAACTTGGCTGCACCGATTCGATCGCGAGTTTATCCGTCGAGTTCAATGCCGGCAGTTCCGGCTGAATGTCCGCAGCACCGCAGCAGCATGCGGCGAAGAAGAGTACGAGGAGTCTGGGGTTCATTGCTGCAAATCAACTGCTACGCGGCGGGATGGTGAAGAATGGGCCGCGCACCTGGAGGGAATCGGCTTGGGCGAGGCGAATCTGGGCAGCGCCGTCCATACTGAGCACGGCGCGGCGGAAGTCGGTGGGGGTGATCCCTTCGAGCCGGTGAAAAACGCGGGTAAAGTGGTGCTGGTCCTCGAAGCCGGCGGCGAGCGCAGCTTCCTTGACGGTAGCGGCTTCGTGCCAGAGGACGCCTTTGGCAACGCGCAGCCGCAAGCGCACCAGGAAACGCAGCGGCGAGACGCCGACGGCTCGATGAAACACACGGCAGAAATGTTGCTTGCTCAGGTGCGCCTCGCGCGCGATCTCGGCGAGGGTCAGTGGCTTGGCCGCATTTGCCTCCATGAACGCCAGCGCGCGCCGCACAGGTTCCGGGTGAAGATGCTGAGAACCGACGCGTTCCTTCCAACCGCGACTGCGCCGATGGAGGATGGCGAGCAGTTCCATCAAGCCGGCGCGCACCATTAACTCATAGCCGGGTGCCTTCGTCTCGGCTTCCTGAATCACACGGTCGAAGAGCACTGGAATACGCGGATCATCTGCAACGTGGATTTTCAGCGGCAGTCTCAGTTCCTTGGGCGGGGCGGGCGTACGCCACGGATAGCGTCGGGCCTTGGGCGTGAGCGAGTCCATCGGCCGGGTTTCGTAATCACCTGCCCAATCGTAATCGAAGCGGATAAAGCGAAACCACATCGACTCGCGGTCGCCGATGCGGAGCATTGTCGGTGTGCCCGCCGGGATTAACATCAGGTCGCCGGCTGAAGCACGAATCCATTTGTTGCGAATCTGAAACTCGCCCCAGCCGCTGAGCACATAAACGAAAATCTGGTCGAAGATGTAGCGGCGTTTGCGGAAGTAGCCGGTCGGCACGCGGACCTCACCCGTCCAGCGGACGAATGGAGCGATGCGGTGGAGTGGCCAGTCTTTCTTCATCAGGGCAGGCATGGCGTGGGTCATGGGGCAGGGGAGGTTTCGGCGCGGAGTCCGGCGAGCGGCGTGCCGTCGGGTTTGAGGGTGCGGACGCAGAACTCCCAGCCCATGATGTTCTGGGTGATCTTCAGCAGGAGTGTGTTCCATCCCTTCTTAAGCGTGACGGCGACTTTATCAGAACCGGGTTTGATGGGGCGGGCGACGTTGTTGGCGTGGATCAGTGTTCCATCCAGCCAGACCTTTACGCCGTCGTCGGTGCCGAGATCGAGGCGCGCGGGTTGTTGTTTGTCGGAATGAATGTGGGTGCGGACGTAGGCGACGCATTGCTGGCCACCGAGGAACTTGAGCAGGTCGAGCAGCGACGGGTTACTAGCGTTCGTGTTGGAGGGCAACGTCCGCCATTTCACTTGTTGGGCGCCGGGTTGCTCCGGTGGAAATGGTATGTCGAACAGTGCATGGTGGTTCTTGCCGGCTTGCGTATAAGGCCCGGCCACCTGCCATGTGGTGATGTATCCTGCGCCCGGTTCAAGCTGGTTCAAAAGTGTTTCGGCAGCCTCGCGCGCGGTGGCGTCGGGCGAACTGGCGAGCAGCCGGATGAGAGCTGCTTTGGCGTCAGTGCGGTGTGTGCGGGATATGTCGCGGGCGATTTGGACGATGGCCAACCCGGCTTCAGCGCGGACGCCGGCATCAGATAGGAATGACTCGGCCAACTTGATCGCGCCGGCGTCGGGAATCTTCACCAATTCAATGAGACCGAACTTCTTTTCTTCGGGCCGTTGCGACGCGGCGAAACCAGCCGCACACATCTTCAGGCGATCAGCGACCGAATGCTCGCTGGCAAGAGCTGCTGCGCGCCAGTAACCGCGCAAGGCGAGGACACGATGGGGCAGGGAGGGCGCATCCTTGGCGAGGGCGAGCAGGTCGGGCATGGCGTCGAGGCGGCCAGCGTCGGCCAGAGAGCGGATGGCGGCGTCTTGAATCGCGGAATCCTTATCCCGTGTGGCAGCGCGAAGTTCCTGAAGGGCTTCCGGGCCGGCGATACGACCGAGGACTCGGAGCAACGCACAGCGCACGGGAGCGGCGGCGTCTTTCATGGTGGTCAGCACAGATGCTGCGCAGACTTCGCTGTGTTTGCTGCGGCTGCAGATGGTCAGCAAGGTTTGCTCGATGGCATCGCGTTCGGCGTCGGTGCCGGCCTTTGTCAGAAGCTTGAGCAAGTCGCTCACGGCGCGCTCGTCTGCTGTCAGGGCGAGTGACTGGAGTGAAGATGTGCGACATGATTTATCGGTGCTTCCGGCAAGCTTCAGCAGCGCCGGAACAGCGGTTGCTTCCCTGCGCCGGCCCAACGCGAGGATCAGTTCCGCCTGAACTTCCGGCTTTGCCCTTGCCAGATGTGACAGCATGGCTTGGGCGATGTTCTTGCCGTGAATCTGGTTGAGAGCTTCCCTCGCGGCTTCTTGCACAGGGTCTTTTGTGGTGGCGGCGGTTTCCGCCAGCGACGGAACGACGGAGGCATCGCCCAACGCGCCGAGCGCGCGGAGAGCAGCCACGCGCACGGCTTCCGGGGAGGTTTTTGTTGCCGAGACGAGCGCGGGGATGGCGGCAGTGTCTCCTCGACGTCTCAAGGCTTCGATCACCGCTACTTGAATGTCGGGCGGGAAGGATGACAGCGATTTTGCAAAGGTCTTGGTTGCGGTTGGACCTGGAATAACGGCAACCAACTGCAACGCAGCGAGACGAGCGGCGTGATCGTCGCTGGAGAGCGCCTTCAGTGCCAGCGAGGCAGCGTCCTTGCCGGCGGACAGGATCAGGCCGCGTTGAGCCGCTGTCCGGAAACGCGGCTCCTTGGAATCGAGACACTGCCGGTAGATTGCCGAGGCAGCCGTGTTGTCACCCTTGGCCAGCCATTGCTCGGCGCAGCGAAGCAGACCATCAATGATGGCGGGTTGAACTTCGCTTGGCGCATCAGAGCGGGCCGTGTTCAAGGCTTGAACCGCTTGTGCTCCACCGATTTTCCCCAAGGCCACGGCAGCCGCGGAGGCGACGAGCGGATCGCGGTCGCGGACCCGTGTTGCGAGCGCTGGCAGTGCAGCGGCTTCGCGGCGGTTGCCAAGTGAGTTGATGATGCCGGCCTGGGTGAGGCCGGCAGTCTTATCCAGTGCGCCAATCAACGCAGCGCCCGCTTCGGGCAATGGCATGGACTCGAGCGCGTAGCGGGCGGAGTGGGAGAGTTGCTCGTCGGCGAGCAGCGCGGCCAGCGCAGGCACGGAGCGCGCGGTGCCGATGCGTTTGAGTTGTGCGCAAGCGGCGTCCTTCTGTTGTGGCGAGGCGGCCGATTGCAGGATGGCAATCTGTTGTTCCTCAGTCGCGTCAGCAGCGGACAGCGGCGACTGGAAAACGACGAGAGCGGCGGCGATGAGGAGGAAGAGTCTCATGGTTTCCTCAAATGTGCCACGGCGGGCGCTGGGCGATGGAGAGCATGCGGTTGGCTTCGTCGTCGCCGACAAACTGTTCGCGTTGCGGATCCCACTTCAGCGGGCGCTGCAATTGTTTCTCGATGCCGCCGAGCAGCAGCGCGCTCGCCGAGCGATGAGCGATGCCTTCGTGGCAGATGGTGCGCTGGCGGGTGCGAACACATTCCAGGAAGTTCCCTGAATGGCTGTCACTGTGGTATAGGCGCGTTTCATCGGGGCGGAGAGGCTCTCGCACGATGTCGGGCGGGTCGGAGACGAGATTGTCACGGTCCACGGCGATGCGGCCGTTCGTGCCGATGAAACACGCACCACCATTGCCGCCGACCTTCTCGCCGGGATACGGCTTGCCAAACACCGTCACGCCGCTGGCGTAGCGGTAGGCGGTGCGGCCTTCGTCCATAAACAACTCCACCGGGCCGGTTTCGTCCGCGGCGGCGGCCCATTGAACGATGTCGTAGTGGTGCTGGCCCCAGTTGAGTTCGCCGATGTCGAAGCGGTGCGAACCGGCATTGCCATCGTAGGGGAGCCACGGCGCGGGGCCGAGGTAAAGGTCCCAATCCAATCCGTCGGGCACCGGCCCGCCCGCGCCGAAACGCGACGGCCATCTGATCGCGCCGCCGTCGCGCCAGGCATAAATCTCCTTCAGGCGTCCGATGCGTCCGCTGCGGACAAACTCGCACGCGCGGCGGAACTTGCCGCCGTATTCGCTGCGTTGCTGTGTGCCAGCTTGATAAACGCGCCCGTAGCGCCGCACGGCTGCTGCAACCGCCTGCGCTTCATGGATGGTGCAGGCCGTGGGTTTTTCGCAGTAGACGTCCTTGCCTGCCTCAGCCGCCATGATCGCCATGATAGCGTGCCAATGAGCCGGCGAGGCAATGAGCACGGCGTCAATATCGCTCCGCTCCAGCACGCGGCGAAAGTCCGCATACGCTTCGCACGGCTTGCCGCCGCCACGGTCGGGCATCTGCGCGTAGTTCTCATTCACGCGCCGGGTGGCGTTCTCGCGGCGTTCACGTCGAACGTCGCACACGGCCAGCACCTGCACGTCCGGACGCGCGCTGTAGCCGCCGGGAATGTAAGTCCATGCGCCGCCCAGCAGATGACCGCCGCCCTGGCCGCCGACGCCGATGAAGCCCATCGTAATGCGACCGCTGGGAGCAACCGAGCCATTCAGACCGAGTGCGGAGGATGGGATGATAAAGGGAAAACCAAGCGCGGTGCCTGCGCTCTTCAGGAAATCACGACGTGAGATGTTTCTCATGCTTGTCCGAAGCGAAACCGTTCGGCGTCACAAATACCACGACACTCAGCGCGCGGTCTAGCACAACAGATATAATCCCGCCGCCGTCATGAGCTGGGTTGACACCCACGGTCTGAGCGGTATCGTCGCATTGGCACGGAGATTGGCCGGCCGGTGGTTCGTTCAATCAAGGAGACAACGATGAAAACGAGACTTCTGTTGGCAATGCTTGGCGCGGGGTTGATCGCGGCTGTGCCACTTTTCGGCGCAGAGAGCGTCATCGCTCCGGGGGCGACGGTGATGAAGCTGTCCGGTGACTTCAAGTTCACCGAGGGACCAACCTGCGACGTCGCCGGCAACGTCTTCTTCACCGACCAGCCAAACGACCGCATCATGAAGTGGAGCGTGGACGGCAAGCTCTCCACCTTCAAGCAGCCGGCCGGGCGTTCAAACGGCATGTGTTTCGACGCGCACGGCAACATCATCTCCTGCGCCGACGAGAAGAACGAGCTGTGGAGCATCGCGTCGGACGGCACCGTGACCGTGCTCGTGAAGGACTACAATGGGAAGCTTCTCAACGGTCCCAACGACGTCTGGGTGCGGCCCGACGGCGGCCTGTATCTGACCGATCCGTTCTACAAGCGCTCGTGGTGGAACCGTGACACGATGCAGCAGGACAGTCAGCAGGTCTATTTTCTCACGCCCGACCGCAAGACCTTGCGGCGCGTGACCACCGACCTTGTCCAGCCCAATGGCATCATCGGCACCCCGGATGGCAAGACGCTCTATGTCGCCGACATCCGCGACAAGAAAACCTACCGCTTCGACATCCAGCCCGACGGCTCGCTGACAAATAAGACGTTGCTCTTCGCCGCGGGCTCCGACGGCATGACCCTCGACGACGAGGGCAATATCTACATTACCGGCAAAGGCGTTACCGTCTTCGACCGCACGGGCAAGCAGATCGAGCAGATTGATGTGCCTGAGAAGTGGTCGGCGAACGTCTGTTTCGGAGGCAAGGACAAGCGCACACTCTTCATCACCGCCAGCAAGGGTCTCTACTCGATCCGCATGCGCGTCAAAGGTGCCAATCAGGCGAAGTAGGACGGCGGAGATAGGTGGGGCGACACTCCGTCGCGCCACTTTGCAGCGGACAGATGGCAGCAACTTTCATGTCTATCCGCGCTAGACCGCTATCTGTCGCCATCTGACGCGGCGGGGCGAAACGCTCTACAGCAGGGCGGTGCTGAAGTAGCGCTCGGCGCGGTCGGGGAGGACGGTGGCGATGTTGCCAGATATCTGTTTGGCCAACTGGCGCGCGGCCCAAACGTTGGCGCCGGAAGAAATGCCCACCAACAGACCGTGGTCGCGGCCGAGTTGACGCGTGGTCTCAATGGCGTCGTCGTCGGAAACCTCAAGGACCTGGTCAATCATCTTCACGTCGAGGACCGCCGGCACGAAGCCGTCGCCGATGCCTTGAATCTGATGCAGGCCCGGCTCGTGGCCGAGCAACGCGGACACGTTCTTTGGCTCGACGGCGACCACCTTCACGTCCGGCTTGTGTTCCTTCAGGAACTTGCCGACGCCTTGCAGCGTGCCGCCGCTGCCCACACCGGCGACGAAGGCGGCGATGTCGCCGCTGAGCTGCCGCCAGAGTTCGTGCGCGGTTTCCTCGTAGTGGACGCGCGGGTTGTCAGGGTTCTCAAACTGCTGCGGCACAAACACGCGCGGGTCTTCGGCGGCCATCTCGCGCACGCGGCGCACGGCACCGCCGATACCTTCCTTGTCCGGCGTCAGCACCAGTTCCGCACCGAGGGCCTTGATGAGTTTGCGCCGTTCGATGCTCATGCCTTCGGGCATCACGATGCGAACCTGGTAGCCCTTCAAGCGTCCAACCAGCGCCACACCAATGCCGGTATTACCCGAAGTGGGTTCGACAACGATCGAGTCGGGTTTCAATCGCCCGTCGCGCTCCGCGCCTTCGAGCATGGCCAGCGCAATACGATCCTTGATGCTGCCGCCAGGATTCAAGAACTCCGCCTTGGCGAATACGCGCTCGCCTTTCAGTTGAAGCAACGGCGTGTTGCCAATGAGACTCAGAATGTTGTCAGTTAGCATGATTGGGTTGTGGCAGGGAAAATGACGATATGCGGACTGAAATTCAAGATGGAAGGAGAGTGGCTACCTTCCAATCTGCATGACGCCCCATGCCAGCAGGACCATCACGCCGACGGTAAGCCAGGCGAGGCCGAAGCCGATAAGGTCTTCGCGGTAACGGCCGGGGAATCCACGCCAGCGCGCCGCGGTGAACCACGAGCCGACATCGAGCAAGAGCAGTTCTTCGCCGCGGTCGGCGGCGAGAGGTTTGGGTTGGCCAGTCGGCACGGTCTCCATGTCGGTGGAACGGCGCATCCGGTCGAAGAACGTGTTCATGCGCGCAGCGTCCTCGGGCTTGGTGAGAAGGCTGACGAGGATGAGGGTGGAGAAGCTCAAGAGCATGGCGAAGCCAAACGGGCCGGGTAGCCATTTATAGACGAGCATCCACTGGCCGGTGTGAAGATGCGCCCATAGGTTGTCGCAAGAGGCGAGGGTGGTGAAGGCGGTGGAGAGGTCGGTCGGTTTGGCGGCGGTCCCGGGCGCGCAGGTGGTGAGGTAGAGAGCGCCGTAATAGCTGGCGAACGCCACGATCGTGGCCGCCGCTGCGCCGGCGCGATTGGCGCGACGCCATAGGATGCCGCCGAGGAACATCACGCCAAAGAGGGCCGCGACGGTTTCGCTGAGCAGGAAGGCGTGGAGAATGTTGTCGACGACGAGCGCAAACAGGATGGCGGAGCTGGTCAGCGCCAGACTGCTGAGGCGTCCGACCCAGAGCAACTCGCGGTCGTCAGCAGCCGGGCGAATGTAGCGGAGCCAGACGTTGCGGGTGAATAGCGCGCCGCTGTTGACCATGAGATTGGAGCAGGCGGACATGTTGGCGGCAAGAACGCAAGCGACCATGAGGCCGACAAGGCCGGGGCCAAGCAGTTCGCGGCAGGCGTAGCCGAAGGCGTGCTCGGCATCGGGCAGTTTTGCGCCGTGCTGGATCGCGAGGGTGGCGGCGATAAGGCCGGTGAGTGCCCATCCGATGGTGCAGAAGCGTTTCGTCATCGCACCGTAAGTGTGCCCAACGCGGCCTGCACGCTCGGTGGAGCCGGTGGCGCAAAGCGAGAGGACATGCGGCTGGGCCGTGATGCCGACGAAGCCGTTGAGGGCGAGCATGGCGATGGTGAATACGGTCATGCCGCTGGCATCGCTGTAGAGCTGAAAGAAGTTCTCCGGCAGCGCCTTCCGCATCGCTGTGAAGCCTCCCACTTCATGCAAGCCGAGCGGGATCAGCATGAAGGACAGCCCGATGATGAGGAAGCTCTGTACGAAGTCCGTGTAAGCCGCCGCCACCAGCCCGCCAAAGAAACTGTAGAGCACGAAGGCCACTGTCATCGCGAACACGACGCCGTTGGGGGAAATCATCTCGCCGCCGGTGGCCACCGAGATAACCTTGCCGGCGCCTTTGAGCATCACGCCTTGGTCAAATACGAAGTAGGTGATGGCAAAGAGAGTGTAGGCGAACGCGAGCTTGCGGCCGTAGCGGTCCTCGATCATCTCGGCGATGGTCGTGCGTTCGCTGCGCCGATACCACGGCGCCATCAGCCAGTAGAGCGGCGTGATGAGCATGTTCTTCCATTGGAACCAGATCGTGGCGAACCCCATGCCGAACGTCGCGCCCGCCTGAGCCACCGGTTGCTCTGCGTGCGTGCCGGTGCCGAACGCCTGCCCGATCATGACCCACCACGGCAGCTTGCGGTCGCCGAGGAAATAACTGTTGCTACTGTGAGTTCGCCGCGCCAGCCAGAGGCCGAACGCCGTGATGCCAACAAAATAGACGATCAAAATCGCCCAATCCAAGGTTCCAAAGCTGGTGACAGCTAGCACGGTGAATTCTCCAATCGAACGCGCAGCCAGCATACATACTTCTGCCGCGGAGGCAATCACTCATGACTGCTGCGTTGTTTATGAGTCACTGCTTCCTGATTCACGACGCCGCCGGCTGCTGTCATGGCACAGGAGGGACATACGGGCGTCCCCTTCATAATTAAAGGCGGCAGACGAGGGAAATTTTTTGACAAGGGGCGGTGTCGCTGGCAGAGTGCCCGCCCCCCAATGGATCGCGATTTCCGTGGGGCGGTAGCTCAGCTGGTAGAGCTGCGGCCTTTTAAGCCGTAGGTCCTGGGTTCGAGTCCCAGCCGCCCCACCACTTCCCAACTACTCCGGCTCGGTGAAAACTCCGGGTTGGGGCAGAGGCAGACGCATGGACGCGGCGGTTTGCAGTAGTTGCCGGCGGCCTCGCTCGAACAGCGTGTCCATCCGCTGTTTCAGAAGACGCATGGCGCGTCCATAGTCGTTGGAGCGGCGCACCACTTCGATGAAGAATTGCACGGTCTTTTGCACGTCACCGGCATCCACGTATTCTTCGCGGATGTGCTCGCCGGGACCAAGGTTGTGGTAGTTGCCCATTGACAGACAGACGCCGCCAGCGTGGTAGCCGTGGTGACAATACACCGTGCTCTCGCAGGTGCCGCCGTCCATGAGCTTGCGCTGGAACACGAACCGCCGGTCTGCCCGCGCCACGCGTGCCGCCACTTCTTCCAGAAACATGGTCACGCGCGGGTCAAACGTCGTCGCGCGGTCCCCAACGCGGATGATTGGTCCCTGGCCCATGGGCGCGTGAGGCAGTTCCTTGCTGCTTTCGACGCTGACCACGACCGCCGATCGTGGGATCAGGCGTGATTCCATCAAGCCCATCGCCCCGTGGAAGCCGGTTTCCTCAGCGCGTGTAAACACCGCATAGGCCGTGCCTGGAATACGCGATTGAACCAGATCATCCAGCATGCCAAGCAATACCAGGCAGCCCGCGAGATCGTCGCACGCGCGCGACCAGATCAGGCGATGGTTGGTTTTCACAGGGGGCAAGTCCCACATGCCGAAGTCGCCACGACGGGCCGCGCCCTTCAGCCGCAGCCGGACCAACTTTTCCTTCGCCCAATCCACATCCGGCACGGACCAGATCGTGGCGCGGCGTTCGCCGTCCGCGCCAAAGAGCCTCACCCGTCCACCTGGTCGGAAGTATTGCCGCGGCACGCTGCCGAGGAACCGCGTCATGACAAATCCGCCCGCAGCGTCTTCAGTCACTTCAAAGCCGGGGTGATCCATGTGCGCCACGAACGCAACCGGACGATGGCCGCGGCCACGGCGGTAGCAGACGATTAAATTGCCAAACTTGTCCGAGCGCACGCGCAGGTCTCGCGAGATGGCGAACTCTCGGATAAACTGCGCCACACGCTCTTCGTGGAATGGCGCACAGGGATGGCTGAGAAGCCGACGCGCAAGTGAAAGCAATTGATTCCGCCGCACAGCGCGCACTATAGCGGCTGATAATCGGAACGCAATCGAAACTTTGCGGCCGTGAACCGCGCGGCAACGGAACGAGATGCGAGCAGACGGCCGCTTTTGGGCTGTGAGTTCAGGGCGGGACGATGTTGATTGTTCCTTCGTAGCTTCGGAGAATGCCAATGACGCGACCAATGACGCGCGCGGTTTCCGTAACAGGAATCGGTTTGTATTTTGGGTTGGCGGCTTCGAGCCACTTGTGCCCGCCGCGTTGAACCAGACGTTTCATGGTGGCCTCGTTGTCCACCAGCGCGACAACAAGGTCACCGGGCACTGCCGTTGGCTGTGACCGCACGACACCGATGTCGCCGTCGAATATACCGTCGCCCACCATTGAATCGCCGCGCACACGCAGGCAGAAGGTGCGACCGCTGCGCTGGCCTTGAAAGGGAGTCGAGAGATTGATGAATCCTTCGATGTTTTCGTCGGACATCACGGGTTGGCCGGCCGCGACGACGCCGAGAAGCGGCAAGGCATGAACTGGCCGTGTCGGGTGCAGGCCGCGTGCCTCGCGGGCGCGATGTTCCAGCGCGCCCTTGGTGCGAAGCGCCCGGAGGTGGTCGCGCGCCGTGCCGGTGGAGCGGAAACCGAAGTGAATGCAAATCTCGCGCACCGTTGGTGGACGGCCGCAGCGGCGTGTGCAGTCGTGAATGAAATCCAGAATGCGGCGTTGCTGATGGGTCAGGGCTTCGCTCACGACACCAAGCTACCACACGCCTGAGTGGCGTCTAGAAAAAACGCGACAGGCGGCATTATCGCTTGCGCTGGCGCGTGGCGCAGCGTAGCGTTTTCGACTTTCGCCGGCTTGTGGCGGCGTTGAAACCAAAAGGAACCAATGACATCGAAGACATGGAAGCAGATTCTTACGGTCGCCTGCGGGTTGGCCGGCACGGTTGTTCTTGCACAAAACCAGCCTGCGGCGCCGGCCGTGGCGACGCACAATCCGGATGAGGCCGTGGCCAAGGTTAACGACAAGGCAATTACGCGGCGTCAACTCGATGACGTGATGGCCGGTGACCTGCGGAATTTGGCGCAACGGGGCACACAATTGACGCCGGAGCAATTGCTCGGGTACGAGCGACAGGTGCTGGGCAAACTGGTTGACCAGGAGTTGCTGATTCAAGCTGCCAGCAAAACCCAGGTGCCCGATGTGGAGAAGAAAGTGGATGAGCAAATCGCTCAGATCAAAGCCAACTTCCCGGACCCCAAAACGTTTGACGAGCAACTCAAGAAAGTAGGGCGCACCGCCGAGCAGTTGCGCACGGACGTGCGGCAAATGCTGACGGTACAGACTTTTGTCGAGACGGAGTTTGCCGGCAAGGTCAAGATTGGCGACGACCAGATCAAGGCTTTCTACGATGAGCATCCGGACTATTTTTCAAAGCCGGCGCAAATTCGTGCCAGTCACATTCTAGTGACGGTGCCGCAAGACGCCAGCGAGGATGTGAAGAAGGCCAAGCGAGCTGCGATTGACAAGGCTCGCGAGCGCGTGACGACCGGCAAGGAGGATTTTGCCAAAGTGGCCGCCGAGTTAAGTGACTGTCCGAGCAAACAAAAGGGCGGCGACTTGGAGTTTTTCGCCAAGGGACAGATGGTGGCGGAGTTCGACAAGGCCGCTTTCGCACTGAAAGCGGATGAAATCAGTGAGGTGGTGACGACTCAGTTCGGTTATCACATCATCAAACGAACCGGCGAACAAGCCGCGGAGAAGCGGCCTCTCGACGCGATGAAGGAAAGCATCGAGAAGTTCCTCAAGCAGAACGAAGTGAAAAAACAGCTGGCGCAGTTTGTCGACGCACAAAGGAAGACGGCGAAGATCGAGACGCTTTTGAAGTAACGCCGCTCTTGCGTGGCGTTCGGGCGCCTGGGCAGGCATCAGGCACATAATGATTCAGAATTCGTTTGTTGGTTTTCTGACGCGGTGGTTTGTCACGGCGGTGGCAGTACTCGTGGCGTCGAAGCTGGTGAACGGCATTGGGTATGTCGATTACGGCTCGCTGGCAGTGGCCGCCTTGTTGCTGGGCGTGATCAATGCGCTGGTTCGGCCGGTGCTGCTGTTCATCACATTGCCGGTCAACGTGCTGACGCTTGGGTTGTTCACGCTGGTGATCAACGGCGCGTTGTTCCTGCTGGTGGGCCGGGTCGTGCGCGGGTTTTACGTGGTGGATTTCTGGGCGGGTTTCTGGGGTGCGATCGTGGTCAGCGTCGTCAGTTTCCTTGTCGGTGGCGTTCTTCGACGCAACGATCACTAGCGGTACGAAGGGCAGTTGTTCCGCAGCTACAGCCGCTCCCGGCCAGCATGGCCGCTGTCGATCTCGTGCCAGAACTCGATATCCTCGTCCTCTAGCTCCCAGCACAGGAACACCTCGCGGCCGTTGCGCAGATGGGGAAAATCCACCAAGCCGCGGTCAAGGTCCTTGATCTGGATGCCTCGAGCTGTGATGTCGCTAATGCCTTCGTGAATGGCAAGCATGGCGCGCAGGAGAGCGTTCACCTCCTGTCCGCCGAGGTCGCCGCCGGTCTTGACGAGCCGCCGGGCGAGTTTTTTCTCACATGCCAGAAGCTGGTCGCGCGATATGTGAATGAAGCTGAAAGTATGACGCAGCGTGCCGAGCAACTGGCGCGCTTCCTCTAGGCAAAAGTGTTTTCTGAACTGGAATTGCACCGCGCTGAACATAGTCCCTGGCTGGCGTTGCGACAAGCTCTGGCTCATTCCTGGCGATACAGCTGGAGATCTCAACGCAGCCACGATCGGACGGCAGCCTGGGATGATGGTAATTGGTGACGCGAGGCGGGTTGTGTGGCAGAGTGATCGCATACAACACTAAAGAACCAGTGATTGGTGATTCCGTAACGTATTATGCGTTACGAAACACGAGTCACGACCATATAGAATACAATCATGTTAAGAGCTGGAATCGTCGGGTTGCCCAATGTGGGCAAGTCCACTTTGTTCAATGCCGTTACGCGCACGCACAAGGCGCCGGCGGAGAATTATCCTTTTTGCACCATTGAGCCGAACGTCGGCGTGGTTATCGTGCCAGACGCGCGACTGGACAAGCTGGCAGAGATGTACAAGCCGAAGAAGGTCACGCCCGCGGCGGTGGAGTTTGTGGACATCGCCGGGCTGGTGAAGGACGCGCACAAGGGCGAGGGCCTCGGCAACAAATTCCTCAGCCATATCCGCGAAGTGGACGCCATCGTGCAGGTGGTGCGTTGTTTCGAGGACCCGAATGTCATCCACGTCACCGGCAAGGTGGATCCGATCAGCGACATTGAGACGATCACGACGGAATTGGTCTTTGCCGACATGGAGACGCTGGAGCGGCGGGCGCAGGCATTGACCAAGAAGATCCACGCCCATGACAAGCTCGCTGATGTTGAAATGGCTCTCGTCAAGCGCGTGCAGGCGCATCTCAATACTGGCAAGCCCGCGGTGACACTGGAGTTCAAGCCGGAGGAGCAAAGCATGGTGAAGGCGTGGTGTCTGTTGACGAGCAAGCCTGAGATTTTTGCGTGTAACGTCGCGGAGAAAGACCTGGCAGCCCCCGACGCCAACCCGCACGTCCAGACCGTCCGACATTACGCGGAGACGCACCGCGGCACTGAAGCGGTGGTTATCAGCGCGGCCATCGAGGCGGAACTGGTGGACCTTTCAGTGGAGGAGGGGAAGCAGTACCTGGAGAGCCTTGGCGTGAAGGAGAGCGGGGTGGGCCAGCTTATCCGCTCGACGTATCACGTGCTCGGTTTGCGAACGTATCTAACCGCCGGTGAGGATGAAGTGCGCGCCTGGACGATTCACGAAGGTTTCACCGCGCCGCAAGCCGCCGGCGTAATCCACACCGACTTCGAACGCGGCTTCATCTGTGCCGAGACGGTGAAATACACCGACCTCGTCGCTGCCGGCTCCTACGCCGGCGCGCGCGAAAAAGGACAGGTCCGCCAGGAAGGCCGTGCTTACGTGGTGCAGGACGGCGATGTGATGGAGTTCCGGTTCAACGTGACGTGAGTGCCGGTATCTTCATCGGCGGATTTCACAGCGAGGCAAATGTACGACATTACCAGCAGCGATGCTGGCGCTAGTTGTTCTTCAACGACGACGGTATGTTGAGCTTACGGGCGTCGAATTTCATATCCACCTGTTCCATCACGCTGATGGCGTCGAGGGGTTTGATCAGGAAAGGCCGCGTCGCTTTGTCGAGCACGTCATGCAGAGAGAAGGTCACCTGGCGGTCACCGCGCACGACGTGAATCTTCCCCGCGGGCATTTCACGCCGCAAGCCGCCCGCGACTGTAATGGCTTGCCGGAGGCTCAGACCATCCTTCCACATGTAAAATCCGTGCTGACGCACCTCGCCGCCCATGACGTAGCAGTCAGTGGAGTAGGGGCCGAGGACGCGTATTTGCAGACCCGGTGTTTGCGGGATGCTGGCGCGACCAGGGAATTCCTTGGCCACGTCTTGCTGCGTGCGGCGGCGGCACTTGACGGGTCTGACGCCTTCGGGAATCCACATGAGATCTTCGTTGATGTACTCGATGTAGCGCCTTTCAAGTCCCGGCACACCGACGACGTCCACTTGCATGAGGTCGCCCTCGTGCAGCCGGCCCGATTTGTCGTGGCGAAAAATCCAAGGGCCGCTGTAAGCAGCAATCTCAAGCGCGCCTGCCGCGCGCAGATCGGGTGTCAGTTCCAGTGGCAATTGTCCAACCACCGGAGGCACATCCTTCATTCGCTCCATTTCTGCGACTTCAGTGACGCCGCTGGAGCAACCGCAGAGGGCGGCGGCCAGCGCCAGGATGAAAGGTAATCGGTTCACGGCAGCCTTTTTAAGGCCGAATCTTCGCGGCTGCAAGCTCTCAAACGATACGCAACACTCTCATGCAGCGCACGACGCCAGCGCCAGAGCTATCCGGTTTGACTTGGGTAACTGCCCGCAATTTTTACCAAGGTGCTGTGCCGCTTCAACTCGGCCAGCGCCTTTTGTACTGGCGGATCTTCGGCATGACCTTGAAGGTCGGCGAAGAAGAAGGCGGCCAGAGGCTTGTCCTTGAAGGGCCGCGACTCAATATTGATCAGGTTCACGCCGTGCCGGCGGAACGCGGCGAGGCTGTTCTCCAGCGCGCCGATGCGATTCGCACAGCAGAAAATCACAGACGTAAAGTCATTGCCCACTGGCGCGGCTGACTTGCGGCCAATAACAAAAAATCGCGCCACGATGTGCGAGGAGGTCGGCGACCCGGCCACGGACAGCAGAATCTGGCCGCAGATTTTCAGGTTACTGTTCATCAGCAAATCGCACACGTGCGTTGTCACGCCATCCGTCGAATCCTCGATGGGGACCACGCCACAGTCCGCCCGGTTCTTAAGCACCTCGCGAAACACATTTCCAAAGGTGGGCTGGTATTTGTAGGTGACGCTGCCGCCAAACTTCTGCCGGGCCGCGCTGTCGGTGAAACTGCCGCGCGTGCCGAAGACCGAGATCATGACGTTCTTCTGCAGGGCCAGCGAGGCGCTCATCACCTCGCGCCAGATGGCGCGCAGCGATCGCACGCTCAGTGGTCCGCGGTTGTTTGCCGTGACGCGCTTGAGCACGTCTTCCTCACGTTCCGGCGCGTAAATCTCCTCTCCCAGCCGCCGCTTGACCTTGCCGATTTCGCCGGCCACCTGGGTGCGCTCGTTCAGCAGTTTGACCAGCCGCCCGTCAAGCGCGTCTATCCGTTTGCGGAGTTTTGCGATGTTCATGACGTTGTCTCTGCAGGAGGCGGGGTTGATTCCGGGACAGGGGAGGGCGCTGTTTGAGGCGCCTCCGCAGAGGGTTGGGCCGCGGCGGTCTGCTGGCGCTTTGCCTCGATGCGGCGCAGCTCCTCGATCGCAGGCAGATCCGTCAGATCGCGCAGGCCAAAATGTTCCAGGAACGCCTGGGTCGTTCCATATTGCAGCGGACGGCCTGGCAACTCGCTGCGGCCGGTGATCTTGACCAGACCGCGCTCGAGCAATGTTCGCAGCACGCCGTCCACGTTCACGCCACGCACGCTCTCCATCTCCACCCGCGTGATCGGCTGGCGGTAAGCGATGATCGCGAGCGTTTCCAGCGCCGATGGCGAAAGGCGCGTCGGCCGGTCCACATCCAACAGCTTTTTCAGCCACGGCGCGTATTCAGGACAGCTCACCAACTGAAAACCACCCGCGACCTCGGCGATGGTGAAACTGCGCTCGCTCTGGATATAGTCCACCTTCAGTTGCTCAATGGCGGCGGCAATCTCCGCCTCCTTCACGCGCTTCAACGGCGCGGCTGTGGCGCCGCTCTTGTCCTCTGTGTCGGCCGTGAGCACGGCGCGAACTTCCTGTGGGCTGAGCGGCTTGTGGGCCGCGAACAATAACGCTTCAATGATGGATTTCAGGTTCATACGGCTGCTTTGACGATCTCGATTTCTCCAAAATGGGCCGACTGCTGTGCGCGCACTTGTTTGAGGCGGATCAGCTCCAGCAAGGCCAGGAATGTCACCACGATCTCGGCGCGCGTGGCGGCATGATCGAACAGATTGTGAAACTTGATGGAGGTTTTCTCGCCCAACGTCCAGAGGATCTCCTCGATCTTGTCCGTGACACTGTGGGTTTCCTCGAAAATCTCCCGGAGGTTCTCTTTCTGCGCGACGCGCTTGAGCGTTTCGTTGAACGCGTTGATGAGGTCGAAGATGCTCACATCGCCCATCTTCAACTCCCCGCTGCCATCGATGCTTGGCGCCGAGGCTTCATGACGGGGAAACACCTGCTCTTGCTCGATCGCGCGATGACCGAGGTACGATGCCACGTCCTTGAACTTCTTGTATTCCACGAGCTGGCGGATCAGGGCCCATCGCGGCTCCTCGCCCTCCTCCTCATCCTGCGCCTGCTGTTCCGAACGCTCTTCCGCTGGCAATAGCATCCGGCTCTTGATGAGCATGAGGGTCGCCGCCATCACGAGGAACTCGCCGGCAATATCCAGACTGAGCATCCGCATCACTTGCAGATACTCCAAATATTGCTTCGTAATCTTCTCAATCGGGATGTCGTAGATGTCCACCTCGGTCTTCTTGATGAGGTAGAGCAGCAAATCGAGCGGTCCCTCGAAAATCTCCAGCCTGACTTTGTAATCGTTTTCGACCATGAAAAATCCATTCAGCCACAAAAAGGCACAAAAGTCACAAATCGAATTTCTAAATCCGCGGCCTGCCTGCCCCGAAACTGATGAGCGGCCCTTGAGGCATCTCCTCGTTGCTCATACTTAACACCTTGGTGCGTTCTATGCTGCCTTGCGGCTTCCCCGTTATCGCAGCCCGACAGCCTGGCGTACTGCGGTCATTGTCTTGTCAGCTTCTGCGCGTGCGCGTTCTGCGCCGTGGCGCAGCACGTCGTGGACGATGTCCATGTTCTTCATCAGCTCATGGCGTTTCTCGCGCGCGGGCGCAAAATAAGTCCAGATCTTTTGCAGCAGCGCCTTCTTCACCTCGCCGTAGCCGAGGCCGCCTTTGCGGAATCGCTCGGCCATCTCCGCCGTTTCCGCCGATGTCGCGAACAGCTTGTAGAGCGCGTAAAGATGCGACTTGTCCGGGTCCTTCGGCAACTCCATCGGCAGCGAATCGGTGACGATGTTCATCACCTTCTTCTTAAGCGTCTTCTCGTCGGTAAAAATTTCAATCGTGTTGTTGTAGCTCTTCGACATTTTCTGGCCGTCGAGACCAGGCACGGTGGCCACGTTCTCTCGAATCTCCGGCTCCGGCAGTTTCAGAATAGTCGCGCCGCCGCCATATTGTTGGTTGAACTTGATCGCGAGGTCGCGCGTCACTTCCACGTGTTGCTTCTGGTCCTGGCCTACTGGCACCAAGTCGCTCTGGTAGATCAAGATATCCGCCGCCATCAGCACCGGATAGGCGAACAGGCCGTGATTCGGCGCGATGCCCTTGGCGGTCTTGTCTTTGTAACTGTGGCACTTCTCCAAAAGCGACATCGGCGCGACGTTTGACAGGATCCACGCCAGCTCCGTGTGCTGCGGCACATCGCTTTGGCGGAAGAATACCGTGCGCGCCGGGTCCAACCCGCACGCGAGGAAATCCAGCGCCACGTTCAACACGTTTTGCCGCAAGGTCGCCGCGTCGCCCACCGACGTCAACGCATGGTAGTCCGCGATGAAATAGAAAGCCTCGCCGCGCGCTTGTAGCTCGATCGCCGGCTTCATCATGCCGAAGTAATTGCCGATGTGCAGCGTGCCGCTCGGTTGTATGCCTGAAAGTATCCGCATGTTCGTATTTGGTTGTCGTGAGACGCTAACAACACGCTCCTCCGGAATCAACGGTTTTGTCCGCCTGAACGACGCATGAAAACGGCTTCATCCAGGCTTGGAATCAAGAAAGTTGTTGCCGTCTGCTTGAAGAATTGGAGGGAAGTGGCAAAAAATCGGTTTCCGACACGTCACGCGTGTGCTTTCATATTGCCAACACCCATGAATACGCTCTCACGACGCAGTTTCCTTCACACTTCAGCCGCGCTGGGTCTGGCGGCTGTGCCAGGCATTCACGCGCAACTCGGCAGCGGCGCCCGGCCACCGAAGATTCGCATCGGCCAGATCGGCACCGCCCACGCGCACGCGTCCGGGAAAATGGATGCAATGCGCCATTCGGAAGAGTTCGAGGTCGTGGGCATTGTCGAACCTGACACGCGGCGGCGCGCTGCTGCCGAGAAGAGCAAAGCCTATGCGGGCCTGCCGTGGATGACCGAGGAGCAGTTGCTCAACGTATCGGGTCTTCAGGCGGTTGATGTGGAAACCGAAGTCAAGAATCTGGTACCCACCGCGGAACGGTGCATTGCGGCTGGCAAGCATATCCACCTCGACAAACCCGGCGGCGAGTCGCTCCCGGCGTTCAAGAGGATGCTTGATAATGCTGTTCGCCGGAAGCTTACCGTGCAGATGGGCTACATGTTGCGCTACAACCCGGCGTTCCAGCTTTGCTTCCGACTCGAGCGGGACGGATGGCTCGGTGACGTGTTCTCCATAGACACTTGCATGAACAAGGTCTCTGGGATGGCTGAGCGAAATAACCTGCTTCCATATCGCGGCGGCGGGATGTTCGAGCTTGGCGGTCACGTCATCGATTCGGTGGTCAACATTATGGGCCGGCCAACGAAAGTCAGTGCTTACAGCCGCGCATCCTCGCCGCTCAAGGACGGGTTTGCGGACAATCAACTGGCGGTTCTGGAGTATCCAGGGGCCACCGTGACCGTGCGTATCGCGTTGGTGGAGGTCGAAGGTGGCGCGCGAAGGCAGTTCGTTGTATGTGGCACAAAGGGGACGTTCGACATTCGCCCGCTCGAACCGCCAAAAGCGCGGCTCGCGCTTGACGCGCCGCGTGGCCAGTACAAGAAGGGTTATCAGGACGTGAACTTCCCTCATCCTGGCGGACGCTACGACGGCGAGTTCGCCGACCTTGCCAATGTTATCCGGGGTGAGAAACAGTTTGGTTTCTCATGCGCGCACGATCTGGCTGTGCAGGAGACGCTGTTGCTGGCGAGTGGATTGCCGTTGGGTTGAAGGCGGACCGGGTCTTCACTGCGCGGTCGAATCCGTGAATCTGCTGGTGGCTGAAGGCGCTCGGCCGATTAGAACCGGACACGGACACCCGCGCTCACGTAAAACAACTGATAATTGCTGCGACCAAGCTCTGTGTCGAAGTTGACATAGGTGCCGAGTTCGCGCGTCCATTGCACCGACAAGCCGGCTCCCACTACCGCGCTATCGGATCCGAGCACCGGTCCTTGCGTGGTAAAGACCCCACCCGCGCCGTTCGCAAACCGTGAATCCAACGACATGTCCGGATTCATATACTCGTGACGCCATCCCAGTCGCACCTCGGGCGCGAGTTCAATGGTGTCCACCTTCACCAGGTAGATGCAGTGGGCTCCGATCTGTGTATGCAATGAGTCCATGCTCTGTGATTCAATGTGCAAGGGTGCCAGCGAACCACTTTCATCGAAACTGTCCATGCTCAGGCGTGTATACTGCACGAAGGCTTCCGGTCCAAATCTCCACGGTCCTTGCTTCCAGTCGTAACCAGTGCCCAGCAATCCTGATAGCATCCAACCATCCGTGTTGCCGGAAGCCGTTCCTCCCAACGCTTCTCGGCGCGTGTCGTAAACATTGCAGCCGCCGCCCACCATGCCTTCAACGTGCAATCCTTCCCTGAACCAAACCGCGTAAGCATTCGCCTGAGCGCCGTTGACGGAGATCCGCCCATCGCCTGCCAGATCCGAGCTGCTGTTGGCATAACCCATCGACCCGCCAACGACGAGTTGGTCAAACGGATAGGTGGTGTTGTCCATCACGCGGTAGTCAGCGCCGACGGTAAGACCGGCAGTGGTCACATGGTAGCCGCCAGCGTTCTCGTTACCCTTCACACCAATGAACTGGCCCGCGCCGTCCACGAACACGCCCCACGGATTATCCGCTGTTGGCCGCAGGGCGCCTGAATACAACGTTCCCTGGCTCATGGCCAACAGGTCTTGCGACGGGAGGTTGGCGGCGAACTGGGGTAGGGCGTTGAGGCCGTCGAGCGTGCCGTTCGGGTCGAACAAGCTCAGCCCACCGGCACTGAATCCCGTGCTGCCGCCGCGCAGTTGGCTCAACCGGTTTTGCAGGTTGTATCCTTGCACGTCGGCGTTGGCGAACCCCATGGTGAACATCGGGGCCAACTGCTGGGGCGAAATCAAATCAAACGCGGCAGGCAACTGACCGACGCCACCGGGGAGGTAATCCAGGTAGTCAACAACTGCCTTCATGCGTGGATCATTCAACACCGTGTCGAGATTGCGTGCGACCTCCTGTTGGTTTGGCGTCAGCGCATAGGGCCCGAATGGCAGTTGCGACCACTGCAACGTCAGCGTCGTTGAGGAGTAGATCAGGTTCGTTTGCAGCAACGCACTCACCGGAGTGGCGCCAAGATGGAACGCGGAGTCATCGAAAACGGGATACGTCCCGACCAAGCCGCCGGCCGCAACCAATAACGGCACCGCATCGCCGTTCTTCGGCTGGTAAGTGCCAAAGGGCACTACTTTCAGCGTGCCGCCGGTGATCGTCGCAACACCTGTCACGTTGACTTGGTCATAGTCAGTGCCTGCCAGCGTGGTTCCGCCGATAGCCATCTGCAGTGTGCCTCCGCCCTGGGTGTACGTGGCGAAGTTCATGACCAGCGGATCGGCTTTCAACACGCCGCCGTTGAGAATGACGGGACCGCTGCCCAGGGCAAAGGAGTTCTTCAAGGACAGCGTGCCGTTGGTAATGGTTGTGCCGCCACTGAATGAGTTGGAGGAGAGAAGCACCAACGTCCCGGGGCCGCCTTCAATCAGGTTGCCGGTGCCGCTGATGACATTGGTGACGGTGATGGTGCCCGACGGGTTGAATGCCAGCGTGCCGTTATTCGTGATCGCACCGGTGCCCAGCGAACCGCCGCTGGTCACCTGTAACTCGCCACCATTGTCAATCTCCACTGCGGCGCTGATAAGACTGCCACTGTTCAAGAACAGGGAGTTGGAGCCAAGCTTGAAGGAGCCAAGCACCTCCACCGTGGCGCCGCTTCCCACAATGAGTTGGTTGCTAACGCCCATTGCACCGACGCTAAGGCTTCCCGTGTTCAACCAGAGCGAGTTGGTTCCAGTCACGGTGACGATGTTGCTGTTTGCACTGGCAGCGTTGCCCACGTAGCCATTCGCATTCACCACATGGCCACCGTTGCTTATGGTCAGACTGTTGAAGGAGCCAGCGTTGCCAACGATCAGATCGCCGCTGTTGGTCCAGAGCGAACCGGGGCCGGTGACCAAGACGGAGGTACTGCTGGCGCTGACGTCGTCGCCGATGGTGCCGGCGGTGCTGAACACCTGGCCGCCATCTGCAATGGTCAAATGGTTGCTAACACCCCAGGCACCGATGTACAGATCGCCGCTGTTATTCCAGAGGGAGCCGGCTCCTGTCACCAAGACCGAGTTATCGTTTGCACCTGCGTTGAGACCGATGAGACCCATGGCGTTGAAGACCTGGCCACTGTTGGCGATGGTCAGGCGGTTGCCGGAACCTAAGGAACCAATGGTCAGACCGCTGCTGTTGCTCCAAACCGAGCCGGAACCTGTCACCAATACCCAGTTGTTGCTGGCGGTGGTATTATTGCCAATGGTGCCGAGGGTGTTAAACACCTGGCCGCCGTTGGAGATGATCATGCTGTTGGCGGAGCCGTTTCTGCCAATCATCAGCAGGCGGCTATTGCTCCAGACCGAACCTTCACCGGTCACCGAAACGGAATTGTTGGCGGCAACGGCGGCATTGCCGACATAGCCGTTGCTATTCACCACCTGGCCGCCGTTGGCGATCGTCAGGCTGTTGCCACTTCCGTTGCTGCCAACGTTCAGATTGCCGCTGCTGGCCCAGAGCGAGCCGATGTCGGTGACCAGCACGGAGTTGTTGCTGGAAGCAGGGCTGGTGCCAATGTAAGCGTTGACGTTTACAACACGACCGCTGTTGCTGACGATCAGGCTGTTGCCAGCGGCGGAATAGCCAACGTAGAGGTTGCCACTGTTGGTCCAGAGTGAGCCGGAGCCACTGACTACGGCGGCATTGTTGCCGGCGGAAGCGGTCCAGCCGACGTAACCCGCTGTGTCAGCGACCTGGCCGCCATTGGTGACAACGAGCTGGTTGCCTGCGCTTGCAGCGCCCACGTAGATGCCAGCGCTGCTGGTCCACAGCGACCCATCCCCGGTGACGAGGACGGAGTTGTTGCTGCCGGCTGGCAGATTGCCGATCCACCCCGCGGAACTGTAAAGACGGCCACCGTTGGTCAGGGTCAATGTATTGAACGCGCCGAGGTCGCCAACCATGAGGCTGCCGCTGTTGCTCCAAACCGAGCCCGCCCCGCTGACGACAACGGTGTTGGCGTCGGCGCCGGTGTTGTTGCCGATGCTGGCTGAAGCGGCGAAGACCGCGCCGCCGTTGGAAATGACGAGGCTGTTGGCGGAACCGAGGTTGCCCACAAACAGATTGCCGGTGTTTCTCCAGACGGAACCGGTGTCTGTGACTAGGACGCTGTTGTTGTTGCCGGCACTGGCATTGCCGATGTAACCGGTGCGGCTCAGCACTTGGCCACCATCGGCAATCGTCAGGGTGTTGAAAGAGCCGGTGTCGCCGACATACAAGGCGACACTGTTGCTCCAAAGGGAGCTAGCGCCCGTAACCACGACAGAGTTGTTGGAGGCATTGGCGGACCTGCCGATGGTGGCAAGTGTGTCAATCACCTGTGCGCCGTTGGAAATGACCAGACTGTTGCCCGCGCCATTGTAGCCGACCGTGAGGTTGCCGCCGTTGTTCCAGAACGAACCGGAGCCGGTGACTAGGACGGAGCTGTCACTGGCGCTGACATTGTTGCCGACGATGCCCGCCGTGTTGAACACCTGACCGCCATCAGCAATGGTCAGACTGTTGCCGGCTCCGGAAGCGCCGACATACAGAACGCTGCTGTTGTTCCAGACCGACCCGGTGCCTGTCACCAGGACGGAGTTGCGGTCTGCGCCCGCGTTCAGACCAATGTAGCCGATGCCATTGAATACCTGGCCACTGTTGGCAATGGTGAGGCTATTGCCGGAACCGAAAGCACCGACGGGCAAACTGCTGCTATTGCTCCAAACCGAGCCGGAACCTGTCACCACCACCCAGTTGTTGCTGGCGGTGGCATTGTTGCCAATGGTGCCGAGGGTGTTGAACACGTGACCGCCGTTGGTGATGATCATGCTGTTGGCGAAGCCGGAGTTGCCGATGAGCAGAACGCTGCTGTTGCTCCAAACCGAACCGGCACCGGATACCAGCACCGAGTTGTTGGCCGCATCGGCGGCGTTGCCAACATAGCCGGTGGTGTTCTGCACCTGGGCGCCGTTGGCAATGGTCAGTGTGTTGAACGATCCAGTGTCGCCGACATACAAAGCCAGACTGTTGTTCCAGAGGGAGCCGGAATCACTCACCAGGACGGAGTTGTTGGAGGCATTGGCGGACTTGCCAATGGAAGCCTGGACGTCAAACACCTGCGCTCTGTCGGAAATGACCAGACTGTTACCAGCACCATTGTAGCCGACGGTGAGGTTGCCACCGTTGTTCCAGAGCGACCCGGCACCGCTGACGACAGCGGCATTGTTGCTGGCGCTGGCATTGTTGCCGATGGTGGCGGAAGAACTGAACACCTGGCCGCCGTTGGTGACGGTCAGGCGGTTGCCAGCTCCGGAAGCACCGACATAGAGAACGCTGCTGTTGTTCCACACCGATCCGGTGCCAGTCACGAGGACGGAGTTGCCGTCTGCGCCCGCGTTGAGACCAATGTAGCCGATGCCGTTGAAGACTTGGCCACTGTTGGCAATGGTCAGGCTGTTACCGGAACCGAATGCACCGACGGGCAGACTGCTGCTATTGCTCCAAACCGAACCAGCCCCTGTCACCACGACACAGTTGTTGCTGGCCGTGGCATTGTTGCCAATGGTGCCAAGGGTGTTGAACACCTGGCCGCCGTTGGTGACGATCAGGCTGTTGCCGGAACCGGAGTTGCCAATGAGCAGAACGCTGCTGTTGC
>JACRJX010000019.1 GCA_016235595.1 Verrucomicrobiota bacterium
AAATGGCGACCCCGACGGGATTCGAACCCGTGTTGCCGGGATGAAAACCCGGAGTCCTAGGCCTGACTAGACGACAGGGTCGCAGGAAGAACGAGCGCACGAATATAGTGATGAATCGCCGCGTGTCACGCCGGAAGTTTGAGAAGTTTGTGGATTTGGGCCGGGACGCGATCCAAAACCGCCTGTTTCCGGCAGGATTTCTACACCGTCAAAATATCTTTTTCCTTCTCGCCGAGATGGCGCTCGATTTCGGCGATGTACTGGTCGGTCAGCTTCTGGACTTCCTTCTCGGCCGTGGCCAGTTCGTCTTCGGTAATCTTGGCGTCCTTCTGGGTCTTCTTGACGGCTTCTAGACCCTCGCGGCGTTCGTTACGGATGGCGACGCGGCTGTTCTCGGCGTATTTCTTGCAGACCTTGTCGAGTTCGCGCCGGCGCTCCTCGGTCGGTTGCGGCAGGAAAATGCGGACAACCTTGCCGTCCACGCGCGGAGACACACCGAGGTTGGACTTCTGGATCGCCTTCTCGATGAGGGTGACGTTGGCGGCGTCCCACGGCTGGATGGCGATGGTGCGTGCGTCGGGTGTCGAAATGCCGGCGACGTCGCGAAGGCGCATCATGGTGCCGTAGGTTTCGATCTGGAGGTTCTCCACCAGCGACGTGGAGGCGCGGCCGGTATGGATGGAAGCCAATTCGCGCTCGAAGACCTCGACGGTCTTGAGCATTTTCTCTTCGGTTTCCAGCAGGATTTCGTCAATGCATTCTGGCATGGCATTATTCGGCAACGAGAGTGCCGACCTTTTGTCCGAGCACGGCGCGCTTGATATTGCCGGTCCGGAACATGTTGAAGACGATGATCGGGATGCGGCTTTCCATGCACATGCTGAACGCCGTTGTATCCATCACTTTCAAGCGCCGCGCGATGGCTTCAGCGTAGCTGATCCGGTCGAATCGTCGTGCCTTTGGGTTCTTCTTGGGGTCGCTGTCGTAAACGCCGTCCACTTTCGTGGCTTTGAGGATGACATCCGCGCCGACCTCCGCCGCGCGCAGTGAGGCGGTGGTGTCGGTGGAAAGAAACGGGTTGCCCGTGCCACCGCCGAAGATGATGACGCGGCCCTTCTCCAAGTGGCGGATGGCACGCCGGCGGACGAACGGTTCGGCCACCTTCTGCATCTCGACGGCCGTCTGCAACCGTGTCGGCACGCCAGAGTTCTCCAGCGCGTTCTGCAACGCCAACCCGTTCATGACGGTGGCGATCATGCCCATGTAGTCGGCCGTGACCCGGTCCATGCCGTTGCCTTCGGCCGTAATACCGCGCCAAAGGTTGCCGCCGCCGATGACAAGGGCGAGCTGGACGCCGGTGCGGCGCACCTCGCGGACTTCACGCGCGATGCGATTGACCACCGTCCAGTCGATCCCGAAACCGTCCTCGCCCTGCAACGACTCGCCGCTGAGTTTGAGCAACACGCGACGATAGCGGGGCGCTGTTTTCATGGTCTCTAGTTCTGTGCCGGTTGGGCTGGAGTTTCCGCCGCGGGCTGCGCGGTGTCAAGCGATTCGCCCACCTTCCAGCGGATGAACCGCCGGATGAGGATGTTCTCGCCGAGCTTGGCCACGGTGGCAGTGATCACATCCTTGATCGTCTGGTTCTGATCGCGAACGTAGCCCTGCTCCAGCAGGCAGACGGTCTGGTAAAACTTGTCGAGTTTGCCCTCGAGGATCTTGGCGACCGCCTGTGGCGGCTTGTTCTTCACCTGCGCGGCGGCGACTTCCTTCTCGCGCTCAATGATGGCGGCAGGCACGTCCTCGCGCGACACGTAGCGCGGCTCGGCCGCAGCAATTTGGAGCGTGATGTTCTTGACGAACTCCCGGAAGTCCGGATTACGTCCCACAAAATCGCTCTCGCAGTTGACCTCGACGAGGACGCCAACCTTGTCGCCGACGTGGATGTAGCTCGCGATGATGCCTTCCTTGGCAGCGCGCGCCGATTTCTTGTCGGCAATAGCAATGCCGCGTTTGCGGAGGATGAGCTTTGCTTTTTCAAAGTCACCGTTTGCTTCACCGAGCGCCTTTTTGCATTCCATCATGCCCGCGCCGGTTTCTTCGCGGAGTTTCTTGACGATTTGAGCAGAGATTTCAGCCATGGTTTTACACTTGAATGATTGTGGATGATAAGAACGGTTTGAAGCCGTTATCCGCTACGCGCTGGCAGCGGGTGCTTCAGGAGCGGGCGTCGCCTCCACGGCGACTGGCGCTGGTGCCGCAGGAGCCGGCAGGTTCGCGCCAAGCTCCACGAGCGATTCAACGATCGGCTCGGTGAGGCTGTGGATGATCAGCTTGACGGCACGGATGGCGTCGTCGTTGGACGGAATTGGGTATTGGACGAGATCGGGGTCGCAGTTGGTGTCCACAATTGCCACGACCGGGATGCCGAGGCGGTTGGCCTCATGCACCGCGTTCTCTTCGCGCTTGATGTCAATGACCACCAGCGCGGCCGGCAGCTTCTCCATGCCCACGATGCCGTCGAGATTCTTGTGGAGCCGGGCGGCTTCGCGCCGCATTGAGGAGACTTCCTTCTTGTGCATCTTGTTCACCTCGCCGCTCTTCTCGATGTCCACGATATAGAGGAGCCGTTTCACGCTGCGGCGGATGGTGACGAGATTGGTGAGCGTGCCGCCGACCCATCGCTCCGTGACGGAGAACATCTGAGTAGAAGTGGCGGCTTCGCGGATGGCTTCCTGGGCCTGTTTCTTGGTGCCGACCCAGAGCACCTTGCCGCCCTTGAGGGTGGTCTTGCGGAGGAATTCGCAGGCCTCCTGCAGCAATTCCGCGCTCTTGGCGAGATCGATTACGTGGATGCCGTTGCGCGCCTCGAAGATGAACGGCTTCATCTTTGGGTTCCAGCGCTTGGTCTGGTGACCGAAATGACATCCTGCTTCCAACAAGTCTTTAATTGTAGCGGCCAATGTATCCTCCGTCTGTTGCATCCCGCTGCGCCATTCGCGCTGTGGGACACCCGGGCATTCTTGCCAGGGTTCTGGTTGTTGTTATTGTGTCCCGTAGTCGCGCATCAGCGCCACGCTGGGACGTTCAAAGCGCGCTACTGTAGGCGTTCACGCCGTCCATGCAAGCAGTTTTTCGATGGAATTGAACCCGAATGCCAGGGGGGCCTGTCAGTGTCAACGAAGAGCAGCAAAGGCGATTCTGCCTTGTTGAGTATGACGGGCAGGATGCCTGCCTTATTTTGGAGACGGGGTGGCGGCAACGGCTGTGCCCGAAGGCGGTGGGATCATCGTCACCACATCCCGCAAAATGGCGAGGGATTCCTTCAGAATCGGGTCTGTGGCGGGTTCCTTCGTGTCGTTTTCTTCCTCGTCGGCGTCGGGGTCGTCTGCGTCGCGTGCGACGGGCTTGGTGCTGGCCGCGGCGGCGTGCGCGGGGCGGGGCACGGAAGCGGAGGCGACGGCGTTGGTAGCGCCAACGGCAATGTCGGTGAATGTGTAGTCCAGCGAGGCTCGCGCGCGGCGTTCCTTCTTGCGCGCGGACTCGCGGTCGGTGGTGGCCTTCTTTTCTTCAAGGCGCTTGGCTTTGTTGAGGGAGACGGTGCCTTCCTTCAACTGCTGTTTCACGCGGGCGATGTCTTCGTTGAGGTAGGTGAATTCCGGGTTGGTGGCGACGCGAATCATGGATCGTTGCCGCAGTTCGGTGAGCTTGCCGTTGAGCGTGCCGAAGTTCTTATGGGGTGCTGGCTCGACTTCGTCGTAGGGCATGGCGTTGTTAAGCGAGGACTCGCCGATTTCGCGCACGTCATACGACGACGGCATGATGATGTCGGGAACGACACCGCGGTTTTGCGTTGAGCCGCCAGCAACGCGGTAGAACTTTTGTGTGGTCACCTTGAGCGCGCCGGGATTGGGCACGTCCTGCAACCATGCAGCGAGCGAGAGCATGGTCTGGACGGTGCCTTTGCCGAAGGTCTTGCTGTCGCCAACAACGAGCGCGCGGCCATAGTCCTGCATGGCAGCGGCGAGAATCTCAGAGGCGGAGGCACTGACGTGGCTGACGAGCACCAGCAGCGGGCCGTCGTAGCTGATGGATGGATCTTCATCGCGCAGCACTTGGATGCGATTGCGCAGGTCCTTGATCTGGACGATGGGGCCTTCCTTGATGAAGAGGCCGGCCAGCGCGATGGCTTCGTCGAGGAGACCGCCGCCGTTGCGGCGCAGGTCGAGCACGATGCCGTCCACCTTCTGTGCCTTGAGCTTCTGGATGAGGATGGAAACGTCGCGGGTGCTGCTGGTGCAGTTGTTGTCGCCGTTGCGCATCTTCTCGGTGTCGGCGTAGAACGACGGCAGATCAATGATGCCGAGGCGCTTGGCGGGCGCGTCATTGGCGGCGGGAATCTCGACGACCTTGGCTTTCGCCTGCTGTTCGGTGAGCTTGACCTCATCGCGAACGATGGTGATGACCTTGCGCACGGAGGAGTCGGCAGCGCTGGCGGGAATGACGGTGAGTTTGACCTTGGTGCCTTTGGCGCCGCGAATGTGCTCGACGACCTTGGTGAGTTTCATGTCCACGACATCCACCGGCGGCTGGTCGCCCTCGGCGACTGCGACGATGCGGTCGTTGGGCTTGAGGCGCTTATCGAGGTCGGCGGGGCCGCCGGGAACGAGGCTGACGATTTTTGCGTAGCCATCCTCCGAGCGAAGCACGGCGCCGATGCCGAAGAGCGAGAGGCGCATGCCGATCTCAAAATCCTTGAGTTGTGACGCTCCAAGGTAATCGGAGTGGGGATCGTAGGCGTGACAGAAGGCGTTGAGATAAACCTCCAGGACGTCGCCGGAGTCCATTTCACGCACGGAGCGCTGCAGCCGGTCGTAGCGGCGGGTGAGGACGCGGATGGCCTCGTCGGGCTTGGTCTTGTTCAACGATTCCTGAAGCAGATCGTATTTGACACGCTCATGCCAGAGCTTGGCGCGTTCGGCTTCGTTGGCGGGCCAGGGCGCCTTGGAGCGGTCAATGAGGATGGTTTCGTTGCCATCGAAACTCATCGGCTGCTTGAGACAGTCTTTGGCGATCGCAACGGCCTGCTCGATGCGCTGCTGGTAGCGGGCGAAGATGTCGAAGCCCGGCTGCACGTCGCCGGTGCGCGTCCGGTCGGGCAGCGTGGCAAGATATTTGTCGAACTCTTTCAGGTCGCTTTGGAGAAAGAAAAGGCGGTTGTAGTCGAGCGCTTCGATATAGCGCGTGAGAAACCGCGAGGCGGATTCCGCGTCGAGCTTGTTGTGTGAGTAATGCGCGTGCTCGAAGAGCTTGACTGCGAGTGCCGTGACGGCGGCCGATTCCGGCGGCGGCTGCAATGCCGCTCCCAGCGACACGTTTGCGACCAGCAACCAGACAATCAAGCCAGTAATCTGTTTCATCCACATGGTTGTATTGTTGCCTGTCGTTGCGTTTCCGGCAAGTGACAATGGGAAGGCGGTGCGAAAAAATATCGGCAAAAAACGCTTGCGCGTCGCGGCGGGAGACGTTGGGGGTTGGGGCGCCGGCCACGAGCGGAAACGCGATGCAAGGATGAGGCGGCATAAGTGGCGGTTGCGGGAAAGGAAAGCTTTACCGCGGCGCGATTCGGTGTTACCGGTTTTGCCGATGAGCACAAGGCCAGCAGCAGCAGGCAAGAAGGTCAATTTGCGCCGTCCGGGTATCATGGAGGCGGTGCAGCAACAGGTGCAACAACACTACCGCAGCGTGGTGGTGGAGAAGCTGCGCGCGTCCGGCAACGTGCTTTCGGCGGCGGGCCTGACGGTTCGGCTGGCGAAGCAATTCGGCTTCTGCTACGGCGTGGAGCGGGCGATCGACCTGGCCTATTCGGCACGGAAGGTTTTCAAGGACAAGAAGATTTACATTCTGGGCGAGATCATCCACAACCCGGAGGTCAATGAGCAAATTGGCCGGATGGGCATCAAGTCACTCGCCGGCCCGAACAGCGAGGCCTCGCTCGACGATGTGACGGTCAACGACGTGGTCATCGTGCCGGCGTTTGGCACGGAGGTGGACACGATGAGCCGATTGAAGGCGATCGGCTGCCAGCTCGTGGATACGACCTGCGGCGACGTGCTCAGCGTTTGGAAGCGCGTGACGCACTATGCTTCCGAGAACATTACCTCCATCATTCACGGCAAGGCGTGGCACGAGGAAACCAAGGCCACCAGTTCGCGCGCGCTGGCAAAGGGGCCGGGGCATTATCTCGTCGTTTATGACCTTGCGGAGACTGACTACGTCTGCAACTACATCCGCCACGGCGGCAACAAGGAGGAGTTCCTGAGGAAGTTCGAAGGGGCTCACTCGCCGGACTTCGATCCCGACCGCGATCTTCAGTGCATCGGACTGGCGAACCAGACGACGATGTTGCGCAGCGAGACCGAGGATGTGCAGCGGCGTCTTCGGCGGGCGATCCTCGACCGCTACGGCGAGAAGGAACTGGTGCAGCGATTCCGTTTCTTCGACACGATCTGCGGCGCCACGCAGGAACGGCAGGATGCGCTGGACGAGCTGCTCGCGCAACCGCTGGACCTGATGATCGTGGTGGGCGGCTACAACAGCAGCAATACGTCGCACTTGGTGGAAATGTCCGAGGTCAAGCACCCGACCTACTTCATCAAGTCCGCCAGCATGATCATCTCCGACAAACGCATTTGCCACTACAACTTGAAGTTGCAGCGGGAGATTGAGACGGAAGACTGGATGCCGGGCGGACGGGCGACGGCCATCGGCGTCACCGCAGGTGCGTCGTGTCCGAACAACCTGATCGAAGAAACCATCCGGCGATTGTTTGAATTGCGCGGCGTCTCGTTGGAAAAATTGCTGACGGTGTAGACATGACGCTACGGCAGGTAGCTCGTTCGGCGTTGCGGGTGCTGACGGCGTTGGTGGCGGTAGCCGCGGCACTGTTTGCAGGCCTGTATTCCATGACCCATTGCGGGCCACGGAACCCGAAACGCGTTGCGAAGGCCGCGAACCCGGAGGAAATGCGGCAGCTGCGTGATCGGCTCGCCGCGCACGTTCAAGTCCTCGCGGGTGACATTGGCGAACGGAACGTCTTCAGGCCTGCCGCCTACCGGCGCGCGGCGGACTATATCACCCATGCCTTTCGCAGCGCTGGCTACGACGTGGACAGGCTGTGCTACGAGGCTGATCGCGTGATGTGCGCAAACCTCACGGCAACACGAAGAGGGTCAACCTCGTCCAATCAGGTTGTTGTGGTTGGCGCGCATTACGATTCTGCTCTGAGCTGTCCCGGTGCGAACGACAACGCCAGCGCAGTGGCGGCGTTGCTGGAACTGGCGCGGAAATTTGCGCGCGAGAACCCGGCGCGAACCCTCCGGTTCGTGGCGTTCGCGAATGAGGAACCGCCGTTCTTCCTCACCGACAAGATGGGCAGCCGTGTCTATGCAGCGGCGTGCCGCCAGCGTGGCGACGACGTCCGCGCGATGATCTCGCTGGAGACGATGGGGTGCTACAACGACGCGAAAGGCAGCCAGCGTTATCCGCCACCGTTCAGCTTCTTCTATCCCGATCGCGGCAATTTCATCGCCTTCGTTGGCAATCTCGCTTCGCGGTCGCTCATCAGCCGCGCCGCCTGTGTCTTCCGCTCGAACAGTGACTTTCCGTTGGAAACGGTGGCGACGTTCGCGTGTGTTCCCGGGGTCAACTGGTCTGACCACGATTCGTTTTGGCAAGAAGGCTGGCGCGCGTTCATGGTCACCGACACCGCGCCGTATCGCTATCCGCATTACCACGAAACGACCGACACGCCCGACAAGGTCAACTACGACGCACTGGCACGCGTGACGGCGGGGATCGAGGCGGTGGTGCGGGAATTGGCCAATGGAACTGACTGAAGCCGCGTGTCGCGTCGGCCTTGTCCCGAAGACCAGGACATCACGGACAGAATTGTCCGTTCTATGACGAAATTTGGTTCTCGGGTATTTTGCCCACCGTGGTTGTTTTGTCAGGGCGTTCCGTCTTGAGGCCGAAAGCGATGATGGCGCCGCCGAGCGCTGCAATCAGCACCGTCAGAATGACAGAGATCTCCGAGAACACCGCAGCGATGACGACAAGTCCCGACCCGACACAGAGGCGCAACTCGCGATTGCGTACGTAGCGGGCCGCCAGTGCGGCGGTCATTGTCACGATGATCACAAGCAGCAGCAGAACTGTCGAATGGAGAGCCGCGCCGGCATTAATCATGACAGTTGTCCCTTCTCATTTGATTCCTGTCGCCTTGAAGAAAGTGTAGCAGAAAACCCCACGCGGCCCAGCCGTTTGGTAGAGGTCCGCAATCCCTTTTTCAAACACCTGCGGGTCCGCCAGCCTCGCTTCGATGGCGGCCTCGCGGACGCCTTCGATCATTGCCGTAAACGTTTTCTTCGTGAAGCCCTCAACAAGGGCCGGCTTGCTCGAATCAACATAGACCATCCGGGGCGAGACCCGGACGGAGCCATAGCCAGCGTCGAACAGCAGCGGATACAGCTCCCGGCCAATCATGGCGTTGCCGCCGGCGCGGCGTTGCAGTTCCACCTGGCATTGGATCGCCCGGTGCGCGGCATCGCTGTCCGGATGGAAATACGCCGAGCCGTGGTCGCCTTCGATGACCGTGATCGTGCCGGCCTCCTTGATGAGGTTTTTCAGGCCGCGCAACGCCTCGACCGGGCGCGAGAGATGTTCCAGGACGAAGCAGACGAATACATGGTCGAAAGAGCAGGGCGCGAACGGCAGGTTGAAAATGTCCGCCTGCCGGAACTCGACGTTGGACAAGCCAGCCGCCACCACCCGCCGTCTGGCTTCGGCCACGGATGCTTCCGAGATGTCCACGGACGTGATCGAGGCTTTCGGGCTGTTGCGGGCGAGTGTGACCGTTTGGGCGCCCACGCCGCAGCCGGCCTCAAGTACGCGGCTTCCCTCGGGATAGGACGTGTCCGAGTGCAGCAATTCCACCAGCGTGGAAGCCTGGTCCTGGAGACGGATGTTCTCCCGCGGGTCGTAGCCATGGACGTAGGGGTCACTCATGCTTGTTTCTTACATTAGAGAATGAATGTGAGACTTCACGCCCTCAGAAACCGGACGGCAACCGGATGCCAGAGCGGGATGTGGCCTCGCGCGACGGGCGTGCGGCTCAGGCGCGGCAATAGCTGCGAGTCGAACGCGTTCACGCAGGGCGTCGGCGAGGCGACGAACTCATCCAGATAAAACCGTGTCAGCGGCTTGAACAAATCCGACACGGTTTTGGTGGTCAGGTAGTGTTCATGAAACCGGACCTTGGCGTGATACTCGAACGTGGCGACGAAGCAGGCCCCGCCGAAGGCTTCGTTGATCGCCTGCGTAATGCCTTCGCGGACTCGTGGCTCGATATGCTCGAAGACCGACACGCATGAGATATGCGTCAGGTCGCGCCGCGTCTCCAGCAGTGCCTTGAGTTCGGCGTAGGTGGAGTTCGACCGGACACACTCGATGTTTTTCAACGCCGCCGCCGGTCCGCGGGCATTGGGGTCCATGACGACTACCTGCTTCACCTGCTGCGCCAGGATTTCACCGAGAAATCCCGCACCGGTGGCCGGCGAGCCGCCGCCGATGTCGAGCACGACGGAGTCCTGTGTCAGGTCGAGCAGTTCGATGGCTTTGAAATACTCCCAGAACCGCTGGCTCATCTTCCCGCCGCCCATGTGGCCGAACACATTGCCGTCCCACTCCGCGGGATGCTCCGGCGAGCCGTAGCGTTTCCACAACTCTGATTTTAGCGGGCGCGTGACGTTCATGGTGTTTGGCGCGGGCAGGACTTTCACTCGCCCCGGCCAGCCTCGTCAAGCTGCCTTTCGCGCCGCCGTGGGAAAGGACAGGCAGATTGTGCCCCCTGTGTTCCTGGACGGAGACGAGGTCAAAACCGCGCTTGCGGGCGTGGCGCGGCCTCGTTAAGGTTCGAGCTTCATTTACGGACATTATGCGATGAAGATTTCATACAACTGGCTGAAACAATACGTGGAGTTCGACTGGTCGACGCAACAACTGGCGGAACGGTTGACGATGTGCGGCATCGAGGTCGAGGGCATCGAGCAGATCGGCGCGAGCTTTGACAAGATCGTCGTCGCCCAGATTCTCAGCAGCGACAAACACCCGAACGCCGATCGCCTCAGCGTCTGCCGGGTCACCGACGGCGCGACGGAGCGGCAGATTGTTTGCGGCGCGAAGAATTACAAAGTCGGCGACAAGGTGCCGCTGGCGTTGCCGGGCGCGGTGCTGCCGGGCGATTTCAAGATCAAGGTCGGCAAGCTTCGCGGCGTCGAGAGCCAGGGCATGATGTGCTCGGAGAAGGAACTCGGCATCGTCGAGGACGCCGAAGGCCTGCTCATCCTCGATCCGGCCACCCGGTTGGGTGCGCCGATCGCCGAGGTGCTCGGTGGCGGTGACACGGTTTATGATTTGGAGATCACGCCGAACCGGCCCGACCTGCTCAGCATCATCGGCATCGCGCGCGAGGTCTCTGCGCTGACGGGCAATCTCATCAAATTGCCGGACACGAATTTCACCGAAGACGGCGAGCCTGTGGACACGCTGGCGAAGGTGCGTGTCGAAGCGCCCGATCTCTGCCCGCGTTATGCGGCCCGCGTTGTGCGCGGTGTGAAGATCGGCCCCAGCCCGGCGTGGTTGAAGACGCTCCTGGAGAAACTCGGCATCCGTTCCATCAACAACGTCGTGGACGTGACCAATTTCGTGCTGCTGGAGAGCGGCCATCCGCTGCACGCGTTCGATTACAACCTGCTGGCGGGCCACGAGATCATTGTGCGTCGCGCGCAGGCGGGCGAGCATCTGATGACGCTCGACGACAAGGACCGCGTGCTCGACGAACAGATGCTGGTCATTGCCGACGCGCAGAAAGGCGTCGCGCTCGCCGGCATCATGGGTGGCCGGCAAAGCGAAATCAGCGACGGCACCGTGGACGTGCTGTTGGAAAGCGCGTATTTCGTGCCGACGAACATCCGCAAAACCTCCAAGCGCGTCGGCCTCAGCAGCGAGTCGTCGTATCGTTTCGAACGCGGCGCCGATGTCGGTATCTGCGACTGGGCCAGCCGGCGCGCCATCGCGCTCATCCAGCAGCTTGCTGGCGGCAAGGTCGCGCGTGGTGTGATCGATACGCTGGCCAAGCCGGTTGAGCTGCGAAAGATCGCCTGCCGTTTCAGCCGCGTGAACCAGTTGATCGGCGTGGAAGTCCCTGTTGACGCCGTGAAGCGTGCGCTGACGAACCTCGGCCTCGCCATCGCAAGCGAGAGCGCGGACCGGATTGAAGTCACGGTGCCGACGTTCCGCGTGGATTTGCAGCGCGAGGTGGACCTGATTGAGGAAGTGGGCCGGATTCACGGCCTCGACAAGATACCGTCGGTCGCTTCGCGCGCCGAGCCGGCTATATCGAAGTTCGACGTGGCCTATGACCGGTTGCGGCTCGTGCGGCAGATTCTCAACGGCGTTGGTTACGAGGAAGCGGTGAACCAGACGCCGACCGCCCCTGCGACGGCCGCGCTGACGCAACTGCCTGCGGAACTTGCGCTGGTGAAACTGCAGAACCCGCTGAACGAAGACCTTTCGATTTTGCGGCCGAGCCTGCTGCCCGGCTTGCTGCAGAACCTGCGCACCAACGTCGCGCGCCAGACGCTTGACGTGCGGCTGTTTGAGATCGGCCGCGTATTCGCTGCGAGCAACGGGAAGCCACAGGAGCAGCGCTCGCTCGCGCTTGCCGCGACGGGTGGACGCACGCCGAACGCATGGGAATCGGCAGCGCTCAGCGCAAAGGCGGATTACTACGATTTGAAAGGGGCGGTTGAAGCGCTGCTGGCCCGTTTGAAAGTCGCAGCGGTGGAGTTTGTGCCGCAGCAAGCGCCGGCTGGCGTCTTCGCACAATCGGCGCTGGTGAAGGCCGGTGGCAAAACGCTGGGTGAGATTGGCATGTTGCAGGAGAAGCTCGGACGCGAGTTCGACCTGCGCGAGCCGGTGGCACTGGCGGAGCTGGACCTCGATGAAGTGCTGGCGGCTGCGCGTTGGACGAAGGCGTATCGGCCTCTGCCGCAGCATCCATCGGTGCAGCGCGACGTGGCGCTGGTGGTGGACGCAGCGACGACACACGAGCAAGTGATGGCGGTTTTTGCGCGCTGCAGGAAGAATCTGGTGGCAAGTGTCCGATTATTTGATATATTCAGTGGCAAGACGATCCCAAGCGGGAAGAAGTCGATGGCGTATTCATTGACGTACCAGGCGCCGGATCGGACTCTGACCGACACCGAAGTCAACAAAACGCACGACGAGATCGTAGCGAAATTGAAAACAGAATTGCAGTGCGAGGTCCGCGCAGAGTGAGTGAACGTTGTTCCGTGCCGCGAAACCGGCAGGGTTAAGACTGAAGAACCAAACGCCGGCGGCAACGCCGGCGGTTAAACCGAGAAACAAAGCAGTGAACAGGTTGTTTAAGAGACGTTTGTTCCTTGAAACGCAAGAGCGAGTTCAATGGAATGTGCCTGTGGGCGCGATTCCAAAACGGTTTGAAATACCCTGCCGTTCACGTGATGCAACGGTGAATCTCTGACCCGATAACCTTCATCTGAAGGGCCGATCTCCGGCGGTAGACGACATGCCTTCATTGGAAGTCGGCAAGCCGGCGGGTAGGCGCTCCGTTATACTACGGGGTCTGGAGAATACGTTCACACGGCTCTGGTGGGGTATTTCTTTTTGCCCCCTCGTCGGCCTCGCAGCAACTGGACTGACAGCCGATGAGCCAGGATTTGTTTCAACAAAGTGGCCCCGACCGCGCAAGCGACCGGCGCGTGCCGCGCGAAGCAGCGGAAGATCGGCCTGTCCACTCCCGTCCCGAACCGCTCGCAACCCGGATGCGACCGCGTACGTTGGATGAATACGCCGGTCAGAGCCACGTCCTCGGCCCGGGTAAGCTGCTCCGCCGCGCCATTCAGGCTGACCGCATCGCTTCCATCCTGCTTTGGGGACCGCCGGGCACTGGCAAGACCTCGCTTGCACAAATCATCGCCAACGCCACGCAGTCGCGTTTCGAACGGCTTAGCGGCGTCGAGAGTAATGTGGCCGATATCCGCCGGGTCGTCGCCACCGCCGCCAATCGCCTCGCCAACACCGGCCAGAAAACGATCCTCTTCATTGACGAGATCCACCGCTTCAACAAGGCGCAACAGGACGTGCTGTTGCCCGACGTGGAGAACGGCACCGTCCGCCTCATTGGCGCGACCACGCATAATCCGACCTTCTACGTCAACGCGCCGCTCGTCTCGCGCTCGCAGATGTTTGAACTCAAACCGCTCAGCCTCGACGACATCAAGGTGCTCGTCCGCCGCGCGCTCGCCGACACGGAGCGCGGCCTGGGCAAGTGGCGCGTCCAACTCGATGCCGACGCGTTGGAGCATCTCGCCACGGCCAGCGACGGCGACGCCCGCAAGGCGCTCAACTCGCTGGAGATTGGCGTGCTCACCACGCCGCCGGACGCCAGCGGCGCAATTCATTTCACGAAGGCCGTCGCCGAAGAGAGCATCCAGAAGAAAGCCGTCGTTTACGATGGTGACGAGGACGCACACTACGACACGATCAGCGCGTTCATCAAATCCATGCGCGGCAGCGACCCGGATGCGGCGCTTTACTGGCTGGCAAAAATGCTCGTCGCCGGCGAGGACATCCGGTTTCTGGCGCGGCGCATTGTCATTTGCGCGGCGGAAGATGTGGGCATGGCCGATCCGCAGGCGCTGGTCGTCGCAAGCGCAGCGCAGCAGACGGTGGAGTTTGTCGGGATGCCGGAGGCACAGTTGCCGCTGGCGCAAGCGGCCATTTACATCGCCACGGCGCCGAAGAGCAACGCGAGTGCGATGGGCATTTGGACCGCGATGGCTGACGTGGAGAAAGGCCGCACGCTCGACGTGCCGGATCATCTCAAGGACACGCATTACAAGGGAGCCGAGCGTCTGGGTCACGGCGTTGGTTATCAATACGCCCACGACCACGAAGGCGGCATTGCGCCGCAGCAGCACATGCCGGAGAAGCGCAGCTACTACAATCCAACCGACCGCGGCTTCGAGCGCGAAGTGCAGCGGCGGTTGACCGAATGGCGCGCGAAACTCCAGACGAGAAAGACGACATGAGCGTCTCTTCATCCAACCTCGTGGTAGAAAAGCGCGCGCTCCGTGAGCGAATGCTGGCGTTGCGCCGCGCCCTGACAGCAGAGGAGGTCGCTCGTCGCAGCCGGTTGGCCGTGTTGCGATTGCTGGAACTGCCGGCGATCAGGCAGGCGGAAACCATCTTCTGTTATCTGTCGCACGACAACGAAGTCGAGACGCTTCAGCTTGTGCGCGACTGGCTTGCCGGCGGCAAACACATTCATGTGCCGGCGTTCGATGCGAAGCAACGGCGCTATCATGCCTGCCCGATCAACGATTTCGACCGCGACCTCGTGCCTGGCAAGCTTGGCATTCTCGAACCGCGAAATCGGACGCTGACCAGCCGCCTCGCCGACATTGCGATTGTTCCAGGCGTGGCCTTCGATGCAGACGGTCACCGGCTTGGCTACGGCAAAGGCTTTTATGACGACATGCTGCGGTATTTCACTGGCCTGAAGATTGCATTGTCCTTCGACAGCCAGATGCAACCGGTTGTGCCACACGAGGGGACAGATGTGCTGATGGATGCCATTGTCACTGAGAGCACAATTCACTGGAGAAAACACCTATGAGACGATTCTTGCTGGAGAATGCCTATGCGGTCCTGGTTTTGACCCAAGCCACGCTCTGGGTCATGGCGGGTTACTGGGGGCATCGCATCGTCAACCGCTGGCGGCTTATCGCGGCAGAACGCGAAGCTCGCAGTCTGATCGAGAACGCTGAACGCGACGCCGATTCACTGCGTCGTGCCGCCGAGGTGGCTGGCAGAAGCGCGGCGATGACAGCTCGTGAAGACTTCGAGAAGCAGGCCATAGCCAAGCGCGGCGAACTGGATGAAAAGGAAAAGCGTCTCATCGCCCGCGAGGCCAGCTTGCAGGAGAAACTGGAGACTCTGATACGCCGCGAAGAAGAGTTGCGCGAGTCCGACCTGAAGATTGCCGCGCGTCTGGACGAACTCGACAAACTGAAAGCCGACGCGCAGGCGTTGATTCAGTTGCAGCGCGACGAGCTGCACAGGCTCTCTGGCCTGTCGACCGACGAGGCCCGCCAACAGTTTCTCCGTCGTGTGGAACAGGACATACAAGGGGAGACGGCGGCCTTGGTGCGGCGCGGCGCACAACAGGCACGGACCGATGCCGAGCGTGAAGCCAAGCGGCTCATCTCCATCGCCATCCAGCGTTGCGCGGCCACCCACGTTAACGAAACCACCACCACCACCGTGGCGTTGCCGAGCGAGGAGATGAAGGGCCGCATCATCGGCCGCGACGGGCGCAATATCCGCGCGTTCGAGACGGTCAGCGGTGTGTCGGTGATTATTGACGAGACGCCGCAGGTCGTGGTGCTCTCTGGCTATGAACCGGTCCGCCGCGAAATCGCGCGCATTGCCATGTTGCAGCTCGTGACCGACGGCCGCATCAACCCAGGCCGCATCGAGGAGGTTGTGCAGAAAGCCGCGGCGGAAATGGAGGAAACCGTCCGCCAGGCTGGTGAGGATGCATGCGCGCGCGCCGGTGTTCAGAACGTGCATCCCGAAATCGTCAAGCTGCTCGGCCGCCTGAAGTTTCGCCACAGCTACGCACAAAACGTCCTCGACCACGGCGTGGAGGTGGCGCAACTCGTCGGGGCGATGGCGGCGGAGTTGAAGCTTGACGTGTCGGTGGCCAGGCGCGTGGGACTTCTTCACGACATTGGCAAGGCTGTCAGCGCGGAGACGGAAGGCTCGCATGCCATCGTCGGAGCGGAATTGCTCCGTAAATATGACGAAGCTGCCGACGTCGTCGTTGCGATCGCGTCCCACCACGAAGAAGCGGAGCCGAACATCTACGGTGTCCTTGTCAGCGCGGGCGACGCCATTTCCGCCTCGCGGCCCGGGGCGCGCTCCGAGTCCGCCGCCGTCTATCTTGAGCGGCTCGGCAAACTGGAGGCGCTGGCCAACGCGTTTCCCGGCGTCGATCGCAGTTACGCCATTCAGGCTGGCCGCGAGATCCGCGTGATCGTCAAGCCGGGCACCGTAGACGACAACGCCGCCACTTTGATGGCCCGCGACATCGCTCGCAAGATTGAGCGCGAACTGCGTTACCCCAGCCAGATCAAGGTGACGGTCATGCGTGAGATGCGGGTGGTGGAGTATGCGAAGTAAGACGTGGTGACGTAATACGTAATTGCGGTCTTGCGCATTACGCGCTACGCATTACGCAGCATGAAGCTTCTTTTCATCGGCGACATCGTGGGTGAGCCGGGCCGCGCGGCGGTCACGGGCCTTTGCCGGCTGCTGTGCGAGCGCCACAAGATCGACTACGTCATCGCCAACGCCGAGAACATCGCCGGCGGCAGCGGCCTGACGTTGCCAACGTCGCGCGAGTTGTTGGACGCCGGCGTGGACATCATTACCAGTGGCGATCACGTCTGGGACCAGAAGGAATTTGTGGCCGACATTGGGAAAGAACCTCGCATCCTGCGTCCGGCCAACTATCCCGCCGATGTGCCGGGCCACGGCTCCATCGTTTGGAACCGCCCCGGCAAATCGCCCATCGGTGTCATCAATCTTCAGGGGCGCACCTTCATGGCTGCGCTGGAAAACCCCTTCACGGTTGCCGATGCGCTCGTCGCCGAGCTTCGCCAGCAGACGCGCATCATTCTGGTAGACATCCACGCCGAAGCGACCAGCGAGAAGATCGCCCTTGGCCGCTACCTCGACGGCCGGGTGAGCGCTGTCATCGGCACCCATACCCACGTGCAGACTGCTGACGAGCAGATATTTCCCGGCGGCACCGCCTTTCTTAGCGACGCTGGCTTCACGGGCGCGCAGGAATCCGTCCTCGGTCGCGAGATCGAACCGATCATCCGGAGGTTTGTCACCCAGATGCCCCAACGGTTCAAACTTGCCCAAAACCGCGTGGTGCTGTGTGGCGTCATCGTCGATGTGGACGACACCACCGGCCGGGCTCGCGCCATCTCACGCCTCCAAGAACCTGTCTAATTTCGGCCAAAAAACGCGCAAAACCGCATGGCGCAGGAACTGCATTGACTTCCAATTCAATTCCATGTTGGCTAATAAACAACGCAGTTTGTTTCAACAATTATTCTAGGAAGACCAAATGAGTTACACACAAGACGTGCTGGAAATCGTGGGGAAGCGGAATGCAGGGGAGCCTGAGTTTCTACAAGCGGTTAACGAGGTGTTCGAATCACTCGAACCTGTTCTCAAGAAACACAAGAAGTATGAGGATGCCCGGATTCTGGAGCGGATCGTTGAGCCGGAGCGGCAGATCATGTTTCGGGTGCCATGGCAGGATGACAAGGGCAAGATCCACGTCAATCGCGGCTATCGCATTGAGTTCAACAGCGCCATCGGACCCTACAAGGGCGGGCTGCGTTTCCACCCGAGCGTCAACATCAGCATCCTCAAGTTCCTGGGGTTCGAGCAGGTCTTCAAGAACTCGCTGACCACGCTCCCGATGGGCGGCGGCAAGGGTGGTTCGGATTTCGATCCCAAAGGCAATTCGGACAACGAGGTGATGCGGTTCTGCCAGAGCTTCATGACCGAACTGTCACGCCACATCGGGCCGGACACCGACGTGCCGGCGGGTGACATTGGCGTGGGCGGCCGTGAGATCGGATTCCTGTTCGGCCAATACAAGCGGCTGCGCAATGAGTTTTCCGGCGTGCTGACCGGCAAGGGCCTCAAGTGGGGCGGCTCCCTGATCCGTCCCGAGGCGACCGGCTACGGCGCTGTTTACTTCGCCGACGAAATGCTCAAGACCCGGAGTGAGTCCTTCATGGGCAAGGTCTGCACGGTCTCCGGCTCCGGCAACGTGGCCCAATACACGGTGGAGAAGCTGCTGCATCTCGGCGCCAAGCCCGTCACTCTCTCCGACTCGAACGGCACCATCTACGACAAGGACGGCATCAACGAGGAGAAACTCGCCTGGGTCATAGACCTCAAGAACGTGAAACGCGGCCGCATCAAGGAATACGTGGCCAAGTTCGGCGGCCAGTACCTGGAAGGCAAGCGTCCCTGGGGCATTCCCTGCCAGTGCGCGTTCCCGAGCGCCACGCAGAATGAAATCAACGGTGACGACGCCAAGACGTTGCTCAAGAATGGCTGCAAACTCGTCAGCGAGGGCGCGAACATGCCCAGCACCCCGGAAGCCGTGGAGTTGTTCGTCAAGAACAAGGTCATGTACGGGCCGGGCAAGGCAGCCAACGCCGGTGGCGTGGCCACTTCAGGCTTGGAAATGAGCCAGAACTCGATGCGTCTGGCATGGACGCGCGAGGAAGTGGATCGCCGCCTCAATGACATCATGAAGGCCATCCACAAGGCTTGCAGCGAAACGGCCAAGGAATACGGCCAGCCGACCAATTACGTCATGGGCGCCAACATCGCCGGCTTCGTGAAAGTCGCCGACTCGATGCTCGACCACGGCTTGGTGTAACCAACTCTGGCCGGAATGACAGTTTGGTAACGAAGGGGCCCTGGTCATCCAGGGCCCCTTCTGTTTTTGACAGTGGAACTGGCTCAAGTTCGGCTTGCCAGCGGACGGCAACAGCCTGACAATCGAACTGGAACATGTAACCGCATCGAGAGGATGAACTGATGATCTCCACGCTGACAACCGGCCTGTCTGGATTGGACGAAGTCCTCAAGGGTGTGATGCCTGGCGATAACATCGTCTGGCAGGTGGAGACGATCGCCGATTACAAAGCCCTGGTGGTGCCCTACGTGGAGGCAGCCCGTCGAACACGCCGCCGGTTGATCTATTTCCGGTTTGCCTCGCACGAGCAGTTGATTTCCAACGACATCGGCGCAGAGATTCACCATCCCAACCCCGACCTGGGTTTTGAGAGTTTCGTCACGCAGGTGCACAGCGTCATCGAAGAAGCTGGCAAGGGTGCCATCTACGTCTTCGACTGTCTCTCGGAACTGGCCGCCAAATGGCAGTCGGACCAGTCGCTTGGCAACTTCTTCGTGCTGACGTGTCCGCGCCTCTACGATCTGGAGACGGTCACTTACTTTGCGCTGTATCGGAACTACCACGCGACCTATGGGTTGGCGCCGATCACCGCCACCACCCAGTTCCTGCTGGATGTCTTCCGCCACGAGGAACGCCTCTACATTCGCCCCATCAAGGTCCAGTATCGCTCGACCTCCGCCATGAACACGATTCACGTGTGGGAGGGCGACAAGTTCAAACCGATCACCAACAGCGCCATCATTGCAGAAATCCTCACTGCGGCCAGATGGCCCGGCTTGCGTGCGAGCGGCCGTCTCGGCTTTTGGAACCGGATCTTTGCCCAGGCCCAGAAAGCCCATGAGAGCTACAGGGCTGGTCATTGTCCGGCGGAGATCGAACAACAGGAGTTTGATCGTTTGAGCCACATGGTGCTGTCCCGGGATGAGACGATCCTGAAGCTGGCAACCAAATACCTGAAATTGGAAGACATTCTTGCCATCCGGGACCGCATGGTTGGCGTCGGCCTGATCGGCGGCAAGGCTGTGGGCATGCTGCTGGCCCGCGCCATCCTGAAGAAGACTGACCCGCGTTTTGACAAGCTGCTGGAAACGCATGATTCGTTCTACGTCGGGTCGGACGTGTTTTACACCTTCCTCGTGCGCAACGGTGTCTGGTGGATTCGCCAGAAGCAGCGCAACCCGGAAACCTTCCTCGAGGGTCTTGATGAGGCGCGGGCCATGATTCTTGGCGGCCGGTTTCCGGACTACACGGTGGAGCAATTTGTCGAGATGCTAGACTACTTCGGCGAGGCACCCTACATCGTGCGCTCCAGTTCGTTGTTGGAGGACAACTACGGCAACGCCTTCGCTGGAAAATACGAAAGCGTGTTCTGCGTCAACCAGGGCACGCGCGAACAGCGGCTCAATGCGCTGCTGGATACCCTGCGGCGCGTGTATGCCAGCACCATGAGCGAGAAGGCGTTGCGCTACCGCTTGCGGCGCGGGCTGCTGGACCAGGACGAGCAGATGGCGCTGTTGGTCATGCGCGTCTCTGGCTCGGCATACAATAACGCATTCTATCCCCAGATGGCCGGCGTCGGTTTCTCCTACAATCCGTATGTCTGGAACAAGGAGATTGACCCCAAGGCCGGCGTCGTGCGGCTTGTTTTCGGGCTGGGCACGCGCGCCGTGGATCGGGCTGACGACGATTACACGCGCGTCGTGGCGCTTAACGCTCCGGAGAAACGGCCGGAAGGCAACTTTGACGAGGTCTGCGAATACTCCCAGCGCCGCGTGGACTACCTTGACATCGCCGCGAACCGCCTGGTCTCGAACTATTTCTGCGACCTGGTTGAGGATGCCCCGGACCTGCCGCTGGACATGTTTACGAGCCCCGACGGCGACCGGGGAAACCGGGTGCTGACCTTCGACCGGCTGCTGAGACAGACCGACTTTGTCAAGGACCTGCGCGATGTTCTCCGCATCCTCGAAGATGCTTACCAGTATCCTGTGGACATCGAGTTCACGGCGAACTTCGTGGATGACCAGAACTACAAGATCAACCTTCTTCAGTGCCGTCCGTTGCAGGTGCAAGGCGTGGACCTGGTCAAACTGCCGAAGGCCAACATTCCCGCTGAAAGCCGGATTATTGAGGCACACGGGGCCGTGATCGGCCAGAGCCGTATTGTCAACATGGACCGCATCATCTACGTCGTGCCCGCGCTCTACGGCAAACTGCCCGTTGCGCAGCGCTATGAGGTGGCCCGGCTGATCGGCAGCATCAACCAAACACGCGCTGCCGGCTCCTCCCAGACGGTCATGCTGGTGGGGCCCGGCCGATGGGGCACCGCCAGCCCGGAACTCGGCATCCCCGTGAACTTTGCCGAAATCAACCGCGTCACCGTGTTGTGCGAAATCGTTGCGATGCGCGAGAACCTGATTCCGGACGTGTCGCTGGGAACCCACTTCCTCAATGAACTGGTCGAGATGAACACGCTCTACCTCGCCCTCTTCCCGCAGCAATCCCGCAATCATCTCAACGAGGGTTTCTTCCTCAACGCGCCCAACCGGCTGCTGGACCTGGTTCCCCAAGCCGTTCAATGGAAGGAACTGGTGCGCGTGATCAACGCCGCTGATTTGCCGAAGGAACAGCAAACGATTACCGTCCGCGCCGACGCCCTCGAACAGCGTGTTGTCGTTTACTGGCAGCCCGCAGCGCAATAAACGACGAGCGGATCTAGTCTGGCTTCAGGATTGACCCTACGGACCGGCTTTTTTCGTCCCGCGCGAAACTTTTTCCCTGCCCCGGCGTTTCACATTTAACGCGGGGCCGGGGTCACAGGCCGCTCCCGCGGCCATTCCTCCTTCGTGACCCCACCCCGCGGTAACGCCCTTCCACCTTGTTGCTGACGCGTCCCTTGCCTGTGCGACGTGCGAAGGGAAGGGGACGGCTGCGTTGATTGTGCGAAATTCCCGGGACTGTCCCCGAGGGCCGTTCTGCGACTGCTGCCATCAGTCCAAGGCATACGGGAAACTGCTGACTTGCTTCCATCGCCCATCCACAAATTGGTACAGATAAAAAGCAAACCTGTCGCCGAGAAGCGCCTGGCGTCCGTCGCGGCTAAAGCCAACCCGCGACAGACCGAACACGGATTTCCGGCTGTTGGCCTCATCGCTAACGATGAGGATTGTTCTTCCAGAAGCAGTTGCGAGCCGTCCCAGTGGCAACTCGCGCCAAATTTTGTCCCGCGAAATCAAGGAGTCATGCGTTTCTTTTTGCAGTGAGGGCAGGAATCTTTTCATTAGGGGATCGTCAAACGGAAAATCGAGAAGGGCTACGCCGCCCAAACGATAGTGCAGCTTCAGAGGTGACGTTTTGTCTGACCACCTGGCTATCGAATTGCTTTGGATCGAAATCATTTTCGGGTCCAACGTGAGCTTCATATTTCGCTGGTTCCACTCGAAGTTTCCAGCGATGCGGTCATCAAAGTATTGGCCGTAGATGATCCGTTCCGTTTGCTCGATGGTCTGAGCGCTCTCGGTCGTTGCAGGCTTTTCGCCCGCCCAAGCCGTTCCGCCTGCCACTGCCCACAGCATTGACAACAGCAGCAGGTTTCGGCTGATCGTCTTCATGCTTTCCTCATTCCTTTCGCGTCTGGCCTATTCGAAGAAGGCGTATGTGAATGGAACAGGCACACATAAGATGACGAGGGTCAACATGACGGCCAGCGCGATATAATTCGCGCGAATAGACTTACGGGCAAGGAGACGGTGTTGCCAGCGCGCGGCGATGATGGCCAAAGCAACGCTCGGGAGCAGTGTGACAAAGAGTAAGACAATAGCAGGAACGTCAGAGAGGTCCGGCGGTCTCAAAACAGTGTGAAACAGGACGGCACACATAGGCGCGAATAGACAGAACGCGTACCAGAAGATTAGCCATGCAGACAAGCCCCACAAGACAACTCTGAGCCACCTTGGACGTGTATCTCGGTTCACACTGCTTGAATTCGTTGCCTCATTCATTTCTTTCGCGCCCTGCTTCAGGATCATTCTCCGCCTGCCGCTGCACCATGTAAAGCGCGTGTTGGAGGCCACGTCCCCGGCGTAACGCGTTGATCAGTTCGTTGATTTTGCCCGCATCGGCAGGCGTTGGGTAGGACGAAGCGTCCCGCTGAGCCGCAACGGAAGGATAGGGCGGGGGACGGCTCAGCGGGACGCTTCGCCCTACCAAGGCAGACGCGTGGGGAATAAGAAAGACTGCCGTGACCGACAGCCTTGGCTGGATCGTGTTGGAAGCCGGCGCGGCGTGTGCTGCCAAGTCCTTCCGTGCATTCCGTGGTTCCACTGACCCGGACTGCCGATTACTGACGGTCAGAACAGTTCGCTCTGGGACTTGCCGGTGCGCTTGACGCCGAGCTTCTTGTAGGTCAGCTCGGTGGCTACGCGGCCCTGCGGGGTGCGCTGGAGGTAGCCTTCCTGGATCAGGAACGGCTCATAGACTTCCTCGATCGTGCCCGGCTCCTCTCCGACCGCGACGGCGATGGTGCTCACGCCGACGGGACCGCCCCGATACTTGTGAACGATGGCTTCGAGCAGGCGCTTGTCCATGTCGTCGAGGCCGTGTTCGTCAATGTCCAGCATCGCCAGCGCCTTGTCGGCAATCGGCGCGGTGATGTGGCCGTCGGCGCGGACTTGCGCGTAGTCGCGGACGCGCCGGAGGAGATTGTTACAGAGGCGCGGAGTGCCGCGCGAGCGGCGGGCGATCTCCAGCGCGCCGGGGTTGTCTATCTCGACGCCCAGGATGCGCGCTGAGCGAAGGCAGATTTGTTGAAGGTCCGCCGCCACGTAGTAATCCAGCCGGTCGGTGATTTCGAAGCGGCTGCGCAACGGCGCGGTGAGCAGGCCGCTGCGCGTGGTCGCGCCGATGAGCGTGAAACGGGGCAGGTTCAACCGCACGCTGCGCGCGCTCGGCCCTTGGTCAATGACGATGTCCAGCCGGTAATCCTCCATCGCCGGGTAGAGGTATTCCTCGACTTGCGCCGGCAGCCGGTGAATCTCGTCTATGAAAAGCACGTCGCCCCGTTCAAGCTTGGTGAGCAGACCTGCCAAATCTCCCGCGCGCTCGATGGTCGGGCCGCTGGTGACGACGATGTTGCTGCCCATCATCCGGGCGATGATGTGCGCGAGCGTGGTCTTGCCCAATCCCGGCGGACCGCTGAGTAGGATATGGCCGACCGGCTCGGTGCGTTGCTTCGCCGCCTCCACGGCCAGTTCGAGCCGCTCCTTCACCTTGGCCTGGCCGATGTAGGAGGAAAAATCCTGCGGGCGCAGCGTCAGTTCAAACGCCTTGTCCGGGTGTTGGATGCTTTCAGTGACAAACCGTTCGGCCATGCAGCGAGAATGCGGAACGCGCCGGACGCGAGCAAGCAAAAAGCCTTAGGCCGACTTCAATGCCTGGCGGACAATCTCCTCCACGGTGGCGGTAGCGGCCAGCCTGGCAGTGGCGGCGTGGACGGCTTTGTGGGCTTCGAGTTGTTTGTAGCCCAGCGAAACCATCGCGAGAATGGCATCGTTCAGCTTCTGGTCCTCGGCCGTGAGCGCATGTTTCGCCGCGGCGGCTTCGGTGGCGCCAATGGCTCCAATCTTGTCGCGAAGCTCGACGCACAGCCGCTCGGCGGTCTTCGCCCCGACGCCTTTGATGTGCGAGAGCGACTTGATGTCGTTGCTGACGATGGCGCCCTTGAGCGCGACGGCTGACATGCCGCCGAGCAACGTGAGCGCAATCTTCGGTCCGATGCCACTGACGCTCAGCAGCAGCTTGAACAGCTCGCGCTCGGTCTCGGTCATGAAGCCATAGAGCAGGTGTGCGTCCTCGCGGACGTGAAGGTAGGTCAGGATGCGCACGTCGCCGCCGGGGGAGGGGAGCTTGTCGAAGCTGGAGAGCGGGATGGCGGCTTCATAGCCGACGCCGTTGCAGTCCACGACGACGTGCGTGGGCGACGCAGTAACCAGTTTGCCTCGGAGAAACGAAATCATGGTCTAAATCTGTTTCGGCGGCTCGATAACGATGCCACGCTGATTCTGCGCGTGACAGATGGCCAACGCAAGCGCATCGGCGGCGTCGGGCGGCGGAACCTCCGCCATGCCCAGCAACGCCCTCACCATGCGCCCAACCTGCAGCTTGCCCGCCGCGCCCAAGCCGGTGACCACAGCCTTCACCTTGCGCGGCGCGTATTCGTAGATCGGCAAGCCCGCCGCCGCCGCCGCGAGCACCGCCGCGCCGCGTGCATGGCCCATGATGATCGCGACACGGGTGGATTGGACGTAGATGATGCTCTCGATGGCGACCACCTCCGGACGCTCACGGGCGATGACATCGCGGAGTGTGTCGTGGATGCGTAGCAGGCACTGCGATTGCCGCAAGCCGGCCCCGTTCTTGATCTCGCCGAAGGCCAGTCCGCGCATCTCGTTGCCGGCCGCCTCAATGACACCGTAACCGGTTGAACGCAGGGAGGGATCTACGCCGAGAATCCTCATCGAAATATTGGAATGTTGGAGTATTGAAGTGTTGGAACGTTGAGAAGACGATTTGATGCGGTTCCCATTGCTCCACTACTCCACCACTCCATTACTCCGCTTCCTCACTCTGCCGCTTTGGCCAGAATGTCTTCCGGTATGTCGAAGTTGGCGTAAACGTTCTGCACGTCGTCGTGGTCCTCGAGTTCGCCCACCAGCCGCAGCACCGTGCGCGCGGTTCCTTCGTCGGAAATCGGCACCGGGTTCAGCGGCAGGGACGCCACCTCGGCCGAGTCAGGCTTGATGTTTTTTCCATCGAGCGCTTTCTGGACCGCTTCGAAGTGCGCGGGGTCGCAGGTGATCTCGTAACCTGAGTCGGTCGTGGTCATGTCCTCCGCGCCGGCGTCGAGCGCAAGAGTCATCAATTCGTCCTCGCTGATTTTAGCCTTGTCCACAACGAACTGGCCGCGGCGATGGAAGAGATGCTTCACCGCGCCGCCGCCGAGATGGCCGCCGTTGCGGGTAAAGACGTTCCGGATTTCCGCCGAGGTGCGGTTCTTGTTGTCGGTCAGCAGTTCGACAATCAATGCTACGCCGCCGGGCGCAAACCCCTCGTAAGTGATCTCCTCGTAAACGACACCGGGTAGTTCGCCGGTGCCGCGCTTGATGGCGCGATCAATGTTGTCCGACGGCATGTTCACCGACCGGGCCTTGAGCAACACCGTGCGCAAGCGCGGGTTCATGCCGGTATCGCCGCCGCCTTGCTTGGCTGCAACAATGATTTCCTTGGCGAGCTTGGAAAAAATCTGCCCGCGTTTCGCGTCGAGCGCGCCTTTCTTGTGGCGAATCGTCGCCCACTTGCTGTGGCCTGACATAGTTCGTCTGTCCTTTCCGGTAAAAACCTGATCCGTCGTTCCGGCGCCGACTACGGCTCCGGCGCGGATGTTTCTAGCCGCTTGCCCGCTGTTGGGGAAGCTCAAATTACGGCTCGCGCAAAAATGCAGGATGCCCGTGTCTCTTTGCATTTGCAATGACGATGCACGATGCGACTGCAATTCGCTCCCTCACGCTTCGCGGAGCCGGCGACGCTCAACCAGCGGATTTTCCGCAGGAATCCGCGTAAAACGCAGGCCGCGAGCGGATCAGCTCCCAGTCACTACAGGCTTGGCACGCCAACTGCCTCTTCTAGTTCCATGCATGCGATGATTAAGAAACTCACTGTTACAACGTTGCTGGCTTTGAGTCTGGCTGCCATTCCAGCCGGCGCCATACCGATCAACATCACGATGCTCGGCGACCATTCCGTGGCCGCTGTTCCCAAGAGTGCCTTGGGCAATTTTGGTGACAGCACGGTCTTCAACTGGCTGCAGAATGACGTCACTGCTTACAACACCGCTTTCGGCACGAGCTATTCCACTCCAATCGCCAATCCGGACGGCTCGCCATTGTCGAAAGTGGAAACATATTTTGGCCCCAGAAGCGTCACACTGACGGTGGCGAGTCAGGAATACGTGTTCTTGCATTGGGGCGGCAAGAATGGCGGCTACGCGCAAGCATACTATAACGACGGTAATGATGCGAGTTACACTTTTGGCGCGCCGAGTGGTTCGGGAGTCGGTGGACTTTCGTTCTACTCCACCTATGGCTCAAGTGGTGGCGGCTCGGTTCCGGAAGGTGGCATCACCATCGGTCTGTTGGGCATGGCGATGGGTGGGTTGGTGTTGCTGAGGAAACCATAAAGCTGTTCGCGCGGCTTGGTACGCTTTAGATCATACGCCGGCAGAGAATCTGTCGGCGTATTCTTTTTCGGCCAGAGAACCCGGCTGTTTGCCACAACACACCACCTCTCTCCAGTTTTTCCGATCTGGCTGGCTACAAGTTCATCTCAGCTTGCACAAGTTTCTCCCGCACGGGGCCGAAGGTGCGACGGTGGACTGGACAGGGGCCGTGCTCGCGCAGTGCAGCGAGGTGTTCCGGCGTCGGATAGCCTTTGTGCTGGTCGAAACCGTAAACCGGATATTGGACATGCAGTTCCAGCATCAGCCGGTCACGCGTCACCTTTGCAATCACCGAGGCGGCGGCGATGGAGAAACTGCGGGCGTCGCCTTTGACGATGGCGGTCTGGGCAATGGTAAGGCTTTTTACCGGCAGACCGTCCACCAGCACGTGGTCGGGTTGAACTGGCAGGCGCCGGAGGGCTTCGGCCATCGCGCGGTGTGTGGCTTGGAGGATGTTGATCCGATCAATCCACTCCGTGTCCACGATGCCGACGCCGAAGCGGATGTGCGGGTCGGTGGTGAGCGTCAGGAAGAACTCGTCGCGCTGCCTGGCGGAAAGCTGTTTGGAATCGTTGAGGCCGGGAAGTTTGTAGCCGTCGGGCAGGATCACTGCCGCCGCGACCACCGGTCCGGCCAGCGGCCCGCGACCGGCTTCGTCCACGCCTGCGACGATCTTCGCCCCGCGCCGGAGCGCGGCGCGCTCAAAACGAAAGCTCGGACGGTAAGCCGGAGCCGTCATTTTGGACGGCGGACTATTTCTTCTCTTCAGCCTGCGCCGGCTTCTTGGCAGCGGCTTCGGCGGCCTTGGCTTCGGCCTTCGCCTCAACATTGGCAGCGGCTCGCGCGGCCTCCGCGACCTTCGCTTCGGCTTTGGCGGCGGCCCTCGCCTCGGTCTTGGCTGTTGCGGCAGCGGCAGATTCAGCGGCGGTCATCATCTTCTCGTCCACGGCCAGCGCTTGCTTGCCCTTGCGGCCGCGCAGGTAATTGAGCTTGGCGCGGCGGGTGGAGCCTTCGCGCTCGACTTCGATCTTCTCGATGCGCGGCGAATTGAGCGGGAAAATGCGCTCGACGCCCTCGCCGTAGCTGATGCGGCGGACGGTAAAGGTTTCGCCAATACCATGGCCGCGGCGGCCGATGACAACACCGGCAAAGATCTGGATGCGTTCCTTGTCGCCCTCGATGACTTTCGTATGGACGCGAACGCTGTCGCCGACGCGGAAGTTTCCGCGGTCTTTCTTCAATTGTTCCTGCGTAATGGCTTCGATGATGTTCATGTTTCCAACTCCGTTCTACTTCTCGTCGTCTTTCATTAAATCCGGTCGTTGCCGGCGCGTGCGCTGGCGGCTCTGTTCCTGCCGCCACGCCGCGATGACCGCGTGGTCGCCGGAAAGCAACACTTCCGGCACCGCCATGCTGCGATACTCCGCCGGCCGCGTGTATTGCGGGTATTCCAGCCAGCCGTCGCTGAAGGATTCGTCCTTCGCGCTATCAGCGTGGCCCAATACACCCGGCACAAGCCTTGCCGTGGCGTCCACAACCACCATGGCGGCCAAGGCCCCGTTAGTCAAGACGTAGTCGCCGATGGAGATTTCCTCGTCCACCAGCGCCTCGCGCACGCGTTCATCCACGCCTTCGTAATGGCCGCAGATCATGATCACGTGCTCGCGCGTTGCCAGGCCGCGCGCCGCTTGCTGGTCGAAGCGCCGGCCCTGCGGCGTGAGCATGACAACCCACGCGCCCGGGCTGCTGCGCTTCAACTCCTCGACTGCTTCAAAGATCGGTTCCGGCTTCATGACCATGCCGGGTCCACCGCCGAACGGCCGGTCGTCGGTCGTGCGGTGCTTGTCATGCGTCCAATCCCGCAGATTGCGCACGCAAATCTCCACCAACTGCTTCTCCTGCGCTCGCTTTAGAATGCTCTCATCCAGCGGGCCACGAAGCATTTCCGGAAGAATTGTCAGGATGTCGAACTTCACGGACAGACTCCGCGCGACGGCGTAACCGTCGGCTGTTGCAGCAACGCTACGCTTCCGGGGCCGGCTCCTCGGACGGCGCGGCGTCTTCGCCGGCGGGCTTGGGCCTGTCCGGCGGCTCTAAAATGGTCAAAACAATGCGACGGCCGAGCTTGCCCGCCGCGCAACTGAGCAACGCGCGGATCGCCGAGCAAACACGGCCCTGCTTGCCAATCACTTGGCCAAAATCCGACGGATCAACGCTCAGTTCCAGAACCAGAGCGCCGTTTCTCTCCGTCTCGGTGACTTGGACGCGGTCGGGATTATCCACCAACGCCCGGGCCACATACTCCACAAACTGTTTCATGGGCATCGCTCAACAACGCGAGTCGCCGCACGTCAGGCGGGTTTGACTTCGGCTGCGGGCGCGGGCGCTGCCGCGGCGGCCGCGGCGGCCTGTTTGCGCGCGGCGCGAATCAGATTCGTCACCGTCTCGGTGGGCTGGGCGCCACAACGCAGCCAGTAATCCACGCGATCCAACTTCAACACGCAGTTGTTTTCCTTCTTGCGCGGATCGTAGGTGCCGACCTGTTCGATGTTCTTGCCGTCGCGAGGACCGCGCTTGTGCGCGATCACCACGCGATAGCATGGGTCGTTCTTGCCACCAATCCGCGTTAACCGAATCGCTGCTGCCATTTCACGTCTCCTGACCGGCCGCTTCAGCGCACCGGAAGTTTAAAGCCACCCATCTTGGCCATTTTGCGGCCCAGCCGTGGCATTTGCTTCATTAGGTTTTTCATCGCCCCGAACTGTTTCAACAACTGGTTCACTTCGGCTACGGTCGTGCCGCTGCCGCGGGCGATGCGTTGGCGCCGATGGCCGTCTATCACTTCGGGCCTTCGGCGTTCGGCAGGCGTCATCGACTGGATGATCGCCTCCATACGCTTGAGCTGTTTCTGCTCAACCGAAAGGTCGCGTATGTTACTCATGCCGGGCAACATGCCAAGCACATTCTCTAGGGGACCCATCTTTTTGAACTGCTGCATCTGGTCGAGGAAATCCTCCAGATTCAGGTCGGCCTTGCGCAGTTTCTCCTGCATTTTCTCCGTTTGCGCCTCGTCGAACGTCGCCTGGGCCTTCTCCACGAGGCTCACTACGTCACCCATGCCAAGAATGCGCGACGCCATCCGGTCGGGGTGGAATGGCTCCAAATCCTCCAGTTTTTCGCCTACGCCGACCAGTTTGATGGGTTTGCCGCTGACCGCCCGCATCGAAAGCGCCGCGCCGCCGCGAGTGTCGCCGTCGAGCTTGGTCAAAATGATGCCCGTCAGCCCCAGCGCGGCGTTGAAGCGGGAAGCGATGTCCACCGCCTGCTGGCCCGTGGCGGCGTCGGCTACGAGAAGAATTTCGCGTGGCGCCACCATTTCCTTCAACCGCACCAGTTCCTGCACCAGCGGCTCGTCAATCTGCAACCGCCCGGCGGTGTCGAAGATAATGACGTTTTGCCCCTGCGCTGCCGCTGCCTCCATCGCCCCACGCGCGATCTTCAATACGTCCGTCTCGCCCGGCACGGCGTGAACTGGAATGCCAAGCTGTTTGCCAAGCGTCTGAAGCTGCGTGACGGCGGCGGGCCGGTAAACGTCGCATGCGGCCAGCAGCGGATGATGGCCCTGCCTGGTCAGCAGGCGGGCCAGTTTGCCGGCGGTGGTGGTTTTGCCACAACCGTGCAAACCGCAGAGCAAGATGACCGACGGCGACTGGCTCAGATCGAGCGCCGCCTGCTGCGCGCCCATCAGCGCCACGAGTTCGTCGAAGATAATTTTGACGACCTGTTGGCCGGGCGTGACGCTATCGAGCACCGTCTGGCCGAGCGCCTTGCCTTTGACCGACTCGATGAAATCCTTCGCGACCTTGTAGTTGACGTCGGCTTCGAGCAACGCCATGCGCACCTCGCGCAGCGCGTCGGCGACGTTCTTCTCGGTCAGTTTCCCAAAACCGCGGAGGTTCTTGAAAACGGTCTGGAGTTTATCGGAAAGATTCTGAAACATCCGGCCTTGCTTTACCGCTACTTGGTCTGCTCGAGTTCGCGGTCAACGTCCTGTCTGACCTTCGCCACCATCTCCGACAACTCGGCGTTGTTGATTCTGCGGGAGACGATGCCGCTGATCAACATCCCAGCTTCGTTCGCGTTTCCCCGCTTCGCGGCCTTCGCGGCCGATTCAGTGGGATAGCTGGCCTTGCTTTGGATCAGCAGGCTCGCCATGTCCAGTTCCAGCACCGCACGCATCGGGTCTGCCAGATACCGTCGCCACTGACCAAACCATGAACGCAAACCAATCATGTCACCCTTTGACTCGGCGGTGGAACGCGCCGTCCGATAGGCAACTCTCGCGTTCACCGGCAGATTCGCCATCAGATCGTCCTGCGTCATCTCCACGAGCTTCTTCTGCGGTTGCGGTGCCGGCTGTGCCGGGGGCGCGGGCGGCGGCGTTGCTGCTGCCACTTGAGCGGGCGGTTGTGCCGCGGGCTGCGGGTTCGGCATTACTGTTGCTGGTGCTGGAGCCGCTGGCACTGGTTGCGCGGGAACGGGTGTCGCCGGCGCCGGTGTGGCGGCTGGCGGAGTGGCAGGGGCGGCTGTTGGAGTGGGTTGCGCTGGAGCCGTTGGCGCTGGTTGTGCGGCCGCAGCGGGGGATGACTGTGCGGCAACCGGGGTCGCCGGCTGCGAGGGTGCAGCAGCGGGAGTTGCCGGTTGTTCAGCCATCGGAGTCGCCGGGGCCGCAGGTTGCGCGGCAGGCGCGGCGGAAGGGGAGGGTGTCGCCGGCGGGGCTGGCGTCGCAGCGACCGTCGCCGCCGGTGTTTCAGTCGGAGCAGGAGCCGGCGTTGCCGGAGGCGGCTGCGCAGGTGTTTCCGGCGCGGCAGGCTTGGTTTCAGTGGCGGCGGTTTCCGTCGGGGCAGGAGGCGATTGGGGTTCGAATTCCGGCCCCATACTGTCCAGCTTTTGATAAAGCAGGAATGCCCCGCCACACACCAGCGCCAGAATGATCAGGGTTTCAAACTTCTTCATTGCTTCTGTCTCTCGATACGCGCGCCCAACGCACGCAGCTTGTCGTCAATCTTCTCGTAACCTCGGTCTATGTGATAGACGCGGTTTACCTTGGTTTTGCCCTGCGCCACCAACCCCGCCAACACCAGCGCGGCGCTGGCTCGCAGGTCGCTCGCCATGATCGGCGCACCGCTGAGCCGCGGCACACCTTTCACGATCGCGCACGGGCCTTCCAGCGAAATGTCAGCGCCGAGCCTGCCCAACTCAGCGACGTGCATGAAACGTTCTGGATAAATCTTCTCAGTGATCACTGAAATCCCTGGTGTCACCGCCATCAGCGTCATGAATTGCGCCTGCACGTCCGTCGGAAAACCGGGATACGGCATCGTGATGACATCGGCTGGTTTGCGCACGCCGTCGCCCTTGACCACCAGGTCCGGCCCGGAACGCTCCACGCAGATGCCCGACTCGCGGAACTTGTCAATGACCGCGCCGAGATGATTGGCGTGCGCGCCTTTCACCCGCACGTTCCCGCCCGTGATCGCCGCCGCCATCATGAACGTGGCCGCCTCAATGCGATCACCAATCACCGTGTGCTCCGCACCGTGGAGTTGCTCCACACCGTGAATCACCAGCGTCGGGCTGCCCGCGCCGTGGATTTGCGCACCCATCTTGTTGAGAAACTCCGCCAGATCCACCACCTCCGGCTCGCACGCCGCGCACTCGATTATGGTGGTGCCCTTGGCGAGGACTGCCGCCATCATCACGTTCGCCGTTCCCGTCACGGTTGAACCGAACCGGCCGCCGAGAAAAATCGTGTTGCCGACCAGTTCCTTCGCATTGGCAACCACCAGCCCCTTTTCGACATCCACCGTCGCGCCCAAGGCGCGAAAGCCTTTGATGTGGATGTCTATTGGGCGTGGTCCGATGACGCAGCCACCGGGCACGCTCACCTTTGCCTTGCGGTGGCGGCCCAGCAGCGGCCCGAACACGCAGAAGCTCGCGCGCATCCTTCGCACGAGATCGTAATCGGCGACCATCTTGATCCGCTTTGCCTCCACGGTGATCGTGCCATCCTCAAACTTCGCCTCCGCGCCAAGCTCCTGGAGGATCGCCGCCATATAGCGCGTATCGCTGAGGTTCGGAACGCCGCGAATCACACACCGTTCGGGTGTCAGCAGCGTCGCCGCGATCAGCGGCAACGCTGCGTTTTTGGAACCGCCAACGGCGACCTCACCCTTGAGCGTGACGCCGCCATTAATGACAAATCTGTCCATGAAAGTTTCCTATCCGGCTGCCACCACCACGCGCGGGTGGCCCTGCCAATCGCTTATCATCTTCTCCACGCGGTAGCCGTTGTCGAGAAAGATTCTTTCCGCCGCGCTCCCTTGTCCCGCCCCGATCTCCACTGCCACGCGACCGCCGGCCGCCAGCCGAGCCCTCGCCTCTGCCGCGATGCGGCGAACCACGTCCAGCCCGTCCGTGCCGCCGTCCAACGCCGCGCGCGGCTCGTGGTCGCGAATCTCCCGCGCCAGCGCCGCGATCTCACCGCTGGGGATGTAAGGCGGGTTGGAAACGATCCAGTCGCACTGCAAGCCATCCGGCAGCGGCGCGAGAAGATCACCGTGAAGAAACTCGATTTGTGCACCGTGCGCCGACCCATTTGTCCGCGCCACCTCCAGCGCCTCTGCCGATGCGTCCACCGCCAGTACGCGCGCCGTTGCCAGCTTCTTGGCCAACGCGATGGCAATGGCGCCGCTTCCGGTGCCGAGGTCCGCGAGGGTCTTCGCTGCCGCACTGTTCTTCACGACGTAATCCACCAGCAGTTCCGTCTCCGGTCGCGGCACCAGCACACGTTTGTCTACAGCGAGATCCAGCCCGTAGAAGTTGGCAATGCCGAGGACGTATTGCAGGGGTTCACCTGCTGCGCGGCGCTTGACCATTTGGCGCAGCGCGTCCAGCGTCGACTCGGCGATCTCGCGTTCGAAGTCGAGGTAAAGTTCCAGCCGTTTCCGCTTTAGCACATGCGCCACCATCAGTTCGATGGTCAGGCGCGGGCTCTCCACTCCCTGCCGCTGGAAGAACTCGGTCGTTCGCTGGATGAGTTCGAGGATCTTCAATGAACTTCTGATTTCTGAATTCTGATTTATGATTTGCGGCAGTATCGCCGCAGCCACCGCCGAAGAAAATCATAAATCACAAGTCATGAATCACAAATCCCATCACCCCGCGTTTTTCAGCCGATCCTCGAGGTCTCGCGCCATCAGCACCTCGATCACCGGCTCCAACTCGCCTTCGATGATGGCCGGCAGGTTGTATAGCGTCAGGTTGATCCGATGGTCCGTGACGCGGTTCTGCGGAAAGTTGTAAGTGCGGATGCGCTCGTTGCGCTCGCCGGTGCCGACCTGCGACTTGCGTTGGGCCGCATACTTCGCCGTCTCCTCTTCCTGCCGCTGCTGAAGCAGCCGCGATCTCAGCACGCGGAGCGCCTTCGCCTTGTTCTTGAGCTGCGAGCGCTCGTCGGCACAACGCACCATCATGCCCGTCGGTTTGTAAATGATCTGCACCGCCGAGTCGGTCGTGTTGACGCCCTGTCCGCCCGGTCCGCTCGCGCGGCAAACGGTGATGTCGAGTTCCTCCGGCTTGATCTCCAGGTCCACTTCCTCCGCTTCCGGCAATACCGCCACCGTCGCCGTTGAAGTGTGGATGCGCCCGCTCGCCTCCGTCACCGGCACGCGCTGCACGCGATGCACGCCGCTCTCGTAACGCATCCGGCGGAAGACGTCCTCGCCGATGATGGAAAAAATGACTTCCTTCAGTCCGCCGAGGTCCGACGGACTCACATCCATCGTCTCCACCTTCCAGCCGCGCGTTTCGGCGTAGCGCGAATACATCCGGTAGAGGTTGGCCGCGAACAGTGCCGCCTCCTGTCCGCCCGCGCCGGCTCGGATTTCGACGATCGTGTTGCGTGAATCGTTCGGGTCGGCGGGAACAATGATGCTTTGAATTTCAAACAGCAGCTTCTGTTGCCGCGCCTTGAGAGGCTCGATCTCATGCGCCGCCATCTCGCGCAACTCCGCGTCAGCCTTTTCGTCGGCCACCATCGCCGTATTCTCGCGCAGTTCGCGTTCCACCTTCTGCAATTCCTCGTGGAACTCGAAAAGCTGCCGCAACCGGCGATGCTCACGGCTCAACTCGGCCGCGCGGCGTTGGTCGCCGAAGACGCGCGGGTCGCTCAGCTCCTGCTCGACTTCGGCAAAGCGCTTTTGCAACCGCTCAACTTGAACCGGGATGTCCATGCACAAAAACAACGCTGCGTCCAACCCCGAAAACAAGCGGGGCGGGACGCAGCGTGGAAAAGGAATCTACTTTTTCTTGGTGGAATAACGGCGCTGGAAGCGTTCCACGCGGCCAGCGGTGTCCACAAACTTCTGCGTGCCCGTGAAGAACGGGTGGCAGGCGTTGCAGATGCCGATATGAAGGTCTTTGCGGGTGGAACGTGTGTTGATCACGTTGCCGCACGCGCACGTGATCGTCGTCTCTGCGTATTCAGGATGTATATCAGGTTTCATGGATACAAATTAAGGCCGCGAACGCTAGCGAAACCGTCCGCCGCACGCAAGAGTAAACTCGAAAAACCTCTATTCCGGTTATTGCCGCCACGGTATCGCCTCCAATCCAGACATGGCTTGGGTCGGAATGAACGATTGCCCGCAGCGCAGAAACTGCATGTTGCGACACGAACCTTGTGCGCAGTTGCGAAAAAGCATTGCAATCACGGCGCGTTTAATTATCGTGGCCGGCTTCAAGTTGGCGTTGTTTGGGCTGCAACGAGCAGCAAAAGTGCAAAGTAAGGAAGTGAGCATGAACGATAATCATGGTTTGCCTCTGGTGACGCCGAAACTGACGCCGGTGCTGGATCCATTTTTCCGGCCGGCAGTGCTTGCCAATCGCGCGTTTCGGCAGCGCGTGCAAGCGTCGGGCAAAGGCCTGCCGGTGACGATCGCGTTGGAGCAGGCGGACGGCTCCGTGTTTCATTTTCCCACCGCCATTTTCCCCGAAGGTCATCCGGAGGCGGCTGGCAATGCGACTTATTTGGAGCGGTTCGTAAAGTTTGCGCTCTGGTCGCGCGGCGGGTTCCGGGTCTGGTTCGATGGACCGCGCGCTTTCGGCGAGCCGCTCCAGCGATATTATCGCGAGCAGGCGACGGGCAAGTTTGACGCGGATCTGATGGGAGAGCGTGTTTACGAGCGGCCGTTCGAGGTGGCCATCGTCGAGCGCGGCAAGATTCCGGCGCCGCGTGAAGCGACGAAGCCGCTGGGCCGGCATCTCGAAGGCTGCCGCATCGGTTTCGATCTTGGCGCGAGCGACCGCAAGGTTGCAGCGGTGATGGACGGCAAAGTGGTGTTCAGCGAAGAAACGGTCTGGAACCCGGTGCCGCAGAAGGACCCGCAGTGGCATTTCGACCAGGTGATGGAATCGCTCAAGAGCGCGGCGGCGCATCTGCCGCGCGTGGATGCCATCGGCGGCAGTTCGGCGGGAGTGTATGTGAACAATCGCGTGAAGGTGGCGTCGCTGTTCCGGGGCGTGCCGCGGGATTTGTTCGACAGCCGCGTGAAGGATCTGTTCCTGGAGATGAAGAAGGCGTGGAAGGACATCCCGTTCGAGGTCGTTAACGACGGCGAGGTGACGGCGCTGGCCGGCTCGATGTCCATGAACGACAACGCCGTGCTCGGCATCGCGATGGGGTCGAGTCTCGCTGCGGGTTATGTCACACCCGATGGCAACATCACGTCCTGGCTAAACGAACTGGCGTTCGCACCGGTGGACTACGCGCCAAACGCGCCCGCCGACGAATGGTCCGGTGACCGCGGCTGCGGTGTGCAATACTTCTCGCAGCAGGCCGTTGGCCGGTTGCTTGGCGTTGCGGGTATCGAGGTGGACCCGGCGCTGCCGCTGCCGGAGAAGCTCAAGCACGTGCAGGCATTGATGGAGAAGGGCGACTATCGCGCCGAGAAAATCTATCAGACTATCGGCACTTGTTTCGGCTATGCGATTGCGCATTACGCCGACTTCTACACGATCAAGAATGTGTTGGTGCTCGGCCGCGTCACGTCGGGCGCGGGCGGGACGATCCTGCTGGACCACACGCGTCGGGTGCTCAAGGCGGAGTTCCCGGAACTCTCCGAGAAGATCCTGTTGCGTGTGCCGGACGAGCGCGACAAGCGCCACGGACAGGCCATCGCCGCGGCAAGCCTGCCGTGGGTTCCGAAACGCTAGCACGAGGCGAATATGAAGAATCCATACAAGTCATATGTTTCTGCCTATGTCCGATTGATGGGGAAGGGCAAGGCGTGTCCTCTTGGCGGCATTCCGCCAGCCAAGCGTCCCAAGTTGCGCGCGAGCGCGCCGAAGGTGTTGATCTTTGCGCCGCATCCGGATGATGAGTGCATCATCGGTGCCTTGGCCCTGCGGCTCTTGCGGGAGGCGAAGATGAATGTCATCAACGTCGCCGTCACGCAAGGCAGCAACAAGGCACGTCAAGCGGGTCGGCTCGCGGAGTTGCGCGACGCCTGCAACTTCCTTGGCTTTGGCCTGCTGACGACACAGGAGAACGGTCTCGAAAAGATCAGCCCGAAAGGCCGCGAACAGGATCCGGCCAACTGGGCCGCCGCTGTGGACGTGGTTGCCGGCATTCTCACCGCGCAGCAGCCGCGCGTCGTCTTCATCCCGCACGCACAGGATTGGAACGGCACGCACATCGGCACAAGCTTGCTGGTCACGGAGGCCATGGCCAAACTCGGCGCGGCGTTCACCTGTTTGGTGGTGGAGACGGAGTTTTGGGGCGCGATGACGACACCCAATTTGATGGTGGAGTCCAGCGTGCGCGATGTGGCGGACATGATCGCGGCAACGTCGTTCCACGTGGGCGAGGTGCAGCGCAATCCCTACCATCTCGGCCTGCCGGCGTGGATGCAGGACAACGTCCGCCGTGGCGCGGAGATCGTTGGCGGCCAGGGCGGCCAGGCGCCAAACTATGCATTCGCCACGCTGTATCGTTTGCAGCGATGGTCCGGCGGCAAGCTGGAAAAGTTTTTCGACGGTGGCAAGCTGCTTTCTTGTCAGGATGAACTGAAGCCGTTATTTACGTAAGCAATCCGAACAAACAACCATAAGGAGACAGAGAGAGATGAAGGTTCCGTTCTACGGTCACGTCAAGCAATACCAGAACATCAAGGCTGAGATTGACGCCAACATCCAGCGGGTGCTGATGAGCGGCGAATATGTCCAAGGCCCGATGCTCAAGCAGTTCGAGGCGGAGTTCGCCAAATACAGCGGCACCAAGTTCGCCGTCGGCCTCGGCAACGGCACCGACGCGATCTGGCTCGCGCTGATGGCGCTCGGCATCGGACCTGGCGACGAGGTCATCACGCACCCGAACACGTTCTTCGCGACCGCCGAGGCGATCTGGATCGCCGGCGCGACCGCGGTGTTCGTGGACTGCTGCCCGAAGACCAAGTGCATTGACCCGGCCAAGATCGAGGCCGCCATCACGCCCAAGACCAAGGCGATCATCCCGGTCCATCTCTACGGCCAGTGCGCCGACATGCCGGCCATCAAGAAGATCGCCGACAAGCACAAGCTGAAGATCGTTGAGGACAACGCGCAGGCCATTGACGCGAATGGCGGCAGCTTCCGCATCGGCGAACTGAGCGACGCGGCGACTACGAGCTTCATCATCCAGAAGAACCTCGGCACGTTCGGCGACAGCGGCGCGCTGGTGACCAACAACGCCGACATTGACGCGAAGGTCCGCAAGCTGCGCAACCACGGTTCGGGCAAGCGCAACGTCCACAGCTTCGGTTTCAACAGCCGGCTCGACGACATCCACGCCGGCATCCTCAGCGCCAAGCTCAAGCACATCGGTGAGTGGTCCGACCTCCGCCGCAAGTGGGCCGCGCGTTACACCGCCGGACTCAAGGGCGCGAAGAACTTCACACTGCCCTACGAAGTGCCGGGCTATCGCCATGTGTTCCACCTCTACGCTATTGAGACGAAGAAAGCCGAACAACGCGACGCGATGGTGCAGTTCCTCGTGGACAACGGCATCGATGCCAAGACGCACTACTCGATCGCGATCCACAAGCAGGAAGGTTATCCGTGGGGCAAGGGCGCGCGCATCGTCGGCTCCGTGGCCAACGCTGAGCACAACGCCGCGACCTGCGTCAGCCTCCCGATGTTCCCCGAGCTGACCGCCGAGGAAGTGGACTACGTCATTGCCAAAGCCCTCGAGTGGGACAAGGCACAGAAGTAAGAAACGCTTGGAATAATGGAGTGGTGGAGTATTGGAGTCATGGGTTGTTTGAAGCAGCCCGGCGCTCCAATACTCCTGACTCCAAAACTCTGTTCCTGGACCCAACACTCCATCACTCCAACACTCCATTACCCCAATGAAAAAATACTCCGTCATCGTTGTCGGCATGGGCAAGCGTGGCATGCATCACGCCGCCGCGTTCAACGCCAACCCGCGTTTCCAAGTCGCCGGCATTTGCGACATTGATCAGGCGCGCCTCGATGCCGCCGCGGCCAAGCTCGGCAATCCGAAAACGAGCAAGGACGCCGCTGCTCTCGCGGCTGAACTGAAACCGGACGTGTTCTGCTTTTGCACGATGCCGCATCTGCGCATGCCTTTCATCAAGGCCGGCGTTCAGGGCGGCGCGAAGCTCATCGCGTTCGAGAAGCCGGTCTCGCTGACTTCTGCTGAGATGATGGAGATGAAGAAACTGCTCGATTCTACGGGCACGAAGGCTGTCGTCAGCCACCAGCACCGCTACGGCAAGCATTACCAGAAGGTGAAGGAGATTGTTGCCAGCGGCGCGCTGGGACGCATCCACACCGTGTATGGCACCGCCACTGGCTGGATGACTCACATGCTGAGCCACATGATTGACTACTCGATGTGGTTCAACGACTACGCGCCCGGCGCGTGGGCTATGGCGCAGGCGGCAGGCAAGTCGAAGTTTGCCGACAACCATCCTTCGCCCGATTACATCGCCGGCGTCGTGCAATTCGCCAACGGCGTGCGCGGCATCTACGAATGTGGCGCCGGCGCGCCCGACCAGCCCGAAGTCGCCAAGTGGTGGGGCAAGAATCGCATCGGCGCGCAAGGCACCGAGGGTTTCGTCGAGGTGCTGACCAACGGCGGCTGGCGCGCAGTCACCAAGAGCGGCGGCTGTCAGAGCGGCGACGGCGTGATGAACTACGATGCCGACATGCCGCCTTACATCCAGGACATGGCCGACTGGCTCGACGGCACGAAGCTCCATCCGTGCAATCTCGCCCATGCCACGCTCGGCGCGGAGGTCATGTTTGCCCTGCAACGTTCCGCTGCGGAAGGCGGCCAAGTCGCTCTGCCGCTCACCGTGGGTGCGGACGAACAAGCGTTGCTCAAGGCCAGACTCTCGGACAAGCCCGTGCTTGTCTCCTGTGAAGCGAACAAGAAGGAATTCGGTCTCGCGTAACCAGAACTGCTCTCACAACAAAGGCGCAGGAGGCTCCGGTCTCTTGCGCCTTTTGTTTGATGTGATGGATACGACTGCAAATACAAACTGCACCATTTGCGATCTGAGACTCCTCTTACGCCGCGCGTCTCTGAGGTGACGAGGATTCTTAGTTCTTCACACTGCATTCTTCATTTGCTATACACACCTCAGGAATCTTATGGCCAACCCGGAATACCTCAAGATCCTCGAGCTGGGCGTCGAGCTGTGGAACAAATGGAGAGACGAGCATCCCGACATAAGACCAGACCTCAGTTACACGAACCTCGGCGGCGTGTACCTTGGCGGGGCGGATCTCAGTCGCGCAGACCTTAGCCGCACGGATCTCGGCCGCGCCGACCTCAGCGGCGCCAATCTCCGCGACGCAAACCTTGGCGGCGCGAACCTTGGCGGCGCGAAGCTCGTTCATGCGAACCTCAACGGCGCCGACCTTGTTCATGCGAACCTCAGCGGCGCGGATCTCAGCGACGCGAACCTTGTTCATGCGAACTTCGTCCATGTAAACTTCAGCAACGCTTGTCTCCGCGGTGCGGCTCTGGTCGGCGCGGACCTTCTCGGCGCTTATTTCAGCGGTGCGATCCTGATCGGCGCGGATATGCGGGGAGCGGACCTCCGCGGCGCGCACCTCAACAACGCGGACCTTCGCGGCGCGAACCTTGTTCATGCAAACCTCAGCGGTGCAGAACTCGTTCATGCGAATCTCAGCGGCGCGGATCTTAGCAGCACGAACCTCCGCGGTGCGGACCTTGGCGGTGCGGACTTCAGTAATGTTACATTCGACCTGACTGTTTTCGCGGACAACGACCTGAGCGAGGTTAAAGGGTTGGAGACGGTGAGGCATGGAGGTCCTTCCACAATCGGCATAGACACGCTCTACAAATCACGGGGGCAAATACCCGAGAGCTTCCTGCGAAATGCGGGCGTGCCGGACAGGTTCATCGAGCATATGCGCGCCCTGTTCAGCAGCGAGCGGGCGATCTAGTTACACTCCTGTTTCATCAGCGGCAGCCGGGTCAACGGGAGGCATCGTCACGAATCTCGACGCGGACGGGGCGATCCGGTAGGATTGCGGCGCAATGACAATGGCTTCCCAAGGGAGAAATGGCCTATGACGCTTCCGACTTCCACTTCGTCCACGCCTGACTTCAAAGACCGCCGAGTCGGTCTGATTGTCTTTGGCGTTCTGGTGATTATCCTCGGCTGCTTGTGCGCGTTGTTCGTGCCGCTGATGTTCGTCGGCCAGGCTTTCACCGCCAAACAAACCGGTGGGGATGTCAACTACCGCATGATCATACCCGGCGTGATGATCTATGGGAGCATGGCAGTGGCGTTCATCTGGCTGGGCATCGGTTCCGCCCTTTGCCGGCGCTGGGCGCGGGCTTTGTTGCTGGTTCTGTCATGGTGTTGGTTGATCGTCGGCATTATGAGCATGGTGATGATGGCCTTCATGTTGCCGCAGATTCTCGCGGCCGCGGTTCCCGAAGGGCAGAAGTTGCCGGAGATCGGCCGCTGGGTGTTTGCGGTGACCATGGTGGGCACGATCAGCGTGATCTACGGTGTGCTGCCAGGCACGCTGGTGCTGTTCTATCGGAGCAGGCACGTCAAGGCGACCTGTGATGCGCGCGACCCGGTGAGGCGGTGGACGGACGCGTGTCCGTTGCCCGTGCTCGCGGTCAGCCTGATGCTCGCGTTCAGCGCGCTCTCGTTGCTCTCCATGCCGCTGGCGTACAACAGCGTCATGCCATTCTTTGGCAAACTGATCTCCGGCGCGCCGGCCACGATGCTGTGTCTGGTGATTACATCGCTGATGGTGTGGACCGCGTGGGCCATTTACCGATTGGAACCTGCGGCGTGGTGGGTGACGGTCACACTCTTTGCGTTGATGATGGTCTCCGCTGCGTTGACGTTTACGCGGATTGATCTGATTGAGATGTATCGGCAGATGGGGTTCCCGCCGGATCAGATGGCCCAGATGGAAAAGCTCAGCTTTGTACGTGACCGCTCGGCGATGTGGTGGATGTCGTTGTCTGGCGTGCCGTTCTTCGGCTACCTCATCTGGGTGAAGAGATACTTCCGTCGGGCGGCGTGAGCGGGAGAGACGCGGTCAGGGTCGGCTCCTGATTCTTGATGGACTCTTTGCCGCACGGTCAACGGGGCGGGGAACCCGTCATCTGCGTCTGCCTGGCAACATGGGGTGTAACTTTCCGGCGGGTGGGCGGTATAAGAGAAAAACACCTCTGAAAGAACAATTCATGAAACAACAGTCGCCGATTCGATTTGGAAGGGTGCTCCGGTTCGCGGCAATGGCCGTGTGGGCTTTGGCTTGCGTGGTCAGTGGCGCGACGCCGGGCGCCGGTTTGCCCTCGAAGAACCCGGAGCAGGTGTTTCGGGAGATGGCCCCGGCGGCGAATCAGCTTGATTCGCTGGCGCAGCGATTTGATGCCGACCGCGACCAGTCTCTCTCGCCGCAAGAGCAGGAGGCGATGATTGCTTTCGTAGGGGAGAAGCACGACGAACAGTGGGCCAGACGGCTGAAGAAGTTCCTGCACGCGATTGATGCGAATCATGACGACAGGATTGACCTGGCCGAGTGGACGCCCGCCGTGGCTCGGGTCAAACAATTCGCCAAAACGCCCGCCGAGCCTCCGAAGGCGCAGACCGTCCGGATTGCCATGAGGGACGGCGTTCATCTGGCAACGGACATTTACATGCCACAGGGCGACGGGCCGTTCCCGGTCATCCTCTCGCGCACGCCGTATGGCCGCAACAAGAAGGGCCAGAGCGGCAGCGGTTTTACACAGGGCGGGTTTGTGTTTGTGATACAGGACATGCGCGGCCGTTTCGATTCAGAGGGCGAGAATCTTCCGTTCATCGGTTGCGGCTGGGGCGAACATCAGGATGGCGTGGACACCATCGAATGGCTCAAGAAGCAGCCGTGGTGCAATGGCAGGATCGGGACGATTGGCGGCTCGGCGGGCGGTATTACGCAAAACCTCCTTGCCGGCGCGGCGCCCGACGGCCTGAAGGCGCAACATATTACGGTGGCGGCGGCGAACCTTTATTCGGATGCGTCATACACCGGCGGTGCGTTTCGCAAGGCTGATGCGGAGGGATGGATGACGCAGAACAAATTCGATCCGCGCGCGGTGGAGATCGCCCACGCGCATCCGAGCTACGATGACTACTGGCGGAAGCTCGACACATCGTTGAAGTTCGCGCAGATGAATGTGCCTGCCGTGCACATCGGCGGGTGGTTCGACATGTTTGCGCAGGCGACGATCGACGAGTTCGTCGGACGCCAGCATTCCGGCGCCAACGGCTCGCGCGGCGCGCAAAAACTCATCATGGGCCCGTGGACGCACGGCATCGGCAAGATGCCTGTGGGTGAACTGACTTTCCCCAAGGCAAACCGGGTCCCGGAACAATACAACTCTGGCCGTTGGTTCGATCACTACCTGCACGGTGCGAACAACGGCGTCGAAAAGGAACCCGCTGTCGCCTACTACGTCATGGGCGACACGAGCGTGCCCGGCGCGCCCGGCAACGAATGGCGGCACGCCGACGATTGGCCTGTGCCCGCAAAGGAGACGGCGGTTTACTTTGCGCACGACGGAAAACTCACCTTGGAGAAGCCGGCCGCCAGCGGCGACGCGCACGTCGAATTCATTTTTGATCCCGCGAATCCCTGTCCCAGCATCGGCGGCAATAACCTCAACATCGCGCGTGGGCCGATGAACCAAAACCAGATCGAGAACCGCAGCGACGTTGTCTTGTTCACCAGCGCGCCACTCGACGACCCAATCGAAGTGACAGGCCGCGTGAAGGCGAAGGTATTCGTTTCGTCGTCGGCTGCGGATACCGATCTCTCAGTGCGTTTGTGCGACGTATACCCCGATGGAAAGAGTTATCTGATTGCCGAAGGCATCTTGCGGCTGCGTTATCGCAACTCCGCCGAAAAGCCCGAACTGCTCACGCCGGGCAGGGTCGAGGAAGTCACCGTGGATTGTTGGTCCACCAGCATCATCTTCAACAAAGGCCATCGCATCCGCGCCACCGTCACCTCCAGCAACTACCCGCGTTTCGACATCAATCCCGGCAGCGGCCAGCCTTGGTCCGATTCCGGCGCGAAGGTGAAGCAAACCAATCGCATCTACTGCGATGCGGCGCACGCTTCACGCTTGCTGTTGCCCGTTGTGGCGACGACCAGAAAGTAGTTGCCTCAGTCGCAGGTTACTTGACCCTCATCGCCGCCGGGTGCTGGCCGTTCTGGTGAAGGATCAGCGAGGTTACTTCGCCTTTGTCGTTTTTCACGAAGGTCAGTTGCGCGTCCACGACCTTGTAGAAAAACTCTGTTTCCGATTCCGGGAAAACCTCCAGGCTGGACTGACCGGTCAGTTGCGCCATCAAGTGGTCGCCGTCGCGGCGGATGGTGAAGAAGACGTCGGGAGCGAGTTCGTAACGCCCCACGTAGGCGTCGTAGATGTTGTAGTTGATCTTGGCGACCTTGCGCTCCTTGACGGGCTGGAACCGGGCGAGTTTGTACTGGCTCTCCAGCAGGTGCGTCCCGATGTCATCAATCGAGTTAGCGCTGTTGGACAAGACCACCACGCCGCGGCGTTTATCCGGGCTGAAACCCATGAAGGAATGATATCCGCCCGTTTCTCCGTTGTGCCAAATGAGGTTGCCGCCGAACTTGTGGACCACGTGCCAGCCCAGTGCCAGGTCCAGTTCCGGCGCGGCCCCGCGGAACCGGATCGCGTGCGTTTTTTGCAGCATGGGCGTCAGCGTGGATTTGACCAGCCCCATGTTGGCTGAGAGGAACTTCAGCAGGTCGTTGACGGTCGAGCGCAACGCGCCCGCCCCGGCCAGCGTGGGAAGATCCCAGTTGGGTTGCGGTTCGCCCGTCGCCGTGTGTCCCGGCGCAAGCCGCGCTTTCAGTTTCGCGTCGAGCGTGATGCAGGTACTGTCCATCTTCAACGGCCGGCAAATTCGCTCCACCACGAGCGCCTCGAAGCTTTTGTGCTCCTTCAACGCAACGATATGACCGAGCAGGCCCATACCCAGATTCGAGTATTCATACTTTGCGCCGATGTCCCGCTGGAGGGTGCAACCTGACAGGCACGCATACATCTGCGCGACCGTGAAGTCCGCGTAAGGATTGCGCGTGTCCTTCGGTGCGAAATTGTCCGGCATCCGGGGCAGGGCGGACGTGTGCGCGGCGAGGTCGAGCAACGTGATTTCTTTGCCGCCGCGCGTGGGCATCTTCACCGATTTGGGCAGATACTTTGCCGCCGGGTCGTCGAGCTTCATCTTTCCACGCTCGACCATGTCCTGGAGAAGTGTGGTGGTGAAAACTTTCGTCGTTGAGCCAATCTCGAACACGGTGTCACCGTTCACCTCCGGCCCGTTGTCGCGCTCAAACCGTCCGTAACCGATTACTCTCGTGCCGTGTTCATCCACGATGCCTACGACCATGCCGACGCTTTTCCTGGCGACCTCGATGCGATCGCGCAGGATGGCTTTGATCTCTGAATCAGTAAGGCTGGCGTCGCCGGCGTGCGAGAGCGTGGCGACTGACATGACACAGCACAGGGCGATGCAGGCAGTGGTTTTCATGGGACAGTCGTGGATGATTCGTTCAACCGATATAGACCGGCGTGCCGACCTCGACAAGATCAAAAAGAACCGCGATGTCAGCGTTGCGCATGCGGACGCAGCCATGACTATCGGGCGTGCCGATGCGGTCTTCGTGCGCGGTGCCGTGGATGTAGATGTAGCGGTCGTGGCTGTCCATGTCGCCGCCGCGGTTGAGGCCGCGCTCGCAACCGTCCAGCCAAAGGATGCGCGTCATGATGAGGTCGCCGGTGGCCGGAGGGCGGGGGGCGGAAGCCGGCGGGACAGGCTTGCGGCCTTTGAAGACGGTGTCCAGCGGCATGCCCGCGCCAATTTTCTCCGCGATGCGATGGAGACCGAGCGGGGTCTTGAAGCTGTTGAGCTGGCTGCCGACGCCGAAGCGCGAGGTGGAGACGGGCCAATCGGACGCCAAGATGCCGTCGCGGAACAAGCCGAGGCGTTGCTGGCCGATGCTGACGACCAGCGCCAGCGGTGCCGCGGAGTCGAGCCGGAGACAGAGTTCGTTGAAAAGCAGTTGCACGTTATGTTGCGGTGACTATACTGCGCCGCTTTCGGCAAGGAAAGCCGAAGGCAGAATACGGAAACAACTATTATGAGCCGTCAGTATCATGTTGCAGTCGTGGGCGCCACCGGTGCGGTGGGCGTCGAGATGATCAAAACACTGGAAAAACGCAATTTTCCGGTGGGCAAGCTGTCGTTGTTCGCCAGCGCGCGGTCCAAGGGCAAGACGCTGACGTTTCGCGGCAAGCCGATGCCTGTGCACGAGTTGACACATGACTGCTTCACGGGCGTGGAAATCGCGCTGTTTTCCGCCGGCGCGAGCCGATCGCGGGAATTTGCCGACGACGCGGTGAAGGCCGGCGCCGTGGTGATTGACAATTCCTCCGCGTTCCGGATGGACCCGAACGCGCCGTTGGTGGTGCCGGAGATCAACCCGGAGGACATCAAGCTTCACAAGGGCGTCATCGCCAACCCGAACTGTTCGACGATCATCATGCTGATGCCGCTGTGGCCGCTGCACCGGGCCGCGAAGCTGCGCCGCATCGTCGTCTCAACCTATCAGGCCGCCAGCGGCGCTGGCGCGCAGGCCATGGCCGAGTTGGAGGACCAGACCCGCGACGTGCTTGCCGGGAAGCCGGCAGTGCCGAAGATCATGCCGCATCGTTACGCGTTCAACCTCTTCAGCCACAACACGGCCATTGCCGCCAACGGCTATAACGAGGAAGAGAACAAAATGGTGAAGGAGACGTGGAAGATTTTCCACGACGACACCATCAAGATTTGCCCCACCTGCATCCGCGTGCCGGTGCTGCGCGCGCACAGCGAGAGCATCGTGGCGGAGTTTGAGAAACCGATTACGGTCGAGGCGGCGCGTGCGTTGCTGGCGAAGGCGCCTGGCCTGAAACTGGTGGATGACCGCGAACGGAACGTCTTCCCGATGCCGATCGATGCCACGGAGCAATACGATTGTCTTGTCGGCCGCATCCGGCAGGACTTGAGCCAACCAAACAGTCTGGCGCTGTTCGTTGCGGGTGATCAATTGCTCAAGGGCGCTGCGCTCAACGCCGTTCAGATCGCCGAAGTTTTGGCACAATCATAAGAATGGTGGGGAGACGGCTGGAGTCTGCGGTGCAGTTGACCCCGGCTTGTGTTTCTGCGATGATTCACTCGTACGGATTGGGGGGGGGCGAGTGAAGGAAACAATGTTGTAAACACAGGTTGCCCCGCGGAGACACACGACGATGAAACGCTTGATGATTCTTCTCGTTCTTTGTGGCGCGGTTTTGCCGGTTGTGGCTCAGATGACTGTGCCCCTCCAATTGGATGTCAAACCTCTCACTCGCAAGAGGGCAAGTGGCAGCGGCGCTTTCTACAGCAACATCCAAGCCAGCCGCGCCCTGCAGATCACCCTCCAGAACACGTCGCCCAAGCCAGTGACCGGAGTGACCGTGCGCTGGGGAATTGTGAAAACGCGATCACGAATCTACTATTCCGACAGTCAGCAGAACTGGCGCGAGCGTGCGTTTGGCGCTGAAGAAAAGCTCGACCTCAAGCCGCGCGAACAAAAGGTCATTGAGACTGCCGACGTCAGCGCCGCGCATGAAGAGAGCCACATCAGCGGTTCCATCTACGGCGAGAGGATTGTCGGCCACGGCGTGCAAGTGCTGATTGGCGACAAGGTCGTCAAGGAGATTCACGTTCCGGATTCGCCGGCCATCAAGAAGGCGATGGAAAAACTCTACTCGATCGATGACGAAGACGGGGACAGGAAGAAGAAGGGCAGACAGTAGCCGGACAATCGCTGCCGGCGAGGGCATCTACTTGGTCGGTTCGGGTTTCACCAACGCCCGATAGCGGAACTCCAGCGTTACCGGTTGGTAGGGCGGCACGTGCATCTCCCATCGCAGCCAGCGCACACCCGCAGCGTCGCGCTCGGTGATGGCTGGCGGGGCGGTTTCCTCGACGATATCCGGCGCGGCGCGCAACACCAGCGCGCGCAAGGGCGCAGCAGTCTCGTTGAGCAACGTAATCATGCCGACCGCCAGAATCTCGTCGAGCGGTCCGGCGCCAACCGGGGCTTGTCTGGCGGGGTGTCGGCTGATTTCCCTGACGCGACGGCTCAGGCGTAATGGAGCGGGTTCTTCCAGGACATGCATGACCACGCCACCGGGCGCAGTGGCTGGCAACACCGTCACGCCCAGCGGGGCAGGGGGCCATGACCGGTTCGTGCGATTGCCCAGCCGCAACGCCGTATGAACCAGCGCAGGTGCGTCGGGCCGGTCCAGCATCACGACGTGCGCGAGTCGCTCGCACGGCACGTCTTCTGAGAACAGGGACGTTATCCTTCCGCTGATCTCCGCCGCCTCCCAAGCCGGTTCGCCAGGTTTGAGCACGAATCGCGCGGGCGCGCCGCGTAACATCGTGAAGTCGCCTTCCAACTGCGCCTGCAACGTCAGACGCGCCGTCGTCGCGGTGTTCGTAGCCAGTTCATATACCGGCGACCAGCGCACGCCGGGCAGCGTGTAGGATAGCCGTATGCTTGATGCTGCGTTGGTGCGAACGCATGTCGCCAACAGCGCCGGGATCGGTTCAGTGGTATCCCGTTGGGTTCGTAACGTCCCGTCAAGCCGGCGCAGAACCGAGATGGCCGAGACGGCGACGGCGACGGTGCGGTTGGTCGCTTCTTCGATCAATGCCAGTTCGCCGGAGAGTCTCAACCGGCCTTTGAAGAACTCATTCGTTCCCGCTCGCACCTCAACGAACGCACCGGTATTCGCCGCCAGCAGCCCGGTCATGTCCGTCGCAAAGGCGTTGCGCGATCGCGCGGTCGTGCCGAAGCGCGGCGGCCCGTCGAACAACGTCACCGGAGACAGTTCGATCTGCGGGTCGTGTCCCGGCGCACGCAGCGATCCCAGGGGGATATTCAGCCAGCAAACCCCGCCAGTGGCTGCGGGCATGGCGCTCTCGGTCTCGACACGGGCGCCGCCGCTGGCCAGGACCGTGACGCTGACGACGCGCGAGGTCAGTTCGATCTGCCCGAAAGCAGAGGCAGCGGCGAGAAAAACAGTGGCGATGAACAGCGTTCCTTGCATCGAATTGAAATGCGCTTATAATCATCGCACCGATGAGAATCCAGACTAAAACCACTCCCGCAGCTATTCAACCTGCCGCCGCCGTCGTGTTTTTCCTCCATGCCGAGCAAAAACCATCCGCGCTCGGCGCGGCGTTTCGCGACATCAATGCCGAAGAGTTCTCCGGCAAGTTGGGCCAGATTTGCGTGGTCCACACCCAGGGCAAGCTCGCCGCACCGCGCGCGTTGTTGGTTGGGCTCGGCCAGCGCAAAGAGTTGACGATGCCGAAACTCCGCCGCGCGGCCGTTATGGCCACGCGCCGCCTTCGCGAGATCGGTGTTGGCCGCGTTGCGTTCGACGCCGGCGATGCGGGGCGGGCCGGCGTCATTGCCGAGGCGGCGGTGGCGGCACACTACGATTTCGACGCCTTCAAGCCCTCCAAAGCGCCGCCCAAAACCAAGCTTTCTCTTGCCACCATTCATGTCAGTCCAGGTGAGGTCCGCGCCGCCACGACGGCGGTTCAGCGTGGCGGCGTCATCGGTGAGACGGTGAACTGGACCAAATCCGTCGCCAACCTGCCCGGCAACGTGATCTATCCGGCCGAGTTGGCGCGGCGCGCTGTGGCGCTGGCGCGCGAGCTTCGTGGCCGGCTGCGCTGCCGCGTTCTCGACAAGCGCGCGTTGGAACGCGGTGGCTTCGGCGGCATTCTCGCTGTCGGCAGCGGCAGCATCCGCGAGCCGCGTCTCATCGTGCTCGAATATCGCGGTGGTTCGCGCTCTCCGAAGGCGAAGCCGTTCGCGCTCGTCGGCAAGGCGATCACTTTTGACAGCGGCGGCATCTGCATCAAGCCCGGTGACAAGATGGACGAGATGAAGTGGGACAAGTGCGGCGGTTGCGCCGTGCTCGGCATCATGCGCGCCGCGGCGTTGCTCCGGCTGCCGGTGAACCTCATCGGCGTCGTCGCCGCCGCCGAGAACATGCCCAGCGCCACGAGCTACCGGCCCGGCGACATCGTCACCACGCGCAGCGGCAATACCATCGAGGTCATCAACACCGACGCCGAGGGCCGCGTCATCCTCTCCGATGCGCTCGCCTACGCCTGCGAGCAAAAGCCGGAAGCCATTGTGGACTTCGCCACGCTCACCGGCGCCTGCGTCGTGGCGCTCGGACACAACATCGGCGGACTCATGGGCAACGACGCCGCGTTGCGCAAACGCATCCAGCGCGCTTCCGAAGCCACCGGCGAACGCGTCTGGGAACTGCCGCTGGAGGACGAGTTCCGCGACATGGTCAAGAGCGACGTTGCCACGGTGAAGAACTCCACCGGCCGTTTTGCGGGCACGCTCAGCGGCGCGGCTTTCCTCCAGGCGTTTGTGGATAAAGACGTGCCGTGGGCGCATCTCGACATCGCCGGTCCCGCATGGGTCTCCGACGCGAAACCGCATCATGAGAGAGGCGCAACCGCTTTCGGCGTCAGGCTGATGATCGAGCTGCTCTCTCGTGGGGCGTAGCCCCACGCTCGCTCAGTGCATCATCTCTTCGAGTATCTTCCGGTCGGTGCCGATCTTGTTGATTTCGCCGAGAAGCTTGTCTTTCTTAGCCTGATGTTTCTCGGTGGCGGCGGCAGTTAGCGGAGTCTGTCGGCGGAGATCATCAAAGCTGCTGACATAATCTGCCATCGCGGCCTTAAGCTCTTTGGTTTTTGGATGAAGTCGGGGGTCCAACCATGTGAGACGGTCCAAAGCTATCTTCACCGTCTCTGCGGGAATCCGGATGGGTGAAGCCGCTTCGTCTTTCTTCGCATCTGTCATCCTTATGCTGTAAAGAGTGAACATCATCGGTCCGGCAGCGGCCCAGATCTCTTCCATCGAGGCTTGCAAGCTCAGGACATTGGACAACTGGTAGTTGGCCGTCCGAAGCATGAACTCCGCCGAGAGATGATTCGGCGCCAGCCGCAGCACCTCCCGCAGCGGTTGATACACCTGCGGACTCCTCAGAACCGTTATGCTGGAGTTTGGGTTGAGCCGCGTCTGCACTTCGGCAAATAGCGCGACAGCCTTTGCCAGATTCTCCGCGCGGTCCTGGCGTGCCACAGCCACGGCGTCGTCGAGCGTTGCGATGGAGAATAGCTGCGCGCTCCAGAGCATCGCGGGCGAGTAGAGCAACGCCAAGTCGTTCAGGTTTTCTTTGTTCGCTTCTGGGATGGCGATGATCTTGCATTTCTCCAGCACCGCTCCGCGAATCTTCTCCGCCGCAGCGCCAATCTCGCGAATCTTGCCGTCCACTGTCACATCGCCGGTCATGGCGTAGGTGGGGTCAATTTGGAATCCATCGAACAGCGACATGAACAGCACGGCCATTGCGCCGCCGGCAGAGCCACCTGATTGCATGCTGTATTTGTCGGAGTAGCTGAAGCGGATATGGTAGCCAGCTTTCCAGATTGGGTAGCGCACTTTCACCAGATGAGCAGCCTCGTTGAGAGATATCCGGGTGTCGCTGCGAACCGTCGTGGCAAACCTCCACGTAGTTTCGTAGCCAGTGCGATAGGGTTCTACTGTCGCGAAGATATCCTGTGCGCCGCCGAGCCGTTGCCCCGTGCCCATACGGGTAACATACAGCCCTTTGATTATGCTTTGCATCCGTGCAAAGTTCTTTGCGTCCTTCTGCAAAGCCGGGTCTGCCAGGCTAGACACTCGGGTTCTTTGGGTTCCCGATTCCGAGCGTGGCTTGACATCGGTTGTTTGCTTCTCGGGCTGCGGCTTGGACGTGATAATCTCTTGGCGCGGCACAGTCCGTCCCTTGCCCGTAATTTCCAGGAGTTCAATCCGATGATAAACAAACGAACTCTTGTGAGAGCCGACTCCCAATAGCCGCTTGTCTGGCATGGACCAGAATGGGGTGTCTAAACTGGCATCACTGAAGTCAGTGGCCCATTGTGAGACAAGCTTGCCGTCGAGATAAGCTTTTACGCCGTTCTTGCGGACTTGGAGAAGGGAAGTGGCAGTTTGTCCGATCTTGAGGCAGTTTTCAGTTCGGACGGTCGTCTGGTTGCCAGTCACGCTTTTGCCGCCCACCATTTGAAATCCACAGAATGTGTTGTTGACGGCAGCGATCCACATGGCGGGTCTTCCTCTCTGCGAGAAGAACTGGCAAACATCATTCACGCCGCTTGAACGCGTTATTATGATCCGAAAATCATATTCCTCTGGCGGCTCGTAAGGAATCTGGATCCGCGCCCATCCTTCAGTGTCTGAAACCAGCTTGCCGGCCTGAATACTCCATTTCCCACGTATCGCATCGGTATCGGGATTGATGAGCGGCATCAGGTTGACGGCGCGCGCCCATGCAGGATTGTTTGCTGGCAACGTCTGGGCAATGCCCGTTCCGTTGTTGAGAAACAGCAGGGCGGCTGCGCAGGCAGAGAGGCTGACTCGGTTCATGATTTCCTCCTAGAGATTACGTGGCGAATTATGCCGTGCGGGTTGAGTGGTGACAAGGTTGTTGTAGGCCGCGTCCCCGACGTGGCGATTGGTAATGATTATTTCGCCCGGTGAGGGCACCGGGCCTACATCGTTTGTAGCGGCGGTCTCTGACCGCCGGGTGTGTCGTCATTGTTCCATTCGTCGGTCAGAGACCGACGTTACAGTCTGTTCATCTCGCCGTCGCAGAGAAGAGACTGTTGGTCCAATTGCGGAACGCGCGCATCTCGATCTACGTTGGCGAATCGCCATCGCGTTGCGCGGCACCACGCTGCGGCCTATATCACCTGCAAGATCGCGCCCTTGAGATACTCGGTCTCGGGGACGGCGGGGAGGATGGGATGGTCGGGGGACTGGCTCAGGCGTTCCAGCAGACGGACGGGACGGTGCGCGTCGGCGGAGGCTTCGGCGATGATTTGCTCGAACATCTCGCGCGTGACGTGGTGGGAGCAGCAGAAGGTGGCAAGCAGGCCACCGGGCCGGCCGGCGTCGGGCGCCGCCAACATACGCAGCGCGCGGAGATGGATCTCTTTGTAGCCGCGCGAGGCTTCGGGGACATTGGCGCGGGTGCGCGTGAATGACGGCGGGTCGAGGATGATGAGGTCGAAGGTATCGCCGGCCTTTTGTGCGGCGGAAAGGAAGTCGAAGGCGTTCTGGGCATGGAACTGGACGCGGTCGGCGAGGGCGTTGGCCTGCGCGTTGGTCTGTGCTGCGGCGACGTTGTCGGCGTCAATTTCCACGGCGGTGACACTGGCCGCGCCTGCGCGCGCGCAGGAGAGGGCGAAGGCTCCCATGTAACTGAAGGCGTCGAGAACCTTTTTGCCGGTGGCGAAGGCGGCGACGCGGCCGTAGTTGACCTGCTGGTCGAGGTAGAAGCCGGTCTTGTGACCTTCGAGGAGATTGAGGGAAAATTTCAGGCCATCGAACCCGACGTTGACACGGCCGTCGGTCTGGCCGTGGAGGACGCCGCGCACGGGTTCGAGGCCTTCGTAGCGGCGGACGGGCGCGTCATTGCGCTCGATGATGGCGGCGGGTTTGAGCAGGTCGACCAGAAGCGAGACCAGTTCGGTTTTGCGCTGGTCCATGCCGAGCGTCAGAGTTTGGAGGACGAGGTGGTCGCCGTATTTGTCCACGATGAGGCCGGGCAGGGAGTCGGCTTCGCTGGCGACGACGCGGCAGCAGTCGGTGCTGGGGGCGTAACGCTGGCGGTGTTCCCACGCGGTGCGGAGGCGGTAGTGGAAGAAGCCGGTCGTGATCTCGTCATTGTGGCGCGAGAGGAGGCGGACACGAATCTGGGACTTGCCGTTGTAGAGTCCGAGTCCGAGGAATCGGCCGCGCTCGTCGAGGAGCTTGACGATGGAGCCGTCTGGCGGCACGGCGGCGTCCTTGGCAATTTCGCTTTCATAGACCCAGCAATGGCCGGAGAGGACACGATGGTTGACGCCGCGGTTGAGTTGAATTGTAAACATGGACTTGATCCTTCGCTGTGTTTGGTTGGAAGTAGATTAGCCACGCAAAAGCACAAAAGACACAAAAGAATCTTACGGGACCCGAATGTGTGGTCGCGCCTCTTGTGCTTCTCGGCGGCAACATCACCGCGCGGTCGCGAACACCGGCGGGCGTCAGTGGCCAAGCTTCCGCAGCGCGAATGCATACGCGCCGACACCCACCGCCTCGCTTGTGCCGAGCCGCGACATGCCGACGCCGAGCCGCTGTAGCGGATCGTAGCAGATTGTGCGGGTGCTGCCGGGGACGGTGACCTCGCGCGCTTCGCCTTTGAGGAAAATCTGGAGTTGTCCCGGGTCTTCGAGGTTGAACACCACCGACGTAACGCGGCGGTAGGTTTCGCCGGCGGGGTTGGTGTAAGTGCTGTTCAACTCAGCCACGAGCGCCGGCAGGAACAACGGTGCCGCACCGCTGAGACCGCCGCCGATCACGCCAAGGCCATCAACCAACGTCAGCGCGTTGCCCATCGCATCGCCGACGACCACGCCGAGCTGGCGAAACGCCTCGCGCGCGGCGGTTGCGTTGCCGGCAGCGTTGCCCATGCCGATGTCGAAGATCACCTTCGGCTCCGGCGTCTGCTCAAATGGCACGCCGGCCGCCTGCGCGTACACGCGGCGCACAGCGCGGATGCTGGCGCCTTCCTCGGCGTTCATCGAAGGCGCGAGCCGGTTGCGCAGCAGCCAGACTTCGCCGCCCATCGAGTTGTCACCAATGAACAACTCGCCGTCGCGCACAATGCCGCCGCCGAAGCCGGTGCCGAGCGTGACGCCGAAGAGGTTTTTGTAACGTTTTGGGCTGCCGGCCTTTTCGAGCAGGCTGTTGACGTGGGGCAGAAAACCCGCGATGGCCTCGCCATAAACGAAGAGGTCGCCGTCGTTGTTGATGAATGCCGGGATGCCGAATTTCTCTTCAAGCAGGGGTGCGAGGGCCACGCCACCACGGAAACCCGGCAGGTTGTAAAGGTCGCCGATGATGCCGTTCGGGTAATCCGCCGGCGCTGGAAACGCGAAACTGATGGCCACGGGTGGCTCCGGGCATTGCTGCTTCACGCGCGTGAAGCCTTCGACGATGTTGGCGAGACAGCGCGGGAGATCGTCGCCGTTGGAGGGCATGGCAACGGTTTGCGTGACGGGTTTGCCACCGCGGATGGCTGAGAAGCGGAAGTTCGTGCCGCCCGCGTCGAGTGTCATGACAATGCGTGGGTCGTTGGTCAGATTCATGATCGGTTCTTGTGGATATTCAGATTCCTGCCGCTTTGCGCCCATCGCGCAGCGAGATCAAGAACAGGTAGGCGAAGCAAGCCGCCGGCACGACGAACGCGAACGACTTCATGCCCGCGTCCAGCAGCGCGCCCATCACCAGGGGCACGATTGCACCACCGGAAATGGCCATGCACATCAGGCCGCTAAGTTCATTGGCGCACTCCGGTTTCTCCTCGACGGTGATGGAGAAGAGCATCGGCCAGATGTTGGCAAATCCGAAGCCGGTTGCAAACACGCCAACAATGGCCAGCGATGCAGAACCGGTCATCATAATGCCCGCGCCGACCATTCCCAATAGTGCCGACAGTCGGAAGCAGGTGCGTGGCGTCATCACCATCAGCACCGCGCTGCCGAGCAGCCGTCCGATGGTGAGCAGCAGGAAAAAGAGCGCCGGGCCGAAATTACGCGCAGTTGTCTCATCCATACCCATGTTCTTCAGAGCGGGAAATAGGAACCGTCCCATCGAAGACTCCGCGCCGACGTAAAGGAAGATGCCGAACACCGCGAGGAAGAATGTCGGGTCTTTCAGCAAACCGAGACTGGAGCCGATGCTTGGCGGAACATCGGGTTTTGTTTCCTCGATTCTCAGCATTGCGACTGACACGAATGCGACCGCCATCAGCACGAAGAACACTGGAAACGCGCCGCGCCAGCCCATGCCTTGGAAGATGGCGATGGCCGTGACAGCGGTCACGAGATACGTGGAGGCGGTGCTGCCAAGGCCCTTGATGCCTTGCGCGAAGGCGAGGTTGCGGCTGTAGGTGCCCTTGGCGCTTACATCGCGCATGATCGGGTTGCCGGAGACCTGGAGGAATGTTGTGCCGACGCCAAGCAGAAAGATGCAGGCGAGTAGCACCGCGAAGCTCGGCGCCTGGAGCGACGGGATGAGCAGCGCGATGGCGTTCAAGCCGAGGCCGAGGAGCAGCAGCTTCTTCTTGCCGATGCGTGCCGCCAGCAGGCCGCCTGGCACGCTGAACGCGGCGAATGCGATGAACACAAAGAACGATAGCAGCGTGCTCATGACGTTGCTGATGTGATACTGCTTCTGCACCGCGTCGGACATCGGCCCCATCGCATCGGCCAGGCCCATCAGGAAGAAGGTCAGGAGTATCGGGATTATGCGCATGTAATCTTTATGGCTTCGTGTCGAATCGCTGAGTACAGCGGACGCGGACGCTATCAGGCGAAGTTGGAAAAGTAAATGGCGCAGCTTCCGCCGTCGAAAACGCCGGCCGGCGCGGCTTCTCCTTGTGCGTCTCACACACTCGCCAACATCCTGCTTGTAGAACTGCAGTGTCGTTCGAAGTGGACTGGTGACGGAACATCAGAAACCTCCGACACATCGCGGCGCTTCTGCCGGAAGGGGATTCTCTGAACTCGAGTCGCAAGGTGTCAGGAGTCGGTGATGATCTTCTTGTGGCGGTACCCCTGAATGTGGGTGGTGGTGTTGTAAATGTAGATCTTCTGTACTTCCGGAATCTTCATGATGACCCATGGCGACAACGCATTGCGCCCGTTCTTGGTGAACACCATGTCGTCGGCGAGATAGACGCAAGAGTGAAAGGCGGCGCCGCCATCCATGAAGAACAAGATGTCGCCGTAACGGTAAGGCGGTTTCACAGTCTCAAACTTCTCGAGCACCAGGTTGGTGGCCAGGCGCGAGTCCAGCAGATACTCATGCGGCTCGTAGTTGAAGAAGTTCAGCGATGTCCAGTGGCAGTCAGGGAGGATGCCGTGACGGGAAAATTCCGGTCCCGGATAGGTGTAAAGGAGCTTGCGTGCCAACGCCGGCAGCACGTGCGACAATCCCAGCCGATCCACACCGTCAGTGTTGATGATGGCTTGCATGATCGGCTCGATATCCTTCCGCCGGATACCGATGCCAAGGGTCCAATAGTCCAGCAACGGTTCGAGTTTTGTCTTATCGTCAAGCTCCATCTGAACCATGAGCGACCTCGTTCGAGTGCAGGCTTTATAGATCTTTCGAGCTTCCGAGTCGGAGGTCGCATAGTTCATCATGACCGAGAGGTCGCTGAAGACCAGGCAGTTTAACTTGCGATAACTCAGCTGGCGAATCTTGGCGATCAGTTCAGGGCGCAGATTGGCGGATTGGAACCACTCCTCCACCGTGTCCGTTAAGATCCGGACAGGATGGCAGTAGAACTCGTTGGCTGGGCATTTTGCGAGTTGCGGATAGATTACGTCGCGCATCATGGGGGTCATGGCCTCCACGTCGGCCACGGTCGGAAAGAGATGCAGCAGCCCGTCTTCTGCGGCGCAATTTCGCGGATCCAGAAGAGCCGCAACAAACTTTTCCGGCAATCCAGCGCTCTTGAAAAGGTCGGGCAGTTTCGGAAGCTCTGATTCAGGAAAGCTCCAGCGGGGTTTTGAAGAAGGCAGCGGGAAGGTTTCTACCATTTCCATGGGCGCTTCCAAGAAGATGTAAAAGCACCTCAGCTTCCCCCACGGGCCTGGATTCGCATAGAAAACAGAAGGTCGCTTGATAGTGGCTGTGGTTGCAGACAACGGGTCGGCGACGGGCAGGACGCCCATCTGGCAGAGGCCGTGAAGGGAGGCTGTCAGAAACAACGATACAGCGATGAATACGGTGGCAGCACGGACGCCGGATAGAGACCGCAGCGTTGACCAGGCAATCAATCGCTTGGTGCGGCGCTCAGTCTGTGTTTGCAGTTTTGTAAGCACGTTAAGTTTGATGAAAAAGTTAAAACTCGAAAACTAACAGAGCCGAACCGTTTCGCAAGCGCGAAGTGACCAAACACGGGTTGCGCGTGACGAAATAACATCCTCACTTCGCGCCTACGCAGTAGAGCGCGCGGTTCGAGCGGAGAAAGATCCGGCCGCCGATAGGGACGGGCGAGGCACGGAACAGTTCCTTGCCGAGGTCGCCAAGGGAGTTGCGAGCGACAACGTCGAGTTTGGGGCCGGGCCGGATGACGAGGGTTTCGCCGGCTTCGTTGTTGATGTAGATGAGGCCGCCAGCCTCGATGGGCGACGCGCTGAAGGCGCCAGGAATACGCTCTGACCAAAGGACCTTTCCAGAACGGCAGTCATAGGTTGTGGCGCTGCCCTTCATATCTATGGCGAACAGATAATCGCCGACGACGATGGGCGAGGAGATGTCCCGAACCTTGGGGCGGGGAGTGTGCCAGACACGGTGGGTGTCGCTCACATCGCCCGATCCGCCCGGCCGGACCGCGTAAACATCGCCGACTTTGCCGTTGACGACGAAAAGCAACCCTTGGGCGAATTCCGGCATGGGTTCTCCGCGGCCGTTGAATCCCCGGCAGTTCCAGAGTCGCTTGCCGGTGACAGGGTCGTAGGCGTCGAGCCCTTGTTCACTATTAATGACCACCTCAGAGCGCTCGCTCGTGCGGATCTCGATGGGCGTGCTCCAGCCTCCCATCGGTTTCTCGCCGCGTGAAGTGCGCCAGAGGATCTTGCCTGTTCTTTTGTCGAGCGCCACGAGGCAAGAGGCGCCCTTTGTGTCGCAGTTCTGGATCACGCGATCGCCGGCGAAGATTGGAGAAGCGGCGATACCCCACGGTCCGGGAAATTCGCCGAGTGATTGTGACCAAAGTGGTTTGCCGTCGAGGTCAAAGCAGTGGATGCCGGCCCGATCGAAAAAAGCGACAACGCGTTCACCGTCAGTGGCACAGGTGGGTGTGGCGAAGCTGTTCATGCTGTGCGTTTTCTCGGGTGAATCACACGAGATGGTTTTCTCCCAAATGAGGCGTCCGTCGCGTGCGTCGAAGGCGAACACGAAGCGGGTGCGCCCCTGGTCGGCGGCGGCAGTGAGGAAGATGCGGTGTCCCCAGTTGACGACGGAAGAGTGTCCCTCGCCTTTCAACGCCACGCGCCACAGAATGTCTTTGGGGCCCCACTGGGTTGGCAGGGCCGTTCCGACGTAATGGCCGGTGCCGGTCGGACCGCGGAAACGAGGCCAGTTTTCGGCGGCGGCGCCCGCACTCAGATAGGGCGCGAAGCAAATAAGGAGAATGGCTGCGGTTTGTTTCATGGTGTGCACGAATGGAAGGTTGGGAGTTGCCGGCATCAGCGTGTGGAGAGCAAAACATGATTTCCGAAAAAGTGATCGCGGTTTTGCTGGTGTGCCGTTGATCATGACGGTGTTCAATCTTCAACGGCATCGTAGCCGCGCGGACAGCCGACGCCAGCACAAACGCTCATGCATTGCGCGGCGGTCGCGACCATCGTCGGCCAAGCGGCTCATTGGGCAGGGTAGACTGCTGCGCCCCAGTTGCGGTTTGGCTCCGGTCCCAGCACGATCTCCAAAGTGCCGCCGGCGGCCAGCGCGGTGTGGTCGAACCAACACTTCGTCAGCGCCCGACCGTTGAGTTTTGCCGACTGGATGTAGATATTCTTCGGAGAATTGTTGCGCGCGATGATCTCGAAAGTCCCGCCGGGAAAATAAGAGCGATTAAGGTGGATTGTCACGCGGTCAAACAGTGGGCTGGTGATCTGGTAGGTTGGTTTGACCGACGCGCCGCCTTCCACGTCAAAGAGACCGATGGCCATCAACGCGCCGAGCGCGCCCATCTGGCCCTGGTCCTCGTCGCCGTTGTAGCCACCCATGGGTGTGACGTCGCCGAAGGTTTTCTCTTTCACCTCGCGCACCCACTTCTGGCTCAGCCACGGTGCGCCGGCCAGGTTGAACATGTGCGCCATCGCCGTCGCGGGCTGATTGTCGTAGTCCACCCACATCATCTCATGCTTGCCGTGTTCGGCGAGGAAATGGGTGGACGTTGATTTCTCGAACTGGCGGTTGAGCGCGGCACAGTATTTCTCCGGCCCGCCGAAGAGCCGCACCAGGCCCGGCACGTCGTGCGGGACGAAGTGCGTGTAGATCGCTGAGTTCGCCTCGCAGAAGCCGCGCGAGGCTTTCTTGCCGACCGGCTCGAAATCCGGCAGCCACGAGCCATCTTTCTGGCGCGGTCGCATGAACTGCACGCTGGCGTCCCAGACGTGGGTGTAATTCTGCGAGCGGTTGAGCAGCCACGCCACGTCGTCGTGGCGACCGAGTGCCTTCGCGAACTGCGCGAGACACCAGTCCTGATGGGCGTATTCGAGCGTCATCGCGCAGCCGTCTTTGTGGATGCCCTTGCCTTCGATCTTTTCCGGCACGTATCCGCGCTCGACGTAGTATTTCATGCCGCCGCCGCACGCATCATGATTGTGTTCGTAGCCGGCGTGATCGCGGATGCCGCCGGGCAACGAGTTCTTCCTGAGACCCTCGTAGGCGGCCGCGGCATCGTAGTTGCGGATGCCTTTGTTGTAGGCGGCGGCGAAGAACGGCGCGGCCGGGTCTCCGATCATGACGAAAGTGTAGTTGCCACCGCTCGGTCCGCGCGGAATGAGGCCGCCGTTGCGATACATGTCCACCATCGTGTTGCAGAAGCCATCCATCACGTCGGGATACGCGAACGACCAGAGGATGTTGAGCGACCAATAAGTGCCCCAGAGCGCGTCGAAATTGTAGTGCGGAAACTTCGGGTTGCTCGCGCGCCGGACGACGGGGGTCCCGCCGGTCATGTCGCAGTAGCTGCCGTCGGCATCGCTGACGATGCGCCGACCCAACAACGCGTGCCAAAGGTCGGTGTAGAACTTCGTCTTTTGCGCCTCGGTGCCACCGGCCACCTCGATGCGGCTGAGCCAGTGGTTCCAATCGTCGCGCGATTCGCTTACGACGCGGTCGAAATCCCAATGCGGCAGCTCGGCGTCGAGGTTGCGGCGGGCGTTTTCGATGCTCGTATAGGAAAGGGTAACCTTCAGCAACACCGGCCCCTTCGATGGTGTGGCGAAGCTGACAAATGCGCCTGCGTTTCTGCCCGAAACGGCCTCGCTCGCCGGCAGCAGTGTCTTGTCCCGCCAGCCGCCGAATTTTACAAACGGTTCGCTGAACTGCGCGACGAAATAAACCGTGAACGGCTTTGGCCGCCGTGGTGTCGGTTCCATCACCGCGGAGCCGGCCAGCTCACGATTGCTGATGCGGCGGACTTCGCTCGTCGTGATCGGTGCCAGTAGCGTTGCGCCGGTGTCGAAGAGAACATGCGCTTCCTTCCCGGTCGGGAACGTGTAGCGGTGGAAACCGACGCGCGTCGTGGAGGTCAGTTCCGCTGTCACGCCGTAATTCCTGAGCACAACCTTGTGGTAGCCGGCGCGCACGATTTCGTCGTCATGCGAGAACTCCGCCTGATATGTGTCCATGCCGAGGTGGCCGCGCATCGTGCCGGTGATGGGCAGCACAGCAATGCCATAGATCTGCCAGCCGTGGATGTGGCTGAAACAACGGATCGTGTTCGTGGCGTGGATATAGCCGTTCATCCAGTCGCCGCCCGTGCGCGTGTCGGGACTGAGATTGACCATGCCGAACGGCCGGCACGCCGAGGAGAAGTAGAACCAGCGGGACTTGTGAGTGTCTATGAGCGGGTTGACGTAATCGGATGGCGTCTTGTCACCGGCCCACGAGGAGAGAGACGCCAACAGCAGCGTCGCGAGAAGAGGGCGGAGAATAAATGATTTCATGGCGGCGCTAGCTGACACGGGAGTCTCACGCCAACCATTCACTTCGCGCAAGTCTGAATCGCCGCCTGCCCGGCGCATCAAGCTCGCGGCTACACCACTTCAGCTTGGCGCGCTTTGGCGGGCTGGAGCGAGGTTTCTGGCAGGGCTTCGGGATACTCGAAGATCTTGCCCTCATAGTTGCGGAAGATAACGCGCTCCTCGTCGCGATAGACGACGTATTCGGGACTGACAGGCACCTTGCCGCCGCCGCCGGGAGCATCAATAACGTATTGAGGCACCGCATAGCCGGTCGTGTGGCCCCGCAACGATTGCATGATCTCCAGCCCGCGGCTGACGCTGCTGCGCAAGTGAGAGGAGCCGGCGATCAGGTCACATTGGTAGATGTAGTAGGGGCGCACGCGCATCATGAGCAGCTTCTGCAGGAGGGCCTTCATGGTGGCCGGGTCGTCGTTGACGCCGCGGAGCAGGACGCTCTGGTTGCCGAGCGGGATGCCGGCATCGGAGAGGCGTTCGCAGGCGGTCTTCATCTCCGGCGTGCATTCACGCGGGTGGTTGCTGTGGATGCTCATCCAGAGCGGTTGATGCCGCCGGAGCATGGCACAAAGCTCCGGCGTGATGCGCTGCGGCAAAAACACCGGGATGCGCGAGCCGATGCGAACAAGTTCCACGTGGCTGATGGCGCGGATCCGGCCAAGCAGCCAGTCCAGCTTCTCGTCGCTGAGCAGCAACGGGTCGCCGCCGCTGATGAGCACGTCGCGCACTTCCCGGTGCTCACGGATATAGGCCAGCGCCTGCTCGATCTTCGGATGGAAATCGTAATCGCTGGCGCCGCTGACGAGTCGTGAGCGCGTGCAGTAGCGGCAATAGGTCGCGCAACGATCCGTGACCAGCAGCAGCACTCGGTCGGGATAACGATGGACGAGGCCGGGCACGGGCGAGTGGCTCTCCTCGCCGCACGGATCGGCCATTTCCCAGGATGCCGTGTGCGTTTCCTCGATGCGCGGAATGACTTGGCGTCGGATCGGTCCGCCGGGGTCGTCGGCTTCGACGAGGTTGAAAAAATACGGTGTGATCGCCGTGGCGAGCTTGTGGCCGGAAAGCTTGAAGCCAGCCTCCTCCTCGGGGGTGAGCTGCATCAAGGCGCTGATCTGGTTCAGGTTGGTCAGCCGGTGTTGGAGCTGCCAGCGGTAGTTGTTCCAATCCTCGTCGCGCACATCGCGCCAGTGGCCTTTGCCGGGTGAGATGAAAGTTTTCGACAACGACTCACCCGACGGCGGTTCGTCGGACGATGAAGATTCCTCGCGTTGCATAAAATAAACGCCCGCGGCCTCTTGGCCGGTGGGCTTTTGTTGGGTGAAGTATAGACCGCGTCGGGGCACTGTCAAGTTAGGGGCTCTTTGAGTTGCGTTCCACGGGAGGACGGACACCTTTTCCCCTCCAATTTCGAATCGGCGGGTTGTAGTGTTCCATCATCGTGATAGAATCACCGAAGTTTTCGGGACGTGAGATGATCTGCCTCGTGCGCGGGCTGGCGTTTGTGCTGGCGGGTTTGGTGTGCGGCGTGGCTTGCGTGGCGATGAACCAGATTTCGCCACTGTCGGCGTTGTTGGGGCGGCATCTGATGGGAATGCCGCTGGCGGGTGCGTTGTTATGGTTCGGCGCGGCTTCGTTGCGACGGGTGACGACGCTCGGCGGGGCATGGTGCACTGCCACGAAACGCTGTTTCTGGGCGGCGATATGCATGTGTTTTCTATCGCCGTTCGTCTACTTGTGGCATCGCGAGCCTTCGGTGGACTATCTCATGTTCAATTTCATTCTCTTCAACCTGAGCAGTGCGGTGTTCGTCTGCAACGTGAACCGGCTCGCATATCAGTTGGGGGATGTTTTTGACGACCGGCTGCTAGCGGGGCTGGCGCGTGGGAGCGAGTTGTTCTGCTATTCGACGTTGTCGTTTACGGTGGGCGCGTGTGCCGTGGGGAGTTGGAGTGTCGCGATGCGGGAGGGGATAGGCATGCGCATGTCGGTGGACATGATGTTGAATGGTTTTGGACCGTGGCTGGTGGCGGTGGGGATGGCGCCGGTGTGTGTGACAGCGGCGCTGCTCTGGACGGCGAAGGCGATCAGTCTGGCGCGCTTTGCGTCGCACGCGGATGCGGGCGAGAGGCATTGAAGCGGCGGAAAGGGGACGCAGAGCCTCAACAGCTCTTTGCATGCACAGCGCCTTTGCGTTGATATCCGCCGGCGCGGCTCAAATGGAACTCTTCAAGTTCTTCGCGACGTAGTCCACCTGCTCCTGCGTCAGTTCCGGGAACATCGGCAGCGAGAGGATTCGGTCGGCGGCGGCTTCCGTCACCGGGAACGCCCCGCGCTTGTAGCCGAGGTCGGCGTAGGCCTTCTGGAGGTGAACTGGGATGGGATAGTGAATGCCCGTGGCGACGCCTGCCGCGCTGAGTTGTTCCTGGACTTTGGCGCGATTGGCGACCTGGATGATGTAGAGATGCCAGACATGCGTGCCGTAGCTGACCTGGCGTGGTGGCTGAACGCCGATGGCTTGCAGGGCAGTGGCGTAAGCAGCAGCGGCGCGCTGGCGTGCGGCAGTCCAATCGGGGAGGTGCTTCAGCTTCACTCGCAGGATGGCGGCTTGGATGGTGTCGAGGCGGCTGTTGAAACCTCGGAAGTCGTGGTGGTATTTGGCGGCTTGGCCGTATTCGCGCATGGCGCGCAGCTTGACCGCGAGGGTCTCGCTGTTGGTCGTGATCGCGCCGCCATCGCCGTAAGCGCCGAGGTTTTTGCCGGGATAAAAGCTGAACGCTGCCGCGTCGCCGAACGTGCCGACGCGTTTCCCGCGATACTCCGCGCCGTGCGACTGGCAGGCATCCTCGATGACGCGCAGGTTATGGCGTTTGGCAATGGCCAGGATCGCGTCCATGTCCGCCGGCTGGCCGTAGAGGTGGACGGGGATGATCGCCTTGGTACGCGGTGTGATGGCGGCTTCGACCTGCTTGACGTCAATCTGGTAGGTGAGGGGATCGCAGTCCACCAGCACCGGTCGCGCTCCGGTGTAGGAGATGGACAACGGCGTGGCAATAAAAGTGTTGGTTTGTGTGATGACCTCGTCACCGGGGCCGATGCCGAACGCGCAGAGGGATAGGTAGAGCGCGTCAGTGCCGTTGGCAACGCCCACACAGTGCTGCGTCCCGCAATATGTCGCGAACTCCTGTTCGAACTGTTTTACCTCCAGGCCGAGGATGAACCGCGACGCGGCCATCACCGGCTCGATGGCGGCGTGGATCTCGTCGGCGATGCCGCGATATTGGGTTGCCAGGTCGACGAAGGGGATTTTCTGTGTGTTGCTCATCGGGTTTCCGATTTCTCGCTTCATTGTTTTGTTACGTTTTCAGCAACGACTACCGGGTGCCGCGCGCGCGTTTCATGCGTATTGGCGCAAACGGCGACCGCGAAGCCGGCGAGCCTGGAGAATTTACGGACATGGTTCGGCTCCCGAAGGGCCGCGACCGATCACGCGAGTGCCGAATTGCCTGCTCCATGCCCATTGAACTCTCCCAGCGGGCGCGGATGCTACACGGAGTCGTTTCCGGCAACAAGCGCGGAAAACAACCGGATGGGTCTGGGGGAGGGCAGGAACACTGATGAGTCTGCAAAAAACCGCTTGCTTCCCCTAGGTCTTTCAGTATTCTTCGCCGCGCTGTTGACTGGACCTAAATGGCGTTGAAGTGATTCACGGTTGAACAGGAGCGCGAAGCCATGACGCGCTTCTTTCTTTTTCACGGTGTTGCGGTGAACGATTTGTCGGAAATGAAGGTTTTTAGCGGTAATTCAAACAGGCCTCTCGCACAGGCCATCGCCGAATATTGCGGTTTGCCGCTCGGCGATGCCACCGTGAGCTCGTTCCCGGACGGGGAAACGATGGTGAAGATCAACGAAAACATCCGCGGCCGGGATGTTTACATCGTCCAGAGCACCTGTCCGCCGACGAACCAGCATATCATGGAATTGCTGATCCTGATTGACGCGGCACGGCGGGCCAGCGCGACACGGATCACGGCGGTGATTCCGTTCTTTGGCTACGCACGGCAGGACCGCAAGGACCAGCCGCGGGTGCCCATCACGGCGAAGTTGATCGCAAACCTGCTGACGACGGCCGGCGCGGACCGGGTGTTGACGATGGACTTGCACGCGCAGCAGATTCAGGGTTTCTTCGATGTTCCGGTGGATCATCTCTACGCAGCGCCTGTGCTTTACAAGCATCTGAAGGAAATGAACCTGCCGGACCTGGTGGTGGTGTCACCGGACGTGGGCGGGATGAAGATGGCGTATTCCTACGCCCAGATGCTGCGCGCGGAACTGGCGATTGTGGCCAAGCGGCGCGTGTCGGGCGAGGAAGTGGAGGCGCTGTATGTGGTCGGCGAGGTGGAGGGCAAGAACGTGTTGCTCGTGGACGACATGACGGAGACGGCCGGGACGTTGACGGCCGCGGCGCGAATTCTTAAGAAACAGGGCGCCAAACGGATTCTGGCCGGCGTGTCGCACACGATTCTGAACGAGAAGGCTGTGGAGCGGTTGCAGAAGTCGGACATCGATGAATTGATCACGACGAACTCGGTGCCGCCGCGCGAGGTACCGAATTTCAAACTGACCGCGTTGAATGTGGCGGGCTTGTTGGGTGAAGGTATTCTGCGCGTTCACAACGCCGAGTCGGTGAGTTCACTTTTTGAAATCAATAACGCGGAAAAACTGTAAGGGAGTGCACGAATGCAGCTAGTCGCATTGAAAGCAAATTATCGGAAGACCACCCGTCGGGGCGAGGTCAAGAAACTGCGCGCCACCGGCGTCGTGCCGGGCGTGGTCTATGGCGCCCACACGAAGCCGTTGAGTGTGGAGGTGGCCGGCAAGGATTTGGAGAAGGCGTTGCACAGTTCCACAAGTGAAAACGTGCTGGTGGAATTGGAACTCGCGGGTGGCGCTGCCGCGGACAAGCGGTTGGCGATGGTTCAGGATGTGCAGCATGATCATTTGACGGACAAGGTGTTGCACGTGGACTTCCACGAGCTGAAGAGCGACGAGAAATTCACTGCCAACGTGCCGGTGCATCCGGTGGGTGAGGCTGCCGGCGTAAAGACCAGCGGCGGCGTGCTCGAACACGCGATGCGCTATCTGCGCGTGCGTTGCTTGCCGAAGGATTTGCCGGAGCAGATCACTGTGGACGTTACCAAGATGGAGATCGGCCAGGCGATCAAAGTTGACGGGGTCAAGTTGCCCGCCGGCGTCGAAGCGCTCGATCGCAAAGACTTGCCGGTGTTCATCGTGGTTGCGCCGCAGGTTGAGGAAGAGGCCGTCGCGCCGGTTGAAGGCGCCGCTGCGGAGCCGGAGGTCATCACGGCGAAGAAAGCTGAAGGCGAGGAAGGCGCTGCCGAGGAAGGCAAAGGCGAGAAACCCAAAGGCAAAGCCGAGGCCGGGAAAGGCGAGGCAGCCAAGCCCGAGGCGAAGGCGGGCAAGCCTGAAGCGAAAGCCGCCAAGCCCGAGGCGAAGAAGAAATAACGCGCCGTGGCGCGCTCTGGTGTGGCCATGGACGACATCCGGTTGGTGGTTGGACTTGGCAACCCGGGCCGCGAATACGCCGAGACCCGGCACAACGTCGGTTACCGGGTCGTGGAGAAGCTGGCGAGCGAAGGCGGCACCCGATGGCAACGGTCTGCGAAGTTCGAGGCCGAGATTGCGGAAGCGCATTGGGCGGGCAGGAAGGTTGTTCTTGCCAAGCCGGTGACCTTCATGAATTTGAGCGGTCGCGCGTGTGTGGCGTTGTTACACTGGCACAAGTTCGCGCTGGAACAGATGCTGGTGGTGACCGATGATGCGGACTTGGACGTGGGCCGGTTGCGGCTGCGGCTGAAAGGCAGCAGTGGCGGCCACAACGGGCTGAAGAGCATCGTCGAGACAGCCGGTTCCGAGCAGTTCCCGCGAGTGCGGGTGGGCATCGGCCGGCCGATGCGGCGGAGCGAAGGCGCGCCGGAAAACGCGCTGGTGGATTTTGTGCTGAGCAAGTTTCGCAAAGAGGAACAGGCGGCGGTGGACGAAACCGTCGCCCGCGCAGCGGAAGCGGTGGCGTGTGCCATCGAACGCGGCATGGAAGCCGCGATGAACGAGTTTAACGGTTGACCGTTGTGCCATGAGAGCGCGGCAGCTGGATGTGAAAGGAAGAGTCAAGTGAATCATTACGAAGCATTATTTGTGATCAATACGGGTGGCAAGGACGACGCGGCGCCCGACTTGATTGAAGCGTTGAAGAAGGAGCTGGAATCGGCCGGCGCGAAAGTGAAAGCTGTCCAGAAGATGGATAAGCGGACGTTTGCGCGGGCGACTCGCAAACAGTCTTCAGGCTACTATGTCAATTTCGTCTTCGACGCGCCCGCGGCGGCCATTGCGCCTTTGCGCGCGAAACTGGCGTTGAACGAAACGGTGTTCCGCGTCATGTTCCTGGAAGCAGTCGAAAAGAAAGCCGAGGCGAAGGAAACCGCCGCGGCTTGAGAGGAGTCCTATGGCGTCGTTCAACAAAGTCATTCTGATGGGAAATCTGACGCGTGATCCCGAGCGGCGCTATACGCCCAAGGGCACGGCGGTCACGGAGTTTGCGATAGCCGTCAACCGCGTTTACAGCAACGAAGGCGGCGAGCAGAAGGAAGAAGTTTCCTATTTCGACATTGTTGTGTGGGGCCGGCAGGCGGAAACGGCGGCGCAGTATCTCAGCAAAGGACGCCCTGCGCTGGTGGAAGGCCGTTTGCAGCAGGATCGCTGGGAGAGCGACAAGGGAGAAAAGCGGAGCAAGATTCGCGTCGTGGCTGATCGCGTGGTGTTTCTGGGCAGCGGCCAGCGCGGTGGCGGGCAGGAGTTCCGCGAGGGCGGCCCGGCGCCGGAGCGCGCCGAGCGGGCGCCTGCGGAGCCGCCGGCGGTTGACACGGCGCCGGAAGCGCCGGCCGCTGGCAGGGAGAAGGACGACATCCCCTTCTAGTGTTTTTGGAATTGAAGACGACCTAACGAAAAGAACTGAGACGGACTTTATGGCAAACCAACGGGAAACAAAGCGGAGAGATTCGACCCGGCCTCGCATGAGCGAGATGCCGAAGCGAAAGTGCAAACTGTGTGAAGATCAGGTGCAGGTGGACTACAAACAGCCGGAGCTGCTGAAGCGGTTCATCACCGAGCGCGGCAAGATCGTCAGCCGGCATTCGAGCGGAGCCTGCGCCAAACACCAGCGCGAGATTACGCGGGCCATCAAACGCGCCCGCGTGATGCTTCTCGTGCGCTAACCCACGCCACGCCGAACCCATTTTTATCCACGGATTTGTATGACAACTGACGTGATTCTTCTCAAGCAAGTCAAAGACCTCGGTGCCGAGGGCGACAAGGTGACCGTGGCCAACGGCTACGCGCGCAACTACCTGTTGCCGCAGCGCCTCGCCACGCCCGCCACGCGCGCCAATGTGCGCCAACTGGCGGAGCTCAAAAAGCGGCGCACCGAGCGCGAAGCGGCGGAGCTCGCGACGGTTCGCGAACTGGCCGAAAAACTGTCGAAGCTGACGCTTTCCATCCCGGTGGCGACCGGCCCCGGTGGCAAGCTCTTCGGCGCGGTGACGACGCACCATCTCACCGAGGCGCTGACCAAGGAAGGCTTCGAGATTGACCACCGCAAGTTCGAACTCAAACATCCTATCCACGCGCTCGGGACGTTCGACGTGGAAGTGAAGCTGCATGCGGAAGTCACCGCCAATCTGAAGTTCTCCATCGTCAGCAAGACCGCGCCGGGCACTGAGGAAGCGCAAGCCGCGGAAGCTGCTGCCAAGGCGCCGCGCGCCCGGAAGCCGCGCACCGAAGCTTCTTCCAAGGCCGCTGAACCGGCGGAGGAGAAGCCTGCGGCCAAGAAGGGCGGCGGGAAGAAGAAGAATTGACCGATTTGTGAGCCAGGCAGCCACCAAGGTGACGCCGTTTTCGGGGGCCGACATGGGACGTTCGTTGCCCCACAGCGATGAGGCGGAGCGTTGCCTGTTGGGATCGTTGCTGCTGAATCCGCTGGCTGTCAGCGAGTGCATCGAGAAGTTCGCCTCGAAGGACCCCGAGACGCGCGGTGGGGAGTTCTTCTACAACGAGAACCACGGGCTGATCTACCGCACGCTCGTGGACATGCAGGACAAGCACGAGCCGGTGGATCTGATGACCGTCACGCAAAAGCTGGCGGGTCGCAACCAACTGGAGCGTGTCGGCGGCGCAGCGGCAATCACGCAGTTGTCCAACGCGGTGCCGACGGCGGGGAATCTGGAGTTCTACCTCAACATCGTCCGCCAGCGGTATCGCTTGCGCCAACTGATTGAAGCCGGCACGCAAATAGTGTCGGAGAGTTATGACACGCTCGACGAGGGTGTGGACACGTTTATCGATCACGTCGAACAACTCGTCTTCAACATCGCGCAGGAGAAGAGCGCCCATGGTGTCGTGAGCAGCCAGGAGGTTGTTCATGAAGCCGTCCGCGAGATCGAAGACATCCTGAAGCACAAAGGCAAGCTGCGGGGTATTGGCACGGGTTTCACCGAACTGGACAAGTGCACGGATGGATTGCAGCGCGGCAGCATGATCGTCATCGCCGCCCGTCCCTCGATGGGCAAGACCTCGCTGGCGATGAACATTGCCGAACACGTTGCGATCCTGAATTCCGACAATCCGATGCCGGTCGGCGTGTTCAGCCTGGAAATGCCGGCGGTTCAGCTCATCATCCGCATGATGTGCTCGGTGGGCGAGGTCAGCATGAACCGCATCCGGCGCGGCCTTTCCACTGACGTGGAATACAAATCGTTGATCAATGCCGCCGGGAGGATTAGTAACGCAAAGATTTTGATTGATGATACCGGCGACCTCACCATCATGGAGCTTCGTGCCAAAGCGAGGCGCATGAAGATGAATCATGACATCCAATTGCTGGTGGTGGATTATCTGCAGTTGATGCGTGCGCCCAGCCGTGGCAACTACGACAACCGGCAGCAGGAGATCGCGGCGATCTCCGGCGGATTGAAGGCGCTGGCAAAGGAACTGAGTATTCCCGTCATCGTCCTGTCGCAGCTCAACCGCGAAGCCGAAAAACGCGAAGGCGGCCAGCCGCGGTTAAGTGACTTGCGTGAATCGGGAGCGATCGAGCAGGATGCCGATGTGGTGGCGCTGATTGCGCCGAAAGACGAACGGAAGGATGAGGAAGTGGTGGCCGAGGAGATCACTCAGGCGGTTTTGATCGTCGCCAAGAACCGTAACGGGCCACAAGGCAAGATTCCGTTGCAGTTCCGCCGTGACATCACGCGGTTTTTCTCCGCGGCCATCGAGGAGAGCGACGTCGCCATGACACCGAGAGAGGAGGCGATGTGAAGATCGCCTGCCGCAATCTGGTGACAGCCTGCCTGGCGCTGTGGCTGGCGGCGTTGCTGCCGTCGGTGGCTCAGGAGCCGGGTTTCCTCGTCAAGGAGATAGAAATCCGTCACGTCGGCCCGGTGCCGATCAGCGACAGCGTCATTCTGGCAAACGTCCAGACCAAGGCGGGCCAGCAGACAACGCGCACCGCCCTCGGCCAGGACGTGCGCAATCTATATGCGACCGGCTTTTTCACCAACGTCCACGTTGCGCAGGAAGACGTGGAGGGCGGCGTCAAGGTGTTGTTCACCGTGCAGGGCAAGGCGAAGATCAAGGAGATCCTCATCAAGGGCAACGACAGGATCAAGGCGTCCAAGGTCCGCAAGGAGATGGAACTGAAGGTTGGCGAGCCGCTCGACGAGCGCAAGGTGGTGTTGGCGCAGAAAAAGGTTGAGGACTATTACGAGAAGGCGGGTTTCGAAGAGGCCAAGATCCGCTATGACATCAGCATTGATCAGCAAACCGGCCAGGGTGTGGTGACCTTCAATATCACCGAAGGTCCGCGCGTGGCGATCATTGACATCACGTTTACTGGCAACGATCACTTCTCGAAGGCGAAGTTGCAGAAGCAGATGAAGACCAAGCGCAAGTGGTGGTTGTCATGGATTGTGCGCACCAACGTGATGAAGAAGGAGCAGTGGCAGGACGATCAGGAAAGCTTGCGCGATTTTTACCGCAACGAAGGTTTCATAGACATGGTCATCAAGGACGTGAAGTTTGACCATGTCAATCCCAGCCAGATGTATGTGCGAATGACCCTCGTTGAGGGCAAGAAGTATCTGGTGGGACACCTCGACATCAAAGGCAACCAGCTTTTCCCCAGCGCCGGCATCCGTAGCGCACTGAAGATGACCGAGGGCAAGACATTCGGGCCGAAGGCGCTCGACAAGGATATTGAGGCGATCCGCGATTTCTATGGGGCCAAAGGCTACATTGATGCGCAGGTGGTGCCAGTCAAGCAAGCCAACGTCGAAACGGGGCGGATGGACATTGTTTATGAGATCGTCGAAGGCGATATCTCGTATCTGAGCAAGATCAGCATCCGCGGCAACACCAAGACCAAGGACAAGGTCATCCGTCGCGAGCTGGCGGTGAAGCCGGGTGACGTGTTCAACATGGTCAAGGTCAAGCGCAGCAAGGAGCGCTTGGAGAACATGGGTTATTTCTCGAAGGTCAACACGATTCCGGAACCGACGGACGTGCCCGGCCACAAGGACCTTGCGGTGGAGGTGGAGGAGCAACGGACCGGACAGCTGGTGTTCGGCGCAGGTTTCTCCAGCGTGGACTCACTGGTCGGATTCGCGGAGGTCAGCCAGGGCAACTTCGACCTGTTCAACCCGCCGTTCTTCACCGGCGCCGGCCAGAAGGCGCGTTTCCGCGTTCAGATGGGCACGCAGCGGCAGGATTACATCCTTTCGTTCACCGAACCGTGGTTTATGGACCGGAGACTGGCGCTGGGGTTCGATATTTTCCGCACGGAAAGTCAGTATCTCAGTTCGATTTACACGGAAAAAAGAACGGGTTTTGATGTGCATTTGACGAAAGAACTGGCGCCGTTCATCTCCGGTCGAATTCAGTATGGCTATCAGATCGTGGACATCACCGATGTGGAGAGCACGGCGCCGCAGGAGTTTCAGGATGAGAAAGGCCAGCGTTCCGAGAGCACTGTGACGGGAACCATCACGCGCGATACGCGCGACAGCGTGTTCCTGACGACGCGAGGCAACAAGACCGAGTTTTCGGTGCAAGGCGCCGGTGGGCCGCTCAAGGGCCAGACCGACATCTACAAACTGGAGCTGCGCAGCCAGCAATACTTCCCGATTCCACTCACCTGGCCCACACTCGACAAGAAGCATGTGTTGTTGATTGCCGGCGGCAGCGGTGTCGTGGACAGCTACGGTGACAGCACGGACGTGCCGCTGTTCAATCGTTTCTTCCTGGGCGGTCCGAACAACCTGCGCGGCTTCCGGTTCCGTGACGTGTCGCCCAAGGTCGGCAACCTGACCACGCCTGGCAATGGTCCCAATGCGAACAATGCCGACGAACCGGTGGGTGGCAACACCTACGGTTGGGCCACCATCGAATACACCATCCCGGTCATTGAAAAAATCCGGTTTGCCGTGTTCTATGACATCGGCTTTGTCAATCAGGGTTCCTTCGATTACAATTTTGGCGGCTACAATGACGACTTCGGCTTCGGCGTTCGTCTTGATCTGCCCATCGGTCCGATTCGGTTCGACTATGGCATTCCGATCACGACCGACAACTACAACTCGCGCGGCGGACGATTTAACTTCAACATCGGCTACCAGTTTTAGTCTAAAAGAAACAATACATTGTTAAGAACATCATGACGGACATCACTATGAAAACACACCGGTTTACCCTCACCTTTATCGTGGCCGTGGCGGTGGCTGCCGCCGGCTGGGTTGCGCCAGCCGCGTCTGCGCAGGGCGCCAAGATCGGCTCTGTGGAGATGCGCAAACTCTACGAGGAATTCTACAAGACCAAGGCGGCGCAGCGCAGTTTTGACGAAAGTGTTGCCGCTTACCGCAAGGACCACCAGCAACGCGTCAACGACTACAACAAACTCAACGAGGAGTTTCAGAGGTTGCGCGAGGAGTCCAGCAATCCCGCGTTGACGCAGGAGAAACGCGAGCAAAAAGCCAAGGCGGTCAATGACAAGGTCCTTGAACTGCGCAAGTCGCTTGAGGCCGTGAAGGAGTTCGAACAGAACAGCCAGCAATATTTGAACGACCTCCGCCGCCGCCAGAACGACACCATCTTGAAGGAGATTCTGGACGCCGTTCGCAAGAAAGGCCGCGATGGCGCCTATACGGTGATCGTGGATTCGTCCGGGTTCGGCACGGCCGCCGGCATCCCGATGGCGGTTTACGCCGACGAGAAGCTGGATTTCACGGATGTGGTGCTGAAGGAACTGAACGCCAACGCACCTGCCAGCCTTCCCAGCAGCATGCTGCCTCCGGCCACATTGCCAAGCCCCAGCACCACGCCGCGCACGCCCGCGCCTGCGCCCGCGCCATAGGACACCGCAGTGCGAAAAAACGCTCGCGAAATCTCGGAATTGGTCGGCGGCGAACTCGTCGGCGATGGGAATGTTGTCGTCACGCGGCTCCGCAGCATCCTGGCTGCAGGCGAAGGCGACGTCACGTTTCTTGCCCGGTCGAGTTATGCGCCCCGGGCTCGTGCTTCGCATGCCTCCGTCATTCTAGTCGGCCGCGACTGGGCGGAGCCGTTGCAGCAGACGCTCATCCGTGTGGACAACCCTTCGGCGGCTTTCCAGCGCCTGGCGGAAGCCATCGCGCCGCCGGCAGTGAAATTTGAGCCGGGTGTTCATCCCACTGCCGTGGTCGCGCCGGATGTCACGCTGGGGAAGGGCGTATCGGTGCAGCCGTATGCTGTCATTGAGCCGGGCGCTGCGATTGGCGACGGCACTGTGATTGGCGCCTACGTGTATGTCGGGCACGGAACGAAGGTTGGCGAGCAGTGCCTTATCTATCCCCACGTAGTCATACGCGACCGTTGTCTCATCGGCAACCGCGTCATCATGCACTCCGGCGTCGTCATTGGTGCTGACGGCTTTGGCTACGATAGCGGCCCGCAAGGCCACAAGAAGATTCCACAGGTTGGAATCGTGGAGATCGAGGACGATGTCGAGATCGGCGCCAACTCCACCATTGACCGGGCGCGATTCGACCGGACGTTCATCGGACGGGGCACGAAGATAGACAACCTCGTTCAGGTCGGCCACAACTGCGTGATTGGCCGGCACACGATCATTTGCTCGCAAGTGGGCATCAGTGGCTCTTGTGTGATCGGCGATGGAGTGATTCTGGCGGGCCAGGTGGGGTTGGCGGACCACCTCAACATTGGCGACGGCGCCATTGCCCTGGCCAAGAGCGGTCTTCATCAGGATGTGCCGCCGAAGGGCAAGGTTTTTGGCGCAGTCGCGCGGCCTGCGGCCGAAGAGATGAAACTCGAAGCGTGCAAGGTGCGGTTGCCGGAACTGTTCGCGCGGGTCAAGAAGATCGAGAAGCAACTCGGCGACAGCGACAAAGATAAACAGGACTGACCTCCACCATGCAGTTTGTCCCAACCAGGATGTTTCTCACCAAGGGTGTCGGCACCCACAAGCACGAACTGCGTTCGTTCGAGATGGCCCTGCGCGACGCAGGCATCGAGATGTGCAACCTTGTCCACGTCAGTTCCATTCTCCCGCCGCGATGCAAGATCATCTCTCGTAAACAAGGCGAGGCGCTGCTCCAACCCGGCCAGATCACCTTCGCCGTCCTCGCGCGCATTTCCACCAACGAACCGCACCGTCTCATTGCCGCCTCCATCGGCGTCGCTGTGCCCGCCGACGAGGACGAGTATGGCTACCTGAGCGAGATCCACGCCTACGGCGTCAACGACCAGACTGCCGGCGACATGTCTGAGGACGCCGCCGCCGCCATGCTTGCCTCCACCCTCGGCGTCGAGTTCAACGAAGATGCCGACTGGGACCAGAAGCAGGATGTCTTCAAGATCTCCGGCAAGATCGTCCGAACTGCCAACATCACCCAGTCCGCCGTCGGCAACAATCAGTGGACCACCGTCCTCGCAGCGGCGATCTTCATCTTCTAGCCTGACGGCAGGATATTCCTGCGAAACCTTGGTGTGTTGGAGGGGCGGGGTACAGATTCCAATCGAACCAAAGACTTCGGAGTGCTGTAGAAACTACAGCACCTGAAATACCATCTTCAGTGCGATCGAACTGGACTGCCGCTTCCGGCTTCTCGGTGCTACACCTCGCAGAGGCGCATCATCTTGTCCAGCGTCTCGATCGGGTCCTTGCCTTTGGTGGGCGAATACTCGTGCGAGAGAATACCCTGATAGCCGAGGTCGGCGATGGCTTTGCAGATGCCGACGTAGTTCATCTCTTGCGAATCGTCGAACTCGTGGCGGCCGGGGTTGCCGGCAGTGTGGAAGTGATCGAAGTATTGGATGTTCTGCTGGATGGTGCGGATGATGTCACCTTCCATGATTTGCATGTGGTAGATGTCGTAGAGCAGCTTGAATCGGGGCGAGTTCACGCGCTTGCACAGCTCGACGCCCCAAGCGGTCTTGTCGCACATGTAACCGGGGTGGTTGACCTTGCTGTTGAGCAATTCCATGCTGAGGGTCACGCCCTTGTCTTCCGCGAACTTCTTGATGTTGTTGAGGAAGAGGAGGCAGTTGTCCATGCCCTGCTCGTCGGTGAGGCCTTGCCGGTCGCCGGCCAGGACGATGACGTTGGGCGCGCCCGCTTCGGCGGCGGCCTTGATGGCCTCGCGCATTTTGGCGTCAATCTCCGCGTGATTGTTCTTGTCGTTGATGCCCTTCTTGATGCCGCTGCCGCCGCGAACCTCTGTCGGAATCAGCCCGTATTTCTTCAGGATGGGAAACTTGTCCGGGTCCTGCAGGTCAATGGCGACCGCGCCCAATCGCGCCGCCTCGCGGCACTTGCCCTCGAAGTCGAGCTTCGCGCCACCGAAGACGCCGAGGCAGACGCCTTGGCGGAGCCGGCCCTTGCGCGGCGCGGCATGTGCGAGCGGAGCAGCGCCGCCCACAATGGAAGCGGCGGCTGCGGTGCCAAGGATGGAAATGAAGTCTCTGCGGCGGATATCGGAAGAAAGATTGTTCATGGCGATAGTATAGAACAAAGCGCCGCGACAGCGCCAGCAATCTTGCTTGGCAGGAGCGGGCGGTTTATCCTCGCGACATGAACGTGAACAACTCCCTCACACGTTGGTTTCCTTCCCGAATTGTCGCGGTACTTTCTTGCGCCAGCGCCTTCGCTTTCGTCACGAGCCTGCCGGCACGAACGGATGAAGTCCTGCGGGTGGGCGTTGCGACCGTGGACATCACGCCGAAGAAGCCAGTGACGTTGTCCGGCTATGGGGGGCGGAAGGGACTGTCACAAGGCGTCCACGATCCGTTGTCGGCGCGGGCGGTGGCGTTTGGGCACGCGGGCACGCGCCTGGTGCTGGTCTCGACGGACCTCATTGGTTTTTACGGCGGGACGGCCGAGGCGGTGCGGAAGATGATTCTGGCGAAGTGCCAGCTGAGTCCGTCGCAGCTTTTCCTGTGCGGCATCCATACGCACAGCGCGCCGACGCTGGCGCTCGAAGGCTCTGAGGCTCACGCGAACAACATCGAATACACAGAATGGCTGACGCAGCGGTTGGTGGGAGTCGTCTGCGACGCGATGCTCCACATGACGCCGGTGCGGATCGGTTTCGGGTCGGGGTCGTCGCCCGTCGGCGTGAACCGCCGCGAGGTCTTTATGGACAAGGCCGGCAAGCCGCAGATCAAGCTGGGCCGGAATCCCAACGTCCTGACAGACCGCGAGGTGCAGGTGCTGAAGATCGCGCATGCGGATAAGGACGAACTCGCAGCCATCCTTTTTGACTACGCCACACACAGCACCTCGCTGGGGGCGAAGAACTATATCGTTAGCGGTGATGTTCATGGCCTTGCCGAGCAGTTTGTCGAAAAGCATCTTGGCGGCGGTGTGGTGGCGCCGGCGTTCGCGGGCGCGTCGGGGGACATTGACCCGTGGTGCCGTGTGTTGCCCGAGTTCAAGACGGTCAACAGTTGGATTCCAGAGCCGGTGTTGCTGGGCACGCTGCTTGGCGAAGAAGTGGTGAACGTAGCCAACGGCATCCAGAAACTCGATGCGGATGGTCCTATCAGGACGGCGATGAAAACAGTTGACCTGCCCCGCAAGCCGATTGAAGCAACGCAGACCAAAACCGCCCGCATACTCTCGCCGTTCAATCTCACCGTGGGGCGCGTGGGCGATGTGGCGTTCGTCGGTCTTGGGGGCGAGGTGTTTAACGAGATCGGCAAGGCCATCAAGACCGCCTCGCCGTTCCCGCACACGATCATCATCACACATTGCAACGGCGCAGGCAGCTATGTGCCAACCAGACGGAGTTACGATGAGGGTGGCTATGAAGTGAAAACAAGCCCGTATCTTCCCGGTGCGGACGAACAGCTTGCGCAGGAAGCGGTGCGGCTGTTGCAGGAGCTGAAGTAGCCTGCAATGGGCGTAACTCGGCACACGCGCCAAGAAAGAAATGCGCGAGGCAACCCCTCACCCGGCCTTCGGCCACCCTCTCCCCATCGGATGGGGAGAGGGCTGGGTGAGGGGGCTTCGGAGTGCGATTCGCGCATGATTCAACAAATGGTGCGTGTGTCGAGTTGCGCCCGCCTGCAATGCTCTTCTGGCATCGGGCTTGCCTCAGGGCGCCCGGCCGTGGTAGTTGAAATTCCGTCCGCTTGTTATTCGAACCGCGATTCAACAAAGGAAACCTGAACCATGAGCCAGCCCGCCAATGTCGTCAGCATCCACCCGTATTTCAAAGTCCACGCCGGCAAACTGGAGGAATTCAAGGCCGCGCTTGCAGCCTTCAACGAGAAGACCGCGACCGAGCCGAAGAATCTCTACTATGATTTTACGATCAACGGCGACGTCGTCTTCTGTCGCGAGGCGTACGCGGGTGCGGAGGGATTGCTGGCGCACCTCGACAATGTCGGCGCGTTGCTGGGGCCGTTGATGACGATGGCGGATATTCAGCGCGTGGAGGTCCACGGCCCGGCGGCGGAATTGGAGAAGCTCAAAGGTCCGCTGGCGGGACTGAAGCCGCAGTGGTTTACCTACCTATGCGGCGTGAAACGCTGAACGCGTGCGCAATTGGAAAGGTACCTGCAACTTGAGGGAATTCGGCGGTTGTAGATGGAGCCATAGCGGGAGTCACTGTGCTTCTGCTTAGTCTCTTCGTTCATTTTGCGTGTGCGTGTATTCTAAGTTGGCAGGCCAACTGGCTGGGTCTGGTTTCTTGGCGGCGGGCGGTTGATCAGCATTGGACGGAGCGAGCACGGCTGCTGTGGCCAGTACGCAACACAGCGGCGCTTAGTGTTTTCGTGATGCCACTGTTGCTGGATCAAATACACCGGTTCTTGTGGCCGGGGACTGCAGGTTGGTGGTTGCCCAACGGGCTGGCTTCGTTGTTGGGTACGGCACTTGGCACATTCTCGTGTGATCACGAAGTGCTTCCAAAAGTTCGGTTTCGCGGGTGGTTGGTTGAAGTGGGAATCGCATGGTGCGTGGGGGACGGGGCCTTGTTCGCGCTGATCGCCGCGATCGTGGTGATGCCAAAAACGTTTGGGTGGGCCACTGTCGGGGTGTCAGGGGTGTATCTGGCCTTTCATTTTGCCCTCCAGTGGGGCTTGGACCGGAAATGTCTGCGCGCAATAGGACTTCTTACATCTGCAAGTCGCGAATTACGGGAGTTGGTGGAACGGATGTGTGCACAGACGGGCACACCGCGACCACGAAATATCTGGGTTTCACAAGGTCTGTTGGCTCAGGCGTATGCATTTCGAACGACAGGCGAGATGGCTTTTAGCCAGCGCCTTCTGGATATTTGCCCAGAAGAAGAGGTTTCTGCCGTTTGCGCCCACGAGTTGGCACACCTTCGGGAGTCCAGAAGCGCCCTTGCATGTCGACTGTTGAGTTCTCTGACCCCCTTTCCGCTGATCTTCCTCAAACCGTTTTTCGAAGTCTCCGCATTCGGAATCATTGTTCCAATTCTATCTGTCAGCGCACTTGTTCGATTTACGCATTGGTTTTCGCTCAGGATGGAGAAACGGGCGGATCAGAAGGCGTGCGCGGAGGTGGAGAATAGCGGAGTTTATGCACGTGCTCTGGAGCGGATGTATAAGGAGAATCAAACGCCAGCAGTGAATGCTGACGATTACGAGACGCATCCGCATCTCTACGACCGTATGGTAGCAGCGGGAATCACGCCTGATTATCCTCGTCCCCAGAGGCCACGGAATTACACCTGGGTGGGCGTTGTTCATCTGGTGGTTTTGGGCCTTTTGGTCGTGGTCAATTGTATTGTGTAGGCAGTGCGGCTTGGGCAGTTCTGATGGATTGGGCGCGGCATTGACGCGCGGACAGCTTGTTAGCCCATACCGCGGCAGTTTCAGTTTCTCCGGTGAGATGAAAGACACTGGATTTATGCGGGGGAGATTGGAGCGGGAGACGGGACTCGAACCCGCGACGTCAAGCTTGGGAAGCTTGCATTCTACCAACTGAATTACTCCCGCACCGAATCGTGCGCACTTAGCCACGTTTGGCGGTTGTCTGCAAGCCTATTTGCGCGCCTGCCAGCGATGCGCAATACCGCGCTTGAAGCTTGCGGCTTCGTTTGACAGAGTAGCCGCGTGTTAACCAGCCGGGAACAACAGGAGCAGCAGGAACAGAAGAGCCTCGCGCCATACGCGCAGAAGAGCGCCGACAGCCGCGGGCGCATGCACAAGGAGTCTTCGCACGATTTGCGCACGGAGTTTGCCCGCGACCGTGACCGCGTCATCCACTCGCGGGCATTCCGCCGGCTGGAATACAAGACGCAGGTTTTCCTCAATGGCACCGGCGACCACTTTCGCACGCGGCTGACGCACTCGATCGAAGTGGCGGCCATCGCGCGCTCGATCGCCCGGGCGTTGCGGCTCAACGAAGACCTTGCCGAGACCATCGCGCTGGCGCACGACCTCGGCCACTCGCCGTTCGGCCACAGCGGCGAGCGGACGCTAAACGACCTCATGGCGGGGCACGGCGGCTTCGAGCATAACCAGCAGAGCCTGCGCATCGTGGATGAACTGGAAAAGAAGTATCCCGAGTTTGACGGATTGAACCTGACCTATGAGACGCGCGAGGGATTGGCAAAGCATGTCACGGGGTTCGATCGGCCGGGCAAAGCCATCGGGTTCGAGATCAAGAGTCCATCGCTGGAGGCACAGATCGCGAACGCCGCCGACGAGATCGCCTATTACAGCCATGACATCGACGACGGTCTCGGCGCGAAGCTGCTGACGGAAGAGGGTCTGGCGACGGTCGAACTTTGGCAGGAGATCAGCGAACACGTTGCGAAACAGCACCCACGCCACGACGCGACGAGGCGCAGTTATTTCGCGATTCGCTGCCTGATCAATGCGCAGGTGGAGGATGTCATTGCCCACTCCAACCGTCTCGTTGAGAAGGCCGGCGTCCGCAGTGCTGACGACGTGCGGCGTTGGGAGCAGCCGCTCATCGCTTATAGCCCTGCGTTGCACAAACGCACGCTTCTGCTGCGTGACTATCTTTACCACAACCTCTACTACAACGCGGCGGTGGAGAATGTGAACAAGCGCGCGTGTGTGCTCATGGCTGAGTTGTTCGAAGCAGCGCTGAAGCAGCCGCGCATTCTAGGCAGTCAGAGCCGCGCACGCATCGGGAAAATCGGCCTGCACCGCGCCGTGTGCGACTACATCAGCGGAATGACTGACCGTTACGTGATCGAGGAGCACGAGCGCATCTTCGGACGAAAGGACGAGGAACTGACGCTCTTCAAGGCGCGGCGGTTATAGGTGACAACAGAGGGGAGGGGCGGCTCACTCCAATCGCAACGCCTTGATGTGTTCCATCACGTCGTCGGCGATGCGTTGATAGAGGTCCTTCATCATCGCGCCGCCTTTCGCGCGCGCCTCCGCGATCATGGCATCGTAATACACCGGTTTGCCGAACACGATGTCCACCTGGCCGCGGCGCGGCAGCTTCTGGTTGCGAGGCCAGACTTCGTAAGCGCCAAACATCCGCACGGGCACCACAGGCACGCCAGCCTTGGCGACCAGCAGGCCCACGCCAGGTTTTGCTTCCTGGAAGCCGCCGTCGTGCGAGCGCGTGCCTTCGGGGAACAGCGTCACTGCATAGCCTTGCCGGAGGCGGCTCATGATGGCTTTCAGCCCGGTGATGTCGGGTTTTCCGCTCAGGTCCACCGGCACGACGTTCCAACTGTGCAGCAACGCGCTTTGCAGTTTTCCAACGAAAAGCGTCTTGCGCGCCAGGAAGCATGCCTCGCGCGGACAGCCCGCGCCCACCGCGTGCGGGTCGAGGAAGCTGACGTGGTTGCAGGCGAGCAGCACCCCGCCACTTGGCGGAACGTTCCCGGCTCCGTGGATGCGGAAGTTGAAGAGCGCTTCGTACAGCAGTCGTGCCGTCGTTTTTGCCAGGCGATACCACGGGCGCATGCGCATCGGTGTGGAGTTTGCGGTGGTCATAGGCCGCGACGTTTCAACTCTGCCAGCGCCAGCGCGGTGGTTTGCTGTGGTGTGTTCTTGCTGGTGTCCACGAGGCAAGCGCCGGGCGGCACCACCAGCGGCGACACCTTTCGCGTCGAGTCGAGCTGGTCGCGCCGCGTGACTTGGTCCGCATAGCCGTCGCCCGCGCGACGGGCGGCGCGCACAGCCGGGTCGGCGTCCACGTAGAACTTGAACGGCGTGTCCGGGAACACCACCGAGCCGATGTCGCGGCCTTCCATGACGAGCGAGCCGAACCGCAGCAGCGCGCGTTGCTCCGTCACCAGCAGCGCCCGCACCTCCGGTACACGCGCCACGAGCGACACATTCTGTGTGACGGCTTCGCTGCGCAACGCCTCGCCCGGATCGACGCCGCCGGCAAACATTACGATTCGCCCGTCGCAGAGCCGGAAGTCGGCATTCATCTCGCGTATCGCGCGCAGGATGGACGGCGTGTCATTGCAGTCCACGCCGCGTTGCAAGCAATGCCATGTCACCGTGCGATACATGGAGCCGGTGTCCACGTGGACAAATCCAAAATGCCGCGCGAGCGCCTTGGCGATCGTGCTCTTGCCGGAACCACTCGTGCCGTCAATGGCAATGACGACGGGGGGTGTGGCGGATTTGGGAGAGGCCGATGACTCAGACTGCGAAGATTTCATTTTCTAAACTTCATCTCGTCGCGGAAAAACTTGGCGCGCTTGAGGAAGGCGGCGAGGTTGACGTCTTCCTTGTTGCGCAGCATGGTCTGCACGGCTTCGAGTTGCCCAATGAATTCTTCCAGCGCGCGGCAGACCTCGTCGCGGTTGGTGAGGCAGATTTCCTGCCACATGTCGGGCAGACTGCTGGCGATTCGCGTGGTGTCGCGCAGGCCTCCGCCGGCGAATTCCAACGGCCGCGGCCCGTCGGAGCAGATCACATTTACCAGGGCTGCCGCAACCAGATGGGGCAGGTGACTGACGCGGGCCACGACCTCGTCATGTTCCAGCGGGGGCAGCGTGCGGACGGACGCTCCCAGCGATTTCCAAAATTCTGAAACCTGCTGCAATGCCTCGGCGTTCGTTTGTTCCGTCGGCGTCAGGATGCAGACGCTCCCCTCGAATAGTTCCTTCCGTGCTGCAGCGATGCCCGACTGTTCGCTGCCGGCCATCGGGTGACTGCCTACAAACCGGGCCTTGCCGGCCAGCAGATGATCGAGCTGCGTGACCACCGGGTACTTCACGCTCCCTACATCCGTCACCACCGTCTCTGGCTTCAAAGACGCCGCCATTCTGGCCGCGAGATCTCCCATCACGCCGACAGGTGTCGCGAGCACCACGAAGTCCGCGTCCCGCACCGCTTCGTTGATATCGAGCGTCGCTGCGTCGGCTGCGCCTGCCGCCAACGCCTCGTCACAAGCCTCCGGCCGCCGCGCCCAAAGCACCGTCCGCGCGGCGATCTGCCGCGCGCGCGCCGCCAGCCCGATCGAGCCGCCGAGCAAACCGGGGCCGAGCACAGTGAGTTTTTTGAAAAGCATGGACTATCTATCTAACAGCAACGCGAAGTCTTGGCAAGGCGGGGAGGGGAGGTGCGTGAAAATCAGAGAATGATGGCACCGTCAGGTGTCTGCACAGGCAGCCCCCGACGTGAGTCGGGGGGGGGGCGCGCTGCTCACAGGGCGCGCCCTGTCCACCGTCTCACGACGGCGGCTACAAACTCGGCTGCGGGTGGAGTTGGGATGGACAGGGACTGGGGTAATATGATACGAAGCAACTTGTATTAGTGAGGTAGAAGCGCACTTGCAGGGAAACCATTGAGGAGTCTTGTGCCTTGCGGGCAGAGACGTGAGTTTCCCCCAAGTAGTATCGGGCGCAAAGGAGAATAGCCCGACAGAGTTGGATGTTGGTTCGGCGGTGCCGAGGAGAGTCAAGAGGAACGGGTATGAAAGACCGCGATCATCACGTGGGATTCGCAGCCGCAGGTGTGTGGCGGCGCGTGCTTCTTTGTGTCATTGCGGTCGTGATGGCGTTGTGCAGTGTCGCGCCGAGCGGTTGGGCGGAGGACGGTGTTACCAACACAGTTAATGGCACGACGCTGAATGTGGCGGGCGACATGATCGTGGGGACGAACGGATCGTTCAACGCGCTGATCGTGACCAATGCAGGCATGGTGCTTGTGCCCGGCGGGTCGGGCATCATCGGTTCCAACGCCGTGGCCAACAACAACATGGGGTTGGTGAGCGGGGCAGGTTCGATTTGGAGCAACGCAAACGGCATGATTGTGGGTTCCATGGGATCGGACAACCAGTTGACGATCAACAATGGTGGTGTGGTGATCAGCAGTGAGGGCATCGTTGGCAATGGAACCAACGCGAACAACAACAGGCTATTCGTAAACGATTCCGGCTCGGTTTGGAGCAACGCGGGTAACATTCAGGTGGGCGGCGAGGGTTCGGGCAACTCGCTGACAGTGAGCAACGGCGGCCAGGTGCTCAACGGCGCTATTTTGGGGATCGGCACCAGTGTTGGGGCCAACAGCAACTCTGTGCTGGTGACGGGCACGGGTTCGGTTTTGAACTCCATCAGCGATGCCTACGTCGGCTTCAGGGGTGCGTCCAACCAGTTGACGATTAGCAGCGGCGGGCGGGTGATGAACGCCTTTGGCTACATTGGAGCCGATTCGAACGCGAACAACAACGCGGTGCTTGTGACCGATACCGGTTCCGTTTGGAGCAACGGCCGGAGCCTGTATGTCGGCCAGTATGGCTCGGGCAACAGTCTGGTCATCAGCAATGGCGCACAAGTTGTCAACGGCTACGGCTACATTGGCTTCGATGGCAAGGCGACCAATAACAGCGTGGTGGTCACCGGCGCAGGCTCGCTTTGGAACAACACCAACGATCTCTACGTGGGCTGGTTCGGCAGTGGCGGCACGTTGATCATTACCAACGGCGGGCAGGTGATGAACGAGGCCGGTCATATCGGCACCAGTGGCAGTAACAATGTTGTGGTGGTGAGCGGCACGAACTCGCTGTGGGGCAACGCGGGCGCTCTGTATATCGGCCAGAGCGGCAGCAACAACAGCCTGATCATCAACAACGGTGCGGTGGTCACCAACGGTTCGGGCTGGATCGGCTACAACACGAGTGCGTTCAGCAACACCGTGGTGGTGACCGGCGCCGGCTCGGCTTGGAGCAACTACTATCATCTTGGCGTTGGTTACTACGGCTCCGCCAACAGCCTGATCGTCAGCAACGGGGCACAGGTCATCAACCGCTATGGCGAGGCCTACATTGGCGCCTACGCGAGTGCGAGCAACAACGCGGTGGTGGTGACAGGCACCAACTCGCTCCTGCGCAACGCCAACAACCGGGTTCTTCTCGTCGGCTACGCCGGTTCCGGCAACAGTCTCACCATCAGCGACGGCGGCCAGGTGGTCAACGGCGCGGGGTATGTCGGTTGGGACGCCACCGCCTCCGACAACTGGGCGTTGGTGACGGGCGCAGGCTCGCTCTGGACGAACAACGGTGAGTTCGCGGTGGGCTACGCGGGCGCTGGCAATAGTCTGACTGTCAGCAATGGCGGCCAGGTGGTGAGTGGGCCGGCCTATCTCGGGTATGCCGCCAGCGCGAGCAACAACTCGGCGTTGGTTACTGGCACAGGCTCGGTGTGGAGCATTGGCGGCAACCTGCAGGTTGGCGTCACCGGTTCCTTCAACCGCCTGACCATCAAGGACGGTGGTGTGATCGTGAACAACCACGGCTTCGTGGGCTTCGACAGCAATGCCAACAACAACACCGTGTTGGTGGCCGGCTCCGGCGCGGCATGGACCAATAACGGCGATTTGACAGTCGGCGTCAGTGGCTCCGGCAACGGCATGACCGTCAGTAACGGTGGCTTCGTCGTGAACAATAACGGCGTGGTGGGCCTCAACGCCAGCGCCAGCAATAACACCGTGCTTGTTTCCGGCCCGGGCGCTGTTTGGAGCAACAGCAGCAGGCTGACGGTTGGCGTCAGCGGCAGCGGCAACGGCCTCACCATCAACAACAGTGGCGTCATCTACAACACCACTGGTTTCGTCGGTCTCAACGGCAGTGCGACGGGCAACTGGGCATCGGTGACGGGCACGGGTTCAGTCTGGAACAACAGTGGAGACCTCTACGTTGGTTCCACGGGTTCCTTCAACCGTCTGACGATCAGCGATGGCGGCCGGGTCAACAATGTCAACGGCCACGTTGGCTACGATGCTGGAGCGAGCAACAACGCCGCAGTGGTGAGCGGTGCCGGCGCAGTCTGGAACAACAGTGGCAATTTGTTCATTGATGAGAATGGTTCTGGCAACAGTTTGACCGTCAGCAACGGCGGGCAGGTCGTCAACGTCAACGGCTACGTCGGCTTTGGCGCCCAGGCCACTAACAACTCGGCGTTGGTAACGGGCGCGGGCTCGCTCTGGACCAACAGCGGTGACCTTTACATTGGCCTTGCCGGCTCGTCGAACCGGCTGACGGTGAGCGACGGCGGCAGGGTCGAGAACAACAATGCCTACATCGGGGTTGGGACGAACGCCTATGGGAACAGCGTGGTCGTGACCGGCACCGGCTCGGTCTGGCGCAGCAACAGCAAGCTTTACGTCGGCGTTTCCGGTTCGAGCAACTCAATGATGGTGACGCTCGGCGCCCGGGTCGTCAGTGGCGAGAGTGCCATCGGCCTGGCGGCAACTGCAAACAGCAACGCCGTGGAAGTCAGCGGCGCGGGGGCGAGATGGGACACCGCCGGCCTCAGCGTGGGCTATACGGGTTCGTTCAACCGATTGGTGATTGCAGACGGCGGCCAGGTGGTCAGCACGGGCGCAACGATCGGTGTCGTGGGTTCCGGAAACAGCGCACTGGTTGGCGGCACCGGCTCGGTCTGGAACAACAGCGGCAGCGATCTCGTCGTTGGCAAAGCGGGCGTTTCCAACAGCCTCATCGTGACCAACGGCGGCCAGGTGCTCAGCGGCACGGGCTACATCGGCAGGGAAGGCGCGGCCACGAACAATCTTGCGCTCGTCAGTGGCGTTGGTTCGCTGTGGAGCAACAGCGGCAGCCTCTACGTCGGTTTGACCGGCTCATTCAACCGGCTGCTGGTCAACGACAGTGGCACGGTTGTTGCCACGAACCTTGTTATCGGCTACAGCGTGGCCGCTACCGGCAATGCTGTCACTGTCACCGGCGGCAACCTCTACGCCACCAACGCCGCCGGTAGCGGTGCGCTCAATGTGCTCAAGGGGACGCTCACGCTTGATGGCGGCAACATCTTTGCGGATCACTTCTACCTCACGAACAACACGCTTGGCGCCACCAACTCGGTGTTCAATTTCAACGGCGGCACGTTGACGACGAAAGCTGACTCGCGGATTGTGACGCCGGCGGGCATGGCCGCGGTGATCGGCGGCGTGGCGGGTCAGGCGGCGACGTGGAATATCCTCGGCGGCAGCAATGTGGTGGTGCAAGCGGGCGGCGGGGGAGGCTTGCTGGTTCTCGGCAGCGTGGCCGGGGCAACCGGCACGGTCTTCATCTCAGGCGGCACACTGGACCTGAACAACGGTGCGGCGAGAATTGGCGACAACAGTACCGGCAACAGTCTGGTCATCACCAACGGAGGCCGGTTGCTCAGCGGTAGTGGAGTGATTGGGAATCTGGCCGGTGGGGATGACAACGCGGTGTTGGTGACTGGCAGCGGCTCGGCGTGGAATGTCACCAACAACCTCTACGTCGGCAACGCCGGCTCCGGCAACCGGCTGACTATCAGCAGCGGTGGCTCGGTGAAGGCAACGAACATTGTTGTGGGATTCGATTCAGCGTCTGCCAACAACCAGATTGTGATGCTCGCCGGCGGGAATCTTACCGCAACCAATGCCACGGCCGGCGGCACGCTCGAAGTGCGCAACGGATCCTTGTCGTTCAACGGCGGCCAGATCACCGCCAATTATTTCTATGCGACCAACAACACCGCTGGAGCGACGAAGTCAGTGTTCGACTTCAACGCGGGCACGCTGAACACGCTGAACGGTTCGCAGATCGTCGTTCCGACGGGAAGCAATCTCATCATTGGTGCGACGGCGGGCGCGACGGCGACATGGAACATCCTTGGCGGCACCAACGTGGTGAGCGAAGTGGCTGGCAACGTCAGCACTACCATCGTTGGCGCTGTGGCGGGCGCGCTCGGCGTGGTCACTGTGAACGGCGCGGGCACGGTTTGGAGCAACACCACGGACTTGTCGGTGGGCGAGGCCGGTTCATTCAACCGGTTGACGATCACCAATGGCGCGCAGGTGATGAGCGTCAACGGCTTTATCGGCAACTCGGCCAATGCCAACAGCAACCTGGTCGTGGTTGCCGGCACCAACTCGCTCTGGTTGACCCGGGGAAACCTGCTGGTCGGCGCGGCAGGCGTCAGCAATACGCTCGTCGTCGGTAGTGGCGCCACGGTGGATGTTCGCGGCACTTTCAGAGTCGGCACGAGCAGCACGTTCCTGAACTACGGCAACCTCCTCAGCGGGGCGACGGAGGTCGGAGCAGGTGGCGAGTTGATCGTGACCGGCGGCGGCGCGATCGGCACCGGCGCGGTCGCAAACAGTGGCACGTTGGTTTTCAACCCCACCGGCACCTTGACGCTCACCAACACCATCAGCGGCACGGGCAACCTGATCGAAAATGGCCCGGGCACGCTCGTGCTGCTTTCCTCCAATTCCTACAGTGGCGGCACCTTGATCGCCGGTGGCACGATGTCGCTGAAGAACTCTTGGGCGCTGGGTTCCGGTCAGGTTACGGTGACGGGCGGTTTGTTGAAAGCCGATCCGCTGATCATGAATTTCAGCAGTTACACACAGAGCGGTGGCACGCTGCAAATGGCGGTGGGTGGCACGACGGGGGCAGGGGTTGACTACGACCAGGTCAACGTCACGGGTGCGGCGACTGTCAGTGGCGGCACGTTGAAGATCGTGCCGTATGGCGCCTATCAACCGAAACGCGACGATACAGTGGCGTTGATGGTGGCGGCAGGCGGTTTGACCGGGACGTATTCAACTTTCGACAGCACGGCATTCTATACCGGCGCGACGCCGGCCAGCGCGTTGTTGCAGCCCAACCTCAATTACAGCGCGACGACAATGACCTTGCAGTGGACGCAACTGCCGTTCCTGCCGTATGCGGTGACGCCGAACCAGCAAGCTGTGGCCCGCAACCTCGACTCGACGGCGACCGATCCGCGAACGAAGGCGGCGATGGATTACATAGACTATCTGCCTGGCGGAGTAACCCAGGTGGCGGGGGCGTTGGACCAGATCTCGCCGCACCAGTTGATCTCGATGTTCACGATGGGCTTCGCCGGCGCGGAAGTGCAGGGCTACAACCTGTTGGCCCGGTTGCGTGACGTGCGCGCCGGCAGCAGCGGTTTCAGTTCCAGCGGGCTGAGCTTCTACGACCCGAGCGGCACGGTGGATGGCCGGATGGGTTTCTACGATCCGGCTGGCGGTGGCGGGCCGGGGCCGCTCACACATCTGGCTTCGAGCGAGTCGGCGGACAACACCCGCGTCTTCAAGAACAAGCCGTTGTTCAGGCAGCACGAGGACAACCCGTGGGGCGTGTTCGTCAGCGGCGCGGGACAGTTTGTTGGTGTGCAAGGGGACCACAACGCCAACGGTTACCATGTGGCCAGCGGCGGCTTCACTGTCGGCGCGGACTACCGGCTGATGGACGGCACGACGTATCCGTTCGACCAGCTCGTCATTGGCGCGGCGCTGGGCTACGCCAACAGCAGTTCCGAGATCGGAGGCGACGGGCGCGTCAGCGTCAACGGTGGTCAGGCCAACCTCTACACGGCATGGTTCAAGGACGGCTTCCATGTCGAAGGCATGTTTGGCGGTGGCCTCAACATTTACGACACGCGGCGCGCGGCATTGGGTGGCTCGGCCACCGCGAACGTCAATGGCTACAATCTACAGGGGATGTTGGGCACAGGCTACGACTGGCAAAGCGGGCCGTGGACCTTTGGCCCGCAGGTGTCATTGCAGTACACCCGCGTCATGATCGACAGCTTCGCAGAGAACGATTCGCTGCTGCCGCTGCGCTTTGATTCCCAGAACGCGGACTCCCTGCATTCGATGGTGGGCGCGCACCTGATCTATCGGGCCGCCGTGGCCGGGGTTGTGCTGACGCCCGAAGTGCGCGCTGGCTGGCGGCATGAGTTTGCGAATCCAGACGTCACGTTGAATTCGCAGTTTGCCAACGGAGCGGGCAGCGTCTTCGGCGTGAGCGGGCCGGCGTTGGGCAAGGAAAGCGCGGTGCTGGGTGTGGGATTGTCAGCGCAGTGGACCGACGACCTGGCAACGTTCATCAACTACGACACGGAACTGGGCCGCGCCAATTATCAACTCCACTACGTGAACGCCGGTGTGCGAATCAACCTGTAGTGGGACAGGCATCCTGGCTGTTTGTTAGTAACGACTTATCAGGCGGGACGCCTGACCCGCGCTGCGCAGGCTGGAAGCTCGCGCCACTACTTCACCGCGCAATCGATCCGGTTTGGTGTGCGCGAGGTGATCGTTAGCTTCGGGGCAGGGCACTTGTCTAGGACGCGGTCGAAATCGCTCCAGATGGAACCTTCCACTGTGACATCCATTTCAAGCGAGTTGTTGGCGAAGAGCCGCTCGTGGACGCCGGAGACGCCGCGTTGCTGCTTGAGCCAGTCCATGACGGCGTTGCGGCCTTCGTAGTTGATGTTGTTGATGATGACCTTGACGTCGGCGGTGTTGAAGACTTCGCTGCGCCATTTCTCGACGAGCTTGGCCGAAAGGCTGTCAGCAAGTTTGATTGCTGTCTCGCCGAACGCCTTCTGCGCGGTTGGCAGCAGCCCCGGTCCGCGGGCGACGCCGCTGGCGTGGTCCACGCAGATGATCCGGGCGCTGTCGGTGTTGATGGCGCGGGCGTTGACGTTGGCGCTCATCGCAAAAACCTTGATGCCGTAGGCATCGCTGGCCTCCTGCAAGCTGCTGATGGCTTCGTAGGTGATGACCACCTCGGCGTCGAACTTTCGCCCCAGCGCGGCGCAACGGCCGGCGTCCTGGAGTTCCTTCTCGTTGGCGACTTGCATGGCCTCCTTGCTCACCAGCGGGAAGTTCAGCTCGGAGAACCGCATCTCCAGCGCCGTCTGCACGTCCTGAATCTTCACGGCGCTGTCCACCTGCGCGTTCTCCACGCGCGAGACGCCGAGCA
>JACRJX010000001.1 GCA_016235595.1 Verrucomicrobiota bacterium
CTCCGCCCCGGCGCCCAGTGCCGCCAGCAGACCCGCGTTGACCGGTCCGGTGCCGCTGTTGGTGAAGCCCGCGCCCAGCGTCAGGATGCCGCCGCCGCCCGCGTTGGTGGCCGCGATGCGGCCCGTCGCCTCGTTGCCGATGACCGCGCTGACCAAGCCGCCGCCGCCGATGGTGCCCTGATTGGTCAACACGCTACCGCTGATGAAGTTGGTGAAGGTGCCGGCGATCAGGCCGATCGTGCCGTTGGGGCCGTTGACGAACGCGTTGGAGAGTTGCAGGATGCCGCCGCCAATGGCGTAGAGATTGCCTTGGTTGGTAAAGGTGTTCACGATGTCCAGCCGACCCACCGCACCCGCCACCGCCTGTTGGATCATGCCCGTGTTGCCCGCATTGAGCGCAAATATCCGCGTGCTGTTCATGTCAAGGGTCGAGCCACTGTTGGCCACAACCAGGTTGCTGGTCGCCAGGAATTCCGTGCCCGCGCCGGAGGTGTTGTTGCGCGCATCCACGGTCCGCACGTAGGCGTTGCTGCCTGTGACCGGGTCGCCCACTTGGAACGTGCCGAACATGAAGTTGGTCGTGGCCATGTCGGCCACCGCGGTGCTGCCCACTTCCACCAGTTGCGTGCGCGTGGTGCCGCCCATCAGCGTCAGATTGCCCATCCAGTTGTTGTCAGCGAAGTTCGTCGACAGATTGTCGAGGTTGCCCGCCAGCTTGATCACGCCGCCATCCGCAGTGTTCACCAGCGAGTTGCTGTTGATCGTGAGATTGCCGCCCACCCGGAGCGTGCCGCCGTTGGCGAGTGTTATCTGGTTGCCTGCCACCAGCGAGGTCGTGCTATAGCCCACATTGACATTGCCGGCTGCCCACAGGAGCGATCCCGACCCCGTGACCTGCACCAGGTTGCTGCCGCTCGACGAGTTGTTGCCGATGGTAACCGTGCCCAGATTGGTGATCACGCCGCCGTCGGAGACGAGGAGTCGGTTGAACGCCGCCGTGAGGGTGCCCACGGACAACGCGCCCGCGTTGCTCATCACCGAACCGGTCCCCGTGACTTCCAGCACATTGCTGCCGTTATAGCCGCCCGAGCCTACGGCCGCACCGCTAGTGCCCACCCGCAGGTAGCCGCCCGAAGTCACCAGCACCCGGTTACTGCCAGACCGCGCAGCCGCGCCTGAACCGCCAATCTGGAGCGACAACGTCTGCAACACCGATCCTGCATCCGTGACGATGATCGTATTGCTGCTGTTGGCGGCTCCCGCATACGTCGTGCTGTTGTTCACCACCACCAGCGCGCCGTCGGCCACCGTCAGCAGGTTGCCGAAACCACCTTCGCCCACCACCAAGCTCACGGGCGTCTGCAACACCGTGCCGGTCCCGGTCACCAGCATCCAGTTGTTGCTCGATCCGCTGCCGTTGCCCAGCCGCACGCGGTTCTGGCCACCCGTGCCGCTGATCATCTGCGCCCCGCCGCTGAGCACAAACGCGTTGAACGAGCCACTGTTGCCGATTTCGAGTGTCTGGCGGTTGGTCAGGTAGGTGCCCGTGCCGGTCACTGTCATCAAGTTGCTGATGCTGCCCGCTACGTTACCCAAATAAATGCCACCCATGTTGGTCATGACCGCGCCGCCAGAGAGGATCATGTCGTTCAACATACCGCTGGAACCAACGTAGAGATGCCGCGCGTTGCTGACGACGGTGCCCACACCGTCCACATTCAACAGGTTGTTATTCGCACCCGCACTGCTGCCGATCAAGATATCGGCACCCGTGTTGACCTGGATCATCATCGCCCCATTGCCGACATTGATGGTGTTGTTGGAGCTGGTCAGGCCAGACGTGATGTTCCCGTTGACAGACACCAGCGTGCCCGTGCCGCCAATGAAGGCCGTGTTGTTGCTGCTTGAGCCGTAGTAGCCAAGATTGAACTGGCCCGCCGTGACCGCCCAGGCTCCGTTGGTAAAGATGCCCGTGTTACCCCATCCCATCCTGCCAAGAGTGATCCCGTTGACGGCGTTGGTGAGCAAAGTCCCCTGGCCGGACACCACCAACAGATTGCTGCAGGAGCCGACATTGTAGCCCATTTCAAACCAGTTGGTGTTGCTGAACGTGGCGCCGTCGAGGATCATCAACGTGTTCTGCGATCCGCTATAGCCAATCTCCACACGGCCGATCGTGGCGATGAGCGAATTGGTGCCGGTGACAACGGCGATATTGTTGAAACTCGATGTCTGGGCGCCCAACCAGAAGCCGGTCACGTTTGCCGTTCCAGCATAAACCACGCCGCCATTGGTGACGATCAGCGTGCTGCCGGAGCCGAAGTTGCCAACCGTGAAGGGGCTGTTAGCGCCAGCCGTGCTGTTCAAGAACGAATTGGTGTTCACGATCAACGTGGCGTTGTTGTGGTTGACCGCGTCGCCCACGATGACCGCGCCGTTGGCAAATATGCCCGTCACTGTCATCAGGGTGTTGGACAGGATCAGCGTGCCTTCGTTGACGCCCAGGGACTGGACGACGTCGGTGTTGGCGAGCAGGATGACGCTGCCGGGACCGAGTTTCTGGAGCGAGCCGTTGGTGATGGCTACGGGCACAACCGCGGTGACAGTGGAGAGGGCTTCCAAGGTGCCGGTAGCACCACTGGCAATGAATATGTTGCGGGTGGCGGCCAGCGTCATGTTGGTGGCGAACTGCAGTCCAGCGCTGCCCTGGAAGAAGATGTTGCTCACAGCCGACCCCGGCACCGAGCCCAGTGTGTTGTCGTTGGTGATGCTGAGCGTGCCGCCGCCGATGAAAGTGCCGCCGCTGTAGGTGTTCGCCTCGCCGGGCCGCAACGCAACCGTGCCGCCCATGCCATTCCCGCCCTTGTTGATCTCCAACGTGGCAGGATTGAGGCCGCTGTTGAAGGTATCGCTCACCGTGTTGGTGAAGATGAATGTATTGCCCAGGTAAGCCGCCAACCGCCAGAAGTTGGAGCCGTCCTGCTGATACGGCGTATAGATGCCGGTGTAGGTGAGGTTGTCGTCAGCGCCGCCGAGGCTGAGGTTGGTGAAGACCAGCGTGCCAGATGGACCCGCGGCGTTGAAATTGAAGTTCTCTCCCGCGTTGGTCAGCGTCAGTCCCAACGCACCGCCGGAGAAACGCCCCACAAAAGGCAGTAGTTGGCCATTGAGGTTGGTGTCATCCAAGGCAACCATGCCGCCGGCATTAACCGCAATAGTGCCGCTGGTGGGCCGGGCATTGGTGGCGAGGAATCCGACCAAGCCGTTGGTGATGATGGTCCCGCCCGTGTAGCTGTTGGTGCCACCCAGGATCAGCGCGCCCGAACCCAGCGTAATGATCGAGCCGTTGCCACTGACATCGTTATTGAAGTACAGGAAATTGGTATGGTTGAAGACCAGGTTGCCGTTGTTGACGATGTCGCCGCTGCCGAAGCCGTTGGCAAAACTGCCGTTGCCAATCTGCAACGCGCCGGCGTTGATGGTGGTTGTCCCGGTGTAGGTATTGTTGGTGCCGGCGAGAATCAGCGTGCCAGCGCCGTCCTTGGTGAGGCCGCCGCCGACATTGACCGCCAGAACCGGTGTACCAGCCACGGCCGCGAAGCCGTTGGTGGTCGTGCCGCTGATAAGAAGCACGTAGGGCGCGGAAGTGTACCCCATGCCGGCGCTGGTCACTACGATGTTGGTCACCGAGCCAGTCACCGGGTCAATCTGTGCGTAGGCCGTGGCATTGCTGCCTCCGCCGCCAATGATCTGGACGATGGGCGCGCCTATGTAACCCTGACCCCCATAGGCGACCGCGATGCTGGCAATGCCGCTGCCGGTTGGGGCGAGCAGATCCTGATTGATGGCAACGGTGTTGGTAAGGGTATCAATCGTCGCACCGCCGTCGTAGATGTAAACGCCGTTCAGGCCCTGGATGAACGCGTTGGTGGTCACTGTGGAAACTAGTTTGCCACCGTCGAAGCTGAGGACGCCGTAGCCATTGGCGTTATTGGTATTGATTGCCGGCGTCGAGAGCGAGCCACCAATCAAGTTGAGGAAGGCCCGGCTGCCACTGCTCCAGACCATCGCTACACGACCGCTGGCATTGACGTCCGCCGTGCCCATGATGTTCATGATGCCCTGGCCGCCGTTATTGCCAAGGAGGATGGCGTTGCCGACGCCCACCTGATCCACGCGCCCTCCGCTGACGTTGAACACGCCCATGGCTGTGGCCGCGCCGGAACCGATCTGAATCCAGTTGTTCACATTGGTGAACGCACCGCCGGTCATGTCGAACTGGGCAACACCGGAGACGCCGAGTTGGAAGTTGGCACCGCCGGGGTTGAACTGGCCGCCGCTGAGGTTGTAATAGCCATAGGAACCAGCGGCATTGGCGAGATACCAGTTGCCGTTGCCGGACCTGCCGTTCGTCAGAGCGCCGCCCGTCTGGTAAACGGCACCCATGCCGTTGTTGCCGACGTAGAGCGCGCGGGTCGTAACGAGGGCGGTATCTTCAATCGTGAGCTTGCCGACAGAGCTGGCAGCATCCCCAAGGCGCATGTCTCCGGTGGAAGACAGGATGGCGCTGCCGCGCAGCGTTGCCGTTGCAACATCGACCGCGTCCACGCCCACCCGGAACCCGCCGTTGGTTAACTGGATGATCGAGCCGTTTTCGAAGATTGTGTCGCCTCGCTGCAAGAAGAGGTTGAGCGAGAGGGTGCCCGCGTTCGCGTTGCTCAGAATCAGCGTGCCGCCGCCCTGCTTATAGAAAGTGCGCGCCGCAGTACCACTATTGGTTAGGAAACCCTCCAGAACCACCAGCGAATTCACCACCGATGTTCTGTTGGCGTTGTTGAGGTCCAGGCTGTTCCGGACGGTAATGAGACCGCTCGTGGTGTTCGTGCCGAGCACCAGCATGGAGGTGTTGAAGTTCGTCGAGCCGAACTGGAGCGTGCCGCCGCCGCCGAGATTGATGATGAGCGGGCCGTTAGTGGTGCTGAAGCCGGAGTTGCCACCGGCGATCCAGAGGCCGCCCGCGCCCCGGCTGAGAGCCATATCCAGAACCGTGCCGACCGGGGTGCTGATCAGTTCGAACACGCCCCCGGAAAGCATCAGGTTGGCCGTGCTGGGCAGGCCGATGTTGGTGGCCGCGCGGAAGGTGCCGCCGGCGACGGCGACGGTGAAGCTCTGGCCGGAGTTATAGTTGGTAAACTGGACCACGCCGCCACCATTGAAGCCGATGGGGCCAATGACGACGTTGGTGCCGGATCCAACAACGGGCGCGTAATCGAGCGTGCCGTTGCCGCCACCGAGCAGGAGAACGTTGGTGCCGGCAACGGCCCCGAAGATCGCGATGCCAGGGGCGCTGTTGGTCCAGGCGCTGAGTGCTCCAGAGTAGGTCCAAGTGCCGTTGGCCGCGCCAAGGAAGGAGTTGGTCAGCGGCCTGTTGGAGTTGAGGTTCGTCCATGTGTTGGTGGAGATGTTGAAGTTGAGCGAGTTGGCACTGTGGGCGCCGAGGACAATCGCGCCCTGAACGGCGCTGTTGGCGGGGTTGGTCCAGTGGCGATAGGCCGCCCAGTTCAGGAAGCTTTGATCCAAGGCATTGGTCGTGCCGAGTGCGCCCTGGACGCTGGTCAGGTCAAACCAGCCGGCGCCCCCTCTGAGGTTGTTGGTCGTGCCCAGCAGCAACGTGCCCTGGCTGATGATCGTCCGCAGGCTGAAACCGGGGTTGGCGTTGGTAGTGAACAGAAGCGTGCCCAAGCCGGTCTTGGTGAAGGTGACGCCGCCGCCGCTGCTGAGGGTGTTCGTGATGGTCAGCATCGAAGCGGAGTCAATGATGAAGGTGGTGTTGCTGTTGATCACCACCGGCCGATTGATGAAGGTGACGTCGTTGGTCACCCGCAGAGAGGGAGCCGCCTGGCCGGTGGTGGCGCTAAAGGTGAGAGTCTGGCCGTTGCTGCCGAGGTTGGCATCACTGTTGATGTAGAACATGCCATTGTTGATGTTGACCGGCCCATTGAAGTAGTTGGTCGTGGTCAGCACCAATATGCCGCTGCCATACTTGATGAAGCCGCTGGAGACCGAGGAGCTGTTGCTGATGCCGCCGGCAAGGATGGCCGTGCCGGAGTTGACATAAATGGGCCGCTGGCCGCCGCCGTTGCCGGTCAGGTTGAGCGCATTGGACATCACCAACACCGCGTTGCCCGCCGTGCTGTCGTTCAGGAGCAGTGCGCCGGGATCAAAGTTGACCGAACCCCAGTCCAGCGCAACGCCGGCATTGCCGAGGTTGACAACGATGTTGGTGCCATAGGCGCTGAAGCCGGCGATGTTCCAGTAGCCGGGGTTGAAGCTGTTGGTGTTGTAGGGTATCCGCACTTGGCCGCTGCCTGCGCCGAGGGCGTTGGTGATCAGGAAGGTGGTCTCAAACGCGCCGTTGCTGATGGTCAGGTTGCCAGCATAGGGCAGGCTCAAGCCGTAAACGGCGCGCAATTGGCCACCGCCGATGATCGTGCCGCCAGTGTAGGAATTGGTGCCGGAAAGTATCTCGAGGCCGGCGCCCATCTTCGTCAGCGAAAGGGCCGTGGTGGCGCCGTCGCGAATGGTGCCGCCGTAGTTATAAGAGCCGCTGTTCGGCCAGATGGTAAGCATGTTGTAGCCGCCGATGGCACTGCTGTCGGTCACCACCGAAGCGCCCGCGCCGGCAAGGCCGCCCACGGGCGCGTTGTAGCCGTTGAGGTCGAGCACGGAGTTGTTGTTGAGGGTCACCGCCGAGTTGGTCCCGAAAGCGTAGTTGTTGCCCGCCTGCAACGTGCCGGCGCTGGCTGTGATGGTACCGCTGTAGCTGGTGCTGGAACCGGCGAATTGGATCGTGTTGCTGCATTCCTTGCTGATGACACCGTTGCCGAAGAAGGCATTGCTGACCACATAAGTGTACGCTGCGTCGTTCGTCAGCGTGAACCGGAGGGTGCCAAAGTTGGTGACGGCACCGAGGCCAAGCGAGCCGGTGGCGGTGTTGGTGCCAATCATCAGCGTGCCACCGGAGTAGATGAGGGTGGAGCCTGTGTAGGTGTTGTTGTTGGTCAGGATCACGATGCCCTGGTTGCCAATGATCAGGTTATTGGCAGCGCCGTTGCCCGCGTTGGTCAGGGTCGTGCCGATGACCAGCACGCCCGAAGCGCCGCCGCCGCCCTTGAACATGTAGTTGTTGTTGGCCGGCGTCAGCAGGCCGGTGTAGGTGATGGCGTTCGAGTAAATCAGGTCGCCGGAATTCGAGTTGGTCAGTCCGGACCCGGGCACGGCGGCCAGGTACGTGTTGGCCAGGTTGTTCAAACCGGTAAAGTCGAGGTTGGCCGAGCTGCTGGCCGCCATCACGATCGCGCTGACGTTGGTCACGGCGCGGGCGTTGATGATGTTCAGGAAGTCCTGGTCAATCGGATAGACTGCGCCGATACCGCCCAGGGAATTTGTGGCGACGATACCGCCGGTGCCAAGCGCGCCGTTGATGCCAGCGATGTCGGTCGAGGTGCAATTGGTGTTGCCCAGCAGCAACACGCCACCATCCACATAGATGCCGCCGCTGAAGGTATTCAGCCCGTTGGTCAGGACCACCGCGCTGTTGGCATTGACGATCCTCAGGCCGCCGATGCCGCTGACCACACCGTCCAGGTAGAGCTGGCGGCCCGCCGTCTGCGCTTCCAACGTGCTGTTGGTCAGGCCAAGCAGAGTGATCGGGCCACTGAGGTGGTGCTGGCCGCTGATGACCGTGATCTTGCCGCCATTGAGGTCCACGGCGTTGGTCAGGTAGAGGCCGCTACCGACGGTGTTGCCACCGAAGCGCAACTCACCGCCGGAGCGGATCGTTATATCGCCCGATCCGAGGCCTGCGATGACGTTCATCCCGCCGATCACCGTGATCGCCTCGGATGCGAAGATGTTGTAGTTGCCGCCCAACTGGAGGACGCCGTCGCCAATGAACGTGCCACCCGTGTAGAAGTTGGTAACGTTGCCAAGCACCACAAGACCGGGACCCAGCTTGTTCAGGGCCAGCGCGCCGGTACCATTGTTGGTGATGACCGCGGTGATGTAGTTGGTCACTGTCAGCGAGTTGTTGGCATAGAGGATCAACTCGCTATCCTGATCGAGCGCACCGGCGGTCAGCCGGCCCGTCCGAATGTCCGTCCAGGAGTTGCTGCTGAAGAGGATGCCACCGCTGACAATGGTCAGTTGGTTGGTATTCAGGTTCAGGACATTGATCGCGCCGCCGCGGTTGGTCATGCCGACATTCAGCGAATAGAGCGACCGATCCACGGACACCGTCAACATGTAGTTCGTGGTCACCTTTGCATTGACCGTTGTCCCCCACGCCGTCGGGTCGCCATTGAGCGTGTAAGCCGTGAAGTTCGACAGCACGTTGTTGTTGGGATCGTAGGTGGCCCAGTCAACGCTGTTCACCCACGCCCAACCGCCAAGAATGTTGTTGGTTTGCAGCGCCGCGCCGTTGAGGAAGGTGATGGTGTTCTGCGTTGTGCCAAAAAGGGCGCCCGTGAAGTTGATGCCGCCGCCCTCGCGAATGAGGTTGCCAAAGGTCAGCGTGGAACTGCCGCCCGAGGCGGCCTCGCGCACCTGCACCGTGCTGCCAGCCCGCTCGCTGACGAGGTTGCCCAGGGTCTCCGAGTAGGCCGCCACAGTGCCGTTGTTGGTAAACACGAAGGCGCCGCCCCGCAGGGTGATGATCGCCGCGTCGTTGATGCGGTCGGTGTTGTTGGTCCCCAAGCCGTTCACCAAGATCAAGCTGGCCCCTTGGCGGATGAAGATGTTGGTCGTGCCAGAGAGGGCGCCCGCAGCGTTGCTCAGCGCCAGCGCGCCACCTTGGAGGAACGTCGCGCCGCTGTAGGTGTTGTTGTTGGTGAACACGATCATGCCGGTGACGCCCGGCGTCATCGTCGGGCTGCCCAGCGTGAGGCTGAGCTGACGGCCGTTGATGCCGTCGGTGATCTGGCCGCCGAAGACCGTGTTGCCGATGCCGTTGGTCACATTCAGTATCGAGGTGCCCGCAACAGCGCTGTTATCGGTGATCTGCCCACCGAGGCCAGCGAGTCCACCCACGTAAACGTCGTTGCCGTTGAGGTCCAGCACACCACCGTTGACGGTCAGCAGGCCCAGGTATCCGAGGGCGCTGACGTTGCCCACCTGCACCGTGCCGGCGTTGATCGTCACACCGCCGCCGCCGAAGAATGTGTTGTTGCCCGTAAGCAGCAGTGTGCCATCACCATACTTGGTCAGCGTGCCAGCGCCTGTGATTACGTTGGTCACCGTGAAGACGTTGGCAGCGTTGGCAATGTCGAACCCGCCATTGAAGCTGCTCCAGTTCACCACGCTGGAGGTGATGTTGGTCATCTCCAAGCCGGTGACCTGCAGCAGGCCGCCCGCAAACGTCAGTGTCGAGCCGGCCGCGCCCAGATTGACCTCGTTGGTGATGCTCAGCCGCCCGCCGCCCAGGATCGTGCCGCCCGTGTAGTTGTTGGCGCCGCTGAGGGCGAGGGTATTGGTGCCCTGCTTGTTGAGGCTGCCCGCGCCGGTGATCAGGCCTGCAAACACCGCATCGTTGGTCTGGACAACCATCATCGAACCGTTGCTCAGCACCAGCGTGCTGCCCGCCTCACCCGCCAGCGAGTAGATCGCCGGACCCGAACTCAACATCGAATAGGGCAGGTCAAAGATCGCGCCGGTAGGATCGGTGATCTGGATGGCCAACGACCTGCCGCCGCCGCCTTGCGCAAACCGGACGACGATCGAGTGGGCGCCCGCGCTGAGGTTGACCCGCGCCACGCTTGTGGCCGCGTTGTTGGCCGTCAACACCAGGATGCCGTCAATGTAGATCTCCAGACGGTCGTCATTCAGGGTCGAGCTGAAACCGTAGAATCCGCTCGTAGGCACGGTCAACTGCCCCTGCCAACGCGTCTCAAAAGTGTTGTTCGTGAAGCCGCCGGGGAACCCCGGAGTGCTGCTGCCCATATTCCAGCCGTTGGCACCCGACGCCGGACTCACGTAGAGCAAGCTCGCATTCGTAGCCGCGTAACGGTTGTTCACCGCCTCGATCGTTGTCAGCGACGGAAACGATGCACCCTTATTGTCGTAATACTCGCCGACCAAGCCGGCGCCGCCTATCGCCACAACGGTGGCGCCGTTGCTGATAGTCAGGCCGCTGTTAAGCACCGCGTTGTTGCTGAGCACCAGCGTGCCGCCACCCACAAACGTGCCGCCGGCATACCGCGTGTTGTTGGCCAACGTCAGCGTGCCGCCCCCGGCTTTCGTCAAAGCGCCGAGACCGTTGGTAACACCTATGATAACACTATTGCCAGCAGCCGTTACGCCGGGACCGCTCATGATTAGGTCGCCACCCGTGGTGTCCACGATGGCGTCGCTCTGCATCATGAAAGCGTTGGTCAAGACGTGATTGCCGGAGACGCCGAGGTTGCCGCCGGCGAAGATCAACGTGCCGTAGCCGACTGCATTGTCGCTGCCGATGGTGAGTGTGCCGGCGACGTTGGTCGTGCCGCCCGTGTAAAGATTGTAGCCGCTCAGCACCAGCTCGCCGGGACCCAGCTTGGCGAGCGTGCCCACGCCGCTGATGACGTTGCTGATGGTCAGGGTTGAGGCCGAATCCACATTGAACTGGCCGACGCCCGTGCCGAGCGTCACCAGACGGTTGTTCAACGCGAACGTATTGGTCACCTGCAGGATGCCGCCGTTGGCGAGCACGAGAGCCGAGCCGTTCGAGCCCAAGGCCGAATCAGCGCTGACATAAAGCGTGCCGTTGCTGACGAGCGTGCCACCGGCGTAGGTGTTGTTGGCGCCGAGGATCAGGGTGCCGAGGCCGTACTTGATGATCGGGCCGCTGCCAAAGATCTCGTTGGTGGCCGTCAACGTGAAGCCGGCATCAATGTTGAAGGATGCGTCGCCTGCGCGCGACCAGATGCGCCGGTCGTTGAATGTGACATCGGCGCCAACCCGCAGCTCGGCGCCGTTGATGGTCAACACCGTGCCGGTCGCACCGAGGTTGGCGTCGTTGTTGATGTAGAGGACGCCGTTATCGAGGAAGGTGCCGCCGCTGTAATTGTTCGTGCTCGTCGCATCCATGACCAGGGCGCCATTGCCTCCCTTGACCAGGGAAACCGATCCGGCCGTGCCGTTATCGGTGATGATCATGTAGTTGGTCACCGCCGGCTGGAACACGCGGAAGATCAGCGCAGTCGCGGTCAGGCCGTCACCCGCGGTCAGGAAGCCGTTGCTCAGGATGCTACCGTAGCCCTCGCCGGCGAAGTTGCCGACGATGACGTTGGTCCCGCCCAACAACAAGCCGCCGCTCTTGAGCGTGAGCGTGTTGCCTCCAAGGTCCACGATCGCGCCGGCGGAAATCAGGTGGAGGTTCAACGAGTTGATCGTGGTATTGGTATTTGCTGCGAAGCCGGTGTTCAGCCGGACGTTGTTGGTGCCGTCCCATGCGCCCCATACCGCGGTCTGGTAGGCAGTGAAGTTGGACAGCGAGTTGATGGCGCCGCTGTTGTAGGTGGCGAAGTTGGTCTGGTTGACCGTGGCCCACGGCAGGATGCCGTTGACCAACGTCGGAGCCGTGGTAAACCGGAGGACGTTGCTGATGGTGTTGCCAATCTGCGAACCGACTCCCACGCTCTTGACATCCAGCAGCGCGCCGATGCTGCCGCGGCTGAAGCTGGTGATGGTCTGGATGTTCGTGCTGGCTCCACCGGACTGGCGAACATAGATGCTGTTGTTGCCTCCCTCCAGAATGACTGTGCCGATGGTCCTGTTGAAGTTCGTGTTGCCAGCGTCGTTCATCAACATCAGGTTTGCGTCGTTCAAGCGGATCACGGCGTTGTCGTTGAGGCGGTTGTTGTTGAATCCGGCAAGTGGCGTGGTGTTGGTGAGGATCAGCGTGCCGCCATCAATGAGGAGGATGTTGGTGCTGCCGGAGAGAGCGCCGCTCCTGCCACTGAGGATGACCGTGCCGCCACCGAGACCGATCAGCGAGCCGGCCTCTATCCGGGTGTCACCGGTGTAGGTGTTGTTGTTGGTAACCGTCAGAGTGCTGCCAGCAGAAACGGTCAGAGTGATCTGTCGCACGGGGCCGTCCTGGATGACGCCGCCCCAGGTGCTCGACACCCCGCTATCGCCGATGGAGAGGGCGCTGACGCCGCCGTTGAGATTACTGTCGGTGATGACCGCCAGCGCGCCGCCCGCGATGCTGCCCACGTCCAGGTTATTGTGGTTGAGGTCAAGGGTGCCGGCGTTGATGGTCAGCAGATTGGTGTGTGCACCGAGGGCGGTGGCGCTGCCCATCCGGAGCAGGCCGCCATTGATGACGGTGTTGCCGATGTAGGTGTTGCTGCCGTTCAGCTCCATCTGGCCCGCATAGAGACTGACGCCGTTGGTGTTGCTGAGGTTGCCATTGAGGATCAGCGTGCCCGCACCCCATTTACCCATGTAGGAACCACTGATGGCGTTGGTGACCGTGAAGGTGAGGGTGGCGTTGGAGATGTCGAAGCCGCCGTTGAACGACGACCAGTTGACGGCATGGTTGTCGAGGTTGGTCAGCGAGGTGCCCGCGACCTGGAGGATGCCGCCGGCAAAGGTCAGCGGCGTGCCTGCACCACCGATGCTGGCGTCGTTGGTAATGCCCAGCAGGCCCATCTGCAGGAAGGTGCCGCCGCTGTAGGTGTTGTTGCCCGTCAGCCAAAGCGAGCTTTGACCGTTCTTGATGATGCCGCCGGAGCCGCTGATGACGCCGGCGAAAGTCGCGTCGTTGTTTTGGACGACACTGATGTTGTTGCTCAGTACCAGCGACGTGCCGGCATCGCCGCCAAGGCTGCCGACCCGGATGGCCGGCTCCAACATCCAGTTGGCCAGGCGTGACAACGTCCCGTCCGGCAGGATCACGCTCTCCATGAGCCGGTAGCCGCCGGCGCCCTGCTGGTAGAGAATCACGATGCTGTGCTCACCCGCGGTCAACTGGATGGTGCGCGCCGTGTCAACCGATCCGGAGCCAGAGACAACAAGAGTGCCATCGATGTAAATGACGGTATTATCGTCCGAGTTGCTGATGAAGGTATAGACGCCGTTGGTCGGCGCGTTGAACAGTCCCTGCCATCGGGCCTGGAAGTTCTGGACCGAACTGCCGCCGAGGTTGTACGGCGCGGGGAAGCTGTTGCCGGTGAGGCCGAAGTCGAAGTTGCTGCCCGCCAGGAGGCTGTTGGCATACAGCACCGGTGTGCCGGTCCCCAACGCGGTGAAGGCGTTGCTCAACGGGCTCTGCGTTGTGGAGGTGTTCTGGAAGTAGTCGCCCATCAGGCCCTGACTGTCACCCGTCACAATCACCGTGGCGCCATTGCTAAGGGTCAGGTTGCCACCGATGAAACTGTTGCTGATAACGGTTGTGCCCGCATTGGCAATGAACGCACCGATATCATAAACCTTGTTCGGCAACACGAGTGTGCCCGAGCCGTTCTGCATCAACACGCCCGTGCCGCGCATGTTGTTGGTCAAGAGGTAGGTGTCGCTGCGGCTGAGCACCAGTGTGCCATTGTCAACCACTTCGCCCTGGCCCAGTCCGCCGGAAGCGCCGCCACTACCGACCTGAAGCGTGAAGTTGGCGGCGATCAGCGTCCGGCCGAGATAGAAGTGGTTGTTGGTGGTGATAACCGTGCCTGGGATGGCGCCGGTGATGCCGATGACGAGGTTGGTGGCGCTGCCGACGAGGTTGGGCGTGCCGCCGATGACCTGGTTGTTGAAGATCAGCGTGCCGCCGCCGCCGAGCGTGACCGCGTTGGTGGCGCCGATGAGCGTGCCGGTGTAATTGACGGTGAGGCCGGTGCCGACGCCGAGCGAGCCGCCGGGCAGGCCGGCGAAGTTGTAGTTGTTGGCGGTGTCACCCGTCAGCGCGAGCACGAATCCGTTGGTCGTCGAAACAATGATATCCAACAGACTCTGATCCGGCATGAAGGTCGGCGCGAGTGTGGGCGCGCCAGCGAGGATGGACACGGAGGCGGAAGGACCGCCAATGTTGCTGAACGTATTGAAGACGAACAGGCCGGAGCCGCCGACGAACGTGCCGCCCGCGTAGCTGTTGGTGGCGCTCAAGATCAGCTTGCCCGCGCCAAGCTTGGTGAAGCTGCCATTGCCCTCGATGACATTGGTGACATAGAAGGTGTTGCTGGTGGTGGCGATGTCGAAACCGCCGTTGAACGTGGTCCAGTTCACCAGGTGGCTGTCAACGTTGGTCAGCGCAGTTCCGGTGATCTGCAGCAAGCCGCCGTTGAAGGTGATCGCGCCGGTCGGGCCGCCACCGATGTTCCAATCGTTCGAAATGCTCAACTCACCGCCAGTGATGAACGTGCCGCCGGCGTAGGTATTGCTGCCAGCCAGGGCGAGGATGCCCGCACCGACCTTGGTGAGGCCGCCATCGGTCGCATTGAGACCCAGTGTGAATGTGCCCAATTGAGCGCGTTCGAGGAAGCCGCCGCCCTGCAACTGGATGGTGAGCACATCGTTGGAGAGATAGCCGGAACCGGCGCTGGTGATCAGGATGTTGGTGATCTGCTGGTAGGTCACACTGGACGGATCCATGTCAATCTGCGCGATGGCGGTCGCGCCCGTGCCGCTGCCTCCGATAATCTGCACGACGGGCGCACCGATGTAGCCGACGCCGCCGTTAGTGACAGCAATGTTGGTCACGCCGTAGCCCACCGCAGGCGTCAGATCCTTGGCGATGGTCACCACGCTGGTGCCGGAGTTCTCAATGATCGCGCCACCGTTGTAAATAACCGCGGCGGTGAGGTTGGTGGTCATGAAGCTGGCAGCCAGGGTCGTGCCCGTAGCCGCCACCAGCCTGCCGCCGTTGAAGTTGAAGATGGACTGGCCGTTCGCCTGGGAAGCGGTGATTTGGTTGACAACCAGCGTGCCGCCACTGAGCACGTTCACCACACCGGTGCCGCCCGTCGTCCGGTTCACGTTGAAGGAACGGCTGACGGCCATCGCAAAATTGGCCACGCCGGTGCCACCAACGTTGAGCATGCCAAAGCCGACCTGGTCATAGTTCAGCATGGTATCCTGCGCATTGCCCGCTTGGAACAAGCCGCCCATGATGTTCACGATACCTGCGCCGCCCGCACTGCGGCTGATCAACGTGTAGTTGGCGTTGGTCACGTAGCCGCCATACATGTCGAACACACCGTAGCCCGGAGTACCTACGTTATCACCGCCCAGCGTCATGCGGCCTGTAACGATCAACTGGCCGGCGCTCATCCCATAGTAGCCGTAGCTGTTGCTGCCGGATTGGGCCAATTCAAAATTCGAGGAGCCCGTGTCAGCAGCCGTGATCCTGACGGTGCCGCCAGTCTGCCAGAGGGCGCCTGCGGAGCCGTTGCCAAGACCCAACCGCAGAGTACCGGTGATCAACTCGCCGCCCACCGTGACAAGACCCCGGCTGCCCACAAGGCTGCCCACGTTCAGGGCATTGGCGGACTGGTTATAATAGTTGAAGCTTACGACCGCACCGGCGCGGACGTTCAACTGGCCGCCATCCACCATCGAATTCCAACCAAAGTTGTTGCTGCTGCCGGACATAAAGTTGACCGTGCCGCCGCGCACCACCAGTTCGCCGCTCTGGACGTTGGTGGCGCCATACCAGTTCACCGTGCCGCCATTGACGAAAGTTTCGTGACGACCGCCCGCGCCGGTGGTCAACCCACGGCTGTCGTTCCCATAGATGTCGAACACGCCGGTACCATTGAAGCTTACCGTCAGAATGCCCGTGCCGTTGGTGGTGATTCTGGAATTGATGGTCAGTGCGTTGCCGGAGTTGTTGATGAAGAACAGTTCACCGTTGATGTTGGTGCCCGCGCCCGCAGTCAGGTAACCATCGTTGACGCTCGCGCCGATGGTCAGCCCGCCGGAGTTGGTCGGGACGAAGATGGCGCCGCTGCCAAGGGTCTGCCCCACGCTTAGGGTGGCGCCGTTGTTGGTGATCGTGCTTGCCCCTGCGCCGTTGGCTTGGATCGAGTTGATTCTCGTCACCGCGCTGTTGAGGCCATAGCTGCTGGCCACGGTGCTGGAGAGACGGATGTTCTGGTTGGTGCCGTCGAGGAGGATGCCGCTGTCAGTGAACTGCACGTAGCCGGTGTAGTTGGTGATCACCTGGCCGGCGCCCACGGTGGCCCAATCGGTGCCGTTAGCGATAGCCCAGCCGCCGAGGATGCCGGTGATGTTGTTATTCGTGGTCGTGGTAATCGCGCCGTCGCCACCGGGGAGGATGAAGTTCACGATGCCGTTGTTGATCGTGTTGTCGCCGTTACCACCCGTGACGCGCGAGATCAAGCCGAGATTGACCCTCACGACCCCGCCGTTGTTGCTGGCAACGATGGCGTTATTGCCGGCATTGATCCAGACGCCGCTGAAATCCTGCGTGATCGCACCCGAGGCAGGGCCTGTGATGTTCAGCGTGCCGCCGGTGGTGGTGCCGACGGGGAAGACGTTGGCGATGCCCGGGAGGCCCAGATAGAGCGTGGAGTTGGGACTGATGATATTGCTGGCAACCGTGCCGCCCGTGTAGTCGAGCTCGAGCGTGCCGCTATTGATGATGGTGTTGGTGACGGCGTCGTTGGCCGTCAGGGTCAGGGTGCCATAACCGTCCTTGAGAAGCGTGCCGCCGTTGACGATGCCGCTGGTGACGAAAACATCGCCAAACCCGCCGACGGCGAACAGGTTGCTATTCGCGGCAATGGCGCCAGCCTGGTAGAGAACGGCGCCGCCGTCGGCGTTGATGCGGCTCGCGGTGCCAAGAATGATCGCGGCGTTGTTGGTGTTGATGCCAGAGACGTTGCGCAGAGCGCCGTCACTGGAGACGCCGAAACCGTTCAGGATGATCGTGCCACCGGCGGCGGCGATGCCACCCGCCATCTGCAATTGTCCGCCCGCTCCAACGACGTTGCTGCTGCTGGCCAGGGCGTAACTGTTGTTGATCCGCAGCCGGCCGTCGGTGATGTAGAGGGCGCCCGCGATGACATTGCTGCCGCCGAGCACCAGCGTGCCGTTGCCGCTCTTGATCAGGTTGCCGGCGCTGGTGATGTCGTTGGTGATGGTGAAAACAGCGCCGTTGTTGTTGATGTCGAAGTTGCCATTGAAGCTGCCCCAATTGACCGTGAAGTCGTTGAGATTGGTGAGGTCTGCGCCGCGCACCTGGAGAGTGGCGCCGTTGAAGATCAACCCCGCGCCCGCGCCACCGCCGATGGCGTCCTTGCTGGCAATGCTGAGGGTCTGGTTGCTGTTGATCGTCGTGCTGCCGCTGTAGGAGTTCACACCCTGGATCATGACGTAGCCGGAGTTGGCACCTGTCGCAGGGCCAACGATGAGGTTGGCGGCGCCGGCTTGCATGTTCGTCAGCATGTTACCGTTGACCAGAACCATGCGTCCATAGCCGCCTAGATTGTAATTGGTGCCGCTGGGCGTGATGGAGCCGCTGAACTTGATGAGACCGGCGGGATTCATTGCAGCGAGGAAGAGGTTGGTCCAGTAGCCGGTGGCAAGGTCAATGGTCTCGGAGTTGTCAGTGGCCATGGCGATGGCACCGGCAGAATTGAGGTTGATCTTGCCGCTGTTGAGCCAAGCCATGACGGTGTCGTAAACGCCGGTCGCGCCCAGCGCGCCGCCGGGATTGATCAAGATGCCAGCCGTGGCCGGGGTGGAGGGCAGGGCAGCGGCGTTGGCGAACGCCAGCAAACCGCCATTGATGATGGTTCCTCCACTGTAGGAGTTGGTGCCGGTGAGGGTCAGGATGCCAATGCCTTCCTTGGTTAGAGCGCCGCCGGTGGTATTCTGGCCGAAGGTGAACGTGCCGAGGTCCGCAGGCCGTGTGAAGCCGCCGCCGAGCAGGTAAATACGGAGAGCATCGTTGGACTGGTAGCCGTAGCCGCGACTGGTGATCAAGATGTTGGTGACCTGCTGATACGTGGAACTCAATGGATCGAGGTCAATTTGCGCGATGGCCGTGGCGCCGGTGCCGCTGCCGCCGCTGATTTGCACGAGGGGCGCGCCAATGTAGCCGCTGCCACCGTTTGCAAGGACGATGTTGGTCAGGCCGTAGCCGGTTGGCGCCGACAGGTTCTGGGCGATGGTGATGGTGTAATTGGTGGTGTCAATCGTTCCGCCGTTCTCATAGATGTTCACTGCCGAGAAGACGTTGGGCATGAAGTTGGCCGCGTTGGTGTCGGCGCGCAGCGTGCCGCCGTTGAAGTTGAACACCACCGGGCTGCCCGGTGATCCGGGGGCCGTGGATTGCAGACGGTTGGCAATCAGCACGCCATTGCCGGAAAGATTGACCACCACACCGGCGTTCGTGCCGCGCATGTTCATTTCGAACGGATTGGTGTTGGCACCGGCGGCACTGTCGAGCACGCCGCCCATGATGTTCAGCTGCGCGCTGCCTTGGTTGGCGTTATAGGCCACCGTGAAAGCGCCGCCCAGTTCACTGAATGTTCCACCGTAGATGTTGAGCACGCCATTGGAGCCGCCGATGTTTACACAAGCGATGGCCGTCACCGTGACCACGCCACCCATGACGTCCATCACACCAGAGCCTCTGTTGTAGGCCACGAGTGGTTCCACCGAGTTCATCACGCCGTCAGTAATGCGATAATAGCCGTAGCCACCCACGTCGCGGCCCATACTCAAGACCTCCGTGCTGCCGGGGCTGATGAGGTTGACGACGCCGCCGGTTTGATAAACCGCTCCGTTGGCGCCAGCGCCGCCAATACTAATACGGTTCGCCGTCACGTTCGAACCAATGTAAACCACCGCCCGATCATCGGCGGCCGCGCCGACCAACAAAGCGTTTGTGGCGCGAGTGGTGGGACTGCTGAAGTTCACCGAGCCGTTGATGATCATCGTGCCTGCGTTGACTATGAAGTTTACGTTGCTGCCGATGAACGTGTTGGTGCTGGCGGCCGCGAAGGTCACCGTGCCGCCACGCTGGGTGTAGGGAGCTTGACTGGTGATGGTATTGGTGCCGGAGAAGGTCACGTTGCCGGAGTTGACGTAGAGGCGGTTAAACGCGTTGCCGCCATTGAAATTCACCGCCCCGTTGCCGTTGACCGTCACCGTGAGGGCGCCGATGCCGTTGCTGATGACCGAGGAGTTGATCGTCAGCGCGTTGGCCGAGTTGTTGATCAACACCAGTTCGCCGGCTGTGTTGGTGGTGCCGCCGGCGGTCAGGAAGCCATCGTTGATGCTGGAGCCGATTTGCAGGCCGCCGGAGCCGGGCGTCACCAGGATGCCTCCCGTCTGGCCCAGCCGCAGCATCCCGCCCGCAAGATCATTGGTGGTGCCCACCTGATTGGTGACCACCAGCGAGTTGATCTCGGTCAACGCGCTGCCCAGCGTCACGTTGCCGCCCGGGCCGCCGCCGATGATGCGCACGTTGCTGTTGCTGGCGACACCGGTGATGGAAACACCATCGGTGAAATCCTTATAGTTGGTGAAGTTTGTGATGACCAGCGCGCCGCCGATGTTGGTGACGGCCGCCCAGTCGGTATCGTTGACCGTTGCGATCACGTTGTTCGCGCCAAGCAACCCGGCATAGTTGGTTGCAGTGACGGTCGTCACTACGCCCGTGCCGGAGATGTCCAGGTTGCCGCCGCCGACGGCGCGGATATTGGTGCCGAGGTTCAGGTAGATGCCGCCGCCGTTGTTCAAGGCGATGATCCGGTTGTTCCCGGGGTTGATGGTCACGCTGGCGAAGCTCTGGGTGATAGCCCCGACCGATGGGCCATTGACGACGAGTGTGCCACCCGTGGTGAGGCTGAATCCGGCCGCACCGAGAGACAGTGCACTGGTGGGATCCACCAGGTTGCTGACGACGCTGCCCCCGGCGTTGTAATCGAGTTTAAGCGGACCCGCCTCAACGAAAGTGTTGCCGTAAGCGTTGGTGGCGAAGTTTCGCAGTGTCACCGCGGCAGCCCGCTCCTTGAGCAGGCCGCCCGTGCCAATGATGTTACTGTTGACGAAGATCTCGCCAAAGCCGGCGAAAGTCAGCAGGTAACTCGCGTTGGAGATCGCGCCGTTCAGATACAGTTCAGTGCCCGTGTTGGCCCGGATGCGAGCCGCGCTGCCTAAAACGATCGGTCCGGTCACCGTATTGGTGCCGCTGACACTACGCAGCGCGCCGTCCTTGAGGGTGAAGCCAGCCACAGTGGTGCCGTTGCCGTTGAGCACAATCAGCCGGGGATCGGTGACGACGTTGCTGCCGACCTGTAGCGAGCCACCGCTGAGAACGACGTTGGAGCCGCCGGCCAGCGCGGTGCTGTTGGTGATCAGTAATGGCCCGCTGCCAACCACAATCTGTCTGAGGCCGGAGTTGTCACCATTGAGGATCAGCAGGCCGTTGCCGAGCTTGGTGAAGGCGCCGTCGCTGATGATACTGTTGGTGACGAAGAAGGTGTTGCCGTCGTTGTTGATGTCCAGCCCGCCATTGAAGCCGAGGCCCGTGGTGGCGTTGGTCCAGTTGACAATGAGGTTGTCGAGGCTGGTCATCTGCGTGCCGCGAACTTGCAGGACGCCACCGCTGAAGGTGAGAGTTGAACCGATGCCGCCGATGTTGCCCTCGCTCACAACGCTCAGCGTGCCGTTGGTCAGAATGGCGCCGCTGTAGCTGTTGTTGCCAAAGAGCAGCAAGCTGCCCAAGCCGCCCATGATCAGCCGTCCGGCGCCGGTAACCGTGTTGGTTACATACAACGCCGTGTTTAGGTCGGGGGCAAATGTGCCGCCGCCTGCGTTCAGAGTCACCGCGCGGTTGTTGAGTGGGCCGTTTATCGAGGTGCGCAGTGTGCCGCCATCAAACGTCAGGGCGTTGCCTGCCGCGCCGAGGTTGTAGTCGTTGGTGACCCAGAGCGTGCCGGACTGGAGGGTGATGCCGCCGCTGAAACTGTTGTTGGCCGCCAGTTGGACGATGCTCTGTATATTGCCGCCCACGGGGCCAATCAAAAGGTTGGTGGCGCCGCCGATCTCCGGCTGGAAGATCAGCAGGCCGCTGCCGCCACCCAGGCGGACGGTAGTGTCAGCCCAAACCACCGAACCGGTGAAGGTGGATCCACCCCCAAAACCCAGAAGCACCGCACTGCCGAAAAACGCGTTCGTCAGGTTGCTGCCGGTAAACGCCAAGTCGGCGACATTGGTGTTGCCAGCGGTGGGGACGCCCAGCACCACCGCGCCAGTGATGACGCCCGCCGAGCGGCTGTTCAGCCAGTCGAGGAACGCCTGCGTCATGATCTGGGTCGTACCAATGGAACTGGCCGGTGTAGCGACGTTGATCGCGCCGCCGCCCGCGAGGGCGTTGGTGGTGCCAAGCAGGAGTGTGCCGGCATTGATGAGGGTCGTGCCACCATAGGTGTTGGTGGCGGCAAGAATCATCGTGCCGAGGCCATTCTTGGTCAATCCGCCGGAATTGTTGTTGGCGCCAAAGGTAAAGGCGCCCAGTTGCGCAACCTGGATGGCGCCGCCGCCCTGCAAGGTAATGGTGAGGGCGTCGTTGGACAGGTAACCAGAGCCGGCGCTGGTGATCAGGATGTTGGTGATCTGCTGGTAGGTCACACTATTCGGGTCGAGATCCACCTGCGCGATGGCGGTGGCGCCGGTGCCGCTGCCGCCGGAAATCATCACGACAGGCGCACCGATGTAACCGCTGCCTTTGTCGGCAATGGCAATGTTGGTCAGACCATAGCCGACCGGGGCCAGCAACGGTTGGCCGATGACGATATTATTCGTGCCGGTATCAATGATCGCCCCGCCGTCATAGACATAGGCGGCCCTGAGCGTGCCTGGCATGAAGGTCGCGCCAAGCGTCGTGCCGTTCGTGCGCACCACCAGTGTGCCGCCGTCAAAGTTGAAAATACTTGCGCCGATCTGGTGGGCGGTGATCTGGTTGGCAATAAGCGTGCCGCCGCTGAGGAGGTTCACCACGCCCGTGCCGCCGGCCGTCCGGTTCAAACTGAGAGGCTGATTGTTATTGAGGGCCGAGTTGACCACACCAGTGCCGCCGACGGTGAGCATGCCAAACCCCAACCGGTCCCAGTTCATGCTCATCGACTGGTTTTTGCCGCCTTCGAACAGGCCACCGAAGACATTGATCACACCCGCCCCGCCCACCGTGCGGGCGATCATGACGTAATTGGTGAAGGAAACAAACCCACCATACTGCTCGAAGACACCCGCGGAGCCGGCGCCCCAGCCGACCTGAATGCGGGGAGCCAGCAGCGTGCCGTTGGTCATCAAGTAATAGCCGTAGCCGCTTGCGCCCTGGCCGAGGTTAAAGTTGTTGTCGTTGTCAGACCCACCACCCGGATTGATGTTGACCACGCCACCCGTTTGGTAGAGCGCGCCCGCCGCGCCTGTGTCCACACCCACGCGGAGGCCCACCTGTGAAGTGCCCAGGGTCACATTGGAGCCGATGGCCACCACAGCGCGGGAGCCGGCGGTGGCGCCGACGCGGAAGTCGTTGGTGGTACTGAAGAGGCCGTTAATGTTCACGCGGGCGCCACCATCAACGTAGAGAGTGCCGCCGCTGAAGGCGTTGACGCTGCCGGGCGCGAAAGTAACTGTGCCCGCGCGGACGGCCAGTGGCGTCGATCCGTTGATGGCGTTGTTGCCGGAGAAGGTCACGTTACCGCCGTTGATGAAGATCTGGTTGTAGGCGTTGTTGCCAGCGAAGTTGACCAACCCGTTGCCGTTGACGGTCACGGTCACCACGCCCATGCCGTTGCTGATGATTGAGGAGTTGATCGTCAGCGCTTTGGTGGAATTGTTGATCAACATCAGTTCACCCACCGTGTTGATGGTGCCGCCGGCAGTCAGGAAGCCGTCGTTGAGATTGGAGCCGATTTGCAGGCCGCCGGCGCCTGTCGCCACCAGGATGCCACCCATCTGACCCAACCGCAGCGTTCCGCCCGCGAGATAGTTGGTGACCACCGCGGTGGTATCGGCATCCAACAATGAGTTGATATTCACCGCACCCGCGCCGAGGTTGATATTGCCGCCGGGGCCGGCGTCGGTAACGCGAATGTTGGTGTTGCTGCCGTCGTTGATCGTGCCGCCAGAGGCCACCAGAGTGAAGTCGGTGTAACCAGCGATCGTATTGGTCACGCTGCCGACGCCTGTGTAGACACCCTTGGCCCAGTTGGTACCACCAATGGTCAGCAAAACGTTGCCGCCGAGGGTGCCGTTCTGGCCGAGGATCCCCGCGTAGTTGTTCGACAACAAGCTCGTGATCGCACCGTTGCCCGGCAGGGTCAGGTCCAGCGCGCCACCGCCGACGGCGCGGGTGATGTTGCTCAGACTCAGCAGGACGAAGCCGGAGTTATTGCTGACGACGATCTTGTTGTAACCGGCATTGATGGCCGTGCCGGCAAAGTACTGCGTGACGCCGACCGCCGTGGACGGGCCGAGGACGTTCAGCGTGCCACCGGTGGTGATGCTGAAAGAGTTGGTGCCGAGGGTCAACACAGACTTGGCAAGGATGAGGTCGTTGCTGATGTTCCCGGCGGTGTAGTCGAGTTTGACCGTGCCGGCGTTAATGTACAGGTTGCTGAAAGTGCTCTTGGCCCTGTTCTGCAGTGTCAGCGTGCCCGCGCCGTCTTTGACCAACTGGCTGGTGGTGGCGATGATGTTGGTGGTCATGATGACGTCACCGTAGCCACCGACAAAGAACTGCACGCCCTGGCCAATGTTGATCTGGCCGGCCTCATACAGCGTACTGCCCGCATCCACGTTGAGCCGGGCACCGGCACTGAGGGCGATCACGGCTGCGTTGGTGGCCGTCAAGCCGCTGGTCAGGCGCACGCCGCCGTCGTTGAAGTAGGGAAGGGCAGGATTGCCGTAGGCGCCGTAACTGCCGAGGGTGATCTGCCGGCCTGCCGCCAGGTTGGTCCCAAGTTGCATCTCGCCGCCCGCCGCCACGATGTTGGTGACACCCAGGGCGTAGGAGTTGTTGAGCCGCAACACGCCAGCACTGACCGTCATGCCAAAGATCAGGCCGTTGGTGCCGGAGAGCACTAATGTGCCGCTGCCCTGCTTGTAGAATCTGCCGACGCCGGTCAGGTTGTCAGTGATGGTAAACGTGTTGCCATTGTTGTTGATGTCAAATCCGCCGTTGAACCCGACCGTGGAAGCATTGCTGCTCCAGTTCACCGTCAGGCTGTCCAAGCTGGTCAGGGTGGTGCCGCGGACTTGGAGAACGCCACCGCTGAAGGTCAGGGCCCGACCGGCGCCGCCAACGGCTGCATCGGATGCGATGCTCAGGGTCGCATTGCTGTTGATGATGGTTCCGCCGGTGTAGGTGTTGGCGCCGTCGAGCAGCACGGTGCCGGTCTGGGCATTCGCCATTGGCCGGCCGATCATGACGATGCCGGGGGTGGCGCCAAAGTTGGTCAGGGTGGTGCTGTTGGTGATCATCAGCACGCCGCCGACGGCGCCGCCGCCCAGCCGGTAGGTGTGGCCATCAAAGGGCGTGATCGTGCCGTTGAAGGCCACCATGTTGTTAGGATTGATGCTGACGACGGCCAGCCCGGACTGGAAATTCGTGCCGCTAGGCAACTGGTAACCCGCGCCGATGGTGATCTCGGACAAGCCCGCCGCAGCGAGATCAATGTTGTCGAATTCGTTGGAGGGCGTCAGGCCGAGGGTGCCGACCGAGTTCACGCTCTCGATGAGGCCGAGATTCAGTCCACTCTGCAGGTTGGTGAAGCCGAATTGGATGACGCCACTGGGACCAATTCGAATCGTGGTGTTCGGAGACATGGCGGCGAGGTGGTTGAACTGCACTGCGCCGTTGGTAATGACCGTGCGGCCGCTGTAGGTGTTCGTGCCGGCGAGCGTCAACATGTTTTGATCGATCTTCACCATTTGGCCCGTCCCGGAGATGCCGCCGCCCATGAACACGCTGCCGGCGGCAGTCTTGATCCAGTTGCTCGCGCCGTTGAGCGCAACGGGGCCGTTCCACATGGTGTAGCCGCCGCCGTTGTTGCCAAAAATGCCGCCGCGCATGTCGATCGCGTTGGTAAAGGTCAACGAGCCCCACACGTCAAAGGTGCCGCCCGTGACCACTTGGACTACGGACACGCCGCGAATGTTGCCATTGTCCGTCAGCGAGAGCGTGCCGCCCGTAACAACCAGAGCCACGACGTTTGTCAGGTAGCCGGCGCTGCCGCCGCCACTGATGGCGATCTGGTTGTTGCCGATCTTGTAGAGCGAGTAGCCGCGACCATCCACTGTGCCGAGAATATCGAACCGGCCACCGCCAACCTGACCGATGGCGGAGTCGGCGCCGAGCCGAATGTTCCTCACGCCCCTGCTGTCCAGGCTGCCGCCACTGTTAAAGATCACGCCGGTGCCCGGACCGAGGCCCATGCCACTGATGAACACCGTCTTGCTCTGCGCGAGGGAGAATGCAAGGTTCGCGCCGCCAAGATCCAAAGCCGCGCCGGAACTGATCTGGATAATGTAAGGACCACTGGCGACGCCTAGCGCGTTGGAGTTGCCCAGCTTGAGGATGCCGGCGTTGAGAATCGTGCCACCCGTGTAAGAGCTGTTGCCGAAAAGAACGGTTGTGAACTTGCCGGTCTGGATCAATCCGCCCGTGCCGGCAATGTTCCCCCTCAGGTTCAGGATGGTTTGGGTGATGTTCAGCGAGTTGCCGGCAGTGCCGCCGAGAGTCAAGGTGTCATTGAGAATGAAGTTGCCGTAGATGTCGTTGGTGGCCCAAACGTTCATGTTGATCTGCGGACTGCTGCCGTCGGCGCTGCGCGAGAAGACGTAGTTGCTGAGGGTGCCAGCAGCTCCGTTTGTTGTCAGGATCGTGTTGTAGTTGCTGCCTACGCTGCTGACATTGAAATTGAACTGGTTCAGGTAGAAGTTGGTGGCCGCGAAGTTGTTGGTGCTGTAAATGATCCTGCTGGTATTGTAGGCAGAAAAATTGATGATGTAATTCGAATTGCCCCCGCTGGTGGGGGCGATGCTGCCCATCCAGTTGTCGGCTGTCGCCCAGTTACCGAAGTTGGTGGAGGTGTAGGTTTGTGCCTGCGCAAGTGGTGTCAAAACAAGGAAAAACAGCGCCGTCGCCAAGGCACACCTCTCCTGTAAAGTACGCCGCGTGGATTTACCGTTTCGTGTGGGGTCGCGTCTCATTAGATTACGGTTCATCCTATTCAGACTGTATGTTTTCATGGCCTTCTTACCATGTGGCGAAGCCCTGCCTGGCACACTCGGGGCCAGCATCGCAATCTTCTTTTCTCAGCAATAAACAACCTCAGGCCCGCCCCGCTAAATCATCGGTACTCTGCTCGTACCGACACTCAACTCCACTATCTGTTTTCTACCTCATAGACGGGTTCGTCTGCGAGCAAAAAACTCTCATTTCCTCACTCGATTTCCGATACTTCTTCTTGATGGTGACTGGTTCTATCCAAGACCTCCAGCAGACGACAATCCTCGTGTTTCTGTTTTTCATCCATTGGATTTCTTAAAGGTTGGGGAACCACGCAAGCGGAACCCAGATAGGTGATTGGGCTGGCCACGGGGACTCTGTTTTTCGAAATAACCAATCGCTATGTTTTGCGCCAACCAAAGGCAAACGCTCAGAGCACTGTCTCGGCCGCTGTTGCTCTCGCAGCTTCAGCACAGCGCTTATCTCCACGCCCATCGGTCATCAGTCGACAGGCGTAAGTGTATTATTATGCAACACTTACCGGTCTTCGTCAATGAAGCGGCGGCTGATTATATAGAAGTGATGGCTGCAAGCCGCGGTGAAGATGGCTTCGGCGAAGAGGTGGCGGTGTTTCAGAATGACTTTGCCGAGAAAGTTCCAGAACGCGCGGCGGCCGGATTCCTTGAAGCCGAGTTTCCACAAGATCGCCAGCAGCGATTTGACTTCACCAGCTCTCGGAAGCCGCCGGGCTGGAGCCCCGTTGGGGCGATGGTGCGCAAAGAAGGTCAGCACCCGATCAAAGTACGCTTCGGGTTCATATAACCGCTCGGCCATGGATTTGTAGCCAGCCACCAGCTTCTCCCGCCCCATCTTGGGCACGAAGTTGAGCGCACCGGTGCTCATGGAGTTGTCCCCGTTTGGCAAACCCAGGAGCCGGCCTTCCTTCTCCAGGCGATGCCAGAGCGGCGTGTTAGGCGGAGCTGAGAGCAACCCAATCATGGCCCTTGGAATTCCAGCGGATTGGATCAGCCGGACAAGGTCGTCGAAGATCGTCGGAGGGTCGGCATCGAAACCGACGATGAATCCGCCCATGACTTCCATGCCAGCCCCCTGCAGGGCGCGCACCGCTTGAATCAAGTCCTGATCCTTGTTCTGGTGCTTGCTGCACTCCTCCAGCGATTGCGTGAAGGTGGATTCAATGCCGATGAATATTCGTTTGAAACCGCATTGGGACAACAAGGACAATATCTCCTGATTGTCCGCGAGGTTCAGGCTGGCTTGCGTGAAGAACTCAAATGGATAGCCATGCTCTTTTTGCCAACCGACGATGGCTGAAAGGAGCGCCTTGGCCTTGCCAGGGTTGCCGATGAAATTGTCATCCACGAACATGACCTCACCGCGCCAGCCGGCACGATACAACGCGTCCAGTTCGGTGATGATCTGGGCAACGCTCTTGTAGCGCGGCCGGCGACCGAACAGAAGAACGACATCGCAAAACTCGCAATTGAACGGGCAGCCGCGCGTGAACTGGACCGACATGTTGACGTAGTTGGCCAGGTTGACGAGTTCCCACGAAGGCGGCGGCGTCCCGGCAAGCTCCGGGAACTCCCCGGCTCGATAAACGAGTTTCGCCTGGCCGCGTTCGAGGTCCTGCAACAGCAGCGGCATGATTTCCTCAGCCTCGCCAATCACGCTGTGGTCCACGTCTTTGTAGCCCTCCGGCCAGCGGGAAAAATGCGGTCCGCCCGCGACGATCTTGAGGCCGCGCGCCTTGCAGCGCTGGATCACCTCGTCGATCGAGGTCCATTGGATGCTCATGGCGCTGATGAACACGATGTCGGCCCACCCCAGATGATCATCCGTGAGCGGCTCGACGTTAAGGTCCACCACCTTCTTGGGCCAGTCAGCCGGCATCATGGACGCGACGGTCAGGAGACCCAGCGGAGGGAACAACGCCTTGGCCTGCGAGAACTGAATGGCGTGTTTGAGGCTCCAGAAAGTATCCGGGCAGCGTGGCGAAATCAGTAAAGCCTTCATGAGTTGCGGCTGCCGGCAATTACCTGGCAGGCCCGTCGTAAACTTTCCTCCCCTCGCGGATGGCAGCGCGATTACGCGCCTCGATTTGCTGGCGGTTCAGGTACTTGTCGTCGCGCTTCTGGTCAACCTCGCACGCTTGGAAATCGGCCGCGTCGCCGCGCGGGCGCTTCGCCAGCGTTTCCTTGCCGGCCTGAATGATGGCGATGGCTTCCTTGCGGCGCGGGTCGTTCGTGTCAGCGAACTTCGCCAGACACGGGCTGAGTTCCGGCCGGTCGAATGTGATCTGCGGGCCGCGGTTGGCGCCACAGTGGATGTCCTTTCGAAATGGCACGCCCGTCAGTTCTTCGAGCCTTGCGAGCTGTTTGTCGTCCAACGGCGCGCGACCCGCGAGGTTGGCCGGGTAGGCGCTGGCGTAGGTCGGGTAATAGGGCGCGTTGAGGTCAATCCACGTGATGAGAGTTTCCAACGCTTCATCTGTGACGCCGTATTTCTGCCGGCACTTGCGAATCGCCGCGGCCACTTTGCTTGCATGCGATCCCCACGAATACGCCGGCTGGATTTCCGCAGGACCGGCGCCGATGACGTGGATGTAGTTCTTCCGCCACAACTCGTTGTAGGAAACGTTGAAGATCAAATCGCGGTCACCCGCCAGAAGCAGCTTCGCGCCGGCCTTCGTGCCGAAGTCGTGGCAGCGGACGCAATACTTGTCGAACACCGGCTGCACATCAGCCATGTAGTTGAAATAACGCGGCGCGCCATGCCAGCCGTTCATCTCGCTCGGCGGACGTTTGAGCGCCAGCGGTGTATTGTCCTTGGACGGCGGCGCGGCGCGGCGCTCGTCGTGGCAACCGACACAGCCCTGCCACTCGCCCGACTGGACGATGGTGCCGCTGCGCATGGACTGCACCATCATTTTGTTTTCGTCGAGGAGCTGGAAATAGACGAAACGGTCGGCCGGCACCGCAAAACAGGCCGAGCCGTCCGCCTCCACCGGCACGGTGCCGAGGATGCGTTTGTTGTTAAAGTCGTGCCAGTTCATCGCCGGTGCCTCAGCGCCCTGGCCAAACCAGTTCGGATGCGTCCAAAATCGTTTCTCCGGCGACTCAATCACGCGCAGCCACTTCACCGAGCCGCGCTTCACGCCAGCCATGTGGGTGCCCTGGTAAACGTCGGCGACGTAGAAGTAACCTTCCTTGTTCGCAAAGTCCCGGCGCGTTGGAATCGCCAGCGGTCGCAGCCGGGGCGAGAGCGGCATGGGGTCGTAGCAGCCGACCGGGTCCTGAGGCTTGGAGCGCGACGCGTCGGGTGCCGCAGCCTCAGCGTGTAACAGGATCTCGTTGCCGAACACGTCGAGTAGATAGAGGCCCATCTGCTCACCCTTGCCGGTCATGCGCGAGCAAAGGAAATACTTGTCACTCAGCGGATACGGGTCCTCGTATTTCGGATAAGCCTTCTTGAATTCATCGAAGCCGCCGTGGTCAACAAGGTTCATCGCGCTGGCGGGCCAGATCCGCACGACGGCAGCCCGGCCGTCCAACGCGAGGCTGCGGTCCACGATGGCGAGCGCGCCCCAAGGCCGGTCGTGACAGGAGCTGAAGTTGCAGAGCACGCGGTCGGTGCCGGGGATGATGCGCGCGTCCAGCACTGCACCGGGTGACATCGTGTTATTGCCCCAGTAGACGGCGTGGCTGGTGCCATCGGGATTCACGGTCCAGAGACCCTGCGCGCTGCCGAAGTTGCGGTCGACGTATTCCCAACGGTCGTAAAGGATCCGGCCATCGGGCATTAGCGCGCCGTGGCCCTCGAAGAGCGTGCTCTTGCCGATCTGGTGGATGTTCGCGCCGTCGGCATCCATGCGGTAGAGGTTGGCCATGATGTGGCGGTTGCACATGCAATACTTCGGCTCGCGCGTGGAGGAGAACGCGATGCTGTCGTCGGGCAAATAGAGCGGGTCAATGTCGGTGACGCCGCCAACAAACGTGAGTTGCCGCAGCCCGCTGCCGTCGGCGTTGCACTCGTAGATGTGATAATCGTCCTGAACATTCTTCCGCATCGAGAACAGGATCTTCGTCCCGCTGAAATGCATCTCCGGGTCGCGCACGACGCCGTCGGCTGACTCGAGGAGTGTCTTCACCTTGCCGCCCCTAGCGAAATCGATCGTCTTCAGCGCCGAACCGCCCTCGAACTTGCCGGTGTTGATCTCGCCGGTCTGGAACATCGTCTCGGTGTTGTGGTGGTCCGGCTTGTATTGCCGGCGGACGATGAAGAGAACCGGCTGGCCGCTGATGAGCGGGTTGGCAACGAGCGCCTCGCGTTGGAGAGCGGCAAACTCCTGCGCGTTCACACCGGCATCGAGTCGCTTCAAGAACTCCGCGCCTCGGGGATAGCGCGGCCCGAAGGTGGCGACGAGGTCGTTAATGGCCGCGCGCAGCGTGGCCGGGCTGCCCGGCGACGGCAACGGCGGTGGCACAGGCTTGGTTGCGTGCTTGGCGGGCGGCGCAGCGAGAACCAACGACGACAGCATGAAGACTGTCGCAGCCCACCGTAATGAGCGTCCCTTGATTGCTGGCATGGTCATGGTCATTCGCGCGGCACGCTGGATAGAACCACAGCCAACGCCGCCCGTCAACGAACCTGAACCACAGGTGATGACAGCGGGATTTGAAAGCCGGCGCCAGCTACTTCGCATAGCGGGAGAATTTCTTCACGAATTCCGCAGGCGTATAGCCGCCGGTCTTTGCCAGCAACGCCAGCCGCTTCTTGTCGGCAAAGTCGCCCGCCTCAAGCCGGATCATATAGTTGCAGGCGACGGCGTAGTATTCGGTGGAGGTGTCCACCATCCGCACGCGGGTCTTGCCGCGCGCGTCCATGATGTCGGGAAAATACATCGGCACCATTTTGCCATTCTGAATGCTGACCATCGCGCCGGAACCGCCGTTGCAAAGGAACCGGATCGCCGAGTAGCCGAGGTCGCGCGTGTATTCGCAGTCAAAAGGCACCGGTGGCGCGCAGCGAACTTCGTAACCGATCTTCTTGTCCACGGCCTTGAGTTTTATCTGGCTCCTGGCCAGCCGCCGCTTGATCTCTTCTTTGATGGCGCGGCCGAAGTCCACCTCCGACAGCTTCGGGTTGTCGTGTTCGTCATACTCCAGCGAGGCGAGGTTCTGTTTTTCGAGCGCCTTGAGATCGGCGTCGGTGAGCTTGCTGGCGACGCCTTCAGCAATGACAGCGACGCCGTCGGGCCGGCCCTGCGCGTAACGCTTGATGATCGAGCCTTCGAGCACGTCGCAAACCTCAGCAAGCGTAACCTTCGTTGTGTGAAACTCTTCCGGGATGATCGTGGTCGTGGCGCCGGCCGCCTTGCCGATGCCGAGCGCCAGGTGACCGGAATGACGACCCATCGAGATGACGTAGAACCACTGTCCCGATGTGCGGGCGTCTTCCATGAGGTTGTGGACAATCTCGGCGCCAACCGTGCGCGCCGTTTCGTAGCCAAACGTCGGCATCGAGCCGGGCAGCGGCAGGTCGTTGTCAATGGTCTTCGGCACGTGAACGACGCGGATGGCGCCCCCCGCCTGCTTTTCCACCTGGCTGGAACTGTAGGCGGTATCGTCGCCGCCAATGGTAACGAGCCAGCCCACGCCGAGCTTCTTCAGGCCCGCCAGCACGTTCGCCATCTTCTTCGGATCCTTGGTCGGATTCTCGCGCGAGGTGCGCAGGATCGAGCCGCCTTGAAAATGGATGCGGGAGACGATCTCTGTCTTCAGTTCCACGGTGTGATTGGCATCGCCGCGCGCGAGCCATTTGAAACCATCGTAGAAGCCGACGACTCTCTTGCCCTGGTTGATGGCCTCGATGGTGGCGGCCGCGATGACTCCGTTGATACCCGGCGCCGGCCCTCCGCCGACGATGATGCCGAGTGTTTCGCCCTTCCTAACCACAGGTTTCATGATGCGTTGACTCCTTGAGTTCGGGCAGCGGAATCATACCGCTGGTAAATGGCGCGGCAAGCGTTTTGGGGCAGTGTGTCGGCCCCTCGCCGGCTGTAATGTAGATCAACGCGGTGGTCGTTGCCACCGGAAGCACTTCCCGCTCGCGAGACCGCATTCTTCTGTTATAGTCCTTCAAATTCTCAGGAGAAGCAACGATGCCTTATACGACCTGTACAGTGCCGAGCGGCGGCAACAAGATTTCAATTCAGAACGGCAAGCTCAACGTGCCGGACCAGCCCGTCGTCCCGTTCATCCGCGGCGATGGCACCGGGCCGGATATCTGGGCCGCCAGCGAGCGCGTGTTCGACGCGGCTGTGGCGAAGGCCTACGGCGGTCGGCGCAAGATCGCATGGTTCGAGGTCTTCGCGGGTGAGACAGCGTTCAAGAAATTCAACAACTGGCTGCCCGACGACACGGTCGAGGCCTTCAGGGAATACCTCGTCGGCATCAAAGGCCCGCTCACGACGCCCGTCGGCAAAGGCATCCGTTCCCTCAACGTCGCCCTGCGCCAGATGCTCGACCTCTATGTCTGCCTGCGGCCCGTGCAGTGGTTCAAAGGCGTGCCGTCGCCGGTGAAACACCCGGAGAAGGTGAACATGGTCATCTTCCGTGAAAACACCGAGGACATCTACGCCGGCATCGAATGGTCTGCCGATTCACCGGAGGCGAAGAAGGTCATCGAGTTTCTGCAAAAAGAAATGGGCGTGAAGAAGATCCGTTTCCCGGAGACCAGTGGTATTGGCATCAAGCCTGTCTCCAGCGAGGGCAGTGAGCGGCTCATCCGCTCCGCCATCGAGTACGCCATCGCCAACAAGCGCAAGTCGGTCACGTTTGTCCACAAGGGCAACATCATGAAGTTCACCGAAGGCGCGTTCCGCGATTGGGGCTACGCGCTGGCCAAGCGTGAGTTTGGCGGCGTGGAACTTGACGGCGGTCCGTGGCTCAAGCTGCCCAACGGCATCGTCATCAAGGATGCCATCGCCGACATCACTCTCCAGCAGGTGCTCACACGTCCCGAGGACTTTGATGTCATTGCCACCCTCAACCTCAACGGCGACTACCTCAGTGACGCTCTCGCTGCGCAGGTGGGCGGCATCGGCATCGCTCCCGGCGGCAACATCAATTACATCACCGGCCACGCCATCTTCGAGGCCACGCACGGCACCGCGCCGAAGTATGCCAACCAGGACAAGGTCAACCCCGGTTCCGTCGTCCTCTCCGGCGAGATGATGCTGCGCTACATGGGTTGGACCGAAGCCGCCGACCTCATCCTCAAGGGACTCGACGGGGCCATCGCCGCAAAGACTGTCACCTATGACTTCGCCCGCCAGATGGATGGCGCCAGGGAAATCAAGTGCAGCGAATTCGGCAGCGCCGTCATCGCGAAGATGTAGCCGCGGGAGCATCCTCCTCTCTTCAAGCGCTTTACATCTTCGTATCGCGGCGTAAAACCGCGGACCCACGGCGAAATACTTTTCGACAAGGGCGGGGAATGCACGTACAGTCCGCGGCTCATTTTACAAATCGGACAACTTATGAACAAACAAGTCATTTCGTTTCACTACACGCTGACGGACCCGGCCGGGAAGACGTTGGACAGCTCGGCCGGCGGCGAGCCGTTGTCGTTTGTCGAGGGCACGGGACACATCATCCCCGGCTTGGAGACGTATCTGAGCGCGATGGCGATCGGCGAGAAGAAACGCGTGACGGTGGCGGCGAAGGAAGCTTACGGCGAGCGTGACGCGAGCCGCGTGATGGAAGTGCCGCGCGAGAAGTTTCCGGCGCAGGACATCAAGGTCGGCGACCAGTTTCGGGTCGGTGCCAACCAGGCACTGATCGTGACGGTGACGAATGTCAGTCCGTCGCACGTAACGATCGACGCGAACCATCCGCTGGCGGGCATAGACCTGACGTTCGATGTGGAACTGATGGCCAAGCGCGATGCGAAGCCGGAAGAGTTGGAATGCTGCCACGGCGCTCACCACGATGAGCACGGCGGCGGCTGTTGCGGCGAGCACTGACGACGGCAGCCAGCGTCACACGCCCATCGCTTCGAAGGTCTTGCGGAAGTGGTGGCCGTAAATGGCGAGAGTGACCGCGAGCTGGAAGTGCGCGGGCCGGCGGAAGAAGGTCCACGCCAGCAGGCCCCAATAGTGGAATCGCTCGCTGCCGAAGACGCCGAGTCGGACGCTGGAGTGGGCAAACGCCATCAGGTAACGCCAGTTCAGCGTGAAGCTCACCTTCGGCGCGCGATACTCGCGCAAGAAAGTGCGGACGCGCTTGTAGTAGGGACCGGGCGCGTAGATTCGGCGCATGATCTCCTTGTATCCTTCGCGCAGTTTCTCCACGTCCATGCGCGGGATGAAATTCGTCGTGCCATCCGCGTTGTCACCGGTCATCTGGCCCAACAGGCGTCCTTCGCGTTTGAGCCGATCGTAAAGCTTGGTTTCGGGGATGGCGTTGAGCATGCCTACCATCGCCGTGACGATGCCGCTCTTCTGGATAAACTCCACCTGCCGCTGGAAAATCGTTGGCGTGTCGCTGTCGAAGCCGACAATGAACCCACCCTGCACCTGCAAGCCGGCGCGCTGCATGCGTTTCACGTCGGCGATCATGTCGCGGCCGGCGTTCTGGCGCTTGTTGCACTCGGCAAGACCGGCGTCCGCAGGCGTCTCAATGCCGATGAAGACGGTGTCGAAACCCGCCTCGACCATCAAGCGCATCAACTCGGGATCATCCGCGAGATTGATGGACGCCTCGGTGAAGAACGCAAAGCGGCGCCGGCCTTTTTGCCACGCGATGAGCGCGGGCAGCAGTTCCTCGCGGAGGTATCGCTTGTTACCGATGAAGTTGTCGTCCACGAAGAAGACCTGGCCGCGCCAGCCGGCCCGGTGGAGACCGTCCAGCTCGGCAATGATTTGCGCGGCAGTCTTGGTGCGCGGGCGATGGCCGAACATCGCTGTGATGTTGCAGAACTCGCAGTCGAACGGGCAGCCGCGCGAGAACTGCAGGCTCATCGAGGCATAGCGGCGCAGGTCCGCCAGTTCCCACATTGGCGCCGGCGTCCGGCGAATGTCGGGAAACTCCGATGAAGCATAGACGCGCCGCGCCGAACCGCGCTCAAAGTCGCCGAGAAACTCCGGCAACGTCACCTCCGCCTCATTCAGGACGAAATGATCCACGGCGGGAAACTGCCCATGTTCGGCGATGAACAGCGGACCGCCGGCAACGATGGTTTTGCCGGCTGCGCGGCAGCGGCCGATGAGTTCGTGCGCCGACTGCCGTTGCGCGATCATGGCGCTGACGAACACGACATCGGCCCACGCAAGGTCTTGATCGGTGAGGGCGCGAACGTTGGTGTCCACCAGTCGTTTCTCCCACAACGACGGCAGCATGGAGGCGACGGTGAGCAGTCCCAGCGGCGGCAGCGAAGCCTTCTTGCGAATGAACTTCAGCGCGTGTTTGAAACTCCAAAACGTGACCGGAAACTCCGGATACAACAACAACACTCTCATTAACACTGAAGCATACGCCGCGTTGCAGTTTTGTGCAAACAACCCCCGGCGATGCCGGCGCCCGGCTGGCTAGAAATGGTGCACGAACCGCAGAACGAAACGCTGGCCTTCAGTGCGGTTGCGCGCGTCCATCTCGAAGTACGTGTTGCAGAACAGGTGGTCGTCCTTGGAGAAGTGATAGACCGCCCCGGGGCCGATGCCGATCACCTGCTCGCGCCGGCCGAGGACATCCTGGCCATCGGCCTGCGTGTCCGTGATCTGCGTGAGGAAGTAGCCGTTGATGCCGACGTTGAGCCTCTTCTCAACGACTTCGTATTCGGCGGCCCAGTTCAGGTGAATCGCCTGCCCGGCCTGGGTTTTCCTGGCGGTCGGGAAGACGTGGGCATCAGGACTGTCGTTCTCGTCATTCCAAAGGTAGTGAGCGCGCCATGAGAGGGTCCACTTGGGCACCACGAACCAGGTGCCGGCCCAGTAAGGATTGAACGAGAAGAAGTTGGCTCCAGCGTTGAGGTCCTCGTTCGGACTGTAGCTTCCCGTGGGCAGGATGCACTGGAACTCGATGCGGTGCATGAAGATCGGCCCCTTCTCGCCCATGATCGGGTCCCATTGGAGGTACGGCCCGACAAGGATGTCGCCGATGCCGCCGCCATTGTCGGTGAGCCACGGGTTCTTGGGCTCCAAGTCATAGTCCACCGCCGGCAGGATGAAGTCCAAACCCCACTTGCCGCCGAGGAGCACCTTTTGGTCGGACTGGTAGATGAGTTGCGAAAGACCGGCGAAGACCTCGACGCTCGGCTTGTCACCACTGGGCAGCGACATGGTGTTGCCGCCGTTATCGGCAAACTTGTTGGCGTGGTAATACTCGAAGTACTGCGTGAAGTAGAAACCGGGACCCGCCGGCGGCCCGCCGTCAAAAAAACTGGTGAGGCCGAGGTTGACGGAGGGCAGGTCGTAACCGCGCGCCGTGACAGCACACAGCAGAGCGACACACAGACCGGACAGAATAACGTTGCGCATCAGTTTCATCACTCACTCCTTGTTGACGGCCGGATGGCTGCTCCCGGCAAACGTGTGTATGCCGCAAGTCCATGCGCGATGCCAGTGTTTTTTCAAACAGTTCGAGTCCGCTTGCAAAAATACAAATGTCACTCTATAGAAACTTGTCACGCGCGGAGGTTTCAAACTAGAATCACGTCTCGCGATGACAGTGCGGCTCGGTGCCACGGGTCGAAAGCATGCCGACAAACAAGAACTGCCGCCACGTGCGGCAACATGGAAGAGGTGTCACGATGATCGAGTTCAACAAGAGGGTATTGATGGTGGGTTACGGTTCGGTGGCTCAGTGCACGCTGCCGATTCTGGTCAAGCATATCAAGGTGCCGGCGAAGAACATCACCGTGATGGATTTCGAGGATTGTCGCGCCAAGCTGCGGCCGTGGATCGCCCGCGGCGTGAAGTTTGCGCACAAGCGCGTGACGCAAGAGAACATGGGGGCGTTGCTCGGCAAGTATCTCTCCGCAGGAGACCTGTTGATCGATCTCGCGTGGAATATCGGCTGTTGTGAAATCCTCCAGTGGTGCCACGACAACGGAGTTCTCTACATCAACACCTCCGTCGAGCTTTGGGACCCCTACGAGAACTCCAGGAATGCGCCGCCGACGAAGATGACGCTCTATTGGCGGCACATGAACATCCGCCGCATGACCGCGGCGTGGTCCAAGCCGGGCCCGACGGCCGTGCTGGAACACGGCGCGAATCCCGGCCTGATTTCGCACTTCACCAAACAGGGCCTGATCGACATTGGCAAGCGTCTCCTCGCCAACAAGAAGGTCCGCGGCGCCGATGCCGAGGAAATCCAACAGCTCATCAAGGACCAGAAGTTCAACCGGCTCGCGATGAAGATGGGTGTGAAGGTGATCCATTGCAGCGAACGCGACACCCAGATCACCGACAAGCCCAAGGAGGTGGACGAGTTCGTCAACACCTGGAGCGTCGAAGGCTTCCGCGAGGAAGGCACGACGACGGCGGAAATGGGTTGGGGCACGCACGAGAAGGAACTGCCGTCGCTGGCCTACGAACATACCGAGGGGCCGCGCAACCAAATCTGCCTGGCCCGCATGGGCATGAACACGTGGGTTGCCTCCTGGGTGCCAAACTACTGCATCCGCGGCATGGTCGTGCGCCACGGCGAAGCGTTCACCATCTCGGACCGGCTGACGGTCTGGGAAAACGGCAAGGCCGTCTACCGGCCCACGGTGCACTACGCTTATTGCCCGTCTGATTCGGCCATCGCCTCTCTCAACGAGTTGCGCGGCTACGACTACAAGCTTCAGGAGAAGCAGCGCATCCTCAACGACGAGATCACCAGCGGCGCCGACATCCTCGGCGCGTTGTTGATGGGCCATGCTTATAACTCGTGGTGGACCGGCAGCGATCTCAGCATTGAGGAATCGCGCCAGCTGGTGCCGCACCAGAACGCCACGACGATGCAGGTGGCCATTTCGGTGATCGCCGCATCGATGTGGATGATCGAAAACCCGGCCAGGGGCGTCTGCGTGCCGGACGATCTGCCGCACGAGTATGTGCTGAAGGTTGCCAGGCCCTATCTCGGCAAATGGATTTCCAAGCCTTCGGACTGGACGCCGCTGAAGCATTACACCAACGCCTTCAAGGGTTACAACAACCCGCAGGTGGATTTCGACGACCCGTGGCAGTTCAAGAACTTCCTCATTACCGACGGAGACTAGGATGGTCACCCAAAGCACACTGAAGAAACTGGCAAAAGAACATGGCACGCCGCTGTTCGTGGTGGACCACGACGCGTTGCGGCGCAACTACACCGAGTTCAAGAAATACCTGCCGCGCGTGCAGGCGTACTTCGCGGTGAAGGCCAACTCCGACCCTGCCATCGTCCGTACGCTCTTCAAGGCGGGCGCGAGCTTCGACGTCGCTTCGATGCCGGAGTTCATGATCGTTTACGAGAACATCAAGGACATGCCGGCCAAGCAGCGGCAGGATTGGATCTGGGACAAGATCATCTATGCCAATCCCATCAAGGCCACCGAGACGCTGGAACAACTCGACCAGTACAAGCCGCTGGTGACATTCGACAACTCCGAGGAAATCAAGAAGGTCAAACGCCACGCGCCGCACGCGGGCCTGGCGCTGCGGCTGAAGGTGCCGAACACCGGCGCGATGGTGGAGCTGTCGTCGAAGTTCGGCGCGGCGCCCGGCGAGGCGGTGGACCTCATTCTCGAAGCCGACAAGGCCGGTCTCGTTGTCGAGGGACTCAGTTTCCACGTCGGCAGCCAGACCACGAACTTCGAGAACTACGTCCAGGCGATCAACCTTGCGGCGAACATCTTCAAGGAGGCGAAGGAGCGCGGCTACACGAAGATGAACCTCCTCGACATCGGCGGCGGTTTCCCCGCGCCGTATGACGCCACCGTAAAACCGTTCCGCGAACTGGCGAAGGTCATCAACCGCGAGATTGACCGGCTGTTCCCGAAAGAGGTGCAGATTCTCGCCGAGCCGGGCCGGTTCCTCGTCGCGACGGCGGCAACCGCCATCTCCAAGATCATCGGCAAGGCGGTGCGTGACGGCAAACTCTGCTACTACATCAACGACGGTGTTTATCACACCTTCTCCGGCGTCATCTTCGATCACTGCCACTACCACCTGAAGTCATTCAAGAAAGCGCCGACGCAGATTTGCTCGGTGTTCGGCCCGACGTGTGACGCACTCGATGTGGTTTCGATGGCGGAGAACCTGCCCGATCTTCAACGTGGAGACCTGCTCTACAGCGAGAACATCGGCGCCTACAGCCACGCATCCTCCACCTACTTCAACGGCTTCCCACCGGCGAAGGTGGTGCATATAAACCAATAGGCACGCAGGATCGTTCGGTTATTTCGCGCCGAGAGCCGCGAGGATTTCCTCTGTCACTTTTTTCCGAGCAGGTCGTAGCCGGGACCTTTGAAGTGGCAATCCTTCGGTTTCTGCAACTCGGCCAGACGCGGCTTGATGAGCGTGTAGAGGTCGTTGATGGCGATGCCGTGGCGCTTCATCATGCGAGCGGCGATTTCGTTGCGTGCGACGATGTCCCGGTCGTCGTACGTGCCGTCCGGCGGAAGCGGCGTGGAGCTGGCCCAAACCAGTTTCGCGCCGGTCGCCTTCAACTGTTCAACGATCGTCTCCAGCCGTTGCTCATAGTCGGCGGGCGGCGTCCTTCGGTCGTGGATGCCGAAGTTGAAATGGATGACGCTCCACCTGCCGTCACCGAGCCAGAGGGAGAGTTTCTTCAGGCCGTTGGCAGTGGAGCCGCAGTTCTCCGGCGCGCAGTTTCCGAGTGACGCCACTGGAACGCGCAGGTAGAGTGCATGGTCAAATGGAATGGAGCAATAGATTCGTGAAGCGATGCGCCGGCTGGATGGCGGCGTTCGTCGTGTTCACGGCTGGCGCCGGCGCGCAGGAAATGCCGACGATCCTTCTCTCGACCAACAACTGTATCGTGGCGTTCGCGGTATCCTCGACCTGGCACCCGATCAAGGGCGAGGTGAAGGAGCTGAACGGCTGGGCCCGTTTCAGCCGGGCCAACGACCTGAACTCGCTGCATGGCTCGGTCGAAGTGGATGTCAAGGCGCTCACCACAGGCAGCGACGGCCGTGACAGCAAGTGGCGTAACGAATGCCTCGAAGGCGGCCGGTTCCCGAAAATCACTTTCACGGTGGAACGAGTCACTGTTACAGCAAATCAAGCGTTCCTGCTTTCGGGTCTGCTCACCATCCGTGACACCACCCGCACGCTGGTTTTCGGCGGACAATTCAAGGAAGAAGTCGGATTCTATCATTTGGCCGGCACCGCCGAGATGAAGTGGACCGACTACGGCGTGCGTGATTCCTCGACCTTCCTCACGAAGATACAGCCCGAAACAAAGGTGCTTCTGGAATTGTGGCTGCCGGCGAAATAGAAGGGCCGTTCGCGCCAACGCGGCATAATCGCGAAAGAAACCGGCCGCCGCCGCTTACAGTTTGCCGACCTCGACAATCCGGCCCTGGTCGGCGGACACGCCGAGCGCCTCGATCAATGCGAGCGTCTTGAGGTTCTCGTGGCCGCCGAAACGCGGTTCGACACCGCCCTGGATGTAGCGGAGCCAGCCATCGAGCAGGATCGCCTCTGGTTGCGGACCCGTATCCCAGCCGATGATCTCCGGCTCTTTGACACCCGGTTTCCAAATGGCGATCTTCTTTTCCTTGTTCAGTTCGACCAGCGACGCCTGCTCGCAATCCACGCGCAACCCCATCTCCGCGCCAAACACCGCGAACGAGCACGAGTAGGCGCACGTCGCGCCGTTCTCAAACTCCAGCCACGCATGCATGCCGGAACCGTGCTGGTAGGGACTCCACGGCGGGTTGAACGACATCGCCGACACGCGTTTCACCTCCTGGCCGAAAATCGCCCGCATCGTGTCGAAGTCGTGGACGCCGCGCTCCCAAAGATAGGAATGATGCACACTGCCGGAGTGATGCACCTTCGGCCGCCAGCCAAACTTGATCATCAGGCCGTTGGCGGCGCGGCCATATTTCTGCTCGGCGACCAGCCGCGCAAACGTGGCGTTGCCACCGTTGTAGAGCGCGTTCTGGCCGACGCACAGCTTCACGCCATGCTCGTCGGCCTCGGCGACGACTTCGCGCGATTCGGCGAGCGACATCGTCAACGGTTTCTCGGCGAACACGTGCTTGCCTGCGCGGATGGCGGCGAGGCACTGCGCGTGGTGCAGGTGCGGCGGCGTGATGACGATCACCGCGTCGGCCTCGACCTTCGCCAGCGCATCCTCCATTCGCGTGAAACATTGCGCCTCGGTGATCTTCGGATTCAGCGCGCGGGCGGCGGCGATGTTTTCAGGCTTCACGTCCACAAACGCCACCGACTCGAAATCCTGGCGACTGGTGAACAGTTTGACCGGCCACACACCGCGGCCGCCGACGCCGACATGGATGCAACGAATTTTCATGGCCGGTCATTATGCCGACCCCACGCGGCGCGACAAGCCTTTTGCAGGATTCGCCAAGCGGGTTGCGGCGGCGAGAAGTTGCGATTTGGGCCAGACATGATAGCGTGCATGCGTAACCGAACATCAAAAAAAGGAAGACAGCGAATGAAGAAAGTCATTGGATTATTGATTGCAGTAGCGGTGATGGCGAGTGTTGCGACACTTTACGGGCAGGGCGGTTGTCCGTCGTGCCCCGCTTCGGCTGGATCCAAGAGCTGCCCGCTGATGGGCAAGACGGACGTGCTGGGCAAACTCAACCTGAGTGACGATCAGAAGGCCAAGATCACCGCCTTGCGCGAGGAATGCAACAAAGCCGGCCGCACGCCGGAAGCTTGCGCGAAGTGCATGAAAAGCATCGAGTCGTTGCTGACACCCGAGCAATTGGTTCTGTGGAAAGCCGCGTGCTCGAAGGCAAAGTCAGGCGGCGGCTGCCCGGTGTCGGCTGGCTGCGGCAGTTAAACGGGCATCTGGAAAATTTGGGAAAGCGGCGGGCCACCCCCGCCGCTTTTCTTTGCCACAGAGAGGTATCGCCGCATGCCCAAGGTCAGCGCGGGTTTGATCATGTATCGCCGTGTGAGCGGCGGGCTGCAGGTGTTGCTTGTCCACCCCGGCGGGCCGGTCTGGAAACACAAGGACGCCGGTTGGTGGTCCATCCCCAAAGGCGAGATGGGTGAAGGTGAGGATGCGCTGGCCGCCGCACAACGCGAGTTCCAGGAGGAGACAGGTTTCGCCGTGCGCGAGCCATTCATCGAGCTGACGTCCGTGCAGCTCCGGAGCGGCAAGATTGTCCATGCGTGGGCGTTCGAGGGCGACTGCGATCCCGCCGCGCTTCACAGCAACACGTTTTCGCTGGAGTGGCCGCCGCGCTCCGGCAAGGTCTGCGAGTTTCCGGAGGTGGACCGCGCCGGATTCTTCACCGTGGCGGAGGCGAAGGAAAAGATGAGCGAACGACAGTTTCCGCTCGTCGAGGAATTGCAGCGCAAGCTGGCGATTCAAGGCTGAGTCACCCGGTCCTGCGTTCGCCGCGCAACCGTCGGCGAGGGGCGGTGTTTGTAGACGCAAAAGGAATCCGCGTGAAAACACTGCTGTTGACGTTTTTCTCCATCAGCCTGTTCGCCCTCAACACCGGGCAGGGCGCCGAAGAGAAACCCGCCGCCCGACCCAACGTTCTCTTCATCGCCATTGACGATCTGCGCGACTGGGTCGGCTACCTCGGCAACAAGCAGGTCAAGACGCCCAACCTCGACAAGCTTGCCGCGCGAGGCGTGCATTTCACACGCAGCTTTTGCGCCTCACCCTGCTGCAACCCGTCGCGGGCCGCGCTGTTGACGGGCTTGCGTCCCGGCACCAGTGGCGTCTATGGCAACGGGGACGACTGGCGGAAGATCGTCCCCGAAGGCACCGTCACGTTGCCGCTGCACTTCAAGAACAACGGCTACTATGTCGCCGGCGCGGGCAAGATTTATCACGGCGGCTTGAACCGGCTCAGCGACTGGGATGATTACCTGAGTGAGCGTGGGCGGGGCAACGAGGATGATCCCGACAGCAAGGGCCAGGGTAAAAAGAAATCCAAGGACAAGGACGGCCACGACGGTGTCGGCGGCATCCGTTTCGGCGCGCTCGACTGCGAAGACAAGGACATGGCGGATTACCAGTCGGCGAGTTACATCATCAAGAAGCTCAGCCAGCCGCAGGAGAAACCGTTCTTCTTCGCCTGCGGCATGCACAAACCGCACATGGCGTGGTCGGTGCCGAAGAAGTATTATGAGATGTATCCGCTCGACAAAATCGAGTTGCCGAAGGTGCCGGAAAACGACCTCGACGACATCCCGCCCGCCGGCATCGCGATGGCCCGGCCCGATCGCGACCATGCGGCTATCCTGAAGTCCGGCCGTTGGAAGGACGCGGTGCAAGCCTACCTCGCCACGATCACGTTCTGCGACGCGATGATCGGCCGGCTCATCGAGGGCTTCGACAAGAGCGCCTACAAGGACAACACCATCATCTGTCTCTGGAGCGACCACGGCTGGCATCTCGGCGAAAAGCAGCACTGGCGGAAGTTCGCGCTCTGGGAAGAGGCCACACGCGCGCCCTACATGTGGATTGTGCCCGGCGTTACGAAACCCGGCGGCGTTTGCACCCGAACCGTGGACTACATGCAGATCTATCCGACGCTCTGCGATCTCGCCGGCCTGCCGAGGCCAAAGCACGTCGAGGGCGAGAGCATCCGCAAGCTGCTGGAGAAACCCGACGCGACGTGGGACAAGCCCGCCATCACCACATGGCTCTACAACAACAACGCCATCCGCAACGAAGACTGGCGCTATATCCGTTACGCCAACGGCGACGAGGAGCTATACCACAATAGCGTGGACCCGCTGGAATGGACCAACCTTGCTGCCAAACCCGAATACGCGAAGGAAAAGGAAGAACTGGCCAAGTGGCTCCCGAAAGCGAACAAAGAAGTGCCCGGCAAAAAAGCGAAGGACCCCGACAAGAAAGCCAGGAAGGCACAGAAAAGAGCCGCCGCCCCGTAAACGCAGAACCTCCGCGCTCCTTCGCGTTTCATCCCACCCGCTTGGTTCTTCGCCGGGTGGCATGAGGAATCGTGATTTCAGACTCGCCTTGCGCAGAGTGAATTCGTAGTCTGCGCGCCAACGTCCCGCCTGCATCTTGCCGGCAACGTCATAATTGAAGAGGACACCGTCATGGCCCAAGACATGGAAGCTCTCTACCAGCAACGCCTCAAGCGCTACACGACCGCCCTTCGCAAAGGCAAACCCGACAAGGTTCCCATCCGGCCATTCGTTGCGGAGTTCATCTGCAACGTCAGCGGTTATACCTGCCAGGAGGTCACCCAGGACTTTGAGCTGGCGTTCGAGGCCACGCGCAAATGCTGCCTCGAATTCGATTGGGACGCCACCGTGCCCAACATGGTCTATCTCTACGGCACCGTCCCGCAGGTTGTCGGGCTGCGCTACTACGGCGTGCCCGGTGTCGGTCTCTCGCCCAACGTCGGCTTCAACTACGTCGAGCCGCCCGAGGACAGCAACAGCTTCATGCAGCCCGATGAATACGACGCCCTCATCGCCGATCCCACCGGCTACCTCTTCAGCACCTGGCTGCCGCGCGTCTCCACCGAAGTCGTCCGCCCTGGCCAGCCCGCCACGCTGCGCAACAACCTCTCCTTCCTCAAGGGCGGCATGACCGTGATGAACTACTTCAGCGCCTTCCCGCGCGCCATCGAGCGGATGCGCAAGGAAACCGGCACCGTCTCCGCCATCGCCGGCATCCTCAAGGCCCCGCTCGACATCCTCGCCGACAAACTCCGCGGTTACATCGGCCTCTGCATGGATCTCATGGAGCAGCCCGACAAGGTCCTCGCCGCGTGCGAAGCCCTCCAGCCGCACATGTTCCAGATCGCGCTCTCCAGCGCCGACCCGACCAAGACGCTGCCCATCAGCATCTGGATGCATCGCGGCTGTGTACCGTTCGTCTCACAGGAGCACTTCGACAAGATCATGTGGCCGACCCTCAAACCCATCGTGCTGGAACTATGGAAGCGCGGCCATCAGATCCTCTTCTACGCCGAGGGTAAATGGGGCGCGCATCTCAAGACCTTCCGCGAACTGCCCGCCGGCAGCATCATCTTCCATTGCGACCGCGACGACATCTTCGAGGTCCACCGCGTCCTGGGTGACAAGTTCGCCATCAGTGGCGGCATCCCCAACGTCATGCTCGCCTACGGCAAGCCCGAGGAAGTCCGCGACTACACCAAGAAGGTGATCCAGACCGTCGCCCGCGATGGCGGCTACATCCTCGACGCCGGCGCCATCGTCCAGAACGACGCCAAGGTCGAGAACATCCGCGCCATGACCGCCGCCGGCAGAGAATTTGGAGTTTATTAAAAAGGAGACGACCATGCCTGAGCAACCCCAACCGAACCCCGCCCCCAAGCCCGGCACCGTCGTGCCTTGGGAACAGAAGATCAAGGAACTCCCGCCGATGACCGGCCGCGAAGACCTCGTCAAGCAGCAGTGGGAAACCTACGACGCTTGGGCCTACACCTACATCTGGCATCTCGTCGTGTCGTTCTAGATCAACAAATGAAACAAGCAGTGCCTGCGCCCGTTGAGCGCGACGCTGAGTACCTGAACGTTAATGCGCTCAGCAACGCCGTGGATTCACTGGAGACGGCAGCACAGTTGATCCAGCGATCAGATGTTTTCAAATGGAAGTGGGTTGCATTCGCCATTCATCATGCTCTCTACTCATTTGCTGTCGTTGCCCTCACAAGAGGGAACTTTCAATGGGTTCTGAGCTGTGGTCGACCATCCGATGATGATAACGGTCGCCTCTGGAAGCAGGGAGAAGAAGTGAAATGGTGGAGATCAAAAAGGCAGCCGTTCCCAAAGTTTCGGGGCGCTTATCGTATCGTGTGGGAGGAAACAAATGAAGAACCGCCCGCAAGCCGACCGAGTGATGAAAGTTCTCTTTCTCTTCTCGCCAATGGAAAGCTGATTGGATTCTGGACAGCTTTTGCGCGTGTTCTGGACAAACGATGGATGGGTGGCAGCGTTATCTCGCGACCGGTTTCGGTTTCGGATAATGAGTTTCGGGATATTGCATGGCTTACAACGAGAGTGCGAAACGATTTGCAGCATTTTGTTCCAAAGTACTCGGGAATTGAGATCGCCGGCATTGTGGCCGGGACATCGGCTGCAATTCGAGTAATCGAGGACTTAGTGTTCGGCACCGACGCGATTTGGTTTCGCGACAAAGAACAGAAAGAACGTGTAAGAAACGCCGTTGTGCAGCTCCGTGCCGGACTGAAATCCAAAACTGAGAGATCAGGAGTAGCGTCTCAGACCCTAACGTAATGGCACAGGTAGGATGGCAGCTCGCGGGAAACTCCTTTACGCCGGGTTCGTCGGTCGTCACCAGTCGAATTTCCAAATTCTCGGACTGGGTGATGAACTCGTAACTGTAAGCAGACACCCGCGGCCGCATAAGGGCCACCGCTGTTGGAGGCTGTCTGTGAATCAGCTTTGGGGGTTGGGCTGAAGCTGCTTGAAATACCTGTCAATCGTCTGCGCTGTGCGCTTGCCGTCGCCCATGGCAAGGATGACGGTGGCCGCGCCGCGGACGATGTCGCCGCCGGCGAACACGCCAGGGAGGCTGGTCATGCCGTTGGCGTCCACCGCGATGTTGCCATTGCGGTTGAGTTTCAAGTCCGGACAGGTGGAGGTCAGCAGCGGGTTCGCGCGCGAGCCGATGGCGACCACGACGACATCGCACTCGACAACAAACTCGGAGCCGGGAATCGGCACCGGGCTGCGGCGGCCGGAGGCGTCGGGTTCGCCCAACTGCATGCGAAGGCATTTCAGGCCGGTGACCCATCGCCGGTCGTTGCCGATGATCTCCACCGGCGCAACGAGAAACTCGAAGTGGATGCCTTCCTGCTCGGCGTGGTGGATTTCCTCGGCACGCGCAGGCATTTCCGTCTTCGTGCGGCGATAGACGATCATGGCCGACCCGGCGCCGAGACGGCGGGCGGTGCGCACGGCGTCCATGGCAACGTTGCCACCCCCGACGACGGCGACGCGTTTGCCAGCGAGGATGGGCGTGTCGGCGCTGGGGAACTTGTACGCGGTCATGAGGTTGACGCGCGTGAGGTATTCGTTGGCGGAGTAAACACCCTTGAAGTTCTCGCCGGGCACGTTCATGAACATCGGCAGACCCGCGCCGTTGGCAATGAAAATGGCGTCAAAGCGCTCGCGCAGTTCCTTCAACGTGTAGGTCTGGCCGATGACGACATTGCACTCGATCTTCACGCCAATCTGCCGAAGCCGCTCGACTTCCTCGTGAACGATGTTCTTCGGCAGGCGAAACTCCGGGATGCCATAAACCAGCACGCCGCCGGGTTTGTGGAGCGCCTCGTAAATCGTCACCTCGTGCCCCAGTTTCACCAGTTCGCCCGCGGCGGTGAGGCCAGCCGGACCAGAGCCGATGATGGCCACTTTCCTGCCAGAGGGCGACGGCGATGGCGGAACGATCTGGTTTGCGTGGCGGTAGGCCCAATCGGCCACATACCGTTCCAGATGACCGATGGCGACCGGCAGGCCCTTCAAGCCGCGAATGCACTCGATCTCGCACTGTGTCTCCTGCGGGCAAACGCGGCCGGTAATGGCGGGCAGGGAGTTGTCACCGAGCAGGCTGCGCGCCGCACCAGCGAGGTCACCGTCGGCGATGAATTGAATGAAACGCGGGACGTTGACCATCACCGGGCAACCGGCGACGCACTTGGCTTCCTTGCACTGGAGGCAACGCTGCGCTTCCAGCATCGCCAGTTCTTCGGTGAAGCCGAGATTGACTTCGCCGAACTCGCCGGCACGGGCGGTGGCGTCGTGCTCCGGCATGGTCTGGCGGTCAATCTTGAGTCGTTCCTTGGTGGTTATTTTGGCGCTCACGTTGCGGGGTCTTGTCGTGTCAGACGGCCTTCGGTTTTTCCAAGCCGATCCGGCACGACTCTTCATGTCGCGCCATGGATTCTTGTTCTTGTGTGCGGTAGGTGCCGAGACGGTCCCAAAGCAGATCGAAGTCCACGAGGTGTCCGTCAAACTCCGGCCCGTCCACGCAGGCGAACTTGGTTTCGTTGCCGACGCTCACGCGGCAGCCGCCGCACATGCCGGTGCCGTCCACCATCACCGGGTTCAGCGAGACGATCGTGTGGACGCCAAGCGGTTTGGTGACGGCCACGACCGCGCGCATCATTGGCACCGGGCCGACCGCGTAAACACAATCCACGCCACCGGCCGCCAGCATTTCTTTCGCCGCGTCGGTGACGAAACCTTTCCGTCCGTAACTGCCATCGTCCGTGCAAACAATCACTTCGCCGAACTTGCGCAGTCCTTCCTCAAAGATGACCCATTCTTTCGACCGCCCGCCGATGATGCTGACCACGGCAACGCCACGCCGATGCAGTCCCTGCGCGATCGGATGAATCACCCCCGTGCCGACGCCGCCGCCGATGCACAACGCGCGACCGGAGGCGATCAATTCCGTCGGCCGGCCGAGCGGGCCGGAGATGTCCTGGATCACGTCGCCAGGGCTGAGCGCCACGAGCTCGCGCGTGGTCTTGCCGACGGCCTGGATGACCAGCGCGATGGAGCCGGCGGCCGGGTTGGCGTCGGCAATGGTCAGCGGAATCCGCTCCGCGCCTTCGGCGCGCCGGACGATGACGAACTGGCCGGGCTGGCGGATTTCCGCAATACGCTGCGCCATCACGTCCAATCGCGTGACGTTCGGGCTTAGCTGCTTTTTTGACAGAATCTCGTGCATACTGACATCATGACGTCGTTTTTCGGAACGAGCCGCGAAACCTTCTCACAACTCCGCAAGTTCATCCACAAGGTTTTTACACTTCGTTCGCGGCCGGTTCCACTCGAAGCGGGCGGGCGTCAGACAGCCCACGGCGCGCGTTGCGTGCGGGAACGCAGACGGTTGGCATATTCGTCGCCGACGAACTCTTCCTTCGCGGGATCCCACTTCAACGAACGGCCCAGCTTGTAGGCAATGATGGCAAGATGGCCCAGCGAGGCCGAGCGATGCCCGATCTCTTCGTGTGAACTCGGCCGCGTGCGCGTGCGGATGCATTGGAACCAGTTTCCGTGGTGGTTGTTGCTCAGGTCGTCATCGCGCGACTGGAGTCTCATCTCGGTGAAAAGGCTCTCCGGCTCGCCTTCGATGGGACCGCCCGTGCTCATCGAGGTCATCCATCCGCGCTCGCCAACGAAGAGGCCGCCGAAACTGCCCGCGAGCCGTGCGGTCTTCGGGACCGCTTTGTAAATGTCTTTCACCATGCCCCAGTGATCCACGTGGTGCAGCAACGTCCCGTTGGCGTACCGGAACGTCAGCGTCGGGAACTCGCCGCTGCTCGGATGGATGATCTCCACCGGACCGCTCGTTTCCATGCCGATCGCATACTGGATCACGTCCGCCGCGTGCGACTGGTAACCGGTCACCGCCACCGCTCCGAAGGCTTCGCTGAACACCCACGGCACCACGCCGGGTATCGGATTGCGATGATAGTGTTGGTTGTAGGGGCGCCACGTCGCCGGCCCGATCCACAAATCCCAATCCAGTCCCTCCGGCGTCGGTTCCGCAGGCAACGCGGGGTCGAGCGGTATATACGAAGGCCCGATGTTCGGAATGCCATACTGGCTCCAGATGGTGAAGACGGACTTCACGCGCCCGAGTCCGCCCGCACGGACGAATTCGCACACCTGCCGGATGCGCGGGATGGAACGGTATTGCGTCCCTGTCTGGAACACGCGCCCATGACGTTGCACCGTCTCCACAAGCCGCCGGCTTTCATGGATCGTCAACGACACCGGCTTCTCGCAGTAGATATCCTTGCCCGCCTGGGCCGCCAGGATCGTCGCGGGTGTGTGCCAATGGTCCGGCGTGGCGATGATCACCGCGTCAATGTCCGGCCGGGCCAGCAGTTCGCGAAAATCGTTATAGGCCACGCACCCGCGATAGACGCCGCTGGCGCGCTCGGCAGCGTAAGTTTCCTCCACGAGACGCTTGCCTTCTTCGCGCCGCTCACGGTCCACGTCGCAAACCGCCAGCACCTGCACCTCCCGCCGGCCCATCATCGCGTGCAGGTGTCCCCGGCCCATGCATCCGCGCCCGATCAATCCAATCGTGAGCCGTTTGCTCGGTGCAACCGCACCACGCGCCGACGCGGGAATGATCCACGGCGACGCGACAGTTCCCGACACCATCACCGCGCGGTTGAGAAACTCACGCCGAGTCATCTTCTGGGTGCATGTATTCACGATGCTCGCGATATTCTCCGCACTTGAAGAGAAATTCAACTAGTTCGGCGGAACACAGCGCGGAATTTTTCCGCTTGGCGCGCATCCGGCGGCTGCTACGCTGCTGTTCGCGAATAGGAGAATCATTATGAATCACGCATTCCCCGCAACGCGCAAACTCTGGCTCGTTGGGGCACTCGTGCTGGGCTGCGGTCTCAGCTTCGCCGATCAGCCCGCGCGGCCACCCGCAGCTTACGACGTCCGCGACTTCGGCGCTGTCGGCGACGGCAAGGCCGACGACACCAAGGCCATCCAGACCGCCATCGCCGCCGCCCTTTGTCCCACCGGCGTGCACAAGCGCGTTGTCGCCTACAAGGGGAACAAGGAATACCCCGGCATGGCGCCGATCACCGTCATCATTCCGCGCGGCACGTATCTCGTCAACCAGCCCATCCACATCCAGATGGGTTCCTATTCGTGGAACTCCGCGCTCGTCATCCAGGGCGAATACGCCCGCATTCGGGCCAGCCAGCCGATGGAGAGCGTCATGCACGTCAACGTCGCTTCGCACGTGCTTATCTCCGGCATCACCCTCGACGCCAACAAACAGGCGAAGCACGGATTCACCGCGTTCAAGATCAGCGGCCGGCCCAACGCCATCCAACGCGTCAACGCCGAGAACGCGCTTTCTCACGGTTTCGTCCTGGAGAAATGCCAGGGCGGAAACTTCCGCGACTGTTCCGCCTCTTCCAATGACGGCGATGGCTGGCAGATCGTGGACTGCAACGCCGGCGCTTATGACGGCTGCGTGGCCATGCACAACAAGGGCAACGGTTTCACCATCGCCTCCAAGGATTTCTCCGCCGGCTGCTTCGTCTCCTCCTTCTGGTCGGAGGCGAATGGCGGTCACGGCGTCTTCATCTCGCCCAAGGTCGCCTCCACCGTCGTGCTGCGCGACGCATGGATCGAAGGCAACAAACTCGACGGTGTCAATATCGGCGGCTTCGGCGCGCATCTGACCGCGCTTAACATTCTCGGCAATTTCCGCGAAGGCGATCCAGGCCAGACAGGCCATTCTCCCTGCGCTTCGATCCGCCTCACCCCCACGGCGGCAGGCTGCTACATCTCCGGCTGTCTCATCCGCGGCGGCGGCGCCAAGGGTGGCAACGTCCGCTGTGAAGGGGATCCCGCAAAACACCACGTTGCCGGCAACTTCCGCGGCTGGGGAGCTAGCAACACGAATCCGGTCACAGTGGACGTGGTGAAACCGGAGGCGAGCCGGTCCCCTGCGCCCGAACCGACGCGGGAGTAGTGACACGAGCGGCGGCAGCGGTCACTTGATCTTCAGACTCTCGCCGTTGAAGAACTCCACGCAACGCGCGATCTCCGGCAGCGAGTCGGGCCCACCGCAGGGATACTCGATGCCGAACATCGTCGGCCGGATGCCGAGCCGGCGCATCTCGTGGAGAACCCCGCCGATCTTGCCGTCGCCGCTGCCCCACGGCACGTCGCGGCCGGCAAGGCTTCGCTCGCTCACGTCGTGCATGTGGACGGTGATAAGACGCTCCCCGAGCGTCTGCAACGCCTGCATCGAATCGATGCCGCAACGCAGCCAGCAACCGAGGTCGCCGCACGCACCGATCCGTTTGCTGCGGGCTGCGCACGCCTTCAACACGCCTTCCGGCTGCCAGTAGCGCGGCGTGTCCTTCTGGTCGAGGTTGTGGATGGCCACGTTGATGTCAAAGGCATCCGCGAACTTCTCGATCATGTCGAGCGTCTCCGGCGCTGGCGCGGACATGATCGTTTCGACGCCGATCTTCCGCGCAAACTCGAATACGCGCCGGCAACCGGCTTCGTCGCCCGGGATCTTGTGGATGTAGTACGTCAGCAACCGCACGCCGGCCGCGTCGAGTTTCAGCCGGATTTGCCGTTGTTCGTCGTCGGTGAGTTGCGGATCGAAGTTCTTCGGGATTTCCTGGCTGACCTTTTGGGAATCCATCCCGCCCATGAATAGCACGCCGAGCTGCGCGGTCTTCTCGATCGCCTCGAACATCGTGGACTTCTGGAATGTGCCGGCCTCGACGCCCAGCCGCCAGCCGAGCTTTTCCTGCGCACGGATGGCCGGCGTTAGTTTGCCGCTCGGAATGGTCGGGCAGGGGAGATCGCCCAGCACGAACTGCGCCGCAGCGAGATAGAACCGCAGCATCGTCGCATCCCAAAAGATGGACGGGTTGTGAGCGATGGTGCAGTAGAACGTGCGCCCGCGGCCGTAGTTCCGCGCCCAGGCGAGAGCGTAGTCGTTGTCGGCGCGTTCCATCCGGGTGCGCTTGCCGCCCTCGGTGAGATCGGTCTTCGCCGTGTCTATGCTGAAGAGCACGCGCAGACGGTCGCGCGAATACGGCTCGTGGACACGGAAGAACTCCGAGCGATACTCGAAACCCTTGCCGCCGAAAGGCTGGTTCAGCGGATGCTCCGGGTCATCGAGCTTGATGAACACATGCTCGGTGTTGACGCGGTGGTTTGCGCCGCGCCCGCCGATCATGACGCCAAATTCGGGCCAATCTTCCTTCGCGCCCGGCCAGCGCGTGAACGCCACCGAGGTGCCGTGGACGCCCATCATTCCGCCGCCGGCATACACGAACTCGACGAGGCTCTGCCGCAGCGCGGGATCTTCGAAAAGATTGCCGACGTTGTTGTTGAAGAAGACCGCGTCGAATTGCCGCAGGCTCTCCGGCTGGAACACCACCGGGTCGCGGCTCACCACTGTCTCAAACGCGCCCGTCTTCCGGCCCATCAACTCGAACGCGAGATTGGCGGTGGGGATGGAAGGATGCCCGCCGTAGTTGACGTTGAGGCCGAAGATTAGGAGCTTGCGCGGTTTGCGCGGCGTCGCAAATGCCTTTGTCGGAATCGCCGCCTCCACTTTCTGCCGCTCCGAGAGTTCCGCCTCTGCCGCGAACAACCGCGGCATCGCGAGCATACCCGCCCCTGTCGCTGCGCTGCCGAGGAACTTGCGTCGTGTGATGTGATGAGTGTGCATGTTCACGAGATGATTATGGGTGTCTGTCTGCGTCCGCATCGTAGCCTCACGCCGCCGGACGGCAAGCGCAGATTGGGCCATCTCAGGAAGATTCCATGCAAACAGTCGTTGCCGCCCGCGCCCGTCCGCGTATCATGCCGGCCAACCGCGGCAAACCATGAACGCAAACACATCCAAGCCGCTGCTGCTTCTGGCCTTCCTGGCTCTGGCGACGCCGGGCGGCGCGGCCGATTCGCTGGAGTTCCAACCGGGCGAGGTCTGGCTCGACACGAGTGGCAAGGCCATCAACGCTCACGGCGGCGGCATGTTGTTCCACGCGGGCACTTACTACTGGTATGGCGAGAACAAGGAAGGGCGCACGTGGTTGCCGGAATCCACGAAGGCGTGGGAAGGTTCCCGCGTGGATGTCACCGGCGTGCGCTGCTATTCGTCGCAGGATTTGCTTCGCTGGAAGGACGAAGGCCTTGTGTTGCGCGCCGTGCCGGACGACCCGGCGCACGACCTGCATCCGTCGAAGGTCTGCGAACGGCCGAAGGTTGTCTTCAACGCGCGCACGAAGAAGTTTGTGATGTGGATGCATATCGACAGCGAGGATTACAAGGCTGCGCGCGCCGGTGTGGCCGTGGCTGATTCGCCGACGGGACCGTTCCGCTACGTCGAGAGCGTGCGGCCTGAGGGACAGTACAGCCGCGACCAGACGCTGTTCCAGGACGACGACGGCAAGGCCTATCGCATCTACTCCTCCGAAAACAACAAGACCACCTACATCTCGCTGCTGACCGATGACTATCTCAAGCACAGCGGCAAGTTCGCCCGCGTTTTCGAGGGCCGGCACATGGAAGCGCAGGTCGTCTTCAAACACGCCGGCAAATACTGGTTCATCGCGTCGGGCTGCACCGGCTGGGCTCCGAACACCGCGCGCTCGGCCGTTGCCGATTCGATCTGGGGGCCGTGGACCGAGCTTGGCAACCCGTGCCGCGGCCCGGAGGCGGAAATCACGTTTCGCGGCCAGAGCACGTTTGTGTTTCCTGTCGCAGGGAGAAAAGATACATTCATTTTCATGGCCGACCGTTGGAACAAGACAAACCTCGCCGACTCGCGCCACCTCTGGCTGCCGCTCCAGTTCAAGGATGGCCGGCCGGTTGTCGAATGGCGTGAAAAGTGGAACCTGTCGTTCTTTGCACACTGAGCCTTGATCACGAAAATGAACAAACACTGCCTCATCCTCGCATCCCTCCTGTCACTCATCATCGTCACGCCGGCTCACACTGCCGACGCCCCCGGTCGCTGGCCCGCCAAGAAGGCCAACGCGTGGCTCGACGAACATGGCTGGCTGCTCGGCTGCAACTACATCCCCAGCACCGCCATCAATCAACTGGAGATGTTCCAAGCCGACACGTTCGACCTCGCCACCAACGACCGCGAATTGGGCTGGGCCGCGTCGCTCGGCTTCAACTCCGTGCGCGTGTTCCTGCACCACCTGCTGTGGGAGCAGGATTCGAAAGGCTTTCTCGACCGGCTGGACAAATTCCTCGCCGTCGCTGACAAGCATGGCATCGGCGTGATGTTCGTGCTCTTCGATTCCTGCTGGGACCCGTTCCCGAAGCTTGGCAAGCAACGCGAACCCAAACCCGGCGTTCACAATTCCGGCTGGGTGCAGACGCCCGGCGCCGACGTGCTCAAGGACCCAGCCCGCCACGCCGCGTTGCGCGACTACGTCGTTGGGGTCGTCAGCCGTTTTCGCGATGACCGGCGCGTGCAGGTCTGGGACGTCTGGAACGAGCCAAGCAATCGCAACGACAGCGCCTACGGCGCGCACGAGCCAAAAGACAAGGTCGCTGCTGTGCAGTCATTGCTGCCGAAGGCGTTCGCGTGGGCGCGCGAGGCGCGGCCAACGCAGCCGCTCACCAGCGGCGTCTGGCAGGGCAACTGGGCCAACCCCGCCAAATTGCAGCCGATGGATGTCATCCAGATCGGGAATTCCGATATCATCAGCTTTCACAGCTACGGCAAACTCAATGACCTGAAACTGTGCGTTCAACATCTCCGCCGTTACGATCGTCCGGTCCTTTGCACCGAGTACATGTCGCGCGGCAACGGCAGTTTCTTCGAGCCGCACCTCGGGTGGATGAAGGAGCAGCGCGTCGCCGCCTACAACTGGGGCCTCGTCTCCGGCAAGACACAAACGATCTACCCGTGGGACAGTTGGAAGAAGACCTACGCCAGCGAACCGCCGCTCTGGTTCCACGACATCTTCCGCGCCGACGGCAAGCCGTATCGTGAAGAGGAAGTCCTTTATATCCGCAAGGTCACCGGCAAGAAGTGACGCGCCCACTGACACAGCCTTGCACGGATCGGCCGACCGTGGTTGAGTGCTGGCTGGTGGTTGCGAAGACGTGCCCATGCGAGGATGTTGCGTTATGACATCGACACTGTGCAAATTATTGACGCTGCTGCTGCCTGCAGCGCTCTTCCTTCTGCCATCGAATGCGCTCGCCGGCGACGAACTGATTATTTGTGGTTGGGACGAGGTGTTCGCTCTGAAAGTCGGCGCATCGGACAAGATTTCCACAAATAGAGTCTGGTCATGGCGGGCCAAGGACTGTCCAAATCTGCCGGAGCAACTCCGCAACAAGTTCGGCAGCACAGACGAGTGCAAACCGGTGGAGGGCGGGAAGAAGATTCTGATCACATCCTCCGGCGGCGGTGTGGCGCTGGTGGAGCGGGCGAGTGGCAAGGCGCTGTTCTCTGCCTTCGTCGGCAACGCGCATTCGGCGGAGATGCTGCCTCACAACCGCGTGGTGGTGGCAGGCTCGACCCATGCGGAAGGGAACCGGCTCGCCGTGTTCGACCTGGGCAAGCCGGCAGAGGCGGTTTCCACCACGGAGTTGTATTCGGCTCACGGAGTGGTGTGGGATGAGAAACGGCAAACGTTGTGGGCGTTGGGGTATGATCAACTGAACGGCTACCGGCTGGCCAACTGGGCCGGCACGGAACCGAAACTCCACATGGCGGATTCCTATCCGCTGCCGGACCCGGGTGGACACGATCTGCAACTCGCACCCAATCGTGACGTCCTGGTGCTGACCACCGGTTCGCACGTCTATGTGTTCAGTCTCGAGCGCCGGGCGTTTTTTCCTCACATGACTTGGGGGAACAAAGGCGGCGTCAAGTGCGTCAGCATCCATCCCAAGACAGGACTGACCACCCTCATTCAAGGCAGCAACCGCCAATGGTGGAGCGACACAGTGCACTGGCTGGATTTCGAGATAGCGTTGAAGTTGCCCGGCGAACGGCTCTACAAGGCGCGCTGGAACGTGACGGAATAGGGACGCGCCCGGCTTCGATGCGGACGAGCCGGCGCGGACGTCGCGCGAGTTGTTATTGCCGCTCCATCAACTATGCGTCATCATGGGCGACGGCCTGAACCGCATCATGAAGGCCATGACCCGACGTGACTTCATCCAAAGGATGACGGTGACGCGGGTGCGAACCAAAAGGAAACATCATGAGCACATCGGATGGAGGACTTCGCCGGCTTCACGGCCGTAGAGCGTGTCTTCAAGGCAAGATCGTGGTGGCCGGACCGTGCAGCGTGGAGTCCGAGCAGCAGATCATGGAGGCCGCGCTGCAACTGGGCAAGCAGGGCATCAGCGCGTTGCGCGGCGGCATCTGGAAACCGCGCACCCGCCCCGGCTCTTTTCAAGGCATCGGCGAGGCCGCTTTGCCGTGGCTCAAGGCGGCCGGCAAAGCCGCGAAACTTCCCGTCGCGTGCGAGGTGGCCCAGCCCGCGCACGTGGACGCTTGTCTCGCGCATGGCATTGATATTCTGTGGATCGGCGCGCGCACGACCGTCAATCCGTTCTCGGTACAGGCGCTGGCGGATCGCCTGCGCGGCGTGGACCTGCCGGTGATGGTGAAGAACCCGGTCAATCCTGACCTCGAACTCTGGATGGGCGCCATCGAACGGTTGCGCCGTGCCGGCGTCACGAAGATCGCTGCCATTCATCGCGGTTTCTCAACGGCGCGCGAAACGATCTACCGCAATGAACCGATCTGGCGCATCCCGCTGGAACTGCGCCGCCGGATGCCGGAAATTCCGCTGATCTGCGATCCCAGCCACATGGGCGGCACGCAGGAACTGCTCAAGCCTCTATCGCAGGAGGCCCTCGATCTTCTCTACGACGGCCTCATAATCGAAGTGCATCCGCACCCGAACCAGGCTCAGAGCGACCGCAACCAGCAAATCACGCCGACGCAACTGCGCAGCCTGTTGGCGAAGCTCAAGCCGAAGAAGGAGCTTGCCGTCGTGCGCGACTACCTCCGTCACATGGCCGAGCTCCGCAAAGAAGTGGACACTCTCGATCACCAGGTTCTGGATGGCCTGAGCCGGCGTATGGAAATCGTGCGGCAGATGAGCCACTACAAGGAAAAATACGGTACCTCCTCCTTCCAGCCGCACCGTTGGAGCGAGATCATCAAGGACCGCACCAGCTACGGCACGGCCCACAACCTCGACCAGGATTTCGTCCTCGACGTGTTCGAGATGATCCACGAGGAATCGATCCGGCAGCAAGAGCAGGAAAACGCTGTAATTCCGCAGAAAACTGTGGGTCGCAAACGCGGCCAGCGCGTCGGTTGAATCGCGGGCCGGCTTGTGGAGAACCGCGTGAAAGACATCCCATGAAATCATTCTGGTTGGGTGGCTCCGAAACAGTTCGTCATCGATTCCTGGCATTCGCCGTCTGTCTCCTTGGGGCCGCGTCCCTCCCGACGCCTGCTGCAACGGCACAGTCCGCGTCGGCGAAGGGCGACGTGATCTTCGCGGCGGACTTCGAGGGAACCAACGCGCTGGCGGGCTGGTCTGGAGCGCCGAAACTCGCGGGCGGTTTCCAGAGTGAGCATTCGCTTTGCATCAACCAGACGACAACGACGCAGCGAACCCTGCCGGTGGAGCGCGTGCGCGGCTGTGTATTGAGCTTTTCGGCGATGATCAAGGCTGAGAACGTCAGCGAAAAGCCGAAGCCGTGGAACGGAGTGAAGTTCATGGCGCCCATCGTCGCGCCCGATGGTAAACAATGGCCCGCAGCATCACTCGACACCGGCTCGTTCGACTGGAAGCGGTACGCGTTCACGGTGCGCGTGCCCGAGGACGCAACGCAGATGCAGCTATGTCTCGGCCTCGAAGCCGTGACCGGCAAAGTCTGGTTTGATAACGTGCGCGTCGTCGTGCGCCGCCTGCCGCTGCCGCCGCCGGTCCCGCGCGTAAATGCCGGTCCGGTGTTCAGGGGCCACGACCTGCCACGGCTGCGCGGGGCGATGATCAGGCCGGGCATTGATGCGGCGGGCCTGCGCACGTTCGGCCAGGAATGGAACGCCAACGTGATTCGCTGGCAACTCACCCGTCACGCGCCGCGCGGCGAGACGTCGTTCACGCTGGCCAACTACGACGCATGGCTGGAGAGCGAACTGGCCAAGCTCGACGCCGCGCTGCCGCTTTGCGAGAAATACGGACTGCTAGTGGTCGTGGACCTGCACTCACCACCGGGCGGGAAGCGCACGGTCAGCGGCTACGTTGGTAGTGATGGCGGGCTGTTTGCCAGCAAGGATGCGCAAGAGAAGTTCATCGAGGTCTGGCAGAAAATGGCGCGCCGCTACAAGGATTCGAGAGCCGTCTGGGGTTACGACCTCGCCAATGAACCGGTCGAGGATGAAGTGGCCGAGTCGATGGCAGACTGGCAGGAACTGGCCGGGCGCGCGGCGCGGGCAGTGCGGGCGATTGACCCGAAGCACGCGATCATCGTCGAGCCGGCGCAGTGGGGAAGCCCGAACGGCCTGAAGGAACTGCGTCCATTAGATATGCCCGGCGTGGTCTATAGCGTCCACATGTATATGCCGCACGAGTTCACGCACCAAGGCGTCCACGACAAATCGGGGAAACAGTGGGTCTATCCCGGCGAGATCGCCCGCAAGCACTGGGACAAGGCGGCGCTGGAAGCGGCGCTCCGGCCGGTCGTGGAGTTCCAGCAACGCTACGGCGTCCACATTTTTATAGGTGAATTCAGCGCCATCCGCTGGGCGCCGGAAGGCAGCGCGTATCGTTACATCAAGGACCTCATCGAAATCTTCGAATCGCACGGCTGGGACTGGACCTATCACGCCTTCCGCGAGTGGAGCGGATGGAGCGTCGAGCACGGCGAAGACCGCGCGAACACGAACCCGTCGCCGACGCCAACGGAACGCGAGAAGCTGCTGCGCGAATGGTTCTCCAAGAACCGCAAGCCGTAGCCGTGCAGCGCCGTCAGGAATCAACCCCTGGCCGGGTTGCGCAATGTTGGGTCGGGGATTCCTTCCGAAAAAGAAGATTTGAGATCCCGAACGTCAGCGCGCCTTTGGGACACGCGGGGATGCACAAACCGCAGGAAGTGCAATCGGGCAACCAACCTTTTCTTCCTTCAATCAAGGGCTGGAGGGATGGGCACGGCGCGACTTTGAGACAAGTACGGCAGGAGTTGCAGCGTCCCTTGTTGAATCGGATCCCGAGGATGGAAAACTTTTCCAGAAGCCAACTGACCCACCCGATGGGGCACACGAGATAACAGTAGGGACGGTAGTAGAACAGCGACGCCAACCCGATCAATCCAAGGCCAAGAACAACCTCAGTGTAGCTCAGCCGCCAGTGCAGTAACTCGAACGCATTGATGGGGCCGTACAAGTAGCTGCCGTAAATCACCAGTCCCGCAATGTATATGACGAACAGATATGTCCGAATCCAGTTCGTGAATGCGAACGACAGGTTTGGTGACTTCTTGAAACCGGGGATACTGTGGAGAATCTCCTGCAACGCGCCCAACGGACAAGCCCAACCGCAGAACAGTTTCTTTCCAAGGACACTCAGCGCAAGAATCACGGCCAGCGAGATCACCATCACCTGTGGATACACACCGTGCAGGATGCCTGCCTCCAAAAGCCGCGTGAGCGAACACATGGGGCTTGGATGCATTCCCAAGCCCTGTCCCAACTGCGGGATCCAGACGACGATCACTCCACCCAGAAGAAAGAAAGCGAGCAGCAGAACGGCATTCCGATTCCAGCGACGGATTCTCCGGCTGAACAGCAAGCCCATTCCCGCGGCGACAAGGGCGTAATAAACCAGATACTTCAGCGCGAACAGATGCATGAGTCTCCCCGTCTGATAGTTGGTGCCGTCTGCCGAGTCAAGCAGGGCATTCGGCGTCCGTGGCAGTTGCACTCTATCGCGCGTGTGCTAGTCTGCGCCATGACAATGATCGAGAAAGGAACCTGATTCTCTATGAAGAAGCTCATCGTTTTGGTTGTTGCGACACTTGTCCTGACCGGCCTCAGCGCCAGCTATGCGCAATGCGGCGGTAGTTGTCCGCTGGCCGGGGCTGCCAAGGCTTGCCCATCTGCGTGCGATGCTTGCACGACTGCCATGGGAAAGTTGGACCTGACTGCCGAGCAGAAAGCCAAGGTGGCGGCGCTGAAGGGAGAATGCTCGAAGATTGGCTGCCCGCTGACCAGCAGGGCGAAGTTTTGCGCGGGCTTGAAGGAAATACTCACGCCCCAGCAACTGGCGCAAGTGACGGCTGCGTGCAAGCAGGCCGGCGTCAAGAATTGCCCGCTGACATCGTCGGTTGGCAATTGTAGCGGGCAGTAGTTACTTCCTCATTGATGCTTCGAGTCGCCGCGCGCGGCCGGGACTTGATTTATCATGTGTGCCGTAAACGGCATGCTCGCGAAGCGTGATCCCATCCCTGGGAGGCAGAGATTTTGCCCTCAATGATTTTGCCTTCAATCCGTTGTTCCTGATACAGTTGGCTTCGCGCGGCGCCATGCTGGCGCTGTCGTTGAAGCAGCAAAAGGAGCCAGACAAATGACCTCTCGCAATGCTCACTGGTTGTCGAAATTCACCGCGATCCTGTGTCTCCTGACGAGTGGCATTTGGGGGAGTGCGGCTGACGGGCTTGCAGCCAAGACGGATTCTCCTCTCGACATCGGCTCGCGGCGCGAGTTGTTCGTGGATGATTTTCTCATCGCAAGCATGACGGGCGCGGAACTGAAGCTGCACAAGCCGGCGCCTCGCGAGGTCGTCCTCGCCTGCGACTCGCCGTGGGAAGGCAACACGTCCGCCTACTACACGCTCTTTCGCGACAACGACCGCTTCCGCGCCTATTACCGCGGCTGGCACTTCGACCAGAAGACCAAGAAATGGGCGCATCCGGAGTTCACCTGCTACGCCGAAAGCCGGGACGGCATCAAATGGAAGAAACCGGAGCTGGGCCTGTTCGAATTCAAAGGCTCCAAGCGCAACAACATCATCTGGGTCGGCGAGGGCACGCACAACTTCACGCCGTTCAGGGATAGCAACGCCGCTTGCGCTCCCGACGCCCGCTACAAGGCGTTGGCCGGCGGCACGACGCTGGTCAACGGCAAGAAGAAGAGCTGCCTGAACGCGCTCAAGTCGCCGGATGGGATTCACTGGACATTGATGGCGGGCGGCGTCATCACGGCGGGCGCGTTCGATTCGCAGAACCTCGCCTTCTGGGACGCCGCGCGCGGCGAGTATCGGGCCTACTGGCGCATCTTCGCCGCCGGCTACACCGATGAACGCGGCTGGAAGCCGGAAGGCGTGCGCGCCATCCGGACGGCGACGTCGAAGGACTTCATCCACTGGGAAAACCAAGCCGACCTCAAATATGTGGATTCGCCGGCGGAGCATCTTTACACAAACGCCGTGTTGCCCTACGGCCGCGCACCGCATTTGTTCGTCGGCTTCCCGACGCGCTTCCAGCCGAAGACCCAGCAAGTGGAGCCGGTCTTCATGAGCAGCCGCGACGGCGTGCTGTTTCGCCGGTGGCGTGAGGAACTCATCCCGATCACTGCACCGAAGGATCGCGATGGCAACCGCAGCAATTATATGACATGGGGTCTGCTCCAACACCCCGGCAACAACCGCGAACTGTCCGTCTATGCGACCGAAGCCTACTACACCGGTCCCGGCAGCCGTGTGCGCCGCTTCACCTTCCGCACCGACGGCTTCGTCTCCGTGTGCGCCGGAAACGAAGGCACACTCATCACCAAACCGCTGCTGTTTGCGGGATCGAAGCTCACGCTGAACATCGCCAGCAAAGGCAGGACGCGCGTCGAGTTGCAGGACGCCGCCGGCCAGCCGTTGCCCGGCTTCGCCCTTGCCGACTGCGCTCCCATCACCGGTGATTTCATCGAGCACACTGTGAGGTGGAAGTCGCGCACAGACGTGGGCAAGCTCGCCGGCAAACCCGTGCGGCTGCGGTTCGAGTTGAAAGACGCCGACCTCTATTCGCTGCGGTTTGCGCGATGAACCGGAAAGGGCAGATCGTGATGAGAGAACGCAATCTTGTAACGCGGCGGGTGATTTGCCTGCCGCGCCTCTGCTGCTCTCTGCTTGTCGTCAGCGCGCTCTTCGCCGACAATGCCGCCATGTCGCAGGAACCAACCGACACACAACGCTGGCTCGAACACGCCCCGCTCGCGCCGGACTTCCGCGTCGCCAAAACGCGCAAGGCTTTCGAGAAACAGCGCGCCGAGGTGCGCACCACGCTCTGGAAACTGCTCGGCAAGCTTCCGCCGCGGCCCAGGGTGCCGAAAGTAAAGACGCTCTCCCGCGACGACAAGGGCGCGTATTGGCTGGAACGGTTCGAATTCGACAACGGTGCCGGCGCCACGGTGCCCGGCGTGTTGTTGCTGCCGAAAAAAATCTCCGGCAAAGCGCCCGCGATCCTCTGGAACCACTGGCACGGCGGCCAATACGATCTCGGCAAGACCGCGTTGATGGAGGCCAAATACACGCCGGCCGCCTCCGGCCCGACGTTGGCCGGGCGCGGCTACGTGGTGCTCTCGATTGACTCGTATTGTTTCGGCGAGCGCAATGGCCGCGGGGCCGACGGCCTGAAAGGCGGCGCGGGCGAGATGTCGGCGTCGAAGTTCAACCTCTGGGTTGGCCGCACGCTCTGGGGGATGATCGTCCGCGACGATCTCATGGCGCTCGATTATCTCTGCTCGCGGCCGGAAGTGGATGCGCGGCGCATCGGCGTCACCGGCATCAGCATGGGCGCGACGCGCACGTGGTGGCTCATGGCCTTGGACGACCGTCCCAAAGCCGCCGTGGCCGTCTGCTGCCTGACGCGCTACCGCGACCTCATCGAGTCGCAGATGTTGAAAGCGCACGGCATCTACTACTTCGTGCCGGGCATGCTCAACCACTTCGATAGCGAGGCGGTCGTCGCGTGCATCGCGCCGCGCGCGTTTCTCTCGCTGGCCGGGGCCGATGACGCCGGCTCGCCGGTGCCGGGCATCCGGAAAATTGAGACTGCCACCGCTCCCGCGTGGCGGCTCTTCGACAAGACTGACGATTTTCGCAGCGTGATCTATCCCGGCATCGGCCATGTGTACACGCCAGAGATGTGGCAGGAAATGCTCGGCTGGTTCGACAGCCGGCTCGCGCTCGAATCATCCATCAAATTGAAAAAGTAAAACTCATCCACCGCTATGAAACCTCGTCATCTCATCCCGCTCTCGTGGGCGTTCATGCTCGCGACGTTCAATGTCCAGTCCGCCGCCCCTGCCAAGCCCGCGCCGCCGCCGCCGCCCGCGCTCGATTGGCACGACGTGACCCAATGGGGCGTCGAAGGCCGGGCGTGGCCGGAGATGGAACGGAAGCGATGGTTCGACCGCCTGCCCGCCGCCGCCGAGGGCAAGGTGACGCCGGCTGTGTGGAGCCTGAGCCGCGACAGCGCGGGGATGATGGTTCGCTTCAAGACCGACGCGACGGCGATTTGGGCGCATTACGTGTTGCGCAGCGAGCGCGTCGCGATGACGCATATGCCGGCGACCGGCGTCAGCGGCGTGGACCTCTACGCCCGCGACGAGCGCGGCAAGTGGCGCTGGGTGAACGTGACAAAGCCGGACAAGAAGGAAGTCAGGCAGGCCATCCAAGCCGATCTCAAGCCCGGCCTGCGCGAATACGCCGCATACCTGCCGCTCTATAACGGCGTCGAGTCGCTGGAAATCGGCGTGACCAAAGGCGCGAAGTTCGAGGGCCTGCCGCCGCGTGCCGCGAAGCCCATCGTCTTCTACGGCACCTCCATCACCCACGGCGCGTGCGCGTCCCGGCCCGGCATGGTCCACACCGCCATTCTCGGCCGGCGCTTCGATCAGCCGGTGGTGAACATCGGCTTCTCAGGCAACGGCCGGATGGACGCGGCAGTGGGCGAGTTGCTCTGCAAGATAGACGCGGCGGCGTATGTCATTGATTGCTCGCCCAACATGGGTCCCGCCGACGTGCGAAAGAAGTGTCCCCCGCTGGTGAAGATGCTGCGGGCCGCGCGTCCGCAGACGCCGATTGTGCTCGTCGAGGACCGCCCCTTCACCAACTCATGGATCCGCCCCGACCGGCAGAAGTTCCACGCGGAGAACCACGCCGCCCTCCGTGAGAGTTACGAGGCGTTGAAGAAGGAAGGCGTCGCGAACCTCTTCTACATCCCGGGCGACCTTCTCCTCGGCGACGACGCCGAAGGCGCCACCGACGGTTCACATCCAAGCGACCTCGGTTTCGTGCGCCAATCGGACGTGTTCGAGCCCGTGCTGCGCAAGGCGCTGGGACGATGACGTGCCGGGCGTCCGGATTCGTTGACCGGGCCGGAGCGTTCCACTAACTTTCGCTCGTGAAGCTGATCGGAAAGATGGCGGTCGTCATTGCGGTTGCGCTCTCGCCGTTGCTCGCCGACGAAAAGCCAGCCACCCAATCGCCGCCAACACAACCGGCGCCGGTGGCCGTCGGCACGAACGCGTGGATTCACCTGTTCGACGGCAAAAGCCTCCGCGGCTGGACGCGGACGGATTTTTCCACGCTCGGCGATGTCAGGGTCGAGAACCCGTTTCGCGGCGGGCCGGGCGCCATCGTTGTGGCGCTGGCCGAGGAGTTGAACGGCGTGACCCGCGCGCGACCCGTGCCGAAGACCGACTACGAAGTCAGCCTCGAAGCAATGCGGCTCGCGGGCCACGATTTCTTCTGCGGCCTGACGTTTCCCGTCGGCGAGGCGGCGGCGACGTTCGTGGTCGGCGGCTGGAGCGGGTCGGTGGTCGGCATCTCGTGCATTGACGGCGCCGACGCGTCGGTGAACGAGACGACGCGCCTGATGGACTTCGACCAGGAGCGCTGGTATCGCATCCGCGTGCGCGTGACGCCGGCGAAGATCGAATGCTGGATTGACGAGAAGAAGGTGGTGGATGTGGCGCTGGCCGGCCGCAAGATCAGCCTCCGCCCCGGCGAGATCGAACGCTCGCTGCCATTCGGCCTGGCGGCGTGGCACACCCGCGCTGCGTGGCGTGAAATCCGGCTCCAGCGGTTGCGTTGACTGCGGTTGGCCGTTTCATTATCCTGAAGGCGTTTTGAGGAGGATATGATGACGGCGACAATTGAACGATTTTTCCAGGTGCGCGAGCGCGGCAGCACCGTCCGGCGGGAATGCCTGGCGGGCACGACGACGTTCCTGACGATGGCTTACATCCTGTTCGTCCAGCCGATCGTGCTGGCCAAGACCGGCATGGATCATGACGCCGTGCTGATCGCGACGGCGGTGGGCAGCGCGTTCGCCACGCTGGTGATGGCGTTCTGCGCGAACTACCCCATCGCGCTGGCGCCGGCCATGGGCCACAACTTCTTCTTCGCCTACACCGTCTGCCTGGCCATGAAAATCCCCTGGGAAGTGGCACTCGGCGCGAACTTCATTTCCAGCGTGCTGTTCGTGGCGCTGGCGACGGTCAAGTTCCGCGAGCGGATCATGGACGCGATTCCTTCCAGCCTCAAACACGCCATTGCCGCGGGTATCGGCCTTTTCATCGCGTTCATCGGGCTGGAATGGGCGGGCATCGTCGTCGCAAAGCCGGGCACGCTCGTCGGCCTCGGCGCGCTCAAGTTGCCGACGGCGCTGCTGTCGCTGACCGGGCTGGCGATCACCGCCGTGCTGTTTGCGCGCAAGGTCCGCAGCGCCATCCTGCTCGGCATTCTCGCAACGCTGGGCCTGGGCCTGGCGTGCGGCATGGTGAAATTCCACGGCATCATCGGTGTGCCGCATCCGCAACACTCGGCCTTCCTTCAGCTCGATCCGATCGGCGCTCTGAAGCTCGGTGTCGGCAGTGTCGTGTTCACGTTCTTCCTGCTGGCCGTGTTCGACACCGTCGGCACGCTGATTGGCGTGGCGCAGCAGGCGGGCTTCATGCGCAACGGCCAGCTCCCCAACGCCGGCCGCGCGCTGCTTTCCGACGCCGTCGGCACTGTCGCGGGCACGTTGCTCGGCACCTCGACCATTTCGGCCTACATCGAGAGCGCCGCGGGCGTGTCAGCCGGCGCGCGCACCGGGCTGGCCAACATCGTCACCGCCGCGGTGTTTCTGCTGGCACTGGCGTTCGCGCCGCTGATCGCGATGGTCGGCGCAGGCGTGACGGTCGGCGAGGGAACGCTCTATCCGGTGACGGCGCCGGCATTGATCGTCGTTGGGTTCTTGATGACAAAGAATATTCTCTACATCCCGTGGCGCGATCCAACCGAGGCGCTGCCGGCGTTCCTGACACTGATCGGCATTCCGCTGGCGTTCAGCATCGTGGATGGCATCGCGCTAGGCTTCATCGGTTATGTGGTGATGAAGTTCTTCACCGGCAAGCGCAGTGAAATCTCATGGGTCTCACTGGCCATCGCCGCGGCGTTCGTCATTCACTTCGCGCTGTAGAAAAGCCCACGCGGTCTTTACGGCCCGACGCCCACTGCGTTCAGTTCGGTTTCGGGAGCGTTGCCGACGCGCAGGGTGCCTTCGATTTGCGCGGACGCCTGCGGCATCGCGGGAACAGGACCGGTGGCGGTGGCAGCGGGGAGGACAAGCTGGCCGCCCTTGGTAGTGACGGCGTTGCTATCCGAGACGGCGGACGTGGCGGGCGCTGCTGCAGATGCCATCTTGCCGACGGGAATGGAGTCGAACGTCATTCGCCCACCGCCGGCAACAGCGCCATAGGCAAGCGTGCCGTCTGCGGGCGACGACAACACACCATTGACGACGACGCGCTGGTTGACGCTGCGGTTTGTGCCGGTCGCGGTAAAGAAAAGCTGCTGTCCCGTCGAGCCGGATTCGAGGCGCCTGCTGACGGTTGCATCTCTTTCTCTCCAAACAAACTCTCCCGCCTGAGTCATAACCTGTCTCGGCGCTGGGGCTCGCGTCGGCGCCCGTCGGGCGCGTGAAGTCCTCCGCTCCAACGCCACCTGTTGTTGTGACGCGGACGCCAACTGGATTTGGCCTTCATAGATCGAGCCGTCGGTGTCCGTGATGACGACGCGGTCGCCGACTTGCTCCAGTTGGAATGAGGCCAGCACGGCTGGCGGTTGCGGCTGTGGCTGCGGCTCGCTCGACCGCTTGGCCGGCTCCACTTCTTGATCGCCCACTATCTGCGCGAACCGCAACCGCTGTGAAAGCGGCGCCATGTTGGAGACACCAGCGGTTACCACCCGCGTTGTATCGGCGAGCTCGGCCTTGCTAACATCGGCAGGCGCGGGCATCACGGCAGGTGCGCCAGGGGCTGCAGCGGCTGGCGGTTTCTCGGCCGGAGCAGGCGCGGCTGTCATGGCTGCAACCTGCTGATTGACCCTGGCCGGCGCTGCTCTTGCCATCTCCACTTTCGCCATTGTCACGGTCGCGGCCGTCTGCAATTTGTCGGTCTCTTTCAGTTTCTCGTCAACGACCAGCCCGACGCTGCCTGCGGCCTTGCTCTGGGCCTCTGCAAGTCCGCGATTGTCGGCAAGCTTCATTCCGGACGTCGCTGCGGGATCCGTTTCCAGACCGCCGCGGGTGAGATGCCCGAACGCCTGGACTTGCGGCTCGGCCTTCGCAAGCTCCACCGGCGGTTTGGCTTTCTTGCTGATGTCTGTCAGCACCACCATCGCGATGGCGGCCGCTGTCATCGCCGCCGCGCCAACGGCCAGCCGCGGCCACAACGCGACGAGCCGCTCCAACCACCGTTGCGGCGCCGGCCGCGCACCCGCCGCGCGCTGGGCAATCTCGCGTTGGAGCACAGCGCGTGTGTGCGAGGGCATATCGAGCGGCTCGCCGGCGGCGGCGCGTCGCTGCTTCGCGTAAGCCTTCAGCGTATTCTCGATGTTGTTGTGCGACTCGTCCGGCATATTCATTAGACGGCAATGGGAGCAATTTTCTCCCGGCTGAACACACCGCGTGCGATGGCTTCCAGCCGGTCCAGACATTTGCTCAGGCGCGAGCTGACGGTCTTGACGTTGAGTTTCAGCGACGCGGCGATCTCCTCGTAGCTGAGATCGGCGAAATAACGCAGTTCGATCACCTCGCGGCACGGCTCGCCGAGCTGGTCGAGCGCTTCGCCAACGAGCGCAGCCTGTTGCGCGCCGATCAACACGGCGTCGGGACCGGGCGCGGTGCTCGGCGGGTCGGGCGTGAGGCCGGTCTCCGGGTCCTCGGCTTGGAGCGAGACAGGCGTCTGACCGCCGCCACGCTTGGCGGCGCGCTGACGCTCGCGGTAATCGCGCGCCTTGTTGGCGGCGATGCGAAATAGCCACGTCTGGAACTGGCTCTCACCGTGGAAAGAATCGAGGTGTTTGACGACAGAGAGAAACGCCTCCTGGCAGATTTCCTCCACGTCGTCGCGGGTGAAATCGGAGCCGAGATGGAAGACGAAGCGCGCCGCGGCGGCGTAGTGGGCGTCGAAAAGCCCATTCCACGCCTGCGCGTCGCCCGCGCGGCAACGACTCAACAGTTCGGTCTCGGCGGTCGGCTCCATTTCTAATAATTCGCGAAGCTTTTCTTCGGACGTCCCGTCTAATGAAACACAGGCAATACAACTTGCGAATTATACCATGAAAAGACGTGCTGGGGTCAATTCCCTTGAACTTTCACCAGAAGAGACGACGATAGGAGTGTCCCGACGGGAGACCGGAATCATGAACACAAATCTGAAACTTCGATGGATGGCGGGCGTGGCGATGGCGGCGGCGGTTTTCGGTGGCGGGGCTGCTCTCGGCAGCGTTGCGCCCGTGGCGCTGCAATCGCAATGTGAGGGAAACACGGCATTCGCCTGCGAGCTTTACGGCAGACTCAAGGGCACGGTGGGCGACGGCAACGTGTTCTTCTCGCCCTACAGCATCTCGACGGCGCTCGCGATGACCAGCGCGGGTGCGAGGGGTGAGACCGATGCGCAGATGGTAAAGGCGCTCCATTTCGAGCCTGACCCAGCCAAGCGGCACGCGGCCTTTGGCGCGATGGAAACGAACCTGAACGCCGTGCAGAAGAAGGGCCAGGTCAAGCTCAGCGTGGCCAACTCGCTCTGGCCGCAGCAGGACTACAAGCTGCTGAAGAGCTTTCTGGGCCTCGTCAGGGAACATTACGGCGCGTCGGTCACGCCGTTGGATTTCCGCGCATCAGAGCCGGCGCGCAAGACGATCAATACCTGGGTTGAAGACAAAACGAATCAGAAGATCAAGGACCTGATTCCCGGCGGCGTGCTGAGTGCCGCGACGCGGTTGGTATTGGTCAATGCCATTTACTTCAAAGGAAATTGGACCTCGCCATTCATGGCGGAAGCAACGAAAGAGCAGCCGTTCCGGTTGCAGTCGGGCCAGACCGTGCAGGCGCCGCTGATGTTCCAGCAGAAACATTTCAACTATGCCGAAAACGACGAGGTGCAGGCACTGGAACTGCCCTATGCCGGTGACGACCTAACCATGATCGTGTTGTTGCCGCGGAAAGCGGATGGCCTGGCATCGCTTGAAAACTCTCTCTCCCCCGCGAACCTTGCGAAGTGGACACAGGCCATGTGGTCACCCGATGTGAAGGTGTACCTGCCGAAATTCAAGATGACGTGCCGGTTCAGCCTGAACGACACGCTGAAGGCGATGGGCATGAGCAACGCGTTCGATCAGGCCCAGGCCGATTTCTCCGGCATGGACGGCGGCCGCAATCTCTTCATCTCGGCGGCGGTGCACAAGGCTTTCGTCGAGGTGAACGAACAAGGCACCGAGGCTGCCGCCGCAACGGGCATCGCGATGGGCCTGACCGCCCTGCCGAGACGGCCGATCGAGTTCCGTGCTGATCATCCATTCATCTTCCTCATCCGCGAGCGGAGCACGGGCAGCATCCTCTTCATCGGCCGCGTCACCCATCCGACGGCAGCAGGAGAATAGTGCCACCCGCGTTCACGCCGGACGGGATGGCAGAATCACGCTGAAGGTGGAGCCTTTGCCGACCTCGCTGCGGACCTCGATCCGGCAGCCCATGAGGTGGCAGAGCGCCCTGGCCAGGGTCAGCCCGAGACCCACACCACCGTACTTGCGCGTCATGCCGAAGTCGGCCTGCTGGAAGGCTTCAAAGATCGCCGCGAGCCGGTCTTTGGGGATGCCGATGCCCGTGTCGGTCACGTCCACACGAACCGGCTGACGGGTGGTTTCGTCCACGGCGACCTGCACGACAATGCTGCCACGCTCAGTGAACTTCAGCGCGTTGCCGATGAGGATGACGAGCACCTGCTTGAGTCTCGCTTCATCGGTTCTCAGCGGGGTGATGCGATCGGGCAGCTTGGCGGAAAGCGCAATGGGCCGGTCACGAAGCTGAAACTCCAACCCGGCAATGATCTCTGGAATCAAGCGATCCAATGCCACCGGCACACTTTGCAACTGCACCCGGTGCGTTTCGATGTCAGACAGTTCGAGCACCTGTCCGATCATGCCCAGCAGGTGTTTGCCGTTGGCCGCGATTCGTTCCAGGAAACCCAGGTCGGTGGCATCCAGTTTTCCCTCTTTGTTTTTCAGCAGGACGTTGGCGAACCCGATGACGGCATTCAGCGGCGTCCGCAGCTCGTGGCTCATGTTGGCCAGAAAAAGGCTTTTGGCGCGGTTGGCGGCCTCGGCGGCATCGCGCGCGCGGCGCAGTTCCGCTTCGGCGTGTTTGCGCAGAGTGATGTCCTGCTCGATGGCGATGAAGTGCGCGATCTGACCGTGCGCATCGCGCACGGGTGTGATGGTGATCTCCTGCGTGTAGAGACTGCCGTCCCTGCGCTTGTTGACGATCTCGCCATGCCAGATTCTCCCCGACAAGATTCTCCTCCAAAGATGCTGATAAAATACCGCGTCGTGTTTGCCTGACTTCAGAAAGCGCGGGTTTTGCCCGATGGCCTCCGCCACGGTGTAACCGGTCAATTCGGTGAACGCCGGATTGCACCATTGGATGGTGCCCTGCCGGTCCGTGATCAGGATGGACGTGGCTGCGGCGTTCAACGCGGCCGCCTGCAGGCGCAGTTGCTGTGCCGAACGAGCGCGCGCGGCCAGATCGCGGCCCGCCACGGAAATCAGCGTGCCCGTGCCAAGGAAGCAGAACGCCACCGCCGTTGTGATGGACATCGGGATCACGGATTCCCGATAGAGCAACGGCGCCTGATAGAGATAGCCCAGGAAAAATATCACACCGACAAACGCCACCACCACCGCCAACGCCTCGGCCACCAATCGCCACCATCCGGAAGCGATCAAGAACAGCGCGATACTGACATAGAGAAGACTCAGCCCCGTGATGAACGCCATTTTCCCCAGCGGGATCAGCCCCATGGACTCCCCCGGCGCGCTAATAATCCAGTAGTCCACTCCCAGATCCACGCCTGTGACCGATTCGCTGAGCCTCGCCAGGCTGACCAATCCGACCGCCACGATCAGCGCCTTGGCAACAACGAGACCGCGTTTGTCGCCATGTTGCATCAGCGCCAATGCCGCCGCGAGCATGACAAGCGCCACGGCCGCGTTCGGCGCCATGGGAATCCAGTTTCGGCTCACGCCGGCCAGTTCACGCAACCCCGTCACCCACCCGCCCAGCGCCAGCGCCGCGATGCTTGCCGTAGCCGCTCCGCTCAGATACGTCGCGAGTTCAAGCCAGTCTGTCGGATGCGATTGGGACTTCATCGCCATCTGGGTTCTTTGCCATCACAGCGTCCGCAGATGAAATCCTCCGTCCACGTTGATGACCTCGCCGGTGGAGAACGGCAGCAAGTCCTGTGCGACCGCCGCCACCGCGCGACCGATGTCCTCCGGCTGGCCCCAACGCTTGATCGGTGTCAGCCCGCCGGCGATCAGCGCGTCGTATTTCGCCTTGACCGGCCCGGTCATGTCGGTGGCGATGACGCCCGGACGGATTTCAAAAACCAGGATACCGTGCTCCGCCAGCCGCGCTGCGTAGAGCTTCGCCATCATCGCCACCCCCGCCTTCGACACGCAATAATCGCCGCGGTTCGACGACGCCGTGTAGGCCGAGATCGACGAGACGATCACGATCTTCGGCCGATAGCCGCTGCCCGCCGCTTTCGTCTGCTCCACCATCCACCGCGCCACAAGTTGCGTCAGGAAATACGGCCCCTTCAGGTTGATGTTGATCAGCCGGTCAAAACTCTCCTCACCCGCCTCCAGGATGTCCGCGCGCACCGCGGGCGCCACGCCTGCGTTGTTCACCAGCAAATCCAGCCGTCCGAACGTCTGCCGCACAAACTCCACCAACCGCAGCCGATCCGCCGCGATGGAGACATCGGCCTGGCAAACCTCCGCGCGGATCTTGTTTGCGCCGAGCTTCACGCACTCGTCGCGCGTCTGTCTGGCCGCGTCAGCGTTGCCGGCGTAGTTGATGACGAGATCGTAGCCGATTTTGGCGAGTTCTCCCGCGATCCCGCGGCCGATGCCGCGCGACGCGCCGGTGATGAGAGCAACGGGGTTCATAAAAGTTTGGTCTCCGCGTGCCGTTTTGTGACCGCTAATCAACGCCTGAATCAGCCGATTCTCAAGCTTGAAAGCCGGACCGCCAACCGTGGCGCAAGATTCCGGCTTGCGCCACCTTGAACACTTACTTGGTAAACCGAATGCGATAGCCGAACGCTTTCCCGTCGTGCGCGAGCTGTAACGTGTCTCCGTTTTGGTTGAATGGCTGTTCGCCGGACGGTTTGCCATCACTATCGAGCATCACGACGCGCTCGACTTTTTTGCCGGTCGCGTCGAGGCGGTCGAGCCGCAACGTCGCTTGGAACGCCGGCGTCGATGGCAGCGGCGTCAGTTCCATCTCAGTGCCGCCGTGGCGCAGCCGGAACGCGCCGTTCGTGGCGACCGGACCAAAGTCCACAACCTTGCCCGCGCTGTTCACGCGCGTTTGCCGCGCGGTGAAGTCTGGATCAACCGGCTCCGGCTGGAATGCAACGACGACGCGTCCGCCCTCGCGCTTGATTTCGATCCTGCCGCAGCGCGCCCGGCCGGAACCGTCCACCGCGCCGCGCATGGCCAATCGCGAGCCGCCTTTGCCCGGATGATAGAAACCACAGCGAACGGCAACAGTCGCCGGTAGTTTCACCGATTCCGGAACACTGCTTTCGATGGTGGCGGCGCAGGTTCCCGGCGTCGCCAGTTTTGCCGCGTCCAGTTTCCAATTTCCCTGGAACACGATGCCTTCGTGTGAACTGCGTTTCTCGTCGATGAAATGGACGAACGCCCGGTAGCCGTCGGGCACGCCCTGCGCCACGGAGCATTCCACGCGCAGCCGGAACCTGCCGTTGCCTAAATCCTCTGCGCCCAGCACGCGCGGCTCCACATGACCCGTGTTCTCCGAGGCCTCTGGCCGCGCGTCGGCAAACAGCTCGCCCGGTTTTCGCGCGAAGCCGGCGATGACGCCGTCGCGCCGTGTCACGCCCGCCTCGCGGTCGCCCGCGCGCACGATGAAGCCGTATCGCGGCAGCGTCGCGCCATCCACCTGCCAGTCGCTCATGCCGCGGTTGGAGTGAACCGCCACGTCGCCGGCAAACTTCACGCTTTGCCGGTGGATGTCGTCGCCGGCAAACTCATGCGACAGCATCTCGCGCCGGGCCAGCACCTCGCAGACATCATGGAGCAGCCAGTAGGTCATCACCGCGCGCCGCGAGAACGGCCCGTCGCACATCGGATTGCGGCCACCGATGACCGTGTTGCTCAGGTAATCGTCACTGGCGTAGCCGTGGAGGAACTGGTCGGTCTCGCCGGAGTAGCGATGCCCCAGCCCGCCCGCGAGCAGCACAAACGCACCGTGGCTGGCCATGTCGTGCCACGGCACGCGCTCGGCATCGCCCGCCTCCATCCGCCAGTTGAAATGCGTTTCCTGCCCCGGCATCCATCCGCTGTGGTCGCTCTGGCCCGCGTCGAGATGCCCGATGAGGCCGTCGTGGCCTGCCTCGCTGATCTGCGGCGCGTTGTTGCCGAACACCGCCCGGATGCGGTCAAACGCCGCACCCCACCGCTCAGCGCTAACCATCTTCGGATAGAAGCGGCCCGTGCGGTCGTAGAAATCCACCGGTGGGATCGCCGTAAATACATCCACGAAACAGCTCGTGGGCCCGAAGCCGCGTTTCATCAGCCGCAGGTTGCGATCAAGCCACGGCTGGAACGCCGTTGGCAGCCAGCGGTAGCTCAGCGCATCGCGCCCCTTGTTGAACCACGCTTTCTGTGGTGTGCCGTCCGCGTTGAAGATGATGTGGTCGTAGGAATAGCCCTCGGCGTCGGGATAGAAATCAATGTAGTTGTCGTGCGGACAGAACAGCATGCCGTTGCGCTTGCATGCCGTGACCATGGCCATGAAATCGTCCTGATTCCCCGCAGGTGGATAGATGTCCGGCAGACGGTAATCGTAACCCCAGCGCTGCCAGACATGCTTCACGAACACCCCGTCGGTCAGCCCATAGCGCGCGGCTTGTTCAATGCCATTGGCGGCTTCGCGGTAGTCGCCGCCCCACTGGTCGAGGCAGATGCGTCCCTGGATTTTTGCGACACCGCCGGCCGGCTTGAAGTTGGCGAGGGCGCGATACACCCGCGCCGCCGCGAACGCGCCGTGCTGCGACGGCACCAGCGAGAACGTCGCGTCATGGTGCGTCACCAGCGAGCAACGCCGTGTCTCCGGGTCCACGCGGAAGAAGTCGGGGAAAATGTCCACCGCCTGCACCAACGACAGCCCGCCGGCAAAATCCGCGCCGACATGCCGCGTCGAAAGCGTGAAGCCTCCACCGCGCAGATCGAACTTGCCGGGATCCTGAATCACGTTGCCGAAACCGGCATAAACGCGCCGCGCCTTCTCCGACGCCGGGCCGAGCATCAGTTGGGTAAATCGTGGCTCGCCGCGTTTGTCGCGTTTCACGCCCGGCATCGAGAACATCACGCGTAGCGCTCCCTTCTCTGTCCAAAGCTTCGCCCGCGCGCGCACCGGCTGGTCGCCCTTGAGCAGGTAATGATCGAGCACGCCTCTGCCATCGCTGAAACTGTCCTCGACGCGATCGCAGATCAGGCTGGCGCGGCTCGTCGCAATCGGCAGACCGTCAACCTCGAACGTGAAGCCGTCGAAGACCACTTCGCGTTTGTCGTCCACGAACGCGATGAACGCGTCCGCCAGTCCGTTCGGCCCGGCCACGACCGCAGCGCCCACTGTGGCCGCCTCGTTTGTCAGCTTCCACGCCCAATCAATGGCGTCACCCGTCAGCACCGCCCGCGCCGCACGCACCGCCGCCTGCCGTCGGGCCGCGCGCCGTTCCTCCGGTTCCGCCGCGACCGGCGCGCCGACCCATACCGTCGGCTCGGCCCAGAACGACGAGTCACATGATGTGTTGTGCGCCGGGCCGGGCCCGGTGAACAACCGCAGCGTGATCTCACGGCCCGCGTAATCGGAAAGATCCACGCGCGCCGGCTCCCAGCTTTTGGCGGCGGAGAACCTCGCAAAAACCTGCTTGAACTCCCCACCGTCGCTGACGAGCACACGGAAATCCACGCCGTCGCTCGCGCCCTCGCGTTTTGCATTGCTGTCGCGGATGGCGGTGGCGAAGTCCAGATGAACCGGCTTCTGTTTCGGCAGCGCAACGCGAAAATCCATCAGCGCGTCGCCCCAGCCGCCGCGATACGGCGGATGCACGTTGAACGCGTGTCGTGCCTCACCACGGTCGGCGTTGGAGCTTCCCACGCTGCAACCGGTCGCCGCGTCAGAGCCTTGCCAACCCACTGGCTTGATCATCGGCGGTTTGCCGTTCACGGCAATGGTTGTCTGGAAAGACTTCACCGCAAGCAGACTTAACGGGCCGCGCTGCGGCGCGCGTGCCACCGCTGGCGTCTCCGCCTTCTTCTCCGCCGCCAATGCCTCGCGCGCCACTGACAGGATCAGGATGGCGTGCGCGGTCTGTGGCTTGCCCTTTGCGGAGCGAAACTCGACCCGTGCGTGGACGGGGTAGAGCGCCGCGTAGGTGCCCGCGCCGGCGACGACTGAAAACGGCAGCGTCTGCTTGGAATTCGGCGCGAGCGTGAACTTGCGCGCCCGTTCGTTCTCGACACGCCAGTCGTCCGTCACCGACACGCGCACGACACCGGAGAGCGGTGCGTCACCGGCGTTGGCGAGCGTCACCGGCACGGAGATGGATTTCTCCAGGGCCTTCACCTCGCCGGGATCAGCGATGCTGACGGTGAGCGGCCCAGCCGTATCGCGTGGCGGCGTGAATGCCAGTGCAAGCGCGGAGGCGGCCAGAAAAGTGGTGATTCCAGATAGCGAGCGGCACGAGCAAAGTGTTTTCATGGCGGTTTTCCTGATGCCGAATCTTAGCGGCCCCGTTTCCGCCAAGTCACGCTCGAATGCGTCGTGTGGCGGGTGATGCAGTTCATCGAGCGTTTGTTTTTTTCCAGCGTCTCCGGTATCCTTCCAGCCTGTGGAACAAGGTATGAAAACCGCAATGAGACGCTTGGAATGCGCGATGTGCATTGGCTTGATGGCGATGCTGGCGTGCGGCTGCTCGATGCGCCGGATGGCGACGCTGCAAGTCGCCAACGCGCTGGCGGCTTCGGGCGGCACGTTCTCATCGGACGACGATCCGGAATTGGTGCGCGAGGCGATTCCGTTTGGACTGAAAACGATGGAAAGCCTGCTGGCGGACCTGCCGGAACACCGCGGCTTGTTGCTGGCGCTCGCCTCCGGTTTCACCGAATACGCCTTCGCGTTCGTGCAAATGGACGCCGATGAAATCGAATCACAGAACCTGGCCAAGGCCACCGCGATGCGGACGCGCGCCCGCAAACTCTACCTGCGCGCGCGCGACTATGGTTTGCGCGGGCTGGAAGTGACGCACCGGGATTTCGGCCGGCTGTTGCGCGACAACCCGCAAAACGCGGTGAAAGCCGTCACGCGCGAAGACGTGCCGTTGCTTTACTGGACCGGCGCGGCATGGGCGGCGGCAATCTCGACGGCGAAGAGTGACTCAAAGCTGATGGCCGAGCTGCCCGCGGCGGCGGCGATGGCGCAACGCGCGTTGGAACTGGACGAGTCGTGGGACAACGGCTCGCTGCACGAGTTCTTCATCGCCTACGACGGCGGCCGGTCGGCGGCGATGGGCGGCTCGATCGAGCGGGCGCGCAAACATTTCGCGCGCGCGGTGGAATTGAGCGGCGGGCTGCGGGCATCGGCCTACGTTGGCCTGGCTGAAACAGTGTGCGTTGCCGAACAGAAGAAGGCCGAGTTCCACCAGATGCTGGACAAAGCGCTGGCGGTGGACCCGGACAAGAAACCGGAGTGGCGGCTGTTGAACCTGGTCACGCAACGCCGGGCGCGCTGGTTGAAGGAGCACACGGACGATCTGTTCCCGTGAGCCGTCGCCAACAGCCTGAATCTTTCTTGAATGGCGCGTTATATCTGGCCGATGGCCGCGCCTGATTGCTGGTCGAAGCTGTTTTTTTGGAAAGAACTCATGAGTCTCAATACTTACGTTTCATCCGCGTTGCGACCGTTGCTCGCGGCCGTTGTTTTGCTGGCAGCGATGCCCGCCGGACACGCGCAAAATGTCGTCATCAAGCTGGCTACGCTCGCGCCGGAAGGCTCGTCGTGGCACCTTACCCTCAAGGAAATGGGCGAGGAGTGGAAAAAAGTTTCCAACGGCCGCGTAAGTCTGAGGATTTATCCCGGCGGCGTCGTGGGCGACGAGGCGGAGATGATCAGCAAGATTCGCCTCGGCACCATCCACTCCGCGGCGGTGACGACCATGGGATTGAGCGAAATTGACCGCGGCGTGCAGGCGTTGTGCATCCCCATGCTCTACCGGTCGGACGCTGAACTGGACTACGTCCGCGCGAAGCTGGCGCCGAAGCTCGAAGAGCGGATGGCCGCCAAAGGCTTCGTCGTGCTGACGTGGGGAGAGGCCGGCTGGGTCCACTTCTTCACCAAGACCCCCGTGACGAGGCCCGACGACCTGAAGAAGCTCAAGATGTTTTCGTGGGCTGGCGACAACACGACTCTCGATCTCTGGAAGAACGCCGGGTTCACCGTCGTGCCGCTGGCCAGCACCGACATCATGCCGGGATTGCAGACCGGCATGATCACGGCTTTCGCCACGGCGCCGGTGGCCGCCCTTTCGTTTCAGTGGTATTCGCTCGCGCCCAACATGACTGACGTGCGCTGGGCGCCGCTGGTCGGCGCAACCATCCTCGACAAGCGCGCGTGGGAACGCATCCCCGCCGACGCGCGCGATGCCATCAAGGCTGCCGCGCGCAAGGCCGGCGAGAAAATCCAGGCCGACGTGCGCAAGGGCGCCCTTGAAGCCGTGAACGCGATGAAGGAGCACAAGCTGAACGTCGTGCCCGTGACGGCTGACGCGCTGGCCGCGTGGCGTTCGGCCGCCGAAGGCGTCTATCCAAAACTCGTCGGCCCATTCGTGCCAGCGGACATGTTCGACGAGGCGAAGAAGCTGGTCGAGGAATTCCGCGCCAAGGGTGGTGCCGGTGCAAACTGAGCCGCCAACCCTGATTCCCCACGGTCAAGCCGCGCCAGCGCGGCAAGGACCGCTGCGCAGTTTTGAAAACTCACTGGCCATTCTCGCGCTCGTGGCGATGTCGTTGCTGCCGCTGATCGAGATCGTCACGCGCAAGTTCTTCAACTGGGGTGTGCCCGGCTCCTCGATCATCGTCCAACATCTGACGCTGGTCATCGCGTTCCTCGGCGCGGCACTGGCGGCGCGTGAGGGCCGGCTTCTGAAGCTTGCCACCGGCGAGGCGCTCGCGCATGGCCGCCTCCAGCACGTCGTCAGCGCATTCGGCGCGGCGGTGGGCGCGTGTGTCACGGCGGCGCTCTGCTACGCAAGCCTGCAACTCGTGCTTTCCGAACGTGGCGCAGGGCTGGAAATCGTTCCCGGTGTGAAACGCTGGGCTGTGGAGGCGGTGATGCCGCTGACGTTGGCGTTGGTGACGCTGCGGCAGGTGTGGCGCGCGTCGGATCGCTGGCCGGGACGCGTCATTGCGGCGCTCGGCGTTGTCGCGGCTGCGGGGTTCATGTTTCTGCCGGATAGCGCGGGCAGTTTCTTGTTCTGGCCGCTGATGATTCTGCTGATCGTCGGCACGGCGGTGGGCGCGCCGATCTTCGCGATGATCGGCGGCGCGGCGTTATTGCTGTTCTGGAGCGAGGCGACGCCGGTGTCGTCCGTGGCGGTGGAAGCCTACCGGCTGACGGTGTCGCCGATGCTGCCGACGATCCCGCTGTTCACGCTGGCGGGCTACATTCTCGCCGAAGGCGGCACGAGCAAGCGGCTGGTGAGGCTGTTCAATGCGTGGTGCGGCTGGTTTCCCGGCGGCATGGCAGTGGTGGCGGCGCTGGTGTGTGCGTTTTTCACAACGTTCACCGGCGGCAGCGGCGTGACGATTCTTGCAGTGGGCGGGCTGCTGCTGCCGATGCTGCTGCAGGCAAAGTATTCGGACCGGTTCTCCGTCGGCTTGCTGACAACTGCCGGCTCGCTGGGACTGCTGTTTCCGCCGAGCCTGCCTGTAATCCTCTACGCGATCGTCGCCCAGCAACAGCACGTGAACGTGGACATCAAGGACCTGTTCATCGCGGGTTTCGTGCCGGGCTGCCTGATGGTCGCCGCGTGCGCGGCCTGGGCGATGTATCAAGGCGCCAAGAGCGGCGCGGGCCGGACGAAATTCGAGTGGACCGAGGCGCGGGCGGCGTTATGGGCGGCGAAGTGGGAGGTCGTGCTGCCGATCGTGGTGATGGCGTTCATCTTCGGCGGGTTCGCGACGCTGGTGGAGGCGGCGGCGTTGACGGTGCTCTACGCGTTCTTCATCGAGTGTGTCATCCACCGCGACCTGAAGATCGACCGCGACATGCCGCGAACGGTGACAGAATGCGCCACACTGCTCGGCGGCGTGATGATCATCCTCTGCGTGGCGCTGGGCCTGACGAGCTACCTGGTGGACGCGGAGGTGCCGAAACATATGGCGACGTGGGTCCGCAGCCACGTCGAGTCGCAGTTCCTATTCCTGCTTGGCTTGAACATCATGCTGATCTTCGTAGGCGGGCTGATGGATATCTTCCCGGCGATCGTCGTGGTGGTGCCGTTGATCACGCCGATGGGCGCGGCGTTCGGCGTGGACCCGGTGCATCTGGGCATCATCTTTTTGGCGAACATGGAGTTTGGTTTCCTGGCGCCACCGGTGGGCCTGAACCTGCTGCTGGCGTCGTATCGTTTCAACCGCCCGCTGCCGCAGATTTACCGCAATGCGCTGCCCGGCATGTTGATCATGTTCGCCTGCGTGCTGATCATCACCTACCTGCCGATGATGACGACGGGCGTGTTGCGGTTGGTGGGAAGGTAGGACAGGCCTCTTGCTTGTCCGGTCGTCGCGAATGATCATTGGACAGGCGGGACGCCTGTCCTACTTTGAGCTGTGACACCCGCCGAAATCCGCTTCGCCGCCGACGGCATGCTGCAATCGCTGGCCACGTGGTTGCGCGCGCTCGGTTACGACTGTCTGGCAGGACCCGAGCTGTTTGGGCGACGGCTGCTGGAGCAGGCGGTGGCCGAGGAGCGCGTATTCCTGACGCGCAACGCGCATCTGGTCAACGACTGGCCGCGCGCGCTCGTGGAGCAGGCGCAGATTGTTTGTGTCGGCGGCGGAACGTTGCCGGAACAACTACACGAGATCGTTGAGAGATACTCGCTCGACTGGCAACGATTCCTCTTTACGCGCTGTCTGGCATGCAACGAGCCGTTGCGTGTCGTCAACAAATTAGAGGCATTGCCACATTTGCCACCGCGGGTGGCCGCGCGTGAGGACAGTTTCTGGCAGTGCGGGCGATGTGGGCGTTATTTCTGGCACGGCAGCCACGTGCAAAACAGCGTGACGCGATTGCGGCGATGGATGGAAAGGTGAGCGGCCCGGCCGCCGTCCGTCGCGAACTTAGAAATTCAGGCCGAAGAACTTCTTGAAGAATCCCTGCGCAGGCGGCTCCTGGCCGGGCAGCAGCGGCGGCTGGTTCTGGTCTATCCAAAGGCTGAGCGCAGCGGCGACGCCTTCGGGCGAGAGATGGGTGCTGACGATGCGTTGCAGTCCCGGCTCGATCAGGAACCGCATCGGCGCGGTGTCCGCGCCAAACTGCTGGCAAACGGGGCTTTTGTATCCCTGACCATCCCAGTAAACGGGCCACGGCAGCGGATGCTGCATCTGGAGGATGTCCATCGCTTCGCGACTCTGGTCCACGCAGATGGTGTAGATCTCAAACCCTTTCGAGTGATAACGGAGGTAGAGCTGGACCAGTTTCGCGGTGTCCTCCAGCACGTTCTTGGATTTTGCCGACCAGAACTCGATGAGGAGCGTCTGACCTTTGAGCGCCTCCGTGTTTATCTTTTCGCCGCGCAAACCGGTGAGTTTTACCGGCTCGCACGGGTTGTTCAGCAGATCGCATTGCTTGATGAGCGACCGCGCGTTGAAGGCAAAATCGCTTTCGGGGAATCGCTTGAGCAGGTCCTCAGCCGCCTGCTTGGCAGCGTTCAACATGCCCTGCCGGCGGCGGAACTGCGCGTGCATCAACATCGCCGCAGCCGCTTCGCGACGATGAGGAAAGTCCTTGAGGATGCGCTTGGCGATAGCGACGCCTTGTTCAGGATGGTCGGGCCACGTGGCATTGAGCAGGAGGAACTCCGCGCGGATGGCGTCGTCTTCGTTCGGCTTGTGCGCAAGCACTTCGTGCGCAGCGCGCTCGGCGCGCGCCTGCTGGCCAGAATCCTTGTTCATCTGGAACAGAAGGAGCCGGCATCGCGCCTCGTTGATGCGCACGAGGTTGGCGTGGGAGCTGTTCGGGAAATCCTTGATGAACTGCTGGCAACGATCCGCCACGTCTTGATACCAAACCATGCTGCCTTCGGCGCTGGCGGGTTTCTTGGTGGTGAAAAGCGACTCCAATTCCGACCACGAGATCAGTTCCTCTTCGGATTTGAGGATTCGCTTCGCCGCGTCCATCAGAGCGGCCTTGCGGTCGGACTCCGAGATGTCTGGCATCGTCGCAAGGCTCTCAGCAATGTCGGTCTTGAGTTTCGGTTTCGCGCTCGAAGAACCATAACCGGGGCGCGCTTTGGGCGGCGTTGGCCGGGGCGTTGCGACACTGGCGGGTTTCTTGGAAGCAACGACGGTTGGTGGGCTGTGTTTCGCCGGCTTCTCGTCACTGGATCGCTTTGCCGCCGGTGGCGGCGGCGTGGCCGGCTCGCTGGGAGCGGTCACTGCCGGCCGGCTGAGCTTCGCGGGTTTTTCCACGCTGGCGAACGATTTCGCGACCGGCGCCGGCGGCTTGGCGGAGGCAACCACGATCGGTGTGGTGACCTTCGCGGCCGGTTGTGTGGTCTCGGCCGGAGGGGCATTGGTCGCCGAACTCAACGGCTTGGCGTAAAGCGTGCCACCGATTTCGATCTGCGCCGGTTGTGGCGCCGGCAGCGTCGGCTCGGGCGGCGTTGGCTGGGGCGGCGGCGTGACCGGCTCGCTGGGAGCAGTCACTGACGGCCGGCTGAGCTTCGTGGACTTCTCCACGCTGGCAAACGGTTTCGCGACCGGCGCCGGTGGCTTGGCGACGGCAACCATAATCGGAGTGGTGACCTTCACGGTCGGTTTGGTGGTCTCGACTGGAAGGGCATTGGTCGCCGAACTCAACGGCTTGGCGTAGAGAACGCCGCCGATTTCAATGTGCGTCGGCTGCGGCGCCGGAGGCGGTGGCGCTGGCCGGGGCGTCGGCTCGCTGTCGGGCTTCTTGGAGGCAACGACATCTGGCCGGTCGAGTTTCGCCGGCTTTTCGTCACCGGATCGCTTGGCCGCGAGCAGCACCGGCTTGGCTGGTTCGTTGGGAGCGATCACTGCTGGCCGGCTGAGTTTTGCAGGTTGATCCCCGCTGGCAAACGATTTCGCGACCGGCGCCGGTGGCTTGGCGACGGCAACCATAGTCGGCGCTGTGACCTCCACGGCCGGCTGGGTGGTCTTGACCGGAAGGGCATTGGTCGCCGAACTCAACGGCTTGGCGTAGAGAACGCCGCCGATTTCAATGTGCGTCGGCTGCGGCGCCGGAGGCGGTGGCGCTGGCACCGGCATGGGTGACGGCGGGGCGGGCGTGATGGCTGCTCGTGTCGTCGACGGAGGAGCCGTCGGCTTCGATGAATGTTTCGCGGCAGCGACATTGCGCTTCTCGGACACAGATGTCCTGACCGCATCGGGCTTGGGTGTTTCTCTCTTGCTGACAACCAACGGTTTTCTCGCGGCGGTGCGAACCGCCGGCTTGACCGGCGCGCCGGGCTTCGAGGGCGGAACCGACGACGACGCGAGCGCGCCGATGGATTGCCACCGCTTCATCAGGGGTTCGATCTCTGTCGGATGCACTGCGACGCGCGCTACGAGGCCGAACGGATCCACAAGCAACCGCGTGGGCGCGACCATCGACGGAAAAACCTCTATCAGTTTCGCGTTGGCCGGGTCGTTGGCGAATACTTGCGGCCACGGTGTCGGACATGCGGCGTTGGCCTTGTCGAATGCCGCGCGATCGGTGTCGAGGTTAATGCCAACGATGAGCAGGCCGCTGTCGTGGCGGACCTCGAACAACCGGCGCAGCACGTCCGTGCTCTCGCTCGCCGGCAATGTGGCGGTCGTCCAGAAATCCAGCACCAGCGCCTGGCCGCGCAGCTCGTCGAGATCGAGTGTTTTGCCATCCGTGGTGGTCACGGTCACCAGCGGCGCCGGTCGCCCGACAAGGCCAAGCTGGCGAAGCAAAGTGCGCGCTTGCACCGCTTCGGGCGAACTTGGAAACGCGCCGAAGAGTCCGATGGCCGCCTCGCGCACAGCGCGTTCGTCACCTTTGCGCTGCTGCGCGCGCGCCAGCAGCCAGAATGCCTCGGCAGCAAAAGACTGGTCGGAGAAATCGCGAATGATCAACCGTGTCTGTTCAATAACAGTCCCCAGGTCCTCCGGCCAGGCCACGCGGGCCAGCACCAGTCGCGCGCGAGCCGCGCCGGGGCCGCGGTCATTCTTGGCGAGCGCCTGGCGGGCAAGCTGCAAAGCCCTGTCACGCTCGGCGCGATCGTTGGTCAGCACGGACAACTCCATCCGACACTGCGCGTCCAACGCGCGCAGCTCGGCAATATGCGAACTGCGGGGTTGGTCGGTGAGGAATTGTTCGCAACGAACCACGACGGTCACGAGCCAGTCGCGCAAGGCGTCGCCGCTGTCATCGGCCGGCCGCTTGGCCAGCATGTTCTGGATGCGACGCAGACTGAGGACCTCGCTGGCCGAATCTTTCGGATTGGGCACAAACACAACGTCGGCGGAGGACGCCGTTGCTTCGCGTGATGGCGCGTTCGTGCTATCGGCGGCGCGAAGCTCCGCCCCTGCAATCAACGCCACCAACATGCACGCCCATCGTTTCATGCAATAAGTTGAGCCACCAGATCGCCCACTTCTGTTGTACTATAACCCATCCTGCCGGCGGCAAGCGATTTCAATTTCGTGTTCACGACCTGGATGACGGAGTTTTCAATGGCCTTCGCGGCGACACCCTCACCGAGGAAGTCAAGCAACATGGCGCCTGCGTTGATCGCCGCCAGGGGGTTGATGACATTCTGGTTGGTGTATTTCGGCGCGCTGCCACCCATCGGCTCGAACATCGAGCAGCCGTAGGGATTGATGTTGCCGCCCGCGGCGACGCCAAGGCCTCCCTGGATGATCGCAGCGAGGTCGGTGATGATGTCGCCAAACATGTTGTCGGTGACGATCACGTCGAACCACTCCGGGTTTTTCACAAACCACATGCAGGTGGCGTCCACGTGGGCGTAGTCGCGCTTGACGGTCGGATAACCCGCGCCCATCTCGTGGAACGCCCGCTCCCAGAGGTCAAAGGCATAGGTGAGCACGTTGGTCTTTCCGCAAAGCATGAGCTGCGCCGTCTTGCCGGCGGCAACGTCCTCGGGCTTCAAGCCCTTCCACGGTTTGCCCACATGCCGCTTCGCGGCAAGGTCAAACGCGTACTTGAGGCAGCGGTCAACGCCGCGGCGGGTGTTGACTGAATCCTGAATGGCAACCTCGTTCGGCGTGCCTTTGAAAACAGAACCGCCGGTGCCGGTGTAGATGCCTTCGCAGTTCTCGCGGACGACGACGAAGTCCACGTGCTCCGGGCCTTTGTCCTTCAGCGGGCAGTCATCGGCGCGGAACAACTTTACGGGGCGGAGATTGATGTATTGCTCCAGTTCGAACCGCAGCCGCAACAGGAGGCCCTTCTCCAAAATACCGGGCTTCACCTTCGGATGGCCGACGGCGCCAAGGAAGATGGTCTTATAGCGCCGGAATTCCTCAACGGCGCTGTCGGGCAACACCTCTCCCGTCTTCAGGTAGCGTTCGCCGCCGAAGTCGTAGAAATGCCAGTCGAGTTTGAAGCCAAATTTCTTTGCGGCAACCTCGGCCACCTTGATGCCTTCGCGCACCACTTCGGGGCCGGTGCCGTCACCGGGAAGAACTGCAACAGAATAGGTTTTCATCTGGCTGCGAAGATAGTAATGCCGCGCGAGCAACGCAAGCCGTGTTTCGCATCAACTACGACTCGGCGACGGCTTTCCGGACCAGGAAGCGTTCCATCACCAGATATTGCACGTCGCTGCCGAAAAAGACCGTCAATGCGTCATTCGGCGAGCAGACAATCGGTTCACCCTGGCGGTTAAGCGATGTATTCAACAATACCGGCACGCCGGTTCGGGCGTAAAACTGGCGCATGAGTTCGTAAAGCTGCGGCTCGGTCCGCTCGCGGACGATCTGCGCCCGCGCGATGCCGTTGGCCTGGATCACATCCGCGATGCGGTCCCGCCAGTGTGGCGTCACCTCGAGTGCAAGTGCCATCCACGGCGATGGATACGACGATTGGAACACCTCCGGCGCGGCCCAGTCGAGCACCGACAGGCCAAACGGCTGCCAGCGCTCGCCCCGTCCAATCTGCGCGTTGATTCGGCGGGCGATGCCGGGGATAACGGGGTTGCCAAGGACGCTGCGGTTGCCAAGTGCACGCGGACCGAATTCCATCCGCCCCTGAAACCACGCCACCAGCTCACCGCGCGCCAGCAACCCGGCCGTCGTGTCGGCAATGGACGCCGGCTGCTCGAATGGAACGCGGTGTGTTTCCAGGGCAACGCGCACCTGCCCGTCATTATAACTCGGTCCGAGATAGGCGTGCTCCAGTGGCTTCACCTTGTCGCCAACACTCGTGGCCGCGAGCATCGCCGCGCCGAGCGCAGCGCCGCCGGCGCCGGCCGCAGGCGGGATGAACAGCTCGCGCGCGCCGGCTTCGCTCGCCAGACGGCGGTTGAGTTGCGCGTTGAACGCCACGCCGCCAGCGAAGCAAAGCCGCTTCGTGTCCGCGATTTTTCCGGCCAGATGATGCTGCACCAGCGAGATCGTCGCATCCTCCAACGCCCGTTGCGCTGACGCCGCAATATGGATATAGGGTTCCTCCGCGTCGTCGCTCGTCCGCGGCGGCCCCCACAGCTTCACCAACTCCGGCGAGAACGAACAGTCCCGGCCCTGCTCGTCGCGGTGGCGCCGCGCGCCCACGACATTCACCAACTCGTTGTTGACGCGGAAATCGCCCGCGCCCCAGCAAAGGCAACGCGAGATGTCCCAACGGTTCGGGTTGCCACGCGCGGCCATCGCCATGACCCGCGCCTCGCCGTCGAGCATCTCGAAACCAAGATACTCAGCAATGGCGCCGTAAAAACCACCGAGCGAGTCGGGTGCATACCATTCCTTGATCCGGTGCAGGCCGTGCTCGTCGCCGTAGCCAAGCCATTCGGCGGCATACTCGCCATTGCCGTGGAGGCTCATGACCGCTGCACGCTCGCAGCCCGACCCGTAAAACGCCGACGCCGCGTGGGCCAGATGATGCTGAAACCGCATCACGCGGACCCTGGCTGGTTGAATGCCGATTTGCGGCAACATCCCTTGCAGACTCTGGATGTCCTGCCGGTAACGGCGATTGCCGCCGAACACCGCCGCCAACGCTTCGGCCGGCGCATACCCGTGCCGCAACGCAAACTGCCAGCGTGCCGGGGAATTGAAGAGCGGAATTTTGGCAAAGGGACAGGCGACCACTTGCACTTTCGACGGTTCGAGGCCGGCAAATTCCAGACACCATCGCGCCGCCATCTCCGGCTGGAGATTTCTGGAGTGCTTGATCCGGTTGAATCTCTCCTCCTCGGCTGCCGCGACAACCTTGCCATCTACCACGAGCGCCGCGCTTGGGTCATGTCCACCAGCTCCGCTCAATCCAAGGATCACCATACGGCGCGCACTCTACTGGCACGCGGTCGGAACCGTCAAGCAAGGGGCGGGCGACCAGATGTTTTCGGATTCTTCCCGTGGGAGACTCACTGCGCTTGACCCGCCGTGCCAGCGCGCTAGAGTGCATCGCGTCAGGCATTGGAAACCGTGACACACATCGTTGTAGGGCGAGAACCCGTTCATGGCCGCTGCTGATCCACAACCGAAGAAGCGGAACCTGAAACAGGTTGTCGTCGTATTGGCCATCGTGCTCGCGGGTGTGCTGTGCTGGTGGCCATGGCGCAAATCTTCTTCCACGAACTCCAACACTTCAACGCCCCAACACTCCGTTCCCTCTTCCGCCCTGAGGCAACCCGGCTCGATCTTCACCAATTCCATCGGCGGGGAGATGGTTTTCATCCCGGCAGGTGAGTTCATGATCGGCAGCACGCCGGAGGAGCGGGCGCGGGCCAGGGCAATGGGCGCGACGGAAACACAAGTGGAGAACGAAGGCCAGCAGCCTCGTCGCTCGCAGATTCGCAACGGCTTCTGGATTGGCAGGACCGAGGTAACGGTGGACCAGTGGCAACAGTTCGTCAACGATTCCCACTACCAGTCGGATGCGGTCACGGGTTTGGCGGTCTTGGATTCCTATCCCGAAAAAAGGCCAGAAGATCATCCGATGGCGTGGGTCACATGGAGCGACACTGTGATGTTTTGCGAATGGCTCACCCAGAGGGAACAACGCACGAACCGTCTGCCGGAGCGCTACACCTACCGTTTGCCGTCGGAAGCCGAGTGGGAATACGCCTGCCGGGCTGGGCGCCAAGGGATGATGTTCTGGTGGGGTGACTCGCCAACGGATGGCAGCGGCCGGCTGAATTGGCGCGAACTCAGCGGCGGCGCGAAATCAACTTCCCCGGTGGATGCCTTCGGCATGCGGGGCCGGAACAGTCTCGGCCTGGCCGATACGCTGGGCAATGTCCGCGAACTTTGCCTCGACGCGTGGGACGCCAGCGGTGCTGCCGCGGATTTTTGCGCGGATTACACCCGGAGCAAGGGCCGGGTGCTCAAGGGCGGCAGTTACAGAAGCCTCCCTTTCGACGCGCGCTGCGCCCGGCGCTGGCCGTGCCTCTACTCATACGGCAGCGGGGACATTGGCTTTCGCGTGGCTTGCGGAGTCAATCTCTCCAATGAGACCACGCGGGTCCTTATGAAGCTGGTGACGCCCGGCGCAAAATCTTCGCCGTCGGGAACGCCGCCTTTAAAGAAATCGCCGTGAGGTTGTTTCCTTGCCTTCTGCACCGAATGCGCCAGATTCTCAGCAATCGATGACCGCCATAGACACCATCACTCTGGCTGCGGCTGCTGCCGCTGCGGGCGCCGTCAACGCCGTCGCGGGCGGAGGAACCATGCTGACGTTCCCGACGTTGCTGCTCGTCGGCACGCCGGCTACCGTTGCCAACGCCACCAGTACGCTGGCGCTGGTCGTCGGCACCGCTGGCAGCCTGTTCGGCTATCGCCGGCAAATCGCTGCCGTGCGGCCGTGGCTGCGGAGGTTTGTGCCAGTGAGCCTGATCGGCGGCCTGCTCGGCGGCATTCTGCTCACCTGCACCGAGGAGAAGATTTTCGCGAAGATGGTGCCGTTCCTGTTGCTGTTCGCGACGATCCTGTTCCTGGCGCAGGGGCCGTTCCGCCGGTTCGCCGGCATCTCCGACAAAGGCGGCCCCGCCTCGCCGCACCATCACACCGTCTGGGCGGCGGTCCTGTTCCAGTTTTTCGTCGCGCTTTACGGCGGCTACTTCGGCGCGGGCATCGGCATCCTCATGCTCGCCTCGCTGGGCTTCCTCGGCCTGACCGACATCCACGAGATGAACGCGCTCAAGACCATCCTGGGTTCGATCATCAACCTTGTCGCCGCCGCCTGGTTCATCTGCGCCGGCCTGATCGAGTGGCCGAAGGCGATCGTCATGACCGGCGGCGCGCTGGTCGGTTACTACCTCGGCGCGCACTTCTCCCAACGCATCCCGCAGCAACGTGTCCGCCAGATCATCACCGCCATCGGTTTCACCATCTCCGCTGTGATGTTCTACAAACAGTTTGTGCGGTAGAAGTAAAGACGGCCGATCCCTCGTCGGCTGATACCGCTCCATTGAAACCGACGCCGTAACGGGTGTGAGACGTCGAAACGATGTGTGGGTGTCCCGGCTTCAGCCGGTTCGTTCTTCCGCGCCGCCTGAAGGCGGGACACCAACGGGGACGCTGACAGCGAAGGCTTCGCAGCCCGACATGCCGCAACGGCTTGATGTTCGGGGATGGGCGATTCAGTATCATGGCGGATGCGATACATGAGAACAAACCGTGCATTTCAAATCCGTGCCGTGGTGTTGCTGGCGTTGGTTGCCGGGGTATTCCCGGCCGCAACGGGGCATGCGACGACTTTGTTGATCGAGGCGGAAAGTTTGGAAACCACTGGCGGCTGGCAAAGCGTGCGCGAGACCCAGGGCGTGCGCGAGTTCCTCTGGTCGGGGGCAAAGGACCGGCCCGCGCCGGCGGCGGGCGCGATCGAGTTGCCGAAGGCGGGGCGCTGGCGGCTGTGGGTGCGCAGCAAGGATTTTCCGAAGGACCGGCCCGGCATCCGTCACTTCACCGTGCGGATCGGCGCGACGCGCTCGGCGAAGGTGTTCGGCAAGCACAAGCAGGAGGGCATCAACGGCTGGGAGTGGGAGGACGGCGGCACGTTCGAGCTGCCCGCGGGGCCGACACTGGTGGTGATCGGTGAATCGAGCACGGCGTCGGCCCGCTGTGACGCGCTGGTGCTGACGGACAGCCCCAGCTATCAACCGAAAGGTTTCCCGCACGCGCTGGGCAAAACGACGGCGAAGACGGTTCCACTGACTCTGAAGCTCGCCGGCGGGAGCCAGCAGCTTTTGCCGCCATCGCTCCAGCACATCGAGCCGGAAGCGGCGGCGACGCTCGCGAACGATGCGGTGCGCTGGACGTTTCATCGCGCGACAACGGCGGGCGGGCCGGCGGTGGCATTGCGGGCGGCGTTGCGCGACGGCGGCGGGTGGAAGCCGCTGCGGGCCGGGCCGGAGGCGGAAGGTTATCGCGTGTTGTTCCGGCCGAAGGAAAGCGACCCGAAGATCATCGCGACACACGTTCATCCGGCTTGGGACATCAGCCTCAGCGCGGAGATCGAGGTTGGCGCGGGCGGCGCGTCAGCGAAGACGCGCGCGGGGCCGCCAACGGCGCCCTGGACAGCAGGACAGTGTTTTGCGCTGCGACCGGCGACGGTCCGGCAGGTGGACAACCGGACGGTGGAGCTTGGTTTCCAGCCGCTGCCAGTCGGCCAACTGAAGGCAACGTGGCGGCTCGGCGGCGGGCAGTCGCAGGCGCAAGTGGCGCTCGATTTCACGCCGAACGGGCCGGGGCATTTCTCGCTCGGCTATCACGGCCTCGTCGCTGCGGCGCCGGAAGACGTGGATTTTCTGCTGCTTCCGTTCATGTATTATGGCAAACGTTTCCCGGCGCAGCCGGTGACGCTCCTGAACTCGCACACACCGACGCCGCTGGCGCTGGTGAACCGCGACGGCGCGTCGTTCGCGCTCGTGGCCGAGCCGGAGGATCTGCCGTTCGAGTGGGCGAGTCCGCGGAACTCGCGCTATGCGTTTGGCCTCCGCAATGAGACAGGGCAGGCGCAGCCACTGCTCTATGCGCCGGTGCTCGGCCAGCCCGGCAGCGCCCGTGTGGACGGCGGGCCGTTGCGCGCGCGGTTCCGCGTCTGGCTGCAATCGGGCGACGGTTACGCGGCGTATCGGCGCGTGGCGACGGAGGTGTTCGGGTTGACCGACTACCGGAGGCCGGCGTATGCGTCGCTGTCGGACGCCGCGCTGAACCTGCTCGATCTGATCCGCAACGAGCAGGCTTCCGGCTGGGACGCGCGCGCGAAGGGGCCGTGGAACATCGAGAGCCGCAACGTCGTTTCGCATTCGTCGCCGCTGACCTACCTGAGCTACTACCTGCTCACGGGCGACGAGGACGTCTACCGCCGGTTCGCGCTGCCGGCGCTCGAGTTCATGATTTCCCGGTCCGGCGCGCACTTCGCCGCAGAGCGGGAGATCGGCGACAACTATTATCACCATCAGCCGATGCGCGGGCCGATGTCCACGTATGGCGCGGCGGTGTTCGCAAGCGCGTATGCGATGACGCACGGCCGCTCGCCGGCGCTGGGCGGGTTCTGCCTCGACGACAAGGGCCAGCCGCGCGTGACGAAGGGTTACAGCCACGTGCAACCGTTCGAGGACGCGCTGGCGCTCTACCGGCTGACGGGCGAGGCGCGCTGGCGGGACGCGGTGGTGGAGGCGGCCGACAAATACGTCGCCGAGAACATCACGCGGCTGCCGGCGAAAGACCTTGGCGTGATGCCGTTCGTAAACATGAGTTTCGTGCCAGACTGGGAAGGATTGCTGCACGTTTATGACGCGACGGGCGAGCGGCGTTTTCTCGACGCGGCAGTGACAGCGGCACGCGGGCTGGTGACGACGTTGTGGACGCAGCCGCCCGTGCCGGCTGGCGATACGACGATTCATCCGGGCGGAAACTACTCAAGCGCGACGCATGTCTGGTGGTTCGGCGACAAGCGCTACCGGCGCGGCTTCGTCGAGGGCGCGCAACAGACCAGCGACGAAAAGGCGAAGTTCGACCTGCCGCCGGCACGGTTGCCGGAAAAGCGCGTGCCCGCATGGCAGGTGAGCAACGTCGGCCTCGGCCTGGAGCAACCGTGCACGTACACGCGCGGCAGCCAGCACGCGAACATCACGATGAATTGTTGGGCGCCGAATCTGTTGCGCCTGGCGCGGCTCACGGGCGACGACCTGTTTCGCATCGCGGCGCGCAACGCGACCGTTGGCCGCTTCGGCAACTATCCGGGTTACTACATTGACGGCATGACGGACCGGTACCAGCAGCCGGATTATCCGGTCGCCGGGCCCGACGTGACGTGGCTCTACTTCCACCACATCCCGCCGTTCGCAGCCTACGTGCTCGATTACCTCTTCACCGACGCCGAGACGCGATCGAAGGGCGCGGTAAGTTTTCCGTCGGTGCGCCAGTGCGGCTACGTATGGTTTGACAACCGGCTGCGCGGCCACGCGCCGGGCAGGGTCTATGGCCAGCCCGCGTGGCCGTGGCTGCATCGCACGGCGGCGACGGTGGACACCATCAACGTGGACCGCGTCCTGGCGCACAGCGGCGGGGAGTTTCACGTCGTGCTGCTCAACCAGGTCCGCGAAGAGCAGACGGTGCGCGTGAAATTCGACCCGCAGGCGCTCGACCGGTCCGTGGACGGCGCGAAGCTCTCCGTGCGGCTGGACAATCGCTCCGCTCCGCCGCTGCGCCTGAAAGACGGCGCGGTCACGCTGAAGCTGCGGCCGCTCGGCATTGCAGCGCTGACGCTCGATGGCGTGAAGATTGACGTGCCGACGCATCGCGCCGCGCCGCCGTCACGACTGCCGCTGCCAGACAAGAGCGGCCTGCGGCGGCAACCGGTCGCCGGCACGAAGCTGGAGGCCATCGGCACGGAGATCTGTGTGCCGCCGTTCACGTGGCGTGATCTCTACGTTTACGTCGCCGCCGGCCTCGATGACTGCAAGAGCGCGACGCTTCGCTATCGCGTCGGCGACAGCGCCGAGCAGCAGGTGAAGGTCACTCGCTTCCCGTGGGAGTTTTCGGTGCGCGTGGACGACGTGCACTCGCCAATTACGTGGAGTGTGGAAGCGCAGACAGGAACCCCCAATGACCCCAGCCGCCGCTGAACCGCTCATCCTCGACGGCATCGCCGTCTGCGACGGCCAGCGGCTCGCGTTTCGCGGCACGCACTGGACCTGGCGGCGCGGCGAGCAGTGGGCCATCCTCGGTCCCAACGGCTCCGGAAAATCCCTTCTTGCGCTCGCGCTATGCGGCAAAGCGCCGGTCGTGCGCGGCGAAATCCGCCACGATCTCGAGGACGATCCCGCATCGAAGGAAGCTGTCGCGTTGCTCTCGCCACACATCCAGCGCGAGATGATCCTTCGTGAGAGTTCCTTCTACCAATCGCGCTGGCACAGTGGCCTCGGCGAAGGACAGCGCACCGTCGCGCAGTTCCTGTCACAGGCGAGCGTCGAGGAGATCAACCCGTTCGAGGTCGGTGTGCGCCGGGGCGACGCGCGAGAGTTCCGGCAGCGGCGGGAGCGCTACGTCCGCTGGCTCGGGATCGCACCGCTGCTGCGCCGGAAGCTCATCCACCTCTCCAACGGCGAGCAGCGCAAGGTGCTGCTGGCCCACACGCTGTTGCGCGCGCCGCGGCTGCTGGTCCTCGACGATCCGTTCGGCGGACTCGACGTGGCCACGCGCCAGCGGCTGCGCGAAGTCATCGCGCGGCTGATGCGCGGCGGGTTGCCGGTGCTCGTCATCACGAGCCGCCCTGATGAGATTCCGCCGGGGACGACACACCTTTTGCTTGTGAAGAATCGCCGCGTCGTTGCCCAGGGAACGAAAGCCGCAATGTTGAAACATTCGCTGGCGCGACAACTTCGCAGGAGCCGGAGCCAGGAGGCTCGTATTCCTGCCACGCCTCCAGAACGCCTCCCGGCGTCGGCGCCTGCGAAACTTTCTCCGCTCATCGAACTCAACCACGTCACGATCCAGCGCAGCCGCCGGCGCATTCTCGACGACGTCTCCTGGACCGTGCACCGCGGCGAGCATTGGGCGTTGCTCGGCCCGAACGGCTCCGGTAAGACCACGCTCTTGAGCCTCATCCAAGGAGACAACCCTCAAGCCTACGCGCTTGACCTCCGGCTCTTCGGCACGCGGCAGCACTCGACCCAGACGCTCTGGCACACGCGCCAGAAAATCGGCTGGCTCTCGCCAGAACTGCACCAGCATTACCCGACGGCGTGGTCGTGCCTCGACGTGGTTTGCTCCGGTTTTTTCAACAACATCGGCCTCCACCAACACTGCACGCGCCGCCAGTGCGCCGCCGCCCGCCGTTGGCTGCGCGAGTTTGGCCTGGCGGAAAACGCCGGCGCTGCGTTGGGCGAGTTGGCGTTGGGCGACCAGCGGATGGTTCTGCTGGCGCGCGCGGTGGTCAAGAGGCCGAAGCTGTTGATCCTCGACGAGCCTTGTCAGGGCCTCGACATCGCGCATCGCCACGCCGTGCTCGACACGGTGGATCGCGTGATTGCGCAGACCGGTGCGACTCTGATCTTCGTCACCCACCATGCAAAGGAAATGCCGCGCTGCGTCAGTCGCATCCTTCAACTGAAATCGGGCCGGGTTGCCAGGGACATGCGGCGGGCCGGTTGTTGACGGCGCGGTTCTTCACCGCCGACGAATCCACTCGGGGCGCGAGTAGCGGGTTTGCACGAGTTGCTCGGTGATTTCCCGCGGCCATGTGAGCAACGGATCGTCGGCGGCCCACGCCAGACGCAAACCCTGGTCGAGCCAGGCAGCGTCGGCGGGGAAGTTGGTGACGAAATCCGTGTGCAGCCGGCTGGCGCGGTAGGCGGGCTGGCGCGGCGGTTCGCGCAGGTAACGGCTGAGCTGCTCAAGGGGAAAGTTATAGAGCAGCGTGCCGTGGTGGAGCAGCCAGTTGCGGCGGCGGCGCTGGGCGTTGCCGGAGAACTTCCTGCCGTCGAGACACAGATCGCTCGTGCCGTCAAAACCGACGTGCGGCGCCTTGGTCATCAGCACTTCGGTGATGCGGTCGAGGATCAGGAAATGCGAGCGGGAGACATCGTTCAATTCCGGGCGCCGGCGCATGTCGAGCACGAGTGAGAAGTTCAGGCAGCCGGGACCGATCAGCACTGTGCCGCCACCACTGACGCGACGCCGCACGGGCACATTGTCGGCGGCGCAGGCCTCCTCATTCACATCGTCGGCGATGCGGCAGAAACAGCCGAGCACGACGCACGGCGCGGCAACTTCCCATGTGCGGAGCACTTCCGTGCCGTCGGTTTGCTCGGCCAACGTCAGCAGCGCCTCGTCCAGCGCGAGGTTCTCCTCCGGTGTCGGCAATGTGAGGTCGAGGAATTGCATCTGAATCCATCCGACGGCGTCCTGCCGCCACTTCGCAGCGAGATTACGTTACTCGCCCGAAAAGCTCAACGCAAACGGCCGACGGCTGCAACAGAGGAGAGCGGCGCGGCCTTTTACTTTCCCGTAGCGTTCTGCTTCAATTTGGCGAGCGCCATCTGTTCGTGCAGGATTCGCTTCTGTAGATCGCTTTCTGGAAGTAGGGTTCGGGACGCTGATAACTCAATCGAGACCCCGGGGCACTCCCGCTGAAATAGAAATTGCGCCCGTGCCGCGTGGAAGTCCGATGTGACCACGATCAATTGGCTGAACCCGTGCCGCTCGATGATAGGTCGGCACAGCTTCGCGTCCTCGATGGTGTTTGAACTCTCTGCACACTCCACGAACGCCTCGTCGGGAATCCCGCGTGTCTTAAGGTATTCACGCACGTAATGGCCATGAGGCCGGCTCGTGGTATTGAAGTGCGCTCCCCATCCGCCGGTGGGGAGGATTTTGGAACCGGGATGGCTCTGATATTCCTTCAGTGCCTGCTCACATCGCTCCCTGGCAATGCTGGAAAGTGTCCCATTCTCGTCATTGGGTGCCCCCAAAACAACAATGGCTGTCATTGTCTTATTCACTTAACAACAGAACTGAGCGACGCGGGCGACCACCGAGATTCGAATTGGAAACTGACGTGGCCCGCCCGCGTTCGGTCCAGTGACTGGTTCGCCTTTGTTCATGTCGATATCTCGATTCCTTCCTTTCTCAATACCGCCGGCCAGTCGTCATCTGCAAGTCCCGCTGTAACAAGAGTGTCGCGCCAATCTTGCCTCGCTTGGCGCAAAGCGACTCGAAACTCCTGCATGTCACCTCGTGCAATGAGCAAGATCGCAAGCTGCACTCTGTCGGCATTCATCAATCCCAGCGACAGGTCTGCGGTGTCGAGCGCAGCAATTACGTCGGCGGCATGCATTGGAGCGAAGAATCGATGCGCTTGCTTACGAACCAAGGATGACGCGCTCATGTTTCAGGCCAGCATTCTTAATGGGGCAAAGTTCCCGGCAAAAGACAAATTCGGAAGCGGTGTCCAACTGGACTGGAAGCTGACAATGAGTTGCCTGCGTGTCAAGTTCATTGGCAGAGGTTTGGGACGATGATCGCCAAATGCGAAAGGCGAGTGACTCTGTCTTTTTGCACTTACCGCGCAACGCCGCGTTTGTCCGCCTTCAACCCGCTGGTTCGACTTCCAAGTCTGCGATCCGACTCTCCGACACACAGTAGGTAAATCTGCCATAACCCATAATTATCGTCGGCCGAAAACGAGAGATGTTTCTTGCCAATTGCACGCCGCCTTCGAACTCCAGGTCCGCCCAGTCCCCGATACGATTCGCGATGTGATTGCAAATGCCGTGCGTGAAGTCGAACTCCGAAGGAATCTCTTTAAAGAACCACCATTCATCGCAGCACTCGTCATGCGACAATGGCCAGCGTGCGATCAAATCCTGAGTAATTTGAGGGGAGACAGCTACGTTATTGTGAGTCGTCCAGCCCAGGGGGAAGTCCGCCCGATCTGAGGTGAGCACCCCGCTGTCCCACGATGTATTGACGGCCTTGAGTCCCAGAATATGCGGGGCGATTCTTCGAAGTGCGTCCCGCAGCGGTTCCTCGTCGAGGTCATACCAGAAATGGTCCGCTATTCTCCCTGATCTCATGTTTCTTCTTGCCGAACATTATTAGCAGGACAGATACGCATGTCATGCGCGCGCCCGGCCCCGGCGTGAGAAGCCCGCTGGACGCCGGCTACGGCGTAAAGTCCTGGTCCTTCTTCAGGCGCGCGCAGAAGGCGGCGACGAGCTTGGCGCAATTCTCCAGGTCGTCGAGCGAGAGAAGTTCGTTGGGCGTGTGCATGTAGCGCAGCGGAACCGAGAGCAGGCCGGTGGCCATGCCGGCGCGGGTGCGCTGCATGATGTTGGCGTCGGTGCCCGTGCCGCCGGCGGCCGTGCTGATCTGGTAGGGAATCTTTTCCTTCTTCGCCGTCTCGACGAGGAGATCAAAAACCACGGGGTTGATGTTGGCGCCGCGGCAAATCTTCGGGCCTTTGCCGATCTGGTAGTCGCCAACCTTCTTCTTGTCGATGCCGGGGCAGTCGGTGGCGTGGCCGACATCCAGGGCGATGCCGACCCCGGCCTCGCTGGCGAACGCGCTGGTCTGCGCGCCCCGCAGGCCGATCTCTTCCTGCACGGTGGAGACGCCGACGATGCAGGCGTCGAACTTGCGGCCATGCAGCAGGCGCAGCGTTTCGGCGACGATCCACGTGCCCATCTTGTTGTCGAACGCCATCGAGACCACGCGGTTGTGGGCCAGTTCGGTGAACGGCTGCACGAAAACGCCCGCGTCGCCAAGGGAAACGAGTTTCTCGGCGTCCTTCTTGGACTTCGCGCCGATATCCACGTAGAGGTCGTCCATCTTCGGCACGCGCTTGCGGTCGTCGTCGTCCATGAGGTGGATGGCTTTGCGGCCGATGACGCCGGGCACGAGGCCGCCCCGGGTCATGACGACGATGCGCTGGGAAACGGCAACGGTCGGGTCCACGCCGCCGATTCTGTCCACGTAAAGGAAGCCGTCGTCGGTGATGAACTGGACGATGAAGCCAATCTGGTCGCAGTGGCCCGCGAGCATGACGCGCGGGCATCCGGCGGGATTGCGGATGCCGAAGACGTTGCCCATCACGTCGGTCTTGACCTCGTCGCACCACGGACGGATGCGCTCGCGAACGATCTGCTGGACTTGCTGCTCGTAACCGGACGGGCTGGGTGTTTCAACGAGTTGTTTGAGGAAAGCCTTGGAGTCGGGATTCATGGTGTGGGTGTCACTTGTAATACGCAATGTGTCATGGGCGATCAATCGGCCTTCGGGCCGGAGGAAACGAGATCGGCGGCGGTGTCCTTGAACTGATCGAAGTTCTGGATGAACAGGCGCGCCACTTCGCGGGCCTTGGCGTCGTATTCGGCGGGGTTTTTCCACGTCTTGCGAATGTCGAGAACCTCCGCGGGGACACCGGGGCAACGCTTCGGCACCTGAAAACCGAACACCGGGTCGGTCGCCATCGGCTGGCGGTCGAGTTCGCCTTTGAGGATGGCGTGGACGGTGGCGCGATTGTAGGCCAGCTCGATGCGGCTGCCGACGCCGCACGGGCCGCCGACCCAGCCGGTGCTGACGAGATAACATCGAACGTTGTGCTCGCGTATCTTTTTCGCCAGCAGTTCGGCGTAGACGCGCGGCGACAACGGCAGGAACGGCGAGCCGAAACAGGCGCTGAACGTCGCCTGCGGTTCACGGCCCATGCCTGCCTCGGTGCCGGCGAGGCGCGCGGTGTAGCCGGAGAGGAAATGATACATGGCCTGCCGATCGTCGAGCCGCGCCACGGGCGGCATCACGCCAAACGCGTCGGCGGTAAGGAAGACGATGGAGCGCGGATGGCCGCCGACGCCGCTGTCAATGGCGTTGGCGATGAAGTCCACCGGGTAGGCGGCGCGCGTGTTCTCGGTGACGGCGTCATCGTCGAAATCCACCTCGCGCGTGTCGAGATCCATCACGACGTTCTCGACGACCGCGCCGAAACGGATGGCGTCCCAGATTTGCGGCTCGCGCTCGTGACTGAGGCGGATGCACTTGGCGTAGCAGCCACCCTCGAAGTTGAACACGCCGTTGTCGCCCCAGCCGTGCTCATCGTCGCCGATGAGGCGGCGGTCGGGATCAGCCGAGAGTGTGGTCTTGCCGGTGCCGGAGAGTCCGAAGAAGAGCGCCACATCGCCGTCCTTGCCGACGTTGGCCGAGCAATGCATCGGGCAGACGCCTTGTTGTGGCAGGACATAGTTGAGGCAACTGAAGACCGACTTCTTCATCTCGCCGGCGTAGTGCGTGCCGCCGATGATGACCGTGCGCGAACCGAAGTCCACGCAGATGAACGCCTCCGACCGCGTGCCGTCGGTGGCAGGATCGGCGAGGCACTTCGGCGCGCAGATCACCGTGAACGCCGGCTGGTGCCCGTTGAGTTCCTCCGGCGCCGGCCGGCGGAAGAGCTGCCGCGCGAACAACGAATGCCACGCCTGCTCCGTGATCACACGGATCGGCAGGCGATGCCGTTCGTCCGCGCCGACGAAGCCGTCGAACACAAAGACCTCGCGGTTCTTGAAATGGGCGGTGACGCGCTGGCGCAGTTCCTGGAACTGCTCGCGCGACATCGGCTGGTTGACCTTGCCCCAAGCGATTTGGCCCTCGCTGGTCGGCTCCTTGACGATAAACCGGTCGTTGGGCGAGCGGCCGGTGCGCCTGCCCGTGAGTGTGACGAGCGCGCCGGTGTTGGCGAGACGGCCCTCGCCGCGTCGCAGGCTCATCTCCACAAGCGCCGCGACGGGCAGGTTACGATGAACCGGCCCGGTTTCAACAAGACCGTGCGACACCAAACTGAAATTATTAGGCATAGTTGAGCGACTGCTTTTACCGACTTCCGCCGCAACCGCAATCATATTCGCACAATAAGAAAATCGGCTTTCCGTAAAGGTATTCCCGCTTGGTCTGGCGGAGCCGTTGCGGTATTTTCAGCGCATCCATTTCCAACCCAGAAGCCAACATGACAACCCAATCTGACAACTCATTCGATCAGCACGTCACCCGACGCGCGGCGATCAGCGCGGCCCTGGCGGCGGCAGGCGGCGCGGCGGCGTTTGCCCACAGCGTCGCCGGCGCGGCCGAGGCAGCCAAGCCCGACGCGCGGCGAGCGTCGCCGAAACGCTACGATATGAAGAAGTCCATCAACCTCTGGGCGTTCCCCTATCCCGAGCGGATGAACCTGGAGGAGTGTCTGCGGCTGGCCAAGGCCGCGGGCTTCGACGCCGTCGAGTTGAACTACGACCTCGACAACGACCTCTCGCCGAAAGCCGGCCCGGCAGAGTGCCGCGCCATTCGCAAGCTGGCCGACAAGATTGGCATCGCCATCAGCGGCCTTTGCTCGTTCCTGTTCTGGCCGTATCCGCTGACCAGCGGCGATCTGATCAAACGCGAGCGGGGATTGGAACTGGCCGCGAAGATGATCCAGGCGGCGCACGATGTGGGCACCGACAATCTGCTGGTCGTGCCCGGCGCCGTGAACATCCCGTGGCGGACGGACTACGAACCGGTGCCTTTCAATGTGTGCGACCGGCGTGCCCGCGAGGCGGTGGCCGGACTGCTGCCGGCGGCAACGAAGCTCGGCGTCTATCTCAACATCGAGAACATCTTCTTCAACGGCTATCTCATGACGCCGGGGGAGATGAACGCGTTCGTGGACAGTTTCCAGAGCGAGCGCGTGCAGGTCCATTTCGATACCGGCAACATCATGCTTTTCCATTACCCTGAACACTGGATTCCGGCGCTCGGCAAGCGGATCAGGAACGTTCACCTGAAGGAGTTTTCCAAGAAGGCGACCGACCACTCGCTGGAGTGTTTCCGGCCGCTTCTCGACGGCACGACGAACTGGCCGGCGGTGATGGAGGCGTTCGACCAGATTGGTTATCGCGGCTACCTGACCTTCGAGTATTTTCACCCGTATCCGCACTACCCGGAGGCGCTGATCTACCAGACCGCCGACTCGATGGACCGGCTGCTGGGCTTGAAGACTGTGTGATGGTAAAACTGCACTGGAGCCACAGGACGCTCCCATCCAACTGACAACTGTGAAACACAAACAACCTCTCTCCCGAAACGTCCCACTCACCATCGGTCTGCGCCGTTACTTGTATGTGACGGCGGCGGTCACTGGCGCGGCGATCATGATTGTGGAAATCCTCGGCGCGAAGATGCTCGCGCCTTATCTCGGCACCTCGCATTTCGTCTGGACGGCACAGATCGCGGTGACGCTTGTTGCGCTGGCTTGCGGCTACTATGCCGGCGGCCGTTGGGTGGACCGCTCGCCGCAGCTCGGCAGACTCTACGGCGCGATTGCGGCAGCCGCGGTCTATCTGTGCGTCTCAGTGCTGATTTGCGAGCCGGTGGCGTATGGGTGCCTGGAGTTCGAACTGGCTGTGGGATCGCTGCTGGCGTCGGCGTTTTTGTTTTTCGTGCCGCTGGGATTGCTGGCGATGGTCGGCCCGTTCTTCGTCCGTATGCTGACCGGCTCGGTGGAGACCGTCGGCGGCAACGTCGGCCGGCTCACCGCGATCAGCACCGCGGGCAGCGTCGTGGGCACTGTCCTGATCGGTTATGTGCTTATTCCGTTCCTGCCGAACTCGATGACGATGTATCTGACGGCGCTGGCGCTGATGGCGGTGTCCGTGGGCTACTTTGCCGGCCCGGCAAGGAAAGTTTCAAAGCTCATCCCTGTCCTGCTGACCGTAGCCATCGGCGCGGGCACCGGCTACGCAGGAGTCCAACGGGACCACCTGCACAACAAAGGAATCAAGGAGTTGTATCGGGCCAATTCAAACTTCGGCCAGCTTCAGGTTGTGGAATGGGGCGAGGAGGAGCCGGTGCGCCGCAGCTATCTCAACGATTTCCTGAACCAGAATTCCTACGACCCGCAGGAACGCAAGAGCGTCTCGATGTATACCTATATGTTGCATGGGTTGGCGCGTGCCTACACGCCGCGGATAGACGACGCGTTGTGCATCGGGCTGGGCGTCGGCATCGTGCCGGGCGAACTGGCCCGCGATGGCGCACGCGTGGACGTGGTGGAGATCAATCCCGCCGTGCTGCCGGTGGGGGTGAAGTATTTCAACCTGGAGCCGCAGAAGCTCAACATCCATTTCGGCGACGGCCGCTATTTTATCAGCCGTTGCAAGAAACAGTATGACACGATCATCCTCGACGCGTTTCTGGGCGACTCATCGCCGTCGCATCTGTTCACGCGGGAAGCCTTCACTGCGATGCGGCGGTTGCTCCGGGCCGAGGGCACGCTGGTGATCAACATGTTTGGCGGCACCAGCGGTGAGAGCGAGTTCTTCACCGCTTCGATGGTCCGGACGTTGGGTGTGGTCTTCAAGAGCGTGCGCATCCACCAGGCCGGCAACGGCAACACCTTTCTGGTGGCGTCAAACCAGCCGGCGCTGGAATTGCGGCAAAAGCCCGACATGGAGCGCGTCCATCCGATCGCGCGCCGGTTGGTGACGCAGGCTTTCAGCAGCCTCGTCGCCGTGAACCTCGACAGTGGCGTCGTGTTGACCGACGATTACAACCCGGTGGAGTTCTTCGACGCCAGAAACCGCGAGTTGTTGCGGCGGCATCTGGCCTTGCAGATGAAGAACGATTAGCCGGCCGGCTCAGGGCCGCACGGTCACTTCGCTCACGCGCCACGGATCCTTGGTGGGAGCCTGCGGAGCCGGCCGCAGCCGCAGATAACGCGCCTGATGCTGGGCCGCGGTCGCATCCATCAACCGCCATTGTTTGCCGTCCGAGGACAGCTCGATGGTCAGACCGGGCGGTGAGGTGATCGCCTCGACGGACTTGAAATTCTGCGTCGCGCCCATATCGAGCTGCCACCAGAGGTCGGGCGAAGTCGGGGTGGTGGATTCCCATCGCGAATAGACACAGCCGTCGTAGGCATCGTCGGGATGGGCGATTGAGTTGGTGTCCGAACCGATGGCCGTCCACGAAAGCGTCGGCAAACCCTGGCGCTGGAACGGCAGCGCGCGATGCTCAATGATCGGTGGACGCGGCGTCACGGTCACCAGCTTGTCCCGCCACGCGGCGAGATCCAGTACGGCGTCTTGTTTGGCGGTCCAGGCCGCCGGCAGATCCACCGCCGCGGCGTTGGGATCGCCGGCGACGCGGCGGAACACCATCGGCTCGCCGAACTGCCGCAACACCTTGATTCGGAAAATGTTTTTCGCCGGCGCGTAATCGAGCCAAAACCAGGCGCGCGGAAAGAATATCGGCATGTGCAGTTCGCCGAGCGTTGTCGTCGTGCGCGGCGACAGCCACAGCGTCTGTCCCGGCACGTCCACGGTCGCGCCGCTGAACTGATGGAACCACCACCAACCAGCCATGGCGCTCATATAGCTGCCGCCCGGTTGCGGGGAGTCGGTCTGCGTCGGCATCAGGTTCAGGTAAATACCCCAGGGGATTTTCGACCGCCGCCAGACTGCGTCGTAGGTCCGCCACACCACTTCCAACGCGTCGTCGGCGTAGCCCTCGGCCATCGCCATGCCGGCGAAATACGTCCATTGATACGTCAGCCAGCAGCGGTCATTGTGCGCGCTTCCGTCAGGCATGAACTCATCCGCAAACGCCCACGGACTGCGCTGGCCATTGACCTTGAAAAGGCTCTCCAGGCTCGCCCGGGCTTCCGCCTCCGAGACCACGCGCGGCAGGCCAGCCATGCGCATCATCCAGTCACCCGCCAGTTGCGCGGTGAAGATCGTCGGCACGACCATGTTACGGTCGGGCAGATAGCACTTCGCAAAAAACTGGCCCGTCCAGAGCCTCTGCCGCATCGTGGCCAATACGCGACTGAGCCGTTGCCGTCCAAGCTCGTATATCGCGCTGTCGTTTTGCACCGCCGCCAGTTCCGTCGCGCCCTGCAATGCCGCCGCATACACGCTGGCCGTGAACACAAACGCGCCCGCGTATTGGATGCCCGCGTCGAACGTCGTGCCCCCCTCCGGGATGCCGTCGCCGTCGCGGTCGGCGGTCACGAGCCAGTCGAGCGCCCGTTTCACGCCGGGCCACGCCGCATCCAGAAACGCCCGGTCGCCGGTCCAGCGATACTGTTTGAGCACCTGCCAGATGTAAACCGCCGACAGGTCCGGCCACTGGGTGATACCGTAGTGCACGCGCGGATCGCCGATAACCTGATAGATGTTGCCACAGAAGTGCGTGATCTCGCCGCTGGGCTGCTGACAACGACCGAACATCTCCAATTCGCGGCGTGCCAGTTCCGGGAAGAACGTGCCGGGGAACACGTGCGCCACGGTCCGCTGGTCAAGCGTACCCAGCGCGCCTTCCATCCACGACGGATCCTCATGCACCGTGAACTCGCCGTCGCGTGTCAGCACCGTGTTGGCAGTCATCGGGTGCGTTCCGCCCAGGATCAACCGCTTCATCCACTCCGGGAGATTCGACTTATCGACCCATTCGCCCAACTCGGCGCTGGCACTCTCCAACCGCTGGCGCTGGCCGAATGCGTAAGCCGCCAACGCGGCCGGATCCTTGAACTCCCGCAGATAAAAATGGCCGTGGTCCTTGCCGTCCATGGTGACGTGGCGCGGCATCCACCACACGAAGGCAAAGAGAACTTTCTGTTTGCCACCGGCGGGCACTGTGACGCGACGGCAAATCGCGCCGGCAGTTGCCAATGATTCCGGATTGGCGACGCCGAGTTCGCCGCGCGTTGCGAAGCCCTCTGTCAACTCGCGTCCCTCGCCCGCCGCGTCCCACCCGCAGGCAGTGGTCGGGCCATCGCTGAGCAGCCAGTATTCGCCGCTGGAATTGAGCTTCATCCCCTCGAACTGTTTGGTGGAGAACAGGCGTAACCCGGTCAACGGCGTGTCTTTCACTGCCGCCGGTCCGACGCGGTTGCCTTCCTGCTCGCGCCAGTGGCGGTGGTCGCCTTGGACCTGATAGCCGCCGCAACCGATGAGATGCTCCAATGAGAACAGCAGCGATGCCTCCACGGGCACCGTCTGGGTGTTGTTCAGCGTGAACTCGAAGAACGCCACGGGCAGGCTCGAATCCTTCGCGTTATGTGGCACCAATGCCGACCACGCGCGCAACGACACGCCCACCGGCAGCGCCGCATCCTCAAACGTGGCGTCCACGAACGGGAGATGTCCGCGGTAGGCGATGTGCGCCACCTGCTCTACGCCCGGCAGTTCCTGCTCCCGAAACCCGAATCGCAGCCAGCGCGTCACTGGTTTTGGATTGGCGGCGCGAATCGCGAAGAATGTCGCGCGCGAGGGTTTCCACGGATGGTTCCACAGCGGTTCGTCCCAGTTGTGATTGATGCTGAACCGCGAAAACCAGCCGCTGGGCAACACCTCGAACTTGCCACAGCCCATCGCGCCGAGCGGCACACCGTTCTGCCATTGGACGTTGTGGATGATGCCGGTGGCGTCGTCGAGGCCCTGGTTCAACTGGGCATTCGCTGGACACGCCAGCCAAGCCAGACACGCCGCAACCGCAAGTCGATGAATGATGCGATGCATGGTAGATCCAAATCTGTGAGTCAGCCTGCGGCTTATCGGGCACACCTCAGCGCGGGCCGTTGGAGCCACAGCCGATGTTCAACAGGATTCCCGATCATTTTCATATCATGAGCCGACAGGCAAAAACTATAGAAGAAAGCCCGCGCGCTTGCCACCACGGAAAACAGTGCGGCGCGGATGGACTTTACCCACGCCGCTTACGGCATGACTCGCTTTGGCCCTTGTGACAAATAAGGACTACAGTAGCTGCGAAAACACTGGCTTGGCGCGACGTCCACAGGCGCACGAAGAAGGAGTGCGAGAATTTCGAGGACGTCGTTGACCTGCGTCAATCCCAGCGCCGCTCGAAAAGACGAGGTTAGCGTCATGAATTACAGAGGTCTCTGGTTGACATTGGCGGTGGTGATCGTGGGGTCGTTTGGAGTGCTGGGTTACTTCGGGTACGAGATCTACCAGCAAGCGCCTCCGGTTCCCGAATGCGTCGTGACAACGGACGGCAAGGTGTTGTTCACGGGGCAGGAGATCAAGGACGGCCAGAATGTCTGGCAATCCATCGGTGGCCAGGAGGTTGGCACGGTGTGGGGCCACGGCGCCTACGTCGCGCCGGACTGGTCGGCGGACCGGCTGCATCGCGAGGCTGTTTGGATGCTTGACCGCTGGGCCACGATGGAGCACGGCAAGGCATTTGACGCGCTGGATGCCGAGAGGCAGTCGGCGTTGCAAGGGCGGTTGAAGAAGGAAATCCGCGCGAATACCTACGATGTGGCCACGGGCAGGCTCGTCGTCTCGCCTTTGCGCGCGGAAGCCATCACGGCGGTGAGCGCGCACTATGCGGCGCTGTTCGGCCACGATCCGGCGCTGGCAAAGTTGCGCGACGCCTACGCCATCCCGGCGGACTCGATCAAGGATCCGCAGCGGCAGAAGGCGCTGAACGCGTTCTTCTTCTGGGCCGCGTGGGCGTGCGCGACGGAACGGCCGGGGCAGAGTGTGACCTACACGCAGAACTGGCCCGCGGAACGACTGATTGACAATCATCCAACGGGCGCGGCGGTGGTTTGGTCGGTGGTGAGTTTCGTGTTGTTGCTGGCGGGCGTGGGCGCGCTCGCGTGGTATTTCGCCGTCGTGAACCGCAAGTCAGCAGAGGAGGAGCCGGCGCGGGTGCCCGAACAAGACCCGCTGCGCGCGCTGGTGGCGACGCCTTCCATGAAAGCAACGCTGAAATACTTCTGGGTCGTGGCGGCGCTGATTGTCGTGCAGGTCGGGCTGGGCGCGGTGACGGCGCACTACGGTGTTGAAGGCGGCGGCTTCTACGGCATTTCGCTGGCGCAATGGCTGCCCTACTCGGTCGCACGGACATGGCACGTGCAGCTCGGCATCTTCTGGATTGCAACTGCTTGGCTGGCGACGGGGTTGTTCGTCGCGCCGGCGGTGTCAGGGCGCGAGCCGCGTTTCCAGTCGCTTGGCGTCAACTTCCTCTTCGTATGCCTGCTGATCATCGTCGGCGGCTCGCTGACAGGGCAATGGTTTGGCGTGCAACAGAAACTCGGCTTGACGATGAACTTCTGGTTCGGCCATCAAGGCTTGGAATACGTTGACCTTGGCCGGTTCTGGCAGATTTTTCTTTTTGTCGGTTTGTTTGTGTGGCTGTTCCTGATGGGCCGCGCGTTGTGGCCGGCATTGCGGCAGCCGGGCGAGAACCGGCATCTTCTGGCGCTGTTCGTCATCGCGTCGGCGGCGATTGCATTGTTCTACGGCGCCGGCCTGATGTGGCACCGCCAAACCAACCTCGCCATGATCGAATACTGGCGGTGGTGGGTCGTGCATTTGTGGGTGGAAGGATTCTTCGAGGTGTTCGCGACGGTGGTCATCGCCTTCTTGTTTGCACGGATGGGGCTGCTGCGGATCGCGACCGCCACGAGCGCGGTGCTGTTCTCGACGATCATCTTCCTGACCGGCGGCATCATCGGCACATTCCATCATCTTTACTTTACCGGCACACCGGTGGCGGTGCTGGCGCTGGGCGCGACCTTCAGCGCGCTGGAGGTGGTGCCGCTGGTGCTCATCGGGTTTGAGGGCTACGAGAACCTGACGCTGACGCGCGCGAAGCCGTGGGTGAGCGCGTATAAGTGGCCGATCTATTTCTTCGTGTCGGTGGCGTTCTGGAACCTGGTCGGCGCGGGCCTGTTCGGGTTTCTCATCAACCCGCCGATAGCGCTTTATTACATGCAGGGGTTGAACACGACGCCGGTGCACGGCCACACGGCGCTGTTCGGCGTTTATGGCATGCTCGGCATTGGGCTGATGCTCTTCTGCCTGCGAGGACTGACCCCTCACCGCGTCTGGAAGACGGGCGCGCTGAGCTTCACTTTCTGGAGCATGAACATTGGCCTGATCCTGATGGTGCTGCTGAGCTTGCTGCCGCTCGGCCTGATGCAAACGTGGGCCAGCGTCGAACACGGAATGTGGTATGCCCGCTCCGCTGATTTCATGCAGACACCGTTGTTGAACAACCTCCGCTGGGCGCGTGTCATCGGCGACACCATTTTCGCCGCGGGCACGGTTGCGCTCGGCTGGTTCGTGCTCGGCCTGAAGACCGGCTGGTCGCTCAAGCCCGGGAAGCTGTCCGGCGAATAGGCCATCGTCCACAAAGCCACCACGTTAACTGGAGACCGGACGAGTGATTGCGCCTTCTCCGCTCAGGCGCGGATCATCGTCAGCATCATTTTGAAACGAACGGGGGCTTTCAGGGCATGGGGTTCGTTCGCCGGCATGATGATGAACTCGCCGGCTTTGACGCGATGGACCTTGCCGGAGATGGTGATGTCCGCCTCGCCTTCGAGCACGTTGATGAGCGCATCAAATGGCGCGGTGTGCTCGCTAAGGCCCTCGCCCGCGTCGAAAGCGAACAACGTCACCGTCCCGACGCTCTTCTTGACGATCTGCCGGCTCACGACCGAACCGGTTTGGTAATCCACCGTGCCCAGCGTGTTCAGCGCCTGGGCCTTGAACTTGGCGGTTTCATCCACGTTGTGATTGCATTCCATGATTGCGTCTCCTGTGTGTGGGTCACTGTTTTCGTTCTGAAGCTGGCGGTTTCGCGGCGTACGCGACGCGCTCAATGTAGCCGATGAACTCGACATACGCCTCGACGTATTTGCGGCCAGCATCGGCATTGCTGTCGGCGTCCTCTTTGGCGGCATGCGCCCGTTCAAACCGTTTCCGGATGCCGTCGGCAATGCCATCGGCAAGGGCTTTGGCCAAAGGCTGCACATCGCCACTGATCAAAGCCTCGTCGGCTTTGGCGACGGCGGCCTCGACCTCGGCGCCTGATGGTTTCTGTTCCGCGCAGGTCACGCCCGAGCCGGCACGGTGAATCCTCACCAGCGTGTTGAGGAAATAGTTGTCGGCGAGTTCCTTCGCTTCCGGACCGAGCTTTCTCACGGCCAGCGTTTTCTGAAACGCCTCGCGAATCCCGACCTCGCGGTCTTTCTTGACCCACTTGAGCGCTGGTGTCACGTCGCCCTTTTCCAGCGCGGTTTTTGCGGCGGTCACAACCGGCCCGTCCGCGATGTCGCCGGAGCTGCGCGCGGCGGGCAACCCGAGCAAGCAAACACCCGCGCTGACAGCCACAGCGGCGATTCCAAATCGGCTCAGCTTCGTTATCATCTTCAGGTCCTCAATCGCGTTCTTCGTTCAACCCACCCTAAACCATACCCGGAGAGGGCGGATTGATGAAGATCAACAATCGAATGTCTTGTTTCGTTGCGGGTTCCCACCCACATCGTCCGCGCAAATTCGGGCGGACTGCCTGAAAAAGCGAGGGGTTTTTGTTTGACCATTGGAAGATTGCCGTCGAAGTTAGCGCCGCCATGGGAGAAAAAGCGATTCGTATTCTGCTCGTTGAGGACAACTCGGACGACGCACTGTTGCTGCGACGCATGCTGAAAGAGGGACCGTCCGATCAGTTTGAACTGGTTCACGTCGACCGGCTCGACGCGGCGTTGAAACGGCTCAACGAGCCGGTGTTCGATGTGGTGTTGCTGGACCTTTCCCTCCCGGACAGCCGCGGGTTGGAAACCTTTCGCAAGCTCCACGACCAGACGACGACAGTGCCCGTCGTCGTGCTGACAGGACTGGACGATGAGACCACGGCCATCACAGCGGCCAAGGAAGGTGCCCAGGATTATGTGGTCAAGGGACAGTTCAACCGCGGCCTGCTCGTGCGCGCGATGCGATACGCCATCGAGCGAAAGCGGGCGGAGATGGAACTGGCCAACTACGCCCGACAACTGCGCCAGAAGAACCAACAAATGCAGTCCGACCTCGATCTGGCGCGCGAGGTCCAGTTGGCGCTGCTGCCGCAGCAATTTCCGACGTTCCCGCACGGCGTTGCGCCGAAGGATTCGGCGCTGACGTTTTGCGGGCGTTACGAACCAGCCGCGACGCTCGGAGGTGATTACTACGACGTGTTCCCGCTGTCGAACTCCGCCGCGGGCGTCTTGATTTGCGACGTGATGGGCCACGGTGTGCGGGCGGGGTTGCTCACGGCCATGATCCGCGCGCTGATGGAAGAACTCACCGCTCCCGCCACCGGCGTCGCCGCCGATCCCGGCCGGTTGCTCACGCAAATCAACCGCGGGCTGACCGTCATCTTGAAACAGGCGGGCACGACCCTGTTTGTCACGGCCTTCTATCTGGTGGCCGACGTGGCGCGTGGCCAGCTTCGCTACGCCAACGCCGGCCATCCAAGCCCGCTGCACGTGCGGCGGGATCTGAAGACCGTCGAACTGCTGGGCGAGGACAACGAGTCGGGTCCCGCACTGGGGTTGCTGGAAAACGCCGTGTTCAAAACCTTCGAGCAGCCGATGTCCGCCGGCGACCTGGCGATGTTGTTCACGGACGGCCTGTTTGAAGCGGAGGGGTCCAGCGGCGAGATTTTTGGTGAGAAGCGGCTGCGGGAAGCCGTCCAAAAGTATCTCCACTTGCCGATGAACGGTTTGTTTGACGCGCTGCTCGCCGAGGTGCGGCAATTCGCGCAACAGCGGGGGCTTGCGGATGACGTGTGCATGGTCGGGATGGAAGTGGCCCGCGTCGGTTGACACGCGCGAGCGAAGAACGTTTTGGATTTGCGGCGCTTGCGCCAGCGTTATTTGTTGCGCTAGATTTTGTCCATATCACATCACATGTATGGAGGTCTGACCTGATGCCGGAAGGCCATATTAAAATCCTGCACATCGAAGACGACCGCAGTAGCGCGGACGTGGTGCGCGCAATGTTGTCATCGGCGCCGGGGGGGGCGTTCGACTTGGAGCGGGTGGACCGGCTCGACAAGGGTCTGGAACGTCTTGCCAAAGGTGACATAGACGTGGTGTTGCTAGACTTGGGTCTGCCTGATTGTCATGGTCTGGAGACGTTCACCCGCACGCGCACGGTATCGCCGCAGACGGCGATCATCGTGTTCACTGCCGCGGACGACGAGGAACTGGCCATCCACGCCGTGCATGAGGGCGCGCAGGACTATCTGAGCAAGAGCATGATCCAGGGATCGGCGGGACGTCTGCTTCTGACGCGCGCCATCCGCTATGCCGTCGAGCGCCGCCACGCGCAGGAGACGCTGGCCGAGGAACGCCGTCTGTTGCGAAACCTCATAGACAGCTTTCCCGACCACATCTACGTGAAGAACACCGAGAGCAAGTTCCTCATGGTGAACAGGGTGACGACGCGGTTCTTTGGCAAGGAGAGGCCCGAGGACATCGTCGGGAAGACGGATTTCGATTTCTTCCCGCATGGGTTGGCGATGCAGTTTCGCGCGGAGGAGCAGGCGGTGCTCAACTCGGCCCAGACGCTCGTGAACCGCGAAGCGGCTGTCACCGACAGCACGGGCAAGACCCGTTGGATACTGACGACCAAGGTGCAATTGCACGATGGCCGCGGCAGAGTCACCGGTCTGCTCGGCGTCAATCGTGACATCACCGAGATCAAGGAAGCTGAGATAGAGAGAGCACAGCTGGCGGGCAACCTGCACCTGATGCTGGAATCCACCGCAGTTGGTTTCTTCGGCATGGATCGTGCGGGCCGTTGCACGTTTATCAACAAGGCCGGCGCCAAGATGCTGGGTTACGAGCCATCCGAGCTGGAAGGCAAGGACGTCCACCAGACCATTCATTTCATGCGGCCTGACGGGTCGCCGTATCCGGCGGAAGAATGCCCGATGACCCAGGCGATCCGGACAGGAGAGGGCGCCGATGTGGACACGGAAATTTTGTGGCGCCGCAACGGGACGTCGTTCCCGACGGAATACACTGCGTTTCCGGTCAAGGAACACAACGTCATCCAAGGGGCGGTGGTGACGTTTCTGGACACCACGCAGCGGCACGCCGCCGAGATGGCGCTGGATGCGGAGCGCAATCTGCTGCGCGCGCTCATCGACAATCTGCCCGATTACATTCTGGTCAAGGACACGCAGGGCCGTTATCTCGTGGATAACATCGCGCACCGCCGTTTCGTGGGAGCCAAGACCGCCGAGGAGGTCGTCGGCAAGACACCAGCGGATTTCTTCCCCGCAGCCGAGGCAAATCGCATCCAAGCCGAGGACGCGGAAATCATACGCAGTGGCCAGCCGATAGTTAACCGGGAGGAACTCATCACCAGTCCCGATGGTCAGCGGTTGTGGGTCTGGGAGACCAAGGTTCCCTTGCGCGAGGCCAGAGGCGCCACCACCGGATTGGTCGCCATTATCAGCGACGTCACTGAACACAAGAAGGCCGAACAGCGTCTGGCGATACAACACGCCGTGACCAGCGTCCTGGCCGAGGCGCCGACGCTGGACGACGCCACGCCCAAAATCCTCAAAGCTCTCTGCGAAGGTCTCGGATGGGACTTTGGCGAATTGTGGATCCCGGACTGGCACCAGAACGTTTTGCACTGCATCAAGACCTGGCACGCGCCCAGCTTCGATCTGGGCGAGTTGGAGACCGCCACATCCGAAACATTCCTGTCGCCGGGCATCGGCGTGCCCGGCCGCGTCTGGTCTTCTGCCAAACCGGCCTGGGTTCCCGACGTCACCCACGACAGCAATTTCCCCAGTGCCCGGTTTGCCGCCAAGGCGGGACTGCGCGGCTCGCTCGGTTTCCCCGTCATGCTCGGCCCACTGGTCCTCGGTGTCGTCGCTTTCTGCAGCCGCGAGATTTCCGAACCGGATGACAGTCTTCTCCGGATGTTCACCGCCATCGGCAGCCAGATCGGCCAATTCATCGAGCGCAAACAGGCCGAGGAGCAACTGAAGAAGACGCTTCTCGACCTGACCCGCGCGCACGAGGAACTGAAAACCGCCCAAGCGCAGCTCGTCGAGGTGGAGAAGATGGAGACCGTCGGCCGCCTGGCCGCAGGCGTCGCTCACGAGGTGAAGAACCCGCTTGCCATCATCCGTATGGGCGTGGATTACGCCAGAGGCCAGCTCAAGGGCCACAACGGCGATCTTGAGCAGGTCCTGAACGACGTGAACGGCGCCATTCAGCGCGCCGCCAACATCGTCAACGGCCTGCTCGACCTCAGCGCAGCGCAGGAACTGACCGTGAAGCCGTCGGACGTGCACGTGTTGCTGGAACAGTGCCTCTCCATGCTCCGTCATGCCACCTCCACCGCGCACGTGCAGGTGATCCGCGACTTCGCCGAAAAGCTGCCGATGCTGAAACTCGACCCGCAGAAGATGGAGCAGGTGTTTCTCAACATCATGCTCAACGCCATCCACGCCATGTCCGATGGCGGCACGCTTACCGTGCGCACCTACTCCAAGCGGCTCCAGGTCGGCGATGTGAACCGCGATCCCGGCAGCCGTTCCGGCATGCGGCTCCGTTCGGGCGACATGACCGTGGTCGTGGAGGTGGACGACACCGGCACCGGCATCCCGGAAGACAAACTGGCAAAGGTGTTCGACCCCTTCTTCACCACCAAACCCACCGGCATAGGCACTGGCTTGGGATTGACAGTCTCACGGCGGATTGTCAACATGCATGGCGGTACGATTCGTATACAAAACCGGCCCGAAGGCGGCGCGCGTGCCACGATTTTGCTCAAGGCCTGAACCAAGAGGAAACAATCATCATGGAAAAGAAACGTATTCTGGTTGTGGACGACGAGGTCGGCTTTACCCGCATGGTGCGGCTGAACCTGGAGCAAACGGGCGTCTATGAAGTGCGCGAAGTCAACGAAGGCAAGGCCGCCCTGCCCACCGCCCGCACGTTCAAGCCCGACCTGATCCTCCTGGACGTGGTCATGCCGGACATCGACGGCGGCGACGTTGCTGCTTCAATTCAACAAGACCCGATCTTGAAAAAAGTGCCCGTGATCTTCGTCACCGCCGTCGTGCGCAAGCGCGAAGCCGGCAGTGCCGGCATGGTCAGCGGCGGCGCGCTTTTCCTGGCCAAACCCATCGGCATCGTGGAACTTATCGAAGCCATCGAGTCTGCCATCGGCAAACCCAAGCCCGCGGCCTGAGCAGCAACGCCAGTTCTGGAAGAACCTGCAGCTTTGCTTCGATCGTAAAAGACGGTCACTCTACGCCCGCCGCTCGCGAATCGCCGCCAGAATGCCCGCGATGACTTCCGCCCGCGGCTTCGAGCCGAGGTCGCCTTTGCCGTGGACGCCTCCGAAAAAGGCGTTCGCCGCCTGATAGCGCAGGCCGACCACCAACGTCATGTAGATCCTCTCTTTCCTGGCTTCCCGAATCCTCGCTTTGAACGTGACGCGCATCAGAGGCTTCGGAGCGCCCGGCGAGTGATGTATGCCGTCTCTTGCGTCGCACTCTGTTTCGACCAACGTTTGCACAGCGCCTTGACCCATCCAGGTTGCGTCTTCGCGGCGTCGTTGAGCCAGTTGGCCACGGAGTTCTGCACGTAACGTGAAGCATCGGATTTCAGCGGCTCGATGATCGGCAGACCCAGCTCCGGATTCGCTTTCAGACGGGAAATGTGTTCGCACCAGACGCCACGCGGTCGTGTTGCCTCAGACGCAAAGCGCCTTAGGTTCGCCGAGCGCTCGCTACTCCAACCCGCCAACAACGCCACCGCCTGCTCCAGTTCCGCCGCCAGATGCGGGCGGACACTCATCCACGCGATTTCCCGCACCCCCATGTGCGAATCGTCTGCGAAAGGCCGGACCAGTTCCAGACGTCGTGCCAGCGGTAAACGCGGCAGCAAACCCACCACCACCGCTGCCCATTGCCGAACCGTGTCCGAGCGGTGCTTTCCGTAGCGGCGGATGGCTCGCTGGCCGAATTGTTCCAGCAACAGCCGCCCGCCGGTGCGAGTCCGTTCCATCACGCCTCCGGCGCGCAACTCGCCCGCGCGGCCGGCCAATTCTGGCACGGCGTGCTTCAGCAGCTCTTCAAAGTCTATCGCCAGCCATTCGGCCAGGGTGCGGGATTCGATCTCGCCACAATTGAGCTGCGCCAGGATTTGCGGCGGGACATCGGCGCGGCGACTGAAACCTTTGCGCGGAACTGCCAGACCGGATTTCTCCTTGCAGACATTCTTTGCGGAGGAGGATATCTGCGTCATAGGGAAGCTCAGGGCTTTCTTTCCCGAATCGCCGTCAGAATCTCCGCCACCACCTCCGCCCGCGGCTTCGAGCCGAGGTCGCCTTTGCCGTGGACGCGCACGGAGACGGCGTTCGCCGCCTGGTCGCGGCCGCCCACGATCAACATCGTGTGAGCCTTCGCCTCCTCAGCGCGCTTGATGCGACCCTGGAGCTTGTCGTTGCTGAACTCCATCGTCGCGCGCACATACTGGCCGCGCAGCTCCTTCACGATCTCCTCGCAGTAAGGAATCTGGTCCTGCGTGATCGGCAGCACGCGCACCTGCTCCGGCGCAAGCCAGAGTGGGAAGTTGCCGGCATAATGCTCGATGAGGAAGCCGACAAACCGCTCGTGCGTGCCCAACGGCGCGCGATGGATGCAAAGCGGCGTCTTGTCGCTGTTGTCCTTGTCGCGATAAACCAGCCCGAACCGGCTCGGCACGGCGAAGTCCACCTGGTTGGTCGCCAGCGTGAACTCGCGGCCGATGACGCTCCAGACCTGCACGTCAATCTTCGGCCCGTAGAACGCCGCCTCGTTCGGCACTTCCTCGTAGTTGATGCCGCTTTCTTTCAATACCCGCCGCACCATCTCCTCGGTCTTCAGCCACAGGTCGGCCTGATCCACGTATTTCTTGCCGAGACCTTCCTTCGAGTGCGTGCTGAAACGCATGACGTATTTCTCGATGCCGAAGATCTTGAAATACTTCAGATACATCTCGTTGACCGCGTTGAACTCCTGCGCGAACTGCTCCGGCGAACAGTAAATGTGCGAGTCGTTCATGTTCAGCGAACGCACGCGCATCAGCCCGAACAGTTCGCCCGATTGCTCGTAGCGGTAGCAACAGCCGTATTCCGCCAGCCGCAACGGCATGTCCCGGTAGCTCCGCGGCTGCGCCGAGAAGATGCGGTGATGGTGCGGGCAGTTCATCGCCTTGAGGTAGTAGCGATCCGCCGGCGCTTCCGGTGCGTTCACGCCAGGTTCTTTCAGCTCCATCGGCGGGAACATGCTCTCCGCGTAATACGGCAAGTGCCCGCTGGTCACATACATCTTCTCACGCGCGATGTGCGGCGTCTTGACACGGACGTAGCCGGCTTGAAACTCGGTCTGCTTCGCCAGCGTTTCGAGCTCTTCAATGATCGCGCCGCCGGCGGGCAGCCAAAGCGCCAAGCCGGGGCCGACGTATTCGGCGTCTAGTGCGAAGAGGCCCATCTCAGCGCCGAGCTTGCGATGGTCGCGCCGTTTGGCTTCTTCCTGCATCTTCAGCCACTCGTCGAGCTGCGTCCGGTTCTTGAACGCGACGCCGTAGATGCGCTGGAGCTGCGGGTTCTTCTCGTCGCCCTTGTAGTAGGCGCTGGCGACGCTGGTGAGCTTGAACGCGCCGATGTTGCCGGTGCGCATCACGTGCGGGCCGGCGCAAAGGTCGAGGAAATCGCCGCTCTTGTAGTAGGTGATTGCTTCGCCTTCGGGAATACTTTGGATGTTCTCCAGCTTGAACCGGCTCGGTTCGGGCCGTTCGGTGAGCGCGCCGAGCCGTCCGGTTTTCGCGTCGCTTAACGCCTGCTCGCGCGTGACGGTGACCTTCTCGAAGACGAGGTTCTCCTTCGTGATCTTCTTCATCTCCGCCTCGATCTTCGGGAAATCGTCGGGCGTGATGCGGTGCTTGAGGTCGAGGTCGTAGTAGTAGCCGTCCTCGACCGCCGGCCCGTAGGCCAGTTGGGCGTCGGGCCAGAGTTTCAAAATCGCTGTCGCCAGCACGTGGGCGCACGAATGCCGCAACCGCTCCGCTTCGCTCATCTGCTGCCGTTCATCCAATGTTTTTCGTTCAGCCATAAAATCTTCTTTTGCCCGCTAAACACGCTAAAGGACGCTAAAGGGAACTACCAAGATTCTGTTTCCGAACTTTCGCGTCTTTTCGCGTGTTTAGCGGGCCATTTTCTAATCAAAATATTCGTCTGCTTCTTCAAACGCCGGTGTGCCGACCACGACCGTCTTGAAATCGCCATAACCGCGATGGCGCGTGCCTGCCGGAATATAGATCGTCGTGCCCGGTGTCAACTCCACCGTTTCGCCATCCAGCTCCATTTTTCCGCTGCCTTCGAGGATGTAATAAACCTCGTGGCACTTCTTGTGATAGTGCCGCTTGGAGTCAAGGATGTGCGTGATGTGGAAATTGACCACGTCCTGCCCGTCGGCCCGCGTCAGGATGCGCGTGGACTCCCCGCACGCGGAGCAGACGACTGCCTGCGTCTTGTCGCGATGGCGAACGATCCATTTTACCTGCTTATTCATGCTCAAAAGACACTCCACATCAGCGTGGATATGGCGGTTATACTACCCGCCGTCCGAACGATGACAACGTCTTTGTTTGCCCGTCGCGGCCATGACCGCTTCGGTAACTTGACAGTTACTTGGCACTTACCTAGCATCGCCTGGTTGCTTATGACGACAGCCCCTTCACTGTTGCGGCGTTCACGAGTGGTGACTCGGGACCCGCAGCGCGCGCAAGAACGCATTCTGACGGCGGCGATGACGGAGTTTTCCGCGAAAGGTTTTGCCGGTGCGCGCGTGGACAGCATCGCCCGCCGCGCGCGAATCAACAAGCGGATGCTCTACCACTACTTTGGCAACAAGGAGGATCTCTTCCGCGCCATCCTGCACCGCAAGCTCGCGACACGGGCCGAATGGCTGGCGAAGTCGCCGGACGATCCCTTTGAGGCGCTGTCCTACTGGTTCGATCTGGCCCGCCAAGATACGGATTGGATCCGATTGCTGCAATGGGAGGCGCTGCAAACCGGCAACGGCAGGCTGATCGACGAGGAGAAACGGCTGGCGAATATCAGGAACGGTATCGCCAACCTGCGCCGTGGCCAAGTCCGTGGATTGCTGCCGCGGGATATGGATCTGCAGCAGTTGCTGCTGGCGATCATCAGCCTCACCACGTTCCCGCTGGCGTTCCCCCAGATCACAAGACTCGTCACCGGCCTGCCGGTGGCAGACCCGGAGTTCCGCAAACGCCGCGTGGCGTTTCTACAGCAGTTGACGACGGCGTTCCGGTCGAAAGGAAGGTCCGCATGAAGAGCAAAGCATGGTCGATCGCCGGCGTGGCCGCGCTCGTGACGGTCAGCGCGTCATGGGTGGGTTGTTTCGAGAAAGCGGACGCCGGGGGCAACGCAAAGAAGGCAAGGCTCCCGGTGCCAGTGCTGGCGACCAACGCGGTGGAGAAGCCGATGGCAGTGCAGGTGCGCGCCATTGGCAACGTGGAGGCGTTCGCATCGGTGTCCGTCCGCTCGCAGGTGGATGGTCTGCTAACGGCGGAGCATTTCCGCGAAGGACAGGAGGTCAGGAAGGGCGACCGGTTGTTCACGATTGACCCGCAACCGTTCGCCGAGTCGCTCAAACAGGCCGAGGCCAATCTGGCTCGCGACAAGGCGCAGTTGGAGAATGCGCGCCTGGAAGACCGGCGCTACGAAGAACTCGGCAGGAAGGGCGTGGCGTCGCCTCAGGATGCCGACAAGGCGCGCGCGACGTTTGCGGCGTTGAGGGCGACCGTGCAGGCCGACGAGGCGGCGGTGTCCAACGCGAAGCTCAAGCTGGGTTACACCGAAATCCGATCGCCGATTGACGGACGCACCGGCGATTTGCGCAAGGACGCGGGTAACGTCATCAAGGCGCAGGATGACGAGTTGGTCGTGATCAACCAGGTTCAGCCAATCTACGTCACGTTCTCCGTTCCGGAGTATCACCTGCCGGACATCAAGCGTTTCGTAGCGGCAGGTGAGTTGAAGGTCGAGGCGGTCGTCGCCAACCACGACGAGCTGCGCGCGCAGGGCCAACTGAGTTTCGTCAATAACACGGTGGATGCTGCCACGGGCACCATCCGGCTCAAGGCCACTTTCCCCAACACCAATAACGTTCTCTGGCCCGGCCAGTTCGTCAACGTGCGGCTCGACCTGACCACGACGCCGCGCGCAATCGTGGTGCCGTCGCAGGCTGTGCAGACGGGCCAACAAGGCGAGTTTGTGTATGTGATCAAAGCCGACCGGACGGTCGAACTGCGGCCCGTGGTGCTGGCCAGTTCGCACAATGGCGTGGCGGTGATCGAGCAGGGCCTGCGTGCCGGTGAACTGGTCGTGACCGACGGCCATCTGCGGCTGGTGCCCGGCTCAAAGGTGGACGTGAAGATCAGCATCGGTCCTGCCGCAACTGCGCCCATGGAGGTGAAAACGCCGTGAGCATTCCCGAACTGTTCATCCGCCGTCCGGTGATGACCACGCTGGTCATGTCGGCGATTTTGCTTTTCGGCATCATGTCGTTCCGGAAGCTGTCGGTCAGTGACCTGCCCAATGTGGATTTCCCGACCATCATGGTGTCGGCCAACGTGCCGGGCGCCAGTCCGGAAACGATGGCCTCGGCGGTGGCGACGCCGCTGGAAAAACAATTTTCCACCATCGCCGGCGTGGACAACATGACCTCGGTGAGCGCGATGGGCATCTCGCAGATCACCATTCAGTTCGCGCTGAGCCGGACCATTGACGCCGCCGGCCAGGACGTGCAGGCGGCCATCTCGCGCGCGATGTCCCAACTGCCTCCCGAGATGCCGACGCCGCCGACTTACAGAAAGGTCAACCCCGCCGACCAGCCGGTCCTCTACCTCGCCCTGACCTCGCCAACGCTACCGCTCTCGACGGTGGACGAATACGCCCAGACGCTGATGGCGGAGCGCATTTCGATGGTGGACGGCGTTGCACAAGTGCAGGTGCTCGGCGCGCAGAAATTCGCTGTCCGCGTGCAGGTGGATCCCAACGCGCTGGCGACGCGCGGCATCGGGATTGACGAGGTGCAAAAGGCGATTGCCGAGGCCAACGTGAACATCCCGACCGGCACGCTCTACGGACGGCACCAGGCGTTCACCGTGCAGGCCACCGGCATCCTCACCAAGGCGGCAGACTATCGTCCGATCATCGTCGCCTATCGCAACGGCGCGCCCGTTCGGCTGGAGCAGATCGCCCGGGTGATTGACAGCACGCAGAGCGACAAGGTCGCCAGTTGGTTCAACGGCGTGCGCGGCATCATCCTGGCCATCCAGCGCCAGCCGGGCTACAACACCGTGCAGATGGTGGACGACATCCGGAAGCTGTTGCCGCAGTTCCGCGCGCAGGTGCCGGCCTCGATCGAGTTCGAAACGCTTTACGACCGCTCCAAGTCCATCCGCGAGTCGGTGAGCGACGTGGAGTTCACACTGGTGTTGACCGCGTGTCTGGTGGTGCTTGTCATCTTCCTGTTCCTGCGCAACGTCTCGGCCACGATCATTCCCAGCCTCGCGGTGCCCATGTCGGTCATCGGCACGTTCGCGGTGATGTATCTATGCGACTACAGCGTGGACAACCTCTCGTTGATGGCGCTGACGCTATCGGTGGGCTTCGTCGTGGATGACGCCATCGTCATGCTGGAGAACATCGTCCGCCACATGGAGCAGGGGGAGGACCCCTTCACCGCCGCGCTGAAAGGCTCGAAGCAAGTCGGCTTTACCATTATTTCCATGACGCTGTCGCTGGCGGCGGTGTTCATCCCGATTCTCTTCATGCCGGGCGTGCTGGGCCGGCTGCTGCATGAGTTTGCCGTCACCATTGGCGCGGCAGTGTTGGTGTCGGGCTTCGTGTCGCTGACGCTGACGCCGATGATGTGCAGCCGCTTCGTGCGGCCGTCGGCGACGGAGAAACACGGCCGTTTCTACGTCATCCTGGAAAACGGCTTCAACGCCATGCTCCGCGCTTACGAGGTCACGCTGCAATCCGCGATGCGTCACCGCGGGATGATGATGGCGGTGCTTGCGCTCACATTCGTATTGACGGTCTATCTCGGAATGAAAATGCCCTGGAGCATGTTCCCCAACGAGGACACCGACCGGATTTTCGCAATGAGCGAAGGCTCGCAGGACATTTCGTTCGAGGCGATGCGCGAGCACCAGTTGGAGGCCGCGAAGATCATCCAGGCGGACCCGAACGTGCTCAACTTTTACAGCTCGATTGGCATGGGGGGATCGACGTTGACCGGCAACGCCGGCCGCATGTCCATCCGGCTCAAGCCACGTTCTGAACGCAAGCTCAGCTCCGACCAGATCATCCAGCAGTTGCGGCCGAAGCTCGCCAAACTGGTCGGCATTCAAGTCACCCTCCAGAACGTGCCGACCATTCGCTTCGGCGGCATGTTGACCAAGGCCCAATACCAATACACCTTGCAGAGCGCGGATACCGCCGACCTTTACCGCTGGGTGGCGAAACTGGAGGCCGCAATGCGCGAACTGCCCGGCCTCCTCGACGTCAACAGCGACTTGCTCATCAACAGCCCGCAAGTGCTCGTGGACATGGATCGTGACAAGATGCGCACGCTCGGCGTTTCGGCAGCACAGATCGAAAACACCCTCTACAGCGCGTATGGCTCGCGGCAGATTTCCACCATCTACACGCCGAGCAACCAATACTGGGTCATCCTCGAAGCAAACCCGGAAGCCCAGCGCGACCCGTCGGCGCTTTCGCAGCTTTATGTGCGCTCCGACAGCGGCCGGCTGATGCAGTTGAACGCCGTGGCGCAAATCCGACGCACCGCCGGCCCGCTGACGGTCAACCACCTCGGCCAGCTTCCCGCCTCCACCATTTCCTTCAACCTCGCCCCCGGCGTTTCGCTGGGCACGGCGATGGACCTGATCCGCGACGCCGAGCGCCAACTCCACCTGCCCGCGACCGTCATCGGCAGTTTCCAAGGCACGGCACAAATCTTCGAGGCGTCGCTGCAAGGCATGGGCTTGTTGCTGGTGATGTCCGTGCTGGTCATCTACATCATTCTCGGCATCCTCTACGAAAGTTTCATCCATCCGATTACCATCCTCTCCGGCCTGCCCTCCGCCGGCCTCGGCGCGCTGATCACATTGATGTTGTTCGGCTGCGACCTGAATATCTACTCGCTGGTCGGCCTCATCATGCTTGTCGGCATCGTCAAGAAGAACGCCATCATGATGATTGACTTCGCCATCGACGCGCAACGCGAGGGCAAGACGGCCTATGATGCCATCTACCAAGGCTGCCTGCTGCGGTTCCGGCCAATCATGATGACCACCTTCTGCGCGCTGATGGGCACGCTGCCGATTGCGATCGGCTACGGCGCCGGCGGCGAGGCGCGTCAGCCTCTCGGTCTCGCCGTCGTCGGCGGCCTCATCGTCTCGCAAACCCTCACGCTCTACATCACGCCGGTGGTTTACCTCGCAATGGAAAAATTGCGCGAGCGCATGACCCGCCGCTCGCACAAGACACCGTCGGAAATGGAAGTTGGAAAAGGCCTCAGCCCGGCAGTGGAATAAGACCGGGCGGCAAAGTGGGTCACGAGACAGGCTCTCCTGTCTGCCCCATTGGGTTTTCACTCCTCGATGCGCAGCACCGGTTGTTTTTCTTCCGCCTCGCTGTCTGCCGCCGCTGCCTCGTCCTCGCGTTTGACCTGCTGGGCAGCCTCGTTGTAGATCGGTCCAAACCAGCAGTCGCCCACGCACAAGCTGAAGAACAAACCCCACATCAGCGGCAACATCCACGTCTGCGCAATGGCATTCATCCCCAAAACGACCATCGCGCCGACTGAAAAATCCACGAGGCCCGCACGGTAAATCCTGAAGTTCCTCGCGTAATCAAAGGCCGGTCCGACAAGCCCCGTGTCCAGATAGCGGCAGCACGCCACCGCGCAATACGGTATCGTCAGGAATAACGCCGCTGGCATGGCAAACGGCAACAGCACCTCGAAGAAGAACTGCCATCGCTCACATCCCGGGAACCGGAGAATCAACGCCACCGCCCATGTAAACCCCATCCACGCCACCACTGGCACAACCAGCGTCCCAAACGAAATCAGCAGCTTCACCGCGCCTTCCCTGGCGTAGCGGCCCCACAGTGGAAGGCCAAAGCCCGGCAGAATGAATTTCGCCGGATTCTTCTTCGCGCGTCGCAGCACTTCCATGGTGAAGCCCATCGGAATCAAAAACGCCAGCGGGATGAAGAGCATCGGCCCGCCGACCAGCACCTTCCACCACCAGCCCTGATCGCGCGTCACCATGCGAAACGCCTGCTTCAGATCGACAAAACGTTCGTGGGTCTCCATGACAGTTGCGAAGTGTTCCGGTATCCGTCCGTCGAATGCAATCCTAAACACCGCCAAAGCACGAGTGAAACGGCTGCGGCAAATCCCGCCAAGTCACGCCCGCCGCCAGACCGCTCAGGTCACGATGCGCATACGTGTGAAAATACAAATGCCGTCTGCCGGCGCCTTCCGGCGTCACGGCAAAAGCCAATAGTCCCGCCGCAGCTTTGGAGGTATAGGTCCCGTCCAGCACCACCGACGCATTCGCTGCAAACAACGCCCGCGCCTGCTCCGACGCTTCCGTCGGCTGGCCGTAACCACCGCCGGCCTGGTCGTGCAGAATCAGAAAATCCTCCGCCCCCGGCTGCGGCAGCGTTGACTCCTCGACACCCGCAAGCTGCGCGAGTCGCTGGCGCAGCCGGCGTGCGAGAAAGACGACGCGCAGTTCCGTCAGCACCTCCGCCGCCACGCAACGGATCGCGACGACGCGACTGCTCAGCCCGGCCAGCCGCAACCCGATGACCAGTCCGGCCGCCACGCCGCCGGTGCCGCCCGCGACGTGAACGAAATCCGGCGCGGGCAGCTCACCCCGCGCCACCTGCGCGCCGATTTCCAATCCCGCCTCGACGTAACCCATCGCGCCGATCGGGTCGGTGCCGGCGGGCGGAATCACGTAGACGGACTCAGAGCGAGGAGCGTGGAGCATGGAACTCGCGTCGTCGGCTAGGTCAGCCAGCGCCCGCTCATCGAGCGTGCCGACAAGGAAAAGTGTTGCGCCCAGTGCCTGCTCGGCCATCAGTGTTTGCCGCACGCGTTCGGTGGCTGGCTCCGGCCAAAGCTGGAGATGCACCTCGAAGCCGAGTTGCTTTCCGTAGAGTGCCGTTGCCAGTGCGTGGTTGGAACCGAGTGGGCCGAACGTCAGCACGCGCCGCGCGCCAGCGGCCCGCGCGTCGCCGAAGTAATGCTCCAGCTTCCGGACCTTGCTCATCCCCCACGGCTCGCCGGAGAGATCGTCGCGCTTGACCCACAACTGCCCCTCCGCCGGCAGGCGGGCCGCATGCTCGACAGCCGTGAGACGTTCAACGGGCGTTGGGCAGGTGCCGAGCGGCACAAACGGCATTGTGTCGCGCAAACGCGGAAATCGCTGAAACAAAAGCAGCCGGTTCAATTGCCTGACAACACCTTGATCTTCACGTCCTTGAACCAAACACGGCCACCGTGGTCCTGGAAACCGATGTTGCCTTTGCGCGGCATGTCCTTCCAGGCGTTCTTGTATTTGTTCTTCGTGCCGTCAGGATTTTGGCCGGGCTTGTCGAACTGGTCTTCGTTCATCTCGCAAATCTTCTCGCCGTTCATCTCGACGGAAATGATCGGGCCTTTGCAGGTGATGACCATGTGGTTCCACTCGCCAACGGGTTTCTCCATGTTCTTGCAGGGCGCCACCATGTCGTAGAGCGCGCCGCAATCGTGTTTGCCCGGCGTGGCGACACCGACGCTGTCATACACCTGCACCTCGATGCCCGTGTGAACGGGGTTCTTGAGGTCGGACCATCGGATGAACACGCCGCTGTTGCACTTGTGCAGTTCCTCCTTTTTGCTCTTCGCGTTCAACTTCTTGGTGGGCGGTGATACCTTGAAGTCGAGGGAGAGGACGAAGTTCTCGTATTGCTCCTTCGTGTAGAGATAACCGCCGCCTTTGATCTGGCAGGCAATAGCGCCATCTTCGATGGCCCAGCCTTCCGGATTGCCGGTGGTGGCCCAGCCGTCGAGGGTCTTGCCGTCGAACAACGCCACACAATTCTCCGCCGCGCCCGCGCTCTGCGCCGCACAAAACGCCGCCGCGACAATGCCGCTGACGATCAAGTTTCTCGCAATCACGCTCATGCTCATCCTGGGACTCCTGTTGGTTGGTTGACGGGCGTTACCATTACGTTGTCCGGGCGTGCAATTCAACCTTTCAGTCAGCCGCCCACTCGTGTAAAAGAGCCGCCCCATGACACCCCATATTCTTCTCTCAGGTTTCGCCGACGAAGGTGCGGTCAAGAAAACCGCGCTCGAGCAGATGACCATGCTCGCCGCCGCCGGCCTCAAGTATTACAGCATCCGTTTCGTGGACGCCGGCAACGGCCTCAAGAACGTGATGCAACTCACCGATGACGAAATCAAAACGCTCCAGCAGTTCCATCGCGATTTCGGCGTCAGCGTCTCCACCCTCGGCTCGCCCGTCGGCAAGGTGAAGATCAAGGATGTGGACGACGGCTCCGGCAACCGCTACGTGCCGTTCCGCCAATACGTGGACCATGACGTGCGCCGCGCCATCGCGCTCGCGCAGGCGTTCGGCACCAAGCTCATCCGCGGTTTCTCGTTCTACCCGCCGAAAGGCGAGCGGCCGGAGGACTACGTCCGGCAGGCGGGCGACATGCTCGGCGAGATCGCGGCGCGTTGCGAGGAGGGCGGCGTCATTTTCGGCCTAGAGGTCGAGGCGAATCTCATCGGCCAGAACGGCCACCTGCTGATGGAGCTTTACAAGCACGTCAACAGCAAGGCCCTCGTCCTCGTCTTCGACGCCGCCAACCTGTTCGTCCAGTTCGGCAGCGGTAAGGCCGTCGTCGAGCACTACCGCGCCATGAAAGATGGCATCGGCTGGATGCACATCAAGGACTATCGCCAGAAGGGCAAGATCCAGTGGCGCGGTCACGTGGAAGAGGCGATGCTGAAAAACTTCGTCCCCTGCGACGAAGGCGATTGCCAGCACCTCGCCATCTTCAAAGACTTCGCCAAGCGCATTCCCGCGCTCGACCGCAAGCTCAAGAAGCTCGGCGTCCCCGGCGTGTTCATGGACCTGGAGCCGCACCTCAAAGGCGGCGGCCAGTTCGGCGGCTTCAGCGGTCCCGATGGCTTCGGCGTGGCATTACGCGCCCTGACCGACGTCCTCGACGCCGCCCGCATCACCTACGACCTCCGCAACTACAAGGACATCGAGGCCATCAAGCGCGCCATCTAGCGCAAGGTGTCCTGCGCGTCGGTTCGCTCCTGCAGGCTCGCCAGCCATCACCCTCGCCCAAAGTCACCCTTCACACTCCGCGAGAGTCGCGCGGGCGAACTTGAGTTCGGACGAGCCGAGTTTAGTGAAGATTTCCACCGCGCGCCGGGCGTAGGGCAGACCCTCCATCTTCTTCCCCTGCCACGCCAGGGCCTTGGCGAGGCGTTGGCAGTCATAAGCGATCAATTCCTGTCGACCCAACTTTTCGGACAAAGACAGAGCCTCGCGAGCCAAAGCCTCCGCATGGGGCCAATCTTCGCATTTCAAGGCGAGAGCGGCCAAGTATCCGGTAGAGACTGCAATGCTTTCTCGATTACCAATGGATACGCCGAGTCTCAAGGCTTCGCGAGTATCGCGCTCGGCTGCACGATAATCACCGGAGAGATACTCGATCAATCCGCGGGCATTTAGCCTAGTTGCGGCATCCTGACCTTCGGGAGAACTGCTCTGCCAAAACCTCATGGAATCGCGATAAGAGAGGATGGCGGCGGCATGATTCCCGGCCAATCGGTAACCGTGACCCCGCAAGCGAAAGGCGAGTCCCCGTTCAAACGCACCAGCCTTTGCTTTGCGCCAGTAGGCCAAAGCGCGATTGGCGCAGGCTAGCACCTCTGGTGACTGGCCGCGGCGGAAATAGATCCATCCAGAATCACAAGCTTGCCAGCCCGCATTCGATAGATCCTTGGCATCTACAGCCTTCCTTTCGCCTTCCAACGACAAGACAAGCCGCTCATCCCAGCGACCAGTGAAATCCAAAAAGTATCGGAGTTGGGCGCACACGGTCTGGAGACGGTCATTCGGCCCGGCGAGGAAAATAGGCATGGCTGGGGCGAGGGTGGGCCAAGCGGCATCGAGGACCGGGAAGCAGTCGTGCCTTTTACCGCCGTTTTCCACGATCAGTGCAAAGGCGCGTTTCTCCAGCTGGCTGCCGGTTTCCGTGACAACTTCGGGCCGTTTGCGCCGCAGGAACTCAGCCACCATCGGCACGAGGGCGAAGGCTTCCTCCTCCTGGTCGGGAACGACAAGCGAGCGGTTGGCGAGGCTGCCCAAGGCGGTCTCGACCGGTTCCTTTTTGAGGCCGGCAACTTCGGTGATGTGCTCCACCTTCGCCGGCAGGGTGAAGTAGGTGAGGCCGCAGAGCACCCGCGTCTCCTCCGGGGTGAACTCATCCACAAGATCGCCGAAGACGAACTCCAGCGGGTCGTTCTCCTTCGGGCAGGTGGTCAGGAAGTGCAGCGCGTCGGTGAAGCTGCGGCAACTGCCGCGGCCGAGCTGCCCGGCCACCCACCGCAGGAGCAGCGGCTTGCCGCCGGTCTGCGTGTAGAGGGCGATGCGCTCGGCCTCGCTGGTCTTTGCGAGCAGTTTGTTGTGCCGGGCGAGGTCGGCCAACGTCGCCAGCGCGGCGATCTGGTCGAGTTGTTCGAGGATGAGTTCCTCGGAGCCGGACCCGATGCGGCGGCGGCTGGTGAGAATGGCCTTGCAGCCCGACGGCAGGCGTTTGACAAAGGTGAAGAGCTGGTCGCGGTCGGACTTGGGAAGGGATTCGAGATTGTCGAGGATGAGCAGTGCCTGCGCCGGGCGAAGGGCTTCGAGCAGGAGCCGGACGCGCTGGTCCTCCGGCGACTTCGTGATCTCCGCCTGCCCCAGCTCGCGGGCGAGTTCATTGAGCATCTCCAGAAACCCCGGCAGGATGAAGCCGGTGAGTGGGCGCTCGCCATCGTCATCCATCTCGCGCTCCTTCACTGAGAGGAAGATGATGCGTTGGAAGCGGCCGACCGGGCAGTCGTAGGCCGCGCGCACCGCCAGCGAAGTCTTCCCCATCCCGCCCGGCCCGTCAATGAGCGCGCCCCAGGAACGGTTCTCCGGATCGAGGGCTTCGCGAATGGCAGCCAGTTCCTTCTCGCGCCCGAAGAAGGGCTGGAGTCGCGGGAGATTGTTGAGGATGGAAGTTTTCGGGGGCGGTGAATCGGTGGACAGAGTGCCCCCGAGCCATTTCACGATGTTTACGAAGTCACGCTCCGCGTGGAAGCGATGATAGCCTTTGAGTTTGAAAGAAATGAATTTCGAGTCGGCGTCGGCGAAAAGCACAACACGAATATTGTCGTTCACATTGGCTGCGTCGTAAATGCGCTGGCGGAGGTCATCAGCTTCGCAGGCAGCACCGAGGCCGGTGCCAGGTTTCTCTGTGCCATCGAAGCAGAGGAACCATGCTTCGGTACCAATGATGATGACATGCTCTGTCTTGATCGCGCGGTCGCTGCTCCACTTCGGCCATTTCTCTGGCGGACCACCGGGGTGCTCGTCGAGGTAGAACTGATCGAGGATAACCTCAACGCCACAGGCGCAAAGTTTTTCCGCGAAGGCGCGCACGCGCTGGCACTGCGCGTCGTCAGTTTGCCGATAGCTGATGAAGACAGAAGACATGACGGTGCCTTAACTGCTGGGCAATCCAGCGTGAACCACGCGGACGAACTCCGCTTTGTGGTATTTGTCGTGGGGAATGGCTTCTTTGCTGAAGCGTTTGGCAACACAGTCGCGCTTTTCCCCCGCAAAGGAGAAGGCAATGCGGAATCGCTTGGCACTCATCCCGGCGAGCATGTTGCCGGAACCGAGGTGCAGATGCAAGCGCGGGACTGGGCTGAGGCCGAGCGACGAGATATGATCCGGGGCAACGTCTTCATTGCAGGCATCGCGCTCGTTCGGCATTCGCCAGAGGACTGGCAAACCTTCAACCTTTCAGTGTCCGCTCTGTTGAGCACGGAACCAGCGCAGTAACATGTCTCCGGCCGACGCGTCGGCGCCCGATGGGTACTCGATGCAGGCGATGTCATGGCCGAGGATGATGTCGCGGGCGATGGCTTGTCCCGGCGGGAGGATCGCCACCACGTCCCACTCGGGTCGGCCGAACGCCATGCTGTAGTTCACAATCCAGGAATACGACCGGATGAGCGCTTCGTCCTGGGCGGATGCAGAGAGCTTTGCGGGAACGGCAATCACAACGAGGTTGGGCTTCATGGCGCGGACGCCTTTGCCCCAACTCTCCAACTGCGCCAGTGTCTTGCCCGCCGTCGGCCAGCAGGTTGCGCGGATTTCGCAGTTCGGGCCCAGCTTCTTCAACACCTGTGCCACGGTCGTGTCATAAGGCTCCATCGCCACCACGTGGATCGGCTTGCCTTCACGCAGCAGCGCCAGCGTGCGCGGGATGCACGGCTGGAGCGGCATGACGTCGCGCAGCGAGACGCGCCTGCCGCTGATGACCCGGGCGATCTCTTCGGCGAACAGCTTGTGACCGTTCATGTTCGGGTGAATCGTCTCGCTCATCAACAACATCCAGCCCCGCGGGTCGGCGGCGCGGAGTGATTCATAGGCCCGGTAGCAATCGGCCACCGGCACGCGTGTGTCGGCGGCGACGGTTCGGATGACTTCAGTGTATCTGGCGAGACGCTCCTGCGGCCGGCGGGGCACGGCGTCGGGATAGATGGAGTTCTGGGTGCAGAGCACCACCTCGGCGCCCGCGTCGCGACAGCGGCGGATGATCTCGCGCAGGTTGGCGGCAAAGCGCGTTTCCCGTTCCGCAATCTGCTGCCCGGCCATGTCCTTCGCATCGAAGGCCATGTCGTTCATGCCGAACATGACGACCACCAGGTGCGGCTTGTGGGCGAGCACATCGCGCTCGATGCGCGCCAGTCCCGCCGCGGTCGTGTTGCCGCTCACGCCGGCGTTGATCATTTGCAGTTTGGCTTGGGGATACAACCGCTGCAACGCGATGCCGAGCATGTCGCACCACGCCCGCCGTCCGCCCGTGTGGTAATAGACGCCCGTGATACTGTCGCCGAAGCAGACAATACGGACCGGCTCGGCACTTTGAGCCAGGAGCTGGCCCGTCTTCGGCAGACTGGTCTCGGCCGCCGCGATGGCAGCGATGGACGCACAAACAACCGCACACCAGATTCGAAGGATCATGTGTTCACCTCGTGGTTTTTGACGCTGTCGTCGAACACGGGCTACCAGGCGATCTCCGGCTTCGCGAACTCACCGGTCATCGTCGCCGGCAATCGCCAGACGTGGTCGCCGTTCTTGTTGGTGAAGTAGAGGCAGGAATCGGATTGTTCCAGCGTGTTGCCGCTGGCCCAAAAGGCGTAGAAATCGGGATGGGCGTTGACGGGGCGGCGGGCGTAGGTGTGGTTGAAGCGGGTGTCGTGAGTGAGTTGCTTGACCTTCGTCCATGTCGCGCCCTGATCGCGGCTGGTCCAAAGCATCATCTCGCCGCCGGTCGTCCACGGCTGCGGGCCGGGTTCGGTCGGCGCGATGATCCGCCATGTGCCGTCCGGCTCGATGTAGAGCGAGCCGTGGTCGTAGTTGTGGTCGCTGGTCGTGAATGGCCGGCGCACCCATTCCTTGCCCGTCCAACGCATCGTGAACCACGGCCGCAAACCATGCTTGGGGCCGGACTCGTAGCCCGTGGTCGTCAGGTAGAGAATCACCGGCCGGCCGTCGGCGTCGAAGTTGAGGTCTTTGAGATAAACGACCTGCCTGTCGGCGCGCGCGTCGAGCACGAGCGCGGGATTTTTTGCCTCGGTCAACGGCAGCGTGAGCTGTTCGCCCGCGACGGTGCGCCATGTCTGGCCGTAATCGCCGGTCTCGACGTAGTAGATGTTGGAGCGTTCGTTGAGACCGACGGGATTCGGGTGATAATCGAACGCGCTCGCGAGCCGGTTGCCGCAGCGCCACGTGACCTGATAGTCGCCTTTCTCGATGTGCGCGAGACTCTGCGGCTCGCCCCATTTCACGCCATCGGCGCTCGTCATCCAGAACAGGCCCCGACCGAGCTTGTAGCGTGTGTGGAGGAACAGGAAACCCTTGCCGGGCATCCACCACGGATGCGGGTAGGAAAAGTTGGTCTCCATGATCTGCTCGAACTCGTCCACCGAGTAAGGCTTCTTGCTGCGGTGAACCCACGACGGCCGCGAGGTGCCGTGGGCGGCGGAGAAAATCCAGACGTGGCCGGCATCGTCGAGCATGATGGTCGGGTTGTCGTGCGCATCGTCGGTCTTCTTGTTCAGCAAGATCGTCGGGCGCGGCACCTGGCCGGTGGTGTGGTCGTAGTAGCTGACCATGTGGAGAAGTTGGTTCTTCTCCTTGAGCCGCCCGCCGTAGCAGAAGAACGTCTTGTTGACCTCCTTCGCGTAGTAAGCGTAGGGCAACATCTGCTGTGGGTAGGTCGCGAAGCCGCCGCTGTATTTGTAGCGATACGCGTCCTTCGACGGCTGGTTGTAATACCAGATGCCGCGATAGCCATCGTCCTTCGGCTGCGGCTCCGAGAAGCAGGGCAGTGTTGACGCGAGGAACATCAACACGAGGGACAAGCGGGGGAGGTTGGCGTTCATGCCGGTATTCTCGTCAAACCCATGGTGAAATCAACCCATCAAATGGGCTTTGAGACGTCCTCGACTTGAAACGCCTCTGCGAACGGCGCGCCGCAGGACAGCTCCGCCGCGATCTGGCGGTTCACGTCGAGGATGCGGTCGTCGAAACCACGGCCGCGCTGCCGGCGGTTGCGATGCTCCTGCGAGCAATGATGCAGCAGCAGCCGGCCTTTCCAGCGCGCCGCTTCCTCATCAAACGGCATGTAGAGATCGGGCCGGAAGTTGAGCGTCTTCGGGTCGCGTATGAGAAACGCCGCAACCGGCTCATCGAGCGACGACGCCACCCGCAGAAACATGGCGTGAACGCGCCGGTGGCCGGCATTGCTGTCCTCGCCGTGCGGCAGGAAGACGATCTCCGGCCGTTGCGTCATGAGCTGACGCCGGATCGCGGCTTCGTTCCCGGCATCGTCGAGCGGCGCGCCCGCGTCATCCTCTTCCAGCCGCAGGAACGTCACGTGCTTTTCGCCAAGGCCGAAGAACCGCAGACTGTTGCGCTGCTCCTGCTCGCGCGCCGCCGCTTTCGTCGCGTTGTCGGGCGACGGGCAGAACTCGTCGAGCACGCCGCTCGCGCTGCCGCTGACCACGGCGAGATGGATTGCATTTCCATTCCGCTGGAAGAACCGCAGCGTGACGCCGATGGCGTCGAAGTCATCCGGATGCGGCGCGAGCACAAACAGCCGCAGTTCCGCCGGCCACTGGATCGCAGGGATGGCGGCGGGCCGCGGGCGATCAAGGAGCTTCTGCAGGCCGGGGTTCATTGCGGAGCGGCGAGCGTCTGGCCGCAATACCAAAGCATCCGCGGCAGATGGAACGGGCCTTTCCACATGTTCCCTTTCAGTTGCGACGACACGCTGCCGTCGCGGTGCAGATAGCCATACCACTCGCCGTGCTCCGGGTCGGGGAAATGCGCGAAGCTCCAATCGTGCGCCATCTGGTGCCAGCGCGCGTATTTCGCGTCGCCCGTGAGCGTCCACGCCAGCAGCGTGGCGATGATCGTCTCATTGTGCGGCCACCAGAACTTCATGTCGTGCCAATACTCCTGCACCGGCAGCCCGCGAAGGTCGCGGAAGTAGTAGATGCCGCCGCATTCCTCGTCCCAGCCGCGCGCCCACATCCAGTCGAGAATCGTCAGGCCAACGCGGATGAGCCGTTGGTCGCCGCGCAATTTCCCCTCGTGCATGATGAACCACGCCGCCTCGATGGCGTGGCCGGGATTCAGCGTCCGCCCGTCGAAATGGTCGATGATTCCGCCGTCCGGCGCGACAACCTCCATCAACGCCTCAAGCTCCGGCTTCATGAAATCGCGCTCGATCTCCGCGATACTGCGGTCAATCCACTCTGTGCAAGAGCGTCCCGCCACATTCACATCGCCGAGGTTCGCGCGCAGCTCCTGCGCCGCAGCGATGCCGATCATGTGCGCGCCGATGCCTTTCATCGGCCGCGTGGGCTCGAATTTCGGCGTCATCAAGCCCGGCTCGAACGAATACCGCAAGAACGTCGCGAACGTCTTCACCGCGTCCTCCGCCGCGCGAGCGTCGCCACTGGCTTTCGCGTAGGCGGCGAAGGCGATGGCGGCGAACGATTCGCTGTAAACGTAGCGTCTCATTCTCAGCGGCCGGCCCTCGCGCGTGACGGTGAACCACATCTTCCCGTCCGGCGTGAAACCGTGCCGCTGGATGAACTCAACGCAACTGCGCGCCGCCTCCAGCCACTCCGCGCGGCGCTCGACCGTGTTGTAGAGTGTCGCGAACATCCATCCCGCCCGGCCCTGGAACCAGACGGACTTGTCCGTGTCCACCACCGTCCCGTCGCGGTTCAACGACGTGATGATGCCGCCCTGCTCGTGGTCCATCCCATGCCGCAGCCAGAACGGGATGACATTGTCCAACAAAGCATCGCGATAGAAAGCTGCGAGCTGTTCGCGTCCTTTGGCGGCGGTTAATGGCAGCACAGTATCGTTCATAGCGACTCCTGTCCTCACAGGGCTGGCAGTTCCACCGGTTCGCCAGTCTTCTTGTTCGTCGGCATCAGCGCCTGGGTTTCCTTCAGCCAGCGGGTGAGCGATGCGGCGAGTTCCTTCGCTTTCGCGCGTTCCGTTTCGATGAGGTCGTGTTGTTCACCGAGATCGGTGGCGAGGTTGAACAGCTCACAGCGGCGGTCGGTGTGGTAGTAGATCAGCTTCCAGTCGCCGCGGCGGATGGCGCTGTGCGGGCCGATGCCGGGACCGCTCGGTCCCCAGACGTTCGGGTAATGCCAGTAGAGAGCGCGATCCTTCGGATAGCGTGCCTCTTTCGAGCCATTGCGCAGCAGCGGCGTAAAACTCACACCGTCCACGCGTGGCAATTTCTTCGCCTTCGCCGACGCGCCGGTCATGTCGAGGATGCTCGGCAGAAAGTCCTCGATCATCACGTATTGCTTGCAGACCGAACCGGGCGCAGTCACGCCAGGCCACTTGACGATCATCGGCACGCGCACGCCGCCTTCGCGAGCGGAGCCTTTGCCGCTGCTAAGCGGCGCGTTGTGAGTATTCGGCGTGCCGCCGCGGCCGTGTACACTGAGGCCGCCGTTGTCGGACATGAACAGCACGATGGTGTTTGACGCGATGCTGTGGCGGTCGAGGTTGGCCATGAGGTCTCCGAGGCTCTTGTCCATGCCCTCCACCAGCGCGGCATACATCGCCTCGGTGTCGTCGAGGCCGGCGTCGCGATACTTCTGGTAGAACCGCTTGTCCGCAGCAAACGGCACGTGCACCGCGTAGTGCGCCATGTAGAGGAAGAATGGCTTCTTGTCCGCGACAGCTTGGTCCATCGCCTTGTTCGCCTCAAGGGTCAGCGCCTCGGTGAGGAAGATGTCTTTGCCATGATACGCCTCCAAACCCGGCACGTCCCAGATGGCAGGCGCGCGACGCCATGTGCCGCTGAAGTTCTGCTCGCCGAGATAACTACCCGGTCCGCCCGCCGCGTGGCCGGC
>JACRJX010000021.1 GCA_016235595.1 Verrucomicrobiota bacterium
CGAGGTCAGCGATGACGCCATCGGCCGGGCACTGGACCGGCTTTTCGACGCCGATCGCGCCGCATTGCTCACCGACGTGGTCGTGGCCGCCGCCGAGGAGTTCGGCGTCGCTCTGGAGGAGTTGCACAATGATTCAACGAGCGTGCGCTTTTGCGGCCAGTATTTGCAGGCCCGCGGTCGGCACCTGCGGGGCAAGCGCGCCCCGTTGATCACCTACGGGTATTCCAAGGATCACCGGCCCGATCTCAAGCAGTTGCTGTTCATCCTCACCAGCAGCGAGGACGGGGGAATCCCGGTGCAGTTTCGCTGCGAGGCCGGCAACACCAACGACGCCGCCACGCACGAGCAAAGCTGGGATGCGCTGTGTCGGGCTACAGGGCGCACGGACTTTCTCTACGTCGCCGACTCCAAGTTGTGCACCCGCGACGCCATGGACCACATCGATCGGCGCGGCGGGCGCCTCGTTGGGAACCGTCAGTAAATAACATGTGCAATGTCAGCATTTCTTTGATGGATGGATTGTGTAGTTCCATTCGCCATGGAAATCGGACCGAGAGATGTTGATTCCTTCAAGTTCACGAGCTGATAGTCTGATTCCCGTGGCATACCGACGACGGTCAAGGCGACATATGACCTTCAGCCCCTTTGCCGTGGTCGTCCGCGCAATGAGACTGACAATCGTCTCATAGTCCCGCAAAGGTTCGCCCCTCCAGTTCGAGGAGATAAAGGAAAAGAGCCGGTGCTCGACCTTGTTCCACTTGCTGGTCCCCGGGGGAAAATGGCAGACACTGATGTCGAGTCCAATCTGATTGGCGAGTTTCTGAAGTTCCCACTTCCAGAGGCGTAGCCGATGGCCATTGCTGCCTCCGCCATCAGCCGTGATCGTCAGTTTCGGAGTCTGTGAGTACATCTTGCGCCCCTCGGCTCTCCACCAGCCTCGGATAGAGGCAACGGCAAATGTCGCCGTGTCATGATCCGTCCCGACGTTTACAAAGCCCGTGTTGCGTCCCAGATCGTAGATGCCATACGGAAATGCGCGGGGAACATCCGGGCCTGGGAAATCATGGCCGTTGACCTTTGTTGCCTTGCCCTTCTCAAGCCACTGTTTCCCCTTGTTTTCGTAGTTTCCGATCAGTTCCTTCTTTTTGGTGTCCACTGAAATGACCGGCCTTCCGTGATTCAACTCCTCGGTCACCGTCGCATTGATGTGGCGAAACTGAGCGTCACGATCGGGGTGTTGGTTGCCCTCCTCGGTTTTCCTGTTCCCCTGTAGACTGTATCCGGCTGCGTGTAATGCTTGGGCCACCGTCTCGTGGCTCACACGCTGACGACTCCTGGTCAATTCATCCGCGAGAGTACGGGTGCTCTTACATGTCCAGAGCAATGTCGACTCCGGATCGCCCAGGGTAGATGGCGCTACCAGCCGTTCCAATGCTGCAGTGAATTCGGGGTGCTGAACTGCGTATCTCTTTCGACCTCCTCCGGGCAGACGAACGCGACCAGGAGGCAGTACTGTCCCCTCGCGAAGTTCTCGTATGCCAGCGGTGATTGTCGTTCGAGACATCCCGCAACTGCGATTGACGGCAGTGACTCCACCGCAAGCAAGAGCGATCGCCTCTGATGCTGCAACCAACCTGCGTGCGCGCTCGTCCAAGTGCGGTAGAAGAGATGCCAACTTCAATGCCAGCGGGCTCTCCGAAGTGCTCATCGCTGTGGAACATATCACGGACGCCAGATATTGTCCATGTTATTAGCTGACAGTTCCTTGTCGTGATGCCGCGTTCGCGCCGCGAGGACGGGGAGTTTCGCGAGTGGATCCAAACCCACGAGCCGCAGTGGGAGCCGGTCTGGGATCGCCCGCACCCCCGGCGTCGTGGGGGGCCGCGGGATCGCTGGTGGGTCTGTCGCGCGCAGCTGCCCTCGCGCGAAGGCTGGCCGGTCGTCTGGGTACACAGCGCGCTGCTGGCGCTGCGCCAGGAGCACTCGCGGCGCGAGCGGCTGGCGCGCGCCGTCCAGGAGTTGCAGGATTTCGACGGCAAGCTTGCCGGCCAACGGCCACGCCGACGCTCC
>JACRJX010000020.1 GCA_016235595.1 Verrucomicrobiota bacterium
GGGTTCCCTTCCTAGTACGAGAGGACCGGAAGAGACGGACCTCCGGTGTTTCAGTTGTCGCGTCAGCGGCAGCGCTGAGTAGCTGCGTCCGGAAGAGATAAGCGCTGAAAGCATCTAAGCGCCAAGCTCATCCCAAGATATTGACTCCCGCATCGTAAGATGCCTAAAGGCCACGGGGAGACCACCCGTTTGATAGGTCGCAAGTGTAAGCGCAGCAATGCGTTCAGCTAAGCGATACTAATCGGCCGTGCGGCTTGATCACTTTTCCTTTCCCCCCTGGGAAAGTAAGTGATTTTAAAAAACAGCGTAAGAAGTCTCCCTCTACCAGTATGTCGTTTCCAGAGAACCCGAGGGTTCTTTTGATAAACCAGTTTTCCCGGTGACCATAGAGCAGCGGTCCCACCCGTTCTCATTCCGAACACGGCCGTGAAACGTTGTCTCGCCGATGGTAGTGCCTGTATAGCTTGCGCGAGAGTAGGTTGTTGCCGGGTCTATCGAGGCCCGAGTCCGAAAGGACTCGGGCCTCGTGCTTTTTTGCCCTCTCCCTCTTGCCCGGTCTCTTTGCCTTGTGCTATGGAAGACACCCACATGAAAGTCTTTGGAAAAAACTACCGGGCGTCCTGGATGATCGAGCGCGATGGACGCGGCGTGGTGCAGGTCATTGACCAGCCGCTGCTGCCGCATCGCTTCGCCATCAAGGATCTGCTGACCCATCGCGATACCGCCGAAGCCATCCGCGATATGACCATTCGCGGGGCCGGCACCATCGGTGCCGTGGCGGCGTTTGGGCTGGCGCAAGGCTGTCTCGAAGCGCCGGACGATTCCAACGGCTTCTGGCGTCACGTCCGGAAAGTCTATGAAACGCTTGTGACGACGCGGCCGACGGCCAACGACCTCAAGCATAATCTCGACCGCGTCATGGCCCGGATCGAAGCGATGCCGCCCGCGAAAGCGAAGCGTGCCGCCGTGGCCGAAGCCAACGCCATCAGCGACTGGTATGCGCAGGTTGGCGAACGGATCGCGCAAAACGGCCTGAAATTGCTGAAGAACGGCACGCGAATGTTGACGCACTGCAACGCCGGCTGGCTCGCATTGCAGGAGTGGGGCAGCGCTCCCGCGCCGGTCTATCTCGCGCATCGCAAAGGTCGGAAAGTGTTCGTCTGGGTGGACGAGACCCGGCCGCGTTGCCAGGGCGCGAACCTGACGAGTTGGGAACTGACGCAGGAAGGCGTGCCCCACGCCATCATCCCCGACAACGCCGCTGGTTTCTACATGCGCCGCGGTGAGGTGGACGTGGTCATCACCGGCGCCGACCGCATTGCGGCCAACGGCGATACCGCGAACAAGATCGGCACCTACGAAAAGGCCGTGCTGGCATACGAGAATGATGTGCCGTTTTACATCGCTGCACCGACCTCGACCTTCGATCCGCGCTGCAAGAGCGGCGACGACATCCCGATTGAGGAGCGTTCCGCCGATGAGGTGTTGTTTATCACAGGCCGCGACGAGGCCGGGAAAATCCGCCGCGTAAAAATCGCGCCGGAAGGCGCGACCGCGCGCAACCCGGCTTTTGACGTGACGCCCGCCAAATACATCACAGGCATCATCACGGAGCGCGGCATCGTCCGCGCCAACCGCGAGGCGATCCGAAAGCTCCTCCGATGACTCGCGCCGTCTTTTTTGACCTCGGCAAAGTGCTGTTGAATTTCGACTGGGAGGCCGTCTGCAAGGGCGCGGGCACCTGCTGCGATGCGAATCCGGTGCGCATGATCCGTTGGATCGCCACCTCGCCGCACATCAGCGACTATGAATCCGGCCGGCTCACGTCACACCAGTTCTATGAGCACGCGCGCGTAGCGCTTGGTTTTCGCGGCCGATTCGAGGAATTCGCCGAACTCTGGTCGGATATTTTCACGGAGATTCCCGAGACGGTGGCGTTGGTGCGGCTGCTGAAAGGCCGCGTGCCGATCGCGTTGCTGTCGAACACCAACGAGATGCATATTGACTGGGTCATGGCACGCTGGGATTTCATGCGGCTCTTTGACGACATGGTCCTGTCATTCCGCGAACAGTGCGCCAAGCCGGAAGCTGAGATATACCGGCGCGCTCTTGCCAAATTGGCGGTGAAGCCGGCGGAGGCGTTCTTTGTGGACGACCGCCCGGAGAACGTTGCCGGCGCGCTGGCCGTTGGCATGGACGCGGTGCCTTTTACCGACGCGGCGGCGCTGCGCTCGGCGCTGGTGTCGCGCGGCGTGTTGCCTCAAGGGTAACACCCGTTATCGGGGGCGAAACTGGATTTTCCGTTGACTTTGGCTGTGGGCGTCTTTAGGGTGCCGCGCGCTGTTTGGCTGGGGTCGTAGCTCAGTTGGTAGAGCGCCTCAATGGCATTGAGGAGGTCAGGGGTTCAATTCCCCTCGGCTCCACCATTTTTTTGTGTGGATTGCGCCTACAGGGAGGGGAGCTTGTGTTGATTCTTCTTCGCCGCGCGCGCGGCCTTGGCGGCGCTATTTTGCTCCCGCCACCATGAAGTAGCCGATGAGCAACCGGTTGCCGGTGCTTGTCTTGTCGCGTTCCTCCAGCACCTTGATCTTCAACGTGTGCTTGCCCGGTGCAAGACCGCACGCGAGCATCGCATAGTGGTTGCGCGCAAAATACGGCCCCGGCGCAGTATCCACCTTGCCGTGTTTGCAGCCTTTCGGGCCGCCGTAGTTCTTGTCGGACGGCTCGCTCTTGCCGTCGTCTATCGTCCATTCGTATTTGCCACCGTCCTTCTGGACATTCTCGAAGATGCCGATGGCCGTGCCCTCGAACTCGAATTCCAGTGAATCGCCAGCCTTGCGCGCGTTGATCGTGCCATGCGCGTAGCGTTTCAACAGGCCATTCTTTGCATCCGGCGGCAGCACTTCCCAATCGCCGGAGAGTTTCGCGCCGCCCGGCGGCACGAGCCGACCATTGCCGAATTCGTCGGTCACCAGCGGCTTGGGCAGTTTCGGCGCTGGCAATGGCTTCGCATCCATCTGCGTCTTGAGATACGCGACGACTGTATCGGTATAGATTGTGTGGCCAAGATCATTCGGATGAACCGAGTCGCCCATGAAAACCTGACCCACGGCCTTCCAGTTCAACTTCGGGTTCTTAAGTTGCGCTTCGGTCGGCTTCGGCAGGTCGGGCCGCTTGAGCGCTTCGACCAGCGGCGGCTGCAAGTCAATGTCGGGAATGTTGTAATGCTTCGCCACCGCCGGATGGCTGCCGCGTTTGCAATTGAGATCGCGGCTCGTCGTGTAGACGAAGACGATCTCTGGTTTCGTCGGCGACGACCAGAGCTGGCGCACGATGCCTTCCATCGTGGCCTTGCGGAAATCGTTCGTCGGACTGCCATCATTGATGTTGAATTCCACGAACACCAGGTCCGGCCGCTGCGCGATCACCTCTGCGCTACAACGAAACGCCCCGAGGTCGCTGCCGGTGCCGCCGATGGCTGCGTTGATCTCGCGCACGTTCGCCTTCGAGAACGTCTCCTTGAACCACTTGAACGTCTTCACCCGCCAGCCCGACGCGGCCGTGATGCTGCCGCCGAAGTAAGCGATACCGACGTCCTCGCCGGCCTTGAGCTTCTGGAATACACGGCCCAGCGTGCGGCGTGGCGGTGCTGTGCAGCCTGCATCGGGGATGACGGGATTGGGCATCTCCGCGGCAATGACGGTGGCGGCAAACAGCACGGGCACGACAACGAAAGTGAAGCGGCGCATAGTGTCTCCTTTGCTTGTAAGTTCGTGTTGGATATAGACGCAGCTCAATCGCATGTCAACGCCGGCGCATCCTGCTGTTCTGTTAGCGTTTGCCGGTTCAATACGAAACCCGCCAGCCGCATGAATTGTTCTGGACACGCCAAAAGGCAAGCTCCAGAGTTCGCCCCGTCGTCTTGCAAGACGTCAAATAGGCCGCCAAATACATGTTAGGCCGTGACCGAGTCTATTCACACCCGTAAGGAAAATTTACACAGTGGACATCCCACGGATATTCAACATCACTGAGAGTGCTCACCGCATCCACAACCCGATCACACCCGAAAAGCTCGCCACTCTCGGCGCGGCGCTGCGTCTGGAATCGGGGGCCCGAGTGCTCGACCTCGGCAGCGGTTCAGGGGAGATGCTGTGCACCTGGGCACGCGATCACGGCGTCATTGGCATCGGCATCGACATGAGCCAGTTGTTCACCGAGCAAGCGAAACTCCGCGCTGAAGAACTCGGCGTCGCCCATCAAGTCAAGTTCATCCATGGCGATGCTGCCGGCTATGTCTCTGACGAGAAGGTCAGTGTGGCAGCCTGCCTCGGTGCCACTTGGATCGGCGGGGGAGTCGTCGGCACTATCGAGCTTCTGGCGCGGAGCCTGCGCACCGGAGGGATCATCCTCATCGGCGAGCCCTACTGGCGGCAGTTGCCGCCGACGGAAGATGTTGCCAAGGGGTGTCTTGCCAACTCAATCTCCGACTTTCTCATGCTTCCAGAACTTCTCGCGTCTTTCGGCCGCCTTGGCTACGACGTCGTTGAAATGGTTCTGGCTGACCAAGACGGCTGGGACCGATACGAGGCGGCCAAATGGCTCACCATGCGCCGATGGCTTGAAGCCAATCCCGACGACGAGTTCGCGAAAGATGTTCGAGCCAAACTGACCTCGGAACCCGAGCGCCACGCCGCTTACACGCGTGAATACCTGGGATGGGGGGTGTTTGCGCTGATGCCGCGGTGATGCGTTGGCGCATTCGGCGGATTGTCAACGGCTGTGCCGCGCAACAGCTGGTGGCTCGCCGAGATGTGATTGCGCCTGCGGCGCTTCTATTCATCCTTGCCCTCGTTCCCGTCTGAGGTTTGCTTGAACATGGGATTGCAGTATAATTGCGGTATAAGTGCCAGCCAACGACATGTCCACGTCACTGCAAAAACTCGTCTTCTTCGTCGCTTTCGCCCTTGTCTCCGCCTTGCGAGCTGCCGACCTGCCGCCGCTGCTCGGCCCGCAGGAACAACTCGGCCTCGACGTGGCGTTGCGCGCGAACATGATGGGGCGCGATGATCTCAGCTACCGCAAGGACAACGCGGAGACGGAGTTTCGCCTCGAAAAAGTCCGCCGCTTTCTCCATGAGCCGCTGGCGCTGCCGTCTCACGCCGACGAAGTCGCGCGCGAATTGCGCGGCGTGGACTCGCTCGCCAAACTGGTGAACTTTGCAGCGCGAGAACGCGAAATTGCCGTTCTAAAAATCCCCAATCCCCAATCCCAAATCCCCAGTTACCTCGATCCCGTTGCTCACATCCTTGCCACCTGCGAGCGCGCCAACGTACTCATCACAAAGGCCTTCGCCGCTGTGCCGATGGAGGAGCGACAGCGCGCCACGGCGCTCTACGCCGTCGAGGAGCTTCATCAGTCGCCCGAACTGCTAAAGAAAGTTGGTGCCAACAACTTCGATTATGAGGCCGCGCACATGGCGATGCTTGCCCCGCACCGGAAGATTGACTACGCGGGGCTTGCCGAGGCATTCCAGATTCTATGCGCGGCGATTGATGATGTGTTGCCGGTTCTAAAAGCGCATCCGCCCGCTCCGATGACGCGCGACACGCCGCTTGGCAAGGTGATCGTCGGCACGACCGGCAACGACGTTTATCGCGACGACGCGCTGCTGATCATTGATCCGGGCGGCGACGATGTTTACCTCAACTCCGATGGCGGTGCTGACGGGCTTGCGGAGCGGCCGATCTCCATCGTGATTGACCTCGGTGGCAACGACCGCCATGAAGGGCGGCGGGGTTTCTCGCAAGGCTGTGGCTTCTGGGGTGTGGGTATTCTGGTGGACTACGACGGAGACGACACCTACGTTGCGCAGAACTGCTCGCAAGGCGCGGCGCTGTTCGGTTGCGGGTTGCTTGCCGATTTCGGCGGCCACGACCGCTACAAAGCCGACACGATGGCCCAGGGCGCGGCGACGTTTGGCTTGGCGGCGCTGTGGGACCGTGGTGGCGACGATGACTATCGCGCGTCGCAGTTCGCCCAAGCGGTCGCGGGCATCGGCGGTTGCGGCGTATTGCTCGAAGGCGAGGGCAATGACACGTTCTACGTCGGCGGCAAATACGGCGACAACGAACGTTACAGCGCGCATTTCCTCTCACTCGGCCAGGGCTTTGCCATCGGCGCGCGGCCGTTCGCGGCGGGCGGCGTGGCGATTCTCTGCGACCTCGCCGGCAACGACAGCTACTACGCTGATATCTATGGGCAGGGCGTCAGCTACTGGTATTCGCTCGGCATGTTGCTCGACCTGGGCGGCAACGACACCTATCGCATCTACCACTACGGGCAGGGCGCGGGCATCCACCTCAGTCCTGCCATCCTCGCGGATTGGTCCGGTGACGATAACTACACGTCCCACGGTCTCTGCCAGGGCAGTGCGCATGATTTCGGTGTTGGCGTCCTGGTAGACAAGGCTGGCAATGATCACTACACCGCCGACGAGATTGCGCAGGGCAGCGCGGTCTATAACGCCACCGGCATCTTCGTGGATTCCGCTGGCGACGACCTCTACGCCGGGCGCGACGCAAAACAATGCCAGGCCGCAGGCCACGACGGCGTCCGCCGCGAATACGGCGCGGTTGGATTGTTCTGCGACCTCGGCGGCCGCGACGCGTATGTCGGCGGCGGGCGCGACGATTTCATCTGGCTGAAACCTCTCCACGGCGCTGGCGTGGACACGGAGATCACAAACGCTGTATGGGCCGTGAATCCAAAATCCAAAATCCAAAATCCGCAATTGGAGATGCCCGAGGCGCTGGAGCCTCGCTACGGTCCGGCGCCCTGGCGCGTACCGCGCGACCCTGTCGAACGCGAACTGGCCGCACTTTACGAGAAGACGGTCAGCTACGGCGACAGCGGCGAGAAGCTGGCGCAGAAACAGAAAGCCGTCCAGGAGATACGCAAACGCGGTATCGCGGCGCTGCCTTACCTGATCCGCCAACTCGACCGGCGTGAACCGATGGCGAGGCAGCGCATCGAGGATTGGATATGCGATTGGGAGGCGGCCAGCATTCCGGCGTTGCTGGATGGGTTGGCGGCGGACGATCCTGATATCCGGCGCAACTGCATCTTCTTCTTGCGTCAATGGCCCGACGAGCGAGTGGCGCCGGCGGTGATGAAATATCTCAACGTCGAGCGGCTCCAGCCAACGTGCCTGCACACTCTCGGCAAACAAAAGGCCAAAGCTGCGCTGGGTGACGCGCTGCGGCTGCTCGGTTCACCGAAGGAACTGGTGCGCATGCGTGCCGCGCAGGCATTGGGGCGCATTGGCGCGGCGGAAGCTGTGCCAAAACTCATCAGCGCCCTCGACGATCCGCTCTGGGACGTGCGCCGCCAGACGGAAGACGCTCTGGTTGCCATTGGTCAGCCGAGCGTGCAGCCGCTGCTGGAGTCCGCCTCTCTCGCAATCCAAAATCCAAAATCCAAAATCCAAAATCTTTCCCTCCTTCACGCCATCGAAACCCTCGGCAGGTTGCGCGCACAATTGCCTGCCGAACTGTTGACGAGCGACGACTGGGCTGTGCGTGGCTTTGCGGCGGCAACGGAGACGGACGCCGGGAAGTTGCGAGCAATGCGAAAGACAGAGAAGAACCCGTTTGTATTGTCGCGAATTGACGAGACGCTGGAGAAACTGGACAAGGAGTCCCATGAAGATCGTTTACGTCGTTGATGTTCACGAGAACTACGCCGCCGTCGCGCGCGCGGTGGATGCTGCCGGTATCCCCGACCTGCTGATCATCGGTGGTGATATCACGACCGCGGGCACGGTGGACGAAGCTGCGCAGGCGGTCGAAGGATGGCGCTCCCTGGCGACGCGGCTGCTGGCGGTGGCGGGCAACATGGATTCGGCAGCGATTGATGCGAAGCTGGCGTCACTGGGCGTTGCGCTTGACGGACGCGGCGTGGTGATAGGCGACGTTGGATTGTTCGGTGTCTCGGCGGGACCGAAGTCGCCGCTGCACACGCCTTACGAGATCACGGAGGAACAAATCGCGGCGCGGATCGAGGTTGGCTTTGCCGAAGTGAAGGACTGCCGCGTTAAAATCTTCTGTCCGCACGCGCCACCGAAGGACACGGCCTGCGACCGCATTCACAGCGGGCTGCACGTTGGCAGTACTGCGGTGCGGGCGTTTATCGAGCGCGCGCAGCCGGACCTCGTGTTGTGCGGCCACATCCACGAATCGCGCGGCGAGGACCTCATCGACAAAACGCGTGTGGTGAATCCCGGGCCAGTGACCGCAGGACGCTACGCGGTCGTGGAAGTTGGCGAGACATTGGCGGTGAAGCTGGTCTGACGAATGACACTTCAGAAAAAACAGCATTTGAAATCTCCGCCAGTCCGGGCATGATGGCAGCGATGTTGAACAACGAGCCGAGACACAGCGGATCGCGACGAAAACTGTCACTATGAAATCGAAATTCTCCCGAAGGAAATTCATCACCTGTTCTGTTGTTGGCTCGTTGGGAGCTGCCGTGGCGCGCGAGGCGGCAGCGGCGGACGCGGCGGCACCAGGAGCCGGGGGCGTGAAGCCCCAGGGCACGTTGCCCAAGGGGAAGGTCGCGGGGCTGGAGATCAGCCGGCTGATTCTGGGCACGAATATCATTACCGGCCACATGCACGGGCGCGAGTTGCGTTACCTCAATGACCTGTCCCTGCGTTACAACACGGACGAGAGGATTTTGCAGACGTTCGCGCTATCGGAGGCGAACGGCATCGATACGTTCATGACTCACCACGAGCCGCGGGTGATGCGTCTGCTGAAGCAGCATCGCTCGGCCACGGGCGGCAAGATGAAGCTCATCGTCGCGCCGGAGCCAAAGGCGAGGACGGTGGAGGACTACAAACGCGTGGTGCAGGAATTGGTGGACGCGGGCGCCGACGGCATCTATGTCCACGGGGCGACGACGGACCCGATGATGGCGCAAGGCAAGATAGATTTGGTCGTCAAGTTTGTGGAGATCATCAAGGCGACCGGGCTGCCGACAGGCGCGGGATGCCACTGGTTGGATTCGCTCAAGGCGCTCGAGGCGGCGAAGGCACCATGCGACTTCTATGTGAAGACGATCCATCATCACAATTATCCCACCGCGCCGAAGAAGGAGGAGATCAGCAAGCCGTGGCGTGAACTGCCGCCGGTGTATTGGTGCAGCAACCCGGAGGAGACCATCGCATACATGAAGACGGTGGAGAAACCGTGGATCGGCTTCAAGGTGATGGCTGCCGGCGCGATTCTGCCGCGCGAAGCGTTCCGTTACGCGTATTCGAGCGGCGCGGATTTCATTCTGGCCGGAATGTTCGATTTCCAGGTGGCAGAGGACGCGGCCATCGCAAACGAAGTGCTGGCGAAGATTCCGAAGCGCGACCGGCCGTGGCGCGGTTGAGGCAGCGGCAGAGCATGGAGCTTTTCTTTTCGCGGTGTTTCGCATATCTAGCGGAGAAGTTGATTGGCTGAGTTGAACTGGAACAGAAATTTGTTGAAGAAGGAAAAATTATGAAGCGATTCTTGTGGCTGGCGATGGGAATGATGATGGTGTGCGCTGCGACGGCGAAAGCCGATGATGCTTGCGCTGCCGCCGACAAGCTCGGCTGGCAGTTGGCAATCCACTCCTACACGTTCAAGGAGTTTCCGATCTTCGACGCCATCGATAAGACGGCCAGCCTCGGCCTGAAATACATGAGCATCTCGGGCAGCGTAAACCTCGGCGGGCCAAAGCCGGTGAAGACAATGACAGCGCCGCCGAAGGACGTGGAAGCGATCCAGAAGAAACTCGCCGCCTGTGGCATCAAGAAGCTGGTGAACATGGGCGTGGTGAAGCCGGTCGCCGATGAGGCCGAGACGCGCGCGATATTTGAATTCGCCAAGAAGGTGGGCATTGATGTGCTGGTGGCCGAGATGGAGCCGGACGCGCTCGATACCGTGGAGAAGCTCTGCAAGGAGTTCAACATGAAGGTCGCGATCCACAATCATCCCAAGCGCCCGAAGGACCCGAAATACAAGCTGTGGGACCCCGAATACGTGTTGTCGCTGGTGAAGGGCCGCGACTCGCGCATTGGCGTCTGCGCCGACACCGGGCACTGGGTCCGGTCGGGGCTCGACCCGGTGGAGTGCCTGAAGAAGCTCGAAGGCCGAATCATTGCGCTGCACTTCAAGGACCTTAACGAGAAGAACAACCCGAAGGCCCACGATGTGCCCTGGGGCACCGGCATCGGCAACGCCAAGGGCCAGTTGGCGGAACTGAAGCGGCAGGGCTTCCGTGGCGCGTTCTGCATCGAATACGAGTACAACTGGAAAGAGTCGTTGCCGGAGATTGCGCAGTGCGTGAAGTTCTTCAACGCGGCATGCGCCGAGCTGGCCGGCAAGTAGTCGCGGAAGGCCGCGCTGTTCCGTTGCGGCGTCAGTGAAGGTTGTTGGCAGGAGCTGGTTCGCATGAAGAAGAATCCGGCAGCGTTGATGTTGTTTGTCGGTGGGTTTGTCATGGCGGCGCTTGTTTCTGCCGCGCCTGTCGTTGCGCCACCGCTCACCCCGGAGATCGAGAAACAGTTTCGCAGCCAGCTCGATGCGCCGTTGCTGTTCGTGAAACGGCATTCCTACACCGGCATCCACATCTACGACACGTTCTACAAGTGGCCGCCGGGCGGCGGCGGCATCTACATCCTCGAGAACCCGTCGGCTCCGCGCGACCAGTGGCGCATCAGGCCGCTCGTGGACGAGACGACGCCGGGCACGCCGGGACATGGCGTCTATACGCACCCGGAGCTTTCGTGGGACGCGAAGAAGGTTCTCTTCTGCTTCAAAGGCGAGGCGAATGGCAGCACCAGCATCTACGAGATTCGCATAGATGGCACCGGCCTGCGACGCGTCACCGACCCGACACCGGCGTGCGCCATCTACAAAGGCGGCCATGGCGGCCAGCACGATATTGCGCCCGCCTATCTGCCTGACGGCCGCATCGTGTTCCTCTCGACGCGCCCCAGCGGTCTGGTGCCGTGTGCCAATGCTGGCGTCAGTATCCTCCACGTGATGAACGCCGACGGTTCGGACATGCATCCGATCTCCGTCAACAACGTCAACGAATTCGACCCGAGCGTCCTGCCTGACGGACGCATCCTCTTTGGCCGCTGGGAATACGTGGACAAGAACGCGCTCACCATCCAGTCGCTCTGGACGATCAACCCAGATGGCACGCAGGAAACGGCTCTCTACGCCAACAACATGGTCTTCCCGGAATCGGTTCTCGATGCGAGGCCCGTGCCCGGCTCGCATCTGATTGTCGGCACGCTGGCGAAACATAACTCAACGCCGCGTGGCTCGATCGGGTTCATTGATCCGCTCGTCGGAAAGAACGATCCGAAGGCAATCGCGAACATCGAGCATCCGGACGATCCGATATTCGACAAGGGCGACTCATGCGAACCGTGGCCGTTGTCGGAGAATCTCGTGCTCTTCAGCGGCCGGCCGGCGGGCCAGAAGCGTAACGCGCTGGAGATGATGGACCGCGCAGGGCATCGGTTCGTGTTGATGTCGGACCCGCAGATTTGCCTGCACTCGCCGATGTTGGTGAAGCCGCGTCCCGAGCCAAAGATCATTGCCGATTCCACCAACCGCCGCGAAAAGGCGGGGAGATTCTTCGTGCAGGACATCTATCAGGGACTCAACGGCGTGAAGCGCGGCGACATCAAATGGCTGCGTGTTATCGAGGAAACCTCACGCGTCAGCGGTCGTGACGGCGGCACGCAGCCTTACAACCAGACCTTCCTCGTCAGCGCAGCGCTGGCGTTCAGCGTGAAGAATTTCCTCGGGATGGTGCCGGTGAACGAAGACGGCTCGGTCTATTTCGAAGTGCCGTCGGGGCGGGCCGTGTATTTCCAAGCGCTCGACGGCGACGGACGGCTCGTGCACAGCATGCGCACGTTTGTGCAAGCCGCGCCCGGCACGACACGCTCGTGCATCGGTTGCCACGAATACAAGTACGGCACCGCGTCGCCCGAAACCATGCGGCGTGTCCTCGCGCGAGGGCCGGCTCGGCTCCAACCGGAGTCTTGGGGGACGGGTTACATGGACTATCCGACGATGATCCAGCCGCTGTTGGATAAACACTGCGCGAGTTGCCACGGCGGCGAGAAGGGTTTCGGCGGCGGTATCGACCTTACCGGCGGTTGGACGGAACATTTCAGCATCAGTTACGAGAACCTTGCCAACCGCCGTGAGACGCAGCTCGTCGCCTACTGGATCGCCGGCATTGATTGCATGAACGGCACGGCGCACTGGTCGTCGCAGATTTTCCAGCCGCGCAGCCACGGTTCCGGAGCCGCGCCGCTGGCGAGGCTGCTGCTCGATGGCCACGGCGGGCGCATCGCCGGTCTCACGCGCGCCGAGCGCGACCTGCTGATGGCGTGGATGGATTCCAACGGCCTCTATCACGGCACGTGGGACAGCACCCAATACGGCTGCCAGCTCACCGAGTGGCAGAGTGTCAAGAAGACGCTGATGGCCGGGATGAAGCAGGCTGGTTGCGTGCGCTGTCACGGCGCGGGGTTCGAAAGCGATTGGTTCAATCTTCAGCGGCCGGAATTGAGCCGCATCCTGCGCGCGCCGTTGCCGCCGGGAGCGGACGGCTTCGGCCTCGGGCTCTGCCGCGACCGCAAAGTTGACCCGAAGTGGCATCGGGTGCGGCTGCTCTGGAACGGCTACGCCCACGCTGTCAAACCGCTCGACGCATTCGCGCCGGTGCCGTTCACGCCGTCCGATATGAGCGGCGCGCCATTGGTGAGCTTCGCCTCCACGGGCGACACGCACTACCAGACGATGCTCGCGTCCATTCGCAACGGCCGCGAACGGGCACTGTTGACGCCACGCGTGGACATGCCGGGCGCGGAGATACTTCCCGGCGCGTGCCGTCAGTTCAATCCGCCGGTGATGCCCGATCCACTGCCACCGCTCCAGGCGATACTCGGTGATGACGGTGTCGTGCAATTGGCGTGGGAGCGTTCTGCGCGGACCATTGGCCTCGAAGCCGAGGTGCATCGCTCCAGTAAAGCCGGTTTCACGCCTGGCGACTCCACGTTGCTGACGCGCACGGGCCTCGCCAGCTTTATGGACACGTCGGCCACGGCGGGGCGGCAGAACTACGCGATCGTGTTCACCCGGGGCTCGCAGCGCAGTCAGCCGGTCTATGCCGCGCTCGACGTGCCGACGCCTGTGCCGCCGTCCGCGCCGGCGGGTTTCACGGCCACGTCGTCGTCCGGCTGCGTGCGATTGCGTTGGCAATCCGTGGCAGGCCGCGGGCTGAGCTACAATGTTTATCGCGCCAAAGCCGGCTCCAGGCAGTTTGACAAACTCACCGCCGAACCGATCCGCTCCGCATGGTTTACGGATGGCACGGCGGAACCGCAGGTGGAATACGCCTACACCGTGCGCGCCGTCAGTCAGCACGGCCTCGAAGGTGAGCCGACGCCCGCTGCCGTGGCCGCCGCGCGACTTGTGAAGGAGCCGGTGTTCACCGCCGCGTTCGACAAGGACATGCGCGGACGGCTCGACGGCGGTGAAGAGATGATCGGCGAGGCTCGCGGTGGCGCGCGCATTGCCGGCGGTGTGCTCGATTTGACGCGCGGCGGCCACGTGGCGTTTCCGCATCGCGAACAGTTCGACCTTTCCAAGCCACTCACTGTTGAGTTGTGGGTGAACATGGAGGCAGCGGGCCAGATGCCGATTCCAGTGAGCTGCGGATTGTGGAATCAAGCGGGCTGGTTCCTCCAGCGCATCGGCGGCCGTTGGCGATGGCATGTCGGCGGATTCGACTGCGACGGTGGCAAGCCGGTGGCGGGGCAGTGGATGCACGTCGTCTGCACCTATGATGGCCGCGTCGCGCGCGTTTTCCAGGACGGTGTGCAGGTGGCGGAGAAAGCCGGCAGCGCGGTTACCCTGCCATGGTCCGGCGACCTGCTGGTGGGCCACTACAGTGGCATGCCGAAGGATGCCGCCTTTCAGGTCACCGGCAAGATCGCCGGCCTGAAAATCTACCATCGCGCCTTCACCGCAACCGAAGCCGCTGCGGCCGCGAAGGCGAAGCCGCCAGCGTCAGGGACCGTCGCAAAAGCTGGGACGAAGTAAACGGCTGTGATGAGAAAAATAAGTGTGATCTGAAGCATCAGTCAAACGTGCCAAAGGCATGGCTATAAACCATGCCCCTGTCGGTTCAAGGGACAGGGGCTGACACTTGGAGTTGCACCTGTCAACGCTTCGGCGCGTTTGGTTCAAGACCTCCCGCCTTGGCGTTGGCGCCTGTGCCGCGAAACGCTTTCCACAACACGACGATCACTACAATAACCGGCATCAGGACGACGACGGCCCCAAGGCAATCCATCATGCCCGATGAATCGGAGCCATCCATCTGCTGCTGCACCTTGGTAAAGCTCCTCCAGATGTTCATGCCTTGCCATGCCACGAACAGCGAGAACAGCAAAGCGACTGCGGCGAGGATTTTGGATGCGAGTTTCATGCTCGCGCGGTTAGAGCGTTTTGCGGGCTACGTTGCCGCGCGCCAATCGTCGAGCTGGGTGCGGACGGTGGCGGCGGTGGGGTCAGAGAGTTCCTCGAAAATCCGCAGGGCGGTCTCGGCGTTGGTGGTGGCGGCGGAACGGTTGCCGAGTTTGTTGAAGGTAAGGGACGAAATCCAGAGCGCGTTGGCCTCGCCGCGGCGGTCGCCAATGTCGCGGTAGATGAGCAGGGCTTGCTCGAAGAGTTCGATCGGCTCGAAGAGGTCGCCGTGCGCTTCGTGGGCCAGGCCAAGATTGCCGAGGGCGTCGGCTTCTCCCTGCCGGTCGTGCAGCTCGCGATAAATGGCCAGCGCCTGCTCGAGAGCGGCGATGGATTTGCGGAAGGCGTTGGCGGTCAGGTGCGCGGCACCGAGGGCGGCCAGCGCGTCCGCTTCGTTGTGACGGTCGCCCATCTCGCGCGCGAACTCGAGCCGTTGCTCGATCTGGTCGATGGAGTTGTGGACGTTCCCGGCATCAGCCGCAACGGCTGGCGCGGGCGCAGGGGCGGGAGACTCAGGCTGCGGGGCGGGTTCGGAGACGATGGGTTGTTCCTGTGATTCGACGGCCGCGGCAGCGACGGGCACTGGAGGTTCGGGTGTTGAAGGCTCTGGTGCTGGAGACTCGGGCACGGGAGGTTCGAATGTTGGAAGCTCTGGCGCTACAGGCTCAGCCACTGGAGGCTCAGACGCAGCCTTGACCGTTTCGGCGACGACGGGTTCCTTTTCTTCTGCGATAATGACTGGGGCAGGGAACTCGAGTTGAACAGGCGGCGGCTCGGGCGCGAAAGGTGCGGGCGCAGAAGGCTCCGGCTCCGGAGGTTCGGACGCGACCTTGGCCGTTTCGACGACGACGGGTTCCTTTTCCTCTGCGACAATGACGGGAGCAGGGGACTCAGGTTGAACGAGCGGCGGTTCGGGCGATGGCTCGGGCGCAGCGACGGGTTCGGGGACAGGGATATCAGCCAGCACGGTCGTCTTATGGGGCAACTCGACTCGCTGGATGGGTGGTTCCACGGTCGTTGCGAGTGGCTCGACAACCTTGAACGGCGACGACGATGGTTCCTGAGCGGCGGGAGGCGGCAGCATGACAGTCGTCTTGCCCGGAGCGGGAGCGGCTGGCGTTTCGGGGAAGGTGGAGACTTTGCCGGTGGCTGACGCGTCATCGAGGTTCTGCGGCGGCAGCCAGTCGAAATTCTTCGGCTGGGTGCGCGTGACGAACGGGCCTTTGAACTTCTTCACCTTTCGCGTGCGCAAACCGATGAGGGCCGCGACACCGGTGACAACGACAGTGATGCCGAGGAGCGTGTTGAGAAGCGTGACCATCGAGTTGTCCATGTCTGTTATCGGATGCGGTCAGAGTATCAGTAATGCCACGGGCCGCGCAACGGGCGGCTGAGCATTTTGTTGGCCTCGTCGTCACCGACGATTTGCTCCGTCTGCGGGTCGAGCTTGATCTTGCGCTTCAGGACCATCGCAATGTTGCCGAGGTGGCAAAGGGCTGAGGTGCGATGACCCGCCTCGACCGGCTCGACGCCGTCTTTGCGCGACTTCACGCAATCGAGGAAGTTGCGCTGATGGTTCTTGCTGACGCCGAGGTGCTTCTCGTTCTCGCCGATGACGGAGTCCTTGAGCGATTCGGGATTGCTTTGGAGTTTGCGGGAGCTGATCTCCAGCCAGCCGTCGCTGCCCTCGAAACGCACGCCGAAGGATCGCTTGTCCGTATGGCAATCCAGCTCGACGCCGCTGGCGTAGCGGGCGCGGAAGGAAATCTTGGTCGGTGTGTTGAAGAGGTCGCCCTTCGGCGGGAACTCGGCGCCCGTGTCCTCATACTCGACGGGCATGGCGTCGTCGCCCAGCGCCCACTGGACGATGCCGTTGGAGTGGTGGCCGAAGTTGGTGGTCTGGCCGCCGGAGTAGTCGAAGATGAACCGGAAACGATAGAAGCAGCGGTCCTTGTGATACGGCGCTTGTGGCGCGGGACCGAGCCAGAAGTTGTAGTCGAATCCCTCCGGCACAGGCATCGGCTGCCAGCCAGGGCCAGGGCCGGTGAAGTTGTTCAGGGCAACGAATGTCTCGATGCGCTTGATTTTGCCGAGGCGGCCATTGCGGACCAGTTCGCACGCGTGGCGCATCATGGCGTTGGAACGCCACTGGCTGCCGCACTGGAGAACGCGCTTGTGCTTGCGGACGGCCTTGATCATCTCCTGTCCGTCGCGGACGGTGAGCGAGAGCGGTTTCTGGCAATAGATGTCCTTGCCAGCTTCCGCCGCCATGATCGTCATCACTGCGTGCCAATGGTCGGGCGTGATGATGGCGACGGCGTCCACGTCCTTGCGGGCGAGCACCTCGCGGAAATCAATGCAGGCGTCGCAACCCTTGAACGAATCGTTGCCGGTCTTCTTGGCGTAGAACTTGTTGATGAAGTCGCGCTGCGGCTCGCGGCCAAGGAATTGTTTCTCATCGCGGTAGCCGTGGCTGGCGCGGTTGACATCGCAGACGGTGACGATCTGACAATCGTCATTCTTGAGCCACTCGGGAATGTCCACGGTGCTTTGGTTGCCGCAGCCGATGATGGCGAGATTGATGCGGTTGCTTGGTGAGTTATTGCCGAAGACGGACGACGGCATGATATACGGCGCACCGAACGCCGCGGCGAGCGCAGCGGTCGAGCGGAGAAAATCGCGACGATGAAGAGAGAGACCGGGGCGGGAGATGTTCTTGTTCATAGCGGGGGTATTCTTACCACCTTGAAAGGCATGAAAGCACCCGAAAAATTACATTGCGCGCAAACTTCGCTTGCCGTTGGCGGCGGTGGAGTGAATGATGATGGCGATGCGACAAGCGTTACTCATTCATTATCACGAGATCGCCCTCAAGGCGGGCAACCGCGGTTTCTTCGTTGGCCGGCTGAAGGAAAACCTGGCGGCGGCATTGGAGGGACTGCCGGTGGATCGCATCGTGCATCCCGACGGACGCATTGCGGTCTGGTTGAAGGACGACGCGCCGGTGGAGCCGGTCATCGAGCGCATCCAACGCGTGTTCGGCGTTGCCAACCTTGCCGTCGCGCGCGAGGCGGGGCGCGAACTGGCCGAGATCGCTGACGTGGCGTGGGGGATGTTGGGCGAACGGGCGTTCGGGTCGTTTGCGGTGCGCGTGAAGCGGGCGGACAAGAATTACCCGATGAACTCGCTGGAGGTGGAGCGCAAGCTCGGCGGGATGTTGATGGAGCGGGCGCGTGAGAAGTTTGGACCGCAGGTGAAGGTGAACCTCGACGCGCCAGAACGGACGTGTTTGGTGGAGATCACCAGCGGGGTGGTGCTCGTGGCGGTGGACAAGTTGCAGGGGCCGGGCGGAATGCCAAGCGGCACGGCAGGGCGGTTGATGTGCCTGCTCAGCGGCGGCTTCGATTCGGTGGTGGCGGCGTGGTATATGATGAAGCGCGGCGCGAAGGTCCACTTCACGCATTTCCACGCGACGCCGGAGCGCGCGGGGGAATCGTCGGCGCCGGTGGCTCGCGAACTGGCGCGGCGGTTGACGCCGTGGCAGTTCGGCTCGCAGTTGTGGCTGGTGCCGTTCGAGGAGATCCAGCGGCACATCGTCGCGAAAGCGCCGTCGGAGTTCCGGATCATTCTTTACCGGCGAATGATGCTGCGCATTGCGGAGCGGCTGGCGTTGCGCAAGAGATGCCTCGGCCTGGTCACCGGCGACAGCCTTGCGCAGGTCGCGTCGCAGACGTTGCACAATCTGCGAACGGTGGGCGAGGTTGCGCATCTGCCGCTCTACCGGCCGCTCATTGGCTTCGACAAGGAGGAGATCATCGCGATGGCGAGGCGGCTTGGCACCTGCGAGACATCGTCGCAGAAATTCGAGGATTGCTGTCCCTTGTTCATGCCGAAGCATCCGGTGATCTTTTCGGAACTCGACAGCGTGGCGCAGGCTGAGTCCGGTCTCGACGTGGAGGCGTTGGTCCAACTCGGCCTCGACGGCGCAACGCTGGAGCGGTTCCACTTCAAGGCGGGCGAAGTCACCGTGGAGACCGTGGTCAAGGCAGGGGAGAGCGATAGCCCGGAGTCGTAGACGAATTGGATTCGTCGCCGACGCATGGCTACACCCCACCCGTCGCGCGCTCGAAAGCGCGCCGTCCTTGCGTGAGGTTTGCCCGTCAGCCTGAAAGGCTGCGCTTGCGGCTCGTTACTGCCGTGCCTTGGTCTTGCGGACGCGCGGCACCAGCTTCGCTTTTGGAGCCGGTGGCGGCGTGCAACCGCAGGCAGTGGTGCTCACAGTTGGCTTCACCACGACGGGTGGAACCGGCGCGACCAACGGTGGCGGCGCTTGTACCTTCACCCGCGGCTGAAGCGAAGGGGGGCCATTCAGCTTGGCCTTCGCAACCGGTGGCGGCGTGCAACCGCAGGCCGTGGCGCTCACAGTCGGCTTCACCACGATGGGTGGAACCGGCTTGATCAACGGTGGCGGCGCTTGCACCTTCACCTGCGGCTGAATCGAAGAGTGGCCATTCGGCTTGGGTGTGGTGACTGCGTGGGCGGCTTCGATATCGCGCTTCAGTTCGATCTCTGCGGCGAGCCAGTTCTCCTCGTCGCGTCCCGGCAAAGAGCTGGAGCGAAGATAAACCTCGTAGGCCCGCTTGGCGATCTGCTCGTGTGTCAGATGAATCATGTCGGTTTTCCTCAGTTATTTCCGTTCAGTTCCGAACTGTCCGCGATAAAATGAGAGCTTACAGCCTGTTCGGCTTCTTCAAGCGTTCGCTTCACTTCTGCCTCGGCCTTGAGCCAGTTATCGAGGTCTTGGCCGGGTTTGGAGCCGCGTTCTACGAAAATCTCTCTCGCGCGCTGGCAGATCAAGCTGTGTTCGATGGACCGCAGCCACTGCTCCGTATCATGTTCAGCTTGTGGCTTGCGGCTCGACTTGACTCGCTTGGCGCGCTTCGAATCCCTCGTTGTTGGATTCAGGTTGTTCATTTTCTCTGTTCTTTCTTTGGTCATAATCTGCAAATCTACTTATCCTTAGTCATCGGTTCCCTCTAATGAACCGGGTAAAGACGGACAAGCATATCTGGAAAACCGCCGAATGCAAGCCTGCCAGGTTACAATCGTGTAACATCCTGTACGCAAAGCACTACCATCGGCGCCGTGACGCCTTTCTTAGCCGTTTTTGACCCTTTTTACGCGTTTCCCAGAGCCATTTTGGGGGTGAATCAGATGATGGGGGTGAACCGATTTCCTCTTGAGTTGTCGCGGCACGCGACCTAGGCTCGCGCGACGTTTTTATAAGCCATTGAGTTTCAACCGGAAGGAAAACATCATGCAGACCAGCCGCCGAACTTTTCTCAAGCAGATTGCCGCCTCCACCACTGTTATGCCGTTCATTCTCCCCTCGCACATCTGGGCGGCGGAGACCAAGCCCAGCTCGAAGCTGACCATGGGCTTCATCGGCATGGGCAAGCAATCGCGCAGTCTGTTGGGAGGGTTCCTCGGTCAGGACACGCAGGTGCTGGCCGTTTGCGACGTGGACACCACCCGCCGCGAGAACGCAAAGAAGCGCGTGGACGACTATTATGCCCAGCGGCCGGAACTGAAGGGTGGCGCGGGCGGTTGCGCGGCCTACAGCGACTTCCGCGAAATCATCGGGCGCAAGGACATTGACGCGGTCTGCATCGCGACGCCGGATCATTGGCACACGATCATCACGCTGGCGGCCTTGCGCGCGGGCAAGGACGTGTATTGCGAGAAGCCGCTGACGCACAATATCCACGAAGCGGTGGCGGTGATGCGCGCGGTGACCGCCACCAAGCGGGTGCTCCAGACCGGCTCGATGCAGCGGTCGAGCAAGGAGTTTCGCATCGCGTGCGAGCTGGTGCGGAACGGCGCCATTGGCAAGATCACGCATGTGGAGTGTCAGTTTGGCGATCCGGCCATCCCCTGCGATCTGCCGGAGGAGGCGATGGAGCCGGGGCTGGATTGGAACTTCTGGCTCGGCCCGGCGGAGGTGCGTCCTTACAACTCCGTGCTCAGTCCTCGTGGCATGCACGACCATTTCCCCGCGTGGCGCAAATACCGCGAATTCGGCGGCGGCATGGTCACGGACTGGGGCGCGCACCATCTCGACATCGCGCAATGGGGCCTGGGCATGGACAACAGCGGCCCGGTGGAGGTGTTACCACCGGCGACGCCCGACGCCAAACGCGGCGCAAAACTGGTCTATGCCAACGGCATCACGGTGGAGCACAAGGATGGTTTCGGCGTCCACTTCTTCGGCACTGGGGGCGAGGTGCAGGTCAACCGCGGCAAGTTCACCATGAAGCGCGGCAATGAGATGATCGCCTCCTACACTGGCAACAAGAACAGCGAAGCGGACAAGAAGACCTCCTGCATGGCGCAGGTGCAGATCGCCGAGCGCCAGTTCCTGCAAAAGGCGAAGATCAAACTCTACGAGAGCAAGAGCCACCTTGGTGATTTCCTGGACTGTGTGAAATCCCGCAAGAAGCCGATCACCAGCGAGATCGTGGGCGCTCATTCGGCCATCTGCTGCCACCTGATGAACCTGAGCTATTACTACGGTCAGAAGCTCAAGTGGGACCCGAAGAAGTTCGTCTTTGTGAAGGGCACCGGCAATCCGAAGTGGCTCACGCGCGACTACCGCGGCCCGTGGAAGGTGTAGGCCGGCTCGCGGATCATTTCTTCGCCGGGCACTGCCAGACCCAGTCGCCTTGCTCGAAGTCGCGCCAGTTGCCGGTGACGCCGCCATCGTCTTTCTCATTCCAGCCGACCGAGTAGAGGACGAAGCCGTCTCCGTCTTTGCGATACTTCAGCGGTTCGCCGGTGATGATGTCGTGGGGCAGCTTCGTGATGAAAGCCGGCGCGAGCGCAGTGAGCGAGTCGGGAAACCTGCCGTTCGCGAGCCGGTATCGTTCCAATGCGCAGGCGAGCGCTGCCTCGTCTGCGGAAGTTTGCGCTGAGGCGCTTCTCCTGGCAATCGAGGCGACAACGGGCAGAAGCATTTGAGTCATAACCCGGTGCCGCCAGACACAGGAGATGCCGGTCTCAGTGAATGCTTGCTCGCTTTGCCTGGCGCGCTGCGGGTAAATCCGCCGGGCGGCCATATCAAAGACCGGGAACAACTGTTCTTCAAAGCAACGGTTGTAATTGAGTTGCTCGAACTGGATCCAGCCGCGTGGGGCCATGTGGCAGATGACAACCGACCAGGGGGACCGTGTTTCTGTTTCCAACGAAGTGAAGGCGCTCGTGAACAGCAGCGTGTTCAACACCTCCCCGGGCGCCTGCTTCTTCAGATAGTCGAAGATGGCATTGCCAGAAAATGCCTGCTCCACCTTCAACGCGCGATAGCTGTGGCGCAGGCAATCCATGCTTTGCAGCTTCGCCTGCAATGTTTGAAGCTGTGCGTCGGACCATTGGTGATTCGCCAGTCCTTCCCAGACGAGTTGCAGCGCTGTATCGCGTTCTGTGGTGGCAACCAGGTAACCAGTGAGAAAATCATTTTGCGTAGTGTCAGCGATGTGAAAGACCAGCTTCAGGTCCGCGAGGGCCTGTTCAGTCTGGCCCAGCGCGAGTTCCGCCGACGCCCGAAGCGCCACAACCCGGCAGACTGTCATGAATGTTCCCGAGCTTGGCGTTTGAATCATCATCGGATTCTCCGCTTCATAAGGCAGATTGAAGCGGCAGTGTGGCCTTTGGCTGGCTGCGCGAAGCTCTTCGATCACCGGCTCGTATTGCTTCAACGCGGCCAATACTGCGGGTGCGGCAGCGGCACGCTCCTGCGTTGTGCGCGCTTTTTGCCGGACCGTGATCGGGTTGTCTTTGTCCACGGGCTTCTGCATCGCTTCCTTCCACGCGACGAGGTCTGTGCACCGGCCGATGGCTCTTCCGCTGGGTCCGCCTATGGGCAGGGAATCTGCGAATGACTGTGTCCGTTTCAGCGCCTCTGTCTTGCGAGGTTGGCCGGTGGCCGGATCGAAATTAAACAGCGGCGCCAGGAAAGGCGTCATGGCGAAGTTCTGGTCGTCCGGCACGCGTGGAGGGATATATGAAGCCAAATCGAGTTTCTCGCCCCTGGCTTCCATCTGTTGTTTGTAGGCGAGCCAATCCCTCTCGCCGCGCCAGTTCTCTTCCACGTGGAAAAGGGCGAACAACACTACCAGACAGGCGAGCGCGATGAGCAGCCGAACCGGCCACTTGGCGGCTTTGGCCGTGGCTGGGGAGGGGGAGGGTTGTTGTACGACGAGTGGTGCCTTTGATTTCTTCCCGGAGTCATCAGCGCACATTTTGAGTTCTTCTCATTTCCTGGCCGGACACTGCCAGACCCAGTCGCCTTTCTGTAGATCGACGCGGGAAGACTTGTCTTGGATCATGCCAGGCACGCCACCATCGTCTTTTTCGTTCCAGCCGACGGAGTAGAGTACAAAACCGTCTCCGTTTTTGCGATACTTTAGCGGTTCGCCGGTGATGATGTCGTGGGGCAGGGCGGCCATGAAGCGCGGCACGAGCGCGTCGAGTTTGTCCGGGAACTGGCCGTTGGCGAGACGGTGACGTTCCAACGCACAGGCAGCCATTGCCTCATCAACCATCGTCTGCGCGTTGGAGTATCTCAGCGAACACGCGTCAACCGCGGGGCAGAGCAGGTGCAGCAAGACGCGATGCTGGAAGACTGCTTGAAAAGGAATCTTTACGGAGTCTTCGAAAGCCTCCGTATTCTTGATTATGATCTTCGGGTGAATCCGCTTTGCCGCGACGTCGAAGGTCGGGAAGATCGTGTCCTCGAAAATCCGGTTGTAGTTGAGTTGTTCCATGCGAATCCAACCACGAGGGATCAAGCCCAGCATCATGTTTCTGGCACGAGACGACTGGCCGCTCGTCATGGAAAACAGTGCGTCTCTGTTGGATGCTTTGATCAAATACTCGATCGTTCCGTTGCCGAAGCCGGCGCGTTCCCCCTGCAGCGCTCGTTTGTAATCGGCAAGCAGGTCGAAGCTTTGCAGTTTCTTTTGCAGCGCCTGCAATTGCGCATCCGACCAGCGGTGGTCAGCCAGCCCTTCCCAGATGACCTGCACGGCCATGTTGAGGTTGGCGATGCGCACAAGATGGGACACCAGCGTCGGCTCGTTGCCGGTGGTATCGCTGAGGTAGAACATGAAGTTGACGTCGTCGAAGGCCGAGTCCGTCTGGCCTGACGCGAGCCTGGCCAGCGCGCGGAGTTGCAGCACGACGCAGATGCGCCTTACCACGGTCAGATGCGGCAACAGGATGGTCACGGGATTCTCAACATCGTAACTGATGTTGAAGCGGCAGTGCGGCCGCCGGCTGGCTGCGCGCAGTTCATCGAGGACGGGATTGTATTCGTTCAGCTTCTCCAATATTGCAGCTGCCGCTTTCGTTTGCGTGGTCTCAACAGCGGCTTGTGTTGTGGTGGACTTGGCCGATGTGTCGGTGGGTTTCTGGAATGCTGCCAGCCGTTGGGCAAGGTCTGCGCGCTTTCCCATTGCCCACGAGTAGGGCTTCGGCGCATTTGGCAGCGCGGAGGCAAAATCCTGGATGCGTTTGACCGCGTTGGTGTCGCGTTGCTTCTGTGTTCCCGGCTCGAAATTAAACAGCGGCGCAAAGAATGGCGTCATGGCGAAGTTCTGGTCGTCAGGAACGCGCGGCGGCGTGAAAGCGGCCAGGTCAAACTTCTCGCCCCTGGCTTCCATCTGCTGCTTGTAGGCGAGCCAATCCCTCTCGCCGCGCCAGTTCTCCTCCACGTGAAAGAGGACGAATAACGTCACGAGGCATGCGAGAGTGAAGAGCAGCCTGATAGCCCACTTGGCGGCTTTGGATTTGATTGGGGAGTTCATGACATTTCTCCTTTTGGCTGGCCTGCGCCGTTACGCGTTGACGGGTGGCCCGGCAAGTTCGCTGCGGGGTTCTGACGGCTTCGACCTCTGCGGAGTGGCTGTTTCGGCAGGGAAGTCGAGGAGTCTTGCAAGCTCGCGGCGTTGTTCCGCAACGCGCTGCATCGTCTCGCGGGAAGGCGGTGGTTGCTGCGCGACGAGCGGCGCCGCCGGCGTTGCAGCGTGGAGTATCGCAATGATTACCCATGCCGCCGCCAGAGAGGCCCACGCCATCGGACGCGGCCAGAGCCACTCATGCCACCAAGCTGTGGCGGCGGTCTCCGGCCGCGGTTCGCATTGCGCCGGGCTTCGGCGGTCGGAGACCGCTGCTGTAGCTTCGCGCAGGATTTGCGCGCGCCATTCAGCGGGAACGGCGCGCATCGGCTGCCGCCCCAGTTTCTTCTCAAAGTCGTCGTTGCTCATTTGAGTTCCTCGTAGATAGGACGCAGCCGCTCGCGCAATTTGTCTATCGCATAGCGGTAACGGCTGGCGGCAGTGTTGGGGGAGATGCCGAGCCGTTCGGAAATCTCCTCGAACGTCCACCCCTCCCACAGTTTCAGGTGTGCCACGGCGCGTTGGTCCGGTGGCAGTTCGCCAAGCGCCGCCGTCAGCGTGTCGCGAAACGCCTGCTCGTCCGGCGACACGGCTGATTCGAAAAGCTGGAGGGATTCCGCGGCAAGCTGGTCGCAGTTCCTCCGCCGAGTCGTGCGGCGGCGCATCAGGTCAATGGCGGCATTGTGCGCCAGGCGAATCAGGAACGCCCGCTCGTCCCGCACGCCGTCCAGCAGGGCCGGTTGCCGCGCCAGCTTGAGGAAGAGTTCCTGCAACACGTCGCGCGTATCGGCTTCGTTGCGCGTGAAGTTCAACAGGAACGCGAACAGCGCCTGCGCATGGCTGTCGTAAAGGCGTTCGAGTTCGGTGTCGGCAGGCATGTTCTGCATATTGACGCCGCAGCCCGCCGGATTTGTCTAGCGAATGTTTGGGCGCATTTGCCGCCCCCGGCCGTGGTAGAGGAAGATGCCGTGGGCGTCGTCGCGGAAGACGGGGGAAAGAACGGTGTCGCACCGCGGAGACGCGGAGGGCGCGGAGGATGGGGAGTGTTCTTTTTCTGTTCTCTGCGAACTCTGCGCCTCTGCGGTGAGTTCCGGATCCCTGACCACGAGGCCGTCGAGCGGGTTGCCGGTGGTCGGGACGCCGATGCGTTCCGGTTGTTGGGCGTAGGAAACGGGCTTTTTGGTTTTTCGTGGCACAGAGGATCGGATCGATCAGCTTCGGCAGAAGATCAAGATCATTCGCGGGGAGAGGCAGGGGCAAAACCGCGGATGGACACTGGTGAGCTGGCCTGGATGGCTTGGCCGAGGCTTCGCCCGAAGCCCTTCACTTCTTGCGCGCGCCGTTGCGAATCCAGTCGTAGGCCTGACGATTCAGGTCGCCGTAGATGCGAAAATGGAGTTTGTCCCAATCACTGGCTTTCATCTTATTCAGAACATCCTCGTCGGGATAGTCCGTAACGCCCTTGAATTCACAGATGAAGCCGCCCTCTTTGTCACTCACGCGCAGATTGACTGTGCCCTTGGTGTGATCGGACAGGTAACAGAACCGAAAATCAATGTCCGTTGGTTTGTCAGACTTTGTGAACAGTTTGAAGGCGTTCCCGTCGCTTTTCCCCGATTTGTTCAAATCCCCTTCGCTGGTTCCCTGGAACCAACTCTCCCAAAAGGAATCCAACGAATCCGTTGCCCGTCCCTTCTTCGTGATGATCGTCCGTTCGAACAGAATGCGGAAGTTCTTGTTCCGAACCGGCGCGACATCTCCGGCCGCGTTTGCGCCGCTATCCGCGGCCCACAAGGCTCCCGCGCTGGCGCCGAGGAGGATTGCGACGCAGAGAGCACAGATTCCAAGCGTTGAGCGCAGGGTGGTATTCATGGTGGGGTATAAGAAGGAAGGCTGGGGTGTTCACTTCGATCCGCTTTGACGCCCGCCGTTGCGAATCCACAAGTAGGCTTGGTGATTCAGGTCGGCGTAGATGTCCGCAACCTTGGAATCGAGACCATAGGATTTGGTCGTGTTGAACTCATGGATCAAGGCGCCATCCTTGTCGGTCATGCGCAGAGTGGCGGTGCCTTTGGCGTCGTCCATGCGATAGAAGAACTTGAAATCCGGACCGCTGGCGGCGCCCGGCTCCGGCTCTATCGCAAGTTTGAATGTGTTGCCGTCGCTCTTCCCCTCCGCATTCAACTGGCTTTCGCAAGTCTTGAAGAAATAGGCCATCCAAGGATCGAACCCCAGCCCGGCAAACCCTGATGAACCATCCTTTTCGACTCTCGTCTGGCTGCACAGGATCTTGATGTTCCGGTTCCGCGTTGGGGCGACCGCTTGGGTGGTCTTTGCCTGGGGCGTTACACTTGGGGCGTTGCCGGAGTTGTCCGCCGCCGAAGAAGGTGCATCGGAAAGACCAAGAAGGGCGACAACACAGAGTGCACAGATTTCACGGAGCATCCCGGCGGGGTTCACGCCAAGGCGACGAACCGACCGGAGGGTTGCGCCAGCGTATAATCCACCCGCGTCGCCTTTCAACGACGTTCTCGTTGTCGCCAGTGCGTCGGTTTGCATGGCTGTATCGAACTTCAGCCGTAATGTCGCATCGCCCGCGCCTGATGCAAGTGCGAATACTTCGCGGCGAGGACTGGGGCAGGCGGAATCTCCCGGCCGATCTACGCCCGTTGCGAGACGCCAGCCGTCACGAGTTTCCTCGAAATCCGCGCTGGCATGGCGGGGGCGGATGGATTACAGGTAATCCTGTGACTGGGAAACGGAACGATATCCGAGACCAGAGCCAGGGCACGCGGCTGGTGGCCGCCGCCGGCACAGTGCGGGGTCGGTCAGGCAAGAGCGGGATTGTCTGGTGGATCAGCACGTGGGTAGCCGGCTTGATGTTTCTTGCCGCAGGAACATTTCCCGCAGCCGGGGACACCTATCAGGATGCCATTACGCGCGCCAGCCAGTTCACAACCCTGCCGTGGGACACTGGGTTGTTGACTTCTTCCTACGCCACCAAGATCACCACCAATAGCACGACATGTTTCAGCGTGGTCAGTCTGATGAGCGATTATGTTTGGACGAGTTTTTACCAGCCCCATGTCGGAGGCTTGATGACCAACACGGTGGGCCATGAATCGTGGGTTACTTTCCAGCCGGAACTGAAGAATTACCTGAATGCCCGGACCGGTGAGTTTTCAGCCGGTTTGACCGGCGCCACGATGCGGGGAGAAATGGCGCTGGGCATGACCAACAGCGGCTCGCACATTTGGGCGGTGGAGCTTTGGGTGCCTGAGGATTCTCTCTTTCGTCCAGCAATCAATTGGACCCTCACTGACACCTGGACGGACACCAGTTGGACTGGTCACGATACCAATGGACCATCCTGGTTTCTGACGAACTACGGAGAAAGTTATTTTCAGTGGTTCACCAACCGGCAGGCCACAATCTATGTCGGCAACAACGCCTTCCCTTGGTCAGGGCTTGGCTACAGCTACGATTGGTATTACCCGACCAACAGCTCCAGCATCGTCGGCCTGTCAGAATTCGTCGTGGGCGCCGGGCAAGGCTTCTACGTGGCGGGCGCTACTCAAGTGGACCAGTATCTGGTTCCCGAACCGGGCACGGCGTGGCTGGTCCTTGCTGGAAGCGGCGCGATCTTTTTCATCCGTCGGCGGAACCGCGGTCGCGCATCCCACTGAAATGGCGCAAAGACGCGTAGGGTGGGGAAAGATGTCTTCTCTTTGCGGCTTGGCGTCTTTGCGTGAGGCGGCCGTTTCCACTCCCTCGAAATCCGCGCTGGCAGGGCGGGGACGGATGGATTACAAAACATGCCCGCTGCCGTAACGAGTCGCGGCATCACACGAAGAAGATTCAGGAGCTTTGACATGAAACACTACGTCGAGAACAAGGTCATCATCATCACGGGCGGTTCAAGCGGCTTCGGGCTGGAATCGGCGCGGCTGCTGCTGGAGATGGGCGCGAAAGTCATCATCACAGGCCGCGACGCCAAGCGGTTGAAAACGGCGGAGAAATCGCTCGGCGGCGGGAAGCGGTTGCTGGCGGTGCAGGCGGACGCAACATCGTCGGCGGATTGGAAGCGGCTGATGGTGACGGTGGTTGACCGGTTTGGCGGGCTGGATGTGCTCATCAACAATCACGGCGCGGGCGTGAAGATCGCGCCGGTGCAGGATATGACCGACGAGGAGATTCGACAGGTGCTGGACGTGAACATCGCCTCCGTCATCATTGGCTGCCGCGAGGCGGTGCGCGTGATGCGTCCACGCGGGCGCGGCCTGATTGTAAATGTCTCGAGCGGTTGCGCGTATCATGCGTGGGCGAACTGGGCGGTTTACACGGCGGCGAAGGACGGGATGGTCGGCTTCACGCGTTGTCTGCACCGCGAGATGGCGGAGTGGGGCGGCAAGGCGGCGAGCTTCGTGCCGGGCGCGGCAAAAACGAACTTCTGCGCGGCAGCGAAGCTGGACGATAGTTGGCAGGAGGGCTACCCGGACGCGGCGGACTTTGCGCGGACACTGGTGCACTGCGTGGACGTGCCGGACAACTGTGTGATCGAGGAGGTCAACATCTGGGGCACGAAGCAGGTGAAGGACATGCTCAATCCGTATTGAGCCAGAACCGAGGCGCGTCACGTCTTGATCTGATTTGTGTGGCGATACTGGCGCGGAGAACAACCGCAGTTTGCCTTGAATGCGGTGTTGAATCGGCTGATGGAGTTGAAGCCGGAGTCCAATGCAATATCCAGGACGGTGTCATCCGTCATGGTTAGCAGCCGTTGAGCATGCGAAAGCCGCAATTCCGTCAAATAAGTGATGAGGGTTGTGCCGAAAGTTGTTTTGAAAAGGCTCATGGCGTAATTGGGGTGCAATCCCACACTGCGGCTGATATCCTCCACCGCAAGCGATTCGGTATAGTGCTGGGCAATGTAAGCCGCCATCTGTTCGACCTTGCTCAAGTCCCCTCCGCGAAGCGAAACCTGCCGTGAAGTTTTCTTCCGCAGCGAGGGCGCGTCTTTGAGAACTGAATAGGCGAGCCGCCGCAGTCGCGCTTCCATCTCGAGAAGGACGATCTTTTTCAGTTCCGGCCTGTCAGTCCGCAGATCATCAAGCCATCGTTGGAACAGTGCCTGGTCAAAACGCGCTTCCTGCGGATTGGGTTCGCATACGAGTTGGCCGTGAAGGAGCGCTTGCACAAAGAGGTCCGGGAATTTGCACTGGAGAAACCAGTCCAGCGGGATGGTGGCCACAAAAAAATCATCAAGTCCTTCAAAGTGGATCGTTTGGTGGGGCGTGGCCGCCCAGAAGATGTTCAACTGCCTTGCCTGGACCACCACTTTTCGGCCCGCCAGGAGTTGTGTAAGAGATCCCCTTTCGAGATAGATCAGTTCTATCTCGTTGTGCCGGTCGTAGCGTTTCATCACCATGGGAGTCCAGCGGACGCAACGGAGTCCGTAGGGCATGAAATCCGGGCGCGAGGGGTCAAAACGAGCCATGCCCGTAGAATACAAGCAGTTCTTGAGGAAATACAGATAGAATCAACTGTATCATCGTGTTAGTTTGGACACAGCATGCGTCCCTGGCTGTTCATAATGAAAATGGAACAGAAGGAGCCGCGTTCAAGTTGAATGGGAATCTTTAGCGGCGTGTAACGGGTAACAATGATCGAGCGGTTGCATCTTGTGATTCGAAAGACCCTGATAGGGCTGACCGCACTTGCCAGCCTCGTGGCGATTGCCGGTGAAGCTCGTCCGCACAAGATGCTGTTGATGGACGAGTCGCGGAGCCGCGTGCACTACGTGGACCTCGACGACGCGTCGAAGAGTTGGGAGATCGTTTTTCCGAAGCGTTACCGCGACGTGCAGCTCATCGGCAACCGGCGGCTGATGGTCAGCAGCGACTCCGGCTTCTGCGAGTATGATTGGGACACGCGCCGGCAGGTGGCGGAGTTTCGCGACGCGAGCCTGGCGGGCAGCGAGTCGGTGCGGCGGCTGGCCGACGGTCGCACGATCGTCGGCTGCAACAAGCGGAACGCGGACAAGACGACCGCCATCGTTTTTCACGAACTGGACAAGGCCAACAAGCCGCTGCGCACGGCGACGTTTGCCGGCTTGAACACGCTGCGGTTGTTCCGGCTGAGCAGCCGGGGAACGCTGCTCTTCGGCGCGAACAAGACGCTCATCATCGAAGGCAGCCTCGATGGCAAAATCCTGCGCAAGATCGAGATCAAGGATGGCGGACATTTCTACGAGGTCCTTGAGAAGCCGGACGGTCACTGGCTGGCGGCGGGTGGCTACGGCGCGTTCATCGTGGAACTCGACGCGAGCGGCAAGGAACTCAAGCGTTGGGGCGGCAAGCCTGGTCCAGCGGGGCTTGGTTTCCTTTTCTTTGGTGCCATGCACCCGCTGAAGGATGGCCGGATCGTCGTCGCCAACTGGACCGGTCACGGCGCGCAGGATAGCGAGAAGGGGCATCAGGTGTTAATGTTCGCGCCTGACGGCAAGCTGCTCTGGAGTTGGCACGACCCGAAGCTGGCCGGCACCATCCATCGCGTGACGGTGCTGGACGATCTCGATGTGACTGTCCCGTTCGAGGAACGGCCGGCGGGTTCGAGGAATCCATAAGACGCGTGCGCCACCGACTCCCCATCTGGTTTGGTCTCGCCTGCGCTGCGCTGGTGGTTCATCTCCAGACCGAGGCGGCAGCGCCGGCAAGTGTTTCCCTCCCAACCTATACGAGGAAGGCTTCGTGGGCTGAGACGATGACGGCGACGAGCGCGGTGTTTGCGGAGTTTGACCACCAACCAGAGCGCCGTAAAGGCGCAGCCGAAAAACTGCGCAAGGAACTGCTGCGCGATTTCCCAGCGGCAACGACAAGCTTCATCAACATCAACGGCCACGATTTTGCCGCATGGCTGGCGCGTCCGGACGCGACGGCGTTTGCGGCGCGGCTTCAGGCGCGATTGAACGATGCGACGGAGGAACCGTATGCGAGTTTCCTGCGTGAACTTGGCGCTGCCGGTTCACTGGCGGGGCCGGACGCAGCGCTGAAGCTTCTCGGCCGCTTCGAGAACCTCGTGCGCGAGGTGGACGCGCGGAACCGGCATGGGCTGCCGCCCATCGCATTCGTCAAACGCAGTGAACACGGCTTGCGTGGCACCAATGGCACGATGTTCTCTCATCGCACCGGCCGCGGCTCGATGGTTTGCGTGTTTGACCCGAACGACGCGGCGAAGGGGCATCGCGTGTTGCTGGAGACGAAGGAAGGTTTCGTCTGGGATCTAAGTCCATCCTACGACGGCAAGCGGCTGTTGATGAGCTACAAGGAGCAGAACGACGACCCTTTTAGTGTCTGGGAGACCGGCAATGACGGCAGCGGATTGCGACGGCTCACCGACGGGAAGTTCCACGACTTCAACCCCGTCTACTATCCCGACGGCCGGATTGTGTTCTGCTCGTCGCGCGTGGAGTCGTATTCGCTGTGCCAGGATTTTCTGGCGTGCGCGCTGCACATCATGGACGCCACCGGCTCGAACCTGCGGCGGATTGATTTCACAACGCTTTGCAGCAACGCGCCCGCCATCCTGCCCGACGGTTCGATCGTCTGCACGCGCTGGGAGTATCAGGACAAGAATATCTTCTCGTGGCAGGGACTCTGGACGATCAATCCCGACGGCCGGCAACTGAAGCTCTACTACGGCAACACCATCACCATCCCGAACTCGCGCTACGGCGCAAAGCCGATTCCCGGCACAGGCAAGGTGCTCATTACGATGGCTGGCCATCATTTGCCGCCGGTGGCGGACGTCGCGACGGTGGACCGCAGCCTCGGCGTCGAGAATCCAGCGGCGATGACGCAGATCACCCGCGCGACGAGCTACGAGATCACGCAAGGCCGCGACTGGCAGGATCGTAATTGGCACCCCGGTGACATCTTCTTCCCCGAAGCCTACGCCGATCCGATGCCGATCGATGGCAAACGCTTTCTGGTCTCCTACGCCGGCGACCGCAACGCGCTGCGACACCGCATCTACCTGCTCGACTACTTTGGTATCGGCGGCGTGCTGATCGAGGACGAGAAACTCTCCTGCTTCAGCGCCGTGCCGTTGGCCGCGCGCGCAAAACCATCGGTCATCGTCGGCCAGGTGCCGACGGAGAGCGGCGAGGGAACATTCTTCGTGCAAGACATCTACCGCGGCTTGTCGGAGCAGGGCGTCCAGCGTGGACAAGTAAAGGAACTGCGCGTAGTCCGGGTGTTGCCGAAGAAATGGAACACAGAAGGGCCACGTTACCATGACCACTATCCCATCATCGGCCACGGCAGCTACTACGTGAAGGAGAATCTCGGCAGCGTACCGGTGTATGACGACGGCTCGGTGTATTTCCGTGCGCCGTCGAACTGCGAACTGTATTTCATCGCGCTCGACAAGGACGGCAGGGAAGTGCAGCGGATGGGGTCGGTGACACAGATCACCACCGGCGAGGAGGTTGGTTGCGCCGGCTGCCACGACAACCGCCAGGCCGCGCCGCCGTTGCAGCCGCTCAAGGCCGCTCGCTGGCAGCGTGCGCCCGACACGATCCGCCCGCCGCCCTGGGGCACGGGGCCGTTCGATTACGTCCGCCACGTACAGCCGGTGCTTGACCGTTACTGCGTGAAATGCCACGAGGGCCGCGCGCCCGCCGCCAACCTCGATCTCTCCGGCGACATAACGCGGTTTTTCAACATGTCCTACGAGTCGCTGGTCGTGCGCAACTGGGTGGAGCACTACTTCATCAATCCCGGCCCCACCGGCGTTTTCCCGGCGCTGAAGACTGGCTCGGCCGTCAGCAAGCTCACTCACTTAATCGAGAGCGGTCACGGCGGTCGCGTGGCGATGGATGATGAAAGCCGCCGACGCATCTACGCGTGGATTGATTCCAACGCACAATATTACGCGACGTGGGACATGAGCCGCCCGCATACGATGGGCGGGCGCGACCCGTGGACCTTTTGCGAGGGCGACAAGCGCGGCCCATTGCGGCTGGAGCCGTGGATGGAGCGGCTGGAGAAAACTTTTGCTGAGAGCGGCTGCATTGCTTGTCACAGGCCGATCGCTCGTGACGGCAGGGACAGGCTCGGCCACGGCCACGAATACAACGCGAAGATCAATCTCACACGGCCGGAGTTCAGCCGGCTATTGAACGCGCATCTCAGCAAGGAAGCCGGCGGACTTGGCGTCACCGGCAAACGTCGCGGCCAGGACGCGCCGGTGTTCACAAACACCAGCGACCCGCGCTATCGCGCGATGCTAGAGGCGATCGTCGCCGGCAAAGCCGCACTCGAAGCCCGGCCGCGCATGGATATGCCCGGCGGCAAGGCAGTGCCGCAGCAACGCGACTTTGGGAAGGTGTTCTAGCGGCGGTTCTGGTAACAAAAGAGAGCAAAGGACTGGCTCAATGAGGAAAAAGACGATGGTTGTCGTGGCGATGAGTGTGATGACTCTGAGTCTGCTGGCAGTCGGGCCAGCGCAGCCCGTCGGTTTTGAGGGCGCGAAGTGGATTTGGTTTTCGCAAGAGCCGATGCCGATGACCCAGAGTTTTCCCGGCGGCGCGAACTATTTCCGCGGGACGTTTGTGTTGCCGGAGAAGGCGCAGGTCAAGTCAGCGGAAGTGATTTGTGCCGCGGACAACCTGTACACGTTCTATATCAACGGCAAGCTCGCCGGCGAGAGCGAGCCGGACCCGAACGCGTGGCATCGGGCGAAGCGGTTTGACGTGGCCGCCATGCTCGTGCCGGGACGGAACGTGGTGGCGGTAGAGGCAATCAACACGGTGCCGGGAGCGGCCGGCCTCATCGTGAAGCTCGTGGCGCAACTGGCTGATGGACGACAGGTCGTGTGCGTGAGTGACGAGCCATGGAAGAGCCTCGACAAGGAATTGCCGAACTGGCAGCAGCCCAATCTCGATGACAAACGCTGGCGCGCCGCGCACGTCGTCGGCGACTACGGCATCCGACCGTGGGGCAAAGTGATGGCAAAGTCTCCTGTGGTACGTGCGAGCGCGCAGATAGACGAGGCACGGCGGCAGGTGAGACAGAGGATTTCGGAGCTCAAGGTTGCCTCGGTCCGGGGCGGAGGGGCGCCACCGAAGCCGGTGGTGGAGGTTGTCCCGCCCGCGGATTATCCGTGGCCGGAGGCGGTGGCGTTCTTGGGTGACGATTGCAGTTTGTATCGTCCGTCAGCGCATGCTGGCACGAGCATGGACAGCCTGAGCGTCACGATTTTCAATCCGCGCAATTCCCGGGCGTTTCCGGAACATGACCTGCCCGCGCCGATGAAGGTCGGCCGCAAACTCTTTGTGCTGAAGCCGGCGCAACCCGGCGTGAAACCGCGGGTGCTGCTTGACGCTGGCAAGGGGGCCATCGGTTCGCCGAGCGTGTCGTTCGACGGGCGGTGGATTTTCGTTTCGATGGCGCGGGAGGGCGAGGGATTCTTCCATATCTTCAAAGTGCCCGCCGCCGGTGGTGAACCACAGCGGCTTACCGACGGGCCGTTCCACGATATTGATCCTGCGGAGTTGCCAGACGGACGGATCGTGTTCGTCTCGACTCGCATTGGGACCTTCGAGGAATACCACAACCCGCCGTCGCGGGCGTTGTTCGCGATGAATGCCGACGGCACCAACGTGCGGCCGCTTACCAACACCATCATCTTCGATAACGAGCCGGAGGTGCTGGCCGACGGCCGCATCCTGTTCATTCGTTCGGACAATTTCTTCGACCGCGGCAAAGTCGAGACACTGTTGCACGCGGTGCATCCCGACGGCACCGAGGGCTACACGGAATTCGGGCTGGACCTCGGCCCGGAGTATGGTGGGCGGTTGCGCGCGTTCAACTGCGGCAGCCCCGCGCCGATGCCGGACGGTCGCGTGGCGTATCTGTCCGGTTCGGGCATCGATGTGGGTCGGCCGGGTTGTGAGGCGAAGGATCTGCAGCACATCGGCGTCGAGGCGGGCGATGTGGCCGCGCTGCCCGATGGCCGGCTGCTTTGCACGGTAGCGCGGCGGATTCCGGTCGAGAAGGTCGTCAAGAAACAGAAACGAATCGTTAACAGTTTTAGCTACGAGAAGATCGCCATTCTCGACCCGTGCGCCGGTGAAAAGGTGGTGGTGATGTTCAACTCGGAGGAAGCGCCGCTGCACTCGCCGGTTTACCTCGGCGCGCGGCCTAGACCGCCGATCTTGGCGCAGAAGATGGAGCCGGCTGAACACGACAACCCGCGGCCCACGGGCGTGCTGTTCTGCCAGAACGCGCGTTTCACGAAGAACACCACCGCGGGCTGGCCGCATGTGCGCGCCATCCGCGTGCTGGCCGGCAAGGGCCTGACCGTGCGCTCGTCGCATTCTTACATCGTCCACGCCGGCAACGAGACGACGGAGCTTGGCACAGTGCCGCTCGCGCCGGATGGGTCGTTCGCGGTCGAGGTGCCGGCGGACACGCCCATCGCGTTTCAGGCGGTGGATGCCGAAGGACGCTCGGAGTTGAACGAGATGTCGTGGATTTACGTGCGGCCCGGCGAACGGCGCGGCTGCGTCGGTTGTCATCAGACGCGCCAGGTATCGCCACCGCACGCGGTTTCGGAGATGCAGGCAATGCGGACGCCGCCGCTCAAGCTGTTGGGACAAGGAGACCCGCTCCGGTTCCGCGGCAACAATCCTGCCGTGACCGGTTTGATGGAGTTGCAGTTCGACCGGTTTCGTGAAATCGCCAGCCTGAACCGCCACAGCATGGGTGGCGACGCACGGACCACTGGCGCGCAAGAGGTGAAGGCGCTGATTGCGCAGTTGGGTGGTTCGGACGAACGGCTGAAGGTGACGGCTGCGCAACGGCTGGCGGTTTTTCGCGATCCGGCTGCGGCGCCAGCGCTCGCGGCGTGTTTGCGCAGCGTGGATCGCGAGACGCGCGTGGCCGCAGCAATGGCGTTGGGTGGTTGCGGCACGCGTGAGTCGGTGGAGCTGCTGCTGGTTGCGCTCGCCGATACGGAACCGCTTGTGGCGCAGGCCGCATCGGTGGCGCTGGAAAATCTCACCGGCCACGCCGGGAGTTTCAACGCGTTCGTCGCTGGCGAGGAACGCGCGCGGCAGATCGCGAAGTGGCGCGACTGGCTGCGCGCCAACAAGTGGGATCAGATCGAGCAGGAACTGGCGCGGCGATTGGAGAACACCGACCGCGACGTGGTTCGGCGCGCAGCGGTGACGTTGGGGCACATCGGCCACGATTTGGCGCGCGCCGCGCTGCGAAAATACGTTGCCGCAGAGCGGAACAACAATCCCCATCCAGAGTGGCGGAAAACTCATCTCGGCGACGGCGCGAAATTCAACGCGCTCGCGCCGGTTAACCCACGCGCGTTGCAGGCGGCGACTCGCGCGCTCGGCTGGCTGAAAGATGGCGAGGCGGTGCCGATGTTGACCGAGACACTCAATGTCCACAGCCGTCCCGCCACCGGCAATCTGTTCCTGGCCGAAGCTGCCGCCGAAGCGCTTGGCCGCATAGCCACTCCGGCGGCGGAAGTGGTGTTGACCAACACCTTCGCGCGGCTGGAGGACTACACGCTGTATACGTATTGGTATGGTGACCATCCGGCGTTGATGGCCTGCCACGCGTCGCCGGTGCATTACCTCATCGTCGAGGCGCTGGATGCGATGGGGTCCACGCGCGCCGGGGGCATCGTGCCGCACATGATTCGCTCGGTGCCGACGGATTTCGACCGTGCCTTGTTTCCAAATAATGATGACTGCGAGACGCTCTTTGGCCGCGTCATCCGTCGCAGCGGCGCCGAGGCGGCCGTGGTGGAGACGTGCCTGTCCATCCTGGGCGACCCACAGGCCGTGCGGACGAAGGAAATCGAGGACGCGATCGGAAAGACCATCGGCGCGTGGGGCGGTAAGCCCGATCCCGAAATCCGTGCCGCGCAGATCCTTTCGCTGGTCTGTCGCGACCGGAAATCTGAGCCGCGCGTGCGCGCGCGATTCGAGGCGTATCGCGCCAGGACGAACGACATCCCGCGCTTGTTTGACGTTGGCATCCCCGTGATGCAGAAGCTGCCAACGAAACACTGGGTCTGCTTCTTTATGGCGCGGTTGCTCGGCAACTTTGCTGATCCTCGTTCAGTGGATGCGTTGGTTGCTGCGCTGGATCGTGAACCGCCGGAGGCCGCGACCGGCTATCCTGATCCGCTCGGTCCCGGCGTGCTCTTTCTGCACAACGATCTCACGCCGTGCTGGCGCGCCGCCGCTGCATGGGCTCTCGGCCGGATTGGCGACACGCGAGCGACGCCGGCGCTGTTGAAGGTGATCGGTGACTTGAAGAACGCTCCCGACACGCGTCATGCGGCGGCGGAAGCAATGGAGCGCCTTGCCGATGCCAACAACGCAGTGATGATCCGTAAACTCGCGGCCGATTATCCGGAGGTATCAACCCGGCGGACGTTGCTGCGCATTGGCGCGGGCTTGTCTCCCTAGGGCGGGCAGGGCTTCGTGGCTGAGGATTCTTTTTCGCGCTATCGTTGTGGACGCGCGAGAACATGTCTCTTAGAATCAGCAGTATATGAACTCACGAATGTTGAAGATCATGGTGGCAATCGCGAGTGTGGCCCTGACCCAAGGCATCGGCACTGCTGAGGCTGCTCAAGACGTGAAGTTGACCAACCTGCGTTGCGAATACCTCACCAACCCGCTCGGCCTTGATGTGCCCCGGCCGCGGCTGAGTTGGGTGATGGAATCGCCGACGCGCGGCCAGAAGCAGATGGGGTATCGAATTCTTGTCGCGTCAGAGTTGGGGAAACTGGCGAAGGACCAGGGCGACCTTTGGGACAGCGGCAGGATGTCATCGGAGGAGAGCGTTCATATCGAGTATGACGGCAAGCCGCTGGCGTCGGGCGTGGAAGTGTTCTGGAAGGTGCGCGTGTGGGATCGCGAGGGGCGTCCATCAGCCTGGAGCCAGCCGGCGGTGTGGTCGATGGGGTTGTTGAAGCCGGATGATTGGAAAGGCAAGTGGATCGCCTCGCCGACAGCCGCGGAGTTTGCGGCGAAGCACAGGAAAGAGGAGGCGGCGCCCATGTTCCGCAGGGTGTTCCGCGTTGGGAAGCCAGTGCGGCGCGCGACAATCTACATCAGCGGTTTGGGCTATTACGAGTTGCGGCTGAATGGAAAGAAGGTCGGCGACAGCGTGCTCGACCCGGCATTCACGCGCTACGACCGGCGCGCGCTTTATGTCACCCACGACGTCACATCGCAATTGGCACGCGGCAATAACGCCATCGGCGTCATTCTCGGCAACGGCTGGTTCAACTACGCGGTGAATGCAGCGTGGAAGTTCAACGAGGCGGCTTGGCGCGCGCGGCCGAAAATGATTTGTCAGATGGCAGTCGAGTATGTCGACGGCAGCAAGCAAATGGTCGTCAGTGACGAGACGTGGAAATTCGCTCCCAGCCCGATTGTTCAAAATGCCCTGCTCAATGGCGAAACCTACGACGCGCGGCTGGAAGAGCCGGAATGGGACACCGCCAGCTACAACGACAAGAGATGGATCGCTGCGAAAATCGTTGAACCGCCCCAGGGAATGCTCTCGGCCCAGATGGCGCCACCGATTCGCGCGACGCAGGAGTTGAAGACCGTCAAACTCACTCAGCCGAGGTTTGGCGTGTTTGTGTTCGACATCGGACAGAACATCGCGGGCGTCGCGCAGCTCAGGGTCCACGGCCCTTCCGGCACGACGGTGATGCTCAAGTATGGCGAGTCGTTGAACGCCGACGGGACGGTGAACCAGAAGGAGATCAAGGTTCACACCTACGACGGCGAGTTTCAGGTCGATCGCTATATTCTCAAAGGCGAGGGCGCCGAAGTCTGGCAACCGAGGTTTGTCTACAGTGGTTTCCGATATGTGGAGGTTACCGGTTTTCCCGGCAAGCCGACGCCAGCCAGCCTTTCCGCGTTGGCTGTGCATACCGATTTGGAGAGCACCGGGAATTTTGAGTGCTCCAACGAATTGTTGAACGACATCCAACGATGCACGCGCTGGTCCTACGTCAACAACTTCCACGGTCATCCGACGGATTGCCCGCAACGCGAGAAGAACGGCTGGACGGGTGACGCGCACCTCGCGGCCGAGGCCGGTCTTTATAACTTCGAGCCGTCAGCGTCCTATACGAAATGGATGCGCGACTTCCGGGACGAGCAGCGGCTTACGGGTGAATTGCCCGGCATCGTGCCGACTGCCGGCTGGGGTTACAAATGGGGGAATGGTCCCGCGTGGGATTCGGCCTATGTGCTGATCCCGTGGTATCTCCACCAGTATCGCGGTGACCGGCGAATTTTGGCCGAGCACTACGACCGGCTGAAGCTTTATGTGGATTACCTGACCACCCGTGCCACAAATGGCATCGTCAGCATCGGTTTGGGTGACTGGTGTCCGGCGAAAACGAAAACGCCCGCTAACATCACTTCTACCGCTTACTATTACGCTGATGCGGTCATCGTTTCGAAGATTGCCGCGATGCTTGGCAAGAAGGACGAGGCCGCGCGCTACGCCGCGCTTGCTGCGGATATCAAGAAGGCGTTCAACGGCGCATTCTTCGATCCAAAAACGAAGCAATACGGTGGTGGCACGCAGACCGCGCTGAGTTGCGCGCTCTATCAGGGATTGGTGGAACCGCAGCACGTCGCCGCCGTCGTGAGCAACCTCGTGGCAAACGTTGCCGCTCAGAAGGGACACCTCGATTGCGGCATCCTTGGCACGAAATATCTCCTCCACGCGCTAACCGACAACGGCCGCACGGACGTTGCCTATACAGTGGCCACGCAGACGACGCCGCCAAGCTGGGGCGACTGGATCAAGCGCGGCGCGACAACGCTCTGGGAAGACTGGGAAGGCAAGTCTTCGCTCAACCATATCATGTTTGGCGACATCTCCGCCTGGTTCTACGAGACGCTTGCGGGCATTCGTCCGGACCCGGCCGCGCCGGGCTTCAAGAAGATGATCATCCGGCCCATCGTTGCTGGCGACTTGAAATGGGTGCGCGCCTGTCACGATTCGTTGCACGGACGGATCGTCAGTGACTGGAAATGCGATGGGAAGAAGTTCATCCTCGACGTGATCATTCCTGCGAACACCACAGCCACCGTGTTCGTTCCCGCAAGAAGCCATGCCGAAGTCACCGAAAACGGCAAGCCGCTCGACAAGGCAAAGGGCGTGACGTTCCTCCGGAACGAAGACAACTGCGCCGTGTTGGCAGTCGAATCCGGCGCGTATCACTTCGCCGCGAAGATCGCGAAATAGGCCGGCCTGTCTGCGCCCAACAAAACCGATTCTTGGCCAATCGTATAATGAAGGGTTGACATTGCCATACCGGTCAGTATGGTTTGCGCCCAGTTGGAGATATTGGCATGGCGAGAACTTCACCTCAAATGCCGGTTCGATTGGCGCAAAGCGCGTTCGCGCTGTTTTCGCGCCGTGGTATTGACAACGTCAGCCTGGACCAGGTTGCTTCGCACGCGGGCGTGACCAAGGGCAGTGTCTACTGGCATTTCAAGTCCAAGGACGAACTCATCAAGGCTGCCTGCGCTCACTATTACCGGGACTTCCATCGCCGAATGAACGCCGAGATTGCGCCGGTGCGCGACCCGATGAAACGGCTGGAACGCGTGCTGCGGCGGTCGGTGCGGATTTGCCTCTTGGACACGGAAAACCGCGTATTCACGATGGATATCTGGGGCTTGTCGTTGCACGACGCGGAAGTGCGGCGAGGCTGGCAGCAATTCTACGACAGTGTGCGCGAGTTTTACATCGGCCTCGTGCGCGCGGCGGTGCTCTCCGGGCAGATGGAGATAGACAAACCGGAACGCGCAGTGAACCTGATGCTCGAAGCCATCGAGGGGATCAAGTTGCGCGCGATGTTTGAGCCACAGATTTGTTCGCCAGCAGAAGAGAACGAGATCGTCAGTAGCTTGATGGAGATATTGGGCTGCGGAAAACGCGCATCCAAAGCCGCCTAGTTTTGTTTTAACCCACAACATACCGGAGAGTATAGATCGCCATGAAAAACCAGACCCACGCAACCAACACCCACGAGGCAACCCGTCGTCAGTTTCTCAGGACTTCCGCTGCCGCCGTCGCGGCGGTCGGCAGCCTGTCGGTCGAACGCGCTGCGCATGCGGCGGGCAGCGGTGTCATCAAGATCGGCATGATCGGCGCGGGCGGGCGTTGCGCCGGCGCGGCCGAGAACGCCATGAACGCCGGCCCTGACGTGCGGCTCGTGGCGATTCACGACATTTTCATGGATCGCGTGAAGGGCAAGCTTGAGGTGCTCAAGAAGAAGAAGCCCGACCAGGTGCAGGTGGATGACGCGCATTGCTTCGACGGGCTGGAAGGCTACAAGGGCGTCATTGAAGCCAGCGACGTGGTGCTCATCGCGAACGCCGCCAAGTTCCATCCTTTCTATGCGATGGCCGCAATCAAGGCGGGCAAGCACGTCTTCGTGGAGAAGCCGCACGGCATTGACCCGCACGGCATCAAGACGCTGATGGCGGCGTGCGAACTGGCGAAGCAGAAGAAGCTCTGCGTTGTCTCCGGCCTCCAGAGCCGTTATCACGCCGGTTACATCGAGACGATGAAACGCCTCCACGACGGCGCCATCGGCGATATCGTTGCCATTGAGGAGAACTTTTTGCGGCAACCCTACGGTGTTTATCGCCGGCAGGAAGGTTGGACCGAGTTGCAGAGCCAGTTCGGAAACCAGTATCATTTCGTCTGGCTCAGCGGCGACGACGTGCCGCAGTCGCTGGTGCATAACATGGACCGCGCGACGTGGGCCTTGAAGGAAACGCCTCCTCTGAAATGTCATGGCCTCGGCGGTCGCGCTTCATCGTTCAGCCCGGAACACGGCAACGTCTTCGACCACCACTCGGTCATCTACCACTATGCCAATGGCGTGCGAGCTTACGCGTTTTGCCGGACCGAGGTCCGCTGCTACAACGAAGTTTCCAGCATCATCCTCGGCAGCAAGGGCCGCTGCGATCTGACACGCTGCCAGATCGAGGGCGAGACGAAATGGCGGTTTGAAGGCAAGGCGGATCCCTACGATGCCGAGCACCGGGCGTTGTTCGGCGCCATTCGCGAAGGCAAGACCATCAACAACGGCGACTACATGGCCCGCAGCACCATGATCGGCATCATGGGACAGATCAGTTGCTATACGGGCGCGGAAGTGACGTGGGAGCAGATCAACAAGTCCGACTTCTTCTTTGCGCCGAAGTGCGAGGATTGCCGCATGGACATGGAGCCGCCCGTCAAGATCGGTCCCGACGGCACTTACCCCGTCTATGTGCCGGGCGTGACGAAGTTGATTTGACCAACATGGTTCAAACCGTGGGATGGATTTGCGGCGAGCGGCAAAAGAAATCAGAGTTTGGATCCCCGCAGGGGATCAACATGAGTAGCCGCAGGTGAAACCTGCGGAAACGAACAAACATAAAGGAAAACAACCCCGAAGGGGTTGAACCAGTGTCAATGTGCAACGAGCGGAACGACGATGGCGACCTATACGCAGATCATCTATCACATCGTTTTCGCGACGAAAGATCGGGAACCGGTTCTGTCAGCCGACCGCCGTCGCGATTTGTTTGCCTACATGTGGGGCGTCCTGAAGAAGAACGAATGCCATCTCTATCGCCTCAACGGCGTTGCCGACCACGTCCACATCCTGACCAGCCTGCATCCGACCGTGGCGCTGGCCGATCTTGTCAAAGACATCAAGGTCGCCTCATCCACGTGGATCAAGGAAGGGAAGATGTTCCCCGGTTTCAGCCATTGGCAGGACGGCTACGGCGCGTTCACATATTCCAAGGACGAAAAAGACGCCTTGATCGAATACATCAAGAACCAGGAGGAACATCATCGCACCGAGACTTTCGCAGACGAGTACAAGCGGTTCTTGAAGGAAGCAGGGATTGAATTTGATGAACGGCATCTTGAATAGCAGCCGGACGCAGGTTCGACCCCTCCGGGGTCGAGTCGTCTTTGGGTCTCCGGTTCCGTGGGTTTCACCCACGGCTACTCATGTTGATCCCCTCCGGGGATGGTTCGGACGGCAAATGGCCGCGCTTGTCTGCCGGGGTCAGTGGGTTTCAACGACGGCTATTCTTCTAATGTCTTCGATGGCAGCCGACACTGCATACGTACCAAGGCGAGCGTCATCGCAATACGCAAGAGGTTGATTTTGGATCACATACTTCTCGATCCGTTGAGCAAAATAGCGAGCCCATAGACTTTGAACAGTTACGAATGAACCGTCGAACAAACACATGAAGACAAATCTCATTCCGACGTTAGCTCTTTGTATGACCGGCGCTGTCCTCTTCGCCACCGCCGCCGATCCAAAACCGTCCGACGGCTATCCCTATGCGGGTCCGCCCGCGGCGACGCCGAAACCGATGCAGGTGCTGGTGGTCACCGGCTGCGACTATCCCGGCCACAAATGGCCGCTGACGACGCCGGTGCTGGCGCAAGGCTTGCGCGAAGACCCGCGCGCCGACGTGCGCGTCATCGAGGACGCGCACTTCCTCGATTCGGCGGCGTTGGGCCGCTACCACGTCGTGGTCCTGAACTATATGAACTGGAAAACACCGGGACCGGGCGAGGCGGCGCGCGCGAACCTCAAGCGGTTCGTTGAGAACGGCGGCGGTTTGGTGCTGGTTCACTTCACCTGCGGCGCGTGGATGGAATGGCCGGAGTTTGTGAACCTCGCCGGGCGCGTATGGAACCCGAAGCTGCGCGGCCACGACCCTCGCGGACCGTTCAAGGTCGAGATCGTCCAACCGGATCATCCGATCATGAAGGGCTTCCAACCGTTCGAGACCGAGGACGAACTTTACACCTGTCTTGACGGCAACGTCCCCATCGAGGTGCTCGCGAAGGCGACCTCGAAGGTGGACAAGAAAGACTATGCGATGGCTTTCGTGCTGAACGTTGGCAAGGGGCGCGTCTTCCACTCGCCGCTCGGCCACGATGTGAAGGCGTTCAGCCCGCCCGTGCTCGAACTTTTCCGGCGCGGCACCGCGTGGGCCGCCGGCAAAACGTCGACGCCCTGATGATCTGAAAGGACCAACCATGAACGAACACCATTTCTTCTCCCGCCGCCAATTCCTCGGTGGCGCGCTGGCCGCCGGCGCGTCGGCAACCCTGTCAGCCGTCGCAGCAGACGCACCCGCTGGCGAAGCGAAGCCGAAGGAGTTGGCGCGCAAGATTAAGCTCGGCCTCATCGGCTGCGGTGGGCGCGGCTCGTGGCTCGGCGGCCTGTTCAAGCAACACGGCGGCTACGAGATTCACGCGGTGGCGGACTACTTCCCCGAGCGCATGGATAAAGCCGGCGAGAAGTTCGGTGTGGACAAGGCGCGCCGGTTCTCGGGCTTGAGCGCGCACAAGCGCCTGCTCGAAAGCGGCGTCGAGGCCGTGACGGTTGTGAACGTCCCACATTTCCATCCGGAACACGCGCACGCGGCGGTCGAGGCCGGCTGCCACGTATTCGGGGCGAAGCCGGCAGCCGTGGACGTGCCGGGCGCGCTCAAGGTCCAGGCCGCCGGCAAACTCGCGACACAGAAGAAGCTCTGTTACCTCGTGGACTACCAGATGTGGACCGACCCGATCAACATCGAGGTCGTCAAGCGCATCCACGAGGGCGGTCTCGGCAAACTGGGGCACATTGATAGCGTCGGCTTCTCGATGCCGTGGGGCGAGCCGCCGATCAAGACCGCCGAAGATCGGCTGCGCTGGTGGCTGCCGACCACGGCGCTTTCGGGCGATGTCATCAACGAACTCAGCATCCACTCCATCAACGCCGTCCTCTGGGTCGTCGGGAAGCGCCCCGCGAGCGCCATCGGGCGCACGCGCGTCTGCCGGGCCAACCCCCGCACCGAGTTCCGTGAGATCTACCTGGTGACCTACGAGTTCGACGACGGGCTGCTCTGGTCGCACCGCGTCCAGTCGTTGCGGAACGACTTGGACTGGGCGCTCAAACTCGACGCCTACGGTGACAAGGCCACCGCGCTCGTCAGCTACCGCGGCAAATCCTACCTGCGCAGCGGCCCGAAGCATTACGGCGGCGGCGAGGTCGTGAGCCTTTACGATCAGGGCGCGATCCGCAACATCGCCACGTTCTACGACAACATCGTGCAGGGCCGCTTTGACAACCCCACGCCGCAGCAGGCCGGCGACAATGCGCTCACCGCCGTGCTCGGCCGCGAAGCCTGCGCGCGCCGTTGCTGCCTGACGATGGACGAACTGATCAAGGAGAACAAGAAGCTGGAGTATGACCTGACCGGACTGAAAGTTTGAGGTCGGAAACCAAGCCCGAAGGGCTTGAACATGAGTAGCCGTGGGCGAAGCCCACGGAAAACAGAAAGAAAAGAAATGCACCGCGTAGCGGTGCAACCCCTCGACGTGAGATTGCAGATAGGCAAAGTCGAAGCTTGGTTGAACCCCTTTCGGGTTCAGCGGCTTGCTTGCTGTGGGTTCCTGATCAAGGAGAACAAGGCGCTGGAGTATGACCTGACCGGACTGAAAGTTTGAGGTCGGAAACCAAGCCCGAAGGGCTTGAACATGAGTAGCCGTGGGCGAAGCCCACGGAA
>JACRJX010000022.1 GCA_016235595.1 Verrucomicrobiota bacterium
CGATCGCGGCGATCACGGAGCGATATCGCACTTCGCTGTCGCGCAACGCCGCCTCCGCCTGTTTGCGCTCGTCAATGTCCTCGACGATGCGGATGAAGTAAAGCGGCTCGCCCGCCGCATTTCTCACCACCGATACGGTACGGTTGACCCAGAACGAGGAACCGTCCTTGCGGACGAATTTCCGCTCGGACGCGAACGCTTGCCGCGCGCCGTCAAGTATCGGTTGCCGGTAGCTGACCCTGTCCGAGAACCGGTAGTCGGGATGGACGACGTCGGTACTGGTCATACCCAGCAGCTCTTCCCGCGTATATCCGAGCATCTCGCACAGCTTGCGGTTCGCCCGCAGTATCCGGTATCCGTCGATCGCGGTGTGCATGATCCCGACCGGCGCGTTCTCGAAAGTTGCGCGGTAGCGTTCCTCGGCTTCCTTGCGCTGGGTGATGTCCTCGATCACCCGGATGAAGTACTGCGGCTTGCCGGACGCGTCGCGCGCCAGCGACACCGTGCGGTTCGTCCAGATCACGCTTCCATCCTTGCGGAGATAGCGTTTTTCCTCCGCGAACCCGTCGAGCTTGCCGTCCCACATCAGTTGCCGTTTCTGCCTGCCCGTCGCGCGGTCGTCGGGATGCGTGAAATCGGCCGCCGCGCGCCCCACCAGCTCGTACTCGCGGTATCCCAGCATGTCGCAGAACTTCTGGTTGACCAGCAGGTAATTGCCTTCGTACGAGGTGTGAACGATGCCGACCGCGGCCTGATCGAACGTGGCACGGAAGCGCTCTTCGCTCGCTTGCGCCGCTGCCTGGGCCTGCTTGAGCGCCGTAATGTCTTGCAGAATTACGGAGGCTCCGACGATGTTCCCGGCGCCATCCTTGATGGGGGAATGGCTGGTCAGGACGTCGATCACGCGCCCGTCCTTGGTCATGCGATTGGACTCGTGCGGCGCAATCATCTCGCCGCGGAGCACCTTTTCGTTGTTTCGCGCCATGTTGGGCTGCCGGCCCGGCGGCAGGGTGAAGGTGGCCAACTTGCCGACTGCTTCCGCAGCGGTGTAGCCGAGCATCTTTTCCGCACCAGCGTTCCACGACAGGATCGTGCCGTCGAGGGTGCGGCTGAAGATCGCGTCGTTCGAGTGCTCGACGATGGCTGCAAGCTGCGTGCGCGCGGCTTCGGCCTGTTTGCGATCGGAGATATCGACTATGGTGCCGATCAATCCCGCGACGCTGCCGTCGGTGTGCGTGAACGTCGCCTTGTAGTAAACCACGTCATGGTGCTGCCCGTCGGGGGTCGTGATGGACGTCTCGTAGGTCTGGGTTCCGGGGTGTTCCCAGAGCTCGAGATCCTTCGCCTGCAGCCGCTCCGCGATTTCCGGATTGTCGGGATAGAGATCGTGTGCCGTTTTGCCGATGAATGCGTTTCTGGGCACGCCAAAAAATGTTTCCCAGGCGCGATTGACGCCAAGATACCGTCCGTCGGTGCGCTTGAAAAAAATCGGGTTCGGCAGCGCCTCGATCAACTCCTGTGTCTGGCGCTGCGCTTTGGCCAGGCTTGCCTCGCTCCTGCGCAAGTCCTCGGTGATGCTTGCAGCGAGCGTCGTCGCACGGCTGCTGACGGTCGCGAGCGAGCGTATCAGGCCAAACAGCAGCAGGCTGATGCTGATTCCGCCAAACAGGACGCCGAACGGCAGCCAACGGTCGGACAGGTTGCCAAGTTCCTGGCGTGCACTGATATACATGTGCCACCGCCGTCCGCCGACATCGAGGGCCAGCGTTTTCGCGAGCGATGCACCTCCCGCGATGGCGGGTAATGGACCCGGTTGCGCCGAACCTGAGTCCAGCAACTGGCCGTTGTCAAACAGCAGATTCCTGGCTGTCGGAGGTTCGGATGGCAGGTTCCCATTGAAAGCTCCAGCATCGTGAATTCTGATGCGAAATTGCCGCAGCGCTTGTTCACTCAGCGCCTTGCGCATCATATAGTCCATGCGATGAGACGTGGAGATCATGCCAAGCAATGCGGCGCGGCGCTGCTCGACCGTCTGCTGCGGCATGCCGTTGCGATAGACCGGCAGCCGAATGACGAAGCCGATGTGACCGGCGCCACCGCGCTCGATCATAAGAGGTCCCGTTGCCGTGGCTAGTCCGGAGTCGCGCGCCTGTTCCACCGACGCCAGGCGTACCGGATCGCCACCGATATCAAGGCCGGAAGCCTCTTCGTTTCCCGCCATCGGTTCAAGGTATTCCGCCACGAAATATTCAGGCCGGTCGCCCGCTGGCCTGATGGCGAAATTGGGATAACCTTTCGGATCAAGAGTCGTATCACGCCGCACCTCGGCCTCGTAGTCGCGCCTGCGTTCGAAAGGCACGCGTCGACTGAAGGTTACGACCTGGATTCCGGGATAGCGTTGCTCGAGACTGAGGCTCGTGACATAGCGGCGGAACGCGACACGGCTGACGGACTCGGATGCGCTGAACAATCCGCGCACGCCGTGCAAGACATCGGTGTTGGCCTGAATGCGCCGCTCGATACCGTCCTCCGCGGCGGCGACGGCAAGTTCAAAATTTGCCTTGGCGTCCCGCGCAACCTCGTTGGCGGCCCGATACGATGCGGCAGCGGACAGCAGCAGCCCGATCGCGAGCACTCCCACCGCCGTAGCGGAGTGGCTGGCAATGCTGGCCGTCTTTGGCTGCATGTGTGGATCCGGTGAAAGGGAATTGGCTAGGAGGTTTGTCGCGGGAGTTATTGTTGATAGCAAGATATTGTGCCAGACAACTTTACTTTTGCGTGGGTTTCACAGCGGAACCGTAGGGCGCCGATTCATCGCGCCGTCGGGGGTGGTTGCGTGCGTTGTTCGGCGCGCTAAAGCCACGCCCTTGTATGATCCCAAACATTGAAGCGTTGTGCAGGCACGTGGGTACAATGTCTCGTTCACTGGGGAAGCCGTCGCGCCCTGAAGACAGACGCTCGCGTCTGATCTTGTCTGTAGATTGGCTCCCCGCCCTATTCGCCCATACCGTGGAGTATCCGAGGCCAAGAGCCTGCATACACAAGGAAGGTAGGCGCATGTGCAGGGTCGGGGAACCGGTGATCATTTTACTGTAATCCAACCGATAGGATAACGATGATCAATAAAGCTGCTCAATTTGCCGGCATTGATGTCGGCGCCGAAGAACTGGTGCTGGTGGTGCGCAAGAACGCGACCTCGATGAAGGCCCAGAAGTTTGCCAACGTCCCGGCCGACCGTACGCGGCTGGTGGCTAAACTGGCCAAGCTTCCAGGGCTTCGCGTGTGCCTGGAGGCCACCGGGGCGTATCACCTGGAGCTGGCGGTCGCGCTGCACGATGCCGGGGTGGAATTGAACGTGGTCAATCCCAAAGCCGCGCACAACTTTGCCAAGGCGCTGATGAAGCACAGCAAGACCGACGCGATCGATGCCGACACCCTGGCACAGTATGCCGAGCGCATGCCGTTTACGGTGTGGGTGCGCCCGAGCCCTCAGGCGCTCACCCTGCGCAGTTTCGCCCGCCGCATCAACGCCCTGACCCGGCAAAAGGCCATGACAAAAAATCACCTGCATGCCCTGTCCTTTGGCCCGGATCTGCCAAAAGCCGTATTGGCCGATGCGAAACTCGCCATCGCCCAACTGGAAAAACGCCTCGCCAGCTTGAGCCACGAAGCCCAAGTCTTTATCGACAAGCATGAAGACCTCAAGCGCATCTTCACTCTGTTGCTCGGCATCAAGGGCATCGCCGAAACCAGTGCCATCGCCCTCATGGGCGAGCTGCTGCTCCTGCCAAAAGGACTCACCCACAAACAGTGGGTCAAATACGCCGGCCTCGATCCCAGAGCCTTTGACTCCGGCAAGAGCGTGCATAAGGCCCCGCGGCTCTCCAAGGCGGGAAACCGCCACATCCGCCAGGCGCTCTACATGCCCGCCCTGAGTGCCAAACAACATGACCCCTACGTCAAAGCCTTCTTCCAACATCTCATCGAAAAAGGCAAGAAACCGCTGCAGGCGCTGTGCGCTGTCATGCGCAAACTGCTCCATGCCATTCACGGCATGTTGCGCGATAACCAGCCCTTCGATAACACCCGGTTCTACGCGACCGCAGCATGACCGTCAGAAAAAACAGTTGACACCGAACAGAGTATCTACATTAGATCGCGGGGAAGGGCTCGGGCGTCAAACCTGCGGCGGGTAATGGCGCCGGCGATACCGCAACTGGTTCGTTGGCAGGAGCTTGAGGCTGACGCTCAGCCGGCGCGGTTTCAGCCGCCAAATCCTGCTGCGCGTCGAGCGCGGCGCCCGAAGGTTTCACCGGTTCATCGGCTTCGGTGC
>JACRJX010000023.1 GCA_016235595.1 Verrucomicrobiota bacterium
AGCGCCGCGCCACTCGCCCCGGCCGTGAAACCGTCCTCGGTGCCGTCCTGCAACGTGTATTGGCCGGTGCGCACCGTGCCCGCCCGATGGTTGTAGAGCTCGATCACGCGCAGCAGCTCGGCGAGGTTGAGCCGGCCGTCGCGATCGGTGTCGGCGCTGTGCGCCACAGTTGGCGACATGTCAATGGGGTCCGGCTTCGCCGTCGTCTGTGCCGTGGCTGCAACCTGAAAAAACGTAGCCAGCGCCACGACGGATTGCGTGCCACCGACGGCAGGGGACGATTTGATGACATAGTTGAAAGTCAACGGGCTCGCCGGCGGGCTCATCCACGCCCACTCAAGCAAATCTTTCTGCCCCGCCATCGGCCGCTCAGCCACCCCTTGGGCGGTGTCAGACACGTAACTCCAGCCCGACGGCACGAGACTCTGCCACCGCAACGCCGTCGGCCCCGCGACAAAGGTCACCGCGTTGCTTATCGTCACCGGGCCGCCAGGAATATATCCCCCGACCGACGTATGACCGGCAGATGCGATCAAGACCAGCGCTGGCTGGCTGTTGACTCCACTTGCCGCGTCGGTGACGCGCACGAAATACCCACCTACATCGGTAGCACTGAGGGCGTTGATCCGATAAGTTGGCTGCACCGCACCAGCAATCGCGTTCCCATTGCAATACCACTGAAACGCCAACGCGCCAACGCCGGCCGCGTCAGCCACCAATGTGATGGTATCGCCTGAAGCTCCAACCTGGCCCGTGGGATTCCTTCGAAACTGTGGCAGCATCGGGAGCACTCCAACGATGGTTGGCATCGTCGCATGATACTCGTCACCCGTGCCATAAGTGCCATCGGCTCCTGGTTGTAGATCGAGCGAAATGAAGTCGATCTTGCCGTCGGCGTTGAGATCGAGTGGATAGGCAACCTCGCCAAAATAAATCGAGGTGCCCGCGAATACGGAGTGATCGATTGGCTCGAATCCTCCACTCGGCGCGCGAAGATAGAGCGCGGGGGCCTCGCGGCACATCGGCGTGTCGACGCCAGCGAAAAACAAATCAGCGAGGCCGTCACCATTGAGGTCGCGATGCAGGATGAGTTGCGGATAATTGTAATTGTTTCCGTAAGGCGGCGCCGTCTTCGCGGCCGCCGCCGATTGATCGAAGAAATAGCGCGCGGTGGCATCTTCAAACGAGCGGTTGCCAAGATTCAGCAAGACCTGCAGGTAGCGTCCAGTCTGATTGGCGCTCGGTTCCGACGAATTGAAGGACCGCGTGTGGCATATAACGATATCAGGCCGGCCATCTCCGTTGAGATCGGTGGCAAGGAGCTTGCGCGTATCGGAAAATCCATTATTCCAGCCGACCAACGGTAGCGCGCTGCTCCCGGTAGCGGGAAACCGGCCCGTGCCGTCGTTCCACCAGATCCGGGATCGCGCCTCGTCCTGGCCGCCGTTGACCCGGCGTTGCACGCCGCCCACGAGATCGAGTTTCCCGTCGCCATCGAAGTCGGCCAAGGCATAGCTTCCATACCGCCAGTTCGATGTCGGCCCCTTCAGTAACGATTGCGCGATACGCGCATCGGAGCCATCGACCAGAAAGGTCCCGTTGCCCTGATTGATAACAAAATGGGACGGGAGGTTCTGGTAGCCACCCGAACTCTCGACCCAGAGATCCACGTCGCCATCACCATCAATATCACCGGCGATCACCTCACGTAAGTATACCCGGGCCGACCCGAAGCTGCTGGCAGCGAGGGCCGCATTCCGAAGGGCGGAAGATGGCGCCCATTTCCGTCCGGGCTTGCTCAGATACAGCATGGGCTCTTCCCCAAGATAGCCACCGCCAGGTTGTTGGCCATTCTCCAGGTTACCAGCATCGTAGATTGCAAAATCTGGCACGCCGTCGCCATTCAAATCCGCTATGGCCGCCACAGGGAGGTGCGCCGTCGGTGCCGCACCCTCAAAGAACTCTGCCGTCGCCACGCGAAAACCTGCGCTGCCCAGATTGAGAAGGATGGAAACAGGCGACTTGGCCGCACTCGCCGTGTGCTCGCCGCCGATCAACAGATCCATCAATCCATCTTGGTTGAAGTCCATTTCCCCCAGGATAATCTGACCATATCCGCCCAGCCCGGTCTTTGCGGTGCTCACGGTCGAAGCGTAAGCGGTGATATTGATTCCTCCAACGGGAGGAATGTGCACCAATGCCGGCTGGCTTGTGATGGTTCCGGCTGGATTGCTCACCCGCACGGTATAGCGGCCAGAATTGGCCGGTGTCGCCGAGCTCATTCCGAGCGACGCCCTCGTTGCTCCGGCAATCGCTTGACCGTCCTTGAACCATTGGTAGGCGAGAGCGTCGCCTGTGGCAGTGACCGTCAATGCAATCGAATCACCCACGGCCTGTGTGCCGCTCGCCGGGCCTGTCGTGATCGCCGGCGCCACTGTCACCGGCACGACGCTGATCGCGGCCGACGCGCTTGTAATCGTCCCGTTTGCGTTCGACACCAGGACCGAATATGAGCCTGCATCATTGATGCTCGCGTTTGGCTTCGAATATACGGCACTCGTCGCACCCGCGATGGCGACGCCGTTCCTGCGCCATTCGTAATTCAACGGCAAGGAACCGTTTGCTTCGACCATCAGCTGGATCGTCCCCGTTTCACCGATTGAAGCACCAACCGGCTGTGCATGGATCGCCGGTGGCACGCCAGTAACGATAACTTGGATCACGTCGCTTGTCACCCCGGCAACCCCGTCGTTCACCCGCAGCCGGTAGGCGCCTTGTTGCGCCAAGCTGGCGCCCGGGATCGATAGTGACGCCTGCGTGGCGCCGACAATAGGACTACCCTGAAAATACCACTGATAGGTTATCGGCGACGTGCCATTGACACTCGCGGTTAGCGTCAACGTCGAACCAGCACCCACGGACATCAAGCTACTCGAGGCCGTGATATTCGGGAGCGACGCATTCGCCAGATTGAGGATCGGAACAACCGTGTGGCGCTCGTCGCCCGTGGAGTATTGACCGTCTGGACCCGGCAAAAGGTCCATCATGACTAGGTCGGGACGGGCATCGCCATTGAGCGGCAAGGGAAACATATACTGCCCGAGATACATCTGGCCCGCCGTGAGAATATTTGGGTTGATCGGCTCGAACATCCCCCCCGCAGTCCGAAGATAGATGCGCGGCGATACGCCGCCGAGGTTGGTTGCGCTTCCCACCAGCACCAAATCCTTGCGGCCGTCGCCATTCATATCCAAGTAATCGATTTTCTGCGGCCAGCCAAAATTAGGATTGCCGTAGGCTGCATCGACCACGACCTCCCAAGCCGACTGATCCGAGATCATCTCGGACGTAACGTCGGTGAATTGGCGGCCGCCTAGATTCCGCAGGAATTGAAAATGAACCCCGGTGGTCACCTCGGAATCATTACCGTTCGCAGATCGTGCACGAACATAAATGAACACAATATCCAAGCGGCCATCTCCATCGAAATCAATTGCAGCGGCCCTGTATGCGTAGGTGAAGTCTCGATTCCAGCCACAGTTCGGCAGCGTGGTGGTGTTCAGGACCGAGAAGCGACCTGTTCCATCATTGTAGGCGACGCGGCTCCGCGCATCGTCCTGGCCACGGTTTTCGTTCCGCCACGTGCCCATCACCAGGTCGAGTGCGCCATCGCCATCCATGTCAGCCACGGCGTAGGCCCCATATCGCCAGCCCCCGTTCGGCCCCTTCAGCATGAAGTAATCCATCCGGCCGCCCAGCACATCAACTTTGAATGACTCGTTTCCTTGGTTCAGAACAAAATGAGAATCAAGATTCTGATACCCGCCACCACTCTCGACGAATAGGTCGATTTTCCCGTCACCATCGAAATCACCCGCGTGAACTTCTTTGAGGTGAACGTTCCGGGTGTTGTAGAAGCTCACTGCCTGAGAGGCCGTGGCGAGTGCATCCGAAATAATCCATTTTCGTCCCGGCCGGCTGAGCAAGAGTTGGGGCTCGGCGCCGTAGAAACCACCCGTCGGGGCCTGCCCTACCTCCATGTTTCCGGCATCGTAAATCGCAACGTCGGGCACGCCATCACCATTGAGGTCCGCGACGGCCGCAATGGGCTTCAACGCCGTGAGGGACCCGACGATATACTCGCCGGTCGCTTCACGAAATCGGCCGTCGCCTAGGTTCAGCAGGAGATAGATTGGTGTGCGAACGGTGCTGGAATAGTTGTCGCCACCAAGCAACACATCCTCACGTCCGTCGCCGTCGAAATCCATTCGCGCGAGAACCTGTTGAGCATAATTTGAAAGCGGCACACCAAGGTCCCGCCTGACCTGGTAAAATGAAGTCGTCTGGGCCGCCACAAAAGCGGACGTCAAAACAAAGACGAACAAGCGCCATCCTTTTGGTGAATCACAGATCATGCGAATGTGTCCGGAATCTTCGCGCGGCCGGAGTTCCTTCTTCATCGGAATGAAAACTGCTGGAGGGTCCCTCGGTAGCAATACTTTCCTCCCGCTCGATCGACGTGCACATCTCGTCGCTGCGCAAAAAGCTCGGCGACGATGCGAAGAACCCGCGCTTCATCCGCACGCTGCGCTCGGCGGGATATATGATGGCGGTGCCGGAGTAGAAAGGACTGAAAGGCTGAAAGACTGAAGGGCTGAAAACACACAGATCGCCGATAGCCCGATTCAGCCTTTCAGCCCTTCGGCCTTTCAGTCCTTCCCTCACG
>JACRJX010000024.1 GCA_016235595.1 Verrucomicrobiota bacterium
CGGTATCGCGCGGCTTCTCGTCTCTCACGTGCGTTGAGGCGATTTGCACTTGTGGTCATTCGCGCCAAATAACTTCCGGCGTAAGCCGGTGGCGTAGGAGCGATTTTTTTGGAGAGCGTTGACGATTCGGGATGCGTTTGGCTGTGGGTGTATTTCACGCTTGAGGTCGGAAAAGGCGGCGCTGCAGAGTCGGCATAGGTCGATTCAACCATGATGAACATGATGCCAGCAACACCAAGATGACGATCCGAACGAGGCGCGGAACGCCGCTCCTCTAAGAAGGCATAATCAAGACTCCTATCGCGTCCAACACTTTCCCACATTCCCGCCGGGCGCGTTGCGCTGGCTGCATCTTTGCCGTCGTCGTGCTCATCGGTGGTTTCAGCAGCATTACACGCAACACCCGTCACTGAACAAACGCCAAGTTCGCCCCCAAAAAAACACCGAGGGCCATGCCGGCTTTCGCTCTGCATGGCTCTCGTTGAAACCAAGTCTGACTTTGACTGCGTTTACTTTTCTTCGGGAATTCGCACGCCGTAGAAGCTGCAGAATCGCCTCCGACGAACATCCCCGCAGCAAACCCTGTCGCCGCCCGAGACGGACGGCGATTAATCGTTCTCAAACATCGCGTCCGAAATCAGGTTCATCTTTCTCATTCGGTCATGGAACAGAGGATATTTTTTGAAGACCGGCTTCAAACCAAAAACATCCTTGCCCTCGCCATCTTTCTTGATGAACCCGTGGACGAACAGATCATTGAAGACGATTTGGGGATTCTCCTCTCCGTCGATGCCGCGAACCTCGGTAATGCAAACAACCTTGCGGCTGCCGTCCGGCATCCGCTGCATCTGCACAACGACCTGAATGGTCGAGCCAATGATCTTCCTCACTTCCTGCGGCGCCAGGTTGATCCCCGACATCAGGATCATGGTCTCCATGCGCGAAACAACCTCCCGGGGCGAATTCCCATGCACAATGCCGATCGTCCCCGATAGCCCGATGGACATGGACTGCATCATGTCAATGGATTCAGAACCTCTGACTTCGCCCACAATCAAACGGTCGGGGGCCATGCGAAGAGCGTTGCGAATCAAATCCCGCAAAGAAACCTCGCCGCGACCGTCCCTATCCGCGCTCTTGGTCTCCAAAGAAATCCAGTTCGCCTGATCGAGCTGCAACTCCGCCGAGTCCTCAATGGTGATCACCCGTTCATCCGGGGCAAAATAATGGGTCAGCATCTGCAAGGCAGTGGTCTTGCCAACGCCGGTCCCGCCGGAAAAAATCATGTTCACCCTGGCCTTGACGCACGCGCTCAGAAAATCCAGGCCTTTTCGATTCAACGTGCCCACCCTGACCAAGTCGTCCGCCGTCTTGATTTCCTTGGAGAATTTCCGCACCGTGACGCACACGCCAAAACGGGAAATTGGCGAAATGATCGTATTGATGCGCGTGCCATCCTCCATGCAAACATCCGCATAAGGGATTTCTCCGTCCACCCGCTTGCTTCTGGCGGCGTAGATCTCCCTAACCCACTTCAACACGTCCTCGTCGCTCTCAAACGAAAGATCGGTCAAAATCTTCTTCCCGTTCTTCTCCACAAAGACCTTGTGCGGTCCGTTGATCATGATTTCCGAAACGCCTGGATCATTGAGCAGCTTCTGCAACGTGGCCTGACTGTTTTCTTTCGCTGTCATCGAAGTAGTAGGAATTTCAAGTGTTGCCGACGAAGCAACGGCACGGGTGCGCGGCTTGCGCGGTGGGCTGCATTGTTGCTGTCGTCGGGTTCATCGGTGGTTTCGACGGCATTTTGAGCCAATCGCCATCACTGAACAAGCGCCAAGTTCGTCCTCGAGAAACACCGAGGGCCATGCCGGCTTTCGCCCTGCATGGCCCTCGGCGAAACCAAGTCTGACTTTGACTGCGTTTACTTCTCCTCAGGGATGCGCATGCCGTAGAAGCTGCGATAGACGAAGAACAGCGCGATGAGGCAGAGATCCACTTCGACGATCTTCTTGGCGTTGTCCCACGCGCCACCGGCGTCGGCCATGAAGATGGCTTGAAGCAAGCCGAAGAACTTGACGGAGATCAATTCCAAAACCCTATCAAGAATCAGAAGCGAGCCCCGGCGACGGTCTATGTCGTTGTGTATGACGCGTGTCTATTGGGGCAGCAATGTAATGACGCCCGCCAAGAACAGGAGTTAATGGATAACGGAGACCACACATACCTCGGCAGGCAACGACACAAGAACCTGCTTCACTTGGCAAAGCCTCTTTTATCCCACGTCAAACAAAAACTTTTCTTGGCGAATTCGTAATGGTTAATGGAGGTTTCGCACCACGGTTTGTGCTGAGGAAAAGCTGTCATCACTATCTTCAGGTCCGCGATGTTCTCGTCTGTGGTCTTGAGAATGAAGACCTTGTATTCCCACTGTATTCTGGCGATTATTTGATCAATTTGACCAATTCTTCCAGCCACTTGGTTGGCGTAAGCGGGATTCGAATTGCTAAAATTGCGCAATTCAATCAACCGATTGAATCGCTCCCCATCGAGTTGCTGGATGAGATTATCTGCCTGGTATTTCTTGGCGTTCATCGCAGCCAGTCGCTGCACCGCCCTGTTTTGAAGGTTCTGTAGGATGTATTCAGCTGTGGCACGGTTGATGACGTTATTCGAAAAGGAACCTCCGGCAGCAGGCGCTGGATTGGGCAGATTCTCAGGAGGCATGAAACCTCCATAACCGGGTTGGTCATCTGCCGCGCGAACAACACTCAGACCGCTCCAACAGATGGTCAACAGGATTGTGGCGATAATTTGCAGCTTCATTGGACTGACTCCTTTCTCAAATGCGGTTAAACGAATACGAGTTGCAGGGGAAACAAAAATCCTGATTCCGTCTTATTGGAGAAAGAATAGACCGCGTCTGCTGTCTGTTAAGTATAAGAAACTTCATTTCCGCACGCCAGAACGTGCGGCGCTGGTATTCCGGCTTGTTCACCAGCCTGTGGCCACAGCCCTCCAGAACTGGAAACAGACCACCATGGAACCTCGTGACAAAACCGCAGCTCACCACCCCAAGCTGGTCCCATCATTGCCCTAGTCGTCCTCATCGACTGTTTGACAGAATTATTGCAGATCGGCCACATGGCGCAAGCTCGAAATTCGCACAGAACCAAGGCAAGAAGCACCGAGGGCCGTGCCGGCTTTCGCCCTGCATGGCCCTCGTTTAAACCAAGCCTGACTCTGACTACGTTGATTTCTCTTCAGGAATGCGCCTTTAAATGGTGTCAGCGCGCATAGGTGAGAATGGCATGCTGCCACCAAGGGGCGAGCGCTTCGGGACGGCGAAGCCATGCCTGATGATGCAGCCAGATCATTGCGTCCGCGTTCGCGAGGATGACGAGGATCTCGGCAGGTTTCAACGCGTCCGGTCCGTCGGCAAGGAGTTTCTCGCCCAGCGCGCGCACGGTTTGCTGGTCCCAACCGAGACGCGCCAGCGCTTCAGCGTAAGCCGGATTGAGTTGCTTCTCGCGGAGGAGCGAGACGTGGATCGCGTTGACATAGGGATCGAGCACGGCTTGCGCGAGGCCCGTGCTGGAGGGACGCCAGGCCGCTTCGATGGCGGTCATGCGCGAGCAGAGTGATGCGAGTTCCGGTGGGGCGGCGGTTTCTTCTGGCGTGAGGAACAGACCGAGACTGCGTGCGCGCCGACCCCAACTGCCCCGACTGGTAAAGACGCTGAGCGGGATGGAGGCGACCATGCCGGCGAGGACTGGCACGAACCACCAAAACGTCGGCCGATCGAGCCACCACACGAGCGCCCCCCAGACGATACCCGTCAGCGTGTGGCCCCAATGCTGCCGGATTGCGTCAGACCACGCGGTGCCGTCGGCGGTGCGGCGCTGCGGCCCCCAGTGCACGCCAAGACCGCAAAAGATGGAGGCGACGAACTTGGAGTGCCAGAGCATCTGCAGCGGCGCGTGCAAGGCTGAAAAAATCGTTTCCATCACCGTGCTGGCTGTGGCGCGTGTCAGGCCACCGAAGGCGCGACGCCGCGGCGGATCAAACGCGAGATCCACGAGCGCGAGCACCTTCGGAAGGAAGATCACGCCCATGCAAACGCCGAAGATTAACAGCGCATGCTCGATACCGGTAAGCCGGATGAAGGGCGTGAACGCGTCGACGGTAATGTCGGAAAGACCCGTGTAGCGTTTGAACCAAAGCGCCCAGTTGAATGCCAGCAAGAACATCAACCACAGCGGACTGGCAAGGTAGCCGAAGATACCGAGCGCGAGATGCAGGCGGCTGATGCCGCGCAGGCCGCGCGCAAAAACCACCATGCCGTGCTGCAGGTTGCCCTGGCACCAACGCCGGTCGCGCTGAGCGTTTTCGATGAGCCCTTGCGGGCCCTCCTCATAGCTGCCTTCGAGATCAGTCGCGAGCCAGACCTGCCAGTTCTCCTTCAGCAACAGCGCGGCCTCTACGAAATCGTGGCTGAAGATTTGTCCGCCGAACGGTTTGCGGCCAGGCAATTGCGGCAGATCGCAGAACTGCATGAACGGCTCCGTACGGATGATCGCGTTGTGGCCCCAGTAGTTGCCGAAACTCTGCGCCCAGAAGTTCAGACCCGCGATGTAGACCGGCGCGTAGAGGCGGTTGGCGAACTGCTGCATGCGGCCAAAGAGCGAGTTGGCGTTGGCAAGCGCAGGCACCGTTTGGATGAGTCCAACGGTCGGGTTGGCCTCCATCAGTTTCACCAGATCCACAACCGTCTCGCCACGCATGACGCTATCGGCGTCGAACACGATGAAATAACGATAGCGCCGTCCCCACGTGCGCAAGAAATCGCTGATGTTGCCGCTCTTCTTGCCTTCGTTGGTGAGCCGGCGGCGGTAATAAATGCGGCCGAGCGCATCGAGGTCGCGAATGAGACTGGACCATCGCCGCTCCTCCGCGATCCATTTGTCAGGATCGGTCGAGTCGCTCAGGACAAAGAAATCGAACCGTTGAAGCTGGCCGGTTTGCCGGAGTGATTCGTAAGTCGCGCGCAAGCCTTCATAGACGCGCTCGATGTCCTCGTTATGTATCGGGAACACAATGGCCGTGCTGGTGCTCGCGATGCTTTGCGAACGGTAGTCGCTCAGCGTCGTGATGCGCCGATCGCCCCCGAACCGGCGCACGAAGGAACCGAACACTCCATGAACGCAACCGATGGCGGTCAGCAAGAACAGGATGATGAACAACACCAGCAGCACGCTGCTCGATGCCGTCCAACCGGTGCGCCACAGCAGGTCTGCGAACAGCCACGACACGACACCGGTCGGCAGCACTGCCGCTGAGAAGAAAGCAAACACACGCAACCCGCGCTGTGACGGTCGCACGGGCGTCACCGTTAATGACGGGTTGGCATGTTCGGCGGCCATATCAGTGCGTGAAAACGAAGATCGCAACGAGCAGCAACACGAACACGATCCAGATCGCCAGCATCTTTGCGTAGGGCAGGCGGCTGAATTTTGTCAGCGTCGTAATCGGGCCAAGGTCGAGCGGACGCGGTGTCATTTGCGAAAGCTGAAAATCCGGCCCGGCGCGCAAGTAGGCCGCGCGCATCGCGCTCACAAATTCCCCCGGCCACGGTCCCGGTCGCAAGAATTGGTCCTGCCATTTACCCGGCATGTCGGCCAGCAGCAGTGCGAGCCGCCCGCGCGTGGAGAGCATTCGGTCGGCGCCCATCGGCGGCTCCTGTAGCACTTGCGCGAACCATTCCGTGACGACGCGATCCATTTCCTCCGCAGCAATCTGCGGGATGGAACGCGCGGGTTCGTTCGGCGCGCGGCGCAGCGCGCGGTCGAGAACGTGCAGCACAAGCTGGCCGAGCAGGACCTTGTTCTGCACACGCAGCGCGTGAAAGTAACTCTCAACCCTCGCGTAGGCGGCGTTCCATTCCTCCAATGGCCGCCCCGCGAGCCGGCCCGGCTCCGGCGTGCGCAACAGCGCCGGACTTAGGGAGGACTCCAATGGTACGTCCATGTCTCGGCGAGGGCCTCCTCCCCTTTCTTCAACGTGCAACGGATGTCCACCGGCGCGGTGTTACCGGCCTTCGGCTCCATCTTCAGGATCACACGCCATGTGCCACTGAACCGATTTCGAAAAACCTGCGCCTCCGTGATGGCGCCGTTGTCACTGCAACTCGCGACGACCGCCGGCGGATTATTTTCGTCGAACGGCGAGAGCTTTGGCCCGGTGAAATCAATCGCGAATTCCCGACGCTTCGGGTTGCGCCCATCGGCGCCGATGCGCGTGGCAACAACCTTGTTCTCCGACAGCGTGCGGTCGGTCTCGCGCGTCCAGTAAAGCGTGTAGCCGAACCGAAACGGCTGCATCGGTTGCGGCTTCGCCTTCGGCTCCCAGAACGCAACGATGTTGTCGAGGCCCTCCGCGTGCGTGCTCAACTCCACCAGGTGGACATCGCCCTCACCCCACACCCCCTGCGGCTCGATCCAAACACTCGGCACCTGGTGATAGTGATTGAAGATGTCCTGATAACTCGCGAAGTCGCGGTCGCGCTGGAGCAGGCCGAACCCGCGGATATTGTTCGCCGTGAATCGCTGGTGGCGCATCACGGACGCGTTGTTCAGGGGCCGCCAGAGCGTCTCGCCGTTCTCCATCCGCATCAACAACCCGTCGCTGTCATGCACCTCGGTGCGATAATCGTCAAATTTTCGCTCCGAGTTCTCGCCAAACCAAAACATGCTCGTCAGCGGCGCGACCCCGATCGTCTTGAGCGGCTTGCGATCCTTGTTCACTGCGAGCACGTCCTTGGGCTCGCGGAAGTAAATCACCGCTTTGATATCCACGCTCGTGGTCTCGCCCGGCCGGATGACAAACCGATAGGCGCCCGTGCAGCTCACACTGTCCAGGATCGCGTAAAGCCGCAGTTCGGTGTCTTCGCGATGCGGCTTGCCGAGCCACCAGTCGGTGAAGATCGGAAACTCCTCCGGACGGTCACCCTCGCCACAGTCCAGCGCCAGCCCGCGCGCCGACTGGCCGTAGCCCTGCCCCTTGCCGAGCAGCCGGAAATAACTCGCGCCGAGAAACGCGCCGAGTTCGTCAAGCTTGTCCTCGCGGTTCAACGGCGTCAGCAGCTTGAACCCCGCGTAACCTGTCTCGGCTGGAATCTGCCGCTGGATGCGCAGGTTGCCGTAGTCGAAGAAATCCTGCACAAAGCGCACCGACTGCACGTGCGTCAACGTGAACTCATGGACCCGCACCGGCTCCTGATAGAGATAGCCGGGATGAAAAAACTCCACATTGAACGGCAGCTTGTCCGCTCCCCACAACGCCCGCTCGTGACGAAACCGAATCTCGCGATACTTGTCGTAATCGAGATTCTCCTGCCGCAACACCGCCGGCAAATCCGCCCTTGGCGATCGAAACGGTTTACGCGCCCGCTCCTCAGCCTTCTTCGCCACGTAGTCCAACGTGACTTCCGCCGACTCCACCCGCGCCAACACATGCGCGGGCAGAGCCAGCAGAACCAACAGAAGCAGATAGCAAGGTCGTCTCATCGCCGGGGCAACGGCTGTAAGCCGCCACACCCTGAGACCGGCTGGAAAGCCGGCCTCAGTTTTCGGAATACAACCAGCTGCACAACGTTTACTTCTCCTCAGGGATGCGCATGCCGTAGAAGCTGCGATAGACGAAGAACAGCGCGATGAGGAAGAAGACAGCGCCGATGCCCGTCTTCAGGTTCTGGTTGGTCATGGTCACCGCGATCTCGACGGCGAGCAGGCCGAAGAGTGTGGTGAACTTGATCACCGGGTTCATCGCCACGGAGGAGGTGTCCTTGAAGGGATCGCCCACGGTGTCGCCCACGACGGTGGCGGCGTGGAGTTCGGTGCCTTTTTGGCGGAGATCCACTTCGACGATCTTCTTGGCATTGTCCCAAGCGCCGCCGGCGTTGGCCATGAAGATGGCCTGGAACAAGCCGAAGAACGCGATGCCGATCAGATAGCCAATGAAGAAGTAGGCGTTGAAGAACGGCAGAGCCAGCGCCATGCAGAACACCACGATGAAGATGTTCCACATGCCTTTCTGCGCGTATTTGGTGCAGATGGCGACGACCTCCTTGCTGTCTTTGTCGGAAGCGGTCGAGGCATCGAGCTTCATGTGCTCTTTGATATAGACCACCGCTCGATACGCGCCGGTGACGACTGCCTGACAGGAAGCGCCGGTGAACCAGTAGATCACCGAGCCGCCCATGATGAGGCCGAGGATGATCTCGGGCTGCACGATGGAGAGCTTGCCGACCACGCCACCAAACATGTTTTCAAGCAGCATGATGATGCCGAACACCATCGTGGTGGCGCCGACGACCGCCGTGCCGATGAGCACCGGCTTGGCGGTGGCCTTGAAGGTGTTGCCCGCGCCATCGCCCTTCTCGAGCTGGTACTTGGCGTTCTCAAAGTCGGCGTCGAAGCCGAATTGTTTCTTGATCTCTTCCTTGATGCCTTTGCGGCCTTCGATCTGGCTCAGTTCGTAAACCGATTGGGCGTTGTCGGTGACGGGTCCATAGCTGTCCACCGCGATGGTCACGGGGCCCATGCCGAGGAAGCCAAAGGCCACGAGGCCGAACGCAAAGATAGGCGCGGCAAACTGGAACTTCGCCGGCATGACGCTGAGCAAGGCGGGGTTCTGGGAGAAGTAGTAGGAAACGAACATGAGCAGCATGATGACCAAGCCCATCCAGAAGGCGGAGAAGTTACCGGCCACGAAACCGGACAGGATGTTCAGCGACGCGCCACCGTGCTTGGAGCAGTTCGTGACTTCACGAACGTGACGGGACGTGGTGCTGACGAAAATCTTGGTGAACTCGGGAATCAATGCGCCCGCCACCGTGCCGCAACTGATGATGACCGACAGTACCCACCACAAGGCGGGCAGAGCCTGTCCGTCCGCGGCTTTGAAGTCGCCGAGCAACAGCTTGCTGGCGAGGAAGGTAACGGCGATGGAAACCGCCGAGGTGATCCAGACGAGGTGGGTCAGCGGGGCTTCGAAATCGAAGTCCTGCTTGCCGCTGAACATGCTCTTGCTGATGGCTTCGTTCAGGAAGTAGGACGCCAGCGAGGTCACAATCATCAAGGCGCGCATGGCGAATATCCAGATGATGAGCGTCGCACAGATGGTCGGGCTGGCCGCCAAGGCAAGCGCGAGGAACGCGATCAACGCCACGCCAGTCACGCCGTAGGTCTCGAAACCGTCCGCCGTCGGTCCAACGGAGTCACCGGCGTTGTCACCGGTGCAGTCGGCGATGACGCCGGGGTTCTTCGGGTCGTCCTCAGGCAGTTTGAAGACGATCTTCATCAAGTCGGAGCCGATGTCGGCGATCTTGGTGAAGATACCGCCGCAGATGCGGAGCACGCTGGCGCCGAGGGATTCGCCGATGGCGAAACCGATGAAGCAGGGGCCGACAAGTTCGCGCGGCAGGAACACCAGAATGCAGATCATGAAAAACAGTTCCACGCAGACCAGAAGCAGGCCGACGCTCATGCCGGACCGGAGCGGGATGCCGAGGGTGGCCAGCGCGTTGCCCTTCAGAGCCGAGAAAGCAGTGCGGGAATTGGCAACGGTGTTGATGCGGATGCCGAACCACGCGACGCCGTAAGAACCGAGGATGCCGAGGATGGACGCGAGCAGGATGACCACGATGTGGCCCACGGTGTTGTGCTGCAGCACACCGAAGTAATAAATCATGCAGCACGCGATCAAAATCCAAAGGATCGCCAGGAACTTGCCTTGGGTGAAGAGGTAGGTCTTGCAGGTTTCCCAAATCGAATTGGAAACCTTCGCCATACAATCATGAACCGGCAGTGCCTTGGTCTGAATGTATTGCAGGAGACCAAACACCGAACCGATGACGCACATCAGAATGCCGAGATACATCAGCATGGAACCACTGATGCCACCCAAGCCGTCAAACTTGACCGCGCTGAGGTCGGGAATATTGATGTCTGCTTCGCTCGCCGAAACAATGGCCGTGCCCGCCAGCATCAGCAACGCCATCACCAGCCAGCTCGAAAACCGGCCAAAACGGCTCCAAATCGAATTACTTATCACAGAGTTCATCGCATTCATCTTCATCATCTTCTCAGGTTCTTGTCTAATTTCCGACCCCAGCCGCGCTTTTGGATACACCAATTCCGCGTGCCCAACCGAAAAATCGGAAGCGTAGACACTAATGGCTTCGGCGCACGGAACGCAAGCAGATTTCCGATTTCGATTTGAAACAAAACAGTAACAGCCGCGTTTCCAAAGTGTTCCAAGCAATCGTCACCGCGCCACGCATGTCACTCTCGCAGTGTTTGACAAGTTGGCTTCGGGTCGGCATAGTTTAAAGGTTCGCCACCGAAACGCGAAGATGCAGCGGTTGTTCGGTGCAGTCTCTGTTTCGGTGGCGATTACTTTTTTTATGCAAAAGATTCGTAACATCGCCATTATCGCGCACGTGGACCACGGCAAGACGACGCTTGTGGACTGCCTGTTGAATCAGTCGGGGACGTTTCGCGCCAACCAGCACGTCGAGGAGCGGATGATGGATTCGATGGACCTTGAGCGTGAGAAGGGCATCACCATCAAGGCCAAGAACGCCAGCTTCCACTACAAAGCCAGCGACGGCGTGGACTACAAGGTCAACATCGTGGACACGCCCGGTCACGCGGATTTCGGTGGCGAGGTGGAGCGCATCATGAACATGGTGGACGGCTGCCTGCTCGTGGTGGACGCGTTCGACGGCCCGCAGGCGCAGACGCGGTTCGTGCTGCGAAAAGCCCTGGAATCCGGCCTGATGCCGATCGTGGTGGTGAACAAGATTGACCGACCCAATTCCAACCCGGCCGGCGCCCACGACAAGGTGGTGGACCTGATGCTGGAATTGCACGCCAACGACCAGCAATTGAACTTCCCGACGATCTACGCCAGTGCCAAGGATGGTTTCGCAAAACTTGCACTCTCCGACGAGAGCCGCGACATGAAGCCGCTGTTCGAGGCCATCGTGAAGTATGTGCCGGCGCCCAAGGCGGACACGAATGCGCCACTCCAAATCCTGATCGCAAATCTCGACTACTCCGACTACGTCGGCCGCATCGCCCTCGGCAAGATTTACACCGGTAAAATCAAATTGAACGACTCCGTCGTGTGCATCCACAAGGACGGCCGTCGCGAGCGCGCGCGCGTGACGAAGCTTTATTCGTTCACGGGCATGCAGCGTATCGAACTGGAAGAGGCCAACGCCGGCGACATCGTCGGCCTCGCCGGCTTTGAGGAAGTCTCCATTGGCGAAACCATCGTGGACAACGAATCGCGTGACCCCATGCCATTCGTTGAGATTGACCCGCCGACCATTGAGATGCAGTTCGCCGTCAACAACGGCCCGCTCGCCGGCCGCGAGGGAAAACTGGTCACCGCCCGCAACATCCGCGAGCGGCTCTATCGCGAAACACGTACCAACATCAGCCTTTCCGTCCGCGACACCGATGACGGCAACGTCTTCATCGTCAGCGCCCGCGGCGAAATGCAGATCGCCGTGCTGGTCGAGCAGATGCGCCGCGAAGGTTTCGAGGTGCTCGTGTCGCGCCCCGAAGTCATTTACCGCCCCAGCCCAACCGGCCAGATGCTGGAGCCAATCGAGACGCTGTGGCTGGAGATCCAGCAGGATCATCTCGGCGACATTCTACAGAACCTCGCCGCGCGCAAAGCCGAGATCACCAACATGAACCACCACGGCAGCCAGACCGGCGTCGGCGGCCACGTCACGGTGGAGGCGATCATCCCGACGCGCGGCCTCATCGGATTCGAGTCGGACCTCGTGAACATCACACGCGGCACCGGCGTCATATCGCACCTCTTCAAGGAATACGGCCAGTTGCGCGGCGAGATTGACACCCGCCGCGGCGGCGTGCTCATCGCCACGGAGGATGGCGAGTCCACCGCCTACGCGCTCGACTACATCCAAGAACGCGGCCGCATGTTCATCGGACCCGCCGAAGAAGTTTACCAAGGCATGATCGTCGGCGAAACAGGCCGGCCGGAAGACATCGCTGTCAACGTCTGCCGCACCAAGAAGCTCAGCAACATGCGCAGCCAGGGTGACGGCAAAGGCATCCAACTCGAACCGCCGCTCAAGATGAGCCTGGAGCGATGCATCGAATACATCGGCCCCGACGAGTTTGTCGAAGCGACGCCAAAGAATCTCCGGTTGCGCAAGCGGCTGCTTCGCGAACTCGACCGCCGCCGCAACGAGCCGCGGCGCGCAGCGGAATCCGTGAGGAGTTGAGAGTGAAGAATGAAGAGTGCAGATAGGGAATCAAAAACCTGCTGCAACTCTTCACGTTCTCTCAGCCGCGCGTTCTGCCTTCTCTCACGCCACTTCGGCCCGCAACGCTGGTGGCCGGGCGACACGCCGTTCGAGATGTGCGTCGGCGCGATTCTCACGCAGAACACCGCCTGGACCAATGTCGAGAAAGCCATCGTCAATCTCCATTGCGCCCGCGCCCTGAGGCCGCAACGGCTGCGTGCCCTGCCCCACGCCGAACTGGCTGCGCTGATCCGCCCCGCCGGTTATTTCAACGTCAAGGCGCGCCGTCTACAGTCGTTTCTCCGTTTGCTGCATAATGAGTTTCGCGACGACATGCGGCAGATGTTCCGGCTGCCAACGGCGGCACTGAGGGAGAAGTTGCTCGCCGTCAACGGCATCGGCCCGGAGACCGCCGACTCCATGCTGCTCTATGCCGGTGGCCATGAAAGCTTCGTCGTAGACGCTTATACCCGCCGCATCCTCGCGCGTCATGGCTGGTCGCCGCGCAACGCCGACTACCACGACATCAAAGCTCTTTTCGAGAATTCATTGCTGGAAGTCGAATCACGAATCACCAATCACGAACCACGAGTTCCCTTTCCTACCGCCCACCCGCCCTCGGGCATGTCGCGTCGGAGCGAGCGTCACTCGGCGCGGGCGCGGTTGTTCAACGAGTATCACGCCCTGATCGTCGCAACCGGCAAGCACTACTGTCTCACGCGCGAGCCGCGCTGCGAGACATGCCCCCTTCGCACCTTGCTGCCGCCCGCTGGCCCTCGCACCCTTTGAGCATGCGGCGAGCCGTGGCGCGGTTTCTCCATGCAACTCGTCTTGATTGCGCCGGGCGATTGGCCTAGAGTCTTTGGCACTACCATGCGTGCGTTTTTCTGGATTGGGTTGATCGCGCTCGGAGTGACGGGCGTAGACATCGTTCCAATGGCCTCCACCGCGGAGCCATCGAAGACGCTGGCCTATATCATCCCCGTTCAGTCCGACATCAGCGTGCCGCTGGCTTACGTGGTGCGACGGGGCGTCAAGGAAGCGGAGCGGGCTGGCGCGCAAACCCTCATCCTCGACATGGACACCAACGGCGGCGACGCCAAGGCAATGGAACCGATCATGGACGTGCTCGCCAAGTTCAAGGGTGACACCGTGACGTTCGTGAACACAAAGGCGTATTCGGCCGGCGCGTTCATCGCCGTCGCCACCAAGCATATCTACATGGCGCCCAGTGCGGTCATCGGCGCGGCCACGCCAATGATGATGCTGACAACTGGCGAGGTGCCGAACCTCCCCGACGCCATCCAGAAGAAATTCACCTCCGGGTACGCCGCCAAGATCCGCGCGACCGCGCAACGCAACGGCTACAATTCCGATGTCGTGGACAAGATGGTGGACAGTAGTTCGGACCTGATAGTCGACGGCAAGGTGCTCAAGCCGAAGGGTGAAATCCTCACCCTCACAAACGTCGAGGCAGAGAAGAAATACGGCCAGCCACCGAAACCTTTGTTGTCGAGCGGCACGGTCAAGGACATGGATGAGTTGTTTGACCGGATCGGGTTGAAGGGCGCCACGGTCGTGAGGATCGAGCCGACCGGCGTAGAAACGATCGCCGACTGGATCAACACCATCGCGCCAATCCTGATGGCGCTGGGCGCACTGGGGATTTACCTGGAGTTCAAGCTGCAAAGCTTCGGCCTGATCGGGGTGGCGGCGGTGGCGTGCCTCCTGCTGTTCTTCTTCGGCCAATACATCGCCGGCCTCAGCGGCTACGAATACGCGCTGCTGTTCCTGGTTGGCGTGGCACTGTTGGTGGTCGAGGTGTTTGTTCTGCCGGGCCATTTCATCAGCGGGATGCTCGGCACGATGTTCATTCTCGTGGCGATGTTGATGGCGATGGTGGACCAGTATCCCGGTGGGCCATGGGTGCCTGCCATCCCGGATTTGACGCGGCCCCTGATGAACCTCGGTCTGGCGGCGGTGCTGGCGTCGTTCATGATCGCTGCCGCAGCGAAACTCCTGCCGCGCACCAGCGCGTGGGACCAATTGGCGTTGAAGGCGACCAGCGCGGGCGAGATCACTGCGCCCACGATTGATTTACAGCCGCAAGACTTGCTCGGCAAGGAAGGCGTCGCGGTGTCATTTCTGCGCCCCGCCGGCAAGGCGATGTTCGGCGACCAATTGGCCGACGTCGTCACGGAAGGAGACTTGCTTCCCAAGGACTCGCGTGTGAAAGTCATCAAGATTGAGGGCAACCGCGTCGTGGTAACAAAGGTCTAAGCGCTATGTGGGAATGGATTGTTCTACTGTTGGTCGTCGGACTGGTGCTCGTGATCGTTGAGGTATTCCTGCCGAGCGGCTTGTTTGGCGTCGCAGGCGGGTTGTGTTTGATCTCTGCCATCGCCATGACTTATTCGAACTACGGCGTCGCGGCGGGCACGTGGCTGCTGGGCGGTGTAATTCTCGCGACGCTGATCGGCTTGGTTTTGTGGGTGAAGTTCTTTCCGAAGACACCGACCGGTCGCCGCATGATGCTGGGTGAAACCAGCGGCAATGTTTCCCCGGAGGAAGATTTTGTCGCGCTGTTGCACAAGCACGGCGTGGCGCGCAGCCACCTGCGGCCTTCAGGCATCGCGGAGATCGAAGGTCGGCGTGTGGATGTGGTGAGCGAAGGCGGCATGATTGCGCCAGAGTGTAAAGTTCAAGTCGTTGCGGTAGACGGAACGAAGATTGTTGTGCGGAAGGTTTAGAAATGGAGACATCATCTATGAATGGCATTGCAAGTTTATTTGGAGTCCTGATTGTCGGCGTTCTCGTAGTCTTTGCGCTGATCGCCATCACGCTTTTCCTCTACTTCCTCAACGTCTGGATTCGTGCCTTGGCGGCGCGCGCGCCAGTGTCCATCGTCTCGCTCATCGGCATGAAGCTGCGGCGTGTGCCCGTCGGCCTCATCGTGGACAACCGGATCACCGCCGTGAAGGCCGGCATTGATCTCTCCACCGATCCGCTCGAGGCGCACTACCTTGCAGGCGGCAACGTCGAGCAGGTCGTGCTCGCGCTGATCGCCACCAAGAAGGCCGGCATCGCGTTGAACTGGGACCGGGCGTGCGCGATTGACCTCGCCACCAAAGGAACGAGCAAGACCGTGCTCGACGCCGTCAAAGCCTCCATCAACCCGCGCATCATTGACTGCCCCAGCACCAGCAGCGGCCGCAGCACCATTGACGGCGTCGCCAAGGATGGCATCCAGCTCAAGGTCAAGGCGCGCGTCACCGTCCGCACCAACCTCGACCGGTTCGTCGGAGGCGCGACGGAAGAAACCGTCATCGCGCGCGTTGGCGAAGGCATCGTCGCGGCCATTGGTTCTGCCGACTCCTACAAGGACGTCCTCGAAAACCCCGAGCGCATCAGCAAGACCTCGCTCGAAAAGGGCTTGGACGCCGGCACCGCGTTCGAAATCCTCTCCATTGATATCGCGGACGTGGACGTGGGTGAGAATATCGGCGCCCGCCTGAAACTCGACCAAGCCGAGGCCAACAAACGCATGGCACAGGCCGACGCGGAGGTTCGCCGCGCCGCCGCCGTCGCGCTCGAGGCTGAGATGAAGGCGCGCACGCAGGAAATGCAGGCCAAAGTGGTCGAGTCCGAAGCCCAGGTGCCGCTCGCGATGGCCGAGGCGTTCCGCCAGGGCAATCTTGGCATCATGGATTACTATCGGATGCGCAACATCCAATCAGACACCTCGATGCGCCAGACCATCGCAGGCGACGAAAAGCCGAAGCAGAACTGATCCATGCACTTGCCGTTCCCCATACTGGCATCGGGTGACAGCTGGATCGGGCTTCTGATCTTCATCATCATCGCGATCGTATCCAGTTTCAGCAAGATGATGCAGAAGGGTCAGGAGCCGGAAATGCCGGAGGAACTGCCGCGCCCGCGGCCGCCGCGTCCCGTGCCGCCACAGTATCGTTCGCCGGCCGCCCCCCAACGGCCGCAAGCGACGCCATCGGGACAAACGCGACGCAGCCTGACGGAGGAACAAGTGCAGGAGGTTTTGCGCCGGATGCGCAAGCCAGCGCAACAACAGGCCCCTCCGCCCGTCATCGAACCCATCGAAGAGGCGCCGCGCCGAGTAGTCGAGTTGAGCCGCGAAGAATCCGTGCTGCCATCGGAGCGTCCGGAAACCAGGCAGCCTCATGTCGAGCCGCCGTCCGCGCATCCGGAGCCAGCGCCCCACGAGGAGGCGCCGTCAACAGCGCAACCGTCAAAGCCGACCGTCTCCGCGCTCCCGGCACGCACCTCCCTCTATCGAGAGCGATTGCGCAGCCGCAACGAAATCCGCCGGGCCATCGTCCTGCGCGAAGTCCTCGGCCCACCGCTGGCGTTGCGCCAGGATTGGTAAGGCTCCAGCTGCGGGCAATCGCTGCTCTTCGTTTCTGTTTTTGTGGACCGCAACGCTCCGCCGGCTTCGTCTTGGTGGAAAATCAGTTGCGTGACCGGGCGGGTCTGACTACTATGCGCGCGCTCTTGCGGGTGCCGGCGTGGCGGAATGGCAGACGCGGTGGACTCAAAATCCACTTCTCGCAAGGGAGTGGGGGTTCAAGTCCCTCCGCCGGCACCATCTTCCTTTTCCCATTTCCATTGCTGTTTTCACACCTGCCGCGTTAGCACCGGCGCTGCCCGCCGTCGGGTTGAGTCCAATCGCGCATGACGAATCTGTAACCGTGCAACGCATGGTTTCGTCATGTCACCTCACTATGTTGTCCCTCCAAAAGCTCCGGTGGTTGGAACCGAGAAGGAGGCCGCCTGCCTCATCCGCAGGAAACCGGGGCACAAGATTCAACATTGACCTTTGCAGAACCATAGTGACAAGGAAGGAAACTGCCGCGCCAGTCGCGTGGACGCGTGCCGCAGGAGACCGGATCGGGCAAGAGAAGACAGCAGCCTGGAGTCAGGCATCAGGAGTTGCAAGGCCCGCGCTTGCTGTCTTCTTGCTGCTGCCCTCTTCCTTCTTTTCCCCGCCCTCGCCCACCCCGGCACTTTCACCACCTCAGTGGACCGCACGGAAGTCGCACTCGGCGAACAAGTCCAACTCACGCTGCGGTTCGAAGACGTGCCGCACGCCAGCCAACCGGAACTGCCAGCGTTGGATGGGTTCATCACCACCTACGACAATGTGCAAACCCAGGCAAACGTTGACCACGGCACGCGGCACGACGTCATAGCGCACACTTTTCTGCTGACGCCCACGCGCGAAGGCATGCTGCTGATCCCCTCTCTCAGCCTGCAAATAGACAAACAGACGTTCAGCAGCCGACCCATTACCATCAAAGCAGTGAAAGACAAGATTCAGGGTGGCAGCACGGAGGACTTCTTCCAACCCGGCGCGCTATTCTCCAACCTCGTCAGCGGAGTCCAAACCGTCGGCATGGAGGATTTCTTCCGCCTTGGATTTTCCATCGCCCGCACCAATCTGTTCTTGAGCGAAGTAACACCCCTGGACTTGAAACTCTGCATTCGCACTGGCATCCGCTACCGGGGCGAGAAGCCCCTCGTCGCTGCGCCCGGCTTTGGCGAGATCAAGTTGCCATACCCGGTCGAATCGCGGGAGTTGATTGACGGCAAATCGTTCGTCGTCTACACCTTCCGCACGCTGGCCAGTCCTGTGCAATTCGGATATCTCACACTCGGTCCCGCCCAGGCCGAATTGGACGTTCTTGTGGATTCCGGTCGTCGTTTTCGATTACCCACCCTCAGCGATCCGTTTTTTCAGAGTCTCCTGGGCAACGCCAGCAAGACGAAAAGGATTGTCGTGACATCGCCATACGTGCCAGTGCGCGTGGCGCCCCTGCCCGACGCCGGCAAGCCAGCCGACTTCACCGGCACGGTCGGCCACTACGCCCTCGACGTGACCGCCAATCCCACGACACTGCGCGTGGACGAACCGGTGGCGCTCACCATTCGCGTCGTCGGCCAGGGCAATCTCGCCACACTCACGCCCCCGAAGTTCACACCGCCAAAAACCTTCAAGAGCTACGAGCCGGTGGTGAAGGGCAGGCAAACCGATGAAATGGGTTACACCGGCGAGAAAGTGTTTGAGCAAACCATCATGCCGTTGTCAACGAGCGTGACGGAGATTCCGCCGGTGAAGTTCAGCTTCTTCGACCCGGAACTGGGACGTTATCAAACGCTCAGCCGCGGCCCCATCCAACTCACCGTGCGAGAGTCGGCTGTTGCGGAGACGACGGGCACCGTCAGCACCATCCCCGCCGTCGCCGCACGCCGGCCACAGGAAACACCCGCCGCCAGCCTCGTCTATCTCAAACCTGATCTCGGCGCTGTCGTCGCAGCCTCGCCCCTGCGCTACCGCCAAACCTGGTTTCTTGCCGGCCAAGGCTTGCCTGTGCTGGCACTGGTGGTCTCAGTGTTCGCGCAACGCCGCTGGCAACGGCTTCGCAACGATATCCGCTATGCCCGCCTGCGCCGCGCCTGCGCCAACGCCCAGCAGCATCTGGTCGAAGTCGAGCAACTGTTGCATGCGGGGCAAAGTCAGAGCGCGGTGTTCTACGCCGCATTATTCAAAACGTTGCAAGACTACCTCGGTGACCGGCTGAACCTGTCGTCCCCCGGCATCACGAGCGACATCATCGAGGAAGAACTCCGTCCACGCGCCTTGCCACAGGAGATTTGCCAGGCGCTGAGGGAAGTGTTTGCAGCTTGCGACACTGCGCGATTCGCCCCGAGCAGGCAGGACCACCCCGACCGCGAACGGCTGTTGAAAATCGCGCGCGAAACAGTCGCGGCGATGGAAAAGATGCCGTTCTGAGGACGCCAGCATCCATCTTGCCGCAGGACCTGATTGGCCTTGGCATGGGCCGTCCACGGCCCGCCAAAGATCATGCCCCACCCTGTCACCCAAGTTCCGTAACACCTTCCGCTGGCGCGGAAGCATCGAACGACTCGCGTTCCCTCGCGAATCATGAAAAACACCAGGTCGCTGACGCTACGCCCACCGAATCATCTGAATGCCAATCAAGTTGGCCACACTACAAACCGCGTGAGCAAACAACCACCAACCGGTCACTTCACGCTGCTCCATCTTCTTGCTGATCGCTCTCATGGACCGGTCAACCAATCAATTCACCTGACTCGAGCCGGCGCCTATCTGAATCACGCCGCCTCGGAGCAACTGTCCCACCAGTTTCACCGCGGCCGCACGACTGGGGCAGATGTCAAATGCCAGTGCCACCAACTCGCCAAAGGTCCGCGGACTGCGAACTTCCATTGCTGATTTCCTCATTTTCCTCATGACAATCTCCTTTATCTCTCCTTGAACCGGTCTTGCTTTGCTTCGTTGTTCTCCTCTGCGCGCATTATTTTAGGCCAATTCTCCACGCCCGTAATGTCGGGAGACCATGACCACCTGTCGGGCTTTTGGGAACCCGTCGGGGATTTCCCTTACATCGGGAATATTCCTCATCGTCTCCATGACAACTTCATTTTCGTCCGCGCATCGCCATACAACCGACAATCAGGGCAGGTTATTCCAACCTTTTGCGGGGTTATCGTCAGACACGGCCCGAAACTTTAGCCTTATTTTGTGTGCTGGAGGTTTTTTTCCGCTTCTAAACAGATGGGTTGCAGACGAGAATATTGTGTCTAGACTGGAAGCGAGTTTATGATTCTGTATAACCTTTTTCCGCTGTTGGCCGGGCCTTTCTCCCGGTGGAACGAACATTTCGCGCGCGCTGCCGAAATGGGTTTCGACTGGGTTTTTGTGAATCCGATTCAGCAATTGGGCGCGTCACGAAGCCTGTATTCCATTGCCGATTACTTCCGATTCAACCCCGCGCTGCTCGACCCCGTCAGCGACGCTTCGCCGGACGAACAGGTCCGCCAGATGGCCGAGCAGGCGCATGCCGCCGGCCTGAAGTTGATGATTGATCTCGTCATCAACCACTGCGCCATAGACTCGCCGCTTACCCGCGAGCATCCAGAATGGTTCCTGCGCGATCCGGACGGGCGCATCGCACACTCCTCCTGTATTAACAACAACGAACGTGTCGTCTGGAAAGACCTTGCGCAATTCAACCACCTGCACACCCCCGACAAGGAAGGCCTGTTCCGTTACTGCCAGAGCGTCGTGGACAACTTGCTCTCGCTCGGCTTCAACGGATTCCGCTGCGACGCAGCGTATCAACTCCCGCGCCCATTCTGGCAACGGCTGATCCGCGAAACCAGACAACGGCACCCCCAAGCCTGCTTTGTCGCCGAGACACTCGGCTGCACCGCCGACCAGACCAAGGATACCGCGCGCGCCGGCTTCGACTTCGTTTTCAACAGCTCCAAGTGGTGGAACTATTACGATTGGTGGCTCATCGAGCAATACAACCTCACCCGCGACACCGCCGGCTCCATCAGCTTCCCGGAGAGCCACGACACCCCGCGCCTCATCGAGGAAGCTGGCGGCAATATCAACGCCGTCAAACAACGCTACCTCTTCTCCTCGCTCTGGTCCGCCGGCGTGATGATGCCGATGGGCTTCGAGTTCGCCATGCGCAAACCGCTGCACGTCATCAACACCACGCCCGCCGATTGGCACGTCGATGGCGTGGACCTGCGCACCTACGTCGCCAGCGTCAACGCCATCAAGAAAAACCATCCTGTGTTCCGCGAGGAATGCCCTACCAACATCTTCCCCTGCAACAACCCCAACATCCTCCTCATGTGGAAGGCTTCAACCAAGCACAAGGACGAGGCGATCCTGATCCTCAACAAGGATGTCTGGAACCATCAGGAGTTTTACACCGACCACTTCCGCCATTTCATCCAAGCCGGCGCCCCCTTGCGTGACGTGTCGCCGGAATTTCCGCTGGAATACATCCACGAGCCGTTCCACTACGCCCTCCGCCCCGGCCAAGGCATCGTGCTGGTGACGACGCGGAATTGATCTACTTCTCCCGGATCAACTCGTAGACGTTCATGTAATCCTGGCCGGGATTTTTCCAGGAGTAGTCGTAGCGCATGCCGTTGACCATGAGTTCGCTGAAGTGGTTGGGATAGGAATACCACATACCGATGGCGCGTTGGAGAGCAGACTCGACGCCGGCGGCGTTGAAGTCGTTGAAGACGTAGCCGTTTCGCTCGTGATAAGGCTTCGGCGCGTGGTTGGCGTCGAAGACAGTGTCCGCGAGACCGCCTGTGGCGCGAACGATGGGCACAGCGCCGTATTTGAGGCCGATCATCTGCGTGAGGCCGCACGGTTCAAAGAGGCTCGGCACGAGAATCATGTCGGAGCCGGCGTAGATGAGATGGGAGAGCTCTTCGTTGAAGCTCAGCTCGATGTGACAGTCGGGGTTGTCGTTATACTGGCGTTTGAGTCCCCAGAAATGCTGGCCGATGCGCCCGTCGGCACTGGTGCCGAGCAGGACGAACTGGCAGCCGTGCTGGATGCAATAGTGGATGGCATGCGTGATGAGCGGCACGCCCTTCTGGTGGTCAAGCCGGCCAATGTAGGTAAGAATCGGTTTGAACTCGTCGCGCAGCCAGAAACGGTCGCGCAGGGCTTTCTTGTTGGCGAACTTGCCGTCGAGCTTGCTGGCGGAGTATTGGTTCGGTATGTGACGGTCTATCTCCGGGTTCCAGACCTCGTAGTCCACACCGTTGAGGATGCCGCCGACCTTGTTGCGGTGGATGTGGAGGGTGTGGCCGAGACCGTAGTTCTGGCCGCTGTGCATGATTTCCCACGCATACCGCGGCGAGACGGTGGTGACGAAGTTGGAATAGACGATGCCGGCCTTCATCTGGTTGATGCCGGCGGGGTTGAAGTTGTCCTGCAACCGGTCCTGGTGAAAGAAGTAGCTGTGGCGGTTGAGACCGGTGGCGCGCAGGATGTGCTCGCCGGTGACGCCCTGATGCTGGAGGTTGTGGAGCGTGTAGCAAACGCGCGGGTGCGTCATGCCGAGGTGCTTGTATATCTCGTAGAGCATCACCGGCACCAACCCGGTTTGCCAGTCATGGCAATGAATGATATCGGGATGCTTGTTGCTCTTGAGCATGAACTCCAGCGCCGCCCGTGAGAAGAACGCGAACCGCTGGTCATCGTCGCCCTGCCCGTAGAACGAACGGCGATGGAAGAAATTCTGGTCGGAATGCGGTTCGATGAAGAAACATTTCCGCCCGTGGACGAAGCCAAAATAGACCGTGCAATGGATGCTCTGGTTGTACCACGGCACCCAGAGGTCCTTGTGAGTGATCTGGAGGCCGAAAATCTGGTCGTAGCGCAGGCAGTCGTATTTCGGCAGGATGATCTCGACGGAGTTGCCGCGAATCTCCAACTCGCGGCACAGTCCAAACACAACGTCCCCCAGCCCGCCCACTTTGGCGACGGGAGCGCACTCTGACGATACCATCACGATATACATTCGGTCGTTCTTTTCTCTCCGTGTTCAGTTCCAAACCTTGACGCGGAAGATACTATCACTGCCAAACCAGTGCGAGCAACGTGCCTTTTCGCCGGCCCGTTCTACTTCCTGCCCATTTTCGCCATCGCCGCATCCAGCAGGTTATACGCCTGCTCCAGGTCGTCGAACGACCGGTGGACCCAGCGACTTCCCCAGTAGAAATTGCAGCTCGTCTCCGCCGTCAGGATGAAATCGTAGGCACGCACAACCAGTTGGCGAATCTCTTCAGGATCGCTCACTCCCGGCTGCCGCTCGTCAAACGCCTGCTTCACCTGATGATAATAATCGCTTGCGCGCCGCACCTCATCCCAGCCCTTCTTCTGCAAGAGCGAGCCGGTCCATTGCGTGAAGTCGCCGCCCCAGTGATGCTCGGTGTTCCAAGCGCCGCGATGCACCTCCACCTCCTCCGTCGGCGGATAGCGATGCAAATACTCGCCGATATGGATCGGCTTGAAACCGAGCGTGCCAGCGCGGCAGCGATCCAGCATCTGCCGGTAAAAGAATCCCCAGAAACCGCTCTCCACGTTCGTCGTACGGAACCAACCGCCATTTTCGCCATCGGTCCACGTCGTCACCAGCGCAGGGAAGTCGCAGAACTTCGTCCGCTCGCGCACCTCATGCTGGAACCAGCCGGGGTCCATGCCGGAGAGTTGCGCGTTGGACAGCTCACGGTCGCGCGGCACGATCACGATTTCCGCGCCGCCATAGCGCGCCAGATACGGCCGGTAGCGCGTCTCCTCCCAGCGCATTTGCCGCTTCGGCTTGATGAAGATGGAATCCACCAGCACGTATTTGTAGCCGTGCCGCTTCAGCATCGGGATCATCTCCATGCAGAACCCCATCTCCGGTGGCCAGAATCCGCCGAAGCTTTCGCGGCCCAGCAAATGTTTCCCCAACCCCTGCCACCACGCCGTCTGCGCGTCCCAGTCCGCCGCCGGAATCAGCGGATAGACCGGGTGATACAATCCGCTGCCCACGATCTCGATGGGAGCGTGCCGGAACCGCTTGAGAAGATCCTCGATGTCCACCACGTCGCGGAACGTCTGTCGCACACCGGGGTCTTCGAGTTGCTTCAACAGCGTCCCCGAAACACTCAGGTGCAACCGCGCGACGTCATGATATCCCTCCAGCATCCGCGTGATGCGGTCGTAGCACCACAGGATTTGTTTCGCCTCCCAGCTCTCGCCGGAATTGTGCAGCGCCACCAGGTTCCCCAGCGGCTGATGCAGGTGCAGTCCCAGCGCATGATAGACCTCGCCCATGAAAATATCCTCCGTCGCTTCTCGGTCCTGACGTTCACACAGGCCCATATCGCCCGTGCCGTTGCCCTCACCTTACGCCGCACCGCTGCATTCAGCCAAGCTTGAACTTCCCCCGCAATCCCGTCAGCGCTTCGCTGGCTTCGTGTCCGGCTGAAGTTGCTCCAACGCCGCTTCAAGACTGAAGCGGAGGAAAAGCCCGTATTCACCAAACGTTTTCCGGTCCGCGCCGTCGAGCACCGCGCGCATCGCCGGCACCGCCGGCCGCGCCGCTTCGCCAAGCAGTTCCAACGCGCGCGCCGCGTGCAACGCCACGTCGCCGTGCTCGCTGCGCAGGTCGTTTTCGAGCATGCGCAATCCCGCCTCAGTCTCGCCAAGCTGGACCAGTGCCACGGCTGCCTCGATGCGCACCACCGCGCACGCGTCCTTTAACGCAGCCCTCAGCGCGTTGCGCGCGGGCGCGGCGTCCTTGCCCGCCGCCCGCAATCCAACCGCCGCCCAGTATCGCACACCATCGTCGGGATCGCTGAGAAGTCTCTCCTGCTTTGGCACCGCGTCGGACCGTCCGACGAGATCAGCCGCGTCGAGCAGCCGCACGAGCGGATACTTCTTCGGATCTTTCGCCACCGTGAACGGCGTCGAGTCCGCCCCGATGCGCTCCCGCATCTGCGGCTCGGTTAGAAAACCCCCATCGCGTGTCGTCAGCAGCCATTCGCGCAGCGCGCGGCGCATCTTTTCCAGTGTCGCGCGATGCGCCGGCACGGTGGCAAGGTTTTTCACCTGATGCGGGTCCGTCTCGCTGTCATAGAGTTCCTCGATAGGCTTGCGCGGCGCGGCGTAGGTGAGCTGGTCTGCACCCAGCCTGCCCTCGGCGGCGAGGCGCTTGAACTCGCGGCGCATCGTCGAGCCATCCGAGAACCGTTCTGGCGGCATCCACGAAAGGTGCGGCATGAAGTTGCGGATGTAGAGCCAGCGCCCGTCGCGCACCGAGCGCGAGAGATCGAATGCCTCGTCCACACGATCCCGCACGCCGAAAACAAACTTGCGGGGCTTGCCCGCCGCCGGCCCGGCGAACGGCACGCCCTGCATTTGTTTCGGCACCGGCAGGCCCGCAAGACTCAGCACCGTCGGCCCAAAATCCACAAAGCTCACCAGCCGGTCCGTAACGCTGCCCGGCGCGCCCGGCGCGAGATGACGGAACTTTTCCGGGAACCGGATGATCAACGGCTCCCACAGCCCCGTGTCGAACAGACATCGCTTGCCGCGGGGAATGCCCATGCCGTTGTCGGAATAGAAGAACACGATCGTGTCGTTGGCGAGACCATCCTCGTCGAGAGCGCGCAACAACGCGGCCACTTCCTTGTCCATCGCCGTGATGCAGTCGTAATAGCGCGCAAGCATCCGGCGCGACTCAGGCGTGTCGGGATAGTACGGCGGCACCGGCGCCCTTGCGGGGTCGTGCCGTTCCTCAGGCGCGAGCCGGCTGCCGACCATCTTCTCGAACTGTTCGTGCGGGAAGACGCTCGTGCGCGACTGGTGCGTGGTCATGAGGTTGAACACCGCGAAGAACGGCTGGCCCGGCTTGCGCCCGCGCCAGTGGGCCTTCCCCGACGAGACATCCCACGCGTCGCGGATGAACGCCGCCTCGCCGCGCAGGTTGTAGTCGGTTTTGACGTTGTTGGAGCAGTAGTAGCCTGCCTCGCGCAGCCATGCGGGGAAGCCCCGGAACTCCGCCGGCACAGGAAACGTCGAGCGTAATCGCTGCGTGCCAAGTGAAGTGGCATACATGCCCGTGATCAGGCACGAGCGCGCGGGCGAGCAGACCGGCGCCGTGGCAAACGCCCGCGTGTAGCGCACCGCCTGCCGGGCAAACGCGTCGAGATTCGGCGTGCGCGCGTAGCTGTCGCCGTAGCAACCAAGTTGGGGACAGATGTCCTCGCAGGTAATCCAGAGGATATTCGGCTTCGGAGACGTGGGCGCGGCGGACGTGCCGGATGAAGCGACGAGACCCAGGACAAACAGAACCGCGAGGACGTGTTTCATTTCTTCTCCAACGGTTTGATGATCAGCCGCTGCTCTTCGCCAGCCTTCAGCGACACGGCGAAGCCGTTGAGCAGTGTCTTGCCGGTGCGAAGCTGTTCTTCGTCACCAGCGGCGTTGCTGACTTCGTAATGCGCATCAGCCTGCGCGGTGAACCACTCCGGAAACTGGTTGATGCGCGGATAATCGAGCGGCAGATGCATGTTCAGTTTGTGGCGCTGCTTGTCGAAGATGAGGCGGCCCTCCCACGGTTTGTCCGCGATGACGCTGATGCAGAGCCGTCCACCCTCGCGCGCAGCGCCAAAGCGCACGTCCGCGCGCCACGGCTGGACGGTGATGCCCTGTGTCTTCCAGAGCGCATACATCAACGACGTGCGCGCGGAGTTGCCGTCCCCGTGCCAGCCTTCGATGACGCCGTTGGGATGCTGCCGGCCCCACATCGTCTTGATCTCGGCGTCAACCCACTCCATCGCCGACGCCACCGGCTCGCGGTTGAGGAGCGTGATCGCGCCCTCGATGGAGTCGGCGTAACCGTCCGCGGTGTTGCTTTGGCACATGCCGCCCTGGCCGGTGTAATGCTCCTTCAGATTGCTGAGCGCCTTGCGCGCGGCGTCGCGGTAGGCAGCGGTCTTGTCGAGCAGGAAGGCCGTGTAGATGCCGTCGTAGTTGTAGCCCCAGTTGTCGGTCAGCGCGCTGGTGTGTTCGCCGGTGCGGGTGCTGACGCGGAGATAGAGCAGACCGTGCTCGTTTCTGCCAATCTCCAGAATGCGGTCATACATCTCATGGAGCGGCTTGCGATAAACCTCGCGCTTTTCCGGCGCGACGTGGGCGCACGCGACGTAAAGCTCGGAGAGGCCGTTGATGACCTCGCAGGAGTGATCGCCCAGCGCCAGTTCCTTCATGTCGCGGGTCGGATGGTTCGTGCCGCAAAGGTAGTAGTCGCCGAGGCGGATGGCCCAGTCCAGATACTTGCGCTCGCCGGTGAACCAGTAGAGCCGCGCGCAGGCCTGGAGCAGGTCGCCGTTGACCTCGAAGTTCAGCGTCGGAATCTTGCCGAACGGCGTCTCGACCTGCGCGTTCTTCCAGATGTCGTCAATGATGCCGATGGCGCGTTCGCTCCACGGGCTGGGACCGAGCCATTCGGTGATGGGCAACAGGCCGTCCTTCACGTATTCGGCGCCGTCGAAGATGATCGCGTCGAGGTCCAGCTTCTCGCGCCGCCAGCCTTTCTTGCTGAACGAGTAATCGTCCGGCAGCCGGTCCACGCGGCAGGTGAGTTTCGTCTCCGTGCGCAACATCTCCAGCATCCGCCCCTCGAACAGCGGCCGGTCGGTCATCGCCGCGGTGAGCACCATGAACGGCCAGTTGTCCGCGGCCGAATCGCGTCCATTCCAGAAATCGCGGCTCTCGTTCAGATTGCGCGGGATCAGCCCGGTGGCCGGATCGGCGTGGGCCAGCCAACCGTCAATGAAGCGGCGCGAGCGATAGAACGCCTCGTTCGCCTGCCGCCCGTGCTTCTCCGCAAGCCGGAACGCCGCCTCGACGCGCGCGTCGCTCGCGGGCTTGGCCGGCGCGGGCGCGGGCGTGTCCCAAACCTTGCGCATCTCAGGAAATCCCTCGCCTTGGAACCCCATCCACGGCGATCGTTTTCGTGCCGCCTGAGCTTTCTGCGCAGACTTCGCCTTGTAACTCGCCCTCTTCAAGTCGGGCCGCTTCGCGTCGCCACCGGGCGCGGTCAACCGCACCTCGGCGATGAACGCAGCCTTGCCTTCGCCGGGCTTCAGCGTGATGTCGTAGCGTTCGCCCTTCACGCCGTCGGGCAACGGCACGCGCAGCCAGCGAAACCCGCTGTAGTCACCGCCGCCAGTGACCGGCAATGACTGCCCGTTGACGACAACCACGGCCACGCGCTTGTCGTTCTTCGATCCCCACAGCAACTCCAGCGCCGCGCCGCGTTGCGGCTTCACGTCAAAGGTCACCTGCATGTCCGATGAACCGAGGAAATGATACGGCGTGCCATTAAACTCCTGGTCGCCGCCCCGAACCCAAGCCACGGCCGCCCTGTCGTCAGGAGAGCCGACCGAAACCGGTTCCGCCGCGCTCCCAATCAGCGCACATCCCGCAACCAACATGCTTCCAATCAGTGTTCTCATAGTCTGTCCTCAACTCACCAGCTCCCGTTCGATCTGCTCCAGCGTCTTGCCACAATCAACGCAGCGGCGCAGAAACCAACGCCGCCAGCAGCAACACCGCGCAGCCACCCAGCAGCCGCCACTGAATCTGAATTGCCCGTTCAACCTTCATTCTTCACAACCAAATCGCCTTTGTCTGATGTTCAGACCTGCCCTTGTGTCCGCTGGTTCAGAAATCAAGTGCCGGTGTCCTGTTTTCTACCACCATAACGAGCTTTTTCATTGGCACACCAATCTCTCCAAAACTCAGAATCATACTCATTTGGATCTATGGTTCTCATATCAATCTTGGGAATCCGAAATCCGTTCGATTTTGCGTGCGCAACAAACTCTTCTGGCAATCGCACTTTGTATTTATCAACGTAAATCCAAAGACCTTCTGGCCAAAGCCAAACACCATCCGTCAACTCACTATCGCCCATTTCCACATTTGGCGGACCACCAGCAAACCGACAAAACGAGTAACCCATATAGGAAGCATATTTTCGGCCTTTTTTAAGGTATGGCACCAAAAGAGGACGCACTTCCGATTGACAGTTCTCATCAACCAAGCACGCCGGGTCAATCCAGCTTTCTGATTTCAGAACAATTCTATACCCGCCACCATTAGGGTCTTTAACTGTTTCAGGCCCGCCGGACCAAAGCCCTATCATTTTCAACTTGATCATAAAGAGTTCTCCTATTTGGCCTCCGGGAAGAACCAAGGGAACCCTGTCATGGAGTCAACTCCCGACTCTTGACGGACTGGCTCAGTCTCGCCAGTTTCTTTTTCAATACCGTGTCTTTCATCGCTTGACGCTCCCAAACCACACCATGTTTTCTCCTCAACCCACCAGCTCCCGCTCGATCTGCTCCAGCGTCTTGCCCTTCGTCTCGGGCACGCGCATCAGGATAAAGAAGAATCCGCCGGCGCAAATCGCCGCGTAAATCCAGAACGTGCCCGACATGCCGACCGCGCCTTTCAGGATCGGGAAGGTATAGGTCAGGATGAAACACGCGATCCACAATGCCGACACAGCCACCGATATCGCCGCGCCACGGATGCGATTCGGGAAGATTTCCGCGATGAGCACCCACGTGATCGGCGCCAGCGACATGCCGTAGCAGCCGATGGCGCTCAGCGTGAGCACCAGCACCCACAAGCCTTTCATCCCCATCGTGTAGGCCGCGCCGAGCAGCAGATGCGAAATCGCGATGCCTGCGCATCCGATCAGCATCAACCCGCGCCGCCCGAACCGGTCCACCGTGCCGATGGCGACGAACGTCACCACCAGGTTGATCGCGCCGGTGATGACGATGTTGAAAAGGATGTCGCTCACGCCGTAGCCGGCGGCTTTGTAGAGTTCTTCGGCGTAGTTGAAGATGACATTGATACCGCTCCATTGCTGGAGCACGGCCAGCGTGACGCCCACCAGCAGAATCTTCACCATCCTCGGCTCCAGCAAATCCTGGAAGCGGACGCGCTGAATCTCCCCGCCCGCCAGCGTCGCCTGCACATCGCGCACCTCGGCGTCGGCATAGGCGGCTCCACCGATCTTTGCCAGCACCGTTCGCGCGCGCGCGGCCATGCCGTTCTTCACCAGCCAGCGCGGGCTTTCCGGCACGAACAGCGCGCTGACGAAGAACAGCAACGAGGGCGCGGCCACGGCCGTGAACATCCACCGCCAGCCATACTGCCCGTTCCACGACTGGCGTATCATCTCCGCCGTCGCGCCGTCAGCCACCTTCTCGGCGATCATCCAGTTCGCCACCTGCGCCACGAGGATGCCGATGACGATGGTGAGCTGGTTGATCGCCACGAGCCGGCCGCGCACATGGGCCGGCGCGACCTCGGCGATATACATGGGCGAGAGGTTCGACGCCATGCCGATGGCCACGCCGCCAAGAATCCGCCACATCACGAACCACGAGAACGTCGCCGCCCAACCCGTCAACACCGACGACACCGCGAACAGAAACGCCGAGATTACCAGCAGCTTCTTCCGCCCGAACTTGTCGCTGAGGCCGCCGGTCACCAGCGAACCGGCGAGGCAGCCGACGAGCGCGCAACTGTTGGCCCAACCGCTGAGCGCCTCCGAGTTGAGATGGAAACATTTCTCGAAGAACGGCTTGGCACCGCCGATGACCACCCAATCGTAGCCGAAAAGCAACCCGCCCAGCGCCGCCACGAGCGAGATGCCCCAGATGTAGGCCATGTTGTAGCGAGGGGTCATTCCGCCGCTGCCGGAGGCGACTGGTGCCGTGATCATCGTTCCATTCCTTTAGTTCAAAACCGTTGGCCGAAGCAATGCGGGATTTCGCGCCATCTCCGGCTACTCGGAAACCAAGCCGCGCACCTGCCCGGCCGTGACTGCAACGGCTGGATTGAAGCGGCTTCCTTCCATATAGCGCAAGAGACTGTGGAGCATCTGGCGCGCGACCGGGTTCGCGTCGAGATCGTTCTTCAAATCGATGCTGCACACCAGCAGCCTGCCCCTGCCCAGCTTCGCCTCGAAGACGAGGCCCAGCTTGCGCGCGGTAAACCAGTCGTCAATCACCTGCACCACCGGCCGCAACCCACGCGGCAGATCGTCGAGGATCACCGCGCCAGCGCGCGTCACGAGATACCACCACTGCCAGTTGCTGTGGTCGTCGGTGGGGAAATCAGCCAGCGCCGGATGTTTCGGGTCGCAGAGGATGCCGAGTGTCGTCGGCGGCTGGCGGCGCGTCCATGCGGTGTTCCAAAAGATGCTGGAGAAGCCGAGAACCACCTTGTCCTTCTCAGCGTTCTTCACCCGCTTGGGCGGAATCATGAGCAACACCTTGCCGCCGGCATCGAGCGCCGCGAGTGCCTTGTCGTCGAGAGCCTCGGCGACAACCACGCCTTGCGGCGGCTGCGTTTCGGCCTGCGGTGGATAGACCCAGACATCCCAGTCGTTTTCAAAAGCGGGACGGGCATCCTGCCTGTCCGCCTTGCCGCGACCGGACAGGCTGGAAGCCCGTCCCACATTCACGACCAGCTTGTATCGCGCCGGCGCGGGCACGCTCTTCAACTCCACGCTCACGCCGCCAAGCGCGATGCCGTTGTCCACTGGCAACGTTTTTGCCGGCAACCTGCCGCTGGCGGCGACGCGCCCGTTGTCACCGACGATTTTCCACAGCGCGACGGCATCCTTCATCGGCACAGGGCCGAAGTGCGCCGCCTCAATGTTGGCTTCGAGTTTCTCGTCGGTGGTGAAGACGCGCTTGCCCAGCCGCGCCAGCGGAACGGTTGCGTTGCAGAACCGGCTGTATTCCTGCGGCGTGACGTAGCCCTTGCTCTCCCAGAATGGATCGAGCACGCCGACAAGCGCGGTGCCTTGGCCGGGGAAGTCGTGCAAGTCGAGCAGTTCGAGGCCACCCATGCCCGGCGTGCGCAGTGCCGATTCGATTTCCTCCTTGTAACAGAGCGTCTGGAGCTTGCCCGACGCGAGCAGGAATTTCCGGGCGAGATCGCTCATGCCGTGTTCGGCAAGCCGGTCGCGAAAGATATCGAAATTCTTCGGTTTGAGATAGCCGGTGTATTTCTTGATCTCGCCGAAGTTCGGATACACGCACCACTGGCCAATCTCGTGGCTGACGACCGGCACGCTGCGTTTCTGGACGTAGTCGCGGTAGTCAGTCGTCGTCTCCGGCGGTTTGGCGTTGATGCGCGACTTGAGTCCCCCACCCCACGCCTGGATGCGAGGATGAGGATCGCAGTTCCACTGGTTCTCCGGCAGTTCCGGCCAGCCCGCGCCGCTGCTCCAGAGCCGGCGCGAATCCTGCGCCTTGTAGTGCTCGACCCATTTCGCAAGATACGCCTTGTGGTTCTTCCCGCCCGGCTCGTTCCCGTGAAGCATCAGCAGCAACGAGGGATGATTGCCATAGTAGCGCAGGATGCGGTCGGTCTCGTTGTAGAGCCACTGGTCCACGGGCTTGCCGTCGCCCAATGTGGTGGACTGGTTCGGCCACGACGACGCCTCGACGTGGAAGTAGAATCCCATTTCATCCGCCGCGACGAACGCCGCTTCCGGCGGACACCACGAATGAAACCGGATCAGGTTCAGCCCGTGCGCCTTCGCGACGCCGATGATGCGCTTCCACTCGGCCACGTCCGTCGGCGGATGGCCGGTCTTCGGGTAAGTGCAGCAGTCGAGCGTGCCGCGGATGAAGGTCTTCCGCCCGTTCATCACAAACTGCGTGCCTTGCGCCCGGAATTCCCGAAAGCCGAATGTCTCAACCGCCGCGTCACCCTCCCGCCCTTCTTGCGCTTCAATCCGCGTCTCAACTTCATAGAGGTCGGGCGCGAACTCGCTCCAGAGCCTGGGCGGACGATCGAGCTTCAGAATGATTTCCTCCTTGGCGCGATCACTCCATACGTGTCTGTGATCCGACATGAGGCCGCGCGCGTAGTTGATCTTGACGCTGGCCCGGCCCACGGATGAACGCGTGCGTTTCTCGCGGACGATGGCGGTGATCGTGCCGCTGACCGGATGGAAGAGCGTGTTGCGAACACTGACCTCGACGCGAACCGTGCCGTCGTTTTTCGGGAAGATGCGCTGTTGCGAAATCCAAATCCGTGGCCGCGCGCGCAGTTCGATCCTGCCGACGATGCCATTCCAATTGCCCTGCATGTGGTCACTGACGCTGTGTGAGTTCTCGCCCACGTCCACGATCATGCGGTTGTCCACGCGAATGGTGAGCCGGTGCTTGCCGGGTGATAGCAGCCCCATCTCATAATCATGCGGCGTTGCGAGCGCGTTGCGAACGCCCATCAATTTGTCGTCCACCCAGACACGCGTCTCCCAATGCGGGCGCTCAAGTGAAAGCTCGACGGTGAGACCTTCCCAGGCTTTCGGCACCTCGATGTCGCGCTGATACCACGCGGCGCCGGCGTAGCATTTTTCCGGCTGGAGCCAGAACGGCACCTTCACATTGCCCGGCTGCCGATACTTCGCGTATTCCGGCGCAGTGAACCACGATTTATCCACGATGCCACCGATCCACTTCGTGTCCACCGTCACCGCATCGCCGATGCCCTGCGCAGGCAACGAACCGGGGAGTTTGATCCGATCCGGCAGCGCACGCTCGAACCATTTCTCTGCAACGCCGACATCGCTGCGGTCGAGTTGAAACCGCCACGGGCCTTCCAACGAGATTGCGTTCTCCGCGCACAAGCCCGCTGCGCCCCATTGCAATACCGCTGCGCCACCAGCGGCAACGATCCACGATCTCAGTCTTCTCATCGCGTCTCCTCTTTCGGCAACAACTGCCATCACCCTAGCGGAAGACGGCCCGCAGCGGAATCACTATTGACGGCGGCGGGAAAATCTCCAACCTTAGCCCGCGACCCGATACACGAAACATCATGAGAATTTTCAAGTTGCTGCTTTGCCTGACCGCATCATTGGCCGTCATGAACACATCCGCCGAACCTCCCAAGACCTCCGCCTCCAAAACCGAACTCGCCACGTTCGGCACCGGGTGTTTCTGGTGCACGGAAGCGGTGTTTCAAACAATGGAGGGCGTCAAGTCATCCGTATCAGGTTACGCCGGCGGCACGACGCCGGATCCAACCTACGAACAGGTCTGCACCGGCACCACCGGCCACGCCGAGGTGATCCAAGTCGAATTCGATCCCGCCCGCATTTCCTACGCAAAGCTGCTGGAGATGTTCTGGAAGGTGCACGACCCGACGACGTTGAACCGCCAGGGCAATGACCGCGGCACGCAATATCGTTCCGTGATCTTCTATCACAACGAGGCGCAGAAGCTTGCCGCCGAGAAGTCGAAGCTCGCGGCACAGCCCAAGTTCCAGGATCCCATCGTCACGCAGATCGTTCCCCTGACGAAGTTCTACCGCGCCGAGGATTACCATCAGGATTACTACCGCAAGCATCCCGAACAAGGTTACTGCCGCATCGTAATCAAGCCGAAGCTGGACAAGCTGAAGAATCACTGACGAACGCGCGGCGGCCGCCGATTCCGTCCAACGTTCGCGCATTCTTGCGGAAACCGTCCCTCACCGTGGCACGAACGCCTTCATCGGCAGCAGCATAACCGGGCCGAGCAGACCCGAGTTCGCAAGCGGCCAATTCGAGGCATCGAAGGGCTTGTAGTCGATGTTCACGAAGTTGATGTCGTAGAAGTTGCGCCACTTCACGCCGCGCCGGTCGAGATCCCGGATGCGATTGGCGGCAACGTTCGTCACTTCCACTTCGAGCACGTTGCCCCTCGGCTTCAGCGCGCCCGCTGCCACGCGGAACGGCGGCTTCAGCGCCGCGCCGAGATCCCGCCCGTTCAGACGCACGCTCGCACTCTGGCAAACGACGCCGAGATCCAGCCACCAGTTCATTGCAGCAGTGGCAGGCGCATCAAACTCGAACGTGTAGAGCGCCGTGCCGGCGAAACGCTGCGCGTCCTCCCCACCCAGCTCGGTCCATGAACTGAGCCTGGCCGTCTCGAATGCCGGCGGCAGCGATGGACCGCCGCGAAGGAACTTCACCCGCCACGGGCCGCTCAGAGCGATGGGATCGCCGCCCGGTTTCCAGTAGGTCCACCTCGGCCCATCGAGCTTGCGGTCAGTAAACGTTCGCAGCACAACCGAATCGCCCGGCGCAAGCTGCACGTAAACCTTCTCCGCACCCGCCATCCTCGCCACACCGGCACGGCCCGTCATCGGGTCCATGAGGGTTACGGACTTCGCCTTCGCCGTCAGCGGCAGCCAGCCGTCCACCGGTTTGTCGCCGCGGTTGGCAATGAAGTAGTAGCGGCCATCGCCGAGCGCGCGCCGGATGAAAAACAGGCCCGCGTGATCCACCATCGGCTCGCGAGCCACACCGGTTTTCGTCAACAGTAATTCGGCATCGCCAACCCGCACGCGGCTTTTCGCTCGCTCCAACAGCCTCTTCAATTTCGCACGCCGCGTCTCCAGTTCGCGAAGCCCCGGCACGTCCTTCGGCAGTGTTTCGTCAAAAATCACCGTCGTGCCACCTTCGGCCAATCGCAGCAGATGCTCGATCGTTTTCAACGGCATGTGTTCCGTCGCCGGCACCACGATGACGCGGCCAGCAGGCTTCAGCGCCGCCAACTGGCGGTCGGAGATGTAGTCAAACGCAAAACCGCGCGCCCAGAGTTTCTCCGCGAGTTTGCCGATTGGCTGGCCGCCAAACCAACCTGCGCCATGAACCGTAAGATTCTCGGCCAGGCCTGTCGCCTTGTGCCACACATCGTAGATCGGCCAGTAGACCAGCACGTCGTTGTCCGGCCGGCCAGCTTGGAGCACCGACTGGCACCGCGCGATGTAAGCCGCCAGAGCCGGCACGTCCCGCCAGATTGAGTTGCGCGGGTTCATCTCCGTGGAAGCGTAGAAGAGCCAGCCCGGCCAGCCCGCTTCGTCGGGCGAATAACACGTGCCGTGGAAGATGACGTGGTTGACGCCGCTGACGAAAAGATCGTCGAGCAACCCCTGCACATCGGCAAGCGTCTCGGTGAAGTGTTCCTTCAGCCACGTGCCCGTCTCCGATGCGACGAGGTTGCGCCCCGCCACATGCGCAGCCGACGAGGCAAACTTCGCCACGAGCGGCCGCCGGTCGGTGTGAAACATCTCCGTCTCCGGGATATCGGCAAGCGCGTAGAGGTCAAGCAGGTTTCCCGGCGAGCCGTGCGCCTGGTTGCGCGTGAGGAAACCGTGCTCGCGGCACCAGTTGAACCAGAGCGGCATCGAGTCCTCGACCATCATGTCGGAGATCGTCTCGCGATAGTCGCACCTCACGCGCGCGGCATGGTCGTTCTCCTCCTTGCCAAGCAGCGCCGGCAGTTCGCTCTGGAGACAGTAACCGCGCCGCTTCTCAAACTGCGTGAAGAGATCCGGCGACCAGTTCACCTGATACTCGAACGAGTCGTGGTACTGCGCCCGCGGCTTCGGCCCGTCGTAGCGCGCGAATGCGTCCGTGAAACGTCCCAGCCAATGGCGAATCGCGTCGGCGTAAAGCGGATTGAGCATGTGGCCTTCGCCGCCGGGCGCAGCGCGTTTGACTTTCGAGGTCGGTTTTTGCGAGATGGCAAAGACACGCCATCCGCCGCCTGTAATGTCATCCTCGGTGGCGGCTGCCTCCAACAGTGCCAGGACTTGTTCAAAGACATCCAGCGCCTCCGGCGAGTTGGCGATTGTCAGCTTTTCGGAACTCGCGTCGTAGGTCAACGAAGCTCCTGCCGGGAACTCCACGCCGACATCGGTCAGGAGTTCTCTGATCTGCCCGACGGAAACAAGGCCGGCACCTAAGCCGAGATGGGGATCAAGCAGGTTACGCTTCCATTGGTAGCTGCGCGTGACCGGTTTGCTCGCACCTTTCAACTGCCACCAGTTTGCAGACAAAATAGCAACCTTGTCAGGCTTAATCACAAATTCCACACCTGCAATGCTGGTAACGTAGCGCAAAGAGTCGTGCAACGGCACGTCGAACAAGTTCAGCGTGATAAGGGGCGCATCCTTCAGCGCAGGACGCAGACTTTCGTCGATCTCGATTCTGACGCCAAGGCCACCCCGCTTCGCGTCAACCTCACGGCTCTGTTCGGCCAAGAACTTGACAGCGTCAGCAAGGCTCGCGTCCCTGAGCTCGATCTTTGGAATGGTAATGGCGTCGATCTTCGCCTCGACTTCAGCCGTTTCCCTGCGAAGCCCACGTATTCTCAAAAGCGCCTTTCCCGTGCCTCGATCAAGCTCACACCAGAGCGCTAGTACGAGATAATGATTGGAAGAGAGCAGGTTGAGTTTTGCCAGCAGCTTCTCCAACGTGTCGAGATGTTCCGACCGGTTTGAAACAAACAAGCGTCCTTCATGGTAAATGACAGCCGCCCCTTCAGGGAATGGCACACCTGCCTTTACGAAGAACTTCTTGAGACCCTCGCTTGATATCTCACCATGGTTGGCTGACAACACTCTGGCCAAAGCATGTGGCTGAATCTTGTATTCGCGTCTGGGCAGCAGATTGCACACTGGCGCGTAATTGGCTGGCACGACAAGCACTGCGTATATATCAACCACAAACTTCAGCCCGGCGATATCACACACACTCTGTAACGCTTTATGAAGGGTTACATTGCGCAAGCTCAGCGTGATCCGCGTTTTATCAAGAGTTGAGCCGGAGCCAATCCCGCCGGCAAACACGATGTTGATTCCGAAACGACTGTCTTGCTTGCCGTCGGCGGAACGGCTCCCATCGGCAAAGAAGTCAGCCACATCAACGAGGCTGGCGTTATTGAACTCAATCTTGGGGATGATGACTGTGTTGAGCTTCGCCTCAATTTCCTCCCGCATCTTCCGACGCTTTTCTTGCTCAAGCGACTCGCGCGCCAACAACTTGCTGCTGCCGCGCGCCAAGCTAGCCGCCGCTTTCGATAGCGGCGGCGCAGTCCAATCCACTGCTCCATCCGAGCCAATCTTGCCGGTGAGGTCGATGCACTCGCCGTCCGGTGAGAACGCCACCAGCGCCTGCACCGTGCTTCGGTCGAACTTCTCTTTCAGCCGCGCGCCGGCGGCTATGTTGAAAGTCTTCGTCGCGACCTGTGCGCAAGCTTCCCGCGGTGGGACGTTGGGGCCGCCGAAACACCAGCCGCTGCCGGTGGTCATATCCACATCCATGCCGAGCCGGCGCGCTTCGCTGACGGTGTGGCGCAGCATCTCCATCCATTGCGGGCTGAGGTATTCGATGAACTTCGGCTCACAGCCTTTCGCGCCGTAGATCGGGATGATGTGGACACCGCCCCAGCCCGCATCGCGGTAGCGCGTGAGTTCCTTGGTGAGATTCTCCTTGTCCACCGCACTGCCCATCCACCACCAGTAGCTCCACGGCCGGCATTCCTTTGTCGCCGCCGGCCACGCCAGCGGATCAGCCGTCTCTCCCGTGACAATGACTGCAGTGGCTCCCAGAATGAAGGCGGTGACTCCCGACAGGATTCTTCTGCCTCTCCTTGTTTGCATTTCCGCTCCTCAACGGCGGCGCGTTTGTTGCGCAACGCCGGCCGTTTACTTGATCCCGATTTGCTTCCGAATCAGCTCACTGAGTGCATGCGGGTTCGCTTGGTTCATGCGTTCGAGCACACGGAGCCAGCGATAGGATAGATTGCCACCCTCGACCGGCGGCTGATGCTTGAACAGGTTGTCGAAGGCGCGTTTCCGCAGCCGATACTCCTGCTGGATTTTTTCAAAGCGTTCCACGAATGCATCCAGATACGCCTGCGCAAACGCCGCCGGCTGCGAAAGCATCGACAGGCGTTTGTTGACCGAGGTCGCATACTCCGGCGCGCTCTCGGAGAGACTCCGGCGAAAATCCGTGAACGTGCCCGTGTGGTCGGCCACAACAATGTCCATCGGCATGCCAAGCTGGTCTTCAACAATCACTTCATCGCCGTCATCAAAAATGACCGGTCCGCTGAGCTGGCAGCGCCCGACGATCAGATTCGGCGCCGCCGCCTGACCCAGCAACCGCGCGAACGCGACCGCATAGGATTCGTTCGCGAACCTGGAAGCCGGAATCTTATCCGTCGCAAGGCCGCCGATATAATCACGCTCGAAATAGGGCGAGTAGATGGTCAGACCGTGATAGTCGCGGTTCTTGCCGAAATAGCGTTCGCCAAGCTTGTGCGTCGTGGTATGGGAGGGCAGGTTCATCCCCAACTGGCGGCAGGCGAGCCGGCGGTTGAGGATATAGTCGGTGTATTCCTCCGAAAACAACATCGCGTCCAGGAGGCTCTTGCCGTCGTCCAGATGCTCGGCGACGCCCCACTTCTGCATCCGGAGAATCTTCACAAACGGCTGCGCCGCGTCGCGCTGCTTCACCTCGACCAGAAACACGCCGCGCCGGCCCAGCAGCGGCTGCCGCAACGACAGCGAGCCGACGAGCCGTCCGATGTTGATATATTCAACATCACCGTATTCGCGGATGTAGCTGAGGATGAACGAGCGGGACTTCTCGAAGAGCATCAGTTTCGCCCGCCGGTTCTCGTCGGTGCTCTCAAACGACTGGTCCATCACCGTGTCAAAAATCAACTCCCCCTCTTCCACCCGCCCGCCCGGCAGCCATTCGACCTGCATATAGAACTCCGCGCCGAGGCCGAGCAACATCTCCTCAGACACCGTGTCTTCCTCGATGCCGATCAAAGCCGCATACATGCGGTTGCGCCACTCGCTCTGGTTCACGTCGTCCCGCCGCAGTTCCGCCGGCACCGCGTCCTGGAACTTCTGCCGCAGCGATTCGAACACCGCCTGCAACTGCTCCGAAGGCATGTTCGCAAAATCATGCGGGGTAAAATCCGCCGCCGTGAACACTTTCTCCGCCATGAAGAACGCAACCTCCGGCCAACCCAGCCGGTTCAGGTGGGACGAACAATCTCTGATCTCCGCCAGCAACTGCCGTCGTTCGGCCACATCCAGCGAGCCCAATGCCGCAAATTCCTGGCAGGTCAGAAGACGCGAGCCGGTCTCACGGTTGAAATAATAAATCTCCCGCCCGCCGACGCCGATCCGCGAACCGAGGATCATCTGCTGCATGTCAGCCGCCGACCGCGGCAACGGCGTGATCCGCCAGTTCTCGCCACGGTGTTTCACCGCGTTGCGCACGCGCGAGTCGAGCACGTGCAGGAACTTGATCTGCTCCTTGGAGATGATTTCCTGAAGCATCTCATCCGCTGCGAAGGCGAGGTCCATGCGCGTCGGATCGGGACGAATCAGGATGTTGTCGTCTTCCATCACGAGGTCCACCGCATGGCTCAACTCAGCAGCCTCCTCCTGCTCCGTCAACGCCGGCTGCCCGACGGCCTGACGCTGCTGGTTGATCATCTGCAAATAGGCCGCGCGTTGCGTGGCGTGAATGCCAGGCAGCGTAACGATGATCTGTTTTCCGACAAAAACGGTCGCGATTCGCGACTTAAGCTTGCCGTCGGCAGTCTTGGCCAACAGCGGCTCGCCAATGGTTCTGAATGTCATACGCGTAAACCTCTTAAGATTACACTGAAGAATCTCCTTATGCCATACGGATAACGCGCCGCTGGGCGCTCACGGCACACGCTCCAGTTTGACATAATCGAGACCGGCCATGTGACGTTTGACGGCCTTCTCGTTTGCGCCGGTGATTTCCAACGTCAGACGGTGACCGCCCTTCTTCAATTCAATCGTGCCAAGGCAGAGCGGGCCGGTCGGGACGACCTGCGGGTTGTAGAGATCGAACGGCTCGCCGATTTTCCGGCCGTCGAGCGAAATCTGCACGATGCCGTAATCCCGTGCCTTCGTAAGCTGGACCATCAACTTGTATTTGCCGTCCTCCTTCACCGGCAGTGCCAGCGTGAGACAGTCGCCGGGCTTGCCGTCAATCCACCATAGGTGCGACTGGTCGCTCCACGCGCCGCCAAAATGCGTCAGGTCCTGTGGATGTGTCTTGCCGCCGGTGCACTCAAGAATCTTCAGTTCCTCGCCTTCGAGCGCGCCGGCCACGCGGGTGTTTGGCGGCGTCACATACCAACCCGTGCGCTCCGCCAGCGGCAACGCCGCGTAGCCATCCACCTGCCCCGCCGCCTGATACCAATAGACCATTGCTGCGTAGAGCGTCGGCTTTTCGTTCTTGTAATACTTCTCGATGGCCGCCTCGAACGATTGATGAAACGGCACGTTGTCGGTGATGTGCCAGCGGTTCACGCACACGTGCCGCCGGTTGCCGCCGTCGTTGCGCGGCTGGTTGTGAAAGGCATTCTCAAACAGCTCCGGGCAGCACCACGCGTAGCCAAAGTAATCCTCCGAGCCGGTGCCGATGGTGGACGGGAACTTCTCCCCGTCCACGAAGAATTTTTCGTCGCCCTCACCCCACCAACCGCCACGCGGGTTCCAAACGTGCAGCATCACGCCAAGGAACCGCCCGCAGCCTTGCGTCCTGAGCATCGTCCAGTCAATCGCCCGGCGATCGGGATCCTCCGGCAGGAACGCGTCGCGGTGCCACTTCGCATGAAATCGCGCCAGCTTCTTCGCCGGCCGGGTCAACGGCGCGTGCGTGATGCAGATCGCCACCGCACGCTTCTCCTTGCCGTCGTTGGTCAACTCGACGCGCGCCTTCTTCGCGAACGGCATATACCACAGCGCGTAGCAACCGTCGTCGGTCATGCCAAGCGGCAGCGAGCGATATTTGTTGCAGCCGGGCGCGCTCCCGAAGAAGTCGCCCAGCGGCGCCCACACCGCCGGCTGCGCGTCATCGTCCCACGTAATCCGCAAGCACAACTCCCGCAGCACGCTTATGTCGTCGGGCGCAGCGGGCAGATCGAGCTTCGCGCGCAGAGCGGTGACCGCGCGCGGGCCGTCGAGTTCGGCCACAACCGCCGTCTCGCCTGGGCCGACCGTCAGGGTTTTCTCCGTGATCTTCTCACCCCTGCGCTTGCCGGCGGGGTCCTCGCCCCGTTTGTTCTCAAGGAACTCATTGGCCTTCGCGAGCGCCGCCGATTCCTTCGCGGTCAGGTTGCGCGTGAAGGTCGGCAGTTTCGTTCCCTTCGGGTAGACGGTGTAGGTGAAGTGGTAATAATTCCCCCACCCTTTCTCGGCAATGATCTTGCAGGACTTCCGGAATGGGATCGGCACGTAGTTGTTCCAACCCCTGGCGAGCACGTGGCAGAGCGCCTTGCCTTGGAACGGAGCCTCGCTGCCGTCGAAGTATTTGCAGAATGGCAGGTCCACCGCCGGCTCGGTCGCGCCGTCGAGGAAGATTTTCACCCGCCCCTGTCCCGCTTGCGCCGACCAGATGCGCCAGATGACGCCCGGCCCCTCCATCTCGGCAAACACCGAGAACTCGCCCTCTTTGCGAATGATGCCGCCGCCGTCGCCGTTGGCGTCCCACTTCATATATTTGCCAGTGGCCTCGTCGTACTTGCTGGCGCGGTCGTAGCTCGACCATTGCTGGCATTTCTCGCCCGGCTCCGGCAACACCGCCAGCGTTTCGAGGTCGGTCAGCCGCTTGATCAAGTCGAGGTAGGTGAACTGCTGCGCCGACCACGCTGACGCGGCAACGCCAACCAACGCCAGTGTCAAGGCAGCGTGTTTACACTGCTTGGAGAAACCCGTTGAACGGATGAGGTTTGATTTCATGCTCTTGTCCCGAACGTCCGTGCTCGCCTCAACAAAACACATGGACCGCGACTCTCCATGAAGACATTCCGCGGCCACGCCGCAATCGTCGTAACGCAAGCGTCCAACTTGCGAGTCCCGTCGTCAACAACCGCCGCAAGCCTCCGGCTTGCGCCGCAACAGCCCGATGGCGAGCCGATGCCTATTTTTTCGGCGTCGCGTCCGCCTTGACGTCGCCGAGCGCCCACTGGATGCCATCGAGGAAATACTGCACCACGGCTGGCTCCTGAAACACATTGATGGCGTGGCCGAGCGAACAATAGAACAACCGGCCTTTGCCGACGTTCTTGATCCACGACACCGCGTAGTCGCCGTCATCGCGACATCCGCGGGGTTTTCCGGTCTTCGGGTCCGGCGTCGTGATAGCCTTGGAGGTCAAGTCGTCGGTGAGATCCATCCCGATCAGCACACGACGGTCGGCCCGCGTATAAGCGTCCTTGAACTGATAAATCTCGTCCTTGAGTTTGAAGCCCTTGCCGCCGAACGCCCGGCAAAGCGGATGATTCGGCTCATCAAGCTTGAAGGTCCACGTGCCTCCACCGCCCCAAGGATGCCCGGCGAACTTGCCGCCCATCAACTGTTGGCCTTCAACCCACTTGTTGAAGTTGTCGGTTGCAGCGTGAATGCCGATGATGGCCTTGCCTTTGTTGATGAAGTCGAGGATGGCCTGTTTGATCTCCGGCGTCGGGTCGAGGCTGGTGGTGTTGTTCAACACCAACCCGTCATATTTCGCGAGGTTGGCTGCGTCGAGCGCCTCCCACTCACGGCTGAAGTCGCACGTCCACGCGCCGGTCTTCTTGCCCATCAGTTCCAAACACTTGTTGCCACCCGCGACACCGCTGCCGTGGAAGAATCCCTCACAGCGCCAGAACACCAACAGCTTGTGCGCCTTCTTCGGCTTCGCAGCCTTGGCGGGCAGCGCGGCCTCGATCTTCTCCAAATCCGCTGCTGTGATGTCGGGCACCTTCGTCTTGTCCGGCGGCGGCTTCGGCGCGGCTTTGGGCTTGTTCTGGGCGTCGCACACTGCCGTCGTCAAACAAAACGCGGCAATCAACGAAATAATCATCAAGGTGTATCTGGATTTCATAGTCCTCTTGGTTCTTCTGACCTCTGATCTCTGACCTCGGGTTCTTCACAACGTCCACGGCGCGCGCATCGGCCTTCCCAACATCCGGTTCGCCTGCTCGTCACCGGGGAACCGCTCGGTCTTCGGGTCCCACTTCAGCGGCCGGCCCAGCCGGAACGCCACCATGCCAATCTGGCAGATGGTCGCCGTACGATGGCCGATCTCCGCGGTGCAAATCGTCGGCTTGCGCGTGCGGATGCAGGAGAACCAGTTGTCGAAATGGTCCTTGCTCTCGTAAAGATGGATGTCCTTCGGCCCGAACTGCGTTCCCGCGAGACTCGCCGGCTCGGTCTGGAGCCATTCGCCCCGGTTCACGGCCACCCAGCCTTTCTCACCGATCCACTGTGTCGCCGAGCCGGGCACTTTGTTGCCGACATACATCTTCACGCCGTCGGCGTAAGTGTAGGTGAGATTCTTTACGTCCTTGCCGTCCGGCGGGATCACTTCCACCGGTCCGGTGTGGTCGGTGCCTAGACCCCACTGCGCGATATCGTAGTGGTGCGCGCCAAAATCCGCCTGGCCACCGCTGGCAAACTCGCCATAACCACGCCAGTTCGGAAAGCTGTGAGTCCAGCCGTCGGGCGCGAGCACGGAACTGTATGGACGCCACGGCGAGGGGCCGAGCCAGAAGTCCCAATTCAATCCCGCCGGCACCGGTTCCTCCGGCAGATCGCAAAACGGTTTCGATGGCCCACCAATGCTGACCCAGATTTCCTTCACCCTGCCAATGACACCGTTGCGCACCAGTTCGCTCGCGAACCGGAACGTGCGGTTGCTGCGCTGCTGGCTGCCGGTCTGGAACACGACGCTGTTTTGCTTCGCGGCCTCGGCGATGGCGCGGCTCTCCCAGTTCGTCAGTGCCAGCGGTTTCTCGCAATAAACATCCTTGCCCGCGTTGCACGCCGCCACCGCGATCAACCCGTGCCAATGGTCCGGCACACCGATCGTCACGGCGTCAAGGTCGGGCATCTCCAGCAACTCACGGTAATCCTCAAACGTCTTGCAGCCCTTGTATTCGCCTTTGTTCGTGCGCTCGGCGTAACGGGTGTGGGTCACCTCGCAGAAATGGTCCCGCACGCCTTTGTGCACGTCGCACACCGCAACGATCTGCACGTCGGCACGGCCCAGGCAATAGCCCAGATGTCCGCGTCCCTGCGTGCCTTGGCCGATGTTGGCAACGTTGATCCGCTTGCTCGGCGCATTCGCGCCCAGCACCGAAGCGGGGATGAGGCTCGGAAACGCCAGCGCGCCTGCGGCCGTGGCGGAGGTTTTGAGGAAATGGCGGCGAGAAATCTTCCGGTTCATAACCCTTTCACGCGGAAAAGATTGAACGCAGGTAGAAGCGCCACCGCCCTACTTTTTCTTTCCCACCGTGGCGATGGCGCCCTCGATCATTTTCTTGTCCTCAGGGCGATCCATCAGCGGCAACAGCTTCTCCAGCGTCTGCTGCTTCTTCTTCGCGTTCCAACCGCACTTCCGGTCGTTGAGGATGCGCACCACGGCGCGCGCGCCGAGAATCTTGTGCTTCGCGTCGCTGGTCTTCGCGATCAAGTCCACGATCGGCGCAACGGCCGCGTCCGACTTCCAGTTGAACAGTGCCCGCGCCGCCGGGTCCTTCAGCGCCGCCGGGCCGGAAGCGAATGTCTCCTTCGCGATCTTCAGCGACTCCGCGCCCGCACCGGTGCTCGCCAGCGAAATCAACGTGGCCTTCGTCGGCTCCGAACAGCCCGACGCACTGGCCCAGAGCTTCGCGAACCGGTCATCTTCCTTGCCGAGCGCCTGCGTCGCCTTCCAGAGGACCGAGGCCACCTTGTCCTTGTTGTCGGCCTTGTCCAACAGCGCCAGCAGCGCCGGCATCTCCTCCGTGCCCGCAAAACCATCGAGCGCGTCCAACGCCGCGCCGCGCACGTCGCTCTTCTCGCTGCCCGCCATGGTCAGCAAGCGCGACATGATCGAGCGATCGGCACGCGCCTTCAACGTCAACGCCGCCACGCGCACTTTCTTCGCGTCACTATCGTCGAGCATCTTCGTCATCGCTTCGTTGACGCCCTTGGCGTTGATGCGCCCCAGCGTCTGTTGGGCCGCCGCGGCCACGTCGCCTTCAGTCGTCGCCAGCGCGATGAGATCGGCGACGATGCTGGAATTACCGACCTTCTCCAACGCGAGCGCCGCTTCCATCTTCACCGCGTCCTCCTGACTGCCCAACGCCGCCTTCACCGCCGGCAGCGCGGACTTGTCGCCGCGCTCGGCCAGCGTGCGCAACACCGCCACCTGCACGGCCGCCGGCAGACCGGGCAACGCCGCGCACAGTTCCTTCGTCACCGCCTTGTTCTGCAACCGCTGCGCCGCCTTCGCCGCCGCCAGTGCCACTGGCAACTTCGAATCTTTCAGCGCGCTGCACACAACGGTCATTCCCTTTGCGCCACCAAAGTCCACCAAGCCGTTCAACGCCGCGATCACCGCGGGCTGGCTCTTGCCATTCTTGAACTCTTCGTCAAACACCGCCACCGCCTCGTCCTTGCTGCCGGCCTTGGCGAGATTGAACGCCGCGTCCATCAGCGCCCGCTCGCGTAGCGGCTCGCACTCTGCCGCCACCTTCGCCGATTTCAGCGCCTCCACCGCGCCCGCGCCGCCGACGCGGCCAAGGGCTTGCAGCGACGCGCGAATCAGGTCCGCGTTGCCGGAGCCGAGATAACCTTTCACGACGCCAACCAGCTCCTGATTGTGCCGCGCTGCCAGCGTGTTGATGATGCCGATCTGAATCTTGCCGCTGGAGGACTTGAGCGCCGCAAGCAGACCGTCGCACACCGCTTTGCACGGCAGGTTCTCCAGCGCGAGCCGCGCCACGTCCGCCGACTTCTCCTCGTTGAGCAGCTTCAGCAGCGGCGCAACGCACGCCTCCGACCCGATCAGGCGGAGTTGCTCGCACACAAATTTTTTGCAGGCGTAGGTCGCGCCCGGCTTGTCGAGAGCCGCCAGCAGCTTTGCCTCAATGGCTCCATATCCTGCGGGCTTTGCCTCACGAATCTCCTGCTGGATCGCCGCGAGCATCTCGGACTTCTGGCCGAAGTCGTAGGACGACAGTTCCGCGTAGGGATTCGTTTGCGCCGAAGCGGACAACGCCAGCGCGGTCAGGAATGAGAAGGTCAGAGACAGGCATTTGTTCATGGCAAAAGGCTCCTTATCAACACCACAGCAGATACAACCGGTTTTCAGATTGCCGCATCACGATTGAGCCGCGATTAAACGCGCGCCGCCCGCCTCTGTCAACGCTTTAACCCTCATACCAAAGTCGCCGTCGGCCGGAAGAAAGCCCCGCGTGTTTCTCGCGGATGGCTTGATTGAACCACGGAATACGGAAGGCCCAGAACGTTGAACGTCATGCGAGCCGCGTGACCTCACGCGGCTCCAGATTACTCATTCCCTCCGGTTCCTTGTTCCCGATCCTTGGGTTTTGGCTGCCAGAAAGTCGTGACGATCAGCAGTAACGCCACGGTTCCTGCCACCAGCCAGGCCACATGCTTTTCATACCAAGGCGATTCGGGGGTCGAGGGCGGGGGTGATTCCAACCGCCCGCTGGGGAGTTTGACCGTCCATCCATGCGGCACGCTGATCTCCTTCTTTTCTCCAAGCAGTTCGTAGGAGATTTTGAGCGTGGCGTCGGGAGACTGGTTTTGTGGCACTCCGAGAGCACCTGCGGAAGCGCAGATGGTGGCTTTGTCGCCATGCACCAACTCTTGAACGGCCCCCGTCACATCCCTGAGTCCGAATTTTGCTTCGATGATCTTGAGTATCGTTGGATTGGGCACGCGCGACTGGATGTCATTGATCTGAACCTCCAGCGCATTCAATTGCTGCTTCAGCGTGGCAATGAGCCGTGTTTGGCTGTTGATCGTTGCTGTTCCGCTCAGGATTTTGAGTTCGTATGTGTTCCGATTGGCTTGCGTGATGGCGTCCACGGGGATGTCGCTGCGACTGCTCTGCGCTTGCCTTTGCTTCGTCACTTGGACTGCCAACGCCTGTCTGGCTTGATCCACTTCCAGTTGGACTTGGTTGAGCCGTTCTTGAGCGGAAGCGACCTGGCCTGAAACATGATACCGGGTGACTTGCACGGATTGCAGCCATGCAGTGTAGGTGTCCGTCAACAGCCGCCGGGCTTCGTAAGAAGTAGTCGCGTCCGCCGGAGTGGCGGTCGCCTTCTCAAAGCATTGAACGGCCTCCGCGTATCTGTTCTTGGCCAGATAGGCGCGCCCTTGCTGCGTCCATTGTTGGACAATGGTGGAAGCGGCAGTCGGAGCCGCTTGGCCGGCGTTCTCGGCAGCATCGGCAAGGAAATGACCCGTCTGCGACATCGAAAGGTTGACGCAGAGTATCACTATGGCGGCTGTCGAATGTTTCATGGGTTCTCCATTGGGTGCTCCACATCAATAGCAAGGTGCGGTGAGAAACGCTGTCGCACAGACTATGAATTGTCGTCTGTAATACAAGTGGTTTCCTCCAACCGGACACTGCCTCTGTCAACGCTTTAATCCTGATGCCAAAGTCGCCTGCATTCGAGAGGCGCCGCCGCCGATGTCGAGAAAGTCCCGACGGCTGCTTACTTTCCTCGTCGCGTCGTCGTCTTCTGTTTCTCCGGTTCTTTCTTCTTCAAAAACGTTCGCTCGTCCCAGCCGTCTTCTTTGAACTGGTCCCACACGATTTGAGGCCATCGCATGAACCTCTTATTGATAATCCATTCCCGAACGGCGTGCTGCTCAATGAGCCGGACGCCGATGGGAGTCCGCAAAAGATAAAAGAACCTGGACGCAGGCCGTGGGATATATCCTTGCACGGGTCTGTCGAGACTCAACACACCGCCGTCGAAGGAGCCGGTTCGTCTGAGCGTCCAGCGCGCCAAATCACCGCCCGCGTTATACTCGACGTCGTATTTTCCGTCGTTGCGCTTCTTGAGACTGAGAACGATGACGTCGTCATGCATGCTCTTCGCCCATCCCCCCGTAAGATCAACCGGCTCCTTCACCAGCCAGGCACTGACCTGGCTGACCAGATTCGTTTCATCCCACTTGCCCTTCTTACCGAGATCGGTTAACTGCGGCTCGACATACACGCGGGCGTAATCCGCCGCATTCGTCACGCGAACAGTGGGCGTTTCTGTCTTCTCTTGGCCCGCTCCGCGCGCAGCGGCACTCTTCTTGATCCCCGAGCCCTTCTTACCGCCGTGAGCGCGGAGGAAGTCTGCGACCTTGGTCTGTTCACATGTTTCCGCGTCATCCAGAGGCGTCTGGCCTTCGTCATTCTCCGCGTTGACATCGGCCTTGTGTTCCAACAGCAGTTTGGCCGTGTCTATCTCGCCTCTGCTCGCCGTTTCGTGCAACACGGTGTTGCCTGCCACGTCTTTGGAATTCACGTCCGCCTTATGAGCCAGAAGAATTTCGACGATTGTCTTATTCTTCGACCGTCTCAGTGCCAACTGGAGCGGCGTATAGCCGTTCTTGGTCTTGATATTGATGTCTGCCTTATACAGCAGGAGAAGTCTGACCAGGTTCACCGACCCTTGTGCGGCCCTGTGCAAGAGCGCAAACTCGTCGCCGTCCTGCGCGTTGGAATTTGCCCCGGCGGCCAGCAGCACCCGCGCAACGTCAATGCGACCAAGGAACACAGCTTGATACAACGGCGTCCAGCCATCGAGGTTCATGGCTTCAATGTTCGCCTTATGGCGCAACAACACCTCGGCCACGCCTCCGTCCCTGGTCTTGTGCAGCGGCATATCGCCATAGTGGCTCTTTACATTTGCATCTGCCCCGTGCGCTAGCAGAACCTCAGCCACGCCCTTGTTTCCCGCATTGTGCAGTGGCGTGATGCCAGACCTGTCCCGGGCGTTCACATTCGCGTTGTGCGCCAGCAGAACTTCAACCACTGTTTTGGTCGCGGCAGGAGACTGCACGGCAACGTGCAGTGGTGTCTCGCCGCTATCGTCCTCGGCATTGACGGCCGCCCCGTTCAACAACAACAGTTCCATGATTTCCTTGGGATTCTCCCCAAATTGATCGGCAGCCGAATGGAGCGGTGTCTGGCCACACAAATCCCTGGCATTGATGTCGGCTCTATAGCGAAGTAATACCTCTGCCACTTTGTTCCGACGGTAAAATGCGGCTATGTGAAGCGGTGTATGTGCATAGCCGTCGATCTCGTTGACCCACTCTGGTCTGGCATCCAACAGCCGTTTCACTTTCGCAAGATCGTCGGCTTTGGCAGCCTTGTGGATTTCCGTCGTGAACTCTTTCTGGCGATGTTCACCTGCCGCCGCCACCGCCCACACCATCGCCAGCAACAGTAGGCTTCGCAGGATCGGGTTCATAGGTTTGTTCGTTCCTTTAATCGCGCTTCCAGATGATCTTGCACTTCGAAATCTGCTTCTGAAGCGCCTCAATTCCCACCGCAGTGACCTGCGTGTTTTTGAGGTTAAGCCACTTCAACTGCGTTAGTGGTTTCAGATATTCCAAGCCAGCGTCGCTGACCTTTGTGTCCTCAAGATCGAGCGCCTGCAACTGCCTCAACTCTTTCAAACACACCAGCCCGGCGTCGCCAACCCTCGTGCCGTCGAGGTAAAGTTTTTTCAACCGCATCAGCGGCTTCAAGTGCTCCAACCCCGCGTCGCTGACGTTTGTGGCCTGAAGGATAAGCACCTGCAACTGCTTTAGCTCTTTCAAATGCACCAACCCTGCATCGGTGACTTGTGAAAAGTGGAGCTGGAGGTATTCCAATCTTGGCAACATCTTCAAGCGCTCCAGTCCTGCATCTCCAAACAAGCTCCTATTGAGGTAGGGGTTGTGCAACTTATGCAGTCGCATAAGCGCTTTCATAAACCTCATCCCACTCTCGCTTACTTCGGTGCCGCCGAGGTCAAGCCGCCGCAACTGCGTCAGTGTTTTCAGATGCGCCAGCCCGGCGCCGCGGACCTGCGTGTTGATAAGGCTAAGGCTCTGCAACTGCCTCAGCGGCCCAAGATGGACCAGCCCAGCATCGGTGATCTGCGTGTGACTGAGATCAAGTTCCTGCAACTGCGTCAGTGTCTTCAAACTTTCCAACCCCGCATCGCTGACGTGCGTGTATTCAAGACTTAGTTTCTTCAACTGAGTCAGCGGTTTTAGATACGCCAGCCCCGCGTCGCCAATAGGGGTCTCTCTGAGGTCTAGCTTCTCCAATTGCGTCATCAACTTGAGCGCCGAGAGGTCTTCGTCAAAAACCGCTTCTCCTCGCCGAGGTATTATGCAAATGCTAAAGGACAAATCCAACTCCGTGACTTTAGCGGGATTCTGACCCTTGAGTTTCTCGGCGATGACCGGCGGTAACACCGGCGCGGGCCTCGATTCATCGGCGGCAGATGCCATCGCAAACGCCATCGCCAGCAGCAACAGGTTTCGCAGGATCGTTTTCATTCTTTGCTCATTTCCTTCGCAACCGGCTTCAAAATCATTCTCCGACCGCTCCATGCGGCTACTCTTCAGCCAACCGTGGCGGTGCTTCAGCTTCCGAATCCTTGGTCGGCCGATTCATCCACAGCTTCCAATCAAACCGGGTGTTCTCAGGCGGCACCCTCTGTGTGATTTCAAACTGGCACCCTTGACCTGGCTGGTTCAACCAATCCACCCGGAAGAATGCGAGGATGCCACCATCGAATTCGGATTGTTTCGGCCATCCGCGGGGGACAGGAGATCTCAAGAAGTCCGCATAGATGAGCCACAACCGTATTTCTCCCTTGCCGGGCATCCGTTTCTCGCCGAGGCAAACGGCAAACTCATCGGACCGTGCTGTGTGAACGAGCGATTGACGGTCCGCTTTCGCGACTCCTTCGGGGTGCCATTCAGCGGAAACCAACGGTTTGTCCTTGGTGCCAGGCGACTCCACACCCGCAGCATCGTATTTGCGGACGAGAACCGCCGCAAAATCGTTATCCACATGGTGTCCGGGATCCCATCCGCCATATCTATCAACACGCTCGGTTCCATAGGCCCTCAACAGGTATGCGAGGTTGGGCCAAAGCCATTGCCGTTGGACATCCCAAACCCGCACATGGCGCATCCAGTCGTATTCCGGGAAAGCCAGACTGGAATTCCAGAATTCGCGATGCGCCTCATCTGAAGGTCGTGTGAGCGAAACCGCTATCTTCAACAACAGTGTTCCGTCTGTCGCTTCGACCAACCGTGTTGTCACCTGCCCCTGCAAGAGCGCCATCTTTTGGCGTGCAACCTTTTCTTCAGGATTCAGCAAAGGCCAATGAACGTCGAAGCTGATCTTCTTGGAAGACGCACTGGTGTCGACTTGGGGAACCTCCGCACCTTGAGACAAGCCGCACGCAAAAAACATTATCGCCACCAGCAGCAGGTTTCGGCGGATTGTTTTCATGGCTTGCTCATTCCTTCTGCTTCGCACCATACACATACCGCGTCACTTGGTTGCCCGTCACGCTGTTGGACACCGTCATGGTCACACCGATTATCTCGTTTTTTCCGAAGCATCCCAAATGATCACACCTTCTTTTAGGAAACGAAACCGCAGCCCCAAGCAATCGCACAGGTATCGAATTGCATCCGCCACGGGAATGCGCTTGACCGGCTGGAAGAGTGGAGGAACTGCTTCTGGCAGAGGGGGCTGCAGTTTCGGCACAGCCAGTGTACGGCCCGCGGCAATCGGTGTCAGATATATAGGAATTGACACATCCGTTTTATGGATCTTCTGGATGAAGCGTTGGAAACGGATAAAGAAATCTGCGAAGGTGATTGAAGAATCAGGCTGATCGGGCTTGATGCTATGAAGCATTTCATTCAGATCTGGAACCTCCAGTTGCAAAGGACCTGTCGCGTTCTTCTCAGCAGCCTGAACTAAACCTGCGGCAAGACACAAGCACACCAGCAGGTTTCGGATGACCGTTTTCATGGTTTATTGCGCTTTCCGATACGGCGGGTCCTTCGCTGTCACTTCTTCGCAGTTTTTGGAGGCACAGAAATGAGAAAGCCTTCCTTCACCAAAAGGCAACGTAGTCCTAGGAGAGAGCACAAGTGCTCGACCGCATCCTTCACCCTGACGTCCATCAGTGGTGCGTAAAGCAGCGGCCCGCCCGAAGGTGAAATGGGAGGCCAATCTATCCGCGCCAGTTTTCGATTTGCAGCCTCAGGAGACAAGAACATGGGGAGCGGCGTGCCCTGTTTGTGCAAGTTCTGAAGGAACTTCTGAAGCCGCTGAAAGAGTTCAGCGTATGTAATTGGCGGCTTCGTTGGATCAGGTCGAATGTCCACTATCAGATCATCCCACTTGGGTATCTTTGAATCCACGATTTGGGCAAGCTCAAGCTCAGTAAGCGGTGCCGCGCTAGTTGCGGCGAGTGGCAGGCTGCACATAACGACGACCGCCATCGCCAGCAGAAGCAGGTTTCGACTGATCATCTTCATGGTTTGCTCCGTCGTCTTCCAATCACCCAACGAATACCCACCGCGTAAAGCCACGATTCAAAACCCACGATGAGCAAGTAGTAGATGGGGCGAAGAGTTTCACGCCACATGTTGGTTTCAAGAAAATCCACTTCGAGCTTATCCTTCAGATAATCCTCAACATGGAAACACAAAGCTCCCGGGAGGTTCGTCACCGTCAATATCCGCGTCATCCACTGAACCTCGTTTTCCAAGCTTGCGCTTTGCCCCGGCCTCGCGTGCATCTGCATCCGACACCCATGAATGCGAGCGGCGATCAAGAGATCGAATGCCAGCAAACAAACAAATACAATGAACACGAGAAATGATTTGTTCATGTTTCACTCTTGCAGCGCTGGCTTCCGCTTTTAACGTCTGACTTCTGAATGCTGATAGGTGATCGCTATCCGCTTCCCTCATTTCTTTCGCGTCCGGCTTCGGGGCCATTCTCCGCCTGCCACTGCATCATGTAAAGCGCGTGTTGGAGGCCACGGATGGGCAGCAATACAGAAGCGATCGCGGGCAGTTCAACCTTGAGCACGACCTGTGGTTGTATTGTGTGACTGCGCTTTCCATACTGGTCATCGGTTGCGGTTCCCGCTAACAATTCCGGTTGGTCTGGCAGTTGAATAGAACATGATCGCTCAAACAGTGCTTTGGATTTATATCGTGCTGCTCATCGCGGGCGGCGTCGCCGGGATCGTGAAAGGCAAAAGCAAGGCGACGCTCGCCGCAGCGGTGGCTTTTGCCGTGGGCCTGAGCTTGTGCGCGCTGCGCGTCCTGCCTTACGGATGGACCTCATGGATGTTGCTGGCGTTGCTCGTCGTTTTCGCCGTGCAATTGGGCCGGACTAGGAAGTTCATGCCCGCGGGGCTGATGCTGATCCTGACGGCGCTGGCGCTCGCGCTGCCCCATCTGCCTTTCCGATGAACTCGTGGTGTTGTCGTTTCTTGCTGGTGATTTGTGTGACGGCCGCGTGCGGGTTTCCGCCGGGCCGTTGCGCGGGCGCCGGTGTGATGGGAGCGTTGCCGCAGATCGCGCTCGCGCCGGAAGACCGCGTGCTGGTGCTGGCGCCGCATCCCGACGACGAAGTGATCGGTTGTGGGGGCGTGATCCAGAAAGCCGTGGCGATGGGGTTGCCGCTGCGCGTCGTGTTTCTCACCTACGGCGACGCCAACGAATGGTCGTTCCTCGTTTATCGGAAACGGCCAGTGGTCATGCCGAAGGCCGTGCGGGCGATGGGCGTGGTGCGGCACGACGAAGCGCTGGGTGCCGCGGGTGTGCTCGGCGTCACCACCAACCAACTGGCGTTTCTCGGCTATCCCGATTTCGGGGTGCTGGACATCTGGAACGAGCATTGGGGCGTGAGCGCGCCCTACCGCAGCCTGCTGACGCGGGTGACCGCGGTGCCCTATGCCAGCGCGTTGCGGCCCGGAGCGCCGAACAAGGGCGAGGAGATTTTACGGGACCTGACGACCGTGCTGCGGGAATTTCGACCGACGAAGATTTTCGTTTCGCATCCAGCCGATCACAACCCGGAGCATCGCGCGCTGTATCTGTTCACCTGCGTGGCGCTATGGGACCTGGAGGCGGAGATGCGGCCGGAAGTTTACCCCTATTGGATTCACATCAACGGTTGGCCGAGGCCGCGTGGATTTCGCCCGACCGCCGCGCTGGAGCCGCCCGCGCTCTACCGCGGCGAGATCGCGTGGAAAACGCTCCCGCTGGGCGCGGCGGAGATCCGGCACAAGCGGGCCGCGGTTGAGGCTTACGCGTCGCAATACAAGTCCAGCGGCAATTATCTGCTCTCCTTCGTGCGTAGGAACGAGTTGTTCGGCGATTTCCCTCCGTTCACGCTGCAAGCGAAGACGCGCGTGGCCGAGCTGCCGCCGCACACGCCGGGCGCCATGCCGCAGAGAGAACCGGACGATGAGTTGACCGACGAGCAGCGCGCCGCGTTCGTGGGCGTGGTGACCAAGTCGCTGGAGCTTGACGGCAGCGATTTGGTCTTCACCGTCGAGTTATCGAAGCCACTGGCCGCGGGAATTGAGGCGTCGCTTTATGTCTTCGGCTACCGTGCGGACCGGCCGTTCGCGTTGATGCCCAAGCTGCATATCCAGATCGGCCATGTGCTGCACACCATTGACGATCAGGGCCGGAGACTTTCGCGCGACACGATGCAAGTGAAGCGCAGCCTGAGGGAAATCATCGTTCGCGTGCCACTGAAGGCGCTCGGCGACCCGCAACGCATCCTGATGAGCGCTCACACGCACTTCGATCCGGTCCTGATGCCGATGGACTGGGCCTCCCTGCCGTTGGATTGGGTGGGATGGCGGACACTGGGACTGACGACGGAACACTAAGCAGCGAAGAGCCGCCTCATCGTCCGCCGTTTTTGCCCAGACATCGCGACCCCGGGCGATGAGCAGGCGACCATGGATGCTGCCGATTGGCCGCAGTTCTTCCTTCCTCGCCTAATCAACGACCAGTTTGCAGTGGGCGGTCCGGTTCCGTTGGCGGAACCGGGCCGCACTCCCGGGATTATTTGGAGGCCACAGTCGCAGTCAGGGTGGCATCCCCGCCGATCCCTTGCCATCCCCCAAAAGCAACACCGCGCCCGCGGCGGGGAGCGCCACGAGCGCGGTGCGCAAACGATCTCTCGACCTGGAGCCGCTGGTTACTTCTTCAGCACGGCGGCGAGGTCGGCCTTGGCGTCGCCGGTCAGGCGCAGGCCGAACTTCTGTTGCAGAATATTGAAGACGTTCGCCGAAACGAACGCGGGCGGGTTTGGCCCGATGGTGATGTTCTTCACACCGAGCGAGAGAAGCGTGAGCAGGACGGCGACAGCCTTCTGCTCGAACCAACTGACCACCAGCGTCAGCGGGAGGTCGTTCACGCCGCACTTGAACGCGTTGGCCAGCGCGACCGCCACGGCAATGGCGCCGTAGGCGTCGTTGCACTGGCCCATGTCCATGAGCCGCGGCAGGCCGAGGTGCTCGCCGTAGTTGTAGTCGCGGATGCGATACTTGCCGCAGCCGAGCGTGAGGATGAACGAATCCTTCGGCGTCGCCTGCGCGTAGTCGGAGAAGTAGTTGCGTCCCGGCTCGGCGCCATCGCAACCGCCGATGACGAAGAAGCGGCTGATCTTGCCGTCCTTGACCGCCTGCACGATGGTGGGCGCGGCGTCAAGGATGACCTGGCGGTGGAAACCGACGGTGGAGGTGCGGACGATTTTCTCCGGCAGCGGCGCGCACTTCAACGCCTTGGCAATGAGGGGACTGAAGTCATTGCCCTTGATGCGCACGCCGCCCGGCACGGCCGTCACGCGCGTTGTGAAGACGCGGTCCGCATAGGTCGTCTTGGGGATTACAATGCAGTTGGTGGTCGCGACGACAGGACCGGTGAACTTCGCGAACTCGTCCTTCTGTTCCTGCCACGCGCCGCCGTAATGACCACCCAGGTTCGGGTGGTTGCGCAGTTTCGGATACATGTGCGCCGGCAGCATCTCGCCGTGGGTGTAAACCTTCACGTTCGTGCCTTCGCACTGTTTGAGCAGGTCGGCGAGGTCCACGAGGTCGTGGCCGGTGATGAGGATGCCGGGGCCGGCCTTGGTGCCTTCGGTGACCGTGGTGGGCGAGGGTTTGCCGAACGTCTCGACATGGCCTGCATCGAGCATCTCCATGACGCGCAGGTTCTTTTGCCCGAGCTCCATCGCGATATCGAAGAGACTGCCGAGGTCGAAGTTGACGTTGGTCATGGTCGAGAAGAGCGCCTCCTCCATGAAGGCATTGACCGACTCGTCGGTCTTGCCGAGCCGGCGCGCGTGGTGCGCATAGGCTGCCATGCCTTTCAGTCCATACAGGATGATCTCCTGCAACGACTGCACGTCTTCATCCTTGCCGCACACGCCAGGACTGCTGCTGCAGCCCACACATCGGAACGATTGCTCGCATTGGTTACAGAACATGATTCGCTTTTCCTTTCACTCGATTGACCCAGTTCAAGTTCGCCGGCCGCAGTCATGCGGCTCCGCGAATGGCAGCACTATGAACCGTTACGCCAGGAAATGAGTTGACGCAAATCAACAACCCAGGAAAACCGCGCAACTTCCTTTTCTACCCCCGCCAGGGTCGCGCGCGTTGCTTCGGCAGGCCGGCCAGCACTTCGCTGGCAATCTTCACGTCATCGGCAATCTCGAAGTCGAACATGCCGGCGAGCGAGAAATCCGCGCCGTTCTCGAAGACGTAACGGAACGCGCTGCGCGGCGGAATCGCGCCGGCAGCCATGACCTTGAAGGCGATCCACGGTTTCTCCACCGTCTTCATAACCTCGATAGTTTCGGCCGGGTCTTTGCACCAGTATCCGGGGATCTCGGCGTTCGGCCCTTTCAACTGCTCGGGCTTCGGGCCGGTGGGATAGTTGTGATGGTGAAAGGTCTTGATGTAGAAATCGTTTGGAATTTTGTTCTTCTCGCAATACTTGACGACCTCCAGATCGTGCGCGCCAATGCCACAAGGCACGCCATGCGCTTTGATCACCTCCACCGCTTTGCCAATGAGTTCCCCCTGGCCCTTCCGCATCAACCCGTCGGTCTGCACACCCCACACATACACCGCCTCGCAACCGTCCCCTACCAGTTCCCCGACCATCTTCTTGTATTTCTCCATGTCCGGCTCGATGGGCGCGGTGGGACAAATGATCCACTGAATCTTGCCGCCGCGTTCCTTGCGGTACCGCTGGAGAACCGACATCGGATGCGGCGGGTTATGCATGGAGAGGGTGTTGATGCCGTTCTGCTCGGCCAGGGCGAGCGTCTCCATGATTTTCTCATCGGTGTTGTAGCGCTCCGTCAGCTTGTAAACGTATTTCAAGTCGCGGCTGTGCGTGTAGTGCGTGAGCAGATTCCCGCCAAGGAGAATCCGGCTGACTTCGAGGTTGCCGATTTTTCCCTTCGGCAGCGCGCCCGCGCTTTTGGCCGATGCCCCGGCTTCCGCGGCGACGGCGTTCGCTCCCGCCGCCAGTACCGCGCTGCCTGCCGCCAGCACCGATCCCTTTACGAAATTCCGTCTGCTCATGTCCTGGTTCATAGCTGTCCTTTGTTTCTGGGTTCCACGACGGATGCGACACAGCCTTCGTTACATGATTTCCGAGATCTCCACCGCTGAAGGCAACCGGCCACTCTTGGCGGCAATGGCGGCGGTCTTGCCGGCAGCCTCGCCCATCGGGACGGAGTCGCCCGTCACGCGATAGCTGGAATGCGCGATGAAATCGCCGCTAATGCAACGGCCCGCCATCATCAGGCCTTTCACGTCCTTCGCGATAAGTGACCGCAACGGGATGTCGTAAGGCTTCGCGCGGAAACCCGTCTTCTCGATCCCCTTCTCTTTCTTCGGATCGGTCGAGTGAACATCAATCCCAAACGTCGTTTTGCAGACGGCATCTTTCTGCGCACGCCCTTCGCGCAGGTCGTCGGTCGAAACCGTATAGAGGCCGTGGATGCGCCGCCCCTCGCGCACACCGATCTGAGCGCCGGTGGCGACGATGTGGACGTCCTTCCACGCACCGCCGAGCGAGCGCAAACCATCCACAAGCGCGTGCACTTCCTTGCGCCCCCGGAGCGTCGCGGCCGTCAAGTCGCGGGCATCTATGCCCTTCGCGCCGTATTCGTGATTGGCCATCATGGCAAACAAGTCATCGCGCAGCCGAAAGATGGTCGGCTTCGCATAAGATGGCGAGTGGCCGCCCTTCTCCATCTCGGCCTTGAGCCGGTCCTTCGGATTCGCCCAATTCCTCGAGTCATCATCATTGAAGAAACCCGCAATACCCTCCGGCGTGACGCCGGCGATGATCGCCATCAATGAGAATGGCTGAGTGTTGCCCGTCTCGGGATGCCCCCAATCGAACCCGCAGCCCGCCTGCGCCGCCAGATCACCGTCGCCAGTGCAATCCACGAAGACCTTCCCCGCGTATGCCTCACGTCCCGACTTCGACTCGGTCACAATGTGCGTCAACCGCTTTTCGGCGTTGTTGACGGCGGCGCACACGCGCGTGAGCAAATGGATTTCCACTTTCGCCTCGACGCACATTTCCTCCAAGACGAGTTTCATCACCTCCGGGTCATAGGCGTTGGTGGCTTTGCCGCCCTTGCTGAAGGCGCGGCCGTTGCGCTTCACGAGCCGATCCCAAATCTCCGTCATCAGGCCGCTCTTGTTCCTGTAGTCGAGAATCCAACTCAACAACCCCGCCGTCCAGATGCCACCCAGACAACCGTGCAGTTCGATCAACCGCGTCTTCGCGCCCTTGCGCGCCGCAGCAACCGCCGCCGCCACGCCCGCCGGCCCGGCGCCGCAGACAACGACGTCTGCATCGCCGGCGATCGGCACATCGCGCGCCGGCTCGTGCACGGTGCCGCTCTTGGTTGCCGCAGGAAGTTCACGCGTGCCGAGCGACAACGCCGCACCCAGCCCGCCCAGTTTCAAAAAGTCTCTTCTCTTCATGGTTGGCTCACAGCTTCATCCCGTCCAGGCTCACTTTCAACTCCTTGTTTTCCTTGACCAACTCTTCCATCGTCAGGTCACGCCGCCGCGCGCCGGCTTCGCGGCCGAGAATCGCCGTCAATGTGCCGTCCACGGCGCGCTGCACCGTCGGGTTTTCGAAGCGGCTCTCGGTGATGTTGCTGTAAAAATTGGCGATGTTGCGCTGAACACCCTCCGTGAAGACGCTGCCGATTTGCCCCACATAATGTTTGTCGCCGCCGCGGATGAAGACCTTGCCGCTATACTGGATGCGCGCAGTCGCCTTCATGCCGAAGATGCTCGCAGACAGTGTCGTGACGTCGAAGTTGTTGTCCAGCGCCTGTGTCACGTGCGTCCAGAGCACGCCATCGTCCTGCTCATAGACCACGCCGAGGGCGTCCGTGCGGTCGCCGTGCGGGTTTGGCCGGCAAGTCCGCGCACGGCCGCTTGCCGCAACAGGGCGCTTGCCCGTCACTGCGATGACGCCGTCAATGATGTGGATGTCATAGGAGACAATCGTGTCGCCGCTGAGCGCGGTATCCGAAAGCCATATCTGGCCTCGCAACCGGCTCTCGATGTTCTTCTCCAGCGGCGGGTCGGGCCACGCATGCCAGCCAAAGCCAAACGACGCGATGTGCGCAATCGGCCCCAAGGCACCCTCGCGGACACGCTTGGCGATCTCGACCATCGCCGGGTCGCTCGGCAGTTGGTAATCCACAAGGAAACAGAGTTTCTTCTGCATCGCGCGTTTACCGCTCTCGCCGACAAGCAACGTGCCCGGCACGTCCACCGCGACCGGCTTCGCCATGTAAACGTGCAGGCCCGCATCCACCGCGGCCTTTGCCTGCTCCGGGTAGAAATACGGCACATCCTCGATGGCGACCGCCTCAACGCCGCTCTCCAGCAGTTTCTTGTAACCCGACAATCCGCAGAAACGCCGCGTCTTGTCCACACCGAGCAGCTCGCCGGTCTTCTCTGCGACGCTCTCGAAGTAATCGGCCAGCGCATGAATCGTGTAGCCGCCGTGCTTCTGGAAAAGTTTGGCGATCCACGTGCCACGCCCGCCGCCACCGATGAGACCGAGCTTGATCTTGCGGTCGTATTGCTTTGGCGGTTCTGTCTGTTTTTCGGCGGCATCGGCAGCCAAGGCCACAGAAGCGCCGGCTGCCAGCGCGCCACCAAGAAATTTGCGACGGGAAACAGAGGGTTCGTTGTTCATGATGTCATCTCCTGCGTAGCCGCGTCACTCCGTGGCGCGCTCATCATTGTCATCGCGTCACGGAGTGACGCTGCTACTGAACGCTTTGTATAACTCCACCGCTTTCTCATACGCGGTCTCGCCGCAGATCATCAACCGCGACTTCGCCTCGACCGACTCGCCGTTCTTCAGGTCGCGGCCGAACAATGAGAAGTAAACCGAGCGATGACCTTCCTCATCCTGCGGGGTGGCAATGGCGAAACAATCCTGCGCGCGCGCCATCAGCACCGCAGCCAGCTTGCGGCCCGCATCCCGGCGAATCGCCAGTGGGGCGGCCAGCTTCGGTCGGATGGTCCACTCGACAGGATTCGGCGGCCGTGTCCATCGGCCATCCAGGATCATCTTCACCGCAGCCTCGTCGCGCGGGAACATGTGCCACTTGCCCGCGTCTTTCGAAGCGCTGACGAACCCCGGCTTGTCGCCCGCATAAACCACGGTGGTCGGGAAGCCGTCGAAATATGACGCCAGGAACACCTCGAACCGCTTCAGTTCCTTCCGCGCCGTCACACGCGTCGTCAGGTCGAGTGCATTCGCCGCCGACCAGCGATAGACCGCCATCATGTCGAACGGATGCGCGTCGTCCGCCGTCCAGCGCACCTCCACCGCGCCGTTGTCCAGCAGCTTCGCCTGGCTGGCCCAGTCCCATCCCGCCTTGCCGTAGCGCGCGTGGTCGTCCAGCAGTCGGTAGTGCGAGAACAAGCCGAGCGATTTCGTCAGCGGCGCGCCGCTCGCGCAGTCGAACGCCGGGATCAATCCCTTGGACTGTCCCCCGCCGCGCAACGTACCGCGCAGCGCGCCGGTATCGAACACAAACTCCTTGCCTGCGGCGACGAAGCCGAGTTTATTTTCCGCCGCCAGCGCGCTCATCACCGCGCCTGATGTCGTGGCCGCGAGCGCACTACCGATAAATTGTCTGCGGGAACAACCGTTGGTTTGTTTCATCTTCATTTCTCCTCGTTTTATGCGCGCATTGCGATGAAGGCGGCCACGCCGCCCCTCATTTCGATTCCGATTTCGCCATGACGCCGCCCATCGGATGATGGCAGACGGCCTCCCACGCCAGCTCCTGCAAAAGACGATTGAGTTTCCCCTTCTCATCCTCGCTCAGGTCTTTCATCTTCGCCAGATCACCGGGCACCGGCAAGCCGACGGGACTGCGACGATAGATCACCGCGAAATGACAGTAGCCGTCCAGCACTTGCAACGGCGGTTGCGGATGGCCCCAAGGGTCGCGGAAGAGGTCCCACTGTTTCTTCAGACCGGGTGCCTGGCCGGCAACGATCTTCTCGCGCAACGCCACCGCGGCTTGCCCGACCGGCACGGTGACAATCACGTCCTTGCCAAGCCGTTTGTTGATGTCGCGGACATATTCATCCATGTCGTGATCATACCGCGCCTGGCTCTTCCGCAACTCCGCGAGGTTCGTGGTATCGTGGTCTACCTTGGGGGTCTTGCGCGTCTGCAACGGATAGACCGGCACATACTCATCGTTGGGCAGCCAGAACTCCTGGACCGTGACCCGGAAGTTCGGGTTGTGTTCCAAGCCCAGCCTCGCGAGCTTCTCGATGCCTTCGTCGGGCAGCCAGATGGGAGAGAGGGTGAGCACGTCCACTTTGCCGGCGCGCAGGGCGGCTTTGACTTCGTTCTTCTCCTCCGCCACGTCCCAGTGCTGGATGACCCGCGAGCCGCCGATCCGCGATATGCCGACGGACTGATGGTCCTTGATGCCCGCCGCTTTGGCCATCTCGTCCACGATGCGATAAACAAACACGTGGAAACTGTGAGCGCACGTGAACATGCGCTGGCCCACCGTAATGGGCGCAACAGGCTGATCACTCTTCTCGCTCGCGTGGGCGGGCTGCAACGGTGTCAACAGAAGGCCGGTCACCACAACGGCGTGAAGAACGACCGCTCTCAGGAGGAAGCCAGATCGGCCCACGCCCGATGCCGTGGCAGCGAGGGCGCCGCCGATGAACTGCCTGCGGGAACAACCATTTGTCCTTCTCATCTGATTCTCTCCTAGTGCCTCCGCCGTATCTCCACTGCTCGCCGGATTGACTGCTCCACCTGCATCCATCCGAGTGGTTTGTCCTCAAATTTGTAAATCGGCTGCGCGTTTTCCGTCGCGCATAGCAACTCGCTCAGCCGCTTTTCAAGCGCGTGTTTCCTGTCCAAATCATTCCGTTCCAACGGCACCCAGATTAGCGTGCATTCCTCCTTGTCTGACCTATCTAGCGAAATTGGCAGTTCCTTCTCTTGAATGAATTGCGAAACTCGCGCAGCTGTTGTGTAGAATAGCAACACAATGTCCGCACGATTCAGTGCCTCCATGATGCCTTTCTCCCATTTCTCGCCCGCCACCAAGTCGCGGTCGTGCCAGACTTGGATGTAGCCTTGCTGGCTCAGGTGCGTGAGATGCTGGCGCAGTGGCAGCAGTTCTTTTTCGTTATCGTGCGCGTAGCTGATGAAGAGACGCATTCGCTGTTCTGCATCTGGGCCGGTCGCCTTCCGTGCCGCTTCGCTCTCCACCGTGTTCAACGTCTCCGCCACCGGCAACTTGATCCGCAGCACGTCAGGTTCCTTGCCCACCGTCACTTTCAGAGTCTCATCCTTCTCACGTTCCGCCATGCGTAGTTCCCGCATCTCCACCCACTTCTCGGGATCGTCCAGCGCCTGCACTTCCTCCACCACGGGCACCTTGCCGTGCAAAAACGTCAGATGCGCGCGGATGATGTCGAACAAACTTTGCCGATCCAACGGCTGATCACCCATCACTGCCACCTCTGTTCGCCGCTGCTGCCGGTCAAGCCGAACCAACGCCCGACAGCCAGCCCATTCCAACACCACGCCCGAACGCCAGCGCCACTCCGCGTGCGCCTCGCTCATCTCATGCGTGCGCACGATCAGCCGTGGCAGCAAGCCCGGCGGCAACGCTTCCGGATACGTGAACCGCAACCGCTTCACTCCCGGCTGGCGGAATTCCTCAAACGCCGCCGGTTGCACCTCCGGCAAAAGCTCCGGGATCAGCCATTGCAGCGGCTCCGACGGCGAGCGCGTTACCTTCCGCTGAGATTCCAACGAAAAAGCCACTTCAAACTTCCCCATCAACTCCAACACGAAACCATGTTTCTCAGACGGGTAATCCTCTGCGGACAGCGCCTCCGCCAGCCACCCCCGCTCCAGCACGCCGTGGCAGTCTTTCTTCTGCGCGAAACGCAGCAACCCATAGATGCCTTCTGTCACCCACTGCGGCTTCAACACGCTCGTCTCGCGCAATCGGTGATGTTCGCGAAAATTCAGCGCGATGCCCAGCCGATGCAGGTTCTCCGCAAGACTGTCCTGCTGTCGCACCTCTGTTACACCGCATGTTGCGCACAATGATTGATATTCTTTGTATTCAAGGAATTTCTCCGGCATCGTGGACAACTCCTCCTTCACCCGGTGCCACTTCGCAGGCACACCGATCCAGACATGCTTCATTGCATTCACTGTTCCTTCCAGCAACGAGCGCAACTCCTCAACGCCCCGGCCGGTAAACGCATCTGTTTCCACAAAACCCGCGATCTGCGGGCAACGCTCCTGTAACCGGAAACGATCCACCGAAAAAGTGTGCAGGTCATACTTGTTCAGCGCCACCACCACCGGGCTGTTGCCGCCGTAGCTCTGGATGAACCGTAGCCAGTAATCCGTCTCCGTTTCCCAGTTGCTCTCCCGGCCTTCCAGCACGAGCACATAGACGCAGCGCTCGCTCAAGAAAATCTGATGCGTCCCGTGAAGGAACTCCTGCCCGCCGAAATCCCACACATGACCACGCGCCGTCCCCTGCGCACAGTTTAGTTCCAGCGGTAGCACTGTAATGCCAGGTGTCTCATCCTCTTTCGGATCAGGCTTTTCTCCACGCAATGCCTTCAGCAATGAAGTTTTCCCCACTCGACCACGCCCCACTAGCAACACCCGCACTTCTTGCATCGGCGTATCTCCCTGCGCCTGCCGCGCGAAGTAATAATCCAAGATCGCCCGGGGTGATGCTGGAGTGACGTTCCTAATGTATTCCCCATGCGAGGGCGGCCCCAACACCTCATCAGGCAGATCCAAGCCGGGATTGCCGTGCAGAAAAAGATGAATCAATGCTGATAGATGGTTAATCTCCGGCGGTAGCGTTGTGAGCAGGTTGATGGAAAGGTCAAGTACCTCCAGCGTCAAGAGTTGGCCGATTTCCGGCGGCAACGTCGTGAGCGGGTTATCGAACAGGTCAAGCCTCCTTAACGCCGTGAGCTGACCGATCTGCGGCGGCAGCGTCGTCAGTTGGTTGCCGCTGAGCAAAAGATCCGTCAGTGCCGTGAGCTGACCGATCTGCGGCGGCAGCGTCGTGAGGCCCAAGTCTCTCAAGTCCAGCATCGTGTCTTGCTCGCCCTGCCGTCGGCATACTTCGATCCTCCACAGTGATTCGTCATAGGCGGCCTGCTCTTTGTCGTTCATCGGTGTCGTCCTTGGAGTGGCAAGAGCGTAATCACAAATGACGGAATATTGAAGCTCGTTTTCACGCGAGCATCCGGACGACGTGTTGCCCGCTAAACATACTAAACACACGAAAACTTTTAGCGCCTGTTCGCGTTTTTCGCGGGCATGACTCTCACGACTGCGCGCTCCATGTCGCACATCATCGCGTTCCGATCACGCCACCGACTTACGTCGGCAGCTACGGACGCTTTCGCGTTGACACACGAACCACGAATCACGAGTTACGAATTACGAATCACCAGTCACCAATTACCAATCACTTCTTCCCCAGCCCCTTCAACACGCCGCGCATCCAGTCCACGCTGGCCTGGGTGTTTTCGTCGGAACCGTGGCATTCGATGGAGACTGCGCCGCTCCACTTGATCTTGTGGAGATACTCCATGCACTTCTTGATGTTCTCCGCGTTGACGCCGCCGCCGACGGGGACGACGGAGCTGCCGATGCCCGTCTCCTCACCGCGCACGGAGGCCGCCAGCTCGGGGCTAACGTCCTTGATGTGGAGGTGGGTGACGTAGGGGCGCAGGGTCTTCAGATACTTCAGCGGGTCATGGCCGGCGATGAAGCTGTTGCCGGTGTCGAAGTTGCAGCGCAGATACTCGGAGTCGAAACGCTTGAAGAGCTTGAGCATGAACTCGGGGTCGTTGGTGTAGGGGCCGTGCGGCTCGACGTTGATGATGATGCCGTAGTCCTCGGCCCACGGCAGGCATTGGGCGTAGTTGTCGCAGGTGACGCGGAAGACCTCGGCGCGCGTCATGCCCGGCGTCTCGAACGCGCCGTCCACGGTGTCCACCATCGGGCAGCCGATGTCGGCAGCGAAGCGGATGCTCTGCTGGAGGTATTGGACGCCGAAGGAGGAACCGTTCGGTCCCATCATCGGATAGGAGCCGTCAATCTGCGTGACCTTCAGGCCCTTCTTGTCGAGGTAGCGGCGCAGCGCCAGCGGGTTGGCTTGGAGCGAGATGCCGGGGTCGTAGCCGAGCGCCTGGATGAAGTTCTGGCCGTGGATGACGGCGAACTCGAGGTGTTTGATGCCGACGGCGGCGATCTTGTCGCATGCGCCTTCGAAGCTCATGCTCAACGGCCGCCAGTTGTCCGTATGAAGTCCCAGTTGGATCATGTTCGTTCTCCTTTGGTTTTCGTTTGGTCTTGCTCTCACTCGTGTTCATTCAGCCGAAGCGCGCCCCGCAGGGGCGCAATATGAGTAGCCGTGGGTGAAACCCACGGAACCCACAGCAAGCAAGCTGCTGAACCCGAAAGGGGTTCAACCAAGCTTCGACTTTGCCTATCTGCAATCTCACGTCGAGGGGTTGCACCGCTACGC
>JACRJX010000025.1 GCA_016235595.1 Verrucomicrobiota bacterium
ACCGACGCCGGGGCCACCGAGCGTCAGGCCGATCTCGCGGATGCCGTTGGTGATGATGCCGCCGAAGGTAGTGTTACCGTAGATGTTGCTGACCACGAGCATCAGGCTGGTGAGGCCACCGGCCGGGGCCGTGTCCGTGATGACGGCATTGGTGCCCGAGAGGCCGTTGACAATCACGTTGGTGCCATACATGTCCACCGTGCCGGCGCTGGCATTGAGCATGCCGCTGCCCAGGGCGGTGAGATCACCGATGCGGAGGGTGCCGGCGTTGAGCGTGACACCGCCGAGGAAGTTGTTCGACGCGGAGAGCACGAGCGTGCCCGCGCCATACTTGGTGAGGCTGCCGGGACCAGTCAGTACATTGGTCAGACTGAAGACATTGGCCGCATTGTCCACATCAATGCCGCCGTTAAAGGTCATGCCGCCGCTGTTGTTGAGCGGATGGCTGCCGAGGTCGGTGATGGACGTGCCAGTGATCTGGAGGATGCCACCGGCGAAGGTGATCATGCTGGTGGACGCGCCGAAGTTGGCCCAATCGCCGATGCTAAGCCGGCCGCCGCTGAGGATGGCGCCGCCGCTCCAGTCGTTGGTGGTGCCGCTGAGGGTCAGCGTGTTCGTGCCCAGTTTGTTGAGGCCGCCCGCGCCCGTAATGTAGCCCGCAAACGTGCCGTCGTTGGTCTGGCTGATCAACAGCACACCGTTGCTAAGGAACAGCTGCGCGTTGACCCCGCCGTTGAGTGTTCCGATGCCGGGACCAGAGCCGGATAGGAAGCTGTTGTCCATACGGATCGCGCTGACGTAGCCGGGCAAGATGAGATCCACGGCGCCGCCGTAGGGGCCGCTACCGTTGGCGACATAGACGGCTATGTTGTGCGCGCCAGCGGTCAGGCCAATGGGCGCGCCGTTGGTCAGGCGGATGCCGTCCACGTAGATGACCTCGTAATCATCCACGGCGGCGGTGTTGAAGATGTAGGCTCCGTTGGTGGGCGCGTTGAAGAGGCCCTGCCACCGGGCGACGGCGTTCGGCACATTCTGGTTCGGCAACGGCACGCTGTTCGGATAATCGAAGCCATTGGTGAAACTGCCAAAAAAGACTGCGTTGGGGTTGTTGGACGCCATGAACGCCTGGAGGTTGTTGATGTTGCCCATCGAGGTCTGGGTCACGGCATTCGAGAAGAACTCGCCGGTAAGGCCAGCGCCGCCGATCGCGATGACGGTGCTACCGTTGCTGATCGTGAGCGCGCTGCTGATGGTGGCGTTGTTGCTGAGAATGAGCGTGCCCGCGCGGACGTCGGTGCCGCCACTAAAACGGGTGTTGTTGGCCAGCACCAACGTGCCGTCGCCCGTCTTGGTGAAGGCCGCGCCCGTTGCTGAGTTGGTGCCGTTACCGGCAAGCATCAGCGCGTTGCCTGTGGGTGTGTCCACGATCGTGTTAACGTAGACCGCATAGTTGTTCGTCACGGTGCGCGAGCCGGACACATTCAGGAAACCGCCCGTCAGGCTCAACAGTCCCTTGCCGAAGGCAAAGTCGCTCGCAACGGTCACCGTGCCGGCGTTGTGGAAGAAGCCGCCGGCGAATTCGTTGCTGCCGCCGAGAACCAGTGTGCCCGCGCCCATCTTGGTCAGCGAGCCCGCGCCCGTGATCAGGCCATTGTCCGTCAGGGTCGAGCCACTATCCACGTTGAGTTGCCCTGAACCGAGCGTGGTCACTACGCGGGTACTGAAGGTCACGTCGTTGGTCGTACGCAGCTGGCTGTTATAGAGGGTCACGTTGGCGCCGTCCGCGCCGAGGGCGGCCCTGCTATTGGCATAGACCGTGCCGTTGCTGATGATCGTACCGCTGTAGGTGTTGGCGGTGTTGATATCATTGGTCCAGAGCATGAGCGTGCCGGCGCCGGTCTTGATGACCTGACCAATGCCAGTCACCAAGCTCGTGATGGTGAGCGTGGAGCCGCCGGCAATGTCAAATGTGCCGTCGCCGCCACGAACCCAGACCGCCCGGTTGTTCAGCGCGAAGGAGAAATTGGTAACCCCCAAAACCGCGCCGTTCATGACCAGGGTGCCACCGGCCGCACCGAGGCCGCTGTCCGAGTCAATAACGATGCCGCCATTGTCGATGTAGGTGTCGCCGCTGTAGGTGTTGACCACATTGGTCATGACCAGCACGCCCGTGCCGGCTTTGATCAGTGAAACCTTCGAGCCGCCGTTGTCAGCAATGACCGCGAGGTTGGTGACGATAGGTGAGAATATCCGGTAGATGAGCGTGGTGGGCGAAGAGCCGTCACCGGCGGTGAGAGTGCCGTTCTGGACAATCAGTCCGTTGTTACCGCTGACAAGCAACCCGCCACTATTCAGGGTCAGCGTCTGGCCACCGAGATTCACCACGGCGGCGTTGGTGAGATTGAGGTTCAGCGAGTTGATGGGAACGCTGCCGGCAATGACGAAGCCGGTGTTGACTCTCACGTTATCCGTCGCGCCCCACAAGGCAGGATCGGCGCCGGTCTGGTAGTTGGTGAAGGTGACCAGCGTGCCCAGCGTGTTGTCGTAGGTGGCAAAGTTGGTCTGGTTGACCGTCGCCCACGGGAGAATGCCGCCGGTCAAGGTCGGCGCGCTGCTGAACCGGACGATGTTCTGCGAGTTGACGCCCAAGCCGGCGGCCACGACATCAAACACGGCACCCGTGCTGCGGGTGAGGCTGTCAAACGTCAGAACACTTGAACCCGCAGCACCAGCCTGACGGGAAACCAGCGTATTGTTGCCACCCTCCAACGCCAGGATGCCGACTCTCTCGCTGAAAGCCGCGTTGCCGCCATCGTTGGTAAAGCTCAGCATGCTGTCAATCAACCGGATCTTGACCGTGTCGAGCAGGCGGTCGGGGTTGTTGGCGGCGGCGGTGTTGTAAACGATGAGCGTGCTGCCGTCCACTATGCTGATGTTGGTGCTCTGGGAGAGCGCACCGAGGGGGCCGCTGAGAATAATGGAGCCGCCGGCGCCGGATCCGTAGGCTTCAATCCGCGTGTCACCGCTGTAGCTGCTGTTGTTGGTCAGCGTCAGCGAGTTGGCGCCGAGGATGAGCAGGCTCAGTTGGCGGCCGTTAGCGCCATCGGTAATCTGGCCACCGAAGGTCGCGGTTGGCATGTTACTGAGAATGATCTCGCTGGAACCGCCCACGCCATTGTCGGTGATGATGCCGCCGCTGAAGAGGAGATTACTCGACACCATGGTGTAACCGTTGAGGTCGAGCGTGCCGCCGGAAATGTTGAATGCCGCGCCGTTGGGCAGAGCGGTGGAGCTGATCTGGAGCAAACCGCCGCCCAGGATGGTGACACCGCTGTAAGTGTTGCTGCCGGTCATGAGCAACGTGCCCGAGCCGTACTTGGCGAAGCTGCCCAGGCCGGAAATGTTGTTGCTGACGGTGAAGACGTTCCCGGCGTCGGCAATGTCAAAGCCGCCGTTGAAGGTGGTCCAGTTGACGACGTGGTTGGTCATCGCCTGCATGTCCGTGCCGTTGATCTGCAGGAGACCACCCGCGAAGGTGACCGCCGTGTTGTCGCCACCGATGTTGGTGGAGCCGGTGATGGCCAGTCGGCCGGCGCCCAGGATGGTGCCACCGGTGTAAGTGTTGTTGCCCGTCAGCGTCAGCGTGTTGGTGCCGGCCTTGTTGATGCTGCCGCCGCCGGTGCCGTTATCTGTGATGACGCCAGCGAAGACGGCGTCGTTGGTCTGGGAAATGAGCAGCACGACGTTGCTGAGGATGAGCATGCTGCCGGCGTCGCCGCTCAGCGAACCGATGGCGGCCGACGTCCTGAAGAGGGAGTTTGGCAACCGTTGCAACGGCAAGCCGGGCCCCGTCACGTCCACCGCGAGGCCATACGGTCCCGCCGCGTTGTTTGCGTTGTAAATAGCGATGTTGTGGGCTCCGGCGCTCAGGTTGACGGCAATGCCATTCGTGGCCCGGATGCCGTCAACGAAGATGATACCGTAGTCGTCCACGCTGGCCGTGTTGAAGACATAGAGGCCATTGGTAGGCGCGTTGAACACACCCTGCCAGCGGCCGACGGCACTCGCCAAACCTTGGTTCGGGATCAGGCTGGGCTGCGTATGGTCGAACGTACTCTGGTTGTAAGGATTGCCGAGCATGAGCGCGTTGGCGTTGGTGTAGGCGAAGAAACTCTGCAAACCGGCCAGCGTAGTGATGTTGTTGGAGTAGCCCGCCGCTACGAAGAACTCACCAACCAGTCCCGGCCCGCCGATGACGGTGGCGGTGTTGCCGTTGAGAACCAGCGCGCCGTTGAGAACGCCGTTGGACAAGATCAACGAACCCGCGTTGACCGTGACACCGTTGGCGTTGCCCTGAATCACGAGCGTGCCGGTGCCGTCCTGGCTGATGCGACCACTGCCGTAAATACCATTGGTAATATAATAGGTGTCGCTGCGGTTGATGGAGAGGGTGCCGAAGTTGGTGGTAACACCATAGCCAGCGCCGAGGATGCCGCCCTGGCCGAGTGAGCCGGACGTGCCGCCATTGCCAATCTGAAGGGTGTTGTTCGAGTGGATGAAGGTGTAGCCGGTGTAGGTGTTGTCTTTGGTGAAAACCACCGTGCCGTTGAGGCCAGGCTGCCCGATGACGAGATTGGTGTTGAAGCCGACAAGGTTGGCGACGCCGCCGATGACCTGGTCGTAGATCAACGTGCCGCCGCCGCCGCCGAGGTTGTAGGTGTTGCTGCCCGGCGTGAACGTGCCGGTGTAGGTGACGGTCTGGCCCTTCGCCGCGCCGAGGCCCATCCCTAGGCCGAGGGCCGGCATGTTGAAGTTCTCGGTCGCGTTGCTATCGGTGAGTGCCAGGATGCCGATCGAATTCAGAGTCAACCGCGGCAGGAGGTTGGCGGCAAGGTCCGCCTGGTGCATGCCCACCGCGCTGCCGTAATTCACCGTGATGGCACGATCGGTGGTAGGCAGGGAGTTCGTGAACTCGGCGACCAGCGCGCCACCATTAATGATGGTAGTGCCGGCGTAGGTGTTGTTGCCGGAGAGTGTCTGGACCCCGTTGCTAACCTTGGTCAGGCCGTTGCCACCGGTGAGATTGCCGCTGTAGAACGAATCTGCGCCGTTGTAGCCAATCGTCAAGAAGACCGTTCCACCCCCGTAGTTGGTCAGGCCGATGTTGCCCGAACCGCCCAAGCCACCCACGCTCGCGTTGGTGACGGTGATGAAGCGCAAGCCGCCATTGACCATGTTGGTGACGACGCTGCGCGTCAGCGCGTTCGCGTTGGAAACGAGGATCGCGCCATTGTTAATAATGGTCGGGCCGGTAAAGGAGCCGGAGCCGCCCAAGGTATTGGTACCGATGCCTTCCTTGACCAGCGACAGCGCGCCGCCGATGTTGCCCCCGAAGTACGTGTTCACCGTCTGTGTTACCGTCAGTGTGGACATGACTGGCGAGCTGTTGGTGATCATCGCAGCGGTGAAATTGTTGGTCATTCCTGTGAAGAACCGGTTGACGATCTGGCTGTAGCCACCCATGTCAAACGTGGCCCCCTCACCGCCGCCGGTGGTGCCCATTTGCAGGACAACGTTGGTCACAAACGCATTGTCAACGCCCAAACGGACAAAACCCGTCCACCACATGCCCAGCGTGGCGATGTTGTTGTTGGTCACGCAGAAAACCGCCACGCCACCGTCCGACACACCAACAGTTGTACCCACATAGGTTAAGGGTTTATTGGTGATGATCATCATGGCGCCGCCGGTTACGCGCAAGCTGCCCACGTTGGTAAGACCGCCGGAAACCGTCAACACACCGGAACCCGCAGCCAAGGTACCCGACCCCGTGATCAGCCCTGTTAATGTGTTCGTTCCGAAACTGCGCAGCGCGCCGGTATAAAGCGGGGTGCCATCGCCGTTAAGCGTGAACGCCTCGCCGACCGTGATGTTGTTGGTGATGCGCACCTGCGTGAGGTTGGAGATCACCGTGTTGCCAGCGGTGTCACCGAGCGCAAGACCGTGCGAAATCTGCAACACGGCGCCGGACGACCCCAGGATCGTTTGGCCGGTGTAGGTGTTGGCGTTGGTGATCAAGACCACACCGCCCTGATTCAGGTTGGAATAACCGTTGATGCCGTTGATGTAAAGGCGGGACGAGGTGCCGCCGAAGTCGGTGTCGGCAATGACGTTGGTGAAGGTGAAGACGGTATTGCTATAGGCGGCCAGCCGGTAGTAGTTAACGCCGGCCTGCTGGAACGGCGTGTACGTGCCGCCATAGGTCATGGTGGCGCCTGCGCCGAGGGTGAGATTGGTGTAACCGCCCGTGTTGAAGTCGAGGTTCTCGTTCGCGCTGGGCGCCATCAACACAAGGGCACCCATCGAATCCTTGCTGATGTAAGGCAACAGTTCGGTGGCGACCGTGTTGCTGTTCAACCCGACGGCAGCGGTCGTGGAGCCAAGGACGATCAGGCCGGTGGTCGGGATGGCGTTGGTGCCTGTGAAGAGCAGCATGCCGTCCTTGACGGCGGTGCCGCCGGTGTAGGTGTTGGTGCCGCTCAACGTCAACTGCCAGAAACCTATCTTTGTCAGGTCGCCCGCGCCGGAGATGTCGCCACCCATCGTCAGCGCGCCGCCGCCCGCATCAAACCGGTTGGACACACCATTCAACGTCACGGGACTGTTCCAAGTCGAGCCGATGGCCGCCGTGCCACCGCCTTCTTGCCGCACGCGACCGCCGTTGACCACGATGGCGTTGGTGAAGGTGAGGTTCTGATAAGTCCTCAACGTGCCGTTGGTCTGGACGATGAAGGTCGTGTTGCCCGCGCCGGCCAGTTGGCTGTTGCCCTGCATGCCAAAGTAACCATTGGTGATGATGACCGTGGGCGTGTTGGTCAGGTAACCGCTCCCCGCAAACCACGTCTCGTTGGCGCCAACCTTGTAGAGAGTGAAGCCGCCGCCGTTGAGGATGCCCGTGATGTCGATGCGGCCGCCGCCGCCGCCGATGGCCGCGTCGCCGTTGAGAGTGACGTTGGCCAGGCCCGAGTTGACCGTGCTTCCACCCGCGTTGTAAACCGCGCCCGAATCAGAACCGAAGCCTCCCGAACCAAAGCCAGCGATGAAGAGCGTTTTGCTGCTGTAATTGGTCACGAGCGACCAGCCATTGATGTCGAGCGATCCGCCCGCATTGACTGTCGCCAACGTCGAGCCAGCAGGCACGCCCAGCGCGCCGTAGGCGCCCAGCCGGACGATGCCGCCGTTGATGATGGTGCCACCGGTGTAGGTGTTGTTGTTGGTGAGAAGCAACGCGAACGCGCCCGTCATGGTGAGCGAACCGGAGCCGCCCACCACGCCGCGCAGGGTCAGCAAACCCGCGCTGCCGCCGCTGCCGCCGACGGTCAGATTGTTGCTGAGGATCATGCCGCTGTAGATCGTGTTGGCCAGATTGTTGTTCTGGTTGAGCTGCGGCAGCGCGCCCAGGCTGTCGGCGGAAAAGATGAAGTTGGTGCTGCCCGCGTTGGTGAGGTTGACGGCTCCGGCACCGTTGAAGACCAGTTGGTTGAGCACAAACGCGTTGCCCAAGCCGTCGTTGTTCGTGCTCCAGTCCGTGGCGGCATTGTTGAAGATAATGATGTAGTTGCTGCTGCCGCCCGCAACCGGGGTCGCGCCGCCAACCCAACTGCCCGCGGCGTTCCAGTAGCCCGTCGTCTGGTTGGTGAAAGTATTTTGCGCCTGCACGGGCGGTGTCAAAGCCGAGAATAGCAGCGCCGTCGCCAAGACACACCCCACCTGTAAAGCACGCCGTGTGGAATTACCGTTTCGGGCGTGGTCGCGTCGCACCGTTTTACGGTTGATCCAATTCAAACCAACTGATGCACATATTTTCATGGTCGTGTTACCATGGAGCGAAGCCATGTCATGGCCACTCGGGGCCGGCATCGTGATCCTCTGCTCTCGGCAATAAAACAACCTCAACCCGCGCCTCTGGATCGCCGATATTCACTCGTAATGACAAATAACACCACTATCTCGGTTGTAGTTTCTACCTCGTAACCGTGTTAGTCTGCGAGCAAAATCCTTCGTCTCCTCCCTTCGGTTTCTGATCCCGTTTCCTGATAGCCACTGGCTTCGTCCAGTCCCCACCACCCGGCGGCAATCCTTGTGTTCCCATACTGACATTGACCGGGTTTCCAACAGCTTGAAGAATGACACAAGCGGGATGCAGCAAACGATTGGACTGGCTGCGCGAATTTTGTTCTCCGGGATGATTTCACTTCTCAAACTGGAGCGCTTTCTCTTTCCTAACAGCCTGGCCGGGGCCTAGTTCCTCATTTTCGGCGCATCGGCAAACCATGACTCGTCGATAGTCCGGCCCAGCAGGTAGAACTTCTTGTCGTTGAACCACAACACGGCTTTGCCATCGACGGGCACCATGCTTGCGTAGAACGAATTGCCATTCCTGCGGTCGATGAACAGTTTCATGGGCGCGAACCAGATCGGCTGGTCCGCGTCTTTCTGAAACGTTCCCGCGATCAAATACAACGGGCCGCGCGTCTGGTATTCGTTCTTGCCGCTGAAATCGAAGGTGTTGTGGACGAACGCAAAGTAATATCCGCTTCCGGCTTCACATCCCTTCCAGTCATAGATCGGGCAAGGCGAGCGCGGATGCAAATACGGCTTGCCGCCGTCACGATCCAACAGCGGCTTGGGTTGAGTCCATGTCTTGCCGCAGTCCCGGCTCTGTGACCAGAACGGATGGCCGGCGCAGGTGCGCGTCAGGGCAAACAACCGGCCATCGGGGAGCTTGACGATGCCAGCCTCCTCACAAGCGGAACCGAACTTTTCATGCTCGACGCGCAACGCATTCTCATTGCTAGCGAACCAGCTCAGCTTGATATTCTGGACCTCGGGATCGTTGTCGATGTTATCGAACTGTAGGAACTCCACGGTGCATGTGGTCTTCTTGTCCTTCGGCCCCTGACCGTGGCGGGAGACGCCGACGAGATACTTGCCATCTTTGCCGAGCCGCAGCGGACGCTGCCAGTTGCACCAGCTCGGGGGAATGGTCGGATCGGCCGGGTCCTTGTCCATGCGTTTCATGGGAACCATCCTGGGCGCCGACCATGTTGCGCCATCGTCGTTGGAGTACTTGCCGAACATCTGGCCGCAGTGCGGTCCGCGGCTGGTGGTCTGCTGATTCCAGAGCACGTAGATGCGGCCGGATTTGCTGACCATTGGCTGCTGCCAGCTCGCGAGCAACTGCGGGTTGACGTTGTTCGGCGAGCCAGCGAGGACGATCGGTTGGGTCCAGGTCAGGCCCTTGTCCTTGCTCTTCGAGAAACAGATATGCTGATCAACGTCCGCTTCCTTGTGTGCCTGAGTCCAGACCGCAAACAGCGTCCCGTCCGGCTTGTCGAACACCTGAAAATGGTCATTGTATTTGTCGCCCACAATCTCCCGCTTCAGCTTCGGCGTAAAAACAACATAATCGGGTTTGCCGACGAGAATATCCTTAGCGTAGGCGTCATGTTCCGTGCCGGCGAACGCGGCAGCAATCTTCCGCGCATGCTCACTCTGGGCAATTGCGTGGCCGGCAAACATGCCGAGAGCGATCAATGTGATGGCACATCTCAAAATGCATTGGTTCATAGAACAAAGGCTCCTTCTGTCGTTGCAACAGAAGATGATTACAGCTCCCCCCGGAAGCAAGGAAAAGGTCCAGCGTGGCACCCCCGACAGCAGAAGTTATTGCACCCGCCGGTGGAATTCTCGTCCGGATTCGCGAGGCGATCGGCTGCCAGGCCATTCTCAAAATGGATGGTTGACGGAACGAGCACGGAGCACCAACTTCCAAGCGTGAATGGCCATAAAATGAATGTGCTTCCAGGCACTGTTCTTCTTGCGGTGCTGGGTCTGTCGGTCGTGTGCGGCGGCGTCCTGGCGGCAGACCCCGCCACCTCGCCGGCACCGAACAAGGACGGGGCTCCCCCGCCGCTCGTCTTGCGAGAGATCACACGCGGCGATGTGAATGCGAAAAGGATTGCCCTGACATTCGATGCCGGCGATCTGGATAACGCCATCACGCAGATACTGGACACGTTGAAAAACGAGCACGTCCGCTGCACGATATTTGTAACGGGGTCTTTCATTCAAAAGCATCCAAAGGAAGTGCTGCGAATGCTCAAGGACGGGCACGAGATTGGAAACCATAGCTGTTCGCATCCGCGTTTGACGACCTATGAAACCAACCGGAGGCATTTCACACTGCCAAACGCGACGCGCGAGTTCGTACAGAAAGAATTGCGCGGCGTGGAAAAACCGTATGAAGACCTGACACACCAAAAGCTGGCGCGGTTCTGGCGCGCGCCTTACGGGGAGCGGAACGCGGAGATTTTGTCCTGGGCGTGTGAACTGGGATACGAACATGTGGCATGGACCACGGAGGGCAAGCAGAGCCTGGACTCGAGGGATTGGCTCGCCAACAAGAGCAGCCCGCTCTACAGAACCGCCGAAGAGGTGGTGAAGTACATTCTGGCTTTTGGGGAGGACCAGCCGCATGGGAAGAACGGCGCAATTGTGTTGATGCACATGGGGACGCCCCGGCGCACAGACTGTGTGCATGACAAGCTGCGACAGCTCATCCAGGGGCTTCGAGAACAGGGCTATTCGGTGGGCACCGTGACAGACATTGTCAGCGAAGGCGTCCGGCAATCTCTCCCGCGGTGACGAATTGGACGACGCCCTTCGCGGTGGGAACCAGTTGTTCCAACGCGGCGACTGTTTCAGGAGAGACGTGGCCGATGGCCAACACCTGGCCATCCTGTCCAGCGAATGCAATCGCACGCTGCCACTGGGTTTGGATTTCCTGGAACCTCTTGTCATTGTCCAGATAGACAGCCCTCTGGGCGGCGGGCACGCCCATCTCCTTCGCGACGGAATAGGCTACCGTGTCCTTGGTGGTGCGGCTGTCCACGAAGAAGAGGCCTTTGGCTTTCACCTCTTCGAGAATCCACGTCATCCGTTGGCGGTCAGCCGTGATGCGGCTGCCCATGTGGTTATTGACACCCACGCAATGCGGCACTGCGCCGAGATGCTGGCGCACCTGCGCCCGCACTTCGTCTTCAGTCATTTTGAACATGATTGGGTTGTGGCCGAGATAAAGCGCGGCAGGCTTGCTCAATGGCTCCATTGGCAGGTGGACCATCACCTCTTTCCCCGCGCGGTGCGCAAGCTCGGCGCACTCGACGCTGCGGGCTTCACCGGGAAGAACGGCCACGGAAAAGCGAATCGGAATTTTACAGAGTCGTTTGATCAGGCCGCGATCCGTCAGGCCGCCATCGTCGAGGACAACAGCCAGCCGGGGAAGATCAGCGGCAGCGATGTTGGGCTTGCAGCTGCTCTGCCAAAACACCAGCACAGCACTCATCAAGGCCATCGCCCAACCCGACGCGACTTGGCGAACACGGCATGTATTAACGCACGTCATATGTTTACTTCGCCCGGGCAATGAAGTTCTACTTCTGCGACGTGCCCGCAGCGCCTGGTGTGGTGGGTGTGCCGGTTGTGTTGAGCGTCCTCGGTGCCAGCCGGCCTTTCTCCAGCCGCCACGGCACGAGGCGCTCGACCAAGAGGGCGATTTCCTCGGGAGAGTTGGATTCGATATGCGCATCCCAGAGCTTGGCCGTTTTGTCAAAACTGGTGGTAATAATTCGCGATCCATCCGGACTGAACACCGCTGAGGCAAGTTCGTTTCTGTGTCCCTCCAGAGACGCGAGCAACTTGCCGGTTTTGTCGTCCCACACTTTGGCAGTCCTGTCCTCCCCCGCCGTAACGATGAAACTGCCCTTGGGATCGAACGCGATGTATTTGACATAGCCCGCGTGTCCTTCGAGGGACATGATGAGCCTGCCCGTGGCGGCGTCCCAGACTCTTGCGGTGCCGTCTCTGCTGCAAGTGCCAATGCGATGACCGTCAGGACTGAAGACGGAGTAGCGCACCCAATCCTTGTGTCCGCTGAGCGAATGGAGCAACCGGCCCGAGATGGCGTCCCACACCCTGGCCGTTTTGTCCTCGCTGGCCGTGGAGACCCGCATGCCGGCCGGATCGAACGTGGCGAAGTTCACTGTCTCCTTATGGCCTTCGAGCGTGAACAGGAGACGGCCACTCGCCGCATCCCAGATTTTCGCAGTGCTGTCCGCGCTCGCCGTGACGACCCGCGAGCCGTCAGGGCTAAAGCTGGCGTAAGCGACATCCATGCCGTGCCCGTCCAACAAAACTATGGGTTTTCCAGACGCGGCGTCCCAGATTCTGGCTTTCCCATCGGCGCTTGCGGTGACCAAGCGTCGGCCGTCAGGACTGAACGCGCTCCAATAAAGTTTCTCCTTGTGTCCCGCGAACGTCGCGAGCAAGGCGCCGCTGGCGGCGTTCCAAACGCGTGCGGTTCCGTCGTCGCTTGCGGTCACTACGCGCGCGCTGTCGGCGGAGAAAGAGGCGCATACCACGCGCGCACTATGTCCCTCAAGCGACAGGAGCCGTTTGCCACTAGCGGCATCCCACACTTTCGCAGTCGCATCATCACTGGCCGTGACGGCCCGCGATCCGTCGGTGCTGAACGCTGCGGTGTTGACGTAGGCCTTGTGGCCGTCGAGCGTCGCCACCAAGGGACTTCCCGCCCGAGTCGCTGTTGTGCCGGCGTCTGTCGTCTGCGACCCCAAGGAGGCCAGGACACTTCCGTTCGTCGTGCTCCACAATTTCGCTGTGCCGTCTTCGCTGGCGGTCACGATGCACGTGCCATCAGGACTGAACCCGGCCGAATACACGTAGCCCGCATGGCCCGCGAGCGAGAAAATACTCTTGCCCGTTTCCACGTCCCATACCTTGGCGGTACTGTCCGCACTGGCAGTGACGACGCGCCTGCCGTCCGGGCTGAATGCGGCTGCGAACACGAAGCTGCCTTCCTTGTGCCCCTCCAGCGAGGCCAGCATCTTGCCGCTGGCGGTGTCCCACACCTTTGCCGTGTGGTCGCGGCTCGCGGTGACTACGCGTTTTCCATCGGCGCTGAAAGCCGCCCGCCGGATCCAGTCGGCATGTCCCGACAGCGTCGCAATGTGCCTGCCGCTGGCGGTCTCCCAGATTCTGGCGGTGTTGTCGGCGCTGGCGGTGAGGATGGCGCTGCCGTCGGGGGCAAACACCGCATACCGGACGCTTTGTTGATGGCCGTCGAGCGACCGCAGGAGCGCGCCGGTTCGGGCGTCCCACAGTTTCGCGGTGCGATCATCGCTCGCGGTGAGAATTCGTTTGCCGTCGGGGCTGTAGAACGCGGCGTTGACGTAACCCGTGTGTGCTTCCAGGGAGAACACGAGTTTTCCGTTTGCGACTTCCCAAACCCTGGCAGTCTTGTCCTCGCTGGCAGTGACGACGCGGCTGCCGTCGGGGCTGAAGCAAGGGGAGAACACTTTCTTGCCGTGGCCGACAAGGGTGGCCAACAGCTTGCCCGTGCTGGCATCCCACAATCGCGCTGACTTGTCATCGCTCACCGTCGCGATGCGGCTGTCATCCGGGCTGAACACGGCTGCGTTCACTTCTTTCGAATGTCCCGCCAGTGTGTGAAGAAGCGCGCCGGTCTTGGTGTCCCAGACCATCGCTGTGCAGTCGCGGCTCGCTGTGATCACGCGCAAGCCGTCCGGACTGAAAGTGGCCCCGTAGATCGCCTTGGTGTGGCCGCGGGGCGTGGAGGCTGTCTCCTCGATGCCTTTGCGCGCCTGCGCAATGAGGAACTTCAAAGCCGGCTCGGAAATGCCGGCTTGATAAGCGTGTGCGAGATAGGCCAGCGCACGCGGGTGGCTCCCGGCCAGCAACTCCTGCCGTCCCATCTCGGCGCACCGAAGCGCAAACTGCTGCCGGACCTCGACCGCCCGCCGCGACTCCTGCCATCGCCACACGCCGACCAAGGACGCCAGCACGGCCGCGCCGACTACCGAAAGTTTCACGCGCCGCCAAAACTGGCGTCGCTTGTCCCTCTGCTTCAATTCGTCGTAGCCAACCCCGATCAGCCCTGCCAGCAACTTCAATCGCGAGTTGCTCTTTCCATCCCTGCCCTCCCGAACATCGGCGGCGATCGGTTCAACTCTCTCCGCGGTGACCGAGCGATCCGGCCCGACACGGAACCGAATGGCTTCCGGAAAACATTCCGGCACGTTGGAGGCGGGCTTGTCCGAGGCGTTAGGCTCGCCATCAACGATCAGGCACATCACGCGATCCTCGCGGCCCAGCGCCTTGAATATCTTCACTTCCTCGTTGACCCAGCGCGATGCCGCGGATCGGGGTGAGCAAATGACAATCAGGCAGCGCGACTGCTGGAGGGCGTTGTCGATGCTCTCGTTGAGCGCCGACGAACTGGGCAGTTCCTCGCGGTCGCGGAAGATGGGAAACACGCGCGCGGGCACAGCCCCATCACGGGAGGGTCGCCCCACGAGACGCTTGGGCACGCGGTAGGTCTCCAACGACTTGTGCAACCAGTCGCCCCACTTCTTGTCCGCGTGGCTGTAGCTGATGAATGCCCAATACTTGAACTGGCTTGTCCCGGCTTGTTGTTCCGCTTCTGGCATGGTCAGCCCTTGTGTCGGCGCAGATGATAAGTCGGCAGCATCCCGTAGCCTTTCGGCAACGGCGTCTGGCCGGCGTAATCACACGCGAAGCCAGGCGCGCCATCTGCCGCTGCCAGCGCCGCGAAGGCCTGGCTCGCATAGACCTCGCCGGGCGGCGTGATGGGTTCCATCCGCGCCGCGCGAGTCACGTGATTGCCCGTGAAGTTTGTCTGGTTTGCCACCGGGTCGTGACACTCGTAAACCGGCCCGGCATGAAGCGCGATCCTTAGGCTCAATCCTGAAGGCAGGCCACACTCGGACCAATTTTTCTGGTTGATCAGATCGGACAGGTCCAACGCAAAACTCGCCGCATCGCTCACCGACTTGAACACGAAGTAGAGACCGTCGCCCCATGTGGATTTTAAAACCGGCCCATGAGACGACCGCGCGATCAAGCCGGCCACTGCGCCCAGAAAGTGCCGGACAAATTTCGGGATTTCCGGCTCGCCCAGTTTGCTGAACCCGACCGCGTCCGCGAACAGCATCGCCATAATCCGGGCGCCGAACTGTTCCGCGTGTTCCGACGTGCGCACGGCAGGCTCGCCGAGCGTCAACGGGACCATCGTCGTGCCGAGCTGGCCGGCGCGAATGCCAGCCAAGCCGAGCGCGAACTGATTCGCGTAGTGTTGGGAGATGTCGCCGATTGCCAGCTTGTGCTCCGAAGCCGTGACCACGTGGGAGGCACGGTCGAGTGCTCGCTCCAGCCGCGCCGCCCACGACGGACCAAATGCCGACGCCGCCGCGTCCCGCAGGAGATCTTCCCGGCGATACGGCAACACGACGCAAAGCTCGCCGCCCCGCTCCAGGATCGCCTCCGCAAAGAGAACATTGAGACCGCAGCCGGCCGTGACGTAGCCAAAGCCGCCCTTGAGTTGATCGAGACGGTCGCGGATGGTTTGCGAAATCGTCCGCTCGGTTTCTGGCGTCAACGGCCCGTCATCGCCAGTTCCAGCAAAAGCCACAACGCTCGGAATTCGCAGCCAGTTCTCAACCAGAGATTGATCCAGCCCCAGACACTCCAGGATCAATCGAGCATTCCGGCGCGTAGATTGCAGATCGCCGTAGCGGCCACGGTTGGCCTCAAATGCCCGCCCATACCAATCCTCTGCTTCAGTGAGTTCCCGTCGAACCAACGCGGCTTCGCCCAGCGTCGCCAGCGTCCAATACGCATCGTCATCCGTGCCCTTCGTCTGCTCCAGTTTCTGAAGGCACTTGCTGCGGACTTCCGAGGCGAGCATTGCGGCTTTGCCTTTGTCGCCGACCAGCAATGTCATCGCAGCCGCGTTGATGCCCGTCCAGTAATCACCCGCGCTCTCGTAGGCCCGGCCATAAACTTCCGCAGCCTTGCCAAAGTGGACCTTGCGCGCATCGTCGTTGCCGGCTGCCAACCCCAGGTCTTTGTAGGTGCGTGCCAGGATGCCGAGCGTTTCCGCGTCGCAGTGGCCCTCCTTCTCCAGTTCGAGCAAGATCGCATTGGCTTTCCCGCTGGCCCCGGTGCGGGCCAGCGCGAGCGCCTGAAGCTGGAGCAGCCGTGCGTCACGTGGCGAACTTTTCAAACCCGCCGTGACGACGTCGTAGGCAAGCAGCGGCTCGCCGAGCCGCAGAATGCGTTGGCCGAGCTGTGCGTAAACCTCTGGCGCGTGTCCCCACTCCTGCTCGTCGCGAGAACGGAACAGACCGAGCAACTCCGTGAGCGTGAGCGACGGTGTGCTCTGAAGATGTCGGAGAACTGCCGCGGCCGGGTTATCCTCCGCCGCCAGCGGACGCAATGGCGGCAACACGACCCGGCCCGGTGGCTGGATGGTGAAGCCCAAGGCCAGGATGGCCTTGAGGGTCTCCATCGCTGTGTTGCGGTCGTATTGCTTCTCCGATTCCGACAGAGCCTCAAAGGGGATCAGGCTGGGATGTTCCTTCTTCCCGTCGTCGCGATAAGAGCCAAGCTTCCATCCTTCGGCCATGCGCTGTTGTGCCCAATGCTCATGCACATTGCGGGCGAGCAGTTCCGAAAGCTGGGCAATGGTGCTGTCCAGAGCCACCTTGGAGGTGTCTATCGGTCTTGGTTTGTAGGACATGAATCTTCGCGTTTGAGCTGGGTCGGCCCAGTCCGCTGCGCCAAGTATAGGACAGGCTTGGCCCGGCTGCCATTTCAAATAGGCGTTGCCGCCGTCAACTGGTTGCAACGATCGCGATCCCCACGCTGATCAGGCCGATGCCAATGCAGGACTGCAACGTGAGCTTTTCCTTCAAGAAAAGCCACGCACCGAGCAACATCAACGCCGGCCCCATGCCTTCAAACGGGTAGATGTAGCTCAAGTCCTTCCTTTGGAGCAACCCTCCCCAGAGAAAAAACCAACCGCTGAGGATGACAATGCCGAGCGAAAACAGCTTGCCCACCTGCCACCAGGGAATGGGCGTCAGATTCGTCTGAGTCATGGCGTGCTTCAAGAGCAACTGGCCCGTCACCAGGCAAAGCTGCGAGGCCAGGCAAAGCAGTAGAATGTCCGGTGTCACAGTTGCTCCTCGGCTTTCATCGCCGGCCCGGCCACCACGAAGATGCCAGCCAAGACGATCAAGACTCCCACCCAACGGCACGGGCTGATGTGTTCGTCGCCAAACCACCACGCGCCCAGAGGCACGAGCACCTGGGTGATGCTCATGATGCTGAACGCAATATGCAGCGGCACCCGCCGCAGCACGTTAAGCCAAAAAAGAAAACTGGCGATGTAGACCGCGATGCCGCACCAAGTCCACATTGAGCCGAGGACGGAAAGACCGATGATGCCCAAAGGCGCCGGATCGTGAGCCGTCGCCATCGCACCCCGCTTGAACAGCAACTCCGCCGCGGTCACACAGAATGCCGCCATGATGATCTGCAAATAAGGATGCAGCCATGGCTGACGACCGCCCAAAGCTGCGGGTGAGGGCTCGCCACCTTCAGTGTTGTTATGATTCGTGGACATCTGAATAAGATCCAATCGTTGCAAGAAGCAGCATGACCTACTGCGCATTGTCGAAGCAAGCGAAGACGCTGTGGAGATGTTTGAGATGATTTGCACTTGAACCATGCCGGTCATGGTGGTATCCCGCACACAGACGATATGAGCGCGGCGGGAATAGTTCTGAACGCAGCGTGGGAATATCTCTGGAGCAAGTGCGCTGGGGCGATAGATCGGCCACTTCTTCCCTGCCATAATCAAAACACCATACTGTTCTCGACCTCAAACGCTCATTCTGCCCGGTCCGACCGAAGCTCCGACGAAACCCTGCACTGAAATAGCAAAGCCATACGGAGGAGGGTATCCCAATGAAAGACAGCGATCGCATTTCGCAGTCGAGTCACAGTCACATTCTCAGGTTTACCACGAGATCCTCGCAGCAGTCTCGTCTCAGACGGCGCGCAATCGGAACGGCATGGATCGAAGCAAGGTTCGTCCAATGGGCACTCATCTGCGCGTGGGTCTGCATCTTCAGTGCTTCCGGCGACGAACCCAAAGCGCCCCCGCCCAACGAAACCATAACGGTCATCTGGCCATTGACGTACTCGACCGGCCGCGTGAAAGCGATCACTGGACAGGCGTCTCTCACAAACAATCAGGGACCCTCTCCAGCGACTCTGGACACCGTTGACCGAATCGTTGACGCGTTGAACGCAATTGCAGCGGCCGACGAAAAGACTGCATCAGCAGCAGCCGCAGCTGCCACCTCGACCAACACCGTCGCGCGTACGGAATCGAAAGCCCCCGCGACAAAGGCCGCCACCGGAACAGCAGCAAAGTCGGCGTCAGTAACTCCACAGCCAGGCACAAAGGACGCCACGGCCACCTCCGCATCCAAAGAGGCAACCGCAGAGCCGAAGAAAGAGGATCAGGCCGATAAACAGTCCGACTCTGTGAAGGTTGTCCAACGTGTGCGTAATAACCTTCTCATCACAGGCAAGAGGACAACGGTGCTTAAGATCAAGCGCCTCTTGACGTTATTGGACGCGCCGTGGCCGCAAGTGCAACTGGATGTGTTAGCGTTCCAGGTCAGCGGGTGCCCGGACCAGGTGGCAGAAAGAACGCAGGCTATTCGCGATCACATCAACAAGGCCAAGCGTGCCATACGAAAGGCGGAGAAGGCTGTATGTGAGACCGTCAGGATTTGGAATGATCAGAAACAACTCTACCGCACGGATGACATGTTCTGCACGTTAAGGGACAAGTGCGGTTTTGACCCTGACCCTCATCGCGAGATGACTCTGACAGAAGCACTTGTTTTTCTCTGTCTTTCGGACATCAACATCATGTCCGTGTTGAGAATGAAGCTGGCTGAACATCTGGGATCTGTAGACGAGAAGTTCAGAAAGAATCAGTGGGAGGAACTCAACGAGGTTACCCAGGATGACGTCGGATGTTACAGAAACACGGTCGCACAGTTCGCAAACGACTGGAGAATATTCAAGAACGACGAATCCGTGCTGAAGGTGACAGATGCTTGTGAGGAACTGCAGCAATCCAGCGCCGCCGCGGACAAACTGCTCCAGAGAGTCATGGACCATTATACCACTATGGTCCGAACCAATCTGGCCGCAATGATGTTACACTCGTTGCGTGGTACGGAGGGGGTGAGCCTGGCTGGACAATGCCGAATCGTCGTCACCAGCAGTCTGGAGTCCGGCTTGATTCCCACGGTGTCCTCCTGGGCTGAGACCACGCGATTGAAGCCTCTCAGCGGCGAAGAGATGTCAACCCTTATGACGACCGTGATCAAGAGCCTTGCGACCAACGGGATGGATCCGGCGGTTCTCGGGCCGGCTTTGAAGCTGCTTGAACAGCCGGAGCCTGTTTATACCAGGGTGGCACCGGGCATTGAGCTTCATGTACGGCCCACGGTTCTGCCCAGTGCAGCAGAAGCCCGTCTTCAAATCTACGCGCGCTTCGGAGTCAAGACCGAGCCGCCGGATAAGACGAAGGTAACCGGCAGCTGGGTCATGCCACCCGCACCCGCGGTGGAAAGCCACGAAATGGCGACTGACGCCCATATCGGGGTTTTCGATCTGTTCGACATCTCGTCATTTGAAATCACCACGTCTCACCCACAATCACCCTTCTGCATTCCGATCATAGGCAAGATTCCCTGGCTGGGACCTGCTTTTCAAATTCCTCGCGCAAATAAAGAGGTCAAACATGCCAGTGTTATCCTGGTCAACGCCGTGATCATCCCGCGCGCAGTGAATTTGATCCGCGATTATCCTTAGCGACATTGTGCGTGTGCCAAGAACGCGTGCGTCCATCTCAAAACCTCGTTCGATCACACCACTTGGACTTTGCCTGGCAATGACACTCCATGTTGGACGTTCACTACTGCGCGATGGGCGTGAACCGCAGCGTCTGGATGAGATGTTTCATGTGGGGGTAATACTTCTCAAAGAGCGCTTGGGGCGCGGTGTAGCCGACGCAGTAATAATAAGGCTGCCGCTCGACGATGATCTGAGTCTGTTCCCAAAGTGTGTCCTTGTCGGGAAGCTTGTAGGTTGCATGCAGATAAACTGTTAAATATTGGTTTTGAAAGTTGTGGGTTTCGTCCTCCACCAAGCGGTAATCCTGCAGGCGTCTCCATTGGTCAATGACCGTCCGCCTTTGTTGCGATAAGGAACTGGCGGGCGTCATGCTGATGAACTGGAAGTTGACTGTCACTCTGTAGTCTTCCGCCCCTTTCGGTCCGGAGAACAGATGGCTGTTGCTCTTGACCTCCGACTCCCAGTGCGCCGGCAACTCCGTGACAAAACCGAACTTCGGGTTGGCGTAACGGTCGTATCGTACCGCGCCCGCTGCCGCGGGCTGTCCGGTCGTGGCAGCGCCCGGAACATAGCCGGCGGACGACGGAGCCGATGGCGGCGCTGGCATGGCCGGAGAAGCCGGCTTGTAGGTCTCCTGTGCGGGAGGGGCGGCGGGCGTACCGGGCTTGAAGCTGTCGCCCACTGGCGCGGCCGGAGCCGGAGTCGCAGCCGGAATTTCCTGGACGGTCGTCGCAGCGGGAGATGTTGCAACGGGCACAGGTTTGGAATCCACAGCCTGTTTCGATTTCCTGGCCTGGCTGCCGATGATTGCCAGCACAACCAGCAACACCACGAGCAGCACAAACCCGATCACCCCTCCGATGAGACAGCCCACCCACTTGAAAGAAGATTTCCGCGGAACTGCCGGCGACGCCGTCGGAGAAGCGGCCGTCGGCACTTCGACCACCGGCGCGCCACAAGAACTGCAGAACTTCGCACCCGGCGGCAGCGCTGTGCCGCACTTCGAGCATGGCCTGGGACCCGGCACGGAAGATATGATCGGTGGTAGCGCCGTTGGCTGTGGGGGAACTGGTTGATCGGGTGCGTTGAGGTTGATGATCTCTCTCTCGGCGTTATAAACATTATCCACCATGAACTCTATCGGTCGGTCCTTGGCGTTGCGATACGTCGCTTTTTTCGCGCCGTATCTGACAATGTTGAGCTTCCTCAGAATATCCATGAGTGACATGGCAAGGCTCCTTCCGTGTGGTCGCGCGATCTGATGACACCGCTCGTTCGCTCTCATGAACCGAACACCCGGCATCGCCCGAAGTCAAGTGTGATGCGACAGCGAGATGGGAACGCCCCAGTCTTCTCGCAACCCCACCATATCCCTCATTTGCCTTGACGCCTTCCGACGATTTCGATACCCGGTCATGAGCGCTGCATTCTGGAATCGCGCCCGTCACACTTTTCGACTGCCGTTTACAGGTGCGATTCGATACTGTTCTCGTCAGTCCAAGGGAAAAACCGTATTATTTATTGAACTAACGCAAGATCAACCGCCCCGTCTCAAGAGTGATGGGGCACCCGGAATCCCAAAGGGCAGGCAAATTTTCGTATGAATCCAAACACACAACCCTCAATGCTCGACCGGTATGGCGCATTCAAGACCATCCTTTGCTGTCCGATGACCCAAGGTCCGCTCAGACTGGTTGGCATTGACGAACTCTTGTCTTACCTGTCCGATGTTGAACGCAAACGGGTGAGCCGTGATACCATAGGCGCATTCATTTCCGACGCTCATGGTCGGGCATACCCCGTGACGGAACGAGTGGCCAATTTTCTGGAACAGGATTCGTTGGCAATCGAGAATCGATCTCAAACAGGCGTCCCGATCGCCGGGACAGTTGCAGCCGATGACGGCATAAAACGAAGCGTGAAGGACTGGTATGACCAGTTCGGCTGGAAGAAAAACGATTCAGGTTCCTACATAGATACCGCGATTTTTTCCCAAAGCGCGCCTGCCGGACACGGACTATATGAGATGATGTCACACCTCGCGATCCTGGACCGCTTGAAGGGCGGGGAATTCGTCCTCGACGCCGCCAGTGGCGCCATTCCACATCCGGAGTATCTGTCCTTCTCCTGGTTCTTCAAGACTCGAGTCTGTGTTGATATGTCCAGCACCGGTCTTGTGGAAGCCCATGCCAAGCTGCGGCCGTCCGACTTCTGTTGCATGGCAGATATCTGTCACCTCCCCTTCCGCAACGAGACGTTTGATGGCGTCGTCTCCGGCTACACGATCCAGCACATCCCGGAATCGCAGCAAATCCCAGCCATTAAAGAACTCTACCGAGTCCTGAAGCCTGACACTCACCTATGCATACTGACAGAGACTCAAACTTCAACATCGAGAGACTTCCTGTTGCGCATTCTCAACAAGCTTTCGAGAATGTTCCGGCCAGTTCGCCCGGCGCCCCCGGCCAACGTCGTGGAATCGGAGAAGAATCCACCTCACCCGCTTTACTGTCAGCTTCGAACATTGGCTTGGTGGAAGGCCATTGCCGGGGAGTTGACGAAAAGCTATTCGACCGAATCGTTGCGAATCTTCAGCAAGTCAGAGTTTGAGACTTTCTTTGAGAAATCGAACCGTGCTGCCAAATGGTTGCGGATAATCGAAAGCGTTTTCCCGCACTGGACGGCGAACCTGAGCATTTATTGTCTCATCGACATCTACAAAACACCCGGCAGCAAGAGATGACTCACCTTTGAGGCAGGCGCGCCCTTTGGTCCGTCGCCGGTCTTCGGTTCCCTGCCCCATGCAGGCGGCGAGGCGTTCAGGCCGGCACGAACGGCGAATCGCCATCCAAGGGCCACCATTCACGGAGATGGAAATCGTTGATAACGGTTTTGTAAACGCCGGCGGCATGGAGCAACTCGCTGGCGGGACCGCCGCTGGGGCGCGTGTAGTGTTCGAGAAGCCCATACACAACGGCGGCTTCCTGCAGCCTGTATATGGAGGCGAGAGCAAGACGCTGGCGGTGCGGGCGTTCGAACCAACGCGGGCGGCTGGCGCGGACGCGCTCGTCGGCAGTCGCAAACTCGCCGATCTCATCCGCGTAGTCGTCGAGCCATAGAATCCAACCGTCGAGACCGAGCGTGCGCAGGTCGTCGCGCAGCTCGTCCACCAGGTTGCGATTGGAAAACTCGGTCTCGCGCAACTGCTCGATCATCTCGTTGCAGGTCCCGCGGTGCCATGTGTAGGTTTCTTCCATATCGCCACCAGTCTGCCACGAGCGGAGACCGCATTCAAGAACGAGGTGAGGCAGAAGGCGGCAAGCGGGAAGCGGCAAGCGTAATTCGGGAATCGGGAATCGTAATCCGTGATTCGTAACTCGGGAATCTCGAATCTCGAATCTCGAACCTCGAATCCCGTTTCGTGTTTCCCCCAAACTCTTAACTCCTAACTTTCCTGCCCCCTTCTTCCCGCTTGCCGCTTCCCATCGATCTTGCCGGCCCCTATTTCTTGATGACCTCCAGCACCTTCTTCTTGATCGTGGCGAAGTCGCTCTTCGGGTCAACAACGCCGAAGTTCGCGTGCACGTCTCCAATCATTTGCCCGATGGCAGCCGAGAGCAACTCGCCATTGAGATAAGCCAGCTCAAAATCCAGCATCCGGACAAGCTCGGGCTCGGCGCTCGTCGTCCAGATGCGGAAGCTGTAGGGGCGCACGATGCCGTCCTTTTTGTCAGCCCGCTCCCCCGCGCCCATGTTGTAATGAACCTCTATCCGGCAGGCGTTCGCCGTGAAGGAGCCCAGGCTCATCCAGGCGAGCTTGTTGCCCGCTGCCTTGAACTTGGCCAGCGCAACCGCCGCGTGGTCCACGGCTTCCTGCTCCCTGCCCCTGGCGAACAACGCCTGGCACTTCCGGTAATGCAGCATGGGATCGCCGGGAGCGACCTTCAGGGCGGCTTCGATTTTGTCCAGGTCGCGGAGCGGCTCGTCCGCTGCGATCAAAGGAAGCGCCATAATGACCAACAGGAACGTGAGCGTTTTCATGGAGTGACCGAGGTCGAGCATTCTTAATGAGACAAAGTTTTCGTCACAAGACAAAGCCGGAAGCAGTGCCCAGCTCCGCCCACTGCGCCGCCAGTCTCCCGCCAGTTGCGCCCCGCGTCAAGCCGCCCCTTCTGGCTTTGCTCGTTCCAGCTTCCGCATGGCCCTTTGCCACCGTCGGCCAAGCGCACCGACAGGTGAAATGGTTTTTCTTGCGTTGACGGGCATGGGCATCGGCGTAGGATACGCAAGCGGTGTAACATGTCAGCGGAAGTCCAACGGACGCAGCTTGGAAGCACCTCCAGCAAGGGAGCATTGGAGATAACTGACCCGTTCACTCCGTTTGCACGTCACCACCCAGGTTTCCACCCCTACCGTTCCTGCATCGTTCCCCAAGGAGGTCATCATGTCTGATATGACTCGTCGCACTTTTGTGCAGGCTTCGTCTGTCGCGATAGGCGCCTGCGCGGCGGCTGCGCCCGGCGCCGCGCAAGCATCGGACCGCAGCAAACAACGCGGTGAGCGCGCGAAGGTTTATATGGTGATGTTCGGCACTGCGCCCTCGCAAGATGACACCGACCTCAGACCCATGACCCACGCGGAGATCATCCAACGGTTGCAGCGAGATTGCGACGGCGTGGATTTCACCGTCCGGGACATGACCGCAGGGGCAAGGCTTGACGCGGTGCTCGCCGAAATCAAGGACCTCAAGCGGCAGCAATTTGACGGGGTCATCATCTATGGCTGCCCGAGGGAATACGACCTGTTGAGGAGCGGTCTGCCGACCATCAACGTGGCGGTGCTGAACGACTTCATGAATATTCCCTTCCCGTTGTATCGGCAGAACCACACCATCGGTGCGATGCTTGACCCGTGGCGATTCTGCGCCGACCCCAACGTTTCCGAGAAGATGTTTCTCGACCTGATCGCCAAGGTGAAGTTGATTCGCGCGCTCAAGCGCATGAAGAGCGAGCACATCCTCACCGTGACCGATTCGCCCCACGTGAATGTGATCTACGGCGACGTGCGAAAGAACCCGCCGCCGGACTACAACGAACAGATTCTCGGCGCGATTGACCAGACGTTCGGCACCCATGTGACGAAAATCGGCACCAAGGAAGTCGTCGAGGACCCGTATATCCGCGACCTCTGGAAGAATGAGAGCCGTGAGGCCAACGAGATTGCCCAGCGCTGGATTCGCAACGCGGAAGCGATGTTCGGCACCATCGAATCGGAGGTGGTCCGATCGGCGAAGGTGTATCTGGCAATGAAGTGGCTGATGGAACGGTACGATGCCACGGCGATGGCCTATCACATTCGCACGCTCGTCCCAAATCCGCGGCGCGAGGACTACATCGTTCCATGCCCGGCGACATCCGAGTTTCAACTGCACAACGTGGTCGCCAAGTGCCAGTCGCATCTGAATATCCTGCTGTCGGAGATGATGCTGCAATACGCCTACGGCCGGCCGAGCATGTTGGGCGACTTTGCCGTGGACACCTACAACAACACCTCGTGCGTGCAGCACTGTGAGGGGCCGTGGAATGCCTGGGGCGACCAGCGGCGTGTGTCCTACAAAATCAGGGATCATCGGGAGCGGCCCGTGCGAAAGCGCTCGCTGCCGGGCGTGGGGGTTGGTTGGTGCAACTTATATCCTCCCAACGAGCCGGTGACGATGTGGCAGCTCGACGTGCTCTCCAAAGAGGTGCTGGTCCACACAGGCCGGACCGTGCCGATGTATAAAGGGCGTATCAAATATCGGGATCACTTCTACGACATGATGTGACGGACCAAAATCGTGGCGTCGGTCGACGCCAAAAAAGTTCAGCGTTACATTTACCCCGACAAATACGGTGTTCACCGGTGCGCCACGTTTGGCGACTTCCGCGAGACCCTCAAGGACATCGCCAGCCTGCTCGGTTTTACAGCGATCGAAGAAGACCGGTAGCACGCGCGACACTGCGACTTCTCCCGGTCGCCGGTTCGGCAGCCCTGTCCTCCGTTGCGTTCGTCACCTATCGCCGCCGGGTGCCGGACTCCTCCTCGATCGGCGTCAGCTTTTCAAAGTCGATGTTGAAGTTTACAGGAACAGTTTTCTGAGCCACGACTTTGCCATCAATCAACACCTGCGCGCCGTAGCCCAGGATGGATTCCCCGTGCTTGCCAATGAACTCGTATTCCCTGCCACGTGTTTGGATCGGCTGCGTCTCCACGATCTTTTCTTTCAGCGGTTGAATGTCGATGGTTTCTTCCGCACCGTAAGTAACCGGACGCCTGCTGCTATACGAATTCTGCTGAACCATGCCCCATCGCACTTTGACGCCTGTGAGGGGCCGCGCGCTCACGTTGTTCACGACAATGCGCAGGCTGGAGCTGACAAAATAATCGGCCGCATTTCCATAGCCGGCACTGACTTGTTTCTTCTTCTTGTTCAGTGTCATGCTGAATTGCACCGGAATGGGACCCGTCTGAGCGTGAATGGGGGCCGCCAAGGCAAGTACAACCGAAAGTAGAATCAGACGCTTCATCATTATATGTTCTCCATTGATGCCAACGAAAGCGTTTCCTGGCCTCGTTCCCTCGAACCAACGACTGCGAAGCTCTCGTTGATCAGCGCATCGAATCCTACGCCGCCCCCCACGTCCGTCAAGGGAAAGCTCATCTTAAGTACGGTCGCCGCCCCGGATATCAGGACTGAACACCCCCCTATTCATGCCTCGCTCCCCTCTCCCCGGCTCCAGCGTCTGATCGCAGCCACTTCCTCCGGCGGGATTCCCAGCGAAACCAGAAACTCGTCATGTCCCTCCGGCGCGCGCCGCTCGAACTCCACATGCCACTGCTTCCGGCCGTTTTCGTCCATGCCCGCTGCCTGCAGCATCTCAACCCACAACTGTTTGTCGACCGCACGCGGAAGTTTCCCCGAAGCAATGCGCCTCAACATCCCCGCCAAAAGCCGCTGTTGGTTTCTCAAACCCAGAATGCTCGCAGCCGTCTCGCGCATACGCCGCTCCACCAACCTCGCGCCCGGTTTGCCACCCGACGACAACACGGCGCGGATTTCCTTCAGCGTCAGGCCCGCCTCCCGGAAATGGCATATCCGCTCCAGCCGCCGATGATCCTTGTCCGTGTAGCAGCGATAGCCCGAACCCGTTCGTCCCGAAGGCGGCAACAGCCCCAACCGGTCGTAATACAACAACGTGCTGCGTGACAGGCCAAAGGCCCGGGCAAGTTTTGAAATCGAGCAGGTTTTCATCACCGTCAGGCAGTGGAGGGTGGCAGCGCGCCCGGCGCCACCACCCCCGCGTGCCGATTATTTGCTTGCGGCCCGGATTCGATCAATCTCTTTCGGCGGCAGGCCCAGCCACTCCAGAAAACCCTGGTGTCCGTCCGGGTGGCGGGTCTCGAACACTTTGTGCCATTGCTGCATCTGCGCCTGGTCCAGGCCAATCTCCCGATACATGGCAATCCATTCATTCACATTCACGTTTTTCTTCATAGGTCCTCTCGCGTCCAGCGTTAATGGTTCAGTTTAGTCACGGCCACAGGGTCATGACGTAGGAAACGCTAAGGTGTGAAGCAATAGACAGGTCAACACCCGGTTGCAGATTTTTTCGACAGCACAACTCCCGGCAAAAGCAGAGCAGAACGGAGCACGTCAAGGCGAGAGTCGGCATCAAAGCGGCATAAGCTTCCAGCCTGTCCCGTCATTCATCAATGGACAGGCAGGATGTCTGTCCTACTCCGCCTCATCCGCCGGAGGACCAAAAGCCATCGCGCCCCAAGGTCGTAATCCACCCGCAGAGACTATGACGGACTTCGGCCAATCCGCCTGACACACTTGAAAAGCGCCAAGAGCACCAGCACCACTATGATCGCCCCGCCGACATAAGGGTTCGCATGCAAGAAAGCAAAGAAGCTGCCCGTGCCGCCCGAGAGGCCCAGCTTCTGCTCGCAACGGCCGATGATCCGATACAGCCTGTTGATCTCCAACATTTCGGCTTCGGTGAGCTTCTTCTTCGGTAGGGACAGATCCGCATAGAAGTATTTGGTATTCGGATTGAACTCCAACTGCGGGCCCATGAACACCACGCCGGCGTTCAGTTTCGACGTGACGTAGGGATACTTGTCGTAAATCAGTTGCTGGGTGGTGCGCACATCGACGTTGTTGAAGTCGGGCTTGCCCGCTCCTTCGTGAAACCAACCATCATCGAAGACAGCGGCTCGCGTGTTCCTTCCCATCAGCCGGGTCACCGGCTGGTTGACAATCCGGCGGACCTGTTCCATCGCCTGCTCCATCTCCGCCCGCACCGCGGCCGCTGAATCCGTGGAACTGCCCGGGGCCGGCGTCTCGCCCGCCCACGCCGTTGCGCCCGCCATCGTCCCCGCCATCGCCAGCCACAACAAGTCTCGGATGATCGTCTTCATGCCTTCCTCTTTTCTTTCGCGTCCAGCCTCGGGAGCATTGTCCACATCCAGTCACATTCTGTAAAGCCAAGGCTGGCAAGCGTTGCAGGCCACGTCCCCGATGCGACGATGGGTCCATCAACATTAAGCTGGCTCGGGTGGCCAGGCCCCACCGCGTTGCATCGGTTCGGCAATGCAATGACTCAACTCCGCGGGCATGCGAATCTCGAACCCGAACTTCCCGCTTCCCCCTTCCAGCCCGCCTCCCGCCCCTCCTCAGTGCATCATCTCTTAGAGCGTCTTGCGGTCCGTGCCCAACAGGTGCGCTTCGCTCAACACCTTGTCACGCTTCGCCAGATGCAGCCTCAGCGTCCCCGACGAAAACGCCGACTGCCGGTGCAGTTGGTCCAGGCTGATCATGTAATCAACCATCGCCGTCTTCAGCTCCCGCGTCTTCGGATGCAGCCGGAATTGCAGCCAGTTCAGCCGGTCCATTGCCGCCTTGAACGCCCCGCTCGGCACCTTGTCGAAATAATACCGCTTCGACTTCTCCGGCTCCTTGTAGTCCGCAAACAGGAATCCCAGCAACGGTCCCGGCGCCGCCCAAAGTTCATCCAACGACCCGCCCAGGCTCAGCGTCGCTGGCAACTGGTTGTTCGCCACACGCAGCATGTATTCCGCCGACGAATGATTCGGCGCAAGCTGCAACACCTGCCGCAATGTCTGGACGATCGCCGGATTGCGAAGCGCATACACCGTCGCATTCGCGGGCAGCGAACGCTGCACCTGTCCGAATAGCTCCGTCGCCTTGGCCAGATTGGATGCGCGGTCCGTGCGAGCCACTGCCACCGCATCGTCCAGCGTCGCGATGGAGAGGATTTGCATGCTCCAGAGCATCGCGGGCGAATAAAGGACGGCGAGATCGTTGAGGTTTTCCTCATTCGCTTCCGGGATGGCGACGATCCGGCACTTATCCAGCAACGCACCGCGGAGTTTTTCGGCCACCGCGCCGACTTCGCGAATCTTGCCGTCCACGGTCACATCGCCGGTCATGGCGAAGCCGGGATCAATCTGCACGCCGTCCAGCAGCGACAGCAGCAGCACGGAGAATGCGCCGCCCGCCGAGCCGCCCGCCTGTTTGCTGTACTTGTTGGAGTAGCTGAATCGGATCTTGTAGCCCGCCTGCCAAACCGGATGGCGGACCTTGAGCAACCGTTCCGCCTCCTCCATCGAGATCTGGGTATCCTTGGCCACATCGCTGACGAAGTCGCAGATCGTCTCGCGGTCGCCGCTGACCCGCTCGATGGTGGCGATGATGTCCTGCGCGCCGCCCACGCGCAGCCCGGCGTCAGTGCGGACGACGTAGAGACCTTTGATGCTCGCTTGGTTGCGGGCAAACTTCCTGGCGTCCTTTTGCATCTCGCTGTCCGCGACGCCTGCGACGGCTGGCTTCTTCTCTTCAGTCTTCGCATCGGGGACCGTCTTGGTGGCTATCGGAATCGCATCCAGCGACTGACCGGAACCTTCCGGGATGCCACAACACACACGAAAACCATAACTGCTATTAGAGATGGATGCCTTGCTGAGCATCCGGTGCGCACAGCGAACATAGCATGGAGCGCCACGCTGAAAGGACGCGCCGCGAAGTACTCGCTCACGTGAATCTGCGCCAGCGAAGTACTCGCCATGTGCTCCAGCCGTGTCATAAGCATCCAAGCACCACTCCCATACGTTGCCGATCATGTCCGCCAGACCAAATTTATTCCGCCCTCGCGTGCCATAGTGATCAACAGGCGCGACAAACTCAAAGCCGTCGCCCTTTCCAGCCCAGTTCACCCGCCTTTCACCATGTACTCTCCTGTCGCCCCACCAGAACATTGTTTGCGTGCCCCCACGGCACGCATACTCCCACTCTGCCTCCGTCGGCAGACGATAGGTTTTCCCTGCCGGCAGTTTGTTTGCCTTCCTTCCCGATTCCGTCAACCATTCGCAAAACGCGGTTGCGTCATTCCAACTGATACAAACCACCGGATGGTTATCCTTGAGAGGAAATCCAAAGTTTGGATCTTTCCATGATACGCCTTTTATATTGTCCCACGGCATTCCCGGTCCTTGCGGCGCCATTGACATGCCTGCGCTTTCGCCCTGAGTGATGTAACCGGTCGCTGCCACAAACTGTTTCCACTGACCCACGGTGACTTCCGTCCTGCCAAGCCAGAAACCTTCTTTGATGACAGTTCTACGGGGTCGTTCTCCTTCGTACTGTGCCCAAGCCGGATAACTGCCATTGGCTATTGCCCACTTCTGCTCTTCCGAAGTGCTTCCAAGCATAAACTCCCCCGGCGGAACCCAGACCAGTTCCATCCCCGTGGAAGCTACCAGTGATGCGTTCGTTTGAGCGCCAACGTTTGTGGGCGCCACAATGGGCGGCCTAAGCATGGCTGGCGGTTGCGATGGCGGGGTCGCAGGAGGCGCCGAAGTCACTACCGCCGCCGGCGGCGGAGTGGTCGCGACAGAAGACGCGATGTTGGGGCTGGATGGCCCGCTGGCGCCTGCCACACCGCAGCACGCGCGCATGCCCAGGAAGGGGAAAGAATCCGTCGGCCCCTTCCTATAGCGGGCGGCGCAACGGAGGTAGCCTCTGGCCTCGTGAAAAGAACCGCCGCGTAACGCATAGGGATTCCGTCTTGAAAGTGCGTCGGGGTTATCCTGCTTGGGATCGAAGACATCCGAACACCACTCCCACACATTGCCGAGCATGTCCGCCAAACCGAAACCGTTGCGTCCCTTTGCTCCAAAAGTGTCCACGGGTGATATGTATTGAAATCCAAGATTTTTATCACCGGTGTTGATCCTGTCTTTGCCTGCGCTCAGTCTATCACCCCACCAGAATTTCGTTTGTGTGCCCGCCCTGCATGCATACTCCCACTCCGCTTCCGTTGGCAGCCGGTATTCCATCCCCGCTGGCAACTTGCCTGCTTTCTTTTCCGTCTCCGTCAGCCACTGGCAAAACGCCACCGCGTCGTTCCAGGAGATGCAGCAGGCTGGATGGCTGTTAATCATCGCAAATCCGAAGCTTGGATCGCGCCAACAGGCCCCTTTGACCAGTCCCCACTTCCCAGTCGCCGGATCGGGCGCAACCACACCGCCCTGCTTTTCGCCATCGGTGACATAGCCACTATCTGCGAACTTCTTCCACTGGCCCACCGTCACCTCGGTGCGGCCCATCCAGAAGCCATGCGCAATCCGGGTCCGTTGGGGTTCGCCACGCTCATACAAGTCCGGAGTTCGAATATTCCCCTCATCGCCAGTCGCCCATCTTCGTTCTTCTTCCGTGCTGCCCATCATAAACTCGCCGGGCGGAATCCAGACCAGTTCCATACCCGTGGAGGTGGTCAGGGTTTTCTCCGCGGCGAAGAGGACGGCGGGGCTGCTGAGTGAGAGCGCGGCTGCAAAGGTAAAAAGTCTGACTCGGTTCATTCTTTTCTCCTTACGTTGTGGCATTGAATATATATGGCAGCGGCTGTCAGGGAACAAGGAAACTGTTGGGGGGATTCGGGAATCGTAATCCGTAATTCGAGATTCGAGATTCGGGGTTCGGGGAGACGCGCGATTCACGAGTCCCGATTCACGAGTCCCGATTCACGAGTCCCGATTCACGAGTCCCGATTCACGAGTCCCGAGTTACGAATTACGAATTACGAGTCTCGAATCCCGACTCCCCTTCCCCCTCCTCAGTGCATCAACTCTTCCAACGTCTTGCGGTCTGTGCCGAGCTTGGTGAGTTCACCGAGCACTTTCTCCCGCTTGGTCAGATACTGCGCGTAAGTGGCCGAGTTGACGGAGCCTTGGCGGCGCATGGAGTCCAGCATGCGAATGAACTCAGTCATGGCCACCTTGAAATCCCTTGTCTTGGGTTGCAGCCGCGAGTCCAGCCACTCGAAACGATCCAACGCGACCTTCACCGTCTCCGCCGGCAGACTGTTGACCTTGTAGATCGTGCCTTGCTTCGCGTCGGGCGTTTTGTCGTTGAACAAATAGCCTTTGAACAAAGCCGCGGCCGCCCAGATTTCCTCCAACGACGACGACAGGCTCAACGTGGTGGGCAACTCGTTGTTGGCGGCCTTTAACATATACTCCGCCGATAGATGATTGGGCGCTAACTGCAACACTTGTTGCAGCGCCGTGTAGATATTCTGGCTCCGCAGCCAGGCCGTGGGCGCGTTCGGGCCGAGCGTTCTTTGGATCTGGTAGAACGACAGGAGCGCGCTGGACACCGTCTGCGATTTGTCCATCCGCGCCAGGGCCGCGGCGTCGTCCAGCGTGTTGATGGAAAGTATCTGGATGCTCCAGAGCATCGAGGGCGAATAGAGAATGGTCATGTCGCCGACGTCTTCCTTGTTCGTCCAGGGAATGGCGACCGCGGTGCACTTCTCCAACATGGCCCCGCGAATCTTCTCCGCCACCGCGCCCACCCGCCGTATCTTCCCGTCCACGGTCACGTCGCCGGTCATCGCGAAGCCGGGATCGATCTGGAATCCTTCCAGCAACGACAGCAGCAGAACCGAAAACGCCCCGCCCGCCGAACCGCCTCCCTGCTTGGTATACTTGTCGCTGTAGCTGAAGCGAACCTTGTGACCCGGCGGCCAGTTCGGATAGCGCACTTTCAGCAGACGCATGGCTTCGTTCATTGAGATTTTCGTGTTCTTGGCGATTTCGCCGAGGACCTCGCAGGTTGTTTCGCGACTGCCGCTCTCGCGTTCAGCGGTGGCAATCAAGTCCTGCGCGCCGCCCATCCGCTGGCCTTGGCCCTGATACTGGACGTAGAGCGCCTTGATCGAGCTTTGAACGCGCGGGAACTTCACGCCGTCCGAGTCCGAAGGTTTGGCGGCGTTTGGCCCGGATGTTTTGCCGGCGTTCCGTCCGGCTGGAGCCGTTGCCGCGAGGGCTTCGGTGATATCCTTGCCGTTGAGCTTCTTGAGCGTCCGAATCCTGAGCACGGCGAGCCGCTCGCGGTCATTCCGGATGTCGCACAGCAGCTCCTCCAGCGGCACGTCATTCAGCGGTGAGAAATCCACCACGCGCGTGCCCGTGCAGTTCAGATACCGCAACGGGCACTTGGCCAGCGGCGACAGGTCGCTGATGGCATTCTGGCTGATATCCAGCCATTTCAGGGGAACGTTCTTGAGCGGGGAAAGATCGCCGACGCGCGCGCCCGTGCAACGCAATGTCTCCAGCGGCATCCCCGACAGCGGAGTCAGATCGCTCACCTGACTGTTGCAGCAGTCCAGCTCGACCAGCGGGAGACTGCGCAGGGGCGACAGATTGGCGAGCGTTTTCGTATGCGGGTAGCCCTTGCAGACGAGCTGCTTCAAGCTGGTGAGTTCACCCAGCGGCGAGATATCCGTGACTCCGGACGAACTCAGTTGAAGCTCGATCACCTGCCCGCTGCTGATCAAATGGGTTTCCTGTCCATCGAACTTGGGATTCAGTTGTTTCAGCTTTGCCATGATTTGCTTCAACTGTTCCTCGCCGGAAGCGTCGGCAGCAGTGGCGTGGGATGGATGGCAGACCGCCAGCGATAGCGCGGCTGCGATGGCGAAACATCTGACTCGGTTCATAGTTTCCTCCGCGGATTTGTGCGGGGGGATTATAGGGCAGCGGCCTCGGGTGACAAGGAAACTGTTGCGACGAGGGGGGAAGCGTGACTCGTAACTCGTAATTCGCAATTCGGTAATCGCCCCCCGGGATCTCGAATCTCGAATTACGAATCCCGAGTCACGAATTACGAATCACACGGTGCCGCGCCGTTGAGTGCGATATCGACGCACGGAACAGGCCGGCCATTCGGCCTTGCAATGCCTCCCCGGTTGAGCGATACCTCAACCGTTCAGTCACGGATGTTCGCCATTGCCACGAGACACCTATGAACAACTCCCTGCTCGCCCTCCTCATCGCAGTCACCTCCACTTCAACGTTTGCCGCCGAGCCCGCGGCTTCGCCACCCGACATCGCTTTCTTCACCCAACTGCGCATGGACTACTCACAGCGCAAAGGATTCAAACCGAATTGGAACATGGATGATGAACGCAAGGCCGTCTTCGACGCCTACCACGCCAAAGACTACAAGAAGGCTTTCGAGCTGTCCGAACGCTGGCTCGCCAAGTGTCCCGTGGACTCGACGGCCCACCTGCTTCGTTCGTCCGCCGCCCGGGAGATCGGCGACCTCAAGAGCCACATTTACCATCAATACTTTGCCTATGCCCTGATGCAGTCAATCTTGCAGTCCGGCGATGGCCTCTCCCCCAAGACCGCCTTCAAGGTCATCTCCATCTCGGAAGAGTACGCCGTGCTCCGGGCGTTTGGCGCAAACGTCACCCGGCAAGCCCTCTTGACCGGCGCCGTTGACGAACTGAGTTGTGAATTCCCCGGCATCGGCAAAACCACTCGTTACTTCGACGCCAGCATCCCCTTCAACGCGGCAGCAGCTCTGCTCGAACAACCGAAACCACAACCCTGACCGCGCGCCCCGGTTTCCTACACCGCTGACGTGACACCATGAATATCTTCCACTCACTTCTTGAACTTCTTGGCAGTGTTCTAACCTGGGACTGGTGGTGGTGGGGTTCGTCGCGAGCGGCGGATGAAATCTGGCCGTTGAAACAGGAGAGCAACACCTCCACTTCCGAGAAGGAACAGGAACAAAAGCCAAACCGCGCGAGGTTGTATTGGGGCTTTGCCGCATTTCTGGTGCTGATGCTCGGCGGGATTTATCTGTATCTCCGTTGCCTTTGGAAGTGAGCATGACTCCGCCCTCCCCCTATCCAAACGCTCTCTTCACGACCGCAACAATCATGGCAGCTTTCAGATTGACCCACTGAAGCATCGGCGTAAGCTGCGACTGGGTTTGGGAAAGCATGAACTGGTTCGATACGCAAACCACATGAACTCACACATTGTCGCTGATGGGAGGAAACGACTCAACAAAAGCCCGGAATTCCAGGCACGGCTGCATGAGTTGGAGAAATCCATTCAATCGCGTTACGCCACTGAACTGGCCAAGGCTGGCTGCATCCGTCGTTTCGTATTGCGGTGGCGCATGATCCTCGAGTACAGGCGTGAAAGGCGAAAGCTCGCGCCCTCGCCAGGCTCGCTGTTCTTCAATCAAACCAGTTCCAAATCGCTTCCAACGAACGGAAAGAACTGATGGCGATTCGGATCATGCCCAAGCAGCCCAAGCGGTTGTTTGTCTTGGTTTCCATCCTGGCCGTTGTTCTTGCCATCCAGTGGGGCTACCCCGCCGTCAATGAGTTGCTTTGGCGGCCGTCGACGACCATCGCTACAGATCACTACGTAATTTACTCAACAGCAACTCCGGAACAGACCCGCAACATCGGCCATGTGCTGGAAGCTTTGCATTCAACGTATGCCAGGTTCTTTGCCAGTTTTTCCCAGGTCTCACGCGAACATCCGAAACTCAAACTGAAGCTGTTCAAGAATCGCGAGGAGTTCCGTAAATGCAGCAGTGTTGTTGCCTGGGCTGAGGGATACTACGAGCGACCCTTTTGCCGCGCTTATTACAACAACGGGTCGAATTCGGCTTTCTGGATGGTTCACGAAGCCGTTCATCAACTGAATGCGGAGGCGTCCTCTCTGCGTCTTGCCAAGTGGGCTGAGGAAGGCGTGGCGACCTATTTCAGCACCAGTGTGTATGCTCAAGGCGCTTTCCGTCTTGGCGATCTCGACTGGAATACCTACCCGCTTTGGTGGATCGAGGGCATGAGGTTGAGCGGGGATATCAACAAGGACATTGCCGACACACAGATTATTCCCTTGCGTGCGGTGGTAACCAATCGAGGCGGCCCCGTTCTTGATTGGCACTTCAACCTTTATTACATCCATTGGTGGAGCCTGACACACTTCCTGTTTCACTACGAAAACGGGAAATACAGGAGCAACGCGTTGCAGGTGCTTCGTGAAGGAGGGACATTGAAGAGTTTTGAGAAACACATCGGCCCTATCGCGAAAGTGCAGACTGAGTGGTATCGATACCTGCAAGAACTGCAACGTCAACTGAACAGTCCATTGCCCCGAAACAGGGAGACCAACAAAACCTCGTCGTCCCGCTGACGACTTCAACCCATGAACCCACACATGAATCAACTGACACGAGCCCGGTGGATGCTCATCATCGTTGCCGTGGGATTGTTCCTCGCGGGCGTCACCATATGGCCCGCCGTCCCGGAACTGAAGGCGTGCGTCCGGCTCGCATGGGGAGATGCCAGTCCCACGGGAGAGATTCATGCGTTTGTCCTGAAGGCCATCGCGGCCCTCGAAATGGTCAACGCACAGTATCCCTTCCTGCTCTACGCCCATGACTGGCTTGCGTTCGCCCACATCATGCTGGCCATCCTGTTTGCGGGCGCGGCGAGGGACCCCGTGCGAAACAAGTGGATCATTCAATGCGGCCTGATCATGTGTGCCACGGTCCCTGTGCTGGCGGGAATCTGCCACTCGATGCGCGGACTGCCGGCCGGGTGGTTTTGGATAGACTTCGCATTCGCGCCTGGAGCGGCTCTGCCCCTTTGGATAGCCTACAGAGACATCAAGGCACTCGAACAATCAGGCAAAACATAATTGACTGGCTCATCCCCACAACAGACCAATGCGCAAGGAGAACCCCATGATAAAACACTACGCGCAGTTCCCTCTCATGATCACGCTCACTTGCTTCGCTCTGAACCAAGTGAGCCTGGGCCAGGAAGCTCCGTCTGGCATGGAACAGTTGAAATACAAGCTGCCCAAGCCGATCCTCACGGGCACAGCGAAGGGTCTGAGAACCCCCAACCTCGAACCCCCGCGGGGTGGGAAGTCTCGCCCGCCGATTTACGTCCCACCGGGCTGCACGAATCTCTCGGCAAAGAAAAAAGTGACTTCGAGCGACAAGGAGCCGGTCATTGGCAGCCTCGACCTCATCAACGACGGCGACAAGGAAGGCTCCGAGGGCAGCTATGTGGAGTTGGGGCCGGAAAGACAGTGGGCGCAGATCGATCTCGGCAAGACTTGTGAGATATGGGCAATTGTGGTGTGGCACTTCCACAGCGAGGGGCGCGTGTATCGCGACGTGGTGGTTCAGATCGCCGATGACGCGGACTTCAGCGCGAACGTGAAGACTGTGTTCAACAACGATCACGACAACTCCAGCGGACTTGGCATCGGCAAGGACCTCGAATACATCGAGGACCACGAGGGCCGCCCGATCGCCGTCAAAGGCATCAAGGGCCGTTACGTGCGTCTCTACAGCAGCGGCAACACCTCCAACCAGATGAACCACTACACGGAGGTGGAGGTTTACGGGAAGTAAGTCCGACCGGACACCCTGAAGTCTGCCAACGCATTCATAAACACTACAGATGAACACAGATGCACACCATGCACTCGTAGCCGCGCTCGCTTGCTTCGCTCTGAACCAAGTGAGCCCGGCTCAGGAAGCTCCGGCCGGCATGGAGAAACTGGACTACAGAATGCCCAAGCCCATGTTCATCAGCACGATGAAGAACTTCAGGAATTGCAATCTTGAGCCACCCCGAGGCGACAAACCTCGTCCGCCAATCTTCGTGCCGCAGGGTTGCTCCAATCTCGCGCTGAAAAAGAAGGTGACATCAAGCGGGCTGAATCCAGACATTGGAAGTCTCGACCTCATCACGGATGGCGACAAAGAAGAAGGCGACCACCAGTATGTGGAGCTTAGCCCCGGTCTCCAATGGGTGCAGATAGACCTTGGCAGGACCTGCGAAATCCGGGCGATTGTGGTGTGGCACCGTCATTATGATCCGCGCGTTTACCGTGACGTGGTCGTCCAAATAGCCGATGACGCGAAATTCATCGACGGCGTGAAGACCGTGTTCAACAACGATCACGACAACTCCAGCGGCCTTGGCATTGGCAAGGACCTCGAATACATCGAGGACTACGAGGGCCGCCCGATCGCCGTCAAAGGCGTCAAGGGCCGTTACGTGCGCCTCTACAGCAGCGGCAACACCTCCAACCAGATGAACCACTACATGGAGGTGGAGGTTTTCGGGAAGTAAGTCCGCCCGGACATTCTGGGGATCGCCGCCCCGTTCAGATCTTGATGAAGGTCTTCTTGCGATAGAGGAAATACATCAGCAGCCACATCACCGTCATGGCGGCCATCGCTTGGATGAACGCCTGCACATTGGCCGGACACAGACTGCACACTCCCCCGACAAAGACATTCCCGATCAGCCGGAAATCAAACAGGTGCGCCATCATGTAAATGGCAATCGAGTTGGCCCCGAACACCACGAAGAAGAACGCCCACCTTCCACGCCCCATCACATCGATGAGCTGGAAGAACGCCGCCAGCAGGAGCGTCGTCAATCCACAGGTCACCAGCACAAACGAGCTGGTCCACAGGCTCCGGATGATCGGGAACCAGAAGCCCCAGACCACGCCGACCGCCACCATGACCAGGCCCCAGAGGAGCAGCACCTTCACCTTCTCCTCCTTCTTCCGCTGGCCAGTCACAATGTGCCCCACCAGCACGCCCAGAAGCATGTTGGCGACGAACGAGATCGTGGCCAGGACCTGCCATGAACCCTGTTTGTGAAACGGGCCCAGCACCATGTTATCAACGTAAATCCCAAGGTTCATCTGGCCCGAGTAACGTTCCCCCTGCCAGCCCGGCACCGGGACGAACATGAACAGCGCCCAATACCCCACGAGCAATGCCCCGGCCAGAATGCACTGCGTCCGCATGCTGGCATGCAAGACCAGCATCGCGCACACGAGATAGCCGATGCTGATATATTCCAGCACGTTGTTGTAAACCGGCATGTGGCCGAACTTGAGGCTCAACAGATGCCCGCCCGCAATCAGCCCCAGCAGAAACAGGATCACCGACCGTTTGATGATGTGCAGGTGAATGGTCTTCATGTCCGTCACCATGCGCCGGTTCCTGAGCGACAACGGCATCGTCAGGCCGACCACGAACAGGAACATGGGCATCGCGATGAAACACAATCGCAAGCCCTCGGCAAAACCATAGCTGAACTGCGTAGAAGCCGCCGCCGCGAACGGTTCCCCCCACAACTTTGTGAATGTCTGGAGGATGGGCGCTCCGCCGATGTCGATGGCCAGGATCAGGAACATCGCGAACCCGCGCAACGCATCGATGCTGACCAGCCGGTTATCCGGCGCTGACTTTTGTTCCATTTGCATCCGCTTGAAACCAGAGTGGAAGGTGAACCGCGCGAATCATGATGCGGCGTCTCCGGCATCGATTCCTTCCAAGAGGGATATCATCAACGGGAGAAAAAGAAAAGGAGGCATGTGAGATTTCGGAAGAACTACATTGCGTCCGAGCGATACGACAAAGGCCGGCTCGGCGGGACGCCCCGCCCTGCCCGCTGCGACTTTCTTCGATCCAGGTCCAACGGTTGCGCCCGAAAGAAATGGGGACACGCTAAAGCGTGAACTCCAACATAACTCGCTTCGCGTTGGAGTTCACGCTTTAGCGTGTCCCGCTTGTCCCATCATTCATTAATGAACAGGCGAGACGCCTGTCCTACTATGATTCATACTGTTGTAAATAGCCTGTACAGTCGTTTGATTGGACTACTTGCATAGTAAGTTGCCAGTTCATACATAACCATCATGCTTGACAGCCCAACCGTCTCTTCTTTAGAACATTGTTACATGAGAATACTCCTCCACTGCGCGGGTACCGTTATCTTCTGGATTGTCTTACTGGCCTGTACTCTACCGCCTATAACTCACGCTTATATCCTGCCGGTGCTTCCCGCGGTTGCGCCCGGCAATGCCGCGGCCTTCAGCGAGAAACAATGGGACCAACTTAGCGACAAGGACCTGAAGGATTGGGGCAAGCTGGCGCTGAAAAATTCAAAGTGGCGGCATGGCGAGACCGAACACTTTGTCATCCACTATCAGAAACTTTCCGAGGCCCAGAGAGCCGCGCGCGAATCGGAAATCTACTGCGAGTATCTGAAGACAGATCTCGGCCTGGTCAAGGACTACCGCAAGAGCAAGAACCACTTGTTCATCTATGCCAAGGAGGAGGACTGGAATTCGTTTTGTTTTGAAACCAAGATGAACCGGGTCCTCGTCAGCACCCATTATCAAGGCGAGATGTTCATCATGGCTCGCAGCAATGATTCCACCTTCAGCCAGCAACTGGCCTTTCCCGTGACCTGCGCCGTTCTGCGCCGTTTCTTTCCCAAGGACCCGCCGCATTGGGTCACCACAGGCGTCGCGAGCTTCGAGGAAGGCAATGCCTACAAACAAATGAAAGGCATCGGTGGCGGCGAGCGTGGCAGCGGGCGGGGAGGCAGAGCCTCCTATCCGATGGAGTCACTGCTGGCGGCAAACAATTCTCCCAAGGACTCGAGCCAACGATACGAATACAGCCGGACCTGCGAGCGGCTGGTGAGGTTTCTATTGACCAAACTGGATCGCCAGCGCTTTGTGACGCTGGTGACGAAACTCTGCGAGCGCGTCTCGTTTCAAACCGCGATCCCCGAGGTTTATCCGGAGAAGTTCAAGACGTATCAAGACTTCCTGACCGCCTACAACTCTTTCCTATGACCCTGGATTCCCTCCACGGCCCGGGTTCGCCGCCGGCCCGTCCGCCGGTTCGTGGCGGGACAACCGCCAGGATACGGGCGTTCCCAATCATCCTGGCGTGCCTCGCCTGCGGTGTGTCCGGTTGCGGCCCGGCCACGGAGGAAATCCAACCGGAGGCGGTCTGCTGGGCGGCAACGGTGGAGCATCTCGCTTACAAGAGCGGCACGATCTACAGCGCGAAGAAAGCCACGCAGGATTACATCAGCGCCCTGGAAAAGATTCTCGCCACCCCGCAGGAAGCCAGCGAAGCCGCCGACACCCGTTCGAGATTGGCCTGGGCAGTCACCCGGCTGGCCATGATCGAGGAAGCCCTGGGCCATCGCGAGACCGCGGAACAAGTCTATCAGCAGGCCGCGAAGGAAATCGCATCAGTGAAGACGCAGAACACCAGCCTGGAGGATCTCAAACACTACATCGTGGCGGAGCCGTATTATGACCGCGTGTTCGGGCCGCTGCTGGACAGGGCCAGACAGGCGACGTGGAAGGAAAGGAAGGGCAATTGGGAAACCACCACCGTGGACCTGCTCTCCACCCGGAGCGCCGGCGTCCGGCGCGTGACGGCCAGGCAGTGTTCCTACCACATTCGACTCGACCCCGGCCGTCCCGATTTTGGAAATGAGTCAGTGCTCCTCACGGTCTTTGTGACTGACAGCGGCCAGACATGGGCCGGGCCGGAGCAGGATTTTTATATTGAGACCGACTCCGGCGTCGTGGGTGGAAACGTGAGCAAGTGGTTGCTCTGGTGCGACAGCCTGCTGGCCAGACGGGCTGGCGAAAAGGATACCGTTGACACCTTGCCGGCTCGCGTTGACAGGCAAATCGGCGGCTACGATCTCAGCAACGCCCAAACCGGTTCGATCATGGATGATGACATATACTCGGACTCGATCCTGCGGGAACGATACTCGTTCTACAGGGACTTCCTTGGGGAAGGGTTCTTCGACAAATTTGTCGAGCCGGATGGCCGAGCTTACCGCGCCGCGCAGGTGATTGGCAACACGCTGCGGCTGGACATAAGAGGCCGCGGCGGCCTCAGCACCGCCAGCGTATTTATTGAGATCAAATCGCGCAGGGTTCATCATTGCACGGTGGACGGCAGGAAAGTGTTTCCCTAGACTGCCACGCCAGACGGGAACGACAACTCAGGATGGAAGGGAGAGACCATGAACACATCTCAAAGGAAGGAACCGGGAACCTCCGCTCGAATGCTCGCTGTGATTCTGTTTGCCATCTCGGTGGTAATCATCAGCGGCGCGGCCGAGCCGCCCGCCCGGAAAGCCGGCGTGGACATTCCCGAACAGGTGGCGCCGCTGACCGTGCTGCAACTCAACACCAAGCTCCCGCATTCGTATTCCTTCGAATACAAAGCCAACCCCGACCCCGGGCGGCGTTACTGGAAGCGCATCTCCGAAAAAATGTGGAGTGAGACCTATCCGAGCGGCATCAAGAGCATCTTCAAAGTCCTGGGTCACGCCACCATCAATGGCATCGAAGGCACGATCGTGGTCAAGGTCTCCGGCGCCGAGAGCCTGACGGGGACCGACAACGAAGGAGGGCTTCAGGCGTTCATCCCCGACAAGGGCAGCGCAACGATGCATCACTTGTATCGAAACGCGGGCCGGGGCGACACCCAATGGCACGACCTTGGCCCGATGCTGAATGTGCAATAAAGCCGGCCGGGCCTGAAAGAAAGAGGACATGAATTCGCGTTACCGATCATGGGCGGTGGCAGTGATGATCCTCGCGGCAAACGCTGGCATGTGCCAGGAGGAGAAACATCGAGACCTGCCAGGCGATCTCAAGAACAGCGAGATCAACCTCATTTGGAAAGAAATGTGGAAGGTCCCCTCTCACGGCAAACCCCTCGAAGAGCCCAAGCTCGCCCCCCTCACCGAGGCGGACGCGCTCCGCCACCTGACCGGCAAATGGATCGAGATGACCGCCGAGATCTGCAGCGACGCGTGCATGGTCAAGCCGTGGGTCCAGTTGAACCCGGATCGCACCTATCTGGCGGCGGACGATCCCTTCACGCCCAAGCGCACCTGCCGCGGCATGTGGCGAGTGGTCTCGGACAAGATCGTTCTGTTCGCCAGGGAAAGCGGCGGCATTCCCAATTACATCTTCACGGTCGGAAAGAAAGTTTACATGCTCGACATGATGAACGCCCTCCACAAGACCGAATTGCGGCGAGAGAAGGATTTGGCCATCGGGAAGTTGGCGTGGGAACCCTGGGCAGGCCAGGTGAACACGGACGCAGGCTCTTCCCCGGAAAAAGTGGAGGGAAAGCGTGCGAAGTTCCTCTGTGAATTGAATTCCTCCGGCCCTGAAACAATCCCCGTCATTGTTTTCGTGACCGCCAGGGGCAACGTGTGGGCGGGACCGGAGCAAAGCTTCTACGTCGAGAGCGGCCAGGGTGTCCTGGGCCTCAAGCCTCCCAATGGCGGAGGCGCGTGGATTCAATGGTGCGACAGCGTGCTGGCGCAGCCGCGCGGCGGGAAATGCACCCTGGACATGGCGGTGGATCGGTTTGAGAGGGAGGTTGACGTTTTCAACCTGAACCGGGCCTGGTGGTTCGGTTCTCAAGATACGGATATGAGCCGTTCACTGTTCAAGCGCCCGTTCATCAACTTCAAGACGGAGAATTCCACGCAGGTGAAGATGCTTCGCATTCAGGTGGGCCGCGGCGAAATACAACTGGACATGAAAAGCCCGGACGAACGCCGCACGGCCAGCGCCACGATCGACCTCCCATCGAAGACACTCACCCACGCCGCGCTCACAGAGGCAGGGGCAACCCGCGAGATCACACTTCCCCCGCCTGCCAAGGCGGATGCGCCTTCCAAAGCCGGAACAAATGTTCCCGTTGTTCCGCCCACGATGCCGCCTGGCACCGTCACATTGCTGGCCAAGGAGAACCAAAAGAAATGGGACATCAAGTCCGGCGAATGGAAGTTTGAGAACAGCGCGCTCATCGGCAGCGGCGCAAGCGAGATCGTGTATCCGGAGAATCTCGCGCCGCCTTTCAAGTTGCAGTTTGAAATCACGGTGCTGAAAGGCATGCGCCCGCGCGTCAAGTTCGGCCGGTTCAAGTTCGCAAATGAAGGCTCTGTAAACACCTTCGGCATTTATCCGGCCCCGAAGGACGCGCCGTTGTTCCATTACGAATTGAAGACCCGCTATCGCGTTTCGATTTCCGTCGGGCTGGATGCGGTGGAGTTTTATGTGAACGGCGCGTTGATCAGCAAAGCGCCCGGCGTGAGAGATCAAGCCGCGCCGTTGAAGTTTTGCGCCGGTGACAACTGGTCCAAAGGCGAGGTCGAATACAGGGACATCGTCGTGACACAACCCGCCCGGCCAACGGCGCCGCTGCCGCAAGCCAGCGAGAGCAGCAAGCCGGCGCGGCATGTGTTGGCTGCAACCCCGCCTCGCACGCCAGCCAGCAGACAGCCGGCCGCCGGTCCCCTCGTCGTGCCGGGCGAATACAAGGAATGGCAGTCCGTGCTCATCCTGAGCAACGAAGTGCTGCGCGTGAAGCTGCGCTACATGCCGGTCTTCTCCGCCGCCGACCCGTTTCCCATGGCGTTGGAGCTCGACAACAGAAGCGGCGGCCCCCTCAAGATCGAGCAGATCTACGTTGTATTCAGAACAAGCCGAAGAGACACGGAACAGCCGCACGTGTCCATGCCCAGGAGCACCGTTGTGTTGTCGGAACTTGCCAACGGAGTGACCACGGTCACGGGAGGCGCCTTGTGGTCGCCGCTGCTCGCGGCGATGGAGCTGACTCCGAACGCATGCGTCCGCGTGCCGGTCACCACCGGCGGCAATGTGCGGTTGCAAGATGGCCGCCGTTACTACTTCGACAACGTGCCATTTGAATTCGAGTTGCGGTATCCCGTCCCCCCGGTGATCGAATCCATGAAGCAGCAACTGAGGGAAGGTCTCCGCACCGAACCAAGACCCCCTTCACCGTACCGAGAGAAGCCAGCGGTCATCCTATCCGATGGAACGCCCGCCATTCTTGATCGCGCCAGCGACACGGATGTCGTGGATCGCCTGGATTTTCTGGTGATGAAGGAAATCGTGGACGCGATGACCCTGGATGATTTGTTGGCGGGGCTTAAGACGTACAAGCGCTGCCGGCAAACCATCGCTCAACTTCTGAAGCGGCGTTTCCCGGACTCCCCGGAGGTTTTGGCTTACTATCGGGAAGAACTGCCCAAAGAGCATACGAATGCCTGGGATGACGCGCTCATGCCAGGAGTATGGAACGACGAGTTTCTCAAGGCGGCTGTGGCGCGTCTTGAAAAGGGAAATCTTCGCTGGGGTTTCTCCATCCTGGAGCGGCACCGGAAGGAATGGATCGGCAAGCCGGACTATGTGGCGCGCATCTCAGCCGCCATGTTGAAACACTATCCGACTCTGGCATCGGGGCCGCAGAAGCTGCCGGACAAGGAGCTTCACGACTGGGGCCGCGCTGTATCCGACGCCGGCGCAACCGGCGACCGGCAATTCATCAAGTATTTCGCGCCAGCCCTTGACGACAAGCGGGTGATCCAGGAGCCGGAAGAGTCAAGCGCGCCCCGGGGATTTGCGACGCGTGTTTGCGATTGCGCGCTGGACGCGATCCTGATGATTCTGGATGGCGACACATGGGAAGCCTTCAAGAAAGCGGGCATCGATGGCTGGAGCACGGATCGCCAGGCATTTGCCGCTTACGACCGCGTCATCACCGATACCAAGAAACGTCTTGAAGCTTCCGGCCTCCTGAAGTAGCCCCGCCACGCCGTGGCGGGAAATGTGATGGTTCAATCCCGCGACGGAGTCGCGGGACTACGATTTCCCGGCCCGCGTGATGAACTCCCTCCAGGATTTCCGGCGGCGACGCTGGGTGAAAGGTGAACCGCTTGCCGTGGGATTATTTCCGGCTGCGGATTGTTCCGCAGATGTCAATGAGACAGTAAATACTCACGCCGCCGCGCAGTATTGAGGGTTGTATTTGTGGGTTCATTCGAAGGCGGGAGGTTGCTTTCCTTTCTTGTCCCTGATTCTTTTCGCAAAGAGGAAGAACACTGCCGGGCCAAACGACATCAGAGCTATGGATAACCCTGCCGCGATCCCGAGCAATGTGAGGGGCGGCGCACAGCATTCATGGCGCTGCCGGGAAATAATATGACTTGGAATGGCGACGAGCAGTTCCAGAATGCTCCCTCTCAAGAGCCAGCCAGTAACGGTTGATGTAAACGAACGGGGATCCCCGCTCGAATAACTTCTGTAGAATATGACACCCCAAACCAGCCAAAACAGCGGGATGATGGTGACAGGGCTGAGAAGATCCCCGCCGAGATCAGACTTCTCTCCTCCCAGCATAAGAAGCACCGAACTGAAGCAGCCCGAAGCCATTGCCGCCATCGGAAGCGCCGCGATTGCAGCGGACACGATAATCTTCCGCTTCTTCACAGGTCTTCCCTGGGCCACGTCAACCGGCACCAGCAGCAGGACGATTTGAATCAAAACAAGAACGGGGACGCACCAGAAAAAAAAGACACGGAGCATGTTTGCTTTGGAATAAGTCAGCAACAGAGGCACCGTCAAAACGGTGAGGCAAACGACATATAGCAACACGGTCAGCAGCGCCCATCGTTTCATTTTTTGCTCCTCGATTCCTGGCGTTCTTCGGCAGCAACCGCAATCCTGCCAAACCTATTTGTTTTCGTATGCGCCGATGTCAGGGGCCGGGCCTTCGGGACGGCGATTGCCTTCATGATCAACGCCCGGCGCGCCAACGGGCGAACCCTTGTCGATGGCGGGTGAGTCCGTGTTCAAATGGAAGTCGCCTCCGATCGGATTCACAAACCTTGGATTGCCGGCCACTGCATCGTCGCCGCGAACCTCCTGCCACTTTTCCTTTTTCCACGTCATCTTGTAATTCCTGAAACCGTCCACCAGGTTGTAATCGAGAGTCACGCCTTGTTGGATGGGATCATTCACAACGATCTGCGCCTCGGTGTTCTGGCTGCAAATGTTGTTCCTCACGACGACCTTCTCGATGTTCGTGTGCTGGACGAAAATGCCTTTTCGCCGGTTGGCATAGGCGACGTTGTTCATGAGCGCGATGTTCTTCAGCGGCCCGCCCTTGCCCCAGGGAGCCACGACGAAACCGTCCTGATTGTTGTAGGCGATGTTGTTCACGAAACTGACATTCTCCGAAGGCTGGCCATCCTCCGAGGCGATCGCAAGACCTGCGCCGCAGTTGTGCACAATGTTCCCGGCGACTTCGATGTTGCGGGTATCCCCGTAGGTATCCACGTAGATGCCCACGGTGCATACGACCGCCCCGCCCGGCTGCCTGAAGCCGAGCATGTGATGGACGTAGTTCTTGAGGATCTTTCCGTTGGAGCAGCCCTCCTTCGCGTCGATGCCTTCCTTGTGTATGTGATGGACGTGATTGCCGCGCACCTCGAACGCATCGGCCCCACAGACCGAGATTCCCTCCTGATCGCCTTTCATGTTCGTTTCGGTGACCTCGTTGTCGGCGATCACGATGTGACGGATCGTTGTCGCGCGCCGGCGTGACCAGACGTGAATCCCGCTGGACTGGCAGCCACGCACGAAGTTTTTCTCGAGGGTGATGTGACTCGCGTTGCCGGAGATGCTCACGCCATAGTAGGCCGAGTTCACGATGCGAAGCCCCGAGACCGTGATGCCGCTCTTGTCCTTGATGTGGAACAAACCCGATCCCCATCCGAACACGATGCCCTGGCCGTCCACGGTGACTTCATGGCCGGGAAAGGCCGCGTAGGTGATGGGCTTCCCGGCCGATCCCGAGTTTTTGGGGATCACTCTCTCATGATAGGTCCCAGCCTTGATGCGAACCGTGTCGCCGGCCACGAGGGTATCGGCGGCTTTCTGGAGGGTCTTCCACGGCTGGGACTCAGTCCCGGTGTTGGCGTCGTCGCCCTTCGGGTCAACGCAGTATTCCGCCGCGCTTGCAAGGCGGCTCGCGGCCAGCAAAAGAGCAACGAGCGGCAGGACGAAAAGAAATCTCATGTTGTTTTCCCTGATGGCGTCAATCTGGCGGACCTTCACGGGACGCATCCTCAGGGCGGCTGGCCGTGGGCCACCCGCAGGCCATCGGCGCTTCAGCGCGCCAGAAGCGCCAGCAATTCCTTGTCCTGAAGAATCTTGCCCAACACTTCCGACACCACGCGATTGATGAGGATCTCGTTGTCCTCGGCAAACGCCGTGGTCGGGCTGCGATCTTCCACTTCGGCGCGATAGAGATTCTCGTAGACCGCGTCCTGGTTGCGACCAACCACCTTGAACATCGCCGCCGTCTTCGTGCTGATGCTCCAGAGGCCCATGCCGGAGTTGTATTCGATGGCGCGCAGGGTCACCTGCATGCTCCGGACCGCCTGCGCGTTGAATGCCTCCACGACGAAACCGTTGCGCTTCAGTCCTTCCGTGATCTTCTCCTGGATAACAGACGCCACATCGCCCTGGCTGCTGATCAACTCCCCCATGGCGCCCGCGCCGACGCGCCGTCCGAAGTCCGCCGTCGTGCGCTCATCCACGACCTTGAGCGCCACAGTTTTGTTCGCGGCCTGCACGATCGGCTCGCCGGGTTGCAGTGTGGGTTTGATGGCGACGGACTGTTTGCTGTAAGCACAGCCCTGCACGATCAAAGCGCAAAACAACAACATCGCGACGCCCGGTTTCAATATTTTCATCATCGGCTGATTTCCTTTTTTTGGCTGCCGTTCAACCTACGCTAATGCCCTGCCCCATCAAGACAAAAACCTTTCTCCCATCTCCACGCTCCAGCCGTGGATCGGACACATTCCGCGGCGGACTTCAACGCGACGGTTGGGCAGGCATCTCGGCCCATCCTTCCGGCACAAACTCCGGGTGATCGACCGCCGACCATCGGAACTGCTCCATGCGCTCTTGAACGTCCCGGTCGAGACGGACGATCTCGTGCGTGTGGCCATAGCGAAAATTGTGGAGCATCTCGTGGGCGATGCCCCAAGCATGGTGAAACCAATCCTGACAATGGAGATAGGTCGAAAAGGGCATCGTGACGGAGCCTTGTCCCACAGAGCCCACCGCACCGGTGTTCAGCCACCACTTGATCTCGACGCGGTGCTTGGGAGAGAGGGGTATCTGGCGGGCGCTGGCGATCGCTTCGAGTTCCCGCTCGACCTTGTTCAGGTAGGTCCGGGTGTTCCAGTCGCGATAGGAAGGCGCCTTGGTGGAACAATGCGGGAATCGGGAAACGACAAATGGCTCGGGCGGGGCAGAGACACTGCACTTTGTTTCCATTCGATAGGTGACGCGGGCCATCAGCGTGTCCTTCATGTTGCCCAAACGCCGGACGTCTTCGGGAGTGAAAGGCAGTGACGGCAATGAAGTGCCGTCCTGCATCGAAAGCGTGGGTGTCCACTCGAGCTTTGAGGACGCCTTGTCGAGCAGGTGATTCTGAGGGTCGCCCAACGTGATCTCCCACCAAATCCGCCTGGAGCCGCGTCCCAGGTGTTCGTCTTGCATCAGCGCGGCGGAAGCCAGCGGGTGGAGCGGCCCGCCCAGGACAAACTCGCGGCCGGCGGCGGGGGGAAGCAGATAGCCCCGGGGTTGAAAGACGGCCTTCCGCTTGCCGGAGAACGCCAGCCAGTAGGCGAGATTGAAGAAACGCCGGTTGGTGAAAAACCGCGAGGCCTCAGGCTGGGAAATGTCCAGATGCCCATCGGGAAATTGAAGCACAACTCCGTTCCGGATGGAGTGAGGCGTGCCTTCCTGCCAGCGAAACGAACACGCAAGCCATTGTCCCGGGTCGAGCGTGATCGCCGGAATCTCGCGCAACGTGACGCTTTTCCAGAGCGCCGCATAGTCGCTGCCCGCATGGCCGAAGACGTGGATCATGTAGCTCTGGCCCTCGGAGAGAATCAAAACCGGAGACGCCGCTTTGGAATTGGGGGCGGCCGTCCACGACACAGCGCCCTGCCGGCGGACCGACCGCACGGCCAAATCGTCGAGAACCATCAAACGATTTCCAGGCCCGATGAGTCGGGGTTCGGCTTGCCGGGCCTTCAGGTCCACTGTCATCGGAGCCTTGATATTGAGGATGTCCGTCTTCAACGCAACGAGGGTCCGGGCTCCGGCCTGGTGAAGGACTTCGAACTGATACTGTCCTGACTCCAGCGCCACCAGACACTGGCCGCGAGCGTCAAAGACACGCTGCCCGGCCAGCAGGTCCCGCGCCTCGCTTTCGGCGGGAAACCGGTAAATCCTGAGCGCCGCACCCGTGAGCGCGCCGCCAACATCCGCATGCACCCGAACCAGGTGCCGATCACCGAACCGCGGCACTTTCAATAGCACTTCATACTCATCCGCACCCGACGCGAGATCTTCGAAATCAATGCAGAGACGTTCCGGGCGATAATCGAGACTCACGATCCCCCTGCCGGCGGTCTTGCTCAGCGTGGCTCTCTGCAAGTCCATCGCCTCCGGCATCAACGCGGGCTGCAACGCCAGCACGGGACTCTTCGCGGTGTCCCACGGACGCCCATTGGCCGTGACCTCGGCCGGAGGACTCCGCTCCTTGTGAATCCACCGGGCTTCGTTCCGCGAAAGCCAGACCTCGTCCATTCCATCGATCCTGGCTTTGAGCCGCAACTCCAAGTCATCTCTCGAAGCCGCAGGCGTTTTGTTCCGGGCGAGCATCCCGGCAAAGTCGAGGGTCACTTCGTATGTGTCCGCCCCCGCCGGGTGGTCTTCGAACCGAATCACCAGACTCTCACAGTCGCGGCCCAACTGGACTGAACCGCGTCCCCGAATCGTATGCAACACAACCCCGCTGAGGTCCGCATCTTTGCGATCCAATCCCTCCAGCGGGCTTGGGGTCAGGATGGGCCGTTGCTGCGGGTTCCACTTTCGCCCATTGATCTCGACTTCAGTTGGAGGCGGGCCGGTCTTGTGGATCCACTGGGCATTCTGGCGCGACAGGCGAAGCTCATCGACGCCGTGGATCACGGCCACAATCGTGAGACGTTCCGCGGGCAGCGAGTCCTGCGCCCCTGCGGGTGGGACAAGCCCCCACAGCAGCCACGCCAGGACCGAAACCAACCACGCAAACAACCTGGCATCAGACACCCTCAAAGAAGCCAGGGAATGATGAAACAGGGCCGGATTCATGTGTCGATTACGCCTCCACAACCAACGCCGCCCAGCCTACGCCGATGCCCTGCCCCATCAAGGCAAAAACCTTTCTCCCATCTCCACTCCCGCCGTGGAAAGGAACCATTCCGCTGCGGACTGGCATCCAACTCCTCTCTCCTGTGGCCAACGACGTGAGGAGGCGGTGTCCGGGGCGAATGGCAGCCCATCCTACCTCAGTGCACTTGACTCTCCACCGCCCCGGTGCAAAATCCCGCGCGTGAAGGTGGAATGCTTTTCCACCGGGCCAGCGCTGCCGCGCCATGACCCGAAGAAGGACCAAGAACAAGGATTGAAAACATGACTCACAGAAGAATGATGATCCTTTGCGCCGGCGCGTTTCTTGCGGCTGGCGCAGTCGTGGCCAGCGCCAAAGACTGGCCGGAGTGGTGCGGTCAAGCCTCCCGCAACAGGGCGGCCGAGTGCGATCAGAAGCTGCCGGATTCGGTGGATTGCGGCGAACTCAACGACGCTGGCGAGGTGGTCCTGCCATCCACGAAGAATGTCAGGTGGGTGACCCGAATTGGCCGCCGCACGACCGGCAGCCCCGTGATCAGCCGGGGCAAGGTGTTCATCGGGACCACCTCGGCAGACGGGAAGGATGCCTGTTTTCTGTGTCTTGACGAAAAGACCGGCAGCCTGCTCGGCTCGTTCATTTGTCCCATGCCTTCTTCCAGGGATAAACTGGAGAGTTGGTCCGTCAGTTCGTCGCCCACGATTGAAGATGACCGGATGTATTTCGTCAGCCCGTATCAGGAGGCGATGTGCGTTGACCTGAAAGTGCTGCTGGGCGAACGCGGCGCTCACGCGAAGGAGAACGATCCGGCATCCGCAAAAGCAGAGAAGGCGGCGATCCAACAGCTGTCGCTGAAGAGCATCGTCTGGCGATATGACCTGTGCGAAAAGCTCAAGGCCTACTATCACCATACGGCCAGCTCCTCCGTCCTGGTGCACGGGGATTATGTCTACGTCTGTACGGGCAATGGCCGCTCCTGGGTTCCCGGGCGGATTCCCTACAATCCACTCAGCCCGAGCTTGGTCGCATTCCATAAGATGACGGGGCAACTGGTCGCGCGCGATGACGAGCAGATAGGCGAGCAGGTTTACCGCGGGCAATACACATCGCCGTCCCTCGGCATGGTGAATGGAAAAGCCCAAATACTCTTCGCCACGGGCAACGGCCTCTGTCAGGCGTTCGAGCCGGTGGACCCTGCGGTGCCCGTGGCGCCCGACCGCTGGAAGACCACGAGCCTGCGCGGGCCGATTGTGTATTTCATCGATGTCAAAGAGAAGGACACCGGCGGGCTCTCGGCATCGGAGTATGCCCGTTCAATCAATCTTCTCTCGACCCTGCCGAAGCCCGCTCTGCCGCTGGAGTTCCGTTTTTCGCTGGGAGCGCCGGCCACGACGCCCATCGATGCCATTCCGACGGCGAGAGTCCCCGACGTGCCTGTTCTGAAAAAGATATGGTCGTTCGATTGCATTCCCGCGGAGTATAAGAAGCTCCCCTTCTACCCGCGTCAAAGCAAGGGCGATGGCCGCGGGCATCCGTGCGACATCATCGGCACACCGGTCTTCCATAACAATCGAGTTTACATCGCGATCGGCGGCGACCCCAATCACGGCGGAAGAGAATGCAAGGGAAGCATTGTTTGCATCGATGCAACCCAGACCGGCGACGTCACGGGGAAGGCCCGGGTCTGGTCCTACGAGGCCATGAACCAAAGCATCTCCACCGTGGCGGTGGCCGACGGCCTGGTCTTCGCGGTGGACAATGCATACACGGTGCATTGCCTGGATGCCGATAGCGGCCATTGTTACTGGACACATTCCATCCGGCAGAACGCAACGTGCTTCGGTTCGCCGCTTGTTGCGGATGGGAAGCTGTATATCGACAGAAGCATTTTGTCCGCGGGCAGGAAGCTCGAAGTGCGCGATGGCATCAAGAGCAGCCAGCACACGGAGTATAGCAGCCATTCGGTCGCCAACGGGGTGGTATACGCCGTGATCGGCAACCGTCTGTGGGCGATAGGCAACAAGCCTGACCAGAAACCGCAGAGGTGATGACGCGCGCGGCCGAATCGTTTGACGCGAGCCGGAAGGCGTTAAGGGATGGACAAAAACCAAACGATAGGACAGCATCAACCGCAGCCACAAACCCGCTATCAAGTGGCTCGAAACGCAATGATTGTTTCGGCTATCTCATAAACCACAAGAAGGAGAAACTCATGAGTCAGAAGCTCACCCGCCGTCATTTCCTGAACTCCGCCATCCTGGCCGCCGGCTCCGCCGCCGTGGCCCAAGCCGCCACAAAACCCGGCCCGGCTCCCGCCCCGACGGTTCCCACCGGGAAAATCAAAATCATCGCCCTCAACGGAAGCCCGCGCAAGGACAAGACAACCGTGGCGGCCCTGACCGTCGCCATCGAAGCGGCCAAGGCCGTCGCGCCGGACCGAATCGAAGTCGAACTCGTTCACCTGGTTGACTACAACCTTCTTTCGTCCGCGCGCGTTCTCGGCGAACTTGCCGTCCCGGCCATCAACGGCAAGACCGACTTCGTCAAACTGGAGGAGAAACTCTCCGCGCCGGAGGTCCGCGGGCTTCTGGTCGGCAGTCCGGTTCATAACAGCTCGCTGAGTTCGCTCGCGGCCCTCTTCTTCGGCCAAGTCCGCCACGGGAAGGACAAGAATGGACATCCGATCCTCGAAGGCAAACCGGCAGGCGCACTGGCAGTCGGCGGCGCGCGCAACGGCGGACAGGAAAACGTGGTGAACGGGATCAACACGTATTTCTTCCATGAGAAGATGATTCTCGTGGGAGCGGACAGCGGCCGCGTCGGCGCGCTGCTCTGGAACCAGAAGGACTCGATCGACGAGGACGAGTTCGGCAAGAAGCTCGCCGTTGGGCTTGGCCAGCGGGTTGCAAAAGCCGCCTTGTCCATCCCGACGAACCTGTTTGCGTGATTGATGAAGTGCGCGGCAGATCAGGACGCGCGGGTTTCTGGCTGAGTCCCGTTAGGGACGGTGCGATAATAGCCCGGCGTTTTAACGCCGGGAATGCGATGGAAGATTGGCAGAGTCCCGGAGGGACGACTGAATGATTTGAGCAACGCGCTCCAAATGATTCAAACCCGTTGGGGTAGAATCTTTGTTGGATGCATGACCCGGGGTAGCGCGCAACCCCGGGCTGAGTGATGAAATCCCTTCAGGATTTCCGGCGGCGACTCACGGCGAAACCTCTGCCGCACACGTGACCCACGTTCGCGCGTTCCGACACATACTCTCCGCCTAAACCTATCGCGCTTGCGCGGGCAAATCCTTCCCGCGAATCACGCCCAGATAATGCAGGATGTTGATGTCCTCCGGCGCATTCGTGCCGTGCTTGCCGACGGTCTTGCCGCGCGACTCGATGTCGTGCACGCCGTGGTCGGTCGAAAAAGTGATCAGCGTGTTGTGCCGGGTCCAGTGCTTCTGGATGCACTTCGCCAGCGTGTCAAAGCCGTCCACCTGGAATTGCAGCGCCTCCAGCGCCGCCTTGGATTCCGTTCCCGTGCGGTGCATGGTGCTGTCGTAGTCGCCATTGTAGACAACGATGAAATCGTGCTGGTCCTGCTGAATCAGCTCCTGCGCTTTCTTGATGCTGTCGCGGGTATCGGGGAAGTTGAAGTAATCCATCTTCCGCTCCAGAAAAATCTTCGCCATGCTGCAGTTGGGCGACGCCACGATGACCGCGCGTTTGCCGGACCGAATCAGGGAATCGAAGAGTGTGTCAATCTTGATGACCGGCTTGGAATACACCTTGATCCCGTGCACCTCGGGCAACGCGCCCGTATACATGGTGCCGAAACAAACCGGCGTCACCGAGGGCATCATCGTGGCCATCGGCAGTTCGATCTGCGTGTGCTCCCGCACCGGCTTGAACATGTCGCGATACTTCCCGGTCAGCCACTGCGCCACCGCATCGGGATTGTAGATCACGACGCGGTCGATCGGGCCGCCCGCAAGCGCGCGAATCTTGCCGCACACATCGTCGAGTTTCTTGTCGGCGAGTTTCGGCGGCTCGATGCCATAGGCCGAGGCAATCGTCGGCGCGAAATGTGTCAACGACACCGTGTTGCACTTGGCGGACGGTTTGGCCCCTGCGGCCTCTTGCGCGACGCCGTCGCGCGCGCACCAGAGAAGACAAGTTGCAGCGACGACCGCCGCCACGATTTTTTGTTTCATTATTCTTCGCTCCTTGCCGATAAGCCATTGGCATTGTAGGCGCACCCCGCGCGCGCGCAAGCACGGGTTCCGCTGCGAGCCTGCGGTTCCGGCGAGCCGTCGAACCGGGCCACGACGACGCGTGAGAATTTCATAACGTGGACTTGTTGACACTCTGCGATTGAGGATATGCTCGCGCCCGTGAATTTAGCGGCTTTCACATCCAAGGACCGCGCGAAGTCCTGCGTCGTGCTCCTGCTGGCGCTGGGGCAATTGTTCGCCGCGCAGGCGCAAACGGTGCATTCCGTCTGGGAGGATCTCTCGTTTTTCGGATGGCTGGACCAATACAGCCTGAACACCGCGACCTACAACTACGTGGGCCCCGAGGCGTGCGTGCCGACCTCCAGTGTCAACGCGATGACCTATCTGCAAAATTCCGCATCGAACTACTTCGGCACGGCCCTCACCGGCATCACCTATGCCGATTGGATGGCCGTCGATGCGACGCTCGTTTCTTCCTCCTACATGGACACCAGTCCAAGCGAGGGAACGTATTACAATCATATCCCCTATGCGCTGAACAAATACATCATCGAGGAGAAGGGGTTCAGCCTGGTGCACTTCTCCGGCATGTTTCCAACCAGCTACTGGGATGTCGCCCCGTATGACAAACCCTCCTACATCTATGACGGCCATCCGCGCGCCAACTTCTTCCTCGATTCACTCGCCGCGGGCTACGCCACGATATTTTCCATCGAGTATGGCGGCGGCGGAGGCCATGAACTGCTGGCAGTGGGCTTCGACTGGACCGACGCCAACAGCGACGGCATCATCCAGTCATCGGAAAATGCGAAATTGTATTTCGTCGATCCGCTGGACTCGTCGGCAACGTATTCTGGCGGATACCCCAGCGGCAATGCCAAGCTGACCTATGGCCATATCTGGAACGCAGCCGAGTCCACCAACAGCAATCTCCGCATCGACTACAACCAGTATGGCGGCTCCCTGCCCTACGAAAGCTCGAACTACGCATCCACGGGGACCGCAACGATCGATACGGTCTTTGCGATGAGCGTGCCCGAGCCGTCCACATTTTCGCTCGTGGGCGCCAGCGGCTTCGCGGTCATCCTCATGCGGCGGCGCCGCAGGGCGTGACCGCCCCCCTCGGGAGAAAAAACCTCTTTCCCAAGTGCGGGGACTTGTCTCGCGGCGCTTTGATGCTACGTTCCTGCCTATGAGCAATCACATCTACAAGAAGATCGAATTGGTCGGCTCCTCCCCCAACAGCATCGAGGAAGCGGTTCAAAACGCCATCGCCAAGGCTTCAAAAACCGTGCGCGACATGCGTTGGTTCGAAGTGGTTGAAACGCGCGGGCAGATCGAGGACGGCCGGGTTGCTCACTGGCAGGTGACGCTCAAGATCGGTTCCACCCTGGACCCATCGTAGCCAAAGCCGGCTGCGGACTTCACACCCGAGTTGACATTCCGTGGCGCGGTGCTTGGTTAGACCGTGGATTCAACCAACGATCGGCAGACACCCATAACCGCGAGGACCCAACCATGACAATCGCCGTCGGCGACAAAGCACCGGATTTCAATCTAACCACCAAGACCGCTGAAGGCCCGAAGAAGGTCAAGCTCAGCGATCAACTGGGCGCGAAGAACATCGTGCTCCTGTTCTTCCCGATGGCGTTCACCAGCGTTTGCACGAATGAAATGTGCGCTGTCAGCCAGGGACTGAACGCCTACACCCATCTCAATGCCGCCGTCTATGGCATCAGCGGCGACAACCCGTTTGCGCAAGAGGCCTGGGCGCAGAAAGAGAAGATCACCGTGCCACTGTTGGCGGACTACGACCACAGCGTCGCCCGGGCCTATGGCGTTGCCTACGACAGTTTCCTGCCTGACAAGAACCTCGGCCAGTCTGGCGTGCCGAAGCGCAGCGCGTTCGTCGTGGACAAGAGCGGCATCGTCCGATACGCATGGGTCAGCGACAATCCCGGCGCCCTTCCCAACTTCGACGAGATCAAGGCCGTGCTGGGCAAGTTGCAGTGAGGTCTTGGCGCGGCTCACAGACCCGCGCAGTTTCCGGACGAGCCGCCGTCCCGCCTTTGGCAGGTCATCATCGAGCATCGTCGCCGCCGGAAATCCTGAAGGGATTTCATCACTCAGCCCGGGGTTGCGCGAAACGCGCTACCCTGGGTCATCCGTCCAACAGAGATTCTACCCCGACGGGGTTGAATCATCTGGAGCTGTTGAAAAAGGCTGTGGATTGCGGATTCCGATGTGGTCTTTACGGGCGGCTTAAGGAAGATGAACTATTTGCCGGCTGATTTCTTCACCGGCTTTTTCGCCAGAGTCATGGGCAACAACGGCAGTTCCTTGATTTCCTCGCCGGGCTGCTTGACCTTCCACAAGGTGATCGAACCATTGCATCCGCGGCGCTCGGGCACTTTGTCGCTGGATGTTGCGCCGCGAATCTCCACCACCACAAAGTAGGAGAGACTCTCATCATGCGCCGGGAGCGCGAGCGAGTAGACCGGGTCTCTCGGAGAGTAGCCGATGACTCCCTGATGTTTGTCGAAGACGATCTCGGTGAGTTGATCGGGATGAGCCTTCGGGGCCGAGGCCAACGCCACCCGCGATACGGTGGCGGCGTTGTAGCCTTCGGTGTGCGTGAACTTCACCTGATAGACGCCCGTTCCTGAAATGGCGGAGGTGACATCCAGGCTCTTTCGAACGGGCTGTTTCCCCTCGAAATCATTGTCATGGTACTGGCCGATCTCGCGCGATAGATATGGCGCCAGTGGATTCCGCACCCCGAAAGGCAACAGCGCCTGGGAGACTTGCGCGACCGTCTGGTCGGTGATGTCGAGGGTGTCCGACAACCGGCCTCCACCCTTCGTGCCCAACGAAGCCGCTTCCCATGCCTTCAAGCCTTCGTTGACCTGCACGCCGGCCTGCGCAAACGCCAGCAGATCCCGGCTCATGCCCTGCCGCTCGGCGTCGCTCGGAGGCGTGCCGCGCGAGATCAGCGCCGCGATGTCATGCAACTTCGCCAGCATCTTCACGTAACCCGAGACGACCTGCGTCTCCGCAACGATCCAGGGATCGTCGAGGCTCGCCGCCAACACGCCCGCCCGCTCGCATATGGCGAGGTCTTCCCGCAGATGCTCCTCGCTGGGGAAGTAACGATACATGCCCTTGCCCAGCGTGGGCTTGGCGCGATTGCGGATCATCCGGGCGGCGGAACCGAAATACGCCGGATACGGAACGCCCGACCCATACACATCCCAGCTCACCGGGCCCAGCAGCACCGCCCAATCGGCCGTCTTCTCGACATCCTTCGACCCGCGCCGCGTGGCCCAGGCTGCCGCAAATTCCCGTTCGTCGCGGCCGTGGGCATTCCACGACCATTCCGCCGCAGCCGTCACGTTGAAATCATACATGCGATTGTGAGGCGGCGCGTATGCGCAGAGATTGACCAGTTTCTTGTCCACAAACTCGGTCATGCGGTATTTGACGAACTGCGGGCTGCTCCACGGGCAGACGACGCGCCACGCCGAAATGATCTGCGGATACACACCCAGCCAGCGTCCGCTCCTGGCGAACTCCTCCAGCAGCGGGTAGATCATCGGTTCGCGCGAGGAATCATACGTCCGCCCGCCGTCGTAGTAACTCACCTGGACTTCCGGCGGAGCTTCCGCCAGCACTTTGTCGTTGGTCTTGTAACTGCCCTGTGTCAGCAGCAACCGCAGCTTGAGTTTCGGGTTCGCCTTCCGGGCCTCCTTCCACGCGTTGACACAGGCCCGGGTCTCCGCGGCGAACTCGCCGATCTGCTTGCAGGTCTCACAACCGCACTTCAAATCGTTTTCGCTCAGCCATACGCAAATAACCTCCACACCCTTGATGCGCGCGAGGTCCGTCATCCACTGGCTCAGGATCGCCTGGTAGCGGGCATTCGAGGAACAGGGAATCTCCACATACGCATGGCCCTTCAGTTTGGCGGCGGGGCCGACGCCTCGCGTCTCGGGACATTTGCTGAACAAGCCCAGCGGGGCGAGCTGGTCAACGTGCATGATGATGGGAACGAACTGGAATGCATGCAAGCGACCCTGCTCGATCAACCCGGGCTTGAAACTCGCGCTGCCGGTGCCGTCGGCGTTGATCTTGAGATCCGAATGGACTTCCGCCAGGTTGAGCTTGTACGAGGACATCCACTCGCAATCACTCGGCGCATTGCCGCCCCACTCGCCGCGTTCGGACAGGTCGGGCCAGTCCAGCACGCGCACCAACGGCAGCGTCACGGCCGTGGCGGTCCGCCGGGTCTCCAGCAGTTGCGAAAGCGTCCGCGCCGCATAATAAACCCCGCGTTCCGTCAGACCCGCCAGCACCAGCGTCCTCGATGATACGGGAGCAATCACATAGGCCTGATCGGAGTTGGGCTTGCCTGCGAGTTTGTCCGCGCCGGGGATCTTGACGCGGCCGAGTTTCCCGTCCGGCGTGCAGCGGCCCAGCAGTATTTCGAACTTCGGTTTTGCCGTCACCTGTCCCGTCGTTTGGCCCAGCGCGGCGTTCAGCAATGCGGCAGCCTGTTGCTCGACATCCGTGGCCCCCTCGCGGAGCTTCACGGCGACATCGGCGGGATTGGATTTCACGAAATCCTTGAAAGTGATTTCCTTCGGCAACGGAATGAGATGGCGCAACCAGGGTTTGGCCGCATCGGCCGATGCGTCCGAGGCCGCCTGCGCCGCACTCCACGCCACAAGCAGGACGACCAAACAATGTCGTTTCAGGGACGAGGTCAATGAAATGTTCACCACAAATCTCCTTGATGCTGATCAGGTCAACGATCCTTCATAACCTACGCCGACCATCCTACCCCGCGCCTCCGACCGGTCAACGCGAATTCTCCCCAGTCGGGTGAAGAGCGAAAGGGCGTGTTGTTCCCAATCTCATTCAGTCGTCCCTGCGGAATTCTGTGTCACGATTTCCGCCAAAGCATGAGTGGTTCCAGGACGCTCATGAATCCAATGACCGCAGCCCTTCCGAATATGAAGCCAAAGGCTCTGGGACTGCGAGCATCGCAGCTCTCGCTGTCGACCCGCCCTGGGTGCGTCAGAGGCAAAAACCTTCGGCTTCATACACCCACCCTTTTCACGCCGATGCGAGAGACACGGCTCAGCGGGTCTTTTCCACCAAGGGCGCGACCGGAGTCACCGACAGGTCCATGCGGCCATCACCGTGGTTGATCGTGCAGATGATATACTTGTCCCCGCACACAAACTGCGGGTGTGGATCCGGATGGAGTTTGCTCGGATTCTCCTTCGTGTTGTAGGCCGGCAACACGGAATAGAGAAAGACTTCCTTTTTCGTCTCCGCGTTGTAGAACCCCACCTGCCACGAACAGCCGCGATACCACGGACCGACGCTGTAGTCGTAGGTAAAATAGCGCCGGTCTCTCGTCATCGTGGCGTGAGCCGCATGAATAGGCGCAACCCGCTGCTGCTTGCTGCTGGCCAGGTCGTAGTAGATGACCCCGTATTCCTTCCCGTGGCTGCAGTAGTAGAAGCCCTTGCCATCGGCCGCCCAATACTCGTGAGTGGCGTAGTTGTTCATGGGTGGGATGATGCGGCGTTTGTCATTGGGCTCAACCAGCAGCAGCCGGGGATAGACGCCGTTGATATTCTGGATGCGATGCTCGACCTTGCGGGTGTCGGTCCAGCGGGTTTCGTGAGCGCACAGCGCCAGACGGTCGTTCACCGGGTTGAGTTGGCCGTGATTCACGCAGACCGATTCTTCGCCCCATTTCTCGAACTGCCCGGTCTTGATATCCAGCATGCCCTGGATGAAACGGTCATCCACCCGCGTATCCATGAATACCTTGCTGCGGTCGGATGTCAATGTCAGGTGGGTCGCGTAACCTTGCACTTTCTCCCCCGCGGCTTTGATCTGCGGGGGAATATCACAGAGCTTCTCCGGCGAACGCGACGCGGCCCGCAGGTCCATCTTGTAAAGGCCGCCCGGCTCGAACCAATACAACATGGCGGTGTCCGTATCGAGAAAGGGAATGCTGCCGCTAATCTCCAGCGGACGGACTTCGTCCTTGAGGAAATCGATCATCGCGAAGGATTTCTGGTTGCCCCGTTCGCCGCCGGACACATTGAACACGATGAAACGGCCGTCTTCCGTCATTGATTTCTGGGTGAAATAGAGGCTCTGCTGGTTCTCGGCGACCCGGGTTTCGAGGATGCAGGAAACGACGCCCGACTGAGGATCGACGTGCTTGCGGAAGAGTTTGGACGTCGCCGGTGTTTTCAACGCGGTCGAGCCCTGCTCCGCAGCGTTGCAGGACAGCGCGAGGAGCGGCAATAGCAGTAGTGGCAACAGACAGTTCTTCACGATCTTCCTTTCAATTTCCCGGCAACAATCTTCTCTGGCAGTCACGGTATGAGGCCGCCGGGCAAGGGTTGATTCGTCCATGCCCTTCTCGCATAATGCAAGCAGTGCAACAAGCCCGAAAGGACGTTTCCCCTGAGAGAGACTCTCTTGCTGTCTTAGATGGGCCGTGGCGTGCCTTCATTGAGCGCCGACAAAGGCCGTGCCCCCGCACGACTTCTCGTTCGCGCAATCACCTCGACTTGTTCGTCGCCAAGACTTAGACTTCCGAATCGGTGGCAGGGTTACAGTGAGGCACCGCATGGTTGAACCGACTACAAAGAATGACTGGTTGGACTATCCGTTGTCGGTGATTGTCGGCGCATTCCGCACAAGCGTTGGATCCTTTTGTCTGTCCTTTGCCGCCATTGCGTTGGGGACCTTTGTACCGATGATCGGGGAACTCCGCCTTGGGAACCTCGTCGAAGAATTGAGTAGATCGGGCGTTCTGACTGCGATACAGACGCTCGTCAAAGAGGTATTGCTCACTGGGTGTGCAGGGCTCTTGCTGCTCGTGTACTCGATTCTGTTTCCCCTCTCTTGGCCATTTCTGGTGGGTGTCTTTATTGGCCTGTTCAGGCTGCTGCGGTGCGATGGACATCCGTTCTGGGTGTTCTGGCTCATGACGACCTGTCAGTTCTTCGTCATTGCCACCGTAGGTCGGAGGTCGGATTCGTCCGAGTTTGCCTGGACGCAGGTTGGAATCGGGGTGCTGACTATGGTCGGACTATTCCTGAGCACAGTCCTTATTTGTTATGTGATCGCGTGGTGCAGAAGAAAAAGTGATCGCCGCCCATCAATTCCCCAATGTCAGCAACCCTCTGACCAGTAAGTCTCGCAGCCATGACCCTTGAGAAGTACCGTTATCCAGGCATCTTCTACGGCCTCGCAACGCCGCTCACATGGGCGTTCTGGTTCGTGGCTGCGTATCTAAGTTATCTCACACCCACCAACCCGTTTCTCGGGGAAGCGGTCGGGGTCCTGATTCCGGCCGGATTGATGTGCCCCGCGTTGGTCGCACTGTGCATGATCTGGGCAGACCGTGACCTGCGGGACGATTTCAAACGCCGGCTCATCGGCCTGAACCAAGCCAAGCCACTCCATCTCTTCCTGACGTGTTTCCTGATGCTCGGGAGCATCCTTCTGGCGCAGGCCATCTCCCTCCTGTTCGGATACAGCGCGGACCAGTTTCATCTCTCGGGCAAGGCGTCATTCTCCATGGGAATTATCTCCGGGTGGTACGCGCTCCTGCTTGCACCCTTCTTGGAGGAGTTGGGGTGGCACACCTACGGCACCGACTGTCTGCGGCGGAACATGAATCTGCTCAAGGTGTGCCTGTTGTTTGCCTTTTACTGGGCGCTCTGGCACATGCCACTGGGACTCGTGAAGGGGTCATACCAGAGCAATCTGGCGGAGACAGGGCTGCTGCACAGCCTCAATTACGTAGTGAGTTTCATCGCCTATGTAGTCCTGGTGAACTGGCTCTACTATAAGACCCACCGCAGCGTTCTCGTTGCCATCGTCTTTCATCTAAGCGCGAACTGTTCCGCCGAAGCCTTCTGCACGCATCCCGACAGCAAGATCATCCAGACCGCCCTCCTCCTGTTGCTGGCCATCGTATTGGTCATCAAGGACAAGGACTTCTTCCTGCGGCGGCAATAGAAGAGGATGCCTGTCCCACTTTGCCAATCCCGCAGGACGCGCGCGTGTTTCGAACGACAAGTTGAAATGCAACGGCGGACGGCGAGCGCAAAGCGTCGAGGTGAGACGCAACCTCAGGCCGCGTTCCACCCTGCAGAAATCATGCTCCCGAAAGCGGGAGAAGAGTCGCCATGCGGTTTGTCTTGGTCGTCGGTTCTGTTGTCATTCTCTTCAACTTGGGACCGCAATGTCATCGAGGGGTTCACTGCATCTGCTAATTGGCCTGTCATCCATTCCAGCTGTTAAAGTACTTCCGCGACTCGGATCCCAGATACCGCGAGACAACGAGAGAGAATTCCCCTTCACCTGCGATGTTCTCAAGGAAACACGTGCACGCCGCATTTGAGACGCCAATCTCCGAATGTATGTCCGTGGTGACACACTGCTCAACATGCCGGAACAGCTTGCTCCGGGTGTCCTCATCAAACTCGCCGAAGTGAGCACGGACATAAAAGCTGAACTCGGAAAAGACGCCGTGAACGGTGAATGAACCATCCTCCCCGACGAACAAGTTGTCTCGCCACGCTGCGCCGAATCCGGGCACGATCTCGCACAACTGCGCCAAGAGTTCATCCGGTGTCGGAGAGCGTGTCACACGGGTTAAGTCGTGAGTCATTTGTCAGGTTAACATTCTTGATGGGATAGAGTTTCCAGTAAAAAGACCATGATCGAAGTAGGATAGGTTTCCAGCCTGTCCCACCTCACGCCGTTTACTGCGGGCGAATCTTCGCGGCAAGATCGGACTTAATTGTGCCGGGCAACAACGTCAGCTTGCCGCCTGCCGCCCGCACTCTATCAGTGCGCACAGCCCTGCCCCTCCACGTTTCCCACCACTCCACCGCGTAAGCGCCGTCGGCGAAGCCGTCCAGCGTGATTTGTGATGACGGCACCACCTCCACTGTCGCCTTCTGTTGGTTGAACCAATCGCTCTCCTGATTCTGCATCCAGACGATGCTGGGACCGCCACCGGCCCGCAACGCCGCGACGAGCAGGTTCGGCCGGTCCAGGACTTTGCAGCCGGTGAAGGTAAAGCGCGTGATGCGCATCCAGTCATTGCCCTGGTTGTCCAAACGAATGCGATGTCTGCCCGCCGGCACATCCACAGCCACGTCCTCGTCATAGACGGATTCCCACAATTTCCACTTCGGCTGATAAACCCACTGTTTGCCGAACTTCTCACCGCAGGGGAACGGCCGGTCGAGCTTCTGTACGTCGTCCACCCAAACGCGCAGATGGCCGCTATTGGAGACACGTCCCACGCTCATGATGAATTTGCCCGCCCGCGGGAAGTCCACCACGAAGGTCGGCGAGACGGCGATGTCGCGGTGTCCCCTGCCGTGCAGCAACTCGCGAATCTCCGTAACATCGTTGACGGAGCCATCGCTCTGAATCCTGAACTCGTTGACCTCGGGCTTGCCCCATTTACCCGATGGCGCGAGAACCACGTCACGCACGATGGCCTTCTCCGGCGGTTTCACATACTCCAACGCCGCCACGTTCACCTGTTCCCAGCGCGCGGTGCCGAATGGCAGTCCTTTCGCAAAGTTAGCGATGGCCGTGAAATGAAAGTAAAGGTCCAGCGGCTCGATGTAGTTTTCGTGCCACCACGGCATCGGGATGCCGCAGCAGCCGCTGCAAAGCGCAGACCAGAAGGCATTGTGCAATCCCCAACCCTTAGGGTCCTTGTCGGCCGTCGAGGAATGACTGCGGATGCCGAACTCGCCAAAGATGTGCGGCTTCGCGAAGTTCGTCCACTGTTCGAGGCTATAGCGGCGCACTTGCTCGGCGACGTTCCCATCGTTGTTCGTGTAGCAATGGGTCTGCACGATGTCCATCTTCGGAATCCGCCAGCACGCTTCCGGACCGGTGTGGCCCCACCAACTCGTGGTGATCAGATGTCGATACGGGTCGAGCGCGGCGAGGTGGTCGGACATCTCCTGGTGCCATGCGTTCTTCGTTTCCACGGTCGTGTCGGCCCAACCCTCGAATTCGTTCCCAAACTCCCAGCAGAGGATGTTCGGAGAGTATCCCCATCGCGCGACGGTGTAGCGCAGCCGTTTCTTGTAGAAGGTCCGTGACGCCTCGCCTGTGAACCACTCGCTCACTTTCTCACATGGTCCACCGTTGATTTTGTTGAACGGATTCGCGCGCCAGCCGCCTTCGCGAAAATCCTGATGAGTGTCCATGCAGAGCATGTAGTAGAAGTCGAGCTTCGCGGCGAGGTCCAGCAAGCCATCCAACCGCGCAGCCTGCACCTGGCGATACCAGCCGAGACGTTCTTCCCATTCGATACCGAGACTGGAGCTGGACATCCACCAACGGTTGTAGTTCTCGCCCTTCAACTTCATCTTGCGAATTGCATCGGTGCCGATCTGTCCGGCGGTGTGATACCCGGGCAGGTTGTGGCCGATCGGCACGAAGGCCGCGCCGGAATCGAACTGAAGATAATGAGGATCCACGCGGCTTTGGCGCAGGAATCCCCTCTCCGCCGACGTCTTCACCGTGAACTCACCGGCTTCCTTGCTGACGCTGCCGCTGCGGTCCCTGGCCGTCAGCTTCACGCGCAACGCCCCAGGCTCAACGCCGGTAATGCGCACGCACCAGCGGCCCTCGCCAGCAGGCACCATTACCTCCACGCCGTCGCGGAGCTCGCGCCGATAGTCCACCATGAAGAACCCCGGCTGCGTGAACTGCCGGCCCGACGCCGTCGTCACCGTTGCATCAAGCGCAATCTGGTCAGGGTCGAACGGGTTCTCCCACGTGCCATGCAGGTCCACGTCCAGTTCCAGCTTGCCGAAACGCGGCATGATCGTTCTCGACGCGGATGTCTTCCCAATGGAGAGCGGCTCACGATGCGGCACAATGTCTCCCCCGAACTTCTCCGGCAGCATGTCGAAGCCGATCTTCAATGACGTGACGACCTTCTTTCCCACGGGAAAATCGCCACGGTACAGGTTCATCTCGAAGCCCTGTGATTTTTCATTCACGTGACAGCGGACCTCGCGAAATCCCTCACCCTCGAATGCAACCGCGCGTCCATCTTCCAACTCCACCAGCAGCGCCTCGCAGTCGCCGGAAACGTTGGCGCCCACCTTGCCATGCGCGACCGGCCGGGCATAGACACGCCGTCCCGCGAACAAGTTCCGGCTGAACGAAATCGTGGTCCACAAACCCGACGAAAGTTTAAGGGGCGCCGTTTTTTCCGTCTCCAGATGCAGCACCGCGCCCTTCGCCGTCGGCTCCAATGCCAGCGAGTAGCGCATCGGCGCGGCGCCTTCGCGCGTCACCCACGTTCCGCTCTGCCGCACCCATCCCCGGTGATCCATCTCCGGCCCGCTCTCGATCTTGCCACCGCCCAACTGCTCATAAATCCACGCATCGTGCCAAAGGAAGATTCCCAGACTCACCTCCGGTCCATCCGCATGTTTCACGATCAGCGAGCCCGGCGCGCGATAGATGATTTTCTCACTGCCAACGGCCAAGACAAACTCCTTCCCCTTGCTCTCCCAGCTTTGAGCAGGCGCGGAGGAAACCAGCGACAGGAAAAGAAACCCAACGACGGCGCAAAAGAAGTTCTTCATGGCAGTGGCCAAAGAAACTACCCGCTGCACGCGGCGACTCAAGGGTAAAGTTGAATCGGGCGCAACTCGGCACACGCACCATTTGAATCATGCGCGAATCGCACTCCGAAGCCTCCTCACCCTGCCCTCTCCCCATCCGATGGGGAGAGGGTGGCCGAAGGCCGGGTGAGGGGTTGCTTCGCGCATTTCTTTCTTGGCGCGTGTGCCGAGTTACGCCCAGTTGAACCCCATTCCAAACGTTTCGCGACTTGGAACAACAGATGATTCCGTGTAAGTTTCAGCATCTTCATGAACCGAACACGTTCTTCCATCGGGATCGGCCACTACCTGATCGAGCGGCTCCACCACCGCGGCGTGCGCCACGTCTTCGGCGTTCCGGGCGACTACGTGCTGGGCTTCTACGATATGCTCCAGCACAGCCATCTGCGCCTCATCAACACTTGCGACGAACAAGGCGCGGGGTTCGCCGCCGACGCTTACGCGCGTCTCAAGGGCCTGGGCGTCGTGTGCGTCACCTACTGCGTCGGCGGCCTGAAGGTCATCAACACAACGGCGGAGGCCTTCGCGGAAAAATCGCCCGTGGTTGTCATCAGCGGCGCGCCCGGCATGAAGGAACGCGCGAAGAATCCCCTGCTCCACCACCGCGTGCGCGAGTTCGACACTCAGAAGAAGGTCTTCGAGCAGATCACGGTCGCGTCCACCGTGCTGAGTGATCCGCAGACCGCGTTGCAGGAGATTGACCGCGTGCTCCACGCCGCCGAGCGATACAAGCGGCCGGTCTATATCGAACTGCCGCGCGACATGGTAAGCGTGCCGGGCATCGCACACCACGCGCCGCTCGAACTCTACGAGCCGAGCGATGTGCATTCGCTCAAGGCCGCGATGGAAGAGGCCACCGCCACGATCAACGCCGCGAAGAAGCCAGTCATCCTCGCGGACGTTGAGGTGCACCGGTTCGGCCTGCAAGAGGAAGTGGTCCGCCTCGCCCGCAAAACGAATATCCCCGTCGCGGCAACGATCCTGGGCAAGTCCGTCATCGGAGAGCATCATCCGTTCTACCTTGGCGTCTATGAAGGCGCCATGGGCCGGGATGACGTACGATCCTACGTCGAGTCCAGCGACTGCGTCATCATGCTCGGCGCGTTCATGACCGACGTGAATCTCGGCATCTTCACTGCGCGGCTCGACCCGGGCCGCTCGATCTACGCCACCAGCGAGAAACTGGCTGTCGGCTATCACGGATACGAGAACGTGCGGTTCGAGGACTTCGTACACGGTCTCTTGCGCGCAGAGCTTCGCCCCAGGACCCTTGGAAGGATTCCGCGCCCCCAACCACCCGCCACCTTCGTGCCGACGAAGGGAAAGCTCACCGTGCGGCGGCTCTTCCAGCGGATCAACTCCCACCTCGATGAAAACACCGTCGTCATCGCGGACGCTGGCGATGCGCTGTTCGGCGCGGCCGATCTCTACATCCATCACAGCACGGAATTCCTCGGCTCGGCCTACTACACCTCGCTGGGCTTCGCGGTGCCGGCGGCCATCGGCGCGCAACTGGCCAACCGCAAACGGCGTCCGCTCGTGCTGGTCGGCGATGGAGCGTTCCAGATGACCGGCATGGAATTGGCGACCGCCGCCCGCTTCGGCCTCAACCCTATTGTCGTCGTCCTGAACAATTACGGCTACGGCACCGAGCGCCCCATGCAAGACGGCCCCTTCAACGACATTTTGTCGTGGAACTACAGTCGTCTGCCCGAGTTCCTGGGCGCCGGTCGCGGTTTCCTCGTGGAGACAGAGGAGGAACTCGACCACGCGCTCACCGCCGCCGAACAGCATGAGGACAGCTTCAGCATCATCGAGGTGCGTTTGAACCCGCACGACTCTTCGCCCGCTTTGCAGCGGCTCACCCAGCGCATGGCGAAAAAAATCAAAGGCCAGACGACATAGAAGCCCTGCTCGCTGGCTCCCGTTCACAGGCCAATTTCCCATTGAAACCCTTGTCCTGCTGCACCATATTCCGCACTTCATAAACTTATGCGCATCATCGAACCGCACATTCATTGTTATTCACGCACCACTGACGACTACGAGAAGATGACCCTCGCCGGCATCGAGGCGGTCATCGAGCCGGCATTCTGGCTTGGAGGACCGCGCACGTCCGTCGGCACCTTTGTGGATTACTTCGAGCACCTGCTGGGCTTTGAGCGCCAGCGCGCCGCCAGCTACGGCATCGCCCACTTCTCCACCCTCTCGGTAAACCCGAAGGAAGCCAACACCCGCCCCGTCGCTGACCAGGTCGTCGAGTTGCTCCCGCAATTTCTCAAGCGCGACGGCGTCGTCGGCCTTGGAGAGGTCGGTTTTGATCGCATCACCTCCGACGAGGATGATATCCTCCGCAAGCAACTCCGCATTGCCAAGGAGTTGAACTGCCCCGTCGTGATCCATAGCCCGCACCAACACAAGAAGATCGGCACCGAGCGGCTCCTTACCATCATCAACGAGGAGAAACTCGACCACAACCTCGTGGACCTCGACCATTGCACCGAGGAAACCATGCCGATGTTTGCGCGGTATCCGCGGATGTGGCGCGGCCTCACCGTCTATCCGATCACCAAGCTCTCCGTCGAGCGCGCCGCCAACATCGTCCAGCAATACGGTGTGGACCATCTCCTCGTCAATTCCTCCGCCGACTGGGGCGTCTCCGACCCCCTCAGCGTCCCCCGCGTCGTCCGTGAACTCGAGCGCCGCGGCGTCGCCCGCGACCAGATCGAGCAACTCGTCTTCCGCAACCCCCTCGAGTTCTACAGCCAGTCGCCAAAGTTCACGTTCAAGGGGTAGGGGCAGATATGCCTTTGGTTGGAATGTCCACCGAAGCGAACAAGGAACGGTGATCAGATATGAATTGCTTTAAACATAACGACCGAGTCGCTGTGGGAATCTGTAAGTCGTGTGGCAAAGGTCTATGTCTGGAATGCGCAGCCCAACAGACAAACGGCCTCGCCTGCAAAGGCTCATGTGAAGAGCGGGTGAACCTCCTCAACAAGATGGTGGACAATAATGCGAAGATTCTCACAGTGGCGCGCTATCAGACTAAGAGCCACGCAGTTCTTACCCTCATCTTTGGCGCGGTGTTTCTGGTCTTTGGAGGTATATGGGCAACGCAAGAGGGCTGGCAGAGACTTTCCGCATTCTTTGTCTGTGCTGGGGTAGTGTTGACCGGTCTAGGCATTCTACGGCTGAACAAGAAATCCCAATACCCGGCAGCCGAGAAATAGAAGGCAGTTGCGGGACTGCGCAATGTGGGCATAGCGAGCCATCAACTTCTCTCTTTCGCCGCCTCCGCCGCAGCCCGACCGCCGCCACTCCGTCGCATGCCAAGTGTCGTGCAACATGAATGCTTCAAATGCAGCGACGCAAAACGTTTCAGATTGATAGAGGTCATGCCTCATGTTATTTGTTTCGCGGTTTCAACCGGCGTTGAAAACTTGGAAACACCGAGACAAGGATCATGAAGAGTTTTACATCCGCCTTCTGGCTGACGGGACTCGTTTTGCTTTGGGCCTTTGGCACACCTGTAGTTGAAGGGGGCTGAGGCCCTCCCTCAGACGCCGCGGTGGTGGCTCGCGTTATTCCGCGCACCAAACCCGTAAGGGCAACTCGCGTGATTCCGCATGGCCCCTTCCTTAGCGGCGTGGTGGTCAGTTTGACCCCCAGATGGCGTACCCTCAGCGTTAGACCTACCGATGCGGCCGTGGCCCGCGTGCTCAATCCCGCTGTCTTTTTCATCGGCGCGGATGCGCTCCTCGATCGGAACGGAAAGACTTGCGAACTCCAGGACATCCAAGTCGGCGATCCGATTCGCGTGGCGTTCACCATAGAACCGGGGCCAACAACTCATGTGACTGGACTCGAAGTCGGCAACCTCGGTCCCGAATGGCCGGTTACTTCGTCACAATGTATCGTGGGAGGCATCGCTTTGGCGTTTTTATTTCTCGTGGCTCTTGCGGTGAGGGGAGTCTGGAAGAGCTTCGCCAGCTAGACGGGCACCGCGCAAGTTCATCGCACATGCAAAGCGTCTAACGGCTGAGCTGAACGATGATGGCCCAGCGTTGGAACCGACATTTCACCGCAGAGACGCGGAGGACGCGAAGATTCGGAAGTGTTTGGTTCTGTCATCCCTCTGCGATCTCTGCGCCTCTGCGGTGAGTCGCCGTCATCCCAATGTTCAGCCTTGTGTCACCTCCCCCGTCTGTGCGAGGAATCCGACGTTACTCAACATTACTATAGTTTGAATTTTGAGGGTGTGGCATGAATTCCAGCATGTGCTTCAGTGATTGGATGATAACGGATTTCCTTCGGCAGCACACTGCTCCGATTCCGCTCCTAGTATTCGTTATCGCAGCCATTCTCTTCCTGCGGTGGATTTACCTTGTCTTTCGCCGCAGGCATCCATCTCGCTTTCTGGGCGCTGCCATTATCTTCCTCATTGCAGCGGGCTGTTTACTAAATAATGACTCGAGGGACATCCCGCTTGAGAAATACATCTGGGTTAATCTGCGTATGACAAACGTCCAAACCATACGATCTGATTGCGAGCAGTTATTACGACGCTGGGAAGCCATGCCTGCCCCCAAGCGACTGCTCCTCGAAAAGGAGGGAGAACTCCCACTTTCATTCGTTCGCCTCGGAGCTGAAGCAGTGGTGGTCGACGACGGGAAGACAGTAATAATGTTTCTCTACTACAACCCGTCTGGCAGCAGTTGGGGAATCGTTTACGACCCAAAGAAAACAGTCGACCCAACGTTACCACGAGCGTTCAGGGCGATGTGGTATCGAGACTTTTACTGGTTTCGGGGATCTCACTAAACCTGGTTTAGAATCTCAAACATCCAACCCACTATCACCACATGGCCAAAGGAAATGACAAGAACTACGTCTCGTTCTGGTTTTGGATGTTTGCGATGTTCATCATGGCTTTGCCGTGCATCGGCTTCATCATGATCATCGTCTGGGCATTTGTCGGGAACAACGAAACCCGGAAGAATTATTTCCGAGCCGTTATTGCTTGGTTTCTGATTTGCACGATATTCTGGATCGGTCTCGCTGTGTTTGGTTATTGGCCCGTGATTCTGAAGCAGATTCAGAGTCTGCCACATCTGGTGAAATGAATTGCTGATTTTGCAGCGCCGCTGCCGCCGAGAGCCCCTACGGCAAGGAACCGACATTTCACCGCAGAGACGCGGAGCTTCGTAAGTGTTTGGCTCTGTCCCCCCTCTGCGTGCTCTGCGCCTCTGCGGTGGGTCGCCGTCATCCCAATGTAAGGAGGCGGACGCCCGGCCCATCGCAACGATTCCGTCTCCTCACGTCGGCGGCTACGAAGACCCATCGCCAGCGCCGCAGCGCGCCCGCCGCCTCCGCACACGCGGGATGGCCCAACGCCCCAGCCTGCCTTTCAGCCTTGAATCAGCTCCCCTGTCTATGCGAGGAATCCGAAGATCAATCTAGAATGTCAGGAGACTTGGAGCGCACTCTATGGAACCCACTACCAACGACAACCTTATTCAATATCAAATGACCCGTGAAGAGGTCGTTGCTCAAATGTGGCGCTTGATGCTCCTTCCCGGGATTATCGTCCCGATGACCATTACTTTCCTCTTTGGAATAGGCATGTTCGCGCTTCTCCCCAATCATCCCATTTGGTCGTGGATATTCATTATCTTTCCCGTGGCGTTCCTAATCGCATACCGCCGAACCGTTCACAAAATCGTGGACCAGCATCCCGAGTATCTAGAGCAGCAGACTCTCTCGTTCGACGAAAAAGGGATCAGCATCCGCAACAGCGTATTCACCGTTCAGTGGTCTTGGGATCGTGCGCGTGGCGTAAAAGAAAGCAAAGAGTTCATTGTCATTCGCTTCTGCAGTTACGGTTCCGGCGCCGTTATCCGCAAGTCGGCTTTAACCGCGCAGCAGCGGGAACGACTCCTGTCCTACACAGCCCTCTCGCCATCCAACGGCGGACGACAAACATGACAGTCCCCGTGGACTCCTGAAAGGTGGGGTGGTTGGGTTGAAAAAGCGGCTGGATTAGGAGGACGGGAATCTTATGCTACTGTTGTCAGCCGGGAATGCCGGCTGGATGAATTATTATGACCGCACCAAACATTGAACAACCGCAACCGTCCATCGAACGGCAAGGCATGGATGTGGACATCGTCTGCGTCGGCTTCGGACCGGCCACGGGCGGGTTCCTGACCACGCTGTCGCGCAACCTGACAAACGCGGACGGCACGCCGCGGTTTGAAAGCGCTGTCGCGCCGGGGATGCCGCCGCAAGTGATTTGCTACGAGCGCGCGGACGACATCGGTTTCGGCGTGTCGGGCGTGGTGACGCGCGGGCGCGGACTGCGGGCATCGTTCCCCGATCTCGACCCAGCCCAGATTCCAACAGCGGCGGCAGTGACGGAAGAACGAGTGCTTTATTTGCTCGATCCGGTCGGGGCGAGCCGGCGTTCGGCGACGTTGCGGCTCGGCGACGCGTTCATCCGGGCATTCAAGTGGATGCTGCCGTATGAACACGAGGCGGTGAATCTGCCTTATATCCCACCGTTCCTGAGCAAGCACGGCGGGCTGATCTTCTCGCTCGGGCAGTTCAACCAATGGGTCGGGCAGCAGGTGATGGCGACGGGGGCCGTGCAGGTCTGGCCGGGCACGCCCGTGGCGAAGGCGTTGATCGAGCAGGACCGCGTGGCCGGTGTGCGGCTACTGGATCAGGGCGTGGACAAGCAAGGCAAGGCGGAGGCGGGCTTCATGCCCGGCATGGACATCCGCGCGGCGCTGACGGTAGTGGGCGATGGGCCAGTGGGCACGGTAGGCCAGCAGCTCGACCAGCATTTCGGGATGCCGCCGGGCCATCACACGCGGGACTGGGCCGTGGGCATGAAGATGGTCGTCAACCTGCGCGAGGACTGTGACCTGAAGCCCGGCACGGTGTTCCACACGTTCGGCTATCCGGAGCCTGAGATCTTCGGGTTCATGTATGTCTATCCAGACCGCGTGGCGTCGCTGGGCATTTTCGTGCCGTCGTGGTTCGACAGCCCGGTGCGGACGAGCTACCGCTATCTCCAGCATTGGATGACGCACCCGTATCTTTGGCGTTATCTGGAAGGCGGCACGCTGCGCTCGTGGGGTGCGAAGACGTTGGGGGAATCCGGCAAGCGCGGCGAGCCGTGGCTCGTCGGCAACGGTTACGCGCGCGTGGGCGAAGGCTCCGGCACCACGAACCTGCTCACCGGCTCCGGCGTGGATGAAGCGTGGCTGAGCGGAGTGCAACTGGCCGAGGGCGTGATCGAGTTGCTCCAGGCGAAGAAGCCGTTTACGAAGGAGAACCTCGAAGAGGCCTATGCGAAACGGCGCCGGGCGAGTTGGATCGAGAGCGAGGGCCGCGAGGCGGAACGGGCGCGCGACGGCTTCCATCACGGCGTGGTGGCGGGCTTGGTCGGCATGGGCCTGGCGGGATTCACGAAGGGGAAAGTCGCCATTCCCGGGCAGACACTCGCTCCGCATGAGCGGTTGCCAAGCATGGAGGAATACTACCGCGGAAAAATCCCCGCCGACGAGGTGAGGAAGATACAGGACGCGTGCGCGGCGAGGGGCGTGTCGGCGCATGCAGCGTTGATGGAGTGCAGTGGCTGGCCGGAGATTCCATACGACGGCAAGCTGCTGGTGTCGCAACAGGACGCGCTGCTGCTGGGCGGAAAGGTACAGGCGCCGGCCGGCTACGCGGACCACGTCGCGTTCCTTTATCCAAACCTCTGCGAGAGTTGCGGCACCAAGGTTTGCATCGAGGTTTGTTCGGGACAGGCGATCACTCCGGGACCGAAAGGCGTGCCGGCGTTTGATCGGGAGAAGTGCGTCCACTGCGGCGCGTGTCTCTGGAACTGCGCCAAGTCGCTGCCTGACAATCCGGAGCGCACGAACATCGAGTTCCGCGCCGGCACCGGCGGGCTGCATTCGGCGGAAAACTAACCCGTCGTCACTTGAGGGTCAGCAACACGCGCTGTGCTTCCGCGGCAAGTTCGGCGGGCAGATTCAGGGTCAAGGCGCGTTGGAGCCATTGCTTGCTCTCGTCCGGTTTCTTGAGCGAGTACTGGCACATGCCCAGATAGAACGCCGCCTTGGCATCGTCCGGGCGTTGGATGGCGCTCTGCTTCAGCAGATTCGCCGCCGCCTTGTAATCCCCCCGCTTGTAGATGAGGATGCCCAGAGCCTTGCCCAGTTCCACGTCTTCGGGAAACGCTTCGCGCGCCCACATCGCCATCTCGTAGGTCTTGCGATTATCACCGGGATCTTCGGCGCCCAGAATGGCCAGTCGTTTCTTCGCCAACGCAAAATCCGGGTAACGGCTGAGCACCTTCTCGTAAAGCTGCCTGGCCGCCTTGATGTCCAGCTTCTGCTCGTTGATGGCCGCCATCGCCATGAGCGCCGGCACGTAAGCCGGGTCTGTCCTCAGAACCTGCTCGACCTGGGATTCCGCCGCCAGAGCCTGGGCGGGATTGGCAGAGAGCGCGACCATGCTAAGGAACCGGCTGGCCTCGCCAGCCCGCGCGAAAGTCGGACCCGCTTGCAGCGCACCTCGCGCCGCCGTCTCCGCTTCTGCAACGCGGCCGAGACTATAGGCAGCCTCGGCGAGATCATAGAGCAACTCGGGATTCCCCGGTTGTCTGGCTGCCGCCTGCCGGAACAGGCTCAACGCCCATTTGTAATCGCCCATCTGATAGGACAGACGACCCAACAGGCTGGAAAGCACCGGGTCATCCGGCACCAGTTTATACGCGGCTTTGGCGTATTCAAATGCCTTGGCCGCGCCATGAGGGCGACCGACATAAAGCTGCGCCAGACTGATGAGCGGCCTCGGGTTCTTGGGGTTCGCCTTTGAAATTGCCTCGTATGTCGCAACGGCTTTGTCGAACGCTCCCTCACGCGCGTAGATGCCGGCGAGACGAAGGAGCGCAACCGGATCATTCGGTTTCCCCACCATCCTGCTCACAAACTCCGCGCGAGCCTCCGCGCTGGCGGTGCTGGGATTCACTGCCAGCACGTTCAAGCACTGCCGGGCTTCAATGCTGCCGGGAAACTCCTTGTTCAACTGGAGCGCGCGCTGGAACGCCAGACGGGCGGGTTCCTCCTCGCCCATCATGTAGTGCGCCATCGCCAGATGGAATTGGACCTCCGGCTCATTCGGCAGCTTGTTCGCCGTTTCCCGGAGGAGGTTCAGCGCCGTTGAATACTGGCCCTTCTTGTGGAGAATCCAACCCAAAGTGTCCGTGACCAACGGATCCCCCGGCTGCAAATCCCTGGCCCTGCCCGCCATCTCGTAAGCCCTGTCGAGATTGCCGAGATGCTCCGAATATAAATAGGCAAGGTTGTTCAACGCCGGCCCGAACTTCGGATTCACAGCCAGCAGTTTCTCGTAAGCGTCGCGGGCGGCATTATAGTCCTTCTCGTAATCGTAGATCATGCCAATGAGCATGAGCGACGCGACATCCTTGGGGTTCTTCGCCACGACGGTAAAGAGTTCCTCCATCGCCTTCTCGCGCTGGTTGGAAGTCACGTAGAGTTGGGCCAGCGAAAAGTAAGCTGCGTAAAAATCAGGCTGCAACTCCACCGCTTTCCGCAGCGCGCCCTCCGCCTGCTTGGCGTCCCGTTGCGTCAGGAACACCCTGGCCTGCAGGAAATACAGTTGCGCCTGTTTGGGGGTCTTCTCCAGTTCTTTCCCAATGCGCTGCAGCGCTGCCGTGTATTGTTTCTCTGCCAGATCCATACCAACCAATTGGTCCAGCGCAGGCAAATAGCCCGGCACGAGTTCGGCCGCCTTCTCAAACGCCTTGCGAGCCTCGTCCTTCCTGCCCTGTTGGAGATAAACCAATCCCACCTGCAAAGCCACGTCCGGATTCTTCGCAAACAGGGTCTCGAACTTGCGATACACATCGAGCGCGGCGGTGAGATTATTCTGAGCGCGGTAGGCCTCGGCCAGCAGCAGCCATCCTTGGGCAGTCTCCGGGTGCCGTTGAACGATCTGCTTCAAGAGAACAATCGCTGAACTGATGTCGCCCGTTCTAATCCTGAGTTCCGCCAAAAGCAGCGCGGCATCCACAAGATCGGGATTCAGGTTCACGGCTTCCGTGAGGACACTCCTGGCCTTCCCCGTCTCGTTATCCGCCAGCAAAGCCAGCGCAAGCTGATAACGCACGTAAGCAGCCTTTGGATAACGAAGCAACATCCCCTCAAACTCCGATATGGCCTTGGCAGTCTCACCCTTCGCCAACCTCAACCTGCCGCTCAATAGCGAAGCCTCGTAGTTGACCGGATCGCGCGTCAGAATCTTCTTCAGCAAGGCATCGCAATCGTCATACTTCTTCTGCTTGAACGCAGTCTCCGCCAACGATATCTGAGCAGGCAGGTAGTCCGGCGCCTTCTGAATCATCTCATCCAGCAGGCGTTTTCCCGCATCCAAATCCCCATTCTGAATCTTGAACTGCGCGTATCTCAGCCGTTTCGGCGATCTGAACGAAGCGCGTTCCGCGGCGATCTGGAAAGCCTGCTCCGCATTCTTCAGGTCGTTCTGCATCAAGTACAGATTGCCGAGCGCCGAATACGGCGCGCTCGATTTCGAGTCGAGAGCTTGCGCACGTTTGAAGGCCGCCTCCGCGGCTTTGAAATCGCGCTGGCGAAGCGAGAGGGTTCCCAAAGCGATCTGCAGAGGCACTTTTTCGCCCGCCGTTTGCAGCATTTTCTGCAATCGCTGCCGGGTTTCCTCGATCTCCTTCGGCGTCACGGATGCCTCGGCCAGCAAGATCGGTGCCTCTTCGTCCTGCGGTCTTCGCTCCATCACAGCAATCGCCTCGGTCTGGGACTCCTTCAGTTTACCCATCGCGAGATAGATGAGGCCCATCTTCAGACGCACGTCCAGATTGTTTGGATCCATTTCGAAGCTTCTGTGCAACAGGGGCATGGCCTTCTCAAGACGGCCTTGTTCAAAACAAACAAGACCGAGGCGGCCCAAGGCGTGGGGATCCTGCGAATCCATTTGAAGAACGCTGATGTACTCAACCTCCGCCTTGTCATAGTCGCCCGCGTCGAAATACCGGTCCGCTTGCTCCATGTGGCGGGCTTTGCTGGCCGATGGCGAACAACTGACTCCACCGATGGCCAACAACACCGCTGCCATCGCCATGGGAATCCATTGAGAGAGTTTTCGCATGCTAATCTCCACCGAGTCTTGGTTTTGCCTCTTGAGCAGCCCGATCCAGTCTTCGAAGAACGACCAACAGTAGGAAAAACGGCACGAGCGATAAAGCAAAGAATACGGGTCCACCTTGACGATGGATGGCAGAATCGAGCATCTGCGAGCCTTTGCAAACACAAAGCTGGCCAATCACAAAAATCCGGAACCCATTTCTCAGGATGGCCAGCGGGAACACCGCCAGCACCAGCACAGCCCGCCTCCAGGGCGTCCGTAAGAAAAGATGGCTCGCCACCAGACTGGTGAGGAACAACACCAGACTGGAATGAATGCCACTGCATTCCTGAGCCACATACAGCCTGATGCCCGGCAGCTGAAAACTCAGTCCATCCCGAAACACCGGCATGCCCGATAATCTCAACATGGCGTCGGCAGTTGCCGCAGAACTGTGCTGGGACAGAAGCTCAATCTCCTCCCGCAGGAACGTGGGAAACGGCGCCACGAAGATGAGAAAACACAGCGGAAAGACGATGGCCCGCAAAGTTTCTCTCCCCAAAAACAAACAGCAAACGCCAAAGAAGAACATGAGAAAAGACAGCGTGGTGAACGCCAGAGAATCCTCCTCGTTTAACGTCACCGCCGAACCCACCGCCATCCAATAACCCGCAAGAACCACGAAACCAGTGATCAGCAAGAATGCCGCCAATTGCCGGGGCGGTTCGGAAGGGGGCGGTAATCCCCGTCGCTGCGACCAGACCAGGCACAAACTGATCAGCGGGATCAGAAACACGTGCGAATACAACGTGCTTCCTGCCGCAAACTGCAACAAGTGCCACAAGGGGACAACGAAGCAAAGCAGGAGCGCCGCCAGCGCCAGCGCAAATCCCCGAAATCGTATCTGAGGTTGCGAAGACTCCTCTTCCTCACAAGTTGGAGGCAAGTGTTTCGACGCAACTTTGCGCGGCTCTGTCACCGAATTGGGATCTTTTTCAAGCGGCATGAAATGCACCCATTCCCTGATTGTCATCGTTCAGGCCAACTGCATGGGCGAAAGGCTCCAAGGAAGGTTCCAGCTAAAACTGATACTGCACTTCCATGCCAATCTGGCTGCTTTCAAATCCATATCCCCCGGGGCGTGTGGAACTGTTCTTGCCAAACTGCCACATGGCGCTGATCGTCCCTCTCCCAATAAAGGGCGTGACCAGTCTGGTTTCGACCGAATAGTAGTTGTCAGTTCCGGTGATTGCGTTTGCCTGGGAGGCCTCATACTCCATTTCACCATATTGAGCGCCCACAATCACTTTGAGTTTCTGGAGAATACGTTGCTGTAGAAACACTCTGGCCGACGTGGTTTCCGTGACCAAACCTTCGAAATAGGATGGGCTCATCACGCGCTCATACACGAGACCCAGCCATGTGGTCTCAAACGGCGCGTATTGGAGCATCGTCATAAAGGTCGGGTTTAGCTGGTCACCGATCGGAGAATTGGAGAATTGCCAGTTCTCCCCACCGCCTTGGGCCACAACATACACCTTGTCGGTCAACTTCCAACGCATACGCGCCAGAAGCCGTTGATAGGTCATGTCAGTGCCGTCCGGGTCCACGGCGATGTGCCCAATGCCAGGTCCAATGGCAACATTGGCTCCAGACCACGGTTGATAGTTCAGCCAATTCAGCGTGGACCACTCGCGCGAATTTTGTTGCAAAGGTTGTCCTACGGTCGCGGCGGTCACATCGGACGGCTCGAGGAATTGGAAATTCTGATGAACTTCCGATTCCAACGCCATCGCGCTTGAGAAGGGATTGTAAAACCGGAAAGTCGTCGTGTACATCTCCCGGCCGGTTTGAGAGGCGGTTTCGCGAAGTGGCGAAGTGGATGAGTTATACGCCTGCTCAACCTTGAAAATCAGGTTCTCATAGCGAGTGCCGCCTGACAAACGAACAGAATGATCGAAAGTATCCCGAACCTTTTCACTCACGTAAACCGTCTTCGTGGGGGCGTAATCCAAAGTCCAATGGTCACCCAGGCTCAAGAACACTCCCGGGGAGATCACGTGGCTGGCGGTTTTAACCTGTTCGCCGGGAGCAACCTGGATTCCGTTTCCTTGATACAACCCGTAAAACAACTTGGGGTATATGTTGACCGGTCCCCAAGTCAGCGCCTGCGTCGGCGCCAAGGGAAATGGCGCCACAGTGATAAAATCCTCCGGCACCAGCGGCAAAGTGGGTGGCATCACCGACATCCAGGATGCAGGGCCTGAAGAATAACCGGGCGTGATACCCGCTCCCGGACTCTGCACAACAGCGGCCGCACCCTGTGATATCTGCGGTGCGCCTGAAGTTGTAAAAAGGTAGAGGGGAACATCTGGAACGGCTGTCGTGGCTGGAGCAACGCATACCTGTTCGGCTTGCGCTTCCTGCTGGACAGGTGACGGCGCGCAGAAGCTGCGACTGCGGAAGACCACCTCTTTTACTTCCCCGGCACGGGTGTAGGTGATAACTGCAACCGGAACATTCGACTTCATCCCGCCAGAAAGGATTGTCCCCATCTTGTCGTTCTGGACCGGACGGGACACCACGGGCGTTGCACAGTAGCCTCGCGCGCGAAACACCATCTCCTCCGCCCCTGCAACACCTCCCAACATCAGAAAACAGAACAACGTCTTTAGAAGCCAAAACGCACCGAGCCGGCTTTCGCTAGCGCAGATCTCCCAGTTAGACGACCTCGAAGTCACACATGGCACCGGCATCCGTTCAACTCCTGATATACTGATAGAGGTTTTGCCCACTGTGCATCAAGTCCAAAGTGGCAACAACCTAAGAACTGCAATTCCAACAACTTCTTTCAACAACGTCTCCAGAAACTCACAAGCCCGCCACATCCAAAATCCAAGCGTCTGTCATCCAGTTTTCCCATTCTCAAGCTTTCCACACCTGGCCCGGCTTTGTTTTGACAGCCGCCATGACATTGCGCGTATCCACAATACAGGGCGACCAATCTGCCAGTTGCTGGTAGTTGACGCTGGCGTGGTTCGTGGCGATCAGCACAAGGTCGAAACTCGCCACCACTTCGCGGCTCCACGCCACCGACTTCGTCCCGGCCCAATGCGGATGCTCGCGGGTTGGTCTGATGACGGGCAGGTAGGGGTCGTGATATGCCACCTCCGCACCACGCTTGTGCAACATGTCCATCAGCACGTAGCTCGGTGACTCGCGCTCGTCGTCCACGTTGGGTTTGTAGGACAACCCCAACACCAGCACCCGGCTCCCCTTCACCGACTTGCAGCGGCTATTCAACGTTTCCATCACCCGGTACACCACGTATTCCGGCATCGACGAATTCACCTCGCCAGCCAGTTCGATAAACCGCGTGTTCTGGCCATACTCGCGCGCTTTCCAAGTCAGGTAGAACGGATCGATGGGAATGCAATGGCCGCCGAGGCCGGGACCGGGATAGAACGGCATGAAGCCGAACGGCTTGGTCTTGGCTGCCGCGACGACCTCCCAAATGTCGATGCCCATTGCGGCATAGACAATCTTCAGCTCGTTCACCAGCGCGATGTTGACGCTGCGGAATGTGTTTTCAAGCAACTTGGCAGCCTCGGCCACACGGCAGGAAGAGACCGGCACCAACGTCTTGATGGCCTTGCCGTAAAGGCTCATCGCCCTCTCCAAACAAGCCGGGGTATAACCACCCACGATTTTCGGAATCGTCGCCACCACGCTGTGAGGATTGCCAGGGTCTTCGCGTTCAGGCGAAAAGGCCAGGTGAAAACCTGTGCCGGCTTTCATCCCGGAGCCTTGTTCCAACACCAGCCGCAAGTCTTCGTCGGTCGTCCCCGGATAGGTCGTGGACTCCAACACCACCAGCGTGCCCTTTTGCAGATGCGCGGCGATGGCCTTCCCGGTATCCACAATGTAGGAGATGTCCGGTTCCCGGTTCTTGTTGAGTGGCGTCGGCACACAGATGATCACCGCCTCGACTTCCCTGACACGACTCAGGTCAGCCGAGGCAGAGAAACGGCCCGCTTTGATCTGCTCGGCGATGGCCGCCCCGTCAATGTGTTTGATGTAACTCTTGCCAAGATTGAGCGCCTCAACTTTCGCCGGATCGATATCCAGTCCCAACACGGAAACGCCTGACCGGGCGAACTGAATCGCCAGCGGCAAACCCACGTAACCCTGCCCAACGATTGCGATGTTCATAAAATCAACTCAACGCGACAACCGCGACACACCCAAGTCTTCCCACAAACCTTAAGGGACACCCACGAGGTTCGTGAAGCCTGAATTGTGGCCGCAGTCACAGGGATGGGTGCCGACAGAGCCTCCGGAACGTCCCGAAGCTCAGCTTTGGCCATGCCCGACCGGACTTGAGCCACCCGAACCCTGCGCGAATGTCACATTGAGTGAGCATTTCTTCAAGTCCAACGGTTCACGGTATCGTCGCTGCAAAATCCGCCGGGCTGTGCCCAGAGTGGACTTGAGATTCTCCTCAAGTGAGAGGCGCAGCCATAGGCGGAACAACGGGAACCCCCGCAATCGCGTCACAGGCAGCCCGAACACACGAAAGGCCAGTCGCCGTCCCCAGATAGCGCACCGTTTGTTGATCAGGTTCTTCTGTGATGCGGTCACTTTCTGCGGCTCCGCCGGGGTCAGTTCCAGATAGCCCGCCTCCATCGCGCCGCGCACGATTTCCCGGCCGAGTTCCGTGCGGACCATCACCAACGACGAGCCAGGTTCTTCCGGCTTGACCTCCCGATACCAAGGATCGCCACAGGAAATGTCCGCGTCCTCGCCCGTGTCGTCCGGATTCAGACGGACTGAATACGGCCGGAATGCTTGGATGAAGGCCCACGAATCAAAATAGGTCATCTCCGCACAAGGTGATGTCTGGCCCCGCAAGGTCACCGCGAACATGCCCGGCCAGCCATTGCCTCGATAACGGACCTGCCCCACCTGCGCAGGATCAATGCCCAGTTTCTTGAGCAACTCGACCGTTGCCTTCGTTGGCGGGCTGCCCGCACAGAAAAACGACAATGCCACCCCCACGCGTTTGTCCAATTCCGGCCTCTGCCGCTGCGCCTTCCGCAAGCCACTGACCTCTGTAGGCTGGCCGATGAAAACACATGGTCCCGGCGCGGATTCGATCAGGCCGAGACTGTCGCAGACCGAGGCTGGTGCGTAACGCGAACCGCTCTTCGCCATCAGTTCCTGCCGCGTCCGGCTCAAGCCTGTGCGGTTGCGCAATGGATCCACGGGGTCGCTGCCCACATGCAGCACGCCATGCACGCTGCGCCGCTCCAGACAATACAGCGCAAGCGCCGTCAACACTCCGCCGGATGAACCCTGAAAGCGAATCTCCGGGTCCTTCGCATGTCCCTCCCACACCTCAATGACAGGTCCGAAAAACGACACCAGCTCCGGCAAAATGCCGGGACGCGCCTGAAGCCCGGAATGATCCACTTCGTATGCCGGGCATACATCCAGGCAACGGACGCACGATTGGCATTTTAGAGGATCCAGAACCATCGGTCGAACTCCCTCCTCGTAAACGTCCACCAATTGCACATTGGCTTCGGGACAAACAGACGCGCACGCGCCGCACCCGTGGCACAGGCGCCAGCGAACCACATCCGCGATGGATTTCAATTGTCGCATTCTACACTGACTCAGTCAGCAATTGCCGAACCTCGTTTCTGGAAAACAATCCCAACACCGATTCCCTGATGGATGGTATCTTCTCCTCCAACTGGCGACGCAAAACCTCACGCTGCGCAAACGTATCCCGGACCGCGGCGAGCACCTGGGCCTCGTCCGAGTTCCGCAGATCCACGACGCGCGAGCCTCCACCCACCGAATCCAGCACACCGGCAAACTTCCGACTGTAGGCGAGACCGACAGCCGGGATGCACTGCGATAATGCGCCGATGCACGCGTGCATCCTCGATCCCAGGAAGAAATCGCATCGACCGATCAGGTATTTGATTTCGTGATGATCGAAACGTCCCGGCAGATAGTGCAGCCGGCCTGCGTAACGCTGTCCGAACTCGGCGAAGATTCGCTCGCAGGCTTTCTGGTCGTTCTCCGGATTCTCGTCACCGCCGAACACGTGCGGCACCAGCAACACTTGCGCGCCCAGTTTCTGGATCAACTCGTCCAGCAAAGCGTGAACAAGCCGGGGATACTCGGTTTGGAGACCAAACATGTTGCTCTGGTTGTATCCGCCCATGTAAAGCAGCCCGCTCACGTTCAGGCCCACCACGAGACCGTTCTGCTTGATCGCCTCCATCTGCCGCCGAACGTCATCCGCCGGCGACTGCGGCTCCAATGCAAAACCCATGTCGTATGCAAACTGGATGCGTGCGTCTGCCTTGCCAACCAATGCCCGCGCAGCCTCTACACCCTCCGTATCGCGCGAGTAAACGAGCGCCGCGCGTTTGAGGACATGGCGAGCCAGAACACGGGCCAGAGGAGACTCGAACGGGCCGTACGTCTGCGGCAGCAACACCAGCGGCTTGCCCAGCCAGAGCACGAGCATCTGCGGCAGGACGACATACAGCAACCGTTGCATTCCGTAGATGTCGCTGAAGCTGTCACCGCCCGCAATGGACAGGTGCAATTGCGCATCGAAGATGCGGCGCAACCACTGATTTCGTCCGGCCATCTTCCGACGAGCATCGCGACACGGCACCAGCTTCAACAGCGCGGCGGTCAGCAGCAAACGCGCAATGTGATTCGGCTGCCAGGGCTTCTTCGAGAAACGCAGATTGATGGTTTCACACTGCACCTCGCTGTTTCCGATCCGGTCGCGGCTCACCACTGCCTCACGACCGTAGTCGAGAAACACCAGTTGTGCGTTTGTATCCGCATGCCTCAGCGCCGCCAGCGTTCCCGAAGCCAGCGCGCTCACGCCGTGGTTGCCTGTCGTAAAGCCCGCGCCCAACAAAGCAACAATGGGATGTCCGTTACTCATCGTCCCTAAACGTTCGCTCTCCAATCAACTTCCACCTCGCCGGAACCGCCTGCCGCATTCGGCGGTGATTTTGCGGCCAAGCCTTGACCCGAATCTGCCAACATCTTTCACGGTGACCGACAACGGCTGTTGCGGGATGTTGCGCAATCCCTTTTTCACCATGCGCCACAAATCAGCCCGCGTGGTAAACCTCTCGGCCGTCAGCTTCTCGAATTCGTCCCTGAACTTCCGGATGTAATCCACTGAAAGATGTTCCAGATAGAGAGGATTGTATTTGGGCCCCAAGTCCTCGTGCTCGTTGAGAACCCGCCCGTCGCACCAGCGGAACCCCGCCGGCAGAACACCGCGCGTCTTTGCAACGGTCTCAAGCTCGGTCCCGGGCAACACCTGCGTCACGTTGAAAGTCACATAGTTCGTGTAAGGAGCCAGCCGCTCGGCCAGCTTCAAGGTTTGCTGTGCGTCTTCTTCCGTCTCGTCGGGATGAGAGAGCATCCAGAACGCCAGCGTCCGGATGCCGAGTTTCTTGCACTCCGCGGCAAATTCTTGAACCTGCCCCAGGTTGATCCGCTTGCGAATCACTTCAAGAATCCGTGGCGAACCGGTCTCGACCGCAAAATCCAGGCTGATGCAACCCGCACGGGCCATGAGGTCGAGCAGATGCAACGGCGTGTCCGCCCTTGCCTCGCAATACCACTTGACGCCAACATTCTCCTCAATCAGGCGCTTGCAGAACGCCTCCACAAACGCCGTCCGCTCGCAAAAAGACGGGTCAATGAACGAGAAGTAGTGGCGGTTGAACCGCTCCTTCAGATAAACAATGTCGGCAACGACCTTGTCGAGTTTCCGAACGCGGTAGGTTGTCAGTCCAAACGAGCAGAAGACGCATTTCTGCGCGCAGCCTCTGCCAAAATGCAGCGGCAGCGAAACGATCTCTTCGTTCTGGTAGTTGCGCAGGTAAACGCCCTTCGCGAATTTCTCTGTCGGCAGCACGGTGTAATCCAACGCGAACTGCTCCACGTCCATCTCCGGCTGGCGAGGCGGATTGTCGACGATCCCGCCGTTGGACCTAAACGTGATGCCCGGCACCTGTGTCAACTCACCGCCGCGTTCCAGCGTGGTCGCGAGATCGTGGAGCGTAACTTCACCCTCTCCTCTCACCACAATGTCTATTTCCGGAACGTCCTCCAAGCACTCCGGCGCGCAGTAACTGAAATGCTTCCCGCCGACGGCCACAATGGCGCTTGGACAGACCTTCTTGACGTCCCTGGCCGCCGCGACGGCATCGTAGCGATTGTAGGTCTGGGACGTGATGCCAACCAAGGGCCGATCCAACCCCCGGCAGAAGTCGAGGAGTTCCTTTTCCTCCTGATCGAACAGGTCAAACAGATGAGCGTGCACCCCTTTCTTGGCCAGGTAATTTTGCAAGAACACGAGGCTGTAGGGAAACATATACTGGGACTTCTTCTCGCGAACGTCCCCTTGATATGAACCCTTGCCTTCGGGGTTGATGAGGATGATTTCCACTTAAACTGTTACCTCAGCAACGGGTGATTGGTTTTGACGCTGTCCATGCTGAGCGCCATTTCCGGAAGATGCCGGGAGCATTCGGTGATGGACTTCTCCCACCAGCGGCTTTTCAGGATGGCGCTGCAAATCTCCGGCTCAAATCGCATGCGAATGACCTTTGCAGGATTTCCAACCGCAACAGCAAAGTCCGGCACATCCCGTGTCACGACAGAGCCCGCGCCAATGGCAGCGCCGATGCCGATCCTTTTACATCCCTTGAGAATGATCGTCCGCGCGCCAATCCACGCATCATGCCCCATCTCCAACGTGCCCGCCTCGATGCTGTCGGTCGTCACCAATCCAAGACTGGCATTGTAGAAGAACGGGTGCGTCGAAAGACGGTCCATCGGGTGATTGCGCAGGAACACCCGCACATCGGGGCCGATGGATACATAGCGGCCCACCCGGACGCCGGGAGGAAAAGCCGTGGGCCGGAAACATTCACCGTAGCTGTAGTCACCAATCTCCACGCCGTATTGCTTCAGCATGATCCAACGGGCCGTGCGCGAGAAGAAATGACCGCCTTCCCATCGCAGTGCCATGCTCAGCGCCTGCTCCCGCGTCCTTCGCGTGTGACTCAACAAGCGAAGCAGGCCAGCCACCGCGCAAACCCGCATGTCATTGGTATCCATTTGCAACCTTTCTTAACGCACCAGGGCAGCGCGCACACGTCGAAACGCTTCCATCCGAAGACACGCGATCACCCAACCCACCAAGAAACCCGCGCACCCCAGAAGAACAGCAACCCAAGGAGCAACGGTCACAAAACAAACCATCACCTTCGCGGCAACGACGAAGACGCACAACCTCAAACCCGTCCACCACGGCGCGAGATATTCGGTGAGCTTCAACCCAAGAATTCGCCGGGCGAAACTGACCTGCAACGAGAGAGCGATCACGATCGAGATCAAGACAGCCAGCGCAACTCCCGCAGCCCCCACGAAGCGCGTCAGCGGATAGATGATCGCCAACAATGAGATCGTTCTCACCAGCGACGCAAGCCGTTGGACCTGAGGTTGCCCCAGGCCGATAAACGCATTCATGATGACCGAAGACAGGATTTGCAGGAGAATCGCCGCCGACAGCATGGAAAAAGCGGTCGCCATGCCAGAAACGGTCTTCCCGTAAACCGTCACCAGATAAGGCTCGGCAAAGAGGATGCAGAACAGCGTGTAAGGCGCGCCGAGGGCCACCAACAGTTCCGTCACCATGATCACTCGATTCTTCATCCCCACCAAATCCTCCTGCTGCGCAGAAAACGTCGGAAGCAACAGCGGACTGATGACGCGGCTGAGCACCTTGTTCGGCAAATCCGCGAGGTCTCTTGCCAAAGAATAAATGCCGAGCACTGAAGCGGAGAACAGTTTGCCCATCACGAAGGTGTCGGTCTGCAAGAGAATGACCATCAAAATCGGCAACCCGAACATTCCCCGCGAGAAGGTCATGATCTCCTTCAAGTAGCCGCGATTCAGGCCCAGTGACGGACGAAACGAAAGGACCGCGAACGACAGGACACACCTGCACAGCGATTCCGCGACGATTCCCGCAATGAGCGACCAAACGTCCCGCGTTATAAATCCCAGCACGATCGCCACCACCACGCCCACGACGCCGCTGACTTGCATCAACACAACCCATTTGCCGAAAGAGAAATCCTTCTGCAGGACGTGCAGCGCCGGGCTGGTGGCGGCATTCAATATCGTGACCAGAAACCCCACCCGCAGTAGCAACACGCTTTCCTCCTGGCCAAACGTCTTCGCCACCCACGGCGACAACGTCCATAGCCCCGCATACAACAACAGTCCCCTCCCAACCGAAAGCCACCAGACCGTGTTGAGAAATTCCTTTTCCCTGCCGTGCCGGTTCTGGACAACCGCCTCGCGCAATCCCACCTCGGTCAGCGCTTCCGCCACTGCCATGCACGCCACGAGAATCGCCGCCAAACCGAAAGCGTCCGGCAACAGCAGCCGGGCCAGCACGATCGTGCGCAGAAAACGGCAGCCGTATTCAAAAAAGGAAGCCAGCCCCAGCGAGCCGCCGCTACGAACCAGCATTTTGTCCAGGCTTCCGCTCATTCCGCGTTATTCCTTCTGTGAATCATTCCAGGCAAAGGCCACTTTTTGTGGACGCCACGGGAAATGCTTTTCCGTCCGCACTTCAACCCTCAATCCCAGTTCGGCGCGCAACACATCCAAGTGCAGCGGGTTGTAATACACGACACATATCTTCCTGGGCTGCTTGGCCAAGGACTCCCGAATCTGTTTCAGCACCGCAGCCAGCGTTGCAGCACCGAAGGGGTTGAACATGAAATAAATCGTTCCCAAACTGTAATCCGTCTCGGCGGCGTTCTCCGTCCGAATCTCAATCGACGCGACGCGCCCTTTCAGGCTGGCCGCGTTTCGTTCCGCAACCTGCGCGAGTGCCGGGTCTATCTCCACACCAACACATTTCCTGATCGGGCACAGCGCGAACATCGCCAGCGCACGTCCCTTCCCGCACCCGATGTCAAAAAACACGTCCTCCGGGCACGGCTTGACCACCTGCACGATCCTTTTGAGAAGCCAATAGGGAACGGCTTCGTAGCGCGTGGCATCGGCGCAGACGTCCCTGAACCGGAAGGAGTCCACGGACTCAGTCTCGATTCCGTGGCGCTTGTCGTTCGCGTACCCGAATGAATCCCGGAGCATCGAATAGAGCCACATCAAAGCACGGTTTTCCCGCAAAACGCCTCTTATGCTCATGTGATGAAACCTCGTTCCGGAACAAGGAATAACCGCAATCCGCTGTGGAAGCAAACGAATGGTGTTCAGCAGGACAGCCCTCGACAACATCAGAACACGCGGCTACTCGTTCGCATCGTCCCCCCGCTGGCCGGCCTGTTGGGCCGCGTGCTGACGCCAGACCTTCTTGATCCGGTCAACAAATGGAAGTCGCATCGCCACCGACCTGGCCTGCTTCGCGGCGGCTGATGACATCGCGATGACCCGGTTCCGAAGCGTCGGCGCGTAAAGCACCACGTCGCATTCCTCCCAGGATTCATCACCAAAACGCTGTTTGTAAAATGCGCTGCCCAGGCCGAAGTCCACAAACCGCACGCCTTCGCGAATCAACTCCTCCATCAGGTGGGTCAGCAGCAACGACCCGACCTCATGATGCCTCAGCTCGGGATCGTAACCGGTGTATTCGGAATGAAACGTGTCGCCATAGACGCATCCCATCCAAAATGCCTTCGGCGTACCGGCCAATCGCAGCACATAGCCCCGGAAGCATCCCTTGACCGCAAAGATCCTGCATCGGGAGCGGAAGAAGTCGTCATTTCTGAATCCGACTCCCAAGCCGCGTTGAAACGTCTTCCGGGCTATCTGTTCCGCAATCTCACAGAACGAATCCGTCTGCGCCGGTTCTTTGAAAACCTCGTAGCTGAGCGCCTTTGGAAAATCCTCCTCAATTTTCTTTGCGAGCCGCTTCAGCCAGTAGCGATGTTTCCTGCTCAAGTTCGCCCAGAACGCGGCCACGTCCTTTGGCAATGTTTTCCGCCAGTGCGCCTGAGGATCCGCCAACAACATGGGAAGAAAACGCTTTGGCGCGCTCCGAGCCGTCGCAACGAGCGGGTGATCGGTTCGGATATTACAGAAGAGAACCCGGGCGAAGCGTCCCCCAACCAACTCGTCGCACAACCTGCGAATGACAACCGCAGCCATTTCGGGCGACATCGCGCCCAACACGCCTTCCGTGAGAATCTTCAGCGAAGTCATGCGCCCCAACCCGGGAGTCCAGTAGCCCAGATCAATCGTGGCACGATCCGCCTCCACCCGCCCCACCACGATGCACTTGACGGTGTTGTCCTCTTTGACAGCCATCACCCAGGGACGCGCCGACACTCCTTGAGTGCCGAGGTAAAGGAAGAAATGCTCCCAATCAACATTCGGGTGGTTCTGTAAACGGCACCAGTCCGCTTTCAAGGCGTTGAGTTCCGCCACCCCGGTGTAGACACCCAGCGTTATGTTGTTGGCTGTCACGCTTGACTCATGCCTCGTCCTTGCCCGCCACTGGCGGCGGGACGGTGTTGGTTCCGCCGTGGGAAACGGGGTTGAAGAGCCGGTGCAGCCATCTCCTCAACGACTTGAGTGCATCAGTGATTTTCGAGTGCCGTTTCACCCACGCCCGTAACCTCGCAGGAAACCACGAGTGCGCATGGGCAGGCAGGCCTTTCCACGCGACCAATTCCATGGCGAACCTGCTCCGGTTCGCCCAGAACTGCTTGTATTCGGCATCTCCAAAAAGGAAATCCAGCACGTGGTCGCCACGGTCGAGGATCGTTTTGACCACGCTGTTCATCATCACCTTGCCCGGCGAAAGCTGGGCGAAAGCTTCGTCAAACCCGACGCAACTGCAAATGTTCTCCCGTCCGCTATGATAGTTGAGAACGAACGCGATATCCTTGCCGCCGAGAGTCATGAGATACACATCTGCCAGATGCAACCGTCCCAGGGCGGGAAGCAGTTCACGATAGTAGGGTGAGCCAAGAGGCTCCTGACCCCGGCGAAACAGCCAGCTTCGCTTCTGAATCGCCGCCACCCGATCCACCACCTGCTCGTTGATCTCGTCCCCCTGACACAGGCGAATCTCCACCGCACCAGCCTCCTCCAGTTTCTTGCGTTCCCGTTTCAGGTTGTAGCGCGCCTTGCTGGACTTGGTGGTGAGGAACTTCTCGTAGCCCTCCGACTCGCAAAGGTAGTGGCAAACGTTTCTGGCCCACGAACAGGAGTTCCAGCCCAGCGTGCTCAACCGCGCAAGCATCACCGCCAAGCCTTCATCCCGGCACTGGAAATATGGAATATGCAGCAAGCCGCGGGGAAAACAGTCCGCGAACGCCGTGGCGATGGCTTGAGCCACGTCATCCCGGCCCTGCAATACCAACGGCCCCAGATACGCGAATTGATCAAAGCCGATCGGGTAGATGTGCTCAACCCCCAGTCTGCGCCTCGTGACGAAAGGCCCAACGCCAACCAACCTGCCCTTCTCACGCACGGTGATCACCGCCAGCGAAGTTCCTTTAGAACAATGCCGCCATGTAACTTGGTTCCAAGTGAAGGATTGGAACGGACTCGGTTCAAGACAACGATCAAACAACATCCCCCAGTCCTCAGCCAATCCTTCGAAGGTGGCTGCGTCCGAGATGACTGCGGTCTCCAAGTCAGAAATGATGACCGGCAGCGTTGCCGACGGCAAGGATGAGTGCATCGGGGGCTAGCGAATGTCTGAAAGCCGGATCATGTGACAGCCGGCTGAGCCGTGTCCAACGGTCGAGAGGGGCCACCCTCCGACTCCTCGGCACTGCCGGCACTTGCCAGGCTTTCCAAATACTCGGGTTCAGTCAGACACGAAACGATGGCGAGCGTCAGGTAGTAGAACACGATGACCTGATCGAAATAGGCCACGGAAATAAATGACATCAAGTGGGAAACCATCGCGCAACCCACCCCCCAGAAGAAGAGCTGCTTCGACCGGTCCACACCCTCCAGCGCCCTGATGGCATTCCCGAGGCGTTTGAAACAGATAACAATGATGACAACGAACAGAATGAACTTGCCCAAGCCGCCATTGACGCACTCCAAGACGTATTGGCTGGTGATGTCCGTGTTGTCAGGGTCGTTCGGCAAGGGCGCCGTGGGACCCCACTCGGCCGTGTGGCGCGTTCCAAGCAAACACCAATCCGTGAAGTTCTTGATGCACGAATCAATCAGGAAGGAACGGTGATATCCGGTTCCACCGCTAATCACGCTGATCTTGCCGATGAGCCACCAGATCGGGGTTTTCATGACCGCCTGTATCCCGATCAGCATGAACACAACCCCCCATCGCAGGGGACGCATCATATACTTCCACTGCCAGAGAAAGAGGCCAGCCGTGCCCACCAACCATCCCATGAACGGACCGGATGAATAGGACGTCACGAGGATGGCCGAGACACTCAGCAAACCCACGATCATCCTGCGAGTCCCTGCAACCCTTCGCTCGAAACGATCCCAGAAAAGAACCGCGAACATGGGGAACAAACTGATGGCAAATGTGCCGGCCAGAATCGGGTGCTCAAACGGTCCCTGGCAGCGAAACCGCTCGTAGCGCTCGAACGGGATCAGAGGCACGCCACCGAACACCGCGAACGGGTTGCGTTCCATGAAGTTCTCGGCGATCATCGAAATCGCCAAGGGAGCACAAAGCACCGCCATGCCCCGCAGGATGGCCTCAACGTCTTCAAAGTCACGCACCAGGCAGCGGAACATGAAATAGCTGCCCGCAGCGGTGTAGGCAAAACCCAGACGGTTCTGCCAGACGTCACCTGAGAACTTGAGCAGAACCGCAGCAACGATACTCACCACCACCCACCATATGAACACACGGTCCAACTTGTTCAATCGCAGCCCGATGAACTCCCCTCGCACCAGCACGCGCAACCAACCCACGAAGATAATGATGCGAAAGATGGGAAAGTGCAGGCCCATGATCACCAACAACTGGCCCAAGGTCATGTAGCAACACACCGCCAACAACGGCAACACCGCATAACGACGTGGCAGGAAAAAGATCAACAACGCTGCGATAACGAGCATCGTGAAGGAGAACGCGTTCAGCGTTGTCCTTTCCCCAACCCCTTCCAGATATGCAAATGGGTTTTCCATGCAAACAGCTCGTTAATTGCTAATTCTTAGCCCGCCCCCGACCTTGGCGCAAGTCTGCAAACGGACGCCGGCCGCCCTTTGGCCGAAACGCCACAGCCACGCTCCTGCGCAGCTTCCTTATTTGACGTTGTAAGCGCCGATGTCCCAGCCTTGGCTTGGGGAGCGAGGCTGATTGTCTTTGTCCACCGTAAACAAGTGACTCAGATTGGTGCCCGCGTTCATGCACGGCGAGCCGGCCATCAGATGCAGGTCGTTCAGGTTGCTGTTCATGCCGATCCCTGAACTGATATCCACGAACTTCGGATCCGCAAGAATACCATGGGGTTCCCAACCCCAGTCGCTTCTGGCTTGCGCCAGCGTTGCATAGCCCTTGCCGCTCGGCAGGGCGCGCAGCATGACAAACTGGTCCGCGCGAGGCGTGAAGTAGCAATTGTAATCCATCACTTTGGGAGAGCTCTTTGTGTCGTAAATCATCACCGAGAACGCCGCATCCGGGGTGGCCTTGTAGAAAAGATTGTTCAGAATCTTGATGTCGCCCTTGTCCACATCGCATCCCTTGGTCACCGTCCTCAGCATGATGGCATAGGTCGCGTCATAGAAGGTGTTGTTGTAGATCTCAAAGTTGATGGGCGTGTCCACTCCCTCATAGGGGCCGTCCTGGACATAGATCGCGCCATCCCCATGCAACGAGTTGACAAAGACATTATTGTAGATTTGGACGTTGCCTCCCATTCCGGTCAGGAAGATCATCGCCGTTCCCCCGCCTTTCGTCGCGTTCTGGTAAAAGAAGTTGGAATGCAGCCGAATCACGCCATACGTGCGGTTGCGATAATTAGACACCCCCAGAATGATCCCATCCGTATGGGGGTTCGATCCACCCCCTTTCCAGTTGACGCGGTCGTATTCCGTAAAATCATGGAACTGGCAATGGCTCACTGTGATGTCGTCCAGCGTTGTGTTATTCGCGCTCGATGACAGCTCGATCAGCCAGCGCATGTAGTGGTGGAAGTTGCAGTCCGAGATCACCACTTTTCGCGCAGATTTGTTTTTCCCGTATTGTCCCGGCGATATGCGGATGCCTTTCTCCATGCGGGTAAACTCGCAGTTGGAAACCGTCAGACCGTCCACACCAAAGGCGTAGATGCCAAAGCCCCCCAGACCGGTCCGAAAAGACGCCGGAGGACCATTCGTCCAAATCCCCAGTTCATGGAAGTAGCAGTCACGTATCTCCACCTGGGTGGCGTCGCGCAAATACACTCCATAGCCGACGCTGTATGGAAGTTGTTGTTTGTTGGTAACGTAATCTTGAAGATTCGGGACTCCACCCAGGCGCGTCAGTTCAAAATTCCTGATGACAACGTGGCTGACACTGGTATCGGTTTGAAAACCGTAACGACGCGCATCGTCATTGATGTTCTCGCCGTCAATCACTGCCTTGCCTTTGCCCCAGTCGGCCAATGAATTGCCGTCGTAAGTGATCGGCGCGCCAGGGGCTCCATTGAAATTCAAGTGAATCGTGCTCTCATAGTGAACCCCTCCCTTGAACCTGACGGTATCACCGGCACCCAGGATCGTCGTTTTCGACACAAAGGCGGCGCTCGCGTCCCCCGGACAATGCCTCCAGGGAGTCGTCTGGGAGCGGCCATCGTTGCTGTCCACGCCATTCTTGAAGTCAACATAGTAGGTGTTCGCACCGCCGCCACCGCTCGGAGCCGGTGGAGCGCCAGCGTCGGCGCCTTCACAGAAACCAACGCCCAACACAAACGCGAGCAACAGTAACCTGCCCGCTGAAAAATCAGATCGCATCATATTTCCAATCTTTTTCAAACTACCGGCTTTCGTGACTGGCCAACGCCTGGCGAGACCGTCTCCACGGAAACAACCGCGCCCGCTGCTCGGCGCGAACCATGCGCACCACCTTCGGAGACAACACGCGAGGCCGGCGACCGAGCACGCAGCCCGCATAGCCACAGATTCTGGCCACTGCCCCGATCAGGAACGGCTGCTCCCGGAATCGGAACGCGCATTTGAGAATTTCAAACAACGGGTCATTGCCGATGGCGTAATCCCTCAATCCCATCTGCCATTTTCGCCGGAGCTGGTTGCCTTCACCCACATTGCGAGGCTTCAGGTGCTCCATGATCAGGTCCGGAAACGTCTGGGTATGATATCCGTTGGCCCGCGCCACGCAACAGGTGATCGCATCCCATCCGCCCTCCGGGATCGGCGCCAGTCCTCCCAGCGACTCGAAACACTCCCGACGGAAAAACTGGGCGGCACCCGAAATGTCCTTGAGGTATTGCCGCTGCCACGGCGTTTTCCCGTCGATGACGTCCAGCACCCGACCTCCTGCCAACCCCAACTGTGGATCGGCATCAAAACGGGAAATCAGAGTGGCGAAGTAGTCTGGCTTGAAACGCACATCGGCGTCCAACAACCCGATGAAACCGTAGTCCTTCGTCGTCAGCGCCCTGTATCCGGCCTCATCCGCATGCACCACTGCGGCAAAATTACGCGGGCCGGTGACCGGCTGCTTCAAAAGCTTGATGAACGAATGCTCTCGCGCGCAGCGATCAACGATCTCCTCCGTCCGGTCGGTCGAACCATTGCTGACAATGATCCATTCCCGTGGCAGCAGCGTCTGGGCCAGCACGGACTGGAGGGTGATCTCAATCGTGGCCTCCTCGTTGCAGACCGGCGTTACCAGTACATAAGAAGCGTCTTTCATCCGTCGAACTGCCTCATCGAGCACTGACTGTTTCTTTTTCGTCGCCAAAAGCCCAGCGCAGCACGGCGGTCCATTTGCCGAGAGCTGACCTGACCCGCTTTTGGCGAGGGCCGGACGGCACCAGCAAGCACAGCAAGGCCAGCACACAAGTCCGTGAGACAGCCTTCGCGGCCAGACAAGCGCGATACATCGCAGCCCGAACCGGGCCTCGTTGGGTTCGAAAAAATCGCCAGCCCGATTCAGCCATCATGACGCTGGAGAATTTGCTGTATTCTCCTCCACTGCTCTGGCCGCCGTGATGGACCACCGCCGCCGCGGGCACATAGTAGTTCTTCCAACCGGCTTTGCGAACCTTGAGACAGTAGTCCATGTCCTCATAGTACATGAAATACTCCTCGTTAAACCCACCGACTTTTTCGAACAACGCACGAGGCGTCATCAAACACGCCCCGGAGATTCCCTCAACCTCTGCCGGAGCCGGGATCTTGGCATACAACGGAGCCGTGCCCCATAAACGCGACCGGGGAAACCACTTCCTGAGAAGGTCGGCATCTAGAACCTGATTGGCAATCGTGGGGAAACTCTGGAGACAGCTTGTTTGCAGCGTACCGTCGCTGTTCAAGAGGTGCGCGCCCAAAGCGCCCGCCTCGGGCAGGGACACAGCCGCTTCATGGAGTTTGTTGATGGCAGGACCGCGCAACTCGGTGTCCGGATTCAGGAAGACCAAGAAGCGACCCGTCGCCTGCACGGCCGCCACGTTGTTTCCCCTGGCAAATCCCAGATTCTTGTCGCTCTGGATGAAACCAACGTAGGGAAACTCCTGCGCCAACATCTCGCCGCAGCCGTCAAATGATCCGCTGTCCAGCACCACGATCTCCACGTCGAGTTCGCGCGTATTCTCCTCAATGGAACGAATGCACTTCCGCACGAAAGCCGCGGATTTCCAATTGACGATGATGATTGAGACGTCCACGTCAGTTGTCACTCCGGACCGTCTCTCGCGAGAGAGACGCGAATCGTTTGAGGGTCTTGAACAGCCGCTGGGGCACAGACAGCCAATCGTAAGCGCCGTCAAGCTTGGCTTTGAGAAGCGCCTGATCATCGCTGCCGTTCGCCGGCAGGCGGGGAATGGCAAACCGGTCGGTGTTGCCATGCGCCCGGCCAATGTCTGTGGTCACGCAGCATTCGTAGCCCGTTTCCCGAAGAAGCCGGCCAAGATGGCTCGCAAAATCCCGGTTAGCCCGCGGAAACGCATAAGGATAGGCGAACGACGTCACACGAACGCCCAAGTGTTGTTCGATCTCGTTTTTCGAATCGCGCACTTCCTTTTCAACCTCTTCCCACGCCAGATGGACAAGCTCCGGATGGTTGACGGTGTGAGAGCCGAACTCGACTCCCGCCTGCTGCAATTCCCGAACCTCATCCCAAGTCAAGCACTCGTGCGCCTTGAAACGAACCGGCTCTTTCCCGATGAACGCCGTCGGCAGGAAGACGGTGGCGCCAAACCCGTGTTGTCGCAGGATTGGAAATGCCGCCGTTCGAAAATCACGAAACCCGTCGTCGAACGTGAGTACGACGATCTTCCGACGATCGGACTTCTCGCTGCCATGCATCTGCAAGCCTGCCTTCAGGCTCACCACTTCCCACCCTTCCGCATGCAACAGCGCCATGTGCTCGGCAAACACCTTCGGGTGGGTGGCTGTACGGTAGTAGGGAGACACATCCGCTTCCGACTGATCCGACACACTGTGATACATCAACACGGGCAGGCGAAACTCGCGCGTTCCTCCAACCACTTTTCGCAGCGGTTGGAAGAAGCACAGGGTCAGCAGGCGATCCAGTCGTGGTAATGACATGGGCTAAACGCTGGAGTTACAGGCGGAATGATGGCGTATCTCTCAGGGGTGTCTGTGTTCCGGAGAGCAAAGCGTGTCAACGAGCTTAAGGTAGTCCACTTTGTGCGTCAGCCAGCTGTTCTTGGCAGCGTATTCAGACGCGCGAGCCACCATCCGGCGGCGCAATTCCCCGTCGCGGACGATGCGGAGCACGGCCTCAGCCAGACTGTCCTGGTTGCCGGACTCAAAGAAACAGACCAGCGAGTCGTCGAAGTAATACTGGTCGATCCGGGTCTTTGACACCGCGACCGGGATGCCCAGTGACATGAACTCCATGATCTTGGTGCTGTAGGCTTCGTTGCCAAAGGAATCCGCGCGCTTGGGAACCACACCGAGGTCCGCGTTGGCCATGACTTCGGCAATCTCGCGCACCGGCAACGGGTTGAAAAAGTGAACCTTGCCGGTCAGTCCGAGCTTGTCGCACAGCTCAACCCAAGGCTCCTTCATGTTGCCATCGCCGTAAATGTGAAACTCGGCGTTGGGCAGCTCAGCACTGATCTTGCTGAAGGCGCCGATGGCAATGTCCAGTCCCTGGTGTTTCTGAAGTCCCCCCGGAAACAGCATGATGATCTTGCCGTCGTTGCGAACACGCGGCCGCGGGTGGAAGATGTCCGTGTCCACGTTGTTGATGAAAACAGAACACCGGCCAACGGAACCGGTTCTGGATGAGTATTTCTCCAGCCAAAGATGATTCGCGATGATCACATAATCGGCAATGGCAGCCGAGATGCGCTCCATCCATTTCAACATGGAAATGATAATGGAATTCTCCGCGATGCCGAACTTGTTTGCATAGAACTCCGGCACGATGTCGTGAATATCCAGGATCACCTTCGCGCCCTTCAACTTGGGCCATAGGGCCGCAAACACCAGGAAGTCCGGCACGTTGTGGATGTGCACACAGTCATAGGGTTCGCGGGAGTGTTCGCGCGCGATCCACAGTCCGGAAGCAAACAGGAAACGCATCAGCCGCGTCAGAAATGCCAGTGGATGACGCTCTTTCTTGCCAAACCGCGACTGAATCCGAAACAGGTTGACGTTGCCCAGCGTCTCACGTTCCGGGCTTTCAGGATTTGGCCTCAAAGCCAGCATGTCCACGTGATCCCCACGCTCGGCCAAGGCTTCAGCATAACGCAAAACCCGCGTGTCCTCCATGTAGTCGGAATAGCTGAGCATGCAAACGCGCTTGCGTTTCGGACGAAGCCGGAGCTTGAGCGGCGCAGCAAAGGCCGCCAGTTCCCTTGGCAAACAACACCAGGCGGTCTGGCCGTATTTCTCCCGCACGTGCAGCAGGAGCTTCTCGTAGAAAGCAACGGGATACGTCTTCGCAGAAGGCGGCTCTCCCTCAAACCGGGTGTAATCTGGATGGACGTTCACCAAGGCCATGCCACCGTGCTGCGCCACCCAATCGAGTTTCTTCAGCCAGATATCCGGCGAGGTTTCCTGCAAAACCAGGAACACCGTTGAGTCTTGTGGCAGCGAGTAAGGAAGCTCCACATATCCTTTGTCCCCCTCGCCGGCGACCCAAAACGGAAAAATGGTTCCCATGCCATCCGGCTGCGGCTCAAAGGGGTCGGTGTCGAACGTGGACCCATCGTAGAACGCGCCGATGTCGTGGGCCCACTCCAGATTGTGGAGCATGAAGCCGGACCGGAAACCGACGGCGCCCCATTCCTTGAGGTAATGGTTGATCCGGGCCGCGTTCTTGGCGAACTCCCGGCGGCTGTTATAGAGCTTGCCATCGTGGTGCAGGTCATGCACCCCCACTTCGAAACCATCCCGCACCAATGCCGCCCGCAATTCGGGTGACACAACGTAATCACCTTCTGGAACCAGATTGAACGAAGAGCGAAAACCCAGCTTCTTTTCGAGCTGCGCCAGCTGCAGACATTTGGATTGCCCCAACGGGCCTTCAACATCGTGAGTGAGCACAAAGGCAAACTTCTTGCCATTCGGCCAACCGGGCCAGCCGTCGGGCGGTTGGGCCACCGATTCGTTGATCGGCCAGACATCTCTCGCAGCCTGTCGCTTCCTCCGAGCCAGAATCTGGCGCACTGCCATTCGCAGCCGCCAAGGCAGGAAGGGCTTGATCTGGTAATAAAGACGCTCTTTCAGCATGGGAGCCTGTTAGGGAAACAATTCAGGAGAATGAAGCATCCCTGAGAACACACAGCAACTGGAACCGAACATTCTTGTCGCCACCATGATGAAACCGCACGGGAATTCCAGCACTCCTCAAGAAGCGCCCCAGAATTCCTGATGCAAGCTCGAAGGAACATAGCTCCGAATCTTGTTCAGCACGGCACACAGACTGACCTTCGATTCTCCAAGCAGCGCCACGGCCTCCTTGGCAACGTCCTGATTCGTTTTCTCCGACTCAACGACCACCAGGATTTCGTCCATGAATCCCGCGAGACGCACCGTCATGCTCGTCGGAGAAACCGGCGGCATGTCGAAGACAATGTAGTCGAACTCGCTGTTTTTGAGCGCCTTCATGATATGAGCGCACTGGCTGCGGAAAATGTGGGCAGCGATCCCGCCGTTCTGGACGGATGCCTTGTATTTCGGATCCAAAGCTTCTTCCAAACCATGCTGGGTAATCATCCCCTTGTAGAACTGTTTTGCCGACCCCAATTCCCGATCGAGGTCAATCAGCAGAACGTTTCTATCTTCAGTTTCGGACAGTGAAACCGCCAGACCGGTCGTCAGGGTGGTCACGCCCGCGCCATCATTGACAGACGTCAGACCGATGAGCTTCGGCTTGCCGGTGACACCCCGCCGTTCCAATCGCTGATCCAACCGATCCTTGAGCGCCTCATAGAACGGCAGCAAGGGATCACTCAAGAGCTTCGTAACCAGTGTGCCGCTTTCCGGGGGTGTGCCCCCACCGGCCTCCGCATCCACCCCGCTCATCAGTTTGGCAGTCGCCTTGGCCACGTGGCGACGTCCGAACCAACCGATGTCACGAATGCTGAGGAGCAATGGCAGACGCAACTTCTTCTCGACATCCACGGGACGTCTCACGGAACGATCCAGATACATGTCAACCAGAAACGCCATGGCAATACCTGCCACGACGCCAGCAACCATGATCGAGATGACGATCCTGAAAAACACAAACCAGTCCCTGAAGGGAGGTGATGGCTGTTGAATCCTGTTGATATTCAAGACCTTCCCGGCGCCCAGAGCCTCTTCGACACGCGCCTGTTCCAAGCTGTTGGCATAGAACTTATAGCTGGCCTCCTGCAGTTCCTTTTTCCGCTGCAGTTCGTTCAGCATCGAGCCCTTTTCGTCAAATTGACTCCCCTCGACACGGATGCGGTCCAATTGCGCATTCAAAACCTTGATTCTCGACTGAAGGGCTGTGATGCGGGCTGATTCCACCACCGGGTCAAATGTCGTGCTCGTGGCAGGCATGGTCGGTGTCAACTCAGCAACGGGTGTCGGTGCTGATGTTGTCGGTTGAGGCGGCAGGCTGAGGGCAATCAAACCCGGATTCGCCGCTTCAAGCTTCTTCTTGATCTTCTCGGCTTCCACGATTTGGTCGTTGATCCCCCTGACCAACGAACTCCCTGACGTATACTGGGTGAGAAACTCTTCTCTCCTTTTCCTCAGCAAATCGAGCCGGGTCAGGATGGCCATATACTCATCATCCGGTCTCATGCGCGTCTCCGGCGCACGCGTGTCTGGCGCGCGCACTGCCGGCGCTGCTGCCAGAGGTTTCGCGGCCGGAATCAACGATTTCCTCATCTCCTGCAACTGGGCTTGACGCTCCACCAACTCAGCCTCCGCGCTGAAGATCATCTGGCGAATCTGCGCAATCTGGTCGCTAAAGGTCCGCCTCGCATCCTCCAAAGAAAGCACATCGGCTTTAGTCTTGGCAGTCCGCAGTTCCTGCTCCGTCTGCGCCAGACGCGTACGCATCTGGTCTGTCTCCTGGGTCAGAAACTCGCCAATGATTCCAGTCGCCCGATGGATCTCGAGATGCTTCTTGATATAATTATCAATCAGGGCGCTGAGAATCGGTTGAACAACCTCGGGGTCACGATGTTGCAGCACAATCCGAATGACATCGCTCCGCTTGGGCGATTCAACCACCAGATTGTTCTTGATCAGCGTGGCTGCCCTGATGAGGTCCTTGCCGCCGCCAGCTTTGGCCAGAACTTTCTCCGGGCCATAAGCCTCCACCGTCTTCTGCACGAGATCCATGCTGGTCAGGATTTCGATTTCCGAGTTGATGATGTTCTCGCCACGTTCGTCTGGCGATTTGACCCTCGACTCCGGACTGGCCAGTTTCGGCACTGTGGTATCCAGCACGTAGAGAATGAAGAGTTTGGCCTCGGATTGGTAGGATGGCGGACTGATCCAAAAGAATCCCGCAGCCCCCAACACTCCCAAGGCAGAAAGGAAAGTGATCCACCACTTCTGCCTGAAGAGCACGTAATAAATGTCGCCCAATGTCAGCCCAAAACCTTGGGTCATCTCCTGTTTGTTCTGCGCAGTATTCACAAATGCCGCAACCCTTCCAGTTAGCGCGCCAAAGCTGTTCCTTGCCTCACCTGATTGCCATTCAACCAAACCGCCGCCATCGTTGCAAACCCTTTTCTTGCCACTCACGCCATGTGTTTATAGAGCAAAGCTCCTGCAAACCGTGACATAAAGCCGGGCATCTTGCTAAACACGTGGCTGTACCATCCCGATGACTCATCTCTGACCGTTACGAAACCATCTTTTCGTCTGTCATACCTGACATATTCAATGTTGTGCTCCTCGGTGCCCCAGCCCAACTTGAATCGTCTCAAGCCTTGGTTTGTAAGTGAAGTCCGGCCGAAATGCAACTGTTGAAAGTGGTTACGCTCATACCACTTGATTGCCTCCCACATCACCAGATTGTTGGCACGCAGATGCTGAAACGCCTCATCGGAGGCGCCGTACTTGTAGATGGCATTCTTCCCCCAATGAAAATAAACGGCCGATGCCACCGGCGTCTGCTGATATCTGGCCAAAACCACGAATCCACGATTCTGCGCCATGATGCAGTCATGAATGTTCTGGAAGAATCGAAACGGCTGCGGGGGCAAGCCGTGCCTGTTGCGCGTCTTGCAGTGCAGATAATAAAACGTCCGCATCGCGTCCAGGCTCTGAGCGAACTCGATGCTGATGCCGCCCTTCTCGGCCTTTCGAATGGCCCGCCGCACGGAGCTTTCAACCCTGCCAAATATCGCCTCCTCCCCACCGGTCAAAATCAACCGGTGACCGTAGAAAGCCGTCGAGGCAGGCGCGCCGGCAAAAAACTCTTTTCCGCCCCTGCACTCCAGGTATTTCCAATCCCGGTCCTCCGCATATTCCATCACCTTTTTGAGCAGGCCGCTCAATGCGCCGGCATTCACGCAAATCGGCTCGCAATCATCGGTGAAGGGAAGAGACACCCCGCGCTTCCCCGTCAGCCAGCTATTCACTTCCATGAGAGGCAACAGCGCTTGAAGCGCGCCCGATTCGCGCAGCGTGAAATAAACCGGTGTGTAACCATACGTCGCGTGCAAGACCCTGGCCCAGGCGGCCGTATGAAAGATCGACGAGGACGGATAGGCCTGCAATGCGGCATCCCATCCGGTTTCTTCCAATGGATTGACCCGCTGGAGAGAACCGCTGTCGGCATGGATTCCGGCCGGTGAGAGCATTGGGGCGGCTTTGAGGTTCAAGGAGCGCCACCCGCCTGCCTGCCCTTTTTGGGAAGCATTTTCATTAGACGGGCAGGATTTCCTGCCACGATCGCGCCGGGCGGCACATCCTTGGTCACGACACTGCCTGCGCCCACGATGGCGTGTTCGCCAATGGTAATTCCACAGAGCAAGGTCGCGCTGGATCCGACGGACGCGCCGCGCTTCACAAGCGTCGACACGACCTTCCAATCCGCTTCGGTTTGCAATTGCCCATCGGCAGCCGTGGCACGTGGGTAACGATCGTTGATAAAAGTAACATTGTGCCCGATGAAGACCTCGTCTTCCAACGTCACCCCTTCGCAGATAAAAGTGTGACTGGAGATTTTGCAGCGGTTGCCGATTTTGGCCCCCTTTTGAATCTCCACGAAGGCTCCAATCTTCACCCCATCGCCAATTTCGCACCCGTAAAGGTTGGCGAATCCGAAAATGCGGACGTCCTTGCCCAACTTCACGTCGGGCGCAATTCGTGAGAAATTTTGTTGGAAAGAGTCCATGTTCCTTCAGGGTGTCGTTCGTGTCTGCAAAAGTTGCGCCAGCGTCCCGCCCACATCAATGGACAAGATCAATGCGGGCACCCCCTTTCTTCAGGGACTCGGACGATGCCTCCAAAATCCGCACCAGTTCCAACCCGCGTTTGCCGCTCGTCAACGGCGATGAGCCGTGCCGGATGCAATCCAAGAAGTGCTGGCATTCGGATTTCAACGGCTCCTCTTGTTTGACGTAGGGAGCATAGACATCGCCATAGTGGTAGGCATAATGGAACTCGGCGAACGTATCGTAATGCGGCGGCTTGTCGACGCGCGCGTCGTAAACTTTGATTTTCTCCTGTTGCTCCACGTCGTTGTAAACAACCATTTTCTTGCTGCCGACAATGGTGATCTCCCGGATCTTCCTCGGGTCCAGCCAGCTACTGTGAATGATGGCTGATCGCTCTCTGTGGAAGAGCAGGTTCATGACGGTCACATCCTCCACGCCCGGCGTAATGTGGGCCGTGCCCTGGCAATTAATGCCAATCGGCGCCTCTCCCATGATGTACAGAATGATGGAGATGTCGTGCGGAGCCAAGTCCCACGCCACATTGATGTCCCTCTGGAAAAGCCCCAAGTTAAGCCGTCGGGCGCAAATGTATCGAATCTCCCCGATATCCCCGTGCTCCACGATCTCCTTGATTTTTTTCACCGCCTGCGAATAGAGGAACGTGTGCCCGATCATCAGCACCAACCCCTTCTTGTGCGCAATCTCGATCAGCTCTTCGCACTCATGGGATGACCTGGCCATGGGTTTTTCGATGAAAGTGTGTTTGCCCGCCAGCAAACTCGCCTTTGCCATCGGGTAGTGCAGTTTGACCGATGTGGCAATGACGACCGCATCAAGGTCGGAACCATCCAGCATGCTATCGTAGTCCGTAAGCCCTTCGACTTCAGGATACAAAGTCCTGAGATGTTTCAAACGATGCTCGCTGGTGTCGCACATCGTCTTCAAACTGCAGTCAGGAAGTGATCGAAAATTACGGATCAGATTCGGACCCCAGTATCCGCATCCTACCACGCCGATTTTGATCTCTCGCGTCATGTCTCTTCCTGCGTTAAATGTTTTCCCATGTTCTCAAAGAACCGCCGGCAAAAACTCCTGTTTGAGAGTCACGGGTCGTTTTGCCGGACGGAACTGTTTTGTTTCGTTGAAGCGGAATGAAGGGCCGACTCGCCCTTCTGTCGCATATCCAAAACCTGCGCAATCAACGCCGGGATAGTCATAAAAATTATCTTCAAATCCAACCACAAACTCTTCTTCCGGACGTAATCAATGTCCAGATGCATCATCTCGACAAAGGTGGTTTTGTTCTTGCCGCTCACCTGCCAAAGTCCTGTAAGCCCTGGCAACGTGTTGAACCGCTCCTGCTGCCACGGAAGATACTTGTCATACTCGTAAGGAATGCAAGGCCGTGGTCCCACCAGGCTCATCTCTCCCCGCAACACGTTGATGATCTGCGGCAATTCGTCCAGCGCCGTCTCCCGCAGCAATCGCCCCAAGGGAATCAACCTCGGGTCGCCGCGCGTGTCGATCTTTTCCATCGGGCGATTGGAGACGATCAATTCATTCCAATGCCCCTGATGAATGGACACGTCGGCACCGACAAACATCGTTCGAAACTTCAAACAGGTAAACCGGTGGCCTCGATAACCCACGCGTTCCTGTTGGAAAAGAACCGGTCCTCGTGAACCCAATTTCACGATCAGGGCAATCAACAGCATCAGCGGAAGCAACAGAGGAATGACAATCAGGATGCACGTCACATCCAGCACGCGCTTCCAAAGCGGAATTCCTTCGGAATCGCCTGGTGGCGGTCCCTTCGGCCATTCTTCATTGGAAGACTGAGTCATGCCAAAAACACAAATCGTTCGCTCTGATGCGGGCCAAGCCCGCGCTGACGATGCCACACTCCACGAAGCTCCAGAAGCCCATCTTCACTTTCGCTGCACAGCTCCGCACTTGCTGGCGTCGTCTGCTTCCCGACGCCAACCCAACTGCCGCCTCCGGAAACAGCCACCGGAGGTCTGATTGTTTTTCTCAACCTCAAACCAGGCCCGTAGCATTTCTCAACGCGCCAACGCCAGCAACGGTATTCGATCCGCCATGCCATCCTTCTCCAACACGACCGAACTCCGGTCAACCTCAACTGGCGTGTCGCGACCCAAAATATCCAGCAAAACCTGAACGCGATTTCTCGCCGGCAGCGCCCGCAGAACCAGGGCGCTCATCCCGGCAAAGGCTCCATCCGCAAGCACTACTCTCGCACCGTTCGAAAGACGGTCAACCACCGTCATCATCGGCTCTTCGGTTTCAAAACACTCCCGCAACCCGTTGACCACCGAGTCCGGCACGGGGGGAATCCGATCCCCGAAACGAACCAGGCTGCTGACCCCGGCGGTGTATCGGATCGCGTTCAGCCACTCGTCCAGCACACAGTGCACAAAAATATAGCAGGGAAAAAGCGGCTCAACGACATGCATCATGCCGCGTTGAGTGATCCGTTCGGCTCGCAGCCGGGGTTGGAATACTTCCAGTCCGAGATTCCTGCTCACACTCGCCGCTGCGATATGCTCGTGCTTGGGCTTGGTGCGCGCACAATACCACGCCAAACCGGCCATCTGCATGCCAGGAATCCGGGACAAACGGCTCTGCCCTTCGTGTCCCGGCTCGGGATTGTCCCCCAATCCGAGAAAACCAGCGCCTCTGTTGTCCGGGTCAAAATGGAGGGGATGCATGGTGAATCATCGGCAACTCGGCGGAAACTGGCGTCTCGCCTGATGAACTCGAAAACACGTCCTAGAGGCGAACCTCTTTCCCGAGGCATCCAACCAAGTACTTGATGAAGCCTCCATCATCCGCATTCGTTCCGTATTTTCACCAGATCACTTCGCCTACCCACTTTGGCGAGGTTAGTCAGCGTCCAAACCTCCGTCAAGAAAAAGGGCGAACACCGCGCACAACGGCGCGAAAAACCGCCAATATTCAGGCATCCTGACTTCAAGCAATGTTCACTCGTCATCCAAACTACGCCTTCAACCCGCTGAGGTCCACTTCCAGCCGCCTGTTCTCCTTGATCAACTGGTCCATCGTCAGCCGCTCGCGTCGCGCCGCAGCTTCGCGCCCGAGGATGCATGTCAACACGCCATCCACCGCCCGTTGGCAGGTGTCGTTCTCCCAATGCCCCTCCACCACCTCCCGATGGAACCGCGCAATGTTCCGCTCGGCGCCGGCTTGGTAGAGATTCTCCACCGTGCCGCCACCGTAGTGTTTCTTGCCGCCGCGCACATACGCCTTGCCCCAGTAATTCACGAGCGCGTTGGCCTCTAGGCCGTGAATCGTTGCACTCAACTCGCCGGAGGTGTTGTTACGCAGGCCCTGACCGAAGTGATTATGAACCAGACCGTCCGCATACTCATACACCACTGAACACACGTCGTGGCTGTCACCGTGCGGATCTGGCCGCATGATCCGCGACGATCCCACCGCCGATACCGGTCGCCGGCCAATGACCCAGATCGCCGCATCGATCGCGTGGATATCGAAGTTCCCGATGAAATCGCAACCGATGGCGATGTCGTTGACCCAGATCAGTCCGCGCAATCGGTCCTCGATGGTCGCCGTCTTCGGCGGATCGTTAAAACCACCGCAGATGCCGACCGTATGAACCTGCGCGAGTTTGCCGAGGCCACCCTCGCGAACACGCCTGGCCACCTCCATGTTCACCGGATCGGTTGGCATCTGGTAATCCACCAGAAAACACCGCTGCTTTTGCGTCGCCAACCGGCCGGCTGCTTCAATCTGGAGCGCGCCCGGCACGTCCACCGCAACCGGTTTCGCCATGTACACATGCAGCCCGGCTTCCACCGCCGCCCGCGCATAACCCGGGATGAAATACGGCGGCGTCTCCAGCGCCACCGCTTCAACGCCACTCTCAATGACCTTCTTGCAGCCCGACAATCCCGAGAACCGCCGAGCCTTGTCCACGCCGAGTGCGTCACCGCATTTGTCGGCCACTTCTTGAAAATAGTCCGCCACCGCCCACATTTCATAACCGCCGTGTTTCTGAAACAACTTCGCGATCCAGCCACCGCGTCCGCCGTTCCCGACAACGCCCAGCTTGATCTTCCGTTTGAACTCCACCGGTTTCGCGGGCGCACCGGTTTTCTCCGCAGCGAATACCGGCAACGCCGACGCTACGGTGGCCAGCCCGCCGCCAATGAACCGGCGACGGCTGACTGAGGATACGTGTTCCAATGGTTTGTCCATCATGACTGGGCTCTCCTTTCGTCACTGGGCGCGAATGCGAATCCGCAATGCCTTGCGCGTCGCGTGAGTGATCTTGAATTTCTCGCCGATGCGATAGCCGGCCATCCAGCAAATCTCGCCGTTGGCCGCCACCAGCAACGGTGCGCGCCGCCGCTGCGTCACCGGAGTCTTTGCGTCCACGAAAATATCCTGCAACTTCTTCGTCACCGGCATCCCGATCGGTTGGAACCGGTCGCCTGGCTGCCAGCATCGGAGTGTGATCGTGTCGCCCACGGCGTCCGCGTCGAGCCACTCCTGAAGCAGTTTTGAGTTTTGAATCCTGGATTTTGAACTCGCAACAACCTCTGGCCTCGGAACGCCACCTCCTGTCACCATCTCCACCTCCACAACCACGCCGAGCTCTGGCACCTCTGTCATCCCCGGCACCGCGATCCGAATCTCTCCGGACTGACCTCTGCCCCCTACCCCACGATTTTCGGGGGCCGTCTTTTCCAGCATCAGACAGTCGTCTTTCAGCAACACCTGTGTGTCGTTCGTCAACGTCAGGAGTGCCGGCTGCCCGCTCGCAGCCATCCGGCGCAATGTCTCCACCTTCTCAAAGTCCACAGCCGCGCCGACGTGATTCTCCAGCAGCCAGCGGTAGATGGCCCGCCGCTGAATCGCGACATGCTCACGCAACAACCGCTTCACCACCAACGCCGCGCCTTCAGCCCCCTGCCCCTTGATCTCTGACTTCTGACCTCTGATTTCTGCCCTCTGACGCCTGATCCCCAAGACTCGCGCGGCCTCCGCATCAAGCCACTCGTCCTCGGCAGCAAGCATCTCGGCGGTCTGATGGAGCAGCGTCTTGAGCGCCGGGTTGTAATCGCGCTCCAATGCGGGAATCAACTCGTGGCGAATCTTGTTGCGTTGGAACTGCGGATCCCAGTTGCTCGCGTCCTGATGAAATTTCAATCCGCGTTGCTGCGCGTAGCCGAGCACCTCGACCTTCCACACGTCCAGCAACGGCCGCGCGACCGTGATCGTTCCCAGCCGGTTCGACGCATGGATCGCCGCCAGTCCGCGCGTGCCAGCGCCTCGCAGCAACCGCTGCAACAGCGTCTCCACTTGATCGTCGGCGGTATGACCCAGCGCCAGCTTCGCCAAACCCAACACGCGGGCGGTGTCCTGGAAGAAACCGTGGCGCAACCGTCGCGCGGCATCTTCGATGGAATGTCCATGCTCAGCCGCAAACGCCCGCACGTCGCCCTTCCCTGAGGTGAATGCCAGACCGTAGCCGGCAGCCAGTTCGCGCACAAACGCCTCATCCGCGTCGGCGTCGGAACCACGCAATTGATGGTTGAAGTGAGCGACGTGCAGTTTCCAACCGAACTCCGGCGCAAGCGCCACCAGCACGTCCAGCAACACCACCGAGTCCGGCCCGCCCGATACGCCAACGAGCAGCCGCTCGCCACGCGCGAGCAACTGCCTCTCCAGGATTGTTTGGCGCACACTTTCCAACATGGTATTCCGAGCGGACCCAGTGTAGCCGCATGCCGGCCCTGCCGCCAGCGCCAAGCAGTTTCAAGAAACGCTTGCGCCCGCAGCGTCGCGACGCCATTGTTTCCGCGGTGATCATGAGAACGTGTTGGCAGTCTTCACTCTATCTGCTTGGCTGGCTCGCCGCTGTCTCTGCTGCCAGCGCCTCGGACGTTTCCATCAGACGCGAAGCGGACGCTCACCACGTGATCGCCGCCCGGTATGAAGCCATCATTGCCGACGACGGATGCCTCACCAACCTCCTCATCGGCGGCCTGGAGTTTTTCAAGGCCGACGTCGGCTCTTCGCGCGGCAGTTATTTTCACCAGGGCGAACCGTTGAAGCTGACGAAGATCGAGCAGCCCGCCGAGAACGTGCTCGTAGCCAGAAATGATCGCGCGACGATCCGGTATGAGTTCGCCGCAGAGTCGATGGTGTGGTCGGTGGAGAACAACACATCGGAACCGATGAAGTTCTTCATCGTTTTCAATCCCGAGGTCAGCGCGGACAAGGGTGAAGTTCGCGGCACGGTGCTGGCCCAAGAAGGCCCCAAATCCATCTGGTTCCGTGACAAGACACGGCTGGAGATTGACGGTGGCACGAGGTTCTGGGGACCGTGGCGGGGTTGCATGATGTGGGACGCGGCGCTAAGCCCGCGGGAGAAACGGCAGATTACATTCAAGATCGGAACGGCTTCCGAGACCGAAGCCATCAAGATGGGTTTGGCGTCACCGGCAGTTGAGGAGGTCGAACAGGACCTGACATTGTTGTCGCCGAAAAACTTCCAGGTTTTCCAGCGCCAGTCACGGTTCCGCGGACGCATCATCGTCAGCGGCCGGGTCAAGCCCGAATGCGACACCGTCGAGGTGCGGCTCAGTGGCAAGTCCTTGGAAGGGAAATGGCTGCCAGACCGGTGGCAACCGGTGCCGATGGAAAAACAAACACGAAGTTTCTACCTGGAAATGCCGGTGCCCGCCGGCGGGTGGTATGATCTCCAGGTCCGCGTGCTCAAGGAAAACCAGCCGGTGGCCAAAGGCGGCGTGGACAAGGTCGGCGTCGGTGAAGTCTTCGTCGGCGCAGGCCAGTCCAACGTCACCAACAGCGGCGAGGAACGCACGGTGCAAACGTCCGGGATGGTTGCTTCGTTCAGCGGCCGCCTCTGGCAACTGGCGGACGATCCGCAACCGGGTGTGCATGACAAAACGCAACGCGGCAGTTTCTGGCCGACGTTCGGCGACGCGATGTATGCCCGGTTCCGCGTGCCCATCGGTGTAGCTGTGACCGGCCACGGCGGCACGAGCGTTTTCGCATGGAAGCCCGGCGGTGAACTGCACAACTGGATGATGACACGCATCCTCCAACTCGGGCCCAACGGTTTCCGCGCCCTGCTCTGGCATCAGGGCGAGGCCGATGTCGGCGGCAAGCCCGAGGACTACGCCCAGAATCTGACCGACGTCATCCACGCTTCAACCGACGCCGCCGGCTGGCAGTTCCCGTGGTTCGTCGCGCACGTTTCCTATCTCAGCCCCGAACGGCCTTTCTCCGAGACGACCCGCTCGGCACAGAAGAAACTTTGGGATCGTGGCATTGCACTCCAAGGTCCTGACACCGACACGCTCACCAGCAACTACCGCGACACCGGGGGGAGAGGCATCCACCTCAACCTCAAGGGCACCGTCGCGCACGGCAAGATGTGGGCTGAGAAGGTTGGCGATTATCTCTACAAAGTGCTGGCACAGGAAATCAAATGAAACTCCATATCATCACCACGATGCTCGTGTTCGCCTTGGTCGCCACAGAGGCCGCCGACGCAAAGAAATCCGCCCCTGCGAAGCCCCGAAAGGCCATTCCAGCCTTCGCACCCATCACCGACGACCCGAAACTGCCACGCGTGCTGCTCATCGGCGACTCGATTTCCATCGGTTATACTTTGCCCGTGCGTGAACTGCTCAAAGGCAAGGCCAACCTCCACCGCATCCCCACCAACGGCGGTCCAACGATCAACGGCTTGAAGCAACTCAAGAGTTGGATTGGTGACGGCAAGTGGGACGTGATCCATTTCAACTGGGGCCTGCACGATCTCAAGTCCATGGACGACGGCAAACAACAGGTGCCGTTGGCCGACTACGAGAAGAACCTCTGCGAACTGGTCAAGCAACTCAAAGCCACCGGCGCAAAGTTGATTTGGTGCGCCACCACGCCGGTCCCCGACGCCGAAATGAAACCGCCACGCAAGAATGCCGATGTGATTGCCTATAACGCCGTCGCCAAGAAAATCATGAGTGAGAACGGCGTTGCGATTGACGACCTCTACGCGTTCGCCCTGCCGCAACTCTCAGCAATCCAGCGCCCCGCCAATGTCCATTTCACCGACGACGGCTCGAAGGTGCTTGCCAAACAGGTTGTCGCCAGCATCGAAGCCGCCCTGCCGAAACCGTAAGCGGAGCCAGAGAGACCCCATGAAGAACAACTGCCGCCCTGTCCGTATCGCCGCCCTTTTTGTCGCGCTGGCATTCGCCGGCGCAACCGCCCTGCCCGCGGCGGATATCGCCATCAAGAACGGACAGAAACTCGCCTTTCTCGGCGACTCCATCACCGCCGCCGGCTGGGGAAATCCTGGCGGTTACTCGAAGCTCGTCATCGCCGGACTTGCTGCCAACGGAATGAAGATTGAAGGCATTGGCGCCGGCATCAGCGGACACAAGTCCAACCAGATGCTCGAACGCCTCGACCGCGACGTGCTCAGCAAGACGCCCGACTGGATGACGTTGAGCTGCGGCGTCAACGATGTCTGGCATGGAGACAAGGGCGTGCCGCTCGACGACGCCCGGGCTGCCGCCGGCAAATACGAACTGCGGCCGGGCGAACCCGCCAAGGGCACCTACAAGGCCAACATCACCGCCATCGTGGACAAAGCCCAAGCCGCCGGCGTCAAGGTCATGATCCTCACCGCCACCGTCATCGGTGAGGAAATCGACAACGACAACAACAAGAAACTCGCCCCCTACAACAACTTCCTGCGCACGCTCGCGACGGAGAAGAAATGCCTGCTCGCCGACCTCAACACCACGTTCCAGCAGCAGATCAAGGCGGGCGGCAGTGGCAAACCGGGCCGCATGCTCACCAGCGACGGCGTCCACATGAATCCCGACGGCGACCAGTTGATGGCAGCCACCATCCTGCGCGTCTTCGGTTTCGACAACGCGCAGATCGCCAAAGCGCAGCAGGCGTGGCTCGACGTTCCCGGTGGCGCGAACCTGCGTGTAAACTTCGACGCCAAGAACCGAAAGCGGCTCACCGCCACCGCCAACGTCAGCCTCCGCGAGCGCCCGAAACTTCAAGCCGCCGCCGACGCCAAGAAACAGTCGGTGGACCAAATGCTGCGCGCCATCTACGCCGAGGAGGTCAAACGCCTTCTGAAGCCGTCCGGGGAGTTTGATTCCGTTGACGCCATCTTCGTGGCGAAGAAGGAAAGAGAAGTTCAGACCGCGCTCCAGCAGAAGTTCGACAAACGCGTGGACGCGCTGCTCGGCCGCTGAGTGTCGCCCTGACAGGAACGACGCTCAAACCTTCGCGCGCCGCCATGCGGCCACGAACATCCCGTTGCCACCCGTGTCCTGTGGCCACAACCAGAGCTGCGGCGCCGGCGGCGTCGACGGTTGGAATGGATTCGCCAGAGGCAGCGGCGCAAACTCCGGGTGGTTTTTGGAAAACTGCTCTGCCACCGCGCTCGTCTCCGACCGCGCCAGCGTGCACACAGAGTAGATGAGCCGGCTGCAGGGCTTCACCGCGGGCGCGACGTTCGCCAGCAACCGCTTCTGCACTTCCGCCAACTCGCGCACATCCTCCAGCGTCGTCGTCCAACGCGCGTGAGGATTCCGCTGCCACGTGCCCGTGCCGCTGCACGGCGCGTCCACCAGCACGCCGTCAAACTTCGTCCGCGTCGGCAACCGCTCGCCGCCATCCCACAACGCCGCGCGATAATTGAAACACTTCGCCCGTCCCGCGCGTAGCTTGAGCTTCTTCAGCCGCCACGCCGCGCGGTCGCTGGCCCAGATGAGCCCCTTGTTCTGCATCAAGTCGGAGAGATGCAGCGTCTTGCCGCCTTCGCCGGCGCAGGTGTCCCACCACGTCTCGCCCGGCTTCGGATCGCACACCAGACCGACCGCCTGTGAAGCAATGTCCTGGATTTCAAACGCGCCTTCGTGGAACTCCGCCGTTTGAAACAAATCCCTCGTCCCATCATAGAGCAACGCGTCCGGCAACGTGAACTGTCCCGTCGTCGCTGCCTCGGTCCGCGCATGAACAGCGCCGGCGCCAAGCCGCTTCGACAGCTTCTCGCCTTGTCCGCACCGCGCCCGCAGCCAAAGCACCGGCTCATCCTGGATGGCGGCGGCCCACTCCGGCGTGACATCCAGCTCCTCGCGCGCCCACGCCGGCACCGCGTGCGCCAGCAGTTCGTCGCCAAAAAACCGCTCCGGCGTATCGCCGAAACGCCGCGCCATCTCCAGCGCCCCCTCCACCTGTTCCTCGACTGGCAACGTCTGGTCCAACCAGCCGAACCAGCGATAATAGGCAAACACCGCGCGACTAACCTCGCGCGATTCGGCGGCCATCAGTCCACCCGCCGTCCGCAACGTCGCGCGAAGCACGTCGTCTGCGGGCTTGGTGCGGCTCGCCCCTGCGATGACCCGGGCCACGAGGGCCGGCAAATGATGATGTGGTGTGCGTTGTTTCACAGTTTCAAATTCTCCTCCATTGAACGTTGAAACACTCTGCTCCCACAATCCGAAAATCACTGTTTCGAGAATTACATCTTCCTTGTCCTCTTCTCATTCGCGCGGCATAGTCTTGTCCACAAACCCACGGAGGAAACAATGAACCGAGTCAGTCTATCTGTTTTCGTCGTCGCGTTGTTGCTATCCAAACTGTCGATGGGCGAAGCTATATCAGCAGATACATTTGTCCAAGGAGTAGCCGCTTTGCCGGCTGAGAAGCAAATCGCTCGTGTGATGACGAAGCTCAAGCACATCAACCCCGGGCTGACGAGCACGGAGACTCACCGCATTGAAAACGGCCAAGTAACGGAGTTCACACTATCTCCCAGTTCGGAATTGAAAGATATATCGCCGATTCGTGCTTTGGCGCATTTGAAGATACTTGTTGTCGGACATGGTCACACGAGCGACATTTCATCCCTCAAAGGGCTAAAACTGGAGAAATTGACTCTCTGGTTGAATCCGGTCAGCGACCTTTCACCGTTGGCGGGAATGCCGATTGAGTGGCTTAATTGCGCGTCCACCAAGGTTCGGGACTTATCGCCTCTGAAGGGCATGCAGATCAAGGAGTTGTATTGCGATAAAACGGAGGTTACCGATTTCTCCCCTCTGGAAGGAATGCCGCTGCGCATTCTCCGGTGCGACGCCAACACGGCAAAGCAGAATGCAAGGGTACTACAGTCCATTTCTTCGTTGCAGACCATCAACGGTCAACCCGCGGACGAGTTCTGGAAAGGAGCGAACGTCTCAGTAACAAGCACCGCCACCGCGGCACCCGTTCCGCCCAGAGTGGCGGAGAAAGCTGACATGACAGCGCAAAAGGACGCGAAACAGTTTGCGCGCAACCAAAGCAGCATCAAGGGTCTCTACGTTGTCCGCACTGACGCCGGGCTGCGCGTCGGCGGCGCGCAGGACATCATCGCAACTGCCGAGCGCGTCAGCAGCGACCGCGAAACCATCTGCGATTTCGTCAGCGATGTAGCCAAGGACACCCAGATCTCGATGGAGGAGGCGGAGCGGTTGCTCAAGGTTCGCCATCCGGTCTGGCAGGCGGGTTGCAAGATTCGCTTCAGCTACTCCAACAAATACACTAAACAGGCCGGCGGCTCGGCTGGCGGGGCGTTCTCGGTGCTGCTGCTGTCGCTGCTGGATGGAATGCAGATCGACCCCGGCTTCGCCATGACCGGCGATGTGACCGTGGACGGGAAGATTCGCGAAGTCGGCGCGGTGGCGGAGAAACTGCGCGGCGCGTTGCTGGACAAGTGCCGGGTCGTCGCCATCCCGGAGGCGAATGAGGAAAACCTCAACGATCTGGTTGTTCTTTACTCGCCCGCGATGCTCTGGAGCATGCAAATCCTCTCCATCACGACGCTGGACGATGCAGTGGCGGTGGCTCGCACGGATCGCGCGCCGAATCTGGCCAAGGCGATGGAATTGTTCGGCCAGGTGCAGCGGTCGCTGCCCACAGGCGCAACGGTGTATGCGTTGCGCAACCCGGCGGTCGTCCAGACATTGCGGCAAGTGTTGCAGCTTGCGCCAAATCATTCATCGGCGGAATACATGCTGCGGGTGGCGAACAACCAGTTGCCGGTGACGCTGAGCCTGGGCGGATCGCTGGATGAGATTTGGGCGGCGCCGGGGCCGTTGCTGGGATTCCTATTCTCGGACTACAAGGAGCCGGAGAAGTCGAAGCGGTATTATTTCGAGAAGGTGCCGAGCGGGGCGTTCAAAGCGGCGATGGACCGGCTGAACTGGCTGCAATTTCGTCTGCATCCGAAGACGCGGGAGCTGAAGACGGCGATGGTTGATTACATGATCAGCCTGGACCAACTGCACCGGCAGTCGGCGTTTTCGTCAGGCACGCTGCGGCTGCATCTGGCGAAGCGTGACAAGGTGTTGAGCGAAGCCCACCTCCTCGGCACCGACCGCAAGACGCTGGAAGAGATGATGCACTAAACGCAGGCGGGGCAGGTTCTGAATGTGGGGCCTCAGCACCTCGACTCCGCACGGACAGTCCGGCAACTTCACTACTGCCATCGGGGCACTGAGGCCCCACATTCCCGGCGAACCCAAACGTGCCGGCACGTCGTCCGCAGGCTTGGTGCGACTCGCCTCTGCGATGACACGGGCCACGAGGGCCGGCAAATGATGATGTGGTGTGGGTTGTTTCACAGTCTCAACTTCCTCTCCATTGAACGGTGAAACACACTGCGCACACAATCCGAAAATCGCTGTTTCGAAAATTACATCTTTCTTGTCCTCTTCTCACTCGTGCGGCATAGTCGTCCTCACAAATCCACGGAGGAAATTATGAACCGAGTCAGACTTTCCGCCTTCGCAGCCGCGCTGCTGCTGTCCAATCCCGCCGCCGTCCTCTTCGCCCAAGAAAAAACCATGACCACGTCCACCGGCATGGAACTGGTTTGGATACCGGCCGGCGAGTTCATGATGGGCAGCACGCCTGAGGAACGAGAGTGGGCTCTCGCCAACGGCTGTGATTCCAAAGAAACCAAACGTGAGAGTGATCAGCTTTACAAAGTCGCAATCAGACAAGGCTTCTGGATGGGCAGGATGGAAGTAACAGTTGGACAATGGAAGTCGTTCGTAGAAGCCACTAGCCACGTCACTGACGGCGAAAAAAAGGGCGAGTCAATAACCTGCAATCGCGACAGAAGAACATGGGGACTGGTCAAGGGTGCAAACTGGAAAGACCCAAACTTCGGATTCAAACTCAAGCAAAACCACCCAGTAAGCTGTATCAGTTGGAACGATGCGTCTGCTTTCTGCGAGTGGTTGACTGAGAAAGAGAAGAAGGCAAACAAATTGTCGGCGGAAATGATTTGCCGGCTACCGACAGAAGCGGAATGGGAGTATGCGTGCCGTGCCGGAAAACAAACCAAGTTCTGGTGGGGTGACTCAACCGAGGGCGCGGAACGCCGCTGCAACATCAAGGGACCACAGTCTGGCTTCGAGTTTGTGTCGCCAGTCGATCATTTTGGTCCCCGTGGTCGGAATGGGTTCGGTTTGGCGGACATGTTGGGCAACGTGACTGAATGGTGTCTGGATGATTTCGACGAGACCAGACCGCACGGCGAGTTCTTTAGAGGCAGGCCAGGTATTCATAATCTGCGAGGTGGATGCTTCCGCAATCCTCTTAGCCGCGTTCGGTGCGCCTACCGATACGGATACTTATCTTCGTACTCGGCCAGTTACTATGGTTTCCGCGTCTGTTGCGGCGTGCCCGACGGCAGCGGCGAGTCTTTGGGTCAAATTCCTTCCATTGCTCGACCCGGAACCGAAGAGAAGAAACCGGCCGTCGCAGGCGTCGCGGATAAGGAGATGCAGAAGGACGCCAGGAAGTTCGCGCGCAACCAAAGCAGCATCAAAGGTCTCTACGTCGTCCGCACTGACGCCGGGCTGCGCGTCGGAGGCGTGCAGGACATCATCGCCACTGCCGAGCGCGTCAGCAACGACCGCGAAACCATCTGCGACTTTGTCACGGATGTCGCCAAGGACACGCAAATCTCAATGGAGGAGGCGGAGCGGTTGCTCAAGGTCCGTCATCCGGTCTGGCAGGCGGGCCATAAGATTCGATTCAGCTATTCCAACAAATACACCAAACAGGCTGGCGGCTCCGCGGGCGGCGCGTTCTCGGTGCTGCTGCTGTCGCTGCTGGACGGCATGCAGATTGATCCCGGCTTCGCCATGACTGGCGATGTGACTGTGGACGGCAAGATTCGCGAGGTCGGCGCAGTGGCCGAGAAACTGCGCGGCGCGTTGCTGGACAAGTGCCGGATCGTCGCCATCCCTGAGGCAAATGAGGAGAACCTCAACGATCTCGCCGTCCTTTACTCGCCCGCGATGCTCTGGAGCATGCAAATCCTCTCCATCGCGACGCTGGACGATGCGGCGGCGGTGGCTCGCGTGAACCGCGCGCCCAATCTGACCAAGGCGTTGGACTTGTTCGGGCAGGTGCAGTGGTCGCTCAGCCAGAACGCGACGGTGTATGCGCTGCGCAACCCGGCGATCGTCCAGACATTGCGGCAAGTGTTGCAGCTTGCGCCGAATCATTCGTCGGCGGAGTACATGCTGCGGGTGGCGAACAACCAGTTGCCGGCGACGCTGAGCCTGGGCGGGTCGCTGGATGAGATTTGGGCGGCGCCGGGACCGTTGCTGGGGTTCCTGTTCTCGGACTACAAGGAGCCGGAGAAATCGAAGCGGTATTATTTCGACAAGGTGCCGAGCGGGGCGTTCAAGGCGGCGATGGACCGGCTGAACTGGCTGCAATTCCGGCTGCATCCGAAGACGCGGGAGCTGAAGACGGCGATGGTTGATTACATGATCAGCCTGGATCAACTGCACCGGCAGTCGACGTTTTCGTCAGGCACGCTGCGGCTGCATCTGGCAAAGCGGGACAAGGTGTTGAGCGAAGCGCACCTCCTCGGCACCGACCGCAAGACGCTCGAAGAGATGATGCACTAAACGCAGGCGGGGCAGGTTCTGAATGTAGGAGGGGCCTTAGCGCCCCGACTCCGCACGGCCGATCCGCCAACTTCACCACTGCCATCGAAGCACTCAGGTCCCTCCCACATTCCCCGGCCAACCCAAACGCGACCGACACTTCGAATCGCGCCGGCTCCATCAAACCGGATTGCGCGGCGGGAAGAAGACTGGTAGTATTCGGAGCGTTGGCCATCGGCCAACACAATAGGAGACGTTGCATGAAAGCATCGACAGCAACAGTGTGGGTCGCGGCGGTGGCGCTCTTGTGGGCGTTCACGCGTCCGGCCGTGGGTGGGTGAGGCGTGGACCCCAACGCCGTGGGGCGGATTCGCAGTCCGTTCCAAGGCGAGGTGGTCAGTGTGACCGCCAACAATGTCATCGTCAAATCCGCCAGGGGAACGGCCGGCAGGACCAGTGGTCGCACCATCAGCTTCACGATCAAGCCCGAAGCGAAAGTCGTTCGCGACGGCAAGACGTGCGAGTTGAAGGACCTGCAAAAGGGCGACGCCGTATCCGTGGTCTTCACCACCAAGCCGGGCAGCTCCCTGCCCCGCGTAACGCAGGTCAGCGTCGGCAAGAGCGAGTAGCACGGAGATTGCCAACCTCACACGAGACGGCGGCGGAGTGGCAAGGAGACCGCGTTTGTCCCGACTCCGCACGAGCGATCCGGCAACTTCACTACTGCCATCGGGGCACTGAGGCTCCTTCCATATTCCCCGGCGAATCCAAACGCGACCGACACTTCAAATCGCCCCGTGGAAGACAGGCGTAGCAATGGAGAAGATGCGCGAGAACACTCTACGGCTCTACGCCTTGGCTACCAGTTGTCGTAGCACGAACGGCAGGATGCCGCCGTGGCGGTAGTAGTCCACTTCGATAGGCGTGTCTATCCGCAGCGTCACCGGCACGCTCTCGGTCTGGCCGCTGGCGCGCTTGATCTCCAACGTCAGGTCCTGGCGCGGCTTGATGGCGTCGTCGAGGCCGAGGATGGAGAACGTCTCGGAGCCGTCGAGCTTGAGTGTCTGGGCGCTGGCGCCTTCCTTGAACTGGCACGGCAGCACGCCCATGCCGATGAGGTTGCTGCGATGGATGCGCTCGAAGCTGGTGGCGATGACTGCGCGCACGCCGAGGAGGTGGGTGCCCTTCGCGGCCCAGTCGCGCGAGCTGCCGGTGCCGTATTCCGCGCCGGCGAGGATCACGAGCGGCACGCCCGCCTGCTGGTATTTCATCGCCGCGTCGTAAATGGGCATCACCTCACCGCCGGGCTGGTGTTTGGTAACACCGCCCTCGACGCCGGGCACCATCAGGTTTTTGATGCGCACGTTGGCGAAGGTGCCGCGTGTCATGACGCGGTCGTTGCCGCGACGCGACCCGTAGCTGTTGAAATCCTCCGGGGCGACGCCGTTGGCAACGAGATACTGGCCCGCGGGCGAGGTCTTCTTAATTGAGCCAGCGGGCGAAATATGGTCCGTGGTCACCGAGTCGCCAAAGATGCCGAGAGAGCGCGCACCACGGATTTCCGCGATGTTGCCGGGTTTCATCGAAAAGTTCGCGAAGAACGGCGGCTCCTGGATGTAGGTGCTCTTGGTGTCCCACTGATAGACATGCCCGACCGACGACGGCACTTCATTCCACTTCGGGTTCTGCGAGGCGAAATCCCTGTAGAGCTGGCGGAACGTCTCAGCGCTCAGCGCCGAATGCATCAGGGCGTTGACTTCGGCCAGCGTCGGCCAGATGTCGCGCAGAAACACGTCGCGGCCGTCGCGGCCCTTGCCGATCGGCTCGCGCGTCAAATCCACGTCCACGCGGCCGGCAAGGGCGAATGCGATCACTAGCGGCGGCGACATCAGGAAGTTGGCCTTGATGTTCTGATGAATGCGCGCCTCGAAGTTGCGGTTGCCGGAAAGCACGCTGGCGGCGACGAGGTCGTTCTTGACGACCGCCTCCTCGACAGCCGGCGCGAGCGGGCCGGAGTTGCCGATGCAGGTGGCGCAGCCGTAGCCGACGAGGTTGAAGCCGAGTTGGTTGAGATACGATTGCAGTCCGGCGCGCTCCAGATAGTCGGAGACGACGCGCGAGCCGGGCGCGAGCGAGGTTTTGACAGCGGGATTGACGCGCAGGCCGCGTTCGACGGCCTTCTTCGCGAGGAGGCCGGCGGCGAGCATGACGCCCGGGTTGCTGGTATTGGTGCAACTGGTAATGGAAGCGATGAGCACGCTGCCGTGGCCGATTTCCGCATCGAAGTCATCGAACGCCCACGGCGGCAGTTCCTTCGCCTCGCCCGGCGCGGGATGCTGGTCGCGCATCTCCGACTCGCTCGCTCCCGCGATATTGACGTGGCCGTAGGAGTGATCGAAAGCGCCCGGACCGGGCCGGGTACTCTTGACTTGGACGCGTTGTTGCAGGTCGGCAGCGGACTTGCCGTAGCCGCCCTCGGCCACCGGCTTCTTGAGGAGGCTGGCGAACGTGTCCTTCAACGCCGGCAATTCGATGCGGTCCTGCGGTCGCCTCGGTCCGGCAACGCTCGGCTGAACCTCGGCAAGATTGAGTTCGAGGTCCACGCTGTAGTTGATGTCGCCCTTGCGTGGGATGCCGAACATGTTTTGCGCGCGATAATAATTCTCAAACTCGGTGCAACGGTGCTCGGTGCGGCCGGTGGCCCGCATGTAGGCAATGGTCTCCTGGTCAACCGGGAAGAAGCCCATCGTGGCGCCGTATTCAGGGGCCATGTTGGCGATGATGGCGCGGTCGGCCAGCGGCAGGCTCGCGGCTCCCTCGCCGTAGTATTCGACAAACTTGCCCACGACCTTGGCCTTGCGAAGCATCTGCGTGACGTGCAGCGCCGCGTCCGTCGCCGTGACTCCCTCGCGCAACGCGCCGGTCATGTGGACGCCCACGACTTCGGGCGTCAGGAAATAGACCGGCTGGCCGAGCATGCCCGCCTCCGCCTCGATGCCGCCAACGCCCCAGCCGACGATGCCGAGACCGTTGATCATCGTCGTGTGCGAATCGGTGCCGACGAGCGTGTCGGGATAGTAGACGGAAGGCGGAATCTGGGAACCGGGAGGTGGGAAAGCACGAACGCCCTTCGCGAGATACTCGAGGTTCACCTGATGAATGATGCCGATGCCGGGCGGGACGACCTTGAACGTGTCGAACGCCTGCTGGCCCCACTTCAGGAACTGGTAACGCTCGCGGTTGCGCCTGAACTCCATATCGAGATTCAGTTGCAGCGCTTGCGCCGTGCCGTAAAAATCCACCTGCACCGAGTGGTCCACAACCAGATCCACCGGCACCAGCGGCTCGATCATCCTCGGGTTCTTGCCGAGCCGGGCCACCGCCGAGCGCATCGCTGCCAAATCCACCAGCAACGGCACGCCCGTGAAGTCCTGCAACACGATCCGCGCGACGACGAACGGAATCTCCTCCGGCGCGGGCGACTTCGCGTTCCAGTTGGCGAGCGTGCGCACGTCGCGCTCGGTGACCTTCCTGCCGTCCACGTTTCGCAGGACCGACTCAAGCACGATGCGGATGCTGACGGGCAGCTTCGAAACCGGCCCGACGCCTGCGGCTTCGAGCGCTGGCAGCGAGTAGAAAAGCCCCTTCCGGCCAGCGCCGGTATCGAAGGTCTGCAACGAGTTGAAAAGGTTGTGCGGTTTCATATCCTTGGATAGCCCGCAAACAGTAGCGGCACGCGCGCGCGGTTGCAACTGCGGGCTAACGTAGGACAGGCGTCCTGCCGTCCGCTCTTGATCAATTGGTACAGGCGAGATGCCTGCCCTACTCGGCGTTGGTTACGCCGCGGTCAAGCTACTTCAACTCGGTGATGTAGATGTTGCGGAATCGGTGCTGGCCACCGCCGGGGACCTCAGCCTGTACGCCGATGTAGCCTTCCTTGGGGCCTTCGAGACCGTCGGCCTTCCACGCGGGCTTGCCGTTGATCTCAAGCTCCGCTTGAGTGCCCCGCACCGTCAGCTTGAAACAATTCCATTCGCCGGGCTTGATCAGTCCCTGGCTCTTGGCGCCTTTCAGACCGCCGACGTTGCCTTCATCACCCTGCCGCAAGTTCGCCTGATAGCGCGCCGGCCACGGGCGCTTGGGCGGAATGGTGTCGTAACGAAAATAGATGCCGCTGTCCCATTTCTCGGACTTGAGCGCCTTCCACTCGAACTCGAAGACGAAGTCGCCGTATTTGCGCGCGGTCTGGACAAGGCCGTTGCCTTCCTTGATGAACATGTCGCCATTGTCCACACACGCTTCGCACGTCACCAGCGTCCAACCGGCGAGCGTCTTGCCGTCGAAAAGGGATACGCGTTTGCCGGCAGAGTCCGCCGCTTGCGCCATGATTGCCGCGGCACACACCAACGTCAGCGCCGCGCCCAAGGAGAGTCGAATGTTCTTCATGCAGTGATTTCGTAGCGCGCCGCCACGCCAAAAGCAATCGCGAAGAGCAAGTAGCATAGGCGTCCCGCCTGTCCTACTTTGCAGCCTACGCCGCGCCGATCTGCTTCTGGATCACGTCGGCGATGCGCTGGGCTTGCCGATCGATGACAGCTCGGTCGCGGCCTTCCACCGTGACGCGGCAGAGTGGCTCGGTGCCGGAGTAACGCACGATGACGCTGCCTGTATCGCCGAGCGCGGTCTTCGCCTCGTTGATCGCGTCCTGCGCGCCGGCCAGCGACTCCAACGGCGGCTTGGAGCCGACCTTGATGTTCAGCATGACCTGCGGAAACCGCTGCATGACGCGGCAGAGTTCGCTGAGCGGCTTGCCGGTCTCGCGCATGACGCGGAGCACTTGCAGCGCGCTGATGATCCCATCGCCGGTGGTCGTGAAGTCGCGGAAAATCATGTGGCCGCTCTGTTCGCCGCCCACGTTGGCGTCGAGCCGGCACATCTCATCAATGACGAATTTGTCGCCGACCTGCGTGCGAACCACTTTGCCGCCGGCCTTGGCAATCGCCTCGTCCAAACCGCCATTGCTCATCAAGGTCGCCACCAGCGTCTTGTTCCGAAGCTGGCCCTTCTTGAGCATGTCCACGCCGGTCACTGCAAGAATTTCGTCACCATCCACGAGGCGGGCGTTTTCGTCGCACAGGATGACGCGGTCGGCGTCACCGTCGTGAGCGATGCCAATGTCCGCGCGATGCGCGATAACCGCCTGGCGCAAGCCGCTGGGATGAAGGCTGCCACAGTCCTTGTTGATATTCAGGCCGTCGGGCGTGGTGTTGTAGGTGAACAACTCCGCGCCGAGTTCGCGCAGGACACAGGGCGAGCTCTTGTAGCCCGCACCATTGGCCGCATCCACGACGATGCGCAGGCCATCCAGCGTCATGCCGCGAGGAAAACTGCCCTTGACGAATTCGATGTAACGCCCCAATGCGTCGTCAATGCGTGTTGCCTTGCCGATCGCGCCCGCCGTGGGACGGATTTTGTCAATCGCGCCGCTGGAAACCAGTTCCTCGATCTGCCGCTCCACTTCCGCGTCGAGCTTGTAACCGTCACGGTCGAAAAACTTGATGCCGTTGTCGTCGTAGGGATTGTGCGACGCCGTCAGCACGACGGCGGCGTCGGCGCGCAACGAGCGCGCGATATAGGCCACGCCCGGTGTCGGCAGCGGGCCGACCAGCAGCACATCCACGCCCATCGAGAGGATGCCGCTCGTCAGCGCCGTTTCCAGCATGTAGCCGGAGAGGCGCGTGTCCTTGCCGATCACGATCCTGTGCCGCGACGAACCGCGTTCGGCCGGTACCGCGTTCTGATTTCGGAAAACGTGCGCGGCGGCGCGGCCTAGTTTCAGGGCAGTCTCAGCAGTCACCGGCTCGATGTTCGCCTTGCCGCGAACACCGTCGGTGCCGAACAACTTCATCATGGTGCGAGTAGAATCGCTCATCGTTTCCTTTTTCCTACGACCTTTGGCGGAATTCGTCAATCACGCGCAGCGTCTGTGCCGTCTCCGCCACGTCGTGGACGCGGACGATGTTCGCGCCGCGAGTGACGGACCAGACCGCCGCCGCAACGGAGCCGTGCCGCACAGCATCGGGATTTCCGCCGTCCGGGCCGAGCAGCCTGGTGATAAGGCTTTTGCGCGAGACTCCAATAAGCACAGGCCGGCCCAGCGCGCACACGGCATCGAGCCGCGCCAGCAACGTCAGGTTGTGCTCCACAGTCTTGCCAAAACCGATGCCGGGATCCACCGCGATCTGTTCCGCAGCGATGCCCGCGGCTTCAGCAGCGGCCAGCCGCTCACGGAGAAAACCGACGACTTCGTTTGTGACGTCGTCGTAGCGGGGATCGAGTTGCATCGTTTGCGGCGTGCCCTGCATGTGCATCAACACCACGCCGGCGCCAGCGTGTGCGATGGTGGCAAGCATCGCCGAATCGAAGCGGCCAGCACTGATGTCGTTGATGATGTGCGCGCCGGCTTCGAGGGCACGGCGGGCCACTTCGGACTTGGTGGTGTCAACCGAGATAAGGACGTGGGGCTCATGACGCACGGCGTATGACGCAAGTTCCTCCACGACGGGGATGACGCGGCGGAGTTCCTCGTCGAGAGGCACGGGCGCGGAGCCGGGACGGGAGGACTCGCCTCCCACGTCAATCATTGACGCGCCGGCCTCGATCATCGCCAACGCGCGGGCCACAGCGGCTTTCGGGTCCATGAAACTGCCGCCGTCGCTGAAGCTGTCAGGCGTGACGTTCAGGATGCCCATCAGCCGGCTGCGACCGTCCGCGAAATCCAACGAGAAATTCCGGCCGCGCCAGATCATGATGGTGGCCGGGATAACCGGTTACGCGTTGGCCGGGGCACTGCCGATGTCTGGCGCATTGGGCAGCGGCGGAGTCTCGCTTTTGTTTTCCTCCGAGGTCGCGGGAGCAATCGGCGGGGGAACGTTCTTGTCCTCGCCGGACTCGTGCGGCCGGCTGAGTTTGCCAGTGCGCACGATCTCCATGACTTCCTCGCCGTCCAACGTCTCGAATTCCAACAACGCTTCGCCCAGCGCGATCAGCTTGTCCTTATTGTCGTTGAGCAGTTTCTTGGCCTGCTCGTAAGACTCGTCGGTGAAGCGACGAACTTCCTCGTCAATGACACGAGCGGTGGCTTCGCTGACACTCTGCGGCCGGGCCAGCTCCCGGCCGAGAAAGACGGGCTGCTCATCATCCACGCCGTAGTGGACATTGCCCAACTTCTCGCTCATGCCCCACTCGCACACCATCTTCCGCGCAATGGCGGTGGCGTAGCGGATGTCGCCGTAAGCGCCGTTGGTGATGTCGCCAAGGATCATCTCTTCGGCAATGCGGCCGCCCATAACCATGGCGAGGCGCATCAGCAGTTCTTTCTTGCCTTGCGTGTATTTGTCCTTCGTCGGCAAAGACATCGTCGAGCCGAGCGACTGGCCGCGTGGAATGATCGTGACCTTGTGGACCGGACAGTCGCCGGCATCAAGAATCGCCTGAACCAGCGCGTGGCCGGCCTCATGGTAGGCCGTGCACTTCTTTTCCTTGTCATCCATCAACCGGCTGCGGCGCTCGCGGCCCCAGCGCACTTTGTCGCGAGCTTCTTCCATCTCCTCCATTGTGACGGCTTTCTTGTTGGCGCGGGCAGCAATGAGGGCGGCTTCGTTAACGAGATTGGCAAGGTCGGCGCCACTGTAACCGGGCGTGCCGCGCGCGATGATCGCCAAGTCCACTTCTTTTGCGAGCTTCACACTGCGCACGTGGATTTTGAGGATCTGCTCGCGCTCGTTGATGTCGGGCATGTCCACAACAATCTCGCGGTCGAAGCGGCCCGGCCGGCGCAACGCCGGGTCGAGCACGTCGGGCCGGTTGGTCGCAGCAATGATGATGACACCCTCACTGGTGTCGAAGCCGTCCATTTCGGAGAGCAACTGGTTCAGCGTCTGCTCGCGCTCGTCGTGGCCGCCGCCGATGCCGGAAAAACGGGAGCGGCCGACGGCGTCAATCTCGTCGATGAAGATGAGGCACGGCGCGTGTTTGCGGCCCTGCTCGAACATGTCGCGCACGCGGCTCGCGCCGACACCCACGAACATCTCCACGAAATCGCTGCCGCTGATCGAGAAGAACGGCACGTCCGCCTCGCCGGCAATGGCCTTGGCCAGCAACGTCTTGCCGGTGCCGGGAGGGCCGGTCATCAGCACGCCTTTGGGAATGCGTCCGCCGAGGCGCTGGAACTTCTTCGGGTCTTTCAGGAAATCCACGATCTCAGAGATTTCTTCCTTGGCTTCCTTGATGCCCGCGACGTCCTTGAACGTGACCTTGTTGCGGTCTCGCGAAAGCATCCGGGCGCGGCTCTTGCCGAAGCTGAGTGTGCCTTTGCCGGCGGACTTGAATTGCCGCCAAAAGACGAACCACAGCAACGCGATGAACAGCACCACGGGAATCACGCTGACCAACAACTGCGTGAACACGGTGTTGCTGCTGCGCTGGGCAAAACCCTTCTGGGCCAACGTCTCGCTCAACATATCGGTCACGCGATGCTTGAGATGGAACTGAATCAGCCCTTTTTCCTTGCCAGGGCCAGGCTTGACGCGCATCTCGCCACGGATGTCCTGCACCATGGGTTCCGTGCCGTAAATGATCTCCCCACCCGTAATCTCACCGGCCTCGACCTTCTGCATGAAATCGGGGTAGCTCAACTCAACCACGGGCCGTTCCCGCCCCGCTTGAAAAACCCAAAGTGCGCCGGTAAACGTCAGCACGCAGAAGAATAACACCACTCCGCGAACGTTTACCCGGCCATCACGCCCTTCCGGCGGTGTTGGCTTTCGGTTGCTATCATTCTTATTAAACATATAAATCTGTTACACCGTAACCTTTCGGCGCAATTTAGTCGAAAACTATCATAGGCGGTATTCCTTGGCAATCATGCTTTCCCCGACACCCCTATGCCACCGTCAAGTCTCCTTGACTGCGAGCCAAGATTGCGCACCATCGGGTCAGTTTCAAGCCAGCCAGGAGACTTTATGCCCAAAGCCAACAATCGCAGCGAGGGTCGCCAGCCGTCTTCGCCATTGCGGTGCCTGCGCATTCCAGTGGCAATGGCAACAGCCTGCCTCGGACTCGCATCCGCCTACGGCTGGGGCGGCGAGCACAACCGGATCACGGCGGCCGCGGTCGAGGTGTTGCCGCCCGACGATCGCGCCGCCATCGCCTCCGAAGCGGCCGCCCTGGCCCGGGTGTATTGTGAATTTCCCGATTTGAACTGGCCCTGCTATGGCGAATGGGGTGGCGGCAACGCCGACCCTCGCCTGCCACGCTTTCCCGACACCCGTCGCGAGTGGGACATTTCGTTCTACTGCGGATGGGACCCGGTCTTGCAGAAGGGCAAGAGTTACCCGCACCGCCCGCCGGAGTCACTGGAGGCCATCGCGCTTCGTTTCGGAAACATGGTGGAATCGCTTCGGGCCGGCCGGCTTGCCGACGCCGCGCGTTTTGGCGGTGCGATGTTCCATTACATCCAGGACAGCGGCTCCTTTCCACACATCCAGCCCATTCACCGCGCGTTTCACACCAAGAACCTCAGCGCCATCCGGATTGATGGATACAAACCGCGCCAGTTGGGACAAACGCAAAGCGAGATGGTCGCAGCATTGACGGCACGAGTCCGCGAACTGGTGACCATGACCGAGGGGCGGCTTGGGCCATTGCTGGCGGAGGTGGGCATGCCGCTCGACGAAGCCAAGCGTCTTTGCGCCAAGGAACTGGTTCCCGCCGCCGTCACTCGCGCGGTGGCGAAACTGCGCTCGGAGAAACCCTCCGACTACGAGGCCGCCGCTCTCGATTGTGCCAACGAATGCGCCCGTATCTGCGCCGACGCGCTGCACAGCGCGTTCGCTCTGGCTCCGCGTCCATTGCCCGCGTCCACGCCCAACCCGCCGGACACCAATCTGGTGTTCAACCCATCGTTTGAGACCGGCGACGGCGACCGCGCGCCAGAAGGCTGGTATGTCGGCTGGCTCGACCTCAACGACCGCGTTGGCCGCGCCGAGTGGTATCGCGCCGGCATGCACTGGGACAAACCGGTGAAGACCGGCAAGCGCTCAGCGATGATCCTCTGGGCTCCGCAGAAAAGTCTGGAGTGGCGTCAGACATGGCGGCGCGCGGTGCCGGTAAAGAAAGGTGAAACTTATCGCGGCGCCACATGGATCAAGACGCGCGCAGCTACGGGCGCGACTTGGTTCGCATTGCAGTTCTACGACACCGCCTACCAACCCGTCAGCGATGCGAGAAGTGAAGTTGTGAAAACCGACAGCGACTGGAGAAAGCTTTCGGTGGAAGCGAACGCGCCACCGAACGCATGCTGGCTGCGCGCCATCTTCCACTCGGAAGCCAACAGCGGCGCCGTGTGGTTTGATAACGTCGAGATCGTAAGAATCGCACGCTGAGCCGGCACACGCCGCGATTGATGGTGAGAGGCACGCCTTGACTCCGGGTGTGAATCCGGCACCATCGGTCAGTCTCAAACCAGCAAGGAGAATACCATGCCTGACGAGAATTGCTGTTGCGGCGGCCGTTGCCGGCCACCGTTGCCACCCGAACTCACCCGCCGTAAGTTCATCCACACTGTTGCCGCCGGCACCGCAGGGCTCGCCGCCGGCAGCGAACTGCTCCGCGCACAAACCGCAGCCGTCCCGCCTGCCGCGCCGTTGACCGCGCCGAAGCTGCCGAAGTCGTGGCGTTATCCGCTGACACCGCCGCGCGTCTACCGCGGCGCGAACCTCGAGGCCGTCTCAATGCCCATCGGTGGCATCGGCACTGGCACCGTCTGGCTCGACGGCCAAGGCCGGCTCGGCGTCTGGCAGATTTTCAACAACCACGGCGAGACGCGTGTGCCCGACAGTTTCTTCGCCGTGCGCATCAAGAGCGGTGACAAACCGGCGGTGCTCCGCGTGCTCCAAACCGTGCCGGAAGAACCGCTCGCGCCGGTCGCGTCGCTGACCTACGAGGGCGGCTACCCCATCGCGCGGCTCGACTTCAGTGATCCGGCGTTGCCCGTCGCACTGCGACTGGAAGCATTCAATCCGCTCATCCCGACCGACACTGCAAACTCCTCGATCCCCTGTGCCATCTTCCGATTCACCGCGCACAACACCGGCTCGGCGCCTGCCGAGCTTTCGCTCATCAGCGCCTGCCAGAATGCCATCGGCAGCAACGGTGGCGCCGGAGTCAAAGGCGTCAAATTTCCCGGCTACGGCCGCAACCGCAACCGCATCGTGCGCGAGCCGGGCATGGTGGCCGTCGCGATGGAGAAATCAGTCGAGCCAGTCCCGACCTGCCCCGTCAAAGTGCGCGCCCGCACCGGTGAAGTCATACCGGGGCCGGAACTTTACTTCTTCTCAGAGCTGCCTGCGCTCTCGCCGCCCATCGCAGAAACGCTGAAGCGCATCGCTGACGCCGGCGGCGTGGTGGTTGCGTCGGGAGTGCAACCGGCTTTCTTCTCCAACCTCGCCGCGTTGCGCGGAAACCCGGACGAACTGAAACGCCAGTTCACCGTGTTCGAGGATTTTGAGAAAGACAACTACGACGGCTGGACCGTCACTGGCGAAGCGTTCGGCAAAGCACCCGCGAAAGGCACAGCGCCTGGCCAGCAAAAAGTCAGCGGCTTTGCCGGCAAACGGCTCGTCAACACTTTCCTGCCGAACGACAAGCCGCAAGGCACGCTCACATCGAAGAAGTTCAAGATCGAGAAACGCTACATCGGTTTCCTCATCGGTGGCGGCAAGCACAAGGACGAAACCTGCATCAACCTGCGTGTCGGCGGCAAGGTCGTCCGCACCTCGCTCGGCAGGAACCGCGAGCAACTTGAGCCCGCGAGCTGGGACGTGGCCGAATTCAAAGGCAGGGAAGCCGTCATCGAAATCGTGGACCGCCACTCCGGCGGCTGGGGCCACATCAACGTGGACCAGATTGTGTTCGCCGACATCCCGCCTGAAGCCGTGCTGACGCTCAACTCGCCGGTCCGCGCCGCCGCCGACGCCATCGCCCTGCCCTTCTCCACCGCCGGCAGCGCGAAGCTCGACGCGGAGTTTCGCGCAACGCTGAAAGACGCCGCCGGGCCATGGAACGTCACGAGCTACACGCGACTGCAAGTTTTCCGCGATGGCGAGAAAGATTGCCGCGCGCTTGTCACCGCGCCGAACGGCGACCCGTTGCTAATCTCCTGCCCGCTTGGTAAAGGCCGCGTCATCTTCGCGCTCGCGAAGAACCTGCCGTGGAGTTGGGCCGCCGCATTGTTCGCGTCAGCGCGAGGCGTGCCACTCAAGGACGGCGAACGCATCGCACCCTGCTCGCCCGGCTGGGGCACGATGACGCTCGCTGTATGTAACGCGGACACTCCTGTCCGCGGCGCAGCTACGAAGGCGGACAAGAGTGTCCGCCTTACAGAATCGCCTGTCGCCACGCCGCGCTGGACCTCGCGCGACGAAATCGTCAGCGGTCTCAAACCCGGCGAAGATTCCGGCGAGAGTCCGGCCGGCGAGACGTTCAACGCCGCGCTCACCGTGCCGCTCAAACTCCAACCCGGCGAAGAACGCACGGCGACGTTTGTGCTGGCGTGGCATTTCCCCAACGTCGAACGGTTCCACCACGAAGGGAATCTTTACGCCCGACGCTGGCCCGACGCGCTCGCGGTCGCGCGCCACGTCGCCTCCAATGCCGACGCGCTCTGGCAGCGCACACGGCTCTATCACGAGACACTCTACCAGTCGAACCTGCCGGAGGAATTCCTCGACGCGATGACGTCGCAGTCGGTCATCTTCCGCGGACCGACCTGCTGGTGGTCGGAGGACGGCTACTTCGCCGGTTTCGAAGGCTGCTACGGCTGCTGTCCTCTTAACTGCACGCACGTCTGGAATTACGCGCAGTCCCACGCGCGGCTGTTCCCGGAAGTCGGTCGCAACCTGCGCGTCTCCAACTTCATCACCTACCTCCATCCTGATGGCGAAACATCCCATCGTGAGCACACGCCGCATGGCGCGTTTGCGGACGGCCACTGTGCCGTGATCGTCGCGGCGCTCCGCGAACACCAACTCAGCCCGGACGGGAAGTTCCTGAAACAAATCTGGCCCGGCTTGAAGAAAGCCACCGACTGGTTGATTGAGAAATACGACGCCGACCACGACGGCGTGCCAGCGGGCCAGCAGTGGAATACCTACGACACCGCCGTCACTGGCGCGAACACCTTCATCGGCTCGCAGTATCTCGCCGCGCTCGCCGCCGCGGAAAGACTGGCACTCGTCATGAATGACGCCGGGGCCGCTTCGCGCTGGCGCGCCGTTCGCGAGGCCGGAATGAAGAATCAGAACGCAAAACTCTGGAACGGCGAATACTACATCCAGATTCCAGAAATGCCACCGGCCCGCGATTACAATAACGGTTGCGCGAGCGACCAGTTGCTCGGCCAGTGGTGGGCGCACCAAATCGGTCTCGGTTATCTCTATCCCCCCGAGCGCGTGCGCAAAGCGGCCGACGCCATCATGCGCCACAACTTCCGGGAGAAATTCGCCGGCTTCAAGCAAGACCCGCGCCGCTATATTCCCGACGACGAAGGCGGGCTGCTCATCTGCACCTGGCCACACAATGACCGGCCCAAACCGTTCATGCTCTACTCGGATGAAGTCTGGACCGGCATCGAATACTCCACCGCCGGCTTGATGGTGTTCGAGGGACTGATCGAGGACGCGCGTCGCATCGTCCAGATGGCGCGCAGCCGTTACGACGGACGGCGGCGCGACGGACTCAACTCCGGCCCCGGGGGCAATCCGTTCAACGAGCTCGAGTGCGGCAAGTTTTACGCGCGCGCCCTGAGTTCGTGGTCGCTGCTAATCGCCAGCCAGGGACTCGTGCTCGACGGTCCCGCGGGCGTGCTTGGTTTCAAACCGCGCTGGCAGCCGGCGGATCACCGGTCATTTTTCACCGCTCCGGAAGGCTGGGGATTGTTCGCGCAGAAACGCGAGGGTGACGCACAACATGAACGCATCGAGTTGCGCCACGGCAAACTCCGGCTTCAGACATTGGTATTTGAAATTCCGTCAACCGCGAAGGAGCCCATGGCAAAGGTGACTGTCGGCGACCGTGCCATCCCTGTGTCGCTGAAACGTGACGGCACCGAAGTCCGGCTGGTTCTCGCGGAGACGGCGCACGTGACAGAAGGCCAGGCGTTGGAGGTCGCTTTGCGCTGGTAGAGGCTCTCCCCCCCCACCCATCGGAATACCTGTTGTTCGCCATCGATCCCCTTGATCCGGTAGGCGAAGGAAGCGGGTTAACCCCGACCTCATGGCATCGATCGCCGGCTCAAATCCTCGTGCCGGAGGGGATGATGGAATTCTTGGGAATGCAGACGATACCGTCGCGGATACAGTATAGCGGATGGTCCACATTCGCCTCCTTGCCGGCCGGGCTGATGTGGACCCCGTCCCCAATGCGGACGTTCTTATCCAGGATGGCGCGCTCGATGACGCAATCCTGGCCGATGCCGATGTGCGGCAGGTGTTCCCGGTCGTCCGTGTGAATCTCCGATTCATCCTGATAGAAATCGGCGCCCATCATGACGACCTCATGCAGCTTCGATCCCTTGCCAATCCTGGAGCGAACACCGATCACACAGTGACGGATGGAAGACGGATGGATGACACTACCGGGTGCCACAATCGTTTCGTGAATCTGGCTGTCGGTAACAATGCTCCCCGGCAGGAAGCGCGGGTGTGTATAGACCGGCGCGTGCGCGTCGTAAAAATCGAACGGCGGCTTGGGCCTGGCCAGCGCCAGATGCACATCGAAAAAGTTTCGCACGGTTCCGATGTCTTCCCAGAAGCCTTTGAAGATATAGGCGAAGACCGATCGTTTGCTGATGGCGTCGGGAATGATGTGTTTGCCGAAGTCGGCCTTGTCGTTGTCCAGTTCCTTGATCAACACGTCACGGTTGAACACGTAGATGCCCATCGAGGCCAGAAAATGGTCGGTGTCGGCGCTCAAGTGCATCTCGGACGTCAACGATCCGCTCATCTTCAGTTCTTCGAGCACTTTCTCGTCCTTCGGCTTTTCCACAAATCGGACGATGTGTTTGTCCGCGTTGACCTGCATGATGCCGAGCGCGGAGGCACTCTTGCGCGGCACAGGCAGCGTGGCGATGGTGATGTCAGCGCCGTGCTGGATGTGCTGCTCCAGCACCGGCCGGAAATCCATGCGGTAAAGCTGGTCGCCGGAGAGAATCAGGATCAGGTCGCCGCCCGCCGAAAGGAGGTGGCGGAAATTCTGCCGCACGGCATCGGCGGTGCCCTGATACCAACCCGCGTGCTCCGGCGTCTGCTGGGCGGCCAGGATGTCCACAAAGCCGTCCGAGAACGCATCGAACTTGTAACTCTGCTGAATGTGGCGATGGAGCGAAACGGAATTGAATTGCGTCAGCACATAGACGCGTTTGAGGCCGGAGTTGATGCAGTTGCTCACCGGCACGTCCACGAGACGGTAGTTGCCGGCGATCGGCACAGCCGGTTTGGCGCGTTCCTTGGTGAGTGGATAAAGCCGCTGACCCTGGCCGCCACCCATGATGACGGACAGGACGCTTCTGCTGCCATAGAATCGGTTATGAGGTCGCATGGTTTTTGTCTCGCAGGAACCTGACTGTTAGTATATCCGTCATCCGGTCAGAGGCAATCTTTCGTTACCGAAGAAACTTTACCCTATGTGTGGCATCGTTGGTTACATTGGTCAAAGGCCCGCCGAACCTCTGCTGTTGGAGGGACTGCGGCGGTTGGAATATCGCGGCTACGATTCCGCGGGCATGAGCACGCTCGCCGACGGGCAGCTTCGCACCCTCAAGCGCGTCGGCAAGATCAACGAAGGGCTCGCGCCCGCGCTGGCAGCCACGCCCCTGCCCGGTTCGACCGGCATCTGTCATACGCGATGGGCGACTCACGGACCGCCTACCGACGCCAACGCGCACCCGCACTTCGACCAGTCCGGCCGGCTCGCGCTGGTCCATAATGGCGTCATTGAGAACTACACCGCCCTCAAACAACGCCTCATCAAGCTGGGCCATACCTTCCGCTCCGACACCGACAGCGAGGTGCTCGCGCAGTTGGCCGGCTATTACTACGATCAGTTGCCTGCCAGCGACGGCGACGAGCGCCTCGTCAAGGCCGTCCGCAGCGCGCTCGGCGAAGTCACCGGCACGTACGGCATCGCCGTCATGCACCGGGACCACCCAGGGCTTCTGGTTGGCGCGCGACGCGGCTCGCCGCTGGTGCTCGGCGTCGGCCAGGGCGAAAACTTCCTCGCGAGCGACATCAACGCCATCGTCGCCCACACGCGCGACGTGGTCTATCTGAACGATTTCGACATCGCCGTCGTCACACGCGATGATTTCCAGATCAGCAGTCTCACCGACGGCGCCGTCAACCGCCAGATCAGCCGCGTCGAGTGGAGCGCTGACGCCGCCGAAAAAGGCGAGTTTGCGCACTTCATGCTCAAGGAGATCTTCGAGCAACCGCAGGCCGTCCAGAACGCGCTGCGCGGCCGCATCAACCATGAGGAATCCACCTCGCGGTTCGGCGGCCTGAACATGACCGCGAACGAGCTGCGTGAAGTGGACCGCGTCGTCTTCTGCGCCTGCGGCACGGCGTGGCACGCGGCGCTGGTCGGCGAGTATCTGTTCGAGGAACTCGCCCGCGTGCCGGCGGAGGTCGAATACGCTTCCGAATTCCGCTACCGCAACCCGCCGGTGGACAAAAACACGCTGGTGTTCGTCATCAGCCAGAGCGGCGAAACCGCCGACACCCTGGCGGCGTTGCGCGAAAGCCGGCGCAAAGGCCACAAGACCCTCGCCATCGTCAACGTCGTCGGCTCCACCATCGCGCGCGAAGCCGACGGTGGCGTCTACACGCACGCCGGCCCTGAAGTCGGCGTCGCGGCGACCAAGAGCTACGTCGCCCAACTCACCGTGCTGGCGCTGCTGGCGATCTATATGGGCCGCATCCGCCACCTCTCAGCCATGCAAGGCCAGGCCGCCCTCCGCGAACTGGAAGCCATTCCCGGCAAGATTCAGCAACTGCTGAAACAGAACGACTCGATCCGCCGGATCGCCGAAAAATATCAACACGCCAGGGATTTCCTCTTCCTCGGCCGGCAGTTCAACTACCCCATCGCGCTCGTCTCGCCGGAAGTGCCCAGCGTATTCATCTGCCCGCGCGATGCGGTTTACGAAAAAACGTTCAGCAACATCGAGGAGATCAAAGCGCGCAAGGGACCCGTCATCGCCATCGCCACCGAAGGCGACACGCACATTGCCAGCAAGGCCGACGATGTCATTTACGTGCCCCCGACGATGGACTGCTTCTATCCGTTGCTGACGGTTGTGCCTATGCAAATGTTGGCGTATCATATAGCTGTGTTGCGTGGCTGCGACGTGGACAAGCCGCGCAACCTTGCCAAGAGTGTAACTGTGGAATGACCATGAAAACACGAACCATCCCCCCCCTCAGCAATCAACTCAACCGGCATCTGGCTACAGCGGTGCTAACCGCAATCGCCCTTGCCTGCGGCTGGCCTCTCGGCACTGCTCACGCCAAGCCGCTCGGCCAGGCAACCGTCACCGAAACCAACAACGACGTGCGTTATCAAGCGTCCAACAGCGCTGAACGTCCAGCGAAACCCAAGGATGTTGTGCGCGGCGCGGACGTGTTGCGCACCGGCCAGAAGTCCCAAGCCGAGATCGAATTTGAGGACAGCACCATCACGCGGCTCGGCTCCAACTCGCTGTTCACGTTCGACCCTGAGAAACGTGATTTTGAACTGCGCGAAGGCGTGCTGCTGTTCGACATGCAGAAAGGCATCGGCGGCGGCTCCATCCGCACCGGCGGCATCACCGCAGCCATTGAAGGCACCGCCGGCATGGTCATCCGGCGCGGTCCGCCGCAGGTCATCTGTCTGGCAGGCCTCATCCGCATCCTCGACGCCCAGGGCAAACAACTCGGCCAGTTGCGACCGGGCGACACGTTTGTTGGCGGCAGGTTTCTCCAGATCAGCCTGCGCGGCCTGAGCAAGGGCAAGCTGCTTCAGAACAAGCTGCGGCACAACCAAACCGATTTTGAACAGGCGATGACGCTGCAGGAAACGGAAATCCAAGCCGGCAAGCTCTTGAAAGCCATTGAAGATGAAGCGCCGCCGACCTCGATCCCCCCCACGGGCCAGCTATATAAGAGCGGTGTCGAGCAGCTGCAGCAGAACAAGGTCAAACCCCATACGCCTTACATGCCATACACGCCATCGACGTCGATCAGCCCCTCGGCAATGCCTGGCAAAGGGCCTTAATCTGAGCCCCGGCTGACTCACCAGTTCCGGCTCCACCCCGGCAACGCCATACTTGACAGTCAGATGTCGGGAGAGCAGAGTTCTAGGGTCTTCGCTGGAGCATGAAATTCGTAAGGTGGGCAACGCGAACTGTGTTGGCCTTGAAGACCGAGATATGCGGCTTTGTAACGACCGGCAGAATAGCTGGAGGAACATGAACACCCTTTTCAGCCAAGGGAAACTTGGCAAGTGCGCCATCATCGTGGCGGTGATCGCAATGTGGAGCTTCTGCGGAAGCACGATCCACGCGAAACCGTTGGGGAATGCGACCGTCACCTTGGTCAACAATGATGTCCGCTACAAACCCGGCGCCGGCGACGAGCGCGCCGCCAAGCCCAAGGATGTTGTCAAAGGCGCCGACACCGTTCGCACCGGCCAGAAGTCCCAGGCAGAGCTTGAGTTCGAGGACCGCACCATCACGCGCCTAGGTTCCAACTCCACCTTTACCTTCGATCCCGACAAGCGTGAGTTTCAACTGAAGAAGGGGTTGCTCCTGTTCGACATGCCCAAGGGCGCCGGCGGCGGCAAGATCATTACCCCCGCGGGCACCGCCGCCATCGAAGGCACCGCCGGCATCGTCTCCTACCGCAGCGCGCCGAAGATCATCTGTCTGGCTGGCGTCATCAACGTTCTCAACCCGAACGGCCAACTATTGGCGCAAGTCATGCCCGGCCAGTTGTTCATCGTCGGTGTTACCAAGTATCCGGTGAACTTCATGCTCAACGGCATCAAGACCGGCAAGCTCATGAAGGGCGGCCTGCCCAACAACACGAAAGAGTTCGACAACTCTAACAGCGACCAACTCCAGCAGATCCAAAGCGGCCAGCTTCAGGCCACGCCGTTCGTCATGATGGGCGGTGATACCGACATCTTCATAGCGCCACCCACGACAACTGATAGTCAATACCCCCAAACCCCGGAAATCGACCCCGACAAACCACCGACTCCACCAACTCCAACGACCTTTGCGATCACCTCCGACACCACGATCAACGCCGGCACCGGCGTCATCTCGGGTACCGGCACATTGCAAGGCACGGTGCAGGGCGGCAAAGCCACGTTCGATTTTGGCTCCATGAATGTCACCGTAACAGGCAGTCCTAGTGGCGTGCCTGCAGCTGATGGAATGTTCAATGCTGATTTCAACACTCAAGGAACAGTGTCGTTCAATAACCTTGTTGAAGGTTCAAACATTGGCGGCCCTACCTGCAATGGTGTTAACCTGACGTTCAACGCGGCATCCATCAACGTCGCCAACTCGAATTTCGAAATAGGCGGCGATGGCGATTCAGGCCCGAGTTCCATGAGCTTCTTTGCCAGTGGCACTCAGAATGGCAATGTGATCGTGGACCCTTCCACGCTCAGAGTGCGTAGTGGTGTTGCCGACGGCAGTTCATACACTGCCGGCTTGATTCATCTGGAAAGCGCCAACGGATATGTAGCCTTTGTTGGCGACGGTTATGACCCGATTAACGACCCGGACGACCTGTTGCGTAGTCATGCGCAAGCCACCATCAACATCGGTGAAGGCGTCTATAACGGCGGCACTGTGGAGTTCGTCAGCAACGGAACGCATTCCTACGACATGGTCTCCATCCATGACGCCACCATTGATGTTGCTGCCAAGGACAGCAACGGTTACTTGACCTCCGGAAACGGCGGCAGTGTGTTGTTGAACGGCAAGATGTTGGTGCTCGTTGAAGAGACGGTGGACATTGACGCAACCGGCGCCACTCCGGGAACTGTGAGGCTCCAATCCAGCGGCACCGCTTCACAGGTCGGCAGCATTCAATTGATGATCGGCGACCCCACCGGTCATATCACGATCGATGCTCAACCCGCGGGAGAATATGCACTTTACGCCGGTACCCTCTATGGAGATGGCGGTTCTTCTGCCAACTTCATCAATATCAATGGATGGGATAATGACGGCACCAAGAACATCCTCTTCAACTCAACCGGCCCTCTCGGTGGTGGCAATATCATACTGAGCACCACGGGGGACATCTCCGTCAACAACGCGGTGTTCGACATCAGCAGCACCTCCTACGACGGTGGCTCTTTAACGATGGGCTATTATAGTGGCGGCCTGTATCCAGCGGCCAGTCTCACCGTCAGTAGTACTGAGGTGGACGCCAGTGGCGCCACCACCGGCACGGGCGGCACCGTGCAATTCGCAGCTAACAACGTCAGCGTGACCGGGAGCGGATGGACCGGCGGCAGAACCCTGATACAGGCCGGCGGAGCGAACGGCGGCATCGTGAGTCTTTACAGCACTGGCGAAGAGTCAGGCGACATGGTTTATCTCCACAATGTCGGCATTGATGCGGCATCGTATGATGCGCAAGTCGTGGTTCCCAGCGATAATACCGAAAATATTCAGTTCCAATCAGAACACCCGGAGTCTCAAGGCGGGCAGGTGAATATCCAAGGCACGAGTCTGGTGCGGATGGAGGGGACGACGATGATCCAGGCGAGCGGGCCGGTGCCGGGAACTATTTCGGTCACAGCGGCGGGCACGTCTTCCGATCCCGGCTATATCTCGCTCGACGCGGGAAGCGGGTTCATCGGTCTTCTGGCTTCAACGTTCCGCGTCGAGGATAATGCGTCATTATCCACCATGTTGGGAGAGATTGGCATCGAAGGCAACACGCTCGCGGGTGGAACGACCAAGACCATCCAGTTTTCAGCGCCGGGCGGCGCGATATTGTTCAGCGCCCAAAACCGCATCAGTATCCATGGGGCAAACCTGGACGTCAGCGGAAGCGGCAGCCAGGATGGCGGTTTCATGATGTTTGGTTACACCTCGGCGGGCGGCTATGACATCAGTGAACTGACTCACGAAATCAAGGTTCGCAATTCGACCCTCCTGGCCAATGCCACCACAGGCGCAGGTGGCGGCATAACCATGTTGGCCGATGCGGACAGCCCGGATTTCCTGACTGACCAGGGAATCCACTTTGGCCCCAACGCCGACGTTCAGGCGAACGGCGGCGGCGGCGCGGGGACGATCACGCTTGCTGTGGAAGGCGGCACCACGCGGGCGGCGGCGATTGGATTCAACACCGAGAGACATAGTGATGCCGGAATCCTCCTCCAAGAAGGCTACGTCCGGCTGACGGCGCTCAACTCCAGTTCTGTTGGCTCCGCGCCCACGGCGGGGAGCATCCTGATCCAAGGCACGAGTATTGATGGCGACAAGTCCATCAACATCACGGCTGGGAACGATCTCGGGGGCCGGATCAATTTCAATGCCAAGAACTCCATCACCATCATGGATGCAATGCTGGGTGTGGAATCGTACCCATCGGAGTCGGAGTCGGAGTCGTGGGTGCGTTTGGGCTACTATAATGAGCTGACTGACGTGGGTCTGCCCACCGGCCGGATCAGTTTGACGGACACGATCATCACCGGCAACGGATCCGGTGTCCAAGGCGCAAATGTGTCGTTGGAGGCTTACGAGCGGGTTGATCTGTTTGGCGGCACCGAAATCCAAGCCAACAGCGACACCACGCCGGGCAACGTAACCATTCAAGTCTTTGGCACTGCCTCGACACCCGGCGTCATCGCGCTGAATGTTCTCAACTCCACCGATCACATCAAAATCGAAGCCCAAAGCGAGTCCTCCGATATCAACGGCGGCGAAATCAGCCTCCTGGGATACTTGGACGGCGGGGACAACATCAACTTGCAGGCCAGCGGAGCAGCGGGCGGTGGCCAGATCAATCTCAGGTCCTTTGGTGGATACTATGCGCCCTCTTCGTGGGCAACCACATATCTGGGCTTGGCTGGAATCCATATTCAAGGCGCGCGACTCGATGCCAGTGCGCCGTCCGACACAGCCGTGCCCGCCGGTCAGATCACCCTCCAGGCCCCTTACGTCGGTCTCGACACTGCCTGGCTTAGTGCGGGCAGTTCTTTCTCTCACGGAAACGACACGGTGGGCCGGATTGAGGTTTCAGGCGTGAACCCCAACGGCACCCATCTTGGCACCGAAGTCAACATTGCCAGTTCCAGGCTGACCGTCGGCGGGACGACGGTTGCGGACGGCGGTATCCTCATCACGGGCGACACCGTGGCGATCGACCTAGCCAGCATGGCCGATCTCGACCCGGGCCCTGCACAGGTCCATATCCAAAGCCGCGAGAACACCGGCAACTGGTCCACCACCACGACCGACCCCATCTACTGGACGCCGCTCTACTTCATCATCAACAGCTCGACCACGATAGACGCCAGCGGCGAATCAGTACCTACCATCGTTGGACCCGGGGGTTCACTCAACGGAACTATAATTGACAATGTGGCCGTGTTTAATTTTGGCGCGCAGAACGTGCTCATGTGGCCCGGCAGCCCGGACACAATCGATAATAACGGGCTTTTCGCTGCTGAATTCGACACCACCGGCAGTTTTGAAGCGTTGAACATGCAGAACAGCGGTAGCGGCAGTGGCGGCCCCCAAACGGCTCGCGTGACCATTCGTGCTGCCGGCATCCAGATCATCAACTCCATATTTGCCATGGGCGACCCCCTCGCCGACAAGGGTCCCAGCCAGTTCTTCCTCTACTCCAGTACCGACGCGATTGCCATCTCACCCTACGATTCCGAAAACCCCACAGCCACTGCGTCCATTTTCGTCCCAAGGAGCGGCATGGTCGGCGGACAAGAGATGGGTGCGACGTTCCATCTCGAGAGCGCTGGCGTCACGACGCTGTTCGGCGGCGATACCACCGAACGAACCACGGAGGTGCTCGTCGGCGCCGCGTATCAGGGCGGAACCGTTGAGATCGTCAGCACGGGTGATGGTTCAGGCCCTGGCGGTTCGGCAGAAGGCGTGCATATTCGCAACGCATCGATCGACGTCAGCCACGCGATCCTTAACACTGAGGGCGGCCACCAGAAGTCGTCCACAGCCGCTCAGGTTGGCGGCAATGTCACTGTGGACGGCAAGAAGCAAGTCACAATCCGGGACACGACCGACATCTACGCTGATGGAACCACAGCCGGCTCCATCCAGGTAATTTCGGAAGGCACTGCCTCTACGGCGGGGCAAGTCGTCGTGAACAACGAAAGCTCAACGGGCTACATTCGTTTGAGCGCGCAGGATTCGGCAACCGTGCTTGGGGCCCTGACCAGTGGCGGTGACATTAACATCGTCGGCGCTCCGCGCAGCAGCGGCAGCGAAAACGTCCAGATCACAGCCGGCGGACCGATGGGTGGCGGCAATATCACGATCACAGCCGTTCAAAACCTCAACATCATCAACGCGCAACTCAACGGCGGCAACATCGCCCTGACCGCAAATAACGTCAACATCAACAGATCGCTCCTCTCCGCCGGCTCTGTGTCAGGACCTGCCGGCCGGATTTTTATCACAGGATATTCGAGTGCCAGTGTCTTGAACTCCATCCTGCAAATCCTCGGCACGACCGCCGGAAGCGGCAGCGGCATCTACATCTCGTCTCCCACGGTGAACCTGGCTGGCACCGCGCTGAAACCCGGCCCGACCGGCTCGGCACAAATCTATGCCAACACGCTGGTCAACCCACCGGCCAGTGGCAGTTACGTCCTGAATCCGTATACCGGCAGCGGCGCCCCCTAGCCCTCTCCCGAAGGGCTCTCGCATCTTGATATTAAAAGCCTCTTGTCCGGCAAGGCTGTCTTGTGTAGTCTCCTCGCCCATGCAGGAGGTTGTGATTTGAAAGCCATCTCGTCTGTTAGACGCCAAACGACAATGTGGGTGAGGATCGCGAGCCGGCTGACAACCGGCGCGCTCGGTTTTGGTGTCGCGGCGGTTTTGATCTTGCTGCCGCCATCCGCCAAGGCACAGGAAGCGCAGCGCCGCCAATACGAGAGTATTCCGCTTCCGCCGGTCACTCCTCTTACGCCCCAGTCCTCGTTGCCAGCGGCTGAAGACGAGGAAATCGGCAAACAGTTTCTGCTCAAGCGCCGCATGGCCATCCCTCAGTTCTCCATCTCCGGCGACGCGCAGTATTTTTACAACTCCAATCCCCGGTTGCTCGACGGGGACGTCAGCGATGACTTTCTGTTTGTCGGCTCTTCGACGGTTGCATGGAACCCGACCTGGATCAAAGGCGCCACCGCCTCGGTGTTCGCCCGGCAGCAGTTCTTTCGCTACAACACCGATTGCGACCTGGACTTCAATTCAACCGCGTTCGGGATGGCCGTCGCCACCTCTGTGAGGGATTGGTTCAACGTCAACTATGGCTACACCGCCACACGGTTGGAAAGCCGTCCCACGGGCCAGTCGTTCTACGATGAAGGCGACGTCTCGGTGATGCTCAGCCGGACTGAAAAGTTCGCCCAGCGTTTTGCGCTGCCCTACGGGTACACGATGGATTACTTTCACACATCCCCTGGCACCTACAACCGTGTTACGCACGGCATCTTTGCCGGCCTGAACTACGTCATCACGCCCAAACTCCTCGGTCAGTTCTTCTACCGATTCCAATATGAGGATTACATCGATGTCACCCGCGAAGATCGGGCGCACATCCTTTCGATCTCGCTAAGCTACTTCATCACCGACTGGGCCAGCGTTCGCACGTTCGCAAGCTGGACCACCAACAAGTCCACCATCGACCGGAACTACGACGCCCTCAACAGCGGTCTCGGCGCGAGCCTCGTGTGGAAGTTCTAGTCCGGAACTCGCGCGGTTCGTCCTTCCAGCCATCGGCACCAAGACTGGCATTCTCCGCGAACCGTCAGCAATCGTTCCTTCTCCGCCACAACCATCCCACGGTTGCAGGCGCGTCCATACCATGCCACCGTATAGGTGTATCCGTGGCCTTGGGCCATCAGAATTTGATTCGCCTTGAAATCAACAGAATTGAGTTACAGTTGTCTCGACCGTCGCCTGGCGGCAACGGTTGATCTCATCGTCAGAAACCGCGAGCGCTTATGATTCGCTACTCGTTTGCCTTTGCCGACGGCAGCCGTGCCGACTTCTGCGTGGATGAAAAAGCCCCCGTCGTTCCCGCCCCATGCGGCTCGGAAGAGCTGCCCGCGTGGATGGATCTCGACAAATTCCGTTGTCCGCACTGCCCGTTGACACGCTCCAAGCTCATGGCCTGCCCGGCCTTCGAGGCCATTCTCCTGACGATCACGTCCTTTGGCCATCGCATCTCCTGCGATCCGTGTGATTTGACGGTGGAGCAAAACAGCGTGACACACAAGGCGCATACCTCCATCCAGAACGCCGCGCGCTCCCTCATCGGCCTGCAATTGGCCCTATCGGCCTGCCCCACCATGCGCAGGCTGCGACCGCTGGCACTCTTTCACCGGCCACTGGCGAACACAGACGAAACCATCTTTCGCGTTTTCGGGATGCACATGCTGAAACAATACTTCCGCCATTCCAAAGGGGAGCCAGCCGACTGGAATCTGACAGAGCTGCAGGCGCTCTACAGGGACATCCACAACGTAAACCGCCAGCTGGCCAGGCGCATACGGGCAGCCTCGCACAAGGATGCCGCCGTCAACAGCCTGGTGATCCTTGACGCCTTCGCCCACGAGGTGGAATACAACATCGAAACCAAGCTGGGGCAACTTGCGCCCTATTTCGCATCCTCGGAAGCGCCGAGGAAAGCCGAGGCCCACCCCTCTCACCACCGGTCGTAGTCCGGCTCGTAGATCTCCGTCGAGGTCTTCAAGGGCGACTGCGCGCGTGTCAGGTGAAATGCGCAGGCGCTGGCAAAGATGCACATCTGCGGGTAAACCGGCACCACGACCCGCGGATCCACATACGCCGCGCAGAAACAACTCAGCGACCCGGCCACCGTGCAGCCGATCATCGCAAACATTAACGGCGCCGCGTCACGCCAATGACGCCGGATCACCCACAGCCCGCCAAAACCAAACGCCACGATGGCAAGGTTGATCAACTGCGCGTAACGCACCACCCGCGCCGGCGCCTTCACAAACCACTGGCCCATCGGTTCTGCCCACAACATCACCATCCGGAACAACGGCAATGCAACGTAATGGCGCAACCAATGCCGGCTGATCTTTTCATCCGCCAGTTTCTTAAACCCCGCATCAACCTCCGGCGTCAGTTTCATCTGAGCATACACCGGCAGGAACAGCTTCCTGACCGCTTCGCGTTCCTCGTTCGAATCGAACGCGTGATCGGGGAACTTCTCCACCGACGGCAACTGATCAGGCTTGAAAGCGGTGCCCTGCCCCACAACCGCTGCAATCAACGGCCGGTTATAGGCGTGCGAATCCGTCCATGTGGAAAGCCAGCGATGATAACCCGGCGCGGCCTGATCCAGCGCCGTGGCACGACTCGCTCCCAGCACCTGGAATTGGTGCAATGACACTGCGTTCCGCGTCACCCACGGCAGGAACAGCAGCAGCGCGCATCCCCCCGCCAGCGCAGCGCGCTTGGGGGTGAAGAAGCGCTTGCCCTCCGGTGTCAGGAAGAATGCCGGCAATAAAAACACCGGCAACGCGATCAATGCAGGCCTCGTCAGTGCCGCCGCCGCGCAACTGATTCCCAATCCGATGAACCAGATGTTGCGATTGTCACGACATGCCTTCAGCGCGCAGAAAACCGCCAGCGTCGTCCACAGTGTCGCCAGTGTCTCCGGCAACACGTAGCCTGTAAACGCCACCAGTGGCGTCGCGATCAGAGCTGTCCCATAGCTCCAGTAACCCACCAGCCGGTCACGGAACAACTCCCTCGCCGTGCGATACACCAGCCAACAGGTAATCAAATCCAGCACCGACTGCACAATCTGCACCGCCCGATAACTGCCGCATCCGGCCCATTTGTAAACGGACGCCAGAAACAACGGATAGTGGGGTGTGCGCCGCGCGTCGGCAACCGGGTTGGCTGTTGCGTCATCGCTGAAAACGCCGTGCTGAACGAGGTTCACTGCGTACTGGTTGAATTGCGCACTGTCGTCCGCCTTCATGGCGTCCACCCACTGCGGCACCAGCCAGAGCCGCAGCCCCAACCCGATGATCGCTAACACTATAAAATTGATCTGCTTCATTTCAGACTCGTTGCACGGTCATTTTCCACAGCTCCATACAAAACAGAACCCGCCACCGATGTCAATGCAACGGTGGCGGGCTGTCTCAAAACCATGCCGCCGACGGCCGAAGCCTGGGTTAGGCGATCTTCTTCGGATCAAGCTTCATCTGCTCCAACCGCGGCAACAACAAGTGAATGATGACCAGCGCCAGCAGATACGCCACCGCCGCCATCGCAAACGGGATGAAATAGTTGTTGTTCGTGCGTTCGAGCACATAGCCGACGATCTTGGCAATGAGCATCCCGCCCACCGCTCCCGCCATGCCGCCAAAGCCAGTCACCGAACTGACTGCCGCTTTGGGCACCGTATCAGAAACCAGTGTGAAGATGTTCGCCGACCAACCCGCATGTGCCGACGCCGCCAGACCGATCAGGAACACCGCCAACCACAAATTCGACACCTGCGACGCCGCCAGAATCGGCACCACGCTTAGCGCGCAAACCAGCATCGCCGTCTTGCGGCTCGCGTTCACCGTCCAGCCGCTGCGAATCAGTTTCGACGAGAGCCAGCCGCCGCCCACGCTGCCGAAGCACGTCATCGTGTAAATGACCACCAATGGCAACCCGAACTGTTTGATGCTCAAGTGATACTGCTTGTCCAGGAAATCCGGCACCCAGAACAGATACAGCCACCAGAACGGGTCGGTCATGAACTTGCCAATCGCAAACGCCCACGTCTGCCGGTAGCCAAGCAACTTGATCCACGGAATCTTCTCCGCCGGAGGATCCTGCGGATCGCTGCGGATATACTCCAACTCCCGTTTCGACAGGTTGGGATGCCGGTCAAGGTCATCGTCATACTCCCACCACCACACCACCAGCCACAAGAACCCGATCGCGCCCGTGACGTAAAACGCCCAACTCCAACCCCAGTGCACCGTCATCCACGGCACCACCACCGGCGTCAGCAACGCGCCGATGTTCGTGCCCGAATTGAAAATACCCGTCGCCAGGGCGCGTTCCTTTTTCGGAAACCACTCGCTCACGGCCTTGATGCACGCCGGGAAGTTGCCAGCCTCCGCAATGCCCAGCGCAAATCGCGCCGACGCGAACGCCACGATGGTCATGGGCAACAGGAAGGTCGTCGCCGTGCCTGTCCCGTACAGGAAGAAAATCAGGATGGACTGCCCCCAGGAGTCCTTGCTCAAAGTGAGCATCCAGTCGTGCGGGATGTAAACCACCAACCCATGCGCGATGGCAGCGATACTCCAGAAGAACACGGCCAGCGCAAAACCGATCTTCACGCCGATGCGATCCACAAACCGGCCCATGAGCACCAATCCGATTGCGTAAGCCAGCTGGAAGCAAACGACGATGTTGCTGTAGTCTATCTGGTTCCACCCCATCTCCTTTTCGAGAACCGGCTTCAGCACGCTGATCACCTGGCGATCCACATAGTTCACCGTGGTCGCGATGAACAACAGGCCGCACACCACCCACCGATACCAGCCCACACTCAAAGCTCCTTGTTGAGCACTCGCCATAATCGTTCTCCTTATCTGTTCAATCGTGTGACGGCCGCCGGCCGCACCGCATCCTCGTCAGGATTTGCACACAGGCGTAACATGCCGCAGCCACCGGCGTCAACGAAGCTCTCACAGTCGCAGCCACCGTTTACACCACGCCAGCCGCGGCTTCGATGAACGCCTCAATGTTCTCAGTCGGCGTCTTCGGCGACATGCCGCCGCCGACGGACAAAATCAGCCCGCGCTTGTCCGCGAGCGGCTCCAGCATCGCCCGCACGCCCTTGCGCACATCGTCCGGCGTGCCGAGCGCCATCACGTCGCGCGGCGGCAGGTTGCCGAGCAACGTGACGCTCTCACCACAGAGTCTCCGCATCTCGGCGAGGCTGTGGTTGAAGCTGAAGTTGAAAATGTTGATCCCAATCTCCGCCAGGAATGGCGCGCAAATCAGCCCGTGCGCGTCGTTGTGGAAGAAACGCACTTTCGCATCCACCGCGCCGAACGCGCGTTTCAGATATGGCATCGCGAACTCCTGAAAATCGTCTTTGCCGAGAAACCCAACCAAGTCGTCCAGCAGGAAGACGCCCTCGATGGTTGGGACTTTCTCCTTCTGCAACCGCAGCCAGTCGCACAGGAAATCTGTGATCGTATTGAGCATTGCGTGCGATTCCTGCGGCGATTCCTTCAGCGCCATCATGAACTCCGTCGCGCCCATCAAGAACGACGCAATGTTCAACGGCCCACGCGCCACGGCAAACCGAACCGCATGCCCCTCTGTCTCGATAGCCTCGCGCGTATGCTCCAGCCGCTTCAACATGAACGGCAACAATCCGTCTTCGAGCACGTTTGGCTTCTTCAGCGCCGCCATTTGCGCGGGCGTCTCAATAATTTTTTCCGCGAACGGCAACTCGTGATCGTGCCAGATGCACTTCGCGCCAAACGCCGACGGCTCCGTGCACATACCGAATTCCGACCAGAACCCCGGCAGGAACCAGACGTTTGGAAATCGCCGCATCGCCTTCAGGTTCAGTTCCATCCACAGTGAGTCCGACGTGTAGTAATCCGTGATGGAATGGCCCGCCCAGCCCGGCAACCACGGGCTATCTATGATGAATCCCACCGGCAACGGCTGCACCTGTTCGCCTGCGACAACACGCAGCAACTGTTTCCACTGTTGGTCGTTCATGGTTGGCCGCCAAGACTACCGACGTCCCGCGCCAAGACAACGCTATTATTCGAGCATCGCGCCAAGCTGCGCGGACTGGCCTGGCCCCAGCCGCACCGTGGTGACTTTCCCTCCACAACGAACCTTGCATTCGCGTCCCGCGGTACTGCGGATCGTCGCGGACACAAGCTGGCCGTCCTTCCACGCAACGTCCACCACGTAGCCGCCACGGGCGCGCAGACCTTTCACGCTTCCGCTCGGCCACGCTTTCGGCAGCGCGGGCAACAGGTTGATCTCACCTTCGTGCGATTGAAGCATCATCTCGCAGACGCCGGCGGTGATGCCAAAGTTGCCGTCGATCTGCATCGGCGGATGCAGACCGAACAGATTCAGGCACGTGTTGCGATTTGAGAACAGTTGCCGGAAGAGGCGGTGCGCATTCTCGCCATCGTGCAGGCGCGCATAGAGCGCCGTGCGCCACGCGAACGACCACTCGCGCACATCGGACTTCACATCCTCACCTCGCGCGACCAGCGACTTTTTCGCCGCCGCCGCAAACTCCGGCGTCTTGACGATACTGATCTGCTGGCCGGGAAAAACCGCGAACAGGTGCGAGGTGTGGCGATGATGATCGTTCGGGTCGTCGCGGTCCGTCATCCACTCCTGCAATTGGCCCCAACTGCCGACTTTCGGCCCGACAAGCTTATCGCGCATCGTGGCGATCTTCATGCGATAGGCCGCATCCACACCAAGCGTCTCACTCGCGGCAACGTAGTTATTGAACAGGTCCCAGACGATTTGCTGGCAATAGCTGACGCCGTCCTCGTGCGGGCCGTGTTCGGGCGACCAGCCGTTGGGTACGACCAGCCGGCCGTCAGGAAGCGACTTCAGACGATCCTCCCAGAATTCGCACGTCTCCTTCATGACGGGATACGCCACGCGCTTGAGCCACTGTTTGTCTCCGCCAAAAACGTAGTGCCACCAAAAATGCTGGCAATACCACGCATTCGCTGGCACGTCCCACTGCCAGCCAATGTCGCCGTGGATGCCGTGCGAGGTGCGCACCGCCCAGCCGCGCGACTTGCCGGACACGGTCGCAAACCGTTTCTCTTCCGCCGTCGCCTTGCGCCACGGCTCAAGCTGGCTCGTGATCAGGTCGAACAACGTCGTGTGGCACTCGGCGAGGTTCGCCGGCTCCGCGAGCCAGTAGTTCATCTGGATGTTGATGTTCGCGTGATAATCGCTATGCCATGGCGGCTTGTTGCTGTCGTTCCACAACCCCTGCAGGTTCGCCGGCAGGCCACCGGACCGCGAGCAGGAGATCAGGAGGTAGCGGCCGTATTGGAACAACAACTCCTCCAAGTCCGGGTCGCCGCCCTGCTCTGCATGCAGCACCTTCCGCTGGTCAGTCGGCAGCGCAAGCCGGTCTGCTGGTGTCGCGCCGAGATCGAGCGACACACGATTGAAGAGTGACTGGAAATCCGCAACGTGCGCCGCCTTCAGTGCCTCGTAGTTCTTCTTCGCCGCCGCAGCAAGGCGCTTCTCAATCGCCGCGTGCGGGTCGTTGCCGCGATACTTCCTGCCGTAGTCCGCCACGTAATCCGTGCCCGCTGCGACCAGCAGCGTGAGACTGTCACAGTTCTTGAATTCCAGCTTCCCGTCACCCACCGACACCGTTCCACCCTCCTTGAGCGCTATCATCTTGGTCTCATACTTCAACCCATTGTCGAGTGCGCCGGAGAAACAGAGAGAGTCTCCTGTCGCAGTCGTCGTCTCCGTGTGAGCACCCTGGAGTCGCACAGCGCCGCTGCACGACGCCGGCCGGTCGGCAGAGAACCGCAGGACCATCACCCCGTCCGCGTGTGACGCAAACGCTTCGCGCCGATATGTGACGCCACCAGACCGGTAGCTCACGTTGTGCGTCGCCGTCGCAATATCCAAAGAACGACGGTAATCCTGAACATTGAGAACCTCCTTGCCCGCCACAGCAGTCACACCGGGGATCGCGATCTCCGCGACCTGAAAATGCCCAACGCCTTTGTTTGGCTCGAACGTCAGCCGATAGAAACGAAACGGTTTTGCGTTCTTGCACTCGTAGGTCTTCGTCAGGCCGCGTTTGGCAAAAGGCGGCTCGTGATCGTGACGGTCGAGCGTCGTCCACGACGCGGCGTCATTCGAGCCGGCAAGCTCCCACGTGGACGGATCCCGCGCCGGCACGTCCCGCGCGGAAGTGAGCGCATACCGCTCCACCATGCGAGCCTCCGGCAGGCGGAGTTCCCAGACCACCGGCCGGCCATGGTGCTCGACGCACCACTTCGTGGCCGGGTCGCCGTCGCCCGCTTTCACCAGCTCTTCATGCGGGTAGAACGCCTGATGATCGCTGACGCACACTGCTGTTGGCGTGGTCACCGCATTCGCGCGGCCATCCGCCACGTCCACGAGCAGCTCGCCGAGCATTTGATACCAACCCATCTTCGAGTAATCGTCCGACGACACTTCGACGCCCGTCCAGAGGCTGATCTCGTTGAGCACCACGCGCTCCTGGCTCGCCCCGGCATAGATCAACCCGCCAAACAGGCCGTCGCCAATCGGCAGCGCCTCGTTCATTCCCATCTTTGCAGGCTGCTGATACCAAAGCGTCAGGTTCTGCGCGGAGGACGCGGTGGCGGGCTCGACGCCAACGACCGTAATCGCCAGGACGGCGAAGCAGGCGACGAGGGGTTTGCTGATCAGCTTTCGTTTCGTGTTCACGCGATACTCATTTCCAGCGCAGAACGAGACACGCCAGCCAACCGTCCTGCTTTGGTCCTGCCCAGATGACCCTCAATCAAGCGGCTTGATCTTGACGTTGCGGAAGTAGATCGGCGCGCCACCGTGCTTGCCCTGAAGTCCGATATGGCCCTTGGTCGGCAATTCGGCCATCGGCCGGCTCAACCACGGCGGGATGTCGCTGCCGTCCGGGTTCTTCTTGGCGGAGGTCCATTGCTTGATATCGGCTTCGGTGACGAGTTCGCCGTTGAGCAACACGCAGATCATCGGCCCTTTGCAGACAACGGTCATCCGGTTCCACTCGCCGGCCTTCTTGACGGCCTGCTTCTTCGGCGCGGACCGCCCGAAAAGGCCGCCGCATTTCCAAGTGGCTGCCGCTTTCGCCCACTTGGGCGCGCCGTCGTCGAGAATCTGAATCTCCACCGAATTCGGAATCCAGTTCTTCATGTCGGAGGCATAGACGATCACACCGCTGTTGGCCGCCTCGCCATTCTTGAACTCCAGATCGAGGATGAAGTTCTCGTACTGCTTCTGCGTCCAGATGCACTCGTCCTTCGACGCCGTCAGCAAGCCGTCCTCGAAGAACCAGATGCCTTTGGAAAACGTCGCGTTGGACAAATCTGCGTTGAACATGCTCTCCCAGCCTGCGGAGTCGGGGTGTGTCTTTGGCGGCACGGCATCGCCCGCGCCCGCCGTCGCAACCCATCCCAAACAAATCGCCATCACCACGACCATCATTTTCTTCGTCATTGTCTTCTCCTGTCTTCGCTGTGAACTGTCGGCGTTGAGAAACTCGTGTTCAGTCTGCCAGAGGGGAATGTGTTCGCGCAACAAGAACGACCGGGCGCCGCACTGTCATGGAGTCGTCGCCGCAGGCTGTTCCTGATTCGGACGGATCATGATGGTGACGCCCTGCGGGTTCTGCTGCAAGCCGTCGAACATCCGCTGGAGCTTCATCCGAAACTCCTCGTCCTGCTGTGCCCGCTGGCCCAACTGGTCAAGCCTCGTCGCGGAAATCATCTGGCTATTGCCGTCCGCATCCGTGCAGGAGAACTGGATGGTCACTTTGTCGCCCTTCAGTCCACGGAACGGGTTGCGTTCATGGGCCGCAGCCGCCGCGGCGGCTCCGTCCGCGTCCATGTTCTCCAACACGATGCAATAAGCCGTCTTCGTCACACCTTTCTGGATAAGGTCGAGCCGCACCTGCGTGCCGAAGTTGCGACGGTTCAGCACCGTCTGAAATTCCTGCGGGCTGGCCACTGGCTGACCGTCGGCGCGAATAATGATGTCCGACCGTTCCAAACCGGCAACCGCCGCCGGACTTTCCTTCGCGATACCCTGAACCATGATCCCCTGCCCCGCTGGCAGCTTCGGCAAATGTGAGCGGACAATGTCCGGTATCGGCTCCGTGGTCACACCGATCCATTTCGGTGGCTGTCGAAGCGGCATCGCCGGCGGCTGTTTCACTGCGGCCGTATCGCGCTGTCCTTCAGCCGCACATACATCCCCTGTCCCAAACCAGCAACCAGTCCCCACCATCATCACGAGCAATCCACCCGCAAATCGCAACGTCTTCATGTCGCGCAGTCTGCCAGACCCGAGAATAATCGTCCAATAGGAACCGCAACATCCACTTGTCATCAACCGCGCTCATGCCAGCCGCAGGATTGGCGGCGGCCACTCAGGTTGCAGCGAGCCAGCCTACGATTGCCGCAGTCGCGCCCGCCAATCGTCAAGGACTTGACGTTCGTGCTTGAAGGCCATCGTCGCAGGCAATGCGTCGGGCGCAAACCACCCGATCTCGCTGGCGTCGTCGGCGGCACGCGGCTCGGCGTCGTCCAGCGGCTCGGCGATATAGTAGATGTTCAGCGTCCACTCGTCCGCGTCATCGCCGCCGTAGCAGTCCATGTAGATGCCGAACAGTCCGACGAGCCGCACATGCAAGCCGGTTTCCTCAAGAATCTCACGGCGAGCGCCGACTTCGGGGTGCTCGTTCTCGTGCAGAAAACCGCCGGGAGTGTCCCAATGGCCCTTGAACGGCTCGATCGCACGGCGTACCAGCAGCACCCGCCCGTTGCGCACCACCAGCGCGCCGGCGCACGGCTTGGAGTTACGGAAATGCTCGGCGCCGCACGACTTGCATTTCTGTGAGCGATGACGCTCCGTTGCCGGAGCCAGCGCGCCGCCGCAAGCAGAGCAGAATTTTCGTTGCATGGCAGGTCGTGGTGCTTGCGCGGCTGCCGCGCACGCTCTCTGCGTTACGGCTTCGAAGCGAGCAAACGTTGACGAAGCTGTTCGTGCTGCACCCACAACTGATCGGGCAACCGCGAGCCAAACTGGTCAAAGAATTTCTTCACCGAGTCGAGTTCTGCCAGCCACTCCTTCTTGTTCACCGCCAGCAGCCGATCCATGGATCCCGCAGGCAGTTTCAGGCCGGTCATGTCGATGTCCTTCGGGTTGGGCACGTAGCCGATGGGCGTCTTCACACCCGCAACTGCATTTCGGGATCGGGCCAGGATCCACTCGATGATGCGCAGGTTCTCGCCGAAACCGGGCCACAGGAACCTGCCCTTCTCGTCGGTGCGGAACCAGTTGACGTGGAAAATTTTCGGTTGCCGCCGAATGTGCTCGCCCATGTCGAACCAGTGGCCGAAGTAATCCGCCATGTTGTAGCCGCAGAACGGCAGCATCGCCATCGGGTCGCGCCGGATTTCGCCAATCGCGCCGACCTGCGCCGCCGTGCGCTCGCTCGCCATGGTCGCGCCCATGAACACGCCATGTTCCCAGTTCATCGCCTCATACACCAACGGCGCCAGTGTCGCGCGGCGACCGCCGAAGATGATCGCGGAAATCGGCACGCCGTGATGCTGGTCATAACGGAACGAGTGCGTTGGACAATTGGTGAACGGCGCAGTGAATCGGCTGTTCGGATGGCTGGAAAGGATCGCCTTGCCGTCCGGCTCGGTCATGCCGGGCCGCCACTTCTTGCCCTGCCAGTCCAATGCCTTGGGAGGCGCCGGATCGTCGTGCCCTTCCCACCATACGGTGCCATCGGGCCGCATGGCGACGTTGGTGAAAATCGTGTCCTGCTTGACCGTGAGCATCGCGTTCGGATTGGTGCGCATGTTTGTGCCAGGCACCACGCCAAAGAAGCCCATCTCCGGATTCACCGCCCAAAGCTGGCCATCGGTATCCACGCGCATCCACGAGATGTCATCGCCGACCGTCCAGATGCGGTAGCCTTTCCGCTTCAGACCTTCCGGCGGCAGCAGCATCGCCAGATTGGTCTTGCCGCAGGCGCTTGGAAACGCAGCGGCCACATACAGGTTGCGGCCGCCCGGCTCTTCGACGCCAAGAATCAACATGTGTTCCGCCAGCCATTTCTCCCGCTGCGCCAGCACACTGGCGATGCGCAACGCAAGGCACTTCTTGCCCAGCAGCACGTTGCCACCGTAACCGCTGCCGACCGACCAGATGGCGTTGTCTTCCGGAAAATGCAGAATCAACCGGCGATTGACGTCGAGGTCCGCCTTGCTGTGCAAGCACTTCGTGAAATCCCCCTCCGGCCCAAGCGCGTTCAACGGAGTCTCGCCCATGCGCGTCATAATCCGCATGTTCAACACGACGTAAATGCTGTCGGTTAACTCGATGCCGATTTTGGAGAACGGCGACCCGATCGGCCCCATCGCGAACGGTACCACGTACATCGTCCGGCCTTTCATCGCGCCGCTGAAGAGTTCACGGGCTTTGCGATAGGCTTCGCGCGGGCTCATCCAGTTATTGGTCGGGCCGGCGTCGCCTTGGAAGCTGGTGCAAATGTAGGTCAGGTGTTCCGTGCGGGCGACATCGTTCCTCGCGGTGCGATGCAGATAGCAGCCAGGCATCTTGCGCTGGTTCAGCTCAATAAGTTCGCCTGTCTTCAGCGCCTCCGCCGTCAATCGGTCGCGCTCCTCCTCCGAGCCATCGCACCAATAGACATGATCAGGCTGGCACATCGCGGCCATCCGATCCACCCATTCCTTTACATGCGGATACTTGATCATAGTGGGTAATCACTTACACGAATCCCCGGCCTCGTCAACATTTGCTTCGCATTTTGCCGATATTTCTGCGGTGTCACCCACCCGACAGAATTTGGCGGCTGTGGAATGTGACACCGCCATGCAACCACATCCCGTTCCCGAACGAGCGTCTCATATCTGCTTTCACACGATTGGCCGATCGCGCGATCTTCATTTCCGCTTGTGGCCACGGAAGGAGGAATGTAACGTGCCCGTATTAATTATGAAGAAACGCGGTGGAAATTGCCCCCCCGAGAAGCAGGTAGCAGGTGGAGTGAGAGCCGCAAGCAAATGGCTATGAGGTTTTTTCCTGCCAAATGGATGAGGATGTGTGTGGCGGCCGGCCTCATCCTTCTTTCAACCAAACCGGTTTCAGCAGAGAACTACGCCCTGGTGTTCAGCGGCGGCTGGAATACACCCAACAACCACGACCGCTATTACGAGGAAACCCTGCGGATCTGGCAGGACCTTGTGAGTTGCTGGGGGTACGACGTGAACAACGTGTATGTGTTGTTTGCCGATGGCACAAACCCGGCCATTGACCGCTCCAGTGGCGTGAGTTCGGACTGGAGCTCGATTGTCAGCGCCGGTGGGAACATCAGCGCTGCCACGACAAACGATTTCAAGAATGTGATTCAAACCATCGGCAGCAGCATGGTAAGCGGGAGTGACAGTTTTTTCTTCTGGTCGTTTGACCATGGATCCCAAACCGAACCCCCTGTCATGGGCAGCGGTTCGTTGTGCGCGTGGAACTCTGAATCCATCTATTCCAGCGAATTCACCACTTACCTGGACCCGGTGCTAAGCAAGACGCCTGCTTGGGATGCTTACATCTTCACGCAATGCTACGCCGGCGACATGGCCAACAGCCTGGGCATTACTTCCGGTAGCACCAATCGGTTCACCGCCTGGGCTGCGGCATGGAATGAAGTGTCGTATGATAGAGGGTTTGCCGACGCATGGGCCAGCGGCATGGAAGCAGGCCACACGCTAACACAGACTTTGGGGACCTACGCCGTGAACAATGACCCATTTGGTCCCAATGGGACCAAGGAGGAAACTCCCGGGTGGGTTGGCGGCCTATTTTCCATGGCCGTGCCGGAACCGGGATCGGGATTGTTGTTGCTCCTCTCCTGGGGAGTTGTTCGCGCCACCCGTCGCAAGAGGTGACCGCGCGTCGTCCGCGCTTGCATCGCCGCGATCATCAATACCGGAAGCGGCCAAACGCTCCTTGGCGCACTGAAAGTCCCGTCCCGTTTTGTCATATGCTGGCAGGTTGCGATGAACCTGCAAACCAGATATCATAGTGCACAAGGCCATGCTCGAATCCTCAGGACATCAGCCAAAACCTCTCTCGAATGAGGAATATCAGCGAGAGTTCCAGCGTTTGGTCCGCGAGATGGAGGAGCGGCTTGAGATTGGCGATTCTCCCCGGGAACAGTTGCTTTTCGCGATGGGCGTGATTGAGCAAGAGATGAACGGCAACGGAGGCTGTCACTGGGTGGAGGAGGATTACGCGGACTATATGGACACGCTCCGCAACGCCCTGACAAGCGAAACGAGTTTCTCTGCGGAGCAGTTGGGCAGGATCCGATGGGCATTGGATGAGATTCTTGCCTGCGGTCGCGAACTTGAGAGCGTCGGGGAGTCAGACCGCAATGCAACCGAGGCGATTGATTACCTGATCGCGCGCGTTGTGGATTGGTGCCACCTGCATGCGGCGGAGGGGCAAGTCGGATGAATGAGGATGTTGGGTGGGAGAATTGACATGAAAACACTGGCAACCATTGTCCTTATGACCACCGTTGCAGCGTCGGATGCGCTCGCCACGGCACAGTATCCAGACCGGATAATCTATGATGGCAAGGAATACAGTCTCCACACAAACCCCATGGAGTCGTATTTCGAGAAGCATCCGGACAAGCGGCCGACGGGCGAAACCCGGTCCACGGCCCTATGGCGAGGTTATGTGGCAACCTTTGAGGTGAAGGACAAGAGCCTCGTCTTGAAAGATATTAAAATCCAAGTGAGCACAAAGACCGGGGATGGCCAACACGACCTCACATGGAAATCCGTGAAAGACACACTGATTCCCGAGGGGCAGGTTCTGCAAATCAACTGGTTCACGGGCATACTGGTGCTTCCCTACGGCGAGTTGGTGAGATACGTGCACATGGGATATGGGTCAACCTATAGCAACTACATCCTCCTTGAGATCAAGAGTGGCAAACTCACAGGCGAGCGGAAACTCGACCACAAGCAATACGACCTGTTCAGGGAGAAACAGTTTCAGGCATTCAAAAAGACAGCGGCTTACAACAAACACGTGGCAGAACTGAAGAAGCATGGCGATTCCCAGGAATTCATCGATTCCTTCCTTCGCCGTTTCGTGGTGAATTACACGTCCGAGTTTCTTGACGAAGAAGAACCCACCCCAAAGAACAATAGCGGCGTCAAGAAATAGCCACACTTCGAGCGCCCATTCCTTGCGCGACGAGGTGCGTGTTGTCTTCCCTGGTCAAAATCACTTCTACGGCAAATCCGTCGCGCCCATCAGCCAACGATCGCACTCACGCGCAGCGCCACGACCTTCATTGATGGCCCACACCACGAGGCTTTGGCCACGACGACAGTCGCCAGCGGCAAAGACTCCGGGAATGTTCGTCGCGAACCGGCCGTGTTCGGCCTTGAAGTTGGATCGTGGGTCGCATTCGAGCTTCAGCGCCTTGGCTAGAGTCTCTTCGGGCCCGAGGAAGCCCATCGCCAACAGGACGAGTTGCGCGGGAATGACACGTTCGGTGCCGGTCATACTCTTCGGAATGAACTGGCCCTTGTCGTTCTTCACCCACTCGACGTTGACGATCTCGATGCCTTTGACCTGGCCCTGTTCGTCGCCGACGAAACGTTTCGCGGTGACAAGGTAGTGGCGTGGGTCGGCGCCAAACTTCGCGGCGGCTTCCTCCTGTCCATAATCCATCTTGTAAACCTTCGGCCACTGCGGCCACGGGTTGTCCGCAGCGCGCTCCAGCGGCGGCTTGGCGAGGATCTCAAGTTGGTTGATGTCCTTGCAGCCGTGGCGTAACGAGGTGCCAACGCAGTCGGTGCCGGTGTCGCCGCCGCCAATGACGACGACGTGTTTGCCTTCGGCGCTGATGAAGTCGCCAGCGTAGCTGCTGTCGAGCACCCGCTTGGTGTTGGCGGTGAGGAAGTCCATCGCGAAGTGGATGCCCTTGAGGTTGCGGCCCTCAATGGCCAGGTCGCGCGGCTTGGTGGCGCCGACGCAGAGCACGACGGCATCAAATTCCTTCAGGAGTTTCTCGGCGGGATACTGTTTTCCAATCTCGGTGTTCGGCGCGAACCTCACGCCCGCCCTCTCCATCAACTCGACACGGCGCAGGACGACCTGCTTGTCGAGTTTCATGTTCGGGATGCCATACATCAGCAATCCGCCGATGCGGTCCGCGCGCTCGAAGACGGTGACGGTGTGCCCGGCAATGTTGAGCTGCTCAGCCGCCGCCAAACCCGAGGGGCCGGAGCCGATGACGGCGACGTTCTTGCCAGTGCGCTTCGACGGCATGGGCACAGGCACCCAGCCTTTTTTCCACGCGCGGTCAATGATCTCGCACTCGATCTGTTTGATCGTGACGGGCGGCTCGTTGACGCCGAGACAGCAGGAGCCTTCGCACGGCGCGGGGCAGACGCGGCCGGTGAACTCCGGGAAGTTGTTGGTCTTCAGCAACCGCTCCATCGCCTCCTTCCAGATGCCGCGATAAACGAGGTCGTTCCACTCCGGGATGAGATTGTTGATCGGACAGCCCGACGCCATGCCGGCCAGCAGGCGGCCGACGTGGCAGAACGGCACGCCGCAGTCCATGCAGCGCGCGCCTTGCAGTTTGAGTTTCTCCTCCGGCAAATGCTGGTGGAACTCGTTCCAATGCTTGATGCGTTCCAGTTCAGGCTGGTCTTGCGGCAGCTCGCGCTTGAACTCCATGAATCCGGTTGGTTTGCCCATATGACCCTGTAAAACGTAAATCGTGATACGGCTTAGTTGCCACCGACTCGGGCGAGGTCCGATTTGTTCTCCTCGAAAGCACGCATGACGGCCTCGTCGCCTGTGAGCCCGGCGTCCTTGGCTCGATTGAGGCATTCGAGCATGCGCTGGTAATCTTTCGGTATGACCTTGACGAACTTGCCGACAATGCCCTCCCAGAGTTCGAGAATGCTCTCGGCCCGGTGGCTGTCGGTGCGCTCATAATGCCGCTTGATCATCCGGTAAACCTCCGCCTTCTCCTCTGGATCAGTCAGTGTTTCAAGGTTTACCATGTCCTTGTTGCAGCGGGTCGGGAAATCGCCGGCCAGATCGAGCACGTAGGCAACGCCGCCAGACATGCCCGCGGCAAAGTTCCGCCCGGTGCTGTCGAGCACCACCACACGGCCGCCGGTCATGTATTCGCAGCCGTGGTCGCCCACCGACTCGACGACAGCATTGAGGCCGCTGTTGCGGACGCAGAACCGCTCGCCAGCCATGCCGCGCACGTAGGCCTCGCCGCTCGTGGCGCCGTAGAATGCCACGTTGCCGATGATGATGTTTTTCTCCGGCACGAATGTGGAGCCAGGCGGCGGGCAAACGACAATCTTGCCGCCGCTGAGGCCCTTGCCGAAATAGTCGTTGGCGTCGCCTTCCAACTCCAGCGTGATGCCACGCGGCAGGAACGCGCCGAAGCTCTGTCCAGCCGAGCCGACAAACTTCAGACGGATGGTGTCGTCAGGCAGACCGTTGGCTCCCCAACGCCTCGTCACTGCGCTGCCGACCTGCGTGCAAACGACGCGGTTGACGTTCCTGACCGGCAGTGTCGCGCGCACCTTCCTGCCCTCCTCGATCGCGGGCGCGCACAGCTTCAGCAACACCTGCTGATCGAGCGAATCCTTCAGGCCGTGGTCCTGTGCGACCTGCCGGTAACGGCCAACTTCAGGTCCGACCGGCGGCTGGTAGAAAATGCGCGAGAAGTCGAGACCCTGCGCCTTGTAGTGGTCGAGCGCCTTCGCCTTGTCGAGCTTGTCGGCGCGCCCCACCATCTCGTTGATGGTGCGGAAGCCGAGCTTCGCCATTTCCTCGCGCAGGTTCTGCGCGACCATGTAGAGGAAATTGATCACGTGCTCCGGCTTGCCGGTGAATTTCTTCCGAAGTTCCGGGTTCTGAGTTGCAACGCCCACCGGACAGGTGTCCGAGTGGCACACGCGCATCATGATGCAGCCCATGACAACCAATGGCGCCGTCGCAAAACCAAACTCTTCCGCGCCAAGCATCGCGGCCACCGCGACATCGCGGCCGGTGCGAAGCTGGCCGTCGGTCTCGACATAAACGCGGCTGCGAAGGTTGTTCAGGACGAGTGTCTGGTGCGCCTCGGCCAAGCCGAGTTCCCACGGCGTGCCGGCGTGTTTGATGCTTGTCAACGGCGATGCGCCCGTGCCGCCATCGTAACCGCTGATGAGAATCACGTCGGCGTGCCCCTTCGCAACGCCCGCGGCGACGGTGCCGACTCCAATCTCGGAGACGAGCTTGACGCTGATGCGCGCGTCGCTGTTGGCGTTCTTAAGGTCGTGGATCAGCTCCGCGAGATCCTCGATCGAGTAGATGTCATGGTGCGGCGGCGGTGAGATGAGACCGACGCCGGGAGTGGAATACCGCGTCTTCGCGATCCACGGATAGACCTTCCTGCCCGGAAGCTGGCCGCCCTCTCCGGGCTTGGCGCCCTGTGCCATCTTGATCTGAAGCTCCTTCGCGTTGACGAGATAGTCGCTCGTGACGCCAAAGCGCCCGCTGGCAACCTGTTTGATGGCGCTGCACTTTGAGTCGCCGTTCGGACCGGGTTGGAAGCGCGCCGGGTCCTCGCCGCCCTCGCCCGTATTGCTCTTGCCGCCGATTCGGTTCATGGCAATTGCGAGCGTCTCATGCGCTTCCTGGCTGATGGAGCCGTAGCTCATCGCCCCGGTCTTGAAACGCTTGACGATGTTTTCAACCGACTCGACCTCGTCGAGCGGAATCGGCTTGTCGAGATACTTCAACTCGAACATGCCGCGCAAGGTGCACAGGTGCCGCAATTGTTCGTCAATCTCGCGGCAATACTCCTTGAACACGGCGTAGTTGTTCGTCCGCGCCGAGAGCTGGAGCTTGTGAATCGTCTCCGGATTGAAAAGGTGATACTCGCCGTCGGCTCGCCACTGATACTGCCCGCCCGACCGCAACGTCGGCGGCTGCTGTCCGCGCTCCGGAAACGCCGCGTGATGGCGCAAGCACGTTTCCTCGGCAATGGCGTCGAGATCGACGCCTTCCACCTGCGAGGCCGTGTTGGTGAAGTACTTGTCGATGACGCGACGACTGAGGCCAATCGCCTCAAAAATCTGCGCGCCACGGTAGCTCTGGATGGTGGAGATGCCCATCTTCGACATCGTTTTCACCACGCCTTTTACCGCCGCCTTCACGTAGTTCTTCACCGCCTTCTTGTGGTCAAGGCCGGTGAGCAATCCCTCGCGGATCCTGTCGTCGATCGCCTCAAACGCCAGATGCGGGTTGATCGCCGTCGCGCCGTAGCCGATCAGCAACGCGAAGTGATGCACCTCGCGCGGCTCGCCCGACTCCAGCACCACGCCGACCCGCGTGCGCGTGCCCTCGCGGACCAGATGATGGTGCAATCCTGCCACAGCCAGCAGCGCGGGAATCGGCGCCTGCGTGCTGTTCACACCACGGTCGGAAAGAATGATGATGTTCACGCCCCTGGCGATGGCGGCATCGGCCTTCGCAAACAATTCCTCCAAAGCCTTTTCGAGGCCCTTGCCACCGGACTTCGACGGGAACAGGATGGGCAGTGTCACCGACTTGAATCCGGGCTGCTCAATGTGGCGCAGCTTCTCCAACTCCTCGTTGCTGAGGATCGGACGGTCCAATTCGATCATGCGGCAACTTTCCGGACCGGGCCTGAGCAGGTTCCGCTCGGAACCGATCAGCGTGTGTGCCGACATGATGATCTCTTCGCGGATGCAGTCCACCGGTGGATTGGTGACCTGCGCAAAGAGCTGCTTGAAGTAGTTGTAAAGCAGTTGCGGACGGTTCGACAACACCGCCAGCGGCGTGTCGGTCCCCATCGCGCCAATAGGCTCGACACCGTCCGTGGCCATCGGCCCCAGGATCTTCCGCAGTTCCTCGAACGTGTAGCCAAACGCCATCTCGCGCTGGATCATCGTGTCGTGATCCGGTTCGTAGACGTGCGGTGGGTCGGGGAGTTTGTCGAGATGGATCATCTCCTGGTCGAGCCACACTCGATACGGCTGCCCGGAGGTGATCTTGTTTTTCAGTTCCTCGTCCGCAACGATGCGCCCCTCCTCGGTATCAATGAGGAACATGCGGCCGGGCTGAAGTCGTCCCTTTTCCAGCACGCGCTCCGGCTCGACGGGCAACACACCGACCTCGCTGGCCATGATGACCAGATCGGGGTTGGTGACGTAATAGCGCGACGGGCGCAGGCCGTTGCGGTCGAGCACGGCACCGATCTTCCGGCCATCCGTAAACGCGATCGAAGCCGGGCCGTCCCACGCTTCCATCAGGCACGCGTGGAACTCGTAGAAGGCGCGTCTCTGGTCGCTCATGCTCTCGTGGTTTTCCCACGGTTCCGGGATCATCATCATCACTGCGTGCGGCAAATCCCGGCCGGAAAGGACCAGAAACTCCAGACAATTGTCGAACATCGCCGAGTCGCTGCCATCACTGCAAATGATCGGCCGCAGCTTTTTGATATCGTCGCCCCACAGGTCACTCTCGAAAAGCATCTGGCGGGCGTGCATCCAGTTGATGTTGCCGCGAAGCGTGTTGATCTCGCCGTTGTGGGCCAGATAGCGATACGGATGCGCGCGCGGCCAGCTTGGGAACGTATTGGTGCTGAAGCGCGAGTGAACCAGGCAAAGCGCACTCTCGACTGCCGGGTCCTTGAGGTCGGGGTAGAACTCCTCGACCTGCTCGCACATCAACATGCCTTTGTAAATGAGCGTTTTGAACGAAAGACTGCACACATAGAAATGCTCTCCCCCGGCAATCTTCCGTCCGTCATAGCCGTAGCGGATGACGTGCTCGGCGCGCCTGCGGATGACGTAAAGCTTGCGCTCAAACGCGGCGTCGTCACAAAGCTTCGAACTGCGCCCGATGAACACCTGCCGGACGAATGGCTCCGCCGCCTTTGCGGTCGCGCCCAGCGTGGAGTTACTGGTCAGCACCGTGCGCCAGCCAAGAACGGTCTGTCCTTCCTCTGCAACGATCTGCTCAAAAACCTTTTCGCACTCGCGGCGCTCCGCGGCATCCTGCGACATGAATATCTGGCCGACGCCGTATTCCGCGCGGCCCGGCAACGCGATCCTGGCGGCACTCGCGGCGTTTCTCAGAAACTCGTGTGGCATCTGCATCAAGATGCCGGCGCCGTCGCCGGTATTGTTCTCGCAGCCACACGCGCCACGATGGCGGAGATTGACCAGCGCCGTCAGGGCGTCTCGGACGATCTTGTTGGACTGCTTGCCCTTGATGTTGACGACAAAAGCGACGCCGCATGCGTCGTGCTCATAACGTGGGTCGTATAACCCTTGTGCTTTCGGAGCCTGTAACATATTCCGCCTTTCAACTCTTCTCCACTGCTGTACTTCCACCGTCATTTTTCAACACCTCAATAAACGCCTCGGTGTTCGCGTAAAGTTTTCGTCCGCGGCGGTAAACGATGCCCAGAGGCCGCGCAAAAGGGTGTTCTGCAAACGGCACCGCCGCCAACGTGCCCATCCGCAATTCATTCTCCAGGCTCGGCATCGGCAGCACGGAAATCCCCGAACCGGCCTCCACGGCACGTTTGATCGCCTCAATGTTGTCGAATCGCAGTAACGGCTTCACATCCGCCCCTTGGGCTCGCAAATACTGCTCAACTCTCTTTCCGACCACCAGTCCAGCATCGAAACCCACATAGGGTTCGCCGGTAAGTTGCGCAAATGTCACCGACTTCTTCTTCGCAAACGGATGCCGCGGGTGGCACACAAACATCATCGGCTCTTCGCGCCAGGGAATCACTGCCAGGCCCGGCCGCCCCTCCGGGAACGAGATGATGCCGAGATTGACCTCGTCATTCAGCACGCGCTCGCACACGCGCTCCGGGTGCAGGTATTCGATCTCCACGCGCGCCTGCGGGCGCAGCTGGCTGAACCGTTGCACGCACTGGCCCATATCGCGCAGGTTGACTGAGTAAATCGCCGCCACGCGGACAACCGAATCCACCGCCGCCCGCGTCCCCCGCACCGCCGCCTCCACCTCATAATACCGTTCCACCACCTCACGGCTGCCGTTGTAGAATACCTTGCCCTCGGGCGTCAGCTCCCACGGTCGGCGCGAGCGGTCAATCAACGTCACGCCCAAGTGCTCTTCCAATCGACGAATCGCCTGGCTCGCCGAGGCCTGCAAAACGTTGTTCGCCTCCGCGCCCCTGGAGAAGCTGCGGAATCGCACCACGTCACAGTAAATCTTTAACGCATCTATATGCATTACTATTTGTAATACTAGCTCAATACAACATTAGAATTACGAATAGTACAGATGACACAATTCGTCAACTGAAATTTTTACGGCGAAAAAGCAGAACCAACAGCCTACCGGTTCCGGAACTCCTGCCACTCCGGTTCGTTCTGGAAAATCCAGCGGTAGTAAGCCCGGCCCCGCAACCGCTTCGCGGCGGCTTCGTCCACGATAACCCTGCAGTCCGGATGAAGCTGCAGCGCTGAAGCGGTGACCATCGAAGTGATCGGCCCCTCGACAGCCTTGGAGAGAATGGCAGCCTTCTCTGCTCCTGTGACCAGCGTCAGGACGTGGGATGCATCCAGGATCGTGCCGACACCCATCGTCAGCGCGCGCCGCGGCACGGCGCCCTCTCCGCCCCGGAACAACGCTGAGTTCTGGCGGATCGTTGCGGGCGTCAGCGCCTTTTCCCGCGTGCGAGATCGCAGCGCGGACAGTGGCTCGTTGAAGCCGATGTGGCCGTCGGCGCCGATACCGAGCAGTTGGAGGTCGATGCCTCCGCAATCGTGGATCAGGTCCTCGTAATGCCGGCATTCAGCCGCAAGGTCCCGGGCTGCGCCGTTTGGCAGGTGCGTATTGCGTTTGTCTATGTTGACCCGGCTGAACAGGTGCTTGTCCATGTAGTAGCGATAGGAGTGCGGATCGTTGGGAGCCAGACCCACATACTCATCGAGGTTGAACGTGCGGCAGAGTGAAAAATCGAGGTTCTCCCGCCGATGCATGTCAGCCAGATAGTCGTAAACCTGTTCCATCGTCCGGCCGGTGGCCAGGCCAAGGACGAGCGCCGGCTTGGCCCGCAAGCGCCTTGCAATCAACCGCGCCACAAGCAGCGCGGCCTTATCCGTTGTCGGTTGAATGATGACTTCCATAACGGGAAGTTAAGCATGAATGCGCGGCCTGGACACGAAGAAAACGCAAAAGCGATACCGTTCCGCCGCCGATCACATCACTTCGGATAATCGCGCCACATCCAGCGCATCGCATCGGGGAAGATGGCTGTGCCGTGCTTGCCGCTATGGACGCCCTCTCCAAACACGAACTTGTGGTCGTAGCCTTTTTCCTGGAGCGCTGCGGCCATCGCTTTGTTCGCCTCCGGCCACGAGCCATACTTGTTGACGATGTCATTCGCGCCATCCTGCTGAAACATGCGGATCGGTTTCTTCGGTGAATTGCGGACCATCTCGGGATACTTGTTGCCGCCGCGGATGTTGGTGAAGCTGCCGACCGTGGTGAAGCACTTGCGGAACGCGTCCGGCCGCTCCCAACAGACGGTGAACGAGCAGATGCCACCGCTGCTGCTGCCGGCGATGCACCGACCTTCAGGATTCCGGGTCAGGTTATATGTCTTGCCGACCTCCGGCAGTATTTCCTCGATCAGAAACCGCGCGTACGTGTCGCCGAGCGAATCGTATTCGACGCTGCGGTTGGCGCGCGGCGCGGGCCGGCCGTCGGGACGCTTGCGAGGCGGTTCGCCGGGTTTGAGCAGCTTGCCGCCCGGCTGGATGAAGATGCCGATGATGACTGGCAACTCGTGCCGTGCGATGAGGTTGTCGAAAACCGTCGGCGCGTTATAGAGGATGCTGTCCTGACAGACGAACACGGCGGCTGGCTTGTCAGCCTTGTATTGTGCGGGAACATAAACCCAGTAGTCGCGCACCGTGCCGGGATAAACCTTGCTGTCGTTCCACGAATACTTCGTGATCGTGCCTTTCGGCACTCCCTTCTGCTCCAGCGAATCCGGACCGGGCTTGTATTGGTCGTCGGGCGAGGATTTCGTTTCCGCCGCTTGAAGGATTGCAGCAGAGGCGATGACTGGAATGAGAATGCAACGAAGACAAGTATTCATAGTTATGGGTGGGTCTTGGTTTGCTTTACGTTTCACGATTCGCGCTGCACGACAAACACCTGGCTCCAGCCATTGCGGTCGCTGGTGAAGATCACGCGGCGGCCGTCAGGCGAGAACGCCGGGTGTGGATGGCTCCATTGCGGGCCATAAACGGAAGCGGGATCGTCAGGGCGCGGCGGACGGTCGAGTTCGGGCTGTTCGCCACGGATGATGCTCGTGTCAATGCCGGCGCCCTTGGCCGGTTCGGTGAGCGTCCACTGCGTGCCGCGGTTGGTGGCGCGCGGATGGCAGAGCGTGCGCCGCTCGCCGGTATGGGCATTGACCAATTGCAGGCCGATGTCGGGATGATTTGTGTCGCCCACAATCCATCGTCCGCTGCGGTCACTGCTTTCGTGCCACGCGTTGAACGCCGCAATGGTGCGCACCCGCGAGCCATCGCGACTGATGGCACGCAACGCGCGCGGCCAGTGGGTAAAGATGATCTCGCTGCCGTCGCCGAGCCAGCTTTCGTGGACGATCCATTCGCCCGGTTGCTGCGGGTAGAGGTTGCGGTCGCCAGTGCCGTCGGCGCGGAGGGTCCAGATGCGCGCGCCGGGCGTGCCGGAATATTCGAGGATGTTGTCATCGGCCGGGCAGAACTGGATGTGGCCAACCTCAGCTTTCTCCACCAGGAAGCGCGTCTGTCCCGACGCCAGCTCGATGAGCGCAAGCCGGCAGCATTTCGGCAGGCGCACGCCAATGGCCAGGCGCGTGCCGGCGGCGTTGAGCGAACAGTTGCCGAGCTTCGCGCCGTCGAACTTCGCCACCACCCGCTCGCGCAACGTCTCGCGGTCCACCTCCACCACGCAGTCGCGCGCGGAGAAATAGAGCCGCCGTCCGTCGCGCGTCGCGGCCGGCGAGAACGGATTGATATCCACGCGCGCGGTCAATTGGGTGATCTCACCGGTGGTTTCCGCAGCCGTGAAGAGGTTCGGGAAGCCGGTGCGGTAGCTGACGAAGTAAAGCTCGCGTTGATCGTCCGGCCACGACGGGTTTGTAAAATAGAAATGATGATGCATCGCCTCCGCCGCCGTCATCTGCCAGAGTCGCGCGCCGGTCTTCTCGTCGCGCAACTCGCGCCGTTCGGAGGGGAATCGCTGGCCCGCCGCAGCCGAGCTGTTTCTTGCCATCAGCAAACCAGCGCCGGCCAGCGCGCTGTTTTTCAGGAACATCCGTCGTGTGAAGGCGCAAATCACTCGCGTCTTCAATGAGCTGGCGCGGTCGAAATCCATAGGCTGATTGCGGACGATGCACGTTCCTCCTGCCAAGAGCGAGCCAAAATCGGCATCTCGAAACACACGCGGCATAGGCAGAACCGTCTGGGAAAACGTTGCGACACTGAGTGTGATGCCGCCACGCGGCAACTCAACTCCCCCTGAGTTGATGTGATGACCACTCCCTCGTTTCGAGGTGTCCGGCAAAGGTTGCGAATCGTCAGCGACGGGACCGGCGTCGCAGGCGCGCCATGAGCACGAGGCCACCCGTCACCAGCAAACCACTGGATGGTTCCGGGACAACGAGAATGTCGCTCCACTTGGCGTCAATCAGACTGGCGGGATTGATGCCACCAGCAATATCGTAGCTGAGAAAGTTGTGATCGTTGACGCCGTTAATGCTGGCCATCTGGATTTTCCAGGAATCGTTAGGCCGGAGCACCGTATAATTCGTCAGATAGTTCCATGACACCGCGAAATCAATGAAACTGGTGGTTCCAAAGTTGGCTGTAGCTTGACTGTCAATGGTGCGGATGAAACCGTCGGTGGTACGTGAGTTTCCGTTGATGTCGTTGGTGCCCTTGGCAGCACTCATGCCGTCCAGATCATCCATCTTGGTTGCGCCCCAAGTAGTGCCGACTGTGTTGGTAACCATCATCTCCAATCCGTGACTCGCCAAGGCCGCTTTGCTGTCCCAAGCGAATGCGAAGTCCGGCTGATTGGCGACGCCGGTGCCAATCTTGTCAATGACCACCATCACCGTGTCAGCGTAAGTGCTGCTGGTAACCGTGCCGGCAGCCACCCGCGCGCGGAAATACACATAGTTGGCGTCAGTATTCCAGTAAACGCCGGGAGAAAGAGAGTCACCAACGAAATCCAAGTGGGTGCTGCCCAGACCGTCGTTGGGATCGTTGAGGCTGTTCACGGCGTGCCAGGTCACCGTCCATCCACTCCAAGCGTTTGTGTCGGGCACCCAGTTGACTTGTGCCCCCAACACCGGCACAGGTTGTAGAAGCACCAACGCAGCCAAGGCTGGCAGTAAAAACTTAACGGTGAAACCCAGGCGCTTCATGTTCAATCGATCAGTTTGGGACCCTAACAGAACTAACGCTTCCGTTAGCAGGATCTCCCATATAGAAACAATATCCGCTCAGATGGCTTGCGGACTGAACTCTGGCCATTCTCTGAACTTCATTCTGCTCATGAGCCTTTCGGATTCTATCCATTCTCAATTCATACGATTTCGACATGTTCGTCCCACTCTCTCCATCTCCAACAACCTCGCTGTGTCTTTTTCCAGTAAAAGGGAGACCACGAGCAACTTCAGTTTGGATTCGCGTCGAGATGGATTCGCCCAACAACGTGAACCTTTCACTGCGCTTCATTTGTGAAACCAACTCATTCTTGACCGCACGGAATGTCCCGGCAGTGAGCCTCCGCTTCTCTTCCACGCTCATGCCTCTGGTCATCTCTTGAATGACTGCAAGCGCCCATGCGTCCTTGGCGTTCTCCTCAATCTTGGCAACATCAGTGGAACGTCCAGACAAGGCAGATGCCTTCCCCCAATAATCATGCAAAGCCCTTAAGAAATGCCAGTTGGCTGAAGGGTGGACCGGATCTCTGCCGAGAGTCATGGCCTGCAAATCCGGAATATAAAACTTCATGCTTTTCTCAAACAGCACCTTGGCCTGGGCATAGTTCCCCCTGGCTTCCATAGCGCGGTCGCAACAATCTCCTTTGGCAAGCAGATCCTTTGCCCTGAAGAATGCTTCCAGCGCCTTCTCTTCACTGTCTACTTCTTCGATGGTCCTGGAAACATCTATCTTTCCAGTCCCAACAACCGATGCATAAAGCGCACCACCCGGAATGATTGCCCCGCCATTTTCCTTACCCTTGTCAAAATCAACAGTATGTTCGCATCCAAAAGCAAGAACGACTGCTGCCAATCCAAAGCACACGACGACGACTGCCAATCCAAAGCACAAGGACAAGAATGCGTCCATCGCGCCGGTGGAAGAACGGGGCTGGTCTTCCATCTGCTTACAGACCTGACGGCCTGCACCCGCAAGTGTACAATCATACAGCCTGAATTCTCGCGGATAGAATCCTCGCATACGGCGTTGCATTTGCTCTGCTGCTCTCGCCACCCTGTTCATCTTAGAACCCCGCAAACGACATGCACATTGTACACTTCTGCTCATCGATAGGCAAATGTTTCCCCACGCGTCAGACTACGGACCGACACACGGAAACGCCTTGCGCGCGGAATTGCGAAACTGATACAACGCAGGGCATCGGTTTTCTGCGTCCGTCGTCATCAATCTGAAAGGACACCATGAAAGAAACCAAGCTCGCCCCGAAGTCCACCCGCCGTGAGTTCATCAAGCAAACCAGTTCGCTCGCCGCAGGCGCCAGCGTGCTCAGCGGCGGCCTGCCCGCCGTTCACGCCGCCGACGACCACACGATCCGCCTCGCGCTCATCGGCTGCGGACACCGCGGCGCCGGCGCCGTCAGCGACGCCATGGGGGTGCAGAACTACGGGCCGATCAAGCTCCACGCGATGGTCGACCTGAGGGAGGCGACGCTGGCCAAGGTCCATGACGCGCTCAAGCAAAAGTTCGGCGACAAGATCGCTGTGGCGGATGACCGGAAGTTCCTCGGCTTCGACGCCTACAAGAAGGCGATTGATACTCTCCGGCCCGGCGACATCGCCATGTGCACCACACGCGCCTATATCCGGCCGGTCCATGTCGAGTATGCCGTGAAGAAGGGCATCCATGTGTTCATGGAGAAACCCTTCGCGCCTGATCCGGGCGGCCTGAAGCGGCTGCTCCGCGCAGGCGAGGAGGCCGAGAAGAAGGGTGTGAAGATCGCCGCCGGCTTCCAGTGCCGTCATTCGCCAGCGCGGCAGGCGATGATCCAGCAAGTGCGCGAGGGCAAGCTGGGCGAGATCCCATTGATCCGCGCCAACCGTCTCGGTGGCACGATCATGCTCAAGAGTCAGGGCGAGAAGTCCAACAACCTGATGGAGCAACTCCAGTTTGGCCGCATTCATCTCTACTGGATCGGCTCGGGCCACATGGTGGATTATCTCATCCACCAGATAGACGAGTGTTGCTGGATCAAGGACGCGTGGCCGGTCTCTGCCATCGGCATGGCGGGGCGCGTGGCGGACAGCAAGGATTGCGGGCAGAACCTGGACAACTACTCCATCGAGTACACCTTCGCTGACGGCTCGAAGGCGTTCTGCGGTTTCTACCGGATCAACAAGGCCCGCAGCGACTTTGCCACCTACATTCACGGCACCAAGTGTGCCGCGCAGTTCTCCGGCAACGTCCACGCGCCGACGGTCCACCGATTCAAGGACCAGCGGACCGACAACGACAACATCGCGTGGACGCCCACCCCGGACACAGCCAGCCCGTGGCAATACGAATGGAACGACTTCATCACAAGCATCCGCAACGACCTCCCGTACAATGAGTGCAAGCGCGCGTGTTATTCCGACCTCACCACGCTCATGGGCCGCGCGGCCTGCCACACCGGCCAGATGGTCACGTGGGACGAGATGATGAAGTCCAACTTCCAGTTCTGCGAGAACCCCGACGCGTTGAACGAGAACAGCCCGCCGCCGGCGAAGGCCGACGAGAACGGGCAGTTCCCGGTGCCGGTGGTCGGCCAGTGGAAAGAGACCTGAGCCAAAAACATCCGAGCGCTGAACTCAGACTGCCGCGACACCGAAAGAGGAGTCCTTCTGCAAGCGCGCGCATGCGCAGCGGGCCTTCGTTAAAACGGCCAGGGCGAAATCACCGCGCCGACCCTGCACCCGTCGGGCCGGCATCCAAGAACGAAGAAGACGAAGCAACCGGCGGCGAACCGGATCACTCCTTGGGAGGCGGCTTGGGGACGGGCTGGAGTTTCTTGAATGAAACCTTGAGGGTTGTCGGGAACAGTTCTTCAGCAACAACATTGGTGCCAATCAGAACCTGAACTGCATGACCCCGGATCATCTCGCCTGAAGAACGTCCCACCGTCTGGGATGTCATCCCCTCAACCTCAATAGAAGCTGTCTCGATAATCTTCTCTTCGACCGGCTTCAGTACCACCAGTTCTTGCGCGCCATAAGGAACTGACCGCGACGAAGGAGTGTGGCCGACCGGTTTCTTAACAATGGCCCATCGGATGACCACATTGGTCAGCAATTGCGGCGACAGATTTTGCACCGTGATGCAAAGCGAAGCGGACTCGCGATAGTGACTGCGTCCATACATGCCCTGGACTGGCGTCACGTCGGTGTCGTATTTTTTCTTCACAATCCGGTTTACATCCAGGCTGATCGGGGCGTTTTGCATTGTCGCCTCAGGCCAAACCGACCGGCTGTACGCGTATTTGTGCGCGCCAGTAGTCACGTTGATTGGGTGCACCAGAAGCTGTGTTGCCGATGACCGCGCGGTGGCTGTGGCAATCGGCTTGGCGAGCGCCGTCCCCGCAGGCTGAACCGGCTGCGGTGAAGTTGAAGTCAACGCGGCCACCTTCGCCGGTTTGGCCGGCGCCGTCGGCGGAGGAGTTTGCGCAGGCGGTTGTACAGCCGCGGTCGTCGCGGGTTTCGCCGGCGGCGGTTGAGCAGGCGGCGCAGGCTGCGGCTGCGCCGGAACGGGAGCCGGTTGAGGCGAAGCCGGCGGCGTGACCACAGCCACCTTCGCAGGCTGCGCCGCCTGAACGGGCTTGGGCGGCAAAGGCTGAACAACAGGAACTGGCGTGGCGGGAGGAGGAGCTTTTAAGAAAGAGTCCACGGCACGAGTCATCCGCTGCCAAGCCGAGGCAAAGCTGGAGGTGATTGTGCCCAATGCTTTCTTCGAGTCCTTCTCAAGCGACGATGCGGGCGCCGTCGGTTTGGATTCCGCCGCTGGCGCGCCTGCGGCCGCTCCTGGCGTGGTTGACGGAGCCTGTGCAACCGCATGGAGAACCATGCCGGCACTCATCAACAGGATTAGTAAACGCGTTGTCATCAAATCATCTCGCACGGAAACACACCGGCTGGCGGCACCGAACCTTCAACCTTTGCTCTCCGCATACTCACCGCGTCGACCTCATGAATGCTGCCACACGGTTCGAGGACAGAACGCGGTTTCAAAAACACTCTGGCGCAATCGGCGAATGATTCACTGGCTCGGCTGTTGCGGGGCTTCGACAGGCGGCGGCGGTTGGCGTTCAGCACGGGCCATCTCCGAGTACAACCGCATGGCGCGCACATTGTCTTCAAGGTCAACCAACAACTTGACTCCCTCACCGGCGGCATAGATCGTGATGCCCACGCCAAAGGCAAGGGGCAACCCCAGTCCCAAAACGAGCAAAGCAGTCCCAAGTTGCTGTACGCTCCAAAGCTGATACTGGGTCATCAGGACCAGCACAGCGGAGGCCAGAACAAGCCCGATCACGACTCCAAGAATCTGGAGGGTGACAACGGCAATCCGCATCCCACGATAGCGTTTTGCCAAAGGCGTGATCACAGGCTGATTCATGTCACACGCCGGGCAACGCACAATCGTCCCGATCTGGGAGTGCCCAATATTCAACTTTTGGCTACAGCTCTGGCAATAAAAAGTCAGTTTCATGACAGATTTCTCCCTGGGAGTGCGCCACACAGGCGCCCATCGCCGGCGAGAATCAGGAATCGCTTCATCACACGAACTCCCTGCGCTTTCTCTTATATTGGCATGTTCCGCTGATGGGGTCAATCCGCGCTTTTGGGTATTTTTGATCGACACCGCAAGAACCGCGCGCCACGAAGGACCCTGTTGGTCGCGCTTCGTGTCGCGCGGCGCTTGATTGTGCGATTTGTTCCGTTATGGTGACGGTGCATGCTCGACCTGAAGAATATTCAATCGCTTGTCCTCGACTGGTCAGGAACGATCGTGGACGACCTGACGGTAGTCTGGGACGCCACGAACTACTGTTTCGGGAAATTCGGCGTCGCGCCGATCAGTCGGGAGAGGTTCCGCGAGGAATTCTGCCTGCCGTTTCTGCCGTTTTATCGCCGCTACCTGCCAACGCAATCGCTGGAGGAGATTGACCGCTGTTACTTTGAGCGGTTTAACGCCATTCAAGACGAGGTGGCGTTGCTGCCACACGCGCGGGAGTTTCTGGAGTTCGCGCACAGTCGTGGTCTGCGCATGTTTGTGCTCTCGACAATGGATCCGGTGGTATTCGAGCGGCTGTGCGGGCGAGTGGGCATCAACCACTTCTACGAGGGTGCCTACGTCGGCATCATGGACAAAACAGCGGAGATCCATCGTGTCGTCCAAAGCAACAACCTCGATCCGGCTCGCGCGCTTTACGTCGGCGACATGGTTCATGATATCGAGACGGCGCGGCACGGCGGCGTGCAGTCGTGCGCGGTGCTCACAGGCTTCGACAAGCTGGAGAAACTGCGCGCAGCCGGCCCCGACCTGATCGTCGAACATCTCGGCGAGTTGCAGCAACTGTTCGAACGCGCTCATGACCCGCGCTCGTTGCAGGCCGAACGCCGACAGCCGATCGTCACGGTCGGCGCACTCATCTTCAACGCGCGCGGCGAGTGCCTGATGGTGCGCACGCCCAAGTGGAACCGCTCGTGGGGCATTCCTGGCGGCAAGGTCCGCTACGGCGAACCGATGGAGACGGCGCTCGCGCGGGAGATGAAAGAAGAAACAGGACTCGACGTGCGGGACATCCGCTTTGTCATGGCGCAGGACTGCATCGAGCCGGAGGAGTTCTACCGACAGGAACATTTCCTGCTCCTGAACTTCACCTGCCGTGCCGCCACGACCGATGTGCGGCTGAATGAGGAACTGGAAGATTTTCGTTGGCTTTCGCCGGACGATGCTCTTAAGCTTCCCACGAATAAACCGACAAGAATTTTGATAGAAACCTATGCTCGTCTCACGTGAAGTCAGACCCGGTGCGGCGCCTGTTGAAGTTTTTGAGGACGTGATCGTCATCAAGGACCTCGAAGTCTGGTGCCATGTCGGCATCACCAACGAAGAACGCTCCCAGCGTCAAAAACTGCTCGTGACGATGGAAATGACCCGCGACCTCAGCATGGCCGCCCGCACCGATCAACTCGTCCATTCTGTGGACTACCAGCGCGTGTGCGAGAAAGTGAAGCAACAGGTGCTGGAAAAAAGCTGGCGGCTGATTGAGGCTATGGCCGGTGACATCATCCAGTGTCTCCATTCCAATTTCCGCTTCTCCAACGTGTCGGTTGAGATCCGCAAGTTTGCGCTGCCCGACACCGCCTACGTGGCCATCCATATCACCCGACAACGTCCGTAACCCAGGCCCCCTGCCCTGCCCCATGAACTACGCCGCAGCTTATCTCTCTGATTTACAGCAACTCCTCGGCCGTCTCGACAGCGCCGCCATCGACCGTGCGGTTGATGCACTGCGCGAAGCCCGCGACCATGATCGCCGCGTCTTCGTCACCGGCAACGGCGGCTCCGCAGCCATTGCCAGCCAGATGGTGGTGGACATCGGCAAGGGCGCGTCGCTGGACCGGCCAAAGCGGTTCAAGATCATCACGCTCACCGACCAGATTCCGTGGATCACGGCGCTGGCCAACGACATCAGCTACGACGTGGTGTTTCTGGAGCAGTTGAAAAATTTCGCCGAGCCGGGCGACGTGCTGATCGGCATGAGCTGCTCCGGCACCAGCAAGAACGTCGTCCTCGCCCAGCAATGGGCGCGCGAGCACGGCTTGCGAACCATCGGCCTCGGCAAGGACACGCCGACGCCCCTGCGCGAGGCCAGTGATATTTACGTGCCAATCCCCAGCACGCACTACGGCCGGCTGGAGGATAGTTTCTTCATCGTCACTCACATTCTCTGCTACGCGTTCATCGACAACCCAAAGCTGTAATCGCACCCGCCGTATTGCTGACAGAGCAAAGACGTTCGGTGTGCGGCGCGGAAACAAATGGAAGGATGGTCATGTTCAAAGGCATCGAACACATCGGCATTTTGGCGCGTGACAGCGCAGCGCTGGCACGATGGTATAAGGAAACGCTCGGCTGGGCCGTCGTCCTTGATAACAAGGAAACGCCGCCGGCATTCTTCCTCGCCACCAAAAACGGCAGCATGATCGAGGTCATCCCTTGTAAGAAGGCATACCCGGAAACCACGCCCACCCTGAGCGATCCCGGCCTGCGTCACCTCGCAATCGCCGTGGACGACTTCGACAAAGCCTACGCGGTGTTGCAGGCGAAGAAGGTCAACTTCATTGAGCCGCCCAAGGAAGGCGCCGGTGGAGCCAAGGTCGTTTTCTTCCGCGACCCGGAGGGAAACATTCTGCATCTGATTTATCGGCCGAAGCGATTGGTATAAATCGTGGCCGCGCCCCGTCGCGCGCAGGTCAACATGGCCTACTCCTCTTTACGTGAGTTCATCGAGCGCCTCAACCGCGAGGGCGAGTTGATTCGCGTTCCGTTTGAAACGGACCCCGTGCTGGAGATCAGCGAGTTCGCCGACCGGCAGATGAAATCGCCCGGCGGCGGCAAGGCGCTGCTCTTCGAGAAGACAAAAGGCGCGCAGTTCCCCCTGCTCATCAACGCTTGGGGTTCCGAAAAGCGGATGGCTCTGGCATTGGGGCGCACCGTGGCAGAGTGCGCGAGCGAACTGGCCGCGTTGATGAAGGCCAAACCTCCGGCGAGCTTCGGCGAGGCGATGAAGCTGCTCGGCACGGCGCTGGAGTTGCGCCACGCCAAACCCAAAAGCATCGGCACCGGCCCCTGCAAGGACATCGTGCTCAAGGACGATGCGGTGGATTTGGGACAGCTGCCGATTCAAAAATGTTGGCCGGCTGATGCCGAACGTTTTGTCTCACTGCCGATGGTGTTCACCGCGGACCCCGACACCGGCGCGCGCAACGTCGGCATGTATCGGATGCAGGTGATTGATCCCCGCACGACGTTCATGCACTGGCAGATGCACAAGACCGGCGCACGTCACTTCCGCCGTCACGCCGAACTGGGCACCCGCATGCCCGTGGCGGTCTGTCTCGGCGGCGATCCGGTCTACACCTTCAGCGCCACCGCCCCGCTGCCAGACGGCGTGGATGAGATGATGCTCGCCGGTTACCTGCGGCAGAAGTCGGTGGAGATGGTGAAGTGCGAGACGATCCCGTTGGAGGTGCCGGCTGACTGCGACTTCGTGCTCGAAGGCTACGTGGATCCGAAGGAACCGCTGGGCATGGAAGGCCCGTTCGGAGATCATACCGGCTACTACACGCTGCCCGAGCCGTATCCCCGCTTCCACATCACAGCGATCACGCACCGGCGCGACGCGGTTTATCCAAGCACCATCGTGGGCCGGCCGCCCATGGAGGATTTCTATTTCGGCGACGCCAGCGTGCGGTTGTTCCTGCCGATGTTCAAACTGAACTTCCCGGAACTGGTGGACATGTGCCTGCCGGCGGAAGGCGCCTTCCACAACATGGTGGTCGTGTCGGTGAAGAAAGACTTTCCCTACCATGCGATGAAGCTGATGCACGGCCTTTGGGGCATGGGCCAGATGATGTTTACCAAATGCATCATCGTCGTGGACGCTGATGTGAACGTCCGCGACCTGAGCAAGGTGGCGTTCCGCGTCTGCGCCAACGTGGACCCGCAGCGCGATATTGTCATGACCAAAGGTCCCGCCGACGTGCTCGACCACGCGACGCCGGTGATGGGCTTCGGTTCCAAGATGGGCATCGACGCCACACACAAGATCCCCACGGAACGCGACACACGTACCTGGCCGCCTATCATCAAAATGGATGACGCGGTGAAGCGGCGGGTGGATGAGTTGATGCGGCAATTGCGAGGATAGCGCGGATCGGTCATGGCGGTGCTTGGTGGGCTGCCAAAGCAGTCTTAAGTACTCACTGCAGGAGTCGATTCTCGATCTCTCACGCGGACATGAAGAGACCCCTATTTCTCAATGATGACTTTTCGAAAAGCCGTACAACCCGGCGGGACGATTTTTCTGCCAATTGAGTCGAATGCGAATATAAAGCCATCCAAATCCTTGAGCAGACTCAATGGTATCTTCACGATCAACGAGTCTGGATTGAGCTGGAGAGAAGTCCCCTTTGCATCAAGGGGACGCTTGGCGCCAAGGGTGTCATACATTCTGAACTTGTCATACTCGGTCAAGATCACGATGTTCGGCATTTTTCCAAACTCCTCGCCAAATTTGTAGGTGGCGATAAAAAACAGATACGCAGGCCCGATCTTCAGTTCTTTGGGCCTCCTGGCCTTGATCAACAGACAATCGTCCACAACAGCGAAGCCCACCCACTGAGTGTCGGAAGTGAAAGCGCAATTCCCGTTGGGTTCGCCGGGTGTCTTCAGCGACTTCTGTCTTTTCACTGTGAGCAACGGAAGATCGCTGAACAGCTCAGTCTGGCGCACAAATGACAAAAGATAAAACGCGCTGATTCGCGTCTGGGAATTGTACGCCAGAAGCGCTTCGTGCTTCTTCTCGATCTCTTCCGGCGTCAGTAGAGCCTGCTTCCATTTCACCACGGCGTTCAGGTCGTCAAAGAACTTCTGCGCGGGAGGCTCCATCTTCAGCTCGGGATGATAATTGTGAGGACGGGGCCAGTTCAGAATATGCACCAGATAGGGATACACTTGAGGTTCTGGCATCTCGTCCAGCAAATCGGCCAACAATACTTGCAGGTACAGATATAGCGCCCAATGATCCCCGTTCACGTCAGCCGGATGTGAAACGAATACCTTCGTCGGCTTGTAATCCAACGCGATTTTTTTCAAGTCGCCGAGAATATTGTTCGCCTTGAACTCTTTTTTATACGACCGGCTCTCCGCGTAAGGGACGCGAGTCTGCTTGGCAAACATGCTCGTATGCGGCCTGTTATTGTTCCAGTTGAACACGAACATCTGATCGGTTCCATGGTCAGGATAGCCCAGGAAAATGAGGTCCTCCTTTTTTATTCCCAAGATCGCCATTGCCTTTATGGCTTCTTCCTGGCGATGCCTGCCCAGGCTGATAAAAGCGCCCTCAGTCAATGTCACCAATCGAAGGGGAAAGAGCAGCGGATTGGAGAACAGGATGGAAAAAATATTGTTATCGCCATTGGTCAGATACACCACCTTCACTGAGGCCCCGGATTTCAGCGCATGCAAAATTACGCCTGCGCAGCCTATGATTTCATCATCAGGATGTGGCGCCAGTATGAGCACCCGGTCATTTTTTTGGAATTTGGGGAGTTCCGTGATGTTCTGGGCCGGCGCAGAGGCCGTCCTGAACAGGACAAGCGCGAATGAAAAACATAGAGCCAGTGCCCGCCATTGCATGTTCATGGTTTTAACGCGCAATTTTCTCGCTTGGATGCGTATCGACGGTGCTCACCTCATCAAGCGTCGCTGTTATCTGTTGGTGATGCAAACAGCCTCCGGTGACATGACATGTTCGTAGGGTCTCGGTGCCCGAGTCAACCCAAAAGCCGATGCAGATGCCAATATCAAACTCTTCTCCGCCCTGCCCGTTCGAGGATGGGATCACCGCGTGTCGCGGTCGAAGATTGCATGTCGTAACTTTTGGCATTAGTCTCGCGCCCGGTTGCGAAGTGCTTATCGCACGTTCGCACATCATCAAAAGGACAATTCATGAAAACTTCACCAGTTGTTGCAGGTCTTATTTGGGCTGTCATCGGCGGCACAGCCATGCTCATCGGCTGCGGGGACAAGGCGGGCGTCGCGCCCGGCGCGGGAGCGGATCAGTTCAAGCCAAAGCTTCTCGTCTCGTGCGGCGAGGACTGCAACACACCCGACGCTGCGCGGCTCAACACCAAGACGGGCGACATGATTGTGGCCTGTCCCAACTTCAACAGCAACGGGAAGGAGAACAAGCATCCCGGCAAGTTGATGAAGATCACGCGGGATAACAAATGGGAATTCTTCTCCGACATACCCGTGCATCCGGAGACCGGACGCGCCTGCCCAATGGGCATGGACTTCGGTCCCGACGGCAACCTCTACGTGGCCGACAACCAGTATTTCAACAACAAGGAATACAAGAGCCGCCTGATCCGCGTAAAGGTGCAGGATGGCAAGGCGGCCGGCTGCGAGGTGGTCGTCGAGGGCTTCAAGCTCGCCAACGCCGTCATGTTCAAGGGCAACGCCGTGTTTGTCTCCGACACGTTCTTCGACCTGCCGGACAAGGCGCTCAGTGGCATCTACCGCATCGGTCTCGACGAAATGAACCAGGGCAAGCCGGTGAAGCTGCTGCCAAAGAACCAGCACGCCCAGGACCCGCATTGCATCGCCACGTGGGAGACGCTGTGCAACGATCCCGGTGTCGCGCACCGCAAGGGCGAAAAGGCCGGCGCCGATGGGCTGACATTCGATGCCGAGGGCAATCTCTACAGCGGCAACTTTGGCGACGGCGTGATGCACAAGATCACCTTCAAACCCGATGGCAGCGTCGCCTCATGCACGCAGTTCGTGAAGGACTGGCCGCGGATGACTTGCGTGGACGGCATCTTCTTCGACGCGAAACGCAACTGCATTTACGTGGCCGACTCGGAAAAGAACGCCGTCCAAGTCGTCTGGCTGCCGGAGGGCAAGGTCACGACGCTCTGGGAGAACGCCGACACCGACGGCAGTGGCGGGCTGCTTGATCAGCCGTGCGAACCGGCCCTGCGCGGTGACGATCTGATCGTTATCAACTTCGACATGCCCTTCCCCGGCCTGCGGAACACCACGTTCGACAAGCCCTACACCATCAGCGTGATCAACGTCAGCAGTCTCCAGCGGCCAAAGTAACAGGCATTCAGCGGCAACGGCTTCGCAGCCCGGGTGCCGTATCATTTCCCGCTGCCGATGGCCCGCTTCAGCAGGTTATGCATGATCTGCTGGACGCGCGGGTCGGGACCGTGAGGACGGTTCCAGTGCGACCACGGCAGCGTGTGGCCGGGCGGCATGCTCAGCGCCTGCACCCAGAAGATGGTGGCGGCATTGAAGACGAAGTTTCCCTTCGGGCCGGGGAAGATCGTGGCAGTCCAATGCGCGGGGTTGTCGCCACCGGCCCAAGCGGTGCCCTCGGCGACAATTTCGAGGCCGGGCAGCTTCGCGGGCGCGCCGTGGTGTTCCCATCCAACAATGCCGGGAATGGCGTCGCCTTTCTTCATGCCGGTGCCTTTGAACATCCAGTGGTTCGGTTTGACGACGGTCCAGTCGCCGCCGCCGTTGAACGGGATAATGCTCCGCGCGCCCATGATGAGACTCTCGTCGGGACCGATGCGCCGCCACTCCTTGGTCATGATCTTCTCGGCCTTCGCCATGTCTTCGTCGGTGAAGCCGCCGAAGTGACCGGTGCGCGTAATAATGCGGTTGGGACGGCCGTCGGCGGAAGGTGAAAAAGCCGTGACGCAAAAGACGGAATTGCCGCTGAGCCAGAGGAAGTTCACACCCGCCTCGATGGCGGCTTTGGCCGCGTGATACTGCGGGATGTCCCAATACTCATCGTGGCCAACACTGATGAAGGTCTTGCAGCGCGTGATCTGCGACGCATCGAGGCAATCGCAGTTACAACAGTAAGTCACGTCGTAGCCGTGCTGTTCGAGGAAGTAGGCAAGCGGCTGCTCGAACGAGAGAAACTCACCGGAGCCGACCGAGAGAGGATCGTTGACGATGCCGGTGTATTGCGCCTGACGGCCATAGGGGCGGTCAAAGCTCGAAGCTACGTCGCGGGCGTGGGCGCCGCGCGGGTCGGTATAGAGCGACTCGTTGACAGGCCAGCGGTTGTAGGCCTGCCACGTGTTGTCGCTGCACTGGAAGAGGATGTCGGCTTTGCGCGTATCGCGGACGATGAAAATGACGTAGCTCTGCCAGTACGGCTTGTCGTCGGCATCGGGCAGCGTCGTCAACCGGCCGAGATAAACGCCGCTCAGCCAATCGGCAGGAATCTTCAGAGTCGTTGACGACTTCCAGCGGCATTCGCGCAGTCGCTTCTCAGTGATGGGCGGGATGGGCTGCGCCGTCCCCTGCAACGGTCCCAGCGTCTGCATCAATCGCGCGCCGCGTCCGCCGTAGTAGCCGGTGCGGAATATCTCGATCTTGAACTTCACCGGCGGATCGGTGCTCACCATGATGTCGATCGATTCGCCCGCGAGCACGGACTGCTTGGAGCAATAGCCCTCAATCCACGGCGAGCGGTAGTTGTTCTTGTCGGTGCGCACCCGCGTGAGCTGCCAATCCAGCGCGCCGGGCTTCTGGTTTTCGTCGCGGATGAGGCTGGACTGTGCGGCGTCGAGCGAGGCGCTACCGGCCACTAACATGACGCAACAGGCTATCAACAACCGTTTGATCTTCATGACTTTCTCCTGTCTGCCATTTTCTCTCACTTCACATTGGTCAGTTTGAACACCCACGCATGTTCGCAGGGTATTTCCTTCGCGAGCAGAGGCGGGACGGTGATCTTCATGCCATCCTTGGTTTTCTCCCATCGAAATGTCTTGTTCGTGCCCAGCAGGGTGACGCGCGCCTTTGATTGCGGGATGACGCCCCGCAGCAGGAGCTTGCCCTCGGGCAATTTGGGGACAACGGCGTAGACGTCGTCGCCTTTCGCGGTGAAGAACACTTCCTTCACGGCCATGCCCGGCTCCGGGTTGACGGTTTGTTTCAAGAGGAAGTCGCCGCCGACATACGGGAGCTTCTTCAGCTTCTTGTATTCCTTGCCGTCCATCTGCTTGCCCGCGGACCACTGGATCATCGTCTTCCATTTGCGCGTGCCGTAAATGGCTTCGCCGTTGACCTTGAGCCACTGGCCCATCTGCAACAGCCGCTCCTGCATGATCGCCGGAATCTTGCCGGTGCCGTCAGGACCGATGTCGAGCAGCAGGTTGCCGCCGTGGCTCACAGTGTCGGCCAGCGTCAGGATCAAGACCTGGGCCGAGTTGTAGTCCTGCACGTCTTCGTTGCGGTTGAAACCGAACGAGAACCCGATGCCGCGGCATTCCTCCCACGGTCCGTTGAAGGTCGTGCCGGAATCGTATTCGGTGGTGGGACAACCGTGTTTGAGCCGGCAGTTCTTGCCCCAGCGGTCGTTGACCATGATGGTGTCCTTGACGGGCGACTCGTTGTAGAGCCAAGCCAGCAGGTCGCGACTTTTCCAAAACGAGTCCTCCACCATCCAGTCGCCGTCGCCCCAAAGAATCGCAGGCTGGTAGCGTGTGACCAGTTCCTTGACTTGCGGCAGGAAATGCTCGTCCACGAACCGCCCGCGCTGCGCCGTGTCTTTCCAGAGCGGGTTGTACCATTCGAACAACGAGTAATAGAGGCCGAACTTCACCGGCGTCTTCTCCACCGCCGCTTTGAGTTCGCCGACAAGGTCGCGCTTCGGGCCGGCGTCCATACTGTTCCACGGGCGGCCGAAGGCCTTGTTGGCGTGCTGGTTCGGCCACAGGCAGAAACCGTCGTGATGCTTGCTCGTCAGAACGATGTATTTCGCGCCCGACTGCGCGAACAACTCCGCCCACGCGGCGGGATCGTAGTCCTGCGCCTTGAACATGTCGCCGAACTGATAGTAGCTGAAGTCCGCGCCGTAGACTTTCGCATGGTAATCGTAAACCGCCGTCGGCTTCGGGTGGCTGTTGCCGGAGCAGGTCTTGTTCTGCAACCAATACTGATACCACTCCGAATAAGTCCCCACCGGTGCCCAAGCTGGCACGGAATACGGCCCCCAATGAATGAAGATGCCGAACTTCGCATCCGCGAACCAAGCCGGGATAGGCCGCTTGTCGAGTGATTCCCATGTTGGTTCGTATCGCTCCGCTGCTGCGCAAATCATTGCAGAACATACGACCATCATTGCGTTCACCATTTTCATAATGTTTAAAATCACTGGACTTGCTCAGCTATTCGCACGGGTTCCACGTAGATTGAGAGGTCAGGTTCCGATGTCAATTTCCGCTTCCATGAACGTTACTGCTTTCCCCGACAGAATAACGCGGTCTCCACGCAGCGCGCATGATATTTCGCCACCACGCCTGGACGCTTGGAATGCCCTCAAAGTGCTCTTCCCGAGCCGGGACGCCCAATAAGGAGCGAGTTCGCAATGCGCTGAACCGGTGACGGGATCTTCGGGAACACCGAGTTTCGGTGCGAAGAACCGACTGACAAAATCGGCGTTCACGCCCGGCGCCGTGACACAGACACCACGCAAATCCACCTGATTCAGTTTGGCAAAGTCTGGCGAGAGACCGCGAACATCAGCTTCGCTCTCGAACACGGCCACATAGTCATCGGAAATCAAGACCTCCACTGGATGCCGGCCAAGTCCCTCGATCAATGCTGTTGACGGAGAGCAAGACTTCAGAGTGCGGGCTGGAAAGTCCATAGCCAGCAACCCGTCCTTTCGTTCGACGACGAGTTTTCCGCCGCGGGTTTCAAACTCAATCAGTCGTTCCGGGTAATTGAGAATCTCAAACAGGACATGCGCAGATGCCAAGGTGGCGTGGCCGCAGAGATCAACTTCCGCGACCGGTGTAAACCAACGGAGATGAAACCCCCTCTCGATCGGAACGAAGAAAGCCGTCTCAGAGAGATTATTTTCGCCCGCAATGGCTTGAAGGACATCATCCTTCAACCACGCCTTAAGCGGACAAACCGCCGCTGGATTGCCTTGGAACACACGACTCGCGAAAGCATCAACTTGATATTGCTTGATCTTCATCGGAAGAAGTCCTGCAACCCAAGGACCTACAGTTCCTCCTACTTGCCTGCGCCGATGGCACGGCGCAGCAAATTGTGCGTAATCTGCTGCACGCGCGGGTCGGGGCCGTGAGGGCGGCTCCAATGCGACCATGGCAGCGTGTGGCCCGGCGGCATGCTGAGGTCCTGGCACCAGAAGATGGTCGCGGCGTTGAAGACGAAGTTGCCCTTCGGACCGGGATAGATGGTGGCGGTATAGTGCGACAACGTCTGGCCGCCGACCCATACGTTGCCTTCGGCGACAATTTCGAGGCCGGGAATCTCCGTAGCAGCAAGGTTGTGATATTCCCAACCAACGAGGCCGGGAACGCGGTCGCCCTTCTTCATACCAGTGCCCGCGAACATCCAGTGGTCGGGCTTGGTGACGATCCAGTCGCCGCCGCCGTTAATGGGACGGCCGTTGCGCGCACCCATGAGCATGCCTTCGTCGGGGCCGTTCTCCGGGAACGGGCCGTGTTTGGTCTGGCGCTCCTTCGCGTAGTCCCTGTCGGCGCCGTACGGGCCACCGCGGAAGATGATACGGTTGGGTGTGCCGCTGCTGTTCGCGCGGAACGGCGTGACCCAGCAGACGGCGTTGCCGGAGAAGAACATGAGGTTTACGCCCGCGTCACGCAACTTCTCGACGCTGCGGAACATGCGGATGTCCCAATACTCGTCGTGGCCGACGCTGAGGAAGGTCTTGCACTTGAGGCCGCGGTCGGGACTGAGCATGTCGCTGTTGGAGCAATACGTTACGTCGTAGCCATGCTCTTCGAGCCAGTAGGAAAACGGCTGCTCGAACGACAGGAATTCGCCTGAACCGACCGAGAGCGGGTCGTTGACGATGCCGGTGTATTGCGACTGGCGTCCGTAGGGACGGTCGAAGCTCACATCAGCCCACGGCCCCTGCCCGTCCTTGGGGTGTGTGTAGAGCGAGTATTTCGTCGGCCAGCGGTTGTAAGCCTGCCATGTGTTGTCGGAACACTGGAACAGGATGTCGGCGGGCCGATCGTCGCGCACGATGAAGATGACGTAGCTCTGCCAATAAGGTTTCTCTTTGTTCGCCGGCAGCGTCGTCAGCCGCCCGAGGTAGACGCCGCTGATCCAGTCCTTCGGGATGGCGAGTTGTGTCGTCGGTTCCCAGCTGCACTCGTGGATGTTTTTTGGGCCGGGCTTGGGCACCGCTTGTGCCTTGCCTTGGAACGGGCCGAGTTTCTTCATCAATCGCGCGCCCTTGCCACCGTAGTAACCGGTGCGAAAGATCTCGATGTTGAACTTCACCGGCGGGTCGGTCGAGACCATGATGTCGATCGTCTCGCCCGCCTTGACGCTCTGCCGCGAGCAATAGCCCTCGATCATTGGCGAGCGCATGCCCGTTGGACTGTCGAGCCGCACGCGCGTGAGTTGCCAGTCCGCCGCGCCCGGCTTGCGGTTTTCAACCTCGATGGGATTCGCGCCGAAGGCGGCGATGGCAGTCAGAAACGAAATGCCACAGGTGATCCGGGCCAGAACTGAGTTCGTCTTCATGATGTATTCCTTGCAAACAATGATAGTGACAGAACCCACACGCAGCCAGCCACAACGCTCCCGCCGCCAAGCCACACGGTGGCCCGCAGCGGGGACGCTTCGTCCGACTTGAAGCACTCGGCTTCGCCCGACCGGGAACCGTTATCTCAATACAGCTTGGTCGTGCCCGGAATCGCCACGGGGTAGATACCGTCGGCTCCGGGTTTCACCGGCGGCTCCGTCTTCATCGAGATCTCGCCCTGCGGCGGGAATGCGAACTTGGAATTCATTGCGTCCTTCCAAGCGATCCGCTGGCCATTGTAGATCGCCATTTGGCCAAGCACCGTGCCCATGGTGGAGTCGGCGAGAATCTTGCCGCGCTGGAATGGCTTGCCCGCGCGAATGGACTCCAGAAACTCCTTATGCTCCTGAATGTAGGGCGTGTTGCCCGGCGGCAGCGCATCGGCCTTCCACACGACGTTGCCTTTCAGGTCGGTGATCACTGGCGGCTGGAATGCCGAGAACTTACAGCGTCCCTTGGTGCCATGGAAGATATCCTTGTTCGAGCCGAAACAGCCTGCGGCCGTGCGGCAGGAGCCGTAGATGGAGCGGCCATCGGCGTATTCGTAGGTGACATGGTGATGATCGAATGACGTGCCCATCGAAGCTTGGAAATGCGTCGAGCGCCCTCCCATGCCGTAGGCGGCTTCCGGCAACTCGTCATGGAGCGCCCAAAAGGCGGAGTCAAGATTGTGAATGAGCGACTGCGGCACGTCGTCGCCAGAAAGCCAGGTGAAGTGATACCAGTTGCGGAACTGATACTCCATCTCGCTCCACGCTGGATCGCGCTCGATGAGCCGGTAAGGCGTGCGCAGGTAATCGCACTGGATCGCGAGGATGTCGCCGATTTCACCGCCGTGGATGCGCTTGATCGCCTCGCGCCGGCCGAGGTGGTAGCGGTAGGTGACGCCGGCAAGAAAACCCGTGCCGTTTTTCTTCGAGAGCTCGTCCGCCTCCAGAATCGTGTAAATGCCGGCCACGTCCACCGCCGCGGGCTTCTCGACGAAGACGTGCTTCTTCGCCTTCACCGCTGCCAGACCATACGGGGCGTGGAACCGCGAGGCGCAAGCGATCATGACCACGTCGCAGTTCTCGATGACACCGCGATAGCCGTCCAAGCCGCTGAACTGCCGCGACGCGTCCACCTGAACCCGATCGCCATACTTCTTGGACAAGCCCTTCAGCGCCGACTCGATCTTGTCGGGAAACACATCAGCAACGGCACAAAGCTTGGTGTTCGGGTCACCCGTCAGCGCGTCGCTGGCAGCGCCGGAACCACGCCCGCCGCAGCCAATGAGGCCGAGTCTGATCACGTTGCTCTCCGCCGCGTGAACGCTGCGGCTCAGGTCGAGAGAGCCAAGCATGGCCGTGCCGGCGACGGCAGCCGAGCTTTTTAGAAAATGGCGGCGGTTGATAAATGTGTGCGAGTCGGAAGATTGGATAGGGTTCATAAGTTTGCCAATGGTCTAGGTTTCGTCCGCATCCTACGCTTCAAGGCGTTTGAAGCGCTACATCGAAGCCGACGAATACTGGTATTTTTCCGACGCGAACCGAGCAGTGCCCCCATGCCGTCCGCCCTACCTCCCGATCCAGAGTGACGCCGTCGCGCAGGAAAAGATGGCAGCAGAAAAGAAAAGCGTGTAGTAGAATCAAGACAATGGCAGTCCACGAATGTGGAACTCTGCAAATGCACACATGGATGGGCCGAAAAAAACGAGTATCAGAAATGTGAGTCTGCGTTGGTTATATCAACGGCGGCTGGCACTGGTGGTGACCCTGGCCATCGGCATTGGCGCGTCGCTGGCTGTGTTTTTCGTGGCGCGAAGGTGGGGGCACGAAACGCTGCGGATTGATTATGAGGTGGCGAGCAACGACCGGATGCTGGCGGTCAGACGGATTCTTCAAGACCACGTGGCCGTGCTCGATATGCTCGGCAGGTATTGCGAGGTAACCAAACGTGTGGAGCGGGATGAGTTCAAGCAGTTCATCCGGCATCCTCTGAGCCGCGATCCGGACATCATAATGATGGCGTGGCTGCCCCGTGTGCCGTCCGCGCAACGGCAAGCGTTTGAGGCTGCGATGCGGACGGTAGGACCCGCCGGATTCAAAATTATCGAGCGCGATGCGCGAGGTGAGACGAAAGAGGCGGGTTCTCGCGCGGAGTATTTCCCGGTGCTGTACGCGGAGCCGTATGATCGCAACAAAACGATGATCGGTGTGGATTTCGAAGCCATAGCCCCCATCCGCGAGGCCTTGCAGCGGGCCGGCAAGGAAAACAAGATGGTTGCGATCCTTGACAAGGCGGGCGTGTTTACGCCGGGCAACCGCGGCGGGGAACCCGCCAAGGGAGGGGCATCGTCCACTCTCGTCCCGCGTTTGCTCTGCTTGTTGTTGCAGCCGGTTTACAAAGACGGCGAACCCATCAACACCGTGGAAAACCGGCGCGAAAGTTTGCTGGGCTTCGCGGCGTGTGCGTTCGACATCGGAGGGACGATAGAAAATACGTTCCGGCTGACAAAATCTTCCGGCTTGGACGTGTCGATCTTTGACACAACCACCAGCCAGCGGCGACACTTGTATACTTACATATCTCGTTCTCATACGCCGGCTGACGATATCCCTTTGGAAGAGAATTGGCGGCGGATCGTCGCCAGCCACGGCACCATGTCGTTCGCGTTGGCCAACGTGCAATGGTCAGTGGTCTGTACGCCAACGCGGATGTTTTTACGGAACCGCACACTGGAAGATTCATGGTTGCTGATGGTCTGCGGCTTGATGGCGACCATCATGTTGACAGGGCATTTGCTTTGGATCATGAAGCACGCCGTGCAAACGGAGCAGTTGGTGGAGGGACGAACATCCGAACTCGCGGCCGAGGTTGCCAAACACAAGCAGACGGCCACCGCTTTGCAGGAAAGCGAGAAACGTTATCGTGCGCTGTTTGAAAACTCCGCCGACGCGCTGCTGACGATGGACGAGCGGGTGATTCTGGACTGTAACGCGACGACATTGAAGATGTTCGACTACGCCAGCAAAGACGAGTTCCTCCGGCTGAATCCCGCCCAACTGTCGCCGCCTCAGCAACCGTCCAACACGGATTCCAGGACAGCGGCAGACCAGAAGATTGCCGAGGCGCATCAGAAAGGGTTGACCCGGTACGACTGGGTTTATCGCCGCCGAAACGGGGAGGATTTCGTTGCAGAAGTGTCACTGACGGCTATCGAGTCGGGGGGCTACAAACTTTTTCTGGCCACCGTCCGCGACGTCACCGAGCACCGGAAGGCCCAGGAGGAGTTGCGGAACGCCAAGGAAGCTGCCGAGGCCGCGACAAAGGCCAAGAGCGATTTCCTGGCAAGCATGAGCCACGAAATCCGCACGCCGATGAACGGCGTCATCGGCATGACCGGGTTGCTGCTGGACACGCCACTGACTCCTGAGCAGCGGGAATATGCCCGGATTGTGCGCAACTGCGGCAACGCGCTGCTGATGATCATCAACGATATTCTCGATTTCTCCAAGATCGAGTCCGGCAAGATGTCCATCGAGCCGATGACCTTCAACCTGAGGCAAGCCGTGGAGGAAGTCACTGACCTGCTCCTGGCCGACGCAGATGACAAGGGAGTCGAGTTGATCGTGCGTTACGCGCCGAAAACACCCAGTCGCGTGATCGGAGACGCCGGCCGCATCCGCCAGGTACTGACCAATCTCGTCGGCAACTCCATCAAGTTCACAGAAAAGGGCCATATCCTGATTACGGTGGAAAGCGAGGAGCAAAACGAGCAGAACGCGTTGTTGCGATTCTCAGTTCAGGATACGGGCATCGGGATCCCATCGGATAAACTCGGCGCCCTGTTCCAGCGGTTTTCCCAAGTGGACGCCTCCGCCACCCGGCGCTACGGCGGCACGGGTCTGGGTCTGGCCATCTCACGTGAACTCGTGGAGTTGATGGGAGGAACCATCGGTGTCCAAAGCCAGCCCGGCCAGGGCTCCACGTTCTGGTTCAAGCTGCGGCTGCCGCTGGATAGCAGGCCGGACACACTGATCACATCCAAGATGGTGTTGAATAACCTGCACATTCTGATCGTGGATGACAACGAGGTGAACCGGCGTGTCTTGGAAGAGCAACTCCACAGTTGTGGCGCGCGCACCAGCCAGGCCATTTCGGGCCGCGAAGGACTGCGAGCGATGCACGACGCCGTAGCGGCGAAAGACCCCTTCCAGATTGCCGTGGTGGACTTCCAGATGCCTGAAATGGATGGGATGATGTTTGGCCGCGCGGTGAAGGCTGACCCGGTATTGAAGAATATAGTGCTGGTCATGCTCTCCTCAGTGGGCCAGCGCCATTTGACGCCGGAAATACGCGAAGCGGGATTTGCAGCGTGCCTAAGCAAGGCCGTTTACGCGTCGCAACTCTTTCAGACCCTGGCCGACGCGTGGCGCTGCATCACCAAGGGACATAACGTCCCCGTGAAACCGAAACCGGCCCTGCCGGTTATTCGCGCTCGTGCGCTGGTGGCTGAAGACAACGTGGCGAACCAAAAAGTGGCCACACGATTACTGGAAAAGCTTGGCTGCCGCGTCGACGTGGCCGCCACCGGTGCGGAAGCCGTGCGATTGTTGCGGCTGCTCTCCTATGATGTCGTGTTCATGGATTGCCAGATGCCGGAGATGGACGGTTTCGAGGCAACGCGCGAAATCCGCCGCCAGAAGGGTCTCAATCGAAAGGTGCCTATCGTTGCCATGACCGCCAACGCCATGGCCGGCGACCGTGAAGAATGCCTGGCCGCAGGCATGGATGACTACGTCTCCAAACCTGTGGAACTGGAGCAGATCGTCGAGGTGCTGAAACGCTGGGTGCGATCAAGGGTGGAATCATCTCAAACAGAACCGGCTGTTTCGGACTCCGTGGCCAAGGAGCCAGTCTCAACGACCCCGCCACAACCGGAATCTCCAGCCGTGGATGCCGAAGTCATTGCCCGGCTGCGCGAGCTTGCGGAAAGCAACCCCCAGAAGTTTTTGGAGGACCTTCTCGACACCTACATCACCGACACGACCCAACGGCTGTTGGCTTTGCAGAAATGCTCCACGGATGGAAACGCTCCCGAGTTGATGCGGGCAGCGCACGCCATCAAAGGCAGCAGCTTGAACGTCGGCGCCAACCTGTTGGCGAACTACTGTCAGCAAGTAGAGGAGATCGCCAGGACCGGCTCACTGGACGGCGCCGCCAAGCTGGTCGCTTGGATTGAACTGGAATTCGAGCGGGTCAAGACGGAGTTGAACAGCTTCACGAAAGGATGATTTGATGAACGCGCGAGCCGGAAATCGCATTTGACGTGCTCCGACTTCGCGCCATAGTCTGCCGGTTTTCAATTCATGAATCAGGCATCCAAACCTGCAGGTGGCGCTCCTGCGACACCGGCTGTATCCGGGCAGACTCCTCCCATGTTGGTGCTGGTTGTGGACGATAACGCGTTCAGCCGGCGCGTCATTGTCCAGCTACTGCAGCAGGCAGGCTTCAGGACACTGGAGGCCTCCGACGGCGCTCAAGCCATCCAGCTTTTCACGCGCACGCCTGACATCCGTCTGGTGACTCTGGACCTGGATATGCCAAGCATGAACGGCTTCCAAGTGCTGGAGACGCTCCGTTCCCCTGAGAAGGTCGAAGCCTTGAAGACAGTGGGTAACGACCGCGTGCCCGTCATTCTCGTCACCGGCAACGACACCTACCCCAATCGCAAACGCGGATTCGAACTGGGCGCAGCCGACTTCGTCTGCAAGGACGCTGTCCAGGATCAACTGGTGCTGACCGCGAAACTGATTCTCTCGCCGGCAACCGCGTTCGCTGGCATGACGGTGCTGGTGGTGGAAGACGCCGCGGTTGCCCGCCAGATGATCACGTCCTGCGTGCGTCAACTCGGCGTGGATGTGGTGGACGTTCACGACGGCAACAGTGCGCTGGATCTGCTGCGCAACCGGCCTGCGTCGGTGGACCTGGTGTTGACCGACATGCACATGTCCCGGATGAACGGCGATGAACTTTGCCTGCGCATCCGGCAGGAGTTGGGACTGAAAGACCTGCCCGTCATCGTGATCAGCGGCACGTCCGAGCCAGAGGTAAAACTCCATCTGTTCCGCATCGGCGCCACGGATTTTCTGGAGAAGCCCTTCATCAAAGAGGAACTCATCGCGCGGCTCAACGTGCACCTCAAGCGCCAGCAACTGGACCGGAACCTTCGAGCCAATCTGGTGCGGATGAAGGAACTCGACAAGCTGAAGGATGAGTTCCTGGCAGTCTGCTCGCACGACTTGCGCTCGCCACTCAGCGGGATTCTCGGCTTCACCCAGCTTCTGCTGAAGGACCCGGAAATGAGCCCCGCCAAGCAGGACATGCTCTACCGGATCATGAACGCTGGCAAATATCTGCTGGAGTTGATCAATGACATCCTCGATCTGGGGCGCGCCCAGGCCCAAAAAGAGAGCATGGAGTTCCAGCCCCTAAACCCCTTGATCATCCTGCGCCAATGTCTCGGCAATTTCCGGCCATCCGCGGACAACAAGCACATTGATCTGTCGTTGTCGGAGGATCCCTCAGCGTCCAATGCAACCATCCTCGGCAACCATACCGCCCTCTCGCGCATTTACACCAACATCATCTCCAACGCCATCAAGTTCACGCCGGAAGGCGGCAAAGTCTCGCTGCAGACTTCGTTGGACAGCGGCGGACATGCCGTGGTGATCGAATGCAAAGACAACGGCATCGGCATTCCCGAATCCATGATGTCCAAGTTGTTCAGCCGCTACTCCAAGGTCTCGCGCCAGGGAACGCACGGCGAGCGCGGCACCGGTCTGGGCTTGATCATCACGCGCGAACTGATTGAATCGCACGGCGGGCAGCTTACCGTGCGCAGCCGCGAAGGACACGGAAGCACCTTCACCATTACACTGCCTTTGACCGCCGCCGCCCTGCCGCCAGATCCTGATCAACGCGCGTCCCAGCCGGTGGCAAGATCATTGCGCATCCTGGCGGCAGAAGATGACGCTGTGAACATGAAGGTGCTGGAGTTCATGTTGAAGAAGCTGGGGCATCAGTGTCTGCTCGTTGCCAACGGACGCGACGCCTTGAAGACGTATATCGCGCAGCAAGGATCGGAAGATTTTGACGTCGTCGTCATGGACATTGAGATGCCCGTCATGGACGGCCGCCAGGCAATCGCGGCCATGCGGGAACATGAACGCAACCAGTGCCTCAAACCCATCCCCGCCGTCGCCCTGACTGCACACACCGGCGAAAAAGAACGCCGGGAGTACTTGAAGATCGGTTTCAACGCTGTCGTGAACAAGCCGATCAGGAGTGAAGAGATCAGCCTGGTCTTTGACCAGATCCTGGCGCGCTGATCTCCGCAGCAGCACCCTCCACTACTTCGACGCCGCTGCAGGACCGCACGCGTGCGCGAGCAAAGACCGGGCAATGCGTGGGAGTGGCGCCACCTCACAAGCCGCGCCGCATTGAATGGCCACGGCCGGCATCCCGAACACCACCGACGTCGCCTGGTCTTGCGCGATCGTATAGGCTCCGTGCTGACGCAACGCCAGCAATCCTTGCGCGCCATCGCTTCCCATGCCAGTCAACAATGCAGCGACGAATTCGACGCCTTGACATCGGGCCATGGATTGAAAAAGCACCTCAATACTGGGCCGTTGATGGTAAACCATCGGGCCGTCCTTGATCTGCACCCGAAGCCGCGTGCCGTGCTGGCGCAGCAACATGTGGACATTACCCGGCGCAACCAATGCCAAGCCAGGTCTCACGATGTCACCGTCGACGGCCTCTTTCACTTCCATGTGACAGGCCTTGTCCAACCTCTGCGCAAAAGACAAAGTGAAATAAGCCGGCATGTGCTGCACAATCAGCGTCGCCGGGCCATCCTTGGGAAACTGCCGCAGGACGGTTTCAATGGCTTGTGGGCCACCCGTCGAGGCGCCGATGGCCACAACACGCTGCGGCGAACCGGGAAGCTTCAAGGGTTCGTTGGAATCGGAATTGGAATCGGACGCCTTTCGGGAAGAGCGCCTGAATTTAACCTGCGCGGCAGCCTTGATCTTGGCTGCAAGCATTTCCGTCATCTCGGACAACGGGAAGCCCGGCCCCGGCTTGCACATCACGTCCACCGCGCCGGAGCTGATGGCGTCCAGTGCCAAATGCCCGCCCGGCATCGTGAACGACGAGACAATGATAACAGGCACCGGATGATAGTGCATCAACCGGCGCAGAAAGGTCAGCCCGCCCATGCGCGGCATCTCGATATCCAGAAGAACGACGTCCGGCGCCAGACTGAGAATCTTGTTCCGCGCCGCATAGGCGTCGTGGGCCGCTCCCAGCACCTGAATCTCCGGATCACGACCCAACTCTGAAGCCAGCACCTCGCGCACAACTGCCGAGTCATCCACTAACAGCACCTTGATCTTATCCATGGCGTTCAGTCTTCGATGAACAATAACAGCGGACGTCCTTCCACCGCCAGCGCGGCTTGCGGCTTCCCATCCACGTGTCGCATCATCTCTTCCTTCGTCATACTTCGAAGCGACGGAGCCGCAAGATCGAAGCCGACCTCATCGCCCTCGACTCTGGGCAGGTAGCTGCCACACACAATGTTCAGCAGTTCCTTGACAGCATCTTGCGCGCGCTCGTCGTCCATCTCTGCCGGCTCTTTTGCATAGAGATTGGCAGCCATTTGCCGCGCAAGAGACGGCGATACAACCATGCCGACGCCTCCCGCGCGCGCTCCGGAAAAGGAAACGATGACAAGCCACGACGGTTCCGCAAAAACCGCTGGCTCACCCCCCGTACTGGGTGGATCGGCACACATGAAGGCACATCGCTCAAGCACTTCGATGGCAACCTCGACCAGCGTGTTGATGTTGTCCGCGCTCATGTCACATTCTTTCTTTTGCATGATCATGCAGTCCGAAGGAAACGCTCCACCGTGGTCTTCAAATCTTCCGGAGTGACGGGCTTGGTGAGGTATGCCTGCACCCCGGCCTCCTTCATCTCCGTCATGCGGTGCGCGCTGCGGTCGGTCGACACAATGACGACCGGAATGGACTTGAGCAGGTCTGTGGTCCTCATGCGCTTGACCATCTCCGCGCCATTCATCACTGGCATGTTGATGTCCGCAAACACCAGGTCCACCCACTCCCGCTCCAAGAGGTCCAACGCCTCCTGCCCGTTGCGCGCCTCATAGACCTGGTTCAGAGGAACTCCAGCCATGTGCAGCGTGCGCGCAACGAAGGCCCGTGCGGTCAGCGAATCATCCACGATCAAGATGTTGTATGCCATGATGGTCTCCTGCCTCACAGCTCCCGGTCACGCCCATGCGACTGCACAATCACCCGGCCCGTAGCGATCTCCAACCGAAGTGTTCGCGTCTGGTCGCCGCCGATTTCTTCGGCGCGGATGAACATGCCGTTCTTCCACATGATCTTACGGAACACCGCATGGTTGCGCTCTCCGATGCGAAATACGTTGGCGCCGTCCATCACACGCGCCGCCCCAGCCGCATGCGCGATCAGGTCTTTCTTGCGGCAACCACGCCTGAACATCTCGTCAAGGAGCATGGGAATGCCGACGTCCACGAACAGGGCCGGTTTGTAACGAGCCTTGTCGCTATCAATCTGCGACAAGGGCAACATGCAGTGAGCCATGCCTCCGATACGCAGGACAGGATCGTAGAATGCCACCCCCAAGCACGATCCCAACGAATGCGCGACCAACATTTCACCCGCAGAATCGGATATCGCCATGCACCCGAGATCCACCACAACGGTTTTCAGGTGCGCATCAGATGCCATGACAGAACCCAGCGCTTGCGTCGGAGTTGCAGACTGCCGACTTGTTTTTTGCGATCGCGATCATGGCCATGCTTTTCAACTCTTCACATACACCGATGGAGCCACGTTTTTGAAATCCGTCGGCAACCCGGCCAGGCTCTCCGCACTGCCCACCACCAGGTAGCCGTTAGGGCGAAGCAAACGCCAGCATTCACACAACAACCGCCGGCGCACGTCGTCATCAAAGTAGATCATCACGTTGCGGCAAAAAATGGCATCGAACGGACCCCGCATTGGATAAGGTGTCTGTGCGAGGTTCAAACGCGCAAATGTGATCATCTTCCCCAACGCCGGGTGGACACGAAAACGGTGGTCACCCTTCGCTGCTTCACATGTGAAGTAGCGGTGTGCATACGCTTCGGGGACCTTTTCCATATCCTTGGCCGTGTACACGCCCTCACGAGCCTCGGCCAGCGCACGCGTGGAAAGATCGGTGGCCAGGATGCGCACGTCGCTATCCGCCGGGAGCTTCTCCCGAATCACCATGCCCATGCTGTAAGGCTCCTCCCCGCTGGATGAGGCCGCGCACCAGAAGCGGAAACTCGTCCGTCCTTCGAGCCGCCATCGCGCCAGCCAGCCGGCCAGATGTTCGAAGTGTTTCGGCTCGCGAAAAAAATGGGTGACGTTCGTGGAAATGGCATTGAGCATCTCCACCAGTTCCTCGTGCTCAGGCGACTCTTCCAGACGGCGCAAGTATTCACGAAAATGAGTGATGCCCAGCTGGCGCATGCGCTTGCCAATGCGGGCAACCACCAGCGCCTCCTTCTGCCTGTGCAGCACAATGCCGGCTTTTTGGTAAACAATCTCGGCAATGCGATGAAACGTTGCCGGATCAATCCCGATCTCTGGTTGATCGCCCGTGTGACGCACTGCCATCATAACCGAGCGTCTCTCAGAACTGCTTCAGTTCGTGGTCGTCCAGCGGAATCGCCTTCTCCGGCGTCTTGTGCTTCGGCTCGCTGCCAGAAGCCGCCGGAGAGGATGCCGCGCGCGCCGCGTCCAGCGTCTGAGGGTGCGCCGCCGGCACTGCTGGCTCGCCGACCTTTGCATGAGGCTGGATGCCAGCAATGGCGGCGGCGGCCTCGCCCCCCTTGACCAGCTTCATCAACTCCACCACCAAGGTGTGCAACTCCTGAGCCTGTGACGAAAGCTCTTCCGCTGCGCTCGCTGATTCTTCAGCGTTGGCCGCGTTCTGTTGGACCACCCTGTCCATCTCGTTCACAGCCACGTTCACCTGTCCAATGCCCTGCGCCTGCTGGCGGGAAGCCGCGGTAATCTCCGCCACCAAGGCCGCCACCTTCAGCGAACTGTCCTGTATCTTGTTGAGAGACTCCGCCAACTGTGTCGTCGCTAACACGCCGGTCTCGGCGTTCTTCTGCGCGTCCTCGATGAGATTGGACGTGACCCTGGCAGCCTCCGCGCTTCGCCGGGCCAGGTTTCGAACCTCTTCGGCCACCACAGCAAACCCCCGGCCCGCGTCCCCGGCGCGCGCCGCTTCAACTGCAGCGTTGAGGGCCAGCAAGTTGGTTTGAAATGCGATTTGATCAATGTTCTTGATGATCTTGGCCATCTCCTTCGCCGATTGTCGAATGCCGCCAATAGCCACCGAGACGCTCTTCATGGAATTCACGCCGTCCAGCACCATGTTCTTCGTTTCCCCCATCAGCTTGTCAGTCTTGATGGCGTTATCCGCGTTCTGGCGGGTCATGGAGGCCATCTCCTCCAGCGAGGCGGATGTCTCCTCCAAATTGGAGGCCTGTTCACCTGCGCCCTGCGCAAGCTGCTGGCTGGAACCAGCCACCTGGTTGGAAACGCTGGCCACCTGCTTGGCACCGGAGGAAAGTTCCGTGATAATCCGGTTGATCGGCTCCGTGATGGAGCGGGACAGCACAATGGAAAAGAGCGCGCCCGCAACGATGGCCAGCGCAATGCCAAACCCGATCATGAAAACCGAGTTTGTAACCGACCCAACAGCGTAGCGGCTCGACACACTAACCTGCGTGATGCCATGCTCGGCGATCTCGCGGGCCTGGCGCAACATCTGCCCGGCTATTTCCTCCCCTTTCTTCTGCAAATTCTGTTGGTTCCTCCAGGCTGTCACAAGGCTCTCCGTCGTCGTGCGATAATCCAAGGCCGCTTTGCGGCACGCGTCGAACGCCCCGGCATTCTCCGCGTCCAGTGTCACTTTCAACTCCTCCAGCTTCGTATTGATCGCGGCAAAATTCGCCAAAGCCGCCGACGCCAGAACCGGATCGCGATGAATGTCTGCCCGTTGCAGGGCAACCATTGCTTCGTGGCTCAGGTCAATCAGGTCGCGACAGATGGAGCCGTCCTTCAAGCGCGCCTCCAGATCAACCACCAGGCTCGCCCGGTGCGAGGGCGCATTGGTGGATACAGCCGCCATCTTTCCAGCGATCATCTCGTCAATGGATTTCAACGCAGAACGGTGCTCGGCCACATACATGGCGCGGCAGGCAGCGTGAAACCGGTCCCGGTTTTCCTGCATTTGTTTCCGCAACACAGCAATCTGCTCGACCTGATTACTCACCCGTTGAAACAACTCGGTGTAGTCGTTTGCAGCGTCCCTGGCTTGCCGCGCCAGTTGCTGCTTGTTGTAGAGGTTGTATCGAGTGGCCAATTCAAGCGTCTCGCGAATGGTGTTCTTGATTTCCGTCATGTTGGTGGCAATCAAGGCAACCTGCCGGCTGTCACCTGTGAGTTGATAACGAAGGTCTTCAGCCATCGCCGTCTGGGACTGCCGCTCAATGCTCATGGACTTGATCAGCAGAGGCACGGCTTGATCATTCACGTCCACGGACCACCTCTCAATACCGCGAAGCTCGCGATAGGTAATCACACCCATCACCAGCATGATGGCGATCAGCACGGAGAAGCCGAAGGCGATTTTGACCGACAAACGGATTTTCTTACTCATGGGCTTGTTCCTTTTCTTCCAGCACCTTCTCCACAAACATCCAATCCCGGTTATCCAACACTCTCTCCGCGTCCAACAAAAGAATCGAACGACCCTCGGCTTGCACGATGCCCGCGATGAACTCCGTGCTCACTCGCGCCCCAAACTCCGGCGGCGGTTTGATCTGTTCGGCGGGCACATCCACCACCTCCATCACATCATCTGCCACCACGCCGATGACCAACGGTCCCGTTTCCCTCTGCACCTGAAGCACAATCACGCACGTGCGCTCCGTCACAGGAGACGGCGGCAACCCGAATCTCAAGTGCAAGTCAATCACCGGGACCACCTTCCCGCGCAGGTTCATGACGCCCAGAATGAAGCTCGGCACGCGCGGCACGCGCGTTAACTCCACCCACTGGACGATCTCCTCAATCTTGAGAACCGAAAAACCGTATTCTTCTCCGGCCAGCCGAAAAACCAGATGCTGTTCCGTTTGTTTCCACGAAGCTGGCACATGGGTTTCTACGATTGCCATAACATTCCTTTCACCGCGCGCGCTCCCGCGCGATGCGAATCAATCCCGGCACATCCATAATCAGCCGCACCCGGCCATCGGCAAGAATGCTGGCGCCGGAAATGCCGGTGACCCGTCCCAGACTCTCGCGCAGGCTTTTCACGACCACGCGCTGCTGGCCGATGGTCTCGTCCACCAACAGTCCCGCGCGACACCCAGCATCCTCCACCACCACAACAACGCCTTCGTCGGCCCGCTCCACCGCGCCGCTTATTGTAAACAAATCCGCCAGCCGGAAAAGCGGAATCGTTTCCTCACGCACGCTGACCTCCGTGCCGTTGTTCACCAAACGATGTTCATCCACCAAACCGGGCTGCAACAATTCCCGGATGCTCTCCACGGGCAGCACAAACTGCTCCGAGCCAACCCGCACCATCATGCCGTTGATCACCGACAGCGTCAGCGGAATCCTCAACGTCATCGTGGTGCTGACCCCTTCAACGCTCTGCACTTCCACGCGGCCCCGCAACCGCTCCAGGTTCTTCCTGACCACGTCCAAGCCCACGCCGCGCCCGGAAACCTCTGTGACGGTTTCGGCGGTCGAGAAACCCGGCTCAAAAATCAGATCCACGACTTGCTCGTCGCGCAATTGTGAATGCCTCTTGACCAAGCCGCGCGCACGCGCCCTTTCCAGGATTTTCGCCCGCTGCAAACCGCGGCCGTCATCGCTGATCACAATCCAGACCTCGCCGGAACGCTGGAATGCCTCAATCCGAATGGTGCCCGTTTCCGGCTTGGCAAGCTGTTGTCTCTCCTCACGCGACTCGATCCCGTGGTCAACCGCGTTGCGCACCAAGTGAACCAGTGGATCCACGATCAACTCGATGACGCGGCGGTCCGCCTCTGTCTCGGCGCCGACCAGTTGCAGTTTGATCGACTTGCCTGTTTTTTCGGACAAATCGCGCACGAGCCGGTGCAACCGCCGAAACGCCAGTTCCACGGGCACCATGCGCATGGACATGGACAGATTCTGCAACCAGGAGGTAATCAAGTCGAGTTGATGGCACGCGCGCTCATACTGCTCTCCATCCACGCCCGGCCGGCGCTCGCTCAGGTGCATCACCACCGCCGAGGCGGCGATCAACTCGCTCGTCAGATCGTTTAGCTGGTCCAACCGCTCCACGTTGATGCGGATTCCGTCGCCCACTTGCGCGGCTGGCTTGTGGGCATCCGCAACCGGAGGCGGTTCCGCGGGAGCCGGCCGCGACGGCACAGCTTCCTCGACAGACGCCGGGGATGGCGGCGTCTCGGCAGGGGAAGACCCGGCCCACGCATCCACCCGTTGGAGCCAACCCGCGTAATCCGGCACGGAAGGGTCTCCTCCCTTGCGAAGCGAAGCCACGCAGCGGCGAAGCACGTCCACCGCCTTCAGAAACAGCCGCACGCTGTCCGGTCCCAACGCGCTCCGCTGGTCACGCGCATGGTGCAGCACGTCCTCCAGACGATGGCTGATGGTCTGCATCTGGCTGTAGCCCATCAAACCGCTGTTGCCCTTGAGTGTATGAAACTGCCGCAGCAAATCGTTGAGACGCGCCGGCTCCGCCTCCAGACCCAGCAGGTTTTGCTCGGCATGGTCCAGGATTTCCTCGGCATCCTGCGCGAAGATGTTGACCATGTCTCCCGCCGGGGATGGCGAAAGGCTGCCAGTTGCGGATGTGGCAGGCTCAACCGAAACCGGTGCAGGCCCCTCGGCTAACAATTGTTCCACCTTCTCGGCGTCCGACATGCTGGGTGGCGTTTCGCGATGCCCGCTCGACACACGAGAGAAAGGCGCTACTTCCCAGGTAACCCCCAAGGCCCGCGCTGCCTGGGCAAAACCAGCCAGTTCCGCCTCCATTGAAGGTTCCCGTTGCTGGGTTTCCACGCTCTCCACAATCTGCTCGGCAAGATGGTATCCCTTCACCAACAGCTGTGTCTGGGCCGGCGTCAAAACCGCCTCTGTCTTCGCCCCATCCTCCACATACAGCAAATCCACCAATACGCGCGCAATGGCCGCCAACCGCGGAAATCCGAGGAATAAGCCGCTGTCCCGCAACCTATGAGCCAACCGGTTCAGCAAAGAGTAAGCATCCACGCTCAGATGGCATGGCGCACCGCCTGATTGCACGATGCCATTCAGTATCGGACGGGTATCAACAGCCATCTGGCGATATTCGCCCACAAACGCCCGGATCAATTCGCTCGCGGGAACTTTCACTGGCGTCATTCTAAACAACCATCCAACGCCTCACAACCTGAAAAGAACACGGTCGATAAGTCTCCAACGCGACTCCGCATAGCGCCAAACCACCCGCAGTCCCCCACTTCGCTAAATGGTTCCGATTTCAGCAAAAACGGAAAAACCGCTTGACCGGCTTGGGGCACGCCGGTAGTCTGCGCACGTTCGGAACTCGTGGTCGTTGTCAAAGAGTGGGCGTGTTCCCACTCTTTTGCGTCTAGACTGGCGAGATCCGGGCGTGAACAACCGGTTATGAACGGCGATTTACTAGCAGCACTCGATTATTTCGAGCGAGAAAAAGGCATAGACTCAAAGACCTTGATTGAGGCTATTGAGAGTGCCGTGCTGTCGGCTGCCCAAAAAAGCGTTGGGCCGGCCCGCGGTTTGCGCGTGGTGATTGACCGTAAGACGGGCGCACTGCGGACGATGGCGACGTTGCAGGTGGTGGAGCAAGTCAACCTGCCGCACGATGAAATCTCCATGAATCGCGCGGTGATGCTGAAGCATGATGTGAAGCTCGGCGATGAGGTAGAGGTGGAGGTAACACCTGCTGGGTTCGGTCGCATCGCGGCACAGACGGCAAAGCAGGCCATGATGCAACGTATCCGTGCCTATGAGAAGGAACGGATTCATGAGGAATTCAAGGACCGCGTTGGCGACATCCTCAGCGGCACGGTCCGGCGGTTTGAGCGCAGCGACGTCATTGTGGACGTGGGCAAAGCTGAGGCGTTGATGCCACAGAAAGAGCGCGTCCCAACCGAGGAATACATGGCGGGCGACCGCATCCGCGCGCTGTTGCTGGAAATCCAGACAACTCCCCACGGTCCGGAGTTGATACTGAGCCGCTCACATCCCGATTTTGTCAAACGGCTGCTGGAACTTGAAGTCAACGAAATCAAGGTCGGCACGGTCAAGATTCAGGCCATTGCGCGTGAAGCGGGCTATCGCACCAAGCTGGCAGTGGTTTCCACCAACGACAAGGTGGAGCCGGTCGGCGCCTGCGTCGGCATGAAGGGCGTGCGGATCAAGAACATCGTCCGCGAACTGAACAACGAAAAGATAGACATCATTCGCTGGGACAAGGATCCCAAGACGTTTGTCGCGGCGGCGCTTTCGCCAGCCAAGCTGCGCAACATCGAGGTGAATGAGGACAGCCATATCGTCAGGGTGTTGGTGGATGAAGATCAGCTTTCCCTGACCATCGGCAAACGCGGACAGAATGTGCGGCTGGCCAGCAAACTCACCGGCTGGAAGATTGAGATCCAGAAGATTGAGACGGTGCAGGAAACGTTCGAGAACAAGGTCAAAGTCGCCGTGGACGCGCTGGCCAAAGTGCCGGGCATTGGGCCGGAGCATGCGGACAAACTGGTGCATGGCGGCATGTTGAGTCTGGCCGACGTGCTCGTGGCAGACATCGCCGACCTGGCCGAATTGTTGGACGGCGACGAGAACAAGGCAAAAACCATTCACGAAGCGGCTGCTGCCGCTCAAGAAAAAGCGGCGCCGCCGATGCCGCCCGCCGAAACATGAAGTCCCGGCGGACGCTGACGGCTCCTCCCTGCAAGTCAGGGCGCGGTTTGGAAGAAAATTTTTATGGGCATTCGAGTTTACGACATCTCCAAGAAGTATGGAGTGGAGAACGCGCTTCTCATCGAGAAACTGCATGCCTTGGGCTACAAGCAGATCAAGCAGCCCTCCGCCACGATTGACAAAATCACCGCCGAGTACCTCATTCAGGAACTCGCCCTGAAGGAAGTCGTCCACGCGCCACCCGCGCCTGCTCCGGCTCCTGCTCCAGTTCCCGCTCCGGCCCCGGCTCCAGCGTCACCTCAGCCGCCGGCAGCGCCTCCGGTCAAAATTCAAGCTCCCGTTGTCGCGCCGGCCGCATCGATCGCGCCGACTGCGCCATCTGAGCCGAGTGTCGTCGCGCCACCTCCGCCGACGCCACCTGTTCACGTAATCAAACCTATACCGCCTGTCCACAAGCCAGCGCCGTCGGCAGGCCCAGTCGTTCCCGCAAAACCAGCCACGCCTGTCGTCGCGCGTCAGGTCCATCCTGCACCCGTGGCTGTAGCCGCGCCGGTTGCTCCGCCAAAACCGGTCACACCAGTTGCGACGGTCGCACCTATCGCACCGGTCACACCAGTGGCGCCAGTTGCGCCAGCGGCACCGGTTGCACCCGCTGCGCCCCCTGCCCCGCCGGAACCACCGAAGCCCGGCACACAGGTGCCCGACAAGCCGGTCATGCCCGAGTCGCTGAGACGCGCCGTCATTCCGCTCGACCGCATGATCCAAATGCGGCCGCCGGTGATCGTCAAAGATCTCGCGCTGAAGTTGAAGCTGAAGCCTTTCCAGGTCATCTCCGATCTCATGGGCATGGGTGTCTTCGCCAAGGCGAACGACGCCGTTGAAGAAGACATCGCCAAGCGGCTTTGCGGCAAACGTGGCTACTATTTCGAGCTGGAAAAGCGAGTCCACGAGCGTGCCGAGGTCCACAAGCCAGCGCCCGTTGCCAAGCCGTCAGCAACGCAGGAAGAAAAGGCGGAAGATCTGAAACCGCGACCACCGGTCGTGACCATCATGGGCCACGTGGACCACGGCAAGACTTCGCTCCTCGACACCATCCGCAAAGCCAACGTGGCGGCCGGCGAAGCAGGTGGCATCACCCAACACATCGGCGCCTACACCGTCCAGATTCCGTCGCCGCACAAGGAAAAATCCGGTCATCTGGAGCAAATCACCTTCCTGGACACGCCCGGTCACGAGGCCTTTACGAAGATGCGCGCGCGCGGCGCTAACGTCACGGACATCGCCGTGTTGGTCGTCGCCGCTGACGACGGCATCATGCCGCAGACCATTGAGTCCATCAACCATGCCAAAGCCGCCAAAGTGCCGATCATCGTCGCCATCAACAAGGTTGACGTGCCCGGCGCCAACCCGCTCAAAGCCAAGACCCAACTTCAACAGCATGGGCTGAACCCGGAGGAATTCGGCGGCGACGTCATCTGCTGCGAAGTCAGCGCCACCAAAAAGATCGGCATCGAGAAACTGCTCGAAAACATTTTGCTGCAAGCCGAGTTGATGGAACTGAAGTCCAACCCGAAACGCAAAGCCGTTGGCACCATCATTGAGGCTCAGCTCGACCCCGGCGCTGGATCGACTGCCACTGTCCTCGTACGTGCCGGAACCTTGAAGCAAGGCGATCCGATCATCTGCGGACCGTATTGGGGCAAGATTCGCGCCATGTATGACGACAAAGGTGGCAAGATCAAGGAAGCGTTGCCGGCCACGCCTGCACGCATCCTCGGCCTTAATGGCGTGCCCGATCCGGGTGCCGAATTGGTCGTGATGCCAAGCGAGAAGGAAGCGCGTGAGCTGGCCGAACGGCGCACCCAAGAGTCGCGCGCCGCCGTTGGCGCTGGCGAAGGCCGCGTCGCCACGCGTGAGGCGCTTCTGGAGCAGTTCGAAGCCGAGAAGAACAAGGTCCTGAAGGTCGTGCTTAAGGCCGACGCGCAGGGTTCCCTCGAAGCCATCGCTGGCGCGCTCAACGGCATCCACAGTGACAAGGTCAGCTTGGAGATCATCCACACCGCTGTCGGCGCCGTCAGCGAGAACGATGTGCTGCTGGCCTCTGCGAGCAAAGCCGTCATCATCGGTTTCCATGTCCGACTCGCTTCCAAGGCCAGCGACATTGCGAAACGCGAGGGCGTCGAGATCAAACTCTACTCGATCATTTACGAACTCATTGATCAGGCCAAGGAATCCATGGCCGGCCTGCTGGAGCCCCTGACGCGCGAAGTCATCACCGGCCACGCCGAGGTCAGGAAGGTTTTCGAAGTGTCCAAGGGCATGGTGGCCGGTTCAATGGTCACCGACGGCCGCATCGCCCACGGCGCGCGCGTCCGCGTGCTCCGCCGTCGCGCCATTCAATACGAAGGTTTCGTATCGACCCTCAAACGGTTTCAGGAAGACGTCAAGGAAGTGCGCGCCGGCCTCGATTGCGGCGTCCGCCTCGACAACTTCCAGGATTTTCAACCGGGCGACATCGTCGAAGCCTACACCGTCGAAAAAGTCGCGCAGAAACTATAAGTGAAGTGTGAAACGTAGAATGTAAGGCCGGAGCGGCGTTTCGTTTTACGTTTCACTCTCAAGGGTTTACGTTCCAACCATGTCTACTCTCCGCATGCAGCGAGTTTCCGAGCTGATCAAACAAGAGGTCAGCGCGATTATCAGCCGCGACATCGTCAACGAGAACGTCGGCATGATTACCGTCACCGGCTGCGAGGTCGCCAGCGATCTCAAGACCGCGCGTGTTTACATCAGTGTGATCGGAGACGCAGAAAAGCAAGCCGCGGCGCTGGCGCTAGTGGGACGTCACCAAGGCCACATCCAGCGCGCCCTCGGCCGGGCCGTGGTGTTGAAATACATTCCCCACCTGACCTTCTACATTGACGAGAGCATCGAGCGCGCCGACCGTATCGAGAAGATTCTGAACGAGATTGAACGCGAGAAGCCCATAGGCGAACCGTGAAAACAGGCCGCGCCCGAGCCAGATGATCCAATCCATCACAACCCAGATCGGCGATATCATCCGCGGCCACCAGACGTTCCTCGTCGCCGGCCACTTTCGGCCCGATGGGGATGTGCTCGCCTGCCAGATCGCACTCGGCCTGACGCTCCAAACACTCGGCAAGACCGTCGAGGTCTGGAACCCTGACGGCATGAGCCGCAAGTATTCGTTCCTGCCGCACGCCGACCTTGTGCGCCGGCCGCCATCGCAAGCCCGCGCGTTCGATGTCGTCATCTCCGTGGATACCGCCACCCAGGACCGCCTTGGCAACATCCGCGAGCGGATCGCCTCGCAGAAGATCCTGGTGAACCTCGACCACCATGCCAGCAATGGCCGGTTCGGCGACATCAACTGGATCGAGCCGAAAGCCGCCGCCTCCGGGGAACTTGTCCATCAACTGCTCCGCGATAACCGCTGGCCCATCACGCCCGCCATCGCCGCGAACCTTTTCATCGCCATCGCCACCGACACCGGCTCATTCCAGTATTCCAACACAACGCCAGCGACGCTGCGCACCGCGGCTGAACTCGTCGAGGCCGGCGCGAATGTCGCGGAGCTGTCGCGGCAGTGTTTCGGCAGCTATCCCCTCGCCCGCGTCCGCCTGCTGCAACTGGCGCTGGCAGGCATGAAGTTGGCCGCCGACAACCGCATCGGCTGGTTGTGGCTGACCAAGGAGATGTATCGCCAGAGCAACGCGTTGCCCGAGGACTCCGAGGGATTGATTGACCACGTCCGCGCGATTGATTCGGTGCTGGTCGCCGCCGTGTTCGAACAGGACGATAGCGGCAACGTCCGCATCAGCCTGCGCTCGAAATCCGACAAGATCGATGTGAACAAGATTGCCGCGCAATTCGGTGGTGGCGGTCACGCGGCAGCCGCGGGCGCGCGCATCCCCGGCGAACCGGCTGTCGTCGAGGCTGCGGCGCTGAAAGCCATCGAGCAAGCCGTGCGGACATCCGGCAATTCCGCCGCACCTTCGCGCTGAGCTTGCAAGCCCGGCGTGCAATCCATACTGTGACGCGAACCCATATTTGGACGGAAGAAAACACGGATGATTGAATTCACTCCCTTTGACGGCGTGCTGCTGGTGGACAAACCGGCGGCGTGGACTTCGCATGACGTGGTGGCCAAGGTGCGCGCGCACTTCGGTTTCAAGAAAGTCGGGCACTGCGGCACGCTCGATCCCATGGCCACAGGATTGCTTGTGCTTGTGCTCGGCCGGGCGACGCGGCTGAGCGAGAAGCTTACCAGCGACGACAAAGGCTACGAGGGCACGATCCTCCTCGGCGTCACGACCAATACTGAAGACGCCGATGGCGAGGCCATCGAAACCAAACCCGTGCCGCCGTTGACCGAGGCCGATCTTCAGGCCGCCTTCCAGAAGTTCAGGGGCGACATCTACCAGACGCCGCCCATGGTAAGCGCCATCAAGTACCAGGGCCGCCCGCTCTACAAGCTGGCGCGTAAGGGCATTGAGGTCGTGCGTGAACCCCGCCTCGTGCATATCTATGATCTTCGGCTGATCGCCACGGAACTGCCGCGCGTGAAATTCCAGATGAGTTGCTCCAAGGGCACCTATGTCCGCACGCTGGCCGCCGACATTGGCCGCGATTTGGGTTGCGGGGCTCACCTCTCCGAGTTGCGCCGGACGGCAGCCGGTAGTTTCAAGCTGGAACAGGCGCACACGCTCGAACAAATTCTGGCGAAGCCGCGAGCGGAGTTGCCGCAGTGGATCATGCCGATCCTGGAAGTGGCGCGCCTGATGAAACCGTAGTTACCGCCATGGAAGTCGCCCGCGATTTTGATGGCCTGCAACGTCTGGGGAAACGGTTTTCCCTTGCCATCGGAGTGTTCGACGGCGTTCATCGCGGACACCAGTCGGTGATCCAAGCCGCAATGGACGACGCCCGTGCATGCGGCGGCCTGGCCGCGGTGATGACGTTCGATCCACATCCCATGCGGGTCCTGGCGCCCGACCGCGCGCCGCTTTTGCTGACCTCCACGCCGCACAAGCTGGAACTGATCGAGACGCTGGGTGTCGCTGTCTGTCTCGTGATCGAATTCAATCGCAGCTTTGCAGAAATACCGGCCGAAGCATTCGTCGAGAAGGTCGCGACCCGCACGCCGGACCTGCAAACCATCTGTGTCGGCTCGCGGTTTCATTTCGGTCACGACCGCCAGGGCAATGCCGCGCTGCTGCGCACGATGAGCGCCAAACACGGGTTCCGGTTGCATGAGCTGCCGTCGCTGATGCTGCAAGACGAGATCATCTCCAGCACGTCTGTGCGGAAATCGGTGGCCGCCGGCAACCTGGAGAAAGCCGCCCGGATGCTGGGCCGGCCGTTTTCCATCCTCGGCACCGTTGTGGCCGGCGACGCGCGCGGTCGCACCATCGGCTACCCAACCGCCAACCTCAACCGCCATAACGAGGTCGCTCCCCCCTACGGTGTTTATGCCGTGCGCGCACGCATCGCCGGCAAGTTGCGGCCCGGCCTCGTGAACATCGGGCTTCGCCCCACGGTGAAGAGCGGCGAGCACACGCCGTTGACGGAACTGCACGTGTTGGATTTCTCCGGCGACCTCTACGGCGCCGATATCGAGGTTTTCTTTATCGCACACCTGCGTGACGAGAAGAAATTCGCCTCACTTGACGAACTCCGCGCGCAGATCCAACGCGACGAACAGGCTGCCCGCCGCATTCTCGTGTGAACCCTCAACGCCGCATCGTCCGCCACCTCTACGTCCACATCCCGTTCTGCGCGGCGAAATGCAACTACTGCGCTTTTTACTCGGAGCCGGCGCAGGAGGCGCGCGTCGAACGATTTCTGGCCGCGCTTGCTCGCGAGATCGAACACGTGGCCGCGCGACTGGAACCGGAGACCCTCTTCTTTGGCGGCGGCACCCCGAGCATTCTAACGGAACGCCAGCTCGAACGGTTGTTGGCACACCTGCACGGCTGCATCCCGAGTCTCGAATCACGAATCACCAGTCACGGCTTCGAGTGGACCATCGAGATGAACCCCGCCACTGTCTCGCCGGAGAAGGCGCGGCTGCTGCGGGCATTCGGTGTGAATCGCGCTTCGTTGGGCGTGCAGTCGTTCGATGACACGCTGCTGAAACGGCTGGGCCGCGTCCACACCGCGGCGATGGCGCAGGAGAGCATCGCGACGCTGCGCGAGGCTGGGTTCGACAACCTCAATTTCGATTTCATCTTCGCCATTCCGGGCCAGACGTCCACACAATGGGAGCAAACGCTGCGGCAGGCCATCGCCATGGGGCCGCAGCATCTATCCACCTATGAACTGACGTACGAAGACGACACGCCGTTGTTCCGCCAACTGGAAGCGCGTGGCGTCACGCGACTCGGAGAGGAGACCGCGATCGCCATGCATGAACGAATGCTGGAGTTGACGGCGGAGGCCGGTTTCCACCAATACGAAATCTCCAACATCGCCCTCCCTGGTCGCGAGTGCCGTCATAACCTGAACACCTGGCGCGGCGGTGACTATGTCGGCGTCGGTCCGAGTGCGTGCGGCTTCGTGGACGGTTGGCGCTACCGGAACGTGCCGGACATTGACGCCTACGTCGCGCGTATCGAGCGCAGCGAGCCGCCGACCGACCACGCGGAGCGATTGTCGCCGCGGGCGCACGCCGGCGAGTTGGCGGCGTTTGCGCTGCGGATGAACGAAGGCATTGAAGCGACAGCGTTCGAGCGGCAGACGGGGTTTCGGCTGGACCAGCTCTGGCCCGAGGCAATGGGCGACCTCGTCCACCAGAAGCTGGTCGAGTGGGACGGCAAACGGCTGTGTCTGACGCCGCGAGGCCGACTGCTGGCGGACACGGTGGCGGAAGCATTCATCATCGTTGACAAGACCGAAACATGTTCTCATCATCCCGCCTATGCTGATTGACGGTTCAACTCGCATCGTAGGCGTATTTGGACATCCCATCCAACACACCGCATCACCGGCGATGCACAACGCCGCGTTCGACCACCTCGGCCTGAACTGGCGCTATCTCGCCTTCGACGTGCATCCCGACAACCTTCGCGGCGCGCTCCGCGGCATCTGTGACCTCAATTTCGTCGGTGTCAACCTGACCGTGCCGCACAAGCTGCTCGCGTTCAAAATGGTGGACTCGACTGACAAAGAGGCGCAACTGCTTGGCGCGGTGAACACCGTCGTCGTGGAAGACCACAAGTTGACTGGATTCAACACCGACGGCTATGGCTTCAAGCGCGCGGTGCGCGAAGAGTTTGGCATGGAACTGCGCGGACGGCGCGTGCTCATTCTCGGCGCGGGCGGCGCGGGCCGTGCCCTGGCAGTGCAATGTGCCGTCGAAGGCGCGGCGGCAATCTTTATCGTCAACCGCACGCACTCAAAAGCCGTGAGCGCCGTGGCGGAAATCCGCAAGTTGGTGCCGCACACGTTTGCCGTTGCGATGCCGATGGAACTCAAGCACATCGCCAAGCATTTGAACGAGGTGGACCTCGTCGTCAACGCAACCTCGCTCGGTTTGCGGCCTGGCGACCCGCCGCCGCTGGCCAGGTTTCCGCGCCAGTGCAAATGGTTGCGCGTCTATGACACAATCTACCGGCCTGCGGAGACGCGATTTCTCGCCGCCGCGCGCAAAGCGGGCGCGCAAACTGCCAACGGCCTGAGCATGTTGCTCCACCAAGGCGCACGCTCGTTTGAGATATGGACCGGCCGCCGCGCGCCCGTGGCCGTGATGCGCCGCGCGCTGCACAAGGCGGTTTATGGTTGATTCCCCCGCCGTGACTGCAACGGAAAGCGCGTTCGTGTTTTGGTCATTCGTGGTCTTCGTCTTTGGCGCGGTGGTGGGAAGTTTCCTGAACGTGTGCATTCACCGGATGCCGCGCGATCTGAGCATCGTCCGCCCCGGCTCCCATTGCCCCCACTGCGGCAAGCCGCTGCGCTGGTATCACAACATCCCGTTGCTGAGCTGGCTTGCGTTGCGCGCCCGCTGCGCGTTCTGCGGCACGGCGATCTCGCCAACCTACTTCATCGTCGAACTGCTTAACGCCGGCCTGTGGCTCGCGCTCTGGCTGAAGTTTGGCCCGTCGCCCGAACTGGCTGTCTACGCGCTGCTGATCTCGCTGTTTCTGGTGGGGATGTTCGTGGACCTGGAGCACTACATCCTGCCTGATGAAGTGACGATTGGCGGCACGGTTGTTGGCGTAGCCTTCTGCGTGGCATTGCCACAGATGCAGGGCGCGTCTGACTGGACAACCGGTCTGCTCCGCTCGGTCATCGGACTCCTGACGGGCGGTGGCGTGCTTTACCTCGTGCGCTGGTTTGGCAACCTGATGTTCGGCCGCAAAGTCCACGCGTTTGAAAAAGGTGTTTCGCTGGTTCTGGACAAGGCGCGACTGCAACTGGATGATCACGAGGAGAAGCCCGAAGAAGAAGCGGTGAAGGACGTGCTGACCTCAAAGCGCGATAGGATTCAATTCCAAGCCACCAGCGGTCGCATCGGCGAACAAAACCTCGCCGGACTGCTCGTGCGAATCACCAAAGAAGACCTGACCGTGGGCGGCCAGCGATGGACTCTCAACGAAGCACCGCGACTGGAAGCTGTCGCTCACGAGATCGAGTTGCCGCGCGACGCAATGGGTTTGGGCGACGTGAAACTGATGATGGCCATTGGCGCATTCTTCGGGTGGACGGCGGTATTGTTCTCACTCGTGCTGTCCAGCCTGCTGGGGTCGGTCGTCGGTCTGCTCCTGATCGCTTTTCGTGCGCACCAGTGGGGCCGGCCGATTCCGTATGGCCCTTATATCGTGGTGGCGTCGTTCCTCTGGATTTTCTTTGGAACGGACCTCACGCAGTGGTGCCTGAATTTTCCGATCCACTGAGTTGACAGCGAACGCCCGCTGCGTCACGGAGTGACGCGACTGCTTTCCGGTTGCTGATTGAGCTTCTTCTCCACCCAACGAACCAACTCGTTGTTTGGTTCGAGCCGTTTCGCTTCCTCGAACGCCTGCCGCGCCGCCTCTGTTTCCTTCAGGCTCAACCGCACCAGCGCCAGCTTGGCAAAGTTCTTCGCGTCACGCGGATAAAGCTCTGCGGCTCGTGTGAGCAGCCGCGCAGCCTCCGGGAAGTCGCCTTTCATGGCCAGCAGCGACCCCAACTCGCCGTTCAAGTCAGCGTAGTCTGGCATCAGCCGATGCCCGCTGCGGAATGCCGCCACCGCCGCGTCCAATTTGCCCAACTTGAACGCCGCCAGTCCGGCGCGCCGCCACGCCTCCACGCGATCCGGGTCTGTCTCGACGACGCGCAGGAAGCTTTGGAACGCGCCTCGCTCGTCGCCCGCCGCTTGTGCGACTGATCCCTCGCGGAACAACCAGTTTGCGTATGTCGGCTTCGCCACGCCGAACGCCAGCACCAGCGCTGCCAACACGCCGGCTATCAGCCGCGCAGCAGGTTGCAGCGAGACGCCTGCTTCCGCGAAGCCACCCGCGCCCGCCGCGCCAACGAGCCAGGCGATCATCAGCCAGAACAGCGATTCGTTCGGCGGCATGAACAGGTTGATATCCACGAGGTTCTGCACCAACAGGACGCCCCACCCCATCGTCATACCCACCGCCAACACCCGCAACGATTCGTCACGTTCGTTTCGCACCGCCTTGTGCGCCGCGCCTGCCGCGACAGCCAGCAAAGCCACAAACGCCAGCACGCCGAGCGCACCGGTTTCGACGCCAATTTCCAGAAACTCGTTGTGCGCATGATCGGTCACCAACGCACACTTGGGCCGGTCAAAATACTCCCGCGGCCGGTGCGCAGGGTAAACCCGCACAAAAGACCCCGGTCCGTGACCGACGATGGGTGCATCGGCCATGGCACGCGCCGAGCCGAGCCAGATCATCGGCCGCACGTCATTGTTCCAAAAGCGCTTCGCTGCGTTCTGGACCGGCGGCAACAACATCACTCCAGCAAGAACCGCAACGACCCCGACCGCGCGCAACCACCACTTCCTTCCGCCTGACCGCGCCAACAGCCAACCCAATGCCGCAACAAGCAATGCCATCGCCGCGCCGCGCGATTCCGAGGCCCACAACGCCCCGCACAGCAACATCACGTAGGCCGCTGCCAGCAACCACTGCCGCCTAAATGCGACGGCACAGGCAACGCCGATCGGGAGAGACATCGCAAGAAAACATGCCGCGAAGTTCCGATTGCCAGCCAGACCGACCGGTTCCACGCCACAAACAACTTGCGCTAACATGACAGCCGCCTCGACTGCGGCTGCCAAAGTCCACGCCACAGCAAATTGCTTCAATCGCCGGCTGTCCAAAAACCGCGCGCCAACAAAACAAAGGAAGACACCGCTGCCGGAACGAAAAAGAAAATCAAACTGCCCGGTCTCACCGTCGGACAGCCACGCGGAGACGCCTTGTGAAGCTAGAAACAGCAGCAACGCCCCCGCCAGCCACTTGACGCCACCGGAAAGCCTCAAGCTTTCAGTCCGCCAAAACGCGACACCGAAAAGGCATACCGCCGCCGCCAGCGCAGTCCATGGAAAGTAAAAATCGAACCGATGCGTTGCATACTCACGCGGCAAAATCGCCAGTGGATAGCTCAGCAGTGACAAAGCCACAACGAGAACCACGAAGAGCGTCGGAATAAATACCGGTGCCAAACCACGGGAGTCAGCGTCTTGGCTCACACGAGGTCGCGCCGGCGGCAGAACGCCCGGCGATTACTATTCGCCAGCGATGGCCGCGGCGTTGGAGGGCTCAACCACTTTGCCCTTGTCCACCGCCTTCATGCAAGGAGTCCCCTTCCTCCATGAACCGTCTGCCGCTGCCTGAAGAAATACAACGTGGCCGTCGCGGTAAACGACGTTGGCCCCTTCAACGCCGTGGTTGCTGCCAAGGCCGGAACTGGCCCATTTCTGGTTATTGATGCCCGTGCTGGCGAACTGGTCGCAGGCCAGAGGGGAATCCGCTGTGTTGGGAGCGCCCAAGCCAAAAGCATAGGCATAGCAGTTTTCACCAGCCTTCAACGTATCGGTACGGGTCATGCCCGTGGGATTTTGATCAATCTTCTTGTCGGCCTTGTATTGACGGGCTTGCGCGCCTTGACAAACGAAGATCGTCTCCTGTGTGAGCCATCGGGGAAACAGCAGGCCGAAATGTTTGTTCGCGTTGTCACCGGTGGTGCCAGTGTAAGGGTAGGTATTCTCGTTGTCGTTGAAATAGGCTTCCAGCGCAATCTGGACCTGCTTGAGGTTCTGCCCGCAGGTCATGCGAGCGGTACGCTTCATGGCCGAGGTCATTGCCGGGAACACCATGGCTGCCAGAATGCCGATGATCGTGATGACAACGAGCAATTCAACCAGTGTAAATCCCCGCACCGAATGACGCCGAGTGATGTGTTGCATATAAAATTCTTTCTTACGCTTGCTAGCAGTTCCGAACCCGCCGGAACTATGAATTCACTTTAGTAAAGCGCTGCCACAATGACAACATTGAAATGCGTTCTTTGTTCAGGTTGCCAGCGAGCCTCGAAACTGGCAGAGTGAGCTTTGGAAGCATAACTTAACTACGACCGTGCCAAAACCATTTTACATCACAACGCCGATCTACTACGTCAACGACCGGCCTCACATTGGCCATGCCTACTGCACCATCGTCGCGGATGCCATCGCGCGGGCGCATCGGCTGATGGGTGAAGAGGTGTTCTTTCTTACCGGCCTCGATGAACACGGCCAGAAGGTGCAGCAGGCCGCCCAGGCCAAAGGCGTGACACCCCAGCAGTTTTGCGACGAAATGGCTCCGCACTGGCAGGAACTCTGGCCGAAGCTACAGATCTCCAACACCGACCTCATCCGCACGACGCAACCGCGACACAAGCGCGTCGTGCAGACCATTCTCCAGAAGCTCTACGACGCCGGTGAGATTTACACCGCCGAATATGAAGGCTGGTATTCAACCCGGGCCGAGCAATTCCTGACCGAAAAGGAAATGGGGCCGGACGGAAAATTCCCGGCCGAATACGGCGAAGTGACGCGGCTGAAGGAAAAGAACTATTTCTTCAAGATGAGCAAGTATCAGAACTGGCTCATCGATTACATCCGCAACAATCCCGGTTTCGTTTATCCTGACTACCGCCGCAACGAAATCCTCGGCTTCCTGCAAAAGCCGCTCGGCGACCTCTGCATCTCGCGGCCGGCGTCGCGGCTGGCGTGGGGCATTCCCCTGCCATTCGACGCAGGCTACGTCACCTACGTCTGGTTCGACGCGCTGACGAACTACGTCACCGCGGCAGGCTACGGCACGCCGGAGTTCGAGCGAAACTGGCCCGCCGACATCCACCTCATCGGCAAGGAAATTCTTCTCTTCCACGCCGGCTACTGGCCCATCATGCTCAAGGCTGCCGGCATTCCGCTGCCGAAACAGATCGTCGCGCACGGTTGGTGGACACGCGATGGGCAGAAGATGAGCAAGAGCGTCGGCAACGTCGTGGATCCCGTTGCCATCGTCGAGGCGTGGGGCGCGGACGCGCTGCGTTACTACCTGCTGCGGGAACTGCCCATCGGCTCCGACGGCGACTGGGCCGACACGAACTTCGAGCGCCGCTACAACGGCGAACTGGCCAATGACCTCGGCAACCTCGTCAACCGCTCGCTCTCAATGATCAAGCGCTACTGCAAAGGCGTTTTGCCGGAGCCGACCGCGAGCGACCCGCTCGACGACGAACTCCGCGCGCTGGCCGCCGCCACAGCAAAGCGGTTCCCTGATCGTATTGCCAAACTGGAACTGAACCCGTTGCTCGGCGACATCTGGGATTTCATCCGCCGCTGCAACCAATACGTGGACCAGTGCGCGCCATGGGCGCTGGCCAAGGACCCGTCGAAAGCCCCCCGCCTCGGCACCGTGCTCTACAACCTCGCCGAGAGTTGCCGTGTCATCTCCATTCTGCTGACGCCGTTCCTTCCAACGACCGCGGAGAAGATTCGGCATCAACTCGGTCTCGGCGAGACGCCCGCGGTTTTGGACGAGGCGCAAATGTGGGGAAAGCTCGTCTCCAGCCGCCCGCTCGGTGAAGTAGCGCCGCTGTTTCCGAAGAAGCAATGAGCCGTGGCTATGAGAACTTATTGTCTGCTCGCTGCAGCCATCGTCGCCGTCTTCCTCGCCACAAGTTGCGGCCAGAAAACCGCGCCGGCTGAGAAACCGTTCATCTTCGCGCGCGCCGCCGACTCGCAAGCGCTTGACCCCGTCGCTGCGGACGATAGCGAGAACGCCAAGGTGCTTGGCAACATCTGCGAGGGACTGGTCCGCTTCAAGAGCGGCACGTCCCAGATCGAACCCTGCCTTGCAGAAACATGGAATCTCAGCAGCGACAGCCAAACGTGCATCATCGCGTTGCGTGAAGGCGTCAAGTTCCACGACGGCACGCCGCTGGACGCTGCCGCCGTACTATGGAACTTCAACCGCCAGATGGGCACGAACGCGTCTGGAAACATCCCAAACGCAGACCCCGCCCGCCGTTCTGATCTCTACGGCAACATCGAGGCCGTGCGCGTGCTGGATGCACAGCGGCTGGAACTGCGTCTGAAGAAACCCAATCCTGCACTGCTCGCGAATCTCGCAACGGCTTCCGCCTCCCTCATCAGCCCGCGCGCGCCCGCCGACTACGGCAAGGAGTTGTCACGCCATCCGGTCGGCACCGGCCCGTTCAAACTGCGCGAATGGCCGCCCAACGGCCAGATCGTGCTCGAAGCCAACCCCGACTACTGGGGCCAGAAACCGAAGTCTGAACGCGTCGTGTTCAAGGTCGTTACCAACAGCAGCGAGCGGCTCACCCAGCTCCGGACCAGCCAGATTCATGCAATGGACGGTCTCAACCCAGACGATCTTGCCTCTGTGCGCGCCAACAACCAGCTGACGCTGCTCGAAGCGACCGGCATCAACATGGTCTCGCTGGCCTTCAACTGCCGCAAAGCGCCGATGGACCGGCTGGAATTCCGCCAAGCGGTGGCAATGGCAGTGCAGAGACCGCCGATCATCGAGTCGGTCTATCATGGAGCAGCAGTCGCGGCGACCTGCGTGCTGCCGCCGGCGTTGCGTCCAGCCGACACCAAGATCGAAGAATGGCCGCTCGACATCGAGCGTGCCCGCAGCCTCATCTCCCAACTGCAAATCGTCGTAAAACCCATCACCGTTTCCACCAACGATGCCTTTGGCCTGCCGATCACCTTCACGACGAACGTCATCGAGCGCGTCGAGTTGCCGCCGCTGAAACTCCATGTCGTAAACACACCGTGCCCGTGTCTGCCCAACCCGACGCAGGCGGCGGAGTTGATCAAGTCTGACCTCGAAGCCATCGGTCTGAAAATACAGATTGTCGCCCAAGACCCGGCTGCGTATCTCACCACCGTCAGCAGAGCAGAGCACGACCTCGCGCTGCACGTCTGCACCGGCCGCAACGGTGATTCCGGTGATTTCTTCAGGGTCGTTTCCCCCGAAGCTGCGCACGACGGCGATCCCGTCAACATTTCGTTCTTGGAAGACTACCAACTGGCCGCCGCGCTCAGTGAGGCTCGCGAACAACTCGACGCGGAGAAACGTGCGGCCGCCTATCTCCGCGCGCTGGCGCTTGCGCGCGAACACCTGCCCATCATCCCCCTCGCCCACGCCAACGACATGGTCGTCCTCCGCCGGGAAGTGCGAGACTTCGTCCTGCAACCCAACCTCGAACGACGGCTTGCACCCGTGTTCCTGAAGTAGCTTGCACACGAGTGCTGCAAGTCGCGCTGGTAAAACTTGCCGCTTGACGCCTAACATCGGCTCATGCGTCATGTTCACAACCGGAGCAACACAATGACTTCATGGATTCGCATTCTCCCGATTCTCCTGCTGCTGCCGCTGGCCGCTTCAGGGAAGGACGACACTTCGGCCCGGCCGCTGAAACAATCCGACGTGGTGTTCATGGGCGGCGGCAGCAAGGAAACCTACGAAGCCTACGGCGCGACGGTGGTGGACTGGGGCGGCCACGCCTGGGGCGACGTGGAGAAGGTAAAGGCGGAATTCCGTGCGCGCGTGAAACTGGCGCAGGACCTCGGCATCCAATACAACGCCGGCATCGGCATGATCACCGAGTTCCTCGGCATGATCAAGAGCTGCCCCGAACACGAACGCGCCATCTGCCGCACTCTCGACGGCAAGCCAATGACGGTACCGTGGCTCTGGGACCACAAGGTGGACGGCCAACTCGGCAAGGCCTGGTGGTTTTGCAGCAACAGCCCCCTCTACCAGAAGTTCCTGCGCGACCGCACCGCGCTGGCGATGGCCGGCAAGCCGGACGGCTACCACATTGACGACTACGGCGGCACCACCGGCACGATATGGAACGGCGGCTGTTTCTGCGAGTCGTGCATGCCGCTGTTTCGCGACTACCTGAAGCAGCACGTCGCCCCGGAACAACTGCGCGCGCTTGGCATCGAGAAGCTGGATGATTTCGACTACGGCAAGTGGCTCCTCGCCAAACACGTGAAGGACGGCGCGGAGTTCATGAAGAAACGATACACCCTGCCCCTCTACGTCGAGTTTCGGGAGTTCCAGGCGCAGGCCGCGGGCGCGGTCGTTCGCGGGTTGCAGGAATACGCCGCCAATCTGCGCGGCAAACCGCTGGCCCGCTCCGTCAACGGCTCACCGCCCGGTTCGCAAGCATTCGTGGTCCGGCCGCACGTGGATCACTACTCATGCGAAATCGGCATGGGCGCTCCGGGCAGCGAGTGGGCGGGCGTTTCGACGAACAAACTCACGGCCTCCGCGGCGTTCGTTTACCACTGCGCCGACATGGTCCACCGCGGCATCGCCGGTACCGCCGACGGCCACAGTTGGGCCTACATCAACAAGAAGAACACGATCAATCTCTGCCGTTACTGGATCGCCGAGTCCTACGCGTTCGGCCACTGCTTCATGGCGCCGGGCCGGCGCCAGTGGTGCTACACGAAGGAGAAAGGCACGCACTGGTATAATGCCAAGTCGAAAGACTACGCCGACCTCTACCAGTTCGTGCGCAAGAACGCCGCGTTGTTTGACGATTACGAACCCGTGGCACAGATCGGTGTCATTTTCGGTCACACCGCCTGGCACAAAGGCAACAGGGAGCCGCAAGCGATTGCCACGTGCCTGCAGGAAGCCAACGTCCCGTTCACGTTCATCGCCGCCGGCGATCAATTCCTCGACCTGCGGCTCGACGCGGCGAAGCTGGCGAAGTTCGGCAAGCTGGTCGTCCCACGCGACCTCAAGCTCGACGCGGCGCAACAAAAGGTCCTCGACCAGATTCCACCGGACAGACTCATCGTGTGGAAAGACGCCGCCTCGCTGCGCGCCTCCATCAAGCCGCCACTCGCCGTTGAAGGAACCCATGACGTGTGGGCGCTGCCGCGACGCAATCCGTCTCTGCTGAACTCTCCTCTTATCGTCCACATTCTCAACCGCAACTACGATTTCGCCACCGACCGAACCGAGACACAGCAAAACCTGACGCTGTTCCTTCACAACTCGTTGCTCGGCGGCCAGCGCCCGAAGCACTGCAAAGCCTTTGCGCCGGGAACCGAACCTGCCTCAATCGTCGTCGAGGCGGACGCGACGGGTGTGCGAATCAAGCTGCCGGAACTGAAGCTGTGGAGCATCCTGCGGTTGGAGTAGCCAGTCGCGCGCAAAATGATGCTCTTGTGCGACAGCCGATCCTCAGCGTTTCTTCAGAGTCATCACTGAGCCGCTGCGCTGCATGTCCAATTGGTTGAGAAACGTCATGCCGAGGAGCGTTTGTCTCAACTTCTCTGAACCTCCTTCGGTCACTGATCCCTGCACATTGTGCAACTCGATATTCCCCAGTTGAACCGAAGCCAGCGTCACCTGCCACGCCGGGCATTCGCCGTTGGCGGTGCTGACGATGATGCGCTTGCCGGCTGAGTAGTTGATCTTCATGCGCTTGGCTTCGGCGCTGTTGATCACAACATCACTTGCGCCCGTGTCCACCATGGCGGTCGTCGTCACACCGTTGATCCGGATCGTGGTAACGAAGTGCCCATGCGGGTCTGCCTGCAGGCTCACCGAGGTAGCCACTCCCTGTCCCCTTCGCAGCGTGCAGCGCTTGCCGTCAACCACAAGCACGGCTTCGTCCCGCGTCGCTGAGATCAACTGGACGCCTTCCGGCGAAGTCTGGCCGACTTTCATCCGGCGAAGGACCAGGTCGTTCACCATCAGATCGGCGCGGTCGGGTCCAAGCCCCAGCACTTTCACCGTTGTCTCGGCAAAAGACGGCGTCGTGGCCGCAAGCCCCAACAGGGTGATGAACAGGATGCAGGCAAGTCGAGTCACTTTCATTGTCAGTGTGCCCTTCTTCATATGCTTGTCAGCACTCTACCAGCCAGTCGCATGAGCGCAACCGCAGAAATCCATCGCCAATGCACGGACAAACTCGATGATTATATCTTACATGCTTCAATGCTCTTACTTCTCCGCACCCAACAACGACTTCATCGCGTCCAGCAGCACCTTTTCGACCTTCGGTGACACTTGCGACACCTTGCTGGCTTCGTAGCCGCCCTGCGAATACGCGATCTCGGTGCCGATGTAGCCGCAGCCGTTGTCGCCATACGCCGCCATGCACACCACTGCGTCGGGACGCATCCGCTGCGCGGCGAGTTGATACTCGACGAACAGTTCGCCGGGCATGTGCAGGACGCGCGCCGGGCCGATCCACAGACAGCTCAGGTCAATTCGATGGCCAGCCTTGCAACGGCGCGACCACGCGAGTTGCCGCGCCGCGCGCGCCCGCTCGCCAACTTTGGCCGATGTGTCGGCGAGCAACTTGACAGCGAGGGCCTCATCAGCCAGTTCCTCGCGCAACGGCAGCGCAACCGCCTTCACATGCCACTCGATGTCCGCGGCGCGCAACGGCGACTTGCGGGTGGCCGTCCACGCCTCCTCCAAACCGCGCGCCAGCCGCCGGGCGAGCGCGGGCCGGTTTTCGGGAGAGCCGTCGTTGTATTTGCCCGCAGTAACGTTGCCGCCAGCGCCGTCGAAATGGATGAGCGGCACGCCGGGCAATGCAGCCTCGCGCATCGCGCGGGCCATGCCGATGGTGTCAGCGCTGACGCCTCCCCTGCCGTAGTAGCTTTGCGGATGCGTGGCGTAGTAGCTGAGCACCGCGCGCGGCTGGTCTCCGTCCCAAAAACTCAACACGCGCACGAACGGGTCAATGACGCCCTCGGGTGCGGCGCGGGCCGCCGGGATACGGCACGCGCTGTAGCGGACATACTTCACCTTGCCGTCAGGCCCGGCAACGCGACGGTTCGAAGCGAACTGCTCCACCTTCGCCTGGCCGACGCCGACGTGGGTCACGGCTTTCGGTTGCCGCATAGCCTCGCGGGCGGCCTTCGCGGTGCGCGCTATCGCCTCGTGGGCGAAGGGAACATTCGAGAACTTGTTGGTCAGTCCCTGCGCGGCCAGCAGGTCCTCGGTCGTAAAATCGCAGCCCGGCGTGTCGTGCTGGTGCACGGTGTGGACCGCCACGCGTTCGACGGTGGTGCCTGCCGCCTCGGCGAGCGCCTTGCGCCACTCGTCGTAGCCGGCGTTGCTATTGACCACCCAATCCACTGCGCAAAGCACGATCGGTTTCTGATCCGCTGCCAGCAGCACCACGCCGCGCGCGGTGAGAGGGTCCACGACGCACAGCGCATTGGAAACATTGCCGTGACACAACGGCGACCCAATCGGTGGCGTGACATCGGCCTGAAACGCGGCAATGCGAACGTTGGAAGCAATAGCGCTGTCCGGCGTCAGAACTGCAACGGCTGACACAACGACGGCAAACAGGAATCTGGATTGAATGTTCATGGTTACTCCTCCGGCACGTAGCGGGTGGCGACGGTAAGCCCGTCCAAGGATTTTGATTCCGCGGCGAAAAACGCGCTGGCGGCAAGTCCGGTGACGTAGGTGACGACGCAGCCGATGCAAGCGTGCCAGAGAAACGAGACGTTGCTCGCGAAACAGATCGGCAACAACACCGCAATGCCGGCGAGCCAGCCCACGATGGCCCCTTTCGCGTTGGCGCGCTTGGAGAGCATGCCGAGGAAAAACAAGCCGAGCAGCGGTCCGCCAGTGATGGCCATCATCTTGACCGCGCCCTCAACCAACGTGCCCATTCTCTCGACCACGAACGCCAGCGCGGCCACGAGGACCCCAAAGCCAATGGTCATCCATCGCGCCAACCGGAGCTGCTCCGCCTCGCTCACGTCAGGCCGCCAGAGGCGCTTGTAGAAATCCATCAGCGCTGCGGTGGTCATCGCATTGATGCCCGACGAACTGACCGACATGCTTGCGGAGAAAATCGCCGAGATGAGCAAGCCACCCATGCCGGCCGGCAGGGCGTTGACAACGAAGTAAGGCAGGATCTGGTCAGCTCTGCGGATCGCCCCGGACGCGAGCGGGTCGAAGTGTTGCGATTGATAGTAAGCGTAGAGCACCACGCCCGACAGGTAGAAAAGAGCCGTCACGGGCAACACCATCCACAATCTCATCCACAGGCCGCGTTGCGCAGTCTTCAAGCTCGTCGCAGTCATGTAGCGTTGTACCGCGACCTGGTCGGTCGCCATCTGCACCAGCGCATGGAACGCCTGGCCAAGCAGCAACCCCCATAACGTCACGCGCACCATCGGGTCCAGGCTCAGGTCAACGGTGATCTTGCCGCCGGCGCGGGCGATTTCGTAGGCGCCGGCAACGCCACCCGGGATATGCCAGAACGCCACGATGAATATGAGCAGTTGCCCGCCGAAGAGGATGATGAACTGGATCGCGTCAATCCAGATCACCGCCTGCATGCCGCCCAGCGCCGCGTAGAACGTCGCCAGCGCGCCCGTCACCACGATCGTGAACCCAAGCGGCAGGCCCGTGACCTGTTCCAGAGCCAGCGCTGGCGCGTAAATCGCCAGCGCCAGCCACAGCAGCACACGCGTGATGAACAACGCCGATGCCAGCGTGCGCACGCCGACCGAGAAACGTTCCTCCAGATAGTGATACGCTGTGAAAAACTTTGCGCGGTAGAAGAACGGGATGAAAACTGCGGTCGTGATGGGCGTGGCAATAAAGAAACTAAGCCCGACCAGCACGTAGCTCGCGTCGTGCGCATAGACCTCGCTCGGCGCACCGAGGTAGCTGATGCCGCTGAACATCGCCGAGAGAATGGACAGCCCGACCATCAACGCCCCCATACTGCGTCCCGCCAGCAGGAACTCCTTCACCGAGCTGTGCTTCTTTACGAACGCAAAACCGAGCAGCGTCGAGACAATGAGATAGACAGCAAAGACGATGTAGTCGAGCGACGAAAAGCGCGCGATCATGGGGTCAGGTTCCTGTGTGCGTGTTGTTCATGCCAATCGGGCGAATCCAGCCTGGCCCACGGCGCTGCCGGCTTCGGCCTGCAAACGTCCCTCCCCATGCAAGGCCACCAGCTCCTCGCAAACCTCGCCGAGCGCGGCCAACAGCGTGTCCATCATCTCCGGCGTGTGCGGCCACATCATGTAATACTGGCCCGACACCAGGATGCCACGCTGGACCATCTTGCGGATGTAAAGTGCCTTGGCCGCCTGACTGTCCGTGCCGAGATCGAAAGCCAGCGAGGGCGCGCAAGGCATGCCGCCGATCTTCATGCGAAGCGACGGGTGATTGGCCGCGATCTGCCGCAGACCCGTCTGAAGTTTCTGGCCGAGCGTCCACACGTGTGGTTGCGCGGACACACGTTGCATCTTGCGGACGCACGCGAGTGCCGCGGCCGGCCCGACACCATCCGTCCAGTAACTGCTCGAGATGAAACTGGCGTTGGCCGCGTCCATGACTGCGGCCCGACCGACGATGGCGGCACAGGGAAATCCGTTGCTGATGGCCTTGGCATAGATGGCGACATCGGGCTGGATGCCAAGCCGCGCGCACGCACCGGGAAATCCGAATCGCCAGCCGCTGGTGACTTCGTCCACCATGAAGACCGCGCCCGCCGCGCGGCAGGCGGCAGCGACTTTTTCGAGGAAGCCGTCGCGCGGCTCTTCGGAGCGCATCGGCTCCATCAAGACGGCGGCGAGTCTGCCGGCAAGCTTCTTCAAGGTCGCCTCAAACGACGCGAAGTCGTTGTAGCGAAATGGCGCCGCAGTGCCCGCTAATTCGCGTGGCACGCCGAGCGGTTGCAGGCCCGGCAGCAAGTGGCCGTCGAGTGCGTTGGTCTCGCCGAGGTTTGCCGCGAGATACCAATCGCTCCAGCCATGATAACCGCAAAATGCGATGCCACTGCGCCCGGTCGCCGCGCGCGCGATCCGCACCGCCTGCGCGAGCGCCTCGCCGCCGCCGCGCGCGTAGCGAACGCGTTGCGCCCACGGATGAAGCGCGAGCAACAGTTCCGCCAACTCGACTTCGTCCGGCGATACGAGCGTGCAATAGCTGCCAAGACTGACGCGGCGCTTGACGGCGGCGTTCACGTCGGGATCGGAGTAACCGAGCAGTATCGCCCCAACGCCGCCGGTGAAATCCAGATAGCGGCGGCCATTCGAGTCCCAAATGTGAGCGCCTTCGCAGCGCGAGTAGTATTGAGGCCAGGTCGCGGGATCAAAACTCACCGAGCGTTTGGAAAGCAGGCCCGTGCCGCAACCGATGCGCTGCTGTGCGCGCGCCCACAACTCAGGTCCTGACGGCGCAGGCGGCACGTCTTTGGCCTCCAAATGTGGCGCGAGCAGACGCCGTCCGTTGTCGCAGAAGATGTCGCGCAGGTCGCCGTCGCCCATGCCGGTGGCTTCGCACGCCTCGCGCAGACACAGCAGCGACTCGATGCCCACGAGCGTGAAGCTCTCGAACGGCGTGACTGCCTTCGCGGGCAGATCGTCGGCATACACCCACGTAAAACCATCGCCCATCGTGAAGCACTTGCCGCGCAGGTCGCTGATCGGGTAGTCGGAACCGTAAAGCACGCGACGCGGGCCGAGAATCTCCAGCGCGGCGCGCAGGGCTTCCATCTCGGTCACGCCCGCGGTGTCCACAACGACGTTGTCGAGATCGCTCAAGCTGGCGAGCCCCTCCAAGGCGTTGCGATAGTTGAATGAACGTGCCACGTGAGCGAGCACGACGCGGCAACGCGGATATTTCCGGCACAGCCGCCGCAGGGAATCTCGGTTGCTCTCATCGGCGATGCCGAGACTGCGGACGATGTGCAGCGTAAGCACACCGTCGAATTCGTTGCAGGTTTCCCACATCCACTCCGGTGCGAACTCCTCGATCGTCGCCTGCGCCGTGTCGGCGACGTGCGCGTAGAGCCGATACGGCTTGATGCCCACGAAACGATGCTGGGCGATGAGTTGTCGTGCCCGCGCCGGGTCGTCCTCCGGCGCCAGCAACGCGAGCGCGCGGCTCACACTGTCCGCACGCGCTGCGGCAATCTCTCCAGCCACAAATGTATTCTCCCCGGCGCGGTCGTTGCCGGCGCAGGGATAGCCGAAGAACAGCCCGTTGACCACGCGACCCGGAAGCCAACGGGCCATCGTCTCGTTGAACTGCCGCAATCCGAACGCGGTGTTGGCGGGAATGAACTCGGGCCGTTTCCCCTCGGCGAAGTGCCGGCTGTGAAGGATGTGCGTGTGTGCGTCAAGCACCTCGCGCGGAACAAAGTCATCCAACCTCGTCTTGATCAGCCTCGTGTCAGCCTCGGTCAGTTGATTGCAGAAGCGCATGCTCATAGCTCTGTCCGGTCGTCAAGAACACCGCATGCTACGGGTCGCTCGCGAGCGTAGGCAGAGACCCGCGGCGATACAAGCGCGCTCTTCAGGAGGCAGCGATGCAGAGAGCCTGCGGGTTACTGTCCTGTCTTGAGTTCGACGTCGTCGAACCAGACGCGACCGGTGTGGCGGCGGAACATCAGATGCAACCGGAGGACGCGAATCGGCGCCTTGGGCGACAGACGCAACGTGGCTTGTTCCCAACCGTGTGTTCCGGTCGCAAACGGTGCGCAATGGCCGTTCATCACCGTGCCGTCGGCGCAGGTGGCGTCTACATAGATCGCGTAGTCACCGTTGCGCCTGCCTGACACGTTTTCAGCCCGGCTCCATGCTGTGATGCAAATGGGATGAGGCTCCTTCTGCTGGAGGTCGAATTGTTGCACAAGGCCGGCGGTGGGCTGGGCCGGTTCGGTTTCGCAACGGACGCAAAGTTCGCCGCCGTGAGGTTCGGCGGAATCAGCCACAAATCCTTTGCCGTAGGGTTGCCAGCCGATCATGACCTGACGCAGTGGCGTCGTCACCGGCGGGATCGTCCACGGTGACGCCGCGGCGTGCGCCTTGCGCAAAGGCTCCAGCCGCGACCGCGAGTCCGCCAGCGCGAGCATCGTATAGATGCCGACCTGCGGCACGGTATAGGCGGTTGAGTCGCCACGCGGCTTGCCTGCGATCCAAGCGGCAGGTGCTTCGGGCGAGAGCGCCAGACATTGTTTCGGCCGTCCAGTCGCTACGATTTCGAGTTCCTTGCGCGGGACGACGGACAGCTTTGTTTCGCTGTGCGGCGTGCGTTGGACTTCAAATCCGGGGTTGAGCGCAAGATTCGCAGGGTCTCCGCGTGGCGCGCCGGGACGGTGATCCACGACCCGGATCATGAACTCGCCCGTTTGTGTCTTCAGGTCTTGCGAAAGGTCGTCGTTCTTGAACGTCTTGCCGCCGTCAGCGCTGACGGATGACAGGCCTGTCAGTGTGTTGGTGTCGATGCTGAACTGCCACCAACGGTTATTGTCGAGCGCGCCGGAGGCCCGAAGTTCGATCACGTTCTCACGCGCCAGCAGCGAGCGATCAAGCGGCGACTCCGTCCAGCCGGAGTGTTTCGCGTCCGCGCTACGAATGTGGCCAGCGGGACGACCGTTGATCGTCACGGCCAGATCAGCCTCGCATGCGGTTGTGGCAAAGGCGTGGATCTGAAGCACCGGCTCCACGAGCTTCTCGGGATGCTCAATGCGAAGCTGTTTGCGGACGACCGTCTGCGGCCGCGAGAGAACCGTCCGCGCTTCTGCAGTGCCGTCGTCGCTCGCAAACACGCCCGGTTGGTCCACCTCATAGCGGAAGTCGTAGTTGACCAGATGAACGGTCTGCAGGCCTTCGCCGGGAACATTAAGGACGTTGACCGTGACCTTCTGCGGTTGCGGGACTCGCAGCTTCGGACAAAGCAGCCCGGCCAGGTCACCGGCGGGACGCTCTTCCAGTTTCACGGGTGAGTGGAAGACCTGCCCCTTCCCCAACGGCGCGCCGAGGCCGGCTCCCGCTGCGCTGAACACGATGCTCTCTGTCCGGCCCATCTCACCGGCGTTTGGCCGAACGGTCAACGTCACCGGGTCGCCAGGAGCGAGATCGAAGGGCGGCGTGATGAACCAATGCGAGCGTTCGTCCTCGTAGTCGAGCTTGCCTTCAAAAATCGTCTGGTCGCGCACGGCGAGGCTGAAGCTGGACGTGCCGTCGTTCTCGTCGAGCATCTTGATCTGCGCGACGTAGCGTCCGGCCGGGCCGGGGAACTCCAGTGTCGCGCGTCCCTCGCGCCCCGCGACGCGATACCACGCACGATCGGCTTTGAAGTTCTCCAACTTCCATTCGGCCAACGGACGGTTGATCAATCGCAACGGTTCCATGAGCCGTTTCACCGAATCGAAAGAAGCGGTGCGACCGAGCGAATCAAAGCTGCCGTAGCCGTCGCTGACGATGACGCGCCCACCGCGTTGCGCAAACCGCAGAATGCCGGCGGCGGTGGGTTCGTCGAGATAGAGGGCATTCTGGATGATCAACGTGTCCAGGCCTCTCGTGCCATTGCCAGAGAGGTCCGCCGCAACAACAACCTCAAAAGGAATGCCTGCGGTCATGAGCGCGTGCGCAAGCCCTTCAACATTCTGGGCCCGGCGGTCCTGGATTTGCGTCGTCGTGGAATGGAAGAGGCCGACGTTGCTTCCCGGCCGCGCCTTGGAAAACACCGTCTCGTGCGCGCGCAGGAAAGTGTAGGACTGCTTGATCGCGCGATGAATGCGTTGATAAAATGGGTCGGCCAAGTCCGTGATCGGCAGCGCGGGAAACAGATTGTAGGCGGGGATATAAACGCCGCCGCAAGCCGCAGCCTCGGCCGCGGCGAGGGAAAACTCCTCCGCGATGGGCGAGGCCGGCCAGAAGAAATGATGCATTCCCTCGTGCCACGTCTGCACACCCCGCTGCGCGGCTATCTGTGGCGGCAGATAAGCAAGGATGCCGGTTGGCCGGCCGTGCGATGCGGCAAGGCCGAGTTTGTAGCGATACGCGTTGTTCTCGAACGGCGGGTGCGACATCGTTTCGTAGAACACGAGGTCCACCGCGCCCGCTTCCATGATCGCCGGGCCGTAACCGGGCAGGCTGCCCAGGTTCGGAGAGATCAACAGCGGCGGGTCGTGCTGGCGGTTGAATGCGCGCAGGCCTGCATAGTAGGCCACGAGCGTCTCGGCGTTGAAGGCACGCGCTGCCGCTGCCCGCGGCCCCGACTCACGCAAGGCCGGCATATCATTGCCCGGGTCCACGTGGTGCGCAGTGGCCCACGTTTGCCAGGCCGCGACGGCGTTCGTGTGATGGTCGTCCAACATGAACACGTTGTCGTAAAACACCGCCGCGACATCCGGCCGATCCATGACCTGGCGCGTTCGCTCGCGCACAAACTCCGGCCAAGCCGGCGCGAAGAGCGACCCGTAACGGCGCACAGGATTGTTGTAGGCAAGAACCTCGCTGCGGTCGGCCTTGAGCAGAATCGCGTCCTTGAGTTGCAGATGCTTGGCCATCTCCTGCGTGGTCGTGGTGCGACTGCACACGTAGGGCATGAGACGGAGGCCGCGTTGGCGGGCATACTCGGCCGTCTCAGCCGAGTCGAACGCACCGCCATGCACCAGCGTCTGGCCGCCATCGAGAAACAAATCCACCAACGGCCGCGTGTGTGTAGAGTAATGGAGACACCAGTAGAGCCGTCCCCGCTGCGCCCAATCCGGCAGTTCCGTCTGCTCCGTCCAATGTGCCCCGGCCTGATCGAGGACACATGCCAACAAGCCCGCAAACAACCACCGCACCGTGCGGATGGAGCGTGATGTGCGCGCTCCAGTGATTGAAATTTCCGATGAACCGGGATCTGGTTTCAAGAAATCCTCCTATGATCCACCCTTCCCCAGCGCGGCGCCGTGGGTGTGAATTGTCCAACTCGCTTTGATGATGTGATCATTATGGCTGCGGTCGGCCAGGAGCAGAGTCTGGTACAAGCCGACGGTCGTATGCAGTCCTCTGCGACTTCAGCGGCAGTGTAACTCCCGAGATGCGCGCCACAACAGCAAAGTCGCGCGCCCCTGAAGCGCACCGCTTCAATCAGAAATGGATGGCCAGTCCTTTGCCTCAGGACTGGCTTGACGGACCCACGGCCAGACCGCAGCGCCGGAGATAGGCCTTCAGATCGGGAATGGAAATCAGGCCAAAGTGAAACACCGAGGCGGCCAGCAACACCGTCGCTCCCGCCTCAGCGGCTTCGCGGAAATGCTCCAAGGTTCCCGCGCCGCCCGACGCCACGACTTCCGCCTCGGTGGCGGAGGCAATCTTGCGGATCAACGGCAGGTCGAATCCGGTGCGGGCGCCGTCGGTCGCCTTGCTGGTCGGCAGAATACAGCGCACGCCATAGCCGGCAATTCGTTTGGCCCATTCCAACGCGTCTGCGCCGGTGGCGGTGCGTCCGCCGTCAATGAACACTTCGTAGCCCGAAGGCAGCGAGGGATTACGATCCACGTCAATGGCCACGGTGACCTTGTCCGCCCCCAGTTCACGAATCATCTCCGCGATGACATTCGGATTACGAAACGCAGCGCTGCTGGTGGACACCTTGTTCGCTCCCGCAGCGATGACGGCGCGCGCCGAAGCCACGTCTTTGATGCCTCCGCCTACCGTGAACGGGATGGTGGCAGCGGCGGCAACGCGTTTGACGACATCGAGCATCGTGGCGCGGTTTTCGACGGTGGCGGTGATGTCCAGCATGGCCAACTCATCCGCGCCCGCGGCGCAATAGGCCTTGGCGCAGGCCACCGGGTCGCCGGCATCCTTGATGTCTACAAAACGCACGCCTTTGACCACCCGCCCGTTCTGCATATCCAGGCAAGGCATAATCCGAAGGGTCGATTTCATTGTGTCAGTGCTGTGAATTTAGATTGGTGTTCTTGCTTTTCAAAACAGGGCTTCGCCTCTGCTCAGATGTATTCCACAGTGGCGGGCGGTTTGGGCGTCAGATCATAGAGGCAACGGTTGACGCCGGGGATGGCGGTGATGCGCCGGGTGAGGCGGTGGAGCGTTGACCACGGCAGTTCCCGCACGGTGGCCGTGCGCGCATCCACGCTGTCAATGCAGCGCACCACGATGATCTGGCCAAATTCGCGTTTGCCGTTGCGGATGCCGGTGGCGTAATCGTTGAGCAGCACGGCCAGGTATTGGAAGGCGCCGGTGTTGCCAAGTTCCTCCTCAACGATGGCGGTGGCTTTGCGCACCGTGGCTAGTTTCGCCTCGGTCACCTCGCCCACGATGCGGGTTGCCAACGCGGGGCCGGGGAACGGGATGCGTTTCGTGATGCACGAAGGCAGACCCAGCAGGGCGGCAACGCGGCGCACACCGTCCTTCCGCAACGTAGCCAGCGGCTCGAGGACTTTGTAGCCATACACCTTTTGCGGATCGATCCCGATCTGCGACAGAATATTGTGCTGCCGCTTGATGCCGGCCACGGTTTCCTCGATGTCGGTCAGGATGGTGCCGTGGAGGAGGAAGGTCGCCTTGGAACGTCTCACCGCCTTGCCAAAGACATCCTTGTAAAAAGTATCCGTGATTGCCTGACGCTTCTCCTCCGGGTCGGTCAGGCCTTTGAGCGCGCGGAGAAATGACTTGCGCGCATCCACCAATTCCACCGGGATGCCCATGTCCCGAAAGGCTTTCACCACCCGTTGCGGTTCGCCTTCGCGCATGATGGCGTTGTCCACGAAGATGGTTTTCAACTGCCGTCCCAGCGCCCGATGCGCGAGAACGGTGACCACCGAGCTATCCACACCGCCACTCAGCGCGTTGATGGCAATTCCGTTGCCGACATCACGGCGAAGGGCGTCCACTTGTTCTGTGATGAATGTTTTGTAGTTCATGGGTGCAATGGGGTTTCTGGCGTTTGAAGTCTCCTGCGTTCGTCTTGCGGAGTTTATCGAGACCGGCCATCCGATACAGCTTTTTTTACAACTTTCCGCGCCTCCACACTCAGAAGCGTCCGTGTGTTTCCACAAGCTCGCGCATGATCGCGATGCGCTGCTCGTCGGCGCCCGGCGGCACCTGGTCACCGGCGTTGGCAACGAAACGGCAGGTTGTCTTCCTTTGATCGAGCCACTCCAGCACCTTCGCCTCGAAATCCGCCAGCGGCGCGTCGGGCATCCAGAGATTCGGCGAGACGCCGCCGGAGAGGATGAATCGCTCGCCCACCTCGCGGCGGCACTCAGCCGGGTTGAGGTCGCCGGTCGGCGTCGGCGTCACGGCGTCGGCGCAATCCGCGCCGGCGTCCCGTATCATCCGGAGCGCGCCGCGCAGTCTGCCGTCCACGTGCACGGCGACGAACTTGCCGGCCTTGTGAAGACGTGCGATGGCTTCGTTGTAGAAATCGCGGGACCACTCGTTGAAGAACGACGGTGGCTGAATGTCGCTGGAGAAGTTGTCACCCATAATCACAACCTGTGCCGGCGACTGGCAGAGCAAGTCCACCAGTTCGAGCGTGTTCCGGTTCACGCTGTCCACCGTTTCATGCATCAAGCTGGCCCAGTCGGCGGCTGCGTAGGCGACTGCTTCGACGCCCATCCAGTAGTTGAGCAGATGCCCCATCGCACTGTAACCCAGCGGCAGGTAAACGACCCCGCAATCGCCAACACAACGGTCCCACGCGGCAAAACTCTCCCAATGAGGCACGAAACGACGTCGTGACATCGCATATCCAAACACACGCAGGTCCGCCTCAGTCTGGATGCCCCACCGGCTGATGCCCCATGCGTAAGACCGCTCTTCCCACATCCGGGCGCGCTCGATTGAGCCAAGCGGCGTCTCGATCCGCCAGATGATTTCCGTGTTGCCGCCGTGGGTCCGCCGCTCGGTGGTGGCCTTCACGTCCGGTGGAAATGCTGCCGAGTGGAACGCGGCGAGGTTGGGCATGTAAAAACCCGCACCCGCGCGTTTATGGTAGCCAATCAGTTCGTGTTCCGGCTCAACATACGACTGGCTCAGATCCCACGGCAACCGTCGGCGATGATAGAACCAGTGCGACAGGTCCAACATGTAAGGCACTACATCCGGGGTCTCTCCGCGATACACGGCAAGGATTCGTTCGCGCAGTGTCATGCAGCCGCCACAGGGTCTATTGCCTCAGCGCAACCTAAAAACGGATGCTCTACTTGAACTGCTCCACGTATTTCAGGAAGTCCTTCGCGGTCTTGTCCAGGTTCGCAATGGAGCCGCCGCCGTCGAGCACCTCGCACATCTCATAGACGAGATACCCCCGATAACCGATCTCCTTCAACGTGCCAATGAATGCCTTGTAGTCAATGATCCCCTCGGGGTCGCTCATGCAAGTCGCGCGCAGCACGTCCTCCTGGCGCACATAGTTGGTCAGCTCGTGGACGTAATGGAACCTCGGCTGCCGGCGGTATTGCGCCGCGATCGTGTTCACGATGAACGGCTTCATCTTGAGGATGGACTTGCGGATCTCGGCAGGCGTGAGCTTCTCCAGCGTCGGCGACCATGCGTCCCAGCCGACTTTCACGTTGGGAAGGTTGACCTCCTTCATCAGCCAGCTCATCGCCTCGTGATGCAATGCGATGTCGTGATGGTTCTGCACAACCAGCGTGACGCCGTACTTGGCTGCCTCTTTGCCGGCGAGTTTGAGGCCCTCCAATACCGCAGCGTATTGACGGTCGTAAGGAATGCCGGGCCGCTCATAGCCGGTGAAAATCCGCACCATCGGGCAACCCAGATCGCGAGCCAGCCGCGCCACTTCGCCGACGTAAGCCGCCTGGATTTCCACGTTCGGAATGCCCGGCTTGTCGATGCCTGCCGTGAAATCGGAGTAGCCGGCCAGCGCCGCCATCGTGAGCTTGAGTTCGGCCAGCCGCGCCTTGAGCTTCTTGCGCGCGGCCGCATCGAAATCCAACGGCGACAGATGCGGTCGCTTGGCCATGACCATCACCGCGTCGTAGCCCAGTTCTTTTGCTTTGACCAAAAACTCATCCAGCGTCAACTGCGCCTGCCCTCGCCACAGGCCGGCGTAGCCGATCGAGTGCAGGCACGGCTTGACGCAAAAATCCTTCGGATCGCCTGTGGGGAGTTGTTGAGCGTAAGTCTTCATGGTTGCCATGCAGCAGCCCAAAACGAGGACCGCGCAAAGGATGGTGGTTGTGAGTGGTGACGTTGAAGAGTGGATCGCCTTCATAAGCGCGCAGCATACGCCGGCCATCCCGCCAATCAACGCGAAAATCTTCTCCGCCAGTCTGGTGGCAAACGACAACGGGGACAACGCGTGGATTGGACCGCAGATTGGCGGTGTCCTTATCCGGCCACGTCAACGAGGTGGCATCATCGCGGGATGAAATCTCGGTCCATCAAGCGAAACAAAAAAGCAACAAACATTGGACAAAATGAAAGCGTGGATTGAAATTAGCATATCTCAGGCGGCCTGCAGCCGCATGATTTCAGGCAGGGACTGTGATGAATGACCGGTTGGCAATCCTGCATCTCGAAGACAACCCTCGTGACGCGGAACTGGTTCGACACTCGTTGCTGCAAGCCACCGCGTTGACCTGCGACCTGCGGCTCGCACGCAACCGCGCGGAATACGAGGCCGCGCTGGCAGAAACCAAGTTTGACCTGATCCTCTCTGATTACGACCTGCCCGACTACGATGGAATCACTGCCTTGAAACTGGCTGCCGAGAAACAGCCTGATGTCCCTTTCATCCTGGTCACCGGCGCATTGGGCGAGGAGCAGGCAATAGACTGCGTGATCCTCGGCGCGGCGGATTATGTGCTCAAACAGCGACTCCACCGTCTGGCCCCGGCCGTGTCGCGGGTGTTGGCCGAGGCCAAGGAACATCAAGAACGCCGCAAGGCGGAGGAAGCATTGCGGGAAAGCGAGGAGATGCTCCGCTTGCTGATGGATTCCACCGCCGAGGCGATCTACGGGCTGGACATGGACGGCAAGTTCACCTTCTGCAACGCAGCCTGCCTGCAAATGCTGGGCTATGCCCAGCCGAGTGATTTACTCGGCAAGGAAATGCACGCGCTCATCCATCACAGCCGCGCAGATGGCACGCCTCTGCCGAAAGACGACTCCCGTGTCCGTTGCGCTTCACGGCAGGGCAACGGCACTCATGCCTGCGATCAAGTTTACTGGCGCGCTGACGGCACTTGTTTTCCCGTTGAATACTGGTCTTACCCCACTTGGCGTGGCGGAAGGCCCATTGGCACCGTAGTGACGTTCTTCGACATCACCGAGCGCAAGCGAATGGAGGAATCGCTGCGGCAGGAACAGATCCTGGTTCTGGCCTTGATGGAGAACCTGCCGGCTCGCATTTATTTCAAGGACACCGCCAGCCGCTTCCTCCGCGCTAACCCGGCCACAGCCAAATTCTTTGGCTTGAGCAGCCCGGCGCAAATCATCGGCAAATCGGATGCGGATTTCTTCTCCCCAGAACACGTCCAAAAGGCTTTGGCCGACGAGCAAGCCATCATACGCACCGGACGGGCGATGCTGAACATCGAAGAGAAGGAAAAGTGGCCCGACGGCCATGAGAGTTGGGCATCGACCTGCAAATTACCTCTGCGTAACCCGGCAGGAACAATCATCGGCACTTGCGGCATTTCCAGCGACATCACGGAGCGCAAACGCGTGGAGGAGGAACGCGAGAAAATCCTCCGGTGGCGGCAGGGTGTTAACCAACTTCAACAGTCGCTTCTAGTGCCCGCCCCGCTGGAGGACAAACTCAAGCTTGTCACCGACGGCATTGTCCAACTCTTCGAGGCTGATTTCTGTCGCATCTGGCTGATTCGGCCCGGCGACTTGTGTGAACTCGGCTGCGTCCATGCCGAACTGAAGCTAGGGCCGCATGTCTGCCGCTACCGCGACCGGTGTCTGCACTTGATGGCGAGTTCCGGCCGCTACACCCATATAGACGGCAAGGGCCACAGCCGGGTCCCGTTCGACGCCTACAAGATCGGACGCATCGCGTCGTGCAAAGACCGCAAGTTCCTGACCAATGACGTGACGAACGATCCCCGGATTCACAACCACGAATGGGCGCGCGGACTGGGACTCATCTCCTTCGCGGGCTATCAGCTCCGAATTCCCGGTGTAAAAACGCTGGGGGTTCTCGCCCTGTTCGCCAGGCACCTCATCCTGCCGATCGAAGACGCCCAGCTGGATAGCCTGAGCAGCACCCTCGCTCAAGTCATCCAACACGCCCAGGCGGAAGAAGCACTGAGGGCGAGCGAGGAGAAACACCGGGGTCTCTTTGAAAGCTCCCGTGACGCTCTCATGACGGTTGAGCTTCACTCCGGAAAATTCTCCTCCGGTAATGCGGCCGCGCTGAAGATGTTCGGGATGAAGGACGAGGAGGAACTGATTTCTTACGGTCCGTGGGAACTATCTCCCGAACGGCAGCCAGATGGGCGAATCTCCATGGAGAAAGCCAAGGAGATCAATGAGACGGCCTTGCGCGATGGCTCTCACTTCTTTGAGTGGACGCACCAGCGGATCGACGGCGAAGATTTTCCCGCCGACGTGCTGCTGACTCGGATGGAGTTGGGAGGAAAGGTGATACTCCAAGCCACCGTCCGCGACATCACCGAGCGCAAGCGGGCAGAGGAGGAAATCCGCAAGCTCAACACCGATTTGGAGCGGCGGGTGGAAGAGCGCACCGCCCAGCTTCAAGAGGCGAACAAGGAACTGGATACGTTTTCCCACAGTGTGTCGCACGACTTGCTCGCGCCGCTGCGGAACATCAACGGCTTTGCGAGCATGTTGATCGAGGAACACGCCAAGCGGCTCGACGAGGAAGGCCGTCGCTTGTTGGGGACCATCTGTGGCGAGGCCGATCGGATGAGCCAGATGGTTGGCGAACTGCTGGCGTTCTCGCGGCTCGGACGACAATCCATGCTTAGGAGCGAGGTGGATATGACGGCGCTGGCGCAAAGCGTGTTCGACCAATGCGCGGCGCAGGTGCCGGACCGCAAGCTCATGTTCAAGCTGCAACCGCTACCGTCGGCCCAGGGCGACGCGGCCATGCTGTCTCACGTCTGGGTCAATCTCATCTCCAACGCCATCAAATACACTCGCCCCAAACCGGTGGCCAAAATCGAGATCACCGGCCGCGCCGATGGCAACGAGATCGTCTACTGCGTGAAAGACAACGGCGCGGGTTTCGACATGAATTATGTACAGAAGCTCTTCGGCGTGTTTCAGCGGTTGCACACCGAGGCGGAGTTTGAGGGCACAGGTGTGGGGCTGACCATCGTCCAACGCATCATCAAGCGCCACGGCGGACGCGTTTGGGCCGAAGGAAAGGTCAACGAGGGAGCTGCGTTCTATTTCACACTGCCCAAACTCGCCGAATCAGGTCCTGTTCGCGACTGATTCATTGCCGGCCATGGAGATTGTGCTGCGCGCGGGGCATTGAACATAGGCGCAGTGCGAGCTGGCAAATCGCGTTCCCTGACAGATCATCACAGCTTCTCAACTCCGAGGCGGGACGCTGCCAGTGGATCGCGCCAGCGCCGACTGGTGCTGGCGGCGCAGCCAGATCAGGGCCGTCAACCCGACCAGCAGGACGCCACCCACCGCCCATGTGCTGGCGTTTGGATTTGCCGGCGCAAAATGGAGCGCAGCCGCGCCGATGGCGGGGCCGAAGAAGTTGCCGGCGCCGATGGCCGCTTCGTGTAGACCACCGTGTTCGCCTTTCGTATCGCCCACGTCCATTGAGTAGAAGAGTGACGAGTAGTAAATCAGGCCGACGGCGAGCCCGAACACGATCTGACCCAGCGCCACGAGCCAGAGACCCGGCGCCAACAAGATCATTAGGAATCCGGCAATCAACGCGAGAAACGCCATCAACAACCAGCGAAACCGGTAATGCCAGCCGGTCCATCGCCACAGCAGCACGAACGCACTGAAGCGGGCGAACAACCAAATGGAACAGAACAGCCCGCTCTGCGCAACCGTGAGTTCAAACTTGTGCGCGAGGCCGGGAATCACCGACAGCACGGTGTTCATCGCCACATAGGCAAAGGGATTTGCCAGCCAGGCCATTTTCAGGAACGTGGCCGGGCTGACGGGCTGCTTGAACGCGACGGCCTCGGGTATGTGCGAGGCAGGCGCTGGAGGAATGGGCGGCTCAGTCACAGCCGGCTGGCGTTCGAGCCAGATCAATGTCAGCAGTTCACCCAGATGAATGGTTACGGGAAGCCAGAAAAGGCTCGCCTTGCCGAGATGCTCGAAGAACGCGCCACCGACGAGATAGGCCATCGCCGCGCTGGAAGCCCACGTGATGTTGTAGATGCCCACCAGCCGGGGAATTTCACTCGGCGGCTCGCCTTCCGTGATGAGCGCCTCAAGGGCCGGCCACGTAAAACATATCGCGAGCATCCAACCGGCGAACGTTGCAACCTTGGCCCATACCGGCGGCAAGACCATGCCGGCAAGCAAACAGACGCACACACCGACGAAACTCACGCGCAACGACGTGTGGCAACCGAACCGCTGGGCAAATCGTCCCGACTGCCACGAGCCGACGCAATAGACCAAGCCGTTGAGCGCGCTGACGGCAAGGTTGTCGCGGTTGCCGAAACCAAAATCGTCACGCAGTAGAAAGAGCAGATAGTTGGAGTAGAACGACGCCGCAAAGGAGCTGGCGCCTCCGAAGAGGAAATAGAGGGTTTTTCGCTGATGCCGGGTCATGGGTGGAAACAGGGAACGGGGTTGAAAGCGCCGCTCAACCATCAATCTCCTCGAGCGCCTTGCGGCAATACCACTTCACAGCCCCGGACATGGGCGGCTGGAGTGTGTCGAGATCGGTGGTCGAACACCAGCGGATGTCGTGGTGCTCGGCGGCAGCGAGCTTGAGCTGGCCATTGCGAGGCCGCGCCCAGTAAAGCATGCCAACGTGCTCATGGGTGTCGTTGATGCGGTGAATGTCGAGGAAGCGCGGGGCGATCAGCGCACGGCTGCCCTTCTCGGTCGTCGGCGGCCGGTTGCCGAGAAGTTCCACGTCCAGACCGCTTTCCTCCTTTGCCTCGCGCAGCGCGGCGGCTTCAGGATCTTCGTCCAATTCGATGTGCCCGCCGAGCGGCAACCACCGATCAAGGTTGCGGTGATGCACGAGCAACAACTTGCGCCCGTGGACGACGAAAATCGCCACGGTGAAATCTATCTTTTCGTGTATGTGCGCCATACGAGACGAGTGTGGAGGGTAAAAGCCGAATAGTGAACTGCAAAAGCGCGCCGTCAGATTCACATGCGGGGCGGCATCAAAGGCGTTCCCCACGACCTCAGACGGAGGAGCTTGGCCTTTGCTGCCGCTTTTTGCCCGAAGATTGCGTTGGGATATTTCTTTGCGCACGACTCGTAACGTTTCGCGAGAGCCTTGAGGTCGCTTGAGTCGCCTCCGATCACTGCTTGCGCCAGCGCCAGAGACTCGTCGGCTTCGATGGACTCGTATTCCGTCCTGGCATCACTCTCCCCGCGAACGTCCGTCGCCGCCGACAATGCCCTCAACATCGCCTCGATCCTGGCCGGGCGATCCTTGAAGACAGACACGCCTCCGCCAGACGGTTCCCCGATCACGGATTGAAGGCGCTTCAGTTCAACATAACGCTCAAACCTGCTTGCAAACTTCACGTTGCGAACGTCGAGGGCCTCGTCCATGCGGGCGTTCAGGAATGCCGCACCGTCGCCGGAGGTATTGAGCTTCTTCAATCCATTCAGTTCGCAAAAGTCGAGGGCGTCCTCCATCCGGTCAGCCGGCGCCCATTCGTGGCCTCCGTTGAAAGTGGCAAATCGGTGAAGTGTGTGACGCGGCAGTTCCCGTTCGAGCACCCCCATCTCGAGGCGGTTTGGATCTCCGACGCCAAAGATTCCATAGACGCAGATGTCCTTCTGCTCTATCGCGGCCATGCGGTAGCGGCCCGTCGCGGGGTCTTGAATGAAGCCCGCGCCTTGCAGGATCAGGCCGGCAAAACCGGGGCGGAGACCGACGTTCAGGCTCTGGACTCTGGCCCCGCCGGAAAGCCCGGTGGCGAACTTCATGCCTTCCTGAATCCTGAAGCGTTTCGCAGCGTCGTCGTGCGCGGCGACGAAGTTGCCCGACGGGACGCCGTCCTCGGCGTCGTTGCGCGACTCGACGAGCATGATGACGATCCAGCGCCGCTTGTCCATGGCTCCGGCGATGTTCTTCATTCCTGCGTTACCGCCGGGAGCCGCCACGAACATCGCGGGAAACCGCCTCTGCGCACTCGCATAGTAACCCTTCGGCAACAGAACGTGGTAGTGGTAAGACCCCGGCTTGATGCGGGTCTTCAAGTCGCCATCGCCCACGGGAAGCTCCTGAATGTTGATTGAGCACCTGATCTTGCAGACAATTCCTTCCGGAATTGCGGAGTTGAGCGGCGTGTCAGCCGCGTCTGCGCCGCCGTGGAGCTGCAAAGTCAATATCAATGCGCAGGCGCAGCGGAGTCTCATCGGAGCAGCAGTGTACCCGCCACCGCCCGCGCCACAAACAGAAAATCCCGGCGCACCTTCCCTCCAAAAACACTGCCAGACACGCAAGAACCCACGAGGGTCTTATGTGGGAGAGGATTGGTGACGCGCCAGCCGATTGCTGGCCAGCCACAATGGCAATCCCAGTGCCAGCAAGCCGCACGAGACGAGCGCGATCCAGGGTTTGTAAACGACGGCACTGTAGATCAGAAACGCGCACACGCCGGCAAACACCAATGGCGTCAGCGGGTAACCGAGCATTCGATAGGGACGTTCCACATGTGGCTCTTTGAAACGCAGCACGATCACCGCCAGCGTTGAGCCGAGGTAGAACGAATACACCGTCGCCGCCGTGTAAAGGACCGCGTCCACAAACGAACCGAGCACGATGATGAGCGTCACGGTAATCGCGCCCTGCAGCAGCAGCGCCGCTGCCGGCGTGCCGAAACGCGCATGCCATCGCCCCACAAACCGGAACAGTGGATGATCCGCGCCGACGGCATAGGAAATCCGCGCGCCGGTGAAGATGAGGCCGTTGACCGCGCCGAGCGCCGACACACAGATCAACGCGCTGACCAACCCGCCTGCCACCCGCGGCAGCGCGACGCTCACTGCGTCGGCAGCCACCGCTTTCGAACCGGTCAATCCCTCGTAGCCCAACGCGTAAAGGAAAGCGCCGTTAACGGCCAAATAGAGGCCCATCACCGCGCCCATGCCCAGCACCAAGGCGCGCACGATGTTACGGCGCGGGTTGCGCACCTCGGCCGCGACGTAGGCCATTTCGTTCCAGCCGCCATAGGTAAACAACACGAAGATCAGCGCCAGACTGTAGGGCAACTGCCCCGCCGTCTCCGCGCGCGGCGGCTGCGGCGGCGCAAGGAAAGCCGCGCCCACGATTGCCAGCAACCCGAGGGCTTTCACGCTGGTCAACAGGTTCTGCGTCCACTTGCCTTCGCGGACACCCACCACGTTGATGAAGGTAAAAGCCACCGTCGCCAGCACAGCATAGCATTGCTGCCCGTAGGGGAACGCGCTGCCCGCCAGCGGGTCCCATACCGCGCAGGCGTAGGTCGCAAAGGCAAACGCCATCACTGCGATGTCGCCCGGCCGCACGATGGCCATCTGCGCCCAGCCAAACAAGAAGCCCGCCCATTTTCCATACGCACGGCCGAGGTAAACGTAATCGCCGCCCTCGTGCGGGTAAGCCGTCGCCAGTTCGGCGTAGCCGAGCGCGCCACAGAGCGAAAGCAAACCGCCCAGCACCCAGATGCCAAGCACGCCCCACGCGCTGCCCGCCCCCCTGGCAATGTCGGGGGCCATCTGGTAGATGCCGGCGCCAATGATGATGCCAACGATCAGACAGGTGGAGTCGAACAACGACAGTTGCGGCGTTGGCTTCTGTGTCATGCCGCAGCCTACCGTTTCTTCAACGTCACGCCAATGCCGGAAGTCTCCATATCCAGAAACAACGTTTCCAGTTCCGGGTTGGTGGTGATGGCCTTGACGAAACGCGCGTCGGCCTGCCGCTGGTTCATGTTGTGAGCCACAATCAAACCGCCCGGCCGGACCAACGGCAGCAGCTTGTTCAGATAATCGAGGTAACCTTCCTTGTCGGCGTCGAGGAACAGCAGATCAATCGGCCCCTTGAGCTTCTTGACCTCCTCGTGCGCGTCGCCTTCGACGAGCGTGACGATGTCCTCGACACCCGCGCGTTTGAAATTCTCGCGGGCCTTCGCCGCGCGGCCGGCGTCAATTTCGTAGGTCGTCAGCTTGCCGCCGGTTTGCTCCAGCGCCATCGCGAACCAAACCGCCGAGTAGCCAATCGAGGTGCCGATCTCAACAACGTGCTTGGCGCCAATCGATTCAGCCAGCACTCGCAGAATGCGGCCGTCGTCGTCAGGCACGCTCATGCTGCCGCGGCGCTGGTTCTGGCTCATGTCGGCCAGCACGGCGAGGATTTTCTTTTCCGTGTCGGATTTCGGCTGAACCTTGCTGGCGAACGAAGTGCCGCCTTCGCGGCCGGATCGTCCCTGGGGTCCGCCAAAGCCGCCTCCCGACGGCGGCATGCCCGGTCCGCCGCCCGGACGCAGTTCGTCGGCAGTCAGCTTTCCGTCCTTGTTCGCGTCGAGCGATTTCAGAGTCTCAGCAGCCTTGGCCATTTCCGCGGCATCAAGCGTGCCATCGCCGTTGAGGTCAAACGTGCGCAACAATGGCGACATAAACTGAGGTGGTCCACCACGCCCGGGACCGGTGCGTTCGCCACGCGGCGCATCCGAGGGCCCCTGCGCATACGTGACAACGCCCAGCGCTGCTACTGTGAACGTTATGATGGCTTTGTTCGCAATCTGCATTCTCATTTCACACTCCAATTCAAAGGTTACAGGACTCGATCACCTTCTAGAACGACACGGACGTTCGTTTATTGGCGCTCGGGCATGGGAAAAACACGCGAGAGTTTGCTGGCAGAGGTTCATGCAGGCATGACAGGTCCGTTTCATGAACCTGTTAGTCCCTGCTGTTTCGGAAACAGCGGGACAAGCCTTATGAGCGCCGGCCGATATAGTGGGCTGAGAGAACCAAACACGATCATCGTGCGCACCACTCTCCCCGCTGTCACCGGGAATCGCGGTTTTTCTCCTCAAGATACTCGCTCTCTTCGTGGACAAACCAAAGGTCGTGCTCTTCGCCAACCAGATTGCGCGCGGCCAGAATCCCCGTGAGCACGGCATGATCCTGGTTGCCATACTTGAACAACCCTCCCCGTCCAATCATCTGCACGTTGACCAGGCTGCCGACGTAGTTCCTGACCGTCTCGAGATGCGATTCGTAGCCTACGTAGTACGCCGGATAGGCATCCTTCTCCCGCACCACAAAGCCATCCCTCACGTTCTCGGCGCGAATCACGCCAATGCTCTTCAACTCGTCCACAGCCAGTTGAATGAGCAGGTCATCGCGCATCTTCCACAAGTCGTCGTCGCGAAAGCAAAAGTACTCGACCGTCAATCCGTGCGCATCGGCATCGGGCGTCATATCGCGGGTGAAGTTGGCGTAGTTGGTGATCCGCGCCGTCCGCACTTTTTCCGAATGCACGTAGATCCAGTTATCCGGAAACGGCCGCGGCCCAAAATAAGTGAGGTTCACCGTGATGTGATCGCGATACTTCAACCGTTGGGCAGCAGCGAGAACCTCCGGTGGCGGTCGCACACTCAGTTTGGTGACGAACTCCGTGATGGGGATGCTCGAGAGAAGATAGCCGTCAGGCTCCACCTCAAGGCTCTGTCCATCCGCGCAACGAATGCCCGTCACCCTGTTGCCGCTGACATGGATTTCTTCAACCGTGCGTTCCAAGAAAACATGACTGCCCGCCGAACGAACCCGATCCGCCATCTTCTCGTAAAGCATGCCGGCGCCCAGCCGCGGGTAGTGAAACTGGTCTGTGAGTGTGCGAACCTGATCCCGGTTCCCAAGAAACGCGCTTTTCGCCGCCCGCCAGAGATTCAAGCCGCGAATTCGCTGTGCCGCCCATTGTGCGGCAATTTTCGAACAGGGAATGCCCCATACTTTTTCCGTATAGGTCTTGAAGAACGCGTCGTAGAGCTGCCAGCCGAAGTGAAACGTGATCCATTCCTCAAACGAACGCGCCTCCCGGCGCCGGTATGCCATCCGCGCGTAAAGATAGCTCCCAAAGGCCATGATCGATCGCGCAATGCCCAGTCCAACCAAAGCATCAAGCGGTTTCAGGGGATAGTGAAAGAAACGCTGTCCGTAATAGATGCGCGTCAGACGCTGCACGGGAACAAACTCCGATCCCAACACCTCGCGCCAAAGCTGGTTCACCCGTTCTTCCTTCGTGAAGAAACGATGCGGGCCAATATCGAAACGAAACCCCTTGAACTCCAGAGTCCGCGCCAAACCTCCCACCCGCTTGTTCTTATCCACAAGTGTGCATGGTGTTTGATGCCGCGCAAGCTCGTAGGCCGCCCCCAATCCCGCCGGCCCTGCGCCGAGAATCACCACATGTTTGGGCGGACGAAAGCTGGAACTGACAGGAACAACCTGCACCGCCGACCCTTTGTATGCCTTGGCTTCCGCGATCATCCTGGTCCGGCCAGCTTAAGACATGACTCTTTGCCTCGTCAATTTGCTTCGAGAAAACCGCAAACAAAGTTTCCTCGACGGAACAAAGTCCCTTCAGAGACACCATCAGGCCGAAAAACTCGACGTGGAAAATAGAGGCAGGCGGATCACTGCCTGAACCACTCGACGGTGCGACGGAGGCCCTCGGTCAGTTCAACGCGCGGAGTGCCGTCGAGAAGGCGGTGGGCTTTGGTGATGTCGGCCAGAGAATGCAACACGTCGCCCGGCCGTGGTGGCGCGTAGGCGGGAGTGATGGCGGTGCCGAGAATGCTATTGATGGTAGTGATGAGTTCGTTGACGCTGATGCGCCGTCCGCCGGCAATATTGAAGGTCTGGCCGACGGCTTCAGGGGCAGCACTCGCAGCGGCGAGGTTGGCGTCCACGATGTTGGCGACGTAGGTGAAGTCGCGCGTCTGCAAACCGTCACCAAAGACGGTGGGTGCCCGGCCGGCGAGCAGGCTGGTGATGAACTTGGGGATGGCGGCGGCGTATTCAGACTGCGGATCCTGACGCGGGCCATAGACGTTGAAGTAGCGGAGGCAGAGGGTCTGGAGGCCGTACGTGCGTGTAAACAACGCGCAATATTGTTCGCCAATCAGCTTGTGCAGGCCGTAGGGAGAAATGGGCGTCGGGGTCATGTCCTCGCGTTTCGGCAGGGTCGGCGAGTCACCGTAGACGGCGGAAGAACTGGTGAAGACAAGGCGCTGGACATGAGCGTCTCGCGCCGCGAGAAGAACATTGAGAGTGCCGTTGACGTTAACGTCGTGAGACGTCAGCGGATCAGCGACAGACTTGGGCACGCTCGGCATCGCGGCAAGGTGGAAAACAACGCGGACGCCAGCCATGGCGCGGGCGACAGCGGCGCGGTCGCGGATGTCGTCGCGGATGATCTCGGCGCGGTCACCCCATGGGCGGAGGTTGGCCTCACGGCCGCTGGAGAAGTTGTCGAGGATGCGGACGGACTTGCCGTCGCGCACAAGGCGCTCGGCGAGGTGTCCGCCAATGAAGCCGGCGCCGCCGGTAACGAGATATTCAGGCATGGGAAATATGAAGCGTCAACGGCCGACGCTGAGGTAGGTGAAGCCGAGATTTTTCATCGTCATCGGGTCGAGGAGATTGCGACCGTCAAACAAGGTCGGATGCGCCATCAGCGGCTTGATCCTGCCGAAGTCGAGTTCCTTGAACTCGTCCCATTCGGTGGCAATGATCATGGCGTCGGCGCCGCGCACGGCTTCGTAGGGATCAGCGCAGAGCGTGACGTTGGGCAGCAGAGGCCGCGCCTTCTCCATCGCCTGCGGATCGTAGGCGCGGATGTGAGCGCCTTCCTTTTGGAGCGCAAGAACGAGATCCACCGCCGGAGAACACCGCGCGTCGTCAGTGTTCGCTTTGAAGGCAAGGCCAAGGACGGCAATGACCTTGTCTTGCAGCACCCAGAGCGTGTCCTGAATGCGCTTGACGAAACGCTGAAGCTGGTTGGCATTGATGTTTTGGACTTCCTTCAAGAGGCGGAAATCACAGCCCAGCTCCTGGGCAATAGCGATGAAGGCGGAGATGTCCTTGGGGAAGCAGGAACCGCCATAGCCGAGGCCCGCGTTGAGGAAGGCCCGGCCGATGCGCTTGTCCATGCCGATGCCGTCCACGACCTGCTGGATGTTGGCATGGCTGGCCTCGCAGAGCGCGGAGAGAGCGTTGGCGTAGGAAATCTTGAGGGCAAGGAAGGAGTTGGAGGCGTGCTTGATGAGTTCGGCGGAATTGATATCGGTCACGATGATGGGCGCGTTGAACGGGGCGTACACCTCCTGCATGGTGGCCACGGGACGCTGGCTGGCAACGCCGATGACAATGCGCTCCGGCTTCATCTGGTCCTCGACGGCGCAGCCTTCGCGCATGAACTCCGGGTTGCTGATGACGTCGAAATCCACGCCGGCCTTGTTGTAACGTTTGATGCTCTCGGCAACCTTGAAGCCGGTTTTAACCGGAACAGTGCTCTTGTCCACGATGATCCGATATTCGGTCATCGCGCTGGCCACGTCGCGCGCCACGCGCTCGACAAAGCGCATGTCCACCGAGCCGTCGGCACGCGGCGGCGTGGGCACGCCAATGAAAACGACATGGCCATGGCGCACACCTTCAGCCGTGTCGGTGGTGAAACGAAGGCGGCCTGCGGCAACGTTGCTGCGGATGAGCGGTTCCAAGCCGGGTTCGTAGATGGGAATCTGGCCCGCTTGCAGCATGGCGATCTTGGCGGGATCGTTGTCCACACAAAGAACGTCGTGCCCTTTTTCGGCAAGACAGGTGCCGGTGACGAGTCCGACATAACCAGTGCCAATGATGGTGAGTTTCATACGTCGAGTCGTGTTGAGGGTTTGGATTTAAAAAGTCGGGTTACTGGCCGGCGCGAAGCCGCATCGCCGGCAACGCCTTCAAGGCACAGGCGAGGTAGACGTTATACTCGGTGGCGCCGTTGCCGAATTCCTGGTTGCTAAGGTTCAGCGACACCTCCCAGTCATGGAAGTCGCGGATGATGGAATACTCCTGCATATAGGCGCGGTCGGCGGCCGTGTCTATGGCATACATGGCTCGGATGGCCCAGTTCTCCGTAATCGCCACGTGGGCAATCATACTGTAGAAATCGCTGTTACCCCCGAAAATGCCGTCCACGTCGTCAATATACCGCCGGGAGAAGGCAATCTCCCACTTGCGCTCCTTGATAAACCGGATGGTGGCATTGGCTTCCAGCAGGTCACCCTTGTCAGAAGTGCGACTGTCGAAATCAAGGACGAGCCATCTGAACGGGCGCGCCTCCATCTCGCTATAGATATCACTGATGCTGCTTTGGTTCTTGTACGTCCCTGACGACGTCAAATATGGGTAACTCGTGCCGCGCCATTCACCGTAAACGTTCACGTTGAGGAAATCCTCGCTTTGGCCATCGCGTTTGGTCTGCAACTTGTTGCGAACGCCTGCGCGGACGGTTTGCATGCGATCAATCGCGTCAATCTGGTCGTTGGCCGGGAAATCGTTGGGCAGCAGGCGCGTGGTGGCGAGGTTGCGATCGAAACGGCCGTTGCTGTCAAACTGGTAGAAGTTGACCGGTCGGGTGTCCGGCGTCGGGATATACGCCCCGTCCACAACAGGCTGGATGATGTGCCGCAAGCCATGCACATCCCAAAAGGTGTCGTTCACATCATAGACGCGCGACATCTTGAACGAGCTTTCGAGCCCCAGAGGGAACACCACGCGACCGTCCTGCGGGCCGCCATCGGTGAATCCCGGCGCAGGACTGCCAGCGATCGTCCGGCTATACCACGTCTGGCGCACCCCGGCGCGGGGCGTCACTGACAGCCATCCGAAATACATCTGCGGATAGCTGATCTGATGCAGCCAGTCGAACCGCGTGACGTTGTAGTCGTCCCGCGTCTGTGAGTATGGAATCAGTGGATTGATGAAGCTGTTGGAGTCGATGCTTGAGAAGTGCTTCTGGAGATGTGCAATGGTGAGCGAGCCGTCGTAGTAGATCGGCGAGCCGAAGAGTTGCTGGCGCTTCACGTCAATGGCCACTTCCGGAAGCTGCTCGGTGGTGGTATAGACGCCACTCACCGGCGGCCGCACCCAGGCGGATATCATGTAACCGGGATCGTATTTCTCAATCTCAAGCGTGCTTTGCGGTTGCGCCTCATTCCTGAACTCGTCGCGGAAGAAATCCTCGATCACCCGCGAGTCGCTCTGTCTCTTGACGTTCGCCTTGAACGTGATGTCCTCACGCAACTTCGTCTGGTTCTGCCACGCCACGCGATAACGATCCTTCGGGACCGTCTCGTATGGATTCGTCCAGGACTGGCTGTTGGGCCGGAGGTCATGGGCGTAGTAAGTGATCAACTTGCCGGTGCCAAGTACCTTGTAGCGGTAATCCACATCCACGCCGCCCGCAAAGCCGCGTTTTGAGCGATAGTCGGCGTGATAGGCGCCCGAAAGATTCTCGTCAAGATACCAATTGTAGGACGTCAGTAAGTAAGCGCCAAAACGGCTGTTCGAACCAGGCTCAAATTCAAAGGTCTGACGGTTGTTCTTCAGCGAACGGCTGATGTGAGGCAGGTAAAAAAGCGGCACGTCGTCCACCCGCAACGTCACGCTGCGCGCCACGACCTTGTCGCCCGGATAGAAATCCATGCTGCGCGCGCGCAACCCCCAGTGCGGCTGCGGATCGTCGCACGTCGTGACGAGACCGTTCTTGACGACATACTTCTCCCCCACCTTCTCAATTTTCTCCCCGTGAATAAAAAACGGGTAATTAAACGCGCGGCTCTTATCCAAAATCGTCTGGCCGGTGTCGAAATTGTAATAGAGGTGCTCGCAGATCCACTGCATCAAGCCCTGGTAGAGATGCACGTTGCCTTCCGCCCACATGTCGTGCGTGATGCTGTTGTAGCGGAGATGGTCGGCTGTCAACCGCAACGAGCCACGGGTCAGCACCACGTCTTTCTCGGCGTAGGCGATGTTTGTGGTCTGATCGAAGCGCAATGTACCGTCATCCGCGACCTCGATCTTGACCTCGGCTTTCAGATCCGGTTTCGCGAGCGGCGGCGTCTTCTCCGGCGGCGCCGCGGCAAAGCCGTGCGCCGCCAGCAATAATGCGGCGAGGCACCAACCTCGAACACTCCCTGTCAGGGGTGAAGCAAACACAGTGATGTTACCTAGCAGAAGCCTTTTGTTGCTGGCAATAGAAAACCATCCGCGTCGTCGCAAACATCCGGCGCCCGTGCCATGCACCATTGCAGTCCTCATGACGGGTCGTCCGGCGCCGTCCGGAAGATCGCGGTGCCAATGCGCACCATCGTCGCGCCTTCCTCAATGGCAACCTCAAAATCGTTCGTCATGCCCATCGAAAGCGTCGGCAGCGGGATGCCATGCCGGACCTGAAGCTGGTCGCGCAGTTCACGCAACGCGCGAAATGTCGGCCTCGCCTCCTGCGGATCCTCGAAAAACGGCGCCATCGTCATCAACCCCTGGATATCCAGACGGGGCAGCCTGTTCAGCTCGGCCAGCGCCTCCATAACCTCATCAGGTTTGAAGCCGAATTTCGTCGCTTCGCCGGACACGTTGCACTCCAATAGCACCGCCAACCTGCGGCTGGCATGCCCGGCGAACTTGTCCAGTTCGCGCGCCAGCCGAACGCTGTCCACCGATTGGATGGTGTGGAACAATTCAACCGCTTCACGGGCCTTGTTCGTCTGCAGGTGACCGATGAAGTGCCACTGTAGCTTGCCCGGCAACTCGGAAATCTTCGCCTTCGCTTCCTGAATACGGCTTTCGCCCAATACGGTCACGCCTTCGGCAATGGCCTCGTGCACAATCTCCGGCGGATGCGTCTTGCTCACGGCTACGAGTTGAACATCGGCGGCGCTCCGCCCCGCACGCGACGCGGCAGCCTGTATGCGGGCGCGGACGGCAGCGAGATTCTCAGCAATCGTTGGCATTGAAACAATTAATCGATGTGTTTAACGACGCGGACAACCTGTTTTGTGAAACGAACGGCGCCGATCACTTTCCGAAGAACTCCATCACCGCATCGTCCATCTGCAGATTGAACACGCGCCACTTGTCTGCCGGACGGTAGAACACGATCCTCCATCGCACCGGCGCAACGTCCGAGCGTGTGAGGTAGGTCAGCCGGCAGAGATTTCTGCCGACAAATTCAACGTTCGCCACATCATAACCACGGATGCTTCCGTAACTCTGGAGCATCTCCCGCGTGCGTTCCTCCAGCTTCGCCACGTCCTCCAGCTTGGCAGCAATCCGGCTGCCGTGCAGCAACACCGTGTAAGCCTCCGACACCTTGCCCTCGCGGAGCTGGCCAAAAAACGTCGAGCATGTCTGTATCAGCTCCGGCGGTGCTTCCTCCGAACCCGCAACCGCGGCGCACAACAAACAGATGACAAGAGACAGCGTGCGTTTCATTCGGCTTCCGCGGATTTGAACTTTCGGCTTCCATCCCCCTCCAGCAACGCCGCCAGGCACTTCTTGGCATCGCGCACGATCGGCTGGCCATGCGCAAACGTCATCATCTCGAAATCCAACTTCAACAGCTTCCTCAGCGATTCGCGTGATTGCTTCGGATCCTTCGAGTATTTGTCTGGCAGGAACTCCATCCCTTTTTCCGGATCAAGGTTTACCAACGCATCGCCGATGAACACGATGCCACCGTTTTTCGGCGTGAAATACGCAGTCTCACTCGGACTGCTGCCAGGTATATGAATCGCCTTCAATCCCGCCGGCAGTTTGTCGCCCTCCTTGAAACACTCGTTGACATCCATCTCCAAATCCGGTTTGGCCGTCTCATGCGCCCAAACAGGAATACGCATGTTCTCGCGCAACGAAAGCGAGGCCCGCTCATGGTTCGCATTGGTCAACAAGATGAATGCCCGGCTCGCATGCCCCACTAATCTGTTCATGGCGGCCATCGTCAGCGGCAGCGGATCAAAAAGCACAACTTCCGGGTCCGCTCGAAAAGCCGCTGATGAGAGCGTCGTCTTCAACTCGTCGGAGAATTGCTCCCAGTAGAATGTCTCTGGAGCGAATCGTTGAACTTCCGTCACAAACCGTTTCATGGTCCCACCCTATGCTCTTTTTCGTGGTTATCGTTTTGTTTGGTTTACCGGAGGCCGGTGACCACCGATTTCACTGTCTCTGCTCAACAACCCGCGCCGGTATACAGAACATCCTGGCATCGCACGACTGTTCGCGCAGCCTCATCGAAGCCGCGCTCCATTCTTGAAACGGAAAGACCATTGCGCAAGGTGACAGCAAAGGCAAACGAAAAAGCGGCGCAACACCACAGCAGTGTTTCTTGTTTCACTCCACCGCATACCGTTTCTCGGTGTCGTATTTCTGCTGAAGACCAATGATGCGGTTGAACTCGTCGAACGTCAGCACGAGGTCGAGGTCCTTCCGGGTCGTCTCCTTGGTCTTCAAAATATGGTAAATCTCCGTCACGGCCTTTGCGGCAGCGCAAAGCCCGGCCAACGGACAGACAATCATCTGGAAACCGAGTGCCTTGAGTTGCTTGCGGGTCAGTTGCGGAGTCACACCGCGCTCGATCATGTTCGCCACCAGCGGTCGTGGCAGCTCCCGGCCGATTTTGCGCAGCTCAGCCAGCGACAGCGGCGCTTCAACGAAGAGCGCGTCGGCGCCGGCTTTCTTGTAGAGCTTGCAGCGCTCGATGGCTGCGTCGAGTCCGAGCGGCTGCCGGGCGTCAGTGCGCGCCACGATGAACAAATCGCGCCCACTCTCTTCTGCAGCGTCGCGCGCGGCGCGGATTTTGTGCGCGTGCTCTTCGGCGGTAATCACCTTCTTGCCCCGCATGTGGCCACAACGTTTCGGCCAGACCTGGTCTTCCAGGAATACGCCCGCGGCGCCGGCGTCGAGCAGTTCGCATACCGTGCGCCGGACGTTCAAGGCGTTGCCGTAGCCGGTGTCGGCATCCACGATCACCGGCGCGTTCGAGTTCTTGCAAACACGCCGCGTGGCCTCAGTGATGTCTCCGAGTGACAACAGGCCAAAGTCCGGTTCGCCCAGCGCCGTGGCACTGACGGAGTAACCGCTGATGAAAATGATCTTGAACCCGGTCTGGTTGGCAATGCGCGCGCTGAGCGCGTCATAGACACCCGGCATGAGAACGGCATCGCGCTTGAGCGCCCGGCGAATGGTTTCGGCTTGAGTCATTCTTCGATTATCCCCAAGGCCCGGAGATTTCACAGATATTTTTCATGTTTTAGATTTGCCTCCACAGTTTCTGCCGGTACCATTTTCCAACGATGCGTCTGCTCCCGACAATTGCGTTCCTGCTCGCAGCAGAGCTGATTTGCGCCGCCCAAATGGCCAGCCCGCGCCCGGCGACGGTGATGTTCTCAAACTCAGGCTCGTTCGTCGTCAAGGTGAACCGCGAGCCCTGGCTCCGCGGCCAGGCTGGCGCGGCAACACCCGGCTGGAAGCAATCGTTCGTCCAAACCGATTCAGGCACAAACGTCATCACGAAATGCGCCGACGACCGTTGGAGCTTTGCTGGCACGCTCGGTCCCAAGGAACCGCCCGATGCAGCATGGTTTTCCTACAACCAAACCCTGTTGGCCATCGGCGACCTGCTCCAGATGTCCTGGAAGTTCCGCACGGCCCGCGCCATGGAACTCGAACTGCTCCACGTATCGCTCGCGTTGCCAGCCAGACGGTTCGCCGGAAAAACCATCCGTTTCGACAGCGTCAACCTAGTGCTGCCCGAACAGCCTGCTCCGGCCACCCAGCGCCCCATCACTGGCCGGCCGCAACGCATCATCATTGACAGCGGCTCACTCGGCTCGATTGCGATCCGCTTCGACAGACCGCAGGTGGTCTGGGTCGAAGACCGCCGCCAAGTCGGCGGCGATGATTTCGAGTTGCGCGTGCTGCTCGCCACCGGCGTACTGAAAGCCGGCAGCGAATACGACCTCGCGCTACAGATCGAACTTACCGAGCGGCCCGAGCTGCTCGTCGGCGGCAACGGGCGTGAATTCGTTAACGACACCCGGAAATGGACGCGGTTTGATTTGCAAGACGCCCCCAAGCCTCCACCCCCGGTCGAGGCGGAGAAGCGCGCGCCCACCGACGCTTCCGGCCTGCTGCAAGCGCCGGCGGGGAAATTCGGCACTCTTCAAACCAAGGGCGGACACTTCGTCTGGCCCAACGGCGCGCGCCAGAGGTTTTGGGGCGTCCACCTCTCAACCGCATCTGCGCCGGCGCAGGAGAATGCGGAAGTCGTGGCCGCGCGCATCGCCCAGTTTGGCATCAATCTCATCCGCTGGACCGTCAGCAGTTTCAAGCCTGACGCCGCGGAAGTTGACCGGTTTGACCGCCTCGTTGCCGAACTGGCACGTCGCGGCGTCTACTCACACCTCACCCTGCCCACACCCCGCCCCAGCAATCCCGCCGTCGTGGCGCCACTGGCCGGATTTGTGGAGCGTTCCGCGGACAATTGGCTGCTCCATAAGAACCGGCATACCGGCAAACGCTGGGTGGACGATCCCTCGCTAGCCTTGGTCCAAATCTCCAGCAACAGCCCGATGTTCGAACAATCGCAGCCAGCCACAACGGCCGATCACAATCCCTCGGTTGAGTTTTACAGCCGCACCTACAAATACCTCCGCATGATCGGCGTGAAGTGCCCCATCATCACAGACGACTCCCCGCCGGCAACAACCAACCTGACCGCGCTCATCAGCGCGGGCGACGCCGTCGGCATCGGCGGCGCGTGGGATCCGTTGCGACCGGATGGATTCATCGAGAACAAGGCGTTGGCATCGAGCGATGGCGGTTACCTCCGCCAGTTTGCCAGCGCGTCTGTCGCCCACAAGCCGCTGCTCATCACCCATGTTTCACACCCGCAAGCCAACGAATATCGCGCCGAAGCTCCGCTGCTGCTGGCTGCCCACGCCGCTCTCCAGGACTGGGACGGCATCATCTGGGACAACTACACGAACGATCCCGCCGTCATCGGCCAGTTCCCGGTTGCCGCGCGTATCTTTCTCGGTGAGCTTGCGTCACCGTCACGGCTGAGCACGTGCGTGTTGCGAAACGATGCCGCCAGCGTGCGATTGCCGGCGTGGCTCACTTTCACCAGCCGCTGGCGCAACGCCCTGCCCAACGTCGCCGCACCGACACCGGACATTGTCATTGCTGCCGATGGCAAAGAGACGCCGAAGGACGCGCCCGTCAAGAAGCCCATCCGCCTCGTGCAGAAAGCCGGCGACGACCCCTTCGCGCTCCAGCGCCACTGGGTGGGTGCCGCCCGCAAACTCCGGGTGCCACTTGGCTGGGAGGAAGGCCCCCAACGCGAGTTCGCCAGCGACAACGGCCAACTCGCGTGGGATCAGGACCACGGACAGTTCACCTTGCTCGCGCCTGCCTGTCGTGCAGCCGCCGGCTTCATCGGCGGCAAGACTTTGAACCTCGCAGACGTGACCTTCGACCTCGGCACACCGAGTTTTGCTGTTGTCTCCCTGACCGCACTCGACGGCAGCCAGATCAACGAATCACGCCAGCTCCTATTGACAACGGTCGCGCGATGCGAAAACACGGAGCAACGGTGGTTTGAAAACCTGGCCGGTCACTTGAAGATGCTCAGTGCGAAACCCGGTGCGCAACTCGAACCAGTCCGCGCCACGATCACCTTGCACCGCGCCCGGGCGTTCAAGGTGTTCCCGCTCAACCCCGCCGGCCAACGCGGCCCGGAGATGCCAGCTAGTCGCATCCCCGACGGCTTCACATTTATCGTCAACGGCGAGAGCATGTTCTATGAACTGGTGTCAGAAGGCGGCCTGCGCCTCTGGCCGTTTAAGAAGTGACGCCGGGGCCTCGCCAGCCCGATTTATGGCTTTGGGGGCCGTGTTTGTTGGTTTTCGCGTTGACCTCGGCCCAACACTGAATATAGTCAGCCGCAGTTCTACGGGTTCCGGAGTAGCTCAGCGGTAGAGCGACCGGCTGTTAACCGGTTGGTCGTAGGTTCGATCCCTACCTCCGGAGCCATCTTTTTTCACAGAAATCCACACGTTTGGTTTTTGCGTGACCCTTCAGCGTTCGTTCAGGACCGGTGTCCATCCCCATTTATGGCCTGCGAGACGGTCGTTCTTGTGTTTCCTGCCACCCGAATCAGATGTCGTGGCGGAAGAGGAGCGACAGTTGAGCGTGGTGGTGGAGTTGGAAGCGGTGGTGTCCGCCAACCTCCAGCGCGCCACCCGTCTGCGCCAGCCGATCTTGCAGAGGCGTCCAGCGGGCAATTTGTTGCCCAGTGCGGTTGACTTTCGGCCATGTAAAACATAGTATTACATCATGATCAAGACGATTACCAAAGTCGGCAACTCGCAGGGCCTCATCTTTGACGCGGCGCTGCTGGAGCTGGCGCACCTGAAGGCCGGCGACGACGTGAATGTGGAGGTGCATGAGGGCGGCACTCTCACGCTCACGCCCATCCGCCCACGTCCGTCACGCGCCGAGGTGTCGAAGGTGATCAAGTCCGCGATGAAGGATTACGCGCGGACGATGAAGAAGCTGGCATGAGCGCCACGCCGAATAACTGCTTCCACCTCACCGTGGAGATCGTGCGGGAGATTCACGCCGAGGCCATCGCGAGGTTCGGCGGCTCGGACGGCGTGCAGGAGATGGCGCTGCTGGAGGCGGCCGTGGCAGCGCCGCAAGCGACATTTGGCGGACAGTCGCCCTACAAGGACCTGGCCGAAGTGGCCGCGGCGTATCTGTTCTACATGTGCCGGAATCATCCGTTCATTGACGGTAACAAGCGGGCGGCACTCGGTGCGTGCATCGTGTTTCTGCGGCTCAACGGAATCGAGCCGAAGAGCGACGGGCCGGAGTGGGAAGAACTCACGATGGCGGTCGCCGCCAGTGCGATTGACCGCGACGAGGCCAGCGAACGGCTCAGGAAACTGTTGTCCAAGCGCACATAGGCACACCCTCCGCCCTCGCTCAGAAACTCTGGAACTACTGCAACATCCTGCGGGATGACAGGCTGTTCAGTGGCTTGGCGGTTGACGCCGCTCCCCTGCCGAATGTGACGCGTTACCGCCATCGAAGCGCCATCAGCAGATTCGAGAAATCGTCTGTCCAGAGAATGCCGCCCGCTGCCGGCAAGGGTTGCCATTTTGGATACCGTTGGAACTGCTGCCTCAGATCAGAACGCCGCGAGAGCACGATCCATTCGCTGACTTCCTTGCCGTCCCGCCGGTCCTCGTCGCTGATCGCAAAGTCCTGCCAGTCGTAACCCGTCAGTCCGGCATCAATCGCCAGGGTTGCCACAATCGGTTTCAAATCCAAACGCCGGTTTGAGACGTGAAACGCAAGAATGCCGCCGTCGGCCAGTTTTGCGCAATACAGCCGCAGCGCTTCCCGCGTCAGCAAGTGAATCGGAATCGAGTCCGAGCTGAACGCATCCAGCACAAACATCCCGTAATGCTTGTCAGGCGCGCTTTGCAGCTTCAACCGGGCGTCGCCCAGAACCACGCGCAGTTGCGACGCGGGACACTTGCTCATGAATGTGAAGAAGCGCGGGTCGCGCGCGATCCGTTCCACGGCGGGATCGATCTCGTAGAAGTCCCACGACTGTCCTGGTTGCGCGTAGGCTGCCAGAGCCCCTGCTCCCAATCCGATCACGCCGACGCGCGGCGGGAGCGAGTGCGCCACCGAATTGAAAAGAGCGAATGCTTGTCCAGCCGGACCGTGTCGATGGTAATACAACAGCGGCTCGCCTGCGTGCGCGGGATCAAGATGCTGCCGGCCGTGCAACGTATTGCCATGAACAAGCTGGCGAAAACGTCCAGTGCCGTCCTCCGTCACACGCAGCACGCCGAAGAAATTCCGTCCGGCTGACAGCACCCGGCTATATGTGCCAGCGTAGCCAACGCTGGCCATCAACACTGCCGCCAGGCACAAGCTGAAGCGGATCGGCCGCAAAACGAACCGATACGTCACCAGCGCCGGCACAGCGAAGATTGCCAGCGTGCTCAGCCGCCCCGGCCCGGCGCCCATGGTCTGCACAGCCAGAATCAATGCCAAAGTCACCAATCCCAACCCCGCGGGCCAGATCAAATCCCAACGGTTGAACCCGCGTTGCTCGCCCACTCGCGGTGCCACTGCACATGCCAGCAACATCACCAGGGGATATTCCAGCACCGAGTTGAAGATCATCGGCGCCAGTAGCGCGTTGAACATGCCACCCAGCACGCCGCCCACCGACATCCAGAGGTAGAACTCCGTCAAATGCCGGCTGGCGGGACGGTCCTTGGCCAGTTCGCTGTGACAAATGAACGCCGCTGCCACAAACATCAGCAAATGCAGCACAACGAACACCACCGGCGGATGTGTTGCCTCGATGATGAATGACACTGTCAGCACCAGCGCCGGCAGGCACAATACGCGTCCCATCCACGGCGATGCATACACAGGCCGGGGAGCAAACACCAAGATGAACGTAGCCAAATACAGCGCCAGTGGCACCACCCAGAACAACGGAAACGGCGCGACATCTGTTGTCAGGTAGGTCGTCACGCCCACCATCAAGCTTGACGGCACAAACGCAAGCACCACCCACCGTGCCCGCCGTCCCGGCGTCACCGGCCGGGCGTTGCGTTCTTCCGACTGCTCTGGTTTCAGCTCGGAGATTTCAGGTTCCTTTCCCGGGAAACGCCACAACGCCCATGCGCAAGCCGCCGTCAGCGCCAGCAACACCGCGTAGCCCGCCGTCCAGAACCGGCTCTGCGCCCAGAGCGGCAGGTTCGGTTCCACCAGAACGACGTAGCCGAACAGTCCCGCCATGCTGCCGGCGTTGCTGGCCGCGTAGAGGAAATAGGCATCGTGCGCCTGCCGATGCCCCGTCTGGCTGAACCACTTCTGCAGCAACGGCGCCGTCGTGCAAACCGCCAGCAGTGGCAAGCCGACCGTCGCCCCCAGCAACTGCAACAGCCACGGAATCGGATTGCCCGCGCTCGGCAGCGACGCGACCGCGCCGTCGGAAATGCGGACGGGCAGCACGAGCAGCGGCAGCGCCATCAGTCCCAAGTGCAGCAGGGATTGGCGGCGCAGCCCGAGCCATTGTGTGGAGAAGTGGGCGTAGGAGTAACCGATCAACAGCACCGTCTGATAAAACACCAGGCAGGTGTTCCAAACCGCCGGCGTCCCGCCCAGCAACGGCAGAATCATCTTGCCGACCATCGGTTCCACCAGGAACAGCAACGTGGCACTGAAAAATAGAGTTGCCGAAAACAAATAGATCATACCGACCTCTTGCCAACACGCACCCGACCACCGATGCTTGCACGGAGTCGCGGTGCCTATCAAGCGTCGAGAGCAAACCGCGCACCTTGCGGCGCCGGGCCGCGAACTGGCGATCAAGCCGTCCATCGTGGCATACGGAGTTGCCTGCGTCCCACGATTGACAGAACCCCTCGCGTACCTGACATTCACGTCGAACAGTACCCTTGAGATTTCATGAGGAGGCGGCGATGAAAATCACTCGGAGCAAGTTTCTGCGCATGGCGGCTGGAGCGGTCGCTTACACATCGTTGGGACGCCACGCGAGAGTGTTTGCCGCGGGTGGACGGACGGCGGACTTGGTGCTCACAGGCGGTGTGATCACCACAATGAACGACGCGAAGCCGTTCGCGTCAGCCATGGCAGTCAGGGACGGCAAGGTGCTGGCTGTGGGCACCGACCTGGAGCTATCCGACTGCATCGCAAACAGGACACACGTGATCAAGTTGGCCGGACGGGGCGTCAGTCCCGGTTTGATTGACGCGCATAGTCACCCGATGGCCTATGGACACATGGAGTTGATGTTCGTCATCATCCGACCGCCGAAGGTCACCGATTTCGATTCGCTGAAGAAAACGCTCAGCCATGCGGCCAAGTCCGTCCCGGAGGGCGAGTGGATCGTGGCGCGCGGGTTTCAAGACTTCAAGGAGGGCCATTTCCCCGGCCGGGCTGTTTTGGACGAGGCGGTGCCGAAGCACCCGGTGCTGACGATTCATTGGAGCGGCCAGTATGGGGTGGCGAATACGGCGGCGTTGAAGAAAGCGGGCCTGTTCAGCGCGGATGTTGAAGATCCCTACGGTGGCAAATTTGTGCGTGAGCGGACGACCGGTCTGCCGAACGGCGTCCTGATCCATTACCCGGCCATCTACGCGGTCTACAAGCCCGTGCTGAACGAGCAGGAAATGCTGAAGTGCATCCGTTGGGCCGTGCAACAATTCCACAGCGCGGGCGTCACCTGCATCCACGACAACTTTATCCTGCCGCAGTACAACAAGAACTACGTGAAGCTGGAACGCGAGGGTGACCTGAATATGCGGATTCGGCTGTACCCGTATATAGCCAATCTCCAGCAAGCCGAGACGGTGCTGGCCAAGATGGTTCACTACCGCGGCTCGCTGGTCCGTGTTCAGGGTATCAAGCTGGCTGTGGATGGCTACGCGCTCATGTACGAGTCCCAGCCCGAGCACCAGCACATCGCGTTGCCGATGCATCCACAGCCGATTTTCGAGCAGATCATCACCGCGATTCACCGGGGCGACTGGCAGGTGGATGTTCACGCCGCGGGTGACAAGGGTGTGGACTGGACACTGCAAGCGTTTGAGAAGGCGGCTGGCGGCGTGCGTCAAGCCCGCGAACGACGGCACCGCATCGAGCATTTCGCCTTCCGAAAACTCGACTCGATCCGCAAAGCCGCCGAGATGAACGTGCCCGTCTGCGTCCAGCCCACGTTGATGGATTTTCGTGTGGATGATTTCACCCGCCGGTTGGGAAGCCCCGTAAAGAAATACATGGGAACCATCGTCCCCACGCGGACGTTTCTCCAGCAGGGCGTGCCTCTCGCGTTTGGCGCTGACGTGCCGGCGTTTCCTTACTTCGCGCCGCTGGACTCCATCCGCTGCGCCATGAGCCGCAAGACCCACTCAGGCCGCCAACTGGACACGACCGAATCCATCTCGTTCCTGGAAGCGCTGAAAGTCCACACTCGCGGCAGCGCCTACGCCGCCTTTGATGAAACGGAACTGGGCAGTCTGGAACCGGGCAAGACAGCCGATTTCGTCATCTGGGACAAGGACCTGCGCAATGTGAAGACACCCGACGACGTGAGCAATCTCCACGTGCGCGCCACCTACCTCGCAGGCCGCTGCGTTTATCAAGCCAAGGAAACGTAGACTTCGGCGCGACCGTCCTCTCCCTCACCCGCTGCCAATGGACTTGACACGCCGGTAACACGTCGCCAGCCTTTAGTACGGTTGGCCACCAGATTAAACTAATCCTCATGAAACTACCTGATCTCCTGAAACTGGCTACCGATTTCTCAGCAGAAATAGACCGTCTATGGACGATCTTCCTCATGGTGAATCTTGCCATCGTGGGCTGGTCGATCGTGCAAGCCAAGAGTATATCCGTCGTGCCCATGATATTCGGAATGGTCGCATACTGCGGCGTCATGGTTGTCCTATACTTGGCAATGCACCCCAAATACCTTTTGTACAGAAGCCTGCAGATCGAGATTCACAAACAAGTTCTCCAGGAAGACTTCCAATCGGTTGAGCTTAAGGATCTGCTTTCCAATTATGGAGCATTCTTCCAGGAAGGCAAAAGGCTGCTTCTATTCTTCGTCGGAATCGCGACAGTGACCGTTCTGCTCTTGTTCGTAATAAAACTAGGCCTTTGAGTAAGCGCAGCGTCGTAGGAGGTGGCGCCAGAGCGCGTGAACAGACCCAGCTATCTGCTCGCCTTTGGCGGCGAACACGTTTAATGGTTGCGCCCGTCATGTTCAGCAAACGACCGCAATGGTTCTGGGCCACTCTTACGGTGGCGTTTGTGTTTGGAGGATTTGCCGCAAAAGCCGCACCCCCGGAGCGCGGTTTACATAGCGCCGAGGAGATAGCGATCATGCGGGAAAATATCGCGCGCCATCCTTGGGCGCAGGCACAGGTGAAGGCGGCCCGCAAGGCGGCGGACAAGTGGGCGGCCATGACAGACGACGCGCTGCGGGAAATGGTGACGCCGCCGGAGGTGCCTCGGGCGTTTCGCGCGCATGAGAAGGGTTGCCCGGTGCATGGGCAGGAAGTCTACAGGCATGGCGGTTACCCGTGGATCCTGTCGCTGGAAACACCTTGGAAGGTAAAATGCCCCGTCGGCGGCGAACTCTACCCGTCGAACGACTTTGGCGCTTTTCTCAAGTCGGGACTGAAGGACCGGTCGTTGCTGACCGGCCCTTACGCCGACGACGGCTGGGGTTGGCGCAAAACCGAGAAGGGTGCGAAGTATTGGTTCATCGCGTATTACAACCACTGGGCGATTTGGGAACGCGGCGTGTTGAGCGCGTTGCAGCAACTGGCAAACGCGTATCTGCTCACGGACGATGCTCGCTACGCGCACAAGACGGCGGTGCTGTTGCTGAAGATTGCCGAGTATTATCCGCGTTACGACCACGGGCCGCAGTCGCGCTATGGCACGGAGATCAACAGGAGTTACAAAGGCAAAATCCTGAATGCCATCTGGGAGACGCGGACGGTAACGCAGTTTGCCCAGGCCTACGACGCAATCCATCCGGCGCTGGTGGCGGACGAGGGGTTGCAGCGGCAAAGCGGCTTGAGCGCGCGGCAGATCGCGGAGCGGATCGAGACGAACATTCTGCGCGACGGCGCGCATCACGTGATGGTGACGGGCAAGGTGCGCGGCAACTTCGGAATGCATCAGGAGACGTTGCTGAGCATCGCGCTCGCGCTGCACGAAACAACCGGCCAGCCGACGCGCGACGACATGGTGCGCTGGGTGATGGAAAGCCGCGGCGCAGGCGTCACGCTCAACGTCAGCGATGCGATCTATAACCTGGTGTTTCGCGACGGCGTGCCGGAGGAGTCGCCCTCCTATAATATGGGCTGGGTGAGCAATCTCACCGACGTTGCCCGGCTGTTGAAGCGCGCAGGCATGGATTTGTCTCGCGAGCCGAAGTTTCGGCAACTCTACGATTGGCCGTTGGACATGGCCGTGCTCGGCAAGCTGACGCCGCCGCTGGGCGACACGAGCGACATGTTCGCTGGCCGTGTCGGCTGGTCGCCGCCGCTCTACCTCCAGGCGTTTCGCGCCTACCGCAATCCGCGTCACGCACGGATCGTCGTGGACGGCAAAGGCAGGATCGTCAGCCGCGACATCTTCGAGCGTCCGCTGGACGAAGACATCCAGCGCGCCGCAGCGACAATCACCGAGCCGCTGGGCACGCGCAGCAAGCTCTTTCCCGGCTACGGTTTCGCGACGCTGCAACAGGGCGGCACCAACGGCGTGGCAGCGACGTTGAGTTTCCCGCAATATCACGGCCATCGTCACGCCGACTTCCTCGACCTCGGCCTCTACGCCAACGGCAAGTCGCTCGTGCCCGACTTCGGTTATCCGGAAACGGCCAGCGCGGATGATCCGCGGCGCGCGGGATTTTTCTGCCACACAGTCTCGCACAATACGATATTGGTGGACGGGCAGTGTCAGACGTTCGCTTCGCCCTATCGCTTGCACGCCTACGACACGACGCCAGTGCTGCAACGTGTGGACGTGTCGGTGCCGGGCGTCTATCCGGCCAAAGCCAAAGCGTATCGCCGCTGCGTGGCGTTGGTGCCGATGGACGACACGCACGCCTACGTCGCCGACTTTTTCCACGTCGCGGGAGGCCGGCAACACGACTGGCTGGTTCACGGCAGTCACGCCGAGTTTCGCACTGACGACCTGAAACTACCGGTCGCCGCTCAAGGCACCGTCGCCGGACCGGACGTGCCCTGCGGTTTCTTCTACGATGACAAACGCCTCCAGAACCTGCCCGAAGGCTCAGGCTACGGCGGTTATCGCGGCAGCGGATTTCAGTTCCTCACCAAGCCACAGACGTTGAAGAGCGCGCCCGGTGTCTATCGAGCGGAATGGCGTTGGACGCGCGACACGACACCTGCGCATTTTTCGTTGTGGTGCGTCGGTGAAGACGAATCCGCGACCGTCTGCTCCGGGAAGCCGCAGAACCGCAGATCGAATCCTGACGAGGTGAAGTTCCTGATCCGCCGCCGCTCCACAGAAGGTGAAGGTGGCTTGGAAAGCGTTTTTGCTTCGGTATTCGAACCATTCGCGGACGCGCCCAGGATCGCGCGGGTCGAGCGCGTGAAACTGTCGCCGTCGCTGGCCGATGCGATTGCGTTGTGTGTGAAGCTGCCGGGGCGGACGGACTGGATCGTCTTCAACGCCAGTGGCGGGACCGTGACAACCTCCAATGGCATTCGCGTCAGCGGCGAGTTCGCATGGCTGTCGCTGGACGAGAGCGGCCAAGTGCGGCAGGCGTATGTGGCGCATGGCGGCTCGCTGCGATTCGGCAAGCTCGATCTGGCAGCGCCCGCAGTGTCGCTGAAGGTCGTCAGCGCAGACTGGAGCCAACACGCCGTCACGCTCAACAGCGAGATTCCGAAGGGCGTGGAGGCTGGCCAGACGGTGATGTTTGGCGAAGGTCGTTACGCCTACGAGATTCGCGGCGTGGACCGCAAGACGCGGCGAATCGAGTTGGGTGATCAGGACTGCGTCGTGGCGCGCGGAGACGCGGCCAGGATTGAAATGCGGGATTCAGGATCAGAAATGCGAACCTCCGCCACGATGCCGCATGCGCGAGCCGGAATGCACCTCCTTGACGAAACGCGCACGCAAAGCTGGCGGATTCTGGAGATGGGCGGCGGCAAACTCACGCTATCACGCGGCAACGCGTGGCCCCAGAATGCGAAGCGTTTCCTGATTACGGACTACGGCCCGGATGACGTCGTGGCCTTTTCCACGCCCACAGTTCTGAAGTAAAAGTGGACCTCGGTCACAAAGCGTCCGGATTGTAGCATGCGTCCGCTCACAGGCTGTCGCCATGTCCGCCGAGCCGGCAACGGCATTTCCTCGTGTTGGCGCCGGCACTTTTCCGTTTGACCGTTTGGGCGCACCGTCGCACGATGCGGAGCGCGATGAATGGAGTGCATGGCAGAGAGAGGGAGGTTTTCTTCTGAGAAGAACCTTGATCAAGGTTTGGGCGCTGCTCGTATTGGTGGGACCATTGTCATCCTCCAAGGCGCAGGTGGACTACAGCCAGGCCCTTCAACAATACACCAGCGCCATCGAATCGAGTTCCGGCTCTGCCGAGGCGTATTGGCGGCGGGGAAATGTTTACTGGGAGAAAGGCGACTACAGCCTCGCCCTTCAGGATTACAACAGCTCGATTGCAGCCGACCCGGGCTACAGCCTGGCCTACCTGGGACGCGGCAACGTGTATGTCCGCCAGGGCAATTACGGCCAGGCAGTTCAGGAATACAACCAAGCCATCGCGATCCAGCCAACATTGGTGGACGCTTACTATAATCGCGGTGTCGCGTATCGCGCGGAGGGCGATCTGGATTCAGCCATTCAGAGTTTTGACCGCGCCATCGAGTTGAACCCGAACTTTGCCGAAGCCTACAGCAACCGCGCTCAAGCTTACAGCCAGCAAGGCGACTACGAGAGTGCCATCCAGAATTACACACAAGCGCTGGCGCTGAATCCAAATCTGGCGGAAGCCAGTTGGGGACGCGGAAACGCTTACTGGGAGACCGGCGATTACGACCTGGCGTACCAGGATTACAACCGCACCATTGAACTGGCACCGAATAACCCGCTGGGGTATCTGGGCCGCGGCAATGCGGATTTTTGCAGAGGCAACTACGACCTTGCGGTGGATGACTACAGCCGCGCCATCACGCTGCAACCCAATTTCGCCGACGCCTACAACAATCGCGGTGTCGCGTATCGCGCCGAGGGCGATCTGGACCGCGCCATCCAGGACCTGACGCGCGCCATCGAATTGAAACCCGACTCCGCGGAAGCCTACTACAACCGCGGCCTCGCGTATCGCGACAAGGGCGATCTGGAGCGCGCCCTCCAGGACTTCAAGCGCGCCATTGCATTGAACCCAAAGCTGGCCGAGGCATTGAACAATCGTGGCATATCCCTGAGCGACAACAAGGTGGATCACGACCAAGCCATCAAAGACCTCAGCCGGGCTGCTGAATTGGGCCCCGCCTCTGTCAGAGGTTCGCGCGCATGGGCGGGCAAGAATCATGCAAAGGTTGCCGGCTTGCACGTTGCGACGAACACCAAGCATGCGGGTCGGGATGCGAAAGCGTCAGCAGACAGCGGCAGGTGGAGGCACGGTTTATTATGGATGGCGCCTGTGGCGGCTGCCGGCATCCTCATATTCGTGTTCGTACGCCATCGCACCAAGCAGTGAGCGAACCTCCCGGGATTCCCATGTGCCGGGAAACTTCCCTCGATATTGCCGCCGCCTGCAGAAAACGTCGCAAGTGACCCCTGTCGGGAAAACCAAAAGAGAGTCGCAGGATATTCACTTACCCAGAAAAGATTTGCCAAAAGACGGTTTATTGGACATTCTTCAGTCATCTTCAGTTGAGGCAAAACCATGAAACCGAGAGCCTTGAGATGGGTAATAGCCGCAGCCATGGTGGCTGGCGTGATGAGCACGCAAGCCGCTCCTTGGCTTGGCCTGGTAAAAACCGGCACGTCATCGCAAAACAGCGATACCATTTTCCTGGGCACACTGACTTTCAGCATGGATCTGCGTGCGAACACCGATGGCAATCCAGTGGGTGCGTTGGAGTACTATATCGTCACCTCGCCTGCGGATGCTGTCACCTATGGCACGACACCCCTGACGGCCTTGAACAATCCGTTCGTCGCGGCGGACATGACCGGCCTCGGGCAGTCACCGACGGCCGGTGCCACGGTCAATTCGGTTTGGGCGGCCAACACCGTCTGGTTTAAAGCGGGCGAGCCTGATTACAGCGCTTTTTCCGACCAGTCCATCGGCACCTATCAGTTCAATGTCAGTTCGCTCGCGATGGGCTCCTACGTGTTCACACCGGTGGGAACGGTTCTGGCGTACGGGTCTGTGGAAATCAATACGTTTGCGACGCCCGGCTCGTTTGAGTTGATAGTCGTGCCTGAGCCTGGCACATGGACGCTGCTGGCTTGCGGGGGCCTGATGGCGGCCTGGCGGAATCGCCGGCGCAGTTCGCGCTGAACGCCGCTGCCGCTCCCGCTGACCCTGCGGCGGGTATGTCTTCGCGCTCCCTCTGCTGGAAATCGCCGTGGCGATTCGTGATGATTGCGAATCGCGTTCAACTTGGTCGAATCGCATTTTGCTGTGAGTGGGTTCTTCTATAACCTCGGACGCCATGTGGGCCGTGCCGCTGTGCCAACCATCCGCAAGTCCAAGTGGATTTGGGATGGCCTGACCGGCACTGAAGAGGAGGCGTTGCGCGCTGAAGCGGCCTTTGGCAGCGCACTCGCTATCGAACTTCGGGCCGCCACGGAGCGGGTAAATGATCCACACATAACAGCTCTTCTCAGCGAGCTGTGCGGGCGGTTGGCCGGATGTGTGCGAGACAAACGCCGCGCTTTCCGCTGTGAGGCGATTCACGACGGTTCTCCAAACGCCATGGCACTGCCCGGAGGTTTTATCTTCGTCAGCGACTCGCTGGTGGATCTCTGCGAGCGCCGCCCGGAAGAGCTGGCGTTTATCATCGGTCATGAGATGGCGCACGTCATCCGCGAGCACGCATGGAATCGGATGTTGAACCAGGCAGTCTCGCGCGCCGTGTCGGTCATTGCCGCGCGCGCCGGTCCTTTGGGCGGCTGGTTGCGCCAGAAGGGCATCGTGCTTCTGCAGAGCGCCCACTCCCAGGACAACGAACAAGAGGCGGACGAACTGGGTCTTCATCTCGCAGCCGCAGCCGGTTTTGCGCCCGGAGGCGCCATCGCGTTGCTGCAACGCATCGAGCGACTCGGACCCAAGCACATGGAGTTTGGCCAGTATTTTTCCTCCCATCCACCCGCCAGCGAGCGCATGACGCGGCTGGCGCCGCTTTGCCGGCAACTGGCGCCAGGCCGTCCTTCATCTGCGAATCCAAGTTGACCCCCGAGCCACTCGCACGGAGCATCAGGGTTTCTCGTTTTCTTGCTTGGGCTTCAGCAGCGACTCCAGCTTGTCAAAAGGATTGGTAACCAACGGCGGCGGCGTCTTATCGGGCGTCCTCTGCCCCTCGTAATACTTGCCGATCAGCGACTTTTCGTGTTCGTGATCGTGACAATAGATACAGAGCAATTCCCAGTTGCTGCCGTCGGTGGGATTGTTGTCGTGGTTGTGATCCCGGTGATGGACCGTGAGTTCTCGCAGGCGCTTCCCGGAGAACTCGCGGCCACAACTTGCGCAGATGTGCGGGAAAATCTTGAGTGCCTGCTCTCGATATCCCTGCTGTCGAATTTCCTGCTCACGCAGAATCTCGGCGAGCAGTTTTTTATGTCCGTCGGTATTGGCTGGCGGTTTGTTGTGAGACATTGTTGTAAACCACGGTGACTCTACTTGAAGCTGGCGGAAATCAGACTGCCCAAGGTTATTCCCAAAATGACGCTCCCCCACGGAGAGCTCGTGATCATTCATCCTCCCGAATGACAGCCGACGAACTTGTAATAGAGAAAACCACCCGCACCACCAACCACAGCGCCGATGATGAGTTTGATAATCATGACTCGTCTCAATCCATGAACCACAGGGCTTTGGAAGATTAGCACACCGCGCGCTTGCGCTCAATCCCCTCCCCTGCCCATCCGGCCCGCCGCTGCGTTGACAACCCCTCACGCGGCTTCCTATACTCTGCGGTATGCACATTTTTGTTAATGGCGGCGCGGGATATATCGGCAGCATCTGCGTCGAGGAGATGCTCAACGCCGGACACCAGATCACGGTGTTCGACAATCTCTCGGAAGGCCACCGCAGCGCCGTGGACCCACGCGCGGCGTTCTTCCAAGGCGACCTCGCCAACTACGGCGATATCAGCCAGGCGCTGAAGCAAGCCGCGCCCGACGCGGTGATGCACTTTGCCGCAGCGTCACTGGTGCCGGAAAGCATGGTCAATCCGTCGAAGTATTTCCGCAACAATGTCGCCAACGGAATCAACCTTCTTGACGCGATGGTTGAGGCGGGCGTGCGGCGGTTTGTGTTCAGCAGCACCTGCGCCATCTTCGGCACCCCGGACCGCGTGCCAATGACGGAGGATTTGCCAGTGAAACCCCTGTCGCCTTACGGCCAGAGCAAGGCGATGTTCGAGAGCATGTTGAAGTGGTATGAGCAGATCCACGGCATCCAGCACGTGAACCTGCGCTACTTCAACGCTGCCGGCGCGTCGGAACACTTTGGCGAGCATCACCGCCGCGAGACGCACCTCATCCCGAACGTCCTTGCCGTGGCCCTTGGCAAGAAGGAACAGGTGGAGATTTACGGCACCGATTACCTGACGCCCGACGGCACTTGCGTGCGTGATTACATTCACATCGTGGACCTTGCCAACGCCCACATGCTGGCATTGCAGTGCCACCAAAGTGTCAGCTTCAATCTCGGCAGCGGCGATGGTTACACCGTGCGGCAGGTGATCGAAGCCTGCCGCAAGGTCACCGGCCATCCGATTCCGGCCATCGAGCGTCCGCGCCGTCCCGGCGATCCGCCGAAGCTGGTGGCGTCTTCAAAGAAAATCTCCGCCGAGCTCGGCTGGAAGCCGAAGTTCGCCAAACTTCAAGACATTGTCGCCAGTGCGTGGGCATGGCACAGAGCCCACCCGAACGGCTATCCGGACTGAGGAACCCAAAGCGCCGGAACACCGGACGGATCAGAGAGGACAACCCTCTGATCTTCACTCTTATCTTCTCCAACTCATTACTCTTTACACCCCATGACTGCTCCCAACATCCGCGCCATCCTCTTCGACATGGACGGCGTCGTCGTGGACTCCATGCAGTTCCACCTCGACACATGGAAGATCCTCCTCGTCGAGATGGGCACCACGCGTCGCTCCCTCGACGTGCAACGCCACTTCGGTCTCGCCACCACGGTTCTCCTCCGTGAGATTCTCGCCGAGCGCGACCACGGTCGTGAACCTTCTCGTGAGGAAATCGAGCGATGGTACCGCCGCAAGGTTGTCCTCACCTGCCAGGTCGCCAGCCGCGTCGCCGAGCCGATCCCGGGCTTCATCGACTTCGCCCGCCGCGTCCGCGCCCGCCGGCTGCCGGTCGCATTGGCCAGTGCCGCCTCGCGCCCGTTCATTGACACTGTGCTGGAGAAGATTGGCGCGCGCGACTTCTTCGACACGATCGTCTCTGTGGACGACGTGGCCCAGCCCAAGCCCAACCCGGAGATTTTCCTTCAGGCCGCCCAGCGCCTCAACATCCCGATTCGCGACTGCCTCGTCATCGAGGACTCCCATCCCGGCATCGAAGCCGGCGTCGCCTCCGGCGCCACCTGCTGCGCCCTCCTGACCATGCTCCGCCCCGAAGAGGTCCGTGGCGCCCACTTCAAAGCCCGAAGCTTCGACGAAATCGCCCGCTGGCTGCAGCTCGTCGATTGATATCAGAAACCGTGACGCGCTTGTTGTTCTTTGTGCGAGTCACACTTCAGACCATTGGATTTCCTGAAATGCACGCGAAACCAGAACTACTCAACACAACCCTTTCGATCGCGGTCATCAGTGCTGCGGCGATGCTATCCCTCGCGTCGGTCTCCCTGGCCGCTTCGCAGGAATCAACCAACCAGGCGGGAAAAGCGGCTCCATCCACCGCGGTCACTCAGGCCGCAAAGGACAACGCGCTGTCGCTGGAACAGCTTCAGACAAGAATCGCCGCGCTCACCAGCGACAAGGATTTGAAGGACGAGGTCCGGACGCTGGCGATTGACTTGTATAAATCGTGCCTGAAGGCAGTGATCCAGGCGCAATCCGACGAAAAGCAAGCGGCAGAGTATCAGGACGCAATAGACAACGGCCCTGCCCGCGCCCGCGCGATACGACAGGAAGCGTTGCCGCCAGTGGCCGCTTCCGCGCCTGAATCCAGCTCGCTGTCTGCGAAGGAACTGCAACAACGGCTGGATGCGCAAGTGGCCGCCGTGCGCACGTTGAAAGGCTCGCTTGAAGAACTGGACCGCCAGATCAAAGCCTTGCGGGAAGATCCTACGGCAACGGCCGCGGCACTGGCCGCGGCCCGGGCGGAGTTGGACCCGCTGAAGCAAACAGCCCTGTCCGCCACAGGAAATGACCCAGCGGAGGTGGCTGCGGCCCGGCGGACGCTACGCCAGGCTCAGCAACTGGCCGCAGCGGCCCGCGTCCACATGCTGGAATTGATGCAATCCAGCACGGCTGCACGACAGGATTTGCTGACGGCACGCCGCGAGCAAATCGTGCGCCGCATGGCCGCAGTGCGGGATGTCCTGCGGCAACTCAGTGACTTGCTTAATGCGAAGCAACGCGAGTCCGCCTCGCGCGCACAATCGGAGGCGCAGCGTGCCAACCATGAACACCCCGCCGTGCGCGCCGTGATCGAACAGAACGCACGGTTCGGCAAACAACTCGACACTCTGATCGACCAGATCAAGATGACCCTTGCGCAGTTGCGAACACTCAACGCCCGGCTTCAGGAAATCAGCCAGAACTACGAAATCACGAAAGAGGAGATGGCGATTGACGGCGTGGGTGTGGAGCAGGCGGAAGTGTTGCGCCGCGACCGGCGAAAGCTGCCCAACGCGGAACAATGCCGCCGGGAAGCAGCAGAGGCGCGGCATCGGACCAATCAAGCCCGCGTGGGCCAGTTGCAGTGCAGCCAGGAGGCCCAAAACCTTGAGAACATTGACCAACGCTGTGCACAGATTCTCGCTGAACAAGTCTCACAGACGTTGCTGCCAGAGCAACGCGAGGCGATTCGAGCGCGAGTTCGCGGCCTGTTGAACGATCGCCAGCAACTGATCGAGAATCTCAACGGCAGCTACGCGCGCTACATGGATCTCTTGAGCTCGCTCCAGGAGCGTGGGCAACAACTCGCATCCAAATCCGCGGCGTTTGCACAACTGTTGGACGAACGACTCATGTGGATTCCCAGCGCTTCGCCGGTCAGCCATGCATGGCTTGGCAGGATCGCCCGTTCCGCTGGCTGGTTGACGAGTGCCGAAAACTGGCGCGCAGTCGCCGCCAGCCTGGCGGCAGAGACACATCGGCAACCCGTGCAGACGCTGGCCATGCTGGCTCTGATCGGCGTTCTGCTTCTTGTCCGACGCCGGCTGTTTGCGCGGTTGGACACGCTTGGCAAATTAGCCCGGGCGACGGACGGCGGCGGTTTCAAGGTAACTGGCATGGCGTTGGTCATAACGCTGCTGGCGGCCCTGCCCGGACCGGCGTTGTTGTGGACGATCGCCTCTCTCTTGTCGCAGAGCAGCAGCGCAGTTGAGTTCGTGAAATATGTGGGCGCGGGTTTGCGACGTGCGGCCCAGTATGGGTTATATCTGGAATTGCTTCGTCAAATCTGTCGTTCCCATGGATTGGCGGATGCCCATTTCCAATGGAACAAGTCCACACTCAAAGTGCTCCGGCAAAACTTGAGTTGGCTGCTCATGGTCTATGTTCCGCTCAGTTTCATCATCGCCACGACTCATGCCAGCACCATGACCGCCAACTCAACCGGCGACTATGCCAGCGGCCTGGGACGATTTGCGTTTGTGCTGATGTCCATCGCCTTGTCGGCGTTTCTCTGGTCCGTGCTGCATCTGCGCAAAGGCGTGTTGGCGACGATGACGCCTGATCGTCGTGCCCGTTGGGTCTGGCGAACGCGCATCCTCTGGTATCCGGTCGCCGTGACTACGCCGTTGTTGCTCGGCGCCGCCGCGCTTCTGGGTTACTACCACGCCGCGCTGGCGCTTGAAGGGCGATTGCTGCGGTCCTTCCTGATCGTCATTGCCGTCCTGTTGCTGCACAACCTGGCTACGCGCTGGTTGCTGTTGCTGCAAAACAAGATCCTGCTTTGGGAAGCGCGGGAGAAACACGCGACCGATGCCATCTCAAGGACAAGAAGCGAGGTTGCCGAAACAGCCGGTCAAGGCTCGCCCCAATCGCTCGATGTGCCGCAGGTTGACCTGGTGACGATCAACGCGCAGACTCGCGCGCTCTTCGACGCATTGTTGTGGGTCGTGATCGGGGTGTTCCTGTGGACCATCTGGGTGGACATGTTGCCGGCCCTGCGCGTCCTCGGCAACACAACGCTGTGGCAGCACACGGTGAAAAGCGCCTCCGCCGCACAAGTGGAAAACATCACAGTAAGTCATCTCGTGATGGCGGTCCTCTTCACGGTCCTCACCGTCGTCGCCACGCGCAACGTGCCGGGGTTGCTGGAAATCCTGTTGCTCCCGCGCTTGTCGCTGGACGCAGGCGTCCGCTACGCCATCAATCGCATTGCGATCTACATTGTCATTACGATTGGCGCCATCGCCACGTTTAACGAGATCGGCGTGGGTTGGGACGAGGTGCAGTGGCTGGCAGCGGCGTTCAGCGTGGGACTCGGCTTCGGATTGCAGGAAATCTTCGCGAATTTCGTCTCAGGTCTCATCATGTTGTTCGAACGTCCCATCCGCGTGGGCGACATCGTAACAGTGGATGGACAGAGCGGCACGGTCTCACGTATTCGCATGAGAGCCACCACCATCACCGACTGGGACAACAAAGAAATCATCGTCCCCAACAAGAAGTTCATCACCGACCGCGTCACCAACTGGACGCTGACGAGCCCGATCACACGGGTGGTGATCAACGTTTCCCTTGCCCTCGGCGCGGACACGAAGTTGGCCGAACGCCTGATGCTGGAGATCGCGTGCGCACACAAGCTCGTGCTCGCGAAGCCCGTGCCAACCGTCTTCTTCACCCAGTTCGCCGAAAGCGCCCTGAACTTCGAGCTGCGCGTGTTTGTCAAGGAGCCGGCGGATCGCATGCCGGTGCTCAATGACCTCAACATGGCTTTGAATGAAGCATTTCAGAAGAACGGCATTCAAATCCCGTAGAGCAGGCGGATCAGAATGAACGGGGTCAGGCTGCCGCGGCGGGCAGTCGAATCACGACCTCCAAGCCGGAGGGTGTGCGGTTGTGGGCGGTGACAGTGCCCTGGCAGGCTTCCACACAAGTCTTGACGATGGCCAAGCCCAAACCCACACCGCCGCTGTCACGGCTGCGGGAGGATTCGAGACGGAAGAAAGGGTCAAAGACCCTGTCCAAAGCATCGGCAGGCAAACCGGGGCCGGAATCGCTCACGATGAGCATTGCATGGTCTGAAGTGCCTGCCGAGGAGACGGTGATAGGCCCGGCGTGGGCGGCATAGCGCACGGCGTTACGGATCACGTTTCCAAGCGCCCGCTCCAGCAAGTCCGGCGAAGCGAGGGCGCGGGCTGTTTCATCAACCTTAATCTCAATTGGCACACCCGCAGCCTCGCGCTCGACCACACGCAGCACCAACTCCGCCAGAGCGACTGGCTCCAGCGCAACCTCCTTTTGCTTCAGGCCGGCCTTGGAGAAGGCGAGCAGTTCGCTGACCAGTTCCGACATTTGCTGCACTTCTTCGCGCAAGTCTTCGACGCAGGCTTTTTGTTTTTCATCTGCGCGCTGTTCGAGAATGCCAAGTGACACCTGGATCCGCGCGATGGGCGAGCACAGCTCGTGCGCGATATCGCCGAGAAACCGTTTCTGGCCCGTGACAAAACCCGACAAACGCGACGCCATGCGGTTGATGCTTTCGCCCAACCGGCCCAGTTCGTCGCCCCGGCGCGCGGATACCTGCACGTCGAAGCGACCATCGGCAATCCTCGCGGTGGCTTGCGTCATCTGCGAGATCGAGCGTGTGATGCCGCTCACCAGAGGAATCCAGAACACGACGGAGAATATCAACGTGCCGAGGCCGATCAACAACCACGGTTTGAAATCGAGGAAAAGTCCGCCACCGCTCATCGAGTCCGACACGGCCAACAGGACCGCTGGCAATGTGCGCGTTCTTTCACGGTCGAGCACCGGCACGCGCACGCCCACCCAGTAACACACCGGGTTGCCTGCTCGCTCCATGAATTTCTGATAGGGCCGCCGGCCGGAACCGCCCTCCGGTGGCGGGCCGCGCCGTTCGCCGAGCACGTTCCCCACGGACCGCGGCAACTCGACTGGTTCGCCGGCGATTTGGTGGCCGTCGCTTTGAAACAGATAGAACTGCACGCGGTAGGAGCTGCTGAAGCGTTTGAGAATCTCATCCGCCGAAGCTCGCCCGGGAGACTTGTTGAGTTCGGCCGTGATGACTTCGCTCACTGCCTGAATCCGGTCGCCAGCGCGGCCCATCATCAACGAGTTGAGGCCAAGTTTCACCTGCGTGTGAAAGAAAATATAGAACCCGACGCAGAGCACAATGAGGTTCAGGAAAAACCAAAGCAGTATCTTCGCATAGAGTGGGAAGCGGATTCTCATGGTTCAGAACTGCCCGGTGTCGGGGTTGATGAGCAGGTAACCGGCAGCGCGCACAGTGCGGATGAACCTTGGCTCCTTTGGATCATCGCCGAGCTTTCTGCGCAATGCGGAAATGTGAACGTCAATCGAACGATCAAACACCTCGTAGTTGCGATCGCGAATCTCCTCCAGAAGGTGCTCGCGGGTCTTTACGCGTCCCCGAGCGCGAGCCAGGCTCGCAAGCAGATCGAACTCGACGGGTGTCAGCACGAGAGGCTTGTCGTCGAAGACGGCGGTGCGCGAGGCGCTGTTCACTCGCAGCTTGCCGACGACGAGTTCCGGCTCAACACCCTCACTTTCCCGTGGCGCTGCCATTGAAGCCCGGCGCGTGACGGCGCGCAGGCGCGCCAACAGTTCGCGCGTCGAGAAAGTCTTCGGCAGATAATCGTCGGCACCGATCTCCAACCCCACAATGCGATCGGATTCGTCGCCGCGCGCGGTGAGCATCAGCACGGGCACGCTGGACTTGTGGCGAATCTGTTTGAGCACCTCAAAACCGTCCATGCCCGGCAACATCACGTCGAGAATCACCGCCTGCCACGTTTCCGCGGTTGCTTTCTCAACTCCCTCCGGCCCCGTGTGAACCGCCGACACGTCGTAGCCGAGTGGCTCCAGATAGGTTTTGATGAGCCGGCAAAGTTTCCGGTCGTCATCAATTACCAACACGCGCGTGGGCGTCGCGCCGGCAGCATCACTTTTATGTGAGTCGCGATCTTGTAGCATCATATTCGACTCTCCAATTGTCATTATATCCGTTGCGATTCCAGAACGCCGTAACATTTACGCTTCCTTTACAATTTTCCAAGGCCGCCCACACGAAATCTTTACAGGCCGGACGTTTAGTAATCGGTGAAAGTGAGGAGTATATCGTGACGTCAATCAAGCAACGCCGATCCGGATCGTGGACCATCGGGCTGATCCTGTTGGCCGTGTCCGCGGCTGCGACAAGTTGGTATTTGCAGCGTCCGCAAAACCATAAACCACAGTATCGGACGGTGCGGGTCGTCAACGGGGACTTGACCCAGCTGGTGACTGCCTCGGGCCAACTAAACCCGGTCATCAAGGTGCTCGTCGGCAGCCAGATTTCCGGCACCATCCAGAAGCTGTTCGTGGATTACAACTCCATCGTCACGAACAATCAAGTCATCGCCCAACTGGACGCAGCGACGTATCTGGCGGCGGTGCATCAAAACGAGGGTGAACTGCACAATGCATCGGCAGCCCTCGAATTGGCGCAACTCAACGCAAAGCGGGCCAAGGAACTTTTCGCCAAAGCGATCATGCCCGAATCCGAATACAGCTCGAATATCGTCGCCTTGCATCAAGCCGAAGCAAACGTGGAAATCAAGCAGTCGGCGCTGGAAAAATCCAAGGTGGACTTGGCGCGCTGCACGATCAGTTCGCCGGTGGACGGGATCGTCATCGCCCGCAATGTGGACGTGGGCCAGACGGTGGCAGCCAGCCTGTCCGCGCCGACGCTCTTCGAAATCGCGAACAATCTGGCGCAGATGCAAATTGACGCGTATGTGTCCGAGGCGGACATCGGTTCGGTGGAAGTGGGACAGCTGGTCAACTTTACCGTGGATGCTTTCCCCAACCGCACGTTCCAAGGCAAGGTCGCGCAAGTGCGTAACGCGGCCACGACGGTGCAGAATGTCGTGACCTACGATACCGTCATCGAGGTCGACAACCACGACCTGAAACTGCGGCCCGGCATGACGGCCAACGTCGCCATCATCGCCGCACAACGGCAGAACGTGCTGAAGATTTCCAACGCTGCGTTCCGCTATCGTCCGCCGGATGCGGGCAGCGCCACGCAAACACCAACGTCGGCGAAGACTGTCTTCGTTTTGCCGCCAGCCGGCGATGGCAACGGCCCAAGACGGCTGGCGGAGGTAAACGTCAAAACGGGCATCAGTGACGGTGCTGTGACGGAAGTCACCGAAGGTTTGAAGGAAGGCGATGAGGTTGTCATCGGCATGGTCCAATCCACCTCGTCGGCGACCGTGGACATGACGCGCGCGAATAACCCCATCGCCGGCACGCCGTCCCGGCCACCGCCAAAGTGAGCACCATGGCTGCGGTCATCCAACTCGAGAGCATCCAGAAGACCTACTTCACCGGCGAAGTCGAGGTTCATGCCGTGCGCGGCGTCAGCCTGGATGTACAACCGGGCGAGTTTGTGGCGATAATGGGTGCGAGCGGGTCGGGCAAGTCCACGTTGATGAACATGCTTGGCTGTCTCGATCGGCCGACCGGGGGACGATACTTGCTCGACGGGCTGGATGTTTCCCATCTCGCCCCTGACTCGCTCGCCGAAATCCGCAACGCAAAGATCGGGTTCGTTTTCCAAGGCTTCAACCTCCTCTCGCGCACGTCGGCATGGGAGAACGTTGAGCTCCCGATGCTCTACGGGGCGGGTTCGTTGTCATCGCAGGAACAGCGAGAACGGGCATTGCGCGCGCTCGAACTGGTGGGGCTGGCCGGGCGCGCCCATCATCATCCCAACCAGCTCTCCGGCGGCCAGCAACAGCGCGTGGCCATCGCGCGGGCACTCGTGAACGAGCCGGCGATGCTGCTCGCCGACGAACCGACCGGCAACCTCGACAGCCAGACGAGTGTGGAGGTCATGGGCATGTTCCAGAAGCTCAACGCGCAGGGCATCACCATCGTCATGGTGACGCACGAACTCGACATCGCCCGGTTCACCAAGCGCAACGTGGTCATGCGTGACGGCCGCATCATCCGTGACGAGATAGTGGCCGACCGTTTCGACGCCGATGAGGAACTGCGACGCCTGCGTGCCGACCACGCGACAGCCCAGCTTGTGCCATGAAGATACTGGCCACATTCAAGATCGCGCTGCGGGCGCTGCGCCGGAACAAGATGCGCTCGTTGCTCACGATGCTCGGCATCATCATCGGCGTGGCGGCAGTCATCACGACGGTCAGCATCGGCGCGGGCGCCAAGGCCCAGGTGCAGGCGCAGATCGACAGCCTCGGCCGCAACGTCATCCTCGTGTTCTCCGGCAGCGTCAGTCGCGGCGGCGCCCGCGGCGGCCAGGGCTCCGCCGGCACGTTGACGCTCGACGATGCTGTGGCGCTCAAGCGCGAGATTCCCGGTGTGGCGCTCGTCAGCCCCGACCAGCGCGCGCCGGTGCAGGTCATTCTCGGCAACCAGAACTGGTCCACAATGGCAATGGGCGAAGGCACCGATTACCTGGAGATTCGCCAGTGGCCGATTGAGCGGGGCACAATGTTTACCGAGCAGGACGTTCGCGCCGCCAACAAGGTCGCGGTGATCGGCAGGACAGTGACGCAACAGCTTTTTGGCGACGCCAATCCGCTGGGCCAGACCGTCCGCGTCGGCAACGTGCCGTTTGTCGTCATCGGGGAACTGACCGCCAAAGGCAACAACCTCCGCGGCGAGGATCAGGACGACGTGGTGCTGATGCCGCACACCAGCCTCATGCGCCGCATTCAAGGCACGACAAACCTGCGCGGTATCATGGCACAGGCGCGGGACGCCGACGCACTCAACGAAATTCAGCAGCAGATGACCGCGTTGTTGCGCCAACGCCATCGCATCACCGGGAAGAAAGAGGATGATTTCACCGTGCGCACGCAACAGGAGATCGCGCAGACCGCCAGCGAAACCTCGCGCGTCATGACCGTACTGCTTGGCGCAATCGCCAGCGTCTCGCTGCTGGTCGGCGGCATCGGCATCATGAACATCATGCTCGTGAGCGTGACCGAACGGACACGCGAGATTGGCATCCGCATGGCGGTTGGAGCGAAGGGCCGTGTCATCCTGCTCCAGTTCTTGCTGGAAGCCATGACCCTCAGCATCATCGGCGGCGCAATCGGTATCGTGCTCGGCGTGGCCAGTTCGAAACTCGTGGCCGTTAAAATGGGCTGGCCCACGCTCACATCCTTCACCTCCGGCGTGCTGGCCTTCCTGTTCAGCGCCGCCGTCGGCATCTTCTTCGGCTTCTACCCTGCCCGAAAAGCCTCGCGCATGGACCCGATCGAGGCGTTGCGATACGAATAGGCAGACTGCGCGACGATGCCCGCCGCAACATTTACGCTTCCTTTACAATTTTCCGGGTGTGCGCACATGAAATCTTTACAGGCCACGCGTTAAATAGATGTGTAAAGGAGATCCGACTATGAAACGGCAAATGTTGATGATGGTTCTGGCGGGCGCGTGGCTGATGGTGTTGGGCACGGGCGGCGCGGCGGCGCAGCAAAAGATGCCCGGCTTCGCGCTGATTCCAGCTGGCAAGTTCGAGATGGGCGACCATCACGGATTCGTGGACCCGAAACACGGCGGCGATGAGACGCCGCTCCACACGGTGCGGTTGGACGCATTCTACATGGGCGTCTGCACGGTCACGACGCGCGAGTATTGCGAGTTCCTCAACTCGGCGCTGGCGTTACGCATGATCGAAGTGCGACAGGGCGGCGTGTATCTCGTCGGTGGGAAGGACTTGCTTTGCGAGACACGCGAGATGTCGCCTTACAGCCGCATTTGCTTCAGCGGCGGGAAGTTCGCCGTGCTCGACCGGAAGGAAAACCATCCCATCGTCTGCATCCGCTGGCCGGGCGCGGCGGTCTATTGCAACTGGCTGAGCTCCCAGAAACGATTGCCGGCTTGCTACAATACGACGACGTGGGACTGCAACTTCAACAAGAGCGGCTTCCGGCTCCCGACGGAGGCGGAGTGGGAATACGCGGGTCGTGGGGGGCAGCAAAATCCCTACCGCAACTTTCCATGGGGCGATGAGCCGGACGCCACAAAGGCGAACTGGCCGGAGTCGAAGAATCCGTTTCGCGCCGGCCCGCTGCCGTGGACGACGCCGGTCGGTTTTTTCAACGGCCAGACGCATCGCAAAGCGGACTTCGGCTGGCCGGGCGCGCAGGAGACTTTTCAAACCTCGAACGGTGCGAATGGCTACGGCCTCTACGACATGAGCGGCAATGTCTGGCAATTCATCAACGATTGGTATGTGCGCGACTACTACGCCTACAGCCCGGCCGAGAACCCGCCCGGCCCGGCGAGCGGCAGTCTGGTGCAGGATGGCAAACCGTATCGCGGCATGCGCGGCGGCAACTGGTATAATGGCGAGAACGGCCACGGCCGTGTGTCCAACCGCAACCCGTCCTACTATCGCGGCCCGCAAGACCCGGATCATCCCTACTACCACCTCGGCTTCCGCGTCGTGCTGCCGGTCAACGCCGAAAGCCGCCCCGTGATCAAGCCGACGCCCGTGCAACACATCGGCGGTCGCGAGGGCGGACCGGGGGGCGGTCGTCCCGGAAAAGGCGGCGGTGGTGGCAAACGGCGCTCCAGTGATCAGACCCGGTCAGATGACAATCGTCCGCCGCGAGAGGGTCAAAGTAGCGGCGGAGATGCGCGCGAACAAGGTGAACGTCCGAAACGTTCCGATGCCCAACGACCGGCTCGCTCCGGCTCGTTCATCCTGAGCAGTTCCGAGGTGGCGGATGGAGGGACGCTGCCGGCGGAGTTCACCGCTGACGGAGCCAGCGCCACGCTGCCGCTGGCATGGACCGGCGCGCCGGCTGGCACAAAGAGCTACGCACTCATCATGCACCATGAGGCGCCGGACCAGACCAAATGGTATTGGATCCTCTACAACATCCCTGCGGATGTTCAAAGCCTGCCCAAGAATGTGAAGGGCGTGGGCACATTGGGCAACAATAGCGTCAACGAACGAACCGAATACACCCCGCCACGTTCGAAGGGACCCGGCGCGAAGACCTACATTTACACCGTCTACGCGCTGTCAGCGCCGCTGCAACTCACGGTCCCGCCCGCCCAAGTCAACCGTGAGGTTCTGCTCGCGGCAATGAAGGACCGTATCCTCGCGAGTGCGGAATTGAGTGTGGTTTACACGCGCCCAGGTGATGGCGGCGGGGACGGGGGCGGCGAGCGACGCAGCCCGGGCAAGTCGGGAGATCGTCCGCAACGCAATTGAAAATCTAAACTGAGTTTCTTTTAACACCAGGTCCACAGGAGAAAGATCATGAACACAACGAAACAAACCATTCATAGACTGGCAAAGGGCGCGCTGTTGACATTGCTGGCAATCGGCAGCGTGGTGCATTTTGCCGGTGTCGCCTCGACGCAAGAGCAACCTGACAATCGTCCGCCCCGCCCCGATGGCCAAGGCCGGGATCGCGAGGGCGGTGGTGGCGGAAGCGACCGTCGCGGCGGTGGTGGCGGAGGCGGTGGCAAGCGTGAGATGCCGGAGAACAAGACACCGGTTTCGCCGAATCCCGGCCAGACCGTCGGCCTCTTCCTCAACACGCCGAAGGCCTACAACGGCTACACGCTGTTCGCGCCCAAGCACAACATGCTGACCTACCTGATGAACAATGCCGGGCAAGTCTGTCATTCGTGGAAGAGCGAATACGAACCCGGTCAAACTGTTTATCTGCTGCCCAATGGCCACCTGATCCGCGCCTGCATGCTGCGGGTGCAGGGCGGCACCGGCGGCGGTGAAGGCGGGCGCATCGAGGAGTATGACTGGGATGGCAAGCTGGTCTGGGAGTTCGACCACGCCACCCGCGACTACCAGCTACATCACGACATCAAACCTCTGCCCAATGGGAACTTCCTCGCCCTGATGGTCGAGCGCAAGTCCCGTGAGCAGGCGTTGGCGGCCGGTTTTGACGAGAGCATGATGCGCGACGATTATCTGGTGCCCGACGCTGTGGTCGAGATCCAACCTATCCGGCCCAAGGGCGGCAAGATCGTATGGGAATGGCACGTCTGGGACCATCTGATCCAGGACTCCGACCGCAGCAAGCCCAACTACGGCGATCCTGCGCAGCACCCCGAGCGGATTTACGTCAACTGCAACGGCCGGGCGGTGGCCGCCTTCTGGAACCACATGAATTCGCTCGATTACAACGCGAAGCTCGACCAGATCGTTCTGAGTGTGCGCGGCTGCAACGAAATCTGGATCATTGACCACAGCACGACGACCCAGCAAGCGGCCGGTCACACAGGCGGCAAACACGGCAAAGGCGGCGACCTCATTTACCGCTGGGGCAACCCCGCAGCCTACAAGCGCGGCACTCTCAAGGACAAACAATTGGTCCAGCAGCACGACGCGCTGTGGATTCCCGACGGTTATCCCGGCGCAGGTCACATGACGATCTTCAACAACGGCTATGACCGCGGTTGGTCGAGCGTCGAGGAAATCGTGCTGCCGATGGACGCCAGCGGCCGCTATATCCTCGAGCCAGGCAAAGTTTACGGTCCCGCCAAGCCTGTCTGGCACTACGAGGCGAAGAATCGCACGGACTTTTTCTCGGCCGAAATCTCCGGCGCGCATCGCCTGCCCAACGGCAACACCCTCATCTGCGGGGGCATCGTGGGCAACTTGTTCGAGGTCACACCCACGGGTGAGATGGTCTGGCAATACGTCAACGCAATGGTCCGCGGCGGCATCCTCGCGCAAGGTGAATTGCCCGGCAAGGACATGCGCGGCCATTTGTGGAACGCCGTGTTCAAGGTCCATCGCTATGAGCCGAATTATCCCGGCCTGGCGGGACGCGATCTGACCCCGAAAGGCGTCGTTGAACTGCCCGCTTCCATGAAAGGCAAGACCGGTCTCCATCTGATGACCGAAGCACAACGCACCGACCAAGGCCCCGCTGGCAAAGGCAAGGGCAAGGGCAAAGGGAACCGCAATCGCGACAACCAGCGTGAGAACTAAAGGAGCCACCACCATGAAACGCACACTGATCATTTGCGCAATGCTCGCCAGTTCGGCGTTCGCATACGAACGGCTGCAAGGGCCGACGGAACTGCTCTTCTGCAACAAGGAGAAGGCGCTCAACGGCTACACGCTCTTCGGCGTCGGCAGCCGGACGTTCCTGCTCGACATGGAGGGGCGCGTCGTTCACACGTGGGCCATCGGCACCAACCCGCACTTGCTCGACAACGGCAACATCCTCGACGCGTCGAAGGACGACCCCAGCGGCTTCCAGGGCTTCACGGAAGTGGACTGGGACGGCAAGAAAGTCTGGGAATACACCGAGAAGCGCGAGAACTACGCGCCGCATCACGATTGGGTGCGCATCTTCAACAAGAAGCTCAACGCGCCCACCACGCTCTACATCGCCAACAAGTCCATCTCTTACGACCAAGCCGTCGCCGCCGGTGCCGACCCGAAGAAAGCCTCGACCGAGGGCGGCCAGATGGACGCCGTCGTCGAGGTGGACATGCAGGGCAACGTCGTCTGGGAATGGTGCTTCTTCGATCACGTCGTGCAGGACCTCGACCCTTCGAAGCCCAACCACGTCGGCGCGGGCAAGACCATCGCGGACCATCCCGGCCGCATCAACATCAACATGCCCGGCCGCCCGCTCAAGCGCGACTGGCTCCACTGCAACTCGATGGATTACAACGCCGAGTCGGGCCACATCGTCATCAACTCCGTGCAAGGCGAACTCTACGTGGTTGACCACGACGGCACGTTCGTTGCCGGCAACCCAAAGGCGAGCATAGCCAAAGCCGCCGGGCCGGCGGGCGATTTCCTCTACCGATTCGGCGATCCCGCCCGCTACGCGCAAGGTGACCCGCCGCGCGTGCTCGAAAACTGGGACTCGGCCACCTCCGGCCACAAGCAGATGGGCGGCGCGCACGACGTGCACTGGATCCGGCCCGGCTTGCCCGGCGCGGGGCACATCATGGTCTTCAACAACGGCCAGTATCTCTACCAGCGCACGCCAGGTTCCTCGGTTTTGGAAATCAATCCGTTCCTCGACGCGAGCGGACGCGACACCGGCAAGTATGTCAACCCGCCCGACGCCGGCTACCGTCGCGAGACCTACGAACACGACACGCATAACCAGCCGCGGCAAATCTCGAAGCAAGTCGTCTGGAGCTACAGTTCCGTGAACAGCCATGGTTTCTTCAGCCACATCGGCTCCAGCGGTCAGCGCCTGCCGAACGGCAACGCGTTCATCTGCTCCGACACCGAGGGCCATTTCTTCGAGGTCACCGACAAGGGCGAACTCGTCTGGGAATACATCAACCCCGTCACGCGCGATGGCCCGGTGAAAGTGCTCGGCGACGTGCTGCCGATGACCAACTCCGCCTTCCGCGCTTTCCGTTACGCCGCCGATCATCCCGCCTTCAAAGGCCGCGACCTGACGCCCAAAGGCACCATCTCCGAGCGCGCTGCGCAAGGCGTTGATGTCTATCCCAAGCGCGGTCCCGGCGACCGTAAGGGCAAAGGCGGTGGTGGCGACCGCCGCGGCAAGGGTGGCAAAGGTGGCAGCAAGGGCGGCCAACGCGGTGGCGGTGAGAACCGCGACAACCAACCGCAACGCGACAACCAGCAAGAGAAATGACTGCGCGCAATTGGGAGGCGTGAATGAATAGAATGATGTGGATCGTCACTCTGTCGGTCGCGGCGGCGCTCAGCGCACCGCTTCCGGCAGCCACGTCGCAGCGGCCCAACTTCGTGTTCATCCTCGGCGAGGGGCACGGCTGGAGCAGCACGTCGGTGCGTATGGATGACGCGGTGGCGGAGTCCAAGAGCAGTTACGCACGCACGCCGAACTTCGAGAAGCTGGCGCAGACCGGGATGCGGCTCGCGAACTTCTACGCACCGTCGCCGCGCTGCACGCCGTCGCGCGCCACGTTCTTCACCGGCAAAAGCCCGGCGCAGTTACACATGACCTTCATCAACGAAGGCAAGAGGGACGGGGATGTTCCCGCGAACAGCCGCATGTTACCGCCGCCGAGTTCCACCGAGTTGCCTACGAGCGAGACGACTATCGCGGCATTACTCAAGCGCGCGGGCTACGCGACGGCGCACTTCGGCAAATGGCACGTGGGCCGGATTGATCCAAAGGAATACGGCTTCGACGCGAGCGACGGCCCGACCGGCAACGGCGGCCCCGACAACGTAGACAATCCCCACCCGAAGCAACTCTTCGGCATGACCGAGCGTGGCATGGAGTTCATGACGCGGCAGGTCCGGGCCGGCAAACCGTTCTACCTCCAACTCTCGCACTACGCCTCGCGCCACGGCGGTGACGCGCGACCGGAGAGCGTTGCAACGGTCAAAGGCTGGGGCGTGGGCGCGCGCGACGCGGGCACCGCCGCCGCCGACCTCGATCTTGATACCGCATTCGGGATGGTGTTGAAGAAGCTCGACGAACTCGGCATCGCCAACAACACCTACGTCATCTTCACCACCGACCACGGCACGCCAGGAAAAAACCCGCCATTCACCGGCGGCAAAGGCACCGTCTCTGAGGGCGGCCTGCGCGTGCCGTTCATCATCCGCGGCCCGGGCATCAGGCCCGGTGCGTGCTCCCACGTGCGGACGGTCGGCGCGGATGTGTTCCCTACGATCGCCGAGCTGGCGCGCGTGAGCGGACCGTTACCCAAGGGCGTCGAGGGCGGCAGCCTCGCGTCGGTGCTTGCCAACGCCGGCAACGGCACGGTCAAGCGCCCGCGCGAGGAATACGTCGTCCATTTCCCGCACTACGACAAGGACGCCGTCGGCCCGGCCTCCGCGACCCAGCTCGGCGACTTCAAACTCATCCGCGTTTACGAAACCGGCGCACTGGAACTCTTCAACATCGCCAAGGACCCCGGCGAACGCCGCGACCTCGCTCAGCAAATGCCCGACAAGGTCAAGGAACTCGACCAGCGCCTGACCGATTACCTCACGTCGGTCAACGCCCAGATGCCAACCAAGAATCCAAACTACGATCCGAGCAAACCGACGTCGGAGCCCAAGCGCGGCGGCAAAGGAAAGGGCGGGAAGAAGAACCAATGAGCTCTCGCGTCTGTACAGCTCGGCATCCCAACTTGGCGGAGCTGGAATTGCTGCCTGAATGTGGGAGGGGCCTTAGCGCCCCGACTGTGGCGGCGATGTCAATGGTTGGCCGTTTGCAGCGAATGCGCGGTCGGGGCACCAAGGCCCCTCTCACATTCAGAAGACTTTGTGTCCCGCCGATTCTATTCGGGGCGTTCTTGTTGTTCCTGTGCGCCGGCGTCGCGCTGGCAGCGCCCGAAGGCAAGAAAGGCCGCGGCAAAGGCAACAAAGAGCAGCCCACGCAGAACTCAGAGTGCAACAACGTGCCGGCGCATCCATTCGACGTGGTGCTCGGCCGGCCCACGCGGGATTCGGTCACGGCCAGCGTTCTCGCTTATCAGGATGCCGAAGGTTGCATCGCTTACGGAACGCAACGGGGCAGTTATCCTCAGCAGACCCCGGCGCGACAGTTCAAGAAAAACGAACCCGCCGAAGTGGTGATCGGCTCGCTGCGGCCCGACACGCAGTATTTCTACCAACTCCGCACCCGCGGCACGAACAGCGTCGAAGGCGTCTTTCACACGCAGCGCTCGCGGGGCAGTTCGTTCACATTCACCATCACCGCCGACTCGCATCTCGACGACCGCGTCAGCGCCGAGGTGTATCAACGCACGCTGGCCAACGCGCTCGCCGACGCGCCCGATTTCCACGTAGATCTCGGCGACACATTCATGACCGAGAAGCACGACAACCGCGAGAACGCCGCCAAGCAGTATCTCGCGCAGCGATTCTTTTTCGGCCAGCTTTGCCGCTCCGCACCGCTGTTCCTTGTGTTGGGTAATCACGACGGCGAAAGTCCACGCGGCCACGGCAGCGATGCCGACAGCCTCGCCATCTGGTCGAACCAAATGCGGAAGCGCTACTTCCCAAATCCCATTCCCGTCGGCAGCGACGCCGGTAACGCGGACACTCCTGTCCGCGGCGTTGCGGGCGTGAAGAACAGCGCGGACAGGAGTGTCCGCGTTACGACCGGTTTCTACACGGGCAACGGGACGAAACATCCCGAAGCCGGCCTGTTGCAGGACTACTACGCGTGGGAATGGGGTGACGCGCTGTTCATTGCGCTCGACCCGTTCTGGTTCACGCAGAAGCAACGCGGCCAGAATGACAACTGGAAACGTACGCTCGGCACGGAGCAGTATCAGTGGCTCAAGCGCACGCTCGAAGCGAGCAAGGCGCGGTTCAAGTTCGTCTTCATCCACCACCTCGTCGGCGGCGCGGATGAACAGAGCCGCGGCGGGACAGAAGCCGCGCCGTTCTACGAGTGGGGCGGCAAGAACGCCGATGGCACGGATGGCTTCAAAAAGAATCGCCCCGGTTGGCCCACGCCCATCCACCAACTCTTCGTCCAGAACCGCGTCTCCATCGTCTTCCACGGCCACGACCATCTCTACGCCAGGCAAGACCTCGGCGGCATCGTTTATCAAGAAGTCCCCCAACCCGGCAACGAGAGCAACGGCAAGCTCCCCCGCTACGCCGCTGAATACGGCTACAAGACCGGCATCATCCTCGGCGGCTCTGGCCACATGCGTGTCTCCGTCTCATCCACCCAAGTTACTGTCGACTATGTCTCCAGCTTCCTTCCATCCGACGAAACGGTTGACCGAAAGAACGGCAAAGTGTGCCACCGCTACGTCATCCCTGATGAAGGTTTGCAGACCCGCAAGCCAAATCCTGCGACGACTTCGCCTCGCTGACAGTTTCTCTATTCCATCCGGACAACAATTTGGCCAGACTGTTGTTGAATACGGGTGAGGCGACGTGAATGCGGCTGAAAGGAAGTGAACAGAGAACAATCATGAATCGAGCCATCATTGTGCTGGCGCTGGTTCTTGCGACAAACGCAGACGGATTTGGCGCACAACGTCCTTACACCGTTGTTGGAACGGGTCAAACAAAGTGTTACGACGACCGCCAGGAGATTGCGCCGCCACGACCGGGACAGCCGTTCTATGGGCAAGATGCACAGCACCGGGGTGTCCAGCCTTCATACCAGTCCAGCACCGACGGCCTGACTGTGTACGACCACAACACAGGATTGACTTGGCAACACAGCGCGGACACCAACGGCGACGGTGTGCTCAGCCACAGCGACAAGCTGACGTTGGGCCAGGCTCGCGAGCGCCCAGCAAAGCTCAACAGCGCCGGATTCGGTGGATTCAACGATTGGCGACTGCCGACGATCAAGGAACTCTATTCACTGATCTTGTTCAGCGGCGTTGACGTCGGACCAAATGTCACGGACACGTCCCGTCTGACACCGTTCATCAATACGAAGTTTTTCAAGTTCGCCTACGGCGACCCCAACGCAGGCGAACGAACCATAGATTCGCAATGGGCTTCCTGCACGGTGTATGCCGCCAACCCAAAACAGATGTTCGGCGTGAATTTTGCCGATGGCCGCATCAAGGGCTATGGCACGGCTATGCCTGGCAGGCCGGAGAAGACGTTCTTCGTGCTCTGTGTCCGTGGCAACCCCGCCTACGGCAAAAACGATTTCTGCGACAACCGTGATGGCACGGTCACAGATCGCGCCACCGGGTTGATGTGGTCAAAGGCTGACAGCAGCCGGGGCATGAACTGGGAATCGGCGCTGGCGTGGGTGCAACAGCGCAACACAGGAAAACACCTCGGTTACAACGACTGGCGGCTACCGAACGCGAAAGAGTTGCAGAGCCTCGTGGACTACACGCGTGCGCCGGCGGTGACGCGTTCACCGGCAATCGACCCTGTGTTCCAGACGACCAGACTCGACGACGGCGAGTATCCTTTCTTCTGGACCAGCACGACGCATCAGGGCGGTCCCCCTGACCGGCAAGGCAGCGCTGCCATTTACGTTGCGTTCGGCCGCGCAACGGGCTGGATGCAGCCGCATTCGCGTGGCGGGCCTCCGGGGCCAGGGGGCTTTGGTAAAGGCGGTCCACGCGGCAAGAGCGGCCCCGGCTCCGGCGGTCCTTCGGATGGCGGTTTGCGATCATCCAGTTCCAGCAACTATCAACTGCTCGACGTTCACGGCGCTGGCGCACAACGCAGCGACCCAAAGACTGGCGACCCGGCCGCGTTCCCGCACGGTCGTGGGCCCCAGGGAGACGTCGTCCGCATCAACAACTTCGTCCGTTGCGTGCGGAACATGGATGGCACGACTCGCGCTCGATAACAGACCGATGCGCGGAATGTGTTGTAGTACGGCGGGCAAAACACCGCACGTCACCGCACGATTTCGTTGAGCGCAGCGGCGTTTCTGCGAACTGCACCCGCGTCGAAGTATGGGTGTTGAGCCTGCATCTCTGTTTGTTCAGCGTAAGGCAACAGTTTCGTCTCTCGTTCGGTCACAAACTCCTTTGACAAGCGGCGGCGCTTCTTTTACGTTCGCGCTCATGTCAGCCGAAGTTCAATTGAAACGCACGCCGCTCTACGAATGCCATCGCCGGCTGGATGCCCGGCTGGTGGAGTTTGGCGGCTGGGAGATGCCGGTGCAATATGATGGCATCATCGCCGAGCACAACGCGGTCCGCAAAGACTGCGGCATCTTCGACATCTCGCACATGGGCGAGGTGCGAGTCAGCGGCCCCCAATCGCTGGCGTTTCTGAATCACCTTCTCACCAACGATCTCACCAAGCTCAGCGTCGGTCAGGGACAATACAATCTGATGTGCAACGAGCGCGGTGGCACGGTCGACGATCTCTATGCCTACCGCATCGGCGAGCAGGAGTATCTGCTCATCATCAACGCGTCGAGGATCGAGGCCGACGTGCCGCACATCCAAAAGGTCGCGGCGCTAAAGCCTTTTCCATCCTCCGAACTTGAGATCACAAACTGTTCCAACGATGCGGGTGCGATTGCAGTGCAAGGCCCCCGCAGCGCAGCCGTGATGGAGGCGCTGCTGCCGGGCATCGCAACCGAGGTGAAACGCAATCGCATCGTCTGGAAATCGCTCGCTGGCCAGAAGGTGCTCGTCGCACGGACCGGCTACACGGGTGAGGACGGTTTCGAGATGGTCATCCCGGCGGAGACAACGGCGGCGGTGTGGGAATTGTTGCTGCAACAGAATGTGAAGCCATGCGGCCTTGGCGCGCGTGACACGTTGCGGACGGAAATGTGTTATCCGCTTTACGGCCACGAGTTGGACGAGGAGACCTCGCCCATCGAGGCGGCGTTGTCGAAGTTCGTCGCGCTCGACAAGCCAGCGTTCGTCGGAAAAGAACACTTGCAACGCCATACACTTTCTGGCAGGAGCAAAACGCTCGTTGCGTTTCGCATGAACGGCAGGAGCGCGCCGCCACGGCCACATTATCCGCTGGTGGCCGCCGGACACGTTGTCGGCGAAGTGACCAGCGGCACGCAGTCGCCGTCGCTGGGTGTCGGCATCGGCATGGGTTATGTGTCACCGGCATGCGAGGCAAGCGGGCAGATGTTGGAGGTCGAGATTCGTGGGAAGCGATTCCCGGCCACCATCGCAGCGAAACCAATTTACCGAAAAAACGGATAAAACATCATGAACGTCCCTAGCGACCTCAAATACACGGAGAGCCACGAGTGGGTGAAGTTGAGCAAAGACAAGGCCACCGCCACCGTCGGCCTGACCGACTTTGCACAGGAGGAGTTGACTGACATCGTTTATCTCGATCTGCCGAAGGTCGGCGACGAAATCGAAGCCGGCACCGAGTGCGCCGTGGTCGAGTCGGTGAAAGCCGCCAGCGATATTTACGCGCCGCTCTCCGGCCAGGTCACGGAGGTCAACCAAGCCGCGCTCGACGACCCCGCCGTCGTCAACGAGGACGCTTTCGGCAAAGGCTGGCTCTTTAAGATGAAGCTCGCCGACCCGGCCGAAATCGAGGAACTGCTTAGCGACAGCGACTACGAGGAAATCCTCAGCGAGAAGGAAAGCCAGGACGAGGACGACGAGGAAGAGAAGTAAACCGAATGCGGTTTGCGGATTGCGGGATGCAAAATCAATTGGCGCATTCCCCACACCAATCCACTCCCCATTCCAAATTCCGAATCTGGCATTCCCATGGACTACATTCCCAACACTGAAGCTGATTTGAGCGCAATGCTGCGCGAGATCGGCGTCGCGAGCTTCGACGAACTGGTCGCGGCGATTCCGGCTTCGTTGCGCCAGTTCAAGATGGAACTGCCGCCGGCGATGTCCGAATCGGAATTGCAGCGCGAACTCGGCGCGATGGCGGCCCGTAACACGCCACTCGACGCGCTCACGTCGTTCCTCGGCGCCGGCGCTTACGAGCACTTCATTCCAAGCGCCATCGACCACCTCATCTCGCGCGGCGAGTTGTACACCGCCTACACGCCGTATCAGGCCGAGGCCAGCCAGGGCACGCTGCAACTGCTTTACGAATACCAGTCGCTCATCTGCGCGCACACCGGCATGGACGTCTCCAATGCCTCGCTCTACGACGGAGGCACGGCCGTCGGCGAGAGCGCCTATCTCGCGTTGAATGCGCACCCGAAGCGCAACCGCATCGTCATTTCCAGCGCCGTGCATCCGGAGTATCGGCAGATTCTCAAGACCTACACTGCCGGCATGGATGTGCAGATTGTCGAACTGCCAACGCGTGATGGCTTGACCGACCTCGATGCGCTCGCGGCCGCGGCCGACGAGAACACCGCCGCCGTGCTGCTCCAGTCGCCAAACTTCTTCGGCTGCATCGAGCCCATGCAGCGCGCCGGCGAGCTGATCAAACCGAAAGGCGCGTGGTTCGTCGCCGTCGTCAACCCGATCTCACTCGGCGTGATCAAGCCGCCCGGCGAATACGGCGCCGACCTCGCTATCGGCGAAGGCCAGCCGCTCGGCATTCCTGTCGCTTACGGCGGACCGTATGTCGGCTTCCTGACCAGTTCCAAACAACTGATCCATAAGATTTCCGGGCGCATCGTCGGCCGCAGCGTGGACACGGAAGGCCGGGAGGCGTTCTGTCTGACACTGCAAGCGCGCGAGCAACACATCCGCCGTGAGAAGGCCACGTCGAATATCTGCAGCAACCAGTCACTGATGGCGTTGCGAACTGCCATTTTTCTCTCGCTGCTCGGCAAACGCGGCATGCGCGAGATCGCCGAGTTGAACCTGCGCCGGAGCCACCAAGCCGCCGAGGCCATCAGCCGCGTGCCCGGCTTCGCGCTGAAATTTCCCCGCGCGCCGTTTTTCAACGAGTTCGTCGTCACCTGCACGGCCCCGGCGCAAACGATCTGCGACCAGCTGGAGCGCGACGGAATTCTCGCCGGCCTGCCGTTGGGCCGCTTCGACGCCGCCATGGAGCGCGATCTGCTCGTGTGCGTCACTGAAACCAAGTCTACCGCCAACATCGAGCGGCTTGCCGAAGCGCTGGGTCGCGCCGCCGGCCAGAAAGTTTAACCGCGATGAAAGAACCGCTCATTTTCGATCTCTCTTCGCCCGGCCGCCGCGCCTGTTCGCTGCCGGCCTTCGACGCGCCTGCGAAACCGCTGACGGAACTCGTGCCGCAGGATTGTCTGCGCCAACACGATGCCGAGCTGCCGGAAGTCAGCGAAATAGACGTCGTCCGTCATGTCACGCGCCTGAGCCAGCTCAACTTCAGCGTGGACACGCATTTTTATCCGCTCGGCTCGTGCACGATGAAGTACAACCCGAAGATCAACGACCGCATCGCGTCGTTGCCGGGTTTTGCCAACGTGCATCCGTATCAGCCGGCGTCCACGACACAGGGCGTGCTCGCCGCGTTCGACCTGCTGGAGCAAACGTTCTGCGCGATCACCGGCATGGATGCGTTCACGCTGCAACCGGCCGCCGGCGCGCACGGCGAACTGACCGGCCTGCTGTTGATACGCGCGTATCACACCGCCCGTGGCAACCCGCGCCGCAAAGTGATTGTTCCCGACTCCGCCCACGGCACCAATCCGTCGTCGGCACATCTGGCCGGTTACCAGGTCGTGACCGTGCCATCGAACAAGCAAGGCGAGGTGGACATCGAGAAGTTCCGTGAAGTGCTCGACGAAGAAGTCGCCGCCGTCATGCTCACCAATCCGAGTACGCACGGCGTCTTCGAGACCCATATTCTGGAAATTGCCGCCATGGCGCACAAGGCTGGCGCGCTGCTTTACTACGACGGCGCCAACCTCAATGCGCTCGTCGGTCTCGCGCGACCCGGCGACATGGGTTTCGATGTGGTTCATTTGAACGTTCACAAAACGTTCGGCACCCCGCACGGCGGCGGCGGCCCCGGAGCCGGCCCGGTCGGCGTAAAGAAATCGCTGGAGCCGTTTCTTCCGACACCGCGCATCGCGCGCAACGCAGCCAACGGAGCGCTGTCGTGGAGTTATGACCGGCCGCAGACCATCGGCAAGATGCGCACGTTCCACGGCAGCACCGGCATCCTGATCCGCGCGCTCACCTACATCCTCGCGCACGGCGCTGAAGGTCTGCGTCGCGTGTCAGAAGTTGCGATCATCAACGCAAACTACATCAAGAAGAAGCTGAAAGACCTTTACGACGACCCGTTCCCGCAGGCGTGCATGCACGAGACCGTCCTCTCGGCCAAGCTCCAGAAGAAGCAGGGTTCCAGCGCGCGCGACATCGCCAAACGGCTGCTGGATTTCGGCTTCCATGCGCCGACGATTTATTTCCCGATGACGGTGCCAGAGGCGCTGATGATCGAGCCGACGGAAACCGAGAGCCGCGAGACGCTCAACCGGTTCATCTCTGCAATGCGCCAGATCGCAGAAGAGATCGCGCACAACCCCGAGACGCTGCACAACGCGCCATTCACGATGCCGGTAACGCGCGTGGACGAGGTGAAGGCGGCGCGGGAGTTGGATGTGAACTTCGTGAAACGCAATGTGTGACGCGTATGGCGTATGGCGCAATGGGCGGTCTGCCAAACGCCAAGCCACACAAGTCGCGTTTCCCCCAAACCCAAGGCTTGCGCGCAACGCCGGAGCCGCTATTGTGAATCGTGGTGAAACTGCCTGATGAAATCGCCGTCATGGCCTTGCCGAACGCGATCCTGTTTCCACAGGCCGTGTTGCCGGTGCATATTTTCGAGCCGCATTATCGCAGAATGCTGAAGGATGCGCTGGAGACGCACCGGATGTTTTGCATTGCGTTGATGCGCCAAAAGCCGGCAGCCAGCCAGTCAGGACCGCGGCCTTACGATATCGGCTGTGCCGGCATCATTAGCGCCTCGTTCCAGTTGCCCGACGGCACCTCGAACCTCCTGCTCCAAGGCTTGCGTCGTGTGCGCTTCAGGGAATTCCTGCCGGACACGCCCTACCCCATCGCCGTCATCGAGCCGTTGGAGACCACGCACGAGCCTGATGCCGAAACGGATGAACTGGCCGCGCGCGTCGGCAAGCTGGCCCATCTCCGTGCCGCCGCCGGCAAGGCCGTCCCCAAGCGGCTTCTCCAAGCGCTCGCCGCACTGGGCGACGCAGAGACGATGGCCGACCTGGTATCGTTCACGCTCGTGACCGATCTCCGCCAGAAACAGCAGCTCCTGGAAATGCTAGACCTGCGGCTGCGGCTGCAAAAGCTGCTCCGGTGTCTTGAACGCCAGATCAAACAGTTGAAAATCCAGAAGCAATTGAAACCCACGAAGACCGACAAGGGCTTCGGCGTGAACTAAGCCAGTGAACATTCTCCAGCGTTACATTGCACGGCAGATCCTGTTCACGCTCATCGTGGCGGTAGCGGTGTTCAGCGTCATCCTGCTGACCGGCAACGCCCTGAAACAACTGCTGGAACTGCTCTCCACCAAGCAAGTGCCCGTGGGCGCAGTCCTGAAGCAATTGCTTTACCTCGTGCCGTTCGTGCTGACCTTCTCGTTGCCGATGGGCATGATGACCGCCTGCCTGCTGGTGTTCAGCCGCCTCTCTGCCGACAATGAGATCAGTGCCATGCGCGCCTGCGGCCAGAGCTTCTGGCAACTCATCGCGCCCGTGCTGGCTGCCGCGTTCCTTCTCTCTCTCGTCTGTCTCCAGTTCAACCTCCAGCAGGCGCCGCTGCTGAAGGCCGCCTTTAAACAAGGTCTCTCCAACGTCGGCCTGAGCCACCCCACGGCGCTGCTCGAACCGGGCCGCTTCAACGACGATTTCCCTGGCTACCTCATCTACGTCAGCGACAGCAAGGGCGAGCTCATCCGCGACGTGAGCATCTACCAACTCGACGCACACGGCAGCGTCATCCAGAAAATCCGCGCCACCCACGGCGAACTCCATCCCGACCTTCCCCACAAGAAAATCGACATCGCACTGCACAACGTCAAAACCGAGATTCACGACCCCAACGATCCCAACAACCCGCAGCGCATCCGCCCCGGCGTCATCGCTGCGGATTACAAGCTCACGATGGACATCGCGCCCATGATCGAGGCCAAGCGGGTCCGGCGCGATACCAACCACCTCACCTTCACCGAACTGGTTGCCGCCATCGTCCATCTCAGGCAACGCGGCATCAACCCCAGCCCCTACGTCGTCCGCGCCCACCGCCAATGGGCCACCTCCTTCTCCTGTCTGGCCTTCGCCATGATCGCCATCCCCTTCGGCATCCGATCCCAACGTCGCGAGACCTCCATCGGCATCGCCTGGTCGCTGGCGCTGGCCTTCGCCTACTACTTCCTCGTCATCGTCGCCGAAGCCCTCAGCAACCGCCCGCAGTTCTACCCCGAAGTCATCGTCTGGGTCCCAAACTTCATCTTCCAGACCCTCGGCATCGTCCTGCTCTCCCGCATCAGCCGCGTCGGCGTCGTCTAGCCACAAAGCGCCCCGTCAGCTGTCGCGTTGCCCGCCCGTGCAACAGCCCGCGTGCAAAGCATTTCCAGGTTCATGGAGTTCACGAGGCGTCGCTGCTATTCCTTGCCGCTCGCCGCCAGGTGAGAACAGCAAGCCAGAATGAGAATAGCTGGACAAGCTCAGGCACTGAAGGACTGCACTCGATGGACGCACGGCGGGTGAAGGGATGAACTGGCCGTATCGTGCCGACCACGGAGCCATTGGCAATCATGTCGTAACATCGGGTGAACGCAGAGTGCGCGTTGAGAGTGAGTAGTGTGGCGCCCGACCGAACCTCGAAAGATCGGAATATCGCGTTCGGTTTTTGGGCGTCGGCGCAAGGAACTCCGTCGCGCTCCAAAGTCCAATGCCCGCTGAGCAATCCATGCTTGCGGACAGAAAACTCAACGCCGCCGAGCGAGACACTGCCCTGCTCCGTGAGGAAGTCGAACGTGAGTGCTGCCGGGCCGGAAGATGCCCCCGCAACTCGGAAATCCCATGAGAAGAGAGACTGTGGAATGCAGGTCAGCATGGTTGAGTGGCTTTCGTTTTCATAAAAATGGGCAGGAAATGCTCAAACAAGTTTTGTCATACTAGATAAAGCCGAATTTCAATTCGCGTGCTCGGCCTTGTTTGATCCGCCAAAGACGTCCCTTTCTCCCGATGCAATCGCAGATGAACATCAGTGAGTCATCCACGGCATATTTGATATCAGATGCTCCTGGCACCGGCAGCGACATGGGATGCGAATGAAACGTGCCAACGATTTCCTGTCCAAGAACCTTGACGGCGGCTGCAACCCGGCGCACATCGCGGCGTGATAGCACGAAGCTCCCAACGCGTGAAGAAGCATTGCGCGTCAGGACAAATGAGAGGTGATGCCCCGTATCCACGATCAAACCGCAGATTTCAGCACCCGAAGCTTTACCCGTGGCATTGCGTCCCTCGCGAAGGATTCGACTGTACTGATACTTGTCAAATGAGTGCATTTGCATGAGGTCATCAACCATCTCTCCAGTCCACTGTCTCCAGCGTTATCTTGTGCTGAGTTGAACTCTGAAACTGGCCCTGGCGATTGTCGAGAGATTAAGGAAAAACTCTCGGCCATCAGCCGTCGGCCGGCAGGAGAGTAGGCCCACAACACGCATTCTACATGATGCAGCGGCAGACGGAGAATGGTCGAAGCCGGGCGCGATGGGAATGGCCGCCCAAATCATGGATGGACTCAAAAGCCTCGGATCACCTCTTCGCGTCAAACGCAGCGGGCAAGTTTGAAATCCCGCTCCCCCATGGGTCGCCGCCGGCAGGATTTGCTTTCGTCGCTGTACGTAATCGGGCAATATCCTTGTTCATCAATCATGCCGGTCAGAAGCTATCTCCAGTTGGTGCGCGCGCCGAATCTCTTCACGGCAGCTACCAACGTCTTCACCGGCTGCGCGGCGGTCAGCCTCTCATCGCCAGCGCCGTCAATCATCGCGCTCCTCGCGTTCAGCTCGGTGTGTCTCTACGCGGGCGGTGTCGTGTTGAACGACTGGTGTGATATCGAACTGGACCGCGTCGAGCGCCCAAAACGTCCGCTGCCGTCCGGCCAGGTTGCGCCCAGAACAGCCGTCATGCTGGCGGTCGTGCTCCTCGCGGCCGGCGTTTTGTTGGCAAGCGCCGCCGGCGCAATGGCGGCCATGACGGCATCGGCGCTGGTGCTCCTGGTGGTGACTTACAACTTCGGTCTCAAATCCGTCCGCATCGTCGGCCCACTGAACATGGGCGCGTGCCGCTTCGGCAATGTGCTGCTCGGCGCGTGCGCTGCGCCGGCAGCAAGCATGAAGGCGCTGCCGTTCGCAGCGTTCATGATGGCGTGGGTCGTCGTCATCAGCCTTATCAGCGCCCGCGAAGTCGCCGTGCCGCGCCTGCAAACCGTCATCAAGGCGATGCTGCTGGCGATTCCGCTGCTCGACGGCGTCTTCGTCGGAACACTGGCGACACCATGGCTCGGCGTCGCCGTCGCTGCACTCGCGCTGCCAGCATGGTTGACGGCGCGGCGGCTTTACGTTACGTAGCAGGTGCCCCATGAGTTCGCCAAAGGTCCTTGTTATCAACATTGCCGCGCTCGCGCCGCAACACATCGAGCAGTGCCCTGCCCTGTCGCGGCTCGCCGACAGCGGTTGGACCGCGCCGATGACGCCGACGTTCCCAGCGGTGACCTGCGCGGCACAGGCCACGCTCACCACCGGCCAGCCGCCGTCGGTGCATGGCATCATCGCCAACGGCCTTTTCGACCGCGACAAACTGGAGGTGGCGTTCTGGGAGCAACCCGCGAAACTCGTGCAAGCGCCGCGGCTCTGGGACATCCTCAAGCAGCGCAACCCCGCCGCGACCTGCGCGGTGTTGTTCTGGCAGCACAGCCTCTACGCCAACGCCGACATCGTCATCACGCCAAAGCCGATTCATCTCGAACACAGCATGCTGTCGTGGTGCTACTCGAAACCGACCGGCTACTACGAAGAACTGTGCCATGCCATCGGCAAGTTCAAGCTCCACAACTACTGGGGACCGCTGGCCGGCATCGGGTCGAGCCGATGGATCGCCGCCGCAGCAGCCTGGACGCTGCGAACGAGGCAGCCGGACCTGACGATGGTCTATCTGCCACACCTTGATTACCATACTCAAAAGCGCGGCCCTGACTCGCCACAAATGGCACGCGATTTGAAACTCGTCGATGACCTGGTAGCCGAGATCGTCGCAGCGGTGCCGCCAGGAACAACAGTGTTTGTGGTTTCCGAATACTCCATCACGCCCGTGACTGGCGCAATCCTGCCCAACCAGATCCTGCGCCGCGCCGGGCTGCTCGCCGTGCGCGAGATCGGCGGTAGCGAGTATCTCGACATCGAGCAGAGCGCGGCATTTGCGATGGTGGATCATCAGGTAGCGCACATCTATTGCCGGCCGGACGGCGTCGAGCCGGCCCGTCGCGCGCTGGCAGTGGCGGGCGTCGAGTTTCGCCAGCCCGACCATCCGCGCAGCGGCGAGCTGGTCGCCGTCGCTCCGCGCGACAAGTGGTTCGCTTATTACTGGTGGTTGGAGCCAGACAAGGCGCCGCCGTTTGCGCGCCACATAGACATCCACCGCAAACCCGGTTATGATCCGTGCGAGCTTTGGTTTGACTGGCCGTTGCTTCGGATTCCGACGAAGCCGGAGTTGGTCAAAGGCTCGCATGGCCGCGATGACGCGCCAGCCACGTTTGTCGTCACCGGTCCGCAGTCGCCGACGCGCCGTGATCAGGTCGCGATGACAGACGTGGCAGGCTGGATATTGGATTGCTTCCGATGAACTTGAGATTTGGCTACAATACAAACGGTTTCGCGCATCACAGGCTCAACGACGCGCTGGTGGTGATTGCCGGCTGCGGTTACGACGGCGTTGCGCTGTCGGTGGACGTGCAGCATTGCGATCCGTTCAACGTCACTGCCACCGAACTGCGCCAGTTGAAGGGGATGCTCAAGGCGCTTCAGTTGTCCGTGGTGATCGAGACGGGCGCGCGCTATTTGCTCAGCAAGTGGTTCAAGCACGAACCCACCCTCATCAGCCGCCAGCCTGAAGGCCGCGCGCTGCGCCTCCAGTTCCTCAAACGCGCCATCAACCTCGCCGCCGACCTTGACGCGGAGGCCGTGAGTTTCTGGTCCGGACCGCGCGCGAAAGACGTCACCGAGGAAGAAGCATGGAAATGGCTCATCGCCGGCTGCAACGAGATCACCACGTATGCCGAGCGTAAAGGTGTCGTGCTGGCGTTCGAGCCCGAACCGGGCATGATGGTGGATACGCTCACGGCATTCGACCGGCTGAAGACACACGTGCCGTCGCCGGCGTTCGGCCTCACGCTCGACATCGGTCACATCTTCTGCACCGAGCCGGAACGCTTCGAAGCCCTCGTGCGGCAGAATGCCCCGCTGCTGCGCAACATCCACATCGAGGACATCAAGGGCCGCGTCCACGAACACCGGATGTTCGGCGAAGGCGACATTGATTTTCCGCCCGTGCTGCGCGCGCTCCACGCCGCTGGTTATCGCGGGATGATCAACGTTGAACTCAGTCGCGACAGCTACCGTGCCCCGGATGTGGCGCGCCGTTCACTTCAACTCCTCCGCCAATGGGCCGCCAAGGCACAAGCATCGGTTACTCACTGAACGTCTTCCCGGACGAGTCGCTCGACGAGCTTCAGCACACGCTGCGGCACCGCGCGCCACACATCCGCCGCGAGGCCTACCACGACCGCGAGTTCCCGGTGGAACTCCGATTCTCGCAGCGCATGGTCGAGGCGCTTCGCGCCCAGCCGGCGGCGGTGGCAGAACTGCGCGACACGCTGCGCGACGAGGGTTTGCGGCTCGTGGCGCTCAACGCGTTCGTGCCCGTCAGTTTTCACCAGCCGAACCTGAAGGAGCGTGTCTATCTGCCGGCGTGGCACGAAAGCGACAAGCGTCTCCGATACACCTGTGACTGCGCCGACCTTCTCGCAGCGCTCGCGCCTCCCGAGGTGAAAGAGCCGACGCTCAGCGTGCCCGCAGGCGCGCTCAAGCGCGACTTTGCCGACGCGCCCGGCGTTCAAGAGCAGACCGCCGCCGCATTGCGCCGCTGTGCACAACACTGTGCCGAACTCGAACGCCGCACCGGCCGCCGCGTCACCGTCGGCATCGAGCCGGAACCGGGGCTTGTCTGCGAGCACACTACCGAGGTCATCGAGTTCTTTGCGAAGTTCCGGCCCGCGCTCGACGGCGAGACCGGCAACGGGCGTTACCTCGGCGTCAACTTCGACATCTGCCACCAACTCGTCGAGTTCGAAGACCTCGCGCAGTCGGTGGCATCGCTCCAAGCGGCCGGCATCCAGATTGCGAAGATTCATATCTCCAACTGCATCGAGATCGAGAAGCCGCTCATCGCGCCCGAATTGCTGGAGGCGCTGCGCCGACGCTACGCAGAGTCGAAATTCCTCCACCAGACCTGCGGTGTGAACGCAGCCGACCAGCCTGTCTATTTCTCGCTCGACCTTCCGCCTGTGCTGACTCCCAACGGTCTGCGCGCAATGGCTCACGCGGGCGTCGAGAAACTCCGCATCCATTACCACATGCCCCTGCTGCCCGGCGGCGCGATGCCCACGACGCTGGCCGACGTGGAAACCTTCGTCCGCCGCTTCGCCAAGGCCCAGCCCAAGGTGCCGCTGGTGATTGAGACCTACACATGGCTGGAACTAACCGCCGGCGCTGGCACGCCCGACTTGGTGCCAGGCATCGCCGACGAAATCCGTCACGTCAGCGGCTGGCTCTGACATAGAACGGTGCATGGGCGTCGCATGATCGCTTCCGCATGTTCATCACGGCGTGCTTGCGCGCGCACGGCAACAACTGATAAAGAAACTCCCGCATGGCAGCGTCGGCCCGATGCCGGCGTTGTTTTCCACGCTAACATACTGATCATGAAACTTACTCGCATGTCCTCGTTCGTCTTCACCGCAGCTTTTTCCTTCGCCGCGATCGCCGTTGTGAGCGGCGCGTTTGCCGGGAGCGACTGGCCGCAATGGCGCGGGCCGTTGCGCAACGGTATCGTGCCAGACAGTCCGGCGCTGGCCAATGAGTGGCCCAGCAAGGGACTGGCGAAACTCTGGGACAGCGAGGCGATTCCGTCGGACGAGGACGGCGGCCACGGCAGCGTGGTGGCAGCCGGCGGGCGGGTCTATGCGAGCATCGTGTGGCATACCGACGTGCCAACCGAGACGCGCGCCATAGACTATCTGGTGATGCAGCAACTCGGCTATCAATCGGTGGCCGGCTGGCCCAAGGAGGTCGTGGAGAGCATGGAGAAGGAGCGGCTCTCTCTCGATCCGAATCTGAAAGGCGCAGCGCTGGACAAATACATCGCGGACTGGATGGACAAGCACCTCGACAGCAAGAAACGCCAGACCGCCGCCGGCTACGTGCGCGGCCGGATCGCAAAGCGCGGCGACGCGATTCCGTTGGAGGTGTACGACAAGCTGCTGACGGTCTCGAAAACGCGGTTCCCAAGTCAAGCGGCGATGGAGAAGTGGGTCAACGAGCAGAATTTCAGCGAGCCGATCAAGAAGCAGATCATAGCGGCAGTGCCGCCGACGATGAAGGTGGCCGAGGACGTGGTGATCTGCCTCGACCTCACCACGGGCAAGACGTTGTGGAAATGCAAGTCGCCCGGCGAAGCCACCGGCCGCATGGCCTCCAGCACGCCGTGCGTGGCCGGCGGACGTGTGTATGCGCTCGGCAGCGCGCACTTCTACGCCGTGGATGCGAACGACGGGAAACTGATCTGGTCCGCCCCGCTGCCCGCCAAGGCCCCGGCATCGTCACCGTTGGTCGTGGACGGCGTGCTCGTCATCAACACCGGCAAGCTCGCCGCGTTCGACGCCGCGACGGGCAAGCAGCTCTGGATGCAGGCCAAGGCCGGCGGTGGCAACTCGTCGCCCGTGGCATGGAAATGCGGCGACAAAACCGTGGTCATCTGCAACGGCCGCGGCGTGATCGCGGGCGTGGACCTCAAGAGCGGCGACGTTCTCTGGACGACGCCGGGCGGCGGCGACTGCACGCCGGCGATTGTCGGCGATTCGCTCGCCGCGCAAAGCAATAATCCGAAGATCGGCATTCTTGCAGGCAAGCTGACAGCCACCGGCTTCACCAAGCTGTGGAATTTCCCCATTGATCCGCTGCGCTCTCAGTCCAGTCCGCTCATCCTCGACGGCCACGTCTATCTGATGGATGACAATGTTCATTACTGCTTCGACCTGGCGACCGGCCGCGTACTATGGCAGGAGAAAGTGCCCTCATCGACGATCTCGTCGCCCGCCTTTGTTGACGGGAAGATTTTCCTGATGGTCAACGGCGGCACAAAGGTCCTCATGCTCAAGCCTTCGCCGGAGAAACACATCCAACTCGGCAAAGCCACCACCCGCGCGATGTGGGTCCCCACTCCTGCCATCGCCGACGGCAAGCTCGTGGTACGCGGCCGCAAGGCCATCACATGCTACAGCCTGACCGCGAACTCCCCCACCGAGGCAAAGGCATCGGCCAAGTAGCGCAAGCAGCGAGTTGATTCACCGTGCGGGAGCGCGTTTGAACGCCGCGAGTGTATCGCGCTCCGGCAACGCGAGGCCGATATAGAACTCGATCGCCTTCTCGTTCCACCGCGCCATCAACAACCGGTCGGGACGACGCGCGAGAAAACCAAACTGCATCGCGCCGGGTGTTGTGTCAGGCACCAACGATCCGTCACACGAGAGACGCTTCGCGCTGAACAATTCTTGAATCTTCGTCTCGCCGCCGTCGCATTTCACCTCATCGCCCGCGCGTTTCGCGGCCGCCTGGAACGGTGTCAACGGCTCGACCGGTGTGAATGGCAGGAACAGATGCCACTCCTTCGCATTGCCGTTGAGGCCGCAGACCAGCAGTGCTCGCTCACCGCCCGTGCGAGTCAGTTCATATTCGTGCCGGTCATAGAGCGCGCCAACCCTGGCGATCTCGACGGTGGCGCGACCCGCGACGGTAAACTCCCAGTTCTTGATCGTGCCGCTCGCGCCGACGTCAAGCATCGCCGCGGAAGACGCCGGCTTCGTGAGCGGCGCAGTCGAGCGCCGGCCCGTGGACACAGAAGAAAAGAACCACGCGACCATCACCACGGCAAAGACCACCACTTTCCATATCCAGCTCGACGATGTGAATTCAGTCATTCCGCCGTCTGATGAAAGAGATCTACCAACCGAAGCGGCACGCGCAACCGCCGGCATCTGCGACAGGTTGAATGCTTCAGTGATCGTCTCGGCAGGCACGGTAATGCCCTGGTAGCACTCGACCTCGTCGCCGGTCCAACTCACCACCAGCATCCGGTTGCCGCTCTCGACGTTGAAGTAGTCGGCCACATCGCCGACCTCCACGCCTTCGGGCGGCGTGCCTTCGACAAAATAGACGCGCGACTGGTCCACCAATGTGACCGGCATCGGCTGACCGTCGAGGTTGACGCGCTCACCGACGCGCTTCGCCGCCGCCTCGTCAGCGGTCAACGGATGTGCCGGCTCGAAAAGCGTGAACAGCCGCCATTCGGGGCCACTCTCGGTTTCCTCGAACACCAGCGTGGCAGAATCGCCAGCGTCGTCCATCAAGTGATACTCGTTCCAGTAGTAGGTCTCGCCCTCGTCGTCCATGCCCATGACCACGCGCCCGGCAACGCGGAAACGCTGGCCTCCCAGGACGCCGGTCGCGCCGATTTGCAGTGGAGTTGGGTTGGCGTAGCTCATGGTCAGTGGAAGAAGTGCGGCACAAAGCGGCTCAGGTTGCCCGTGATGCGGCGTGTGTCTTCGCGGATGCCAAGGCCAGCCGGTTCGTGGTCCACGATCCAGACGCCGAACACGGGCCGGTTGCCGTCGAACTGCGGTATCGCGGCGAGCGCTTGATAAACATGGCCTTCCTCGCCGTAATCGCCGCCGGTTTCCTCGACGGCCACGCCGCCCTCGAACCACGCGACGTTACTGCCTTCGCGGCTGAGCTTCGGTTTCCGCACATAACACCCGCCGAGCGGCGCCACAGTCTCGTGAGCCGGCAAAAGGTTTGGATGATTGGGAAAAAGCTCCCAGAGAATCGGCAGCAGACCCTTGTTGCTCAGCAGCATCTTCCAGGCCGGTTCGATGAATTGCACCGGCTCTTTCGCGAGATTCGGACCAAACTCCTCGTGCCACATCCACTCCCACGGATAGAGCTTGAAACAATGCGTGATGCGCTGACCCTCGGTGTCCACGAAGATGCTCTGGCCCGCATCCCAGCCGATGTCCTCAATGGCGACAGCTTTCGTCGTCACGCCGGCCTGCTGGCACGTATCGCGGAGGTATAGCACTGTCTGCTCGTCTTCGGGATGGTCTTTGATGCTGCTGAAGTGAATCGTCATGCCAACCCAGCGACGCCACGCTTCGATGAGCCGCTCATGAATCGAATTGAACTGGTCGGCGTCGGGCCGCGTCTCCTGCAACCAGAACCATTGCGCCACTGCCGCCTCCACCAGCGCCGTCGGCGTGTCGGCGTTGTATTCGAGCAACTTCGGCGGCTCGTGACCATCGTAGGCGAGGTCGAACCGGCCATAGAGACTGAAGTCGTCCCGTTCCCACGAACGCAGGATGCTCGGGCGCGCGATCTCCGGAATCCCCAGCCGCTGCCACCAGTTGCGCTCGATCACCACCTCCGCCGCATCGATGCAGAGCCGGTGCAACGTTTGCGACGCCGTCTCCAGCGCGTTCACTTCACCCGCCGTCAATTCGTAGCAAGCCGACTCGTCCCAATACGGTCCGCAGTCGTGCGAGTGATACGTCAGGCCGACGTTTTCGACCTTCTCACGCCACGCGAGTCTGGGTTCGCAGCGGTGCCGTTGCATCAGGAGTAAACCGAATGATAGCGCGATGTGCTGCCGAAGCCGCTGCGCCGGACCGTGCCGGCGGGGGCTGTGGCCGCCCGCGCCGCGTTCAACGCCTCCGGCGTCGGCGCGGAGAGATTTGTGATGGTCATCAGCGGCGACGCCGACCACGTGCCGCCGTAGTAGTAAGCGTTTCGCCGCGCGTCATAGTGGTTGTAAGGCAACGGGAACCACGCGCGAAACGGCGCGTGGTAGTAACCGAGGTGGGAGACGTAGTAGTTGTTGGTGTAAACGTTGCCCGGACGGAAAGCGCCCGGTGAGTTTGACGAAGAATCGCAACCGGCGAGCGCGCCAGCCGACAGGCCGCCAATGAGCACGAGTTTGACGCTTTTGCTCCGCTTCACGTTGGCGCAAGAAAGCAGGCGGCTCAGCCAATCATCGCCGCGGCAATGATGATACACACACCGAGGATGACAGCGGCAGCGACAATGGCGGCGGCCACATTCTTGTTCTCGATGATTTCCTTGTTCAGGTCACCCGGCGTGCACTTGTCAAAGGTCTTGTAACCAAGGATGGCAGCGCCGATGCCCACCGCGGCAAAGAGCACCATCATGGCTAGCGCCTGGCCAAGCGTCTGAGCGTGCCAGGTCGTGGCAGGCGCAGCATCCGCGGCAAACAGTGTCGCAGGCAAAGTGAGTGCGAGGAGAAATAGGATGCGGACAGGGATTCGTTTCATGGTTTGTGGCTCCGGCTGCATCGTAACCGCGGCGCGCGTCATCTCAAGCGGAAAACACCTGTCGCGACCACTGTTGAAACAACGCGGCAGACCGTTACGGTGCACGGTCCAGTCGCAACACCGCGGCCAGTGTAGCCTGCGTGCTCATGCGCACGTTGACAAAGTCCACCCGTTCCGGCTTGTCCTCGGCTTCGTGATACGCGGAATCCGCGTAGGGATAGGAACCGAGACTCGCCACCGCGCAAGGATAGCCAGCCTTTATAAACGAGCCGTCGTCATCACCGGGCCGCTTGCGTTCATAAGAACTTTGGATAAGGCCGATCTTGTAGGCATCATTCACCTCGGCCATCAGGTCGGCCAAACGTTTGCCTTCGGGTGCGGTGTACAACGTGACATTCGTCTTGCGGCCGGCGGCAATGTCCTCGTCCGATTTACCGCCGATGCTATCCACGTTAAAGATGGCAATGAGATTGTCGCCACGCTGGCGGCAGTTCTTGGCGGCGATGTTGCTGGTCCAGGGCGCGTGCTCCTCATTGCACCACAGGAACCAGATGGACCGTTCGCTCTGGTAGCCGGCCAGCACGCGCGCCAACTCCAGCAGCGCCACCGTGCCAACGCCGTTGTCATACGCGCCCGGCGAGTCAATCCAGCTCTGCGAGTCCTTGTGGGCCACCAACACGATGATTTCCTTCGGACAGCGGCGACCGGTCTTCTTCGCATAAAGGTTGCGGACTGTGAAAAACTGCGAGTCGTAAGCAGGCCGCGCGTAGGTGTGGTGTCTCGGCTTCTTCAGGTCGCAACCAAACGCCTGCACTTCGCAAATATCGGATTCCACCTTGTAATCGTAATCGCGCAGCCGTCGCTCAATCCACGCATCCGTTTCTTCCAATGTGCTCCGTTTGTGCCCCGGCACGGTGTAGTTCGCCCTCCGAAACGGCAACGGCTGCTTCGCCACATAGAACAGATCGCGCCGCAGGTTGGCTTCGGTTACTTGCGCAAGCAGCCCAGGAATGATGTCGCTGCTGCCTGTGGCCGCGCCCTTGGCGGACTGTGTGGGTGGAGTTTTATCAGCGCAGCCTGAAGCAAGAACGAGGATGCAAATCGCTGCGCCACTGATGTTGCGCATGTTCTTCAATCTCACAAGCGGAGTCTGACACAAACGCATTCAAAAGCCAACCCCGGTCAGCAAACAATCCGGGCAACGGTGGTTTGGAAGAATGCTCTCATTGGGTCCGCTCCCCCATCTTCAGCACGCGCAGACCAAACACACCGCCAGCGGTGGCGTGCGGATGCGCTTGGAATTTTATCGTCACGCGCTGCTTGCCTGCGGTGAGTCTCGCTGGAATCGGATACTCGACATCAAAGAACTCGCCGGGCTTGTTCTTTGCCAGTGTCTGCGTCGCGATCTTCTCTTCGTCCACGAGAATGTCGAATTCGCGCTTGCCGCCATCGCTGCCCCAATAGGTACAAAGCAGGATAGCGGATCCACCGGAGGAAACCTTCATCTCGTAGGCAAATGAACCGCCATCCCTGGCATGACGCCAGAGACGGCCATCGAAGACACCGGCATCGCTGCGCTCACCCTTGAAGTTATGAGCGCGTTCCGGTTCAAACTCGCCGATGCGAACAATATCCACGGTACGCGCGTTCAGTTCGCGCTCGCGGCGTTCTTCCGCATCAAGCGCGGCGCGGCGCTTGTCCCATTGCTCGCGGGTGAACAGATCCCAATAGATCGAGTAACGCTGCGGCGGCAGAGTGTGGAAAGCAACGAGCGTCACATCACGGGGTTTGCCGACGCCTTTGGTGTTGAACGTGAGCGGCTTGCCGGGAACTGCTTCGACCCATTCGCTGACGGGCCGGCCTTGTGTGAGAAGCACCGGCGCAGGCGGGGCAGTCTTGCCTTTGAAGAAATCGGACTGACTTTTCGCATACGGCATCGGCGGAACGATGCCCTCGCTGCCGAGTGCGCCCGCGAGCACGACCGGTCCGTAGCAGATGGCGGCGCGGTTCGGATCGTCAGGCATCGGCTCCAAACGCAAACTCATGGGGAGCCGCACCTCAACGCGGTCACCGTTCTTCCACTCGCGCCGCAACTCCACATAGCCGTCGACGCAAGGAGGTGCTTCGATACGCTTGCCATTCAGCAGCACAACCATCTCACCAACCCAAGCCGGCCGGCGAATCCTGAGGCTGAGAGCGACAGGCTTCTCACACTGCAACGACAACCGCGTCGTATCCTGTTCGGGAAAGCGTGTCTCCTGCCGCAAGACAAGGCCCTTTTCCTTCCACGCCAATTCCGAAGCGATGAAGAGGTTCACGTAGAGCGAGTGGTTGTCGTGCCAGTAAATGCTGTCGCCATATTTGGCGTGACTCTCGGCACCCGTGCCGGTGCAGCACCAGAACGAATCGCACGGCGTGTTGTAGGGCATGAACCACGCGCCGTGCAGTGGCACATGATAGCCCATCATGCCGGTGCGCGGATCCTGTGTGGCGAGGATTTGGTTGTAGAGAGCGCGTTCATAAAAATCCGCCTGCGCGGCATTCGGATTCCACGCAAATACGTGCCGCGTGAGCTTGAGCATATTGTGCGCGTTGCAGGTCTCAGCCGTCCACGGACTGACCCGCTGCGCCAGTTGGTCCGGGGAACCAAAATGCTCGTGATCGCTGTTGCCACCTATGGCGTAGCTGTGGTGGTTCACGACGCGGTCCCAGAAGAACTCCACAAGGGTCCGGTAACGCTCCTCGCCAGTCAGCTCGTAGAGCCGCGCCGCGCCGATGACTTTCGGGAATTGTGTGTTGGCGTGCAGCCCGGCCAGCCTATCCTGCCGCGCCGCCAGCGGATCGAGCACCTGTTTATGACAGAACCGACGCGCCGCACGCAGATGCTTCTCGTCGTGCGTCAGCGCGTAGAGGTTGGCCATCGCTTCATTCATGCCGCCATGCTCGACGGCAAGCATCTTCTGCATCTGCTCGTCGCTAAGCCGCCCATTGCGAGCGGCAACCCAGTCGCCGAAACGCCTCGCCACGTCGAGCGCCTGCGTGTTGCCGCAACGCGTGTGAATCTCAAGCAGGCCGGCGAGGATCTTGTGCAGCGTGTAATAAGGCGCCCAGACCTTGCCCGTCGTCTCGACACGATCAATGAACGATTCCGGGAACGCACTCAGATATCCGCTCGCCCCAAGGGCTGTCTGGCACCTAGCGAGTTCGCGCACCATCAGCGCAGCGCGTTCCTTGACCTGCTCATCGCCGGTCGAGGCAAACATCAGCGCGCACGCCGAAAGATAGTGGCCGACGAAGTGACCGCGTATTTCGATCTTCGGCGTCTCCCATCCACCCAGCGGCTCAGCCGATGACGGCAGGCCGGCGGTGAGCCGAAACACATGAAGCAGGCGATCCGGTTCCAAGCTGAGCAGATAAGCCTTGTCTCGCAGCATCGCGTCACGGAACGGCCCACCAAGCAGGCGCACATCAGTGAGGTCGAACGGCTGAAGTTTGCACACGCTCTTCGACGACACGGGATCGCCGGCAGGCAACGCGAGCGCAGCGGCTGACATAAGCAGAATGCAGAGCGACGAGAGGCGGAGTAATTTCATGTCGGTTCTCCAAATAAATACGTCTGAACCGATGATAGCCAGCCGCCAATCCGCGACAACGCCAGTTTGCGTAAAAACTCCGCCATTTTGCGAATCGGCGCCCGGCTTGCCACCCTGCCTGCGGAACTGTGGCTGATAGCGCCAGCCAGACGGCGGCAACCATCACTTCGCCGCCGGCAGCTCCCATCGCTCGCCAAAGAAACCGGCGGTCACGATGCCGCCGGGCGCGCGCGAAGAGACCGGCACGCTCACGTCCACGATGGCGTAGTCGGGGAGCTTCGGCGTCTGGCGGGCATTATTGAGGTAGTCGTATTCGCGGAAGGTAAAGCCGCTGTTGAGGACGACGTATCGCTTCGGATTTAACGGATTCGGATAGACAAGCACCGGCACGTGATGGTCTGAGGTGAAACTCTGCGCGCCGAGCTTGACGGATTGCGCGTCCCAGCGGATCGGCAGTTTGTCAGCGAGTTTCGCGAGCACCTTGTTGCTCGACGGATCGCCCCAGAGGACGAGGTTGCTTGACGCGATGTCGGCGTCGGTCAAGGCGTTGTCGGCAACGACCCGGGCGTCGCCACGGAACTGTTTCCGCCAATGCTCGACGGCGTGTTTCATCTCGGCGGCGGCCCACACACCGGCCTTCTCATTGAGCGGCTTGCCCGTCGGCTTCACCATCACGAAGCTGTCCATAAACGCATCGTCAATGGGCCCTTGCAGACCGTGACGCTTGCGGAGGCTGCCATCGTCTGGCGATGGCACGACGGTCCATTGCTTCCCGACCTTGCGGAAGTGCGCGATCCAGGAATGGTTGGCGGGCACCGGTGGCGCATTGAGTTCCTGACCGTCGAGAACCACCTTCGGACGCCGCCCGATGGTGAGCGGACGGTTTTGCGGTGGCACTGAGAGCGTCAGTGCGTCGGCGTTCTTCGTCGTCACGCGCACCGTCGTCGCGTTGACGATGTCCGCATCCACGCGCGCCCGTTCCCAATGCTTCTCCATGCCATCGAGCGTCACCCAAAGCATCTGGTTGTAGCGCAGCGTCCACGTTGTGAACCGCACCCGCTGCGGCATCGGATTGCGTCCGCGCGCGGCGATCTCGTCAATGCGCCGGATAACCTCCGCTTTTGCCTCCGGGTGATACTTGTGCGCGGTCTGCGGACCGATGATGTGCGTGAGCTTCATGCCTTCCGCTTCGATCGCCTTCGCCATGATGTCAGCCGCCTGCTTCTGCCGGTCAATCTCGCCGCTGTAGGCGACCGTCGGGCAGTTGAACAGGTTCGCCGCGTAGTCGGTCGCGTCGTAGAGATGCCAGAGCGTCTGCTCCCACTGCGGCGGCTTGGTCGGTTCGTTCTGGAACACCTTCAGGAAATCCGCCGATTCCGCGAAACCTGCGCCAGGCGCGGCAGCGGCCCACAGCCCGGCGAAGTGCGCCGCAAACTGCCAGCACGCCGCGCCGCCCATCGAGAAGCCGCGCACGACGATGCGGTTCTCGTCAATCGGGTAGCGCCGTTTCACGCTATCGAGCGCCTCGAACAGATCCGTCTCGCCGGCAAACTTGTTGGCGTTGCAGTAACGGCCATAGAGATGGAGCACAATGGTGTCCGGCGGCGTGAACTCGCCCGGTGTTTTCTGCCGTTGGCTGATGAAGTTCACCTCGCTCAGTGTTTCACCGCGTCCGTGAAACCAGCAATCCAGCCGGTGCCGCCGCGCCGCGCCCGGTTTGAACGACGAGGGCACGACCAGCCCGTAAGGCTGCACCGAGCCGTCAATCTTCGACACGTAGGCGCGCACCACCAGCCCGGTGGACGTGTTCCACGACGTCCTGCCAGTGCGCAACTCCTGCGCCCGCTCCGCTCCCTGCTGGAGCAGCGACTTCGCCACAGCGATTTCAGGTTTCTTGAAGAACTCGTTGTAGTTGAGCGCGTAGCGGACGGCCTTGTGGTAAACCTCCACGTCGGGCAGCAACTCCAGTTTTGCCGGCTGCTTCTTCACCGCGCCGCGCAACGACTCGATTTCCGCGCCGAGTTTCTTCAACCCCGCCTCCAACTCTGTCCGGTCTTCCGCTGGCACCTCGACGCCCGGGGGCGGCACGGGACGCACGTTGTCGGGAAGGTTGTCGCGCGGGCCGTCAGCGCGAAGATTGGTGGCGAAGAGGAGAGCAAAGATCGACAGAAGCATTGGGAAAAAGTTCATTGATCAATCCATGCGTCACTCCGCCGCAGAAGACAAGCTGGAAACGACCTTGTCTGGACTGGAGAAAGCGTTGACGAGGGCGGAAAAGGCCAGCGCGAACTTGGACAAAGTACGCACCGTGCCCGAACTGAAAGGCTGCTGCGCGGCTAGGAACAGCCGCTTACACCACTTCGCGATAGGCGTCGGGATGGGGGCGCGGGATGACGACGGCGTTTACGAGGACGCCACGATCGGCAATGAGTTGTTTGCCAGCCTGGACGGCGGCCTGCACTGCGGCAACGTCTCCCGTCATGGTACAAAACGCCTTGCCGCCGAGCGCCATCGCCAGGCGGATTTCCATCAACGTCACGTTCGCGGCTTTCGCGGCGGCGTCGGCGGCCTCAAGCAGCGAGACGACACTGAAGGATTCCAGAATGCCGAGCGCGCCGCCGGCGGGCGGCACCTGGCTGCGGCCGATGGCCGTGAGCACCTCGGGATGCGGGTTCGGCAACACAAACTGGTCTATGAGGCAGCCGTTGGCGGCAGCGGCTCCAGCGTCCACGGCGCTCTGCACGGCAGCGACGGCGCCAGAGATGGCGACCATGTATTTGCCGGAGCAGATGCTGCGCGAGAGGACGATCTGGACGTTGGCGGCCTTGAGCATGGCGTCGGCCACGGCAAAGCCGGCGGCGACGCTGGTGAGTTCGATGATGCCAATGGATTTCCCGTTCATGGTTACCTTGTCAAAATGATGCGGTCGTTGGTCACGTCGGCGACGGTGGCGGCAAACGGCGCGTGGATGATCGCGCCGAGCGCGTCTTTCGGAATCTCGCCCAGCGGCTGGCCGGCCTTGACCTTGTCGCCTTTCTTCACCAGCGGTTTGTTCGGCGCGCCGGCGCCTTGTCGCAGCGGCAGGAAAACCTGGCGCGGCTTGAGTTCGATGTCGTTCCACGGCGCGGGGGCGTCGAATTGCTCAACGTCGAGCCGCTGAGCGAGCGCCTTGATCGGCACGCGCCGGCCCTCTCGCAATCCGTGCGGCTGGGCGGGCGCGGCGCCGGTCCATTTGACATTCGCCGCGCGCATCTCGGCCTTGGAAGCGTCGCACGCTTCCTTGGGGAAAAGCTGTTCCGGGCAGGAGAAAAGTGTGCAGAGGCCGCAGGCGCAACAGTTGGCCGCCATCTGGTTCCAGTATTTCTTGTCCGTCGCGGTAAATGCGAGGCTGCGCATGACCTGATGCGGCTCCACTTGATAGCCGAGCAGGTAGCGCGGGCAAAGCTCGGTGCAGTAGCGGCATTGATCGCAGGCAGACTTGCCGATGCGAGCCTGGATTTCCGCGGGCTTGGTCTTGCGGCTGGCGACTCGATGGCTGCGCGGCAGGATGACAACGCCGGTGGTGGTCTTGACGATGGGCGTGTCGAGATTGTCGGTCGTCTGGCCCATCATCAAACCGCCGAGGCAGAGCACCGGATCGTCCGTAGTCAGGCCGCCAGCGACTTCAATCACTTCGCGGAAGGTGGTGCCGACCGGAACGGTGAGGGTCATCGGGTTCTTCACCGCGCCATTGATCGTGAGTATCTTGTGCGTGACCGGCACGCCTTTCGCCGCAGCGGCGATGTTCACAAGGGTCTCGACGTTGTTGACGACCACTCCGACCTGTAACGGGATGCCTTGCGGCGGGATGAGCCGTCCCGTAACTGAGTAAACCAGATCGTATTCGTCGCCCGCCGGGTAATAGTCACCGAGCAAATGGACGCGGACCGGCGTGCCTTTGCAGGCAGCCTGGCAGGCTTCGACGGCGTGCTTTTTCTTGCCTTTGATGCCGATCACGCCTTCCTTGGCGCCAACGGCCTTCATGACCAACTGGATGCCGGCGACCACATCCGCCGCGCGACGCTCCATGATGACCGCGTCCTTGTGCAGCAACGGCTCGCACTCAGCGCCGTTGGCGATAACGATGTCGGCTTTGCCGGCCAGTTTGACGTGCGTCGGGAAACCGCCACCGCCCGCACCGACCACGCCGGCCTGTTTTACCTGTTCAACCAAGCTCATGGGTTCGGATGCTACCGTGAACCCGGCGATATTTCAACGACGACCATGTGCCGAAAGCCGGTTTTTCATGACAGGCCCCCTTTCCTTCCCCTCTGTGGCCGATGGGATGGCCAGGAGGAACCTCATGGATCCTCAGCCGGCGGTGGCGCGGGCGCAGAATCGCTTCCGACGCTGTCTGCTATCGGGGCGCCAGCAACCCATCTCTTGAGTTCGGTAACCAGGGCCAGTTCTTCGGATGCCATCGCTTGCAGCGCGGGATCGCGCGCGGCGCGAGCACGCACTCCTCGTAACAACTCCTCAGCATCGTTGAGCCTCGTCAGGCGTTTGGCCTTGGCGGCCGCCGTTTGACCCCGTGGAAAACCCAGTTGGTTGGGTCCACTGGCACTCGCTCGACAAACCTTGTCGATCCTGACGATCAGCGCATTGACCATATCGAGTTCCAGCAGGTTGCGCGAGCGGTCATCAAGCTGCGGCGCGCGGGCCAACCATGCGCGCATCGCCGCGCCTCCGTCGCGAGCGGCTCCAGCGTGCGCGACCACATAGGCCTCTGCCAGCGCAGGTTGCATCTTGGAAATCACATCGCCCACCGTGCGCGGCAGCGGGCGCCCATTGGTCGGCGGAGTAGTCCGGGGTGTCGGAACCGGCACTGGAGCCGGCGGATCGGGACTGGCTGCGCCGGGCGCGCCGCGGATGCCGCCGGGAACCGGCGGAGCAGGCGCGGGTGCTGGAACGGTTCCGGAAATGCTAGCGGGTCCACGGACAGAAATGGGGCCGGGCATGATGGGCGCGGGAGCTCCGGGCGCGCCGGCAATCCCGCCGGCCACAGGGATGCTGGGCGGCCCAGGAACGGGCGTGAGAGCGCGAATGGGGACAGCGGCAGCAGGAGTTCCGGGCGCGCCAAGAACCGTGCCGGACCCAGGGACAGTGGCAGCAGGAGCGGCTGGCAGATCTGGCGTCCTCACTGGCGCGCCCTTGCCAGCCGGCTTGATGAAGGACTTGGAACCGTCCGCCGCGCGAGCGGAATGCGCCGCCGTGAGCCCCAAAGCTCCGCATGCCACCACGATGCAGAGGGCTTTGAGCGATGTCATGGGTGATGAACCTCGCGGGTAACGGGATTCTTAACGTCCGGCTTTGTCGGCGGCGACGGAGGCGTCCATGAACTCGCGCGTATAAAGGATGAAGCTCAACCCACTGAAGTAGCCTTTTGCGCCATCGGTCCGAGCGATCGTATGGTCCTTTTTCATCTCCCACTCGCCTCCCTGGGCGTTGGCCGACAGGATCCAGTCCATCTCCTTGGTCGTCAGTTTCCGTCCGTCGAGCCGCTTATAGCTAATGCGGCAGGCGCGCTCCTTGTGCATGACGACGGCGACGCAATACAGGTTGCGATTGAAAAGCAACGTTTCGCCGACGCCGCCCGATTGGCGTTTTTCGGGAGCGCCAAGTTTCTGTGTGAGAGTGGATTCGGTGTCACACAACGCGGCACACACTTCGGCCCCCTCTGCACCACCTCCCATTAGAAATGCCACAGCAACCATCACCATCGCCTTCATAACATGTCCTCCGATCATCTTGTGATCTCAGTGTGGCACGCCTGAAATACTCCGTGAAGAACAAAAGTCAGAAGTGAAAAACAAAGAGTTGAGGCAAAGCGGACACAGTCGGAACACGGGAAAAACTTACGGCTCAATCCCAAACTTACGCAAAACTCGCAGCGTCGCCTAACCACGGGAACGGCGACGAATGAGGACTGATGCCAGCCCCAACATCAGCAACGAGACCGTCGTCGGCTCCGGGATCAAAGCCGTCCCTGACATCGCAATGAACTGCGGGCTGTTCAACTGAGAACTGGCAAACACACTCCCGACTCCGTTCGTGTCGAATTTTTCGATGGTATTGTTCCCTGAATTCGCCACGTACAGATTGGTACTGCTGTCAAACACCAGCCCGGCAGGAGAGCTCAACCCAGTGTTCGCAAACAACGTTCCGTTTCCCGATGTGTCAAACTTGTAGATCGTGTTGCCGGTTTGATTGGCCACGTAAAGATAACCCGCCTGGTCAAAAGCCAGCCCGACAGGACCGTTCAAGTTCGCGTTCGCGAATACGCTGCCTACGCCCGACGTGTTGAACTTCTCGATGGTGTTGTTTCCATAATTCGCCACATAGAGATTTCCGCCGGTGTCAAAAGCCAGACCCACGGGGGCGTCCAAGCCTGTGTTGGCAAACAACGTCGCGTTTCCAGACGTGTCGAATTTGTAGATCGAGTTGTCACTCTCATTGGCCACGTAGAGATAACCGTCACCGGCAAAAGCCAGACCCACGGGATAGCTCAGACTCGTGCTGGCGAAAAGGGTGCCTGCGCCGTAGGAATCGAACTTGTAGATCGTGTTGTTGTTCTGGTTCGCCACATAGAGGTAGCCGCCGAGCAGGGCTGTCCCACCGGGGTGATCCAGACTCGAATTGGCGAAGAGGGTTGGTGTGCCTACGCTGTCGAATTTATAAACCGTGTTGTCGTTTTGATTCACCACGTAAAACACCGGCGTCTGCGCAGCAACGTTGGAGAGAAAAAGGCATGCGACACACAAACACACAAAGCCCTTCACCCTCTGCGCATTTAAGTCTCGCCTTCTGTTCGGCCTGGCGACACCAGTCTCCAGAATCATGGGGTACATATTACGCGAGTCCGCCCATATTTTCAATCGGTGTTTTCCTCACTGCCGAAAACCCTGACACGGGCCTCCAGCTAAAGCGGCCGGCGCAACAGCAACCGGCTCAGGGCGCGACCCGGCGTCTTCAAAACCAATTCCTGCAAGAACGCATCGGTGGTCATCGCGCGCGGTTCAGAGAGATGCCGGCACAGATAGAGTGCCAGCAGCATCACCGCCGTCAGCGCGGCGTAGAGCAGGCTGTATTGGTTCCACTCCCATGCGCCCCAGCGCGCATGCCAATTCCCCACCAAGTCCAGCCCGGCGCCCCACACCACCGGCAGCGAGCCGAGCGTCACGTTCGTGATGACGCTGAACATCGCGAAGAAATGGCTGCGCCCCATCTGCGGCACCGTGCTCATCACCAGCCGCGTGTTGGCCAGGTTGAACAGCGATGCGGCCAGCCCTGCCGTCACCTGAATCAGCAGGATCGTCTTCAGATTGAACGGCAGGCAGCGCGCCGCCAGCGCACACCAGCATCCGAAGTGAAACACATACGTCATCCCGGACAACGCGAGCAACGGCCGGCTCCCCACACGGTCAATCAGCCGCCCGAACACCAGCAGGCTCAACACCATCACGCCGCTCGCCAACGCCTGGATGCTGAGAATCTTCCCGTCCGTTGCCCCATAGTGATCGCGCAGCAACGGCGCCCAGAAGACCATCGCAGCAGCCAGCGCCGCGTAGACCGTCACGTTATAGAACATCAGCTTCAAGAACGGCGGATGCAGGAGCATGTCCTTCCACGGCACCCGCCCGGCCGCCTTGTCGCCGTGCGGCACCGGCACGTCGGGTATCCGCCGCAGAAACGCCAGGCTCACCAGCGCTGCCGCATAGCTGCCGAAAAACATGATCGGATAAACGTAGCGCCCCGTCGCACCTGTCAAATACACCGCCGCCAGGACCAGCGTCCCAAACATCGCCAGCGCGATGGCAGTCTGGTCCCGCGCCAGAAACCGTCCCCGCACCGCCTCCGGCACCAGATGCGTCATCCACGGCAGAAATCCGCACGCCGACACCCCGCGTGCCGCGTTGAATGCCACCAGCATCGCCAGCATCAATCCAATCCGCACCCCGCGGCTCGTTCCCTCTGGCAACAGTGCCACCACGGCCATCCCCACAATGAAGAAGCTCCGTGTCGCCCACCCGCGCAACACAAACGTCCGATACCCCACCCGCTCCATAAACTTCGCCGCTGGAATCTGGAGGATGTTCAGCAGCGGGTTCAACGCCACCACCACGCCCAACAACGTCGCCGTCGCATTCAGGTGTTTGAAATACAGAACGATCGGCATCCCCAGCACGATCAGATACGACATCGTGTTGAACACCTGGAACAAATGCGCGTTCCATATCCCCACAGGCAGTCCATCCGGCCGGCTCGTTTTCGAGCCCTCGCTGTTCATCCCTGCCCCGCCCGACGCGGGCGTCCGCGCGCCATCGTTTGAATCCGCCGCTTCCATCAGATCATCCGCCTGATCTTCTCCACCAGCGCCGTCGTCGAAAAACCGGGTTTCAAGTGCAGCAATTTGATCTTCGTGCCACAGCCCTCCAGCACCTGCCGCTCCTCCGCATTCAACGTCTCCCGCGTGTAATCGCCGCCCTTCACATACACATCCGGCCGCAGCGCCTCGATCACCGGCGTCACGCGTACCGTGTTGAAGATGACCACATAATCCACCGCTGCCAGCGCCGCCAGCAACTGCGCCCGCGCCGCCTGCGGCACCAACGGCCGTTGCGACCCCTTGAGCGCACGCACGCTGCGGTCGCCGTTGAGCGCCACCACCAGCACATCCCCGCAACGCTTTGCCGCCGTCAGATACCCCACGTGCCCGGCGTGCAGCAGGTCGAAGCACCCGTTCGTCAACACCACGCGCCGCCCCGCCCGCCGCAGACGGCGGCGGATGCCGGCCAGACTCGCCAAAGACTTGATCTTCGATTGCATGTTGGAAAAACGACGATGCATTTCCCTAGCACGCCTCAGAACCTTTGGCGAATCGAAAAGGCGACGGCCGTCCCGTCATCGGCACCAGCATCAACAACGCAGGCCCGCTCGCCCCCGACGCCGGTCTCCCAACGGCTGTCGCGAAGATGAATGAACTGATCAACAACACTCCGCCGTTGAGCACTTTTTGGTCTTCACATCTGACTCTTCGCGTCCTAACATGCCGTCAATGATTACCCGAGGAAATCATGACAGATTCCATCCCCACCCACCCACCGTCGTTTTATAGATGCGCCTTCGTCTGTGTGTTGGCTATCGCGCTGACAGGTTTGAGCACGCAATCCGTTCTGGCTGAAACGGGCGTTACCAACGTCGTTAGCGGCACCACCAAGAACATCTCCGGCGACTACATAGTCGGCACCAACGGGGCATTCAATGCGCTCGTCGTCACCAACGCCGCAGTGCTGAAAGCCAGTCGCGGCGGCATCATCGGCAATTCGGCGATCGCCGACAACAACCAAGCGTGGGTAACCGGTGCCGGCTCGGTCTGGAGCAACAGCGACTTTCTCTATGTCGGTTACACAGGGTCATTCAACCAGTTGACCATCGCCGACGGCGGCAAAATGTTCAACACCGTCTGCTATATCGGCGCCGCACAGGGTGCCAGCAATAACGCGGTGCTGGTCACCGGCGCTGGCAGCGTCTGGACCAACAGCGGTAGGCTCTACGTTGGCTACTACTACTACTGCAAGGGCAATCAACTGACGATCACCAACGGCGGTAAGGTGTATGACACGTACGGCTATGTTGGCTATGTTCCCACCGCCAGCTTCGTCGGTAACAACAGCGGCGCGAACAACAACACGGCGCTGGTCACCGGCGCGGATAGCATCTGGAACAACAGCTACAACCTTTGCGTGGGCTACGGCGGCGCAGGCAATCAACTGACAATCGCCAACGGCGGCAAGGTGTATAGCAGTTCAGGCTCTGTTGGCACTGATTCCAGCTACGCCAGCAACAATACAGTGCTGGTCACCGGCGCGGACAGTGTCTGGAGTAACCAATACTCCCTCATGGTGGGCCACGACAACACGGGCAATCAACTGACGATCGCCAACGGCGGGCAAGTAATCGACAGCGACGGAATTATCGGCGGATCTGCCGGCGCCAAGAGCACGGTGCTGGTCACGGGCGAGGGCAGCATCTGGACCAACGGCTACATACTTTACGTGGGCTACGGCGGCGCGGGAAATCAACTGACGATCACCAACGGCGGCAAGGTGTATTATAACGACGGTTATATTGGCTATGCTTATTCCCTCCGCAACTTGGCGTTGGTCAGCGGCACCAATTCACTCTTGATCGGCGAGTGCCTGACACTGGGCTTTTCTAATTCTTCGGGCAACCAGTTGATTGTCACCAACGGCGGCACGGTGTTGGCCACGAACATTCTTGCTGGGGCGTATTCAGGTTCCACCGGCAATGTGATAACTATATCGGGCGGTAATCTGGTTGTCACCAACCTGCTGGCAAGCGGGGCGCTTGACATTCGACGTGGCGGACTAACCCTCAACAGCGGCACTGTGGTCGTGGACCGCCTCTACGCCACCAACTTTGCCAGCAGCATTATCAACATCAACGGCGGCAGTCTGACCACGCCAGTGCTGCTCAATGCAGGCCGGTTCACGATGACGGGCGGCACACTGAGCGTCTCCGGCGCGTTCACCAACGCCGCCGGCGGCACGTTCAATCTCAGTGGTGGCAGCGCGCTGGTGCCGCTGGAGATGAACAACAGGGGCACGTTCATCCAAAGCGGCGGATTCTTCGATCCGGAGGTCTTCACCAACAGCGGCAGCTTCGCCCTGAGCGGCGGCACCAACATGGCCGAGGTGTTCCTGAACCTTCTCTCCGGCACCGTCACGCAAAGCGGCGGCGAGCAGGACGTAAACTACGCCACCAACTTCGGCTCGTGGACCATCTCCGGTGGCGTGGCCAACCTCACCAACTTCATCAACAATAACCACGCCACGCTCACTGTTTCCGGCGGCACCCTCAACGGCGCTGTCACCATCGGCAATACCGGCTCGTTTAACCAACTCACGATCACGAACGGAGGCATAGTGGCTGGCAGTGTTGGCGTCATTGGCAATGCGTCGCTTTCCACCAACAACATAGGCATTGTAACAGGCCCCGGCTCGCTCTGGACCAACAGCGGCGGCCTTAATGTCGGTGTTGCGGCAGGATTCAATCAACTGGCCATCGTCAACGGCGGCTGGGTTGTCAACAATGCAGGCACCGTGGGCAATAATGCTGGTGCTAATTGCAATGTGATCCTGGTTTCTGACGCCGGCAGCGTCTGGAGCAATAGCGGCAGCCTCATCGTGGGCTCCGCCGGATCGGACAATCAACTGACGATCACCAACTGTGCCACAGTGTATAGCGCCGGCGGCAATATCGGTGACCAAGCCAGCGCCAAACGCAACGCGGCGTTGGTGTCTGGCGCGGGCAGCGTCTGGAGCAATAGCGGCGGCCTCATCGTGGGCCGCGCCGGATCGGACAATCAACTGACGATCACCAACGGTGGCGCGGTGTTCAACACCTACGTCTATATCGGCCAGGAAACCGGTGCCAATAGCAACGCCGTGCTGGTGACCGATGCGGGCAGCGTCTGGAGCAATACAGGCAGCTTTTATGTCGGCAACGGCGGCTCGTTCAACCACCTGACGATTGCCAACAACGGCACAGTGCTAAATTGTTATTTCAGCTATATCGGCTACCAATCCGGTGCCAATAGCAACGCGGTTTTGGTGACCGGCGCGGGCAGCGTCTGGAGCAATAGCGGCAGCCTCACCGTGGGTGAGTCCGGCTCGGGCAACCAACTGACGATCACCAATAGCGGCGCGGTGTTCGACACCTACGGCTACATCGGCAACCAAACCGGTGCCAACAGCAACGCCGTGCTGGTGACTGGCGCAAGCAGCACCTGGAGCAATAGAGACAGCCTCGCCGTCGGCGTGCTCGGCTTCGGCAACCAACTGACGATAGCCAACGGCGGCGCGGTGTTTAACTCTGACGGCCGCATCGGTTGGTTTTCCGGTGCCAATAACAACATGGTTTTGGTGACCGGCGCGGGCAGCGTCTGGAGCAACAAAAATGGCTATGGCCTCTATGTAGGTTTCTGCGGCATGAGCAATCAACTCACAATCGCCAACGGCGGCGCGGTCTTCAGCGCCTACAGCGAGATCGGCAGCTTACCTGGTGCCAACAGCAACACGGTGCTGGTGACCGGCGCGGGCAGCGTCTGGAGCAATAGCAGCGATCTCTGCGTGGGCGATTACGGCTGGTTCAATCAACTGATAATCACCGACGGCGGCACAGTGTTCAGCGCCGCAGGTAATATCGGCGGCGGTAACAACGCGGTGCTGGTGACGGGCGTCGGCAGTATCTGGAGCAACAGCAGCGTCTCTGTCGGCTTCGGAGGCGCAGGCAACAGTCTGACCATCTCCAACGGCGGCCAGGTGATCAACGGTAGCGGCTTCATTGGCAACAACGCGACCTCCAGCAACAACACGGTGATCGTAACTGGCTCGGGCAGTGTCTTGAACAACAGTGGCGACGTCCATGTTGGCTACGCTGGCTCTGACAACAGCCTGACCATCACCAGCGGAGGACGGGTCGTTGCTGTCAGTGCTTACATCGGCAGCGACATGACCAGCAGCAACAACACCGCGCTGGTCACGGGCGATGGCTCAATGTGGAGCAATAGTTCTTACCTCTACGTCGGTCACACCGGCTCATTCAATCAACTGATCGTCGCCGACGGTGGCAGCGTGTTCAGCACCAACGGCAGCATCGGCGCATGGTCCAATGCTCTCCATAACTCAGTCTTGGTCGCAGGCGCAGGCAGCGTTTGGAGTAATGGTGCAAGTCTCAGTATCGGAACTCTTGGAGCGTTCAACCAATTGACGATCACTAACGGCGGCAGGGTTCTCTCCGCCAGCTCTTCCATCGGCGTCGCCACCATGTCGAGCAACAACATCGCGCTGGTCAGCGGCGCGGGCAGTGTTTGGAACAACAGCTCAAGTCTCAGCATCGGCAGCAGTGGGTCGCAAAACCAACTTATAATCTCCAACGGTGGCACAGCTATCAGCGCGGGCAGTTCTAGTTATATCGGTCGTTTCTCCAACTCCACTCAGAATGCCGTGCTGGTCACGGGCGCGGGCAGCGTCTGGAGCAACAACAATTCCAGCCTCCGGGTGGGGGCTGCTGGATCAAGCAACCAGCTGACAATCGCCGACGGCGGCGCGGTCTTCAGCGCTAATGGTTCTGTTGGAAATGACCTCAGATCACATGGCAACTCGGTGCTGGTTACAGGAGCGGGGAGCATCTGGAGCAATAGTCTGTCCCTTGCCGTAGGAAGCAACGGCTATGGCAATCAACTGACCATCGCTAACGGCGGTGCGGTGTTTGACACCATCGGTTCAATTGGTAATGGGTACAATGCCCACAGCAACTCAGTGCGGGTCACAGGCGCGGGCAGTGTTTGGAACAACAGTGGCGCGTTGTTCGTTGGCAACGATGGCAGGAGCAACCAACTGACCATTACCGACGGCGGCGCAGTGTTCAATAGCACTGGCTATGTTGGCTACGCATCCTCGACCCTCAACAGCTCCGTGCTGGTCAGCGGCGCGGGCAGTGTCTGGAGCAACAGTTCATACCTTTACCTGGGCTACTACGGGAGCCATGGCCTGCTGATCATCACCAATGGAGGCACTGTGTTCGACACCGGCTACATAGGCAGCGCTGGTTCTGAGGTGTTGGTCAGCGGCGCGGGCAGCCTTTGGAATAGCAGTTCAAACATCATCGTGATGGCAGGCCACGGCAACAACCTGGTGATTACCGACGGCGGCCAGGTATTGAGTGCCAACAGCTATGTAGGCTATGCCGACGGCAACGACACGAATACAGTGTTGGTTACCGGTCCGGGCAGCCTCTGGAGCAGCAGTGGAACATTGCATATCGGCTATCTGGGTTCCACCAATGTGCTGAGCATCACCAACGGCGGCACCGTGCAGGCCAGCAATGTCATCATCGGTCTTACGGCATCCGCCGGCAATGCAATCAAGGTCTCTGATGGCAATCTTTACGCCACCAACACCGCTGGCATCGGCACACTTGATATCCGCTACGGCGCGCTGGTGCTCAACAGTGGCACAGTGACCGTGAACCAGTTCTACGCCACCAACTTCGCCAACAGCATCGTGAACTTCAACGGCGGCACGCTCAACAGCGGCGCCAGCACGATTAACAACAGCTCTATCTTTACTGTTGGCAATGGCACGAGTGCGGCCAACCTGCATCTGCTCGGCGGCACGCACTCATTTGCCAACAGCCTCTTCATCAACACCAACGGCTGCCTAACTGGCACCGGCTCGATCACCGGCGTCATCACCAACGCAGGCACGATTGCTCCCGGCAATTCGCCCGGCATCCTCACCGTCAGCGGCGACCTGACGTTGCTCACCAACTCTCTGCTGGCGATGGAACTGGCCGGCACCAACGACGGTCTCTATGACCAGATCAACGTCAGCGGCGCCTTCACCTTCGATGGCACCCTCACCCTCTCGCTGCTGGACGGCTTCACGGTGAGCGCGGGCAACCGGTTCAACCTCTTCGACTTCAGCAGCAGCAGCGGCGCCTTCAGCCTGACGAATCTGCCGGGCTTGGACGCTCTGATGTATTGGGACACCAGCGCGCTCTACAGCAGCGGCGAGATTGAGGCGGATTGGATGACCGGCTCGTTGCAGGTGACCCTTGCGCCAACGGCGGCTGTGAGCGCGGGAGCGCAGTGGCAGGTGGACGGTGGCGCGTGGCAGAACAGCGGCGACACGGTGTCGGACCTGGTGATCGGCGACCACACGCTGGCGTTCAAGGATGTGGAAGGTTGGATCAAGCCAACGAATCGGGTGGTGCAGGTGGACTTCGGCGAGACCACGGTGACTAATCTCAACTACGAGTTGACGCCGGTGCTGCTGGCGACGGTTTCGCGCAAGACCCATAGCGCGGCGGGCGCAATCAACCTGACGCTGAACCTCAATCCGGCCGTCAACCCGACGGTGGAACCGCGCAAGAGCGGGCCAGCCCAATTACTGTTCACGTTCA
>JACRJX010000028.1 GCA_016235595.1 Verrucomicrobiota bacterium
AGCAGCGCCACCTGCCGGATGTAGGTGCTCTTGCCGGCCATGTTCGGGCCGGTGATGACGAGCACGCGCGCCTCGCTGCCGTTCATGACGGTGTCGTTGGGCACGAACCGCTCTTCGGTCATGAGCTGCTCGACGACCGGATGGCGGCCATCGCGAATCTCGATGCGCGCCTCTTCGTTGACCTCCGGGCAATGATAGTTCTGGTGCCGCGCCAGTTCGGCGAAGCCGGCGAGCACGTCGAGGTGCGCGACGGCCGAGGCGGTCTGCTGGATGGCGGCGGTCTGCTCCAGCACCTTCGAGCGGACCTGGTGGAACAACTCCACCTCCAGCTTCGCCGCGCGCTCGTCGGCGCCGAGGATCTTGCCCTCGACATCCTTCAGCTCCGGAGTGATGTATCGCTCGCCGTTGGCGATGGTCTGTTTGCGGATGTAATTCTGCGGCACCTTGTCGAGGTTGGACTTGGTGATCTCGATGAAGTAGCCGAAGACGGAATTGTAGCGGACCTTGAGCGACGAGATGCCGGTGCGCTCGATTTCGTCCTGCTGGAGCTTGGCGATCCACTCCTTGCCCTCCTTGGACGCGCGGCGGATTTCGTCCAGCTCCGCGCTGAAGCCTTCGCGGATGACGCCGCCGTCGCTGAGCGTCAGCGGCGGCTCGTCGGTGATGGCGCGCTGGACGAGGTCGCACATGTCGGGCAGCTCGATGATGCTGCCGCGCAATGTCAGCGCCAGCGGCGAGGCGAGCGGCTCGATGACGCTCTTGAGCAACGGCAGCGCGGCCAGCGATTCCTTCAGGCCGAGCAGGTCGCGGGCGTTGCCGCTGCCGGCGGTGAGCCGCGCGAGCGTGCGCTCCAGGTCGCGCACGAGGCTGAGCTGATCGCGGAAGTCCGCGAGCACGTCGGGCATGTCGTGGAGTTCGAACACGACCTTCTGCCGCGCGCGGATGGCCTCGGCGTTGCGCAACGGATGCGTAATCCACTCGCGCAACAGCCGCGCGCCCATGGCCGTGGCGGTGCGGTTGAGCGCGGCGAAGAGCGTGGAGTTTTTCGGCGCGTCGGGCCGGAGCGGCTCGACCAGTTCGAGGTTCCGCTGCGAGATCGTGTCGAGCACGAGGAAATTGGCGGTCTGATAGACCTGCAGGCGGCGGATATGGCTGACGTTTCGGCGGAGGGCGTTCTGGAGATAGTAGAGCGCCGCGCCGCCCGCGCCGATGCCGAGCGTCATCCCCGCGCAGCCGAAGCCGTCGAGCGATTGCGTTTTGAAATGGTCGCGCAGCGTAAAGAACGCCGTCTCGTTCTCGAACACCCAGTCCTCGTGGCCGGTGATCATGGCACGGGAATCCGTCAGCAGCTTTGATAACTCCGCGACCTTTGCCGCCGGCGCGACGATCTCCGCGGGCCGCGTACGCGTCAATTCGTTGGCGAGCAACTCGGCGGAGTCCAGCTCCGTCAACTTGAAGTCGCCGGTGGTCAGGTCCACGATCGCGAAGCCGAAGCGTTTGCCGTCGGTGGTGAGCGCGGCGAGATAGTTGTTGCGGGAGGCGTCGAGCATCCGGCCGTCGAAATGCGCGCCCGGGCTGAGGATTTGCGACACCTCGCGCTTCACGAGCTGGCCGGGACGCGGCTCTTCCATCTGGTCGCAGATGGCGACCTTGCGGCCCGCGCGCAGGAGCCGGCTGACATAGCCCTCGGCGGCGTGATGCGGGATGCCGCACATCGGGACGTGGTTGCGGTGGGTGAGAGTGAGGTTGAGTATCTGCGCGCCGATCTTTGCGTCGTCGAAGAACATCTCGTAAAAATCGCCGAGCCGGAACAGCAGCAGCGCGTCGGAGGGAATTTCCCGCTTGATGCGGCGATACTGCTGCATCATCGGCGTGAGACTGGGATCCGGCGTGGTCATTACGACGATTGTATAGCCGCGAAGCGTCTCGAAGGGAACGGGAAAAGTTCTGGGATGCTGTGGGTGGGGGGGCGTTTGCCGGGTCAGAACAGATTGAGCTGTGACCCGGGATAGGTCACGCGCGTTCCTTCGACATGGGCGAACGGCGTGAGCTTATGGGGGATGAGGCTCTTGCGGCTGGAGATGTGGAGCACCGTGACGCCGCGCGCAGTGAGCGCGTCCGCCGCCAGGTTGCGGTGGCAGTGCGCCGGGTCGCCTTCAGCGCACATGACGGCAGTGCGGCTCTGTGCGCCCAACTCGATGAGTCCATCCAACGCCGCGTCAAACGCCTCCGTCTGCATGTAATCGGCGTAGCCGCGAAAGTCTTGCTTCATACCCGTGTTTGTTGAGTCGGGCCGCGCTTGGCGCAGTCCGCCGAGACCCTTGAGATGAACGTAGCGGATGCCGGCGCGCGGTAGTTCGCGGGCGAGGTTGTCCTGGTTGAATTGAGGGTTGTAGCGTGATTTCGGGACGGTGCGGACGTCTGCAATGGTTTCGATACCGTGCGTCTTTAGCAGCGCTACGAAATCCTCCAGCGGATGCGTCGAGTGACCGATGGTGAAGATGTCCACAATGCAGGGAGCCTATCACTGGCGATTTCGGTTCGCAATTGGCGCGTCGGCTTGCTAAAGGTCCGGCATGGGTTTTGATCATGACACGTTCTGGTGTTTTGGTCTGGCGGGTGGCGCGGTCGTCAGCCTGTTGGCGTGGATGGTGTCCCGGCGAACGACAGCCGGGCAGTCATTGCCATCGTCATCGCCAGCGCGCGCGCGGTTCGACTTGTTCCTGATCAGCTTCGCCATTCTGTTTCTGGAACTGGCGGCGATCCGCTGGTTTCCCGCCTACGTGTTTTCGCTGACGTTCTTCACCAACACAGTATTGCTGGCGGCGTTTGTCGGAATGTCGGTCGGATGTCTGGCATGCGATGGCCGGTGGAAACTTTTGGGGCATCTGCCGGCGTTGATGGCCGCGACGTGCGCGGCGGCGATGGCGGTCTATGCGGCGATGGGCAGCGCATGGCTGGCGAGCGTGGATGTCGGCAATCAACACAGTCCGCAGCTTGTTTACTTCGGCACCGAACTCACTGGACCGACGACCGCGAAGCTCGTCGTCCCGGTCGAATTGTTGGTGGGTGTGTTTTTTGTGCTGATCGCGTTGTGGTTTGTGGCGCTTGGCCAGGTTCTGGGGAACAAGCTCGTTGCGATCCAGAATCGCATCCAGTCCTATACCATCAACATCGCAGGCAGCCTGGCGGGCATCGCAGGGTTTGGAGTGATGGCTTATTGGGAGTTGCCGCCGGTGGCTTGGTTCGCTGCTGGGATGGCGTGCGTGGTTTACTTCCTGCGAGCCTCGGGGCGGCTCACGATTTCCAAAGCGGCGCTGCTGGTTGCCGTGCTGGTGGCGATTGGCGCGGCGGGCTGGCGCGTAAGGGACAGCGCCTTTCACTGGTCTCCTTATTACTCCATTCGTTACACACCGGGGACCCGGGACATCTCGGTCAACGATCTCTCGCACCAACGCATGGTGGACCGCACCAAGGCGGCCACCGCCTACGCGATTCCGTACCTGCTGAGGCGTGACGCCGGGCTGCCGCCAATTCGCGATGTGCTGGTGATCGGCGCGGGTTCGGGAAACGACGTGGCCCACGGACTGGCGCAAGGCGCGACACACGTTGACGCTGTGGAGATCGACCCCGCCATCGCGCGGCTCGGCCGCCAATATCATCCCAACCGGCCTTACGACGACCCGCGTGTGAGGATCATCATCGATGATGGCCGTTCCTTCCTGCGCACGACCCACCGGCAATATGATTTGATCGTCTATGCGCTCGTGGACTCGCTGACGTTGCACTCCAGCTTTTCCAGCATCCGGTTGGAGAACTTCCTGTTCACCCGCCAGGCATTCGCGGATGTTGCGAAGCATTTGAAACCCGGCGGCGTCTTTGCAGCCTACAACTTCTACCGCCAGGGTTGGATCGTTGCGCGGTTGCATCAAATGATGCGCAGCAGCTTTGATTGTGAGCCGCTCCTGTTCTCGCTGCCGGTGCGCGACGAGATTCGCGACAGCGAAGGCGAGGGCATGCACATGGCGATGCTGTTGGGCGGCGCCGCCGATGCGATCAGTCCGATCAGACGGCAGTTCAACGACCGCGGAGGCTTCCTGTTCTTCAATCAAAACCCGGGCCTCCACCAGAAGATCAACGGCTTCACAACGACGGTGGCTGATCTGGCCGGCAATAAGGCGATGGCGGACGCCGAGGCGGTGCGCCTCAAGCCGGCGAAACTGGTCCAGACGCAAACCTGGAGACAGCCTGACGATGACTGGCCATTTCTCTACCTGCGCGAGCCGCGCATCCCGGCGCACAACTGGCGCGGTCTGGCGCTGATGCTCTGCCTCTCGCTCGGCTTGCTGGCGGTCTTTGCCCCCGTTCGCACGCTTCGCGGCGTCAACCCGCACTTCTTCTTTCTCGGTGCCGGCTTCATGCTCATCGAGACGAAGAGCGTGACCCAGGCGGCGCAGTTGTTCGGCTCCACGTGGTTGGTCAATTCCATCGTCTTCGCGGCGATCCTCGCCATGATTCTGCTGGCGAATCTTTACGTCCTGCTCGCGCGCCCGCAACGCATGTTGCCATATTACGTGGGATTGGCTCTCGCTCTCGCCGTCAATCTTTGCGTCCCACTCGACTGGTTTCTGACGGATATTTTTGCGCTGCGAGTCGCCAAGTCAGCGGTGGTGATGTGTCTGCCGATTCTTTTCGCCGGTGTGATTTTTGCCTGTTCATTTCGAAACTCGAACTCGCCTGAGCTGGCGTTCGGCGCCAACATCGCGGGCGCTGTGCTGGGCGGGTTGCTGGAATATCTCTCGCTGGTGGTCGGTTACCAATGGCTGCTGGTGATAGCTGGCGCTCTCTATGTCCTGTCGCTGGTCGGACTGAAACGACTGGCGGTGCCCGCTGTGATTTCGGTTCGCAAATAGCCCGGCTGGCTGCTACACGTTCGGCGTGGGCTTGGACAATAACGTGTTCTGGTTCTTCGTGCTGGTGGTCGGCGCGGTGATTGGCTTCCTGGTATGGCTGTCGGCCAAACGCGCCGAGGAGCGGCGACAGGCGCTGGCGCAACTGGCGGCAGCGCGCGGGCTGGCGTTCCATCCAGAAGACCCGATTGGCGTGCCCGGCACATTTGCGCAGTTCGAGCTGTTCCAGCGCGGCGACTCGAACTATGCCTCCAATGTGATCCGCGGAGCGGTCGAGGGCCACAGCTACTGCGCGTGCGATTTCCAATACACCACGGTCACCTACAGCACTGACAGCAAGGGCAACACGGAGCGGCACGAGCAGACCACCTACTGCTCGGCGGCGATTGTGGAACTGAGCTACCCGGTGCCAGCGCTTTGGCTGCGGCCGGAGAACTTCCTCGACAAGGCCGCGCATCTGGTGGGTTGTCACGATCTGGAGTTTGAGAGCGCGGAGTTCAACCGCGAGTTTCACGTGAAGGCCGAGAACCGCGAGATCGCCTTCGACATCATCAACGCGCAGACGATGCAGCGGTTGATGGCCAGCCCGTTCCGGCACATCGAGTTCAACGGCGCGGCGGTGCTGATCTTCGACGAGCAGACATGGACGCCGGAGACGTTCGGCGCGGCGCTGGACCTGGCGCGCAGCCTCGCCGAAGGACTCCCGAATTACCTGTTCGATAAACTCCGCGAACGAGCGCAATCATGAATATCGACTTCCTGCCCGTCATTGTCGCAGCCGTTGTTGTCGCCACGCCGTTGTTCATTTTCATCGCGATCTACAACGGCCTCGTTCGCCTGCGCAATCTCGTGGGCGAAAGCTGGTCGAACGTGGACACGGAACTCAAGCGGCGCTACGACCTCATCCCAAACCTCGTCGAGACGGTGCGCGGTTACGCAACGCACGAGCGCGGCGTGTTCGAGGCGGTGGCACAGGCGCGCGCGGCGGCGGTGGCCTCGACAGGCCGGCCGTCGAGCCAGGCGGTGGACGAAAATCATCTGGTGCAGGCGCTGAAGTCGCTCTTTGCAGTGGTGGAGAACTATCCGGAACTGAAGGCGAATCAGAACTTCCTGAAGCTCCAGCAATCGCTGGTGGACACGGAGGATCGCATTCAGGCGGCGCGACGATTCTACAACGCCAACGTTCGCGACCTCAACACGCGCTGCCAGACAGTGCCATCGATGTTCGTTGCCAACGCGTTCGGGTTTCAGACGGCGGATTTCTTCGAAATCGAAACCGCCATCGAACGGCAGGCGCCGTCGGTGAAGCTGTGACCGGGAGAACGGCTACCTGCTGCGGCGCACAACATTCGTCTGCTGCGCGGGAGTGACAGGCAGAGTGATGACGGGTGGTGCGGTGGCAGCCGGCTCGGCGATCTTGCTTTGAGCTTCCAAAGCCTTCCGGCGGGATTCTTCGGTCAGGCGTATGGCCTGTTGGAGAAACGGTTTGGCTTCGGCATACCGGTTCTCGGACTCGTAGGTGATGGCGATGAGCCGGTAGAGATCAATGACGTTCGGCTTCTCTTCGAGCAATTGCTGGTAAATTTCGCGCGCTTCAGCGTACCGTCTCTGGCCGTGGAGAGCGTTGGCCAGACGCAGCCGGCCGCCGGTGCCGTTTGGGCGCAACGCCAGCGCCTGCCGATAGCAGGCCTCGGCGCGCGTGTAATCCCGCTTGTGCATGGCCATCTCGCCGAGGTTGCCGTAGGTTTCGTAGTAGTTCCAATTCAGCTCTTTTGCCTTCTCAAACTCGCGTTCGGCCAGGGCGTATGTGGCACTCTTTTTGGTGGAACGGATCGAGGCTCCGAGAAGATGCCGGCCCAGGGACAGGTGGCACAGACCGGAGTCGGGATGGTTTGAAAGTGTGGTGATCAGCATGCGTCTTTCCGAACCGAATTGATACGTGCGCCAGTTGGACCAGGCGCCGAGGGTCAGAGCCACGGCCACGAGCGCGCCGATTTCCACCCAAAGCCGTGTGGAGTTGCGGTCGAATTTGCAGAGCCGATCGATGGCGATGCCGCCGAGCAGGCAGAGTCCCGGTGCGACCACGTAGAGCTCGCTTTCATGAATCGCACCGTAGCAGTAGCGGAAGACGTTGAGCGCGGCGACGGCGCAGCCCGCGAGCAGCCACGCGACGCCAAAAGCAAGCCGCGGTTGTTGACGCGCCTGTGAGCGGATGAGCGCACCGAGCGCGGCGAGCGTGGCAAGGCCGGCGAGCGTCACGAACCACGACGACGGCGTCAGGCCGTGGTCTTGGATGAAGGGCAGGGGGCACGCCAGCCAGCGCAGCGCAACGAAGACGCCCGCCGGCCAGTCGCGCAGCAAACGGATCGGCACATCGCTCCAGGCGGGCAGCGTCTCCCAGCTTTCCGGCGTCCATGCAGCGCTGGCGCTGACCCACGAGAGATGAACGGCATGGATCGCAAACACCGCCAGCGCGACAGCGGCCGCTTCCACCCATTGCGCCTGCGCGCGCTTTGGCGACTGTTGAAGAAGCAGTTGATCATGGGCGAGCAGCAGCAGCGGCAGCAGCAGGGACATCGAAGTTTCCACTGCGGCCAGCGCGGCGAAAATGCCGCCGACCGTCCACGCGATCCAGTCGCGTTGCGGTCGGAACCACGCGAGGCATGAGAGGAGCATCATCAAGGCGCCAAGGATTTCGCTGCGATGCGCCCCCACGCCAACCGCCGCTGCGCTGATGGGTATCAGCGCAAACAGTCCCGCCGCCCAGAGCGCTGCCGGCGAGCGGTCGAGCAACCTCCGCAATAACGCAAGCAGCACAAGCGCGGTCAGCGCGTGAAAGACCAGGTTCATCGCGTGGTAGTCAAGGTCGTCCGTATTGCGAATGGCGGCGTCAACGGCGAGTGTGATTTGCCGCAGCGGCGCCAGCTGGGAGGCGAACCCGCGAACGTCTGAGAGGCTTGCAACGCCGCGCATTTCGCGGATGGCGCGCTCATCGTCGTAAACCAGTTCATTTCTCAAGGAAAACACGCACGAGGCGAGCGCCAGCAGTCCGATGGTTGTATAGAGCCAGAACTTCGTGATCATGGAATTGAGTCCTGCTTATACGGGCTGACGACGCGCAATTCCAGATTGAAGTTGAGCGCGTCGAGAGGGCTGGATGTGAGGAATTTGCGTCGGGACCGCAAAAGAAAAATGCAGATGGCGCTGGCGAAGAACGTGAAAGGTGCTAGATTTAGCCTGAAAACAGCGGCGAAAACGAACGCTGCAGAATTTTTGAAAAAAATCATTTTGGGTGTTGACGAGTATGGGTCTCATCCATATAGTGCGCACGCTTTTCGGGCAGTAGAGTAGTTCTTTAGCAGTGCTTCCCCGATTCATTTCGTGGGAAGGCTATTCCCCCGAAGCGGTCGCCTGCGTGGCGACGATGGTCTTTGAAAATTGAATTGTGCGATACGTGCGAGAGCCCCGCTCCGGGTTTTATTACTCGGAGCATCTTTGAGTCCCGGTCCATAGCAAGCGTGACCGGGACGGCCAAAATCACATTCCGAATCAGTCATCTCTTGTTTTAGCAACAATGATGGTGACCGAGCCACGGGATGTGTTCTTCGTAAGAGATCAAACCCAGCCCGAAAGGGTTGAGGATGAAATTTACTACGGAGAGTTTGATTCTGGCTCAGAACGAACGCTGGCGGCGTGGTTAAGACATGCAAGTCGAGCGGGAATCTGCGGGTAGCAATATTCGTGGGTTTCAGCGGCGAACGGGTGCGTAACACGTGGGCAACCTACCTAAAAG
>JACRJX010000026.1 GCA_016235595.1 Verrucomicrobiota bacterium
ACCCATAGCGCGGCGGGCGCAATCAATCATACGCTGAACCTCAATCCGGCCGTCAACCCGACGGTGGAACCGCGCAAGGGCGGGCCAGCCCAATTACTGTTCACGTTCAACAAGGAAATGATGGCCGCCGACGGCACGCTCGACGCCAGCGAGTTCACACTCACCAACGCAACGTATGTGAGCGCGAGCATCCTGAGCAGCAACCTGACGCTGAATCTGACCAACGCGGTGGATCAATCGAAGGTGACGGTGGTGCTTAACGGCCTCAGCGACCTGACGGGCAACGCGCTGGTGGGCACCAACGCGGTAAAGATTCGCAGTCTCTATGGCGATGCCAACCAGAGCGGGACGGTGAACATCGCCGACATGCAGGTGATCAAGTTCAAGCTCGCCTCATCGGTGTCGGCGACCAACTTCCTCTACGACGTCAACCTCAACGGCCTCATCAACATTGCCGACATGCAAGTGGTCAAGACCATGTTGTCGCATACCGTGCCGCTGAACAGCGTGGATTCGGGTGCAAACTCGCTGGTGACGCTCCTGAGCACGGCGTTAGCGGCAACGGCCGACAGCAGTGTCAGCTCGGTGACGATGGGCGAGGCGTTGGGCGCGCCGGAGTTGGTGTGGAACACGGACGGCGACGCAGTGTGGACGGCAACGACGGCGCTGGATGGTAGTTTGATGGCGTGGAGCGGCAGCATCGGCCACCTGAACGTGTCCTGGGTGGAAACGACGGTGACAGGACCGGGGACGCTGATCTTCCAATGGAAGGTGTCGTCGGAAGCGGATGCCGACTACCTGACGTTCTCCATTGACGGCGAGGACCAACCCGGCCGCCTCTCTGGCGAAGTGGACTGGCAGACGCTGACGTTCAGCATCCCGTCGGGGACGCATCGGTTGACGTGGACGTATGCAAAGAACCGCGCCAACGCCGCCGGTCTCGACGCCGGCTGGCTGCGACGGGTTCTTTACCAGCGCAACCCGTAAGCGTGACGATTGCCTGAGGTCGGGCACGAGCGATTGGGCGGGTGCGCCGGTGAAGGATGAGGACTGGCTGACCCTCAGCACCATTCACTCTGCCAAAGGTTGCGAGTGGGACGTGGTGTTTCTGATTCATGCCACCGGCGGCGTCATCCCGAGCGACCTCACCACCGGCAACGCCGTCGAGATCGAGGAATAGCGGCGGCTGCTTTACGTCGCTATGACGCGCGCTCGGAACTGGCTCTACGTCTGCTTTCCGTTGCGCTACTACGCCGACAAGCATGCACTTGGTGACCGCCATAGTTATGCACAACTTACTCGCTTCATTCCAAACGACGTGCGCGCACTGTTCGAGCAAGTGACGCTGACGCTGCCCAAGCCGCCGTCAGGGGGCAGGGGAGGCGCGAAAGTGGAGGCCGACGCGCGCGCAAAAATCCGCGGCCTCTGGTCGTCCGAAGGCGGTTGAAGGGAAATGGAAGGTCGTCCGATGAACACGTGAAACGCGCGGAAGCTTTTCCCCTTCATCTTTCGCGCCGTCAGCGCGTTTAACGGGCCGACAAAACATCTCTCTAACGCGACCTTGTCATCGCTGACCGATGCCGTATAATCCACCACGCAAACTCACGGAGGAAATCATGAACCGAGTCCGCCTCTCCGCCTTCGCAGCCGCGCTGCTGCTGGCTCATCCCGCGACAGACGTTGCCCAGACAACAGTCAGCGATGCCACATCGTCGCATGTCATCAACTTGATGCCGCTGATTGATCCGACAAGGGACGCAGTTGATGGGAAATGGACGATGCAGAACGGCAAGTTGGTATCGGAACTCGGTGGACGCTCACGATTAATGATTCCTTACGAACCGCCGGAAGAATACGACTACCGAATCGTTCTCAGTCGCAGGCAGGGAAATGGATATGCGCTGCAGTTCCTGCCACATAATGAGCACGCCGCTCTTTGGATAATGGGCACCAAAGACGACACACTTTACGGGTTTGAACTGATTGGGGGCAAAGGCATCTATGCCGCAAACAATCCGACAGCAAAGCACACCACTCTTGGCTTCGCATCTGGTCGCTCATTCACTTCACTTGTGAAGGTTCGGAAGAACGGCTTGACAGCCTTCATGGATGGCAAACAAATCACGGAGTGGAAGACCGACTTTACCGACGTCAGCATTGGCTCTTACTGGGAACTTCCAAATCGTCAACTCCTGGGCATTGGATGCTCCAGAGCCTCTTTCGTTTTCGAGAAGATCGAGATCGTGGAGGTCACGGGCAAGGGAAAACCTCTGCGTGAGTCGGCAAGCCCTTCATCCGAACAACCGCCGCCGGTCGCTGCCAATACGCAGCCTGGCGCGCAGAAGGAAGCCGGCAAGTTTGCTCGCAACCAAAGCAGCATCAAGGCTCTTTATGTCATTGAGACCCGGGCCGGTATGCGAGCCGGCAGCGCCCAAGACATCATTGCCACTGTTGAGCGCGGCGGCAGCAGCCGCGACAAGGTGTGCGACTTCGTGGCTGATGTTGCGAAGGATACGAGAATTTCGATGCAGGAGGCCGAGCGGTTGTTGAAGCTGCGCTATCCGACATGGGAGTGGGGCTGCAAGGTCCGCTTCAGCTACGCCAACAAATACACCAAGCAAGCAGGCGGTTCCGCAGGCGGCGCGTTCTCGGTGCTGCTGTTGTCGCTGCTGGACGGAATGCAAATTGATCCTGGCTACGCCATGACCGGCGACGTGACAGTGGATGGGAAAATTCGTGAAGTGGGCGCAGTGGCGGAGAAGATTCGCGGCGCGGTATTGGAGAACTGCAGGATCATCGCCGTGCCCGATACAAACAAGGAAGACCTTAACGATCTGGCAGTCCTCTATTCGCCGGCGATGTTTTGGAGCGCCCAGATATTCTCAGTCGCCACGCTGGACGAGGCGGCGGCACTGGCGCGTGTGGATCGCGCAACGAATCTGGCAAGTGCCGTCTCGCTATTTGCTGAAGTTCAGTCTCGGCTCGGCCAGAACGCCGGAGCGGCGGCCTTGCGCAATACGTGGGTGTATCAATCGCTGCGGGAGATATTGCGGCTGGCGCCGAATCATCTGTCGGCGGAGTTCATGTTACGGGCGGCTAACAACCAGCTTGCACCGACGCTGTCGCTGAGAACCTCTCTGGATGAGATATGGACGGCCGCAACACCCCTGCTGGCTGGATTGCTGAGCAAAGACCCGGATCCAAAGGCCCATCACCGCTTCGCGCTGAGGAAGGTGCCAGATGACGTAATCAAGACGCTGTCTGCGCGGTTGGCCGGGCTTCAGTTCCGGATACATCCGAAAACGCGAGACTTGAAACTGGCGATCACCGAATACGTTTCGACGATAAACCAGTTGATGCACCAACCGACAACGATTTCCCGATCCACATACGAGCAATTCCTCGCGAAGAAGGAGAAGGTGTTGGGCGAAGCCAGTAATCTCGGCACGGATCGTAAGGTGCTCGAAGAGATGATGCACTGAGGCGTCAGGTTCGCTGAAATCCGTCTAGCGTTCGGCGGCGGGGCGTTGTAGTCTGCGGGCATGACGCGCTACCAACGACGTGCGATCAATTTGGGACTCCTGTTGGGGATCATTGTCTGTTTTTCCATCGCACTGCCCGCGCGGGCTGTCGCGGTGAGTGAACGGGAGATGATTGAGCAGGACTGGCGAAAGCAGGACGGCATCGGGACACAACGGAATCCCGCTAAGTATGAGGAGGCCATCTCTCGGTTGTTCGAGCGGGGTGATGCGTTGTTGCGCGACCTGCAATCGGCCAAGGCGGCTCTGGGCGATTTGCCACAGCGTTGGGAGGAACTGCGCAAGGAATGGCAGGCGATGGTGGCTGCGAAGGAGGAGGGGACGCGCGGGGAACAGCTCTGGCGGCGGGTGCATGAGTTGCGGCGGCAGATTGTCTTCAGAAATCCGCTGGCGAAGACGGGACCGCTGCTGTTTGTAAAGCAGGTGCCGAGCATGTTCAGCCACCAGCTCACGCAATACTACGGCAGTTGTGCGCGGCCGGGAGGCGGCATGTTTGTGCTGGATGAACCGGGCCGGACGATGCGCTGCCGGCAGCTTGCGAAGGACTCGTTACAGGTCGGCAGTTTTCAGCACGCGGATGTGTCTTACGACGGCAAGCGCGTGATGTTTGCGTATTGTCAGGTGGACAAGGCGTCGACGAATCGCGAAGAGCACGCGAATTATCATTACCATCTCTACGAAATGGCGAGCGACGGCTCGCGGCTGCGCCAGCTCACGGATGGGCCGTTTGACGATTTTGCTCCGCGCTATCTGCCGGACGGGCGCATCATCTTTATCTCGTCGCGGCGGGGTGGCTTCCATCGTTGCGGGCGCGGGCCGTGCCCGACCTACACTTTGGCGCTGGCGAACGGCGACGGCTCCGACCCGCATCCGATCTCGTTTCATGAGACGCATGAGTGGGACCCGGCGGTGCTTAACGACGGGCGCGTCATCTACACGCGCTGGGACTACGTGGACCGCAACGCCGTGCATTATCAGCAGCTCTGGAGCGTTCGTCCGGATGGCACGGACGTGCGGGCGTTCTACGGAAACTACACGCTGAATCCCGTGGGTGTGTGGGAAGCGCAGGCGGTGCCAGGATCGAGCCGTGTGATGGCCACAGCGGCGGCGCATCACGCGATGACGGCGGGTTCCATTATTCTGCTCGATGTGAAGCGCGGCGTGGACGGTCTCGATTCGATCACGCGGCTGACGCCGGACGCTTTGTTCCCGGAGAGTGAAGAGCCGGTGTCGCACGGCACGGCCAAGCCGGCATTCTGGCGGGCGCCGGGGGGAGGGGCGAGACCGTCGCCGGTGCCACCGGAGGCGGTACGCTGGCCGGGCCACTGTTATCGCTCGCCGTGGCCGCTGTCGGAGAAATACTTCCTTGCAGCCTATAGTTACGACCCGTTGATTGGCGAACCGAGCGCGAATCCGGCGAACATGTTCGGCCTCTACTTCGTGGACGCGTTCGGGAACAAGGAACTGCTCTATCGCGACCCGGACATTTGCAGCCTCTGGCCCGTGCCGTTGCGGGCACGCCCGAAGCCGCCCGCGCTTCCGTTGCTCGCAGAGGCTGCGAAGAAAAAGGAATCCGGATCGTCGAGATCTCCTCATGCGTCCAGTGACGGCATCTTCTTCCTCGAAAACGTTTACAACGCATGGCCGCGGTTGACGGATGTGCGTATCACGCGCCTTCGCGTCGTCCAAGTCCTGCCGAAGACGACGCCGCACATCAACACGCCGTCGGTCGGCGTGGCCAACGCGTCGCCGGGCAAGCAGGTGCTCGGCACGGTGCCGGTCGAGGCGGATGGCTCGGCGTATTTCCGTGCGCCGGCCAAAATCGCGCTGGCATTCCAGGCGTTGGATGAGCATGGACAGTCAGTGCAGACGATGCGGAGCATCACCTATCTCCAGCCGGGCGAGAGCGTCTCGTGTGTCGGTTGTCACGAACAGCGCAGCAGCACCCCCTCATCGCACCGCACGGCGATTGCGCGCACACGACCGCCGTCAACGATCATGCCCGGTCCCGACGGTTCGAAGCCGCTGAGTTATCCGCTCCTCGTCCAGCCGGTGCTCGATAAACATTGCGTCTCATGTCACGGCGGTGCGAAACCCGCGGGCAAAGTGGCGCTTACCGGAGAGGCGCAGGGTCATTACAGCGTTTCTTACAACGCGCTGATCAAGCGCGTGTCGTTCTCCTCGTGGGGTGGCAAGCCGGGCGATTTCCGTGTCGTCAACAGCGAGCCGTTGTCGCAGCCCGGCTTCTTCGGCGCGCGCGGCAGCCCGTTGATGAAGATGCTTCAACAAGGCCACCATAGCGTGGCGTTATCGCGCGACGATGCTGATCGGCTGGCAACGTGGATGGATGCGAACGCGCTCTTCTATGGGACGTTCGATGTGGCCGATCAGGCCCGCCAGCAACGCGGCGAGCGGATCGAGGGGCCGAAGCTGGAGTAGGGGAAGTGGAATGCCGGGTTGGCGGAACGTCGAGCCGTTAGCGCAGGTTCAAACGGTTTCCCGGTATTTCGATGTTCGAGCGTCACATGGCTACATGGATATCAGCGTCCCACTGCTTGTCCGTGGCCAGCGAAGAAATAACCAAAACCGTAGGTGACGGCGGCGGCGATGATGCTGACAATGGTCATCTCCATGCCGCTCTTGAACCAGTTCAGGCCTGTGACGAGCGTCTTGGCCGCGCCCACGATGAAGTGAGCCGCGATGCTGATGCCGAGCGACCAGACGACCGCTGTCATGCCGCTGGTGAAGAAGAACGGGATCACCGGGATGAACGCGCCGATCATGGTGGAGACGGCGGCGGAGATGGCTGACAACCACGGGTTTGGGAAGGAGCCTTCTGAGAGGCCGAGCTCCTCGTGGAGTTTTGTTTCAAGCAGGTGTTCCGGATTCTCGGCCATTCGCTTGGCGAGCATCTTCGCTTCCTCTTCCGAGAAACCTTTCAATTGATACATCAGTTCCAGTTCTTCGCGCTCCTCAGCGGGGTTCATCTCGATCTCGCGACGCTCGCGGGTGACTTCTGCCTCGAATGCTTCACGTTGTGACTTGGCCGCGAGCCACGCGCCGGAACCCATCGAGAGCGCGCTGGCGATCATGCCGGCGAGACCTGAGGCGAGAACGATACCGCTCTGCGCTCCGTAGCCCGCCATGCCGCTGACAATACCGAAGACCGCGCCGAGGCCGTCGTTGATGCCGTAGATGGCACTGCCGAGCCAGCCACCGGTGGCGTGATGCCGTTCATGCTTGATGAGGATGCTGAGCCGGCCGCGAGGATCGGTGGGGCTGGGCGGCGCCTGAAGCATCGCGTTGAGAATGCGGCCGTGGCTGCTCTCTTCTTCGGCGATTTCCTCGGCGATTTGTTTCGTCTGGTTGTCGCCGAGACTCTTGAGTTCAGCGAGCTGAACGGCGATGCCCACTTCCTCCTCCTGTTCCATGCGGCGCACGACAGCGTCCACGCCGAGCTGGCGGTAAAGCCACTTGCGCCAAGTGCTGCAATGCCCTGCGGCAGCCGGGGGCGGCTCGACGCCGAGATCCTTCAATTTGCGCGTCCAAATGGCGGCGTGTTTGGCTTCGGCCTCCGCCATCCTCTTCAGCACGGTGCTGCGGTGCGGGTCGCGTTCCAACGAAGCGAGGTAGTCGTAGATCTCAGCGTTGCGCCGCTCGGCCAGCACGTTGTTCAACAGCGCCTTCACAAATTGATCGCGATCGACAGGAGGGTTGGACGTCGGTGTCGTCATAGGATTGAGCGGAAGCATGGAGTATTTGGCGGCGCAGCGCAAGGTTGGGGCGGATTGCCGAGGCAAGCGAATTTGTTTCTTCGCGGCGACGGGCGGGTTCTGGTATTGATTCATGTGAATCATGAGAATTGTTTTCATGGGAACAGCGGATTTCGGCGAGCCTTGTCTGGAGGCGCTCGTCGCGGCGCGCGACCACCAGGTCGTCGGCGTTGTGACGCAGCCAGACCGGCCGGTGGGGCGACAGCAGAAGTTGACGCCACCGCCGATCAAGACGCTGGCGTTGAAGCACGGCCTGCCGGTGTTTCAGCCGGAGAAGATCCGGCGGCCGGAAGCGGTGGCGCAACTTCGCGAACTCGCGCCGGAATTGATGGTGGTCGTGGCCTACGGGCAGATTTTGCCAAAGGACGTGCTGAACCTGCCGCGGTTCGGCTGCGTCAACGTCCATGGGTCATTGCTGCCGCGTTGGCGCGGCGCGTCGCCAATCCAGGCGGCACTGCTGGCCGGGGATGAGTTCAGCGGCGTGACGACGATGTTGATCGACGAGGGGTTGGACAGTGGACCGATGTTGTTGCGGGAACGGGTGGAGATTGATCCGGCAGATGATGCGGCATCGTTGCACGACAAACTCGCCGCGCTCGGCGCGGGACTGCTGATGAAGACGCTGGCCGGGATCGCCGACGGCACGCTTCGGCCAACGCCGCAGCCGGGCGAGGGAGTGACCTACGCGCCGAAGATCAAAAAGGAGGACGGCTTGGTGGATTGGTCTCAAGCGGCGCGGCAGATTCGGAATCGCCTGCGGGCGTTCACGCCATGGCCGGGACTATTCACCTTTCTGCCGGCGGAATCCGGCCCGCGCGTGCTGAAGATATGGTCGGCTGCGCTGGAAGCGCAATCGGCGGCGGCAAACGCAGCTGTTGGCACGGTGATGGCAGCGGACAGAAACGGGATCGTTGTTGCCGCGGGCGAGGGGACTCTGGTGATTCGCGAACTTCAGGTTGAGGGCGGCCGGCGGATGAACGCGGAGGAGTTTCTGAGGGGGCATCGGCTGGCAGTTGGTGTGAGATTGGGCCACAGGGTGTGAGATTCCTTGCGGGCGGGGGCCGATTCTCCAGGGTGGATTGAAAAAAATGTCAACACACTATTGACAGAAGCGAGAATTTCGTTAGTATTGCGGGCCGCGTTGCACTAGAAGATGTGGCAGCGTGAGTTGCGATAAGAAGCGAGTAAAAAGAGAGTTAAGCCCGCGGTGCGTTTTGGATCCCGCAAGGAGCAAAACGAGGCGGTGTTTTTTCTTTTTTTCTCGGCAAGCGATGGACGGTAAAATCGCTTGTGCGCGGGCGATTTTGGATGCGGTTGAACTGATGCCTGCGTAGCTCAGTTGGTAGAGCACGTCCTTGGTAAGGACGAGGTCATCGGTTCAATCCCGATCGCAGGCTCCAGTTTGACAGCAAACGTGAATTAGAAATAACAAGCAGAGCGAAAAGAGCAGGAGATACAATGGCAAAGGAATCATTTAAGCGAGAGAAGCCGCACGTGAACGTCGGTACGATTGGACACATTGACCACGGCAAGTCCACCTTGACGGCAGCCATCGTCGAGGTTCAGGCCCGCAAAGGTTTGGCGCAGCGTATTTCCTACGCCGACATTACCAAGGGCGGCACGGTGCGTGACGATACCAAGACGGTGACCATTGCAGTGTCACACGTCGAGTATCAGAGCGACAAGCGGCACTACGCACACATTGACTGCCCCGGTCACGCTGACTACATCAAGAACATGATCACCGGCGCGGCGCAAATGGACGGCGCAATCCTGGTGGTGAGCGCGGCTGACGGCCCGATGCCGCAGACCCGCGAACACGTGTTGCTGGGCCGCCAGGTCGGCGTGCCGGCCATTGTGGTCTATCTGAACAAGGTGGACCTGGTGGACGACAAGGATTTGCTGGACCTGGTCGAGGTGGAAATTCGCGAGCTGCTCACGAAGTATGAATACCCGGGCGACAAGACCCCGGTGGTTCGCGGCAGCGCAACCAAGGCGATGGCCGGCGACCCGGCTGGCGAGGCCTCGATTGCCGAGTTGATGAAGGCGTTGGATGATTTCGTTCCGGAGCCACAGCGCGAGTTGGACAAGCCATTCCTCATGAGCATCGAGGACGTGTTCAACATTGAAGGTCGTGGCACGGTCGTGACCGGTCGTGTGGAGCGCGGCAAGATGAACCGCATGGAAGATGTGGAGATCATCGGCCTGCGTCCGACGCAGAAGACGGTCGTGACTGACATTGAAATGTTCCGCAAGCTTCTCGATAGCGCACAGGCCGGCGACAACGTTGGCGTGCTGCTGCGCGGCATCAAGAAGACCGACGTCGAGCGCGGCCAGGTGCTGGCCAAGCCCGGCACGATCACGCCGCACAAGAAGTTCAAGGCGGAGGTTTACGTGTTGAGCAAGGAAGAGGGTGGCCGCCATACGCCGTTCTTCGACGGCTATCGGCCGCAATATTACTTCCGCACGACCGATGTGACCGGAGTGATGAAGCTGGCCAAGGGCGTGGAAATGGTGATGCCAGGCGACAACGTCAGCGTGGACATTGAGTTGATCAGCCCGGTGGCCATGGAGAAAACGCAACGGTTTGCAATCCGCGAGGGCGGCCGAACCATCGGCGCGGGTCGTATTTCCGAGATTGTCGAATAGTGTCCTCGGTCAGAGCGCGCGCGGGCAGAGGGTGTTGTTCCTCCCCCACGCGTGATGTCTGCATCAGGCACAGGAGCTAATAATGCCGCGCGAACAAATAACCTTGGCATGCACAGAGTGCAAACGGCGGAACTACCGCACGACGGCCAACAAGAAACTGAAAAAAGAGAAACTCGAAATTAAGAAATTTTGTCGTTGGTGCAAAAAGCATGTGATGCACCGGGAGACGAAATAGGGCGTGGCTGGAGATTCGATGATTCTGGCGAGCGTCCGGACCGGCAAGGCTACGGCGGTAGCTCAATTGGTAGAGCATCGGTCTCCAAAACCGACGGTTGGGGGTTCGAGTCCCTCCCGCCGTGCCACTGCGCCAGAGAGAATTGAATCGTGAAAAACCCGTTTCTTGCAATACGCGGTTACATAGGCGAGGTCGGCGACGAGCTGAAGCGCTGCAACTGGCCGACGGGCCTCGAGCTGCGCGACTCCACAATTGTGGTGGTCGTCGCGGTGGCTCTGCTATCGCTGGCGGTGGCGATCGTGGACTTTGCCGGCACGTGGAGCATCCGCCACCTGACAACCTTGGGGTTGAAGTAACGCGAGATTATTAAAGGCGCCTATGGAAAGTCAGTGGTTTGTTATTCATACGCTCTCGGGCCAGGAGCAGAAGGTCAAAGAGAACATTGACAAGCGGATCAAGTCCGAGGAAATGCAGGAGTTCATTTTCCAGGTCTTGATCCCGACGGAGAAGGTTTCCGAGATCAAGAAGGGCAAGCGCACCACGACCGTGCGCAAGTTCTTCCCCGGGTACTTGCTGGTGAACATGCTGTTGTTGGATGAAAAGGGCCAGTTGATGGAGAAGCCCTGGTATTTCATCCGGGACACAGCGGGCATCATCGGCTTCATCGGCGGCGATCGTCCGGTGCCGTTGCGCAAGGACGAAGTGGATAGCCTTCTGGCACAGATTCAGGAGCGCGGCGAGAAGGTCAAACCGAAAGTCAACTATGATGTTGGCGATCAGGTGAAGATCACCGAAGGGCCGTTCCTGAGTTGCACCGGCGTGATCGAAGAAATCGATCCCGACCGCGGCAAACTGAAGGTGTCGGTGGCGATCTTCGGCCGGAATACGCCGGTCGAGGTTGAGTACAGCCAGGTCGAGCGCGCCTAGTGGCGCGGCAGAGACGGATAAGATTCATTTTTACATAACGGACAGCCATGGCGAAAAAAGTTGTAGGTCAAGTGAAACTGCAGATTCCGGCAGGTGCGGCCAATCCCGCGCCGCCGGTGGGTCCGGCGTTGGGCCAGCAGGGCGTCAACATCATGGCGTTCTGCAAAGAGTTCAATGCCGTCACGAAGAACCAGGCCGGCTTGGTCATCCCGGTCATTATCACGGTTTATCAGGACAAGTCATTCACGTTCATCACGAAGTCGCCGCCCGCGGCCGTGCTGCTGAAGAAAGCGGCAGGCATCGCCACGGCCAGCGGCGTGCCGAACCGTAACAAGGTCGGCAAGGTCTCGCGCAAGCAGGTCATGGAGATCGTGAAGATGAAAGGCAAGGACCTCAACGCGAACAGTGACGAGGCGGCGTTCCGCATGGTCGCCGGCACCGCGCGTTCGATGGGTATTGACGTTGTGGACTAGGAATTTCAAGCACCGCTGCCCGGAGTTAAAGCAATGGCAAAACAAAGCAAGCGATATCGCGCCGCGACTAAACTGGTGGACCGCACCAAGGCTTACACGCTGACCGAGGCGGTCAAGCTGTTGAAGCAAGTGCCGCGAGCCAAATTCGACGAAAGCATCGAGCTGGCGTTCAAGCTCGGTGTGGACCCGAAGCAATCCGACCAGATGGTGCGCGGCACCGTCCCGCTGCCTCATGGCAGCGGCAAGAAGGTCCGCATCCTGGTCTTCACCAAAGGTGGCGAGGATGCGGCCAAGGCCGCGGGCGCCGATTTTGTCGGCTACCAGGACCTCATCAAGAAGGTCAACGAAGGGTGGGCTGAATTTGACGTCGCCATCGCGACACCGGAGGCAATGGCCGAGGTGCGCAAACTGGGCCGTGTGCTCGGTCCGCGCGGCTTGATGCCGAACCCCAAGACCGGCACAGTGACCGACGACGTGGCCAAGGCTGTCAAGGAGTTCAAGGCTGGCCGTGTCGAGTTCAAGATTGACAAGGCTGGCAACCTGCACGTGCTGTTCGGGAAAGCGTCATTCACCGAGGAGCAGATGATCGAGAACGCCAAGGCTGTGATTGAGGCGGTCACCAAGTCTAAACCGTCCACGTCCAAAGGCCGGTATGTTGAGAGTTGTACGCTCAGCTCGACGATGAGTCCCGGCCTGACACTGGACATCAAGGAATTTCTGACGACCTAGGAGCATCATGAGACCGGAGAAAAAAATTCTAGCGGCAGTCGCCCGCAAGCAGATCGAGACATCGCCGTTCGCACTGTTGGTTGACTTTACAAAACTGACCGTGGCGCAGGGCAACGAATTGCGAAAGCGGTTGCGCGGCGCGGGTGGGGAGTTCCATGTTGTGAAGAACTCCGTATTGCGCGTTGCGTGCAAGGAGTGTGGCATTGAGGGGCTTGACACGGCGCTCGCGGGTCCGACGGCCGTGGTCACGGGCAAGGAAATTGCCGCCGCGGCCAAGGTGCTCAAGACTTTCGTGGCAGAATTTGAACGCCCGAAGATCAAGCTCGGTCTGATGGGGAAGATGTTGCTGCAGCCGGCGCAGGTGATTGAGATCGCCGACTTGCCGAGTCTCCCGGAATTGCGGGCGAAACTGCTGGGCCTGCTGCTCGCGCCGCAGAGCCAACTGGTGCGCGTGCTGGCTGCGCCGGCATCGAAGTTCGTCCAGATCATCAAGGCTTACGAAGAGAAGAAAGGCAAGGAAGCGCCCGCAGCCGAACCGGCGAAGGCGTAATCATCATTTTGCGCGTGGCCAAGCGCAGAGAGAAGAAAAGAGAAACACGATCGAGAACAGGTAAATCGTCATCCCGGTGGCCATCGGGATCAAAGCCGCGCGGGGCTCCGCGCGGGTGACGACACCGGAAAAGGAAACTATGGCAGACGAAATGAAGTCGATTATTGAGTCACTGAGCAAGCTGACGGTTCTGCAGATGGCGGAACTGGTCAAGACGCTGGAGAAGGAATGGGGTGTCAGCGCCGCCGCGCCTGTCGCGGCTGCCGCGGCTGCTCCCGCTGCTGCCGCCGCTGCGGCTGCTCCGGCCAAGGACACTTTTGACGTAATCCTGGCCAACGCTGGCGCGAACAAGATCGGCTGCATCAAGGCCGTGCGCGAAGTGGTGCCGGGTCTGGGCCTTGCCGACGCGAAGGCGTTGGTCGAGAGCGCGCCCAAGCCGCTCAAGGAAGGTGCCACGAAGGATGAAGCCGAAGCCATCAAGAAGAAGATGGAAGCGGCTGGCGCGAAGGTTGAGGTCAAGTAGATTGCGATGGATCAGGCGCTGCACGATAGCGCGAGCGTCCTGGATGACAAGTTGTAATAGACAGCCTGCTGCCGCTCGTCAGGAACAGGCGGGCGGCGGCATCGCTGGTCTTGTCTTTTTGGCCGGATGGCTAGAAAGACGTTGCAGCGCAGTAAAAAGGCAGTAACGAGGTCATAGAGCCATGCTAGAGCGTAAGAACTTCGGTAAATTGGTAGAGCCGATTGAGCCGCCGAATCTCATTGAGATTCAGACGGAGCCCTACGTTGACTTCCTGCAGAAGGATCTGGATCCGGACAAGCGCAAACCCGTGGGGTTGCAGGGCGTCTTCAAAGAGGTGTTTCCGATCGAGAGTTACGACGGCCAGGTCAAGCTGGACTTCGTTCGTTACACGATTAGCGAGCCGAAACTCGACGCGCTCGAGTGCCAGCGGGAGGGCGTGACGTTCTCTGCGGCGTTGCACATGGTTTTCCGCCTCCAGCGGCAGAGCGGCGGGGGATTGGAAGAGAGTGTCTATATGGGCGAAATCCCGCTCATGACACCTCAAGGCACGTTCGTTATCAACGGTGCAGAGCGTGTGATTGTCAGCCAGCTTCATCGCTCACCCGGCATCTGTTTCGAGTCCACCGTGCATCCGAACGGCAAGGTACTCTATGGCTTCCGCGTCATCGCCGACCGCGGCTCCTGGCTGGAAGTGCAGTTTGACACCGCCGACCTGCTTTATGTTTATCTCGACCGCCGGCGTCGCCGCCGGAAGTTTTTGGCGACGACATTCCTTCGCGCGTTGGGCTACGGCACGGACGAGGAAATCATCAAGCTGTTCTATGAAATTTCTGACGTCAAGCTGAAGGATATCGAGGATCTGGAGAACATCGGCAACATGATGCTCGTGGCCGATGCGACGGACAAGGCATCGCAGATTGTTATCGCGCGCGCTTTCGATCCGCTGAGCAAGGCTGTCTGCCGCGCGTTGATGGATGCCGGCATTGAGAAAGCGAAGATCATCGACACCACGCCCGACGACGGCGTCGTCATCAAGACTCTCAAGAAGGACCCGACCAAGAGCGCCGACGAAGCGTTGAAGGACATCTACAAGCGCCTCCGCCCTGGCGATCCGCCGACGGCCGCAAATGCGAAGGCGCTGCTCAAGCGGCTGTTCTTCGACCCGCGCCGTTACGACCTCGGTCGTGTCGGCCGCTACAAGATCAACCAGAAGCTGGGTCTCGGCATCGAGAACGACCAGCGCGTGCTGGTCAATGAAGACATCATCGAGGCGGTCAAGTATTTGCTCAGCCTCCGCAAGGGCGAAGGCTCCGTGGACGACATTGATCATCTCGGCAGCCGCCGCGTCCGCACCATCGGTGAGATGCTTGCCAACCAGTGCCGCGTCGGTCTCGCGCGCACGGAGCGGTTGGTCAAGGAGCGCATGACGTTGTTCGACGCGACCACCGAGGAGATGACGCCCCAGAAGCTCATCAATCCGAAGGCACTCTCGGCCGTCATCCGCGATTTCTTTGGCCGCAGCCAACTCAGCCAGTTCATGGACCAGACGAACCCGCTATCCGAGCTGACGCACAAGCGTCGTCTCTCGGCGCTCGGACCGGGCGGTTTGAGCCGTGAGCGCGCTGGGTTCGAAGTGCGTGACGTGCACCCGAGTCACTACGGGCGCATCTGCCCGATTGAGACGCCTGAGGGTCCAAACATCGGCTTGATCAGCTCGCTCTCGATCTACGCGCAATCGAACGAATTCGGTTTCATCGAAACCCCGTATCGCAAGGTGGAGAAGGGGCGCGTGACCGACAAGATTGACTACCTCACAGCCGACCAGGAGGAGAAATTCGTCGTGGCGCAGGCCAATGCGCCCATGGACAACCGGGGTCATTTTACGGGTGCGACGGTGAGTTGCCGCTACAAGGCGGATTTCATCGAGGTGGAGCCGGAGAAGGTTGACTACATGGACGTCAGTCCAAAGCAACTTGTTTCCGTGGCGGCCGGTCTCGTGCCTTTCCTGGAGCACGACGACGCGAACCGCGCGTTGATGGGCGCGAACATGCAGCGCCAGGCGGTGCCGTTGCTCGTCAACGAAGCGCCGTTTGTTGGCACGGGTCTCGAAGGCCGCGTGGCGTGCGACTCCATGGCGTGTATCATCGCTGAACACGCAGGCACGGTGGCCAGTGTCAGCAGCCAGCGCATCATCATCACGAAGGATGGCGTGGTGCCTGAAAGCAAGCGCAAGCTCAAGACGGACGCGGAGAAGGGTCTGTGGGTTTACGAATTGCGCAAGTTCATGCGTTCCAACGCCGGCACCTGCATCAACCAGAAGCCGGTTGTCCAAAAGGGCCAGCACATCAAGAAAGGCCAGCTCATTGCCGACGGTCCGTGCACCGAGAACGGTGAGCTCGCGCTTGGCCGCAACGTGCTCGTCGCGTTCATGCCGTGGAATGGCTACAACTTCGAGGACGCCATCCTCGTCAGCGAGAAATTGATCCGGGGCGACGTTTACACTTCGATTCACATTGAGGAATACGAAGTCAACGCCCGTGATACGAAGCTGGGTCCGGAGGAAATCACGCGCGATATACCCAACGTCGGCGAGGAAGCTCTCAAGAACCTCGGTCCCGACGGCGTCATTCGCGTCGGCGCGGAAGTCAAACCGGGCGACATTCTCATCGGCAAGATCACGCCGAAGAGCGAAACCGAATTGGCTCCGGAAGAGCGTCTGTTGCGCGCCATTTTCGGCGAGAAGGCGGCGGACGTGAAAGACACCTCGCTGCGCGTGCCGAGCGGCGCGGGTGGCATTGTGATGGATGTGAAGGTGACGCCTCTGAAGGAGACCAGCACAACATCCAAACTTTCCACCAACGAACAGCGCAAGCAGAAGAAGCAGTTCGAGGACAAATACAAGGATCGTGTCGCCGAGCTGCGTGAAGAATTGAGCGAGGCGCTCTCCAACATCCTGCTTGGCGAGAAGATTCCGCTCGATGTGGTCAATGCGGAAACAGGCGAGATCATCATTCCGGCCAACCGCAAGATCACCAAGACGCTCCTGCGCAAACTGGCTGAGCATTACGATCACATTGAGATTGATCCGTCACCGATCCGCATCAAGATTCGCGAGATCATTTCCCAGTTCGAGCACAAGTTCAGCGAGCTGGAACTGGAACGCGAACGCCAGCTGGATCGCATTGACAGCGGCGACGACGTGGATGCCGGTGTCATCAAGCGTGTGAAAGTCTATGTTGCCTCCAAGCGCAAGCTCAGCGTGGGTGACAAGATGGCCGGCCGCCACGGTAACAAGGGCGTTATTGCCAAGATCGTGCCGGAAGAAGACATGCCATTCCTGCCCGACGGCACGTCGGTGGAAATTGTGCTGAATCCGCTCGGTGTGCCGAGCCGTATGAACGTCGGCCAGGTGCTGGAGACACACCTTGGCTGGGCAGCCAAGATTCTCGGCTTCTCGGTGGCGTCACCGGTGTTTGACGGCATTATCGAGAGCGAGATCAAGGATGCGATGAAGAAGGCCGGTCTGCCCGAAGACGGCAAGACCACCCTCTACGACGGGCGCACAGGCGAATCGTTCGACCAGCGAGTGGTCGTTGGCTACATCTACATGCTGAAGCTGGGCCACCTTGTTGCGGACAAGATTCACGCCCGCGCTGTCGGTCCGTATTCGCTCGTCACGCAGCAGCCGCTGGGTGGCAAAGCGCAATACGGCGGCCAGCGCTTCGGCGAAATGGAAGTCTGGGCCGTCGAAGCCTACGGCGCGGCCTACACGCTGCAAGAGTTGCTCACGGTCAAGAGCGACGACGTGGCGGGCCGCACACGCATCTACGAAAGCATTGTCAAGGGGCATAATACGCTGGAGGCCGGCACCCCCGAGAGCTTCAACGTGTTGGTGAAGGAAATGCAGAGCCTCTGCCTCGACGTGCGTCTCGGCAAGAACGGTGGCCAACTGTTGCCGCCGGCTCCTGCCGAGGAAGTGAGCGCCGCTGCAGCCGCTGCGGCCGCGACGATCAACGAGGACGAGGAATAGTAACCGGCGAAAAGCTTTCGAGAATATAGGTCTCAAAAACCATGAGTGCTCAACAAGTCAAAGACGTTCACGAGAAACTCTCCACCGACGCGGCGCGGCGGGCGCTGGGCCTTGAAAAGTCCGAAGCGTTTGATTCCGTCGGCATTACACTGGCTTCGCCAGACGCGATTCGTTCGTGGTCGCGCGGTGAGGTCAAGAATCCGGAAACGATCAACTATCGGACGTTGAAACCGGAGAAGGGCGGCCTGTTCTGCGAGCGCATCTTCGGTCCAACCCGCGACTGGGAGTGCAACTGCGGCAAGTACAAGCGCATCAAGCATCGTGGCATTATCTGCGACCGTTGCGGCGTCGAGGTGACGCTGGCGCGCGTGCGCCGCGAGCGCATGGGTCACATTGAGTTGGCGGTAGCGTGCAGCCACATTTGGTTCTTCAAGTGTCTGCCAAGCCGCATCGGCCTGATGCTCGACATGACGGCGCGGGCGCTCGAGCGCGTCATTTACTACGAAGACTACATCGTCATTGACGCCGGCAAGACGCCGCTGAAAGAGAAGCAACTCCTCAGCGAGATGGAATATCGCGAGGCATTGGAACAATACGGCGCAGAGTTTGTCGCGAAAATGGGCGCCGAAGGCGTGCGCGAACTGCTCCAAAAGGTGGATCTCAACAAGGTGGCAAAGGAGTTGGAAATCCAGCTCAACACCACCAAGAGCAAACAGGTTCGCAAGAAGCTCAGCAAGCGCTTGAAGCTCGTGCAAGGCTTCATCGGCAGCAAGGCGCGGCCGGAGTGGATGATCCTGACGGTGCTGCCTGTGATCCCGCCCGATCTGCGGCCGTTGGTGCCGCTCGAAGGCGGCCGGTTCGCCACGTCGGACCTGAACGATCTTTACCGGCGCGTTATCAATCGGAACAACCGGTTGCGAAACCTGCTCCAACTCAAGACGCCCGACGTCATCATCCGCAACGAGAAGCGCATGTTGCAGGAAGCCGTGGACGCGCTCATGGACAACGGCCGTCATGGTCGTGCTGTCACCGGCGCGGGCAATCGTCCGCTGAAGTCGCTCTCCGACATGTTGCGAGGCAAACAGGGCCGGTTCCGCCAGAACCTGCTCGGCAAGCGCGTGGACTACTCGGGTCGTTCGGTCATCGTCATTGGCCCGGAACTGAAGCTCCACCAGTGCGGCCTGCCGAAGAAGATGGCGTTGGCGTTGTTTGAGCCGTTCATCATCCGCAAGCTTGAAGAGCGCGGTTTGGTGCACACGGTCCGCGCCGCCAAGAAGATGATTGAGCGCGAGGTGCCCGAGGTGTGGGACGTGCTGGAAGAGGTCACCAAAGGCCACCCGATACTTCTGAACCGCGCGCCGACACTGCACCGCTTGTCCATTCAGGCGTTCGAGCCGGTGCTGATCGAGGGCGAAGCCATTCGCATCCATCCGCTCGTCTGCACGGCTTACAATGCCGATTTCGACGGCGACCAGATGGCTGTGCACGTGCCGCTCTCGACGGAAGCACAACTCGAAGCGCGGCTGCTGATGCTCGCGCCGAACAACATCTTCTCGCCGAGCAACGGCAAACCGATCACCACGCCGACGCAGGACATTACGCTGGGTTGTTACTACCTGACGCAGAGTCCTCGTGGAATGTCCCGTGCAGGGAAAGAACCGGTGCGTCCGATGCTTTTCGAGAATCGCGACGAGGTGTTCTTCGCGGCGGCCGAGGGTTGGCTGAAGACGCACGACATGGTGCGGTTGAAGAATCCGGACATGGGACACGTCACGATCTACGGCGATGCGGTCAAGAAGACCATCGACACCACCGTGGGGCGCATCGTGTTCAACGAGATTTGGCCTGCAGAGCTGGGCTTCGTCAACAAGTCGGTTGGCAAGAGCGTTCTCGGCGACATGATCTGGCGCTGCTACAAGATTTGCGGCCACGACCGGACCGTGACGTTGCTGGACAAGTTGAAGGAGCTTGGCTTCAGCGAGGCGACTCGCGCGGGCATCTCTATCGGCATTGATGACATGATCATCCCGAAGGAGAAGATCGAGGAGATCGATCGAGCGCAGAAACAGGTGGCCGACGTGGAGAAGCATTATCGGCGCGGCGTCATCACCGATGGCGAGCGTTACAACAAGATTGTGGACATCTGGACGCACTGCACCGACCAGATCCAGAGTGTCATGTTCCGCACGCTGGAGCGCAACCTTGAGAAGCAGGAATACAACCCGGTGTGGTTGATGGCTGATTCTGGCGCGCGCGGTAACAAGGTCCAGGTGCGCCAACTCGCCGGTATGCGCGGTCTTATGGCCAAGCCGTCGGGTGAAATTATCGAACGCCCGATTCTCGCGAATTTCCGCGAGGGTCTCAGCGTGCTCGAGTACTTCATTTCAACGCACGGCGCGCGCAAAGGTTTGGCTGACACGGCGCTCAAGACCGCCGATTCTGGCTACCTCACGCGCAAGCTGGTGGATGTGGCGCAGGACGTCATCACAACGGAAGAGGATTGCCATACCACCAAGGGTATCTGGGTCAAGGCCATCTACGAAGGCGACGAGGAAATCGTCAAGCTGCCGGAGCGCATTATCGGCCGGACCGCGGTGGATGACATCAAGGATCCGCTGACGAACAAAGCCATCGTCAAGGCCGACCAGGAGATCTCTGAGGAAATCGCCGCGGCGATCGACAAAGCGGGTATTGAGAAGGTTCACATCCGCTCGGTGCTCACGTGCGAGACGCGCGAGGGTTGTTGCGCCCGTTGCTACGGACGCAACCTGGCCACCGGCCAGCCCGTGAAGCTTGGCGAAGCGATCGGCATCATTGCCGCGCAGAGCATTGGCGAGCCGGGCACGCAGCTCACGATGCGGACGTTCCACATCGGTGGCACGGCGAGCCAGGTGTTCAAGCAGCCGCAGATCAAGGCCAAGAACGACGGTGTCATCAAGTATGTGGACTTGCGCACGGTGCAGAGCCAGGAAGGCTCGCATATCGTTCTGAACAAGAACGGTCAGGTCATCATCACAAACGATGATGGTCGTGAGTTGGAGCGCTATAACATCGTCATTGGCTCCGTGCTCGCGGTCGCTGACGACGGCAAGGTTAAAAAAGGCGACGTGTTCTGTCAGTGGGATCCATACCACGTGCCGATTCTTTGCGAGAGGGCTGGCACCGTTTCGTTCCATGACGTCATCGAAGGCGTCACGATGAAGAAGGAACTCGACGAGGCCACAGGCATGCCTTCCATCGTCATCGTGGAACACAAGGAAGACTTGCATCCGCAGGTCATCCTGCGTGACGAGTCGAACCAAGTGGCTGCGAACTATTCGATTCCCGCCGGCGCGCATATCGTCGTCAAGGAGAACCAGAAAGTCGCGGCGGGTGCGCTGCTCGCGAAGACGCCGCGCAAGATTGCGAAGACCAAGGACATCACCGGTGGTCTGCCGAGGGTGGCTGAGCTGTTTGAAGCGCGCCGTCCGAAAGAGGCGGCGGAGATTGCCAAGATTGACGGCATTGTCGATTTTGCCGGCATGGTGCGTGGCAAGCGGCACCTCGTCGTGCGCGACCCGAAGACAGCCGCGGAGGAGGAGCATCTGATTCCGCCGGGCAAGATGATCATTGTGCTGAAGGGCGATTACGTCCGCAAAGGCCAGCAACTTACCGAAGGTCCGGTCGTGCCGCACGAGATTCTCGACGTATGCGGCCCGCAGGAGTTGCAGGAGTATCTGCTCAACGAAGTGCAGGAAGTCTATCGCCTGCAAGGTGTGACGATCAATGACAAGCACATCGAGACGATTGTCCGCCAGATGCTGCGCAAGGTGCGCATCACCGATCCGGGCGACACGAAGTTCCTCTGGGGTGAACAGATCGAGCGCATCGAATTCGAGGATGAGAACAAGCGCATCATCGAGGCGGGTGGAAAGCCGGCAGAGGCACAGCCGGTGCTGTTGGGCGTGACGAAGGCGTCATTGGAAACCGACAGCTTCATCAGCGCGGCGTCGTTCCAGGACACCACCCGGGTGTTGACGGATGCAGCGTCGCTGGGCCGGGTGGATTACCTGCGTGGGTTTAAGGAGAACGTGATCATGGGCCACTTGATTCCAGCGGGATCGGGTTTCCCGTTGCATCGCAACCTCAAGATCAGCCTGCTGGGCGAGCCGGTAGAGGAGGCCTTGCCATCGTTGACAGAGGCCGCGGCGCTCTTGAAGAGCCAGCCGGCAGCGTAGAAAACAACAAAAGTAAAATAATTGTGAATAACTTCTTGAAATCCTGGCCGCCTTCTATAATCTGGCGCGCTCCGTTTCAGAACGAAAACTGAATAAGAAAATGCCGACGATCAACCAATTGATTCGTAAAGGACGCAGCGAGATAAAGGTGAAGTCAAAAGCGCCTGCGCTGGATGGAGCGCCATTTCGCCGCGGCGTCTGCTTGCAGGTGATGACGCGCACGCCCAAGAAGCCCAACTCAGCGTTGCGTAAGGTGGCGAAGGTTCGCCTGACCAACGGATTTGAGGTGATTGCCTACATTCCGGACGAGGGGCATAATTTGCAGGAGCACTCCATCGTGCTGGTGCGCGGCGGACGTGTGAAGGATTTGCCGGGTGTGCGCTATCACATTGTGCGCGGCACCCTGGACGCGACTGGCGTGGAGAAGCGCCGTCGCAGCCGCAGCAAATACGGAGTCAAGCGCCCGAAGGGCGCGGCGGCTGGAGCGAAGGGTTCGGCACCGGCGGCGGAAGCAAAGAAGTAAACGAGATACGGCAACTATGGCACGCAGACATCGAGCAACTAAAAGAGAGCTGAGGCCGGACGCGCGTCACGGCAGCACGCTGGTAACTGTGCTCATCAGCAAGGTTTTGCAGAGTGGCAAGCGGACCACCGCCGAGCGAATCGTTTACGGAGCCATCGAGCAAGTGGCCCAGAAGATCGAGAATTCGAACCCGATCGATATTTTGCAGAAGGCGATAGACAATATCCGGCCCAAGCTGGAAGTCAAAAGCCGCCGGGTCGGTGGTGCCACCTACCAGGTGCCAATGGAAGTGCCGCACGAGCGGCAGGTGTCGCTCGCATTGCGATGGCTGGTGGATTATGCTGACGGGCGCAAGGCAATGCCGATGCGCGAAGCGCTCGCGGCGGAAATTTTGGACGCTTACAACAACACCGGCAATGCGGTGAAGAAGCGCGATGACATGCACAAAATGGCGCAGGCCAATCGCGCGTTCGCTCACTACCGGTGGTAGGAAAATTAAACGGCGCAAGGCTGCGAAACGAGATCGCTGAGCCGAGCGTATTTTTGTCTTTAGGCTAAGGATTAGAAACATGGCTGAAGCAGTGAAACAAACAGGGAAGTTGTCGGGCGCAAACTCGCCCGACCGCGAGTATCCCTTGGAATACACGCGCAACATTGGCATCGCCGCCCACATTGACGCGGGCAAGACGACGCTGACGGAGCGTATCCTGTTCTACACCGGCATGATCCACCGCATCGGTGACGTGGACGACGGCAATACGGTGACCGACTGGATGGAGCAGGAGCGCGAGCGTGGCATTACGATCACCGCCGCCGCCATCACGTGCTTCTGGAAGCCGAAAGAAGAAGAGAGCATCCACAAGCTTTGGACGAACATTCCGCATCGCGTGAACATTATTGACACGCCGGGACACGTGGATTTCACCGCTGAGGTGGAACGGTCCCTGCGCGTACTCGACGGCGCCATCGCCGTGTTCTGCGGTGTGGCCGGCGTGCAGCCGCAGAGCGAGACGGTGTGGCGGCAGGCCAGCAAGTATCATGTGCCCCGCATCGCTTTTGTGAACAAGATGGACCGGGTCGGCGCGAATTTCGAGAAGGCGCTCGACGACATCCGCAAGAAGCTTGGCGCCAACGCATGGCCGATCCTGGTGCCGATTGGCAAAGAAGACTATTTGCAGGGCGTGATAGACGTGGTGAACCAGCGCGCCTATCTTTGGCCTGACACGGAGACCAATGAGGCCCAACAGGGCACTCGTTATCAAATCGCCGATATTCCAGCCGAGTTGGTTGAGCAGGCAAAGAAGCTGCGCCATGACTTGATCGAGGCTGTGGCGAACCTTGACGACAAGATTGCCGAATATTTCCTCGCGGAACAGGAGCCTCCAGTTGCGGAACTGAAAGCGGCCATCCGTCGCCAGACGATCGCCAACAAGTTCGTCCCGGTGGCCGGTGGCAGTGCGTTTCGCAAGAAGGGTGTGCAGCCCCTGGTGGACGCTGTGATTGACTATCTGCCGTGTCCGCTGGACGTCCCCGACGTGAAAGGGATTGACCCGCATACAAAAGAAGAGAAGCACGCCACGCCTGACGACAACGGCAAGTTCGTTTCCCTCGCGTTCAAGTTGTGGAGCGATCCATTCGTCGGCCGGTTGGTATTCTTCCGTTGCTATGCAGGCAAGCTGGAAAAGGGTCAAACCATCTATAATTCCCGCAGTGGCAAGCGCGAGCGCATCAGCCGCCTGCTGCAGATTCAAGCCGATAAGCGTCAAGAGATTGATTGCATCTACTCAGGCGACATTGGCGCGATCATCGGGCTGCGCAACGTGACGACCGGTGACACCCTCTGCGATGAGGAAACCGAGATCGCATTGGAGCCGCCAACGTTCCCCGAACCGGTCATTTCGATGGCCGTCGAGCCGAAGACGAAGGCTGACCAGGAGAAGATGGGCGTCGCCTTGCAGAGATTGTCGGAAGAAGATCCGACGTTCCGCGTCAAGACTGACCAGGAGACGGGGCAGACCATCATCAGCGGCATGGGCGAGTTGCATCTGGAAATCATCCGTGACCGCATGTTCCGCGAGTTCAAGGTGGAGGCGAACTCTGGCAAGCCGCAGATCGCCTATCGCGAAGCCATCACCAAGGGCGCCGACGGCGAAGGCAAGTTCATTCGCCAAAGCGGTGGCCGTGGTCAGTATGGACACGTGATCATTCGAATCGAGCCGTTGGAGCGCGGCAAAGGCGTCGTTGTGGAAAACAAGGTCACTGGCGGTCGCATTCCAAAAGAATATATTCCGGCGGCCATTTATGGCATCGAAGAAGCGTGCAACACAGGTGTGTTGGCGGGCTACCCGCTGGTGGATGTGCAAATCAGCATTTTGGATGGCAGCTATCACGACGTTGACTCCAACGAACTGGCGTTCCAACTCGCCGGCAGTTTCGCGCTGAAAGAAGCTGTAAAACAAGCTGGTCCGATCATTCTCGAACCGATCATGAAGGTCGAATTGGTGACGCCCGTTGATTACCAAGGCGATCTGATCGGCGACATCAACCGCCGTCGTGGCATCGTGCAGAACATCGAGCCACGCGAGAACGTTGTTGTTGTTCATTCACAGGTGCCGCTGGCCGAAATGTTCGGCTATGCCACCGACATCCGCTCGCTGTCAAAAGGCCGCGCCAGCTACTCGATGGAACCGAGCCATTTCGAGCCGGTGCCGTCGAATATTCAGAAGCAGATTCTGGAGCAGCGCGGTGACCAATCCACCCGGAGACGCAGTTAAACCTGTTCTTTGATTATGGCTGAGACTCAAACCCAACGTGTTCGTATTCGGCTGAAAGCCTACGACTATCGCCTGCTCGACGCCTCGGTGGCCGAGATTGTCGAGACTGCACGCCGCACTGGCTCCAAGGTCAGCGGCCCCATCCCTTTGCCGACGGAACTCTGGCGGCATTCCGTGAACCGATCGGTCCATTCGGACAAGAAGTCCATGGAGACTTTCGAGATGCGCACTCACAAGCGACTCTTGGAGATTATTGACCCCACAGCGAAGACGGTGGATGAACTGAAGAAGCTCAACCTGCCGGCCGGTGTGGATATTACCATCAAGATTTAACCTGAAACGAAACCATGTCCGTTGGACTAATCGCTAAAAAGTTGGGAATGACCCAGGTCTATGATCCGCAGGGAAACCTGCGCGACGTGACGGTGTTGGAGGTCGGCCCTTGCACAGTGCTCCAGGTGAAGACCAAGGAGGGCAAAGACAAATACAACGCCGTACAGCTCGGCTTTGGCAACCAGAAACAACAGCGGATGCCCAAGGCGGAGTTGGGGCATCTGGCCAAGGCAAACGTCGTCAAGGATGGCGTGGCGCAGTGCGGGCGCGTGGTCCGCGAGTTCCGCGACTTCTCGAAAGAGGTGAAGGTCGGTGACGTGGTTGGGGCGACGCTGTTTGAAGTCGGCCAGTATGTGGATGTCATTGGCACCTCGAAAGGCAAGGGTTTCCAAGGCGTCATTTTCCGCCATCATATGCAGGGTGGACCCGAATCGCACGGCCACAAGGGCTGGCATCGCCGTGTCGGTGCGATCGGTATGCGCAGCTTCCCCGGCACAGTCCGGCGCAACCAGCGCATGCCCGGTCACATGGGCGACGAGCGCATTACGACGCAGAATCTGGAAGTCGTGCAGGTGCGCGAGAAGGAAAACCTTTTGTTGGTGCAAGGCTCGGTGCCAGGAACGCGGGGCGGCTACTTAATCGTACGCACCTCGGTGAAGCTCGGCACGGAGAAGAAGAAGCTGCCGGAGGCTCCGGCATCGACCAAGAAGGGCGCGGGAAAGGCGGCACCCAAGGCGGGTGGGCCAGCCAAAGCTCCGGCCAAGAAGTAGCAGCAGGCTGAATTGCCAGTGAGAATTTCATGAAGATTCCGGTGTTAAACAGCGAAGGCGGCGCGGCAGGCGAGTTTGAACTGCGCGACGACTTTATTATCAAGGGCGCCCGCGGCCAACAGACGGTGCGTGACGCCGTGGTTGCGATTCGATCGAATCGCCGTTCCGGCACGGCCAGCACGAAGACGTTGGGCGAAGTGGCGGGTTCGGGCAAGAAGCCGTGGAAGCAAAAGGGCACCGGCCGCGCGCGCGCAGGCAGTTTTGCCAGCCCGCTTTGGCGGGGCGGCGGCGTCGTGTTTGGCCCGAAGCCTCGTGACTGGTCTTTGGGCATGCCGAAGAAGATGCGGCGGCTCGCCTTGCAGAAGTCATTGGGCGAACGGCTTGCAGCGGGTGATGTCGTTTTCGTGGACACGATCGCGTTGAAGACGCCGAAGACGAAGGAATTCGTCAACGTGGTCAAGAATTTGAAGGTCGGCGACCGTTCGGTGTTGCTGGTCGTGGACGGCGCAGACAAGAATCTGGCGCTCGCCTCGGGCAATGTGGCGTTTGTGAAAGTCGTGGATGCGTCGAATCTGAATGTGTACGACGTGACGCTGGCTCACAAACTGGTGTTTATCAAGTCGGCGTTCCAAAAAGTCGAACAACGATTGGCGAAGGATTAAGCGATGAGGGACCCGCATCAAATCATCAAGACGCTGCGTGTGACTGAAAAGGGCAGCAGCCAGGGCGCGAAGGACAATCAATATACGCTGGCGGTGACGCAGGACGCGAACAAGATCGAGATCCAGCAGGCGGTCGAGAAGCTGTTCAAGGTGACTGTGTTGCGCGTCAACACGCTCAACGTGCACGGCAAAGTCAAGATGACGCGCGGACGCGTCAGCAAACAGACCGACTGGAAGAAGGCGATCGTCACGTTGAAGGCCGGCGACAAGATCGAACTCGCATAGCAGGATTTTTTTCATGGGCATCAAGCAATTCAAACCAAGGACGCCCGGCTCGCGGTTCCGGATGGACCACACCTTCGAGGAGATCACGAAGGACACGCCGGAGAAGTCGCTGCTGGAGCCGCTGAAGAAGCACGGTGGTCGCAACTGCCACGGCCGGATGACGGCCCGCGGCATCGGTGGCGGCCACAAGCAATTCTATCGCATCATTGATTTCAAGCGCGACAAGAGTGGCGTGCCGGCGAAGGTTGCCGCGATCGAATACGATCCGAACCGCAGCGCCCGCATCGCCTTGTTGCACTACAAGGATGGCGAGAAACGTTACATCCTTGCGCCCAACGGCCTGCAGGTGGGTCAGAGCGTGATGAGCGGCCCGGAAGCGCCAACCGAGATTGGCAACGCGATGCCGCTGAAGGCGATTCCGATGTCGTTGCCGGTCCACGCGATCGAGGTGAACCGGGGCCGCGGCGCGCAGATGGTTCGCACGGCAGGCGCGTCTGCGCAGTTGATGGCGAAGGAAGGCGACTACGTGCAGATCAAGTTGCCGTCGGGCGAAATCCGGCGTGTGCATCAGGAATGCTACGCGACGATCGGCCAGGTTGGCAATTTGGAGCACGACAGCATCAGTCTTGGCAAGGCAGGGCGCACCCGCTGGCGCGGCCGGCGTTCGATTTCCCGCGCCATGTGCCGAAACCCGATAGACCACCCGATGGGTGGCGGTCAGGGCAAGTCCAAGGGCGGCGGCGGATGGCATCATCCATGTTCGCCTTGGGGCCAGCCGGCGAAGGGTTACAAGACCCGCAAGAAACACAAGTCCACGAGTCGGTTCATCGTGCAGGATCGGAGGAAGAAGTAGTCATGGGACGATCGCTGAAAAAAGGCCCTTTTGTGGATGAGCACCTGATGGAAAAGGTGCGCAAACTGAACGAGGAGAACCAGAAGAAGCCGATCAAGACCTGGTCACGGCGTTCGATGATCGTGCCGGAGTTTATCGGCCACACGTTCAGTGTGCACAACGGGAAGATTTTTAACGCAGTTTTCGTGACCGAAAACATGGTCGGTCACCGGCTCGGCGAGTTTTCGCTGACCCGTATATTCAGGAAGCACGGCGCCCACACCGAGAAGGCGGCGGCGAAGTAACGGAGGCCATCATGTGGGCCGGGATCCGATACGCGGCAGCGGCGTCGGTCCTGAGTTGGATCGTCGCTGCCTCGGGCGCGCAAGAGCGCGTTCAAGAACGTTCTTTGGCAGTCGATGGCCTCATCAAGGCCGAGGAAAACGCATTGCAGCAGCAGGAATTGGCAGTGACGTTCCGCAAGCTGGTCAGCGACTATGCAGAGTTGCAGACAGAGATGGCTGAGAAAGAGCAGGCGCTGAAGACGCTGGGCGAAAGCCTCGCGGAAGCGCAAAGTGAAGCAGCGGCGCTTCGAAAGCGATGTCAGGAGTTGCAGCAACAGGGTGCAATGTTGACAACGGCCGGCGACGCGGTGAAGCTGAATGCTCAGTTGGCGGATGCGGCGGCGGCGTTGCAGCGCAGCGAGCAGGAGCGAAGCCGGCTGCTGGAACAGTTGCAGCGGCTGAACGCGGTGCTCGAACAGGCGTTGCGCGGACCGGACAGCATGAGTCTGATCCAACGGGCGCAGGCCCTCGCTGAAGCGGAGCGAGTGAAACGGACGCTCGCAGCGGAGAAGCCGGCGGCGAAGAAGATGCTGCCGGCGGCCGTGCAGCAAACGGCAGCGCCAACGCTGGAATCAGCACAGGTGTTGAGCCTGAACTGGAGCCTGCAGTTGGCGGTGATCAACCTCGGCAGCGAGCAGGGCGTGCGATTAGGCATGCCATTCGCGGTGATGCGAGGTGACCGGGTGATCGCCCGGTTGAAGGTTGTCGAGGTCAGGAAAAAGATTTCAGGTGCGGTCATCGAGTTGATAGACCGCGGAAATGCGGTCAAGGTCGGTGATCGTGTGCGGTTGACGAAAAGCTAGAACATTTTATGGACGTGCAAGCGATAACTAAATACGCGCGGATGTCGCACCAGAAGGTGTCGGAGATCACGCGTCAGATACAGGGGTTGAGCGTCGCTCATGCCCTGGACGTGCTGCAATTCACACCACGCAAGAGCGCGCGCATTGTCTTGAAGACACTGCGCTCGGCTGTCGCCAACGCGGAGAACAACGCGAACCTGGCGGCGGATACGCTGGTGGTGAAGGAAGCGGTCGTGGGAACCGGCCCGACGTTCAAACGTTGGAAGGCCAGTGCCCGCGGCATGGCGGCGCCGCGGTTGCGGCGGACCTGCCACGTCAAGATCGTGCTGGCGGAAGTTGCGAGGCGCACGCCTGGCGCGGCGCCCGCTCCCAAGCCGGCGGCCAAGTCGGAAACGAAACCCGCCGAGGCCGCGAAGCCGGAGCAGAAATAACGGAGAACGTATGGGACAAAAAGTTCATCCTGTCAGCTACAGGTTGCCCGTGACCTTCGATTGGCGCGGCAAGTGGTTCGCCGATAAGAAGGAATACATCAACCTGTTGCACGAGGACCTGAAGGTCCGCGACTTCGTCAAGGCGAAGCTTCAACAGGCGGCCGTGCCGAAGATCGTCATCGAGCGCGCGGCTAATCGCCTGCGCATCACGGTCTTCACTGCGCGGCCCGGCATCGTCATCGGCCGCAAAGGCGCCGAGATAGACAAGCTGAAGGAAGAACTGCACACGATGACCGGCGGCAAAGAGATCTACGTGGACATTGTCGAGGTCAAGCAGCCGGAAACCGATCCGCAACTGATTGCCGAAAACGTCGCGCTGCAATTGGAGCGGCGCATCAGTTTCCGCCGCGCCATGAAGAAGTCGGTCCAGACCGCGTTGGACATGGGCGCAGCCGGGATCAAGATTCGTTGCGCCGGCCGGTTGGGCGGTGGAGAAATCGCACGCACCGAGTGGTATCGCCAGGGCACGGTGCCGTTGCAGACTTTGCGTGCAGACATTGAGTATGGTTTTGCCGAGGCGCTTTGCACCTACGGCAAGATTGGAGTGAAGTGCTGGATTTACAAAGGCCCGAAAGAGAAGACCGAAACACGCCGCGTCGAAACGCCGTCTGCGGCCCCAGTGGCTGCCGAGCCGGCGCCGGCCCGGTAAACCGTAAAGCGTTGAACTTTTTGCCAGGATACGACCTATGCCGTTAATGCCGAAACGCGTCAAGTATCGGAAGCAACAGCGGGGCAGCCGCAAGGGCTTCGAGAGCCGCGCCGTGAGCGTGGACTTCGGTGAATTTGGATTGCAGGCGCTTGAGCGCGCGTGGATGACCGCCAAGCAGATCGAGGCGGCCCGCGTGGCCATCGCCCGCTTCACGAAGCGTCGCGGCAAGCTCTGGTTGCGGGTTTTCCCGGACAAGAGCGTCAGCAAAAAACCCGCCGAGACCCGCATGGGCAAAGGCAAGGGAGCACCCGAATTCTGGGTTGCTATCATCCGGCCCGGCCGTGTCATGTTCGAACTGGGTGGCGTGCCGGAGCCGCTGGCCAAGGAAGCGTTTCGCTTGGCCGCGGGCAAGTTGCCAATCAAGACGCGGTTCGTGTCGCGAATTTCGTAGATTTATTTTCAGCCCATGAAGGCCAAAGAACTTAGAGAACAGAGTATTGAGGAAATGCAGGCGAAAGAACGCGACTGTCGCGAAGAGCTGTTCAAGCTCAACCTGCAAAAACACGGCGGCCAGATCGAGAAGCCGAGCCGCATCCGCGAGTTGCGGCACGACATCGCGCGCATCCAGACGGTGATTGCGCAGAAACGTCGCGCAGCAGTGCCAGCGCCAACTAAGTAGAGCGAGATTTTTATGCCCGATCAGACATCAACTCAACCCGCAGTCGCCGTCGTGGCGGCTGCCGGCGCGCGAGCGCGCGGCGTCCGCAAGGAATTTGTCGGCATGGTCACGTCCAGCAAAATGGAGAAGACCGTGGTGGTGCGCGTCGAGCGACGCGTACCGCACCCGAAGTATGGGAAAGTCATCACCAAGAGCTCCAAGTTTTACGCCCATAACGAAGAGAACAAGGCCAAGCTTGGCGACCGTGTTCGCATTGTCGAGACCCGGCCGCTGTCCAAGCTGAAGCGATGGCGCGTGGTGGAGGTCCTGCCGATGTCGCACAAGGCGCTGGCGCACATGACCGAAGAGACAGAGGTATAACACCATGCTTCAGGTAAGATCCATTGTGGAAGTGGCTGACAACTCTGGCGCGCGTCGCGCGTCGGTAGTGGGCGTTGTTGGCTCCAACAAGGAATATGCTCGCATCGGCGACATCATCTCCGCCAACATCAAGGAAGCGGCGCCTGACGGCACCGTCAAGAAGGGCGAGGTTGTCCATGGCGTCATCGTCCGCACCAAGCGGGCGATCAAGCGTTCGGACGGCTCCTACCTGCGGTTCGACAGCAACGCCATTGTCATCATTGACAAGGAACGGAATCCGCGGGGCACGCGCATTTTCGGGCCGGTCGCGCGCGAGCTGCGTGAGAAGAACTTCATGAAAATCATTTCGCTTGCGCCGGAGGTGCTCTAGTTGATGAAGATACTGCTTCGTAAAAACGACGTTGTGGTGGCCATTGCCGGCCGTTCGCGCGGCAAACAGGGCAAGATCCTCGAGGTGCGGCGCAACAGCGGCCGCGCCATTGTCGAGGGCTTGCAGATGATCAAGCGCCACACCAAGAAGAACCAGGCGAATCCACAGGGCGCCATTGTCGAGAAGGAAGGCACCATCGCGCTGCCAAACCTGATGCTGTTCTGTCCGACGTGCCAGAAGGGCGTGCGGCTTGGCATCAAGCGTGAGGGCGACAAGCGCGCTCGCTTCTGTCGGAAGTGCAAGCACGAGTTTGACAAATAAACATTTCACGCGGCCGGCAAACGGCGGCCAGGAAAAAGAAACATGCCATCGCGGTTAGAAGAACATTATAAACAGAAGGTTGTGGCGGCGCTCGTGAAGACGCGCGGCTACAAGAACCCTTTCGAGGTGCCGAAGATCGAGAAGATCGTCGTCAGCATGGGTGTGTCCACGGCGACGATCAAGGCGGACAAGAACGCCGTGGAAGAGGCGATCAAGGAGTTGACGGTTATCACGGGCCAAAAGCCGGTGTTGAACCGGTCGAAGAAGAACATCTCGAATTTCAATCTGCGCCTGGGGCAGGAGATCGGGTGCCGGGTGACGCTGCGCCGGACGAAGATGTATGAGTTCTTCGACCGGCTGGTGAGCGCGGCGTTGCCGCGCATCCGCGACTTCCGCGGGCTGCCGGTGCGCAGCTTCGATGGCCGTGGCAGCTATACGTTCGGCGTGAACGACCAGACGATTTTTCCGGAAATTGAACTCGACAAGATCAAGCGCCAGCAAGGCATGCACATCACGATTGTGACCAGCGCCCGCACCAATGAGGAGGCGCGGTTGTTGCTGGAGGAGATGGGAATGCCATTCGCGACGCGGCTGAAGCCGCACGCGGCGGCCAAGTAAAGAGTAGAGCTTATGGCGAAGACATGTTTGATGGCTAAACAGAAGCGCGTGCCGAAGTTCAAGGCGCGCGCCTATAACCGTTGTCGGGTTTGCGGGCGACGCCGCGGTTTTATCCGGCGGTTCCAAGTGTGCCGCATTTGCTTCCGCGAGCTGGCCTCGAAAGGAATGCTGCCGGGCGTGATCAAGGCGAGCTGGTAATAAATGAATATCACTGATTCCATTGGCGACATGTTGACGCGGATCCGCAATGCCAACGCCGCATTGAAACAGGAAGTCCTGGTGCCGCACTCGAAGCTGAAGACGGAGATCGCACGCCTCCTGAAGAAGGAAGGTTATGTGACCGACTACGCCGTCGCGCAAGAGGGCGCGCACAAACAGATTCGGATCCAGTTGAAATTTTCAGGCAAGACGCCGGCCATCGAGGGCATCAAGCGCGTGAGCCGGCCGGGCCGGCGCGTGTATGTCGGCAGCGAAGAAATGCCGCGCGTGCAAGGCGGCATGGGCACCGCGTTGGTGTCCACCTCGCGCGGTATCATGACCGGCACCGAGGCGCGCAAGCTGAAGGTCGGCGGCGAATTACTCTGCACAGTTTGGTAAGATTATGTCACGGATTGGACGACAACCCATTGAGCTGCCGGCGAAGGTGAAAGTCACCGTGGCCGGGCAGAAAGTTTCAGTCGAAGGCCCGAAGGGCAAACTCGACTACGATGCCCCGGCGCCGATCAAGGTCGCGACGAAGGACGGCAAGGTCGTGGTGACGCGCACGGATGAGACGCGGCAGACGCGCGCCCTGCACGGCCTGGCTCGGAGCCTCGTGAACAACATGGTGCGCGGCGTGACCGAAGGTTACGTCAAACAACTTGAGATTCAAGGTGTCGGTTTCCGCGCTGCCGTGCAGGGAGACAAGCTGAACTTGGTGATCGGTTATTCGCACCAGATCAACGCGCTGATCCCAAAGAACGTGAAGGTGACCGTCGCCGACAATACGAAGGTGACGATTGAAGGGCCGGACAAGCAGGTCGTCGGGCAGTTTGCGGCGTCGGTGCGCAGCTACTATCCGCCAGAGCCTTACAAAGGCAAGGGTATCCGATACGTGGGCGAGCAAGTCCGCCGCAAGGAGGGCAAGACCGTCCAGCAGTAGGGTGATTGAGATTTGGTTTTTTTGAGATTCCGTCTATGAGACCGTTGAGGAAAAAAGAATTTGTTGAGCGGCGGCACAAGCGGTTGCGGCAGAAGGTGCGCGGCACCGCTGCGCGTCCGCGGCTGGCGGTGTCGTTCACGGGCAAGAACATCTACGCGCAAGTCATTGACGATGTGGCGGGCAAGACCCTGGTGTCTGCCTCGACACTCGACAAGAGTTTTGGCGACAAGAAGCCGAAGTCCAACAAGCAAGGCGCGGTTGTGATCGGCAAGACGATCGGACAGCGCGCGATCGAGAAGGGGATCCAGGCGGTTGTGTTCGACCGCGGCGGTTACCGTTACTTGGTCAGCGAAAAAGGCAAGAATCGTGTCGCATCGCTCGCCGATGCCGCGCGTGAAGCCGGTTTGAAGTTCTAGGACGCATGAATACCGACAAGTTTGCACTGAAAAAAGAAATCCGGGTCGTTGCCGAGACCGAGAAGGAGATCCAGCAGGTCAAGGTCGTCCCGGTGGTGCCGGAGGAAGAAAAGTTGCCGGCGTATGTCCGGCCGGAACGCGAGCGCGGCGAGATGATCGAACGCGTCGTGTTCATCAACCGCACCGCGAAGGTTGTCAAGGGCGGGCGGCGCTTCAGCTTCAGCGCGCTGATCGTTGTTGGCGACCAACAGGGCCACGTCGGCTACGGCTTCGGCAAGGCCAAGGAAGTGGCGGATGCCATTCGTAAGGGCACCGAGGCGGCGCGCAAGAACGTCGTGTCGGTTTCGCTGCGCAACAATACCATTCCGCACGAGGTGTTCGGCAAGTTTAGCGGCGGACGCGTGCTGTTGCGTCCGGCGTCGCCCGGCACGGGTGTTATCGCGGGCGGCGGAGTGCGCGCCGTGTGCGAGTTGGCCGGCATCAAAGACGTGCTGGCCAAGAGCCTCGGCTCCAGCAATCCGATGAACGTCGTCAAGGCGACGTTGAACGCGTTGCTGAGTCTGCGGATGGCGGACCAGGTTCGGGCGCTGCGCGGTCTGAAACCGCAGGCAGCGGGTGCTCATTGACGGCCGCGGATTCCGGACAAAGCGAATTTCCAATAGCAACATAGACAGCGACATTCTTTTCAAGGTTCAACATGCGATTGCATACGTTAAAAAACAGGCCGGGCGCCACGCACCGCGTGAAGCGGCTTGGTTGCGGTGAGAGCAGCGGACATGGCAAGACTTCCACCCGCGGCGGCAAGGGCCAGACCGCGCGTTCCGGCGGCAGCCTGAAGATCGGTTTCGAGGGCGGCCAGACGCGCCTCATCGTCCGTCTTCCCCGGCGCGGCTTCAATAATGCACGGCACACGGTCGACTATGCGATCGTCAACATCGAACAACTGAACGTTTTCGACGACGGTTCGAAGGTTGGCCCAAAGGAACTGGCTGAGCGCGACATTCTGCAGGGCAGGGGAGTGGGCGTGAAGATTCTTGGTGACGGGGAACTCAAGAAGAAGCTTAGCGTGCAGGCGCATAAGTTCAGCGGTTCCGCCAAGGAGAAGATCGAGAAGCTGGGAGGACAGTGCGAGATCATTGTGCTGCCTCCGGCCCCAGGCGGACGCAATCCCTACGGCAACAAGAACGCCGCCAAGGCGAAGGCGAAAGCCGAAGCCGCGACAGCGAAGGCCAGTTAATCCCTCTGAACTGACATGCTTTCGGCGTTTGCTAATACCCTGAAGATTCCGGAGCTGCGCACGCGTCTGCTCTTCACATTCGGCCTGCTGGCGATCTGCCGCGTATTCGCGGCGGTGCCGGTGCCGGGCATCAATGGCGGCGCGCTGGCGTTGTTTTTCGAGAAGACGGCGCAGCAGTCCGGCGGCGGACTCCTTGGCCTTTACAGCTTGTTCACTGGCGGCGCGCTGGAAAATTGCGCGATTGCGGCGATGGGCATCATGCCCTACATCAGCGCTTCAATCATCCTCCAGTTGCTGGTCGCGGTGGTGCCTCAGCTTGGCCGTATCGCTCGTGAGGAAAACGGCCGTCAAAAGTTGTCGCAATACACCCGCTACGTGACGGTGGGACTGGCGATCTTCCAGGGCTACCTGATGGTGTATGGCTTCTTTGAGCATCCGACCACGATCCTGCGTGGTTTTGAGGGCAATCTTGTTACGGATGCGTGGCTTCGACATCCGTTTATCTACCGGTTGATTGCGGTGTCGAACCTGACGGCAGGCACGGTGCTGTTGATGTGGCTCGGTGAGCAGATTACACAGCGAGGTGTCGGCAACGGTATCTCGCTGATCATCACCGCCAACATCGTTGCGCGGCTTCCAGCAGCCATCGAACGCACATGGCAGATGTTTTTCCCCGGCGAGGGAATGGAGTCGAAGTATAACTTCATCCACTTCATTGGCATGCTTGCGGTGTTGTTTGCGGTGATTGCCGCGATCATTGCGGTGACGCAGGCACAACGGAAAATCACCGTCCAATACGCGAAAAGGATGGTGGGTCAACGGATGGTGGCGGGCGGACAGACCTACATGCCGTTGCGGGTGAATTACTCCGGCGTCATGCCGATTATCTTTGCCCAGGCCATCCTGATGTTCCCGCAGAAGATCTTTCAATTCCTCGGGGCGCAGAGCGGCGCACTCGGCACTTTTTTTGCGAGCTTGAGCGAAATGTTCAGCGAGACGCGCGGCAGCGCGACGTATTACACGATTTACTCGTTGATGATCTTCCTGTTCTCATTCTTCTGGGTGGCGACGACGTTCAATGAGATTCAGATCGCCGACGACCTGAAGAAATATGGCGGTTACGTGCCGGGCATGCGGCCGGGCAAGCCGACGGCGGATTTCCTGCACGCGACGATGACGCGGATCACGCTGGCGGGCGCGGTGTTCCTGACTATTATCGCGCTGATTCCGCAGGTGATGTATAGTCAGCTTGGAATTGATTATCTGGTGGCCAGCTTCTTTGGCGGCACCAGCATGCTGATCGTGGTCGGCGTGATGCTCGACACGATGCGGCAGGTGGAAACACACCTGCTGACGCGGCATTACGACGGATTTTTGAAGAAGGGGCACTTGCGCGGCCGACGATAGGCCACGGCCCCTGCGTTCATTGACACCTGAGATGTAGCTCGATAGAGTGACCGGAATGATTGCCCTGAAATCACCGGAAGAGCTGAGTCGCATGCGCCTGGCCTGCCAGGCGGCGGCAGAAGTTCTGGCGGCGGTTGCCAAAATGGTCGTGCCGGGGTGTAAGACCCGGGAACTTGATGAGGCGGCCGGCGAACTCATGCGAAAGCGCGGCGGTAAGAGCGCTTTCCTCGGATACCGTGGCTATAAGGGACAGATTTGTGTCTCAGTCAACGAGGAAGTGGTGCATGGTTTGGCGGGCGAGCGCCGCGTGCAGTATGGTGACATCGTGAGTCTGGACATCGGCGTCACGCTGGACGGTTTCGTTGGCGACAATGCCACGACGGTAGCTGTCGGCATGATTGACTGGAAGGTCCAGCGGTTACTGGAAGTGACGGAGCAGTCATTGACAGCGGGCATTGCAGCGGCGAGGTCTGGCAATCGCGTAGGTGATATTTCTTACGCGGTACAGCGGACTGTCGAGGCGGCTGGATTCAATGTGGTGCGCGAGTTTGTCGGTCATGGTGTTGGCCGGCTGTTGCACGAAGAGCCGCAAGTGCCAAATTTTGGCGCGCCCGGCAAAGGGCCAAAGCTGAAGGCGGGCATGACGCTCGCCATTGAACCGATGACAACGCTCGGCGGTCCGGCGGTGGAAGTGTTGCGCGACGGATGGACGGTGGTGACGCAGGATCGGCTTCCGTCGGCGCACTTTGAACATACCGTGGCCGTTACGGAAGGTGAGCCGGAGATTTTGACGTGTCGAATAGTGACACCATCTGTGGTGAAGGCGTAGTTGTGGAAATTTTGCCGAACGGCACCGTGCGCGTAGAGATGCCGAACGGCTATCGCGCGTTGGGCTATGTGTCGGGCAAGAAGCGAGCGGCGTTTAGTCCGTTCGCGACGGGCGACAAGGTGATGTTGGAAATGACGCCGTATGATTTGAGCCAAGGCCGGATTACCGGCCGGCGATAGTGGTGAAAACAAACTTATGAAGGTTAGATCGTCAGTAAAAAGGTTGTGCGAACGCTGCCGCATTGTGCGGCGGAAGGGCGTGGTGCGTGTGATTTGCACCGACCCGAGGCACAAGCAGCGTCAGGGTTAGCAAGGACACATATTATGGCCAGACTTTTGGGCGTTGACATTCCCGGCGGCAAGAAGATCGGCATTTCGCTGCGTTATATCTACGGACTCGGTCCGTCGAACTCGCTCGTTATCCTGGAAAAGGCGGGCATTGATCCAAACATCCGCACAGAGAAGCTAAGCGACGAGCAGCTCGGCAAGATTGTCGGTGTAATCCAGAAAGAGGGTTACATTCTCGAAGGCGACCTGCGGCGCGAGATCGGGCTGAACTTGAAGCGGCTTATCGGCATCAAGTGCTATCGCGGCAGCCGGCATGTGAAGGGCTTGCCAGTGCGCGGCCAGCGCACGCAGACCAACGCGCGCACCCGCAAAGGACCCCGCAAGACCGTCGGCGTCGTGCGCAGCAAGGACGCAAAGGCCGGCAAAGTTTAGTTTTGACGAAATAGTTGAGGCGTTATATGGCTGACGAAAAAGAACAGAAACCGACGACGAAAGAACCCAAGGTGGCCAAGGAAGTGAAGGCTGCTGGCAAGGAGCCGAAGGCGAAGGCCGCTGCGGCTGCCGCGCCGGCTGCACCGGCCCCTGAGCCCGCCGCAACGACGGCGGAGTCACTGCTTGACGAAGGCGCGAAGCCGGTCAAGGTGGCTAAGATCAAAGGTGCGAAGAACGTTCACAATGGCATCGCCCACGTCGTGGCATCGTTTAACAACACCAGCATGACCATCACGGACATGCAGGGCAACGTCATCGGGTGGTCCAGCGCGGGCAAGGTTGGTTTCAAAGGCTCACGCAAGAGCACGGCCTACGCCGCGCAGCTTGTGGCGCAGGATTGTGGTCGTCAGGCGATGTCTCACGGCATGAAGGAAATCGAGGTCCACGTCAAAGGTCCCGGTTCCGGCCGCGAGTCCGCCGTTCGCGCGTTGCAGGCGATCGGCTTGGAAATCACCTCCATCAAAGACGTGACGCCGATTCCTCACAACGGCTGCCGTGCGCCGAAGAAACGACGCGTGTAGTTTCTTCCGGAATACGCAATACGCAATACGCAATACGGATTACTGACCTATGGCTCGCTATAAAGGACCCAAACAACGCATCAGTCGTCGCTACGGCGTGCCCGTCTTCGGGCCGCACAAGGTGCTGGAAAAGCGCGCGTATCCGCCCGGACAGCATGGTCCGCGCGCGCGCCGGAAGCTGACTGATTACGCCCGCGGCCTCGCCGAAAAGCAAAAGCTGCGTTACTGCTACGGCCTGCTTGAGCGGCAATTCCGCCGCTGCTTCGAGGAAGCCAAGAAGCGCCGCGGCAACACCGCGGACATACTTCTGCAGATCCTGGAGACGCGTCTGGACAACATCGTCTTTCGCCTCGGCTACGCGCCGAGTCGGGCCGCAGCGCGCCAGTTGGTGACGCACGGCCACCTCAAGGTCAATGGACGCCGCGTCAATATCCCTTCTTACAACGTGAAACCCGGCGATGTCATCGAAGCGCGCGAAAACGCCCGCTCGAGGCAGATGGTTGTCAAGAGCCTGGAGTCGGCCGCGGTTCGCACGGTGCCGGTTTGGTTGGCGCTGGAAAAGGAAGCCGCCAAGGGCACTCTCAGTCGTTTGCCTACGACGGACGAAGTGGAGCCGATCGCCAACGTGCAGGCGATTGTTGAGTTTTATTCGCGGTAGTCGGAGAGTAGTTCAAACAAACGAAGTAAAAACAAACGCGAGTATATGGGCCGGCGGGCGCTCCCGCGCTGAAGCTACCGCGAAGTCAGCGGCGGTGAGGCTGCCAGTCGTGCCAGATCAAACTCGCAGGAGGACACAATGCCAGTTCGACTCGGACGTTTCGAAATGCCCAAACGGTTGACCAAGGACGAGGCAACCGCAACACCCACCTACGCCAAGTACGCTGCGGAGCCTTTTGAGGCCGGCTTTGGCCATACCATCGGCAATTCGCTTCGCCGCGTGCTGCTCAGTTCGCTGGAAGGCGCCGCGCTGACCACCGTCAAGTTCGACGAATCCCTGCGCGCGCACCATGAATTTGCGACGGTTGTGGGCGTGGTTGAGGACGCCACGGATATCATCCTTAACCTCCGCAAAATTCTGTTCAAGTCGCAGACCAAGGAGCCGCGCCAGATCCTGCTGATCGCGAACAAGGAAGGCGCTGTCACCGCCGCGGATATCAAGGCGGACAACACGATCGAGATCATCAATCCCGACGTTCACATCTGCACGCTCGACAAGAAGATGAAGTTTGAGGCGGAATTGACCGTCGAGGTCGCTCGTGGTTTCCGTCCGGCAGAGAAGAACAAGAAGCTCGACATGCCCATCGGCATCATCCCGATTGACTCGATCTTCTCGCCCGTGCGCCGCGTGCGCTACACGGTGGAGAATACGCGCGTCGGCCAGCGGACCGACTATGACAAACTGGTCATCGAAATCTGGACCGATGGCCGGATGACACCTGACGATGCGCTCATGCAATGCAGCCATATCTTGCGCCATCACCTCGATCCATTCTGCGAATACGGCAAGGAGCCGGTCGAGTTTGAGGCTGCGCAGGAGAAGGTCAGCGATGAGAACGCGCGCCTGCGCAAACTCTTGAACATGTCTGTCAACGAAATCGAGCTGAGCGTCCGCGCCGCCAACTGCCTGAACAATGCCAATATCACCAGCGTGGGCCAGCTTGCGATGAAGACCGAGGCTGAGATGCTCAAGTATCGCAATTTCGGCAAGAAGTCGCTCAACGAGATCAAGGACAAGCTGTCTGGCCTTGGCCTGCAACTTGGCATGAAGTTCGACCTGGCTCTGCTCGAGGCCGGTCCGGCCCCGGAGAAGCCCGCTGACGACCTGGGTGCTGCTCCAGAGGTGAAGGAGTAGTCGGTCGAAAAGATAAAGTAAGGACATCATGCGCCACGGAAAACGAACCATTAAACTCGGCCGCAAAAGCGAACATCGCAATGCGATGCTTGCCAATCTGGTCTGCAGCCTCATCCTTCACGGTCGCGTCCGCACCACGGTGATGAAGGCCAAAGCTGCGCGTCGGCTCGCCGACCGCGTCATCACATTCGGCAAGAAAGGAACGCTGCATCATCGGCGTCTTGCCGTGTCTGCGTTGCACCAGAGAGAGGCGGTCGCCAAGCTGTTTAAAGACCTGGCCCCGCAGTATCAGGGCCGCAGCGGAGGCTACACTCGCATCGTCAAACTCAACCAGCGCATTGGCGACAGCGCCCCGCTGGCGTTTCTTGAGTGGGTGGAGACGGCTGTTGCAGCGCCGGAACCGGCTGCTGAGCCAGCCAAGCCCGCTGCGACCAGCTAGACGAACAGCGGCTAAACAAATTCAACCACACGAAGGCGTGAGAGTTATATGACTCTCACGCCTTCGTTATTTTGGGGGCGCATATTCCGGTGGTGGAGTTTGCCTGGGAGGCGTTGTAACCTTTGGCGCACGGTGCCTGTATAAGGGAGTAAGAATGGAAGAACCAGCTAGCGGCGCCCTGGAACGGCCGGAGGCGGGCGATGCGGTGGTCGATCGCACCACCGTGGAGTCAGTGTTGGCTGGTGACACGGATGCGTTTGCTGGGTTGCTGCAGCGCCACCAGTCGGCCGTCTATACGCACATGCTGAGAATGGTGAGACGTCCGGAAGACGCGTTGGACCTGACTCAAGAGAGCTTTGTAAAGGCGTTCAAGTATCTCGCGCACTACAACCCGCGCTGGGCGTTCAAGACGTGGCTGATGACGATCGCGACGAACACCGCAATCAACTTCATCCAGAAGCGCCGGCTTCAGACGGTGTCTCTGGAAGAGGTTGCCGAGCCGGCAGCGGAACCGCGGAGTGACGCGAAGGAACTGGAACCGGCATTGTTGGCGGCGCTGGCACGGTTGCCGGAGAAGGCGCGCGCAATGTTCAACCTGCGCTATCAGGAAGGCTTGCGGCTGGCCGAGATTGGCGCGGTGCTTGGTGAGAGCCAGTCGAATGTGAAGGTGACGCTGCACCGGGCACGGAGGTTCTTGAGAGTGGAACTGGAGAGAGGACTATGAAAGCAGAGATGTGGCGGGAATTAAGGAATCCACCGTCGGAACTGGCGGCGCGGGTAATGGGCGACGTGCGCGCGTGGCAGCGGGGGCCGGCAACGGCGTGGCTGGTGGGAGGGCAGACGGCGGTGCTGGCAGTGTTGTTATTCGTCAGCGCGGCGAATTTGCCGGGGCAGATGGTGGAAACGGCCGAATCGATGCGCGACTGGTCGGTGTCGGTCGCGATGGCGACGCTGGAGTTGTCGGATCGGCTGGGTGAGTTCGTCGGCGTTCAGCAAATCGAGGAGATTCTATGAAACCTTTGACGTTGATGGTGATGGGGCTGGGAGCGGCCGTCGGTTTGGGAGCGCTGGGAATGGAGAGGCATGTCGGTCTGCTGTTATTGGTCTGGCTCATTGGCACTCTGGGCGGCGTTCCCATGGCGCTCGTGTTGCAGGCTGTGTTTCCACGGTTTCTGCGGCGGACATCGGAGAGCTTGGAGCGCGGCCCGTGGTCATCGCTGGTCGTCGGGGTGTTGGGCGTGCTGATCGTGCTGATCGCATTGCATGTGGCCCAACAGCCGCACGGCTTGGGCAGGTTTTTGGCAGGCATCACAGGCATCGGGTTGGGAGTGGTGACGGTTTTCGGCGCGGCGGCGGCGTATCGGTTGCTCGGCAGCCGGATGTATTTCAGCATGAACAGCCCGCGCGCGGATCAGGCGTTTCCGTCGACGTTGCTCGGCGGTGTCGTGCTGAGCATGGCGGTGCTGCTGCCGTATCTTGGCGCTCTGGTTTTTGCAATCGTGCTGGCGATGGGGCTTGGCGCGGGCTTGATCGCGCTGCTGGCCAAACAGCCGAGGCCGCCGGTGGTCAGTCCAGTTCCGCCCAAACAGTCTTGAGGTAGGGTTTCTCGCCGGAAGCAATACGGAAATCGAATGGTTGTGTTGCAAAGTCCATCCGTCGCGCGCGTGGCGTGCCGCGTTGGACTGCGTCCATGAAACGCTGCGGGCTGAGTGAGCGTGCGTTGGTGGAGCAAAACAGAGTGCCGCCGGTCTTCACGAGCGGCTCCGCGAGCGCGACGAGTTTGGCATAGTCCTTCTCCGCGCTGAACGGCCGCCCCTTTTTGGCCGTTGAGAACGTCGGCGGATCGATCAACACCATGTCAAATCGGCGGCCCTTTTTTGCGAGCCGCGCCAGCCAGTCGAAACAATCGCCGTAGATGAAATCGTGCGCTTCCGGATTGATGTTGTTCAGGCGGAAGTTGTCGCGTCCCCAGTCGAGGTATCGCTTCGAGAGATCGAGGCTGGTGACGACCGCTCCAGCGTGCGCCGCGGCTACCGAGAAGGAGCAGGTGTAAGCGAAGGTGTTCAATACGGTCTTGCCGTGCAGGTCGCGTGCGAGCAATCGCCGGCGATTCTCCCGTTGGTCGAGAAACAAGCCGGTCGAGTATCCCGCATCGAGGCTGACAAGAAACTTCAGGCCATTCTCAATGACTTCGAAACGTGATTCGGGCGAGGCCGTTTCACCCGTCGGTTGCTTCTCCATCGAACGCTCAACCAATGTCTCGGAGGCAAATGCTTCGCGCAAAGCCGGATTGGGTGACGCATACCACTGCACCAGCAGGCAGTCGCCATAGCGGTCCAACACCGCATTGGGGAAGCCGTCGGCGGCTCCGCTGACGAGACGACAGGCGTTGCTGCCGGCGGAATCGAACAGCAGAGAGCGGAACTCACGCGCTGCCGTCAGCCAGTCGGGATTGGAGAATGTCGCGGGCGTCGGCGCGTCGAAACGCACCGTTTGGGTGGTCTGAGGATGGCGCAGTTCAAGCGATGCGGCATGCAACATCAAACGGGGCAGGGGACTGACCGGTCTTTCATAAAGTGTGTCACCGGCAACGGCGAAACCGCTTTGCGCCGCGTGCAGACGGATTTGGTGAGTGCGTCCGGTTTCCGGTGTTGCTCGTATCAATGCGAAGCGGCCGCAACGGCCGGCTGGCTCGAAAAGCGTTGCAGCCGCCTTCCCATCGATGGGAGAGGAGACTCGCAGCGGTTTCGCAGGTGCGGCGGCTGCGGTGAGGAAGAGATAGGTTTTTCGCACCGCCTTCTGCTCGAACTGCTCGGTAAGACTGCGATTGGCAGCCGCGGTTTTGCCGAAGACAAGCACACCACTGGTTTCCTTGTCGAGACGATGATGGATGGCTAGGGGCCGTCCCCCATGGCGCTGCAACCATTCGTGCAACCCCTCCGGCGCAAAACGGTCCGGCGCATGCGTGTTGATGCCGGCGGGTTTGTTGACCGCCAGCAGATGGTCATCTTCGAAAAGGATGAGAGGTTCCACGAGGTCTAAATGAACTGGGTTCGGTAGTCCTGCATCTTATCCTTGAGCGATTGCGCCTCGGGAAAGCTCAGGTCGATTTCGAGATAACCGATGGTCATGCGAGAGTTGGGGCCTGGGGCGTTGCCGGAAGGTCAGCCAGGCTGTGAGTCGGATTTTTCGAGCGGCGCGACATTCATGGCCATGATGTTGTAACCGGCGTCGACATACATGACCTCGCCGGTGATGCCGCTGGACATCTCCGAAGCGAGGAAAGTGGCGGTGTCACCCAGTTCGCGCAGTTCGATGTTTCGTTTCAGCGGCGCGGCTTCGGGGTAGATGCGCATCATCTTCGTGAAGCCGCTGATGCCGCGCGCCGCCAGAGTATTGACGGGACCGGCGCTGATGGCATTGACCCGGATGTTCTTTCGTCCGAGATCGAAGGCCAGGTAGCGGACGGAGGCTTCGAGCGACGCCTTGGCCACGCCCATGACGTTGTAGTGCGGCACCACTTTCTCGCTGCCGTAGAAACTGAGCGCCATGATGCTGCCGCCCTCGATCATCAGCGGTACAGCGGCGCGGGTCAGGGCGACGAGTGAGTAAGCGCTGACGTCGTGAGCGACGCGGAACGCCTCACGGGAGGTGTTGAGAAATTCATTTTCCAACGCCTCTTTGGGCGCAAACGCCAGCGAATGGAGCACAAGATGAAGTTTGCCGAAATCACGCTGGACGTTGGCAAAGACGGCTGCGATGTCTTCATCGCGGGTCACGTCGCAAGGGTAGAGCGGCGTGTCTTTGCCAAAAGAGGCCACCAGTTTCTCGACGTTGTCCTTGATTCTTTCGCCTTGGTAGGTGAAGGCGAGTCTGGCGCCGGCGTTGTGCCACGCTTGGGCGATGGCCCACGCAATGGAACGATTGCTGGCAACGCCGAAGATGATGCCAAGTTTTCCATCGAGAAGTTTGGGTGTCATACGTTGACTTCGGTTCCTGTGAATTCGTTATAACGGCGCCGCAATCCGAGTGCAAGCCAGTCAGTTTACGTCAAGTGTTTCAGAAGTGCAAAAGGCCCGGCGGTCACGAGGACCGACGGGCCTTCTGAAATTGGTTGCGGGGCCTGGATTTGAACCAGGGACCTTCAGGTTATGAGCCTGACGAGCTACCAGGCTGCTCTACCCCGCGATCCAAAACTACCTGCGCACTGTATCCATCCACTGAGACCCGGTCAAGGGTTTCTCTGCTGCGGCGCGGAATTTCCCTGTTCAAAGCGAAAAACCGTCTCACCAGGCTTGACCAGCTTCAGTTTTTCGCGTGCGACACGCTCCACTTCCCGCGGATCGTTGGTTAACGCCTGCTGGCGTGCCAACTGCCGATTGTATTCGGCCTCCTGTTCACGCAGTTGTTCGTCGAGTTTGTACTTTTCCGCTCGAAGATTCTGCGCTTCTCGCAGCCTTGGGATATACGTCACCAAGAAGGCTGTCAGCGCCAGAATGAACAGTGCCAGCCAGATTACGCCGCGGGTGGATGTTCGCACGGATTGGCTCATCGTTTAACGAAGCCGCAGCTTGCCGCCAAATACGGCGTTGGCGCCCAGTTCCTGCTCGATGCGCAGGAGTTGGTTGTATTTCGCCACGCGGTCGGTGCGGCACATGCTGCCGGTCTTGATCTGGCCTGCGTTGGTGGCGACCGCGATATCGGCGATCGTCGCGTCCTCGGTCTCACCGCTGCGATGGCTGATGACGGCGGTGTAACGCGCCTCTTTGGCCATCTCGACGGCGTCGAACGTCTCCGTCAGCGAACCAATCTGATTCACCTTGACGAGAATCGAGTTGGCAACGCCTTCAGTGATGCCGCGCTTGAGGAACTTGACGTTGGTGACGAACAGGTCGTCGCCCACGAGCTGGACCTTGCTGCCGAGCTTGTCGGTCAACAGCTTCCAGCCGTCCCAGTCGTTTTCGCTCAAGCCGTCCTCGATGGAGATGATTGGCCAGCGCTTGCACCAGTCGGCCCAGAACTCCACCATTTGTGCGCTCGTGCGCTCGCTCTTGTCAGACTTCTTGAAGACGTAGCGCTTCTTGTCTTTGTCGTAGAACTCGCTTGAAGCCGGATCGAGCGCGATGAAGATGTCCTTGCCGAATTTGTAGCCGGCGGCTTTGACCGCTTCGGCGATGACTTCCAGCGCGTGTTCGTTGTTCTTCAGTGCCGGCGCGAAACCGCCCTCGTCGCCCACGGCGGTGGAGAGGCCGGCCTTCTTGAGCACACCCTTCAGTGCGTGGAATGTCTCCGCGCCCATCCGCAGCGCCTCTTTGAACGTCGGCGCGCCCGCGGGCATGATCATGAACTCCTGGACATCCACCGGCGCGTCTGAGTGCGCGCCACCATTGAGGATGTTCATCATCGGTACTGGCAACACATGCGCGTTGGTGCCGCCGAGGTAACGGTAAAGCGGCTGGCGCTTCACGATGGCCGCGGCTTTGGCGGCGGCCATGGAGACCGCGAGAATGGCGTTGGCGCCGAGTTTCGATTTGGTCTCGGTGCCGTCGAGCTCGAGCATGGCTTTGTCGAGGCCGACTTGGTCGGCGACGCAACGGCCCTTGAGCACAGGGGCGATCTTGTCCTGGATGTTGGCGACGGCTTTCAGCACGCCCTTGCCGAGGTAGCGTTTCTTGTCGCCATCACGCAGTTCAAGCGCCTCGTTTTCACCGGTCGATGCGCCGCTGGGAACGGCCGCGCGGCCAAGCGTGCCGCACTCCAGTATCACGTCGGCTTCGACGGTGGGGTTGCCACGGGAATCAATAATCTCTCTCGCAATAATCGATGCAATTTTAGTCATGTTTATCCTTTCAGGAAATCGGGCCCATTCTAGGGTGGGGCGGGGTGCTGTCAAGCATCCCATCGTTGCGGACGCAAAATCATCCATTGCGCGCCTGTGCCGCTTGGCTAATATGGAGCCTGTGGAAAAAGATATCATACTGCCGCAATGGATTGTTGTGCGCCTCGGCAACGACTTGAATTGGTGGGTTGAGAAAGCCAGCGAAGATATTTACTGGCCCTCCGGGGGATTGAGCGTGCTTGATCCGGGCCAGTTTCGCGATATCGCGGAACGGCTGGAGGTGTATCGCGACGTGGGCTTCCAGCGCGCCACGTTGAAGAAGGCGTTCGTGTTGTTCACTCCCGAGGTCGAGATGGCGGAAGGCCGTTTGCGATTGAAGATCGCGCTGCAACCCGGCGAGGACGGCGGTGAGAAGCTGTTTGCGCTGCCGTTGTTCAAGGATGAGGAACAAAGTGCCTTCCGCGACCTCGTGGACAATCTTATCGAGATGCGGGTGAAACTCCTGAACAAGACACATCATTACGTCCATGCCGTGGATGAGATGGATCTGGAGGAGGAACTGTTGGCGAAACTCAACGACCGCTATTTCAACGGCGGCAACCTGCATTGCTACGACGAAATCAACGAAATCCTTTCATGGTCGCCTGCAGAATGGGACGGCGGCGAGGAAACTGACGCCGGGGCGCGAAATCGCAGGGAAGAGGTCGAGGAAGAGGATCAGAGCTAGCGGGCAACGATGACTTCGATACGCTGCTTTTGCAGCATGGCTATCTGGTCGCGCGGGGTGTCCTTGTCAGTAATGACGGTGTGAATCTTGTCCAAGGGTGCGGCGAAGGAGAGGGCGCGGCGGCCAAACTTGGTGTGATCCAGACACAGGACGACCCGGCTGGCGGCGGTCATCATCTTCTGTTGCACGGCCACGATCAGGTTGTTGGAATTGGTGATGCCTTCGGCAGTAAGGCCGCCGGCACTCATGATGGCGACGTCGGCGTGAAGCTTTGAGAGGGTTTCTTCGGCCAGAGGTCCGAGCAACACGCCGATGCGCGGGAAAATGAACCCGCCACACATGATGGTTTCCACCATGCTGGAGTTGCTGAACAGGTTGGCCACGGGCAGGGAGTTGGTGATGATTTGGATGCGTTTGTTGCCGAGGTGCTTGGCGACGTGATAGGTGGTGGTGCCGCCGTCAATGAGCACCGACATGCCGTTTTCCACCAACGCCGCAGCCGCACGACCGATGATGTCCTTTTCCTCAGCTTGGCGGGTGTCGCGGACGACGAAATTCAACTCGTCGGTCTTGTGCTCCACGGCCATGGCGCCGCCGTGGGTGCGGGTGAGGATACCCTTGGCGGCAAGTTGATCGAGGTCGCGCCGAATGGTGGATTCTGACGCCTGCAGGTCACGGGTAAGTGTGGCGAGATCGAGGAATTCGTGTTGGCCGAGCAGTTCTGCAATGCGGCGGAATCGTTCGGGCGCTTTCACACTGCAAATCTGGCACTTGTCGAAAATATTTGCAAGAAGTTGTTGACAGATTCTGGAAAAATCGTTATTTATCATGCTCGGTTTTGGAAGATATTGATTGAATCTGGAATCGTCATGAGTACATCTCAGATCCAGCGGTCAACGGTGGAGCAAATCGTGCGTGAGGCGGTTTACGCACGGTTTCGCCCTATGTCGCCGGCGAGTAAAACGCCGCCGAATCCGCTCGTCGTCAACGTCAGCGCGCGGCATTGCCACCTGACGCAGGAGGCGGTGGAGGCGTTATTCGGCCCGGGGCAGCAGCTCAAGCCGATGAAGATGCTTTATCAAGAGGGTCAGTATGCCGCCGAGCAGATGGTGACGCTGATTGGCCCTCGGAGCCGCATCATTTCCAACCTGCGCATTCTCGGGCCTTGTCGTACGTTGAACCAGGTGGAATTGGCGTTCACGGATTCCATCATGCTCGGTTTTGACGTTCCGGTGCGAATGAGCGGCAATATCAAGGGCACGCCGGGATGCATGTTGATGGGGCCGAAGGGATTTTTTGAGGTAGAGGAAGGCGTGATCCGGGCGTTGCGGCACGTGCACATGAACCTGGAGGACGCGGCGTTTTACGGCGTCAAGCAGGGTGACAAGATGAAACTGCGTGTCGGCGGCGAATGCGGCGCGGTTTTCGAAGACTTGGTGGTCCGCGTGGACAAGTCGTTCAAGCTCGAGGTGCACATCGACACCGACGAAGGGAACGCCTGCGGTTTGCGGCCGGACAGCAAAGTAGAGTTGTTGAAGTGAGGACGGCCCTGTTGGCCGCCCGGAAAAACGATAGGAGAAAAATGAACGAAGGTATTGGCATCATAGAAACGAAAGGTTACGTCGGCGCGGTCGAGGCCAGCGACGCGGCGGTGAAGGCCGCCAATGTCACGCTGATCAAGACCGTGCAGATCGGCGGCGGCTTCGTCACCGTCCTGCTCAAGGGCGATGTCGGCAGCGTGAAGGCCGCTGTGGACGCGGGTTCAGCGGCGGCGGGCAAGGTTGGCGAATTGGTCGCCAGCCACGTTATCCCGCGCCCCAGCCCGGAACTGTTGAAGGCATTCATTGGTTAAGGAGAAACGCATATGGCACTGCAAGCAATTGGCATGATCGAAACGAAGGGCCTCACGGCGTTGCTCGAAGGAAGCGACGCGGCGCTGAAGGCCGCCAGTGTCCAACTCACCGGCTGGGAAAAGGTCGGCTCGGGTTTGGTCGCGGCATTCTTCAAGGGCGACGTGGCAGCGGTGAAGGCCGCTGTGGACGCCGGCGCGGCTGCGGCAGCCCAGGTGGGCGAGGTCGTCAGCGTGCACGTCATTCCGCGCCCGCACGAAGAGTTGCCCGGTCTCGGCAAGTGGATCGGCGCGTAAACGCGGCGTTCTGCGCTGCGGATAACGTGCAATGAATCGCGGTTCACCGTGAAGATCCTTATAGCCAATATAGGCTCGACCTCCTTCAAGTATCGTCTGCTCGACATGACGACGGAGGCGACGCTGGCCAAGGGCGGCTTCGAGCGCGTCACCGACTACGGCGACGCGATCGAGAAGTCGCTTGCCGAAATGAAGGCCAGCGGCGCGCTGCCGCGCTTGGAGGAACTGGCGGCGGTCGGTTTCAAGACCGTGCTGGCGAAGAATGTCCTCGGTTGCGCGGAGCTGACGGAGGACGTGCTGAAGGCGATGGAGGAGATGAACGAGGTGGCGCCATCGCACAACCCGCCCTACATCGCTGGCATCCGGAAGTTTCGCGAGAAGTTGCCGCGCACGCCGATGGTGGGTTTGTTCGAGACGGCGTGGTGGATGAATGCGCCGGAGGCGGCAAAGCGGTACGCCGTGCCGGAGCAATGGGCCGAGTGGGGCGTGCGGCGTTATGGGTTCCACGGCGCGAGCCATCGTTACATCGCCGAGCGCGTTGCGAAACTGCTCGGTGGCAGCAACCTTCGCGTGATCTCGTGTCACCTCGGCGGCAGCAACAGCATCGGTGCGACGCTTGGCAATCGCGGCATGGGCAATTCGCTCGGCATGAGCCCGCAGTCCGGCCTGCCGCACAACAACCGCGTGGGCGAGCTGGACTCGTTTGCGATTCCGTTCCTGATGAAGACGCATGGACTGACGATTGACCAGATCGTGCGTTCGATGAACAAGGAAGGCGGTTTGCTGGGCATCAGCGGGGTGTCTAACGACGTTCGTGACATCGTGGCAGCCGCCCAGCAAGGCAACGAGCGGGCGAAGCTGGCAATGGAGGTGTTTGCGCACGACATCCGGCATTGGATTGGCGCTTATCTCGTCCAGCTCAACGGCGCGGACGCGATCGTGTTCACAGCCGGCATTGGCGAAAACAATGCGCAGTTGCGTGAAATGGTTTGCACCAACCTCGATTGGTTCGGCATCCGGCTGGATGTGGCGAAGAACGAGGCTTATCAGCGAGGGCAGGAATCGGTCATCAGCGCGGACGATTCGCGCACGAAGATCATGGTGTTGCCAACGAACGAGGAAATCGTCGTGGCACGTGAAGTGAAGAAACTTTTGGAGAACAGGAAGTAGCTTAGAGAAGCAGAACAGGAGAACGAACATGGCAGATGCAATTGGAATGATTGAGACAAAGGGCCTGGTAGCGCTCGTCGAGGCGACGGATGCGATGCTCAAGGCCGCCAACGTCAAACTCGTTGGCATGGAAAAGGTCGGCAGTGGCCTCGTGACCGCCGTGGTGGTGGGCGATGTTGCCGCCGTCAAAGCAGCGACAGATGCCGGCGCCCAGGCGGCGAAAGCCATTGGCCAGGTCGTCAGCGTCCACGTCATCGCTCGTCCGCACGAGGAAACCTGCGTCGTGCTGCCGAAGATTGCGGCGCCATCCAAGAAGTAGGCCGTGATGCGTAACCGGTCTTGCGCGGGGAGGACCTTGCGCATGGAGTGTTACGTCGTAACCCGGAGGCCCTATGTTTCTAGCCAAAGTTGAAGGCTCGGTTGTTGCCACGAAGAAAGACCCGAAGATGGTCGGCCGCAAGCTGCTCATCATCCGGCCGATGCTCGTGGACGACAAGGACCACACGAAACTCAAGGCCGGCGTGAACACCGTCATTGCCGTGGATAGCGTCGGCGCGGGCGAAGGCGAGATGGTGATGTTTTGCCAGGGCAGTTCCGCCCGGCTCGCCAACGGCCTCAAGGACGCGCCGGTGGATGCCGTCGTCGTCGGCATCGTGGATGCCGTGGACGTTGAGGGCAAGATCATCTTCAAGACCGGCAAGTAAGTGAGACAATATGAGCGCACCTGCGATTAACGAACAATTGATCCGCAACCTCGTCGAGGACGTCATTGCGCGGCTGAAGCAGCAAACGCCGGCGGCAGCGCCGGCGTCGCACGGCCCATCTGCGCGGAAAGCCAGCGCGCCGAATCGCTTCGGCATTTTTGCTGACGCAAACGAGGCTTGCGAAGCCGCCGCGCACGCGCAAAAGCAACTGGCGAAGGCCGGCGTTGCGGGCCGCCGCAAGGTGGAGGAGATCGTCAAGACGCTTTGCGATAAGAATGCGGAGTCGTGGGGCCGGATCGAGTTGGAGGAGACGAAGATTGGTCGGCTCGACCACAAGATTGAGAAACTGAAGGTCTTGAAGAACGTTCCCGGTGTGGATTTCCTGCAGCGTGTCGCCATCACCGGCGACAAGGGTGCGACGATTGACGAATGCACGCCGTTCGGCGTTATCGGTGCGATCACGCCGTCGACGCATTCGATCCCAACGCTGGGTTGCAACGCCATCAGCATGGTTGCCGCTGGCAACTCCGTCGTGTTCAACACCCATCCCGCGGCCAGCAAGTGCGCGGCGATGGCGGTGCGCGTGTTCAACGAGGCGATCCACGGCGCGCTCGGCATCGAGAACCTCCTTTGCACCACCGAGCCGCCGACGATGGAGAGCTTCAAGGCGATTTGCAGCAACGCAAACATTGCGCTCTTGTGCGTCACTGGTGGCCCCGCGGTCGTGAAGGCTGCGATGGCCTCTGGCAAGCGCGCGATTTGCGCGGGTCCTGGCAACCCTCCTGTCGTGGTGGATGAGACGGCCGATTTCGACAACGCCGCCCGCAGCATCATTACCGGCGGCGGCTACGACAACAATCTGCTTTGCATTGGTGAGAAGGAGATCTTCATCACCGCCAAGGCATGGGACGGTTTCATCGCCGCATTCAAGAAAGCCGGCGCGTTCGAGCTGAACGCCCAGCAAATCGAGGCGCTGACGAAGGACGCGTTCACCTTTGAAAAAGGCCAGGGCGCGGGTTGTCCGCATCCAGTGCTGAACAAGAAGCTGGTCGGCAAGGACGTGAGCGTGCTGGCGCAGTCGGCCGGCGCGAATGTGCCGTCCGGTTGCGAACTGCTCTTTGGCGAAACCGACGCGGACCATGCGTTCGTCGAGGAAGAGCAGATGATGCCGTTCGTCCCGGTCGTGCGTGTGCGCGACGCGGCCGAAGCGATTGAGCGATCGAGGCACGCGGAGCATAACTACCGGCACACGGCAATCATCCACTCGCGTAATCTGGAGACGATCACCGAGATGGCGCGCGTGATGAACACGACGATTTTCGTCGCCAACGGGCCCAGCACCGCCGGTCTCGGCAGCGGTGGCGAAGGCTACGCGAGCTACTCCATTGCAACGCCGACGGGCGAGGGCATCACAACGCCGCGCACGTACACCCGGTTCCGCCGGCTGACGATGGCTGGTTCATTGAGGATTTACTAAACCATGATGCTCTGTCGCGTAGATGGCAATGTCACGGCCACGGTGAAGCACGCGAGTGCGACCGGCTGGCGGTTCGTGATTTGCCAACCGATTACCGCGGATGGCGCGGAACTCGGTTCGCCGACCGTGGCGATTGACCCGATGGGCGCGGGGTTGCACTCCCGCGTCATGGTGAGCACGGACGGAAAGCACGCGACGGAGCTGTTGAACTGCCGGAAGACACCGATTCGCAACAGCATCGTTGGAATCATAGATACATGAAGCTCGGCAAGGTTATCGGCAAAGTGACGTTGTCACGGCAGGTGGATTCGTTCACCGGCGGCCGATGGCTCGTTGTGCAGCCGTTGAACCGCGAGGCTCTTGCAGGCAAGGGGCAGCCAACTGAATCGTCGGTGGTCTGCTACGACAACCTCGGCGCGGGCGCTGGCAACATCATCGGTTACGTCGAGGGCCGTGAAGCCGCGCAACCTTTTGAGCAAGACACCCCGATTGACGCTTACAACGCGCTCATCGTGGACACGATCAATTACATGCCGCCAAAGAAAACATGAAACAAGTCATCTCACTCAAAGACGTTACAGGACTCAAGGCCAGCGGAACCAAGACGTTTAGCGTGCCGGCCGACGCCATTGTTACGCCTTCAGCGAAGGATTTCCTCCGCAGCATCGGCGTCGCGATCCAGTTCGACGGCGTTTCTGCCGCTGCAGGCAGCGGCTCGAACGGTGGCGGTGCGTACGTCACATCCGCTGCTTCTGCGGAGCCGAAATGGAAGCCGGAGCACGTGAAGCTGTTCAACTCGCCGGAAGCGGAGCGCATCAAGGAGCAAATCGTCAGCGTTTCGCACCGCCTCTGGAAGCGCGAATACGTGGATGGCAACGGCGGCAACGTCAGCTACCGCATTGGCCCGAACGAAGTGCTTTGCACGCCGACGATGGTGAGCAAGGGCTTGATGCGCGTGGAGGACATCTGCATGGTGGACCTCGACGGCAACCAGATCGCTGGCACGGCCAAGCGCACGAGCGAGATTTACCTTCACCTCGAAGCGATGAAGGCGCAGCCGAAAGCACGTTCTTGCGTGCATGCACACCCACCGCACGCGACGGCGTTTGCCATCACGGGCGCTGAGGTCCCGCGTTGCATGATTCCGGAGATGGAGGTGCTCGTCGGCACGGTCGCCAAGGCGCAATACGAGACGCCGGGCACCAAGGCGTTTGCCGAGACGGTTCTGCCGTACTGCAAGGACCACAACTGCATCCTGCTCCAAAACCACGGTGTCCTCACTTGGAATGAGGAACTGGAGAAAGCCTATTGGTTTATGGAGATCGTGGACGCGTATTGCCGGACGGTGGTCATCGCGTCGCACCTCGGCGCGGCGTTCACGCAAATTCCGAGCAGCAAGATTGGCGACCTGTTGAAGATCAAGAAGACGCTCGGTCTGCCTGACGAGCGCACTGGCTTGAAGGAAGCCGATTACTGCGCGTGTGAGTTCCGGCCCGGCGTGGTTTGTTCCAACCCGAACGAATCATCGGCGGCGGCCCCGGATTTGGAAGCGGTCGTTAAAATCGTGACCGAAGAAGTGATGAAGGCGTTGAGCAAATGAAAGGATCGCGGCCCGTGATCCGCAATTTGTGATTCCAGTGGTGGCGGTTGTACAGGGCCAGAGTTACGAATTGCAGATCACGGGCCGCGGTTGCCGATGAATAAATCTCTCGACATCAAACTGGCGGAAATCCGCCGCAATCCACAGACCCGGACGTTCATCATCGCCGACGCGAAAGACCCCGACATGGCGCGGGGCATCGAGTCTTTCGGCCGCCTCAGTCCGACCGACCCGCGCATCCGCGCGCTGAAGTCGCCGGAGGCATTCCGGCCCGACGAGGCAAAGTACCGGACGGTGGAGGATTTCTGCGAATTGATTCGCGAGGTGACGCGGCAGGGGCTGATCGACATCATGCTGATGTCCGCCTCGACCAATGAGCGGCTGACCATCAAGGAGCGCCTGTTCGACAACAGCCACATCACGCCTGCGGCGCGCGCCAACGACACCACCGACATCTGGGTCGTGCGCGGCAACCGCTACGCCAGCGAGGCGTCGCGGCCGTTCCGAAGCGCGACGATTGACCATATCCAGTGCGGCAAGGTCGAGTGCGAACCGAAGGAACGCGTCCTCGGCGCGAACCTGGGTCTTTATTCCGTCACCTTCGTCAACTGTTTGCACCGCGACATGCAGACGCTGAGCGAGTTCAAGGAGTTTCGCGAGGAGGCGGAGCGGAAAGGTTTTCATTACTTCCTGGAAATCTTCGATCCGAACGTGGATAGCGGCCTCGCGCCGGAGAAGATGGGCGCGTTCGTCAACGACAACATCGTACGTTCGCTGGCGGGAGTCACGGAACGCGGCCGGCCGTTGTTCCTGAAGATGGTTTATCACGGACCGAAGTTCACTGAGGAACTGGCTGCCTACGATCCGAGCCTGCCCGTGGGCATCCTCGGCGGCAGCGCCGGCACCACTTACGACGCCTTCAAGCTCATCGCTGAGGCGCAGAAATACGGCGCGCGCGTCGCGCTCTTCGGCCGGAAGATTAACAACGCCGAGCACCAGCTTGCGTTCATTGAGATGCTGCGGCGGATCGTGGACGGCCAGGTGCAACCGGAAGAGGCTGTGCGAGCCTATCACGGCGTGTTGCAGGGCTTGGGCATCAAGCCGCAGCGTTCGTTGGAGGAAGACCTGCAAGTCACCGATACCTCCATGAGCTACGCTGGCTCCACGACGGTAACAGTTTCGAAGAAACCTGTAGCGGGCCGTTCGGCAGCGAAGGAAACGGCTGGCGGTCAGAGACCGCCGCTACAGCAAAGCGCAACGAAGTCTGTGTCTTACACTCCACCGGCTGCGGTCACCTCATGGCCGACGTTCGCCGACGGCTCGCCCAATTTCGGCAGCATGAGCAACGCCGAACGCGTCGCCTACTTCAAAGCACGGTTGAACAATAAGCTGGGCGTGACGAGGTAGGGGCGGCGCCCTGCGCCGTCGCTTCTCAACGGGGATTTCAGACGCCGCAGTGCGGCGTTCCTGATTTGTCTGCTTCCACGCTTATTTCCCCGGCTTTTCAGGACGAGGTCCTTCTCAGGGAAATCATACGGATTGATGTCCTCTTTGGGATGGACACCGAAAGCTGATTGCTATTGCCCTCTCAACATCTCCTGTAACGCTGCGTGCACTGTTTCTACTGGCAGCGCGTTCATTGCGCCGGCTGCGGTGACGACGCGGACGCGCGGGCCGAGCGGCGACCAGATGTTGGGCGAGGTGGGGCCGAAGAGGGCGAGAGTTGGGACGCCGACGGCGGCAGCGAGATGAGTGATGCCGCTATCGTGGCCGGCAAAGAGCGCACAGCGTTCGAGAATGGCTGCGAGTTGGGGCAGGGGAAGGTTCCACGCAGTGGGAAGATTAAACGGCGCGAGAGCGCGGCGCACGGTGTCGTCGGCTTCACCACCAATGAGCAGGATGTTGGAGCCGGCTTGTTCGCGCAGCGCGCGGATGACGGCGGCCCAACGGTCGGCAGGCCAGACTTTGTGTTCGCCGCCGCTGCCGGGATGGATGGCGACTAACGAGTGAAGAGTTGAGAGTGAAGAGTTAAGAGTTAGGAACTGCTCGGCGAAAGCGCGATCGGCGGGGTTGGGGAAGATGCGGGGATGCGGGCCGGCGTGGAGGCCGAGTTCGGCAAGCGGGCGGGCAAAGTGGGTGGCGGCATGTTCGCGGTCGGGCTTGGCGGAGGCGCGCAACAGGCGGGTGACGCCAGCGCGACCGAGGTTGGCGCTGAAAATGTCGTCGGGGTCGTAGAGATAGGAAAGGACGAGGTCGAAGCTGGCGAAGTAATCACTGAGCGACGGGTCGAGGTCGGCTTCCGGCACGAAGAAACGCGCCATAGGGCCGGCGTCGATGGAGCGGATGGCGTCGGCGTAGTAGCGCCCGTCGGCGAGCGCAGCGATGCGCGGGTAGCCGAGGATTTCGAGATGGGCCGATGGCCAACGTTGACGAAGCGCGCCGATGGCCGGGAGTGTGAGGATGAAATCTCCAATGGCGCCGCCGCGAATCACCAGAATGCGAGGATTGTCGGGGAGGGGGAGCATCTTGGGTTCACGCACTGCTTGGGACTTCGCCTGAGGAAACTATTTTAATACACAAACAGGCCGAGAGCGATGAGGACCAAGCCGAACACGCAGCCGACGGCGGAAAGAACGCGGGTGCGGCTTTCGGTGAGGGTGGCCCATTCGATCAGGTCGCGCATCCGGTAGGGGGAGACAGTGAACCACATGCCGGCGATGGCCCACACGTACGCGAGGACGGTCATCACAAGCCGCCAGGGAGTTTCGAGTTGGTTGGCGGAATCCACGACGATCTTTGCAACCATGAGCAGCAGGATGGCGAGGCCGCGAACGGCGAGGAAGTCGAACTTCAGCGCGATGAGGCCCGCGTAAACGCCGACAAGGAACAGATAGACGGCGTTCTTGGGCACGGCCATGCCGTCCTCGCGGGCGTTGTTGACGATGATCAGGCACCAGACCAACGCAATGCTCAGGAAGACGATGCCCGGCCAGACAGCGCGCGGGAACTTGCGCAGACAGTCGCGGTAGGCTTGCGGTTTCAGCACGCCGGGCAGACGTGCGGCAACGATGGCAGCACCGACGGCGATGGCGACGGCTTTGAGAGGGATGAAGTAATACATGGGAGTAATCAGTGATCAGTATTCAGCGGTTCGCCGTAGAGCGTGTGAGACTTGGCACGGGTGATGTGAACGCCAAGCAACTGGCCACGACGGCAGCCAGCGCCGGGGAAATAGACCAGACGGTTGCAGCGCGTGCGGCCAAAGAGGCGCCCTTCGACCTTCTTGCTTTCCGGCTCGCCCTCGACAAGCACTTGGGCCGGGTGGCCGATGAGGTGGGCATTGCGATGGGCGGCGTGCGTCTCCGTAAGCTTCCAGAGATGATGATGGCGGCGGACAATCTCTTCCTGCGGAACCTGGCCCGGCATTGTCGCGGCGGGCGTGCCGGAGCGATTCGAGTATTTAAAGAGGAAAACGTTATCGTATTCCATCTCTTCGCAGATCCGCACGGACGCGGCGAAATCCGCGTCGGTTTCGCCGGGGAAGCCGACGATGATGTCGGTGGAGAGCGCGATGCCGGGCACACGGGCACGGAGTTTCTCAATGATGCGCCGGTATTTGTCCACGGTGTAGGTGCGGCACATGGCCTTGAGAATGCGGTCACTGCCGCTTTGGAGAGGCAAGTGAACGTATTCGCAGAGCTTTTCCAGCCGGCCGAAGCACTCGATGAGATCATCGCGAAAACCCTGCGGGTGGGCCGACATAAAACGGATGCGCTCCAAGCCTGGCACGGTGTTAACGGCTTCAAGCAGTTGGACGAAAGCCGACTTGCCGTCGAGGATCGGAATCACACCGCGGCCGTAGCTGGTGACGATTTGGCCGAGGAGCGTGACTTCCTTGACGCCACAAGCGACAAGGGCGCGGATCTCGGTGAGAATCTCCTCGATGGAGCGACTGCGCTCGGCTCCGCGCGTAGTCGGGACGATGCAGAAGCTGCACTGCATGTCGCAGCCTTGCATGATGGAGACGAACGCCGTGGGTCGCGTGCCGGGTGTGGCGTGGTCTCGGATCGCATTCTGGCTGCCGGCTTCTTCAGCGGTGTCGTGGATCGGGTGGTGACCGTTGTTGAGGAAGTGGTCGAGGTGATCCGGGATGCGGTGGAGTTTCTGGGTGCCAATGACGAGATCCACCTTGGGCAGACGGTCGAACAGCTGCGGGCCGAGTCGCTGTGCCATGCAGCCCATGAAGCCAAGGACGAGATGGCTGCGACGGCGCTTCAGGCGCGTGAGGAGGCCCATCTTGCCGATCGCTTTCTGCTCGGCCAAGTCGCGGACGGAGCAGGTGTTGAGCAGGACGACGTCGGCGTCGCGCTCGGACTTGGCAAGGGCGTAGCCGCGGCCAAGCAGCATGGCCGCCACGGCGTCGCTGTCGCGCTCGTTCATCTGGCAGCCGTAGGTTTTGATGAAGACCTTTTTCACGAAACGCAATAACGGCTGTGCAGAAGGCGACGACGCGATGGCGTCGTCGGGCGGCCGTAGATCAGCGACATGATTTCTGTCCGGGTGGTGATGCGCTTGCGGAAGTCGCCGCGCATGGCGCTGGTGACGACGGATGTGCCAGGTTTCTTGACGCCGCGCATGGTCATGCAGGTGTGGATGGCCTCAATGATGACGGCGACGCCGTTGGGGCGGAGCATCTCGTTGATCAGGTCGGCGATCTGGCTGGTCATCCGTTCCTGCACTTGCGGACGGCGGGCGAAGGCTTCGACGACGCGGGCGAGCTTGGAAATTCCAACGATTTTGCCCTTGGGGATATAGGCGACGTGTGCTTTGCCGAAGAACGGCATGAAGTGGTGCTCGCACATCGAGTAAAAAGGGATGTCTTTCACGAGCACGACCTCGTGATGGTCTTCCGTAAATGTCGCGGACAGCGCCTTGCGGGGGTCTTCTTCGCCGTGGCTGAAGATTTCGGCATACATCCGCGCGACGCGGGCGGGCGTCTCGCGCAGGCCCTCGCGGTTTGGATCCTCGCCGACGGCTTTGAGAATCTGTCGCATGGCTGCTTCGATTTTCTTTTGGTCCACCTGACGAATCATGAATACTCCAGTATTAACGGCGCGGCAGCATAGACGAGACGCCGCTACGGGTCAACTGATGGGTCGGCGCGTCTGTCGGGTTGGCGGGTGTCCGCAAACAGGGCTGAAGTTACGACGGCCAATGTCAATACTTGGGCAGGTCGCAGCCGCACTTCGGGCATTTTTCGAGCGGATTCTTCAGGTTGAGCGGGTAGGGGGCGTCGCACTTACAGTGCGTGAGGATAAAAGCACTACGCTCGCCGCATTTCGCGCACTTAACCGGATAGTCTTTGAACTTAACCGGCAACTGGGCCTTGAACTGGTGGGCGCAGTCGTTATTGCTGCAGATCAGCAGCTTTTCCCCCTTCGGTGTGGAAAGAACGTTGATGCCTCCGGTCATCAACCACACGGCTGCGAGCACGACGGCGACTACGCTGAGAATAATGAGCGTGCGAGACTTCATGACGGTTGGCAGGTTAACGTTTGGGTTTCGTTGCGACGTCGTGGAAGAACGACTCGAAAGCGAGACTGGCCTGCTCTACCGTTAGCAATTGAACGTGTCCGTCCACGAAAATCACGTTGTCTTTGCCACCCAGGAGCGTGAACGGATCGGCGTTGTGGTAGGAGCCAGGTTGCTCGCGATGAGGGTCTTCGTGAGCGAAGTAGCCGTCGTTGAGGAAGGCGCGCCCATCTTCGGGGGGGAAACCGGGAGGATTTTCCTCTGTCAGCAGCATGGTCTGAGACGGCCGCTCGGCCTCGATGAACTTCTGTGCCCGGCTGTGGGTGACCCGGTCGAATGCCGGCACAGTCTTGGTCTTTACGTCGTCGGCGCCGCTGAAGTAACTCGCCATGGAGTAACTGCGGACGTAGTCCCTGTCGGGGCGCGAGGGGCAACGATACACGCGAACATCGTTGATGTAGCGCCAGAGACTCCCCATAGTGATTGACAGGGTGCCGTTGCTGCCGGTCAGGGCGGAGCCTGAAATCCAGTTCGGCTTGTTGGAAACTCCAAACAAGGTCCCGGAGCTGTCGGTTTCATTCAGCGGACAGCGGCCTTCGTTTTCCGCAGCATACGACATCAGGCCATTATAGAGCTGTTTGAGATTGCCTGTGCAAATCACGACGTTGGCTTTCTCCTTCATGCCGGTGACCGCGGGAAAGACGAGGCCAACCACGATGGAGATGATGACCATGACGACCAACAACTCCACGAGCGTAAACGCCGCGCACCGGCGCTGGAGCGGCCATCGGGAAGTAAAAGGGGACGATGCAATCACATTCATTGTCCGAGCTGTCTTTAGCATTTATATGCACACTACACCGGCTTTGCGCCCCAGGTCAATCCCGACCGACAGGAGCGTCGGCTGTGTTCGGCGGCGTTCCGGGTTGCGTTGGCGCGGTGGGGCGGCTAAACATGTGGCACAACTCATGGTCAGACAGCTTGATCTTGCGGCGTTCTATCGGCAACTGACGACGATGTTGAACGCCGGCGTGTCCATGGAGCGCGCGCTGAAATCGCTGGAAAGTGCCGCGGCAGGGCGTGCTTTGCGTGGGGTGAGCGCTGCGGTCGGGGCCCACATTCGAGGCGGTGGCGATCTGGCGGAGGCAATGGGTGAGCACGAAGGGGTGTTTCCGGTGCTTCATCGCGAATTGGTCCGCGTCGGTGAACGGACAGGCACGGTGGATCGCGTGTTGCGGCAGTTGGCGGAGATGATGGAGCAGATGGCGGCAATCCGGAAAGAGATCTGGGTGCAGATGCTTTACCCGTTGCTGTTGCTGCATCTGTCGGTGGTGTTGGGGCCACTGCCGCAGTTGGTCTTCACGCGGGATTACGGGGCCTACGGACGGGCGATTCTGTCAGCGCTGGCGGTTCTCTATGTGGCGGCGGCGATGGTCTGGTGGATGGTCCGACAGATCTCGCGTGATCGTTCCAGACTCGCGCTGGCGGATCGGCTTGTGCTGGCCGTGCCGGTGCTGGGGAAAATTCACCGCGATCTCTCCCTGACACGACTGTTTTCCGCGCTGAAGGCATTGCTGAACGGCGGCATTGGCATCCTTGAAGCCATGCCGCGGGCGGGCGCAGCATCCGGCAGTGCGTTGCTGGATGCGGCGGCGAACGCGGCGGTGCCGGAGTTGAAGCGTGGTGAATCGTTGGTGACTGCGCTGGCGGGCGTGGTGCCCGGCGATGCGCTGGGGCTGATTGCGACGGGACAAGAGAGTGGCAAACTCGACGAGATGCTGGATCATTTGGAGCGGCATTTCATGGAGGAGAGCCGGCGGCGGTTGCGGGCGCTGGCGGAATGGCTGCCGAAGTTGATCTACGTGAGTGTCGTGCTTTGGGTTGGCTGGCAAATCCTGCAAATGGGGCGCGGCTACGGCCGGATGCTTTCCGGCGTTTTGGGCGAGTGAATTGCCGCGATACAGATGCATCGCCGCGTCACAAGCTCGCACCGCAGAAACTATGCGAGTCGCTTGGCTGCGTTCGGGCTGGCGCTGGCGGCCACGATTTCGCCGAAGTAAACGCGATGATTAGTGCCAAAAAGGCGGATGTCAGGCGTCAGGTTTTCGGCGATAACGTCATTTTTGTGAACGACGCGGCACTCGTAATGCACGACGGCTTCCGCGATCAGCGGCGCTGTGACGGATTGTGCAGGCACGGGAGTGAGTCTGGACTTGGCAAACTTGTCTTCATTGGCGCCAGAGGCGGTGCCCAGGTGCAACAGCTCGTCCGTGAACTCCATCGGGAGCACGTTGATGGTGAATTGATGGGTCTTCTCAATGTTGTTGAAGGTGTGACGATCAGTCTGGATGAGAACGGTAATGATTGGACGGCCCCAGATCAGGCCGCCGGTCAGCCAGGCGACGTTCATCGCGTTTGGCTTGCCGTCCTTGTCCGAAGTGCAGAGCAGCAGGCCAAGTCGGCCCATCACGTGCATTGTCTCTTTCCAGAGGTCAAACGGCTTGATGTCATGCTTCTTCATCGTTGTTACTTTCGTGCTTGCTCGTCGTGGACGAGATCGGCTAACGGACGCCGTTCGCGGGGCTTGGCCGCCTCCGCAGGGTGTCCGATTGGCAACAGAGCCACCGGACACCACGAGGCCGGCGCACCCAGCAACTCGCTCACCGCCTGTTGCCCGTAGGCCGCGATCCAGCAGCTTCCCAAACCAAGTGCTGCGGCGGCGAGATGCGCGTAGTCGCACGCGATCGTCGCGTCTTCATGACTATAGACTGCCGCGGCGGCTTCGCCAATTTTTTCGCGGTTACGATTGGGGTTGGCGAAAAACACCAGTACCACCGGCGCTTGGGCCACGAACATCTGGTTGAAGCACGCTTTGGCCAGTTGCTCCTTCCGTACCGGGTCGCGCACGACGACGACCTCGTAGGCTTGCGCGTTGAACGCCGACGGCGCGCCGTTAACCGCTTCCAAAATGGTCCGCACCGCGCCGTCGTCCACCGGCTTGTCCTGATATGACCGCACGGAAAACCGTGCACGCATGAGATCGAAGAATTCCATCGAGATACTGTCCTTTCGTTGAAAAGAGTGTTAGCGAATCATGGCACTGGCGTCCAGCACACAAGAAGCGGCGTCAGCCACGCTCAGTCCGCGAAGACCAGCGCGGAGGCGTTGGTGGCGGCTTTGACGGCATCGGCAAAGCTGCGCTTTGACGTTTGCGGATGCTTAAGTCTGCTGGCGACCGCGGGCTGTGATTCCAACAACGCCAGCGCGTAGGCGCTCTTGACGGCGAAGTTGACGTTCTGTGGAAGCGATCCGGTTTGCTGGTAGGTGACGGACTCGGTCATGCGCAGGGTGATGATGCCGATGACGTTGCCGCGTTCGTTGATGAGTGCGCCGCCGGAGTTGCCGGGCTGGGTGGCGACGTTGACTTGGAAGTATCGGGGGTCGTCCTCCATCCCGACGAGGCTGTTGATCTTGCCATCGGTGAGCTTGGGAGCGGTGCCTTGCAGGTGGATATTGGGGAAACCGACGGTGAAGACTGCGTCGCCCAGTTTCGCATCACGGCTTGCGGCCAGGGGCAATGGCTTGAACGAGCCGTTGGCCTTGAGCAGAGCGACATCGTTGGCTTTGTCGGCGGTGACCAGTTGTGCTGGAAAGTTGCCGGCATCGGTACGGATGATGATGCGTGTCGCGTCGCGGACAACGTGGAAGTTGGTGACGAAGAAACCGTCTTCGGTGATGAAAAAACCGGAGCCGGAGGCCCGTGTCGGCGCGCCGCGGCTCTTGCGAAACTCGTCAGCGCGACGGCGTGCTTCTTCAATCTCGGCGGGCGTCATGCGCAGCGAGATCTCCCGGATGCTTTCACGAGCTGGCTGGATGCCTTGAAGGGCGGCAAGACGAAGCCACTTGTAGGCTTCGACATAGTCCTGTTGCACGCCGCGACCTTGGGCAAGGGCGTTGCCGAAGTTACGCTGGCCTATGGGCAGACCTTGTTCGGCGGCTTTGCGAAACCACCGGGCTGCCTCGGCGCGATCCACCGGCACGCCGCGGCCTTGATCATACATCGCGCCAACATTGTTCTGGCCGAGCGGCAGGCCCTGCTCGGCGGCCTTGCGATACCACTTCAGCGCCTCGCCATAGTTCACAGAGGTTCCATGACCTTGCTCATACATGTAGCCCAGTTCTGACTGCGCGGGAGCGAAACCTTGTTCAGCGGATTTCTGTAACCACCGTATGCCTTCGGAATTGTTCTGCGGCACGCCTTCGCCTCGAACATGACGCAGTCCGAGTTTGAACTGCGCCTCGGCATTGCCTTGAGCGGCCTTGGCCGACAGTTCGGCGAAGTCCGTAAGCTGCGCGTGGGTGTTGATAGCAAGCAGGCTTGCAAACAACACGCTGGCGACGAAAGATGACCCGTGGAACTTGCGGTGCATGGAAGGCTACCGGGTTGCTTTCAGGTCCGCGACAGGCTCAGGCGCGGGAGCTGGTTTGACATTGGGCGGCATCGCTTCGAGTCGCTGAAGCAGTTCGGCGGCGCGACTGCGCGCCTGTTCCATCTTCGGATAGCGCACGTCGCGATAGCCGGTGACTTGTGAGGGGAGCCGCAGGAGTTCAAGCCACGTCTTGTAGGTCTCGGGATCGTGGTAAAAGAACTTCGCGCAGAGGTCGCAATACCAGTCGCGGAAGTCTTTCTCATGTTTGTGCCAGCGAGGCAGGACGCGGCGCATGACCTTGAGGTGGCGCATGGCGCGCATCTGCCATTGTTTGCCGCGCATATCGAACTCGATCTGAAGGCCGAGCACATCGAAGTGCGGGCGATTGATGTGGCTGTAACGAATGCGGTCGCCGCGCGCCGGGTCCACGTCGTAGCGGGCGCGGTCGCGGCGGTGCTTTTCCTCGCTGGTCAGAAGGTGGGCGACATAGATCTCGTCCTTGATGATCATCGCGCGGTGCAGGTTGCAGATCGCCGCCTTGGTGGCTTCGAATGCATGCTCGGCTTTGTCGAGGACATGGATGGCCTTGACCTGTTCGATGAATCTCTTCGCATAGGCGACGCCGTCATATTGGATGAGGTCGTAAACGCGCAGCGCGAGGTCGCGCAACGAGTCCACATCCACGCGGATATGCTCGGCGGCGCGCGCAACGAGATCGCGGTAGGCGGCGGCAAGCGTCGCGCCGCTGCGCCGGGTGCGCGAGAGGATATCGGCCTTGTCAGCAACTACTTCTTCGTAGGTGGCGCGTTTTTCAACGGCCTCAAGCTGGCCGGCGGCGGCGGCGACTTCGGCGGGTGCGACGGCGAGTTTGCGGCCGACGTGGAAAGCCTTGAGGTTCTCATCGCCGACGCCGCCGACAGTGGCGCGGATGGCCCAATCAATATGTTCCAGCGACAGCGGCAGCAGGCCACGCTGGTAGGCAATCCCGAGCATGATCACGTTGGCGTAGAGTTGAGTGCCGAAAAGCCGTTCGCTGACCTCACTGACGTTGTAGCCAAAGTAGGCGTCGCGGCGCGTGTAGCGGCGGATGGTTTCCTCCAGTTCGGTGGGGTCGAAATCGTTGTGGCCCAGCAACGTCAGAATCGTGGGCTGTTTGTGTGTGTTGACGATGGCAGTTGTGTGGTCGGGGCTGCCAACACGCTGCGGGACTTGCGGGTCCAGCGAGCGGACGGCCTCAAGGATGTCCACGCCGAGGATGAGATCGGCCTTGCCGTAAGGGATGACGTTGGAGCTGTGGTTGGAGCCGCGCGGTTTGAGCGTGATCTGCGAATAAACACCGCCGTTGCGGATGGCGAGGCCCTTTTTGTCGCAGAAGAGCACGTCGTAGCCTTGCTTGTGGGCGGCGCGAACGAGGGTGGCAGTAGAGAGACCGATGCCCATGCCGCCGACGCCGGCGAGGTAAATGCGGTAGGGCCTGTTCAGCGGGGGCACCGTGGGCGATGGAATGTTTTGTAGATTGAGCTTGTCGAGTTGCGACGGTGGTTTCTGTCGGCGCAGGATGGTGACTTCCTCAAACGACGGACACGCTTTGATCTTGGTGCAGGCACCGTCGGAGACGCACCAGGAGAAATCCGTTTGCACCTTGGTGCCATAAGGCGAGTCCGTGACCGTCAATCCGGGGCAGCCGGTGGCCCGAGTGCATTCGAGGCAGAACTCGCAGACCTCGGGAGTCACGTTGATGAAGCTCTTGCGCGGCAGGAACCCCTTTTGCCGCAGCGTGGCGCGTTCCTTGCTGGCCTCGCGACGATAGTGGGTGATGCCGCACTCCTTGTCGGCAATGACAACCTTGACGCCCGGTCTTAGAATGGTTTCCTCCAGCAGCTCCTTCCACTGCAAGCGGTAGGCGGGGTTGGCGCGCACGACCTCGGTGTGACCGTCGCGTCCTGACAGTAATCCTTCCACGATGCGGTCAATGCTTTGCTGGAATGTCTCCTCGCCCATCAGCCCACGCGAGAGTCCCGGCGTGGTCTGATGGCCGGTCATGGCGGTGGTTCCATTGTCGAGGATGATGTAGGTGATGTCCTGGCTGTTCTTGAGCGAGTTGGAGATGGCAGTGACGCCGCTGTGGAAAAATGTCGAGTCGCCCATGAAGACGACCTGCTTGTTCGTGATAAACGGGTCAATGCCCGCGCCGGTGGCGCCGCCGAGGCCCATGCCGCTGTAGTTGTGCATCAGTTCGCTCGTCGGCTCGAACATCAACATCGTGTAGCAGCCGGTGTCGCCGTGAAACACCAAGTCCACCGGTGGGCAGCCGTGCTTGCGGTCCATGTAGTCGGCGTCGCGGAACTGCTTCCTGACCTCCATGAGCACGCTGGCCGAGTCGCGGTGGGGACAGCCGGGACAGAATGTCGGCGAGCGCGGAATGATATGGATATCGAACGCGGCCGTGCGTCGCAACAGGTCAAGCTCGGCCTCGATTTTCGCACGATTCACGCGAACAGCCGGGGCGTTCAACTCCAGCAGCAGCGGAGCGATTCTTTCGAGGACGATGGACGGGTTAAGACCGCGAAGGGCGGGGATTCCGTCGCCATGAGGGAACTGTTTTCCCCACAATGCCGGCCGCTGGAACGCCGCATCGCGCTGAGCGCGCTCGGTGAGAATGGCAGCGATTTGCTCCTCCAGGAAACCGCGCCGTTCTTCGATGACGACAATGTGTTTCACTTGCGCGGCGAATCTCGCGACCAGTTCGGCGTCAAGCGGATAGGTGAGGCCCAGCTTGAGCAGCGGCATCTGATCGGCTGCGCCAAGGTCCTCCAGCGCGTGTTGCAGGTAATTGTAAGACTGGCCTGCGGTGACAAAGCCGATCTCATAGCGGCCGTTCGGATGGGGACCGGGCAACAGCAGCTTGTTCACACCATGACGGCGCGCGCTCTCGATGAGCCGCTGGGTGCGCAGCGGAAGATCCTTTTCTTTGTGCCAAGTGTGCGGTGGCAACAGCACCATGTCGTTGACGCGCAGTTTGGCTGTGTCAAGCGTGGTGCGGTGATGGGTGTTGATCTCAGGGTAACGGTGAGGCCGCGTTTCGACGGAGCCGCCTCCATCCATCTGATTGGTGGTGACCAGATAGGCGACGTACAGCTCCGCTTCGCGGGAAAGTTTGAAGGCGAGGTCAATCCAATCCTTCTGCTCCTGCACGGTTGCAGGTTCGAGCACGGGCGTCATGAGATGCTTGCAGATGAAACGCGAGTCGGTGGGGACCTGTGTGGATTCGCTCCAAGGATCGTCGCCGATGACGAACACCGCGCCGCCCTCGGGGTGCGCGCCGGCCATGTTGCCGAGGGCGAGCGCGTCGCTGGCGACGTGGGTGCCGACGCTCTTGAACGCGGCAATGCCGCGGAGACCGGCCATTTGAGAGCCGTTGAGCATCGCGACGGCGTGGGCTTCGTTGTTGGCGATGGTGGCGCGGATGCCGTGTTCCCGGAGAAGCTCGCCTACGGCCTCGGCCGCATCGAAAAAGTTGGCCACAGGGGAACCGGGATAACCGGTCAACAGGTGCGTGCCGCCCTCTACTTCGAGACAGCCTTTCACCAAAAGCTCGTTGCCGGTAAATACCTCGGTGCCACTTTCCCTCAAGAAGCGGGGGTCAGCTTTCATGCTGATGCCGACTTTAGCAGCGGGAGGGTTCCTTCGCCAGCTTTTGTTGGAAAGCCTGATGTGGGTCGAACTCGGAACTTGTCGCGACAGCCCAGTCACAGTAAGAATAACAAATTGTTATTTTAATGAGACCGCATCGAGGAAACCTGATTCTGATCATCGGCATCCTGAGCTTGCTGTTGGAGGCGGCCAGCATGGTCTTGGCTGCGTTGGGTGTGAAGATATTTTGCGACCCAATGAAGCCGGCAGGCAGCGGGAGTGCATTCCTTCAAGCATTGGGGGTGAGCGTCGTTGGCAGCGTGTTCGGTTTCCTGGCGTGGTGGATGGCCCGGGAGGATATCCACAAGATGCGCGTGGGAAGGATGGACCGTGCTGGCGGCGTGCGGACCCGTGCTGGGCGCATCTGTGGAATCAGCGGCGTGGCGGTTGCCGCCGCGGTCGTATTCATGACGACGATCCTGTGGTTGCTGATTGACATGCCGGGGTCCGACGGCGTGCCGAGATGGTTCAGGTAGTCGCGGGCGGGCGCTTGAGCACCGACGGGGCGTCATCGGAGGGAACGCGTCGGATTACTTGAAGAGAGGAGCGCGGCGTGGCGCGGCGGGGGGCGGGACACTTTTCAATTTGAGGTCGCCGCGGCGTGCGACGGCCACGTGAACGGACTGGCCCTGGTCTTTTGCGTAGATGACGCTCTCGATGCGGTAGGTTGTGTGTTTGGAGGCGATGGCATCGGCGACTCTTTTGACTGTCGCGAGATTGGTCAGGCGGATCTTCACCGTCTGGATGCCTTCGGAGAGGCGCGGGATTATCAGCGTCTCCTTGCTGACGCCGCTGCCGATGTAGCGCAGGTTGAGGTATATCTTGTGCTCGCCGCCTTCGATCGTTAGCGGCTCGGACAGCCGGTTCTGGATGCGGAAGGTGAAGACAGCAGAGGTTTCCAACACGGTGATGCCTTCGAGCTGGAGATCAACGAGCCGCAAGTCCACATTCTCCTCGACACGGTTCGTGGCACACGCGCCAAGGAAGCTGGCGAGCGCGACGGAAAGAAGGAACGCGGGGACGAGTCTGCATCTAAGGTTCATGACAGTGTGAGTGTTGCGGAAAATGGCGCAGATTGCGAGCCGGGAGGAGCATTTCTTTGCGCCGCAGGGCTGCCATTCGGTGCTTGCAGTGATGGCGGTGGCGCAGTAGAAACGCGTAACGGAGTCATACCTATGAAGCCTCATCGCGGAACTCTTATCCTGGTTTTCGGCATCCTCAGCCTGGTGTTTTGCGCGCCACTGGGCATCGTTGCATGGATCATGGGCAACGGTGATCTCAAGCAAATGGATGCTGGAACGATGGATCCCAGCGGCCGCAGCAACACCAACGCCGGCCGCATCTGTGGCATCATCGGCACCGTGCTCTTGATCCTTGGCATTGTGTTCTTGGTCGGCGCGATGATTCTTGCCATAATTATCCCCTTGCTTGCGCATTCTTGATGCGACGACAGTGCGGCAACCTTTTGAGTAAGTGGGGATGTGTAAAGCGAGGGAGCGGTGTGAAAAACCGCTCCCTCGCCTGCTTTGAAGTAGCGGCGGAAGGGGCAGAGGGCATTCAGCGGTTCGCGGTGCCATCTTCTGCGCAGGCTGAGCCTCATCCGTTCCGATTTAGGAAATCCGGGCGAGGATGACCTGCTCTAAAAGACGCAGGCCGCGACACTCGTCGCGGCCTGCGCTGCGAACTACCGGGTTGGCCCCAGTAGCAACAAGTTACTTATCGGTTACACGCACTTCGGCATCGGCGTCCAGGCGCCTTGGGCGGCGCTGCTCTTGATGCACGTCTCGATGAAGGCGAGACCCATCCAGCCGTCCTCGACGTTGGCATACTTCGCGCCGTCGCACTTGAAGGGCTTGCCGGCTTTCCATGCGCGCACGTCTGCCTCGAAGCAGCGGTGCAGCCGCGCGAATGCATCGTGGAATCCCTCCGGGTGGCCGGCCGGAATGGTTGGCTCGGCCATGAGATCGGCGGGCACATCCTTCGGCAGGAAACCGTCGCCTGGCGTCACCGCACCGCGGCTGTAAACCCGGTCGGGTTGGTTCGGCAGACTGATGGTAAGGGATTCGGGATTCTCCTGGCGCCATTGGAGAGTGCCTTTGGTGCCAGCGACGAGAACGCCGAGGTTGTTTTTCTGTCCGATGCAGATCTGTGATGCACGCACCAGGGCTTTGCCGCCGTTGCTGAGCTTGCAGTAGATGGTGAAGTGGTCGTCAATTGGCCTGCCTTCGACAAGCATCTCCAGATGAGCCGCGACGTCGGTAACGTTCAGGCCGGTGACGTAGCGGAGTTGCATCAAGGCGTGAGTGCCAATGTCGCCGCCGCAGCCGGAGCCGCCTGCGAGCTTGGGATTGGTGCGCCATGCAGCCTGCATCTGGCCGGTGGCTTCGAGCCTGGTGGCAAGCCAGCCTTGCAGGTAATAGCTGTCCACCCAGCGCACCTCGCCGAGGAGGCCGCTGCGCACGATGTAGCGCGAGAGGCGGCTGGTCCAGTGGCCGAGGTAGGTGTGGGCGACACAGAAGGGGACATTGAGCTGGCGGGAGGTCTTGACGAGATCCTCGGCCTCCTGAAGGTTCATGCAGAGCGGCTTCTCGCAGAAGACCGCGATGCCCGCCTTCATCGCCTTCATCGCCGGGTCGTAGTGGACGAAGTTCGGCGTGACGATGAGGATGTAATCGAGCTTCTCGTCCGCCGGGAGCTTGGCGTTGGCGGCGATCATCTCGTCGTAGGAACCGTAGCCCTTGATGGGGTAGGGCCAGTTGGCGGCTTCCTCCAGCGCGACCTTGGGGTCGGGGAAGAGCGCAGCGGCGGTGACGCGGCGGGTGCCGTCAGAATGGATTGCCTTCTGGTGCGGCTGGACGATGAACGCGCCTTTGCCGCCGCCGACCAGACCGACATTAAGAGGTTTTTGTGACATGTGTTTTCCTTTCGTGTTGTTGTTCGTTCAGACGAATTCGTTGATCAGATTTTCCAGATATTCCTGCCGCCCGCTGACGCACGGCGCAGCGTCGCCCTTCTTGAGGATGTAGTCTTCGAGATCCTTGAAGCTCGCTTTGCCCGCTTCGATCTTCGCGCCGATGCCGTTGTCCCAGGAGGCATAACGCTGTTTTACAAAGTTAGCGAGGCGGCCGTCCTTGCGGATGGCGTAGGCGATCTTCAGACCACGCGCGAAGGCGTCCATGCCACCGATGTGCGCGTGGAAGAGGTCTTCCGGCTCGAAGCTCTCGCGGCGGACCTTGGCGTCGAAGTTCAAGCCGCCGGTCGTGAATCCGCCCATCTTGAGCACGACAAGCATGATCTGCGTCGTGAGATAGATATCGGTGGGGAACTGGTCAGTGTCCCATCCGAGCATTGGGTCGCCGACGTTGGCGTCAATCGAGCCGAGCGCGCCGGCGGCAGCAGCGGTTTCCAGATCGTGCTGCACCGTGTGACCGGCGAGCGTGGCGTGGTTGGTTTCGATGTTCAGTTTGAAGTCGCCGAGCAAGTCGTATTGTCGCAGAAAGTTCAAACACGCAGCGGCGTCGGAGTCGTATTGGTGTTTGGTTGGTTCTTTCGGCTTCGGCTCGATGTAGAACTGGCCCTTGAAACCAATCTCCTTCTTATAGTCCACCGCCATGTGCAACAGTTTTGCGAGATGGTCCAGCTCGCGCTTCATGTCGGTGTTGAGCAGCGTCGAGTAGCCTTCGCGACCGCCCCAGAAGACGTAGCCCTGGCCGCCAAGCTCCATCGTCACCTCCATCGCTTTCTTCGCCTGCGCGGCAGCGAACGCGAACACGTCGGCGTTACAACTGGTGCCTGCGCCGTGGACGAAGCGGGGATTTGAGAAAAGGTTCGCGGTGCCCCAGAGCAGCTTGATGCCCGTGCGCTTCTGTTCCTCCTTGAGCACGCGCACGACGGCGTCGAGGTTCTTGTTCGATTCCTTCAACGACGCGCCCTCGGGCGCCACATCGCGGTCGTGGAAACAATAGAACGGCGCGCCGAGTTTTTCGAAGAACTCAAATGCGACACGGGCGCGTTTGATGGCATTGGCGACGGTATTGGTGCCGTCGTCCCACGGCCGCAACGCGGTGCCGGGGCCGAACGGATCGCTGCCGGTGCCGCGCATCGTGTGCCAATAGGCGACCGCGAAGCGCAACTGATCGCGCATTGTCTTATCACCGACCTTCTCGACGGGGTTGTAATGTTTGAAGGCCAGCGGTTTCTTCGAGATTGGCCCTTCAAACTCGATCACAGAGACGTTCGGGAATGCTGCAGCGGCCATGATATGGTTTGTCCGTGTTTAGGCGGTTGATATTTCGAATTCCTGTGCGCGGATAGATATCGAATCGGTGGATGGCAGGCAAGCCAAGAAAGTGGGGGCAGAACAGCTATTGGACGGCGACGTTCTTGATTTCGGCTTCGCAGACGACGGCCAGAGTGGATGATGCACCAAGCAACCCGATGAGATGGAGGATGATGCGTTCCACGAATGGCTTCATGCTATTTTGAGCGACATTCTAGTTGAAAAGCTCTCTCTCTCAATACAATGTTTGCGGCAAATGTTAGTCACTTTGCTCAAGTCCAAGATTCACCGCGCCACAGTGAGCGGTTCGAGCGCGGATTACGAAGGCAGCCTGACGATTGACCTGGAGTTGATGGAGAAGGTTGGGCTGGTGCCTTATGAACGCATTCTGGCCAGTAACATGGCCAACGGCGCGCGTTTCGAGACCTACGCCATTCCTGGCGAGCGCGGCAAACGGCAGATCGTGCTCAACGGCGCCACCGCGCATCTTGGCAAGGCCGGCGATCTGCTCACCATCATGAGCTTCATCGAGATCGAGCCCAAACTGGTGCCCAGTTGGAAACCCAAGGTGATCGTCCTAGGCAAGGGCAACGGCATCATCACCGAGCGCGGCATCTGAGCGGCGGCGGTCAGCGGGGACTGGGGACTTATTTGCTGGGGGCTGGATCGACCCAGCGTTTGCGGTCGCAGAAGAAGAGCATGTTGACGCCTTCAAACCGCTCGGGCGGGATGGCTTCCTTGAGCGGAAAATCCTGCGGAACTTTCAGGAACCTCAGGATGTCTGCCCACGGCCACCATTCATCAAACATGATCTCCGACAGAAAACGACGATTGAGCGTAATCGGTGTCAACAGCAGTGCGGAGATGTGTTGGTGCAGGTCGTTGATATTGTAAAACTGCTTCCGGTGCATGGGGATCCAGAAGCAACGGCGATTGCCATACCAGGCGACCGCCCAAGGTTGATCGCTCGCCATGAATTCCTGCGCATCGAGATAGGACGTTGCCTGGGCGATCTTCGGCGGGAAATAGGGCGGGTAGGCATAACGATCCGCCGTCGGGCCGATCAGACGCAAGCCGACCGGAAGCGCCGTCGCCGCGACGAATAGGGCGACGACACAGCCGCGCCAGAGCGGCACGAAAATTTGAAGCCGGTCCAGCATGGTGAAGAAGAGCGCCGCGCCATACATCGTGATGAGCGGAGCCATCAGCACGAGCAGATTACCTTCCTGAGCCAGGCAGTTCGGCGGGCGCGGCTGAAGGCCGAGGACACATGTGACCAGGAAGAACGTGGCCGTGCTGCCGACGGTGAACCACTTGAATCGGTGGACGGAGGATCGGCGGAATCGGTAAAACAGCGATGCCGCGAAGAATGCCAGGATGACGCCGCTCCCGGTGGCCCACGGGCTATCGGTCCAGATCTCGCGCGCGTTGCGGCAGGCTTTGTTGAGAATGAGCGGGAGTGTGGCTGCGGCGAAATTCGGCTCCAAGGAGCGTTGAAGATTATCACGCAGGAGAGAGGGGACTTTCTCGTAGATGCCAGTGTCGGCCAGACCGAACGGGTTGTTGCACCGCCAATAGTTGCGTGCCATCCACGGCCCCGCCAGCGACAAGAACATCGCGACCATCGCGAGCGCGACCCATCCGCCACGTCCCAAACCCCACATTCGCCAAGCCAGGACGCAAGCGGGAAGGAGCAGCCAGCCGGCTGAATACTTCACCAGGAATGCCGCGCCGATGATCGCGCCAGAGAGCAGCGTCAGCAGCAAGGCAATCACGGGCCGTCGTTCCTGCGTCAGCAGGTCATTGGCAACCACCAGCGCGAACGTTGCCAGGCAGAGCCACATCATGGCAAACATGACATTCAATCCGGAGATGGCGTATTGGCAGATGGCTTCCGAGAGAACGAACAGCGCGGCAGCCATGACACCGACGCGACGGTCAAACAGCCGGCGGGCAATGAAGTAGGTCAGCCAGCCATTGATCAGCGTCAACGGAATACCGAGGCCGTAAACAATCCACCGATCCGGCCCAAAGCCCGTGGGCGCCTGCTCGGGTGGAACTGTGAACGACGTGGTCGGCGCCCAGAACAAGGCGAACAGCATCAGGAAGAATAAAATACCAGCAGCGTGCCACGGCAGTTCGCCCTTGCGCAGTCTCATCCTCAAGGCCCTGGGTAGGACCCCAAGCAGCAGCCAGACAGCTGCAATTATCGAAAACGTCCACGTCCAGTAAGGCCAGCTCATCAGCTCAAACATGCGTTGACGCATCGTTTGCGGCTCGCCCCATTTCCATGACGGCGGCGGTTCGTCGCCGGGCCAAAGAGCGCCTTTCTGCACCATGTAGAACAAAGTGCCGATCAAGACCGGATAGGCCGGGGGATTCATCAGGTCCGGATGCTTCTGCAGCATCGTGTTGCGCCAGCGCGGGCAGTTCATCAGCTGCCACATGCTCAACGGTCGGATGAACTGCGTTGTGTAGCCGTCGCCGCGCAGCAGATTGCGACCCAGTTGGGCCTGGTCCATGGCCTCTGGATACCGCAGGCTGGAGAACTGATTGCCAGCGTAGAGCAAGAGCAACGCGCCCAACGTGACCGCCAACAACACGCCCCGCAAGACGCGCTGGCCGATGCCAATGTCCAGCGAGTGAACGGTGTCTTGAATCGCGGCCTGTATGGGTCGCAGTTTCTCTTCTTCCGGATTGCTCACAGATCTTCCAGCTTATAGTCGTGCAGTTTCCGATGCAAGGTGCGTCGGCTGATGCCGAGTCGGCGCGCGGATTCGCTACGGTTGCCGTCGGTGGCTTTCAGGGCGTTGATGATCATCAAACGTTCCACTTCGTCCAGTGTCAGGTTGCTCTTGGCCAGTTGCTCCGGAGGCACGGTGCCTTGCTCGTGCGCCGTCTGCACCATGGCGCTCACGGCGGGCGGCAGGTCGCGCAGGGCGATTTTGTCAGCGCGAGCCAGCACGACTGCCCGCTCGACAGCGGTGCGCAGCTCGCGGACGTTGCCGGGCCAGGGATAGAGCTGCATGGCGCTCATCGCTTGCGGCGTGATCTCGGAGATGATCTTGTTGTTCTCGCGTGCATACTCCCGCAGGAATGCATTCGCCAGCAACACCACGTCCTCGGCGCGTTGGCGCAGTGGCGGCAGGGTGATGGTGACGACCTGCAAACGGTAGAAAAGGTCGTCGCGGAACTTCCCGGCCTTGACCAGTTCTTCCAGGTTGCGGTTGGTGGCGGCCACAAGGCGCACGTCCACTGACAGCGTCTTGTTACCGCCGACGCGCTCAAACTGCCGCTCGCCAAGCACGCGCAAGATCTTCACCTGCACGGACGGGTCAATCTCGCCGATCTCGTCGAGGAAGATCGTGCCGCCGTCGGCTTCCTCGAAACGGCCGATCCGCCGCTCCAACGCGCCAGTGAATGCGCCTTTCTCGTGACCAAAAAGCTCGCTCTCCAGCAGGTTCTGCGACAGAGCCGCGCAATGCACCGCCATAAACGGCCCGTTCCGCCGGGGACTGAGTTGGTGGACGGCACGCGCCACCAGCTCTTTGCCGGTGCCGCTTTCGCCTTGAATCAACACCGTGGCGCGGCTTGGCGCGACCTGCCGGATTGTGTCGAGCACCTCGACCATCGGCGTGGACTGGCCGATGATGTTCTCCATGCCATAGCGCTTGTCGAGTTGCTGGCGCAGCGTGACGTTCTCCACCTCCAGGCGGCGGCTCTTCAACGCTCGCGCCAGCACCAGTTCCAAGCGGTCGAGGTCAATCGGCTTGGTTAGATAATCATGCGCGCCGCGGCGCATCGCATCGACGGCGTTCTCGACGGTGCCGTAGGCCGTCATGACGATGCAGATCGGTGGATGCGCGACCGACTGCGCGCGCTGCACCAGTTGCAGTCCATCGAAGTCCGGCATGCGCAGATCCGTCAACACGATGTCGAAAGTCTCGCTCTCCAGCAGCCGCGTCGCCGCGGTGCCGTCTTCGGCGATGGTGATGGCGTAATCTTGTTCCAGCGCGCGGCGCAAGCCCTCGCGAGTGTGCTTTTCGTCATCAACGATCAACACGCTTGGTTTGGCGGACGAGTTCTCGGTCTCCATAATCATCCCTCTGCGGGCGCCTCCAGCAGTTTGGCTGCGGATGCCGGGGACACTCCCAGCATGCGGGCGCGCTTTTCCTGCGTTGGCAGCCGGACGCGGAACACGGTGCCTTTGCCGACGGCGCTGTCCACGTCAATCGCGCCACCGTGTTGTTGAACAATTCGACGCACGATCATCAAGCCGAGGCCAGAGCCGCCTTTCTTGGTGCTTTCGTATGGCTCGAAAATCCTGCCGATAAGATTGGGTGGAATCCCCGCGCCGGTGTCACTGACGTTGACGACGACAAAGTCCTCCGTGCGCTCGGTCGCGACGGTCAGACTGCCGCCGGGCTGCATCGCTTGCAGCGCATTCTTGATGAGGTTGATGAACACCTGTTTCATTTGGTCGTGGTCGAGCCAGACGCGTGGCAGACCGCGGCTTAAGTTAACTTCTGCAACGATGCCGGCATCACGGATTTCGGCGCTCATGAATTGGAGCGTTTCCTCAAGGACGGCGTTCAAAGACTCCAGCGTCATGTGCGGCGGGGTGGGGCGGGCAGCACGCAGGAAATCCGAGATGATCTTGTCCATACGGACCACCTCCGCTTTGGCGGTGCGCACGGATTCCTTCAATGCCGAGCGCTTCTCGGCGGGCAGGTGGCGCAACTCACGATCGAGCAGTTGCAGATGGATGTTAAGCGAGTTCAGTGGATTGCCGATCTCGTGCGCCACGCCGGCCGCCAGCAGCGATACAGCCTCGTTGCGCTCGTTGGCGATGGTGTCGGCGGTCTGTCTGCGCGCGGTCGTCACATCGCGGAGTATCAGGACCGTGCCGCCGCCCGCCGCCGTCAGCGGGACAGCGTGCAGATGCAGATAGCGCTGTTGTGGATAGAACACCTCGATTTCGCGGCTGAAGACACGCGACTGGCCGTTTCCAGCCACTTCCCATTTCAGGTCAGGCAGGTAGCGTCGCAGCAACAGGCCGAGCGCCGTGTCTTGCGGGACGCCGAGCAATTCCGTCGCAGCTTGGTTGAGATAGGAAATGCGTCCCTCGTGATTGGTGACGATCACGCCCTCAGCAAGCGAATTGAATACTGCCTCAAAGAAGCCTTTCTCGCCCGCAAGCTGGCTAAAGTAGTCCTGTACCCTTTCGGTATCGAACCAGTTCAGTTTGCCCAGCAGCTTTTGTCGAAATTTCGGCTTCATTGACGCAACTCGTCACACTTCGTTGTCTCACCAACATGGGCTGGCGCTGTGGCAAATGTGCCCAATTGCGTCCACAATCATAGAGTTCTTGTTCATTCTCTATAATTTCCCGGCGCAAACACTAGCACAACGGAAGCGATGTCATCAAGCGCGGTTTCGTCGTGCGAAAGCAGCCACTCGAAGCCGCGGTTTGCGGCTGTTCCGCGCCAAAGCGCTGTTATCCAGCGCTGCGGTCACTGCAACGGCTTGCCGTCGAGTTCACCGGTGAGGGTGTGGAGAAACTTGACGACCAGTGCCACGTCGCGGTCGGGGATATCGGTGTGGAGTTGATACTTGCCCATCAGCTTTACGACCTTGGCGAGATCGCTGGTGGAACCATCGTGGAGATAGGGGAAAGTGAGCGCGATATTGCGCAGTGTTGGCACTTTGAACTTATGGCTGTCGGATTCCTTCTTGGTGACGCTAAAGCGGCCGTCATCGGCTGGCGTTGGATTGCCGCGGTCGGCGTAGTAGTTTTCGTAACGGCTGAATTTCTCGAACGACTTGCCACCGAGAATCTGCCCGGCATGACACGTGTAGCATCCGTCGGCTGTGAAAAGACGGTAGCCTTCCTGTTCGTCCGCCGTCAGAGCGTCAGTCGTGCCGCGCAGGAACCGATCGAAGCGTGAGTTGACGGTAACGAGCGATTTCTCGAAGGTGGCGATAGCATCGGTGATGCTGGCCTTGGTAATGCCTTCGGGATAGAGCTTGGCGAAAGCACTCTCATATTCCTTGTCGGCCTTGACCTTGCCCGGCACGGTGTCCCAGTTGGCACCCATCTCGATGGGGTTGGCGACAGGGCCGGCGGCTTGCTCCTGGAGGTCGGCGGCGCGGCCGTCCCAGAATTGGACGAAGGCATGGGAGGCATTGAAGACGGTGGGGGCGTTGATGCCGCCTTTTTGATTACGGATGCCGGTGGAGAACTGCGCTTGATCGGTGCCACCTTTCTTCAAGTCGTGACAGGAGGCGCAGGAAAGGGTGTTGTCTCCGGAGAGGCGTGTGTCGTGGTAAAGCTTGCGGCCGAGCGCGACCTTGTCGGAATTCAAACCTTTTGGCTCATTCAGCGGCAGGACCGCACTGGCATAGAGCGGATGATTCCCATCAGCCGCACCGTTGGCGAGCGCGCGTCCGTTGCGAATCCAGCCCATCAGCGCCGCCTTGTCATTGCTCGTCAGGCCGCTGCCCCAGTGCATCATCTGGTAATCACCCGGCGGCATCGAGCCGATTTCCATCACGCGCTGGATTTTCGCCAGCACGGCCTCGTTCACGGGTGTTGGACCGAAACAATCCTGTGGGACATTGAGCTCTTCTGTGCCTCGCTGGATGTCTTTGGCGATGATGGAGGAAGCGACGGGCAGTTTGGCGTAGAACGGCAGCGTTGCCTTGTCGGAATGGCAGTCAATGCACTTGTTTTCGAACATCGAGACCACGGCTTCGAATCGCGCGTCTTTGGCGTTCGCTCGGAGCGCGGGATCCGGCTTGCGGGTGATCAAAAGGTTCGAGACCGGAAACGCCAGCGCAATGGCGAGCAGCACAACGATCCAGAGCAGTTTTTTCATAGTCTTATCCTCCCGCCTTCTTTGAAAGGCATCTGCCTCAAAACACCGAAAGCGTCGCAAACGATACAGCACACGATAGCCTGGCGCAAGTTTGGCGGCGCGGAAGGCTTTGGAGCGATTTCCCCTTTGACGCGGCCGCCAAGTTTCAGCAATATCGCGCGCCATGAACCTAGACCAAGTTTACGCCAAGTTGCAGGAACCTTCGGACAAGACCATTTGCCTGCTCGTGCTGGATGGTGTTGGCGACATCGCCGTCGAAGCCACTGGCTGGAAGACTCCGCTGGAGGCCGCGCGCACGCCCAATCTCGACGCGCTCGCCAAGCGCAGCGCCTTGGGCCGGCTCACGCCCGTCGCGCCCGGCATCACGCCTGGCAGCGGTCCCGGCCACCTCGGTTTGTTCGGCTACGACCCGCTGGAGTTTGAAGTCGGCCGCGGCGTCATCGAGGCGCTCGGCCTCGGTATGGATCTCAAGCACGGCGACGTTTGCGCGCGCGCGAACTTCTGCACGCTCGACGAGAAGGGCATCGTGACCGACCGCCGCGCGGGCCGCGTCGCCACGGAGATCACGGAGGAGCAGTGCGCGTTGCTCGGCAGCAAGATCAAGAAGATCGGCGACACGCAGGTGCTCATCCAGGCCGGCAAGGGGCACCGTTTCGTGGTCGTGTTCCGCGGCAAAGGTCTGGAAGGGCCGCTCACCGACACCGATCCCGGCCACGAGGGCATGGCCATCGCCACCGCCAAGCCCGCGGGCGACACCGCCGGCCAGAAGAAGGTGGCGAAGCTGATTGCGGAGTTCTACAAGCAGGCGCTGCCGTTGCTCAAGGGCCGCAAGCCCGCCAACGGGTTCCTCATGCGCGGTATTGCTCATCAGCCGGCCATCCCGACGTTCGAGGAGCGTTACGCGCTCAAGGCCGCCTGCATCGCCATTTACCCGATGTATAAGGGCCTCGCCCAACTCGTTGGCATGAAGAAGATCGAGGGCGCGCACGACATCAAGGAAGAGTTCGACCTCGCGATCAAGGCCAAGGGCGAATTCAACTACGTCTTTGTCCACTACAAGCCGACCGACGCCTACGGCGAAGACGGCTACTTCGCGGCGAAGGTCAAGGCCATCGAGGAACTGGACGCCGCGTTGCCGATGCTGCTCAAGGCGAAGTTTGACGTGCTGGCGGTGACCGGCGATCACTCGACGCCGTGCCCGGTGAAAGGCCATTCGTGGCATCCGCAGCCGGTGCTGATCAACAGCGAGATCAGCGGCAGCGACGGTCTGGAGCGCCTCACGGAAAGATGCGCCAACAGCGGCTCACTCGGCATCATGGAGGCGAAGTATCTCATCCGCCACATGCAGGCCAACGCAAAGATGTTCGCCAAGTTCGGCGCATAACAGATTGCGCGTTTTCTGCTTAGTGTGAAAATGAGAAGGACAGGCGAGTTGCCTGTCCTTCTCTGTTTTTGAGTTGGAAGAGTGAGACGCCCTATCCGTTGAGCGTCCAGCCGTCGCGATACTTCTTGCCGAGGTATTGGTTGGCCTCGGGGCAGTTGGTGACCTTGCCGGCAACGGGGTCATACTGGAGCTTCTTGCCGGCGCGGTAGGCGACCAAGCCGAGCAACAACTGCTCGACCATGTTGCCGCTGTATTCGAAGTCGCACGCGGTCTTGAGGCCGGGGTTCTTGCACGCCTCGATCCACTGCTTCTGGAAGTGGCCGAGCGGAGGCAGGACGGTCTCGGTGGTGGGCGGCTTGTAGTAGGTCATGTCCGCGGCGTCGCCGACGGGGATGAGCAGCCGCTTCTGGAAGTCGCAAACGAGGACGCCCTTGGAGCCTTTGAACATCGCGCCGTGGTCAATCTTGGTGAGATCCAGCCAGGAGACAGGCGACTTCGGCATGACGCGGCCTTGATACCAGCCGATGCGAATCGGGCCGCGCCAGTCATTGGCGGGATGCTCGAAGTGCGAGGCGCACTTGATGGGCGTGATGGCAGGGTTGAAAGGATCACCCTTGGCTTCCGCAGAGGTTGGCAGGGCGGCGTCCACGCAGTTCCATAGCAGGTCCATCGTGTGGCTGCCCATGTCGCCGATTTGGCCGGCGCCGAACTCCCAGAACATGTTCCAAGAAAGGCAATTTGCGCCAGGGCCTTTTTCGAAGTAGCCGGGATTGTAAGGCTGGAACTGCGACGGGCCGAGCCAGAGGTCGTACTTGAGATTCTTGGGTGGCTCGCCGGCCTCAGGCAGATAGCCGGCGGGGACGCCGGGTTTGTCTTTAAAAAAGACGATGCCGGGCTTGTCGTCGTATTCGTTTGGATGACTGTATTCGCAGCCGGACGGTCTGACCTGGCGGTTGCCCCAGGCGTAAGCGGCCTCGAGGTTGCCAACCGCGCCGCCGCGGATGAGCTCACGGGTGCGGTTGAAGTTGGGGTTGGAGTGGCGTTGCATGCCGACCTGCGTGGCGAGCTTGCCCTTCTTCTTCATCCACGTGGCGCGGACCGTGCGCGCTTCCTCAACCGTGATGGCGAGCGGCTTCTCACAGTAGCAGTGCAGGTCGCGGTTCAATGACCAGTTCGCGATGAACGCGTGCGTGTGGTCGGTCGTGCAGCAGACGACGGCGTCGAGGTCTTTTTGTTCGAGACACTTCCGCCAGTCCACGTAGGTCTTGGCGTTCGGAAACTTCTTGAGCGCCTCGGGGAAACGCTCCTCGTTCACATCGCAGAGGGCCACGACGTTCTCGTCCTTGAGCGAGTCGTAGTGGGCGAGGCCGCGGCCCCAGACGCCGATGAGGGCGACGTTGAGCTTGTTGCCTGGGGCGTTCTTGCCCGCGCGGGCGCCACTGGGCAGTAGAAGCCATCCGGCTCCGGCGACGGCGGTGGTCTTGAGGAAGTGACGACGGTTCATGTTTGAGTTCTCCTGTAGCGTGTATGCAGTCGGTTTCAAAACTGCGCTCATCCTAGCAACGAAAACGCCGAGGTAAACAATTTTTTCTCAGGACGCGCGAATTCCTCCTGCGGGCGACACGGGCCGCATCTGCGATCACGACGGATTTCAGAGAGGCTGTCAGGTTTCAGCCACCAAAACCGCTTGTTGTTGCTTCCATGCCGCGCCCAGTTCCTCAAGCGACTCTTTCTGGAGAGTCTGGTCAATCAACGGGAAGATCACCTGTTCCTCGTAGTTCAGGTGTTCGCGCGCGATGACGATCGCCGACAGAACGAGACGCCGTGATTCTGCAGCATCCGGCGCTTTTTGCGCCTGGTGGAAGCAGGCATACAATTCCTGGTGTTCGGTGGATAGCCGGCCGAGGCAGCCTTTTTCGTGCAGCATGTGATCCAGCGTCGTATACGCGAGATTCTGCTCCACCTCACTGTGACCGCACAAAATCTTCTCCGCCATCCGGGCCAGAAGTTTGATTTCGGAGATGGCTTTCAGTTCGGGCACAACACGTTCCATGTGATCGAACATGATACGAAAAATCGCATGTTCAGTCGTCAATGCTTCCGTAAGTTTCATGGTGTACGTTACAGCACCGCGCGAAAAACACAAATGGACGCGCCTTGCCGCATCGGTCGCTTGCTTTAGGAGGTTGGTTTCGCTAGAACCGTGCCAGACACGATCCGGAAAGATGCGCCCTTTCTTCTGCCGCATGACGGCTGGGTGAAGAAAAGCCGCGACGGCAGCGTTTGGAAAACAGGACGACAGTGAGGTTGCCATGACATCGCGTGAGAGAGTGCTCAAGGCCGTAAACCATCAGGCGCCCGACCGCGTGCCGGTGGATCTCGGTGGTCTGAAAGCTTCCACAATTGCCGCGGTTGCCTACGACAAGCTCAAATGCAAACTCGGCATCACGACGCCGACGAGGGTGATTGACGCGCGGTTCATGATTGCCGCGCTCGAAGACGAGGTGTTGCGGCGATTGCATGTGGATGTCGTGCCGCTGGATTTGTCCTGCGTTCTGCCGATGAGCCGGCCGGCGAAAGAGTGGATTCCGCGACAGCTGTTCGATGGCACGAACGTCCTCTTTCCGCCCGACACGCGCATTGGCGAGGACGCCGCCGGCAACTGGCTGCTGCTCAACGCCGACGGTTCGCCCACGTCATTCCAGATGCCGAAGGGCGGTCACTACTTCGATGACGTGTCGTTCAATCAAGGTGACCGGATTGACCCGAAGAAATTTCGTCCCATCTCCGACGTTAAGGACGAGCATCTGGAGCTGATGCGCGATTATGGCCGCTCGCTATACCGGAACACCGACTACGCGATCCTCGGTTGGGGTTTCGGCGTGTGTTTCCTCGGCCTGAGCCTGATCACCGACCGGAGCAGCAACGTCACGCAAGCTCTTACCGACGAGTGGATGATGATGCTCATGACAGAGAAGGACACCTGTCACGAGATGATGGACCGCTCGGTGGAGGCGAGTATCAAGTGCTTGAAGCTCGTGCATGAGGCGGTGGGCGACTGTTGTTTTGGGTGGGGTGTGGCGGCTGATGACAGCGGCACGCAGCGCGGCGAGTTCATCCGGCCGGATCTCTGGGCGGAGATGCTCAAGCCACACTACAAGAGACTTTGCGACTGGATTCACACTAATACGCGCTGGAAGGTCTTCCTTCACTCGTGTGGTTCGATCTACAACCTCATCCCGCATTTTATCGACGCTGGCATCGACATTCTCAATCCCGTGCAGACTTCGGCTGCAAACATGGACCCGGCGCGGCTCAAGCGGGAGTTCGGCGAGCGGCTGGTGTTTTGGGGCGGTGGCTGCGACACGCAGAGCGTGCTCGGCAAGGCCACGCCGGAGGAAATACGGCAGCATGTGAAGGAGCGGCTGCAAGTGTTCAGTCCCGGCGGCGGCTATGTGTTCAACCAAATCCACAATATCCAGGCCAATGTTCCTCCGGAGAACATCCTCGCGATGTTCGACGCAGCCCACGAATTTGGAGCCTACTCATGAATAGCAACCGGCGCAATTTTCTGAAATCCGCAGCCGCGCTCGCTGTGCCTTGGGTCATACCTGCATCGGTGTTGGGCAGGGACGGCGCGGTGGCGGCGAACAGCCGCCTCGGGCTGGGAGTGATCGGCCTCGGCAACCGCAACACCAGCAACCTCGGCCATTTCCTCAAACAGGAAGACGTGCGGTGCGTCACCGTGTGCGATTGCTTCGCCGACCGGCGGGCGCGCGGCAAAAAGATGGTGGACGAGCACTACGGCAACAGCGATTGCGTTGCCACCCGGTTCCATGAGGAGATCTTTGCGCGCAAGGACATTGATGCCGTGTTGATCGGCACGGGCGACCGCTGGCATGCGGTGCTTTCCATGCTCGCGGCGCGGGCTGGCAAGGATGTGTATTGCGAGAAACCGTTCACTCTGACCATCGGCGAGGGGCGGATGCTGGTGGAGACGATGAGCCGCTACGGGACGGTCTGGCAGTGCGGCACGCAGCGGCGTTCCAACAGCGCCTATCGTTTCGTCGCCGAGGGCGTGAAGGGCGGCATGATCGGCCGGCTGCGCACCATCACGATGTCTTTCGGCGGGTGGGGCGGCAACGGCGTGCCCACGCCGGAGCCCGCGCCCGACCCGGAGGTGTTCGACTACGACCGCTGGTTGGGACAGGCGCCGTGGGCGCCGTATTCCAAGGTCCGCGTCGCGTTGTGGCGGAACAATTGGGACACGAGCGCCGGGCCGGTGGTGGACATGGGGCCACACTACCTCGATATCGCGCAGTGGGCGCACAACAGCGAGTTGTCCGGGCCGGTTGAGTTCGAGGGTGAGGCGACGTGGCCGGAGCCGGGTGGTTTCGCCAACGTGCCTTTCGTGGTCAACGTCCAGGCTCGTTACGCCGACGGCGTCCGCATCGTGATGAATTCCGGCGACAAGGGCGTCCGCTTCGATGGTGACGAAGGCTGGGTGAGAATCTCCGACGGCGGCGATATCACGGCAGAACCCGTCTCCATTCTCCGCACCAGGGCCGCGCCGCGGGTGGATTGGACCAACATGAACGACCACGTGCGGAACTTCCTCGACTGCATCAAGTCGCGGCGGCTGACGGCGTCGCATCCCGAACTGGCGCAGCGTTGTCACACGGCGGCACATTGCGCAAACCTCTGCCTGCGGCTGGGCCGCAAGCTCCACTGGGACCCGGCGAATGAGCGTTTTGTCAACGACGACACTGCCAACCGTTTCCTCTCGCGTGTGATGCGCGTGCCATGGAATGCTTGAGCCATGGCTGCTGTGAATTCCAACATCGAACGCAACCTGGGCGAACAACCAATCGCGCGGCTCATGCAAGAGCACGGTCTGAAGGCGCACGACCTCGTGACGGCCTCTACGGAACAGATTACGCACAAGATGGTCGCGCGCGCGTGCAAGGGGCGGCGGCTGACGCTAAACACGCAGTCCAAGGTGCTTCGCGCCCTCAACAGCGCGACGGGGAAGAGTTACGCGCTGGCTGATCTCTTCAACTACTAGCTTCGTTGCCGCCGACGTGAGGAGGCGGAGCGACCGGCGTCCGTATCAACTTCCCACCATGGATCGCCGAAACTCGCGCGGCGTCTGGCCCACGTAGCGGCGGAAGTGTTCGGTGAAGGAGCTTTGGTCGTAAAAACCGCAATCGGTGGCGATGTCGGCCAGCGAGGCGTCAGCATGGCGCAGCGCGTGGCATGCGGCGAGGACGCGGGTCTTGATGAGGAACTCCTGCGGCGAGACGCCGAGGATGGCGTGAAACTTCCGTTCAAGTTGCCGGGGTGACAAGCCGGTATGTTTTGCAAGATCGGCGACGTTGACCGGGCTGCGGAAATGTTCGCGGAGGTATCGCACTGCGGCGTCGATTTCCCGCCACGGCATCGCGAGGCGGATGGTTCCCTCGTAGCGTTGCAGGACGCCCATGATGCCGATGATGGAGCCGCGCCGTGAACGGATCGGCAGCTTCGTCACTTGATACCAGTCCGGAACGCCGCGCGCATCCCACCAGAGTTCGACACCGCGCAATACCGGTTCACCAGTGCGGTAGATTCGTTCGTCGTCATCGACGTAGCCTTTGGCCATGACAGGCGGGTTTAGATCGAAGTCAGTCAGGCCGATGACGTCGGCCTCGTTGCGCAGACCGTAGAGTTTGCGGACACTGTTGCTCGAGAACATCGTCTCGCCCCGCCGATTCTTCGCGAAGAAGTGCAGGCCGGGCAGGTGGTCGAACAGGACGTGGAAAAGGCTGGTCGGCGCGATCTGCCGCAGCCACGCCTCCCGCTGCGCCAGCCGTTGCTTGAGCGAGGCGCTGCGCAACGGCGAAGGTGTTGCTCGCGGCTTTGCTGTTCTGGAGGTCGGCTTTGGCATAAACGGTGTCGCGTTGCGCCAATACTGAATCCGATGGAGACCTTACGGTCAAGGCTTGGAAATAGTTATGTCGCGTGACCGTTGCTAAGATTATTGTGACCGACATTGAGAAAGGAAAACTGACCATGAACGAATCTGCTTCCACGCTTTCCCGTCGAAACTTCCTCCGCCGCGCGGCCGTTGCCACGGCGGCGTTCCATGTCGTGCCGGGCTATGTGCTCGGTCTCAATGGCCAGACGCCACCGAGCCGCAAGCTCAACATCGCCGGCGTCGGCGTTGGCGGCATGGGTGGCCACAACATCAAACGTTGCTCCGAGACGGAGAACATCGTCGCGCTTTGCGACATCGATCCCAACTACGCAGGCAAGACGTTCAAGGCGCATCCCGGCGCGAAGGTCTACATGGACTTCCACGAGATGCTGGAGAAGCAGAAGGACATCGAGGCGGTCGTCGTCGCCACACCCGACCACACCCACGCCGTCGTTGCCATGGCGTGCATCAAGGCCGGCAAACATGTTTATGTTCAGAAGCCGCTGGCGCACTCGGTCAACGAAGTGCGCGCGATGACGGAGGCCGCCCGGAAACATAAGGTCATCACTCAGATGGGCAACCAGGGCCGCTCTGGCGAGGGCGCGCGCATGGTCTGCGAATGGCTCTGGGCTGGCGCCATTGGCAAGGTGCGCGAGGTTCACGCGTGGACCAACCGCCCCGTCTGGCCGCAAGGCATCGAGGTCGGCCGGCCCACGGAGACGCCGCCGGTGCCTTCGGGCATGGATTGGGACAAATGGATCGGCCCCGCGCCGTTCCGTCCGTATCATCCCGCCTACCATCCGGGCAACTGGCGCGCATGGTGCGATTTCGGCACCGGTTCGCTCGGCGATCTCGGCTGCCACATCCTCGACTGTATCTTCTGGTCCATGAAACTGAAGTATCCCACCAGTGTCGAGGGCTGCATTTCCACCTACTGGCGCGACCTTTGGAAAGTCGTCGAGCCGAAGAACGAGAACTTCCCGCGCTCCACGATTGTGCGCTACGCGTTCCCGAAGCGGGATGACATGCCGGCGATGAACCTCACCTGGTGGGACGGTGGCATGATGCCGCCACGGCCCGTCGAGTTGGAGGAGGGGAGGCAGATGGGTGATTCCGACGGCGGCGTCCTGTTCATTGGAGACAAGGGCAAACTGGTGGCCGGCTGCTACGGCAAGAGTCCGCGCCTCATCCCGGACGCGAAGATGAAAGCATTTCAACGCCCGGAGAAGACGCTGGAGCGTGTTCCCGGCGGCGAGCAGGGGCACGAGAAGGATTGGATTCGCGCCTGCAAGGACGGCAAACCCGCGTGCTCGAACTTCGACTTCTCCGGACCGCTCTCCGAGATGGTGTTGATGGGCAACCTGGCCGTGCGTTATCCCAACCGCCGCCTCCTCTGGGATGGCGAGAAGATGGAAGTGACCAACGACAAGGAAGCCAACAGCTACGTCAAGCGCGCCTACCGCGAAGGTTGGACGCTGTGACGTAGTCGTGTCACTTCGAGACGCGGCCGCTTGTTTTGTGCGCTGGTTGGACGATGTGGGCGGTGACGAAGACGTACGTTACCCGCTTGCCGGTGGAGTCCGGCATTCCGCCTGAAACCACGGTGCCCTCCATTGGGACGATGATGCTTGTCGTTGTTCGGCGGATATAGAAGTCCGGTTGCTGCACCCACATCTTCGATGTTTTCTTGCCCTCAGTCTCGCCCGCCTCGACGTTGTTCCAGCCAGCGAACTCGGAGAATTCCGAGATTATGGTGATGTCAACGGTTTTGCCGTCGTCGCTGATTCGGGGCGTGGCGTTCACCGAGAGGCCGATGTTGCGGGTTTGGAAACCGCCGGGCGTCGGTTGTGCCACCCAATCATCCTTGGTTGTGGGGACGCTTTTGTCGTTTGTCACTCTCGGTGGTTCGTACTCGGTGGGATAGATTCTTTCGACCACTCCCTCCGTTTTGCTTTGCTGGTCGGGAATGGTGATCACCTTGCTGGTGGCCAAAAGCTGGCCCTTGCCGGCAGTCCATGCTTTCAGAATCTGTTCCTGGGTTGGCGCGGCACTGGGGGATTTGCGCGCCATCTCTTCGACCTCCTTCAGGTCAAAGGTCACGAACGAGACGTTTATCTCGACGTTGCAGCATGGCTCACTCGCGGCCGGAATGATCGCTTTGGGGTTCTCTTTTGCGGGCTTCTTGTCGGGTTCCTGTGCGCCTGCGGCGAGCACAAGAGACAACGAACCTGCAAAGAGGAGATGCCGGAAGCTGTGTGTTTTCATGGCAGTGGTTCTTGTTTGGAACGTGATTTTATCAGGGCAATCTGCTTATCGAGGCAACGAAGCTTTGCGGGCGGTGATGAAGATGTAGGTCAGTGTTTGGCCGGTTGAGTCTGGTAAGCCGCCGGTAACGATGGTTTCGTTCATCGGAACAACCAGACTGGTTGTTATTCTTTGCGATTGAACGTTCGGTTGCAGGTACCATGCCGTCACCTTTTTTTGCCCTTCGTCCTGCCCCACCTCGATCCTATTCCAGCCGAGGAACTTGGAAAGTTCGGGAATCATGGTCAACCCGATGCTGTTGTGGATCTCGTCTATCACCGATGTCAGATTTACGGTGCAGCCGATATTCCGGGTGTCAAAACCGCCGGGCGTTGGGCGTGGATCCTCCGGCGGTGGTGTGTAACCCGCGGCGAAACTGCCAGCGACTCGTGGCTGCTCATACTCCGTGGGGCGGATTTTCTCCAATATGCCTTCGGTCTTGGTTTGCAGGCCTGGCAGGCCAATGACCTTGCTGGTGGCGAGAAGCTTGCCTTTGCCCGCCATCCAGGCTTCCAGTATCTGTTCCTGCTTCGGCGCGGCGCTCGCGGATTTTCGCGCCATCGCCGCGATTTCCTTCAGATCAAACATCACGAACGACACATCAATCTCCACGTTGATGATGGGCGATTGCGCAGCGGGTTCCTTCTCATTCGGTATTGGGTAGGCGGTTTTCTTCTCCGGCGCCTGTGCATTTGCTGCCAGCGCGAGCGTGAGGGAGAGCGTGAGAATCAGAGTTCGCATGGATTCTGGTTTCCGGGCGATCCCTCACTTCGTCATTGGGAAAGAATCCTTGCGACGATGACTTGAAGAGCGTGACTCAGGTTGCTGGCGGTGGCGGCAATGACCACCTCCCCGGCCGGCTGGTCAGGATTGAAGTAACTGGCGAGGTCGGGGTTGAGAAGCAGCGCCGGGTCATTGGCGATGATCTGGAGCAGGGCGGTGTCTAGGTAGCTGCCGCCGAGGCCGACGCAGTAGATGACGTTGGTCATGCTACGAAGACTGTTGGCTGCAGCTATCGTGCGCAGCCGGGCTTCGGCGCGGAAGTTGGCCGCGCCGACGGTTTGTGTGGAGCCGTCAATAGAGACGAAGTTGGTCATGGTTGTGCAATACGCCGGCCTTGGTCCTGAATACATGGTCGAACTGTTGGGAAGTTGGAGACCGGTACTCGGACTGAAAATCGCGTAGCTGTTGCCGCTGTCGGTTCCCCCAACATTGTAGGTCTTGTTGATTGGCCACGTATCCTGGATGGTGTTAGGCAAACCATCGGTGAAGAAGACCACCGCTTTGACGACGTTCTGACCGGAGAGGATGCTGACGCTTTGGTTCTGTATCTGAGCCAATCGAAGCCCGCCGTCAGCATAAGTGCTGCCGCCGAAGGTGAGCGAGTTGACGGCGTTGGTGATAGCGCTCTTGAAAGGCTGTTGCATGGAGGCATTCACGTTCGTTGTCGAGGCAAAGCTGACTTGTGCCACTCGGTCCCTGTTGTCATCGAAAAAACTGATGAAAGAACTCAGCGCCGCTGGCAACAGCACGGAGCCTCTATTGCCCACCATCGAGCCAGAGTGGTCCAGCGCCAGGGTCATGACAACCGGGACGTAGTTGATCGTATGGGAGAGGTTGTATTTGACGACCTGCATGTCACCGATGTTGATGTTGCCGTTGAGATTGATATCGCACAGGAAATTTGCCGCAGAGAGCGGTTGGCCCGACCAGTTTTTGACGACCTGCATGTCGCCGATGTTCACCTGGCCGTTACGGTTGACATCGCCATAGAGCGCGCGGATTGCCACGTAGTTGGTGCCCGTAAACCCGTTGCTGGCCAGGTCGGTGATCCCGTGGAGGAATACCATCACCTGCGAGCCATCGGAAACGCTGGCCAGATTGAGCGTCAATGTGTTGCTGGCGATGGTGGCGCTGCTGAAGGCGGCGTTGGCGATGGCGAAATTTGTGGAACCGAGCGTGCCATTCACGGTGCTGATGTCGTCGCTGAACATGAACAGGATCGTGGTCGGGCCGCCGCTTCGCGGTTCAACGGTGGCGTTGGTGGTTTGATTGAGACTCAGCGGCATGTCGAACGTGCCTGCGCTGCCATGGTCCTTGCGGGAGACTGCCGAAAGCAGTGTCAGCGTCTGCGCTTCAACGGCGGCACTGGTTGCGAGCGCGAGTAGAATCCAAAGGGCAAGAGTGAGGAAGGACTCGTAGCGTAGAGGAAACAACGGAGAAGAGTGCGTTTCATCCAATGAAGCAGAGCGAAGAACCCTCGTGACGTTCATGAAATCCTCGGTTGACTACGGACGACATTATACGGCAGCGATCCGTGGAAACAACTCTGGATTTGGAGAAGAACCGATTTCGATAGCAGGTTCTCGTCGGTGATGAGTGCGGGCTGGGTGACCGGGCTCTTCTCTACCCTTGTAGGCTCTTACTTCTTGATCTCTGTGATCTTGATGGACTTGACCCGGTAGCCGCCACGCTGGGCGAAGAAAGAGAGGGTGAACGGAGGCGTGGCATCCCATGACGCGGAGATGGTCTTGCTGTCAACGGTGGCCGTAAGGGTCTTCGGCGCGACGCGAAAGCAACAACGGTAGGAATGGCGGGTTCGCAGTCTGAGGCTGACGTCCTGGGCGCGATACTTTCCTGCTGCCACATTGTAAATGCCGAGCGGGTAGTCATCGTCAATGGAAACGGCGAAGGAAGCGTTGGCGGTTCGGAGCTTGATTCCTTTGCCATCGCTGCGGCCGACGCTGTCCAGGACCATCTCAAATGCAATCTCGAAGTATGCCGGGATGGAGTGGCGGAGCACAAAGGCCGACTCGCGGTCGCTCTCCCGGTGAATGATGAAGGGCGGCTGTATCGACCACTCCGGGGAGCTGCCTGTGTTTTGCCAATCGTCGGGGGTGAGAACCAACTCGCCAGGGCGGAAGGTAAAATCCGCTGCACCGACTGACAATGGGTTGAGAGTAGAGGCCGCAACGAAGAACAACAACGCGGCCTCGGTAAGAATGCGTTGTGCCTTCATAAGGCGGGATTCTGCGCCGATAGGAGGGCGCGTCAAGGAAAAGGATGCGGAAGACGCCGCCGCGCCGATCAGCCACACAATCCGTCTGTAGGGTCGGGCCGCACACGCCTGCGCCGGTCGCCACGACTTACTTCATGACCAAACTCTTCTCGGTGATGAGCACGGGCGCGTCATAGACCGGGATGTCCTTGAAGATGACCTTGTCGCCGTCGCGCACGATCTGCTTGGCGGGGATGGTGTGGATGCCGCCGGTGATCAGGTCCACCCAGACGGGTTCGGAGAACGAACCTTTGGCGATCGTGAACGTCGCGGACACGGTGTCATTCTTGTCGGAGGGCACGGCGCTCTTGTCCCAGAACACCAGCATCTGCTGGCCGTTCTGCTTGTTCTTGTAGGCGTAGCATGCCGTCGCTTTTTCACATTGGACTTCGCAGGGATAATCCGGCACGCGCTGCAGCGTGTCGTCGAAGATTGCGACAAGGTTCTGCACGGCGTAGTAGGCAATCTTCACCTTGAGGAGCCGGTATTGTTTGTCGGTCTTGACCAGACCGTAGCGATCCATGTCGCCGAGGCGGTAGCCGTCCTGTCGGTCGTAGTCCAGGTCGGCCATGGAGAAGACCAGTGACTCCACATCGTGGCCGAGATCGCCCAGCATGCGCCGTGTCTGCCATTTCGCCTGGGTCAGTTCCGTCCACGGGTGTTTGCTCAACGCGCCGCCGAGGCAGAACTCGGATTGGGTGCCAGCCTCGCCCTGCCACAGCTTGATCGTTGGCGCATACTGCTGGAACAATACCTTGAGTTTTTCGACCGCCTCATAGTGTTTCTCGTCGGGATTAAACGTATAAGCGTGATAGATGAACCACGTGAACAGCGACTGCTTTTGCTGTGACGTCACGCGCTTCAGCCATTTCTCCGTGTAGTCGTAATTCGGGCTGTTCAGCACCGCGCCTGCGATTCGCGCATGAGGAATCACGCGCTTGATGATTTCCGCCGTGCGGATGTTGAAGTCGGCGGTCAGTTCGGGCGTGTGCGCCTTGTTGTTGTTGGGCTCGTTCCACATCTCCCAGTTGCTCACCCTGTCCTTGTAGCGCATCGCCATGGCTTCCACCCATTTGTCCCATGCCGCGAGCGCCTCTTCAGAGGTTGGGAAGCCACCGGACAAGTGGCGGCTGCCGCCGCCGGGATAAATCGGGTTGCCGTAGTTGGTCTGCAGCAGGATGACCAGACCCCGTCTATGCGCGTCGTTGATGATGATGTCGAGCCAGCGCCAGTCGTATTTGCCCCGGTCGCGCTCGGTCTTGGCCCAGCCGCCTTGCAGCCGGATCAGCTTGATGCCCAGCGGCACGAGATAGTCCTTGTAGGAATCCCAGTTGGTGAAATCGCGATCGATTGTCTCGCAGCCGATCGACCAGTTCTGCCCGGTGATTTCGCCGACACAACGCGGCTTGATGGTCCCGATTCGTTCGAGTTTGGGTTCGAGCGTGGTCTGCACGCGCGTCTCCGAGGTGTCAATCATCTGTGCCGAAGCCACGGTGGCAAAACCGAGTATTGCCGTCATCATCCATGTCGAGTGAGGTTTCATAGTTGTTGTGCTTTCTCCTGGGCTTTACCAAATCAGTTCAAACAGCGCGGTGTCGGGCGTTCCGAATGTGTAGCGAACCTGTCGGCCCGTGACCGGGACGACGCGCCCCGTGTAGAGTTCGCGCACCTGCCGGCAGTCAACCGGCACGGTCACGGTCTTTTCGCCACCCTGCGCCATGTGAATCGCTACGAGCCGCTCGTTGGCGTAAACCGGAACAGCGTCCTCGCAGTAAATCGTCACGCCTGCTTCCTGTGCCGCTTTCTTCAATGTTGCCGGAGTCAGGTCTGCGTAACTAGCAACATAGACCGACTTCCATCCATCGTGCGGCACGGTGGCGGCGCCCGGCGTCTTGAACTCGGTGCCGGTCAACGTCTTGACCCGCGCCGGATCGAGCGTCTTGCCGTCACTGATGCCCGGCGCGTAGAGGAATAGCGCCGTGCGATTGTTCTTGAGGACATGTTTCTTGAGCACGTCCATCTTCTCAGGCGTGATCTCGAAGAGTCCGGGGAACACGAACAACCGGTATGGGGCAAGGTCGGCGCGCGACAAATCGTTGAACGAGAACACCTCGAACGGCGCTCCGAGACGATTGAGCGTGTTGCGCGTGCCTTGGTAGATTTGGGCCACGAGCGGGTTCATGTCGTTGACGTAGCGCGCGCTTTGCGGATCCACCACCAGCGCCACCTCGGCGCGCGTCTTGAGTGGCCGTCCGGCGAAACGATCCCACAACGCCTTGCCTTGCTTGACCACCTTCATTGTTTCAAGCGTCTTGAAAACACCGCCCCACATGTCAAAACACCAGAGTGAAGTCTGGTTGATTGTCGCCAATGCAAACTCGCGCTTGAACCCGGCATCGGTCTCCGCCTGCGTTTTCCAAGGCACCATCCAGGCGATGGAGACGAACTCGTCCAGCTTGACGTTGTAGGTCGGCGTGCGGTGGTCGATCTCGTGAAGGAAGCCCTTCTTGTTCAGCAGACGGGTGGCGTTGGGCACCATGAAGCCGCTGCCGCCACCCATCGGGCGATCGGCGTAAGTGCCTGGGCTGATGAAAAAGTCGATGTCGGGCGAACTGTAGAGCCGCTCGTACTCGAGATGGCCCGACCAGACCATGCGTGAATGGGTCAGTTCGAGGATATACCCGAAGAACATCCCGATCTGACGTTGCTTCGCAATGAGCGAGCGCGTCTTCTTCGCGAACTCAAGCACGGTGTCCACGATGGTGTCGCCTGTGAACTGCGCGTAATCCAACACATCCTGTTCCGTGGCTGGATCACGAAGCAGATTCTCGAATGAGGCGCGATCCAACCGTTCCGGCAGGGGCACTGGCAGTTCCGGTTTGCCATGCGATTTCAGCCACGCCTTCCACGCCCGGGTCTTGGCGCGGCCGGCGATGCCGCGGCTGTAGTCCATCCACTCGTCTGTCTGGCCACTGGCCAACAGATAAGCCTTGATGCGATTGCCGTAGCGCGCCTCCATGTGCTTGACGATTGTCGTCAAATACTCGCCCGTCGCCTTGCGCCACGCGGGATTGGCGCAGGCGCAGCTCAACATGGTGAAGCTCTCGCATTCCGCGCTGTGCCCGGAGCCCGAGAGCTGGCGCTGGAGCCAGATCGGCGTGTTGAGATCGATCATGCAGATGAACTCCGCGTCCGGGTTCACCGCGAGCACGTCGTCATACTGCTTGTTCAGCGAATCGAGGTCATACTTTCCGAACCAGCGCCAGACCGGCGGGTATTTGGAGTAGGGCTTGCCGAGCGAGTTGTCGGTATTGGCGGCGAAGATGCAGACCGTGTTGACGCCGGCGTCCTTGAACTGCTTCATCGCCTCGAACTCCGGCCAGAACGAGCGATAGGCGAAGGCCACGGGTTTCTGTTCTTCCGCCCATGCGCCAACGGCCACCAGAAGCGCCATTGCGGTGAAAACTGGATGCGCAGCTTTGATGGCTCGTTTAAGAATATCCATTAGACTCATTCCAGTGTTTTCAATGTCGTTGCGAGTATGCATGGCGCGTGGCTCCGTGGTAAATGGACGAGAATCGCGTCCGTGTGGATGCGGTTAGCGGCGAGCCGACAGCCCGCCGGAAACCGAACGAAAAAAGCGGATGCCCGTTCCAGTAGAACGAGCATGCGCAAAAAGGGAAGCCACCGACAACGCCTGACTCGTTCACACCTTGCCGCCCGCGGCAGAGGGTGTTTCGGGGCCTGTCGTGGCTTGATCGCTGCCATCAAACAGCGTCTCATACGCGGAAGCCATGCAGCAGCAGGCCAGGGGATATGTGAAAAATACGCCCACGAGACAGGCCACAGCGCCTGCCGCGCTCAGGAGATTGGCCAGAAGCCCGAAAACCAACGGCATGACAAAAGTCCCGCTGATGGTGCCATCGACCAGCTTCTTGAGAGCGTCAATCGCGTTCATTTTCTGATACACGATGAACGTCATGCCCCACATAATGATCGAGCCCACAAAAAGGGAAATGGCCATGCTGAGGAGTTGCCCCAAAAAGGGGACCAAATGAGCGATCATGCCAACCAGAATGCAGGCCAGTATGAGCAGAAACACGAACAAGAACGATTGAGCAAAATGATCAAAACCCTTGAACATGTCGCCCGCTGCCGGCTTGGCCGGATCGTTCTTCTGTAGCCGACGGATAATCATGAACAGGCCCGCCATCATGGGGCCAGCCAAAACGCCGCAAGTCACCAGACTTAAAGTTCCCCCAATCAAGCCCGCGATCACCAAAAGCCCGATATCAGCCTGGAACAACTTCCAACCCCGGCCAAACTCATTGCCAATGTCCAACGTAACTGCTGCCATAAGTTTGTCTCCTTTTAGAAATCAGTGATACGCCACGAACTGTTCTTGGCGAACAAGTTTAGAAATTTATCCAAGCGATATTCTACCTAATAAAGACGACGGTGTCGCGTCTTTCATTTACCCAAAGGCCTCTTTGCCCACTGCACGTTGGTGTCAGTAGCCGATCTCCTTCAGTGTCGCGTCAAAACTCGCAGGTGTCGGCGCCAGCGGTTCCGTTGTATTCCGCGCCGCGTGCTTGATGATGTTCAGCAGCAGCCTGTCCGCTGCGGGGTGCTTGTCCACGTTGTCGAGAATGTTCAGGGTGTTCAAAACAATTCTGCCCGCGCCGAACCGGTAAACGCCCAGCATGGTGCCCGCAGCATAGCCGTCGATGGGCTTGCTATGGCAGACCGCAAAAGCCGCCGCCGCAGTGTCCTCCGGGGTGTCTTGTCCTTCAAAGAACCGGTTGGTGATGAGAGGACCGTAGTAATCCCAGTCCATGACGCCCGCGGGTTGTAATCCGTCAAAGAACGGATGTTTCTTTGCGACGCACTCTTTGTGGTAGAGCCAGTCGGGGAAGATGGTCAGTTGTCCTTTGTTCTTGAACGGCAGCCAGCCTGCTGCGTCGCCACCCTTCTTGAATGCGCCGGAGTTCAGGAACACAGCGACACTGCCTCGCGCGACGCGCAGCAACAGGTCTTGCTTCCGAATTTCCTGACGGGCCTTGGGATCGTTCCAGTTTCCCACCAGAATGACCTGCCGTGTTGCGGCGGGCGCCGGCTCCAGTGGTGTCACGCTCACGCCACGGGTCTTTAACCACTCTTGCACACGAGTGTCCACTTGCCACACGGCCACCTTGACCGGCGCGACGGTGGGTGGTTCGCTCAAATGAAAGGTCAACCGTCCGCCTGCGGGTGCGCCGCCGCGTTCCAGCGTGACGGCGAACGTGTATTGTCCCGCGGGTCCGCGAAGCGTTACATCGCCTGAGAACACAGGCACCGCCAGCGGGCCGTCGCTGCCGGGCGCTGGTTTCGGAATGACGACGTTCCGTTTTTCCTCCCACGCGATTCCGTTTGGCCCGAGCACGCGCAACAATGCCGGATACGTTCCCGGCGCGAGTACATCTTCGTTCGCCAGAATTGCCTCCAATTTCAGCGGACGTCCCACGTAGGCGTGCATCGGCGCGGCAAACAGGCACCAACGCAGGGGCGACCATCCGTCTTGCAGCGCCTCCATGATGCCGGGTTTGAATTCGCGCCAGAACAACCAGAGGCCTTCGCCGGAGTAGCCGTGGTCCAGAAGCCCCGTCAAATTGAACCCACAGATTTGGGGGTTCGACCGGATCAGGTTGAACCCGAGGAGTCTTTGGCGGCAATGCAGCCGCTGGCTGTCACGCAGCATTTCCTCGGGAAAAGCATAAACGCCCTCCATCCCGAATCGTTTCCAGTCGGCGTTGAGTCTCTCCTCGGTTCGCTTGAGAAACTTGAAGTCGTCCCACTCGGGATTGCCACCGTGCTGTTCGTAGTATCGCAATTCCCGGATCGCGTTCATCAGGCTGCCGATGCCGTATTCAGAGACGAACACCGGTTTCGTGTTGCTGCCCAGATTGCGGATGCCAGCCTCGATTTCCGGCGTGTGAGGCACAGAGGGATAGACGTGCGCATCGCCCGCGCCTTCGAAATAGCCGCCGAACGCACCGTGCTTGGCCGTGCCCTGGTAGTCGGGGTTTTCGACGCCCCACACATATTCCCATTGCGTGCTGCCGGGATTGCAGGCCGACCCGATGTTGTATTGCCCGTCCCAGCGTCCGCTTTGCTGTAAGACCAGCCGCGAACTGTCCAGCGAGCGCAACAGGGGAAGGCTGGCCACGGCATGCTTCACCATCGGGCCGTTGCGCATCTCGTTCACCAGCCCGAAAATGACGATGCTGGGATGGTTCCGGTCTCGCAGCACCATCTCACGCAAATTGGCGTCGAACCGCTCGGCCATCTTCGGCGAATCCGCCAGGAGCCACGAGGCCAGGTTTTCCTCATACACCATCAATCCGATCTCATCGCACATGTCCAATTGGTATGGATGTGCGACGCCCGCGATGAAACGCACCATGTTGAAACCGCACGATTTCATGTAAAGCAGGTCTTTGCGCAGCAGGTCCGGCGCGCTTGCCGGTGGGAGAACCGCGCCGACAGGACAATGATTGCCGGTGTGCGAGCTTTTCAGGAAAATGCGTTTCCCGTTCAGCCTGAAGAAGCCTTTCTCCACGCGCAACTCGCGGAACCCGAATCGCGTGACGTTTTCATGGGCGTCCGCATTTGAGCCCATGACGAGGCGTGTGGTCAGACGATAGAGGCAGGGATCATCGAGCTGCCACAAACGATGGTTTGCCACCGTCAACTCGCATTCGACCAGCTTGCTGCCGGGCGGCACATCCTGCTCCGCGGTCAACGTGGCGACGGTCTCGTTGCCGAGGGCGGATGCTATGGCGAAGTGGAGCCGCGCACGCGCTTTGGATTTGCCCGCGTTCATTACCGTGGCTTGGACTTTCACGCGGCCGGTTTTCCAATCGGAAACCACATAGACATCGTCAAGGCGGACATTCGGAACCCAGAACACCTCCACCGGCTCCGTGATGCCGCCGCTGTTATAGGAAGCCCCGGAAGTAATTCCCTCGGGTTTCTTGTTCCGGTGAGGCGTTTCGTTTAGCGCAATACCGTCGATGGGTTCCGCCTTGGGATTCAAAACCCGCACGGCAAGCCGGTTCGACTTTCCCGGTCTCACCACTTTCGTAACGTCCAGCACAAAGGGTGTCTCGCCGCCCTCGTGGCCACCGATGAGCACATCGTTGAGCCACACATCCGCGAGGTAATCCACCGCGTGGAAACGCAGAAAGCAGCGGCCGCCACGATAGGGATTTTGCGGCGGCGTAAACTCGCGCCAATACCAAGCCACGCCGTGATACGACGGCAATGCTTCCTGGAAAATGCCCGGCACACGGATTGGCTTGGCGTCCGGTCGCGGTGACTTCCACCATGCTTGACTGCGTCCCGCATTGTCCGGGTCCGCAGCGACGACCCAATCGTTGCCCTCCAACGACAGAATCGTTGTGTTCGTTGTCTGCCCGCTGCTTCCCGCGTGCCGGAGGGCCTTGGGAGCATCAGCCGCATAAGCAGTGGTGGCCAGAAGAAGGGAGATCAAAAGCGTGCGCATGGTGGTGTCAGGGGGTGAGTAGGTTTGGAGGATTATCAGGGCTTCCTGCCTGTGACCCAATCCCAGCGAGCGCCTGCTTGCTTCCGCAACGGGTCGAGGTCTTCGGCCTGGAGATAGCCTTGCTGAATGAGCTGTTGCGCAGCCTCACTCACGCGAGCCAGGTAAGCGTCTTTGCTGGCATAACGCTCGTCGAGCGCCGGGCGCGGATCACCGAGACGCTCTCGTTGAGCGCGCGTGACGGCGAAGGGAATCCATGAACCTCGCAACGGCAGCATTTCATGGGGAGCGCCCATTGAGGCAGGACGGAACATCCAGCCGGTGCATGTAGCCAGAGGTACGCTGACATCCGGCATTCGTATGCCCGCGAGGTCGTTGCCATCCGCATCCACCTGCGGCACCAGCAGCGGCAGTTCCGTGCCGGCGCCCGCTCCATCAGGCCAGAGCGGATTCCGCAGGCGCACACCAGCCGTCCCGCTTCGAGGCGATTGGACTCCTGGCAGAGCAGGGAAGCTGACCTTCGACACGGGCACCAAGGTACCGTCGCTTAGTTTGGGGTAGGCGCTCGGTGGCGGCGGCGTGCCTTCGGTAACCCAGCGATGCATTGCCAGGCGCAAAGCGAGGACGACGGGACTGGCGCTGACGGGATTGGCGAACACGACCATCTTCGCTTGAGCCTTGGGAGGGAATGGCGCCGCTCCGTGCTGGGTGCCGGCAAAGAGATAGGACCGGACGTTGTCCGGCATCGGGGCGTCCTTGGTGCCGTCAGCGTTGGTGTGCGATAGGCCCGCCACGCGGCCAGCACTCCAATATTCGGATGCAGTGTTGATGTAGAAGATCTTCGGCTTGTGCGTTACGCGCGGGTTTTCCTGCACGCCTTCCGAGATGCCGCTGACCGGGTCCGTTTGCGCGGTGTCGGTGAAGGGATAGGATGCCGTTTCGTAGGCGGCTACCCCGCGCGGGACCGACCAGCGACGGTTGATGTCGAGCCGGCCCGCTCCAGCAACGTGCGCCATTACACCATCCATGACCAGACGTTCCTTTTCGTCGGTGTTGAATCCGAGATAGACAAACTCGCGCAAGAGCCGGCCGCATTGCGATGAGCCGAATGCGTAGGCGTGGCGCACCGGGGCCAGCGAGCCGCTATCGTGTTTTAGCCAGGCCACCGCGTCGCGAATCGCCGCAAGACCGAGCCCGGCTACGGGCGGGTTCTCTGCCAGGTAAGAAATCTCGTAGGTCTTGCCCGCCTCGAATCCGCCATCCAGAGTCACACGCAGGCCTTCCAGCCGCCATTGGCTGCGCGGCAGTTCCTTGCCGTTCGGAAACGCCGTGGCCGTCCGCACGATCAACCGGCTGTCCGGTCCGGCGGCGTCCACCGGGGGATATTCTGCCAGATCGCCCAGTTTAAGCTGCTCCACGCGCTTCTCTGGCGTGAACGTGGCTCGCACCACGCCGCGAACCGGTTTGCCATCCTTCTGCTTTGCCGCCGGTACCTGGATGCGAATCTTGCCGGCTTGGGCTGGCACGTCGAACTCCCAGCCCACTTGCATGATTGTGAAGCCATGTTTGGAGGCGAAAGTACTCAGGCCGCTCTTGCCGCCTCGGTTGGGAATTTCCACCCAGGCAGCGCCATTGCTGCGTCCGGCATCTTTGGGTTTCAGAATGCGGAGATCAGAGGAAAACGCCACCCGCCCCGCGGGATTCGTCGGCGCCAGATCGGCGTCGGCGATGATGCGATTACGCGGATGCGCAGGATCAATCTCAAAATGCAGTCGGCCAACTATCTGTTCGTAACCGGTGGCGCCCAAGTCGGAACGTTCCGTGATCTCCACGCGTACGACTTTGGCGCTGGCGATGGAAAACGCAGCCAGCCACAGGCTGGCCATGAGGAAGCGGGTAATGGTAGTCGTGAATACTTTAGGCATCGGTTCAGCGGTGAGAGCGCGTGTTGTCGCCAACGTCCATTCCGAGTGTCGTTTCATGGTGCGCGCCAGTATGCAACGCCGAGCGCCTCGCAGTAAATAGACAAGAATCGCGTCGGCGTGGATGCGGTTAGCGATGCTTCGGCCGGGTGTGCTCTCGCTGCCGACCTTGGCGCAGGATCAAACGACTTCGGGCCGTTCCTGCGCCGCGGCTGACAATACACACATCCAGCCAGCAGCAAGACACGCGCGCGATCTGGCTGGCGTCGTTATTGCGAGCATTCGGATCCCGCTACTCCACCCACACTAGTCGCATCCGCATCGGCTGCAGCGGAACCATCAGTTTGCCGCCGGCGCAACTCAGCGCCTCGCGAGTCAACGCGTCGGTTGCAGTCTTTGCCGTCACGCCGATGCGATTGAAATCCACCGTTACCTGCGCGATCGAGGGTTGGTCGGCAGAGAGGTTTGAGACGACCAGCAGTGCGCGTCCGCCTTTGCCTTTCGCGCCGGGGCGCGCATGGAGGCTCACCTTCACAGACGCCGGCTGTGCGGTCGCCAGGGGCTTCGTTTCCCAATACGGATGCCACTCGGCCTTGCTGACGCCGAAGCGGGTCATCACGTTCCAGATCGGAGCCATCTTTTCCAAGGAAGGGATGCCGCAGGGACGCACGCGGACATCATGTAGCATGGAGACTGCAAGCGCGTGGTCGAACGTCCACTGCGGCGGGCGCTCGTAGGCGAGAAACTCGCTCGGCACGCCGTAGTTCCGGCCCATGAACTCAGCGCGGAACGCGTCGAGCGGCAGGGCCTTCAGCGGATCGCCCGACAGCTCGCCGCCGGCGAACTGCTCGCCGTCCCAATACGAGTGCGCGAATCCCAGCAACGGAGTCACGCAGCATGTGCTTTGGTGGGGGTTGATGAGGCCGCCTCGCGGATGAAACATGCCGTAAAGCCGTTGCATAAACTGCCGCACAGCGAAGATCGGATACGTAGGCCGGAGAGTGCCGTCGGCAGCGCGGTAGCCGCAACCGTGTCGTTCGTTGCAGCATCCCCACGGTGCCATCCCGCTGTCGAGATAAACACCATCGTAACCGTAGCGGTCTCGCGCTTGCTTGATGCCGTCGGCGAGCCGGTCGCGCCAGATGCTGTTGTAGCAGACCACGAAGTCGCGCTGTTCCGGGGGACGATACCAGCCGGGCGTGATGTTGCCGTTGGCGTTCTTCACCAGAATCTCGTCGTGCAACGCCGCCCATTCCGGCGCGAGCGGGGAGAACTCGTAGCCGTAATAGACGAGCACCTTCATGCCGCGCCGGTGGCAGTTGCTGACGATGCGTTTGAATTCCGCCTCCGGGAACGTCATCGGGTAGTTCTGGATCGGCGCCCAGTCCTCGTGGAAAACCACGGTCTTGACGCCGAGTTGTGCGCCACGGTCAAGCGTGGCCAGCGGGTTGCGGTCGGGGAACGCGCGATGGCAAAGCCACCATTCCTTCGGGACGGGCAACGTCAAGCCAACGCCGAGTTGCGGTACGTGCCAGATGCGCCACTCATGGAAATCCTTCGCCCACGGTTTCACCGGCGTTGCTTGGAACCCGAACGTAAACGTGACCGGCAGTCGCACCGCCGAGTCCAGCAGTCTGATGCGCAGCAACACCTCACTGCCTTGAGGGACAATCTCGATGGCGCGGTCGGCGGTTTCCGGTTGCCAACCTTTGTCCGACTCGGCAAACCAGCCCAGGCCGCTGTCTTCGCGGCCGAGCCACACGAACGGCTTGAACGGCAACACGAGACCCTTCTCGGGCAGTTCCCCGCTGTTCTTTGCGCTGCCCCATTTGCCAGGGAAGTAGTGATACAGGCTGGCCCACTTGCGTTTCAGCGGCACCTCCAGCCAGAGTTGTTCGAGTTTTGGACGGACCTTGTTTTGTGGCAGGACAACAAGACCCACGCGCAGCAGGCCATCGAACTCAATCTGTGTGGTGGTGTTGACGATGAGGTCGTCGCCCGCCTGCCAGCCAGAGACAATGGCATGCGATTTGTCGGCGCGAAAAACGAAGTTGCCGCCTCGTTTCCATGCGATTGGATGGCCACTGACCCGGCCAACGAGGCGAATCGGCGCGGCCAGAATCTCGCTGCCCGCCGTGACAATCGAGTTCGGCAGCGCGTTGGCGAGTTTGTGGGTCCGCCCCCAGACGCCGACATCGACGCCGGTTGCGTTGGTCTTCACGGTCACGGGCGTCCACGGGGAGATCAACTGAGGAGACTCGATTGCCGGCGCGGGCGTGGTCGCTGCGATAACAGTGGCGAGGAAGCAGGCGGGCAGGCTCCACCATGGAGAAACTCCCGCTCGTTGCGTTCGGTATTGCTTTTTCCATTGGGTCATCATGGTTCGCTCCTTGGCTATTTCATTCGGAAATCAATCTGTCGCGGTGGTGGAAACTGTTGCATGAGCTGGTTCTTCTCGGCCGCAGTCAGTTCACGACCGTTGCGGCTCTCGGCTTCTTTGATGTGCGAGCTGAACCACAGATCAGTCAAGCCAACCTCGCCCTCCCGAATGGTGCAAAACTCCCGCTGTAACAGCCGCCGAACACCAGCAAAGTCGCCTTGCTCCAGCGCGATCTGCGCAGTCATCAACACGATTCGTTCGTGCTCTGCGACCGTCGCCGGCAGCGACTTCACGAAGGCGCCGAAGGCGACATAACGCTTGTGCCGGGTGAAGAAATCGCAGATTTCGACCGCGAGGTTCGGATCGTTTCCGCAGAGGGGCCATGCGTTCTTGTAAGCGGATTGTGCGGCGTCGAAATTGCCGTCACGCTCGTGCAGCAGCGCGAGATTGCGGTGGGCCAGTGCGTTTTCCTTCAACGCCAGCGATGACTTGAATTGCTCTCTTGCTTCTTCAAACGCGCCAGCCTCCAGTTGCGCGACGCCCAGATGAACATGATGCAGCCATGTTGCGCCGTGCGCGTGAACTGACTTGTGCAGCGTGGTCGTCCAACCGGCAGAAACGTTGAAGCTGCGTGGTGGATTGTTCAGCGTTTCCGCCGAGAACGTGCCTGCGGTGAGCAATTCGTCCCACGGTCGTTCCTCATCGCCCGCCTCACTCTCAAACGCGAGGCCGGGGCTGATTTTCCGGCCGGTTCGTTTTTCTTGCAGCCGGCCCCAGGCGGCACCGCGATGGAGCAGTGTCTTCACCGGAGCGTCGGCGTGTGCGCTCAGGAACTGGTGCATTCCCTGTAGCGCCGAGTCGGATACCCGCTCGGCAATGACTTTGCCGGCTGCCGCACACGCGGCGGCATAATCCGGATCGCCCGCCACCTTCGCGTCCATTGCGACCGGGCTGATGCACTCGGTCCACTCGATACTCTCGCCGGCCTTCAACGGTCGCGTCTGAAGCTGGGTCGGCGTCACGCCGCCCTGAATTTCCAGGTAGTCGCCATGGCCGTCCTCGGAGAGGAATTCCATCCAGCGTTTGCCGCCGCGGCCGGTTCCCCACGTGAAGAACTTGCGGCCGAAGAGCGTCGGAGTGGAAACATGGCTCAGACCGCGACCTCGGCCGTCAAGGCAGACGGACCACGGTTTCTGGCTGTCGGGTTTTCGGAAGAAGACCGACTTGAAGTAAGGGTAGTTGAATGGACGACTGCCATCGAAGCCGTCGAACAGCGGAAACGCCAGGCGCGAGTTGCCAGTGAAGTCATGCGAGAGTGCGTAGTCCATCGGCGACAGCACGCGCGTGTCGCGGGCCAGCGGCACAGCGATGTTGGTCCACCAATAGAAGCGGATGTCGTGCGCGTTCGGGTTGATGGCCTTCACGTGAACCCAGAGCCGGTCGTCGTTGTGCGGCAGAATCACGTCCACCTGCCAGGTCGTTTCCAGGGCGCGATCAAATTCGTAAAGCCGCAGCAGCGGCCCGCGCGATGTTTCAACCATGCCGGCAAAGACCGGACTGCACGTCAGCAGGCTGTGGCCGTAGAGCGGGCCATTCCACTCCACGCCGCCGGAGAACCACGCGTTGCGGATGGCCAGGTTGGCAAACTGCAGCACCGGGTTGTCGAAGAGCAATTCCCGCCGGGCGCGCTTGTCGTAGAGCGAAATCATCCGTCCACCGAGTGACGGGTAGAAAATCGCCCGCAACGCCGCGTTCTCGACTTGAATGGTCGGCAACTGGTCGCGCCGCCGCTGCCGCGTGTAGTTATCCTGGATGAGATACGGCAACGGTGGCACGGCGGCGTTCGTGAACATCCCCGCCCGGTCCTCTGCGTTGAGGTTGTCCGGGATGATGATCGGCATTTGCCGCACTTGGAATCGGAACCGCGGCCAAGGGTTCGGTGACCCCATGGGAGACATGGGCAGTGCGCGTGAACTGGTCGTCAGCCGGCTGCCGTCTGCGATCGTGTTGGATGTGTCGGCGCCAAGTCTGCACGATGCGAACAACAAGAAGGCGACAAAACTGGCTGCTTTCCGAAGGTTGTGATGATTCATTGCAGGTTTCCGCTTTTGCGGGAAACCGTAAGCCAGCCATCGTAGGAGGAAAACTCTCTATTGCGCAAAATCCACCGGGTGTTTTGCGCATGCCATTTACGCCGCCAGAGGATTTTGGTAACGTTCGGATTATGGCCAACATTCTCAAACGCATCCCGCGCGTGCTGGTCATTCAGGAAACCAGCGTGCAACCTGGACGGGACAAACTGCGGGGAATCTTCAACTACACCCATCTTTACGGACCCTGGCACCTGTATCTGGTTCACGGACGTTTGGGCGAGCAGAAGCCTTTTTCTGCCGCCGACTGCAAAGAATACGATGGCATCATCGCAGGACAGATGATGTTCGATCTCGCGGACGCTCTGAAACGCGCGCGCAAGCCTGTCGTCTTGATGGATCCTTTGGATGACGCGTTGAAACCCGCTTCGTCATTCGCCAGACTGTCCTGCACGCTGGATGATTCGGAGAGCGTCGGAAGAGCGGGTGCCGACTATTTCCTCAAGCGGGGATACAAATGCTTCGGCTACGTTGGCGAACTCCTCCATCGCAACTGGTCGGTCCATCGCGGCGAAAGCTTCAAGCGTCGGGTGGCCGAGGCCGGCTTTGTTTGCCACATCTACCCCGTCTCGGTCTCGACTTGTAATTGGAGGAGGGATGAAGAACAACTCGCAACCTGGTTGAAGGCGCTTCCCCTGCCGATTGCTCTCCTGGCCGCAATGGACCCGCGGGCGCATCAGGTGATCAGCCTTTGTGCCGACATCGGACTCCGTGTGCCCCAAGACGTGGCGGTCTTGGGCATTGATAACGACGAACTGTTCTGCAATGGCTCCATCCCTACACTCTCCAGCATAGGACGCGACACAGAAGCCTGTGGTTTCATGGCAGCCCAGATGCTGGACCGCCTGATGCGCGGGGAAGCCCGCAAACGGCAGATCATGCGGTTCGGGGTGCGTGAGATCGTCACACGAGACTCCACACAGCCAGACGCCATGCCGACTGACCCCCTCGTCTTGCGAGCACGCGAGTTCATCCACATCAACGCCGGAGAACAAATTGGCGTTCCGGACATAGTCAAGCACCTGAATGTTTCGCGCCGCCTCGCGGAAGTGCGTTTCCGTGCCGCTTGCGGTCGCTCCCTCCTCGAGGAAATTCGGAACGTCCGTTTGGAGCGGGTCGAGAAACTGCTCAAGGAGACTGACCTGCCACTGACGGAAATCTGCACCCGGTGCGGCTACCAGACTGATGCTCATTTGCGCCGTATTTTCAAGAACCGGTTCGGTCTCTCCATGCGCGACTATCGCAATCGCCAGCGCGTCCCGTGAAAGCACATGCCCGGCGCATCAACCTCGCCGTGTCGGGCGTCTTGAAGGTGTGGGGGAAGGCGCTTCAATCCCGGGCGGCGTGGATTTCGCGCAGGTGGCGGTTGACGGCCGCACTGAGATGGCCGGCGGCGGAGGCGGTGAAGAAAGTGGTGGTAGGTTCATAGCCGCCGGCTAGGAATTCCTGCTCGGTGGGCATGTAAGCAAAGGTGCCGTTGGTGTAGCCCACGTAGAAGGTGTTGGGGAAGGGCGAGCGATCGCGAATCTCGTTGGAGATTTCGCAGAACAATTCCATGGGCGCGCTCCAGATGACAGTGTCGTCGTTGATGCGCAGGAATCTCAGCGGCACAAGGAGGGTTTCCTCGCCGTTCTTGGAAACACGGAGGTAGTCCTTGAGTTCTTCGGACCATTTGAGTCCGGGGCGTTTGGGAGTCTCAAGGATGATGCGGGAGGTGCGCAGCTTCACCTTGTCGGTCGTGGCGCGCAGGCGGCGGTTGGCATCAAGAATGGGGTCGCCCAAGAGGACTTTGAACCGGTTGAGAAGCCCGGCTTCTGGCTCGGTGCGCGTGCTGTAAATCGGAGCGACGTTGCCGGCGGCGCCGTTGAGGTAAAGCATGGGCGCGCCGATCTTGCTCTCGACGTATTCGGCGACGATGCCGGGTGCGTCACCGCTGACGACGGTGCTTTTGCCACCCAGCACGGTGCCATGCATGGCGTAATTGGCCACGAGCGCCAGTGGGGTGTCGTTGGCCTTGTCGAGGCGAAGCAGGCCGATGCGGCGGTCGACAGGCGCGGATGGGTTCAAGCCGATTCGCACTTGGCCGTCGGCGTCGCGGGCGCGGCGATTGACGTTCGCTTCTGCATAACCCCGGCCAATGCCGAGCTTAGCAGGTTCCAGCTTCTGCCGGGCCTGTCGGACGCCATCCGCGAGTTTGTTTTCCACAAGCGCAGTATAGGCGTCATCCGTGCGAAACTGGAAACGGTTGGTCATGAGCACGCCGGGAATGCCCGGCGTGCCGACGTAGGGCGATGAATGCGTATGGGTGATCGACCACCAGATGTTTTCCGGTGGCAGGCCGAACTCTTTGGCGAGCTGACCGGTGACGCGGTCGCAGAAAGCGGGCGAGAGGGAACAGATGTCGGAGGAGATGAAGAAGAACGAAGTTGTGCCATCGTCGAGCGCGACGATGCGGTGATAGAGCCGGTCGTGAACTTTGGTGGACATGCGCGGGCTGTAGCCTCGCAACATCTGTGGCTTGTCCGGCGTGATGTCCACCTTGACCGCCGCTGCGCGGAACTCCGCGGCCTGAAGACTGGAGAGGGTGCAGAGAAGGAGTATGGAAGCGCGAAGCAGGGGCTTGATCATGGATGAACTCCTGAGTGTGGTGAAGCTTGCGGACTGTTCAGTGCCGGCGCCTCCCAGATTGCCACGCCCATGTGGTAACGATTGTGATTCTCCGCGCTCCTCGCATAGTAGACGGTCACTATCTTCCCGTCCGGACGCTGCACGCTGCTGGGATAGCCGCAATCGGAGGAGAGTGTGTGCGCCAGACGCAGGGGCTCGCTCCAGGACTTGCCCTCATCGCTGCTCAACTTCGCCATCACGCCAAATTGGCCTTTGACACGATTGCCATAGCTCAGCAACAGGCGGCCATCCTTGAGGCGTGCGAGGTGCGCATTGATTTGATCAGGCTCGGTCACGGGTTGCGGTCCCTGCCAGGTCGCGCCGTCGTCGTCGGAACGGAACAGGTCCGCGCTCTTCAAACGCGCGGCGGCCAGCCATCGCTTGCCGCCGAGGTGAAAGATCGAGGTCTCGTTGTATCCCATCGCGATCACTGCTGTGGGACGCCAGGTCTTGCCATCGTCATCGCTGAGGAAATGCCACGCGCGTCGGCCCCCGTAGCAGGAGGCGTGCAGCGCCCCATCGTCTCCCGGTGAGATTGGCCCAAACGGAACGAATTCCCCCGCGCCCTTTTCAGGCGCGACGAATTCCTTGTTCTGCGTCCACGTGCGCCCGCCATCGCTGGAGCGGCAGACCCAACTGCGGAGGATGGCATCGCGGAAGGGCGACTTCTTTGGCTGCCCCGGTTGTTGCTCGTTGGTCCAGCCGGCGCAGAGAACGAGCAGGTCGCCGTTCTTCGCGAGCCCGGCGGCGTGGTTCATCCGGATGGTGTTCGGTTCGTGTGGGGCAGGCGTGCCGACCTTCGACCAGAACTCCCCATTCGCGCTGGTCCAGCATTCGACATCGCCCTCGCGCAGACCGTGGGCAGGCTGGTTGTGAAGGATGGCGGCGATGGTGCCGTCGCGCAGCACGGCGAGTTGGGGCCATGCGCAGACATTATCAATGGCAATGTAGCGTTTGATCTGCTGCGGCGCGGCTGGTTCGGCGGCGGATACAGCCTCCGCCATAACGGTGTGAAGAATCACTCCTGCGCTGAAGAGTGAGAGGAGCGACAGCGTGGCGATATTTCTGGTGGGTATCATTGGGTTGCTGATCTTCATGGTTTTGGTTGTCTGTAACGCCGCCAGCTGTGATCTGAATCGTGCATTTTGCCGTGGAAGTCGCCGAACAGGAAGACGTGGCGTTTCTACGTGGGGATCAGAATACTCAGCCGAACTACAGGCGTCAACGAACCTTGGCCTTTGGTCGTGTCCTGTTGACACCTGTATAACAGGGTGAATATTTCACCACAGTTCAGCTTGTTTCCAGAAGGCGGCGATCAATGGAGGGCGTCGTTGCATTCGCCGCAAGGCTCGGGTGGCTGTGAGACTGAGTTTCCAGCTGTGTTTGGCGCAGAAGTTGGCCAGTTCATGTTGCTTGAGATGTCCCCAGATATACTCAGCCGGATTCAACTCCGGCGCATAAGCGGGCAGGTACTCCAAGTGGACGCGCTGGTCCAGCGAGCGGATGAAGTCACGAACCGCCCGACTGCGATGAATGCTGGCTCCATCCCAGACAATCAACAACCGCCCGGGCAGATGCCGCAGCAGATGGCGCACGAACTCGTTGTCTTTCAGAACTCCCGGTGAAACTCCCAATGCCTGTCATCCGGACCTGTCTTCTTGAAAGCAATACAGCGGCTCTTGGGCAGGAGCCCCAAACCTGAGTCTGGATTTGCCCATTCGGGTTTCAGAAAACGATCCAGCAGCGGCAGGTGTTTTGCGACTTGGCCCAAGAACGTGCACTTGGGCGGCAGGCACCGCGCCTGGCCTTCGTGTTCCAGACACCGATGGACCGAGTAGGCGCGATTAGTGGTGACATACCGGCAGACCTTGCGGACACTCGGCCAGTCGGCGTCATCGAAGACCACGATTCCCCCAGGCTTCAACAGTCGGTCAATGTAGTAAAACTCGACGAGCGTCTGATCATAGATGTGGTAGCCATCAATGAACGCGAATTCGATCTCGACACGATCGCGAAGAAGTTGAGGCAGGGCCAATTCAGAACCATCGCTGATGTGCTCAGCCAAGTCCGCGTAACCCGCGGCTTGAATGTTGTGGAGGCCGATGTTGTGCCAGTGGTTCTGCTGATTCGGGTCGATTACGATGTGTCGCTTCGCACCGACTTCTCGCAACGCCTCGCAGATGTAAAGAGCCGAAATGCCATAGGCAAGGCCAACCTCAAGACTCACAACAGGCCTCAGCTCCTTGATGAGACGTTGCAGCATCTCACCCACTGCCGGAGGAGTATGGGAATGCAGATCGCTGATCTTTCCATCTGCAGTTCGAACTTGTCGTGAGCTGAGAATGTCTTGCAGAACTTGGTTCATGGGGGGGCGCGGGCAGCTTATAGACCTTCCACCGGCCAGCCTTTGCGGTAGGTGCGGCGCAAGAGACGGTTTGCCGCCAGGTTATTGATGATCTTCATGGCGGCCGCGTCCCATTCCGACTTCGTGCTGGGCACGCGAACAGCAACGGTGCCGAGTAGAATCGCCTCAGCCATCGGGCTGGTCTGGCCAAAGTGCGACTCGGTCATCTCGCCACCGATGCAGGCGTGCTGTAGCTTGCCATTCGGTGACGCGGCATGCGCGTCCGAACTCATGATCAACGGCGTGACGGCGGTCGTGGCCGAAGTGATGTGCAGGAACTGCCGGCGCGATAGGCCGCTCGATGGAAAGGCCGTAGGACGTTGAAACTTGCCGAAACGGAAGAGGTGCGGCGTGCTCATGCATGAATGCCTAGCACTCCCGAAGGCGTATTCAAGCCGAATCTGATTGGCCACATTTGCCTGGTTTTGGCATCAAACAGAAACCCTCGTGTGGCTATTACACTACCTGGACTTGCGAGTGTGATGGAAGTGTCCCTTTAGGACTCGCTGGTTCGATACACTGCGCCAGGGATTAGCTTTTCGGCATACGACATCATGGCGAACGCGGCGAGTTGCGAAATCCTGGGCGGGCCGTCTTTCCACAGCACGTTGGCAATGTGGCGCAGTTCCTGGTCGGCAGCCGCGCGCAGCTTGTCCGGGTCGGGCACGTGCCGGGCATTGACATACATGTGAAAGGGCAGTCCGCCGAACTTCGCCCCTTTCTTATGGGAATTGTAGTCCCAGGAAAGAGTCGGCACGCGGCCTTGCTGGTTCTCCGACATCCATTGGAGACACTTGTTGAGCATGGCCATGGCTCCCCGGCGGCGTTGCGAGTCCTGCTCCAATTGCGGCAGGGCCACCGAGTAGGTTTCGAGGATATACATCACCACCGTAGGTGAGCGTTCTTCAAAGGATATGGGGCCGCCGATATTGGCGAAGTCCAGCCGATTCAGCCAGTCCACGGTGCCCAAAGCAATCTTGCGGTAGTTCTCGTCGCCGGTCTCCTTGTAGAGCAGGAATGCGAGGGAACCGAAGATGCCGGTTGAGCACCACCACTGCCCGTTGAACTGTGACCACAGCCCATCGGTGATTCCATCTTCGGGGCCAACGTAGTTGTTGATCACCAGACTGGCATATGACTTGATGGAGTCCAGGTAGCGTTGGCGCTCCTTGGGGTCGGAGGAGCGGACGGCCGCGGCCAGCACGCCCAAGGCAATACTGGAGCTATCGCCCACATACCATTCGCCCTTGGTCTGGCCCGGCTTGCGGCCGTAGTGCATGTAGTAGGCGCCCTTGGGAGTCATGTCGTTCTGATACTTGATCATGCGGTCGGACCAGCGGCGGCAGGTGTCGAGATAGGGCTGCTTGCCGGTCATGTCGTAGGCCGCAGCCAGGGCACGGACCACATAGGAATCCTGATAGAACGCCAGCGTGCGAGTCTCCGCATCAAGCTCCTGGCAGGCTGTGTCACAAAGCTGGAGAAACTCCGTCTTGAAATCAGCCCGCCGCGGCTCCTGTGAGATGGCCGTCAATGTGCAGCCGGCCAGCGCACCGGATGAAGCCCTGAGGAAATCGCGTCGTGAAATGAAACCGATTTGGAGGGCGTGGGTCTTCATGGTGTATTGAGTCCATCAACTGAACTGATGGACTAGGGTGCTGGCACCCAATCGGGCTCTTTGTTGCTGTTGCTGTCGGTGGTGATGGCCACCCAGCGATTGGTGGTTGTGGCATCGGCCACGGCGATGTTCCAGCCCGTCGCGCGCACACCGACCAGCGTTGGCGCGAGTCCAAGGCCCTTCTTGTAAGCGCCGTAGCTGAACGCCACGTACCGTCCATCCGGCGACCAGTCAACATGCTGGACTTTGATTGGCTTGCTGCTCACGACCACGTTGCGGACGTTCAACACTTGCGGCTCCGGCCCCGACAAGTCCAGATCGCCGATGCTGAGCGAGAAATCGCCCGACGCCCAGGCGATTCGCTTGCCGTCGGCGCTCACGTCCGGGCGGCACCCGGGAATGTTGAGTTTTACCACTCGTTGGCCGCGGGCTTCGATGGCCAGGATGCCGTGCGAATAACCCATGCCGCTGTGGATGGTTGAGACATACCATTTCCCATCCGGCGTGCAACAGATGCAATACAGGTGGCTCAGTTCGCGGTTCGGGTGCTGTTCGACTTTGCCGGTGGCCAGGTCGCACCGGAAAACCCCCTTGGTGACGTAATCCATCAACGCCAGTTTCTCGAACTCGTTTTTCAGATACACCAAGCTCTTGCCATCGGATGTCCAGCAGCCATCGCGCGCACCGCGATCCACCAGGCGCCGGCCTGTCCCGTCGAAGTTCATCACGTACAGGTCGCGCGTCTTGTCGTCTCCATCGCCCGCGTCAACCGAGAACGATATCTGTTTGCCATCGGGCGAAACATGCGGATAAAGCTCGTTCACCCTGGGGGTCTTCGTCAGGTTCACGCGCCCCGACCCGTCGGCGTGTATCATGAACAAGTCCCAGTTCTCGTCCTGATAGCTCTCGTAGACGATCTTGTAGGGGACCTTTTTCAGTTCGTCGATAAGCTCTTCTGAAAAGGCAGGTGCAACGGCTGCAGCAATTCCGCCCAGCAACAGGGCGGCAAATCGCGCGGATTTGGCAAGTGACATGGTTGTTCTTTCTTTCGAAGGTTTGGCGGCGGACTCTTTCAGTCCTTCGGGCAACGGGCCGCGGAGGACGTCTCGCTTCTGTCTGGCATCGGGGACAACTGGGCGAGGTTAGACCTCGTTCCACACACCCGGCACAGGCACCGGATAGTATCCGTTGGCATCGGGCATGACCGGCGGGGTGCTGTTCTCGTTCATGTGGTCAATGCCGGGGCACAACTCGAAGTTCGACTTCAGCATTTCTTCCCATGTGACGATCCTGCCCATGTGCATCGCTGCACGGCCCATCAGGCCGGTGAGGTTCGACAGGGCCGCGCGCTTCGCCTCGTTCTGCGGCAAGTTCTTGCGGATGGAATTCAAGAGCACGTTCCACTCGGCCTGCCAACAGGTGTATTCTTCCTTAGGCGCTTCCCAGTCGATATTATCCTCGGCGATTCGCTGGTCTTTGTAGGTGCGAACTTTGCCCACATGGATCGCCCCGGAGAATTGGGCGGCCCGGTTCGTGCCATGCACGAACGTGGCGAATTCGGGATAGCACTTGGGGATGTAGCGAACCACGTCGTAGGCCTTGGCACCGTCGGCGAATGTATATTCGACGGAGAACGAATCCAGCCCTTGGCCGGCATCCTTGCTGTTGGCGACCCGGCCGCAAATGCCATGGGCCGAAATCGGGTAATGGTCATCCTTGAGCCAGCAGATTTCGTCAATCTGGTGGATGTCCATTTCGGCCCACAGTCCGCCGGAAACCCACAGGATGTGGGTCCGGTTGCGGATCTGCCAGAGCAACTCGTTCAAGTCGGCCGGGCGTTTCGGCGACATGTGTCCGCAGGCCTCCATGCGATAGGCGCGGATGAGGTTGATCGATCCCAGTTGTCCGTCGCGGATTCGTTTGATCAGTTCCTGCCGGTTGACCGAGTGGCGGCACATCAAGCCTGCGGCGATCTTAAGGCCTTTCTTGTCGGCTTCCTCGCCGGCCTTGATCACGCGCCGCACGCCGGGAGCATCCACGGCGAATGACTTCTCCATGAATACGTTTACGCCCTTGGAGATGGCGTATTCCATATGCACTGGACGGAAGGCGGGGTAGGTGGTGCACATCGCGATGTCGATACCGGGCCGCAGACAGGCTACCGCCTGCTTGTATGCGTCAAACCCGACGAAGCGGCGTTCTGGTGGAACATCAACCAAGGTGGGGTACTTGTTGGAAATCGCCTTGTGTGAACTCTCCAGCCGCTTCTCGAAAATATCGGCCATGGCCACGAGTTTGCAGGGACCGTAGGGCGAGTCGAAGGCGTTGGCCACCGCGCCGCTGCCACGGCTGCCGCTGCCGATCAGCGCCAGACGAATCGTGTTGTCCTCCGCCGCGTGAATGTGCGGAAGGGTTATTCCCGCCAGAGCGGAGCCTGCCAGCAACTTTCCGCTTTGTGACAGAAATTCACGACGCGATGACTGGGCTGCTGGTTTCGATGGCGATGTAAGCTGGCGCTTCATGGTGGTTCACCTTTCAGTAGGAATGAGTTCTGTGCATGTTTTCGGAAACGCTACAAGAACGGCTGCCGCCATTGTGCTCCACTGATTCCCGCAGCGTCAAGAAGGTGTTTCCTTTCTCCGCAGGTTGCGATCACGGATTCAGCGGCAGATCGAAGGTCTTGATTTCACTGGACGCAGCGGGAACTTCAACGCCCGCGGCCCAGTGAATCCCATTGACCACGATGCGCATGATTTGCGGCACGGCAAAGTCCTGCGGATGGCCCAGCGTCGTGGCGAAGACCCGGGCGCCGTAATGGTTCTGCCAGGTCCACGCGAGGATGTCGGTCTCGGTCCTGGCCACGATCCGGGTGCCGAACTGATGACTGAGGATTTGTTCCCTGGGCATCTCTCCGCTTCCGACGACCAGTGGCACGCAGCCGGGCTGAAGGTCGGTGATGTACAGTTGGCCGGGAGACTGAAAAGGTTTCTCGTCTATGCCCGTCAGGATGGGGTGGTTCTTGGCCTGTTCGAGCCGCCGGCACTCGGTCACCGATCTCATATGCGTGAGCCAATGTGTGCCAAGCACGTTGCGGCCGAAATCGTCGTTCCACGCCGCGCGCGGATGGCTGGCCGGATAGCGAAAGGCATGGGTGCTGGTGCGCAGCCCGACCAGCGGCTTGCCAGACTTCAGGTATCGCTCCAAATGCCCAAGCTGCTCGTCGTTCAGCGTCAGAAAGCGCAGGAAGAAGACCGCGGCATCCGCGTGATCGAGCGCTTCCAGACCGGGCAGTCCATTGCCGGTGTGGTTCTCTTCCGGATCACCCGGCGGCAGGATCACCTGGGTGTGGAAGCCGAGGCGCTCAAGCTCTTTGGCCAGCGGCGGCATGCTCTGTTCGGGATGGTAGTGATGCGTGCCCACGACAAACATCAGGTTGCCCTTGCCACGACCGGGCGCGGCGGCGGTGGATCGTCCGGCGGCGAGAGGAAGCGCCATGGTGGCTGCCATCTGCTGAAGAAACCTGCGGCGCGTCGTCCGGGTTGATGTTCCAGCGAGGTTTTTCATGAGGTGAACGCTTTCGTTGCCGGGCCGCCCGACATCTGTAGGTCAAACCTTGATGAAAATCTTCTTGCGATGCATCCAGCACATCATCAGCCAGATGACGATGAAGGCGGCCAGTGCTTCGACGAAGTTGCTCCATGGCCCCGGCCCTATCCAAGCGACCAAACCGCCGACGACGCCGATGTTCTGATTGGTGGTCCAGCCCTTGACGAAGATATTCCCGATGTTGCGGAAATCGAACAGGTGCGCGGCCATATACACGGCGATCGAGTTGCTGCCAATGACTACGAGGAAAAAGGCCCACTTCCGGAAGCCCCAAACATCGATCACCAGATAGAACAGCGCCGACAGCCCCACACCGACCGCTCCCACAAACAGCACCCACGAGCCGGTCGTGATATTCACGACCATGGGATACCAGTGACTCCAGATGAAGCTCAGTACGAGGCACGCCAGAGCGCCGCCGAAGAGCCATGCCAGTTTGTCCCGGGAACTCATTTCGAACTTCAGCGTTTGGCCGACCAACGCGCCCAGCAACGTGATGCAACTGGAAGCCATAGGGAGACTGAGCGTCCAGGTGAAGTTCCACTTCGCGGGCCGCAATGAGCCGAGGACGCAGTCGTCGATGTAGCGGGGCAGATTCACATCGGGAGTGATGATGCCAGCGCCATGGCCGGGCACAGGCACCAGCATAATCAGGGCCCAGTAGCCCAGCAGCAGCGAGGCCAGGGCCACCAACTGGCCCCGGATGCTGAAGTTCAACAACAGCAGCGAGGTGACCAGATAGCCGACGGCGATCTCTTCCAGAACGTTGTTGACGAGGTAAAACTTCGACCGGTCCAGATAGAACAAGTGTCCGCCGGCGATGGTGCCCAGGAGAAACAGAATCGCCGCGCGCCGGAGGACATGGCCGAACAATTTCCATTTGTTGTCGCCGAGGCTGAACCGTTTGCCGAACGAATAGGGCATGGCCACGCCGACTACGAAAATGAACAGCGGACGGATCAGGTCCTTGACGGTGAACGGGTCGCCCCAGTGGGAGTATTGCATCTGGTGGAAGAGCGTCTGTCCCCATGGGTAATTGATCGCGGCAAACAGCGCGCTGAGGAACCCTGCGTGGCCAATCTCACCGCCGCCGAGCAGCAGGAACATCACGAAGCCGCGCATTGCGTCGAGCGATCCTAATCGAACAGGGACTGCATTTTCATTTGTCATCGTCATCTCCAGACAGGGCTCTCTGAATCAGCGGTCACGCCCGCAGCGGTTTCCTGTTTTGTCATCCAGGTAAAACGCCTCCATGGCAGGCCGGTACTGCTTCATGAGTTTGTCGTAGAATTCCAGCGGCGGTTTGGCATCGGCCGGCAGGAAACACTTGTAAGGATGAGTTTTGGAATACGCGGCGAATTCCTTTTGTATCGCCTGCAACGCGGCGGGCTTGGTGAGCAGGTCGATTGCAGAGGCTGCCATGGCTTTCGCGCCGGCATTGGCTCCCTTCCACGCGGTTGAGCCGAAACCGGATGCCACGGTGGACCAGTGATGCCCCTGCGCGCCACTGGCAATGCCGGGAAAACCAATGGTCGCGGTGGGGGCCACAAGCGTCACATCGCCATGGTCGGAGGAGGCTCCGCCCGTAAACACGGCAGCCGGTTTGCCCATCGCACCGATCTTCACCGGCATGCCGTTGGTTGCGCCGCCCAACGCTTTCTGTAGTGCCCGGGCGAATGCGTTCTCTTGTTCGGTCCATCGTGGCATGCCGACGAGTTCGATGTTCTTCATCATCAATTCGGCGAGCGCCTTGTTGTGATGCGACTGGTGTGCGGCGGCCAGGACACGCGCTTCGGCCAGTTCCGTTCCCGTGGCCAGCGCCGCCCCTTTCGCGCAGTTGAGGACCCGCTGATACATTTCTTCCAGTTTGTCGTCGGAGTTTCGGAGGAAATACCACACGCGCGCCCGGTCGGGGACGACGTTGGGGGCTTCGCCTCCGTCGGGAATCACGTAGTGCATGCGGGCTGAGAAGTGCAGGTGTTCGCGGAGATAATTTGCGGCGACGTTCATGATTTCCACGGCGTCCAACGCGCTCCGTCCGTTCCATGGAGCACTGCCGCTGTGCGCGGTCTTTCCTTGGAACCTGAAGGTCACGGAGATCATCGCGGTGCCGGAAACACCGTAGGCCGTTTGGAAGCCCGATCCCGAATGATTGTTGATCACGGCATCAACGCCTTTGAACAACCCCGCCCTGACCATATACGGGCGGCTGACGAGTATTTCCTCAGCCGGGGAGCCGAACAGCTTGATCGTGCCGGTGAGCGAGTGCTTCTCCATGGCTTTCTTCACGGCGATCGCGGCGGCGGTGGCGGCTGACGCCATGAGGTTGTGGCCGCAACCGTGACCCGGGGCGTCGGCCACCACGGGATCGTGTTTCGTCGTGCGTCCCTTTTGCGAAAGCATCGGCAGGGCGTCGTATTCCACGAGGATGCCCACCACCGGCTTGCCCGACCCATAGGTGGCCACAAAACAAGTTGGCATGCCGGCCAGCCCTTGTTCAACTGTGAAACCGGCTTCCTTCAGCGTGCGGATCAGCAACGCGGAGGATTTGTGCTCCTGCAATCCCAACTCCGCATAGGACCAGATGGAGTCTGATATCCGGCCAAACTTCGTGACTGTTTCCGGCTGGCTCAGCCAGTCGAGCACGGTTTGTTTTTCCGGGGCGACTTGAGCCACGGCAGGGTGGGGGAGCAGGACGGACGCGATCAGGATGGCGACGAAACCGCAGAAGGCGTGCTTGGCAGTATTCATGGTTTCTCCATGGGACATGATGGAATCCTCAGTTCTCCAGCAGATACAACATGGTGCAAGGCGGCGTGAGCTTGTCCTCGAAACGGCTGGCGTTTTCGGCCACCACGCGCCCGCTGAACAACTCGGTCACGCGGCGACAGGGCTTGGGTAGGACCACCGTGCGCGGACCGCCCTGAATGGTGTGCAGGGCGATCAACCGATCATTGGCATACAGCGGTTCCTCAACCTCGCAGTAGATGTGTGCGCCTGCTTCGCGGGCCAGCTTTCGCAGGGTGCTTGCAGGAATGTTGGGTTGAGGCGAGAAGACCGATCTCCAACCATCCATCTGCCGCGTGATGAGTTCCTTGGTCTCCCAAGGGATGCCCGTGAGAACCTTGACCTGACTGGGATCGTATTTCCCGTCGGCGATGATGCCCGGCGCGTAACCCCAGATCACAGTCTTGCCTCCGGTGCAGACTTTCTCGCGAAGCAACGCGCGCCGTTTGGCGTCCACCACGAACAGGTTGGGCAGGAAGACAAGCTTGTAACGCGACAGATCAAGTGTTTCCAGGTCGGCGAAGGAAAAGACGTCGTAAGGTGTGCCCATTCGGAACAGTCCGTAACGCTGCTTGGACAGCAGGTCGTTGTAGAAATCGGCCCTGCCGTCGAGATAGTACATGCTCTCCGCGTCGACGAGAACGGCGACTTCAGCCACGGACTTTTCGCGCGGTCGAGCCACGCGTTCCCACAGTTTGCGCATGTGGGTGATCGAATCGAAGATGTTCTTCCCCTCGAACCAGTGGCCGAACAAGTCGAACCAATAGGTCGAGATCCCGCTGATCAGCCGCAGTGAGAACTCGCGGCGCAGCCCGGCGATGCAGGAGGCCTCGTCGGCAAAGCCGCTCTCGTGACCCGGTACGGGGCGACCCAGCAGCGACACGCTCCGCGCCGAAGGCGTGCGGTGATCCATGCTCATCAGGAACCCCTTGCCGTGGTGCTGAATCGACCCCAAGGGAACCATGAAGCCGCTGGCGCCGCCAATCTGCCGGTCTTGGTATGAGCCCGGGGAGATGAACCATTCCAGGTCGGGCGATGCGTAAACGCGGTCGAAATCCAGATGGCCTTCGTACAGCAACCGGTTCTTGCCGTGCTCCATGATGTAGCCGTAACACAAGCCCAGTGGCGCGCGATGTTTGACCACTTCCTGCGTGGCGGCCGCGAAGTACAGGATCGTGTCGGCGATCAAGTTGTGCGAGAACCGCCAGTAGTTGATCGCCAGCGCATCGCCCACCGGGTCGCGGAATGGGCCGTGCGAAACATGATCGCGCACCGAGGCCGGCGGGATGTCGATCGGATCGGGCTGGCCGCGCTGTGTCATCCATTGGCGCCAAGCCTTGCAGCGGATTGTGCCTTCTTCACCCCTGTTGAAATCCTGCCATTCGATGGTCATGCCGCAGGCCAGAAAGTAGCCGATGATCACATCCCGATGACGGGATTCGAGATGTTTCAGCACAGCCTGGAGATAGTCGCGTGTGTCGCGCCGCCACACATCGCTTGCTGCCACCCGCCCCAACTGGCTGAAACTGTCGGAGCCATTCCGTATGCGGCACCACCACGGCGGCGTGTTCAAGTCGAGGAAGAAGATGAACTTCGCCTTGGGATTCACGGCCAGCTTGTCGGCAACCTGTTTGTCGAGGCAGTCGAAATCGTACTTGCCTGGCCCGGTCCAGATCGATGGATAGGCATTGTTGTACGGCACGCCCGTCGCGCCCAGGTTGTTGGCGGGAAAAATCACCACGGTGTTCACGCCGGCATCGGCGAAGTGTCGCAGTGTTTCCGCATTGGGGGCGTAGGTGTTGAAGCCAAACCAGCGCGGCGGGTCCGCCGTCTCACCCAACGACGTTCCCAAAAGCAATCCGCATGCAACCAAGAGGACGCAACGCTTGTTCATGTTCTTCATCTTCGATGGGTGAGTGGTGAGGTTCACCTCAGTTTGGCCGGCAGAATCGGATGCGGGCGTAGCGCGCGACCGGCTTCCCGTCCATGGTGTCAGCAATGAGGAGATCCGCCGCCTCGGTGAGCCGATTGCCGGCACGGGGTGAGGCGGTAAAGAACGTGCTCGTTAGCGGACGTTGCAGGGGAATACGGACGGAGGTCGAGATGGAACCATCCGGCTCGACGCGAACTACGTAGCTGCCGGTTTGCGCCTTGGTGGCGGGCGTGGTTCCCACGATATTGTAGAGAATGTAGAGTGTATGGTCCGGGGTCATGTGGAACCGCGGTTGGCCGGTCGGTTGCACCGGGCCTGTGGTTTCGCCGCCGGAGAAGAGTACACGTTTCTGAAGGACCTTCCCTTCCTTCAGAACTCCGTACCAGAGTCGGCTATCCCGCTTGATGTCGGGGAAATGAATCTCGCGCAGTTTCGGATGGATGGGATTCTGTTGCCACACGACATGCACGCGGCCATCCGGCATGATCACACTATCGCCCAAGGTCAGGGTGCCTCCATCGTCCATCGTGTCAGCCACCACTGTCCATTGTGTGAAGGGACGAGACGTGATATCGGGCGTCCAAGCGTAGTGGATCTTGCGCATGCGCCACCCCCACTTGTCCCGGCCCCAAGTCTCGGTCTTCAGCGGGTCGATCCGGTTCCAGATGTTGTAGGGCGAGGTGCCGATGTAATGTGCCTGGCGATCAACGAGAATCGCATTGGCGTAGTTCACGGGCGTGCAGGGACCGTGCCAGACGGCATACTTCGGGTCTTCTCCCTTGGGCCATGTCAGTTGTCCAGTCGTCCACTTGCCGTTCCGGTCCAGAAACGCCCACATGGAGTTTGTGTTCCCGACTTTGTTGAACAGAATGAACTCGCTGTTCTTTCCATCGGCCGCGAAAGCGCGGTAGGTGTGTTCGGTAAAGGCGGGATTGCTGTCCCAGTGCGGGACCAGATGTTTCGGTTCCTGTCCGGGATGAGTCGGGTCGAACTCCAAAAATTCCGGCCGGGCAGGCCCGCCCTTGAATGGGGAGGAAATGCCGCCGCCTTTCTTGATGTATGGCGCTTTCTCAAAATCAGGAGGAGCAGGAACCCAAGGGGCCAACGTTGGATTGACCGACATGAGCAGCCGACCCGCGTAACTCACGCCCACCGGGCAGGGCTCGCGCGTGCGGTCCTTCTCATCGCGCTGGCACAATCGCCACCCGTCCGCGCCGCGCTCATACAAAGCCCAGCGGGCGTTGTTGAGAGGGGCACAGCCCGGCACAGTCTCGAAAGCACTGACGTAGAGTTTGTCGCCCAAACGCACGATTTGCGAACTGCCCGAACCCCAGAACATCCCCGAACCGTTATTGGTCGCTTCATAAGGAGGTGGATGGCAGGCGACCTCATCGACCTCGACCTTCACTTCGAATGGCGCTTTGTTCTGTTCGGCTGTCCCATTCGATTTGGCGGAGCGATGACGAAGGACGCTGCCGAACAGCGTCGCGCTGGGCTTGCCGTCATCAACGGCCGTGTGTCCGGCGAGGAAGACGTAGCGTACGCCGGTGGCATACTCCTGTGGCTTTGCGAAAGTGGCTTGGTCACGGTAGGTGGATGGGTCGAACACCACGATGTCGGCGTGATAACCGGGACGAAGATAGCCGCGCTCTGAGATGCCGAAAATGTCAGCGGGCAGGCCCGTCGCGCTTCGGATGGCGTGGGGCAACGGGATGGCCTTGTCCTGGATGGCGTAGCGGCCGATCTTTCGCGCGAAGGTGCCGAAATTGCGCGGATGGTGATGTTCATTGGGATCTACCGCGCGCGCTGCGCCGTCGGAGGCTGTGGCCACCCAAGGCAGCGCCATCGCCCAACGCACATCCTTTTCGGACATCGAGTGGCTGACGATCTGCGGGTTCTCTTGGGCCACAATCTTGAGCACGAGGTCCACCATTTCGATTTTCTCCTGGGCGGCGATTTCCTTCAGGCTCTTGCCAACGTAATCGGGGAACTTCTTACTGGTGGCGATCACGATCTTTTCGGTGCGGCCAAGCTGATCGGCGATTACTCGTCGAACGAGCGCAGCGAACTCGGGGTTGTCTGCCATGCGTTTGCCCAACTCGTGCCGCTTGCACCACTGAATCTGGTTTTCGGGCAGTGTCCCATCCATCAGCGAGAAGGAATTGGCCGTGTAAGGGTATTGGTCAGCCGTGATCTTCAGTCCCTGCGCGCGGGCTTTCTCGATCATGGCCACGGCGTCGCGGATGCGGCCCCAGTTGGGAATCTGCATGGATTTGAAATGCGAAATATGGACTGGAGCGCCTGATTCGCGACCGATGCAGATGGCCTCCTCAACCGCCTTTAACAGATGGTCTCCTTCGTCGCGCATATGGCTGACATAGAGGCTGCCGTGGGATGCCACCACTTTGGCGAGGGCGATGAGTTCGGCGGTCTCGGCGTAAGAGCCAGGCGGGTAGATAAGCCCGGTGGACATGCCCCACGCGCCGTCACGCATGGCTTGATCGACCAGGGCCTTCATGCGCTCCAACTCCTCGGGAGTCGGCGGGCGGCGCTGGCTGCCCATGACCTTGCCACGGATCGAGCCGTGGGGAGCCAGAACCATGATGTTCACGCCGGCTCTGTTGGTCTCAACGCCCGTGAGGAACTTGTCCGCGTCTACCGGGCCGCCACCACAGTTGCCCGTGACCATCGTGGTGCAGCCTTGGATGAGGTAATTCAGGCAGGGACGAACGCCGGGCAGGTTGAGCGTTGCATCCGTGTGCGTGTGGACATCAATCAGTCCGGGGGCGATGACCAGGCCCTTGCAATGGATGGTGCGGCCGATTTTGCCCGGCGTAATCTTGCCAACGGCCACGATCCGTCCATCGCGAACCGCCACGTCGCCGACCACCGGCTTCGCGCCCGAACCGTCATGGATCGTGCCTCCAAGAAGCAGCAAGTCTGCGTCCACCGGCGCGCCTTGCGCCGGCACGGCGAGTGCCGTGAGACTGATTCCCAGGACCACGTTATAGAGAAGGGCGTCTATCTTGCTAGTACGCCGAACATGATTATTCATGGAGGTGTTTTCTGATGCCAATGGGTGAGGGGAGGGACGTTCAATGACCGGCGGTCTTCGCCGGTTGCTCTTTGCCGAAATAGCCGAGTTTCTTCAACGTGTCGGCGATGTGCGGATAGATGCGCATCGCGTTGCGGAAGTATATTTTCTCCAGCACGTCGAGCGGCAGCGACAGCCCGCGCATCTTGAACTCGTCCTTGATGCCGCTGGGCAGTTCCTTGTCGGTCTCCAGAAACTCGAAATACCGCTGATACTGCGGAACCTTGTCCCGGATGTTCGGCAGTTTTTTGTCCAGCGTTGGGACGAACCACTGGCTCGCCATGTCGGTCCCGAACAGGATGCGGTCGGCGTATTCGATCATGAACTCACGCAGATTGTCGCGTCCCACGCCGTGCAGAAAGTTCGGCACGGTGGCAAGGTCCACGTTCAGGTTGGGATACGTTGTGAGCATGTAACGCAGGTAGTCCAGTTGCTCGTCCGAGAGACAGAGCCAGAGCATGTGGGCGTTGACGATGACCAATTGCGGGTGCTTCTTCAGCACGTTTTCCCACGCGTGCTGCTGCCGCCAGAACTCCACCGGCTCGGCAAACCATTCCGTGCGTTTGCCGAACGTGCCGCAGGGGTTGGATACATGGGGCGAGGTCGCCACCATGCCGATTTGCTCCATCGCGTAGAAGGTCGGGTCGTTGGCGGGCTGGTCAATCTGAACGCCGCGCTGCCAGCCGGGATAGAACTTGAAGCCCATCACGCCGCGCTTCTGCCATTCCACGAGTTCCTGCGGCGAGAACCGCAGACCGTCCTTGATGGTGAAATCGCTGATGCAGAACTGAATGCGGCCCTGGTAACGCTTGCGCATTTCGTCCAAGTCCGGCGGCTCGGCACGGCCGAGACCGATGAACAAGGCGAGATCCGCGTGGAGTTGTTCCTGGACCGCTGTGCGCAACTCCATCACCTCGTCCAGGGTCTTCCACGCGTTGCCGATGTGCGTGTGCACATCGATCCGCGGCATGGTTTCCAGCGTGAAAGGACGTTTGGTTTTAGCAGCGCCGCTTTTCGCAACAGGATCCGCTCCGTCGGTGTTCAAAGCGCCGATCATGCCCAGGCCTGCAAGCGCGCTGACAGAAGTCGTGAGGAAATCACGTCGTGAAGTGGAACCGGTTTGGGGGAGGGTTTTCATCGTGGTTCTTTCTGTTGATGATCATCTCATGTTCAACGCTCTGAAGAGGCAAAGTCAATTCGTTCTCTGAACGTCTCTTGGCGTGACTACCAGCGGATAGTCCGGAAGAAGCGGCTGGTCGAGAATGCGGCACACGCTGTTCTCTCGTTGTACCTTCGACGGCTCATAGAGCCGCGTTTTCACGAAATCCACAAGAACAAATTTCCGGATTCCGCATTCGTTGTTATTGCGTGACTTGCAGGAGCAAATAGCAGCCAACAACCTGCGGCGCAGTGCGCCGGTTTCTGGCGACGAATGCCGGCCGGAGTCTATTCCGCGGCCTTCGCGATTTGCTGATAATAACTGTAGTGAGTCAACAGCGTCAGCCGTTTGGCGGCGTATTCCAGGAGCTTCTGCGTCCAAGCGAGTGGTTCGTCGTAGAAGACGCTTGTCCAATCGTGCTGGCAATGCGACCAGCACCATCCGCCAACAGCCACACGATCCACCTGCGTCTTCAAATACTTGTGATAAACCGGCCAGTTTTGCCAGCCGTGCGCGCGGCGCCATTGGGCATCGATCCATCCCTGCATCGGGATTTCGAGAAGATCGGGGAAACCCTGACGCGCATATCGGAACGGTTGCACTTCCCAGCCGAGCGGAAAGTAGTCGTGGCTGTTGCGCCCGTAGGAGCGGACGTAGGACATGCCGTGACGCGCCACGAGTTGGAGAATGTCGGGCCGGTCGCCCAAACCGCGATAGTAGGAGTAGGGCGCTGTGATGCCGCGGCAGTGAATGCCGAGATGCTTCCGGAGCAACTCCACCGGCCGGGCCAGTTGTTCCTCGATGCGGTCGAACGGCAGGCCCGGCAGATACACGTTGTCCGGGCTCTCTTCGAGCACGGTCTTCAGCGGAAAATGATCGTGCGTATGCTGTGCGATCTCGAAGAGACCCGACGCGAGGCAGGCTTCCAGTTGTGCCAAGTGGCGCTCGACCTTGCAGCCCAGGATGAAGATGGTGGCCGGCACGCCGACCTCGCGGTGAATTTTCAGCACGCGGTCGAGGAACAAATCGGTCGCGTTTTCCGGAACGGGCTGACCCACCCATTTCTCGCCCGGCACGCGGCCGGGAATCCGTTCGACATCGTAACCAATGAGCATGGTTCCGGGCATCAGGATCCTTTCTCCAACCCGACTTGATCTTCGGCGTAGATGATCGTGGTGTTTGGGTGGTTGATGAGATAACTGCCGGGAAGCTCGGGTGTCACGCGTCCTTGCCGTAGCTTGAGGAGCGGTTCCCGCTGTTGCGGGAAGCACGCCAGCAGCAGGATTTCCTTGGCTGCAAGGATGGGCTCCATTCCCAGCGTCACGGCATGGCGTGGCACCTTGGAGTGATCACCCCCGGCGGTCAGCCGGGCGTTGGTGTCAATCGTCAACTCGGTCAAACCGACGACACGGCTTGGCAGGGCGCCATACGCTTCCACGGATATCCCGGCCTCCGGGATTGGCTCGTTGAAACCGATGTGGCCGTTGAAGCCGATGCCCAGCAGTTGGAAATCCACTCCGCCCTTGCCGCGAATCCATTCGTCCAGCGCGGCTGGCTGTGTAGGGTTCGGAAAGTGGATGTGCTCGTGATTCATTCCCAGCTTCGAGTCGAACCGGCTGAAAAGGTTCTTTTGCATGTAACCCCGATAACTGAGCGGATGATCGGCGGAAATCCACTGGCCGTCCGCGCCCACGTATTCGTCGAGGTTGATGGTGTGCAATTGCGACAGATCGAGGTTGCGGCGGTTGAGCATGCCGGCCAGCCGCTCGTAGAGCGAGAGCATCGTGTTGCCAGTCGCCAAACCGACGAGCATCGGCTGCCGCTGGCCCGCGCGCCGTTCAATGGCGGCGAACATGCAACCGGCAGCGAGGCTGCTCATCGCTTCGTAATCGTCAGCTCGGATCCAGTGCAGCGGCATGAATCTATTCTCCTTATCCCTTGAACAGCACGATGAACGCCAGCACGCAGAGTCCCAACAGCCAGCAAGGGACGAGGAAAATGGGCCGCCAGAGGAATTTGCCGTCGCGGCGGAAATGGTCCATCACGACGCCCGTGAATTGCGTTCCCACGAACAGGCCGAGTCCGAGTGTTACGGCGGTGTACAAGCCTTGAGCTGAGGCGCGAATATCGGTTGGGGCCACTTTGTTGATGTAGAGGAAGGCCGCGTCAAAGAAAAAGGCGAAGGCAAGGCCATGCAAGGCCATCGATACAATGATCAGCGGTCGCGGCCGCATGCGGGCGTAGACCAGGAACATGACCAGCCAGAACGCAGTGCCTGCGGCCAGCGTCCATTGAAACCCCATGACCAGGAAAGTGTACGGCAGGATGACCGCCATGGCCACCACCTGGGCGATCTGCGCAACGCTCATCGCCGCAGGGATGGTCGCGTGAGAGGTGCCTATGTCTTCCAGAAAACGTGAGGTTCCCAGATAATAGAATTGCAGTTGGGTGGAGACGACGAAGGAAATGAGCATGAACATCAGGAAGTTCGGATCCTTCAGCATCGAGAACGCCTTCATGAAGGGCAATGCGCCGCTGCCGGTGTTTGCGGGCGGAGTGTGCGGCAGGGTGAAACAGAACAGCCCCATGACAAACGCGCAGATGGCCGCCAGAATCAGGCTGTCCGCGCTCCGCACCTGGAGTTTGCCCGAGCGACGCCACAACGTCAGCGCCCAGCCGATCAACACCCAGGAGACGGCGCCCCACATGCGAATCCGGAAGTAGTTGACCTCGGGGTGTGGCAGATGAGCGAAGGTGAGGGAGTTGACCATCGCCAGCGTGGGCGCAAAACACAAGCAGTGGCCCAGCATCAGCAAGAACAGGGGAACGAAGCTGGTTGCGCGGGCCGCACCCAGCAGGAATAGTCCGCCCAGCAGGTGCGCCCAAGCCATGTACAACTCAGTCGAACACCACCGATCGACGACCTGGCCTGCGGCCATCGGCGCCAGAATGCACGCCAGAGGCAGCGTGGCATAAATCCAGCCCAACTGCTTCCCGCTCATCTTGAGGGGGCCCAGAATCCGGGACGCCAGCACGGGCGCCCACGCACCCCAGATGGTGAACTCGAGGAACTTCATGCCGCTCAAGCTCAGATACAATTCCCAGCTCACGTCAGTGTTCATAGACTGCCTCCAGATTTAAAAAGATGACTGGCTTTTGCGAGCCGCTCTGCGGCCAACTTGATGTCGCCCAGCCGGTTATTTCCTGCCTCACGTTCGATCGCCAATACGCCGGCGAACCCAACTTCTTTCAACGTCTTCAGAAAACCTTCAGGTCCCACTTCGCCATCACCCCAGGGAACCTCGGTGCCCCAAGTGCCCGGTTGCTTGGTGCGGACAGCGTCCTTGATGTGAACATGCTTGATCCACGGCCCCAGTGTCCGCACGGCCTCAACCGGATTACCCTTGTCGTAGAGGATCATGTTCGCGGGGTCGAAATTCACGCCCAGCGCCGGATGGTTCAGTTCTTCAAGCAACTCTCGCAGACTGGCGGCTGTTTCTTGGCCTGTTTCCATCAGGAGCATGATGCCTCGTTGCGCGGCCATGTCGGCCAGAGAGACCAGCCGATCGCGCACGCGCCGGGCTTGGGCCGCATCTTCACTCTCGATGAAGCCGACGTGCATCGTCAGGAACCGGACGCCGAGTTCCGCTGTGATTTCGGCTGCACGCGCCACCGTCTGCTGGTTCTTGGGCCAGCAATCATCCGGCAGAATCCCGCCGGTCGCCCGAATGCTTTCCAGGGAAGTGTAGTCCTCCTGTGGGAAGCCGATCGTGGTCGCGCTGATCGTCCATTTTTGTCGGCGGACGCCCTCAAGATATGCGTCACCGCCTTCCGCGAAGACCGGTCTCAGGGCGAGGTTGACGTGGTCAATCTCCAACTGGTGCAGCGCCCGGATGACTCCAGCCAGGTCGGTGCGGAGCGACCAACTGCAGACTGCCACGGGCCAGACATCGCATTTTGGGTTCATAGCTGATTACGATTTAATGATTCCAACTGTTTCAATTCGTCATTTGTGGTTGGAGTCGGAACAACTGTCGAAGGCGCCGAATTCTACTTCCTGGGATCGACGAGGATATAATCCTCCGATTTTACCGGTTTGCCTTTGTAATCGAAGTCTTTCGCGGTGTAGTTGCAGACGATTTCCGTGCCATCAGCGTATTTTGAGAGAAATATGTCCGGAGCAATCTCGTCATGCGAATCAAAGTGGACAAACTGAAGCCGCTTGAATTTGGCATACTCATCCTGGGCGCTTTTGAAAGCTTTCATGCTTTCCTCAATCTGCTCATCAGTCTCACATCGAAGATCCACTTTGCCCATCCAGTTCCCCCCCGTGCGTTGGAACGTTGCATTGTAGTAAAGGACCGGCCTGCCGCCAAATTCAACGTATTTCAGGCGAGTCTTTCTATCCTTGACGGGGAAGTTGACCGTCTCTGCCGACGGGTTGCTCATGATGATTCCGTTGTAGGCGATTTCCCATAACGGGACTGCACGGTCGATGAGTTCCGGGAATTTGCCCATGACATTAAAGGACGTGTACAACGCGAAATCGAGCGCGCCGGCGACGTGGTCAAACGGCCCTTCTGACTGGCTCGCGCCGAAGATGTCGCGCGCAAGCTGCATGATCTTGTTCATGTAAAACGCATACTGGCGGCGGTTGCAAGGGTGGCGAAGGTCATGACAGTCGTACGGAATCACACAGGACATAACGTCAAAGAAATGAGCTCCCTTGAAGCCCAGGTCACGGATTCGTGGCAGGTCTTTCTGGGCGAAGTAATTCCATGACATCTGTGCACAGACATTATGCGTCCGCCCTCCACCCCAAACGCTGTAGACTTGCAGGGAATTGTCAGGGTTCTTGCAGACAATGTTATCTGAATACGAATCGGCTATTGTGTAAGCATCGTTGCTGTTTGACTGGCAGGTCACGAGATAGCCGGCGTTGAGAATTTCCCTGATGAGCTCACGCAGTTTTGTTTCACCACCGAGCGACGGCTCAACCGGGAACAGGTCGGGAAGTCTGCCGTCGTCGCCGCCAATATTCCACCCGGCAAGGCAGAATTGGAGTTTCTGAATACCCGCCTTCTTCGCCGCCGCCACAACCTGTTTCATCCTATCGAACGTGATGTAGGCGGTTACCTTGGGTTCGTTGTCTCGGGTTTGATATTCGATCGGGCTTGGCACGGGCTTCCATGCCAGGCGCGCACGGACCTCCATCGATTGCGAGATGTAGTCGAGAAGCGGGTATTTCTTTACACGCTCCGCGAGCGGCTTTACGACAGCACTTTCAAGCCGAAGTTTACGATACAGACGCCCCATGCCGGAATAACTCGCATCACTGCCTGTGAGCATATAGAAATCGATTTTAATGTCTTCGTAAGGATCGAATCCCATGTCTTTGATGAGATAGCGGGGAAACACTTCGTACACACCGCTTTTTGCGCGGGCTTCAAGGGTGCAGTCATGTTCGAGGCCGCTCAGTACAGCGACAAACGTCCTGTTCGGCGTTTTCATGCCGTAAAGCGGAAGCGGGATGCTTCGGAGTGAAAATGACCCTTTCTCGCGGGTGAACTTGCCAAGCAAGCCATTGCCTATGACGAAGTAACCATCATCGCCCTTTCTGGCTTTGGCAAAATTAGCAACAACTTCAATGCTCTTCGTGTTGCGCGGGATGTCCATGACGCGAAGGACAAACTGCAAATGGGTATCGGATATTTTCTTGAGTTCAACATCCCTGATAGTCTCGCGATCATCGACTCCCTTTATCCTGAGCGTTATGGTTTCCGATGCCAGAAGCACATGCGAACAGGCGATCAACATCAAGCAGACCGATTTCACTTTCATAAGGGAACCTCTGGTAACGGTTTTCCCGAAGCTTGTTGAGGGTTGTGGGTCGAGCTTCTGTTTGGTCTCGGTCATGGCGACCCTTTTGGTAGTTGGTTCCACGGTCTTGACTCTTTGATTCGCGTTTCCTTCTCAGGTGACTCGCAACGCCTCGGCGACTCCGTCCACGTTAGTACGGAGCGACCAACTGCAGACTGCCACGGGCCAGACATCGCATTTTGGGTTCATAGCTGGCTATGACTTGATGATTCCGACCTTGCTGAACTCGAACGTCTTCGGAGACAGTTTTTCGAGCGGGTCGGGGGCGTGCGTTTTGGGGTAGGGCATGGAGAGAGTCGGTTTGGCCCAACGGATGGCGTTGGCGAGCACTTTCAAGACGTTGGGGTCGTAATAGGTCGGGAAGGCTTCATGTCCCGGGCGGAAATAGAAAAGCCTGCCATAGCCGCGTTGGAGGGTGAAACCACTTCGGAAGACCTCGCCGCCTTCAAACCACGATATGAAAATGACCTTTGCGTCACCGGCGATCATGAACGGTTCGCCATACATCTCTTCGTTTGGCAACTCGAAATGCTCTGGCACACCGGCCGCAATCGGATGCGCCGGGTCAATCGTCCATAGCCGCTCCCGTTCGCCGGCCTCGCGCCAGTGCAGCTTGCCGCTGGTGCCGTTGAGGAGGCGGAAAATCTTCGACATGTGGCCGGAGTGCAACACGATGATACTCATGCCGTTCCACACCCTCTGCTGCACCCGCTGGACGATCGCGTCATCGACCTTGTCGTGGGCGGCGTGGCCCCACCAAAGCAGCACATCGGTGTTATCAAGAACTGCCTGGGTAAGTCCATGCTCAGGTTCTGCGAGGGTGGCGGTGCGGATCTCGAGGTCGGGCGCGGCCAGGTTTTTGGCCAGCGCGCCGTGGATGCCGACCGGGTAGAGCGCCTTTACCGAGGGTTCCTTCTGCTCGTGGACAAACTCATTCCAGATCGTTACGTTGATTTTCGAGTTGCTCATGTCTCAGACTCCTTGCTTTATGCAAACGCCCGGATCTTGGAGCGGACGTATTCTCTGATCTTCTCTTCGACAGGCTTGAAATACAAGTCGAGCGGCATGAACTTGTCGCCGTTCTTCGCCAGTTCGGTGGCAACGCCACGCAGGAACATGCTCTGGAGTTCGGTGGCGATGTTGATCTTTGCGACGCCGCAATCAATGGCTTTCCTGAGCTGATCATCAGGAACGCCTGTTCCTCCATGAAGCACCAGTGGAATTGAAACGGCTGCGCCTATTTCGGAGGCCCGTTGAATATCAAGCACTGGTTCCTTCTTGTAGAAACCGTGTGCGGTCCCAATGGATATCGCCAGGGCGTCGACTCCCGTCTGTTTCACGAACTCAACAGCTTCCGCAGCGGTTGACAACTCGATCGCGCCGTCGCCAAACGGAACATGTCCAATCTCAGCCTCGATGGAAACCTTGGATGAGTGCGCAATCTCGACGGCCTTGGATGTCAGCGCGATGTTCTCGGCGAAAGGCAACTGCGAGCCATCGATCATCACCGATGTATAGCCCAGATCAATCGCCTTTCTTATCTGTTCCAGCGATGCCCCGTGATCAAGATGCAGCACCACGGGAATCCTGGATCGTTCCGCCAGCCTGTAAGTCATGGCCGCGATCAGTCCCGCGCGTTCGTCGTTAAACAAACGCTGATACACCTGGATGATGACCGGCGAGTTTTCCTGCTCAGCCGCCTTGAAGACGGAGAGAAGCGTTTCCAGATTGGCTACATTGAACGCCCCGACGGCACGTTTTTCTTTCCGTGCCTGGGGCAGCACCTCATTGAACGTTAGCATGGTTGTGATGACCTGAGGCGTTTACTGAATTTCAACGGGTTTGATGTTCAGCCATTTGCACAGATCGCGCAGTTCGTCTGCGATGTCCGCGTGAACGAGGGAATAGTGATGCTTGAAACCTTCATTCATGATCGTGGCCACCATCTTCTCCACGGAGCAGTCGAATCGGATGTTGAGCGGGTTGCCGCGCACGAACGGTTTCGTGTCCAGAGCGGTTCCTTTGGCAATCAACAGACGGTAGCCGTCGCCGTCTTCATCCAGTTGCGCCATCGTGATGGGACCGGGCTTCAACGGAAACTCGTTGACCATGCCCTTCTTGTCGCCGCCGTCAACGCGGAAGTGCTGGCGCATTGTCGTCTCCTCGAAGTTTCTGCACAGCGCCGACGGCGCGGCGCCGCAATGCCAGAAGACGGACGTGTTCTTCGCGTAGTCGAACGAGATGAGGTCGGCGAAGAAGGGGATGCCGCCGCTGAGGCCGGCTTGCGCCTTCATCAGCACGGCGCCGAGCACGTCGCCCTCGCAACTGGTGACGAGGCCGGTGTTGTTTAGCATTCCGATCGTGGCACAGGGCGCGATGCCAAATACATCGGACCACTCCGGCCAGCAGCGGATGGCATATGAGGTAAGACCGTACTTGGCCGCTGTCTTCTTCAGGGCCTCGTATAGTTTGCCGGTGGGCAGGATGTCCTTCTCGACGCTCTTGCAGAACGAGGCGCAACTGCGCCGGACTTCCTCGGCTCCCCGTCGAGCCTCTTCCTCGCCGAGTTTGCCGGCGGTGTCCACGATCTCCAACTGATCGATGATTTCCACCTCGGTGCCGATGGAGGACCGCAGACGCATTTCGTCGCAGTTGGAAGTGTAAAATCCGGGAACGCGTCCGCCCACGAGGCCGATCTTCGTGGCGGCGAGGTCCGTCATGCACTTCAGGACATTGAGCGGCTTCCTCGCGAGCGCAGCCACTTCGGAGGCGGGGCCAAAGAAGAACCCGCATTTCCGTCCCATCTTCCTCAACGTGTGAACGGCCATGTTGGCGCCGCAGAAGGAATTTTGCGCCCACATGCCGCCCTTCAACGCCTTCTCGGGGGTGGAGAACAGCAGGATCGGGACGTTCAATTCCCGTGCAATGACCGGGATGATCGCGCCGACCGGAAAGGTCGCGAAATGCACGATCACGGCGTTGGCCCCCTGGCGGGTCAGTTCGCGGCAGGCCGCCGACGCTTCCGCGGTGGTGGTCGTCAGCGCGTTGCCATGGAGGATTTCAAAAGGCAACTGTTTCAGACTTTCCAGCGTCTGCTGCCGGATGCGGTCAATTTCAGGCGTGACCCAGCTCGCCTTGGACAGCGCAACATAACCTACGGAGAATTTCTTCACTGACTTAATCCTTTCTTTGTGCGACCGCCTCTTCAAGCGAGACGATCCGAATATGCGAATTGTATTTGCTGAGGGTGGTCTTCACGTACTGCGATGGCGTGATGAGCAAATTGGTCTTGAGATTGTCCGCAAGATCACAAACACGCTGGCACAGCTTCGCGCACACCTCGGGATTCAGACGATCAAAGACCACCGCGCCCTCGCCAACGGAATAGGATTCCTCGTTGTTGGTGCCGAACGGCACGAGCTTGTAGCCGCATTGCGCGAGGAGTTGGCGCGGCGCCGTCAGGTTGCGGTCATAGTTCTTGAGGAAGTCGCTTTCCAGGTAATAGGCCTTGCGCGCCGGTCCGGTTTTCACTCCTGCGGAAAGCAGGTATTCCGAACAATGCTCGACCTTGATGGCGTCCAGCTTGTCCTTCAGGAAATCGTAAGCGGACGGTTCCGCTACGATGAGCGTCGTGCAGTTTGCCGCGACGACCGTTTTCTTGAACCGGTCGAACACCGCCTGCGACTCGCTGACAAAACCAAGCACCTCCAGCGCCTTGCCGGGGTCGCCGCCGGAGAGGACCTTGCAACCGGCATACAGCTTCGGGTTGTTGCCGTAATACAACGTCTTGCCTTTGCCTTTGACGGTGAAAGTCGCCTGACTCAGTTCCTCCGCCAGGGCTTTCACCGGTTCCGGCGCGAGCCCTGCCTCGACGATGTCTTTTCTCGCGGCCAGGACCAACCCGACCTCGTCGTAGTGGCTGACGCAGTGGAAGCGGTTAGCCCCGCTCAGCGCGCTGCGGTAGAGGGTGGCAATGAAATCCGGATTCTTCAGGTTTTCATTGGCCATGCGTATCTTGTCGATAATGAGCGCCCGACCTCTCGGCGTGTCCGATTCCTGGAACGTCACGTTGCCGACCGGGTCGAGATGGCGGCACATGAAACAGAAACGGCACGCGGCAATCACATCCTGATGTTTATCTATGTGCATCGGTCAGATTCCTTTCGTGCGAAAACCCATCTTGCCGGGGTTCATGATGTTGTTGGGATCGAGCACCTTCTTGATGTCCTCAAGGACTTTGAAGGCCGGGCCGTAAAGCTCCTTCATGATCCGGCCGAGCTTGAGTCCGACGCCGTGATGCTCGTTGATGACGCCGCCTTCCTTGATGGCAGCGCGGATCGCCATGTCCCAAATCTTGTTGTAGAGCGCGATGGCTTCGCGCGGGTCCTTGGGAGGTGATTCGATGATGAATCGCGCGTAGAGCATGCAGCCCCATTCGTACCAGTGTGAGAAATGGCCGATGAATGTGGCTTGCGGGAAGTTCTCGCGCACAGTGTTCTTCATCGCCCAATACACCTTTTCGATGTTGGCGAACGTAGCCACCGTATCGAGCGTGCCGAACGCCTGCGGCAGGTGGAACATGTAGGGCGGATAGAAAAACTTGTAGCGATGATCCCACCACGCCTGTCCCATCTCGGTGCCGAGGTCTTCGTGCTCTTTTTCACGGCAGATCGCGCACGCCTGTTCCAACTCCAGGTCCACGGTTTTTGTGGGACCGTCGAAGCCGAAGACCAGGTAAGCGCCTTTCTTGTCGATGCCGAGCACTCTCTTGATCAGCTTGGCGGTTTCAGGTTCGTCGTAGAGCCGGATCACGCAGGGCCGCAGGCGGCTGGTCATGATCTTCGAGCCAGCCACCATCGCTTCGTGCATGGTCTTGAAAAGGAACGCGTGAAACTTCCGCGACTCGGGGATGGGATGGATCTTGATGGTCGCCTTGGTGACAACACCGAGCGTGCCTTCGCTGCCCAGGAACAGTTGCGCGAGGTCGGGACCCGAGGCGTGGCGCGGCACCGGGAGGGTGTTGATGATCTCGCCGGTGGGCGTCACGACTTCCATCGTCATGACCATGTCCTCGATCTTGCCGTACTTGGTGCTCAACACGCCGGTGCCACGATTGGCAATGAACCCCCCGAGCGTGGCGCATGCGATGGAGGCGGGGAAGTGCATCGTGCTGTACCCGGCCTTTTCGATGGCCCACTCCAGATGCTGGGTGTTGATCCCGGTCTCGGCGGTGGCGGTCATTGAGATCGGGTCAATGTTCAGCACCTTGTTCATCCGCTTCATGTCCATCGCAATGCCGCCGTAGATGGGCAGCGCGCCGCCTTGGGAGCCGGAGCCGCCGCCCCATGGGATCACGGGGATGTTGTGCGTGTTCGCGATCTTGAGGATCTCCGACACTTCCTTGGTGGATGCCGGATAGACGACGAAGTCGGGCGCAGGCAGTTTCTGGCCGCGGTCGTGCCAGACTTCGGGCACCCAATAGTAATCTATCGAATGGCCCAGTTTGTCCGACTCGCCGGTCTGGACGTGAGCTTCGCCCACCACCCAGGACAGTTCGCTTCGGACCATTTCGTAAAGGTAGTTGTTTGCCGAGATCATGGCTGTTGTTTCTTTTTGAGGGTTGGCTTCAATCAATGGCTGTGATTCATGTTTCGGTAGCAATCCGATAACGCGTCGTGGATTTGCCGGTAATGTTCGAATTGGCTGGCATAGAAGGCGGCGCGGTCCGCCGCGGGCTTCAACTGCCGGTCGAGTTTCAGGCACTTGCGGACGGCCGCCACTTCATTTTTGAAAGCGCCGATTCCCACGCCTGCCAGCAACGCACTTCCGAAGGAGGCATCGCATGAAGAGGGGCACTTGACGGGGGCGTTGAAGACGTCGCACACAATGCTGCTCCAGAGCGCGCTCTTCGCGCCGCCGCCGATCAAGATGAACTCGTGGACTTTCAGGCCCATCTTCTCGATGGTGCGGTAGCAGTCCCGGAGCGAATAGGCCACGCCTTCCAGCAGCGCCCGGGAGAAGTCGCCCCGCGAATTGGCCATGCTGACACCGGTGAAACTGCCGCGCAGATTCGGGTCCCAGTAGGGCGAGCGCTCGCCTTGGAGATACGGGTGAAAGAAGACGCCGTTGCTGCCGGGCTGGGACTGCGCGGCCAGATTGTCGAGTTCGTTGTAATGGGTCCCTGGCGCGCAGAACATGTCCCGATACCAACGCTGGCAGACGGCGGCGGAGTTGGTGGCGGTCACGGAATACCACATGCCCGGAACCACGTGCGAATAGGTCAGCGTCTCGGGATGCGGATGCGCCTTGGCGGTCATGACGTTGACATTGCCGGCGGTGGCGAGTTTCAACACGCACTGTCCCGGTTCGATGGCGCCGGCGGCGTAGTCTTCCACGGCCGAATCGCTCGCGCCCATGATGACCGGAAGTCCTTCGGGCAGGCCGGTGTGGATGGCGGCCTCGCGGCTGACCTTCCCGGCGATGTCCGTCGGACGCGCGATTCGCGGAAGCGATTTCACGGGAATCGACGCAAGCGCACAAAGGTCTTCCGACCAGCGGCCCTTTTTCATGTCCCAGAAAAGAGTTCCCTGGGCTTCGACGCTGTCGCAGGCCATTTCTCCCGTCAGCAGGAAACGGATGTAATCCTTGACGAAGAGAATATGCCGGACCCGTTTCAACGCCTGCGGCTCGTTGTTCTTCACCCAGAGCATCTGCGGCAGCGTCCACGTTGGCGTCGGCGCCTGGAAGGCGGTCTGGAAAATCAGATCGAAATGTTTCTCTTTCAGGAGCCGGCATTCCTTCGCGCTGCGCTGGTCGGTCCAGATGATGGTGGGGCGGATCACTTGCAGCTTATCGTCCAGCAACACGGCTCCGTGCGTGTAACTGTCCAGCGCCAGCGCCGCGATCCGGTCGCGATGTTTCAGGCCCTTCAGGACGCTGCACATCGCCCGATGCCAGTCGGCGGGATTCTGTTCGGCCCAGGCCGGTTTCGGGTGGCTGGTCGGATATTCCGCCGAGGCGGTTTCGAGCACCGTGCCAGCGCTGTCAATCAGCGTGACCTTGCAGCCGCCAGTCCCGAAATCTATGCCCAGGAGCAAGTCTTTCTTCATTTGCCCAAAATCCACTTGTGATTCGGATCGATCACCGAGAGAAACTTGCGGTGGTTGCGGCCGGCCATGATCCAGAGATAATACATCGTGTAGCCGGGAGCGTTGATGACGGGATGATAGCCGCGCGGGATGAGCGTGGTGTCGTTTTGTTTGACCGTGCAGGTGACGTCCAACGATTGATCGTCTGTGTAAATCTTCTGGATGCCGTAGCCTTGTTCCGGATTGAAACGGAAGAAGTATATTTCCTCCATGTCCACCTCGACCGGCAGGTTGTCGAAGTCGTGCCGGTGCGGCGGGTAACTGGCGTGATTGCCCGACGGCACAAACGCCTCGCCGATGAAAAGGTGCGCCGCGGGAAATGCATCGGTCAGCATCAGGTAAGCGTCGCGCTGGTAGTTCTCCTTGCCGATATGGACCTCCTTGACCTGGTCAGGCGCGATCACGTAGGCGGGCGTCTTCAGGGTGGAGGGGGAGGCGGTCCAGGCGATCTCGACATCGCTTTCGGCGCGGATGACATAATGGGCTCCGCAGGGGACATAGACCGTGTGCGGCTTGCCGGAGAAAACATCTTTTCGCCCGCCGACCTGATTGAACTGGAAACCCTTGCCGGAGACCGAGCATTGCCCGCCGAGGATGATAAGGACGACCTCGCTCTGACCGGAATCGGCGGCATACTCCTGGCCTTTTCGCAGGTTGATGATGCCGAACTCGGTCAATTGCAGTTCGCCGTCGCCGATGGTCGAGATGCGTGTGAAGCCGTCCCGGCGCTGGTAGTGTCGCAGATAGTTATTCATGTTGCTTCAAAAAGTCTTCCGTTGTTCTCAGGTCGGGAATGCCAGCCCGGCCGCCGAATCGCGTGCATTTCAACGCCGCCACTGCCGAGGCGAACCTCAGGCATTCCGGCCAGCTTCCACCCTGGACATATTCATAGGCAAACGCCCCGTGAAAGGCATCACCAGCCCCGGTTGTGTCAACGGTAGTGACGTTGAACGCGGGGCATTTGAAAAGCTTGTGCCCGTCAAATCCAACGGAGCCTTTATTTCCCATCGTGACGGCGGAGAACTTGCAGTTCACGGCAAACAGTTTTTTGGCGGCCGTTTCCACGTCTGATTGACCGGTGTAGCGGCAGGCAAACTTCTCAGAGGCGATGATGATGTCGGCAAGTTCAAGGAGCTGTTCGATGCCAGCCACCAACGTCCCCGCGTCAATCGAGACGGCCACTCCATGCTGACGGGCCAGCTTCGCGGCGGCAATTGCGGCTTCGGTCTGGTGGCCATCCAGATGCAGGAGACTGCTGGTCTTTATCAGGTCCGGAGCAATTTCTTCCGCGGATAACGGCCGCGCTGTTCCTCGCGTCCAGGCGATGCTCCGCTTGCCGCTCTGCTTCTCGATCCAGCAAAAACCGGCTGCGGACTCGGCGTCCTCGCGGATCTTCATGCCGCTGACATTCACACCTTCTGCGGCCAGCCCGGCGGTGATGTCGCGACCACGCTGGTCGTTGCCGACGCAACCGATAAAAGCCGTCGCCGCGCCCAATCTCGCGGCCGTGGCGATGGCATTAACGGAAGGACCGCCGCCCTGGACTGCGCTCTGGAGGATTTCGACTTTGTCATCCAGCGGGATGTGCGGGACGAGACAGAGATAGTCCATCCCGCAGAATCCCAGGCCGGTGATTGTCTTTCTGGCGCTCATTTCCTCGTCGTCACTTGCGTCGCGCTAGTCTTTGCCGGGGATGGGCGGCTTGTTTTCGGTCGGCAGGGTAATGTCTCCCGGACCCTCGAAATCCACTGCGGCGGGTTTGAAGGCAACGTTGTAGAAAGACGACTGCGCCTGTGTGAGCAGATCCGAGAGCCGCACGATCTGTCCGGTGTAGGCGGATATGCGGCCCATGATCGCCGTCGCGGTGGAGGTGGCCACGTTCTCGCCTTCGTTCAGCACGTTGCCGTCGAGAATGCTTCTCAGCAGGTCGGCGTGTTCCAGAACGTAGGGATCGCCTTCATGGCCGACGTCTTCAAACGCCACTTCCTTGCCATCGAACCGGCGGACCTTGCCACCGCCCATGATCTCCGCCGCGTCCGTGGTGAGATACTCACCGACGCGAGAGTAACACCCTGGAATCTGACGGCTCAGGCTGTGGATGTGCACGCCTTCGCCATAATCATAGTCCACGCTGAAGAAGTCATACTGATTGCCGGTTGGCCGCCGCAGGCGGGCGCCAACGCCGATGGCCGAGAGCGGTGCGCGTCCGATGAACCAGTTGGCGATATCAATATTGTGCACGTGTTGTTCGACAATGTGGTCGCCGGACATCTCTGCCCAATTCATCCAGTTGTTGGCCATGTAACCGGCGTTCGTGTCGGTCTCGCGCCGCGGACGGACGCTGCCGCGAGCCTGGCACCAGTAGATGGTGCCGCCCAGGATTTTTCCAAGCTGGCCTTTTTGCAGCGCAACGGCTTGCCGCAGATAGGTGGCTTGATGCCGCCGCTGGGTGCCGGCCACCAGCGCGAGTTTCTTGGCTTTTGCCGACGCGGCGGCCTCCAGGAACTTGCGGATGCCGGGCGGATCAACCGCCACTGGTTTTTCGGCAAAGATGTGTTTGCCCGCCGCGACAGCCGCCGCGACATGCACAGGCCGGAACGCCGGCGGCGCTGCCAGGATCACAAGCTCACACTCGGTCTCCAGCAGCTTCTTGTAACTGGCGCCACCACCGAAGGCGAACTTCTCGTCGGCCCCGTATTTCTTGGCCGCCTTCTGTGCCTGCTCCAAAAAGTAGTCGGCCGTGGCGACGAGCCGGACCTCGACGTTGAGCGATTTGGCGGCGTTCCTGAGATTCTCGAACGCAGCGGACGCGCGCCGGCCGGACCCGATCATGCCGACTTTGAAGAGACGCGGTGCGCCCTGTCCCGTTACGACTGCTGGCGCTGCGGCCATTGCGGCCGAGAGCGTTGCCGCGGACCTGATGAATTCCCTGCGGTTTTGCATGGTGGTTCTTTCCTGTCTGAGATTCGTGTTGCTGGAGGCTTTCATGACTGCGATTGCTAACGCAAATGCTCCTTGCGGTCAATACAAGGACACGTAAACTATGTAAGATATTTCGTCATGACCTAAAGTGCGGTTGACTGATCGAGAAGAATACAATGATACCTGCCAGTAAACGCCCGCAAATCGCCTTGTTGGTTGACACCGCGACGGATTGGGGACGGCGAATCATTCGCGGCATCGCGCGCTACGCCCAGGAACAAGGAGGCTGGCATCTCTGGCTGGAGCAACGGTGTCAACACGCCCCTGGTCGGCTGCCGTCGGGCTGGCGTGGCGATGGGGTCATCGCGCGGGTGGCCGATCGATCGCTGGCCCGGCATCTGACCGCGTCACGGTCCATCGTTGTCAACGTTTCCGCAGCCAGAATTCCGGGTGTTGATTTTCCCACAGTCACGGCTGATCTTGCCGTCGCGGCCCGGCTGGCGGTGGAACACCTCTTGAATCAGGGCTTCCGCAACTTCGGTTACTTTTCGCCGCTGGGCGTGTCTTACATCGAGGTTCACTACGAGAGTTTTGTGCGAACGCTGGCGAAGGCAGGGCACAGTTGCTCGCTTTTCGCAGCGCGTCGCAGCGCAGGCCCTCACGCGACCTGGAGAAAACGGCAAAAGGCTCTTCAACACTGGCTTAAATTGCTGCCCAAACCTGTGGCTATTCTCACTTGGACCAGCGATCGCGGACGCGAGGTGCTCTACGCCTGCCGCGAATTGGGTCTGCTGGTTCCCGAGCAAGTCGCCGTGCTCGGTGGCGACGAAGATGTCTTGTTGTGCCAAACCTGCAACCCGCCGCTTTCAGCGGTTGCGTTGACGTCCGAGCGGATCGGCTATGAGGCCGCGGCTTTGCTCGACCGCATGCTAAAGGGGGCACAGCCGCCGGTCGCGCCGATTTTGATCGAGCCTACTCGGGTGGTTGTGCGGCAATCGACTGATACGCTGGCCATCAATGACCGTCATCTTGCGCAGGCCATCGGTTTCATTCGCAACCATGCTGCCGAACCGATCCATGTGAGCGACATCTTACGCGCGGCGGCCATGTCTCGCAGCAGCTTGGAACGCCGGTTCCAGCAAACACTGGGCCGAAGCCCGGCCGAGGAAATCCGCCGGGTACGCCTCGAACGCGCCAAACAATTGCTTGCGGACACTGACATGCCTGTCCCCGAGGTGGCTGACGCCTCCGGTTTCCAGTCGCGCGAATACCTGGCCTGCGCGTTCAAACGCGCCACGAAGATGACACCGCGGGAATACCGCGCCCGCGTTCGCGGCCGATGAAGTTTCTCGCTGTGCGCGGTGTGACCCTGTGGCATGTCGCCCGCCGCAAGGCCAAGAATTGTGGCCAACATCTAGATTGCATTGTGTTTCATGTCAGTGCTTCTGATGTTGGGATATGTGTTCAACCGCAATGGCCTCGCGATGAACGGACAAGAATCCTGGCCGTATGGATGCGGTTAGAGAGGGGGGAATTGTGTTGTGAACTGCCTGATGGTGGACCGCGTCAGAATTGACATTGAAGGTCGGCCGTAGCTCAGACATAATTGGCAACAAAGGAATTCCGCGTATGAGCACGAAACTCAAAGTCATCATGTTCACTGATCGTGGCAGAAGTTCCCACGTAAAGAACGAGGCTATCCGCACGAAGATTACGGAGTTCCAGGATCAGTTTACCCATGAGGTCGCGATGGTTAACCATGGCGTCGTTATCAAGCCCTTGGGCGACGGGCACCTGCTTACCTTCGACGCCGCCATTGACGCTGTGAACGCTGGCTTGGACCTCCAGAAAAAAATTGTCGAACATAACGCCGAACGCAGTAACCCTCACCGGTTTCAGCTTCGTATTGGAATTGATGCTGGTGACGTGCAAGTCGGTGGCAATGGCGATGTTTTGGGACACTACGCTGACATGGCCAGTCGCGTGGAGAAGGAAGGCAAAGGCATCAAATCACCGGTTATCCTTACGGAGCGAGTCCATGGATTGCTTCCACGAGGGACAGTGGTTTGCCGAGAACTGAGAACAGTGAAACTCAAAGGAAGCGAAGATTTGATCGCTTTGTATCAGGCGATAAAGCTCCATGCCCTGCCGCCCCAACCTCGACGAAAACTATCGGCGTATTTGACCGGAGAGTTTTTACAGGTGTTGTTACGGAAGTTTGCTCTCATAAGGTCAGACAGCGGGTTGCAGCTTCAAGTTGATCTTGAGGGCCCACTTGAGGTGATCACCTCCAACTTGGACAAGCAGGACTTTTTCAATGAGGTGTCCGGCGAAACTCAAGCGCGCAACAGGCTGATCGCGGATATTGCTGCGTTCAAGCATGACCACCCACACCTCCAGTCGTTTGACTGCAAGAAGTGGCCGTTGCGGTATGCAAACGGTGGCACGTTGCCCGTTGTCTGCATGAACGGCTTCGAGTATGTGTGCCTGTTTTACCGGGACGTGTATCCGGTGGGCTGGAACATTGCCAATGGTGCCTCGGATTCCTACGTCGAGCTGTATGATCCTGAACGGATCATTCACCGGGAGTTTGGGGAGGAATTGATCGTTGCAGACCATGCAGCGAGAACCCTTTTCTTTTACTCGCGGGGTGTTGAGAGCATTGGTCCCGGCTACCAAGAGGAAACTGTTGTTGCGCTGGACAAGCAGTATCCAGATTTCGGCTTCGATCGTTATAATCTCGTATGTTTGCCCGTGACATGGATGGAGGGACCTGACAGCGTGAAGGTCAGGATTGGCAAGGGCCAAAAGGTTTCTTCAGGTTTTTTCCTAAGCGTCACGCCTCAGGATAGCGCCATTGAGGTGGACCGTGCAGCCTGTATCAATCTTCATGATAACTGTAGCCTGTTAGATGGCGAGATGGGCCACGGGAAGCTCGTGGGCCGGCTCGTCGGTTTATTCCGCATGGACCACATGGTCGATCAACTGAGTGCTCACGAGTTCATGCCGGACGTTTACTTCTGTGACGCTCAACCCGGCGCTCCTAGCGATTTCAAAGAGAGAGTGAGAAAATCGGTGCGGGCTATTCAACGGTTTCGCCGCACCGACCAAAAGGAACAGTATGACAAAACTAAGCATAAGTTCGATCTGTGTCCGATAACACGAGCTTTGCTTTCCCGTTATTTCGAGTGGAAGGACGGTCACGCAGAAGTATAGATACATCTGGCGCGTCGCTAATGACGGATTCTCTACAAGACTCGCAACGGAGTTGAAAATCGTGCGTTCAGTGCATGCCCCTTTCGCGGAGCAGAAAGGGCGTCACAATCTTCATCTGGTGAGACCGGAACTTGCTACTGTATCTTTTCCTCAAGACTCGGTCCACGGGCATCGCAATTGGCGAGCGCGCGCTGTGTATTGCTGGATGTGCTCGACGCAAACCCCATACATATCCGCACGGCCCTCCGGCGATGAGAGAGTACGTTTCTGATATTGCGTGAACCAGTTCACCGTCTCTGCTACTGCTTCCTGCCAGGTGTAAGTGGGTCGCCATCTCAAAACATTGGCGGCCTTTTCCCAGTTCAGCCGCAACACGTTGGTCTCGTGTGGCCTCACGTTCGCGTTCTCGGCTCGACAACGGCCACTCCCCCACAACTCAACAGCCTTGCGGGCGACCGCTTCACACGTCACCACCTCATTCTGATCAGGACCAAAGTTCCAAGCCGATCGATAATCCAGAGGCTCGCTGTGCGTCGAAGTATGGACTTCGTCCCGCAGCAAACGAGCTGCGAGCATCAGGTAGCCACTGAGTGGATCGAGCACCAGTTGCCATGGGCGCACTGCTGACGGATTTCGCAGCACGATGTCTTCGCGATTGATCAAAGATTTCATGCAATCCGGCACGAGCCGATACTTTGCGAAATCTCCGCCGCCAATGACATTGCCTGCCCGAACCGACGCAATAGCAACCGGCCTTTCGGAGAAGCCCTTCTCGCTCCACGAGCGCCGGTAAGACTGAATGCACAACTCTACCATTGCCTTGCTGGCGCTATAGGGATCATATCCGCCGAGTGCATCGTTTTCACGATAGCCCCAAAGCCATTTTTGATCTTCATAGACTTTGTCAGTGGTGACGACTATGAATGCCTTGACCGATTTGGATCGGCGGACAGCTTCCAACAAGTTGACGGTGCCACCCACATTCGTATCGAACGTTTCCTTCGGTTCGGCATAAGCGATCAGAACCAAGGGTTGTGCGGCCATATGGATGACCAGTTCTGGCTGGTAGGTCTCGATGCAGTTTTGCACGGCCTTCAAGTCGCGAATGTCACTCCGGACATGATGAGCAATCCGGTGACTTAAACCACAAAGGCGGGAATTCCGCAGTGGGATGTCGGAATCGCGGCTCAAGCCGGTGACTTCTGCGCCAAGCTCCTTTAGCCAAATGCACAACCAAGACCCTTTGAATCCCGTGTGTCCTGTGATTAGAACGCGAAGACCCTTGAAAGTGTCGCCGAAAACAGATTGCGTTTGCATAGAGAAGTAAAACACTAGGCGAGCGCCTTCTGCAAGGCAATGACGTTATAGCAGTTGGGCCGAGAGCGTGTGTCCACGAGCGGGGAACTTCGACCGAGCCGACCGCTGCCGCTCGTCTACTCTTTTCCTTTGCTGCGGATTTCGTAGAGGCTGTAGCCGACCTCGCGGACGCCGGCGATGGTCTCGGGGTAGGGCGTGTCGCACACGTCCAGCAGACCATTTTGCAGGTTCTCGCCGTCGAATCGCCCGCTTGTGGGTTGCTCGCCAAACTGATGCCAGTGCGCGCCGACAAAGTTTGGATGACGCAGCGCGGAGGCGATGTAAGTCGCGTACGCCTTGCCGCGGGCAACCTGATCCTCGACTTGGATGAGGCTCGGATGGAACATGCCCCGGTCAAGCGCGCCGAAGTGGAACTCGCCAATCAATATCGGCTTGTCCACGCCCTCCGGCAGCTTGAAATCATCCAGTGTGTGCCGGTAGAGGTTGTAGCTGATCACGTCACAATACTTCGCCCCGATCTGGACAGCCGCCTTGGTTGAACCCGCGAAGCGGCAGCCGAGGTAGAGCGTATTTGGAGCGACGGCCTTGAACTCGTCGCGGATGTTCTTGAAATAGGCCTCCGTCACGACGGCAGTGAAAGCGACGCAGTCATCCTTTGCGCCGGCCGGCGGCTTTTGCTGCGCCTGGAGCAGCGCGTTCCAATCGCCGTAACTCGTCTTCCACGCTGCGTTGAGATTGGTGATGGAATCGTATTTCTGTTTGAGGCGGTTGATCATCTCGATCTTCGCGGGTTGTGTGGCAGGCGATTGCAGCGTCCAGTCGGCCAGCGCGGTCTCGCTGCCCCAACTGATCTCGTTGTCCACGAAGAATCCGAAACACCACGGGTCATCCAATTCCTCTTTTCGCTGCACGAGCTGCCGCCGGAAGTTCGTGCGGAACTCGGGGTGGAATGGGTCTTTGAACTTCCACCAGCCGAGATGCGCGCCCTCGATGTCCGGCGACTTCAACTCGAAACGGTCACAGTAGGGCGTGCGTCCCTGCCGGCAGAGGCGCACGTCGGAGCTGTTTGCGATGGTGTTCATGCCCCAGCTTCGCAACCGTTGGTGCGCGAGGTCGGCGTATCGCGAGACCCAGTCCTTGCCGTATTTGCGGAAGGCGTTCGCCGAGGAGAAATCGTACGTGCGCTGGATGCCTCGCGCCACGTAATACGGCCAAAGCAGCGCGTCGCGCGTCGTGTAAAAAAGGGCAAACGGCGAGTCGGCCTTGGGCAGGTCGGTGAAATAGAACTCGCGCCCGTCCAAAGGCGTCACCGCTGATGAGGAAGTGACACGCACCGGTCCGTGCGACCACCAGAGGCATCCCTCGGGATCAACCATCCACCACTTGCCGTTGATCTTCTCAACGCGGAAACGGCCGGTTGCTTTCTGCTTCGGCCCTTTGGCCCATCCGCCGTATTTGTTCCATCCGTCGGGACCGGGATGCGCGGTCAGATCAGCGCGTTCGCTCTCCAGTGATTTCTTCAGGTCTTCGTCCGAGTGCGTCTTGCCGGGCCAATCCTTGTGTTTAAACTGGCCGTACGAATCAATGAACGGGAAAAACTTGTCCGCTGGCAGCAGCATCCACTCCGGCACTTTCGGCGTGGGGCCGGTGCTTGCGACGATGCGTTTGATGCCCCAGACCCAGTCCAGCTTTGGCTCCTTGATATACACCGCCACGCCGACCACCTTCGACGGATTCAAATCAGCCACCACGCCAGTCGTTGCAAACGGGCCTCGTTTCATGCCGGAGAGTTTGCTGGTGATCTCCCGCCCGTATGGCAACGGCGGCGGCAGCGCCATCGTGTAGCTGGCGGCTTTCTTGCCGCGAATCTTCAGGCGGTCAACGAACACGCCCAGCCCCTTGCCGGCATCTGCATCGGGATTATCGAGCCGGATCGTGATCGGCAACTCGCCTTTGCGGTCGGGCAGAGCCAGTTCCAGCGTCAACTGATTGCACTTCGACAAATCCCACGTGCCCTTGACGCGTATGCCCGGAAAGCCGGTCTCGCCTTTTGTTTTGATCTGGAGCAAGCCGTCTCGCAGTTCGAGTTTCGCGCCTGCCTGTGGGACAACGCCCTTCAACGGCGTCGTGGCTGCGTCCAACAACACGATGTCGTCCGCTGCCGCTCCAAGCACTCCGCCAAACAAACACGCGCAACCCAATCCGACAATCGCCAGTGTCTTCATGCCCCGCAGTATGCTCGCGTCGCGGCTGGCGGTAAATGGACAAGAATCGCATCCGTGTGGATGCGGTTAGCGGGGGAGAGCTTGATTGGAGTTGTTCGGGGAAACGACGCGACGTTGCAGGCGAAAATTTCCCGCTCAAATCATCCACGGGCCGCGCATGGTGCGCGAGAGCATCTGCTGAGCCGAGTCGTCGCCGATGACGCACTCGGTGGCCGGGTTCCAGCGAACCTTCCGGCCCAACAGCATCGCAATGTTGCCGAGGTGGCCGACGGTGATGGAACGCTGCGCCACCTCGATGTTCGAGATGGGCGTGCCGCGGCTTTTCACGCAGTCGAGGAAATTGCGCCGGTGACCCTGCCGGTCGGCGAGGTTGCGCGACATGCCGTTGCTGAACTGCTCGCGGATGAGACTCTTTGGCTCGGCGTCCACGCGGTTGCGGTCCACGTGAATCCATCCCTTCTCACCGAAGAAGCGGACGCCGTTCTTGAAAACATCCTCGCTGGCCACGGTCATCGTCTGACCACTGGCGAAGCGGCATTCGAAGCGGTAGGTGATGGGCGTGTCCCACAAACCTTCCGTGGGGAACTTCCCGACGCCCTCCACCTCGACGGGACCGGTTTCTTCGGTGCCGAGGCCCCATTGCGCGATGTCAATGTGATGCGCGCCCCAGTCGGTAATCTGGCCACCGGCGTAGTCGCTGATCCAGCGGAAATTGAAATGGCATCGCTTCTCCGTGTAGGGGGCCCACGGCGCGGGACCGAGCCACATTTCGTAGTCGAACCCCTCCGGCACCGGCATGACCGGCTCCACGCCCGTGGTCGGGCCGAAACCGATGCCCACCTCCGCGCTTTGCACCCGCCCGATGCGGCCGCTGCGGACCAGATTGCACGCAAACCGGAAATGCGGCACCGAACGCTGCCAGCTGCCCGTCTGCCAGACGCGCCCAAACCGATTGACTGCGCTCACCATCGCGCGTCCCTCGGCCACCGTCAGCGCCAGCGGCTTCTCGCCGTAAATGTCCTTGCCCGCCGTCACGCCCATGATGGCCGGGATGGAATGCCAGTGGTCCGGCACCGAGAGGCAGAGCAGGTCAATGTCTTTGCGGGCGATGACCTCGCGGAAATCATGAATCCGCGCGCAGCCGGTGTCATTGTAATGTCGGTTGACTTCTTCCGCGCCGGCCTTGAGCCGCGCCGCGTCCAGGTCGCACACGGTCGTGATCTGGCAATCATCCTCGTTGAGAAAACCTTTCAGGTTGCGCAAGCCCATGCTGCCGATGCCGATGATGGCCATCGTGAGCCGCTTGCTGGGCGCTGGACGGCTCCCTACGCCGAGCGCCGAGGCGGGAATGAACAACGGAACGCCGCTGAGCGCCGCGGTGGTTGTGGCCGCGTGTTTGAGCCAGAGCCGCCGGCTCATTGTGTGGGGCGTGCGCGCGCGTTTCGTTGGTTGGTTGCCGGGTGTGGTATTCATGACGCAACAATCTGGGCGATAGATTTACACCTTTAAGTCCCGGAGAGAAGAGTTTTCTTGGATAGCGCCGCACCTGATCGAGACGACCGGTCAGACGGGTTGCTGTGGTTGTTCTTGAGTCAGGTGAGGGTTGCAGTAATGTGACGGGTGATGCTGAAATGCGACTTTCATATCCACACGCGTGAGGATCCGCTGGATTGTTGCACGCACAGCGCACGGGACGTGATTGAGAAGGCTGCGGCGCTGAAGTTCGATGTGCTGGCGTTTACGTTTCACGGGCGCGTGCTGGATGACCCGGCGTTGACGGCGTTGGCGCGGGAGCGTGGAATATTGCTGATCCCCGGTTGCGAGGTGTTTGTGGAGAGACGGGAGGTCTTGTGCCTGAACATCACGCAGGCCGAGGTGGATCGGATACGCACGTTCGAGGATTTGCGCGCGTGGAAAGCGGCGAAGGGGGAGGCAGGGCTGGTGATCGCGCCGCATCCGTTATATCCAGTGACGTCGTGTTTGCGGCAAAAGTTTTTCGATCATCTCGACCTATGGGATGCGGTGGAATACTGCCACATGCACATGCGGGGACTGAATTTCAACCGCAAGGCGGAACTCGTGGCGAAGGAGCGCGGGTTGCCGTTTGTTGGCACGAGCGACGCGCACGAGTTGTTCATGTTTGGGAAGAATCACACGCTGGTGGATGCGGAGAAGGAGACGGTGTCAGTGTTTCGCGCCATCCGCGACGGCAGGACGCAGTACTATGCGCCGCCGTTGTCACCGTGGGGCGCATTCAAGGTTCTTGCCGTCATGGAGGTGTGGGATCGACTGCTGCGTATGTTTACGGCACAGGGTCGGGCGAAAGTCCGGGCCAGAAAACAGCAGCGTAAACGATCGGAACGCGCGGCGGAGGCGGGCAGCAGTTAGTGCCGGTCTGCGGCTGTCGTTGATCCGCAGTGCACGAGTCGTAGAGTGCGAACAATCCAACAATGAAAACGATCTTGAAATGGCTTGCATGGGGTGGCGTGGCGGCGCTTGGAGCGTTCGGCTACTTCACGGTGGCCTTCCAGCGCGGGGAACCGCTCAATGCGGCTTGGATCCTCGTCGCGGCCCTGTGCACCTATACGATCGGCTATCGGTTCTACTCAAAGTGGATCGCGGCGCGCGTGTTGGCGTTGAACGATCTGCGGGCGACGCCGGCGGAAGCGCATGATGACGGTCGGGATTTCGTCAAGACCAACCCGTGGATCGTATTCGGTCATCATTTCGCGGCAATCAGCGGGCCGGGGCCGCTGGTGGGGCCGGTGTTGGCGGCGCAGTTTGGTTATTTGCCGGGGACATTATGGATTCTGATTGGCGTGGTGCTGGGCGGCGCGGTGCAGGATTTCGTGGTGTTGTTTTGCTCGATGCGGCGGGACGGAAAATCGCTGGGGCAGATGGTGAAGGAGGAGTTGAATTCGACAGCGGGTTTCATCGCGTTGGTGGCGATTCTAGCCATCATGACTATTTTGCTGGCGGTGCTGGGACTGGTGGTGGTGAAGGCGCTGGCGGAAAGCCCGTGGGGTGTGTTCACGGTGGGCGCGACGATCCCGATCGCGATGCTCATGGGGACGTATCTGCGGTTCTGGCGAATCGGCAAGGTTGCGGAGGTGTCAGCGTTCGGCGTGGTGCTATTGTTGCTGGCGGTTTGGGGCGGGAAGTTCGTCTATGAAACGCCGGCGTGGTCGAAGGCGTTTACACTGGGCGCGGAACCGCTGGCGTGGGCGCTGATCCTCTATGGTTTGGCGGCGAGTGTGCTGCCTGTGTGGCTGCTGCTGGCGCCGCGCGACTACCTGAGCACGTTCATGAAGATCGGCACCATCGCGGCGCTGGCGATGGGGATTCTCGTCGTGCTGCCGACGATGCAGATGCCGGCGATCAGCCGTTTCGTGGACGGATCGGGACTGGTGGTGGCGGGCAAACTGTTCCCGTTCTGTTTCATCACGATAGCGTGTGGCGCGATTTCCGGGTTCCATACGTTGATCGCCAGCGGCACGACGCCGAAAATGATCACGCGCGAGCGCTACGCGCGGCCCATCGGCTACGGGGCGATGTGCATGGAAAGTTTTGTGGCGATCATGGCGATGGTCGCGGCCTGCTCGCTGGAGCCGGGCGTGTACCTGGCGATGAACGTCAAGGGCGAGGCGGCGGCGATTGTGGCGCAGGTGACGAGCCTTGGGTTTCCCGTGACCGTGGAACACATGGACCAACTTGCCAAGACCATCGGTGAGCACACACTGTTTGGGCGCACGGGCGGCGCGGCGACGCTTGCGGTGGGCATGGCGCACATTTTTGCGCAGGCGGTTGGAAAGCAACTGCTCGATCTCTGGTATCACTTCGCGATCATGTTCGAGGCGTTGTTCATCCTAACGACGCTGGACGCGGGCACGCGCGTGGGCCGCTACCTGTTGCAGGACTTTCTCGGTCACGTCTGGAAGCCCCTGGGTGACACGCGCAGTTTCAACGCGAACCTTGTGTCGAGCGTGCTGATGGTGAGTGGCTGGGGTTACTTTCTGATTCAGGGCGTGCGCGACCCTCTGGGCGGGGTGAACTCGCTCTGGCCGCTGTTTGGCATCGCCAACCAGCTACTCGCGGTGATCGCGTTGTGTCTGGCCACCACGATTCTCATCAAGATGAACAAGACGAGGCTCGTCTGGGTGACCGTATTGCCGATGGTGTGGCTGATCACAGTCACGTTCACGGCCGCGGTTCAGAAAATGTTCCATTCCGATCCGCGCATCGGCTTCGTCTCGATGGCGCACAAACTGGAGGCTGACTTGGCGGGGGGCAAAGTCGCAGCCGGCAAGAAGCTCGCGACGGAGGTTCTGATCTTCAACAACTGGCTCGACGCGGTTGTGGCCGGCGTGTTCCTGGCGTTGGTGGTGGCGATTCTGGTGGTCTCGATCAAGGAGTGGGTGGCGCTTCTGCTGAAACGGAAACCGGCCGTGCTACGCGAGGCGAAGGCTGTCTGGCTTGATCCGGTGCTGGCCAATCCCGGCACGGGACGACCGTGGTGGCGGTTTGGCGCGGCAGTGTTGTTGCTGGGCGGGTTGATTCGCGAGTTGACCGGCGAGGCCGCGGCTGCGCGCACAAAGTTGCCGGCGGACCAGGCGTATATTTCAACATTGGAGCACAAATACAATTCCAAGACGCCGCATAGGTGCTGCTGATGAATGAGGAGGAAGTGATTTTTTATGGCTGACTGTGAGATCATTGCCACGGGCACGGAACTGTTGTTGGGCTACGTCGTCAACACACACCCGAACTACATTGCGCCGCGGCTCGGTTCGCTCGGCATACGCGTTCCTCGTGTTGTCACGGTGGGCGACGATAGCCAAACGATGACAGATGCGGTGAGGCAGGCGTTGCGGCGGGCTGACTTGGTCATTGTGACCGGTGGCTTGGGGCCGACCTCGGATGATGTGACGCGCGACGTGGTTGCCGAATTGCTCGGTAGAAAACTGCATAGCAACTTGGAAGTGCTGGAGAGGATCAAAGCGCGGTTTCGGGCCCGGAAGGTGCGGATGCCGAAGGTCATCGCAGTTCAGGCGCAGGTGCCGGAGGGTGCGAAGGTGTTGCCAAATGATCACGGCACCGCGCCGGGGCTGGCGTTGGACGCAGAGGTGGAAACGCGTGATGAGCGGTCAAACCTCCCCGGAATGCGCGAGCCAAAGAGTGGCGTCTTGCAGCGGCTGATCATTCTGCTACCGGGACCGCCGCGCGAGTTGAAACCGATGTTCGACAACTATGTCATGCCATTGCTGCGTGAGCGCGGCTATGCAACGCCAACAGCGTGCCGGGTGCTTCGCACGGTTGGGGTGGGGGAGAGTTGGGTGGCGGAGATGGTTGAGCCGCTCGTCAAGGGAAGATCCGGCGTGGAACTGGGCTACTGTGCGCGGCCCAATGAGGTGGATGTGCGGGTGATCACGCGCGGGCCGAAAGCCGCAGCACAAGCGGATGAACTGGAAAGACGCATTCGCAAGAAGCTCGGCGACATTATTTTCGGGGGCGAAAACGACCGGCTGGAAGATATCGTCGTGCAGGACTTGATTCGCCGAAAACAGAAGCTGGCGACGGCGGAGAGTTGCACTGGCGGGTTGCTCGCGAGCCGCATCACGAATGTCAATGGCAGCAGCGAAGTGTTCATGGAAGGCATTGTTTGCTACAGCAATGAAACGAAGGTGCGCGATGTCGGTGTGAAACGGAGGACGCTGGAGGCGCACGGCGCCGTCAGCCGGCAAGTGGCGCACGAACTCGCTGTGGGCATCCGACAGCACGCTGGCACGAATTTCGGCGTCGGTATTACAGGCATTGCCGGTCCGACAGGCGGCACGCCGAAGAAGCCGGTCGGCTTGGTATTCATTGCGGTTGCCGGACCACGCAGGACGGAAGTGCGGCGGGCGATCTACCACTACGACCGCGAGGCGTTCAAGTTTGTGGTAACGCAGACCGCGCTCGATATGCTGCGGCGGGCGATGAAGGTATCGTAACGGGAGTTGTTATCTGTCATGCGCTTGTTCATTGCAGTGGATGTCACGGAAGAAGTCCGGACGGCCGTCGCCAGACAGGCGGCGCTGTTACGCGAGGCGAACTGCGATGTGGGATGGGTGAAGCCGGAAAATTTTCACCTGACGCTGAAGTTTCTTGGCGAAACGCCGGACGGGCGGCTCGACGACATCAAAGCGTCGCTTGATCTGATAGCGGCGTCGCGGGCGGCGTTTGAGTTGGAATTGCGCGGCATGGGCTGCTTCCCGGAGCGTGGCGCTCCGCGCGTCGTGTGGGTTGGCGCTGGCGCTGGCCGGGACGCACTGGCGGCCGTGGCGCGTGATGTCGAAGGTGCGATGGAGGACCTGGGTTTCCCGCGTGAGCAACGGGACTTCGCGGCCCACCTGACGATCGGGCGCGTGCGCAGCCCCCGTGGCGCCGAACGGTTGCGCCATCGGTTGGAGGCGGAAGCGGATACCGGCTTCGGACGCTGCGTTGTGGATGAGATCAGGCTCTACAAGAGCACATTGGCATCCGGCGGCTCAGTTTATGACTTGTTGCACGCGGCGAAGCTGGGAGCGTAGTGCCACTTGGGGCAGGTCCCGCGCCTTGACGCCGGACCAAGGTTGCGTTTAGCATCCGCGCCGTTTGATTAAACAGGAAAACACGCATGTCTGTGCCTGAACTTCCAGAACGATTGAACGCGGCGACGGTGCTGGTGGATTCCCACCTGGCAGCCGGCCGCGGCGAGAAGCCGGCGATCCTGAGCGGGGACGAGGTCATCACCTACGCGAAGTTGGTGGAGAACGTCAACCGCGTGGGCAACGCTTTGCGCGCACTCGGGGTGCGGGTGGAGCAGCGCGTGGCCATCCTGATGCGGGACTGCCCGGAGTGCGTGTATGCGTTCTTTGGCGCGATGAAGATTGGCGCGGTGCCCATTCCGATCAATACCATCCTGGGCGCCAAGGACTACGAGTATATCCTCAACGACAGCCGCGCCCACGTGTTGATTGTCGAGCCTGACCTGCTGAATCACATCATGGAAATCCGCGCGCATCTGGATTTTCTAGAGCACATTGTTGTCGGCGAGACGGGTGATGGCGGGCCGTTGGTGTTGAGGAATCTGATGGCGAAGGCTTCTCCAAAACTGGAGGCGGCCAAGACCACCAAGGACGATGCGGCGTTCTGGCTCTATAGCTCTGGCACGACGGGTTATCCGAAGGGCACGGTTCATCTGCATCACGACATGATCGTTTCGGCGGACGCGTATGCGCGCGACACGATCGGGATGACGGAAGATGACGTGTCGTTTTCTGTCGCGAAGCTGTTCTTCGCATATGGCCTGGGCAACGGCCTCTATTTTCCGTTGCGGACCGGCGGGACGACCGTGTTGTTGCGTGAGCGGCCTTTGCCGGACAAGGCTTTTGAAATGGTGGATCGCTACCAACCAACCGTGTTTTTTGGTGTCCCGACCAGCTACGCATCCATGCTGCACTTGGCTGAGAAAACGGGCCGGACAAAGCTCGGCAAGGTCCGGATGTGCGTTTCCGCCGGCGAGCCGCTGCCGAAACCGTTGTTTGAAAAGTGGAGAAAACGTTTCGGCGTCGACATCCTGGATGGCATCGGTTCCACCGAGATTTTGCACATCTACATCTCGAACCGTCCGGGCAAGACCCGGCCGGGCAGCACTGGACAAATCGTGCCGGGCTATGAGGCGATGATCGTGGATGACGACGGCAGGGAACTGCCGCCCGGACACACGGGCACGCTGCTCATCAAGGGCGAGAGCGTGGCGGCCGGTTACTGGAACAAGCACGAACAGACGAAAGAAACGTTCCGCGGCGAGTGGGTCAACACCCATGACAAGTTCTCCGTGGATGCCGACGGCTACTACTGGTATTCGGGAAGAACCGACGACATGTTCAAGGTCAGCGGCCTCGCGGTCTGGCCGGCGGACGTTGAACACGTTCTTCATGAACATCCAGCCGTATTGGAGAGCGGAGTCATTGGGGTGCAGGATGAAGATGGCCTGACGAAGGTTCGGGCCTACGTGGTGCTCAAGGACAACTGTCCGCCGACGCAGGAGCTGGTGCGTGAGTTGCAGGCGTTTGTGAAATCCAACACCGCGCCGCACAAGTATCCTCGCTCCATCGTCTTCATCAAAGAGATGCCCAAGACCGCCAGCGGCAAGATTCAACGCTACAAACTCCGCAAAATGGCCGCCGCGCACGTCGGCAAATCGCACGCGGATGTCATATCTCATCACGACTTGAGTCCCTGAGACAGTCGCGTCCTGATCATCGGAAGCACGGGTGTTTCAGGCGAGGCGACCGACACTACAACGGCAGCGTGAAGCGTTCTTCCGTGCTGCTCAGCGGTAGGAGGTGGGGCGGCGCGGCGGTTCTTCCAACCTGGCAGCGGCATGGCGATCCGATTTCCTGGCGACTGCAATGGCGATCACCGGAATGAGGATGATGGCGGCGAACCAAATGACGTTGGCCAGCACACTGGTCGTGGCACCCAGGACTTTGTGATTCTGTGCGAGCTTGTCAATCCATGACTCCGCTAGAATCGTGCCCCATTCCAGAGCCTTGCCCGTTGCGAAGCCGGCCGCTCCGAAGATGATGGACGCCATGAAACTGGCGATACTGCTCCGGTGCCGTCCCCAGAGCCAGCCGGCGACAAATCCAACGGCGCCGTAAACCAGAGTTACAATGTCATAGGGATTGAACATACGTTCCAGTGGTTGTTGCCTGGCTGTTTGTCTTTGGCTGTCTTCGTCTACACCTGCCACTCCAACAGACCTGTAGCGTAAAACACACCCGCTTGAGTGTCGAGGGTGATTCGACTTCTCGATCCAGCTCGTGGCAACTGCAAGATCGTTTGGATTTCTATCCAATCGCCAGTTCGCAGCGGCCACACCCGCACCTCGGCCGCCACTTCTTCTTGTCGTCATCGTCCCCGCCGCATACGCTGGCCGGCGTCGGAGATGCGACGGCTATGAACTCACGCGAGCGATTCCTGACGGCGTTGACGGGCGGCAAGCCGGACCGCGCCCCGCTGGCCCACGTCGCCGCCATGACCACCGTCGAACTTCAGCAGTCCACCGGTTGTTTCATGCCGGCGGTCCACCTCGACGCCGAGCAACAGGCGCGACTCATGGCGGCCAACCACGACACCCTCGGCTTTGACGCCGTCAGCTTCATCATCAACTACTTTGGCGAACCGGCCGCGCTTGGCGCTGAGATGGATTGGGGAGCGCCCGACCGATTGCCAACGTTCAAGTCAAACCCCTGGTGCACGCCCGATGACGCTGTCATACCCGGCGACCTCCTCGATCGTCAGCCCTTGAAGACGTGCCTGGAGACCATCCGCGTCGCCAAGCAGCGTTACGGTGACCGCATGGCAGTGCTTGGAAAGATCATGGGACCGTTCTCCATGCTTCAGGCCATGCATGGCGTCGAGAATGTCCTCATGGGACTCTTGGACGCGCCGTCCCAGATTGCAGCGTTCCTCGACGTGTGTGTCGAGGTTCTCGTGCGCCACGCCAACGCCCAGTTCGAGGCGGGCGCTGATGCCATCTCGATTGGCGAGGGTGGGGCGGGTGCGCGCATGATCTCCCCCGAGGCGTATGAGACCTGCCTCCTGCCAGTCCACCAGCGCCTGATTTCCCGCATCCAAGGTCCCACGATCCTGCATGTTTGCGGCGACGTGCGCAGCCGGCTTCACCTGCTGGCTCAGACCGGCATGACCTGCTTCAACTTCGATTGGGCTGTGCCGCCGGCGGAAATGGTGGCTGCTGCGGCGGGCCGTTACACCCTCATGGGTAACATCAATACCACCGACCTGCTCTGCGCCACCCCTGCGGAGATTGCGCGTCAAGTGGACGAGAACGTTGCTGCTGGCGTCCACGTCGTCAGTCCCGGCTGCGCCACCAGTCCCTGTTGTCCCAACGCCAACCTTCGCGCGATGGCCGATGCCATCGGTCGGCACGAAGCAGCGCGGTGAAACTGGGACGATGGTGGTCAGAAATCAGTCGTGAGGTCTGAGTGGGTCGCGCATGGAGGTTGTCCATCTACCTGAGGGCGTGGGAGAATCAGCCGGCTTGCTCAGCCACCACTGCTTAGCTGGTCCTTTTGGTACTTGTCTTCTTGCTCAAGCAGGAATCTGGAGACATCGAGATGACCGCTCCACCGGGCGTAACACTCTGCGCGCACAGCCGGAACGCCTGCGTAGCAGGTGGGATCAGCACCGTGGGCAATGAGTAGTCGCGCGATTTCGAAGTGCCCCTGATGTGCAGCAATACTCAGAGGCGTCTCGACCATGTCGTATGACTTGTGAATATTGGGATCTGCTCCTGAATCAAGCAACTGCTGCACAATCTCATATTGGTTGAACCAGCACGCATACATCAAAGCTGTCCAGCGTCGCGAATTCTGCTTATCGATCTTAGCTCCAGAGAGGATTAGATCGAACAGACTGCATAGGTTTCCCGAACATGCGGCAAGCATTAAGGGAGTGCGGTCGTCAATTGGGTCTGGTCGAGCAGTTGGCATTCGATGAAACCTGGCACATGGCATCCCGCAGATCTTGCACTTTGCCAGCGCAGCCGTTGAGATTTTCAGCAGGGTCTGTTTACGCCTTTGGCAATCGGTTGGAAAGCCTATTTGCAGCCCCGCACATTGGGCTGGAGATGGGAGAGAGAATGGATCGTGGCTTGCGACTTTGCAGCGAGACATGTCATTTCAATCCCGCGACGGAGTCGCGGGCTACGACCTGGGTAGGGCGAGCCAGTGACACTGTGACGTGGTTGGGGGGCAGATCAGCGGAATACTTCGACTTGGCTGGCCAGACGTAGGTTCGAAGGCTACGCAGTGAACTCTTTGTGGACGCGCTTGTGCCAGGCGGCGATCTCGATGCCTTGGGGGCACTTGGGTTCGCACTCGCCACAGGTTTCACAGGAGCCGGAGCGGGCGGCTTCGGGAGTCATGAGGTAGATGTTCTTGCTCAGCAACGCGCTGTTGGGGCCGAAAGCTTTCGCGTCATTGTAGAGGCGGAAGTTCAGCGGGATGTCCACGCCGTGGGGGCAGGGCATGCAGTAGCGGCATTGCGTGCAGGGGATGGGACGAAGTCCCTCCAGGGATCGCTGGATGCCGTCGACGAGTTCGAGTTCGCGCGGGGTGAGAACGCCGACCCCTGAATGATTAGCGGTGGCGACGTTCTGGCGAACCTGCTCCATGCTGCTCATGCCGCTGAGGACGATGGAGACTTCCGGTTTGTGCCAGAGCCATTGCAGAGCGAGGTCGGCCGGCGTGCGGGTGCAGGCGGCGCGATCGAACAGCAGGCGGGCCGGTTCTGGCAACCGAGTGAGACCGCCGCCTTGGAGCGGTTCCATGACGACAACGGCGACACCCTTGGACGCCGCGTAGCGCAGGCCTTCGGTGCCGGCCTGGAAATCCTCGTTCATGTAGTTGTATTGGATCTGGCAGATCGGCCAGTCGTAGTCGTCGAGGATCTGGCGGAAAACTTCCGTCGAGTCGTGGAAGGAGAAGCCGAGTTGAACGAACCGCCCATCGGCCTTGGCGCGCTCCATCCATTCGCGGATGCCCAGCGCGCGCAGTTTCGCCCAGACGCCGGCATGGAGGCAATGGAGCAGGTAGATGTCGAAGTGGTCCGTGTGCAACCGACTGAGTTGTTCGTTAAGGAAGCGGTCGAAGTCGCTGGCGTCATTCACGGCCCAGGTGGGCATCTTGGCCGCGAGGAGCACTTTGTCCCGGTAGCCTTGGGAGAGGACACGGCCGACGAACGGCTCGCTGGCGCCGCCGTGGTAGGGATAGCCCGTGTCCACATAGTTGACGCCGTTGTCAATCGCGTAGGCGATCATCTCTGTCGCTTGCGCCTCGTCAATCTGCGCTTCTACGCCGCCAAGAATCGGCAGCCGCATGGTGCCGAAACCCAGTGCCGATACCTTCGTCTGTAAACGGCCCAGCGTGCGGTATTGCATGGTGGCATTACTCCACGAATTCCAATTCCACCGGCTGGGGGATGACGCCAGCCTCGTAGCCACGGCGCAGGAAGAGCCGGATCGCTTCGCGGCCTTTGTCGCCATAGTCGAGCGTCCAGTCGTTGACATACATGCCGACGAACTTGTCGGCCAACGGCGTGTCCATGTTGCGTGCGTAGGCCATCGCGTGCGCGACGGCGGGCGCGCGATGCGCGAGGCCGTAGCGGATGCTCTCGGTCAACAACGGCGAGATACGGCTCATCAGCGGCTTGCCCAGCGACTTCTTGATGGCGTTGCCGCCGAGTGGCAGCGGCAGGCCGCCGGTGTCTTCTTTCCACCAAGCGCCGAGGTCCACACAGAGTTCCAGACCCTCCTTCTGATAAGTGAGCTGGCCTTCGTGGATGATAAGGCCCGCGTCAGCATCGCCGCGTTTGACGGAGGCGAAAATCTGGTCGAAGGGCACGACGACATGTTCAAACTCGCGGCCAAGCCAGAGTCGCATCGCGAGGAACGCGCTGGTCATCCGGCCCGGCACGGCGATGCGCATCTTCGCAATTTCATCCTTCGTCCGGCGTGCCTTGCTCACGATCATGGGACCGTAGCCGTCGCCCATCGAGGCGCCGCTGGGCAGGAGCGCGTATTTGTCCAGCACAGAGGCGTAGGCGTGGATGGAGATGGCGGTGACGTCCAGTTCGCCGCGCGTGGCGCGCTCGTTGAGCGTCTGGATGTCCTGCAGGATGTGCTCAAAGCGCAACTCGCCCGTCTGGATCTTGCCAGAGGCCAGCGCGTAGAACATGAACGCATCGTCCGGGTCCGGGCTATGGCCCAGCGTGATGGTGCGAATGGGCGAATCTTTTTGCCTTTGCATACGCCGATTGTTATCTAGCGATGAGTATGGTGACGCCAAGCAAATTAACAGAGTTTTTTCGACCCGGCACGGTGGCTGCGGTGGGGCGGTGCCATGACTGAGCCTTCCGGTTCCTCCAGTCCCTCCCTTGCACAGCGGCGGCCCGCGCGTTGGTGGCCGCTATGGGTGACCCTCGTGTTGGCTGGGCTCAGCGCCTTTTACGTTCGCGTGCTGTGGGAGGAACCGTCCATTCAGCAAGGCCACATGGCCATCGCGAGAATCGTCATTGTCGCAGCCGTAGTGCTCATCCTATGGCTGATGTTCTTCTCGCGGCTGGCGTGGAAGACGCGGTGGCTGACGCTCGGCATTGTCATTTGCATGTGCGGATTGCCCGCCGCTTTGTTTGAGATTCATGGTGTGACTGGCGATTTGGTGCCGATCATCAAGTATCGCTGGCGGAGCGCCGTCCCCGTGGCGGCGCAGCCGGCAGCACCAGCCGCCGCACCAGCGGGCGCCGAGCCGCATTGGCCGCAGTTCCTCGGTCCGCATCGCAACTCGATGCTTCCCAACGGCCCGAGGCTGGCGCGCGACTGGCGCGCGCAGCCACCGCAGAAACTCTGGCGGCAGCCGATCGGTCCCGCGTGGTCGGGTTTCGCCGTCGTCGGTGATCGCGCAGTGACCATGGAACAACGCGGCGTCCAAGAGGCTGTGGTTTGCTACGATTTGCTGAAGGGCACAGTCCTTTGGATTCACACTGACGCTGCGCGTTTCAGCAGCCCCGTCGCCGGGGAAGGCCCGCAGACAACGCCGACAATTGTGGGCGGGAAGGTCGTCACGCTCGGCGGCACGGGCATTTTGAACTGCCTCGACTTGGCCACCGGCAAGGCGATTTGGAGCAAAAACATCCTTACGGAGAACGACCGCCGCGTGAACATCTGGGGCAACGCCGGTTCGCCGCTGGTGCTGGGCGACGCGGTGATTGTCAATCCCGGCGGGGCAAACGGCCGCTCGCTCGTGGCGTATCGGCTCGGCGATGGCGCGCGGCTCTGGAGCGGTGGCGACGACAGTTCCGGTTATAGTTCGCCATGCACGGCAACGTTATGCGGTGTGGCACAAGTGTTGATCTTCAACGAGCATGCCGTCTTTGGCCACGAGCAGGCCACCGGCCGCGTGTTGTGGGAGTATCCGTGGAATCCCGCTCACACGCACATCACGCAACCGATGGCACTCGACGGCGATCGCGTGCTCGTGAGCAGCGGCTATGGCGAAGGCAGCCAGCTCTTGCAGTTGCAGCGGGACGGGGCAGGGCGGTTCAGCGTGAAGCCGCTCTGGAAGACACGGAAACTGAAGTCGAAGTTCAACAACATGGTCGTTCGCGACGGACATGTGTATGGGTTGGACGACGGCACGCTCGCTTGCGTGGACCTGTCAACCGGTGCGTTGAAATGGAGAGAGGGTCGCTACGGTCACGGCCAGTTCATTCTCGTGAGGGACGTGCTGCTCATCACGGCTGAGAACGGCGATGTCGCGCTTGTGGACCCTGTGCCGGCCGGTCGGCGCGAATTAACAAGGTTCTCCGCCGTCTCCGGCAAGACGTGGAATCCACCCGCGCTGGCAGGAGACTTGTTGCTGGTGCGTAACGATGAAGAAGCCGCATGTTATCGCCTGCCGGTGGTGCGTTAGGTGAAACGCGGGCGTGACATTACGGTTTGGTGAGCAGTTCGATCAACTCGTCATCCGCGGGCGGAAACTGGTAGCGGCGCAGTTCTGTCGCGTGAACCCAGCGGCAGTCCTGGCAGTCGAGCGGCTCTGGTTCGCCGTCAAGCAATTCGCATTCATAGAAGCAGAGCCTCACGGTGCGCTCGGGGTAGCTGTGCGTCACTTCATGGGCCAGCCGGCCGACCCGGACGACAATGCCCAGTTCCTCACGAAGCTCGCGGGCAAGACAATCTTCGAACGTTTCGCCCGGCTCTCGCTTGCCGCCGGGGAATTCCCAGAAGTTCGCCAGAGGGTCGTGCGCGTGGCGTTGCGCGATCAGAATCGTGCCGCCGCGCCGGACGATGGCGGCTGCGACCTCAATCGGCGCAGGCCCGCTCATTCGAGCGATTCCAACTCGGTGAAGCGGCGTTCGAGACACGCGGTGTCGAGCGGCTGGCAACCAAGCGTGCCCAGCACCTGCTCGGCCTCCTGCGTGCTCGCCGAGCGCCAGAGATCCACGAGGAACTTCCCGGCGCGTTTGTCGGCCCACCACCTCTCGGTGAAGTTGCGCTGGAGGTAGTCCGCAAGCTGCGCTTCGCCGACCCACGCGCGCAGGTAGTCGGCACTGTAAAATCCCTCGTCCATATCGAATAGATAGCCGCCCGGCTGATAGATGAACCCGGTGTATTCCGTCAGCATCTGCGCGTAGGTCTTTCCGTTGGAGAGCGCGGCCTGTCCGTTCTGTTCGTGCTGGCGGAAGAAGGCAAACTCCGCACACAGCTTGCCGATATAACGCCGATACATGTAGAGGTCGCTCAGCACGCGGTAGTAGCGGATCCGCGCCGCGAGCTTGCGGCTCATGTGCATCGTCTCTTCGAGCCAGAGCGCATCGAGGGTGATATTCTGCAACAGGAACGCGTAGATCTCGGTCAGGGCGTTCGAGCGCGAGAGATGGCGGTATTCGTAGGGCAGCTTCGCGTCGGAGAACGCGAAGTGCAGTGCGTGGCCCGCCTCGTGCATGAACACCTCATAGTCCTGCAGGCCGCCGACCGGTTTCAACAGCAGGTGGATCTCCTGCGGGATTTTTGCGGCAAAAAGGCACGCGCGCGGGTTCTTCTTGTCGCGATCTTCCAAGTCAAGCTTGATGTTCTTTCTGGCCTTGAGGTCAATCCCCATGCGTCGCAACGAACTGAACAGTGTCGGCAGCATTTCCTTCTTTGGAAAGCGCGCATCGAAATCGCCCAGCTTCAACAGATAGCTCGCGTGCCAGCGGTACAGCGCCGGTTTGCCCTCCGGCGTGCGGAACGGCTTGCCAGCCTTGTCCATCACCCAGTGCGCCATGTGGTCGCGGAACAGGAGTGACGTCCGATGTCCTGACTCGGCGAGGATCACGATGAACTTCTCGTAGTCGAACTGCTTCTGCGCTTCGCAGTAGCCGATGTAACTCTTATAGCCGAGGTCGCGCCGCAGGATTTGCAGGTCGCGTTGCAGCATCGTGAGCTTCTCGGGATTGAATTTTCGGTGCACACTGTCCATCGCTGCACCCAGCGCTTCGCGCTTGGCGAAATCCGGCTCGTTTTGCAGCCGCGGCGAGAGGTTGTAGTAAGGCACCTGTTCGGTGCCCATCCGGACCTTGTGGTTGGCGAGGCCGGTTTGCAGCTGGTCGTCGAGACGCGCGAGTTTGTGATAGGTGTAGAGGCCGGTGCAGGTGAAGTAGAGCCGGTCCAGCCGCTCGCGCTCGTCAGGATCGCGCGCGCGATTGAGTTGAGCCTGCACCAGCTTCGCCACCGAGAGGGAAGCGAGCCACTCGTAGCGCTTGATGATCGCTTCGGTTTCCTGCTTCTCCTTTTGGCCGGCACGGACCAGGCGCGTTTCGGTGGAGATTTCGTAGTTGAGTTGCTCAACTCCCTTGAGGATTTTGGCGACGGTGAGGGGCATGGTAAATGGGGTTTGAAGTTAAGCCGGTCGGTTCAGGTTTCGAAAGTCACACGGTTTTCAGTTTGCGGCCGAGGCGTTTCTCGACGCTGGCCACCTTGCTTTTCAGGCAGCCTCGGCGGCCTTTTCTATAATCCATCTTGATGACGCATTCAATGCGCCCGCAGTCTTTCCGCATGGCCTTGTAGCACGCCTTGACGACGGCCATGCATTCGTCCCACTCGCCCTCCAGCACCGTGCCCATCGCATGCAGGCGGTAGTCCAAACCACTGCGCTCGATGATGTCGAGGGAGCGGGCGACATAGCGGCTGACGCTCTCGCCTTTGCCGATCGGGTACATGCTGAATTCGAGTAACACCATGTTGCGCTCCGCTTGTCTACTGAGCCGCTAATGATATAGTAGCGCCGCATTGCGACAAGCTGTTTATGTCTTCCAATAGAAAAACCGGTGTTCTTCTCGTGACCCACGGCTCGAAGCTGAAGGAGGCCAATTGGTCCATGTTTCCCATGGTTCGCGAACTGAGGCGACGCCTGGGCAATGACCGTATCGCGCCCTGTTTCATGGAGCTGGGGCGGCCGGACATCCCGACGGCCGTGCACAAGCTGATCCAGCGCGGTTGCACACACATTTTCGTTCACGCGTTTTTCCTCGTGCCAGGCCAGCATTTGCAGAAGGACATTCCGCGCATCCTGCGCGAGGCGCTGAAGGAACATCCCGACATCACCTTCGAGATCGGCAACCCAATGTTCACCGATCCGGGATTGACCGATCTGGTTGAGCAGCGGCTTTCGCATCTGCTCGCCGGTGGCGAAAGCGTCGGCTAGGATTACGGCATGGACACGACCCCTCCGCAGCTTGTGCTGATCCTCGGCGGTTGCCGCAGTGGCAAGAGCCGTTTTGCCCTTGAACTCGGCGGACGACTGGGCAGGCGCAAAATGTTTGTGGCCACCGCCGAGCCGTTCGACGACGAGATGCGCCAGCGCATTGCCAGGCATCGTGCTGACCGCGGACGGGACTGGCAGACTGTCGAAGCACCGATCGCTTTGTCCGAGGCGTTGAGGGATCATGCCTCCGGGGTGGACGTGGTGGTGTTGGACTGCCTGACCATCTGGCTGGGGAACCTGCTGTGTCCCGAACGCCAGCCGTCGCGTTGGCAGGGGGAGGCGATCCCGTCATTGCTCGCCGAGTTGGGCAGGCGTCGCGCGCATATTGTTGTTGTTTCGAACGAGGTGGGTCTTGGCATCGTGCCAGACAACGCGTTGACGCGCCAGTTCCGCGACGAGCAGGGCCGATTGAACCAGCAGGTCGCGGCGATTGCGGATTGCGTGGTGTTCATGGCAGCCGGTCTGCCGATGATACTCAAGGGGAAGCTGCCGTCATGAAGTGAAGGCCCGGACAGGCGTCCCCGCTGCCGAGCCGTGCTCAAGAGAACGGTCGGACAGGCAGGGATGGCTGAGCCGCTTGCAGGTTTACCGGGTCAATTGCTGGAAGCGCGGGAAGAGCCGGATTAGCGTGAGGCGCTGGTCTTGCTGGGCAGCCGGTTTGAATTGCGGATTGAGCCGGATGGCCTTCTCCAACGCATCAATGGCCTGCTCGGCCCGCTGAAGCTGGACCTGCACGACGGCGAGGTCATACCAGGCTTGGGCATCGTCGGCATGAAACTCCAGATACTTGCCCAGCACGCGCTCGACGCGGTCAAGCCGGCCTAGCTGGACGTAGGTTTGCGCGATGGTTTTGAAGGGCTGGGACGGGAGATCTTTGTTCTCGATGAGCCGGTCGATGATCATGTCCATGTCACCGAACTTGCCTCGCTGCGCCAGGATAGCGAGCAACTGCATGATCTTGTTGAGGTCACGCGGATTGGTTTGCAGTTCCTGACGTGTGACAATTTCCTGGGCGGCAATTTGTTTGAGGGAGTTGATCTGGTTGAGGACGACGCCCACCTGAATGTTGTGCGGATCGTATTTTTTGTAGTTGTCCACCAGTTTGAGCGCGTCGTCGTAGCGTTCGATGCGCGTCAGGAACTCCGCGAACCGGAACGTGGCTTCGACGTTGAAGGGACAAAGCTCGATCGCTTGTCGGAAAGCAAACTCGGCTTCACCAGCCAGTTCGGGCTGGCGCTGTTCGGGTGGCGCCAGGGTGACGCGCCAGGCGTAGAGGCCGGCGTGCGCCGTGCGGAGTTTGGAGAAGGCGCGCTGGGCGTCGTCGTCGCGCCGGAATCGCTCGTCACTCACCAGATACTTCTGAATGTACTCCGTCCAGTACTTGCGATTGAGCGCGACCTTGTCCGGCGTGATCTTCGGCAGCACATCACGATTGATCTTCATGATGATGCCGTAAGGCTCCAGGTAGTTGTACATCCATTGGATGACGAAGCTTTCCTCGACGTAGAACGCATGTTTGTCACGCTCTTTGTCGAAAATCTGTTTCGAGACAAGGCCGTTGAGAGCGGTCACGGCTTGGACGCCCTGAATGTTCACGCGACCGTTGACGACCTGCACCTGCTCGCCGGGCAGGGCAGGGCGGTGCTGGAGTTCCTCGACATAGGAGCGGATGGCGGTGGCGCTGGCTTCGTCGGTGGAGATGTAGATGTCCTCCTTCGGATAAATGGTGTCGCGACCGAGCGCCTTTTCGAGCCAGGTGAAACCCTCTTTCTTGCGGACCGGGCTGTATTGATAGCGCAGGTAACGCAGGTAAGTGTTCTCGGCCAGCGCGTTCTGCGTGATGATGTAAACATCAGGATGAACGCGTGGACAGAAGATGGTGTAGGTCGGCACGAAACGGCCGGGGTCGGTGCCGCCGTAGAGGATGGCGTTCTTATCCATCGGTGGGTAGCCACCGCCCGGCTCGAACATGTGGTAACCGAAATACCAGCCGAACATGTGGCCGCGCATCTCGTTATCGTGCCAATTGCGGAACATGCCGACGACCGGCAGGCAGCCCACAAGCACCAGGACCTGCATCAACGGCAACTTGTTGCTGTTGGCCTGCAATACCACCACCAACAGCCCCAGCAGAATCGCGAGTTGCACCCCGACCCAATACCATTCCGATTCTGTCGCGATGGGATTGGTGATGTGATAGTAGGACTGGGCAATGAGCTGTAACGCGAAGGCGGCAAACGCGCCGATGAAGAGCAGCCAGCGCAGCTTCTCAAAGTGAACGCTGGAAAACGCCAGACCCCAGATCAAACCGTAACCAATGCAAGCGCAGAAGAGCGCGTGGGTCAGCATGAAGAAAACGCGGTCGTTGAACAACACGGCGCGGTCCAGGGTCGGGTTGGCCAGTACGATGAACGTGACGCTGGTGAAGAAAATCCCCGCCGCCATGAAAATGATCCAGCTCTTCGCCCGCCATGCGGTGCCGTAAAACCACGCCAGCGCCGCGGCGCCGATGGCGACAAACATGCCGGTGTATTCTCGCAGCAGGCCGTTGAAGAAGACCGACATCTGGTTCCAGAACACCGACCACGGCCGGTCAATCTTCACCTTCTCGTATTGTCCGCGTGTAAGGTGATGCCAGAAGCCGTCCTTGTGTTGCGTGAAACCCCAGTTCATCGGCGGGTTGGTCGAAGACGCCAGCGGGGAGTAGCCGTAGAACGCCAGGCCGGCGAGCACGCATCCCGCTACGGTCGCCGCCCGTTTCCAGTTCACCCGCGTTGGCCATCCATATAGCCGCGCCAAGACCTCGCCCACCATCCAGATCCCTGCCGGTGCTACCGCTGCGCCCGCGCCCTGCCAGAAGTAGCTCGATGACGTGAAGAACGTTCCGTCATCCAGTATCCATTCCATGAACCAGCATCCTGCCGCTATGACCCAACATGCGCCCACGGCCAAGTCTATCAGCACCCCAGGGCTTACCAACGCGATGAGGATGAAATACGCTGGCGCCATGAACAGCAGCGTCTGGTGGTTGGTCAGCCCCAGCGCCCAGAAGAAAGCGGTCCAATACAGGTACTTGTCGCGCTGAGGATCGTGCATCCAGATGAAAATCATCACGGTCGTCAACGCCATGAAAAGACCGTTCAGCGTATAGACCTCGCCGACCACTGCTTGTGACCACGGCACCGGGCTGTAGGCAAAGATGAGCGCGCCCACAGTGCCGCAGACAGCGGCAATCCACCTTTCCTGTTCGTCCGTGAGGCTTTCGTGAAACATCTTGGCCGAACGCAACAGCATGGAACCGCTTCGCGAAATCAACAACGCCAGCATGGCGGCCGCCAAACCGGCGAACGTCGCGCTCATGAACGTCACCCGCCACGCAATGTTGAAATCGCGGCGGCTGATGTTGACGCCGTCCGCCTTCACGTAATCCGGCACCGGGTTCGGACTTAGCGGGTTCAGGTGATCGAACAGAAACCCCAGCACCGTCCAGATGGGATAGCCCGGCGGATGCGGCACCCCGAGGTGGTGGGCGGCCGTAATCAACTCGCCCGAGTCTTCCAGAGTCACATTCGGCGCCATCGTCCAGATGTAGCCCGCCATGGCAATGGCGAACGCCGCCGCCGCCGCCATCCAGTCGCACTTGCGGAACAACTTGAAGGATGCCACCGGTGCCGGCGCTGGCGCGGGAATTTCCACGACCGCCGCGATTGCCGGTTTCACAGCCTTCGCGCTGCCGCCTGCTGCACGTTGGTTTGCCATAATCCTGATCCTCGGAAAAGTGAGTCGTGACTGTAGAGACTGCCGCACATCGGGTCAATACGGGTTTTTAGTCAACAACCGGGTCTAAAACGTTCAAAACAATCTTCCATCTATTGGCCAATTGGCGGGTCCGTCCACTTGCCGTGTTCCTTGATCAAGCCTACCAGACGGTCCACAGCTTCGGCTTCGGGGATGTTGAACTTCACGCACGTCTTGCCGACGTAGAGGTTCACCTTGCCGGGCGCGCCCCCGACGTAACCAAAATCGGCGTCGGCCATTTCGCCGAGACCATTCACGATGCAGCCCATGACGGCGATCTTCACGCCCTTGAGGTGGTGCGTGTGTTTCTTGATCCGTGCGGTCACGGTCTGAAGGTTAAACAGCGTGCGGCCGCAGCTTGGACAGGCCACATACTCCGCCTTGAACGACCGGCTGCCGGTCGCTTGCAGGATGTTGTAGGCCAGCCGCAGGGCCGCCTCCGCGTTCATCTCGCTCCGCACCAGGATCGCGTCGCCGATGCCGTCGCAGATCAGTGCGCCTGCCATCGTCGCTGCGTGGAGCATTGCATCGACGGAACCCAGCATGTCCATCGAAGGCTTCAAGACGTCCTTCAGCAGAATCTGCGCGCGACAGCCACGAGCGTCCAGCTTCGCCGCGAGGATGCGGTAGGCAACGATCGGGTTGAGCGGCAGGTCGTCCTTCACGGCCACCAGATGGTTGTCGGAAACCTTGCTCAAGTCGTCCTTGAGCGGATTCACTTCCACCACGCCGCACCGCTCGTATACCAATTCCGGCTGTGTGTCGCCGAGTTGCGCCTGTTTGGGCGAGAGCCAGTCGAATTGCGCATTGGTCACGCAGACGCGGATGAGGTTATCGCCACCCACTTTCGTTGAATTGACAGTCAGTTCGCGCGTTGGCCGCCGGACGTAGTTGAACGGGTCGCGCGCCTCCTTCACATCCGATGCGATCGCGTGCGCCGGCCGTTTGGGCTTCTCATTGAACTTCTTCACCAGCGCGTAAGCCACGGGAATCTCGTGAACGCTGTCTTCCGTCAGGGACACGCGCACCGTATCGCCGATGCCGTCCTCAAGCAGAGCGCCGATGCCGACGGCGGACTTGATGCGGCCATCCTCACCTTCACCGGCTTCGGTGACGCCGAGGTGCAGCGGATAGTCCCAGCCCTGCTCGTCCAGCCGCGCCGCCAGCAGGCGATACGCCGCAATGACCACCTTGACGTTCGATGCCTTCATCGAGAAGACAAGATCGTGGTAGTCGTGTTTGCGGCAGATGCGCGCGAACTCCAGCGCGCTCTCGACCATGCCTGCTGGCGTGTCGCCAAAACGATTCAAGATGCGGTCAGAGAGGGAACCGTGGTTGGTGCCGATGCGCATGGCGCGGCCAAGCCGCTTGCACTCCAGCACGAGCGGTGTGAAAGCCGACTCCATCCGCGCCAGTTCCTCCTCGTAGATGGCGTCGGTGTATTCCTTGACGACAAACTTTTTCTTGTCGGCATAGTTGCCGGGATTGATGCGGATTTTTTCCACCCACTTCACCGCTTCCATTGCCGCCTCCGGCTTGAAGTGGATGTCGGCAACGACCGGCGTGGAGTAGCCGCGTTTGCGCAGCGCGGCGACGAAATCCTTCAGCTTCTTCGCGTCGTTTACGGTCGGCGCGGTCAGGCGGATGATCTCACAGCCGGCATCGAGGATGGGCAGTGCCTCGGCGACACACGCCTCCGTGTTCATCGTGTCCGAGGTCAGCATGCTCTGGACGCGAATGGGGTTGTTGCCGCCGATGCCAACGCCGCCTACCCGCACCTCGCGCGTCTTGCGACGGCGATAACCAAACGGACTGTAACAGTAGTTCATTTCTGCTGCGGCTTCGTGATCTGTTCCACGGCGTTCGTCTCGGTCGTCTTGCCGGGCATGATGCTCGGTTTGATCATCCGCCAGAGATCGTTCAGGTTGATGTAAAGAAGGAAAACGATCAAGACACTGGCAAACGCCGTCCAGGTGCCGCGAACGAACCGCCCATTTAACGGCTTCCGGCGGAACCACTCTGCGAGCGCGAACAAGATGTGGCCGCCGTCAATCACCGGGATTGGCAGCAGGTTCAGAATGGCGAGGTTGATGTTCACCAACAGGGTCACGTCGAGGCCGTTCATGAAGCTCTCTTTGATCCCGCGCGTGATGGCCTGGGCGATTCCTGGAATCCCGCTCATCTTCGAGGGCGTGATGCCGGTCTGGCCCGGATTGAGCAGCGCCTGCAACACGCGGATGGTTTTGTAAACGTGCCGCTCGATCTGTTCGATCGGCACGCGGTACACCATCACTTTCGGGGCGTAGGGGTCCCAGCCGAGTCTCACACCGATGCGGCCGCGACTTAGCGCACTGTCGTAAAACGGCGTGATGGTTGTCTCCATGGGTTTGCCTCGACGCTCGAACTTCAACGACAACGGCTTCCCGGCACTGTGGATGAGGAGGTCGCGCAACTGGCTGACGTTCAACACCGGCACATCGGTTACGCTAAGAATCTTGTCGCCAATCTTCAGCCCCACTTTCTCCGCCGGCGCGCCAGGTTCCAGGAAGACGATGTAGGTGGCGTTGCCCAACTCGAATTCCGGAATGCGGAAGCCCTCTTCGGGATTGCGCTTCGGCTCGATCAGCAGGTGCATCTTCCGGCCCCCGCGATCCACCACGAACGGAATCCTGGTGTGCGTGCTGGTGATGACCATCTCGTAAACGTCTTCCAGGTTGGCAACCTTGTAGCCGTCCACGCGCTCGATCTTGTCGCCTGGCCGCAAACCGGCGGCGTATTCGGAAGAGGTGTCGGGCACCTTGGTGACCACCAGCATCTCCGGACGCTCGTCGGAAGGGATGCCAGCCACCCAGATGATCATGGCGAGCACGATGGCAAACGCGAAGTTCATCGCCGGGCCGGCCAACGCAACAACGATCTTGGTCAACGGCGTGACCGGCGGCATCGGCTCGTCGGGGTCGCTCTTGCCTTCAAGCATCTCCGCCGGATTCATCTGCGGCAGCAGCACATAACCGCCAAGCGGAAACCAACTGATGCGGTATTCGACGCCGTCCACCGTCTTCTTCCAGATCGCCGGGCCGAACCCGATGGAGAAGCACTTCACCACCATGCCACGACGTCGTGCCATCCAGAAGTGGCCGAGCTCGTGAATGAAAATCGAGGCCCCCACCAACAGGAGCATTGCGATAAAAGCAAATATGTCCATTAACACAACTTGGCAGCCTCCTCTCGCGCCCAGCGATCCGCTTCCAGGATCGGCGCGAGCGTTTTTGCATGCACCACGCGGTGCTTGTTCATGACGGTTTCAACCATCGCCCAAATCTGCGGGAACCGGATGCGGCCCTGCATAAAGGCCGGCACCGCCACTTCGTTGGCGGCGTTCAACACCGCCGGCATCGTGCCGCCGGCCCGGGCAGCCTCGCGCGCCAGGCGCAGCGCGGGAAACTTCTCCGCGTCGGGCGTCTCGAACGTGAGGGGCTGGAGCGACGGAAAATTCGTGGGTGGCAGCGAGTTCTGCCGGCGCCGCGGATAGGTGAAGGCGTATTGGATCGGGTAGCGCATGTCAGGCGCGCTAAGCTGGGCGATGACCGAGCCGTCGAGAAACTCCACCATCGAGTGGATGATGCTTTGGGGATGAACCACCACATCCAACCGGTCCATTTCCAGCCCGAACAACCAGCGCGCTTCGATCATTTCCAGACACTTGTTGAACAAGCTCGCGGAATCGATGGTGATTTTGCTGCCCATGTTCCATGTCGGATGACGCAGCGCATCCGCGGCGGTGACACGCTCCAGTTCGTCCCGGGTCTTCTTGCGGAACGGCCCGCCCGAGGCGGTCAGCAGCAAGCGGCGTACATCTTCCATCTTGCGTCCTTCGAGGCACTGGAAAATCGCGCTGTGCTCGCTGTCCACGGGCAGCACCTTGACGCCGTGTTTCCTGGCCTCGCGCATCACGATCTCGCCAGCCATCACGAGAATCTCCTTCGACGCCACGGCGAGATCCTTGCCGGCGCGGATGGCGGCGAGCGCTGGTTGCAGGCCGGCCGTACCGACGATGGCCACGAGCACCATGTCCGCTTCCGGCATCGTCGCCAGATCGATGAGGCCCTGTTCGCCGCTGAGGCATTTCATGCGCGGCGGCAGCCGGCGCTGCAACTCGGCGGCGGCGGCCGCGTCATACATCGCGACGGCCTTGGGTTTGATGGCGCGCACCTGCGCTTCAACCTCGTCAACGCGCGAGCGCGCAGCGAGGCCGATCAAGCGCACTTCGTCGCGCAGGTCGGCGACCACTTTCAGTGTGCTCTGGCCTATTGAGCCAGAGCTTCCAAGCAAGACCACGTTTTTCATCAGGTATGTAAGATAAGCCGAAAGAAAGCGTATAGAGTCGGGGCTGTAAAGAGCAAGCTGTCAATCAAGTCCAGAATGCCGCCGATGCCCGGCAGCCACTGGCCGGAGTCCTTCACCTGCGCTTCCCGCTTGATGACTGACTCCGCCAGGTCGCCCACGATGGCCACGATGCCGAGCAATGCGCCCGCGATGGCGGCCGTCAGCGGAGTCATTTTTAGTTGCACGAGCGATTCCTGGAACAAGTAGAACGCGCCCCAGCCCGCCAACGCCGCGACGACGACGGCACCAACGGTGCCTTCCCAGGTCTTCTTCGGACTGATGCGTGGGATGAGCTTATGGCGGCCGATGAGCGACCCGATTACATAGGCGCCGGCGTCGCTGAATTTGGTGACGAGGATTAGATAGAACACCGCGTATTTGCCGTGAAACATCATCCGTCCGCCATCCAGTTCGATGCCAGGATGGATGTAGTGAATCTTCGTGATGAAGTTGAACAGCCAGCTCACATAGACCAGCCCGAACAGCGTCGCCGCCATCGTGGTGATGGGGGAGGGGTTGTTCTTGTCCATCATCACCCGCACAAAGACGCCGAGCACTGCCACGCAAAGGATGCCGGACTCAAACGCATACGAGCGCGGCGAAACCACGCCGTGCTTGAAGAAAAACCAGCTTCCTGTCAGCAGCAGAAAACCGGTCACGAGACCCAGGACCTTGAATACCCGCAGCTTCGCCTGCTCCAGGATGCCGTAGCATTCCCATAGCGCGAGCGAGCCAAACAGCGCCAGCAGCAGCCAGCTGCAGAACGGTGGAGCGACGAACACCGCCGCCAGCACCAGCGCCCACATGATGACTGTGCTTACGAGTCGTTGAAGAAACATGTCAGGTTGGTTTGACGCCACCAAATCGGCGCTGGCGTTTCCGGTAATCCTCCAGCGCTTTCAAGAACTCCGGCTTGCGAAAATCCGGCCACAACGTCGGCGTGATCCAAATCTCTGTATAGGAAGTCTGCCACAGCAGAAAATTGCTCAACCGCATCTCGCCGCTCGTGCGAATCAACAGGTCCGGATCGGGGAACGGCGCGGTATAGAGCGACGCAGCGATCGTTTCCTCATCGATTTGATTTGGCAACAGCCGTCCCTCCTGCACCTCTGTTGCGATCTTCCGCACACCGTCCACCATCTCAGTGCGGCCGCCGTAGCTCAGCGCGAGGATCAGCGTCAGGCCGGTGTTTTTTGCCGTCAGTCGCTGCGTCTCAGCGAGCTGTTTCTGCGAATGCTCCGGCAGGTCGGTCAGCCGGCCGATGGCTTCGAGCCGCACGTTGTTCTTGTTCAACGTGCCGATTTCGTCCTTGAGAAACTTGGTCAGCAGCCGCATCAGCGCGGAGGTTTCCTCGCGCGGCCGGCGCCAGTTCTCGATGGAGAACGCGTAGAGTGTCAGGAATTGCACGCCGACCTCGCCCGCCGCCGTCACGATCTCCCGCGCGCTGGTCGAGCCGGCGCGATGGCCCTCGATACGCGGCAAACCGCGTTCCCGCGCCCAACGACCGTTGCCGTCCATGATGATCGCAACGTGGCGCGGAATGTTTTTGGCTTCGGTCATGGCAACTCTTGCATCCACTTCACGACAGCTCTATGTCGTCAGCGTCTGTTCGCGGCGCGGCCCGACAGACGCAATCGCCAGCCTTGCGCCGGTCAGTTCCGCGATCTTCTCGACGTAAGCGCGTGCTTTCGCCGGCAGGTTGGCGTAGCTCTTCACATCCTGCAACGGCTGTTTCCAGCCGTCCATTTCGATATAGACCGGCTTGCACTTTGCCACCAAAGCCGCGTCATTCGGCATGGTGTCATAGGTCTTCCCGCCGGCACGATACGCCACGCAGATTTTGATCCGGTCCAGCGTGTCCAGCCCGTCGAGGTTCGTCACCGCCAGATCGTCGATGCCGTTGACCATCGCCGCGTGCCGCGTCGCCACGGCATCGAACCAGCCTACGCGCCGCGGACGGCCTGTCGTTGCGCCAAACTCCCGGCCCAGCGAATGCAGCAGGTCGCTGATCATCGGGTTCTCCGTCGGCAACGGTCCTTCGCCGACGCGGGTCGTGTAAGCCTTCATCACACCGATCACCGTGTCCATCTTGTGCGGCGGCACGCCGGAGCCGGTGCACGCGCCGCCGGCGGTCGTGTTCGACGACGTCACATACGGATAGGTGCCGTGGTCAATGTCGAGGAAGGTTCCCTGTGCGCCCTCGAACAAAACATTCTTCCCGGCCTTCATCGCGTTGTGCAGATACACCACCGTATTGGCCACGAATGGGCGCAACCGTTTTGCCGCCGCCAGATACTCCTTGCTGATCGCCGCCACCGACAACGGTTTGGCGCCGAGCGCGCGCAGGATTTCATTGTTCTCTTTGACCTTGCGGGCCAGCTTTTCGCTGAATGCCTTCGGCTGGATCATGTCAATCATTCGCAAACCGATGCGGGCCGCCTTGTCGCCGTAGGCCGGGCCGATGCCGCGCTTGGTGGTGCCGATCTTCTGCTTGCCCTTGAGCACCTCGCGCTGCGCGTCCAACTCGCGGTGATACGGCAGCACCATGTGCGCCGTCTCTGACAGCAACAGCCGGTTGGCACCGACCTTGATGCCGCGCTTCTCCAGACCGTCAATTTCTGCCACCAGCGCCACCGGGTCCACCACCACGCCGTTGCCGATCACGCATACCTTGCCGGGATGCAGGATGCCTGACGGGATCAGGTGCAGCACAAATTTCTGGTCGCCGACCTCCACCGTGTGCCCGGCGTTGTTGCCGCCGGCGTAGCGGACCACGATATCGTTGCGGTCCGTCAACACGTCAATGATCTTGCCCTTGCCTTCGTCGCCCCATTGGGCGCCAACCAGAATTGTTGTAGCCATGATATATCGTTCTTCTTTCGCGTCCGTTCCCGCGCCGGACACAGCGCCGGACAAAAGAAAAGGCCCCGACCTCACGGAACGGGGCAATCATCTCTCTTAGTTGCCCGCAGACATTAACCAGAGCCGCGAAACAGTGTCAACGGTGAAGGGAAGGGGAATCCGGAGTTAAGAATGACGAGTTAAGAGTTTGAGATTCGTTGGCACCGGGCACGGGCATCCCTGTGGCCAGCAGCGCCGATGAGCGGGGTTCACGGACTGCGCTGGTAAACGATCTTCCGCAGCCAGCCGGCGTCAAGGCCGGTGGCGTTGGCGCGGTTCTTTGCATACGTCCACGTCAACCGATGCGTCCCCGACGGAATGCTGAACGTCAGCGTCTGCCAGTCCACCTCGCCAGAGAGCCGATCCGGCTGATCCACGCCGTCAATCGAGAACGTCAGATAGTCGGCATCAGCTTCCGACGACACCTTCCATTGGAAGCTCAGCGTCCCCGGTCCTGTCACCATCGTTTCCACCCAGGACACGTTCAGATGGCCGATGCTGCCGCTCCACGCCATCAGACTGCCATCCAGCGCCATCGTCGTCGTCCACATAGCGTCACCGTCCGTGTTCCACACCAACTCCGGCGCGCCCAACGCCTCGCCCATCGTCACCGAGCTGACACTGCTGTCGGCCGTCGCCGCCAACGTCGTGCTCAGAAGCGTCAGTACCGAGTTTCCACCCGAACCCACGCTGTTCAGCGGCACTGTATGCGACAACAGGGTCTTGACCACTTGCATGTCGGCAATGTTGATGACCCCGCTGAGGTTGATGTCATAGAGGAAGTTGGTTGCCGACAGCGCCGAGGCGAGTTTGAATTTGATCACCTGCATGTCGGCGATGTTCACCGTCCCGCTCTGGTTGGCATCGCCATAGAGACTGCGAATCCTCACCGCGTTGGTGCCCGCCAGCACGTTGCCTTCCTGATCGCTGAAGCCGTTGAGCACCACCGTCACCTTCGACTGATCCACCGCGTTGGTCAGATTCAGTGTCAGGTTGCTGCTCAAGATGCTCGCGCTTACATACGTTGCGTTGGTCAATGTGAACTCGCTCGCGTCCAGAGTGCCGTCGACGGCTGTCATTTCCTTGTTGAACGTGAACAGCAATTGGGTCGGGCCGTTCTTGCGCGGTTCCACCGTGGGGCTGACGGACGGATTGAGGTTTAGGCTCACGTCGAATGTCCCCGCTGCGCCGTGGGTCTTACGCGAAGCTGCCGCCAGCAACGTGAGCGAGGTCGTATCGCTGGCCATCTGGATGGCAAGGTCCTTATCCGTTGCGAATCCGTCGGCACCCGTCACCCGAACCCGGAAACAGGACAACCCCGAAGCCGTCGGTGTCCCGCTGATGGTTCCGCTGCTGTCAAGGGTCAATCCCGCCGGCAACCTGCCGGAAGTGACTGCCCAGCTATAGGGTGTTGTTCCGCCGGTTGCTTGCAGAGGATGGTTGTAGATCGTGCCGCGCACGCCACTGGGCAGCATCAGGTCGCTCGGCGTGACCATCGGTCCATAGGGTCTCAGCACCATCGTGTCGAGACTCCTTGCCCCCATCGCGACGACACCACACAATCCCGCAGGTACGTTGGTTTGGCCATAGGAGTTCTCACCCCAAACCACTACTGTCCCGTCGTTCTTCAACGCGGCGCTATGATGGCTCGCTGCGGCAATCGCCACCACGTTGGACAATCCCGTCGGCACCGTCAGTTGTCCGAACATATTCAGCCCCCACGTGACCATCGTCCCGTCGCTCTTGAGTGCCATGCTGGTGTAGGGTCCCGCGGCGATGGCCACCACGTTCGACAATCCCGATGGGACGCTGGTTAGACCGTAGCTGCTCGTGCCCCAAGCCACCACCGTCCCGTTGCTCTTGAGCGCCATGCTGTGCCACTGGCTGCCCGCGATGGCCACTACTCCCCTCAATCCCGACGGCACATTGGTTTGCCCCGTGTCGTTGGCGCCCCAAGCAAACACCGTTCCGTCGTTCCTCAAGGCCATGCTGTGGTGTGTTCCCGCCGCGATGGCCACCACTCCCGTCAAGCCCGCGGGCACATTGGTTTCCCCATTGAGGTTTCGGCCCCACGCAATCACGGTTCCGTCGCTCTTGAGCGCCATGCTGTGATTGGCAGCGCTGATCGCCGCTACCCCCGACAAGCCCGCCGGCACGTTGGTTTGCCCGGCATCGTTGGCACCCCAAGCAAACACCGTCCCATCACTCCTGAGTGCCAAGTTATGACTTTCTCCCGCGCTGATGGCCGCCACCGCCGTCAGACCCACAGGCACGTTGGTTTGCCCGGCTTCATTGTAGCCCCAGACGATCACACCGGGCGGCAGCACGTCCGCCTCAATCTCGCCACTGCTGTAAAGCGCGCTGGTGTCCCAATACAGCAGCGGGGAGAGGGTGGGCAGATTGAACTGGCTGAAGGAGCCACTGCTGCTGCTGAAGTCGAAGAGATCGAACCGGTCGCCCTGGTTCACT
>JACRJX010000027.1 GCA_016235595.1 Verrucomicrobiota bacterium
CAAACTTCCGGCGTGACACGCGGCGATTCATCACTATATTCGTGCGCTCGTTCTTCCTGCGACCCTGTCGTCTAGTCAGGCCTAGGACTCCGGGTTTTCATCCCGGCAACACGGGTTCGAATCCCGTCGGGGTCGCCATTTTTGTTGGGGGATAGGAACCGCCCTGACCAGTGAGCGTTTCCGGCCGTTCGGAAGAGGCGAAGCCTTTCGGTTCTGCCTGTCGACAATCACACGAATGATGTTGAATTAGTTCTTCCTATTCTCCAACATTTTGGTTTAGTTGAAGGGGTCAACACGTGTTGACACCCAAAGGTCGAATGCGAGTGGTTTTTCATGTTCATTAGCGCGTTTTGTTGTAAAATTCAGCAAACGACGCGTGTAAGCAGGGCGTGGTGATCGGAACTATGACGGAAGCAAACATTCTTATTACCGGAAGCACAGGGCTTGTTGGCATGCATGTGCTGTATGAGTTGCTCGGAGAACTGAGCAGAGGCTTGCTTGCCGGCAAAATCCTTCCGGTTCTGAGAGATTCCACGTCTTTTGCCGCTTCCCAGCGTGTCGATCGGGTCCTGCATAACAAATTCGTCCCGCATTTTCTTAAGGACTTCACTCCCTCGGTCCGGCAATCCATCCACCCGATTTCGGCTGATCTTTGCGATCTGGCCAGCCTCAAGCGAGCCATTCAAGGTTCGATTTCTGTGCAAGAGCCTTTGACGGTCATCCACAGCGCAGGATCAGTCAACCTGGAGACCACACAAGAGGCCAGAGACGACGTCTACGCACACAACTACGAGGGCACCCTCAACCTTCTGCGCGCGCTGGATGGATATGCGATCCGGTTCATCTACATTGGCACTGTCTTTTCTTCGGGTGTTCAACAGGGGCGCATCGGCGACGACTATTTGAGTCTGCCGTCGCACGCCTACCGCAATCCTTACGAGGAATCCAAAGCCAAGGTTGAACTCGAAGTTGCCCGCTACTGCGAGGAAAAGGGGATTCGTTTCCAGATACTTCGCCCCAGCATCATCTGCGGGAGAGTGATGGACCCGCCGCTATACTACACGCCGAAATTCGACGTCTTCTACGGCTGGCTTAAGTTCTTCTGGCAGTTGAAGAAAGCGGAGCTTCACAGCCCCCTGCGCCTGTGCATCCATGAGACGGCGACGATGAACGTCGTGCCGGTGGATTTCGTCGCCAAGGCCATCGTCAAGTCGGTCCATTCGCACGTCGGACAGCTCAACATCGCCAATCCCGAGGCCGCCAACACCGTCGAGATCACCCGGGCGGCTCTTGAGCATATCGGCTATGAGAACGCTTCCTTCGTGAATTCCATCCCCACGGACCTCAACAGGGTTGAGCAGTTTTACTACAAAACCGTCGGTGCCTTGTTCGACAGCTACATCAACAACGACGCCAGCATCTACGACTGTAGCAAGCTCCTGTCGTTCATCTCCCCGATAAAGATGCCTCCCATGAGGGAACACATCGGCGGGATCGTGGATTTCGCCAAGCAGTTCAACTTCGACGACCGGAAGATCGATCAGGCGGCCCACGGCAGCAACGGTTGGTAGCCATGTCCGCCACACATATTGCTTGAGCCAGAACCAACTTTGTGTCACGAAAGATAGTGTATGAGCCAAAGCAGCACCACCAATTCTGAAGTATATCGGCAAGTCGTGACGGTCATCGCGAAGGTTCTCGGCATTGCGCAAGATATGATCAAGCCCGAGAGCAACTTCGTCAATGACCTTGGTGCCGACTCCCTGGACCGGGTCACGTTGGTTATGGCCCTCGAAGACGCTTTTAAGCGACAGATACCCGAAGAAGATTTGGACAAACTGACGACCGTTGCCACGACGGTCGCCTACATCGAGAAAAACTTCCTGGCCAAGAGCCAATCGTAGTCAATGAGCCGCCAAGTTGTTATCACCGGCTTGGGCGCGTTCACGTCCATCGGGACAACTGTTGAAGAGTTCTGGCGCGCCTGCCTTCATGGTGACACATCGGTTGTCGACATCCCTTCGAAGTGGCACGATTTTCATCATTTCAACTCGCGCGTGTGGGCGCCGCTGCCATCGCCGGGCAACAACAGCAAGTTCGTTAACGACATCGAGAAAACCAAGCTCGACACCGCGGCCGTACTTGCCATGGAGACAGCCGCCGAGGCCCTCCACAACGCCGGTCTGCCGCCATCCCTCGTGGATGTGAAGCGCAACGCTTACGTGCTGAAGGATATCGACTCCGCCCGAACGGGCATCTTCCTCGGCACCGGTGTGGGCGGCCTCAACTCATTACTGTCGAACGCCGCGCATCACATGCTCGCGCCGCAGCAGCAACGGTTGCAGGATCTCACGAAACTGCTCGACTCATCGGATCAACGCGAGCAGGCCCGGCAAATCATCGAACGGATCGCGGCCGACATACTCATCCCCTTCCGGACCAATCCCTTCGTGGTTTCGATGATCATGCCCAATGCCGTCTCGTCGAACATCGCCATCAAGTTTGGCATCCACGGGCCGACGCAAACCTCTTGCTCCGCATGCTCATCCGGCACCGTGGCCATTGGAAAAGCCTTCCACGCCTTGCGAAACGGCGACATCGACATCGCCATCACCGGTGGCGTCGAGTATCTCTGCGATGATTATGGCATGATCTTCCGCGGGTTCGATGTCGCCAAAACCCTTGTTGCGCAGGGCAAGCAGCCGTTCAGCCATGACCAGATCAATCGCCCCTTCGACCGCGACCGATCCGGGTTTCTCTTCAGCCAGGGCGGCTGCGGCATCATGGTGCTGGAGGACCTGGAACACGCGCGCAAACGCAACGCCAACATTATCTGCGAGGTCGCGGCATACTCGGAGACGTGCGACGGCTACAACATCATGATGATGCAGCCGAATGGGGAACAGATTTCGCGGATGCTTATGCAGTTGCTTCAGTCGGCGGGCTGTGCCGGCCAGGACGTGGACTACGTCAACGCCCACGGAACCGGCACGCATCTCAACGACTCGACCGAAGCCGAGATCATTGAGCGCGTTTTCGGGAAGAAGATCCTGGTGAATTCCACCAAGTCTCTGCTGGGCCATACCATCGGGGCCAGCGGCGCCCTCGGTACGCTGGTGGCTGCGCTTTCCATTCGTGATCAGACAACCCATGTTTGCAGGAACCTGGAAAACCCTGTCCGTGACCTCAACTTCGTGCGATCGGCTGGCAACCACCCCATCCGGACCGCTGTGACCCAGTCCTTCGCATTCGGCGGGCATAACGCTGCGCTGCTGCTGAAGGCTGCGGCATGAGAATCCTGTTCATCGGCGGCACAGGCAATCTCTCGACAGATTGCGCTGAACTGCTGCACCGTCGCGGGCATGAGATCACCCTTCTGACACGCGGACGATCCCCGGTGCCGCCCCAATACCGCTCAATCGTGGCGGACCACAAAGACGCCGCTGCCATGCGCGCGGCCCTGGACAATACGACGCCGGATGTTGTCATTGATTTCCTCGGCTACGAACTGGCGGACGTGCAATTGGATTACGCGCTCTTCGCCGGTCGCATCCGCCAGTACGTTTTCATCAGCACCGCCGCAGCCTATGTCAAACCGGCACCGCACCTGCCGATCACGGAGGAAACGCCGCTGGGCAATCCGTTCTGGGATTACGCGCAGAAGAAGGAGCAATGCGAGAACTGGCTGCGCGAGCAGTGGCATACATCACGTTTCCCCGTGACCATTGTCCGTCCGTCGCACACGTATTCGCCGCGTTGGTTTCCAAACCCCGTTTCCAGTTCGGGCTACACGCTCGCCGCCCGTTTGGTGGCGGGCAATCCGGTCTTCGTTCCGGGCGACGGCGAGAATCCCTGGACATTGACAGCGACGAGTGATTTCGCTGTCGGCCTGACGGGACTGGTCGCGAACGACGCGGCCGTTGGCGAGGCATTCCACATTACCAGCGACGAGGCGCTGACTTGGAACCAGATCTACGCCGAAACCGCCGCTGCGCTTGGCGTCACCTCGCCGCGCATCATGAAGATTCCCGTCGAATTCATCTGTCAGCATTGCCCGCGGCTCATCGGCACGGTCAAGGGCGACAAGGCCAACCCCGCCATATTCGACAACTCAAAGATCAAGCGGTTCGTGCCTGAATTCCAGTGCCGCAAGCTGTTCCGCGCAGGCATCCGTGAGTCCGTCGAATGGTTCCGCCAGCATCCCGACCGGCAGAAGGTGAATCCCGAGGCCGACGCCGAGTTCGACATGGTCACCACCGCATGGCTGGCGCAAGGCGGCCAGTAGCTCGCGCTCGACTCGCGCGGCAGGTTGAGGCATGTTTCGCACAAACGCTATTTCATGAAAGCACATCCACTGGCAGGAAAGACCGCTCCGGCGGAAATGTTGATCGATGCCGCAGCTCTCGAACGGGCCTATCACACCCGCACGCCCGATCTCGCTGACGCAAACCAACTCGTAAGCTTCGGCACCAGCGGTCATCGCGGCACTTCGCTGGAAGGGACATTCACCGAAGCCCATGAGCTGGCGATTGCCCAGGCCGTCTGTGACTATCGTCGCTCCAAGGGCATCAACGGGCCGCTGATGATGGGCAAGGACACGCACGGTCTCTCGAAGGCGGCCGAGCGCACGACGCTGGAGGTGTTCGCCGCCAATGAAGTCGAGACGTGCATCCAAGAGAACGACGGCTTCACGCCGACGCCCGCCATTTCCCGCGCCATTCTCGTTTACAATCGCGGTCGAAAAGAGGGCCTTGCCGACGGCGTCCTCATCACGCCATCGCACAATCCGCCGGCCGACGGCGGCATGAAATACAACCCTCCCACCGCCGGCCCCGCTGACACCGATGTCACCAACTGGATTCAGGATCGCGCCAACGTCCTGCTGCGCGGCGGCAACAAGGAGGTCAAGCGCGTCCCCTGCTCCACCGCTTTGAAAGCGTCCACGACGCATCCCACCGATTTCGTGTGGCCTTACGTGAAGGACCTCGACGCGGTGATTGACATGGACATGATCCGCGCCGCGCACATCAAGATTGGCGTGGACCCGCTCGGTGGCGCGGCCGCAGGCTACTGGGAACCGATCCGCGAGCATTACGGTTTGAATATCGAAGTGGTCAACAAGCGCATTGACCCGGCATTCAGTTTCATGACGGTGGATCACGACGGCAAGATTCGCATGGATTGCTCCAGTCCTTACGCGATGGCCGGCTTGGTCAAGCTCAAGGACCAGTTTGACATCGCTTTTGGCAACGACCCCGACTCCGACCGGCATGGCATCGTCACGCCCTCGGTCGGGCTGATGAACCCCAACCATTACCTCGCCGTTGCCATCCGCTACCTGCTTACGCATCGCCCCAACTGGCCCGCAACGGCAGCCGTCGGCAAGACGCTCGTCAGCAGCAACTTGATTGACCGGGTCGTCGCCAGCCTGGGCCGCACACTCTGCGAAGTGCCGGTGGGATTCAAGTTTCTCGCTGCCGGATTGATTGACAGCTCGTTCTGTTTCGGTGGCGAGGAGAGCGCCGGCGCGAGTTTCCTGCGCAGGGACGGCACGGTGTGGACCACCGACAAGGACGGCCCCCTGCTCGGCCTGCTGGCTGCCGAGATCACCGCCGTCACCGGCGAAGACCCCGGCAGTCATTATCTGGAGATGACGAAGGAATTCGGCACGCCGTATTACACCCGCATTGACGCGCCCGCCACGCCGAAACAAAAGCAGAAGCTGAAAAAGCTCTCACCCAAAGCCGTCGCCGCAACCACCATGGCCGGCGAGACGATCACAGCCAGACTGACCAAGGCCCCCGGCAACAATGCGGACATCGGCGGGTTGAAGGTCACCACCGAAAATGGATGGTTTGCCGCCCGGCCCTCGGGCACGGAGAACATTTACAAACTCTACGCCGAGAGCTTCAAGAGCCAGTCCCACCTCGAAGCCATCGTCGCCGAGGCCCAGAAGATCGTCAGCGCGGCGCTGAAGTAATTGACTCGCATCAACTAAATGCTGTCCACCAACTTCTGCATCGCCTCTTCCTGCTCGGCGATGGACTGGACCAGTTTGAACTGTGTGCGGCAGCGGTCCAGGTTGTGGTGAGGACGGTGAACGCGGAAGTAGGTGTCGCCCGCCAGATAATCGGCAAGGAAACGAATTCCGATGGTGAAGGTGATCAGCTTGCCGGAAAACGCCAGATACGATTTCTCCGCCGGCGTCAGAAAACCTGCCGCGGCCCCAACATAACCGCGCGCGAGCGCCTCGAACATTGGCATCTGCATCGCCACCTTCGAGAGGTCTTCCTCGTCCTCCACCGTCGGACTGGTGGTCGTGCGAATCATGTCGCCGAAGTCGTAGAGAACCAGACCCGGCATCACCGTGTCCAGATCGAGCACGCACATCGCATGGCCGGTCTCCCAGTCGAGCATCACGTTGTTGAACTTCGTGTCGTTGTGCGTGATGCGCTCAGGAATCCTCCCGGCCGCATGAGCATCCAGCAGTGTGCCGATCCACGGTTCCTGCTTCAGCGCGAACTCAATCTCCTTGGCCGCCGACGCGGCACGGTTGCAGCGGTCTTCCGAGATGGCGTCCTGCAACGCCGCAAACCGTTTCCGTGTGTTGTGGAACTCGAGAATCGTCTCGTGCAACCGTGGGCCGCGGAGATCAGACAACTGGCTTTGAAATACCCCGAACGCCTTCCCTGCTTCCTGCGCCTGGTTGGGCGTATGCACCGACTCAAACGACTGCACCTTCTCGATGAACACAAAGGTGCGCCAGAACTCGCCGTCGCCGTCCTGACAGAACGACTTCCCGTCGCGCGTCGGCACCACCGTCAACACCCGGCGCGTCACTTCCCGGGCTCCTTGCGCGATCAACTTGTTCCAGATGTGCGTCGTTACCCGCATGATGTTTTCCATCACGGCCACGGGATCCTTGAAGACGGTCTGGTTCACCTTCTGGTGGATGTAGCGAACCAGCACACCGCCCTGATTGTAGGTAGCGGTGTAGGTCTCGTTGATGTGCCCGATCTTGCACGCTTCCGCGTGAAGAATCTGGCCGTAGATTTGAAACTTCCGGGAAATCTCCTGAAGATGCTGTTCGCGATATAGCGGCATGATTATTCCTGTTGAATCTTCTCCATCTCAAAACAACGTCACGAAGAGGTTTAATGGAAAAACGTCCCGATGGCAAGGCGAGCCGGACGGTGTCTGCGCGCTACGCTGCCTCAGTCACGCGCCAATCCTCGTTGAACGCCGGCGACGTATGGCGCTTCGGTTCACTTCGCCTGCGACAGAGTGCCGGTTCGCATCGCAAATAATACCAGTACCAACAACACGAACGCCCCTTCCACGAAGTTCGCCGACCAATGACGCGTCAGATAATGACTTGCGGACACGAACATCACAGCGGAGGCAAGCAGGAACGCGTTCCACCACCGTGATCCCTTTGATCTGGCGGCAATGTCCTCCCTGATCTTCGCCAGCCACTCCTGGTAAGCGAGACAGACACAGATGATGCCCACAAAGGAGCAGACGTACCAAAGAAGATGGCAGACCCGAAACGTGCGGCGGCCGTAGTGATAGAGAGGAACCTGCAGAATCTCCAACTGCCCCGTCAGCCATCCCTCTTTGTGTGTGAACGAATCCAGAAACAGATGTGTCATCGTTCCGATCAGCAACGAAACAAGAATGGCTGCCAGAGGACCCAGTGGACGCTGGCACAGCGGCAGCAGTGCTGTCCGATAGACCTCGGGCAGAAACCTGACCAGCCAGCGGCTCAAGCGATGCAATCCCCACAATGCCAGCAGCCCCGCCGGCAGACAGAACACGATCCCAACGAGATGATGTGAGAACCGCTGCACTTCAACACCTGCAAACGAAAACGCATAGCCCATGTCAGGACTGAGGCTTCCGACGATGAGCGCAGGGAAACTAAGCCCCCGGGGGCAATAGCGCCTCAGGGGCAGCACGGCGGCCGGATGTGCCAATGGAAGTGGCATAACAAGGTTGAGAAATTACCCAGTCACTCACCCAATGTCCAACGGGAAGCTCAGGAGACCCGGTAAGGAACACTTCGCTCCAAAACACGACAGCCGTGTTGGCGAAGGGCATCCTTCCACCACCACGGCTGTCGCACAATCCAATATCCAACGCGAAATCTGCGCCGGGACTACTTCTGCTTCTTTTCCTTCTTCTTTTCCTTCTTCATCTCTTTCTTGATTTCTTTCTTACTTTTCTGCTCCGGCGCTGGTGCCTGGGCGGCGATCTTCATCATGGAATCGTCCCATTTGCCCGCGGCGTCAGGCTTCACACCGGCCCAGATGTCCTCCGGCTTCCACGTAAACCCACCCGGCAACGCCTTGCCCGCCAGCAGATCCTTTTCGGACAGCGGCGCGGCGTTGTTGAAGTAGCAGACGCATTTCTTCACATCGCACATCAGGTGCGGCGTGGTGTGCTCGTATTCGATCGCGAACACACCCGAGAAGCCCTGTCGCTTCATTTCGGCCAGCAGCGCCCCGGCATTGGAGATGCCGCTGCCCCACGGCACGTCGTGGGCCTTTCGCGCCTTCTCGTTGAGGTCCTTGAGGTGCAACGAGATGATGTGGCCCTGCAACTTCTTCAGGCTGGCGAGCGGGCAGAGACCCGACCGCACCCAGTGGCCGGTATCCGCGCAGGCGCCCACGCGCTTGCTGCAGCCCTTGATCGCGGCAAGTACGGCGTCAGTGTTCCAGTAGCGCGACGGCTCCGGGTGGTTGTGGATGGCGACGTTGATCTTGAATTTGTTCGCGAGCTTGTCCACGAGCGGCATCTGCTCCGGCGCCGGCTCGGAGACGATGGTCTCAATGCCCATCGCCTTGGCAAACTCGAACAGCTTCGTCCATCCCGCCTCGTCCTTCGCACCCGTCACGCCGAAGTTCATCAGCGTGACGCCGGCTGACTTCAGCTTCGCGAGCACCTTCTTCTGCGTGGCCGCGTCCAGGTCGGGCGTCAACTTGCCTTCCATGCCGCCGCCGATGATCTGGCCGGGGAACGCCTCGATGTATTTCAAACCGAGTTCCTTGGCCTTGTCCACCGTGTCGCAGAACGTGTCCTTGTTGAACGTCCACGCCTGAAGCGCGAGCTTCCAGTTCGCCGATGCGGCCGAGGCCGTCGTGACCGCGCCGCTCACCAACGCGACGCCCAGCAATGCAATGAGTGATCGTTTCATCTATTTTCTTTCTGTTGCTTGATGAATCCCTGTTGGGGTCTAGAACACGCGATAGGGCTTGGTCACCAGCTTCTGCGCTTCGGGGAGATCGGCCTTCAACTTCTTGCCGTCCCACTTCACCTTCTTGCCGACGCGAATGGCCAGGTTGCCGAGCAGCACCATCTCCGTGAACGGCCCTGAGTAATCGAAGTTCGAACCCGGCTTCGGTCCGCCGTGGCAGGCGTTGACCCATTCGATGTGCGGGTCGCCGTTCGGCACGCGCGGAATCGTCTTCGGCGGACGCTTGAATGCCTGCATCGCCGACTCCGGAATCAGCCGCGGGCTCCGGCAGTAGTCGGTCTCGTCGAAGATCGTGCCCTTCTCGCCAACAATATACTGGCCCGAGCTTGGCATCTTCCGGCTTTCCTCCAGCCCTTTCGGACGCGGACAGACCTGACTGCTGTTGTCACCGTCATACCAATACAGCGTCAGCTCCGGCATCTTGCCGCGCTTCGGGAACTTGTAAATGATCTTCGAGCGCTTCGGCGCTGATTCGTCGGTCATGCCTTCCGACGTCGCTTCGACGCTGATCGGATACTTCAGGTCGAGCGACCAGAACGCCGCGTCCATCTGGTGGCAGGCCATGTCGCCCAGCGCGCCGCAGCCGAAATCCCACCATCCGCGCCATTTGAACGGCATGTAGCAACTATTGTAAGGCCGCTCAGGAGCCACGCCGAGCCACGCGTTCCAATCCAGCGTCTCCGGCACCGGTTCCACCTCCGTCGGCCGCGTGCAACCCTGCGGCCAGATTGGACGGTTGCACCAAATATGAACTTCGCGGACATCGCCGATGCCACCGGACTGGATCCACTCGCGCACCAGCCGGATGCCCTCGCCCGCGTGACCTTGGTTGCCCATTTGCGTCACCACCTGGTGCTTGCGCGCGGCCTCGGTCAGCGCACGCGCCTCCCAGATTGTGTGCGTCAACGGCTTCTGCACGTACACGTGCTTGCCCATGGTGATCGCCATCATGGCCGCCGGGAAATGCATGTGGTCCGGCGTGGAGACCGTCACCGCGTCGATCTTGTCGTCCATCTCCAGGAGCATCTTGCGGAAGTCCTTGAATTTCGGCACTTCGGGAAACTTCTTGAAGACGTCGAGGCCGCGTTTGAAGTCCGCGTCGCACAGCGCCACGATCTCGACGCCGGCATTGACGCTGTTCATGATGTCGCTCTGGCCTTTGCCGCCGCACCCGACCGCCGCCATCCGCAGCTTCTCGCCGGGCTTGAGGATACGGCCCTTGCGCACGCCGCCCTTGGTGGCAGCTTCCGCCAGCGCCACGCCGAGGTCGGTCATCGAAACCGCCGCCGCGCCCGCGCCCGCTGCCTTGAGGAACTGTCTTCGATCCATCGTGAAGTATGACATGAGTGAGTTCTCCTTCTGCCGCGTCTCCGTCTCGGGAGCTTGTCTGTTGTTACGTTGTGGTCACGTCTGCGTTAATTTTCTCTCGTTTCTGAGAATGAAATCGCGCGGTTTGATACCAATCCCACCACTCTGTTGCAAGCCCTCCTTTTGCCGCCGTGACTCCCACCATAGTATCAGTGGAGGATTACGTTCCGTCCGCGTCCATCCGTGGCTCTGCCTGCCATAAATAAAGGTTGATCGCCCATCCTCAACAGCCCGCCGTCGCCACAAACCTGCGGGTTGATTTGGCGGGGAAGCTCGCTATGCTCCGCGGGCACAATGAAAACGTTTTGGATGCTGCTGGTGCTGCTCCTCTCCCCCTCCATCGCCTGTGCCGAGGCGCCGCTGCGCCCGCCGTCGGTGCCACTGGTGGCGTGCGAAAAGCATCCGATCAGCAATCCCCAAAACTCTCCCGACAACAGTCCGAAGAGCATCGCTGCGGCCAAGGAAAGGGGCGCGGCACACGCCATCAGAGACATAAAGGCCGGCAAGCCACGTATTCTTTACTTCGGCAAGCCTTGGTCAGTTGGCAAGCCACTAGTAGACGACCCCACCGGCTATCCCGTGGAAATAGTCGGCGACTGTAGCGTAACAAAAGCATTTGTCGCGGAGGTTGAGGCATACAACAGCGTCATGCGTGACTGGTATGCGAAAGCCAAGCCTACAGAAGCATCTAAGAGAAGGTAATCTCTCGCAACCCATACAGGCTTTTGAACAGATTGCTGTACGCGCTGACGCACCGCGCGGCAATTCTGCGGGTTGATTTGGCAGGGAAGTTCGCTATGCTCCGCGGGCACAATGAAAACGCTTTGGATGCTGTTGTTGGCGCTTCTCTCCCCCGCCATCGCCTGTGCCGAGGCGCCGCTGCGCCCGCCGTCGGTGCCGCTGGTGGCTTGCGACCCGTATTTCAGCGTTTGGTCACCCGCCGACCAGTTGACCGCCACGAACACAACGCACTGGACCGGCAAACCTCACTGGCTGCGCAGTTTTGTCAGCATTGATGGCAAGGAGTTCCGTGTCATGGGCGGGGCACCCCCACCTCAGACGCTGCCCGCCCTGCCGCAAACCAGTCTGACCGTGTGGCCCACGCGCACCATCTACACGTTTGAAGGCGCGGGCGTGGCGCTGACACTTACGTTCATGACACCTGCGTTGCCGGACGACCTCGACATCCTCTCGCGCCCCATCACATATCTCACGTATGAGTTTCGCTCGACTGACGGCAAGGACCATGACGTGACGGTCAGCTTCAATGCATCCGCCGAACTGACGGTCAATGAAGGCAAGCAGCAGGTCATCGTCAGCAAGGAGCGAGTGGACGATCTCGCCGTCGTCAGGGTGGGATCCAAGGACCAGCCGGTGCTCGAAAAGAGGGGTGACGACATCCGCATTGACTGGGGCTACCTGTATGTCGCCGCGCCACCACCGGCAGAAGCTATTCCGGTGGTGAGGCCACGACCCAAGTACGAATCGGGAAGTCGTTTGGAGGGAACGGCCGACTCGCTGTTTGCCTCGCTGGAGTTTCGGATCCGCAAGGTCGGCGCGCGACCTGTCTCGCGCTGGCTGTTGCTCGCCTACGACGATCTCTACTCGATCCAATACATGAAGCAGAACCTGCGGCCTTACTGGCGGCGCAACTCCAAGGAAGACGCTTGGGGCGGAACCTGCGCAGCAAACGCGCAGCGACAAGTGCATTTTCCTCCTACAAGCACGAACGTGCCTGGCATTGTGTGGGTGGAACCACGGCCTTCAACGACAATTCTAGCTCCCCCGCCCTCTGCCCCCCGCGTATGCGACCTAGGCGCCCCCCGATCCTCCCTCAACAATTCAATCACGCATCTGATTCTGTCCGCGGCGTACGATTACGCGCGTCTAAAGAAACGCTGCGAGGCGTTTGACAAGGAACTCATGGACGACCTCACGCGGGCGGGCGGCGCGAAATACGCCAAACTCTGCGCGCTGGCCTACCGGCAATGTTTCGCGGGCGGCAAGTTCGTCGCCGACGCCAACGGGAAGCCGCTCCAGTTCTGCAAGGAGAACCATTCCAACGGCTGCATCAGCACCTCGGACGTGTTCTACCCGATGGCGCCGCAGTTCCTTCTCTTCGGCCCGACGCTGGCGAAGTCGTTCCTCGTGCCGTTCATGAACTACGCGGCCAGCGAGCGGTGGCGGTTCCCGTTCGCGCCGCACGACCTCGGCACTTATCCACACGCCAACGGCCAGCGTTACGGCGGCGGCGAACGCACGGAGGAGAACCAGATGCCCGTCGAAGAAAGCGGCAACCTGCTCATCCTGATGGCGGCCATCGCACAGATGGAGGGCCATGCCGGTTTCGCCGGGTTGTATTGGAAACAGCTCGGACAATGGGCGGAGTACCTGAAGGCGAAGGGCTTCGACCCGGAGAACCAGCTCTGCACCGACGATTTCGCCGGTCATCTCGCGCACAACGTCAACCTCAGCGCGAAGGCCATTTGTGGTCTCGGGGCATTCGGCAAACTCTGCGAAATGCGCGGCGAGAAAGCGAAGGCCGCCGAATACATGAAGCTTGCGAAGGAGTTCGCCGCGCGCTGGGTGAAGGAAGCCGACGACGGTGACCACTTCCGGCTGGCGTTCGACAAGCCCGGATCGTGGAGCCAGAAATACAATCTCATCTGGGACCGCATTCTCGGCCTGAACCTCTTCCCTGCCGAAGTTGCGCAGAAAGAAATGGCCTACTACCGGAAGACTCAAAACAAGTACGGTCTGCCGCTCGACAACCGCAAGGAATACACCAAGCTCGATTGGATCACGTGGACCGCGACGCTGACGCAAGACCGCGACGATTTCCAAGCGCTGATTGACCCGATCTGGACGTTCATGAACGAAACGCCCGACCGCTCGCCGCTCACCGATTGGTATTGGACGCAGGACGCCAGGAAACGCGGCTTCACCGCACGGCCTGTCATCGGCGGCGTGTTCGCGCAGATGCTCTACGACAAGGCCGTCTGGAAGAAATACGCCAGCCGCGACAAGACGAAGGCCAGCGGCTGGGCGCCAATGCCCGAAGCGCCCATCGTTCGAACCCTGGTGCCGAATGCGCGAGAAGACGCCAATATCACGTGGCGCTACACAACCCAGAAGCCGTCCGATGGTTGGTGCAAATCGGATTTTGACGATGCAGCGTGGCAGCAAGGCAAAGCCGGCTTCGGCTCGTTCAAGACACCGGGCGCGAAGGTGCGGACTCAATGGAAGACTGCCGACATCTGGCTGCGACGCGAGGTCGAGTTGCCGGCGAGCACCACCGGAGACCTGCGGCTGACGCTTCACCACGATGAGGATGTGGAGGTTTACATCAATGGCGTCCTCGCCGCACAGGCCACCGGCTACGTCAGCGACTACGAGGAAGTGCCGCTACTACCCGCCGCGCGCGCCGCGCTCAAGCCCGGCAAGAACCTCATCGCCGTGCATTGCCATCAGACCCGCGGTGGACAATATGTTGACGTCGGTATCGCGGAAGTGCGGTAGGTGCAGACGATAGCGCGTTGCGAACACGAGGAAGCATTTGCTACGACGAATCATACGAACGGTAATGTGGTCTGTTGCCGGGGTACTAGCTATTATTCTGGGCATGCTGCTTCTTGTTGAAGCAGAAATCAGGTGGTTTTCGAAAGAATACCAAGACATTGTAACCATCATACGTCCCACAGCGATTGTGCTGTCGCATGATATTCCAAATGGCCGATCTACGAGCATTGGTTACAGCGTCCGTTTTTCTTCAGGAGCGGAGCGTGAGATATTCCTTGTTGACCCCAGTCTAAAAGCGGGTGACAAGGTGCGCATTTCGTATATGGAAACAACCCTTACGAAGTCCATACTGATCGGAGAATACGAGGTAGTTTCGAACAAACACTGAGCGAGTGATGAGAATAGACGACGGCGAGCCACACATGGCGTCAACGGAAGCATGTCGAGCAACAGCGCTTCCGTCTGGCAGACATGAAATCGTATCGAGATTCAGGAAGAAACCATGATCATTGCCGACTTATCAAAAACCGAAGGCCGCACCTATCCCGCGCGACGGCGCACGCAGAACATCGTCGGCGGCGCATCGCCGATCCAGGCGAAGAACTTCGCCATCGGCAATGTTACGCTGGAGCCGAACGGCGGCCAGGTGCCGTGGCACAACCAGGAACAGGAAGAGGTTTATTTCGTCGTCGAAGGCACCGGCGAGATGTGCCTCGGCAGCGAACGCAAAGTCCTCACGACCGGCCAGGCCGCCTACATTCCGTCCGGCGTCTTCCACCAGATCACCAACATCGGCGACAAACCTCTGCGGATGATCTATTGCTACGGTCCCGCCGGCGATGTCGCCCACTGGAAACAGGAGCTCGCCGGCACGTTGCCGAAAGCCGGCGTGGAAGCTCCGCCGCTGCCGCCCGGCGCGCGGCCGCAATGCACCGAGAAGCCGCAGTAAAACTCTGTCTCCCAACTTTCAACCATCAGACCGACAAGGAACTCCTATGGAAAACGCAATCATCCACAACATCGGCATCATCATGAACGGCGTCACCGGCCGCATGGGGACCAACCAGCATCTCCTGCGCTCCATCGCCGCCATCATTGCGCAAGGCGGCGTCAAGATCAGCGACGCCGAGCGCATCATGCCCGACCCGATTCTCGTCGGCCGCAATCCCGCCAAGCTGGCGAAGCTTGCCGCGCAGGCCGGCGTCAAACGCTGGACCGCCGACCTGGACGAGGCGCTTGCCGACAAGCAGAACGTCATCTACTTCGACTCGCAGACCACCGACCGCCGCGTCGATGCCGTGCGAAAAGCCATCGCCGCCGGCAAGCACATCTATTGCGAGAAGCCCATCGCCACCACGACCCGCGAGGCGCTGGACCTGTACCAACTCGCGCGCAAGGCCGGCGTGAAGAACGGTGTGGTGCAGGACAAACTCTGGTTGCCCGGAATGCTGAAACTCAAGATGCTGCATGAAACCGGCTTTTTCGGCCGGATTTTCTCTGTGCGCGGCGAGTTTGGTTATTGGGTGTTCGAAGGCGACAGCGTGCCCGCCCAGCGTCCATCATGGAATTACCGCAAGGAGGACGGCGGCGGCATCATCATTGATATGCTTTGCCACTTTCGCTACGTGCTCGACAACCTCTTCGGCAATGTTCGCGCCGTCTCGTGCCTCGGCGCCACCCATATCCCGAAACGCTGGAACGAAAGCGGCAATGCCTACGAAGCCACCGCCGATGACGCCGCCTACGCCACCTTTGAATTGGAGGGCGGCATCATCGCGCACATCAACTCCAGTTGGTGCGTCCGCGTCCGCCGCGATGATTTGTTCGTGTTGCAGGTGGACGGCACCCGCGGGAGCGCCGTCGCCGGCCTGCGCGACTGCTGGGTTCAGCCTTACGGCGCCACGCCGCGCCCGGTCTGGAACCCCGACATCGAGCAACCGATCAACTTCTACCAGTCGTGGCAGAAACTCCCCGACCAACAGCACTACGACAACGCGTTCAAGATCCAGTGGGAACTCTTCCTGCGTCACGTCGTGAAGAATGAGCCGTTCCGCTGGTCCCTCCTCGAGGGCGCCAAGGGTGTTCAGCTCGCCGAAAAAGGCGTCGAGTCGTGGAAGAAGCGGAAGTGGATTTCCATTCCCGAACTGAAGGCGTAGATCACGCCAACGGTTTCTTCCGCACCGAACAGTTGCGGACCTGGCAACCCGTCGGCACGCCGCCTCATCGTGCCAGCGGCTTGCTCGTGATGAGGCCGATGCCTCGGCCCCCGGTGGCGTCCTTCTTTCCGGGCACGGCGTTGTAGAACATGTAGAAGGTGTCGTTCTTCGGGTTGTAGACAAGCCCGATCTTGTGGGCGAATTGCTTGTCGAGGCCGCTGGGATTGCCGCCGGATTTGTAGAGCGGTTCGGGATGGGCGGTCCAGTTCACCAGATCGCGCGAGAATGCCACCATGATGTGCGCGCCGCCACGGCCCACGCCGAAGTAGAACATGGTCCAGTGGTCACCGTCGCTGAAGACCTTGCCGTCGGAGCTGAACCGTTCGTCGTAGCCGCCTGCGCGGTTGCGCACGATTGGGTTGCCGGGATGGCGCGTCCAGTTGAACAGGTCGTTCGAGAACGCCACGCCCATCTGCTCGATGCCGCCATTGGCCGCGTTGTAGAAGTCGAAGAACTTCCCCCGATGCTCGACGAGCCACGGCTGGTAGATGCAGCTTTTCTCCCACGCGGCGCAATCGGAATCGTGGACCGAGAGGATCGGCTGGTCCTTCGCGCGCCGCCACATCAGGCCGTCGTCGCTCACCGCCACACCCTCGTAGCCGGGCCGCAGCTCATAGCCGCCCTGCCGCGGATAAGCACCGTAGAGCGTCCAGAATTTGCCGTCGCGTTTCTTCAGCAGGCGCGGCGCTTTGATATCGTAGCTCTCGTAGAGGAACGCGCCGATGACGCGGCCGCCGTGGTCGAACTCGTTGGCCGGGCCGAACCCCATCGCGAGCCGGTAGTTGCCCCAGTGGACGAGGTCATCGCTCTCCGCCACGAACGACTGGTAGCCAAGCCCGTCGAAACCGATGAAGCTCATGTAGTATTTGTCGCTGCCCGGCACCTGATAGACCGTCGGGACATCCGTGCCGAGGAGGTTGGTGACCGACCCGATGACGGGCCGCGCCGGTATCACGTGGTCCGGCCAGTAATGCCAGCCGCGATACGGCGCCGACCAACGGTCGAGCGTCGCACTGTCAATCGCGTCCTTGCCGCAGGAAGCCGCCCCCGGTTTCAGAAATCCCACCGCCGACCGCGGCGCGCGAAAGATCGTGCCGTGGCGCGGATTGTTCGGCGGCAGCACCAGTTCGCCTGTGCGGTCCGTCCATGTTTTCAAGTCGGGCGAGGTCGTCATCGAGTAATGGCCGTTGGCGAAGGCGTCGGTATAGAGATGCCACTGCCCTTTCCATTTCACCAGACAGGCGCCCTCGACCTTCTCGTGCGGGCGAATCGGCGAGCCGGGGCCGAACACCGGCGCGCTCACCGGCGACCACGGCTTCGAGAGATCGAGCGGCGCAAACGTCAGCCGCAGGTTCTTGCCGCCGAGCGGGATTTCCTGCTCGTGCTTGAGCGCCATCACCCACCGGTCGCCATCCACCGTCATCTGCGCGTCAATGACGCTGAAATGCTGGTCGAAGAACAATTTCGCCGGCGAGAACGTCTTCCCGTCAGCCGTGCGCGTGATGTAGATGCGGTGATCGTTGCCGTCCTTGCCGTTGTTGTTGCTGCCGTCGCCGTTGCGGCTCTCGCGGTCGGTCGTCGTGGAGAACAGGATCGCGTAGTTCTTCTGTGCCGGGTCCCAATGAATCTCCGGCGCCCAGACGTTCCGCGGCTGGTCCTCGGCCGCCACGGCATCCGGGAACGGCTGCACTTTCAACGGCTCGGACCAATGCACGAGATCGGCCGACTCCGCATAGCCGAAGACGCGCCCTTTCCAACCCGTGGTCCAGACGGCGTGAAACCTGCCGTCGTGATAGATGATGGAGGGATCGCGCGTGAGATTCTGCTCCGGCCACGACGAGGGCGGGAAAATCGGCTTGTCGTCATTAAGCGGCTGGAAATGCAAACCGTCCTCGCTCCAAGCCAGATAGGTGCCTGCCTCGCCGTTCCCGCTGAAGAACGAGAAGAGCAACACCTCGTCATCCGCCCCCGCCGCTAAAGTCAGCGGCAACGGCATCAGCATCGTGACGGAGAAAAAGAAGACGATGAATCTGTTCATGACGCCCGCCAGCCTGCCATCGCCCGCTGTCCGTGTGCCACAAGAAAATCTACAGACCGTTTCTTCAAGTTTGCGCGTTCAAACCCAGCCATTGACCCGCGCCCGTCATTCGTCACACTGCGCGAACATGGATGGGCGCGGCAGGTTGTGAATGTGGGAGGGGCCTCAGCGCCCCGACTCCTAAGCGGGGCTTCTGCGTAACAGCACAGTCGGGGCACTAAGGCCCCTCCCACATTCCAGAATAATCGCCGTCAGCATCGACGGAGCGGTACCTGTTGGGTGTGACGCAGCCACGATGGACCCGCGCGTTGAAGGAATGTCGAGACAGAGTCGCTTTGATCACTTCAATCGCAGCACCGTCACCGAGTTACCGGGGAAGGTGTGGCGGAATGCCGCGCCGGCCACGTTTAGCGTTTCGGTCTTCGGCACAACCTTGGTCGGCTCGACGAGCGTGTTCTCGTCGAGCCCGCTGGCGGAGGTCAGCACGATAGCGGTCGCAGTATTCACCTTTGAGAGACCTTTGAGGTTGACGTCGGTAGCCAGCGGCTGGGTGTTGGCGTTGACGACTTTCAGGATGAGTTCGCCGGTCTTCTCGACACGGCTGGCGCTGGCGTACAGCGACTGCAACGGCTCGCGCGACACATCATGGATGAGCTTGCCATCAAGATAGCAGCGAACGTGCGCGCCCAAGCACTCGATCTTGACGTCATACCAGCGGCCCGCCTCGATGGCGCCATCAACGTGCTCGGCGTGGATGCCGGGTACTTCGAGGCCGTGGCGCTTGTTGCCCCACCCTCCAAGATTCCACCAACTCTTCTCCTTGTCCCGCTGGACCTGGAACTGGATGAGGAATCCTTCCGAGCCCCCGAGCTTGCGCGCCTTGAGCGAAAGCGTGTAGTCGCGCCACTTGACGTCACCGACCGTAGCGCGCGCGTCAGTGTTGTTGCTCGTCTGGCGCAACACGCCGTCGGCGGCCTGCCATTTGCCGTTGCGCGTCTTCCATCCCTGCAAGTTCTTGCTGAAATCGCTCTCGAAGAGTGCGCGGCCGTCCTTGCCGGTCACCTTGATGTCCTTGAACTCCGCCTGTGTGGCCCACGTGCCAACGCCAACCGCGCCAGCCCGCGCAGGCGGGTCCATCGCGGGCGATTTCACGTCGAGCGGCACCGTGACATCACCGCGGTGCTCGCTGAACATCTTTTGCACATAGTAGCCCGGCAGGCCGAAGGCGCGCGCGCCGTCGAAGTTGATGAGGTTGATGGGCCAGCGTTTGTGATTCGCGTTGCAAAAGAGCGGTGCGTAGCTGGCCATGATGACGACGTCGGAATTGCGCTCCATGCCGGTCATGAACGCCGCCTCGCCGACCGCGCCGCGCAGGTTGCCGAGGCCGCAGTCGCGCGTGACGGCATATTCGCCAACGAAGACCTTCGGGCCTTTGCGGTCGTATGTGTCGTATTTGCCGGCCTGCGCCATAAAAAACTCCGGCGTGTTGTAATAGTGCTCGTCGATGATGCCAGGCGCGGAGTTGGTCGGATAGCCGCCCCAGACGTTCGCGATAAGTTCCATCTGCGGATACTTTGCCTTGATCGCGTTCACGAACAGCGGCCAGCGCTCGTGATACGCCGGGCCGCCGTTCTCGTTGCCGATCTCCAGATACTTCATGTTGAACGGCGCGGGGTGGCCGTTTCTGGCGCGCAAGCCGCCCCAGACGGTGTTGGTCGAGCCGTTGGCGTATTCGATGGCGTCGAGCGCATCCTGCAACCACTGGCCCATCTGGTCCATCGGCACGACTTCCTTGTGCGACATGCCGACGTTGATACAGAAGAGCGGCTCCGCGCCGAGGTCCTCGCTCAACTGGAGATACTCGTGGAAGCCAAGCCCATGCGTGGCGTTGTACTGCCAGATATTCCAGAGCGGGATGCGATGTGCCACGTCGCCGATGGTGTTCTTCCAATGATACATCCGCGCCATGTTTTCACCCTCAACCCAGCAGCCACCGGGAAAACGAACAAACGACGGCTTCAATCCCGCAAGCATCTCGCAAAGATCGGGGCGCAAGCCGTGGTCCTTCCACGTCTTCTTCGGCATAAGCGAAACCATGTCGAGCCAGACAGTGCCCCGTGCCGCCGCGCTGATCACAAGCCGCGCCTGCGAGTCGGTTGCGTTCGCCTTGAGATCGAGCGTGAACGTCTTCCAGCCGTTGCCGATGCCCTCAATTTTCCCCCGCGCGAGTGTCTGGCCGCCCTTGGTCTCGATGGCGACACTGAGCGGGCCGGTGAAACCGTTCGTCGAGCGAGCGGCGAGCGAGAGGCGGTACTCGGCATCCTTGGCCACTGCCATGCCGTAGTAACCCTCGTTGACAAGACACGCGGTTGGCTCGCTGATGTTCCAGCGAAGGCTGCGCCGATTGAACGGGTTTAGAGGCAGACTGTCGTCAATCGCACACTCGGCCTTCCCGACGCCATTGGTGGCCAGCGACCAATACTCCGCCACCTTCTCGTTGTCCTCGAACGAGCGGTTGCGCACCAGTTCCGGGTAAATACCGCCGTCGGCAGAGAGGTTGATGTCCTCAAAGAAGATGCCCCATAGCGTCCGCGCGATGGCATGGCCGCGTTTGTCCGCATGAACGACCACGTGCGCGGTTTGCTCGGCTCCGGATGCGGGAAAGAGGTCACCGGCACTCCATAGCACGCCGCAGATGAGCCAAAGACCAATGGCAGAGGGGTGGGACTTCATAAGACGATTCCTGTTTGCATGATTCACATTCATTGCAACTCTGGCCGCAGAGTATCCAAGCCAACACTTCACGCCAACGCCAGATTGCGTCCAAGTTTAACCATTTTGCGTCCCGACCGTTTTCGCTTCCGTCGCCTGCCGTGGACCAATACGCCGCAGCTTGAGATTGACGGCACCGGCAACGGAGTTCAGACTTGCCGCGTCTTTTGTCAGCCATTGGATGAGACACTGAGGAAGCCATGAAACACCTGACGAGAACCATCACCCTTGTTCTGTTGACATTCACCGCCTGCCCCGTTCGCGCTGCCGCCCCATCCACCCCGGCCTTGTTACCCAATCCGTTCTTCCCCTTCTGCATCGACTGGCACGACTCCAAGAAACGGACGTTCAAGGAACAGGCCGACATGCTCAAGGAACTCGGCTACGCCGGCGTGGGTCACATTTGGCTGGACAAGGTCGCCGAGCGGTTGAAGACGCTCGATGACGCCGGGTTGAAGCTGTTCCAGATCACGATGAAGGTAGACCTCGCGCCCGGCAAACCCGCCTACGATCCGCAGTTCAAAGACGTGCTGGCGCTCGTCAAAGGCCGTGGCGTGCAATTCTGTCTTCTCATCAGCGGCCAAAAACCTTCCGATGCCACTGCCGATGCACGCGCCGTGGAAATTCTTCGCGAGATGTCTGACCTTGCGCGTGACTCCGGTTCGCAATTGTTGCTCTACCCGCACGTCAAAGACTGGATTGAGCGGATCGAAGATTCGGTGCGTGTCGCGGAAAAAGTGGATCGCCCCAACGTCGGTTGCATGTTCAACCTCTGTCACTGGCTGCGAGCGGACACAAGTCGGGACTATAAGTCCTTGCTGAAACGGGCCTTGCCGAGACTTTGGGCGGTGTCCATCAACGGCGCCGATGAGCGCGACGAGAAGCCCGGCTGGTCGAACTATATCCAGCCGCTCGGCCGCGGCTCGTTCGATGTTTGCGGAATGTTGAGGACACTGAAAGAACTCGGTTACCAAGGACCGATTGGTCTTCAATGCTTCGGCATCCGCGGCGATACGAAGGAACATCTTGCTGAGTCCATGAAAACGTGGCGTGAGTATTCCGCACGGCTCGCGACTGCGAAATAGTCACACAAGGAGGAGCAACATCATGAACTGGAAACCCCTGACTGCTGCAGCCGTCACGTTTGCTGTCATGACCGCCGCCGCGCCCGGCCAGTCACTGCCGAACCCGTTCTTCGCGATGGACACCGGCACACGCGACGCGATGCATAAGACGCCCGAAGAACAAGTGGCACTGATCAAGGAACTCGGGTTCGCCGGCATCGGGCCGATCTACCACGGCTTGGACGACCTACGGCAGTGGTTCGCAGCGCTCGACAAGGCCGGGTTGAAGATGTTCGCCCTCTACGTGCCGCTGCGTCTCGACGCCATCGAAGCCTCGGTCACATCGTTGAAGGAAGTTGCAGCCGCGCTCAAAGGGCGCGACACCATGCTCTGGCTCTACGTCACCGACAAAGGGCGCGCACCCTCCAGCACTGACGATGACGACGCGGCGGTCAAGGCTTTGCGCGACATCGCCAGCTTCGCCCAGATGGCCGGCCTGCGCGTGGCGATGTATCCGCACACGGGTTTCTACGTCGCTCGCGTCGAGGATGCCGCGCGGCTCGCCGGAAAGGCCGGCTGCAAGAACCTCGGCCTCACGTTCAATCTCTGCCACTGGCTGAAGGTGGACGGCAAGGACCTGGACGCAACGCTGAAGGCCGCGCAGCCATACCTGTTCTGCGTCTCAATCAACGGCGCGGATGTCGACGGCAAGGATTGGAAGGCGCTGATCCAGCCGCTGGACTGCGGCACCTACGACGTCGCGCAAGTGCTCCGCCGGCTGGTGAAAATGGGCTACACCGGCCCCATCGGTTTGCAGCACTACGGCATCCTGGGCAGCGCCCACGAGAATTTGAAACACTCGATCGAAGGTTGGAAGAAACTCTCGGCAGCCGCCATGAAGGAGTGACACCATGATTTCCCGCCGCCATTTCCTGAGACAGACAGCCGTCTTCGGCACAGCCGCTGCAGCGCCGTGCATTCTGCCGGCATCAGTCTTCGGTGCTTCCGCCAAGCCGGCGCCATCGAATCGCGTCACCCTCGGAATGATCGGCGTCGGCGGCCACGGTGTCGCGATGAACATGCGAAGTTTCCTGGCCAATGCCGACGCGCAGATCGTCGCCGTGTGCGACGTGGACAGCGACCATTGCCTGAAGGCGCGGGAAATCGTGAACCAGCGATACGGCAACACCGACTGCGTCACCTATGGTGATTTCCGCGAGGTCATCGCGCGCAAAGACATCGATGCCATCTGCATCTCCACGCCCGACCACTGGCACGTGCCGATCTCGCTGATGGCCATCCGGGCCGGCAAAGACGTGATCTGCGAAAAGCCAACCCTGACCATCGAGGAAGGGCGCATTCTTAGCGACACTGTGAAGCGGCACGGTGTGATTTTCCAAACCTCGACCGAAGACCGTTCGCTGCCGGTCTATCACCGCATGGCCGAGCTGGTGCGCAACGGAAGGATCGGCAAATTGAGAACCATCCATGTCGGACTGCCCTCCGGCGGCGGCCGCAACATCCCCCTTGAACAGCAGCAACCGGAACCGGTGCCTCCCACGTTGGACTACGAGATGTGGCTCGGTCCTGCGCCGTGGGCGCCCTACTGCGCGGCGCGCTGTCATTGGAACTTCCGATGGATCTACGATTACTCCGGCGGCATCCTGACCGACTGGGGCATGCATCTCGTGGACACCGCCCAATGGGGCAACAACACCGAGCGCAGCGGCCCCGTGACGGTCGAAGGCAAAGGCGAATTCCCCACCAGCGGCATCTACAACACAGCGACCGAATGCCATCTCGAATACACCTACGCCAGCGGCGTGAAGATGTTCATCGAAACCGGTGGTGTCGGGTTGCGGTTCGAAGGCACCGATGGATGGGTCAGTAACAAGGGATGGATCGGGCCGCTTGAAACCAGTTCGCCAAGCATCCTCATCAGCACGATCCGCCCTGAAGAGACACACCTCTACACCTGTCCCGGCGGCGAGCACCGCAACTTCCTCGATTGCGTCAAGTCGCGCCGTGATCCGTATTTCCCGGCCGAGATCGGCCACCGCTGCGCGTCGGTGATGCACATCGGCAACGCCGCCATGCAGCTGGGCCGCAAGCTGCAATGGAACCCGGCGAAGGAAGAGTTCGTCAACGACGACAGCGCCAACCGGATGCGGTCGCGTGCCATGCGCGCCCCGTGGACGCTATAGGGTTGAGTCTGACCCGCGAACGCCGGAGAACGGAGGCGCCTACTTCTTCGGCGCTGCCCACTCGACCGCATTGCGCAGAATCCGCTGCACGTTCGGCTCGTAGTAGTGCTTGCAGGTTTCGTGGCCGGTCTGGAAGTAGAACACCTTCCCCTTGCCCACCGTCCAGCAGAGCCCGTGCCGTGCCTTCTCCGTGTGGCCATCCGGGAACCGATACTCGCAATCGAACGGCACTGCCTCCGGTTCCGGCACGATGAACTTCTCGCCGTAGCGCTCGGTATCGCCGAGGTCGAAACATTTCTCCACGCCCTTGCAGATCGGATGATCCGCATCCTTCACCATGACTTTGACCGCGCTGTCGCACTTATACGCGCCCCAACTGCCCACCCGCTTCTGCATTTCCTCGTCTTTCGGATTGGCGATCTCCAGCAGGACTGCCTTGAACGGCTTCGCGTAATGCGCGGAATGCAACGAGATGAAACCCATGCCATCCTCCTTGACGCGCTTGACGATGCGCTTGACCAGGTCGTCGTTGACCTTGCCGTGCTTTTTGTGGCCCCACCACACCAACACGTCAGTGCTCTTGAGCAGCTCGTCGCTTATGCCCTGGTCAGGCTGCTCAAGGTTCGCGGTGATGACCTCCCAGCCTTTCAGTAATTTCAGCGTATCTGCGACGGCGCCGTTGATGTCGTTGGGATACATATTCTTCGGCGCCGTGCATTCGGACCAGACCACGACACGACGAAGGCGCTCCGCAGCCGCTGCCTCCGTGTTACAAAGCGATGCTCCAACGACAACAGCACTCAAGGTCAACATGATGGTTTTCATTTTTGAAAATCGGTTCTTGGTCATGTCTGCATACTCCTTGGCCCCGCGCATCGAGGCAAACAGTTTCTGGCATCAAAACACCAGGCTTTAACCACTTATCATCACAATGTTTACGCGCCCAACTGTATTGAGTCCGTAACGCCCAGCGATTCGTAAATGCGCCGCGTGGCCTTCGATCTGTTCAACGTGTAAAGATGAATACCTTTGACGCCGTGATCGATCAGGTCCCGCACCTGCTCGGCGGCCCAGTGCACACCGACGTTCTCGACGTATTCGTCGTTCTGCGCGCGCGAAACGGCCCGCAACAACTTGGCGGGCAGCCGGCATCCCAGAGCGAGATCTGCCATACGCAACATACCCTTGCGCGTCCCCACCGGCATGATGCCAGCGATGATGGGCACCTTGATGCCCGCCAATTCGCACCGCTCGCAAAAATCGTAAAAGTCGTGGTTGTCGAAGAAGAGCTGCGTGCAGACATAGTCGGCACCCTGGTCCACCTTCTGTTTCAAGTAGTCGATCTCCTTGAGCCGGTTGGGCGTCCCTGCGTGACCTTCGGGATAGCCGGCCACGCCGATGCCCATCTTGGGGAAATGCTCCTTCACAAAAGCCACCAACTCAGCCGCCCTGCCAAACCCGCCTTCGGTTTTCACAAATGCCGCCTGTCCGGCCGGAGGGTCGCCGCGCAGCGCCATGATGTTTTCGATGCCGCTGGCCTGATACTTCGTCAGGATGGCGCGTATCTCATCCCGTGTCGAACCGACACACGTCAAATGCGACACCACCGTCAGGCTCGTCTCACGCTGGATGCGCACCACCAGATCGTGCGTCAACTCCCGCGTCGAGCCACCCGCGCCATACGTGACGCTGACATACGACGGCTTCAGCGGCACCAATTCGCTGATCGTCGTAAAAAGCAGCTCCGCGCCCTTCTCGTCCTTGGGCGGAAAGAATTCAAAACTGAAGCAATTCTTCTCCTTCGCCAGTATGTCCTTGATATGCATGTGCCGGGTGTTCTTAGCGCAACCGTGAATTGAACTCAAGCCCCTGAAACGGTGGCTACTGACCATCATTTCATCGGGTTTAGATTCGTAAGCAATGCCTTGGCGGCGAGGCCTGTCCGGGACAATACCGACGCTTCCTTCAAACGACAGCCCTGGCCAGCGGCCGACCCTGATGGCGCTACGGTTTTGCGCCGGCGTCGTCGGGTTTCGAGGGCTTTGGAGTCGGGGGCGGGGCCTGGCCTTCGGCGGCGATTTCGCCGAGGAAGGTCTGAAAGCCTTTGCCGACGGCGAACTGCTCCTCCACAAGGCGGATGGCGGTGCCAAAACCGGCGGTGACCGTGCATTCGGCAACAAAAGTGAACGGTCCCACGTCCAGTTTATCGCCGTTCACGAGCATGCCGCTGGTGACGGCACGGCCGTTGATGCGCGTGCCCGTGGTTGAGGCAAGGTCCTGGACGTGAATCCCATTGGGAGACACGGCCACGGTGCAGTGATAGCGACTCACGGTCGTGTCTTCGAGAATTACGTCCGCATTCTCGTCGCTGCCAATGACCTTGGGTCGCGAGCCCAGCGCGATCTTCCGCGCCGTTCCGTCGGGTAATTTGATATGCAAGCAGTTCATGCCGTGGGCTGGGTTGGTTTGGGTTCGCTTCCGCCAGATTTGGAGATGCGGATATGGGCGGAGGTCTTCGCTGCGTTGAGTTTCTGGTAGATGTCAAACAGGGCGTCATACACGGCGCACCAATCCGGCGGCCGCTTGGCCGGGTCGAGATCCAGCATCTGGAGAAGCAGGTTGGCGAAATCGTGATTCATCCCGGGCATGGCGTCGCGGGGATCCCGCACGGGTTCGGTCGCCTGCTTCATCAGCAGGCTGAACTCGTTTTCAGCAGTGTGGATCGTCTGGCCAGTGGCAGCGTGGAACAGCGTCGCGCCAAGCGAGTAGATGTCCACGCGGCAATCCAGCTCCTTGGCGCCTTTCAACTGCTCCGGCGCAATGTAGTGAGGCGTGCCCAGCATGTAGCCGGTTCGCGTTAACGGCGCGTCCCCAGGCTTGCTCGCCATGCGCTTGGCGATGCCGAGGTCGCAGAGTTTCAGGCGGCCATCCTCGGCCACGAGCAGGTTTTCCGGCTTCACATCGCGGTGGATGAGCCGCACAGTTTCCCACGCGTAGTGCAGGGCCGAGGCCACACACATGCCGATGGCGGCCACGGTGGCCTCGCTCAAGGCGCCTTCGCGCCGCAGCAGCTCGCGGAGATTCATCCCCTCGACGTATTCCATGGCGATGAAATGTGTCAAGCCGCGCTGGCCGTAGCCGAACACGCGCACCAGATTCGGGTGGCTCAGGTGGGTCGCCGCCTCAGCCTCGGCCCGAAATCGCGCCAGATAGGTGAGATTGCCCGCGAGAATCGGATAGAGCACTTTGAGGGCGACAATTTGGTCGGTAAAGAGGTGCCGCGCGCGAAACACCACGCCCATGGTCCCCTCACCCAGGCGTTCGAAAAGCTCGAACCCTTGGACATCCACCAGTTCCTGGCGGTTTGGGCTTGATTCAGGCGTTGCCATGATGCGCTCGCTCTCTGTCTATATCGGTCATCAAACCCTGTGCCTTGACTACCACATATATAGCCCTGACAGCCGTCTGCCAGCCGTCGAGGCCAGTTCTCGCACCCATGCCGTGCCGTCGCGCGCATCCCGCGCGCCCCGGCTGCTAGCTGCACCGCTCGTGCTTACGACGGCGGCGCCAACCAGCCAGAGCGGCCAAACCCAGCCCCATCAATACACCCGTTGAAGGCTCCGGCACAAAGACAATCTGTCCGCCGTTGTCCAGGAACACGTTCGCCAGCCCGTAGCCGTCCTTGTTGAACTCCGTGATCGCTTCGCCCGCCACGCCCCTCAGCGTCTTCGTCCCGCTCCCGTCCTCATAGATG
>JACRJX010000029.1 GCA_016235595.1 Verrucomicrobiota bacterium
CAGCGTGATTCACTGAATGGTGGTGCATGCGTTCGAAGTGGCGTGAACCGTTTCCCTCTCCCCATCCGATGGGGAGAGGGTCAGGGTGAGGGGCCGCGGCAACTGCATGGATGCGGCTTCGAAAAGGGTTGTTGCCTTTTTCTCTGCGCTGCTTTCATTGCGGGCAGCGCGGTTTTGGCGGAAGACCGCGCCGCCCCGGACTGGGTGCTTGAAACCAAGGCCGCAGGCTGGCAGCCGCGCGATTCCCAGGGCGAGTTTGTATTCCGCGACCGGCTCTGGATCATGGGCGGTTGGTTCAAATCCACCGAGGCTCCGCCGCGCGACGTGTGGTCATCGGCCGATGGGCACGCGTGGGACCTCGTCACGAAAAGCGCGCCGTGGATTCACAGCGATCTGCCGATGAACATCGTCTTCAAGGACCGCATGTGGATGATGGGCGGCTGGTATAATGGCCGGCTGCCGGGTCACTCAGCGGGCAATCAGGTCTGGTGGTCCACCGACGGCGCGAACTGGCAGCAGGCCACGACCGCCGCCGGTTGGTCGCCGCGCATTGCCGCCGCCACCGTGGAGTTCCGCGGCCGCATGTGGATACTCGGCGGAACGGAGAACTATTACTTTGGCGACGACAGCAACCTAAAAAACGACGTGTGGTCCTCCGCCGATGGCAGGGAATGGAAACTGGAGACCGCGAAAGCGGGTTGGTCGCCGCGCGCTTATCATCAGGCCGTCGTGCTCAACGACAGAATCTACGTCTTCGGTGGCGGCAACTACGTTCCCGCGTATCACTCGAAGAATGACGTATGGTCCTCCGCCGATGGCGTGCACTGGAGATGCGAAACCGAAGCCGCCCCGTGGCATCCGCGCCTGTGGTTCTCTGCAGCGGTGTATCGCGGCCGCATGTGGGTGCTCGGCGGTTGGGCGAAGGAAAAGGACAACTTCGGCGATGTCTGGCACTCCGCAGACGGCAAGACGTGGCAGCAGCTCGAAACGAAAACCTGCTGGAAGTCGCGGCATGAGCATTCTGTTTTCGTCTTCAAAGACAAGCTCTGGATTGCCGGCGGCCACGCGCGCCCGCTGAATAGCGAGGTGTGGTCACTGTATCTACCGACGAACTTCTTCACGCGGCCATGAAACCAGACGTCTGTGTCACCCTCGTTGTTCTGCTGCTGGCTCCGCTGGCCTCGCTTCACGCTGCCGACTTGCAGGTCAGGGTCGCGCCGATGGTGACGGCGTGCAAGCGGCAGGGAATCACGGGGTCGGGTTGGGCGGCCGTGTACGACGCCGCCCACGGCGCGAAGACTGCCGGGAGGATCGCGCTCATCTATCCGAGCCATCCCGATGACTGGGGAAAATCCGGCGGCACCGGCTTGAGCTGCTCAGATGACGGCGGGCTGACATGGAAAGCAGGCCCGGACAACTCGCCGATCCCCGGCATGGTGGATATGTGGCAGGATCGGCTGTGCAACGGGGACTTGATCACACTGGGCATTCGCACGGTGCCGGATCGGAAGAATGTTCTTGCGAACCCGGCGACCGCAGTGGGCGAAAACGTTGTCGGCATCTCGAAAGATCGGGGCAAGACCTGGCAGACGGAGCCGGCGAAGATTCATTGCCCGACCGACGTCGGTGTCATCGCCCGGCCGTTGCCGCACATTTTCGAGGATGCGAACGGGACGATGTTCATGCCGGCCTACTCGTGGAGCAAGGCGGGCAGCCGCGCGTTGCTGCTCAGGTCGGGCGACCGTGGACGAAACTGGAACGTTGCTTCGACTATCACCACCGCGATGGCCATGGGCGCGTGCGGTGCGCCGTTGACGGCGCCATGGTTGGAAACAACGGTGGCGCGAACATCGGACGGCTCGTTGCTGGCGGTCGTGCGCACCGGAAGCAAGGCGCAATCCGCGCTCGTTGCAGCCCGGTCCAGGGATGGCGGTATCACATGGTCGGCGGTGGAGCGAGTTCTCGCCGGCCCGCAGAATCGAATCGTTGCGGGCAAGATGCCGGGCCTGTGTTTGCTTCCGAACGGCGTGCTCGTGCTGCTGACAGCACACTCGAAGAACCACTGCCGCATCTACCTTTCGCATGACGGCACCGGCCGTGAATGGAGCGATGGCTTTGTCATCACCAGCCAGAGCGGCGGCAACACCAGTATGATCAGCATCGGGCCGGACCAGCTGCTCGTGTTCACACCTGCCAGCGCTTGCATCCAATGCTCGCACGTGACGATCAGCAGGAATGTTCCCGCGGCAAGAAGCTCGCTGCCGCCTCCGACGGACGTCACGGTTGGCGGAACCAACGTGAGCGTTTCCTGGAAGCCTTCAGCCGGCGCGGCGAACGTGGCGCACTACCTGATCACGCCCATCCTCATCAAGCCTTCCGAGGCGAACAAGGAAACCGAAGTCTTCCCCTACGCTCCCATCCAGACGCGCGATGCCGGCACGCAGTTGGAGCTTGGCCGCGTGCTCTCGCTCGGTGGCACGTATCGCTTCGAGGTCGCCGCGGTGGGTCGCGACGGCTGCATTTCACCAACGGCAACGAGCGCGGAGGTGGTTGTTGGAATCCCTCCCATCCGGAAATAATGAACATGAGAACAAAAGTCCTCTTCGCATTCTTTGGTGTCCTCTGTGTCACTGGTTTCGCCGCTGAAGACCTCACCGTGCTCAAACCCTCCGCCGATGGTGTCGCGCCGGGAAAGCAGTTTGAGCTTTGGCTGAAGAACGAGTTTTACCGGCAGGTGGATCAGCGCAGCGCAGCGTTCGAAAAAATGATCAAGAGCGAGGCGGCATGCCGCGCATGGCAGCGAGAGCGGCGCGAGTTCTTCCTGCGGCAGATCGGGGGCCTGCCGGAGCGCACGCCGTTGAATGCGCGCATCGTTGGCACGGCAAAGGGCAAGGGCTATCGTTTGGAAAAGATCATGTTCGAGAGCCGGCCGGGATTCCATGTCACGGCGAACCTTTACCTGCCGGACTCGCCACCACCCTGGCCGGCGGTGCTGGTGCCGTGCGGTCACAGCCATGACGGCAAAGCGGTGGGCCAGTATCAGCGCGCTTCGATCCTGCTCGCGAAGCATGGCATGGTGGCGATGTGTTACGACCCTGTGGGCCAGGGCGAACGTTACCAGATGCTCGACCTCACGCAGCAGCGCAAGGTCTTCGAGGACGCCAAATACGTGCAAGTGCCGCATCCGAACGTACGTTTCCTCTGCACCATCGAGCACACGATGATGGGCTTTGGCTGCGCGTTGCTTGGCGGCAACATCGCACAGTATCGCATCTGGGACGGCATGAGGGCTATTGACTACCTGCAAAGCCGGAAAGACATCATCGCCGACAAGATCGGTTGCACGGGCAACTCCGGCGGCGGCACCGAGACCGCGTATCTCATGGCGCTGGATGATCGCATCGTCGCGGCGGCGCCTGGTTGCTACCTCACCACGTTCCGCCGCCTGATCGACAGCAAGGGGCCGCAGGACGGCGAGCAAAACATCTTCGGCCAGATCGCGTTCGGCATGGACGAGGCCGACTACTGCATCATGCGCGCGCCGAAGCCGACACTCATCTGTGCCGGCACGCGCGACGCGACCTTCGACTTCCGCGGCACCTGGGAGGTGTTCCTCGATGCGAAGCGCTTCTGCTCGCGCATCGGCCATTCGGAGAGCGTCGAGATCGTCGCGCCCGACGCGCCTCACGGGTTCACCATCCAATTGCGCGAGGCCGTGGCGCGTTGGATGAGCCGCTGGCTGCTCGGCAAGGACAAGCTCATCCGCGAAGTGGACTCATTGCCCGACACGATGACCGACGACCAACTCCGCGCCTATAACGCGCCCGATTGGACGCAGGAACAGCTTCAATGCACGCCGAACGGCCAGGTGCTGCTCATGCCCGGCGAGCGCTCCGTGTTTCAAATCAACGCCAGCCTCGCCGCATCGCTGAAAAAGGGGCGCGCCGGGAAGTGGAGCAGCTTCTCCGACGACGACAAACGCAAGCTCGTGCGCGACACGATCGGAGCGCGGCCACTCGATGCTTTGGCCGCGCCAAAGGTTGAAACCATCGCGAAGATCGAGCGCGATGGCCACGCCATTCACAAACTCGTCCTCACCGTTGACGAGCGGCTCCGTTTGCCCGCGCTAGCTTTCGTTCCCGCGAAACCCGCCGGTCCCGCAACGCTATATCTGCACGGCGCCAGCATGGCGCAGGATGCCGCCCCCGGCGGCCCCATCGAGGCGCTCGTGAAACAAGGCCACATCGTCCTCGCGGCCGAGTTGCGCGGGATTGGCGAGACGGAAACCGGCCACGACAAACGCGACTACGGCTACGGCCGCTTCGGCCGTGATAACCAGGAGATTTTCCTCGCCTACCTCATGGGCAAGAGTTTCGTCGGCATGAGAACCGAAGACGTTGAGGCATGGACTCGTTTCCTCACGGACTTCTCTCCAACCGACGCCAAGCCCACTGAACTGCGCCTCGTCGCCATCGGCGAGGCCGCCATTCCCGCGCTGCACGCTGCCGCACTCGCACCCGGCAGCTTCCGCACCGTCACGCTTCGCCAGATGATTGCATCATGGGAAAACATCGTCTGCGCCACCGAAACCTTTGACCAAGCCGTCAACGTCGTCCACGGCGCATTGAAGCACTACGACCTGCCGGATTTGGTGAAACTGGCTGGCGCAGACAAGGTGACGCAGCAAGAACCCGCCGATGTGATGGGCAAGGCGCGCGACGCCGGCAAGTGAGCAGATTCATGAGAAACAAACCTATCAACACGTGGATTGTCAGTAACGTCCTAGCGGCAACTGCGCTCTGCGCGCTCGCAGGGGCATCTCCGACTGCGCAGGTTGTGGCGCAGATTCGTGACATTCCCGTGCTTTACGAAACAGATGTCGTGGTGGCCGGCGGATCGAGCGCGGCGGTGGCGGCGGCTTGCGCGGCGGCGCAACGCGGCGCGCAGGTCGTGTTGATCGCGCCGCGGCCGTATCTGGGCGACGATCTCTGCGGCCAACAGCATCTCTGGTTGGAGGCCGGCGAATCGCCGGAATCGGAGCTGGCGCGCAGTCTGTTCCCCAACGGCCGCGTGACGACGCCGCTCACCGTCAAGAATGCGCTCGATGCCGCGCTGCTGAAACACGGCGTGCGGTTTCTGACGGGATGTATGGCGACGGACCTGTTGGTGGACGAACACAAACGCCCCTGCGGCGTGGTGATGGTCAACCGCAGTGGCAGCCAGGCCATCACGGCGAAGGTCGTCATTGACGCCACAAGCCACGCGGTGCTGGCGCGGCAGGTGGCGAAGTTTCGTCCGTTTGTGCCGGGCGAACGGGAGTTTCATTTCGTCGTGGTCGGTGGCGCGTTGCAGTCACGGCCCGGTTTGGTCGGGCACACGCTGGACGTCGTTTACAAGAACCCCGCCAGCAAGAAGCCGGGCAGCCAGGTTCACGAGTATGTCGTCAAGCTGCCGATGAGAGACGCCAGTTTTGCGGCATATGCCCGCGCGGAGCAGACGGTGCGGGACGCAGTGTCGGGTGCGGAGATGCGAGACTGTTCGGAGTATGCCTTTTGGATTCCTGGCGACACGATGATTGGAAGCGTGGCGCGTTTGCATGTCTTGAGCGCATTTGCCGACGTGAGCGCAGAGGGGCGAAAACAGACGATGCCTCCGCTCGCGTGGCTGGCTGTTGGCGAGGCGATCGGCAGCTCGGCGGCAAGTGAAGTGAAGAAACTGTCGCACGCGAGCGACGTCCGGCTTGCAGAGGTGCCGGTGAAATCTGCGGCGGCCGTGGGCATCGGCGAGCCGCGCAACGTGACGATTTTGCCTGCCACAGCCGGCGTGGTCAAAGCGGGCTCGCGTGCGTTGCCGCTGTTGGGCCAATACGACGTGGTTGTGATCGGCGGCGGCACCGCTGGCGCGCCAGCGGCCATCGCGGCGGCCCGTAGCGGCGCGAAGACACTGGTGGTGGAATACCTCGACGAACTCGGCGGCGTCGGCACCGCGGGTTTGATTGGCTCCTACTGGTATGGAAACCGCGTCGGCTTCACGAAGGAAGCCGAAGACGCCATCAGCGGCACGAATCGCTGGAGCAGGACGCAGTCGGCTGGTTGGAGCGTCGTCCAGAAATCGGAGTGGTTGCGCCGCGAGCTTCTGAAAGCCAAGGCCGACATATGGTTCGGTTGTTTCGGCTGCGGCGCCGTCGTTGACAAAGGCCGTGTCACCGGTGTCGTGGTGGCCACGCCGTTCGGGCGCGGCGTGGTGCTGGCGAAAACCACCGTTGACGCGACCGGCAACGCCGACATCGCGGATTGCGCGGGCGCGGAGACGCAGTTCGGCGTTGCCCCCGGCGGGATGTTGTCGGTCCAGCTCGCCGGTTATCCGCACCGGAACCTGGGCGATAACGCCAACAACACCTGTTTCGCGCTCGTGGACGACACCAGCGTGCTCGACATCGCGCATCTGATGGCATGGTGCCGCGCGCAGATGAGCAAGGCGAAGCATTACGACGCCGGCCAGTTGCTCGACTCGCGCGAGCGCCGCCGCATCGTCGCGGATTACATGCTCACCACGCCGGACATCCTGAACCGCCGCACGTTCCCCGACACGATCAGCCACCACAACAGCAACTTCGACGCGGCGGCTTTCCCGACCTCGCCGATGCTGCTGGTCAAGGACATGAAAGGCCCCGCGTTCGACGTGGACCTGCCGTATCGCAGCCTGTTGCCGAAGGGACTCGATGGTATTCTTGTCACCGGTCTTGGCGCTGGCACCGAGCGTGATGCAATGACGCTGGTGCGGATGCAGGCCGACCTGCAAAACCAAGGCTACGCCGCCGGCCTGGCTGCAGCGATGGCCGCGACCCACGACAGCCATACACGCGACATCGCCATCAAACAACTCCAGAAGCAACTCGTGGACAAGGGCGCGTTGGCGGCGCGTGTGTTGACCGACAAGGACTCCTGCCCGATGAGCCCGGAAGCGATCGCGCAAGCGGTGGCCGATGTCGGCACGATGACGAGCGGCATCAAACAGCAGCGGACCGTTGAGGACCCGTCCATCTTCAGCCTCGCCGTCGTCATGGCGCATTCGGCTCAAGCTATGCCGCTGCTTCGCCAAGCGCACGACGACGCCACCAACGCCGGCAGAAAACTGACCTACGCGAAGATTCTCGGCGTCCTGCGAGAACGAGCCGCCGCGTCAACGCTCATCGCTGCCGTTGCCGGCGCCGTGAATTGGGACAAGGGCTACGGCCTCACGTGGCATCGCGAATCGGACAACACCTTCAGCGAACTCGACCGCGCTATCATAGCGCTCGGTCTCAGCGGCGCTCCGGAAGGTTTGGAAGCCATCGTCAACAAAGTCCGGCAGTTGAAGCCTGAAAGCGAGCTATCGCACTTCATCGCCGTGGCGATGGCGCTGCAGCAGTTCAAGCGACCCCGCGTCGCCATACAACCGCTGACGCGTCTTCTCAGCGAATCTGGTTTCACCGGCCACGCGATGATCGAACCGGTGGACAGCCAACGCGCGCCGACTCCGCGCGACGTTGCGACCAGCAAGCCCGACACGAGCCTGAACGCAGCCTTCAAGGAACTGCTCGTGGCCGGCATGTTGGTGCATTGCGGCGACACAGGACGCGGGCGCGAGATTCTAGAGCAATACAGCCGCGGCGTCGAAGGCCAGTTCGCCCGCTACGCCCGGCACATGCTTGGGAGGTAATGCGATCATGAACTGGCCCAGCGACGACGACGAGTTGTGGATTGAGCTGGTGCGACTGTAGATGCGATTTCGATGGCGAAGCTTTGGCGCTTGCAGCAGGCCGGTGCGCGGTTACCATGCGGACAAACCAACGGAGGACATCACCATGACGATGACAAGAGCGTGGATCGCAAGCGTGGCAGCTCTCGCAGTTACGCAAGTCGTTAACGCGGTCGAGTTGCCATTTCCGTTGAGCATCGGAGGCCATCCGGCCAGAGACGAGGGACGGCTGGATTCCGCGGCGGTCGTTCGGGAGGCTGTTGACCCGAAGGCCGAGGTCGTCATCAAGGCCCAGACGGAGATGATCATCCTGAACATCACTGCCGCCAACGACGATGGCAGCGTCAAGCCACGCTCGCGCACCGCGATTGTCATGGCGCAAGGCACCAACAAGGTCCGTCTCGATCAGACCTTGGACAAAAAGCCTTTGGCGGCGGGGTTATACCGGATGACTGCGACGGCTGCCGACGCAACCGCCATTGTGCTCTTCCGTGTCGGCGAAGGTGTCGTTGGAGTGGGTGGCAAGACGATGGCACAAGTGGAGCAGGAGGCGAACCAGAAAGCCGGGGAAGCCACGCAGAAGGCCATGGCGGATTTGAAAAAGGCCAAAGAGGAAGAAGCCGCCCGCGCCAAACAAGCCGCCGCGCCCAAGCCCGCCGAGAAACTCTCCGACGAAGAGGCATCCATCCGGCTTGCCTACGCTTCCCAATATGGCGAGGTGGACAAGGTGAAGGCGTTGCTCGCCTCCAACCCGAAGATCGTCAACATGAAGGATGGCCAGGCGTTTCAGGCTGCGCTGTCGCTGCAAAAAGGGCCGGAGATCGTCAAAGCGTTTCTCGACGCCGGCGCAGATGCGACGGTGAAACAGAAGGAATCCGGCTGCAACACGATCATCCTCGCCATCGACGGCGCCAAGCCGGGCGACGAGTTGACCACGGTGGTGAAGATGCTCGTTGAGAAAGGCGCGGACGTAAACTGCCCGCGGGTCAAGGAAGGCTTCACAGCCCTTCACCTTGCCGCCCGCCAAGGGATGAAGGACGTGATGGCGGTGCTGCTCACGGCAAAGAACGTGGACGTGAACCAGCGGAGCAAGGATTTGGATGCCACGTCAACGGTTGACGACGCGTGGCCGCCGCTTTTCTACGCCGTCTCGCGCGGCGATGAAGGGCAACCGGACGACTTGAAGGTGGTCGAGATGCTCCTGGCCAAAGGCGCTGATGTGAAGGCGGCAACCCGGGAGAACCTTACGGCTCTGCACTTGGTCGCGAGAAGCGGGCGCGATCGCCGGGACATCGCTGATCTTTTGGTTTCCAAAGGCGCCGTGCTGGATCCCGTGTCGCGTCCGTTCCGCCTGACGCCGCTGCATGAAGCCCTGATGAAAGACAATCCGGGAATCTGCCGGCTGTTGTTGGAACGGGGCGCCAACGCCAACATCCCCAACGATCAAGGCGTCACCATCATCCAGCACGCGAACGGCTACTACCATGACTGGAAGTCAGGCAAGGCCGTCAGGGAATGGTCTGGAAAAGGACGGCGGCCTTGAAGATGTTTGTGGCCGTTTCGACTGTGCAACGCGCGCTCTGCCTTCTGCTGGCATGTTGCATCGCGAGAATCGGCCCCGCTATTGGCGCCGAACCCGTCGGTCCCGGCCGCACTTTCTATGTGGACGTCAATAGCCTTGGCGGGTCGTGCGACGACTCCAATCCCGGCACTGCCAGCCGGCCGTGGCGGACAGCGCTGAAAGCCTTCAGTACTGCCGGACCCGGCGATACCGTCGTCTTTCGCCGCGGCATTTACCGCGTGACGCGAAGTCTCCACACGTCTGACCTCAAGCTCGATCCATCGCAGGCCGCCCCGATCGTGTTCAAGGCACCCGCAGGCGAACAGGCCGTCATCACCAACCTCCGCCCGATCCCTGCCGCTGACTGGAAACAGGTTGCCACCACCAAGTCAGGCAAACCCATCTTCGGCGCGCCAGCCAGCGGCGGCGCGCGAGTCACCAACCTCACGCAACACGGCGTGCCGTTGAGGCGCGCGTTCTGCGGCAACACGCGGTCTTGGTATGAGGACACACCGCCCGAGGCCATTGATGGCCCCGGCGAGTGGGCGTCGAGCTTGCGAGAGCACCGTGTGTATCTCTGCCCCACTAATGGCGAACCGCCGGGCGACAGCATCGAACTGTGCGATGTGCGAGGACCCGGCGCGAGCGGCAACCTCATCAGTCTGGAGCGTGACAAAGAGGACCGTTGCCGCAACCTGCGCCTGGTCTTTGAGAACCTGACGTTCGAGACCGGCTTTCATGGATTGGTCATCCGCACCGGATTCGTCGAGCTGCGGCAATGCGTGTTGCGAAAAAGCTTCGGCGATCTGCTCAACACACTCTCCGGCCGCGTGATTGTGGACGGCTGCGACTTCTATGCGTTCGGCGAGTCCGCCATCGACGTCACCACGCCGGGCAACGGCCCCAAGCCCGCCGGCATGCCCCCGATGGCCATCCGCAACAGCCGGTTCCACGACAACGTGCAGGTGCGCTCACCGCGGCAGAAGGGCACCAACGGCGTCATGCTCAAGGGTGGCTGCGCCGACATTGTCGTCGAGGGCAACCAGTTCTACAACCTGCGGGCCACCTACGGCGCGCTCACCCTCGGTGGCGCCACCAGCGGTGGCCAATCCGGCGAAGGCTTCCGGCTCACCGCGCGAAACAACATCTTCCATGACATCGCCGGCCCCTACGTTGTCCTGTTCAGTGGCAGCCACGATTGCAGGTTGGTCAATAACCTCATTTGCAGCAGCGATGTCGCCAACCTGATTTTGATCATCTGCGCGAAATCATCCGACCCGGCCACCGCCAATCTCAGACCGCAGGTGCAGAACAACATCTTCTACCGCAACACCGTCAAGCGCGCCGTCGTGAGTACGCCCCGTGGTGCGGCCAGCGGTCTCGTGATGGATCACAACCTCATTGCCGGGAGCGGAAACATCTGCCTGCTCGATGACGTTGAAGTGCCGTTGAAAGACCTCCCCCAACGCGGTTACCAGTCCCATGGAGTGGACCAGCCGCCGCTTTTCCGCGACTTCGCACGACTCGATTTCCATCCCACGAAAGGTTCTCCTGACACCGACCGTGGCGCCGATCTCCGCACCCTCGTCCCCTGCGACGCCGATGGCACGCCCCGCCCGCAAGGCCAGGCCTTCGACATCGGGCCGTTTGAAATGCGATGAGCAGAGGCAACGCGGCTTGATTGGCGCGCTCGTCCCCGAAGGACTGCTGAAAACCATCAATCCACACTTTCATTTCTCATTCGCGACGGACAATATTCTGCAACCATGAATAGCAAGTTTCTCCGACATCACTTCTCTCTCCCGGCCCTCGTCATTGCGGCGTTGACGGGCCTGTGTGGCATCGCGCCGTCCAGCAATGCTGCCGATGCGGCGGGTGGCAAAATTCCCGTCATCCTCGACACGGATATCGGCGATGACATTGACGACACGTGGGCGTTGGGACTGCTCTTAAAGTCGCCCGAACTCGACCTGAAGCTCGTCGTGGGCGATTACGGGCGGGCGGAGTATCGCGCGCGGTTGCTTGCGAAGTTCCTCGAACGCGCCGGCCGCACCGACGTCGCGGTGGGTGTGGGACTCGATATGGGTTCCAAGGGCGAGGGCGGGCAGGCCGGCTGGGTCAAGGACTACAGCCTCAAGTCTTATCCGGGCAAGGTCCACAGCGACGGCGTGCAGGCCTTGATTGACACGATCATGAAGTCGGACCGGCCGATGACGCTCATCTGCATTGGTCCCGTGCCCAACATCGCCGAGGCGCTTCGGCGCGAGCCGCGCATCGCCGAGCGCGCCCGTTTCGTCGGCATGCACGGGAGCGTGCGCGTCGGTTATGGCAGCAACCAGAAGATCTCCGCGGAATGGAATGTCAAAGCCGACCCCAAGGCCTGCCAAAAGGTCTTCACCGCGCCGTGGGACATGACGATCACACCGCTGGATACGTGCGGGTTGATTCGCCTGACCGGCGAGAAGTATCGCAAGGTCCGCGACTCGAAAGCCCCGGTGGCCGTCGCCATCATCGAGAATTACCGGCTCTGGGCCGCCGCGCAAAAGAAGAAGGACCAACCCAGCGCAGCCGAATCGCGCAGCAGCACGCTCTTTGACACGGTGGCGGTTTATCTGGCATTTGCGCAGCAACTTTGCGCGATGGAAACCGTCGGTCTGCGCGTGACGGATGACGGGTTCACGCGCATTGATCCGGGCGCGAAGCAAGTCCGGTTCGCGGCGAGTTGGAAGGACTTGGGCGCGTTCGAAGACTTGCTCGTCGAACGCCTCACGACACCGTAAAACCCGGCAGGTGCACAGGCGGTCTCTGATTTCGTCCGTGCAATCCGCGGAATCCGTGGTCAAATAGCGGGCATGAAGACGGCTGCCAGTTGGTTCTCCATTCCCTGCGCTCTCAGCATTCTCTGTAGTGCCTCCCTTGCGGGCGACGCACCGAACTTCGACATCCAACTCGACACGATCAGCTCCGGCTTCGACAAAAAGACCTGTTGGGTGCATCCGCGCGCGGGAGCGATCCCCGGCACGCCGCCCAGCGTTGTGTTGACGATGCAGAAGCTGCAACTCACCGGCAGCGACGTGTTCTTCGCCCTGAACGAGATGCGCACCGACGATTTCGGCAAGACTTGGTCGGGGCCGTTGGAGCACGCCACGACCCTCGGCCGGCGCGAGGAGCCGGACGGGATCGTCGTCGGCGCCTGCGACTTCTGGCCGAAGTGGCACGTGAAGTCCGGCAAGCTCCTTGGTATCGGCCACACGGTTCGTTACAAGGACAACCGGGTCATGTCGGTTCGTCGGCGTGAGACGTGTTACTCGGTCTATGACCCACAGAAGCGGACGTGGACTGCATGGGACACGATCACGATGCCGGACACGAAGAAATTCTACAACGCCGGCGCGGGATGCGTGCAACGCCTTGACCTGCCCAACGGCGACATCCTGCTGCCGATTTACTTCAAGGCCGAGACGGAGAAGTTCTCGAAGGTCACCGTCCTGCGATGCAGGTTCGACGGTTCCAAGTTGACGTTCGTCGAGCAGGGCAATGACCTGGCCCTGGACACGGACCGCGGCCTGGGCGAGCCGTCGCTGACACGCTTCCGCGGCCGGTTCTACCTCACGTTGCGCCAGGACAAGGCGGGCTATGTTTCCACGAGCGACGACGGGCTGCACTACTGCGAGCCGAAGAAGTGGACGTGGGACAACGGCGACGACCTGGGCAACTACAACACGCAACAGCATTGGGTGACGCACGACGACGCGCTGTTCCTCGTCTATACGCGGCGCGGCGCGAACAACGACCACGTTTTCCGCCATCGTGCGCCGCTGTTCATCGGGCAGGTGGATCCGGAGAAGCTGTGCGTCATCCGCGCCACCGAGCGCGTGTTGGTGCCGCAGCGCGGCGCGCGGCTGGGCAACTTCGGCGTCACGGAGGTCAGCGCGAACGAAACGTGGGTGACCGTCGCCGAGTGGATGCAGACCACGCCACCGAATCCGTACGACTTCACGAAGTGCATGAAGCATGGCTCCGACAACGCCGTCTACGCCGCGCGCATCAAGTGGAAGACGCCGAACAAGAGTTGGGACCGACATTGAAGACCACCGTCATCAGCTCCGCAGGTCTGCGAGTCAGCCAGATCGGACTCGGCTGCGTGACGTTCGGACGGGAGATTGACGAGGCGGCTGCGCATGTCCTGCTCGACCACGCGTATGCGCACGGGGTCATGTTCTTCGACACCGCCTCCGCTTACGCGCAAGGCGCGTCGGAAAGCATTATTGGCCGATGGATCACTTCGCGTCGTCCTGCTGCCGGTTCGCTGACTCTTGCCACCAAGATTCTGCCGCCGTATGAACCGGCGCGTCTTGCCAGCGTCGTTGACGAAAGCCTGCAGAGGCTCGGTCTTGCGGTGATTGACCTGCTTTATCTTCATCGTTGGGACGCGACGGCGGAGTCGCCGGCGGCGCTTGCAGCACTCGACGCTCTTGTGCGGGAAGGCAAAGTCCGGGCACTGGGCGTCAGCAACTACAACTGTCAGCAACTCGAAACGGCGCTGGCGCTGCAAGAGCGGCACGGGTTGGAGCGCTTCAGCGTGGTGCAGAACAATCAGAACCTCGCCGTGAGTGACGTGAGCGAGGAGTTGCGGCGGTTTTGCGCTGCGCGGAAGATCGCCATCGTCACCTACAGTCCGCTCGGGGCCGGCTTTCTGACCGGCAAGCACCGGCATGGCGTGCAACCCGGCTCGCGCTTCGCCGTGGTGCCAGGACATCAGGATATCTATTTCCATGGACCGGCCTATCGGCGGCTTGCGCGATTGGAGTCCGTCGCGGCGCGCACCGGCCACAGCCAGGCGCACCTGGCGCTTGCATGGGCGCTGCATCAGCCGGGCGTTGCTTCAGTGCTTGTCGGTGGACGGACGCCCGCGCATCTTGATCAAGCACTGGCGGCGCAGTCTTTCGACGATCCGGAACTTTTCGCGGAGCTCGCCGCTGACCGGGAGACGGACCCGGCCTGTTCACAATGAAGCGCCGAAAATAGGCGTAATTTCGTCCGTGCAATCTGCCGCGTTCGTGGTGAAATAGTGGCATGAAGACACCTGCCTCCTGTTCCCGCCGGGATTTTCTCAAGCATTCTCTCACTGCCGCTGTCGCGTTGCCGTTGGCGGCGAAACCAACGAGCAGCGTTCACGCAGCCGAGCCTGCGCCAGCGATAGACATCGGCTCCCGGCGCGAGTTGTTCGTGGACGATTTCCTCGTCCAGAAGTTCGGGGGCAAGGCGGAGCTGCGGCTGCATCATCCGGAGCCGCGTGAGATTGCGTTGGTCCACGACGCTCCGTGGGAGGGCAGCGGCAGCGGTTACCACAGCGTTTTCAAGGACGGCAAGCTTTACCGGATGTACTACAAGGCGTGGCAACTCGACGTGCAGCCTCCGGGCACGGTCAAGACGAACGCGCATCCGCTCTACTGTTGTTACGCCGAGAGCGATGACGGCATCCACTGGCGCAAGCCGGAACTGGGCTTGCATGAGTTCAAGGGTTCCAAAAAGAACAACATCGTTATGGTGCCCGGCAAAGCCGGCTCGGCGGTCGCCGACCCCGGCCATCCGGCGGTGTTCAAGGACGAGAACCCGGATGCTCCCGCCGACGCGCGCTACAAAGCCATCATCCATTCGGCGAAACCGCATGGTCTGCTCGCATTCAAGTCGCCCGATGGTCTGCGCTGGACGCCGATGAGCGACGGGCCGGTCATCACCAAGGGCGCGTTCGACTCGCAGAACCTCGCATTCTTCGACCCGGTGCGCGGCGAGTATCGCGCCTACTGGCGTATCTTCACAGCGGGCGTCGCAGATGGGACGACGTGGAAGCCGTCGGGCGTCCGCGCCATCCGCACGGCGACCTCGAAAGATTTCCTGAACTGGAATCCGCACACCGACCTGACCTACGTGGACTCGCCGGCGGAGCATCTCTACACCAACCAGATCAAGCCTTACCACCGCGCGCCGCACATTTTCATCGGATTCCCGGCGCGCTATATCGAGCGCGGCTGGTCGGACTCGATGCGCGCGTTGCCGGAATTGCAGAACCGCGAGTGGCGCGCGAAGGCGAGTCTGCGCTACGGCACGGCGATCACCGAGGGGCTGCTCATGGCCAGCCGCGACGGCGTGAAGTTCAAGCGCTGGAACGAAGCGTTCCTGCGTCCCGGCATTGAGCGGCCGGGCACATGGCACTACGGCCATCAATACATCGCGTGGCACGCCGTCGAGACGGCCTCCGCGCTCGCTGGCGCGCCGAACGAACTCTCGCTCTATGCAGTTGAAAACTATTGGACCGGCAACAGCAGCGAAGTGCGCCGCTACACGTTGCGGCTGGATGGCTTTGTGTCCGTGAACGCGCCCATGGGCGGAGGCGAGATCGTCTCCAAACCCCTGACGTTCAAGGGCGCAAAGCTCGTCATGAACTTTGCCACGTCCGCCGCCGGCGATATTCGCGTGGAGATTCAGGATGCGAGCGGCAAACCGTTGCCGGGCTTCACGCTCGACGATTGCCCTCCGATCTTTGGCGACTCGATCGAGCGCACGGTCACATGGAAGAACGGCGGCGACGTCAGCAGTCTCGCTGGCAAGCCGGTGCGGCTGCGGTTTGCGTTGAAAGACGCCGATCTGTTCGCAGTTCAATTCCAATAAAGATTGCCGTGGATGAAACGAGTCCCGCTATTCTGCGCGCTGCTGTGCGTGACGGCGTGGGCGGAGCCGGAACCGCAAGAGTCGCAGCGGTCGGCTCACCACGATGTCCAACCACCGTCCACGGCGAGGTTGTGGCCGGTGACATAGCTCGCGGCGTTGCTGAGCAGGAACGCCACCGCGCCCGCGATTTCGCCCGCCTGGCCGATGCGGCCCAGCGGCACCTTCGCGGCGAGCCGCTGGACGAAGGCCGGATTGTCACGCTGGACGGCCGGATTCGGGAACGGGCCGGGCGAGAGGCTGTTGACGCGCACGCCCTTGCGGCCCCAATGCACGGCAAGGTAGCGCGCCATCTGTTGGATGCCCGCCTTGCCAACACCGTATTCGATTGGATTCGGATTCGCTGGCGATTCGTAAACGCGCGGGTCGGGTGAGACGGTCCCGTACATGCTGGAGAAGAGCACGATGCTGCCGCTGCCGCGCGCGGCCATTGCGTTGCCCACGTCGCGCACGAGCAGGAAGTTCGCGGTGAGATTGCCGTGGTTGACAGCGTCAAAGTCAGCCTCCGTCAGGTCATCCAGACGTTTGGCGGTGGACGCGCAGGTCATGTTGACCAGACCATGCGGCACACCCCGTTGTTGGAGCCAGGTTGAAACAAACGCCTTTGTTGCCGCCGCGTTGGTTGCGTCGAGCGAAACGGGCGTGACGGTGTTCGTGAGCGATTTGGCCGCGACAAACGCCTCGGCTCGTCCCGGCAAATCCACGCAGACTACGTGTGCGCCAAGTTTCACGAGCAGTTCCACTGTCGACTGGCCGAGATAACCCGCGCCACCCAAGACCCAAACGTCTTGACCGGAAAAATCAAACGGCATGGAGCTCATGAATATCGAGCTAACGTCTGCCGGCGGGGCAAGTCAAGCTTCTGCCTCGCTTGTCTTCCGCGAGCCGACAACCTGGCGCGCCACATCGAGTATCGGCATGGCCATCAGCAGCAGTGCGACGCTGAACAACGGCCAGTTGAAACGCGTTGGCAGCATCTGCCGCAACGCGGCTTCGCCTTGATGGACGACACGGATGGCATCGGCCATGAAAACGTATAATGCCAGCGCCATACCGATCACGCACACGATCGCACTCGTCCTTCGAGGCCACGGCGTGCCTGAGGCGCACGCAAACTGCGTCACCAGCGTCCCGAACAGAATCATCAGCCCGGCCACGAGACACGGTGCCACCACCGGTCCCCACCACGGCAGCGGTATCAGGAACAACACGTCCCAATCCAGCAACCCCTTCGGCCAACCAGTCAGCAGACGCAGGAAGACATAGTAGAAGATGTCCCACACGCCGAACGCGATGACGAAGTAGCTGAACCGCGCGCGCCAGCCACGCCCCGCCAACCAACCCGCGCCAGCCAGCATCACCATCGTCGCCGCCTCGCGGATTACCTCCGCCATCGCGAAACCTCCAAACGACGGCAACGGATTCGGCTGATACGGATCAATGCGCCCGATCAGCGTCCGCAAGTAAAGTACCGCGGCGCTTTCCACCCACGCCATCGCCACGGCGAACAGCACCACCACCCACCAGCGATCCATCTCGACAAATTGAGTTTTGCATTTGTTCATAGAGAACGTTTCCTGTCCAACATTCCAACCGGGCAATCAATCAACCGCCGCCACTCGCGAATGACCCGGCGCATATGGCACCACCAGTGCGCTGGCGATCAAGCCAAAATCACATAACCACTGATGCCATGCCGAATCGCGCCACGCACCGAAGAACACAATCGCGATGGCGAAATGCCCGAATATCAGCCGGGTCACTCTTTTGAAACCCCCCTTCGTTGGGCCAACTCACCGGCTGCATGTTGCGTTACCCGTTGTTTCGCCTCGGCGCGCGCCCAGTTCCAGTTTCGCCAATCACCGGCCTCATCCAACCACTTTTTACGCAACGCCGCCACGATTCTGTTCTGCTCCACGGATTGCAAAGCCGGCAGTGCCTCCAGCAACGCCGGTGCCGCGTCGGCGCTCAGCGACGTCGCGTAGCGCGCGTCGAAGGTCCGTCCCGTCTGAGCGTGTGCGACGTTGACGCGGACGATGAGCGCATCGGGATTCACTGCGTGCAGTGCCACGACCGCCACGCCCCCGGCCACCAAAGCGCCAAACACAAACCTCTCGCGCCGTCCGCGCAGCACCGTGACCGTGAACCACACGAACACCACCGCCAGCCAGCCCATGAACGCCGTCGTGTAGAGCCGCAGTTCCGTCAGTCCATACTCGCATTGATAGAGTCGCATACGTTGGAGGGCAGAGACCATGATGACCATGAGCATTGCCACCAGAGTTCCCGACAGGATGCGGCAGGCGGTTCTTCGCGTCTCCTTCCGCAGCAGCCAGTCAGCCAACAGCAATAGCGGCAACACCAGCGCCGCGACCATCACCAGTTCAAAGAAACCGCGCCGCGCATAGACCGCGTAGGACAGACCCGGCGCCACCTGCACCTGTGCTGTGCCGCCAAAGAAATAGCGGAACTGCACGACGATGAACGCAAGAAACAAGATGTTCAGGCAACCCAATACGGTTCCGATCTCTATGCCGCCGAGCGAGAATCCAAGCTCGCTCGTACGTGGCGGTGTGACGGGCCGGGGTCGGAGCAGCAGCGACCGCAAGTATCCGTCCGCCAGCCATGCCAGCAACGCCGTCAGCAATACATGCGAAACGACGGTGGTGAAGCCAACGTCAATAAGATGTACAACGAACTGCCCGAAGATGGCGTCTGCTGACACCAGCAACGCGCCGAATGCCACCAGCAATGGCAACGCCAACAGACCTCCAACGGCCACCGAGGCCATGTGTCGCCACGACCGGCTGGGTAATTGTATCCGCGCAGCGTCGCGGCACGAGAAACCCAGTCCACCAAACAACGTTTGCGCCGCCACACGACCCGCGCCGCGCACGTAGCCGAGCACGCCCGCCACCATTAGGCTGCCGCCTTGTGTGCGCCATGCCGCCAGTGCGAGCGTGAGTATCACCGCCAATACGTCGAGCGCTTTCAATGTCGCCGAGTCGCGCCACGTGCAACCCGCTGCAAACAACACCGCGAGCGCCAGCAACGCGGCATTGCTCCGCGTGCGTTCCGGTTCGATCCATCGCGCCACCCACATGACTGACAGCGCAAGGCCCGCTGTGCACATTGTGAAGTTCAGTCCCCACGGCGTCGCGCGCAGCAGCCCGTCACCGAGCATGCCAAGCGCAAACGCGACCGCCAACACTACCACCGCCGGTTGCGTTCGTGCGCCATCCATAGACGGCTCGTTGATTTCCATGACGACAGGATGTGTTTCCATGATTTCTCCTTACATAGAGTGTGGCGGGAGTGCGTCCGCCAATCCGCGCGCGCGGCTCTCCACCGCGTCAATCACCGCGTTCGGCGTGGACGTGCCCGCTGTGATGCCGGCCAGCCGCGCCAGCCGTTTGCGGAAGCGCATATGGCGGAGCCGCGTCCAGTGGATCAGCGGCGTCCAAACAGCGTGAACGAGGCGGTGCCGGATAAGCCAGCGCCAGATGCGGTTACAGCGTTTGTAGAGAAGACAGCCCGCCAGATACGGCAGCAGCGCCGCCGTTTGGGACGGCCTCCGCCGCCAAATGCTCGCGGGCGAGAAGAGCCGGCGGTAAAGCCAGTCGTAGCCAAGCGCGAGTTCATCCGGCGTCAGGTGTTTCGGGCGGAACACGACATGCGCGGTGTCGTAGAGATTCCAATCGCGATGCAGCAGCCGTCCCTCGCGCTCCATCTGCCGAAACAACGGTGTGCCCGGATACGGCGTGAGGATATGGAACGTGGCGCATTCCAGCCGGTTCTCTTCGATCCATTGCGCCAGCGTTGCGAAACAATCGCGGCGGTCGTCGTCGAAGCCAACGACGAAACTGCCGTTCACCTGAATGCCGTGGTCGTGGAAGACGCGGACGCGCCGCGCGTAGTCCGCCGTGCGCGGTGTGCGTTTGCGGGCGTGGGCGAGGTTTTCGTCCGAGAGCGATTCGAAACCGACAAACACGCCCGTGCAGCCCGCCAGCGCCATCTCGCGGACGAGCGACGGATCGTCTGTCACGTCGAGTGTCACCGCCGCGCTCCAGATTTTCTCCAACGGCCGCAGCTCGCGGCAGAGCGTGCGAAGGTAATCCGGTTTTGCGCCGAGGTTGTTGTCCACAAACACCGCGAACGGCTGGCCGTCAGCGGCCATTTGCCGGCGAATATCCGCCGGCTCTCGTACGCGGCACGGCATGACCAGTCCGTCGGTGGAGAGATAGCAGAAGCCGCAGCGGTTCACACACCCACGCGTGGCGATGATGCTGGTGGTCGTGAGAAAACTCCCATGCGGCAACAGGTCGCGGCGCGGTGGCGGATCAAGGTCATACGCGCGCTCGTAGGTTGCGGCGTAGCGCGGCCTCAGTGTGCCGCGTTCCACGTCGCGCAGGATTTCCGGCCAGAGCTGCACGCCGTCGCCAATAGCGATCGCGTCAGCGTAGGCCGCCGCCTCGTCTGGGCACGAGATGACATGGAGGCCGCCGAGCACCACCTTGCTGCCGCGCTCACGAAACCACGCTGCCAGCGCGTACGCGCGTCGGGCAAACGTCAGATGCACTGTGATGCCGACCACCTCTGGCAACGGGTCCGTCGGTGGCGCGCCTTGCAGCAGATTTTCATCCCAAATGCGCACGCGCCAGTGCGGCGGTGTCGCCGCGGCGATACTCGTCAGCGCCAGTGTCGGCGTCAGCACGTGTTTGCCGAAGCTCGCGTGCGGATCCTTCGGATAGAACGGGTTGATCAACAGTGCGTGGCGCCTTTTCAGCGCGCCGGCTTGCGCGGCGTCCAAGGACGGCGGCGTCACCATCTCGTTGGGCAACCAGAGCGGTGCGCGTGTCCGGTAAAACGGATTATCGGGAACCGTTGGAAGCCAGTGATCAAGAGCAGGAAGATTCATGGAGAAACCCAGTTGAGGTTTTTGCCCGCTCTGTGCGGGCGCGATAATGAAATTGCCGCGCCACATCCACAGCCGGCGCGGCCAGCAACGCCAGCGCCACGCAGAAGACCGGCCAGTTGAATTCCACCGGCAGGACGTTGCACAACGCCTCCAAGCCGTCGCCGGCCACGCGCAGCGCGTCCGCCATGAACACCACCAGCGCCAGCGCCGCGCCAACCGCAGCCGTTGCCCAGACCGGCCAGCGCGAACGCAGCGGGCGCTCGGCCGTGTCGTTGAGCGCAACGGGAGTTCCCCATGCAATCATCAGCGCCGCAATCAACATCGGCGCGATGACCGGCCCCCACCACGGCAGCGGGATCAGGAACAGCACGTCCCAGTCGAGCAGCGTCCGGGGCCAGCCGTAGATGATCCGCAGGAAGACATAGTAGGAGACATCCCACACGCCGAACGCGACGCACGCAAATGCCCACCGCGCCCGCCGCGTCTCGCCGGCAAACCAGCCGATCGCCCAGAGCATCAGCATCGTCGCCGCCTCCCGCACCAGTTCCGTCGGGCCAAGCTCGGCTATGAACGGCAACGGGTTGGGTTGATACGGCTCCAGCCGGTTCACCAACAGCCGCCCGTAAAAAACGATGGCCGATTCCAACCACGCCATCGCCATCGCGAACAACACGACCATCCGCCAACGTTTCATGGTTCTCATCGCTCGCCCCTTTCCGCCAGCTCGCGCGCGCGGTTCTCCACCGCGTCAATCACCGCGTTCGGCGTGGACGTGCCCGCTGTGATGCCGGCCACCGCTGCGTTCGTGAACCATTCCGGTTGCAGATCGCCGGGGGTCTGCACGTGATGCACCTGCCCGCAAAACCGTCGGCAGGTCGCGACCAGTTCGCGCGTGTTGTTGCTCTGCGCGCCGCCGATGACGATCACCACGCCGGATTGCCGGGCCAGTTTCGCCGCAGCGGCCTGCCGCAGCTTCGTCGGCTGGCACACCGTGTCCACAAACCGCACGTCCGACCGAGGAAACCGCCGTCGAATCAGGGCCGCCAGCCAGCGCGCCTTTTTAACTGGCTGCGTCGTCTGCGCCACGACGCCAAAGCGCGGCCGTTCCTCCAGCCGCTCCACGTCTTTCGGCGTCAGCACGACATCGAAGCTGGTGAGGTCTTCCGTGACGCCGCGCACCTCCACGTGATCTCGATGGCCGACGATGACCGGGTGATAGCCCGCCGCCGCCAGTTCGCGCGCGCAGTGTTGCATGTAGCGCACCAGCGGGCAGGTCGCCTCCAGCACGAGCAGGCCGCGCCCGCGCATCCGGATCACGGCACGCTGCGACGCGCCGTGCGCAGTGATCATCACCGTGGGCGTCGCCACCGCCGCAGCGTTGAGCTCAACGACGACGCCGCGACGCCGCAGGTCGGAGAGGACGGCTTCGTTGTGCACCAGATCACCGAGCACGGTGAGAGGGCCTTTCGCCACCTCCCGGCAGGCCAGCGCGATGGCGTCGCGAACGCCGAAGCACATGCCAAGGTGCGCGGCTCTGAGGATTCGGGTGGGCGGTGACGTGGCGAGCGTGGCACAGGCGCTTTCACTTTGTATGGCAAAGCATGTAGGCATGGTCTTTCTCCTCTGGTTGTAGCTGATAGTTCTTACGGTTTGGCCCGCTGGACGATTTGCTCCAGCAGGTTGATGTAGATCGCAAAGGCTTTCCGACCCGACTCCGTCAGCGCGCAAGTGGTCAGCGGCCGGCTGCCTTCGAAGCTTTTCGTAACGGACACGTAGCCGGCTTCCTGGAGTGTGCGGATGTGGGTGGTGACGTTGCCATCCGTCATGCTGAGCGTGTCACGCACTTCCGTGAACGACAGTTTCGGCGCGGCAGCCAGCAGCGACATGATCGCCAGCCGCCCTTTCTCGTGGATCACCCGATCCAGTTGCAGAGACGGTTCCAAGCTCACGCAACGTCTTTCCGTTTTTCAGTGAAATGGAGATACGTGCCATAAACCAGATGCACGATGCCGAAGAAAACGCCCATGACCATGTTGGCCATGACCGCATTTGTCGGCGAATCGGGGCGGAACAACAGGCAGAATGTCCCCATTGCACAAAGGATGAAGAACCATCCGAGAAACCTGATGCCCCGCGGCACGAAAAATCCCGCGGCATGCAACGCGCAGCCGTAGCACAGCATCCACGCGATGGGCAACACCAGATCGGCTGTCTCCTGGGCTGTCGCGGTGGTCATACCCAAAACGCCGAACAGCAGGCCAATCGTCAATGGCGGCATCAGCGCCTGAGTGACACGGCGCGTGGGCGGCGACCAGAATGGTTCCTGGTCCTTCATCGACTGGCGGCGCGCCAGCAGAAAGGCGCCTGCGACGGTGATCGCAGCCACCCCCAACCAAAGCGCGCTGAAGACGCGGAGCTTCTCGACGTGCAGAAGAAGAGCAACGATGCCAGTCAGCAAACCGATGCCGCCGGCGAAGAGCATGATGGGCGCAAGTGCCCGGCGGTAGAGGGAAGATCGCTCCATCAGAGTTCGAATCACCTGCAAGTTTTCCGCCGCGGAATTCGAGTTCATAGCGATTACTTTGTCACACAAAGTAAATATGTCAAGGTCTACTTTGGTTGACGTACCCCCGTTGGCCGTTTCGCGTTGCACGCCGATGCATTTTTGGCTTGCGGATTGATTCCGAAGAAAGCGAAATGGATAAACCATGAGCAATTCAAACGTTTCCCAACTTCCCGACTACATCACCAGCGCGAAGCCCAATCCACAAAGCAATCGAGCGCCTTGGTATAAGAACACCGCCCCGACCTACGCAGGCATTTTCCTCTGGTTCGTGTTCTGGCAGGACGCGGCCAAGGCGGCCAATCTCGGTGGCACGCTCGCGCAAGGGCTCGGTGTGGCCCTCGGGGGTCTGGTGATCTCGGCGCTGATTTGCCACTACCTGTTTTATCTCGTGCCGGGGCTGCTTGGGATGAAGACCGGGCTGCCGCTCTACATCGTCGGCACCTCGACGTTCGGCGCCAAGGGCGGTTTCTTCATGCCCGGTTTCCTGATGGGCGTGCTGCAGTTTGGATGGTTGGGTGTGAACACATACTTCGCTTCGCTGGCCTTGGCGGAAGTGATTCCCGTCCCGGCCCAGGTACTGATGGTGATCTGGGGATTGCTGGCGGCGTTTGTCGGGCTGAAAGGCATCCAGTATGTGGCCAAGGTGGCGACATTCCTGCCGCTGATTCCGCTCATCACGCTGTTGCTGTTGTTGGCCAAGACCGCGGGGAGCATCGGGAGCTTTGATCCCGCCAAGCTCATTGCGCTTCAACAGGCGGCCGCGCCGACTGCTTCGACCTGCAGCGTGGGCGTGTGCAGCGTGGTGGCGGTGATCATGACCTACGTGGTCGGCTTTTTTGCGACGGCAGGAGCGGCGGGGGTGGACTTCGGCACCAACAGCCGGGACAAGCGGGACGTCAGCATGGGTGGCTTGATTGGCGTTGCGCTGGCGATTGTGTTCACGGCGGGCATCTCGATGCTGGTGGTGGCGGGTGTTTATGGTTCGCCCGAACTGAGCGCCAAAGCCGTAGCGGCGGGCGCGGAGAAGAAGAGCTTCATCCTGGATTCGTTCAATCTCATTCCTGTCGTGCTGGGCGCAGGCCCGGCCAAGTGGATCATGTTCGCGTTGGCCGTGGCGGCTTTCCCGCCGGCGTGCTTCTCGTCGTTCATTGCCGCCAACAGCTTCAAGACAACACTGCCCAAGGTGAATCCATTCATTTCGGTGGGCATCGGTGCGGCCGTCAGCGTTGTTCTGGCGGTTACCAAACTGGCGGGTGATGCGATCGGCGTGTTTGTGATCATCGGCGCCTCTTTCGGTCCGATCTGCGGGGCGATGATGGTGGACTACCTGCTCAGTGGTGGCAAGTGGAGCGGCCCGCGAGCGGGCTTCAATCCAGCGGGCTGGGTGGCATGGTTGCTGGGCTTCATTGTGGGCATCCTGCCGAACGTGGGCGTGCATGTGCCCGCGGCGCCTGTGACAGCGTTCATTATCGGCGCCGTGGCTTACTTCGTTTGTGCCAAGGTGGGTCTGCAATCTGCCGTGGTGCCGTTGCCGGCGAAGCGGTAACGGCAGGCAAACAAAACGATGGTTGTTGCGAAGGGCGGTTCCACAAAGAACCGCCCTTCGTCGTCATGGGATGAAATGCTTCTATTCCATTCTGGCCGACGCAGTGCTGATGCTGCACTTTGCCTACGTCGCGTTTGTCATCGTCGGCTTGTTGGTGATCTGGACCGGGCATTTTCTCCGCTGGAGTTTCGTGCGAAACTGTTGGTTCCGCCTCGCGCATTTGGGTTGCATGGGCGTCGTCGTGGTGGAATCAGTGTTCGATGTGACCTGTCCACTGACGACTTGGGAACAACAACTCCGCGTGTTGGCCGGCAACGGGCAGCACTACCAGACATCCTTCCTTCAACACTGGGTGCACCAGATTCTCTTCTACCGCGCCTCTGACGAGGTCTTTCTGGTCATCTACGTCGTTTTTTTTGCCGCGTTGTTGCTGAGTCTGTGGGTCGTCAGACCGCGATGGCCCGCGAGTCGTTGACGAGGCCGAAAAGCAGGCAGAGGGAAGAAAGTGCCTTGACAGCCCAACGGATTGTGTGTTAGCCGTGACAGAGCCACAGCCCGTAGAGGTCTGTACATCATGCTCTGTCCAAAATGCCGGCACGTAGATGACAAAGTCATAGACTCCAGGATGTCGCGCGACGGGGCCGTGATCCGACGCCGACGGGAGTGTTTAGGCTGCGGGCATCGCTTTACCACCTACGAGGAAACCGAACGCGCTACATTGCTGGTGGTTAAGCGCGACGGGCGGCGGGAGGATTTCGACCGGCGCAAACTTGCCGCTGGCTTGTTGAAGGCGTGCGAGAAACGGCCGGTCAGCGTTGAGAAGATTGACCGGACAGTCGAGGAGATTGTCGAAGATTTGGGCAACAAATACGATCGCGAGGTGCCGGCGACGGCCATCGGCGAGGCGGTGATGAAACACCTGAGTGAACTCGACGAAGTGGCTTACGTGCGGTTCGCGTCGGTTTATCGCCAGTTTCGGGACATCAACGAATTTGTGCACACGATTCAGGAACTGAGCAACAAGTCTTGAGCCGGAGCCGCGGGGCCGGCAACATTGGAGAAACATGATTGACGTGCGCGAAGATGTGATTTTTGTGGTGCGGCCAAACGGCCAGTGCGAGCCGCTCACGCTCGAACAACTCGCCCATCAGATCACCGGGCATCCGAGCATCGGCAAGATCGAACTCTGGGTGGCGCGGCAGATTGCCCATGCGGTGATGCACTACTTTCACACCGATCTCGACCGCGATATCGTGGATGAGCCGGCGTTGAACGAGGTGCTTGAGCGCGTGCTGGCCTGCTGCTGCGAAGTCATTGACAGCGACAAGCCGGCGGCGTTCTCGGCCGACCTGCGCAAACTCGCTGTGCAGGCGGGCTACGGCTTCGAGCTGGTGTTCTTCAAGGAATTAGAGAAGACCGTGCACGACCTGCGCGGTCACCCGGCCCGGTTCATCCAATTCACCGGCCTGCGCCCGTGCGTGAAACTTCTCACCGGCAGGAAGAACTGGAGCAGCTCCTGCAGCCGGCTGGAGAACGAAATCCTCGACTTCCTTCGTCGCAAGGTGGAGAACGAAAGCAGCGAGCGCCAAAGCCTGCTCGTGGTGCGGTAGGCGACTGTGGTTTACTTCCTGGCCCCATGCGGGCGATCCGTCGCCTCAATGGCGAGCCATGCGCTCACGATGCTGCCCAGCGGCGAAAAGGCTGTGACTTCGTCGAAGCGGCCACGCCGGACGACGCTGGTCAACAGCGGTTGCTGCGTTACGGTTGACACCCCGAATGTTGTCGCCAGCCGTGCCGTGTCCGCAAAAAACCACCACCAGCCGCCATTCGCTGCAACGGTTGTGTGCCGTTGGATGCCGGCGCGCAACGTTGGCGTGGCACCCTGCGCGGTCTGGCTCACACGTTCCAGCGAATCCTTCGAAGGCGACAGCCAGAGCCAATCGTTGACGATGCGCCAGTGCATCGGCGGCGGCTGCGCCTTGTCAAACCGCCGCATAACGGCCTTCAACCGATCCGGTTCCTTCAGCGGCGCGCCGAACAACACGGCCAGCCGGCGCTGGCCCGGCGGCCAGTCCAGCGCCACGGCCGTCGGCGTGCCGAGCGTGCCGAGCACGTCGCCGGCGAAATCGGTTTGTTGTGCGATCCATCCGGCTTCAAAAAGCGTCAACACTTTCATCCATTCCCGATGGCCCAGGGTGAGCGTCGTCCGGATGATGGAATTATAGACTTCGCCAGCCGGCATGTCGGCCATCGCGTAGGCGACACACGACGCCGGCAAGCGCTCCAGCAACATCGGCTTGAAGTGATGGAGCGATTGTTTCGGAGGGGTTTTGTGCGCCACCATCACTGAATCCAACACCTGGCTGCCATCGAAGACCTGTGCCGCGCCGACGGCGTCGAGTTGTGCCAGCGGTTTTGCGAGTGTCTGCAATTGCGGCAGCCATTGCAGAAACGGATCGAGCATCTGCGTCAAAGGCCCCGTCTGTGCCACCAGCAACCAGTCGGCGTTCTCCGGCAACCGCGCGCGCATTGCGCGGAACGGTTCGCTGCGGGCCAGCGTTTCGCGCGATGGATCGCGATGACGATCAATCACCTCCATCATCGGCGCGGCGCCGAGCGTGAAGATGAGGCGGTCTCCCAGCATGGCGGCGCAGATTTCCAGTCCAGGCTCCAGTCGCCACTGCTGGTAGTCGGTCTTGAAATACCGTTGGTCGCTGAATGCCGTCGCCGGAAATTCGCGCTTCAACTGGCTTTTGAGCTGATCGAGCCACTCGCGCGCCTGCGAACGCCGGGCGCCACACTGGATGGAGACCACCAACAGCGGCGCGATGCGCGGCGAGGTTTGCAGGCCGGTGAGCGCCACGAACACCTCGCCGTCCGCGAGTTCTGCCGCCCCGCGCACGACTGCATCGAGCAGGTTGCTCCAGCGTTTCGTCATCAACCCGCCGACTCCCTTGGAGGAGGAAACTTCCCGCAGCTTCGCCACCATCGTCGCCGCGGGTGTTTGCTCCCAGCGAGCCGTTGTGGCGGTCATATTGGAGACTTGTGCGAAGATCGGCGTTGTGGCGGGAAGAAGATCGGCGCAGCCCAGTGCCCGGCGCGGCCAAAACCAAACGACCGCCGCAACAAGAACTGTCGCTGCGACCACCGAACTAATCGTGCGCCACGGGAATCTCACCAGCGCGCGACTCTCACGGGCAAGCGGCGGACCGTCAAGCGTTTTCCTCACTTTACAGCGCGGCGGGCGGCGTTAGAGTGAACAACCGAAACCGGCTTCGACGCATTGTTGAGCCGGAACTTTTGATGAACAAAAACATCCGGGTCGTTGTTGGCATGAGCGGTGGCGTGGATTCCAGCGTCGTCGCCAACCGTCTGCTCCAGCAGGGCTATGAAGTCATCGGCATCACGATGAGACTCTGGCCGGAGGCCTGCCAAAACCGCGTCGAGGAGAAATGCTGCGGCCCGCAGGCCGTGGCCGACGCGCGAGCGGTGGCGCAGCAACTGGGCATCCCGCACTATGTCATGGACGAGCAGGTACAGTTCCAGAGACACGTGATCGACTATTTCGTGGCCGAGTATCGCGCCGGCCGCACGCCAAACCCGTGTGTGCTTTGCAACGAAGGGCTGAAATTCGGCACGCTGCTCGACAAGGCTCGCTCGCTCGGCGCCGAGTATGTCGCCACCGGCCACTACGCCATCCTCGAACACGGCGACCGGATGCGCGTTCGTAAGGGGCGCGACGAGCGGAAGGATCAGTCCTATTTTCTTTTCTCGCTCAGCCAGTCGCAATTGGCACATGCGCTGTTCCCAATGGGTGACATCACGAAGCCGGAAACTCGCGTCATCGCCGCGCAACTCGGCCTGAAGGTCGCCACGAAGGAAGAGAGCCAGGAGATTTGTTTCGTCGCCGACGATTACCGGCGGTTCCTGCGCGCGGTGGGCGTGGCGGAACACGCGGGCGACATCGTAGACTCCGCCGGGCGTGTGCTTGGACAGCATCCGGGAATAGAATTCTTCACGATCGGCCAGCGGCGCGGGCTGGGTGTTGCCACCGGCCGGCCATTGTACGTTGTCGCGATCGATGCCGCGCGCAACCGCGTGATCGTCGGCGACGACGCAGCGCTGGCGAGCGCGGAATGCGTCGTTGAGCGCTGCAACTGGGTTTCCATCCTTGCGCCGGAGCAGCCGCGCGAAGTGAGCGTCAAGATTCGCAGCCAGCACAAAGGATCCGCCGCGGTCATCGAGCCGTTCGACGGCGGCACGCGCGTCCGCGTGCGGTTTGCCGAGCCGGAGCGTGCCGTCACGCCGGGCCAGGCGGCGGTGTTCTACGACGGCGACCTGCTGCTTGGTGGCGGATGGATCGCCCGGACCCAACCGGCCCAAACCTCCAACTCCTGACTTATATGATTCGCGGCATCATTTTCGACATGGACGGCACGCTGACGGAGCCGCACATTGATTTCCAGGCGCTGCGGCGCGAGCTGGGCGTGATGGTGGGCGACATCGTGGACCATCTCAAATCCGTGGATGAGGCTGAGCGGCGGCGGCTGGAAAGCATCCTGCATCGTATCGAGGACGAGGCCGCAGTGAACTCCACGCTTCAGCCCGGCGCGGCGGAGTTGCTCGACACGCTGAGGGCGCGCGGCATCAAACTCGGCCTCCTGACGCGCAACTCCCGCAGGTCCGTGAAAATCGTGCTGGCCAAATTCAATCTGCGATTCGACGCGACATTGACGCGCGAAGACGGACCACACAAGCCATCGCCGGAACCGGTGCTGACACTTGCCCGGCGATGGGGATTCAAGCCGACCGAGGTGCTGGTGGTCGGCGATTACGTCTATGACCTGCGCTGCGCCCACAACGCCGGCGCGAGGGGCGTGCTGCTCATCAACGACAAGTTGCCGGAGTGGGCGCACGAGGCGGATTTTATCATCCACAACCTCAGCGAGTTGTCAGCCGTCGTCGAAAGGATTCCATGAGTGCTGCCAGTGCTTACTGTGTTGTCTTTATCACTGCCGCTTCGCGGCGGGAAGCGCGCCGGATCGCGCGATTGCTGCTGGAGCGGCGGTTGGTGGCCTGCGCGAACATCATCCCTGGCGTCGAGTCGCATTACTGGTGGGAAGGAAAGATTGACCACGCGCGCGAGTGGCTGCTGGTGATGAAGACGCGCCGCAGCCGTTTTCGAGCCGTGGAACGCGCGGTGAAGCAGCTTCACAGCTACCAAGTGCCGGAAATCATCGCCCTGCCGCTGGCCGCCGGGCAGGCGGACTACCTGCGGTGGATGGATGCGAGCTTGTCGGGACAATGATTTGATTGCCAGAAGGTTTTGAAGAAACTAAGCTCCACCTCGTCTGAAGAACTGTAATTTCTCAAGAAACTGATTGTTATGAAAACGTTGACCACTGTATTGAGTTTAATGGTGATCGCAGTCCTGGTTCATGCCCAGGAACCACAGGTTGTCCGCGCCATTCCCGTTGCGCCAATGGCGGCAGGACCGATGCTGAAAAAACGAATCGCTGTCACACGCTTTGACAACAAATCCAACTGGCAGGGCCAGGTGGAACTCGGCACGGGTTTCGCCGACTCGCTGGCGGACGCGTTGATCAAGTGCGGCCGGTTCATCGTTGTGGAGCGTGCAGAGATCCAGACCGTGATGAAGGAGCAGGATTTCGCGCAGAGCGGGCGCACGGTGCAGACGGCCAACGCGCCCCAAGTCGGCCAATTGTTGACGGCGCAAATCCAGATCACCGGCAGCATCATCAGTGTGGACACGCGCACGTCTGAAAGCGGCGCGGGGTTCGGTTTCAAGGGATTCAACATCGGCACCAGCGGCGGCAAGGCCGAGGTTGTGGTTGCGCTGCGGATCATTGATACCACCAGCGGCCAGGTGCTCGACTCACAGCAGATCAAAGGCATTGCCCGCAAGTCGGGAATGTCGTTTGGCTTTGCGTCCGGCGACTTCCGCGGCGGCATGGGTGGCCTGCAGAAGACGCCGCTGGGCGATGCAGTGGTTGACGCACTCAACCAGGCGGTGGGGGCCATTTCCTCGCGACTGGAGCAGGTGCCGTGGCAGGGCCGGATTGTGAAAGCCGACGGCGACAGGATTTACATCAACGCCGGCGCGAACTTTGGCGTGAAACCGGGCGACCGTTTCACATGCTACCATCAGGGCGAGGCGCTGATTGATCCGGAGACGGGCCTGAATCTCGGCGGCAAGACCTCGAAATATGGTCAGATCGAAGTCGTGGAAGTGTCGGACAAGTTCTCGGTTGCCAAGCCCACCGGCGGCACGGGTTTCACAAGCAAGGACGTCATCAAGATCGAATGACCTGATTTTTCAAACTGATTGGGTGCAACGGCGCATTGACGGAAGTCAGTGCGCCGTTTGCTTTCTGAACGCGCACTCTGGGCCGCTGGCAGCGACTCCCAGGCAGCCCCGGCAGCATGGAGGAATGCCCGGGCTACAATTTACGAACCTTCACCTTCGGCAGCAGCCGCCGCATCTGGCGGACACCACAACCGTTCGCTGTCGGTGGACAGGCCACATGCGCGGCGCCAGCTGCCACACCCCATCGCAGCGCTTCCGGCAAATCGCGTCCCCTCGACAGCGCCAGCGCAAACGCTCCGGTCAACGCATCCCCCGGTCCGACGTTGTTGCGCTGCGGCACGCCGGGCGAGCGTCCGCTCCAGCAACCATCGGCCGTCGCGAGCACTGCGCCTTGCGCGCCTCGCGAGATGACAGCCACCTCAGCGCCCATTTGCACGAGCCGCCGCGCCGCACGCGCCACGGCCTGCGTGGTTTGCAGCCGGCCGCCAAGCAGCCGCCGCGCTTCGTGAATGTTGGGCTTCACCATGAACGGCTTCGCGCGCAAGCCGAGCCGCAGCGGCTCGCCGTCGGTGTCGAGGATGACGCGCACGCCGCGACGGTTGGCCATGCGGATGATCTCCGCGTAAGTGTCGGCAGGCAGGCCGGGTGGCAGGCTGCCGCTGATCACCAACAACGCCGCGCGCGGCAGATTTCGCTCGACGGCGTCCATCACCTGCTGGAGCTCTCGCGCTGTCAACCGCGGCCCCGATGCGTTCAGTCGCGTATGCACACGGCCGCCGGTCTCGTGGATGTTGATGTTGACGCGCGTCTCGCCGGTGATCGGCACCAGCTTGGCGCGGATGCGCGTCTTGCTGAAACGGTTCAGAAAATCCATCCCCATGTGGCCGCCGATGGGCGCGATGGCCAGCGTCTTGCCGCCCAGGGATTGCACGACGCGGGAGACATTGATGCCCTTGCCGCCCGCCTCGCGGTCCTTGGAAAGGATGCGATTGACGTCATCGCGCATCAGCCGGCGCACCTCAACCTCCACGTCAATGCACGGATTTAACGTCAGCGTCAAAATCATGACTGTTCCATTTTGTCTGCGCGCATCGCGCAGGCTCGTTTCAAAATGCGTCGCGCCAGAACCCGTTTGCTCGCGCGCCGCGGTCGTTCGACAATGCCGTTACGGTCGATGATAATGATTTCGTTACAGTCGGAGCCGAAGCCCACGCCAGGCCGGCTCACATCATTCGCCACGATCATGTCGAAGTTCTTCCGTTCAAGCTTCTTTTTCGCGTTGGCCTCGACGTGCTGTGTCTCCGCCGCGAAACCCACCAGCACCTGGCCGGGCCGAAGTGATCTCCCGAGGGTCGCCGCAATGTCCATGGTTGGTTTCAGCGTCAGCACCAGTTTTGCCTTTTGCTTTCCGCCAGCCTCCTTCTTCACCTTGTGCCGCGCCCGGGTAACGGGCGTCCAGTCGGCAACCGCCGCGGATAGAATAATGATATCAGACCGTTTGGCACGCCGAAAAACTTCGCGTGCCATCTCCGCGGCGGTCTCGATCCGAACCATCTCCACGCCATGCGGCACCGCCAGAGCCACCGGCCCGCTCACCAGCGTCACGGTTGCGCCCGCTTGGCGCGCGACTCGCGCCAGTGCGTAGCCCATCTTGCCCGACGACGGGTTCGAGATGAACCGCACCGGGTCGAGCCACTCGCGCGTCGGGCCAGCTGTGATGAGAAAACGCATCGCGTTGGCAACGGGTGAAACGCAAAACGCAGTGACGGCCATCTCGCGTTTCATGTTTCACATTTCACGTCGTTTGTTTCTTCTTCTGTTTCAGCAACCGCTCGATCTCCGCGACGATGCCATCCACATTCCAGAGGCGGCCCAGTCCTTCGTAACCGCACGCCAGCATGCCGGCTTCCGGGCCGATAAACTGCGCGCCGCGCTCCTTCAACGTCGCCACGTTCTGTTGTGTTGCCGGGTGCAGCCACATCTTGCCGTTCATCGCCGGCGCGATCAGCAGCGGCGCCTGGCAGGCGAGCGCGATCGAACTAAGCGCGTCGTCCGCGAGGCCGAGCGCCAGCTTCGCCATGGCGTTGGCCGTCGCCGGTGCGATCACCATCAGGTCGGCGGCATCGGCCAGCGAGATATGCTGGGGCTTCCATTCCGCCGGCTCTTCAAAGAGGTTGAGCGTCACGGGATTGCGCGAGAGCGTGGCGAACGTCAGCGGCGCCACCAGTTCCGTCGCCTCGCGCGTCATGATCACATGGATTGCATGGCCGGCTTTGACGAGCTTGCTGACCAGATCGGCCGCCTTGTAGGCCGCTATCGAGCCGGTCACGCCGACCAGAATTGTGGCTTGGCTTCCCATGGCTTCGTTACTCCGTTTCAAAATTCAACCGCCCCGAACGATTGCGCTCGGCGTCCAGGATCGCCTGCATCCGCTGATAATCCTCTTCCATCGAACCGCTCTCAATCACATAATCATACTCGCGCCAGCGCGCCATCTCATTCCGGGCTTCCGCGAGCCGCCGCACGATGGTTGCCTCGTCGTCGGTGCCACGCCGGCGCAGGCGTTGCTCGAGCATTTGCAGTGACGAGGGCATCAGGAAAACGCTGACCAACGCCCGGCAAAGGCGCGGGTCAGCCTTGGCAAGTTTGCAGACGGTCGCCGCGCCCTGCACGTCAATATTCAACAGGGCGTCGCGACCCGCCGCCAGCAGATCCTCGACAGTCTTTCGCAGCGTGCCGTAGTAATGCCCGTGAACCTGCGCGTGTTCGAGAAACTCGCCGCGGGCAACGCGCTTCTCGAAATCATCGGGGGTAAGGAAATGGTAATCGCGATCTTTCACCTCGGCGCTGCGCGGCGGGCGGGTTGTGCAGGAGATCGAGCGCACGACGTTCGTGTCGGCTTCCGTCAGCCGGTTGCAGAGCGTGGTCTTGCCTCCGCCCGAAGGCGAGGACAGCACCACCAAAAGGCCCTCCTTGGATTTCATCGGAACCTACTCGATGTTCTGCACCTGCTCGCGGATTTTTTCAAGCTCCGCCTTTAATGTCACCACGGTTTGTGTGATGGCAATATCGTTCGCCTTGGAGCCGATCGTGTTGATTTCGCGGCCCATCTCCTGGGAGAGAAAATCCAACGTGCGGCCCACCGGTTGGCCGGAGGCAAGACAGCCCGCGAACTGGTCGAGATGGCTCGCCAGCCGTGTCAGTTCCTCCGTGATGTCGGCGCGGTCGGCGAAGATCACCACTTCCTTGAGCAGCCGCTCGTCGTCCAGGGGCAACTCCACGCCGGAAGCTTTGATGCGCGCATGCAATTGCTGCTGGTAACGTTTCACCACGTTCGGCGCTTCGACACGGATTTTCGCAACACTCTCGCCGATCAGATTCAGCCGTTTGTTCAGGTCGGCTGCGAGATGCTTGCCTTCGCGTTCCCGCATCTTTACCAACCGATCCAGTGCGTGGTTCAATGCTGTTTCCACCAGCGGCCCCAGCGAGGCGGCTTCGAGCTCGGTCTCGATGACGCTCACGACGCCAGGCGCGCGCAGCAGAGAGTCCAGCGTGATGGAACCGTCAACGCCCAGTTCCCGGTGGAGCTTTCTGGTGGCCTGCAGGTAAGCCTTCGCCACCGCCGTGTTCACTTGCACTTGCGCGCGCGGCCGGTCGGAGCCGGGATGGTAGCCGACGGCGACATTGAGCCGGCCGCGGGCGACGCGGGCGTTGATCAGGTCGCGGATGCGTGGCTCCAACTCAATCAATTCGCGCGGCAGATTGATGGTGATGTCGCTCTGCTTGCGATTGACCGAGTTCAGTTCAACCGTGATCTTCACGCCGTGACGCGAACACTCGCCGCGCCCATAGCCAGTCATGCTTTTCATAGCTTCACAATCTCCGCCACCTGCTGCACATCTTTGTCGCCGCGACCGGAAAGATTGATGATGACGATCTGGTTCTTCTTCATCTTCGGCGCGAGCTTCATCGTGTGCGCCACGGCGTGCGCGCTCTCCAGCGCCGGGATGATGCCTTCCTTTTCGGCGAGGAACTTGAATGCTCGCAGCGCTTCGTCGTCGGTGGCGAAAGTGTATTCGACGCGCTTGAGGTCGCGCAACCAGGCGTGTTCCGGGCCGACCGCCGCGTAGTCGAGGCCCGCGCTGACCGAGTGCGTCAATTCAATCTGCCCGTCGGCGTTTTGGAGCACGTAGGTCCTCGTGCCCTGCAACACGCCAAGCGAGCCGCCCGCAAATCGCGCCGCGTGGTTGCCCGGCTTGATGCCGCGCCCGCCGGCCTCGACGCCGATGAGTCGGACCCTCTTGTCGCCGAGGAACGGATGGAAAATGCCGATGGAGTTCGAGCCGCCGCCGACGCAGGCGACGATCGCATCGGGCAGCCGGCCTTCCTTCGCCAGAATCTGGCGGCGCGCCTCGCGGCCGATGCAGCTTTGGAAATCGCGAACCATCATTGGATACGGATGGCTGCCGAGCGCGCTGCCAAGGATATAGTGCGTCGTCCGGACGTTCGTGGTCCAGTCGCGCATCGCTTCACTGATGGCTTCCTTGAGCGTGCGCTGGCCGGCACTGACGCCGACGACTTTCGCGCCGAGCAGCCGCATGCGATAGACGTTGAGCGCCTGGCGGACCATGTCCACTTCGCCCATGTAAATGACGCATTCCAAGCCGAACATCGCCGCCACCGTCGCCGTCGCCACGCCATGCTGGCCCGCGCCGGTCTCGGCGATGATCCGCCGCTTGCCGAGCCGCCGCGCCAGCAACACCTGGCCGAGGCAGTTGTTGATCTTGTGCGCGCCCGTGTGGAGCATGTCCTCGCGCTTGAGGTAAATCCTCGCGCCGCCCAACTCGCGTGTCATCCGCTCGGCCAGCCACAGCCGCGTTGGCCGGCCGGCGTATTCGCGCAGGTAATAGCCCAGCTCGCGGCGGAACTTCGCGTCGCGCCGTGCGCGGTCGTATTCGGCCGCCAGTTCCTGCAGCGCCGACATCAATGTCTCCGGCACGAACATGCCGCCGTAAGGACCGAAGTGGCCCTGCTTGTCAGGTTGTGATTTCACTTTTTGCATTACGAATAAACTCGCGAATACGCTCGTGATCCTTTTTGCCAGGCGAAAGCTCGACGCCGCTGCTGACGTCCACACCGTCGGGCCGCGCATGGGCGACCGCTTCGCGGACGTTTGCCGGCGTCAGGCCGCCCGACAGGATCACCGGCCGGCCGGACTTCTTCGCCTCGCGCACGAGCGACCAGTCGAACGTCTTGCCCGTGCCGCCGTGAGAGGTCGGACTGTAGCTATCGAGCAAAACAGCGTCAACGACCGAGTAGCGGGCCAGTGGCGCCAGGCTCGCGGCGTCCGCGACGCGAAACGCCTTCCATATCTTTGCACGGCCTCTCCATTGCGCGCAAAACTCCGGTGTTTCCTCGCCGTGAAGTTGCAGCGTGTCAAATGTGTCCGCCGCCAGCAGCCGTTCCACGTCCTCGCGCGAGGGATTCACCAGCACAGCTACGCGCTGGACATGGCGCGGCACCAGTTCCGTGATGCGCGCCGCCGCCTCCATCGCCACGAACCGCTTGCTCTGCGGCCACAGCACAAACCCCAGCGCATCCGCACCGGCTTCCACCGCCGCCAGTGCGTCTGCCTCGTTTGTGATGCCGCAGATTTTAGTGAACATGGCGTCGTGATTCGTGACTCGGGATTCGTAATTCGTAATTGGTGATTGGTGATTGGTGACTTCGGATTACAAGTTTCGAGTTTCGGATTACGGATTACGAGTCACGAGTTACGAATTTCGAATCACCAATCACGCTCCGCCGAGTAGTTCTCTCACCTTCGCCGGAATGTCGTCGCTCCGCATGAGTGACTCTCCGACGAGGATGGCATTGACACCGCAACGGGCCAATCGCTCCACGTCGGCGCGGGTGTGGATGCCGCTCTCGGCCACGAGCAGCGTTTGCGCGTTCCGTATTCGGCTCGCCATCCGTTCCGTCGTCGCGATGTCCACCTTGAACGTCTTCAAGTTGCGGTTGTTCACGCCGATGATTCTGGCGTTGGCCGCGACCGCACGATCCAACTCCGCCTCGTCGTGGACTTCCACCAGCGCGTCGAGCCGATATTCGGCCGCCACGCGCAACAGGTTCGTCAGTGTTTCCTGCTTCAGGCACGCCACGATGAGCAGCACGCAATCCGCCCCGGCCGCTGCCGCCTCGTGGATTTGCAGTTCATCCACGATGAAATCCTTCCGCAGCAACGGCAGCTTTACTGCCTCACGGATGCGGCGAAGGTAATCGAGATGGCCTTGGAAAAACTTCTCGTCGGTGAGCACGCTCAGGCACGACGCTCCACCGCGCTCGTAATCTCGCGCAATCGCCACCGGGTCGAAATCCGGCCGGATGACGCCCGCCGACGGCGACGCCTTCTTCACCTCGGCGATGAGCGCCACGCGTCCATCTGCCCGCCGCAACGCCGCCGCGAAATTGCGCCGCTCGCTTCGCTCCGCTGCGAGCCGTTTCAACTCTGCCGCTCGCGATTGCAGCGCCGCGACCTCCGTGCGCTTCTGGGCGATGATGGTGTCAAGGATGGTCATTCGTTTCCGCCTGCGAAACCAAATCAGCACGACAATTACAAGCGTGACTGACGCTACTGCAAATGGAATTCGGAGTGAAATCGGCAGAAACCTCGTCGCAAACGGGAGCATCCCCGAAATCACTATTGCGACCAGACCAGCTACGTAGCAACCAGTCCAGAATTGCCATTCCTCTTTCACAATGCACCACGGGTTACTCCAAATCCTTCGCCTGCATTCGCTTGGTTGGACAGCCCGCCTTCAGCCAGGCGGTGACGAATGGGTCGAGGTTGCCATCCATGACACCCTGGATGTCGCTGGTTTCGCAGCCAGTGCGGAGGTCTTTGATCATCCGGTAAGGCTGGAAGACGTAGGAGCGAATTTGCTGGCCCCAGGCAATCTCGCCTTTCTCGCCGTAGAACTTCTCCATCGCGGCTCGCTTCTCGTCCATCATCTTTTCATAAAGTCGCGACCGCAACACCTTCATCGCCGTCTCGCGGTTCTGGTGCTGACTGCGCTGGGCCTGGCATTCGACAATGATGCCGGACGGCATGTGGGTGATGCGAACGGCGGTCTCGACTTTGTTGACGTTCTGGCCGCCTTTGCCTCCAGAGCGATAGGTGTCGAGCCTGATGTCGGAGGGATTGATCTCGATCTCGACATCGGTCTCCTCGATCTCAGCGATGACGTCCACACTGGCGAAACTGGTATGACGGCGGGCGTTGGAGTCGAACGGCGAGATGCGCACGAGCCGGTGGACGCCGCGCTCGCATTTCATGTAGCCATAGGAGTAGTCGCCGGTGACAAGCAGCGTGGCGCTTTTGATGCCGGCGGTTTCGCCTTGCAGGATGTCGAGCAACTCGGTCTCGAAGCCGCGAATTTCGGCGTAGCGCTGATACATGCGCAACAACATGTTGGCCCAGTCGCAGCTTTCCGTGCCGCCCGCGCCAGCGTGGATGGAAACGATGGCGTTGTTGCGGTCGTGCGGCAGACCGAGCATCGCCTGCAGTTCCAGCGCGTCGAGATCGGATTGGAGGATGGCGGCTTCCTTGTCGAGGTCCTTGAGGGCTTGGGCGCGCTGGGCCTCGTCGGTTTCGGCGGCGATCAGCTCCACCATCAACTGGGCACTTTCGAGTTTCTTGAGCGCGTCGGCGAGCAAGCCAATCCGGCGGCGAAGCGAAGACGCTTCGTTGTTGGTTTCGCGGGCTTTGTCTTTGTTGTTCCAGAAAGCCGGGGCGGCCATCTGGGTTTCCAGCTCTGTCAGGCGTTTCTGGCAGGTATCGAGGTCAAAGAAACCTCCTCAGATGAGCGAGACGCTCCTCTTGGGCGGCGATGCGAATGGTTAGTTCGTCCAACATGATCGTAATGCGTATGACGTAATGCGCAGTCTGCAACCTACGCGTTACTCGTTAGTCTTCGTTTCCAAATACTCAGGCAGATCTCAACAGCCGCCCACACCAGCGCCAGGCCGATGCAGGCGAAGGCGAACACGTCACCATAGCGCACGTAAAAAGTCAACGGTCGCGCCACGCCGGCCGGCGGCACCGGCACCGTCAGCGTCTTCCAGCCGGTGATGAAAATGTCGTCCTTCGGGCCGCCGTGGATGTAGTCCACGATACGGCCGAGCGTGTCCACGTAACCGCTGAGGCCGTTGTTGGCGCAGCGGATCATCGGCGTGCGCGTCTCGATGGCGCGGAAGACAGCGCAGGCCGCGTGCTGGTAAGCGCCGGCGGATTCCTTGAACCAGCCGTCGTTGGTGATGTTCACGAGCAGCGTTGCGCCGCGCCGGACGAAATTCCGCGGCAGATAGGCGAACGTATCCTCGAAACAAATCAGCGGTGCGATGCTCACGGGGGGCGAATCGAGGCGTTGCAGTGTGTAGTCCTCCCCCGCGTCGAAGCTGCCGGGGATCGGCGTCAGGTATTTCATGAATGGCAACCAACGCAGCGGCACGAACTCGCCGAACGGCACGAGGTGCATTTTCCAATACGGCTTTTGGATGCGCAGGTTGGGCTGGACCAGAAAGGCGGCGTTGTAAGCGCGCGCCGTTTCCGGTTTCTCCCAACCGTCGAGGTCCATCGAGCCGGTGAGCAAATACGCGCCGGTGCGCGTCACGACATTGCTGATGGTCTGGAAACACTCCTTGTCCCAACGGAAGTACTCCGGTGTCGCTGTCTCCGGCCAGAGAATGAGTTGCGGTTTCGACACGGAGATCGCAGCCTCCGTCAGGTCGCGCAGTCGCTTGCGCGACAGATCTGACATCGCCTTGTCTTCCTTCACCTCCTGCGGAATGTTCGGCTGGATCAGCGTGACGGTGAGCGATTCGCCGCCGGGCTGATACTGCAGGACGGTGCGCATGCCGTAGTTCCAAGCCAGCAGCACCAATCCCACCGCCACGAACAGCTCGACATGCGGCCGCCGGCCGAAACCGCGGTCGCGGCGGAATTTTTCAATCGTAAGGACGATGCCGAGGTTGAAAAGACACAGGATGAACGAGAGACCATAGACGCCGGTGATGTCCGCGATCTGGGCGAGACCGAGCGCGGCACCGGTGTTCGCGTGCTGGCTGTCGCCGAGCTTGTTCCACGGAAAACCCGTGATGACCCATCCGCGCAGCCACTCCTGCGCCACCCATACCGCCGAGAGCAGAAACATAATCGCGAGATTTGCGCCGATGCCGCCGGAGCTGAATCGCCGCGTCGCCGCAGCGACTGCCGCGCCCCACAGGCCGAAGTAGATCCCGAGATAGCACGCGAGCAGCGCGACCACCGCCTGTCCCCATACCCATGTCAACACGGCCAGATATTGCTCCAGCGCCGGCCACCCGGCGGAGGTGACGTGCCAGATCCAGTTGAAGATGAGGAAGAAAAAAACAAAGCCCGCGAGCCAGCCGATCCAGAAGCCTTCGCGCACCGAGCGTCCGCGCGCGGCATAGAAGAGCGGGATGAGCACAAACCATGTCACGAAGCCAAGGTCGAACTTCGGATACGCGATCACCAGCAACGCAGCGGAAACGACGGCGAGAAAGCGCGGCAGCGCGAGGTCGGGACGGGCAATGGCGTTCCAGAGATGTTTGGCGAGGGAGTTCATCGAGAAGAAGACTGGCGACTTTCGCTTTCGATTCCTTTTTCCAAGGCGGCGGCGGGCAGGATGCCCGCGCTCCCAGAGAGGGTTGTCCTTGGGAGGGGCGTCCCTGGGAGCGTGGCTCCTTTGAGAGAGTTGTTGAAATCAGGAGCCATGTTTGGCCCGCGAGACCGCGAGACAGACTACTTCCCGCAGCACTTCTTGAATTTCTTGCCGCTGCCGCAAGGGCACGGCTCGTTGGGGCCGACCTTGCGGGCGTCGCGCCGCACGGGACGGGCGACGTTGGCGATCGCTTCCTCAACGGCATCGGTGCGCACCGATTGCGCCGGGCGGCCTTGCGACGGCGCGGGCTGTGCGGCGGCTCCGCCGAAAGCCATGGACTGGGCGTGCAGTAATTGCTTCGGCAACGCGGCGAGGAATTTCTCAAACGCCGCGAGCGTGGTCGAAGAGCGGAAGGTGTTGTTGGCGATCTCGCTCTTCACCTGGAGCTGCATCTCCTCGAACAACTTGTAGGCCTCGTTCTTGTATTCCACCAGCGGGTCGCGCTGGCCGTAGGCGCGCAGGCCGATGCCGGTGCGCAGGCTGTCCATGTTGTAGAGGTGTTCCTGCCAGAGCCGGTCTATCGCATTCAGGATCACGTAGCGTTCGAGCGTCTTCAGACCGACCGGGTCTTCGTTCGCTTCCTTTGCGGCATAGGCGTTCTTGACGCGCTCCATCAGGAATGCCGCCACGCGATCAGGGACCTCGTTCGTGTTCTTGTCCCCTGCCGTCTGCTGCAATACCGGATCCACCTGTTGCTGGCGCAGGCCGAGCGGGAAGGTGAGATTGGCCCAGTTGATGAGGCCGGTCACGTCCCACTCGTCAGGCGACTTGTCGCCAGGCAGGTAGGTTTCCACGCGGTCGGCGATCACTTCCTCGATGACCTCGAAAATCATCATGCGCGGGTTCTCGGTGCGCAACACCTCGTTGCGGAAGCCGTAGATGACCTCGCGTTGCTTGTTCATCACGTCGTCGTATTCGAGCGTGCGCTTGCGGATGGAGTAGTTGTGCTGCTCGACGCGTTTCTGCGCCGTCTCAATGGAACGGTTCAGAAGGCGCGACTCCAGCGGCTCGCCCTCCTTCATGCCAACCTTCTCCATGATGTTGGCGATGCGGCCGGAGCCGAAGAGGCGCATGAGGTCGTCTTCGAGCGAGACGTAGAACCGGCTGCTGCCGGGATCGCCCTGGCGCGCGCAACGGCCGCGGAGCTGCCGGTCAATGCGCCGGGCCTCGTGCCGCTCGGTGCCGATGACGTGCAGGCCGCCGATGTCCGGCACGCCGGGGCCGAGCTTAATGTCAGTGCCGCGGCCGGCCATGTTGGTGGCGATGGTGCAGGCGCCGCGCTGGCCGGCGCGGGCGATGATCTCGGCCTCCATCTGGTGATACTTCGCGTTGAGCACGTTGTGAATGACGCCGGTGCGCTTGAGCATGCGTGAGAGCAATTCGCTTGCCTCGACGCTGACGGTGCCGACCAGCACGGGCCGGCCTTTCTTGTGCTCCTCCTCGATCTCGCTGACGATGGCGTTGAATTTCTCGCGGCGCGTCTTGTAGATGATGTCGTTGTGGTCCGCGCGGGCACACGGTTTGTTCGTCGGGATGATGGCAACATCCAGCTTGTAGATGTCGTGAAACTCGGCCGCCTCGGTATCGGCGGTGCCGGTCATGCCGCCCAGCTTGCTGTAGAGGCGGAAATAGTTCTGGATCGTGATCGTCGCGAGCGTCTGGTTTTCCTGCTCGACGGAGACGTTTTCCTTTGCCTCGACCGCCTGGTGCAACCCGTCGCTCCATCTCCGGCCCGGCATGAGGCGGCCGGTGAACTCGTCCACGATGATGACCTTGCCTTCCTGCACGACGTATTCGACATCCCTCTCATAGACGCAGAACGCGCGCAGCAACTGGCTGATGGCGTGCATGCGCTGGCTCTTCTCGTCGAACGCGCGTTGCACAGCCGACTTCTGCTTCTCCCGTTCCTCCTTCGGCAGCGACGCGTCCAGGTCCAACTCGTGGAAGACGTTGACGAGGTCGGGCAGCACGAACGATTCCGGGTCCTTGCTGAGAAAATCGCGGCCCTTTGCCGTGAGATCAGCTTCGTTGCCCTTCTCATCAATCGCAAAAAGCAGATCTTCCTTGAGCAGGTGCAACTCTTCTTTCTTCGTGTCGGCGTGCAGTTCCAGTTCGGTCTTGTCAATCAGCTTCCGCATCTCCGGGTCTTCCATCAGATGCGTGAGCTGCTTGTTGGTCGGCATGCCCTGCTTGACCTTCCAAAGGAGCCGGCCGGCCTGGGCCGACGCGCCATCGTTCTCGTTGCCGGGCGTAGCGGCCTTGGCGGTTTCAAGTATCTTCTGCGCTTCGCCGACGAGACGGTTGCAGAGCAACGTCTGCGCCCGCACGAGGTCAGCCACCTGCGGTCGGTATTGCTGGTAAATCTGGATATTCGACGACGCAACGGCTGGGCCGCTGATGATCAGCGGCGTGCGCGCTTCGTCAATGAGGATCGAGTCCACCTCGTCCACGATGGCGAAAAAATGCCCGCGCTGCACCTGGTCCTCCACCGACGTGGCCATGCCGTTGTCGCGCAGGTAGTCGAAGCCAAACTCGGAGTTCGTGCCGTAAGTGATGTCACACTGGTATTGCTCGCGGCGCAGCGGCGGCGGTTGGTCGTGCTGGATGCAGCCGACCGTCAGGCCGAGAAAACGATAGACCGCGCCCATCCACTCACTGTCGCGCCCGGCGAGATAGTCGTTCACCGTCACGAGGTGAACGCCTTTGCCGGTGAGCGCGTTGAGATAGAGCGGCATCGTCGCCACCAGCGTTTTGCCTTCGCCGGTGGCCATTTCCGAGATGCGCCCGGAGTGGAGGGTCATGCCGCCGATGAGCTGCACGTCGAACGGCACCATGTCCCACTTGATCGGATGACCGCGGACAATGATTTCCGAATCGCACAGGCGGCGGCAGGCGTTCTTCACCGCCGCGAATGCCTCCGGCAGCAGTTCGTTGAGGATTTCCTGTTCGAGTTGGTGCGCTTTGCGCAGCACGGGCTTCGCATCGTCGCTGCGCAGGTCGGCCTGAAGCTGGCGCGCTTGCGCGATCAGGTCGTTGATGCCGCGCTTCTGGCGGCCTTCCTCGATGCGCGCCTTGAATTCGACGGTCTTGGCGCGAAGCTGATCGTCGGAGAGCGACTGATACTGCTTCTCGATTTCGTTGATACGGTGAACAGTCGGCCAGAGCCGCTTCAGCTCTCGCTGATTCTTGTCACCGAAAATCTTCTTCAAAATCCACTGGATCATAGTTCCCTAACGTCGTGCCATGCCCTTTGTGGGCAAGGCGGAACTGTCTTACTTACTCCCCGGCTTGACCAGCGGCAAGCCCCGTTTACAGAGCGGGCAGTTGGCGGGATCAAATGTTTCCACCTCCAGCTTGCCGAGTGACTGTGTCGGCACGCCGAAATCCACCGTGCCGCCGCTGCGGTCCACGACCACCGCGATGCCGGCAACCCGGCCGCCGTTGGCCCGAACGATGTCGAGCGTCTCCTGCACGCGGCCGCCCTTTGTGATGACGTCTTCGACCACGAGGATGCGCTCGCCGTCGGCGATCTTGAAACCGCGCCGCAGCACAAGCTTGCCTTCCTCCTTCTCGACGAAGATGAACCGTTTGCGAAGCTGGCGCGCGACCTCCTGGCCGATGACCAGTCCGCCCATCGCTGGCGCGATGACCGTGTCAATCGTGCTGGCGTCGAACTTCGCCGCCAGCGCCGCGCCGAGCCGCTCCACCAGCGGCATTTGCTGGAGCAGCAGCGCGCACTGGAAATACTGCCCGCTGTGCAATCCGCTGCGCAGCAGGAAATGGCCGTCAAGCAGCGCGCCCGTCTCCCGGAACGCCTGCAGCAATTCTTGGTTTGTCATGATTCGAGATTTCGTATCTTATAGCGCGCTCAAGGTCAACTTACAGATGAAACCTTTAAAACTTTGGAAGCGATATCAGAAGTACTTGTACGACAACGACGGGCTCGGTCTGCGGCTTGACATCAGCCGCATGAAGTTCACCGAGGCGTTTCTGGAAAAGATGCAGCCGGGCGTCGAGAAGGCCTTCGAAGCCATGAACGCGCTCGAAGCCGGCGCCATCGCCAACCCCGACGAGAAACGCATGGTCGGCCACTACTGGCTCCGCGCGCCTCAACTCGCGCCGAAGCCGGAGCTGCAGAAGGAAATTGAGGACGCTCTGGCCGCTATCAAGCAATTCGCTGACCGCATCCACACAGCCGGCCAGTTCAAGAACCTGCTTGTCATCGGCATCGGTGGCAGCGCGCTCGGCCCGCAGTTCGTTGCCAATGCGCTCACGACGCCCGCTGACAAGATGCGGCCGTTCTTCTTCGACAACACCGACCCCGACGGCATGGAGCGCACGCTGGCCCAGATCGAAACCGCCGGCGGCCTCGCCTGGACGCTGTGCATTGTCATCTCCAAATCCGGCAGCACGCCCGAGACTCGCAACGGCATGCTCGTGGCCATGGACGCCTACAAGCGGGCCGGTCTTGACTTCGGCCAGCACGCCGTCGCCGTCACCGGCGTCGACAGCCAGCTCGATAAAGCCGCGCAGTCGTGGCTCGCCCGTTTCCCGATGTGGGACTGGGTCGGTGGCCGCACCAGCGAGACCAGCGCCGTGGGCCTGCTTCCCGCCGCATTACAGGGCCTCGACATTGACGGCCTGCTCAAAGGCGCGCGGCTCATGGACGAAGCGACGCGCGTGAAAGAGTTCCGCAAGAACCCCGCGATGCTGCTGGCGCTCATGTGGTTCTGGGCCGGCGGCGGCAAGGGCAGAAAGGACATGGTCATCCTGCCCTACAAGGACCGGCTCGATCTTTTCAGCCGCTACTTGCAGCAACTCATCATGGAGTCCATCGGCAAGGAACTGGACCTCGAGGGCCGCAAGGTCAACCAGGGCATTGCAGTCTATGGCAACAAAGGCTCCACTGACCAGCACGCCTACGTCCAGCAGCTCCGCGATGGTGTGAACAACTTCTTCGCCACCTTCATCGAGGTGCTCAAGGACGGCGGCAGCCCGCTCGAAGTCGAGTCCGACGCCACCAGCGGTGATTACCTCAGCGGTTTCTTCCAAGGCACGCGTCGCGCGCTCTACGAGAACGGTCGCGAGAGCATGACCATCACCATCCGCCACGTCTGCCCCGGCTCCGTCGGCAAACTCATCGCCCTCTACGAACGCGCTGTTGGCTTCTACGCCTCGCTCGTCGGCATCAACGCCTACCACCAGCCCGGCGTCCAAGCCGGCAAGAAAGCCGCCGACACCGTTCTCGGCATCCAACGGCAGATTCTTGCCCACCTCCGCACCCATCGCGGCAGGGCCTTCACTGCCAAAGCGATCGCGAAGGCAATCGGCAGCGCGGACGAAGTTGAAACCGTCTTCAGAATCTGTGAGCACCTCGCGGCAAACTCGGAACGGGGTGTGAAACGGCAGGACGGGAAGACAGCCTGCGAAGCGATGTACGCGGCAGATCAGGCCTGATGACGATTCTGGAACGTGGTGGCTGAAAACAGAACACCGCCGTCGGATGATTTTTTCAGTCAATCATCCGACGTTTCAGCAGGACACTGACGTCACGCTGCGCTCAAAGAGCTGTCACTGGGCCGTCAAATGCCGCCAGCTCGCGGAGCGCGGAACGATCCGACAGCACGCGGAGCTTCAACAGGTAGCGCCGGCTTTCACCGGGCTGGAGATACTGCTCAGCGCGCGGGTCTTTGTCGCGCGCTTTTCCAAGCAGAGACCCGAAGAACGGTTCCATGCCGGAGACATAGGAGCCGCGAGGGCCGTAGTGCTGCCAATTCGCCATGCGCGGCATCGCTTTCGCCGGGTAGGAAATTTCGAGGGCAAATTTCAATCGTTCGTTGAGCAAACCGATGTGGCAAATGCCACTCTTGTCCGGCGTGACCTCCACGATCAGGCCACGCTCGCCAAAGCCAGCGTGTCCGGGCAGCGGCTCGGGCACGCGCTTGAGTTGGTTCATCCGCGCGCTGTCCATCGGTTGGATGATGTCCTGGCCGGCCGGTGGCGGGATGACCCAGTATTCCGCCTTGCCGCGGTAGATGAACCGTGAGCCGCTGTCGAGCAACGGATAACCGAGGTTGCAGTGATAGAGCCAGTGATGTGCTGCGCGGGTGTCGGCGCGATTGGTCACCTCGTCCTCGATGATGATCTCCGGCTGGCCGAGCGTACAACGGATGGTGCGCCGCACCTCCATCACCGGCCCGAACATCCGGCTGTCGCGCGTGACGAGGCTGATCTGCATGTCGAGCCGGCCGCGATGCGGGTCGGGGTTGATGAGTTGCTCGACCGCCGCGGGGAAGTTCGAGTAATGGCCGTGCAGGTTCGTCTTCACACCATCTTCCTCGCGCGGTCCGCCCATATATTGTGGCCCGCAGGTCGTTACCAAACCGCCTGCCCACCCATAAATCCACTCGATGCCCGTCTGGTGCGCGTGGTTCGGCGGCATGAGGCCGTTCGGCGTCAGAAACGACAGTGCGTGCTGGTTGAAACGTGCGTCCACGATGTCGCCCCCGCGGTCGAGAGCGACGGTGAATCGCAGTCCCGCGCCGGTGTCCACCAGCGCGATGCGCCCGCCCGGCCCGCCGAGCGGATGGCTGTCGAGCGTGCCGGTGCGGATGCCGCCGATCTGATGGATGTTCTCGAACTTGTTGGTGTCGAACGCGGTTGCGCGAGAAGATGGTTTTCTGATCATGCCGATCAGTTTACCCGGTTTGGGCCGGAGGCAAAGCGAGAAATCCAAACGTCTGTTCTTAATGCCGGGTTGGCGATGATCGCACTGGCTTGCCGGGACGCGCTCCCGTCAGGGAACCGTCGCGGATGACGGCCGTCCCGTTGACGAAGACATCGCTAAAACCAACGGCATAGGCGCGTGGTTGCTCGAAGGTGGCGCGGTCGGCGACTTGATCGGGATCGAAGACGACGACGTTGGCCGCGCAACCCGGCTTGATCTCGCCGTGGCCTTGCAGGCGGAATGTCCGCGCCGGCAGGGAAGTCATCTTGCGGACGGCTTCCTCGAGCGACAGGAGTTTGAGTTCACGCACGTAGCGGCTGAGCACGCGGGCGTTGTTCCCGCAACTGCGCGGATGTGTCAGCTCGGTCGATGGCGCCCGCGGCCCGCCGTCGCTGGCCACCATCGTCAGCGGGTGGAGGAGAAAGCGGCGGACATCCGCCTCGTTCATGCCGTGGAAGATGGCCGTGGCGCCGCCGTGGCGTTCGAGGTCGAGAACAAGCTCGATCTGATCGTCGAGGGAGTCGGAGCCGCGCCGGAGTTTGGCAGCCTGCGGCACGGTTTTGCCGCTGAGCGACTTGTCGTGGCGGCAATCCGCGATGAAGACGTAGCCATAGTCGCTGCGCAGACTCCTCTTCAGCGTCGCCTTCATTTCCGCGATGATGAGCCGCTTTTGTTCGGGATCGCGGACGCGCTCGATGAACTTCTTGGTGCCGCCCTCTCGGGCCTGGTCGGGAACCAGCCGGCTCAGGCCGGTGCTGGAGGCGGTGTAGACGTATTGGTCGTGGGCAATGTCCAATCCATCGGCCCGCGCCTTGTCGAGAATGGCCAGCACCTCACCGGCCCTGCCCCATGCCTTCGGTCCGGCGAGTTTGAGGTGTGAGATTTGCGCGCGAATCCCGGCCTCGCGCGCGACGCGGCAGAGTTCGTCGAGGGCTTCAAAGATCTGTTCCGTCTCGTGGCGGATGTGGCTGACGTAGAGGCCGCCGTGCGCGGCAGCGACCCTGGCAAGCTCAATGATCTCCTCTGTCTTGGTGAAGGTGCCGGGCAGGTAGATCAAGCCTGTGCTGAGGCCGACGGCGCCGTCTTTCATCGCTTGTTCCACCATCGTTTTCATCCGCGAGAGTTCGTCGGCGGAGGGCGGACGGTTGAAACTGCCACCCATGGCCTTCACGCGGACGGAATTGTGGCCGATGAGGCTGGCGACGTTGAGCGTGACGTTGGTGGCTTCAAGGTCTTTGAAGAACCGGGCGATATCGATGCGCGAGCCGCCACAGTTGCCGGTCACGACGGTCGTGACGCCCATGCGCAGGAAGTTTTCGGCGGCGGAATATTTCAGGATGTCTTCGGAGTGGGTGTGTACGTCAATAAAACCGGGCGCGACGATCTTGCCGCCCACGTTGATTTCCGAGGCCCCAGAACCGGCGACCTTGCCGACCACGGCGATGCAACCGTCCTTGATCGCGAGGTCGCCGGCGAAGGCCGGCTTTCCCGAGCCGTCCACAATCCGGCCATTACGCAGCACGACGTCGAAGTCCGCCGCTGTCGCGGACAGCGTCATTATAAGAAGGAGCATGAAGGTTTTCATTGGATGGCCTTGGTCTGTTCAGGTTCGCAGCTCCACGTATAGGTGCGCTTCGGCACTTCTTGGCCGTCGCATTCCAGTTCCGGCGTTACAAACATCGTGGTGCGGCGGCGGGCGCTGCGTTTGAGAGGAACCAGTTCCTGGGCAAGATCGTTTCGCTGGGTCACGAGACGCCAGCGGTCCATCCGGCCAAAGAAGAAGTTGCGGATCGTGCGCCGTTCGGCGTCGGTCAGGCCGGGCACCATGCTGGCGACTTCGCTATAGGTGACATCCACCGGCACCCAGCCGAATCGCGGAAAATAAACCTCGGCCCAGACGTGGTCGTTCTTCATCCCCGGCGGGAAAATCGGGCCGTTGTGAACGCGCGCCGGAATGCCCACGCTGCGGCACAGCGCCGCGTAGAACAACGACTGGATGACGCAATCGCCGATGCGCCTCTGCCGCACCTCTTCCGACGCACAGCCATAGGTGAACGTCGCATCGCGCCAGCACCACACGAAACTGTACTTCACGTTGTCGCAAACCCAATCGTAGAGCAGCCGCGCCTTCCGATAAGGATTGTCCTCGTGACCCACCACTGAACGCGCCAGTTCGCGAAGCGGCCGGGTGAGCGCCATCTGTTGCTCGGACCGCGTGAAGCGCCGGTAAAGATCGCTCTGCGTGTCGTAAGGAGGAATCGCGTCAGGGACGATCTGGAAATCGGTGTCGAAAGCGTCGAAGGCCACCTTCATCTCGATGACGAGGTCCTCCTTCTCCGGCCGCGGCACTTCGAGGCAAGCGATGCCAACCTGGGCCTCAACGTCCGGGCAGGATTTCAATGCGCCCGCCGGCTGCACGGATACGGTGCGAATGTTCTGGGCGGCGGGCGTCAGCAGCGGGTACGGGAACCATGCGCGCACCAGCCGGCCCGGTGGCAGATCGCTCTGCTTCACCACAACCTTGGTCGTAAACACGAAGCGCACGGGGTCCACGTAGTGCTGCGGCGCGCTGCTTGCCGCGCGAAGCCGGTCGAGCCTGGCCGACTCGTCGAGGAACAGCCGGGCGAACTTCAGGAAGTTCTTTGCCGCCGGTTCATTGCGGGCCATGATCGCCGTGTCGAAGAACTGGAGGTTGGTGACGTTGGTATTGTAATAGAGCTTCTTGCCATCCACCTTCCACGCGAGCAACCACCCGCGTCGCTCCCACTCGGCCATCTCCGAGGGGCGAAAATCGCGGTAGGTCTTCGCCAGTTGTTCCTGCAACTGCGCCTCGCTCCACACGAACTTCGCGCGCATGTCCTCAATGCGCGACAATCCTTGTTGGGCGTCGCGCTTCAGCCGCCACGACTGCTCGCTGTCGCAACGCCGCAGCAGATCACGGTAGATGGTTTCGGCGCGGGTGAACTCGTGTGTTTCCTCCAACTTGAGCGCCTTGCGGTAGAGCCCTGACTGCGGCGACTGAACCGCCGGTTGTTCAGCGGTGAGCGTAAGGACGGCCGTGAAGATGCATATCGAGACCCAGACGGCGGCGCGAGTCGTGATCGGCTTCATAGGAGTGTCAGAATCCTTTCGTGCTATCCCTACAACGACAGGCCCGGACTCTGCAACTTGATAAGGGCACGCCCTCGTGCGCATTTCCGCGGTCTCGTTCCCTCTGAAGCTATTTTGTCCACATCCTGTCGGGAGCATTCTCCGGCCATCGCCGTCCAATGGGGTGTATGAAAACATGGATTCAGATTCTCACCTTCTTCGCAATCACCAGCGCCGCTTTCGCCGATGGCCTGATCGTCATCCACACGCCGACCCATGTGCCGCACGGCCATTACGCGTTCGCGCCGCTGGAGGTTGTCTATCACCACGTCAACGTCAGGATTGATGGACAGGTTGCCACCACGGCCATCGATCAAGAGTTCTACAACCCCAACCCGCACCGGCTCGAGGGCACCTACATCTTCCCCGTGCCGAAGGGCGCGCAGATCAACAAGTTCTCGATGGAAATCGGCGGCCGGCAGGTCGAGGCCGAACTGCTGTCTGCCGACAAGGCCCGCCGCATTTACGAAGACATCGTCCGCACGATGCGCGACCCCGCGTTGCTGGAGTACGCCGGCCGCGACCTCTTCAAGGTGCGCATCTTCCCCATTGAGCCGCACAGCCGCAAACACATCACGCTTTCCTACTCGCAGGTGTTGCGCGCTGACAGCGGGCTGGTCAGCTATGTCTATCCACTGAACACGGAGAAGTTCTCCGCTGCGCCGATCAAGACCGTCAGCGTGAAGGTGGAGTTGGCCGTCAAACGTCCGCTCAAGACGATCTACTCGCCCAGCCACAACGTCGAGATTCGCCGCCACGACTCGCGCCACGCGACGGTCGGCTTTGAATCGAGGAACGTGCGGCCCGACACGGATTTCCAGGTTGTCTTCTCGACCGAGGACGCCGACGTGGGTGTCAACCTGATGACTTACAGGAACGGCGACGGCGATGGTTATTTTCTGTTGCTGGCCTCGCCCGGCGCAGAGATCAAGAGCAACCGCATCGTGCCCAAGGATGTCGCGTTCGTGCTTGATACCTCTGGCTCAATGGCAGGCAGGAAGCTCGCACAAGCCAAAAAGGCGCTCCAGTTCTGCGTGGAAAACCTCAACGACAACGACCGTTTCGAGTTGATTCGATTCTCGACCGAGGCCGAGCCGCTCTTCGACAAGCTCGTCAAGGCGAGCGAGGAGAACCGCCAGCGCGCGGCTGATTTCATCAAGGGCCTGAAACCCATTGGCGGCACGGCCATCGAAGAGGCGTTGCGCAAGGCGCTGGAGTTGCGCCCCGACCGTTCCGACCGGCCCTATGTTGTCATCTTCCTCACCGACGGCCAGCCCACCGTCGGAGTTACCGACGAGAAGCAGATTCTCTCCAACGTCCGGCGGATCGGCGGTCAGACCCGTGTGTTCTGCTTCGGCATCGGCACCGACGTGAACACGCACCTGCTCGACGACATCACCGATACAACGCGCGCGTTCAGTCAATATGTGCTGCCCGACGAGGACATCGAACTGAAGGTCTCGAGCTTCTTCACCAAGATCAAGGAGCCCGTGCTGGCGAATCCCAAATTGCACTTTGGCGGCGACATCAGGCCGGGCAAAATATACCCGTCGCCGCTGCCCGACCTGTTCAAGGGCGAGCAACTCGTCGTCGTGGGCCGCTACAGCGGCCATGGCCACGCCGCTGTCACCATCGAGGGCACGGTCAACGGCGTCATGAAGAAATTCACCGACGAAGTGGAGTTTCCCTCGCGCGACACCGAGCACGACTTCATCCCGCGCCTCTGGGCCACACGGCGCATCGGCTTCCTGCTCGACGAAATCCGCCTCCACGGCGAGAACCGCGAGTTGCGCGACGAGGTGACCGATCTAGCGCGCAATTACGGCGTCGTGACGCCTTACACGGCCTACCTCATTGTCGAAGACGAGTCACGGCGCAACGTCCCGGTATTCGCGCGGTCCTTGCAAGGCTTTGATTCCGACCGCGAGGCGCGCGATGCGATGGGACGAAAATGGACTCGCCTCAATATGGAGAAAGCCGGCGGCCAAGCCGTTTCTGGCTCGCGCAGTTCTTCGGCGTTCAGGTTGGCACCCAACGCCAGCGAAGCGGTCGCTGTTGGAAAAATGGAGGCGCAGCAGAGTGTTGTGGCGGCTGGTCCCGCGCCCGCCGGGATGACCGCGCGTGTCGCACAGTATACGCAGCAACAACGATTCGTTCGCGGCCGGGCTTTCTTCCAGAACGGCAGCCAGTGGATTGACTCAAATGTTCAAGCAATGCCAAACGCGCGACGCGTCCAGGTGAAGTTTAACTCGCAGGATTACTTCGACCTGGTCGCAAAGCATCCGCACGCGCTGGCGTGGTTCGCCGTCGGCCGCAACGTGCAGGTCGCGTTGGATAACACAGTTTATGAAGTCACTGAATAACCCGAAAGGAATGCCATGAAGACAACGACACTCATCCTCACCCTGACCCTTGCTGGAAGCCTCGCGTGCAACGCGTTCGCCAAGAATGCGCCGGAGAAGGAACGGCCGATTGACCTCGTCATCTGTCTCGACACGAGCGGCTCGATGAGCGGCCTGATCAACGCGGCCAAACAGAAGCTCTGGGACATCGTCAACGAACTCGCGACGGCGAAACCCAAACCGCATCTGCGCGTGGCGCTCTACGCCTACGGCACGCCCGGCTATGGCGTGGAAACCGGCTATGTCCGCAAACAGATTGACCTCACCGACGACCTCGACGCCGTTTACGGGAAGCTCTCCGCGCTCGTCACCGACGGCGGCGACGAATACGTCGCGCGCGTCGTGCGCACAAGCGTATTGGAGCAACCGTGGAGCGCCGAGAAGGACGCGCTCAAAATCATCGTCGTCGCGGGAAATGAGCCGGCGACACAGGATCGCCAGTTCACGACTGCCGACGTGTGCAAGGACGCGATTACGCGTGGCATCATTGTCAACGCGATCTATTGCGGTTCGCCGACGAACAGCGAGGCCGACGGCTGGCGCGACGTGGCGCGCTCAGCGGATGGCCAGTTCGCCAGCATTGACCAGGACCGTGGCACGATCGTCGTCAGCACGCCGTTCGACCAGAAACTGGCGGCGTTGGGTGGCGAGATCAACCAAACCTATGTGGCCTACGGCGCGCGCGGCGCCGTCGGTCGTGAGATGCAGTCCGCCGCTGACACGAGCGCGGCGGCGGCCAGCCCGGCGGTGTTTGCCAGCCGCGCCGTGGCCAAAGCCGGCGGCCAGTATCGCAATTCATCCTGGGACCTCGTGGATGCCATGACCCAGAAGGATTTCGATCTGGCGAAAGTGAAGGAGGAAGAACTGCCTGCCGAGATGAAACCCATGACACTCGACCAGCGTCGTGTCCACCTCGATGCGATGGCGAAGAAGCGCGCCGACGTGCAGCAGCAGATCAACCAGCTTAACGTCCAGCGTCAGAAGTTCATTGACGAGGAGATGAAGAAGGGCGGCAAGTCCACCGACAAGGCCTTTGACGCCGCCATGCTCCGCGCCATCCGCGAGCAGGCCGTGCGCAAGAGCTTCGTGTTTGAGAAATAGACGAAGCCGGGCTGGCCAGCCATTACTTCTTCCAACTTCGCTCGATCTCTTCCAATGACTGGCCCTTGGTTTCCGGCACCACGCGCCAGACCAACAGCACCAGCACGACACAGAACGCGGCGTAGGTGTAGAACGGAAAGGCGTGGTTGAACGTGCGCACAAACCACGAGTCCTTCGCGTCGAGCAACGGGAATGTTTGCGTCACAACGTAATCGGCCAGCCACAGGAAAAACGTTGCCAGGCCCAGCGCCCGGCCGCGGATGGCCGTCGGATAGATTTCCGCAAGGATGACCCATGTCACCGGGCCCACGGACAAGCCGAAGCAGGCGATGTAGAGAACGATGAATGCCAGCATCCAGCCGCCCGCCGCCGCCGGGTCGCTCATCGTTTGCGCCAGCGCGCCCATCGCCACGAGACTGACGCCCATGCCGGCCGCGCCGATGAGCATCAGCGGTTTGCGGCCCCACTTGTCCACGGTCACGATGGCGATGAGCGTAAAGAGCACGCCGGAGCCGTTGATAATCATCTGTTGGAGCAGGCCCGCGTCCACGCCGGTCGAGGAACTGAGGTTCTTGAAGAGGGTCGCGCCAAAATACATGAAGACGTTGATGCCGGTGATCTGTTGGAGGATCGCGAGCGCAACGCCGATGACCAGCGGCCGGCGCAACTGGCGCGAGAACACCTCGCCCCAGGTGCCGCGTTCCTGCGCCAGCGCCGCGCGAATGCTCGCGCTCTCGGCGTCGGCAAACGCACTGCCGCCGACGCGCCGCAGGATGGCCAGCGCGCTTCCGTCACGGTGTTTCTCAATGAGCCAGCGCGGGCTTTCCGGAATCGCCAGCAGCAACGCCGCGAAAAACAAGGCGGGCAAAATGCCCGTGCCGAACATCCAGCGCCAGCCGCTCTGGATGAGCCACGTCTGGTCTCCGCAGCCGGCGATGAAGTAGTTGATGAACGAAGTGGCTGCGATACCGCCCACAATGGCGATCTGGTTGACCGCCACCATTCGCCCGCGAATCCGGGCCGGTGTGATCTCGGCGATATACATCGGCGTGGAGATCGAGGCGATGCCGATGCCGACGCCGCCGAGGACGCGGAAGATGATGAACATCCAGATGTCCGACGGCAAAGCCGTGCCGATGGCCGAGACCAGGAACATCGCCGCCGCCAGAAACAACGCGGCCTTGCGGCCCAAGCGGTCAGAGAGCGGTCCGACGGATAGCACGCCCGCCGCGCAGCCGATCAGCACGCAGCCGGAGGCCCAGCCTTTCATGAAATCGCTCAACCCAAACCGCGCGGTCAGCGGTTCGATCGCGCCAGAGATGACACCGGTGTCGTAACCGAAGAGCAGCCCGCCGAGCGTGGCGACGAAACAGACAAGCGTTACATAAAGCACGCTGCCTTGGCTGTCGTTGGAGGCAGGCGCCGCGTCGGTTCTCATCAATGATTCCTTACCAAACCTTGAGTTTGAGACTTCCTGCATCCAGCGTCTCAAAAGGTCCGGCTGTGGGAGTGGCTTTGCTCCGCTGCTTGCCGAAGTAGTCCGTGTCCACCTTCAGCGGCGAGCCGTTGGGATTCTCGTAGCGAACGCCGGAAATCTTCGCCTTGCCCAACAACTGGGTGGTCACAAGCTTCGTTTCCGCCTTTGACAGCGATACGGGAAACGTGAGATCGAGAGTCGCCGAACCGGCTTCCTCGACGAGCTTGCAGCCAAAGGGTTCCGGGAGCGTCAGCGGGTTGATTTCCCTGTCGTAGGGCCGTGCGCCGTTGAAATAGACGTTGCCGCCGGTTTGGAGCGGGAACTCGCGGTTGTCATAGACCCACAGGCCGCAACCGATGACACGTGCTGCGGGCTTCTTACCCTTCTGGGCGCCAGCCGGCGTTTCGGCGGCTCCGACGAAGAGATTGTTGTAGAAGCGATTATCGCCGCCCTTGATATTCACCAAGCCGGCGACCTTCGTCGAGTGCGCGGGATGGTAGGGTGTATCACGCTTCAGTTCCGGCTGGCTGATGATTCTGCCGGTGATGAGATTGTGCGCGTAAGCGCCACCCTGGGATACATCGAGCAGTGTCGTGGGAGACAGGAAGATGTTGTTGTCCACAACAAACGGCCCGTGATCCACCTCGACGAACAAATCCTCTCGCGCGTTATCGTGGAAGAGGTTCCGCGTGACGCGCGTCCCTTGAGCCATCCAGTCCAGCCAGAGTCCGCGGCAGGTGCGGTAGATGTGGTTGCGGCTGATCTCGGTGTCGATGGCGGCATGGAACTTGATGCCCGCCATCTCCGCGCCGGTGAACAACTGCCGGACGTGGATATCGTGGATGATGTTCCCAGTGACCGTGCTGAACGTGCATCCCAGGCTGCCGACGACTCCGGCTTGTTCGCAGTGCGAGACGGTGTTGTTCCGGACGACGTGGTGGCCGATGTTCTCCTTCGTCCACGCGATGGCATGGGCATGGGCGCGCTCGATGGTCTTGACGTAACCCTCGGCGCTGTTGGCGGAGGTGTTGTCGAACTCATCGCCGTGTTTGCCCAGCGCGATGCCTGAACAAATGGAATGGCTGACCGTGTTGTTCTCGATGATCCAGCCTTTGCTCCAATGTGTGCCGATCAAGCCGACCTGCTCCGCCGTTGGCGGCGCCCACGGCGTGGCGGCATGACGCATCGCGAAGCCTCGGACGGTGATGAAATTCCGGCCGGGTTTGTCCGGATAGAAAACCGTGCGGCGCACATTGATCTCGACGAGCTGCTCGTTCGGGTTGACGCCCTTGAACTGCGCCCAGATCGTTGTGCTCTCACCGTCCACCTTGCCGAACCAAAGCAGTGTCTCACCCGTCGGCTTCATTACATCGTCAAGCTTTGCCGCCTCAATCAGCCAGTCGCCGTTGAGATAGACTGCGCCGGTGTGATGCTCGCGACCTTTCGGATTGAACCAGTCGCCGCGGATGAGATCGCCATAGGGATTGAAGCCGCGAAAGAACGAGTTCGGCAGCGTCGTCTTCCAGACATCATCCTGAACCTTCGTCCACTTCTTGATGACCTCCGACCCCTTGATCTCGACTTTCTCGCCCGGCGCGGCTTGATAGATGATGCGTTTCTTGTCGGACGTACCGCCGCGCGGTGGGTTGATGCGCTCGCGATACACGCCTTCGTGGACGGTGATGACATCGCCCGGCTGCGCCAACTCGGCGGCGCGCTGGATCGTGCGCAGCGGCGCGGTTTTTGCGCCGGGGTTGGTGTCGTTGCCATTGGAGGCAATGTGGAACTCCGCAGCTTGAACGGTGACGGCGAGCGTCACCGCGCCACACAGGGCAATGATGGTCCTTTTCATTTGATGGTCCTTTCCCGGCTACCGGCTGTCCTTCAGCGCTTTGAACATGGCGAGCAGATTCTCCGTCGGCGTGTTGCCTTGGATATTGTGGACGGTGTCGAAGACAAAACCGCCGCCTTCGCCGAAGATTTCAAGCCGCTCGCGCACCTCGCGATAGACCTCGTCAGGCGTGCCGAACGGCAGCGTCTGTTGGGTGTTTGTGCCGCCGCCCCAGAAAACGAGGTGCTTGCCGAACTCCTTCTTCAGAGTCCGGGCGTCCATGTGGGCTGCAGAGCATTGGACGGGGTTGAGGATATCGAAGCCGGCTTCGACGAAATCCGGCAGCAGGTCGAACACGGAGCCACACGAGTGGATGAACGTCTTCCACGACGATTTTGCGTGGACGAGATCGTTGACGCGCTTGTGGAACGGCTTGAAGAGATCACGATATGCCTGCTTCGAAATGAAAGGTCCGCGCTGGGTGCCGAAGTCGGTGCCGGTCAGGAACACCGCCTGCACGCGGTCGCCGAGCAGCCGGATGAGCTTCTCCAGGTTCTTCAACGCGATCTCGCACTGCTTCTCGAATATGGCCAGCACGTAGTCACGGCGAACGGCGGTGGAAACATACCATTCCTCAATGTCACGAATGCCTTTTGGGTGTTTCATCCACGGCGCCGGCACGAGGGCGATATCGCCGAACGCCGCGCCGGGCATGGTGAGGATGATGCCGCGTGTGCCATCGTCGAGCGCTTCGATGCTCTGGCGATACCACGCCAGATTCGCATCGGTGAACTCGGCGAACTCTTCGAGATTGTCGGCGGGGTTGAGTTTGTCCTCATCGATCGGCGGCTGGCGCACGATCGAGTCGAAGAAGAACGCGCCCTTCGGCATACGGCCGCTCGGTGGCGCGCCCGTATCGCCTTCGGGATAGATCACCAGGTCACCTTCCGCCGTCTGGGTGACGTTGAACTTCTCCGGCACAAGCGCCTCGGTGCCGTCAAATAGTGTGAACGGTTTCCAGCCGGTATTCTCGAAACCGAACATCGTCGCACGCGGTCTCAGCCCGATGACATCGATGCCGAGGGCGTTGCGCAGCTCGTCGTCCACTTCCCCGAGCATCTGGTAAGGCTCGATGACTTTGACGCGGTAGCCGGGGTCGCCGAGCACGGCGCGCCGCAACCGCGTGACGGCCGAGACATGAATGCCTGTAACCGCTGTGCCGCCCATGTCAACGGGGACGTGATCGGGTTGTTGGTGGCGCAGAGCCTTTTGGAGTCGTTCGCGTGAGGTCATGACGGCCGACATCCTAAGCCTGCCGGGGGGAATACGCCATTGCCAGAATTCGCATTGTGATATCCAAAATTCGCATCCAGATGGTAAGATGCATGGTCAGTCTGAGAAGACATCAACGAGAACCATGCCCGAAATTCACGCCAAGCTGCCGCGCCGCGAAGACTGCCTGCGGCTGGACTACGTCTATGGCGGCACGGTCACGTATCGGCCCGGCGAGACGCTCGGTCCGCGCGTGCTCACCGATTACGAACTCGTGCTCATCATTGAAGGGCACGTCACTTATTGCCGCGACGAACGCGACCACGCCGCAGCGGCAGGCACGATCATCCTCGCGCGGCCGGGTTTTCACGAGAGCTACCGTTGGGACCCCAAGCGCGAGACGCGCCACGCCTACCTGCACTTCAACCTCGATGCCATCCCGCGTGAATGGCCGGATGTGGCGGCGTGGCCGGTCGTGGTGGGCAAGCCCGATGCGGTTTGCGCGCCGTTGCTGCAACGCATCGTTGCGCGTTGCGGCTCCCAACCGCGCTGGCCCGCCGAGCGGCCGACTCGGGAGGTTTGTTGCCTGATGAAAACGCTGCTGGATGCGCTGCTCGAGAAACATCCTGCCGCAGCGCGTTCGGCCGAGACGGCCGCGCGCCCGGCGCCGGTGCAACGGGCGTTGAAGTGGATGCGCGAGGTGATTGATGAGGAGCCGGAACGGTCGGTGTCATTGCAGGAACTGGCCGACGCCGCAAACGTTTCGCCGAAGCACCTCTGCCGGCTCTTCCAGCAACACATCGGCTGCGGGCCGATGCGGGCCTATCGGTTGTTGCGGCTGCAACTGGCACTGGTGTTGCTGTCGCGTTCGAACCTGACGGTCAAGCAGATCGCCAACCGTTGCGGTTTCGCGAGCCAGTTCCAGTTCTCGCGCTGTTTCTCCGAGACATTCCGCCGTCCACCGACAGAGGTGCGCCGCCGCCTCCAACGCGGCGAACATCCACCCAGCGCGGACCTGCCGCCAGACGTGATGCCGCGGGTGTTCTGGTGAGCAACGCCTGCGGTGGTTGTTCCGACCGCGACGTCTCTATCCTTCCGCCCGTTTTCGTTCCAGCGTTTCGGTGAGTTGGTAGCTTGCGCCGATCTTGGTCTTGAACTCGGCCAGCCTTTCGCCGTAGCGGACTTTGCAGAGGCGGCCGAGTTTGGAGCGGATGGCCGCCTCAGCCAGCACGCCTTCCTTCCATACGATGTCCACCTCGAAGCCGCCGCGCGCGCAGAGGCCCTTGACACTGCCGTCCGGCCATGCGGCAGGCAGCGCCGGCAACAGGTTGATCTCCCCGCCGTGCGATTGCAGCAGCATCTCGGCGATGCCGGCACACGCGCCGAAGTTGCCGTCAATCTGGAATGGCGGAAGATCGTTGAGAAGGTTCGGCATCGTGGAGCGGCGCAGCAGCGCGATGAGGTTTTCGTGCGCCTTGTTGCCATCAGCCAGCCGCGCCCAGAGGTTGACGAGCCAGGCGCGGCTCCAGCCGGGAAACGTGCCGCCGTTGGCAACGCGGCGCTCAAGCGTCTTGCGCGCCATCGTCGCCCACTCACGCGTGCCGTGAACGGTAATCTGGCTGCCGGGATGCAGCGCGAACAGATGCGAGAAGTGGCGATGGGACGGCTCGACCTCTTCGTATTCCTCCGACCACTCCAAAAACCGACCGTCCTTGCCGGCGCGATGCCCGCGCAACCGGCCGCGCGTAGCGGTGATCTTTTGCAGAAACGCCTTGTCCGGCCCCTTGTCAACGGCAAGGGACTGGCCCGCCTCGACCAGCGCGTTGAACAACTCGCGCACGATCTGAATGTCCACCGAGGGTCCCATGCAGAGGCAACCGATGTAGCCGTCCGGCATGCGATACGCGTTCTGCGGCGAACACGATGGACCGGTGACAAGCCGGCCGCTCGCATCCTCCACCAGATACTCCAGCAGGAACTCGCCCGCCTCCTTCATCACCGGCCAGGCGCGCTCGCGCAAAAACGCCGCGTCGCCGCTGAAGAGATAACGCTCCCAGAAATGCAGCGAGAGCCACGCCGCGCCCATCGGCCAGAGGCTGAACCGCACCGAGTCGCCCGACGGCGCCGTGTCGCCCCATAGTTCCGTTGCGCTGTGCGCCACGAAGCCGCGGCAGCCATACATCCGGCGCGCTGTCTCGCGTCCCGACGGCCGCATCCGGTCCACATGATCGAACAACGGCACGTGGCATTCAGCGAGGTTGCACGGCTCGGCGGGCCAGTAGTTCATCTGCGTGTTGACGTCGAGCGTGTATTTGCTCTCCCACGGCGGCGTCATGCTGTCGTTCCAAAGACCCTGGAGATTCGCCGGCAACGAACCAGGCCGGCTCGACGCGATCAGCAGGTAACGGCCAAACTGGAAATGCAGCGTCGTCAATCCCGCATCCTGGCCGCCGGCGCGAAATGCCTCGACGCGCTTGTCGGTCGGCACGTTCGACTTGTCAGGGCCGCCGAGGTCGAGCGCGACGCGGGAAAAAAGCCGGCGATGATCGTCGCTGTGCTCGTCGCGGAGGCGCGCGTAGGGTTTCGCCGCCGCCTTCGCAAGCTGCTGCTCGCAAAGCTGGCGCGGCTCCGGCGCGCGGAACGTCGTATTCGCGGCCACCAGCAGCGTCACCGCGTCAGCACGTTCGACGATGACGTTGTCGCCGAGCACGCGGACCACGCCGCCTTCGGCGACGGCTTTCAGCAACACGCAGTAGCGCACGCCGTCGGGTCCGCACTGGCCCTGCATGAACACTGTGTCGCCACCCACCACGCCGGTGGCGCTTTCGAATGGCCGGCGACTGAGGTTTGCCGAGAGCGAAATCTGTCCGGGATGATCACTGGCGAGCCGCACCGCCACCACTGGATCCACGGCGCTGGCGAACATCTCGCGAACAAACCGCACGCCGCGCAGCATGTAGCTGACGCGCGCCACGCCGGCCACGAGATCCAGTTCGCGGCGGTAGTCCACGATGCCCTTGTGCGGCAGCAGCGCGGTTTCATCCGCGCCGCGGCCGAAGAGGTAAAGGTTCAGGTCGCCGAGCGGTTGATACGGCGACTGGTGACGCGGCGTCGCCTGCATGCCGTGCTCGGCGAGAAACTCCGCCTGCGCGACCTTGCCATCGAGCAGCAATCGCCGCACCTCCGCCAGCGTCTTGAGCGCGTCGGGATTGATGCGGTCGCGTGACCCGCCATGCCACATCGAGTCCTCGTTGAGCAGGATGCGCTCCTGGTCAATCTTCCCAAAGATCATCGCGCCGAGGCGGCCATTGCCGATCGGCAAAGCTTCCGGCCATTTGATGGCCGGTCTGTCGTACCAAAGTTTCATCCGATCTTTCGTTGGGAGTGTTGTCCGCCGGAAGCGCAAACGACGCGCAAGGGTGGACGGGGTGGAACCTAGTCGCGGAAGTTTTGGAACTGCAATGCCACAGGAAAATCGTGCCCGCGCACGGCGGTGATCACGGCCTGCAGTTCGTCGCGGCTCTTGCCGGTCACGCGAACCTGCTGGTCCTGAATCTGCGTGGTGACCTTGTGTTTCCCGTCGCGAATGAAGGTCGTGATCTGCTTGGCGATGTCCGTCTCGATGCCCTGCTTGATCTTGATCGTCTGCCGCGCGTGGCCGAGCGGCGAGATGTCCGGCACGCCCTGGTCCAGGCTCTTGAGACTGATGTTTCGCTTGGCGAGCTTGCCAAGGACGATTTCGGCAAGACCTTTGATCTTGAACTCATTCTCGGCGGTGAGCTTGATCTCATCTTTCTCGAGGATGATCTCCGCCTTGCTTCCCTTGAAGTCGAAGCGGTTGGCCAATTCCTTTTTGGCGATGTTGACGGCGTTCTCGATCTCCATCGAGCTGACCTGGCTGACAATGTCGAATGAAGGCATGCCTGCATGTTAATTCGACGCCGGGAAAAGGGAAGGATTTTGAGTGGCCACGCGCAGATCGATGTTGCACCCCGGGCGGCGTTCGGGTTCTATCGGCGGTTCCTTGAACATGAACAAAAGCGCGCTAATCAAGAAGATCGTCGCCGACCTCGAAGGGAAGCTGGCGCTTTACGCCAAAGCGGCCCGCACGGCCCGCGACGAAGCCACGGACGACGAGAGCAAGGCCGAGGACAAATACGACACGCGCGGGCTGGAGGCGTCCTATCTGGCGCGCGGCCAGTCCATGCACGCCGCGGAAACCGAGCAGGCCCTCGAACAGTACCAGCGGCTCGCGGCTCGCGCCTTCAAGCCGAAGGATCCGATCGATGTCGGCGCGCTGGTCGAACTGGAAGGCAAAGACGGACAGACGTTCTACTTCATCGGTCCGTGCGCCGGCGGGACCGAAATCGTTCACGAGAAGAAAGAGGTGCTGGTCATTACGCCGCAGTCACCGCTGGGCCAGCAACTCGCCGGCAAGAAGCAAGGCGACCGCCTGAAGATCAAGATCGGCCGGTTGCCGGACGATTATTGCGTCATCTCGGTGTCGTAGCGCGCGCCAGCAAACGGCTCCAACGCCATCGGCTTGTCATGGGCGAGGAACTCCTCGCATACACGGAAGACATCAGCCTTTGTCGTCACGCGGCAGATGTCGTGCATAAACCTGCCGCTCGGTTCCACGCCGACAGCGAGGAGACCCAGGTATTTCTTAATGGCGTGCACTTGCGTCGCTTCGCGCACACCGGGCGTGACAATCGCCTCGTAGAGCGCGCACACATAGGCCAGCACGTCGCGGCCGCGCGGCACGAACACCGGTTCGCCGCGAAGGTGCTGGCGGATTTGCTGGAACAGCCACGGATTGCGGACTGCGCCGCGGCCGATCATCACGCCGCGCGCGCCGGTGACTTTTAGCACCTCTTCCGCCTTGCGCGCCGAATCCACGTTGCCGTTGGCCAGCACGGGGCACGGCATCGCTGCCACGGCGCGCGCGATGAAGTCGTAGTGCACCTGGCCACCATACTTCTCGGCGACGGTGCGTCCGTGCACCACGAGCAGGTCGAGCGAATGCTTCGCGAAGATGGGCAGTAGTGTGTCGAACACCGCCGGGTCGTTGAACCCGATGCGGGTCTTGACCGTGAACTTGATCTGCACCGCGTCGCGCAATGCGCCGAGAATGGCGTCGATTTTCTCCGGCTCGCGCAGCAATCCGCCTCCGGCACCCTTGCGGTAAACCACCGGCATGGGGCAGCCGAGGTTCAGGTCCACCGCGGCGATGGGGAGCCGCTGCAAATCGCGCGCCGTGCGGACGAGCGCGGGGATGTCGTTGCCGACCAACTGCGCGACCACGGGCCGGCCGGTGGGATTGCGGTTGATGGCATCGAGGATCCATTTCTCCGGGCGCGAATCGCGGTGGACGCGGAAATACTCCGTGAAGTAAACATCCGCGCCACCATACGCCACCATGAGTTTCCAGAACGGCATCGTGGTGACATCCTGCATGGGCGCGAGCGCGAGCAGCGGTTCGCCGCCTCGGAGCAGGGTATCAAATTGAGTTCGACCATCCATCAGACATCCACCTTTGACAGGAACCGCGTGTTTTCGCAATGCAAGTTAAGCCGGGTGTCACCCGGCATTTTTCTGTTCACCTGCCCGGTGAATTGGATAGAGTTGCAGCAACGGAAAACCCCCTATGAACGATCAACTGAGCCGCAGAGGTTTCATTCAGAACTCCGTTCTCGCCACGACAGGATTGGCCGCAGGCGCGGCGATGCCCGCCCGCACTGACGCGGCCGAGAACAAATCCACCGCTTCCGCGTCGAATAAACTGTTGCCGACCGGCAAGATTGGCAATCTGCAGGTTACCCGGCTCATTCTCGGTGGCAACCTGCTGACCCGTTACCATCATGGCCGCGACCTTGGTTACATCCGCAAGCTGGTTCAGTCCTACAACACCGACAGCAAGGTCCGCGAAACCATCGAACTGGCTGAGGCGAGCGGCATCAACACGCTTTCGGTGAACATCACGCCGGCGGTTTGCAGGACGCTCAACGACCATCGCAAGAACGGCGGCAAGATTCAGTGGATTCTTTATACCACCACCAACATTGAAAACACTACGCGCTACGACACCGACATCCAGAAGATGGTGGATGACGGCGCCGATGCGATCTACATCTGGGGCGTTCAAGCGGACAAATACGTCGCCGAAAACAACTTCGGCGTGATCTCCAAAACATTGGAGCGGATCAAGCTCCACAGCGTGCCCTGCGGCATGGGCGCCCACGATCTGGCTGCGGTGCAACAATGCGAGAAGGACAAGCTGCCGGTGGATTTTTACATCAAGACGCTGCATCATCATCGTTATCCGACCGCGCCGCGCACCGGCGAAGCCACGCGCAACACGTCCGAGGTTCCCGGCTATTGGTGCCGCAATCCCGAAGAGACCGTGGCGTTCATGAAGACGGTCGAGAAGCCGTGGATCGCGTTCAAGGTGATGGCCGCTGGCGCAATTCCGCCGAAGGACGCGTTCCCGTATGTGTTCAACAACGGCGGCGACTTTGTCCTGGCCGGAATGTTCGACTTCGACGTCGCCGAGGACTGCCAGATCACCCGCACCGCAGTGGCGCAAGCCCAAGGCCGCGCGCGTCCGTGGCGGACATGAGGTGCGACAGTTCCGCCGGAACTATTTCGCCAGCGGCTTAAACCTGAACTTCTGACCGCCGAGGCTGGCCTCATACATCAAGCCGCCCTTGGCCAGCGTGAACACCGCCACGCCGAGCTGATATTTGGCGTTGCTGGACGCGCCCTCCGCTGCCGCCACCGCGCTCACCTGCGCGCTGAACGCCAGTTCGCTTTTCTTGAACGAGTCGAGTGCCTCCTGCGTTTCGAAGAAGATCAATTCGGCATACGACTGCCCGCCGAGCGCCAAGCCGATCGTCACCTGTGTCAATGCTGCCGTGCCGACCAGCTTTCCCTTCTCATACACGCAACCCGTGCCGTGCGCTGCGCCGATGCCGAACGCGCCCTTGGTCACATCGGGGAACACCACGTAACCGACCGAACTCTCCACAAACTTCTTCAAACCGGGGTCGGCCTTCGTGAACGCCACGAGGGCTTCCTGCGCCTGCTTCTCCTCACCCGCCGCCGCCTTGGCCTTCGCCGCGTTGGCGTCCTTCGCCGGTTTCGCGCTCTCCGCCGCCAACGCCCGGTCCACGCCCGCCGCCGCGAGCAACCAGAGGGCCGCCGCGCAGATTGAAATTGTTTTCATGGTGATTCTCCTTTTTCTATCGTCAGATTTTCTTTCAGCCGCTCCTTACGCAGCCGGTCAGGGCCAAAACTAGGCCCCCGCCCCGCCGCGGGCAAGACTAAGTTCTGCCGGATGAAGTGCCCTTGACGTTGTAGCTCGCCACTCCCCGGCGGGAGATCATCATTCTTGCGACGGAGTCGCGGGATACGATGGCGCGTCTGCGAATTCTGATACTTGATGTGGCGTTGGGAGGGTGAGGCGGGTAGGATGCGCCCACCATCAAGGACAGCATGAGCCAGACTCTGAACAAGAAAGAAGTGGACGCGATCCTGCATACGGACTTGCACGACGCGTTCAGCGTGCTCGGCGCGCATTTGCTGACGCGGCAGGGGAAGAAGCAGGTGGTGGTGCGGGCGTTTTTGCGCGACGCGAAAGAGGCCGTGGTGGCCGAGTTGGACGGCGAACGGCGCCAGTGGCCGATGACTCGCGCGCATGAGCATGGGCTGTTCGAGTTGCTCGTGCCGGAGCGGCAGCAGTTGTTCCGCTACGAATTGCGCGTCACGGATTTTCGCGGTGGGCAGCGCGTCACGCGCGACCCGTATTCGTTCTGGCCGATTCTCGGCGAGCTGGACCTGCATTTGTTCAACGAGGGCAATCATCTGCGGCTGTGGGAGAGGTTCGGCGCACACGTCATGACGGTGGATGGCGTCAGCGGTGTGCATTTCGCGATCTGGGCGCCGAACGCGCAGCGCGTGAGCCTGGTGGGCGACTTCAACGGCTGGGATGGACGCTGGCATCCGATGCGCGCGCTCGGCGCGTCGGGCGTGTGGGAGTTGTTCGTGCCCGGGCTGAAGACCGGCGAGAAATACAAGTTCGAGATCAAGACGCGCGACGGCCAGCTTCGGCTGAAGACAGACCCGATGGCGTTTTTCCACGAGGTCCGGCCCTCGACTTCGTCCATTGTATGGGACGTCAACCGGTACGAGTGGCAGGACCGCGAGTGGATGGAGAAGCGCGCGAAGACGGCCCCGCTGGACAAACCGGTGAGCATCTATGAGGTCCACCTCGGCTCGTGGCGGCGCGGCGCGCATAATGAGTTTCTGGGTTACCGCGACCTGGCGGAGCAGTTGATTGATTACGTGGTGGAGATGGGCTACACGCACATCGAGTTGTTGCCGGTGGCGGAGCATCCGTTCGACGGCTCGTGGGGATACCAGGTCACCGGCTACTATGCGCCGACGAGCCGGTTCGGCGTGCCGGACGATTTCATGTATTTCGTGGACCGCTGCCACCAGCGCGGCATCGGCGTCATCGTGGACTGGGTGCCGGCGCATTTTCCGAAGGACGACTTTGCCTTGCGGTGGTTCGATGGCACGGCGCTCTACGAGCACGCCGACCCGCGCAAGGGCGAGCACCAGGACTGGGGCACGATGATCTTCAACTACGGCCGCCACGAGGTGCGCAACTTCCTCGTCGCCAACGCGCTCTTCTGGTTCGACCGCTATCACATCGATGGCCTGCGTGTGGACGCGGTGGCCTCCATGCTCTACCTCGATTACTCGCGCAAGGCCGGCGAGTGGATCCCGAACCAATACGGCGGTAACGAGAACCTCGAAGCCATCGCGTTCATGAAACGCACCAACGAGGTAGTCTATGGCCAGTTCCCCGGCGTGATGATGATCGCGGAGGAGTCCACGGCGTTCAGCGGCGTCTCGAAGCCCGTCTATCTCGGCGGCCTCGGCTTTGGCTTCAAGTGGAACATGGGTTGGATGCACGACGTGCTCGATTACTTCGCCAAGGAGCCGATCTATCGCCGCTATCACCAGAACAACCTGACGTTCGGCCTGGTCTATGCGTTCTTCGAGAATTTCGTGCTCGTGCTCTCACACGACGAGGTGGTGCACGGCAAACACAGCCTGCTCGGCAAAATGCCCGGCGACGATTGGCAGAAGTTCGCCAACATGCGGCTGCTGCTGGCCTTCATGATGGCGCATCCCGGCAAGAAGATGCTTTTCATGGGCGCTGAACTGGGCCAGTGGAAGGAGTGGGACTGCGCCTGCAGCCTTGATTGGCACCTGCTCGACCACGACCCGCACAAGGCTCTCCAGCGGGTCGTCAAGGACCTGAACCATTTCTACCGCGCCGAGCCGGCATTGTGGGAGCAGGATCACACGCATCTTGGCTTTGAGTGGGTTGATTTCCATGATGCTGACAGCAGCGTGGTGACGTTCCTGCGCCGCAGTAAGTCGGGTGACGAACCCGTCGTTTGCGTCTTCAACTTCACGCCGGTGGTGCGCAAAGACTATCGCGTCGGCGTGCCCGACGGGGGATTCTATCGGGAGTTGTTCAACACCGACGCAGGATTCTATGGCGGCAGCAACACCGGCAACGCGGGCGGCGCCGTAGCCGAGCCGGTGCCGCAAGCCGGCCGCCCGCATTCGATCAAGGTGACGCTGCCTCCACTGGGCGCGCTGATGTTCAAACGCTCCGGCCTTCCCACCCTGCCAGCGCCACCGCCGAGGCCCACGGAAACCAGCAATGCCTCTTAACGACCGGCTCGTCTTCCTCAAGCAGTTCGTCCGCAACTTTGCCCACACCGGCGCGGTGACCGCCAGTTCTCGATTTCTGGCACACGCCATCACCGACCATGTCCGGCCGGGCCACGGGCCGGTGAATATCCTCGAAGTCGGCGCCGGCACCGGCGCGTTCACGCAGCGGCTGGCGAAACTGCTTCGGCCCGGTGACCGGCTGGTGGTTTACGAGATCAACACGGAGTTCGCGGACTTGCTTCGGAAGCGTTTCGGCGGCAATCCACAGGTGGAGGTTGTCTGCGCGCCGATCCAAGCCATCGAACGGAAGCCGACGTTCGACTTCATCGTCGCCGGCCTGCCGCTGAACAATTTCCCGCCGGAACTGGTCCGTGAGATTCTCGAAACGCTCCGTGGCGTTGCCAAGCCCGGCGCCACCGCCAGTTACTTCGAATACGCCGCCATCCGCCGCCTGAAGTCACCGTTCGCCGGCAAGGCCGAACGCGAACGCCTCCGCCGCGTCGCTGCCGTCATGGCCGAGTTCCTGCGCCGTTACCACATCCGCAGCCGCTTCGTCCTCTTCAACGTCCCACCCGCCTTCGCCCGGCAGTTGAAGTTCCACTAAGCCGGCGCCTTAGATTTGCGAATACGGCGCGGGCCTCAGGACGCGATTCCAGATCTTCGAGACGATGTTCTTGTCGGCGTATTCCGGCATCGCCTTCAGCTTCAGCCACTCCGGGTCAGCGCGGAATTTGTTCCACGCCTCCTTGCGCGCGTCGTCATCGGGAAACGTCAGCATGTACGTGAGGTTCGGCATCCGCTGGCCGACGAGCGTCTCGCCGAAGAACACCGGCTTCTGGCCGCAGCGACGGAAGATGGCGATCTCGCCGGCTTTGTTGAACATCTCGATCTTCTTCTTGGCGGCCGCCTCGCTGTGGCTCTCGTACGTGCGGAGCTGGAAGATGCGCGCCCGTTTTCCTGGTGTCTCCAACGCCGGCATCCCCTCGAACGCCAGCAGCAACGAGCTCTCAATACGGTCATACACCGGCTCTGACGACGGCACGCGCAGGTAAGCCTCACCGGCTTTCTGATACTCTGCATCCCCCGCAAGCCGCGTTGCTATCGTCGCGATCTGATCGGGCGAGGTGTAGCGGATCAAGACGTAGAGCGATGGGGGTGTGGGCGCGGGTGGCGGCGGCGGCTGGCCGGGTTTCGCGGCCGGCGGAGGATTCAGTTCCGGTGCGTCGACGAGAACACCGACCGGACCGACGCCGAGCCGGCCCAGCGCCGGAATGAGCGCGCCGCCGAGGTAATCCTCCGTCAGCTTCTGCTTGTCCGGCTTCAGCATGTAAGCGCGAAGCTCGTAGAACTCACGCTTGGTTTGCCCGCCGTCAGCGGCGAATGCGCTGTGGACGCCAGCGAGCGCCGTCGCGGCCAGTGAAGTTTTAAAGAAGTCTCGTCGTTTCATAGGATGGATGGTTGCGACTCGAATACCACGTCCGTCGGCTCCGGGCAATCTCGCAGTCGCACGGGCGATGTTTGAAAGCTCCGGCCAACCCTGATAAGTTCGGCCTGACCGAAGTTCGCAAAGGATATGAAGACTCTCATCCGATTTGCTCTCGTCGCGTACGTCGTGGCGGCCTGCGGCTGCGGCCGGCAGGACGATCCCCCTACCGCGAAGTCAGCGCCGCCGCCAGCCGCTGCCGACACGAGCGACTGGCCGATGTTCCGCGGCAACCCGCAATTGACTGGCGTTGCGGCTGGCTCGCTTGCCCCGAAACTGAAACTGGCGTGGACGTTCAAGGCCGAGGACTCCGTGGAATCATCGGCAGCCATCGTTGGCAACACCGTCTTCATCGGCTCCGATAGCAATGCGTTGCACGCGCTGGATCTGGCCACCGGCAAACTGCGCTGGACCTATCGCGCAAGCGGCGCGGTTAAGGCGTCGCCGACGGTGAGCGGCGATGTCATTTTCGTCGGTGACGACAGCGGTGTGTTTCATGCGGTGAACGCTGCGACCGGACGCACGAACTGGACGTTTGGCACCGACGCGGAAATCATGTCATCGGCGAATTGCGCCGGCGGCCGCGTGCTGTTTGGCTCCTACGACGAGAATCTCTATTGCCTGAACGCCGCCGATGGAAAGTTGGTGTGGAAATTCCAGACGGCCGGCCGTGTTCACGCGACGCCAGCGGTCGTGGACGGCAAGGCGTTCATCTCAGGCTGTGACGGCTATCTGCGTGCGATTGATGTGGGCACCGGCAAGGAGGTGTCGAACTGCGAGTTGGGCGCCTACGCGGCTGCATCGCCGGCCATCGCAGGGGCGCGCGCATTTCTGGGGACGCTCGGCGACCAATTCGTCTGCGTCGACTGGCAAACCGCGAAGACGGTGTGGCAATACGCGCCGAAGGATCGCGAGGTGCAGTTCTACTCGTCTGCGGCGGTGGCGGGCAACCGCGTGGTGGTCGGTGGCCGCGACAAACGCGTGCATTGCTTCGACGCCGGGACCGGCGCGGAACTCTGGAGTTTTGAGACGAAGTCGAAGGTGGAATCGTCGCCGCTGATCGTTGGCGAGCGCGTGTTCGTCGGTTCGCACGACGGCAATCTCTACGAACTCGACCTGAACACCGGCGCAAAACGCTGGCAGTTTGCGGCGGGCGCAGCCGTGGACTCCTCGCCTGTGGCGGCGCGCGGGCGGCTTGTGGTTGCCTCGGGGGATGGCAGCGTCTATTGTTTCGCCCCTGCCGCGGCGGAATGACGACGAAAACCGGCGCGGCGCTGCATCATGCCAGACGAACTCATTTTCATGATGGGAAACTTTGCGGCACGGTTTCCCACCGACCGGCGCTACACGCTCAACCACATGTGGCTGCGCGCGGAAGGAGACTCTCTTCGGTTCGGCCTCTCGGCCTACGCAATCCGGCTGCTGCGGGAAGTTTATTTTCTGGAATGGTCGGTGGACGCTGGCGCGACCGTCCGCCAGAAGGACGAAATCGGGGCGATTGAAAGCTCCAAGGCCGTCGCCGCGATTTACGCGCCGGCCGACGGAACCATCACACGCTTCAATGCCGGCGCGCTCGCCGACCCGTCCGCGATCAACAAGGACGGTTACGACGCGGGCTGGCTGTTCGAGATGGCGGCGCAGGCCGGCGATGCGATGGAGCCGGCTCAGTATCTCCAGTATTTGGAAACAAGCTGGACCCGGGCGCAGGCGTTGTTGAGGAAACAAACAGCGCAATGAACGCTTCCGACAAAGCCGTCGCATGAAAATGCTCACCGCCATCATTTTCAGATCGCCCAGCCAGGACCCGCGCAAGCACGAGTTGGAAGAAGGGATCTTCGCGGCGCTTGCGCGCGAACCGGATGTGGTGTCAGCGGCGATGCCGCATCTTTACGACCTCGGTGAGGCAGATGCAGCGATGGCGCCGCTGCGTTCGGTTACGGGCCCGTTGCTGGTGCTCGCGTGGCTCTATCCGCGCGCCATCCACTGGACTCTGGATCGGCTGGGGATCAAAGGCCAGTGTGGCGAAACACAGCTTCATCGTGTCGACGTGACGGCCGACTCACAGAAGGAAACGCTGAAGGGCGGCGCAAGCGCGCCGGCCCGAAACATCTGGTCGCTGGATCTTCGTGACGGCGACAACGTCGCGATGCACGTGGAAGAGATACAGCGCATCCTGCGCGAAATCCGCGCGGTTCCGTTGGCGGCGCAAGACGGATCGCTTTCGCCCAGCCCACTGCCGATCCCGCATCCAACGTCCAACGCCCAAACCCCTCCCCTCCACCGCTGGTATCCGGTCATTGATTACGGTCGCTGCAACCAATGCATGGAGTGCCTCGACTTCTGTCTCTTCGGCGTCTATGACGTGGACGATGACGGGCACGTTGTCGTTGAGAGTCCCGACAACTGCAAGAAGGGTTGTCCTGCCTGCAGCCGGGTCTGTCCGGAGAACGCCATCATATTCCCCATGCACCGCACGCCTTCCATCGCTGGCGCGCCGGGGGCCAGACTCGATGTGCAGAAACTCGACCTTTCGGAACTCTTCGGCGCGCCCACCGCCGTCAAACTTGCCGCCGACGAGCGCAACGCGGCGTTGGTTGGCGATGGCCGCAAAGCCGTGGCCGACCCACAGCATCGCGATGACAAGGAAACGAAACCCAAAGACAATCTCGACAAACTGATGGACGCGTTGGACGACGCAAAGCTGTAGAATGGAAATGAAGACCAACGACATCCTGGAGGCATGCGGGCGGAACAAAACGCCAGGGCACAAGGGATCGCCCAGTCTTTGTTTCTTCTCGTTCACACGATGACCTCGCCCTCTTTACTTCGCGACGGTTTCCCCGTCGTCCTCACAGCGGATCGCACGCTGATGGCGGACTACGCGACGTTGTTCGACGGCATCATGGGCACGGTGCAGACCGACGTTGTGCCGGGGTTCATCATGCGGCGGTTTCTTTCGCCGCCCGTGCCTACCGCCGGGCCACGCGCCTGCAAAGCGCCGCTCGGCTTGCGCCGCATCGAAGCCAGCTTGCTGCGCGGCGGGTTCTCGCGGGAAGATGTCGTCATTGTGCCGCCGGAGAACCTCGCCGCCGTCGTTGGCCGCGACACGCGGGTTGTCGCTGTTGCCTCTGGCGATCCATTCGGCCTCGGCATGAGCAACACCACCATGACCGATATGGCCGGCGGCCGGCTCTACACCGAGTTATGGTTCGAATCGCTGCTCCGGCAGATTCAGGGACTGAAAAAACGCTTCGGCTTCCGCGTTGTTACCGGTGGCGCGGGCGCCTGGCAGTTCGCACAACGCGAAGAGCAGCGCGCCGCGCTCGGCGTGGACACGGTTGTCACCGGCTATGCCGAGGGCGTGGTGGCAGAGTTGTTTCAGAAACTCGCCAGCGGCGGTGAACCGCCGGCGTTCGTTCACGCCGACACACCGGCAACGACGGACATCCCAGCCATTGTCGGCCCGACTTCGATGGGCGTGGTCGAGATCAGCCGCGGTTGCGGCAAAGGCTGCGATTTCTGCACCGTTGCGGCCGAACCGATGCTGCATCTTCCAGAGGAAACCATTCTCGCCGATGTGCGGACCAATCTGGCCGGTGGCGTGGACAACATCGTGCTCATCAGCGAGGATTTCTTCCGCTATGGCACGCCGAGCCACGTCAACGGCGTCAATCCGCCTGCGCTCAAGTCGCTCGTGCGAAAAATCCGTGACCTGCGCGGCCTGCGCCTGATCCAGATCGACCACGCCAACATTATCTCCGCAGCCCGCTACAGCGACGATGACCTGCGCGAGGTTTATTCCATCATGACCGAGGGGCAGCAGCACCGTTACCTCTGGCTCAACCTCGGCGTCGAGACTGCCAGCGGCGGATTGCTGGAGCGCAACATGCGCGGCGGCAAAATCCGTCCGTGGAAGGCCGACGAATGGGCCGATCTCTGCGAAGAAACCTGCCGGCGCGTTGTGCGCGCGGGCTTTTTCCCGTTCATCAGCGTTATCCTCGGCCTGCCTGGCGAAACGCGCGACGACGTGCGCAAGACCGTGCGGTTGATCGAGCGGTTGTATCACGAGAAGCTCTGCGTCTTTCCGATCTTCCATGCGCCGGTATTGCCGGAGCACGGCAAGGCGTTCACCATCGCCGACATGACGCCTGACCATTGGCGGCTGTTCCGACTCGGCTACGAGTTGAATTTCAAATGGATCCCGAAGATGTATTGGGACAATCAGGTTGGCGCCGGCAGCGGTATCAGCAAGCGGCTGTTCATTCAGGTGACCGGCCGGCTTCAGTCCGTGCAATGGCGCGCGAAGTTCGCGTGGAGCGCAAAGAAACTGTGGGAACCGAAACCAAAACTGGAAGCGGCGGTGTGAGCGAACCCATCGCAGACGCCGACATTGAGCGATGCCACCGCGTTGCGCGGGAAGCTCTGCTGGCTGAGCGCAACGCCGAAGGCTTCTGGACGGGTGAGCTTTCCACCTCCGCGCTCTCGACGGCGACGGCCGTCTGTGCGTTGACGTGCGTCTCCGAACACCCCTCGTTGGTTCGCAACGGTCTGCATTATCTTGCCGGCCATCAGAACAGCGACGGCGGCTGGGGCGACACGCCGAAGAGCCGCAGCAACATCTCCACCACGATGCTTGCCCGCGCCGCGTTCCATGTCGTTGGCGCCGCCAACGAATATCGCCGATGCCTTGATCGCGCCGACGATTATATCCAGCGCGCCGGCGGCATCGCAGCGGTCCGCGCCCGCTATGGCAAGGACAAGACATTCGCCGTGCCGATCCTGATGACATGCGCGTTGGCCGGTCTCGCCGACTGGAACGAAGTGGACGCGCTGCCGTTTGAGCTGGCATGCGTGCCGGCGCGATGTTTTGCGGCGCTGCGGCTGCCGGTCGTGAGCTACGCCTTGCCGGCGCTGATCGCCATCGGCCAGGCGCGGTTCGCAAAACGCCCTCCGCGAAATCCGCTGACACGCGTCGTGCGTGCGGTGTCGGTTGAGAAGAGTTTGCGGGTGTTGGAGGCGATCCAGCCCGGCAGTGGCGGGTTTCTGGAAGCGGCCCCGCTGACGAGTTTCGTGACGATGGCGCTGGCAGCGTCCGGCCGCGCCAGGCATCCGGTCGCACGGAAGGCGGTCGAGTTCCTTGTGAATTCCGTGCGGCCCGACGGCAGTTGGCCAATCGACAGCAACCTCTCCTGCTGGCTGACGACGTTGACGGTGAATGGCTTGGATGGGAACGTCCCCAATGCCGAGCAGACTCGTGACTGGATACTCTCGTGCCAGTTCCGCGACGTTCATCCTTACACCAACGCCGCTCCAGGCGGCTGGGGTTGGACGCATCTACCCGGAAGCGTGCCCGACGCCGATGATACAGCCGGCGCGTTGCTGGCCCTGAGCCGGTTGCCGCGGAACGATGCTTCGCGCAACGCGGCGCGACGCGGTGTGCGCTGGCTGCTGGACCTGCAAAACCGCGATGGCGGCTGGCCAACGTTCTGCCGTGGTTGGACGAATCTGCCGTTCGATCGCAGCGGCGCGGACCTTACGGCGCATGCGCTGCGCGCACTGGCAGCGTGGCGGAACGAATACGGAATGAATATTGACCGCGCCATAGGGGCAGGGTTTCGCTACCTGGCGCACGAGCAGCGGCCGGATGGTTCATGGCTGCCGCTTTGGTTCGGCAACGAGCATGTGACTGGCGACGAGAATCCTGTTTATGGCACGGCGCGTGTGTTGCCGGCGTATGAGGCTTTCGGTTTGAGTGGCGACGAGGGGGCGCAGCGTGGCCAGGCTTGGTTGCTTGGCGCACAGAACGACGACGGCGGCTGGGGTGGAGCGAAAGGCGCGCCATCGAGCGTCGAGGAAACGACGCTGGCGGTTTCGGCATTGTGCAGGTGCGGCGACACCGGGGTCTCGGCGCGGCGCGGCTTGCGCTGGCTGGCAGCGCGGCTCGACGCGGGCACAGTCGGCGAACCGTCGCCCATCGGGTTTTACTTTGCGAAACTCTGGTATTTTGAGAAGCTGTATCCGCTGATTTTTGCGGCCGAGGCGTTTCGGCTGGCGGAGACCGGCAAGGCAACAAATAAAACGGGTGCGCGAAAGTTCGCGACCGGTTAGGATACGACCTGCAAATTCTATGGCGACCGGAACAGAGAAAGTCTCAGCAGCCGGCTCAGCGCGCGCCCAGCGGCGCGAGCCGGAAGCGCATGACTTGAGCACGGCGCACCTGAAGCTGATTCCCCCGGCAAAAGAGCTGCGGCTGAAAATCCGCCTCGAAGCCGTGCGCGTGGCGGCCAACCTCGACCGGTCGCGTCCGCTGACGAAAGAAGTGTTGCGGGGCCGCGCCGAGCAACTGATGCAGACGGTCGGCCTGCCACCGGGGTATCTCGGTTTCACGATGGTCGCGATCAGCAACGAGTTTTGGCGCGAGCAGTTCATGGCGGTGGATTTCAAACGGCGGCTGCTGCTGTTACCGCACTGTCTCAAGCATACCGAAACGTGCCCGGCGGACTACGACGCCGCGGGGTTGAACTGCACCGGTTGCGGCGGCTGCGTCATCGCGGACTTCAAGCTCACCGCGGACGAACTCGGCTACAAGGTGCTCGTGGCCGAGGGAACGCCGGCGATGTTGAAGGTGCTCACCAGCGGTGAAGTGGACGCCGTGCTCGGCATCGCCTGCCTGAACGCGTTGGAGCGTGCGTTCGACAAGGTGCTCAAGGTTGGCGTGCCGTCACTGGCGGTGCCGTTGTTGTCGAACGACTGCGCGGCGACCACGGTGGACGTGGACTGGGTCAGCGAAGCGGTGAAGCTTCGCGCCATCGCCACGCCGAAACGCACACGCACCTACCTGCCGCTGCTGCGCGCCGCGAACGACATGTTTGCCGAGTCACAGCTTCACGCGCTCGCGCCGCGCAGCCGCGTCACGCCCCCCGGCGACGCCGACCCCATCGGGGCGACGGAATCGCTTGGCTACGAGTGGCTCGCATCGGGCGGCAAACGGTTCCGGCCGTTCATCACGCTGGCGGCCTATGACGCGATGAATGGCGGCAAGAACGTCCGGCCCGCGGATATGAGCGTGCCGGTGGAGCTTCCCGCCGCGGTCCGGCGCGTGGCGATGGCGATGGAGGTATTTCACAAGGCATCACTGCTGCACGACGACATCGAGGACGACGACACGTATCGTTACGGCCGCGAGACACTCCACCGCCGCCACGGCGTGCCGACGGCGATCAACATTGGCGACTATCTCATCGGTCTCGGTTACCGGCTGGTCAGCCGCGAGGCGAAGACGCTCGGCGCGGAAGCGGTGAACGACATCCTCGAACGACTGTCGCAGGCGCACGAGAAACTCGCCGAGGGCCAGGGCGCGGAGTTGTTCTGGCGCAATGGCGGGAACATGGAGATCAAGCCGCTCGACGCGTTGAAGATTTACGCGCTCAAGACCGCGCCCGCGTTTGAAGCGGCCCTTTACGCCGGCATGAGGCTGGCGGGTCCGCTGGACGCCCGCGAGCCGCTCGTCGCCGAGTTTTCGCGAAACCTCGGCGTGGCCTACCAGATCATCAACGACCTCGAGGACTGGGACGGCGACGACAACAACAAGCTCGTGCGCGGCCAGGACGTGTTGAGCGCCCGCCCGACGTTGTTGCTGGCGTTGGCAATGGAGAAGGCAACCGCGGCACAGAAACACGAGATGCGCGAGATTCTCGGCGATGCGGAGAAGTGTGAGTGCGCCATCCATCGTGTGCGGCAAATTTACGCCGCGCACCATGTCTTCGAGCAGGCCGAGACGATGGTGCGCAAGTATCGCGAGCGATGCGAGGCCGTCGCCGAGAGCGCGACACCCGACGCGTTGCGCGAACTGCTGTCGTTCTTCGTGAATACGCTACTGGAGCGCGATCTGCCGCCGTTGCCACCGGGACAATGAGGCAGCTCGCGTGGCGGCGCTGCTGACCGATGAAGATCGCCTATATCGCAGCCGGAGCGGCGGGGATGTATTGTGGGGCTTGCATTCACGATAACACCCTTGCCGTGGCGCTTGCTCAACTCGGTCACGACGTCCCCCTCATCCCAACCTACACGCCGACGCGCACGGACGAGGCGAACGTCAGCCTGCCGCGCGTGTTCTTCGGAGGCATCAACGTCTTCCTCCAACAGAAGTTCACGCTGTTTCGACACACACCGTGGTGGATGGACCGTATGTTCGATTCGCCAGCGCTGTTGCGACTGGCCTCGCGGCTCGCGAGTGGCACGGAGCCGGCGGACCTGGGTGCGCTGACGGTCTCGATGTTGCGCGGCGAGGAGGGCAACCAGCGAAAGGAACTGCGCAAACTCATCGCGTGGCTTCGGGAGGAAGTCCGGCCGCAGATCGTCTGTCTCACCAACGCGCTGCTGGCCGGCATGGCGCGCGAAATCAAGCGCGAGTTGCGCGTGCCGGTGGTCTGCGGCCTGCCGGGCGAGGATGTTTTTCTCGACGGCCTGCCCGAGCCGTCGCGCTCGCAGGCCCGCGCGCTACTGCGCGAGCGGTGCGCCGACGCGGACGGGTTTATCGCGATGAACCGCTACTACGGCGACTTCATGGCGGAGTTTCTCGGCGTGCCGCGCGAGCGCATCCACGTTGTCCGGCCCGGTCTCAACCTCGAAGGCTTTGCCGACACACCCCGCACCACGAGCCGGGAATCCTCAACCCCGATCAGGATCGGCTATTTTGCGCGGATCGCGCCGGAAAAAGGACTGCATCAACTTTGCGAAGCCTACCGCCTCTTGCGGCGGATGCCGGGCGTCGGGCCGACGCGGTTGCGGGCCGGCGGCTATCTCGGCGAGACCGGTCGCGTGTATCTCGAAGAGGTCCGGCGCGACATGACGGCATGGGGATTGGCGGAGCAGTTCGAGTACGTCGGTGAGCCGGACCGTGGGGGCAAGATCAACTTTCTGCGGGAGCTCGACATCTTCTCGATGCCAACGACCTATCACGAGTCGAAGGGGTTGCCGGTGCTGGAGGCGCTGGCTTGCGGCGTGCCCTTTGTGGAGCCGGCGCACGGCGTGGTCCCGGAGTTGGCGGAAGCGACCGGCGGCGGCTTGCTGGTGAAGCCCGATGATCCGCAATCGCTCGCCGAAGGTCTCGCGCGACTGGTGTCGGACGCGCGGCTGCGCGAGGAACTGGGCCGGCATGGGCGCGAGGCCGTGCATCGGGATTTCACCGCCGAACGGATGGCGGAGCAGACGCTGGAAATCTTCCGGCAGGTTTTGGCGAAGCAATAGTTGGAACCGGCGGCGGGTTTCGCGTTAATCTGGAGGCAATGTCCGAGCTGACCTATCTGGAACGATTGCACCTGCGGCTGGCCGCCGGTGTGGCGAGCCTGTCTGCCGAGCGCGTCGTGGCGGTGCGCGATCTTCTGATGTCGAGCCAGCGCGGCGACGGCGGATTCGCCGGTCGCGAGGGGGCGTCGGACCTTTACTACACTGCGTTCGCGCTGCGCGGACTGGCCATTGCCGGCGCATTGCAGCGTGATGTGTGCGAGCGCGCGGCGGTGTTTGTGCGGCAACACGTCGGCCAGCCGGCACACCTCATTGATCTTGTGTCGCTGCTCTACGCGGGCCGGCTGATTCAGGCGGCGGGCGGATTGGATGTGCTGGGCGAAAAGCGACCGGACTGGACGGACGATGTCGCGGCGGCGACGGAGGCGCATCGCAGCCCGGACGGCGGCTACGCGAAAAAAGCCGGCGCGGCAATGGGCAGCACCTACCATACGTTTCTGGCGGCGCTGGTTTACGAGATGATTCAGCGGCCGTTGCCCTCGCCGGACCGAATCGCCGGCTTTCTCAAGGGTCGGTTGCGCGACGACGGAGGATTCGCGGAGTTGCCGATGATGAAACGCAGCGGCGCGAACCCGACGGCTGCGGCCGTGGCATTGGCGGGGATGCTCGGCGCCGACGCCGAACTGACGCAGGGCGCGGCAGACACGCTGGCGGCGCTGCAATCGCCGGTCGAGGGTGGCTTCCACGCCAACCGCAGCGCGCCGGCGGCCGATTTGCTCTCGACGTTTACCGCGTTACTGACGTTGGAAGATCTCGGCGCAATGGACCGCACGAACTGCGACGCAGCGCGCCGGTTTGTGGAATCGCTCGCCATGCCTTCAGGCGGATTTCGTGCGGGCGCGTGGGACGACCAGGCCGACGTGGAATACACGTTCTACGGTCTCGGCTCGCTGGCGTTGCTGGCCGGCGCGACGGCTTAAGAAACCGCGTTGCAAGCCGTCAGGTGGCTCACTCGCCGGCGTCTTTCGAATCCAGTTTTTGCCAGAGCGCGCCATAGGCGGCGATGACGGCGAAGCAGAGCAATGGCACGGCGAAGCCAATCTTCATGCCACCCATGTCAGCAATCCAGCCCATGAACGGCGTCATGATGGCGCCGCCGACGATGGACATCACCAGCACAGACGAGCCGAGCTTGGTGTGCTCGCCGAGGCCGCGGATGCTCAGGGCGAAGATGGTTGGGAACATGATGGACATGAAGAAGAAGCTGGCCATGAGACAGCCCACTCCGAACCAGCCGCCGCCGGCCATTGCTGCCACCATCAAGATCGTATTGATCGCCGCGTACACAGACAAAGCCTTGTGAGGCTTCATTAGTCCGACTACGGCGCTGCCAGTCAGCCGGCCAAATGTGAACAGGGCAAATGCAATCGTTTGCAGCTTGCCGCCACCCTGATCGCTCATGCCTTGGACGTTCACGACGGCGTAATTGATGAAGAAGCTGAAGATACCAGTTTGTGCCGCAACGTAGAGGAACTGAGACAACACGCCGAAGGTAAAATGCGTTCGCTTGGCGATCGGTTTGGCGCTCTTGCCTTCCGCCTCCGCCTTGAATTCTTCCGTCGCGTGCAGGTCCGGAACGTTGGAGAAGATAAAACAGAGCAACAGGATAGCCACAGCGATACCGATGCCGAGGTAAGGAATGTAGAGCTTTTCGTTGCTGACGTTGACCTCTTGCGTAGCGGACAGGATGATGATGCTGCCGATGAGCATGCCGGAAATCCAGCCGATGCCGTTGCAAGTTTGGGCGAGGTTGATGCGCGTGGCACCGCTCTCCGGAGGGCCGAGAACGGTGGTGTAGGGATTGGCGATGGTTTCAAGACAGGCCAGGCCGGTGGCGATTAGGAACAGACCCGCCAGAAATGCGCCATAGGTGTTGATCTGCGTCGCCGGGATGAACCAGAACGCGCCAGCGGCGGTCAGCGCAAGACCGATGATGATGCCGCTCTTGTAACCAAACCGCCTCGCGAACATGCCCGCCGGCAGGGCCATCAGGAAATAGCCCATGTAGAACGCATTCTGAACGAAGCCCGACTGGAACTTTGTGATCTTCAGCGAGTTCTGAAAGTGCTTGTTCAGGTTGTCGAGCAGCCCACTGCAAAACCCCCACAACAGAAAGAGCGAGCAGATCAGGATGAAAGTGACGACGTAATTCTTCCCGTCCGCAGTGCGGAAGAGGTTCGCGGGGCCTTTGGTTCGGCCGGCTCCGGCGGCGGAAGAACGGGACACGGGCGACGGTGGTATAGCGACCATAGTGCCTGAGTCTGGTAGCAAGGCACGCCAGACGAAGCAAGCAAATGTTGCGGCGCAGAGGGCTGCCTAGAACATGTACTTCACGCCGAGCCGGGTGAGATGCCGTTCATACTCGCGGCCGGCGGTGTTGGGCACTTCACTGTTGGTGCCGTCGTAGGCGTAGCGCAGTTCCGCACTGAGGTGCTTGTTGAACTGGTAGGTCACCGCGAAGGTGGGCGTGTAGATGCCGTCGTTGCGGGTCACCGGCGCGTAGTCCGCGAGATAGGCGGTGAACCCCAGGCTTGTGCTCCACTGGGCGTCGAACTTGTGGGTCCACGCCGCGTCGCAAATGAGCTCCTGCAATTGATTGCGTCCGGTGTAGGCGGGACGCGTGTAACGATTGACTGAGAGTTTCACCACGTCGGCCTTGCCCAGCGTCACCGTTGCGTTGAAGTCCACGAAGAGCTGGTCCTGATTTCGGTCGATGCCCGTCGCGTTGGGTCCGAAGCGGCGGAGTTCCGGGCCGGCCAGCAGCGAGAACTTCAACCACGGCAGCGGGCTGCCTTCGGCGCCAAAAAGAGGCCGCTGGTAGTCGTTGGAAAACTCCGTCGGGTTGCCTAGGAACGCCTCTTGGTACTGATGACCATAGCGATAGCCGACCACCAGATAGGTCTTCTCGAAAACCTTGTAACCGATGTCCACGCCGCCGTTCATATCGTTGCGGTCGGCGTAGTTGAGATAACCCGCGGTACTGCGGCGGTCGGTCTTGTAGTCGTTCATATACCACGCGCCTATTGGCCGGATGAACCAATTGCCAATCGGATACTGGACCTTGAAGCTTTCCTTGAGGTTGATCGCCGCACGCCGGTCGCGAACGGGGACGCCGCCGATGGCTGGAGCGCCGCCCGGGCCGGTGAATGTCGGGCCGGTCGTATTGCCGTCAATGTACGTCACCGAGTTCAGGACTTCGTAGGTGGCGTCGCCGATCTTGCCGGCAAAGTTCAAGTTGCCGCGGTGGTCGTTGTGGTTCTCCGTCGGCTCAGAATGAAAGCGCACGATCTCCGGCGAGTAATTGGCGCTCATCAACAATTCCGGTCCCGGTTCCCACTCCAAACCGACAAACGGCGATATCGAGGTGATGAACGACTGGCGATGCGCCTGGCTGGTCACGTCCTGGAGGTAGACATTGCTGTCGTACGACTCGCTGGCCGTGATGCTTGCGCTGGGGCGCAACTGGGGGCGCTTCGCAGGCGTCGTGGATTCGATGGTTGCTGAGCTTGTTTTGGATTGCGCATGGCTGGGGGCGACTGCCGCCGACAGGAACACCAGCAACCCGATGGGCACAACGATCCCGGCATGAATAGGGCAAACTATTCTCATGTTCCTTTATCGGTCGAAAGCCTCAAATACTTTAACGTTTTTTGGGGACACGGACACGCGGGGGATGTGGATGTTGCGCTCGCAGACCAAGTCCATCATCCCATCGATTCCAAGAATTGAAGCCGAAGAGGTTGCCAAAGATCCTGCCTTCGCGCAGGGAGGTCCGAAAGAGCAGCCGGTTGTCCGGATGGTCTTTAACAAGGGCGATCTTCTTCACGGAAGATCCCGCTCCTTTTCAAGCTTCGGCCGGACCTGGTCGAAGGCGGCTTCCAGTTCACGCAACATGGAGGGGATCTGTTCGGCCTGTTTACTTATCGCAAGCTGTTCGATGCGGGTGGCGAGTTCGTACACGGCGCGTGCTCCGCCGTGGGCGGCGCTGGAACGGATAGGATGGACGGCCTGTTGAATGGCTTCGAGGTTGCCTGCCCGTTCGCCCTCGCGGGCGGCCTCTAGCTTTTTCGGAATGAAGTCCAGCACAATGCCGAGCATCTCACGGACAAGTTTCCGCCCGCCGATCTTCTCCAATCGGCCTATGGCTGCTCCATCCCAGCTAGTATCATCACTCACGAGTATTCCCTTGTTCCATATGTCTGCGACTAGCGAAGGATTCTCCCCGAAGATGACACCGGCGTCAACAGTGGGTGCGGCGCTGACTTTGCGCTCATGTGGCCGACGGGCCTCCGGTGGCCGAAGAATCCTTCAGCGCGCGCAACAGTGCACGGCTGGGCCGGTTCTTGAGCGTGCCGTTCAGCATCCGCTCCAGATCGTCGCCCCATTCCTCCGCCTTTTTCAGAACAGCTTGCGCCTCAGAACCCAGCCGTTTGGCTTCGTCAGCGGTCAGTTCCTTGGAGGTCACGACAAAGACCGGGATCTGCCAGTGGCGCGGGTTCTTGCGGATCGTGTCCAGGAAAGCCATCCCGTCCATCTCTGGCATCATGAGGTCGAGGAGGATCAGGTTGGGCGTGAAGGTTTCGAGCATCGCCAGGGCTTCGCGGCCGTTGGCGGCCATGCGAAGTTCGGTGACGCGGCCCTGGAGATGGGCGGCGAAGAGGCGGCGGTCATCTTCATTGTCTTCGACCACGAGGATGCGGGAGCGGGGGATGAAGCTGACGACGCGCAGCAGGTCTTCGCGCGAGACGGGTTTTTGCAGCATCTCAACGGCGCCGAGGACAGTGCCGCGCCTTTCTCTTGCGACGACGCTGACAACGATGACAGGGATATCCTTCAAGTCCGTGTCGGCTTTGAGCTGCCGGAGGACTTCCCAGCCGTCCATGTGGGGCATGAGCAGGTCGACCGTGATGAGGTCGGGCCGGATTTCCTTCGCCATCCGCAGGCCCAATTCCCCGCTGTCAGCGGCGACGACGTGACAGCCGAATTGTTCGATGAGATTGGTCAGAAGAACGCGGGAGTCGGCCTCGTCGTCAATGATCAGCACCAGTTTGTCGTGCAGAGGCTGCGTGGCTTCCATGGCGCGGATACGGTTCGTCACTTCGACGGCGGCTTCGGCGGCGGAGAGACCATGCACCTCGGCCAGCGGCGCGGGATGCACGATGATGTTGGCGGAGGTTGGGCGCGTCGTCAGGACGATGCTGAAGGCGGAGCCTTTGCCGGGTTCACTGGTGACTTCGAGACGGTAGCCCATCAACTCGCAGAGGGCTTTGGAAATGGTGAGACCGAGGCCGGTGCCGCCGTATTTGCGGGTAGTGCTGGGATCGGCTTGCTGGAACGCCTCGAAGATGGCCGAGAGCCGGTCTTCGGGAATGCCGATGCCGGTGTCGGCGACGGTGATGCGCGCCGGCCGGTGAGTGCCCTCTTCCACCGTGACGCTGACGGTGACGCTGCCCCGTTCAGTGAACTTGAGCGCGTTGCCGACAAGGTTGATGATGACCTGCTTGAGTTTGCCGGGGTCGGTCTCCAGCGGCGCGATGTGGTCAGGCAGTTCGGCGGCGAGTTTGATTGGGCCGTCGTGAAGTTGTGGCTCGAATTGGCTGATGATGCTCGCGATCAGCCGGTCCAGTATCACGATCGAAGCCTCGACTTCCACCCGTTTGGCTTCGATCTTGGAGAGGTCAAGAACCTGGTTGATCAAATCCAGCAAGTGTCTGCCGTTGGCCACGATCCGTTCCAGGAAGGTCAATTCTTCGGTTTGCAGATGGCCGTTCTTGTTCTTCAGCAGGATGTTCGTGAAACCGATGACCGAGTTCAATGGCGTGCGCAACTCATGGCTCATGTTGGCCAGGAACTGACTCTTGGTGCGGCTCGCCGCCTCGGCGGTTTCCTTGGCGTGATGCAGTTCTTCCTGCGCGCGTTTGCGTTCGGCAATCTCCACGGCCAGTTCGTCCCGCGAGACCGTGACCGACTTCAGCTTCTCCGTCATCTCGTCGAAAGAACGCGCAAGCTGTCCGACCTCGTCCCGGGATCCAGTGCTGACCTTGTGGTTCAGGTTGCCGGAGCCGATGACGGCGGTGTCCTTCTGAAGCTGCTCGAGGGGCAGGACGACGCCGTAATCGAACAGCCACGAGATGCCGATCAAGATCACTCCGATCAACGCCACGGACGTCAACATGATGATCGTGCTCTGATCGCGTGCTGAAATCGCGCGCTGGCCGTTGAGCACGGCCAGTTTCGACGCGTCGGACACCATCGCATGGGTCCGCGCGTCCAACTGACCGACAAACCGCTGCTTTAGTTCAAGTGAGACGGCAGAGTTGGTGGAAAGCTTCCCGCGCGTGGCTTGGAGTTGCACCAGGCTGACGAAGATATTTCGGATCTCCTGATTGTTCTGCTGGCATTGCTTGAAGATGGCCCGGCTTTCCGGATCGGCAAAGTTCGCGCTGCCGAGCAGCCGCGTCAGGGAATCATGCTTTATCAACCACTGCGCCTGCGCCCGCTCGCTTTCGTGCAACACGTAGTCCGTCGTCAGGATTCCCAGCTCGAACAGGCCGCGAGTCAACTCATTCGCTGCCGCGCTTTCCTGCCAGGCCGCGTTGATCTGTCGGAACCCCGTCACCAACGCCACCGAGGCGAGCACAATGATGCCCAGCGAGCAGAGAATGATGATGTGGAGCTTCGTCTTGATCTTCATCGCTTCGTCTTCACCGAAGGACACTCACCACCGACAGTTTGGCTGGCAGCATTGCGTCGAGACGGACAAACTGCAAGTAGTTTGGCGCCGCTCTCGTTCCCGTCTTTCGCCGTGGCGTTGTCATGGACCTCTAGCGAATGATGCTCACTGCCGACGGTTTTACCGCCAGCATGGTTTCAAGATGGATGAGCCGCAGAAAATTCGGCATCGCCGCATCTTCCGCCAGGTGGTTGTCGATGATCCATCGCGCCTGATCTTCCAGCGCGACCAACAATGATTGGCTCAGCCTCACCCGCAGGTCCAGACGAGGCCAGACTCGTTGCAGAGTTGGCTCCGGCATCGAGATCGTCCTGGCCACGATACTCCTTGCGCGCGCCGGCTGGCTTCTTGCGAACGCTTCGGCATCAAGCAACGCGCGGACGACACGGCGCGCTGCCTCCGGTTGCTCTTGCAGAAAACGTTCGGAAACCACGAGGTTGTAATACTCCACGTAAAGCCCCGGCTCCTCAAACGTCACCGCGTTGTTTCCCAGCAGCGCCACCGCCTGGCTCGTGAAAGGTTCCCGGCTGGATACGGCTTCCACGTCGCCACGCGCCATCGCCTTGGGGAAATCGGCCTGTGGCATGTCACAAACGGTCACGTCCTTCTCTGAAAGGCCGTGTTTCAGCAGGAACATGTGCAGGAAGAACTGTGCCACCGAGGTCTTTTGCGTGGCAACGCGTCTGCCTTTCAAATGGGCGGGCCGGGTGATGCCGCGGTCTTTCCGTGCCACGATCGTCACGTCGTTGTCCCACGAGGCAATGTCGGCAATGATGCGGAAATCCCGCCGTTTCAGACTGCCGAATACAACCGGCGTATCGCCGGCCACGGCCATTTGCGTCTTGCCCGTCAGAAACGCATCCATGGCGATCACGCCGGTCTCGCACTTCTTCACGTCCACCGCAACGCCGGCGCGCGAGAACAATCCCTCATGGTCCGCGAGAATCGCCAGTGACGTCAGCGGCAGCATGCCCACTGCCATCGTCACGTGTATCGCCGCCTGCGGTGGCTGTTGAGGCTTGCACGAACAACCCAGCCACGAGCCGAAAACAATGAGCGCCCCCAGAGCCATCAAGGGCGCAACAACCCTCGCTTTCGATGACTGGTCGATGATGGTCATGAAGCTCCCTTCAACAAGGAGACTCTAACCCACGTTCATCGAATTGGCTACCGCCTGCCGTGGTTGAAACCCACCGCTTCGCGTTTCAGCGTTGCGCCTGCGTTGTCCTGAATGGCCACGCCGGAGCACGATGGATCCACCCGAATCACGGCGGCGCGGTTCTGGAAAACATTGCCGCTCATCCGCAGATCGTGACCATTCGGAGCGAAAGTCACTGCTTCGTCGGCGCAACCCTCGCCGAGCGCGAACACATTGTTGCGCACGATGACGGGACCGTAAGCCCCTTTCTCTTCGTGCAGGGTGAAGTAAAGCTCGGGCCAGCGCCGATATTCTCCGGTCTCGTAGCTGCGGCGGCTGCGGCGCGGGTCGTTTTCGCCCTTGGTCGTGTTGTTGACGAAAACGTTGCCCTGGAGGATGAAGTTCTTCGGCTGGTTGATCCAGCTGCCGCGCCCGCCGTTGCGGAAGGTATTGCCGGTGATGGTCACGTCCTCGCAGGACTTTTCCACGCTCATCACGCGCGAGCCGTTGGTGCCGTCGATCAGGTTGCCGGTAATCGTGGCATTCTTGCAGAACTCGGCCAGGAAGAACGCGCCCATCCGCGAACCGATGATGTGGTTGTTGGCAAAGATCACATTGCGGCATCGTTGCACATGCATCGTGTCGCCCAATGCGCTGAGCTGGCAGCCGGTGATCCGCACGTCCCGCGCGCACATGATGTCCACCCCGCCCTTGCCCGCCGCCGCGCCGGTGGGCGCATAAAGCCCGTGAAACGCGCCGGAGAAGTTATGGATGAGCTGGACGCCATCACCGCTCGCGCCTTGGAAACGTATCGGTTTCCCGCCGGGTTTCTCCGATACCTTGATGTGGCCGGTGCCTGCCTCGACGACGAAGTACTGCCGGCCTCGCGTGATGTTTTTTGGCAGCGTACCGCCGAAAAAGCAAAGAGCCCGGTTCGGCTCCGCGTCCTTGCTCACACTGATAGGCCGCATACGATTATCAAACCGCACGCGGTCGTCGCCGTCAGTCATTTGCACACCCGAACGGACAAGGTCGTCGCGGAAATAGCGCCGCGCCCGTTCCACCTCCCACGGCTCGTAATCCTCCGGCCAGACAATGGTCTGCCATAAATAACCGTAGTCCCACATGAACTTCCCGCTTCGCAGCAGCGTGCAACTTTCCACATGAACGCGCTCCGCAAACGCCACCACCTCGCTCTCGTTGCCCCGCTTGCCCGCGCCCTCGACGCCGATGACCGCGCCCGCGATACCGTCCGAGCGCACATCGCGGAACGTGATGTCGCTCGTCGCGCCGCCGGGCGTTGTGCCAATGACGAAGATGCGTGTGCTCACGTTCGGCTCCCACGAGTTCTCCCTCCGCGCCGGGTCGAAGCAGTGACCCTGGAAAAAACCGCCGTGCCACGTGAAGCCAGTCACGTTTGTGCCGCAGAAGACAACCAGCCGTGTCTTGTCGCCGAGTTGCTTGGGCAGACGAAAACGAGCGCCGTGGGCGAACACCGTCGTGTTCGACGGAATCAGCACCGGTTTCTCCCCCGCGACGTAATAATCGCCGGGCGGGATCGTCACCACGCCACCACCGCGCCGCGCCACGTCTGCGAAGCACGCCATCAGCGCCGGCGTGTCGTCACTCACGTCATCCGCCTTTGGCGAATACGCCGCGAGGCTCACCGCAGCGCGGCTGGCGGTGGAAGCTTCACCGCTCCACGCAACCGTGTGGCAGGCGAACGCCAGCACAAAGAAGGCAACGGAGAAAAGACGGGTCGTCATGGATGAGGATCCGAGTTTCATGGTTTCGAAGATCGTTGGGTCACAAGCGCATTCTTGGGCACGTCGGGTGCGATATCGGCGGTTTTGGCGATGCCGCTGAGGTCGTTGGCAACGAGCGCGATGTTCTGGCTCTTGTCGCCGGCGAGCTTCAGGAACACACCCTCTTTCGCGCGCGGCTGGCAACCTCGGATGAGCGCATCGCGCACCTGCGCCAGACCGAGCATTGCCGCGCCACCCGGCCAGAAAGATGAATCGAGGCCATCCACCGCCAGATTCTCCACATCGTCGAACGCCATCGCATGGCGCAGGTCGGCAGCGGCGGTTCGCAACCGGATATTTGAAAAGCGCAGCCCTTTCACATGCCGGCAGTAAAATCCGTAGGCTGGCAGGTCACCAAACATCGAGGACTCCGGGTAGTTTTTCGGAAGCTCGGCAACCTGCTTTCCCGCCAGCTCGCGTGTGCCGCCGCCCTCGAATTCGAACACAAGGTTGTTGAGCGAAACATTCTCGATGAACGCGCCAGTCAGGCCGGTGATTGAGCAGCCGGTCTTTCCAACACCCGTGGCGACGATGTTGTTGATGACGACGTTCTTGAACGAACCGACCGGCAGTGGCTCCATGTCTTCCTTGAACGGCCGCCCGCGGTCACCCAACCGCAGGAACAGCGGAACGTTGACACCGTGGATGCTGATGTTGGAGATGGCAACACGCTCCAATGTCCCGCCGTCCACCAGTTCCAACGAAATACCGCCCATGCCGCGGCTGCGACCGTAGGTGACGTTGGTGTGGGATGGCGAGGTCACGACGCAATTGGCTATGGTGATGTTCTTGAAACCGCCGTTGGACTCGGTGCCCATCTTGATCGCGTTGCAGTGGCTGCGAGCGACACAATCGCTGATCGTGATGCTGTCGCAGGGACGCTCGAATGTGCTCTTGAGCGTGATGCCGTCATCGTCGCTTTCGAAGACGCACTGCGAGACGGTGCAGTCCCTGCAACCGTCGAGGTCGAGACCGTCGTTGTTGGCGTTGCCAAAGTTCCAGACGCGGACGCCGCGCATGGTCAGCCGCTCGCAGCCAAGGTAATGCTGCATCCACATTGCCGACTTCTGGAGCCGCACACCCTCGACCAGCACATCGCGGCAGTTGACGAGACGGATGAGATAGGGCCGGTTCTCATAGGGTCGGGCGCGGCTCACCATCTTGAAATGGCTGCCCTGCCCGTCAATCACCCCCCGCCCGGTGATGCCAATGTTCTCCAGGTTCTCGCCGGCGATGAGACTCTGTTTGACGTAGCTGTCTGTGTAGGAGCGGATGGCGGGTATGTTGTGCGGGTAATGCGCGATGTTGGTGCTGCCGAGCAGCGTCGCGCCGGCCTCGATGCGCAGCGTCACGTGGCTGCGCAGGTAGATCGTGCCGGAGAGGAACTTCCCGCCCGCCAGCACCACGGTGCCGCCGCCGGCCGCCGCACAGGCGTCGGTCGCTTTCTGGATGGCGGCGGTGCAGAGCGTGGAGCCGTTGGCCTTCGCGCCGAAGTCGCGGACATCGAACACAGCGTCGGCGGCAAATGCCGCAGTGCTCCATACAGTGAGAATCGTGGCGGCAACAAAATAGCGAGTCATGGCGGTTAGATCTCCTGTCTGCGTTTATGGCGCAGGGCCAGCTTCTGCCAACATGGTTCCGGTTTCAAGTCCCGGCCAGTCACGCGCAAGGGGGCGCTGCTGTCCGCCGGCAACCCTGCCTCAGCCTGCGGCATGCGGGTGGCGGGCGCGAGCCCTCATGGGCATCACATTGACGCAGGCATCACGCGAGACCCAACACCTTGTCCATTCGCTTGGCCAAGTCGGTGAGGTTGTCCCAGTCGCCGCCGGCAACTTCGGCGGCGGCCCAGCCGCTGAATCCCAGCTTCGCCAATTCCTCGCGCACGCCGGCCCAGTTGATGCTGCCTTCGCCAAGCGGCGCCTTGAAACCGGCCATCATGCCTTCCTTCATCGCCACGGGCAGGCTGTATTCCTTGATGTCGAGTTTGCCGATGCGTTTGCCGAGAACCTGAATCCAATGCTCACTCACACCCCAGCGCATCACGTTGCCCACGTCGTAATGGACGCCAACCCACGGGTGGCCGATCTCGTCCACGTAACGCATCATGTCGAGCGCGCTGATGAGGAAACTCGCCCAAACGTTCTCGATGAGGATCTTGACGCGCACCTGTTCGGCATGCGGCGCAGCGGCCTTGATGACGGCCTGTGTCTCGCGCCAGTTGTCCCAGAAAGTTTTCTTTGAATCGTAGCGTGCTGTGACAAGGACGCTGTCACCGCCGAGTTGTTTGCAGAGGTCGAGCGCTGACTCGATGCCCTTCTCTCCGGCGCCGGTCACGCCGTCAATCATCAGCCCGCTCTCCTTGCTTGCGGCGATCCACTCGTCGGCGTTCTTGACCTGGCCACAGGTTGGCTCCACACCATCGAAACCGCAGGCCTTGAGTTTGCGGAATGCCTCGACCAGCGGCAGCGACTTGTTCTTGACCATGCCCCACTTCAGGCTCTTGCGAATGCGGAGCCTGGCCGGGGCGGCTGGCGCATTGCCCGGCAGGAAGGCGCCTGCGACGGCGGCGGAGGCGGCGGCAGAGAGGAAGCTGCGACGGGACAAGGTTGGGTGGAGGACGTTGTCGTGTTTCATGGCTGTAGGATTGGTCAAGGGTTTGGATGCTATCGCTTTTATGGGTCGTTCAACGTTTCTTGAGCGACACGCCGATGCCAGAGGTTTCCATGTTCAGGAACAGCGTCTCCAACTCCGGGTTGCTCGTGATCGCCTTGACGTAGCGCGGGTCGGCCATTCGCTGGTCCATGTTGTGCGCCACGATCAGGCCGCCGGGCCGCACCAGTGGCAGCAGCTTCTCCAGGTAATCCAGATAACCCTGCTTGTCCGCATCGAGGAAGAGAATGTCTATCGGCTCCTTGAGTTTCTTGACCTCCTCGTGCGCATCACCCTCGACGAGCGTCACGAAGCTCTCCACGCCGGCCCGTTTCCAGTTTGCACGGGCCTTGGCGGCGCGCTCGGCATTGATCTCGAACGTCGTCAGTTTGCCGCCGGTCTTTTGCAGTGCCAACGAGAACCAGAGCGCCGAATACCCGATCGAGGTCCCGATCTCAACAACATGTTTGGCGCCGATCGACTCCGTCAGCACCCGCAGGATGCGGCCGTCGCCGTAGGGAACCGTCATATTGCCGCGGCGCTGTTCCTCGCTTATCTCTTCCAACACGGCGAGGATTTTCTTTTCCGTTTCCGACTTGGGCAATGTGGTGTTGGCGAACGAAATATTGCCTCCACTGGCGGGCCGTGCCGGCCGCCTGGCCTGGGCTTGTGCAAAAATCGTGGCAGCCAGCAACACAACGGCGAGAATTCCAAGTACTCCGATGGTGATTCCTAGTTTCATTTCAGTCTCCGGGTCGGGTGTTCTATCTGCGTTTCGTCAAGATGGCGTATCATGCGAGACGGGCTTCTTTACGTCGAGGACTTATGGTTTGGCAGTTTCAAGTTGTTTGGGAAGGTACTCCACCATCCGATTAAAGAAATCGGCGACATGATCTTTCTGGTTCAACCTTGCGGCGTGGATGGCTGGCAGCGCGGGTTTTGCCTTCGCGCCGAAACGGTCGAGGACGTTGATCGCAGCGAGGCGAACCAGTGGCGCGTCGTGTTCCAGCGCTTTCGTGAGCACGGGCAGCGCAGCGGCGTGATCGCCGAGATTGCCGACGGCCTCGGCGGCGGCGATGCGGACGGACGGGGAACTGTCGTTCATCGCTTTTCGGAGCGCGGCCTCGGCGGGCTTGGCGTCCTTGCCGAGTGCGACGAGGCCCAGAGCACCCCACCAGCGTATCGCGGCATCCTTGTTCTCCAGCAACGCCGTCAGCCGCGATACATTGGAAGGCTTCATCTCGTTGGCGACGTTTGCCGCGGCAAGGAGCGAATCAAGCGGATTCTTGGAGGGGTTGATGGCAATTTCCCAGGGAGTGCTGTCGGCGGCGCGCACAAGCATCTCGTGTTCGGGCAGGAGGCCAAGGTCGGCAGTGGCCTTCATCCAGCGGACACACTCCTCCCGCAGGCGCTCCAAAGTGTCACGATGTTTCGGGTCGGCAGCGAGGTTCTTCACTTGGTCCGGGTCGGTCTCGTTGTTGTAAAGTTCCTCGACCGGTTTCGTTGGCGAGAAATAGCGGGCGGGCGGGCCGGTCAGTTTGCCTTCGCTGGCGAGCTGACGCCACGCTTTCATGGTTGGCATCTCCTCGGTGTAGCTGATGAACTGTGACCAGCTCAGGTGCGGCATGAAGTTGCGGTGATATTGGTAGCGGCGGTCGCGCACGACGCGCACGCAATCGAACCGTTCCGCCATGCGGTCGCGAATGGCGTGGATGAACTCGCGCGGTTTGCCGGCCTGTTCGCCGAGGAACGCCGTGCCCTGCAAGTACGGCAGGAGTTTCACACCGCAGAGGCTCAGCACCGTCGGCGCGAAGTCCACGAAGCTCACCAGCCGGTCGGTCGTCTGGCCGGGCGCGGCGGGCGCGAGGTGCTGCCATTTTTTCGGGAAACGGACCAGCAGCGGCACGTGGAGGCCGCCTTCCCAGATCCACTTTTTCATCCCCGGCAGGCCGGTGCCGTTGTCGCCGAAGAAGAAGACGATGGTGTCCTCGGCGAGGCCGGCGTCTTCCAGTTCCTTGAGCTTGTCGGCGACCTGGTAGTCCATCGCGGTGATGTTGTCGTAGTAGCGCGCCCAATCGCGCCGCACCTCCGGCGTGTCGGGGTGGAACGGCGGCACGGGCGCCTTGGCGGGATCGTGGCGCTGCGCGGGCGTGAGGCGGGCGGTGTTCTGCCGATACTTTGCCTCCGGCACGCGGATTTGGCCTTCGTGGCAGACCTCGTGGTTGAACACGGCGAAGAACGGCTGGCCCGGCTTGCGGTTGCGCCAGTGGCCCTTGCGGCTGCAATCGTCCCACGCGTCCCTCGGCACGGCGAAGTTGTAGTCGGTCTTGGCGTTATTGGAGCAGTAGTAGCCCGCCTCGCGCAGATACTCGCTGAAACACTTCACCGCTGCCGGCAGCGCCGTGGTCGAGCGCATCCCGTGGCTGCCAAGCCGCGTCGGGAACACGCCGGTGATAAGGCACGAGCGGTTCGGTGCGCAGACGCCGGTGATGCCGAACGCCTGCGTGTAACGCACCGCCTGAGTGGCGAATTGGTCGAGGTTCGGCGTGACGGCATATTTGTCGCCGTAACAACCAAGATTCGGGCAGATGTCTTCCGCGGTGAGCCAGAGGATGTTGGGGCGCGCGGCGGGCGCAGCCGTCTGCGCGTTTGCGAAACCCGCCGCCAGCCACAGTGCGGCGCCAAAGCTGATCACACGACCGTTCATGATGCGGAAACCTGTGTTTGTGCGGCCAAAGTTCTACTCCTGCGCACTGCACAAGCAAGCCTGCGTTTGAGAAACGGCTCCGTCTCGCCGCTCTTGACGCATTGCGAGCACGGTGACAACCTCCGCGTATGAAAGCTGAGATGGTTCAGTTTCTCTTGACCAACACTTCAAGAGAACAACAGCACTGAACGTCGCTTGCACATTATGTCCAAAGCATGGCGAACAAGTCTCAAGATTATCGGGGCGCTTCTCGTTCTCGGTACACTCGCAGCGTTCATGTGGTGTTCTTCATACTCCCCCTACCAGTATGGCAACTACATCCCCGCAAACCTTGAGGATGCCCACGCATGGCTCCAAAAGCACCTACCTGCCGAGGAGTTGCAGCGCATTCGTAACATGGAATCTGAGGGGGAGATGAACATTTATCACTTCGGACTTGGCATGGGTATGCGCAACGAGTGGGCTCTCTGGGCCGGCTCCAGGCTGTCCCGCTACTTCAACGAACTTGGCATTCATCATCCCGACGACATGTCTGGGATTATCCTGACGACTTTCTGGCGCAGGCTCCACAACCAACCTCTCCGCTTGGACGAGCAGGTTGCTTACTACAAGGCGTATTGGGAGAGAGTAACAGTTCCCGATAACCTGCGGACGCCAAGCGGAGCGACAATTGAGTTCGACCAGTCTTACGGCAGAGGCACTGAAGCCAACCCACGCACGATCCATGTCGGCAAGAGCGCGGACGGTTCCGTCTGGGTTTACGAGCACGGTAAAGGACTCCAACCCATGTCGGCCGAAATTCAGAAAATCGTTGACGAAAAGCCATGACCGCAACAGCCATGTCGGAACGACGCAGGAGGACAAGCGCAGGCACAGCAAAGCAGTCTTCACGCTCCGCGTGAGGATTACTTCGATGCCATGCCATCACGCGGAGCGTGATGGCTACTTTGGCATCGGCAGGTTCTTGAGCAGCCCGGCGTTGGTGCGTTTCAACTCGGCGAGCAGTCGGGCGCGGAAACCTTCGAGCAGGGTGCGGTGCTCCGGGATGAGGGCGAGGTTGGTCAGTTCTTCCGGGTCAGCCTCGATGTCGTAGAGTTCCTCGATTTCGTTTTCGGCGAGGGTACGGATGTATTTGTGGCGGCCCTGGCGCAGCGATATCCACCACGGTAACGGGCCTTGGTCGGCTTTCGCCGGGACAGCGCAATCGGTTTGTTCGCCGAACTTGAGATAGAAGTGCTCCATCATGACTGACCTGTCCCAAGCGGCGGCGGGATCTTTTAGCAGCGGTCGCAGATCACGGCCGTGCATCGTCCACGGCAGCTTAACGCCCGCCACGCCGAGCAACGTGGGCGCGAGGTCCACGATAGTCACGGGTTGCTTGCACACGCTGCCGCACGCAACCCAGCCGGGCAGACGAAAGATCATCGGGGCTTTGATGCACGCGTCGTAGCCGCCGACCTTCCATGCGAAGCCATGCTCGCCCCACGCGAAGCCTTGGTCGGAGGTATAGACGATCAGCGTGTTATCGAGTTGGCCGGTTTCTTCGAGCGTCTTCAGCAACTTGCCGACGCCTTCGTCGAGTGCGGAGACGAGCCGGTTGTAGCCCCGGACCATCTCCGGCAATGGCTGCTGGCGTTTGCCCTTTCCATGGAGCGGCATTCCGTCGTCGCGCTTCGTCCACTGGCACCACGTTTGCATGTGCGCGGGCTTGCCGGGGCGCGGCGGAAACACGTCGGGCGGCACGGGCGCTTCGGCGTCCTTGTATTGCTCCTTGTGGCGCGGGTGAACCGTGTTCGGCAGGTGCGTCGCGTTGTAACAGAGCCAGAGCATCCACGGCCGGTCGTGCTTGCGGCGCAAGTAATCCTCGGCGAAGCGCGTGTAAACGTCGGTTGAGTAGCCCGGCACGACAGCTTTCGGCGCGCCGTCAATGCTGAGGATCTGGTCATTATACCAGTCGCCTTTGATGTCCCGCTGGTCCCAGACGACGGAGTGGTCCCAATTGCGGCCGTGGCCGGCGTCAGGGCCAAGGTGCCATTTGCCGATCATCGCGGTGTGATAGCCGGCCTTGCGCAGTTCGGCGGGCCAGTGGCGGCAGACTTGCGGGTCGTAACTGCCTTTGACGATACCCGTGAGGGTCACGCCTTGAATGCCATGCGGCAACAGGCCGGTGAGCACGCACGCGCGGCTGGGTGTGCACCATGACGCGCCGTAAGCGCTAGTGAACCGCACACCGTCGGCAGCGAGCCGGTCAATGTTCGGCGTCCGCACCCACGGCCACGCGCCCTGATCGCGGTAGCAGCCAAGCGTGCGGTAACTCTGGTCGTCGGTGTAGATGAAGAGGATGTTGGGACGCGAAGCCGGCCCTGCCATCGCGGCAACTGCGAACGCAAGCCATGCGGCGACGGATAAAAACCTGCGGCGACAACGAATCATGATTCTCCGATGTAGGAATCGTTGGCTGAGTAGAACATAACGGGCGGTCGTCTCTCAACAGTCATTTTCAACGACTGACGGACAACTCCATCATCCGCCGAAATTGCGGCGAGTCGGCTGGAAACCGCCGGCACGCGATGATCACAGCGTTCCAGATGTAGCGGTTGTTCCCGGCCGACCTTTGTCGTGCTTCCGGCCAATCCAAGGGATTGAGCCCGCTCTCGCGCGAAGCAGCGTCGTCCTGGCGATCCATCTCTTCGAGCAGCGCCTTGAGGAGCCGCGCGCCGTGGAAGATGTCGTCCTCGATGATCGGTTTATCCGAACCAAGATACTTGGCGGCGAACAAGTCTTGCGGCACATGAACTTTACCGACAGGGTCCGTCGCACGGGCGAGCGCCTGCCAGAACCGGCTCGCGCGGTAGCTGAGTTTGAACAGGCTTTCCAACTCCGCAGTGCTCGCAGGCAACGAGCTGGCCTCGCCCTCGCCCGCGCGCAGCAGGTCTTCCGACCACCGCGCGATGCCCTCGTAATACCACGGCGTTTTGAACAGCGTGTATCCGTTCTGGAAAACGTGAAACAGCTCGTGGGCCGGCGTGAGGTTACGGGCTGTCAGCCTGGCGGAGAGGTCTATCGTCAGCACGGCAATTCCTTCGGGCGGATCGTTGTCCCGATGGTAGTTTACGATGGCATCACCGGCCATGCCGTTGCTGTCCGGCAAAGCCCAGACGTTCACATCCATGAACTTCACGCGGCCTTTGTAACGCAAGCTCTCGAAAGGATGCCGCAAGCCCAGCACTTCAACGTAGCAACGCCGCGCCGTCAGGAGCTGGAGCGCGAGGTTTTGGATTCTATCCGGTACACCGTCGCCGTCGCTGTCTCGCTGGTTTTCGGCTGCCAGAGCGTCCTTGCCTGCCAGTGTGTAGTGGATGCGGAACTCTTCGAGAACGAAGCGCCTGTCCAACGCGGCGCGGTTTCGCTGCCACTCGGGCCGCTGCTGCACGCGTTCGACGCCAAGCGCGGACGCAGTCACAAGAGCGACGATGGCGATGCGGCAAAAGTTCCAGTTCAACGGGCGCGGTGTTACTTCAGTTCCTTGACGCGGAGGTTTCGGAAATAGACCTTTGCGCCGTAGTTGCCGTGCGCGTGGAGGCCAATGAAGCCTTTTTCGTAGAAGAGGCCGGGATGCTCGTGGCCATCAATTGGCTTCACCTTGTCGAAGTCGGCATCCACGATCACCACGCCGTTGAGCGTGACCTTCACGTGGCGGCCGTCGCAGACGATCTCTTCCTGGTTCCACTGGCCTGCGGGCTTGAGATGGCCTGGCTTGGCGGGCACGACGCCATAGAGCGAGCCGTGGTGCTGGTAATCCTTGAGCGCCGGCCAATCCTTGGGTTCCTTGCCCTTGAGCGGGATGCCGCGGTCGTAGTAGGGGTCGTCGAGAACCTGGACCTCCGTGCCCTCGATGTGCGGCTGCTTGCTGACCTTGGTGCGGATGCCGACGCCGTTGTTGCCACCTGGGTCGAGCTTGATCTCCAGCCGCAGGATGAAGTTCGCGAATTCCTTCGTCGTGAAGATGTGAATCTTGCCGGTCTCCTTGCAGATGAGCTCGCCGTTCTCGACACAATAGCTGCTGGTGTCACCGCCGATGCCCTGCCAACCGTCGAGGTTTTTGCCGTTAAAGATCGGCACGAAGCCTTCTTCGTCAGCGAACGCGGTGGTCGTGGCGAAACAAAGTGCGGCAGCAAGGATGAGGATGGAGTTTTTGTTCATGACTCGAATGTTCCTTTGTGTTGACAAAGTTCTACTTCGTCCCGGCCAACAAGCAAGCCTGCGGTTGCACTCTCGCTCACTCCATTGCGGCAGCGAATCATAATTCTCCTGTGTAGCGACCGCAGTTCGATTAAAGCACACGGGGCAGTCGCCCCACAACAGCCATTCCCGGTTCATGTTGCCAGTCGCGCAGTCTTGCCGGGAATGTGGGAGGGGCCTCAGTGCCCCGACAACAACCGTGGAGTTATTGATTCGCCTGCCCGGAGTCGGGGCGCTAAGGCCCCTCCCACATTCAAAACGCAAGGTTCCAGTTCAACGGTCGTGTTCACTCCATTGCCACGACGGCGATCTCGTACACACCGACGGTGGGCACGGTGAACGTCACGAAACCCGCGTCTTGTTTGAAAGACACCGTGATGTCGGCAGTGTGCTCCGGGCTGGCAAGCGTGACTGACTTGGCGGTGCGTCCCTTTGGCAGCGCGACGCGAACGGCGATGTCTTTCACCGGGTTGTCGGTGCGGTAGTTCACCAGATGGACCATGCGGCGAGTGGGCTGCTCGGTCAGTTCCGCGCAGAGGGCTTTCGAGTCGCATGTGATCGAGAGGGAGAGTTGCCCGCCACACGTGCGGCGGATGGCGTCGAGCCAGTCGCCTTTTTCGTCCACGCGCACGACGCGCTCTTGCGGCAGGTCGTCGAGCGCAGGCTGCTTGCGAGGGAACATCCATTCGTTGTGCGTTGCCAGCGGGCCGATGATGCAGAGCCGACCGCCTTTCGCGACGTAACGGCGAATCGCCTTCACTTGCGCGTCCGAGAGCGCGACGCAGCCCGGCATGATGAGCGCGGGCCAGCGCGAGAGTTCGTCGAGTTGCTGGTCGAACACCAACTGGAAGGCGCAGCGGTTGGCGATGAGTTTGTCTTCGACATCGCCGGTGAGCCTCGCCGTTTGCCGCGGGCCAAACTGCATCGAGGGATGACTCCGGAACACACCGACATCGGCCACAACCTTCGCGTCGCGCAGCAGGTCGTGACGCTGGTGGTAGAACTTCACGAACGGCAGCAGCGTCGGCGACATCGGCCGTTCGTTACCGGGATATTCCCAAAGCTGGTCGTATTCGAACCAGCAGATGCAGCCGAAGCAATCGAGGTTGAAGGCCATGGACTCGGCGGCTTCGAGCGTGTTGATCGTGTAGACGAACGCCGAGTTGTTCAGGCCGCGCGCCGCCTTGAAGGTGCGGATGCGTGTGGTGAGCGTGTCCTTGACGAATCCGGGATGGCGGCCTTCGTCCCAAAAAGCCTCGCCGCCGCGCAACAACCGCCCGTGGTCCACCGACCATCGGATCGTCGGACTGATGCCGGCCGGATTGGTTTCCATGAGGACGTCTGGCCGCAGCTTGCGCGCGTAGCGGGTCATCGAGTGGAACGAATCGGAGATGGACTGGCTGCAAAAGTCCGCCCACGCGCGACCGAGGAGGTTGGTGCAGGCGCGGTCGGTCGGCGGCGTTATCGCGCCGATGTCGGTGATGCCGTTCTCCTTCAGCAACGACGCGGGAAACGTCTTGCGCAGATACTGGCGGAATCGCGCGACCGAGTTCGCGTCGTGGCCGGGGCCGATGACGTAGTTGTCGAAGTGAACGAGATCGGTGCGCATGTCCTCGACGGCGAACCGCACGATCTTCCGGTAGAACGCCTCCGCGTCGGGATGATTGCGGTTCCAATAATAACGGTAGCCGGCTTTGCCATACGTGACCGGCGTGCCGTCGGGGTTGAGCACGACCCAGTCCTTGGCCTGCGGCATCTCCTTGAAGAACAACTCCCAGATGAATGCGCCGCTGTAGGTGTAACAACCCACGCGCAGGCCGGCGTCGTGGCAGAGCTTGGCGAACTTCACCGCGTCGGCCATGCTCTCGCGTTCCGCCTCCAACCCGCCGCCTTTGTAGCAGTGCATCATCACAAAGTTCACGCCGAGCGCCTTCAGCTTCGCCACCATCTCCGGGCCGTGCTCGCGTTCGTAAGCCGCCCGCTGCTCCGCCGTCGGCGTGTAGCCCTCCGCGCCGTCGCGCCGCACACGGAACAACAGCGGTTCCCAACTTCCCGCCATCACAATTCCGTCCCGCCGCAGCCATTCCGGGCGTTTGTCGCCCCGCAGCGTGAGCAACGGTGTGTCAGCGGCGAAGGCGGGAAAACTTGCTGCCGACAAAGTGAAGGCGAGCACCATGGCAATTCTTATCATCTTGGTTTTCATGATCGCATCCTTATCAAATGACCGAGCACTTCGTCCCGCAGAGCCGAACGCGAGCCAAATGCTCGGCTTCGCCCCGTAGGGGCGATCTGAGAATAGCCCGGCGTTTCAACGCCGGGAACGTGATAACAAAATCCACAGAGTCCCGTAGGGACGATTGATCTTCATCCCCAAACATAACGTTCATCCCATTCGATGCCATGCTTCTCCATGAGCGCGCGATACTCGTCTTGAAACGACTGCTTGGCGTGGTGTGTTGCTTGGCCGTTGATGTAGGCGACTGTATCGTTCACCCGCGACTTGCTGACGCTGAACGCGCCGTAGCCTTCCTGCCATGCAAAAGACCCCTGTTCGGGAAAAGTGTCGTGGACCCATTTCGATGAACCGCCTTTGATGAGTTGCACGGCCTTTGCGACCGCCATCGTCGCGGGCAACGACAACAACACGTGGATGTGATCGCTCGTCCCGCCGACGGCAATGGCCTTCATATCGTTCTCGCGTGCGATGCCGCCAATGTACGCCCAGAGCCGTTCGCGAAGATCATCGCTGATCTGCTGGCGACGTTCCTTCGTGCTGAAGACGCAATGCACGAAACACGCGATGTAGGAATTGGCCATAAGCGTTTGAGATGTTCCGTTCAGTCGTCCCTACGGGACTCCATTGATTTCGTTTCACGTTACCCGGCGTTAAAACGCCGGGCTATTCTCATGCCGTCCCTCTGGGACGGCCGGTTCGTTCATCTTCATGTGGGGTTACGAACCACGCCATGAAGTCTCTCTCGCAAAACTCGCAGTGTCTCTCTGTATTTCTGGGGTTCTTCGGCACTCCGAAAAGCCTCGTTGCATGCGGCCCCGAGCGGCACGATGGAGTTCTTCTTTAGCCTGCCCAGCCAGTCAAATTCACCCAGCAACTCGCCTTCCGCCAACCCGATGCTGAGAGTGGCAAATCGTGAATCGGAGTCACGCAATGCCCCGGCTTGGGTAATAAGTGATTCGACCGCAACAAGCGCCTGTGGCGAGGTCAAGAAGTACGCAACCACTCCCAAGTGTGTGAAACTCCTCGCGTCTGGCATCGATGAATCCACGAGCTGCAAGAGAAGTGGCAGTGTGTGCTCGTTGTAGCCCCATGAGTTCGAATCACTCAGGCTGACTACAATGAATCTTTTAATCTTTGCGCTCACAAAGTGCCAAATAACTCGTCCTGCGCTAAGCGCGCGTTCCACTTCTCGCTCGTTGAATCTGCCTCCGGCACGCCGCGAGCATTGCGCGCCAGTGCGGGCGCAGGAACGCTGGTTGTTGTAGGGCGTCGCGGGCGTATTTGCGGCCGGCTTGCGCGAGGTCGAGCGTCGCCTCAATGCGCATCTCGTCACGGTTGTTCGCCAGCGCGAGCACGCGCGTGTCCGCCGCCACGATCTTCGAGTCGCCTGCGGACCAGAATCCGCCGCCCTGTGGGCCGACGGTGTTGGCGAAGACGTAGCACACCTGATTCTCGAACGCCCGGGCGACGATGCCGTCCCGGCCGCCGCGCTTGGCCTTCGACACGGCGAGTCGGTCCAGCCCGGCGTTCGGATGAAACAGGACCTGCGCACCCATCATCACCGGCAGGCGGACCAGTTCGGGATAGCGCCGCTCGTGGCAAATGATCGCGGTGCACGGCACGCTATCGAGCCGGAAGAAGGCCAGCACGTTGCCCGGCGCGAAGAACTTCGCGTCACCAGGCGTAAGTTGAATCTTGTGGTAGCGAAACACCTCGCGCCCGCGCCGATCGAACACGAGCAGCGAGTTGAACCATCGGCCCCGGGCGCGCGTCGGCGAGCCGACCAACACGTTGCAGCGATGCTTGCGCGCCGCGCCAGCGACGGCCCGCAGACCCGCTTCAACCGCCGCAGGATCCAGTTCGTGGAAGTTGATGTTGTAGCCGGTGACGGCAGTTTCCGGGAACAGGATGGCGTCGCCGCCCGCCTGCGCAAACTCGCGGATGTGCTGCTCGATAAACGCGACGTTTTCCGGAATCGTGCGCCGGAACTTCATCTGCACCGTGGCGACTTTCATGTTCGTTCTCACGTCAGGAATGCGGCCCGGAGAGGGCTTTAACCGCCGCCTCGATCTTCGGCTCGTAGGTTTCCTTGCATTTGTTTACCAGCCGGCAGGCGACGCAGACCTCTTCGGCGAAAACTTTCTTGGTCACCTTGGTCTTGATCAAGCGATAGAGTTCGTCGGCGCTCATCGTGTCGCCAGGCTTCATGCCCAGCACGCGAATGGCGTTCTTGTCGGAGGTCATCGAGTTCTCGTTGTCCTGCGGATGCGTTGTCAGACTTCTTTTGCAGTGCGCTTTCGCGCGGTCCCACCACTCGCACGGCGCGCAGATGTCGTCCACGCCAATGACGACCTTGATCTGCGCCTTGGGGTTGGCCCTGATCTTTTGCGCCACGGGACCGAGCGTCTTGTGGCTGGACTTGCCGGTTCCCAGCGCATCGAGCATGTCGAAGAGGTGATGGCCGCGGATGACGATTGTTTGCGAGGGGTCGGCGGCGCGCGCGGCGCAGCCGAAATCAAGCGGGCAGAGCACTGCGGCTCCGGTTAGCGCGGAGGCTGCCTTGATAAAATCACGGCGGGTGGTGGAGAGTTTCGCGGGACGGTCATCTGCGGTTTTCATGGTGACTCCGAGGTTTGTGGCTTCCTGCTCTGAAACCGAACATGCGTATTCTGGCCGAGGAGGATGCGGGCGTCAATCGCCGGCTGAAGTGATTGTTTCTTGCGTTGACGGGCTGTGGGAGTGGCGTAGGATGCGCGACAGCAGGTTATGGACGTTTCCCGAAGGTTCCCGGATAGACTCCAAGGATAATATCTTATGCAAAAAACTCTTCTCAGCATGGCGACAATGCTCATCGCCACCACCCTTATGTGCAGCGTGTCTCTGGCCGCCGAGCCGTCGCGTCAAGCTGCGCGGCAAAAGAAACTCAACGTCCTGTTCATCGGCAACAGCTTCACCGCGTGCCATAACCTGGCGCAGGTCGTCAAGGCCATGGCCGAAGCCGGCGACCCGTCCCTTTGCTTCGACGTGACGACGGTCATCTACGGCGGGCGACGACTGGTGGATCACTGGCGTTTGGGCACCCCGAATTTCGTGCGGATTGCGGAGCTGACCGCTGCGGAAGAGCAAGCGACGATCAAATCGCTGGAGGAAATGGTCGCCAAAGACCCCAAGGATAAGTACGCCGTCGCCGCGCTGGCCCGTCACCGCAGCTTGAGCAAGTCCCTTGAGAGCATGCGCAAGAAATGGGACATCGTCGTGCTTCAGTCTTACCGCGACGACCTGGCGGGAGAGAAGTCGCTGTACGTTGAGTACGCACCGAAGTATGCCGAACTGATCAAGGCCCAGGGTGGGCGTGTGGTCCTGTACGAGACAACGCCCACCACCCAGAACAGCAAGCCGCTGACGTCTCCGCCCGATTCGGCCGTGGTGACCGCGAAGGCCAAGGTCATCGCCAGCCTGGCCAAACGCATCGACGCCACGGTCGTGCCCATGTCGATGGTAGCCTTGCGGTGCCAGACGGTCCGGCCGGACCTGGCGTTGCGTTACGTCAGCGACGGCCATCTGAACCAGACGATGGGCTATCTGACCGCGTGCACGTTCTATGCGGCCTTGTTCAACCGCAGCCCCGAGGGCCTGCCCATCGATACGGTGAACGACAACCGCACCAAGGATGGCAAGCCAGCCCAGGACCCTGACGGAGGGCCGCTCAAGCGGACTTTCCCGGCCAAAGACCGTGCCGATCTCCAACGGATCGCCTGGGAAGGTCTCAAGCAGTTCCAGCAACTCGCCGCGTCTATCGGTCAGTAGTAAGCACCGGTGGCCGAACGCTGGAAGGCGGGTGTCGCGGCGAGAGCAGCCCGGCGTAGGGTTTGCCCCCGCGAAGAATGAGCGAACCGGGCGACACAAAAAGGGCCGGGACGAATCCCGGCCCTTCTGTTTGCGAGATGAGGTTTTACTTCATCAATTGAGCGAGCTTCGACCCGATGGCGTCGGCCCAAATCTGATAGCCCTTCGCCGTCAGGTGCAGGAAGTCGGGCATGATCTCCTTGTCGATCGGCCCGTTGCCCGGAACGAACTTCTTGCCGATATCGAGGAAGAAGATGTGTTTGCCGTCGTCGAGCTTGCAGATGATCGCGTTCACTTCCTTGAGCTTCTCGTTCTGCGGGCCGAACTTCCCCTCGGGCTTGACGCCGCGTGGGAAAATTGCCAGCAACAGGATCTTTGCCTGCGGTTGCTTTTGGCGGACGGTCTTGACGATCTTGGTGACGCCCTTGGCGATAGCCTCGGCGGAATCGCCACCGGAATTATTGGTGCCGATCATAATGACGAACGCCTTCGGCTTGATGCCGTCGAGTTCGCCGTTCTCAATGCGCCAGAGCACGTGCTGCGTGCGGTCGCCGCCGATGCCGAAATTGGCGGGCTTGTATTGGCCGAACGCCTTCTCCCAGATCGCCTTCTGGTTGCCCCATCCTGCCGTGATCGAGTCACCGAGGAACACAAGCTGAGCCTCGCCGGCTTTGGCGATCTGGAGAAAGCCCTCGTGCTTCTGCATGAAGGCTGCCTGCGGCTGGCCGGTCTTGGCGTCCATCTTGGGCGCGGCAACGTCCGGTGGCTGGGTTGCCGGTTTGTCAGCAGCGTGGATGGTGGCGACGCCGCACAGCGCGGCGAGAGTGAGTGCGAGATGGAATGGCTTCATAGCTCCTGTTTGTGTGTTGTTGGTTACGAGATAGCGCTGACGTTTATAGAACGCTTCCGCGATAGACTGCAACAACACGTTGCAGGCCGTCGCCGCCTTTGCTCGTGACCACGCCATCGGCCGTGTTTCACCTCCGGATTGGCAGCGGCGCGGCGGTTTCTTCCGTCATGTCGTAAGGCAACTGCCAGACGTGTTCGCCGGTCGAATCGCAGAAGTAAAGGCGCGACTCGGAGAACTTGTCAGGATTGCCGTCGGCCCAGAATGCGAAGAATGGATCATGCGCGTTGCACGGGCGGCGGGCGTAATTATGGTTCAACGGGCTGTCCCGCGTGATTTGTTTTCTCAACGTCCACGTCTTGCCGGCGTCGCTGCTCGTCCAGAGGCACATCTCGCCGCCGCCACCGTAAGGCTGCGGACCGGGCAGGGTCGGCGCGATGATGCGCCATTCGTCGCCTGCAACCCAAAGGCTGCCCATGTCGTAGTTGTGATCGGTCTTCGCGATGGTGCTGGTCTGCCACGCGCGACCATCCCATCGCGTCAGGCAGAATTCGCGCGGATCATTCTCAGGACCAGGCGCGAAGCCGCGGCTGGTCACGTAGAGCAACAGTGGCCGGCCGGCGCGGTCGAAATTGAGGTCACACGTGTATTGCAGTTTGCCCTGCGCGGCATAGTCCACCACCAGCGCCGGGTTCGTGACCTCGCTGAGCGGCGTTTCCAGCCGCTTGCCGTCCGCAGTCGTCCAGGTCTTGCCGAGATCCTCGGTCTGGACGTAGTAGAGGTTGGTGCGTTTGTCCACGCTGCCGCCGGGATGATAGTTGAAGAAGCTGGCGACCTTGCCGCCGCACGCGCCGCTGACCTGGTAATGGCCGCCCATGCCGGCGAGTTTGCGGTCGTCGCTCCACGTCACGCCGTCGCGGCTCGTGGCCCAATACAACTCGCGGCCCTTGGTGTATTTGGTGAACATGTGCAGCCAGCCTTCGCCCGCCAGGAACCACGGCTGCGGGTACGTAATTTCCCTCTCGCCGATGCGCTCGAACGCCGCGACGCTGAACGGCTCCTTGCTGCGGTAGATGAAACCGGGCCGTTTCCGCGCGCGACCGCTGACGAAGATCCAAACGTGGCCCTTGTCGTCGAGTTGGATGCTGCCGTTGTCGTGCGGATCGTTCACGGTGAGCTTGTCGTGAACAATGGTCGGGCGCGGCACCCGGCCGGTCTTGTGGTCAAAACATGACGTCATGACCAACAGGTGTCGCTGGCCCTTGACCGTGCCGCCGTAGGTGAAGAACGTCTTGTCGGCCTGCGGCGAATAAACCGCCATCGGGTTGTGGTTAGCGGTGTAGGTGCCCAACCCGCCGGAGTATTTGTCGCCGTGTTTCGTGAACTGTCCGAGCGTGAACCAAATGCCGCGATAGCCATCGGCCTGGCCCGTGAGCGGCGCCGGCGGCGGCTTGGAAGTTTTGGTCTCGGCAGCCGGGGCATGACGGGGATTCAAGCCGGACAGGAAAAGCGAAAGACAAATCGAAATGACAAGCGAGTGTCGGAAGGTATTCATGTCGGGTCTCCGGGAAGCGCGCGATGGTTCATGCGACGTCGCGAAGGATTGCACCAAGCCGCTTGATTATCAATCCCGCTTCCTGTAAACGCTCCACCATGATCCAGTTTCGCCTCCGGCATTATTTCGTCGCGCTCTTGCTATCCGCCATCCCGATTTTCGCAGCGGAAGCGCCGCTGCCGACGCCGGAGGAGATCGTCGCCAACTGCGTGCAGGCCGGCGAGAAAACCTGGCGCAGCATTGCGAAACCGCCGCCGGGGCTTAGTTCACGCGAGTTATTTGCCTACGCGCTGGCGCTGTGCGAAGCCAGGACGAAGCTGGAGCGGCTGGAGAAACTCTTCGACGTGGCGGCGCAGATGCACGACCGCGACCCGCAGAGCCGCGGCTACGGCAACTTCCGCTGGAGTTGGTCGCACGAGGGCGTGTGGGACTTCAACGCGGTGGATTTCTGCATGCAAAACGGCGCGCTGCTCTGGATGCGCCACCGCGACACCATGCCGGCCGCCGCGCGCGCCAAGCTTCGCCCGATATTGGAGCTGGCCGGCGAAGGACTGCTGCGCCATCGCGTGACGGAGAGCTACACCAACATCGCACTGATGAACGCCGGCAACCTCATCCTGCTCGGCGAGGCGTTGGGCAAACCGGCACTGGCCGACGAAGGCTACGCGCGGCTCGACCGCATTTGCCTCTACATGTCGCAAGGCGGCACGCACGAGTATTGCAGTCCGACGTACTACGGCACGGACCTCGACGACCTCGTTTTGATCGAAGCGTTCTGTCAGCGCGAGCGCGGCCGGGCGCAAGCGCGGGCGCTATTGGAACTACTCTGGACCGACATTGCGCTGAATTGGTTTCCGCCCGCGCAGAAACTCGGCGGCGCGCGCAGCCGCGACTACGACTACCTGCGCGGCATTGGTTTCCTCGACCAGCAGATGATGGCCAACGGCTGGTTGCCGGCCAGTGAAAAACAGCGTATCGCCTCGATCTCGACCGCGTTCATTCGTTGGCGTCCGCCAGTGCGGCTTAAGACGATGGGTGAAACCCGTTTCCCGCGGCTCGTGACGCAGGTGTGGGGTTTGGAGAGAAGTCAGTCGCGAACCCATTATCTCTGCCGCGACGTGACGCTCAGCGTGGCGGGCGCGGGCTACGGCGGGCGCATGGACCTGCCGCTCTGCGCGGACCTGCCCGGCGATCGCAACGGCGTGCGCTGCTATTTCATCCCCGACGGCCGGCACGATCCCTACGGCAAAATCAAAATTCAGGAGAGCCAGGCGCACGCGAAAACGGTGCACCTCCAGCCGTTCTGGACGGCGGCGCAGCGGCGTGTGGACGCGCTTGGTCTCGCCGTTTATCGCGACAAGGACGTGCCGCCGGAGACGCAGACCTTGGAGTCGCACTTCGTCATGCCGCTCGTCGTGGACGGTTTCTGGATTGGCGAGCGCCGCGTCGAGTTTCAGCCGGGCAAGGCGGCGGAATTTCCGCTAAAGCCGGGCGATGCCGTCGTGCTGCGCAAAGGCACCGCCGCCGTGGGTGTGCGCGTGCCGTGGGCGCGCGACCTCGCCGGCCATGCCGCGACGGTGGCGCTGGTCTATGATGCGAACGCCTTCGGTGCGGTGCGGCTCACGGTGACGCATCACGTCGCACAATCAGGCGTGGCAAAAACGAACGCGGCCGCGGCGTTCTGGGTGCGCATCGGCAGCGGCCTTGCGAGCGACGACGAGTTTGCGAAATGGCGGCGGCAGTTCGCAGTGGCGAAATGCGAAGTCGAGGTATCGCCGGAGCGCGTGCGCATCGGCATCACCGGTGCGGACGGTCCGGTCGCAGTCTGCGCGGCGGCACCCTACGCCAAATCGCTCCCGACCGAGCCGATGCCGCCGCGGGCGCTGCTGGCTTGCAACGGCGAAGACATCGGGAAGCGGCTGTTGGAAAACATTGAGCCGGTGAAATCGTTCATGGCGAAACGCGCGGCCATCGTTCCGATCACAGTCCCGGCGAATAAGGACGTTTACTGGGAGGCGGAATCCGGCGACGTGACGCCGCCGATGAGTTGTGGCGAGGATTCCGCCGCGTCCCGCGGCCTGTTCGTCTGGATGCCGGCCAAGCCCGGCGAGCGCGGAGGCAGTTCGATGGGTTGCGTAACGTGGGAACTGCGCGTCCAGAAGGCTGGCAAATACTACCTCTGGGGCCGCGTGCTCGCCCCGACACCGGAGAACGATTCCTTCTTTCTCCGCGCCTTCACCGACGCCGCCGACCTGATCGAGATGACCCCATGGCCCACCGGCACGCATAAGAAATGGCAATGGGTTCGCGTGATGCCAGAGCGCACAAAGACACCTCTGCCGATCACGCTGCCCGCCGGTGCCCTGAGCCTTCAGCTCCGTGTCCGCGAAGCCGGCACGAAGATTGACCGTCTCTTTCTCACGCCGCAGGCGACAGTGGAACCGCGCTGACAATCACGCGGCCGCAATTACAGGTTCTCTCGGATAAAGAGATCGCAATGGATTGGAACGCAATGGCAGCGATGACGCACTGAACAGCACGCGCGGCAGCTATTCGTGCAAAACGCCTGTGATTTCCTCGACAACGGAGGCTTCCAAATCGAGCAGGAATTTTTTCCAGCCGCGGCCCGCCGAGAATCCGCCAACGCCGTTGCAGGCCACGGCACGGTGGCAGGGGATGAGCAACGGCAACGGATTGCGTCCGCAGGCAGTGCCGACAGCGCGACAAGCCCGGGGCCGGCCGATCGCACGGGCGATCTGCGCGTAGGTGCGAGTCTGACCGTGCGGAATCCGGCGCAACGCGCGCCAGACAGCGCGTTGAAACGGGGTGGCTCCATCCAAGTCCAGCGGATGGCGCAGATCCACACTTCGGCCATCGAAGTAGTCGTGCAGGTCGCGTTGGAGGCGGCGCAACATCGCATCCAACACCACCGCGCTTTTGCGCCGCCGCCGGGCGCGACCGCGCGGCAGGGTCAGGGAACGCAGGCCGCGGTCGGACAACTCGACGCGCATCTGGCCGACGGGCGTCGCCAGGCAATAACTCTGGATGGTCCGTTTCGTTTTCATCACGCCCCCTTTGTCAACAATGTACCAACGCGAATACAAGCCCCAGTATGGTGCCCCCCAACAACACAATGCTGAACACAAACCGATACCGCGCCATGCGCCGTTCGTAGCGCAATGGGCGCACGGTCTTGAAGCTGCCCGTGGAAAGGTAACTCACCAACTTCGGATCCATTGGCTGATGGCGCGGGCGGAAAAACGATTGCCACCACGTCTGCCGTGCACCGCTGGAAGGAACCACTTCGTTCTCCGATGCAGGTCGCGACCACAGTTCGCGTTGCCGCGGTGTGCCGAAGCTGACGCCGCTCCGGGTCGGCGGCGGTGGCGCGGCAGGCGGTTCGGCTTCCGGTGGCGTCTCGGGGGGCGGCGGCCGGTTCGAGGGATAGGCAGTGCTGGCGGGTTTGAACGGGCTGCCTTTGCCCGGCGCGCGCCGCAACTGCCGCACCTGCGCATCGAGATTTTCCAACTCCTTGTCAATCTCACGCAGCCGGCGGTCCAGCGCATTCTGTCTTTTTCCGAACCAAGCCATGATACAGCTACCACTTGACCACAAGGGTCAGCACGAGAATCAGCAGGATCAGAACCAACGGTAACGAGAACGCGAAACCGAGCTTCATCGCCTGACCGAAGCTGATGCGATCAAGCGGATTCGCCGGACCGGAGAATTTCTCCAGCGGCGTCTGCGGCATATCCTCCGGCGACTTGTTCTGGAGCGCGTCAATGCGCAGGCAGGCGCGGTTGAACTCCATCCGCGCCGTCTCGATCATGGCCAGCGACTTGGACAGTTCGGACTTCAGGTTCTCGCTGTCCCAATGGGCGTCGGTCAGGGTCTCGACCTGTGTAAGCTGTTCCTTGAACGTTTGTCGCGTGCGGGCGATGAGGTCGGCCATCCGCTGCGTTTCTACCTGTTCGTGCTCCAGCACGACCAGGCCGCGGTTGAGCGCTTCAACGATCTCGACGCGGCCGCGCGCGAACTCGTCGTGGCGGCGGCGCATTTCCTCCAGTTCGCCTTTGGCGCGTTCCAGTTCCTCTTTCTTGCGCTGCAGTGTTACAATCTGTTCCCGCGCCTGCTCCAGATTCGAGTCCAGTGCCTCGCGGGCAACTGGCTGCGTCTGGCGAAATCCCGGTTGCGGTGGATAATCCTGTGACATGCTCTCCTTTCGTGAGCCAAAAAAATACAAAGTGTTGCCCCGTATCACGGAGCATGGAATACCGTATACGAACGTCGGCGGCATGTAAAGCAGCGCCCGGTAGTGATGCCGGGCAGATTCTCCTCCCGTCTGTGCCGGATGCGAGCAGGTTTGACGGCACGCCATTGCCGCCGCATGATGTCCTCATGCGCCTGACACTCTCCCTGGGCACTGCACTCGTCCTGGCAGTCTCCGTCTGTGCCCAGCCATCCGTCGATCAAACACCGGCGACGTTGCGCGTGACCGCTCCGGCCTATCGTGTCACTTTTCAACGCCAGAACAGCGCGTTCGACCTGGAACTGCGCGACACCAAAGGCACATGGCGGCGCGTGGCGAGAAAGTTTGCCGAACCGGAGTTCGCTGTTGTGGACAACGTCGGTCTGCAAACGACATCCGGCCTTCTCGCGCGAGTCGAACATGCCGTGCGCGGCGATGCCGTTGTCGTCGGCATGACGGTCGTGGTCTCGCCCGAGCCGCGGCAAATTCTCTGCCTCCATTTCATCTGCGCGGATGAAGGCGTGCTCGTGCGGTTCGCGCTCGATAACAAGGCCTGCTCCGAAAAGGCCCGATGCTGGGCGATGCCGCGGCTGCCGCTTGACGAGCCTCTCTTTGACGCTTACGCCTTCTGGCGCGAGCCGGACGAGTTTCGTGGCGGCATGATCGCCGCTCTCGGTCAGAACGACGCCTTCGCCGGCGTGGCGGCATGGGGCAGGCGCGGCGATACGGCGGAACGACTCAGCGCCCGGCATCCGGCGGTGATCGCACGTGCCGCTGGCGCGGGCACCGGCATCGGCGTCGTTTTCCTGCGGTATGCCGAGGACTGGCAACCGGTCAGTTCCTTCGTCCAACGCCACACGCCAACAAGCTTGTTTCTCTACCCGGCCATCGCGTCGGCGCACGCCGCGGCGAACAGTCTTTGGGCGTGGTTCGCGCCGTTTGCTGAGGACGACGCCGCGAAGATGGCCGCCAAGGTCGAGAGGCTTGTCACGCGCGGCGATGAACTCCGTCGCGAGTTCCAACCGATCGCACCGGAGCCGGACCCGCGATGGCTGAAACCTGTGCCGGATTTTCCGGCGGCACTGCGGCGACAGCAACCTGTCACCGATATCCGCGATGCCATCGTTTACTCGGTGCACGAAACAATGGACTCGGACCACGGCATCCGCGCCGGTGCGAAGGCCGGTTCGGATTGCTGGATTCGCGCGTGGTTTAAGTGGAACCACGCGCGCGATTACGCTGCGATGGCCCATCTGCCGCCGAAGGCACACGCGCTCGGCGCGCTCTTCGGCGGCGGCATCACGTGCAGCGCGCTCTATCACGGCGAGAACGGCCTCACCGAAGCGCAGGTGCTCGACATGGCCACGCGCGGCCCGAACGGCAAGCTTGTGGACGCGTGGGACGAGCGTAACTGCCGCCATGGTACGCTGTCGAACCCCGCCTACCTCGAGTATCTCCTCTCATGGTGCCGCCGGCAGATTGACGCAGGCGTGGATTACCTCTTCATGGACGAGATCAACGCCGCGCTCCAGAAGAATGAAGGTTTTGACGATTACTCACTCCGCGATTACCGCGCTTGGCTGGAGAAACGCGGCCTTGCCCACAAGCCGCCCACGTCGGAAGAACCACCCGCCGAGTGGCACGCGTTTCGCCGCGACCGCGATGACCGCGCGTGGAAGTGGCTGACCGACGCCATCCGTTCCCACGCTGCGAACAAGGGTCGGCGCGTGTTCATCAGCGGCAACGGCCTCGCCCGCTACGTGGACCTGCAAGTGCTCGGCGTATGGGGACTCTGGCGCGTGAAAGATGGCGTGGTGGATCTCTCGGAAAACCAGATCAACGACTGGGCCTCCACCGTCACCGCAGGCCGCGCACTGGCGGGCGCGCGCGTGCCGGTGGTCTTCTTCCATGACTGGGGGTTCAACGGTTTTCCATGGATGGAAGTCTCGTCGCCCGATCGCGATTTGTGGATGCGTGTGCGCGGCGCGGAGATTTATGCGGCGGGGGCGTTCTTCGCATTTCCCGTGCATGGACCGATGGGCAACGACGCGTTGCGCGACGGCGGCATCCACGAGATCGCGCGCCAGACGGCATTTTACCAGCGCAACAAGGCGCTTTACCTCGATGCGCGCCTGCTCGGCTTCGAGCCAATCGAAACGAACGCGCCCTTGTTGAGCACAGCGCTATGGCGGCGCGACAACCCGCCGGCGCTGTTGCTCCATGTCATCAACCGCCAGGCGAAAGACTCGAAGCCGGAGCGGCGCGAGCATGTGAAGCTAAAGCTGCCAACACCAGAACTGCCGAAGGCTGTCCGCATCGTCTCGCCCGATTGGGAAGGCGAGCGACGTGGTGAGGCGCACGTCAAGGACGGCCGCGTCGTCGTTACGCTGCCGTCGCTCGACGCCTATGTCGTCGCCATCCTCGACTACGACCGGTTGCCCGAAGTGAAACTTTCCAGTCCGCGAATCGTGCCCACCGCACAATGGGGTCGGCCGGAACGAAGCGAGTTCGTCGTCGAGCAGGATGGCACGGTTCGCGATGCCTGGGCGCTGCCGGCGTTTTTGCAGGGCAACCTCCACGCCGCTCTACGCGAGCCGCCGGTCCTTCTTGTAAACATGCCGCGTGGCGGAAAGCTGAGCGTCCACGTTCGCGCCGTCGCCACACTGGGCGCGAAACTCGAGTGCCTCGTGGACGGCGCACTCACCCAGACAGAAGACCTGCCCGACCTCGATCGGAAGAACGACAGCGGGGCGCGCGAATATGACAAGACCTTCGAGTTTACCATCCCGCCCGGCCGTCATCGCGTGACGCTGCGGAACAGCGGCGGCGATTGGGCCTTCGTGGCGTGGTATGCGTTTGTGGGGGAGGTCAGCGGCTGGTAATTCGCCTGCGCGGCAAGCGTCCTAAACGCTGCTGCGATCTGCGAAAGAGAAGACTGAAAACACAGCGAGCAGGGAAGCCCAACGATCAGGTGTTTGTCCTTGCCACGCCGCGTGTCGTTGGCCTAACCTCGCGCCCAATTCACAGTCCCCGCCGAACAGGCGCGGACAAGCCGTAATCGTCTGCAAGGAGAAATTGATGAGCACGACACTGTATTTGCAACTGAGCGCGTTGATGTTCATGGAGTATGCGGTGTGGGGCGCATGGATGCCTGTGCTGGCGGCGCGGTTGCTTGGTCCGCTCCAGATGACCGGCAAACAGACTGGGTGGATTTACGCGACGTTCCCGCTGGCCAGCATGATCTCACCGCTGTTTGGCGGCTGGCTCGCCGACAAATACGTGGATACCGGCTACATCCTCGCCTTCTGCCACGCGATCGGCATCGTGTTGCTGTTCCTCTCGGCGCGCATCAAGAAGTTCACGCCGCTCTTCGTGGTGATGCTCCTCTACTCGATGCTCTATGCGGCGACGATTCCGCTGGTGAACTCGCTGATGTTCAGCCACCTGACCGACGCGGCCAAACAATCGCCCGGCATCTTCATCTGGGCACCCGTGGCGTGGTCGTTGATCGGCATGGCGCTCACCGGCTGGCGCAATTTCAAGAAGGGCGAAGGCGACGGCAGCGACTGTCTGAAGTTTGCCGCGCTGCTCTCAATCATCATGACGGTCATCTGCCTCCTCCAGCCTGCGACGCCTCCCAAGGGCGGCGGGGCCGGTTCGCCGATGATGCAGGCCATCGGCATGATGTCGGACCCGAAGTTTGCGGTCTTCATCATCGCGTCTTTGGTGGTGGCGGGTACGATGCAGTTCTACTTCCTCGGCACCGCGCGGTTCCTGACCGACCTCGGCGTGTCGGGCAAGAACATCCCCGGCATCATGGGCATCGCGCAGGCCGCGCAGGCGCTGGCGACACTCTTCCTGCTTGGCCTGTTGTTTGACGAAAAGGTGCTCGGCCCGAAGTGGACCATCACGGTCGGCGCAGCAAGCTGGATGGTGCTTTACCTCATTTACATGGTGAAGGCGCCGAAGGGCGTCGTGATCGTGGCGCAAGTGTTTCACGGCTTGGCCTACGTGTTCTTCATGATTGCCGGCCAGTTGTATGTGAACAAGGTCGCTCCGCCGGAGATTGCCGGCTCGGCACAGTCGCTGATCATCCTGGTGACGACGGGCATCGGCCTCTTCCTCGGCACGCAGTTGGCGGGCTGGGCGATGGACAAGTTCTCAACGAACGGCCAGTTCAACTGGAGCAAGGTGTTCATGGTGCCGATGCTCTGCACACTGGCGGGCGTGGTGGCGTTGGCGCTCGCGTTCTAACACGCTTCCGCTGGGCCGGCTTTTGGGTTGTTTAAAGCTGATTGCGCCGTCAGGGGCGCAATCGCAGATGGGTTTTCATGAACCATATCCTTGTCCTCTACGATTCCAAGACGGGCAACACCGCCAAGATGGCCAGACTTGTCGGTGAAGGCGCGTCATCCATCCCCGACACCGAAGTGCGGCTGCGCTCGGTGGACGAAGCGAAACCGGAAGACCTGTTCTGGTGCGACGGTCTGGCACTGGGCAGCCCGACCAACATGGGCCTGCTGTCGTGGAAGATGAAACGGTTCTGGGACGAAACCATGGCCGAGCACTGGATGAAACTCGATGGCAAGATCGCCTGCGCGTTCAGCTCTTCGGGCGGATGGGGCGGTGGATCGGAAATCACCTGCCAGTCTCTGCTCACGGTGTTGATGAATTTCGGCTTCCTGGTTTTCGGTGTGACCGATTACGCGGCGAAGCTCACCACCTGCCACTACGGCGCGGTGACGGCGCGCGAGCCGCGCACAGAGGACGCGCAGGCCGCCTGTCGGCTGCTCGGCAAGCGCCTGGCGGAGTGGACGGCGGTATGCGTCCACGGTCGCAAGGACCAGCATCCGGCCAACAAGATGTCTGAGCGGAAGATGCCGGCATAGCGACGAGGCTCCGCCATCAAGAACAAAGGGAGCGGTTTCGCGTGGCAGGGCAGGAGGCCGACGCGACGCAAGGGGGAGCAACTGCCTGCTCGGGGTGTCCATTCTTGCTCATTAGACTTGACGAGCCTCGGTTTTTGGCGACCCTGTCCCACCATGAAACTTGATTTCCCTGTCCACGTGACGCTTCAGAAAAACTTCAGCTCTCTCGTTCTCTCCGCCGCCGTCTGCTCGTTGCTTGTCGGAGCTGCTTTCGCTTCCGCCGGCGACTGGCCGCAATACCGCGGCGCGAATCACGACGGCATTTGCACGGAACAAATCCTCGCGACTTGGACGACACCGCGTGAGGTCTGGAAGACGCCGACGCCCGGCGGGTTCAGTTGTTTCGCTGTGGGTGGAGGCAGGGTTTGCACATTGGTGCTGGGCGGTGGCGAGGAAGTGTGTGTCGCGTTCGACGCCGCCACCGGCAAGCAGCTCTGGGCCCAGCCTCTCGGCTCGGCCAAGTACGACGGCGGCGGTGACAACGGCACGAAGGAGAACCGGGGCGGCGACGGCCCGCGTTCGACGCCGACAATTGACGGCGACCGCGTCTATGTGCTGACCGCGCAGCTCTCGTTGTTTTGCCTCGATGCCGGGAGTGGCAAGGAGATATGGAAGAAAGACCTCTGCCGGGAGCTCGGGGGCAAAATGATCCGCTGGCAAAGCGCGGCCTCGCCCGTGATGGACGGCGACCTCATCTTCGTCTGCGGCGGCGACGGCGGGGCATTGGCAGCGATCAACAAGAAGGACGGCAAGGTGGCATGGAAAGGCGCGGCGGAAACACTGACACACGCTTCGCCGATCGTCGCGACGATCCTCGGTGTGAAGCAGGTGATCTTCTTTGTGAAGTCGGGCTTGGTGGCAGTGGAGCCGGCGACGGGCAAGGAACTCTGGCGCTACGCGTTTCCTTTCAAGGTTTCGACGGCGGCGTCGCCGGTGGTGTCGGGAGACATCGTGTATTGTTCGGCCGGCTACGGCGTCGGTTCCGCCGCGGCAAAGATCGCAAAGGCCGGCGGCAAGTTCACTGCCAAGGAACTCTGGCGCACGGAAGGCAACACGATCTGCAATCACTGGAGCACGCCGGTGCTCAAGGACGGCTACCTCTACGGGCCGTTCAGTTTCAAGCAATTCGGCATCGGTCCGCTGAAGTGCGTCGAGGTGGCCACGGGCAAGGAGATGTGGTCGAAAGACGGCTTCGGTCCCGGCGGCGTCGTGCTGGTCGGTAACAACTTCCTGGCGCTGAGTGACACGGGCAAACTGGTTCTAATCGAGGCTTCGCCGAAGGGTTACAAGCAACTCGGCGAGTTCCAAGCCATCGGCGGCAAGTGTTGGAACACGTTCGCCATCAGCAACGGCCGTGTTTATCTGCGCAGCACCACGGAAGGCGCCTGCCTCGACGTGGCGGGCAAATAGCCGTCGCGGCGTCTTATTTCGCGGGCAGCAATTGCACGGCGTCTACCACGACGTAGTCGTCCGTGGCGGCGTTGGAAATGACGATGGAGGTCGCGCCACCGGCGTCCAGTTCGAACTTGCCCAACGAGTGGAACAAGCCGCCGATCTCCGGCGTGCGGCGTTCATTCACGAGCACCGTTTTCTCACCGCGTGAGGTGCGGATGGTCACGGGCGTGTTCGTCGCGCGATTGTTCAGGCCGCTGTAGGCGAGCCGCACTTCGTAGGTACCAGCCTTCGGCAGGTTCGGCCGAAAACAGAGAGTCTTCGTACCTTTGCCGGTATTGCCGTCGGTCAGGTAGCCGTCGCCGATGAACGGCGTTGAGTGAGTCGAGCGGCCCCACTCGCCGGTGGCTTCAGCCTCGGAGTCATCCAACAGAATACCGCCGAATTTCTTCGCAGCTTCCTCCAGTGACATGCCGCGCGAAGATTTCGCGCCCGGCGCGTCTGCATCTTCCGGCACATCGCTCGTCTCCCACGGCAGGCGCGCGCCCACATCGGGCAGCCTCTGGTTTCGCGCAGCCCGACGCGCGATTTCCACAATGCGCTCCGGCTCGTCATAGACACGAATCTCGCAGACGCCGACGGCTTCGGCCAGGATCAGGCGCAGCTTGGAGGCGGTGACCCGTTCCAAACCGAGCACGTGACGGCGCAGGGGTTTGTCGCCGACTTCTGCGATCTTCTTCCAACCGCCGTCCACCCATGCTTCCACGACAAACTTTTTCGGCGCGTGCCGTTTCGTGAAGAACGTCACGTGAACGACGTTGAATTTCTGCGGTTCGTTCCACGCCAACTCGATCCAGTGCGGCGGAGCGGCGTTTCGGTTGGCCATCCACGCGTTGCCCTTGTGGTCAACAACGCGGGCGATGCCGTTGATGACATTCGTGGCGGGCATTGGCTCGCCCTTGGTAGCGATGCCCTCGCTGGAGGCGGTAACGCGCGCGGCGCGTGCGAGGTCAGCGGGGTCATGGTTCGGCATGTCGATGATGTAAGCGCCGTCCTTGAGCAACTGCTGCTGAAGCTTGTCGAGATAACTCCGGTAGATGTCGCGCGGGGTCGCGCCGCGCTCGATGCACATCCCGGCGGCGGTGCCGGCGGCCTGGCCCATGACGGCGCACGTCATCTGCACGCGCGTGGTGCCCATGCCGATGTGCGTGGCGGAGATGTTGCGGCCGGCCATGAGCAGGTTGACGATGTTGGTCGAGTAAAGGCTGCGATACGGAATCGAGTGCAGCCGGCCCATGTAAGGATGACGCGACGGCATCCCGCGATGGAAGAACCCTTCCGAGTAATGATCATCGAGTCCCCACGCGCCGTAGGCCACGCGATCCGGGAACAACGTCTGTTCCGCCATGTCGTTCTCAGTGAACACGCAGTCGCCGATCAACCGCCAGCTTTCGCGCACACCCGTGATGCTGCCGACCCAGACGAGCTTGTGGTCGGCGGCCTCGTCCTTGAGTTTCGGACAACTGTTTTTCACGTGGCCCCACATGCCGTAGATGAGCTTGAGCAGGTCGTCGCGAATTTCCTCCTTGTCGCGATACGTATCGCGCGTGCCGCCCAGTTCAATCATCCACTGCCACCCCATCTCCGCCGTCAGGTGCGGCGGATGGCGGCGCTCGGGAAAATCGTCGCACGAGTCGAGCTTCACCGCCCACGGCGGCGTCACAAATGGTTGCTTCGAACCGGTGGACTGGCTGAAGTATTTCAACGAATTGCCCATCGTTGTGTCGTCGCCCTTCTCCGGCGCGAGCGGTTCGTTATGCATCGAACGCGGCTCACGGCCGTGACGGCAGACGGCGCCTGCGTCCTTGCCCACGATGCCGTCGCCGGTGCAGTCCACGAAGATGCGTCCTTTGAAACGCATCCGCTCGCCCGAGCACACGTCGAGCGCGAGCACGGCGGCGACAGCGTTGGTCGCATCCGGCCGCGTTTCGACGCCGGTGACGTGCGTGTTCAAGCGCAGCGTCAGGTTGGGCTCGGCCGCGCAAAGACCCTGGAGGCGGCCGGAATAATAGCGCGTCTCCACCGCACGCTGGTTGCCAATGGTGCGGACCTCCTCGATCAACCCGGTCTCGCGCGGATCGCGCACATCCCACCGTCCGCCGGGCCAGACGCCGACCGGTGGCACGAGGATTTCCGTGCTGCCGTTACCGCCGAGCACGGGCCGGTTTTGGATCAGCGCCGTGCGCGCGCCCATCCGCGCCGACGATACCGCCGCCATGCAACCCGCCAGCCCGCCGCCCACCACCACCACGTCGTAGTCGCCGGCGTTTTTGACCTCGCGGCTCACGCCGCCGTGCCGTTCGCGCAAAGCAGCGACGTCGTCCTTGCCATCGGGTGGCGTCCAGCCCGGGTCTGTCGTCAACACAATGACGTCGCAACGCCCGTAATAACCGGTGAGGTCGTGCAGGCAAACGCCGATGCGGCCGGACAACTCGTGCGTGCCGCCGTCCTCCCAGCACCAGCTGGTCTTGCCGCTCGCGCCAAATTCGCGTCCGATCGGCTTGGCATTCAGCAGGATTTTGAAGCGCCCCGGATGGTGCTCCGGTGCCCAATCGCGCGTGCGCACCCAAACCCGCCACTTGCCTGCGCGCGGCAGGTCAACGTGTGTCGTTGCGTCCTTCACCGGCGTGCCGATGCCGTCAGCGAGCAGATACGGTGAACCCATCTGGTCCACAAACTGCGAGTCGTTGACCCAGCCGCCGCGGTCTTCGAAGCGCTCGGTTTCGATCCACACAATGTCAGCCGCCGCGAGCCGGAAACCACCGATGACGGCCACCATCAATACCGGCAGCCAGCGTTTGACGGCATTGATTGTCTCGAGGGATTTCATGAAGCGTTTCTCCAATGTTGTTGGTTGCGCGACCTTACCACGGGAGTTGTCCTGCGTTCAACACGAGCGGAATGCGAGCCTTGCGCCACGCATGTCTTCCATATCCCGTTACCACCCCATCAACCTCACCACCGCCGTCTTCAACAACGTTTCCAACACCGCCGCTTCGCTGTGCGTCAGTGGGATGCCGACCTTCTTCACCTGCTTGGTCGCCGTGTCCTGATGGGACATGTGGACGAAATACGGGGCGCGATCCGGCGATTCCTGCGACGCCAGCTCGAACGCGCTGTTGGACTTCTCCGTCTTGTGAAATAACTTCGCGTCCGGCGTCCGCCGCTCCAACACCGCCAGCGCTGCGCCAAGATCGTGCAAGCCCCACTTCATTGTGATTTTCTTCTCCCAATCAAACTGCTTCTCGCCCGACTGGTTCGCGCCATCCACGAATACCGCGCCCTTCTCGCGATTCAACTCGAACCGCACCACACCGCCGTTGCCGCGCGCGTTGGGTTTGTAGATGGCGTATTCGGGCAGACGATCCCTGCCGGGGGCCTTGTCAGTAGATGATTCCGTCATAGTGCACCTCCGCCGGCATCTTGCTCGCTGGCGCAGGGAGCGTCAAGCCCGCCCCACGGCAGGGCAGGCGTCTCACTTTCAAGTTTGTTGCGATTGTCAAATCGCACGGGCTGCGCCACACTGATGGAGTCCTTGACCGAAACACTTGACTGGTAATTCTGGCCATGAAACACGAGCGACAACTGACGCGAAGACAATTCCTCCAAACCACCGGCAAGGCTGCGACCGCCCTGGCAGCCATGAGTGCGCCGCACTTCATTCCCGCCACCGCCCGCGGCGCGCTGGCGCCGAGCAATCGCGTCAACCTGGCGATGATCGGCACGGGCAATCAGGGCTTCCAGGACATGCGCGCGTTTCTGGCGGAGCCGGACGCTCAGATCGTGGCAGTGTGCGACGTGAACCGCGGCAGCGGCGGCTACCGGAACGTCAGCCAGTTCTGCGGCCGCGAGCCGGCCAAGGCATTGGTGGAGAAAACCTACGCTGAGCGGCGGCGCGCGGGGACGTTTCGCGGCTGCGACGCCTACGCGGATTTCCACGACGTGCTCGCGCGGCGCGACGTGGACGCGGTGGCGATTGTCGTGCCCGACCACTGGCACGCGGTGATGACGATCCTGGCGGCACGCGCCGGCAAGGATATCTATTGCGAGAAGCCGCTCAGTTACACTCTCGCCGAGGGTCGCGCGATGGTTGAGGCGGTGCGCGGCGCCGGTGTGGTGCTGCAAACCGGCAGCCATCAACGGTCGAATCCCCGGACGCGCTTCGGTTGCGAATTGGTCCGCAACGGGCGCATCGGCCAGTTGAAACGCATCGAGACGCGCATCGGCCCGTGGAACCGGCACGGTCCGGCAGGCGACTGGGCGCCGATGCCGGTGCCGGAGGGTTTCGACTACGATATGTGGATCGGGCCGGCGCCGTGGGAGCCGTATCACAAGGACCGGTGCCTGTACACGTTCCGGTTCATGCGCGACTACTCCGGCGGCCAGACGACGAACCTCGGTGCGCATTCGTTCGACATGGCGCAGTGGGGCAACAACACCGAGCTCACGGGACCGGTCGAGTTTGAGGATGATGGCAGTGAGTGGCCGGCGGCGGGGCTTTTCAATGTCGCGAAGATCGTTCGGTTCAAGGCGCGTTACGCCAACGGCGTCGAACTCACATGCACCACCGATTTGGAGAGCGATCCCGACAGGACAGTCGCGCAGTGCCGGTTCGTCGGCACTGAAGGCTGGATCGAAATGGGTGCGAGCGGATTCTTCGCGGAACCGGCATCGCTGATGACCTCGATCATTGGCGCCAACGAAATCCATCTCGGCACAAGCACCAACCACATGCGGAACTTCCTCGACTGCATCAAGACGCGCAGCGTGCCAGCCGCGCCGATCGAGATTGGCCATCGCTCGGCCACCATTTGTCATCTGGCCAACATCGCGATGTGGCTGAAACGGAAATTGCGATGGGACCCGGTCGCAGAGCAGTTCATCGGGGACGAGGCCGCCAACCGGATGCTGCACCGCGCCAACCGCGCGCCATGGTCGGTGTAAGCTGTTTCAGCAGCAAGGAGGCTTATGAATCGGCTTCTGCGAACGTTTGTCATCGCAGTCGCCGGATCGCTGCTGGTTTTCAGCGCGACCCGTGCGGATGCGAACTGGCTCTGGCAGATCGGCAAGGCCGACGGGAGTAACGCCGAGTTCGCGCTTGCGCCGCAGAACTACGACAAGTTCACCGATGATGGCTTCTTCGTTGTCGGCCATAGCGATGCACGAAAGGACTGGCCCTACGTCCATCCCGGCCCCTCGGACGGATGGGCCGGTGGCGGTGCGCACACATTCACGATCGTCTTCGGCATCGCGAAGCCGGTTGCATCAGGCACGTGCCGGCTGCGGCTCGACCTGCTCGACACGCACTACAAATCGCCACCGCGCCTGCGGATCGAGGTCAACGAAACGCGGTTCGAGCATGCATTGCCCAAGGGACGGCAGGACGGTTCCATCGCGGGTCATCCGGAAAAAGGCCAGCCGTATCGCGCCGAGGTGGAATTCCCTGCCACGTTGCTGAAGGCCGGCCGCAACGACATCGCCATCGTCAACGACAACGGCAGCTGGTGCCTCTATGACGCCGTTTCGCTCGAAGCGCCCGCGCCGCTCAAGCTCGCGCCTATTGCCAACGCCGCCGCGCTGGTTGCAAAAGCCCATCGTCCGCCGGCACGCGTCGAACAGGTCGTGGTCGTCTTCAAAACACACTTCGACATCGGCTACACCGACATGGCCAGCAACGTCGTGCATCGCTATCGCACGAGCATGATTGACCAGGCTCTCGACGTGGCGGACCAGAACCGCGACCTGCCGCCAGCGCAACAATTCGCGTGGACTCTCCCCGGCTGGCCGATGCACCAGATTCTCGACTGGCCCGAACAAACACCGGAACGCAAGGCCCGTGTCGAGCAGGCGCTGAAGGACGGACGATTCGTCGTCCACGCGCTTCCGTTTACGACACACACCGAACTGCTCGAACTCGAAGACCTCGTGCGCGGCCTCGGTTATTCGTCGCGAATCGCCCGCCGGCTGGGCCTGCCGTTGTCGCGCGACGCGAAGATGACCGACGTGCCGGAACACACGTGGGCGATGGCGACGTTGCTGCACCACGCCGGCGTGAAGTTCATGCACATCGGTTGCAACGCCATGAGCTACTCGCCGCGCGTGCCGCCGATCTACTGGTGGGAAGGGCCCGACGGTTCGCGCGTGCTGACGATGTATTCACCGCGCTACGGCACGGGCCTGTTTCCGCCGCGCGACTGGCCTTACAAGACGTGGCTGGCGCTGCTGCACACCGGCGACAATCACGGCCCGCCGCGTCTCGACGAGGTCAAGCGGGTGCTGGATCAACTCGATAAGAAATTGCCCGGCGTGAAGGTCCGCATCGGCCGGCTCTCTGACTTTGGCGACGCGATCCTGGCCGAGAAAGCCGCCCTGCCGGTCGTGCGCGGCGACACGCCCGACACGTGGATTCACGGGCCGATGTCCGATCCAGCGGGCGCCAGCCAGGCGCGCTGGACACGGTCGGGTCTGGCTCAAACCGAGGCGCTCAACACGCAGTTGCGCGCGTGGGGTGTCGGCGTGACGGATGCCGCGCCGACGGTTGCGGCGGCTTATGAGCAAAGCCTGCTTTACGGCGAGCATACCTGGGGCGGCTCCATCGGCTGGATCGGCGGAGGTCGTATCCTGAGTTTCGGCGAGGAGTTTTTGCGCGATCGTGCGACAAACCGTTTCGCGCGCAGCGAGGCCTCGTGGGAGGAACACTCCACTTATATTCGGACGGCGCACAACCTCGTCAGCACACTCACGGACGGCAATCTCCGCGCGCTCGCGAATGCCGCCGGCGGGAGTGACAAACGAGTGGTTGTCTACAATCCACTGCCGTGGAAACGGAATGGTGCCGTCGGCGTGGAATGGAAAGGCGCGACCATCCGCGCCCTCAAACCGGCCGATGGAGGCGAACCAGTGCCGGTGGAACTGCGAGAGGGCCGGTTGGAATTCGTCGCGCGCGATGTGCCACCAATGGGTTACCGTGTTTTCGTCCCGACAGCATCTGCCGAAGCGCGTCCGCCGCTGACCACGGATGCGCCGGGTGAGATGATTGAGTCGCCGTTCTTCCGCGCGACGTTCGATAAGGCGCGCGGTGTGGTGCGCTCACTCGTGGACAAACGCACGGGGCGTGAATTGGTGGACAAGGACGGCGTGTTTGGCTTCGGCCAGTTCCTCTACGAGCGATTCGACACCAACCAGGTGATGCAGTATTGCCACGACTACATCAAGATGCCGGGTCGTTTGCACGTGGACTTCTATAAACCCGGCATGCCGTCGGCGGACCAAGTGCCGTATCGGGCCTCTTCGCCGCAGGACTTCAGGCTGACCTTCGATGAGACCGCTTTCTCGGTGGCAGCGCGGATGGTCTCGGCGTCCACAACCAACGGACCCGTCTCCTCTGTCTGCACGAGTCTCCACCTCTACCGCGACCTGCCATACGCAGATCTCCGGATCACGCTGCGGGACAAGCGGCTGGAACCGTGGCCGGAAGCGGGCTGGCTCTGTCTCCCGTTCAAGGTGGATGCGCCGCAGTTCAGGCTGGGAAGGCTCGGTTCGATCATTGATCCGGCGCGCGACATCGTCACGGGCGCGAATCGCGATCTGTTTGGCATCAACACCGGGGTGACCATCGGCAATTCTCGCGGCCGCGGCGCCGGCTTTTGCTCGCTCGATTCACCGCTGGTTAGTCTGGATCGTCCGGGTTGTTGGAAGTTCTCGCTCGATTTCGTGCCGAAGAAACCCGTCGCGTTTGTGAACCTCTTCAACAATCAATGGAACACGAATTTCCGGCTTTGGAACGGCGGCTCGTGGAGTTATTGCGTTCGCATCTGGGCAACCGACAACAACGACGCGGAGAAATCCCTGATCACGCCGTCGTTGGAGGCGCGCTATCCGTTGATGGCGATGGCAGCGGACGGACCAGCCGGCAAGCTGCCGGTGATGCAGCGTGGGCTGGATCTGTCGCGAAAAGGCGTGCAGGTGACGGCGTTCGGTGACAATCCCGACGGCGAAGGCACCGTGCTGCGGCTTTGGGAACTGGCAGGCAAGAGCGGGCCATGCCGCGTCACATTGCCGGCGGGTTTCGGCGTGCGCAACGTGCAGCCCGTGAGCTTGCGCGGCGAGCCGGCCGGCAAACCGATCGCAGTCAGAAACGGCGCGTTCGTCGTTAACCTGAAAATGTTTGCGCCGGCGAACTTCGTTCTCCAGACTTCTGAAAAGCACCAACCATGAAGAAACTCCTTCTCATTCCTCTCCTGATCACGGCGACGTTCGCTTCGGAAGACTGGCCGCAGTTCCGCGGGCCGACGGGCGACGGGCATTCGGACGCCAAGGGATTGCCGTTGACGTGGAGTGAGACGGAAAACGTGCGTTGGAAGACAGCGATTCCGGGCGAGGGTTGGTCGTCGCCCGTCGTGCTTGGGCGGCAAATCTGGATGACGACTGCGTTGGACGACGGCCGCTCGTTGCACGCGGTTTGCGTGGACCGCGAAACGGGCAAGGTGTTGCATGACGTGGAAGTATTCCACACCGATCCGCCTCCGCCGAAGAATCCCACGAATAGTTACGCGTCGCCTACGCCGGTGGTCGAGCCGGGCCGCGTTTATGTTTGTTTCGGCACGAGCGGCAGCGCGTGCCTCGACGCAGCGACGGCGAAGGTGATCTGGAAGAACACGGAGTTGCAGCTCGACCACAAGGAGGGGGCGGGCAGTTCACCGATGATCCACGGCGGTCTTTACATCCTCCACTGCGATGGCAGGGACGTGCAATATGTGGTTGCGCTCGACAAGAACACGGGCCGCATCGTGTGGAAGACGAAGCGCAGCGCTCCGCTGGAAGCCAAGAAACCCGATTTCCGCAAAGCTTATTGTACGCCTCAGGTGATCATCGTCGGCGGACGGGAGCAGCTCATCTGCGTCGGCGCGCACCGCGTTTACGCCTACGAGCCAAAGACCGGCAAGGAAATCTGGTTTTGCGACCTGCCCGGTTTTTCCAACGTGCCCCGGCCCGTCTTTGGCCACGGGTTGATATTCGTCGGCACGGGGTTCATGAAGCCGGAGCTGTGGGCGATCCGGACGGACGGAAAGGGCGACGTGACACAGACGCATGTGGCGTGGAAGATGCCGAAGATGGCGGCGTTGAAATCGTCTCTGGTGCTGGTGGACGACGCTCTTTACCTGCTGCATGACGGCAACGGAACGTTGACGTGCCTCAACGCGAAGAACGGCGAACCCTTGTGGCAGGAGAAACTCGGCGGCAGCTTTTCGGCCTCACCCATCTGCGTGGATGGGCGGGTCTATTTCTTCAACGAGAAGGGCCAGGCAACGGTGATCAAGCCGGGCCGGGCATTTGAGCGACTCGCAGCGAACAATCTCGACGCCGGTTTCATGGCGACACCGGCGGTCACGGGCCGGGCGTTCATCGTGCGGACAAAAACACACCTGTATCGGATCGAGAAAGCGGCGAAGTAACAGCAAATGCAGATGCGATGCAGTGTTGTCGTAGAACGGACCGGGCGGAAGGATCCCGGCAATAGCAACAAAAGCACAGGTATTGCATCGACGTGAACGGGCGCGTATCCTGCCAGCTCAATAGAGGCGAACCATGACCGAAATACTCCAATCTTTGGTCGTTGCGTTTTTAATCTGGGCGGTGCTCGTGTTGGGGTTCATCTGTGTCGTTTGGTGGCGCGGATTCGCGAGGTTCAAACGAGGGTTTCTCCTGACCGTCATGACGGCGCTGGCTGGCATGGCGTTGATGGCGGCATCGATCATTGGTGTCTGGGGTTATCAGGCGTCGAAAGACGTCGTGTCGCACGAACTGGTGGTGGAACTCGAGAACGTCGCCGACATCGTCGAGGCGCAACTCGACACCATCGTGGAACGTGTCAAACAACGGCTCGATGAAATGGGGCGTGGCGTGGTGCCGTTACTGCGCCGCAACGCATCGGCCGAGCAACTGGCCGACTCGTTGCGAGTCATCCAGCGGTTTGATCATCGTTGTCTGCAGGTTCGGGTTGTGGACAAGGATTTGCACCCGCTGGCGACGACGAGCGTCTCAGGAGAGACCGAGCCGATTAATCGCATCGGCGCGGTGTTCACGGTGGAAGGCAAGACATTCGTGTCCGATCCGCATGAATCGACTGTTTTCAAGAAGCACGTTGTTTTGATCGGCGTGCCGATCAAGGATGAAAAGGGCGATGTGCTCGGTGGCATCAACGTGCAGTTCGACTTGCAGGGGATGATGGTGGATTACCTCAAAACGGTCCGATTCAACCAGAGTGGTTACGCCGTTCTCGTATCGAACGACGGTCATGTTCTCGCGCACCCCAAGCCTGAGCGGATCAATGACGACATCTCTTCCTACGCGGCCATCCAACGGGCGCGGCAAGCCGGCGGCCGCGGCGCGGTCGTACAGCGCAACAAAGAGGGAATGGAACGCCTGATGATCTATCGCGCCATCAAGAACCCGGCAACGGTGGATCCCAAGCCGTGGTTTCTGCTGGCGGAAGTCAATCAGTCTGAGGCTCTGGCGCCGTTGCAGGACTTGTATGATGAATTTGCCCTCGGTCTGGCCGTGCTCATTGTGGCCAGCCTTTTCATCGCGTGGGGATTGTCCGTTTCCATCAGGCGTCCCGTGTATGAGATGCTCGCCACGGTGCAGCGGGTCAAGAGCGGCGACCTGACGGCGCGCACCACGGTGGTCGGGCGCGATGAACTCGGCCAGCTCGGAGCGGCCCTCAACGAGATGGCCAAAGGGCTGCAGGAGCGCGACCGGGTTAAGGACATTTTCGGCCGCTACATCGCCACCCAGATTTCCGACAAAATCCTGAAAGGGGATATGAACCTCGGTGGCGAAATACGCAACGTCACCATGTTGTTCTCGGACATCCGCGGCTTCTCGGCAATGTCCGAGGAGCTTACGCCGCAGCAAGTGGTCGCGTTTCTGAACAACTATTTTTCCGAGATGGTCGAGGCCGTGTTTGAACAAGGCGGCGTACTCGACAAATTCATGGGCGACGGCATACTGGCGGTGTTCGGCTCGATCGGCGACCAGCCGGACCATCCGCGCCGCGCCGTGCAGACGGCGTTGCGGATGAAGGCGCTGCTGGGGAAGATCAACGGCGAGCGCGGCATGGCCGGCAAGCCGCCCATTGCCATCGGCATTGGCATCCACACCGATGACGTCATCGTCGGCAACATCGGCTCGAACAAGCGGCTCGAATACACCGTCATCGGCGATGGCGTGAACACCACCTCGCGCGTGGAGACACTGAATAAACAGTTCGGCACGACCATCCTGATCACCCAGCCTACCTACGAGGCGGTGAAAGATGCATTTGAATGCCGGCTGATGCCCGACACACAATTGCGCGGCAAAACCAAGACCTTCAGCTTCTACGAAGTGCTGAGCGCAAAGTCGTAATCCGACGTGAGTCGCAGGCCGGGACATCGCTTGACGTCCGGAATGCGCGCCGACTAGAGTCATCCACCGGAAAGAAACGAAGATTGTTCCGCCTGACACGGTTCTTTCAGGCCATTTGCGAATCGTTACACCATATAACTGCGTTTCAATTGGAGCCGCCATGTATCTGCCCATCAAATCTGCCGTCGTAGCAGTCCTTGTTACCATCCATCTCACGGCGCTTGCCGCGCCGCCGGCCCCGGTTGATGACAAACTGGGAATGATTGACGACTGCCGCTACGCCGATGATGCGGCGGCCCAGAAGGCGTGGCGGCCAATGGGAGGCAGCGCGCCCGCCGTCGCAGCGACGCTCGAAGGCCGCAAGGCGTTGCGCCTGCCGTGCAACTTTGCCGGCACCGCCATCGAGCGCGCGTCGTGGGACCGGAAGGTGAAGCTGGATCTCGTGCCGTGTCAGGGTGTCCAATTCAAGGTTTTCTGCAAGAACCCCGCGCCGATTTCGCACTTCAGCATCTATTTTCAGAGCGGCGGCGGCTGGTATTCCACTGGTTTCTTCCCCGAAGCCGCCGGCTGGAACACCGTCACAATCAACAAGGCCAGCACGCGCTCGGAGGGGACACCCGCCGGCTGGAGCAACATCGAGACGATCCGCATCTCCGCGTGGCGCGGCCGGAGCGAGGACACGGAACTTCTTCTGGGCGACCTCCGCATGACCGGCGTGCTTGGCGTCGACGCCAGTGTCGCCGTGGTGCGGGGTGAGTCGTTGGCTCGTGGCCGCTCGGGTGAGGCCAAGAGCGCCGATCAGTTCGCAGAAGGCGTGACGCAGAATCTCACCGCCCTCGGCATCGGTTGCTCGATGATCAGCGACCTCGACCTGACCGCCGAACGGCTCGCCAAGGCCAAGCTCGTCATTCTGCCGCACAACCCCGCCATGCCCGACAAGGCGGCGGACGAATTGATCAAGTTCCTCGGGCGCGGTGGCAAGCTGTTGGTGTTCTACTCCCTGCCTGCGAAGCTCCGGCCCGCAGTGAAAATCGAGGGCGGGGCGCACACCAAGGCGAAGAATCCCGGCCAGTTCTCCACCATTTCTTTTGCCGATGGCGCGCTGCCGGGCACGCCGCAACGTGTCGGCCAGCGTTCGTGGAACATCAATGACGCCAAGGCCGTTCCTGGCGCCAGCCGCGTGCTGGCGGAATGGCTTGACGACAAAGGCCAGCCCACCGGCCACGCCGCCGTCATCGCCTCTGACAACTGCATCATGATGACCCACGTCTTGCTGAGCGACGACAGCGTCAACAAGCGCCGGATGTTGCTCGCGATGGTGGGCCATCTCGAACCCGACCTCTGGTGGCAGACCACCAACGCCGGCATCGCGCGCATCGGCCAGATCGGCGGCTGCAAGAACTTCGACGAAGCCGCCGCACTCATCACAAAAACCGCCAAGGGCAACCGCAAAGCCAAAGCCGCGCTCGAAGCCGCGCGCAAGTTCCGTGCCGAGGCCGTGGCGCTCGGTGTGAAGGAGAAATACGTCGAAGCCTCCGAGAAGGCCGCAGCCGCCTCACAGTGTCTATCCGAGGCGTTTTGCATGGCGCAAAAACCGCTCGCCGGCGAGTTCTGCGCGTTCTGGTGCCACAGTGCGTTCGGCGTGGAAGGCATGGAGTGGGACGAAGCGATCAAGCGGCTCGCCGACAACGGGTTCACCGCCATTGTCCCGAACATGCTCTGGGGCGGCGTGGCGTTTTACAACAGCAAGGTTCTGCCCCAGGCGCCCGACATGGCGGAGAAAGGCGACCAGATCGCGAAGTGCCTCGCCGCCTGCAAGAAATACGGCGTCCAGATTCACGTCTGGAAGGTGAACTGGAACACCGGCCATCGCGTGCCGAAAGAGTTTATCGAAAAGATGCGCAGCGAAGGCCGGCTCCAGATGAGTTCGAAGGGCAAGGAGGAGCCGTGGCTCTGCCCGTCGCACCTGGAAAACCAAAAGCTGGAAGTGGACTCGATGGTCGAAGTCGCGCGCGACTACGACGTGGACGGCATCCACTTCGACTACATTCGCTATCCCGACGGCGATCATTGTTTCTGTGCCGGCTGCCGCGAGCGGTTCGCAAAAGCCGCCGGTGTTGAGATCAAGGACTGGCCAAAGGACGTGCTCGGCAAAGGCCCGTTCCGCCAGCAGTGGCTGGACTGGCGTCGCAGCAATATTACCGCCGTCGTCAAAGCCGTCAGCGAACAGGCGCGTGCAGCGAAGCCGAAGATTAAGATTTCCGCCGCCGTCTTCCGCAACTGGGCCACCGATCGCGATGGCGTCGGCCAGGACTGGAAGCTCTGGTGCGACAAGGGCTGGCTCGATTTCGTCTGTCCGATGGACTACACGGAAAGCGACCGGCAGTTTGATAGCTGGATCGCGCTCCAAAAAGACTGGGCCGGCAAGGTGCCTGTTTATCCCGGCATCGGCGTCAGTTCATCCGGCTCGCGGCTTGGCGCCGACCGTGCGATTGGCCAGATCGCCATCACGCGCAAGCACGACACGCGCGGCTTCATCATTTTCAACTACGGCGTTATCGAAGCCAAGGACCTCGTGCCGATGCTCGGCCTCGGCATCACCGCCAAACGCTGACCGGTTGCGCTGCATCGAGCGCCGCCGGCGACAGTCAAAGACCTCGTCAAGCGGCAGGAGCAAGGTTAAACTGCGGACATGTCATCTCGGTTTCGTGTCTTGATCATTGCAATATCGGCAGCGCTACTCTTCGGCGTGGCGCTGGCAGTGTATTGGAAGACAATCCCGCGCAGCAACGTCGCGACATCGGCAACGGTGTTGAAGGGAATGAAGGTTCAGATCATCCGGTGCGAACTTGGCGCGCATGAAACAGAAGCGGTAGTCAAGGTCCACTTGCGCCTGCGCAACGACGGAACGACACTCGCGCGAATCGGGCCGGGATCCTTCTGGCTGCTTGACGCGGAAGGCCTGCCGCATCTGGATCGCCATGCGGCGGAGAAGCCGGACAAGCCACCGTTGAAACTGGAGCCGGGTCAGACAGGGCCGGAAACGGAATTGAAGTTCGTCCTGGCTCCCGGTCTTCTCGCCCGGTCACTGATACTATTGATCGGCGAATCGCCCACAGGAAAAGTGGCGGGCAGTCCGCCGCCAAGGCAAGGGATTCGCGTGCTATTGAAAGAGAACGGCGCGCCCAAGGGGCCGTTCGTCGAAGGTGACTGGAAAACTTACATTGGCACTCGCTGGCGGTGAGAATCGGCCCACTGACGCGATACGCTGCGGGTGAAGGTGACACCATGACCTTGCTGCGATGGATGCTGGCGGGGGTTGTGCTGGCCGCGCTGGCCGGGTGCGGGACAGCGGACAAGAGTGATCCGACCTACAACACGAAGCAGATCCTGATCCGCGACACGCGGCCGACCCCCTGACCACCGGCAACCGCGAGCATCATCCTTTCCCCATCTGCTCGCCAAACTTTTGCAGCACCTTGAGGAAGCCGGGCGAGAACTGCTGCGTGTCTGCCTCGGTCATCTGCAAAACCTCCGCCAGCGTGAAGAAGCGGCCCGATTCGATTTCGCACGGGTTCGGCTGCGGCGGCGCTTCCGTCTGCAAGGTATAGAACGTCACGTGTTCCCAGCCGGTCTCGGCGCAGGCGGGAATCTTGAACAACCGCGTCAGGCCCGCGTCCGCTTCGAGTCCAAGCTCTTCGCGCAGCTCGCGGCAGGCGCAGGTGTCGGCGTCTTCGCCCGCATCCTGGTGGCCGGAGGCGGAGGAATCGTAGCAACCGGGATGCCTATCCTTGGTCTGCGAGCGTTTCTGGAGATAGAGCTGGCCGTCGGAGTTGAACACGAAGATGTGGACAGAGCGGTGCATGAGATTGCGGCGATGGACCTCGCCGCGCGTGGCCTGGCCAATCACTTCGTCGTTGGCGTTGACCACATCGAAAAGTTCCTGCTGGTTGTCGGTGGTCATGGTCGTTGGATGAGAATCATGGCTGCTTCGGTTCCGCCGGTGCTGGCGCGACCAGTTCGCGCGTCAACAGCAGCCACTGCGCCAGACTCAGTTCCTCGCCACGCGCCGTCGGCAGCACACCGATGCGTTTCAGCGCCGCTTCCACCTGGTCGACCGTGACCGCCACGCGGGTGGGGGATTTCGGCAGCACACCGCGCAACATTTTCCGGCGCTGGCCGAAGCCGGCGCGCACGTATTCCTTGAACGGCGCTTCGAAGGCAGGCTCCAGCAACGGATGCGGCGCGAGCCTCAGCGAGACGACGGCGGAGTCGATGGCGGGTGGCGGAATGAAGCATCGCGGCGAGATGATGTGCTCGCGTCGCACTTCGTAGTAGAGCTGCGTGAAAAGCGTCAGCGCGCCGTAATCCTTCGTGCGCGGCTTGGCCACAAGCCGGTCGGCGACTTCGCGCTGCACTGTGAGCACCATGCGTCGGGGCCGCGCGGGCGAGTCCACGAGCCGTTGCAGCAGTGGCGTCGCGACGGCGTAGGGAAGGTTGGCGACGACCTTGAACGGCGCCACCGGCACGAAGTCAAACTCCAGCGCATCGGCATGGATCAGTTGAAGCTGTTGGCATTGGCCGAACCGTTCGCGGAGGAACTCGCACAGCCGCCCGTCCTTCTCAACGGCGACGACGCGGGCAACGTGCTCCAGCAGCAACTCCGTGAGCGCGCCAAGGCCGGGGCCGATCTCCAGCACCGTGTCTTCGGAGTGCAGGCCGGCGGCGTCCACGATGAGATAGGCGATGTTCCGGTCCACCAGAAAATTCTGGCCCATCGCCTTGCTGGGTTGCAGCGCCAGCCGCTCCAGTGCAGCCCGCGTTTCAGTCGGTGTCATGGGTGCTATGATTGACCAATCCGGGACAGGGCGCAAGCCAGCGCCTGCAACTTCCCCCGCAGGCTGGTGTTCGTCTTCTTGCGCCGGTAGAATTACCGGGCCGATTACTTGAGAACTACCGGGAGACATCGTTTATGAAAACATCGGTTCTAAAAGCGCTGGCATTGGGTTGTGCGCTCGCACTGGTCACGCCATTATTCGTGTTGGGCAAAGACAAGGGCGCGGGCGGTGGCAAACACGATGGCGGAATGGGAGCCATCGATGAAGCTCTCTCCAAGTTGCAGCTGACCGCGCAACAGAAGGCCAAGATCGAAGAATGCAAGACGAAGTTCCGTGACTGCCTGAGCACCTATCGGGAGGAAGCGAAGCAAGCGAAACGGAGCAACGACCCGGAGAAGAAGAAGGAAACCGCCAAGAGCATCGCCGAGAAGCGCCGGGAGATGATGGATGGCATCCGTGCCGTGCTCACGGATGGGCAGAAGAAGACGTTTGACGAGGCAATGCCAAAGCGCGGCGCGCGCGACAAAGGCGGCTCCAAGGCAGATTCGAAGGCTGTCGGCAGTGCCACACAATAACCGCGTCGCGGTCACTCGCGCGTGACGCGGCGGAGTGAGGAGGAACGTCATGACTGCCACTGCCAGACAAGTCGGCCACGGGTCGCTCGAACTTCAACGTGGCGACATCACCGCACTCGCCGTTGACGCCATCGTCAACGCTGCCAATGTCCACCTTCAGCACGGCGGTGGCGTGGCGTGGGCCATCGTTCGCAAAGGCGGCGCAGTCATTCAGGAGGAAAGCGACCGCATCATCGCCGCGCGAGGCCGGCCGCTCGAAACCGGCGAAGCCGTCATCACCAGCGGCGGCAGACTGCTGGCGAGGTTCGTCATTCACACGGCCGGCCCGATTTGGGGCGACGGCGACGAAGATGCGAAGCTTCGCCGCGCCTGCATGTCGTCACTGGAACTCGCTGACGAGAAAAAACTGAAATCCATCGCACTACCGGCAATCTCCACCGGCATCTACCGCTTCCCGCTTGATCGCGCCGCGCGCATCCTGCTCGCTGCCGCCGCCGAACATCTCGCTGGCAAGAGCGGCCTGGAGCGCGTCATTTTCTGTTTGTTTGACGAGAGGACTTTCGCCGCATTCGCCGAAGCCATGACGGAACTCTGAAACCGTCTGCGGTGGCACAAAGAAACTGGCTGTTTTCCGCGGCGCTTACTTCGCTCTCTTCAAATACCGGTCGAAGAAGCCGAGCACAATCGGCCGCAGGTCCTGCTGTTTTGGCTGGAGATGGAAGGTGTGCGGCGCACCTTCCACAATGACGAGTTCGTGCGATGTACCGGCCTTCGCCAATGCGGCGTCGAAATCCTTCGATTGCTGCACGTCCACCGTCTTGTCCGCAGTGCCGTGCATGATGAGGATGGGCGGATCGTTCTTGTCGGCATAGGTGGCGGGCGAGGCCGCACGGTAGAGTTCCGGCGCTTCGGCGCGCTTCTTCCTGAACATCGAGATGTCGTGCCAGGTCAACAAGTCCGCCGGTCCGTAGAGGTCCACCGCCGCCTGGATGCGGCACGAGAATTCGCCGTAAGGCTCCTTGGGATCAAGACCGTCCTTTGCATCGGTCAGCGCGAGCATCGCCGTCAGGTGTCCTCCCGCCGAGCCGCCGATGGCGCCGATGTGATCCGGGTCGAGTTGAAGCCGCGCAGCGTTCTTGCGCAACCAGCGCACGGCCGTTTTGCAATCGTGAAGGTTTTGCGGCCATGTCACGGCGGTGGTGCCTTTGGCGGCGAGCACGTAATTGATGCTCATGCAAACGTAGCCATGCCGCGCCAACGTCGTGCCAATATTGATCTCGCGAGCCGCGCCTTTGTCGCCGCCGGACCAGCCGCCACCATGGATGATAACGACGCCGGGACAACGTTGGCCCTTGGGGACGCTGGCTGGCAGGTAGAGGTCGGCTTTTTCTTCCCGACCCGCGGCGAGATACTCGATGTCCTTTTCCACGCGGACATCCTCCGTCGCCGCCAATGCAAACTGGAGCGCGCAGAACATGCCAAGAATCCAAGGTAATTGTTTCATGATGTATTACTCCACTGTGATGCTTTCGATCTCCACGGTGTGCCGATCATCGATCAAGCGATCCGCGCCTGCTCCGAAAGCGAGAGAAGTTGCGGCCCAGTACGCGACACCCATCAGCAACAATCTCATGCGTCGGCTTCCTCCAAGAACTAGACAGTCAGGTTGTGTTCCACGACGCAGCCCGGCGCGCGGATGGCCAGCGGCTCGCCCTTTGCGCCGACGATGCGGTTGGCCGTAATGATGTGACGACCACCTCCGGGGCCGGCGCTGATCGCGGGACCGGGGTCAATGGCGTCGAGCAGATTGTTTGACACGATGCAGTCTTCGGCATCGCCCAGCAGAATTCCGCCCTGAGCCGGAAGCATTTTCGACAGTGGAAAAAAAGCGCCGCCATAGACGCTTTTGCGAATCATGTTGCCGGTGATGGCGTGCTTGCCGGCTTTCGAGGCCTGCTCGATGCGCACGGCCGCTTCGACGTTGTTGATGAAATCGTTGCCGGTGATGGCGAAACCGCGGCATGGACCGGTCAGGCGCACGCCGATGTCCGCGTGCAGGTAGTTCGATGTGATGGCGATGTCGCGGCAATGATCACGCGGCTTCTTTTCGGTGACGCCGCGTGCCTCGATCGCGACATGAAAGCCTTCGATGGTGTTGTTGGCAATGACGTGTTGGGCGGTGCCGTCGAGAATGATGGCCGTGTTCTTGCCATAGGCGAAGTGGTTATTGACCACGCGGACCTCTCGGCAATCCCAGCCGAGATAGACATGCTCCTCCTGTTCCTGGCCGCCTTCGAGCCGGCGCGTCTGGTTTCCGTGAAGCGTCAGGTGATGGATATTCTCGGCGCGAACGCCGCGTTTGCAGTCGCGCATCCAGCAATCCCGGACGGTCACATTTGTCCCGTGCGGCACCAACCGGATCGCGTGTCCGCCGTGGCTGAGGAAGAAGCAGGTGTCAATCAGCGTGTCGTTGGGAAACATGACCACCAGCCCGTCGCCGCTCTGGTGATTGCCTTCGAACGTGATGTCCCGGATCGTCATTCGCAGGTCGGGCCACCACGCGCCGGTCACGCCGGTGATCTGCAGCAGCGGCTCGCCGTTCGTGTTGGTGTTGATCAGCACACTGCCCCGCCCCTCGCCGACGATGAACAGGTGCTGCCCCTCCACCAGCGTCTTTGTCACCGGCCGGTCGATCTTGTGTTTCCCCGCCGGGATGAAAACCGTCCCGCCGTGTTTCGGCAGCGCATCCAGCGCGCCCTGCAATCCACCCGCATCAGTGATGTTGATTCGCATATCAGTGCTCGATTTCACGGCGAGACTCCCTTTCCACCACTACTCTTTCAGTCGCTTCCGCGATCCCACCGGCCCGCCATCGGCGGCACAGTTGCGTGCCGGGCTGTCGGGGGCAAGCCGGAAGTCGAGTTTGTCGGCATTGACAAATCCCGGGTCGGCGACAATGGAGTGGGCGTCGAGTTTGCTTTGTTTCTGGAACTCGGCGAACTGGCCGGGTGCAAACTTCGTCTTCAGGAACCACATCAACATCTCGCCACGTTGGAACCAGCAGTTGTGGTCCATCGTCAGGCCGGCGGTCCAGTCATTCATCATCCGAAGCGGGCTTTCGGTGGCGTTGGCGAAGATGTTGTCACGGACGTAAAACTCCGACGTGTTGGCGGGGTTCGAGTAGAACATCAGGTGGCGGCCATTGCGATCCGGGCGCTGGGCGTGGGCCCAGCCGAAGCCGGCGTTGACGCAGGTGTTGTGCTCGAAGCGGATATTGCGCGTCGTTGAACCCGCGCGGTTCCAGTATTCGAACGAATACTCGGAGTTCCAGATGACGTTGTCGCGGTAGGTGATGTTGGCCTCGGTATTGTTGCTGTCGCCTTGGTTGGTCAGCGCGGCATCATAGATCTCCCAAAGCCGGCAGCCTTCGACGAGGCAGTCGCGCGCGTTCGACCAGAACTCGATGCCGTTGCCGAAACGGACGGGCTTCCCATCAGGCCGCGTGAACTGGTGGCCGCCGCCAATCCATGAGACGTCACAGTCGCGAATGACGATGCCGCGCGTGGAGCCGCCGCCGAAACCATGCGCAGCGCCGTAGCGCACCGCGAGTCCCTCATAGACGACGTAGCTCTTGCCGCCCTGGTTCACGTTATGACGGCGCAGGGCCAATTCGGTGCTCTTGTGCATGTCGGCGGGGTTCTTTTCGGAATACAGCTTCACCTGCCAGTTGACGCTGTCATACCAGTAGTCGCCCTGCTGTTTGAGATCCGCCGGCTTCCATTTCTTCACGCCGGCTGCCTTGCCGTGGTCGAAGATGATGTTGCCAACGTCCACCGACAGCAGTTCGGCTTCGTTGCAGCGAAATCGTTTCCACGCGACGAACTGGAAGCCGAGCGTCGCGCCGGCGGGCAATGCGCCGCCGAGGTGCAGGGTGATCCGACCGTCACTGGCCGTCTTCACCGCCTTGAAACGGACCGAGCAATCAACCCATTCGGAACCGACTTCGATGGCTGCCGGGTTGCCCTTGCCGTAACTCGTCCACGGCGCGCCTGGGCTGGAAAGCCCGACACTATGAATCTTAAACGGTTTTGTGCAGCGGGCGCGGAAGGAAAGCTCAAAGTAGTCCCCCTCGCGCACGGGAAAGCCGCTCTTGTGGAGCTGGATGTGATTGCCCTTGGTGCCGCTGGCGGCGCATTCGATTTCCAACGCCTCCGCGGCCTTCGTCATCCGCGCCTTCGCTCCATTCTCCGAATGGATATTCCACGGCGTCGCAGCGAGCTTGCCCAGCGGTTCCAACTCGGTGAAGGCGGGTTTCGCCGTCACCCAGATGTTGCCGCCTTCGTGCCGCCAGTCGCCCTGCTCGCTTCGACTCACCGAGCCGAGCAACAGCGGCTTCGCGCCTTTCGCGTATGCGCCATACATGACAGGGGCGCCTTCCTTGCCGCTTTGCGGAACGAGTGACCCGCGCCAAGCGTCGCCGCGCTTGAAGAGCACCCGGTCGCCGGGGCGCAACTCCGCCGCGCTGACCTTGTCGAGACTGCACCACGGCGACGTCTGCGAAAGACCGTCGTTGGTGTCGTTGCCGGACGCGGCGACATAGAAGGTTCGCCCGGCTGCCGGCTCTGCTTCTGCGAAGGAAACCGGCTGACACACCGCCGCGACGGTGATGAATAGAGCTGTAATCAATATTTTCATCGTCGTTGTTTTCACTCGCTCACCAGCGGATGTTCGCGCGCGCCTTCGGCTTCCTTGATTGGCCAACTGGCGCGGAGCGGTGATTTGTAGGGCCCGATCTTCTCGACAGGGATCGGCTTGAAACCGAGCTTGAACGCGGGCGAATTCTTCTTGAGGCGGTAGTCATCCTTCTTTGCGTTGACGAAGAGCGGGTCCGCAACGAGCGAGTGTGTGTCGTTGCCGGCGGCCTGCCACGAAGCCCACTCGTCCATCGCAACGGCCTCTTTCACGCTCACATCGTCCACCCAGATTGTGCCGGTGGGCTGCCGCACGTCGAGCCGGACGCGGAACGACTTCATTTGCTCCTTGTAGTCGCGATCGCCGGGCGCGGGGAATTTGAAGATGACCTCGTATTCCTTCCAATCGGTGCCGGCGGTTGTGGAAGTGTCCTTGGCCCAGAAGTAAACCTTGTCTATGTAGGACTGCGCCATGAGCGCAAACTTCGTGCCCGGCTCAGCCGCACGGATGCGCGCGGTGAGGCGATAACTCTGGCCGGGCTTTGCAGCAATTTCGCCACTGATGAAATTGGGACAAAGCTCGCGACCACCCGAGTCCTTCGTCGTGCCGCGGCCCTCGATGCGCAGTGATTGTTTGCCGCTGGACTTCACGCTTGTGTCGACCACCGCCTTGGAATCCTTCGGCTTCACCTGCCATTTCCAATCCTTCGGCGCGCCGCCCGGCTCACCGTCCTCGAAGCCGGCGTTTGGCACGAGGTTCGGTCCCGTGGTCTCCTTGACCTTCTGGATGCCGGTGACCATCGGCTGGCCATGATGCCAGAGGAGGTTGTAGTCGCACTCGTTCCGGTCGAACGCGACGTTGCGCATGCCGTAGAGCTTCGGCTTGGGGTCGCTATAGGCGATGATGTTTCGCTTCAACACGTTGCCGCTCATGATCGTGTGGTCAGGCAACACGGCCTGAGTTGGATGAGTGCTCATGTTGCGCATGCCCTTCCACGCCGGCTGGCTCGCAACCGACTCGTAGCCTTTGATCATGCTCGGCAGGTGGTTGGTCCAATAGCGGTGTTTGTCAGTCCAGCCGCTGTATTCAACCTGCACAAGCCGGCCGTCCACAAAGATGTTGTTCTCGACGACGTTGTCGCGGCCGTTGTGGAGGTGGACGCTCGCCCGCGAGCAACGCGCGACGATATTGCCGATGACATCCACGCCGCCGGTGTTGTCGTCCAGATAGACGCCCCAGGCAAAGTGCGGCGATATCCAGCGGCCCTTGTCGTCGTGACCGTAGCCGAGCATGTCATGGAAGTAGTTGTGGCGGATGACCGAGCCGCGCGAGCCGATCCAGTCGCGGCCGCCGGTATAGACCGCGCCGGTGTCCTCGGTTTCGAGGTTCATGTGGCGGATGTGGTTGTATTCGAGGACGAGGTTGTTGCCGCCGAACATGATGCCCATGCGCGGGCCGTCGTGGATGTAATTGTGCGAAGCGCGATTGCCGCAGCCATGCATGGCGACGCCAACGCCCTGTTTGTAGAACACACCCACGTGATGGATGTAGTTGTTGTCGGCGTAATTGTTGGCGGGTGTGAGCGTGATGCGGTCGCCGCCGCCGAGCGAAACGCCACTGCTGCCGGTGTCGTGGATGTCGCAACCGACAACGCCGTTGTTCTGGCCGCCACTGACGCTCACGCCGCTGCCGCTGTAATCGCCGACATTGCGAATGACGCTGGCGGCGATGACGCAGTTGGTGGTGTCCTTGAGCGTGATGGCCGTGCCCTCGCAGCACTCAAAGATGAACCCGCGGAACGTGACGTTCGCCGTGCCGGGGCCGAGTTCGAGGATCGTCCGCATCGTCGGCGCGAAAACCTCGCGTTTCTTCAACGGAGCGGGCGGCCAGAAGTAGAGTGTCTTCTCCTTCTTGTCGAGATACCACTCGCCCGGCGCGTCGAGTTCCTCCAGCAAGCCGCGCACATAGTAGCGGTCGAAGGTGCGGATCGGATAGGAACAATCGCCCGCCAGCGTGATCATGCGCTGCTCGCGATCAATCGCCTTGATGCGGACGATGTTGTTCCACCAATTGTAGCGCGCAAACACGAACACTTCGCCTTCCTCCGGTCGCGCCCACTGCCTTGCGTCGCCAGGCTTGAATTGCAGCGTGTGCCGATTCTCGCCTGGGATCTCCGCATACATCGGCCATGGCTTGCCGTCCGCGTAGGCCCAGCCGCCGCCGTAGGGATTCTTGGGGTCGTAGTTCGGATAGCGCGCGAGGTGCATTCGTTTGCCGTCGAAGAAAAGCTGGCGGAAAACGTTCGTCACGCCCTGCCCGCCGACGTTCGCCTTGAGAATCGAGCCTTTCCACGATTCGAATCCGCTGACGGTCCTGCCGCCGATGATGATGGGTTTCTCATTCCTATAGGCTCGCCAGAGGACGCCGTTGTCGCGCGCGTCGAGCTTCAACGTTTGCGGCAGGGCATACGTGCCGCGGCGGACGCAGACGGTAACGGCCTCACGGCCTTTTAACTCGCGGGCCGCATCGCGCGCCCTCTCCAACGTCGCCAACGGCTTGGCCTTGGTGCCGTCATTGGCGTCGTTCCCGTCGGGCGACACAAAAATCTCGGCGGCGTGGAGCGTTGTGAAAAATGCCAGCAGCAGCGAAACGGTAAGGAGGGCCTTGATCTTCATCATGCGCTGATCAAACCCGCGTCTACGCCGTTTTTCAACTGCGGATTTTCAATCTGAACCACCCCGGCTGAGCCGGCAGGGATGCTGCGTTACGGCACGTTTTCCAAATACACGCCGTCTTTCCGCAATTGCGTCTGAAGCTGACGAACGTCGAACCTGGCCATGTCCACGCCCGCCTTGAGTGCGAGCGCGGCGCAGGTGCCAACGCCCTGCCCCATGACCATGCAATGGGTTTGCACGCGCACCGACGAGTGGCCCCCGTGCGTCGAGGAGGCGCAGCGGCCCACGACGGCGAGGTTCGGCATCGTCGGGTTGAGGCACATGCCGAGCGGGATGTGGTAGCTCTGGCCCACCGGCACCATCGTCTCCGGTTTCTGGTCGGCCCACGTGGTGTGGCCGCTGCCCTTGGGATCGTGAATGTCAATCATCCAGATACCGTGGCCAATGGCGTCGGGTTGCTTGATGGCCTTGACGACCATTTGCGCGTCGAGGGTCTTCAGACCGCGGACGCGCCGCGACTCGCGGATGCCGAGGCTGAAACCAGTCTGCGCGACCCGAGCGTCCTTGAAGCCGGGCATTTCCTTGCGCCACAGTTCCACATACTGATGCACCTGCCGGCGAGCTTTCGCCGTCAACCGCGTCAACTCTTCCTCGTGAAGCGCATTGCCGGCCACGGGGCACATGTTGTAGGACACGTCGGGCGGTTGCGGACTGCGCAGATAATGGCGCGCGGCCATTTCAAGGAACTGCGGGAACTTTCCTTCGTCGCGCAACTTCTTCATCAGGCCCACCACGCGATCCGCATCCTGAGGATGGGCCTTGACGATCTCGGGAGCGACGTCGCTGAGCCGGAACATCATCGTCATGCCCTGCACGAGGCCATCGCTGGCCCGGCCGTATTCAAACGGGAGCCCCGCTTTCGCGGCGATGTCGCCGTCGCCGGTGGCATCAATCACGATCCGCGCCTGGATCACCCGCGTGCCTTCCTTGGTTTCCACCACCACGCCGCGGATCTTCCCATCTTCGATGATCGGCTCACCCGCCACGAGATAGCAGAACGTCCGCACGCCGGATTCGTCGAGCATGTCCTGATAAACGACCTTCATCCCTTCGGGATCGAACCAGTGTGTCTCAAACGCCTTTGGAAAATTCTTCACCTGTTCGATCCAGCCGCGTTTGCGGGCGCGCTCGGCGGCCTCCTCGACCAAGCCGTTGATGACTACCTTCGTCCGATCGCTGCGGTGCCAGCCGTTGACGAGGGCTGCCGTCGCCATGCCGCCGACGCACGGCCAACGCTCGATCAGGATCACCTTCGCGCCGTGTCGCGCCGCGCTGCACGCCGCAGTGATGCCCGCCGTGCCGCCACCGCAAACCAGCACGTCCGTCTCGGCGAGCACCGGCACTTTGCGTTCGGGAACGACGACCACGCCGGACTGCGCGCCCTCCGTGACCGCCGCCCGAACGGTCGCGGTAAATGCACCGAGACTGCTGCTGGCGGCGGTGAAAATGAATTTGCGTCGGGTGGTCTTCATGGTCATCAGGGAGCGAACAGTCGCTGCATCACGATCGGATCATCCTTGCCGTCGGAATTAATCAGGACCACCGGCTCCGCGACAAGCGTATCGGCGAGTTCGGCGGCCACGGACGTGCCAAGCTTCTCGCGCCAGACCAGATCAAACTGGAATTCCATGACGCCGTGTTCGTCGGCGACAAAGTTCGTGTACCAGAAATTGTTGAAGAGCATTGCCAGCAACCGTTCCGGATGTGCGGGCAGCGTCTGGCAGCGCGTCCAGATTTGCGGACTGTCGAGCGAGACCAGCGGCGCGTCCCGGCTCACCCAGAGCCAGTGGCCGTCAGGGGTGGCGTAGTCGGCCCAGCCGTCGAACGCAAAATGATCGCGGCAGGTTCCGGGAATCTGGTCCTTGAACGGCGTGAACGCCACGCCACCGTTGCTCAGGCGCGGTAGTGTCCCCTCGCACGGCAATGTGAAACCCGCGTAAAAAATCTCCGGCGCTTCGGAGGCGAGGCGGTTGAACCGCAGCGTAACACGGGCGCGCGGCTCGCGTTTCCAGAGTTCCAGCCGGCGCTGCGCCCATTCGAGACGCGGGTGCTTGAGCCACTGCACATATACCCGCGTGTGCGGCGTTTCCTCGACGGTCACCTTGCCTTCCACTGTCGCCGTCACCGTCTCGATGTGTTTCTTGCGCAGTTCGTCGCCGCGAGCAGAGCCGCCAGCGGCACAGATGTCTTTGAGCACCCAGCGTGGCGCGAACGCGTTCACTTTCACTGCCGAGAACTCGCCGATTCCGCCGACGAACAGCGGTTTCTTCATTCCGTTCCACTGCGCGGAAACGGGCCATCCCTGTTCGTCAAGCTGCGCTGCCGGGCCGCCGCCCGACGCTGGCTCGGCGGCAGCGGGTTGTTTTTCCAACCGCAGCTTCACAAAGCTGTCGGATGCAAGATTCTCAACCCAAAACTTCGCCGTCTGGTTCGGGACGTTGTCGGGGAAGGTCGCCGCGGTGTTCTCGCGGCTGAGTTCGCTTGGATTTTGCGGCGCGGTCCATGAACGGATGCCGTTCTCGAAGAGCAGCGGCAGCCGCGCACCGGTGGAGGGGTTCAGCAGCGAGTGATAGCCGTCACGCAGGCAGGTGACAGGCATTCGCACCCAGCCGCTGAACGGGCGGCGCGACGGATTCGCCACGAACAACCCTTCGCCTTCGCGCAACAGCCGCGAGCGGATGCGCTGCGAGAGAAGCCACTCCGCCTGGCCCATCGGCCGCCACGCGAGCATCGCCTTCTCGGCCCACTGCGCCTGCGTGTCGAGACTCCACGGCAACGCCACGCTCCAACTCGATCCCCACGTGTGCTCGTCAAACAGGCAGAGGTCCTTGCAGAGCGAATGCGCCTTGCGTGCGCCGCTGGCAGGCATCGGCCCCCAGAGCGGCGATTGCGCGGCGGTAAGCAAACGCTTGGCGACGCGCGTGGCGGCGACCTCGCGCGGGCCGGAGGCGGCGCCGTTGGCCCACCAGTCAGTGAACTCGCCTTCATGTTCCGGCACTTTGTCACCGACGGCCTTCTCCATCGCCTGCATCGCCTTCGTCGCGGTGGTGAAGACCAACTCCGGTTTCAGACCGAGCTTGTTCCATGCGGCGATGAAATCGGCCAGCGCCAGGAACGGCGGATCGTTGTCCATGCGCCAGTGGTTCGTCATCGAGATCGTCAGCACCTCATGCTTGTAGCCGCCTTTCTTGAGACGCTCGATCTGCTGGAGGCACTGCGCGTGTGCCGCTCGCAGCGAAGACTCATCCGTGCGGAAGAAATCGCCGGCGCGCGGCGGCCGGTAACGCGTGTCCGACGCGAACGGCACCGGCCCGCGCCGCCATTGGGCACTCTCGAAGAAGTCGTAACCTTGGGGGTAGGTGTAGTTCAGATAGACGAACAGCCGTCGCCCGTCGGGCATCTTCCACCAGAACGCCGACGGCCGGGAGAACGGCGGCCCGCCGCTGTCGCTGTTAATGCTCATGCAGAGCCGCGTAATGCCGCGTTCGAGCAGTGCCATCGCCCCGGCGCGAGGGAAACCGTTCACGTCACTTTGCAGCGCCACGGCCGGCTTGAACTGTCGCCAAAGGTCGTCAGGAACCCAGTGCATCATCGTCCGCCACTGCACCGCATCGAGGAATGGTGCCTGGTTGCACGGCAGCGCCGCGACGTCGAGTTGACCGCTGCGAAGCGCCTTCAGGAAATCCTTCCGCCGCGCCGGCGAGGCCGCCTCCCACCAATCATCCACCGTGATCAGCGATTCGCACGTCCAGTGGAACTTCTGTCCCTCCGGCTTCGACATCGTTGCCAGCGCGCCGTCGAGCGCGATGTCGAGGTAGCGGCATTGCAGTTCGCGGCACACGCCCGGCATGTCGGTGAACCCGACATCGGTGTGGGAAAAGTGGATGATGTAGATGCGCTGGATGAACGGCTCCCCGGCCACGGACGCAGTCACGGTCAGCGCGAGTGCCGTTATCGCGGTGAGGATCTTCAATACCTTCATGAGCTGAGAGTGAATCCACAACTCACTTTTTCAAAGTCAAATCGCCGGGATGGTTGCCGCAGGCGCCGGGTGGTTTTCACGGCTCCAAGCGTTCACGCATTCACTGCTTCTTCTCCGGTTTGAACTCAACGTTGTCGAGATAGTAGACTGCCGGAGCATTCGCCGGTGACACGATGACAACGCAGTTGAGTGCCTTGAAGTTCGGCGCACAGGCGACGCCGTCGAAACGCTGTGGAGCCGCGCCGGGCAGGCGGACGGTGAGGTCGTAGGTGCCTGTGGATTTCGTGCCGAGAGCGCACACAATGTCAAGGCGCACCCACTGACTGTGCGGCAGTTGAAGCAGGCGTTTGTTGTTCGCGGAGAGCCAGCCTTGTGTGTCCACAGAGAGGCGCGGGCCGAGGTTGTATTTATAAGGATCGTCGCGCCACTCGTAAACGAACTGCGCGCCCTGCTCGACACGCAGGTCGAAGCCGGCACGGAGGCGGCCTTCCCTAATCTCCAGCGGATAGGTGATGAAAGGCAGGTAGGACGGCTTCTGTCCCACGCCATCGGTGATCTTGAGGCTGTGCTTGCCGGACGCGGCGGTCTCGTCGGTGACGGCCACGGAGTTCACTCCTGCCTCAATGCCGACGGCTGCGCCGCGCTCGGACTCGCCGAGGGCGTAGTCCTCGTAGTCGCGCAGCGCGGGTTGCTGAGGCGTCAGCGAACGGGCCGGGCGGTAGTCGGCTGGTTCGCGCACCACTTTTGCCTCGGGCCGAGGCCACGTGCGGCGGTCGGGGCTGGCGTAGTTGCCGACGCCACTGAGGTTGATCGGTTTAAAGCCAACCTTCTCCGCCGGTGAGTTGGGTTTGAGCCGGTAGTCGCGCGCAGCGGCGTTGACGAAGCGCGGATCGGCGAGCAACGAGCCGCGGTCCTGTCCCATCGCGAGCCACTCGTTCCAGTTCTCCTGCTTCGGCCCGTGCTGGATGCCAGTGATGCGCGGCAGGCCGCTCGTGCAATGGATGAGGTTGCTGGAGAAGCGGCAGATGTCGTTGGTGATCTGGCGGACCGCGTAGAGGCTCGCCGCGCCGCCGTCGTAGCTGATGATGTTGCGCTCGCAGCGGTGGCCGGACATCGGATACTTCGCCCACGGGTTGAACTGGACCTGGTTCTGTTTGCCGCCGACGAAGATGTTGTTCTCGACGGTGTTGTCGAGGCCGGCGTTGAGCATGAAGCCGCCGAGCACGGTGTTCCAGACGACGTTGTCGCGGATGCTCCAGCCGCTGCACGCGAGGTCGAGGTAGATACCCCACGAGAAGATCGGGAAGACGAACTTGCCTGCGGGCGACCGGCCGTAACCGCCGGAATCGTGGAGCAGGTTGTGGTGGACGACGTTGTTCCAGTTGAAGCGGCGGTTGCGGTCGAGTTGCTCCTCGATGGGGAACCGCCAGTCGAGCGCGGTCGCCGCCTCGATAATGCTGGTGTCGCACGTGGTCAGGCTGGTGTGGTGACCGTGGTTCCAGGCGATCTCGCAATCGTTGCCGACGTCCATGCCGATGGCGTAGCGCGGGCCGTCGTGAATGTGGTTGTGCGTGACCTTGCAGCGCGAGCAGCGGTGCATATAGACGCCGCCGCAACGGTTGTGGATGTGTCCCCAGCCGAAGTCCCAGATGTAGTTGTTGTCCACGACGTGGTCGCTGACGCGGCTGTGGTCGGTGCTCGTGCCGATGATGCTCACGCCGTCGCCGAGCGTTTGCGTCATGTCGCAGCCCGCGACACGGCAGGCGTGCGTGTCATCGCCAAGATAAACGCCGGTGCCGACGTTGCGCAGGTCGCACGCCACCACGGCACAGTTGCGCGCGGCCTTCAGGTCAATCGCCTTGCCGCGGCAATCGCGGAGCGCGAGGCCCGCGATGCGGACGTTCTCGACGAACTTCCCTGCCTTCGCGTCGCCTTGCAACACGAAGAGAGAATCGAGCGCCGGCACAATGACGGAGTCGCGCTTCGGCGCGCCCGACGGCGGCCAGAAGTAGAGCGTCTTGCTCTCCGGGTCCGCATACCATTCGCCCGGCGCATCGAGTTCCTCCAGCAAGCCGCAGATATAATAAGGACAGCCCGGCGCGAGCACGTAAACGCCGCGCGCCGCCTCGATCACGCGGCTGGCCGCGTCCACTTTCTTGAGCGCCGCCCATGTTTGCTCGTAGTTCAGCGAGTCATGAAACACCATCGTCGCCCGCTCCGGATGCGTCCACTTGGCGGGGTCGATTTCGCCGGCGCGGTAGCCGAACTTCGTCTTCGTGCCCGGCTCGACGACGCGCTCGTTAAACAGCACGCCGCCAATGCGCGGATGCTTCGGGTCAAAGTTCGGCACGCGCGCCAACGGCTGGCGCCCGCCCTTGAAGTAGAGCTGCTGGAACTTGCAGTCCGGCAGGTCGAGCTTGCCCAAGTCGCTCTGCAACACCTTGCCGCGCCACGGTCGCCACGCGTTCACCACACGCCCGCCGCTGATGACAACCTCCTCGCCTTTCCCCGCCTCGATGGTCAGTCCCGAGTCCTGCGGTTCGAGCGCAAGCGTCCGCTTCAGGTAGTAGGTGCCTCCGCGCACGACGACCGGGATTTTGGATTCCGGATTCTGGTTTTTGGATTGGCGGACCGCATCGCGCGCCCGCTCCAGCGTCGCGAACGGCTGTGACTTCGTGCCGGGATTGGCGTCATTTCCGGCGGGCGCAACATGGAACTCAGCGGCTGTGGCGGCTGTAGTGGCGAGCGCCAACGCGCCCGCAATGATTCGTCTAATGAATGGGTTCATTGAAGTCGTTCAGATACTCCACGGCGCGCGCAGCAGGCGGGTCAGCATCTTGTTGGCTTCGTCGTTGCCGGTGAACTTCTCGGCGGCGGGGTCCCACTTCAGTTTCTGACCGAGCTTGGCGGCGATGAAACCAATCTGGCAGATCGTCGCGGCGCGGTGACCGATCTCGGCGGTGACGATCGGCTCTTTGCGACTGCGGACGCAGTTGATGAAGTCTTCCTTCTCGCTGATGCACGGTAGTTGGATCTCGTTCGGGCCGGGTTTCCACTTCAACAGCGCCGGATCGCTCGCCTTGAAACCGCCGGACTGGAACCACGTGTTCTCGATCCATCCTGTCGTGCCCTCGACGCGCACGAACGGACGGTCGGAGACGTAGAGCATCTCGATGCCGCTGGCGTAGCGGTAGCGGAACTCGTGGTTGATCGGCGTGTCCCAAAAGGCTTTCGGGAACTCGGCGCGTCCCTCGACCTCGACGGGGCCGGTGTGCTCGGTATCCAGCGCCCACTGCGCGATGTCTATGGTGTGCGTGCCCCAGTTCAGCAGGTTTCCAAGCGAATAGTCGCTAATGTGGAACCAGCCCGGCCCGGTGCCGGCGGTGTAGTCGAGGCCGCCCTGCCGCGTGTGGACGCGCTTGAGCGTGTAGGGGCGCGCGGGCGCCGGGCCTTGCCAGAGGTCGTAGTCCAACTCCGGCGGTACCGGCATCGGCTCGGGAGTCTCCGCGAGCGGCTGCGGGTCTTTGGGCACGCCGACCACCACGCGCTTGACCTCGCCGATTCGGCGGTTGCGAACGACCTGACAAAGTTGTTGGAACCATCGTTGCGAACGTACCTCGGTGTCGGTGCGACAGACAACCTTGTGCTTCTTGACCGCGTTGGCGATGGCGCGGCCTTGCTCGACCGAGAGTGAGATGGGTTTCTCCAACGCGATGTCCTTGCCGGCCTTGGCGGCGGCGATGGCCATGCAAGCGTGCCAATGGTCCGGCGTGGAGATCATCACCGCGTCCACGTCCTTGCGCGCGAGCACCTCGCGGAAGTCGCGATGGGTCGCGCAGCCTTTGTAGCTACCGAAGCCGGCCTTGTTCGCGTAATTCCCCTCGACCTTCTTCTTCGCCTGCTCCATGCGCCAGGCGTCCACGTCGCACACCGCGATCACCTGCACGTCGTCGGACCAGAGGAACCACGGCAGGTTCGCATAAAACACCTGCCGGCCCGTGCCGATCATGGCGACGTTGATGCGGTTGTTCGGCGTGACAGCGCCGTCGGCGCCAAGCAAGCGTGCGGGGATAAGGTTTGGAAACGCCGTGGCTGTCCCGCAGAGTGCCGTGCGTTTCAGGAAACTGCGTCGAGTGAGCGGGGTTGTTTTCATTGGATTAGCCGAAGGCGATGATACCGACAACGGTTTCGACTCTCCTAGTGTTTTGCGGCGATGTCACCGAGATAGTTGCCGTAGGTCAGCAGCAGCACCGCGCCGATCAGGACGGTGAGCGCCATACCAATGGTGCGGTGCGTCAGGCGGCGGCATTGGCGCCATTCGCGGAGGATGATGCCGACGAGATTGCTGATGAGGACCAGCATGATCATGTGGATGGCCCAGCTCGTGAACTTGTAATGTCCCATCCGCACATGGCCGAGGTTGTAGAAGAAAAACTGACCATACCAGAACAAGCCGGTCGTCACCGCCATCGCCCAGTTTATCGGCAGCCGCGCCTCTTCCTGTCCCGCGGGCAACTCAATCAATTCGCCGAGCGTCTTGTGCTTCGCGTGCAGCCAGAGACAGTAAATCGAGGTCGTCAGGAACGCGCCGGTGTTGGAGAAGATATAGACGACGTTGCCGCGCCAGACGCCCGCACCGTGCGCGCTGGCCACGTCCGCAATCGGCTCGCCCGCTTCCAGCGCGAAGCCATACACCGCCGAGAGCACGCCCGCCAGCAGCGAGAGCAGCAGCCCTTTGACGAGCGAGAACTGGCCGGTCATCGCCTGCGCGCTGAGGTCGCGCTCCTTCAAGCGCCCCGCCCAGCCCGCGCCGGCAATGCCAAGCGTGCCGATGACGATCCCCGCGACGATCCATTCCGCGCCGGGCTTGGAGAGCGTGGCGCCAAGCGTGCCTTTGACGAGAGGCGGGATCAACGTTCCCAGCACGCTGGAAAGCCCGACGGCGATGGCATACGTCAGCGAGAAGCCGATGTGCCGGATGGAGATGCCGAACGCCGTGCCGCCGATGCCGTAGGCCGCGCCCAACCCGAATGACGCGAGCATCGCGCTCGTGGGCGCCTCGCGCAGCACCGCGCCAAGTTCCGGGATTGTCAGCCACGCGCCGAGCAGCGGCAGCAGGAACCAGCAGAACGACGCCTGAGTGATCCAGTAACTCTGCCACGACCAGCCGCGCACGCGTTTCTCCGGCGTGTAGCAGGTCGCGGCAAACGTCGCGCCGACCGCGTGCATGGCCACGCCGAGAAGGGGGTTGGCAGAAATGGAGTCCATGCGATTGCCTCTTCGTCCGCGTTACTGTCCGCCCGCCGGCGGATGCCCCTTCACATCGGGCAGGTAACGATGCAGCGCCTCGCGTTTCTTGACCGGCACCATCTCGTCCCACTCCATCAACGGTTTCACCTCCGGCACGGATGTCTTCGTCCGGAACCGCATCGTCACAATCTGTTGCGGGCGCACCGGAAACTTGTAAGTGGGTCCGCCGCGCAACAGCTCGCGATGACCGCCAACCAGATCGGTCAGCGCCGCGTCGAGGTGCGGCAAGTTCAGCGTCACACTCGCCTTGCCAGCGCGGCCGAGGCATTCCGCCAGCCGCAATTCGATCTCGCTGCCCTCGCGCCGCATCGCCTCGACGATCACGTTGTCGCTGCTCTGCACGAACGACATCGGCTTGGCTGGCGCGCCTCCGTCCACCGTAACCGGCGGATCGTTGAACTCCCATGCCATCCGGGGAATTCGCGCGGTCGTGAAATCGCCCGCGTGCGCCGCGAGCGCGTAGCGCAACACATGATTCCCTGCGCCGCTGAGCCAGGCGTTCGGATAGCCGCGATATTTTTCACAGGCGTTGTAGAGATAGATGATCGGCGTGCTTCCATTCAACTCGCGTCCGCTGAGGCCCCGGTCGAACAACGCCACGCCCGCGCCGGCCATCTGGTAGTGCGACCAGCGCACAGCCGGCGTGACGCCTTTTGCCGTGCCGGTCAGCGACGGATTCGGTTCCGACCACGCCGCGTGCGAGAAACCATACGGAACACCACGGCGCACTTCGCACACCGGCGCGGCGAGCGGGAACTCCGCCACGACCACCGTGCGGTCGGGGATGTCGTTCAACTCCGTCTCGAAATCAATCCGCGGGTAGTCGTTGTAGAACACCATCATCCGCCGCAGCTTGCTGCCGCCGATGAACACCGACTCCGCCTCCACCACCGTGGCAATCGGCCCCGTGGTGACCGTCAGTTTCGGGGCGGTCTGCGTCGAGTCGGCCACGCGGTTGCGTTCGGGCCGCTCCACCATGTGGTCGGCGGGATTACCGATTTTCTTCTTCGGTTGCTCCGCGACGATGACGTTCGCCGGCCCGCCGAGCAGTTCGCGCCCGGACGGTTTCAGCTTGAGACTGACGAGCGCGCCCGTGGCCGGGTCGAGCCGCACCGAATAGCGTTTGGTTTCGATGGTCTTGGGCAACTCGATGTGTTTCGCCGGTGGCGGCGGCTGGTCGCTGGTCTTGATTGCCGTGATTCCAACCGACGGCACTTGGGGCATGAACAAGCAGCGATGCTCCGAAATCGCCTGCCTTGTCATGCCCACGACATCTCCTCCGCCCCACACGGGGTCATGGCGTTGCCAATTGAGTGGGTTGAACAACGCGCGACCATCTTCCTTGGGCGCAAGTGATTTAAGGGAGTCACGACTGACCCGGCATGCCACTCTGCACAGGTGGAAGAAGCGATCTTGCGCATCCCAGGATTTGTCATGCACAAACACCATTCCGCCGGCGGCGCCCCAAAGCGTGTTCCGGTCCATGTTCAGCAACAGCGCCAGCCAGCCCTGATAGAGGTGCTGGGAAGGATACGTGTAGTTCGAACGCAGGCTGGCGATGGTCGCCAACATTTCCATCGCTTGATGCTTTTGCTCCCAATAACGGTACCATGACTTCACTTCCGGGTTCTGAATCCAGAACGAGTTGTAGGTGAACTCCGTGCCGCCGCGCATCGTCGGCAGCGAAATCGCGCCGGACTTGATGCCGGGCAGCACCGCATCGAGGTAACGGCCTGGCGTGGAGAACTTCACGTCGAACTCCGGCGCAACCTTCTTGAACTGTTGCAGGAATTCGGACGGATACGATTTGCAGATCGGCGCGAGGCTGTAGTCACCGCTGCCACCGAGGATCAACACCGGTGCGCCCGCCGGTGTGCGGCGTGGCGCGCTCTTCAAATCGCCGGCATCCGGTCGCTTCCTGTCCTTGTCGGCCGCCAGCGGTTCGATGCGGATGCGAATGTCGTCGGCGAGCGACAGCAACTGTTTTTCCGTCAGCGGCGCTTTCGCGCCGAACATCGGCCGCCATTCGAGATAGTGGCCGGGGCTGATGGCCAGTGTCCGCGTGCCGTCGGGCGACTCGAGCCAGTGCATCGTGTTGCCGGTCGGGTTTAGCCGGCAGTAAACCAGTGCATCGAGACCGAGGCCGGCGACGATCTGCGCCATCTGCTCGTGAACGCCGCAGACATCAATCATCCAGCTCAGCCGCGGTCGGACGCCCATGACCTGTTGCTGCCATCGCAGGCCTTCGACGCCCATCTTCACCAGCGCCTCGCCGCCGGAAAGATTGATGGTCGGTTCCAGGAAGAACGCGTTGACCAACTCGACGCGGCCCTGCCGGACGCGCTCCTTCAACTCCGCGAACCGTTGCGGCGCGAAGTTGGCGATCGCGATCATGTTGTTGCACTCGGAGAGCGCGAAATTGTAGTTGGCGTCGTCGCGAACGCGGTCGAGGTGATCGAGATAGGAATTGGCACAGTAGTTCCGCTCGGTGGACCAGTCGGTGAGCCAGCCACAGCTTGCCGGGTGAAAGTTGGAAATCACATACACCTGCCGGGGCGGCTCGGCTTGGGTAACGGCGGCACAAGCCAGGTGGACACCGATAACGAGGAGGAGTCGGAGTGTCTTCATATTGCCTCATCAAATTCACCAAGCTGCAACGGATAGCGGCCGAACTCGCGAACCAGTTTCACCACGTAGTCGTAGCTCTGTCCCGACACGGCGCTGGAGACGGAGTGATCGCTCTGAAAAATCAGGCCGCCACCCTTGGCTGCGTTGAGCTTGCGCAGCACCTCGCGCTTGATCGCGTCGCGGTTGCCGCTTTCCCAGACCTGCACGTCGCTGTTGCCGCAAAAACCGAGGCGGTGGCCGTATTGCCGGCGCAACTCAACGGCGTCGAGACCCGCCTTGACCTCGAGCGGGTTGTAGGCATCCAGCCCGATCTCGATGTAATCCTCCAGGATCGCCTTCACGTTGCCACAACCGTGATAGATCGCCGGCAGGCCGTGCGCGTGCGCCAACGCAATCATCTGCGCGACCCACGGTTTGAAGTATTGCCGCCAGTAAGCCGGCGACATGAATGTGCATTTCTTGTAAGCCACGTCTCCCCAAATCGCGAAACCATCGAGCAGGCCCGCGCCGGCATCGATCTCGGCCTTCGCCATCGCGAGATAGAACGCGCCGATGCGGTTGATGACCTCGCCCATCTCGTCGGGATGCTCGCCCATCCACATCATCATGTTTTCCTGGCCGACGAGCCGCGTCAGGCATTCACTCACTTCGATCATGCTGCCGTAGACGGGAAAGTCCGGCCGCAGCGACTTCACGGTCTCAATCCACGCCGGCGAGTTGCGCTGAAAACCGTCGCCCACGCCGGCGATCTGGTTGTCGCCCGCACAGAAGAACCGCCGCTGGTCGCCGGGCGGATCGAACTCGGCACGCTGGAGCTTCTCGAACGAGTCCGTCTCCCACGAGCGCATCTCCGGCATCGGATAGGAAAAATGTTTGTGCATGATCGCGCCAAAGCCGGTCTTCACCGTGACCTCCTCTGGCGTTTCGGCCAGCGTCTCGAACGGCCGTATCCACGGGTCCATGTTCGGAATCGTGACGATCCAATCGAGGTCGTAGTGGTAGTAAGGGCTGGCGTCGGCCGCGAGGCCGAGTTCCTCGCGCCAGCGCCGGGTGAAGCCGCCCCAAAAGAAATCGCTGATCGGCACGCGGTCCGGCTCCTGGTGGCGGAGCGCCTTGTTCATGCGGTCGAGCTTCCGCAGCGTGTTCTCCTTGCGCGCCGCAACTCCGGCGGCCTTCCCTGTCGTGTCGAACATGCTCATGGGTGAAGCGCTTTCCTGTAATGATCCGTAGTGACGGGCGCATTGTTACTCAATTCTTGTGGCGGTCGTCTATGTCCGCTAAAGTCAAAGTTGTGTCTGATCCGCTCAAGGGCCGAATCAACCGCGGAGCTTACGACCGGCCGTTTTCCGGCGTGGGCGTCGAGTTCGATCCGCTCGGCGTGAAGCCGGGGCGCACCGGCATCACGCTGCACGAGAGCGGGTTCATCCCGGCCAATGCCGCATGGAATTTTCCCAGCGTCTTCAGCCCGTTCTGGAGGCTCTATTACAACGGCAAACGCGGCCACTGTGTGCTGTTTGGCGAACGCATGGTCGAGTTGACGCCGGCGCATTTGATGCTGATCCCGCCGCACTGTCTTTTCCACTGTCTCGGAGGAAATCCGGTGCCCACTTTCTGGCTGGCGTTCAGTTTTACGCGCAAGCTCTCGCCCGGCCAAAGTGTGCCGGTGTTGTTGCGGCCACGCGACACCGAGTTGTGTCTTATTCGGGACTTGCGCCGGCTCATTCTTGCCGACGAGGGGTGGGAGCCCACCGACGCGATCTATCGCAACAGTCTCGCGCTGTTGCAGGTCGTCCTCTCCCGCCGGGAACTCCGCTGGCAGCCGCCGCTGCCGGAGCAACTCGATCGGGTCCGGCGGCACATTGAGGAGAATCTGCGCGCAAAACTCACCATGCCGCTGTTGGCGAAAAGCGCCGGCCTGAGCGTCGCGGGTTTCAACCGCGCCTTCCGCCGCCATTTTGCAGCGTCGCCTGCGCGCTACGTCACGGAGATGCGCGTGCGCGAGGCGGCGCGGTTGTTGCTGCAAACCGAAGAGACCATTGATGCCATCGCGGAGCAGACCGGCTTCCCCAACCGCGCCTACTTCAGCCGCGTGTTCAAGCAAGTTACCGACGAAGCACCCGCCGGTTTCCGCCGGAAGCATCACCGCCAGGATTCAGCGGACTCCTGATGGGTGTCACGCGGGGGTTCACTTGGCCGACGGTTCCGTCATGGGCCGGACCGTGTGCTTCACCGGCCACGAGGCGCGGTCGGCGCTGCGGTAGAGTCCGATCTTCTCGACGGAGATCGGTTTCAAACCAAGTTTCAATGCGGTCGAGTTTCCGCAGTATGTTCTCCTTGCGCGACGTGCCGTCGGCAACTTTCAGTGTCATGTCGAACATGCCCATGGTTCTTTCTCCGTGATTCGCGATCTGTGACTCGCAACTCGCGACTCGTGTTGGCGGCTACTTAAGGGCGCTTTGAATTGCTGCGGCCACCTGCTTGCCGAGCAGGTCGTAGCCCTCGCCGTTGAAGTGAACGTCCTTCGGCGGCTGCACCTTCGCGAGGTGCGGGGTGATGAACGCGAAGAGGTCGTTGATCGCGGCGCCTTGCTTCTGCATGAGCGCGGCGGCCGCGGCGTTCCGCTCGACGATGGAGGCGGCGGTCTGCTTCTTCGGCGGGTCGTCGGGAATCGGCGTGGTGCTGGCCCAGATGAGTTTCGCGCCGGTCTTCTTCATGCGTTCGATGAGTTGTTCCAGCCGCTGCGTGTAGTCCGCGATCGGCGTGTTGCGATCGTGGATGCCGAAGTTGAAGTGGATGACGTCCCATTTCCCGTCGCCGAGCCAGACATCCATCTTCTTGATGCCGGTGGCGGTCGGGCCGCAGTTGGCTGGCGCGCGATGGACGTTGACCTTGCCGGCGAGGGCTTTGCGCGTCGCTTGCGTGTAGCCGCGCGAGACCGAGTCGCCGATGAGCAGCACACGTGGCAGCTTGGGGTCGTCCTGCACGAAGTCCCAAGCGCTCGACCTGCCGGCGATCTTCTCGCGTTTGTGGATGGGCAGATAAAAGCCGCCGAGGTTCTCCTGCAACGTGCGCTCCCATGCCTGTTGTTCGGGCGGGAGCTTGGCAACAAGCGCAGCGTAGCGTTCGTCAACGAGCTTGTCGGCGGCGGCCTTCTGCGCGGCGGCTTCCTTGGCGTTTGTCGGCTCGCCCTTCGGCGGCGCTTTCTGTTGTGCGTGTGACGCCACGAGCGAAGCGAGCAGCAGAAGTGTGATGGTGAGTTTATTCATCGATTAATCTCCAAGTGTTCACCGCCTTTGGTTTGATACCCGACCCGCTTGATCTTTTACCGATGCCACGACGGCGCGAAGAACGCGATGGCCTCATCGAACGTCGCTTTGCGCCGGAAATTCGCCGGGTTGTAGGCGGGGTCTTTCGGGTCGGCCTTGGCCCAATGCGGATGCTGGCGGCCAAAGTAGCTGCCGTAGAACTGATAGTTGGTGTCCACCCAACGGCTCAAGACCATCAGCTCCATCGCCGTGAGCAGCTTCGTGTGATCGTTCTTGGTATTCTTCGGGTGCGCCGGGTCGGTCAGCATCGCGATCAGCTTGCTGGCGTGGCTGCCCAGACTTTTCGGCGGCAGATAGGCGCCGTTGTAATTGCCGCGGTCGCCCTGCCGGAACGATGTGAACTCCGGAATGATCGGCCCCGCCAATTCCTTGCAGGCAAGCTCTTCGTAGGAGGTGTTGTAGAACTGAGTGACTTCGCCGGTGAGCTTGAGGTTGCCGGCGGGTTCCTTTCCGCCGTGGCAATTGACGCACTTGGCGTCGAAGAGCGGCTGGATGTCGGTCGGGTAATGAATGACCTGGCCGGCGTGGCCATCATCACACGGCTGCGGTTGGGCCGTGCTGGGCGCGCGGGTCAACGCCAGCAGCTTCGCCGACGCGCCGCCGGTCGCGGCGGTGTGGCTGGCTTGGCCGTGGCAGCCGGTGCAGGAGCGCATCTCGCCCGGCGCGTAGTTGACGTAAGTCCGCTCGCGTTGGAGTTCGCGGAAGTTTTCATCGAGTGCCTGAAAGAAAATGCTGCGTTGAGCCGGCACGACGAAGTGCGCAGAGCCGTCCTTCTCGACCGGCACGATGCCCCACTGCACGCGCGGCCAGAGAGCGGCTTTCCAGCTTGAGCTGCTGTTGGACGGCGACCATCGCCTGCCGGTGGACCAGTAGCGGGGCAGGGCCTCGTTGATGCGCAGCCATTTGACTTCGCCCGGCTTCACGCCTTCCATGCCATGATAGACGTTCGCGACGACGCAGACGGCTTGGTTGTTCGCCGCGTACTTGGGATCGCGCTGTGACGACACCGCTGGCGGCACCGGCCGCGCGACCAGCGGCGTGGGATGCCAGCACGACAGCTCCGCGTCAGCATGGACCGGACGGTGGCGGCCTTCGGTGTCAATGAGGTAGAGCGCATAGGCGTTAGCCACGTCCTTGTAATGATCGGTGGGATTGACCTTGTAAGAGACCAGGAACTCGTGGTCGCTGACGGGAAACGGATGCGTGTAGAGGTGTCCCGATTTGCCATTGCGATCCCGGACGTAGGTGCCTTCTTTCGTCTGAAAAGCCCAGCCGGGTTCTTCGCGCCGCGGAATAAAGACTTGCGGAGTGATATTGACGACCGGGTATCGGGGATCGCCTTTGATGAAGCCCGGTTCGTCTGGATCGGGACCGCGCTCGCGCATGCCCATGCCGAAGTCCACCAACAGGATCGCGCCGAGACAGCCGCCCTGCGGATAGTGGCACGTGCCGACGCTCACAAAGCGATGACTGCTGCCCGGCAAAGGCTGCGGATACATATAAACGGTCGTGTCGTCGTCGGCGAGGCCGTAGAGTTCCTGCGGCCTGCTGCCGTCAGGGTTCATCGCCCAGACGGTCTTGGCCACGCGGGCACCCTTGTCCACATATTCCCAGCGGTGATACATCACCCGGCCGTCATCGAGCACCACTGGACAGAACTCGCTGACGGGGCTGCGCGTGAGCTGCTCGACGTTGCCGCCGTCGGCATCCATCCGGTGCAGTCCCGGCGCAACGAGGCTCGCCGAGCCGCCGCACAGGATCGTGTGCTCGCAACGCGTCGAGGAGAAAATGATTCTGCCATCGGGCAGGTAGCAGGGATGGATGTCGTCGGTGTGCCAGCCCGCGCGCCATCGCGCTGCTTTCTCCGCTTCGTCCTTGGGCGGCTGTGAGATCTGGCGCAATCTCGTGCCGTCGGTTCTGACTTCCCAGACGCGGAAACCGGCGCCGGGGTCCTGGCGGAAATCGAAGACGATCTTCTTGGCGTCGAACGACAGGCTGATCTTGCCGATGAAGCCCTTGCCGCCTGGCATGTCGGCGGCCGTGACGACCGGCCGCTCGGATTTGGTGCGCAGGTTGTAGATGTAGATGCCGTTGGCCGCAACGAACCGGTCGGGGCTGGTCCCGTTGTTGATGTCGGTGTAGTAGTGGTCCGAGGAGTAGGGCTTGCGTTTGACGAAAACGATCTCCTCGAAACCGAGGTCCTTCGGCATGACCTCACCCGCAGCGCCGGGGGAGGTCAGTGCCGATGCGTGTGGCACACACGACAGTGCAAAGACGAGCAGGCTCAGGATGGCTCTGTTCATGGTCGTTCTTCCTTTCACGAGTTCATTTCCAACTTCTCGCCGCGCTTCGTTTCGGGCTAGACCAGTCTTTTAGTCGAAGAACCAAGCATCCGCCATTTACCGTCAATCGTCGAGGCGATTTCCAGTTTCGTGACGTTGCCCGCCTCCTGGCTGGCATTCAGTTTCACTCACCAGCAGCCGGTCTACACGTCACAAACCTTCGCCGCGTGGCGCAACGCTTCGAGCTTGTCGGGCCACGTCGGGATGAACTCCTGCGCGACAAAACCCTTGTAGCCGATCTCCACGATCGCCTTCATCACGGCGGGATAATTGATCTCCTGCGTCTCGTCCAGTTCGCCGCGGCCGGGCACGCCGGCGGTGTGGATATGCCCGATGACATCCTTGTATTGCCGCAGCCGGCGGATGACGTCGCCGTTCATGATTTGGACGTGGTAGATGTCAAACAACAGCTTCATCCGCGGCGAATCCACTCGCCGGATCAGTTCGACGCAGAAATCCACGTTGTCGCCGAAGTAGCCGGGATGGCCCTTCATCGGGTGGGTGTTGTCGCGGGTGTTCAGGTGTTCGAGGCAGAGGTTCACCTTCTTCTCCTCCGCGTAAGCGATCACCTGTTTCCAGCACTCGATGCAGTTCCTCGCTGCCTGTTCGTCGGTGATGCCTTTCTCTCTCATGCCGGTGAAGGTGATGACGTTCTCGCAGCCGTTCGCGACGGCGAGGTCAATGCCATCGCGCAGTTTCTTCAGGCAGAACTCGTGGTTGGCCGGGTTGAGCGGCCCGCGCGAAAATCCGTGGCTGCCGACGAGCGAGATCTTCAGTCCGAGCTGGCGCACCATCGGGTAGTGCTGAGCGCCAATGCCCTCCATCGCCTCCAGCCCGATGTCGCGGCAATGCTTCGCCAGTTCCTCGGTCGGCATCGGATTGAAACACCAGCCCATGATGGATTGGCGAATGCGGCGCTTGGTGATTTTGAAATCGCGCTCCACGCGCGACGCGGCGGCAGCCGGCATGGCGAGGGTGGCGGTGGCACACGCGGCCAGCGTGCCAAATATCTCACGGCGGGTCAGGGACGGGTTCATGGATGATTCCTTTGGCACTGTAGCGCGGTTCGCTGCCGAGAAACTCTCGTCATTTCTGCGGTTTTGCCGGCGGCTCCACCATCGGCCGGACGCTGTGCTTCACCGGCCACGAGGCGCGGTCGGCGCTGCGGTAGAGGCCGATCTTTTCGATGGGGAACCGCTTGAAGCCGAGCTTGAAAGCAGGCGAATCATTGCGCAGTTGGAAGTTCAGCTTCGCAGCGTTCACGAAGCGCGGGTCAGCGTCGATCAGGTTGTCCTGAAGCGTGACGAACGGTTTCGCCTTCTTCTCCATGCCGTCCCACTTGCCGCCCCAGCAGACGTTGCGGGCGACGAGGCTGCCGGTGGGCGAGGCGGGGTCGTTGTCGAGGATGCCGATGAGTTTCGGATAGCGCGTGCTGTAGGGTGGCTCGGCGAAACGGATGCCATTGAGCGTGCCTTTTTCACGGCCTTCCTTGATGAGGCCCTCCGGCATCGCGTGCGCCCAACCCATGCCGCGCGCGTCCACGTGGACGGCGGGTTTGCAGTCCACGAAGATGTTGTTCTCGATGGTATTGTCATGGCCGCCGCCGATGAACGCGGCGCGTGTGACCTTGTAGAAGAGGTTGCTGGCGATGGTGGTGCCGCAATACATATCGTCGAGATACACGCCGACGCAGCCGCGTCCTTCGAAACCGTTGATGTGGTGGAGATAGTTATGGCGGATGACCGTGCCGCGCATGGTCCAGTTGCGTCCGGAATAGATGGCGCCGGCGTCGTTGCTCTCGTAGCAGACACTGTGGATCTCGTTGAACTCGATGACATGGTCATTGCCACCGAAACCGATGGCCGTATGCGGCGAGTTCTCCAACAAGTTGTGCGCGGCGCGGTTGCCAACGCCCGTGACCATGATCGCCGGCCGATACATCCGGTTCCAACGGCTCCAGTGATGGACGTGGTTGTTCTCCGCGTAGAGGCCGGCGGGCGCGAGCGTCTTCATGTTGCCGCCGCTGATGCCGATGCCGCCGTCGCCGGTGGCGTAGATGTCGCAACCCACGACGCCGCTGTTCTGGCCGTCACCCACGCGCACCGCCCAACTGCCGACGTTGCGGATGGTGCAGCCGGCAATGAGGCTGTTCGTGCAGCCTTTCATGATGATCGCGTCGTTGCGCGCTGCCTCGAACGTCAGCCCACGCAGCGTCACATGCGACGCGCTGGTCATTGTCACGAGGTTGGAGATTACTGACACCGTCGCGCAGCTTTTCTCGATGGCGGCGGGCGGCCAGAAGTAGAGCGTGCCGGCATCGCGGTCGAGATACCACTCGCCGGGCTGGTCAATTTCGCAGAACAGGTTGAAGCCGTAGAACCACTGGCCCTTGCGATAGCCATAACTGTGGTAAGGCTTCGCAAGCGTTATGATTTTTTTCTCTGCGTCGATGGCCTCGATGCGATGCCGTCCCTCGGCCCAATCCCAGAACCAATAGCCGAGCACCCACGCGTTCTTGTCGCCGACCCATCGCTGCGGCCGGTCGCCGTCGTAGGAAAACACGCCTTCGTTGCAGCCTTTGGTGCCGCGCACGTCGCGCACGGTCTGACCAAGCACATTGGTGATCTTGATGAACCCGTCGTTGGGATATCGGGCCAGCGTCATCGGCTGATCCTTGAAGAAAAGCTCCAGCCCAGGTCCGCCACCGAGTGAGAATCCGCCGCCCATCTGGCCATAGTCCGTGACGCCGAGGGCGCGCAAATCAGCCTGCATCACCTGCCCGCGCGCCACTGGATCGAGCCGGTTCAACATCGCGGTATCGGTCACCGGCTTCCAGCCGGTCACGGTCTTGCCGCCGCTGATGCGCACCTGTTCTCCCTTGCGCGCGCGATACACTATTGGCGCCTTGGCGCTGCCGGAATCCTCCGCTGTCAATATGAACGGACGCGCCAGTTCATACGTCCCACCGCGCAACACCACCTCGATTTTGGATTTTGGATTCCGGGCCTTGGATTGTCGGGCCGCGTCGCGCGCGCGCTCCAATGTCGCGAAGGGTTTGGCCTTCGTGCCGGGATTGGCGTCGTTGCCGTCTGGCGACACAAAAATCTCAGCCGCATGCAGTGTGATCAGCGATGCCAGCAGTGGGGCGATGAGGAGGGATACCTTGGTTGTCGTCATGTGCTCATCAAACCCGCGGCTGCTCCGATTTTCAACTGCGGATTTCCCGGCTCGTTCCCATGTCGGTCCGGTGCCCGGGCCTGAGGAGACTCATCAACCTTGCGGTACGTCTTCCAAATACGCGCCGTCTTTCCGCAACTGCGTCTGGAGTTTGCCGGTGTCGAACTTCGCCATGTCCACGCCTGTGTTAAGCGCGAGCGCAGCGCAGGTACCGACGCCCTGACCCATCACCATGCAGTGCGACTGGAGCCGCACCGAGGCAAGCCCCTCGTGCGTGGACGAGGCACAGCGGCCCACGACGGCGAGATTCGGAATCTGCGCGTTGAGGCAGATGCCCAGCGGAATATGATAACTCTCGCCCACGGGCGGCATCATCTCTGTCTTCTGGTCACTGTGCGTGGTGTAGCCAGTACCTTTCGGGTCGTGAATGTCTATCATCCAGAAACCGTGGCCGATGGCATCGGTTTGCTTGACGGCCTTGACGACCATCCGGCCGTCGAGTGTCTTCAGGCCGCGGATACGCCGCGATTCGCGGATGCCGATGCCGCAGCCCATCTGCACGATTTCGGCTTGTGCAAAGCCCGGCATCTCGCGCCGCCAAAGGTCGCGGTATTGATAGACGTGCCCGCGGGCTTCTGATGAAAGTCGTGTCAGTTCCTCCTCGTTCAACGGATTGCCAGTGGCGGGGCACATATTGTAGAGGCCGTTGGAGCCCGCCCGCAGATAGTGCATGGCGTGGCGCTCGTTGAACTGCGGGAATTTGCCCTGGTCGCGCAACTCCTGCATCATCTTCAGGACGCGCGCCGCCTGCTCGCGAGGAGCGGCACGGACAGCCGCCACGTCCACACCGCGCAGCTCGAACATCATCGTCATGCCCTGGACACGTCCGTCGCCCTCGCGTCCAAAATCGAATGGCACGCCCGCGTTGGCCGCGATGTCGCCGTCGCCCGTGGCATCAATGAAAATCCTCCCGCGCACGGCCTTGCGCCCGGTCTTCGTGTCCGCGAGCACAGCGTGGACGCGTCCATCCTCGACAATGGATTCGATGGCGGTCACGTTGCAGATCGTGCGCACGCTCCGGTCGCGGAGCATCTGCCAGAAAACGACGCGCATGCCTTCGGGGTCGAACCAATGCGTTTCCGGCCGCTTGGGATAGTCAGCGTAGCGGTGGATGAACTCCCCGGCGCGATCAATCGCCTCCTGGGCGAAACCGTGGATGACCTGTTTTTTCCGGTCGCTGGTGTGCCAGATATTGACCAGCGCGTTGGTGGCCATGCCGCCGAGGCTCGGCCAGCGCTCCAAGAGGACCACTTTCGCGCCATGCCGCGCCGCGCAACACGCCGCAGAGATGCCCGCCGTGCCGCCGCCACAGACGACCACGTCGGCCTCGGCGAGCACAGGCACTTTGCGTTCGGGAATGACGACGTGGCTGCCCGCCACGCGCGGCTTCTGTTTCTCCGCGCCGCCGGCCTGCGAGGGCCTGAGCGCCGACAAACCCAACCCGCCACCCGCTGCCAGCAGAAATTGCCGGCGCGAAGTTGGCCTGCCACCACCGTCCGCGCGAAGCGTGTGCGTTTGCTTTTTCATGGTGTTCACCTCATGTCTGCTTGGAACCGTTTCCCGGCTAAGTGGACGTACCGTTGGCCCACTCGTTGATCGGATGTGATGCGCCACATTCGGGACAGTACATCTCCGGGAACTGTGCGCCACAACGCGGGCACTCCCCGCGCGTCTCGAACGCGTCGAAAGCCTGCTGGCAGTTGCCGCATCCCCAGAACTCGCCCGTCAGCGGCGCGTTCTTGCACGCCGGACAGGCAAACCCCATTCGCCGCGGCATCTTCGCCAGCCGCAGGTATAATTGAGCTTGTCTTAATCCTCCCCAACAGTTGAGCAGAATGAAACCTGCCACAACGATGATCCAGATCGAGTGGTTGCCGGTCCAGATCGACTGGTTGACGATGGCGAGCCACACCATTCCCGCCACGCCAATGAGCCCGATGATCGCAGCCACCATCAGGCTGCGACCGCGCCCCAACACGAACCAGAGCAGCGATTGCAGAATCTGCCCGCCATCGAGCGGATAGATCGGCAGTATGTTGAAGATCAGCAGGCCGACGTTGATATACCAGATCGCCGTCAACAGCCTGTAAGCATCCGGCGAGGTCTCGAACCATCCGGACGACTGGCTCAGCATGAGAAGGCCGGTCAGGACAGGAAAGAGCACCACGTTGACCAGCGGTCCCGCCGCGATGCTCCAGAGCGTCGCGCCGGGACGCGGCGGCGGGCTGACAAACGCCACGCCGCCCAGCGGCCAAAGCACGATCCGATCCGCCTGGCCGCCCACCTGCCGGCACGCCAGCGAGTGGCCGAACTCATGGAGCAGCACGATTGCGAACAGCGCCAGATATTCCAGCGTGTTCCACAGCAGCGACGAATAGTGTTTCGATCGGCTATCAATCTCGATCATTGCAACCAGAAACCACGACCAATGCAGGAATACGTCTATCCCCGCAAACCGGAACAATCGGACGGCCCCTGAGCTACTGGAAGGAACGGTTGCCATATCGTTGAGTTATAGCAGCGCAGCACTCAACCACAAGCGTTTTGGACAAGCTGGCGAATTCGCCGCAGAGACGCTACGCTGACGCCATGAGCGCATTTCCCGTCAGCCCGGAAAAGGAAACCCAGCTCGTTCAACGCATGAGCACGCTTGGCGTGCGCGAAGCCGACATTGAGGAGACCTTCATCCACAGCGGCGGCCACGGCGGGCAGAACGTCAACAAATGCGCCACCTGTGTGCAATTGATCCACCGTCCCACGCGTCTTCAGGTCAAATGCCAGACCACGCGCCAGCAGGGCCTCAACCGCTTTCTCGCCCGCCGGCTCCTGCTCGACAAGATCGAAGCGCTCCAGAAGGGTTATGTGGACGCGGACCGCGCCGCCGCCGAGAAAATCCGCCGCCAGAAACGCCGGCGCAGCCGCCGGTCCAAACAGCGCATGCTCGCCGACAAATCCCACCAAGCCGCCAAGAAAGAATTCCGCCGTTCTGTTACGGGAGAGTAGCGAGCGATGCGATGAGTTGACGCTGATCCGCGGGGCGGACCGCTTCGTTGTAGGGGCACCAGCGGGTTACTGCGCTTTCTGGAATGTCACTTCGTAGGTCTGGTTCTGGGCTGCTTGAAAATAGGTGCCGGTCAGCAGGCGGGCGGATTTGTCGAGCGTGAGCTTGTAAAGGCAACCGGGATAGCCTGCGTCGCGCAGTTCCATGAACAACCTCAGCACGCCGCCGTCGCGAGATGCCTCGGCGCGCGCCACGTGGATCGGGCGCGGGTTGAGATAGCCGGCCTCCACCTTGCCGTCGGCGGTGATGCTCTTGATCTCGATCATGTAGTCGCCGTCGGTCCTGGCCCAACGACCCACGAGCGGTTGGTAACCAGCAGTGGTCGCGGCGGCGGGCGCGCTGGCGGTCTCGCGAGAAGGCTCGGTGGGCTGGCCGCAGGAAACGGCGAGAGCCATCGCGGCCAGAGCCAGCATCGTGGCGGTTTTGTTTGCGAAAGTGTTGTTCATGGTGGCTCGCGGCATTGTTGTGCCATTCACGGGCTAGCGGGCGACGGTAGCAACCGGCTGATGATAGAACGAGTTCCAATAAGCGCGGTCAGTGGCGTAAACGTCAATCGGATCGTTCGGACCGAGGTTCTTCGGCAGAATGCCAAACCGCTGCATTTCGCGGATGTAATGCTCATTCGGACGGAAGCCGGGCATGTCGAACCGCTTGCCAGCCATCAACCGGTCGTGCGCATTGTGCAGCGCGCCAAGCATTTCGCGATAGAGCGGGTCGTTGGTGTCCGCGAACACGGGTTTGCCACAGAGCTGCAGGCCGCCGGCGGCTTTTGCCAGCGGGGCGCGAATGATGAGGGATTTCTCCGGTCGCGAAATGTTTTCAATCGGTTCGAGGCGGTGGCCGTGCACGGCCCCCATGACGAGCGTCGTGAACTCCTTGCCGCGGCGGTCGTGATCTTTGCCGCGATGGCACTCGCCGCAGCGTTTCATCATCGTCCCGTACGGCACATGCACCGGGTAGGAGCCACAGCCAAGCGAGGCGTAGGTGCCGGGATAGGTGGCGCTGGTTTCGATCCAAAGCCGCAGTGTTTTCCGCTCCAGGTCGCTGAGCTTCGCGTCGTGATGACTGCCGTCGGCGAGTTTCAGCAACCGGCTCGCAGCGCTGCCATAGGAATAGGGCGCGCGGTTGGCAAACGGCTCGTTGCGCGCGTCGGAGATCAGCCCACGCATCGTGATGGTCCAGTAGCTGATGCAATACATCGCGGTCTTGTCACCGGTGAGGTCCACTTTCGCCTCACGCCGGTCGGTGTTGTGGCATTGCACACAGTGCCGGTCCAGGATCGGCTGGATGTCGCGCGGGAAATCGATCACCGACGGCACGTCGCGAATGGGCTGCACCGGGCTGGGCGGCCGTTTCATCGCCAGCAACGACGCGCGCACCGGCAGCGCCGCGCTCTGGCGGTTTTCGTGGCAGCCGACGCAGCCCACGGTCTCGCCGGGCTGGACGGTAACGAAGCTGTGCATCCGTTTCACCGCCATGTCGTTCTTGTCGAGCGCGACAACAAACAGCGACCGCATCGCCGGCACTTCCAGAAACGCCGAGCCGTCTGCCTCCACCGGCGCTTCGCTGACGATTTCCGCCAGCGTGAACGAACCGCCGATGGTGAGCGGTTCCATGCCGCCGGAGAAGTTCACCGGCTTCGGCAATTGTTGGAGCACGAGCAGCTTTTTCACCGAGCCGCGCTCGACGCCCGCCATGTTGCGGCCGTGATAGACGTCCTCCAGGAAAAGCCGCCCGGTCGGCGCGCTGAGATCCACGCGCGACGGAATGATCGGCTCGCGCTCCCGGGACTGGACCGGTCGCGGCTCGTGACACTGGAACTGCGCACGCTCGGACTCCGGCAGTTGGTGGATCATCTCCACGTTGCCATCGCCGTCCATCACGAACAGTCCTTTCGGATTCGCGACGAGGAAGCAGTCCTCGCTGAACGCATACGGGTCTTTCCAATCGCCGGTCTTGCTGACCGTGCGCGCGCCCTGCGGGTCGTCCGGGCCGAATCGCGGGTCCACGATCGTGATCGGGCCAAGATGTTCCGGCCGGCCGTGACCCGGCGAGAACGACGCAACGATCTTGACGGTGCCGGGGATCGGCTTTGCGTCCAGCATCGCGATGCCACCGGCCATGTTTCCATAGAACACCGTCTGGCCCGTGCCGTCGGGATTCGTCGTCCAGAGATGGTGAAAATGCACCTGGCTGCGGTCCACGTATTCCCAGCGCATGTAGATCAAACGGCCGTCGGGCAGCATCCACGGCGTGTTGTCGTGATCGTTGTTGGTGGAGAGCATTCGCACGTTGCCGCCGTCAGCGTCGCAACGGTAGAGCGTAGCGACCCGCGTGTACCAACAGTTCACGAACCGCCGGCAGCGCGACGAACAGAAGACGATGCTGCCGTCCGGGCAATACGTCGGCTCGATGTCGTCGTCAGTACCGTCCGTGAGCTGGCGCATGCCGCTGCCGTCCACGTTGATCTCGCAGAGGTGAAACGGATGCGTGCCGCCCTTGCGATAGGCGAAAAGGATCTTCTTGCCGTCGTAGCTGAGCTGCGGATCGCGCACCCCGCCCTTCATGTCCTCGAAAATCGTCGTCACCTTGCCGGTGCGGAGATTCTTCCGGCAGAGCCGCCCGCCTTCGCTGTAGCCCCAATGAACTCCCTCCTCCTTCTTGAAACCGAGCCGCTGCGCGTATTCCGAATCGTCCGCGTAGTTGCCAAACGTCACATACCAGTGATCGCGACCCGGCACGCGCACGGCGAACACAATCTCCTCCACGCCCTTCATCGGCCCGTCGAGGAACCGTGAAAGCATCGGTCCCGGAAACGTCTCCGGCATTTGCGCGGTGGCGAGTTTGGCAGAGGGTTTGGCCGCGGGTTTTTGCGCGGCGTTGAGATCGCCAGCAAAAACGAGTGACGCGACGACCGTCGAAACCCACGCCGCCGTCCGCAAACCAAAGGTGAGTCGAGTCATATTCGCTCCATTACCAGAAAGCCGCGGCCCATGCCAGTTTTCAGCTATACGACTTATCGGTCATGAAGGTTCGGGAAGACGAACTCGATCTCCTCAGACCGGACGGCGTGCGAACCCGGCTCTATCAGTAGCCGCGCTTGCCAATACTCACTGCTTTTCGGAGAGGACAGGATTAACAGGATGGACAGGATGTCGACGAATCCGACCTGACCCGCCGATCTTCAACCATCCTGTAAATCCTGTTCATCCTGTCTTCCCCATTCCGCCGCTCAGCACCCTCTTCCGCCAATTCTGCACACTCACCGCATCGAACCGCTCGCCCTCGAAAACAATCTGCCTCACCGTCTTCCCGCCGGCGCTTTCGCGTTTGAGGTAGGCGCTCACGTCCATCCAGCGGATTTCGCCATCCGACGTGCGGATGACCAACATGACGGCGTATGCCTGCTGCTGCCAGTAATCGGCCCAGCGCGGGTTCTTGATCTGGAACACCTCCGCGCCATCGCGCTGGCGTTTCTTGAGGTAGGAATCGCCGGACTTGAGTTGCACATAAAGACGCTTCCCGGAGGCGCGGCCATGGTCGTCCTTGAACTCGATCTCGCCATCAATCCCGTGATCGCTATTCGTGTAGCCGCGATAGATTTGCCCGGCTTCGGCCACGATGAATCCCGTGTGATGCACCGCCAGCAACTCGCGGCTCTCGTTGTCAATCACCGCCTGCCCTTCGCTCTGCATCTCGCGCACCTGCTCCTTCACCGCCGGCGAGTCGAACTTTTCCTCGATCACATCCCGCAGCAGGATCGGTTTGCCGCAATCCGGACAGAAAACCTTTCCCTTGCCGCCGGGAGCCAGCGCCTTGGCGATCTTCGCCTGGTCGCCAAATGCCTGCCCGAAGGCGTCGCACTTCTTGTCTCCGCAGAAATAGCGCCTCAGTCGCGCCACGTTTTGCGAGTGCTGCATGAGGTGATCATGCACGTAACGCAAGAACAGCACGCGCGAGTTTCCGTCTACGTCGGGTTCAAAATAGACCTCCAGCCGCGAGCTGCCCTCCGTTTCCCGCGTCAGCGTGAATCCCAACTTCGTCCCGGTCTGCGTCTTAAAATCCGCTGCCGACTTCCAGAAGTCCGTGCTTTGAAACGCCACCGTGTGATGCAGCCGCACCACCAGCGTCGCGTAGATGTCGTCCGCCGGGCCATCGAAACGATACGTCACCAGCACGCTGGGGTGACTCGGTTGCTCCTTCCGCTCGCGCCGGAAGTAACTCGGAAATGTCAGCATCGCCGAGCCATCGCATGGTTGACGCAGACACCACGCCCGACTGATGAAGGTTTCCAACAGGGTGCGCAACACCACCGCCTCGTCCTCGCGCGGCAGACGCTTGAAATCCTGGTAATCCAAATCCCCTGCCAGCAATTCGTTTTCGTTGATGCAGCCCAACTCCTGCGGATGCTTCCGCACCTTCCGGACCACGGTGGCGGCGTAGCGACTGAGCACCTCTGGCCGCAGCAGGATAAAGCCGCCAAAGTCCAGCCGCCGTATCATGCCCGGCCCGGCCAGCAGGCTCACAACCGCCTCCAACTCCGCCAGTTCGAAATTCTCCCCGCGCAGCGTCATCTCCATCCGTTGCTTCAATTCGGCCAAGCGGATCAGGATCAGGCCGCTGTCGCGCAGGCTCAGGATTTCCTGCTTTAGTCGGTGATAAAGCGCGGGTGACGTTGTCTCCGGGATGCTCTTCCAATCAATGGCCTCCACGATGGCTTCGCGGAGTTGGTTGCAACCTTCTCCGGTCTTCGCGCTCGTCACATGCAGCGGGCCGAGGAAGCCGCGTTCCTTCATGAACTTCTTCATGCTGGCGGCGCTGACCACAAGCCCGCCGCGATCCACGCGCGCAGCGGCGAGCAGCTTGGCAAACGGTTTCCGTGCTGCCTTCTGTAGGTCACGATCCCAATGCCCCAACCCCTCAAAAGGATTCTCGTTCTGCGGATTGAAAACCAGCACCGCCGCTGCGGTGTTATCCATGTATAGCTGATGCACCAGCCGGTAATCCACCTGCCCCGCGAAATCCCACAGCCAGATCTCGCGCTCCACGCCGGCTTTCTCCTTGTCGTGCTTCAACGGCCAGTGCGTTGCCCAAGCGCCGTCGGTGGAAGGAAGTGGCTTGTCGTCCTCGACCTTGATGCCGTGGGCGAGGTAGTTGGAAAGCCCCGTCTTGCCCACACCGCTCTCGCCCACGAGGAGGACTTTGGCATTCGTGTATTGGACTTGGTCTGGCGCAAACGGCATGGCCGGAACAGTGACTTTCAGTGCTCGCGTCTCGGTCGCAAATTCCGACAGATTCCACACCCGGATGCCGCCCTTGCTGTCACCGGAGAAGGCGCGGCATCGATTGGTGATCCAAAATAGCCCCCGAATGTCTCTGCTATGTCCCTTAAGCACACACAGACATTGGCCTGTTTGCACATTCCACACTCGCAAGGTCCTATCAAAGGATCCGGAAACAGCGAGGTTCTCATCGGGGTGCCACACCACGCTAAACACAATGTCCGAGTGGCCTTCGAGCACGCGCAGGCAACGTCCAGTGTCAAGATCCCATAGTCGCAAAGTGTGGTCTCTTGATCCTGATAGAACACGGCGTTGATCAGCACTCCATGCTACACCCCTGACGATATCTGTGTGGCCTTCAAGCACGCGGAGGCAACATCCAGTCTCCAGATCCCAAAGTCGCAATGTGTTGTCGTCCGAACCCGAGAGAGCATGACGTTGATCAGAACTCCACGCCACGCTCCAAACTCTCAATTCATGGCCCTCGAGAACGCGCAGGCACCGGCCGCTCTCAAGATCCCACAGCCGCACGGTGCCGTCATCGCTACCAGAGAGGGCGCAGCGGTTGTCTGCCCCCCAAGCCACAGAGTTGACGCCACCCATAAAATCTCTGAACACTCGCAAGCAGCCTCCCGTATTTACATCCCACAGGCGTAAAGTTTCGTCATCCGCGCCAGAGAGCATGCGGCGTTGATCAGCGCTCCACGCAACGCAATAGACTGTGTCTCGATGGCCTTTGAAAGTCTGTAGCCACTGGCCCGTCGGGATGTCCCATAGACGCACAGTCTTATCTTGGGCAGCGGTGAGGGCGCGCGTTCCATCCGGACTGAAAGCGTAGGCCTTAACTGCAGCCCAACTGTCGAGTTGGATGATCTGTTCCGCCTCCTGCTCGCTCTCAGCCTCGGCATTCACCATCTGCGGCTTCGCTGATTGCCGGCACGCCTTGAGGAGTTTTGCATACTCTTGTTCCCGGTTCTCTTCCCGGTGCCAATCGAGGTAAGAAAATTGCTTGAGCGAACCTACAATCTCCGCTTCGTCAAGCCGCAGGGGAATGAAGCGGCGCTCCCGGTTCAGCGGGTCGCGAAACCGAAACGTGCCCGCCTCTAACTGCGCCCAGTCCGAGCCGAACGCATTGGCCGACATGCAGAGCACCAGCACGCGCGAGTGCTCCAGCCCTTCCTCGATCTTCGCCGGGATGCTGTCGCCGGGCTTGAGCACCCATTCATCGAACCACACCTTCAGCCCGTCCTTCCGCAACCGCTCCGCCAACGGCAGCACCACCGCCTTGTCCCTCGCGCTGTGGCTGAGGAACACGTCATATTGGAATCGCTCGAGCATAAAACAGGACCTGTTTTCCCCTTATATAAAACTCAAGAAGACGCCATGTTGGTTGTCAATCTCGCCCAAGGCTATTCATCGCATTTCGCAGTTGTCGCATTCCGGCCTTGAACTTCCTCCCACGGAGATCGGCAGACACGAGACCAACCAGTGGTCCAGGAATATCGGCATTTCGAACCTTGCCCGCAAGGACTGTAAATACACGCTTGTTTTGGGTAACCTCGTAATAGACTGCCTGACCGACTTCAAACTTCACCCATGGTGCTGTGACTGAGTTCTCGGTCAATACCACGAGCACCGCTTTTTGTGTCCGGATTGCATCAGCAATCTTCGGCACAAAACGATCACCTTCGTGAACATCCCTCGCATCCCGCCAGAAGTGTACCCTTGTCCCCTTCAGTTCGTTTTCCATCTTGGCCACCAGATGTTTATCCCTATGACAGTAGCTTACGAAGACACTCACCTGCAGTGACTGAATGGCCTTCTTCAACTCCGCCATTTTTTTCACCTCGGCTGGCCACTTTCCTCTGTAATCCTGGTTCCGGATTAGGATGGAGGATATGCCAGCCGCAGCCGATGGCAAAAGATCACTGCCCACTTTATCACCTATCATGACACAGTTGCGCCTTTCATGCTCAGCGTTGATGCCGAGTTCTCGGAGCATGTGGTCAACAAACCGCGGATCCCCTTTTGGGGGCACCCCACCTTCAGAACCGATGAACACGTTTTTCCCGAAAAAGCCTGATAATCGCAACTCTGGATCCATAACGCGCCGAAGCTTGTTGCCTCCAGGTCCATCGGTATCGGTAGCCCAAACCAGTGTATGCCGTTGTTTTCTCCATTCCTTCAAGAGCGTGATAAAGCCCCGGCGGACTTTTTGGGTTCTCTGCACCTCATTCCAAAATCTCTCGCATAATGTGCCGGGGGATAGGTGTGGGAAGTATTTTGCGTGAAGTCGAAAAAGCGTTCGACGATCATAAATTGTGTGCGCGCAGAGCCTTTTGTCATCTCGTAAAAGGCGCGCAGCAAGCTTTCGTTTCCACCTTGAATCCCGACAATGAGGCGGACAAACCGCACACCGAACCAGCTTCTCAAAAGCTTGCTTGCGATGTTGATCAACCAGAGTGCCGTCAAAATCTAAGAGAATCGTCATAACCTCTCCTGGTATTCCAATCAGCCCCACGCCCCGGCACACTCAAACGTTCCGCCAGCGGGTGCGCCGTCGCCTTGTGCCTTCGCGCCGCGACCGAGAAAGACTTCGAAGCTGAAAACTCCCAGCATGAACAAACTCCTTTGGATTCCGCCCGCGAATAGTACGCGCTTCAACTTCCGCCGGCAAGGCCGGGCTGTTGATTACTGCTTGGACTCTCCGCCCTGCTTCAGTTCGCGAAAAAAGGCGGTGATTTCGTTGAAAGGGACTGCGTAGTAACCGCGATAGACTTCGCCGCGCTTGAGCGTTTCGTAGAAACCGCCGGACGGCCCGTCGTGGGGTGTGCTGCGGGAGTTGACGTGGAGGATGAAGAGGTCGCTGCTGAAACCGGCCAGCACGCCGGGATTGGCGGAGCGCAGAATCTCCCGCGCCGCGAGCGCGTTCCGGCCGGCGGGCAACGGCATGTTCTTGCGTGCATCGTCGTAGCCGGGATATTCGCCGCGCTTCGTCGCAGAGTAATCCCACGCCACCACGATCAAATCCCACGCCACGGGCTGCCGGCCACCGTTGCGTTTCCCGACCCACTGCCGCAGCGTTTGTGCGCCGAAGCCGGGCTGCTGCCAATCGTCATTGGTCTTGCCGTGGCAGAATCCGCTCCACGTGTCCTGCACGGCGGATGCGAACGGCGGCGCGATGGTTTCGTCCGGTTGCGCGCCAACGCGAATCAGGCCGCCGGGAAACTCGCGTGACAACGTCGTCAATCCGGCGCCCTGGTCGCGTCCCGCGTAAACGTCGTAGATCGCGATGCGCGCCGGATTGATGGCGCGTTTGAAAAAGCCGGCCAGCCGGCCCAGTTCGTCGGCGGAGAACACCTCGCTCTTTTGTTTGTCGTAAGCGCGCAGCACCAGCGTCGGCACGATCTCGACCCCCGGCGGACAATGCCGCCGCCACAACGCAAAGACCTGCTCGGCGGCGGCGGGCGAAAGCTCGTTGTGATAGATGAGATAGAGCCGGTTGGCCGCGTAGTCGCCAGCCAGCAAGCGGGCTGCGTTTTGGATTTCTTTCTCCGTGGGCTGCGCGGCTGCGGGGAAATCCATGCCCCAGTAGCCGCGCTGCGGCTGCGACGCCAGCGACGCGTGCAACCAGTAGGATCGCTCCAGTTTCGACAATGACGCATCGCCAGCCAATGCCGACGAGACGATGACAGACAGGATAAACGCCCGCCGCAGAAATGACCCGAACGGTTGCACGTGGTAGTACTCTATTCCTTCCGCACGCTCATCCGAATGACGACCGAGCGGCTGAACGCTGGCAGCGTTACAGTGTTGCCGGAGAGCTTTGCGCTGCTCCACTGATCCTTCCACGGGTCGTAGGTCTTCGTGCTCGCCGGCTTGATTCCGGCCATCGTTTCCGACAAGTCCAGCTTTACGCCGTTGAGCGTTTCCGGAGCTTTGCCGTCCGCCAGTTCGCTGCGCCAGTCGTTTTGCGAATCTCGGCACCAGACCAACAGCGTGTGTTTGCCCTTGAGCACGTAGACGCGCAGTCGCGGATGCTGAAGCTGCATCGGCTGAAAGTTCTCGGCGGGCGGATCGAGGTCTTTGACAACGGCGGCAAAGCGGGCGAAATGATGCCAGAGGTTGTTGCGGTCCACATATTGGTTCCAGTGCCAGCAATGGCCCGGCCCGGCCGCGCCGGCGAAGAACGGCGCGAAAAGCACATCGTGGAGGATGATGCCGGCAGTGTCCTTCGCGTAGAGCTTGAACGGCCCTGCGTGCCGCGGCTCGACCGCGCCGCTCTCGGCGAGCATGACCGGCCGGCCCGGTCTGTGGCCGAGCAATATCTTCACCGAGTCGGCGGCGAACACGTCCACGGGACCGTGGCAGATTTCATACTTCGCGCCGCAGTCGAGATAACGGTGCACCTGTGCAACGTCGTTGCCGGGCATGGTGCTGAGGCGCTGGTAGGGTTTTAGCCCCCAGTCGCTGTCGTAGCTGCCGAGGCTTTGCAACGCGAGGTTGTGCGGAAACAGCCGGTGCAGTTCCGCGAGCATTACCTCGCTCCATGCCAGCACATCGCCGCCCGCCACGCAGTTGACTTCGTTCCACAACTCCCATCCAAAAATTTCCGGCCGCCCGCCGAACCGTTGCGCATACCACGCCAGCTTCCGCTTGAACTGTGCACGGCTGCGTTCGCCCTCAATGAAATCGGCCGTGTTGGCGGCTGGACCGCCGTTGGTAATGAGATGGAGCGGTTTCGCGGCCCACTTCTGGTGATACTTGGGATCGAGCGAGCGGAAGTGTTCGAGGCAGAGTTTCAGGCGGATGCCATATTTGCGGGCGAGCGACAGCAGCGCTTCAATCCGCCTCGCCTTCGCCTCGTCATAGACGCCGCTGTGCTTGTCCTCGACGTCGAAGAAGCCGCTGCTGAGCCAGATGCGCGTGTAGTTGCCACCGTTCTTCGAGAGATTTTCAAACCAACGCTCCATGCACGCCAGCCCGCCGGCCTCGTCGTCCGCGCGAGCGTCGGGATGGACCATGTTCAGGCCGATCGGCACATAAGGTTTGCCGTCGGTCAGTTCGAGGTAGCGCACGTCGCGCGGGCTGACGCGGACGAAGGGGAGTTCCGCACCACGGCCAACGGCAGTGGTGAGGAGGGTCATCGTAAGAACGAGGTTGAAGACGAACAACCGGGAGGGGTGATTCTGTCGGTGTTGGCGCATCATGGTGGGGGGATTATCCGACCGGCAGGCCATATCGTCCAGCATTCTCGGCAACAACCCGACTGTGAGGTTTCGCTCGCTGCATCGTGCGTTGCGAGGCCGCGCTGAGGATGTCCCTTGCGCCTCGCCTCACTTGCGTGATCCTGATTGCCGGTGAACCCGCAGATCAAAACAGACTTCGCTACCTCGCCAGGATGTAGGCGAGATCCATGATCTTCTGATCAATCGGTTTCTTCTTTGTGTAGGCGTCTTCCAGTGACGTCAAATGCTGTTGGCCGTTGACGAGGCCGACGAGTTTGTCGGTTTCGCCGGCGAGCAATGCATCAACCGCCGCCGCGCCGAGGCGGCTGCCGTTGATGCGGTCCCGGGCGTTCGGAGAACCGCCGCGCTGGACGTGGCCGAGCACGGTGACGCGCACATCGAGATGGGTGCGGGCGCTGACTTTCTCGGCAAGCGCCACGACACCGCCGGTGACAGGGCCTTCGGCAACGACGACGATGCTGCTGGTCTTGCCGCGCTTTTGTGCGTCGAGCAGCCGTTGGCAGAGCGCGTCCACGTCGGTCGGCACTTCGGGTATGACAATCTCCTCCGCGCCGCCCGCGAGGCCTGCGTAGAGCGCAAGGTAACCGTTGTTGCGGCCCATGACTTCGATGAACGACGTGCGGTCGTGTGCGGCGGCAGTGTCGCGCAGGCGGTCAATCGCCTCCAACGCGGTGTTCATCGCGGTGTCGAAGCCGAGCGTGTAGTCGGTGCCATAGAGATCGTTATCAATCGTTGATGCGCAAATGACGATCGGCAAGCGCTCCTGCAGCCAGAGATTGTGCGCGCCCTCGGAAGTGCCGTTGCCGCCGATGCCGATGAGGCCATCCACGCCCGCCGCGCGCAGATTCGCCGCCGCCCGTGCCCTGCCTTCCTGTGTCTTGAACTCCGGGCAACGTGAGCTTTTCAGCATCGTGCCGCCGCGGCAAATGATGTTGGAAACCGAACGCATGTTCATGGGCAGGAACTTCGCCGCGATCATGCCGGCGTAGCCGCCTTCGATGCCGGTGACTTCGAGACCACGCGTGATGGCTGTGCGGACGATGGCGCGAATGCAGGCATTCATGCCCGGCGCATCGCCCCCGCTGGTATAGACGCCGATTCGTTTCATAGCAGTAAGCGAAGCGTTGCGGCAGGCCACGGCAAAGTCAAGGCTGTGCCGCCCGATTATGCCTGTGCGCTCTTCCGCGCCGCACCGGATGAACGGAACATGAAGTACCGGTTGATGTTGTCGAGCGTCAGCAGTCCCACGAGTTGGTCGCCGTCCATCACCGGCACAGTGCGTTGTCCACTGGTCTGCATCACATCATACACTCCCGCCACCTGCGCGTCCGGCCGCGTGCGGCAGAAATCCGTCGTCATCAGTTCCGCCGCGCGCCTCGATCCGTCCCGCTGCGCCGCCTCCAGCACCGCGTCGCGCGTCAGCAGTCCCAAGAGCCGGCCGTCGGCCACCACGGGGAAATCGTCCTGGCCGCGTTGGAAAATCCACGGCGCGCAGTCGTCCACCGTGCTATCTGGCCCGACGGTCACAAAGACCGGCGTCATGATCTTCCCCACCTCCACGTCCTGCAACGTGCCACGCAAGCGGGAGGCTTTCCCCTCGGCACCGGCCGCGAGGAAAATCAACACACCAATGACTGCCAAGAGGGTCCAGCCCTCTTTGCACAATCCGTACATAATGAAAATACCTGCAATCACCTGTCCGATGGTTGTTGCGATAGCCGTTGCACGCGTATACGGCAACCACCTTGCCAGTATCGCACGGAGCAAACGGCCGCCGTCCATCGGGTAGGCAGGGATGAGGTTGAATGCAATCATCCATTTGTTCACAAGCAACAAAACTCCAATCAGCCCCCCCCAATCCATCGGCAATCCGGGAATCAATACCAATCCAGGGAAATAAGGCACTCGATCAGGAGCCCAACAGTAAATGACGTAGAGCCCGGCGAAGATCAGCACGTTCACCAGCGGTCCAGCCACGGTGATGGCAATCTCATGCGCCGGCTTCTGCGGAATCGAGCGCAACGCCGCCACGCCGCCGATCGGCAACAATGTGATGGAACTCACCTTCACGCCGAACCGTTGCGCCACCACGCTGTGGCCCAGTTCGTGCAGCAACACACACGTGAAGGTTGCCACGATGAACGCCACACCCCACGCTGCCGCGCCCCAGCCCGCTGCCGCACGCTCTTCCACGACGACCCAGAGCATCAACAGCAGGAACGTAAAATGCACCCGGATGCGGATGCCGAACGCCCTGGCGATGGTCAACGACCATTTCATCGACGGCCTCTGTTCATGAATTCAATTTACTTCGTTCCGCGCGACTTTTAGACTTCCGGCCGGTGAAATCGGCGCAAAAAGCCGCGACACCATACGGCACGAACCCGACCCGGTCATGGAAAAAATTCTGGTCATAGACGACGCGCAAGACATGCTCTATTCGTTCCGGCGGAACCTCGAATCGCCGGAGCGACAGGTGCTTACTGCCGCTTCACTGGCTGAAGGCATCCAGATTTTCCGCCGGGAGAAGCCCGACGTGACGATCTGCGATATCCGCCTCGGCGGCGAGAGCGGCCTCGATGGACTGACGCAGTTCCGCCAGATTGATCCCAAGGCAATGGTCATCCTCATGACCGCCTACGGCACCTCGCAGACCGCCATCGAGGCGATGAAACGCGGCGCGTTCGATTACATCTTGAAGCCGTTCGACGTGCCGAAGGTGAAAGCGCTGATTGACTCCGCGCTCAAGACTGCGCGCGACATGCGGCAAGTCGTCTCCTACGAGCCACTCCTCCGGTCTGAGGACCACACTGAGGGCATCGTCGGCCGTTCCGAGGCGATGCAGACCGTCTTCAAACGCATCGGCCAGGTCGCGCACAGTGACGCCACCGTCCTCATCACCGGCGAAAGCGGCACCGGCAAGGAACTCGTCGCCCGCGCCCTCTACCACCACAGTCCGCGCGCCGACAAGGTCTTCATGGCCATCAACTGCGCCGCCATACCGGAGCAGCTCCTGGAAAGCGAACTCTTCGGCCACGAGCGCGGCGCATTCACCGGCGCCAGCCAGCAACGCATCGGCAAGTTCGAGCAATGCGACGGTGGCACGCTCTTTCTCGACGAGATCGGCGATATGCCGCTGCTGACGCAGAGCAAGATCCTGCGCCTCCTGCAAAACGGCGAATTCCAGCGTGTCGGTGGCTCGCAGACGTTGCGCGCCGACGTGCGCGTCATCGCCGCCACCAACAAACCGTTGGAGCAACTCGTCTCCGCGAAACAATTCCGCGAAGACCTCTACTATCGGCTCAACGTCGTGCGTGTCCACCTGCCGCCGTTGCGCGAGCGCCGCGAAGACATCCCGGTGCTGACGGACTATTTTCTGCAACGCCTCGGCGAAGCTGGCAAGAGCAGCATCCGTGGTGTCGCGCCCGACACACTGCGCGCGCTGGAAGATTACGCGTGGCCCGGCAACGTCCGTGAACTCGAAAACGTCGTCCATCGCGCCGCCATCATGGCCAAGGGCGATTACGTTCTGCCGAACGATCTGCCTGCCGAAGTAATGCGAACCGTCGCGCCGGCCGCCACTGCACCGGTCGTCGCCGTGCCGACCGCGCCCGCGCCTGTAACGCCGGAAGCCGCCATCAACGAAGCCGCCCGCGTCCTGTTTGAGAACGCGCACCGGCAGTCCCAACTCAAGATCATCCCCTGGGTCGAGCGCGAACTCATCCGCCGCGCGCTGACGGAAACCAATGGCAACCAGGTCCAGGCGGCCAAACTCCTCGGCATCACCCGGGCCACGCTGCGCAAGCGCATGGAGAAGTTCGGCATCAAGAAGGAACTGAACGTCTCGTAACCCACTGGCGCGACTTGAAGCCACGGATGAACATGGACATGACCGGCAGGGGCGGCGTGCCACGCTGCCCGCCGTGGTTGAAGGAACAACTGCGCTGCGCTTCTCTTTGTCTTTTCCTCCTCGCTCACTCCGCCTGCGCGCAATCACTCATTCTCGACGAAGCGACGAAGGCGCAGAACTGGACGGGCACCGGCCGCGCGCGTGTCGGCGGCACCGCGTTTGTCGCCGTCGGCAACCAATCTGCCATCGCGTTGCGAATGGTTCTGCCGCTGAGCGGAAACGAACCGCGTTGGGCGACGCTGGCGCTGGCGCACACCAACTGGAGTGGCTTCACCACGCTGCGCATCCGCGCGCTCGCTGAAGGAGCGTTCGAGACGCCGCTGAACCTCGCGCTCATTGATCAGGCCGGCCATCGCTTCGTCGCCGCGTCACCGCTCGCGCTCGGCGCGCCAGGATGGAACGACTTCAACGTGGACCTTTCCAGCGCCGGCCCGCTCGATCTTTCGCGGCTCCGGTCGCTGGCCATCGGCCTCGACCAGCCTCGCGGCATCGATGGCGCGGACTCGCGCCAGGCGCGATTCCATCTCGCCGACATCCGGCTCTTGACGAATGCGCCACCTGCCGAACCGGTCGAACGCTCCAGCCCGCAACCGATTCCGCAGCTTCGTGTCAGCCTCGGCCAGATTTTTCCGCAGAACCTCATTGTTGAGAGATTTCGCATCGCCGTCGGCACCAACCTGCTCGCGCGACTTGCGCTGCCGCTTGGCGATGACGTGCTGTTCGACTCGTCAGCTCGCACGAACTTCGTGCGGGGCATTGAAACCCAAACCGCGGTACTGAAGAGCCAGACGAATTGGATCGGCATTTCCTTTTCCCTTTCCGTTCCACCGATCACCGCCGGCTCACCGCTCAAACTTCAGGCGTTTCGCAGTTGGCTGACAAACACCTACGCCACCGTCGGCGATCTGAACGGCCGCTGGGACACCAAGCTGAAACGGTTCGATGACGTCGTCTGGCCGGGCGCCGCACAAGCCGCAGCGTGGCGTGACGCCGTCACGTTCTGGCAGGAGTCGGTGACGCGAACGCTGCGCGAGGCAATGCAGGCGGCCCGCCGCGGGGCGCCGCGCGCTTATTTGCTGATGCGACTGGAGCGGCTGGCCGGCGAGGCATGGCGCGAACGGCCGCTCGATTACTGCGCCATTCAGCGCACCGTCGGCTGCTCGCACTACTCGCTGGCCGACGGCGGAGGCGATTCGCGCGAGTTCCTCAGCGGTGGCGAGACCCGGACGCTGGTCTCGACTCTCGCCACGCAGATCAACCGGCGGCTCTGGGCGGATTCGTTTGACTGGAGCGCGCCGGAAGGGCGCTGGCTGCGCGGGCCGGCCGCGCGCTGGCTCGACGCCGTCGCATCGCGCAACCTCTGGCTGCAACTGGCCGCCGGCAAGGACGGCGTCAGCCTGCCAGCGGCGGAGCCGGCGGTGGAAGAAACCGCGCGCCAGACCCGGCCCTTGTGGCCGGTGTTCGCAGCAACGCGACGCGCGAGCCCAAAGCTGGGCGTGGTGTGCTCGGCGTCATCGCGGCTGATGAACGCGGCAGCGGAACGCGAAGAGAACCGGTTCTTCGAGCGATTCTGGGGTGACGGCTGGCAGCCGGCGGTGATCTACGAGGAGATGTTCCGCGATTATCCGAAGGCATCTGCCGATTATGGCGTGCTGGCGCTTGGCGGCGCGACCTATCTGCCGAACTGGCTGCAGGACGCGCTGCTGGTGTGGGTGGAGAACGGCGGCACGCTGCTCTGTTCCGGGCCGCCGGGGTTGTTCGATCCGTGGGGCCGGCGGTTGGCGCGGCTGATGTGGGAAGCATTCGGCGTGGATGACGCGCGCATGGAAAACCAGAAAACGGCGTGGCGCTGGCGCGTGGACGTGTCGAGGCTGAAAGCCGGCTGCGTGATCATGGCCTCTGATGACGCAGGCGCGCCGCTGGCGATCCGGATGCAACATGGCCGCGGCGAAATCGTCGTGTCGCTCGTGCCATTCGGCGAGGTGAAGCAGCTTCGCGATTACTGGCCGTGGAAGCTTCATGAGCGCGTGAAGCGTGAGATCGAATCGCCCGAGCGCAACCTCTACCTCGACTGGCGACCGACGGAGAATCCGCGGACGTTTTTCTCCGTCGCGATCAATCTCTCGCCTTACGTGCCGGTGAAGACGTTCGTCATCGCCAACGACCCATACAGCCGCGTGCTGAATCTCAGCGCCGACGGCGGCGCTCATCCGTTGCCACGCGAGTTGACAGAGCTTTCGACGAGCTTTCCGCTGGAGCTGCCGCCCGGCGGCGGGGCGGTGCTCATGCTGGAACGATCCTCCGCGCGCCAGCGGTGATGCGGCGCGAGGGTTTTACCTCTCTGCGCTTGCCCAATGGCTCAACCACTTATAGAGTTGGGTTCTGGATAATCGGAAACAACGCGTGGTGGACCCAACGAACAACAAACCATCATCTTCAGCAGACGCACCTTCGGTGTGCGTAGTCATCCTGAATTACAACGGACGCAAGCTGCTCGGCCGGTTTCTGCCGTTGATTGCGAAGACTGACTACAAACCGCTGGAACTGGTGGTGGTGGACAATGCCTCGTCGGACGACTCGTGCGGCTGGCTGCGCGCGCGCTGGCCGCAGGTGACGCTGCTCCGCTCAGCCAAGAACCTGGCGTGGGCTGGCGGCAACAACATCGGCATCCGCTACGCACTGTCGAAACGCCACCGTTACATCGTTTTGGCTAACAACGACATTCAACCCCATCCGTCATGGGTTCGCCAGGCGGTGGCCCATGCTCAAGCAACCCCTCAAGACCGTATTATCGGTTTCCATCTTTTCAACCAGGAGGTTTCCCGGGCGGCGTATGAGCAAGCGTGCCAACGACTGGCACCTATTGCAGTCCGACCTGTTGATGATGTCACCGGCTGCGCCATGTTCTGCGACGCTGAAGTATTCAGAGATTTGGGGTTGTTTGATGAAACCTACTGGATTTACGCCGAGGAAACCGATTTCGAGAAGCGCGCAAAGCTTGCCGGGATGCAGATGGCAGAAATCAACGTGCCGATCTGGCATCTCGCTGAAGGAACAATGAGCCGGGTCATCTACAAACGTTCTTATTTGCAGATGCGCAACGCGATCCGCATGACCTTCAAGATGGACGGCGTTGGGGCAGGGTTGCTGGTCGTCAAGACCGTGCTGAACCGGGCCTGCAATCCTTTTCTGCGATTGGAGAGTGTGAGCAGCGACTATACGCTGATGCGTTATCGGCCTGGTAAATGGCCGGTGAACACCGCGTTGGCCTTGGCGGCCATCGGATGGAACTTGATCGCCTTGCCATGCACCTTGCGAGCGGGCTGGCGGGACAAAGCACTCATTGCTCATTATCGGGAACGACTAGCAACTCACTGACTATGTGTGGCATCGCTGGCATTCTTGGATTGGCGGACCGCGAGCGAGCGCAGCGGATGGCGGCGGCCATTGCGCATCGCGGACCTGACGATGAGGGGATTGAAATCTTCCCGGCGCGACCAGCGGCGGGCGGGCGGCCCGAAACGCCGGCGGTCTCTCTCGCTTTCCGGCGGCTGAGCATTCTCGACCTGTCGCCGCGCGGCCATCAGCCGATGTTCAATGAGGACCGCTCGGTCTGCATCGTGTTCAACGGTGAGATTTACAACTTTGCTGAATTGCGCAGGGAACTGGAGGGCCGGCACCGATTCTGCAGCGCCACGGACACGGAGGTCATCATCCACGCCTATGAGGAGTGGGGCACGCGCTGCGTTGAAAGACTTCGCGGCATGTTTGCGTTCGCCATCTGGGACGCGGGACGCGGGCGGCTGTGGATGGCGCGCGACCGCCTGGGCATCAAGCCGCTCTACTGGCATTGCGCTGGCGGGAAGCTGGTGTTGGGCTCCGAGATCAAGAGTGTGCTGGCCAGCGGACTGGTGGAACGCCATCTGGATACAGATGCCCTCAACCGCTATCTCACGTTTGGTTGCGTGCGCGCCCCATGGACGATGATCCAAGGCGTCAATATGCTGCCAGCGGGACATACGCTGACGGTTGAAAACGGCGGCGCACCGGTGATCGAACGTTACTGGCAACTGCCGGCGGAAACCGCACCGCAGCCCGCAGGCCGGTCAAAGATCGAATGGCAGCAGGAGGTCGTGAGGCAGTTGCGGGCGCTGCTGGAGGAATCCGTCCGGTTGCACATGATCAGCGACGTGCCGCTGGGAGCGTTTCTCAGCGGCGGTCTGGATTCGACGGTCATCGTAGGACTGATGAGCCGCATGGTGGATCAGCCCATCCGCACGGTCTGTATCGGTTACGGTTCGGAAGGCGCGGCGTTCAACGAACTGAAATACGCGCGGATAGCGGCGGAACATTTCGGCTGCGACCACACGGAGGCGATCGTCAATGGCGCGGATGTGGCGCGAGAGTTCGACAATTTCATCTGGCATCTGGACCGGCCAAGCGTGGATGGCCTGAACAGCTACCTCGTCAGCAAGATCACTCGACAGCGTGTGACCGTGGCGCTGTCGGGCGTGGGTGGCGACGAGTTGTTTCTCGGCTATCCGCATACGCTTGCCACCATCCGCGCCACACAACTGCAGGCGCGATTCCCGGTTCTGAAGCGACTGCCACGCAACCTTCGGCTGGGCCGATTGCACCGGCTAAGTCCGTGGGTGGCGGCTTTGGAACTGGCTCCCTACAGCTTGGAGGAGCTTTACAAACGGACCCGGACGATGTTTGGAGCTGATCAACGCGCTGAGTTGACAGGAACAACAGCGCGGCGATTCTCCTCCTTTGACGAGCTTACGGTCGACTCCCAAGGCACGGCAGCAAATGCTGACGTGGCCAACATTCTCACAAAGATAGAAATCGAACGCTATATGACGCCCATGTTGCTGCGCGACATGGACGCTATGAGCATGACCCACGCGCTGGAAGTACGACCACCTTTTCTCGACCACAAGCTGGTGGGATTCGTCAGTCGCCTGCCCGGAGAGTTCAAGTTGGGCGATGGGAAAGCTGCCAAACCACTGCTGGCCGCCGCCGTCACGGACCTCGTGCCTCCTTCCATTCTGCACCGGCGCAAAGCCTTCTTTCATATGCCGATCAGCGCGTGGATGCAAAACGAGTTGAGTGATCGCGTGGACGACGCCACGAGCGACGAGGCCGTGCGCAAACGCGGCCTGTTCCGGCCCGAAGCGGTGGCCGTCGTTCGTCGTCAATTTGCGGAGCGTCCGAGAAATTGGTCAAAACTCTGGATGCTAACGGTGGCGGAATGGTGGATGCGCCGTTATCTGGACGCGGCGTTTTAGGATGAGCAACGTGAAAGTCGCGATCCTCTCCAACTATGCCACGTGGGCGCTGGAAGGCCGGCCGGGCTACCGACCGGACGTGGGACGGCATCCCTCGCCGTGGGTGGTTAACCTGGCGCACGCGCTGGCCCGGCTCGGCACGATCGAAGTCCACGTCGTCACTCAAACCGACGAGATCGATCACGACATGGAGGCCGAAAGCCAGGGCGTGCGGCTGCATTTCCTGCGTTGCCCGCGTCGGCTGCGGGCGGCGACGTTGTTTGTATTCGACTGCGAGCGGCTGCACCGGGCGCTGCGGCGCATTCAACCCGATCTGGTCCATTCGCACGGCACGGAAGACGTCTATACGATTGCCGCGCTGAAAAGCGGCTATCCCATGGTGATGACGATGCAGGGGTTGCAGTTCAAGATTGCCCGGCATGTGAATACGCCGCTGTTCTCGCGGATGCGCCTGATGCAGGTGTGGGAACAATGGTGTTTGCGCCGTGTCCGCCACATCATCGCCAAGAGCGGGCACGTGGCCGAGTCGGTGGCCCCGCTGGCGCCGCAGGCGCAGATTCATCGCATCCCCAACGCGATGAACCCGGCGTTTTTCGAGGACACCGTCCGCGCCACCCCCAGCGAACCGCAACGGTTGTTGTTTGGCGGCATCATCGCGCCGGTGAAGGGACTGCAATATCTGGTGACCGCTCTGGATCAGCTTCGGATGCGCCGGCCGGGCGTGAAGTTGGTGGTCGTGGGTGTCCCCGGTCGCGGCAGCGAAGGCTACTATAAGTCCATCCGCGAACAAATCCGCGCGCTGCGTCTGGAGGAGGTCGTCGAATTCCGGGGCTTCCAACGTCCGGAAAACATGGCCCTCGAAATAGCCCAAGCCAGCATTGTGGTCGTGCCTTCGTTACACGAGATGTTCTGCAACATGGTCGCCGAGGCCATGGCGATTGGCCGACCCGTCGTGGCCAGCCGGGTCGGCTCGTTGCCCGAATTGGTGGACGACGGACAGACCGGTCTGCTCGTGCCGTCCGCCAACCCGGAATCGTTGGCGGCGGCCATCGAGCGGCTGCTGGCTGATGAGCCGCTGCGCACCCGCATGGGTTTGGCTGCGGTGGAAAAGGCGCGACGGCTGTGGGATCCGCAACAAGTGGCGCGTCAAACGGAGGCGGTCTATCGCATTGTTCTCGGAACCAACTCTGACGACGCTGAGCGATAAAACCGTATTGCAGCCGTCGCGAAACCGTTGCGCGAAAGGTGAACGACAGCTTGGTTCAACGGCGGGAGAAGAACGGAGCCAGCACAAACCGCAAGACGGTCAACACAACCACGACGATACCAATCAGCCAGGCCCACTGGGTGACTTGTTCCGACGTTGAAGGTGGCGGGGGCGGTGGAGGTGGTGGAGTCGGCGCCAACATCTTCTCGATTTTTTCCAACATCGCCTTGCCTTCGTCAATCTTCGCTTGCGCGATTTCGATGTTGGCCTTGCCTTGCGCTTGAAGGAGGCGTGCTGTTGGGCCGCGATTCTTCGCATCGTAGTTGGCCGCCAACTGCGCCGCCTGCAACATCGCCTCGCCCTCAGCGATCAGCTTTTGCGCTTCGGTGCGCCGCTGGTCAATGTCGCCAGGAGCCTGACCACCAGCCTTCGCTCTTGCCCGCGCCTCGGCTAGCACGCGTTGCTGGAGCGCGACGCGCTCCGACTGGGCGACGACGGCGGTGGCCGGCTCGACGGCAGCGGATTTCTCATAGCAGGCGAATGCTTCCGCAGACCACCCGGCGCGGCCGGCTCGCTGTGCGGCCTTGAGGTAACTGTCTGGGTTCTCCTCGGGCGGACAAGCAATGAGCCGCTGGATATCGCTCCTCCGCACGGTCACAGTGCCTGCCGCGCCAACCTGTATTGAAACGCTGTCAGCCGTCGTTCCGACGGCGCGGCCCAGCAGCAGCGTGCCGTTCTTCAGAACGATCACATCCGCCCGCAGCGCCAACGTCGCCGCCAACAGCAATCCAACACCCCACCATCGTCGTGCCGATGTCTTGCGGCAATTCATGGCTGGCCATCTTTCATTGCACAGGAGGCGGAGGAGCCTGCGGCGTCAGGAAAGGGGCCCTTTCCACGCGCGTGCCGGATTGATCGGTGATGGTGGTTTGTTCCAGCAGCGATTTGGGTCCCTGCGGCGGCGGACTCTCACAGCCAGCCAAAACCATCGTCATCACACCTAACGCTATTGCCAGTTGTTTCATGAAATGCCTCCCAAAAAAACCTGGCGGAGTCCACTCCAAGTCGTCCGCCAACACAGCCAGACACGAGAAGCGCGAGATTCATGAGAATCCCGCGCCTGCTGTAACCGCAAATCCTGTCGTCTTCTGCCGTCTCGTTCAGCAGGAAGAACTACTCATACATCAGAACGTTCTGATTATAGCTGTCGAGCGGGAATTCCGGCTTGATGATCGGCCAGTAGGCATCCGGGTATGGCAGGTAGAAGAAACCGGTTTCGTATATGCCCACGGCAGTGCGACTGATGACTTTAGCCGCACCTTTGACAATACCATAGGAGAAAGCCGCCGCCGGGCCGTTGAGAACATCCTCTTGGTGCATCGTCAACGGCAAGTCCGACCAACCCCACACCAGATTACCCAAGCCGCGGCCAAACCGTCGCAGAGCATCGTCGCCCGATGCACTGGGCGTGGTCGAAAGACACGCCAGCGCGACAGCCAATCCGCCAACCCAAAACCATGAACGCATTCTCATAAACGCTCTCCTTGCAACTTGGTTCACCGTACGCCACGCTAGACTTTCCGGGGTGGAAAAGTCAACACTGAAGACGTTTTTCCACTGAAAAGCGGTTTGCGTATCTGGCCGACGAAGAAACGAGCAATTGCCCCGGGAAGGATTTGAACCGGCCTTTCTTTTTGCGGTGAAAACAGACGGCGTTTGTGGTTCTAATTAGCCCGCCATGAAACCGAAGCTCCTCTCCATCGTCGCGTCCCTGCTGCTCAGCCTGCCGTTCTCTTCGGCGCAGACGGCCGCGCCTCTCGACAAGCCTGTCATCCAGCGCGATGCTAGCGGCGTAATTACGCTGACCTGCGCCACGCCGGGCGCACACATCCGTTACTCGCTCGACGGCTCCGACCCGACCCCCAAGGCGGGACAGTATCTCGCGCCGATTGAACTGCCGTATGGCGGCACGGTGAAAGCCCGCGCGTTCAGCGAGGACCGCCAGCAACGAAGCGATCTTGCCGAAGCGACGGTTGACGCCGTCCGCGTCGGTCCGCGCCCGCCGAGTTCCGTCGTGCCGGTCACGCAAAACCGCGACTGGCCGGGCTACGACTGGACCAAGCGCCACGCCGCTGTGTGCGCACTGGTCCGTGAGCGCAAGCCTCGGATTGTCTTCATCGGCGATTCCATCACCCACTTCTTCGGCGGTGAGCCCTGCGACTGGCGCCGCGTCGGCGAGAGGGTCTGGAAGAAATACTACGGCTCGCGCAACGCGGTTGACCTCGGCTTTGGATGGGACCGCACGGAGAATGTCCTCTGGCGTCTGCAGCACGGTGAACTCGACGGCGCCTCGCCGAGAGTGGCCGTGATTCACATCGGCACCAATAACCTCGGCACTAACACGCCCGCCGAAATCGCTGCCGGCATCCGCGCCATCTGCGACGAGATCCGCGCGCGTTCGTCGCGAACCTACATCCTGCTGCTCGCCATCATGCCGCGCGGCGAGACGCCCGACGCCACGCGCGCCAAGCTCGGCGAGGTCAATAAACTCATCGCCCTGCTCGGTTTTGAGGATGGCATCACCTTTCTCGACATCGGTCCGTATCTCGTCAATCGCGACGGCACCATTTCGCGCGACGTGATGGGCGATTTCCTGCATCCGACGGAGAAGGGTTACGCGATCTGGGCGGGACAGATGGAGCCGACACTGAAACGGCTGCTGGGCGAACAGTAAGCCGCAGCCTGCCACTCTCCGCTCTAGACTCCGCGCCCATTTTCCGCCATAGTCCGCACCCTTATGGCAGACAATAAATCATCTGAAAAATCAGCGGAAAAAGCCACGAATGCGCTGATGGAGAAAATCGTCGCGCTTTGCAAACGACGCGGCTTCATCTTCCAATCCTCCGAAATCTACGGGGGCCTCAACGGTTTTTGGGACTACGGTCCGCTCGGCTGTGAACTGAAGCGCAACGTCAAGGACGCCTGGTGGCGGGACGTCGTCCAGAAACGTGACGACGTCGCCGGTCTTGAAGCCACCATCATCATGCACCCGTCCATCTGGAAGGCCAGCGGCCACGTGGACTCATTCACCGACCCGATGGTGGACTGCAGGGCGTGCAAGAAGCGCTTTCGTGCCGACCAGCTTTGCGAGGAGCTTGGACTCAAACTCGAAGCTATTGAGACCGGCAGTGCTGCGATGAAACAGCTCAAACTGCCTGCGGGCGCCAAGTGCACCGCCTGCGGCAGTGACCAACTCACCGAACCGCGTTCGTTCAACCTGATGTTCAAGACCTTCATCGGTCCGGTTGAAGACGCCTCCAGCGTCGCCTATCTGCGACCCGAAACCGCGCAAGCGATTTTCGCGCAGTTCCAGAATGTACTCGCCTGCGCGCGCCAGAAGGTGCCGTTCGGCATTGCGCAGATCGGCAAGGCGTTCCGCAACGAGATCAATCCGCGCAATTTCACCTTCCGTTCGCGCGAGTTCGAGCAGATGGAACTGGAATTCTTCATCAAGCCCGGCACCGACGCGCAGTGGCACGAGTATTGGGTGAAGGAGCGGATGAAGTGGTATGAGTCCATCGGCCTGCCTGCCAGCAAGCTGAAGCCCTACGTTTACAAGAAGGAAGAACTCGCCCACTACGCCAGCGCTTGCGTGGATGTTTATTTCGACTTCCCGTTCGGCTCGCAAGAGCTGGAAGGCATTGCTGCGCGTGGCGATTTCGACCTCAGCCAGCACCAGAAGCACAGCGGCAAGTCCATGGAATACTTCGACGACGAGACGAAGCAGCGATACATCCCCCACGTTATCGAACCCTCTGCCGGCGTGGACCGCATCGCGCTGGCGTTGCTCTGCAACGCCTACTATGAGGAATGGGCGCCGACCAGCGAGAGCGCCGGTTCCGCTCCCGTCCCCGCCGAGCACGGCAAGCAACCGCCTGCCGGCTTCGAGTCGCGCGTCGTCATGCGGTTCGCCCCGCGCATCGCGCCGGTGAAGGTCGCTGTCTTTCCGCTGCTGAAGAACAAGCCGCAGCTCGTGGAGAAGGCGAAGGAAGTCTTCAACCTCTTGCGCGGTCAGTTCGTATCGTTCTACGACGAGGCCGGCGCCATCGGCCGCCGCTATCGCCGCCAGGACGAAGCCGGCACGCCATTCTGCGTGACGATTGACTTCGACTCGCTCGGCGAAAAAGGCCCGGAGTTGAAGGATACCGTCACGCTGCGGGACCGCGACACGCTCAAGCAGGAGCGCATCGCGATCAAGGAATTGCCACAGAGGATTGCAGAAGCGGTAAGATAGCTTAAAGTAAACGGTCAGGAACGGGCTGTACTGTGAAAGCGCGATTTTGTTTTATCCACAGCTTTCAGGTTCTGTGTCTTTGCCTGCTTGTGAGCGTATCCGCCGGCGCGCAGCAATCCGATCCGTCCCCAAAGCAACTCGAACAGTCGTTGAAGCAATACCCAAGAGCCGACACCAACGGCGATGGCAAGCTGAGCACCGAGGAGTTGCGCGCATTGCGCGCGAAGCTTGGCATGGGAAAGAATAAAGCGGTACACGCGGCTCGCAAGCCGACGTTTGCTGACGTGAAATACGGGCCGCACGAGCGAAACACGCTCAACTTCTGGAAGGCTGACACGCAAGCGCCCGCGCCGCTGGCCGTGCATATCCACGGCGGCGGGTTCATATCCGGTGACAAGGCGCAGGTTACCGCGGGCCACATGGAATCCCTGCTTAAAGCCGGCATTTCCGTGGCGAGCATCAATTATCGCTACTCGACGCAGGCGCCGTATCCCGCGCCGATGTTGGACGGGGCGCGGGCCATCCAGTTTCTGCGCAGCAAGGCGGAAGAGTGGAACATCGACCCGAAACGCGTGGCAGCCTTTGGCGGCTCGGCGGGCGCGGGTATTTCGATGTGGCTGGCTTTTCACGACGATCTCGCCAAGCCTGACAGCAGCGACCCGGTTGAACAGCAGTCCACGCGACTGACGTGCGCCGGTTCCATGGGCGGGCAGCCGAGCTACAACCCGCTCGTCATCCGCGAATGGATTGGCGGCCGGACATGGGAGCATCCGGCGTTGGTGAAGCTGTTCGGCCTTAACTCGAAGGAAGATTTCGAGAAGCCGGAGGTGAAGAAGATCATGGACGATGCCTCTCCGATCACGCACCTGACGAAGGATGATCCGCCGGTGGTGATGCTCTACGGCGAGCCGGACGAGCCATTGCCGGCGGACTGCAAACCGGGCCAGGGCATCCATCATCCGAAGTTTGGCCACATCCTGAAGGAAAGGATGGATGCGCTGGGTATCGAGTGCGTCTATCGCCATAGCGCCGACGGCGAGCAACCACCGGCCAGCCAAGCGTTCGTCAGGTTCCTCCGCGACCACCTGTTGGCGAAGCCGCAGAATTGAAGAGCGATGGTCTGAAGCCGGCTATCCTTCAACTCCTGTCAGGAACGCTTCAGCCTCGGTCCCGACGCATCGCCCGCGACATACAGAGTTCCGGCAACGCGAAACGCGCGGTTACTTCCGGTCGAAGAACGGGTTCTTACCGGTGACGCTCAACGGAATGGCGAGCGCCTGTTTCACGTTCTCGCCAAAGAACTTCAACTCAATGCAGGCGCGGGCGATGGAATACATCACCCGATTGTCCAGGTGAAACTGCGCGGCCAGCGCAGCGGCGGAGCCGATGGCGATGCCGAGGTCGATGGAGTTGAAGGCGCAGACGCCCTGCTGGCCGCGCAGTTCGTCGCACGTTGCGCAGCCGCACATGCCGCAGTTGAGTTCGGCGGGGTTCGATGCGACGCCCACAACGAGGATCGCCGGTGAATGGGCGATGCAGTTGGCGTCGCGCTCGCAGAACGGCCTGTCTTCGCGTTGGGCGATCTCCTTCATCTTCTCTGCCACGATCTTCCTCACGTCCGGATCGTCAATGATGACGGTGGAGAGGTTGTCCATGCCGCGCGTCTTCGGCGCTGTGCGTGCCGCGGCGGCCATGTGCGCGACGGCGTTCAGTGCGGCCTGTTTCTCGTAATCGGCTGGATTCATGTTGGCTCCCTACTTTCCGGCGGCGATCAGTTCATTAACCTTGGCCATGACGGCGAAGGCGTCGGCGACGTAGAGCACGTCGGCCTTGCCGCGCGCCCAACCGCAGTTCGGGTTGAGGTCAATGGCGCGGCGTTCGTTGACGAAGCGCCAGCCGACCGTGTGCGGCTCCTCGCCGTGGCAACACGTGGAAAGGCCCTTCAGGTGGCGCGGCGTCGAGCCGGTCTGGCCGATCTGATGCAAGTGCGACATGAACGACAGAACCGCCTGCCCCTCGCCGCTGAGGTCCACGAGCGACTTGCTGCTGCCGAGCGACGCCTTCGTCAACCGCAGGAAATCGAGGATGAGTTTCTCCGCTTCGGGAGTATGGGCCTTGCCGTCGGGTTGCGTCTTGGTCCAGCCTGCGCCGGCGACGAAGAGCAGGTTGGCGTCGGGGCGAATCGTCTGCTGGTCGGCCGCGGGCGCGCGGATGCCGGTGACGGTTGTCCGCTTGCAGGCGTCGGTCAGATTGACGGTGACAACCTCGACACTCGCGGAGCCGGCGGCGCCTTTCCACGCCTCGCAACAACCGGCCTCGAGCGCGATGACCCACGGTCGCTGCGCGCGTTGGAGCACCGCTTCCATGCGCTGGCGGTAATACCAGCGGTTGATGGAGACGACCCCGTTGGCGGCAGACACCGCCGTGACGTGCGTGTCCGTGCGTCCGCCGAGCCGATGCGCGACGCCGGCGAGCACGCGGTTCCAACGCGACGTGGCCGGGGCGATGACGATGGTTGCGCCTGCTGCTTTGCAGATCGCTTCCGCCGCCGCTGCGTCCGTGGCGTAGCGCGCCTGGCTGAAATCCGCGCCGGAGACGCCGAGGAACTTCGCCGCGCCGCACGAGGCGATGCAATTCGCTGCCGCCTGGACGTTTTCGCCAACGAGGCCAACGACGAGCGCGCCGCCGAGCGCCTTCGCAGCGCTGAGGGCTTCGAGCGCCGGCTTGGCGAGCGAGCCATCGGTTTCCGTGTGAGCAAGAATCAAAATCGTTTCCATGATCGTTTCCCCTCCTTAATCCTTCGCAATCCACGCCACGATTTCCCTGGCGATTTCTTCGGGCGGCACGTCTTTGACGATCTTCGTGTCGCGCTGCTGCTTCGGCAGTGTGACGCTGACAAACTTCACGCCCTCGGCCGCGACCTTCGCCGGCTTGGCGCGCTGGAGCGCGGGCATCACGGTGCGCATGTTCATCATGCCGACCTGTGGATTGTTCGGCGGCTCCGGCAGATTGCCGGTGGCCCAGCCGAACACCGCGGGCAGGGCGGCGCATGTGGAAACCTGGTGTTTGCCGCCTTCGATGCGTTCGAGGATTTCCAGCGAGCCGTCGGCCGCGACGGTGAGCTTGTCCACGCCTTGAAATTGGTCGGTGATGCCGAGCCGCTCGCCGACGATCTGCATCGTCGCGCCTGCGCCGCGCGAGGCCGATTCCCAGCCACCAAATACCAGCAGCCGTTTCATGTCGAGGCCAGGGATGGTTTTAATCGCATCTGCCAGCGCCGCAGCGACATCGGCGGCTTCGGTGAAACCACCGGATGGCCCGTCGAGCGCAACCAGTTCGAAAGGCACCTTCTGCGCGACGGTCATCATGACCTGCTGGAGTTTTGCCTTCGGTCCGAGGCTGACGAGCCAGACTTTGCTGCCGGGCGCGCTCTTAGCCAGATGCGCCGCCTCGAACAACGCGTGGCCAGCCCACGGGTCCAGCACGGCTGGCAACATCAATTCATTCTTTAACGCCGGTCCGGCCGGTCCTGCCACCGGTTCCAACGTCTGTAACGGGTCGGGCACGATGCTTCCACAAACGACTATTTGATATGCTGTACTCATCTGTTTGGTTCCTAAAATACGGCAACTCCATCCTGAGTGCCTGAGTGGTCGGCGACAAGCAAGCACTTATTGAGATTGACCGGCACCCCAAAAGGCATCAACAATCCGGGCCAGACACTGATTTCCGTGTTGCCAGAGGCGGGACTGGACTGTAGTTTCCACGCCGATTTCAGCCATATAAACTTAGTTTTGGAGAAACCAATGATTGTTACGACAGCACAGTTGTTCAAATGCGCCTATGGCAAGTATGCCGTCGGCGCCTATAACATCAACAATCTGGAGCAAACCGTCGGCCTTTTCCGCGGTTGCCTGGAGAGCAAAGCGCCGTTCATCATCCAGATCAGCCAGGGCGCGCGCAAATACACCGACAAGCGCTTTCTGGAGGCCATCATTCGTGCCGCCGACCAGGTTTTCCCGGAGGCCATCTTTGCGGTGCATCTGGACCACGGCGACGAGGCGACCTGCTACGACTGCATCGACTCGGGCTTCTACAGCTCGGTGATGATTGACGCGAGCCATGAGTCGTTCGAGCAGAACATCGCCATCACCAAGCGCGTGGCGGATCGCGCGCATGCCAAGGGCATTTCCGTCGAGGCGGAACTCGGCCAGCTCGGCGGCGTCGAGGAGCACGTGGTCGGTACGGTGAAGCTCACCAACCCGGCGGAGGCGGAGGACTTCGTCAAACGGAGTGGTTGCGATTCGCTGGCGGTTGCGATCGGCACCAGCCATGGCGCATTCAAGTTCAAGGCTGAACCCGGCAAGAAGCTGGGCCTGCATTTCGAGGTCGTCACGGAAATCAAGAAACTGTTGCCCGGTTTCCCGATGGTGTTGCACGGAAGCTCCAGCGTCCCGAAGTCGGAGGTGGACCGCATCAACGCCGCCGGCGGCAAGATCAAGGACTCCAGCGGCGTGCCGGAGGAAGATCTGGCCAAGGCTGGCAAGATGGGCGTCTGCAAGGTGAACATCGACACCGACGGCCGGTTGGTCTGGACCCGTGTGCATCGCGAGCTGTTCCGCGACACGCCTGAGAAATTCGACCTGCGCGATTTCGGCAAACCGTTCATCGGCGAGTACGCCAAGATGATCTCCGGCAAGAACGAGATGCTCGGTTCCGCCGGTCATCTTGAAGAGGTGCGCGCCGCGTTGAAGAAAGCATAGGTTGGGCGCTGGCCGCAGGCTGTTGGCGGCGACAGGTGCGCTTGGAGATCGTGGACCGATCAACATGGTTCGGTGCTGCTAGAGCGGCAGAAGAATGACATGAGCGCTTCTTTCGTTGCTGCAATCCTGATTCTCTGGCAGGCGGTTGCAGGCTTCCTCCGCGGAGGGATTCGCGCCATCGCCAATCTGGCCGCTTTGGCGGGCGCGATCTTTTTGTCGCCGCGGTTGGGCAGCCTGTTAGAGCCGATGGTGGCAACCTACCTCACGCAGAACCCTGTCTGGGAGCGCAGCGTGGCCGTGAGCATTGCGGCGTCGGTGATCTGGCTGGTGATTTCCATCGCTGGCCGCATCGTCAACCGCATCTTCGGCAGCGGGGGAACGGGCGCGTGGGGGTTTGGCTTCAACAAGAAGCTCGGCCTTCTCATCGGTTGTCTTCAAGGGCTGGTCGTGGCGTTTGTGTTTCTGTGGGTGACGTCGCTCCTGGGCTGCGTCGCATGGTTGTTCCAGCCGCTCGCCCTGCCCCCGGGCCGATCCGTGCCGCAGGATGGAACCTTCGCGGCGTTCGTCACCAACGCCAGGAATGACTTGCGTTCCAGCGTGTTCGTCAAGGAGATGGAGGATGACAAAGGGAAGTCGAAGTTGAGCCGCTACGACCCGGTGCCGCCGGGTTTCTACAGCGCCGCCGCGCTGCTCGGTGTGCTGGCCGATTCACCGGATAAGCGCGGCCGGTTCATGCTATACCCCGACGCGCTTCGCCTGATGTCGTGCAAAGCCATTCGCGACGCGATGGACGATCCCCAGGCCAACAAGGTTATCGAGAAAAACGAGCCGCTATTTCAGCTGCTATTCGTTCCCAGAGTCGTCGCCATCTTCAGGGATAAGGAGAGCCGTGACGCATTGGCGGCATTCGATTGGGACCGCGCGCTGCAATTCATCAGCCCGCGTCCGGCCAGCCGCTAGGCGGGTCGGCGCGGGTCGCGGCCGCACCGCTGCGCACTCAGAAGAAAAGCAACTCCACGCCCGTGCCAAACACAACGACGTAGACCGCGCGCATAAACCACGCGGGTGACAGTTTGCGGTTGCACCAGACACCGATCCACACGCCTACCGGCACGACCGGCATCAGCCAGAGGCTCTGCTGGAGCGTCTCGACCGTGCAGATGCCCTGCCAGAAGAAGAACGGCATTTTGATCCAGTTGATCAGCGCGAACACCAGCACCGTGGTGCCCACGAAAAACTCCTTCGTCATTCGCTGTGGGATCAGGAACATTGCCACCACCGGCCCGGCCGCGTGGGCGATTGTCGTCGTCACGCCCGCCGCCAGCCCGAACAGCGCCCCATGCCAGTGTTTCGGGTGATATCGCTCCGGATGAGCCCCCAGCATGTCGCGCACCCACTGGATGCCGATGAACGCCACCGCCACACCGCCGATGAACTGACGCAGTCCGCGGTCGTCCAGCTTGCCGATCAACGTCAATCCCACTGCAATGCCCACAAGCGCGCCCGGCATCAGCCAGAGCACATTGCGCGAGTCCCATTTCCGCCAGTAGTGATAGAGCGAAAACGCGTCGCCGGCGACCAACAGCGGCAGGATGATCCCCAACGCCTCGCGCGCTGGAAACGCCAGCGCCGCCAGCGGCGTGATCAGCATTCCCAGTCCGCCACCAAAGCCGGCTTTCGCGATGCCAATGAACAACGCGCCCGCAATGCCGCAGACCCACTGCCAGAAAACGTCCGTCGTCATGGTTTTGCGGACGCGATCTTCTGCCACACCACACGACAGGCTTCACCGCGGGTCAGTGGCTTCGATTCACCCGCAGCGGAGGGCTTGGTTGCCGCCTGTTGTGGCGCGACGCGCGACGGCGACGAAATCGTTCGCGATTCAATGATGCGAATCATGTCGTGGAGTTCGGCGGTCGTGACAGGCTTGTCCGGTTCGAGCGCGCCAAACTGGTGTTTCTGAGTGAAACCGGAGTGTTTGCCAGCGTTATAGCCGCCTGCCGCCGACCAGCGCGGCTCGACGCCGAGCGCGCGCAGGACGCCGTTGTCGAAGAGTGTCTCGATCTCGCGAAATGCCGGGTGCGTCCACGGCACGTCGGTGAAGTGGGCGTTGCTGACGCTCGGCCAGAGGTTGAACGCGTGATAGAGCATCACGACGGCCTCCGCGCGCGTCAGCGAATCGTCGGGCCGGAAGCGACGCTCGGCATCGGCACGTGCTGCGCCGCGCACGGCGAGCAACTGGATCGCCTCGAAGTCGGCGCGGTCGACATCCACGTCCCAGAAGAAGGCCAGCTTCACCTTCTGCTTTACCAACTCGCGCTGAAGGTCGTCCACCGGCAACGCGCGCGGAGCAATGCCGCGCTTGGCACTTAGGGCGGCAGCGATGCCGGCGGTCTGGCCCAACACGTTCCACGTCGGGTCCATGCGGACGGCCGAAAACGCGACGTGCGTTGCCGACAGTCCCACCGGCACCAGCAGGCCATCCACGCGTTTCGGCACGATGGCGCCGTAAGGCACCTGAAACGCAACGGCGACATTGACGAGAAAGAAATCGCCGTCGCCCTTGTCGGGTTTGGCCACGTCGGTCTTGGGCCGCACCGGCTTGGCGTCAATCGGGTAGTGGCCGATGCCGACGCTTGCGGGCTGCAGTTGCGGCTCCAAGCCCCGGCCAGTGACGAATGGGTTGATGTCAGCCTCGGTCATGGTGGCCTCACCCTCGATGCGGCGCGCCTCGCGCACGAAGACCAGATATGGCACGTTGCCGTTGTCGGCAAACTCATCCTTCGGCAAACCGAGATGGGTGAGTTTCTTCTCGTGCTGGAGATAATAGAGGTAGGCCAGCGCGTTGTTCTTGTAGGTCTCGTAAAGCCGCTTGCGCTCCGCGCGGGTTCCCTCCGGCCAGACCCAGTTGATTTGCTGGAGTTCGTTGCCGACGGGGTTCACGTTCATCTCCGACTTCTTGTTCGGCATGCTCGGGTGGCCGCCGAAGGCGGCGTGTTTGAACTTGGCGGGATCGTAACCGGGCGGCGGCGTCTTCAGGAGGTGACTGTCGCCATCTCCCGGCGCGTAGTTCTTGATGCACAAGCGCAGCCCATACGACGGCACCGCGCGATCCTGGCGACCGTTGGAACCGGGAAGAAACTCGCCGGTGTTGTTGAAAAAGAACACCTGCCCGGCGTGTGGCTCCAGCGGCGAGCGGGCCTCACGTCCGACTCGATACGGCACGCCTGCCCAGGCCGCGATGTCCGCCTCGTGCGTGGCGTCCACGATTACCGGCGCGCGCAGCACCAGCCGTTCGCCCGCGTCGGTTTGTGTGACGACGCCGACAACGCGGTTGCCGTTCTTCAGCGCTTCCGTGGCGAAGCGGCGATAGTAAATCTTCAGGTTGGCGTGACGCGCCGCCATCGCCTTCCAAATGGCGTCCGCGACGCGCGGTTCCCAGCGGCCGCCCAACCGCGGCTCGTTGGCTTGGAACGAGCGTCCGTCCATGTGATTCGGCGCCTTCTTCCACGGCTTGAAGAATGGGTCCGCATCCATCTGTGGCGCGTAGTGCTTCTGGACCGCGCGGCGGAATTCCTCGAACACGCCGCTGAGCGATTCGTAGGAGTAGCAGTCAATGTTCGAGATGCCGTTGGCGAGCATCCCGCCAAGCACCGGCGTGTCCTCGACCAGCGCAACCTTCACGCCCATTCGCGCCGCTCCCAACGCCGCGCCGATGCCGCCGGAACTGCCGCCAACGACGACGACGTCGTAGGTTTCGTCGCTGCGGACTCCGCTCGCCGCCACCAGCAACAACGCGAGCATGCTCGCGAGCCGTGAGAATTGTCTTCGCTTGTTCATCGCTTTTGTCTCCATTCCAATACCTGTCCATCCTTCAGCAGCCGTTCGCGCAGCTTCGCATACTCCACCTGTTGCACCGGCGCGCCGGCGTCCAGCGCCATGCATGCGGCGGTTGCGGCCGACTGGCCGAGAATCATGAACACCGGTTCCATGCGAATGGAGCCGAACGCGATGTGCGAGCTGGAGACGCACACGGGCACGAGAAGGTTGTCGGCCTGGCCGCGTTTCGGCACGAGCGACCCGTAGGCAATTTCATAGGGGCCTTTGGTGGAGACACCGATGTCGCCCTCATTCTGCACGCATCCCTCGGGCGTGATGTAACGCTGCACGTTGTGCGAGTCGATGGTGTAGCTGCCCATGCCCACTGATTCCGGCGTCGGGCGCTTCTTCGTCAGTTCGTTCTCGGTCATCACGAAGCTGCCGATCATCCGGCGCGCCTCGCGGACGTAGATCTGGTGGGACCAGCCGCCGTTGTCCTTGAACTCGTCCTTCGGCAGGCCCCAGCGTTGCATGGCCTCTTGCACATCCTTCGGCACGCGCGGGTCGTTGGCGATGAACCAGAGCCAGCCCTTCTGGTAGGTCTCATGCTCACGGAGGATCTCGCGCCGGCGCTCGTAAGAACCGTCGGGGTAATCGTAGTTGCGGCCGATATTGTCGGTGCTCATCGGCCCGTGGTTGTTCGTGTCCGTCTTGTGGTTTGGGATCGGGTCGAATTTTTCGAACGTCTCGCGCCAGCCCGTTTCAAAGATGCGCAACAGCAGCGCGTATTGTTTCGGGTCGTAACCCTTCGGCTTCGGAAACGCGATGCGATTTCGCGGATCGTCCGTCAGGCACATTCGGAAGCAGTAAGCCTGCACGCGTTTGTCGCCGGCGCCAAACGCGCCCGGCGGCTCGGCGCTGATGCGAGGCAGCACACCACTCTTCGGGTCGCCCGGCACGACGTAGGGACTGATGGGAGTCTTCAAGGCGCCGAAATGGTGCCGGTGATGCAGCACGCCGGTTTGCACGCCGTTCCATTGCTCGCCATAGACGCTCTGGGCCTCGCGCCCGACGTGATAATCCACGTCCGCGGCGGCCATCAGGTCGCCCTCGTAGGTGGCGTCAATGAACATCTTCCCCGCGTAAGTCTTCCGGCTCAGCGTCGTGATCGAAACAATCCGCGCGCCATCTTTCTTCACGCCCTTGGCGCGATCCAGCCATTCATTGCGGCGCACAGGGATCTTGAACTCACGGATGTAATCCTCGAACACCTGCTCGGCGACGTGCGGCTCGAAGATCCACATCGTGCGCTGCTCGCCGTCAATCGCGGGCGTGCCCTGGCCCTTGTTGCCGTACTCCTCCTTCTTCTGCCACTTCCACCCCGCGGCGGTGTCGTAATGCTTCCAGACGCGGTGGTAGAAATCGCGCGACAATCCGCCGATGACGGCCTTGTTGCCCGTGTCGGTGAAACCCAGCCCGCCGCTGGAGAGGCCGCCGAGGTGTTTGTCCGGGCAGACGATGATGACCGACTTGCCCATCTTCGTTGCCTGCACCGCCGCGATCACGCCCGCTGATGTGCCACCATAGACGACAAGGTCATAGTCCGCGGCGCGAGCCGTGAGATGAATGAGCGAGGCGAGAACCAGAATGACTGAGTATCGAGGGGTTTTCATGCGCTTACTTCGAACCTTCGGCGATCTGTCGCTTCAGCCGGGTGGCAACTTCCTTGAGGAGGTCTTCCGGCAGGTCTTTGTTCTTGATGATCTCCAACGAGACGAAACCGCGGTAACCGATGCTTTTCACACGCTGGGCAAGCCCGACGAGGTTGGTGTTGTTCGGGTCGAGCACCTCATCGTGGACGTGGAAGTGACGGAGGCGGTCTTTCATGACGACAAGGGTTTCTTCGTCCAACGTCGAGGTGTTCCACAACGCGCCGAAGTTGCTCGTCTTCACCTGGCGAATGACTTCCCCTGCCTCCTTCGCAGTCTTGATGATGTCGTGGCCGCATTCGAGGATCGGGCAGGAACCGGAACCCTTGGAGCGCTCGCCGACCTCGTCGAAAGCCGCAGCGACCTGCCGCGCGGCCTCGGGCGTGAGGCTGCGAATGCCGCCACCCGCAAACATCCTGACGACGGGCGCGCCCAGGTCCGCCGCCAGTTCGAGATTGGCCTTGGCCGATTCCAGATTCGTCTTCAGGACCTCCGGCTTGGGGCTTGCGAACTGCACCGACGTCGCCACCGAAGAGATTTCCACGCCCGCATCGGCGAAAATCTTCTTCGCCTGCCGCCGGACCTCGGCGGAGGACTTGGAAGAGATGTCGTGTTTGTGTTTCGCGTCCACGCGGATTTCCACGCCGTCGTAGCCAGCCTCCTTGGCGAACTTGACGATCTTTTCGATCGGCCACGTGGGGCACACGAAGGTCATGAAGCTCAGCTTCATCTGCATCTGCCGCGGCGCGGCCAACGCGAGACGCGGAACGACCAGCGAGACGGCGGCCGCGGAAACGGTCGTGGTGAGGAACTGCCTGCGGGTGAGTTGGGTGATGGATGTCATGGGTTTATCCTGTGGATGGTTGTTTGTTTGGAAGTGATAGAACTACACCTTTTCCGGTTCCTGGGACAGCGCGCTATTTGGGAGAAACAATCTGGTTCCACTCAAGCACCTGTTTGTCCTTCAACAGTCGCTGCCGCAGTTTCGCGTAGTCCACCTTTTGAACCGAGACGTCATCGTCAATGGCCATGCACGCCGCCGTTGCGGCGCTTTGGCTCGTGACCATGAATACCGGCTCCATGCGGATGCTGCTGAAGGCGGTGTGGCTGGCCGAGAGCGCGAAGGTGACGAGAAGATTCCCGCACTCGCTTGCTCGCGGCACGATGGCGCTGTAGCCGATGGGATATGGCGGCGCGTTGTCGCGACCAGTGGCGGTCTTGCCTTCGCGGCAAACGACGCCGTCCTTCACAATGCGGCGGATTTCATGCGTGTCAGTACCGTAGGAACCGAGACCGACGGAGTTCGGCGCGACATGACGGCCAAAGGTGTGGTGCTCGGTCATCACGAGATCGCTGATCATGCGGCGGGCCTCGCGGATGTAGATTTGATGCGGCCAGCCGCCGTTGTCGATAAACTCGTCTTTCGGCAAGCCGAAGCGCTTCATTGCATCGCGCACCTTCGCCGGCACGCGCGGGTCGGTGGCGAGGAAGTGCAACAGGCCGCGATGATAGTTTTCGTGCTCCCTGGCAATCTGCTCGCGGCGCGCGTAGGTCGCTTCCGGCCACTCCCAGCTTGCGCCCGGCAGGTTGCCGCCAAAGGTGGCGGTGTTGAAATCCCACTTCCCATTCGGCAGCGGATCGTGTTTTGAAAACCAGCGCAGGTCCATGTCGTCGCCGATGGCAAGGCAGCCGGCAATGAAACGCGCCACGATCTCATATTGTTTCGGGTTGTAATCGGGTGGCGGCGCGATGGGAATGCGGTTGGTTTCGTTTGTCGTGAGACAGAGCCGGAAGCAATACGCCTGCACCCCTGGCGCCGGTGCGCCGGGCGTGCCCGGCTCGCCCTCTTGCACGAGCGGCAGCAGGCCACTCTTCGGATTGCCCGACACGACGTAGGGATCCAGCGGCAGGTCGCGATCCCACACACCCTGTCCGCCGGGGACACGGCCGGTCGGCCCGGGCTTGAGGTGATTCGTGCGCGGCTTGTATTTGTCGGCGTAATGGATGCCGTTGTACGTCTCGCCGTATTTCGCGTTGCCCTCGCGCTGGAGGGTGCAGCTTACGCCTGCCTTCGCCATCAGGTCGCCCTCGTAGGTGGCATCAATGAATGCTTTCGCGCGGAACACCGCACCGTCCTCGGTGAGAATCTCGACGATCCGCGAGCCACGCTTGTGAACACTTGCCAGCCGCGCGTTGAAAAGCACCGTGACGCCAGCCTCCTTCACCATGTCGTTGAAGACCTGTTCCGCCTTGTGCGGCTCGATGGCGTAAGCGCCGCCTGTGGCCGGACCGCCGCCCTTGCTCACGAACGGCTTGTCCCAGGCGAGCTTGACGCCAACGGTTGCCGCGAGCCGCGTGAAATACTCCCGCGCGATGCCGCCGACCGACCGCGGGTCGCCGATATCCACCGCGCTGAGGCCGCCCGACGTCATGCCGCCAAGATGCCGGCCCGGCTCGGCGATCACGGTGCGCTTGCCCATTCGCGCCGCCTGCACAGCCGCCGCGACGCCGCCCGACGTGCCGCCATAGACGCACACATCGGCTTCGATGACCTTCGTGGTTGTTGCGGCAAAAACGCTGCTGGTCCCGGCAAACATCGCGAGGATGAGGAGTCTGATGAGGATGCGTGCTGTGGTTCGGAGACTGTTCATGTTCATGTATAAATGGTGCGAGTGTCCAAGCTCGCGCATGGACCGCGCCTTACCTGCGCAGGGCGGGTTTGAAAACTCGCCTCGCGTGTCAATCTGCCGGACAATCCAGACGCGCGCTCCGCTGCTGTCACTGTGACGGCGGGCGCGCGAAGCAACCTACTTTGCCCGGGCGTTCGCGGCGATGGCCAGCGCCGCCTTGCAACGGCTGCGGATATCGTCCCACTTGCCCTCGGCGAGATCTTCCTTTTTGGCGATCCATGTGCCGCCGACTGCCGCGACGGTGTCGAGCTTCAGATAGGCTTCCAGATTGCCCGTGTTCACGCCGCCGGTGGGCATGAACTTCACGCCGGTGTGTTTGTACGGGGCAGAGAACGCTTCGATCATCGCGACGCCGCCGAACGCGCCGGCAGGGAAAAACTTCAGCAGCTTGCAGCCGAGCGACAACCCGGCCTCGATGTCGCTGGGCGTGGCGATGCCGGGGACGAAGGGAAGCCCAATGGCCTGCGCCTGCTTGATGATTTGGGGATTCAGTCCGGGCGCAACGGCAAAAGCCGCGCCACTGGCCTTGGCAGCTTCGAGGTTGGCGGCCGTCAACACGGTGCCCGCGCCGACCAGCAACTGCGGACGCTCCAGCGAAATCTTGCGAATCACATCCGCAGCTGCCGCCGTCCGGAACGTGATCTCCACCACCGGCAGACCGCCTTGCAGCAGCGCGTCGGCCAGCGGAATGGCAGCTTCAATTTTCTCGATGGCGATGACCGGCACAATGCCCAACTGGGCGACCTTGTTGAAAATGGTTTCGGGTGTCATGGGGTAAATTCCTTTTGAGGGTGAGTGGGGCTAGATGTCGGCGTTCATTTCTTAACGGTTCCCTCTTTCGGGAAACCGACCGACTGGGCAATAATGATCTTTTGTTCCGGTTTGAGTTTCAGCGCCTCCGGCAAACCGCTCCGGTCAAGCTCGTGCACGACGCAAGTGAGTTTTGCCGAGGCGCAGTAGAGGTAGATGTTCTGGACGATGAAGCCGGCATCAATCGCAGCGTAGCGCTCCTTGTCCTCGGGCTTGGCCTTGGCCAGCCGCGTCAGGTCCGCCACGAAAAGCAGCGCCACCGGGGCCACCTTCACAAACTTCTGGCTGCCCGTCCGCGCCCGAATGTCTCCTGCGGCGACTGGCACGAGGCGGTTGCCGGCGGCGTCATAGACATAGGTGCCGGCTGCCGTCGCAACATAGATGTCCACCTCCTGCGAATTCATGGCGGAAGGCGCGGTGCGATGCGCGTTCTCGGGTCGGTTGATGCCGAAGCCCGCCCAGAGCAAATCGGAGAGAATCTGCGGCGTCAATTCGGCCGGGCTGAACTCACGCGCCGTCTTCCGGTTCTTCAATGCCTCCATCAACGGCATGCCGCCTTCCATGCGCGGCTTCGGCAGCGGGATCGGTTGAAGGTCCTGCGCCGACCCCGGCAGCGACGCGACAAACAGGCCGGCGAGCAATAAAAGTGTTTTGGAGAGCATCGTCGTTTTCCTAACCGAAACGGCGGTTCAAGTCGAACGCATTTTGCTGCCGCGTCGTCACAGCCGCGACACCCTGTTCGTTTCTGTTTCCGTTTTTGCCACAGTTGGGTACACTGGCTGGCGTGAACACGAACGAAGTCCACCGAGCCGTGGACGACAGCATATCCATCTGACGCGATCCAGACGACATGCTCTTCAACACCTGGCCATTTCTGATCTTCTTGTTGGTTGTACTGCCGGTGTTTTTCGCGTTGGGGAAAACACGACTGTGGCCACTGTGGATGTTGGCGGCTTCCTATTTCTTCTACGGCTGGTGGAATCCCTACTACCTCGCCCTCGTTCTCTACACGACGACGCTCGTTTACTTCATGGTGGCGCTGATGGATCGTTGCCCTGAAGAAAGGCAGAAAGCGGATGTGCTCGCGCGGCTGACGCGGCTGCGGTTCGACGATGGGGTGATGAAAGCTGCGTTTGTTGCGTCCGTTTTGGCGGTGCTGGGGTTCGCGGTCGTGGCGATGGCCGGACCGGGGACGCTGCGGCCGACGATGGTGGCACTCGGCGTGATCGCGCTGCTGATGGCAACAGGCGCGCTGTTCAGCAGCCGCGGAGTCTGGCTGGCCGTGGGCGCCATCAACACACTCGCGCCGCTGCTGTTCTTCAAATACGCGCGCTTCGTGGTGGAGAACTTGAATGCAGTTCTGTCGTGGCTCCATGTGCCGGCGAAACTGGCGGAGCCAGCGACGCTGATGCCGTTCGGCTTCGACTATTTGCTGCCGATCGGCATCTCGTTCTTCACCTTCCAGTCGCTGAGTTACATCATTGATGTTTATCTCGGCAAGGCGGAGCGTGAACGGAGTTTCCTCCGGTTTGCGAACTTCGTCTGTTTCTTCCCGATCTTGATGTCAGGGCCGATCGAGCGCGCGGGACATTTGCTTCCCCAGTTCCGCCAGTTTCCCGCGGTGCGCCTGCAGAACTTCACCGATGGCGCTTCGCTGTTTCTCGTGGGCTTGTTCAAGAAGCTGGTGTTGGCCAGCTATCTCGCTCTCTACGTGGATCGCGTCTATGAGAACCCGCAGGCGTTCGGCGCGCCTGCACTGGTGCTGGCGACCGTCGCATTTGCCTGGCAGCTCTATTTCGACTTTGGCGGCTACACCGACATGGCGCGCGGCGTCGCGAAGCTCATGGGGTTCGATCTGGTCCTGAACTTCAACCATCCGTATCTGGCGACCGGCATCGGCGATTTCTGGCGTCGCTGGCACATCTCCTTCTCACGGTGGATTCTTGATTACATCTTCATGCCGCTCCAGATGCAATGGCGCGAGTGGCGCGCGCTCTGCACCGCGACCGCGCTGGTCGTCACGTTTCTGGTTTCCGGCATCTGGCATGGCGCGGCGTGGACGTTTGTGATCTGGGGCGCGCTTCACGGCCTTGGCCTCGCGCTCACCTATGAACTGGAGCGCTCCGCTTTCTATCGCAAGCGCGTGCCCAAAGCCGTCAAGCAGGTCTGCGTGTTCGCCTTCGTGTGCTTCACGTGGATTTTCTTCCGCGCGAACTCGCTTCCCGACGCGCTCATGATTGTCCGGCGCATCTTCACCGCGGCCTGGCAGGACCCGCAGATTCCGGCGTTGATGCTCGCGTCGGTGGCATTGGTCTGGCTCTACCAGTGCCTGTTCGAATCGAAGTTCCGCAGCGTTCTGCAAACCCGCTTCGTCCGCGTCGGGCTGGCGGTGCTCATGGTGCTTGGCTTGCTCCTCTGCTCGTCGGGCGGCGGCACGTTCATCTATTTCCAGTTCTGACATGGGAACCGAATCACCAACTTCGAAGCCAGACGCCGCGTTGAACGCGGAGACGCCTTTCGGCTCGAACGAAATGCGGCTCGACGCGCGCCAATGGCTGATCGTGCTCGCCGTCGTGGCGCTGGCGGTGTTGTTGACACCCCCGCTTTGGGGGCGCATCGAGCGCTTCAATCCCGGCCCCGATTATCGGATTCCTTACTCGCTCAGCAAGGACTACTGGCTCTACGGTCGCCGGCTGCATCAGGTGTGTGATCCAAACCGCATCATCATGCTGGGCGATTCCGTTGTCTGGGGCGAATACGTCCTGCCGGATGGCACGCTGTCGCATTTCCTGAATCGCGAAGCGGGAGAGCGGAATCGGTTCATCAACGCGGGTCTCAACGGGATGTTCCCGCTGGCGATGGAGGGATTGCTCGAACGATACGGCCGGTCATTGCGCCAGCAGCGGGTGATTCTCCACTGCAACGTGCTTTGGATGACCAGTCCCAAGACGGACCTCAGCGCCGACGAGGAAGAGCCGTTCAACCATTCCCGCCTCGTGCCGCAGTTTTCGCCGCGCATCCCATGCTACAAAGCCGATGCCAACGAGCGGCTGAGCGCGCTGGTGGAGCAGAGAGTCGGTTTTGTATCCTGGGTGAACCACCTGCAAAACGTTTACTTTGGGCAGAAAGGCATCCTGAACTGGACGATGGAGAACGACGGCGGCCGTCCGCCGCGCTGCCCGAATCTCTGGCGAAATCCCCTGGCACAAATCACGCTGACCGTTCCATCCGGAGTGCGCGACGACGCCAAACGCGGCCCCAAGAGTCCGCGGCACAAGCCGTGGTCTGCGAGCGGCGCGAGCAAGACTCGCTTTGATTGGGTCGCGCTGGAATCCTCCCTCCAGTGGGGCGCCTTCCAACGATTGGTCGGGATTCTGCGAGAACGTGGCAATGACGTGCTGGTTGTCCTGGGGCCGTTCAACGAGCATTTGATGACCGAGGAAAGCCAGCGTGGCTATCGCAAACACCGCGACGGAATCACGGCGTGGCTGTCGCAAAATCAGGTTCCCCATCTCGTGCCGGAGTTGCTGCCAAGCGCACTGTATGCCGACGCCAGCCATCCGCTGACCGAAGGCTACGAATTGCTTGCCAAACGCATCTACAGCGACGAAAGCTTCCGGAAGTGGTTGCAGAGAAAATGAAACAGCGGTTCCAGTGGTTCGTTGTGCTCCTTGGCCTGTGTTGTCAGTGGATGATGCAAGGCAGGGCGGCTGAAGGGGCTGCCAGGACGGGTTTCGTTTACGACGACGTCTATCTCAAGCATCACACCGGCGCGGGACATCCTGAACGTGCGGAGCGGCTGACCGCCATCGTATCGAAGTTGAAGTGTGACGGCTTGCTTGCCAGCTTGGTCCCGCTTCGGCCTGCGGCAGCTTCTTTGGACTGGATCACGACGATTCATGCGCCGGGATACGTCGAAAGAGTCAAAAACGACTGCCGGGATGGCACCGGCTACGTGGATACACCGGATGCGCCGGCTTCAACCAACTCTTATGATGTAGCTCTCATGGCTGCGGGAGGTTTGCTGGTTGCCGTCGATGCCGTGATGGAAGGGAAAGTCAGGAATGCCTTCTGCGCTGTGCGACCGCCCGGTCATCATGCCCTCAAGAATCGGGCGATGGGTTTTTGCCTTTTCAACAACGTCGCCATCGCGGCGCGGTATATCCAGAAGAGACACAGGCTTGCCAGGGTGCTGATCGTGGACTGGGACGTGCATCACGGCAACGGTACTCAGGCAGCGTTCTACGAAGACCCGACCGTGTTCTACTTTTCGGTTCACCTGTCGCCTTTTTATCCCGGCACAGGCCACGCGGATGAGAAAGGCGAAGGCAAAGGCGCCGGCTTCACACTGAACGTGCCGCTGCCGGCGGGCTGTGGCGACGCCGATTATAAGAAAGCGTTCGAGGAGAAACTCAAACCGGCGGCGGATGCTTTCAAGCCGGACTTCGTGCTCATCTCTGCCGGCTTCGACGCGGCCCAAGGCGATCTTTTGGGCCGGATGAAAGTCACGCCGGAGGGATTCGCCGCACTGACGCGCATCGTCAAAGGCATTGCGGAGAAACACTGCGCCGGCCGGCTGATCTCAACACTCGAAGGCGGCTACAACCTGGACGTGCTGGCCGCGTCGGTCGAGGCCCACCTGCGTGTGTTAATGGACTCGAAGGCGGCGAAGAACTGACACCCGCGCTCAGCCGAGTTTGCTTTCGATGCTCCGCAGCAGGTCGCCGACGTTCTTGAATGTCAGCAGTTCCTTTTGCGCGAAACGGATTCCAAAACCCTTCTCCACGGCCAGGATCAGGTTCACGTGGGACAGCGAATCCCAACCGTCCACGTCGTTGGCGGTCATCTCCGGCCGGATGTTGATCTCATCGTTGTCGAACACCATCTGAAAGATCCCGTTCAGTTTTTCGATCGTTGTCATAAATCCGTGTTGTCTCCGTCAAATGTCCAGCGTGCTGATGTCGCCCTCATCCTGCCCCAGATAGCGCGCTTTCAGCACGCGGCGCATGATTTTGCCGCTCTTGTTTTTGGGAATGTGCTCCAGCACTTTGAATTCTTGTGGCGTGGCCATGGTGGAAACACGGTTGGAGACGTGCAGGCGTAATTTCAATTCGAGGTCGCTGTTCCACTCACAGCCTTTTTTCAACGCGATAAATGCCACCACCTTCTCCCACAGCAATTCATCCGGCACGCCGATCACGCCTGACTCGGCAATGCCTTCCACCTCCAGCAGCGCGCTCTCGACCTCGAAGGGACTGACCAGATGGCCGGCGGTGTTGATGACATCGTCGCTCCGGCCCATGAACCAATAATATCCCTCGCTGTCGCGGCGGGCCGTGTCGCCGGTCATATACCAGCCGTGCTTGAACTTCTGCCGGTAAATGTCTTCGTGGTGGAAATAGGAGATCAGCATCGAGTCCCATCCCGGCCGCAGGCACAGGTTGCCCTGTTCGTTGTCCGGCAGGACCTCGCCATTGTCCCGGACGATGGCGGCCTCGATGCCCGGCAGCGGCTGGCCCATCGAACCCGGCTTGATGGGCAGGCCCGGCCGGTTGGTGATCATGATCGCGCCGGTTTCGGTTTGGAACCACGTGTCGTAGATGTCCTTGCCGAGCACCTTGCGTCCCCAGCTGATCACCTCGGGATTGAGCGGCTCGCCCACGCTGCAAATGTGACGGAGCTTGCTGAGATTGAACCGCGCGAACAGCGCGGGCTCCTCGCGCATCAACATCCGCAACGCCGTCGGCGCCGTATACCAGACTGTGATGCCGTACTCCTCCAGGATTCCAAACCACTTCGCCGCGTCATACGCGCCGCCGAAATGCACCTGCGTCACACCGAGGCTCCACGGTCCGATGATCCCGTAGGAAGTCCCGGTCACCCAGCCGTGATCGGCGGTGCACCAGAAGATATCGTCGGGCCGAAGGTCGAGCACTTCCACCGCGGTCCGGTTCTGCAGCAGCACACTGCGATGGCGATGCAGCGCGCCCTTGGGTTTACCGGTGGAACCCGATGTGTAATGCAGCACTGACGGCGTCTCGGCGGGAGTCAACGGCGTTTCAAACTCGGTGGAAGCCTGCTGCATGAGGAGAGGCAGACTGAGAATATCAGCCGCTTGATGTTCGGCAGCGTCCACCAGGATGATGAACTTCAGGTTCGGCAGCTTCTCGCGGATGCGGAGCAACTTCTTCAGGTAACTCTTGCGGGTCAGGATGCCTTTCGCCTCGGCATCGCCGAGCCGGTCCAGCAGCGCCTCCTCGCCGAAGTTGGAGAACAGCGTGCCCGTGATGAGCCGGGCTTTCAGCGCACCCAGGAAACAGGAGTAAACCTCCGGCATCTTGGGCAGGAAAACGAAGAACACATCGCCCGGCGCAAATCCGAGGCCTTGCATTACGTTGGCGAAGCGCGAGCTCTCACGCTCCAGGTCGCCATACGTATATTCCGCGCGCTCATCGTGAGCGCCGATCCAGCGCATGGCGGTCTTGCCGGCAAGACCACGGTCGGATTGCAGTCGCGTGCAGATGTGGCCGATGTTGAATTGGCCGTTCGATGTTGGAATCAATCGTTCGCTAGTCATGGTTAGTCGGTGAAACCACCCTCCACACCCATACTGGTTTGCAGCATTTCCAGCGTGCGTTGCCGGATGTCGTTCGCAAAGTTGAATTCCGTTTCGTCCTTGGCCCGCATCATGCGGTAGCCCGCCTCCTGCCTCGTTTCCTTCGCGACCCTGCGCAAGTCGCCGGTGGCCGCGTCTTGATTGCTTGCGATGGTCCGCGTGGCTCGGCCCAACTCCTTGACCTGGTCCACGCGCTTTGGGTCATCGCCGGCAATCTTGGCTTCGATCTGGTCGGTGAGCGCGTGGGCCGCGGCGGGCGTCCGCTCCTGCAACTTCGCATTCTCGTAAACCTTGTCCATTTCCAAAAGCTGCCCATCCAATGCATCCACCAAAGCGGCGGCCTGCGGCATCCCGGCTTTCGACTTCACGCAGAATTCGTGCGTCTTCTTGCACCAGTTCATGTACGCCTCGATGCGCGACCTCACCGTAATGCAGAAGAGGTTCATCTTCTTGAAACGCTCGATGATCTCCTTCTTCTTTTGCTTTTCCTTGTTGTCGTCGAAGATCTTCTCCACTTCGCCGGTCGTATGGCAGACGCCAGGATACTTGTCCCACGCGGGACGTTTCACCTGCAGATCCTCCGTCAGCGTGAACTCCGGCACTTCTTCAAACGCTTCCGTCAACACGTCCATGACACCGTAGACGTTCTTCGGGCTTTTGCCGATCTTCCGGAACGGATAGATGACCACGCGGCTGTCCGCCTTGTTCTTGATCTTCGGGCGACGCTCGTAAACCGGATTGCGCAGATAAACGTTCTCTCCCTCCAAGTGCGCCGGATAGGCGAACGTGCCGCGCGACGGATGCCAGACCGTGCCGCTTTTTTTCGGAGAAACGCCGAACCCCTCCCATTCGCCGTTGGGCTTCTTGATGATGACTTTCCACGAATCAATCCATCCGTCCTCCCGGCGGTAATCCGCACGCCACAACGCCAGATAGGGAATCCTCCAGTCCAACTTCACATCCTTGATGGCATTGAGGTCGGCCATTTTCGCCTCATGCCAGATCGCGGGCGCAGCCAGCACGGCCACCCACACATTCATATGCCGGTCTTTTCGGTAAGCGACCTCTGTCCCGGAAATCACGCGCTGCCCGTTCTCGCCCTCCAGCGTCACCTTCACGGCTTGGTCGGGAGACCGCCACGCGCACATCACGATCGCGTTGCCGTGATCGGCCAGTTGTGCCAGCGCGTATTCGCCGGGGAAACGAAGTTCATTCGACTTCGTCTCCTGCGCGCTGACGACCAAATCGCCGGAGAAAGGATCCGGCATCACGGCATACTGGCTCGACGCCTCCACCCGTATCTTTTCGGTTCCCTCGCCCGGCTGCGTTTCCACATACGGTCTGCCCTTCTTCAGGAAGAACTGCGCGGCCATCTTCTTTCCCGCCTCTGACGTGGCATTGACCTCCAGCAACGCATTGGTCGCCGTGCTGTCTATCAACTTGAAGGCGTCCAGCGTCTTCGCCTTGTCTCCGCCCGTGCCCAGGAGCACCAGCGTCGGTCCCTTCACCATCGCCTCGCCGAGTCTGTAATACCACTCGCCTCCTCTGGCGCCTTTGCGAAATACCAGTGTCAGGAATTCGTTGGCCATACAGGCATCGCCAGCGACGTCGGCGTTCTCGCCTGCCAATTCCTTCCAGCCTTCCCGCTTCGCGACTGCATCGGGCAACAAACTCTTTGCTGAATGACTTCCCGTGTCCCACACCAACGCAGCACTCTCCGCCGCTTCAGCGTTGGTCACGAAAGAGAAGGAAAACGTTCCCGCCATACAACCAACAACCAACAGACGCTTGAATCGTTGCATAGCGTCATCCTTGATCATGAGATCGCGTTGGAGTTTCATCACAACCAATCCATCAATCATTTCCAACTCCTGATGTCATCTTCATATGCTTTGGTCGTGTTCTTGCTGCTTGGATCCGATTGGCCGGTGCCCGTGCGCGTGTCGGGACCGTCGGAGAAGAACGCATAGCCTTCAGTGATGACTGTCTTGATCGAAGAGTCGTCTTTGAATGGCACCGGGACCTGGTTGTCGTTGGCCGTCGTGTCGGGCCATGATTGCAGGTTGGAGGGTCTTCCATTTTGCAGCGGTCCCAGATAGTAGCTTCCTTTCTTCCCATTATCGAAGCAATAGGCGTAGGGCATCCACCACGGATCGTAAAGCGCCAGTGGAGTCTGTTCGCCAAGGGTGCGAATCGTCACGTCTTTCGACTGGATCTCCATGAACCGAATCGCGCGCGGGTTGTCGCTTGCTGCCTGACCGGTCGTGGCTTTCTGTCCCGTCACGGGATTCACAAGACCGTTGAACGTCAGAACAAGGTCCTGGTCGTTGGCAGGTTCCGGCCATTTGCCATACTCGCCGTGGTAAGTATTTGCCGCCAAACAGAGGCTTTTGATAACGGTCTGCGTCTTTGCTCTCAAGACTGCGCGATAGATCATGGGGATGGTCGGGAACAACAACCCCATCAGCACGATGATGATACTCATGACCACCAGCAGTTCCACCAAGGTAAAACCGTCGCGCCTGTGGTCGCGGATGTTTGGACGGTCTGATGACGCGTCTGTTGGATGCAACATGAATGAGGTTCTATGACTCTGCGGGGATCGAATCATGGCATTTACCTCTTTGGAGTTTCATCGCGCAAGTTCGCAATTCGCCCAACGAAGCCGCAGCCTACAGCCTCACTTCGCCAATGGCAATCTCCATGACAGATGCCTGTGCGCCGCTCACTTTCGACTGCGCTGCAGAATGCCAATGTGGTAGAAGGGACGCGTGAAGAGGATGCTGCCCAAACTCCGGTTGGCCGTTGGAGGGTTTGGATGTTTCGTCGCTGCAGTGCCGCTGGCGCTCGGTGTCTCGATGCGTGATCAAATCGAGGCCGATTGGCTCCGGCAGGCAGATGCATGGCGGGACACAACTGTGGTGACGCAGGCTGACGCCGCCGGCGCAGTGGACGGGGTGAAGAACGGCAAATACGGTTTTCACACAGCGCATGAGCCGAATCCATGGTGGCAGGTGGATCTCGGCGAGTCGCAGCCCATAACCCGCATCGTCGTTTTTAATCGGCTCGATTACGCGCCCGGTTTGCACAACGCCGACTCTCTTCGCGTCTTCGCCTCCGACGACGGCAAACAATGGCGGCAAATCCACGACCAGAAAGGCAGACACTTCGGTGGCATTTCCGGCGCGCCGCCGCTGGAGGCGAAGTTCCCGCAAGATGAAGTCCGCGCGCGCTATGTGCGGCTCCAGGTTCCCAGTTCCAAGCCGGTCTTCTTCCATCTCGACGAGGTGGAAATTTACGGCCCGGCGCAGCCGGATCAAAACCTGGCGTTCCGCCGGCCCGCGACGCAGAGCAGCCTGAGCCGATGGTCGAAGAAAACTATGCCCGGCCCGCCTGACATGATCGCGGCCACCGGCCACTTCATCGAGCGCGGACGGCGACTGGCGGCGGACTTTGCCCGCATGGGCGTGGACGTCGCTGCCTTTGAGCGCGAGTTTGACGAGGCTGCTGGGCAACTGCGTTCATCCGGCATCACCGCGTCAGCCGAAGCAGTGCGGCCACTCTATTTCAAGGTCCGTTGGGCCATGCGGCGGCTGGCGTTCCGCAATCCGCTGCTGGATTTCAACCGGCTGTTGATCGTGAAACGTTTTTGTCAGGAGACATACCCCGACGTTTGCCTCAACCACATGCCGTGGGTCTCGCGGCCTGGCGGAGACCTCTGTGTGCTCACGCTTGCGGGATCGGAGGATGAGCCTCAGGCGAAACCCATCCTCAATGGCGCGCTCGGCCCCGGCCACGTCCACGGCGCGGACTTGAACTGGGACGGCAAGCGCGTCGTTTTTGGCTACGCGAAGGCGAAAAGCGACCAACCGCCCGACGGCTGGCTCGATCGCACGCAGAGCTACCGTCTTCGCCGCACCGAGGAGCCGATTCACATCTTTGAAATGGGTGTGGACGGCCGCGGCCTGCGCCAGCTCACGCGCGGCGAATGGAGCGATCTCGACCCGACCTATGCGCCCAACGGCGACATCGCATTCGTTTCGGAGCGCTGCGGCACCTCTCTCCAGTGCAACGAATTCAACAAGGATGAAACGAGCTGCAACCTTTACGTGATGCGTCCCGACGGGACCGGCATCCGCAGGCTCAGCGTGAGCAAGGACGGCGATTACCTGCCGCACACTCTCGACGACGGCACCATCGGTTACACGCGCTGGGAATACCACGAACGGAGCTGGGCGTTCATCCAATCGCTCTGGACCGTCCGGCCCGACGGCACGCAGGCTGACGCGATCTTCAAGCAGCATTTCGTCAACCCCTGGGCGCTTGAAGATTTTCGCTCCATCCCCGGCACGCGTAACCAGCGGCTTGTCTGCGTCGCAGCGGGCCATCACACACTCGCCGCCGGCCCTGTCGTCGTCATCACGCCGGGCCTCGGCATCAACGATCCGCGCGGCATCAGCATCGTCACTCCGAATGTTGTCCCGCCCGAAGGCGGTATGGATGGCGTGCCCGTGTCTGAAGGCGGCGTGCGCGATGCCGGCGGCTACTACATGCACCCGTGGCCGCTTTCGGAGAAAACGTTTCTTGTTGCCTACACCTACGGCGCCGGCAAGACGGGCGTTACCAGCGAAGTGGACCCGGCCGGTTACGCGATCTATCTCGTGGATGTCTTCGGCACGAAGGAACTCATTTATCGTGACGCGGCGATCTCCTGCTTCACGCCGGTGCCGCTGCGCGCGAGGCCGCGGCCGCCGGTGTTGCCCGACGTGACGGTTCCCCGCGAGCGATTCGCCACGTGCGTGTTGAGCACCGCCAGTTACGGTTGCGACGGCATCGCGCCAGAGCGCGTCCGCTACGTGCGCATTGCAGAGCCGATTGGCTGGCCCTACGACAACGAGCACGGCGGGCAGCGTTATGGCGAGGATCACGGCTACGGCGGCCCCGGGGCGGAACGGAAGAACCTCGTGAGTTGGACACCGATCCGCATCCTCGGCGACGTGCCGGTTGAGAAGGACGGCAGCGCGAAATTCCGGGTGCCGGTGGATACGGCGGTTTACTTCCAATTGCTCGACGAAAACCGGATGGAACTGCGGCGCATGCGTTCCTTCATCAGTTTCCAGCCCGGCGAGCAGCGCGCCTGCACAGGTTGTCATGAGAGCAAGACCGTTGCGCCCGTGCCAGCGCGGCACACGGTTTCCATCGCCATGTCCCGCCCGGCGCGCGACCCGCAGCCGCCGCCGTGGGGCGACCGGCCCGTGAGTTTCCTGCGCGATATCCAGCCCGTGCTCGACCGCCATTGCGTTGGTTGCCACTGCGGACTGAAGCCGGCGGGCGGGGTGGATTTTTCCGGCGGCCTGATTTCGTTCGACGCGGCTGTGAGCGACTACGGCCACAATCGCGCCTACGAGACGATCCTTGAGAAGAACCTCGTTTCCATGTCGGTCGTCCGCGCGCAGGACGCGAGCATTACGCCGCCGCTGGCCTACGGTTCACACAAGAGCAAGCTCATCACCTGCCTCGCCGACGGCACGCACCGCGGCACGGTGAAGTTGAGCGAAGACGACCGCCTGCGCCTGGTGATGTGGATAGACGCCAACGCGCCCTATCACGACCGCTTTGTCAACAAGCGCGCAGCCAGACCTGCCTACGGTCTCGCCGATGACAGCACGCTGATGAAAAGCCTGACGGACCTGCACGCACGCCGTTGTGCTGCCTGCCACGACGCGAAAACGGTGACGCGCCCGGATTGGATCAACCTCCACGCGCCGGCGCAGAGCCTGTTCCTGACAGCACCGCTGGCCAAAGAAGCCGGCGGACGCGGCAAGTGCAGCCAGGCGGTGTACGCAAGCCAGACCGACGCTGACTACCGCGCCGCGCGCACGCTCGTCGAAACCGCCGTCATCAAGGCTTGGGAAAATCCTCGCCGCGATTTACTGTCGTTGGAGCAACGGAAGAACCCGTGAGAGGCGGCTGTGCCGCAAATCAGCATCAAGAAATACCTGAACCCAGTGACCTCGCACCATCTCATGAAAAGGATTCGTATCTGGCTTCTTGTCGTCATCGGTGGCATCGCGTCTGTCGTTCCGAGCAGCGCGCTCGCGGCAGACAATGATTGGCCGATGTGGCGTCACGATGCAGGTCGCACGGGCGCATCGTCGCTGGAGGTGCCCGGCGCGCTGCGTCTTCAGTGGAAGCATCAGTTGCCGCGGCCGATGCCAACGTTTCCCAACGATTTCCGGCAATGCTTCGACAAATCCTACGAACCGGTGGCAATGGGGAAGCGGCTGTTCGTGCCTTCCATGGTGACCGACAGCGTCACGGCGTTCGATACCGCCACGGGACAGGAATTGTGGCGGTTCTTCGCGGACGGGCCGGTGCGCTTCGCGCCGGTGGCGTGGCAGGACAGGGTGGCGTTCGTTTCCGACGACGGCTTCCTGTATTGCGTGAGCGCCGACGACGGGCGGCTGCTCTGGAAATTCTCGCCCATGGAGCCGGAACGACGCGCACACAAGCTTCTAGGCGACGAGCGGTTGATCTCGCGATGGCCCGCGCGGGGCGGACCGGTGATGGCGGATGAAACCATTTATTTCGCCGCCGGCATCTGGCCTTTTGAAGGCGTCGCGGTTTGCGCAGTGGACGCTGCCACCGGGAAGGCGCGCTGGGTCAACAAGGATTGTGCGTTCATCAAGGACGGTGAGTTGGATCACGGCTCGCGATTCGATGGCGGCGTGTCGCCACAGGGCTATCTGGCCGTGCTTGGTTCCAAATTGATCGTGCCTTGCGGCCGGGCGCTGCCGGCGTTTTTCGATCGCGCAACAGGCCGGATGGACCCTTACACCAGTGGCTGGGGTGGGCGCGTGGCGCTGGCCAAGGGATGTTGGTATGCGTGCGGCACCGGCAACTGGTTGTTCCAAAGCGGGGACCTCTATCAGGTGCGCGCCAGCGCTCCGCAAGCCGGATCGCCACCCAAGCCGGACGAATACATGCGCGTGCAGGAATTTGCGCAGCAGATGAAAGTCTCCGCCGCGACCATGGACCAGTGGATCAAGCAGTTCAAACTAGATGTCGTGACGCGCGACGGCGAGCGGTGGCTGCGCGTCCGCAACGGCGACGACGTTACCTACCTTTCCTGGTGGACCTCGCGAAAAAACGCGCCGCCGCGTCCGGGTGAACAGCACGTGTTGGAGACGCGGACACGGGTGCAAATTGATCCGGCCAATTCGAAGGAACTGGGCGTGTTCCGCGAGCCGGTCTTCACCGACGGCGCGATGTATTATTCCATGCCGGTGAGCGACCCTCTCCGGAATCTTCGCAACAGCAACGAAGACCGTAAACTGCCGCGCACGGCCAGCTACACCGAAATCGTCGCGTGCGACCTCGCCAGCCCGCCGCAGAGGCAGGTGAAGTTGCAGGGCGGCTGGGGCGAGCCCAACAAGCTTGTGGCGTGGGCCGGCGCACGCTTCAACCAACTGTGGAGCCTGCCCTCGTCGCTGAAAGTCCACATCAAGGCCGGCCGTCGGCTCTACACCGGCGGGCCGGGCACAGTCGCGGCGGTGGAAATTCCTGTCGAGGGCCAGCCGGCAAAAGCGTCATGGCAGGCGTCCGTCACGGGCACGCCGAGCCGGATGCTCGTTGCGGATGGCAAGTTGTTCGTCGTCACCATCGAAGGAAATCTCTACTGCTTCGGGGCCGGAAAAACCCCGGCGAAGAGCAGCCCGGTCGCAGCAAACCGACCGGCGTCCCCGAAAGATTCATGGGCGGGGCGCGCTGCGGACATCCTCCGGCAAACAGGCGTTCGCGACGGCTACGGCATTGCGCTGGGTGTGGGCAGCGGCCGGCTCGTCGGGGAACTGACGCAGCAGTCCAAGCTTCGCATGATCGTTCTCGAACCGGATGCGGCGAAGGTCGCGGCTGCCCGGCGCGAGTTCTTCCGGCTCGGCCTGTATGGGACGCGCGTTCACGTCTTGACGGGCGACCTCTCGACGTTGCGGCTCGCGCCTTATCTGGCGAGCTTGGTCGTGGCGGAAGAACTGACCGAGGCCGATGTCAGTGGCGACGTGGCCTTCGCAGCACGGCTTCTCGCACTGTTGCGGCCATATGGCGGTTGCGCATGCTTTGCGTTGACGCCCGGCGTTCGCGATGCGCTTGGCCGGAAGATCCAGACGGCCTCGCTGGCTGGCGCGGAGTGGATGACGCGCGGCGAGTGGTCGCTTGTCACACGCCGGGGCGCGCTGCCCGGCGCGGCGGACTGGGCGCACGCGAGCGGCGACGCAGCGCATACGTTCGCCTCAATGGACGGACGGGTGACGGGACCGTTGGGCGTACTGTGGTTCGGTGGCGAATTGGACCGGACCGTGCCATGGATTGAAGGCGACCCGCCGCGTTTGCCCGGCGAAGCGGAACCGTCTCCCTACGCGGGGGGCGGGCCTCCACCTCGCGTGGCGGGCGGGCGGATGTTCGTCCAGATCGGTGATGACCTTTTTGCCTCCGACATCTACACGGGCCGGCATCTGTGGAAAAAGAATGTAAAGACCCTCGGCGATTTTGCTGTCACCGAGGACAGCGTTTACGCCATCGGCGCGGGCAACTGTCTATGCCTCAATGCGGTGACCGGCGAGCAGCGCGCGAGCTTCGCCTGCCCCGTGAGCGGCGGCTGGCGGGAACTCCGCGTTCGCGGCGACTCCGTCGTCGGCACGACCGGCAAACTGTTGGTGTGTGTGGATCGTCATAGCGGCGCGGTACGCTGGAAACAGACGGCACAGCGCGACGGCTTCAATTTCGCCGTTGCAGCCGACCGGGTATTTTGCATTGACCATTGGTGGCCGGCGCGGCGGCGCGGAGAAGCGAAGACAGAAGACGCGGAGATCGTGGCATTGAAGCTCGCCGGCGGTGAATTGCTCTGGCGGGTGCCAACCACCGTGCCATCGCCGCCTCCGACAAAACGGAAAGACTTCGCGCCACCGTTGAAACCTCAACTGGCGTTCTCCGAACAGGGCAATGTGTTGTTCTTCACCCGCAATCGTGCCACGGCGGAGGCTTATCGCGGCACGGACGGCCATCTGCTTTGGTCGAAGGAACTGCCGTGCAAAGACCCGCCCAATGCGTTCACCAGCTATCATCCGCCGATCGTTCTGGCGGACCGGCTCATCGCGCATGGCGGCAAAGTGTATGATCTGGCAACAGGCGAGCCGCTTGGGGATCGGTTGTGGAAGGATTTGCGCGGCTGCGGTCGCGCCCTAGGCAGCCAGCGGCTGATCCTGTTGCGCGATGCCTATGCCTCGTATCTCGACCTGACGACGGGCGTGCACAGTTACTTCCGCGGTATTCGTGCCGGCTGCACGAACAACCTTATTGCAGCCGACGGCGTCCTCAGCGCTCCGCACTATGGGCGCCACTGCAACTGCAACTATCCCATCAGTCTCTCGGCGGCGTTTGCAACGATCCCGGAGGCGGCGGCCTGGGATCCGGCCCCTGCGGAATCGGCGCGGTCAACTGTGAAAGGATCATCACGATGAGTCACTCGAAATTGAATGGAATGGTGTGGATTGGACTGTTGCTGGCAGTGTTGTCCAGCGGGCTGGTTTTTGCCGAGCCGGCAGACAGCGGTGCCGCGCTCAAGCAATTGCGGGAGACGCGCAAGCAGCTTGCCCACAAGCAGCGGCGCATCATTTTCAACAACGACGGTTGTGATGCCCTGTACCTGCCGAAAGACGAGAAACTCACCCTCGATAAGTTTCTCGCCAAACGCACAACGCCGCTGGCTGGCACGCAGGTGGACACCATCTCCTATTGCACGATCAGTTCCGGGTTCAGCTTTTTCACGCACCGCACCAAGGTCGGCACGTTGCTGACGCGGCAACCCGGCGACTACGGCATCCAGAATGGCATGCGGAACATCACGCAGGAACTGGTTGATTTGGGCGCCGATTGTTTGCAGGCCGTCCTTGGATTCGCCCACAAGAACAAGATGGAGTGTTTCTGGTCCATGCGAATGAACGACACCCACGACGTGGCATATCGGCCGGACAAGCCTTACCTGCTCTACCCGCCACTCAAGGTGGATCATCCCGACTGGCTCGTGGGCGATCCGGTGAAGCGCTCACGCTACGGTCGGTGGAGTTCGGTGGACTACGCGCGGTCGGAAATCCGCGATCTCGCGTTCCGGTTCATCGAGGAGGTCTGCCAGAACTACGACGTGGACGGCGTCGAGTTGGATTTCTTCCGTCACCTCTGCTTCTTCAAGAGCACCGCCCACGGTGGCAAAGCCAGCCAGGCCGAGCGCGACATGATGACGGAATTGATGCGCCGCGTGCGCGTGATGACCGAGGAGATTGGCCTCAAGCGCGGCCGGCCCATTCTCATCATGGTGCGCGCGACCGACTCGGTGGACTTCAACCGTGAGATGGGCCTCGATGTGGAACGATGGCTTCAGGACGGCCTATTCGACATGCTCGCCACGACCTGCTATTTCCGACTGAACCCGTGGGAGACCAGCGTCGCACTCGGTCACAAATACGGTGTGTCGGTCTATCCGTGTATCAGTGACTCCCGCGTGAAGGGCGAAGGCCGTTTCCACCGCGGCTCTGTGGAGAGCTATCGCGGCCAGGCGCTGGAAGCGTGGGCCGCCGGCGCGGACGGCATCCATCTCTTCAATCTCTTTGACGTATTCGGCGGACGTTCGCCGGTCTTCAAGGAGGTCGGCGACCCGAAGGCGCTGCGGACGATGGACAGGCTTTATTTTGTGACCGTGCGCGACGGCAAACCTGACTCATGGCTCGCGGGCGGTTCGAAATACTCCAACCTGCCGATCTTCACGCCCGCCTACCCGAAGACCATCACGGCCAGCAAACCCCTTTCGCTCGACCTCACCGTCGGTGCGGAGTTCGACGCCGGCGCCAAAGTCCAGGTAACGTTGCACGTACAGATGCCGGCACTGCGAAACGTCAACGACGTGTGCGTGAAACTCAACGGCCACGAACTCTGCGGCGGCAAGCTGGCCAAGGACTGGCTCGATCTAAACGTCAACCCTGCGTGGATCAAGAAAGGCGCCAACCCAATCGAGATTGCTCTTAATCCGAAGCCGGCCGCCTCCGACGCGCAATGGACAATCGCCTACGAAGCCGACAAGATACCCGCCAAGCCGTGGACACGAGACTCCGGCTCTGCGCGCACCGAGGAACGCCTCTCGGATGGTTCGCTTATCATTGCCGATCGCGGCACTGCTTCCGGGGACTATCACTACTATCGCTATCCGTGGGGCGCTGACCCGGCAGGGAAATCAGTCATCGAGGCGCGCGTCAAAGTCGTCTCCGGCCTGAGCCGCATCATCATCACCAACGGAGCCGCACAGGAACGGCTGGAGTTGCAGCCCGACCGCATCGAACTCTGGAGTCGCAAGACGATCCGCCATGCGATGGATACCACGAAGGATTTCCACGTCTATCGCATTGAGACCCAGGGCAAGGACATCAAGGTCTATGTGGACGGCGAGCTGCGCCTCAACGCGCCCGGCGCCTACGTCAAGACTGCCGCCAACCGCAACGAAATCTGCTTCGGCGCCTCCGACAGCACCAACGTCGGCGAAGCCTGCTGGGACTACATCCGCGCCCGCGTGGACAGCCAGAGCTGCCAGGACCTGGTGCTGAGCGTAAAGCACCCCAGGAAATAGAAGACGCATGAGAACACATGTTCTGCTGTTGGTGGTCTCCTGACTCTTGGATTGCGCACGCGGCTTGAAGGCTATTCTTGGTTTCCATTCTGCCTTCCGCACGAGGATGTTGTTCGGTCTTATCTTATTTCTCCGGCTTGACAACCGGCACCTAGTTGAGACATAATCTCAACTGCTATCGAGAGAGTTGTTATTATGAAGTGCATTCTCGATCCGATAAACGCTGAGACAAAAAAGCGCCGGCTTGAAGAGTTTCAGCGGCGGTGCCGCGAGGCAGGCATTCCCGTGACGAACCAGCGTCGCATCGTCCTGGAGGTGGTGCTGGGCATGCATTGCCATCCCACTGCCGATCAGGTTCATGCTTCGTTGAAAGTGCGACGCGCGCGGATTTCACGAGCGACGGTTTATCGCTCGCTGGAGAGCCTGGTGCTTCTGGGGGTCATCACGAAAGCGTGTCATCCAGGGGACGTGGTTCGCTACGACGCCCGTCTTGAGCCGCACCATCATTTGGTCTGTCTGGAATGCGGCGACGTCGTGGACATCGCCGACCCTGAGATCACCCCGCCCACGTTGCCCGACATGTCAGTCTTCGGGTTCGAGGTGAAGGATTGCCGCATGCAACTGCGCGGTGTTTGCCGCCGTTGCCGACGGAAGGAGAAAAGACGATGAACGCAAAACCGATAGGTTGGCTTGCTGCCGCAAGCCTGTTGTTTGCCACGGCGGACTTGTGCGCCGCACAGAAGACGGCGAAACGGCCTCCGCTGGGCCTGCCGCCCGTGCCCGCGATGGCAGAAAATCCGCAGACGCCCGAAAAGATCGCGCTGGGCAAGAAACTGTTCGAGGACAAGCGATTCAGTTCCACGGGCGAGGTGAGTTGCTCGACGTGCCATGAGCCAGCGAAAGCTTTCACGGACAGTCCGCTCAAGACGTCGGAAGGCATTCGCAAGCTCACGGGCACCCGCAACGCGCCGACGGTGATCAACGCCGTGTATTTCGAGAAGCAATTCTGGGACGGTCGCTCGCCGAGCCTCGAGGATCAGGCCCTGCATCCGCCCGTCAACCCGGTGGAGATGGGACTGAAGGACCACGAGCCGATTCTGGCGATTGTCCGCGAAGACCCGGATTATGCCCGCGCGTTCAAGCAGGTGTTCGACAAGAACGGGAAGGAGATCACGATGACCGAGGTGACGAAAGCCATCGCGGCCTTCGAGCGCACGGTTGTCGCCGGCAACTCGCCTTTCGACCGCTATTATTTCAAGGGTGACAAGAACGCGCTCACGCCGGCCCAGCAACGCGGTCTCCAGATCTTCGTCGACGAGGGGCGTTGCGTGTCCTGCCATGTCATCGAGCAGACGCAGGCGTTGTTCATGGACAACCGGTTCCACAACATCGGCGTCGGCATCAACGCGATCCAGCAGGACGTGCCGGATTTGGCCGGGGCGTTCCTGAAGGCGAAAGCCACCGCCTCCGAGGTGGATGTAAAGGTTCTTACCGACAAGCGGACCTCGGAACTCGGCCGGCTGGTGGTGACGCGCCGCTTTGACGACATCGGATCGTTCAAGACGCCCACGCTTCGCAACATTGCCGTGACGGCGCCCTACATGCACGACGGCAGCCTCAAGACGCTGCGCGACGTGGTGGTTCACTACAACAACGGTGGCGTCACCAAGGAAGGCGATCCCGTGAACGATTTCCTCAGCGGCGGCATCCGTCCGCTCCATCTTACCGACCCGCAGATTGACGATCTCGTGGCGTTCCTGGAGGCGCTCACGAGTCCGGAATACGCTCATTTGCAGAAAGCTTCGAAGTGAGGACCGAACATGAATGACCATCGCATAACCCGTCGCAGTTTCATCAAACGCGCTGGCGCGGCTGCCGCTGTCAGCGCATTCCCCCTGAGCGTCGTCGAGATGGCGTTCGCCGATCCGAGTCAACGGTTCACGTTCGCCTACATCTCCGATTCCCACCTCCAATACGTGAAGGGCAAGGAGTTCGTGTATAACTGGGATCGCGGGCTGATTCGCGCCGTGGCCGAGGCCAATCTGCTCACGCCGAAACCGGACTTCGTCATGTTCGGCGGCGATCTCGCCCAACTGGGAATGAAGGAAGAGCTGGACCACGGCGCAGAGATGCTCTCGCGTCTCAAGTACAAGACCCACTGCGTCATGGGCGAGCACGACTATTACCTCGACCTGGGTGAATACTGGTCGAAGCTGTTCGGGCCGCACCACTACAGCTTTGATCACAAGGGAGTTCACTTCGTGGTGCTCAACAGCATCCTGACCACCGACGAATGGACCCACAAGCGCTGGCCCACCGCCAAGCAGCGCATGCTGGAGATGGCCGGGCTGGACAACCCGAACGGTTCGCCCTTCATGGTCGGCGAGAAACAGCGCGAGTGGCTCAGCAAGGACCTTGAGAAGGTCAGCAAGACCACCCCCGTCGTGCTGTTCTCCCACTCGCCCATCCAAAAACTCTACAAAGGCTGGAACTTCTGGACCGATGACGCCGAACTGGTGCAGGCCATGCTCCAACCGTTCGAGAAAGTCACCGTCATCTATGGCCACGTCCACCAGATCCAATACAACCAGATCGGCAACATTACGTTCCAGTCGGTGATGGCCACGGCCTGGCCCTGGCCGTATCCGGAGAGCTACGCCCAAGCCAAACACGCCATGCCCAAACTCACCGTGCCGATGAACCGCGCCGACCCATTCTTCGAACGCGACGCCACAGGATGGCAGTTCATTGACATGGAGACCGGCCGCGTCGTCATGGAGTACAACCTCTACAACAACACCAACCGCGTCGTCGCCTACAACCCGGCTACGCGCAGGCCCGAAGACCGCGCCTATCAGAACCCGGCCAAGCGGATTCCGCCGCAGAACCACTTCTAAACACAGAGCCACCATCCAACAGGAGCAACCGATGACTGCGAAACACATCATGACTGCCGCTGTAGCGCTGGTCCTCGCGGGGACCGTGACAAGCCTCTGGGTCCGTGCCGACGAGTTCACCAAGAAGGATCTGGCGCGATGGCAGAACGAGTACATGTCCGTCGTCAAGAAGGGCCGCGATCTCTGGACCAGCCCCGCGCTTGGCACCAAGGGTGTCGCTTGCGCCCAGTGCCACCCCAATGCGGCCAACACCCATCCCGAGACCTATCCCAAGTTCCAGAAGCAACTGGGCCGCGTCATCGCCTTGCGCGAGATGTTCAACTGGTGTCTCACGCACCCCCTCGAAGGCAAGCCTCTCGCGTTCGATGACCCAAAGATGATCGCCATGGAAGCCTACGTGACCTACGAACGGCGAGGTGTCCCCCTGGCTCCCGGCAAACACTAGACGCGACAGGTTGCGGCAAGCGCTGGAAATGCCCGCGCGGCTGGCGTGGCTTTGGTGTTGTTTCGTGTCCGGCCGCAGCTACCATCCGAGTTCCCATCCCCAATCATTGAATAGAGAAAGGAAACCAACATGGCAACAGCAGACAACCTGAAAGAGGCGTTCGCGGGCGAGAGCCAGGCGAACCGCAAATACCTCGCGTTCGCGAAGAAGGCGGATGCGGAAGGCCGCAAGCAGATCGCAAAACTGTTCCGCGCGGCGGCCGAGGCCGAGACGATCCACGCCCACGCGCACCTGCGCGTGATGAACGGCGTCAAAGGCACGGCGGACAATCTCAAGGCTGCGATTGAGGGCGAAGGGCACGAGTTCCGCACGATGTATCCGCAGTTCCTCGCGGAAGCGAAGGCGGAGGGCAACAAGGCCGCCCAGATGTCGTTCCAATACGCGCTGGTGGTGGAGGAGATTCATCACGGCCTTTATCAGAAGGCGCTGGAGACGCTGACGCAGGGCAAGGACTTGGAAGACGCGGTGATTTACGTCTGCCCGGTCTGCGGCAATACCGTCATCGGTCAGGCGCCCGACAAATGCCACGTTTGCGGTGTGCCGAAGGAGAAGTTCATCGAGGTTAAGTGACCCGCGGCGTTCTGGGCGTCTGTCCCGATAGCGTTGGCGTGGACGCCCGGCGCGCAGGAGGTGTTCGTGAAGAAATGGCGATGCAAGGTTTGCGGTTACGAGCATGAAGGCGATGCTCCGCCCGAGGAATGCCCGGTTTGTGGCGCTCTCCCGTCCGAGTTCGAGGCGGTTGCCGATAGTGGCACGGCGGGCGGGGCCGATTGGCGCAAGGTCGGCAGCGTGGCCGAACTGAGCAAGGCGGAACTCCAGTCGCTGGAGATTGGCGGCCGGAAGATTGCGCTCTCGTTTCGTAACGGCCAGTTCGGAGCCGTCTCCGGATGTTGTCTGCACGTGGGCGGACCGCTGGGCGAGGGTTGTGTGCGGGATGACTATGTGGTCTGTCCGTGGCACGGCTGGATGTTTCATCGCCTGACCGGGGAAGCACGTCCGGGAATCCCCGCCGCCGTGCCCCGCTACGAACTCAAGGTGGAGTCCGGGGACCTGTTCATAGACCTTGCGTCCGCTGCGCCGGCGAAACACGCGCCACATCCGAAGCATCCGCTGGCCCGCGAGATTGCGCGCGTGCCCGGCCCAATTCGGGTTGCGGGCATCTCGACCACCGTGATGGACAAGGCCGAACCGCGTTACTCCACGTCCGATGCAATGCTGAACGTGGCGCTTGCGCATGCCGCCGAGCTTGGCGCCGAAACCCGCCTCATCCGGCTGAACGACCTCAAGTTCAGGGCATGCGAGGGCTATTACTCCAAGAGCGCGGCGGCCTGTACGTGGCCGTGCAGTATTACCCAGATGGATGCTGCGGATGAGCTGGATCGGGTTTACGAAGCGTTGGTCTTCTGGGCGGACGTCGTTCTGATCGCCACGCCGATCCGTTGGGGAAACGCGAGTGTGCTCTACTACAAAATGGTCGAGCGCATGAACTGCATCCAGAACCAGATCAGCCTCTCAGACAAAATCCTGATCCGGAACAAGACTGCCGCGTTCATCATCACCGGCGGTCAGGACAATGTGCAAGCGGTAGCGGGGCAGATGATGACCTTCTTCGGTCTCATCGGCTTTCACCTCCCGCCGTTTCCTTTTGCGGCGCACACCCGCGGCTGGACTGCCGAGGATATGGAAAACAACATTGCTGCCGTCAAGAATAGCGACGAGTTGAAGCATCAGGTTCAGGCGCTTGCCGAACGCTGTATCGGTCTGGCAGGAAAACTGACGGGTTTGCAATGAAAGGCCTCGCTTCGCCGACTATTCCCGCTCGTCACACGGATGTTTTTCAACATCCAGGACAGCCGAGTGACAAAGCGGCAAGTTGAGGGATTGTGTATGCGCAGACATGATGTGGTGGCAGCATTGTTGATTGGTGGAGGTTTATGCCTGCCCGCTTTCGCCGGGAACTGGATTCAGAACGGCGATTTCGAATCGGATCAACCGCCCCAATGGTCAGGCGCGACCGTCGAGCATGAGGTGGTGCACGCCGGCAAAGGATCGCTGCGGTTGGAGGAACCTGCTGGCAAGAACAGCGTCAGCGCGCGCCACCAGCCCATCGAGGTGAACCAGAAGGAGCCGGAGATGATCATGGCATCGTTTTGGATGCGGTTCGATGCCAGGCGCCAGACCGGGCCCATTCGAGGTGGGGTGACATTTGTCGCGGAGATGGCTGACGGCACTTCGATGGCGTGGTATGGGCCGTTCGAACTCAACGCGAGCGAGATGGGAAGCTGGGTCTATCGCGAGCATCGTTGGAAACCCAAAGCGCCCGTCACGCGCATACGACCCGCGGTTTACTTGCGTGGCTGCGAGGGTGCGATTTGCGTGGACGACCTCTATCTCGGCCCGCCAGTGGACGCGCCATCGCCGCCTCGCGCGACCATACCGCTGGCTGTCACCGGCGGCAGCGGCCGTTTCACCGACTGGGCAAAGGTTGCTTTCGGAAGTCTTCGACCCAGTGCTCACGTGTTTCATCTCAGCGGCACCAACGCGACGAATCTCGAACTCGCCTGCGACGTGAACGTGAAGAAAACCGCGCCGGCCTACCTGACCTCGGCGTGGGGTTCGAATTACTGGACGCTCTACTCACCCGAGCGGCGCGAATTGGCGCAGATTTTCACAGACGAACGGATTGACCTCTCGAAGCCCGGCCCGCAAACCGTCCGCGTGCGGATGAACGGTTTCGCAAACCGCGCTTCCGATCTTGCCGCCAGCGGCTACGTGTTCATCACGGATGGCGCCAAGAACTTCCTCATTTATGACCCAAGGAAGCCCGCGGGCGAACGCTACAAGGATTCCACAACCGGCCAGACATTTACGCATTGGGATACCATCAAGATCGAATTGCTCAGCCGTGTGCTTGGCCCCACGGGAGTGACTGCGCCGTTTTCGCTGGCCGATCTGCGGTCGTATCGTTTTGCTGTCACCGCTCGTCGCGACGGCAACATCGTGAAGGTGCGTCCGACGCTGGCGGATGCGCAGAACAACGTCGTGCCTCTCTACGGCCTCGATCTGCGCGCGGAAGCCGCTGGCAAAAGGATGGCGCTTGTTGCCGAGGTCGCTGACGATGGTGTTCCCACGGGCGATTATCTTGGACAGATGCCTACGGACACGAACGGTTCGCTAAAAGTCTTCGGGAAAGTCCGTCTGGCGACGCCCGCCGGCATCAGAGAAGAACTCATCGAAGAAAGCGTGTCGCTCGCTGCGGCCACAGCCAGCGCGGCGAAGCCGTCTTTGCCACCCCTCGACCTGCTCGGCTGGGGTTACACAAGTTACGAACTTTCGACGAAGGCGAGCCACGGCCCGCAGAGCATGCGCTTGTTGGTTGCCGACGCGAAGGCTGCCGGTGTCACCAAATTGTTGATTCACGCCCGTACCAGCAGGGAAACGCTCTATCCAAGCCGGATCGCCGCGCCTGCGACGGTCGCAGAATGCGACCTGCTTGCGCTGGCCACGGCCGAAGGGAAGAAACAAGGCGTGAACATTTACGCGGCCTATGTCCTTGGCATCGCACAGCCGGATGACCTGAAGGCGCATCCCGACTGGGCGATGATTGGCCGCAACGGGAAACCGGGGGACTGGTATTGCTACAACAACCCCGACGTGCGCGCCTTTCATGCATCGTTGCTGGCGGAGATCGTCACGCGCTACGACGTGGCGGGTGTGGCGGTAGATTTTGTCCGGCCGGACAGTGGTTGTTTCTGCCCGCGTTGCGCCAAGGGCTTCGATGCGAAATTCCACAAGCCGCTTGGAAGCGCGGGCAACTATGACAGCGATTGGCTCGCGTGGCAGCGCGACAGCATTACCGACTACGTCCGCGAACTGCGTACAGCACTGCGCAAGGCGCGTCCCGACGCGCAACTCGCTGGTTACGTGTGGGCGCGATTCGCGCCGGACAAGGATCGCGCCGGGCAGGACTGGCCGCGCTGGCTCAAGGAGAATCTGATGGACTTCGTCGCCATCGGCCAATACACGCCCAGCACGCCGTGGTTCCGCGCGGAGTGTCATACGGTGCGTATGATTGCAGAGCGCGAACTGATGGGGCGCACCGATCGCGTCTGTCCCTTGCTTGGCGTCGGCTATATCCACCAAGCCAACCCATCACACGCCGCCGCGGCCACTGTGATCGGTCGCCATCTCCAGGCCGCCCGCGAAGAGGGCATGCGGGCTGCGGGCTTTTTCGCCTTTTACGATATACGGCCGCACACGGAAACGGCGCACGCCCACAGCGCCTCATTGCCGCAAGGCGTCCCACGGGAACTGATCCGCGATTCGCGTTTCCAACGTGGCTTCACGTTGCTCGATCCCACGCCTGGCAGGAAAATTCATCGGGGCGCGCTGATCCCGCACGATGCTGCCGGGAAACCAGTCTGGGAGATGGCTCAATGGTCGAGCAAGTATCCGCTGGCCGGGGGTGCGCCGCAGCGACTGGACGGCGGCGGCTTGCGCTGGGCCAACGAGGCCAAGGCTGTCACGCTCGGTCCTGTCTCTAACGCGTCAGCGGATCTTACGCTGGCGGTGAACGCCTCGGCTGAATACGGCACTCGCGCGCGCCGGCAGGGAGAACCGTGGGTGCATCTACTGGTCGATCAGCCATTCAACGACCCGCCTGCGCTGGCCGGTTTGCTTGAGGCGCGCCTGCATGCCGAGGGGCGATTGCTGCGTTCAACGTGCGTGCGAACGGACGATTACACGCCGGGCCTGCACGCGGCACAGTTCCAGATATTCTTCACGGTGCAAAACTTGAACCGCCAATCCAAAGGCTACGGACGCTATCTTTGGTTTGGCGTGCCGATTTACGACGACCGTCGCCGGGTTCCCAACGCTCACAAGTCACAAGACACGGGCGGCACGGGGATGTTCATCTTCACGCCTGGCGGGAAGACGTTCACCGGCCAGAGTGCGCACGATGGAGCGTGGATCACGATTGACTGCGATCTGCTCCCGCTTATGCGCGAGGCATTGGAAACAGCTTGGCAGCGCGGTTTCCTGATCGAGTCGAAGGACTTGGCCGACTATCGTATCAGCGGGATGAACATCGGCTGGGAAGTGCCGGGCATCTTTGACGTTGAAATGCAGATCCGAAACCTGAGTCTCAAGGTATGCCCAAGGCAATGAACCCGGAGTTGGATCGTCAATGGATCGCTGTATCATGAACCCAACCCGCCGCGACTTTCTCCACACCTGCACCGCGGGCGCAGGATTGCTGTCGGCTGGCGTGCTGGCAGGTTGCAGCGCAAAGCAAGTGACGGCAGGCGACAGTCTGCTTCGCGTCGGCGTGGCGAAGCGTGAGGTCACGCCGCCGGTTTGGGTGCCGTATCTCACGTCGTCCGGCGCTGGCACTTGCGCACCGTTCGGCGGCGTTCATGATCCTCTCTTTGCCCGCGCGCTGGTCCTCGATGACGGACGGCAGGCCCTTGCGTTGCTCGCTGTGGACGCCATCGGCTACGACAACGCCGTGCTCGGACCGGGCCGTAATTTCACGGCGGAGGTGCGTCGCCGTGTCGCGGCCAGCACCGGTTTGCGCCCGGAGGCCGTCATGTTTGCCAGCACCCACGCGCACTCGGCGCCCGAAACCATCGGCCTCACCGGCTTCCGCGAAGTCAGCGGCGTGCGGGACTGGCTGGAGCGGCACGTGGAAGACCTGGCTGCCGTGGTCGTCGAAGCTTGGCAGCAGCGAGTGCCGGCTCGGGCCAGATTCGGCAAGACGACCGTGACCGGCATCGCGCGAAATCGGCGCATCCTTCTCAAAAGTGGCAAACTCTCTTCCCGCGGCGAGCTTCCCGCTGCGCAGGACGTCGCCGCACCCGCGCCGCTCGACGAGGAGTTGTCGGTGCTTTGGTTTGAACGCGACACGGGAGCGCCGCACGCCGTCGTACTCAACTACACCGCGCACGCGGTGGTGACGATGCTCCTGCCGCCGGTGTCGGCGGATTACCCCGGCGCGGCCTGCCGGCGGGTTGAAGAGCAGTTTGCAGGGGCCAAGTGTCTGTTCACGCAAGGCACGGCGGGCAATGTCAACACCGTCAAGGTCGCGGCCACTCATGCCGACGCCGAGGCCATCGGCCGGAAAATCGGCGACGCGGCGATTGCTGAAATCAAATTGCTGGGCGCGCAGCCGCCGCTCGCCGCGCCGCGTCTGCAACTTGCCTCGGAGAAGATCATCCTGTCGCCGCGCGATTGCCCGTTGGTCACTGATGCCGAAACGCTGGCCCAACGCAATCCGACGCCGCAAAACCAGCGCACGCTTCGTCTGGCGCGAAAGCTTGCCGAAGGCCCGATTGAAGCGGAAGTCCAGGCAATGGCGCTTGGCCCGGTGAAGTGGATTTCGCTGCCGGGTGAACCGTTTGTTGAGACGGGGATTGCGTTGAAACAGAGCGGCGCGTCGTTTGTGCTCGGCTACACGAATGGATGGATCGGCTATCTGCCGATTCAACGCGCCTATCAGGAAGGCGGTTACGAGGTGGGTCTTGGCGCGTGGAGCCGCGTGGCGCCTGGCTCGGCGGAAAAACTGGAAGCAGCGGCGAAGAAGATTTTGCGGCAAGTCGGCTGAGTGGAGCACCAAGGCAACGGTCATCAAGTGAGATTCAGGAAAGAGGCACAATGAGATTACGTGAAACAGTAGCGACACTGATGTTCTGCGTTGCAGCGGCGGCGGTGCTGACAGACCGCGTGGATGCAGCGCAGACCTTCGAACTGGTCGTGGCGCCGGTCGGGCCGAAGAACCCGCGCAACAGCGAAGCGGCAATCATCCCGCGCAAGGATGGCTCACTTTTGCTGGCATGGACAGAGTTCTATGCGAGCCAGGGGGCGGATCATGGGCCGGCGCGCATCGCGGGCAGGTTGTCGCTGGATGGCGGCCGGACATGGGGCGAAAAGTTCACGGTGATCGAGAATGATGGCGGCTGCAACGTCATGGAGGTCAATCTCCTGCGCCTCCGTAACGGCGATCTGGCGCTCTTCCATTGCCAGAAGAACACCGAGTCCAGCGATTGCCGCGTCATGATGCGCACTTCTGCGGACGACGGCAAAACATGGAGCGCTGGCAAGCAGCTCAGCCCGGCCGGTAAATACACCGGTCTCACCAACGGCCGTTGCATCCGGTTGCGAACCGGCCGCATCCTGCTGGAAGCGTGGCAGGGCGGGGACAGCTATTGCGTTCTCTCTGATGACGATGGCAAGACGTGGCGCGATGGCCAGCGCGTGCGGCCAGCGAAAGGCAAGTGCTACGAACCCGCCTGCATCGAGCTTTCGGACGGGCGCGTGATGATCCTGATGCGCACGGGGCTTGGCTGCCAATACAAGAGCCTGTCCAAAGACGGCGGCGAGACGTGGACTGAGCCCGTGCCGACACCGCTCGCCGGCTCCGACGCCCCGGTCGCCATCACACGAATCCCGACCACCGGCGACCTGTTGGCGATCTGGAACCACAATCCGGGCTCGAAAAGGCGCAATCCTCTCACGGCGGCGATTTCCAAGGACGAAGGCGAAACGTGGACGAACTTCCGCAATGTGGAAGACACGCCTGCCGATGATGCGTGGGCCTATCCGGCTGTCACATGGGTTGGCGATCGCGCTCTCATCACCTACTTCAACTACAAGGGCGGCCTGTCGTTGAAACTGCGCAGTCTGTCAGCGGGTTGGTTCTATTGAGAGAGTGATCGCGCACCTGCTTCCCAAAGGTCTGAAACGGACCGGTCACGCGGCGCGAGACGAATTGCAGCAGTAAATGTCCTCCCGCTGAGCGAGTAGAGTGCTTCACAAAACCACTTGACCGCACACGACATGTCGAGTGACCATCGCAACGTCACTATCGGAGATCGCTATGAACATGAACTGTTCGCGACGTGAATTCCTCAAACGTGCCTGTCACGGTGCTGCGGTGGCGCCGTTCGTCCTTCAGGCGAAACGCGCGGGAGCTGTTTCGCCCAACCAACGCATTACGATGGCCTGCATCGGCGTTGGCAATCAGGGCGGCCACGATACGCGCATGTTCCTGGCCGACCCTCGCGTGCAGATCGTTGCCTCGTGCGACGTGGACCTCGCGCGCGCGAAGGCGATGGCCAACACGATTCAGGACCGCTACGCGAAACAGTCCGGCTTCAGCGGTTACAAGGGTTGCGAGGTCACGCAGGATTTCCGCGAGTTGATTGGGCGCAAGGACATTGACACGGTGATGATTGCCACGCCGGACCATACGCACTCGGTCATCGCCATCGCCGCTGCGCGCCACGGCCAGGACATTTATTGTGAGAAGCCGCTCGCTTACTCCGTCGCCGAGGGACGTGCCATCTGCGAAACGGTCAAGCGTTACGGGCGTGTACTTCAGACCGGCACGCAACGGCGCTCCGTGCAAATGTTCCGCCACGGCTGCGAACTGGTGCGCAACGGCCGCATCGGAAAACTGCACACCGTGCGCTGCGTTCCGGGAAGAGGGTTCGGTGTGCGCGGCACTTTCACCGGCCAGGAAGCGCCGGAGCCGGTGCCGGCGGATTTCAATTACGACCTCTGGCTCGGCCCGGCGCCATGGATGCCTTACACGACGGCGCGCTGCCACTTCAACTTCCGGTGGATTCTCGACTACGGCGAAGGTTACATCAGCGACAACGGCGTCCACGCCGTGGACCTTGCCACTTGGGGCATGGGCGTGGACCTCACCGGGCCGGAGCACATTGACGGCAAGGCCACCTTCCCGACCAACGGCATCTACGACGCGCCGACGGACTTCGAGATCAACTATCGTTATGCGAACGGCATGAAACTGGTGCTCGCCAGCGGTCAAGGATTCGGCGTGCAGTTCGAGGGGAGCGAGGGCTGGCTTCACATGGGTGGCTGGGACATCACCGCCAGCTCGGAAAAAATCCTGTCCTCAACCATTCGTCCCGATGAGAATCGCGTCCGCACAGGCTCTCTCCACCACGCCGATTTCATCGATTGCGTCCTGTCCCGCCGGCAGCCGACGACGTATCCGGAGCTGGGTCAACGCGCCGCGAGTGTCTGCCATCTCGGTTATATCTCCTGCCGGCTTGGCCGGCCGCTGAAGTGGGACCCGGCGCGGGAGATTTTCCCGGATGACGCGAGCGCAAACCGGCTGTTGTCACGGGCGATGCGCACGGGGTGGAACATCTAGGAATCCGCTGCGCTGCACATTGACTCCTTGTCTGTCGCACGCTTGGTCTGGCAGCTTCCCGACCTCGACTTGAACCTCAACTGGTTCAGTGCGCGGCCACATCGAGGCAGACCATCTTGTGCATGTCGCGGGCGATGAGCCGGCCGTCGGCGAGCGCCAGCGGTCCCCACGCGTCGGGGCCTTCGAGCACTTGGGCGCGCGCGAGCTGCTTGTAGCCGGCGGTGGTTGCTTCAGCGAGCGTGAGCTTGCCGTCGTCGTTCATCACGTAGATCATTCCCTGGGCGATCAGGAACGGCGCGCTGCCGAACTTGTTCTTCGCGCCACTGGTCCACACGATCTTGCCGTCGAGGCCGAGACAAACCAGTTGGCCGTCGGGCCGCACTCCAAAGAGGTGATTCTCGTAGAAGATCGGCGTCTGTTGCACCGCGCCAAATACCGCCGCCTTCAGTCGGAACAGCGACGCCACCGATAGTTTACCGCCGGTTTCCTTCACTTGGAGCATCATGCTGCCCGCGTCGTAGCCACCGGAGAGAAACACGCGCCCATCGCCCACCGGCACAGGTGTCGGGATGTTGGCGATGCTGATTTTCCAGTCGCGCGTCTCCCACAGGATCGAGCCATCCGTCGCCGACACGCCTGCGACACCGCCGCTGCCACAATAGACATACATGCGCCGGCCTTGGAACTCCATCGGAGCGATGGAACTGTGCGTCATCTGCCACCGGCGAGGGTTGCGCGACTTCCAAAGAACCTTGCCCGTGTTGCAGTCCACCGCGACGACCAGCGCCTTGCCTCCGGTGCCGAGGATGAGCCGGTCGCCGTCCACAAACGGACACTGGCCCGCATACCACGGCGGCACTTCCGTGTCGAACTCACGCACCAGGTTCAACTCCCATCGAAATTCACCGGTGGCGGTGTCCACGCAAAGCACCTGGCACTTCGGCCCGAGCGAGATGACGTATTTGTCAGTCACCGTCGGGATCGTGCGTGACATGCCGTGGTTGCGCTTGACCTTGCATGGATAGGTGTAACGCCAGATTTCCTGGCCGTCGGCCAGCGACAGGCAGCGCAACGCGTCCGCCTTCCCTTCGTGATCGTAGTCGGTGAGGAAGACGCGCCCTTTCCAGATCGCCGCGCCGGCGAAGCCTTCTCCGATATCCATCTTCCAGAGCGCCTTCGGGCCGCTTGCGGGCCAGCTCTTTGCCAGCGGCGTCTGCTCGGTGCTGATGTTGTCCCAATTCGGCCCGCGGAAGCGCGGCCAGATACCGTTGAGATTCGCGGGTGCGCCGCTGCCCTTGATCAGCTTGCCTGCCCATTTCGTGGGGCCATCCGCCACCGCTTCTCCCACCGCGCGGTCCTCGCCCGGCAGCCGTTCCTTCACTCCTTCGCCGGTGCTTCCGAAAAACCAGAATACGACCGCTGCGCCGGCGAGAAACGCCGCGACGAGCGGAATGCCTTTTGAGATCAACGTCTTGTTCATAGTGCGACGCCAGCCAGCATCCTAACGACGTTTTGCGAAAGAGCAAAGCGTTTGTCATCGCCGCTGGCGCCGCCGCACCCGTCACCGTGACAGCCCGGGCCGGTTATGCTAGCGTCAGCGGCGTGAGCGATGGCGAACAAAATGAGTTTGAGGTACTGGCCGGCGCGGAAGCGCCGGCGCAGCCGAAGGTCTATACCGTCACGGAACTGACGCGCGAGGTGCGCGGGTTGCTGAAGACGGAGATCGGCGAGGTTTGGGTCGAGGGCGAGATTTCCAACTTCCGCGCGCAGGCAAGCGGTCACTTGTATTTCACGCTGAAGGACGCCGGCGCGCAGCTTTCGGTCGTCATGTTTCGCGGCAACGCAGCCTCGCTGAAGTTCAAGCTTGGCGACGGCCTGCAGGTCGTGGCGTTCGGCGAGTTGAGCGTGTATGAAGCGCGCGGGCAGTATCAGCTCATTGCCCGGCGGATGGAGCCGAAGGGCTACGGCGCGCTGCAGCTCGCGTTCGAGCAACTCAAACGAAAGCTGGCCGCCGAAGGATTGTTCGACGCGGCGCGCAAGAAGCCGATCCCGGCGTATCCGGAGCATATCGGCATTGTCACGTCACCCACGGGCGCGGCGATCCGCGACATCCTGAACATCATCGAGCGCCGGTTCCCGAACATTCATATCGTCATCGCGCCGGCGCGTGTGCAGGGCGAGGGCGCGGCGGAAGAGATTGCGGCGGCGGTGGACGAACTCAACGCGTTGAACGAATCGGGCCGCCTGCCACTGGACGTGCTGATCATCACGCGCGGTGGCGGTTCCATCGAGGACCTCTGGGCGTTCAACGAGGAGGTTGTGGCGCGGGCGGTGGCGCGCTCGAAGATTCCGACCCTCTCGGCGGTGGGGCATGAGATTGATTTCACCATCTGCGATTTCGTCGCCGATCTGCGCGCGCCGACGCCCAGCGCCGCGGCGGAACTGGTCGTGAAGCAACGGCTGGAACTCGCCGAAACCATCGCGGCTCTGGGCCAGCGGCTGGAGCGTGAGACGGAAACGGCCCTCGACGCGCTGCGGCACCGGCTGGAACTGGCGGCGTCAAGCTACGTGTTTCGCCAGCCGGCGGAACTGGTGCGGCAGTATCAACAGCGGGTGGATGACGCACTGACCTCGATCGAAAGCGCCGCCGGGCAGTGGCTCGCCGCGCGGCACGCGCGAATCGAAATCCTTGGCGAGCAATTGGCGCGGCTCAGTCCAACGGCGCGCGTGGCGCAATATCGCCAGAAGCTGGAAAACCTGGCCGGGCGGCAGGCGCAGGCATTAAAGAACTGGCGGCAGGAACGGCAGCACACGCTGAAGGAACTGGGCAGCCGGTTGGCATTGTTAAGTCCGCAGAACGTGGTGAATCGTGGCTATAGCATTACCACGCGTGCCAGCGACGGCAAGGTGCTCACGGCGGCGGCGCAGGTCCGCAAGGGCGAGCGTATCCGAACGCGGTTGCGCGAGGGCGAGATCGAATCGGACGTGGCGTAGAACTCTCTCAGCGCTGCCTGCTTTCAGAAATCTTCCATGACAACCTCCAATCGTTCGTTGATCTCCCACCGCGTTGAAGGCTTCACCGAGTCCGTCATCCGAGGCATGACGCGGCTGGCGCAACAGCATCGCGCCATCAACCTTGCGCAGGGGTTCCCCGACTTTCCCGCGCCGGAAGCGATGAAACGCGCCGCGATGGACGCCATCGCCGGCGACATCAACCAATACGCGATCACCTGGGGAGCCAAGCGCCTCCGCGACGCCATCGCTGCGAAGGTGAAATGGTATCCGGGCATCGAAGCGGACCCGGAGACGATGATCACCGTCACCTGCGGCTCGACCGAGGCGATGATCTCGTCGTTGATGGCGATCATCAATCCCGGCGACGAAATTGTCGTCTTCGAGCCCTTCTACGAGAATTACGGCCCCGACGGCATCCTCTCCGGCGCCACGCCGCGTTACGTCACACTGCGCGAGCCGGACTGGAGCTTCGACGAGCGCGAACTGGCCGCGGCGTTCAACAACCGCACCAAAGCCATCATCATCAACACGCCAAACAACCCGACCGGCAAGGTCTTCTCGCGCGAGGAGCTGTCGGTTATCGCGAAGCTCTGCCAGCAATGGGGTGTCGTGGCAGTGACGGATGAGATTTACGAGCACATCGTTTACGACGGTTGTGAACACATCAGCATGGCGACGCTGCCGGGCATGGCAGAGCAGACCATCACCATCAACGCCGCGAGCAAGACCTACAGCGCCACCGGCTGGCGTGTCGGCTGGGTGATTGCGCCGCCGGGCCTGACCAACGCCATCCGCAAAGTGCACGATTTTCTCACCGTTGGCGCGCCCGCGCCGTTGCAGGAGGGCGTGGCGACGGCGCTCGGCTTTGGGCGCGACTACTACGAGGGGTTGGGGCGCGAGTATGTGGAGAAGCGCGACTTCATGCAGACCGCGTTGGAGGGGGCTGGCTTTCGTTGCTTCAAGCCGCACGGCGCCTACTACATCATGACCGACATCAGCGGCTTCGGTTTACCCGACGACGTGGCTTTCGCGCACGATCTCGTCCAGCGCGTGGGCGTCGCCGCCGTGCCGGGCAGCAGTTTCTACCACGACCGCGCGCTGGGCCGGCAGAAACTGCGTTTCGTCTTCGCCAAACGCCCGGCCACGCTGCGCGAAGCGGCGGAGAAACTGGCGAGGGTAAAAGGCTGAAGCGGGGTTGAAACAGCAAGTCGTGCGGAAGTTCACCGCAGTGGCGCAGAGAGCGCAGAGAGAAACGGACACGGAGGCAGCCACGGAATGCACGAAATGCACGGAAGGGAAAATAGGGGATGGCGGAAGCCGTCGGCCGCTGCGAGAACAAACACGATTAGCTCAGCGGTATGGGTGGGTGTTTCCCTTTCTCAATACCTTCAAACAATCGGACCTCAAGTTGTTTTCTCACAAGCCATCTCGACACAACAATGAGTGCAAACCAAATTGCGATTGTGTTCAGACCGATATATAGCGCTGCGGCTGAAAACACAAATAAACCCCCGTGGACGAGCATTAGAAACCGCTTCTCCTTCGGTCCACGGCACCGCCTGTAATCACGGACACAGGCGATTAGCAACGCGGTAATTCCCGACACCACTGCTACCAGCAACGCAATTCTTCCTATATCCATACACCCTCCAATTATTCAGCTTGGCCGTCGGATTCCTCGCACACACAGGAGGGGCATTCAAGGTTGAAATGAAGGCTGGGGCGTTGGTACGTGGCGGATGTTTCGTAGCCTGTGACTCCGTCGCGGGCTGCGAAGAAAGGCGTAGCGCGCCGTCCCTGCCTGTGGGCAGAATCCCGGTTTTTCCCGCCTTTTTCTCGTTGTCAGCGGCGGGGGATGCGGTAGTCTGCCTGCACGTGGAGAAAGGAAACCTATGCGCCGAATCATTGTTCTTCTCGGATTGATCTCCCTGCTTGGATGCCAGCACAACGCGCCATCGTCGAAAGCCCCCGCCGCAGTCTCGAAGGCTGAAACGCCCGCCCAGCGCGAAGCGCGGATGAAATGGTGGCGCGAAGCGCGCTTCGGCATGTTCGTGCACTGGGGACTTTATTCCGGCCTCGCCGGCACGTGGGATGGCAAGCCCGTCGGCACCAAGGGCGGCATGGAATGGATCCAGCAACGCGTGAAGGTGGACACCGACACCTACGCGAAAGCGGCCATCCCGAAGTTCAAGCCGACGCCGGGTTTCGCGCGCGAGTGGGCGCGGCTTGCGAAGGAGGCCGGATGTCGCTATCTCGTCTTCACGACGAAACATCACGAAGGATTCGGCCTCTTCGACTCGAAGGCGGGCGACTACAACGCCGGCGCGAAACTGCACCGCGATCTCGTGAAGGAAATCGTCGAGGCCTGCCACGCCGAAGGGTTGCGCGTCGGCTTCTATCACTCGGTCATCGATTGGCATCACGACCAGTACGCTTACGAGAAATCCAAGCAACTCCCGCATCCGCTCAAAGGCAAGCCGTATCCCAACGGCGAGCGCGACCACTCGAAATATGTGGACTACCTCCACAAGCAGGTTGGCGAGCTGGTTTCCAACTACGGCAACGTGGACGTGCTTTGGTGGGATTACAGCTCGCAGGATTTCCAGGGCGACGAGGCGTGGCGCGCGTTTGACCTAATGAAGGAGGTGCGCGCCAAGCAACCGGCGATCGTCATGAACAATCGCCTCTTTCGCAGCCAGGAAGCGGGTTGGTCGGGCATGGGCACGGAAGGTTTTATCCCGCAACTCGACCCGAAATACGGCGACTTCATCACGCCGGAGCAGCACATCCCCGCCACCGGCATGCCGGGCGTGGATTGGGAAACGTGCATGACGTTGAACACCACGTGGGGTTACAGCGAGCACGACCACGCGTGGAAGAGTGATGAGACGCTCATCCGCAACCTCGTGGACATCGCCAGCAAGGGCGGCAATTACCTGCTCAACATCGGTCCCAAAGGTGATGGCAGCGTGCCGGAGGAAAGCATCAAGTCCATGCACGCCATCGGCGCGTGGATGAAAAAGAACGGCGAGGCGATCTACGCGACCCAGGCCAGCCCATTCGAGTCGCTCGCGTGGGGCCGCTGCACGCAGAAGAAACTCGACGACGACACTACGCGCCTCTACCTGCACATCTTTGATTGGCCGAAGGATGGCAAACTCGTCCTCCCCGCCCTCGCGAACAAGCCGCTGAAAGCCCGCCTGCTCGACGGCGGCAAACCACTCAACGCGATTGCCGGGGAGAACGGCGTGATCGTCGCGCTGCCCGTCGACGCGCCCGACAAGATTGCCACCGTCGTCGCGCTCGACATCGAGGGTGCGCCGAAGATCGTGAAGCCCGATCCCTACGCTGACGAGACGCCTGCCCAGCGTGACGCGCGCATGAAGTGGTGGCGCGAGGCGCGGTTCGGCATGTTCATCCATTGGGGCGTCTATGCCGTTCCCGCCGGCACCTACAAGGGCGAGCAGATCAAGGGCATTGGCGAATGGATCATGCACAACGGCAGGATTCCCGTCGCCGAGTATCGCGAGTTTGCCAAACAGTTCAACCCGGTCAAATACAACGCCGACGAGTGGGTCCGGCTCGCGAAGGAAGCCGGCATGAAATACATCGTCATCACCAGCAAGCATCACGACGGCTTTGCGTTGTTCGACTCGAAGGCCAGCGACTGGAACGTCGTGAAAGCCACGCCCTACGGCAAGGATTTGCTGAAGCCGCTCGCCGCAGCGTGCCGTAAACATGGCCTCAAGCTCGGCTTCTACTACTCGCAAGCGCAGGACTGGACCAATCCCGGTGGCGCCGCGGCTCGCGGACATTGGGACCCCGCCCAGGACGGCAGCATGGACGAATACATCCGCAAGGTCGCCGCGCCACAGGTGCGCGAGATTCTCACACGCTACGGCGAGTTCCCCGCCGTGCTCTGGTGGGACACGCCGAAAGACATGACGCCCGAGCGCGCCGAGATGCTCATTCCGTTGCTAAAGCTCAAGCCCGGCATCATCCACAACAACCGTCTCGGCGGCGGCTTCAAGGGCGACACCGAGACGCCGGAGCAGCATGTTCCCGCCACCGGTTATCCCGGCCGCGACTGGGAGACGTGCATGACGATGAATGACACGTGGGGTTTCAAGAGCTACGACCAAAGCTGGAAACCCGTCGAGACACTCATCCGCAATCTCGTGGACATTGCCAGCAAGGGCGGCAACTACCTGCTCAACGTCGGTCCCACCGCCGAGGGCCTCATTCCCGCGCCGTCCGTTGAGCGGTTGAAGGAAGTCGGCAAATGGATGAAGGTCAACAGCAAGGCGATCTATGCCACCAGCGCCAGCCCGTTCAAGCGCCTCGCGTGGGGCCGTTGCACGAAGAAGCTCAGCGCCGGCGGCGCGACGCTTTATCTCCATGTTTTCAACTGGCCCGCCGACGGCAAACTGCTCGTCCCCGGCTTGAAGAACGTCGTCGAGTCCGCGAGCCTGCTCGCCAGCGGCAAGAAGCTCAGTACCTCGCGCAGCAGCGAAGGTGTGACTGTGACCGTCCCCGCCGCCGCGCCCGACCCGATCTGCTCGGTGGTCGTGCTCAAGGTCAAAGGCCGGCTCGATATCGAACCGCAGCTTCCCGTGCAGGCTGCCGATGGCACGATCACGCTGGCCACCGATGACGTGATTCTTCACGGCAAGAAACTCAAGGTCGAGCACGCCCACCGCAAAGGAATGCTCAAGGCTGCCGAAGGCAACGTGGGCTATTGGGTGGATCCCGCAGAATGGGTCGAGTGGCAGTTCAACGTCACGCGACCCGGCAAGTTCGAGGTGAGTGCCGAGATCGCGGCGACAGGCAGCGGCAAGTTCACCTTGAGCGCTGGCAGTTCCGAGCTTCAGGCTGCTGCGCCGAAGACTGGCGATTTTCAGAAGTACAAGGTCGTCAAGCTTGGCACCATCGAAATTGGCGCGGCCGGCAAAGCCTCGCTCGCCGTGAAGCCGGCCAAGGCTGGCTGGCAGCCGCTCAACCTCGGTGCGCTCATCCTGAAACCGGTGAAGTAAGTTGCCGATATCGCCTTGTCGAGAACGCACGCTGTCTGCCGGCGTCCCGTGGCTGACTTTGTCGTGTGCGTTTGCCACATAGACGCACGGAGGACGCGGAGAGCGATACCTTCACTGGCCGATGATATACGGCTTGCCGTCTTTCCAACCGAGTTTCACCCACGACAGGAACCATGTGCGGCCGCGGTCGGGGTTGCCTTGGTAGAACATGTAGGTCTGGCCGTCGTCGTCCACGAAGATGCCGGGATGGCCGGACTCGGAGGAGTTCCACTCGCCGGGCTTGCCGTTCGGCAGCAGCGGGCGCTCGACGAACAGCCGCGTGAAACGCAGTCCGTCGTCGCTGACCGCGCAGCCGATCTGCTGCGGGTCGTTGTTGTAGCCGCCGCCGTAGAATAGGTAGATCCTTCCGTCGTGGCGCACCGGCGCAGGCGCTTCGATGCATTTGGTTTCCCACGGCAGCTCCGGCTTCAGCACAGGGCCGTCGCCCAGTTGCTTCCACGCCGGGCGGCCGAAATCGGAGTGGCGGTCCGCCGCCATCGCGACGAGCATCTGCACCTTCATCGAAGGGTCGCGCGTGGCGAAGTAGAGCAGCAACTTGTTGCCGTGCTCGATGACATCGCAATCAATGCCCCGGCCGCTGTTCCAGTCGCCGGTGGCGCGGATGATCGGGTTGGTTGGGTCGCGGCGGAAACTCAGCCCGTCGTCGCTGACGGCGTGGCAGATGGCATCAAGTTTGCCGTTGCCATAGGTGTTGTAGAAAAGGTGGACCTTCCCATCAAGAACGATGGTGCGGCCATTGACGAGGCCGTTCTTCTCGCACGCCTGCTCCGGCAGAATTTCGCCAACCTTTTTCCAGTCGAGCAGGTTCGTGCTTTCCGCGATGCCGATGGCCCAGCCTTTCGGCGCGCCGGGCGGCGCGAGCTTCTTGTCGTAGGGCGCGGTGGAGTAATAAAGGAGATAACGCCCGCCAAGCTTGAGCACGCACGGGTCCTTGGCGAACGGCCGGCCGAGCCGCGAACTGTCGCCGAACATCATGACGCGATTTCCCGCGGCGTCCGCGACAGGCTGGTTTGGGAAAATGCCAAAGCCACAGCAGAAGAGGATGATCGCAATGATGGTTTTCATGATTTTTTCCGGGACCTCTGCAACTGACGTCTCGCGTGCAAGAGGGTGAATCCTCCGCCGGAAAAAGCAATCACGACTTTACGTGGCGGCATGCCCGAATGAAACCACAACGGCACTTGTCCAAAAGCGCCCGATGGTATAAGGAAGGGAACGAACTGAAAGGCATGCACAGGTAGGCTGGAATCAAATATGATTTTGCTCATAGGCAGCGGTTATGTGGGATCGAGGTTCTGCGCTCATTTGGAGCAGGTGGGTATTCCTTACAAGATATGGCCGCGGGAGGATCTCGACTACACTGGTTTGGCGGAGCTGACCAACTACCTGAAGGAACATCGGCCGGAATTCCTCATCAACTGCGCGGGCTACACCGGCAAGCCCAACGTGGACGCTTGCGAGTTGCATAAGAGCGAGTGTGTGTTCGGCAACGTCGTGTTGCCGGGCATCATCCAGACGGCGTGCGAACGCGCGGGTGTGCCGTGGGGCCACATCTCGTCCGGCTGCATCTACAACGGCGCCAAACCCGACGGCAGCGGTTTCACGGAAACCGATCCGCCCAACTTCTCCTTCCGCCAGAACAACTGCAGCTTCTATAGCGGTACGAAGGCGCTCTGTGAAGAAGTGCTGGCTGACGCGTCGAGTTGCTACATCTGGCGGCTCCGCATCCCGTTCAACGAGATGGACAGCTCCCGCAACTATATCTCGAAGGTCATGTGCTACGAGCGGTTGCTGGACGCGCGGAACTCGCTCTCGCAACTGGAGGAGTTTGTTCGCGCCGCTGTCGCTTGCTGGGTCAAGCGTGTGCCGTTCGGCATCTACAACATGACGAACCCCGGCTCGATCACCACGCGCGAGATTGTGGAGATGATCAAGAAAAGCGGGATCGTCCGCAAGGAGTTCAACTTTTTCGCTGACGAAGCGGAGTTCATGCGGCTGGCCGCCAAGACGCCCCGCTCCAACTGCGTCCTCGACGTCACCAAACGGGAGAAAGCGGGCATCGCGATGACCGAGGTCCACGACGCCGTCGCCATCGCCCTGCGCAACTGGAAGCCCGCCTGACCGTATGAAAACCGTTCTCGTGACCGGCGGCGCTGGCTTCATCGGATCGAATTTCGTTCGATATCTGTTGCAGGTGGAACCGGCGGTGAAGATCGTCAACCTCGACGCGTTGACCTACGCCGGCACTTTGGAGAACCTCAAGGGGTTGCCCGATGACAGCCGGCACGTCTTCGTGCGCGGCGACATTTGCGACCGGGCGCTGGTGGACAAGCTCTTGCGCGAGCACACGGTGGACACCATCGCGCACTTTGCCGCCGAATCGCACGTGGACCGTTCGATCCACGGGCCCGGGTTGTTCGTGCAGGCCAACATCGTTGGCACGCAGACGCTGCTCGATGCGGCGCGGCAGGCGTGGCTCGTGGACAAGATTGTCGAGCCGGCAACCGCGCGGTTCCATCACGTTTCCACCGACGAAGTGTTCGGCTCGCTCCGGCCAAAGGATCCTGCGTTCACGGAGGCCACGCCTTACGACCCGAGTTCGCCCTACTCCGCCTCCAAGGCCGCCAGCGATCATCTGGTGCGCGCCTACGCCCGCACCTACGGCCTGCCGGTGACGATCACGAACTGTTCAAACAACTACGGACCGCGCCAGTTCCCGGAGAAGCTGATTCCGCTGATGATTCTCAACGGCATCAACGGCCGGCCGTTGCCCGTTTACGGCGACGGCCAGCAGATTCGCGACTGGCTGTACGTCGAGGATCATTGCGAGGCGATCCGTTGCATCCTCAACAGCGGGCGCGTCGGCGAGACTTACAACATCGGTGGTGACAATCAGCCGCCGAACCTCGACATCGTCCATAACATCTGTGCGTTGCTGGACGAATTGATCCCCGCCTCGCCGCACCGGCCGCATGAATCGCTCATCCAGCACGTCACTGACCGCCCCGGCCATGATCGCCGGTATGCGATGAACATCACGAAGGTCAGGACCGAGTTGGGTTGGACGCCGCGCCATTCGCTGCAAACCGGCCTGCGCGCGACCGTGCAATGGTATCTGGATCACCCGGACTGGATTGCCGCCATCCAGCAACAGGCGGGCTATCAGCAATGGATTGACCGGAACTACGCGAAACGAGGAGCGCAAAAATGAAAGGCATCATTCTGGCCGGCGGCAAAGGCACGCGCCTTTATCCGATCACGATGGCGGCGAGCAAACAGATCCTGCCGGTCTACGACAAGCCGATGGTCTACTACCCGCTCTCCTGCCTGATGCTGGCGAACATTCGCGAGGTGCTCGTGATCAGCACGCCGGCCGACTTGCCGGGATTTCGTCGTCTGCTCAGTGACGGCAGCCAGTGGGGAATGAAATTCACTTACGTCGAGCAAAGCGAGCCGCGAGGTCTGGCCGACGCGTTCCGGGTCGGCGCGGAGTTCATTGACGGCGATTCCGCCTGTTTGATTCTCGGCGACAACATCTTCTATGGCCATGGTCTGGCGGAGATACTCCGCGTCGGCGCAACCACCACCGATGGCGCGACCATCTTCGCCTACCCCGTGCGCGACCCGGAACGCTACGGCGTGGTGGAGTTCGACGCCGCCGGCAAGGCCATCAACATCGAGGAGAAACCGAAGAAGCCGCGTTCGAACTTTGCCGTCCCCGGTGTTTACTTCTACGACAACAAAGTGGTGGAGATTGCCCGCGACCTGAAGCCCTCGCCACGCGGCGAACTTGAAATCACCGATCTCAACCGCGTCTATCTCTCGCGCGGCAAGCTGAGCGTGGCGCAGCTCGGCCGCGGCATCGCCTGGCTCGACGCCGGCACGCACGAATCCCTCCTCCAGGCTGCGAACTTCGTGCAGGCGGTCCAGGACCGGCAAGGGCTGATGATCTGTTGCCCGGAAGAAATCGCCTATCGCCTTGGTTTTATCGATGCCGCGCAATTGCAGCGGCTGGCCCGCGCCATTCCGAACGCCTATGGCGATTACCTCCAGCGCGTCGCCGCGGACCTCTAGCCTGAATGCCGGTCGTTGTGGCGTGGCGCGTGCATCGGCTGCGAGAGAAGCACATGAACCTGCGAAACATCAACCGGTCGATTCTTCACACGACGAACCTGTGTCTGCTGGCGTCTTCCCTCGCGATGGCCGCGGCGGGTGCGTCGCCTCGCATCCGCTTGGAGGAGTTTCGCATCGAGCCGGCAGAGCTGCGGTTGGGTGACGCTTTTGTGATCCGGGCGCGAGCGGTCGCTGACGGCGTCAAGGTGGGCAGCTTTCTCCTGCGCACGTTGGCCGAGACGAAGAAGGAACTCACACCACCCGCTTTCCCGCTCCATGTCAACGGCATGGCCTATGTGGCCGAGAATGGGAAGTATTACCTGAAGGATAACGGCGAATCCGACCGCGACCCGCGCGACGGCGCGTTTGCCATTGAGATCAGCACGCGCGGTTGGAAGGCGGGCGCTTACACGTTTGCGTTTTTCGCCAGCAGCCGGCCGGCGCCCGGCCCGTTTGTGGTTGCGCGCCATGATTTCACCGTTGTTGTGAAAGGCGACCGGGTCACTCTGGAAGATCTGGGCGACGCAGCCAACGATGTGAGTCGGGCGATAGCCGGTTTCAGCGTGGAGCCGGCGACTGTTGAAGCGGGGCAAACGATTACGATTCGCGCGAGCCTCCGCGGAGCGTCGGTTGCCAGCCTGCAATTGACAAATCCCTGCTGCATTGCCGAGCGTGATGCGTTACCGGGCTTTCGCTACGACACAACCCGGAAGAAATCGTTCCTGACAGCCGACGGAAAACCGGACGCTGACAACATCGTGCTGAAACTGGAAACGCGCGGCTGGCTGGCTGGCGTGCATCATTTCGTCGCCAACGCCATCGGTGGGTCCGGTCACCGCGTGGATTATCGCAACTTCGCCATCAAGGTGCGCGACTCGCGCGACCGGTTTCGCGTGACCGTGGAGCCGTCATATCCATTCGGTCCCGGCACGCATTTTGAGAAGTTTGTGCAACTGCGCGACGGGACGTTGTTGTGCGCGGACAAGCTTTCCACCGACGGTGGGCGCACATGGCAGGGCGCGACGGGCGGTTTCGGGGTCGGCGGTTCTCATCTGAAGGACGGCCGCGTGCTGGGTCTGGCTTATCGTTGTCTGCCGATCGAGGGGCGCGAAGGCTGGTATGCTGCGGACGAGTTCGTCTCCACCGACAACGGCCGGCGTTTCAGCAAGTCCCCGGCGGAGTTCCACGTGCCCGACGCAAAGGCGGCGATGGGGCACGCATTGCATCGCGGACCGCTGTTCATGCGCTCGATCATCGAACGCGGCGATGGTTCGCTGGCGGCGTTCATGGCGGGCTGGTTCAAGAGCGATGTGGCACTCTGCCCCTACGGCAAAGGCCGGCCGTACTCGCGCAGCTATGTGTGCGAGTCCAGCGACGGTGGCCGGACGTGGCGTTACCTGACAACCATCGGCTACGACCTGATTGGCAGTGAAGGCTACAACGAAGGCTCCATGCGCCGGCTTCCGAATGGCGAGTGGCTGGCTGTCATGCGCACTGGCAACGCGAACGACCTCAACTGCCAGGACAACCCGATCATGTGGAGCTTCAGTGGTGATGAAGGGCGCACATGGTCGAAGCCGGCGCGCACAGGCGTGCAGGGAGCGTTCCCGGGGCTCGCGGTGTTGCCTGATGGTGTCGTCGTCATGAGCTACGGGCGGCCGGGCGCGATGGTCGTCTTCAGCACCGACGGTGGCAGGACGTGGACCGACGCGACTTGTGTAGATGCGACGCCCGGCTCGGGTTACACGGATGTGGTGAGCATCAGTCCCGGCGAATTGCTCGTGGGTTTCGGCGCACAGAACTATCTCGATCCGAAGACAGGTGTGCGCGACAGCATGTTGCGGCTGGCGCGTGTGCAGTATGAGAGGCGGGCGGTGGTTGCGCCAGGCGGCCAGGTTGGACCGCCTTGAGGGAGTGAAACCGATTGGCTGCAAAGGTGGTCGCAGGTTCATGCGAGGTTTCAGCGCGGGATAGAAATCCGCTTGCCTTCTCACGCCAGTGGTCAAAGAATCTGGCATGATTTTGCGAAGCTTCCGTAATCTCTTTCCTGTTCTCCGAATTGTGGTTCTGGTCCTCTTCTCTGTTTCTCCAGCCGCGCATGCTCTTGACATCCATGTTGCGCCTGACGGCAACGATAGTTGGTCGGGCCGGATTGCGCGGCCCAACAAGGCGCGCACCGATGGGCCGCTGGCGTCGCTCAACGGCGCGCGCGATACGCTGCGGAAGCTGCGCGCGGCCGGCCAACTCAAGGAAGCTGTCCGCGTGATTGTGGCCAACGGTCGCTATACATTGGCCGAACCGCTCATGCTTGCGCCAGAGGATGGCGGGACAGCGCAAACGCCCGTGAGTTTCGAGGCAGCGAAAGGCGCGCGGCCGGTGTTCAGCGGTGGACGCGCCATCAGCGGGTTCGAGCGGGGCGAGAACGGCATTTGGAAAACGCGAGTGGCCGACGTGGCGGCGGGGAAGTGGTATTTCGAGCAGCTCTTCGTGAACGGCCACCGCGCAACGAGGGCGCGCACGCCGAACAAGTTCTGGTTCCACGTACTCGACGTCCAGGAGGAGAAACTCGACGGCTCGGCCGGCGATCCGAAGACGCGCGCCAAGACCGCCCGCCAGACCGTCCGGCTGCGCGAGGCTGATTTTGCCGCCATCGCCAAGGTCTCTCCGCAGGAACTCAAGGACGTAAACCTGGTTGTCTATCACAACTGGGACAACACGCGGAAGTTCCTCGATGCCGTGGACCCGCAAGAGAAAAGCATTGTCATCAGCGGCGGCGGCATGAAGCCATGGAATCCGTGGCGGCGGAACAGTCCGTTCGTGTTCGAGAACTTCCTCGGCGCGCTCGATGCGCCGGGCGAGTGGTTCCTCGCGCGCGATGGCACGCTCTACTACAAGCCGCGGCCCGGCGAGAACATGAAGCGCGCGGAGGTCGTGGCGCCGGTTGCGGAGAAATTCGTCGTCATCGCAGGCGACGCTGCGGCGGGGAAATTCGTCGAGCATGTCAGCTTCAAGGGCCTGACTTTCCATCATGGCCAATGGCTGACGCCAGAAGGCGGTTTCGAGCCGATGCAGGCCGCGGCGGGAATCGAAGCGGTCGTGCAAGTGGACGGCGCGCGGCACGTGACGCTGGAGAACTGCGACATCGGCCATGTCGGCACCTATGTCGTCTGGTTTCGCAAAGGCTGTCGCGATTGCGTTGTGCGCCACTGCGAGCTGCACGACTTCGGCGCGGGCGGCGCGCGCGTGGGCGACATGGGCATCGCCAGGAACGAAGCCGAGCGCACGAGCCACATCACGGTGGACAACAACATCATCCGCCACGGCGGCTATATCTTCCCGTGCGCCGTCGGCGTCTGGGTTGGCCAGAGCGGCGACAATCAGGTGACGCACAACGAAATCGCGGACATGTTTTATACGGGCATCTCTGCCGGCTGGACGTGGGGTTACAGCGAGGGCCTCGCCAAACGAAACACGTTCGCGTTCAACCATGTCCATCATCTTGGCTGGGGTTTGCTCAGCGACATGGGCGGCATCTACACGCTTGGTCCGTCGCAGGGCACGCGCGTGGCCAACAACGTCTTTCATGACATTTACGCTTACAGTTACGGCGGCTGGGGTCTCTACACCGATGAGGGGAGCACTGGCATTCTGTTCGAGAATAATCTCGTCTATGACACCAAGACGGGCAGCTTCCACCAGCACTACGGCCGCGAGAACATCGTCCGCAATAACATCCTCGCCAACAGCCGCCAACACCAACTGCAGGCAACGCGCATCGAACCGCATCTCTCGTTCACGTTCGAGAACAACATCGTGTTCTGGACCAACAACTCGCCGCTCTTTCCCGGCCGTTGGGACAAGGTCCAGCAGATCTCGTGCAGCAATTGCTACTGGAGCGCCGGCGGCAAACTCGACTTCGGGGGCAAATCGCTCGCGGATTGGCAGACGACCGGCAAGGACATCGGGAGTATCATCGCCGACCCGCTCTTCGTTGCGCCGCGCAAGAATAATTTTCGGCTGCGTCCCGGCTCGCCCGCGCTGAAGATCGGCTTCAAGCCGTTCGACCCGTCGCAAGCCGGCGTCTATGGCGACCGCGCGTGGGCCGCAAAGGCAAAGCGCGTAACCTACCCGGCTCTCGAGATTCCGCCCGAGCCGCCGCCCATCCAGATCAACGACGGTTTCGAACGCGACGCCGTCGGCAAGCCACCGCGGGGCGCGACACTGCACACCGAGAACAAAGGCGACTCGATCCTGATCACTGATGAGACTGTCGCGGCTGGCAAGCACAGCCTCAAGGTTACCGACGCGCCCGGCCTCTCGGCGGCCCATAACCCGCACTTTTACTACCAGCCGGGCTTCACCAACGGCGTCGTCTCGAATTCGTTCGACCTGCGCATCGAGAAAGCGAGCGCGATTGACTTCGAGTGGCGCGATTGGAGCTCGGCCGACTACCACACCGCCATCCACCTCCGCATCCGCGACGGCCGGCTCCAAGCCGGCGGGAGTACGATGGAGTTGCCGCTGAACCAGTGGTTTCACGTCGAAATGACCGCGGGCCTTGGCAAAGCCAGCACCGGTCAATGGTCGCTCGTAGTGCGCGTCCCCGGCCAGCCACCGCGAGAGTTCAAGGATCTGCCCTTCGCCAAACCGCAGTTCAAGAAGCTGACGTGGGTCGGCTTCACCAGCAACGCAACCAAGTCCACTGTATTCTACCTCGATAACTTCAACCTCAACACGAATCAGAAATGAAACAACGCATCCTTGTCGCCCTCGTCGCCCTCGTCACCACATGGGCCAGCGCCAGCACCAACTACACTCTCTGCGTCACCGCCGACCGCCCCGACGCGATCTATAAACAGGGTGAAACCGTCACATTCACCATCAAGCTGCTGCTTGATAAAGAGCCGGTGAACGACGCCGTGGCGAACTGGACCCTCTCCAAGGACGGCGTGCCGCCCACCACCAGCGGCAAGGTGAAACTCGCCGGCGGCAGTGCGACGGTCACAGGCAAACTTGACGAGCCGGGCTTCCTCCAATGCCGTGCCGTTTTCGCGGGACCCAACAAACTTGTCCGCATTGCGCTCGGCGGCGCGGCGATTGACCCGCTCAAGATCAAGCCGAGCATGCCCGTGCCGGCCGATTTCGACGAATTCTGGGCGGCGCAGAAGAAGAAGCTCGCCACGGTGCCGCTCAACCCGCGCCTAACGCCGGTGAAATCACCAACGAAGGATGTGGACTGCTTCGACCTCCAGGCTGATTCGGTCGGCGCGCCCGTCAGTGGTTACTTTGCGCGGCCCGCCGGTGCGAAACCGAAGAGCCTGCCGGCCATCCTTCTTGTCCACGGCGCGGGCGTGCGCAGTTCCGGTCTCGGTGGTGCGGCAGTCTGGGCGCAAAAGGGTCTGCTGGCGCTCGACATCAATGCCCATGGCATTCCCAACGGAAAACCGGAACAATTTTACACGGACCTTCGCAACGGCGAGCTGAAGGATTATTCCCGGCGCGGCCGTGAATCGCGCGAGACGATCTATTTTCGCGGCATGTTCGTGCGGCTGGTTCGCGCGCTGGATTTCCTGACCGCGCAGCCGGAGTGGGACGGCCGCACCGTCGTTGTCCAGGGCAGCAGCCAGGGCGGCTACCAATCACTCGTTGCTGCCGGCCTCGATCCGCGCGTAACGTTCTTCGCGGCGGGCGTGCCCGCGGGCTGCGATCATACCGGCTTCAAGGCTGGCCGCGTCAACGGCTGGCCACACTTCATCGCGACCGGCGAAACGCCGGCGCCGAACGTCGTCGAAGCCGTCCGCTACTACGATGCGATGAATTTCATCACGCGCAGCAAAGCCGATGGCATCGTCACGGTGGGTTTCATTGACACGACCTGCCCGCCGTCGAGCGTCTATGCCGCCTACAACGCGATTTCCGGCAAGAAGCGCATCCACATTGACATCGCCGCCGGCCACACCAACACACCCAAGGCCGTCGAAGCGATGCGCAATGCCATTCTCGCCCACGTCGAGGCAATGAAGAAGACCGCGAAGTAAAGTTGTCGGCTCAGTTCGAAGGCGGCGTCTTCTTCCGCGCCGGCGCGCGGATTGTCACGCCGAACGCGTGGATCAGCCAGAGCCAACGGCGATTGGCTGCATCCTGTGGTTGGGCGATGTTTTTCATTCACTCTTGTCCCTTGTCAGCGCCTAACTCCCCTTTTGTTTTTTCATCAAATACTTGTTGGGCTGCCATGAGACCGTCCATCGCCCGGACAAAGCCGACTATTGGCGCCAGCTGCAAAATCATCTCAACGATCTCTTGCTCCGTAAAACCCAAATTCAGAGCCGCCTTTACATGCACTTTCAGTTGTAACGCAGCTCCCAAGGTAACCATGCCGGCAATCGTAACGGCTTCTTTTGTCTTGATGTCCAAGCCAGGTCTCGCATAAATCTCTCCAAATACAAACTCGAGCAGATACCGCGTGAAATCCGGGGAGATTAGTCTCATTTTCTCGATGACAGCACTGCCCGCTTCGCCCTCCATTTCAAGTAGCTTCTTCAGCCCCTCGTCATACTTGGAAGATTCCATTTGCCCTCCCTCTGTGAAAAAGATTGTTGCTGCATGGTGCCTAGCGCCTAACATCCTTATTCACCTAAACTCGGCGGGCTTTTCATAGGCGAGCCGAGGCAGGTTCTTGGGGCGGAGGCTGACGGAGAGACGGTTTCGTGTCAAGCGCAGCCGCAAGGACTTCGGACGAATCTGCATGCGTATTGTGTCACGACACTTTGGAAGTGAAACCATGTTTTCTTTGGTGGTAGGCTCACGCCCATGAGAACCATCGTCGCACTGCTCCTGCTCATCCAGACCGTCTGCGCCCTCGCCCGCGACGCCCAGTATCAGGTCGTCATCCACACCAACGTCATGGTCGCCATGCGCGACGGCGTGAAGCTGGCCACCGACCTTTACCTGCCGGCAAGAAACGGCGCGGTCGTGGCGGAGAAATTCCCCACCATCCTCACGCGGCTGCCTTACAACAAGAACGGAAGCAAACGCTTTGGCGAATACTACGCCGCGCGCGGCTACGTTTTCGCCGCGCAAGACACGCGCGGGCGCTACGCTTCGGAAGGCGTCTGGCACATGATGGTTGATGACGGCCCCGACGGCGTGGATTGCGCCGCGTGGATCGGCCGGCAGCCGTGGAGCGACGGCAAGATCGGCATGATCGGCACGTCCTACGTCGGCGGCACGCAGCACGCGATGGCGCTGGCCCGCGCGCCGGAGTTGGTGACGATCATTCCCGTGGACGCCATGTCCAACCTCGGCCGCCAGTCCATGCGCAACGCCGGCGCGTTCGAGATGCGATTTTGGAACTGGATCATGCTCAATGCCGGCCGCGGCAGCCGCGCGAGTCACGACCCGGCCACGGGCGCGATGCTCAAGGAAATGGGCGAGAACCGCTTTCACTACCTGCTCAACCTCCCGCTCCGCCGCGGCACGACGCCGCTGAAGTTTTCGCCGGAATATGAGGACTGGCTTGTCGAAGCGATGCGCCACGGCACGGACGATGAGTTCTGGCTTCAGAACAACATCGTGGACCACGCCGACCGCTACAAGGACATCCCGGTTTATCTCGTCGGCGGTTGGTATGACTCCTGGGCCGGCAACACTACGGCGAACTTCGGCGCGCTCACCCAGGCGCACAAGAATCCCGTCTATCTCATCATGGGCCCGTGGATTCACGGTGCCCAGCGCGCCTCATCGCACGGCCAGGTGGACTTCGGCAAGGACGCCGCCATCGCCGACGAGTTGGCGTGGCGGCTGGAGTGGTATGACCATTGGCTCAAGGGCCTCGACAACAGCGTCGGCAAGGCCGCGCCGTTCGCAACGAAGGTCCGCATCTTTGTCATGGGCACCGGCGACGGCCACAAGACCGACAAGGGCCTGCTCAACCACGGCGGCTTTTGGCGGGACGAACGCGAGTGGCCGCCCGCTCGCTCGCGCCTGACTCATTACTATTTCCAGCCCAACGGCGGAATCTCGACGCAAACCGCAGCCGACGTCAAGAAACCTTCCACCGCCTTTACTTTCGACCCGCGTCAGCCCGTGCCGACCATCGGCGGTTGCATCTCGTCCGGCGACGGCATCATGCTGCAGGGTGCGTGGGACCAGCGTGGCGGCCCGCACATTTGGAATTGGCCGCTGCCGCTGCCGCTCTCGGCGCGCAACGACATCGTCGTCTTTCAAACCGAGCCGCTGGCGGAAGACATCGAGGTCACCGGCGAACTGGAGGTGAGACTCTGGGCGTCGTCCTCCGCGGTGGACACGGACTTTACCGCGAAGCTCATCGACGTGTATCCCCCCAGCAACGATTTTCCCGGAGGCTTCGACCTCAACATCACCGATGGCATTGTCCGCGCGCGATTCCGCGAGACGCTGAAGCAGGAGAGGCCTATGAAGCCCGGCACAATCTATCCGTTCACCATCCGGCTCTATCCGACCTCCAACGTTTTCAAGAAAGGTCATCGCATCCGCGTGGACATCAGCAGCAGCAACTTCCCGCGCTTCGACGTGAACCCGAATACCGGTGAACCGCTCAATGACCACCGTCGCGTCATCTCTGCCGTCAACACCATCTACCACGACCGGGCACACCCGTCGCACATCGTGTTGCCAGTCATACCGAGATAGCCTTGCATGAAAAGAAGGATACTGTTTTTCACGGCTGTGTGGTCAATTGGGTTTGCGGTCGCCAGCTTTGCCGCATCGCAGCCACCGCCACCACGCAATGCGCCCAAGCTGATCGTGATCAACGACGATGGCTTCAGCGCGTTCCACGGCGGCGCCTACAAGTCCGCCGATGACATCCGCAAACAGATTCTCCGTTATCGCGACACGCAGGTGGCGGTGCTGGAGTGGTGTTTCATTTCCGGCAGTCGCGTCAATTTCCCATCGAAGACGACCGAGTTGATCGGCGATGGCGTGCCGGAGTTTCCACGACGCGGTGACAAGCTCTGCGCTGAGACATTGCGGCGGCTGGCGACTGAAGGCGTGGACACACTGGACGTTGCCGCTCGCGCCTGTCACGACGCAGGCCTGCGTTGCTACGCCTCGATGCGGATGAACGGCGACTATCCTGCCAGTTGGATGGGCGAGACGGTGCCGCGGATGTTCAACAGCAGGTTCTGGTGGGATAACCCGCGCTTCCGGGTGCGCGGCAAGAAAGGTGAAGACCTGACGAAACTCTCCTATGCATTCGCCGAAGTGCGCGACTTCAAGTTCCGCATCCTGCGCGAAGTCGTCGAGCGTGACGTGGATGGCGTGAACCTCGATTTTTTGCGGCACCCGCCATTCTTCGGCTACGAAGAGCCGCTTGTGGCCGCTTTCAAGGCCAAGTACGGCCAGGACCCGCGCGAGTTGGCCGCGGATGATTCACGCTGGCTTGAGTTGCGATGCGATGTCATGACCGGGTTTCTAAAAGATATTCGCGCGTTGCTCGACAAGGCCGGTGAGCGCAAAGGCCGGCGCCTGGGATTGTCGGCGCGCGTGGACTGGAAACAGTATCGGCAGTGGGGTTGTGATATTGAGCGATGGGTGAAGGACGGCTTGCTTGATTACCTCGTTCTGGCGCAACACACGCTCGGCGGCTATGAGTTCGACCTCAAACCGTTTGTCTCGATGGCCAGGGGCAGCGGTTGCGCCGTTCTCTTCGGCGAGGAAGCCACTCTTTCCGGTCACGACAGGACGCCGCAGGAAGACAAGCTGATCGCCGAAGGCAAGATGAAGCCGCCGAAGCGCGACCATCTCACCCCGGAGCAATACCGCGACCGCGCCGCCCGGTGGTATGCCGCGGGAGCCGACGGCATTCACGTTTTCAACGACTGGAACAACCTGCCCGTTTTGAAAACGCTCGGCAGTGACAGCAGGCCCGACAAGACGCCCCGTTGAATCCCTCGGAGGGTGTAATGATAAGACGCCGACTCCTGACTGTCTGCCTGTGTCTGGTCGCCTTTCTCGGCGCGGCGCACGCGGCGGACGACAGCCCCAAAGGCGCCCCGGCGCCCCGGGTGAGCGATGAACAACTCCAGCAATACCTGAAGCGTTATCCTGACGCCGACGCGAACAAAGACGGCAAGCTCACGTTCGAGGAGGCGCGGGCGTATCTGAAGAAACTCCGCAAGTCAGGCCAGCCGCAGGCGGGCAAAGGCGCATCAAAGGCCGCCGCGTTGCTGCCCGCTCCCGATCACAAAGATGTGAGCTACGGCCCGCACGAGCGCAACGTGTTCGACCTCTGGCTTGCGAAGGCGGATCAGCCGACGCCGCTGGTGGTGTTCATTCACGGCGGCGGGTTTGTCGCTGGCGACAAATCGAAGCTTGATCGCGAGGCGCTCCAACGCGCCCTCACCGCGGGTGCCTCCGTGATGGCGATCAACTACCGTTTCCTGCAACACGCGCCCATCCAGGACATTCTGCGCGATGCGGCCCGGGCGATCCAGTTCGTGCGCCTTCATGCGGCGAAATACAACGTGGACCCCAAACGCGTTGGTTGCTTTGGCGCCTCGGCGGGCGCGGGCACGTCGTTGTGGCTGGCGGTGCATGACGACCTCGCGGCCCCCAAGAGCGGCGACCCCGTGCTGCGCCAGTCGAGTCGAATCAGCGCCGCCGCGTGCATCAACGGGCAGGTGAGCTACGACATGACGGAATGGGATCATCTCGTTGGCGAATTCAAGAAAGAGTGGCGGCACAGCGACGCGGAACAGTTTGAATTCTATCATTTCAAGAGCGAGGCGGATTTCAAAACGCCGGAAGGACGGCGCATCCTCGACGATTGCAGCATGTATCGGCAACTCAGCCAGGACGACCCGCCGATTCTTATGAACAGCATGCAGCCGGGCGGCGAGCCGGCCAATCGCGGCGCCTACGTGCATCACCCGCGCCACGCGTTGGTCATCAAGAAGCGCGGTGATGAAGTGGGCGCGAAGGTCCAGACACATCTTCAAGCCGACGGCTCCGGCAATGCGGCGGTGATGGCCGTGGAGTTCCTGCTGAAGAATTTTGGCGCAGCGCCGCGTGAAACCGCTTCACGGGCCGCGCAGGGTCATTGACAATAGCCTGCTGTCCCTTTCTATTGTAGATCATGAGCACGAACGATTGGCAGGCAGAGTTCCGGAAGGTGTATGACCGCGGCGTCGTGGCTTGGAACGACGGGCGACGCGCGCCGCAAACGATGTTCGACGACAAGGACGCAGCGTTTCTGGCGACCATAGGCTGCACGGCCCAGGAACTATTCGATTTCGTGGACGATTTTCACCGCTACGGCGAGCCGGATTTTGAAACAACGCTGGCGGTGGCGGCCATCCGCCGCGACTATTTCCTGAACGTCATGCGCGGCCGGCGGACGGGGCGTTCCGTTTCGACGGACGATTTGCCGGCGAAGACCGCCGAGGTGGATGGTATCGCGTGGCTACCGCGCATCATCGCGAAGGCGCGGCTGAAGCTGCGTGGCGAGATGCCGGCGGATTTGATGTATGGTTGCGGCGGCGACCGGCCATTTCTGCGGAAGATGAATCTGGACCTGCCTCGTTTCCTGAAGCTGGTCTGGGAATGCGGTGACGACAACCGCCGGATCGTCGAAGCGGTAAAGAAGTCGGCGGGGCTTTAGGTTACTTCGGGGAGGCGATCCGTTCCATGCCGCTGAAGGCGTAGAGCGTGGCCGAGTTCAGTTCGAACTTCAGCCGCACGGCTTTTCCCTTAAGCGCAGCCAACGACTTGCCGTTCTTCCAGCGCACGATGCCATCGGTCACGTCGGTGACGATGGGTTCGCAGTCGGCGAGCGCATGACCGGACTCGCCGACGATTTCCACCCGCATTGAGCCGCTGCGAACGTCGGCGCTCACGCGCAGTTCATCGCCGGTGCAACGCATCGGTGGCGTGAGGATGGTCGCAGGCCGGCCCGGTTCCTGCGGTTCGTAGCCGGCGAAACCATCCACGCGCAGCCGCGCGAGGCAGGGCAGACAGTGGCGCTTCCAGCCTCGATGCTTTTCGCGGCTGCCTCCGTAGTAAATCCAGAGCCGGCCGTCCTTGATGACGGGCGGGCCGGCTTGCGCGTAGATGCAGCCGCCGTCGTAGCTTTCCTTCGCGCCGCGGGGAATGAACGGAGTGCCAGGCGCGACGCGCTGCCACGTCACGGAATCGGGACTCCACACCAACTCGCAGTCCACGGTTTGGTCGGAAGCGACGTTATACATCATCACGAAACCGAGATAACCGTTCGCATAAGGGAATGCCGGCATGCAGTAGGCCTGGCGGTTCTTGCCCTCGGCGGGTGTCGAGCGCAACACCAGCGCAGGTTGGGTCCACTTCAGGAAATCCGTGCTCTCGGCGCGCGAGACGAGCCGCTCGCCGATGTAGAGGCGCGTAATGAGCACATGTCGGCCAAGCCAGTCGTCCCAAAACATGTTGCTGTGTGTGTCGCCAGCGGTGCCGAGTCCGTCGGGTTTGACCGGCTCGGACCAATGGACGCCGTCGGGCGAGAAGCGCACGCGCATGTTGTCGGGAAGCCGCACGCCGATGTCATAGATCATCTTGTAACGCCGCGCCGGGTCGGGATCGTGCGGGTCGCGGCAGACGCCGACGTTGGCGACGTCGCGGGCCACGGCGTTGTTTTTCGTGGAGCCGTCGAAACCGTGCAGACCCAATTCCGGTTTTTCCCAAACGATGCCGTCCCTCGATGTCGCATAGCAGAGAAACCAGCCGACTTTGTTGATCGTGCGCGGCGGCATCATCTTCGCGATGACATTGGAGTCGGCGAGCACGCACTTGTACCAGAGCTGGAAACGGCGCTCGGTTTCGTCGTAGGCGATATTCGGGTAAAGATTGTTGAGCGCGTTCTCCCAGGGCTTGTCCACGTGAAAGAGGGGGTTGTGCTCATCCTTCGCCACGCGGCCCACGACGAGCCGCGCGTTGTTGGTCTCGGCGACCACGCGGCTGTCGAGCAGCAGGTGCTTGAGGCGGTTGCGAAGTTGAACGCCGGTGATGACGTTATCCTGCTGGCCGCTGACGGGAAGGACAACTCCGGCGATGAGGATCGCGAACGCGATTCGGAGCACTGACGGGCGTCCCATGGCGTTAGTCCATTTGCCGCCTCAATCGAGCCGGCGAATGCGGAGGTTTCGAAGAACGCCGGTGGTGTCGTAGGAGGCGATGCCAAGCGGCGCGGACTCCTCGATCTCGCCGAAACGCATGCTGATTTTCTTGCCGGTCGTCGTCACGTCCACCACCTGTTCCTTGTCAATCCAGCATTCGAGTTTTTCCGACGTCACGCGGACCCGGATGGCGTACCAGCGGTCCTTGACGAACTCCATGCTCTTGGTTGTCTCGTTCTCCGACGCATCCATGCCGTCAATGGAGGAGATGCCGACCACGCTGCCGCCCCAGCCGCCGAGGATGAGCGTGCAGTACGACTTGCCCACCGGGAACGTTAGCCCGCAGAAGAAATCGTATCCACCCGCGCGCTTGGCCTCCAATTCCAGTTCGTAGTCCATCCGCGGCACTGAATTGGTGTCGGCGATGGAGATGCCGGTGAGGTCCCTGCCGGTGCCCAACACGATGGTGCCATCCTTCACCTCCACCTTGCCCTTCCCGATGAAATCCGTCAGTTTCCAGCCTTTCAAACTCTTGCCATCGAATAGTGACTTCCAACCCTCCTCGTTCGCCGCGTCCGGTTTCGCTGCATCAGCCTTCTTGGGGGCCGCGCAGGTTTTGCACGAAGGCGCGTTGGTTGACTCGGCTGCGGAGCAGAGCACGATGGAACAGAAACAGACTGCCACGCAAGCGGCGAGCAGTGACAGGAGGTGATGATGGTTGGGGATGCGAGACGTTTTCATCTTGGTGAATCTCTGATTTCTAACTGGCAAGGCTAACACATTCCGCCTTGTTGCGCGCGTCTATTTCCAGCACACCGCCACGGAGTGGTGGGATGCCAAGCTGCCAGCGCTCTTGCTTTTACCGCCGATGCTGTTCGATCAGGCGCTTGAATTCCTCAAACAGAAAACCGGCATCATGCGGTCCCGGCGACGCCTCCGGATGATACTGGACGCTGAACACCGGATGCTTCTTGTGCCGCATGCCCTCGACAGTCTGGTCATTGAGGTTGATCTGCGTGACCTCGACCTCGTCGGGGTTGAGCGAGTTGGCGTCCACGGCAAACCCGTGATTCTGCGACGTGATGAGCACCTTGCCGGTGCGGAGTTCCTTGACCGGTTGGTTGGCGCCGCGATGGCCGAACTTGAGCTTGAACGTGCGTCCGCCGAAAGCATGGCCGAGAATCTGGTGGCCGAGACAGATGCCGAAGATCGGCACCTCGCCCAGCAGGTCGCGGACGGCGCGGTGCGCATAGGGCAGCGCCTCCGGGTCGCCGGGGCCGTTGCTCAGGAACACGCCGTCCGGCTTCAACGCCATCGCGTCCTTTGCCGTCGCCGTGGCCGGCAGCACGTGGATGTCGAAGCCGCGTTGCCGGAGCCGGCGGAGGATGTTGTACTTGATGCCGTAATCGAACGCCACGATGCGGCAATCCGGCGCCGGCAGTGCGTCGAACATGCCTTGAAACAATCCAGTGTCGCCTTTCGCGGATCGCGTTTCGTCCAGCGTGGCGCCGCGCGGGATGTCCCAGTTCGCGCTCCACTGGCCGTAGCCCTCCCAGTGGAACGGCTTCTTGTGTGTGACCTCGACGACGTAGTCCACACCGACGATGCCCTTCCACTCCTTCGCGCGCTTGATGGCGTCGGCGTCGCTGATCGGCTCGGTGGAGATGAACGCCTTCATCGCACCGCGCGTGCGCAGGTGCTTGGTGAGGCGGCGCGTGTCCACGCCCTGGATGCCGGGAAGCTTGTGTTTCTTCAGGTATCCGTCGAGCGTGAATTCCGCACGCCAGTTTGACGCGACGGGACTGAGCTGGCGGATGACGAAGCCCGCAACATGCGGCTGCCAGCTCTCCACGTCGAGCGTGTTGATACCGTAATTGCCGATTTCCGGATAGGTCATCGCCACGATCTGCCGTTTGTAGGACGGATCGGTGAGGATCTCCTGATAGCCGGTCATTGAGGTATTGAAAACCGCCTCTCCGCAAGCCGACGTGCGGGCGCCAAATCCCTGGCCCCGGAACACCAGACCATCTTCAAGTGCCAAAACTGCGTCCATTTATCCTTTCGATTGCGGCGTCGGCTCCAGACCAACAAACTGCACATCCGCCGCGTAGCCGTGACCGCGCATCATGGCGGCCAGAAAATCCCTCATGCTGTCACGCGCCTCACGCAACAGCGGACTGGATGCCGCCTGCTGCAGCACGCTTTGCCGCATGCCGCGCGCGATGGAATCCCGATCCTCTTCCGAGAACCGGTTCCACAACCAATCTTTCTCATATTGATAGGCTTGGTCGAACACATCCACGCCGACGATCTCCGGCTGTCCAAGTTCCACGGTCACGCGCCGTTTCTTCTGGTCCACGATGACGCGCAGGTGTTTGGACAGATCGAACCCGGCAAACACACGCGCCTTGCCCAGAATCGAGACCTGCGCCGTGCTGATCAGGTCCGACCGCTTATGCTTGTAGTTGAACACGATCACCTGCTCGGCCGAGAACGCCTTTGCCACGCGTTGGATCTCGGCGGCCGCGAAGTCCTGGCTGATTTCCCGGCGCGTCGTCTGGTTCAACCACAACAATGTCGCCAGTGCGCCGACCGCAGCAGCAAAGAGATAGCCAATCAACGTCTTCACATTACTTCTTCTGCCGCGCGACGCGGCCACCGACGATGGTCGCCACGGCTTTGCCCTTCAAGGACCAGCCGTGGAACGGTGTGTTGCGCGATTTGCTCGCCGTCTGGTTCACGTCATAGATCCACTCGTGCGCCGGGTCCATCACCGTGATGTCCGCATCGGCGCCGACCGACAACGTTCCCTTGTTCAGCCGCAGCAGCCGGGCTGGGCCGGTCGTGAACTTCTCGACGAGCTGCGGCAACGTCAGCAGATTCTTGTGGACCAGTGTCATCAACGACAGCGCCAGCTCCGTCTCCAGACCGAGGATGCCGAACGGCGCTTTGTCGAACTCCACTTCTTTCTCAAAGGCGCAGTGCGGCGCATGGTCGCTGGCAATGGCTTCGATCGTGCCGTCGGCGAGACCTTCCAGGATCGCCTCCACGTCGCGCTGCGTCCGCAGCGGCGGGCTCATCTTGAAATTGGTGTCATAGCCCTGGCACTTCTCGTCGGTCAGTGTGAAGTGATGCGGGCACGCCTCGGCGGAAATCTTCACGCCACGTTTCTTCGCCTCGCGCACGAGGCGCACGCTGCCGGCGCTGGTCAGGTGCTGGCAGTGAATGTGCCAGTCCACCTGCTCCGCAAGCATGACGTTGCGCGCAACGATGATTTCCTCGCCGATGCTCGGCCAGCCTTTCAGGCCGAGCAGATGGCTCCAGTATCCTTCGTGCATTACACCATCGCTGACGAGGTTGTTGTCCTGGCAATGGTCCATCAACGGCAGCTCGAACATCTTCGCGTATTCCAACGCACGCCGCATCAGTTCGTTGTTCTGCACGCAATGGCCGTCATCGGTGATCGCCACCACGCCGGCGCGCTTGAGCGAGCCGATTGATGCCAACTCAGCGCCTTCAATGTTCTTCGTGATGGCTCCTGCCGGCAGGACGTTCACGCTGCCGACCTCCGCCGCGCGCTGTTTGATGAACGCGATGGTGCCGGTGTTGTCGGCAGCCGGCGAGGTGTTCGGCATGCAGACGACGCTGGTGAACCCGCCGTAGGCGGCGCAGCGCGTGCCGGTCTCGATGGTTTCCTTGTCGCTGCGGCCCGGCTCGCGCAGATGCACGTGGATGTCAATGAGGCCCGGCGTTACCACGAGGCCCTTCGCGTCCAGCTCCGGCGCGTCCGGCGCTGGCTCCGCGGCGATTTTTCCATCGCGCACGAAGACATCGCGCACCGCGTCCACTTTGTTGGCGGGATCAATCACCCGCCCATTGCGAATCGTCAGATTGTTCATGCTGCTTCCTCCGCTGGCTGCGCGCCGGCGCACAGGTAAAGCACCGCCATCCGCACCGAGAGGCCGTGCGAGACCTGCTGCAGGATTACACTGCGTTTGCAGTCGGCCAAGTCGCTATCAATTTCCACGCCACGGTTGATCGGCCCCGGGTGCATGATCAGCGCGTCGGGCTTGGTGTGGGCGAACCGCTCCTTCGTCAGGCCGAAGATGGAGGCGTATTCGCCGATGCTGGGGAACATGGTCTGCCGCTGCCGCTCGTGCTGGATACGGAGCAAGTTGATCACGTCGGCGTCGGCGATGGCTTCCTCGACGTTGTAGCAGACGCGGCAACCGAGCTGTTCGAACACGCGCGGCACCAGTGTGCTCGGGCCTGCGAGCGTGACGCGCGCGCCGAGCTTGGTCAGCAAGTGGATGTTGGAGCGCGCAACGCGGCTGTAAAGGATGTCGCCAAGGATGGTGACGTTTAGGCCGGCGATGCGCCCCTTTTTCTGCCGGATCGTGAACGCGTCGAGCAGCGCCTGCGTCGGATGCTCGTGCGCGCCGTCGCCGGCGTTGATCACCGAGACGTCGAGGCGGTCGGCGAGGAACTTCGCCGCGCCCGCCGACGAGTGGCGGATGACGATGATGTCGGCGTGCAGCGCCTGGAGGTTCAACGCCGTGTCCTTGAGCGTCTCACCCTTGGTGATGCTGGAGGCGGTGGCGGTGATGTTGACGATGTCCGCCGAAAGCCGGTGCGCCGCCAGCTCGAAGCTCGTGCGCGTGCGCGTGCTCGGCTCGATGAACAGGTTGACCAGCGTCTTGCCGCGCAGCGCGGGCACCTTCTTTACGTCGCGATGGCCGACTTCCTCGAACGTCAGCGCCGTGTCAAGGATGTGAACGATCTCCTCTGGCTGGAGATCCTGGATGGTGATGAGATCTTTGCGGTTCCAGTTCATTCGACAATCACCTCGTCCGCGAGAACGCGGACCTTTTGTTCTTTCGATGTCGGGATGTTCTTGCCGACATAATCGGCCCGGATCGGCAGCTCGCGATGTCCGCGGTCCACCAGCACGGCAAGCTGGATGCGTGCCGGCCGGCCGAAATCGGTAATCTCGCTCATGGCCGCGCGTGTGGAGCGGCCGGTGTAAAGCACGTCGTCCACGAAGATGATGTGCTTGCCGGTGACGTCGAACTGGATGTTCGTCTGGCGCGCGACGGGCGGTTTCTTGCGCAGCGAGAGGTCGTCGCGATGCATCGTGATGTCGAGCATGCCGCACGGCACCGATTTGCCAACGATCTCATGGAGCTTGGCGGCGAGCCTCTGCGCCAGCCGCACGCCCCCGCCCTGGATTCCAACCAGCGCGACCTTCCCAATGTCTTCCGAACGCTCAACAATCTCGTGCGCCATGCGCGTCAGCGCCCGGTCCATTGCCACCGTATCCATTACACAGGTATGTTTCATAGGCACAAAAAAACCGTGCTGTCCCGACTCGAGGTCGCGACCGCACGGCGAACATGAACTTCGATCTTCTTCATAGTGCCTTCCCGGTCTCACTGGACCGGACTTAAAGGTGTCTCAAACCGCGCAGAACATAGCGGACACGTCCGAAGTCGCGCAAGGCAAATTTCGAAAAGCCTTGGGAAAGAGCCGAAATGAACCAATTTTCACCCGCTTTCAGTTCACCATTTGAATGCGGGAAGGTTTTGCTTTAACATAGCCGCGTATCGCAACAGACGAACCAGTCACCATCATGAATCGACGACAATTCATTGCCATGACCGGACTTGGCACCGGCTACTCGCTCGTGGTCCGCGCCGATGGGTTTTCCAGCGCCGCGCCGCCGTCGCGCGAGCAGCTCAGCACCGCTTTCGACCGCGTCGCGCCGCCGCGGCCGGGTGCGGATCGGCTCGCGGGCGAGCCCCACATGACGTTGGTGGACCTGGCGTGTGATGTGTTCGTGGCGGGCGGCGGCATGTCGGGTGTGTGCGCGGCGGTTGCCGCGGCGCGCAACGGCGCGACCGTCGTGCTGGCGCAGGACCGTTCACGGCTCGGCGGCAACGCCAGCAGCGAGGTGAAGATGCACATCGTCGGCGCCAACTGTCATAAGGGGCGGTCCGGCTGGCGCGAGGGCGGGTTGATCGAGGAGTTCCGGCTCGACGATGCGGTGAACAATCCGCAGCGATCGTGGGAGTTGTGGGACCTGCTGCTCTACGACAAGGTCAAGAGCGAGCCGAACATCACGCTCTTGCTCGACAGCGTGCTGTTCGCGGCGGAGACGAAGGACGGCGCGATCCAGCAGGTCATGGTGCGCTGCGACAAGACCGAGCATCTCTACCGCATCAAGGCCAGGGTTTACCTTGATTGCACCGGCGACAGCCGGCTCGCGCTGGAGAGCGGCGCGGCGTTTCGTTGGGGCCGCGAGCAGCGCGGTGAGTTCAACGAATCGCTCGGCCTTGCGCAGCCAGACCGCCAGACGCTCGGCAGCAGCATCCTGTTCACGTCGAGTGACTATGGCCGGCCGATGCCGTTCACGCCGCCGAAGTGGGTGCGCAAGGTGACGAAGGAGCAGCTTCAGTTTCGCTCCGTGAAAGCGTGGGAATACGGCTACTGGTGGATCGAGTGGGGCGGCCAGCTCAACACGATCCGCGACAACGAGCGCATCCGGTTCGAGTTGCTCTCGGTCGTGCTGGGTGTGTGGGACTACATCAAGAACTCCGGCAATCACCCGGCGAGCGCAACGTGGGCGTTGGACTGGGTGGGCATGGTGCCCGGCAAACGCGAGAGCCGGCGCATCCTCGGCGACCACATCCTGACGCAGGGCGACTTGGAGGGGAAGAACGGCGATTTTGCCGATGCCGTCGCCATCGGCGGTTGGCCGATGGACGATCATCCGCCGAGTGGCATCGACATGCAGGATGCCCACCCATGCGTCCAGATCAAGACGGCGGAAGTTTACAACATCCCGCTGCGTGCGCTCTACAGCAAGACCGTCGGCAACCTGATGATGGCAGGCCGCAACATCAGCGCTTCGCATACGGCATTCACCTCGACGCGTGTGATGGCCACCTGCTCCGTCATGGGCCAGGCCGCCGGCACCGCCGCCGCGTTTTGCGCGCGTCACAGCCTCATGCCCCGCCAGCTTGCGCAGGACAAGGCGCGAGTCGGCGAGTTGCAGCAGGCTCTCCTGCGCGACGACCAAACGATCAAGAACGTCCGCAACAGCGACTCGCAGGACCTCGCGCGCACGGCGAAGATCACAGCATCGGCGGAGTACAAAACCTCCAGGGCCGCGAATGTCATCAACGGCTTTGTTCGTGACATGGAGCACGAGTGGAAGAACCGTTGGGGCGCGCCCATGACGGCAGACGGCGCATGGTTGGAACTGACGTGGGACAAGCCGCAGACGATCCGCCGCATCCAGATCACGTTCGACAGCGGTTTCCACCGCGAACTGACACTGACCTCGCAGGACGCCGTCAACAAAGGCATCATTCGCGCGCCGCAGCCGGAGACGGTGCGGGATTATGAGATCACCGCCGTCGTGCCGGGCAACGACAAGCCAGTGTCGCTCGCGAAGGTCACCGGCAACTACCAGCGTTTGAACCGCCACACGTTCCAGCCGGTGGAGACAAAATCCATCCGCCTGCACATTACCGCCACAAACGGCGCTGACGTGGCGAGTGTCTATGAGGTGCGGTGCTACGCATGACCGCTTCCGCAAAACAGCGGCCCCTGATCGCGCTGACGCCGGATGTTCAAGAGAGAGGCGGCAGCGGGCTGAACAGCTACGTTCACAAGGAATACACAGACGCGGTGCTGGCAGTGGGCGGCCTGCCGATGGTGCTGCCGCTGACGGATGATGAGTTGGCGCTGGAGGCGTTGCTCGCGCGCGTCGACGGCCTGTTGTTAACCGGTGGAGGCGATGTGGACCCGGCGTTCTTCGGCGGTGACGCGTCGAACCCAACGTTGAAGAGTGTCAGCCGGCTGCGCGACCAGATGGAGTTATTCCTGACGCGACGATTACTCGACGAAGGCCGGCGGCCAGTGCTCGGCATCTGCCGCGGCTGCCAGGTGATGAACGTCGCCGCTGGCGGCACGCTGGTGCTCGACGTGCCGTCGGAGATCGGCGCGGCTGTCAACCACAGCGACCCGCGCCAGTTCGAGCTGGTCCATGACGTGAACATCGAAGCTGGCACGCGACTGCACGCGCTGGTTGGCGCGACAACGATTCGCGTCAACAGCAGCCATCATCAAGCCGTGAAGGAGCTTGCACCTTGCTTGCGCGTGTCGGCTCGCTCGGCGCGCGACGGCGTGGTGGAGGCGGTGGAACTCGACGGTCCGCAGTTTTTCCTCGCCGCGCAATGGCATCCGGAACGGCTCCACGCCCGGCACGAGCCGTCAGCCGCGCTCTTCCGCGCCTTCGTGGCTGCGGCAGCCGCAAAACCCCGTCGGACTCTGCGGAAGAAATGATGGTGGATCGGCTGGAGTAAGTCGCAACGGCCTACAGAGTGCAGCCTCCGACGCCGGGGGCTTTTCGCAAAATGCGCGCTGGCCCTGTAGAACGAACGCGCACATTCAATCGGCAACGGATTGCCGGTTCATCCCATTCAGCGTCGCGTGCGTTCCTGCTGCGGCTTTCTTGAAATCAATGAGTGTTGTCTTGCCGCCAAGAGTCATGCGCACGCCGATAGTGGTGGCGGTTTCCACTCGCTCGGCTTTCCAATCGGTACGCTGGCCGGCACGATAAGGAACGATGACCGTGAGCATGCCGAGGGAGTCGAGCTTGTCTCGCGTGCCGGCTTCGACGTGCCATTGGTTTGGAAATGGCTTCTTCGGTTTCGGCTCGAAGCCGTCCCATTGGCGGAACGCGAGCGGTACGGGCGAGAGGTAGCGCACGGTGACGCCGGCTTTCGGCTGCTCGACGGAGAGCTGCGCGGCCTTCTCGTCCACGTCGAACGATTTCAACGCGTGGAGCATGAACTGGAAAGTGGCGGGCTGCGCGGCGACGAGGTCGTCATAAATGACAATGAAGGGCACGTCGCCTTTGACGAAGGCAACATGACGGTGGAACCGTTTCAACCGGCCGCCGTAGGCGTCAGTAGCGTCGCCAACAATATCGTCACGCGTCGGCGTGAGCCTGGCTTCGGCGATGCGGCCATGTGGCGCGGCGGTATGTTTGATCTGGCCCTCGCCGTTCACCAACACACCGTTGTGCGCGATGGTGTTGTGGACCCAGTTGTAATGGAACTTGCTGCCGTGGAGGTCGCGATAGACGCACGTCATCAGCAGCGGCTCGCCGTAGGCGTTCAGTTGAAATGTGTTGTGTGGGTTATGACCGTGGCTCTGCGTGCCGAACGGCGACGACTTCATCAGGAAATGCACATCATCGCGAGCATCGAGCAACGTGGTGTGCAGGCTCGCGATACCGATGCCATGAAAAATCTTCGACGACGGCAAGTCGGTCGGCGGCTTGGCGGTGGGCAGTGGCGGCAGGCTGGCTTTGTAGAGGAAGCCGAGCCATCCGCCTTCACCTTTCATTCGCCACGTTTCGGTCCACCAACGCCAGTATGCCGCGTGGCCGCCGTCGGGTTGGCTGCCTTTCATGCGGATGTGATACTCCATGAAGCCGCCGATGCTGCTCGACGGCGGGCGGTAGGCGAGGTCGCCGAAACCAGAGTTGGGGGAACCGGGCGGTGTGATGTAGAGCGGGTAATCACCGACCTGTGCGAAGAACGGCTTCTTCAAACCGTCGATGCCGAGCGCCGACTGCGCGATCTGCAACCACCAGACCGCCTTGCTCATGTAGCCGCTCCAGTAACTAACGCCTTCGTGCCAGCCGCCATCGTCATCGGCCCAGATGGGGTAGCAGGAATAGAACTTGTTCACTGCGTAATCGAGCCACATCTCCGCTTCCGGCACGTCGCCGAGCAAGGCGATGGCCGTTTCGGCAAGCTTGTGCCAGATGCGGTTGCCGTGGCTGTTGAACGGCTTGTTCAGATGGCCCGTGCCGCGCGCAATTTCACCGCTCGCCCACGCGTCCTGCGCGCGCCGCGTCATGGCAGCTTGGAATTTCACGCGGTCCTCCGGCGTCAGCGTGTCCCAGGCCCAGTCGTAGGCGCGCGACGGACGGTAGAGCATGACCTTGCCCGCCTCGCAATTGAGTTTGAAGTTCGTCGGTCCATCGGGGTTCCACGACGCGAGATGCATGACCCACTTGCGCGCCGCCTCGCCGTATTTCTTGTCCTGCGTGATGAGATAGACAAACGCGATCGTTTCTGCCTCGCCGCAGGCTTTCGAAGCCTGCTCGCGGTTCGGCCACCAAAACTTCACGGCTTGGTCGTTCTCCTTGTCGCGCGCAGAACCCATCTCCTTTGGCTCCGGCGTCGGCCCGGCCTTAATATAGCGGTCGGCATCAGCGACGAGCTTCGCAAAATCCTTCGCTTCCTTGCCTCGCGCCAGTTCCCGCAGACGCGGCAAATTCTCCGGTCGCATGAACAGACGCGGATGGCTTTGTGGCACGCGCTGCTTTTGCTCGGCACGCGTCGGCATCGGAAATGCCACGGCGTCGGACGGCACAACGACCGAGCGCGTTGCACTCCACGTGGAAACGTCGCCTTTCTTCGTCACGAAACGATAGCGCCAGAAATAGGTTCCCGGCGCGAACGGCGCCTGATGCGTGTAAGTGTTCCATTGGAAGCCGCTGGTTGACTGCGCGTCGCTGAAGTCCTTCTTCTGCGCCCACTGGATGGTGTAGGTCTGCGCATCCGGCTCGTGCAGCCAGATGAACGACGGCGGGTTCAACCGCACCACCGCGCCATCGGCCGGCCGATAGCCGATCTCATCCGGCTTTGGCGCGCGGTTCTTCACCTGTGGCGGCGCGGCGCCCATCGAGACAGCACAGGAGAGAAGGAGGATTCCGCGCAGCCACAGAGAGAAGTTCATGCACAGAGTTGGTCGCTGTTTTGCCGCGAAGGCAAGCCGTTTTGCGAAACCATCACGCATAGACCAGCAGGTCAATCTGCTCCGGAAGCTGCCGCGCCACCTGGCGAATGATGTTGCCGCGCAGAACATCCAGCAGCACGCCACGCCGCTTGGTGCCAAGGATGAGGCGCTCAGCGCCAATGGTGGCGGCGATGTCCACGATCGTATCGGCCGGCGAATCGCTCACCGCGTAGCACGGCCGGAATGCCTGACTGCCCAGTTTGTTTCTTGCGTAGGTGAAAATCTGCGCCGCTTCGTCGTCGTCCTGCCATTTGCGGGCGAAATCAGCTTCAGCGAGAACCGGCTGTTCGCGAATGAAGGCGACGTAGAGCGGCCGCTGCGTTTCCTGGGCTTCCTTGATGGCGAATTCAAGGGTGCGGTTGATGCCGCGCACGGCGCAGAGAAGCGGGCTGCCGGAAACGACAACCGTTTCGACGCCGGAGGCAGGCGCTGGCGATGGCTTGATCGGCTCGGTCACCACGCTGGCTCTCTTCAGTCTGCGCTCGTGCACGAGGCCGCGCAGGATCAAGCCCACCGCCAGAACCGTGACGGCAAAGACGCGCGCGTTGGGCTTGTCCACGAACAGCGAGATTTCGATCGCCAGCATGATGAGGAACGTGATGAACATCACACCGCGTTCCCACTTCGCGAGCGGGAGCTTCCGGTCAGTGGAACTGGCGGCAAGGTTGGTGGCAATCGCGCCCACGACGCCCACCGCATAGAGGTCCGCCAAGCCCGCCACGTCGCTGACGAACAACACCAACGAGACCGGCACAACGGTGGCCATCACCATCGCGAGCGTCGGGACGCCGAAGCTGTTGAGTTTCTGAAAGACCGACGGCACCTCGCCATCGCGCGACATCAGGAACTGGATGGCGATCAGGTCCACGATGGCGGTGTTGACCGCCGACAGCAGCAAGAATCCGAACACAATCGAGACGGCCCATCCTGCAATATGACCGATGGTCGCACCGAGCGAGTTGCCCACAAAGACTTCGGCCATGTAGCGAAGCATGTAGTCGCGCACGCCGGGATGCCCGGGAGCGTTGACCTCGCCGTTGCTGGCCAGGAGGCCAGGCAACGCGTTCATGGCCAGACCCAGAAGGGCGGTGAACACGCAGACCTCGACCATGACGATCAAGGTGGACGGCGTGGATGTTTTTGAAACCGACGGCCTCGCGTCCGTGCTTCCGGGGTTGAGTTTCATCACGCCGGTGGCATTGGCGATCGCCTCGACACCGGAGAGGGCGAGGACGATGCCGACGAAGCCGTTCCAGTTCGCCATGAAGCCCCCGTGCAGCGGTTGAAGATTGCGCACCGCCTCGCCCAGATGCGGCAGGCTGAACAGGCTGAGAATTACCACCACAATGACGGTTGGCAGCGAAATCAAGAACGCCAGCCCGCCGGTGTGTTTCGGGCCGAAGAAATTCAGTGCGCCGATGATTACGATGGCAGCGGCGGCGAATTTTTCTGGATGCGGCACACCGAGATACTGGAACGCCGACAGCGCGCTGATGGCGGCGGTAACGATGTAGTCCGCGATCAGCAGGAACGCGCCGACGATCGAGATCATCTCAGAACGGTGCCGCACGCTGGCATAGACGCCACCGCCGTCGGGATAGTGCCTGCAAATGGCGATGTAGTTCAGCCCCACCAGCGCCGTGAGCAGGCACATCGGCGCGATGAGCCAGAACGAGCTGTAGCCGGCTACGGCAAACGCCAAGCCGACGACGTAGGCTTTGCTCGTGCCCCAGTCGCCGTAAAGGATCGCCGCCGCGCGCGGCACGTCCACATTGCGCGGGCGCTTCGTATTGGATGCAATCATGGCCCAACAACAGAGTCCGCCACCTGCGATGGCAGACGGGTTCCAGCAAGAGGAGAGGTGATGGACTCCGGGCGAGCCGGAATCGAGGGACATCCCTTGCCCTTAATGTTATCGCCGACGAGGTTAGCTGTCGGGCTGGAACCACTAAGTGTTCCCGATGCCGCAGGCATCGTAAGCCCCAATCCGTTTCCGGAAACTTCTGGTTTCCCCGCTGGTTCCGCTCAAGCGGAACCATTAGGCAGACAAAGAACTGCCTGTAGCTTCGTCGGCCCCGCCGCCGATGTCAAATCACTTCCGGATGCTCTGCTGGATGCTCGGTTATCGGCGTCGATTCCACCTACTCCAGCCCGGTCTCGATGAGATTGCGGGCGCTCTTGGCGAGGCGGTCGGCGGCGCGGCGGAGGCGTTTGGCTTTGGCGGACTGGTTGTCCTTGTCGAGTTGGTCGGCAAGCAGGCGGGCCACGTCGGTCCAGGCGTTCATGGCGAAGTAGTCGCCGTGCGGCTCACGCTGAAGCTCCTCGAACTTTGAGCAGATGTGGCGCAGGACCTCGTGATGGCGGTTGTGCCTGCCGGCAAACTTCAGATAGCCCGAAGCAATGCCGCGGAACGCCACCAGTTCGCGGCCCTGCGTGGTGATGGCGTCTCGATAGACGCGCTCGGCATCGTCCAGATTGCCCTGTTTCTCCAACGCGGCTGCGCGTTGGGCGATGCTTTCCATCAGCAGGTCCGTGCGGTCGTCGGCGCGGGATTCGAGTTTGCGGTACTGGCGGCGCAGCGTCTTGGCCGTCTCGGTGCCAGCCGGGGCCGAGGCAGTCTCCCACCGGTCGGCGAGCGTGAGCACGTCGGGGTAGTTGCGGAACGCGCTGCGCATGGCCAGCAGCAGCCGGTCGCACTTCGCGCGCGGCACGGCGTTTTGTTTCAGTTGGTCGAAGAGCGCGGTCCACGCGGGCAGGTGACGGGAACAGGTGCTGGCGGCCAGTTCGAGTGCGTCGGCGGCCAGGACGGGTTGTTTCTGGGCGGCGAGAATTTCCGCCAGCCAGATCAACCGACTCGCGTGGCGATAGGCGGGTGAGCGATGCTGCGGGTCGGTCAACAGGTAGAGCGACTGTTCCTTGATGACCTCTTGCGTCTGGGGATCGTGGGTGTAGCCGGTGGCGTAGCGGTCCTCTGGGAAACGACCGGCAGTGAAGTCCCAGCGGCCCGGCGCCGCCTCGAAGCCGATCCACGCATGACCGCCGCGCCGGCCTTCGCCGATGAGAGGCATGGCGGGAATGCCATTCGCCTTGGCAGTGATGGAGGCAAAGTAGGCGCGGTCGCCGCAGATGCCGCCTTCTTTGCGGATTTCGGCCAGCGTGTACTCTTTGTAGACCGAATCGCTGCCGAGCAGGCGGTTCCGGTTCCAAGGCACCATTCCGTAGGCGTCGCCCCAGCGCGATTGCGCCAGCCGCATGTGCTCGCGCGCCCACGCCAGTTCGGAGGCAGGCACGGCGGCGTTGACCACCCAGATCAATTCCCATGGCGCCATCTCGTCGAGGCGCGTGCGGAGCAGGCCGCGCTCGGCGGCGTTGCGAAAATCCAGATAACGCTCCCGCGCGTCGAGCGGCGTCGGCGGGTTGTTCTCGGACAAGATGCCGGGTTGCGGCCGGAGCATGATCGGCTTGTCGAACACCAGCGCGCAGGCCAGCGCGAGGTTGCGGTATTTCTCGCGTCCCACGGGATCCGCGCCCCAGAGCCGCGCCCAGTGCTGCAACACCTTCTCGACGTCGTCGGCGCGTTTGACGGACTCGCGATAATCCTCCAGGGACGGCCGGTGCATCAGCAGCCATTGCAGGAACGGGCGCAGCTCGGTGTCGGTGGAGAGATAATCGAGCGCGTTGGTCGTGACGCTGCGGAGGAACGCCGCCTGTGCGACGGCCAGTCCGATGACCTCGTCGCCGACGGCGAGGTTGAAGCTCTGCGCGCCGCCGGGCGGAGGCAGTCCCTTGAGGAAATCGCACGCAGCGCGCTCCACGAATTGCTGGTGACGATCCCACTCGTTCTTCTCGACGGCAGCCGTCGTGGAAGCGCGAAGCTCGCCGGCGGTGATGGGCCGCTTGTAGAGTTGCACGTCAGCGGCAGACACCGCGCCGACAAACATGGCAATGCTGACTACCGCCGGCAACAAAAGTTGTCCACGCAAGACGCAATCCTTTCTCGAAGGTGCGCGTAAATTATCAGCCGGCTGCTGCGGCAGCAAATCATACTTCAGTCGCAAGCTTGCCGCCGCCAGTGCCGCGCCGTAGAGTCCGCCCCATGATTCTGCTGAGGCTTGCCGTCGTCGCGCTGGCGGCCACGTTCATTTCGCATCGGGCGGCCGGCCAGACGCCGGCGACCCGCGCCACCGTGCCCGCCTCGGCACTGGTGGAGAAGCCGTGGGAGAAGCTTTCGCACAAGAAGCTGATGGAGTTTGGCGAGAAGGCGCTCGGCGCCGAGCCGCAGGCGTGGAAACACGGCGAGACGGAGCATTTCGTGTTTCACTTCCAGGAACTGGCTGACGCACAGAAGGTCGGGGAACTGGCGGAAGCTTACTACCGGCAGGTCCAGATGGATCTCGGCGTCACGCAGGACCGGCTCACGCGCAAGAACCACGTCTTCATCTTCAACAACGGCAACGAGTGGCAGAAGTTCGCCAAAGTCGTCCGCCTCGACGACTGGGTGATGGGTGTCGCACGCCGCACCGAGCTGTTTCTGTTCAGCCCCCAGGAGTCGCGCTTTGCCACCGGGGCGCTCGGCCACGAGATCACACATTGCATTTTCTACCGCTTCGTATCGAACCCGGTCCCGCTCTGGCTCAACGAGGGGTTTGCCGAGTTCGAGAGCGTCCACGCCTACGCGAAGTTCCGTGGCCTCGATGAGACGCGCTACGGCAGCCGCCGCCCTGTCCATTACCCGCTCAAGCAGTTGCTCAGTGCCACGAAGTATCCGAAGGAGGACGTTTCGAAGTTCTATGCGGCGAGCGAGCGACTGGTGCGGTTTCTGCTGACGCAGCAGGACCGGCGGAAATTCCTGCCGTTCGTGCAGATGGTGGCCAGCGGCTCGAAATCCGAGGATGCGCTGCTGTTCATCTATCACGACTCATTCAAGTCATTCGCCGCGTTCGCCGCCGCTTTCGAGACGTTCAACAGACCGCCGCCCCCGCGGAACGAGCCGTGAACCGCTACTGGAGAGGCTGGTTGCGATGCGAGAACCAAGTGATGAGACACCTGAAAAAGTTGGAGGGGAGCGGTTCATTGACAACCCCGGAGGCTGGTGTTAGGTTGCGTCAGAGTTGGAAGTTTGGCACGCGCGCGTGACACCGATGTAACAACGGAAAGAAAGTTGGTCCTAGGAATGAAAGCCGCTAAAGCAGATCAGTCCGGAACCTTTGATCATATCACCCTGAATCTGGCCACAGGCCCCACAATAGTGCGGCCGAGTGGATTTCATCTTTCGCCTCGCGGCATGACATTCCACAGCGAGCGACGCCTCGCGCCATGGACCGAAGTGGAGGTGGAGGTCGAAGCGCCCGGCGACGGCTCGAAACACCGCATGATTCGTTGCGCGGGCATCGTGGTTCAATGCGAGACCTCCCCCCGCCACAACGGCTACGACATTACACTGCTCTTCCTGGAACTCAACAAGCGCGCCTTGGCTGATCTCAGCAAGATTTCCCGGCTTCACCCCCACTCCGCTGCGCATCGTAACGCTGTTGTCGGCTTCCGCGTTTGACCGCGGCCCGCTCGCATGGACCTCCTCCAGAGCCTCCTGCAAACTGCCGTCCAGCAGGGCGCCTCTGATATTCATCTGAAAGCCGGCGCTGTGCCGACACTGCGGATTGCCCGCCGGCTCTGTGCAGCGGATATGCCCGCGCTCACGGAAGAGCAAATGAGCGAATGGGTCCAATATCTCCTGCCGGTGGCCTTGAATGACCGGTTCGCACAAGGACACGAAGCGGATTTCCCCTACACTGCCGAGGGCATCGGGCGATTTCGCACCAACATCTTCCGCCAGCGCGGCAAGCTCTGCATCGCCATGCGCTACGTCAAGGCCGCCATCCCCAGCTTCGACGAATTGCACCTGCCGGGGGACGCGCTGCGCAAGATCGCCTCGGCATCCGGTGGCATCGCGCTTGTGGCAGGCGCGGTCGGCAGCGGCAAGTCTACGACGCTTGCTGCGATCATCGAATTCATCAACCAGACCGCGCGCAAGCACATCATCACCCTCGAAGACCCGATCGAGTATCTGTTCGAGGACCGCCAGTCGCTCATCGAGCAACGCGAGATCGGCCTCGACACGGCCAGTTTCGACACGGCGTTGCGACATATCATCCGGCAGGACCCGGACGTCATCGTGATTGGCGAAATGCGGGACGCCGCCAGCTTCATGGCCGGTCTTCACGCTGCCGATACGGGCCATCTCGTGCTGACGACGCTTCATGCCAACAGCGCCGCGCAGGCCGTGAGTCGCATCCTGGACTTCTTCCCGTCAGACGAGCGCGAGCCGGTTCGCCGGCAACTCGGCGTCACACTTAACGCCATCTTTTGCCAGCGGCTGGTGCCCGCGCGCGCCGGCGGCGTCGTGCCGGCGGTGGAAATCCTGCGTAACAACGCCACCGTGAGGAACCTTTTTGAAACCAACCAACTCGACAAGCTCCACGCCGCTGTTGAGAATGGCAGCGATGACGGCATGCAGACGTTCAACCAGTCGCTCTACCAACTGGTGAAGTCGGGCGCCATCACCGAGCAAGAAGCGCTCGCCAAATCCACCACGCCGCAGCAGCTCACGATGAACTTGCGTGGCATCTTCCTCGACGAATCGCGCCGGATCATGGCCAGCGGGTAGGAGGAACGAAGAAGCAGGAGTCTCGTTCGGCTCCTCACTGTCGTTCGTGGTTCTTTACCAGCTTCTCCAGCGCCTCCAGTGTCCTTTCCGTTGCCCCACTGCCTTGGGCGATGACCTGTCGCGCGTGCTCGGCGATCTCGCGTCGCCGCTCCGGTTTCGCCAGCAGTTCCTCCAGCGCTGGTCGCAGTGCCTTCTCGTCCGCCACCTGCACGCCGGCGCCGGCGCGCACAAAATCATCGGCGATGGCCTCGAAGTTCTGCATCGCCGGCCCGAACAACACAGGCGCGCCCGTGGCTGCCGCTTCGATGATGTTCTGCCCGCCGCGGCCTCGCAGGCTCTTGCCGACAAAAATTACGGTTGCCGCTTCGTAGAAAGCCTTCAGTTCGCCGGTCGTGTTTAGCAGCAGGCAATCCGCACCCGGCTGCGGCGGTTGGGTTCGTAGCGTCACGCGCACGCCGCAGCGCTCCGCCACAGCAAGGACCTCCTTCGTCCGTTCCGGGTGGCGCGGCGCGAGCACCAGGAATAGCGATGGGAATGTCGCGCGCAGCTCGCGGAACACGCGGAACGCAATTTCCTCTTCGCCGGCGTGCGTGCTGCCGCAGACCCAGATGGGCCGGTCGTCACCGACACCGCAGGCGCGGAGAAACTCCCTGGCCTGCGCGCTCACCGGTGACGGCACCTGCGCTTCGTCGAACTTCAGGCTGCCCGTCGTACGCAGTGCCACGTCCCGCGCGCCAAGCTTGCGGAACCGCCCGGCATCGCGTGCGCCTTGCGCACAGACCAGGTCGAACGCGCCGAACACGCGCCGCGAAAGACTGCCGATACAACGATAGCCGCGGAACGATTTCTCCGACATCCGGCCGTTGACCATCGCCACCGGCACGCCGCGCCGTGCGGACTGCAACACCAGCGTTGGCCAGACTTCGGTTTCCACCACGATCACCAGCCGGGGCCGAAGCAAATCCATTGCGCGATTCATGCAGGGCAGGAAATCGAGAGGGAAGTAAATCACCAGCACGCCGGGCGGCGCCTGTTTGCGAGCGAGCGCCTGGCCCGTCGAGGTCGTCGTGCTCAGCGCGATGCGCAGGTCCGGCCAGCGCCGGCGCATTCGCTCAATGAGCAACAGCGCCACGCGCGTTTCGCCGACGCTCACCGCCTGAATCCACACAAAGCCGCCGTTGCCGGCTTCCTGCCGGACCTCGGTGGAGTAGATAGCAAACCGCTGCCAGAAGCCGCGGGCAAAGTTGCCGCGCCGAAGCATCTTCAGCAGGTAGAATGGCGACGACAGCAGGAGTCCGACAGCGAACAACACTTGGAGCAAGAAAAGCATCGAGCAGACTTTAACGAGTGAACGGTGAAGAGTGAAGAGTGGAATTCAGAGTTCAAACACGCCGCGCCACCAGGAATGGGGCGGCCAAGGTTATTTGATCGGGTTCAAGCGGTTGTTGTCGCTGGATGGAGAACCTCCTGGCGCCGGGTCCACTGTCTATTTCAGCCGCGTTTGCCGGGCGGCGAGCAGGTGTTCCAAGCTGTGGGGGATGACGAGGTCGAGTGAGTTGTCGATGGCGCGTTTGTCGTGGTCGAAGGTGTGAATGACGATGCGCTCAAGCTCGACGTCCACGACGCGGCTGTGGCGTTTGATCTCTCGAGCCCAATCGGCGCTGGTGGTGCCGGTGTGGACGAAGTGGATGCCGAGAGTATTAATGATGGCGTTGGGATGGGCCTGGCTGAGGTGGCTGTGGCCGCTGAACCAAAAGAGGATGTGCTTGTGCCGGCAGCACAGGTCCATCATCTGGCCAGGGGCGTGATTCTGGTTGATGTAAGCGTTGCCGGCGCGGACGTGCAGTTCGGGGTGGACGACGAGGTTGGAACCGAGCACGGGGGCGTGACAGGCGACGACGACGGGACGGCCGTCGCAGCGCTTAAGTTCATCGTCAGCCCAGGCGAGCTGCCGCTGCGTGAGGTAAACCTCGTGCGGCTGGAGGGTGTGCTCGCGGAATCGCTCATTGCTCAGGAACAGGAACGTCAGCGGGCCGCGATCCTCGCGATGCCATGGCAACCGGTAGCCGTGGGTGCGCAGCCACATGACAATGTTCTCGCGGTCCGTCTCGATCGGCTCGAATTCGATGTCGTGGTTGCCGATGAGGTTGCGCCACGGCATTTCCAAGCCGTTCAGCAATTCCACGGCGCGGTGCGTCATTTCCGGCCCGCCCGCGCCTGGTTGGCCGCTGACGTCGCCGAGCACCATCGTGTAGTCGGCTCCCAGTTTGTTGATATCGTCAATCAGCACGCGGTCGGCCAACGCTGTTTTCGCGCTGAAATGACAGTCGGCGATGACACAAAATCTGAATTTAGGTTCCACGTTCACAGTTCAAGCTATCAAAACCCGCTGATATTAGCCAAGATAGCGCCAAACGCCAGCACTCTCCGCCGGCTTTGAGCCAACTTGACAAGGCGGGAAGTGCCGGTATGATGCGCGGGCTTTTATCGGAAACGTTGGAGTTTGCTTATGAAACGAACCTTTCAACCTCATCGCCTCCGGCGCGTGCGCAAGCACGGCTTTCTGGCCAAGACGCGCACCAAGGCCGGTCGCGCGACCTTGAACCGCCGGCGCCGCAAGGGCCGTAAACGCCTGACGCAAGTCTGAGCCGCGTGAAACGCACGCTCCGCAAGCGGGAGCGGCTGCAGCACGGCACGGACTTCCGGCGCGCGCGCGCAGAAGGGCGCAAGCTGACAGGCCGCTTGATGTTGCTGAACGTGCTGCGGGCGGAGGACCTGTTGGGCCGCCGGCTCGGCGTGGTCACCAGCCGCAAACTCGGCTGCGCCGTCGTGCGGAACCGCGCCCGCCGTATCGTGCGGGAAGCCTGGCGGCTGATTCAGGAACAGCTTGTGGATCCCTGCGATGTGGTCGTGGTTGTGCGGCGTGGAATGGTCGGCTGCGTGATGCAGGATGCGCAGGATGAGTTGTTGCGGTTGCTGAAGGCGGCGGGCGCGCTAAGAGAAATATAATGGGTGACACATGCGCGATAGCGCATAGCTGAAAATGAGTTGGCTTTTGATCAAACTGTTGCGGGCTTACCAGCTTGTCATTTCGCCGGCGTTGCATGCTCTGCTGCCGGCGGGGTCGGGCTGCCGTTTCACGCCCACCTGCTCGCAATACGCCATGGATGCAGTGCGGACGCACGGCGCACGGCGCGGGCTGTGGCTTGCGGTACAGAGGCTGGCACGCTGCCATCCATGGGGCGGCCACGGCTATGATCCGGTGCCGGCTCCCGACGGGTCACCCACCACTCATCACGAATCGCGGTTTTCACAGCCGTCTGTGGCAAGGTCAAATGGATAAGAGAGGCATCGTTATCGTCGTCATCTGCTTTGCCGTCGTTTTTGGATGGCAGGCGGTGGTGAGTCATTATTGGCCGGGGCCGCCGCCGGGCACGGAGCGTGTCACTAAAGGAGGCACGTCCACCAACACTGTCGCGCGTCCCGCGCGGCCGCCGGAGATGAAAGCCGCACCGGCGTCCGCGCCGGTGGTGGTCGCGCCGCCGACCGCTCCGCTTGCGCCGAAGCCGCCGGAGAAAACCGTTACGCTGGAGAACAAGCTGCTTCGCGCAGAACTGACCACCTACGGCGGCGGCATCCGCGATGTGTTGTTGAAGGAGTGGAAGATCAGCAGCACGAATCAGGCGCCGGTGATGCTGAACCGTTTTGCGTCGGAGCCGGTGTTCGCGCTGACGGGTGGCTCGACGAAGGGCACCAACGGCGTGGCGTCGGTGCTCGCATGGCCGGGCGCGGACAGCAATGCCGTTTACACGCTGACGGAGAGCGCGCGGGATCGTGTGGTGTTCACGAGCGACGCGGTGGTCGGGCTGCGCATCGTCAAGGAGTTTGCGCTGGGCAACGACTATACGCTGACATGCCGTGTGCGGATTGAAAACAACGGCAAGCAGGCGGTCGAAACGCCGGCGTTCGGCGTGGCGGTTGGCACGGCCGGGCAACTGGACGAACTAGACGACGCTACCTACGTCAATGCCGACTACTGGGGAAGCGGCGTCAGTCCTACGGGCCGAGCCCAGGTTACCTACACGCCTGCGAGTTCGATGCTGAAAGAGGACGTGTTGACCACGGCTGGAGCCCAATGGGCGGCGGTGAAGAACCGCTACTTCGCGTTGGTCCTGACGCCAAAGGACCCGGCTGGCGGATTTCACGCGCAGAAGGTGGAGCTGCCGCGCATGCTCACGCCCTCGGCCAGCACGGCGCCAGTGGGCGCGCATGCGTGGTTGTTGATGGGAAGTGTGAAGGTGGACGCGGGCGCTTCGGTCACGCGCGAGTTCCAGCTTTACGCAGGGCCGAAGGAATACACGCGGCTCGTCGCGCTCGGCAACAAGCAGGAGGAAGTGATGGAGTTTGGTTGGTTTGGCCGGATCGCCGAGGCGTTGCTTTGGAGCCTCACGACCCTTTACAAGGTCATTCCCAACTACGGCATTGCCATCATCATCATCACCATCGTCATCAAGCTTCTCTTCTGGCCGATCCAGGCGATGAGCACGCGCTCGATGAAGCGGATGCAGGAGTTGCAGCCGCTGATCGCCAAGCTCAAGGAAAAATACCCCGACGATCCGCAGAAACAGCAGCAGGAAATGATGAAGCTCTACAAGGAGCACAAGGTCAACCCGATGGGTGGTTGCCTGCCGTTGCTGGCGCAGATTCCGGTTTTCATTGCGCTCTACAACATGCTGCGGACTGTCGTCGAATTGCGCGGCGCGAAGTTCCTCTGGATCAACGACCTCAGCCTGCCCGACACGATCTTTACGATCGGCGGGCTTCCGATCAATCCGCTGCCGCTGGTGATGTGTGCCACGACGCTTTGGCAGCAGAAACTGACGCCGACCACTTCCGCCGACCCGACGCAGCAGAAGATGATGATGCTGATGCCACTGATGTTCGTGTTCATGTTCTACAGCATGTCGAGCGGTTTGGTGCTCTATTGGACCGTGCAGAACCTGCTCAGCATCCTCCAGCAATGGCTGGCCCTGCGCGACACGAAGAAACCCGCCGCAGTTCCGGCGCCGACCCGACGGTGATTTTATGGCGAACGATCCGAAACAGATGTTGAGCGAGTTGGTCCGCCTGATGGACTTCGAAGGCAAGGTGGACCAGTTCCAAACCGAAGAAGGTATTCTGTTGCACATCGAGTCTGCTGAGGGCGGCCGCCTTATCGGCAAACAAGGCCAGACCCTCAGCCATCTCCAGTTCCTGCTGAATCGGATGCTGCGCAAGCAGAACCCCGAAGCGCCGCACGTGATCGTGGACGTGTGCCGCTATCGCGAACGCGCGCGCGACCTGCTCATCAAACACGCACAGGAGCAGGCTGACCGCGTCCGTCGCTGGGGCGATCCCATTCAGCTCGAACCGCTGAGTCCCTACGAGCGGCGTGTCATTCATCGCTTCTACGCCAACGACCCGGAGATCGAGACCGTCAGCGAAATGGGCGACGAAATGGGCCGGAAGAAAATCACGCTCCAGTTGCGGAAGAAATAGCGCGGGCAGCCCCGCAGGGTTTCCAGCCTTCGCTCACATTGCCACGAACATCCGCACGCTTTGTGGCGCGAGTTCGAGCCGGAGCTGGCGGTTGTAAATGTCCGCGCCGCCGCATTCCTTCCCGGTCGAGTCCAGTTCCTTCATCTTCTTCCCCTTCGCCTCCGCCGGCAACTGCGCGCTGACGTTGAGCGGCTTGTCGGAGACGTTGATGACGAAGATGGCGACGCGGCCGTCGCTGGCTTGCCACGCGCTGGCGGTGACGGCCGGTTGCTCCGTGGCGACTTCGCTTTTGTAGCGCGTCCAAAGCTGCGCGATGCGCGGCACCGGCGCGCCGTTCCGCGTCATTGTCACGCGCGGCGGTCGCAGCATGTCGCCGTAACCAAGCCAGTCAAGACCGGCCTGCCGGAACGCGGCGAGTTTGGCGAGCCACGCGAACTTCTCCCGGTGCTCCGGCGTGTCGGCCCAGTTAGTGCCATTCCAGCCGAGCTGGCCGCCGAACTGAAACAGCATCGCCTCCTTCGATCGAAACGTGACGCCCGCCTTGATCTCCGGCCCGTAGATGTAGAGACCGAATAGCGCAACGTAGTCGTGATAAACCGCCGGGAAGAACGGGATGCTGTCGGGCAGCGCGCGATTGCACATCAACATGCCGTCGAGATAGCGGATGTAAGGCTCAGCGGTGTCCTCGGTCGTGAGCGCGGCGTCGGGGTTCAGGCTGCGGGCGTTGGCGCGCACGGCTTGCAGCAGTTTCCAGTAGCCGGCAACGTAGTGATCGCCGCCGCCGCGCGCGTGGCCGTGTGAGCCATCGTAACAAAGCTGCGCTTGCGCCGCGCCAATCTGGTCGAGATAAACCGCGTCCACGCCGACGTCGCGGAAGAGCCGGTCGGTGACGCGCACCATCTTGTCGCGCCAGGCGTCGGTGAACGGGCACGCCGTCGAGTGATCGTGCTTGTTCCAGTGTTCGATGTAGAGCGAGCCGTCGAACTTTTTCATCGCCCAACGCACTGCCCCTTCGTCGGCGTAGCTCTTTGCCTGTGTGTCCCAGAGGTGGCCATTGATGTAAGGCATCACGCGCACGCCCCATTCACGCATCTTCGCGCGCACGGCCGGCACGTAGTCGTTCACCGGGAAGTAGTCGGGATAGAAATTATCGAATGGGATCGAGTGCCAGTTATACCAGTGGAACGCGAGCGGGAATGGCACGGTCTTGCGGAGGTGATCGAACGTGTCCGTGAGCTTTGCGCCGTCGCGCGTGCCATCTTCGTGCCACCAGACCAGTTTGCGGAACCAGTCGGGTGAATCCTGACGCCGGCGGTTCTTGCCGCCTTCGCACCACGCCTGCCGCGTCGCCCATGCGCGGTAGTGTTCCGCCAGCGCAAACCAGTCGCCCGCCAGTGCCACCGTCTCCACCTCATACGGCCAGTTGCAACCGCGCGTAAAACCCATATCGCCCGGATAATGCCGTGCCTCCAGCGACACCGTGCGCTGCTCGTCGTTGCCGAGCGCGACGAAGTCCTTGGTGAAACAGCGTCCGTCGCGAGCGATCACACCGAGCGTGGTCTCGCCGCGCGTGTAGCCGACGAACTGCATCGTTGCGCCGCCGCCTGGATAACGGCTTTGGTAGTGCGCGACGCTCGGCCGTGGCAGCCAGCGGCCCCAGCCGTCCGGCACAAGAACCGCATCATTGCCATCGTCGCCTTCGAGCCGCCCCACGCCGTCAAGCACCGGGAAATCGAGCCGCCAAGCTGCCGCTCCCTCGCCGTCCACGGCGGCTTCTGCGCGCCAGTAAATGCTTGGTCCGTCGGGCCGCAGCACGAGATCCACGTGCGCCGGGATCGCGCCAAAGAAAGTGCCTGTGTAACGCAAGCGCAGTTCGCCGTTGCTGAATTCCGCCGACGCACGCTCCGTTTCGTGCGCCGTGAGCGCCGCCTCGACGCCAAGCGGATTACGCGCGGTAAACCGGAACATCGAACACGGCCGCGACAGCAGTTCCGCGTCGGTCAGCGCTTGATAAAGGCTCGTCAACCGCCCCTTTGTGTCGAGGGTCAGCAGCAACTGGTCTGTCACGACGGAGTCGCGGCCGTCGCCAAGCGAAATCAGTTCCACCGCGGGCGGCGTTTCGCGCGGCAGCGTCCGCTTGGGCGGCAGTTGGGTGATGACGTTTCGCGCGGCAGCGACGTTGTGGAGCGAGTGAAGGTCGGCGATGGCGTGGTTGAGCCGCCAGAGCTGGGCGGCGCGCGGCGTGCGGTTGCCGAGGCCGGGCAGCGCGGTGTTCAACGCCTTGCGCAGGGACCGCGCCTGCGCTTCCAGTTCCGGCGACTCCGCGTGAAGCGGTTGCTGGCGATCCACTTGGGCGGCGAGTTCGTCGAGCGCCTGGCGCGGCACGTTGCGCGGGCCAATGTAAAGGTAACGGTCAAACTCGATGCGCGGCGAGGCGAAGCCCACCCACGGCCCCATCACGTAGAGCAGGTTGGTGCCGTCGTGGACGCGCGCTTGTTTGCTGCCGTCGCTGGTCGCGTGCGGATTCATCACCGCGACGACGCCATTGTCGAAATAGAGCGCGGCCCAGCGGCTGAATTGCCACGTTCGGTTGGTGTGCGATACCATGCCTTCGGCGGACGGCTCGCTGCCGGCCCAGCTTTTCGCGAGCGGCAGGGCGGGGGACGGCGCCTCGTCTGCCGGCGGCGTGAGACTCGAGGTCTGGGCGCGCAGTTCCAAAACGTGCAGTTCCTTCCAAGCGAACTCCCGGTTTTGTGAGACGGCGATGTTCACCTGCACGAACGGCGAGTTCCGAAAATAGGTGAAGCGATATCGGGCCAACGGTTGGGACTCGTGCTGCACAAGCTGGCCTGCCTCGGTCCGATAGTAGCCGCCGCTGACCTCGACGACCGCAAAGAGTGGGCCGTTGGCAACGAGACGCACGACAGGCTTTGGGTTGGTCGCGAGCGAAAACTGGCCGACGTCCGTCTGGTAAAGCCGGTCGGCGTAGTCTATCGGCAACGGCGCCTTTGCGCCGGCCACGGTAATCGCCGTTGGAAACCCGCTGGCGAGACCCGGCGTATGTGCGACGCTGAAGACGCCATTGTTAATATGAATGGTGTCGCGGTCGATCCGGGCCATCGGCGCGTCGTCCTTGCCGGGTTCAACCGGCGAGTCCGTTGCCGGGCGCGCAGTAATCTCATACTTGCCAGCGCCTTGGGATCGCCACAGAAGCCGGCTCGTGCCATGGGTGCCGGCCAACGTCTGGCTCACGCAATGCCGGCGCGGTCCGCTCACGGTGAATTGAAGGTTGGTAGCCGACGCGTCATCGCCGGTTGCCAGAATGGCGGCAAGTTCGCCGGAGATTTCCAGCGGCAGATTACCGGGGGGCGCGGCGTCCACCACAACGCGCAGCGACGCGGCATCCGCGGAGCCAATCAAAAGATGGAGTCCGGCCGTCATCGCAACGGCCGCCAGCCTCAAACGGTTTTTCATTTTCGGTGAAGCGAACGATAAACGCGCGCTTTCGGTGGTGCAAGCCTGCGACACGCGCTGTTGTTGCATCGCGGACGCACTGTGATAGTATGCGCGCCAGTTGGAAACAGTACTGTGAGCGCGAAGTCCATAGATTTGCGCGGGATGTTGCGTTACATCCCGCAGTTTCGTGACAAGGTGTTCGTCCTGGCCATCGACGGGCATCTTGTCAGCGATGAGGTTTTTCCCGGCCTGCTGAGGGATGTGGCGGTGTTGCGGTCGCTCAACATCAAGGTCGTGATTGTCCACGGCGCCAGTCATCAGATTCGCGAGATGGCCGAGCAGACGGGCGTGAAAATCAGCGATGCCTATGGCACTGGCGTGACCGACGCCGAGACGTTGAAACTGGCGCTGACTGCCGCGAACCGGCTCTCACATGAAATTCTGGAAGGGCTGAGCGCCAACGACCTGCGCGCTGCTGTCACCAACGCCTGCATCGCGCATCCGCTCGGCATCCTGCAGGGCGTGGATCATCTCTACACCGGCAAGATCGAGCGGGTGGACACGGAGTTGCTGACGACGCTGCTTGACAAGGGCGTGATCCCGGTGATTCCGCCGCTTGGCTTCGATGGCGAAGGACACACGTTCCGGGTGAACTCGGACCAGGTGGCCGTTACCATCGCCGAGGCGCTGAAGGCGGTGAAGATTATCTTCCTGACGCCGTCCGACGGCCTCGTCATCAATGGCCTCCTGACGCTGCAATTGTTGGCCACCGAGCTGGAGACAACGCTCAAACAGCATCGCGACTGGTTTCCACCGGAGCAAGTCAGCAAGGCCGAGTACGCCGTCAAGGCGTGCGCCCAAGGCATCGAGCGGGTGCATGTCATCAACGGGCACGTGGACGAAGCGATCCTCGCGGAGGTTTTCAGCAATGAGGGCATCGGCACGCTCGTCTATGCCTCCGAGTATCGGCAGATCCGCAAGGCCGTGAAGAAGGACCTGCGGTCGTTGCACCAACTCATCAAGGTCGGTGTCCAGAACGAGGAATTGATCAAGCGGACTCGCGCCACGTTGGAGAAGGAGTTGGCGGATTTCTATGTCTATGAAATAGACAAGAACGTCGTTGGCTGCGTTGCGTGCCATTTGTATCCGGAGCAAAGGAAAGCCGAATTGGCGTGTTTGTTCGTCAACCCCAGCCACGAGAACCTGGGCATCGGCCGGAAGCTGGCAACCTATGTCGAAGCCCGCGCGGCGGAGTTGGGCGCAACCGAAGTGTTCGCCCTCTCCACTCAGGCGTTCGCATATTTTCAAAAGTTCGGCTACACGGAAGGCACGCCCAACGATCTGCCTGCGGATCGGCGGCATCGCTACGAGCAGAGCGGCCGGCACTCGAAGGTGCTTCTGAAGAAGATCACCCCTGCCCTGATGCCGGTGGCGTAGAAACCCGGCAGGGCTAACGCACCGGGTGCGCCACGACCGAGAGAAACGCGCAGTTCGGCTGCGTGGTGTCGAGTCGGCTGTGCTGTACCACCACGGGCACATTGCTTTCCACACGCAGCGCGTAAGGAACGCCCACCGGCACGCGGAAACCGCCGAGCTGTTCCGGCTTGTCGAAACGAATGTGCCACGTGCGCTCCGCACCGACCGTGACGCGGATGTTTTTCGCGGGTGGCCGGTCCTCAAAATAGAAGTTCAGCGAGAGGCGCGCCGGTTTCGATCCGGTGTTGACGACACAGAGTGATTCGTGGCTCCAGTAGCCGTGGCCGCTTGCCCGCTTCGCCTCGTCCGACGCCGTCAGCGGCGGCAGGTAGGCATCCGGCACGATCCAGACACGGCGGCCTTCAGGTTTCGGCGGCGAAAGTGTTTTGGGGCGAGGCATGGTTGATATTCGCAGTGCGTCATGCGACATGCGGACTGCGCTTTAGTTCTTCTTCGGCATTATAGGCGGTTCGTCCGGCAGTATCAGGAAACGTCCGTAAATCACGCCCACCAGCGCCGCACCCAGCATTGGGCCGATCCAGTAGACCGCGTGATTTGCAAAATGACTGCTGACGATCGCCGTGCCAAACACACGCGCCGGGTTCATCGCGGCGCCGGTCAGCGGTTGGCCAAACAAAACACCTCCTGCCACGACCAGACCGACACCAAGCCCGCCGATCTTCGGTCCGCGCACATCCATGACGGTGCCGAACATGACGAACGTCAACAGGAAGGTCAGCGTCGCCTCGACGAGAGTAGCGGCGCCAATGGACACGTCCTTGCCGAGGTTGGGGGTGGCTGCGCTGACGACACCCGTGCTGAACACCGTGACGCAGAGGTAGCCTGCCAACGCCGCCCCCGCGAGCTGCGCGAGGATGTAGCGGGCGGTCTGCGCGAATCCCATCCTGCCGGCAAGAAACGCGGCAAAGCTGACGGCGGGATTCAGGTGGCCGCCCGAGACGGCGAGGGTTGCCGACACCATCGCGGCCGTTGCCAGACCATAGGCGAGCGCAATGCCGAGCAGGTCCATCTGCTGATGGTTGGCGTTATGGATCGCGCCGACGCTGATGAAAACGAGCGCAAACGTTCCGAACATCTCTGCCAGACAAGCTTTGAGATTTTTCATGCCCGACCATTCTTTGAAACTGCGCGTCCTCGTGAAACGCGCGCGCGAAGAATAGCAATCACCGTCATCGATGCAAGAGCGGCTTGGTTGACTTGAGCGGTTTCAGCCGGAACCACTCATCGTTCTTTCCAGTCACGCCAGACTTCGCGGGCAGCGCGGCGCAGTGTCTCGGAAGTCCATGCGCTGACATCCGGTATCGGCGCGGAGCCGCCCTGGCACGCCGCAAAGAACGTCAGTTCCTGCGCTCCGCGCGCGGGCAGTGCGATGCGATACTCCAGCTTGCCGCCGGGATAGAGCGATTGATCGTTCTCGCCACCGACATCCACGTAACGCTTCGCCGCAGCGTTCAGTTTGCCGGCGATGATCTGGCCGGGATTCGGCGGCGGGCCGGCGGGGAAGATCCAAATCGCGTTGAGGATTGGGTTCTTGTCCTTCGCGTCAGACGCGCCGCGAACGGTGATATCGAGTTTGCCGTCGCCGTTTTCATCGCGCGCCTTGAACAGCAACGCGCCGGGCTTGTGTCGGCCCCACTTGGCGATCGGGTCCACCTCCTGCGACGGCGCGCCCTCGACCTTGCAGAGCAGCCGCCGCTGGCCGGCTTCGGCCCAGTGGCTCTCGCAGAAGCCGAGCACGACGTTCGCTTCGCTCTTCGGTCGCATAGAAAACCGATAGATGATCGGCACGCCGCCCATGCCGGCGCGGATGTTGCGGAACGCCGGGTCACACGGTCCAGCCGGCTTCGCCCAACCCCGCAGCGATGAGGCTTCGTCACAGTAGCCCCAGTCGCGCGGTTTCTCGCCGGACTCTTCGCGCGGTGGCAGCGTCAACACCGCGCGTCCGCCGAGCCTGACGGTGCGGAGACCGGCGTGAACTTTCGCCGGAAGCTCGAGCGCGAGGGTGACGTTGGCAACGCGGCCTTGTTTCTCCTCGACGCGCACGGTGAACACGTCCACGCCCGCCGGATACGCCGGTGCGCGGAACGCCGTCAGCTTCAGCGTCACCGCGCCTCGTTGCGACACAGCCTGCGCTGCGGGAACTACCCCGTCGAGTTTGACCGCGGATACCGTCGGCGCCGCGTCGACCACGCCTTCGCCGCTGAGTTTCACACCGACCGCGCCCCAATCTTCAACGAGGCGGCCGCCGGCGTCCATCTGCGATGGCGGGAAGCCGGGCGAGGTGAATGAGACGCTGTCAGCGGCAAACGCCGAAGCTCCAAGACCCAGACTCCAAACCCCGAGGAAGCACCAGGCCCCAATGTTCAAACACCAACTCCGGCGTGACGAATGTCCGCTTGAAGTTTGCTGCTTGAAGTGTTTTCGAAGCTTCAGGTTTGGAATTTGAGGTCTCCCAATCGTTTGCTGTCTCGCGTTCATGCCTTCTTTGCCTCCGGCTCCGGACGATGTTCCGGCGAGCGGACCACCTTGATGTCGTAGAGTTGGCAGAAGGCTTCGAGCACGCGGCGGTGGTTGCCGAGCGTGACGACTTGGTGGAAGCCCTTCACGTCGCGGCAGTCCTCGATGTTGTCCATTGCGACCTCGACGGACGTGCGGCAGCCGCCGGCGGGTGGGGTCTGGACGTTGCTGACGACCTTGCCGGTGTCGATGATCATCTCGTTGGCGTTGCTGAATCGCACGAGCGTCACCGGATTGCCGACGGGCCACAGGACCTGCACGGAAACACCGAGCGCAGACTCGGAATGGTTGCGCAGGATGTAGGGCGCGGCCGCCTTGTCGAACCCACGAATCTTTGTGCCGCTGGTGCAGTGGGCAACGATCAGCAGGTTCTTGGCGGTCTCCGGCACGGGATCGTTCATGAAACCCGGCCGGTTGAGCAGGTAGCTGGTCATCATCAGCGAGAACGCACCGAACAGATCGGCCTCGCAGCCGGCGGTGATGCCCTGGTCCATGAGCATCGCCCAGGACATGCACGGCGGGGTGGGCATCAGCTTGGCGCTGACCATGCCCAGGCAGTCCATTGAGAGCGCATTGGCCTGTTCATCGGCCATCAGGCGCTTGGCGGTGACATACGCGCGGGCGGAATTGAGGCAGTCTTTGTGGTTGGGCTCGATGATGCGTTTGGCGTGCCGCCGCATGTCGCTGGCAATGTCGCGCACCTCGGTGCTGACCTCTTGTTTGTCGAAGCTCAGGTTGAACGTGTCGCGCGGAATGGCGCGGACCTTGGCACCGAGCCGCTCCATGACGGTCTCGTTGCGCTCATTGCGGCGGATCCACAGCACGCGCGTTTCCTCGAACATCCGCTTCGCCCGCAGCATCCTCATGCCGTCCTCGGCGGCGGACCATTCAAGCGTGGAGGCGACGTAAACACCGGGTTCGCGCGAGAGCCGCAGCACGTGACCCGTGAATGCCACTCCGACCGGCGCGAACACGATCAGCGGCACGCCGGTTTCTTTCGTCACTCGCGCCAGCCACGGCCAGCAGAAGATGCTTTGAAGGATGACCAACACGCCGTGTGGCTTGGTGGCTTTGATCTTCTCAATGAACGCGCCGACGCCGGCCTCGTCATTGATTGGGTTGGTCGCGAGATCGGTTTTGATGCCGAGCCGGCGGCTGGAATCGGCCAGCTTGGCCTTGTATTCCTTCTGGCGGGCGTCGAGATCATAGGTTGTGCCTGGCCAGCCGAGCCAGTAGGGCCGTGGTTTCTCAAAAATCGCCGCCATCATCCGCACTTCGGGGTGCGGCAGCAGCTTGCCCACATCCACGTAGTCGGGATTCGCGTACCTCGACTTCTCCTTGGCAACAGCGCTCAACGCCGGTCCCACCATGCCCGCGCCGAGCGCGGACATTGAGAGAAACTTCAAGCAGTCGCGGCGCGAGATGCAGCAGTGGCAATTTTGATGATGGTGCGATGGGTTCATGGCAATGACTCCTTACGGGGTGGGCGAGGGCAACACGAAACCGTGGCCGCGACGTTGGGCGCGACAGAAACTGCATCGGGGCGATGCAGGCATTGAGTTCATGCTTCGGCTCCGCTGAAACTCCTGCCGCATGATAACAGCGGCTCGCCGCATGTCGAGTCCTGGTTGCGCCCGGCTTGAATGCATCGCAGTCTGCCGGGTGTGATGAGAGGCAATGGCGGTCCGTTGCGGGGATAATCTTCCGACGATCCGCTCAAGCAGCCTTGGCGCGTCTTCTCGCACGATAGTCGGAAGGGCTGATGCGGAATTCGCGGCGGAAGAGCCGGTTGAAGAACGATAACTGGTTGAAGCCGTTGCTCAGCGCGATGCTGCTGATCGGCTCGGCGGTGTCGCGAAGGGCGCGGCAGACCGCCTGGAGGCGGACTTGGTTGAGGAAGGTCGAGAAGGACTTGCCCGCATGACGGTGGAACTGGCGCGCGAAGGTCGCGCGGCTCATCCCCGCGAGCCGCAGCAGTTCCGGCAGGCGCACCGGCTCGCGGTAGTGGGCGATGATATAGCTGACGGCGCGGCGCACGGCTTCTTGTTGTTCGTCGGTGCCAGAGAGGGAGAATGGACGCGCGGCCAGCGGACGGATATCCCGCGTGGGCGCGGCAGCCAGTTCGGACAGGAGTTTCAGGAACGCGGCGAGCCGCGGCAGGCCGGTGAGCGCGGCGAGTTGTTCCATGAGCCGCCGCACGGTGTCTGTCGTCGTGCCGCAGATGTGCAGGCCGCGCCGGGCGGATTCGGCGAGCGCGCGCAGCGGAGCGGCTTCGTTGAAACTCCAGATGCCGTGGTCGAGCGGGAAATCCCACTGGATCGCCAGCCCTGCCGAGTCGCCGCGCAGATGCCAGTAATGCGGGACGTTCGCGCCGATGAGCACGAGGTCGCCGGACTCGAACAACTCGATGCAGTCGGCCACGAAGCGCGTGCCCGCCCCGCGCTGGAAGAGTGTCAGTTCGGTCTCGCGGTGGTAATGCCAGTGGTCGCCGTAACCTTGCAGCGGGACCGTCTTGCCGGGCGCGAGCACAGCCTCGACCCGCCGGACGTTGCGGCTCCAGCGCAACAGGCGGAACGCCTGGCCTGCCCGGAGGCGGATGTCTTCGCGTGGTGGCTGCATGACTGACATGATTGGCACCGCTTGCGGGAAAAGGCAACGCCAGCGATGAGATGATAGTGTCAGCGATTGAGCGTCAAGGCGTAGCGAGTGAAAACCGCCATCGGGTAGAGTGCGCGCCAACAACTCAACAAAGGACATCACATGAGCACGCAGACCTCGCAACCCGTCAAGTATCGCTTCTCGTTTGGCCCCTGGAACATCAGCGAAGGCGCCGACCCCTTCGGTCCCGAAACCCGCAAGCCCATCGCCTTCGCCAAAAAACTTCCGCTCTACAAGAAGCTCGGATTCGACGGTGTTCAATTCCACGACGACGACGCCGTTCCCGGTATGGACGCGATGACTCCCGCGCAGATCATCGCCAAGGCTCGCGCCGTCAAGCGCCAGCTCGACGACCACGGCCTCGTCGCCGAGTTCGTCGCGCCGCGGCTCTGGTTCAACCCGCACACCATTGACGGTGGCTACACGTCCAACTCCGCCGCCGACCGGCAATACGCCCTGGATCGCAGTTTCAGGACCATTGATATCATGCGCACGCTCGGCACTAACCTGATGGTGATATGGCTGGCGCGCGAAGGCACCTACATCCGCGAGGCCAAGAATGCCCGCCTCGCCGTCGAGCACCTGCTGGAGGCCATCAATAAGATGCTCGCTTACGATCGCGGCATCCGCATCGCCATCGAGCCGAAGCCGAATGAGCCGATGGACCACACCTACATCCCGACCATCGGCCATGCCATTGGATTGGCCTACCGCACCAACGACCCATCGCGCGTCGGCGGCCTCATCGAGAGCGCCCACGCCATCCTCGCCGGTCTCGATCCCTCCGACGAGATGGCCTACGCACTGTCCCACGGCAAGCTCTGGAGCGTCCACCTCAACGATCAGAACGGCCTGAAGTTCGACGAGGACAAATCCTTCGGTGCGGTGGACCTCCGCCGTGCGTTCAATCAGATCCGCGTGCTCGAAGAGGCCGGCTACGGCCGCAACGGCGAGTTCGTCGGTCTCGATGTGAAGGCCATGCGCGCCACGCGGCAGGCAGATGGCATCAAACACCTGGCCAATAGCCGCGCGTTCTTCCTCGCGCTGGTGGAGAAGGTCCGAACGCTCGACCGCAAGAAGGAAGCGGCTTTCATCGCCGCGCGCGACTACGAGGGCTTGGAGCGATTCATCGTCGGTCACTTGATGGGCACGCGCTGAACGTCGAACATAATGGCGGGCATTTTGAGCGGTTCTCAGGTAACATTGGAGCCACGTTTGGTTGAAAGGAGATCGTCATGACACGCAGCATTTCACGTCGACAGTTCCTCCACACCACCACCGCCGGTTTGGCCACGTTCGCCGTCGCCCGTGACAGCTTCGCCGCCAACGAAAAGCTCAACCACGCCTGCATCGGCGTCGGCGGCATGGGCTGGAACGACCTCAGCAACTTCAAATCGCATCCGAAGGTGGACATCATCGCCATTTGCGACGTGGACCGCGCGCGCTTGGACAAGGCGGCCGCGTTGCTTCCCAATGCCCGCCGCTACACCGATTGGCGCGAGTTGCTGGCGAAGGAAGGCGATAAGGTGGATTCCGTCAACGTCACCGTGCCCGACCACATGCACGCGGCGATCACGATGACGGCGTTGCGCGCAAAGAAACACGTCTATTGCCAGAAGCCGCTCTGCCACGACGTCGCCGAGTGCCGCGCCCTCGCCAGGGCTGCCAAAGCCGCGGGAGTCGTCACACAGCTCGGCACGCAATTTGCCTCGGCGATGGGAGATCGGATGACGGTGCAGCTCCTGCGCAAGGGCGTCGTCGGCGATGTCAAGCGCGTGATCCTCTGCTCGAACCGCGCAGGCGCGGTCGAGAACTACCGGCTCAAAGGTCCGCGCCCGGCCCAGGGAGAGGCGCCGCCCGCCAACCTCGCGTGGGACCTCTGGCTCGGCACCGCGCCGGAGAGGTCGTTTGCGCCGGCGATCTATCATCCGACGAAGTGGCGCGCGTGGCTGGACTTCGGCACCGGCTGGTCGGGCGATATCGGTTGTCACGTCTTCGACGCTGTCTGGAAGGGACTCGAACTGACCGCACCCAGGACAGTCGTCGCCGAAGTCCAGAAGTCGTGGGAACAATCGCCGGAACGCCGTGCCGACAACTGGCCGCAGAGCCAGCACATCACGTGGATGTTTCCCGGCAGCAAGCTCACTGGTGGCAAGGAGCTGACGGTCGAGTGGTTCGATGGCGACATGTTTCCGCCCGCTGACGTGCAGAAGATCGCGAGTCTGGAAAAATATCCGGAGGAATCGGCGATGGTCATCGGCAGCGAAGGCGCGTTGCTGCTCCAGATCGGCACCGGGCCGCTGTTGTTCCCGCACGACAAGTTCAAGGACGTTCCCCGTCCGAAGCAGTCGCCACGCAATCATTATCATCACTTCGCGGACGCGTGCCTTGGCGGCGAGATGACTGAGTCGCATTTCGGCCAGACCGGTCCAATGGCCGAGGCGATCCTGCTCGGCACCGTTGCCATCCGCGTGCCCAACACGGTGTTGGAATGGGATGCGGCCGGCATGAAAATTTCCAACGCGCCGCAGGCGGAACGGTTCCTTCGACGCGCGTACCGCGATGGCTGGAAGGTCGCGGGACTGTAAGAGCCGCCACGCAAAACGAGGACATCCCATGCGTTCTGCAACCAAGCTGCTTAGTCTGCTCATCTCCATGGTCGTCGCGGCGTGCGCCGGCGAGAGTTGGAACGTAAAAGACGCCGGCGCCATCGGTGACGGCACGACCGACCACACGGCGGTGTTCCAGCGGTTGCTCGACGAAGCGGGCAAGGTTGGCGGCGGTGTCGTGGATGTCCCTGCTGGCCGATACGTTATCAAAGGAAACCTATCAGTGCCTGCGGGGGTGACGCTGAAGGGAACTTTCCGCGTGCCGCCAACCGTCCAGCGCAACAAAGCGCGCGAACTCGCCGGTTCGGTGCTGCTGGCCTACGCGGGGCGTGGTCAGGAACAAGGCACCCCGTTCATCCGTTTGGCGGGGGACAATGCCGCCATCTCTGGTTTGGTCATCAGCTATCCTGAGTGGAAACAAACCGATGTGCCGCCGATTCCCTATCCTCCATGTGTGTTTGCACAGCACGCGGAGAACGTTGGCATCGAAAACTGTCTCTTCCTCAATCCCTACGAAGCGATCAAGCTGGTCCATGCGGCCCGGCATCTCATCCGCAACGTCACCGGCTATCCCATTAAACGCGGCATTTACGTTGACGAGTGCTACGACATCGGCCGTATTGAGAACGTCCACTTCTGGCCCTTTGGCGTTCACTACAAACACGACGACCCCTACTGCAAGTGGATCAACACGCAAGGTGTGGCCTTCGAACTGGCGCGCACCGACTGGCAGTATGTCCACAACACCTTTTGCTTCGGCTATGGGGTCGGCTACAAATTCTCCCGGACGAAAGCCGGCAGCGCGAATGGCAACTTCCTTGGCCTTGGCGCCGATTCGTGCGAGCGAGCGGTGCTTGTCGAACAGGCACAACGTCCCGGCTTGCTGATCACCAACGGCGAGTTTGTCGGCCGATGGGGCAGCAAGGACGCCGTGTGTTTGGAGGTTGCAACAAACGCCGTCGGTAAGGTCAGCCTTGTCAACTGCTCTTTCTGGGGACCGATTGACCGCTGCGTCTGGATGCGCAGTCCTGTCGGGCAGTTTACCGCGAGTGCATGCCACTTCATGAGCTGGGACGTCCGCGCCGCGGGTTCTCCCGCAATCCAACTCGACGCGGGTCGGGCGATCGTCCAAGGCTGCACCTTTGTCAAAGAGGGGACGCATGTGCAAATTGAGAAACCGGTTGCATCAGTTTTGCTGATCGGGAATCAAGCATCCGGTGGCTTCGTCGCGGAGAATCATGCAGGAAAGCGAACACAACTATCGGCGAACGAGCTTTCGCCGGTGGAGTGGACGGCCGAGGCGAGGAAACACTACAGGGTGGCGGTTGGCGCAGAAGGTGACGGCCCATACCTGCGGTTCTGGCACGGACGCGACGCCCCCGCGGCGAACGGCAAACAACACACGTCACGCTGGTCGGCGGCGGAGTCGCAGTTGAAACTGCCGGTCGTCCCCGATGAATCATACACGTTGACGCTAAAGCTCAATGTTCCAGCGGCAGGTGTTTCGTCGGATGCGGGCCTTTATCTTGATGGCAGGAAGATCGCTTCGCTCGAAGTTGGCACAACACCCCTGACCGCCGAACTGCCGCCATCGCACGCCGAGCAGATCATCCTGAAGGTAATCTGCGCAGGCTGGGTTCCATCCCGCCTCAACCCTGCCTCCAAAGATGGCCGCACGCTGGGCGTGCAGTTGTCCGAAATCACGATGCGATCAAGAGGGGGCGGAAAACGCGTGTTCCAAGCGAACACAGGCGAGTGGAAGTAGAACGACAAGAAAAAACACACTGGTTCACAGCCTGCTTCGCCGGCAGTCGCGCAAGGCGGGGTTTGCCGTCAGGGCTTCTGACGTGGTAGGAATGATCCCACAGGTCGTTTCTCAAGAAAGGCGACACAATGGAACCACGATCAAAGCCCTCCCTCATAAAACGCAGCCTTGTTGCAGGAGCCGTTTGCGCGCTTGCACTGGTTTCGGCACAAGACACGAATCGAGATGCCATTTCCGACGAAGTGAAGGCCGTGCTCGGTTGCGATCCGCAGGCGAAAGAGAACTTCGTCACGATTTGGGAGCGGCCGGCGGCGAAGTCGGCCAAGCCTCCCGCCGATCCGGCACGTGCGATCAAACGCGTCGCGCTCGCCAACGCAGGCGGCAACCGCTTCATCTGGCGCGTGGACTTCCTCGCGCCGTACCCGGCGGAGAATTCCAACCTGTTGCTCTATCTTGACTCCGACGACAATCCGGCGACCGGCCGCCAACCGGGCCAAGGCTGCGAGTTCATGCTGCACTGTTCCAGTGGCGCGCCGGGTGTGACCGGCTACACGGCCGACGGCAAGACTTGTGTCGTCCCTGGACCGCGCGTGGCGGTGGCCGGCGGCAGCGCATTCGTCAGCTATGATGTGGACCTTGCGCAACGCGAGGGCGCTTCGCGGTTCCGGCTCAATGTTCTTTCTGAAACCATACAACCGCATCGCGGCGTGGGCAGCACGGGTTACTTCGAGGCGAAAGGGCCGCCGGCCAGCGACCGGCCGAAGTTGCGGCTCGATAGCGACCTTGCTGAGAGTGTCGGTGTCGAGCAGACGTGGGGTCTGGAACGTATCACTGCGCTTGTTAACGACCCGAAGAACGTCCCGATCTGGATTCGCGACTGCAAGCTCGACGGCTTCCGATTCGACCACAGCGAGTATCGCGCTGACTGCGCGCTGCGCGGACCGGGCTCGGGTGTCATCACCGCTGCCGTGCCGGCGGGCGCGAGCGGCCGGTTCCATGTGGGTTTCATCTTTTACGACAGCGCCGGCAGCGAGCGAATCGCCGTCCACGTCAACGGCAAGCGCCGTGGTGTGGCGGTGGCAAACCTCGACGACAACAACCAGCACCTGTTCTTTCTGACGGAGCCGGTCGAGTTGAAGGCCGGCGACAGCATACAACTCCGCGCGCTTGGCACCGGCGCCGCCTATCGCACCGAAGACCTGCTGTTGCTGCGCGATAAACCGAAAGCGTGCCCGCCGCTCTGCGAGTTCCGCGAGGTGGCGGCGGCGGAGAACCGGCTGACATGGATCACAACATGGGCCACGCAATGCACTGTGGAACTGGGCGACGGCCAGAAGATCGTCGAGCCGCTTGCAGCGCAAAACCACCGTGTGTTGTTGCCCGGTTTGAAGCCCGGTGACTCGGCGCGCTATCGCATCACGGCGTTGGCTCGCGATGGACGCGAGGTCACTTCCGGTTGGCGCAAGCTGGCGTGGAAGCCATTCGCCGAGCCGCGGACGAAGCGGAGCGGCCGTGTGACACTACGCGTGGAGCCACCGTCGGATGTTGCCGACAAACTCCGCGACTGGCCGGTGACCAGCGGTGTGCCCTTTCCCCAAGGCGCGCTCGGCACGGCGAAGAACCTCCGGCTGCTCGATGCAAAAGGTACGGCGGTATCATTGCAGGCGGCGGTGACAGGCCGCTGGGCCGACGGCAGCGCGAAGTGGGTGCTGCTGGATTTCCGCCACAGCGGCGGCGCGGCGGACTACACGCTGGAGTTTGGGCCGAAGGTCTCGCGCAAGGAGCCGAAGCGCGAAACAACGACACCGGATTGCGGTGAGTTGGTTCTTGCCGATGTCGCTGGCAAGGAACACAAGGCGAGCGTCGTCGGTCTGGCGCAGGAAGACGGCGACGGTTTGCGCCGTGGGTTGCGCGCAGCGGGAAAGATCGGGGAATCGGCGTTTGCCTACGACGCGCGTGTGCATGTCTATCCCGGTCTGCCATGGGCGCGCGTGTTGCTGACGGTCGGCCACGCCGAGTCCACGAACGAGTTCACCACGATCCGCAGCCTGGCATGGCGGTTGCCGAAGACAGTTGGCCCGACGCGCTTCGTGAGGCAGCACACGGACAATCGCTTCGAGTCGTCGGACGGCGGAGGTAAGCGTTTCAGCGGCGCGGTCGGGCCGGTATTCGTGCGCGACTTCTGGCAGAACTATCCGAAGGACCTCGAAGTTGCTCCGACCGGTTCGACATTCTGGCTGATGCCACGGCTCAAGGCCGACGAGTATGATTTGTCGAACAGGAAGAATCACGACTGGCACAAGCTCTACTACTGGTTCGACGCCGGCGGCTACAAGCTGCGCCAGGGCATGACCAAAACGCACGAGGTCTGGCTCGGCCTCGACGGCAGTGTGCCGCCGCTGGACCGGCCGCTGTTCGCCGCCGCGCCGCCGCGCTGGTATGCCGACTCGGGCGCGTTCGGCGAAGTTGCTATCGTGAATCCGCAGCGGGCTGTCGTGAGCGACTACGACAAGAAGGTGGCCGAAACGCTCGACGCCTATCTCAAGAACCGTGAAAGCAACCGTGAGTTCGGCCAGTTCAACTTCGGCGACTGGTGGGGCGAGCGGATCATCAACTGGGGCAACATCGAATACGACACGCAGCACGCGTTCTTCCTCCAGTTCGTGCGCAGCGGCGACCGACGGTTTCTCCAGGCAGGCGACGAGGCTGAAACCCACAATCGCGACGTGGACACAGTCCATAACCACACCAAGCCTGACCGCGTCGGTTGTGTCTATTCGCACTGCATTGGCCACGTCGGCGACTATCTTGCGAAAAGCCCGTTGCCCGGCCGCAACCAAGGCAGCCCGCGAGGCGGTTTCTCGGTGTCGCACACGTGGTGCGAGGGGCACATGGAACATTACTTCCTCACCGGCGACCGGCGCTCGCTGGAGACCGGACTGAAGATCGCCGACCATTACGGCCTCTGGAGGATGATGAACTATGATTTCTCGAACTGCCGTGACTCCGGATGGCATCTCATCCTGACGATGGCGGTCTATCGTGCGACGGGCGACCCGTTCTACCTGAACGCAGCGCGGATCATTGTTGATCGCGTGTTGGAACGGCAAACACCGGCGCCGAAGTTCAACACCAAGGGCGGCGGTTGGCGGCGGATGATGGTGCCGGGCCACTGCCTTTGCGAGCCGACGCACTACGGCAACGCCGGCTTCATGGTTGGTGTCCTGTTAACCGGTCTGAAGTGGTATCACCTGGAGACTGCCGACCCGCGCGTCGCCCAAAGCATCACCATGGGCGCGCATTTCCTCATTGATGACATGTGGGTCGAGGATATCGGCGGGTTCCGCTACACGAGTTGCCCTGTCTCGTCGAAAGGGCCGTGGTCGAACTTCCTGCTCTTCGACGGCATCGGCTACGCGTATCGGCTCAGCCAGAAGGCGGGCCATCCCGACGCAAAACTGGCGCACGTGTTGCGAAGAGGCACCGACCCGGCCATCGAGAACATGCGCGGCATGGGCAAGAGCTTCAGCCAGTTCATCCGCGTCGCCCCACATTTCCTCAGCTTGCTTGCCGAACTGCGCGAGACGCTTCCGCCGCCGGACTCAGACCGCAACCCGCCCGCATCCGCGCCGGCCAAACGCGCGCCGTAGTACAAAAGCCGGGATGAAGCGATTGCGTGTGGACCGCTCTCCCGCTACGCTGCGGCTGTGCGACTGATTGTTCTACTGCTGACCGCGCTGGCGCTGCGGCTCGGTTTTGTTTTCGTGGTGCTGCCCGCCATCGAGCCGCGCTTGGCGCTGCGCTTCGACGCCGACAATTATACGGCCATCGCGCAAAGCATCTGGCGTGGCGAGTGGAACAATGTCGAGCGCGGACCGATCTATCCGCTCTTTGTCGCTGTATGCGGCGGCTCGCTACCGGCGGTACGGCTTGCGCAGGCGCTGCTGGATTGCGGCACGGTCTGGCTGGTGTTCCTGCTGACCCGGCGGCTGTGGGGCGAAAAGCCGGCGTGGGTCGCCGCGTGGCTCTACGCAGTGTACCCGCTGGCGTGGTGGCGCGTCGCGTTCATGAACAAGGAGATCGTGCTGACGCTGTTGCTGGCGGCGACAGTCTGGTGCTGGCAACGGCCCATCGCTTCCGGCGTCGGGCTGGCTCTGGCCAACCTCTGCAAACCGAGCTACCTGTTGTTGCCGTTGCTGCGACGGTGGTGGTCGCCACAAAGAAAGACTTTCGCAGTGACACTGGCCGTGATGCTCGCCGTCATCGCACCGTGGACGGTCCGCAATTACGTCGTCACCGGCGAACTGTTGCCGGTGGCAACTGAGCGTGGTGGGTTTACTGCCTACGTCACCAACTGGTGGCCGACGCGCGGCGATTGGGAAACGAACAAATCGCTCTGGCAGGCTGAACTGGATCGTATCCGCGGGCAGCACGCCGACCTGAATCCCGTCCAGCTCGATCGGTTGTTTTACCGGCTCACGCTGCAAAATATCGTCGCCGAGCCGGGCCACACCCTGCTGATGTTCGCGCGCAAGGCTGTGATGTTTTGGTTCGTCAACGCCTCGGGTCGCGCGTGGTGGGCGGGGGCGTTGCTGCAACTGGTTTACCTCGGTCTTGCGGTGGCCGGCGCGGTGCGGCGACGGCCGCCAGCCGAACTGCTCACCGTCGTGCTTTACACGTGGGCGCTGCACGCGCTCGTCATTGCTGACGTGCGTTTCGCGCTGCCGGTGATGCCGTATGTCTGTGTGATGGCCGCAGCGGCGTTTCGTTATGAAGACAAAAAGCTGGCTTAGCCTCACAGCCATCGTGGTCGTGGGGCTGGCACTCGGTTTTGTCGGCATCGGTTGGGGCTTGCCGTCGGCGCGACGCGTGGCGTTGCTCGGCGAAAGCCTGACGCAGTCCCGTGCCGCGCTTGCCGCACGAACTTCGCGCGAACTGGAAACGCGGCGCGACCACGCAGCCATTCTTGCGGCGCAGCCCGCCGAGGAACGGATCGATCTGCCGCGGCTGGTGCGGCGTTACCTGATGTTCTCCGATTCGCCGGACGAGCCGCTCACGCTGCTGGCGCTGGCGAAGATGCGGCCGCGTCAGTTCGACTTCAACCCACGCATGGTTGAATACGGCGGTCTGCACGTCTACGGCACCGGCGCGGTGATGACACTGGCTCATGCGCTTGGCTTCGGCCACATTGCAGGTGATGTCTCTCACTACGCCGACCATCCCGAGCACATCGCTGGACTCTATCTCGCAGGCCGGTTGCTCATGGTGCTCTACAACGTCGGTATCGCCGTGCTGTTGTTCCTTTTCGCCAACAGCCTCGGCGGCGAAAATGCAGCATCCAGAACATCACCCCCCCAATGGGTGGGTGTTGCCGCGGCATTGATGTGGCTGCTGTCACCGCCGTCGCTTGGGTTCTCGCACATCATCAACCCGCATCTGCCGGCGGCCTTTTACGGAACGCTGGCGGCGTGGCTGGCTTGGCGGGCGGCGACTGTGGCGGGTACGCGTTGCTGGTTTGGCGCAGCAGCAGCGAGTGGCGCGGCGGCGGCGTGCGCGCTAAATGCAGCGGTGAGTTTCCTTGTGCTGCCGGCAGTGGCGTTTTGCACTGCACACGCCGCAGAAAAAACACTGAAGCCTGAGTCCCAACAAACTGGCGGTTGGAGTTCGGGTTTCAGGATGTTCTCGAAGCTCTGCGCTGTCGTGGCACGTCCGTTGGGGTTGGCGCTGTTGATGGCGGCGGCATTCTATCTGGCGTTGAATCCCTACTGCCTTGCCAACCTCGACGTGCTGCGCGAGGAACTGGCGCGTTTCCGGCAGTTTCGTTCGCCGCTGCCGGATGTGGGGAGCATTGTTATGTTTTGCGGTGGGCCATTGCCGCACGCCATCGGCGTCGTCGGCTTGGGTGCGACGCTTTTTGGTGCGGTGACGTTGTGGCAAGCTTCCAGCGGGGGCCGCGCGCTGGTGAGCTACGCGGTGGCAGGATTGTTACTCAGCGCGTGGCTTGCTGGTTCGGATGCGAGCGAGGCGCTGAGCGTCCGCTTCGCGATGTTCATACTGCCATTGCTGTGCGTGTTCGTCGCAGTGGCGCTGACCGGTCCGTGGCCGCGCTGGTCGCGAGTCGGCGCGGCGGCGCTCATCGCGCTGGCGGCGGTCAGTGCGACGGCGGTGCATTTGCCGAGCCTTATGCGTTCGCCGCGCGACAACGCGGGAGAATTCATCAATCGCACACTGCCGACGGGCAGCGCGGTGGCCGTGCCGAAATCGCCAGGGCCTTACGAGATGCCAGCGTTCGACTTCGTCCGGCTGCGGCTCGTCACCGATCCGAAAGCGCCGCACGAATTCGCGGTGCAGGTGGAGGACAGCAAGAAACCGGCGATACCGGCCGGGTTTGAGTTGATGGCCGGTTTTCCCGACGCGCGCGTGCAACGGCCGACCCCGCTGTCGTTCTCAGGCCGGTTCGCGCGGATTTACCGTCGCACGGCCTCTCACCAATAGCCCCACTTGCCGCTCGCCAGGATGTAGCACGCCAGCAGCAGGTTGGTGACGGCGTGAGCGATGATGCAGGCCCAGAGCGACCGGGTGCGGTAATAGATCCAGTTGTAGAGCACGCCGGTGATCATGCCGACGTGCCAGAGGGTGTTGTGTTCGATGCCGAACATCAGGACCGTGATGCCGAACGATTCCCACGTGAATGTGCCGAGCGGCACGCTGCGAAAATCCGGCTTCACCAGCCAGCGAATCATCCAGCCGCGCCAGAACAGCTCTTCCATGATGGGCACCACCAGCACCGCACCGGCGATGCGAAAACACGTGGCCAGCGTGGAGCATGGAGCCGGGAGCACGGTCGGGTTGAAACCGCCAACGGTGAAATCGGTCTTAGTGAGACGCAACAGTTCCGGCGCAACCCAAATGACAAGTGCGGCAACGCCAATCAGCGCACCGAACAGCGCGCCCCGTCGCTCGCGCAAGTCGTCGCGCACGCCACGCCACGCCCAGACCAGCGCTGCTGCGACGGCGACCGTCTTAAGCGGGTAGAGCAAAAACACTGATGCGACGCCGGCCTGTTCCATCATCAGAAACACGAGGTACACCACAAAGGGCGCGACGTAAGCGGCTGCCGGGTGTCTGACTTGTTTTTGATGGGCCATGATTCTTCGCCACACATTCTAGCGATGCCGGCCGCAAAGAAACACCAAAAGTTGAAGAAGCGTCCTCTTTGACCGGACTCGGGAGAGTGGCACGCGGGTGACAGTTGCTCTTGGCGCACGAGGCAATAGGCACACATCGGTGTGATGGCAGGTTTGGTGTTGACGGTCAGGAACATCAGCGTAGTCTTTGCGCTGGTGGGTTTATGAAGTTGTACAATGGAGTCCTTGGGAAGTGGGAGCTCTTCTGGCGATGGGGCGCGGTGGATGCAAGCTCGCCCGTCTCATCCACCTGCCGAAATCAATGTTCCTATCAGCTGCTAACAGCAGTTTTGAGAGCGGTATGAAACTGCAAAACACCCGGCCTTGAACACTCCCGCAAGGATTGACCGCGTGAAACCAACCCATCCACCCGATCAACAATGGCGCAAGATCACACGGGCCATCTCCGGCGCTGTTGGCGAAGTCGTAACCGCGTAACAAACTGAATCACAGTCGTCAGCCTTACAGCATCCGATCCAGAAACCTGTGCCATCGGCCAGATTGGAGGAAGCCATGAAGAACAATGAGGAGGTCAGGGATTTTAGGAAACTTGTTAAAAAGGAGCGCGATGCGTTGAATGCCGCGCAAAAGAAAACCGCGGAGGCAGAGAAAAAAGCATGCAAGGCGCCGGAGAAGGGCAACGACAGACCGTTGGGCGACGCCGAGGGGACGGAATGCGTGGTTTCCACTTCGGGCTGCGCGGAGGAACCGTGGGTGACTTTCACGACGGATGACCGGGTGGGGCTGGCCTTGTCGGGCGGCGGCATTCGCAGCGCCACATTCAATTTGGGCCTGCTACAGGCGTTGAATGAAAAGGGAGTCCTGAAACAGGTGGACTATCTCTCGACGGTGTCGGGCGGAGGCTACATCGGCGGGTTTTGGACGCGGTGGTGGCAGGCCGTTTCAGAAAAAAAGCCGGAGAAGGCCGGTCAAGTAAAAGACTTTCCCCCACCCACGGAGAAAGATGACGGCACGGCGGTGAAGACGCCGAAGGAAATCCCGGAGCCGGCGGCGATCCGGCACTTGCGCGAGTTCAGCCGGTTCTTAATCCCCCGCCAGGGTCTGAACATGGAGTTCTGGAGCGCGGCGATCACGGTTCTATGCGGAGTGGTGACGTCGTTAGTCGCGGCGCTGGCGACGGTGCTCTTGGTGATGGCACTGTGGGCGTTGTTGGCCGCGCAGATGATTGAATATCGCCCGTTTGGGAACGGCGTTATTCTCGCCGTTGTCGTCCTCGCCGTGTTCGGGGCGTCGGAATTGGTTTCACGACGAGCGGACGAGTCTGAGGTTGCACCGTCCATGCGCAAGACTTTCAAAAGATGGCGTCGCTTCTGGGCGTCAATGGCGGTGGTACTTACGGGTGCGTTTTGGGGTCTGACCACGCGGTGTTTTGCCAAAGAATTGGAAACCAGCTGGCAATGCCTGTTGCCCGAGTCGGGCGCGATTCTGTTCGTGCCGTGCATGGTTCTTGCGGGATCGCTTGCCGTGTTGACGATCACACGATTGTGTTGGGAACGCTTCAGAAAAGAACACGATACTGAAAAACGAGGCAGACACATTGCACGCGCTGCGGCCTTGGAGCAGGTGATGGGGCGTTTGCTGGCCGTCCAGGTGGCGTGGGCGGTCATGGCCGGTGTTTGGGCGCTGGCCCAATGGCTGAAACAGAAAGCAGGTGACGGGAGCTTCACCGGGGTCGGAGGCACAGGGACGTTAACGGCCGTGCTGACGATGTTCTTTGTTTGGACGCGGGACTGGCTGACCCAACCCAAAAAGGAGGCGCGCTACGAGAAGTTCTTGGATAAGCTGAAACCCTGGGTGCCGCAACTGCTGGCCAACGGCATCGTGGTGTTATTGTTCGTGCTGGCCGCCGTGTACATCCTTGGCTGCAGTTCGGCAGGTGGCAACTGGCTTGTGTTCTGGATTCTGCTGGCATGTTTGGGCGTGTTGGGTCTTGTGGTGTTGCTCTTCGACCCAACGAGGGTGGGGATGCATGAGTTCTACCGCGCCCGGCTGACGAGATGCTACTTGGGCGCAAGCGAACGCGCTGAGCCAGAGGACCAGGGGTCAGCTGCGCCACGCGACCGGACGTCAGTAGAACACTCAGATGACGATATGAGGTTGCACGATGACAATGGCAACCCCATCCACCTGATCTGTTGTGCGGCCAACCATTTGTGGGGAGATCTGATGAGCACGCTGCATCGCGGTGCGCGCAGCGCGGTCTTGTCGCGCCACGGCATCGCGATAGGCAATTGCTGGATTGAGGACAACGACCTGTGGCTTTCCGCTGCCTTGACGGCTTCGGCCGCGGCATTCAATTCGCTGATGGGCGAACGGAACATGGAGTTGGGACGGGCTGTGGCATTCGTCATGACGACGTTGAATTTGCGGCTGGGGTTGTGGGTGAAGAACCCAGCCAACTGCAAGCATCATGACCCCGAGGGCAGAAAACTGCCATCGCGGCGCACGTGGTTCCCTGGACTGTTCTTCTTCAAGGAGATGTTTGGCATGGCCCAATGCCGCACCGACAAGCACGCCGCGGCCTACATGCACCTTTCGGACGGCGGCCACTTTGAGAATCTTGCGCTCTACGAATTGATTCGCCGCCACTGCCGATACATCATCGTTTCCGACGCCGGGCAGGATCTGAAGTTCGACTTCACGGACTTTGGGCGGGCCGCGCGCCGGGTGCGCGAGGATTTTGGCGTGGAGATCGAGATCAATCTCACGCCACTAAAGCCTGATGCGGACGGACTCTCCAAGCAACATCTTGCCGTGGGAACCATCCATTACAATGGCGTGGAAGGCGCCGACAAGGGCACCATCGTTTATTTCAAGCCCACCTTGGTGGGCGACGAGCCGCCGGACGTGCAGCAGTATCGGCGGCGCGAACCGAGCTTTCCTCATGAAACGACCGGAGACCAATTCTTCGACGAAGCTCAGTGGGAATCCTACCGACGCCTTGGCGAACACATCTGCCACGCCAGCTTGAGGATGATCAAGCGACGCGCGTTCATATCCTCCCATGATCTGTTTCGCCAGATACGCTTGAATTGGTATCGCGTGCCGTGGATGCAAGGCGACGGCGGCATCCGGCTCTGCGAGCACGCGGCCGCTTTGGAAAACGCATTGCGCGAACACGACAATCCAGCGCTGCGGCGGGAGTTTTTCGGAGACATGCTCAGTGCTGCGCCTGTCAGCCCAGCCGCGAATGCCGGGACAGCCCCAGCCGCTGCCGTCGGGCAAACTGCCAGCGACGTGTTGATGGCCATTCGTGCCTTGAAGTTCATGGAAGAGGCGTGGCTGATCTGTGAGCTTGACGACTATTGGTCACATCCTCTGGCCAACAACTGGATGGCTTGCCTGCATCGTTGGGCTGCCATGCCGACGGTGCGCCACTGGTGGCCTCTATTGACGCCGTTGTTCGGCACGGATTTCCAGAACTTCGCCAGAGAGACATTGAAGCTGCCATCGCTTGGACCTGACCGTGTCGCTCTGAAACTCGTGCTCAATTCAGTCAAAGGCAATTTCGTTCCCGAGGACGGTTTTGCCTGGCGGCGCTTTCAAGAGTGCCAGCCCAACTTCAAAGTGGGCCAGTATAATACACTTTTCAGCCTCGATCTGACTCTGCCAGCCACAGGTGCTTCCGCGGCCTTGACCATCCAAGTCGGCTTGGCGTTCCTACGGTGTAACGGCTCGGTTGCGCGGTGGGACATTGACGATTTGTTTATCCCGCCGGAATTGCATTGCGGCGGCTTCACCACCAGGCTGCTGGATCTGTTGATCAAGCATTTCATGGGACAGAAGGGCGTGATGCCCAACCCCATTGTTCGTCTCGAAGTTTCAATCGAGCCCTCGCTCCGCGATCAGGCTGCGCGGCAGGAGCAGATCGAGCTTATTGATTTCTATAGAAGCCGGGGCTTTAAGTTCGTCGGCACAACATGCGGCAATGCAAAGAACAACTGCATGGTTCGTTTGATCTAGCGCGTTAGGTCATGGATTCCGCTCGCTCGGCCTGTGCAAAGGACGATCGAGAAGCGCGGCTCCTTGATTGACCGTGAAGGGATGTGCGGAAAACATGGTTCCAGCCCCGGTGATATTTCCCATCCGTATCCTTCAAGCCCTTCCTGAACCCAAAGCCGAATGGTTCATAAACTGCCTCCGCATCGCTGTTCATCTGCGGCCCACAACACGTGCTTTACATGATACAGCGGCGGGCGGAGAATGGCCCCGAAGTCGTACGTGGAAGGAATGAGAGGTCGGAGGCAGGAGGAAATGCGAGGAGAATGAAGACGATCCGCCAAACACTGCTGCTGTTGCTGGCGGGAATTCTTGGAACAGTGGTTGCGGTCTTTGCCCTGAAAACTGTTCGAACCGTTCTGATGTATCGCCACGGCGGCGGTGGCAATGCGTGTGTGCACTATCAGCGACTGCCGATACTCGATGAAGCGGAGGCAAAACCGATTTTGGACCGCGCCATCCAGCGGATTCATCAACGTCTCATTCAAGCCGGGGATCATTTGCCAGCGCTGTCGGAAATCAGCGAAGCAGACATCGCGGGATTCTGCCTCGCATATCGGAAGGGGAATGCCTTCGGCAGCAGGACGGGCAAGCGTGTCTTTGAACCGCCGGATTCTTGTCGTCTATCCCTGCAAGCAGAATATCCGTTCGGGGAGTCGCCGATGTCGTCAATGGCGCCAACCAAGAAGTATTCAGTGGAGGGGGAAGGTTTTGCTTACGGCGCAGAGCTCGAGGTGGCCTCAGACAAGGACGAGATCCACGGGATCATTGAGCAAGAGATGGATCGCGCCGCCGGGGAACTTCAGAAGGCCGCCCGGTCCAAGGCGCTCAAGGCAGGAGAGGAGATCCACATCGCCGTCAGAGTTGGCGACGTGGCCAGGGTGGAACAACTTCTGGCTGCCAAACCTGAATTCGCGAATGCCAGGGACAGCCGCGGTTATACGCCGCTGCATTGGGCAAGAGACCCGGGTGTTGCGGAGCGGTTGCTCGCGAAGAGTCCCGATGTCAACGCGGCCGACACGCTCGGTCTCACGCCGCTGCACTGGGCGGTTTATGAAGACCGTTTCGAGGTCGTGAAAATGCTGGTGGCGCACGAGGCCGACATCAACCGCAAAGCCAGCGGCGGCTGGACGCCGATGAGCCTCGCCGAGGAACTATGTGGCGAAGGCGGACGAATCACGCGTTTCCTTCTTCAGCACGGTGGGGTCTCTGAAATTCCAGATGCGAAGTTGAGTTACGTCATCAAACATCCAACAACACCGGACTTGAAACGCGTGTTCCAAAGGCGGCCCGATGTTGTCACCTGGAAGGACGAGCATGGCTGCACGGCACTGCACTACGCAGTGGGCTCACGCAATATACAAATCGTGGAGTTTCTTCTGGCCGCCGGCGCCGGGGTCAACGTCAGGGACAACTCCGGACGCGCGCCCCTGCTGTATGCAGCGGCCTCGCGCGATGTGAAAGTGGTGGAACTGCTGCTGGCTCGCAAGGCTGACGTCAATGTCAGAAACGAGATGGGCGAGACGCCGCTTGATCTCGCAGAACGGGTTGGTCCACCCGAGGTCGTTGACCTGCTTCGGGAATGCGGCGCGATAAGTGGAGCCGGTGCCATTCACGATGCTGTGGGTCGGGGGGATATGGCCAGGGTGAAAGAGTTGTTGAGTTCCCAGCCGGCGCTTGTGAATGAGAAAGACTCTTCGGGTTGGTCGCCCGTTCACCAGACATTGAATCGGAATCAACAGGAGATGTTGAGACTGCTGCTGGATCACAAGGCCGATGTCAACGCCAGGACTCCTCAGGGTGAGACGGCGCTTCATTTTGCAATCACGCGGGGCGGGTCGGGATATAATTCCAAGAGCAAGGAAGCCAGAGACGCCGGGATCAAAGAAACGATCGCCTTGCTGCTCGCCCACGGAGCCGATATCAACGCCCGGGATAATCAGGGTGACACTCCACTTCATCGCGCGGCGGGACGCATCAACAAAGACCTTGTAGAACTCCTGCTCGCGAACAAAGCCGACGTCAACGCCAAAGACAAGAACGGTCGCACGCCGTTGGATCGCGCGGCGGCGGCGGCGGGCTACAACCCGAAAGGTTATCCTGTCAGCGTGCTTCTTCGCGAACACGGCGGCACGCTCACGAAGGCGTTGGAGGATGTTCGCCCGCCGTGGAAGCCCGTGGGGGCGCCCATGCCCATTACCCACAACGGGGTGCCGATTACCCGCAGCCAGCTAATGGAACTAATGGAGTTGCCGGATATAAAGGCTGCTCGCGAAGCACTCGCAGAAGCTCCCAAGAAATACAACGCCGTGATGAATGCACTGATGGCGAGGCTGGGATATCAGACGGTGTATCACACCAACAGCATGCGCGACGGCACGACGCGCATCGATCGCCAATTGTTGACTGCCGATGGCGTTCCGCTTACTTACAAACAAAAGCTGGATCTACAGAACATGCCGGAACTGAAGCCTATTCGCGAAGCAGTCTCGGAGGCTGTGAAGAAACATCGCGAGGCAATGAATGCCGCGATGGCCAGACTGGGATATCAAATTGGGTCCGGCACCAATCGCGCACCCTCGGCGATCCAAAGGCCGCCGGCGGCCTCGGGTACGAATGGAGTGGTGCAGGTGAAGGGGGTGGATGGCCAGCAACCTTCCGGAAAGAGATGAAGAGAACCGTGTGAATGGTGTCGTATCACGCACCGGCGCGAGGCTTGACGTGGGGCGTAACTCGCGGGAGAATCGTGGCGCAATGAGCGTTGTTAGACACCGCTTCCGACCTTGTCTTTGGCCGGAGACTGTGTCCCATAAAGAACGGGCGGCACCCATATGAAAGCACTACAGATAACGCTGTTCCTGATTGCCAACGTAATCTTCCTCTCACAAGCCGGTCGGAACATTCACCATATGATATTGGGTTCGCAGCCTTCCGTGTTGGACAAGTTTGAACCAGAAAAGGAGAAGGCACGGTCGGAGACCCAGCTTCGGGTCCTGCTGGCAGACTACCAGGCTGTCTTGGAAGAAATTCGAGCTCTGGAAAAAGGGAAGAAGTCTTCGGAAGTGGCGGACCTCCGGCACACGCATTCGGCGACCTACGACAGGAAGGATGCTTTGCGCTCGGAAATATCACAGCGGGAGGATAGGACCCGGGAGATACGTGACCTGTGGATATACTCTGGATATGGACTGTTGTTGATCATCGCAGGGGGTGTTCTTTACCGGCGAGCCGTTGTATGGCCCGGATTTGCGATACTCGTCAGCGGTTTCTGCATTTTGGAATACTGGGCCAGCCCGAGCTATTTCGAAGGTGGCGCGAACGCTGAGTATCATCAGCTGCTCCTTGGCAAGACGATCCTCACGCTCCTGGCACTCGGTGCGCTCTATGGATTCTGGAGGCTCCGGGGAGACCCGAACCCACCGCTCCAGACAACAGCCACTGCGCCGGGCAAGTGACTGTTCGTAAGAACTCGAACATTATCATTGCAGGCCCCGCCCGCTTCCAGCCGTTGTGCCTAAACTCCTGTGAAAAATCGGCCATCCGGCTTCTTCAGCCGTCCGTTCGCCTGCGCCCAGTGCTTCAGCCGAAGTGACCTTGACATCATACCAGTCGCTGGCGATTCTTATTGTTGATTCATCTTTGAAAGAACTGAATAACCATGCGCTCTGACATCATCAAAAAAGGTTTTGAACGTGCACCGCACCGCAGCCTCCTCCGCGCCGCCGGCGTGATTGAGTCCGAGGTTGATTTCGACAAGCCGTTCATCGCCATCGCCAATTCCTACACCGATTGCATTCCCGGACACGCCCACCTGAATGAGGTCGGCATGCTCGTGAAGCGCCTCGTCCGCGAGGCCGGCGGTGTGCCCTTCATCTTCAATACCATCGGCGTGGACGACGGCATCGCCATGGGCCACAGCGGCATGCTCTACTCGCTGCCGTCGCGGGAGCTGATCGCCGACACGGTCGAAACCATGCTGAAGGCGCATTGCTTCGACGGCATGGTCTGCATTCCGAACTGCGACAAGATCGTCCCCGGCATGTTGATGGCCGCCATGCGCGTCAACCTCCCGACCGTCTTCGTCAGCGGCGGGCCGATGGCCGCGGGCATCGCCGAGCAACAGGCCGCGCACGAGGACCTTGCCTCATTTCTCCAGCCGGCGTCCGCCAAGTCGGACCTGATCTCCGTCTTCAAAGGCGTGGCCGAACTCAAGGCTGGCAAGATCACGGAAGAGCAGTTGAAGAAGCTGGAACAAACCGCCTGCCCGACCTGCGGCTCCTGCTCCGGCATGTTCACGGCCAACTCGATGAACTGCCTCTGCGAAGCGCTCGGCATGGCGTTGCCCGGCAACGGCACCGTGCTGGCCGTTTCGAAGGAGCGCGAGGCGCTCTACGAACGCGCGGCGCGCGCCATCATGAAACTGGTCGAGAGCGACCTCAAGCCGCGCGACATCGCCACGATCGAGGCGTTCGACAACGCCCTCATGCTCGACGTCGCCATGGGCGGCTCGACGAATACGGTGCTGCACACGCTCGCCGTTGCGCGCGAAGCGGGCATTGCCTACGACATCAAGCGCATTGACGATATCTCGCGCCGCATCCCCTGCATGTGCAAGGTCTCGCCGTCGTCGAACTACCATGTTCAGGACGTGCAGCGCGCCGGCGGTATCCATACGATCCTCGGCGAACTCAAGCGCATGGGCGTGCTGAATACGTCCTGCAAGACCGTCACGGGCAAAACCCTCGGCGAGAATATTGACGACTGGGACGTGCGCTCGGAGAAATGCACCGCGTGGGCAAAGGCCTCGCGTATTGCCGGCGCGTCGGCGCTTGTCGTGGACCCGAACGACAAGATGGCCTCAGTCGGCCGCACGCCAAGCGGCAATCTCGTGCCGAAGCCGATGATGTTTTTCCCCGGCGACCTGCGCGCCATCACGCTCTGGCGTTTTGCCGCGGCGGGCAATGCGGGAGATGCCGCCACGGCTGCGCTGCTTCTCGCAGACGATGCGGTCCTGAAACTGGACGAGATGACCACATTGAACGGTCGAGCCACCATCGAGGCCGACCTGAAAACCAGGATCGCCGAGTCCAAGGGCATGGTGCGCGCGGAACTGGGCGAGCTTAGGGGCATGCCCGTCCTCGTGTTCTGGCGGTATGAAAAGGGCGGCGGAAAGACACGGATCTCCGTGCTCCGCGTGTCGCGCTACCAAAAGAGCTGGCTCATCAGCAAGGCGCACCTCGATGTCAGCCCCGCCACGTTGAAACAGGTCAAGCCCGCCGGCCTCATGCCTTACGACCCGGCGTTCATGTTCAACGCGCAGGATTGCATTCGCACCAAGGCCACGGCCTACTCACCCGACGGCGGCCTCGCCGTCCTCTACGGCCAGCTTGCGCCCGCCGGCAGCGTCGTCAAGACAGCCGGCATCAGCGAGGGCTTCAAGGCTTACTGCGGCCCCGGCTTTGTGTTCGAGGGACCGTGCGTGATTTTCGAGAGCCAGGACGACGCGTGCGCCGGCATTCTCGACGGCAAGGCCAAGGCGGGCGACGTGGTCATCATCCGCAACGAAGGCCCGCGCGGCGGCCCCGGCATGCAGGAGATGCTCTCGCCCACCAGCTACATCGTCGGCATGGGACTCGGCGACAAGGTCGCCCTCATCACCGACGGCCGTTTCAGCGGCGGCACCGCCGGAGCGTGCATTGGCCACGTCAGCCCCGAGGCTGCCGAAGGCGGCCCCATCGGCCTGCTGAAAGCAGGCGACCGCATTCGCATCGATTTCCCGAACCGGAAGATGGACATCCTCGTTCCCGAAGCCGAACTGGCCGAGCGCAAGAAGACGTGGCAACCAGTCAAACGCGATCTCGGCGGCTGGCTCGCCCGCTACCAAAAGCTCGTGACCAACGCGAGCCAAGGCGGGATATTGGAATGAGGTTTGCGGTGTAATGGAAGTTGCTGTCCCGGCTTCAGCCGGCTCCCGCTGGAACGCGTCTTGTTTTACCGGGTGCGGTGGATTAATCTCAGATTCGATATGACAGCGAATAACAACGCAGGTCATACCGCCTGCGTGACGTGCTTCTCCATCACTGGGCGATGGCGAGGTGAGCCTCGGCTGTCATCCTGAACAAGGGTTCCCATGAAATCGCGCAAGGTGCTTATCGGGATCATCGTTGGCATCGTCCTGCTGATCATCATCGTCTTGTTCGGAACGAGCACTCCTCGAAGTTCGCCCAGAAAACCCGCGTCGATCCAGACGAATCCGGCACAAAAAAGGGTCCCTCTATTATCCCGCCGAGTCGCTTCTCCAGAGTCAATGCCGTATGTGGCGGTCAAACTCCCCACTTCCGTCAACGATTTCAAAAAGCGCTTTATCGAGGGCGTCAAATTGGCGGACCAGCAACTCCGCTGGCAGGCCTGGCGTGAACTGGGCATCAACCTGTCCGATAAGGATTTCGCGGCGGCAGAAGCGCAGGCGGAAAAGGAGATCGTCCTGAAAGGCGCGAGTTTCCCCAAGGGTTGGTCAACCTCGATCCGTGGCATGAGCCGGGACGAGAACTTGCGGGTGTTGGCATTGCAGGCGGCGATCTTCGCGCGGTGGGTGGAGAAGGATCCGCAGTCCGCGGTCACTTGGGCTTACGGTTTGGAGGCTTTTCCGCGTGAATGGGGCATTGGCCTTTACAATACCGGCGCGGGATTTGAAACCACGAGTTTTTGGAATATGGGCGACCAGCACGCATTGTTGAGCCAGATGGTCAGTCAATGGTGCGCCAAAGACATGAACGCGGCATCTGCCTGGTTGGAATCATTGCCGGCGGGCCTTGGGCAGAACGTGGCCCGTTGCGGATGGGTGATGGCGTTGGCCGTAAGTTCGCCCGAATCCGCGTTCGCCGCGCTGGAAACGATCAAGTATAGCAGGGAGATAGGTGATTTGGTCCAGAACACAGGGCTGTTTCTTTTTCGGCGGTGGGCCTCAGCCAATCGTCCCGCAATGCTCGCTTGGATCGAAGCCAATCCGATGCATGATGGCCGGATGGACAGTATCGGCGAGACGATGAAGTTTCGCGCCGTCACGGTCATGGCGGAGACGTTGGCCCGGGAGGATATTCCATCTGCCATCCAATGGGCTTCCAGTCTGCCCATTTTGACGCGCGGTGACGCGATCGGAAAGATTGTGGACGAATGGGCGCGCAAGGACTTTGAAGCAGCTCGTCAATGGGTGACAAACCTTTGGGAAAGTGAGAAGGGCGAGAAAAACCATCAGATGCTGTATAGCATCGGTCGGGAGTGGGTGGAGAAAGATCCCCAGGCGGCGTTGGAGTGGATTTCCCATCTAAAGGACAAGTATGATCCCGACAATCGGGTTCCTAGCGAAGGTTCCCGGTGGCAAGTGAATGTGACGCTGTCCATGGCGAGCCAGTGGGCAAAGAATGATACTGCCGCAGCTGTCGCCTGGTCGGAGAGTTTGCCCGAGGGGGAACTCAAAAACAAAGTTTGCGACTGGATTGCCGTTGGGCTGGCTAACACCGTGGCACGAGAAGCCTCCAATTTTCAGGAACTTCGCACCCTCGTGGAAAACCTTCCCAAGGCTGTGCAAGAACAAGTATGGATTGGCACCTTTGGGCGGTGGAAATCATCCGATTCCACTGCGCAACAGGAAATGGCGGACTATCTCAAGGCTTTGCCGGAGGATTACTTCCAAGGGTTGGGAGCTGGAAGGGGCAGAGACAATGTGTTCAGTCAGTACATAACCTCGGTGCCTCCCAGCCGGGAAGTTCTTCAACTGGCCAGTGAGATCAAGAATGAGCGGTGGCGCAACCAATGCATCGAACGAGCCGTGAAGAACTGGCTCGTGCGCGACAAGGGGGCGGCAACCCAATGGGTTCAGCAAGCGTCGCTGCCGCAGGAGCTGAAGGACAAGCTGCTGAGGAACGGGAAGTGACAGGTGACGGAACGTGCGCGACGGAGGGCACCGAAAATACTTGTTTGGAGCCGGTCCGCTGGCCTAGCGTGCGCGGCGTCGGAACATAGCGTGATTGCATCTGAAACTTATGAAAACACTTATCTCTCGTCGTCAGTTCATCTGGACAAGCTTTTCCGCTCCATTCATCACTTCCTCTTTGCCGCAGTCTGTCTGGGCGGCTGCGGGATCGGTGAAGCTCGCGGCGTTCGCGGACGAAATCTCGCCGAAGCTGGACGAGCAAATTCACGTCTGCAAGGAACTCGGCATTCGATACTTCGAGTTGCGCGGTGTGGCGGGCAAGAACGTGATGAATTTCGACGAGCCGCTGCGAAATGAAATCCGGTCCAAGCTGAAGGACAACGGCATGGGCGTGGCCAGCATCGGCAGCCCCATCGGCAAGGTGAAGATCAACGATCCGTGGCCGGCGTATTTCGACAAGTTCAAGCAGGCGGTCGAGCTGGCGGAGTTTTTCTCCGCGCCGCTGATCCGCATCTTCAGCTACTTCGCGCCCGCGAAGGGACAGGATATCAGCCAGCATCGCGACGAGGTAATGCGCCGGATGCAGGCGAAGGCCGACTACGTGAAAGGTCATCCGGTGACGCTCGTGCATGAGAACGAGAAGGACATCTACGGCGAGCACGGGCCGGCATGCCTCGACATCCTCAAGACGGTGAACTCGCCGAAGCTGCGCTGTGCGTTCGACCCTGCCAACTTCGCCATCGCGGGCGATGACACGTTGAAGAACTGGGAGATGCTCAAGCCGTACGTCGTGCACTTCCACATCAAGGACTACAAGCGCGAGACGAAGAAGATCGTCCCGGCGGGCCAGGGCGACGGGAACATTCAGGCCATTCTTGAAGACGCGAAGAAGTCCGGCTATCACGGCTTCCTGACACTGGAGCCGCACCTGCGCGTGGCCGGGAAGAACTCGGGCGAGACGGGCGCAGATTTGTTCAAAGTGGCCACCGACGCGATCCGCGGAATCTGCGCCAAGGCTGGCGTCCAGATCGAGTAGCTCGTTCAGCCAGCGGCATGGTTCTGGACATTCCCGTGTGGAATGGTTCGTCGTCCAGCTTTGGAACTTGACGCGGGTGCGCCTCGGACTAGCCTTGGCGGCATGAACTCAACGCCAGCGCGCCGCTCACTGAATTCACAGACTTCACGCAGAGACTTCATCGCAGCCACAACAGGCGCCATAGGCGCGGCTTCCCTGGGTTGGACCCGCGCAGCCGCGCAGGCTCCGGCTCGCCAAAGTGAAAAGAATGGCAAAGGCATTCGGGTCGGGATGTTGACGATGCCGGTAACCAAGCTGCCATTTGGAGAGGTGCTTGACATGGCCAAGCGATGCCATATTGCCGCGCTGGAGGTTGTGGCCCATCCAGCCAGTAAGCACGTTGACCCGATGACGTTCGGGCCGGCGGAAGCGGAGAACATCAAGAAGATGCTGGCGGCGCAAGGGCTGGAAATCAGCAGCCTGTCGAACTACATGAATCCGCTGGCGCTGGGGAAGGCCGAGGAGTTCCAGAACATTTTGAAGAAGACGATTGATGCCGCCGTGCTGTTGGGAGTCCCGACCGTCTGCACGAATACGGGTGTCCCGCAGGAGAAAGAGAAGGCGAACAAGATCGGGCTGATCAAGAAGGTGGTGTCGAAGATTTTCCGGCCGATTCTGGACCACGCAAAGGAGAAGGGAATCAAGATCGCGGTGGAGAACTGGTTTGCCACCTGCCTCCAGGGTCTGGACACGTTCGACTGTCTGTTTGAGACCATTCCCGACGAGCACTTCGGGCTGAATTACGATCCGTCGCATCTGGTCCACCAGCAGTGCGACTACAGGGTGCCGGTGACGAAGTTCAGCAAGCGCATTTTCCATACGCACGCGAAGGATTGCCTGGTGGATGTTCAGAAGCGGAGCTATGTGGGCGTGCTCGGCAACGGCTGGTGGCGGTATGTGATTCCCGGCTACGGCGACATCCAGTGGGGCGAATACATCAGCTTGCTGCGCGATGTCGGCTACAAGGGCGTGCTCAGCATTGAGCACGAGGACCGGACCTTCGGTCCTGAGGAAGGTTTCCGTCACGGCGCGCGTTATCTGAACCAGTTCTGCTGAGTCGTCGCCGGACCCCATCTCTGCGGTTCGCGCCGGGCAGATTCTGCGCTTGTGCCGGATAAATGGGTCACTATGCTCCGGCATAGTTCGATCCAACCTGAAAGCCATGAAAACCAAGCGCGCAATGTGGGTCATCCTGCCAGTGGCGATGTTACTCCTGCTTCAGGAGTCGGCCATTTCGGCATCACCAGAAATCCGAAGCCTGAACCGGCTGCCAGCCGGGTTTCCAGCGATGGAGCAGAGCGCGCGGGATTTGCCCGTGATCGCGCAGGCCGATGTGGTGGTGGCCGGCGGCGGGCTTGCCGGCGTCGGCGCGGCGTTGCGCGCGGCGCGCGAGGGGCGTTCGGTGATTCTGGTCGAGGAGCGGAACTGTCTGGCGCACGAGGCGACGGTGGCTTGGGATTGTGAGTTGGGCGAAACAGGGCCGGTGACTTCAGGTTTGCTCGACACACTTAAGAAAGGGGGTGTCGTCAAAGGCGGCATGTTGAATCCCCTGAAACTCAAGACTGCGATTCACCAGGCAGTGGCTGCCCAGCAGCGGATTCGTGTCTTGTTCTTCTCGCTGCCGGCGGGCGTGGTCATGGAGGGCAATCGCGTTTGCGGATTGGTGATCGTCAACCACGCCGGCAGGCAGATTGTTTCCGGCCGCGCCGTGGTGGATGCCACGGAGCAGTCCCGCATCGCGGTGGCCGCGGGTGCGAAGTTCGACGGGAACAAGCGCAGCGAGCGGACCGTCAGACGGCTTGCGACCATCTCTCCGAAACCGGAGCCGGAGATCGCGCGTTCGGTGGAGGCCGCTGGTGGTTTGAAAAACTGCTCGGTGACGGTCGGCCCGCAATACGTCGAGATTGGCTGGAAGATGCCCGCCACCGACGACATCGCGGCCGATTGGTCGCGCGGTCAGGCCGCCACATTGAGCATGTGTTTCGCGTTGCGCGACGCGATGACCAAGAGCGGGATACTCATCAAGGAGTTTGCGGTCAGTCCTGAGATAACGATGAACGACGAACGGCGCGTGTGCTGTCGGGCCACTGAGGGTGGGGCCGCTTGTCTGCCGGAAGGCATCGAGGGATTGGTGATGGCAACACCTGCTCGGGCGCGCGCGGGTGCCGCGGCATTGCTTGGCGCTGGAGAGACAGCCGGGAAGATCGCCGCCGAGAGCGCACAGAAGGAAAAGAGTCCGGGCCAGGCATCCGAACCGGCCGCGTCATCGGCAGGTGACGCCACGCGGCCACAGGTCAAAGAGTTGTTGGCTGGGCCGGAAACGGGCGTGCATTATCAACGGCTGCGCCAGGACGCGCAACGGTTGCCGGTAGCGATGCAGTGCGACGTGATCGTCGTGGGCGGAGGCACGTCGGGCGCGTTTGCCGCCATCGCGGCGGCGCGGCAGAAGGCCAAAGTGGTCATGGTGGAGGTGCTGCCAAATCTCGGCGGCACCAGCAGCAACCGCGTCAATACGTACTATTGGGGTGTGCCGTGGAAGAGCGCGTTATCGGAGCAAGTGGATGAAGGCATCTCCACGCGACAGAACACAGGGCCTGGCGGTCTGGAAAAGGTCTCGTTTTCGGGCGAGGAAAAGAAGCGCGCATTGCAGGAACTAGCCCTGAAGGCCGGCGTGCAGATCTTCTATCGCAGCTTCGGCGCCGGTGTCGTTGTCGAAGGCAACCGCGTCATCGGGGTGGTGGTCGAGAACGCTTCCGGCCGGCAAGTGATCCTCGCGAAGAATGTCGTGGACGCCACGGGCCACGCTGACCTCGCAGCCGCCGCCGGCGCGGCGTTTGAGAAGGGCCGGCCAAAGGATGGTTTCCTCCACGAGGCCGAACACGGCCCGCTGCGGGATTCCACCGATGCCGAGGACCTCTCGAAGTATTATCTACAGAGACCGTCCTACGCGCTCAGCCTCAACATCCGCGAGAGCCGCCGCATCTGCGGTGATTACACGCTGACCTTTGACGATGTGATTCATGGCCGCCGTTTCCCTGACGTCGTGGCCCGCTGGCGCTCCAACTACGACAGCCATTTCCCCCATTCGGCCAACCAGGACGACGCAGCGCAGGACTGGATCGCTATCTTCGGCTTGTTCCGCAAACCCATCCTTGGCGACATTCCTTACCGCTGTCTGCTGCCGAAGGGTTTGGAAAACATCCTCGTCGTGGGCAAGGCATACTCCGCAACCCACGACGCGTTGATCGGCGCCCGCATGCAGCGCGACCTTCAGCACCTCGGCGAAGCCGCCGGCGTGGCGGCGGTCATGGCGTGCCGCGCCGGAGTCCCGCCGCGCCTGCTCCCAATGTCGAGTCTGCAATCGGAATTGGTCCGGCTCGGCGTGCTGCGGACCGAGGACCTCGCTGAAACACCGGCCGCGCCCCCGAACGTTGCAGAGCTCGCGGCGTGTCTGGGCACGAAACAATCGCTCGATGCGATGGTGGAACTCTACCTCGCCGGCGAACGCGCGGTTCCTGTGCTCAAGCCGATTCTCAGCTCTGCCGATGCCACCGCGCGCACGGAAGCGGCGTTGGTGCTCGGGATGTTGCGTCAGCGCGACTCGGTTCCGGCGCTGCTGGACGTGCTCGCCCGGCGCGACTCGCAGAGGTTCAAATTCACGCTGACGAACGCCTCCAGCCGTCCTTCCGTGCCGGCGTTCCACGCGGCGGTGATTTTGCTGGGCCGGATGCAGGCCAGGGAAGCCGCCGGGCCGATCGCCGGCCTGCTGCGCGACCCGAAGCAATGTCCGCCCGAACTGGCGTCGTTTGCGATCACCGCCCTCGCGAAGATAGGAGATCGCGCCGCCGTCGACGCCATCAAACCGTATCTGGATATCAGCGAGCCGGCCGAGTTGTGGAATGAGAACACCGGCTTTGAGCGGCACTGGGGCATCCGCACCAACGCCGCGCGCGCGCTGGCGAAGCTGGGCGATGACTCGGGTGTCCCGATGCTCATCGGTCTCCTCGCCGCTGATCAAGTGTTGCTGCGAAACCACGCCCAACAACTATTGGAGGAAATCAGTGGCTGTTCATTTGGCAAAGACCGCAAGGCTTGGAAGAAATGGTGGAAGCAGCGGTCGCACGACCGCAAACCGGTGAAGTAGCGCGATTCACCGGGGCGGCTTGAACCGCCGCAGCGGCCATCCTCCGCATCTTCTCACTTGGAATCTATCTGAAGCGTGAAGGTTTGAGCGGGCGCAACGTCCTTCTCCCAGACCCTGTGGTAGGTGATCTTCAGCGTCGTCTGACCCTTTCCGACAATGTTGAACGTGTAGTGCTGCACACCGCCGGAACCAGTCAGTTGCGGTTGGTTGGGAGTGTATTGAGAACCTGCGGGCTGGAGGATGCTCTTGTCGCAGGTGACGATGTTCCACGAGTAGCCGGTCGTGTAGTTGCCTTTCAGACTGATGTCGAATGTGGTCCCGGGTGATGTCGCGAACGTCTTGCCCGAATCAGTTTCTGTGAAACTTTCACTGCCCTTGTTGTCCCTCGTGGAACACGCGGAGGAGAAAGCCGCCAGACCCGCCGCGAGTGCCATGACCAGTATTCTTCTATTCATACGCGATCTCCTTTCGATTTCTTTCCACGAGTGCCCGCAGTCGCAGAAGCAAAGCTACGAAGCCGCCTCAAGCTCGCTGAACGCGATCACGAAGGTAATGGTTTGAGTGCAGGGAACATTCTGCCGATATGATAATCATGAGTCCGAATTTGATGTCTAATAAATGGTGGCGAATTGCCGCCTACATCTGTTGCATCGGTCTTTGCGTTCTCCACGGGCATGTTTCCCGCCTCGGCTTTTTTCTCTCTGGCATCTATCGCCAGCTGTAGATAGCGCCGTACCCGCAAATCTCCGGTCCAGCCAACAGTTGTAGTCAGCACTTCCTAACGGTGTTGTTTTTGCCGCCGCGGCGCGGAGGCGAACGTCCTCTGCGAGCGATGACACTCGTTTCAGTTTACGAGTGAGGAGTCGCCCTCTTTGCCGCGCGGCCATAGACCTCCGTCATCTCGCCAAGCCGGTCCAGTGCCGCGCCGGTCAGTTGGTGCTCGGCGAAACGCCAGCGCCACCAGCCGGAGGACTGGCCTGGGAAGTTCATCCGTGTTTCCGTGCCGAGGTTCAGCACGTCCTGCAACGGCGCGATGGCGAGGTCGGCCACCGACGACCATGCCAGGCGCATCAGTTCCCGGCTCACGTTGCGGCCGTCGCAGTGCCGTCCCACGTAGCGGCGCAGCAACGCGCGTTCTTTCCGCGATGCCTTGGCGAACCAGCCGCGCGTCGTGTCGTTGTCGTGCGTGCCGGTATAGACAATCGTGTTGCGCTCGTAGTTGTGCGGCAGGAAACGATTTTCGACCGCGCCGCCGAACGCGAACTGGAGGATCCTCATGCCGGGGAAGTTGAAACGCGCGCGCAGCGCGTCCACCGCAGGCGTGATGACGCCGAGGTCTTAGGCAATGATTGGCAGCGGGCCCAGCGTCGCGCGCAGCTTGTCGAACAAATCCGCGCCCGGCCCTTTCACCCAATGGCCACGCTGTGCTGTGGCATCGCCGCCAGGCACCTGCCACGCCGCCTCGAAACCGCGAAAATGATCCACGCGCACCACATCCACCATTTGGAGCGTCGCCCGCACCCGGGCGATCCACCATGCATAACCGGTCCGCTTCATCGCTTTCCAGTCGTAGTGCGGATTGCCCCAAAGCTGGCCGGTTTTGCTGAAGTAATCCGGCGGCACGCCCGCGACCACTTTCGGCCGACGCCGCTCGTCGAGCAGGAACTCCGTCGGCCGGCTCCATACGTCGGAGGAATCGCCGGAAACAAAGATCGGGATGTCACCGATGAGCTTCACACCGCGGGCATTGGCGTAGGACTTCAGCGCGCGCCACTGCCGGAAGAACAGGAACTGGCGGAACTCGTGCTGGCGGACGGCTTCTCTCAGCGACTTCGCGATCCGCGCGAGCGTCGCCGGCCTGCGCTCGACCAGTTCCGGCTCCCATTCGGACCAACTCGTGCCGTCGTGCGCCTCCTTCAACGCCATGAAAAGCGCGAAATCCTTCAGCCAGCTCTTCTCCTCCGCGCAAAACTTCTCAAATTCCCGCTTCAGCCGCCGCGCCGCGCCGCGTTTGAAGTTCTCCCATGCCCGCGCCAGCAGTCCGGCCTTGAACGGAATCGCTGCGCCGAAGTCCACGCGCCGCGTCTCGAACGACCGATTCGCGACGTCGCGGCGGCGCAACAGGCCGTCCTCCACAAGATCGTCCGGGCTGATGAGATTCGGGTTGCCGGCGAACGTGGACAAACACTGGTAAGGCGAGTCGGCGCAGCCCGTGGGCGATAGCGGCAGTATTTGCCACCACTGTTGTTTCGCTCGCGCGAGCGCATCCACCCACGCGCGCGCCGCCGGGCCGAGATCGCCGATGCCGCAAGAGCCGGGCAGCGAGGTCGGATGCAGCAGCACACCCGCTGAGCGGGATTGAAATGGAGTTGGATTCACCTTCGTCATGCTTGTCCCGAGTTTTCCAAGGCACGCAAAGTAGGCTGCGCGCCGGGCCAAGGCAATGCAAAAGCGGCAACGCCGCCGCGGACTCAACCTATCACACGGAAGTTGATGTCGCGGACGCGGCGGGCGCCGAATCGCTTCTGCAACCGCGCAAGAATGTCGCGCTTCAACGCCCCGCGCAGTTCCTGATGGATCGCGGGGTTCGTTATACCGACGGTGAGCACGCCGTAGCGCAGCCCATGCGGGATGGAATGCCTCGCCAGCACCGGCCCGACAAGCTCCGACCACGCCGCGGCCACCTCCGCCTCGTCGAGTTGCTCACCCAGCTTCAACTGCCCGAGCGCGGCCGTCACGAGCTGGCGCGCAGGCTGGGCCGTGTCGGCGGTCAGCGAGGCCAGATCGCTCGGCAGCGTCGGCCGCCACGCGCGCAGCGCGCGCTCGACGCTTCCTTCTTTGCGTGGGCGTTTCATTGCATCGCGTGTTTAGCAACTGGCAGCAACCGCGACAACCGCATAATCGACGGCCGCGCCGAAAACCTTGACCACGCGTGGTGACAGCGGCAGAGTGGCCACGGTTGGCGCGGGAAATGCACACGCGCGTGGTCGTGGATGCTGTGGAAGGAGATTATGAGAGTCTTCATTGCCCTGTTCACGCTCATTCCCCTGATCTTCATGGGCGTCGGCCTCGGCGGCGTCTGGAATCAGCATTGGAAAATCACCCATTATCTGCGTGCGCGGGCGACGGTGACTTCCGCCGAGGTTCAGTCGCACACTTCACGCAGCAGCAACGGCGGCACGAGCACCTCCTACAGCCCGGAGGTGAAATACACCTACGAGGTGTCCGGCCGCACGTTTGCCAGCGAGAAGGTTCTGCCGTTGGACATCAGTGCAAGCCGTTCATGGGCGGAAGAGATTGTCGGGCGCTATCAGCCGGGGAAGACTGCGGAGGCGTTTTTCAACCCAGCGGATCCGGCGGACGCGTTTCTGGTCAGGCAATACAGTTTCTTCCCATATTTCTTCGTCTTGTTTCCCCTGATCTTCCTGGCGGTTGCGGCAGGCGTCGGGTTTGGCATGCGGAGGCGGACCATCCTGCCACCAGTGGCGCAGCCGGATGGTTGGTTTGAGGTCAGGCCATTGAGCAGTGTGGCAGCGCGCGGTCAACGGTGGCTGATCGTTGCGAGTGTGTGGCTGGGAGTCTGCGCGCTGGTCTGCGGCCATTACTTCGTCGTGGCGACGCGGCCCTATGAAATGTTTGGGATCGTCGTCAGTCTCGTCTTTGGCGCCATCGGCTGTGCGCCGTTGGGGATGGCGATCTACTTCATGGTCCTGAGCCGCCAGGTCACAGATGCGAGGGTCTTCGTTAACACGCCGCGTTTCGTGCTGGGCGAGGATGTGGCCGTGCTGGTCCGGCAGCCGGTGCTCGCGGACCTGGAGGTCAAAGAGATGACCGTCAGCCTCGTCTGCCGGGAAACCTACGAGACCCGGTCTGGCAACAAGAGGAGCATTGGCACGCGGGATTGTTTCCGTGATAGCGCCGTCGTCATGCAGAATCAACGGGCGCACTCCCGCGAGACGTTGTCGGCGACGCGCGAACTGCGGCTTCCCTCAAACTACCAGCCGAGCACATGGCCCGGCGAGAAGAGCTATCCACGGTTCGACTGGCTGATCGAAGTGAAAGCCGACATTCCCCATGGCCCGGATTACCTCGGGAAGTTCCCGCTTGTGGTCGTCAGTCCCGCCATACCGACGTCCGGCGCGACGGCGTAGCGCGCGGCATCAGAGCGTCGCCTGCTTCGCCGCAAACTGCCCCGCCAGTTCAAGAAACCTGCACCGCTGGCAGGCGGAGCGATCGTTCAGGCAAAAATCATGAAAAACCTGGAGCAGACCCTGCTGCCGCACGGCTGTACGGAGCAGGCGCGGCGGCACGCGCTGGCCGAACAAGCGGTGTGCGGTGAATCGCACCAGTGCGTTCGACTCCAGCGACGGATGGGCGGCGAAAATGTTCTCTGCCGCCTCGACGAGCACGGGTTGTTCCAGCAACCTGCCTTGCGCGACAGCGGCGGGCAGGAGGACGTTCACAACGATGTCGCGGGCGCGGGCAGCGCCAATGAGCAGTTCCGCCTTCGACTGCGGCTTTGAGGCGAAACTGAACCGCTGCGACCAGTAAGGGTCTTCGAGATCGGTGAGAAGCGCCGTCAGCCGCGCCGCACGCTTCGATGCCGGTTGCGAAACGAGCGCATCGGCGATCTTGGGCCAGAGTTCCCAATGCTCCGCCAGCAGTTGCGCCACCGCCGCCAGCCGCCGCCACGGGAAATTCGCCGGCCGCAGTCCCGCCAGCCGCCACTCGTCGCGAGAGAGCGTCACGCCGGCAAACTCATCACGCGCCTTCCACCACACGTCCCAGAGCCGCTTCACATAGCGTCGGGTGGCCTCGTCCCGGCCGGCCACGGTGCGCTCCGGCAGGAAACCAGCGACACCCATCAACAACGCCTGCGCCTGCACCGCCGGCAGTTCGCGCAGACGCGTCACCGGGAGCTGTTTCGCGAGCCGCCGCATGGGCTCCTTGTTGTGTTTGAAACCGAGCGCCTCCAACACCGCCGTGTAAAGCGCTTGCTCGATGCCGGCGCGCTGAATCCACCGCGTCAGCCGCCGCGCCTTCGTGCGCAGCCTCGCAAGACCGGCGTCTTCGAGCAGCGCGGCGATCGTTTCCGGTGATGCTGACTTCAACGGCGACTCGCATGCGCCCACGTGGCTGTCGAGATCGTAGGGATAATTTTCCGGGTCAATGGAATCGTAAAGCTGGTCCAGCGGCGCGTCGAGTTGGTCGGCCATCACGAGCTGCGGCAGCGCGCGGCCGGTGGCGGTCATCACGGGTTGCTCGCCCCGGCGCCAGAGTGCGACATGAAGGATGACGTTGTCGTAGAGCCGGTCGCTTGTATGGCCGTGTTGCTGCCAGTCCGCGCTGTGCAGATGCACCTCAACGTCCCCGAGTTGCGGCCTGGCGTCGTCGAAGGCGATGACGGCGCGGTGGAAATCCGGCCCGGCTTCGAGATTCCACCAGCCCGGCGACACCACGCGGACGCGGCGGCCGTCGGCGGTCTGCAAGCCGTCGCGCTTGAGTCGCTGGTCGAACCAGATCGCTTGCGCGAGCCGTTCGGTGACCGGCACCGGCACGTAGCCGTCGGGCGGTTCGTGCAACACGCAAGGAACCAGTTCAGTCCGGAGCTGCTCGTAGCTGACGACGCTCATGCTGCGCAGTGTTGAGTCTTCGACGGCCGGTTTCAAGCGGGGAATTGATGCTTCCCTTCCGGGCGTCACGCCACTATTCTGCGCGCCCATGAAATTCTTCACCCTGTCCCTCGCCGCGAGCGTTGCGCTGCTCGGCCTCCAGACGATCCCCGCCTTCGCCGGCTCCTATCAAGGCCCGACCGGCCTGCAGCTTTACAGCCTGCGCGCCGACTTTGCCAAGGACGTGCCTGGCACGATGAAATTTGTGAAAGACCTCGGCTTCCACGAGGTGGAAGTGGGCAACACCTACAAATTGACGCCGGTCGAGTTCAAGAAGCTCCTCGACGCGAACAATCTCAAGCCCATCGCCGGTCACTTCCCCTATGACCGCCTTCGCAATGATCCCGAGGGCGTTGCGCAGGAAGCCAAGGTGTACGGTTTGAAATACGTCGGTTGTGCGTGGATCCCGCACAAGGGGAACTTCGACGAGGCCCAATGCCGCGCTGCCGCCGAGGTGTTCAACAAGGCGGGTGCGGTGTTCGCCAAGCACGGCATGAAATGCTTCTACCATGTCCACGGCTACGAGTTCCGCCCGCTCGGTGATGGCACGGTATTCGACCTGCTCATGGCGCAGACCGATCCGAAGCTCGTGACGTTCGAAATGGATATCCTCTGGGTCATGTTCCCCGGCCAATGCCCGGTAAAGCTCTTCGAGAAATACGGCAAGCGTTGGGAACTGGTCCATCTCAAGGACCTCAAGAAAGGCGTCAAGACCGGCGAACACACCGGCCACACCGACGTGACCAACGACGTCCCGCTTGGCAGCGGCCAGATGGACTATTCGGCGATCCTCAAGGCCGCGCAGAAAGCCGGCGTGAAATACTACTTCATCGAGGACGAGTCGCCGTCAGTCCGTGAACAGTTGCCACAGAGCTTGAAATTCCTGCAGCAGGTGAAGTGGTGACCGTGGGACAGGCGTCTCGCCTGTCTTTGTCGGAGCAGGATAGGCGGGACGCCTGTCCTGCATAAAATCTCCGTGACGAGCGCACGCTGTCTCGCTACGCTCCGACACCATGTCCAAGATTCAACGCGCTCTCATTTCCGTTTCCGACAAGACCGGCTTGGTTGACTTTGCTCGCGAGCTGGCCGCGCTCGGCGTCGAAATTCTCTCCACCGGCGGCACCGCCAAGGCCCTGCGCGACGCCGGGCTGAAGGTGATGGATGTCAGTGATTACACCGGCTTTCCAGAGATGATGGACGGCCGCGTGAAGACGTTGCACCCCAAGGTCCACGGCGGGCTGCTGTTCCTGCGCGGCAATGCCGAACACGAGGCCGCCGCCGCCAAACACGGCATCAAGCCGATCGACCTTGTCGTGGTGAACCTCTACCCATTCGAGAAGACGGTGGCGAAACCGGGCGTTCAGTTGCACGAGGCCATCGAAAACATCGACATCGGCGGTCCCTCGATGCTGCGCAGCGCGGCCAAAAACCACGCCAGCGTCACGGTCGTGGTGGACCCGGCCGATTATCCGCTGGTGCTGGAGGGCATCAAGAAACACGACGGCGACACTTGTCCGAACCTTCGACGCCGCCTCGCCATCAAGGTCTACCAGACCACCGCCGCCTACGACGCTGCGATTTCGGCCTATCTCCACAAGGTTCGCTGCGAAGAGACGAACGAGTTCGCCTGGCCTGACCGTTGCGCCATCACCGGTGTGAAGGCGCAGAACCTGCGCTACGGCGAGAACCCGCATCAGCGCGCCGCGCTCTACGGGACGTTCAAGGACAGCTTCGAGCAGCTCCATGGCAAGGAGTTGAGCTATAACAACATCCTCGACATCAGCGCCGCCGCCGGACTCATTGCCGAGTTTGCCGGCGACGCGCCCACCTGCGCCATTCTCAAGCACACCAACCCGTGCGGCGTCGGCCAGGGTGCGGGCTTGCGCGAGGCGTGGGACAAGGCGTTCGAGACTGACAAACAGGCGCCATACGGCGGCATCATCGTCGTCAACCGCGCGCTCGACGGCGCCATCGCCGGGGCGATCAGCGAGATTTTCAGCGAGGTCATCATCGCGCCGGAGTTCACCGCTGACGCGCTGGCGTTGCTCCAGAAGAAAAAGAACCTGCGGCTGATCCGGATGAAACAGAATCCCGCGTCGGTTCCCGGCGTGGATTTCCGCGCTGTGGCGGGTGGCTTTCTCGTGCAGGACCGCGATACGAAGTCGGTCAGCGCCGCCGAGTTGAAGGTGGTCACCAAACGTGCGCCGAGCGAGGCGGAAATGAAGGCGATGCTGTTCGGCTGGCGCGTGGTGAAACACGTGAAGTCCAACGCCATCGTCTATGCCAGCGAGGGCCGCACGCTCGGCATCGGCGCGGGCCAGATGAGCCGCGTGGACAGCTCACGCATCGCGGTCTGGAAGGCTGGCGAAGCGAAGCTGCCGCTGAAAGGCAGCATCGTCGCGAGCGACGCGTTTTTCCCGTTCCCGGACGGCCTCATCGCCGCTGCCGAAGCCGGCGCAACCGCCGCCATCCAGCCGGGCGGCTCCGTGCGCGACGCTGACGTCATCAAAGCCGCCGACGAGCGCGGTGTGACGATGGTCTTCACCGGTGTCCGGCACTTCCGGCATTAAGTTGTTTTCAGGATACGAACCCCAACAAGGAAAGAACATGATTACGCGAACACGCTTCGACCTGACACAGGCCGACATCCCCGAGCAGTGGTATAACATCGCCGCCGATTTCCCCGAGCCAATGGCGCCGCCACTTCATCCGGGCACGAAAAAGCCGATCGGCCCGGCGGACATGACGGCCATCTTCCCGGAGGAACTCGTGAAGCAGGAGGCGAGCACGGAGCGATGGATTGAAGTGCCCGGCGAAGTCCGGCAGATTCTCTCGCTGTGGCGGCCGACGCCGTTGTTGCGGGCGGTGCGGTTCGAACAGGCGCTCCAGACGCCGGCGCACATCTATTACAAGAACGAGGGTGTCAGCCCGGCCGGCAGCCATAAGCCGAACACTGCCGTCGCACAGGCCTACTACAACAAACAGGCCGGTGTGAAGCATCTTGCCACCGAAACCGGCGCGGGCCAGTGGGGGGCATCGCTGGCGCTTGCGTGCCGGCTCTTCGGCCTGCAGTGCACGGTGTTCATGGTGAAGGTGAGTTATCACCAGAAACCGTATCGCCGGATGCTGATGGAGACCTGGGATGCGACGGTGCATCCGAGTCCGAGCAACGAGACGGAGTTCGGCAAGAAGACGCTGCGCGATGATCCGCACTGCGTTGGCAGCCTCGGTATTGCCATCAGTGAAGCGATCGAGACGGCAGTAAAGACACCGAACTCCAAATACAGCCTCGGCAGCGTGCTTAATCACGTCTGCATGCATCAGACGGTCATCGGTTTGGAAACGATCAAACAGATGGAGCAGGCCGGCGAGGAGCCGGACATTGTGATCGGCTGCGCCGGCGGCGGCAGCAACTTCGCCGGCATGGCGTTCCCGTTCCTGCGCAAGAAGATCACCGAGAAGAAACCGTATCGCATCATCGCGGTCGAGCCGACGGCGTGTCCATCGTTGACGAAGGGCGAACTGCGCTATGACTTCGGCGACACGGCCATGACAACGCCGCTGATGATGATGTATACGCTGGGCCACGACTTCATGCCGCCTTCGATCCACTCTGGTGGCCTGCGCTACCACGGCATGGCGCCCACCGTCAGTCACGCGTTGAAGCTAGGCCTCATCGAGGCGCGCGCTGTGAAACAGACCAACGTGTTCAAGAGCGGCGTGCTGTTTGCGCGCACCGAGGGCATCCTGCCCGCGCCGGAGTCGTCGCACGCCATCCACGCCGTCGTCGAGGAAGCCATCAAGGCCCGCGAGGAAAACCGCAAGAAGGTCATCGTGTTCAACCTCTCCGGCCACGGTTTGATGGACCTTAGTGCGTTCGAGGCCTACTTCGACGGCGAGTTGCAGGACGTTTGATCCTGGATCCTGCAAACTCTTATCAGCCGTTGGAGAACGTCAGTCGCGAGGTTGGCGCAGGGCGGGAAATTGCCTGCGTTCCCGCCATACGATGGTATGGATATGAAAGGAATAGGTTCTGTACGCATGAAAACACGCTCTCTGCGTTGTCTCTCGATCCTTCTCTCAACGGCTCTCTTCGGTCTGGCGTGTTCTGCCGAAACACCGCCGTTTGCAAACGGCCGTTGGATCGATCTCACGCAAGAATACTCCAGTGACACGATCTACTGGCCCACGGCGTCCGGGTTTGTCCTTGAGAAGGAGTTCCGCGGCATGACGCCCAAGGGCTATTTCTATACGGCGAACCGATACAGCGCCTCCGAGCACGGCGGGACACACCTTGACGCGCCCATCCACTTCGCGGAAGGACGCAGGACCATTGAGCAGTTGTCGTTGGACCAGTTCATGGGCGCCACGGTGGTGGTGGACGTTTCGCCCAAGGCGCTGAAAGACCCGGACTATCAGATTGCCGTCGTCGATTTGACAGCATGGGAGTCGGCGCACGGGCGGATTCCGCGCGGAGCGATTGTGTTGTTGAGGACCGGCTACGCGCAGTATTGGCCGGATGCGAAAAAGTATCTCGGCACAGCCGAGAAAGGGCTGCAAGGCGTGGAGCATCTGCATTTCCCCGGCTTGCATCCGGACGCTGCTCGATGGCTTGTGAACGAGCGGGCCATCAAAGCCGTCGGCTTGGACACGGCCAGCATAGATTACGGCCAGTCGAAACTGTTCGAGACGCATCGCGTGCTGTGCGGGAGCGATGTGTTGGCACTTGAGAACTTAACCGCGTTGGACAAACTGCCGCCGACGGGCGCGTATGTGATCGCCTTGCCGATGAAGATCAAAGACGGAAGCGGTAGTCCGCTGCGAATGATTGCGTGGGTACCGGCGAATCCGACGAAATGACGGCCCGCTGTCTTGTGCGGTATGTCAGGCAAACGCGGCTCTGTATCCGTGAACCTGAACTGTATGGCTTTGTTGTTGGTTGAACTGGTCATGGCAGCGCCTGTCGGCGCGGCGGATGGTGATGTGGTGTCTGGGAAACTTCCTAGCGGTCTCGAAGGACGCTACGTGCTTTTTGTTCCACCGCAGGCGAAAGCGGGTCTGAAACTGCCGCTTATCGTGGCGCTCCACGGCGCGGGCGGAAAACCGGACGGGCCGATCCAGTGGTGGAAAACAAGCGCCGCCGAACGCGGCTACTTCGTGCTCGCGCCGAAATCCAACGGCGGCACCTGGCCGGGTGGCGACCAATCGCACGTGGCTCGGATGGTCGTCGCACTGGAGCGTGAGCGGCCCATTGATCCAAAGCGGGTGCTGCTGACCGGCGCGAGCGACGGCGGCACGTGGAGCTATGTGCTCGGTTTTCAGAACCCGAGACTCTTCGCCGCACTCGCGCCGATTTCAGGCGTCATGATGCGAACGATCACAGGCAGCCTGAGGATGCAGCCCAAGATGCCGATCTGTGTTGTGCACGGCACGGATGACAAGGTTTTCATCGTGGCCCGTGCGCGCGCCACCGTGAAGGCGCTGAAGAATGAGCACTACAGCGTAAACTACATCGAAGTGGCCGGCGGTCGTCACGGCTGGTTTCGCGAGCAGGCGGCGGCCATACTTGATTGGTTTGAGAAACTACCAGCGCCATAAGCAACGAGCTTAAAAAATCATAACCCATTGGTGAGATGCATGTTAACATCACCAGCGCAGGTTCAGTCTGCCTTCGTCACGACACTGCAAAGTGGAAGGTCATGGTTGCCAGATGGTTGCAGACACGTCCCGGCATCCCGCGCTCTGCGCCGCAGCAAAACATCCTCATCCGCGGAAAACGCCGTTGCCAATGGCGAAAGGTGAGATTACGATACCTGTAATGTGTTTCGGAAGGAGTTTCCCTTTATGACGATTGGTGTACGCACGGCAGACAAGGTGACGGTGGTGGATATTGGCGGCGAGGTGGATCTTTATCACTCGCCGGAGTTGCTCGCCAAGCTGACGGAGTTGATCAAGCAGAAACACATGAGCATCCTTCTGAATTTCCAAGCGGTCACTTACATTGACAGTTCGGGGCTGGCGTCGCTGATCGGTGCGTTCCAACAGTTGCGGCCACACGGCGGGCAGTTGCGGCTGACCAGCTTGAGCAAGCCGGTGCAGAGCGTGTTCACAGTGGCGCGGCTGGACAAGGTCTTCACGATCCATCCCACAGAAGCCGAGGCGCTCCAAGCGCTGGGGGCGAGCTAAACGGCTGCGGGCGATGGCCAACGGATGACAGTTCCCATGCCAATCACCCTCACTCGATTCTTCCAGCATGTCACCAGTTGGTGCTGGTTGTTCGGCAACATGCTGTATTGGGCGTTCGTGTCGCCCTTTCACGGCAAGAAGATGCGGACGAACGACCTGTTCCGCCAGATGACGCTGATCGGTGTGCGTTCGCTTTCGATCGTTTTCCTGGTGATGTTCTTCATGGGACTGGTGCTGGCGATGCAGAGCGCGGAAACGCTGGAGAAGGTCGGCGGCCTTTCAATGGTCGGCGGCTTGGTAGCGGCGGCAGTCATGCGCGAGATTGGACCGATGCTGACAGCGATCGTGCTGGCGGGCCGATGCGGGGCGGCGATCACGGCAGAACTGGGCACGATGCGCGTGGCAGAGGAGTTGGACGCGCTGGAAACAATGGGGTTGAACCCGGTGCATTTCCTGATCGTGCCGCGTGTGCTGGGGATGGTGATCATGGCGCCATGCCTGACGATCCTGGGCGTGTTCATGGCGATGTATGGTGGCTGCCTCATTAGCGTGCTGTTTCTGGACCAGGACGCGTATCAATACTGGCGCAAATCGTTTGAGCTGCTGAAGCTCAAGGACATCTACTCCGGCATGATCAAGAGTGTCGTTTTCGCCACGCTGGTCAGCAACATTGCCTGCTATTTTGGCTTCATCGTGGACGGCGGCGCTGAGGGCGTCGGCAAGAGTACGACACAGTCGGTGGTGACTTCCATCGTCATGATCATCGCCAGCGATTGCGTGCTGACGGCATTTTTCTATTTTGTCTGAACATGGAAGCTCCTGCTAAAACCTCTACAGAAACACAGCCGAAGAGCGGGCCGATCGGTCCCGACGACGTGATTGTCGTGGAGGATGTGGCGAAAATTTACGACGGCCGGCGCGTGCTTGATGGCTTGAACTTCCGTGTCAAGCGCGGCGAGATTCTTGTCATCATGGGCGGCTCCGGCTGCGGCAAGAGCACGGTGCTGCGGCAACTCATCGGCCTCCAACAGCCGGAGGAAGGCCGCATCTGGATTGACGGCAGTGAGATCACGCGGCTGACAGAGGAGGCGTTCATCAACGTGCGGCGGCGGTTCGGCGTGTTGTTCCAGAGCGGCGCGCTGTTCAACTCGATGACCGTCGGTGACAACGTCGCGTTGCCCATCCGCGAGCACTACCCGAACCAGCCGGAGATGACCGTGGACATCATGGTCAAGATGAAGCTCTCGCTCGTCGGCATGACACAGTTTTCGCACCTGAAACCGGCGGAGATTTCCGGCGGCATGAAGAAGCGCGCCGCGCTCGCTCGCGCCCTGGCGCTCGACCCGAAGCTGCTCTTCTGCGACGAACCGACCGCCGGGCTGGACCCGACGCGCGTCACGGAGTTCGATGAGTTGACACTGAAGCTTTGCAGAGACCTCGGCGTCACCGCCGTCGTCGTCACCCACGACATGACCAGCGCGTTCCGCATCGGCACGCGGATGATCCTGTTGAACAAGGGCAAAATCTGGGCCGTGGGCACGCCGGCCGAGATTCGCGCACATCCCGACCCCGGCGTGAAACGTTTCATCAACGGCGACCCGGAGAGCGAAGTGCGCCAGGACGCCGACAGTTACCTGCAGGACATTTTGGGCGAATCGAAGTAATCAACGGAGACACTTATGGCCGAATACAAGAGCCAGAAAATCGGACCGGGCGCCGTCATCTTTTTCGGCATCGTCGCGGTCATCGTCATGGTCCTGGCCGTCGGGAAATTTCCCCTTTTCCAGCATTCCAAGGACGTGACGCTGTATTTCGAGAGCGTCAGCGGCATCAAGGAGCGCACCAACGTCACCTACTGCGGCCGCAAATGCGGCGAAGTCAAGACGCTGACGGATCTCACCACGCCCAAGCAGGACGCTGCGGGCAAAATCTATCACGTCAAAGTCGTTGCCAAAATTGACGACACGACCCCCATCAATAGCGAGACCAAGGCCATGGTCACGATGGTCGGTATGCTCGGCGACAAGGAACTGGATCTCGTGCCCGGTGACTCGATGAACGCCCGGCCGCTGCCAGCCGGCCAGGAAATTGAAATTTACGGCGAAAGCGGCGGCCTGGACATCCTTATCAACACGGCCCGCAGGCTGGTGACGAAACTCGCGCCGTTGCTGGATTCCGTGCAGTCGGTGCTTGCCAACGTCAACGACGTGATCAAAGACCCCACCTTTAAGGAAGACCTCAAGGCCACCGTCGCCAGGGCCAAGGACACGCTGGCAAACGCCGACGCCACGCTCAAGCAAGCCAAGGAAATGCTTGGCGAGAACCGCGACAACGTCAAAGTCGTTCTCAGCAATGCCCGTGACCTGACGGAGAAAGGCAAGACCACTCTCTCCACCGTCAACGACACGCTCGGCGAGACGCGGCCGAAGTTGCAGGCCTTGATTGCCAGCATCCAGAAGCTCACCTCCGAGTTGCAGCCCAAGCTCAACGAGTTGATGACGAAGAGCAATGGAACGCTCGACAAAGCCGGCACGGCGCTGGACAAGGTCACCGCCACGTTTGACACCACGAACACCCTCCTCAGTGACAACCGCGAGAGCATCACAATGATGATGACCAGCCTGCGCGAGACCGGCTACAACGCCAAGCACTTCACGCACACCTTCCGAATGATCTTCGCGCCGTGGTCCATCTTCTGCAGCCAGAAAAAACCCGACGCGCCCAAGCAGCCGGAACAACGCGACACCTCCAAACAGTCCGCGCCCGCCACTCAAGCCCCAGCCCTCGGCGGTTCCGGCGAGACTGTCAGGCCTGCTGCGCCCGACGCCACGAAATGACCACACAACCCGAGAAAAAGACGTCCGCGTTCTCGAACCTTGTCGAGATCGCAGCCGCCATCAACTCAGGTCTCGATCCCGACGACGTTCTGCCCAACATTCTCGATCTGGCCCAGCGCACGATGGACGCCACTGCCACCAGTGTTGCGCTGGTGGACAACGCCACGCAGGAACTGGTCTATGTCATCGCCACCGGCAAATACGGCGAGCGCGTCAAACAGAACATCCGTCTCAAGCCGGGTCACGGCATCGCCGGCTGGGTCGCACAGAACAACCAGGCGCTGGTCATCAACGACGTGATCAACGACCCTCGCTTCAACCGTGCCGCTGCGGAAAAGGCCGGTCTGATCCCGCGTTCAATGATCTGCGTGCCGATGCGTGTGCGGGGAAAAGTCATCGGCATTCTTCAGGCGATTGATCCGCGTCACAAACCGGCCTTCGACCAGGACGACGGCGAATTCTTCGAAGGCTTTGCCAGTCTCGCCGCCACGGCCATCAGCAATGCCCAGATGCACAAGGCGCTGCTGAAGCAGCAAAGCGAACAACAGGAGCGCAACTTTGCCCGTCAGATCCAGCAAAGCTTCCTGCCTCGCGAGATGCCGCCGATTCCCGGCGTCACCATCCATGCCTGCAACGAGTCCGCCCTTGCGGTTGGCGGGGACTTCTACGACGTCATTCAACTCTCGCCGACCAAGGTGGCGCTCATCATTGGCGACATCACCGGCAAAGGCGTCGCCGCATCGCTCTATATGGTGCGCTGCCTCTTCGACACGCGCCGTTCATGCAGTGTCGCCGGTGAGAACATGTCTCCCGCCGGACTGCTGACTGCGAAGAACAATATCCTCGCCAATGAAGCCTTCGCCCAGCTTGCCACCGAAATGTCCGCGAGTCAGGCGCCGCATCCGCCGATCTTCGTCGGCATGATCTGCGTCACCTTCGACGCTGCCTCGGGCGAACTCTGCTATGCCAATGCCGGCCTTCCCGATCCGATCCTCCAGGTGGATGGCCGTTCCGAAAGTCTTTCCAGCAGCGGCGGTCCCGCACTCGGCATGGTGCTAGGAATGACGTTCAACGAAGACGTCCGCATGTTGCACGGGGGTGAAACGCTCCTGCTGTTCACCGACGGTTTGAGCGAGGCGCGTAATATCGGCAACGTCGAGTTTGACCGCAACCGCATCGCCGAGGCGTTGGCCCAGCCTCACGACAACGCCAAGGCCGCGGTCGAGTCGGTCTCCCGCAACGTGCTTCATTTTATCGGCAGCGCCCCGCGTCACGACGATCTGACCATGATGGCGCTGCACTTCGTAAAGTCATGACGATTCCGCCGCTCACGATCAAGAGCCATCCGCGCCATTTGGCCGAGGTGCGCGCGCTGGTGCGCCGCGCCGCCGCCGAGGCGGCTCTCGACGAACAGACGACGTTCAACCTCATGCTTGCCGTGGACGAAGCCTGCGCCAACATCATCCGCCACGCCTACGCCGGCGACACCTCTCAGGACATCGTTATCCATGCCTCTGTCTCGAACGACGCCATCGAATTCCGCCTCCGCGACTTCGGCCGGCAGGTGGACCCGGAGTGTATGAAATCGCGCGACCTCGAAGAGGTCCGCCCCGGCGGCCTCGGCTGCTTCCTCATCCGCCACGCGTTTGACGAAGTAAAATACGACACCCACTTCACCGCCGGCACCGAATTGCATCTTCTCAAGCGCCGCCAGTAGTCAAGCCGTCTGGCGATTCGCTGTTCTCCAGACTGTTGGCCGCCTGCTGGGGCGAAAAAATGCGTTGACGTTCCACGTCAAAGCTCCGAAACATCTCTTCAGATGTTATGAAATACTCATGCCTGCTCAAATGTGTCTGTCTGTCCCTGATTGTCCTGCCTTCGTTCGCCTCCGCTGAAAAACTGCAACCGCTCGACGTGCGCGCGGTGAAGGTGGGCGGCGAAATCGGCCGGCGCATCGAAGTCACCATCACCAATAACCTGCTGGTGCTGGACGTGGACAAGGATTTTCTCGCGCCGTTCAAGGCAGAGCCGGCGAAACGCAGCGGGGCGTATATCGGGCTGGGAAAGTTGATTGACGCTGCGGTGCGCTTCGCCGCCCACACTCACGACGAGCGCGTGAAGACGTTGAAACGCCATCTGGTCAGCGAGGCCATCGCCGCGCAGGAGGCCGACGGTTACATCGGCACCTTCCAGCCGGCGAAGCGGATGTGGTCGCTCTGGGACATCCACGAGATGAACTATCTCGCGTACGGTTTGGCAATGGATCACCGATTCTTCGGTGAGAAAGCGTCGCTGGAGGCATCAAGGAAACTGGCCGATTTCATTGTGCAACGTTGGGCGGCCGAACCCCCGAAGCTGCCCTCCCCGTGGAATATCACGCTGTACATGGGCGTCACCGGTTTGGAGAATACGATGCTGGCACTGTATCGCGAGACGGGCGACCCGCAGTATCTGGATTTTGTGACAAAAACGCGTCATCTCGCGAACTGGAACGCGCGGGTCGTCATCGGCCGCCACGACGACATTGAGGGACATGCGTATGCGCACCTTTGCCGCTGCATCGCGCAACTGCGGCTCCATCGTTTGCAGCCGAACACCCGCCTGCTGAAACCGACACACGACGTGCTGGATTTCATTTTGCGCGGCGAGGGCATGGCGATCACGGGCGAGGTGGGCGACCACGAGTGCTGGCACGACACGCAGGAAGGCACGATTAATCTCGGCGAGAGTTGCGCGACCGCTTATCTCGTGCGCTGGCTCGACGAGTTGCTGCGGATGGAAGGCAAGCCGCTCTACGGCGACCTGATGGAGCGCATTATCTACAACGGCCTCTTCGGCGCGCAATCGCCCGATGGCCGCCGCATCCGTTACTACACGCCGACGGACGGCCCACGCAGCTACCACAAGGGCGACACTTACTGCTGCCCGAACAACTACCGGCGCACGATCGCCGAGTTGCCCGCGTACATCTGCTACCGCTACGGCGACGGCATCGCAGTCAACCTCTACGCGCAGTCGGAGGCGAAAGTAAAACTGTCTCCGCAACTCACCGTGAAGGTGCGGCAGGAAACCGATTATCCGGGTTCCGGCCGGGTGACAATCCGGCTCGAACCGTCGCGGCCCGCGCAGTTTCCGCTGCGCTTGCGCATCCCGCGCTGGTGCGAGGAGCCGAAGGTTTCCGTGAACGGCGAAGCGGTCGCAAAAGCAGTCAAGCCCGGAGAGTTCTTCGTCATCAACCGCAACTGGCAGAGTGATGATCGCATCGAACTGGACCTGCCGATGCCGCTGCGCCTCGTCGCGGGGCGCGTGGCGCAGGCGGGGCGCGTCGCGATTATGCGTGGACCGCAGGTGTTCTGTCTGAATCGCTCGCGTTACCCAAACCTCGCCAACACGGACCTGCGGCTGCTGGTGATTGACCCGAAGTCAGTCGAAGGTCCGTTCGAGGACAACTCGGTGCGGCCCGGCGGCGTTGCCTGCCGCGTGAAGGCGTGGGGGGCGGGCGCATGGTATCCTGGCGGCAAGCCGAACCTGACGTTGGAGTTGAGCGAGTTTGCCGACCCTGCGGGTGAATTCACCCATTTCAAAGTCCCGAATCCAAGGGGCGAGCAAATCAGGAATGACGAGTTGCTGGCGCAGGAATAGGTGCCCGCCATTGAACGCTGGCTGTTTCTCGTTTTCGGAATAGCCCTTGACCCTCCTTGATGGCATGCAGTAGTCTATTTAGTGGAACGTGTTCCATATAAGGAAATAGGTTGTTATCCAACAATGATCCAGCCAGGCGCCAAACATCTCCCGTCATCGTCCGCTCAACACGCCGCCAATGACATCGGAGGCGGTCGTGCCAAAGCCTCCATTCCCCAATCCCTGGTTCCGGCCCTGGATCGCGGTCTTTCCGTGCTGGAATTGCTGGCCAACCGTCGGATCGGCCTGCGGGCCATTGATATGGCGCAGGAACTGAAGGTTCCCAAAAACAGTTTGTCCCGAATTCTCCAGGCGCTTGTGGATCGGGGGTATTTGGATCGCGATGAGACGACCAAGACTTTTACGCTGACGCAAAAGCTGCTGGCCATCGGCAGTGCCACGGTGTGCGAAAGCCATCTGATCGAGGAGTCGCTGGAGATCATGCGCAGCCTTCGCGACCAGACGCTGGAAATGGTCCTGCTCAATGTGCCGCTGAATCATGACGAAGGTGTGGTGCTTAACACCATGCCATCGCGCCACCAAGTGCGGCTGATGGTGGATCCGGGAACACATTTCGAGTTCCACAATACGGCCCCCGGCAAAGTGGTCCTCGCGTTCGTTCCCGAAAAGGAGCGCGGGATGATCCTTGCCCGCATCAAGCTGGTGCGCTCCACCCACCGAACCCTCTCCAGCAAAGCGGCGCTTTGCAGGGAACTTGAGGAAATCCGCGAGCAGGGGTTTGCGTTGGACCGCGGCGAATACGCCGAAGGTATTCATTGCGTCAGCGCGCCCGTTTTCGACCGGAACAAGACTTTTGTGGCGGCCCTGACAATCACCGGACCTTCAACGAGATTGCCGGTTTCAAAATTGAAGGAACTGGCCCCGCTGGTTGTTTCGCACGCCAACGCAGTCTCGCGGCGTCTGGGGTATGAATGGACCGGTCCCATCTCAATCCAACAGGAGCAAGCAAGATGAGAATGACACGTGGCTGCGTGAAGGCTGCCTTGGCGATTGGGTGCAGTGCGATAATGGCGGGCGCGGCATTTGGCGCCCCCATCGCGCCGACGGACACTCTCTTCTGCATCGGCAAGCCCGACGGCTCGGCCATGGAGTTTGGGCTGACGGCGGAACGCTGGCCGGGTTACGCGAAGGCTTACCCAAACCCAATCGTCTTCACGGTCGGCAAGAGCAAGCTCACCGACTGGCCTTACATCCATCCAAGCAACCACGACAGTTGGGCCGGCGGCAAGGCACACACTTTCACGATCAAGTTCAACATCGAGAAGCCGCCGCAGCAGAACCTCCATCTCATCCTCGGCTTGACTGACGTTTTCACGCCACCGGAACTGGTTGTCAGCCTCAACGGCCGGGACATCGCCAAACGCCGGCTGCCAATAGGCAAAGGACAAAGCAACGCCGGACCGGGCGAGACCGCGCGGCCTGTATCGCTCGTCCTTACGGTTCCGAAGAGCGCCTTGCAGGCGGGTGAGAACTCACTCTGCCTGACGCTGCGCGACGGCAGTTGGATGATCTACGATTACGTCGCACTCAGCGCCAACCCGAAGCCGCTCAAGATTCAGGACGAGACACCGGAAGTGGCGCAGGCGTTTCTTCGCGGCCCGCTCGCCGACGTGGAGGAAATCGTCTTCGCCGTGCGCTCCATCATCCACGAGCACTGGTATGCAAACTTCGGCTACCTCTCGCCCGATGCGAACAAGAAGATGTATGGCAAAGCCGGCAGGCTCTGCAAAATCAACCTCAAGACCGGCAAGCTCACGCTGCTGGTGAACGATCCCGAGGGATCCGTCCGCGATCCTGCCGTCCACTATGACGGCCGCACCATCATCTTCTCCTACCGCAAGGGTGGCACCGACACCTATCATCTTTACACGATCAACACTGACGGCACCGGCCTGCGCCAGCTTACTGACGGCATCTACGACGACTTCGAGCCGGCGTGGCTGCCCGACGGCGGCATCGTGTTCATCAGCGCTCGCGGCAAACGCTGGGTGAACTGCTGGCTCACGCAGGTCGCCAACATCTTCCGCTGCGACGCCGACGGCAGGAACATCCGCCAGCTTTCCGCCAACCTCGAACACGACAACACGCCGTGGCCGCTGCCCGACGGCCGCATCGCCTACATGCGTTGGGAATACGTGGACCGCAATCAGGTGAACTACCACCACCTCTGGGCGATGAACCCCGACGGCACCAGTCAGACGATCCTCTTTGGCAACTTGAATCCGGGGGGCGTTTATATCGACGCCAAACCGATCCCCGGCACCGATCAGGTCGCAATGATCAACTCGCCTGGCCACGGCCAGACCGAACACATGGGTTATGTCGCCACCGTGGATTTCAAGGCCGGTCCCGACAACCTCCCTTCGCTGCGCAACGTCACGCGCCGTTCCGACTATCGCGACGTGTGGGCTTTTTCACAGGACGCGTTCATCGCCGCGCGTGACAGCCGGCTGATGGCGATCAATGGCCGCGGCCAGATTGCCACGTTGTTCACGCTGCCGGAGGAGTTCTGCAAGGAACCGAATACGTGGCTCCACGAGCCGCGCCCGATCATCAAACGCGAACGCGAGGCCGTCATCCCGCCGCGCGTGGACCTCGCGCAACCGGTCGGCCGCTACATGCTCGACAACGTCTACTTCGGCCGCAACGTCTCCGGCGTCCAGCCGGGCGAAATCAAAAAACTCCTCATCGTCGAAAGCCTGCCCAAGCCCGTCAACTTCACCGGCGGCATGGACCCGATGAGCTACGCCGGCACGTTTACGCTGGAGCGCGTGCTCGGCACGGTGCCCGTGGAACCGGACGGCTCGGCATACTTCGAGGCGCCGGCACTGCGCAGCCTGCTCTTCGTCGCACTCGACGAAAAGGACCGCGCCGTGAAACGGATGCAGAGCTTCACCACGGTGGTGCCGGGCGAAACGCTCGGCTGCGTCGGCTGCCACGAACACCGTGCGTTGACACAACAGGCTTGCATGGCCCGCCGGCCGTCGGCCACGGCACGGGCCGCCAGCAAGATTGAGCCATTCCACGGCGTGCCCGACATCCCCGACTTCCCGCGCGACATCCAGCCTGTGCTCGATCGCAATTGCGTGAAGTGCCATGACTACGATAAGCGCGCAGGCGGCATCATTCTCACCGGCGACCACGGGCCAATGTTCTCGCACAGTTTCTACACACTCACCGTCTGGCGGCAGATCGCCGACGGCCGGAACATGGCGCGCAGCAACTATGCTCCGCGCGCACTTGGCAGCGGCGGCAGCCCGCTCATGGACAAGCTTAACGGCGCGCATCACGGCGTGAAGGCGTCGCCGCGCGACCAACTCATGGTGCGGCTCTGGCTCGATTGTGGCGCGCCCTATCCGGGCACCTATGCCGCGCTCGGCTGTGGCATGATCGGCGGTTACCAGCAAAACAAGGAAATCCTGGAGAACGATCAGGACTGGCCGACAACCATGGCTGCGCAAAAGGTGTTCGATAACCGTTGCGCCTCCTGCCACAACGCCAAACAGCATCCGATTCCCCGCACGCTCTGCGACGAAATCGGCCTGAGCTTCTGGATGCCAAGCATGGACGACCCGCGCCTGAAGCAATCGCGCCACATCGTTTTCAACCTCACGCGCCCGGAGAAATCGCTGGCGTTGCTCGCGCCATTGGCGAAGGCCGCCGGCGGCTACGGCACGTGCGGCAACGTTTTCACCTCCCGGGACGATCCCGACTACCGCGCGCTGCTGGCCATGTGCGAAGCCGGCAAACAGCGGCTGGAAACGATCAAGCGCTTCGACATGCCCGGTTTCCGCCCGCGCGAGGAATGGGTGCGCGAGATGAAACGCTACGGCATTCTGCCCGCCGATACCAAGCCCGGCGCACCGATCAACGTCTACGAGGTCGAGCGCCAATACTGGAAGTCTCTCTGGTATAATCCCTCGTCTCCGCTGGCAGCGAGCCAGTAGAATGCCCGCGAACGAAGTTGCAGAAGGAGAACACCATGAGCCTGTGCTCACGTTGGCTGACGACTCTTTTGACGGCGAGTGCTTTTGCCGTGACCGGTTGTAGCACGCTGACCCCGGTGGCGCAGGCACCGCTCGATCTCCATGTCGTTGCAGTCAACCACGCGGGGAAGCCGCTGCGCGCCAACCCGCGCGAGACTGACGGCGAGTGGAAGCCGATGCCATCCCGCGACTTTGACGCATTGCTCGCAAGACTGGTTGAGTCCATCGCAGCTTCCCGCTGCACCAATCTTGTCGTTTTCATCCCCGGCGGGCTGAACTCGATCGAATCCGGTGTCGAAATGGCGGCGCGATTGACGCCGGACATCATGGCAACCGGCAGCTACCCCCTGTTCATCGCGTGGGACTCGCGGCTGACCTCGACATACTGGGAACACCTGACGCTGATACGGCGCGGGCAGGAGAAACCGATTCAGGGCAAGCTCTCGGCGCCGGTCTACGCGGCGTGCGACGTGGGTGGCTCGCTGTTGCGCGCGCCGGTGGTGTGGTTTCATCAAGGCGCGATCGACCTGAAGAATTCAAGACTCGACGGCACCTCCTATCGCACCAACGCACCGGCCACGGAGACCGCCTCCGACAAGCTCGACAACCTCATCAACACCGAGATTGCCGACGTGAACGCGCTGTATTGGGAATTGCGACGCCGATACAACAGCGACCCGGCGCATTCCATCGCCGTCTCGCTCGGCGGCTTCGACCGGACGACTTGCTGGCAACTGACGCGCTACGGGCTTTCGTGGCTGACGCTGCCGACGAAACTGGTCTGTGGCCCGGCGATTGACGGTCTGGGCACAAGCGCGTGGGAGAACATGCGACGCCGCACGTCCACGCTCTTTCGCGCACCGGAGGAATTCTACCTCGAGGATCGCTGGCGCAACACCAACGAGGTGACTCGAGTGCTCGACAACGGTTCGTGCGGCGGCATGGCGCAGTTTCTGGAGGCAATCCGCTCGCTTGAAAAACTGCGACCGCTTCCCATCACGCTCGTCGCACACAGCGCGGGTACGCTCGTCGCCAACGAAATGATTCGCCGATGCCCGGAACTGCCGTTCCGCAACATCGTCTATCTGGCGGCCGCGTGCAGCATCCGCGATTGGGACGTGGCAGTGGTGCCGTATCTGGCGGCGCACCCGGAGTCGCGCTTCTACAACCTGAGCCTGCATCCATCGAACGAAGTCGGCGAAGCCAATGCAGGCGATCTGGCGCCTCGCGGCAGTTTGTTGGCGTGGATTGACGAATTCCTCGCGCATCCGGAGACTGTGCAGGATCGCACGCTGGGCCGTTGGGAAAACATCATCCAGGCCACGCACCTGATTCCACGGGGCGCGCGGCCCCAGGTGACGTTGAAGGCATTCAGCGCTGGCGACGCAACCCGTTACGGTCCACAGGAACACAGCGATTTTTCGGAAACGGCGTTCTGGAATCCCGTCCTCTGGCAAGCCGATGCCCCGTGGAAGGCGGAGTTCTGGCAACGCACCCGCCTCGCCGACTGAACGCTCTCACGTCTTCACTTTGGGAGATAATTATTCCGCCACCCGTGCGGGGCCGACGATTTGGAGTCCAGGCCAAAACGATCTCGGTTCCGCTTGCTGAAAAAATCTCTGTCAGTTCCCTCTGCTGAGGGGTAAACTGCCGGCCTTCTCAATGAAAGCATCCAAGCAGGCTCTGATGCGAGTCGGGCTGGCTGCGTTGTTGGCAACGTCAGCTCTCATTCCCGCGCATGCCGCGACTGGCACGATTTCCCCCAAACTCCGCATCGCTACTTTCCGCTGCGACGCGACGCCGCCGCGCGGCGAGACGTTGGTGTGGCTCGTCAAGCACAAGACGCCCAAGGACCCGCAGTTGCTCAAAGGTGTTGTGCTGGAAGACGGCGGGAAACGCTACGTCCTCTGCGCGCTTGATTGGTGCTTGTTGTGCAATGAGTCGGAATGGTCGTTCCGCGAGACGATCGCCCGCGCCGCGGGGACCGAGCCGACATGCGTGGCAATTCAGTGCATTCATCAACACGTCGCTCCCTACGCTGACGAAGGTGCGCATCGGATGCTGGATGCCGCGCCCGGTTCGCCATCGCACCTCACAGCGAAGTTTCTCGACGACCTGCGCGCGCGGCTGGCCAAGTCCGTCCAACAGGCGGTGAAACGACTGGAACCGTTCGACCGGGTCGGCTGTGGCGAGGCCAAGGTGGACCGCGTGGCGTCGGAACGGCGGCTGAAGGGGTCGGATGGCAAGATCATCACGCGCGGCAGTGAGGGCGCCAAGAATCCGAAGCTGGCGGAAATGCCGGAGGGCGACATTGACCCGATGCTGAAGACAATTACCTTCGCCCGCGGTAAGAAAGTGCTCGCGCGGCTCCACTACTACGCGACGCATCCGCAGACCATCTCGTGTGACGGGACCACATCGGCGGATTTCGTCGGTTGGGCGCGCGAGGCGATGGAACGGAAAGAACGCGTTTTTCAGGTCTATTTCACAGGTTGCTCCGGCAACGTGACAGTCGGCAAATACAACGACACAAACCCGATTGGACGGGCGGCCTTGAAGGCGCGGTTGCAGGCAGGCATGGCGGCGGCAATCGCAGCCACGCAGTTGGCGCCGGCGGAACGGCTCGTCTGGCGGACGGATGCCGTGGCGCTGCCAATCCGGACCGACGCGGCGTTTGTGGATCCGAGCCGCGGCTGGGTGGCCGACCCGAAAGCGGCCCAGGGTCTGCGCGTTTACAAAGGCGCGATGCGGCTGGCGTCCGTCGAGCGCGCCAAACGGCCGTTTGAGTTGAGTTCCCTCCAGGTCGGCAACATCCACATCGTCCATCTGCCGGGCGAACCGATGCTGGAGTTTCAAAAATTCGCGCAACGATCCAAGCCGAACGACTTCGTGGCCGTGGCCGGCTACGGCGACTGCGGCTCGGCGTACATCTGCACGGACGCGGCTTTTGCAGAAGGGGGTTATGAACCCACAGCAACCAATCTGGCGCCAGGCGCCGAGCAAATGGTGAAGGCGTCCATTCGCCGTTTGCTGGGCGAAGCGCCGAACAAGTGACCCACACCAACAGGATGGAGCCATCATGAACACGAATCAGACAAGCTCGAATCAGGACATTACGCGCCGCTCTTTCATCAAGACCAGCGGCGCAGTCGTGGCAGGACTCGCCACGACCAAGCTGGCCACCACGGAAACGCTGGCGGCTGCTGGCGGTGCGAAGACCGTGACGGTCTCCCCGCAGGAAATCACCGCGCTCACGCGCTGGCCACGCTATGGCGCTGCCGAGAAGAACCGGTTGCACGAGTTGATTGATAACAATCAGTTCTATCCAGAGTTGCCATTGTTTGAAAAAGAGTGGCAGGCCTATACCAAGGCGCCGTTCGTGAAGGCGCATATGAATGGTTCGAGCGCGCTCACCAGCATGTATTTTGCGCTTTCGCTCGACGTGCCGGCTGGCAGCGAGGTGATGGTGCCGACCTACACGTTCTTTTCCGCATGCCTTGCGATGCGGTTCTCCAACCTCGTGCCGGTCTTCATTGATGTTGACCCGAAAACGGCGTGCCTCGATCTCGAGGACGCCAAGCGCAAGCTGACGCCGCAGACCAAAGCGATTGAGGGGATGCACTCGTGGGGCTTGCCGTGCGAGATGGACCTTATTTGCGGTTGGGCAAAGGAAAAGGGCCTTGTGACGCTGGAAGACTGCGCGCACGCCCACGGCGCTTCGATGAAAGGCAAGAAGATGGGCACGTGGGGCCAGATGGCCATCTACAGTTTCCAGACCTCCAAGGTGATGCCCGCGATCGAAGGCGGCATGGGCATGTATCAGACGCGGGAGTATTACGAGCGCGCCGCCGCCTTCGGGGAGTATGGTGATCCAGGCAGGTTCCCAAAGGACAGCCCGGTGCGCGCATACGAGGGCACGGGCTTCGGCCAGAAATACCGGATGCATCCATTCGCGGCCGCGGTGGCGCGAATGCAACTGAAGGGCCTCGACGCGCTGAACGCGCTCGTGGAGAAAAACGTCCGCGCGCTCAACGGCCGGCTGATCCAGTTGCCGGGCATCACCGAGCCGCGCTGCCGTCCCGACCAGAAGCGCGCTTATTACCACGCGAATATGCTGCTGTTGGATTTCAAGAAGCTCGGCTTCTCGCGCGACGCGCTGTTGAAGGCGCTCAGGGCCGAAGGAGTCCGCGTGAGCTTCTGGGACTATCCGCAACAGCATACGCTGAAGATCTACTCCGAGGCGAAGTGGTGGCATCATGCGCCAAAAATCCCGGAGAAGATGCCCGGTTGCGAATACGTCAACGCCAACCACATCTTCCTGCCGCTGTTTTACGGCGAAGCGCCGGAGCTGATCGAGCAGTATGCGAAAGCCTTCGAGAAGGTTTGGGCACACAGCGACGCGTTGAAGCAGGCATAGCAGCGCGCAGCGATTGCGCGGGATTGTGATGGGTTGAGCGAGAGGTTTCGGCGAAACGCCCGGCGCTGCCGGGGCAGAAGTGCCGAAGCAGGATATTTTCTTCGCGACGGCGTAGCAGCGTGGCTACGGGTTCTGTTGAAGGACTGGAAATATGTGCAGGCGGAGGCGTAATCCGCAATCCGCGACGTGGGATCTGAAAATGTGGGAAGGGCTCAGCGCCCCGACTGTCCTGTTATGAAACTAATCAAACTCTGCGCATCCGCAGCTTTCACCGCAGTGGCGCTGGCCGTGTTCGCCGCCGCGCCGCCGCCGTTGAAGGTGGACAAGAACGCGCCGTTGCTGCTCGACGACGCCCCCGCCGCCAAAGCGACGCCGGCTATGCCGCGGCTCATCTGTTACAACTGTCACGGCAACTTCCGCGACGAACCGCTCTCGCTCAAGCACGCGAAGAACAAGGTCACCTGCGTGACCTGCCACGGCGAGTCGTCGGCTCACGCCAGCGATGAGGGTAATATCACGCCTCCCGAAGTAATGTATCCGCGCGACGCCATCGCCAACAAATGCAAGAGTTGCCACGAGAACCACAACGCATCTCCCGCCGCCGTTGCCGCCCGCCGGAAGGAGCGCGGCTTGGAGAAAATGGAAGCCAGGGACCTCGTCTGCACCGATTGTCACGGCAAACATCACATGAACGTGCGCGCCATCCAATGGGACAAGAAAACCGGCCGGTTGCTCAGCGGCGGGAAGAAGCGCACAGAGTAACCTTCGCGGCGCAGACATCCCGTATCCGGCTGTCGAAAAAATTCGACGCCGTTACGCCGCTCATGTAAGAAGCTGCGCATGAATCCGAAGAACCTGCTGACGGAACTCTCCACCCGCCCCCTTCTCTGCGACGGCGCCATGGGCACCCAACTTATCGCCGCAGGCCTCGCGCCAGGCGATTGCGGCATGCTGTGGTGTGTCGAGAAACCCGAAGCCGTCGAGAACGTCCACCGTCGTTATCGCGCGGCGGGCTGCGACTTGATCACCAGCAACTCCTTTGGCGGCTGTGTGACGAACCTCGATCGTCATGGTCTTACCGCGCGCGCCGACGAGCTTAACCGTGCCGCTGTCCAGGTCGCGCGCCGCGCGGCCGGTGAAGGCGCATGGGTGCTCGCCGACATCGGGCCGTTCGGCGGATTCCTAGAGCCGCTCGGCGAAATGACCGCCGATGAGTTGCTGAAGCTGTTCGTGCAGCAGGCGGCGGCCCTCAAGTCCGGCGGTGCTGACGCCGCGCTCATCGAGACGATGACCGATCCGGCCGAGATGGTTGTCGCGGTAAAAGCAGCGAAGCAGGCCGGCAACTGGCCCGTGATCGCGACCTACGCGTTCGACCGCGGCGACGGAAAAAATTACCGCACCATGATGGGCGCCACCGTCGAGGCAGCGATGAAGGAAGCCATCGCCGCCGGCGCGGACGTCGTCGGCGCCAACTGCGGCACCGCGATGAACCTCGACGATTACGCGCGGCTCGCCGGGCAAATGGTGCGCGCGGCCGGCAAAACGCCGGTTATCATCCAGCCCAACGCCGGCGCGCCGCAGAACGTCGGCGGCAAGGACATCTACCCCGCCACGCCTGCCGAGATGGCCGCGCTGGTGCCGACGTTGCTCGCCGCCGGCGTGCGAATCATTGGCGGTTGTTGCGGCACCTCGCCCGACCACCTGCGCGCGATGAGCGAGGCGTTGCGAAAGAAATCGTAGGCCAGACACTCCTGTCTGGCCTGCATCGGCAAGACAACCCTTTTGCCTGAGAACTGCTGACCGTCAACGTTGGCGGTTCGTCCCGGTCTTCGCCGGCGGCATGCCGCACGCCACGCGAAAGCCATCAACCGCCGACGAGAACTTCGCCGTGCGCTGCTCGCGCAAAGCGCATCGCGGCAGGCCAGGACTGCCGCCGAAGGCTCCGCCACGTATCACATGCAAATGGCCATCGCTGATCCACTGTTGCTCGTGCGCGCCGCGGTCATCGAAGCTGTCGAGGCACCATTCCCACAGATTGCCGAGCATGTCGGCCGGCCCAAATGGGTTCCGTCCGCGCGCCCCATAGTAATCCACGGGCGTCACAAATTTCCGATCCCTCACGCCCCAATTCCAATTCAACCGGTTCTCGCCGTCCGACGGCCTGTCGCCCCACCAGAACTTCGTTTGCTTGCCTGCGCGGCACGCGTATTCCCACTCCGCTTCTGTCGGGAGACGTATTTTGCAGCCGACCGGGAGTCGCCCCTCTTCCTGTCTGTCCAGCCATGCACAAAACGCCATCGCATCGTTCCAACTGATACAACAAACTGGATCATTGTCCTTCGGCTCGGAACCGAAATGTGGGTCGCGCCAGTTCGCTCCGTCCACATGTTTCCAAGTGTGTGGACCACTGGGTGCATACGACGCACCTGTGGTCTCTCCGTCGGTCACATAGCCCGTTGCTTTCACGAATTGTCTCCACTGACCCACTGTCACCTCCGTTCGTCCGAGCCAGAATCCCTGCCGGATCACGGTCTTGCGCGGTTGCTCGCCTTCGGCTTGGGTGAAGATCGGGTTCGCCCGTCTCCCTTCCGCGCTTGTTGCCCACTCGCGTTCTTCCGGCGTGCTGCCGAGCATGAACTCGCCCGGCAGGATGGGCACCAACTCCATGCCGATGGAGGTCATCAATGACTGGCCTGTTTGGACACGGGAAGACGCCGCGGCACTTGCGGCAATCGGGCCAACTTGGAGCCAAAATGCAGCGGCCGTCGCGCCGTTGATCTTCGCGAGTGTCTTGATCCCGCGCAGAATCGCAGCGTCGCGAGCGGCGACGAAGTCGCAGCGCAGTTCCCTCAACGGCATGCCCTGAAGCGGCGAAAGATCGGTGACCTTCGAATTGTTGCACCAGAGCACAGACAATGGCATTCCAGCGAGCGGCGAGAGGTCGCTTACCGCTGTGTCGTTGACGCTCAGCACAGTCAGTTTCATGCCGGCCAACGGCGCAAGGTCGCTCACTTGTGTGACGCCGAGACTCAACACCGTCAGCGGCATGTCGCGGAGCGGCAAGAGATCGCTGATCGGGTTATTCTGGCAATAAAGCCACGTCAGCGGCAGGCCCTTAAGTGGCGAGAGATCGGAAAGAGAACCTTTCTGCGCTGCCGACGCCGACGCGAGGGTGAGCCTTTTCAGCAACGGCAGCGCCTTCAGTGGTGTGATGTCCATCACGCCGATGGTGGACAACGCCAGGTCTGTCACCGCGCCGTTCTCGATTTTGTGCGTCTCCCTGCCATCGAAGGTCGGATTGAGTTCCTTCAACTTCGCCACGACGCGCGCGACCTGCAGTTCCGGTGGCAAGGCTGCGACTTCTTTCGGGAATGGATCGGCGGCGACGGGCGCGACGACGGGTTTCGCTGCGACCGCGGGTGTCACACCCGCCGCCGGCGGATTTGCAGCGACGTTCGACGGCTTCGGCGAGGTTTCGATCTTCGCAGCAGAAGAGGATTCAGCAGTTTTCGCAACAGAAGCGATTACAACAGGCGCAGGAGTGGCGGTTCCTGGCCCCGGCGATGGTGTGTCCTTTCGCGCTTCTGCGGGAGGGACGCCCGCGCTCTCAGATAACGTGCTGCCAACATCATGCTGGCGCCGCTCGTCTGTTTGTCGAGAGTCGGCAAGCAAAGTGACTGCATCACGTTCCTTCCACGGTGCCCACAACAACACGCCCGAAATCACAAGCCCCGCGGCAATGCTGCCGAGCGCCCACGACATCTGCTTGTGCGAAACGGGTTCATCAGCCCGCGTTTCATCTTCCTCCTGCGCGTCTCCAGCCAGAACCTGCTCGTGTGCTTGACGCAGTTCCTCGATCAACTCGGCGTAGGTTTGATGCCGACCGCTTGGATGCTTCGCCAGCATTTTCTCGATCACCTTGACCAAGGCCATCGGGCAGTCCGGCATGATCGTCCGGATGCTCGGGGGCGGCTCCGTGAGGTGCTTGACGATGACGCTGGCAAACGCTCCTTCGTAGAGGTGTTTGCCGCACAACATCCGATACAGCGTGCAGCCGAGGCTGTAGATGTCGCCGCGAAAGTCCACGTCGCTCTCGCCGCGCGCCTGTTCCGGACTCATATAGTAGGCGGTGCCGATGATCGCGCCCGTCGCGGTCAGGCTGGATTGCGCGTCGCCCACGACCCGCGCCAATCCGAGGTCACCGATTTTCACCTTGCCGTCTCGTGAGAGGAAGATGTTGCTCGGCTTAATGTCACGGTGGATGATTCGTGCCTTCTTCCACGCCGACGCCAATCCCTCGGCAACGCGCACGCCGATAGCCGCCACTTCATCAGCGGGAATACAATCCTGGCGCGCGAGACGCTGCTGCACCGTTTCGCCCTCGACGTATTCCATCGCGAAGTAGTGCAGCCGCTCGCCGGTGTCGAGGTCCAAATGAGCGCCAGCATCATAGACGGTGACGATGTTGGGATGGACAATCGTGGCGGCGATAATCGCCTCGCGCTTGAACCGCTCGATGTAGTGTTCGTCATGGGCCAGTTCCGGAGCGAGGACTTTCAGTGCCACGTGGCGGTCGAGCGAGTATTGTCGGGCCTTATAAACGACGCCCATCGCGCCGCGACCGAGTTCGGAGAGGATTTCGTAATCGCCGAGTTTTTGCCCAATGAGTTCCCGCATGTCTCCTTTGAGTTGATCTTGCCCTCTGCCAACGTCGCTCTTTGTAGCCTGTACCGGTTTGCGCAGGCAAGCACAGACGGGATGCGGCTGACGCGGCAATCGTCGTCGCGTCGTCGTCGCATCTCAATTGTTGGCGTTTCGTTGCGACCGGCATCGCTGGAAGGGCGCAAACACACACATGCAAGTGGGGTCAGGTTTCAACATCAGACTATCACTTGGCCTGAAACGAGCGTTGGCACATTCTCGCAGGGATGGCGCGGCCGTTGAGAATTGAAATGGCAGGCGGGTGGTATCACGTCACCGCCCGGGGCTATGAACGCAAGCGGGCGTTTCGCGACGACAAGAATCATTTGCGATTCCTGGAGTTGTTGGAGGAATATGTCTGATGTTGAGACCTGAACCCCGAGAGGCAATGACGATCCGACACACTAATTGAAGCAGGAGATACAATGAAACGTGCCTACATTATAATAATTGCGATGACGCAGTTCTTGGCGAGTGTGGGAATCGCCGAGCATTCGGTGCTTATGGGTTACAGTGACAATCGGTGGGATAGAATCAGCGTGGCATATGTGCGCATTGAATCTGTTGGAGATGTTGAAGGAGGCCTGGGTGAGAAGAGGTTGCTGTTAATGCCTATAGCACGTGTGGCAGGTGAACTTGAGTGTGTGGATGGCGGCGTGATGAGTGCAACAGTAAATCGTAGTTGGGATTCAGAGATAAATGAGGATCCAAAGCCTGGCACATATGCACTCGTCGTAATCGTTACAACGGCAGACAAAGGGATCGGACCAGAGCCGGCGAGGTATTGTGTGTTTGGCGGCACTGTGGCCTTTATGCCGGGTTACAAAGGCTTGGTGCCTGTGGACGGCGATCCAACCCAGTTAATGGAGAAGATTGTGGAAGTGGTTCAGAAAATTCAAAAAGTAAAACCTGCGGGCGGCGATTTATCTCCGATCATGTCCATCATTGAGCCGTTTCAGAAAAGCTTTCAAAATGCGGCTGGAGTCAAACTGAAATAGGGCGTTTATGAGAAAGCAAATTGTCGGGTTCGGACTGGCGATGCTGCTAGGTGGTTTCCACAGCGCGGTTGCTGAGGGCAGTGGCCGCACGGCATTTGGATTGTGGAAAGGCGGCAGTGTGGTCTACACACTCATTGAGGGTGTCGAGACACTTGCGGACGGCCAGACGCTTTTGAAACTGAAGCCGGTAGCGACCTTGATCGGCCCGCTCGATCCGAGGACGGAAGCCTCTATTGCCGCGAAGGTGAAGATCGGTTCGGTGGGAACCAGCATCCACAAAGCGCCGCAAGCGCGGTCATATGCGGTTGTGGTTCTGCTCAAGAAAGGGACGGAATACGAAGTTGACAGTTTCCCGCAGCCGTTCATGCCCAACGGAACCGCCATCGAACCCTTGAAGGGCGATCCAACGCCAGTGATGCTAAAGACTCTCAATTCGATTCAAGAAATGCGGGTCAAGAAACAATAGGTGAGCCCCGTGGGACGACAGAACATCCATGACACCATCATGATTTGGGCAAACGCCCTTGAGACCTGACCCAATCTCAAGGATGGTGGCGGAGTAGAGCAAGACAGCGAAGACATTTGGGTTAAATCAAACGGATCAAAGATATATCCGAATTAATCCAAGCTGATTTATGAAACTGGCGCTGATCCTAATTGTGGTTATCTACTGTAGTTTGCCATTCGTGAATGGTGCTGAGCGTGACAGCAAGTATTTAGACCTGATTCTGCCGGAACAGGTGGTCATAGGCATGACCCGCAAGGAATTGCAGCCTCTGCGTCCAGGCACGAATACGATAATGCCACAGATGGGTCTAAGAAATACTAATGCCGTTGTTCTCGTCGAAGTGAATTCGGATAGACCTCCATTTACTGCTTTCCAATATTCGTTTGTAAAAGATGAGCTGCGCGCTGTGATGAAAGGAGTGCTTCATGCTGGCTTTCGAGATAACCAGATGGTTCGCAAATTGCATGACGCATTAGTCAAGGAACTTCATAAGAAGACAGACGAAAGCATCATCCGCTGGGATGACAACATGCGAGATGTGTCGGTAAAGGCCGAGTTGTGGGAAGACACGAAGAATGGATTGTGCGTTTATTTCGTGGACACCAAGAATGATACAACAATTATAGTCTTTGACCCGAAATGCTTTGGAAAGAAAGACTTCTTTGTCAATAAGGAGGATATGCCCAAGATGGCGCCCGCTCTTGAGTCAGTGCGCAAGATGATGGAGGAATTTGATAAACAGAATAAGTAAATGTTAGCGATAACATTATAACGCTGATTGCGGGTGCGGTAATTGCGCTTGTGGGCGCTGCGTTTGGCGCTGGAATTACAAGTTGGTCAAATCACGGCGCTCAGAGTTCGGAATCGAGCGCGGAGCGCAACGCAGTTCGTCAACCGGGCCAGCGCCCACCGTATGCCACGGCTCCGAACCAGTTCCGCGCGCCGCCAACGCGTCCGCCCGGCGCAACGAACTCAATCTTCCGTCCCGGCCCCGGAGGAAACTGGCCGTCGTCGCCAGCCGCGTTCCAAAAGGCGCAGGAACTGCCGGAAGTGAAGAAAGCCCGTGACGAGTTCCAAGAGGCTCAGAAGAAGTATGTGAGCGCGATGCAAGCGGCGATGGGAGCAAAGACAGAAGTCAAAGTCCAAAAGACCGAAGGAAGCAGCCAGCCAGCGGGATCGGGGACGGATGGGGTGAGGAAGACGAAGTAGCGAGCAGGAGGCTCCGAATCCTCAACCCTTGACTATTTTTCTCACGGCCCGCTTGCCGGCTTTCAGAATCTGGCCGGCACGCGGCTCGATGACCAGCTTCGGGTCGGTCAGTTTCTGGCCGTCGAGTTGGACGCCGCCTTCCTGAATGACCCGGCGGATGTCGCTGCGACTCTTGAACGCGCCGGTCTTCTCCACCAGTTCGATGAGACCGATTTGGCCGGCGGGAAGCACGAGTGGTTCAGCCACCTCGTCGAGTTTCTTCTTCGAAAACTGGTTGTCGAAATGATCTCTCGCGGCGCGGGCGGCGTCGGCGCCGTGAAACCGCTCGACGAGCGCGGCCGCAAGCGCCTTCTTGGCTTCCATCGGATGGACGGTCTTGAGTGCCGAGATTTCAGCGGGCGTTTTGCCCAGCAGCATCTCATACCAACCCCACATCAACTCGTCGCTGATGCTCATGGCCTTGCCAAAGGACTCGGTCGGCGACTCGCTGACGCCGATGTAATTGCCGAGGCTCTTGCTCATCTTGTGGACGCCATCGAGGCCCGGCAGGATCGGCATGATCATGACGATCTGCGGTTGTTGGCCGGCGTCGGTCTGAAGCTGGCGGCCGACGAGGTTGTTGAACGTCTGATCGGTGCCGCCCAACTCGACATCAGACTGAATGCACACGCTGTCGTGGCCCTGCATCAGCGGGTAAAGGAACTCGTGGATATTGATCGGCTCGCCGGCCTTGTAGCGTTTCTCGAACGTGTCGCGTTCCATCATCCGCGCGACGCTCATCTTGCTGCACAGCTTGATCACGTCGGCCAGCCGCATGGGCGCAAGCCACTCGCTGTTGTAGCGGATTTCGAGTTTGCCCGGGGTGGGGTCAAGGACCTTGCCGGCCTGCTGGAAATAGGTCTCGGCGTTACGCTTGATCTCCTCGGCGGAAAGCATCGGGCGCGTCTTGGTTTTGCCGGACGGGTCGCCGATCATGGCGGTGTAATCGCCGATGATGAGCACCGCCTTGTGGCCGAGATCCTGGAACTCACGCATCTTGCGAAGCACGACGGTGTGGCCAAGATGAATGTCCGGCGCGGTCGGGTCCATGCCGAGCTTCACGCGAAGCGGCCGGTTGGCGGCACGCGATTCATCGAGTTTCTTGCGCAGCTCGTTCACCGTCTCGATCTGGACAGCGCCGGCGCACAGAATCTTCAGTTGCTCATCAGAGGAACGAAACATGGCAGGAGGATGGGCAAAAGTTCCCACGCGGGCAAGGCGAAACACGACTGCCCACCCGGACCGGGTTGCGCGTGGAGAAGCTGATTGCGGCCTGCACAGAGGCCGGCGCTACCGTCCCATCATTTCGGTGGCCATCCCGAGGGCGCTTGTCTTTGCGGCCACCGGCAACTGGATCAGCACGCGGCTGGCCAAATCGTCGAGCAACGACCTGTCGTCGGCCGAATCGCGTTCGCCCTTCAGCCAGATCAGCTTTTTCGGCTCGCGCGCGCGATCGAACAACTTCTGCGCCGCGGCGGCTGGCATCCAACTATCGTTCTTGCCGTTGAGGATCGTCAGCGGCCGGGAACCGAGATGGCCGACGTAGCGTGCCGGCTCCAGCGGCTTGAACAGCCACTCGCCGATGTGCCCGGCTGTTACTGCCGGCACGGGCAGTTTCAGCCGGCGGGCGTTGGCTTCGATCAGACCGCCGATGCCCGCGCCAACCTGAAACAGCGCCACGTGGGAGAACTGGTTCTGATTGTCCGCCGCCGCCGCCGCCGCGCAGATCAGTGCGCCGGGGCCAATGCCGGCCAGCGCCACGCGCTCCGGGTTCACCATCTGCTGTTTGGCCACGAAATCGCCTGCGAGGAGGACGTTGGCCACCATGTGCATCGCCGATTCGCGCACCTCCCACAGCGTCTTGAATGTGGCCGCTTCGTTCGAGAAATCCAGTTTCAACACCTCTGGATAGTCGAGGGCGATCACCATCATGTTCTTCTGCGGCGGCATCCTGTCCACCGCCTTGCGGCCTGTTGATGTGCCGGCCAGCAGGACCACCGCCGGCCAGGTGTGGCGTTTCCCGGCGCCCGCGGGAATGCTCACGCGACACATTACATGCCGGCCCTTGTCATTGCTCAGTTCCACGTCATACACCGTCATCTCATCCACCGTGGTGATGTCGGTGACGGGCGCTCCCGTTAGCACGCCCTTATCGGCGCGAAACATGGGGGTCCAGTCACCCGCGTCGTAGTAGGCCAGTCCGCCTCCGCCCAGCAACGCAATTACAGCGATGATAATGAACATCCACTTCAGAAACTTCATTCCAAATTTTCCTTCCCAAGATATTTCCGCTCCCGCGTATCCACGCGGATGACCTCGTCCGGCCCGATAAACAGCGGCACCATGACTTCCAAGCCGCCTTCGAGCTTCGCTGTCTTATAGGCTGCCTGCGAACCGCCTCTCTGCGGCGCGGCAGTTTCTACAACCTTCAGCGCGACGTGTTCCGGCAATACGATATCCAGCAGCTTGCCTTCGAGGAACATCGCCTTGTATTCCTCATTTTCCTTCAGAAACCAGTGTCGTTCGCCTACCAGTTCGGCCGTCATGTCCAGCTCGTCGAACGTTTCCGCGTCCAGAAACACAAACTCGTTGCCTTGGTGATAGCTGAACTGCACCGGCCGCGTTTCCAAGTCCGCCACAGCCACGCGCTCGTTGTCCGCAAACAGCCGATCCACCATCCGGCCCGTCTTCAAGTTCCGCAGCCGTGCGTGCATCTTCGGTTTCGCCTGCGCTGCGCCCGACGAATGGCAATGCTCGATCACATGCGGCACGCCGTCCAGCATCAACGCCGTCCCGCGCTTGAACTCCGAAGGCAGAATCGTTTGCATGACATCCTCCGCCGAAGAATCGTTATAGCCGCAGTATGCCACAACTGCCGTTTCTGGCAAGTCGCGTGATGGAACTGTCGTTGCCGAAGGCAGTTAGCGCGTCGCCGCGTGCCGGGGTGTTGACGAAAGGGGAAGTTTGCCTTATTAAGAACCCTTTTTACGCGCTGCGGAATCACGCGGCGAAGGCAGTGGAATATGCAATTGACGGTTCGAGATGTTTGTCAACTTTTGAAAGCGCCGGAAAACAAGGTGCAACGCTGGGCCTGCGAAGGCGGCTTGTTGCATCATCGTGCAGGCGGACAGGTCCACTTCAACCAGTTGGAACTGGTTGAATGGGCTGCTCCCCAACACGAGACCGCACCCCGACCCTACAGAAGCTGGAAAGTCAGGCGATGAATCCTGGCTTGTTGTTGGCGGCGGCTGGCGCGGCTATCCTTCTCAGCGTCCTCGGGGCTTTTCGTGCGCCGCGGGGGTGGCTGGCGGCCTTGCTTGCAAGTGCATTGGCAGCAGGTGCTGCGGCTGCATGGATTTTGACCACAGGCTCCGTGTGGGAATGGCGGAGCGCATCCCTCCTCGGCGGCCAGGCGGTGCATCTGAGGCTGGACGGCGTCAGCGCGTTGTTCATGGCCTTGCTGGCCGTCGTGGGCGGAGCTGCTGGCGCTTATTCGCGTGAGTATTGGGCGGATGCCGCGCACTCGCGCTCAGCGCCGCGAGGCCGTGCCTGGTGGAGCGTGCTGCTGCTGTTTATGGGCCTGGTGCTGCTGTGTTCGAACGGCCTGCACTTCCTCATCGCATGGGAACTGTTTGCCGTGAGCGGCTTCTTTCTCATTTGTCTCGACGCGCGGCGGCGCGAGGTGCGGGCGGCGGGCTGGCTGTATCTGGCTGCTTCACATACGGGCACGCTGGCGTTGTTTGCGTTCTTCTCGTTGCTGGCGACGCGGACGGGAAGTTGGGACTTGGGGCCGATGCGCGATCAGGCGCAGTTGGCGCCACTGTTCTGGCTGGCGTTGTTCGGGTTTGGCGTGAAGGCGGGCATGTTTCCGTTGCACATCTGGTTGCCGGCGGCGCACGCCAATGCGCCCAGTCATGTCTCAGCCATCCTTTCGGGCGTGGCCATCAAGATGGGCATCTACGGCATCGTGCGATTCAGCGGGTGGCTCCCGGTGCCAGCGGGGGCCGGCTGGGTAGTGGCCGGTCTGGGCGTGGTGAGCGCAGTGCTGGGCGTGGCGTTCGCGCTGGGTCAGCACGATCTCAAGCGGCTGCTCGCCTATCACAGCGTCGAGAACATCGGCATCATTCTCATGGGCGTCGGCTTCGCTCTCGTGGCGTCGGCGCACGGATATCCAGCATGGGGCGCGCTGGCGCTTGCGGGCGGCCTTTTGCACGTGTGGAACCACGGTTTGTTCAAGGCGTTGTTGTTCCTCGGCGCCGGTTCGGTGCTGCACGCCACGGGCACGCGCGAAATGAGCCGCCTTGGCGGATTGTGGCGGGCCATGCCGTGGACCGCGTCGCTATTCGCACTGGGCGCAGCAGCCATTTCCGGACTGCCGCCGCTGAACGGGTTCGTGAGCGAGTGGCTCGTTTATCTGGGACTTTTCGATGCGGTCAACCAACCGGGCGCAGCCTTGGTCGGGGCGATTCCAGCCATCATCTTGCTGGCGATGACTGGCGCGCTGGCGCTGGCCTGTTTCATCAAAGTGTGCGGCGTGGTGTTCCTGGGTGCGCCGCGCTCGCGCGAGGCCGAACATGCGCACGAGTGCGGCTGGTGGATGCGCGGCCCGATGCTGGTCCTGGCGGCGAGTTGCGTAGCCATTGGCCTGGCACCGTTTGTCTTTTGGTCGGCCGTGCATGCGGCGGTGGTCTCGTGGCGGGACACCTGGGCGGACGCCCCGGTGCCGGAATCCTTGGTGACACTGGGCCTCGTTCACCTGATACTGACTGTGTTGGGGGTGGCTGGCGCTGTCTGGCTATGGCGTCGGGCGCATCGGGGTGGCTGGGTCCGCGAACTGACTTGGGACTGCGGTTACGCGGCTCCGACGGCGCGCATGCAATACACGGCAGGGTCGTTTGCCGGCATCATCACCGAATGGTTTGCGTGGATTCTGTTGCCGAAGCGGCATGAACATCGGCCGGTCGAGCCATTTCCCCAGCATGCTGAGTTTACGGAGCACACGCCGGAAACCGTCCTGGAGCGTGTGATCGGGCCGTTCGCGTGGCTGGTGATGTGGATTTCCGGCGTAGCCCGACGGCTACAGCACGGACGGACCCACGCCTATATCCTTTATTTGATTATCGGCCTGATCGCGGTGGCAGCCATGGCGGTGTGGTGGAGCTAGTGAATGGAAACCACCCCGGTCGCGCAACAATAGATGACTGACAAGAAATGTATCTGAATTTAGTTGAACTTGCTGAGTCGTTCGGCGTTTCGGAGAAAGTCGTTGATGACTGGATCCGAGACGAAGGGCTACCGCATGTGCAGGATCGTGGCCGGCTGCTGTTCGATCGGGCTCGCGTAGCCCACTGGGCGGCCGGACACGGACTGACGGCGCGGGCGGGCTTTCTGGCGCCCGAGAACGGGGCCTTTACCACCGGCTTGGAACTGGCGCCGATGTTGCGGACCGGGGGGATTTGGCGTGATGTTCCGCCGGCGGAGGCGATCGAAGTCTTGGAACGGATGATTGCTTCATTGTCGAGGATTCCCAAGCCAGTGCGCGCGTTGCTGGCTCAGCGACTGCGTGTCAAAGGTGGTGTCAACTGGGCGCCGATCGGCGGCGGCTTCGCGCTGCCGCATTTTAGCACGCGGGTGACGCTGGGCCGGGATGCCGGTGTGATCACGTTGTTGTTGTTGCGCGACGCCTTGCCGCTGACGGAATCCCCGGCTGACGGCGTTCCGGTGACGCGGCTGTTCTTTTTCATTCCACCTTCGCCGCGCGCGCACCTCGATATGCTGGCCCGGCTCAGCCGGGTAATTGCCCACGGATCGCTGCGGGACTTGGTCGAACGTGCCGTGCCGGACGAGGAACTCTTTCGAGCGCTCGCAGAGGCCGACTCCTCCGGCGGCGCTGAATTGAAACACGAGAATCAATCATGACCATGACATTGATCTCGATTCTTGAATTTCTGGCCCGGCTGGCGGTGTGGCTGTTTTTGGCGCCACTGTTGCCGGGCATCATCAACAAGGTGAAAGCCCGGGTGGCTGGGCGGCGCGGACCGCCGGTGCTGCAACTTTATTACGATCTGGCGCGGCTATGGCGCAAGGGAGTGGTTCTGAGCACGCTCGCGTCTCCGGGGTTCATCGCCGGGCCGGCGGTCGCCTGGGTGGCGGTGCTGGCAGCGGCGCTGCTTTTGCCGATGGGACCGCTGGGAGCGTCCCAGAGTTTCCGCGGCGACGTGATCCTGCTGGTTTACTTGCTGGCGCTGGCCCGCTTTTGCACGGCGTGGGCGGCGTTGGAAACCGGTTCGGCTTTTGAAGGCATGGGCGCGGCGCGGGAAGTAAGCTACGCCGTGCTGGCGGAGGCGGCGGTGATCACCGCCGTGCTCACCTTGAGCGTGCAAAGCGGAAGCGTGTCGCTGAGCGAGATGCTCAAACCGTCGGCTGGGACGGGCGCGGTGCTGCTGGCGGTTGGCCTGTTCACGGTGCTGTTGGCGGAGAACTGCCGCGTGCCGTTTGACGATCCCAACACGCACCTTGAACTGACCGTGATTCACGAAGTGATGGTGCTGGATCACAGCGGGCCGCCGTTGGCGGCGGTGTTGCACGGCGCGGCGATGAAGCTCCTCCTGTTCTCTGTCCTGCTGGTGCAGGCGGTGGTGCCCATGGGTGAACTGCCGGCCCTTGCCACGGCCGGGGTCATGATCGCGGGCGTGATGCTGGTGACCGTGGCGGTTGGATTCACCGAGTCACTGATGGCCCGTGCTGCGTTCCGCCGGGTGCCATTGCTGTTGACGACGGCGTTTTTGCTCTGCGTCTTCGCGCTGTTAATCGTATGGAAAGGGGGCGCGGCGTGAGCGACTGGCTGAATCTGCTCATCGGTCTGGCGATGGGCTTGAACCTCGTTGCGTTGGGCACCGGCCGGCTGCCGTCGCTGATCCGCGTCGCCGCGGTGCAGGGCATGGTGCTGGGCATCATGCCGCTCGTGATCGAACACGAATTGCGCGTGATGGTGCTGGTGGTGGCGGTTGCCACGGTCGTCGTGAAAGGGTTCGTGATTCCCGCGCTGCTGCGCCGGGCCATGCGCGCCGCCAACATTGACCGGGATCTCTATCCCTTGATCGGGTTCCTGCCGTCGCTGCTGCTCGGCGCGGCGGGGATGATTGGCGCCGTGGTGTTGGCGAGCTGGCTGCCCTTGTTGCCGGAGCATCACGAAAGCCTGTTGGTGGCAGGATCACTGGCGTCTGTGCTGACGGGCTTATTGCTGCTCGTCGGGCGCTCCAAGGCCATTTCGCAAGTCTGCGGCTACCTGATCCTGGAGAATGGCATTTACCTTTTCGGTCTGCTGCTCATCCATTCTGTCCCGCTGTTGGTCGAGGGCGGCATCCTGCTGGACATGACGGTGGCGATATTCGTCACCGGCATCATCGTGGACCGCATCCAACGCGCGTTCGATACGCTCGACACGCGAAAGCTGACTGTGCTTCGAGAATGAAAGAACTGCTCCTGATTCTTGTGCCGCTGGTGGCGGCGGTGTTGGCGGCCCTCTGGCCCAACAACCGCACGCGCCCGTGGTTTCTGCCGGTGGCCGGGCTGGTGCACACGCTCCTGGCGTTCGGGCTGCTGCTGTATCCGCCCGAGGCTCCGTTCCACGCGTGGTTCGGCTGCGATCCGCTGGCCCGGGCGATGTTGCCGGCGGTTTCGCTGCTGTTTCTCGGCTGCTCGGCTTATGGCGTGCCCTATCTACAGCTGCGAGAAGAGCGATCGAACCGCGTTTTCGTGCCGGCTTTCCTTGCAGCGCTGGGCTTGATGAGCGCGGCGCACATGGCGCGTCATCTGGGGGTGCTGTGGATCGCGACGGAAGCGGTGACCTTGTCCTCCGTGCCGCTCCTGCACTTTAACAACACGCCGCGCGCCTTCGAAGCGACTTGGAAATACCTGCTCGTCGGCGGCACCGGGATCGCGCTCTCGTTGTTGGGATCGTTCTGTCTGGGCTACGCCTCGCTGCACGGCGGAGGAACCGGTGACCTGACGTTCACGGGGTTGATGGCACAAGGTGCTCATCTGTCCCGACCGTGGGTATTGATCGCGTGGGTGCTGCTCTTGATCGGCTACGGCACCAAAATGGGCCTGGCGCCGATGCACACATGGAAGCCGGATGCCTATGGCGAAGCGCCGGGCATTGTCGGCGCGATGCTGGCCGGTGGTGTGACCACCGTGGCCTTCACCGCCGTCCTGCGCGTTCGCGCGGTCGTCGAGGCCGCGGGCGCGGGCATGGTGGCCAATCGCACGCTGTTGGTCATTGGCTTGTTCTCCACGCTGGTGGCCGCGCTGTTCCTGCTGTCCGCGCGCGACTTCAAACGGATGCTGGCCTATTCGAGCGTCGAGCACATGGGCATCCTCAGTCTCGGCGCGGCGCTGGGTGGCGTTGGCCTGTGGGCGGCGTTCTTCCACGTGTGGAACAACAGCATGACCAAAGGCGCGCTTTTCCTCAGCGCGGGCAACATCCGCCGCGCGGCTGGCGGGCGGACCGTTGACGAAGTCAGCGGCATGTCGGTCGCCACCCCGCGCTCGGCGGTACTATTTGTGACGGGGTTGTTTGCCGTGACGGCCTGTCCGCCGTTCGGGCCATTCTTCAGCGAACTGCTCATCGTGAAGAGCGCCTTTGGCACGGGACACGGGTGGGCGGCGGCCTTCTTCCTGGGATGCCTGCTCCTGGCGTTTTTCGGTCTGACTCGGGTCGTATTTGCCATCGTATATGGCCGGCCGCGCCAGGCTGCGCGCAAGATGGACCCGCGATTTCGGGAAACCCTCGCCGTGATTATGCCGCCGGTGCTGTTGTTGCTGCTGTCGCTGTGGTTGGGCGTGGCCACGCCGGAGGTGCTGCGCCAGTCGTGGACGGCGGCAGTCCAACAACTTTCTCCCACGCCATGAAACGAGACACTCCTTTCACCTTGCTGACCAACGGGTCCGCGCTCTCGTGGTCTGACGTGCCTGAGTGGCCGCTGGCTGAGTTCCTTGGCAATGTCGGGGCCGAGCTGGGTCGCGGCGAACGTCTGAGCGGTCTTTTTGGCGTGCCGGAAGGCGACGCGCTGCGGATCGTGGCCGTACTGGCCTTTGACGCCGGCAACACGCTGGCCGTCGGGCACAGCCAGCCGTTCTCCGGCTCCTTCCCGGCGTTGACCGCCACCCATGCGCAAGCGCATCTGTTCGAGCGCGAAATCTGGGAACAACACGGAGTCGTTCCTGAAAATCATCCGTGGCTGAAGCCGGTGCGGAAGGACCACGGGGCCGGTCCTGCGGTGGGCGACTTTTTCCGTGTGGATGGCAGCGAGATTCATGAAGTCGCCGTCGGGCCGGTGCATGCGGGTATCATCGAGCCGGGACATTTCCGCTTTCAGTGCGCGGGTGAAGAGGTGCTGCATCTGGAGATCGCGCTCGGTTTCCAACATCGGGGCATTGAGGAAGCGATCACAGGCGGGCCGCATCGCGCTACGGTCTATCAGATGGAAACTGTGGCGGGCGACACGACCATCGCCCACGCCACCGCTTATGCCAACGCGCTCGAAGCCCTGGCCGGGACCGAAGCGCCATTGCGGGCGCAATGGCTGCGCGCCGTTGCCCTCGAGCTCGAACGATTGGCCAACCACACCGGTGATCTCGGCGCGCTGGCCGGCGACGTCGCGTTTTTGCCGACGGCCTCGGCTTGCGGCAAGATTCGCGGCGACTTTCTCAACCTGACCGCGCTGCTTTGCGGCAATCGCTTCGGGCGCGGTCTGGTCCGGCCCGGCGGCTGCCCACTGGATTGCGACGCGGAACGCCTGAGCCAGTTGCGCAAGCGCCTCGAAACCGCGCTGGCCGAAGTCCAACAGGCTGCGGCGTGGCTGTGGGACGCGGCGTCGGTGCGAACGCGCTTTGAGTACACCGGCCATCTACACGCGAAACAGGCGGCGGAGATTGGCTTGGTCGGCCCGGCGGCGCGCGCGTGCGGATTGGTGCGCGACGTGCGCTTCGATCACCCCACCGGATGGCATCGCTTTGCCCAGGTGCCGGTGTCCGTCTGGCCGGATGGCGATGTGTTTGCCCGCGCCCGGGTGCGCTGGCTGGAAATTCAACGCTCCGGCGACTTTCTGCGGGAGCAGTTGGACGCCGTTCCCGAAGGCGAAACGATGGCGCCGCTGCCCGCGCTTGCGCCCAATTCGCTCGCGGTGGCGCTGGTTGAAGGCTGGCGGGGCGAGGTGTGCCATGTCGCGCTGACGGGCGTGGATGGCAGCCTGCGACGCTACAAGATCACGGATCCGTCCTTCCATAACTGGACCGGTCTGGCACTCGCCTTGCGCAACCAGGCCATCTCTGACTTTCCACTGTGCAACAAAAGTTTTAATCTAAGTTATTGCGGCTTCGACTTGTGACGCCCCACTGAACCCATGTTTGTCCAAGACACACTGCTGAATCGTCTAAAACGCGGTTGCGAAACGATGGCCTATCCGAAAGGTGCGGCCCCCGCGTTGCCCGACCGCCACGGCGGCGCTTTGAGGGTAGAGGCCGCCAAGTGCGACGCCAAATGCGACGCTTGTGCCACTGTGTGTCCGACGGAAGCCATCGCCCGGCCGGCGGGCCAGCCCGTTGCGCTTGATCTCGGCCGCTGCATCTTTTGCGCCGAGTGCGTCACAGTTTGTCCCACCAAGGCCATTACCCAGACCGGCGATCACCGCATGGCGGTGCGCCGACGCGAAGACCTTGTGCTGGGTGACACGGGCAAGGAGCAGGTGCGTCTGGCACAGGCCCTCGACAAAAAACTGCGGCGGCTTTTCGGACGCTCGCTGAGACTGCGGCAGGTCAGCGCCGCCGGCTGCAACGCCTGCGAGGCCGACACGAACGTGCTCGGCACCATCGGCTGGGATCTCGGTCGGTTTGGCATCCAGTTTGTGGCCTCACCGCGCCATGCCGACGGTCTATTGATCACCGGGCCGGTTTCGAAGAACATGGAACTGGCACTGAAGAAAACCTACGCTGCCGTGCCGGATCCCAAGATTGTGATTGCGGTGGGGGCTTGTGCCATCGCTGGCGGGCCGTTCATCGGTCATCCACAACATCACAACGGCACTTCCGCCCTCTTGCCGGTGGACCTCTACATTCCCGGTTGCCCGCCGCATCCGCTGACCATTCTGGACGGTCTGCTGAGATTGCTGGGACGGCTGGATGAACCGACTGGAATAAGGTAGAATGCCATGATGGAATCTTCCGCCATACTGCTGACTTTCACCCTCTGGGTGTATGTGGCGGGAATGGCGGGGGCGCTGTTATTTCAGCGTGCCGAGCGGTTGGCGAATGCCATCGGATTTGGTCTGGCAGCGCTCGGAGGCGCGTGTGGCGTTGTCTTCAGCGTTTCCTCTCTGGCAGCGGGCCAGGGGATGACGATCACGCCCGTAACGCTGTGGTCGGGGCCGATTCCCGGCGTGCGGTTCGTCGTCGAGGCCGACGCGCTGTCGTGTTTCTTCGTGCTGGTCGTTTCGCTGGTCGGGCTGGCCATCTCGGTTTTCTCCCTCGGTTATGCCCGAACCTACTACGGGCGCAAGAATGTCGGTGTGATGGCGGGCGTCTTCAACGCCCTGCTGCTGGTCACGACATTGGTCTTCATTGCAGGCAATCTCTGGATGTTTCTCATTGCCTGGGAACTGATGGCCTTGCTGGCCTACGGGATGGTGAGCTTTGAGCACGAGGATCGCGAGACGCGCCAGGCCGGTGTGCTCTACTTCATCATGTCGCATCTGGATGCGGCGTGTGTCCTGCTCGGTTTCTTGGTGCTGGCCCAGGCGGCGGGAGGTTTCAGCTTTGCCAGCTTCCGAAGCATCGGGGCAAATCTCTCACCGCAGCAGCGGGACATTGCTTTCGTGCTCTTCGTGCTCGGGTTCGGCATCAAGGCGGGCATCGTGCCGCTGCACATTTGGCTGCCGGTGGCGCATCCGGTGGCGCCAAGCAATATCTCGGCGCTGATGTCCGGCGTGCTTATCAAAACAGGCATCTACGGTTTGGTGCGAGTGTGCTTCGAGTTTCTGGGGCCGCCGCTGATGTGGTGGGGTGCTTCGTTGTTGGCTGTAGGCACGGTGTCGGCGGTGCTCGGGGTGCTGTATGCGTTGATGGAGCACGACCTCAAACGGCTGCTGGCCTATCACAGCATCGAAAACATCGGCATCATTCTCATGGGCTTGGGAGCGTCGCTGATGTTCCTGCACACCGGGCACGCGGTGCTCGCGTCGCTGGCGCTCATCGCCGGATTGTATCACACCATCAACCACGCCACGTTCAAGGCGCTGCTCTTCCTCGGTGCAGGGGCGGTGTTGCACGCCACCCACACGCGCAACATGGAGGAAATGGGCGGCCTCGCCAAGCGCATGCGTTGGACGGCGCTGTTCTTCCTCGTCGGCGCAGTAGCCATTTCCGCGCTACCGCCGCTCAACGGTTTCGTCAGCGAATGGCTCACCTATCAGTCGTTGCTTCATGGATTCGGCACCACCACCAGCCTCGTCCGGCTCATGTTCCCGTTGGGCGGCGCGATGCTGGCACTGACGGGCGCACTGGCGGCGGCGTGTTTTGTGAAGGCGTTCGGCATCACATTTCTGGCGCAGCCACGCAGCGACCACGCCCGGGACGCGCACGAAGCCTCGCTCCCGATGCTGGTCGGCCAAGGAATCTTGACGGCAGCCTGCGTTTTCCTGGGTTTGTTCCCGACCGTGTTTCTGAAACTCCTGGATCCGATCACGCTGCAACTGACCGGTCACCAACTCAGCCAGCAACTCACCATGGCCAACGGTTTGGTGCTCTCGGGCGTGGCGGCGCAAGGAGGGACCGTTTCAACCCTCGGCATCATGCTTATGTTCGGGTGCCTTCTGCCCGTGCCACTGGCGCTCTGGGCGGTATTCGCGCGCAAGGCTCGAACTCGCATTGCGCCCACTTGGGATTGCGGCCAGCGCGGATTGACACCGCACATGGAATACACCGCCACCGGGTTTTCGAAACCGCTGCGCATGATCTTCAAAGCGCTCTTCCGCCCGCGGCGCGAAGTGCAGCGGGAATATGATTTCTCGCCCTATTTCGCCACGACACTTCGCTTTGAGAGTCACATGGAGGAAGTCTTCCTGACCCGCATTTATCGCCCGGTAAACTATGGGTTGCTTCGGTTGTCGCGCCGGCTGCGCGCGTTGCAAGCGGGCAGCCTCCAGGCTTACCTCATCTACATCTTCGTCACGCTGGTCGCGCTGCTCCTGTTTGCGTTATGAACTTCGACCCGCTCACTTTTCTGGGACAGACGCTGGCGCTGCTGCTGCTCGCACCCTTGTTGAGCGGCTGCATCAAGAACTGGAAGGCCAAGCTGCAAAACCGCCGCGGCCCGCGCCCGTGGCAGGTTTATTTTGACATTGCCAAGTTCCTGCGCAAAGACATGGTCATCTCCGAGCATGCCTCGTGGATTTTCTCGTTTGCGCCTTATGTGGTCTTCCTGACGGCGTTGCTGGCGGGCCTGATGGTGCCAATGATCAGCGCGCCCGCGCCGTTGCGTCTGTTTGGCGGCGTGCTGGCGGTGATCGGATTACTGGCGTTGGGACGCTTCTTTCTCGCGCTGAGCGGACTCGATCCGGCCAGTGCTTTTGGCGGCATGGGCAGCAGTCGCGAGATGACCATTTCGGCCATCGCCGAGCCCGCCATGATGCTGGCGATTTTCACCGTGGCCATCACGGCGGGTTCCACCGATCTGAGCCAGATAGCCCAAAGCACGCAGAGCGCGACCTGGAAACTCTTGAACCCGGCGCACGTCCTGGCGTTCGCGGCCATGTTCGTGGTGCTGCTGGCGGAAACCGGACGCATCCCCGTGGACAATCCTGCCACTCACCTGGAGTTGACGATGATTCACGAGGCGATGCTGCTGGAATATTCCGGCCGCTATCTCGCGTTCATGGAATGGGGCGCAGCCATCAAACAACTGGTGCTGATGACGCTGCTGGTGAACGTGTTCTTCCCTGTGGGCCTGGCGGGACCGCAAGCATCGGTGGCCGCGCTCGGAATCAGTCTGGTGGCTTACCTGGTCAAACTGCTGGCCCTTTCGGCCGTGGTCGTAGTCGTGGAAACCACCAACGCCAAGATGCGCCTGTTCCGTGTGCCGGACCTGCTCAGCACGGCCTTTGTGCTGGCCGCACTGGCGATGCTTTCAACCTTCCTGTTTGGCTGACCATGAATCCTCCCGTTCCACCAGAAATCGGTTCGCACGTCATCCCGCTGATGGCCGCGCTGATGCTGGTCGTGCAAATGCTCCTGATTGCGCAGCGCATGTTGCTTACCAGCATCCGGCTCTTCGCGATTCAATCGTTGCTGCTCGCTGGCATCGCTGCCGTTGTGGCGTATTACTACAATGCCAGCCACGTCTATGTCGTCGCGGTGCTGACGTTCATCGGCAAAGTGACCTTTCTGCCCTGGCTGTTGAACCGTTTGGTGCATCGCATCCAAATCCACCAGGAAACCGAGCCGTTGCTCAACGCTCCTTCCTCGATGCTCGTTTGTGGAGCGCTGACGCTGCTGGGCTACAGCGTCACGCGACCCTTCACTTCGCTTGAAAAACTCGGCAGCAACACCCTGGCCATCGCCCTTGCGCTTTTGTTGACCGGCTTCTTCCTCATGATCAACCGCCGCAAAGCCCTCACGCAGGTATTGGCGCTGTTGACGGTGGAAAACGGTGTGATGCTCGCGGCGGTGGCGCTCACCACCTATGGCATGCCGCTCGTGGTCGAACTGGGCATCTTCTTTGATGTGTTGGTGGCGGTGATGGTGCTGGGCATCCTGGTTTACCGCATCCGCGAGAACTTCGCCTCGATGGACACCGGCAAGCTGGATCAGTTGAAAGGCTGACATGTTATTGCTCACACCCATCCTGCTTGCTCCGCTCGCCGCAGCGCTCTTGTGCCTGCTCGTGCCCTCGCGGCGCGTCATGGCTGCACTGGGTGTGCTGGCTTTCGCGACTACGCTGGGACTGGGTGTTGTGTTGTTGAACGAAGTTCTGGCTCATGGCGTCGTGAGAGAGTGGAGCGAATTTCTGTCTGCGGACGCCTTAAGCGCCTGGATGGTGCTGCTCATTTCGGTCGTTTCACTGGCCACTTCGCTTTACGCCGGGCGCTACTTCCAGCGCGACATGGCGGCGGGCGTAGTCACCCCAGGACGGATGCGTGAGTTCTTCGTGCTCACGCCGTTGTTTGGGTCGGGCATGTTCCTCGTCGTGCTGGCCAACAACCTGGGTGTGATGTGGGCGGCGGTTGAGGGCACTGCGCTCTCCTCCGTGCTGCTGGTGGCGCTCTACAACCGCCGGAACTCCCTCGAAGCTGCCTGGAAATACGTCATCATGGGCAGTTTGGGGCTGGCGCTGGCGTTGCTCGGCACTGTGTTCGTCTATGCGGCCGCCTGCAAGAGCAATCCGGATTCGCTGCCTAGTTTCAACTGGTCGTATTTGATGAGCGTGGCGCGCCAACTCGATCCTTACCAATTGAAGCTGGCATTCGTGTTCGCTCTTGTTGGTTACGGCACGAAGGCCGGTTTTGCGCCCATGCACACCTGGCTGCCCGACGCACACAGCGAAGCGCCGTCGCCCACCAGTGCCATGCTGTCGGGCGTATCGCTCAAGATTGCGCTCTACGCGCTGCTGCGGTTTCACATTCTCACCACGGCGTGTCTGGACGCCGGGCCGGACGCTGGGTTTAGCGGCCACCTCCTGTTGGGCTTCGGCCTGTTCTCCATGCTGCTGGCGCCGCCGTTCATCCTGGTGCAGAAGAATCTCAAACGGATGCTCGCCTATTCGAGCCTTGAACACGTCGGCCTGATCTGTGTCGGCATCGCTCTCAACACTCCGTTAACCATTTTCGGCGCGCTGCTGCATATGGGCTATCACGCGCTGACCAAACCGGTGTTGTTCTTCGCGGCGGGCAATATCCATCAGACCTTTCACTCACTCGAATTTCGCGTCATCGGGCCGGGCGTGGGGAAGGTGCTGCCCGTTACGGTTCTGTTGATGGGTCTGGCCGCGCTGGCCGCGGTGGGCTTGCCGCCGTTCGGCCTGTTCTTTAGCGAACTGACCATCATTAGCGGTGGCCTGGCGGCTCATCAAACCACCGTCAGTGTCATCATCCTGGTGGCGCTGCTGGCCTCGTTCTGCGGCATCCTGCAACAACTCACCCGCATCCTGCTGGGCGCCCGCAAGCCGGGCGACCACCCCACCGATGCGCGCCGGACGGATGGCGTGCCGGCGATGGCGCTGCTGCTTGGCAGCCTGCTGCTCTTCAGCGTGTGGCTGCCCGCGCCGTTGTTGGAACTGATGCGCCGGGCGGCAGCCATCATCGGAGGCATGCCATGAACCTGTCGGCCGTTTCCCCCGAACTTCAACCCGTCTTGGAAGAAGTCACCAAGCGATTCCACGGGCGGATCGAGTCTGTTTTCGCCCCGCGCCTCAACGAGGTCTATTTCGAAGCTCGGATGGATTTGGTCGCCGGATTCTGCGCCCACCTCTTTCGCAAGTGGGACGCCCGTCTGGTCAGCGTGTTCGCAGACGACGCGCGCGCAGGCGCCGGCGTGTTCCACCTCTACTACGTGATGGCGCTCGACGCGGCGCATGGTTTTTTCACCCTGCGCGTGCCGGTCTCGCCCGAGACGCCGGAGTTCCTTTCCCTCACCGACGCCATGCCCTCGGTGAACTGGCAGGAGCGCGAAATCCAGGATCTGTTCGGTCTGAAACTGCGTGGCCATCCCAACCCGCGCCGCTGCGCCCTGCACGACGATTGGCCGGACGTCTATCCGTTGCGCAAGGACTTCGACCTGAGAACGGTCCTGCCGCCGTTCCAAGGCCTACGGCACAAGTTTCGCACAGTCGAGGGTGAAGGCGTGTTTCAAGTGCCGGTCGGGCCGGTGCACGCGGGTATCATCGAGCCGGGCCACTTCCTGTTCAGCGTGGCAGGTGAGCCGGTGCTCTATTTGCAGCTGCGCCTGTTCTACGTGCACAAAGGCACGGAGAAACTTTTTGAGAATCTGCCGGTGTCGCATGGCGTCCGGCTGGCGGAAAGCATCTCTGGTGATTCGAGTTTCGCCCACGCCACCGCCTTTTGCCACGCCGTTGAACGCGCCGCCGGCGTGCAGGCGCCGGCACGGGCAAGGGTGATGCGTTCCATCTGCCTGGAACTGGAGCGGATTTACAACCATATCGCCGATGTGGGCGCCATCTGCACCGACGTCGCCTTCGCCACCGCCAACATGCACGCCATGCGCCTGAGGGAGCGTGTCCTGCGCGTCAATGAACACCTTACGGGCAACCGCCTTCTGCGCGGCATGGCCTGCCTGGGCGGCGTGCGATTCGATTGGGACGCGGAACAACTCGCGTCGCTTGCGGAACTGATCGATGGATTGAAGCCCGAATTCGATTCACTCGCGCAACTCGTGGAAGGTTCCTCCTCCACCCTCGATCGCTTGGAGACGACCGGCGTTCTCAAACCCAAAGTGGCGCGTGACCTGGGTGTCGTCGGCATTGCGGGCCGCGCCTCTGGTTTCAACCACGACCTGCGCCGGGACTTTCCGCACGCCGCCTATGATGAAGTCGAGGTTCATGTGCCGGTCTATCAGGTCGGTGACGTCGAGCATCGGATGCAGGTGCGCATTGACGAGGTGCGCGAGTCGCTCTCGTTGCTCCGGCAGTTTCTGGCGAAGCTGCCTTCCGGTCCGCTGCACACAGAGATCGGAGAGTTGCCTGCCGACCGCGTGGCGCTCGGTTACGTGGAAGGATGGCGCGGCGAGATCTTCCACTGGATTCGCACCGCGCCCGGCAACCGGCTGGCCCGTTGCAAGATCAAAGACCCGTCGCTGCAAAACTGGCCGGCGCTGAGCGAGGCGATTCTTGGCAACATCATCCCCGACTTCCCGGTGGTGAACAAGAGTTTCAACCTGTCATATTCTGGAAACGACCGCTGACCTATGCTTGGCATCCTTGGCAAAAGTATTTCGACCGGCATCGTCACCACAAGCTACCCGGTGACGCCGCCGGAAGTGTCCCGCCACACCCGTGGCCGGCCGGAGATTGACTGGGCGAACTGGACGGACGCCCGTCCCGCCGCCGCCGTCTGCCCCACCGGCGCGATCAGTTTTCAAAACAACGGCCAGCAGCGCCGCGCCTCTTTGGACTTGGGGAAATGCGTCTTTTGCGGCCTCTGCGCCGGCGTGGACAAATCCATCCGCATGACGAACGTCCGCGAATGCGCCGCCCGCCGTCGCGATGATTTGGTGACGACGGCTGCCTATCTCCTCAAGACCGACGAAACTCACGACCGGATGGTAACGCCGCCGTCCTCTCCCAAACCCGCAGTGAGCGCCCCTTTGCCCCCGCCGGGCGCGTCGGTCGAAGCCATCGGCCAGCAAATCAAGGAGCGGGTCGGTAAAATCTTCGGCCGTTCCCTGCACATTCGGGAAGTGGACGCCGGTTCCTGCAACGGCTGTGAAATCGAGATCGGCGGCCTGAACAGTCCCGTGTATGACATCGAGCGCTTCGGCATCCACTTCGTTGCCTCCCCGCGCCACGCCGACATGCTGCTCGTGACCGGGCCGGTGACGCGCAACATGGAGTTGGCGCTCAAGAAAACCTACGACGCCACCCCCGACCCGCGTCTCGTGGTGGCGGTGGGCGCGTGTGGCTGCAGCGGCGGCATTTTCGGCGTGAACTACGCCACGCGCGGCGCGGTGGACGCGGTCATTCCCGTGGATCTTTACATTCCGGGTTGCCCTCCGCATCCGCTGACGATCCTCGACGGCGTGCTGCGACTACTCGGCAAGCTGGAAGAGCGGCGCTAAGCAGAAGAACTCCGACACAGTCATTGGCATCGGACGGCGCTGCGGCGCAGCCGCGTGGCGCGCTGGAGTCTGGGATGAGAAGTGGGCGCCCTTGACGCTCGCCTGCGTTGGGACCATTCTTGGCTAGGTCGGCAAGAATCGAACAGGTCAACACCGGAGCTGCGATGAAACAGGTGAAGATATACTGCCCGAAATGCCAGTGGGTTCCTGATGCGTCGGCCCGCTGGTTGTGTGAGCCTTCCTGTGGATGCTCCTGGAACACTTTTGAAACCTGCGGCGTTTGTCCCCGCTGCGGCAGGAATTGGGAGGACACCCAATGCCTTGCCTGCCACCGCTGGTCGCCTCATGCGGATTGGTATCACGAATTCATCCCGGATGAGCAGCAGCAGATGCCGAAGACGGAATTGGCAGGCGCCACCGGTTAACGGCAAAAGCCGTGGCTGCGTTGGCGGCCTGTCCGTTTCCCACCATGCGAAAGAAAAACATCATGAACACAACATCGAATGACAAACTCCAGTTCATCTTCGGCCGGCGCAGCATCCGGACGTATGCGCCCGGCGACGTTAGCGAGGAGACCGTGACCCAACTGTTGAAGGCCGCCATGGCAGCGCCTTCGGCGGCGGCCAAGGATCCCTGGCGGTTCGTGGTCGTCCGCAAGAAAGAGACACTGGCCGCCATTGCCGATGCCCTTCCCAACGGCCGCATGATCGCATCGGCTCCGCTGGGCATCGTCGTTTGCGGCGATGTCGAAGCGGCGCATGACCGCCAGTTGGGTTACCTGTTGCAGGATTGCTCGGCTGCCGTCGAGAACCTGCTGCTGTGCGCGCATGCCCTGGACTTGGGCGCGTGCTGGTTGGGCGTTTATCCGCGCGAAGACCGTGTCCGGAAACTGAAGGAGATTCTTTCACTGCCTGCTTCGGTCGTCCCTGTGGCCGCCATTGCCATCGGCCGGCCAGGCGAAACCAAGGAGCCGCGCACGCGGTTCAACCGCGACTTCGTGCATTCGGACAAATGGTGAACGCGAATACTCCCGGCCAGCAGCACGGGCGTAAAGTGGAACAGGTGTCCCGCCTGTCCATGGGATGTCGATGAGACAGGCAGGATGCCTGTCCTACTTTGCGGCGGTGCGTTTTACCAGTTCGGCGGTTTTTCCGACGATGGTTTCCTCGACGGCTTCGGTGAACGGGGCGGGGTGGCCGAAGTAGATCATCGCATCGCCGCCTTCGTAGCCGCCTTCCTTCAGCACCCGGAGGGACGGAATGTAGGCGAGGATGTCGTTGCAGTAACCCGCGACCCAGGTGGTATCCCAGCCGTGTTCCGCCTTCAGCCGCAGCGAGTAATCCACGACCACCTCGCCGGCCAGTGCGATGAGTTTCAGCTTTGGGCCAAACTGCCAGACTTGGAGCGGGTAGGGATAGCTGGCCGGCAGCTTGCCTTCACGGTCGAGGATGTCGTGCATCTGGCGGGCATGACTCTGGCGATAGACGTTCTTCTCCTTCAGCCGGGCTTCGAGTTCCTGCCGCGTCGGCGGCGTCTGGAAAGCGACGTCCACATACTCGAACGCGGTCTTCAAAGGGCCGGCCAGCGGCGTCATCGGGCGGCCCAGCACTTCCTCGACCGCCGCGGCAAGAACCTCCCCGTGTTTCACGGCCAACTCCAAGGTCCGGCGGGGCAATGGATTGCTGTCGGCCCCGCAACCTTGCACGAAGAGGGCGATCGCGCCGGGATGGGCCTTCTCGATCTCCGCCTGCGCGAAGCCCGGCCAGTCGCCATTGATCTGGAAGTCACTGAGGCAGGTGGCGTGGCACGCATAGCCCACCACGACGGCGCGCAAGGCCCCGGCCGGATCGCTGACCTTCAGCACGGGCACGTCGTGGTCCACCGGCCCCGGCAGCGAGCGGTTCGAGACGCGCCGGCGGTTCACGGCAATGCCCGCCAACCCCTGCTTGAACTCCAGTTTTGCCGGGGCAAGGTTCTGGATCGAAGCGCCCACCGCGCCGACGATCTTGCTGATCACGCTGTCGGTATAACGGCGCACCACGCCACCTTGGTCGGGCGTCATCTTGTAAACCGGAATCCATGACAAGCCGACTACCGGTCCGCTATGGGTATGGGAAAGATTCAGCAGCAACCGATCCCGCGTGACGCCATATTGCTTCAAACAACGCCCGGCAGTCGCATCTGCGACCTCCCGGTCAATGCTCTCCAGGTCCAGCGTGACCAGGATGGAAGGTTTGCCGGCCTCGTCCTGAATGGCCAGCGCCTTCGCAAACAAATCCAGGCGGACACCCTCGGAAGGTTTGTTGCGCGAGGCGTAGCCCGCCATCCAGATCGGCTCCTCCGGCGTGATCTTCACCTTCGCCACGCCGGCTTTCCACACGCTGTCAGCGGCGGCTGCCGCGCTGCACAGCAGCGCCGCCAATCCACACAGGATGAGGAGTTTTGCGACGACCGATGCCGTTGTCGTCATGGGAAACTGCCAGCGATCCATTCTCGTTTTCATGTGTGACTCGTTATCGTGTGAGGGAGACCCACGCCTTGCGCATGGACGCGAGGATTGCATGGCGCTTTTTGTAGCGCAGGCGAGGGAAGAACTCAACTCAACACGACCGCCGTGCCACGACCGTCCAGTTCCCGAATACGCAGATGGCGAACGCGTACCCTGTTGCGCCGGCGCAGGATGCGGCGCGGGCATGAGAGCCGGTTATTGTCTCCAGCAATTTCGGTTGGGTGCAAACAACAGTTGCGAGCCAAATGTTCCAACCATAGCCGGCAAACAACAGGCAGCCACCGGACACGCACTGCATTTGATGGAATCCCGTTGCTGCTCCCTGGCCAGTTCTTGAATCCGGAAGCCGTCTTCAAACATATGAAGCATCGGCGAGTTCTCGTAGATCTCGCGGAATGATTGCTGTGGCACCCGGCCCTGTCGCGCCATTTCCCGGCGGAGGACGACTTCCCCGTCCGACCAGACCACAAAGAGCACGTTCCGACGCCCCCGGGGCATTCCAAAAGGACCGGGGTTCATCCCTGTCAGCGCCCGGTATTCGTCAAGCCGTCCCAGTTCATGGAACAGGAGCGCATAGAGCCGGTTGTGCGCTAGAAACGCGCGCCGTGCCGCCGCAAACCGGCTGCCGGCTGCATCGAGAAAGTGAAGCATATCCAGCAGCACCTGCCGATATTCCATGTTTGTCAGTGCCCGATGCCGTTCGGTCCATCCGCCGCCGGCCAGGATCAGCGGCCCCATGCCAAAGTGGCGGACGCCTTCCTCCATCACCAGCCGGAACACCTCCACAACCTGATGGGCGTTGTCGCGGACCAGCGTGAACTTGACGCTCGTTGGAATGCCACTCTTGACCAGTGCGCGAATCCCGTTCATGGCTGCGCGATACGAACCACGTCCCCGCATGCTATCGTTCACCGGCTCCAAGCCGTCCACGCTCACGATGAAATCGTCAACGGCGGCCGCCTGAAGCATTTGAACGGTGGCGTCATCCAACGTCTCGGGGTTTCCCAGAATCCGGATGTTCCGGACCAAGCCGGCTTTCTTCGCAGCGCCTGTTGTCTGGAGAAGTTCAGGGAGATCCTCGCGCAACAACGGGTTGCCGCCGGAAAACTCGACTTCCGCATCCCGGTCCGTCTCCCGGGCGAATTGCAGGAACGACTCCAGAATCATCCGACACTGTTCCGGTGGGAGGTCGGTGGCCGGTTGCGTGGGCGTGCGACGCAGGCAGTGCGGACAGGCCAGGTTGCAGCGGGACGTGATGTGCCACGCTAGATGGCAACGCTTGCGCTCCCGGTCATTTTGGAGTCCGGCGCTCACGAGGCAGCCTCGGATGTGGATGAGGTTTTTCCGACAGGCATGCAAAAGCGAAGATGGTGTTCCTCGTCGCAGACGATTCGCGTTTCCACATCGAACACCCGGCGCAGCGTGTCGAGAGTCAGCACGTCAGCCGGAGAGCCGGCAGCCGCAATGCGTCCGTCCCGCAAGGCAAGGATGTGGTCTGCGTAGCGTGCGGCGAGGTTTAGATCATGCACAACCAACACGAGGGTCTTGCCCAGTTGGCGATTCAGCCGGCACAAACAATCCATCACGTCGAACTGATGCGACAGATCAAGAAACGTGGTCGGTTCGTCGAGAAACAGGTAGTGCGGCTCCTGTGCCAGCAACATCGCAATCCACGCCAACTGTTTCTGGCCCGAACTCAGATGGCTTAGCTTGCGTTGTCGCAGGGGCGTGATACCGGTCAGACGCAACGCCTCTTCCACCGCGTTGCGATCTTCAGGTGTCAGCGTCTCGAACAGCCGTCGGTGAGGATAGCGCCCGTGATACGCCAATCCCTCAACCGTCAAATCGGCCGGCGCGATGTTTTCCTGGAAGAGGATGCCAAGCCGTTGCGCGAGTTGGCGGGGCGTCAACACCGTGATGTTTTGCCCATCGAGCAGGACCCGCCCTTTTTCGGGTGGGAGTTGGCGGGCCAGCGTCTTGAGCAACGTGCTTTTGCCGGAGCCGTTCGGGCCGATAAACGCGGTGATTTTACCGGGAGGAATGTGGAGAGACACGTCGTCCAGCACGAACGGCTGGCGCGGATGATACCGCACGCACAGGTGTTCGCCGACAAGTCCGGTGGATGAAAGCGAGGGTGGATTCACAATTTGCCAATCTCCCGCCGGCGTCGCATCAGATAGAGAAAGAAGACGCCACCGAGAACGCCGGTCACAATGCCCACAGGAACCTGCACGGGACGAAACGCAAGCCGGGCGCCCGCATCGGCACTGACGAGCAAAGCCGGTCCGGCAAACATGCAGCCCAGCAACAGCCGATGATGCGCGCTGCCCACCAGATTGCGCACCACATGCGGCACAATCAAACCGACAAACCCGACCAATCCCGCCACGGCTACAGCAGATGCCGATGCCATGATGGCTGTAATTGCCAGCAGAAACCGGGCGCGTTCGACCGGCATGCCCAGTGCCCGTGCGGTAGGGTCACCCAGAAGCAACACATCGAGGTGACGCGCGCCTGACAGGCTCAACACCGCGCAAATCACGGTCCATGGCGCAATCATGCGCACCTGTTCCCATCCGGCGCCCGTGAGTGAACCGGTTGTCCACGCCAGCGCGTTCTGCATGATGTTGATGTCCTTGGCGAGAAAGAAGATCGCTGTCTGCAACGACCCGGCAATCGCCGCCACGATGACACCGGCCAGCACGAGCCGGACAGGACTGGTTCCGTGATGCCACGCGATGAAATAGACCAGGAGAAACGCAGCGCCGCCGCCCAGCATGGCAATCAAGGGAAGATGCGGCCCCAGCACGGGATAGACCACCAACACCAGCAAAATGGCCAACCCCGCTCCTGAACTCACTCCCAACAAATAGGGGCTGGCAAGTTCGTTCCGGGTGATCGCCTGAAAAATGCTGCCTGCGCAGGCCAGATTGATTCCAACCATCAAACCGACCAGCACACGCGGCAACCGCACGTTCCATACAATCAACGTCATGGTTGCCAGTGGCTCAGTCTCGCGCAACCCACAGACTTCGGCCAAACGTTCGCCGAACAACAACCGCAGCAGCGCTGCCGGCTGGCTCCAAAGCTTCGGGTCCGTGAGCGCCGCCAATGCTTGTCCGTACGTCATCTCGTAGGAGCCTGCGGCGACTTGTGCGAATGCCGCCGCGAACACAATGCACAGCGAACCGGCAATCAGCCAGAACATGGGTCGCATGGGGGTCTTAGGGATGGCCATGTTCCTCCCCGGCTTCTCCCTTCAGGATGTTGGCGACGCGAACGCGATCGAACAGTTGTTCCTGGAGAGGGTATTGCTGGTTGTTGCGATACGGTCCGAAGATGTCTGGGTAGATTTGTTTCGCCGCCATCTCGATTTGGAAGAGATGGAAGATGGGACCTTGTAATGGAGTCCCGCCGGGGTAGACCTGCCCCTTGCGAAAAGCCGTCAGGCGTTGTGCCAATGGATCGTTCTTGAGCTTCAACAATTCCTCGTAACTGGACCGGGATGTGGCTGACTGGGATGCCGGATAGATTGCAAACGGCACGATCAACACGTCGGGATTGAGCGCCAGCAAACCTTCGACATCCAACGCAACGCCAGTTCCGCCACCTCCTCCATACGTGGTTGCCTGAATTTCGGCAAATGCATCCCGTGCGCCGACATCGCGGTATTGAGCCTGGCCGAATCCTCCCCGTGTCAGGCTGTAGGGCGTGAACCGGCCTTTGCTGTAAAACACCAGCCCGATTCGCGGCCGCTTGCCGGGTGGAGGCAACCGTGCCGCAATGTCGTGGACCATTTTGTCATAGATCTCTTTGAGGCGCGCGATTCGTTGTGGCTGGCGATACACTTGTGCAACCTTGTCCGCCAGCTCCCATGCAGTGTAATACTCGTAGGGTTCGTGGCCGGGATAACTGTTCTCACGGCTGTAGCGGTTGGCAAAGAACGGCCCGACATTGCGGGCGATTTCTTCCACGTCGGCGCGGCTCCAGCCGCGGCTGCGCGCGAGCTGCAACGGGTCAATGTGGTGCACATCCGCGCGCAACGAGTAGAGCAGTTCCTTGTCGAACATGCCGCCCGCGGCGGACAGATACGTGAGCCGTTGCGGGTCAAGAGACACCTGCACACCGCTCAGTTGCGCATAGAAGCCGTCAAAGAAGTTGCCTGGATAGCCGGTCGCGATGAGTTTTTCTTCCCGACGCACAGCCACGAGCATGTCGTTGTAATTGGCGTCCTGCGTCACGATGCGGCGCGGCTCGTGTTCAAAGCGCACCGCGCCCATCGGGGACATGGAGACAACATACGACGCGGGTTTTGCGGGAGCGGTGGTTTTTGCCGGCTTGATCCGAAAAACAGCGCTGCGGCTCCAATCGGTTGCGATCAGGATGACGGCCATCAGCCCGACCCCACACAGGATCGTTGCCACGGCTATCAACTTGAAGACTCGGTTCATGGTTCTTTGCGGCCAACCAGGATGAAAGGGTTGTTCCGAAACACCTCAAGCGATGGCTGCCGTTTGCACAAGGACATTCGCGCCGCAATCACCTTGTCCATCGGCACGCGCCGGATGTCGCGCAACCCCGCTGCCTCCAACACCACGATCAGATCGCCGGGTGAATGGTCAACGAACGGCAACTGCCGCAGCGCTTCCTGGTGCTGTTTATCCGGCCGCCACTTCGGACGCAGTTTCCACCCGCGCGGCCGGGGCTTTGCCTCCGGCGGGTGTTCATGGCCGATCAACACAATGCGGCCATTGGGCCGCAGCAGTTGCACCCAGCGCCGCACCGCGTAGCCGGGATGCGGCAGTGTAAACAACACAAACCGGCTGGATATAACGTCGAACCTCTTCCGGGAAAATGGAGGCGCCTCGGCATCGCCTTCCACGAATGCGATGGACAGCCGCTTATTCGTGGCGGCGGCATCGCCAGCCTTCAACATGGCGGGGGCAAAATCCATCCCCGTCGTGCGGCATCCCATCTCGGCCCAAAGCTGGGCGATCGTGCCCGGCCCCGTGCCCACATCGAGAACATCCCGCACCGGCGCGCCCGCCACGGCCCGGCGGAGTGCGGCCATCCACGCTGCACGACAAACCGGATCGTTGAACTCAATGTTGAGCCCCGAGTTCACCCAGCCCGCCACCCGGTCTGGATGGTTCCAGCGCTGGCGAAAACCTTTCTTGAGTTTCGATGATCCAATCATTACGCGCTTGCCTTAGAACGTGACACTCACCCTGCCCATGACACTGAGGGGAGTCCCGGGTTGGGCCACGCCGGATTCGTAGTAGGTCTTGTCGAGCAGGTTGAACACGTTGACCTGCAGTTTGATTTGTTGGCCTGAGCGAAGGGTGTAGGAATACCAAGCCGCGGTGTCCATGCGGGCGTAGCCAGACACGTTGTAAGTGTGGTTGTTATTGCCGGACCTCTCACCACAGGCGAAGGCTCCCGCGCCAACGCCGAAGTTTTTCAGCCAGCCGGTTTGAAAAGTGTACTTCAGCCACAGGCTCCCGCTATGCAGCGGAATATCGGCAAACGGAGCGCCCACCGGAAGCGTGTTCGACTCGATCACCTCCGTGTCGGTGTAGGCATAGCAACCGACAGCCTGCAATTCCGGCGTGATTTGCCCGAGCACATCGAATTCGATTCCCTGGCTGCGCAATTGTCCCCCATTCAAAGAGAATCCGGGATGGTCGGTGTCGTTCACCGCCACATTCTCCTTCGTGATCTGGTAGGCCGCCATGGTCAGCAAGAGGCGCTTGTCGAAGAAAGAGAACTTGGACCCCGCTTCATACTGCAAGCCTGTGGTCGGATCCAATGGGTGTCCATCGTAGGTCAGGCTGCTTCCTGCCGTGTTGGGGTTGAACGAACGGCTGATGTTCACGTAGGGCGACATCCACGGCGTCAAGTCATACATCAAGCCCACCCGGCCGCTGAGGCCGACATCGTCCTGGTCATAGATCAAACCGTTGGACCACGACTTGTAGAACTGGTCCACATAATCGGCACGGCCCCCGATCAGCAGATGCAACCGGTTGTCCAGGGCATCCATCTGTTCCTGCACGAAACCGCCAACGCCTTGTGTGAGCGTATTCTGTTGGGCAACACCTGACACTGGATGAAACGGGCCGATTGGATAGACCGGATTGAAGATATTGATCTTCGCCAGAGTGCTGTCGGTCAGCCGGTCGTAGTAATAATCACTGCGGCTCAATTCCACGCCAAACAGCAACTGGTGTTTGGTGGGGCCCAGTTCCACCCGCCACAATGCATCGCTGACCAGGTCAAACTCCAGGTCGTTGAATGAAGAGCCGTCGTAATATGGAGAAAGAAGATTGGCTGCGTTGACCGTGCCGAAGCGAATTGCGTCCATGGTCGAGTCGAAGTAATGCATCAGGAACTTCTCGCGGAGCGTGAAATCCGGCGTCACATCGTGGTTCAGGTGGATGCCAAAGACCGTGTCGTCTATGGTCTGATTGTTATCCGTGTTCGGACCGGCGAGGTTTCGAGTGATCGATCCCACCGGCTGGCCGGTGTAGGTGAATGGGCACCCATTGTCCACCGGACGATCCAGATGCTGATACCACAGCCAGGTTGTGAGGCGGGTTTGTTCTGAGATGTTCCATGTGAAGCTCGGCGCAACAAAAGTCGATTCCTTGTGAAGGAAATCCCGGAATGAGTCGCTGTTCTCGTAGGCGCCTTCGACGCGGTAAGCCATGTCTTGATTGATGCCGCCGGTGGAATCGATCTGCCCGCGGTAGAAATTGTAACTGCCAAATTCACCGGTGACTGTGGTGCGGTCGGCGAACTCGGGCAGTCGTGGAACCGTGTTGATCAGGCCGCCGACCTCCATCGCGCCGTAGAGAGACGACGCCGGCCCTTTGAGCACCTCGACTTGCTGCACACCGGCGAGATTGATCGGCGGGCAGGTGTAGAAATTTACCCCATCCACATACATGCGCTGGGAGAACCCGCGCACATACGCGGTTTCAAACTGAATGCCGCTGCCTTCCGACTTGACCGGCATCACGCCGCTGACGTTCCGGTAAACATCCCTCAACCGGTTGACTCCCTGGTCTTCGATGACCTGCAGCGGGATGACCTGAATCGATGCCGGAGTCTCGGCGATGGGAGTGTCCGTTCGTGTGGCTGTTGTGACGCTGGGCGCCACATAACTGTCTTGAGCTGGAGCCGACACGCGTTTTTCTTTGACCTCCACCGGTTGCAACTGCGTGGTGTCATTGGTCTGCGCAAGCGCCGACGAGGTGATGATGATGACGGTTGCCACCGCTAATGCCATGAACAACGGTTCATTTCTCCCCACATGCTTCATGGCGTTGCTTTTCCTGGCTCCTTGTCGTTGGTCTTCTTCTTTGCCCCAGCCATCTCGTTGAGCCGGGTGATGGCCGCGTTCAGGTTCTTGACCGCGGTGTTGTACTTGGTGGCGAGTTCGTTGTATTTGACGACGGCTGCGTTGCGGTCGGCCGCGAGCGTCTGAATTTGTGTGTTGGCTTCCTTCAAACGGCCGTCGCGTTCGGCGACTGCGCGTTGCCACTCGTCAAGCTTGGCCTTAAGTTGGTCGCGCTCGGCGGAAACCTGCCTCAGTTGATGTTCCAGCCCGGCCAATTGCGCCTTGTTCTCATTCAAGTTTTTGTTCAGGCGGATGATTTGTTCGCGGAATGACTCCAGATCGGCGGCGCAACCCTTGAGAGACGCAGCCGATTCCGTGAGCTTTGACGACTGTTCCCAGTTGGTTTTCTTCAACGCGCCGATGTCGAGATGCAACCGTTTTTCGGCCCGCCACTGGACAATGCAGAGAGTGCCCAGAGCAAGGACGCCGAAAGCATTTAGAATGATGAGCGCGCGGTTCATGGTCTGGCCGTGACAGACTCCGCACGCACTTCAAAAGCGACCTTTTCGATGCCCGCCGCTCGCACGAGATCGAGAACATGGACCACGTCCCCGTGGCGCGCGTCCTGATCGCCGCTGACGAAGACGCGGGTATTGGGACGAACCCGGCGCATCTCAGCCAGTGACGTGACGAGTTCGTTCGGGCCGACCGGTTTCTTGTTGAGATACACGCCGCCCGCCTTGTCCACCGAGATTGAAACGAAGTCCTTCCTCGTATCGGGCGCGGCGGTGGTTGCGGTGGGCAGGTTTACCTTCACGCTCTTCGAGTTCACCATGCTCAGGCTCACCAACATGAAACTGGCGAGCAAAAAGAACATGATGTCGATCAGCGGGATGATCTCGATCCGGGCTTCGTTTTCGGCGTTCAGTTTGGGGCCGAGCTTGACGGGCATGGTGACCTCGGGACGTGTTAGTGGGAGGCAACGCGGTGTTGGTTCTCGACGCTCTTGATGGCGCGCTGGCGGGAGAACACCTCCAGATCGTGCCCGCGATGTTTGGCGGACTCCACGAGCAGCTCGACGTGATTGATGGCGCGTTCCAACCGCGCGCGAAACTCGGCAAGGCTGCGGTTGAAATAGTTGTGAGGCAGCAGGCAGAGAATGGCTATCCCCAATCCGCACGCGGTGGCAATGAGGGCTTCCGCGATGCCACCGCCGACTTTCGCCGCCACCAGTTGGTCCTCACCCACGAAACTGAATGACCGCATGATGCCGATCACGGTCCCGAGCAATCCCAGCAGCGGAGCCAGCGTCACCAGCGTGCTCAGGATCCATTGCCGCCGTTCGCCTTTGCCCAATTCCTCCGCCGCACACATTTGCATGGCGCCCAGAAAAGACGTGTGCGCGTGCGTCAAACCTGCGTGGATCGTGCGCAGGAACGGATCGGTGTTGTCAGAGGTGAGTTCCAGGGCCCGTTCGAAATCGCCGGTGATGATCGCGTCATAGCACTGGTCCAATGTGTCCGATTGGGTGCGTCGTTGGAGTTTCCACCACCAGATCACCCGCTCCAGGATGACGACCAGCGCGGCAACGAAGGCGAACAGGATCGGCCACATGACCGGCCCGCCCCTCTCGAAATAGCTCATGACGATGTTGGCAAAGATGGGTTGCATGGGTCAGTCCTCCAATACAAAGCGAATAGCGACTTCATAGGAACGCACGGTACCCGGTCGAAAACGCCACCGTTCTCGTACGGTGCGCAGGGCTTCCTCGTTCAACAACGGCCATCGCGAGGGCTGGATGGCTTCAGCGGCAACGACCCTCCCGTTCTCGCCGACGCTGAAGCGAATGACAACGGCGCCTTGCTGCCCTTCAAGCACAGCGCGACGCGGATAACCGGGCTTGGGTTGTTTTCCTTCACCACGCCCGAAGGTCAGCGTTTGCCTTGATGCGCCGGACCCTGTGCCCGCTGAAATCACCTTGTCGCTCGACCCGGCGTTGGAGCCTGTTGTATTGGCCGCCACTTTCCTGGGGGGTGGGCTGTATGATGCCTGTTTCGCTTCAACGACTCGCACAGGACCCTTCACTGGCAGGGCAAACTCGATCATCGGCATCGGTTGCGCGACGGGAGTCATCGTAGGAGCTTGTTGCGGCGTCTTCACGGCAGCCGGCGTCGGCGGCTGTGCGATGCGGGGCAAGGCAGGCGCCGATGCAGCGGTTTCAGGCTCAGGCAGCAGATCGTCGCTCAGTTCAACATTCAACACCTGGGCTTGGACCACCGGCTCCTTGGCTGTCGGAAGCAGATAGGAGTAGGGCGTCAGCAAGCCAATAACACCCGCAGCCAGAAATCCGCACCAAATGACACAGGTGGTAAGCGATACCAACGAAGTCTCTTCGACTTCGCGGTTTCGTATCAAGCCACCCCATGTCACCATAGGGACGGATAATCCAAGTTTATTCACTGACGCTTCGCCTTGTTTTGCAAGAGGTTACAAATACGAATGTTCGATGTCGTGGGCGGCTCGACGGCTCAACCTCACAACCACACGACTCCGTATATAAATGTTAGTTGCAGTCCACTGCAAAAAGTTGCTCAGTTTTTCACATTGGGTCGGCATTTTCAATGCTCCGACGACATCTGGCCCCACGTCCCCCGGCTGTCCACCGTATCCGCTGACCACATTTGAGGGCCTGTTGCGTTTGCCCGGCATATCGGGCGAACAGTGCTGAGATGACAAAAGCCGTGCTGGCTTGGACGCCGCAAATCATGTTAAGGAACGCGGAACATGGAGCAAGCGGCACAACGCAACACGCGCGACGAATCGGAGCAACTGCGCCGATTTGGTCCCGTGTTATTGGTCGCGCTGGCGTTTCTGCTGCTGCTGCCGGGCAACGGCGCGCTGCCGTTGATTGACCGCGACGAGCCGCGGTTTGCGCGGGCCACGCAGGAGATGATTGACCGCAGTGAGTGGGCCGTTCCTTATTTCAACTCCGACCCGGCGATGGACAACGAGGCACGATGGCGGGCCGTCCTGGCGGGAGCAAGTCCGGAGTCGGTCGGCTACCGTTTTGACAAACCGATCCTGATCTATTGGTTGATGCGGCCTTGCTACATGCTGCTCGGCGTTAACGAGTTCAGCGCACGGCTGCCGTCTGTAATTTGTTCGGCGCTGTTGGTGTGGCTGGTGTTCCAGGTTGGGGCACGCTGGTTCTCGGTGACGACGGGATTCGCAGCCGGGTTCGGATTGCTGACGTGTCTGCAAATGCTGATCCACGGCCGGCTGGCGGTGGCGGACATGCCGATGGTGTTGTGCGTGCTGGCAGCGCACTACGCGTTGTTTGAACTGCTGCGTGAGGAATCGCCGGGCGGCCGTCGGCGATGGTTCTGGTTGTTCTACGGCGCGCTCGGTGTCGGCTTTCTCGCCAAAGGTCCGGTGGCGGTCGTGACGCCGGTGGTGACGTTGCTCATCCATCGGTTCGTTTTCTGGCGTCAACCGCTGCCGTGGCGGCGGCTGCAATTGGCGTGGGGGATTCCGGTCGTGTTGGCGATCATTGCGGCGTGGGGCATTCCCGCGCTGGTGCGCACGCATGGCCTGTTCTGGCGCATCGGCATTGGCGAACACATCGTCGCGCGCGGGCACGAGTCGTTCCAAGGTCATGGCTCGTGGGCGCTGCACTACTATCTGGTGGCCGGGTTGATCAGCCTTTTCCCGTGGATCGCCTTCGCGGGCGACGGCGTGCGGGCGGTGCGACAGGGTTGGAACGAACGGAACGCGTTCCTGCTATCGTGGGCGGTCGGCACGTATGTGCTGTTCACCTGCTATCTGACAAAGCTGCCCCACTACGTGTTGCCGGCGTTCCCGGCTTTGTTGCTGATGCTTGGCCAGGCGTTTGAGCCGGGTGCTGCTCCAACGCGCTGGACGAAACTGTGGTTCTGGACCGTCAATGTGTTGCTGTTGGTTGTGGGAGGCGCAGTGTTGGGAGTGGCGCTGGGTGAAACGTTCGAGGCGCCATTCGCCGGGCTGCGATGGGTGTTGTTTGGCGCGACAGGCGTCGTGCTCTCGCTGGTGCTGCTCGGGCTGTTCTGGCGCGCGGGCCGCCGACTGGCTTCCGTGTTGCCGCTGATCGGCCTCATCATCGGCACGACGATCATCAGCGCGGGACTGCGGCAGATCACGCCCGCCACGCAACTGCAATCCCTCTTCCAGCAACTGCCGCGCGACACGAAGTGCGGCTGCCTCGACTTCGGCGAGCCGAGCCTCATCTTCTACGCCGGCCGAAAGTGGGAGATGGCCACCGATGTCAACGCCCTCGCCGCGTTTCTTGCCAAGCCTGGCCCGCGCATCGTGATTTGTCAGGAACGCGAGCTGCGACTGGGCGATTATATCAAGCGGCTGCGCGGCAAGGCAGTGAAGCCGTCAGGCGGGAGCGACTTTCTCAATCAACTGGCCGTGCTGGACGCCAGCGGCTGCCAGCGGCGCGACGTGCAAGGCTTCAACTCAGCTCGCGGGAGTTGGGCTTGGCTGCGGGTGTATTATCGGTTTTAGCCTCTTCTTCCCGACGGTAGCGGCGCGCGGCGAAGCCCAGCACCACGCCGTTCAGCGATCCCACCCATGCGCCCACCCAGACATCGGAAGGGAAATGACTCTTCTGGCAAATCCGCGACCAGCCGACCCCGGCCGCGCCCGCCAGCAGTGGCACTCCCACAGGTGGCAGCGCCACGGCCAGCACGCCTGCTGTTCCAAACGCCGTCGTCGTATGGGCTGAAGGAAAGCTGAGAAAATCGCGATGGAAGTGCGGCCCGTATAAACCGTCTGGTAGACCCACGCCCGGTCGCGGCCGGCCCGTCGCAAAGCGCACAATGTCCACCTCGAGACCCGCCACGCTCGCGCCCAGCAGGCAAGCCAGAGCCGCCACGCGCAAGAACGGCCGCCGCAACGCCTTGCCTGCCAACCACAACACCCCCGTGATGATCAGCGTTCCCGTCCAGTAATCGCCCCACCGGCTGAACAGAGTGGCAATCTTGTGCCAAGGCTCGTCACAACCGGATACTAGCCCGCTCCAGGTCCGGTCATGCGGTAGGATCAATGCACAACCAACCGCCATCACCACAAACAGTAACGACAGCGTACCCCATCGCTCGCGTGCGATGCGGCCGGCCAGAACCAAGAGGCGTTGTGCTGTTCTGAGCATTGTCTGGCGGCCACCATAGCCGCCTCCGCCGGGCGAGACAACCGGGAATTGTGGCGAAGGCGGGGGCGAAGATTTGTATGGCCAAGTCGCATGCCTCGCACTAATCTGCCAAATTCGACAATTTGCACAAATGGCCACTGATTGGATAGTCATAGGCGGAGCGAGGCAGCATAACCTCAAGAACATCTCGCTCAAGATACCACGCAACAAACTCGTGGTGATGACGGGCCTTTCTGGCAGCGGCAAGAGTTCATTGGCGTTCGACACGCTCTATGCCGAGGGCCAACGCAAATACGTCGAAAGCCTCTCAACCTACGCGCGGCAGTTCCTGGAGCAGATGCAGAAGCCGGACGTGGATTTCATTGACGGGTTGTCGCCGGCCATCGCCATCGAGCAGCGCACCGCCTCCAGCAACCCCCGTTCGACCATCGCCACGACGACAGAAATCTACGATTATCTTCGCCTGCTCTACGCCAGCGTCGGTCATTTGCACTGCCCGAAGTGCGGCAAGCCCGTGTCGCGCCAGACAGTCCAGCAGATCGTGGACGCCGTGCTGGCGGCGCCGGGCGGCACGCGATTGATGGTGTTGGCGACGATGGTGGACGGCGAAAAGGGCGAATTCCGTGACGTGCTCGACAAGATGAAGCGGCAGGGTTTCGCGCGAGCGCGAGTTGATGGTGAGATGATCGAGCTGGCGCTGGACCCGCACAAGGGCGCGGAGCAGTCCGCGCCGGTCAAGCTCGACAAGGCCCGCAAGCACGTCATCGAGGCGGTAATTGACCGGCTGGTGATTCCGAGCGCGCAGTTCGGCGGAGCGGACAAGATTCGCGTGCGGCTGACGGATTCGATCGAGACGGCATTGAAGTGGGGTGAGAACGTCGTGCGCGTGCTGACCGTGCCGCCGCGGCCGATGCCCGTGGTGACGCCGGTGCCAGGAGTTCCTGCGCCGCAGGAAAAGTGGAACGAGACGGTTTACTCGACGCTAAACGCCTGCGTGGAGTGCGGCATCAGTTTCGGCGACCTGACGCCGGCCCATTTCAGTTTCAACAGCCCGCACGGCGCCTGCCCGGAGTGTCACGGCCTCGGCACCAAGCTGGTGTTCGATCCTGAGCTGATCGTTACCGACCCGGAGAAGACGCTGGAGAACGGCGCGGTGGCTCCGTGGCGGCGCGGCGGCCGGCGGATGATCATCTATTACAAGATGCTGCTGCGCTCTGTGGCGAAGCACTACAACGTGCCGTTGGAGACGAAGTGGAAGGACCTCAGTGAGGAGTTCCGCAAGACGTTGCTCCATGGCAGCAAGGAGGAGATCGAGTTCGGTTTCTTCCGCGGCGGCGCGTGGAAGACGGTGAAACGGCCGTTCGAGGGCGTCATCCCAAACTTGGAACGTCTCTACGCCGAAACCGAGAGCGAGTTCACCAAGCAGCGGCTCAGTGGTTACATGGGCCGCATCCGCTGCCCGAACTGCCGCGGAGCACGGCTGCGGCCGGAGTCGCGCGCAGTCACGGTCGGCGGGAAGTCCGTCATTCAGATTTGCAAGCTTAGCATCGGCAAGGCGGCGCAGTTCTTCGAGAAGGTCGAACTGACGCCGATGGAGGCCAAGATTGCCGAGGAGGTCGTCAAAGAGGTCAAGAAACGGCTGAAGTTCCTGCGCGACGTCGGTCTCGACTACCTGACGCTCGACCGCGAGAGCGCCACGCTCAGCGGTGGCGAGGCGCAACGCATCCGGCTTGCAACGCAGATCGGCGCGGGACTGGTCGGCTGTCTCTACATCCTCGACGAGCCGAGCATCGGCCTGCACCAACGCGACAACGACCGGCTCATCAACTCACTCGAGGGCCTGCGCAACCTCGGCAACACCGTCATCGTCGTCGAGCACGACGAAGACACCATCCGCAAAGCCGACTGGATCGTGGACCTCGGCCCCGGCGCGGGTGTGCGTGGCGGCTACATCGTCGCCAACGGTCCGGCGGCGGAAGTGCTGGCCTCGCCGACATCGCTGACATCGCGATTCCTTCGCGGCGAACTGAAGATCGAGATACCCCGCAAACGTCGCATGCCGCATGGCACCTGGCTCGAAGTGCAGGGCGCCCGCGAGAATAATCTCAAGTCCATCAACGCGAAGATTCCGCTCGGTTGTTTCGTTTGTGTGACCGGCGTCAGCGGCAGCGGCAAGTCCACGCTCGTGGACGATATCCTCCGCAAGGCGCTGTTCCGAAAGTTTTACGGCTCGAAGGAAAAACCCGGTGAGCACGATGCCATCCTCGGCTCGGACGAACTCGACAAGGTCGTTGTCATCGATCAGTCGCCGATCGGCCGCACGCCGCGCAGCAACCCGGCCACTTACACCGGCATGTTCAATCACATCCGCGATCTCTTCGCACACCTGCCGACGGCGCGCGTGCGCGGCTACGGCGCCGGCCGGTTCAGCTTCAACGTCAAGGGCGGCCGTTGCGAGGTCTGCAAAGGCGACGGTCTCATCCGTATCGAGATGCACTTCCTGCCGGACGTCTATGTCACCTGCGAGACCTGCCGCGGCCAGCGTTACAACCGCGACACGCTGGAGATCACCTACCACGGCAAGAACATCGCCGACGTGCTGGAGATGACCGTGGACGAAGCACTGACGTTCTTCCGCGCCGTGCCACAGATCGAAGAAAAGCTCCGCGTCCTCGCCGAGGTCGGCCTCGGCTACATCAAGCTGGGCCAGCAGGCCACGACGCTCTCTGGCGGCGAGGCTCAGCGCGTCAAGCTCGCCGCCGAACTGGCGCGCCACGCCACCGGCCGCACGCTCTACATCCTCGACGAACCGACGACCGGCCTGCATTTCGCCGACATTGAGAAGCTGCTGGAGGTCTTGAACAAACTTTGCGACGCCGGCAACACCGTGCTCGTCATCGAGCACAACCTCGACGTCATCAAGTGTGCTGACTGGCTGTTGGATCTCGGCCCCGAAGGCGGCGACGGTGGCGGCAAGATCGTTGCCGAAGGTCCGCCCGAAAAAGTTGCCGCCAACCCCAGGAGCTTCACCGGCCAGTTCCTCAAGCGCATCGTCAACGGCGGCGCGGGCAAACCGGCCGCAGAAGTCGTCGCGGTGAAGTGAACGTGACGGTTTCAGCAGCGCATGTCGTTGGAGCCCGGCTTCAGCTTGTGCTGTGAGTTGAAGAGTCCCAAGTCCGAACCCCAACCAGCGGCACATCAGAAGACGGAAGTTCCGTTTTTTTACGGGAGTAACCGCCCTCAGACTCGACACGCCCGCCTTGTTTCTGCCAGAATCAACGTGTGCGATTGAAGTCTCAACTGTTGCTTGTCGTCTGCGCTGCGTTGCTCGTGGCGTGGCCGGCGTCTGCAGCGGAAACGCGTTCTGCGGCGGAACTGTGGCGTACGGGACTCAGCGCATTCCGCGACGGCATTTACGATGTGGCGGAACGGCAATTGCGCGCGTTGCTGACGGCGTATCCGAAGTCCTCCAACACCGAGGAGGCGACGCTGCTGCTGGGAGAGACGATGGTGCTTACCGGCCAGAAGGAAGCGGCGCTGCAATGGCTGGAGGCCGCGGCGGGGAAGTTTTCGTCGGGCCGCTTCGCCGATGCGTTCGTGTTCTGGCATGCGGAGGCGCTCGCGCATGCCGGCCGCTGGAAAGAAGCGGATGCGCGCTACCGTGAGTTGCTGGCGAAATTTCCGACGAGCGACTATGTGTCGCAGGCCCAGTATGGACTCGGCTACGCGTTGTTCGCGTTGGGCAGCTTCAATGAAGCTGACACCACGTTCGGGGCGATTTCACCCCAGCTCGCATCCCGCGAATTGCTGGGTGACGCGGCGTTAATGAGAGGCCGGATCGCGTTGGCGGCGAAAAACTACGGCGCAGCCGAATCGCACTTCCAATCAGTGACGGAGCAATTTCCCAATACGTCCGTTGGCTGGCAGACGTTTTACTGGCTCGGCCAGTTGCGGCGGGAGCAGGGCAACCTCGATGGCGCGGCCGCGGCGTTTGACAAGGCGTTGGCAGGTAGCCGCGCCGCGCCGGCCATGGCGGCGTTTGCGGCGCAAGCATGGCTTGCGCTGGGAGAGGTGCGGCTGGCGCAGCGTCGTTGGACGGAGGCGGCGGCGGCGTTTCGAGGGGCGTTCGCGCGCAGCACGAACGAGGCAGTGAAACGGTCGGCGGTGACGCAGTTGAATGCGCTGGCGCCTCAAATCGCGCGGAGCGAGGACGCCATCGGTCTGTTGCGCGCTTTTGTGGATGAGCATCCGCAGGATGCGTTGACAACACCGGCGCTGTTGCGGCTGGCGCAGATGCTCGCGGCGGTGAAGCGGAATGAAGAGGCGCTGGTGTTTTTCCAACGGCTGGCAACGCAGTTCCCGCAAAGCGAAGAGGCGTCTGCCGCGCTGAACGGCGCGGCGTGGTCGCAATTGGCGTTGGGACGTCCGGCTGAGTCTGCGGACGGATTCGCGCAGGTGGCACGGGCCGCAAAGGATCCGGCACTGGTGGCGCAGGCGTGTTTCAAGATGGGCGACCTGGCGTTTGCCGCCAACGATTTCGAAAAAGCCGCCAACAGCTACGAGCAATCGTTGCGCGCCGATCCTCGCGGGCAGCTCGCCAGCGAGGCGCTCTGGCAACTGGCGCTGTCGGCTGCCAAGGCGGGCCAGGCCGACCGCAGCGCGGCGGCACTGGAGAAGTTTCTCGCCGCTTATCCGCAACATCCGCACACCGATGAAGCATGGCTGCAACTCGGCCAGGCTTATGTCGCGCAATGCCGGTATGAACGGGCATGGCTGACGTTCGAGAAACTCTGGGTTGGCCGCGAACCGGGCAAGCTGGCCATGCAAGCGCGGCTGGCGGCCGCGGCAGCGCGCGAGTCAGCGGGCCGTTGGCTGGAGGCGGCACAAAATTACGAAGAGATTCTCGCATTGAAGCCGGCGGAAGACGTGGCGGCGCTGGCGGCGTTCGAGCGCGCGCACTGCCTGGCGCGAGAGGGTGACGAGGTTGGGGCGCGCCGCGGTTTCGAGCGGGTGTTGAAGGAGTTTCCGAAAACATCGCAGGCCGTCGAAGCGGTATTCTGGATGGCGCAACAACATTTCAACCGAAAGGAGTGGGCCGAGGCGCAAAAGCTTTTCGCGACTGTGCCGCAACGCTGGGTGGGCCATCGGTTGGCCGACAGCGCGCTGTTGTGGTCCGCGCGCGCAGCGTTGAACCGGCAGGCTTACAAGGAAGCGCGCGACATCCTGGAGGAGTTGCTGCGAAACCCGGCTTACCGCACCAGCCCGTGGCGTGCGGACGCACGTCTTCTTGAAGCCGAATCGCTGGCGGAGGAAAGCAAGTTCGCCGAGGCGCTGCTGGTGTTTGAGAGCGTGACGCGCGATTTTGCTGACACGTTGCAGGCCGACGAGGCTCTGGGCCGGCAAGGCGATTGTCATTTCAGCCTGGCCACGGAGGTTCCAGCAAACCCGAAGTTGGAGCGTTATCAGCAGGCGATCGTGGTCTATCAGCAGGTATTGAACAGTCTGCGCGCCAGCCCGGCGCTCAAGAGCCAGGCACGCTACAAGATCGGCAAGTGTCAGGAGAAGCTGGGCGAGACGACCAAGGCGCTGGAGAGCTACCTGGCCGTCATCTATGAGGCGGACGCACAGGGGAAGATTCTGGCGGAGCCGGTGTGGTTTTCGCGGGCGGGCTTCGACGCAGGGGAACTGTTGGAGGGCCAGGGGCGATGGGCCGAGGCGGCGAAGGTATATTTGCGTCTCATGAAGTCGGGTTTCCCTTGCAGTGGCCAGGCGCGTCAGCGGCTGGAGAAGATTCGCACCGACCATCCCGACGCGGTCAGAGATGTGAAGTGACCCTCTGTCCGCATAGGGGAATTCCCTGATGCGGGAATCAGGTTTTTCCGATTTGCGAATCGTGGGAGTGGGTCTACGTTATAGAATCATTCGGGTGCGAGGAATGTCTTGAAGCCGTTATTGAAGCAACGCGAATGAGGAATGACCGCCGAGACGAGACACACGAGTATGAACGCGACACAGAGGCAACAAACAAACTCTCCCAGCGCCCAGGAAATCGCCAACTGCGCTTATGCAATGTGGGAGAAGGAAGGCCGCCCGCACGGTCGTGACTTGGAGCATTGGCTGCGAGCCAAAGCGCAACTCGAAGGTGACCACCCACAGGATTCGCTGTCCTCCGTCAAAGGGGCTATTGCGGCAGCGCTGGCTGAGCACAAGGCCAGACGCTCGCCCGTTTTCCGCAAGGGTGCGGCGAGCACCGCGGACCGGCCTCGATCGAGAAAGCAGGCTCAGTTGGCAGAGTGATTCACGTCACCGTTTGATCCAGAGCACGCTCATAGCATCTGCCCATCGGCGCAGGATGCTATGAATTTGCTTCCTGCAGCCAATGGGGGGCGGCTTGCTTTGGTTGGGGGCAACAGGTAGTGTTTGTCACAACCAAAAAAACTATGAGAGCTCGCTTCCTTTCGTTCACTGTGTGTGCTGTTGCCGCCGTGCTGCTCAATGGGTTTGTTGACTTCAGTCCCGCGCAGGCAGCCGAGAAGGCGCCCCAATATTCCATCAAACGCCTCGACAAAGCCGGCGTGGAAAAATACATCGAGTCGCTGAAAGGCAAAGTGGTCATTGTGGATTTCTGGGCCACATGGTGTCCGCCGTGCCGCCAGGAGATTCCCGGCTTTATCGAGCTGCAGAAGAAACACGGCGACAAAGGCCTTGTGGTGGTGGGGTTGTCGCTGGACGATGAAACTGAGGCGGTCAAGGATTTTTACAAAGCGCAGAAAGTCAACTATCCGGTCTTCGTTGTTGGCCAGGACACGACCGCCGCATGGGGCAACATCGAAGCCATTCCGACGACGTTCATTCTCGATAAGGCCGGCAAGAAAGTGGGCGCGCCGCGCGTCGGCTACCACCCAAAAGAAGCGTTTGAGAAGGAAATAGTGCCGTTGCTGAAGTGACGGTGCGCTCAGAGCAGCAGAGGAGCAGGCAGACGACCGGCGCAATCTTCCACCCTTTCCCACCCAACAGGAGCTTTATTCCATGTCATTGAAAGCAGTGATTCTGGCCGCAGGCAAAGGCACGCGGATGAGAGAACTGACCCAGCAAATGCCCAAGCCGATGCTGGAAGTTGCCGGGCGGCCCGTGCTGGAACATATCTTGGTCGGCCTGCGCGATGCCGGCGTGGTGGAGGCGTGCGTCATCGTCGGATATCGCGGCGATGCGATTCGCGGGTATTTCGGCGATGGATCGCGGTTGGGAATGCATTTGATCTACGTGGAACAGATGGTCCAGAACGGCACCGGCAAGGCACCGGAACTTGCGAAGGATTTCGTGGGTCGCGACAGTTTTGTGCTGAGCTACGGCGACATTCTGGTGACGCCCGAGAACTATCGGCACATGAGCGAGCTTTTCGCCGAAACGAAGCCGGACGCGTTGCAGACCGTCAAGCGTGGCGAGGATGTCACCAAAGGCGCGGTGGCCTGCTTCGACCAGGCTTTTTTCATGACCGATCTCATCGAGAAGCCAAAGCCGGAGCAAATCGAGGCGCTCGTCCGCGCCGGCAAACTCCAACCCGGCGCGCCCGCTTGGTATAACGCCGGAATCTACATCTTTACGCCACGGGTGTTTGAATTCATCGCCCGCTTGCAGAAGTCGGTGCGTGGTGAATATGAACTGACCGATGCGCTCATTGCCATGTGCAAGGCCGGTCTGCGTATCCGCGGCTTTGAATTGACGGGCCAATGGGCTGATGTGCGCGATCCGGAAGTGTTGGCCGAACTCCGGCAGACCTTGGGCAAATCCTAACCCACCTTTCTTGCGATCCAAGAGACCGCGCCAATCTCACATAATAGATTCGGGCGGTGCATGCCAAGGAGGTGGGGGTGGGGAACCCCGCATGAAGAACATGCACACGCCCGAATCAAAAAACTGCTTTTTACTGCCACTTCCTTAGACCGGCGGAATATAGCAGCTGTTCAACCGATAGTAAAGATTTTTTCAAATCCCAGTTGGATGCTAACACCTTGCCCGTAAGCATCTTGCGCAACCACCTCCCAATGTAGTTATTACTTTTGCGCAACGACCTCGATGGTCGCACTGTCGCCAAGCAGTGACAGCAGGCAGGCCAAAGGCATGAAGACAACCTGTAAAGGCAGCAACGCCACTTTCAACCAGAAGGGCAGCGGAATTCCCAGTGCGCTCAGTATCGAGTAAAGCAAGGTCTGGCGATACTCGGTCACGGCGAAACGGATTCGCACTTCGCGAAAGCCGCAGGTTTGCAGTAGCCGCGTCACTGCGCGCGGAGAGTAGTGAGCGATGTGGAACGGGTAATCGAAATGATACCAACTGCTGCCAGCGAGTCTTGCCTCCCATGATGCGATGTTTGGAATGCGCAGGAGAAGTATCCCGCCTTCCTTCAAAATGCGGCGTGCTTCCGCTGCAAAGGCCACGGGATCTTCGACATGCTCCAGCACGTGCACAGCTACGGCGGCGTCGAAAAAGCCTGCTTCAAATCTGGCCGACATCAGCGTGCCGCATTTCAGGCGCAATGGATCCACTTTCTCACTCGCCAGTGCGATCGCAGCTTGGGACGTGTCTACTCCGTAAGCCTCCGTGCCATGCTGCTGCAATCGTTCGGCCATCCAGCCGGATCCGCAGCCGATATCCAGCACGCGGCGGCAGCCTTTGACCACCGATTGGATGCGTTTCTGTTCCAAGACCGTAAACATCCGGAACATCCAGTCGAGTGAACTGGAACCTCGCTTGTAGTAATCGGTCCCGTAACCTGTGCCGCTGTCAGATGCAGGCAGGGCCTGCCGGTCCGCAAAGTGGAAGTCGCAGTCTGGACAATAAAAAAAACGACCGCCGAACCGGCGGTGATCCGTGGGGCTGTTGCAGATGAGGCAGCGTGCCATCAAATTCCAGTCGTATCGTTATCGCGAACACTTTTTCTACCCCGCCAGCAACTGAAGACAAGTCAAATCCCGCCAGTTGGTCGTCATTTCTCGGCTGAAAAATGGTGTCGTTTCCACCTCTGCGGGCCGTTGACTCGCCCAACGCGGCGTGATACCGTGCGCGGCCTGATTTCCAACGGAAATGTCTACTGATTATAAAACAACCCTGAACCTGCCTCAGACGGACTTCCCGATGAAGGCCGACTTGGTCACGCGCGAGCCACAGATGCTTGCGCGTTGGGAGGCAATGAAGCTCTACGAGAAGCTGCAAGAGGCGCGGCGCGACGCTCCCTCTTTCGTGCTCCACGACGGCCCCCCCTATGCCAACGGCAACGTTCACATTGGCACGGCGCTCAACAAGATCCTCAAGGATGTCGTCGTCAAGGCCGCTTCGATGACCGGCCACCGCGCGCCTTACGTGCCGGGCTGGGATTGCCACGGGTTGCCGATCGAGCTGAAGGTGCAGAAGGAGATAGAGAAAAGCCGCGAGCGGCTCACGTCGGCACAGATGCGCGAGCGTTGCCGCAAGTACGCCGAACATTTTGTGGACGTGCAGCGCAAGCAGTTCAAACGGCTCGGCGTGTTTGGCGATTGGGACCGGCCCTACCTGACCATGTCGCCGGAATACGAAGCGGCCATCGTCGCCACGTTTTTCGACATGTGGCACCAGGGGTTCATCTACCGTGATACAAAGCCGGTTTACTGGTGCGTAACCTGCCGCACCGCGCTCGCCGCAGCCACTGCCGAGGCGGAATACAGCGATCACAAATCCACATCGGTCTATGTGAAGTTCCAGGTCAAAGACAGGCCGGGCCACTTCGTAGTGATCTGGACGACGACGCCGTGGACGCTGCCGGCGAACCTTGCCATCGCGGTGCATCCCGAATTCGACTATGTCTGGGCGCGTGTCGGCAACGAGACGTGGCTTGTGGCCGAGGCGTTGCTGCCGGCCGTGGCGCAGAAGGCCGGCATCACCAGCTACGAAGTGATCTCGAAACACAAAGGCCGCGAGCTGGAAGCAAACAACGGCAACGGCATCGTGGCGCGGCATCCGTTCATCGAGCGCGACTCGCCCGTCGTACTCGCGACCTACGTCACTCTCGATACCGGCACCGGCTGTGTCCATACGGCGCCGGGCCACGGTCTCGAAGACCACGACACCGGCCGGCGCTATGGCCTGCCGACGTTGTCGCCGGTGGACGATTCCGGCGTGCTGACGGCGGACGCGGGCATCTTTGCCAACCAGCACGTGTTCAAGGCGAACCGGCCAATTGTCGAGCACCTGAAACAAATCGGCGCGCTCGTGGCCGAGGAGGAAATCGCGCATAGCTATCCGCATTGCTGGCGTTGCAAGAATCCGATCATCTTTCGAGCGACGGAGCAGTGGTTCATCAACGTGGACCACAAGAACCTCCGCGACAAGGCGCTGCACGAAATCGAGAAGGTCAAGTGGGTGCCGGCGTGGGGCTTCAACCGCATTCAGGGCATGATCGAAGAGCGGCCCGATTGGTGTATCAGCCGCCAGCGCGACTGGGGCGTGCCGATCCCGGTCATCAAGTGCGAGGCGTGCGGTTTCATGTTCGAGGAAAAACAATATACCGATCAACTCGTCGCGCTCGTGACGCGTGAGGGCGTGGATGCGTGGTTCAAGCGCAGCGCCAACGACCTGCTCGCCGGCGTGCAGTGCCCCCGCTGCAAACGACCGACGGAATTCAACAAGACCGCCGACATTCTCGACGTGTGGTTCGAAAGCGGCGTCAGCCATCGCGCGGTGTTGCGCACGCGGCCGGAACTGAAGTATCCGGCGGACGTTTATCTCGAAGGCAGCGACCAGCATCGCGGCTGGTTTCAGAGCGCGCTCTGGACCGCACTGGCCACCGAAGGGCATGCGCCGTTCAAGGCGGTGGTGACACACGGCTTCCTGATGGATCTGGAGACGAAGAAGAAAGTCTCGAAGTCCTACGGCAAGCCGCAGGACAGTGACAACTACGTGAATCGGTTTGGCGCGGACGTGCTGCGGCTCTGGACGGTCAGCGAGGACTACCGCAACGATGTGCCGCTGAGCGAGGAAATCATTGAGCGCGTCGCGGGCACGTATCGCAAGATTCGCAACACTTTCCGTTTCCTGCTTGGCAACCTGAGCGACTTCGATCCTGCGAAGGACGCCGTGCCGGCCGCGAAGCTGGAGGAACTCGACCGCTGGGCGCTGAGCCGGTTGCAGGGGTTGATCAAGACCTGCCGCGAAGCTTACGCGAGCTACGAGTTCCACCGCGCCTATCATGGGGTCAACCAGTTTTGCACGGTGGATCTGTCGTCATTCTACCTCGACATTTTGAAGGACCGGCTTTACACGCTCGGCAAGCTCTCGCACGAGCGCCGCAGCAGCCAGACGGTGATGCACAGCATCGCGACAGCGCTGGCCAAACTGCTCGCGCCAGCGGTGCCGTTCACGGCGGACGAGGTCTGGCAATACCTGCGGCCTGGCGGAGGTCGTGAGGCGCTGGATTCCGTGCATCTGGCGCTGCTGCCGGAGCACGACGACCGGCTGTTCGACGGCGAACTCGAAGCGCGCTGGGAGCGGTTGCAGGTGCTGCGGCAGGCCGTCGCGGTTGATCTGGAAAAGGCGCGCGCAGCCGGCACCATCGGCAAGTCGTTGGAGGCAGCCGTGACGCTGAGCGGCGGGGATCCGGAAACACAGGCGATGCTAAAGTATTTTGAAGCTCAACTGCCGGCACTGCTGATCGTGTCGCAAGTGGCAATCGAGCTTGACCGTGAGGCACCGTTTAGCGTAAAAGTCGCGCCCGCTTTGGGCCAAAAATGTGCCCGATGCTGGCGGTGGGAGATGTCCGTAGGTCAGGACACGGGACATCCGACGATTTGCGCGCGGTGCGTTAGCGTGGTAGAGACGCTAGGGAAGTTAAACTGAAAGACTGCATGAAAAAGAAACTGACGAAGAAGGCGAGCCCGACCAAGCCCGTGGCGAAGCATGCGACAAAGCCGGCGGCGAAGCCGCCGACGGTCATCAAATCGCTCGACACCACTGGCGGCGTCAAGAAGGCGCGCGGCGAAATGGCGAAATATCAGCGATTGCTGTTGGATCTGCGCGATCACGTCATTGACCAGATCAGCGGCCTTGCCGGCGAGAACCTCCGTCACAACCCGCGCGAAACGGCCGGCGACCTCTCCGGCTACAGTTTTCACATGGCCGATACCGGCACGGATAATTTCGACCGCGAGTTTGCCCTGAGCCTGGTTTCCAGCGAACAGGAAGCGCTCTATGAAATCGAGGGCGCCCTCAAGCGTATTGACCTCGGCACCTACGGCCAGTGTGAGAGCTGCGAGAAGCCGGTTGCCAAGGAGCGCCTGATGGCGGTGCCGTTTGCGCGGATGTGCGTCCGTTGCCAGTCCGAAGCGGAGCGCAACCGCAAGCGCGTGGCGGTCCAGACCGCAACTTTCGCCGAGATGAACGAAGAAGCCGGCGAAGACGACGAAGAAGAATAGTCTGATCTGCGGATTGCGGACCGCAATTCGCGTTTCGCAACTGCTATGAACGTGCTGGCGTTGACCGCCGCGTTGGTGTTTGTCCTGGATCAGGTGACGAAATGGCTGGTCCTTTGCCATATTCATGAGCACCAGGAAATCCCCGTTCTCGGTGGCTTCTTCAACCTCACGCTCGTCTTCAACCGCGGCGCGGCTTGGGGCATGTTTGCACGATTCTCTCACAGCAACGCATTGCTCGCCGCCTTCTCCATCCTCACCGTGCTCGGATTGTGGATGTTGCGCCACTCACTGGCTGTCATCAGCCTCCCGCACCGTATCGCGTTTGGCATGATCGTCGGTGGCATTTTTGGCAACCTTGCCGACCGTATTGTGCATGGCAGTGTCGTAGACTTCCTCCTCTTCTATCTCGGCAAAACCATTGGCTACTGGCCGGCGTTCAACGTCGCTGACAGCGCCATTTGCGTCGGCGTTGTTTTCTATCTGCTGGTGACACTCTGGCCTTCCACGTCGAAACCTGCCGTTCCCGAATTGCCACCGCACCGGAAATTCGGCACGCCTCCAGCCAAGTAGCCGGTCGGCCATGAGCGACGGCATGCCACACGCCCCGTGTTTCCTCGTTGGCCCAACCGCCGTCGGCAAAACCACCGCCGCCCTCGAACTTGCCCGCCGCCTTGATGCCGAGATTGTCTCCGCTGATTCCATGCAGGTCTATCGCGGCATGGACATCGGCACGGCCAAGTCGTCACCCGCCGAGCGCGCTGCCGTGCCACATCACTTGATTGACGTGGTCGAGGTCAGCGAACGGTTCGACGTGGCCCGCTACGTTACGCTTGCCAATGCCGCCATCGCTGACATCCAGCACCGTGGCAAAACACCACTCATCGTTGGTGGCACGGGCCTCTACTTGCGCGCTCTTACCGAAGGTCTCAGCGAAGCGCCCGATGCAGATCCCGCGCTTCGCGCCGAACTCGAAGCGATGGGTCGCGAGTGTGTGCTGGAGGAACTGCGCCGCATCGACCCTGAAGCCGCCGGGCGCATCGGTCCGCACAACTTCCGCCGCATGGTCCGAGCACTGGAGATTTGCCGTCTCACCGGCCGCAAGAACTCCGAGCTGCGCCGCGAGTGGGACCCCAGCCGGTTGCCGCTCATGCATGGCCTTGATCGCGACCGTGCAGAGCTCTACGCCCGCTGCGACATGCGCGTCGAAGCGATGTTCCGCGCCGGGCTTGTGGATGAAGTTCGCTCACTCCTGCCGCGCGGCCTGGCTGAAAACACCACCGCCCGTCAGGCGCTTGGCTACAAGGAAGTTATCGTCCATCTCCGCGGTGAAACCACGCTGGAAGAGACCATCGCGCTGGTAAAGACGCGAACGCGCCAGTTTGCTAAACGCCAGCTCACGTGGTTCCGCCATCAGGCACGCGTGGAGTGGATTCACGTCGCGGCGGACGAAGACTTAAAGGCCGCCATCGAATGCCTGACGGACCGTCTGCGAAAAGGAGCGCGCCCCACAACAGCCCGCTGAGGCGCTGACACTCGCGTCACTTGTGGCGGAACGTGATGCGGCCCTTGGTCAGATCGTAGGGGGAGACTTCGACGGTGACTTTATCGCCAAGGGAGATGCGGATGAAGTTCTGCCGCATCTTGCCGGAGATGTGGCAGAGGACGGTGTGACCGTTCTCCAACTCGACACGATACATCGTGCCGGCGAGGAGTTCCTTCACCGTGCCTTCCAACTGGACAGCATCTGCTTTGGCCATAATTGTATTGTTCCGCAAGGGTTCCGCCGCAACCGACTTCTGGCGAAAACCAGCCAATACTTTACGGGAAACGGCGGCGAAGTAAATGGATTTCTACAGCCCGGACGAAACAACGGCTGTCCGGGCAGCATCCACGGCTTCTATCTTCTGGCCTCGACGACTTTCCAGACATCAGGGCATGCGCGTCAACTCATACTTCCGCGCGACAGGCTGATTGGCTTGGTAAATCTGGTCCTCGAACTGTTTGGCCAGCGCAATCTTCTCGGCGACAGCCGGTTTGAACTCCGACATGAACTTCTCGAGTTCGGCGCGTTTGGCGGCGGCCGCGTCCTTGTTGCCTTTTCGCTCCAGCATGGCCGCTTGGAGACGCATCATCTTCGGCTTGAGCCACACGTCGCGCAATGGATGCACGGCCTTGTCGTTGCGCTCCTTGTTCAGCATGGCCACCTTCAGCGCCTGCTGATACTGCGGTGTCTTGTCGTTGCATTCCAGTTCCACACCGAACGCAAGCTGGGCATCGGTGAAGGCGCCGACCAGTTCGCCATCAATGCGCAACTCGTATTTGCCCGGCTTGAGGTTGCCGACGGTGATTTTCTCGTTGCTGTTGCGATGACCCGCATGCGTGAGTTTGTAACCGTCGGCCGCTTCGGCCGGCAGCACCCATGGCAGCGCGTTGGCCTTGAAGGTGAAACTGATCTTGTCGTCGCCGGCTTGAAGATCGGCGGCCTTGCCGTTGATGCCCACGGCAGTGAATTTGCCCGTTTTGGGCTGCTGGCGGACAATGATGCCGGAGACGCTGCTTCGAGGGACCATGTCGTTAAGGATGGCCACGGCCATCACAACCTGGCCCGCCGGACCGGGATGGACGGCGTCCGGAATCATCGTGAACTTCGGGTCCTTCTTGCGCTCTCCCATCGTCAGATCGTTAAGCGGCGCCCACATGTTCACGAAGCCCAATCCACGCTGGCCTGCGATCTCGCGCAGCCATGTGCCGTAGAAAGAGAGCACGGCGTTGTAATAGGTGTCGCGAGGCTCCGCCGGTTTGCGTATTCGCGCGGCGCGCGAGTCGTGCATCGTCGGCGTCATCGGCACTGCCATCGCGCCAATGGCTGCGATCTTGTCGAGCAATTCGGTCATGCCTTTCTCGTAGGTCTCGAAGATCTGCGGCTCAAACTTCGTGTAGCTGCCATCGTTCATGCCGAGAAGAATGGTGACGTATTTCGGTTTGAATGCCGCCACGTCGTCGTCGAAGCGCGCCAGCGCGTCGGCCGCGCGGTCACCACCGATGCCGGCGTTGTGAAAATGGATCCGCCGCTCCGGATAGCGCGTATAGAAGAAATCCTCCACATATTGCGTATAGAGGCACTGGTGCGTGATGCTATCGCCGAGGAAGACGAGTGTGTCGCCGTCTTTCAGCTCCATGCCGGCAAGAATCGGCTTGAACTCGGGCACGGGTGGCTGGGCTTGTTGCGCCACAAGCGGCGCGATGGCAGTGAACAGAACCAGAAGGACCAGGCGAAGTGTTTTCATGTTGGGTTGCAGTTGATGAATTGGAAGCAGACGCGCAGTTTGACCAAACAGCCGGCCGCTTTCCAGAAAAATCTCCGTCTGCGGCATGGGCCCGGCGGTCGTGGTTGGGACGCCGGCAGACCCCGACGACTTTTTTACTTTGACGGGTCTGGACCGCAATGTAGGATACGGTTATGGTATGGGTGATGCAGGTAGTTGAGCAGCCGAATTCAAACCACGGAGCCTGATGAAATCGATTATCAAAGTTTTTGCCGTCATTATCCTTTGTGCCGCAGTGGCCGGTGCCGCGGAAAAGGGGAAGAAGAAGACCACTGAGAAAACGACCACGGAAGATCCTGCCAAGAAGGACTTCAAGCAGTGCGACGCCAACCGCGACGGCTGCATCACCCTCGACGAGTGGCGGGCCGCGTGCAAGAACGACCCGACGAAGACCGATACATTGTTCAAGGCGAAGGATAAGAACAAGGACGGCAAGTTGACCCGGGACGAATACATGGCAGCAGCTCCCACCGGAAGCGCAGCCCAAGAGGTGAAGAAGTATGACAGAAAGAGCGCCGATCAGCACCTGAGGAGACTCAAGAAACTCCTCGAGGATGGATTGCTGACCAAAGACATGTATGACCGGAAGGTCGCCGAGTGCGAAGCCAACATTGAAGAGAAGCCGGAAACGACCACCCCACCTGCCGGCAAGAAGAAGTAGCCGCTGATTATCGCAGCCACCGCAGTCGAATCGGAGGGGATGACGTCATCCCGTGGCGTCATCCCGGCAGAACAACCGGTTCTGGTTTTCCAGGACTACTTCTTGCCCCTCTTGCCCCTTCGGGGTGTGGCGGCGGTTTCCTGGTTTCCTGAAACTGATGCCACGAATTCCTTTGCGGGGACAAGGTGTGTCCAGAGGAACGCCTGCATCCGGTCTTCGCAAGGCTCGGCTTCACGGGCAATCTGCTTGCCATTGATGGTGGCGCGGCCTTCGATCGAGAGGACGACAGGTTCTTCTGTGGCATCCAGGGAGGTGGATAGTGTCAGGTTCGCCACCCGCTGGGTGCTCGATATCGTGGCGCCATACGATGAAAAACCTTTCGGCGCGTCTTTCAGACCCAGCGTAATATCACCGTCGAAACCGTCCTTGCGGATGGCAAAAACGCTGACGGAAGCGCTGGCGCCGCTGCTGCGGAAGCCGACGCAGGATGGTTCAACGCGCAATGCAAAGTCGGGTTGTGGATCGCTGATGCGCAGGCGGTAAGCATACTCTTCACCACCGGCGCGGTCGGCGGCGCCAAGGTGAATATAGTAGGTTCCGTTGGCGGGCAGGGTCGTGCGGATGTAAGAATCCGCATGGTGCGTATTGACACCCCAGTCAACGTCTTTCAGGTTTGAGATGGTATCCGTGTTGTTGTCGTCGTTGTACGCCAGCTGTTTGCCGGCGGCGTCGGTGATTTTAAGCACGGAATCCAGCGGGGAATCCAGCCGGCGCGCAGACACCTCTGCGACGATCACCTGGCCGGCGCGGCCTTCAATCTGGAACACGTCCCAATCTCCCGGCACGTCAATACGGCCGTTAACGATGATGGGCAGCGCCAGCTTCTGCGCGGTGGCCGGAGTGTTGTTCGGCTCACGTTCCAGACAATCCGGCAACGAGTCCAAAGCCACGAGCACGCGATTGGAGTAGAAACCTTCCTTGCGCACACCGATCGGATAGATTCCCGGCTCGACGCCCTTGGTGGGCGGCGTCAACCGGGTGGATGGAAGGTTCCAACCTTTCATCTCGACGGTCAGCGCGGTGTCTATCTGGCCGCCCAGCGGGAAGATGCTTTTCACGAACGGCAGTTCGCCGATGGTGACGCGGTAAACGAAATCTTCGCGGCCGCGATAAATGCCGTCATAGATGGCGAACGCATATTCACCATCTTTCGGTACATCGAAGAAAACGACCGGATCAGGCTTAAAACGGTAATCGTCACCATACGCCACTTCTTTCCCGTTCGCGTCGTAAACCGCCAAAACCGGTTGGAACCAGCCGGGCACGGCGTCGGCGATATACGGGATCAGTTGCCGTCCCAAGGCTGAGATGATAAGGCGCTGGCCTTTCCGCGCCTGGAACCGGTAGCGGTTGATTTCGCCGGAACCGATCTGGCCGTTCACGGTGCATGGCACCTGGATGCGCACCTCGGTTTCGGATATGCCGCCGCGCGACTCCGAGCCGCTCATCATGTCGGAAGTGCCGGTGTTGGCACGTGTCGCCAGGGTGCGCCTTCTCTTGCGCAGGCTTTCCTCTTCTTTGCCGAGCACCTGCAACTGGCTGGTGGACATCGGTTCCGCGCTGACTTCCGGCAACTGGCCCACATGAAAGACCAGCGGATTCGAATATCCGCGTGGCGTGCCCAGCCTCAGTTCCCGTTCATTGGGTTTCGCGTCTGAAGATATCGTGACGTCAACGATGACGATATTGGAGATGGCGACGCTCTGCGGCCTCAGAACGTAGTCGGCTATTCTCTTCTCCAGCTTCGCGATGAGTTGTTTCGTCTCGGCATCCTTCGTTCCGCCCTTCTTCAACTCGTCCAGCTGTTCCCTCAGCAGCATGATATCCTGAGGACTCAAACGCCTGTTGTATTCGACGATCTTGGCCTTCACGCCCTCGCCGGACACGAACGCACTGTCCACACCATCCAGAAACTGGCCGCCAAGTGTCACCCGGAATGTCTGGCCCTGCTGGCCGCCGGCGGGATAGACGAAGCCAATATACGGTTTCGTCTGTGCCCATGCGCCCGACGCCAATACCAGCGATGCAACCAACCCCAGAACTGCCTGCCTTCGGAATGTGCTCATGAGGAACTCCGTTTCGACAATAATGCTCGCCGACGCAAGGATGCGCAGGCGATTCATTCGCCTCGGCTATCCTTGCGTCGGCAGCTGCGATCTACCTTCTTACATAATCTCTTTTAGAATCCCATTGGATTTTACGCCTTCTTCTCCAAGGGGCAATATCTTCGCCTCAATACCCAAGGGATGTGGCAGCAGGCCGTTGGGATCAATGCCCGCCAGCGCATAGATGCTGCCGAGGAAGTCCACCGGATATACTGGTCGGTCTTTCGGTTCCTCACCCTTGTCGTCGGACGACCCGACCACATGGCCGCCCTTGAAGCCGCCACCGCCAGTCAGCACGGTGAAGACGTTGCCGTAGTGACCGCGGCCACCGTTCCAAGGCGGCTGCCAGTCCACCTTCGGCGTCCGGCCGAATTCGCCGCTGCACCAAACGATGGTGCTTTCCAGCAAACCGCGGTCTGACAAATCCTGGAAGAGCATTGCCAAGCCCTGGTCCAGTTGCGGGCACTGTCGGCGCATGGTCTGGAAATGGTCTTTGTGCGAATCCCAACCTGCGGGGTAGTTGATGACGATGTAAGGAACGCCGACTTCCACCAGCCGCCGCGCCACCAAGCACTCCTGGCCGAACGTGTTCCGGCCATACTTGTCCCTCAGTTCCGGCTTCTCTTTGCTGAGATCGAACACGTCTTTGCCTTCGCCAAGAATCAGGTTATAGGCCTGTTTCTCAGCATCGGCTGAGGCCGCGACTTGCTGATTATGCGACATGGCATTGCCGAGCGTGTTCATCTTCTGGAGGAACTCGCGACGCGCCTTTTGCCGTTCGTCCGTGATGCCCTTGGCGACAACACCTTCCACCTCGAACCGGGCTGCATTCGGGTCGCCGCCCGTGGCAAAGGGCTTGTACTTGCCGGGCAGGAAGCCCGCTTCCGAAAACCGGCCAGCCGGCTGGGTCAGCACCACGAAGGGCGGAATCAATCCCTTGTAGGTTTCATTCTTGGAGAGCGCGAACACGGCGCCGACGCTCGGATAAGCCAGACGTTCGCCGGGCATGTGGCCGGTCTGCATCAGGTATGCCGCAGTCTCATGGCCGAAGTTGCGATGGGTCATGCTGCGGATGAGCGAGAACTTGTCGGTCTGTTTCGCCAACTCGGGGAACAGCTCGCCGAGCTGTATCCCGTCCACCTTGGTCGGGATCGCCGTCTTCAACACGCCGGTGTAATCGTAGCCGGAATCCGGTTTTGGATCCCACGTGTCGTTGTGCGACATGCCGCCCCAAAGGAAGATTTGGATGACCGACTTGGCCTTGACCTTGACACCAGGCGCCGCAGCCTTGGCCGCCGGTTGTGTCACCGCTGCCAGAGCGCCGGGAGCCAGACGGTCCGTCAACCATAGCCCTGCCGTGCCGATCATGGTGCGGCGCATTGCTTCACGTCTGGAGATCGGGCTGCTACGCATACCCAATGAGTCCACCCATGACTTGGATTTCTCGTTGCGTTCTGTGCTCATACGTTACTTCCTTTCTTTTCTCCCGGCCTGGCCGGCTCTCTATGTAATTTCGAACTCTGTTCCGCCAAAGTCAATGTCGATAAAGAAACTCAATGCTGTTCACCAGCGCCCAAGCGACGTCAATCCATCCCTCTTGTCCCTTCACAACCTTGGAGTTGGCATGCGCTTCTGCCAGCCTGGCCTCGTCCCCGCTGGGGAAACGCGACAGGATCGTCAGATAAAGATCGTCCACAATCTCTCGCGACTTGCGCTTCCCCTCGAACAGCGCCTTCATCTTGGGGCCTTCCTCAATCTTCCGCTGGATATGGCTCGAATTCAGCAGATGCAGCCGTTGCGAGGGAAGGGGTTTGTAGACCCGTTCGTTTTCCATGCCAGTCGCGCGCGGTGAACGGCCAAACAACTCCAAAAATGAACTGCTGATACTGCCGTCCGGCAACGCCACAGCAGGCTTGTTGTCTGGAATAAACGTGAAGGGCTCCGGGATGGCGCTGGTATACAAGTCCGATGTGCCGGTGATCTTGTTGATGACATCGATCAAGACTTCCGCATCCAGACGGCGCAGTGGATAGGCGCCGAAATTGGCTTCAATCTGGGGATTGCTGTATCTGACCACCGAGGAGATCTGGTACGTCCTGGAATTCAGGATCAGCTTGAAGACGTGCTTCATGTCATAGCGGGATGTAACCAACTCGTTCCGCAAGTAGGTCAACAACGGCGGATTGCTTGGCGGATTGTTCGAACGGATATCGTCCGGCTCATGAATGACACCGCGCCCCAACAACCACGACCACATACGGTTCACGATGTTGAGGGTGAACCACGGATTCTCCGGTTTGATCAGCCAATCGGCGAAAACCTCCCGCGGGTCCCGATCTGCCGGCAATTGAATCTGAGTGCCGTCCGGGAAAGTCGCCATCTGCGGGACGTTGTTGGTGACCTTGGTGGGATCCCAGAAAACAACCTCCTCTTTCCACTCACGCGTTGCCTTGAAACCGATCTGGGAGAAGAAAGACTTCATCCCTGGCAAGTAATGCTTCGGCCAGAACTCGGCCCGCGATCCCATGAACACCAACGCTGCCGAGATGGCAATGCCTTCCGGTGTCTTGTTCTGCACGGCCCGGTAGAAGTTGACCGGCCCTACGCGGAAGTTGCTGCCGCTCGACGTGAGCATCTCCCGCACAAACTTGTCGTAAGGCTTGTTCTCGGCCATCGATGCCCGGATCCAGCGATGGTACGATTGCGCCGCATTGGGCCACAGGTTGACCGGGAACTCCGCCTTCACGCGCAGGATATCGCTCCACTTCATTGCCCAGTAGTCGGCATACTCATCCCGCTCCAGGACGCGATCGATTAAAACGCGGCGCTTGTTGCGATCCGTGCTCTGGATGAACTCTCTGGCTTCTTTGGCGGTGGGCACCGTGCCGAGCATATCCAGGAAAACCCGCCGGATGAAAACCGCATCGGAACACATGGCAGGGTGCACGCCTATCTGCGCCAATTTGGGGAAAACGAATTTATCAATCGGGGTTTCCGGCACACCGCCGCCGAGGCCGATAAAAGGATCCTGCGCCTGTCCCGGTAACACGCCGCCCAAGACTGCCACGAATACGGCCGCTGAGATCAACGATGTTTTCATCCTGTTGCTTGCGTAAATACTCATATCAAAACAGTCCCAGTCTGGATACTAGCATGAACATGCTAACATTCGGTTTCATTCATTAATACAACCGAGAGCAAAAAGCCTCCCGTCGGCCAGACGCGTCCCTGTCTGGCGGAAAAGAACGAGTACCCCTTACAGCAGTACTCTCCTCCCGAAATCACAAAACGCCGTGGATGCGGCTCATTTCTCCACGACTCTTTCGCGGATGATTACACCCTCTAGGCCATCCACGCGCGCGCCCGGCCTTTTTTCGTGACGGCAGCAAGCGCCTTCGCGGCAATTTCGGAGTTTTCGACAATCTGAAAATCAAACATACCGACGCAGAGGAAGTCTGCGCCATTCTCAAAGCACCACTGGAAAGCGTTCCGCGGATGAATCGCGCCTGCGGCAAGCGTCTTGAAGGCGATCCACGGTTTCTTCAGCGTGGCCATGTAGGCGATGGTTTCCTGTGCGTTGGTGCACCACATGTTGTCGTGATGCAGATTGTGCTCCTTCTTGGAACCGCTGATCTCGTCGAAAGCGCGGCGGCTGTCCTGGGGTGTTGCTGACCAGTAGTCGTCCTTGTGGAGCGTCTTGACCCAGAAATCAGGTTCGAACCCGGCTTTGACACATTCACGCACCGTATCCAGACTATGTGCACCGAGGCCGCACGGCACGAGCTGGTCCTTCATGAAACTCATCACGGACTCAAGCGCCTTCATCTGGCCGTCCTTGACCATCTTGTCGCACTTGCCGCCCTGGACATAGACGGCGTCCGCGCCGGTGTCTATGGAGTTCTTGATGGCATCCTTGAGGTCTCCAGCGGCGCAGTCGGAAATCCACTGCATCTTGCCGCCTTCTTTGCGGTAGGTGTTGATGACACGATTTGAGACGGGGTTAGTCAGCGCGGTGTTGATGCCGCGTTTCTCGGCCAACCGGAAAGTCTCCAGAACCTTCTCGTCCGTGTGATAGGCCTTGATGAGCGGCGAGACGTAGATCAAATCACGGCTGTGCGCCCAGCCGCCGATGAGGTTGCCGCCGCAAATGACGCGGCTGATTTCGAGGTTCTTGATCTTCCCCTTCGGAATCTCCAGCGGCGCGACCGTCGAGGCAGATGGAGCTGACGCTTTGCCCGCTGCGCTCTCTGCGCTCAGGACTCGTTCCTCCATGCTGCGGAACGCCAGTGCCGCGCCACCCACTGCCAGGGAATTTTTCAGGAATCCACGCCGACCGATGTTCTTTGCCATATGCTTGTCTCCGCTTAATTTGTTCTCACTGTCGCACGGGTTTCGTTCTCACCGCTGCGAGGCCGAAACTAACGCGGGTCTGCCGCTGAGACAAGTATGTTTGTTGCGCGCATTTCGTCTTGTGTCGCGCCGGTTCCGGGACTAAACGACAGATTCATGACAACCTCCCGCGTCTTCCCGGCAACCTCGTTCGTGGCGGTTCTCCTGTGCGTCAACATGTTGATGGCAGCGGAACGCCCGCCCGTCACTCATCCTCGCGCCACCTCTGGAGATACCGTTGCCGAGCCTCGATGGGACCAACGGCTCACTGTCACTGTTGGCCCGGAGAAGGCGGACTTGATTGGCACGTCGGATCGTGTGCTGCAATCGGCCGTGGACTATGTGGCGCGGCTCGGCGGCGGCACGGTCAAGGTGCTGCCGGGCACCTATCGGATGCGAAATGCTTTGGTCCTCCAGTCCCGGATCCGGCTCGTGGGGTCTGGCACCGACAGCATCTTGCTCAAAGAGCCGTCGGTCACGACGAAGCTCGTTGCCGACACGGACTGGTATGATCAGGAAATCACGCTCGCCGATGCCACGGGTTTTGAAGTGGGCGATGGCGTGGCGCTCTTCGCAAAGGACAAGCCCAAAGCCGGGCGGACGATCGTCAAACGAACGCTGGTGGCCCGCAGCGGCAACCGTTTCAAGCTTGATCGCGCACCGCGGGAGAACCTCTGGCAAATCGGCGAGGCGAGAGTGTCCACGCTGTTCCCGCTGCTGAGTGGCGACAACGTTTCCGATATCGCCATTGAGAACATCACCCTGGATGGCAACCGGACGAACAACGAGAACCTCGATGGCAACTATGCCGGCTGCATCTTTCTCCAAGACTGCAACCGCATCACCATCCGCGGCGTCACGGCCCGCAACTACAATGGCGACGGCATCAGCTGGCAGATTTGCCACGACGTCGTGGTGGAGAACAGCGCCAGCCTGAACAACACCGGCCTTGGCTTGCATCCCGGCTCCGGTTCGCAACGACCCATCATCCGTAACAACCGGATCGAAGGAAATGACATCGGCATCTTCTTCTGTTGGGGCGTGAAATACGGCCTCGCCGAAAAGAACCATCTCATCGGCAACCGGGTGGGCGTCTCCATCGGCCACCGCGACACCGACAACCTCGTTTGCGATAACGAAATCCTCCGCAGCAAGAGTGTCGGCGTATTGTTCCGTCCCGAGCGCGGCAAAGATTTTGCCGGCCATCGCAACCGGATCGAACACAATCGCATCGTGGACAGCGGCGACGAAAAGGGCATTGCGATTGACGTGCAAGGCGCCACCGAATCCATCGTGATCGCCAGGAACACGATCATTGAGACGCGCGGAACGGCGCATCGCAGTGCTGTGCGGCTGGGCAAGGAAACGCGCGACATCAAGCTTCTGGACAATACCATCGAAGGATTCGCGACAGACACTCCTACGAAGGAAGCGGCCGAAACACCCAAGGCCACCCCGACGAACATCAATAAAGCGAAGCCAGTTGGCAAACAGTAGTGTTCTGTGGCAAGCGGCCCGCGCTCGCAGCTTCTTGCACAGTCCGAAAAGGACAGGCTTGCTGGCGTATCAGGCTCAGGGCCGGACGGCAGGCGCGCCGGCACCGGGACGAGATTAGCGATGGTAAACGCCGTCGGGAGAGAGCATCTGGCGCGCCTTCTGAGCCAGACCGGGATTCGGGCCTGCCTCAACCGCGGTGAGCGCCTCGATGACCTCGCGGCGTTGGGTGGTTACCTTGCTGCCCAAAGCGGCCAAGCCTTCCAACGCCGATTGACGGACCACCGGTTCTTCGGTTGGGGATAGGGTTGCGACCATCGCGGTGATGATCTGCGGGAAATCGGGCGTCTCGGTCAGGCCAATCCTGGTCAGTGCTTGGAGGCTGGCGCTGCGCACGAGCGGCTCCTTGTCGCGCAGTGCTTTGATCAAACCCGGAACCGCCTTGGCGACTTTCATGCGCCCAAGCTCGTTGATCGCGATAGTCCGGATGAACGGACGCGAGTCGGGCACGAGCGTCATGAGCGAATCAATCGCCGGCGTGCCTTTGCGAGCCAGGCATTTGGCGGCCTCCTCGCAGATGTCCCAGTGCGCTTCCTTCACGGCCACGTGCAGCAGGAACGGGATGACCTCCGGATCGTCGAGTTTGCCAATCGCTTCGACAGCCTCCAGCCGGATTTGCGCTTCCTTCTCGTTCTGCCAGAAGGCCTGATGATCATCGAATCGTTTGCGCAACTCCACGAACGTTCCGGTCAGGGTCTGGGTCGTTTGCGCAACGACCGGCGCGCGATCCTTCCCGATGCAGTAGAGAGCTTCGAGTGTGCGAATGAAGAGCCGGCCGCCGGCCACTGCCGGGCTGGCGAGACAAACTCCCTTGATCTGATTGACGGCCAGCACCTTGACCGCCGGTGGAGTAGCTGTCAGCGCGGCAGCATCGATCACGTAAGTCTTGCCCCGCTCCGAGCACCAGTAGATTTTTCCGTCGCCTCCGATCGGCGAGGAGGAGAAGTGGTCGCGCACCTGTCCTTCCACGACCAGTTCGTGGTTCGCGCCGTAGAAGAGCATCTTGCCGTTGTCGCCCGGCACCATCAGGTGGGGATACATCAGGGGCGACGGAACGTAAGGGCCGCCGGTCGTCAGATTCATGCGGACATGCGTCTCGGTCACGTCGCCGTGCCCGCTGGGGTCAATACCCATGATCGGTCCGATTCGGCCGGAAGAAGCATAGACCAAACCGTGGCCAAAGACGGTGCTGGGACCCACGCATACTTTCATGCCGCGGCAGGACCAGAGTTCCTTGCCGGTGTCGGGATCGTAGGAGGCGACTACCTCGCCGTTCACGACCAGTTGAGGCCGGCCCTGAACCTGAATCAACATCGGGGTGCCGAAGTGGCCGAACCCGCTCGATTTGCGCGGCGTGCGCCAGCACTCCGATCCATCGCTTTGCCGGAAGGCCGCGATGAAGGCCTCCCCTTTGTGGTCGCAGGACTGAATGACCATGTCTTTGTAGAGGACAGTGGAGGTGCCCAGATTATACACGGCCTTGAACGGTCCCAGCGCACGCTTCCAAACCACCTTGCCTTGCATGTCCAGGGCCACCAGACCGGGGCTGTCGAAGAACGCAAAGACCCGCTTGCTGTCAGTCGTGGGAGTGGGCGCGGCGAAGCCGGTCTTCGGATAGAGAAGCGTCTTGGCGTCGGGCAGGAGTTCTGTTTTCCAAAGGACCTTGCCATTTCGAGCGTCGAGGCAGAGGACCAGCCGTTTGGCCCCTTCATCCAGCGCGGCGGTGACGAAGACGCGGTTGGCCCAGATGATCGGCGACGAATTGCCTTCACCCGGCAGCGGCGTGCGCCAGACGACGTTCTCGGTCTCGCTCCACTCGACAGGCAGATTCTTTTCGTTGGAAACACCCGTGCCGTCACGCCGCCACGCGGGCCAAGGCTCTGCGGCGAACGTCGCTTGCGAACCGAGCAGTAGGACAGTGACAGCAAGGAAGAGTTTATTCATGGTTGTTCTCTTGGGCCGGTGTTTGCAATTCTCAAGCCATAGTGAATGACGATCCAGTGCAAATCCAGCACACAATCAACCGCGACAGTCTGCACGGATGGGATCCGAAGAACTACGAAGGCGGGATTGGCTGCTATCTCACGTGTGCGAGCTGCTGCGTGCCCGGCTCTCTGCCGCGACAAGCCGCTCGACGGTGGTTCGGAGCAATACCAGCGCCGCTTCGGGGAATCGAAGCAGGAACGAACGGAATCGGGTGTAGTCCAACGACACCAGCGCAGCGTCCGTCTCGGCCCGGATGGTCGCGCTATGGCCGCAGTTCAGAAACATTCCATACTCACCGATGATATCGCCGGGGCCAAGGGTGCGCACAGGCTGCGATTCGTTCGGCAGGCACACGACCAGCCGTCCTTCGCTCACGACGTAAACGCGGTCGGACGGGTCGCTGGCCTCGAAGAGAATCTCGCCCGCGCGCAGACGTTCCGTTTCCATCATCTCCGCGAGCAGTGCGCGGTCGGCGGCAGGAATGCCCGCGAACAACGGGCAAGTGCTCAGGATTTGTGTCCGCGCGGCCACGGTGAGAGCGGAGGTTTTCATGTGTGCTTGATCGTTCTGCGGAAAATTTCCGAATTTCGCTCAAGTTCCTCGAACGTCCCGGCGGCCATCAACCGGCCACCGTCCATCAGCCTGATCTCGTCGGCGGCTCGAATGAACTCCACGTCATGGCTGACGGCGATGACGATCCGCTCTTTCTTCCACTCCTTCAACAACGCCGCCACGGCCGCGCGACTGGCGGGATCCAGCGCCGAGGTTGGCTCGTCCACGATCAACACGGGCGTGCGCCGCAGCAGGGTACGACAGAGGGCCACAAGCTGGCCCTGGCCGCCGGAGAGATTGCCTCCGAGCCGGCCAATATTGAATTCAAGGCCCAGTTGCGTGAACGTATCTCTCAGGCCTTCCTGCCCGACAAAGTCCAGCATGGTCTGATCCACCAACCGGCTGCTGCGGCTGTTACGAACGTCCACAACGCCGAAGAGAAGATTCTCGCGCCACGTAAGGTGCGGATGCACGCGGTCACCGGCATACTGCAGGCACGCATCGCCGAGCATTTGTTTCAAATCCTCCACCTCTGTTGCGAAGAGCTGCCGGCTCTCGGGCTTGAGCAGACTGGCCGTCTGATTATCGTCGGTCATCTCGGCCAATGAAGCCGTCAGCGCCACGATGCACAGGGACAACGCCTGGTCGGGAGATAACGAGGTTTGCTGGGTGGCTCCCAAGTTTGAAGAGCGCAGATGCCAGAGAACCTCATCGAGGGGATACGGGGACAGTTGCAAGTAGACGTGATAGTTGGAGATGCCAAGAAGCTGACGGTTCCCTTCGAGGAGTTTGCGTGCCTGCGCGACCAGTGCGTTGCCGAGCGGCGTCTGCGGCAGCGATTGCAGTTTTCGCCTTCCCGACTTGTCGAGCAACAACCCGACTGCCCGTTCGCGGTCACACCGTCCGGCAAGCAGGCTCTCCAGCAACCAGTGTCCACCGTCGGCGTGGCCGTCCTCATACGGCTGGACGACAATCTCGCAAGCCTCGCGCAGCCGTTCGCGCAGACGATGCCTCGCCGCCACGATAGCCGGCGCGATGGCCGCGTGGCCGGGCGACATCCCGGGTGACATGTCGAGCGCTTTCAGTCTGCAAATGCGGCCCAAGCCGGTCCGCTCAATCACATCCATGTCTTCCGCGGCCAGCGGAGCGCCTTCGACTGCGGCGCTGTCGTCGGCGGGCCTGCCGAAGAAAATATTCTGGCGGATGCTCGCATCGAGCAGCGCGAGGGATTGTGGCATGAGCGAGAAGATCGCCGCGCGATCGGTGCCTGTCATCGCGTCAAGCGATGCCTGTCCATAGCGGATGGAGCCCGCCTGCGGTTTCAGACGACCGAGCAAGAGCTTTAGCAACGTGGATTTTCCCGATCCGGCGCCTCCGACGATGGCGATCCACCGGCCGGGCGAGAAGCTGGCGGTCACATCCACCACACCGCCCTGCTGGGTTCCGTCGGGGTTGGTGTATCGGCAGGTTGTGCCCTCGATGTCAATGGCGGCCGCCGGTCCGGTTGATGCGGCTGTCACAGGACCACCGCTCACGGTTTCCTGCGCCTCGTATTCCAGCAAGCGCCCCATGCTGACCCTCGCGATTTGAAACTCGAGCCGGAGGAAAACCAGTTCGGATGCCTCCTGGAACAACTCCGGCAGAGCCCAGACCACCACGGGCACAAGAGCGAGCGCGGCGCTGGCGTTGCCGGTCTTGCGCATGTAGACGACGACGAGAATCATCGCAACAAACGCGAGCAAATAGGCAATGACGTTGGCCAGCCGCAGGCTGCTGTTCAGCCGGACATACTTCAAGAACGTCTCGCTTCGCGTGCCCAGCAAGCCCGTGAAGTGATGCCGGATCTTCTGGTAAAGATGCCCCACCTGAACCTCCGGCGCAGCCCGCAGAAAATCCTCGAAGCGGGATTTGATCCGGTCATCCTGCTCGAGGTAATGTTCGTCCATCTGCTTCACCGGTCGCGTCGCGCGCAGGGTCCACAGCGCGCCGGCGACGCAAGCCACCGCCCCCACGGCGGCCAGCCGCCAATCCCGGAGGCTGAAGAAAACAAGATTGCCTGCCAGCAGCAACACGCTCCACCAAACCTTCATCATGTTGGGTCGCCGGTCGCTGACACGGTAAAGGTCCACGGCCAGCCTGTTGACCGTCTCAGCGGGCGAATGCCGGCTGAAAAACGAATCGTCCTTGTTCAGGAGGTTCAGCAGGATTTCCGTCTCCAAATCATCTCGTGAACGGATGCCGAGCCGGCCCGTCGCGTAGGTTTTCCAATACTCCAGGGCGCCTGAAACCAATCGGACCGTGACAAAAGACACCAAGGCCAGCAGCGGCAAACCGAGTTGGAGGTGAACCGAAAGTTTCTTCAGCAGTGCGATTGCACCCGTGCCGCTACTCTCCGATTCCCCGCTTGCACCGAGCGACAACGTCAGGAGGCCCAGCAGATCGTTTTGCGCATACGTCAGAGCAGAGGCGAGCGCGCCGACCACCGCAAGTTCGACGAGGTAGCCGCGGTAGTGCGGATGCCACAGTGTAAACCAGGAATCGAGGCGCGATCTCATCAGGCGGGCACCGCCTCCCTGCCGGTCAACTCGACGATCGCAGACCCGCGGTGGGGGCTGCGGTCGAGGTTGTTGATTGCCCACTCGCGAATGCGGTCTTTGATCTCCAGAAGATGGCCTTCACAATAGCGCATCGCTTCAAGCTGCCGCGGCTGGACTCGCCGGATGTGGGGACAGCCGCCGCTGCATTCCGCCAGAATCGGGCATCGGACGCATCGAGGATCCTGTGACCAGTCATAGAGCAGCCACGGCATCAGATTGTCGAGCCTTACGGGACTGCCCGGTTCGATGGACCCGTAAGCCCGCTCCGCCATGCCCACGTCCTCGGTGCACTTGAAGAGCCGGCCGTCCGGACCAATCACCATACTGAAGCGATCCGTGGCGATGCATCCAACCTGCGATGGCCGGAAATCGGCCTGCACCGGCAGGCCCAACGCCCGCGCCTTTTGCCGCTCCCGCGCCGCGATTCGGGCGTAGGCCGGGTACGTCATGGCTGCGAAGTGGCCGTCGCGCCCGCCACATTCCGGGCCAAACACATAGGCGAAAAAAAGAGCCTGAAGATGGCGGTGCAGCCCGCGCTGGCGCAACTGTTCGTATAGCGCATCGAAACCGGCTTTGTCATCGCGGACGATGTTGATGCGCAGATACACCGGCAACCGTTGCGCGGCCAGCGCGAGATTGTCCAACACACGTCCCGCAGTTTCACGGCCCTGCCGGTCGCGCTTTTCCGAGGCAGGGATGTCCACGGTCACTTGGATGAATTTCAGGCGGCACTTCTGGAGCTGGCGGACGACGTTCCGATTCAACAGCATCCCATTGGTGACCAGAACCGCCGAGAACATCACGCCGGCCTGATCGCATGCCGGGATCAGCCGCGCGCTGATTCGGGCAATGGTTTCGGCGGTCAGCAGCGGCTCGCCGCCAAACCAACTCATCTCCAGCGCCCGTTTGCCCTGTGCGGACATGGCAATGTGACGAACAATCTCCTCTTCACGGTCGCTCGGCATCATCTTGCCGTGCTTTGCCGCTTGGACGCCGCTTTCAAAGCAGTAGCGGCAGCTCAGGTTGCAGGCCAGCGTGGGCAGGACGGTCACCACCAGCTTCTTGTCACTGAAACGGGCTGTCTGGTCGCGCAACCGGAACAAATCAAGTTCGTTGACCGTCTTGGAAATCAGCAACCCCTTCGAGCACAGTGTGCCCAGGATATCGGAGGCAGCATGGGGACGTGCATGGACCTCGCAACCAGCCTTCAAATAACGCCGCCATACCGGGGCGGGGACGACAATCAAGGCGCCGCTGAGGCTGTTGAACACCGCCTTGCGGCCGCGAGGAATATCCACCGCCATGTTAAATCGCGACGGAACCCATGCATCTGCGGACGATTCAAGCCCCTTGCTCATCGTGCAGTTCCTGCCAACAACCCATCATTTCGTGGACGGTCGCGCCCGCCATGCTCGAACCGCGCCCGGTCGCGCGCCATCCCTGACAGAGTGGCGTCGTGCTTCGAACGCCGTTCTGTTCAACTCACGATCAGCCGCGCACGCCACCAATCGCGCTCGGAGTACGCACTTCGAACTTATGCTTCAAAGAGTGGAGGTAGCATTGCGCTGAAACCTCATCGGTTGCGACAGCGCTGAGCACCTTGGCCACATCCTTGATCGAAAGCTTCTTCTTTCCCTTCAAGACCGTTCCTTCGGGGAATACCAACGTGACACAGTTGGATCCATCCGCGACCACCTTGACTGATGCAGCTTTCTTGACGGTCTTTTTGCTCATAGTTTGTATTCCTTCAAGACTGACTTCGCTACACTCGGTAACCTGAGGACGGGGCGTATAGCCGGCAGACCCCGGCGTTGTTATACGTTACTGCATCCAGCCACTACGCTGAGGCCCATCGCGCGTCAAGCAGTAAGTGGCAAAGTGCGAACACGACCTGCGTGCAAGAACACGGGAACATTCTACTTGAAGCGACCCCTCGCTAGGCTAGCATCGGGGCGGCGGCCAAAAAAAGAGTCATGGAATGAAGCGTACTCATCAATTGAAGTTGGATTCGAAGAATTACTTTCGCCTCTCCAACGGACTCCTGCTGGCGGCTCCGCCGGAAGTCCCCTTCCGGGACATGTTCGCCGAGGTGGTCAACTCCCGGTGTTATCTGCCTTCGGCTGAATTTCGAATCAAGCCGGGGAATACCGTGCTTGATATCGGAGCCAACGTCGGGCTGTTCTCGATTTGGGTGGCATCGAGAGTTCCTTCGGCGCGGATTCTTGCGTTCGAGGCCGCGTCTGACAATTTTCTGGCGCTGGCTGAGAATGTCCGGAGCAATCACTTCAAAGGCATCTCGGCCCACCACTATGCGGTCTCGGATGGCCGCAGCAAGCACGTGACCCTCTACCGTGGGTTCCACGGCGGGATTCATTCCATCCGGCCGGAATACCGGAATTGGAATTCCTCGACGGGAAGACCGCGCAGGACTGAGAGGGTTCGCGCGATTACGCTGGAACAGATCTTCACCCGGTTCAGGATAAAGCAGGTGGATTTTCTGAAGCTCGATTGCGAAGGCGCTGAATACGACATCCTGCTTTCCGCGCCCGGTGGAGTTCTCTCCCGGATACGAAGAATCGTTGGCGAATACCACGACCTCGGCGCGAAACGGCACGGGGGCGTTTTGAAGGAGTTCCTGGCGAGACACGGATTCCGAACCCGGTTCATTGCCGCAGGGCCGGATATGCCATGGGGAATGTTCGTTGCGACTTCCCGGTAGGTCTCTGCGTCAGCCGAAGAAACCATGATCCAGTCAATCGTATTGCCGGGCCGGTTTCCGACGACCTTCTATGCCTATCCGGAATTCACCCTCCTGAACCGAAGAATTCAGGACGAAGTCCGGTTTGAAAACCTCAATCTGCTTTTCTGGGATTATCTTCTCTCCCCCGACTTCATTGGATTCCTGAGAAAACACCTCGGCAGAACAGCCTCCCCGCAGATCAAGTTTCTGACAACCGTTGTTGACTCCGGTGTCATCGCCACGCTCCAAGACCGAAAACTTTTTTATGACCCGGAGCGATACCTGGCAGCCATCTCCAGCCTCGGCGGATATTTGGCCGTGGCCAGCAATCTCTTGAGGCAATTTAGTGACGGAAACCTGCAGGAGCTGTCGATCTACGGTCTGTGCTACGAACCACGGCGTTCTCTCAAAAAAATTCTGGCCTACGCCCGGAGTGATCGGAATCCGATCATGGATTTCTACCGGGCACGCTCGAAGACGATCCGGAAGATATTCGACGCAGACATCGTTAGCGCGGTGACCTACAGCTACACTGATATTGTGCATCTCGGCATCCTGAGTGACCGATTCCGGCGGCCCGGCGCCACCGTGCTCATTCATGGCCATAGTTGGGAGAACAACGCGATTGACTGCCTGATCGAACATAGCGGTCAGTATGCGGATGTCCTCCGGCAGATTGACGGCGTCGTAGTCGCGGAGGAAGGTCTGGCAGAGACGTTCAACCAACTGGCCGAAGGGGAGGCGGGGATGAGGGTTGAGAACCTCCATCGTTTTGGCGGGAAGGGCGTATTCGGTGGCGGCAAGCAGCATCACCGAAGCAACACCGTTGATGATCTGGATTTCGTGCGCCTGCGCCAAGAGGCGGATCGCCAACGCTCCCATATATTCTCCCCCGAACTGGTGACCCTGTATCGGCTCTCTTCCCGGGGTTGCTATTGGAACCAATGCGCCTTCTGCCGGCATAACAGCCGACATCGCGGGCGGTCCGGCGATTTGGACAGGGAACCCGACGATCCGACGAAGTGGACCGCCAGCCTGCGGCAGCTTTCAAAGATCTCCCCGATTCTCATCTTCTGCGATCAGGGAATTGACCCGGAAGCCGCAACGTCGTTGGCGGCCATCGTCTCGGATGCCGGCATTAAAGTCAAGTGGTCACTTCGGACCCGGATTGATACTCGATGGGATGCCCGCCGCATCGCGGCAGTGGCGGACGGAGGATGCGCCGAACTGATCTTCGGTCTGGAGTCCGTCAACGACGCCACCCTGCGGCGGATGAACAAGACCCCGTTGACTGGGAAGATTTATCGTTCACTGGCAAAGCAGATCCATCGCGATTCCGCGGCGCGCGGCATTTACAACCACTACTGCATGATCTACGGCTACCCGGGTGAGACGTTTGAAGAATGCCGGCGAACGCTCAACTTCCTTGGGGATCTGGTTCGGAACGTTCCCAAGACAACCTTCAGTCTGAACCGTTTCCAACTTCTCTACAGGTCAGACGTTTTTAACTCCCCGGACGCCTTTGGAATCCGTTCGGTGACCAGGGAGTCGTGCTTGTCCAACAGGTTCAGATATGACGAGCCCAAGAGCAAACGCAGCATCGAGCGGGTGGAGAACGGACTCGCCGACTTCCATCGAGCCATCGGCTATCGGGAAGATATTCTCGCAAATCGGATACTCATGCAGACGCTGCCCGCTTTCGTCAACGATAGCGGCCATGCGCCGTTGCTCAAGGCCGGCCATGCAGGAAACCCCTTCATGGCATAACCAAATGCGAGGGCAGGAGACACCCTGCTTTAGATGCCATCACTGCGCGGGACGATGTCGTCCTGTTCAACCCTCAATCAACCGCGCACACCACCGATCGCGGTCGGGGTGCGCACTTCGATCCTGTGCCTGAAAGCGTGGAGATAGCACTGTCCTGAAACCTCGCCGGTTTCCACGGCGCTCAGCACCTTGGCCACGTCTTTGATCGAGAGCTTCTTCTTGCCCTTCAGGACTGGTCCCTCGGGGAAAACCAGCGTGACACAGTTTGACCCATCCGCGACGACCTTGACTGATGCAGTTCTCTTGGTGGTCTTCTTGGTTGTCTTCTTGCTCATCTTCTCAACCGTCCTTCCTGCCGCGTTTTGCTCCGGCCCTTGTTACCGAATCAGCAGGGCCAACTTAACACCGATCATTGCAGCGCGCAACGTGGTCCCTCACGCGACGGACCCGTCACTGAAGAGCATTTGAATCGACTCCAGGCACTTCGGGTAAGACTGCCGCAACAGTCGATAGGTGATCGCTGCGCGCGCGAATCGCGCCCGCATCAGGTCACACCAAAGTCTCTGGGTGACGGTGCTCCGTCCAGACGGCATGAGCGCGCACTTCTGGCATTGAAACGAACAACCGCCGCCACACCAGTCGTAGGCCCAGCACCGCGCGCATTCGGAATCCGGCGATGGTGCGGGCCGGGAAACGTTCAGCGGCGCTGCCGGGTCGATCGTGGCACAATTGCCAAGCGTCGGGACGGAGGGGTGGCCGTAGAGCCGCGGGCATGGGTAGATGTCGCCGCGCGCGCCGATGCAGATCTCATACAACCCGCATGTGCACAGGCCTTTGGGTCCTTCGGGTTGCGAGGCGACAAGGTAAGCGAAGCCCATGTCCACCTCCGGATGTCCATTGATGGCAGACTGGAGATAATACCTGTAGAACTTCTCATGCCCTTGCATCAACCTGCGCACGGCTGACGCAGGCCAAACCCTCTTTCGGCCTTCACTGTCGCTGAGGTGAAGAAACTTGATGCGGCGAAATCCTGCTGCCTTCAGGTTTTCCGCAATCCCGGTCATGTTTACGTTGCCGGGCGTAAGTACGACCTGCGCATCCACCCTGGCTTTTGGGCTGGCCGCGCGCAACAACTCCAGTCCGCCAAGCGTCGCCTGATGCGAGCCGGCTCCGTTGGGATAACGCCGGTATCGATCGTGGTCCTGCCGGGACCCGTCGATGCTGATCTGCACGGTGATATCATCGGCAACCAGTTCCCTCGCCAGCTCTGGCGTGATCAACGTGCCGTTGGTAATGACGTTGAAGTAAGGATCCTTCCCTTTGGCGCTGCCTTCCCTGCGGAGGGTTTCGAGAAGGAACCGGCCTGTCTTCCAATTCACGAGCGGCTCGCCGCCGAAAAACGAGATCACCGGCTTGGAGCCAGGAACCCGAAGGATGTAATCGGCAATCTGCCGCGCTGTCGTCAAATCCATGTCCTGCCGCCGCGCGCTGTTGGCTGCATCGAAACAATAGGTGCATGCGAGGTTGCAACGGTCTGAGAGCCGCACGACGAAGCACTGCGGCCATGATTGAGAACGGCTGTCACACGCATGCGCCTTTTGTCGGGGGCGTTCGCCTTTCCGAATCTGGAAGAACAACTCCTCCGGCCGTGTCGCGGCGAAACCGATGACGGCTTCGCTCAACTTCCCGACGCCTTTGCTTGCGCCTGTCTTTGACATCGTGTGCGATGAGAGTCTGCGCAGCCCGGGGTGTCAACCGGAAACTCCCGGCCATGAATCTTCCACGCGAACCCTCACGCCGATAGAAAGTGGTTGTCGCTGCCCGACGGGAGGCGCAGTATTGCCTCTGAAAGGCTTGGCTCTATGGCGAGATCAAATCGAGTCCTTGATACTTATCTGGGAATTTCCTCCAAGACCCCGGAAGAAGCGGTGCTGCGCCTGCTCGTTGAGATGGGAGCACAGTTCGTCGGCGCTGAGGAGGGTTCTCTCCTTGTTTTTGACGAGAAAAGGAAGGACCTCGTCTTTGCGATGACCATTGGCAGCGCGGCGTCCGAGAAGATCCTGGTCGGGCAGCGAGTGCCCCTCGGCAAGGGTATTGCGGGACTCGCCGCACAGACCCGCGAAGTGCAGATCGGCGCTCCAACCTTTGGCACGCGCCAGGCCAAACGGCAGGGCGCCAAGTCGGAACCGCCCAAGTCGGTCCTGGCCGCGCCCATGTTGATCAATGACCGGCTCGTCGGTGTGCTGACGGCGGTGAGCTTCCAAAAGGGAAAATTCTTCAACAGTAACGATGCGTTGCTCTACGCGCGCGTGGCCGCGGTTGCGGGTGTGGTCGTCGAACAATCACGCCGGCTTGCCACGTTGGAAGCCGCCGGGAAAGACATCCTCCGGCCCCGCGCCATCAGTGAGGAAGAGAGATGCGAACAGCAACTGGTGGACGCAGTGGCCCAACTCGCGCGAAACAAACCGCAGGCGAAAGCGCGAATCGCGCGACTGCTTACCGACATTGCAGGATTGGTGGCGGATTGACCGCATGGATTGCCGCCCATGAGCCTAAGATCCGCACTTCAAGTTGATCTCAAGACACTGCGATCGCGCAAACTGCGTCCCGTCACGGTCGCGGTGGTGGACAGTGGTGTGGACGCGACGCATCGTGAGCTTGCAGGCCGTGTGATTCGCGCCGTGCGAGTCGAGAGCGCCGGGAAAGGGATTCGAATCTTCCGGCCCCGGGTTCCGCAGAACGCCGACGTTTATGGCCACGGCACGGCCGTGGCCAGCATCATCACGCAGATCGCTCCCAACGCGCGCATCGTGGACGTGCGCGTGCTCGATGCCAATAATGTCTGCACCGGCGAGACCATGATTGCCGGTTTCCAACACGCCATCGAGTCTGGCGCGCGGATCATCAATATGAGCCTCGCGACGAGTGCCAAGTTCGCTGGGCCGTTGCACGAGCTTTGCCAGACCGCGTATCGCCAGAACCAGATTGTCGTTGCATCGAGACGCAACGTGCCTCTGACCGACGATGGTTTTCCCGCCGAGATTGCCACGTGCATCGGCGTGGACATCGGCAGGTTCCCTTCGCCGTTTCAACTGCTTTTTGCCGAAGATCACGTCATCGAGTTCGTGGCACACGGTGACCAGGTGGTGGTGGCTGCCACGGGCGGCGGCAAGACAACCGTCACGGGAACAAGCTTCGCCACTCCTGCGGTCGCCGGCTTGTGCGCGCTGCTGGTGGGGGCGTATCCGGACCTGCGACCGTTCGATGTGAAAAGCCTGCTCCGGGCTTTCTCGTCCAATTGTCCCAAGTAGTGAATCCACCGTCCGCCGCAAAAGTTTGCTGACGCGTGTGCAGCGACGCGCTGAACGTTTCCCTCCCGCGTGTTGGTCCAGCCATGAACCTGCGGTGTAGCTGCTGCTACCAGCCAACCTGTCAGGAATTGGGAGTTGGCTCCGTGTACTCTTGTTCGGGGATGCCGCGGCGGCGGGCTTGGAGGACGCTGCGGCGCGCCTCCTCCTTCAGGCCGAGCGAACGGCAGGCACGGGCAAGCTCCAGCCAGCCATCGGAGAACGTCGGCCAGTGACGGGTCAGATCCTCGTAGTAGAGACGGGCGGTCTCAACGTCGTTCCGCTCCGTCATGCCCTGCCCGGCATGGTAGAGAGCGGCCGGATTGGTGGGGTCGATGTTGAGCACATGCTCACAGAGGCTGAGGGCTTCGTCGCTGATGCGATCACCAGCCACAGAGGCTTGATAGACCTGCCAGCAGGTGTGCACCCACAAGTCGAATGTGTTGCGCTGAAGCGCCTGGCGTCCCAAGCGGACGAAGTTCTGAAGCAACTCCGGCTCGAGGCGTTTGCCAACGTTCATGAAACATTCCGCGACCTCGTGCACGCCAAGGGGAACCACCACTCCCTTCATAGGAGTGATCCGGCGCGGCCCAAAGAGCAGGTTGCGGATGCGCCGGTTGATCTGTTTGAAGGCCGGGTCGGACACGAATATCTGATACCGGTCTCCTTCACGCGAGGCGGATTCGATTCTCTTGCCGGCGTTGATGGTGAAACCGCACTTGGCCAGGCCCTTGGCTGTCTTTCGCGCCCAAACAAGGCCCGAGTTGATGCCAGCCGCTAGACCGGTGCTGGAGTGGCCCGAGAAAAGGCGGTCCGTGTTGAGGGGGCAGCCAAGCCAGCCGCACTTGAGGGTCACTGCCAGGCAGATCAGCAGATAGACATCGTTGGGCGGGCTGTCCGTGTGGAGGAAAACGACCATTTCATCGCCGATAAGCTCGACATTGTAGTCCACGTGCTCGGTTTTGGAAAAGGTCTTGAAGAAGAAACGCGTTTGCCGTCCGCAGAGATCATGGAAGGCGGAGACATAATCCGCATAGTCCTTCAGGCTCATCACGCTGGCAAAGTCACTGGAGCTCACCAAGTCCATGAAGAGCACGGAAGTCTGGAGCGGGCCGCTCTCGCCTTCCTTCCACTGCGCGGGAGGTTTGGATACAGTTTCGTCGGCCATGGCTTACCTGATTTGCATGGGATCGGGAACGGCCTTCGAACTGGAGGGGATGCCGGGAGCCGCAGGGATGCTGGCGGGCTCGCTCATCGATGGGCGCTCCTCCATCATCAAGGACTTCCTCGCGCTGCTTCGCTCCAGGAGTGCCCCTTGTCTTTCCGCTTCCATTTTCAGACGCTGGAGGTTTTCGGCGGCGTTGACGGCGTTCGTGGCCGGGGGGACGGCAGGTTGTGTGGTGGTTGGTGGCTTTTCAGCTTCTGTCGCGGGCGCTGCTGGTTTGGGCCCGCAGCTCGACAGTCCCAACGGGATGACGAGCGCTATGAGCGTTATTACCGCCAAGCGGCCCAGCACTGCGATGGGATGCGACGCGCTCCGGGCTTGGGGGGAAAGGGCGTGTTTCATATCCATAGTTTAGTTGCCCTGCGCGCATTCGCCAACGGAAATCCCCTCTCGTGATCGGGCCGCGGACTTCTTATCTCTTGGAAGACTGCCTCAGCCTGGTCTGTGGTTCCACCTGCGCAGCTTCCCAGCACTCGGGGCTCCAACGGTCTGACGACTTGTCAGACCCCCACAAATCAGCCGGTTATCCACTTGCGACGGGAGTTCTTCACGTATAACCGGATTACGGTGCCGCATGCCTGACACATGTCCGCGCACAGCGCCTCGGTTCCGTGCAAGAGCACGTTAGCCTTGTAGGAGAGTCCAATGGATCCGACCTCCGCGGTCATGGAAATCTTCACGCCTGCGATGACATCAGTGCTGCCGCAATCGGGACACGTTCGGGGGCGCGTGGGTTCAGTGGCCATGATGGAGTCCCAGGTCTTTTCAATCCCACAAACCGGGAGCGCCTTCGGCCATCGTCTTGCCGCCACACTTGGGGCAGTAGTTCATCTTTTCCACTGGAGCGAATGGACGTTTGCAGGTTGGGCACGCAAACACGTCCAGTGTTTTGCCGGTAGCCGGGTCCCAGATTCGCGCCACAGCATGAGGTCCCAAACCCATCCGTTCTTTGTGCGGGAACGTTGCTGTAACAATCTTGCCACAATGCTCGCAGTAGCCGGAAACCTTGGCAACAGCATCTCCGCCACCGCAGAAAATCACAGCCTTGAAGTTGCAGTTCGTGTTCGTGCAATTGAACGTGTGGATTTCGCCCGCGAAGGCGACGAGCGTGCAAGACAACAACGAAAACGCCAGGAGCCGTAAACAGGGTCGCATGGTATAGATGTCCTCTCGTTGGCAGCCGGGCCCGGCAGTCAGGCCTTTCTCAATTCGTTTCCAATGGGTTGTTCACTCGTCCCATGAACAAGATAGCGCCAGTCTCCTTGTCCACAAGCAGGAAGCAGAAAGGATGATCAACGCGGAACTCGGCGAAGAGGGGAGCCGACTTGGTCGCAAACTCGACGGCTGTGACAGCGGCTGCCTCGCTTCCTTCTTCGTTTACTTCGAGACATGCCTTGTGCTGGATCTGGGCTATCCAGATCAGTCCGAGCGCATTGGAGCGTCCAGTGATCCCGCCGAAGTCGGCTGCGCTTGCCGAAAACGCCAGCTTCATGCCCATCGCTTGAAATGGCGGTATCAGACTGGCCCCTGATGATGCCTTGAACCTTGGCAGGCTCAGCGTCACTTCCGCAGGTTTGCTTCCGCCAAGATCATCCACGACGGATTGCAGCGCCTGCATGGAAAGCGTTTTCTCGACTTTGGGCAGTCCATCCTTCTCGTTCGGCAGGATGAGAATCATCTCGAGAGAAGCTGTTTTGTACGGCATGGACAGCGCCGCGAAATCCTCACGTTGTGTCCGTGTGTAGGATGCTTTTTGGCGCATCATGGGAACCGAAACCGCCTCGCCGGACGCGGTTTGAAACGGTTTCGGTTGCGTCTTTTTCTTGTCAAACTGGGTGGCCCAAATCCCCTTGAAATAGACCGCGTTGAGCAGCACGCAGACCGAGTTGGCGGAGAGTTTCTCAAGAATCTTTTCTATCTTGCCCTTTGTTTTTCCGGACACCCACTGATTGATCGGGCCCACATCAGGCGCGTCGAAAACCTCTGCATGGTATTTCGATTTCAGGAGCTCCTTATAATCGCGGTGCACCAACACGCTGTCTGTCGTCAGGCACAGTGCGTTGGCTATCGAGAGCACTTCGCCGGATGCTCCCTGGAAACGGTTCATCTTCTCCAGAAGCTTTTGATTTGCCGTGTCCATGCTCTCGCGGGACAGCGTCTGGTTGAGCGCAGCCTTCATTTCCACTTCCGTGTTGCCACGCGCCCCTGAGAGTGCCATGGCCATGGCTGTCCCGACGCTGTAGGGTGAAATCACAATGTTCTTTGCGTTCTTCCCGGCCAGATTCTGATAAAGCTGCAGCGCTGTTTCGTTATAGGACTTGATGACCGCTTTCTCATCGGGCTGAGCTCCGGTTCCTGCGTGGCAGGGCAGATTGAGGAGAAGCATCAGCGCGAACATCACCGCCCCAATCATTTTGGAATCTGGCATCTCTTTCATATGTTTTTTCCAACGAACGAAGAACATGTGCCACAGGCCCGAGGTCATCCTGCTGTACGATCTTCCATTTGCATGGAACCCCGTGGCCTGGCTTATTGCCGCCGCATCAGCGTTGCGTACCCCAGTGGTGGTTTGGGCAAGCTTACTGTATCGAAGCGGCATTCGCGAATCCATTCGATGTCGAAATCGCGGCCGAAAGTCGCGCGGATTTCTTCCTCGCTGACCGTCGGCGGTCCGGGATTGAGCGGTTCCTTTGCGTTGCCGCAGAGCAGGAAATAAACACTGCCGGGTTGTGTCACCCTTGTGACCTGCGCGACGAACGCGTTGCGCTGGTCTTTCGCCAGCGTGTGAAAACAACCGATGTCTGACACAAACTCAAACGGTTCGCCAAGATCGGGCAGCGCGAGTACACTGGCGCAGATGAAGTTTGCGGTGACACCCGCCGTTTGCGCCTTTGCCAGTGCCCGTTGGATTGCGACTTCGGACAGATCTACGCCCGTTGCATTGAAGCCTTGCTGTGCGAGGAAAATCGCGTTCGTGCCCGTGCCGCAACCGAGGTCGAGGGCACGGCATGGCTTCACCCCGCCGCTTTCGAGAAGCAGCCTCAGTTGCGTGGACGGCCTGCCCGTGTCCCACGGCGGCGCCTGTGGGTCGCGGTACGTCTGGTTCCAATCACGCTCAATCATCGGCAAAACATTTCAGCGCCAGAACTCCCGTGGGTCGCTGATCTTGCCGGTGAGGGCGCTGGCGGCGACCGTCGCGGGACTGGCGAGGAACACCTGGCTCTCGCGATTGCCCATGCGGCCGGGGAAGTTGCGGTTGGTGGCGCTGATGCACTTCATCGGCGAGTTCACGCGGCCGAAGGTGTCCTCCGGCCCGCCGAGGCAGGCGGCGCAACCGGCGTTCTCCGTCATGCGCACGCCGGCGTCCACGAGGATTTCCCACACGGATTTTTCGCCGAGCTTCACCACGCGCAAATCCTGCACCACCTGCGTCGTCGCCGGCACGCCGAAGGTGTCGATCTTCACCTTGCGGCCCTTGACCACGCGGGCGAACGCGACAAAATCGCTGGTCTTGCCGCCCGTGCACGAGCCGATGTAGGCGCGGTCGAGCGCAATGTGGCCGAGTTCACGAGCCAGCTTGCGCTGGCCGGGATCAGGATGGCAGGCGACAGTCGGTTCGAGTTTCGAGAGGTCGAACTTCTTGTCGTAAACGTAGCTGGCATCCGCGTCGGGCGTTAACACCTCGAAGTCCTTCTTCGTGCCGTTGGCGGCGGTGCGCTCGTTGACGTAGTCCAACGTCTTCTTGTCCACCTCGAAAACGCCGTTTTTGCCGCCGGCCTCGATGGCCATGTTGGCGATGGTCATGCGGTCGTCCATATCGAGCGCCGACACGCCGGGACCGACGAACTCCATGGCGCGGTAGGTGGCGCCGTCGAATCCAATCTCGCCGATGACATCGAGGATGATATCTTTGCCCATCACGCCGGGTTGGAGCGCGCCTTCAAACCAGAACCGCATCCCCTCGGGCACCTTGAGCAGAATTTTGCCGGTGCCCATGACAAAGCCGGCGTCCGTGTTGCCGATGCCGGTGGCGAACTCGCCGAATGCGCCGGCGGTGCATGTGTGGCTGTCGGTGCCAAGCAACACCTCGCCGGGGCGCGTGTGGCCCTTGAGCGGCAACGCGGTGTGGCAGACGCCGACGTAATGGCTGCCGTGCTGTTTCGCGATCGGCCCGCGGGAGGCGTCGTATTTCCAGTGGCCGCGCGGGTCGTCAATGATGTCGTAGAAATACGGCAGGCCCTGCTCGCGAGCGAACTCGCGGAGTGTGTCCACGTTGCGGTTGCAAAGCGCGTCGGTGGTGAAAATGTAATGATCTGGCGTAATGACGATCTTCTTCGGGTCCCACACCTTCGCGTTCTTGCCGAACTCGCGCTTAAACACGCCGATAGTGCCCGGTCCGCACACGTCATGCGTCATCAGGATATCCACACTCACCCATACGTTCTCGCCAGCGTAAACCTTTGCCTTGCCGCTGGCGCGGGCGAGGATCTTTTCTGTCAATGTCATGCCCATAAATTTTGTCCTGCTGGATTAACCAGCGGGGCGAACTTAAAGGACGCCTCGCCTCGTTGCAACGGGTTTTTCCCAGCCCTAAGGCACGAGTTTTTCGGCCACCAGCCGGCCGTCGGACGTTTCCAGCAGAATGCGATAGCTGCCGGGGCGCAGTTGGGCGTCCTCGCTGACGGGCCGCTTGAAAACGCGCTGAAAAGTCTGGCCCGGTTCCACGCGCAGCGCCGACGCCACGGGACACTCTTTTTCGCCCAGAGGGTCGCTGACGATGACGCGGATGACCTCCAGCGGCCGGGTATCGCTGTTGTGAATCGTCAGGTCGTATTCGAGCGAGGGTGGTTCCACGAAGTAACGCGTGATCAGCACGCGGTCCAGTGTCACTTGAACTTTGGACGCGACAACGGCTGTCTTCGCCACGCGCGGTTGCATCATGCCATGCCACAACGCTGCCGCCAGGCTGGCGAGGATGACCGTGATGAGGAACGCGCCCAGCCAGAGCCACCATCGCTGTCGCGACCGGTTCTGCTCGATCATCGCCGCGCCGACCGCCACAAGCCGCGTGCGCAGTTGCGGCTGGTCCGGCGCCGGTTGTTGCGCGAGTTGCTCCGCGCCGCTTTGCACCGCCTCAAAACTCCGCAGGATGGCGGCGCAGGACGGACAATCGCGCAGGTGTTCGCGCATCGCATCGCGGCGGGCGGCGGGCTGTTCGCCGTCGAGGTAGGCTGACCATTCCTGCGGGGCGTAATGTTCGGATGCTCGCGTGCTCATGTCAGTGGCCCTCCAAAAACTTCAGCAGCCGGCAGCGCGCGCGGAAGAGCGTGCCGCGCACCTGTTCGAGGCGGCAGTTCATCGCCCGCGCGATTTCCTCGTAGGACATTTCTTCAAAGCTGCGCAGTGTCACGGCTGTCCGCTGGTTCTCCGGCAAACGGTCCATGGCGTCGGCGAGCCGTTTGAGAAACTCCTTGTTGAGCAGTTCATGACTCGGCGACAATAACGTCATCGGCTCTGCCTCGGCCGTGTCGGCAGACTCGGCGGACGATTCCAGACGCCGCCGTTTGCGCAGATGCATCAGGCTGACGCGCGTGGCAACGGCCAGCACCCACGTGGAGAGCTTCGATTTTCCTTCAAACTTCACCACGGCCCGGAAGACCGCGATGAAAGTCTCCTGGCAAACATCCTCCGCCTCCGCTTCGCCGACCATGCGCCGGGCCAGGTAGTAGACCGGCCGGCGGTAGCAGTCGTAAAGCGCCCCGAGCGCCGCGGGATCACCGCGGCGGCATTGGCGCAGAGTCTCGACATCCAGTTCGGTCATGAGACGGGTCTCAACCGTTTGTTGCGCGCGGCGGCTGAAAGTTGGGCGAAATGCACGCGGCTGGTTTGGCAGAACTGCGGCAAGTCGGCAACGAGGAAATGCGACGACGCCGGAGGATCAGGGCTGGGTCGAGGCGCCGCCGGCCTCATGCTCGGCGTGGCTGGCACGGAGTGATTGAAGGTAGCGGGTGAGCTGCTTGGTTTGCGCCTGCGTCAGCTTCGACTTGGCGAGCATCTGCCCCATCCACATGTTCCAGGCAGGCTCCGGATAGTTCTCGATCTTGTAGAGCTTGTGGCACCGCCCGCACTTCTCCACGTAAAGTTTCCCACACGCCGCGCTCTCTTTCGGCGTCAGTCCGGCTGCGGTGGCCATTGCGATGGCAACGATAACAAACGCTAGTTTCATCAGAACCCGACTCCAACAGTCTGCCGCACGTTGATCCGGTCGTGCCCGTTGCGACCAAAATGCTGATTGTTGTCCAACTCGTCCAGAAAAATCTCCAGGATTTTTTCGCCGTGTGTCCGGCTTCGCTTACTTCGGCGCGCCGGTGAGGTTGATGACGACGGTCTTCGTATCCGTCATCTCCTGCAACGCGTAGCGCGGCCCCTCACGGCCGATGCCGCTGTCCTTGACGCCGCCGTAGGGCATCTGATCCACGCGGAACGTCGGCACGTCGTTGATCATCACGCCGCCGCATTCGATCTGCTGCGCGGCCCAGAGCGCGCGGCTGATGTCACGAGTGAACACGCCCGCCTGCAGACCGTAGCGGCTGCGGTTCACCATCCCGACGGCCTGCTCGATGGAATCGAACGTCTCCACGCACACGACCGGACCGAAAATTTCGTCGGCGACCGCTTTCATGCCGGGCTGCGTGCCGGAGAGAATCGCCGGCGTCACCGTCGCGCGGCCGGCGCGTTCGCCGCCGATGAGTTTGCGCGCGCCGTCGCGCTCGGCTTCGGCGATCCATTGGATGACGCGCGCGGCGTTTGGCTCGTCAATCAGTGACGTGACATCACTCGCCTCGTCGAGCGGATGGCCGATGCGGAATGCTGCCACGCGCGACCGCAGCGCATCGGTGAAATCGCTGGCGATCTTTCCCGCGGCATAGATGCGTTGGAGATGGATGCAAACCTGGCCGGAGTGCGCGAAGCCGCCGGTCGCACAACGGCCGACCGCCAACTCCAGGTCGGCGTCGGCGTCCACGATGGCGGCGCAGTTCGCGCCGAGTTCAAGCGTGACCGGTTTCATGCCGGCGACGGCGCGGATGTGTTTGCCCACCTCTGCGCTGCCGGTGAATGTCACCATCGCCACGTCCGGATGCGCCACCAGAAAATCGCCTACCTCGCTGCCGCTGCCGGAGACGGTATTCAGGAAGCCGGCGGGCAGCCCGGCCTCGGCGAACAACTCGGCGAGCATGTAACCGCAGATCGGCGTGGCGCTGGCGGGCTTGTGGACCACCGTGTTTCCGCCGGCGAGCGCCGGGCCGATCTTGTGACAGACGAGGTTGAGCGGGAAATTGAACGGCGTGATCGCCGCGATGACACCGCGCGGCATCCGCAGTGTGAAACCGAGCCGGTCCGTGCCGCCGGGATGCGCGTCCACCGGCACCATCTCGCCGACGTTGCGGCGCGCCTCCTCGGCGGAGAACGACAATGTTTGCACGCTGCGCCCGACCTCGCCTTGCGCCTCGCGAACCGGTTTGCCGCTCTCGCTGGCGATGGCGCGCGCAAAATCCTCCGCCCGCAGCTGCATCAGCCCCGCGGCTTTCGCCAGGATCTCGTGGCGCTTGTGGCTCGGCATGCGCGCGGCGGCGGGCGCGGCCTTTTTCGCAGCCGCGATGGCTTGCTCGACTTCCTCGCGATTCGCTTTCGGCGCGGTGCCGAAGACTGCGCCATCGTAAGGCACGCGCACCTCGAATCTCGCGCCAGGCTTCACCCAGCGCCCGTCAATGAAAAGGTCGTAGTCGGTTTTCATGGCCAAGCCGCGTTAATCATCCTCCGGCATGATTTCAGTGTGCGCAGTGTAGATGGAAACGCGCGTGCGCACAATCCGGCGTTATTCGGCCGGCGGGGCGTCGAGCATCTTCAGCAGCTTCACGAGATCGTTCGTCGGCGCGCGGCAGGCGTAATTTTCGCAGACGTAGGCGGTGGCCTTGCCGTCGAGCGGCTTCATGCTGGCGAGGAACTTCAACCGCTTTGCCATCGCCGCCTGGCGAGGGCCGCCGTCGGCCAGCAACAGGATGATGTCCGGCAGATAACGCTCGCGGACGGCGCGCAGCATTGCTTTCGTGTCCGCGGCGTCGGGCGCGCCTGCGATGACAATCTGCCGGTGTCCCGCCAGCGTGGCATCGAGCGCACACAGCCATTGCGGCACTGCCGTCGGCGTCTGGCGGAATCGCGGCAGCAATCGCCGGAGCGATTCGTCGGCGATGGCGGCGTAGCGCGGATGGCCGGTAAACTGCGCGAGCTTCTGGAGATCGGCAATGGCGATGGAGTTCCCGCTCGGTTGCGCGCCGTCGTAGTCATCCTTCATCCGCGCAATGATGTCGGTCTGGCCCGGCGGCGTGAACCAGAAACCGCCGCCTGCCTTGTCGTGAAACCGAGCGATCATCGTGTCGGTCAGTTCCACCGCGCGATCGAGCCATTGCGGGTCGAACGACGCCTCGTAAAGCTCCAGCAGGCCGGCGGCGAAGAACGCGTAATCGTCGAGGAAACCTTCCACCTTCGCCTCGCCGTCGCGCCAACGGCGCAGCAGCGTTCTTGTCTGCGGATCGTAAAGCTTCGCGAGGATGAACTCCGCCGCGCGCGTGGCTGCCGCGAGATATTGAGGTTCGTCGAGCGCCTGTGCGGCGCGGGCGAACGCGCCAATCATCTGGCCGTTCCATGCGGTGAGGATTTTGTCGTCAAGATGCGGCCGGACGCGCCGGCTGCGGACCTCGGACAGCTTCCGCTTGGCCGACTCAATCCGCTCGCGCGCCTGCTGCGGCGTGCCGCCGAAGAGCTTCGCCATCTGCTCAAACGTTCGGGCCACGAACAACACGTTGGCATTCTTCGGACCGTGGCCGGTGGGATCGTCCCAATTGCCTTTCTCCTCACAACCATAGTATTCGCCGACGAATCTCGCCTCCTCCGCTCCGAGCGCGTCGCGCAGTTCCTGCGCCGTCCACGCGTAGAATTTCCCCTCCACCCCTTCGCTGTCAGCGTCTTCGGCGGAGTAGAACGCGCCGTCGGGATGCGTCATATCGCGGCTGATGTAGCACAACACGTCCCGGGCCACGCCGGCGAGGAACGGCTCGCGCGTGATCTGCCACGCCTCGCAATAACTGACGACGAGTTGGGCATTGTCGTAGAGCATCTTCTCGAAATGCGGCACGCGCCATCGCTCGTCCACGCTGTAGCGCGAGAAGCCGCCGCCGAGCTGGTCGTACATTCCGCCGAGCGCCATCTGCCGCAGCGTGTGCGTCGTCATCTCCAACGCCTTCGCGTCGCCGGTCCGCTTCCAGTAACGCAGCAGGAAGTTGAGCTGCGCCGGCCGCGGAAACTTCGGCGCGCCGCCGAAACCGCCATGCTCCGCGTCATATTGGATGCGAAACTGATCGTAAGCAGCGCCCGGCAAGTCGGCGTCGATTTCACCCGGTGCACCGCCCGCCGTTGTCGCCGCGACGATGGCATCATGCAACTGGCGGCCTTGCTGGAGCACCTGCTCGTGTTGCTGCTCCCAGACCTCGTGGATGCGCGTCAGGATTTCCTTGAAGCCCGGCCGCCCGAACGCGCTTCGCGGCGGAAAATACGTGGCGCCGTAGAACGGTTTCAGGTCGGGCGTCAGCCACGCGCTGAGCGGCCAGCCGCCCTGGCCGGTCATCGTCTGCACAGCCGTCATGTAAATCTGGTCCACGTCCGGCCGTTCCTCGCGGTCCACCTTGACCGGCACAAACCAGCGGTTGAGCACTTCGGCAATTTCCGCGTTCTCGAAACTCTCATGTTCCATCACATGGCACCAGTGGCACGTCGAGTAACCGATGCTGAGGAAAATGGGTTTGTTCTCGCGCCGCGCCGTCTCGAACGCCTCCAGTCCCCACGGATGCCAGTTCACCGGATTGCAGGCATGCTGGAGCAAATATGGACTCTTTTCCTTCGCGAGCCGGTTCGGTTTGCGTGGGTCAGATGTCATAAACTTCACAGGCTGGCAACGCGGTCGCGCAGCCGGGCAGTATCATTTCAAAATCTTCAACGTCCTGACTTTCGACCACGCGCCCCATCTGGTCAAACGATTGTCCGGGAGCTCGGCAATATGAGGTGGAGATGGCCTTTGATGAACTATGACGCGAACAGCCAATGTGAATTTCATTTGCAACCAGTCAGCATCTGTCCGACTATTGGGAACGGAGCGTTTATGCGAAGAAACGGAGACTTCGCATTCAACGTGTTTGAGAACCCAAAACAGCAGACGTATACCTCAAACGGAAAAGGGATGTATGGAGAACAAGCAACCGCAATCCAAACTCGTCATGGCCTTGGTGTGTTTTTTTCTCGGGGCCCTGGGCATTCACCGCCTCATGATGGGGTATGAGAAATGGTGGCTCATGATCATCGTCACGGTATGCACGTGCGGTATTGGTGGCGGCATCTGGGCGCTCATCGACTTCATCCAGATACTTCTCGGCAACCTCAAGATGGCTGATGGTCAGAATTTAATCTAGGGCGACCCGGGTCGCATTCCAAAGCGGAGCTTGTTCCGTCGGCAGGTGTGCGTCCAAAACACACCCGCAAGTTGACGTGCAGGATCGAATACCACAGCCTGAAGTTGTGGTTACGGATACCAACGTAAAGCGCTTGAACTGCCAAAACGCTATTTTCTTCCGGCGGACGGGGCGTATGCCCGACAGTCACTTCGAGAGCCGGGCGACGTAGCGGCCGGAGCCTCGCTTTCCCGCGGATTCAAGCAGTTGGCAACCTGCAACACGGTGACTTTCGACCGCGCCCGCCCGCCGGTCAAGCGACCGGAACGATCCCGAGCGCTCAGCCTCCCAGCGTCGCCGTCACCTTGATCTGGCGAGCCGGTTCGCGTTCGTCCCCGTTCTCCACCAGCACCTTGATGAAGGGCGGCTTTGACTTCAGTTCAACGCTTTTCCGGTTGACGCCGCCAGCGCGGCAATCGAGATCGCATGTGAGGATGTCCGCGCCGTCGTAGGCCAGACCGTCGCTGCTGCCGCGCACACGGAGCGTCAGACCTTTGCGGGCGGTGGCGGCGAATTTGCACTCGATGCTCAGGCTGACGCGAGTGATGTTACTCAGACAGATCGGCGGGCAGTCGCCAAGCTCCGTGGCCGCGCCGGCGGCGAGAGAGTTCAGCGTCATCACTGGCATCGGGAGCGTGAACGGGCGGCGCGTGGCGAGCACCTGCACGCCGATGTCTTCGAGAACCGACGTGCGGCCCCTGGCGCGCGGCACATGTGCCGGATCAATGTAACGCAGCGTATGAAACGCATAGATGAACGGCGGCTCGACCAGCGTGTGCACCTCCGCGAGCGCCGCCGCGTTCGGTTGGGCTTCGCGCGGGGCAATGGGGTTCGCCGCGTGCCGCGTGAAATGAAACCCGTCGCGGCTCGACGCGTAGCCGATGCTTTCGCGCGTCTTCATGCGCGGTTGGTATTCCTTCGCGCCGCCGTAGAAGAGATGGAACAGCCCGTCACGCCAAAACACTTCTGCCTCAGAGCAGCCGCCGTCGTCCCACGCGCCCTTCTCGCCTGACGGCAGCGCGGGGTTGTCCTTCCACACTGTCCATGGCCCTTCCGGTTTGTCCGCCGTCGCCACTGAGATCGGCCCGTAGTCGGGCGCCGTGGAGCCAATCGGGTGCTCGGTGTAGAGGAAGAACCTGCCGTTGCGTTTCACAACGCCACCGACGTAGCCGAAGTCGTGGAGGATGGGGTTCTTTTCGTATTTCGTCCACGGTCCTTCGGGTTTCGAGGCAAACGCCAAACCGATATCCCACTTCGAGATGTGCTGCGCGGGCTTCGGCTTTTCCTGTTCCGCGCGGTTGTAGCCGGAATACCACATGATGTATTTGCCGGGCGCTTCCTTCACGATCATCGCGCAGGCAACGTGATGATCATCCCAACTGCCCGCCGGCCCGACATCGAGCACGGGCCGATCGCCAAGTTTCGTCCACGGCCCCAACGGATGCAAAGCCGTCGCCAGTCCCAGGCGATATCCACCCGCTCCCCATCGCGCCTTGTCCTTCGGCACGCCATGATAAAAAAGGTAATAGCGGCCTCCGTCCTTGATCGCGTCGCAGGCTTCGATCACCGACTCGTCCCACGCTCCTGGCGTGCCGCACATGAGAATTGGGTTTGGCCCGGGGACCTGGATGAACGTCTGGGCCGCGAGAAAGGCGATGATGATTTGCGGCAAGTTCATTAGAAGCGCAGCTATTTCGAGAGCCGGGCGACGTAGCGGCCGGTGAACGTCACGGCGTCCACGCCGCCTTCACGAATAACGACTCGCAGCCGGAGCCGCGCTTTCCCGTGTTTGCGCAAGGTGGTGAGAAAACGCGCCAGTTGCGCGGGCGTCGGCATCGAGCAGCGGGCCTCGAAGTCGCGGGTGACGGGGCGGAGATACCGGATCGTGCTGTCCTGGATAACGATGGTGCCCGCGAGGTCGGCGTTGTGGAGCGCCATCCAGATCGCGGACCAGCCAGCGAGCGTGGTGATGGCGCAGAGGCTGCCGGCGAACGCGGTGCCCTTGTCGTTGCGGTTCGGTGCGAGCGGCGCGCTGAGGACGAGGGCGGCGTTGTCGCAACGAGCTGGCTCGATTTCCAAACGGCGTGTTGCCGGGATTTCCGCGCGCAGCTTCTTCTTCAGCGTTGCGAGACCGCAGCGTGAGGACTTCATGGCTTTTTCCGGTCAAGCAAGCCGAGACTGCGCATCCATTCCTCGGCGCGCTTGGGCCAGGAGGTGACGAGCTTGTCCGACGGTCGCAGGCCGTAGCCGTGGCCGCCGGTGGGGTAGAGGTGCATCTCGGCGGGCACCTTGGCGTTCTTCAACGCGAGGTAATAGAAGAGGCTGTTCTCGACGCGGATGCCGTCGTCCTCCGTCTGCACCAGGAACGTCGGCGGAGTGTTGGCGGTCACTTTCAGTTCCGGCGCGAGTTCATTGTTCTTGTCCTTGAGGGCGAGATAGGCCGGATAGATTGGCAGCGCAAAATCAGGTCGGCAACTGACGGCGTCAGCCTCGTCCACCGGATCGTACACACGCTTGTCGAAATTATTGCTCAGGTTTGCCGTGAGATGGCCGCCCGCCGAAAAGCCAAGCACGCCGATGCGCGCGGGATCGATGCCCCATTCCTTCGCGTGGAACCGGACGAGCCCAAGCGCGCGCTGCGCGTCCTGCAACGGCAGGATATGCTTGTCGTCGCCGGGACGCTTCGGGACGCGGTATTTGAGCAACACGCCGGTGACGCCAAAGGAGTTGAGCCATTTGCAGACCTCCGTGCCTTCGAGGTCAAACGCGAGGATGCCGTAGCCGCCGCCGGGACATACAACGACTGCCGCGCCGGTGTCCTTTGATTTCGGCGGACGATGGAGGGCGATGGTTGGCTTGCTGACGTTGCCGAGGCGGATGACGCTTTTGCCGGCAGGCTTGTTGCCGTTCGGCTTGGTCATGTTGCCCTCCTCGCCGATTTCGCCCTTCTCGCACGGCGCACCCTTGGGCCAGAGCGGAATCTGTTCAGGGCCGGCCGCGCCATACGCCGACGAATCGAGGACGAGCGCCGCGAGAAGCGGGACAAGGAATGGAGCGAGAATGTTGTTCATGCCGCGATGAAACCCGAAATCGGCGGCGTGTGCAAAAAGAAATCGCTGGTGATATTCCGGCGTGGCCGCGCCCAGCGCCCGCGTTCAATTCGCCAGTGGCGTCAGGCGGACATTGCGGAAGTGAACCTCGCCGCCCTCGGACTGCAGGCCCACGGGCGCGGCCATCACTTCGGCGCCTGTCGCTTCGTTGACCTTCTGGCCGTTGAGCCAGACCGTGACGTTCGCGCCGCTGACGAGCAATTCGATCTTGTTCCACTGGCCCGGCTCCTTTTCGTTGCCGGCGATTCTTTTGACGATGGAGACGTGGCCGGCCAGCTTGCTCTCCTTCTCGCTGAACCGATCCGCCGGGCCGCGCAGCGCGAAGCCATGAAAGCCGAACACGTCACCTGCGTTGCCGTGCTTGAGCTGTGTCTCGATGCAACGCGGCAGGGCGCATGGCTTGCCACCGATGCGCGTGAAGACTCCGCTGTTGCCGGGCTTGCCGGCCCACCGATACTCGACTTCGAGCTTGAAGTTGGTGAACTGCCGTTCGGTGTAGAGATAACCCATCGGCTCGCCTTTGCAGACGATCACGCCATCGCGTGCGCTCCAGACTTGTTCCTGCGTCACCTTGGGATCGTCCGCGAACGATTTCCAACCCGCGAGGTCCTTGCCGTTGAACAGTTCGATGGCTTGTGACCCGGTCTCGGCGAAGAGGTTCAGGTTGCAGACAAACCCGGTGATGGCGACTGCGACAGTGAGAAGCATCTTGTTCATGGACGCAGTTGTTGCCGATGTCTGGTGCCAAAGGCGAGCCAAAAACGACGGTTGTGCTTCTCAATGTCCATCTCGACGGTTGCAAACAACCGTGTGCCGTGGCATCTGTTGGGTAGCGATTCATGAGCGATTCTTCTGATCTCCGTTCGTTGTTCGACGCCTGGCCCTTCGATGCCGCTGACGACCTCCGGGTCGTGCGCGGGGACGACGGGCGCGAGCTGTTGCAGGTGCGCATGCCGTTGGGCATCGAGCAATACGAGGTGGATGGCCGTCCTGATGGCCACCGGCCGCATGAGATGGAATCCGAACTGGAGTTTCATCTCGCGCGGCTGGCCGAAGCGAAGAAGGCGGGCGAAGAAGCGGGGTTCAAGATCAGCGCGGAGGATTGCGTTGAGTTGTTCAGCGAAAGCGTCCTCTACTACTACCGCTACGTGCGGTTCTTCCAGCTCAAGGATTGGCCGCGCACGGCGCGCGACACGGCGCGCAACCTGCGCGTGTTCGATCTGGTGCAGCGTTATGCGGAGCGCACGGAAGATCGGGTGCAGTTGGAGCAGTGGCGGCCTTATGTGCTGCGGATGAACACAGTGGCGCGCGCGATGATCGCGCTGGACAACCGTCAGCACGAAACGGCGCGGAAGATCGTTGCCGAGGCACTCGAAGGCATCGAGTCATTACCGGAACTGGACAATCCGACATTCCAGTTCGAACGGGACCGTTCGATGACGGCGTTGCGCGACCTCGCCAAACAAATCGAGCGGAGCCGGCCGTTGGGCGAACTCGAGCGGCTGCAACAGCAATTGAAGGAGGCGGTGGAGACGGAGCAGTTCGAGCGCGCCGCCGACCTTCGCGACCGTATCCGCGACTTTCAGGCCAAAGTCGGCGTTGTGTGACTTCGGTCGACCACCGGTGAACACCGCCGCCTTTGCAGCGGCAAAGCCGGGCGAAAAAGGGCGCCAGAAAGTTTCGCTGGCCGGTTTCGCCGCGTCCCGCTAGATTAGCGCCTTGTTGTTCAGGTTCCTGACGGGAAACGCGCCGCATACAACGGCGGGATTTCGAGACCGGACTGAGAATTCATGGAATTTGTTTTTAGCTGCCCGCACTGCAGTCGACAACTGGCCGCCGCGGACAACGCACGGGGCCAGTCAGTGGTGTGCCCTGCCTGCAAGCAGACGCTGATCATTCCCAACCTTGCCCCGGCCGCGTCGCCGACAGAGCCATACGACGAAGAGATCGTCGAGACGATGGAGGAATTCAGGCCGCCGCAGCCCGTCGAGCCGCCCCCGCTTGCTGTTCGCGATACGGGCGGGGCGTCGTCGCTCCTGCCGCCGGTCAAGCAACGCCCGGTTTTTCCGTCCGACCTGTCCGCGCCGACGCCGATGATGCGTGCCGAGTTGGAGCGCGAGCAGCGCCGGCAAACCTATCCGCTCCAGCGGCGGGCGCACCTGCTCGTGTTTGGCGCCACAGTCATCTTCTGCCTGTTGCTCGCCACCATCATCGTCCTCATCACCCAACTGCCGGGCGGCAATTCGGCGGCCACGGCGTCGGCCAAGGCTGCCGGACCCAGCAACGCGCCGGACTTGAGCCGGCTATCGCTGGAGGAAAAACAGGAGCTGGCCCAGTTGATCAAGCAGGCGTTCGATACCCTGCCGCCGGAGGAAGGCCGTGAAGCCAGCGTTATTTATTCGCGGATCAACCAGCAGCAACCGACCACCAAGGAACAGGTGGCGCGATTCAATTCGCTGTTTCAGAAGGGCGCCACTCTCTTGCCCGCTGGGCAGCAGCAGCGGTTGACGGTGCTCTTCGCCAAGTCCATCCGTGCGCCGGGACCGTAAGCGGTTTGGGCCGATCCGGGGTCGAAACCCTTCGCGGGTTGACCCTCCCATCCCCACGCGACAAGCAGTTGCGAAAGGATGTGAACCGGGGCATTTTTCTGCTCCTTTGAAATGACACTGGCTCTTCTAGCGGCAGCAGCAACGGGCTTGACAGCGGCGGCGACAACCTTGCCGCCGTCACTGCCGGTGCTGCCTTACAGCTTCCGCCAGACGACGACCGTGGAGACGCTCGACACGGCGCACAAGTCCACTGAGCGAGACACGAAGGTGCAGGAGGTGTTTCCCGTCGAGGGCAAAATGCTCTTCCACCGGCTGATCAGCCGCAACGGCAAGCCTCTCTCGCCCAAGGAGCAGGAGGAAGAAACCAAACGACTGGAATCGTTCCGCCAGGCGATCCGCGAGGGCAGGAAGCCCAAGGACGCCGAGCAGGTGACCGACCTGACCGCGCGGTTCAGCGGCGAGGAACTGGAGCGGGCGTTTATCAGCGAGGAAGTCGGCCGCGAAGTATTGCGCGGGCGGCGGTGCATTCTCTACAAGTTTCGCGGCCGGCCGGGCCGATCCATCAAGATCGGCGGGCAATATCAGAAGTTTTTCGACGTGGTCGTGGACGGTGTCGATGGGCGGCTGTGGGTTGACGAGGAGGATCGCAAGCCCGCTCGCGGTGAGGTGCGGTTGAAGAAGCCGGTGAGCGTCGCCTTCGGGTTGCTGGTTTACATCAAACAGTTCGACCTCGACGTGGATTTCGAGCGGCTGGAGCCGGGTATCTGGTGGCCCTGCAAGGCCGGAGGCATAGCGGACGCGCGGTTTCTCATCTTCCAACCCTGCATCAAGCGCGGGCAGGTGCTGAACGAGAACTTCAAGCGGATGCCGCTACAGGAATCGTCGCCCGCCAAGTCCGGGTCGCTGGGCTTGAGTCGTTAAACGCGGCCAATCTTCGTCGTCACTTCAGCAGTGATTCAGCGTGTTTACGGGCGGCGTCGGATTGGCCGCCGAGCATGCGGGTCAACTCGGTGACGCGGCCGGGGCGGTCGAGGAGGGCGAAGTCGGAGATCGTGCGGCCGGCTTTGAGTTCCTTGCTGACGACGAAATGCGCGGTGGCCTGCGCGGCGACCGGCGCGAGGTGGGTAATGCAGAGCACCTGATGCCGGTCCGCGATCTGCCGCATCTTCTCGCCGACGGCGTGGGCGGTCTCGCCGCCGACGTTGGCGTCCACTTCGTCGAACACCAGCACAGGAATCTCGTCCTCGGCGGCCAGCACGGTTTTTAACGCCAACATCACGCGCGCCATTTCGCCGGACGATGCGATCGCGCGCAACGGTCGCGCTGGCTCGCCGGGATTCGGCGCAAACTGGAACTCGATGATGTCGAGGCCGGAAGCGGAGCGCGGAACGTCGAGCATGGAGCGTTCGGCGGTTGTGATGGCGACGCCGAACTGACATTGCTTGAAGCCGAGCGCAGCCAGTTCCTTCATGACGGCCTTGCCGAGCTTCGGAATCACCTGCCGGCGCTGGGTGGAAAGCTGCTGGCCCGTGCGCCAGAGGTCGGTGTCGAGCTTCTGGAGTTCGGCGTTGAGCCGGGACAGCTCGGCGTCGCGCTGTTCGAGGCTGTGAAGTTTCTTCTTCGCGTCCTCGCCAAAGGCGATGACGTCGCCGAGCGTCGCGCCGTATTTGCGGCGCAACGACTGGATGAGATTCAGCCGCTCTTCGAGTTCCTTGAGGTGCGCCGGGTCGAGTTCGATCCGTTCGAGGTAATGCGACAGCTCGCCCTGCAACTCGCGCAGCGCAGTCACCGCCTGCTCCTGGCCGGCAGCGAGCGGCGCGGCGGCGGAATCGAGCCGCTGCAATTCCCGCAACATGCGTCCGATCTCACCGATGCGCGTCAGCACGGCGTCGTCGGCCTCGCCGAGCAACGCCAGCGCGGTCTGGCCAAACTCGATGAGTTTGGCTGCGTTGCTGGCGCGGCGGTAGTCCTGCTCGACGCGCGACTCTTCGTCCGGCTGGAGCCTGGCGTCGGAAATCTCGCGGACCTGGAACCGCAGCAGATCGAGTTGCTGCGCGTAGGTTTTCTCGTCCACGATGAGAGCCGCCTTTTCCGCCTCGACGGCGGCGCGACGGCGGACGAGTCCGGCAAAGGCAGCGCGCGGCTCGCCGAGGTTGCCGAAGGCGTCGAGGATGTCGAGCTGGCGGGCCGGGTGGAGCAGCGATTGGTGGTCGTGCGGGCCGTGGATGTCCACGAGCCATTCGCCGAGCGCGGCGAGGATGTTCAGCGTGGTGGGAGAGCCGTTGACGAACTGGCGGTTCGAGCCGGCGGCGGTAAAGACGCGTTTGACAACAATCTGGCCGTCCTCGCACGGTTCCAACCCGTTCTCATCGAGGAAGTCCCGCAGTGGCGCGCGCAATTGCGACACGTCGAACGCGGCCTCGACAGAGCAGCTCTCCTCCCCGCTGCGAATGAGTGTGCGGTCGGCGCGTTCGCCGAGCAGGAGATTGAGCGCGCCGATGAGGATGGACTTGCCGGCGCCGGTCTCGCCGGTGATGACGTTGTAACCGGGCTGGAGTTCCAGCGTAAGGTCGGCCACAAGGGCCAGGTTCTTGATGCGCAGCGTCGTCAGCATGGCGTTTGGCTCGCACGGAGTCTGCAACGCGCGGCGGATTTCAGCAAAGTAATTTTTTGATGGGGAAGCCGCGATTCAAACTTGGCTTTTTCTGCATGACCGCCTACGCTGCGCGACCTTGATTTGACGGTCGTCATGAGCATTCGACTGATTCTTGCCTGTGGTCTGGCGACGCTGTTCACCGGTATGGCGGCGAACGGCGGCGACGTGAAGTTTCAAAAGGTCGTCCTCGACAAGACCTTCCGTGCGGAAGGAGTGGCGACGGGCGACGTGAATCACGACGGCAAGCTCGATGTGATGGCGGGCGATGTCTGGTATCAAGCTCCCCAGTGGAAGATGAACGAGCTGCGGCCGTTGGGCAGCTACAATCCCGAAAAAGGCTACAGCAAATGTTTCGCGCAATTCGCGCGTGACGTGAACGGCGACGGCTGGGTGGACACGATGATTGTGGGCATGCCCGGCGGGCCGGCGCTATGGTATGAGAACCCGCAGGGCAAGGCGGGACATTGGCAGGAACGCGTACTCTGGAAAAGCGCCTGCAACGAAACGCCCGTGGCGGCAAACCTGCTTGGCGACGGCAAGCTCGCGCCGATCTTCGGGATTCAGCCGGAAGGCCAGCTCACGTGGTTCAGCGCCCCGACGGATTTGGAGAAGCCGTGGGATGCGCATCCGATCTCGACGACGAACAACGTTTCGGCGGTGCGGTTTGCGCACGGACTCGGCGTCGGCGACATGAACAAGGACGGACGCGCCGACGTGTTGTTCACCAAAGGCTGGTGGGAAGCGCCCGAAGATCGCACGCAGTCACCGTGGAAGTTCCATCCGGCCAACCTCGGCCCGAATTGCGCGGACATGATCGTCTATGACGTAAACCAGGACGGGCTGCCCGACGTGATCACCAGCTCGGCGCACGATTACGGGATGTGGTGGTTCGAGCAGAAGAAGACCGAAAAGGGCGTCGAGTTTGTGCAACACGAGATTTTCGGCAAGCCAAAGACGGAACCGTATGCGGAGGGCGAATTCCGGCCGTTCTCGGAGCCGCATGCGCTGATTCTCGCGGACGTCAACGGCGACGGGCTACCGGACCTTGTGACGGGCAAACGATGGTATGCGCACAACGGCGGCGATCCCGGCGGCAAGGAACCGGCGGTGCTTTACTGGTTCGAGCAGAAGCGTGCCGGCAAGGAAGTGCAGTGGATTCCACACAAGATTGACGACGACAGCGGCGTTGGCACACAATTCGAGGTGCGCGACATGAACGGCGACGGCAAGCTGGACATCATCATCTCGAACAAAAAAGGCGTTTTCATTTTCATGCAGGAATAGCTTTCAAAGCCCAGGCCGGGCGGCGAATCATACGAACCCCGATGGATTGTCGGGACAACGGAAACCAAAACAGAAGCACAGGAGATTCAGCGTAATGAAACAAGAAGTAACCAGGCGAGACTTTATGAAGACGGCCGCGGTGGCTGGCGCCGCGCTCAGCAGCGTCAACATCGTCAACGCGCAAGCGAAGAAACCCATGAATGCCGCGATCATCGGCTGTGGTGGCCGTGGCAGCGGCGCGGGCAAGAACTTCCTCGACGCGTGCAAAGCCGTTGGCGTCGAAGGCAAGATCGTGGCCGTGGCGGATGTGTTCCCCGAGAAGGCCGGGAAGGGTGTGAAGAACTTCGGTCTGGCCGAAAACAAGTGCTTCAGCGGATTCGACAGCTACGTGAAGGCCATCAACGAACCGGGCGTCAACTACGTCATCATCGCGACGCCGCCGGGCTTCAAGGCCGTCCAATTCAAGGCTGCCATTGACGCGGGCAAGCACGTCTTTATCGAGAAGCCCGTCGCGGTGGACGGTCCCAGCGCGCGCATCATGTATGCCGCAGGCGAAGTGGCCGACAAGAAGGGCCTGAAGGTCGCGGCCGGCACTCAGCGCCGCCACCAAGCCGGCTACATTGACACCATCAAGCGTCTCCACGATGGCGTCATCGGCGACATCGTTTCGTTGCGCGCCTACTGGGTCAATGGCGGTCCCATCTGGCACCGTGCCAAGGAGGAGGCTGAAGCCAAGACCGAGTTGGAGAAGCAGATTCGCAACTGGTATCACTACATTTGGCTCTGCGGTGACCATATTTGCGAACAGCACGTCCACAACATCGACGTTTGCAACTGGATCATGAAGGACCATCCGGTGAAGGTCTGGGGCCAGGGCTCGCGGCAGCAGTTGGGCGACAAGTCCGGCGAAATCTGGGACAACTTCGACTGCGAGTACGAATATCCCTGCGGCGCCCACATGTTCAGCTACTGCGGCCAGATCAAGCGTTCATGGTCCTCCATCAGCGAGGGCGTTCAGGGCACCAAGGGCACGTCCAATCCCGCCAACAGCTACAAAGTCTGCGGCCAGAAGGATCCGTGGAAGACCGAGGCCAAGGGTGCCAATCCTTATGAGCAGGAGCACATTGATTTGATCAATGCGATCCTGAACAACACCGAGTTGAACGAGACCAAGAACGTCACCGACAGCACGCTTACAGCGATCATGGGCCGCGAGGCCTCCTACAGTGGCGCCGAGGTCACGTGGGACCAGATCCTGAACTCGGAGTTCAAGTATGGGCCGGACCTGCTCTACACCGACGCCTCCAAGATGACTTGGGGCGCGTTCCGGACGTTGAAGCCGCCGATGCCCAGCAAATACAACATCTTCAAGAAGCCTGCGGAAGTTCCGGTTGCCTAAGCCGGTTCCCCGCCAAGATGTCGTTAAAGAAGCAGGGGCGGTCCGCGAGGACCGCCCCTCTTCGTTTTAGCAACCCGGGTGTTTCGTTTCCTTGAATCGGCGGCGCAGCTACTCTTTGGCCACGAAGTCCACCACGAACACGTCAGCGATCACCGGACCGAGGCTCTTGCCGAACGCCTTGTGGGCCGGATGCGGCAGGTAGGCGTCGCGGTCGGCGGCGCTGTTGAAGGTGAGCACAAAACAATGGGTGAAGCCCTTGGAGTGTTTCTCCGGGCTGCAGTTGGTGCCCCACTCCAGCGAGACGATCTGCGGGATCTGGGTCTTGAGGGCGCAGAAGGCTTTCTCAACCTCCTTGATTTGCTCGGGCGTGGCGCTCTCCTTGAACTTGAACGAGACGACGTGGCGGATTTTGCCTTGGGAAGCGCAGGCGTCGGCTGCAAAAGCGGCGGGGGAGAGGACGACGAGCGAGGCGAGGGCGGCGATCAACATCAATTTCATAGTCAGTTCCTTGGGTTGAAGTTTCGCGCGAGCATAACAACCTTCGTGATTCTGGCAACAGGCAAGTGACTGCCACCGGCACCCCGTCCAAAACTGCTGACGAAGATGGCTTGTCATGCCCGCGGATTGTTGGTGAGAATGCCGTCAACCCAATTCACCGACCAACCAACATGCAACTCCGACTCCTTCTCGTTACGACGCTGGCCTTGGTGGCCAGCCAACTCTCCGCTGCAGAATTACCCGGCAAGAAATCCCAATGGAACGGTTTCGACCGCTACGACTTTGTCGTGGACGGCCGCACAGGTTTCGTCGTCGCGCCGAAGAGCGCCGCGCCGGGCAAGCCGTGGGCGTGGCGCACGGAGTTCTTCGGCCACGAGCCGCAGGGCGACATCGCGCTGCTCGGCAAGGGGTTCCACGTCGCCTACTACAAGGTCAGCGACATGTATGGCGCGCCGCAGGCCATCGAGTGGATGCGGAAGTTCCAGGACTACGTCGAGCAGCAGTTCGGTCTGGCCAAACGCGCCGTGTTGGAAGGCTTCAGCCGCGGCGGACTCTATGCGTTCAACTACGCGGCCACACATCCCGACAAGGTCGCCGCGCTTTACCTCGACGCGCCGGTGCTCGACATTCGCAGTTGGCCCGGCGGCAAAGGCAAAGGCGCAGGCTCGAAAACCTGCTGGGAGCAGTGTCTGAAAATCTTCAACCTCACCGAGGAGACGGCGAAGAATTTCAAAGGTAGCCCGCTTGACCGCATCGAGCCGGTGGCGAAGGCGAAGATCCCGATCCTTTCCGTTTGTGGAGAGACGGACAAGGTTGTGCCGTTCGACGAGAACACTGCGATCCTCGCGAAGCGTTACCGCGAACTCGGCGGCGAGATCGAGGTCATCTGCAAACCCAACTGCGACCATCATCCGCACAGCCTCAAGGACCCGACGCAAATCGTGAACTTCATCCTTCGCCACACGCCTGGCATGGAGAAGGCGTTGTTGCCAGAGCCAGCGACGCCTTACGGCTACGACTACTTCGCATTGCGCGGCGGGCTGGCCAACTGCCGCATCAAGTTCGATCGCGAGAAGACCGGCCGCGTCGCGTTCATGGGCGGCTCGATCACCGAGGGCCACGGCTGGCGCGAATTGGTCTGTGAGGAATTGCAGCGACGGTTTCCCGGCACGAAATTCGATTTCATCGGCGCCGGCATTTCCTCTACCGGCTCGACACCGGGCGCGTTCCGGTTGCTGCGCGACGTGTTTGGGCGCGGGCCGGTGGATCTGCTGTTCGAGGAAGCCGCCGTCAACGATGAGACCAACGAATTCACCGATCAGCAACAGGTGCGCGGCATGGAGGGCATCATCCGTCATGCGCGGCTTGTGAACCCCGCGCTCGACATCGTCCAGTTACACTTCGTGGACCCGGACAAAATGAAGGTGATCAACGCGGGCAAGACGCCGGCGGTCATCGTCAACCACGAGAAGGTGGCCAAACACTATAACGTGCCTTCGATGGACCTCGCGCGCGAAGTGACCGAGCGCATCCACGCGAAGGAGTTCACGTGGGAGAAGGATTTCAAGGGCCTGCATCCGTCGCCGTTCGGCCACCAGCTCTACGCCAGAAGCATCGCGCGCCTTTTTGATGCCGCATGGCAGCAGCCGCTCGACGCCGACGCGAAAATCCATCCACACCCGCTGCCGCCGCAGCCGCTCGATGCGAAGAGTTATTTTCGCGGCCGATTGGTGAACATCAAGGATGCGCACATCGCCGCCGGCTGGAAGATTGATCCGTCGTGGAAACCGGCTGGCAAAGTCGGCACGCGAAAAGGGTTCGTCAACGTCCCGATGCTGGTCGCCGAAGAGCCGGGCGCTGCGCTGACGCTGAAGTTCACGGGCACCGCGGTTGGCGTCTTCGTCGCCGCCGGCCCCGACGCAGGCGTGCTGGAGTTCAGTGTGGACGGTGGGGCGCGACAGACGGTGGACCTTTTCACGCATTGGAGCAGCAGCTTGCACCTTCCGTGGGCCTACGTGCTGGACGCCGACCTCACCGACGGCGAGCACGAGCTGACACTGCGCATCAGCGACAAGAAGAACGACAAGAGCAAAGGCCACGCCGCGCGGATCGTGAATTTCCTGGCGAATTGATCGAGTGCATCCTGGCGGAATAAACGCAGCGGACGTGGAGAGACTGCGATCCTCTGCGTCCTCTGTGCCTCTGCGTTGATCCAGACCCCTCAGACGCTTTGCTGCTGCTCACGGTCTTGTCGCTCTGGACGATAACGTCTGCGCTCGCTGCAGGAACTGGGCGCGATCCGGTTCTGCCAGTTTTGGGTTGTCGGCGGCCATGCGATAGACTTGCACAGCTTCGGCAGGTTTGCGCTGCTCTTCGTAAACTTCGCCGAGTAGCGCGTAGGCGGCCGGATAAGCGGGACGGTCGCCGATCAGCTTGCGCAGCGTCAAAATCGCATCGTTGGTCCGGCCTTGCTGGCGCTGGTAGAACGCAACGGTGTAGGCGTATTTCGGCTCCTGCGGCGCGGCCTCGGCGGCGCGGTGACAGAACGCAACCGCTTCGTCGAGGCGGCCGGCTTGGGCGGAGATGACGCTGAGGTTGTAGGCGGCGACGGCGGAACGCGGATCGCTCTTGAGCGCCGTGCGGAACGCGGCTTCGGCATCGCGCGTGCGGCCCAACTCGCCCATCAGCAGGCCAAGGTTGAGATTGGCGACGGCGTTGGTGGCGTCGAGCTGGATGGCGCGGCGCAGGCACTGCTCGGCCTTGTCGTTCTGGCCAAGCGCGTTATGGGCGAGCGCAGCGTTCACCAGCACGGCGAAGTTTTCGGGCTGGAGTTTGGCGGCGATGCCGAACGACGCGACCGCCGGCTCATATTCACGCCGGGCCATGTAGAAATTGGCGAGGTTGTAATGCGCCGTGGCGTCGTCGGGCCGCGACCGGTGCGATGCTTCAAATTCTGTGATGGCCTTCTTCACGCTTTCACGATCAGCGGGTTCGAGGTAATCCAACGAGTAACCGGCAAGCGCGGCGGCCGCCCGGACACGGACGAGGCGATAATCGTCGCGCGTAGCGGCGGCGAGCGCAGCCAGAGCCTCGGATGCGCGATTGTCCGAGAGAGCCTCGACGGCGCGAGCGCGCACCAGCGGCGAGGGATCATGAGTCGCCTTCAGGATTACCGGCCATTTCCGCTCGTCCGGGCAGTTCTCCAGCATGCGAATCAGCGACGCGGCATGAATCTCACTGCGGTCCGGCGCGGTGATGCAGGCAAGCATCTCCGGCAACTTCGACCAGTCGCGTTTGCGCGCGGCGTCCATCACGCCGGCCAGCCGCAGCACCGGCGCTTGATAGTCGCGCGGATACCATTTGCGGACCCACCCGTCAGCCCATGTGGCGTCCTTGTCGGCATGGCAAAGGTTGCAGGCGTTGGGCGACTTGAACGCCAGCGTCGCCGCAGGCGTCGGCGGACGCATCGAATGGTCGCTGCGCAACATTCGCGCGAATTCGGTCGTGGGCATATGGCAGGTGACGCACTGGCTGCCCTTGCTGCCGGCGGCGTGATGCGAGTGCGCGGCGGGATTGGCCACGTGCGTCTTGTGGCAGGGCAGGCAGGCGTTGTTGGCGCTGGCGCCGGTGAAGCGGTTGCGGCCGCTGGAAGTGTGGCAGTGAGTGCAGTCGAACTTCGCATCCTTGATGCACGGGCTGGTTCGCCAGAGTGTGAACGTGTAGTTCTCGCCAAGGTCGCGCGCGTCGGGATAAAAATCGCGGTCCTCCAGCGTGCCGAGGTCGAAATGGTCGAAGTAGCGGTCGCCGGGCTGAAAACTCGTCGTCAGTGGCGACATCTTTGCGTGACATGGTGCGCAGGTATCATTGCGCTGCTGCGGCGTCATCGTCGTCATCCGGATGAGCTTCAAGTCGTGAGCCGGCCCCTTGGGCGCGCTCTTGAAAAGGCGGATATGTTCGCCGCAGGGGCCGTGGCAGGTTTCGCAGTTGATGCCCGGCTCGAACCACGTGGTGTGGTAGGTGTCGGTCTTGAGGTTGTAGTTGTTCTCGAGTTGGCTGACATGGCAATTGTAGCAGGCGGTGTTGAACGTCAGCGGCCACTCGCGCCAGTCGAGCGCCTCGTTGGACACGTCCTGAAAATGGCGCATCGCGCTGGCGGTGGTGTCATACCATTCCTTGCGGCGCACGTCGTAGGCGACCGGCAGCACCTGCAACCGCCCCCGGTCGAGCGGCGTCAGGAAGTAATAGACATTCTTGCCGCCCATCACCTCCATCATCGGGTATTTCTGCTCGCCCTTCGGCCCGCGCTCGACGACGAACCATTTACCGCTGGTGTTCTCGGCGCGATAGCGGATGCCGCGAATGACGATGTCGTCGCGTTGCGGCTGGATTTCCTTCTCCCCAAACTGCGGCGTGAACGGCTGCATCGCCAGCCCATGGTGCGACTTGGACCAGAGCTGGTAGAAATGCTCATGGCACTCGCGGCAACGGGACGAGCCGGTGAAGGCGGTGGTGGGCGCAGCGGAAGGCACAACGCCGGGCGTGGCCTGCTGCGCCATCCTCACGGCCGCCGCGAACGCACTGACGACGAGGACTGCCGCCGTGATCCAGAAGACTCTTTTGTTCATGCCGCTCTTGTCACATCCCGACAGGCTTCGCTGTCGTGGTGTTGAAGTTATCGGCAAACATCGTGGCTGGTAAGGAAAAAGTTCAGCCGGCGCTGCAAAAAAGACGAAGTGGCAACTTTCCAATTGGCGCAGGGTTTCGTATGGTATCAGCACTTTGGCACGAACAATATGAGCGATGCCCCTCCATCCCGTGCGATCGAACGCGCGGCCGGCAAGGCCCAGCCGCCGCGCATTGCCGTCATCACCTGCGCCGTGCTGGAGATCGAGTTCAACCATTTCGCGCAGGGGTTGGACCATGTCATCCGCGTCGAGGTGCTGGAGCAGGGCCTCCATCAGTATCCGGACCGGCTGCGGCGCGAGTTGCAGGCGGCGATTGACCGTGTCGAGGCGGGCACGGACGCCGAGGCAATCGTGCTCGGCTACGGCGTGTGCAGCCGCGGCTCGGAAGGTGTGCGCACGCGCCGCTGCAAACTCGTCATCGCTCGCGCGCACGATTGCATCACGCATCTGCTCGGTTGCAAGGAACGCTACGCGCGCTATGTCGCGGAGCATCCCGGAACCTATTGGTATAGTCCCGGCTGGAACCGCTGCCACACACCGCCGGGCAAGGAACGTTACGACAAGCTGTTCGAGGAGTATTGCAGCAAATACGGCGAGGACAATGCGAAGTTCCTCATGGAGACCGAGCAACACTGGTTCAAGAGCTACGACCGCGCGACCTACGTGGACGTGGGTGTCGGCGCGACGCCGGAGGACGTGACCTATACGCAACAGTGCGCGGCATGGCTCGGCTGGAAGTTCGACCGCCAGGATGGCGACCCCGGCCTGCTGCGCGCCATGCTTGCCGGCGATTGGGACAACGAGCGGTTTGTCGTGCTCGAGCCGGGCCAGACGTTTCGCATGACCGCCGACGCCCGCGTGATTGAACCGGCCGATGGCACTGCGACACCGTGACCCCACGACGATTCCATCTCGAAGTCGAAACCGCGAAGGGCTTGCACGCCATCGCTGTGACGCAGCAGCAACACGGCAAACGGCTGACGGAACTGTTGCGCGGCGAACACCTGCCGCTGAACATCCGCTGCGGCCAGCGCGGCCTTTGCGACGGCTGCGTTGTGGAATTGCTCGCCGGCTCGCTCGTCCACATCGCCAGCGGCAAGGTGGTCACCGCCGGCGACGCGCCGCTATCCGTGCGCGGATGTGAGCATCGGCTCGGCGACGGCGGCAGCGCGCGCATCCGTATCCCGCCACGTTCGCTGCTGGCCTACGAACCCCAGGTGGTCAGCGAGTTCCGCATCAACGTCCCTCGCGCACACGATCCATTGTGGCAACAGGTGGAGATTGCCGATGGCATCGTGAACGCTGGGGATCTCTGCCACGCCGTCGCCGCCCAACAAAAACGCCGCCGGCCGGTCCGTTTCGATCCGCGGCTGGCCGACGCTGCACAATGGTCCGGCCAGCATCGGTTGCGCATTACCACGGAGTATCACGACGACCACTGGCTCATCACCGGCGTGAGCGACAAACCGCAGCCCGCGCCGCTGGGCGTGGCGATCGACGTCGGCACCACGACGGTGGCGTTGTTGCTGGTGGACCTTGCCAACGGAGGCATTCTCGCGCACGGCGCGGACTTCAACGCGCAGATTCACTATGGAGAGGACGTGGTCACGCGCATGAACCTCTGCGCCCACGACCCGGCGATGGTGGGCCAGCTTCAGGACGCGGTGGTGCAGCGGACGATCCTGCCGCTGCTGACGAACGCCCTCGTCACCGCCAAGGCCGCCGCCGGCCAACTGCGCTGTCTTTCCGTTGCCGGCAACACCACGATGCTGCACCTGCTCGCCGGGATTGATCCGTCGCCGATGGGCACGGTGCCATTCCGGCCGGTATTTCTCGAACACCGTATGACGCCGGCTGAATCCGTCCGGCTCGCGTTGCGCGACGCGGGCGGCGCGGGACCGACACTGCACTTGCTGCCCAGCGCGGCTGCTTACATTGGGGCGGACCTGACTGCGGGGATTTTTGCGAGCGGGCTGGTTTACGACGACGGGCCGAGCCTGCTCGTGGACGCCGGCACCAACGGTGAAATCATTCTCAAACACGGCGACCGCCTGCTCGGCTGTGCGACGGCGGCAGGACCGGCGTTTGAAGGCTCCGGTCTTGCCAACGGCATTCGCGCTGGCGACGGCGCCGTCGGCCACATTGGCTTCGACGCGGAGCCGCTGGCGACGCGCACCGAGGTCATCGGCAACGCGGCGCCCATCGGCATTTGCGGCTCGGCCTATGTGGATTTTCTCGCCGAGGCGCGGCGCATTGGATTGATCAACCGCACCGGGCGCTTTGACCACGACGCCGTCTCGAAATCGGGCGAACTGTTCTTACGGAACCAATATGGTCTGGCGCTGCGCGTCACCCGCGGGCAGGGCAACCACGACATCATCATTTCGGAACTGGACATCGCGCGGCTGTTGCAGGCGAAAGCCGCCATTGCGGCCGGGCTGTTGACGTTGCTGCACCGCACCGGGTTGCAGCCGCGTGACATCAAGCGCCTTTACCTCGCCGGCGGTTTCGGGATGCACATCAACGTCCCCAACGCCATCGCTTGCGGCCTGCTGCCGGGCTTTGCGCCGGAGCAGGTGCAGGTCGTCGGCAACACCTCGCTGGCCGGCGCATATCTGGCGTTGCTCGACAGTGGCGTGCTCGACGGGTTGACGCGCATTGGCAAACAGCTCGAAGTGGTGGAACTGAACCTCGACGCCGGTTTTGAGGACCGTTTCATCGAGCAGTTGGCGTTGCCGGAGTGAGCAGTGCAGTGGCACGCCACAACATGTGCGTTGCAGGTTCCACTTGACCCGCGGCGAAAAAGAAATCACGTTGCGCTGGCTTTGAGCTGAAGCGCATCGTTCATAGTCATTTATGGTCAATGTAACCAAACTGTTTTGCGGCGAGGACCAGCCGGCGGACCATCTCCGCTATGGCCATGGTCACGGCGCGCCGCGCGCGGCTGCGGAACGGCGGCCCATCGTCGTCTGGAATATCACCCGCACGTGCAATCTCCGCTGCGTTCACTGCTACTCCGACAGTTACGCGCAGAAGTATCCGGGCGAGCTTACCCACGAGCAGGCGCAAAAGGTCATTGATGACGTCGCCGGCTTTGGCGTGCCCGCGCTGCTTTTTTCCGGCGGCGAACCGCTGACGCGGCCGGACTTGCTGGACTTGATGCGATACGCGCGCTCGAAGGAGCTGCGGCTTACGCTATCCACCAACGGCACGCTGATTGACGAACCGACGGCAAAGACGCTGCACGACATTGGCCTCAGCTACGTCGGCATTTCACTCGACGGTATCGGCGAGACCAACGACACGTTTCGCGGCGTGAAGGGCGCGTTCGATGCGGCCGTGCGTGGGATGCGCCATTGCCGCGCCGTCGGCCAGAAAGTCGGGTTGCGCCTGACGCTGACGAAACGCAACTGCATTGACCTGCACAAGATTTTCGACTTCATCGAGGCCGAAGACATTCAGCGCGCGTGCTTCTATCATCTGGTTTATTCCGGCCGCGGCAGCACGGCGGATGAATTGCTGCCGGCCGACGTGCGGCGGGCTGTGGATATCATTCTGGAGCGCACGGAGGATTTTCACCGGCGCCGCCTTGGCAAGGAAATCCTCACGGTGGATCACCATGCCGACAACGCCTACACCTACCTGAAGCTGCGCGAGCGCAACCCGGACCGTGCCAGGCAGGTTTATCAGTGGATGAAATGGAACGGCGGCGGCGCGAATTCGTCTGGCATCGGCATTTCCAACATTGACACGCAGGGCAACGTCCATCCCGACCAGTTCTGGCAAACCGCGACGCTCGGCAACGTCAAGGAACGGCCGTTCAGCCAGATCTGGAGCGACAACTCCATCCCTTTGCTGGCGCAACTGCGCAATCGCCTGCCGCTGCTGAAAGGCCGCTGCGGCGCGTGCCGCTTCAAGGACATCTGCGGCGGCAGCTTCCGGGTCCGCGCGCTGCAGGTCCACGGCGATCCGTGGGCGTCCGACCCGGCGTGCTATCTCACCGACGAGGAAATCGGCGTTGCCACTCCATCTCCAGCAGCCGCCGAATGAACGCTGACCCGACTACTCCTCGTCCGTCCACGGAGCGCACGCTCATCCTTGTCGGCAACCCGAATGTCGGCAAGAGCGTCCTCTTCAGCAAGCTCACCGGCAAGTTCGTCATCATCTCGAACTACCCCGGCACGACCGTCGAGATCACCACCGGCCACTCGACGTTCGGCGGCAAGACCGTTGCCGTCATTGACTCGCCGGGTGTGAACGAACTGGTGGCACGCACCGAGGATGCGCGCGTTACCTGCGACGTGCTGCGCGATCACCCGGAGGCAACGCTGGTGCAGGTGGCCGACGCCAAGAACCTTCGCCGCGCGTTGCTGCTGACGATGCAACTCGCGGAATTGAAGCGGCCGATGGTCCTCGTGCTGAACATGATGGACGAGTTAGACAAGGTTGGCGGCCATATTGACGTGCGCAAGCTCAGCGAATTGCTCGGCATCCCCGTCGTGCCGACCATTGCCACCGCGCGCACGGGCATTCACCTGCTCGAAAAGTCGCTCAACGATGCCGCGGCACCCACAAAGCTTATTGCCGGGTTGAAGGCGCAGGAATCGCTGCCAGCCGCGACCGCAAACCTGCCGTGCCAGGAAGAAGACTACCAACTTAACGTCGAGCGGCTCGCGCGCATCAACGAGATCATTGCGCAAGTTTACACCCGCGTGCGGCCGCGAAAACCAACATTCGCACAGCGGCTCGGCTGGTGGGCGACGCAACCGTTGCGCGGCACACTGCTGTTGGCGCTGGTGCTTTACTTCACGTTCTGGTTTGTCGGGCTGTTGGGCGCGGGCACGTTCGTGGAGTTCTTCGAAAACGCAGTCTTCAACCGCCATATCAACCCCGTGGCGATTCACTTGGTGGACGCGGCACTGCCGTTTCCGCACCAACACAAGCATGAAGCCTCCGAATACAAGCTGACGATTCCGCTGTTGCCGCATCGAAGCATCGAGTTGTACTCCAGCACGGAGCAGGTCCTGTCGCCGGCTTACACCGTCGATCCGGGCGCGGCGCGCAGTGTCTGGAGCGGGGTCATCCGGTTCATCCACGATTTTCTTGTCGGCGAATACGGCTTGATCACGATGGCGCTGAGTTACGGCTTCGCCATCGTGCTGCCGATCGTGACGACGTTCTTCCTGCTGTTCAGCGTGCTGGAGGATTCCGGCTATCTCTCACGGCTGGCGGTGATGGTGAACCGCATTTTCCGGGCGATGGGTCTCAACGGCAAGGCGGTGCTGCCAATGGTGCTTGGCCTCGGCTGCGACACGATGGCGACGATGACCACGCGCATCTTGGAGACGCGCAAGGAGCGGGTCATCACCACGCTGTTGCTGGCGTTGGCGGTGCCGTGCTCGGCGCAACTCGGCGTATTGATGGCGATGACGGCGCGCGTGTCGTGGGGCGCGGCGGCGTTCTGGGTGGTGCTGATGGTTGGCATCGCGTTTGTCGTCGGCTGGCTGGCGGCGAAGCTGCACGGCGGCGCGTCGAGCGATTTCATTCTGGAACTGCCGCCGATGCGCAAGCCGGAGTTGGGCAACGTGGTCGTCAAAACGCTGGCGCGGCTGGAGTGGTACCTGAAGGAAGTCATTCCGTTGTTTGTGCTCGGCACGGCGATTTTGTTTCTCTTCGACAAACTGAACCTGCTGGAAAAAATCACGAACTTCGGTGAACCGATCGTGACTGGCTGGCTCGGCCTGCCGCGCGAGACGGCGAATGCGTTTCTCATCGGCTTCCTGCGGCGGGACTACGGCGCGGTCTATCTGCTCGACGCGGCGACCGGACCGAACGCGACGCTGTCGCCGCACCAGATTCTGGTTTCGATGGTGACGATCACGCTGTTCATGCCGTGCATCGCCACGCTGTTCATGATCGCACGCGAGTTGGGCAAGCGGACCGCCGCCGCCATCACCGTCTTTGTGTTTGTGTTCGCCTTCTTTGTGGGCGGACTGGTGCATCATCTGGGGAGGTGGATCGGACTGTGAACGAGCCCAACAACTATCTTCACTGTCCGCTGTGCGGGTTTGAGTTCGTCCGACGGGAAGCGGCCTGCGAGCGCGGCTGCCCGCTTGGAAAGTACTGCAAACTGGCGTGCTGCCCGAACTGTCATTACGAGTTTCCGCCGGAACTGCGCGTCGTTTCCTGGTGGCGGCGGCTGTTTGCGCCGTCGGCCTGTCCGAAACCACCGCGGGATTTGTTCTCGTTGACGGAACTGAACGAGGGCGACCACGCCGAATTGGTTCGGCTGACGAGCGAGAAGGTGTCGCGCCGCAATACACTGGCGGTTTACGGCCTCGTGCCGGGCAGCCGGTTTGTGCTGCAACAGAAGCGGCCGTCATTCGTCGTGCGCGTCGGCGAGACCGAACTGGCCCTTGAAGCCGACATCGCCCGCGAGCTGGTGGTCAAACGCGTCGCCGCAGGCTCCGCATCCTGACTCTCCCCGCGGAATCGGGTCATCCGGGGCCGTTTTCTCCCACCCAAGGAAAAATTGACAGGAGGGGAAGGGGATAGCAAGATACGCGGGTTTGGCTGTGGCTGGGTGGCCATGGGTGATGTGGCGGCCCGGCAAGAGATTCGTTCATGAAAATGGTTGTTATAACGCAGGGATTTTGCATCGTGGCACGCGGACAAAGCGTGCGTCGCGGCGAAATCGGTGTGTGTGGGCCAGCCGGGACTGCCCGCGTGGGCGTCTGTTTTTAATCTTCTAACAAGGACTTATCCGTGTCAGTTCCAGTCTCGCAAGCGTTTACCATTTGCAGCTATATCATCCGGCAACGGCTGAAGGGCAACAAGTATTACCCCCTCGTGTTGATGCTGGAGCCGCTGTTTCGCTGCAATCTCGAATGCGCCGGCTGTGGCAAAATCCAGTATCCGGAGCATGTGCTCCAGCGGCGGTTGACGCCGGAGCAGTGCTTCCGGGCGGCCGATGAGTGCGGCGCGCCGGTCATCAGCCTGCCGGGCGGCGAACCGCTGATCCATCCGGAAATGAAGGAGATTGTCGAGGGTCTCGTCGCCCGCAAGAAATACGTCTATCTCTGCACCAACGCTTTGCTGCTGAAGCGGAAGCTGGACTTGTTCACGCCCTCGAAATACCTGACGATCAGCGTTCACCTTGACGGCTTGGAGGAGGAACACGACCACTCGGTCTGTCGCGAGGGCACGTTCAAGACCGCGGTGGAGGCCATCCAGGAGGCGCTCAAGCGCGGGTTCCGGGTGACCACCAACATGACGTTGTTCGAGGGCGCCAACCCTGACCGGGTGAGGGAATTTTTTGATTTCCTGACCCACCTCGGCGTCGAGGGCATCATGCTGTCGCCGGGCTACAGTTACACGCACGCGCCGGATCAGAAACACTTCCTGCACCGCAACCGCACACACGATCTGTTCAACAGGATTCTCTCCAGCCCGAAAAAGGCGTGGCATTTCAACCAGTCGCCGTTGTTCCTGGAGTTTCTGATGGGCCACCGCGATTACAACTGCACGCCATGGGGCATGCCGACCTATAACGTCTTCGGCTGGCAGAAACCGTGTTACTTGCTTCAGGACGGCTACGCCCGGACCTTCCAGGAAATGATCAAGGAAACCGACTGGGCGCACTACGGCCATCACACCAACAATCCTTTGTGCCGTGACTGCATGGTTCACAGTGGTTTCGAGTCCTCCGCCGTCAACGATACGTTCGGCAGTTGGGAAGGCTTCCTCCGCACCGTCAAGCTCACGCTCTTCGGCGGGCTGGGCGAGGGTTACCGCAATGGCCGGCAAGCCCAACTCGCCGCCCAACTTGCCGCCAGCGGCCACGGTCAGAAACCATCGTCCACCTGTGGTTGCGGCTGTTCCTCCAGCAAGCCGCAAGAATCCGCCGACGACAAGAAGTAATCGTTTTACCAGGAGCCCGCATGACTGAAACCGAATTGGCCGCTGTCATCGAGAAAGCCTTCGACTATCGCGGAGACGTGACTGTGGATCTCAAGAACGGACAGCAGGTGGTCGGCTACTTGAGCAACCGCAATTTTCAGGGCGCGGAGCATTGCCGCGAGTCGTTCATCGAGATGATGGTCTCCGGCCAGCCGGAACTGGCCTGCATCGTTTGTCGCGACATCGCCGGCATCCGGTTCACCGGCGAGGACATGGCCGCCGGCAAGTCCTGGGAAGAGTGGATTGCCAAGGAAGCCTCCAAGAAAAAAGTTCAGGGCAAAGCTTGAATTTGTTTTGAGGGCGGCACAGAATCTCGTGAAGTTTTTAATACGGGCCGGTGGCTGAAAAGGCGCCCAAACGCCGAAATGCAAGAGCAATTGCCTATCGCTATTCAGGTCGCAGTCCATGAGGAGATCAGCCCCATCCTCAAGCGGGTGGCTGTGGAGGAGGTATTCCACGAGGTTACCTGGGAGCAGCGCCGCAGCCTTAAACACGCCCACCACGATCACTTGCGGTTCTACATCGGCACCATGAATGGTGTGCGCGTCGTGATTTTTCGCACCGGCGTCGGCCGCCTCCGCGCCACCGAGATCAGCCGCGTCTTCTTCGAGCACTTTGAGCCGAGGTTGCTGATCTCCGCGGGGTTCGGCGGCGCGCTCACGCCAGATCTGGACATCGGCGATATCGTGTTGGTGAACGACATCGTCGAACTGCAAACCGGCCGCTGCGACTGGCAGGGCTTCATACCCTCGCTCAACGGCCAGTTCAATTTCCATAAAGGCAGGCTGGTCACCTCTGACCAGATGGTGATCTCCGGCCGCGACAAAACCGGCCTCGGCGAAACCCACAACGCCGTCGTGGTGGACATGGAAACCAGCGCCGTGGCCGCGAAGTGCAAGAAACACAATGTGCCGATGATCGGAGTGCGCGCCATTTCCGACCGTGCCAACGAAGACCTGCCGCCGGAAATCAACAACTTCTTCGACAACGGCGAAGTCCGCCCCGGCAAGATTGCCCGGGCCATCGTCTCGCATCCGCCCACCTTCATCGGCCTGTTCAAACTCGCCAAGCACGCGTGGAAAGCCGGCGAAGACCTCGCCGACTTTCTCGAGAAGTTCGTCCTCGCCGTCGATTCCAACCCGAAGTAAGGGTCCCGCCTCGCAGCCTCGTCTCCAACGATTCGGTTTCCGTAAGAGAATGCTTGACGTCTGCCGACGGTTTTAGGATTCTGCTGGGATTCCAGAAGAATACTTGAATGCAATCGACCCGGAGCCGGCCCATGACCACAACGAGCAGCAGCCATATTCAAAAAGCGGTGGATCACATCCGCGAGCGGATTCTGTGCGGCGACTTGCGGCCGGGGTTCGTTCTTTCCGAGTCGGCGCTGGCCAAGGACCTTGGCGTCAGTCGCACGCCGGTAGGCGAAGCGTTGCGGGAACTGGCCGCCATCGGTCTGGTGGAGCAGGTGCCGCGCTACGGCACGGTCGTGCGCCGCATTGACCGCGGCGAGATTGTGGAACTTTACGAGGTGCGCGAGGCGCTGGAGCCATACGCCGTCGCGCTGGCCGTCAAACGGATTGCCTCCGAGGACATCGAGCGGCTCCAGAAGCTCTGCGACCGCTTGGAAGCTTTCGAAACCGAAATGATGAAGGCCGGGCGTGCGACGCTGGAGGGGCAGCGACTGCGCAATTTTCTGGCGACAGACATGGCGTTCCACGCGTTGCTCATTCACGCCGCGGGCAATCGCCGTATTGCCCGGCTGGTGCGTGATTCGCACGTGATGACCCAGCTCTTCGGCACGCAACGGTTGGTTCATGATCACGACATCATTTCCGAGGTCTGCCGGTTCCATGTGCGCATCCTGACGGCGGTGCGGCGCGGCGACGCTGAGGCCGCCCGGGCCGTTGCGGCCGAACATATTCGCACAAGTCTTGCCCACACGCTGAAAAACCTCGACCGGTATCGCGGCGGCGAGTTGGGCGCGCAGGCGTTGCCGGACGACGTGCGCGAGGAATTAAACCGCATCGAGTCGGCGCTCGATCGGCCAAAACGGAAAGGAAAGCACTGAAGTGAAGTCCCCTTTGACAGGCATTGTTCCCCCGATGGTGACTCCGTTGCGCGGGCGCGACGAACTCGATGTGGCCGGCCTCGAACGCCTCATCGAACACATCATTGACGGTGGTGTGGCGGGGTTGTTCATTCTCGGCACGACCGGCGAAGGACCGAGCCTCGGCTATCGGCTGCGGAAGGAACTGATTGAGCGCACTTGCCGCCTGGCCCGTGGCCGCGTGCCGGTGCTGGTGGGCATCACTGACACGGCATTCGTCGAGTCAGTGAATGTCGCGCGCTGGAGCGCCGACGCGGGCGCGGACGCGGTCGTGCTCGCGCCGCCCTACTACCTGCCGGAGGGGCAGCCGGAGTTGCAGGAATACCTCGACCATCTTGTGCCCGAACTCCCGCTGCCCCTGTTCCTCTATAACATGCCCTCGCTGACGAAAGTGCAATACGAGTTGGACACCGTCCGCCGCGCGATGGACAACCCGCGCATCATCGGTCTGAAGGACAGTTCCGGGAACATGATCTATTTCCATCGCGCGGTGGGCTTGCTGAAACACCGCCCTGACTGGACGCTGCTCATCGGCCCTGAGGAGATGCTGGCCGATGCGGTTTTCGCCGGCGGCCACGGCGGCGTCAATGGCGGCGCAAACTTCCATCCGCGGCTCTATGTCGAGTTGTTCCGCGCAGCACAGGCCGGCGACAACGTCCGCGTCCGTGAACTGCACGCGCAGGTCATGCACATCAGCGACAACCTTTATCGTGTTGGCCGGCACTCGTCGGCGATCATCAAGGGCATCAAATGCGCCCTCTCGCTGCTCGGCGTGTGCGATGACTTCATGGCAGAGCCGTTCCACCGTTTCCGCGGGCCGGAACGTGAGAAAGTGCAGCACCTTCTTGCCGGTCTGAACCTCCTTCATAATAGAACCCCATAAGGCTCCCTGCGTTGAAAATGAACAGCCCCAGTCTTCACTATCCGCTGAGCGCATTCGTCGCTGGATGTGTCATCTTCGCGACAAGCTTGCACGGCGCCGAACCGATGGAACTGATCAATTCCATCGGGATGAAACTGGTCCGAATCGAGCCAGGCAGCTTCGTGATGGGCCAGAACGGGCCAGCAGCGGACTATCGGATGAACAAACATCCGGCCAGATTCGACGACGCGGACTGGGACGAGCGGCCGGCGCATCGCGTGACGATCAGCGCGCCGTTTCGCATCGGCGCAACAGAAGTGACGCTAAACCAGTATCGGCAGTTCAAGCCGGGCTATCGCGCTGACAAGGGCGCGGACGATGACGCCGTGACCGGCGTAAGCTGGAACGATGCGGTGGAGTTCTGCGAATGGCTCTCGGCAAAGGAAAAGCGGACCTACCGGCTGCCGACAGAAGCGGAGTGGGAATACGCTTGTCGCGCGGGCACGACGACGTTGTTCAACACGGGCGACTCACTGCCTGCCGGTTTCCACAAATGGTTTGGCGATATCGGCTATCGGGCGAGGTATTTTGCAGATGGCCGGCTTCCGGCGGAGTATCGCGCGGCGTCCGGCAAACCAGACTTGCGCGTGGCGCAGACGCCGGCCAATGCCTGGGGGCTTTTCGACATGCACGGCAATGTCGCCGAATGGTGCATGGATTGGTATGGCCCCTATGAGGCGGCCGACCAGACCGATCCGCGCGGCCGCAGCGACGGTGATTTTCGGGTCATTCGCGGGGGCAGCCACTCGGTATTTACACGATTGCTGCGCTCGGCGAACCGCGGCGCATGGCTGCCGCAGACCCGCAACGAAAAGACGGGATTTCGCGTGGTGCTCGTGGAACCGCCGCGCGGCCAGATGCAGCCTCTCTTGCCGCCACCGCTGAACGTGCAAAATGTGTCGCAAGCCCCGCCAAAGGCCGTTGCTCCGGCTGCCGACACGCCATCTTTTTCCGGACCGAAGCCGTTCGTGAAGATCCCACCCAATTCGTTCGGCCCGATGTTCTCGACGCACAACCATAGCCCGGCAATCGCGGAGTGTCCGAACGGCGATCTGTTGGCAGTGTGGTATTCGTGCGTGGACGAGGGCGGCAGCGAGCTGTGCGTGTTGGCGAGCCGACTGCGCCGCGGCGCGCAGGAGTGGGAGCCCGCCTCGCCATTCTGGGATGGCGCGGATGTGAACGATCACGCGCCGAAGCTTTGGTTCGACGGTGAGCGGACGCTGTGGTTCTTCGCGCGCGGCATGACAGAGAACATACTGCGCACCTCCACCGACAGCGGCGCGACCTGGTCGAAGGCGCGCGTACTCCAGCCGTGCGGCGAATTTGCCAACAGTCCGATTCGGACGCGCGAGGGTTTCCTCGTCATTCCGCAAGACAATCGTGGCACCAGTCTCAATATCAGCCGCGACGGCGGAAGAACCTGGTCGTTCCCCGACGTGAACAAACGTCCGCACGATTACCGGCCCGGCGGCAAGGGCTTCCGGCTCGCCGGCATCCACAACGGCATTGTCCAACTCAACGACGGCCGGCTGATGGCGATGGGCCGGTTCGATCAGGTTGCAGACCAGAAGCGATTTGGCTTTCGCACACCCATGAGTTTTTCGGCCGACTGGGGCGAAACGTGGACGTACGAGGCGAGTCCGTTTCCTGCCATCAGCAGCGTCCAGCGCAACGTGTTGATGCGGTTGCAAGAGGGGCCGTTGCTGTTCTGCTCCTTCACCGATCAATGGCGCGATTGGAAGAGCCGGAAGGGCCTGAGTTTCAAGGACGCCAGCGGCGGCCAGTTCAGCGGCTGCGGGTTGTTTGCGGCACTTTCCTACGACGACGGCAAGACGTGGCCCGTGCAGAAGTTGCTGACACCCGGTGGCGCGGCGCGCGCAGTCAACGGCATCGACCGCGTCGAGTTCACGCTGAGCGACAAGATGGCAGAGCCCTGTGGCTATCTCGCCGCCTGCCAGACGCGCGATGGCATGATCCAGTTGATCAGCAGCAAGAACCACTACGTCTTCAACCTCGCATGGCTCAAGACGCTGCCAGGGGAATCTGCCCCGACAGCGAATGCCGCCGTTGACGCGCGTTTGGTCATCGGCAGTCCCGCTGAGACGGCTGCGAGAACGGTGCCCACGGTGCAGCCAGCCTCGAGAGAGAACGTCATCATCTTCAAAGAGCCGGGTCGGTACGGCGGCTGGCCGGCAAATCACGGTCTCTGGCAGTGGGGCGATGAGCTTGTGGCCGGCTTCAGGGCCGCTTGGTACAAGCACGCCACCCACGATCACGCTGTGGACCGCAGCAAGCCCTTCGAGAACTGGCAGGCTCGCAGCCTTGACGGTGGCAGGACTTGGAAGGTGGAGAACTCGCTGCCGTTCACTTCGGACAAGCAGAAGAAGCCCGCGCCGCTCACCGAACCGCTCGACTTCACCGCGCCGGATTTCTCGTTGATGTTTTGTTTTGGCAGCCTGCACGTTGGGCCATCGTGGTTCTACGTTTCCAACGATCGCTGCCGCACGTGGCGCGGACCGTTTGCGTTCGCCGTCGCCGGCATCGACAAGGTTTGCACGCGCACGGATCTGGTTGTGCTCGGCAAGCGCGATTGCCTGATGTTCGGCAGCGCCGCGAAGAGCGACGACAAGGAAGGCCGCGTGTTTTGCGCGCGCACGACCGACGGCGGCTTGCACTGGAAGCTGGTTTCGCTCATCGGCCCGGAGCCGGCCCCGGGTGACTTCGCGATCATGCCATCCACGGTGCGGCTTCCGAACGGCGCGCTGTTGACCGCGATTCGGCACGGGAAACCCGGTTTCAATATTACTGTCTGGCGCAGCGACGACCTCGGTCAGCACTGGACGCGCCTCAGCGACGCGACGTCCAACATCGGCGGCAATCCGCCCGCGCTCGTGCAGTTACAGGACGGCCGGTTGTGCCTGACCTATGGTTATCGAAAGAAGCCCAGCGGCGTGCGTGCACGGACCAGCGCTGACGAAGGCCGCACATGGGGGCCGGAGATCGTCCTTCGCGACGATGGCCTCACTGGCGATCTGGGTTACCCGCGCAGCATCGTGCGCCCTGATGGCAGGGTGCTGACGGTTTACTATTTCAACGGTCCGCGTGACGAAGACCGGGCCATTGAAGGAACCTTTTGGAAACCTTGAGTGCGGCTGAATGAGTGAAGACAAAACGCCCATGCAATTTCTGGCGACGACCCTGGCCGCCAGCGCCGTTCTGTTCACGACTCCGATGAACTCTGCTGCTGCAAACGATTCGCTTCGACACGAGGTCCAAGTCACCCGCGGTCCCGGCGGGCGCATTCTGACCAACACCGCCGTCTGGTCGCCCGACAGCGAGTGGCTTGTCTATGACACGCGCAGCGACGCGGCGGGCGAGACGTTCGACGGCAGCCGCCTCGAAATGGTGAATGTTCGCTCCGGCGAAGTGCGCGCGCTCTACGAATCGCGCAACGGCGCGCACTGCGGCGTCGCGACGTTCCATCCGCGCCAGTCGCGCGTCGTGTTCATCCTCGGTCCGGAAAACCCAACGCCCGACTGGCAATACGGCGCTTATCACCGACAGGGCGTCATCGTCGATGCCATGCGGCCGGGAGTGGTCGCAAATCTTGATGCGCGCAACCTTGTGCCGCCGTTCACGCCCGGCGCGTTGCGCGGCGGCTCGCATGTCCACGTCTGGGACGCGGCGGGTGAATGGATCAGCTTCACCTACGAGGACCATGTGCTGGCGCAATTCAAGGAAGCAGGTCCCGGCCACGACATCAACCAGCGCAACATCGGCGTGAGTGTGCCGGTGCAATCGGTGCGAGTGCCAAAAATTCATCCGCGCAACCACGATGGCGAATATTTCACCGTGCTGGTCACGCGAACGACGGCTGCGCCACGCCCCGGCTCGGACGAGATCGCGAAGGCATTCGAGGAGGGATGGGTAGGCGCCAACGGTTATGTCCGCGCCGACGGCACGCGACAACGGCACGCGCTGGCCTTCCAGGGCCACGTCGTCACCGGCAAGGGGGAGACGATTTCGGAAGTCTTCATCGCCGACCTTCCCGATGACCTGACGCAGCCCGGCAATGGCCCTCTGGCCGGAACGGAAACGCGGATGCCACAACCGCCCCACGGCGTGACGCAGCGGCGGCTGACGTTTACCGCGGGGCGAAAACATCCCGGGGTCCAAGGCCCGCGCCACTGGCTGCGGAGTTCGGCGGACGGCACGCGCATCGCGTTCCTGATGAAGGACGACGCGGGTGTGGCGCAGCTCTGGACTATCCCGCCCAACGGTGGCCCGTTGGCGCAGCTCACGCGCAACCCCTGGCCGATCGCTTCGGCGTTCACGTGGAGTCCCGATGGCCGCTGCATTGCGCACGTGATGGACAACAGCGTTTGCGTGACCGATGCAGCCACCGGCATTACGACGCGGTTGACAGCTCGTGTTGATGATGCGATCGCGCCGCGTCCGGAATCGTGTGTATTTTCTCCCGACGGAACGAAGATCGCGTTTGTGCGCCGTCTGCCGTCGCCGGACGCTCCAGCCAACCAAGTATTCATAGTGAATGTAAAATGAACCTCTCCATCAAAACTCTCGCTCTGGCCGGCATGGCCTTAATGACACTCGGAACCGCGCCCGCGTTTTCGCAGGCAATCCGGCCGCTCGCGCAGGAACATGTCGTGGTCTATGAGTCGCCCGACCCGGCGGGCATCTACTGCTACACGCCGGGCATCGCTCGACTCGAAAGCGGACGGTTGGTGGCCACGATGGATCGCGGCGGGCCGGGTCTGAAGAAGGGCGAGCCGCAGGGCAAGGTCTTCACCTCCGACGACCACGGCAAGACGTGGAGGCACCGGACGAATTTCCCATTCCTGCACGCACGGCCGTTTGCCGCCGGCAAATCGGTTTACGTGCTTGGCCAGGCTGGCGATCTCATGGTGATCCGCTCGGACGACGGTGGCGTTACGTGGTCGGCGCCCGCCAAACTTACCGAAGGACAACACTGGCACCAGTCGGCCTGCAACGTCCACGATGCCAACGGCTGTGTCTATCTTGTCATGGAGCGGCGCGTGACCGGCGACATCAAGAGCTGGGCGGTCGGCGAAATGGCGCCGGTGCTGATGCGCGGCAAGCTCGGTGCGGACTTGACCCTGCGCGAGAATTGGACGTTTGCGTCCGAGCTTTCGTTTCGGAACACGATCCCGAACGTCGAGAAGGACCCGGCGATTGATTTCTTCGGCGTGCCGTTCTTCCCCGCGCCGTACCCGCGTGGTTCGCTGCCCGCGCCTCGTCGCAACTGCGCGCCCATCGGCTGGCTGGAAACCAACGTTGTGCAGTTCAAAGACCCCGGCCACGTCTGGTTCGACCCGAAGGGCCGGACATTCCATCTCTGGGCGCGCGCCCACACCGGCGGGACGGGCTACGCCGCCATCGCCAAAGTTGTCGAGCGCGATGATGGCTCCATGACGACGACGCTGGAGACCGTGCCCTCCGGCAAGAAAGTGCTGTTCGTGCCGTGTCCCGGTGGGCAGATGAGGTTTCATGTTCTTTACGACGAATCCACGAAATTGTTCTGGCTGCTCAGTTCGCAGGCCACCGACTCGATGACGCGCGCGGACCGCCTCGGCGCGGACCGCTTCAACCTGCCCAACAACGAACGTCACCGGCTGCAACTGCATTTTTCGAAGAACATGGTGGACTGGTGTTTCGCCGGCGTTGTCGCAATGGGCGACACACCCAAACAGGCGCGCCATTACGCGAGCATGATTGTGGATGGCGACGATCTGGCTGTCCTCTCGCGCAGCGGCGACGCCCGCGCCAAATCCGCCCACGACGGCAACCTGATCACGTTCCATCGCGTGAAGAACTTTCGCACGCTCGTCTACTGAAACCAACCGCAAGTCACGTCATGAAAACAAAACTCATCCTCATCACGGCCTTCTTATTCTGGACAACGACGCAGGGCAACTGCGCTGCGCAGCCGCTGGCCAGAGTCCCCGGCGTCGTCATTGACCACATCCCGGCTTCGACGGGCGTGTATATCGGCTCGCCGTGCATCGCCATCCTGCCCAATGGCGACTATGTTGTTTCACACGACCATTTTGGGCCGAAATCCACCGAGCACACGCGTGCTCTTACCGCCATCTTCCGCTCAGCCGACCGCGGCAGAACTTGGAAAAAGGTCTCCGAAGTTCAGGGCGCATTCTGGCCCAGTCTCTTCGTCCATCGCGGCGCGCTCTACCTCCTCGGCCCTGACCGGCACTACGGCAACATCCTCATCCGCCGCTCCACCGACGGCGGCTCCACGTGGACCACGCCGGCCAGCAGCACCACAGGCGTGTTGAGCGACAAGGGTGAGTATCACTGCGCGCCAACGCCGGTCATCGAGCACGCCGGCCGGCTCTGGCGCGGATTTGAGTGGCGTCACCCGCCCTTCGCTTGGGGCATCAACTACCGCGCAACCATGTTGTCCGCGCCGGTGGATGCCGATCTGCTGAACGCGGCGAGCTGGACGCTGGCGGAGCCGCTGCCAAGCGACCGATCGTGGAATGGCCGTGACATGGGCGCGTGGCTCGAAGGCAATGCCGTGGTCACTCCCGCCGGCGAGTTGGTGGACATTCTCCGCGTCCAGACGAAATCACCGGACGAAAAAGCCGCCATCGTGCGAGTCAGCGCCGACGGGAAGAAAATGTCGTTCGATCCCGCAACCGGCTTCGTAGACTTCCCCGGCGGCGCGAAGAAGTTCAGCATTCGCTTCGACTCACGGAGCAAGCTCTATTGGTCGCTCGCCAGCATCATTCTCGAACGCCATCGCGCCGACAACCCCGGCGGCGTCCGCAATACACTTGCTTTGACCTGCTCGCCTGACCTCATCCACTGGACCGTGCGCTGCATCCTGCTCCATCACCCGGAGGTCAAGAAACACGGTTTCCAGTATGTGGACTGGCTCTTCGATGGAGACGACATCATCGCGGCCAACCGCACTGCCTACGACGACGGCCAGGGAGGTGCGCACAATTTCCACGACGCGAACTACCTGACGTTCCATCGCATCACCAACTTCCGCAAGAAAACGATGGCTGATTCGGTGCCGATCACTGAACAACCGCCCTTGAGCGCCGGGACGGCTGACATCGTCGTCACCGGCAGCGGTTGGACGCTGGCGACGTTGGCTGACAATCAGAAGGCGTTCGGCAATCGTTCCTATGTCTGGAAAAACGTGCCGGAAAAGTTTCGCGGTTGGGGCATCACGCAAACTTCCGGCGGTGAGCGGGCTGAGATTCGCGTGAAGGCAAAGCGCGACATGACGTTGTTCGCTGCCACCAACGCAGCGAAGCAACCGGCGATGGATCTCACCGGCTGGAACACGGTGGCGAGTAACGCGTTCTACTATGACGACAAAGGCAAAACACCGATCACGATCTACTGCCGCGCTTTGAAAGCCGACAAGGAGATCACCGTGCCACAGGGCAACTGGACTGGCATGATGGTGCTCCTGCCACCGGATGGGACCTCCGTGGCCGCGCTTGTGGCCTTGGGGCAGCCGTTGGAACGGCTCAAGCACAACAACCCCGGCCTCGTCGTGGACCTGGGCGTCGGGTTGTGGGCGTGGCCGCTGCCAATGGACTTCGACGGCGATGGTGATCTCGACCTCGTCGTCAACTGCTCGGACAAGCCTTACAACGGTGTCTACTTCTTCGAGAACGCCAGCGGCGATACGGCGAAGAACAAGATGCCGGTGTTCAAACCGGCCAAGCGCATCAGCAAGGGCATGCAAAACGTCCAGGTCAGTTACGTGGATGGCAAACCGCGTGTGCTCTCGCCGGCCACCGAATACCACGACTTCCTCAAGACCGGTCTGGACAATGGCGTCAAGCTGTCGCTGCCGCTGAATATCCACCCGAACAAAGTTCGGGCGAACATGTGGCGGTTGGTGGACTACGATGGTGACGGCGCGCTCGACATCACCGTGGGTGTCGGCGACTGGACTGATTACGGCTGGGACAACGCCTACACCGCAAGCGGCACATGGACCAACGGGCCGTTGCGCGGCTTCGTTTATGTCCTCCGCAACACCGGCTCAAACGTTGCGCCCGCCTACGACAAGCCCGCAAAGGTCATGGCTGGCGATAAACCCGTCGAAACCTTCGGCTGGCCGTCACCGAACTTTGCTGACTTCGATGGCGACGGCGATCTCGATCTCCTCTGCGGTGAGTTCCTCGACGGTTTCACCTACTTCGAAAACATCGGCACGCGCACCGCGCCAAAATACGCGCCCGGCAAACGGTTGAAGGATGCCGACGGCAAGCCGCTGGTGATGGACCTTCAGATGGTCACACCGACGGCGATTGATTGGGACAAGGACGGCGATATCGATCTCATCGTTGGCGACGAGGATGGCCGCGTCGCGTTCATCGAGAACACCGGCAAGCTGCGCGCCGACCACACGCCGGTATTTCTTGCGCCGCGCTATTTCCAGCAAGAGGCCGACGAGTTGAAGTTCGGGGCGCTGGCGACGCCGTGCGGGTGCGATTGGGACGGAGACGGAGACACTGACATCATCTGCGGCAACACCGCCGGCTATATCGCATTCTTCGAGAATCTCAGCGGTCCCGGTGTCGAAAAGCCAAAATGGGCCGCGCCGAAATATCTCAAAGCGGACGGCAAGGTCATCCGTTTCATGGCGGGTCCCAATGGCAGCATCCAGGGGCCGTGTGAGGCCAAGTGGGGTTACACGACGCAGACGGTGGCCGACTGGGATGGCGACGGCTTGCCGGACATCATCGTCAATTCAATCTGGGGGAAGGTCGTTTGGTTTAAGAACATCGGCACGCGCAAGGCCCCGAAGCTTGCCGCAGCGCAGCCCATCGAAGTCGAATGGGATGGCCCGCAACCGACGCTCGCATACGGCTGGCTGCGACCCAAGGGCAAGGAGTTGCTTACACAATGGCGCACGACGCCGGTGATGGTGGATTGGAACAAGGACGGTCTCACCGATCTCGTGATGCTTGACCAGGAAGGCTACCTCGCGTTCTTCGAGCGCGCGCGCCGCGACGGCAAGTTGGTGTTGCTGCATCCGAAGCGCGTGTTCTGCGACGACAAAGGCGGGCCGTTGCGCCTCAATGTCGGCATCGCGGGACGCAGCGGCCGGCGCAAGCTCTGCATCGTGGACTGGGACGGCGATGGCAAGCTCGATATCCTCGCCAACGCCGCGAACGCGAGATTCCTCCGCCAGGTTGAGTCACGCGACGGCAAATGGTTCTTCAAAGATATGGGCTTGCTGTCCGCGCAAAACATCGAAGGACACGACGTCAGCCCGACGGTGGTGGACTTCGACGGCGACAAGATTCCCGATTTCGTTGGCGGCGCGGAGGACGGGCATTTTTACTACCTCAAGAATCCGCGCTCGGCCGAAGCCGCCGCCGATTTGGCCAAACAACCCGGCTATTTGCGGGGCGGGTTCATTTACGAAGATGCGCCGTTCCCTTCCTGCCACGCGACGACCATCGTCGAGGCGCAAGGTGGCGGTTTGGTTGCTGCGTGGTTTGGCGGCACGCGGGAAGGTGACAAAGACGTGGACATCTGGTTCTCGCGCCACATGGGCGGCAAATGGACACCGCCCGTGGAGGTTGCCAACGGCGTGCAACCCGATGGCACGCGGCATCCATGCTGGAACCCGGTGCTGTTCCAGCCCAAACAAGGGGCGCTGCTGCTTTTCTATAAAGTCGGCCCATCGCCAAGCACGTGGTGGGGGATGCTTCGCACGAGCAACGATGGCGGCAAGACGTGGAGCGACGCGCGCCGTCTGCCCGACGGCATCCTGGGCCCGATCAAGAACAAACCGGTCCAGCTTGCCAACGGCGACATCCTTTGCCCAACCAGCACCGAAACGAACGAGAAGCCGAGCCAGTGGCGCGTCCATTTCGAGCGTACGTCCGATCTCGGCAATACGTGGACGAAAATCGAACCTGCTTCCGCCGCGGCCGGTTCCGCGATGAATGCGATTCAGCCGAGCATTCTTTTTCATCCCGGCGGCACACTCCAGGCCATTGGCCGTTCGCGCGACAAGCGGTTGTTCCAGACGTGGTCGAACGACGGTGGCAAGACGTGGAGCCCGCTCATGCCAACCGACGTGCCGAACCCGAATTCCGGCACCGACGCCGTCACGTTGCACGATGGCCGGCATCTGCTGGTCTATAACCCCGTCGAGCGCGGGCGCTCGCCGCTCAGCGTTGCCGTCTCGCGTGACGGCAAAGTGTGGCGGGACGTTCTTGTTCTGGAAAACGAGCCGAAAGCAGAGTTCAGCTATCCTGCCATCATCCAGACGAGCGATGGCCTCGTCCATATCACCTACACATGGAAGCGGCAGAAGGTGAAACACGTCGTCGTGGATCCGGCAAAGCTGGCCCTGATCGAGCCGAAGCGCAGCCCGATCACCAATGGCGCTGAGTGGAAGAATAGCCGGCCGGTCTCGCTGCCCGGCGCGGCGCGACCGAAAGTGGAGAGCGTGCTCCTTTATCAGCCGACGACCGAATGGACCTATTCGCATCATCAGAGTCTGACGTTCTTCAAAGGCCGTTTCTACGCGATCTGGTCGAACGGCCGGCAGGACGAAGACGCTCCCGGCCAGCGCGTGCTCATGGCGTCGTCGTCGGATTTCAAGAACTGGACCACGCCGCGGCCGCTCGTGGACTCGGTCAAGGACGACAAGGGCGTCGAACGCGTGCTCACAGCAGCAGGATTCCATCAGCACGACGGCATGCTCGTCACTTACTTCGGCAACTACGGGCCGAACAAGGAAACGACGCACTTGCAGGCCATGACGACGACCGACGGCGAGCGCTGGAGCGCGGTGCGCGAGATGGGCGTGCCGGTCAACCCCAATCACGGTCCGCAGCGCACCGCATCGGGCCGGCTCATCATCGCTGGCAACATCTCGTTTCCTTACACTGACGATCCGACCGGCCTTGCTGGCTGGCGCATGACTGGCATCTATCCGCGCGACATGGCCGCGACGATCAAGGATGACCCGTCGTCGTTCTGGGAGGTGGCGACGCGTCAACGATGGCCTGCGGCGCTTTGCGAAGGCTCGTTCTACCAGACTGACGACGGCGTGTTGCACATGCTGTTGCGTAATACCGCGAAACAGAACGCGCGCCGCCTCTGGCTCACCGACAGCCGCGACAATGGCGCGACGTGGTCTGTGCCCAACGAGACGGACTTCAGCGATACCAACGCCAAGTTTCACTTCGGACGCCTGCCCGACGGCCGCTTTTACTACATCGGCAATCCCGTCGGTGGCGGTCGCACGCCGCTGGCGCTCTCGCTCTCGCGCGATGGCGTGCATTTCGACCGCCACTACATTCTCGGCGACACGCACTACGAACGACGCAAGCCCGGCGCCGCGAAGGGCGGCGAATACGGCTACCCCCACAGCATCATCCACGCCGGCCACCTCTACGTCATTGTCTCGCGCCAGAAGGAAGCGGTGGAGGTGCTGCGCGTGGCGTTGAGCGAACTGTAAGAGATGCCATGATCGCGGATTGGCAATTCGTCCGCTTTGGGTTGTTTGTGAGCGCTGTGGTTGTCACCTATTGGCTGGCTTTTCGTTGGGTTTTCGACCGATTGCGGGGGAATACGCCACGTTCACGGCTCGATCACTGCTTCCACTCCAATTGGACGGGCGGCGTTTTGCTGAGTCTGGCGGGACTTGGAATTGTGTGCATGGCTTACGGCTTGTTGCTCGAACCGCGCCGGGTAAAGGTGATGACCTACACAGTCGAGACGCCCAAACTGCCGCCCGGTCAGCGGCTGCGACTGGTCCATCTTGCAGACCTGCATGTGCGTGAGGATGGACCGCGGGAGCAGACGTTGCCGGATATCGTCCGTTCGCTCCACCCGGATGTCATCCTCCACACGGGTGATTTCTTCGGGACTCGAACGGATGTGAATTCCATCATCGCGAAGCTGCTTCGTTCGTGGGACGTGCCGCAATACGCTTCCGGGGGGAATCTCGATGATCTGGGCGACTTCGAAGGCTGCATGAAGCAGGCAGGCGTCATCGTGCTCGACGACGGCGTTCCGAAAACCTGTAGCGTCCGCGGGATTCGCCTTTCCATAAGCGGCTTCCCGTCCGGGATGGAGGGAGTCATGCGCAGCGGCTTGGATCGCCTGCCTCGGGACACTTTCAACATCGTGCTATACCACCATCCGCAGGGATTTCCAGAGACGTGGGACACGCCCGCCGACCTCATGCTGGCCGGACACACGCACGGCGGCCAGATCCGGCTGCCCGGCTACGGTGCCCTGATCACGCTTGATCGTTTCGGCAAACGGTGGGAGTCAGGGCTTTTCGATGAGCACGGCGTCAAGCTGGTCGTCTCGCGCGGCCTTGGCTGCGAGCCTGGCATCCCTGAAATGCGCTTCTGCTGTTCGCCCGAGGTTGTGGTGATTGATCTGATCGGACGCACGCCATCAGTAACCCAGCACTGAAGGATCACATATGAACCGATTGAGCCGGAGAGACACGATCAAGGGCCTCGCTTTGGGCGCGGTTGCGGGTCTGGGTGCGCCGTTTGGTTTCGCTGCCGGAAATGTTTCGGCGCGTGGCGCGGAGGTTCAGAAGCGCGCCGGCGAAGCAAAGCCTGTGCGCGAGGAGATCGTGTGGTCACGCAAGGTGCCCGTGCGCCACGTGGCCGACGTAGCGGTCATCGGCGGCGGCATCGCGGGCGTGGCGGCGGCGTGCGCGGCGGTGAAGTCGGGTGCGAAAGTCGTATTGGTTGAGCGGTTTGCCATCACGGGCGGCAACATGACCACCGGCGGCGTGGCGGCGTTCTGCGGCGAGACGGCGGGGCAGGGCGAAGTGTTCGACGAGATTCTCACGGACATGGAGAAGTTCAAAGCGGTGGCGCCTTACAAGCCGTATCCACAGCTCGACCATCGTGTTTTTGATCATCATATCCTCGCCATCGTGCTTCAGGAACTGCTGCTCCGACGCAAGGTCAAGCTGCTGTTCCATACCCGCTTCGTGGACGTGCGCGTGACCGATGGCGGACGGATCACCGAATGCATTGTCTGCGGCAAGTCCGGCCCTGAGGCGTTGCGTGCGAAGCAGTTCATTGACTGCACCGGCGACGCTGACGTGGCGCGCACGGCGGGTTTTGCGACGATGAAAGGCCGCCCCGAAGACGGCCTGCAACTGCCGATGTCCATGATGTTCTTCGTGCGGCACGTCGAGGAGGGTCTGGCGGGCGCACAACTGCCCGAAGGCTGGTTCCAGCCGTGCCGCACGCCGCAAGAGCTGCCCATGACCAGCGTCTGGCCCAACGGCCCGCGCAGCAATGCGATCAAGGTCAAAATCCCGATGTTCGACTCGACCGACACCGAGTCGCTGACCGCCGCCGAGGTTCGCGCCCGCCAGCGCGCGTGGGAGGTGCTGGACTACTACCAGCGCAGAAAGGCGGAGCCATGGCGCTATGATGGTTGTTCGCCGCAGATCGGCATTCGCGAAGGCGCGCGCATCGTCGGCGATTACGTGCTTGCGCTCGCCGACCTGCGTGCCGCCCGGAAGTTCGATGATGCTATCGCGCGCGGCGTGTATTACCTCGATGGCCACAAGCCCGACGATGACAAGCGCACCTACATACTCAAGAAGGACGAGATGAAAGTGCCACCCTATCAGATTCCGCTGCGCAGCCTCATTGCGAAAGACGGCGCGAACCTGCTGATGGCTGGCCGCTGTTTCTCTGCTGAGCAACTCGCGCTCTCCTCCGCCCGCGTCAGCACGAGTTGTGCAATGATGGGGCAGGCCGCCGGCATCGCGGCTGCGTTGAGCGCGCAGAAGCAATGCGATGTTCGCAAGCTTGACCCGCAAGCCGTGCGGCGCATTATCGAGGAACGCGGCGCGCGACTGGCCGTTTGAGCCGCGAAACTGAATCTGGAGTTCGCTATGAAACGATTTCTTGCCGCCATCGCCCTGACCCTCGTTGCGCTGGCTCTTGTCAAACCAACAGCCGCCACCGAGCCGGAGCGGCCGAACATTCTCTGGTTCGTCAGCGAGGACAATGATGCGTTGCTTGGCTGCTATGGTGACCCGCTGGCGCGGACGCCGACGCTGGACAAACTCGCGCGCGAGGGCGTGCTGTTCGAGCGGTGCTTCGCGCAACCGGTTTGCGCTCCGTCGCGGTTCACGCTGATCAGCGGCATGTATGCGGCTTCGTGCGGTCCGGCGCAGCACATGCGCGCGCAAGGCAGGATTCCGTCGTGGCTGAAAGGATTCCCGGCATGGCTGCGGGAAGCGGGTTATTTCACGTCGAACAACGCGAAGACCGATTACAATTCGCCGATCAGCGTCCGGGAGGCATGGAACGAATGCGGCCGGAAAGCGCACTGGCGCAACCGGCCCGACGCGCGGCAGCCGTTCTTCAGCGTGTTCAACCACGAGGTCACACACGAGAGCTGCCTGTTTCCGGAGGAGGAAAAGCCCCTGGACTTCCCGCCGATGGATCCGGCTCGCGTGCGCATTCCGCCGTATCAACCCGACACGCCGGAGATGCGCGCGGATTGGGCGCGTTACTACAACCACATCACGTTGATGGATGGCCAGATTGCCGCGAAGCTGAAGGATCTCGCCGACGCCGGTCTTGCGGAGAACACCATCGTCTTCTACTACGCCGACAACGGCGGCGTGTTGCCGCGCAGCAAGCGGTTCCTGCAGGAGAGCGGCACGCACGTCCCGCTGATCATCTACTTTCCCCCGAAGTGGCGTCACCTCGCGCCCGCCGCGCCCGGCTCGCGCATTTCGGCGCCGGTGCATTTCGTAGACTTTGCGCCGACGGTGTTGTCGCTGGCCGGCGTGAAGAAACCGGGCTACATGCAAGGGCACGCGTTTGCCGGGCCGGCGAAGGAAACGCCGAACGAATTCGTGTACTGCACGCGCGACCGGATGGACGAGCGTTACGACATGATGCGCTCGGTTATGGATTCGCGCTGGCTCTACATCCGCAACTTCCGGCCTGACCTGCCTTACGTGCAGCCGCTGAGTTACATGTTCCAGGCGCGCGGCTACCAGTCATGGGCTCGCGTGGCTCGCGAGGGCAGGCTGACGCGGGCGACAGCGCAGTTCTGGGGGGAGAAGCCGGGCGAGGAGCTTTACGACATGGGCGCTGACCGTGACAGCGTGAATAACCTCGCCGCTGATCCGGCGCATCGCGCGACGCTGGAGCGAATGCGCGCGGCGTTGAAACGACACACACTGGAGATCAACGACAACGGTTTCCTGCCCGAAGGCTCCTTGTTGGAAGGCTACGATGCGTCGCGCATGCCGGGCGCGTTTCCAGTGGAGCGCGTGTTTGATCTGGCGGTGCTGGCCTCGAACCGCGACGCAGCGAACCTGACGAAGCTGGTGGATGCGCTCGACGATCCGAACGAAGCGATGCGCTGGTGGGCCGCGCGAGGTTGCGCGATGCTTTGCGAGAAAGCCTCGCCCGCCGAAGCGGCGTTGCAGAAGCGGTTGAAGGATGCGTCCGGCGCGGTACAGGTTGCTGCGGCAGAGGCGTTGGCGCGCATCGGTAGGATCGACGTGGCTTTGCCGGTGCTGGAGCACTGGGTGAAGAACACGGAGGCGCCCTTCTTCGCGCTACAGGCGGCCAACGCACTCGACCATCTCGGTGAGCGCGCACAACCGGTGTTACCAACGTTGAAACGATTGCTTGAAACGGTGACGAAAGCCAAGGGCCGCAATGCCGAGCAGCGGTATCCAAAACGTATTCTGGAGCGCGTCGTCGCTGTGCTGGAAGGCAAAGAGCCGGCATTGGTCTATCCCAAACCGATGCCTTGACGCATCAGTCCGAGTGGAAGACTTCTTCCATGGTGGACCACCACTCGCCTTCGGCGCGGCTGGCAAGCGGGGCCTGGCAGGGTCTGCAGAAGCTCCACCAACGTTGCGTGGTCGGGTCGGCGGCCATCTTCGCCATATCGGCGGCGAAATCATCGCCGGTGTATTCAAGGTAGCTGAAGAGGTAGGGTTTCCCATCGTCGAGTCGATGGAAGTAGATCGAGTAGTTCCGAATGTTGCACGCCTTGACCGTCTTCAACACGTCCGGCCAGACGGCGGTGTGCAGACGTTTGTATTCCTCCACCTTTTCCGGGTGCATCCCGATGACCCAGCCGAATCGTTTCATGGTTTCTCCTGTTTCGATGTCGCGGGATTCTCGCCGGCGAATCTCCACGACGGTTTCGTATCGCGAGCGAGCGGCAGCTTCAGTAAAGCGGCGCGCAGCAACTCGATCGGCATCGCGTTCTCCATCAGCACGGCGTCGTTGAACTGCTGCTCGGTCATTTTTCCCGGGCGGACGCATTCGTCGTGCAGCGCCTTGATCTGCAATCCTCCGAGCAGATAGCCGGCTTGGTAGAGCGGCGGCGCGACGATGAACCGCCGCACCTCGCTCGTCGCGCCGAGTTTCTCGTGGCCCACACGGTTCACCAGGAAATCCACCATCTCCGCCGGTTTCATCCGGCCGAGGTGATACTTGAGGCTGACGATGACCCGCGCCGCACGGTTCATGCGCCAGAACAACATGCCGATCCGTTCCTGGGGTGTGCGCGCCCAACCGAGATCCCAAAATCGCAGTTCGCAGTAGAGCGCCCAACCCTCGACGTAAAACGGCGTGCTGAACAGGCGCCGATACGGGTTGTGCCGCGCCCCCTGGAAGTTCTGCAGGTGATGGCCGGGAATCAACTCGTGCGCTGTCGTCAAGTGTGTGAACGCGCGGTTGTTGCCCCGCATGACCATCAGCTTGTCCTCCTGCTTCATCTCATCCTTCGCGTAGGCCACCATCATGTTCTGGTTGTTGTAGGCCGCGTAAGGAATCATCTTCATCGTCTCCGGTGACATCATCGTCAGGCGCCACGTTTCTTCGCAGAGCGGCGGCACTGTTGCGAACTTGTGCTTCTTGACGAAAGCGATCGCCTCGCGGGCAGTCTTCGCAACGAAGTCGTCCTGCTGGCCGGGTGGAACAAAATCCGTCTTCACCTTTGCCAGCGCTGTCTTCCAATTGTCACCGCAGCCCATCTGGCGCGCGGCGCTCTTCATTTCGCGCTCGCACCACGCCATCTCGCGCTCGCCGATGGCGATCAGGTCCTCCGCCGTATACGGCAGGAACTCGAACCGGATCGCTTCTGCCACCGCGTCCGCGCCAATCGGGTCGCCGACGAGCGGGTCTTCATCCTTGCCCTTGAGACCGGCGACCTCTTCGCGGAGAAACTTGGCGTAGGCCTCCAACTGCTTGTCGGCCTCCTCGTAAGGCCTTTTCACCCACCACTGGAAATCCGGCTGGTAACCGTCGTAGAAACCGAACCACTTCTTCAGCGCGCTGCGCAACTCCGCCACGGCCCCCGCCACGCGTCGCGCCAGCGTCGCAGAAACGGTGATGGCCGCGACGCCGTCGCTCTTCTCTTTCGCCGGTTCGGCCTTTGCCGGCTTTTCCGCAGCCTTCGCCTTGACGCCCTTCTCGACACGCTCCTTGAGTTGCTTCGCCTGCTTTGCCAGATCGAGAATCTTCGCCGCCGCCGATTGCGCGTCGGCGGGCTCACCGCGCCAACGGCTTTGCTCCAGCTTGTGGACGATGCCCCGGAACGTCAGCAGAGAGTCCATCTCGGAAAGCCGTTGACGTTCGCGCACGATTTCCGCCAGCGATTGCTGGAGTCCGCTCCGCAGCAGCAGGTAATCCACGCGGCCCGCCGGATTGAGCGCATCGAAATCCACCGCCGCCAGCCGTGTCTGCCAGCCAGCATAAAGTGTTTCGAGCCGGTCAAAGCGGACCGCCGACCGCGGCAGGTCGTAAAAACTGGAAACGCCGTTGTCGTCCGCTTCGAACTCATGGACGAAGTCCGCCAGTGACGAGGCGGAAGCTGCGGCGGGTTTAGCCGACGGTTTTGGCGGCGCGGCTGAAGCGATCAGCGGCATCGTGACGAGCAGGCAGATGAAGGGAATCGTTCTCATATCTATCCTTCGAGCAACCACAGTGCCATCTTCGCGGCGCGCGGAAAAACTCTGGCGGCTGATTGCGACTCGATGGCCGCGCCAAGCAACGTTGCTTCGTTGTGGTCGATGACGGGCAGCGACTTCAGCAGCGTGCAGGCCTCGCTGAGACAGAACGTCTGCCGGATCTCCGTGCGTTCACCGATGACACGTGCGAGATGAAACGTTGCCTGCACCGGCCCGAACTCCGCCGCGATGTCCACCAACGTCAGTCGTCCCGGTGCGAGTTGGCTGGTGGTCTGCGCAAGCAGTTCGACCGCGACGCGACGCGAGCCGGCAGTGAACGTAGCGCGCACACCTTCCGGCGTCACCTCGCGCGCGACTGGCGTCCACTGCAACTGCCCGGCCAGCCAGCCGGCGTAGAGCGCGGCCGGCAGCGTCGCCGTTGGCCCGCCGGATGGCGTCGCGTAATGCACAGTCACCGTGTCGATGAGGCGCAGGGCATCACGGAGTTGCAGCGGATCGAAACATTGCGCAGTCAGCTCCCGCCAGTGGCTCATCGTGTGCCAGACCATGATCGTGGCTTTGTCGGCGGCGTGCTCGCGCAGGCACAACCGCAGGCTCGGCGCGGCGCTCATCATCCGCAGTGTCGGATTGGCCAGCGGTTCGGCATGCACAATCACGCGGTCGGCCAGTTTGCTCAGTGCGTCGAACAGCGCCGTTTCGGCGTCCGCTGCCACCGCCCACCACAACACCACCGGCAGATCCGGTTCGAGCAGCGGCAACACGGCGCCCGGCAGCTTGTCCGCGTTGCGGCGGCCGGAGTGGAGCGTGATGAGCTCGCTGCAAACCTGCGGGTTGCCCGGCGACGGCAAATGGCAAAGCGCCGTGACGTCGGCGGTAAGCACGGCGTCGGTGTTGGCCGGGTCAATCTGCAGCCACAGGACGCGGCACGGGAAGCGGGCGCTGAGTTTCTGGAGCGTATCCGCGTGCCACGCGTTGTTGGCGACGTCACCGATGACCACGAGATTGGCGAGGCAAACACGCGTGACCGCGGCGCTGGCATCGACGCTCGTCTGTTCCGACGCCGGTTTCCACATCGACGCCAGTTCGCGCTCAATGGCCGCCGGTTCCACCGGCACGGGAATGCCAGCGAGGAACTGTTCGAATGTTGTGTTGTCCGTAATCGCCATGAGTTCCATGAAGAAGCTAGGAGCAGACAGTCAAACGTTGAAGAATGACGTTCTTCCTCCAGCTCTTCATCTTTTCACTCTTCTCTTCTGACTTCCTGATTCACAGTCTTCGCCATTTTGCGCCGGTTCCTTCCATCAGGCGGTCAGCTTCCGCGGGTCCCCAACTGCCGGCGGCGTAGTTGGGGAATGCCGGTGGCGGCGCCTGTTGCCAACCGGCGATGATGGAGTCCACGAACCGCCATGCGTGCTCCACCTCGTCGGCGCGCGTGTAGAGCGTCGAGTCGCCCAGCATCGCATCGAGCAGCAGCCGTTCGTAAGCCTCCGCCGGTTGCTGGCCGAATGACGAACCGTAACGGAAATCCATCTTCACCGGTTGCAATCGGACGCGCATCCCCGGCACCTTCGCCTCGAACGCCAGCGAGATGCCTTCGTCAGGCTGGATGCGCAGCGCGAGCAGGTTTGCGTTCGGTGGCAGACTGGCGTCGCCGTCGCCGGCGAACAAGCGCGTCGGCGCGCTCTTGAACTGGATCGCGATTTCCGTGACGCGCTTGGGCAGCCGTTTGCCGACGCGCACAAAGAACGGCACGCCGGCCCATCGCCATGTGTCGAGTCGCAAGCGCGCAGCGATGTAGGTTTCCGTGGTCGAGCCGGGCGCGACCGCTTCTTCTTCACGATACCCTTTGACGGCTTTGCCAAGAAGCGCGCCGGGACCGTATTGGCCGCGCACGACCTGCGCCGCGACCTCATCGGGCCGGAGCGGCCGAAGCGCGCGCATCACCTTCGCCTTCTCGTCGCGGATCGCGTCGGCTTCCATCGCCACGGGCGGTTCCATCGCCACCAGCGACAATAACTGCATGATGTGGTTCTGCATTACGTCGCGAATGGCGCCGGCGGTATCGTAGTAAGCGCCGCGCCGACCTTCCATGCCAAGCTCCTCGGCGGCGGTGATCTGGACGTGCTCGATATATTTCTGGTTCCAGAGTGGCTCGAAGATGGCGTTGGCAAACCGGAGCGCGAGGATGTTCTGGACCGTTTCTTTGCCGAGATAGTGGTCAATCCGGAACACCTGCCGCTCATCCAGCACGGACGCCGCCGAGCGGTTCAATGCCAGCGCTGAAGCCAGGTCGTTTCCGAACGGTTTCTCGATCACCACGCGCGTCCACGGATGCAGCGACGTTGCGTCGGCGATGAGACCTGTCGCGCCGAGATTTCTGATGATGACCGGAAAATACTCCGGCGACGTGGCGAGGTAGAACAGCCGGTTGCCCTGCGTGCCGCGCAGGCGGTCTACCTGTTCGAGCCGCTGCTTCAACGACACGTAAGCGGCCGGGTCGTCGAGGCTGCCGACGTGATAGCCGATGGCGGCGCCATAATCCCTCCACACCTCCGGCAGCGCCGGCCTCAGCCGCGAATACTTGTTGATCGCGTCCAGCATGTCCGCGCGGAACTGCTCGTCTGTCTTTGGCCTGCGCGCGAAGCCGAGGATCGAAAAGCCGGCCAGCAGCATCCCTTCGCGCGCGAGGTTGTAGAGCGCCGGCACCAGCTTGCGGCTGGTGAGGTCGCCGGTTGCACCGAAGAGCACCACCACACACGGCTCCGGCGCTACCGCGCGCGGCATGGCTTCGCGCAGAGGGTTGACGTAACTTGGCGCGGCGTTCATCAGCAGGAATCTAGCAGATGTCGGCGTTTCCGGCACGCGCGGTTTTGTGGAAAACAGGTGCTGCGAAATGATGTCACGGACGAGGTCTCTTGAAGAACCTCTTGAACACTTCTCGCGTGTCTTTGTCATTCAATACGTCGTTGAGTGAGCAGACCTGAACTCTGTCGCCGCCTCCATCGAGGATGGCTTGCAGTTCCAGAGTCAATCGCTCAGGGCTTTTGACGGGATAGAGCTTCGGGCGAGTATACACGCCGACGAGTGCCACGCCTTCCGCCTTGGGGAAATGTTTTTTCTCCTGCCCGAAAATCACGCGTGAGTAATCCCGAATCTTCTCCCGGCTCCAGAGCGGATCGAAATACCATGCGGCTGTCTGGCCGCAATAATCCACGTTCAGCCGGTTGCCATAGAGCGGCTCCGGAAGAAAGACCGGATAGACGTGGCACGCGACTCTCGCCTCGCGCCGGACGGAGTGTGCGTAATCGGCAAGGGTGTTCGTGAAATTCACGAGCGTTTCCAGCGAGAACTGCTCCAGCGCCTTCCCGGGCTCAAGATCGGGATGCTGTTTGCGCCACTCCTCAAACGCAGCCTGGGACTCCTTGCACCGGCAGCACTGGTAGTTGCGGTAGCCGAAGAAGTCGAACGCGATGCCCTTGAGGCCCGGCACTGCGAGCACATCCCTGATTTGCTCCTTGAAGAACTCCAGCACCGCCGGGACGTGAAAGCAGAGCATGGGATAGGTGAGAACTTCGATGCTCTGGACAGGCTCGCCGCCATACTGGTAGTTGGATTTGCCTTTGCTCGTGTCGGCCTGAATGCGCTCCAGCGCGGCATTCTCCCGGGCATCCATTTCCTGCAAAGGAGGCGCGATGCCGCCCCGGCGTTTCATCCATCCTTTGACGTCGCTGAGAAAAATGGAGCTGTAGATGCCAATGTTGTGCTTCCTTCCGACCTCGACAAGCTGGGCGAGATAGTCGGGGCTTTGGTTCCATACGATGATCTCGTTGAACCCGATTTCGGCCGCTTGCGGGACAATCTCCTCAGGTTTGCCACCACCCCAGCCGGTGAGCTGGACGAATTGCCCCTCGACCTGCGCGGATTCCAAGGCAAGAATCAGACACACGCAACAAGCAACGCGCTTCAACGTCATGCCAGTATTCTATCCTATCGCATCCAGAAGCCAATCCGGCAATCTCACACGGTTCAAACTGCGCTGCCGGCCCCCCCCCGTGTCGCGCCGGTTCCTGGCGCCGTTGTCCCCTTTTGCGGTTGCGCTTCTCTGCACAAGTGTGACTGAATGTTCAGACGAGCAAGGATGCTGACAGTCGTGCAGCCCACTGGAATGGCGATCAAGTTGAAATGACGCCACGCGTTGCTGAGGAGACCTATGGAGCAGATTGACAAACTGTTGACGAGTGTTAGCGATATGGTATGGGGGATACCTCTTCTCGTTCTGCTGTGCGGCACACACGTCTTCCTCACGATTCGGCTGGGATTCATCCAACGGTATCTGCCTCGCGCCATAGGGATTTCCTTTCAGCGCAAAAGCGAGGGAGAAGGCGATGTCAGTCAATTTGGGGCGCTGATGACGGCTCTTGCCGCAACGATTGGCACGGGAAACATCGTAGGCGTTGCCACGGCCGTCGCCTCCGGTGGTCCCGGAGCGGTCTTGTGGATGTGGCTTACCGGCGTGTTCGGCATCGCCACCAAATATGCTGAGGCGCTCCTGTCAGTGAAATACCGGATCGTCATGAAAGACGGCTCGATGGCAGGGGGGCCCATGTATGTATTGGAGAGAGGGATGAAATGCCGTTGGCTTGGGATCATCTTTGCCGCGCTGACTGCGGTCTCCGCGTTTGGCATCGGGAATACCGTTCAGGCCAACTCGATCGCCGCTCTCGTCAGAGACACCTTCCACGTGTCACCGTGGATAACCGGAATCATCATGACGGTAGCAACTGCCGCCGTCATTTTGGGCGGCATCAAATCCATTGCCCGGCTGTGCGGATACCTGGTCCCGTTCATGGCCATTTTCTACGTCCTGGGTTGCGCGATCATCCTGGCCATGAACGCGAGCGCGATTCCTGAAACACTGAAGCTGATCTTTCAGAGTGCTTTTACCGGGCAGGCTGCGGTTGGAGGTTTTCTCGGCGCTGGCGTGCGGGAAGCCATACGCTACGGAGTTGCCCGGGGGTTGTTCTCCAACGAATCCGGCCTCGGGAGCGCCCCCATCGTCGCTGCCGCAGCCCAGACAAGCAATCCAGTGCGACAAGCGCTTGTTTCTTCCACTGGCACGTTTTGGGACACGGTTGTCGTGTGCGCCATGACAGGGTTGGTGGTTGTGAATACCGGGACTTGGACTCAGGGCTTGGACGGCTCGGCTCTGACAAAAACAGCTTTCGCGACCATTCCGGTTATCGGGCCGACCGTGTTGGTCCTGGGGCTCCTCACCTTCGTTTTCTCGACCATTCTGGGTTGGTGTTATTACGGCGAAAAGGCAGTGGAGTATCTCTTTGGCACGCAGGCGATCAAAGTCTACCGCTGGCTGTGGGTGGTTGCCGTCATGGTGGGATCCGTGACTTCGCTCAAATCGGTCTGGGCATTTGCCGACATTACCAATGGCTTGATGGCGATCCCTAACCTGATCTCATTGCTTGCGCTCAACGGTGTCATCCTCGCTGAAACGAAGAAGTACATGTCAAACACGTAGGCCGGACAGGCGGCGCTCGTGGACTCAACCCTGGGACCTCCGCGGTTGCGCTTTATGCGTTGAAGAAGAACGGCTGCGGTGATTATCTCTCCTGCGAAGCCGGCGTGATCCGGCGATCATTGTAACTGTCAGCAACTGTTTATTGGTGAGATCAAGATGAAACACAACATCGTCCATCTGCTTTGCACATTTCTGATTTTCACCGTCTCCATTTCAAGCGCCGCGACGAACTGGAGGATCGTCCTCCCCGACTCTCCGACGGCAGTGGAGAACACCGCCGGGAAGGAGCTCCAGTTGCATTTGCGGCAAGTGACGAATGATGATTTCCCCATCATTTCGGAAAAGGACGTTCCTAGGAATGCGACGTCACTCATCTTTGTCGGCAAGACGTCCCAATCGCCGCAAAAGGATTTTGCATTCGACGAGATTCTGATCCGGTCGAAAGATGGAAATCTGATTCTCGCCGGGCATCCCCGGCGGGGAGCACTCTACGCCGTGTATTCCTTCCTTCAGGACGTCATCGGCGTGCGATGGTGGACACCGGAGGAGACGTTCATTCCAAAAAAGGAGTCACTCAAGATTCCAAATGCTTTGAACATTTCCTACGCGCCGAAAATGATTTCCCGTGAAATGTATCATCGTTGGGCGCAACCCGGCGTCTTCTCGGCGCGGATGAAGGGAAACGGGAGTATCCCCGCGGAATACGGCGGGAAAGTGAGCATCATCCATTTCGTGCACTCGTTTTACAAAATCATCCCACCGGAGAAGTATTTCGACAAACATCCCGAGTGGTTCAGTGAAATCAAGGGGAAGCGGACGAGCGATAACGCCCAGCTCTGTTTGACGAATGACGAGCTGTGCAAGGAAGTGACGAGCAATGTGCTCGCGACATTGCGCAAGAATCCCGATGCGCGTTTCATCGACATCAGCCAGAACGATTGGCGCAGAAACTGCACCTGCGAAAAATGCAAGGCACTGGACGAAAAGGAAGGATCGCCCGCCGGCTCACTCGTGCATTTTCTGAACAAAGTCGCGGCAGAGGTGGAAAAAGAGTTTCCGGACGTGCTGGTCGAATCGCTTGCGTATCAGTACACGCGGAAGCCGCCGAAATGCGTGAAGCCACGGGACAATGTGCTGATTCGCCTCTGCACGATTGAATGTTCTTATATCCAGCCTCTCACGGGCGAACAAAACAAAAAGTTCGCCGAGGACATGGAAGGATGGAGCAGGATCGCGAAGCACTTGTTCATCTGGGATTACGTCACGAACTACACCGACTACATCGGGCCTCATCCGAACCTTCGCGTGCTCGCGCCGAACGTGCGCTATTTCGTCAAGAACGGCGCCGTGGGGCTGTTTGAAGAAGGCGAAGGAGACGACTTCGCCGACATGCGAAACTGGGTGTTGATGCGGCTGATGTGGGATCCGTCGCTCGATGAGAACAAATTGTTTCATGATTTCTGCGAGGGATACTACGGGAAGGAAATCGCCCCATTCATTCACGAGTATTGGGACGTGCTGATCAACCAGGCGGAGAAGGCCAAAATCTATCTGGGATGTTTCAGAATGACATCTGAGCAATGGATTGACCTCGAAACGCTCAATCGCGTGACGGACATCATGAACAATGCCGTCAAGAAATCGTGCGAGGTCCATGGCGGCCGCTCCGCCGAACTGCGACGCCTGCGGAAGGCGAAGATGGCGATCGATCATGTCTGGCTTTCGCGTTACTACCCGCTGCGCTGCGAATCACGCGAGAAACACCTTCCCTTCCTGGGCCCGAAAGACCCGTTGAAGGCCGTCACGGAATTTATCGAGCTATGCCGCAGCAACAAAACAAGGTCGCACAGCATCTACGACAAGGATGCGAAGCAGTTTGAGACATATTTGAGCAATCTGTCGAAGATGTTCACGTCGCGGAAGTATCCGCCGGAGATGTGCAAGGACATTCCCGAGGACACATGGATTGTTTTCGACGACGCATTATTCAGCAACTACAAGGATGCCGCAACACGCGTCGAAGACGCCAACGCCTCGGATGGATGGACGACGCGGATGCCAACGAAAGTTGACTGGAACACCGGCTACAAACCGGCCGTCACGGGCAAATTCCATGTTTACGCCAGCATGCGATGCGACGCGACCATCGACACAGGCAAAGCCGGCTCGCTCGGCGTGTATCATTTCAAGAACAAGCGCGGGCTCGTCAGCAAACCGCTCAAGATCGAGGATCTCAAGGGAGAGAAATACCGCTGGATTGACCTCGGCGTCGTTGATTTCTCTGCGGGCGCGGGAATCTGGTTCGCACACGGACACGTTCCCGAAGTGCAGGCGCTGTACGTTGATCGCGTGGTGTTGATCATGGAGTAGCGTTGCCCGCGGGGCTTCTGCAAGCGAACGCTGCGTTTGCGCTTTGCGGCGAATGCGCGAGCGTGCAAACCGCCAGTGGTCTCCCGTTTCTTCCGAAGGCGGGTGTCGGCCTGCGGACCAGTCACCTTGTCCACGAGCTGGCGTCAATTGTGGAAAACCGTCACCGAGCGGAAGAGATCCAGAAGGTGCTTGTCGCCAGCCATGTTCTTGGTGGTTCCATAGTGCCCGGTCTTCGGGTTGGTGCTCATGAACTTCCTGGTCGTCGCAGGCAGCGCATTGTAGAAGGCGAAAACGCTGCTCGGAGTGCAAAGCTCATCCGCGAAGCCCGTGCAGACGTAAATGTCACACTTGATGCGCGGGGCAAAATTCACGCCATCGTGGTAAGCGAGCGTGCGCGCACGACGGGGATCCGCCTCGATGCGCGCGATGGATTCCTTGCCGTGGTAGAGGGCCGCAGCATCACGCCCCTGCTTATAGCCGTTGTATTCGCAACTGGCCGGCACGCTCGCCACCGCCACCGTCACATCACGATCCAACGCAGCCGCCGCGATCGTCTGGATGCCGCCCAAACTGCCACCGCGCACAATCAGTTCTTTGCTATTCCACTCTGGACGGCTCTTGATGAAGTCGAGCGCGCGCATTACCCGGAAAAACATGTCGTGACCAAACCAGGTATCGCGATCCGTATCGCTGGCCTTTCCTCCTTCCTCGTACCACGTGCGGGACATCTGTTCGTACTCCTTGTCCGTCTTGCCGGTCGGCAAACCGTGCCAACTGGCATACAAGGAGAGAACTCCTTTGGACGCCGTCTCAATTGCAATCTTCGGGGACGCGTCCTTCCACACCATGCTCAGATAGTCCACGCAGGCAGGCAGACTCTTCGGCTTTGCGTTCACGGGAACGGCCAGATAACCCGTCACCGGAGTGCGGCCAAGGCATTTGATCTCGACGGCGTAACACCTGACCTTGCCCTGAAACGCCTTGGGGACATCGACCTCGGCCAGCTTCGGATCGAGCGGCACCTGACTGAGCTTGGCGCGGCAGGCATCCCAGTATGCGTCGAAATCCGCAGGGCGGGAATCAAGCGCTTTGATCTTGTCGGCGTCATACATGGCGCCAATTTCGCCCACGATGCTGGGCTTCATCCTGTGTTTGAAAATCCCCTCGCCCTTGAGCGGATGACCGTCCTTGTCGATGATCTCAAATCCGAAGAAGAGCCACCCGGGACGATTCATTGACGCCTTGATCGTCACAGCCTTGCCGTCACAGACAAACTCGTCCCGCCTCAAGATGTCGCGTTCACGTTTCACGGTGCAGCGCAGCTTTTCACCCACAACCGGCTTGCCATCCTTCATCAGGGTCGCGGTGCATACCGTCTCTTCGCCCACCTTGTAGTAGCCGTCGGCCTTGTCCAGATTGACGTCCAGAGAATAGCCGGCGAATGCCGCGGCCGACGTTATCGCCAGGAATCCAATGATCAACATTCCGGATTTCATGAGGGTGGTTTTCATTTTGGTTCGAAGTATGTGTGCGTGAGATTTGGAATCAGGTCTGCCTGCGACGCATCGTAGGCCGGTCCAAGGAGCGGTCAAGGTCAAATCCTGAGCACCGTTTGCGTATCGTCAACTCCACTGAGCCGGGTTTTCTGTTGCGGGTTCGTCGCGGGTCGATACAGTGGCTTCGTTACAGCCACTGTGGCTGAGAACGCGAAGCTGCAAAGCCGCCGTCATGGCAGCGAAAACAGATGTGTTCAACAATTGAGCGCACTACCGGCAGGAAGCTCGTTTTCTTGTGCCGCAGAAGTCAAATATCCCGCCTACGAGAACAATCTGCAGGATCGTCTTTGGATGTGGGGCCATGACCCGGGGGCCTACGACGGGCCCAAAGGAGTTTACAACATTCCGTTGAGCGCTCCGATGAGCATGGCGGAGGGCATCAAGTCGATGGGGATTCCGAATGTGTGTGTGATCCGTGGAGGAACGCCGAAGGAGGAATACCGCAAGCAGTTCAAGGATGTGAAACGCATCGCCTGGAACCTGTCCGGCGGGTCCAACAAGTCCTATCATGCATTGAAAGACTATGTGTTTGGCTTGCGAGACACGACGCCGAATCTCACCGGCTATTATCTCGACGACTTCTTCCGTTTTGGCGACAAGCCGAAGTTCAACAAGAATTCCGAGACCGAAGCGGCTCCCGCCGCTCTTTCCATGGATGAAATGAAACAACTCCATGAAGAGACGGTCGCCTACAAGCGCCGTCTCGACCTGGCGGTTGTTTTGTACACTCACCAGTTATATCCCTCGATCAAGCCGGTCATGAAATACGCCGATGTTGTTTCGCTCTGGATATGGAGCGGCAGCGACATCCAAAAGATCGACGCCAATTTCAAGAAATACCGTTCTTTGATTCCAGACAAACCGACGCTCCTCGGCATTTACATGTGGGACTTCGGCGGCAAGAAGGAATTAAGCAGGGACTTCATGGTCAAACAGCTTGATTATGCCCACAAGCTTTACAAGGAAGGGCAGATCGAAGGTCTGATTTTCCACTGCACGCCGCTTTGCAACAAGGGACTCGCGGCCGTCGATTACGCCAGGGAATGGATTGCCCAACATGGCAAGGAAGGCCGGTAAAACGTCGTGCAGCGGCGATCCGACCTTGTGGCAGACGCAGCCAACCGCTCCGCCCGCGGCGGGCTCCGATGACGAGTCAGGCAATCGTTGTGCGTTAACGGCGACGGAAGGAAGCGCGATGCGCTTCGGCGAACTTGATGATCTGATTCATCATTTCTACGCACTGGACCGGGTAAAGGCCGGACGCGGACTCGGCAGAAAGCATTACGTGATCCGTGCCGTCGAGGATCGCGTTGGCCACATCGCACACCTCGGCTCGGGTCGGAATCGGGTGTTCAGTCATGCTTTCGAGCATCTGCGTCGCAGTGATCACGAACTTCCTGGCCTTGTTGCATTTGCTGATGATTTTCTTCTGGACGAACGGCACCTCATAAATGGGAATGGAGATGCCCATGTCCCCGCGCGCCACCATGATGCCTTCGCAGACGGATATGATCTCGTCAATGTTCCGAATTCCTTCCCGGTTCTCGATCTTGGCGACGACGCCACAAGAGTGCGCGTGTCCTTTCAAAAAGTGACGCAGGTCCAGGATGTCCTGCTTGTCCCGGACGAAGGACTGCGCGATGTAATCCACCTTGTGCTCAATGCAGAAATGGATGTCTTCCTTGTCCTTGCAGGTCAGCCCTTGGACGTCCAGCTTCACGCCAGGAATATTGATCCCCTTGTGTTCCTTGATGGCGCCACCGACAACCACACGGGTCTTGAGTTCCTTTTCGCTTCTGGTTTCGACCACAAGCGCGATGTTGCCGTCGTCGATATAGACATGTTGCCCCGGCTTGATCGGCTTGAGGGACCCCGCCCAATCGAACGGAATCCAGTCGCCTTCCCCCAAAACATCTTTGGTCGTGAGCCACAGAATCTGCCGCTTCTTCACCAAGACCGGTTTCTTGTCCTTCAGCCCGCCGATCCGCATGCGATAGCCTTCCAGATCGCCCAGGATGCGAATGTGCCGGCGACATTTCTTGTTCAGCTCCCTCACCATGCGAATCTTCTCAAGATGTTCATCGAGTGTCCCGTGAGAGAAATTGAGCCGCGCTACGTCCATCCCGGCGCACATCATTTGCCGGAGGACACTTTCCCTGGCCGACGCAGGGCCGAGCGTGCAAACGATCTTTGTCTTCGTCATGGGAGAACCTATAAATACTGGATCAACTGGAAATACTGTTTGTTCGTTTTGATGGGTATCGTCTGTCTATGACCAACGGTCTTCGATTCGAGTCCAATATTGATCATGGCATGTGCGCCTTTGGCTCTCGCAATGTAAATGACTGTGGCAACAGCCTCCAGGTACTTCTTGGAGGCGGTTTCGGTGCCGTCCTCGATCCACTCAAACTTGATGCCGCACAACACGTGGTACTTTCGATCGGGAGTCCCTCCGCTCCATATGGGTATTCCAGTTGATTCCTCCACCATCCCTCCCTGGCCCCGGCACACAGCGGGACCGCGATATGTCATTTCAGTGATATCGGTGTAGCTCCTGCAACTGGTGCAAAAGACGGAAAATACCGCAATGATGATAGTGATGATGTTCTTCACAAAGAAGTGTCTCAAAACATTGGGAACGGACGGATGTTCAAGAAAACGTTTGCGCTGAAATAGCAACTAAAAGAACGATTTCCCGGTCTGCTCGGTTTGCCTCATGACATGCACGATTGTTCTACGGCCCTCGGCTGTCGCAACTGCTTGCCATCGTTTGAGCGCAATGTCGAGTTCAAACGTCCTTCTGCCAATGCGCTTGACAGCTGTTTGACTCCCCGGCAGCTTTCAACGCTGTTAGCCTTTTGCTCGCGATCTCGTCTTTTGTTTGGAACTTGTTGATTCATGAAAAACATCGGCAAAAATGGAGTGCAGAAGCACGTGCGGGAGCTGTTGTTCGCCGCGGGTTTGCGTTTGAGCGCGTGCTTGTTCTGTTTTGGAATCATGCACCACCCCGCGATGGCGGGGCATGACACGTCAAATCGCGCGCCGTTGCAGTCTCAGCCCTATATGAGCCTGCCGCCGGGCAGCGTAAAAGCGGCAGGCTGGCTGAAGCACCAGCTTGAAATGCAGCGGGACGGCCTGACGGGCGACGCCGAAACACTTTATGCGGACATCGGCCAAAGCGACTGGATTTCGGGCAAAACACAAGGCGGCGAGTATGCTTGGGAACGAGGTCCGTACTATGCCAAGGGCCTGATTTCCCTTGCTTACGTTCTGGACGATGCCGGACTAAAGTCCAAAGCGAGGAAATGGATCGATCAGATCATCGTGAGCCAGAGGCCTGACGGCGATTTTGGCCCCAAGAAACGCAACTGGTGGGCCAACATGATCGTTCTTCATTACATGCGTGATTACTACGAGGCCACCCATGACGCACGCGCCTTGGCCTTTCTCGACAAATACTTTCGCTTCCAACTGAAGACGCTTCCGGGACACCCACTTCACAAGGATTCCAAGTGGGCACAAGCGCGCGGCGGAGACAACCTTGAGATAGTCATCTGGCTATACAATCTACAAGGAGGCGATGAATTACTCAAACTTGCCAACCTTTTGATGGAACAGACCGGCCAATGGGAACAGTACTATGCAGATGGAACAGGTATAAATGCTTATCCGGAACATATCGTCAATGTAATGCAGGGTCTTAAAACACCCCCTTTGATGTATTTGTTGTCTCACAAGCAATCCCATCGTGATGGTTATTGGAACGCCACAAAGGCGGACGGCTGGCTGATGAAACAATATGGCCGGGTTGATCACATGTTCAATGGCACCGAGGGGTTGACCGACCGGAGTTCCACGGAGGGGACAGAACTCTGCGCTATTGTTGAGCGTATCCTGAGTTGCACGGTGGCCATCGGAATACTCGGGGATGCCTATATTGGCGATCAGCTTGAAACAGTGGCTTACAATGCCTTGCCGGCCGCGTTGTCTCCTGACATCAAGGGTTTGCGCTACTACTCACTACAAAACCAGCCCAAATGCACGGATGAGAACCTGGGTTTTAAACAAAATGGCACTGGCAAGAGTTCGATCTGTCCGAGTCCACATTCTGGTTTTGGCTGTTGCCGGAGCAACTTTCATTTCGGCTGGCCGAAGTTCATCCAGAACATGTGGATGGCAACAGAAGATCATGGTCTTGCCATTATAACGTATGGTCCGAATAGTGTTACAGCGAAAGTAGGCACAAAAGGAGAGAAAGTATCTATCAGGCAAGATACAGGGTATCCATTCCATACTGTGTCTACTCTTACTGTTGCCACAGATAAGAGAGTCGTATTTCCTTTGAAAGTAAGAATCCCAGGATGGTGTCTCGCACCCAACATACATGTGAATGGGAAGAAGCTCGAAGAAGTTACCCCCGGAAAATTCTTCGAGATAGCGAGAACGTGGGAAAATGGCGATGTTGTCAAGCTGGAGTTTCCGATGACTCCCAGAGTCTCGCACTGGATCAACAATTCGGTGGCGATCAGCCGTGGACCTTTGGTTTACTCGCTGCTCATCGAGGAGGAGCCTTGGAAAAGCACGAAGGATTTCAATGACAACACATATCACACCTATGAGATAAGACCGGCGAGCGCCTGGCATTACGCTTTGCTTCTCAAGAATCCTGATATGCCTGAAATCGAAACCTCCGTTTCCGATACGATACCACTGCAGCCTTTCAAGACCTCTGACGCCCCTGTCCGGCTAAAGCTCAAGGCCGTCAAGACCAGCAAGGACGGCTGGGGAACCTATCGCAAGGACTTCTGTGCACGTGCGACGGAGCCACCCGTCAGCCCTGTTGAAGCGCCCGGAACAACCGCGAGCATCACTCTCGTGCCCTATGGTTCAACTGGAATTCGCGTCACCCTTTTCCCGTGGGCGAAGAACTGAGGTTCCTGCGCTAAATTCGAAACACAGCCAGCGACAGCCCTTCGGGAAGTTGAAGCCGGGGTGCTGCGTTGGCCCGTTTGGGCGTAGTTGGCAGCCCGTTGCCAACGTCGGTCAGAGCCAGCGCTGCACCGGTTGCACCCAGTTTCGGCGACATTTGCGGAGCTTTTCTGGCTAAACTCGCCAGAGTTGTGCAGACGGCGATGTGGGGTGGCTGGTGTGATGGGGCAAAACCCACAGCGTACCTTTGGGTTGTGCATGGGATTTGGCATGGCTGACGCGCTTTTTTTGCAATTTGTGACGGCTTGCGACAGAATCTGTGATAGACTTTAGCAAGATCTGGTATTCACAGCCTTTCGAAATTACGTAATTGCAATACTCAACCCATTCGTGGAGCGGCCTCGATTCCCGCCGCTTCCGCTATTTTCGCCCCCCTTGCGAATTGTTCGTTCGTGCGGCCTGCGATCCGATTGTCGCAACAACTCACACGATCGGGCCTGCAGCCAAAGTGCCACGGAAGGGCCAAAACAGTTAGCCGGAGGCCGGGAACCATCTTTGCCACATAACAAACAAATGACGGTCACGACGAAACAACAACGCGATACGGGCGATCTCGCACGGTCTGAAACAATCCAGAGGCCTGCCGTCTCTCCGCGGTGACCCGATCACGCCTCCTATCCTTCTCCAAACCGGATCCAGAAAATGCGTCAAGGAATAAAGCCATCCAATGTCCTTTGCCTCTACCCCTATGTAAAAGAGGTGCCCATTTACGAGTTTTTCCCGCCCATCGGTCTCGAATACGTCGCGACCGCTGTCAGCGATATGGTGAAGAGCATCAGCATCGTGGATTCCAGGTATGTGAAGGATCCGATGAGCTGTTTTACTCCTTCGGTTGATACCGCTCTGGTGAGTGTGAACTGGAATTACACATACGATGAAGTCTGCTCGGTGATACGGCAGATCCCATCGCATATCAGGATCATCGTGGGAGGAAGGCAGGCCACGGATTGTGTCGAAGACCTCTTCCAGAAGTGTCCGAATATATACGTCATCGTAAGGGGCGAAGGTGAAGCCACCACGAGGGATCTTTTCAGCGGGAGACCCCTGGAAGAAGTGAAGGGGATCTCATATGTGGACGACGGAAAGGTCGTTCACAATGAATCCAGGCCCTTGTCTTCTGTTAATGATGTAAAAAGACCGGACAGAAAACTCAGGACAACGGCGTACCGTGCCACCATCAGGGGGATTGACTTGGGATTGAGTTTCGACGCCGTCATGAGTTCCCGGGGATGCCCTTACAAGTGCAAATTCTGCACCTTCAAGCTCAACCCTCTGGGGCAGATGCGGACATGGGAGGCGAGAAGTCCCGAGTCCACCATTGAAGAAGTTGAAGCCCTGGATGCGGATTTCGTTGCGTTTGTAGACGACAATTTTTCCGCTGACATGGACAGGGTCGAGGCCATCTGCGACCTCATTATTGCCAGAGGGATCAAGAAGATGTTCCTGTGCAACGTGAGGATTGACATCGCGCGGAGACCTGCGCTCTTGGAGAAGATGAAGAAGGCGGGGTTCAAAGTCCTGATGGTAGGGCTGGAATCGGCCCAGGATAAGTCGCTGGTGGCAATGCAGAAGGGCTTTAAGACAAACACCGTGAGGGAAGCCTTCAAGGTGATCGCGCGATCCGGCATGCTGGTCAACGGGTATTTCATTATCGGGGTTATCGGTGAGGTTGAAGACGAGATGCTCATGATCTCGCCCTATGCCAGCGAGATAGGGCTGGACTTTATTTCACTCAACAGGCTCCGGTGGGAGAAATTTTCCCCGTTGGAGGACATTGTTAAAGCCACCCCCGGGTATTACATAGGTCAGGACAACGGGATATACTCAGAGAAGTATGGCCGGAAGGAACTGACGACCATCCTCAAGAGGATTCATCGGGAGTTTTACAGCCCCACCCACGTTATGCAGATCTTGGTAAAGGCACTCAAGCTGGGTGTCCTTTCTCCCCGGCGGCTGTTCACATTACTGTACTATGTGCCCTACATTCTTCTTAAGACGAGCGCAAGCAAACGAAGATTGAAGAAGATGATGAAGCAGTGATCCGGGAAATGATTGTCAAACCCGGTGCGCGATCGTCCCGCAGGGAATGCGCAAACAGCATCGAAAGCAAAAGCCGGCGCGTGGGGGATTGTGCGGCCACCGTCTGAGATGGTTGCAGCCATTCGCAGCCAACAGCTGACTGATGACCACCCGCCCTTATCCAACCTGGCCGGACTCATTGTTTCGGGCCACTGGGTAATCAGTCTGCGGCTGCGGCTGTTGTTGACGGATCGTCAAGGTTTTGTCCATCCCCAGCGGCCCCTCCTCGAACAATCTTGCCATGAACTCGAAAGCGTGCCAGAGTGCCTTTTGCTGAAGAAATGCCTGTCGGGGCGTAGCGCAGCTTGATAGCGCGCCTGCCTTGGGCGCAGGAGGTCCCGGGTTTAAATCCCGGCGCCCCGACCATTTTATCAGGGGGAAATTCCGCCATGGTCGCCGCATACAGGGCTTCCTCTTGTGGTATTGCCAAAACGGTATACGTTATCCCCATAGAAGCCGTTGAAAAAAACTGTGGAACGTGGATTCCGATGCGGGCTGGCTCTGCGAGCCGGGCTGCAGTGGCGCATCTGGCAGTTCGAGTTTTTCGACGGCTTCCATAGAGTTGACCATGCACGCTTCAGTATTCTGTCTCCACTGTGGCCAATACCTTCGAATCGACGAGGTCAAAGCGGGTTCGGTTGTGCCATGCCCCAGATGCGGGACGCGATTGAGGGTGCCCACGCCTTCACGTCCGTACCTCGAACCCGTGCCAAGCATACCATCAATTTTCATCGCCATGCGAATACTCCTGCACATGGTGTTTTTCGTTGTGCTGGTCTATCTGTATTACGAGGGAGGAATCATCGAGAGGCTCTGCGCCTCGTTTCACCACATCCGCCGTATTCTCCCTCATTGATTCCATATCATGGTCGTCCCACGGATTTGATGATTGAGGGGTGAACAAGAGTGGGTCTGCGGACACGCCGTCGATATGACAGCACTTCCCATCACGGCCGAATCCGCGCCACATAGTGCCCCGCCATGCACGTCAGCGAGAACGAGAAGAGAAACGCGGCGGGTTGGATGTCGCCGCCGAACAGGACATATGCCAGCCCGAAAAACGCGGGAGTCTCACAGAGCACCAGCGACAGAATCGCCAGTCCTCGCGCCACGTTGGCCACGCTTTGCGTGTCGGCGTCCTTCCGCAAACGCGTCGGCGCGAACATGCGGATGATCGCCGACAGGAGGACGTTCAGGAATCCCAGCGAAAAGAGCACAACCGCAAGCGAATGATCCATGTCTGCGGCGAGCCGGGTCCGCTCAGGCCACCCACTGTCCGCAGTCAGCGCGACCAACCCCAAAACAACCACTGACGCCGCGAAGGCTGCAAACCACAAAAGCATCATCCGCTCATGTTGCCGCAGCATCTTCTGTTGGTCGGGCGCGCTCACGGCGTCATGCAAGCACCGGCCGCGCTTCAAGTCAATGCGGCGAACTGTTTCAAAAGCTCCACCACCGTCTTGTCCTCGACCTGGTCGAAGTCATTGTAAACCTGGCTGACGCCGCTGAACCACGAGGGCACTTGGAGACAAATGACATCAGTGACTTCGGCCATCTCGCGGATACTCGCCAGCGTATCGTCAGGACTGACGGGGACTGCGACAACGATGGACGCGGGCCGCTCGGCGTGAACCGTCCGAATGGCAGCGATCATCGTCGCGCCAGTAGCCAGGCCATCGTCCACAAGGATGCAGCGGCGGCCGGCCGGCGTGGATTTCTTCTTCACCGCACGGTAGAGCAGGGCTTGCTTGCGGATTTCCTCCAGCTTTCGCGACGCCAGCCCGGACACGTAGTCATCGCTCACGCCAGACATTCGCGCGACATCGTTCAGGCAAGGTTTCCCGTTTTCGCCGATGGCGCCGATGGCGAGTTCGGGATTGCCGGGCGCGCCGAGCTTCTTGATGAAGAGCACGTCCAATTCGCCCTCGATGGCCCGCGCCACTTCCGCGGCAACGACCACGCCACCGCGTGGTAGTCCCATTACGAGCGGGTGTTGACCCCGATACGAATAGAGCAACCTGGCGAGCCGACGCCCGGCATCTTGACGGTTGGCAAACATGACAACTCCTTCGCTCAAACCGGCGGAATATACGCGTCGCCGCAGCACGGCAAAACGGAAACTTCACTGCTGAAGCGCAGCCGCCAGCCGGACCGGCTGGCGCGGCAACTTCGAGAGATCGAAGCGGGGAATCAATTCCGCCGATGTCACACGCTCTCCTTCCGCAGCCCAACCGCAACTGGCGGCCAGCATGCCGACGACCTGCGCAGCGGGAACACCGGCTTCGCGCAGTGCAGTGAGCCGCGTCGAGTCGCGGCGCTTGGCCATCCGCTGGCCGGCGGCGTCCAGCACTAACGGAACATGCAGGAACCGCGGCAGGGGCAGGCCGAGCGCGCGGCAGAGCAGAATCTGGCGCGCCGTGGAAGTGAGAAGATCATCGCCTCGAACCACCTCGGTGATGCCTTGCGCGTGGTCATCCACAACCGTGGCGAGCTGGTAGGAAGCGATGCCGTCGTTGCGGAACACGACGAAATCGCCCAATTGCCGCCGCACATCGAAACCGCACGGGCCGTGCAGCGCATCATCAAATTCGACGAATGTGGGAGCGGCCTCAGCGCCGCGACAATTCTGAAGGACAGCCGGCGTCGGGGCGCTGAGGCCCCTCCCGCATTCCGCCGCGAACCGCCAGCATGGCGCGCGGCCGGTCCGTTGTTCCGCGTCGACGCCGTCGCGGAATTTCCCGCGGCAGACGCCGGGATATACCGGGCCTTCCTCGCCTTCGTGCGGCGCACGAACGGCCATCTCGATCTCCTTCCGGCTGCAGACGCACGGATAGACGCAGTCGGCGGCGCGCAGTTTTTCCAGCGCCTCCACATAAGCCTCCCCACGATGACTTTGGAAGAGCGGCTCACCGTCCCAGTCCAGTCCAAGCCAACGCAGGTCTTCCATCGCTTGATCGACGAAGCCCGGTTTCACGCGCGGCCGGTCGAGGTCGTCCACGCGCAGCAGCACGCGCCCGCCCGCAGCGCGCGCCGAGAGCCACGCGACAAGAAATGTGCGCGCATTGCCGAGGTGCAGGCTGCCGCTCGGCGTCGGAGCGAGTCGGCCGGTGACGGCAAGGGTTTGACGGTGCGAATCCACTGCCGGTTCTTGTATGTCTGCCGCCGAAACAATGTCAAGGCGACGAAAGTGCAAGTGGCAAGCGCCAGTTGACGCGGCGGCGGAACGAGCCGTAGTGTGCGGGCAACCGGTTATTTGGAAGATATCACGATGGGTTCGTTTGCCTGCCCTCATTACGACACGGCCAAGGACAGTTGTCTGCGGTTGAAGACCGACTGTGTGCCGGGCCGCCGGGGCTGCGTGCTGCGCGGCAAGTCGGTGTTTGCCTTTTCCGCCGAGGAACGCGTCCTCGAACTGGAAGAGGAAAAGAAATCGAAACCACCCAGCCGCAGGCACTGATCGGTTTCCCCTTCCGCTTCCTCACCTCGGCGGCTGCTAAACGAACGCGATACGCCGTGTCACTTCGCCACGGGGATGACAACGATCTCGACGTCGATCGTGCCGGTGTTGTCGGACACGGGTTGCTCGTTGAGACGCAGGTAAAGCTGGCCCATCTCCTTCGCGACGATTTGCATCTCGCTGCCCACCTCGAACGGCTCGGTGAAACCGATGCGGCCGATGAGAGCGCACGGCGTCAGCTTCGGACACGGCGGTGTGCGGCCGGTGCCGCCGGAGATACCACTGGGGCCGGACGCGGACTTGGCGGAACGCTCGTACTGGTAGGTGCCGGCGGCAGCGAAGTTCACCGTGTCGCCCTTGCGCAGCATGATTCGCGTGTCCATCCAATCGGCGTTGGCCTGCACCTTTATTTTCGAGGAGGAAGAGAATGCGACGGCTTGCGTCGGCCTGTCAGTGCCGGTCTTTTTCTCCGGCCCGCGCATTCCCATCGGCAGCGTCGCCACTTGGTAGCCGTGCAGCTTCAACTCGCGCACGCACCAGTCGTAGTCGAGATACGCAACCACGCTCACGTCGTCGAAGACGGCGGTGGAGTCGTCGGCGGCGAGCGTTACGTTGAGCGGCTCGGCGCGCTTGGTGACGCCGGCCAGCGGACGTCCGTTGTTGAGCTTGGCGGCGACCTTCTCTTCATCGCGCGTCATTTCCAGAAGGTGATACTGTTTCAACAGCACGTTCGGAACGGCCATCGATTGCACTTTCCCGCCGTCGTCGCCGAGCGAGAATCCTCCCATGCCCAGCTTGAAACCGCATCGCACGGCGGTGTCCACGTCGCGCAGGCCGAAGCTGACGCTGCTGCCGCTGAGGATGGCGCCGCGCGCGGAGATTTTCATCGGACCGACCAGCCTCGGTTGCAGCACCAGCGTCGTCGGGCCATACTGGCTCTTATAGACCGCGCCGTTATAGACGCGCCACGCAAACGGATCCGCCCGGCCGCGAGGATCAATCACCTGCCAGTCGGAAAACTGCGCCGGATCATTGAAGTTGTAAGCCAGTTCGATCTGGCCGGTCGGCAACATGCGCTGAAAACCCCGGATCATCTGCCGCAACTGCGTCTCCGTGGCCGGCGGCGGCCCGTAGCGCGGCCCGACCCGGCCGACGAAGTTTGTCGTCAGCCGCGCGTCCACCGTCTGGCGGAACCAGTCAAGGTCGAGCCTGCCGGTGATTTTCAGACCTTCGATGGCTACGGACGTTCCTGGCGCGGCGAGAAACACCTGGCCGAGGCCGGCGATCTTGCACGGAGCCGTCAACGCCGGCACGCCGGCGGCAGCGGCGGAGAAGTTCGCTGAATCGAAAGTAAATGTCACCTCTTGCGCCTTGCCAGGGATCGGCGCGTTCGTGGCGTGCGCCAGCCAGTTGGCGTCCTGCGCCAGGAACAGGCTGAACGTCTGCGCCGGCGTGATGGCGACGCCGGCCTGGAACTGCGTGCCGTCCCTCACCCCGAAGTAACCGCCCGCATACTGGCTACCCTTGAGCACGAAACCCTTGAAGGAAACCGTGACCGGTCCGTTGAATCGCGCCGAATGGAAGAGAGGCACGTCTTCGGGAACGGTCTTTTGCAGGAAGCCGTCGCGGGTTTCCCACGGGCTGCCGACCGCGCTGGGTGCTTTGTCGCCGGGCTTGGTCACGAAATCTTCCAGCACGTGTTGGAGCTTGAAGTCGTAGGTCAGTTCCACGCGGTCGTCCGGCAGCAACCGCACCAGGCAGCGGAACAACTCCCGTATCGTCGCCTCCTCGGCTGAACTGCTCGCCAGCCGGCGCGTGCCAAAGCCGGGGCCGCCGCCGGTGTTCGTTTCGGTCAGTGTCGGCGCGGCGGGAGCCACCGGCGGTCGCACGAGCGGCGGCCGCACAAACGGTCCTTGCGCACCGAAGAGCGGCATAGCCGCCAGCGCCATAGAAAAGGCGATCAATCTGATTCCCATGGGCGTATTTATTACGTGCAACCTTCTTCTGAGTCAAACCGGATGAGGGAGTCAAGCGGCACAGGCTCAAGGTGGACGACCTCCGGGCGCGATTTCTCATCCATCCAACATCAAGCGTGCCCACAGATTGCACTCCACCTGCTCGCTGACGGTGGAGGCTTCGTCGCCCGCCACTCCTACAGAGAACAGCTGCGCCGACGTCTACTTCCCGTGGCCGAAGTGCCGGTCAGCGAAGCGGAGGTATTGCTCCCAGTCATACGCGGTCACGTCGTGTTTGCCGGTGCGAACGTGGTAGCCGATGGTCTTGCCGACGGGATGATCAACAGCGGGCATCTCGTCCACGCCGAGGCCTTCCTTGCCAAAGAGCCGATAGACCGGCTCAGCGTTTTTCGCGGAGAGAAACTCGCCGCGCGGATCGGCCCAACGGTCCCCCTCGGCGCTTGCCACATAGATCGGCCGCGGCGCGGCGAGCGCAATGAGTTCGTGTTGGTCCACCGGCAGCTTGGATTCGTTGTCGGCGTATTGTTTGAAGTTGCCGCAGAACCAGTGTGGGAACGCGGTATTGATGATGGCCGTTGTCTCGCCGAACCACCGCCGCGCGAGCGCCGCGCCGCCTTCGCCGGAGTTGTTGGAGATGACGAGGGCGAATCGCTCGTCCTGCGCGCCGGCCCACAGCGAGGTCTTGCCGAGCCGCGAGTGTCCAATCACCGCCACATGCTTCGCGTCCACGTCGCGGTCGGTTTCCAGATAGTCCAGCGCGCGGCTCAGACCCCACGCCCACGCGCCGATGGCGCCCCAGTCGTCCGGCGCAAACTGCGTGTTCCCGCCGTCCTTGGCGAGCGCAGCACGGGTCGAGACCTTCCAACCTTCGGCGAAATCCGGCTCGATGTCGCCGTAGTAGGCCGTCGCGAGCGCATAGCCGCGCGCGAGCAACATCTCGACCTGCCAACGGTCCGCCTCGGTGCCGCGCGAGGTTTCGGTGGCGCGGTTGTTGACGATGCCCTTGTCCTTGCTGGGACGCATCCAGACCGTGGAGAGCTTGACGCCGGGATCGTTCGCGACGGCGTGGTTGCCGCCGAAGCTCAGGCCAAGAAACGCCGGCACGGGCCGCTTCGCGCCGTTCGGCAGATAGACCAACAGTTCCATCTTCGGCCCGTCCTTCGTGCCGAGAAAGTAGATCGTCACCTCGCGTCGCGTCGCCTTGCCGCCGAGAGCGTTCTTGTCCTCGGCCGTGACCTCGCACTTCATTGCCGCGGGCCGGGCCGGACTGTGGCCATAGACGTGCGTCCGGAACAGTTCCAGAACCTCCGGCCGGCGTTTCGCACGCCACGTCGCGGCATCGGCGACCTTCGTGCCGTCGGCGCAAACGAGCGGGTCGGGCAGCGTGTGGCTGCCGACCTTGGATTCGTCGTAGTTGACGCGGGGCGGCGGCGCGGATGCGGCGATGGCGGCGGCGCAGAGCAAGGGCAGCGAAATGATAACGGCGAGCAGCTTGGCGAAGTTTGTATTCATAAGATTTTCTCTCGATCCGTGGCTTGGGCGATCAGCCGTATGTTTCGCGTCGCTCATCTGCCGCGGGATGGCGCAGCAGATACTCTCGAATCCGGAGGCTCTGCACAAGTTCGGAAAATCGCGATACGATGGCGGGATGACCGCCCATGGTGTCAGACAAGAATTGCAGCGCGAGGCTTGCGCAGACCGAACCGCTCTGGTAGCGTATGCTCAAATTTACAGGAGGCTTCCAAACATTTTATGCCCGACTATGCAGCCATCGCACTCGTCGTCATCGCCATCGTGCTGGTCCTCTGGACCGTGGCGGTGGCCGTGGCGGCACTCAAACTCTGGCAGTTGCTGGAGAAGATCAACGGCAAACTGGACTTGATTGCAACTGACCTGCGCGCGCTTGCGCAGAAAGGCGAACAACTGCTCCACGAACTGGAGAAACTTTCCAGCGCCGCGCGCAATCAGGTGGAAACCGTGGGCACGATCGTCAAGGACGTGCGCGGCTGGGTGGACAAGGTGGAATTCACGACGGAGTTCGTGCGGAGCACCGTGCGCAACGGCGTGTTGGGTGGATTCACCAACGCGCGGGCATTTTTCCAGGGCATGCTCGGCTTCCTGCAATTCTTCGTGCGCCGGCCCGAAGGCGGCGCGGCGACAAAAGATGTCACAAAAGAAAAGGAGAACTGATATGGCAGACAACGGAAACAGTAACGTGGGTGGAGTGCTGGTGGCCTTCATGGCCGGCATCGTCGTGGGCGCAGGCGTCGCATTGCTCTACGCGCCGCAATCCGGCAAGGAAACACGCAAGCTTCTTGCCAAGAGAGCGGACGAGCTGAAGGATCAGGCGGAAGAGATTGTGGACGATGTGCTCGAGAAGGGCAAACAAGCTCTCAAGGAAAAGAAGGAACAGTTCGACGCCGCCATCGAAGCCGGCAAAGAAACGATGAGCGATGCGCGGAAGAAACTGAAAGAAGCGCTCTAAGCCGTTCGATTTTGCGTGGCGGCGCGATGCAACCCATAGAGCGTCGCGCCGCCCGCAGCACACAGCGCGCCCAGCCCGGCCAGAACATTCGACGGGGGAAGTTCGTGCAGGAGGTGGGTGCCAAATTGCAGCCACAGGGCGAATAGGAACGCCATCGCCGCCAACAGCTGCTTCACACTGAAAACGCCGCCGCGGCGCATATCCGGCACGATTTCCTGCAACCGCGTGTCCGCCGGCACCGACGCCATTCCCGCCATCGCGCCCACGCCGATCATCGCCATCCCCGCCAGCCACGGTGACCGCGTCAACACCACCGTCGCGATGCAAAAGCCCATGGCGATCATCGCCAGATAAGGCAGCGATGCCAGATGCCGCAGCCGTTGCGACTGGCTCACCAGAAACAACCCCACCGCCATCCCAAGACCGCCGGCGCCGACCAGCAATCCCACGCCAAGAGCCGCCAACCGCAATTGCGCCGTGGCGAATCCCAGCACCTCCACCAGCAGCAACCCGCCCACCAGCGCAAACACCGCGCCCAACAGCACCAGCAGCAGCGCCTCGCGATGCGCCAGCGTGTAGGTCACACCCGCTTTCATATCACGGAGCGTGGAACCTTTCTCGCTTGGACGCTCCTCATTCCTCTCCGGCCGCAGGCTCCGCGAAATCAGCGTGATCAACAAGCCGCTGAACAAAAACGTGCAACCGTCAATCACGAAGCACGGATTAGGACCGAGCGCCTGCACCACCCATCCCGCCACGGGAATCGCCAGCAAACCGGCCACCGCGCCGCTGGAGTTGGAGAGCGAGTTGGCCGCCATCAACAACCGCGGCTCGGTGATCCGCGGCATCGCCGCCAGCCGCGCCGGCCCGTGAAACGTCGCCAAGGCGCCCATCACAAAGACCACGCCATAGAGCGCCTGCACCGACGGATCGACGTGGCGGATCAACGGAATCGCAAACGCAAAACCCGCGCGCAAGAAATCCGCCGCCGCCATCGTCAACTTGCGGCTCCAACGGTCCGTCCACGCCACCGCCAACGGGCTGAATAGCAGCACGGGCAGCGTGGCAAAGAACATCAGCCTTGCCGTTTCCGACACATTGGCGATGCCGTGCACCTGAAGGATGACACCGAGCAAGGCCATTTGATGCAGCCGGTCGCCGATACCGCTGCCCAACTGGCCTATGTAAAGCTTCAAAAAGTCGCGATTCCGCAAAACCGCGCCAAATGTTTGTTCCGATGCCATTGGCCGTATTCTAGCCATATATCGTCATTAGAGCGAAGCGTCAAAATTCCCCGTTGAAATGATGGGCCATCCTGCTATTGTCTGGCCCGCTTTGGGTGCGCCCGTAGCTCAGTGGATTAGAGCATCTGACTACGGATCAGAGGGTCGTAGGTTCAAGTCCTACCGGGCGCACCATTTTTTTCGGGGAAATCCGCAGCGCTGTCGTGACAAGTGTGGCACGCGTGGAACAAGAAATGGGTGGAAATGCGTCCCGCCATTGAGCGTTATTCCAGAGTGCCGACCGCGACCTTCTGCCAACCTTCAGCAGGGCAGTGAATGGCGAACTCGCTGCCTCACAGTCACACTCGGCTCGGGAGAAACAGCTCCCAGTCCTCGATCTCGTGAGAGTTCTTGATCGTGTAAGTGACCGGCAATGCCGCAGGAGCGCGCGGTGCGGACAACAACTGCAGGCCGGCTTCGTGTGGCAGACGGTCGCCTTTTCTGGCGTTGATCTCACGACTGGCCAAGACACAGTTATCCCACACCGTTTTGCCGCCGCGTGAGCGGGGAACAACGTGGTCAATGCTGGCCTCTTCAGGGCGGAGCAGTCTGCCAGTGTACTGGCAACGGTTGCGGTCGCGCTCCCGAATGCTGCGGGGCGACAGCGCAGGCCGCTTGTGAGGTACTCGGGAATAGTTCGCGAGCACGATAACCGTGGGCACACGGATGGCGCCGCGCGCGGTGACGACAGAGTTATCCTGGGGCCGGATCGGCAACCTCAGCCATTCTTCCCACGGCACGGGACGCATGGAATCGCGGCCTTCGATGTCGAGAGCGGTGGCGACGTTGATTGCCATCTGGCAAAACGCATCCGCCGGCGTTCGCACGTTGACCGCCTGCCAGTTACGGTTCAGCACCAACACAGTTGCTTTGTTCAGTACGTCATTCATATCCAACAGTTTCTTTTTCTGGTGTTCGTTCTTTGTCGTGCCAGTGAAAAGGGGCGGGGCGGGGGGCGCTCCCGCATAATGCGAGAGCGCCCGATGTGACGGGATCAATCCTTGTAGGGATCCACGATGTCGCGCCCGGCCATCACCACGCCCAGTGGGCGCAGCGTGTGCAGGACACGGATCGTGCCGGAGTGAGCTTTCAGCACCTCGGGCAGGCGGCGATAGGCCTGCGGAGCCTCATCCAGATCGCCGCCGCGCAGCACGACGCCCTTGTCGTGCAGCCATTTCATCATCTCGTCGTGGCGCACGAGGCCCGGCTTGCGGATGCGCTTGCCATCCACCAACGCGAAGTGGCCTTTGGCTGCTGTTCGCGACATGACCCGGCCTGCGCCGTGAACCGTCGAAAACAACGCCGTGCGTGCTTCAGGCGAATCCACACCTTCGATGATGACGGCTTCATCGCCCATGCTGCCGCCGATGAAACCCTTCTGGCCCGGAAACGCCGGGGTGGCGCCTTTGCGCACAACCCAGTAACTCTGGCCATCGTGCTCTTCCTGCCAGGCGAAGTTGTGGTGATTGTGCACCTCCGTTTCGATGCCCGCCTTGAGGATTTCACGGACGATGAAACGGGCAACATACTCACGGCCGGCGTAGGCATATCGCCCCGCCAGCTTCATCGCTGCAAGGTAGTCCTGTCCGATGAGTGAATCTTCTTCAACGACTGTGGGAGGCACATCCATCCCGTCCTTGCCGCCGGCAGCCTTCAAGAAGTGCGTCGCCGACTTATGGCCCAGCCCGCGTGAGCCGAAGTGAACGCCAACCCAGACGCGGCTCTGCTCATCGACAAAAACATCCACATAGTGGTTGCCGCTGCCGACGGTGCCGAGTTGTTCCTGCGCCATATGCTTCCACTGCTTGAGCGGGAACAGGTTCCATGCTTCGTCGTCGAACAACTCGTGGTCCACCCTGTTCTTGTTCACCCGGCCGATGCCGAACGAGATGTTGCGCACGACATCGTCCATGATGGCGTGGATGTTGGGAGCAACCGCGTTCTCAGTGGCATCCGTGCGGATGGCGAGGTTGCCGCAGGCGATATCGAACCCAACGCCCGAGATCGATATCTTGTCTTTGTAGGCCACAACGCCGCCGATTGGCTGTGCGTAGCCCTTGTGGCCGTCAGCGCACAGCACGGCCTTTTCACCGCCTGCGGCAAGACAGGTTTCAATCTGCTTGAGGGTCGCCTCGTCGTGCTGGCCAAAAATCACTGGTTTCATATGGGTATGTCCTTTCCTATCGTATAATGGGGTGGAGGAGCAGCATGGAAGCTGCTCCTCCACCGTGTGTGTTCAGAGTTCCACCGTTTCGATCTCGCGCAGCAAGGCTGACTGATCCGAGTCGAGGAACTTCAGCATATCCATCGTCTTGTCGGAGAAGCCGGCCAGGCAGCAGATATTCCTTTCCGGAAACATCAACGTGCCGTAGCCCTGCAAGTCGAACGAGAACACCTTCGGATCAACTGCGTAACGTTGCCTGTAGGCTGCGAACGCTTTGGTCGGTGCGAGGTGCCCCATCCAACCCTGCATGTCCGAGAGGATGACGATGCGGTCGTAACCGCGCGTCGCCCGTTGGAAGATACTGTGGAAGTTCGTGCCAGCCGACTGGGCCTGGCCTTCCAGGTATCTCGCCAGCGTCAACGTGCTGTCGCGCAGGTTCAGCGACACATACTTTGCGTCATCGCTGAACAGCATGACATCGGCGTCGTTGGCCTTCGCGAGCGTCGCGGTGAACAGCGAGCCGATCTTCAGGGGACGACCCGCCATCGACCCGGAGCCATCCAGCGCAACGAGTGTCTTGCCGACAAACTCCGGCACGTTGGCGAGCGACTTGTCCACCGCATCGCTGAGTGCGGCAAGCACCTTGCCGGCGTTGGGCAGCGCAGCATCCTGCAACGCCTCCAACGCCGTCAGGTAGCGAAATGGCAACACGAGCGACTTCCGGATGAGCGTTTCATCCGTGAGCATCGTGATGACGTCAGCCACCAGTTCCGGCGCAGTCTGGAGGATGTTGCGCAGGTTTCGCAGCAAGGCGAAATAGCCCAGCTTGCGACCCCCGATCAACTCCGTCCATGCTTCGCGCTTGAACCCGGCAAGCTGCTCTTCGTTCGTGGCAGCGGTGCCAGCCTGCGTCAACCGGGTTTCCCAAGTTTCGGCGGGAGCGAGCGTGCCGTTGACCAGCTTCTTCAGCGCTTCCGTGTGCGGAGGGTGAACGAGGTTGACCGCGTCCACCAGCGACAGTTCCGCGCTGCTCTTGCGGTACTTGGCAAGCTGGTACTCGTCGAAGCGCGACAACGCCGCGCCAAGACCCTTCTTCAGCGCATTCGGGATCGGACGGCCATGGACCGCCAGATAGTATGCGAGGATCTCCAGCGCATCATCCGGGCGTCGAACCACCCGGTCGTAGAACGATGCCGTCCACGCCTGGCCCTTCACTGCGCGGGCCAGTTCACCAGCCACGAGGTGTGACACGGAACGCATGCCAGCCTTGTTGCGAGCGTACAGCGCGGCCTTCGCCACGAACTTCTTGTCGACGACCTGGGCGATCAACGCGTTTAAGCGCGCTGCCGTCGCATCCGCGCCGCGGTAGAACTGATCACGGAGCGTAGAGGTCAGCAGGATCGAAACGAATTCGAGTCGGGCCGGCTCTCTGAAAGCCTCGCCGCCGGCGAGATTCGCCGTGTCGGCTGTGTTGCGATATTTCTTGAGTAGATTGAAACGCATGGTGCGTTCCTCCTTTCGTGATGTGTGAGGAGCAAGCCGGCAGGGGAAACGGCTTTGCGGCCAGACCGGTGGGTTATTCACCCGTGCCGGTTCCGAAGTAACCCCGACCTCACTGCCTCACCGGGTTGTTTGTGTTTCGGGAAGATTCGAGGAGTAAGTTGACCCGGGATTCACCAGCCCGTAAGGGCGGGTACTGGATTTGAACCAGCTCGTCGTATTCGACTTTACCGAAGTAGCCCAAATCTCACTGCCTCGAAAGCGTCCGGAGCCGCGCCTGTCGCGGCTCCGGTTGCGGAGAAGAACGACTGGAGTCGAGACGGCCTCATTTCCGCCGTGGCGCACAGGCCGCGCAGCTTCCACAACAAGCCATCCGGTCCTGCTCCGGAACGACCCTGGGCTGGCATAACTCGGTTGCCTGCCGGCTGCGCGAGGTCCTACGAACCTGTCCACGGTGCGAGCACCGTTTGGGGATTGCGGTCCCCTCTCTTATGTTGCGTGCGAAGTATCTCCAATCTCACTGCCGCAAAAGAACCTGGGGAGTAAACCGACCAGAGAAACGGAACCGCAAGCGAGGCTCACGGTTCCACGTGCTCTGCCATTGAGCTACACCGGCTTTCGCCGGTGGTCGGACTCGAACCGACAACAGCGTCGTTTGAAGCGAAGTAACTCCGATCTCACTGCCCCAGGAAAATAGTCTGCGGAGAACATCGGCCGAAGTGATGAACGGCTCGCGCCGTTCGGCGGGACTCGAACCCGCGACACTTGGTTCTTGGAACCAATGCTCTACCCTTTGAGCTACGAAGTAACTCCGGTCTCACTGCCGCAGAATGGTCGCCCGACGAGGTTCTGCCCCCCGGATTTCTGGATGTAAGCCAGGTGTGATGCTATTTCACCATCGGGCGGAATTGGCTGCTGGGCGTGGACTTGCACCACGGTCTCCGGGTTCAAGGCCCGGCATCCTGCTGTTGGACGACCCGGCAAAAGCTGGAGGTCCGCCAGGGATTTGCACCCTGCTCGATCGGTTAAGGGCCGATGGCTTCGCTTCAAAGCTTGCGGACCGGATTGGTGCTCGTGGCGGGATTCGCACCTGCACTGGCGGCGCTCTCGACACCGTGCCTCTGCTGTTGGGCTACACGAGCAAGACGGGTGAGTCAGGTGGGAGTTGCACCCACATCTTATCGCTTAAAGGGCGAACGCTCTTTCTAGTTGAGCTACCGACTCGGCATGGCACCCCCGGCGAGACTCGCACTCGCTTCTTCGGATTGAAGGTCCGACGCCCTACTCATGGACGACGGGGGCAATGGACGGCGTGGAAAAGAGTTGCACACTGTGCCGTTCCACACCACACGTTGAAACTGGCGGAGAGGGAGGGTGCTGCCCCCTCAGTCCTGACTGTTCGCAGAACGCCAGTTTAGCAAACTGGTGCGGAAAGCTGAGTATCCGCGTCCTCTCCAGAATTGGTAGGCGAGGCCGGATTTGCACCGGCAATCAGCAAGGTTTGAGCTTGCCAGGTATGCTGGGTTCCCATCACTCGCCCACTGAAAGGTGGTGCTCCCGGCAGGAATCCCACCTGCAACCTCCCGGTTCGAAGCCGGGCGCTCTGATACTTGAGCTACGAGAGCACAAAAATGGTCGGCATGGTCGGATTCGCACCGACAAACCGCTGCTTCTGAGGCAGCGAGGTATGCTGGATTCCCGTCACATGCCGTTGGTTGCCCCGGCTGGACTCGCACCAGCACGTCTCCGTTCAGAGCGGAGCAGACTGCTATTACCTCACGGGGCAGGAAATGGTGCCCCTGCCCGGACTTCCGCCGGGATCACGGGCTTAGGACGCCCGCGCTCTGTGTTTTGAGCTACAGGGGTTGAAGAACTGGTCGCTCCACTCGGACTCGCACCGAGACATCCGCCTTATGAGAGCAGCGCACTGCGTCGTTATGCTATGGAGCGATGACAGTTGGCAGCCCGTGCCGGCGACGCTCCGGCTTCTGCCCGCTGAGAACGGGCGATCCTGGTTGATAGACGAACGGGCCATGAAAGGGTTGCGGGGGTCGGCAATCGAATCCGACGTGAACCGGCTATGGGACCGGCACTGGATCCCTCCAGTCCACCCGCGTCAGAAATGGTGCGGCTGGCAGGAGTTGCACCTGCACGATCTGCTTGGTAGGCAGAAATGCTTTCTGTTACATCACAACCGCTGCAATGGAGCCGGGTGTCGGACCTGCGCCGACCTCTTCGGTGTACGAAACCGATGCGTCGCTATCTACGCTTACCCGGCGCACAACTGGAGACCGCGCCGGGACTCGCACCCGGTAAGGGCAGGGTTGCAGCCTGCCGCCTCGACGACTTTGGCATCGCGGTCATTGGGGAAGCGCACGGGACTTGCACCCGTTCCGCGACCTTCACAGGGTCGAATGCTGCTCTTACAACAGCGCCTCCATACAGACTGGGGCCGGCGGCAGGTAACGCTCCTGCTTGGGCGCGTTTACAAAACGCGTGCATCACTTTTCTGCCACACCGGCAAAAACCCCATCGGTTGGAACTGGTGTTCCCGCCGAGAATCGCACTCGGGACCCGACCTTCGCGGGGTCGTATGATGATCTGCTTCACCACGGGAACGAAACCTGGTGGCTCGCGACGGAGTTGCACCGTCCCCTTCTGTGCTTCAGACAGACGCTCTCCTCCGAGAGCTTTCGAGCCTTCCTTCCGCACAGTCACGCTCCGTGGTCCTGCCGGTTATCGACCGGCCGCCCTGCTCGTGAGCTACGGAAGGGAAATGGCGGAGTCCGCGGGTAATGCTCCCGCCTCCGGCGAGCGCCGGATCTCGTTTTCGGGACGAGTGCCGCCAGCTTGGATCGGCCTGGACTCCATGGCTCCATCGCGTGGTTTCGCACCACGACCTCTCGCCTTAACAGGGCGGTGGACTACTGTTATCCCACGATGGAATATGAACTGGTCTCCCCGGCAGGATTCTCACCTGCGGCCTCCGAGTTAGAAGCTCGGCGTTCTATATGCTGAACTACAGGGAGCGAAGAAATGGTCGGGCACCTCGGTTCCGCCCCGGGTGTTTCCCGGTCTCGGGCTTGGCGGATTACTATCTTCCTCGTGCCCGCAAAGTGGCGACCCGGACGGGTGCTGCCCCCGCTGTCTCCTGCTCGACAGGCAGGCGAGTCTGCTGTTCCTCTTCCGGATCGCGAAACTGGTGGGTGATGGTGGTAACGCTCCACTCGTCGGCTTCCGACCTTCTTTGGTGACGGCGGTTTTACGGACCGCTGGCCGGAACATCACCCGGATTTGGCACGGCGTGTCGGTGCTGCCCCGACCCCGCCGGGTTTTGGAGACCCGGCTGCGTGCTGACGCCCGCCGTGTTTGAAAAATCGAATGGAGTCTTGCCGCACTTGCATGCGGCAAGACTCCCGCGAGTTCGTTGCTGGCTCAGTCCAGAAACGCCATGTTCTCCATCGCGCGCGTCTGCGTTTCGGTGTTCGCGAACACACGATGCCAGTCCGGCAGTTCGATCGTGGCGTGGTCCGGGTGACGAACCTTGCCGCGAGCGAAGACCTGCGCGTCACGCTGCATCACGCGCCACGGCCACTTGACCGCGTCCGGATTCTCCTGGATGACCTTGCGATACTCTGCTTCGGTCAGCCCGTTTGGATACTTCCAACAAACGCGCACCGTCGTACCGCCCGTGCGATAGAGATGCTCGACAGTGTGAGGTTTGCCGGCACCACGGCGAATCGGCTCGTTCCGGAGAACGAATCTCTGATTCACCATTAGGCCCGGCACCGGCACGAAGAACCATTCGCCCTGGCGGCGAAATGCCCGGTTCTTGCGTTGGTCACGCTTCCGCGACGAAACGCGATGTATCGCCAGCGAAGCCAGCACGGGTGCTGGTTTTAACGCTTCTTTGGCTTGAGACACGCTGGAGGCACCGCCCGGCACGGCTGCGACGAACCAATGGCGCTCGTCGTGACCGCACAGGAAACGGTCGAGTTGGCCCGCATCTTTCGGATGCCGGACCAGTAGCAGCAGGTGCTGATCCTTCGGCTGCACCTGCAACACCGACGTGTCCAGGCGCTTTTGCATCGCCTCGGCGACGCGCAGTTCGAAGAACTCGCCCTGCTTGTCGCGTTGGATGTCAATGGCGTAGTCTGTGTTTTGCCAGCGGAATGGGACGCCCACTTTCAGGCGCGCGCCCATCGCTGCGAACCTCGCTTTCAGATGTTCCGTATTCATACGGTTTCCTTTCGTTCGGCGAGTCCCATTTCAGGGATCGCCGATATTGGGTTTGGGTTCGATTCTCCCTGTCTGAAGCCGCAGGCCGGCGGAGACGGGAGAAGTGATTTGCTGTGATCTTCGTTTCATGGGTTTTCCTTTCGTTTGACTGTTAATGTTAAAATGGACGGAGCAGGCATTCCTGCCTGCCCCGTGTTTGACACGACAAAGAACGAACACCTGCACACTGACGCTTTGTCAGCGTGGCCACGGGATTTCACGGTGGAGCGTTTCGGTGTTTCAGGCACACCTCCCACGAAGCCCTTGAATTGTCATTTATCGGGCGTGGGAATCGTTGGCCAGGAGGACTGTCAGGTGGGAGGAGTGCCAATCACTTGACACTCCCATACTGGGGAGACTAGCCTTTCACAAGGTTGCTCCTCAGAGACCCCGCAAGAGTCCTGTGGTCGTAACCGATTCCCGCCGCGCTGCCAGTTACAGCTGGTGGCGCGGCATTTTTTTCACCCTAAACCATTGTCTGAATTCCTATAAGTTGTGTTTGTTTTGAATGACACCAACAAAAAACCCTGCATCCGTTTCGGAGGCAGGGTTCTCTAAAGTAATTCGAGAGAAGTTACCTGCCTCTTGGTTCCTCCTTGTCTGCGTTGGTATGGATGCCCAATGAGACAGCGGACAGGAGCAAACCACAACGACGCATACCAAGGAGATAACTCCCCGGCATCGCGAATCTGGTTTGTATCTGCTGTTTCATGTCTTTCCTCGAAAACGTGGCGACGCTACTAAGAGAGTACTAACTCGTCAAGCTAAAATTGGTTGGATGTAACCTCACTCTTTCAAGCGGGAAGATAAGTGGTGAGTCCGAGGCCAAGCGAAGACTCAAATCTCGTGAGAGACGAATAGAGACAAGGAGATTCCGGAAAGATGATTGTCTTGCGATCTGCGAGTCCGCACAAAACCACTAATACTTCAGCCGGCTCACGCCAGTGGCGGTCGCAAACCATATGTGTCCGTGCTCGTCTTCGGCCAGGCCAGTCACAATGTTGTTGCCGAGTCCGCTATTGAGAGTCGTGTAACTCTGCCACTTCCCATTATTGAGCAGGCAACACGCGCCGCTATCGGTGGCAAACCACACGTCCTGCCGTTTTGAAACGAGAATGTGTCTCACGTTGGACCGGATGGAACTGTTGGTCTTTCCATGGACGGTTGCCCGTCCTTTCTCAAACAGCACGACACCTCTCGCTTCCGCTCTGGAAACGGCAGCCCACATGGAGCCATCACGTCCGGGACTCAACGACACGATCGCACTCTTTGCGGGAAACGGAGCGGGCAACTCGACGCGGCTCCATTGGCCATCCGTCAGCCTGAACAGCCCGGCGTCAGAAAAGCCGGCCCAGATGGTTCCGGACGAATCACTGGCTATGCTGCTGGTGGCGTTGCTCGGAAGCCCATCCTGCTTTGTAATCCGTTGCCACTTGCCTTCCTTGCACACGGCTAATCCACCTCGCCAGCGGTTCACAGACCACAACTGCCCCTGATGATCCAACGCCATGCGGCCCCATCTTTCGTTGGATCGCCCGGACGGCAGATCCTTTGTCTGGCCAACGTTGAACTTTGACCAACTCCCGTCCTGCCTGCGAAGAACGAAACCGTTTCCGGAGGCAAACCACAGTCCACCATCACGGCCCGAGGCAATCGCATAGGCTCCTTGCATGCGTGATTTCGCGTTGGGGAACTTCTCCCACTTGTCTGCGTGGTAGCAACAAACGCCCTGAAGAGACCCCTCCCACACTTCTCCTTCCCGGCAGACGATCGTGGTTGCCAGTGGATACACGCCATCCTTGATCGAGAAAGATTCCCAGCTTGAATTACACGCGTCTTTCGACTGCACCGTGAATCCCGAGGCGAGACAACCCCGAAAGCCATTGCTCCCGGTCACGACGATGTCATACACGCCCGAAGGAACATTCGCTGGCAACGCCACGCGCAGACTCGTGTCTTCACCAGACAATACCTCCAGTGCATGAGTCCCCATCTGGACCTTGCTGTCCTTCGCCAGATTCTGTCCACGAAGGGTCAGTTCAACCGCCTGTCCTTCGAGACATCGGTCCGGCTCGACCGCCGTGATTTGCGGCGTTCCATCCGTTGGCAGCCACTGATGGGGCGTTTCCCAATAGGCATAGTCCGTTGAAAAACTTCCCAGGAGTCCTTTCGCGCAATACGCCTGACGATATGCCGGGAGCTTGGAAACACCGCCCGGAGGAGTATCCGTGTGGTTATGAGTCTGGCCCAGTATCCATTCGCCAGTCTTCGGGAAAGGATTATCGACACCACCGTCATTGTTGAACCGCCAGGGTTGAGTGTACGCGACGCCCTTTGGGGAAGTTCGAATGACGGCGCGCACAAAGTGACACTTCTGCCGATCAAGAGAACGAATCTTCAAAGTCGAAAGTTTCACCGACGAGTCCCGTTGCAGGCAGCGGTTCTCTCCCAGCTCCGGTGCGATGACGATTTTGTCGGCGGGTTTTCCGGTCAGATATTGACCATCGCACAACCACAGGACCTCGGACTCCTGCTGCAAATGCAACGTGATGTTCTGTTCATCGACCTCGATGTCATCGATCTTCGGACCGTTGGAGATGTAAAAGGCTCCAGTGCGGAGCGCATTCTTGAGCGCAAATTCATCTTTCTTCGGAACGCGGGCCGCATACCACGATAGAGCGATCTGGGTTTGTGAATGGGTGTCATCGGCGGCAAATCCCCACAAGAACGGCCGATGGCTGCGATAACACCCCGACAACACCTCGCTCCACAGTTGATCCCGGTGAACACCGTCGTGATGCAGCACTTCCAGCCCCGCCACGCCGGGAACAGCAAGAATCTTGTCCGCGGTGCCGGGACTCGGATGGGCCCACACAACAAGTCCACCGTGCCCATCCGCCACATAGGAATGAAGAGGGTTGTTCACCCACGCAACATGTTCATCCAACGACTGGATCGAAGCCGCCGGGTTCGGGGACGTGACAAACAGGCTGATCAGGTGCGGTCCGCCCGATTGTCCGATCAGATATGCGGCATATTCCTCAACACCGCGACAGATCAGGCTGCGATCAGCATTTCCCGCCACGGCGAGCCATGAACTGGCTACAAATAAGGCGGAGATAAATGTCCATTTGCCGGGCGACAAGATTTTCATAGGAGGTTCCCGCATTTCTATCGCGATGGAATGCCTGACGGAAAGGGAATTCTCTTCGGTCGCACTGCCGCGGTCGGAAGCAGTGGCTCCGGATACCCGCAACCCATCCATGCCTGATTGGGAAGAGGCAGGCAGCCGCAGCGATTCGTTGACGACGGGCACCCGTGTCTTGTAGCTTCCCGATTGCCATGACCTCCGAATTCGTATCAGGCGGCCAGATGGGGGGCGGAGTTTCGCCCCTTCGGATGGTCCGTTTGCGTGGCATGGGCGGCACCGACATTTACAAATGCACGATGGCCCAACACTGCAGCGACGTCGGCGGCTGCACGTTGAGCGCAGTTTGAACACAGGAAACCTCTGAATATGCATCGTTTATCCTTGGTCTCCACTTTGCTCGCAGTCGTTGTTCTGATCTCGGGATGCGCCACCAAGGACAGCGGCGCACCAGTCTCGGTTGCACAGCAACGCCGCGTGGCCCGACTTGGCATGTTGGCGCAATTGCCGCCTTACTATGGGCCTAAGAAGCTCCTGGCGGTCATGGATTTCCAGAACAAATCCAACTATAAGGGCAAGCTGGAACTGGGCACCGGCATGGCCGACTCGTTGACCGACGCGATCATTCGCAGCGAACGGTTTATCGTGGTCGAACGCCAGCAACTCCGCGACGTGCTCAAGGAGCAGGATTTCGCCCAGACCGGCCGCGCCGTCGAGGCCAATGCGCCGAAGATCGGACGGGTGTTGAACACGCAGGTCATGGTCGTTGGCTCTGTGGTGGATTTCAGCGAGACGCAGGAGCAGAACCAGGGTTTTGGTTATCAAGGGATCTCGCTGAGTTTCGCACACGCGGAAGCCAAGGTGACCATCGCGATCCGGTTGATCGATACGACAACCGGCCAGGTGCTCGACAGCCAGCAAGTGCAGGGCAAGGCGGAAAAGAACGCGGTGGGCATCGCTTACACGGAAAAGGATTTCAAATTCGGCACATCCGCCTTTGCGAAGACACCGCTGGGCCAGGCCACGCAGGAGGCGATCGACAAGGCGGTGATATTCATCTGCCAGCGAATGGAGAGCGTGCCATGGGAAGGCCGCGTGATCGAAGCCAAGGGCAGCGAAATCTACATCAACGCGGGCGAACAACAGGGCATCGCTGTGGGCGACTGTTTCGTGGTCTTCCACGAGGGCGAAGGAATCGTTGATCCGACCACCGGCCTGCAACTGGGGGCGCCGCGCAAGGAAATCGGCGCCATCGAAGTCACCGAACTGCAACCGAAGTTCTCCATCGCGAAGGCCCTTCGTGGAACCGGCATGGCTCGCAAGGACGCGGTGCGTTTCGTGCCGGCTGCGCAAGTCAAGGGTGCGGCACCCGTCACAGCCAAGACCGTGCCGCCACCGCCTGACACTCCCGGTGTGACCAAGGCGCGTGAGTTGCTCAGCCGCAACGATCAAGGTGGGGCCTTGCGCGAGGTGGACAATGCATTGAAGGAAAACAACAGTGACGCGGCAGCGCTCATGCTGAAGGTTCAACTGGAATCGGCGCGCAGGAACTATCGTGCCGCCGCCGATGCGGGAACACAGCTGGCTTCGCTGCGTCCCGACGATACCGCTGTGCAGTCCCTGGCCGCTCGTTCGCTGTCCAGCGCCGGTGATTTTAACGGGGCAGTGGCTGTGCTCAACCGCTGGCTGACGACGGATCCGAACAACGTCGAAGCGCTGGTGTTGCGCAGCCAGGCATTGGCCGAAGCCGGCGACGACCCGGGTTCTTACCGCGACATGCGCCGCGCCATCAATCTCGGTTACCAGCCGCCCGCCGCCGGCGGGAAGTGATACAGCGGAACGCGAAGCAGGGGGGCGCAGGGGATTGCTTCCCTGGCAGTCCGCAGGGGACCCAGCCAACGGGTGAGGGGGATCCGGTCTCCCACATAGTCGGATGCACTCCGACTCCGGGCAGGCATTGGTCGTAATTCTTCAGGGGTTTGTCCCGAAAACAGTGAAGTTCGTCCCAAATCTGTCGTGGAATCCGAAAAGGAGCGTAGGTTTCGCACGCAGTCAGAAGTTCTTTGGCCACAGCATTCAACACAGAGGAAGTTGAAAACGGCAACAGGGATGGCGGTTCATGGGTTCCGCGACCCGTTGCGCAATCTGGCCGTTAAGGCTGAAGGGAACAATGACGTATGGTCGAGGATAAATCAGTCAGTTACAAACCGGATCCAACCACGACAAGACGCGCCTCTCCCAACACCGCGCTATGTTGCGGCGTGATCGTGATGGCACCTGACGTCGTGAAATGTCTTGTGGACCGGCCCATGCAGTGCGTTTCCGCCTGCAAAGTCAGCGGCACTTATCTCTGCATGCACAAGGACCGGCTCCAATTTGCCGCGCGGGGAGATATCCTGAAACAACAGGCGCACTTGCGCTCTGGTTACCCCCTCGAACAACGAGGCTGAAGCGCACCGTGTGACTGATGCCCTGCTGCTGATTCTGGCAAGGGGCGTCGGGAACTACATTGAAAAAGCTGTTCCGGGCGTGAAGCCGTTGAGGTTGCCGGGGCTTGGGCAATATTGATTCGTCGGTTCACTGCTTCGGCTCAACCGCCTTCAGCCTCATTTCTTTCTTCCGATCATGGATCATCCCGGTGCTTGCACTTCATTGTTCGCCAACTTGGCCTCTTTCCGATGCTTGCGCGCCCACCGCATCCAGCCCCGGACTTCGCCGACAATCAACAGCAACCCGCACGCGAAATAGGCGATGGTCACCACCCAGACCATACGTGGTACAGGTCCGGTGAAGGGAATGCCGGCATCGGACGGGGACCGTCGGCTCATCGAAAAGAGCAAGGCACTTTCTCCCAAGCACCAGCCACCGGCTGCCGTGCTGCCGAGAATGCCGGGAATCACCGGACCAAACGGTGACGGCCAACTGACCGCAACAGCTTCCATCGTTAGTGGAGCGGCATGATCAAAACGTCCGACAACTTTTGCCGCGCCGATGCCGAACGCACTCGCAACCGAACCGAGTCCGCCCACCACCAGTCCGGAATCCACATCCATGAAGCGGTCGTCGCCACCCCTCGGAGTTTCCCTGAACCCGGCAACCCACGTCCCACTATCCCAGAAATGGCGGACGTACGCTTCAAACCATTGTCGAGCGGCCTGCTTGTCCAATTCCGCAGCCACAATCAGAATACCGGAACTGTTGCAGCCTCGCGCGCCCTGCAAGATGGATCCCGTCCGTGAGCTTGCTTCGGACGCCGGCAAATCGTGTGGCGTGCGGAGCTTGCCGTTCAGGACAGACATGAGGCCACGAATCAGCGCATCGTGTCGGACGCCATCGAGCCGGCCTGCCCGTTGGAGGGCGGCTACAGCCCACAACACATCGTGAGGATAGCACTCACCTGGATAATCATCGCAAAGGTGAAACGGAGCGCGTTGAAGCTCGTCCGCGAGAGACCGCATCTGGCGGGTCATGAAATCATGGTATTGGCGGTCGGGGGTGAGGCGTTCATAGGCGGCGAAGCCCATGATCAACAACATGCGGTAGAAGACGTTCTCACGCGTGAGGTAGTCTGCGCCCCATTTGCGCCTGACCCACGAACCTGTGGCAGGATCAGCGATGACTTGCGCCGCCTTCCTGACGGCACTGACCACATCGGAATTCATGGGTTCAAAGGTTTTGCCGCTGGTGAACAACTCCTCTGCGGCGAGCAGAAACAACGTCGAACCGAAGATGGGCCATTCAGTCCCGGCTACGTCATGTTCGGAAACGAGTTCACCGCGGTGCGAGTCAAGGTACTGCGTCGCCCACCTGTCGTAGCGCCGGGCGGCATCGCTGAACCATCCCCGCAGCAAGCGTGTCTGGCCTGTGGTCCTCAGTTCCGGGTCGGTGGCGACCCGGAAGGTGACGATGCCGGGGTAGAGGAAGAAAGCACAGGCGACGAACAACATGACTCCCGAAACGATCATCCGGCCGAAGATTCCCAGTCCTGCAAGCCGTGAAGCAGATTGCTCTGCCGGAATGACGATCCCCGACTTCTCGGTTTCTGGCATTGTCTTTGTCCCTTAACCAACGCGAAAGTTGCAGAGCGGATGAGCCGCGTCCTTTCTTACGATCTCCGGCAAGCGAACAACAATCGGGTGACAACAAACCACGGACTGTCTCACCCCTGATTCCGCCACGCCCGTCCTAGCGGGAGACCGGTTTGTATTGCAGCTGGAACTTCCGAACGAGTGTCTTCTTCGCCGGGCCCTTCGTTGCTTCCACCGTGATCGTTCCTTCTTTGGACGGCGCTATCGCGACCAGGAACAACCCATCGTCCGCAACTGACGTCTCACGACCATTAACACTGACGACGGTTCCCGGCTCCGCCCAACCGTGGACGTCGATGGCACAATCGTTTGCGACGACCGAGTGCTCGATAGGATTGGTTTGGAGAATCACGCGGGGCGACGTATCAACTCCAACAGCTTCTTCAATGGCCTGTCGCCGGGCCGCGTACAGCACCTCCGGGTCACGCGTGTAATCACTGCACGTCTGGACCACCTGCAAAGCAATCTCTTTCCCGCGCCGCGCCGGTTCGATCAGCGGGGCCACGCGAGGACTGAGCTTCGCCTTGATCGCGGCTATCTTGTTTTCCAGAAGCCAGAGGCATTCATAGTCCTGCAGCCCATTTCGCATCTGTTCCCATCGGAGAGAATTCAGCAGGCCCCCTTTCTTCGGGTAGACATGCCAGCCGTCGCCACGGTGTTTGCCTGGCGCGCCGACAGGATCGTCCGTCCAGGAATTCAGCCCCCAGTGCAGGTAACCTTTCATGCCGTAGCGGTAGTTCAACCAATGCATGATCCTCGATTCGATCAGCGGAACATCGACCGTCTTGTTCGGCAACGATCCATTCTGGAAAATGCCCACGGTATAGAACCACAGTTCGTTGCCGCGGCGCTGGGCTTCTTCATAAGCGCCCAGCCATGTGGCCAGGTGATCGAGTTTGGGAACCCACACCTCCAGGCGGTTCAGGCAGTGAGTGGTTTCGATGGCGTCGATCCTGCGAAGTTCCGGCGCGTGCTGATGAACAAAGTCGGAAGCCTTGCGCCAATCCACGACGTTATGATTGGAAGGCTCGTCGCAAATGTGGAAGACCGTCTTTTCCAACCATTTTTTCTCACGAAGATGTTTCACAAACGCCGGCAGGAACTTGGACAGAAACTCCTTGCCGTCAATCCTGACGGTCTTGTCGCTGACTTCGTCTCTGATGACGAAGTCCCTCAACAGAATCTCGCGACTCGACCACCCTCCCTCCCCGAAGTGGGCAACGAATCCTGTTTCCAACAGATTCATGCGCCCGGTGCTCCAGAAGACATTCGCCCAGCGATCGAAGGCGGAAAAATCGAATTTGAATTTCCCGTCGGCCGCCCGTGTGGTCCGGATCAAATCCAGACTCACCCGGAAGACATTCTGCCGGTGGTCGGCCATGTTCCTGGCATAGACGGCGAGCATCTTGTAAAACGCGTCCAGGTTGCCCGGATCGATTCCGTGGTGTTCCTTGAACTGGTGCGTGGAGAACCATTCCGCAACCATCACGTGGCGGTCATCGGGAAGGGTCAGCGGATAGACCGTTACAATCAGGGGCAGTGCCACGCTGGCGTCGCCCGAACGGACCGTGACGTCACCCCGGTATTCTCCGGGCTGGGCATCCCGTGGAATCCGGACAGTCAGGTAGACGGCCTTCAGCGAACCTTTTGCCACCTGACACTTCTGCTGGTCGCTCAGCAGGTCGGGGAATCTGGCCGGGGCCGGCCTCGTCAGGTCGCTCTTTACGAGCTTGGGTGTGTTGGCCTCGATGAAAATGCTCTCGACGAAATTCCACTGAACCACATCCGCGCCCCACGTGGCGGAAGACCCGGCATGTTTGAGCGGTTCAATCACAACCGTCATATCCTTGAGATCTTCGCTGGCTTGGACGACACACTGGGCTGAGATGGTCTCGTTGACGATGCCGAACATGCGGACTTCTTTCGTCCGGGGGCCGGACAAACCGTATCCATCTTCAAAGATGCGAACGGCATCGCTGACGGCATAGGCTTCAAAAGGGGCAGCTGCAGCGCACTCGGGAATACCGTTTGCCAGAATGATTCCAGCCGACAGAATCGATACCTGAGCCATTGTCTTGAGAAAGGGTGTGTCGTGAGACTTCATATTTGAATCCTTGGGCGCGCGCAGATTACGACTGAGGGCCGTCCGGCATCAATCAGAAAGCGGCGCTGAGTACTGCTGGAGCCACTGGTTGCCGGTACAAGTTCCTGAAAGCGGTTTCTTGCGTTGACGGTCCGAGGCGTCGGCGTATCCTTGTGCCAGCGAAGCACGAAAGCGCAACGATGCGTCTGACTGGCGAGCAGGAGTGAAAGCACGCATGATACACGAGCCTCGGTTACCCGATGTCCGGCTCGGGAAGACATCCCGACGTGAATTTCTTCGGTGGAGCGGCGGTCTGGTTGTCGGTTCGGCGCTGACAGGTGTGATGTCGGCCGCTGACAGCGTGACTTCGCCCGGCGAAGCGGCACGAGCTTGGTTTGGTCCGCCGGTGTGGCCGCCCTTGGAAAAAGTGGAAGCCGTGTTACGGGACTGGGCAAAAAAGCACCCACGTCTCATGCGGCTGGATGACATCGGGCGGTCGGTCCAAGGCCGAACCCTGTATGCCATCAGGCTTACGGACTCGAATCGCGATGAGGGAGATAAAGAGCACGCGCTGGTGACTGCCCTGCATTCCGGGTTGGAGCGGTCCGGTTCCAATACCGTGCTGAGCATCATCGAGTGGCTTCTTTCGGGCGAATCAGCGGCCAACGAGATTCTTCGGCGTCAGGTGGTGGTCTGCCTGCCCATTCCCGACCCGGACCGGTATGTGGCAGGCACGGTCAGTCCCGTGTATGGCGCGTGGACTCTCGACGGCCCACGCGACCCGGATCGCTCGCCCGAAGCCATGGCGGTCAAGAAGATGATGGACCTCTATCAACCCGAGGTGCATGCGGACATTCACGGCACGAATCTGGAGTTTTCCCGTTATGTCATGATCGAGAATTCGGGGGCATCCTACTCCAATCTGGCGCTCCGGCCCTATCACCGGGAGATTATCCGACAGATGGATGAGGCTGCGTTGGCGGAAGGCTACCCTTCCGATTTAACGGAATCCGACGCGGAGCGCTTGTATTGGGGACCCGGATTGGAACCGATGAAGTCCAAGCTGTGGGTGGGCAGACCGAACGGTTACGCTGCCATCTACGGCTACTACCACTACCACACGTTGGTTTCCGCGTCGGAGGTCGCTTGGGAACGCAGCGGCGTGCTGCGTCATCGCCGATTGCTGGAGATCGGCAATGAAACCTGGCCGGGCGAACACTACGCGGGATACCCCACCCGTGTCGTCATGGCCAATACACATTCGATGGTCACAGCGTATGGTCAAACGGCTTCGGCGCGAAGGCGCAGCCGCGTTGAACTCTGGAACAAGCTGCACCAAATGACATTCGGCATTCTGGACCCTGTGGTCGAGGGCAAGATGATGTGCGTGTGCGCGACCTCGTCTGCCGCCACAGGCAAATGGCTTAAGGACCGATCCCTGAAGGGCATGATCAGCGGTCTGCGAAGTCACCCCGGGATGAATGCCGAGGCCATCGCTCAATTTTCAGAGGGTTGGCCCGCGGGCCAGAACAGTCCCGAGCCGTTCCTCGCCTTGCAGACAGGGGCATCTGATACGAAAGGCGCCCCGGCGGGAAAGACCTCGCCTGCGAGACAGGACGACGGGCCCATTCAGAACGGCCTGTGCCTGCGTATCCGTCTTCCCTACCGCAAAGCGCGGCTGATGGACCTTCGTGTAAATGGCCATCCCGTGTCCCCCTCTGAAACCGACGGTTTCGCGACGTGGACGGCGCGTGGATGCACCTACTGCCAAATCAATGTCGCCCCATCGCGACTTCGGACGCATGACTTGTTCGTCGTTACCTGCCAGTACGATCCGTGCGAAAAGCGGGGACACTGGGACACGTGGCGTTCCCTCCCGGATCGCCTTGAACAACGGAAATGAAATCCTTGAAAAAATCCCTAATCATACTCCTTGTGGTCGCCACAGAGTTGTGGGGGCCGGACTGTTTGGCGCAGCGACACAGTCGCAAGAATGAGACTGCGACCGATACCACTGCTTCGGCGAGTCTGGCGCCGCTGGTGAAAAAGATTGGCGGGATGTTGCCTTTACGTAATGCAAACAGCGCCGCAAACGCAGCAGGTCAGATCATCGTTCTGAGAGGTGGTTTTGCTGCCGAACGCACCAAGGCAACGCCGGAACGCCAGCAAGTATTGACCGCGGCCATCTTCGTTTGCGATCTCATGACCAGGGCGTTTGATGAGCGTCGTCAAGCTGAAGCCAATGCCAAGGCGACGAAAGTGGTTCGCGTCACTCCCAGCACGAGGTCGCGGGAAAAAAAGCGCCAGGCGAATGAGGCCGATGCTGTCTTTGATCAGGCGGTCGTATCGAACTGGAACAATCGCAAGGCGGAATTGATCAGTCAGATCGGCATCGCCTACGGCAAGCTGCAATCTTTGGAGGCCCGGTCTCCATCGGCGAAGTAGCAAGTCAAACATTGGCATGCCGGCGCAGCAACGCAAGAGGCGCCCGGCTGGTTATGGCAGACGGTCCTCGTCCAAAAAATGCCGCGGCTCCTGGTGGTCCTCACCCCCAGATGGAATCTGTGGTGGCGTAAAAAATCGCCGAACGTTTAGGCCCGTAGGATTCCTTGCCGTTGTGAGCGCTGTTCACACCGGTATAGAAGAGATGCCATTTCCCATTTCGTTGAACCAAGTGGTTGGAAGCATAGATGCCGTAGGAGTCCACCTGAGTCTTGTCACTGCGAGGCAACCATGCGCGGCGCACAGGCCGGTCCCATTTCACTCCATCCCGGGAGAAACACCACTCCAAGTCCATCGTCTGAGCCCGCAGCCGGTAATGTCCCATCATCCCAACACGCCCCTTGGGAGTGTATGTCACCGCCAGGTAATAGAACTGTTGGTCCGCCGGATCTCCAGCATCGCGGACAATCACACGCTGGCGGGTTTCAAAGTGCAAACCATCTTCTGAAGCGTAGCGGTCTATCACCCGGATCCAGCCGGGGGCGTTGTCAAAAGCCACATAGGCCGGGTCCTCTTTGGGGACCCGCTGGAGGCCGACGGAATACATCTCAAACGTGCCGTCCGGCAGTTGATAAACATTGGTGGCGTCATTGGAGATCTGCCGCGGCAAGGCAAGCGGTTCATCCGCCGGACGATCCTTGTGTTTCTCCTTGCGCATCACAACACCGTGAGGATCGGCGACGCCCCACGCTGCCCGGTCGTTTGGATGGTGTAACACCGGTCTCAGAGGATCCAGCACACGATACCGGCGTCCATCCTCACTTTCCGCCGCCAGGTAGCGGACGACGCCTGGCCCATGCGCCCAAAAGTAAATGCGATGGCGGCCATTCTTTAACAACAGATGAATGCCCTGCACCGGGTTCCATTTTTCCGGAAGGTTCCCGATGGCAAAAGGCTCGTCGGCAGGTTCGCCCGGGGAACAACGGGCGACGACCTTCTTGAACGGACCGCCCGGCACACCGTCCGCATAGGCCAGCGTATAAACCTTGCTGCTCGAAGAATACCATATGCGCCAGCGATCTCCTTCCAACGGCTCCGTCGGGCAGGTGAAATTCTGTATGCTTCCCCCTTCCCAAGGTTCGGTGGCATCCAGGATCATTCCGTGCTTCTTCCAAGCTGCCGGCAGACATGGCGCGGGAGCAGCCGATTCATTGGCGACCGTATTCCGGGCGAACAAAGGAAGAGCCACACACGCGCCCGCAGCACGCATGGTTTTAGTCAGGAAATGCCGGCGATTCATGGTTGGTAGCATGATCCCCGTTCACTACCACTTCCCGGCAATACCGTCGAGAAACATTCTTTCATCTGTTGTCCGCACCGTGCTGGCTGGCGCGTTCTTTTGTTTTCACTCAGTCGGCTTCGCAAAACCATCGGAACCATGGCATACTCTCGATCAAGTCCCATGCCTGAAACCAACAATACCGCGCATATGGAAGTGCGTCGCCGTGGAGAGAATCTCCTGGTGGTGAACTTGAGCGGCCAATGGCTGGCTCAGCCGGGATTGCCAGGCATCGAGGAAATCGAGAAGGAGTTGGCCCGCAGCACGGTTCCGCAATCCCTTGAGTTTGCCACGAATGGCTTGGGAGATTGGAACAGTGGTCTGTTGTCGTTTCTGCTCCGTTGCTCCGAGCTTTGCCGGCGAATGAATGTTGAGTTCAACAGCGAGACCTTGCCGCCCGGGGTGCGAAAGCTGATTCACCTCGCACAGGCTGTCCCGGAGATGAAGGATGCGAAGCAAGACACGTCGGAGTTGCCGCATCTGGATCGCGTGGGGGAGCGGGCGATTCAGGCCGGGACCGGGTTCAAGGAAATGCTGACGTTTCTCGGCGAAGTGGTGATGGCCTCGTTCAAGCTGCTGCGCGGACGGGCGCAGTTCCGTTGGTCGGACACATGGTTGGCGATACAAGAGTGCGGCCCGGAGGCTTTGGGAGTGGTGGCCCTCATCAATTTTCTCGTGGGACTCATCCTGGCTTTTGTTGGCGCGGTGCAATTGACCAATTTCGGGGCCACCATTTACGTGGCCGATCTCGTGGCCATCGCCACGGTCCGGGAAATGGGCTGCCTGATGACCGGGATCATCCTGTGTGGGCGCACCGGCGCCGCCTTCGCAGCGCAACTTGGCACCATGAAGGTGAACGAGGAAATTGATGCCTTCACAACGTTCAGCATCTCGCCCATCGAGTTTCTGGTCCTGCCGCGAGTGATGGCGCTGGTGCTGATCATGCCGCTTCTGTGTGTGTTTGCGGATCTCATTGCCCTCATGGGCGGTTTCGCCGTGTCGGTTTCGATACTGGACATGAGCGCCGTGGAATATATCGATCGGACCATCCAGGCAATCGAGCTGAAGAGCTTTCTGCTGGGTGTTTTCAAGGGAAGCTTTTTCGGCATGCTGGTGGCGATCACCGGGTGTCTGCGTGGGATGCAGTGCGGCAACAGCGCGGCAGCCGTGGGTCTGGCCACCACCTCGGCCGTTGTGGCCGGCATCACCAGCATTATCGCGGCGGACGGAATCTTTGCGGTGATCTGCAATGCGCTCAAGATCTAGTCATGAGTAACATCGCTTCGAGCTGCAAAATTGAAATCCGGGACCTGACCCTGGCCTACGGGTCCTACGTGCTCATGCGCGGCATCAACATGCGGATCCGGCGGGGCGAGGTGTTCGTCATCATGGGCGGCTCGGGCTGCGGCAAGAGCACTCTCCTCAAAACCATGATCGGCCTGAAAGCGCCGGCTCAGGGCGACGTCCTCTACGACGGCCGAAGCTTCTGGCATTCCAGCGAGACCGAGCAGCAGGTCACGCTGCGCCGGTTTGGCGTCCTCTTCCAAAGCAGCGCCTTGTGGAGCTCAATGACCCTGGAGGAAAACGTGGCGTTGCCCTTGGCCGAACACACCGGGTTGTCGCCCAGGGAAATCAATGACATCGTTCGGCTCAAGCTCTCACTGGTGGGTTTGAAGGGATTTGAAGACTATATGCCCGCTGAACTCTCCGGCGGCATGCGCAAGCGCGCCGCCCTGGCCCGGGCCATGGCGCTGGATCCGGAAGTGCTTTTCTTCGACGAGCCATCCGCCGGGCTGGATCCGGTTACCGCGCGCCGCCTGGACGATTTAATCCTTGAAATGCGCGACAGCCTTGGGACCACTATCGTGGTGGTGACTCACGACCTCCAAAGTATCTTCGCCATCGCCGACAACTCGATGTTCCTGGATGCTGCCACCCACACCATGCGGGCGGTGGGCAATCCGCGTGAACTGCTGAAGAAATCGGGCGACCCGTACCTGCTGGAGTTTCTCACCCGTGGAGAGAAGGCCGTCCCCACTGCCGATGCCGGAGCGGCACTTGAAGAGTCCACTGTTCGCCAACCCGCGCTGAACCTATGAGCAAAAAGGTAAATCCAACCGCTGTAGGTTTGTTCATCATGATTGGCCTGGCGCTGGGAGTGGGGGGTGTCATCCTGTTCGGCTCATGGAAGATGTTCACCAAAACCGAAAAGTATATCCTGTACTTCAATGCGTCGGTGAAGGGGCTTAATCCGGGCGCCCCGGTGCGATTCCGGGGGGTGACGGTGGGGTCCGTGGTCGAGACGTTGATTCACCACAATCAGGCGGCGGACGACACAGATATGCCGGTCATCATTGAAGTGGACGAGACACTCGTCCAGAAGAAGACAGACCGCAGCATCAGCCTTTCGCAAGACACGTCCCTGGACAAGTTGATCAAGATGGGCATGCGCGGCGAACTCCAGGCCCAGAGCCTGTTGACCGGCGTTCTCTATGTGGAACTGGACATGCACCCCCATGCGCCGCCCGCGAAATTCCATCAGATCAAGCCGGAGTATAAGGAAATCCCGACCATACCGACACAGATTCAGGCTCTGATCGAAAATCTGGCGGATATCGACTTCAAAAAGACGATGGACCAGTTGAGCACCGTCCTGACACGACTCGACACCAGCCTGTCCGGATTGAAAGTGACCGATATTAACAACGGCCTGACGAACCTGCTGGTTTCCGTGAACCGGGTCGTTCAGTCACCCAACCTGACCAACAGCCTCAGTTCGTTCCATCGGACTTTGGACGAATACCGCCTCCTGTCTGAAACCGTGCGGGCCAAGGTCGATCCTTTGGCGAACGGCGCCGACGCCACCCTCAAACAAGCGCAAGCAACGCTGGCGGAGCTTCGCCAAAGCCTTCAGAACGTGCGCGACATGCTGGCGCCGCAGGCCCCGCTGCGTCGCGATCTGGCGGTCACGATGGATGAGGTTGCCGAGGCGGCCCGTTCCCTCCGCGCTTTGGCCGATTTCCTGAACCGCAACCCCAACGCTTTGCTTTCCGGAAGAAAACCTCCCGAACAGAAGAAACCGTGAACATTTCAAACGCATTCCTGCGGTTTGCCGTCCTTGGCTTGAGCGGTCTCGTTTTGGCCGGCTGTGTGAACTTCCAGCAGGTCACCGATCTGACTCATTCCTATGTCCTGTCAGCCATGCCTGCCGGGAAGCCGGCCACGGCTGGCTCCAACAGTGATCTGGCAGTGGGACTTGGCAGGGTTGACGTTCCCGCCTACCTGCTTGACAGTCGGATCGCTGTTCGCCAAGGCAGCAGTGAGATTGAATACTCCGACTACCATCGTTGGGCCGAACGGCTGGACAAAGGTATCCAACGAGTGCTGGGCGTGAACCTTGCTTCTCTTCTCTCCTCCGACCGGGTCGTGCTCTCGGCCTGGCAACGCAGCGAGGTCAAGGCCGAGGTTTATCTTGCCGTGCAACGATTCGAGTGCAACGCACAAGGCCAGGTCATCCTGGAAGCCCGCTGGCGAATAACTTCTCCCGGCGGAGAGAAGACGTTGCGCACCGACCACGCCGAGATCATGAGGCAGGGTCCTGCGTTCCGAACCGATGCCGACGGCGCCGTTGGCGAATTGAGCAAGGCACTCGCCGACCTGAGCCAGCAGATTGCCACCTCGGTGCAAAGCATTTCAGCCAGTCCAAAAGTCTCTCAACCCTGACGATTGCCCTGAAATCAAGGACCAGGAAGAAAGTTCACCGAATCGGATGATGTCGACAGCACCGATCGGATTATTGGTTTATTCTGTGTGTGCGATTTGCCGGACCGGGCACTGACGGATCGTCGTCGGCGTCGGTCTGGCCCAACTCAAAGGAAACATCACCATGAATAGGCGGGAATTCTTCAAGACGGCTGCGGCGGGTGCCGCTATTTCCAGTTCCACGGGTTCAATTCATGCGTCTGATTCGCCCTCGGCCAGAATCGCCGCCGGGAATTCCGCCGCGCCGGCGGTTCTGAAAAGCTACACCGCCGACGATCACCGGCGGCGGCTCATGAACATCAGCGCGTGCACGCAAAGAATCCGCAAGTGCATGCGCAAGCACCTCGTGACCAACTATCTGCCTGCCCAGTGTGTCTACAACATGGGCGAGTATCCCAGCCGCAAGCCGTGGGAACCCGGAGAATACGATGAGCAGGAATTGCAGCGGCTGAAAGACCACGGAATCCAGTTGATCCATGTGATGGACGAATGGAACGATCGATACGGACTCTTCGGGGGCAACAAGTTGACCGCAGTCAACCGTGAAGGATTTCGCCGCTTCGTGGCGATGGTCCACAAGCATGGCATGAAGATTCTTGCCTATGCGTCGAGTGGGTATTTCTGCGGGAGCGATCCGGATTACCGCAAGCAGTGGTCCCAGCCCAATGATACTGGTCACGGCTGGTGGGACCTGGCGCGATGCTCGCCGGCCAGTCCCGGTTGGCGGGCTTACTTTCTGCCGCGCATGCTTCAAATCCTCGAAGACTACGAGATCGATGGTCTCTACAACGACTGGGGATATGTTCCCAACGCAAGCAAGAAGATAAAGGCACCCGCCGAGGACGATGTTGCCGCGTTTGAGGAGACCCCTCAGTATGACGGCGCGATCACTGATCTGTTGCATCTAATTTACTCGGAAGTGAAGCGGCGCGGCGGCATCTATAAGATGCATGCGGATTTTTCCAACCAGCCCCTGACGGGAGGACTCAAAGTCTACGATTATCTCTGGGTCGGCGAGTTGGTGGGCAGCACGGACGGACTGCGCGATGCGGTGAAGAACCATGTGCCTTATGTGGTTCCTTGCATTCACGGGTCGATAGCCAAGGTCGAGGGCCAGCACGAACATTTTTTGCACTCGATTCCCTACATGCAATTCCCCCTGCTTCAAGGCGGACGCCCGCTCACCGGTGAACGGGCGGTTATTCCCATCCCTCGTTTGCCCAAGGTGAAAGAGAATGGATTCTACGAAAAGGCGTGGAAATACTACCAGGATCATCCGAATGGTCCTTACATCTACGGCGGTTGGGATGCGCTTCCACCGAGTACCGAGACACGACCGATGCACGCGCGCTGGCTGAAACAGTATATGCCAATGGTTGAGGACGGCACCTGGGCGTTTCTGGAAATCGCCGATTCGGATTTGTTTGCCAAACCGTTGCCGGAGGCTTGTGTGGCCTCGGCCTTTGCCAACCGCGACCTGCATCTGGTTTTGGCTAATTACGGTCGAGCGAACGCCGACATTGCGACCGCCGATAGTTACACAGCGGATGATTCGCACTCCACCGCCCCGACCAAACAATGGACACTTCCCCCACGTTCACTGCGGATCTTGCGAAAATCTTCGTAAACGCACTGTCTAACAGAATTCCACTCAAATGTTGAGATGATGCCAAAGTCTGAACGAACCCCCAAAATGAATGTAATGACAACAACCACGACGCAAACGCAACCATCCTTCTCCGGTGGCGCAGGATCAAAAGTCCTATCCTTTGCCCTGTGCATTCTTCTCGTCTTGTCATCGGCTTACGGCCACGCGCAGACCGACAGCACGCTGGCAGACAGTGCGACCCGTGTGAAACTTCAACCACCGGCGCATCTGGTGTTCGTCGGCGACAGCCTGACGGCGATGTTCCCGGCCAGTAACTATGTCGCGAAGGTGCGCGCCACGTTGCAGACGCGGTTCGGCGACAAGGTACGCGTGACCAACGCCGGCGTCGGAGGCGATTACATCACGCGCGTCCAAGCGCGGCTGGAGAAGAGCGTATTGAAGCTGGAGCCGAAGCCCACGCACGTCTTCATCTTCCTTGGCCACAATGACAGCAAACTGAAATCGTCCAGCGGCTACAAAGAACCGGTGGTCAAGCCGGAGGACTTCGATCGCCAGTATCGCGAAGTCGTCTCGGCCATCCAGAAAACGCTCGGCGCGAAGGTCATCATCCTGTCGGCCACGTCGTCGGTGTATGAAATCACCAGGGCGACGGCTGAGAAATCCGCGAAGGCCGGCAAAGCGCATAATCTGTTCGGCAAACCGGAGGCGCTGGAGCAGTTCAACGCGATGGCCCGCAAAGTTGCCGCTGATCTTGGCGCCGATTACGTGGACCTTTACACTCCGACCCGCACGCACACTGACAAGCCGAGTCTGTTCACCAAGGACGGCGTCCACATCAACGACAATGGCAACACGCTGGTGGCGCTGGAGGTCCTGAAGTATCTGGCGCGATGATGCTGCCGGCTCCTGAATCTCGAGTCATGGAAGAGACGGACAAGGCAGCTTGAACATGACCCTCGGGAACGGCTTCAGCGTGCCGGCTCGAGAAACTCGCGAGTGAGACGGGTGAAGGTAATGAACCGATAGTTCCCGCGTTCCCATAACACACCCGCCGTTTTGTCCTTGAGAACCGTCAGGTCGGAATAGGCGGCCGGTTCCTCTGTGATCACTCGTTCGTTGGTGAATGTCTGGCCATCGTCATAGCTGGTGCGGACCACCAGCTTCTTCCGTCCCGGTCCCAGAGGTCCTGTCCAGAGAATACGGTCACGATCGTCACCAGCCGACTTGCGTGTGTAGCTCTCGATCGCACAACAAACAGGTGTCACAGGCTGGCCGGGCCGGGGCTCGGACCAGGTACGGCCGCCATCGCTGCTGAGGGTTTGCCAGCGGTGTGGGCCGCGTTGCTGCCGAATATCAAAGAGAATCCGTCCGTCGGCCAACTCCACCAGTTGATCTTCGTCACCTTCCCGGCTTCCCGGCATCAGCTCTCCCCGTTGCCAGGTGCGGCCGTGGTCTTCACTGAACATCGCAAACGAACCCCAGGGAGCAAACCGCCACATGGGAACAATCAACCGCCCCTTGCGATCCTGAATCGCACCGCCCGGACCGGGCACACTGATCCGCCACTGGGCATCAGCCATCTCACGAGCAACACGGGTCTGGTCGATCGGTTCCGACCAGGTCACGCCGTTGTCATCGCTGTAACGGGCCATGTTCGATGCATCGTCGGTGCCCGGGCGAGCTTCACGGCTGCCCCGCCCCGGTTTGCAGCGGAGATAGAACACCCATGTGCGGCCGTTCTGGCGATCAACCACCGTGGCCGGGTTGGACGACGACCAGTATTCACCCGAATGCTCGATGACTTTCATCGCCGACCAGGTGGCTCCGCCGTCGGTGCTGCGTTTGAGTACCAGGTCTATCTCCTGTCCCTTTCCTCCTGGATCGCTCATGTTGAATTTTCTCGCCTCGGCAAAGGCCAGGAGCGACCCGTCGGGAGCCGTCTCAATGGCGGGAATGCGATATCCAGTGTAGCCGTCCTTTCCGGAGACAAATACATCCACGTGCTTCAGTGGCGATTCACCTGCGGTCGCAGCCGCCACCGTGAACACGAATGAGAACAAGACATTCCAGAATCTCTTCATAGCTGCTCCATCTCTTTGTTCAACCTCCAACTAATCGTCCAACACTTCCCATGAATGACCTTGCCCGTCCCAACATCTTCAACAGCTAGATCACCCACGGTGGACGCGGCTCGCGGTGGCGCATCCGGTTGGCTTCTTCGCAGTCGAAGCTTTCCTTCACGGGATCCCAGCGCAGCTTCCTGCCAAGGCGCAAGCCGATGTTCATGGCCTGACAGATGGTCTGCGCACGATGAGCCGCCTCCGGGTGACAGATGGTCGGGCGACGAGTGCGAATAGAATCGAGCAGGTTGCGGACGTGGCCGCCGGCGTTGACCCAATTCGGATCGCCGGTCCCGCGCAGGTTGAGGATCGTCTTGGGCTCGGCGGTAACCTGGTCGGTGGCGTCGTCCACTTGAATCCAGCCTTCGTCGCCGATGTAGCGGATGTAGCGGTCGGCGGACTGCTTCCGTTGATAGATGACGCCGACGATGCCGTCCGCGTAGCGGCAACGGACCTCGCCGGTGACGGGCGTCTCGCTCATGAATTTGACCGGGTCAGGCCACGTGCATTGCCCCTCGAACTCCACCGGGCCGGTGTGGTCCCGATTGAGCGCCCATTGCATCTGGTCGGTGTAGTGGCAACCCATGCCGATGATCGGCCCCTCGCCCAGGTCCCAGAAGTAATTCCAGTTCGTTCCCTCCACGCGCCTCGGCACATACGGCATCCACTGCACCGGGCCGAGCCACGTGTCGTAATCCCAGCCTTTGGGAACTGGCGCGGGCTTGTCGTGCGCGACGGTCGGACCGGTCCACACCTGCATCTCCACGGTGTGCACACGGCCGATTTTGCCGCGGCGGACCATTTCGACAGCGAACCGATACGACGCGGTCGAGCGGCGCTGCGTGCCCGCCTGATAGATTGTCCCGTGGCGGCGGCAGGCCTCAACGAGCGAGCGGCCCTCGCTGATGGTCATCGAGATCGGTTTCTCGCTGTATATGTCCTTGCCGGCACGTGCCGCGTAGATCGAGGCCGTCGTATGCCAGCGGTCGCCGGTGGCAATGAACACGGCGTCAATATCCTTCTGCGCCAGCAATTCCTGGAAGTCCGAATACGTGCGGCAGTCCTTGTTGCCGTAGTGTTTGTCGATCATCTCCTTGGCCGACGTCAGCCGGTCTTCGCGGCAATCGCTGACCGCGGCAAAGACAAGGTCCGTTTGCGCAAGAAAACTCGGCATGACGTGGCGCGCACGGTAGCCGATGCCGATGTTGGCAAAGACGATGCGATTGCTGGGTGCGGTGGCGCCGTTCAGGCCGAGCGCGGACGCCGGCACGATCATCGGCGCGGCCAGGGCTGTCGCGGCTTGTTGGAGAAACTGACGGCGGGAGATGCGGGACGATTTCGGTTGCTTCATAAAGGCCTCATCATCGGGGTCGGTGACCTGACCGCCATAATCTTCGCGAAACCACAGGTTGTAAAGAAGTTCGTGACGGACGGACGTCGCTGAACAGCTTGCTTCCATCAAGCTTACTTCTTCAACAACATCCCGACCGATGGAAGGCAGTGAGTTGAGAGGGCGTGGTGGCGTTTGCCAGAGCACACTGGTCAGACGTTGCGAGACTCATGGGGAAGCGTCACATAGGGATCGAGCTTGCCTCTCAATTCATCGAGGAGTTCCGGCTGCATGAATTCGTAGTCGTCAGGAATATGGAGCGTGATGACCCGCTTGCCTTGAAGGGCTTCCGGGAACTTCCTGCGGAGGCGGCTCAAGTGGGACTTCTCCATGACGAAGATGATGTCTGCCCAGCCAATGTGTCCTTCCGTGATGACAATGCGTGCGTCGGGTTGAGTGCCGGCAGAGCGGACATCATATCCAGGGAACCCCTTGAAGAGCTTCTCGGCAGTGAGGCTGCGATACCTATTCTGACTGCATACAAACAGCAGCTTCTGGATTGGAGGGACATCATTCATCAGGACGCGAGAGCAACGCCATCTTCAACGTGGAGCAGGGGCGGCATCCAACGGCGACCGTGGCACCCAACCTGTGCCTCGGCACGCAGGGCAAGGGGCTTTTCCAGTCCCCCGGCAGTTCTTGCAGGGGACGTGTGTGGTTCCGTTACATGTCTTGCACGGCCCGGTATTGACGGGCTCGCCATTCTGCATCACAACGACTTCTCCCACGTGTCCCTGACTCCAAGCCTTGTATGCGCCATGACCATAATCGAACTTCTGCCAAAGCTCTTTGGGGTCATGGCCAGCAACGTCCATGTGCTGCCATTTGCCGCGCGATAATTTAAGACACGGGTCGGGGCAATCCGCCTGACCCTCTTTGCACCAGCGGCATTTGAGCGCCCCCGTCCCGCTGCAAGTGGCGCATGGCTTCGTGGCCGGAACAGGTGGAATGGCTTGTGCGACTTGTTGAACGGTGATGGCTGCCGAAGTGCTTGACCCTGCCTGTTGTTTAACGGGCTGCGCTCGTTGATTTGTCGATGTAGCTGTCTGTGACGACAACGCGTTTTGAGGAAGAGGGCGCGTTGTATCCGAGCCGTTCTTCATCGACTGGAGTGCAGCCAAAACTTCAACAACTTGTGTGATTTCTTGCTGCCAACGTGACCCTGCCCATGCGAGTGAGCCGAGCAGGACGACCCACACGACGCCCCGCCAGATTACCCGGGGAACGCCCCGCCGGCTGGTCTTCGTCCTGACCTTCTTGTTTGTCCGTGCATCCCATCCGCAACTGATGCAAATCACGGCATCATTCGCGACTTGGGCGCCGCAATTAGGGCAGGGTTTTCCGCCAGCGGCGGAACGTCGTGGCTGCCTTCCCTCGCCCCATAATTGGAGTCTATCCTCTGGCAGCACGATTAAGACGTGGCCTGCAAGCCACCCCGGAGGCAGCCCCGGCTATTTTCCTTTCGCCTTCTCAGCCTTGACCTTTGCCCAGCGAGCCTTGGCAGCGGCAGCAACGGCAGCACGCCCCGCGGCGGACATCTTCCACTTCCGCGCAACCGGCTTGACTGCCTTCTGGCCCTTGATCTTTGCCCAGCGTTTCCTTTGAGCTGCTGCAATCCTGGCCCTGGCTGCGGGACTCATGGTTCGTTTGCCAATCGCGGCTGCTGGCTTGCCGGATTCAAAGGCTGAAAGCTGTGCATCTATCTGGCCCACTTTGGCCTGAAGCTCTTCTTTAGCCTTCAGAAGATTGGCAATGGTCGCGAAGTCTTTGGATGTAAGGGTCGTTAGGTTCATAATACGCACGAGTACTTAGCTGCTCTCGGTAGCAGAGTATCTACCACGTGTTTGGCGTTATGTCGAGTTTCAATTTGCGGGACAAGGACTCCTCTCTTTGAGTCTGGCCCGGTTAGACCAAGGCGGTTTTCTCGACAACTGTGAGCGGTTACGGCGTCGTGGACCGGAAGTTGGGGTGGAGATCACTTCGCTACAGTAACCTTGCTGAGCGAATACCACCCATCGTCCGCTCTCCCTTTGATTCCCAGCCTGACGACCGGCAATCCCGTCGAAGGTTCCACGATCCCGATGGACAAACTATACGTTCCCGCCCCCAGGTCCTTTGGCAGGAGGATGGTGTCCTTCACATGGTTAACCTCACCCGGTGGCAAGTCCTTCGGCTCTTTGAAGAACTCCTCGGTGAACATCTCGATTGAGCCTGGCATCCAACGGTTGACTGTGACCGTGCTCACAAAAGCTTTGCTGTACCCACTCTCATGGCTCAAACGATAGGCTACCCGATACGGCCTGTAACAAGGTGCAGAGCCGGTGTTCTGCCATTTCATTGCCAGTTCCAGCTTCGCTCCCGCTTGAGTTTTGGCAGGATGCTTTAGCTCAGTCAGAACGAGCCGATACCCAAGCCGTCGCAGGAACCTCTCAACCTCCGGCCGCACACTCTCGTCTGCGGATAACGGAGCCGATTTGTTGTTGATGTAGGAAGCGTGGCAAGCCAAGGCATAGTTGAAGATGAACCGCAGGGACCATCGCTCATTGATCCATTTCCTCATATCCCAGCAGGTTTCCCAGGCGACGGGTGCCGTCTTCCATGCGTCTTGAATGCCCGATTCTGCGATCCAGACGGGATAGCCCTTTCGCATGTGACTCCAACTTCTGGAGAATCCGCCCATGTCGCCCAAACAATCCGCCCTCCATCCTGCGCCGCGGTGTGCAGCATAGGCCAGACATTCCTTGCCACCGATCAACATGAGCAGCGGCGACTTCTTGAAAGCAGCAAGATATGCATCGACGACCTTCATGCGGTTCTCAAGCGTCGGCAATTTGCATGTTTTTGTGCCGCTCAGGTGCCATTCGCCCCACCAACCCACGGAGCCGAGATCCACGTGATCGATATCGGGATGGCCATCGTAGCGTTCGCCCAACCGTTTGATGAAATCCAGATGCGTCTTCAATACAACGGGATCGTCCATGTCAGGAATGGGGAGAGGGCCGTGTCTCTCATAGTCAGCTACGATTTCTTTGCCGCCAACATCCTTGAGCCATTTGGGATGGTATGGAAGGCCTTTGCTTGTTGAGCAGCACATCACCCTGAAGGCCAGTTTCTGCCCAGCGCTGCGGCTTTCGCTCAGGACCTTGTCCAGGAACGTGTGATTGATCCTTCCCGGCTGAGGCTCCAGTTCGCCCCAACCCCAGCGTGCATAATGAACGGTCGAGGGAATCCACGACGGCAGACTCTTGTCCTGCGTGCTGGTGCGGTGGAACGTCTCCCATCCCATGCCTGGGTTGGCTAGAACTTCGTCGGTCGTTTCGGGTGTAACGATGATTTGTTGGCCTTGAGCAAGACTGGCGGTTATCAGGCCAACGACAATGAAGGCAAGAGCGAATCGTTTCATGGTTGGATGTCCAATATGGGCCATTCTCTTCGAAGACAGGCTTCAACTCAACTCCTGACGTGCCTGTCAAGTGGCTGCCGGTTCTGAACTCGCATCCCCCTGAAAGCGTGTGATCGGCCACAGTTCAAGGAACCGAATGCGGGACATCAAGGGTGTGCTGCACCCAATGAGGAAACGATGGAACACGCAACCAGCATGGCCTCCGCGTTATTGTTCGTTGCTGCTCCACCTCTTTGTTATTCCTATGGCAGTTCACGAACAAGCGCAGATCACCGACGGAGATTGGCGAGCATCAATCAGAAAGCTGTGCTAAATGCCGTTTGAGCAACGCATTTGAAGATGCGCCGCACCGAGAACGCGCCAACTACCAAGTCTCCAGCAAGCCAATAAGCCAGAATATGCCGTAACCAACCCAGGCGGCGACTCCTGGCCAACCGCCATCCAACCAACCGAATGCCTTTGCAGCGCAGAGAAGCACGCCTGCTAGAATGAGATAAACAGCCCAAGGGGCAAAGCGCGACAACCAGCGAAAGAAGTTGGTAGGGCAGCATTGTTGCAGTTGGGCCAACGGAGGACCGCCAGAGCCGGCAAGGAGAAACTGGGCTACGTTGTCAAGGTTTGCAGACTCAACAGGGGCGCTGTGACCGCCATTGAAGAAAGCCTGTTCATCCGCCCCAGCGTTGAAGCCGTCGAATCCTCCCGTTCCCACGTCTCTCATAAATAGTCCGCGAAGGATGCTGCAGAGTACTGCAACGGGCACGTCCCTGGACGATCGAGCGTTTCGCACTCTTGCCACCTGCTTGGCGCCCAGAAATAAGCGCCAGGGAAAATCCCGGGGCAGGACGCTCCCGGCGAGGAAGACTCGGTGGAAACGCATGGCCCCAAGCCGTCGGAGTCCTTCGCCGAGAATATAAGTCCCGTTACTGTGACCGGCGAAGTGAAAGTCGAGGGCTGGGTCGAGGCTGTCGTGCTGGGCTACCAGATCACTGTACTGGTCGAAGAACCAGGAAATATTGGCGCGACGCCGGAACGGCAGAGCGAAACCAAGAGCAGACAGGAAACCATAGGTTGGACGAACGACGACAGCACTTGGATCGAGTCTGTGGATATGGTTGTCCAGTTGCTGAGCCCAGCCGTAGTTATAAGCGCGAATGCCGTGGAGAATGAATACGACTTTTTTTCTCTGTAACGCATGGGTGAGGGGAGGTTGCCGATACTGGACGTTGCAGATCAGAGCCTTAAGAAGATCCTGATAAAGTGATCCCGGGTCTTTTGCACGATCGACGCGGTAAAGGTCGCCGTGGCCGATGCCGGATCCGGAATCGATGTCAATTAGAAGGGCCTGCGGCAGCTTGTTGATATCCTCACTATCCTCTTCTGCCACGACTTCGTCCACGTCGCCCCGCACTTGCACCACGATGGGGCACCGGTGATCGCTCGACGTGCTGCGGAAATAAAGTAACCATTGGAGTCGCAGGTTGGTGATAAAGTCGGAACCACGGCGTAAGTCTCTCAAGAAGGGCGAACGGAATATGCCCGAGATGCGGAGGATGGTCGCACCGGCATGCTTCCAACTGAAACAACTGGGATTCCAGCCACGATTGAGGGCGGCCAAAAGAACGATTCGGCTGACTTTGCTGTGCCAGGTGCACTGCTCCGCCCCCGTGGATTCTGCGGCAATCAAGAAGGCGCGTCGGGCCAACACGCCGCCGGCAGAGTGCGCCAGGAGGATCACGTCTTCATACTGACCTTGACTCACCGCATGTTCAACAGCCACACAGAGAGCGCGCGCCAGGTCGTTGGCCGAAAGGCGGCTGCGCGGCCGGAAACGAAACCAGCTCCAGCGGTCCTGAAGACACCAGAACATGTATTTGCAGCGATAATTGTCTTCCTTGGCCGCAGGGCCATCTTCACGCAGATCTTTCTCATTCTGCAGCCGTTTCAAGAGCGGCTCCCAGTCCTTTTCTGTGCCATAGGAGCCTGACACGACAACGATCAGACGGTTTGGGGCGGCTGGCATTTTCAAATCCCTTGGGTTCGGGGCTGGGTGCTATTGGCAGATTCCCTGGCTGCACGATTACTTGAGAGCACAACACCAGTGAAATCACTCGTCATCGTTGGCACGCATCCGCACGTTCATTTTGGCCGCGGCTCGACGCGTTTTATCAATGAGCCCAATCGGTTTGCCACTTGCTTGACCGCCCCTCCGACAAATGCGCTTACGCCTTCAGACAGATCACGCATGATGGCGTTCGTGGTATTGCTCGACAGGCCAAGGCAGAAACTCACAAATGCGATGAAGTAGAACTTGTTCCCTTCTTCCAGCAAATAGGTTTGAAGCCATGAGCCTTCGCCATACCATTCAATGAATTCAAGAACGACCATCATCAGAATGATAGCCAGGAAGGGGGCGCGTAATGCAGTTGACACATACCACGGCTGATACCACGTGTCGAAATCGCGTCGAGCCAGATACTTCGTAGCCAGAAACAACAGGATGCACAGCACCCCGAACAGGCTCCAAAAGGCGACCTCGCCATATTTCAATGGTCCCCATTCGGGCCATGGCTCAAACGTCATCAGATCAAGGCCGCGAACACCGTGCGTAACGAGGTAGATCACCACCAGGAGTATCAGCGTCACCGCAAGCCAGGTCACCGTCCTGATTCCTGCCGCGTAACTCTGTTCTCCGATCAGTTCTCGTTGTAGCAGGTCAAGGTTTCGCTCCAGTTTCAACAACCTGTTCTCAATGTCGTTCAGCTTTTTTGACGAATCGGTATCCGGCAAGTTGACAAAGTCATTCCGCACTTCTAACCATTGCGTCCACGCCTCGTCTGCCATATGCCGCAGCTTGCCATCGGCATCATCTTTCCGAGACTCTTCAGACGCTGATTTGTTCCCGGAGGGGGCTTCATGGGTATTGGGAACGGTTCCAGCGGCAGGCTGGCGTTGTTCGCGTGTCAACTGAAGTCGTGGATCGAGAGTGTATCGTCGAATCCGTGAGTGAGTGTCAGCGAGCTGCAACTCCACTTCCTGCCGCCTTTTCTCCGTCTCTTTTTCCGTCCTTGTCTCCGCTTTTTCCTTGGGCATGCGACCTCCTGTGTTTCGTATGCTATTGCCGTTCCTTGTCCACCTGTAAAGTTTGACCATCCCAGCGAATGGTGATCGTGCCATCTTCGCTTGTTAACCACACACCATCAGGACGAGCCTCCTGCTGCCATTTCTTATTCTCGGCATTATATGCCCACACCAGGTTGGTTCCGGAATGAGCTGACGGTGTGTGATTCTTGAACCAGTCCCTGTAGTGCCGCACCGTGGATAGCCGCGGATGTTTATAGCGCGCATTGGTGCCAACTCCGGGCTGTCCACATGAAATGATTGCGATGTCTGGGCCGACCGCATTGATGAACTGGACCGTGCTTGAGGTGTCTGAACCGTGGTGTCCAACCTTGACGACATCTGCATCGAGTGTCTGCCGTTCAACATCGCTGAAGTTGTTCAACATCACCGTTTCTGAGCGTTGTTCCAGATCCCCCAAGAACAGGAACGACTTGTGCTTATAGTCCATTCGCACTGCCACGGACCGGTCATTGGAGCCCGTTAATTCGCGCTTTGCCCAAGGTTCAATAATCTCCACTTGAACCGCCGGGCAGAAATCAATCTTGCTAAACGAACTCTGCTTGCCGTTGATGTAGGTCATGTTGCCTGCGTTTACCAGTGTTCGGCGCAGTGCATTCAACTGCCCGAAGTGTGCCGAGTCCACTTTCTGCCCGTTGTCCACATAAGTCTTTACTTGGAAGTTCTGCAGCACCCATTTCATGTTCCCGATGTGATCCTCATGCGGGTGTGAAGCAACCACGACGGCAAGCTCTTTGCGATGACCCTCGAATTCCTTGAGGAGATTGCTTTTGAACTGCTCAGAGCTCTTCGGATATCGGGTATCCGCAGCATCAATCAAGAGATGGTGGGCCTTGTCAGGGCAAGTGACCAGGATTGCATCTGCCTGCCCCACGTGAAACACCTTGATCTCCAGAGCCCCTGATGAAGTATCGGCACCGATGCTAAAGGCAATCGAGAACAACACAAATACAGCGGAGATAATCAACCTATTCATAAAACGAACCTTCCTAAGAATAGTGAACACCTGATGTCACACCACGTCGCAATGGGGCTTGTTCATACTTGCTTCCTTCCATGGTTCTGGAAACAACCAAGCCGAGCCTTGAGTGTAAGGCTTATATCGATGATCTGCCTCACGGTCTCACCTAACCTCACGGAATTGGCGGACACGGCTTTCCGCGAGGGATCCGCGTCGTATTGACGACCTTCACGTGCGAGAAGTCTGCGTAGTATCGAGGGGGCGAATAGAGAATCAACCTGCGTCCCCTTTTTGAAGCTATCGCACTCTGTAACGTTGACGGAGGAACGACATTCGCAAGGCACTCTGCGCCTCGCATTCACATCGTTGTGGACTATTGTGCCGACAGTGGGTGTTTCAACTTCTGACTGACTGGTTGGGGGAACTCTGACACTTTGCAGGAGAACCGCCGAGGGGTGATTACACTCCGAGTGCTGGATGATCTGACCCGATCCACCTTCGTCAACAGCGAAATGCTGTCCATCCCTCGTACATCGAAACGTAACATCCATGGCATCCTACCGCCATTCCCGACTACGGGCCGCTTCTACTCCTGCTCTCGAAAGTGGTCAAGCTCCGAATTGGAGTCGCGTTGACTCAAATTAAAAGACACCGAAGGGGACGGGCTGGGGGGGGCGAAAAACGGGTTGCGGGATCCAGCCTTCAACGCTTTGCCGACCGCCAGTTCTGGGTTGAGACGAATCTGGTTGTCTCGCCTTGGTCAGGAGGCAGCGCGTCAGGCTGGAATGAGAAGCGCAGTGAGAAACGAATGTCGTGGACGCTCCACCATCAGATGGTAATCACCTTTTGCGCGCGCCATTGTGCGGCGATGATGTCGGGCATGCCGCCGACAATGCCTACGCGAACCTTCTCGATCAGGCCGAAATAATTCAGGCACGTCTGGCAAATGAGCAACAAGACACCCTTGGCCTCCAGCGCGCGCAACTGTTCCAACACCGGCGAACCTTCCACGACCAGTTTCACGCCGTCGGCGTAGAAGCAGATTGCTTTGGGCATGTGGTTGGTCTCGTCAAGCAAACGCAGATAAGTCTGCATCAACTTGTGCTGCAACGGCGGTTCGGATTTTCCCATGCCGTCGTTGTTGACGAGGATGACTGTGGAAGTGTTGTCAGGTGGGTTGCTCATGATGTTGTTGAGTCTCCGGTTTGCCGTCGTCTGAATTCACGACATCAGCGATTTTCAAAACAGTTTCATCTATTTCACGCTCGGCGGGTCATCCGGCTTGTCACGTTCCTCGCAGCTTTCTCACGTCGCCGGCACGCACGGTTACGCCATCCTTGTCCATCTTTTCCAATAGTGGCACCGCGATGCGGCGGTTCGTCTTCAGCAGCTCGCGCAATTCCGACATCGTCGCCTGGCCGCGTTGTTTGAGGAACTCCCGCACCCGCCGGCAGGCTTCGTCGTGGCTCTCCTTCAGCAGCACTTCGTCTGTGCCGAATTCCACGACGAGCTTCGCGTCGCGGAGATAGCGCAATGCCTGCGGGTCGCACTCCTTGCGGCGCGGCGTATTGAACGGGTCGGCCGCCAGTTTTTTCAGCAGTGTTTCCGCCGTCGTATTGAGTTGGCCGGTCGCCTTCGGCTTGTGCGCTGGCCGCCGAATGATTGTCTCATCGCGCACGAACTGTCCGCCCGAGCACAGGTCGCCGAGCATCTCACTGAACACCTCGTCGCCCGCGCCGAGCAATGCCTGTAATTCCGACAACGGGAAGCCCGGCTTTTCCGGCTTGTCGCGATGCAGTTGGTCCACTGCCGCGGCGGCACGCGCCAGCGTCTTCCTCCAGAGTGCGCCGTCGGCGGCAAACGCCGCACAGACCTTCGCGCCCACCTCGCTTAACGCCGCCTCCACCGTCGCCGCGCTGAATCGCGATTTCACCAACAGCGCGGCGCGCGGCACCACGCCGTCGTGCGAGAGCCATGCGCGGATCAGTTCGGCTGCCGTCGGCTGGCCTGGCATCATTGAATAAACCCGCGACTCCTTCAGTCCGCCGCGCCGGGCGTCGGCGTCGAGAACAACACCGCCGGCAATCGTCGACGCTTCTCGAATGATGAAACGGTCGCCGACAAAACAATAGATCGGCGCTTCGAACCGCAACTGCCCGATGGTATGTTCACCCGGCCGAAGTTCCTTCGTGTCGAACAGCGCCGCACGCGCGCGCCAGTGGCCGCTGCCGAGCGAGATGTTGATGATTTCGTTGTGCTTCAACTTCGTCTTCGCTCGCGGCGAAATTCGCAGCGCAACATCCACGGTGTCGCACGGTCCTCCAAGCTCCGGCTGCGTGACGACGTCGCCACGGCGCACGCTCTCGACAGGCACGTCGGCGAGATTGATCGCGCAGCGGGCGCCGGGGCTGAGCGAGTCCACCTCGCGGCCGTGATTGTGAAGCGACCGAGCCCGTGTCTCGACGCCTCCCGGCTGGATGACGAGCTTGTCGCCGCGTTTCAGCGAACCGCCCGTCAGCGTGCCGGTGACGACGGTCCCAATGCCTTTCAGCGTGAACACCCGGTCCACGTGCAGCCGTGGCTTGCCGATATCGTCGGACGGCGGAGCGCCCGCCAGCGTGGCGATGATGGTCTGCCGGAGTTGCTCAAGGCCTTCGCCGGTGTGCGCGGAGACGCGAACGACAGGCCAGTCGGCGCGCGGTGGATCAAAGGCCACTGCCGGCAAGTCGCACTTGGTGACGACGAAAATGCCGCGCCGCACGTCGAGGTAGTCGAGAATTTGCAGATGTTCCTCGCTCTGCGGCATCCAGCCTTCGTTGGCAGCGACGACGAACAGCACAGCGTTCATGAACGCGATGCCACTCGCGGCGTTCCGCACGAAGTCCTCATGGCCCGGCACATCCACGATGCCGATGTTGAAATCGCCGAGCGCCAGATTGGCGAAACCGAGGTCAATCGTGATACCCCGCTCCTTCTCCTCCGGCAACCGGTCGGGATCAGTGCCGGTCAGTGCTTTCACCAGCGCGGACTTGCCGTGGTCTACGTGACCAGCGGTACCGAGGATGAAGTTGCGCGTCGCGGTCATGTCGCTGCGTGCTTGATCGCCTTGACGACGGTGTCATCCTGCGCCGGGAACACAGTGCGCAAGTCGAGTTTGAAGACGCCGCGCTCTACATAGCCAATCACCGGCGGCGTGTGGCAACGCAAACGCCGCGCAAATTCCTCCAGCGGCACCCGCGGCACGATGTCCACCGTCACCGACTCGAATTGCGACCGCGGCAACGTGCCGCCGCCAACCTGACCGCGGCCGACGCCCGCGGAAGCTTTCAGCGGCGCGCCCGCCAACGCCGCGACAATCCCATCAGCGCGAGCGCGCAACTTCTCGCGCGCCTCGGCAAGCAACGTGACAAGGCGGACCTGTGAGTCTTCGCCGTTGAGGTAAAGGTCGGCGGTCGTTTGCAGCGCCGAGAGGATGAGCTTGTCGCAGCGGAGCGCGCGAAAGAACGGGTCCTTCTTGAGCGCGGCGACGAGCTTCGCGCGACCGGCGATGATGCCAGCTTGCGGGCCGCCGAGCAGTTTGTCGCCGCTGAACGTGACGAGGTCCACGCCGCGCTTGAGCGTCTCGGCTGGCGTCGGCTCGTGTTCCACGCCGAACCGCTGAGTCTCGATCACCGCGCCGCTGCCGAGGTCTTCGATGAACGGCACGCGCTTCTTGCGTGCCAGCGCGGCAATTTCCTCGGTGGACGGCGACTCGACGAAGCCGCCCATGAAGAAGTTGCTGCGGTGAACTTTGAGAATCAGCGCGGTCTCCTTGCCGATGGCGCGAGCGTAATCATTGAGCGTGGTCTTGTTGGTCGTGCCGACCTCGCGCAACTTTGCGCCGCTGGCTTCGAGGATTTCCGGGATGCGGAAGCCGCCGCCGATCTGGACAAGCTCGCCGCGCGAGATGACGACCTCGCGGCCCGTAGCGAAGTGGCGCAGCGCCAGCACGAGCGCGGCGGCGCAGTTGTTGACGACCGTGGCAGCCTCCGCGCCGCAGAGCACTGCCAGCGCGAGTTCGAGGTAGGCGGCCCGTCCGCCGCGCGCGCCGCCGGTCAGGTCGTATTCGAGGTTGTTATAGTTGCCGCCGATTTCACACAACGTTTCGAGCACGTGCGGACCGAGCGGTGCGCGGCCGAAGTTGGTGTGGACAACGATGCCGGTGCCGTTGATGACCGGCTGGATGCGCTGGGCGCGGAGCGTGGAGAGCGTGGAGCGAATCGAGGCGATGACGTCGTCGGGCGCGATAACGGTTTTCGCAGCGTGCTTGCGGAGTTCCGCCAGTTCGCGCCGGACCACGGCGACAACAACGGGACGCGGCAGACCGGTGTCGCCGAGTTGTTGAAGAACCTTCTCAACCTGCGGAATGGCTCGTAGTGACATGGATGCTCCTGTCGCGTGTAATTCGTCCGACCACTTCTGCGCACAGAGTGCGACGACGGAGGCAGAGGCGCAAGATTTCTTCGGTGTGGCGCGAGCCGGCACAAATGAGCAGCCCGCCGGAAGTCTGGGCGTCGGCAAGCAGGAATTTCTGAGCGTCGGTGACCGCAGTGTCCCAGCGGACGATTTCGTTGGCAAAGTCGAGATTGTTGCGCGTGCCGCCGGGAACGCAGTCGGCGGCGATGAGTTTCCAAACGTGCGGTAGCGCCGGCACGGCGTCGGCCCAAATCTCGGCGCCAACGCCACTTTCACGGCACATCGAGCGCAGGTGACCCAGCAGACCGAAGCCGGTGATGTCTGTAAGCGCGTGAACGTGGCCGGTGGCGGCGAGCGCCGGACCGATGTCGTTGAGGCGGGTCATCGAACGCACGGCGGCAAGCACAGCGGCGCGTGGCGCTTTGCCGCGTTTGAGGGCGGTGGTGACGATGCCGGTGCCGAGCGGTTTGGTAAGGATGAGCGTGTCACCCACGCGAGCGCCGGCGTTGGTGAGGACGCGGCGCGGATCCACAAGGCCGGTGACGCTGAGGCCGTAGATGGGTTCGGGGTTGCGGATGGAGTGGCCGCCGATGACAACGCAGCGCGCCTCGCGGCATTTCTCGGCGCCGCCGCGCAGAATCTTGCCGAGCATTTCCGGCGAGACCACGTCCTGTGGCGTCGCGACGATATTCATCGCGGTGAGCGGCCGGCCGCCCATGGCGTAAACATCGCTGAGCGCGTTGGTGGCGGCGATGGAGCCGTAGGTGAACGGATCGTCCACGATGGGCGTGAAGAAATCCACCGTCTGCACGAGCGCGCGCCGGGCGTCGAGACGATAAACCCCTGCGTCGTCGGCTGTGTTGGAGCCAACGAGAACATGGCGGTCGGTCACTTGCGGGAGCTGCCGCAGAACCTGCGACAGGGCCTTCTGGCCTAGCTTGGCTGCTCAACCCGCGCAGGAGGCCAGCGACGTGAGCCGGATTTGTCGTCCGCGATTCATTTTTTATTTCAGATTTCGACGCACAAAAAAAATTGGCGGAAAGGGCAGGAATCGAACCGGTTGCTTTCCGCCTCGCCTGCGTGTTTGCACACACTTATGCAAGCGATGGATGCACAAAACGACATAAAACAGCAAGGATTTTGTCACGGATTGTCACGGATAGTAGTCACGTCATTGTCGGGATAAGGACATCCTCCACTACGATAGCGATGAGCGGAATTGAGGCGGGACCAAGGTGCCGTTCTGGATGGAGGCTTCTGTGCGTCGCGGAGAACAAGGAACGGGGCACGTGTAACGCGGAGTTCTCTTTCGAGTTGGCGGGTGTCGTGCGATACGGTGTCACGGACGAAATGGAGTCGCGCCAGCGGGCGACCTGTGAGAAACATGGCTGGACCCTCATGGCTTCTCGTTGATCGTTCTTGCGCAGACCGCGCTCGGATTCGGCATGCATGACGCCCGTCATGTCGTTGAGATCAGAGGGGCGATTAAGGAATCGGCCGTCCGATATTCGATGCCCTGCTAATCTACTGAAGTAAAAGCCTTTTAGGGCCTTTTTGCGCTTGCAGCAGGCCGTTGGGTGGTGACAATGGCGCCAGGACCAACGATGAGTGCGACGACTATCGTCTTTCGCAGCCTCCGCTGGGCACGAGGGTTCGTTTTGCTGGGCTGCTTGTTTGCCGCGGCGTGCGGCAAAGATAATTCGGCTCCATCCGCGCCTCCACCCCCGATTGTCCGAAAGGTCGAGCTTCAGATTCATTCCTCTACATGGCGCACGGGGCCTCCCTTGAACATCACCGAGGAAATGACGCGGAAGCTGCGTGATGAGGGTATCCAAGTCCTGCCGCAAGGTGCCGCTGGTCGGGATGGCATCGTCGCAATCTCCTATGAGGAATCCAAGGGGTTCAGCTACAAGCCGGTCTTCGGCTCCAGTTCGGCGGGTCACGGCACCCACATTACTTTCGACATGACCGTGTTGGACGCATCGGCCAAGACTCTTTGCTCGATTTCCTGCTTGTGTTCCACTCCACGCGAGGTTTCGTCTGTCGATCTTTACCAAGGTGCAGTTGAGGAGTTCCGGGAGAATCCGGTCTACATTCATGCGGGCCACTTTGTCGGCGCTTCGCTCGGCGTGGCGGGTTCCTTGCCGAAGCTTCTCCCAGCAACGCTGGTTCGCAACACGCGCAAAGAAGCAATCAGGATCCTCAAAAGCGTGGCATTCACCCCCTCTGGGCCAGTCCAAGAGGCGACTTGGGCCGCTGCGCAGGAGGATTACGCGAAGTGTATCGCGCTGGGTGCTCCAGCGGTCGAGCCGCTGCTTGCTGCCTTCAGAACCGCCGAAGGCGACCCCCCGACTCTGATGGCGATCGGACGTGCTCTCGGGGAAATCGGGGACGCCCGTGCGGAGGAAGCGATGATGGAACAGGTCATGCGCTACAGCTCGGAGTCCACACGGCCGGAGCATATCGTGCTTTACCTCACCCTGCTCGAAGCGCTCGGCAAAGCCGGCGATGCGCTCGTCCTTAGTAATCTCGAGGCCGTCTCCCAGTCCAAGACTCCCGAGATTGCCCGGGCGGCGCAAGCCGCCGCGGAGAAGATCCGCGCGCGAATCGCTTCCAAGAAACAAAGCTCGAATTGGGGATTTGTCCCGACGGCAACGGCCGCGGAGCCGCCGAAAACGCAGGCTGCGTCGGGCGCGGCCGACCCGGTGGTTGCGCAGGCGCTCGAGAAATTCGCAGCGTCCGATGACGCGGGGGCGCTCCGACAAATCGAAGAGGCCCTCCGACTTGATCCCAGCCATGCCTTGGCGCTGGGCATGCGCGGCGTCCTGAAGGCGGCGGAGGCTTACTACAGCGTCGGGAATCCAGCGGACAAGGATCGCGTTACACGCTTCCGACGGGAGTTCATACCTCTCTGGGGGCAGGACTTGGGCTTTGAATCCCTTTCCCCGGATGAGAAGAAACGTTGCCGACTCGCGTTGAAGGCGGCCTTGGCGGATGTTGAGCGGGCGGCGGAGCGGGACCGGGTTGACGAACGGGTCTCGCTATGCCGGGGACTGGTCTATCTTTGGAGGGTTGATACCGACGGAGTGGAAAACGCCGACCAGGCCATCGCCGATTTCACGCGCGCAATCCAGCTCAACTCCGAAATGTCGGATGCCTACTATTATCGCGCTTGGGCGCGCTTCAAGCAAACGCCCGTTAACGCTTTGACCAAACTCGATGAATGGTTTCGCAGTTCGCGCGCCCAGCCCGGCATAGCTCCACCACCGCCCGTCCTCGATGCGGAGATTGAGAAAACCCTGTCGTTATATGATCTCTGGATGGCCGATAACTGCAAATGCGCCGAGCTCAAGGAGAAGAATCCCGGCGCGTTTCGCCTTCGCCGTCCGGGAGACGAGGGGGCAGTATTGGGTGGGTGGTCCATAATCCTCGGTCGGGTCAAACAGGCTTTGGCGCAAGCGCCCCGGGACATGGAAGACAAGAACCTTTTCGAGAAGGCCCGGGAGGCCATCGTCAGAATTGAATGGCGGGAGGGGAACAAGATTGTCTTTGGCACTGGCTTCGGCATCGAGGAGATCACCGGCGAGATCCTCACCAACGAGCATGTCGTCCACGGCGCCCCCGATGGGCGGGTTACCGTGATGAAATATGGAGGAGACAAATTGGCCGGACGGGTTGTGGCAGTGGATGCGAAACGTGATCTGGCGGTCGTTGGGGTCCGGTCGTTGGGAGTGCGTTCCTTGATAGTGATACCGCCGGAATCCAATGAGATGGTCAACTCACGAGCGCGTTTCGGCACGCGGGTAACGGTCGGGGAACGCGTCGTCGTGATTGGTCACCCGAAAGGGATGAACTGGTCCTTGTCGAGAGGGATCGTCTCTGCCGTGAGAAAGGTGGACGGTGTCCAGCATCTTCAAACCGACGCGGCGGTGAACAAGGGTAATTCCGGCGGGCCGATCCTGAACGCCCGGGGGCAGATCGTTGGAGTGGCCACATGGGGCATCCGAGAATCGGAAGGTTTGAACTTCGGGGTTCTTAGCAAAGAGGTATTTGCCTTTCTGGAAGAGCGATTCAAGCAGCGCTAGTTTCCTTTCTCAGCTACGGCGCGAAATGGCCATTACATATACGCGGCCGCCCAATGCATTGACGCCGGAGCCGAGCGGAAGATCCGAGGCGGAATTCAGGACAAGAACCGCCGGGGAGAGAGCTCCCTTAGATCGGCTTGCCGTGGAACGGCTCCGTTGCCGGAACCACGCGCCGCTCCTCAGAATCCGCACCTTGTCTTCCGTCGTATACCGCTTGCCTTTCATCTGGGTCCTTTCTCTTGGCCCAGACTAACACATCAAGTGGCTCGAAAAACCGAAGTCACGTCATTCACAACGTGATCTCGCCGACGATGCCATTATCGAAGAATCCAAGCCAGCGAATAGCTACAGTCGGGATGCTATCTGCTTTCACCAACAGCTACACCGTTCAACATTCTTTCCTGGCGCAGCTATCTCCTGCAACTCGTTCCGCGAGGTTCCCATTCCCTTATCCCATAGGTTTCATGGTGGGGTCTTGTTGGGCTGGTAAACCATGCAAACCGTGCTAACCATGCTGGGTGGAATCCTCTTTGATGGCTTCGACACGGAAGCGTCGCCCGTGTCCCTTGCCTTCAATCCGAAACATGAAACTGCCCACCTGCCGGTCTTTATAGCGCGCTAACAGCCACCCCAGCCGTGACGATTCGCTGCGGTTTGTTTCGCCTTCCGGCCCGATGATGTGCTCAAAGCAGCCATGTTCGCGCGCCTTAGTAACCAGCCCTGCATAGTCCACCGAACAACCATTTGAACCAATGGCAGCAACAAGCCGGTGCATGTCATCGCCGTCGCGGTCCACAGCCGCGTCGATTTGCGGCGTTTCGAGCGGACAACCAAAGCCTGCCGCTTCGACGATGCCGCCGATAACGTTCGCCCAGCCAGGGAATGAAGAACTTGAGTGGGTCGGGCGCGGTCGTCCGCGTGAATCCCAATAGCGGACCAGCGCCGACAGCGCCGAGAGGATGCGGGGTCGCTCGGAAAGCAGGGTTTCAAGATCGAGTGGTTGTTTGAAGATGCGATCCTCAGCGCGTTCCTCCGCCATGTGCAACTCAACAAACAGGGACCGCCGGCGCATGTCTGGCGAGACCGTCAGACCGTTGCCGGTGATAAATACCGTCGCAAGATTGTCGCCACTGAACCAGACATTGCCGCCAAGAATCCGATCATCCCATGTCGTCGAGGACAGGAACGCTTCCAATGCTGGAGATGATAGTTTCCCCTTGATGTTGTCGAAGAAGATCAGCGTGCGACCTGCGCGGACCGCTGTCGTCAACACCTTCCGCATTTCACTGTCCTCGCCGGCTTTCACGCCCGTGGGAACCTTGCCTAACGTGGGCACCATGCAGCACTGGGCAAGCAGCGTCTTGCCGGCGCCTTCGGCGTTTGCCAAAAAGACGAAACAAGGTCGCAGACTCTTGGTGGGTAACAAGCCCAACGCGAACTGTCCCATCATTGCGCTAACAACGACAGCTCTGCTGCGGTGGGGATCTGCAAATGGAAACTCCTCGAGCAGATGATCAATGACACTGGTTGCCTGTTCTGGCGTCATGCTTTCGTCAAAGTCTGGCCCACCCGGCAAAGTGAGAACCTGAGATTGCAGATCGTAACCCACAGGCAGCGACTCGATTGCCCCATCTGCGCGCAGAATGGGAAGCCGGCAGGTGTTCACACGCGAGACTTTCAACAGGCGGTTCTTGAAGAGCGGCGATGCCAGAACGCCACGCGCGTCACCTTCCCACATGGTGACGTCAACCTCATACGTCGTTCCCTTGAATTGACGAACCCGGTAGCCGATGATGTATTGTTCTACCCAGGTGCGAAACTCCTGCGGTGTAATCGGGCACAGGCTCCCGTCACGCAGGACAACCACTTCCCCGTTACACAGATAGATGTCTTTGTCGAACAAGTGGGCGGCCAAATCTGCTGCGGTCGAACTCAACAAGTAGTCGTCACCAGGCAATCTGATCTTGGGGCGGGAGTCTGCGACCGCCGCTTGGTGTGTGTCAGTGCTGTCGTTCATCGCAGTCCCTCCTTCCTCCGTTGCCGCTTTTCCAGACTTTCACCATTGTTCACCAGTTTACCGTCCTAAGTCCTTGCAAACGGGTTTGGCCGTTGCCTCTCTGAAGTTCAGTTCTCATCCCGGCAAGTGTGCTTTGAAAGCTTTCGTCATTTTTCTTCAGTTTGGCTCCGTAAGTCCGCGCAAATCACTTCCTGCCGGTCGTCCTCTTTCTGCCGTCTCCAATCCTCAGTCTTTCGTTCTCACAAATCGGTTTTTCCAAACGTCGTCATTTCCAGTCATTTCGTCGTCGTAAGTGCCGTGTTCATCGTGACGCCTTGTTTCGTTCTTCCCGGCTGGTTTTCCAGACGCTTCCGAATCTTTCGGCACACGCGTCACGCTCCAAGCTTTACGGTCTTCCCTCCGTCTCCGATCCTCGGTCTTTCGTTCTCAGAAATTGGTTTTTCAAAACATCGCCATTTCTAGCCATTTCGTTGTTGTAAGTGCCGTGTTCATCGTGGCAACAACCGTCAATCCCGTTTGCCCTTTGCGTCTCTTCATGCCGCCTTGCTCTTCGACTGCGCCTGCCGCCGCTTCCAGGTGTTGAACGGCTTGCACTTCACCCAGCTTTTCGTCGCCGTTTCGAGCTTCCAACCCTTCAATCCCGCAAACTCAAACGCCTTCGTCCAGCAGTAGCCGAAAACGCTTTTCTTGATCCGCCCCTCGCGTTGAGCGCAGAGGGTTTCGTTGATAGCGTCCCGCATGGCAACCGCCGTGTCTGGAGAATCGGCCGCGTCCCTGCTTCCTCGAATGAACAGTCTGCAAGAACCGCCTTTCGCGTCCATTCCCTCCTCGCCACCTTTCCCCAGCAATGCAACCAGCCTTCGTATCAGCGTCCCCTCGTCATAAGCAGACGGGTCTTCTGGGATCGGGCTTCCCTTTTCCATCCCTGCTTCCGTGCCGTTGCCTTCAATCTGCTCGGCTTCAGGTTGTGTTGCCGAACTGACAACAGGCTCTCCCTTTAATAAGTTGTGAATAGTATTAAAAGGCGTCATGGCTGACGGGGGAGAACTTTTTAAGGGAGCGTCGGAGGCCGGCTTTGCCGAATAGGCAACATCCGGCGGCAAAAAAACACCGTCATCGCCGTTCTTTCCACTTTCGTGCGTCTCGTGTATTCCGTGATCGTCTGCGTTTTGTTCTTTCATGCTCGTTTCGTCCTTCGTTTGTTGCTCCTCGTTTTGGGTTCCTGCTGTTTTCTGATTGTCTTTTTTCTCGGCCTCTGACTGACCTCCGACCTCTGGCCTCTGATCTCTGAACTCAACCCCTTGCGCTTCATCCACTCGCCTTGCAGCCAGCCATTTCTCTTCGTCGTCCACCCGCCACGGCACCAGCCAGGTGTGGGCTTTCGATTCCGGCGTGAACTGCCAGCCGCCACCAGCGCTCTTGCGGATGATGTGTTTCCCCTTCAGGCCGTTCATCGCCCGGGAGGCTCCGGCGGGCGTCATGCCAGTTCGCGCCGCCATGTCGCGCACGGTAAACGGCTTGGTTGTCTCCCGCTGAAGATCGAACGACCATGCCAGCACTTGCCACAACACGCGCAACTCACGCGGCGTCACTTTCCTTTCCATCGCTGCCCCAACCGCAGCCATTTGTCGTTCCCGCCACCGTTGGCTTGCGGGCGTCTCGCAGTTCACTCGCCCCCGGTCTTCCGTCCCCGGTCCTCGGTCCTCCGTCTTTTCCACAGAAGAAGCCCCGATGTCGGTCAGAATCGGCGCGCTTGTGCTGGCAGTCTCGCTCATTGATCCCCGCTCAGTGCGATGCCGGCAGCTCGAAATACGCCTTGCCTGTATGCGGGGCCGTAACGCGATTTATGTAATCCGCCCACTTATCAAACTCGTCTGTGAGCATGGCGTTTTCGCTAGGACGTTTTACAAGCTCCGAGTGCCAGCGGTTGTCTGACCCAACAAACCGTTGTGCCGATCCCCACGATCCATCCTTAAACCTGTGACAGCAAATGTGTGTCTTCATCTGGTTGATCCCCCTCGATTTGGTTGCCCCCTGTCCCCTGACATTTTTGATCGCCCTCAAATCCGCAGCTTCGTCTTCGGTCGTGCCTGCGCCGGCGCAGCCGCTGTCGTCGCTGTTGGTGGTGATGGAGCCGCTACAGCTGGTTTCGGCTGCGGTGCCGGCAATGGTACAATCACGCGAGAGAGGGGAATCCGTTCCGCGGCCGAGAGCGTCAGCGTCAGCAGATCGCTTTCTCGATAACGAACTGGCAACCCCTCCACCGGTCGAATGCCCGCCTTCGCCACGAGGGAATCGAAATGCCTCGGCGAAACCGCGAGCCTTGCTGCCGCATCCGCCCGTTTGATCAGCCGCGGCACCAGGTCCACCGGCGTCGGTTCTTCGATTTCCAAGATGATGCCATCGGCCTTATGGCACGCCTTGTAACCTTTGCATATGATGGTGATCACGTTGCCCCCCCGCAGTTAATCTACCCCTTACGCTTGGCCGTCTCGCACGAACCACCTTGTGATGAGGTTGCACGATGGATACCCATGAACTTTGCTCGCCGTTCCCATGCCCATCGGCAGCAATCTGCTGTTGACCGCGGCAGAGTTGGTCGCAGTCTTCCCGCCGTGGAATTGATCAACAAACGGTTGTTGTGCCGATGCGTATGGCGGAGCGACCCTAATCCGGCAGGGTTGCCGTAGACGGCGCGCAAGTTCGTTTTCATTGCGCCCCATTCAACCAAATGGACCGATTGGTTGTATTCCCCGCTAGAAGAATCTTTTAGCGGATAGGGTCAAAACCGTCAGCGTTGAAGGCGAGTTCGAGAGACTCTTGCATCCTTTTGGCGGCACGCGACCACGCTGCTTGGTTGGCATACAGTGGCTTCCCCTTCGGACAAATCCGGGCGGACATTTCGGCGGCCAGTTTCCAGTTTCCCCTGCAATGGCGCATCAGCCGGAATGCGCTGAGTAGTTTTAGTTTTTCAAGTGTCGAAATACCTCCGCGCGTGCGCTTGGCCCACAACTCCCTGCGTGGCGGACTTTTTGTCTTAAGGAATTGCTCGAACTGCCTGACCAGTTGCTTGTTGCGAAACTTCCACTCGATTTTGATCACATGCCATGAAACGAACGTTCCCGGCAGGATTTCCTTGAACCGCTCGTCCAAATACCGGCTCGGTGACTTCTCTTCCAGTTCGTATCGCCGTCGAGCTTCTTCAGCCGCTTGCTCAGGCAACAAGCCACTGGCTTTTTCCTCTGGCAGTGGCCTGCCGAGAATGTCCGTGAATACCTTGAGTTGGTCCGCATAGTCTTCAAGCCTGTCGGGTTCCGTCACTTTCCCGTATTTCTTGCCCACGAGCCGGCGTTTGCGCAGGTCCAGCGGCAGTTTCAGCCACGGCACGGCTGGAAACTCCGGGAAATCTCGAAGCAACCAGAAATCGCAGCCATATTCGCTGCCTAACTTATAGGCGTCGTCCAAGTAACGGTTCTTCGCATCGCGTTCTTGTTGCGTGGGTGGTTTGGGGACGACAATGCCTTCCTCCTTTTGCTGCTGGATATACTCCTCTTCCCACTGGCGCATGTTTTGCGCTCGCTCGCGATTGAAACGATCGCGCCAATTCCCTATTTCCTCCCGGTTGCGGCGAAATTCCCTCTGAAACTCATACTGATAGCACCAATCGTGTTCACTGCGCGGAAACTGCTTCTTGTTCCAGAGCGTGAACGCCCACTCCTCTGGAGCCAGCCGTTCAATCGGCAGATCTTTGCCGCGCATCATAGCCAACAACAAACAGGTTTCCGGGTCGGGAACGGGTTTCATCGTGCTTCGGTTTCTCCATTCGGTGTTGAACTGTCCTTAACCTCAGCGTCCCACCCGCCTCTTGCGTCCTTCAGGGGTTAGAACAACCACGAACCGATCTTTGCTGTTGCTCTCCATGTTCTGGCCACACTCTCAAATTGAATGCTTATGTCGTCTCCGCCCAGTCCGCGCACAGCAGCTCCGCCTGTAGCAGCACCGTCTTGACGGCTTCGTCCTGAAGATCGGGCGGATAGCCGTATTTGTTCAGGATGCGCTTCACCATGACGCGTATCTTCGCTCGTGCGCCCTCGCGCAGTGTCCAGTCAATCGTCACGCTCTTCCGCACCCGGGTGATGAGTTCAGTGGCGATGACCTTCAGTTTCTGGTCTCCCATCACCTGCACGGCGGATTCGTTGGCGGCGAGGGCGTCATAGAACGCAACTTCGTCGTCGGTCAATCCGAGGTCTTGGCCGCGCTGCGCAGCCGCCTCCATTTCCTTCGCCAATTTGATGAGTTCCTCGATGACTTCCTGTGTGGCGATGGCACGGTTGTGGTAGGCGTTGAGTGTCTTCTTGAGCTTTTCCGAGAACAGTTGCGACTGCACGAGGTTCCGCTTCGAGCGCACCCGAATCTCGTCCTTGAGCAGCTTCTCCAGCAGTTCGGCGGCGACGTTCTTATGCTTCAGGCCGCGCACTTCCGCCAGAAACCGATCATCGAGGATGCTGATGTCGGGTTTGGGTAGTCCGGCGGCGGTGAACACATCAATCACCTGTCCCTCGGTCACAATGGCTTTCGAGACAAGCTGCCGCACCGCGGCATTGAGTTGGTCGGGTGTCTTGTGGCTGCCTATGCTCTGCTTGTTTAGTGCCGCCTGGATGGCTTGGAAGAAACTCACGTCATCACGAATCTCGGCCGCCTCATCACTCGCTGCGCAGAGCGCGAAGGCGCGGGACAACTCAGTCACCACTTGCACAAAACGCCTCTTGCCGTCCTCCTGCTCGAGGATGTGCTGTTGTCCGGCAGGGATAAGCGCCAGCCGTTCCGCTGGCTTTCCCGTCGTCCACTTCTTCCAACTGAATCCATGCAGCATGTCGGAGGCGACGCCATGCTTTTCCAGCATCACCGCGATGGCCTGCTTTGTGTCGTAGGTTGGCGCGCCCTTGCCGCCGCTCTGTGTGTAGACGGCGAGCGCGTGCTTCAGTTGATCGGCGAGACCGAGGTAATCCACCACCAAACCACCCGGCTTGTCGCGGAACACACGATTTACTCGCGCGATGGCCTGCATGAGACCGTGACCTTGCATCGGTTTGTCGGCATACATCGTATGCAGGCAGGGCGCGTCAAAGCCCGTCAACCACATGTCGCGCACGATCACGATTCGGAACGGGTCTTTGCTGTCCTTGAAACGGTTCGCCAGCTTGCGGCGCTTCTCCTTGTTACGGATGTGCGGCTGCCACTCGGGACCGTCGTCGGCGCTGCCGGTCATCACCACCTTGAGCACACAGTCCCTGCCCTTTTCAGACTCCGGGTCGTCATCTTTGGCACCAGCCCAATCCGGCCGCAGCTTGATGAGCGCCTCGTAGAGGTCCACACAGATGCGGCGGCTCATGCATACGATCATCGCCTTGCCGTCCATCGCTTCCCAGCGTTTCTCGAAATGCTGCACCAAGTCGGCGGCAATGAGCTTGATGCGCTTCGGATCGCCTACCAACGCTTCCAGCGCAGCCCACTTGGTCTTGAGCTTCTCCTTGTGGGTCAGCTCCTCGCCTTCGGTGATTTCCTCAAACTCCTCATCGATCTTCGGCAGTTCCGCCGCGTTCAAACCCAGCTTGGCGATGCGGCTCTCGTAGTAGATCGGCACCGTGGCCTTGTCGGCGACGGAGCGCTGAATGTCGTAGATGCTGATGTAATCGCCGAACACCGCCCGCGTATTCGCGTCGGTCTTTTCAATGGGCGTGCCGGTGAAGCCGATGAATGACGCATTCGGCAGCGCGTCGCGGATGTTCACCGCCAGGCCGTGCGCGATATAGCTCGTGCCGTCCTTCCGCTTCACGACGTGCGAACCGAACTCATACTGGCTTCGATGCGCCTCGTCGGCGATGACGATAATGTTCTTCCGATCCGACAACTTCTTAAAACGTTCGCCCTTTTTCTCCGGGATGAACTTCTGGATCGTCGTGAAGATCACACCGCCGCTCGCCACCGCCAGCAGTTCGCGCAACCGATCCCGGCTCTCGGCCTGCACCGGCGTCTGTCCAAGAATGGCATGGCACCGTTGAAACTGGCCAAAAAGCTGGTCGTCCAGGTCGTTCCGGTCTGTCAACAACACTAACGTCGGGTTTTGCATGGCCGGATGCCGCACAACGCGCCCCGCGTAGAAAAGCATTGAGAAGCTCTTGCCGCTGCCCTGCGTGTGCCAGACCACACCTGCGCGACGGTCGCCCGGCTTGCCGCCGTGCATCCGGCCCGCCCAATAGCCGCCCGCCTCTTCGCGCACCACGCCGCCCTGGCTCATGCCGCTGGCGCGCACCGTCTCCTCCACCGCCGCGTTCACTGCGTGGAACTGATGATAGCCCGCGATGATCTTGTTCAGCGCGCCGCTGTCCGGGTCTTCCTCGAAGACAAGAAAATGCAGCAGCAGCTTGAGGAAACGCTCCTTCTCGAACACGCCGTAAATCAGTGTCTGAAGTTCGAGCGTAGCGCGTTGCCGCTGTTGCCCCTCACCCCCGGCCCCTCTCCCAGAGGTTGAGGGGAGGTGATTGGCGATTTCTTGAAGCACCGCCTCGGTGTCGTTCAGCACCCGCTCATTCTGAAAACGAAGCACAGTCAGGCCCTGCGATTTGAGATAGGCATCACGCTTGGCATCATGCTTCTTTCCCGCGGCGGTTTGGTGGGGTTCGCCGTCACATTCGACGACCAGCTTTGCCTCGTTGCAGAAGAAGTCGCAGATGTATTCCCCGAACTGATGCTGCCGCCTGAACTTCGCGGCGCAGAGTTGCCGATCTCGCAGCAACTCCCACAGCAGCGATTCCGCTGGTGTCTGATTCTTCCTCAACTCCCGCGCTTTGTTGACGAGGCCCGCAAACTCAAACCCTCCACGATAGCTCCCTCTCCCGCTGGGAGAGGGCTGCGGTGAGGGTGGCGGGGAATCGGAATCGATTTCCCGCCACACTTTGAACCATTCCTGATTCGCCGTGAGCGAACCGATGCGCGCCTGCACGCCGTCGCTCACCACCAACACCGCGTTGTATTGCAGCAGCGAGGGAATCTCCGCCTTGTAGGTTTGCAACTGTGCGTAAGCGCTCCAAATCGTTGCGTTCTCATCCGCCGCGTTCTTCAACTCGATCACGCCCAGCGGCAGGCCGTTCACAAAGACTACGATGTCAGGCCGTCGGCTGTATTGCCCCTCCACCACGGCAAACTGGTTTGCGGCAAACCAATCATTCGCCCGCACATCGGCGAAATCCAGCAACCGTACCCGGTCCCCTGCGATGGTTCCGTCCTTCCGCCGATACTCCACCTCCACGCCATCGCGCAGCATCAGGTGCAAAGCGCGGTTTGTCTGCGCCAGCGACGGCGTCGCCGCCCGCAACACCTTCCGCAGAGCTTCCTCGCGCGCCTCGTCAGGAATCCCTGGATTCAGCCGCTGGATGGCCTCGTGCAACCGCTCCACCAGTACCACATCGCCAAACGTCTCCCGCTCCGCCGTCGGTTCACCGGGTGCCATTTGTTCCCCGTGCCCGATTGAGTAGCCCAACTCCCCAAACCAAGTCAGGGCTGCTTTTTCGACAACGGATTCGTCGAAGTTCGCACTCATCAACAGTTCTCGATTCTAGCCACGTTTATCCCGCCTCCACTTCGTCATCTCCGTATGCCGTCGGAAGTGATTGGATGCGTGGTCGGAACGTCGCATTGAACCGTTCCAAGGTTTCAGCCAACCACTTGTGCTGCTCAGGCCACGTTTTGGAGTCCTTGATGCTGGAGTTTGGCCGCATCAGGAGAATGCGAGAGGTTTCCTTCTCCGGCAACTCGCGCCAATCCAAAGTGTGACCAATTTCCTTTTCGATTTTTGCCTTGTCAGCCTCGAGTTGCTTGAAATGCCGTTTGGCGTCCGCCCCCTGCATATACACCTCGACGGCGATGCGTTCTTCCAGCGTATTGATGGTTGCTGCCATGTTGAAATTGGATCGGCCGATGGAAACGTTTAGCCAGTGCTGTGGATGGGCTTTCTGTGGCTTCAGGCTGCTTTTCTGCTCGGCAAGCACTTCTCTCAACGCCTGCCAGTAAACCTGCTGAAGCTGTTTCGTCTCGGTAACAACTCCGCCACCCCCGCCACTGCTTTTGCCTTTGATCCAGTCATTCGGTTTGCAGACAACATTGAACTTCGGCGCAATTGGCGAATTTCCGATTCGCCACAATTCGATCTCCAAGCCGAAACAACTAATGTTCTCGCCGGTGATTTCGTTGAGCCAGTCCAGCGCCGCTCGATGCTCGTCGGTGAAGCGTTCTGCAATCCACACAATTGTGACAGCATCCAGTCCTGCGGCATAGGTCATCAATTGGCCCAAATGCGTATGATCCGTTTTTTCCAGTTGGTTTTCGATTAGTACCAGCGTCCCGTCGGTCGTGTCCTTGCAGACAATATCAGCACGATATGGTCCAACGCCCTTTTCCTGCGCTTCCAGTTCCAAATCCATTCCCAGCGTATCGGCAAGCAAAGATATGTTGTCATCCTGTGCCAGCCAGGGCGTGAAGTAGCCGGACTCACTGAGCCAGACTTTCCGAAGATCGACCTGCTGCATACGACCGAGGGACGTTGAATTGCTCATCTTTGCTCCTTTTCGAAAAACTGCTTGGTCAAGCCGGTCTTATTAGTGACGCCCAACTCCCCGAACCATGTCAGGGCGGCGTCTTCGACGATGGATTCGGTGAAGGTCATGAGGTGGGATGGTCAATTTCGTCCGCATCGCCCAAGAACCTGTGAAAGTCTTTAAGTTGATTGAAACTCAAGACGCGTGTCTTGTTGCTAAGCCGACGCTGCAAAACCGACCTGATACGCTGACGAGACGTCTGATCGGGGTTGACGACAATAAGCAACTTCAGCGGTTTGGGCGTTTCTTCAACTGTCAGCAGTGCTTGGACGGGCAAGTCCGTCTCTGGAAGTGAATACCCAATGAAAATCAAAGCGTTCGCGTTCATGAGCGCCTTTCGCGCCGCTCGCCATACAGGAACATAGACTCCTGACCGCGTCGGTTTGTTCCACTCGGGGGGTGCGATTTCGAATTTTAATCGCCCGTTCTGGTGCCACCAACGTTTTCGCAATTCGAGTCTTGATGGTTTTCTGTCCTGTGGAACCGGAAACCAATTCATGGACCCATGTAACTTAAGCAACTGAATGGTGCGACTTGGATACATTGGCCGATTCCGTGCATCTTTACAGGCCCAGTATCTCGTGCCCACACCGCGCCTGCCTTGTGTGTAGGTCGGAACACCATACCCTGTGCGAGGATTCCATTTTCCAGCTCCAAACTGCATTAGGGCGTGGTCAATGAGCCAATCGTAGTTGAAACTCAAGATCGCATCGGTGTTGGCGAGATGTTCAACAAGTCGCTGGTGATATTTGCAGCGTGGTTCACGACCGACCGATTCGTCCAGCAAAGCAGCGAGCACTTGAAGAAAGTCGTCGCGCATTCTCTGGTAACGATTAGTCGGCGGTCGTCCTTGGAAACGGTAATCATCAAGTACATGTGAGAGTTGCTCCAATCGTGTGAGATAACCCTCCATCGTAAGGGAAAAATTACTCCCGAAAGTTCTCACCACATCGGATATTAAAGTGTCCAAAAGAATTTTCGGTTTGTTGGCGCTCAGACGCTGGGCCTGGGTGAAAAAATCCCGATCCAGCGGAGGCATGGCGCCCGCTGTGTTCTCGACAAACTCCGCACCGCGTGTCGCACCAGCGCCCAACAGAATGATGGTCCTGCCTTTGAAGCCTATATGTTTGATCCTCATGATAAAGAGATCGGCACTTTCACCTTCCCGCTCAGCAGCTTCGGCAGCTGCGTGTCGCGCAGGGTGGCGAGCGTGCGGGATGGGATCACTGTTTAGCCTCCAGTGAGCGGAACAGTTCATGTCCGAGATGGTGCAGACGAGCTACAAGCTCGCGAACCTCAGGGACAGCGATTGAGACTTTGTGACCGAGCAGTGACTGCGAATCGCCCGTTGCCGTCAGATAATCCTCGTCCACCACGCTCATCTTGTGCGCCAACAAGTGCCGCTTTTGAAAGGCACGCAGAACGCGCGTCCAGTCCGCAGACGCCGCTGTTGCGGCGAAGTCCAAACCGAACTGCTCCTTCACGCGGTCGCGCGCGGCCGCGATATTCTGGAACCGAATCTCAGTAGCCTTATCGGGTTTCGCGGCCTTTGGCGCAAACACCCGGCATGTCTCTCTGCCAAAGCCATCGAAAGCGGATACGCAGTCCTCCAATGCGTTCTCGATAAGATGTTGAGCAACTTGCGGCTCTTGGGCTTCAGCCACGGCCAAGAGCTTCTGCACAAGTTCGAGGTTCTTGTTGAGAATCTGTAGCGAATTGTGAACGCCACAATCGGGGCAAAAACCAAACACCCCGTAAATCGCATAACGAAGGGTGCATTTCTCGCATACAACTTCGGTCTCCAACTTCTTCTCTCGGTAATACCTGATCGGCGTCGGCCTCCCAGTGACCTTCATGCTGATACCGATGCCGAAGCCTCCAAGTGGCCGATGGTCGAACTCCAGTGACTTCAGGTCCTTCAAGAGAGCGCCCGTGACTTCCCGGGTCACAATAGACTTTGCATACGTAATCTGTGCCTTCGTCAAAAACTCGTTGGACCCCGCAGTGTAGCCGCAGTATGGGCAATGCGTTGGCAAGTTGTTGCCCTTTAGGCCAGTTCCAGGCTGGAGCTTGAAGTAGCCTTCGCACTTCTGCTTCGGACACTCACGTCCAACGAAACCCTCTTCGTCAGCGGGGAACGAAATGCTAAACTTCGAGCGGAGATTCCGTAGGTGTCTCACGCCGACACCTCCTTGCTGACATGCCCCACGCTCACCTTTCCGCTCAGCAGCTTCGGCAGCAGCGTGTCGCGCAGAGTGGCGAGGGTGCGAGATTCGTGGAGGTTGGCGGCGACTTGCCTCATCCAAGCGCCTACAATCTCATCGAAACGTGCGAGCAACGGAGGTGGTGGAATGACGAGCTGAAGCTGCCGCAGATATGTGACGGGCTGAGCAATGGATGGAACGCCAGTTGACGAAGTATTCGCGAGCAGACGGTGCTGTCCGTCAGGCGTCTTGAAATACAGGACGACGTAGAACGGCGAGATCTGCGCCCGGTCGCAACGCATGTAGAACTGGCGCTGTGAAATGACGTAGCGAGTGAACCGGGAAGATTCAGGTATCAGCGCGACCTGTCCGATGCTCCCCGCGTGGGTAAAGATCACATCTCCGCGCTGCACGTTGGAGCGCTGGAGTTGGTCAGCGTGTTGGTGCGTCACGAAGTTGAACTCGGAATCGTTAAGCATCATTTCGTGGAGGTGCTGGCCGCTGATGACTGGGATTCCTTCGGGAACAAAGGTGGAAACTTTGATCGAAGAACCAAATGGCCCCATCGCGACCCGCTCGGCAACTTCTTCGATTCGTTTGATCCTCCAGCCTTTCGGAATCGGGCCAAGCGCGGTTTCTTCGAAGTGTTCAGGAAAAAGGGCGGCGGTGGCTTTGTCGAGCCCGGCTGGCTGGCGGCCGTCGAGTTTGGCGCGGACGGGGTCGAAATCCACGAACCAGCTCTGGAACAGCGCCCGCGCCATCGCCTCCAGCGTCGCGTTCATCCGCCGGTTCAACTCGATCTTGTCGTCCAGCGCCCCAAGCACCGCCGCGATGGCTTTTTGCTCGGCGATTAGCGGAAAAGTCAGCTTGAATAGCCGCTGGTCGGAAAGACTCACGTAGTCTGCGACCATAGCGCCATGCGTCTTAACCGCGTCAAGGTTCGACTGAAACTCTGCTGATTTGAGCAAATAGAAAAGAAACCTCGGTTCTAATTGTTCTCGGTCGAGGGAACGCCAATAACAAACCTGCGGTGCAAATACCGATACTGGTTGCCCCGGGCGCATCATGCCGACACGACCAACGGTTCCCTTGGTGATGAAAGCCACGTCATACGCCTGAGTGAGCTTCGAACGAACTCGATCAGCAAACTCCGGACGAATATGGTCTTCGACTGCCGTGCTAATGTCACCGTCTCCAATATCACCGCCGCGAACGAAGGGAATACCAATCGGACCAAGTTCGGCGTTTCGGACGCGATACCCATCATTGAGTGCTAGCACCCCACGACGAATCAGTTCGCCTACTTGCGTTTGCGGCCGCGAATGTGAAATCATACCAGCGTTTTGGAGACTCAAAGGCCTTTCAATAATGCCACACCAAATGTGTCGTGATCACCTGTTGGGCGATAAACCTCGAAATGAGTGACAAGGCTTGGGTCCGCTTCGACATGATTTGTGTCGAGTCCATTTGCACGGGCGAACGAATCCCTGAGAACTGCCCAAGGGTCTTGCGGCTTTGTTTCTCCCGGGTCGCGGAAGAAGGCCAAGAACCAGTTTGTCCCATTGGGATTGATGCCCGAAATCTTTTTGAGGTCCTCGTGAACTTTCCCGACAGCAAAGTCGCCCGCTTCCACAAGTGTTGGGTGACCGCCATTCACGGGTCGGAGCCAAAGGTCCACTCGTTTCGGCGCACCGACGGGACCGTGGTAAGGCATCTCATGGCGGATTTCGAGGTGTTGTAGCAACGGGCTCATCAACAAGTGTTCATAGAGCGCTGTCACAATTCCCGTCTCATAAAAGGTGTTCACTGTTGGTCGGTATTTCTGCGAGCCGTCGCGACCAGAGGTCAGCACAAACAAGCGCCCGGCAAGGGACTGAACCGCTGGTTTGACGAGAGAGAAGATGGTTTGAGAAATGTATGCCATTGCTTTGATCCAAGTCGCAGTTGCTAGAAGCCCAACCCTTTCAGGTTTGCTTGAATGGCAGTGCTGGCTTGAGGCCAGCAACCCTCACCCGGTGTCTCCCGAAGGGAGAGGAGTTTCGTGCGTTCTCGAGTAAAGTGCCGTTTCATCAGAATCCGAGTCCTTTGAGATTGGCGCGAATCTGTGCTTCCAGCCTGGCCGACTCTGCAAACTGCCCTTCCAACTCTGCGATCAGCCGGGGCATTTTTTCGTCAAAGGGTTCGCCGTCGTCTTCGACTTCTTCAGCGCCGACGTAGCGGCCGGGTGTTAGCACGAAACCGTGTTCGGTGATGAGTTTGAGGTCAGCCGATTTAGCGAAGCCAGCGACGTCGGCGTAGTCGCCTGAACCTTTATCGCCGCGCCACGCGTGGTAGGTGCCCGTGATTTTGTTGAGGTCGGCGTCGGTTAACTCGCGGTGAACGCGGTCGATGAGGGTACCGAGTTTGCGGGCGTCTATGAACAGCGTTTGCTTCCTTCGGTCGCGCAAACGGCCCTCACTTCGACCCTCTCCCCGTAGGAGAGGGTGACGCGAAGCGGCGGATGAGGGTTGCCCGGATTTGTTCCGGGCAATAAACCAGAGACAGACGGGGATTTGCGTGCTGTAGAAGAGCTGACCGGGCATCGCAACCATGCAGTCCACAAGGTCGGCTTCGACAAGGGCTTTGCGGATGTCGCCTTCGCCGGACTGGTTGGAGGACATGCTGCCATTGGCGAGGATGAAGCCGGCCATGCCTTGGGGCGCGAGGTGGTGGATGAAGTGTTGCACCCAGGCAAAGTTGGCGTTGCCCTTCGGCGGAACGCCAAACTGCCACCGCACGTCGTCGTCCTTGCGGAACCAGTCGGAGTCGTTGAACGGCGGGTTGGCCAGGACGTAGTCGGCGCGGAGGTCGGGATGAAGGTCGCGGCGGAATGTGTCGGCATGTTCGGGGCCAAAGTCCGCCTCAATGCCGCGCAGGGCGAGGTTCATCAAGGCCAAGCGGCGGGTGGTAGCGTTGCTCTCCTGGCCGTAGATGCTGATGTCGCCGAGCTTGCCGCCGTGGGCTTCGACGAACTTCTCCGACTGCACGAACATGCCGCCGGAGCCGCAGCAGGGGTCGTAGATGCGGCCCCTGTAGGGACCGAGCATTTCGACAAGGCAGCGCACGACGCACGACGGGGTGTAGAACTGGCCTCCGTTCTTGCCCTCGGCACTGGCGAACATGGTCAGGAAATACTCATAGACCCGACCCAAGATGTCTTTCGCCCGGTTCTCCTTGTCGCCGAGACCAATCGTCCCAATCAAATCAATCAACTCGCCGAGCCGGTGCTTGTCGAGGCCGGGGCGGGCATATTCTTTGGGCAGGACGCCTTTGAGGCGAGGGTTGTCGCGCTCGATGGCAACCATCGCATCATCCACGATCTTTCCGATGGTGGGTTGTTTCGCGCTGTTTTGCAGGTAGCTCCAGCGCGCCGCGGGAGGCACCCAGAAGACGTTCTCGGCTTTATATTCGTCCTGATCCTCGGGATTCGCGCCGGCGTAGTCGCCTTTGCCCTCGACGAGCTTGGCGTGGTGTTCCTCGAACGTGTCGGAGATGTATTTCAGGAAGATGAGGCCGAGGACGACGTGCTTGTATTCCGCCGCGTCCATGTTGTTGCGGAGCTTGTCGGCAGTGAGCCAGAGCTTGGCCTCAAAGCCGAGATTGGCGGCGGAGTCTTTGGCAGAGGCTTTCGCTGGTTTCTTGTTGGTGCTGGTTTTCGTCATTCTGATGCAGTCCTTGTCCCAAAACACTCCGGGCGCAAAGACTATGACCCCAAACCCCAACCGTAAAGCGGGAAAAGTGGCGACGCTTCAGGACGCCAGCGAAATCTTTATCGCGCAATACCTCATGTTCACATGACGTCCCGGGAATCTTGTGATAACCGGGAAAGTATTTCCGTGGAAGAAGATGGCCAGTCTCCCGCATCCACTGCTTCCTTGACGGGCTCCACCACGGAGCGTAGCTTTTCCTCGAAGCCCGCTTGTGGTGCGAGACGCGCTGCCGTTAAGGCATCTTCCGCACAGATCCCTGCGGGCTTCACTTTTTCCAGATCCTCCCCTTGCGATGAACTTCGCCGTTGGCGGCTCTCCGGTCTTCGGTCTTCCGTCATCTACTCCCGTCCTTCGGCTCCGTTCCTTGCCGAAAGATTTTCAAATACGGCTCGTAGGAGAACAACACGATGTGTATGTAACGCAGTGTCGAGCGTCGCTGATTCCAATCTGCCAACGGCATCGGCTTATGCTTTTCGGGAATTTGCCTTCAACCACGCCGCGTAGTCCGCCTCGTCCAGTTCGCGTGCGGCCAGCGCCAGTGTCTTGATCGTTGCGTCCGCCTCGGAAGCCGCGAAGCGATAGCCGTTCAGTTCAAGGAAAACGACCGCCGTCGTGAACCCGATGCGCTTGTTGCCGTCCAGAAACGGATGGTTCCGCACCAGCCCGAAGGCGTAGGCGGCTGCCAGATCGAACAGGCTCGGCTTGCCGTAGGCGAAGAGTTGCTGCGGCCGCGCCAGTGCAGATTCGAGCAACCCCGCATCGCGGAGACCGCTCAATCCGCCGAACTCCGCCAGCAGCCGCTCTTGCAAGGCCAGCACCGTCTCCCGCAACACCCAATGCTGCTCCTTCACTTCGCAAGCTCCCGCAGCGTGTTCCGATAGCGGCGGATCACGTCTTCCGCCACCTTCATCTGCCGGGCGAACTGCTCGCGCCCCTCGGTCACGGGCGTCACGCGCAGGCCGCCGTCGGGCGCATCCGTCAGACAGACCGAATCGCCTTCCCGCACATTCAGTTTGGCCATCGCATCCTTCGGCAGCACCATGCCCACCGAGTTGCCAACCTTGCGAAGTTTGAGTTCGAGAACCATGTGAATCCTTTCGTTGATACAGATGTAATAACGCCTGCGGCGGCCGAAACGTCAAGCCATCTTTCGCAACGGCTCGCCCTTCGCGCTATTCGCTCCACGCCCGACACCTTCCGTTCCCTGTTCTCCAATTCTCAATCTCAAATCTCTGATCTGCCATCTTCCATCCGCCAACTGCCGCGTGTGCCACGGATTCTTGCTTGCGCCGCTTGGCGTTCAGGCGTACATGTTCCTCGGAATGCCGGCTGGCGAGTGTCACGGAGCGTTGAGTCAGCCGGAGTCGGGCCGGGAACACCGTGAGGTTGCCCGGTGCCGTTTTTTGATTTGAGACTGACCGCGTTGGCATCTCCCTGGGCAATTGGAGCCTGTTGGATCTCTGCCATGCGGTCAGTTTTTTTGTTGGGATAGAGAAACCTCCGTCGTATCTTCCAAGTGCAGTTCCGAAGGGCCAACTTGGTCAGAGGCACTATGACCCTCGGACTGGCCCTTTCGGTTTTATGCGCAGGTTGTTCGGTGCTCTTCTGCGCGACGGATGTGGCCGGGCTTGTCTGCCGCGCGCTTGACTCGCCAGCGCCCGGTTTCGTTCGGAGAGCACGCTTTCCTCGTCGGAACACTTCAGGTTTTTCCGGTGTCTTTCCCAAACATCTTTCCCGGTAACTCGTAAACAGACACTGTGAACGTCGCTGGTGTCCCGGCTCCTGCCGCTTCGGTTATTGTGGAGATGATGCTGCCAACCTCGAAGAAGCCTCAGTCAGCGGCGTTACTTCGTCGCTGGCTTCTGCTGGCTCCGTTCGGACATTGCCTGTATCCGTCGCTCGCCCGCTCGATAGAGGTCTCTCGCGATTTACAGCGCCTCCCGCTCTGGAATGACCCCGGCGTTTCAGCTTCTCGAAGTTCTTCTGGAAGCCTTCTCGTGTCGATGAAAGGTTGAGATCATCGTTGCCCTTCGTTAATTCCTGTAGACCTTCGGATGCGCTGAAACAAGCCGGCGTATTTGTTCCCCGGGTTTCACCCATGTTTTCGTATTGCTTGTCGTTTCCGTCTCGCACCAGTGTTCATGAGAATCATCGGTAACCCATAGGATGGATTATCTGTGGTCTCTCGTTGCCGGTATTGTCTCAACACAACTTCGTCATAATCTGTGCCCACGGCTCAGTAGGTTATGTGTCCACACAGGAGAACCAATATGCGACTCGTTATTCCATCAACCGTGCAAAGTAATAATCGCCTATGTCAACGCGGCATAGGGGAAACACCTAAAACAGATTCAGGTTTTCCCTGATACCGTTAGAAGTTACCTGACACACTATAGAGTAGACAAAAAATGGAGTCTCTGCGTATAAGAATGACGATTGTTGATGACTTTGGAAGTCATCTGCAGAGATGAAGGAGGTTCGGCAATGAATGATCTAGTACCGAGGAGTGGGTTGTTCTGCGCGACAACAGGAAATCGAAGGCTTGGCAATTCTACAATTGTGCCAGGATCGCTCGATGTGTCGCGGTGGGTTAATCGTCAGAGTTCCATCTGGCCTGCAGTTGCGCGTTTGATCCGTCGCAGCATGGTTGTTTTGGCGGGACTCGTATCCCTGACCTCGCACGCTGCCACAAACGAGGGATATGAGATGTGGGTTGGCAACTATGCGAGCGCGGTGCGGCGATACAATGCGGTAAGCTGGCAGCACTTGGGCTACATCGGCGATACGGGAGACTCCAATGGTAGCTACGGACCCGGAGAGATCTTTTGGGGGGCAGATACCAACACGTGTTATGTGGCGAGATATTGGGGGCAAAAGGTGTTGTCTTACAACCGGCAGACCGGAGGGTTTCTGAGTAACGTGGTGACGACGGTTGGTAACCCGGCATCAAGTGCGTGTTTTGGCTCCGATGGAGCGATGTATGTGGGCAGCGACTATAACTATCATATCGCGCGGGCGGATATGACGACGGGATTGGTAACCACCAACTTCGTTTATAACACGAATTATTTGACGCGGGTGAGTGATTTTGTGGTGGGACCGGATGGGGATTTCTACGTGGCCAATCGCCCACCGGACTGGTCGTATTATCCTGGTGGTACGACGAACTGGAGTAACATCCTGCGATTTGACGGGCGTACGGGCGCTTTCAAAAGCAAGTTTGTTGCGACCGGTACAGGTGGCATGGCACAGCCGCATTGCTTGGAGTTTGGTCCGGATGGCCACTTGTATGTGGGTACATCGGAAACAAATGGCATGACCAAGGTGTTGAAGTTCAATGGCACGACGGGGAGTTTTTTGGGAACATTTGTTGCAGGCGATACGAATGCGCCAGTGGCTGGAATCTGGATGTGTATGCGTTTCGGGCCTGATGGCAATCTTTACATGGCTGACAAAAGCAGCAACGTGGTCAAACAGTACAACGGCAGCAACGGTACGTTTGTCTGCAATGTGGCGACCAACGTGGACGCTGGTAACGATAGTAATCGTGGGCCGATGAGCTTGGCGTTCACCTCTCCGACGGCGTTGCCGCCGTTTCTGCAAGTGTCCACGAACGCGCCGACGCTGGGCAGCTTGATCAATGGGCAGAGGACGATCAGCTGGGGTGTGACGAACTGGACGGGTAGCTCGTTGAGCAACACCG
>JACRJX010000030.1 GCA_016235595.1 Verrucomicrobiota bacterium
CATGGTGAAGCAATACAACGGCACCAACGGCACGTTCATCTGCAACGTAGCGACCAACGTGGACGCTGCTGACGATGGCAATCGAGGGCCGGTGGGTCTGGCGTTCACCTCTCCGACGGCGTTGCCGCCGTTTCTGCAAGTCTCCACGAACGCGCCGACGGTCGGCAGCGTGATCAACGGACAGACGACCATCAGTTGGGGCGTGACCAACTGGACGGGTAGTTCGTTGAAAAACACGGCATATTACAGTTGGACGCAAAATGGTACCAACTGCACAGCATGGGCGTCATCGACGAGCGGGTCGGGCGGAAGCACGGCATCGGTGACGCTGACGGGATTGAATCCTTCGGCGACGTATCATTATTGGGTGCAGTCGGTGGCCTACAGCAATGGCCGATACATCGCGTCGCGGAACGATGCCGGCGGCAATGGACATACGTTTGGCACGCCGACGTGGGTTGCAGTGAGCGACTTATGCTACAGCAACCTCAGCACGGAGAGCGTGGACATTCATTGGAACGTGCAGAACGACAGCTCCCTCACCGCCACACATACGATCCTGTTCGAGGATGGGTTGGGAACATTTACGAACGTCTTCACCGATGCGGGTCCTGGTTCGACCAATGTAATCCTGTCGGTTTCCAACCTGATGGCAGGCGGTGAATACAGCTATCAGGTCATATCGTATGTGAACGACGCCAATGGATATGGATCGACTGGCGTCGCCGGTTACTACGCATACACCAATGGCACGTTCAGCGTGCCGGCAGTGCCGCTGATTCAGATTACCTGTTTGCAAGCGACGAATGTCCAAGCCGACAGTATGCTCATATCCTTCAAGTCGGTATGCAACAGCCCTTCCGTTGCTACCTACATCATGACAATTGTTGACACAAACAATGTGCCTGTTGCAGAGCCTTACTACTGGTGGTCCTCCGGCGCTGGAGAGTTTACTGTTGGGCCGCAATCTGTAACGGGTTTGCTTCCGACCAATACGTATTACTGCATTGTGGATTCTACTCTTGTCGGTGCTGACGCTTATTATTCGTCTGCCATCACCAATGCCCACAGCGTGTTGGAGGTGACGACGCCGAATTGGTTGGACATCCCCTTGTCACCGACCGTGACATTCGATGAGAATGGTTTGTCCGCCATTTCTTGGAATGTGGTGGACTATTTCACCGGCGCAAGCGCATGGATGACCAATTGGTTTTATATCTCTGCGCAGTCCTTCAACTGGACCGGACTCACCGGCGCTGTGTATTACCCCGAGGTGACACTATCCGGCTTGCAACCGGGGACAGTGTATAACTATTGGGTGCGGGAGGATGGCAGCGACGGTGTAAACTTCTACAGCGTGACCAATAACGCCAACGGCACGAACTACAGCCTGCCCACGCTACCCACGCCTTTGCAGACGGCCAATACCGCAGCCACGACAGAGCGGTTCATCCGAAACTCGTGCTGGTGGGGGGATCCCACCTACATGTCATTCGTTATTCCGCTTAGTCAGCAAAAAGGTGTGGGGTTGGATCCGATGACGAACGATGTAATCAACGGAGCAACGCCTTGGCTGGCCAATATCCCGAAGGATACGAATTGGCATTACCAGATGGTCACGGCGACAAGCGCTGTCTATGGAATTGAATTTCAATATCCGATTGCAGCCTTTGGCAGTTCCGTGGGTGGAACGCCGTTGCACGTCGGCCAGAGTTACAGCTTTGGCGCTTACTCTGGGTATCCTCCCGTGGCATACGCCAGCAACACCGTGGCGGATTTTAGGATCAAGGTGTTTGACAGGTCGTCAAGCAGCGTCGTGGGTTCTATTCCCATTTATGCTCCAAGAAAACCGACGGGGACGACGATTTGGTGTGACGATGAATGGCCGTCAGGGGCAGCCGTTGTGAGGACTGGAAACGAGACATGGGCATGGACCAATTCTCCAACACCAATTTCGGGTTATTGGGCGCATAAGTCAGAAATGGCTTCAGCACTCCACTATCATGGCTTCACGAACGCTACGCAGGTTATTACTCCGGGCAATGGGGACAGTCTTTTTGCTTACGTGTATCTTGATCCCGCTAACCCGCCACAACAGATCGAGCTTGTATGGACTGTTGGTGGATACTGCTGTTCAGCGTATTGGGGAGCGTCAGGGGCAAACAGTCTTTTTGGTCTTGGTTCTGATAGTCACCGCATAGGGTCATTGCCGTCTACGGGTCAGTGGGTGCGACTTGAGGTTCCGGTGTCAACACTGGGACTGGAGGGCGTGCGTCTGGATGGGATCCTCTATGCCTTGGATAGTGGAGCAGCCACGTGGGATGCTGCCGGAATCGTCAGCACGACGGAGGAAGTCATTTGGTGGGGCGATGGATGGTGCCCAGTAAATGCCGGCCTTATCGGGAATGCTGTGACTGCTGAATGGGTTAACAGTGATCCAACGCCGATTTCGGGCAGTTATGCGCTTCAGGTAACCGCGACTCAAGATCCCGCCGACCATTACTTTGGAGTTCAAAACGCCACGCAAGTTATTACACCGGGTCATGGCGACAGTCTATTTGCTTACGTGTATCTCGATCCTGGTGACACGCCACAGGAAATTGAACTTCTATGGCAATGTAGCCAAGGATGGGTGTCTGCTTATTGGGGAACGGACAGCGAACTCCTCCCTTATGTCAGTATTAGCAGTCATTATATGGGGCCATTGCCGTCTACGGGCCAGTGGGTGCGGCTTGAGGTTCCTGCGTCAACGTTGGAACTGGAGGGTGTGCCTCTGAGTGGATTGTGTTACGCCGTGGATAGTGGAAAAGCAACCTGGAATGCCACCGGAATCAAGAAGAACTATTCAGAAACATGGGCGAGCTATGCCACGAACGGCTATCGGCAAGTGGTCAGTTCCCAGTATGGCCTGACGACTACTATTCAACTGGCGGAGGGGGCCAACGCTTATAACCAATGGGGAGTGAACAACGCCGGGCCGTGTTCTCCGTTTATCCTAACCCATACGGCTTCAGAAACGGCTAAGAACTACTACTTCATCGTTGAAGCACGAGGAGAAATCCCTGCGTTTTGGGATGGCCCTAGCGTCGCCATTGCGAATAACGATAATGCCCCCGCATGGAACTCTATGTATTCGCTCGAATTTGAGGACTTGCCGGCTTGGCGGTCTATCTATGTGGCGCAGCCGCAGTTTCAAGGAGAGCCGTTGCCGCAAGAATACGCAAACAAGTCACTGGACGAACTGATGAGTGGGTTGACGACCACCAACGTGGCGCTTTCAACCAGTGGCCTCGCCGGCACGAACTCCTACATGACCCTCAATGCGAGTCCTGAGCTGCGGCAGCATCCGTTGTTGGACAAGCTGGTGTCCGATTTGAAAGCTGATCCGCTGGCGCTCGCGGCCTATGTTCAGAACGAGATCGAGCTGACGGACGCGATTGGATACAACATCGACGGCAGCGTGACCGAGGAATCCATCAACCCCTGCGGGGTCAATCGTGGCGCCCTCGGGGTGTTGTTGGAGAAGCAGGGATCGCCCATCGAGCAATGCGCCTTGCTGGTCTATCTGTTGCGAAAAGCGGGTTGTCCGGCGTCCTATGTTTTCCCGCAGACCAATACCCTCAAGATGCTGGATGTGCAGATGAGCAGGATGCTCCGGATGCAGATCAAGGGGGCGGTGGATCCCTACGGGAACCTTTACACCACCAATACGTTGCTCGCGGTCAATTATCCGTGGGTGACTGCCTATGTGAACGGCGGCTGGACCAACCTTTTCCCGTGGATCAAAGACACCGAAGTGGCGGAGGGACTTGATCTCAGCAGCTTGATACCGTCGGCGTCTGGCAGCGGGCGCGGATGGATACGCAGTTACCTGACCAACACCAACCTTGCGGCGGACGGTTTGGAGTATGATACGCCGGTGCAATTGCTGGTCGGCTCCATCACCAATTTCCTCTCGGCGAACGACTCGACGCATTCCATTGCGGACATCGGTGTTCGTGCGGTCAATCGGAGAAAGAACTACACATGTTGGGGGGATTTCCCACATCCGCTCGCGCTCTCAACCAACAACGCCAGGGTGCTGGAATCCTTGAGTCAGACCAATTTAATCTTTGATACCGTGAGCGTGAAGATATTCAGCCAGGAGCACCCGGAAGTGTTTGTTCAAACGACGCCCATGTATATGGCGGAGGTCCATAACCGGAAGTTGCTTGCGTGGCATACGAAGACGAACACATCCGACCATTGTCTCGCTCTCTATCTGGCGCCGTTCCACCCCACCAATACCAGCATCAATGCCTTTGGAACGAATTGGTGGAACGCGCAGGCAACGAACGTGACCCTGACTCCAGCGCACACCAATCTGCTGGTGAGGATCGAGTACAAGCGGCAGAGGAATCTCGACAATCGGAACCCCGGCGCGGGATTCCTGAATTTCGCTGAACGGCTTGAGGCAAGCCAGGATCGGCCGTTCAGCAAGGGGGATATGGCGGCTATTTGTTTCAACGTGGGACGTGTGACGCCGGAGATGACCCGCGTTCACGCCAGTGAATATTGGGCGTATCAAGCGCAAGCAGGTACGACGACGACAAACGTACAGGTATATCCCGGTTCGCTGCTCTACCTCATGGGCATGGAATACTATCGCAACTGTAGTGAGTCGCGCGCAGTGCTTCAGTCTTTATACAAGACGACTACGTTGTCTTCTTACGCCCACGGGTTGGCCAAGCTGGCTGCGAATAAACCGAATGGAAAACTTCCGACCGACGGAACCATCAACCTCGTGGCGGCGAATGTGGACATGATGAACTATGAGGTGGCCGTCGCGGGATACGGCACGCTGCACGCCGACATCCCAGCTAATCTGCGTCTGGCGCAACAGGACTTTCAAGAGATGCTCATGACGGACGGCTCCGCCCAGGAGCACCGGATCATTAATCAATTCTGGAACTACACCAACTCGATGGCGGCTATCTCCACGGTCAAACTACTGCAATTGGCGGAAGCTCGGAAGGCATCGCTTGGTGGTACCGGCATGATCGAGGTGACCAGCGCCAACCTGAACACGGTTGGCGGCTATATCTTCGACGGCAAACCACTGGCGGAGCACGCCCCCAGCATCTGGAGCGAGATCAGCAATAGCGTCGCAGCCACTGCAGCAAACTATCCGGATTCGTATTACAACGTTGCATTCGTCACGCCGGGGCCAGTGACGAACAAGAACTACAAGGGCTTGGGCGCGCTGATCTTCAACGCCAACAGCTGGTGGGCCTTGATTACGGAAAACCAGAACACGCTGGACGGCGGTTACGCGGGCACCTATCTCCCCACGGATAGTTTTACGTCTATAAATACATGGCAGGTGATCTCCTCGGCGAGCAGCAGCTACTCTGCGTGGTATTTGCCCTCCTCCACAGTGACGCAACCCTCAATCCTGGTGCCAGCGGTGATCACAGATACTTATGCAACGGCTTTGGCAACTTCGGTCAAGAATGGCGCTTCGGTCCTCGATCCGAGCTCCTCGGCCAGCCTGTTTCAAAGCTATTCCACTTGGAGCGCGGGTGCTTCCATTGATTGGAGTAACAAGAACACCCAACAAGCCGCCATTCTTCAGACGAAATCGAGTGGCGACTTGGATGGCGGGATAACGCGCTGGTGGGGCGATTTGACGCGAGTCGTGGCGGATCCCGTGAATCCTGTCACGGGAGAGTTTTACATTGATGCGACCGACCTGCACTTGAACGGTCCGATGCCGATCCAGGTACGACGGAACTATTCCAGCCAGAATCTCGCGGAGAACGAATTTGGTTATGGATGGAAGCTCAATTACGAGCCTTACCTGTATGTCAACGGAAGCAATTCCGTCATTTACGCGGCCGAGATGGATGGGTCGGTGATCGCCTATGGGCGGCAGGGAACGAACTCGGTTTGGTTGCCCACAACGGATTTGAATCCGATGTTGAACAACGTGTCCCACGGCCAGACTTCCGGCCTGGCCAACATGTTCAACGCCACATTGATACTCACGAACGGGATCTACTACTTGACGGGGCCGGACCATAGCCAGCGCACCTATGTCTCGATGTCATTCACCAACTCGTCTCTGATTGTCTCACGCCCCTATCTAACCGAGTGGAAGGACAATCGCGGCAACAAATACACCTTCAGTTATGGAACCACGCAAGGAACCCCGGAATATGGAAACCTCACCCGTGTTGATTCCAGCAACGGCAATTTCGTCGGTTTTGAATACGACTTCTCCGGGCACATCACAGGAGCCTTCACGCGGGATGGCAGGCGCCTCCAGTATGACTACGACCAGTATGGCGATTTGGTCAAGGTGACGCTGCCCACCGGCCATGCGTTCCAATATGAGTATAAGCATGAGCAGACCACCGTCAACGGCCAGGCCCAGTGGTATTCGACGCATCTGATAGTCCGCGAGACGAAACCCGAAGGGCGGTTGTTGGAGAATGACTACGACAGCCTGCGTCGCGTGACCAGGCAGCGCTCGACCACGGGCACCAGCATGCTGCCGGTGCCGACGGCGTCCTTTGGTTACAGTGAGTCTTGCACCACTGGCGCGATCACCGGCTACACGACGATCACGAATTGCTTCAACAAAGTCACTCGCTACGATTACACCAACAGCCTGATCACGCAGATCACAGATCCGTTGGGTCATACGATGACGCAGGAATGGTTCTACACGAACGCTCCCTCCGTTGGCGGTTATCAGCGCAGCCTTAAGAGCCGCACCGACAAGCGCGGCCTCAGAACCGATTACGTGTATGACACGGCAGGCAATATCCTCAGCTCGACTCAGTTTGGCAACCTTACGGGTGATGGCTATGGATCTAATACGACATCCTACACATATGCTTCTTCAAATCGCCTCGAGACCGTCAGTGTCTCTGTCGGTGGCGTCACCCATCAAACCTTCAACACCTACACCGGCAGCCCTTATTACTTCCTGCCCATACAGGTGGAGAAGAAGGTTGGCGGCACGTCTGTTTCGACCACGACCTTGGTGTATGAATCGGTCACCGCTGGCACGCTGGCCAGCCACGGCTTGTTGAAGAGCGAGACCCGAACGGGACTTGGCTGCAACGTGAGTTCGGTCAGCGAGTGGGAGAATAGTGTCAGCGGATTCCCCACTTCGCTGAAGCGCCGCTCGGGCACGGGAGGAGCCATCCTTTTGGAACAGAGCATGCGTTACGATCTGCGCGGCAATCTGGTCGAACTGACAGACAGCACGCATGGTCGAAAGCTCACCTATGATTACGACGCGGCGGGCAACCGTACCGCACAGGAGGTTTGGGACACATCGTTGGGCCTGGTCTCCTGGCAGTATGACTACTATAACGGCAACGGCGAAGTGGAATGGTCGGAAGGACCGCGTTCCAGCCCCTCGGACTTCGTTTGGCGCGAGTATGACGGGGCAGGCCATGTAAAGGAGCAGATACGTTGGCGCAGCCAGGCCAAGTCTGACGGTTCCGGCGTCGAAGCGGGTTCGGGTGACAATCTGTATGCCATCACGAAGTATGAACATGACGACTTCGGCAACCAGACGAAGGCAACGGATGCGCGGGGCAACGGAGTCACGATGTACTACGACGACGTCGGTCAGATGACCTCCCGGACGTTCAGCGCCGGCGGCACCGAGCATTTCTACTATGAGCCAGGCGGGCTGGTGACCAACCAGATAAACGCCATTGGCGCCCAGACCCTGAAGCAATACACGAGCCGGGGGCAGATCATGTGGCAGAGGAATCCCGATGGAACAGAACAATCCTGGCGGTATGACATGCTCGGCCGCGTGGTGTCGGAGACGCTGCCAAACGGGAAGGCGTGGGGGACGGTTTACAGCAATAACGATCGAACGGTGACCCGCACGTTCTCCGGGAGCAATCTCTCGGCGATCGAAACGAAGGTATTTGATGGTCGGGGCAATCTCATCCAGTGGACGGATGTGGTCGGCGCAGTCTTCAACCGAACCTATGACGGCTTGGATCGCGTGACGAATGAGACGGGTCCGGAGCAGTCGAACCAACAAACAGCCGTCTACACTTACAATTATAATAATGACGGCAGGAAGACGTCGGTCCTGAAGGGCGGCCTGACAACAATCACCACTGTGGACGCGCTGGATCGTCCAGTGTCTGTGGTGACGTCGGGCGCCCAAAACGGCACCAGTTCCACCACCTATTCCTATTCGGCCGACCATCACTCCGTCACGGCCGCCGTGGGCACGGGCGGCAGCGGGATTTCCACGACGACGTGGACGGACACGCTGGGCAAGACGGTGTTGGTGAAAGCCGCCGGCAACTACTCCCTCAACGTATACGACCAAGTGGGGAATCTCACCGCGACGCAGGACGAGGCGGGCAAACGGACCCGCTTCACCTATGACGGACTCAATCGCGTCAGCGGCAAGATTCTGCCAGACGGCAAGCTCGTGGCATTTACCTACGATCTTGCGGGCAACATGCTCTCCCGCCAGATGCCGGGGTTGACGTGGCAGGCGACCTATGACTATGGGCATGGGGGCCGCATCACGCACGAGGCGGTCAACGGATCACAACGGAGCTTCAGTTACCTCTATGATGATGTTGGCCGGATCAGTTCCGTGACTGAGGGAGGAATCACGCATTTGTATGGTTATGACGACCTGTCGCGTGTGTCATCCATCAACTCGGGCGGCTTGGCTCGGGGCTTCACCTATGATGCACGCGGGTTGCTGACATCCGTGACCGGCTCCGGCACTACCGTGAGCCGGACCTACGACGGCTACGGTCAGCTCGTGACGGAGTCGGTTTCGACCAACAACAATGTATCCCTCTTCTACACGCTGAGCCAGACGTGGGATTCCGGCGGCCGGCGAACCCGGGTGCAGGACTCTGCTTCGGGACTCGATTGCTTGTTCGACTATGACGGCGCCGGGCGGCTCAAGTCAGTGGCGCAGGCGGAAATTACCAGCGCCTACACTTACGACGATGCCAATAACGGCTTGTTGAATCACCGGCAACTGTCGAATGCGTCCCAGAATCGCTCTGTGACCATTTCCCGCGATAGCTTGGGCCGGGAAACGGGCAGGACGACTACGGTGGGCGAGACGACCCCTCTTAACGAGACCCTGGGCTGGCGCGCCGATTCGCGGATGTTGAGTTATGCGAATAGTTCGGGGGGGGGCGAGGGCAGGGCATTCACCTACAACACCCGCAACCAACTGACTGAAGAGAAGTATGGACCGGCTTCCCCCAGTTCAAGGACGAACCTGACGTATGCCTTCGATCTGAGCGGGATGGGCGTCCGCTGGTATATGCAGACCAATTCGGCCCTGTATTGGATGCAGACGGATGCGAACACCGCGTGGCCGGCGAAGCAGGAACTGTCCATGTCCTCGACCCTCTTCAACTACCCCGCGATGGGCACGGCCCCCGGCGCGGATTCGTTGTCGGTGAAACTGGACGGCAACACCGTCCGTGACCTCTACTACGATCCGACGGACACCGCGGGCCACTGGCTGGCGTTCCTGACGTTGAGCCCCGGCAGCCATACGTTGAGCGTGGACGCGTATACCAACAGCATGTTGGCCGGCGGCGCTACCAACACCTTCTCCTCCCTCGGCACGAACCAGACCGCCCAGACCACCTATGACGGGCGGGGCTATGCCGTGAAACGGGTGTTCCTCAGCAACGGCAGCCAGTTGACCCAGACGCTGACCTGGGACGGCGCGGGGCGGTTGACGGCCGTCAGCCAGCGCGACCAGACCTCCAACAACGGTTACGACTGGACCGCCCTCTACGATGGCCTCGGCCGGCGGTTGCGGACGGTCTATACGCCGGTGGATGGCGGGGTGGCCTGCACGAAACTCGCCGTGACGCAGGAGTCGTGGTACGACCCGGAGGTGGAGTTCCTGGAGCTGGGCGTGTCGGTCAACGGCCAGAAACATTGGAAGATGTATGGGCCGGACCTCAACGGCGCCTATGGCGGCCTGCAAGGCATCGGCGGGCTGGAGGCGGTCATCAATCAGAGCGACGGCGTGGTGACGCCGGTGGTCAACGACGCCTTTGGCAACGCGGTGGCCAGCGTGACCAACAGCACCGTCGTGGTCTGGAACCCGACGCGGGTGGGCGGCTACGGGCCGTTGCCGGGCAGCAGCGCGCAGTGGCTCTCGACCAACACGACGTTGGCGGCAGCCACGGTGTGGCGCGGCAAGCGGATGGACCCGACGGGTTACTACTGGATGGGCGCACGCTACTACGATCCGGTCGGCGGCCGGTTCCTGTCGCCCGATCCGCTGGGCCACGAGGCCTCGATGGACCTCTACTCGTACGCCAACGGCGACCCGATCAACGGCTGCGACCCGGACGGACGGTTTGGGAAAGGTGTAGCAGCGGGTTGGAACAACGAACGAGTTGGTTGGGATGGCAGTCAGAGCAGCGCTTTCTCGTTCGGCTACAACTGGGTCGGAGGACCGGCAAGGGAAGGTCTTGCATCACCAGCCAACTGGCAAATGTCCGACGATGCATACTTAGGGCCGCTTCGTATGCCGAGCGGCCGTAGTCCGTATTTATTCTCGAACAATCTTCTCGCCAATACAGCCGGACAGTTTTGGAACGTGGGTGCTGCTCTCTATAACAGCGTCGGGCAGTCACTTTTCAAGCCGATAGCTTACGCTGAGTCTGCCATTGATACTCAGTTTGGTCGGGGAACCGTTGATGCTGCGAATGCGTATCTGATGACCGTGCCTTTTGTGGGGGCAGAAGTGAAGTTGGTCGATTCGCTGGTCAATTATGAACTTAAAGTGCTAAGATCAGAAGCAAGGCTTCTCGCAAAGGCGACACCAGCAAGTGCCAACCTCATCGGACTCGGTGATAGTTTGGCTAACGCTGCTCAATGGATCAAACCACAACAGGGTGTTTTTGACGTCGTAGTGCATGGATCCGAGAACGCCTTCCATGTTCTTCATAATGGAAAATGGGTCCAGATTAATCATCGCTCACTTGCCACTTTCATTGGTAAGAAGGGGTGGAATGGTGAACCGATTCGTCTGATCTCATGCAGTTCGGGAGCGAATCCAGCCGGCATAGCGCAGAATCTGGCGAACAAGCTGGGAGTAAACGTCACCGCGCCAAACAACACCGTTTGGATTCATCGCCCCAATGGAACGCTTACAATAGGTCCGAGCGCTGATGTGAACAACGGCAGCTGGATCCCATTCACTCCGGGCGGAGGTTATTGAATGAAATTGAGAAAGCTCGGGTTCTATTGCGAACTCAAACACGGCGATCCGAACGGGCCGAGTTTGAAGAACGCAGTGCGATCTTCTGTGACCTACCACAAAGACGACGTTGTAAACTACCTACGCTATGCGCCCGTATTGATAGCTAGTCCTGGCGTCGTGTGTGACGTCCTTGACTCGACGTGTCCCATTATTTGCGCACCCAACATTCACACGGACGGTTTGTGGGTATGGCCTGAAGACTTGGCTTACTACGTCAACAAATACAACGTTGAGCTTCCTGATGAGTTTCTCGATTACATCCAATCTGGGGCGCGCCGCCCCCCAACAGAAGACGAGTTAAATATGACAGAATTAGAATTGTAACGGAGCGGAATTGGGGTCAGGTCTCAACATCAGACAAGAGCGGTTCGGTAGTGAAGAATGAAGGTTGAACGGACAATTCAGATTCGGTGGCGGCTGCCGGGCGGCTGCGCGCTGTCGCTGTCGGCGGCGTTGGCTTCTACCCAAGCGTCCGTTCCGCGCGACGACGCGCCGGCGGGGCTGGCCTGTCGATTCTGGCGGAGTGGCAAGCATTTAACCGACAAAGGAGTTCGTTATGAATAGGACAGAGAAAAAAGCAAACCGGCCGACGTGGGCAGCGAGTGTCCGCACCGCGTGTCTGGCCGTCGTGGCGGCAGCGTGCGCGGGCAGCCTGGCCGTGGCCGCGGACGAAGCGTCGGCGACAGCCACCAACACCGTGTCGGCGACGTCCGCGTCGAGTCTGACCAGCGCTGTGGCGGAGCCGTTGCCGCTGATGATTCCCGACGAGACGTGGAAGCGGCTGACGCTGACGGCGGATCAGCAGGCGCAGTTGCAGGCGTTGCAGACAGCCCTGTATGCCGACCAGCTGGCGACGATCCGCAGCCTGACAGCCCAAGCCGAGCCGTTGCGCGTGGCGCTGGCGGCTGCCCGGCAGACGGCCGGTCAGGATGAACTCGTCGCGAAGCTGAAGGGGCAGATCCTCGAATTGACGTGGCCGCTGGTGACGCGCTACGACCGGTTTGTGTGCGAGGCCGGCTGGCTACTGGATACCGCGCAGCGCGCTGAACTGGCCAAGATGGCCAAAGATGTCCTTGCTGAGAAACGTTTGGCCGTGCTCGTTGCCAAGTTGGGGTTGGGTACGGGAGTGCAGCTCTCCCCAACGCTTCTGGCTGCGCTGGGGCCATTGGACTCAATTCCTGCGGCACAGGACGACGACAGCGACGCCTTGCCAACCGTCTGGGAATTGAAGCATGAGTTGAAGCCGTTGGATTCAACAGACACCGGCGTGGACACGGACGGGGACGGGCTGGTCAACTACATGGAATATCTGCTCGGCATCGACCCACAAGACTCGGACGATACAGACAGCCTGCCGAGCGAGTGGAAGACCAAGCTCGACGAGCGTTCCCGCATCCCCTCCGATCCCAACAGCAATCAGGATCAAAAGAACAAGAAGGCATCGACGGGTGGTGGAAGGAGTTCGAGCGGTTCCTCGACAGACGGTTCCGGAGCCAGCACAACAGGCGTCCGCATCTCTGTGCAGATTGTAAGCCCTGCGGATGGGACCGTGGTAAAGTAAACGCGGACGAGACAACGCGAATCAGAAACCAGCAATAACGAACAGAGAAACATCTTGATGAACGATCCAGTCAAATACCTGATCACCGGAGCGGCGATAGCCGTTGTCTGTGGAACTGCCGGGATAATGGGAGGCGTGTGGCTCATGCGAGAAACCGGGAGCAGCCAGCCGGCAGCCAACAACACAGGAATGATGGTCGGCAGGAGGCTGTCTCCCAATATTCAACCGCCGGGTATCAGCGGTCAGTCGGTGTTCAGCGGCCAGCGAATGCCCCAGAACCCGTTGATGACCGTTCCGCCGCGTCCTGTGAATGGTTCAAACTTCACGTTTCGTCCAACGCTGCCAAGTGGGCAGACGCCGGTCACCTATAAACCATCCCAGCCATCGCAGGAGTCGCCAGACATAAAGAAGGCGCGTGCTGCATTCATGGAAGCCCAGAAGAAATCCGCAGCAGCGATGAGAAAAGCGCAAGCAGCGCAGAGCGTGCAAGGATCGGTCACCAATATGCCCAACAGCATCCCACTGGCAATTCAAGTGTTTCCAGAAGGTCCCAGCTCGAATGGAGTGGTGCAGGTGAAGGCGAAGTGACAATTGTGACGGATGCCTTGTAGTCGCCAGTGCCAGCGATCCTGTGGATTTCGTCAAATCCTTCGCGGATTTCGCAGACCTATCCTTCCGCGGCCTTCGCCTGCATCGGAATCACGTTGTTCGCCCGTTTGGGCGCGATGGCCCACCACGCTGCCGCATCGCGTGGCGTCACCAGTTCGCGATAATGTTTGAAGATCATCTGCGGCGAGTTCCCCATTTCCAACGCCACCTCTGCCGCATTCTTGATCTGCGCCAGGCGATATGACCCGTAGCTGTGACGCAGCGCGTTGTGCTTCCATGTGATTTTGGCGCGTCTTGCAGTCTGCACCTGAAAATCCCACAGGCGGCAACTGGCTGATGTCGCTGACAAATGCTGAACCGGTGCGATCGAGCCGGAAACATTTGCCCACGGTGCCAGCCATTCTGCCAGATTCGGCTGTATCGGCACGATGCGGCGCGACGCGGTTTTGCTTTTCGCAGCGCTCACAGTGATGATGCCTTCCGCGAAGTTGATGTCTTTCCATTCGAGTCGGCCAATCTCCGCGGTGCGAAGCCCGGCAAATCCCCCCAAAGCAATTAGGGGCAAAGAAACCTCATCGGACGCCTCCAGTAACGCAACCATTTCTTTTGGCGTAAAAACCTCAACTTCACCTGTCTTGACCTTTACACGTGTGGACAAATCCGCCGCCGTTTTGCGATCGCGCGCCAGATAACCGCGACTCTGTGCAAATGCAAAAGCTGTCACCAGCGTTGCGCGTGCATTGTGCCGCGTCCGGGTCGAGACTTTTAGCCCGCGCAAGTAATCGTCAATTTCTGCTGTGGTGATGTTTGAGATGGGTTTTTCCAGCATCTGAACTGCTGCCGTCAGTTGGAGAGCGAGTTGTTTGCGATAAACCCTGCTTGTCCCATCTGCTTTTTTTGCGTCCAACATTTCTTGGCCGACTTCTGCCAGGGTTCGCATTGGTAGCTTCAGGTTTACGTTTTGCGCGTAATACTCGACAGCGTCCAACAGCGACCTGCCACCGAGACGCTGACGGGCCGCCGTGTATTCCTGCGCGGCGACGGTGAGCGGCACCTCGAACGGCTTGAGGGTTTCGATTGCCGATCTGTATACCTGGGTTTCAGATGGCGACAAGACCGACATCCCTGCTGTTTGAGATCCAATACTGCGTGCGATCTGTGTAGCGCGCTCCTTCGCGGCCTTCAGGTCACCGGTGAACGTGTCCCGACAGCGGCGGCCATTGAGGTAGTAGGCAAGCAGGTAACTTTCGATTTTTTTCCGATCCGCGCGGTAAATTTTCACCGTGACGCCGCCTGTCTTGACTGTTGCAGCAGCTAGTCGTTTGGCCATTGTGACCTTCCTTTAGGTTGGTCACACCCTAACCAGTTGTCACGGATTTGTCACGGGAAAATTAAATGTTCGTTTTTCCGAAGAAAAAGTGGCGGAAAGGGCAGGAATCGAACCTACCTGGCCGGCTTGCGCCAGCCACAACGGTTTTGAAGACCGCGGGGGCCACCAGGCACCCATCACTTTCCGACAGATTTATCGTATTTTAAATACGCTAGTTACGAAAATATTAGTTTAGTAACGTCCAAATTCTTGTTTCCTGCATGACATCATACAGTTGTTAAGGTGCCCACAACTCAACTTCAAGAGGTGTGGCGATGAATACTGAGAATGACTCTGACAGGCAGCACCAAGAGGCGAAGTCACTGCGAAAGCGTGCAAGTCGCAAAGCATGGCCCCGATATATAAACTACCGCATCGCAGTGGGCAAGTTGGTTATATGGTGGACGCGGGCAAGGTCAACGGCCAGCGCATCCGCAAGGCGTTTCCAAGCAGGCAAGAGGCAGAGACCTTTGCGCAACAAGCTCGCACTACCCGCGAGAATGAAGGCACTGCGACGTTCGCGTCGTCATCCGCGATGCAGGCGGCGGTGGCTGCGAAGCTGTCGGCGCAATCGGGTTTGGAACTGAGCGAGCGCGGGCCAGCAACTCAAGTCAACGTGAACATCCATTGTCGCCTAGGTGGCGACGTGTTCGTGGTGGATGAGAAACCGCTCCCGGCGGCTTCGAACCAGAAGCGACAGAACCACCTTGAGAACCACCGTCAGCGGGACCGCGAATACCAAGCCCAGAAATCCTCCCAGCTCCACGCCCGCCAGAACAGCGAAGATCATGACGACTGGATGCAGGTGAACGGAGCGCCCTACTACATAAGGAATCAGGACAAAATCATCGATGATCCGGACAACCACGACCAAAACAACCACGGCCAAAACCGTGGATAATGACTGGAACTGGAAGTATGTCAGCAACACAGCCAGCGCCCCGCCAATCACGGGTGCCATGAAGGGGATGGGGTTGACGAGGGCGGTGGTCACGCCGATGAGCACCGCGGCGTTCACGCCGAGGAAGTGAAGCCCCAGGGTCATGAGGAACCCGACGCACAACGACTCGATCATCACGCTTCTCATATAAGCGCCCAAGGTGGCGTTGATTTCCGCCAGAAGTCCCAACAGGTTTTCGACATACCGGCTGGAGGTGAGGTTGAACAAGGTGTCCATCCATTGTTTGCCCTGGACCAGCCCAAAGAAACCGACAAATGGGATGATGATGATCCACAACCCCACATGGGCCAGACCCTCGATATTCACGAAGAGTTTTTGAACACCATCCATCAGCAAGTCGTCGGTCTGGGCGGGGATTATGAAATGCTTGGCTCCCGCGCCAATCAGGGGCGTAAGCCACGTCTGGATGTCAGAATTCAAACGGGAAAAAAGACAGTCAAGGTTCTGGCCGTATCGCGGCAAAGCCGCCTGCGTTTGATTGGCCGCGTGAAGCAAAGGCGGAACAAGCGACATGCATAGAACCACGCCCAACGTCAGAAGCGCCAGATACAGCACCAACACCACACGGTCCCGCCTCAAGCCGAAAGCGGTAAACCACTCCACCAGCGGATTCGCGACATAGGCCAGTATCAACCCAAACGCAAAGGGAAGAACCACAGTAAACGCCTTGACCAGTACGAGCAAAATCAGGACCAAGGCCAGAAGGCAAAAGACGGCGCGCCAGAAGCGAATCTCGTTCATGGTTCAGTTGCCCTTGTCCAGTTCTTCATTGGCTTTGCGCAAGAGAGCGGAGAGCACAATGGCGATGTTCTTCATGATGTCGACCCCGATGTCGGGATCCCGGCGCATCAAGGACTCGAGCGCCGTTGCATCCAGCAGGTAAATCTCGCCGTCTTCCGCGACACGGGCCGTGGCAGTCCGCGGCTGGTGGTCCAGGAGCGCCATCTCGCCAAAAATCTGGCCGGGACCCAGGCGGGCAAGAACCTTGGCCTTGTCGTGGGATGCGCGACGGCTCAACTCCACCCCTCCTGAGCGGATGACAAACACGGATTGTCCCGCTCGTCCCTCCTCAAAAATGGTTTCGCCCTCGTAATACTGTCGCTTCTGCATGGCTTGCAGGACACGGCGCAGTTGCCTGTCATGAAGCCCGTGAAAGAGAGTGATCTTCCGAAAAAACGCGAGCTCGTCCAAACTCTGCGTGTCCCTGAACATCTTCTTAAGCATCTGGCAGACAAACTCCTTCACGATTCAATTCCTTTCCTGGTCAAAGGACACGAGTTCTGATTCCGACCCCCCCCAAAAAAAAGGGGGGAACGGTGCCACTTTGTGGCCTCTTCACCGGCTCGGGATGTCTCACCGAGGCAAAATCCATGCGTCACTGCCCGCGCGGACTGCATGGTTACGGTTGTCTTGTTCATCAGCAATGGAGTTTGAAACGCTTGGCAGTTATTCATGGGCAGGCATCCAGACGCCCCGAGCTAAACTCAACCCGGCTCGCTCGTCTCCAGACTCTTGAGCCAAGCCCTTGCCTCATCAATTCCAGTAAACCATCGAGTATTGAAGCCATAATTTGAGGCAACAGTCTGATGAAATGAGTGGAACTTGGCGTGCTGGTTGGTGTCCACGACCGCAGTTCCCAAGAGACCACGCGTATGCGGGGTCTTTCTGACTCGCAAGTATGTGTCCCCAAAATCCATCCGGCCCTTCAACAATCGGACATCCACCAGCAACGCTTTTGCTTCGGCCGTCTTCAGCGTGGCCAGTACTTCATTATGGATCGCGTCCGCAACTGCCGGTGACTCAACATCGCCTGTAATGACGATCTCAAGAATGCCCTCGTTATGAGACGTCGAAATTTGATATTCAGGTTGCTTTGTCATTTCGCAGCCTCCTGCTCTCCTTCAAATATATGCCCCGTTCCGCAGATTCAAGCAACCCTTATCCCATTCGCAAAACGTCTCCTCCAGCACCCACTTCACAAACGCTCCAACTTGAGGTTCCTTCGTGTGGGATGTTGTGCTCGATGGCCCATGCAGGATGGATATAGTGACGGGGTTAATCACACGCGCGCCTTGCCGACTTGGAGGAGATGGCTGAGTTCTGCGTGAAGCATCGGATCGAGTGATTCGTGCTTGCGCCCGCGCGGGTCGTGGCTACGATTCTGAACTCTTGTTTGCGGAGGCAGCCATGAAAAAGGACATCGGAATCGGAGTGGTGGGAATCGGGATGGGGCTCGACCTTTGCGCGCTCAACGCGGACCCAAATTCGCGCTTCGAGGTGCGCGGCCTGTGCTCGAACACGTTGGAAAAACTCGAACAGGCACGGAAGAAAACGGGCATCAAGTTCATCACTACGGATTACCACGAGCTGCTCAAGCGCGGTGACATTCACATCATCGCCCTCTTTACGCCCGACCATCTGCACGGGCGGCAGTGCATCGAGGCACTGAACGCGGGCAAACACCTGGTCGTCACCAAGCCGTTCACAACCAGCCTTGACGCGGCCGTTCAGATCGCCCGGCTCGCGGACGAGAAGCATCTCAAGGTGCTCGTGGGCGAGACGTGCCGGTTCTACACGTCGTTCATGGCCGCGAAGAAGCAGTTCGACGAGGGCCATCTTGGTGACCTGGTGTGGGCCGAGGCGTGGTATATGCATCAACTCGGCGACGCGCTCTTCGACATCACGCCCTGGCGGCTCACCACGCCGCAAGACTTCCTTTACGGCGGCGTGTGCCATCCGATGGACTCGCTGGTCTGGTTCATGGGCGAGGTTGAAGAAGTGCACGCCTACGCGTGCAAGAGCACGCTCATACCGCGTTACCCGCTGCCCGAGAATTTCATCATCAATGCTCGGTTCCGCAGCGGGAAGATGGCGCGTCTGGTTGGCTCGTATGGCATCGTTCAGCCACCGTATCCGATGATGGGCCTCGCGCTCTACGGCACTCGTGGCAGCGCGGTTGCGGACTTCACCGACTTCGAACCGACGTCGCTGAAGGTGCGGCTAAGCGAGCCGCAGACTGCCGGTGCCACCGACGCGGATGTTGGCCGAACGCGTCAAAAGGCCGCCCCCATCGAATACACCTACCCTCCGGACACGATGGGCGCCTATGGCCAGGGGCTTGCGGTGCTGCGCTATATGGCCGACTTCGAGGACGCCATCGTAAACGCCCGCCGCCCCGCCATCGACGCTTGGGAAGGCGTGAAGACCATCGCCGCGCTCGCCGCCTGCTGGGAGTCCATTAAGTCCGGCAAGCCGGCGAAGGTGCAGAACAAGTTCTGATTTTGGGTTCAACATCTTCGCGCTGCGGTGAGTTCTACGATTTGCGCAGAGACATTGAGGAGTAGACTCCGCTCAAGACAAAGACAGTTGAAGGCTTGTAAAACACGAATAACCAGCACTCAGAGCTGCGTTTTGCGATAGTTGACTGGGGACTGGCCAAAGTGTTTCTTGAATACGCGTGAGAAGTAAAACGGACAGGCGAAGCCGCACGCGTCGGCAATCTCGGCCACGCTCTGGCGCGTGTTGGCCAGTTGCTGGCGGGCTACTTGCAGGCGGCGCTGGTTGAGCCATTCCATGGGCCTGAGGCCGGTCTCGCGCTTGAACGCGCGGCCGAAATAAACCGGAGTCAATCCCGCCGCTCGCGCCCAGTCGGCCAGCGTGATGACTTGCGACAGCCGCGGCACGACCCATGCCTCTGCCATCAGGATGCGATCGACCACGTTGCGAGCCGCGTCGGCTGCGGGCAGCAGCGGCGGGCGCAGGCGATTTAGCAGGCCAGCCAGCCATTCCAAGACGGCCCCGGCCATCTCCAGGTCGCGAAAGCGGGACGTGCCGGCTTTGATGCGGAGGACTTTTTCGAACTCACGCACGAACTCGGCCGGATCGCGCCAGGTATATCGCCGCTTGAACCGTCGGTGCAGGAGCAGGTTTGCCGCGCTGCCCTGACGCAGCGCCAGCGACGCGCTCAGGCTGACATGCGGCCGGGCGGGGTCGTGGCCGTAGCTGAATTGCTCGCCGCCTCGAAGCACCAGCAGGTCGCCCCGGCGCAGAACCATGCGCCGGTCATTGACGATCGCCCAGCAGGAGTTTTTCTCCACGAAGAAGAAAGAAACCATGTCGGCCGCCAGCCGCGCGGGCCTGACGCTCCACTTGGCGTAGCCGCCGTAGCGCCCAAACCAGTGGACGCGCAAACCCAGCTCGCCCTGGAAGAGAGGTTTCCAGTCCTTGTGATACGGCTGCCAGTGCATGGTTGAAATAATGCATGTTTTTCCCGTGCGCCGTCTATGTCAAATATGGCGGCGTTGGGTCAGAATCCGGCCCATGAACTCTGACGCCATGAATTCCAATTCACCTCACAGCAAACCAGACTCCCCAAGCTCAAGCCTGCACTCACGCCGAAGTTTTCTTGGATTGACCGGCACCTTCGCGGCGGCGCTGGCTTGGAAACAGACGGCTCAGGCTGCGGAGAAACCCATCCCCGGTTTTGAGAAGGTCGCCGTCGACCCCAACGCCTCCAAAGGATGGAAGCCGGTGTCGGATCGCAAGATTCGCGTGGGCATCGCCGGTTACGGCTTGTGCAAGTTTGGTGCGGCGTGGAGTTTTCAGGACCATCCGAACGTCCAGGTCGTGGCCGTCAGCGATCTCATTCCCGATCGTTGCGACGGACTGGCCAAGGCCTGCCGTTGCAGTAAAACATATCCGTCGCTCGAAGAAATGGTCAAAGACGACACCATCGAGGCGATATTCGTGGCGACCGACGCGCCCAGCCATGCCCGGCATTGCATCGAGGTTCTGAAACACGGCAAGCACGTTGCCACGGCTGTGCCGGCGGTTTTTGGATCACTGGAACATGCCGAACCGCTCCTCCAAGCCGTCAAGTCCAGCGGCAAGAAATATATGATGTTAGAAACATCCTGTTTCCACGCCGACCTCCATGCGATGCGGCAGATTTACAAAGCCGGTGGTCTGGGCAAGCTGGTTTATGCGGAGGGGGAATACTACCATTACATGAGTGAACCGCTGCCGTCCTACAAGGAATGGCGCGTCGGCCTGCCACCGCAGTTCTATCCCACGCACTCCAACGCCTATTATGTGGGCGTGACCGGCGGGAGCTTCACTGAGGTTTCGTGCATGGGCATGCCGAGCGTGGTCAAGCACCTGCAAGCGGCGAACAACCGCTACCAGAATCCGTTCGGCACCGAGATCGCGTTGTTCCGCACGAGCGAAGGCGGGATGGCGCGGATGGCGGTCAGTTGGGACACACCCGGCGTTGGCGGGGAAATGGGCCGGATTCGCGGGCAGCGGGGCACTTTCTACGACAAGTATCAGGGGTTGGAAAAGAAGCTGCCATCCTTGGAACGCCCGCCGCTGCCGGCCCGCGTTGCCAGCGGCCACCACGGCGGCTCACATGGCCACCTGATGAACGAGTTCGTCACAGCGATTCTCGAAGACCGCAAGCCGCTGGTGGATATTGTGGCGGCGTTGAACATGAGCGTCGCCGGCATCGTGGCGCATCAGTCCGCCCTGAAGGATGGCGAGTTGCTGAAAATCCCGCAGTTCACATTGTGAGGGTGCCGTTGGCCGGGACATGAACACGATTTGGATCGAGGAGAAACAACTAGCCCGGGCGCTCCAGCGCAATGAAGCGTTCTGGAAGGGCGAGCTCGATCAGGGCCCGTTGCTGTGGGTGACTGCGCCCGGCACAAAGCCTTCGCAGTCTGTGTCGGAGCCTGCTTCGGAAGAAGAGTTGTGGACGAACGTGGATTACGTGATGGCGGCGGCCAACCACACGCTCGGCGGCACTCACTATGCAGGTGATGCGCTGCCGGTCTTCTGTCCATGGCTGGGGCCGGACCAGTTCGCCGCGTGGCTCGGCGCAGACCTCGAACTCCGGCCGCGCCAAAACACTTCCTGGTGCAAACCGTTCGTGCAGGATTGGACCGGGCATTCGCAACTGCGGATCGACCCGGAGAACCGGTGGTGGCGGCTCTACCTGCAATTGCTGCGGGAGTCGGTCCGCGTCGGCGAAAGCAAATGGGTAACCGGCTATCCCGATCTGCACACTGGCATTGACGCCCTGAGCGCCATCCGTGGCCCCGAAAACCTGGCCACGGATCTCGTCAATAATCCCGACGCCATCCATCAAGCCATGCGGCAGATGACTGACTCGTGGAAGTTTGTCGTGGACACGGTTTCAGAGATCATCCTGCCGGCCGGTCAGGGCACGTCGAACTGGACGATGGGCTGGAGCCAGGATCGTTTTCTGTGCATCGGGCAAAACGATTTTTCATGTATGATCAGCCCGGATATGTTTGAGGCGTTTTGCGCGCAGGACAATCTGGAATGCTGCGCCCATGTGGACCATTCGTTGTATCACCTCGACGGCCCCGGAGCCGTCCGGCACGTGCCGTTGCTGCTGCAATGGGAGCGACTGGACTGCATCCAGTGGATTCAAGGTGCGGGCAACCCTTTGCCCTCGCAATGGCTGGACCTCCTGCGGCGCATTCAGGCCGGCGGGAAATCCATCCAGCTTTACTATGGTGGAGACCACGGTGGTGACGCCGACCTGAAACATGAGATAAGTGTCCTCTGTGGCGCGCTGGATCCGACGCGGCTGTTCATCTGGGCAACCGCGGATTCGGCGGAGACCGCGGAGGACATCGTCCGCTACAGCCGCCGCGCCGGTTTACGACCATGAAACACCTGATGACTATCCTGTTTGGCGTCTTGGTTTCTTCCGCTTGGGCGGCCACCGTCCAGGAACGCTACTACGGCCACGAAACCGTCCATGACGCGCACGGCGTGATCGCGCCGTGGTATCGCGGGCTGAACGGCCAGTGCGACCTGCGTGTGCGCATCGCGGCGGAGACGCTGAAGCGTTATCCGTGGACCCAGACAACCAACGCCATCGCCGCGTATCCGCATTACGTTTTCACCGGCCACTGGAAGATCGCGCCCGACGGTGCGATCACGCCGCTGGCGACGGTCGACTGGCACAACGGCGATCTTGGCCAACGTGCGACCAGCGTGCTCAACGGCTTTGTGGACTACTACCGCTATACCGGCGACCCGGCGGCCATCGCCCACGTCACCTATATGGCGGATTACGTGCTGGATCATTGTGTGACAGCGGACGATCACCCATGGCCCGGCTTGTTCATCAGCGCGCCAACCAAGGGCAAGACCTACCACAAAGCCGACCCGACGGGGATGATCCAAATCGACATCGTTGGATCAACCGGCGAGGGCCTGCTGCGCGCGTATCAGCTCACCGGCAACACGCGCTGGCTGGAGGCGGCGAAACATTGGGCGGATGTTCTTGCCGCGAAATGCAATCTCAATCCCGGTGCCGACCCGTGGCCGCGTTACGCCAATCCTGACGATGCGAAGTGGGGAAAGCAGGCATTCGGCAACAAACAAACGTCCGGTGTGGTGATGATCGCGCGTTTTTTGGATGAGGTCATCCGGCTGGGCTACACGGGCAAGGACAATGCCATTGTGGCCGCGCGCGACGCTGGCCGGCGCTACCTGCGCGACAAGCTGCTGCCGATGTGGTGGGTCAACGACACGTGGGGCCGCTACTTCTGGGACTGGGAAGACGCGGTGCAGTCGTGCCTCATCACCTCCGAGGTGGCGCGATACATCATGGACAACAAGGCCGAATTTCCCAACTGGGGCTGCGACGCGCGGAACATCCTCACGCTGTTCTTCAACCACACCAGCGTCAGCCCCGCCTCCAACGGCGACGTATATAGCGGCGCCTGGGCGTATCCGGAATCATCGAGTTGCTGCGGGCGCTCGCTCTGGTATAGCCCGATGATTCACGCGCCCGCCTTCGCGCAATACGCCGTGGAGACGGACGACGCCTGGATGCGTGAACTGGCTTACCGCCAGATGGTGCTGCAAACCTACGACGTGCATGAAACAGGCGTCTCCGAGGACAACATAGACGGCGGCGCCATTGTCAACGGCGCGTGGTTCAACATCGCACATCCGTTGCCACTGCGGTTCGTGCTGGCCGGCATCGGCTGGCTGCCGGAAGAAGTGGGTGCCAGCCGGGAGAACCACATCGTTCGCTCGACGGCGGTGGTGAACTCGGTGAGTTACGGCGACGGCCGGATCGAATACACGACCTTCGATGCGCCGGCAAACACCACCGAAGTGTTGCGTCTCGCGTTTACGCCAAGGACGGTGACGGCGGACGGGAAGAAACTGGAGCAACGGGCAAACACGGATGCGAACGGCTACGCGGTAAAGATGCTCTCCAACGGGGATGCGATCGTCACCATCCGGCACGACGGCGCGAAGAACATTGTCGTTGCCGGCACCGACCCGCAACAGGTGCTCGACGGTGTGGCATTGGCGCGCGAAGGCGCAGCGGTCATCGCTACGTTCGAAGGAAATCAGGTCCGCCTGATTGGGCGTGCGGGCCCTGACGGTGGCCTGGCCGATGTCTATCTCGACGGTCAGAAGCAGTTGGTTCATATTGATTGCTGGAATCCAACTCCGCGCAACGGTCAGGTGCTCTACTATAAGAACGGCTTGGCACAGGGCCGGCACACGCTAAAAATCGTGCCGCGCGACGAACACAACCCGTATTCGAAGGGCAACCTCGTCGGCGTGGAGGCCGTGCAGTTCTCCAGCGAGAACAAAGCGCACGGTTTCCCGTCCGGAACCGGGCCAGTGGAGACTCAGCGGATGATTTTTGGCTGCACGAGCGGAAATGACTGCCGCGACTCACAAGGCCGGAGTTGGCGGCCTGCCACCGAGTTTATCACCCGCTCGAGCCAAGGCACGGACTCGGTGGTCACTTCGTGGTGGCCCACGCCAGCCACAAATGCGATCAGCGGCACATCAGACCCTGAACTGTATCGCTACGGCATTCACGGTCACGAATTCTGGGTGAACGCAACAGTCGGGCCGGGCAAGTATCACGTGCGGCTGAAGTTTGCCGCCACGCGCGGACTCGACACGCGTCTGAACTGCTTTGACATCCTCATCAATGGCCGGCGCGTCGTAACCAAACTCGACGTTGCCACCGCGGCCGGCGGGCCAAACCGCGCGTTGGACCTCGTCTTCAACGACATCGCGCCGCGCAACGGCATCATCGAGGTTCGCTTCAAAGCCGCGCGCGTCATGGATTGCGACAAGCTTTTTCGCGGTGAAGCGTTCGTTCAAGCCCTCGAACTCGGCCTCGGCGACGGCGGCAGAGGAGCGCAGCCCGTTTCCTCGTCCGCGCCGGAGCCAACCGGCAATCTGCTGATAAATCCGGGGTTCGAGGAGACGAATCACGGCGCAACGATGCTGCGCGGCACACAGCGCGACGTTGCAGGATGGACCTATCAGTTTGCCGGACAGACAAAGTCCTACATCTGGCAGGAAGCGGACTACATCAAACATCCAGAGTGGGGCTTGCCGGAGTTTCACAGCGGCAAGGGCGCCATTCGCACCCACGGCGACGGCAACGCCCACACGATGATCGCGCAGGATGTTGATGTCGCGCCCAAGACAGCTTACACGGCATCCGTCTGGGTGCGCACTGCGGACCTGCACGGCAAAGGCTTCGGCCATGGTCCCAAAGACTCCGCCAGCCTGGTCCTCCTGGAGCTTGACGCCACCGGCAAGGTCGTCCACCGCCACGCCGAAATCGAAATCAAGAAAGCAGCCCCGTATCAACAGTTGATCCGCCGTTTCACAACGGGCGCTTCCACCACGCAGATTCGTTTCCTCCTTAACACCGTCATCCGCTGCCTGTATCAGGAAGGCCATGTCACCTACGACGACTGTTCCCTGGCACAAGATCGCCCATGAACACGCTGAACTTCATCCTCTTCGGCCTCTACATGGCGTTCACCGTCGCGCTGGGCATCTGGGTCGGGCGGCGGAAGGCATCGGATGCGAAGGACTACTTCCTCGCAGGTGAAGAACTGCCCTGGTATGCGATCGGCGGCTCGATCATCGCCGCCAACATCAGCACGGAGCACTTCATCGGCATGGTGGGCATCGCCTACGCGGTGGGCTTCGTCGTGGCACAATGGGAGTGGGGCAACGTCATCACCTTCTCCGCACTGATCTGGATTTTCCTGCCCTTCTACATCCGGGGAGGCCTTTACACGATGCCGGAGTTCCTGGAGCGCCGCTACAACGCGCATTGCCGGTATTTCTTCGCCGTCTGCTGCCTCGTGTTGTGGGTCGTCGCGCAGATGGCGGTCGTGATGCTCGCTGGCGCGAAGGCGATGCGCGGCATGTTCGATGTCAACGAAACCGTCACCATCGTCGCGCTCGCGTTGCTGGCGGGGAGTTACACGATCTACGGTGGATTGAAGTCGGTGGCGTGGACGGATTTTCTCCAGTTCGTCGTGATGATGGCCGGCGGTTTGATGGTGGCTGTCATGGGTTTGGCGAAAGTCGGCGGCCTGTCCGCGCTCATGCACGCGGCGCCGGAGAAATTCAAGATCATCTACCCGATCACCGATTCCGAATATCCGTGGTTGGGCGTGTGGACTTTGTTCCTCTCGGTGGGCATCTGGTATAACTGCACCAATCAATTCATCGTGCAGCGCTGTCTTGGCGCGCGCAGCGAGTGGGATGCGCGCATGGGCGTGGTGTTCGCCGGCTTCATGAAGATCCTCCTGCCGCTGCTGGTCGTGATCCCCGGCATTATCGCTTTCCGGCTGTATCCGGGCCTGGCGGACAAGGACCTGGCGTTCCCGAAACTCGTGCGCGAACTGCTGCCGGTGGGCTTGAGCGGCATTGTGATGGCGGCGCTCGCCAGCGGCATGCTCTCTCACATCAGCTCCGTGCTGAACTCCTGCAGCACGGTGTTCACGATGGACTTGTATCGTCCATTCCTCGGCAAGAACAAGAGCGACGCGCACATGGTTGCGGTGGGAAGATGGAGCGCGTTCTTGATTCTGCTCACGGCAACGTTGCTGGCAGTCTGGTTCACGAAGCGCCAGATGGGCGTCTTCATCGCGATCCAAAACGTCGGCGCGTGGGTGGCGGCGCCGATTGCCTCGCTGTTCCTGGTGGGCGTGATGTGGAAGCGGGCCACGGCGGCGGCGGCGACGTTTGTGTTGTGGTTCGGATTTCCATTCACCGCGTTCGTGGAGCATGTGCTGTTCAAACATGTGGCGGCGCTGCGTCCTTTCGACAACTGGCTGAACCGCACCTTCGTCGTCTGGCTCACCTGCATGGCGCTCATGGTAATTGTGTCACTCTTGACGCGCGCGCCGTCGCCTGAGAAACTTGCGGGCATCATCTGGTCGCCGAAGATGGCGCCGCTGCCGGCTGCGGAACGCCTGAAGTATGGCGGCTGGCGCAGCCTGTTCCTGTGGTGGGCGATTTTTGCCGGGGCGGTCGTCGCGCTGTATGCCTACCTGTTTTACTTCCAGCTTTTCGGGCCGGCCAGAGGACATTGAGATTGTGACCATGCCAAACAAATCTGCTCCCAACCTGGATTTCAATTCCGTCAACGCCTCGCTCGCCGACGTGATCGGGCGCGAACGCGCCGAGGCTTCCTGCCGCGCCCGCGCCGCGCTGACCGGCGAAGACGCCGCCCAGCTCACTGCGCTCGCTTGCGAAGCGATTGATTTTCTGCCGGCACATTTCCTGGCGCGGCAACACGCGTTGCTGAAACAAGTCGGCGAGCGCGTGGCCGGGCCACAAGCGGGCACGCCGATTCGCGGCGCTTCAACGAAGATGTTCGATTCCGCCACCAAGCCCGGCATGGCGCCGCTGAGCGCGTTGGGGCTTTTCCGGGTCGGCGAGGACGGGCGGCTGTATTTGATTTCCAAGAGCGAGCATTACCACACCCCGCTCGGACACGGATTCCCCGGCTACGCGCTGCTGGAGCGCGCGCGGCAGCTGGGCATCCCGAACGCGACGCACAACAACACCCGCGGGCAGATCACCCGCCTGCTCGAAGAAGAACTGGTTTGCGCGGCCAACGGACTCGCGCCCGATGACGCTGCGGGTTTGGCGAAAGTCCTCGCCAGTCAGGACCCGTACGTCTGCAACCGCGTGCTGAATCTCGAAACCGGCAGCCTTGCGGCCGAGGCAGCGCTCAAGATGATTCTCGCCCGCTTCTATCGGATCGAGCCGGGTTACCCCGCGCCGAAATACCGCGGGCGGACTCCCGTCATCCTCGTGATGGGCAACGACGATGGCGGGTTCCAGGCCAACTACCACGGCACGACGATTCTGATTCAGGCCGCGCGCGGCATGTGGCCGGAGTTTTACGCCGGGATCGAGAAGGCCGGGTTGTATCGCGTCTGCCCGATCCGGCCCAACAGCATCGCCGACCTCGAAGCCGCTTTCGCGAAATGGGAGCGCGACGGGCACAAGATCGCGGGCTTCTTCCACGAGATCGTGATGATGAACTACGGCGGCCGTCTGTTGTCGCGCGAGTTTCTCCAACGCGCCTATGCCCTCTGCCGCCAGCACGACGTGCCGACGGTGGTGGACGAAATCCAATCCTGCCTGTGGCACCACGACTTCTTCATGTTCCGCGAATGGGATCTCACGCCGTCGTTCGTGGCGGTCGGGAAAGGTTTTCCCGGCGGCGAGTATCCCGCGTCGCGTTTGATCTTCAGCGCCGCGATGGATTGCATGCCGCAGTTCGGCGCGCTCGTCACCAACGGCCAGGAGGAGCTCGCCTCGCTCGCCTACCTCGTCACCATGCGCTGGGCGCGCGCGAACGCCCGCGCCACCCGCACCGTGGGCGATGACTACGAGACGCGGCTGCGCAAGTTCGCCGCCGCGCACGCGGACAGGATTTCCACCGTCGAAGGCAAACGTCACATGACCACGCTCTATTTCAAGGAGCTCGACGCCGCGAAAGCCTTCGCCCGCCGCCTCAACGAGAGCGGCCTCGACATCAGCACGCAGACCTACAAGCAGGATTGCCCGCCTGCCGTGCTCACCAAGATTCCACTGATCGCCACGCGAGCCGTTGTGGATTTCATCCTCACGCGGTTTGAATCGGCAATCCAAGCGAAAGAATCAAAATGAAAATCGGAATCCCCAAAGAGATTAAGATCAAAGAAAACCGCGTCTCCTGCACGCCGGGCGGCGTCCGCATGCTCGTCCAGCAGAAGCACGAAGTCCTTGTCGAAACCGGCGCGGGCGTCGGCTCCGGTTTTTCCGACGAAATCTACCGCCAAGCCGGCGCCACCATCGTCCCGACCGCTGCCGACGCGTGGGCTGCAGAAATGGTCATCAAGGTCAAGGAGCCGCAGCACGACGAATATCGCTTCTTGCGACCTGACCTCGTGCTGTTCACCTACCTGCACCTCGCCGCCGAACCGGTCCTGGCCAAACGCCTCCTCGAAAGCCGTACCTGCGGCATCGCCTACGAAACTGTCGAGGTTGGCCGCCGCCGTCCGCTGCTCGAACCCATGAGCGAAATTGCCGGGCGCATGAGCACCATCATCGGCTCGTATTACTTGAGCAAGGCGCAGGGCGGGAAGGGCATCCTGCTGGGCGGCGTGCCCGGCGTCCTGCCCGGCAATGTGCTGGTGCTCGGCGGCGGCACTTCCGGCATCAACGCTGGCCGCATGGCCGTCGGTCTTGGCGCGGACGTCACCATCCTCGACGTGGACCTGGAGCGGATGCGTTTTCTGGACATCACGTTCGATCGCTCGGCGCACACGCTTTATTCCAACGAGCAGAATCTCATCGAGCGCTTGGCTACGGTGGACCTCTTGATCGGCGCCGTGCTGGTTCCCGGCGCGGCTGCGCCCAAGCTGATCCGCCGCGAGATGCTCGCGGAGATGAAACCCGGTTCCGTGTTTGTGGACATCGCGATTGACCAGGGCGGCTGCGCCGAAACCTCGCGCCCGACCACTCACGACGATCCGGTCTTCGTCGAACAGGACGTGATTCATTACTGCGTGACCAACATGCCCGGTGCTTATGCGCGCACCGCCACGCAGGCGCTCACGAACGCGACGATGCCCTATGCCCTCAAGCTCGCCAATCTTGGCGCTGAGCGCGCGCTCGAACTGATGCCGGACTTGCGGCACGGCTTGAACACCTGCCAAGGAAAGCTGGTGTATCCGGCTGTCGCCGAAGCACTCGGCCTGCCGTGCTCGCCCAATCCTTTCGACGCTGCTGTAAAACCATGAAAACCATTCGCTTCGGAATCATCGGCGGCGGCTTGATGGGCCGCGAGTTTGCCTCCGCTGCTGCGCGCTGGTGTCACCTTCTGCAAATGGACGCGCGCCCGGAACTCGTCGCAGTCTGTGACGCAACGCCCGAGCCGCTCCGCTGGTTCACTGAGAACTTCGCCGGTATCAAACAGGCAACCAACGATTACAAAGAACTCCTCGCGAACCCGGCAGTGGACGCGGTCTATATCGCCGTGCCCCACAACCTGCACGAGAAGTTGTATGGCGCGGCCATCGAAGCCGGCAAACATCTCATGGGCGAGAAGCCCTTCGGCATCAACCTCGCCGCCAACCGGGCGATTCTCGCCGTTCTCGCGCAGCATCCGCAGTGTTTCGCGCGCTGCTCGTCCGAGTTCCCTTTCTTCCCTGCCATGCAGCGCATGGGCCGCATGATCGAGCGCGCCGAGTTCGGCACGATTCTTGAAGTCAACGCCAGCTTCCAGCACTCCAGCGACCTCGACCCGAACAAGCCGATGAACTGGAAGCGCACCGTCGCCGCCAACGGCGAATACGGCTGCCTCGGCGATCTCGGCCTGCACTCGCTCCATATGCCGATCCGCGCCGGTTGGGTGCCGCGCAACGTCCGCGCGATCCTGACCCGCGTTTTCAGTCATCGTCCCGGTCGCGATGGCAAACCGGCTCCCTGTGAAACGTGGGACAACGCCACGCTACTGTGCGAGACCGCCGATCCGGTCACGGGCGCGACCTTTCCGCTCACCATCAAGACGCAGCGCATCGCTCCCGGTGAAAAGAATTCATGGAATTTCGAAGTGCTCGGCACCCGCCGGTCCGCCCGCTTCTCCACCAAGCAGGCCAACACGATTCAGTTGCTCGATTACAGCGGCGGCGAACAGCCGTGGCAGCACCTCGACATGGGCCACGAAATGACTTTCCCGACAATCACCGGCGGTATTTTTGAATCCGGTTTCTCCGACGTCATCGTCCAGATGTGGGCGTCGTTCGTCAGCGAACTCGTGCATCGCAAGACGCCCGGCAAGTTCGCCGGCTGCATCACGCCGCAGGAGACGCATCTGCACCACAAGATTCTGACTGCGGCGCTGGAATCACATCGCAACGCAACCGTCGTGAAGATTGATCCCGATTGATATGTATCTCGGCATAGACATTGGCTCGACCTCGCTCAAGGCCGCCGTGTTCGATGCGCGGCGCGGACGCCTGCTCGCGCAAACCGGGCAGCGGCTCCCGCTCGACGTGGACAAAACCGGCAAGCGCGAGCAAGACCCCGCCGCGCTCATCCGCGCGCTAAGCGCCGTCGCCGGCTCACTGCGCCACCAAGTCGGCAACCGCTGGGCCAAGGTGCGCGGAATCGGCCTCGCCACGCAGGGCGGCAGCGCGATCCTCGTCAACCGCAAGACCGGCGTTCCCTCGACACAGATGATTCTGTGGAACGACACGCGCGCCTTCGGCCACTTCCACAAGATTGCCGCCAGGTTTCCGCCGCGCTGGTGGCGCGCCTTTTCGCTGCGCGACGAACCGGGCATGGGTTTGGCCCGCGCGCAGTGGTTGCGCGAGAAGTGGCCGCGACTCTTCAAGGGCAATCCACTCTGCGTCGGCGCGGGCGAACACGTTTATTTTGCGCTCACCGGTGAATGGCGGCAGGACGCCTGTCACGCGCTGCAATCCGGCTGTTACGACGCCCGACATCACCGGCTCACCACGCGTCCGCTGGCTGAACTCGGTTTGCCGACGGACTTCTTCGCGCCGCTGCGGCGGGGACACGAGACGCATCCGCTCACGCGGGACGCGGCTGCCTGGCTGAAGCTGCCCGCCGGCGTTCCGGTAGCCGGTCCCTACAACGACCACGAGGCCGGCTATCTGTCGGCGTTCCATGTCTCACGTCATCCGCTCGAATGTTCGCTCGGCACGGCGTGGGTCGGTAATTTTGTTCTCCCGCCCGCGTGTCGTGGCGGAGCGCCGTTCCAACTGTGCATCGCCGCTCCGACCGGAACAGGCCGGCTGGTCATCATGCCGCTGCTGACCGGCAACGTTACTCTGGATTGGGCGCTCGCAACCTTCGTTCATACCGACCACAAAACCGCGCTCGCGCGGGCCGCCAGAATCCTGTCCGAACAACTGCTGCCGCCACCGGGTCTCGTCGCATTGCCTTGGCTCAACCGCCCCAACGCGCTCCGTCCCGCGCACACCGGCTCCGCGGCATTTTTCGGCATCGGCCCGGCCACGACACATGCCGACTTCTTTCGCGCGGCGGTCGCTGCGATGGCCTTCGAGTTCGCCCGCGTGTTCGATCCCGTTGCGGGGTCAGGCGCGGTTGACAGTCTCGTGCTCTGCGGCGGCACCGCGAAGAATGCGCACATTCGGTCGTTGTTCACTGCGTTGTTCACGCCGCTGCCGGTTCATCGCGTGATCGAAACTGAACTGATGGGCGCCCGGGGTTGTCTCTACGCTTTCGATCCGAAGATCGCGCGCGCGGCCACCGAGCCGGTTCGTTGCGATGCCGGTCTCGACCGGAAGGCGCTGGCGGAAGCCCGGTCACTTTACTTGGAAACGTCTGAGCGCCTTTACGGTCACGTGCGGGCCGGCAAACCCTACGCGCTCACCATGCCGGAGAAGAAATGAAGAGACCCAAAGTTGGACTGCTGCCCTTGTATTTGAAGTTCTACGACGGCGTCTTGCCGGACCTTGCGGCCCAAGTCGCGCCGTTCGTCGAGCACGTCCAGACGCATCTCGGTCGCGCCGGGCTTGATGTCGTCGTTGCGCCCATCGGACGGACGCGTCCGGATTTCGCGAGTGCCGTGGAGCGGTTCGAGTCGGAGGACGTGGACGCAATCATCACGCTGCACCTCGCCTACTCGCCCTCGGGTGAATCCGCCGAGGTGCTCGCCCAATCGCGGCTGCCCATCATCATGCTCGACACAACGCCGGACCGCGACTTCGGCGGTCACGTGAACCCGATGCGCCTTCTGGAAAACCACGGCATCCACGGCTTGCAGGATTTGGCGTCGGTGCTGCGACGGTTGGGCAAGCCGTATCGCGTCGTCGCCGGCCATCTCGACGATCCAAGCGTGATCCAGCGGTGCGCGGCGGCGGCTCGAGCGGCGCGGGCGGCGCAGTGTTTACGCTCGATGCGTGTCCTGCGGATCGGCGGAGTGTTTCCGGGCATGGACGACTTCGCGGTGTCCGACGACGTGCTCCAACGAATTCTCGGCATTGCAGTTGAGAACATCGAACCCGATGGACTCGCCGACGCTGTCAACGCCGTCAGCAAAGATGCCATCGCCGCCGAGATCGCCGCCGACCAGAAACAATTCTGCGTGAAATGCGACGGGGCGGTTCACGCGCGTTCTGTCCGCATCGGGCTTGGCCTGCGCCGGTTTCTCGACCGCGGCGGCTTCGGTGCGTTCAGTCTCAATTTTCTCGCCTTCAAGGAATCCACCGGTCCCGTCAACACCGTCCCGTTCCTCGAATGCTGCAAAGCGATGGCGCGCGGGACCGGCTACGCCGGCGAAGGCGACGCGCTCACGGCCGCGCTCGTCGGAGCGCTGTTGCAGGGATTCGGAGCAGCCACCTTCACCGAGATGTTCTGTCCCGACTGGGCCGGCCAATCGCTGTTCCTCTCGCACATGGGCGAAATCAACCCCGCCGTCGCCGCCGCGCAACCGCTGCTCTACGAAAAAGAATACCCGTTCACCCCCGCGCTGAATCCGGCGACGATCGCCTGTGCCCCGCGACCGGGACGCGCAACGCTGGTGAACCTCTCACCCGGTCCGAACGACAGCTTCCGTCTCATCACCGCGCCGGTCGAAGTGCTCGCCGACGGCACACATCCCGACCTGAATCGCTGGGTGCGCGGCTGGATTCGTCCCGCGATGCCGCTGGCGCGGTTTCTCGAAGAGTTCTCGCATCTCGGCGGCACGCACCACAGCGTCCTGATGTTCGACGATCACGTCGAGGCGCTGGCGCACTTCAGCGAGTTGTTAAAGATCGAACACTGCAACATTTCCTGACCCACCATGAATGCCTGGCGCACTCCCGAAGAACGCGACTACAACCAGCGGATTTTTCGCGAGGAACTGAACGACTTCGTTCCCGCAAAAATCTTCGACACCCACGTCCACATTACGCCCACGGATGGATTTCTGCCCGGCGCGCCGTTCTCCTGCGGTGGCGTGCCCATCACTTCCTACACTTACGAAGAACTGGCTGCCGATCTGGAACTCGCCTTTCCCGGCCGGCAGGTTGAGGCGCTTTGTTTCGGTTATCCGGACCCGAAATTGAATCACGGGCGCAACAACGCCTGCGTCGGCGGCAGCGCGGACTTCAATCGCTTCTTTCCGCTGCGCCTGCTCGACCCGCACCGCGACAATGCCGCATTGGTCAACACCGATATTGACCGCCATGGCTTCCTCGGCTTCAAACCGTATCCCGACTACGCGCGTCCCGACGACATCCCGAACGCCGAAATTCCCGAGATGCTGCCCGACTGGGCGATGGCCATTGCGCACGAGCGCCGCCTGCTCGTGATGCTCCACATCCCGCGCTCCAAACGGCTGGAAGACCCGCTCAACCGCCGCCAGTTGCGCGAACTCTGCGTCCGCTGGCCGGGCGCGAAAATCATTCTTGCCCACATCGGCCGCGCCTATTATCTGCGCGGCATCACGGGATTTCTCGACGACCTGCGTGAGCTTCCCAACCTCTACTTCGATCTCGCGATGGTTCAACACTGGGAGGTGATTGCCCACCTGTTTCGCCAGGTTCCCATCAGCAAAGTCCTTTACGGATCGGACATTCCCATCGCGCTCGCGCAGGGCAAGGCCGTCGAGATCAACCATCAATACACCTACATCACGCCGCGCCCGTGGTCGCTCTCGCTGTGCGACGAGAAGAAGAAGTTGCAGTTTACCTCATTCCTCAACGAGCAGTTGCGCGCTATTCAACAGGCCGCCACCGCTGCCAAACTCTCGCGTCCAGCCATCACTGCATTGTTCTACGACAATGCGCGGGCGTTGGTTGACGAAGTTGCGGCACGAATCAAGCCTGCGGGCCGCTAACGTGATGAAGCCGATGGTGACGAGTGATTTCTTTGTGATGAATTGAGATTGCGGCTGGATTGAGGCTGGATGAGTGTTTCGACTATCGCTTTTGCCGCGTGCTACGGTGCAAACGACACGAGGCATCACTTACTGCGAACAGGATAGCTGATACCGACTGCAGGTGTTTCACCGATTTTGACGAAGGCAAAAAGAAAGCCGGAGGCGACACCTGCCGCCTCCGGCTTAAACTGAACTGCCCGCGGGCTATTTCTTCTTCTCTTTGAAGGAATCGACTTTGTAACGATCACCTTTACCGAGCAGGGCCTTATTGGCCGCTTTCTTGGTGAGCTCGCACTTGTCGTCCTTCATGGTGACGGTGGCCGTCAGTGTATCGCGATCGAATGTGACTTCGGCCACGCCGGGCAGGGATGAGATCGTCTCACGGACGACCGCTGGACAACTCCCTCAGGTGGCACCAGGCACACCGATCAGATAGACGCGACCTTTTGCAGCATCGGCCGCAAGAGCGCTGGGCACCAACTCTGTGGCGACCAAGCATCCCGCGACCAACCCGACAACTGCCAATGAACTCAGCAGTTTTGTCATGCGTTTCCTTTCAGTGGATGGTTGTTGTTTCTTTTGTCTTCAACCGGTTCCCAACCGCGGGAACCCGAAGCAATCTTACCACACCTTCCCGACTCGGCAACCGGGAAATATGTGTCTGTCCAGCCAATAGAATAGCCAGTCACGCGCGGTGCAGTTTTGAGGCCGCGCCTTGATGAAGAAATGCCAGCAACACGGAGAGAGGACAGAAAAACGGAAAAGAAATTGGCGCCATGTAAGATCACATGGGAAGAACCAGAAAACGCCGTGACGGCGTCAAAGCACCACACGCCATCTCTTATGAGACGCCGTTGCTCTCCCGCTCCTCGCGTTTGCGCGCCCAGCAACGTGGCTGGGCGGCGGCGCGACTACTTGCCGCCGCTCTTTTGCAACTCGGCCAGAAGTTCGTCCACGGCCTTGTCCATGGACTCACCACGGACGTTCTTGAAACGGATGACGCCCTTGTGGTCGAGAACATAGATGGTGGGATAAGCGCGAACACCCCAAGCGGCGGCAATCGGGCCGCCTCCGCCATCGAACCAACTGCGCCAGGTCATGTCTTCTTTGCGACAACGCTTTCGCGTTTCGCTTTTATCCTGATCACTGTTGACGCCCAGCAATGCGAACGGCTTTCCTTCCAATCGTTTCACGAGCGACCGCTCGTGTGGGATCATAGCCCGGCAGGGTGGTCACCAAAATCCCCAGAAATCAAGGACGACAACCTTGCCGCGAAACTCGCTGAGCTTCATCGGCTTGCTATCGAGGTCTCTGCCTTGGATTTCCGGAGCCACCTGCCCGATCGCGAAGCCATCCCCGCCCGCCCGGCTCCTCTTACCCGTCTGCGCGTTAGCCGCGTCGAGCGCGCACACAACGAGCAACGATGCGATGATAACTGCAATGCGTTTCATGTGGTTCCTTATTGCGGTTCGTGCGCGTTATATATGCCACCTGCCGACCCCGATTACAAGTCTTCGCTGGCCCACGGCGGGCCGCACGACCGCGTGATCGCAATGCCCGAAGGTGGGCATTGGGTCGAAGCGCAACAGAACCGATGAAGTGAGCGCCAAAGGCTGGGTGCTGGCGCATTGACCTGGTCGACGCTCTTTTTGGTTGTCGGTTCATCGCGGGATTCATAGACTGGCCGTGTTGATCAAAGCCATATTGCCAATGCCGCCGTCGAAAGTCGCAAGCGTGACTCGCCTTTCTCGTGAGGCGTGGAGGGTTCTGCACGCTGGACGGTGAGTTCAAGATCTCACGTTCTAATGAGCACCGAACCGTCAAAAGTTTTCGAGAGACGTTTCCAGAACCGTCTGGCCGATCTGAACCATGCAACCGAAGAGGCCGTGCGGTTCATCGAGGAGAACGGCGTCAACGGCGCGGCGGTCCACGTCGCCAACCTCGCCATCGAGGAGATGGCCACCAATATCCTCAAGTACGGCTACGACGACGCAAACGCGCACGAGATACTCTTGGGCGTGGAAATCCTGCCCGAAAGGCTTCTCCTGATTCTCGAGGACGATGGCCACGAATTCAATCCGCTCAAGGTCCCGGACTCGGTCGTCGATCTCCCAGCCGAGATGCGTGTGCCCGGTGGCCTCGGGATCCATCTGGTCCGCAGGTTCGCCGAAGAGATGCGCTACGAACGCCGCGACTGCCGCAATCGGCTGACGATTGCGATTCGACGCTGATACGTATTGAGTTCAGAAGGTCAGCGCCGCCCGTGCGAAAACATCTGGCGTCCTTATAACAACGTGCTTGTGAACCAGCGGAATTCGTAATTGACCAAAATTTTCCTTGCTTGCATCCAAGTTATATGGAGAGTAGCTCACATTCGCCGCGGAAAATCTAATGTCGTCCGCGTTCTTTTTGTTGCGAGTTGATCGAGGTAAACCATGGAAACACAAAAACTTCCCAACGCCACTGTCGTCAAGCTGATCGAACGGATTGATTCCCTCACGTCTCGTGATGTCGAGGCTGCCCTTCAGGAAGTCGTAGCCAGCGGAGCGCGCAATATCATTTGCGACTGCGCGGCCACGAAGTATATCTCCAGCGCCGGCCTGCGCGTGTTGTTGATTGTTACCAAGCCCCTGAAAAAGGCCGGAGGCCAATTGCTGATTGTGTGTGCCCGGACCGGATATGTCTATGAGGTCCTGGAGACTTCTGGATTCACCAATATCATTCCTGTGTTCGAGTCCGTCGAAGAAGCCGCGCGGAACGCATCCTAACCGCTGACCCTGCCCACCCTATGAAAACCCAAGTCGCCGACGTCGTCATGAAGTTTCTAGAGGCCGAAGGTGTGGAGTACATCTTCGGAGTTCCAGGCACCACCATCGTGCCACTGTTGGGCGCAACGAACCGCAACAAGGCGGTCCGGCCCATTCTGGCCAAGCACGAGGAAGGTGCAGCCTTCATGGCGGACGGTTATGCGCGCGTCAAAGGCGGGTTTGGCGCTTGCTTCGCCACCTCGGGTCCCGGCGCGACCAACCTCATGACCGGTGTGGCCAATGCCTACATGGACAACGTGCCGATCCTCGTCATCACCGGCCAAGTCGAGACCTCCGTGTATGGCAAAGGCGCCTTTCAGGATTCGTCCAAGGAAGGCGTGGATTCGGTGAAAATGTTCGAGCCGATCACCAAACACTCGAGCATGATCATTTCGAAGCACAAGGCGGTTGAGGATTTGCAGGCCGCGCTGCGCACCGCCATGACCGGCAAAAAGGGGCCGGTTCATCTCAGCTTCCCGAAGGACATTCAAACCGCCGAGATCGAATTTGACACCGTGGCCACGACCGCCATCCGCGTGCCGGTGGAATATTTCGATCGGCGGCTGGTGATTGATGCCGCCGAACAACTCGTTCAGGCCAAGCACCCCGCCATGCTGGTGGGCTCCGGCGCTGTTTCCTCCGGGGCTTGCGAGGACATCAAGGAACTTGCGGAGATGCTGAACCTGCCTGTGGCCACCACGCCCAAGGCCAAAGGCGCATTTCCCGAGGACCATCCGCTCGCGTTGGGCGTGCTGGGTCTGTGCGGCTCGCCATTGGCGGAAAGCTACCTCAAGTCCGGCGAGACGGACGTGCTCCTCGTCGTGGGAGCAAGTTTGAACCAGATGACCACCATGTCGTGGGACCCGCGTCTCGCGCCATCGAAGTGCCTCATCCACGTCAACATCGATCCGGCGGAGATGGGCAAGAACTACCCCACGCAGATTCCGCTGGTGGGCGACGCCCGCACCATCATCAACGAAATTGGTTTCCGCGTGCTGCGCCATCTCACCACGAGTCAGACGAAATGGGAGGATCGGGTGAAAGCTGTGGCGGACCTTCGAGACAAGGTGGGCACGTGCCTCAATCCGGAGAAAATGGATTCCGACAGTGTGCCGCTTAAACCTCAGCGCCTTGTTCGGGAACTGCAGGAGACGCTGCCCGACGATGCGATTCTCTTTGTGGACGTGGGCAACTCAATCAACTGGGTGACTCACTACATGAAGTTCCGACGGCCCGGCTCGGTCATCACGCCGTTTGGCATGCTCTCCATGGGCTATGGCATTTCGGCGTCGGTTGGCGGCAAACTGGCGGCTGGCCGCCGTCCCGTGGTGTGTCTGGCCGGCGACGGCTGCTTCCTCATGAACGGCATGGAAGTCGCCACGGCGGTCCACAACGACATCCCGGTCGTCTTCATCATCCTGAACAACCAGAAGCTCGGTTTGGTGCATGATCTCCAGACCTTCAGTCTGGGTCAGAACACCGTTGCCACCCGGTTCCGCAAGATCAACGCCGCGAAAGTGGCGGAGGGCTTGGGCGCAGTGGGGTACACTGTGGAGAAGCCCGGCGAACTGAAGCGGCTCCTGCCACAAGCGATTGCTTCAGGCAAGACAACCGTTATTGACTGCATCATCGATCCGAATGAAGTGCCGCCGCTCTCTCCTTTCGTAGAGGGCGCGAAGCGTTTCCTCCAGCATTTGGACTGAACGGCGTCGAACGACGCAGCCGGCAAGATACTGCGGTCGATAGCACGAGACAATGCCTCGTGCTGTCACCATTGGGCGAATTCAGCTTGAGTTGCCCACGGGTGACACCTTATTTTTGCGCTTATCGCCAGTCGAACGTTAGAGAAGAAGTTCCTGAATGCAACAAGGAGGTTATCCATGACAACGCAGACATTCCCGTTCTTCATTCCCCCGGTCAATCTGATGGGCATCGGCTGCCACAAGGAAATCGGCAAGCGCGCCAAGATTCTCGGCATGACCAAACCCCTGGTGGTCACCGATAAGGGCGTTGTGCAAACCGGCATGGGCGAACAGATCTGCGCTTTGCTTCGTGCGGAAGGTCTCAAGCCAACCGTGTTCGCCGACACCGTTCCTAATCCAACGGACACCAACGTCGCGGCCGGTGTGAAGGTCTATAAGAAGAACGGCTGCGACTCCCTCATCACCCTTGGCGGCGGCAGTCCGCACGACTGCGGCAAGGGCATCGGGTTGCTGGTCAGCAACGGCGGAGCCATTCACGATTATGAGGGCTTGGACAAATCCACCAAACCCTTGCCGCCGTATATTGCCGTGAACACGACGTCCGGCACAGCCAGCGAGATGACGCGCTTCTGCATCATCACCGACACGCGCCGGAAGGTGAAAATGGCCATTGTGGATTGGCGCGTGACGCCAACGCTTTCAGTAGATGATCCACTGCTGATGGTCGGCATGCCGCCAAAGTTAACCGCTGCCACCGGCATGGACGCGCTTACGCACGCCGTGGAAGCCTACGTTTCCACCATCGCCTCGCCGATTACTGACGCATGCGCGCTCAAGGCCATCGAGTTGATCGCCGGCAACCTGCGCGCGGCTGTGGCCAACGGCCAGGACCTCGCGGCCCGCGATGCCATGACCTACGCTGAGTTTCTGGCCGGCATGGCGTTCAACAACGCGAGCTTGGGCAACGTTCACGCCATGGCACACCAACTTGGCGGGTTCTACGATCTGCCGCACGGTGTTTGCAACGCCATCCTTCTGCCACACGTGGAGCGGTTCAACATGATTGCAAAGTTGGATCGTTTCGTCGTGATCGCCAAAACGATGGGCGAACCGGTGGATGGCCTGTCTCAACGCGCTGCCGCCGAACGCGCGTTGGAGGCCATCAAGCAGCTTTCCGTGGACGTCGGCATCCCTGCCGGACTGCAGGAATTGGGCGTCAAGGAAAAGGACTTTCCGTTGATGGCCGAAAACGCCATGAAGGACGCCTGCAGCTTCACCAACCCGCGGCTGGCCACGCTTGGCGACATCGTTCAGATCTACAAGAACGCTCTGTAATCACCGTGTTGGTGAAATGCGGCTCGGCAGCATGGACCAGGCGCACAGACCTGCCAGTCACGCTTTCTCTGTCTCGCGCTGTCGTCAAGCAGCGTGAAACGGTTGGCTGACATCCTGCGATCGCTTCATTTGTCACCATCAAAAGAACCCGCATGTTGTGTTCGCTTCTGAAGCGCCGACTGTGGGGCAGGGGGTGGCTGCCGGTTTTTGCTTTCAAAGCCTTTGACCGGCATATTACAGTTCTTGCGGTCGCACGGTAAACCTGAAGGAGAAAGTCATGAAGCTCTCGCTGAAGAACAAAGTAGTCGGGCTGGCCGTGCTGGCGGCCTTGGTGCCCTTGGTCGCGACGATCACGCTGACAATCTTTGAGAAGAATCCGCTACAGGAGCGTGTTCTGAGTCACATGAACACGTTTGCTCAAGCTGAGGTCGAGAAGACAGTCAAACAGGTCTACTTGATGTGCAAGACGGTTCGGGAGGGGAATACCCGGCACCTTCTGGGAACACTGAAAGGGGCGGAGGAAGAGATTAGTCGTTCAGGCGGCATTGCCCTCGGCAAGGAGTCCGTGATCTGGAAGGCGCGCAATCAGTTCACGCAGAAGGTGACGGATGTTTCGCTCCCGAAGATGATGGTGGGCGATGTATGGTTGGGGCAAAATGTCGAATTAGGCGTCGAGTCACCCGTGGTGGATGTCATCACCAGGTACTCTCAGAAGTATTGCACCATCTTCCAGCGCATGAACGCCGAGGGGGATATGATCCGCGTATGCACCACCGTTCGGAACGAGGAGGGCAAACGGATGATCGGGACCTATATTCCCTGCAAGATGCCGGACGGCACGGACAATCCGGTTTTGGCGAAGGTGCTGAAAGGCGAGACATACTCCGGCATGGCACAGGTCGTCGGCAAGTTCCAAGAAACCGTGTATGAGCCTATTTGGAAGGGGGCCGATAAGAAAGAAATCATCGGCATGGTCTACGTGGGCAGGGATATGAGCGACGTGCTCAAGGAGATTCGCGACGCTATTCAGTCCATCGCGGTAGGAAAAGAGGGCTACGTGTGCGTCATCGGCGCCAAGGGGGACCAGCGGGGATGCTACGTCCTCTCCAAAGCCGGTGAACGAAACGGGGAAAATATCATCGACACGCGGGATACAAACAACCGGGCCATCATCAAGGACGTTGTGGACAAGGCCTTGGCGACCCCGCCAGGAACGGTCTTCTTTGACCAGTATCCATGGCAAAACAAGGGAGAGGCAGTGCCGAGAATGAAACGCGTTGCCCTGATTTATTACGAGCCTTGGGATTGGATCATCGATGCCGGGGTTTACGATGACGAGTATCATGGAGTTTACCAGAACGTCGAGAGCGCGATCAGCAAGTTGATCGCCAATACCATCATTACCGGTGGCCTGTTCATGGTCGCTGCGGCCATCCTTGCTCTTTTCTTGGGGGGCGCTGTCGCCAAGCCCATCCGGAAGATAGCCGACGTGGCTCAAATCATTGCGCGAGGGGATCTGGCTGAGGCAAAACGGGAAGTGGCGGCCATGGGAGTATCACAGACGGAGGCGGCGGGACCGCAGGAAGGACGGCGTGGGGGTGATGAGACGGGAATGTTATCGGCAGCCATTGCTACGATGACGTCGCATCTGGCTTCGTTGGTGGGGCAGGTTCAGAAATCGTGTGTGCAGTTGGTGTCTGCCTCGACGGAGATTGCGGCGACGTCGAAGGAGCAGGAAGCGACCGTCGGGGAATTCGAGGCGTTGACGGCGCGGATCGTGACGGCGGTGAAGGAGATCTCAGCAACGGCGCAGGAACTGGCCAAAACGATGGATGAGGTCAAGAGGGTGGCGGAGGGGACGGGGCAACTGGCCGACAGTGGGCGGGCGGGCCTGGGTAATATGGAGGGGACGATGAAGCAGTTGGCCGAAGCAACGACGTCCATTTCATCCAAACTCTCGGTGATCAGCGAGAAGGCAGGGAACATCAATAGCGTCATCACGACAATCACGAAGGTGGCGGATCAGACGAACCTGCTGTCGCTGAACGCGGCGATCGAGGCTGAAAAAGCGGGTGAATACGGGCTTGGGTTTGCGGTGGTGGCGCGGGAGATACGGCGGCTGGCAGACCAGACGGCCGTGGCAACGCTGGACATTGAGACCATGGTGAAGGAGATGCAGAGCTCGGTGACGGTGGGTGTGATGGAGATGGACAAGTTCAGCGAGGAAGTGAAGCGGGGCGTGAGGGCGGTGGGGGATATCAGCGGACAGATGGGCCAGATCATCGAAAAGGTGAAAGAGGTGACGGGGCAGTTTGAGAAGGTGAACGAGGGAATGAAGGCACAGTCGCAAGGGGCTGAGCAGATCAGCGAAGCGATGGTGCAGTTGAGTGTGGGAGCGAAGCAGACGAGCGAGTCGGTGAAGCAATCGAACGAGGCCACAGAGCAGTTGCGTGAAGCCGCGCGGGCGTTGCAGACGGAAACATCGCGATTCAAGGTCTAGTTCGACCAGAACAGGAAGCCCATGCGTCGCAGATCCATCAGAAACAAGATTCTCTTGTGGGTCGGACTCTGCATGTTCGGCACGCTGGGCATCGTCGTGGTCTATACGTCCATGACCACCCGCACCATCGCTCTCGACAGCGCAAAGCAGAACGTCTTCAGCACGGCCAAGGAGAATGCGAATGAGATCGTCGTTGTAATCAGTGGCGCCCTCGACACAGCGCGAACGCTGGCGAACGCGCTCTCCACCATCAAGTCGGCCCGCGCAAGCATGACGCGTGAGACCGTGGATTCCATGCTGAAAACGACGCTGGAGAGGAACGCGGACTTTGTGGGTGTTTACACTGCCTGGGAACCTGACGCCTTCGATCGCCAGGACGCAAAATTTGTGAACAGTCCCGGTTCTGACTCCACCGGCCGGTATGTTCCGTATTGGAGCCGAAACAAGGAAAGCAAGATCGTCGTGGAACCCTTGGTGGGATACGAAGACACAACACGGGACTTAACGGGTTCGCGAAAGGGGGATTACTATCTCCTGCCCCGCGAGACGAAACGGGAGTGTATCATCGAACCTTATATCTATCCCGTACAAGGCAAGCCTACGCTCATGACCTCGCTGGTCGTGCCTGTGATGGCCGGCAACACACATTATGGAATGGCGGGAGTAGACCTGTCGCTGGATTTTCTGCAGAGCTTGGTCGATAAGCAGGACATCTTCGACAAGACCGGCAAGGTCTTCATCATCAGCCACAAGGGGTTGGTCGCAGCGGCCAGTGGGAATCCCATGATCATCGGGAAGCCTCTGAAAGCGGCGTTTGGAGATGAATCGGATGAATTTCTGAAGACCATACAGGGGGCGCAGGAAATAGCCAGGACGGCCGATGGGATGGTGACGGCCTTTGCTCCCATCAAACTCGGTCAGACCGACACGCCCTGGTCTGTGATCATCCAGGTCCCGGAGAAGAAGGTCGTTGCGAAGGCTTCGGCCCTGATGTGGAAGCAAATCGTCCTCTGCACAATCTTCGCCCTGGGTGTGTTGCTTAGCCTCAGGGCAATTGCGGGCGCCATTGCCAAGCCGATCAGCCGGGCGGTTCAAGTCGCTGAGTGGATCGCCAAGGGCGATATCGCCAATGCGAGGCAGGCCATCCCGGCTATCGAGAAGGATCTGGCGGCGATGAGCCGGAAAACAGCATCGCAGTCTTCGTCGGATGCCGTCTCGTGCCACGACGAAAGCGGACAGTTGCTGAACGCCATCTCCACGATGACCTCAAATCTCGCCTCCCTCTTGGAACAAGTGCAGAAGTCGTGCGCGCAACTGGTGTCCACCTCGGTCGAGATTGCGGCCGCGTCGAAACAACAGGAGGCAACAGTCGGGGAGTTCGAGACGTCAACAGCGCGGATCGTGACAACAGTCAAGGAGATCTCCGCGACGGCGCAGGAACTGGCTGGGACAATGGAAGGCGTTAAGGGCACGGCGGAAGGGACCAGGCAACTGGCCGATAGCGGGCGGACGGGACTGGGGAACATGGAGGGCACGATGAAACAGCTGGCCGCAGCGACGGCGTCCATCTCGTCGAAGCTATCGGTCATCAGCGAAAAAGCAGGGAATATCAACGGCGTGGTCACGACGATCACGAAGGTTGCAGATCAGACAAATCTGCTTTCGCTAAACGCAGCGATTGAGGCGGAAAAGGCGGGGGAATACGGACTGGGGTTTGCGGTAGTGGCGCGGGAGATTCGGCGGCTGGCCGACCAAACGGCGGTGGCGACGCTGGACATCGGGGCGATGGCCAAGGAAATGCAAAGTTCCGTGACCATGGGGGTGATGGAGATGGACAAGTTCAACGAGGAGATGAAGCGGGGCGTGAGGGCGGTGGGGGAGATCAGCGAGCAATTGAGCCAGATCATTGAGAGGGTGGAAGAAGTGACGGGGCAGTTTGAGAAGGTGAATGAGGGGATGAAGGCGCAGTCGCAGGGCGCTGAGCAAATCAGCGAGGCGATGGTGCATTTGAGCGAGGGGGCGAAGCAAACAAGCGAGTCGGTGAAACAATCAAACGCGGCGACAGAACAGTTGCGCGAGGCCGCGAGGTCCTTGCAGGAAGAGGTGGCAAGATTCAAGTTATAGGATTCGGGAATGGCGATGAGCCTTCCCGCGCCAAAGTGTTTATGCTCTTCATCCTTTTCAAACTGGGCAAGGAACAGTATGCGCTGGAAGCCGCGCACGTCATCGAAGTGATTCCATGCCTCCCGCTCCGGCCTCAACCCGGCACGCCCAATTATGTAGCTGGCCTGTTCAATTATCACGGTGTCGTGATCCCGGTCCTGAACCTCGGCATGCTCACCGTGGGCGCCCCCTGCTCGGAACGGTTGAGCACAAGGATTATCCTGATCAACTACACCCTCAAGAGCGGCGCCAAGAAAGTATTGGGCCTCATCGCAGAAGCGGTGACCGATGCGGTCAAGAAGGAAGCGTCTGACTTTGTGGCTGCGGGGGTGGTGGCCGGGCAGGCCCCCTATCTGGGAACCATTACACTCGACGAGGGCGGCATGGTCCAGTGCGTCCTCCCCGAGCACCTGCTGCCTGTCGAGGTTGAGCGATTGTTGTTCGACGGGAATCCATCTGGCGGAAGCACGAAATGATGATGCGGTTTGGACAACTGCTGGCAGAGATGATGGGAATGAACCCCCGCGTGCTGGGCGACAAGGAACTTGCCCGCGCCGTCCGCAACAGAATGTCTGTCTGCAACCTGGAGGACGAAGAACAGTATCTTGAGAAGCTCAGATCTTCCCCGCAGGAGATGGAAGCTTTCGTCGAGGCGGTGGTGATACCGGAAACCTCTTTTTTCCGCGACAAGATTTCCTTCACCTTTCTCGGCCGCTACGTGCGCGACGAATGGATCCCGGCACGGCGCGCCAAGCCTTTGCGGATTCTGAGTTCCCCTTGTTCCAGCGGTGAGGAACCTTACTCCATCGCCATGACGCTCCTGGAGGCTGGCCTGAAGCCAGGTGATTACGAAATCGACGCGCTGGATATCAGCCGCACTTCGTTGCGCAAGGCCGAGCGCGCGGCCTACACCCAGTATTCCTTCCGTGGCGTCCCGGCGTCGTTGCGCAATGGTTTCTTTGAGTCCGTGGGGAACGAGTACGTGTTGAAAGATCAAGCCCGACAGGGAGTGTGTTTCATCCACGGGAATCTTCTGGATGGGCATATCCTGGCGAACAAGCTACCGTACGATGTTGTGTTCTGTCGAAACCTGCTGATCTATCTTGGCACGGAGGCGCGCGCGCATGTCACGAGCGTCATTGAGCGGCTCGTGGCCCGGAACGGTTTGCTTTTCGTCGGCCATGCCGAGACGTCGTGTTTCCCGAGGGAGCGGTTTGTGCCGTTGAATCCTCGCGGGGCCTTTTATTTTCGGAAGGTGGAACCCGGCCCTGCGGCGATTGGGGCCGGCGCGGCGGCGGGAATTCCTTCGAGGGTCTCTTTCCCTCCCCCGGTTCGGATCGCGCCGAAAAAGCCGGGCACACCTCAGAGAACCGAACAGCCGCCGCGCGAAGTCCCCAAACCCAGGGATTCGATTGCAGCAGCGCGGCAACTGGCTGACCAGGGACGATTGCCGGAAGCCGCAGCCATGTGCGAACGGCTGCTCTGCGAAGATGGCGCGAATGCCGACGCCTACTGCCTGCTGGGGATCGTGCTGCATGGGATGGAGAGCTTTCAACGAGCGGAAGAGTGCTTGAACCGGGCGATCTACCTTGACGAGCAATGCTACGATGCGATCGTTCATCTGTCGTTGATCAGGGAACACCGAGGAGATTCGGCGGGCGCTGAGGTGCTGCGGCACAGGGCGGCCCGCCTTCAAGGGCAAACGAGGACGTTGTGAAGAACGCGTGCTGGAAAACCATAGGAGTCAGGGGTGACCGCTCATGCCCCAAGTTGAGCGAGTTGGGGCATTGCCGCGACTGCCCGACCTTCTCTTTGGAAGGGCGGGCATTGCTCAACCGCGAGGCGCCGCCAGAATATCTGGCCGAGTGGGCGGCGCTGCTGGCACAGGAACGAGAGACTGTCAGCCGCGACGAGAAATCCGTTCAGGTCTTCCGATTGATGTCGGAATGGCTCGCGCTGCCGGTGCACTGTTGGGTGGAGGTGATCGGGGTGCGCCCGGTGAGACACATCCCTCATCGCAGCAACCAGATACTTCTGGGACTGGTGAGCGTGCGCGGGGAAATACATCTCTGCGTATCGTTGAGCAACCTGCTCGGTGTCGAAAAGAGCGAAAGTCCGGAAGGCGCCGAATCCCCAAGGACGAATCCTCGGCTTTGTGTGGTCAGAAGGGACAACATCAGTTGGGTCTTCCCCGTGGATGAGGTGCACGGTCTGATTTCCTACACCGAGAAAGATGTGCAAAGCGTCCCTTCCACTGTGGCCAAGTCCGTTCAGAAATTCACGCAAGGGTTGCTGAACGTCGCTGGAAAGAAGATCGGATTGCTTGACGAGACCCCGGTCTTCAACGGTCTTTCAAGGAGTGTCATATGACGGCCGCCGGCAACCAGGATCTGAGCAACTTCTCGATGATGGACTTGTTCCGTTCAGAGGCCGAGACGCAAACGGCCACCCTCAACGAGGGCCTTCTGGAGATCGAGAAAGACCCCACATCCAAGGAGTGGCTCGAGCGTCTGATGAGAGCCGCGCATTCCGTCAAAGGCGCCGCCCGGATCGTAGGGCTGACTCAGGTGGTCAAGGTGGCGCACGCTCTGGAGGATTGTTTTGTCGCTGCGCAAAAGGGACAAATAATCATCGGCTCGGACCAAGCCGACATCTTGTTGAAGGGAGTGGACACGCTCGCCCAAATGTCGAAGTTGTCCGACACGGAGTTCGAAAAGTGGACAACCGACCACCAGACAGAGGTCGATAGTCTGTTGAGCAGTCTGGAGGCCGCAAAAACCGCGGCACCGGTTTCTGAGAAGAAGGAAGCCCCGGCGGCAGCGAGCCCTCCGGTCTCGAAGGTTGAGCCACCTCCGCCCGCCACGCCCAGCCCGGCGCCTGCGCCGTCAACCCCTTCCAAGCCACCGAAGCCCGAAGCGGTGGCGGAGCCTGCGGCTTCTGCGGCCAAACCTGCAGCAGTTCCAGAGGCTGCGCGCGCGGATGCACAAGATCGGGGCGTAAGGGTTTCGGCTGAACACCTGAGCCGCATCATGGGTCTCGCCGGGGAATCGGCCGTGCAGGCGCATCGCCTTGAGGCCTTCACGACGGCTCTTGCAGCATTGAAGAGCCGTCATGCTGAACTGCTCCGCTTGGTCAAGAACGCCGACAAGTCCCAGGAAGATCTGTCGTCGAGAAGCCGATCCTCCCAAACGCAGCGCGAGGTGTCCGAGAAGGCCGAGTCGTTCCATCAATTGGTGATGCAGCGGATCGAGGAGTTCGACCTGATCGCACGCCAACTTACAAACGTGGCTGACCGGCTCTACCGTGAGGCTATTGCCAGTCGAATGCGTCCCTTTGCCGACGGCGTCACGGGGTTCCCCCGTCTGGTCCGCGACTTGTCCAAGCATCTGGGCAAGAATGTGAAGTTTGAGATTCTCGGCAAGAGCACGCAGGTGGACCGGGACATTCTCAACAAGCTTGAGGCGCCGTTGACCCATCTCCTGCAGAACGCTGTAGATCATGGGCTGGAATTGCCGGCGGAACGCCTGGCTGCGGGCAAGAGCGCCGAGGGATCGCTCAAGCTGGAGGCGCGGCATCGTGCGGGTCGCCTGACAGTGACGGTGTCGGACGATGGACGGGGGATTGACATCGAGCAGATGCGGAAGAAGATCGTGACCAAGGGCCTTGTGGCCGAGGACACGGCCAGCCGCCTCTCCGAAGCCGAAATTCTGGATTTTCTGTTTCTGCCGGGCTTCTCCACGGCCGAGCGTGTCACCGAAGTCTCGGGCCGCGGCGTCGGTCTGGACGTTGTCCGGACCTACCTGCATGAGGTGACCGGCTCAGTGCGCGTCGAGAATCATCTTGGCCGCGGCATCCATTTCCACCTCGAGATGCCTGTGACGCGGTCGGTGATGCGCGCCCTCGTTGTCGAGATTTCAGGCGACCCGTTCGCCTTCCCCCTCGGCAGGATTGAGAGGCTGCTCGACGTGACGCCATCCGAGGTGAAGACGGTCGAGGGCCGTCAATATGTCAGCGTGAATGAAAAGAATGTCGGGCTGGTGGATGCCCGGCAAGTCTTGGGGTTGGCCGGACAGGTTGTCCAAGACAAGAAGTGGCCTGTCGTCGTCATCAGCGACGAGCAGGCGTGCTATGGGATCAAAGTGGACCGTTTTCTTGGAGAGCGGGAGTTGGTCGTCAGGGCCCTCGATTTTCGTCTGGGCAAGGTGCAGGATCTCAGTGCCGTATCATTGATGGAGGACGGATCGCCCGTGCTCATCCTGGACGCGGAGGATCTGTTGCGCTCCATCCAGAACCTGCTTTCCGGCCGGCGACTCGAAAAGATTCGATCCAGTTCCGGCTCCTTGGGCCAGAAGAAACAGAAACGCATCCTCGTCGTCGATGATTCCATCACGGTTCGTGAAATGGAGCGGCGTCTCCTCCAAAACCGCGGGTATGAGGTGGACGTCGCCGTGGACGGCATGGACGGTTGGAACAGCCTCTATTCGGGGCAATACAGCCTGGTGGTCAGCGATGTGGACATGCCCCGGATGAACGGCTTTGATCTGGTGAAGCGCATCCGTCAGGATTCCCGGCTTAGCGCCCTGCCTGTGATGCTGGTCTCCTACAAGGAGCGCAAGGAAGACCGCATGAAAGGCTTGGAAGTCGGGGCGAACTACTACTTTACCAAGAGCGGATTTCACGACGCAGCATTTCTGGAAGCAGTTGTGGACTTGATCGGGGAAAACCAGCAATGAGGGTTGCCATTGTCAACGACGTGTTGATGGCGGTGGAAGCTCTCCGGCGTTCTGTGCTGAGTTGCCCGGAGCACACCGTCGCTTGGATTGCCCGCGATGGTGAAGAGGCCGTGCGCAAGTGCGAAGCGGACCGGCCTGACATCATCCTCATGGACCTCATCATGCCGATCATGAACGGCGCGGAGGCAACCCGCCGGATCATGCGTAACTCGCCCTGCGCGATTCTCGTGGTGACGGCAACGGTGGAAGGCAATGTCTCCCTCGTCTTTGAAGCCATGGGCCACGGCGCGTTGGACGCCGTAAACACACCCGTCCTCGGAACAGGCGGGAGCGTGCAAGGCGGTCAGGAATTGCTCGCCAAGATCGAGAGTATCGGTCACTTGATTGGTTCAAAGACTGCCACATCGAAGACGACCATATCGAGGACGATCGTGTCGAGCGCTCCGCCAGCCAGAAAGCCTCTTGAACAACGAATGCACCTCGTTGTGATTGGGGCTTCGACGGGTGGCCCCACAGCTCTGGCCACGGTGCTGTCCGCGGTTCCGAAGGACTTTCCGGCAGCCTTCGTCGTTATTCAACACATCGATGTGCAGTTCGCCGACGACTTCGCGAAGTGGCTGGATGGACGAACGAACCTTCATGTACGGCCCGCCGTTCCCGGATGCCGCCCCGAAGCGGGCACCGCATGGCTGGCCGCCACCAACGACCATCTGATCATGGCGCCGGACCTGACTCTCGACTACAGCCGCGACCCGGTTGATTACTTCTACCGACCCTCGGTCAATGTCTTCTTCAAGCGTGCGGCCGCCTATTGGCCTTACACCGGTGTGGGCGTATTGCTGACTGGCATGGGCCGCGATGGTGCGGAAGGGCTGCTCCGTCTGAAAAAGTTTGGCTGGTTCACCATCGCCCAAGATGAACGCAGCAGCATCGTTTACGGAATGCCCAAGGCGGCCAAGGATTTGGGCGCGGTCGATCAGGTGCTGCCGTTGACCGGTATCGGTTCCGCTGTTGTTGACCATGTGCTCAATCAACCACCCCTGAGAGTGAAAGAGAGTTCACCATGACACAGCCTGCCACCCCCTCAATGCAAGACCCGGGTCCAAGCCTCATAACCCCGCTGACCCGACACACCATCAATGTCCTCCTTGTGGATGACCAAGCCATGATCGGAGAGGCCGTGCGCCGTATGCTGCTGGCGGACAAGGACATCAACTTCCACTACTGCAGCGATCCGACCCAAGCGGTGAAGATGGCGACGGAGATCTCTCCCACAGTCATTCTCCAGGACCTCGTCATGCCGGAAGTGGACGGCCTCACGTTGGTCAAGTTTTACCGCGCCAACCCCAAGACCCGCGACATCCCCCTGATCGTGCTCTCGACCAAGGAAGAGCCTGCGACCAAGGCCGAGGCGTTTGGCTTGGGCGCCAACGACTATCTGGTCAAGCTGCCGGACAAGGTCGAGTTGATCGCCCGAATTCGGCACCACTCGGCCGGCTACATCGCCCAACTCCAGCGCAACGAGGCGTATCGCGCCCTGATGGAGAGCCAGAAGAAGTTGGCCGCCGAGCTGGCGGAGGCTGCCGCTTATGTGCAGTCGCTTCTGCCTGCGCCGATGACGGGCGAGATAACGGCTGAGTGTCGTTTCCTCCCATCAACAGAGCTTGGCGGTGACGCCCTCGGGTATCATTGGCTCGATGAGGATCATCTCGTCATGTACGTTCTCGACGTCTGCGGTCACGGCGTGGGCGCGGCCTTGCTCTCCATCTCCGCCATGAACGTCATACGCTCGCGCACCCTCCCGCACACAGATTTCCTTCAACCCGGCGAGGTGCTGGCGGCCTTGAACGAGAGTTTCCAGATGGAAAAACATAATAATATGTATTTCACGATCTGGTACGGGGTTTACGATAGGAAACAACGGCGAATCTCTTACGCCTCCGGCGGTCACCCACCTGCCGTGCTGATCACCGGTCAAGATGCCGCCTCGGCGCGTCCAGTCCTTCTGGAGACGGGCGGAACCATCATCGGCGCCACCGATAAGCCTGAATTCACAAGCGCCTCCTGCAATGTTCAGCCTTACTCCAAGCTGTACCTCTTCAGCGACGGCGCCTATGAGGTTTTCCGTCCGGACGGTTCCCTGTGGTCCTATGAAGAATTCGTGCAGCTCCTGGAATCGCCGACGCCTCCGGGCGTCACCGATCTCGACCATATTGTGGCCAGCATCAGCTCCATCCACGGGATCAGCACCTTCGACGACGACTTTTCTCTTATGCGGGTGTGCCTGTGAGCCATGAGATAGGACCATCGTCATTCTAATTCCAAAAAGCAGGTTCTGGAGGTTCCCATATGCGAGTTTTAATGGCTTCCGTATTCCGGCCAGCATCCAATCAGCGGCGCAGGGTTGGCCGCTTTCTGGTTTCGATGATGCTGGGCATGTTGTGGTCGCTCGACCTTTCGGCGGTTGCAGGCGGCGTTGAGGGCGGGCGGGCGGAGATGTTCGCCAGGATCACGGGTTGTTCAGGCGGGCTGTGCGTGATGGCTGGCAGCGGTGTCAACATCGAGTTGGCGAAGGATTTGGGAAGGACGGGCCGCTATCTGGTGCAGATTCTGGAGCCGCAACCGGCGCAGATCGCCAAGCTGCAGGCCCAACTGCACGAGGCTGGGTTGTATGGAGTCGTGTCGGTGGATCAACTGTCGCAGAGCCGCCTGCCGTACACGGAGAACCTGGTGAACGTGCTGCTGGTGAACGGTGATACGGCGAGCCTGAAATTGAACGAAGCGTGTCGCGTGCTCGTTCCCGGTGGTGTGCTGTGGGTGAGCGAACGTTGCGCAAACGAGGCGGACCTGAAAACCGCCGGTTTGGAGGACGGAAAAACAGTCGAGTTGGACACGCGCTGGCGGATGGGGCGCAAGACGCGGGCAAACGGAATGGATCAATGGCCCCTGCCGCGTCACGGTGCTGATAACAACCCTGTTTCAAATGACATCATGGTTGGACCGCCCCGGCGCGTGCGATGGGTCAATGGTCCGCAGCAGGAAATCAGCAACATGGTGACGGCGGGCGGCAGGAATTTTTACGCCGGAGTGCTGGTGCGCGATTCGTTCAATGGGTTGAAACTGTGGGAAACAAAACTCACGCCATCACCTGCCAGTGGAGGGTTCAGTTACAAAGGTTTGACAGGCAGCGTGCGTCCGGTTGCCACGAAGGATCGACTTTATGCGTACTCTGACAAGAAGGTTGTGGCGTTGGATGCAGCCGCCGGCCTAGTGATGCGCGAATATGCGGAGGCGGGCCAGCCACAGAGTATTCTTGTCGAACGCGACGTGTTGCTGGCAATTGACAAGACCGGTTTGCGAGCTGTTGATGTCGCGGAAGGTCGATTGCGCTGGCGGGTCGAGGCGGTCGAACCGCGATTCGTCGTCATGGGGAAGGATGCGGTCTATTTCATCGCGAGGCCGGCTTCTTCTGGCGCCGCGCTGATGTTGGAGAGCCTCAACCTTGCTGATGGCAAATCACGCTGGCGCAAGAATGATTTCGATTGGTTGCCGAAGGTTAGCAATCTGGTTTGCCACGACGGTGTGGTCGCGTGCGAAGTGTCAACGCTCAATGATAACAAACAAGGCAATGCGATTCATATTCTCTCCGCAACCGACGGCGCGCTGTTGTGGAGCCGCGATTACATTCCCGGCAGCCAGCATATGAAACAGGCGCGCGTGATGTTCGTCGACGACCTGATTTGGGTGGTCGAAGATCCAAAGAGCGCCATGTCCGGGTTGAAGCCTGCCAAACCAGAACCGGTTGCGACCGGAAACAACAAGGCAAAGAACACGGTGGCCAAACCCAAGCCCGAAAAACCCGACCTGGATGTCACTGGAGCCAGAAGGGCGAGGTGCGTGGGACTCGATCCGAAGACGGGCAAGGTCAAAAAAAGCTTCCCGGCAGGTCGAACGCATTGTTTTCCACCTGTGGCCACCGCGCGGTATTTGTTGTCTGGCGAGCTGAGCCTGACCGACCTCAAAAGTGGCAAGCTCGATGCCAATCGAATTACGAAGGCTGCCTGTGGTCGCGACGCGGGTTGGATTCCCGCCAATGGATTGATTTACACCTCTCCAAAACATTGCATTTGCTGGCCGATGTTGCGCGATTACAGCGCGCTGGCGCCGGCTCGCGCCGAAGGCGATCCGATGGATGGCATTGGGGTGCGGCGTTTCAGGCCGGAACCTGGTACTGCCACGGTGCCGGATGGAGTTGCGCCCGAATCTCCGGACCGTGACTGGCCATCCTACCGGCACGATGCCCGGCGGAGCGGATACTCGGAAGCTGCGGTCCCCAAAGAGCTGCAGATTCTTTGGAGCAAATCATTGGGTGACCGGCCGCAAACGACCATTACCGAGGACTGGCGGGAAAACTATTTCATTCGCGGACCGGTGGGCCCGCCGGTGGTTGCGGGAGAGACGGTTTTTGTTACGAGACCGGACGCGCATCAGGTGGTTGCGTTGAATTTGAAGACGGGTGTCATTCGTTGGGCATTTACCGCCAACGGCCGCGTCGATACCGCGCCGACGATCCACAAAGGCGTCTGTCTCTTCGGCAGCAAGAGCGGCTATGTTTACGCGTTGCGGGCCGACAACGGACAACTCCTCTGGCGATTGCGTGCTGCGCCGGTCGATGAGCGGATCGTGGCCTATGGACAACTGGAATCGCCCTGGCCGGTGCCCGGGAGCGTTTTGGTGGCGGATGACGTTGCTTACTTTGCTGCCGGTCGACAACCGCTGGCCGATGGCGGCATCCTTGTCTTTGCGGTCAACTACGCCACGGGAGTGCCGCAATGGGTGCAACGGTTGCACGAAGTGCCGCAAAAGAATTTCTACGATTCTTCCGCGCTGGAATTCGACAACTTCGACCTGCTTTGTCTCGAAGACAACAAGGTGGCCATGTCGCGTTGGAGGTTTGATCGGTCGGGAGGATCGATGTCGTGCGACTCGAAGAGTGGTTTTTCGCAAATGACCGCACGTGATGGCGGCGTGTGGTTCCCTCGCGGCGCCTGGTCGTACGCGCCGCGTAACGAAGCCGAACGATGGAAGGAACGTCCTTACCTGCGGCCGTTGGCCGTTTTCCGCGGCAACGACTTGTTCACTTGCTCGCAAGATCGACAGACCGTGTTTTGCCGCACATTTGCCCCGGGCAGCGATGAAAAGTTCAATACGGATTGGTTCAAGGGTTGGGAGACTTATGCACGCGCACAGAAGAAGGGCGGCGAGCTATGGCGCAGCGATCGTTTGGCGAAAAATGCCCGATGGTCGGTCATGCCATTCGGTTCCACCGCGGGCAAGCAACCGGTTGCAGCGATGGTGCTGACTCACAGCGTTCTGTTTGCCGTTGGCGCCCAGGGACGACTGGCGGCGATTGATCTTGCTGACGGCAAAACGTTGGCGGAGATGGATGTGCCGCCGATTGCCTGGGACGCGTTGGCCGCCGTCGATGGCCGCTTGTTATTATCAACACTGGATGGTCAGGTGGTTTGTCTTGGGGCGAAGTAAGGCGCCAGACGAGGCGCGTACAGAATCGTGGTTTGAATGGACACGGTGCGCCAGGTGTCGTATGAGACGGCCAGCCAAGAGGAGTGACGACGATGAAAAATATGAAACTGACTGTTGGAATCGTGTCGACCGTTCTGAGTCTGATGGTCTCTGATGTGAAGGTCGAAGGCCAGGCGCCTGCTCCCGATGCCACCGGCATCGAAAGTCCTTTCAAAGGCGTGGTGGTCAACATGAATCCTGTCGGGTTGACCGTGAAGAGCGATCCCAACGCGTCAAAATCTCCTGCCGGCAAGGCTGGCGGTATTTCAAGGAGCAGATCGGACTCGCGGGGTATTCATTTTGCCATCAAGGGCGCGAGAATCACCCGTGGCGGCTGGCATCCCTGCGAACTGAAAGACATCCAGAGAGGCGATTCAGTCACCATTACGTTTACACCGCCCAAGGAAGGCAGTTCCAAGTTTATCGCCACCCAGATTGATATCGCCAGGGAGTTGTCCGCCGCCGAGAAACTGCCGATTCTTGGCAAACCTGGAAAGTTGTTGTTCGAGGACGATTTCTCACGCAGCGAGATGCCTCCGAAGTGGCGGTTGGGAAAGGGTTTTTGGGAGATCCGTGGCAACGTCGTCGTTGCAGCGGAAAACCCCGAAGACAAGCACGGCGCTTACGCCTACGTCGATCCGCGTTTTACTTACAAGGACATCGTGGCTGAGTTCTCCTTCAAGTTCGATGGTTCCACGGGCTGCCACTTCATGATGGAAGACAGCAACTACAAGGGCGCCCATGCCGGGCACATCATCCGCGCCACCATCACGCCCACTTCCGCCCAGCTTGCCGACTCCAAGTTTGGGAACATGAAGAACGAAATCTACGAAAAGATGAAGGACCCCAACACGTCTCCGGAAGAGAAGAAGCAGATTCAAGCAAGCATCAAGGACAAGGCCGCATCGTTCAAGATCGCCCTGGACACCGACAAGTGGCACCAAGGCCGCGTGGAAGTCGTCGGCGACGAGATGCTGCTCAGCGTTGATAACCAACCCGTCGGCTACCTCAAGTCTGAAGGCGTCAACCACCCCACCAAGAACATGATCGGGTTCACAATCGCCGGCAAATCCACCCAACTGGACAACTTGAAAGTCTGGGAAGCTGCCATCCGCCCCGACTGGTCCAAGAACTGTGCTGATATCCAGGCGGTGTTGCGGAAGCAGTGAGGCCGCGGACCCGCCCAAACCACGGGTGGTTGACCATTATCTGTTGACGCAGTTCTTTATTTGTGGCCGCGGGTCCGTTATTCTTTGCCACCATGAAAGCTCTGCCGACGGATATCTCCATTCGCGAAGTCACAACCGCTTTTGAGTACCATGCCTACCGCACCCCGTTGAAGTTCGGCGGTGTGCCGGTGTCGCATTGCACGCTGTTAAACGTCCGCGTCCGCGTCCGCACGCGCACCGGGCGTGAGGCCGAGGGCAGCGGCTCGATGCCACTCGGCAGCGTCTGGTCCTTTCCCAGCAAGACAATCCCGGAAGCGGATCGGCTGGAGGCAATGAAGGCCCTGTCGGAGAAGATCGCCGGACTGATGCGCGATTATGACCTCTGCGCGCATCCGGTGGAGTTGAGCCACGAATTGGAACCGGAAGCCATGAAGCTCGCGGCGAAGGTGAGCCGAACCAACAAGCTGGCCGAGCCGGTGCCAACGCTCTGCACGCTGGTGGTATTCAGCCCGTTTGACGCGGCTTTGCATGACGCCTACGGCAAGGTCCACGGCAGGCACGTCTATGACTGCTATGGCGCGGAGTGGATGAACCACGACATCGCACGCTACCTCGACGCGTCGTTCGGCGGCGATTATCTCGACCGCTATACACTCCGCCGGCCGAAGGCGCGGATGCCGCTCTACCATCTCATCGGTGCACTCGACCCGCTCACCGACGCCGACGTAAAGGAGCGGTTGAACGACGGTCTGCCAAACACCCTTGGCGAGTGGATCGTGAAGGATCAACTCACGCACCTGAAGATCAAGCTCAACGGCGACAACGCGGATTGGGACGTGAACCGCATCCTGGCCATCGAGCGTGTCGTTGCCGAAACGCAAGCGCGGCGCGGTGTGGAGCGGTGGGTTTACTCGCTCGACTTCAATGAGCAGTGCAAGAACGTGGACTATCTGTTGGAAGTACTGCGGCGCGTGAAGGAAGGCGGCCCGGCGGCGTTCAGCCGCGTCGCCTATGTGGAACAGCCGACGGCGCGCGACCTGAAGGCGCATCCGGAAAACAAGATGCATGCGGCAGCGGCGTTGAAGCCGGTGGTGATTGACGAGTCGCTGACGGATTACGAGACATTCCGGCTGGCGCGCGAGCAGGGCTACAGCGGCGTGGCATTGAAGGCGTGCAAAGGCCAGAGTCAGGCGCTGCTGATGGCGGCGGCGGCGCAGAAGTGCGACATGTTCCTGTGCGTGCAGGACCTCACGTGTCCCGGCCAGTCATTCCTGCACAGCGCCGGCTTGGCCGCGCACATCGGGCCGGTGACGGCCATCGAAGGCAATGCGCGCCAATACTGTCCCGGTGCCAACGTCGAGTGGGCGAAGAAATTCCCCGGTGTGTTCACGGTCCGCGAAGGGACGATCGAGACGGGCTGCCTGGAGCAGGTTGGGCTGGGGCATTAGTGCGTGTGAAACATCGGACCCCGTAAGCAGCATGGAGGTCATCCTCCCAAATCGCGACGAATGGTTTGCAGATAACGAGGGATTCCCGAGACCCGATTGGTGTTCTATTTGGGACTGGATCGATTCCAATATCCCCAAATCGGACTGGTTTGAAGCGTGGCATCAGGCCTCGTTGATGTGGCTTGGTCGGCTCAAGGGCCGGCTCAAAGACGAATACGAAATCAGCGAGTCACGGAACTTCGTTCTTTTGGCCCCGAAGAATGTCGAACAAGACAAGAAAGTGACCGCGTTTCTGGAGTCCACCCTGCGCCAAGTGCTCGTGGCTCTGGCTGACATGGCAGCAGACGAAGGCTACGGAAAGCACGCCGTATTGGTCTTTGGGACACTGGACGAGTACTACGCATACATCGCGCACTTCTACCCCGATTGCCGGGAAATCAACATGTCCAGCGGCGTATTCCTTCACGACGGCTACATGCATTTCGTCACCACGGTTGACGGGCAACGGCAGCTTGCTCCCGTCCTCGTTCACGAACTGACGCACGATTGCCTCGCTCATTTGCCACTGCCAGCTTGGTTGAACGAAGGGCTTGCCATGACATTGGAAAACGCCATCGCCGGCTCAGCGCGATTTGAATTGGATCGGGAATCAGTCGAAAAACACCAAGCCTTCTGGGATGAAGAAACCATTCAAGAGTTTTGGAGCGGCCAGTCTTTCCACCGCACTGACGACGGTGCCGAGTTGAGCTATCATCTCTCACAAGTCCTCATGCACCGTATCCACTTCGCGGTATCACTGGCTTCCGACCGTTTTCGAGCCTTCGTGCAGCACAGCGACTACAAGGACGCCGGTGACGCGGCGGCGCGGCAATATCTCAACCTCGACTTGGCAACCATCGTCGAGGATTTCCTTGGCCCCGGTCATTGGGCGCCAAGGCCGGAGTCGTGGAAAGACACTCCGCCGTCGTCTACGGAGGTTGTGAAAGATGCCCGGAAAATGACCCAACGCTGCGCTGCAACGAATCTCGAAAAGGCGTTCCTAGTGTTTCGCACCTGAGCGACCGCTAGACGTTCGCGCCGCTCCAGTTCAGCTTGCGGCGCAGCGTCTCGTTGTAGGAATAACCCTCCGGCAACACGAGCTGGAACTGGCGGTTGCCACGGCGCACATGGATGGTGTCTGCGCTTCGCAGTCGCACCCGCACCTGTCCATCCACCGTGAGCACCAGTTCTTCCGCCTGGCTCAGAATCCGCGTCTCCACCACCGCCGCACGGCCCACCACCACCGAGCGGTTCGTCAGCGAGTGAGGACAGATCGGTGTCATCACGAACGCTTCCGTCCCTGGCGTCAGGATTGGTCCGCCCGCGCTCATCGAGTAGGCCGTCGAACCGGTCTGCGTCGCAAAAATCATTCCGTCGCAGACGTATTCCGTCAGAGGCTCGCCATCAATCCCCACGGCCATCCGCACGATGCGCGCCGCCGCGCCGCGCGAGATAACCACGTCGTTCAGCGCATACTGGGCTGGCAGCCACCTCTCCCCTCGCTGGATGTCCATCTTCAACATGGATCGCGCCCTCAACGCGTAGCGCCCAGCCAGCACGGCCCGCAGCGCCTTCTCCATGCCTTCCGCTGGCACGACCGTGAGGAAACCGAGCGCGCCCGCGTTGATGCCCAGCACCGGCGTCTGCGCACCGTTCATCTCGCGCGCCAGGCGCAGCATGGTGCCGTCGCCGCCGAACACCAGCAACAGTTGCGAGCGTGCCGCGAGCGTCGCCACATCGTCGTGAGCAATGAGCACGCGGATGCCCAACCGCCGTAGAAGCACCGCTGCCTTGCGCGCCAATTGACGCGCCAGTTTCTTGTCGGGATTGATTGTCAGCCCGACCGTTGTTATTTGCGCAGACAAATCAAAAATTCCTTGTTGCCAGCTGGTCCGAGCAGCGGCGACTCGATGACGCCGTCGCAGCGCAGCTCCAGTTCTTCCGTCGCAAATGTCCTTACCGCGTCCACCACGCGCCGATGCACCGCCGGGTCCTTCACCACGCCGCCTTTGCCAACATCCTTTGGCCCGGCTTCAAACTGCGGCTTGATAAGAGCGATAATAACCCCGGTATCGCAAGTTGTCGAGACGGCGCCAGCCGCCGGTTTCAACAGGTCCTTCGCCGCCGGCAGCACCTTGGCTAGCCCGATGAACGCGACGTCCATCGTCACGATGTCCACCGCCTCGCCGATCTGCTGCCGTTGGAGGTAGCGCGCGTTGACTCCGTCGTGCACTGCCACGCGCGGATCGCGCCGCAGCTTGTAGGCGATCTGTCCCTTGCCGACATCCACGGCATGAACGCGCGCCGCGCCGCGTTGCAGCAGGCAATCTGTGAATCCGCCCGTCGAAGCGCCCAGGTCCGCGCACACCGCGCCCGCCGCGCGGATTTTGAAATGATCGAGCGCCGCCTCCAGTTTGTGTCCGCCGCGGCTCACGAACTTCTCCTCCGCCTTCAGTTCGATGGCGGCGTCGGTCGCGACCTCCGTGCTGGGTTTATCGGTGACCTGCCCCGCCACCATGACCTGGCCGGCCATGATGGCACGTTTGGCCTTCTCGCGGCTCTCGCACAACCCGCGTTCCACCAACAACAAATCCAGCCGCAGCTTTTCCATGCCTTCACAGTAACCGCGCCAGCCGGTGATTCAACGCGAAACAGCAGGACTGTCGCCGTTCACATCAGACACTGCCCGAGGGCCAGGGCTGCAATCACCGGTGTCCATCAAGCGGCAACAGTTGGCCCGCGTCACCCATCACAGACCCGACGGATGATCCACGAACGTCCACGCGAGGCGGAACTTTCGCGCCACGTGCTCTGCCAGCGCCCGCACGCCGAATGTCTCCGTGGCGTAGTGCCCGGCGAAAAACACCGTGACACCCAACTCCTCCGCATCGCCGAACTCAGCGTGCCCGCCCTCGCCGGTCAGGTAGGCATCCACGCCAGCGCTTGCAGCCGTCTTTAGTTCGCTGCCCGCGCCGCCGGAGCAGACGCCTACCGTTCGCAGGCGCGCGGGACCGAACGGCAAAGTCTTCAGTGCGCCGTCCACCCGCACGACGCGGCAGATACGCGCGGCCAGTTCCTCCGCCGACATCGGACGCGTCAGCCGGCCACGCCAGCCGATCGGCGCACCGTGGTGCTCCAGGAACGGTTCCAGCCGTGTCAGGCCAAGGCCGCGCGCGATGAGGATATTATTGCCGAGCTTCGGATGCGCGTCGAGCGGCAGATGGCTGGCATAGACCGCGAGGTTGCCCTCCACGAGCGCGCGAAGTTTCCGGAAATGCCGTCCCGTCCACGGCCGGGGTTTCGACCAGAACAACCCGTGGTGCACCAGCAGCAAATCCGCCTTGGCGCGAATGGCGGCGTTGATTGTGAACTCACTGGCATCCACCGCTGCGGCGATCTTCGTGACCCGGCCGCTGCGGTTCTGGCATTGCAGGCCGTTGAACGCGTCGTCGTAATCCTTCAAGGCGGGAGCGCGCAGGAGGTGGTCAAGGTGGGCCGTAAGTTTGTCGAGCGGGATGCCTTTCATGACGCCGATTTGACGGCAACGCCGCGCGGCCCACAAGCAAATTTCCAGAAAGCGGGCCTGCACCGACGATGCCTGTCTCGCCGGTTGCGAATGAATTCCGGGTTACATGTAACCTCCGGCATCGCTTGTCGGTATTAGTGCACAGAGAAAGGACAGAAAACGTGGCCAAAACATTTTCATTTCTATTCGGTTTGTGTCTCACGGCGATGGCGGGAGGGAGCGCGATAGCGGCGCAGGAGGCGGGCGGACCGACGCAGTGGATTCCCGCCGACGCGGTGCTCGCGGTGGAGTTCTTCCAGCCGAAGGCGTTGCTGGCGCCGTTTGGCGATGGCAGGTCCGCTGCGGCCTTCGCGGCGCTACCGGGCGCTGGCAGACAAAAGGAGCGGCCAGGCTTCGAGAAGTTCATGCGCGTGGTGAAGTATCTGGAGTCGCAGTTGGGAACGGATTGGCCGACGGGGCTGGCGAAGATGACCGGCGGCGGGGTGGCGTTCGCCCTGCGGCCGCAGCAAAAGATCATGTTGATTGCCGATGCCGAGGACGGACAGATGCTGACGCAACTGCACGAGTTCCTCTGGAAGGCGGCATCGGGCAACAAAAGCGGCACGGTGTCGTCGCAGCAGGTGGACGGCATGACGGCGTGGTCGCTCGGCCCCAAGGAGGCGCATACGATCATCGGCAAGCGGCTGGTGCTGGCCAGCGGATTTAATGAACTGCAGACGACGCTGGCGTTTCGTTCGCAACCGGCTGGCGCCAGTCTGGCAGCGTCGCCAGCCTACCAGGCCGCGAAACGCGCAGTCGGACCCGACGCGGCAGGGATGATCTTCGTCAACATGGCGGTCCTCAAACAAGCGCCCGGTTTGGCCAAGGCGCTGCAACCGAAGGACAGCAATCCGCTCGCGGCGCTGCTCTTCGCGGGCATCACCGAGTCGGTGTCCGCGTCAAACTGGCTGGCCGTGGGACTACGTGTCAATGAGAAGGAAGACACCCTTGCACTCCAGGTCGTGACCGACGGCGCAAAACTCGACGCGAAGGGACCTGCGGCGTTCGCACTGCCCGCCAAACGTGAAGAGGGCGCACTGCCCAACCTGGCGGTGCTGCGCCAGATCGCCGGACTTAGTTTGTATCGCGATTTGCGCCGGTTCTATGGCGCGAAGGACCAGTTGTTCCCGGAGCGGACATCGGGGCTGATCTTCTTCGAGAACATGATGGGCATCTTCTTCTGCGGTCGCGACCTGACCGACGATGTCCTGGCACATGCCCGGCCTGAGATCCGCCTCGTCGTGGCCAACCAGCAATACGACCCGGCCGTCGGCACGCCCTCTCCGCAAATTCCCGCCTTTGCGCTCGTGCTGCAACTCCGCGACCCGGCGCAGTTCCGGGAGATCATGGAGGAGGCATGGCAAAAAGCCATCGGGCTGGCGAGCTTCACGCGCGGCCAGAAGGCCGATCCGGGGTTTGTCATTGATCGGCCGGTGCATTGGACGACGAAGTATAGCGTGGCGAGATTTTCCACGTCGGGCATCAAGGACAGGTCGAAGCTCGACATGCGGTTCAACTTCAGTCCGTCGCTGGCGATGCCGGGCAACTACCTGATCCTGAGTTCCACCGAGCAACTGGCGTGCGATCTCATGGACGCCGTCGGCCGCGAGGCGAAACAGTCCTCCGCGCCCCTTGCCCAAACGCACTCACTGCTGGAAGCCAAAGGCGACCGCGTGGCCGCCGCGCTGTTGGCCAACCACGATGTCATCTTGCGCCAGAACATACTCAAAAAAGGCGGCGGTGATGGCGACGCGGGAGGCATTGACGCGCTGATCACCTTCGCAGGCTTTGTCGAGCAACTGCGATTGAGTCTCGGCGCGGAGTCAGGCTTGAACCAGGCGAAGCTCGAACTGAAATTCAAATGGCCCGCGCAGCCGGAACCGAAGATGGCCCGTGCCCGATGATGCGTGCTCCGAGCCTGTCCGTCGAACGATCTCATGGCAACCTTGACCCAACAGCCATTCGACCCGGCAACGGCGTGGGCGCGGTACGAGCCGGACGCGCGCCGTCCGTGGAACCTTGCGTTGGCGGGGCATCTCTATCGCCGCGCCGCGTTCGGGGCAACGTGGGACCAACTCCAGCGCGCGCTCCGTGACGGGCCGCAGCGGACGATTGACGGATTGTTGCGGCCGCGCGCCGATGTCGCGGCGTTCAATCGGCAGCATGACGAGCTGGAGACGCCGCCGAACGATGAGAATTCATCGAACGACCTGCGGGCGTGGTGGCTTCAGCGGATGATTCGCACGCCACACCCGCTGCTGGAGAAAATGACGCTCTTCTGGCACGGCCATTTCGGTGTGAACGCCACCAAGGTCAATAGCGCCCGTGCCATGCAGCAGCATCTCCAGCTATTGCGGAAGCACGCGCTCGGCAGCTTCCGCGAGATGTTGCCGGGCATCATGCGCGACGCGGCGATGCTCCTGTCGCTGGACGCCAAGGCCAACCGCAAGGCGCTGCCCAACGAGGATCTTGCGCGGTGTTTCATGGAGACGTTCACGCTCGGCCCCGGCCGTTTCTCGGACCGCGACGTGCATGAAGCGGCGCGCGCGTTCAGCGGCTGGTTCGTGCTCCAGAACCAGCTCCGTTTGATTGAGCGCGAGCGCGATTCGGAGATGAAGCACATCCTTGGACAGGAAGGCCGCTTTACGAGCGACGACGTCGCGCGCATCTTGGTCGAGCAGCCGGCCACGTCGCAGACGATCGTCCGCAAGGTTTACCGCTGGCTGATTTCCGAGACGGTGGAGCCGGACGAGCGGTTGCTCGCGCCGCTGGCCGAATCGTTCGCGAAGAATCATGACGTGTTCCCGCTCGTGGAGACCCTGCTCCGTTCAAACCTTTTCTTCTCGGCGATGGCGTATCGTCAGCGCATGAAAAGTCCCGTCGAGTTTGCCTTGGGCGTCGTGAAAGGCTTGGAGGAAGCGGTTCCCACGCCGCCGCTGGCCGAAGCACTGGCGCGCCTCGGACAGAACCTGCTTCATCCGCCGACGGCCAAGGGCTGGTGCGGCGGCCAGAGCTGGATCAATCACGCAACGCTGGCGGGCCGGCACAATCTGGCAGCGGCATTACTGAAGAGCGACGGGGCTTTCGGCGGCAAACTCGACCCGGCAGCAGTGGCCGGCCGGCACGGCTCCGGCTCGAAGTTCTTCCTCAATTTGTTTTTGCAGGGCGATGCCGAACTCCATGATGGAACCGATGCCAACACAGACGCTCGCCGCGTCGCCTACGCCGCACTCGCACTTCCGGAGTTTCAACTGGCATGAACACCCTGAATCAAACCCGGCGCAGTTTCATCAAGACGACGCTGAAGGCCGGCGTCTTCGCCTCGTTTGCCGGGCACGCGCCGGGACTGTTGGCGCGCGCCGCGGCGGCCCGGCAGGAGCGCGACACGGTGCTGGTGGTTCTCCAGCTTTCCGGCGGCAACGACGGCTTGAATACGGTGATTCCCTTTGGCGATGACGCGTATCATCGAGGCCGGCCGACGTTGAGCAAGGTGGCGCGGGGCGCGCACAAGCTGGATTCGCATCTCGCTTTCCATCCGCGTATGGAAGGTTTTTACCGGTTGTATCGGGACGGCCTTCTCACCATCGTTCAAGGCGTCGGCTACGCGAATGCGGATCGCAATCATCCGGGCGCGATGCACAACTGGCACACGGCGGACCCGCGTTCGCCCAAGCTGCAAACTGGCTGGCTGGGCCGCGCGGCGGACCGTTTGTGGAAACCCGACGCGGCGAACGTGCCCGCCGTATTTGTTGGCGCTGGCCCACAGCCTTTCGCGTCGAACGCCGAGAAAGTCATCGTTCCTTCCGTCCATTCGCCGCGAGAGCTTGTCTGCCAGCAGTTTCAGTCGGGAGAACAAGGTGTCCCTGCCGGCCCGAGTCAACCATGGCTGGACTCGTTGAGGCGCGCCACGGCAGAAGTGCAGGCCAATAGCCGTCGGATCGAATCGGCAGTGGCCGCCTCCTCTCGCGCCGACTATCCGCAATTCCAACTCGCTGGGGAACTGCGCGCCATGGCTCAACTCATTCGGACCAACCTCGGCATCCGGATCTTCTTTACGGAACCCGGCGGCGGCATCGGCGGTTTCGACAACCATGCTGGTCAGATCGGCAATCATTGCTCGCTGTTGCACCAGTTGTCGGAATCCGTGGCGGCGTTCATCCGCGATCTGGAATACGATAAGTTGCACAAGCGCGTCCTGTTGATGACGTTCTCCGAGTTCGGTCGCACCGTGCATGAAAATGGCCGCCGCGGCACCGATCATGGCGCGGCTGCGCCGGTGTTTCTGGCCGGCGGCGGACTGAAAGGCGGCTTGTGCGGCACGCATCCCAGCCTTACCGACCTTGACAAGGACGGCTTGAAGTTTCACACAGACTTCCGACGAATCTACGCCACCGCGCTCGACCGCTGGCTGGGCCTCGACAGCCGCAGCGTGCTCGGCGCGTCGTTCGCTCCACTCGATCTCTTCAACGCGTAGGCCGCGCGACATCATCGTTGCGAGCAGGCGGAATCGCAGGCAGGATGCGGGCGATGAAACATTTTCTTTTGGCAGCGACGATACTCCTCGCCGGCGGGCTGGTGGCGGCGGAGAACGATTCCAATTGGCCGCGATGGCGCGGGCCGCGCGACAACGGCAGCACCGACACCGGCAAGTATCCGGTAAAATGGGACGCGAACACGCATTTGTTGTGGAAAGTGACGCTGCCCGGAAAAGGTTGCTCGACGCCGATTGTCTGGAACAAACGCATCTTCGTCACCGCGCCGATGGAGGGACAGGACGCGCTGCTCGCGTTTGACTGGTCGGGAAATCAGCTCTGGCAGACGACGTTCGGCCCTGAACTCAAAGGCAGGCATCGCAACGGTTCCGGCTGCAATCCATCGCCGGCCACCGACGGGCAGGGCCTCTTCGTTTATTTCAAGAGCGGCAATCTCGCGGCGGTGGGTATGGACGGCAAGCTCCGCTGGAAGACCAACCTGCTTGAGCGCTACGGAAAATTGTCGCTTTACTGGGACTACGGTTCTTCGCCGGCGCTGACGGAGAAGGACGTGGTGATGGCCGTGATGCACCACGGCGAGTCCTACCTCGCGGCGTTCGACAAACTCACTGGCAAACTGCACTGGAAGGTGGCGCGCAACTACGAAACGCCGGTCGAGGGCGATCACAGCTACGCGACGCCGCTCGTCATCCGGCATCAAGGCCGCGAGGCATTGCTGGTGTTGGGCGGCGAACGGTTGACGGCGCACGATGCCGCCGATGGCCGGACGCTTTGGACGTGCGGCGATTTCAACCCCGGCGCGAAGAAGAACTGGGTGCCCGTGGCCTCGCCGGTCGTGGTTGGCAATATGGCGGTGGTTCCTTACGGCCGTGGCGACCGGCTGCATGGCGTCAAACTCGGCGGCAGCGGCGATGTGACCGCGACACACCGCCTTTGGAGGCGCGACGACAGCGGCGCGTTTGTGCCGACGCCAGCCGAATACAAAGGACGCATCTATGTGTTGCGCGACAAGGGTGAGGTGGACTGCGTTGACCCGGCCACCGGCAAGAGCTTCTGGAGCGACGCCCTGCCCGAGACCAAGGATAAATACTATGCCTCGCCGACGGTGGCCGACGGGAAGCTCTACGCCGCGCGCGAAGACGGCGTGGTGTTCGTCGCACGCATCGAGGGAAAGTTCGAGGTGCTCTCGGAAAACAACATGGGCGAGCAGATGATCGGTTCGCCGGTGCCGGTGTCCAGCCGCCTCCTGCTCCGGGGCGTGGATCATCTCTTCTGTATCGCTGCGCCATGAGGCCGTGGTCGCGGTTGTTCGGTGATTGAGAAACCGACTGGTTTCGGTTAAGAGTAGGCTGTGGCCGCAACAGCCTCAGTCGAAAGACACACATGAACCCAATGCAACCAACTTCCCTGACGACTGAGTTTGCTCCGGCTGAAAGAGCGTCCGCCGAGACGATCGAACGCCAGACCGCCACGCTGGCCCAACAACCGCTGATCGCCGAGTTGCTCAACTCGGTGTTGAACTACGTCTTGATCCTCAATCAGCAACGGCAGATCGTTTTCGCCAGCAAGAACCTGCAGGAGTTGGTGCCGAACACGGAATTGAAGGATTTGCTGGGCAAACGGCCCGGCGAAGCTCTCGGCTGCACCCACGCCGAACCGTCAACCAGCGGATGCGGCACGACCGCGTTTTGTAGCGAGTGCGGCGCCGTGAAGACCATCCTAGCCAGTCTGGCCGGCCGGAAAGATTGCCAGGAATGCCGCATGATCCGCGTCGCCGGCTCGGAGGAAGAAGCGATGGACCTTTTGGTGGCCGGCACACCGCTGACGATCCACGGCGAGACGTATTCACTAGTGGCTATCACGGACATCAGCCACGAGAAACGCCGGCGGGCGCTGGAAAGGATCTTCTTCCACGATGTCATCAACTCCGCTGGCGGTTTGGAAGGGCGGCTCCTGATGATGGACAAGCAAGCCCCGACCGGTTTCCGCGAGCAAATCGAAATGCTCCGTGCCAGCGTGCATCACGTCCTTGAGGAAATCCTTGCCCAAAGAGATCTCATCGCGGCCGAGAGCAACGAACTTTTCGTGGACCCCAGGCCGCTGAAATCCAAGGAAATCTTGGAGAGAGTTCTCCAGCTTTACGCGAACCATCCGGTCGCGGAAGGCCGCGGGTTGGGCATTGCAGCCACGTCGGTGTCGCAAGATATCGTGACCGATTCGCGGCTGCTGAGGCGGATTCTTGGCAACATGATCAAGAATGCGCTTGAAGCGTCGCAGCCGGGCCACGTGGTGACGGCTGGCTGCGTGGAAGAGGGGGACGGCGTCCGGTTCTGGGTCCACAACGCGACGTTCATGCCGCCTAACATTCAACTCCAGGTCTTCAATCGGTCATTCTCCACCAAAGGTTCAGGGCGCGGTTTGGGAACCTATAGCGTCAAGTTACTGACGGAACGGTACCTCAAAGGTCAAGTCGGCTTCACCACAAGCGAGAAAGACGGCACCACGTTCTTCGTGATCCTGCCCAAGGACATCAGCGGAACCCCAACATGAGCACAGACGCCGTCTGCCTGAGAACCCTTCTGTGGGAATGATCGGCCGGGAAAATCATCGAGCCGTGGCACCTGCAACCTCACTTCCACTGTCTGCGGAACTATCACTTGTGCCACGGCTCTGACTTAACTTGCCACCGAATTGCCTTTTGTCAACTGTCCCACCCTCGATCGAGCGTTTGTACGTGTCTCCGCGCCCGTGTTGAAACGTCTTCCTACTTGCCCGGCGCAGGCGGCGATTTCTGTGCCATGGCATAGAGCAGCGTCTTGATCTCGAACGGCTTCAGGCGCGGCCATTTTGAAAGCAACAAGGCGCAAATGGCGGAGATGTGCGGCGCGGCGAAGCTGCTGCCAATTTCGTAGATGTAACCACCGCCGGGCTGCGGCACTTTCACGTAGCTGCCGTTGGCGATGAACTCGGTGAACGTCTTCGGCTTGAGCTGGTAGGCGAACTGGAACGCGTCCTTGAACGACGCCCAATAGACTTTGATGAGGTTCGAGAAGATGGAAGGGAAGCTCGGCATCCCTTCGTTTTCACCGGCGGCGACAAGGATGCGGTCGCGGTAATAGGCCTTCTCGACCAGCTTGTGAAAGGTCTCGAAATACGCGCCACCTTCGCTGACGAGCAGGCCGTTGCTGAGGTTGATGACCTGGCAGTTCTCGATCGCCCAATCCGCGCCGACGATCATGTGTTTCGGTTTGCCGCCGGCGAATTTGTAGCCGTCGGAGCCGACGCCGATGCAGGATAGCACGCGCACGCTGTAGATTTCCGCTTCCGGCGCCAACCGCGCGATCACGCCCGCGCAACCGGTGCCGTGGCCTGCGGCGTCCTGGCCGTCATAGGGCCGCGCGACGATCTGACCACCGGCCTCGTCAATGATGACGCCGCCTTTGACGTGACCGGCGAGGTCGGGATGCTTGTTATCCACGCCGCTGTCCACGACGGCGACCTTGACACCCTTGCCGGTCGCGCCTTTGAGGAACTCGGCGGGATTGAACTGGTCGAAAGGCGATGGAGGTGAATCGCTCATGGATTGATCAGGGTCCCACAGCGATCAGAACTTGATTTCTGGCACGGATTCGCGCTGGCTCTTGAACATCGTCAGGAGGTTGGCCAGCAGCTTCTCGCAAAACTCCATCGCTGGCTGGCCGAACTCCGACAACTCGCGGATCTGCCCGGCGAGCACCGCGGCGCGTTCGCCGCTGCCGACAAGGTCCAGTTGCTTCACCGTTTCCGCCATTCCACTCAGCGCTTGTTTGGCGGCTTCGCCTTCCTTGCCCGGAGCGCTCGCGGCGGCGTCGGTGGCGAGCTTGAGCGCGCGCAGCAGGAGGTTGTCGGCCATCTGGGTGGCATTGACCAGGTCGAGCGTGGACGCACAGAGTGCGCCCAGCCGAGAGAGCAACTCAATGTCCTGCGGCTCATAGCGTTCCTTGTCGAACACTTCGAGCACGCCGATGCAGGTGTTCTGCGCCACCAGCGGCACGCCGAGTCCCGATTGGCGGCCGGCCTCGACCGAGCCGCTGACTTCGTCGCCGGGCCACGTCCCGCCGTCAGCGCGGGAAAGCGCGCTGAGCCGGCCTGATTGCGCGATGCGGCCGGCAAACCCGCGTCCGAGCGGGATGGGCGTCGAGTTCGGCTCACCGCCGACAGCACAACGCGCGACGAGCGATTGGCCGTCCGGCTCCAACAGGAAGACCGCCGCGACGGGCGCCTGCGACATCAGCACGGCCAGTTCCGTGAAACTGTGCAGCGACATCATCAGCTCCGGCGCGCGCGACAGGCTGGTGACGGACTGCACGGTGGACATGATTTCCTGCACGGTCTTCTGAAACGTCGCGAGCTGCGACTGCAATTCGCCGGCCCGGCGGCGCAGGTTGATGATCTGGACCTGATTGTCAATCGCATGCAGTAGCGTCTGCGCGGAGAACTCGGCCTTGAACAGGAAGTCGTGCGCGCCGAGTTTTAAGAAATGGATCGGCGCGTCCTGGCCGGCAAACCCGGTGATGACGATGCATCGAATGTCAGGCAGGAATTTCTGGATCTCGGCGAACATCTCATCGCCGCACTTGCCCGGCATGCGCACGTCGGTGAGCAGCACGTCGAAATGCTCCGTCTTGCAAAGCTCGATCGCCACAGCGCTGCTGTCCACCGCGCGCACGGGGTAATCGGTGAGTTGCTTGATGATGCCTTCGTATTCGACCAGGTTTTCTCGTTGGTCGTCCACGAGCAGAATTTTGATGTCGCTGGGCATATGAACCTCTCCCGGCTGGGATCGCCAGCCATCAACGCCGCCATATTGGCAACTGCCGCCCCGCCTGTCGAGCCAATGACAAGGTTGTCGTCATCACTGCGGTTTCAAATCGTCGGCAACATCCAGTCACTTGATGATCGGTCTTCCGAACACGGTGGTCGTGGCGTGTGTCTTCACCGGCGGGCCGGAGACGGGGAAACGGATGATGATAGTGGTGCCTTTGCCAAACTCGCTTTCAATGCGCAGTTCGGCGCCATGCGCCTGGAGAATGCTGTGGCTGATGCCCATACCGAGACCGGTGCCTTTGCCCGGCTCTTTGGTGGTAAAGAAGGGGACAAAAATCTTCTTCTTCACCTCGTCGCTCATGCCGCAGCCGTCGTCGGCAATCTTCAGGACGATGGCCTGTCCCTCGCTGGCGGTGGTGAGGGTGATGTTACCGCCCTCGCGTCCGGTCTTGGCGCAAACATCCAGGATGGCATCCTTGCCGTTAAGCAGGAAGTTCATGAGCGCCTGTTGGATTTCCTTCGGGTTGCCTTTCAGACGCGGCAGCTCGCCGAGCTGGGTGGCGACTTTGATCTTGGCGTTGCTGAGCACGTCGTTGCTGATGGCCAGCGCGTCGCGGACCACGTCGTTGAGGTCGAACGGGAAGAAGGAGCCGACGTCGGCGGGCCGGGCGAAGGTGCTAAGCTTGTTGGAAATCTCCGCGCAGCGGCCGACGCTCTGGATGATGAGACCGAGTCCTTCTTCGAGGCCGACATCGCGCTTCATCTGAAACGCCATGATCATCCGCTCGGCGCGGAGTTTGACAGGGTTGAGCGCGTTCTTGATTTCGTGGGCGACGCCGGCAGCGACCACGCCCAGCAGGGACTGGCGCTGCGAGGCGAACAGTTGCTTGTCCTTGCTTTCCAACGCAGCGAAGGCGTCGTCTTTCTCCTTCAGCGTCTGCTGGATGACGCCGACCATCTGGGAGTAGGCCGAGGACAGCTCGCGCGATTCCCGCGAGTAGTGTTTCGCAGCGGCCAGCGTTTCGGCGCGCTGGCGGTGGGCGGGATCGGTGGGTATGCCGCGCACAAAGTCGAGGGCGGCTTGGGCGATGTGTTCCAGCGGCTGGGCGATGCGGCTGCGCAACCGGAACGCCAGAAAAACGCCGGCCAGAATCATCACCGTCGTGAGCACAAGGGTGGTCGTCGTCATGAAGAAACGGACAGACTGGATCGCTTCGCGAAATTCGTTCAGCAAGGGCGCCTGGCCGCGCAATCCGAACGAGACCATGCCGCGCAACGCGCCATGATGAAACACGGGCGTGAACACCTCGTAGGCCTGCGGCGCGGAGATTTCCACCACCTTGCCGTCGGGGGACAACTCGCGCTGGCGCACGTGGGCCGTCATGCACACCAGCGAGGGGTCGCCCTTCAGCCCGTGCTTGAATTGGAACGCGGCGCTGGTTTGCAGTTCGCTCAGGAACGGCATGCCGTTCTGGTTGAAGACGGTGATGTTCAGGAGGTTGACGGTGCCCTTCTTGACCTCCGCCAAGTAGAGCACCATGTCGCGCATCTCGTAGGAATACCGCACCAGTGAAGCGCTGTCAGACAGCACGCGGCCGGACGGCCAACCCTCGGCGATCTTCGCGCCCGAAACGATCTGGCGGCCAATGCAGCTCTCCGCCATGCGATCGGCTTCCTCGATGGATGGCGGCATCTTGTTGAACGCCACCGTCAGGACGCCGATCGGGAAAATCCGCCCGAAGCTCTCGCGATAAAGCAACAGCCGCCGCTCGTAGAACGTATGCCGCGTGCCGGTCACCGGCTGGACCATCTCGTAGGCCATTTGATCCAGCAGCCGCGGCGGATAGACCGCGCGATCCCACGCCAACTTCTGCGGTTCGGGCAGATCCTGGAATGTCAGCCCGTCACGATAGACGGTGGCAATCTCGCCGTTGACGTTGTTAAAGATCCGCGCGTAGGCCAGTTCGGGGCGTTTGCGCAACTCGGCCCACATCATCACCTGCTGCTCGGCAGTTCGATCAAACAAGTTCAGCATCCGCGCAGTCAGCACCGCCGCGTCCAGCCCGCCGACGGAGCGGATCGCGGCACGTTCGCGGCCCGTCCAGTCCTGGTTCACTCTCTCTTTCAACGGGCGAAAAAGTTCGAACGCCACGACGATAAGCAATGCCGCCGCCACGCCAAAGATTACGCTCAGCCCGATAAAATGGCGGGAGAGCCTTCGGCTCAGCGAGGCTTCCGACCGGGAGGGCGCGGCAGGTTGGGTAGGAGGCGTGCTCATGGCGAGGATGCCTTGGCCGCGTCCGGCGCAGAGGCGCGCGGAACCATGAAACGTTGTTCGGCTTCCCACAACACCTGAAGCCCTGTCAGCGAACCCTTGGCCGATGCTCCACCCGTCTCAACCACCGCTGCCGCCTCGGGCAGGCCCGGCAGTTCCATGCCGGGCATGAGCGGCTTGGGGGCGAACGCTTTGTGAAGAAAACCGTCGAGCAGTGAGCTGCGACTGATCGAAAGCGGGTTGGGGCGCACGGTGAGGCGCGCGGGATTGTTCATGATCGCCTCGATCTCGCGCAGGATCGCCAGAGTCTGGCGGCCAAACTGCAGACTGCGGTCATCGATACGTCGCGAGCCCGCGCGAACCTCGGCGAGGTAGGTTTCATAGCTGCACCACTCGCGGCGCGCGCCGAAAAGGGAGGCGACATCCTGCTCCGTCAGCGATTGCAGCAGGCCGCGGCGCGCGGGAATCTCAAACTGGTCAAAGAAAATCGTCCGCTGTCCTTCCTTCGACAACAGGTAGCGCACCAGTTCCTGCACCACCTCGCGGGCCGCCGTCGCGCCCGGATCGTCCGAGGCGAGCTGCCGGCTGCAGATGACGCACTTGCCGCCGAGCAACGAGAAACCCGGCGCGGCTGCGTTGGTGGAAACCGAAAGCGGCATGACGCCGATGTCGTCCAGCGACAGGGGCGGTCCCCACGGTGTAATCAGGTTGCGCTGTGCCCAAGTGGAAAACAGCCACGCCGAAGGCTGTATGGCATCGGTTTGCGCGGCCGCCGGATCGTTCGCGAAACGGCGCAGCTGTCGCTTCAAATCCACGAGGAAATCCATCCGCGTCGCCGCCGACGGCCATGTTTCGAGCTGCACCAGCCGGCCCAACGCGTCAAGCACCTGCCGCGCCGCCGGCGTCTCGGCCGCAACGGTTCCGCCGCTCTGTCGCGGCCAGTCCGGCTCCAGGCTCCAAACCAGCGGCAGGAAAAACCGGAAGAATTCCTGTCCATCCGCAGCAATGGAAGGCGGCAGCGGAATCCTGGATTTTGGAGCCTGACCCTTGGATTGGAAGAGCGACGTCCATGCCTGGCGCGCCTCGCTGGCGTTGTTGAAGTAGCTCTTGCGGTAGAAGAGCAGGTCCGCCGCGCGCGCGATTGGGACGCCGTAAATGCGCGGCGCCTTCGGATCGTCGCCAGGGCCAACCGCGCGGATCGGCTCGACGCCCGCCTCGCGCAACATTGGCCCGACGACATTTTCGTCGAACGCCGCGAGCCAGCCGTTGCGGGCAAACTCCTCAACCCATGCCGTGTTGGACACGGCCACGTCCATCGGCTGCAGCATCTCCGAGGCACGCGCACCAAACGATAGCGCCGTCATCGGATAAACCGACGACAACGTCACGGCAAGTTCCTGATAGAACACCGACGCCAGCGGATCAAAATCGGGCAGACGAATCAATTCGTAGCGCGGCGGCTGGCCGGGCGGGTTGACGGCCTTTTGAAAACGCGAGGCGAGGTCTTGGAACCAGAATCCGTAGCCGCGATAGAGCGCCCGTCTTGGTTCCGGCGCTGCCTCCGGCGGCTTGGAGCAGCCGACAAACACAAACGCCACGGCAAGGACGATGCCGCCGAGCCGCACGCAGGCTTTGATCCAATCACTCACGGGTTAGTTGATAGCCGAACGCGGATGGTTAGTAAACGCTAAGAATCTGCTTCTCGTAAAGCTCGTGATAGTAACCGGGCTGGTTCTTGAGTTCCTGGTGCGTGCCTTGCTGCACCAGCCGGCCGCGGCGGTCGCCCTGGTAACCCAGCACGAAGATCTGATCCACGTCGCCCACCGCTTGCAGCGCGTGGGAGATGATGATGCACGTACGGCCCTGGGTGAGTTTCTTCAAGCTAATCAGCAGGTCGCTGGCCACGTCGGCGCTGAGCGACGCCAACGGCTCGTCGAGCAGGATGATCGAGGGCTGGCGCAGATAGCAGCGGGCAATGGCGATGCTGATCTGTTCGCCGCCGCTGAAGGCGTTGACGTTGGTATCGTAGCCGGAACACTCGCCGTCAGACTTCCGCTCGATGACGTCGTGAATCTGCGCGTCCTGGCAGGCGCGAATGATTTGCTCTTCGGTGGCGTCAGGTTTGGCCAGCAGGAGGTTCTCCTTCACGCTCGCGTGTTTGAAGAACGGCTTTTGCGTGACCATGCCAAACTGGGCGCGCAAGCTGGCCATCGTGTAGCGGCGGATGTCCACGCCGTCGAGCTCGATGACTCCCTGGCCGTCCTCGGTTTCGAGGAAGCGGCAGAGCAGGTTGAAGATGGTGCTCTTGCCGCAACCGCGCCGGCCCACGAGCGCAACGCGCTGGCCGGCCTTGATCTCGAAGGTCAGGTCGCGCAACACCGGCGCCGCGTCGGGCGAGTAGGCGAAGGTGACATTACGGAACGCGATCTTGTTGCGCAGCGGCGGCATGGCTTGCGCGTCGGGCCGATCCACCACGCGCGGCGGTGTCTCCAGGATGTCGAAGCCTTCAGCCACCTGCGGCCGCAGCTCGGTATAACGCGCCGAGGTGCTGCAGAGCGATACCAACAGCGAGAAGACGCTCGGCACCAGCGTGTAGAACACGAACAACTCCGGCCAGCCGCCGGCCAGTTGCTGGGTGATGACCAGCCAGCTTCCGGCGCCGAGAATGACCAGCATCGTGATCGTGCCGATGAGCGAGGTGGTCTGGTGATTGATGCCTTCCCATCGCTCCACGCGCAGGTTGCGCCCGATGAGGTCCTCGGTCAGCTGGCGCATCTCGCTGATGATCCAGCCCTGGGCGTTGTTGAGCTGGATCTCCTTCACGCCGATGATGCCCTCGAACATTTTGCCGCCATAGACGTTGTCCAGCTCGTTGCGCTCGAACGAGACGCGCTCCAGCGTCGGGTAGATGAACCAGACGATCACAAACGGGATCGCGCTGCACGCGGCAAGCAGCAATAGCGTGAGCTGCCAGTTTAATGAGAAGAGATACGCGATGTAGGCCAGAAGGAAGATAATGTCCGAGAGCGCCAGCACGACCGTGTCACAGAGCAGGAATTGGACGGCAGTGGTGGCCTTGCTCAACTGGCGCATCAATTCGCCCGGGTTGCGGCCCATGAAAAAGTCCACCGATTGGGCCTGCATGTATTCAAAGACGCGGAATTGGAAAAGCTTGCTGAGCCGCTCGCGCAGGGCTTCGGCCCAGTAACTCCGGTAATACTCCAGAGGCACGTTCAGCAGGGTCAGCCCGACGAAGATACAAAAGGCCGTCAGCCACGGACTGGACTGCATCAGGGCTCCCGTCAGCATACCCGACTGGCGCGCTACAATGACCAGCGTGACGCCGGCCACGAGTCGCACGGCAAGCAGTTGCCACATCGTGGTGCGGACGACGCGTTTCTCGTCATCGGTCAGCATTCTCCACGAGCCGCGCAGGAAGTAAGAGAGTGATCGTCGGGGCGACGGTGGTTTTTGTGATGAATCGGAGGATTGAGTGTTCACGAGAATAAGGGGAGGGCGACTCGGTTTCGGATACCTCGGATGCGGCGCGTGCTCGCCGCCGTTCCTCCCCGGCCGGCGCTTCGTGGCCCGGCCGGGGAAAAATCAGCGATGAGGTGGCGTGTTCTAATAGCCGTAGTAGTTCGCGTAGTTCCGGTAGTTGTAATAGTTGTTGTAGGTGGCGGCAGCCGCTGCACCCAACGCCGCCAGACCCGCTGCAACTCCCCACCATGCTCCACCACCACCGTGATGACCGCCGTGGTGACCACCGTGATGTCCGCCATGTCCACCATGGGCATAGGCTTGCACCTGACCCTGTGGGGCCATTCCCCCTTGCATGATGCGGGGAGGACCGCCACCACCGACGTAGATGATGATGCTGGATGTATCCAACATCATCGGCCCGCCTGCCGGTGCGCAGCAGGGCTGCTGCTGTTGCGCGATACCCGCGGCGCGCAGGGTTTCTTCCACCTTGTCGACCGGCACAAGGCACTTCTCAGCTTCCTCGTCCGGCACTTGGTAGAATTGTCCGTTGATGCTTTGCAGAATTGCCATGACTTTCTCCTTATTCTTGCCGCTTGTTCAAACAACCGCCATGAATCGCATAAAACCTTCGTGCAACCGAGGCGGTTCCGGCTGCGGAGGCAATTCCGCCCCAGCCGCGCCATGCGGCCGCGGCCGGGGCGGAATCAGCACGGGAGGAGGCCGCGTCACCAGCCGAAGTTTCTATAGTTGCTGTAGTTGGAATAATTGCTGTAGGGAGCCACGACGAAGCCGCCCCAGCCGCCGCCCCAGCCGCCACCCCAGTGACCGCCGTGATGTCCGCCGTGGTGGCCATGATGTCCGCCATGATGGTAGGCTTGTATCTGGCCAGCCTCTTGTGATGCCGGTCCAGTTCCCGTTGGCACTTGGAGGCCGGCTTCCTTCAGTGTTTCGGCCACTTTGTCCGCAGGGATCAAGTATTTGGCCGCTTGTTCATCCGGCACATTGTAGAGCCGGCCGTCGATGCTTTTCATCAATGACATATGAGTTTTTCCTTTTTCTGAGTGATCTGCTTACCATCCGTAGTAGTTGTAGTAGTTCCTGTAGTTGGAATAGTTGCTGTAGAAACCACCCCAGCCGCCCCAATGACCACCCCAGTGGCCGCCGTGATGTCCGCCATGGTGGCCATGGTGTCCTCCGTGATGAGCGTAGGCTTGCACCTGTTGCTCCATCGGGGCGCCCATCGGCTGAGGCCCCATGCCGCCCTGTTCGCCACCACCGACAATGTAGATGATGACCGGGGCCTGGGCTTGGCCCGCCGCCGCGGGGATGCCACACGCCGCGGGCGCGGCAGCAGCTTGTGGTTGTGCAGCGCCACTGGCGCGCAGGGTTTCTTCCACCTTGTCGGCCGGCACGAGGAAGCCTTCAGCCTCGTCGTCCGGGACTTGGTAGAACCGACCGTCTATGCTTTGCAGTATTGCCATATGTACTTTCCTTTCTTGGGTGGATTGAGTTGCCGGTTCCGGCATCGATACAACTTTTTTCGCCTTGCCTGAAATCTTCGAGCCTTTTGACGTTTTCATGGTTCTCCTATTCAATTCAATGTATTGCGGCAGACACGCCAGACCGGCGCCGTTCGGATGAGTCAGACGCAGTCCGGCTTGGGCCAGCTGTTCGATCGCCTTCGTGAGGTTGCCCGACGCGACTCAAGGGAGCGCAGGAGGCGCACGGATGGCTGCCGGTGTGCAGTCTCAGGAACGGCGGCGTCGGCTTCTTGATGGCCACCTCCTGTTTCATTTTCTGCATGTCGATCTCGATCCACTCGAACAGCCGCGCGATAAGATCCCGGTGATCGCAGAAATATTGGTAGAGCAACTTGGTGGCGCGGCAATCCATCTCGCGGGTCGGGATGGATTCCTTGTCGAACGCGGTGCAGCCAAACATGCAAATGAGCCGGGCGGGGCAACCGAAGCACCGCATATACCACAAGTCCTTTTCATGGAACTTGCGCAGCGTGGCCGGGAAGTCAGCCAGCGTGCCGGGATCGTTGACGTTGCCAAACCGCCCCATGTCCGCATCGCTCGATCGTCCGCAGGGCCAGAGGTCGCCGCTGGGGTCCATGCCGATCAACGAGACGCCGGCGCCGCAATTGTAATTGTGGCAGGTGCGCTCGGTCATGTCGCGCTCGCCGGTGTGGAAGTAAAAAATCTGTTTGATGAGGTCCGGGCTGAGGAGCCTGAGGTTGTGGCTCTTGTCCGCGCGCACAAGGACCGCGCGCTTGGCGGCACACAGTTCTTCGCCCGTGAGATCCTCGAGGTTGGTGCCACGTCCGGTCGGGCAGGTCGCGTTGAAGGTCACGCCAAAACCCTTCCGGTCGAAATAATCCACGACTTCATCGAGATGGCGGATGGTGTTCTTGTTGATCAAAGCGATGACACCCGCCGGAGCCCCTTCGCGCGCGAGCAACTCAATGTTCTCCTCGACGCGTTTGCCGCCTTGGCGATGGACGTCGCTGAGATGGGGCGGTCCGTCGAGGCTCGAGCCAACCTGGATGCGATACTTCTTGATGAGCGCAAGATACTCCGGTGTGAGCCGGGTGAGGTTGCTCTGCATGCCGATCATCAGTCGTTTCAGGTGCGGGTTGGCCTCCGCCACGGTGATGCAGTGCTCAATGGCCTCCTCATACCATGGGACCGGCAATAACATCGGCTCGCCGCCGTGGAAAATCCACTGAATCTCCGGCAGCTCCGTGCCACCGATGAGCAATGTGGCGGCGTGCCGATGGGTCTCCATCGTCATGGTCGCGCCCGGCTGGGTGATCGGGATGGCATCGGTGCAACAGTAGCTGCAACGCAAATTGCAGCTGCTGGTCACCTTGGCAATGACCATACGGATCTGGCGAAGATCCGCCCCCGATTTACAATGGACACCCGCTTGCATGGTTGAATGCTATGGACCGTTGATTCACTGCACCGCTTTTTTGCGACACCAGTCCTTTGTTGAATTGCAAAGGATTTGAATCAGTTTTCGACCAGCCTTGCGCTCAAATTGCACCCGTAGTCAGGACAAGTCAAGCGGCGATAATGGGTCAAGTCTAATGGGAAATGCCGGCTGAGGTATTTTGTGACCGGCGCGTTATATATCGCAGATGGCCGCGCCTGAATTCTAAGCCGAACGTTTCAGGAATAACTAATGAACTTCGACACCAAAGCTCCCTTTGCGTTGCGCTGGCTGCTGGTGATCATTGCATTGCTGGCGACCCTGTTGGTGGCTTGCCTGTGGTGGCTTGCGCGGCCCAGCCGGGCTTGGAATGAGCCGATGCGGGCGGAGCGGATGGAACCGCATCGTGTTATGCGGCCCGCGGCACCCGGTCGAACGGGACGCTGGCCCGGCAACGCGAGCCACGCGCCGGAACCGGACGGCGAGGAGGCTTCGAAAATGTCGGAGTCGCAGTTGGGCGTGATGGAGGTTCTGCTGCGGATGCGGTTGGGCGAGCACCCGAAGTTGACGCCGGAGGAGGTGGAGGTGTGGTTGGGCAAGGAAGGACGTTCGGCGACGAATTTGCTGGCGGCGCATCGGCTCTTGAACGACCCGGCGTTGTTGGAGGAAGCGGCGCGGAAATTTCCGAACGACGCGCGGGTACAGATGGATGTGTTGTTGAAGGGGCTTTTCCCCGGCGATCGGCACCGATGGGTGGAGGCGTTCAAACGCAACGCGCCTGCGAATGCGTTGCCGAATGTCCTGGCGGCGCAGGAGTTTTTCAAAGCTGGGATGCCGGAACGGGCGGCACAGGAATTGTTGATGGCGGCAAGGAAACCGGGGATGGACACATATTTGTTCGATATGCAGCCAGCGCTGCAGTCGGCCTGGACCACGTCGGGCTATTCGCAAGAGGCGGGGCAGTTGATGAGCACGTTCGGCACGCAACTGCCGATGATCGGCGCGCTCCAGGACGTGGCGAGCCGTTCGGCAGACTGGGCGGCGAAGCTGCGGGAGAGCGGCAACGCGGCGTCAGCGGATGCAGTCACGACGGCGGGCATTGCGATGGGACAACAACTCACCGAAAATGGGCGCACGTTCATCGCGGAACTGGTGGGTATGCAGATCGAGAGCAAGTTCTTGCAGCAGGTATCTCCCGAGGCACCGGCGGCGAACGACTCGACGGTCGCGGCCCGGCTGGCGCAACTCCAACAACAACAGGAGGAGTTGATCAAACTCGGGAAGTCGTTCGACGACACGACGCCGTTGCGCGTCAGCGACGCCGACATCGCCGCTTACTTCGAGCGCCTGCGCCGCGAGGGCGAATTCAGCGCGATGCAGTGGTTGCAGGGCCGGTTGGACGCGAAGTAAGCGGCTGGAGATTTTGCTGCGCGACGGGGCGCTGTCGTGCAGGCTGGCGGCCAGCGATGAAACATCGCTGCTTCCCGGAATGTCCTGGCGGTGATGTCGTCCCGCGACAATCAGGCGACCGTGTTATATCCGCGATCTCTCCGCGCCTTTTCCAATAGCGGCTTGGAGTTTCGATGTTATCGGCCGCCTCTGATTGAACATAGGATCAACGCCAATGAAACTGTCGTGGACAACTGGACTGTTTCTGCCTCTAATTGCTGCCACCGTCGGATGCAATGGACCTGCATTTCCAGAGCGTGACGGCCGGGCCTTCTTGGAGGGGCGCGGGTATCCGGCGGAGGTTGTTGATGCTGTCGTGCTCCGCAAACCGCTCCAGCACGATCAGATTGTGAGATTCAGCAAGTGCCGGAGTCCGGATGTGCGTTTTCTTGTGGGAAGCAATCCGACGCTCAAGCCGGAGGAGATCGAGTTGTTCATCGACGACTCCAACGATTATGCGAGGTCGGGAACAGCGCGTAATACGAATCTGACTCCTGCACAGATGAAAAAACTTTTTGATGATAGTTCCCACACAGTTTACGCAGCTCTCGCGGGCAATTCCGCCGTTCCCACAAGCATGTTGATGCGACTGCACAAGGAACGAAATCCGGGGCTTCTCTGGTTTGCCATGAATCCCAACTGCCCGCCTGAAATAGTCGAAGAAATCAACAAGTCGAGTGACAATCTGGCGAAACACTGGTTGCAGATTATGCAACAGCGGAAGAAGCGTTGATTGGCGCCTGACGTCGCAGTTTGCGGGAGGTTGCAGACGATGAAGACTGCCGCGGCCCGGCCGCGTTGGTGCCTCTATTTCTGCACTTCCAGGATGTGCCGCACGAGTTCGCGGCGCAATTGCGCAAACTCGCCGGGTTTCCACGGACAGTCGTAGAGGATGCAGGTTTTGTCCGGCAGGTTGACGCTTTGCGGCAGGGTCCGGCGCAGATCGGCGAGGAACTTCTCCGCCGCTGCGGTTTGGGGGCTTCCCCGGTGGGCGGCGATGGCCGCCTCAAGGGTGTAAAGATAGCGCGCGTCATCAATGCCCATGCGGATGCACTCCCATTGAATCGTCGGGATCGGCCCGTCAATGTCCGGATAGGCGACGTAGTCGTGCGCGTGCACGTCGCCTTCCAGGTCCTGGAAAGCGCGCGTTCGCTGCCAGCGCGACTGATAAACCCAGTAGCCTTGCCCGTCCGCGCCTGTGCTCCAAAACCACACGCCCGCCAGATAGCGACGCACGTCCGGCAGTTCCCGCGCTGCGTTGGTGTACCACCAAAAATCCGCGCCCGCCTTTCGAGTCGAGGCAGCGGCATCCGCCACGTTCGGCACCGTGCCAATGGCGTAGCAACGCACATCGAGCAGCGATCCGAGGCGCGCAATGTCTTTGTCGGCGGGCGTGCAATAGGTGCGCAGCGCGCGAGTCTGCCGCGCCACGCGCATGGCGCGTTCGGCCAGCGTCAGACGCTGGTCGTTGCCAAAAGGCTCGTCCACCGGATAGAAAAGAATTTCCTGTCCACCCACCTCTTGCTGGACCTGGCGCACCCGGCGAAGAAGATCCGCCAGCGCTGCGTTCCACTCTTCGGACCCTTCAGGCGCGATCCCCTTCGGGCCGCTCTCGTGCCACGGCATCGGCCGCGTGAACCCTGCCTCCTTTGCCAGACGCAGCACGCGACGAACCGGCTCGACATCGAACTCGGATTTGCCGCCGGGCTGCCGGTTCCATTTGCCCACCAGGTCGGATGATAGCGAGTTCATCCCGTGTTCGCGCATGTCGCGCAACAACACCATGATCTCCTTGTCGGTGAAATCTCCGAGGATCGCGTACATGAAGAACGTCTTCGCCGGCGGGGTCTGGAGCCGGAACGGGAGAACGGTGAGTTCCACCGGCACCGTGGCGGGCGGCACGCCCTCGGCGGAGAACTGCAGTTCACCACGATACTGGCCGGGCGCGGCGTTCTCCGGGACGCGCACCGTGATCCAATACTGGCGCGTGGCTCCTTCGGGCGCGCACACCGCCGGGTGCCGGTCCTGCTTCTCGAGCAGTTCCGGGATGAACTGCACCTTGCCCCGGCCGGCGGGTGTCTTGTCAATCTGCGGCCAGCAGCGCACTACGCGCAGGTCCAGCGCTGACGCCGGGATGCGTGTGCCACCCGGCCCGGACAGGTCGGCGCCGGTCAGACGCATGTTCAACAGCGGGCGCAACGGCACCACACCCAGGGTGACAGCCGTCGTTTCACCTGGCGTGGCCTGAACGGCCAGTGGCCGGCCGATTTGTTGAGCATCGGGACGCGTGTGGGGATAGACGCGCTGCACGGGGTCGGCGGCAAAGAGCACATAACCCCGTGCACGATCTGCCGGCGGCACGGTGATCTCCGCAGGAGCCGGCGGGGGAACCTTCTTGCGCTTGTCCATCCACTCGGGCGAGCCAAGTGCCAGTTCCCCCTCCAGCCGGTCCGCCTCGACCAGCAAGGCATTCAGGTTGGACTCGGGGACAATCACCAGAGCATTGACGAGCCAGACAGCGTCGCCGCGGAACGTTAGTTGAAGACCGTTCGCGCCGGCCTCCACGCGGAAGCGCCGGGTCTCCCACGCACCCCGGTTGACGGTAGCCAGCGGCTGGCCAGCAGACAGGCCGGGGCCTTCAATGAAGAACGGCCGCAGCGGGAGCGCGAAGTCAGTGGCGAACAGGGCGGCCACGTAGCGACCCGGCGCCAGATCGAGGCGCAGACAACCCGGAGCGCCCCAGCCGGCGACGAAACCACGAGCGAAGGGCGCGCCACCGAAACGATCGCAGTCAGCGCGGTCGCCGTCACCGACCCATCCGATGCCTTGCTCTGGTGTATAACGGGTTTGCGCGGCAACCGGCAGCCAGCCCGAGACCGGTGCGCCCTCGCGTTGGCCGAACGCGATTCGCACGAGCGATGCCTGGCGGTCCAGCCGCGGGGGAGTCGAAGAGGCGCTCGCAACCTCATCGCGCGCTTCCAGCACTTCGACCTCGTAGAGGCGCACCGAGCTGTCCTTCCCGAACCAGAAGCGCACCCGGTCCGAGGTGACAGCGGGAAAACGGCAGCGCGCCACACCGGCGGCCGAGTCGCTGAACTCCCAAGCTGGAACGAAATCCCCGGCAGGCCGCGGAGTTGAGGAGAATTCCTTCACGAATACCCAGCCCTTCCCATCCCACCGTTCGACACGGCACGAATTGATCCGCGAAAGCTCGTAGGCATGGAGAACCACCTCATCGAAACGCCTGGGCCCGCCCAGATTCACCTCCAGCCAGTGCGGCGGTTTCGAATCGAAGGCGGTGCACCAGTAGCCCTCACCGATCTTCCCGTCGATAGCGGCGCGCGCCGTATGGTCCCTGCCTCGCAACCGCCCAACCTCGCTGCTGGCGGTGACCTTTGCGCCGCGCGCGGCAGCGGCCAGATTGAGTGTGTTCTGTGGTGTCGTCGAAGGTGGCGCAGCGGCACCCGCCAGCGCCGAGAGCCCGGTGCAATACGCGACCGTCGAGATGATAACAGATACGATATGGGACCGATTCATAGGCAACTCCATGACGACAGCGGCCTGTTGTGGATTACTTCAATTTCAAGTCACTGACACAATCCAGTGGAACAACCTGCCTGTTCCCGTCGTCGAGGTGAACGACGATGAGGCGCTCGTAAACATCCACTCGCGCATTTTTGGGAATGGAATTCCCTTCATTGGACGGAGATGTCATCGGACGCTTCCAAATGGTTCCAGAGACCGCCCGACCGGAGCACACCAGCTCGGGCGAATCCGAACACCCCATTGCCAGAAGAGAGATCGCGAGTATTGCGATACACAGTGTTGTTTTCATAAAAGCGTCAGCCGCATCCGGGGGCGACCCTTGCGAAGAATCTCCTTCGTCACGTCGCCTGAAGCCGTCCCTGGCAACTCGAACTTGGATCGACGAGCTTTGCTCGCGTTACTTCTGGGGCGTTTTCAGCATCTTCTGTGCGTCTTTGATCAGTCTCTTGAACTCGTCGGCGCTGCCGTAACCGGAGCGCGCGGCGAGTTGCTTGCCGTCGGAGTCGGCGATTACTACGAACGGCAGCGTCCGTCCCTGGACCTTGAACTTGGAGCGAAACAGTTGCGAGGTGGCCCGGTCGTCGCAGTTCACGTCGGCATAGACGAAGTTCCGCTCCGACAGTTTGACGTCCCCGGCGTTGATCATGCCCTTCAGTGCCTGGCAGTTGCCGCAGCTCTCGCGGCCAAACTGCACGAAGAGCATTTTTCCTTCCTTCTTGGCCTTTGCCAACGCCGCATTCAGATTCGTCTCGGCCTCCGGCCCTTTGGCAAGGGTTACAGCGATCCCCAGGACCGCCATCATGGTGATCATGCCAATCAACTTCTTCATGTCTTCTTCCCTTTCCTTTCGCTGATACGGCAACGATCGCCATGTTCATCTTTAGTCAGCCCCGGTCAAACAAAAAATGAATAAAAACCATGGTCGCACAACGAAGCGAATGCAGCACGATTGCGCCTTTATGAATAGCGGCAGCGCGCGGGCGTCAAAGGTTGGCAGAAAGAAAGAATGAGAGAATGAGATCGAGTTCTGCTAATGTTCTTCATAACGACCAAATGCAAGCTGTCCCTGAGGAGTGAAACGCCATGAACCAAACAACCCTTTTGACCTCGGCGCTGATTGTGCTGGTCAGCGCGGCCACCCAGGCGCCGGCTCAGTGGGCCGTGCCGCCGCCCGCCCCTGCCGTCGAGATGCGTTCGCCGGTGGAGCTTGACCAACTGCTCGCGCCCATCGCGCTCTATCCCGATCCGTTGATCGCGCAGATTCTGCCCGCCGCCACGCAACCGGGGGAGATCGTGCTCGCGGCCCGCTACTGTTTCGGCGGCGGAGACCCGAATCAGATCGATTTGCAGCCGTGGAGCCTGAGCGTGAAGGCTGTGGCCCGTTATCCCGAGGTGCTGAAGATGATGGACCAGCGGCTCGATTGGACCGCCCAATTGGGCCAGGCGTTCCTCTATCAACAGGGGGACGTGATGGATGCCATCCAGCGATTGCGTGCCCAGGCCCAGATGCTCGGCAACCTGCGCACCACGCCACAGCAATACGTCGTTGCCGACAGCGGCGTCATCGAGATCCTGCCCGCCAGCCCGGAGATGATCTATGTGCCGGTGTATCAGCCTGACTTCGTCTACGCGCAGAGCGGTTTCTTCCTCTCGTTCGGCATCGGTCTCTCCATCGGCCTCTGGCTGAACCACGATTGCGACTGGCATCATCGGGATGTCATTGTCTGGGGCCGCGACAGCCACCGTCCGCACGATTGGTGGCGCCGGTCGCCCCGCGATCGTCACATGCCCGCAGCCGTCAACAACCGCGTCAGCTATGGGGACCGGAACCTCTCCATCTGGCGTCCGCACTCCCGCACTCCCATCACCACAATGAACCGCGCCGACCGCGGCTGGGACACGCGCAACGCCCATCCGGGATCGGGTGCCGGATCCCAGCCGGGAGGCAGGTCGTCGGGGTCGCGCGACACGAGGAGCGTCACCTCGCAGCCAGGCCACCAAACCACTCCCACGATTCACCGCACCACGCCGGGCACCACAATTCAACCGGCGGGCAGGCCATCGGGGTCGCGCGACACAAGGAGCGTCACCTCGGAGCCGGGCCACCAAGCCACTCCCACGATTCACCGCACCACGCCGACCACGGTGCAACGCCCTGCTCCTGCCGTTCAGCAGACCGCTCCTGCGCCAACCGTTCGTTCCTCTGGTGGTTCGTACACGGGCAGCCGGAGCACGCCCGACACGAGACGCGTCACCCCGGAGCCGAGCCGCCAGACCACTCCCACGGTCCAACGCACCGCGCCCACAATTCAACGCACTTCCCCCGCGCCAAGCGTCCGATCCTATAGCGGCTCAAATGTTGGCAGTCAGACCGCGCGCGACGCGCGCGCAGCCAGCAGCCGCGGACAGCAGAGCCGCGAGACGATCAGCCGTCCGCCGCCGCCGACACGATCGGCACCCTCACAGGCCGCGCCTCCCTCATCGTCCCGCGGATCGGACTCCTCCAACCGGCGTCAACGTTGATCGGATCGCCGGAACTGATTTCACTCTGAGAAAGATCCTTTATGAAACCTCGCAATTCTTCATTCAGCCAGATGTTCGGCACGGCGGCGGCAGCCATTGTCTTGACGGGCTTTGTCCAAATGCTCCCCGCGCGCGCCCTGGCCGCCGGCGAACAGCGGTTCTCTTCCGCGGAGGAAGCAATGAACGCGGTGGTGGCGGCCGCCAAGGCCAAGGACACCAATACGCTGCGCTTGATTTTCGGACCGGAGGGGCGTGGTCTGGCTTCAGCCGATGTCGTGCAGGCCGCCGACGCGTACAGCACGTTCGTGAATCGCCTCACGGAGAAAGCCGAACTCGTCCGCGAGTCCGATTCCAAGGCGACACTTCAACTCGGCGCGGACGGCTGGCCGTTTCCCATCCCGCTGGTGAAAGAGGACGGGCGCTGGTTCTTCGACACGGCGGCGGGCCGGGAGGAAATCCTCAACCGCCGCATCGGCATGAACGAGTTGGGCGCGATCCGCGTCTGCCGCGCCTACGTGGACGCCCAGCGCGAATACGCCAGCCAGGACCGCAACAACGACGAAGTGCTCTGCTACGCGCAGCGGCTCCGGAGCACGACAGGCCAGCATGACGGCCTGTATTGGCACGCCGAGCCGGACGAGGAACTCAGTCCCCTCGGCCCGCTCATCGCCCAGGCGCGCGAGGAAGGCTATCGCCGCGAAACCAAGATCATGACCGACGTGCAGTCGCCCTATCGCGGCTACTACTACAAGATACTGACCAAGCAGGGCCGGCACGCTCCGGGCGGCAGATATAATTATGTCATCAACGGCCACATGATCGCCGGTTTTGCGTTTGTGGCGTGGCCCGCCCAATGGGGCAACACGGGCGTCATGACCTTCATCGTCAACCAGCGGGGCAAGGTGTTCCAAAAGAACCTCGGCCCCAAGACCTTCTCCATCGCCAAAGCCATGCAGGAATACGACCCGGACAGCACGTGGGCGTTGACGAAAGACTGAAGCGGCCCATGCAGGTCGGGCGGCGCGCCTGACCCGTGGTCGATGATGGACAGGCAAGATGCCTGTCCTGCCAGCGTCGGTGACTGCGATGACGCTGTCGCGGCGCTTCCCGCCTGATTCAATCCTTCTTGTTGCCAAGGGCGATGATTTCGCCGCGCGCGTCGAGGACGACGACTTCCTGCTGGCCGTCGCCGTCCAGGTCAACAGCGCTCAACTGGGTGATCGGCGCATCGAGTTTCGCTTCGTTTCGCAATTCGCCTTCGGAACTGAACACCGCAACGCGGCCGTCCTCTCCGCCCACGGCGATGGCCGGCCCAAGTTGCGCCAGCCCGCGCAGCACATCGCCGCGGTCGCGACGCCAGAGTTGTTTCCCGCCGCCGTCGAGCGCGTAGAGGTTGAAGCTCATCGAGGTGGCATACACGCGGCCGTTGGCAACCGTGACGCCCGTGACTTCGTCGCCGGTGTTGAACAGCCACAACGGTTTGCCATCGGCGCCGAGGACATGGAGGTTGCCGTCGGCGCCGCCGAAGACCACAGCGCGTTTGCCGCCGCCGAGATCGCCCGCCGCCACGCAGTTCGCGTGCGGACCGGTCCGGGTTGAGTAACCCCAGCGCCGCTGGCCGTCGGGCGCGATGGCGTGCCACCAATAATATTCCGTGCCGGCGAGGACTTCCTGTTTGCCGTCGCCGTCGAGATCGGTTGCCGTGCCGCAGGTTGAACCGTGGACGCTCTCGTAGTGCCAGAGTTCATTGCCCCCGCGGTCGAGCGCGTAGAAATGCCACGACTCCGTGCCGGCGATAATCGCTTTCCTGCCGCTCCCGTCGAGGTCAGCCGCGAAGACAACCGTGACGACCGGCTTGCGTTTGTAGAAAGGAAACGCGTGCGACCAGAGCTGCTTGCCGGCCGCATCCAGGAGGCAGAGGTTGCCGTCAGCCAACCCCGCGGCCACTACGCAGCCCCCGTCGCCGCCGAGGTTGCCGGCCCAGACCGCTTTGACGGCGCTCGGCGCTTTGAATTCCCATCGCTGCTTCCCATCGGCTCCGACACAACAAACACGACCGTCCGATGCGCCAGCGATTGTCTCGCTCTTCTTGTCACCATTCAAATCCGCGGCAGCGATGCACGTGACCGGCACGCCGCTGAATTTCCACCGCACTGGCAGCTTCGGCGCGTCGGTGGCAGCGGCCATGGCCTTCGACTTCGCCGGCGCTGCCGATGGGAGCGAGATCAACGCTGCCTTTGACGGGACTTTGACCACGAACTCCTGACGGCCGGGCGAAACATTCTGTTCACTCTGTCCAAGCAGCGCGACCGTCACGCGCACAGGTGACTGCACCACGACGCGGCCGCTCTCTGCGTCGAACTCCACATCAACCGGGGCGCTCGCGCGGAAGAGCGTGCGCCGGCCGGTCACGAGCGTCGTCGTCTTCGCGAGCGAGAAGCTGCGCGGTCGCAGCACGAACAATGTCGCGTCGGTCTTGATGCCGGGCGCGACAGCGCTGCGCTTGCCGCCGGCCACTCCGACCAGCGTGGTTTCGTCGCCGGCCTTCACGAGCACACTCGTGTCGGATGCGCGCGACGCCACCACCCCGGAAACGCCGAAGACGTTCAGGAAATGGTAGGTCTCGCCCGCCTTCATCTTCCGGCCGGCGATCTGCTGGAGGATGCGGACAACGGGGCGGGCGTTGGTGTAACCGTTCCAGTTCTTGCCGAGCGATTCGTCGTCGGTGAGCTTGAGCCGCGCGCCGTCGAGGTTCTCGATCACGCAACGCTCACCGTTTTGCTCGACCGTGAAGCGGCTGCCTTCGATCCGCGGTTCGCCAAGCGTGTGCCACACCGTGCGGAACGAATACTCATCCGCGGCGCGCGCCTTGAGCGAGTCAATCGCCACGAAGCAGCGGCCTTTGAGCCAGATCAGGTTCCGCGACCAGTCCGTCGAACCGTAATCGCGCACGGTGCTGCGCGCGAAACCGGCGCCGGGCAGGTCGGCGTGCGCTTCGAGCGCGCAGAACGGCGGCAGCGTGGATGATTGGCCGTCGCGGAAGACCAGCACCGACGTGTGGAATTTCGGCAGCGCCTTGATGTAGTCGCCGTCGGCAAACCACTCGCGGCCCCGCTCGCTGTAGCGGACGAAGGAGTTGCCGTCGTAGTGGCGGTGGCCACCGCAGCCAATGCCGTCGAGTAACAGATACGGCTGTTGCGGATCAAAGGCGCCGCGGAAGGAAACCTTCTCGTAAGTCTGCTCGATGGGCGCGAGCCAGAGTTTCTCCACGCTGTTCGTGGCTTTCGGCGCCCAGTAGTCGTAGAACCGCCGCTCCATCGGGAAGACGCGCGTGCCATCGAAGCCCGCGGGCGTGCGCGCCGCCGGCTGGAGGGTTGTGTTGTCGTTGATATGGATGCGCGCGTTCGGCTGCACCGCTCGCTCCTGCTCGATGGCCCACCGGAATGACGGCTCGCGGAAATACCATGTGCCGACGTTCCAGAGCGGCACTTCGGAGGCCCAGCCACGCCAGCCACCCACGTCGCCGAACGCCGACTGAAAACCGAGGTTGTCCATCGTGGCAACAGCCAGATCGAGCGCGCGGCGCGCGTTGCCGCTGGCGAACCAAGTGTGGTCGGGCCGCGCCAGCGCGTAGCGCGTCAGATGGCCGACAGTCAGCCATTGGTAACCGTTGGAGTCTTCCTGCGCCTTGAAACTGAGCGCCTGCGGCTGGAAACACGCGTCGGCTGCGGCGAGCCATCGCGCGGCCTCGGCGACATGGTAGTATTTGCCAAAATATTCCGCCGCGAACAATTTGCCGAGGGATGGAAACGTGTTGTGGTTGTGGCGAATGTGCCGGTTGGAGGCGCCTTGGAAGCTGCCGAAAGTCTCCAGGTAACGCGCGTATTCGGCGATGATGCGCGTGACCTCCAGCCGCTCCGCCTCGCTGAACACCGGGCTTTCTTCAACAAGGTCCCACGCGGCGATCACCTGCATCGAATTGAAATCCGCGTCCATGCCCCACGGCCCGCCGTAGGTCGTCGGCTTGGAGCGGTAGATTTCAATCATCAGCCGCGCGAGCCGCTTGAACAGCTCGGCGTAACCGTCATGGCCGGAGTAGTGATAATTGAAACCCGCATTGTAAAGGTTGAGTGTCACGCCCGTGTGCTGGCCGCGCCCGAATGCTTCCTTCGCTTTCGTCACCGCTTGGGCGATGGATTTCTCGTCGGGGTTCTTGCGCAGTGCCGACATCTCCTTCAGGAGCGCGGGCGATAGCTTCAACTGCATCAGCCGCGGCAGCGCGAGGTCCTTGCCCGCGGATTGTTTCGAGAGCCCTTCCAGCAACGCCTCTGCCGCGGCGCGCACACCGTCGTCGTCGCTGCCGCCAACCACAACGACGTTGTGACCGTTGCCCCACGGGTCGTGAATCGTGTGCAACGCGTGGCCGCCCTTGCCCGGATAGTAAGCGTCCACGGCAGTGTAGAACCGCGCGTAGAGCAATGGCAGCAAGCGGTTGGTTTCGAAATTGCCGAGTGCGATCAACGACTGGCCGCGACGCGCGATGCCGTCGGCGTTCCAGCGGCCTTGCGCATCCGCCAGACTCGCGTCATCGAGCACCGGCGCCTCCGCGCCGGTGAGCTCGCAGATGCGCGACTGTAATTTGACGGCGAGGTCGCGATACTTCGACGGCGTCACAATTGCCGCCACCGCGTGTCCGCCGGCCACCAGCGGCGTTTCGAGGAACAGCGGTTTCACCTTCGCCAGGTCGCGGAGGCCCGGCGGCACTGGCGCGGTGCGAAGGTTGCTCGCGATCAGATCATAGGCGGCGTTGGGCTGGCGCGTGCCCACGATCAATTCGATCTTCGTTACGGCTGACGCTTCGCCCTTGATTTCTTTCGGTTCCCAGGCAAAGCCATCGCTACCGGAGCTGATCTGGAGCCGGAGGGTGGCGGGAGTCGTCGCAGATATGCTCGAATGGCCATTCCACGATCCGGCGCGTTTGCCGGCGGCATCGTAGAGCCGCACATAGACCGAGCTGATTGCATCCGGCGTGGAGCTTCGCACGTCGAGCAACACCTGCTGCTTGCGCACGTCGCGGATCGGCACGGGCAGCATCACGCCGACGTAGTGGCTCTCGGCGGCATCATTCGCGCGCGCGGAGACGCGGACAGCGCCGGCAACGGCTTCGATCTTCTTCTCACGGCTGTTGCCGCCCCACGTCAGCTTGCCGTCGGCGATGTTGTTGAGACTGGACCAGACTTTTCCGGCGGCGTTGCCGTCGGCCAGCCACGGAGTCGTCTCGGTGCCTGCGGACGGCGGCGTCTTGGCCTCGACCGAGAAATCGTGGAACTGGCAGACACCTTCGCCCGCCCACAAACCGGCGCGACCGGCCATCGGAATGGTCGCGTCCTCCGCATCCACGCGCAGCACGTCGTCCACCCACACGCGCAACCGCCAGCCTTCGGCCGAGGCGCGCACGCGGCAGACCTTGCCCGCCTCGGGCGCGAAGTCAGCCTGCGCGATTTTGCTGGAGCGACCGTCGATGCGACGCCAGAGGTTGATGCCTTTCTTGTGGAGCACGACGAAATAGGTATCGCCGACTTCGTTCGCGTCCTCCTGCGCGCGCAACAACAACGACGGCGCGCCATCACCCGTGAACGCGACACGAGCCTCCACCGTCACGTCGGCGGCGTTGACGGAGCGGTGAAGCAGATTGAGCAAGCCGTCATCCTTGCCGCCGGCGCGGATGTGATCGGCTTCCTGCGTCCACCGGCCCGGCTGCGCAGTCTTGGGTTCTCGCACGACCTGCCAGTCGTTGGTCTGCCAGTGCGCGAAGTTGACGCGCAGCGCGTCATCGGCCGGCAGCAGCGTCGGCGAAAGGACGAGCCATGTTGTCAGAAAACGGCGGACACCGCGGGAGAGGGTATTCATCAGACGAGCTTTCGTTTACCGCGCCGCCGCTGGTTTTGATTTCAACCCGACACTGTTGACAGCGATGACGCTGTAGCGATGCTTCTCGCCGGGCTTGGCGGTGGTATTGGTAAATCGGAAATCGGGCAACGGCGCGACCGGCGTGTCACCATACGACATGCCTTGGAACAACGGACGCCCGAATCGGTTCGTTGGCTTCTCCGGATGTTGTGCGAGATCCTTGCCGTCGCGCTGGATGATGAACGCCGTCAGCCCACTCTCGAAGTCTGCCTCGGCATCCCACGTCAACTCCACTGTGCCATCCTTTGTGACCACCTTCACATTCGTGGGCGCGGGCGGTGGCGTAGTGTCCGCGGTTTCGCCAATCCTCACGTATTCGAGCCACGCTTTGGCCACACGCGCGTCCGGGAGCCAGACGGCCTCCTTCACGTTACCGGAGAATTTTGCCGCGGGTTTTACTTCGTCGCCGAGCAGCGGGGCGAACCACGCCTGCTTCATATCCACCGGCTTGAGCGGCTGGCCGGCGCGCGACGGCAGGCGCTGCGCGAGACACGCGTCGAAGAACGGGATCGCCAGATAACGCGAGTCTCCTGTCTCGTGGCACGTGCGAGGGTCAGGCGCGAAGCCGATGGGCGCGCCCTGCTCACGGTAGGCCTTGAACATGTCGAGCGTGCCGGTCCACGCGCCATTGAACCGTTTGTCGCCGTTCTCCTTCATGCCGGGGTTGCACATCGCCGGCACGGCCAGCGCAGCGGCGGGAACCTCAGGCCGCGTTACTTCCCCGCGCACCCACGCTCCAAACGCCGTGCCGGAGCGGAACCAGATCGCCACGATCCGGTCGGGATACATCGTCTGCATCAGGCTCGCCCAGAATCCGCCGCCGGAGTGGCCCCAGAGACACCACGGCGCCGTAGCCAGCTCCGGGTGCTTCGTCTGCGCGGCAAGGTCCTCAAGGCTCTTTAGGAACACCTTGTCCGAACCGTTGCGCGGGTCACACCAGAGTCGACAGTTGTCCTTCTCACCCTGGTGAAACGACGGGCCGAGCAGCGCGCAATCCCACTTCTTCGCGAGCGCCTGCCAATGCAGGTCCTGCGCGGCCGTCACCGCGCCCTTGCACGAGCCTGCGCCGCAGCCGTGCTGGTGCACAATCACTCCGCGTACTGTCTTGACGTTCGCTGGCAACCAGAGCCGGTAGGTGACGCCGAGCTGCAGCTCGTTCGTCCGCGTGGACGGCGCGTAGGTCACTTCAAAATAATTGCCGGCGGCCGGGGCGGTGGGAATGGTGGCGAAACAGAGGAGAAACAGCAGCGCAAGTGTTTTCATCGTGTTTCGGAGCATACCGAAGTCCGCCTGCGAATCAATCCGCGGGGTGGAGCCGCGTCTGAAATTCATTCCCGAAAAACGCTTGCTTGGACCTGACAAGGTGCCTATAGTCCGCGCGTTTTTTCCGGTGATTTCGATGGCTGCTGAACACGCAATACCAACATTCGCGGAGCCGCTATTCAGGGTTCCCCTGCCGGGAACTGACTTCGCGCTGCCGGTCACCAACTCGATGGTGGTGGCTTGGGTCGTCGCGCTTGGGCTGATTCTGCTGGTGCAAGCGGGCACGCGGAAGGTGCAACTGCTGCCGGGCGGGTTGCAGAACTTCCTGGAGTTTGTGGTCGAGTCGTTGCACTCGCTGCTGGAGGGCATCATCGGACCACATTTCGTCAAGCGGACGTTCCCGTTCATGGCGACGGTGTTCATCTTCATTCTGGCGTGCAACTGGACGGGGCTCATCCCTGGTTTCGCCACGATCGGCTGGGGCCATGCGACGGAGCATGGGTTTAAGGTGACGACGCCGCTGCTGCGACCGGTCAACGCTGATGTGAACATGACGATGTCCATGGCGGTGACGTTCACGCTGTTGTGGTGCGTCTGGTATGTCCAGGCGCACGGCGTGGGCGGCGCAATCAACCATCTTTTTGGCCCCAAGGGCGGCGTGAAGGGCGCGGCTTGGTGGGCGCTGCTGCTGATCTTCATCTTTGTGGGGGTGCTGGAACTGGTTTCGATTTTCTTCGTGCGGCCGCTGGGCCTGACGATCCGTTTGTTTGGCAACATCTACGCTGGTGACAACCTGCTGGAAGCCATGGGTGACATCATCCCCGCGCCGTTATCGGCGCTCACGATGTTGCCGTTTTATTTTCTGGAGCTGATCGTCGGTTTCGTGCAGGCGCTGGTGTTCATGTTGTTGTGCGCCGCGTTTACGACGGCGGCGATCATGCACGAGGAAGAAGGCCATTAAGCGGCCTGAAACAAGAAGACAGGTTTTCGCGGTTGGAACGTTGCGCGGCCGGTGCCGCAGCGATGGCCGCGAAGTGAAATGCAGTTGAGAAAGGAAGCAGAATGATTAGCGAGTTGGCACTTCTGGCGCAGGCGGCTGCGCCTCTGTTCAACGCGAAGTTTGCCGTGGCCATTGCCGGTTTCGGCGCGGCCATCGGCGTCGGTCTGGTCGGCTGGGGCGCGACAAACGCCATCGGCCGCAATCCGGGCGCCTTCGGCAAAATCCTGGTGATGGGCATTCTCGGCATGGCATTCGCCGAGGCCATCGCGTTTTACGCGTTGTTCCTGGGACAATAAATCCGCCGCGAACGCACACGACGCGCCGGCGCACACGGGCCGCGCGTCGCGTAACGGGTCACGGTCACATTTATGATCCCGATCATACTGGCAACGGAAACGCACGCGCCGAGCTTCTTCGAGCAGTTCGGCGTGGATTGGCCGCACTTCATCGCACAGCTTCTGACGATGCTGGTGGTGCTGTACGTGCTCAATCGCTACGCCTACAAGCCGCTGCTCGACCTGCTGGAGGAACGCCGCCGCCGTATCGCGGAGTCCATGGCACAGGCCGAGCAGGTGAAGCAGGAACTGGCCAAGGCGCAGGAAGCGCGTGAGAAAATCATCGCCGACGCGGGCAAGCAGGCGCAGCAGTTGATTGACGAGGCGCGCGCCGCGGCGCAACGCCAGGGCGACCAGCAGTTGCAGCAGGCCATTGCCCAGGCCGAGGCGCTCATCGCCAAGGCCCGCGAAGCGACTGACCTGGACCGCCAGCGCATGTTGACCGAGTTGAAACACGAGGTCGGCCGGCTGGTGGTCGAGACCACCGCCAAGGTCACCGGCAAGGTGTTGACGCCGGACGATCAGCGGCGTCTGGCCGAGGAAACCGCGAAGCAACTGGCGGCGTAACGCGCCGCGAACCGCGATGAAAATCTCCAAGGAAGCCCGTCACATCGCCCGGTCGCTTTATCGCGACAGCCTGACCGATGGGCGGCTTGACGAAACAAAGGTCCGCACGATCGTGAACGGACTCGCTGCGGCCAAACCGCGCGAGTTGATCGCGATCCTGAAGACCTACGAGCGATTGGTGCGGTTGGAGATCGAGCGCAATACCGCGCGCGTCGAGAGCGCGGTGCAGTTGGACGGTGCGTTGCAGCAGCAAATCACGGCACAGTTGCAACAGATTTACCGGCGGCCCATCGCCGCCGAGTTTGGTGTGAACCCGGAATTGATCGGCGGCGTGCGCGTCCGCGTCGGCAGCGACGTCTGGGACGGCAGCGTGGCCAACCGGCTGCAGGAGTTGGTCGCAGCGTTGTAAGCAGGAAACCGTTTTATGGCGAACATCCTTCAAGAAATCGAACAACAGATCGCCGGCGCCAAGCGCGGCGTCGCCAAGCAGAACGTCGGCACCGTCCGCGAAATCGGCGACGGCGTGGCCAAGATCGA
>JACRJX010000031.1 GCA_016235595.1 Verrucomicrobiota bacterium
ACTGTTCACGTTCAACAAGGAAATGATGGCCGCCGACGGCACGCTCGACGCCAGCGAGTTCACACTCACCAACGCAACCTATGTGAGCGCAAGCATCCTGAGCAGCAACCTGACGTTGAACCTGACCAACGCGGTGGATCAATCGAAGGTGACGGTGGTGCTTAACGGCCTCAGCGATCTGGCGGGCAACGCGCTGGTGGGCACCAACGCGGTGAAGATTCGCAGTCTCTATGGCGATGCCAACCAGAGCGGAACGGTGAACATCGCCGACATGCAGGTGATCAAGTTCAAACTCGCCTCGGCGGTGTCGGCAACCAACTTCCTCTATGACGTCAACCTCAACGGCCTCATCAACATTGCCGACATGCAAGTGGTCAAGACCCTGTTGTCGCATACCGTGCCGCTGAACAGCGTGGATACGGGTGCAAACTCGCTGGTGACGCTCCTGAGCACGACGCTAGCGGCAACGGCCGACACCGGTGTCAGCTCGGTGACGTTGGGTGAGGCGTTGGGCGCGCCGGAGTTGGTGTGGAACACGGACGGCGACGCAATGTGGACGGCGACGATGGCGCTGGATGGCAGTTTGATGGCGTGGAGTGGTAGCATCGGCCATCTGAACGTGTCCTGGGTGGAAACGACGGTGACAGGACCGGGGACGCTGAGCTTCCAATGGAAGGTGTCGTCGGAAGCGGATGCCGATTACCTGACGTTCGCGATGGATGGCGAGGACCAACCCGGCCGCCTCTCCGGCGAAGTGGACTGGCAGACGCTGACGTTCAGCATACCGTCGGGAACGCATCGGTTGACGTGGACGTATGCGAAGAACCGCGCTAACGCCGCCGGTCTCGACGCCGGCTGGCTCAGGCGCGTCAGCTTCCAGCCTGCCCCGTAAGCGTGAGGCAGATTGTGAAGAACCTCAGGAACTTCTGGCTCTTCATTCCCGACTCCAAATTTTCCCCCGAAAACCTCTGCACGCATCTTGACTGAAAGAATGCACTCTGATAGTTTGCGCGCCACGTTTTTTGACGTGGAGGGATACCAAAGCGGCCAAATGGGCCTGACTGTAAATCAGGTGGCTATGCCTTCGAAGGTTCAAATCCTTCTCCCTCCACCATTTTCCGGTATCCAGTGGCCAGCAACCACTGGACACTGGATACGGGTTACCAGCGACTGACAACCATCCAATGAAGCTCGGCATTTTCGGCGGCACGTTCAACCCCATCCACTTGGGGCATTTGCTCATTGCCGAAGCCGCAGCCGAGGCCCTGGAACTGGACCGTGTCATCTTCATCCCCTGCGCCACACCGCCCCACAAGCGCCCCCACGTGCTGGCCGATGCCCGGCACCGGTTGCGGATGGTCAAACTCGCCATCCAAGGCAACGCGCGGTTCGGCTGCTCGGATATCGAGTTGCGGCGCGGCGGACCATCGTATTCGGTGGAAACGCTGCGCCAACTGAACCACGCCATGCCGCACGCGAAATTCTATTTTCTCATCGGCACCGACAGCCTGCGCGATCTGCACAAATGGCGCGAAGCCCCGGCGTTGGCGCGGCTCTGTGAGTTCATCTGCATGGCGCGTCCCGGTGAACGCCCGCCGCCCGCACGGCTGCGCGGACTGCGCGTTCACAAGCTGACCGGCCATCCCGCCGACATCTCGTCGTCAGACATCCGCAATCGGCTGGCGCAAGGCGCGTCGGCCCGCTATCTCATGCCCGAAGCCGTGCTACGTTACATTCAGAAAACCGGACTTTACCGCTGATGGACAAGACACTGTTGGAATCCACTGAAAAGGCCAGTCTCTGCCGCGAGGCCGTGCTGGAGAAAAAGGCCGAGGAAGTCCTGCTGCTCGACATGCGGGAGATCTCATCGTTCTGCGACTACTTCCTGATCTGCAACGGCACCTCCGAGCCACACCTGAAGGCCATCGCAAGCAACGTCGAGATGCGGCTCAAGGAACTCGGCCACATGCCACGCGGCCGCGAGGGCGTTTATTCCAGCCACTGGGTCGTGGTGGATTACGGCGACGTGATCGTCCACGTCTTCCGCGCCGATGTGCGCCACCACTACGCGCTGGAGCGGCTCTGGGGCGACGCCAAACGAGTGTAAGAACGCGAAAGCGTCTGAGCGACGAGACTACAAACGGCGCTTCCGGCTCTCGCTAGGCTCCGTCGAAAGGGTCTCCACTGGGAGGCTCATAACCGCAGAACAAGCAGCGGTTGAACTGACGGCAAACCACGCCTTTGCATTGGGGACACTTGAGGGCCGGCTTCATCACCCTGCCGTCTATCCGGCCATCCATGCCATCAATCTCGGTGATGCGCCTGAGCAAATCCGCCTCGGTCGCTCCCGTCTTCTCCTGGATCAACGACCACATCGCGCGGCAAATCAGCGTGAGCTTGCTGAGGCGCGCATCAAGCGGGACCAGCATGCGCGACGCGAGGTTCTGCTCCAATTGCGCGCCGGGCACAACGCCGCTCTTTGTGTTGTCCTCCAACACGTCCAATTCCCGGCGCAGTTCCCAGATCATGTTGATGATTTGCAGTGGATCCAGAGTGCTCATGTTGGTTCGCCTGTTAAGGTTGGTTTCCTCGTTTGCGAGGCAGTTTGGGGGGATGGCGAGCCGCCGTCAAGACCACGCAGTTCGGCCATGGGCCTCCTGACCGGCAAGGTTCGTACGAGATTCCCAGTTTTCCCAAGCAAGGTCCCGGCGCCGTGCCGGCAGAGATGACCGCGCTACGGGCAGGCTCCGAACACGTCGCGGATCGCTTCGAGATATTTCAGGCCGTTGACCTTGTCCGGCTCCAGGTAGCTGCCTTCAGTCCACTCGTTCCAGCAGTTGATGTTGAGGATACGCGGACCGTTCTTGCGGGCCAGCAACCGCTGCCGGGTCATCTCCAGCGCCTTGCGGAAGCGGGCGGGCGTGTTGCCACCAATGGTGTTCATGAACGGATAGCCGATGTTCCCAAATTCCTCCTCCTGGCACGCGCGAGGACTTGAGTCCCATCCCATCGTCACGTTCGGGAAATATGGCATGTCGAACATCGTTTCCGCTTTCGTCCAGTAATCGAAGTAACGGTCGCGCACTTCGTCGTAGTCCGTCTGCTGCTTCGGCAACGCGACGTGATGAATCCAAACGTAGGAGGTAACCGAGTCGAAGCCGAGGTCGCGCACCAGCTTCTGCGGCTCCGCCACCTTCTGCTCTCCGGGGAGAATGGTCCGTCCCCAAACCACAGCGTTCAGGTGCAGGCCTGGCAGCCCGGCGGCGCGGGCCTTGGCTCGAAACTTGTCCAGTGCCGCGCGCGTGGCCTCGACGGAGCCGAAGTTCGACAGCAATTTCGTCAGGTCGTAGAACGAAAAATATGGCCGGCCATCAATCCGCCAGTAGCTCGGTTGCAGGAAGTAATCCTTGATGACGTGGTCGCAAATCCTGTCGAAGCTCGCCGGCGTCACTTTGCCGGGATAGAGCAGCTTGTGTTTGCCTTCGCGTCGCGCCGGCTGGATGTCCACCCAGTCGTGGTTGGCCCACATGAGGCCAAACTTGACGCGGTTGTTGTTCGGCGCCTTGAGGTAGCCGCGGTCCAGACAGCGGTTGAGGAACGGACCGTCGTCGTAATAATACCAGTCAAAGATGAACGCCCCGACGCCGTGGTCGGCTGCGGCGGCGATCTTCATCGCCATGACCTTCGGGTCCGACTCGTCCGAGTAGCCCCACAACGGCACGTTCGGCTGGTGGTGACCGGGAAATCGCGGTTTGGCGGCCTTCACCAGTTCCCATTCGCACCATCCCTCCCCTTTCAGCTTCGTGTTTCGCGGATCGCCCGGGTGATAGTTCGCGAAGTAATAGCTCGCCACCGTGATGGACGAAGACGCGCCCGCCTTTTCCTGCGCGTGCACAGCTGCGCAAACACTCACCGCACCGATGATCGCCAACGTCCACTTTACGAGTCTTGTATGCATGGTTTTGACTGGCTCCCGTCCCTTGTCTATTGAACCCGCTGCCAAGTCAGCCGGCGCGAGCGCTTTTCGCCGTTGGCCTGAAACGCCGGCGGTTCAAGGATCAGCTTGTCGCCCTGAAGCGTGAACTTCCGCCGCTGGTCGCCGCCTTCCATGTTCGGCACAATGCTGCCCTCCACATGATGGATCACGACGCCCTCGCGCTCGTTCACCTCGTAGGTTCCAAAATAAGCCGCATAGCCCGTGAACGCCGCTTTCGCCTGCTCTGCTGGCACGCGGTGAACATCCAAGGTATCCAGGTGAGGCCGCCCACGGCGTCCCGCTTGCGCGGCCATGTGTCCCGACGCGTCATACGTCAGTATCCCGAACGCCTCCGCGCCAAAGTCCAGCGGAACCACCTGCTTGCCGCTTGCATCGCGCTCGTCGATGGACACCAGCTTCCACGTGCCCACCAGTTGTTTCGCAACACCCGCCGGCGCTTCCGCGCCAGAAGCCGCGCCCAACGCGCATCCAACGGACAGCACAAGAGCCACGACGAGGAGGAAGGGTGAACGGACTTGTCTTGTCTTCATAATTCTCTTCCGGCAGGTAACTGAGAGAGAGCCGCACCGCCCGCCAACAACAGCGCCCGCCGCTTTCTACTTCCGCATCTGAGGTATGACCACCTGAAACCGCGCGCCAAGCGCCGCGGCATGCTGGTGATATGTCTTGTCACCGGTGTCTATCCATCGGGCGATGAGGTGACTGATCTTTTGCCGCGCCCAATCCATCGCGATGTTGGATGTGCCGTTGTCGGTCACGGGCATGTCGCGCACCACCGTCATCTCCATCGGCCGGCCTTCGACGTTCTCGCCTCGAATCTGGACAGCCATGCGCTTGTCCTGGCCACGCCGATAGCGGCCGTAAAGCGTGAGCGGCGTGTCGCGGAAGAAATGTGGCAACGTGCGCGGAAAGATCTCGTCATCGCTGACGCCGCTGAAACGGAACTGGCAGTCCACCAGCAGCGGGTTGGCGCGCGCAAGCTGGGCACGGTTAAACGTGTCCGCGATATACTCCGCCGCAGAAACGTAGTTGAGCCAGCCCTGGTTCCGATACGCCAGGAACCCGAGCAGGAACAAGTCCACGTTCTGGCCGCCGGCAAAGGTAAAGACAGAACTGCGACCGGCGTTGATCTGCGCGAAACGATTGAGAATTCGCAGCGCGTCAAGCTCACCCACGGTCGGCAAACCGTCGCTAAGCAGGACGCCCATCAGGAGCCGGCCGCGCTCGCGGTTGAGCTGTGACAACGGCAGCATGGACGCGAACAGGTCGGTCGTGCCCATCGGGTGGAACCGGGCGATGTATTGTTGCACCTGCTCGGACGACGCCATTTTTGCCGGCATGAGCGTCGGACTGACGAAGTCTATGTCGTAGCGGAATTGGATGATGTTGAACCGGTCTTCGGGATTGAGTTGCTCCAATGCCAAGCGCAGAGCCGTTCTATACTGAGCCACCCGTTGCCGCCCGATGCTGCCGGAGACGTCCACGATAAAAATGACGTCCTTCGGAATCCGCCGCAACGCACTGCCGGGCCGCGCTGCAATGCGCACCTGGTAATAGCCGGTCGCGGCATCCGCCGGGTCGTGCCAGGTAAACACGTCCATGTTGACATAAGGCTCGAGCGGCACAGCAGGCAATGCCGATGTTACTTTGGCCGGTGGCGGCTTCACCGCCTCCTTCATCAACTGTTCCACGGTTTTTGTGCCCGGCCCAAAAATCTGCGTCAGCGGTTGCGTCACGGGTCCGGTGTGGGTGCCGGTGCTTCCGACGCCGACGCGTCCCGAAGAGAGCATCTGTTCCGTCAACGCCGTCGCCGCAGGCAGTTCAATGCCGGGCGCCATCGTGCGCGGTGCCTGAATGATCGGGCGATTAGGCCGCTCGATTGGCATGGCAATGAGATCGCGGTTGACCTGCGCAGGCTCCAACGAAGTCGGTTGCCGCGTCGGCAACGCGCCGATCTGCAACTGCTGTGGGATCGCCGGCGCCGGCAGCGGGCCCGGCTTCGCGTCAGCCACGCCAGGCCGTGTAACATCGGCGGGCGCCGCAAACTTCTCGACAGCGGGTGGACCGACCTTGCGTATCTGGCCTGCGGCCACCGCCTTCTCTTCCGGCGTCGGCTCCGGCGCGGGCGGCAACGCCACCATCGGCATTTCAACCTTGGAGACCTTGAAACGCACCGGCCGTTCCTTCGTCGCGACCGGCGCCGCTCCAACATTGTAATGGATCAGGAACACAAACAGCAGGATGTGGAAAATCACCGAGATGGCCACTGCGGCGCCCTCATACTCTAATCGTTCGCGACGCAACTTGTTCATGGTTCCTTCGGCGCGGCGGATTCGGGGGCCGGCTGCACTGCGCCTCCGGCGGGCTTTCCGCGCGAAAACATGCGATAGGTTGGGAATCGTTGATCCAGCTCGCGCCGCGCCTGTGTCGCATCACCGGCGCGCCCGCACGCGTCAAACGCCGCCGCTGCGCGGTCGAGCGCTTCGGGCGTGACCTTGCGATCGTCGTAAAGCGCCGCGACGCTCATATAGTAGCGCGCCGCTTCGCGGAAGTTCTTCATTCCCACGAAAAGATCGCCGAGCAACATGCGGATGCGGGCGTTCTCCGACCCTTCAGGATGCCGCTCCAGCAGTCTCTCCAGCGTATCCTTCGCATCCTTGAACTCTCCGGTGCGTACGAGTGATTCCGCCAGACCGATCGCCGCGCCCTTGCCGCGCATGCTGGCGCCTTCGTACTCGATGACGTCGCGGTAGTAGGCCGCCGCCCGCTCCCACTGGCCGAGTTGGGCATGCGCCCGCGCCGCGTCGTTGCTACAGCGCGACCGCAACGCCGCGTCGCTGCTTGAGTCCAATGCCAGCTTCAGATAGCGCAATGCGGCACCGGGCTTCGAACCATCCATCAGCTTCTCGCCCACCCATGCATAAATCTCCGCTGGAATAAGCTTCGCATGTCCGCCATCCACCAGCGTCTGCGCGTGCGCGAGGGTTTTGTTCAGATTCTCCAGTTGATAATAGACAGCCACAAGCTTCGTGCCGGCGCGCACGCGGTTGTCCGCCGGCCGCATCGCGAGCGCCGCTTCGAGGTGATCGGCGGCCTTCGCCCACTCCTTCTTCGTCAGATAATCCGCGCCCAGCCAGTAGCGCCCCTCGGCGGCGTTGGGACTCTTGGGGTAAAGCGCCTGCAACTTGTCGAACGCCGCCAACATCTGGTCGGTGCGCTTGAGTTGGCCGCAATAAACACCGAGTTGATACCACGCCGCTTCGTTGCGCGAATCTTTCGGGAACGCTTTTGCCACGTACTCAAGGTCTTTCACCGCTTCATCAATCTTGTCCGCCTGCTGCCAGCACGTGACGGAATGCCACAGCACGTCGGCGCCCCACGCTGTCTTCGGGAACCGCTCCATCAACAGCCGATACGTCGTGGCCGCGCGCACCCATTCCTTCTGCGCTTCGAGCGCTTCAGCCACCAGCAGCAGCACGCTCTCCGTAAACGGGCCTTTCGGGTCCGCCTGGATCAACACCTCACCACGCTGGACGACGCGGGCGTAGTCTTGCGCCATGAACGCGCAACGCACCGCTTCCGTGCGCGCGGCGGGCGTTTCCGCTTTTTCGAACCAGTCGGCCGCTTCGCGCAACGCCTTGTCTTCACGGAACGCCACGGCCACCATCATCGCCAGTTCAGACCGCACCTCCTTCGGCGCCGTGCCGTGCCACTCGCGGGCGACGGTGGCGGCCTCACGGTGTTTCCCGGTCTCATATAACGCGCGCGCCAGCCCGACAGCCGCGTCGGTCACGCTCCGGCTGCGGGGAAATTCCTTGATGAAATCCCGAAACGCCGTGATCGCGCTTGGATAAAGCTTCTGCGCATAGCGCAGCGCGCCGATCTGATAAAGAGCCTCCTCGCGCACATCGGGTGAGAGTGGCAAGTCCAGCAGGCTTTCGTAATGCGTCAGTGCCTTTTTTGAGTCACCTGACTTCAGATACATCCCGGCCAGTGCCGATTCCGCAAACGGTCTGAATTCGCCACCGGTCTTTGACTTGAGCACGCGCCGCAGGTTCTCCATCGCAGCATCCTGCTGGCCGCTTTCGAGCTGGGCCTTCGCCAGGTAAAACGTCGCCGCAGTCCGCACCGTGTCGTCCGTGGTCTGGTGGGTCGCCGCGATGAACAGCGGAATCGCCTGCGGGTATTGCTTCGCCTGATACGCCAGCTCGCCGAGCCGGAAATGCGCCCGCCCCGAATACTCGCTGCCCGGCCACTGCCGGGTCACGCTGCGGAACGTCTCTTTCGCCTGATCGTTGAACTTCAATTCGCGCTGGCACTCGCCCATCCTATAGTAAGCTTCGTCGACAAGCGGGTGAGTGGGATATTTGTCCTTGAAGCGGATGTATTCCATCAGCGCCATGTCGTAGAACTGGCGCTTGAATAGTCCGTTGGCAAAATCGAGCTGCGCAACAGCCGCATCCAGCGGCACCGCATTGCTCAACGAGCCGACGGGCGAGTTTGTGGAGATGGGCGCCGTAGCCATCGTTGGCATCGGCGGTTTCGCCGGGGCTGGTGTTGAAGACGCTGAGGGCGACGAAGGCGGCACCACAGCGGCGGGTGGAACCACCACGGGCGGCGGCGCGGGAGTCGTGGTGCCTGCCGGCGGCTGCGCTGCCTGCGCGAGAGCCACGGTCGTGATGAACAATACTGTCCACACGCCGTGAAAAGAGGACTGCCGGCACACTCTCGCGCTCGGTTTCATGATGGTTTACCGCTTCGGAGCAGCAGCGGGTGGCTGTGCTTCCGGCGGTTTGGTGGCGAAGGCCACATTCCAAATGTCCGCCTGCCGGCAGACATCCAGCACGCGAACGATGAACTTGTATGGCGTCACCTCATCTCCGCGAACGATCACGGGCTGGTCGGGAAATTGTTTTGCGATCCGCGACAGCACCGACCGCAGTTCGTCGTCCGTCAACGTCTTGCGGTTCAGGACAACCTCGCCAACGCGGCCGACATTGATGATGATCTCGCCCGGTGTGCGCGGCGTGGTCGTCGCCTCTTTTGCCGTCGGCACGGTGATGTCCATTTCCTTCTCCCAATGCGCGTAGGTCCACGTCGAGACGAAGAAAATCAACAGCAGCAGGATGACGTCCACGATGGGGATGATCTGAAACCCCATCGGCTCATTTCGAATGCGGCGGCGGAAGTTCATGACGGGGTGCCCGGGGTTTGCTTGATCGCTGCGTCAGCGGCCACAAGACGATTCACCAGGTCCGTGCTCGCCGCCTCCATCTCCAGCGTCAGCTTGTTCACATGCCCACGAAAGTAAGCGTAGAAAATCGCCGCCGGGATCGCCACGCACAATCCCATCGCGGTGCAGGTCAGCGCCTGCGACACGCCCTGCGCCAGCAGGATCGGCTTGGCCGCGCTGATGTCGAGCGCCAGACCGGAGAAACTCCGGATCATGCCGATCACCGTGCCGAGGAGCCCGATCATCGGCGCCACCACCACAATGTCCATCAGGTAATGAATCTGGTCCCACAACGCTGCCGTCTGCCGCTCGCCCTCGGCTTCGGCCGCTTCGCGCATGGCCAGCGTATCCGCCGCCGGCCCTCGCGCCACTCGCGCATCCAGCGCCGCGCGCAGGACGCTGGCGATGGGCCGACCGGATGAATTGCAGAGCGTCTCAATCCGATCCAGCCGTTTGTCGCGCAGCAATCGCCGGCAGCCTTCGATGAAATCCGGGTCCACGATTTTCTCGCGGCGCAACGTGAGGAAGTAATACACGACCATCGCAAGTCCGATGACCGAGAGCAACACCAGCGGCGCCAGCACCCAGCCACCGGCTTTCACAATCTCCCACAGGCTCATGCCTTCGGGCGTGTAAGGTTTCAACGGTGCTGCTGCCTCCTGCGCCCACACAGTCATCGGAAGGACCAGCGTCGTCAATGCGCCAACGGCCTTTGTTATTTTCATAGCAGGTGCGAGTCTAGTCGCCGGGCTTGACCGGCGCAAGACGAGATTAGCTGTAGCGCTCGCCTGCGGCGGCAAATCCACCGCTGACCCGATGCAATACCACCCGTCGAAACCCCGTGGACTGCAAACCGGCGCAGCCGCAAAAAAGAAAAATGGTGCCAGGGGAGGGAATTGAACCCCCGACCAAGGGCTTATGAGTCCCCTGCTCTACCTCTGAGCTACCCTGGCACCGTGAGCGCGACAGAGTAGAAAGCTCTCGCCTCGCTGTCAAATTTGAAAATACAAATGATGCAAAGTTATTCAAATGTGTGCCAACCTACCCGTATGAACATCGGCGATTTGATTGAAGTCACCATCCATGATGTCGCAGCCAGTGGCGGCGTGGCGCGACACGAAGGCGAAGTCGTCTTCGTCCCCTATTCCATTGCCGGCGAACGCATCCGCGTCCGCGTCACCTCACTCCGCAAGAACTTTATCGTCGCCGAGCCGGTTGAAGCCATCGAGGCTTCGCCGCACCGCGTCCAACCGCCCTGCCCTTATTACGGGCCGCGGCCAACGGCAACTGGCGCCACCATGCCCTGCGGCGGCTGCCAGTATCAACACATCGCCTACGCCGAACAACTCGCCATCAAGAAACGCCAGATTATCGCCGCGCTCCAGCGCATTGGCGGCCTCGCCGAGCCGCCCGTGAGCGACCCGATTCCGTCGCCCAAACCGTATGGTTATCGCAACAAAACCACCATGCAGGTGGACCCGCGCCGGAAGTTCATCGGTTTCCATGCCGTGGACCATCGCACCCCGCTGGACATCGAACGCTGCCTCATCCTTGCCGAGCCGATCAACCAGGCCCTCACCACCTACCGCGCCGCGCCGCCGCCCGCCGAACGGCCCTACACCTTGCTGCTGCGGGTTGACACCCGCGGCATCGTCGGCACCGCAAGCCAGGTGCTCGAAGAAACCATCGGAGATGTCACGTTACAGGTACCCGCCAACGGATTCTTCCAGGTCAACAACACCCTCACCGGTGAACTCGTTGCCCAAGTCCGCCAACGCGTCACCGCCGCCGGCCATCGCCATCTGCTCGACGCCTACTGTGGAGTCGGTCTCTTCAGCATTGCCCTCGCCGGCCAGCTCGACGCCGCCGTTGGCATCGAGTTCGACAAACACGCCACGGTCTGGGCACGCAAAAACGCCCGCCGCCTTGGCCACCGCCACCTGCGATTCTTCGAAGGCCCCGTCGAGGCCCAGATGCGTGCCGCACTGGAACTTCTCCCCCACGACAAGACCACCCTCCTCGTGGACCCGCCCCGCGCCGGCCTCAGCGACGCCGTGCTGGCAAGCGTAGCCGGCGCCAGCCTGCCGCACATCGTCTATGTCTCCTGCGACTTCGGCACTTTCGCCCGCGATACCAAGTTCCTCCTGAACCACGGCTACAATCTCATCGGCGTCCAGCCAGTGGATCTCTTCCCCCAAACCGCTCACTGCGAAGTCATCGGCGAGTTCAAACGATCCGCGTAGGCCACGTGCCTTCACCCGGCGGATGCCGATGTGGACGGAACGCACGAGAACCGAGAGTCGCCTTGCCCCACCGCCACGCCGGCGGTATAAGCGGTGGCTGACGGAAGAGGAATCAATAAGTCCGGCAGCTCACTTTCGTGAATCGCGACTCATATCGTATTTGGATTGGAAAGAAACAATTCGTGTTCGCATTTGATCCCCCGTCACCCCGGAGAAACATCATGCGCTATCTGGTATTGCTCGCGTTCGTGTGCTCGGCCGCGATGGCCGACTGGAACAAGGTTGAGTTCGGCAACAAGACGTTGCTGCTGCATCCGAAGGCACAGGCACTGCCTACGACGCTGCTCGGGCCGTTCGCCAAGCGCGGCGACGGCGGCATCGTAGCGGTGGATGACAGCCGCGCGCTCGTCAGCAAGGATGGCGGCAAGACGTGGGAACCGCGCCCGTTGTTTGCGGACAACAAGAAATTCCAGTGCCGCGGCGAACGGACATTACTGCGAACGCGCGACGGCGTGCTGGTGCTGGCGTTCCTCAACGTGAAAGAGATGGTCTTGCGATGGGACCAGAAGAAAGGCGGGCCGCAGCCGGAGTGTCGCATTCCCGTTTATGTGACGCGCAGCCACGACGACGGCGAGACATGGGAAGAGCCGCAGAAGGTTCAGGATGGCTGGTGCGGCGCGCTGCGGACGATGATCCAATTGCGCAGCGGGCGGCTGGTGATGGGCTGCCAAGTGGCGGTGGCCAATCCCGGCCGCCACGTGAGCTTCAGCTATGTGTCCGACGACGAGGGCAAGACTTGGAAGAAGAGCAACGTCATCGATCTCGGCAAATACGGCGGTTACGGCGACCACGGCGGCGGGATCGAGCCGACGCTGGCACAACTGAAGGACGGGCGGCTCTGGATGCTCATCCGCACGTATCAGGGGTGTTTCACGGAGGCGTTCTCGACGGACGAGGGTCTGACGTGGAGCGACATCAAGCCGGGGCCGATCGCGGCAAGCGGTTCGCCGGGGCAGTTGCAGCGGCTCCAGAGCGGACGGCTGGTGTTGTTCTGGAACCGCTACATTGACGCAGCGAAGAAGACCGGCCGGCGCGAGCAACTCTCGATGGCGTTCTCCGAGGACGACGGCCGCTCGTGGACGGAGCCTGTAGTGGTGGCCTATGATCCGTTGCAGCCGGGCCACAAGGAGGCCGAGTATCGCCTCTCGTATCCGTATGTGTTCGAGCAAGTGCCGGGCGAGCTGTGGGTCACAACGTTTCAAGGCCCGCTGCGAATCAAGCTGCGAGAGGATGATTTCCTGCCACGCCGCCTGAGTGAACAGACGTATCGCGTCCGCTACGTGCCGAACGCCGCCATCAAGGTGGACGGCCGCGCCAACGAACCGCTATGGGCCGGGGCCGCCGTCGAGAAGCAGTTCATCTTCCCGTGGAACAAGGCCGCCGCGCCGGCCACGGAATTTCAAGCGCTGTGTGACGACACGCACCTCTATTTCACGTTCCGTATGCAGGACGACGACATCGTCGTGCTGGAGAAGCTGCGCGACAAACAAGACGCGGTGTTTGAGGATCGCGCAGAGTTGTATTTCGCGCCCGACGACTGGATGAAAAACTACTACTGCATGGAGGTGGACTCGCGTGGCCGTGCCTACGATTACCGAGGCTCCTACTACCGGCAACTCGATTCGTCCTGGAACTGCAACGGTCTGGAGACAGCAGCCTCGCCGCTGCCGAACGGCTACGTTGTCGAGGGGCGGATTCCGCTGGCGAGCTTCGAGGCAATGGGCTTTCCGCGACTGCGTCCGGGGGTCAAGATTCGCTGCGGTTTGTTTCGCGCGGAGTTCAGCCACGACCGCAGCGGCCGGCCTGTGGTGCAGCGAGCGAGCCTCCATAATCGCGGCCGACATCTCGACGGCCCGCCGCCCATTGAGGCGTGGATGAGCTGGGTAGACCCGAAGACCGAGGAGCCTGATTTCCACGTTCCAACCTCGCTTGGCTGGCTGGAGGTCGTGAAGTAGCGCGCTTAGCCGCCTTTTTCCACCAGCGGCTTGATGCGGAGGTTGCGAAAAGTAACGCCGCCGCCTCCCTGTAGAACGATGGGGCCAGACTTGACCACTTCATCTGCGCCCGAGCCGGCGGTTTCAATCAGGTCGCGCGCGTCAATCACCTTCTTGCCGTTGAGAATGACCGTCACGGTGCCACCCACGAGCCTCACGTAGAGTGCCTGCCAGGAGTCGGCCGGCTTGCTCACGTTTTTGGTCGGCGCGATCAACTTGAAGACGCTGCCGCTGCTGGTCACTGAAGGTGAACTGCCCATGTCATCCTGCAATGGAATCCTGTAACGGCCGCGCAGGAGCACGCCGCTGCGGCCGCGCCGGGGAATCTTGAACTCGCAGTAGAACTCGAAGTTGGCAAACTCGTCTTTCGTCAAAAGATCATCACTGGGCGGCGTGTTAATCATCGAGTGGCGGCGCACACGCCAGCCGTTTGTCCGGTCGGCCGTGCGCTGCTTCCATCCGGTCATGTCTTTGCCGTTGAACAGCGTTTTGAAGTCAGTCGCCGTCTTCAGGATACTGGCGACGGTTGAAGCCGACGACGTGCCCAAGTTTGCGCGCTTCCAAAACGTCGCCGCCGGCAGATCGTTGATTTTGGCGAGCGTGGTAATGCCGCGCAAGACGGGGCCGTCGCGCGCCATCACGAAATCGCAACGCAGCTCCAGCAGCGGCATGCCTTTCAACGGCGAAAGATCGGTAACCTTGGTGTTGTTGCACCACAGGACCGTCAGCGGCATGCCAGCCAGCACGGAGATGTCTTCAACGGGCGTGTCGTTGATGCCCAAGGTGGCCAGCCGCATGGCGCTGAGCGGCGAGAGATCCTTCACCAGCGTGCCACCGCAGCTCAGTCCCGTCAGCGGCATGTCCTTGATCGGCGACAAGTCGCTGAGCTGCGGATTACCGTGGCAGTCCAGCCACGTCAACGCCATCCCGCTCAGCGTCGACAAATCGACCAGCGCGCCCTGTTCGTTGGGTTTCCTCGGCACGAGCACGAGACGCTGGAGGCGCTTCAGCGTCTTGAGGGGTGTCATGTCCGTCACGCCCACTGTCGAAACCAACGTGCCTGTGGTCGAAATCGTCATTTCCGCCACGGCGTTGTCCTCAATCTTGTAGTTCGCCTTGCCGTCAAAACCGGGATTGAGTTCCTGAAGCCTGCCGACGACGCGCCGGACCTGTTCCTGCGGCGGCAGCGCAGCGACCGCGGCGGCGAAAGCCTCGTCGGTCATTGGTTTTTCGCTGGGAACAGCGGTCGAGGGCATATCCAGCACAATCTCACGGCTCCCGACTCTGGCCAGAGTTGCGCGAGGAGCCAGGGGGTTCTCAGACGTCGCAGGCGTGTCGGGCGCCTTTTTGCCAACGGTTGTTACCGGGGCCGGCGGCGGCTCTGGCAGCGGCCTGCGTGCCTTCTTTGACTTCGGCGCAAGCGGCATCGGTTTGGACGCTGGCGGCACATCAGTCGTCGTCGTCGTGTCCGGCTTGGCAGTGACGCGCGGAACTTCGCGCAGCGATGGTGGCGTTTCCGCGAACGGCAAGACGCGCGAGGCGGTGGAATCCGCACGCGGTTCTTCCTGCGGCGGAGACTGGATCGCCGGCTCCTTCCAAGGGGCCCAGACGAACAACACCCCCATCAAGACCAACGCGGCAATGCCAGCGCCAACGAAAAGCGGTGTCCGGTTCCACGCCACCGGCGCCTCCTCGGTTTCGTCTTCACCCGGCTCGGACATGGGTGCCGTGGAATCGGCCGATGCGTTTGTTTCCGGCACAGGCGGCGGCACGACCTTGACACGCCTGAACTCCTCGCGCACTTTCACCAACTCGGCGAGCAGTTCCTCGTAGTTTTGAGGCCGGCCGTGGCGTGACCTGGCCATCATCCTGTCCATCAACCGGGCGAGCGTGGCAGGACAACCCGGCCACGCCTTGAGAATCGCAGGCGGCGGTTCACTGTTGTGCTTCGCCATGATCGCCGCGGGATTCTCGCCGCTGTGGGGCGTCCTGCCCGTGAGCATGTGGTAGAGCAAGCATCCAAGACCGTAGATGTCCGCGCGACAATCGAGTTCCTTCACGCCTCGAGCTTGTTCGGGACTCATGTAGTGAGGCGAACCTACCATCGGGCTTTTCCGGTCCGCCGCGGTGCTTTCCGTCTCCATGATCTTCGTCAGGCCGAAATCGCCGATCTTCACCGCGCCGGCATCGGTAAGGATGACGTTGTCAGGAGTCACGGCGCAATGCGTCAGCCCGGCTGTGTTCCATGCGTGCTGCAGCGCTTGGGCCGCATAGAACGCGACGGCGAGGGCCTCGCGCGGTTGCATTTGGCCGCGCCGCTCCATTCGTTGGCGCAACGTCCGGCCCTCGACCAATTCGTTGACGAAATAACACGCGCCATCGGCCTCGCCCGCAGCATAGGTCTCCACGATGTTGTCATGGCTGAGACGAGTGACGGCAGACATCGAGCGTTTGAATCGCTCTACAAAACCAGCCTCCCGGCTGAAACGTTGCGCCAGCACCTTGACGACCACGACTCGTTTCGAGGCCGTTTCGCGCGCCCGATAGTTCGCGCCAATGTCGTCCTGTCCAAGCTTGGCAAGAAACGTATAGCCGGCGAACGAGCGGCTTTCGGTTTTCCTCTGAGCGGGCATCCGCGACTGGGCCATCCGCTTGACTTCTTCGCGCACGTCCAGCAGTTCCTTGATCAGGTCGTCGTAGCTGCGATACCGGTCGCCGGGCTGCTTGGCCATCATTCTCTCCAACAACCGCTCCAGCGAAGCCGGACACAACGGCCAGCTTTTGACAATGGCCGGCGGCGGCTCGCTGGCATGGCTCGCCAGCAACGTCTTCGCGTCGTCGCCTTCGTAAGGCGTCTTGCCGGCAAGCATGTGGTAGAGAACGCAGCCAAGACTGTAAATATCGGCGCGGAAATCAACGTCGCGCTTCTGTTGCGCCTGTTCCGGGCTGATGTAGTGCGGCAGCTTCGCCGCCGTTGCCCCAGCCGGTCTGGCAATGCCCAGGCCGTCCAGTTTCACATCGCCAGCCTTCCGCAAGAAGATGTTCGCCGGCCGGACGTCGAGATGGGCGATCTGCGCCTTGCTCCACGCGTAAAGCAGCGCGCGCGTGACGTAAAACGCGATTGCAAGGGCTTCGCGCGGGTCCAACCGGCCGCGCCGCGCGAGCAGTTCGTCCAGCGAGTCACCCTCGGCAAACTCCGTGGCCACGTAGTGAATGCTCTGATGTTCGCCGACGGAATACACCTGCACGAGGTTCGGGTGACCAAGGTCCACCGCGGCCATTGCCTTGTGCTTGAAAAGCTTGAGGAACTCCGCATCGCCCGCGAAACGCGATTCGAGAAGTCTGAGCACGACGACGCGGTCGGGCTTGGACTGCCGGGCCTTGTAGACGCCCCCCAAGCCACCTTCGCCGAGCTTGGCGAGAACCTCGTATCCCGCGAATGTTTGACCCTCAAGATTGGTCATGGCTGGCATTTTCCAACGCGCAGTCTAGCGCCGCAAGCGGTGTGGTCAAGCACGGGCTGGCAACCCGAAACCGGATGGGAACGATCGGGTGTGATGATATCCGGCTGGAATTCGTCCTCCGAAACGGTTGAAATGGCCAACGTGGATCGCATTGAGATTCGGAAACATCTGGAGACCGCGGAAGGTTACGCCGCGCTCGGCATGCACGATGATGCACTGACCGAAGTGGATGCGCTGCTTGCGGAACAACCCGATTGCGAGGACGCCATCAGCGCGAAGGCGTTCATTTTGCTTTGCGCGCACCGCTACGCCGATGCGGAGCCTTGGTTTGAAAAGTTGCTCGCCGTTCAGCCGAAAAACGTGGATGGGTGGATCCACCTCGCCTATTGCCGGCGGCGGACGAAATCGCTGGAGGCGGCCATCGAAGCGTTGGAGTACGCGCGGCGCTTGCGCTCCGACCACCCGCTGGCCAACTACAACATGGCGTGTTACCGGGCGGTGCAAGGACGCCATGAGGAGGCGTTGCGTCTGCTGGAGACAGCCATCCGCAAGGATGCGGCGTATTGCGGGCTTGCCTGTGAGGAAACCGATTTCGACAGCATGCGGCATCTGCCGCGTTTTCTGTCGCTGGTCGGTCAATCGTAGCCGGAACGCGGCGGCAACCGCGACACGCCGGCATGTCACCTGCATTTTCTCTATTGGCAGCCGGCGCTGGCACCGCTAGGCTGAACGTCGATGACCATCGCATTAGGCTATGTGTTTCTCTTGTCGTGGGCGCTGTGGATCGGGGCGATCGTCTTTTTTCTCTTCGTAGTCACACCGACGGCGTTTCGTGCTTTGGAAATGGAGCACACCGGCAAGTTCATCCGCGCCGTGTCCCCGCGTTACTATCGGGTGGGATTGGTGTGCGGCCTATCCGGACTCCTCAGCGGTGGGTTACTGATCGCCATGAGGTTATGGCCGTGGCAAGGCGGCGTGACCGTGCTCGTGCTGGTGTTTGGGATGCTGGTGGTGGTGTTCTGGGCACAGCAGCGGCTGGTGCCCCGCATGGACTCGCTGCGCGATGAAGCGCATGAAGCCCGCGACCAAGACGACCCCGAGGCACGCGAAGAAGTGCTGTTGCGCTGGCAACGGCTGCACCGGCTGAGCGTGCGGCTCAACCTGCTGGTGCTGCTCCTGGGTCTGGCCACCGGCTGGATGTGGCTCAATTGCTGGCTGGTGCTGCCGGGGCGCTGGTAGATTCGCCGCCGGCCCCTATTGGCCGGACAATGCAGGGCGGGCCGATTTCCGACTTCAAATCCACGTAGCGTTCGATCTTCTCGACGCCCACGTGATGGCGATGATCGCCAATTTCAAAATCCGCTTCCTCGCCAACCTTCTTGTTCAACAACGCCTGCGCCAGCGTGGTCTGGTAGCTGATGATGCCGCGATCGACGTCGCTGTCCCACGCCCCAAGGATGGCGTAGCGGACCGTCTTGTTCTCCGTGAGGTCGGTCAGCGTGACAACGGTGCCGATGCCAACCGCGTCTCCCTTGGCGTCTGCAAAGTCCGTGCCTCGCGAATTGGCCAGCATGAGTTCGAGTTCGCCTTTGCGTGCCATGAGAACCTTCTGCATCTCCTTGGCTGCCTTGAACTCGAAGTTCTCGCGCAAGTCGCCGTAGCTGCGGGCGATGGTGATGTCGCGGGTGTTGGCCGGGATGCGTTTCGAGACCAACTCGTCGTATTCGGCCTTCCGCTGCTCCAGACTCTCCCAGGAAACAGTGATCGTCTGTTGCCGTGTCTCCCCGCCACTCGTCAGCAACGACTGGATCGGCGGATGAATCTTGATGATCCGTGCCAGCAACGAGCGGCGATCAATCTCACCGATGGCCTGATGCAACAGAAGCTTGCGGGCAATGTCGCGCACGTCCTCAATGTCCGTCTCGTGCAACAGCTCGCCCAGCAACGTGGGATCGTTGACGAGGTATTCCAGCAGCAGGTTCTTCTTGCGCCCAGTCTCCGTCTGCCCGCGCTGGATGGACTGGAGGATGGCTGACGCCAGGCGCACATTAAGCACCGGCCCGATGGTTTCCGCGAAGGCCGGCTGGTTGCGGCTGCGGCAAATCCACAGCAGCAGGTCGCCGACAGCGGACTGCTCGCGAATGGAGCGATCCAGAAACGCACGCACCGCGTCGATCTGGCCCTCGTTGATCAGGAACTCGATGATGTCGCCAACGAGCTTCACGTCGGCGCTTAAAAGAACCTGCCGCAACGTATCGTGCCACGTGTCCGGGTAGGCGGTGCGCAAGTGTGGCAAAAGCCGCTTCTGCTTCGCGGACGGCAGCGATTGCAGCAGTTCACCCAGATGACGGACATTCCGGATCACCTCGTGAATCTGCTCGACGGTATGTGGCGTTTGGTGACCACACAGCCCGGCCAATTCGTCGCGCACCCAGATCGCTTCGAGCGTGGTGATCGGATCGCGATGCGACGAGGCTTCGATCTCGTCGCTGAGCGCATGAATGACGGGCCCGAGCACCGTCGGCACGTCGGGAAGCTGGTCGGCAATGCGCAGCAATTGCTCCGCCACCTGAAGTTTTTGTCTGAGGTTGACGGCAGAGGCAAACGACCTGAGCAGTTCCTCCTCCGGCCGCTGCGGCTTGTCGCGCAGCACGAATGGCTCGGTCTTCTTCGCTGGAACGCCGAAGTGCGGGTCTTTTTTCATCGCGCGCTTCGCGCCATCCCACCACTTCTTCCAGTCCGCCGCGGCCACGACCTCCGGGCACAACGCCGCAGCAATGGAGTCCGCCACGCCCTGCCCGCCAAAACTGCCCAGCACGATGCGCAGCAACTGCAACGGTTCTCCGATAGCGAGCTGCTTGAGTGTGTCAAGACGAGTCACCTTCTGAACCAGAATGTGCTCGGCAGGCAGAATCTCCAACGATTCAGCAGCGTAACGCGCCTCCATCGAGTGGCCAGGCCTGCCCCTGAAGTCTATTTGAAACTTGCCCATGATGGGATCGAAGCTTGCCACCTTCCCGAAGCCCCAACTGCGATGGATGCAGTAGACGCCGGAATCGAGTTTCTTCAGAACGCCCACGTGCCGCGCCTCGGCCTTGCCGTCATCAAGTAATGCTTGGATTTGATCGTCAGTCATGTTGAAAAGTGGTAGAAGCTATCGCGTGACTTCAACCAATCCAAGAGAAATTGTGTTCGACCTGCTCTGCAAGTGGGAACGCCGCGGCAATGCCGCCGACGACCTGCTCCACGCAGCCCTGCAAAACTCAGCGATGCCGGCGCGCGACCGGGCTCTCGTGACGGAACTGTTTTACGGCTGCCTGCGGCAGCGGGCATCGCTCGACTGGCTGATGGCGCAGAAGATGGAGCGACCGCCGAAGCCGGATATTGCCGCGCTGGCGCGGCTCGGCCTGTATCAACTGTTCTTTCTTGATCGTGTGCCGGCGCACGCCGCCGTGAACACGACGGTGGAACTGGCCAAGCGCGCCTCGTCAGGGCGTCTGGCCGGATTTGTCAACGCACTGCTGCGAAACGCCCAACGGGACCGGCCGGCGCTGGCGGCGGCGCTCCAACGACAGCCTTTGGCCGTCCGGTATTCACATCCGGAATGGTTGATAACGCGATGGCTGGCACGCTACGGCGAAACGGACACGCGTGCGCTGCTTGAATGGAATAACCGCCCACCAAAGACCTTCGCCCGCGTGAACACACTGCGAACCAGCGCCGATGCGTTGCTGGCCAAATGGCGCGCGGCGAGCATCGATGCCGAACTCGCAAAAGGAGCCCCGCACCCCGTCCCCATGATCGAGGTTCGCGCAGCGGATTCAGCAGAGCGGCTGCCGCGATTCGCTGAAGGAGAGTTCTACATTCAGGACCCAAGCACCTTGCTCGCGGTCGAGTTGCTCGGCGTGCAACCAGGCGAGCGCGTACTGGACGCCTGCGCCGCGCCGGGCGGCAAGACGACCTCCCTGGCGCAACTGATGCAAGACCGCGGTGAGATCGTCGCCGAAGACTCTTCACTCGAACGCCTGAAACAAGTCGTGGCCAATTGCGCGCGGCTTGGCGTCACCTGCGTCACGGTCCAACAAGCGCGGGCTGCTCATTCCGCCGAGACATGGTTTGACCGCGTACTCGTGGATGTGCCCTGCTCCAACACCGGCGTGCTGCGCCGGCGCGTGGACGCCCGGTGGCGGCTGTGCTCCGAGGATATCGCGCGGCTCGCGTCGGAACAGCTGGCACTCCTGCAAAAGGTGGCGCGGCGCGTCAAGCGAGGCGGCACGCTGGTCTATAGCACGTGCAGCCTTGAACCCGAGGAGAACCGTGGCGTTTTGGAGGCGTTCGTGAAAGCCGAACCCGAATTTACGCTCGACCGATGCGTCGAGGTTTTTCCCCCTCGCGATGGAATTGACGGAGCATTTGCCGCAAGGCTCTTTCGCAGCGCGAGCTGACGCCGCAGTCCGCGCCCAGCTAAGGCGTTTGTGCGGCGGCGGGCACAGCTTTCACGGATGGAGCGGGAGAATCGCCAGAGGCAGCATCGCTGCCGACAGGCGGTGGACGATTGTGCCGCTTGCGCATCTCCTCACGTTCCTGCGGAGTGAGCTGCTTCCAGCGTTGAAAATTCTCCTGAATCCGCCGTTTCTCCTCCGGCGACATGCTTTGCCACTGCTGCAGCCGTTGTTTCAACTGCTCACGTTGCTCCGGCGGCATGCGGCTGAATTTCTGATAGTTACGATTCAGCAGCTTGCGCGCCTCCGGTGACAGGTCGCGTAGTTGCTGCCATCGCTCCAGAATCTTCTTCTGCTCAGCTGGCGGCATCTTCGCAATTTTTTCGCGCATCCGGGGCGGGAGATCCTCCGGCAGGGAAACGCCGCCCGGCGTATTCGTCGAAATCGCCTCCGCGCCCGCCCTGCCCGGAAGGAAACACACGAGACAGCCAAGAGTCAAAGCCAGGATGAGAATCCTTGGACTCATCAGCTATTCCAAAGCGCCCTCATCATCTCTTCGATCGGGTCGTGTTCAGGAACCGGCGCAATCCGGTCGAGGTTTGCGATGATGTCGAAGTCGCCCAACAATTCCAAATGCTGCACCACCGGCAGATTCGCCGCCAACTCCGGGTTGACGGTCGGATCGGCGTCGCGCTGAGTACTCATCCACACACCCATGCTTGCCGCAAAGAGCATCAAGGCGACCGTCGCAGGCGCAACCCAACGCCACCGCAACGGGAAGAACCATGAACGGGCCGGCGTCTCGCGCTCCACGCGATCAACCTGATTCATGACGCGAGCAACAAAATTCGAGGGTGGCTCAATTTCCGGAACCGACGCAAATGCCGTCCACGCACCCTTGTAATCACGCCAGGCGGCAGCGCAGTCGGAGCAGTCCGCCAGATGCTGACGCAGCAGCGCGTCCCTTTGGACGTCCAACTGGCCATCCAGAAGACCATCAAATTCAGCTTGGCATTGTGTGCAGTTCATTCTCCAAAAATCTCGTTACTTATAACACCCAGGTTGTCCAAAGGTTTCAGAAATTTTCATGGCCGCAAATACGGTTTGAGTTGGTCGCGCAGTATGGCGCGCGCGCGATGAATGATGGATTTCGTAGCCGACAACGAACAACGCATGACCTTGGCAATGTCCTCGTAGGGCATGTTCTGATGTCGCAATAGCAACATGGCCGTGCGCTGCGCCTCCGGCAAGGCAGCCAGCGCGACGTCCACCCGTTTCCGCAGTTCGGCAGCCAACGCCTCCTCACTCGCCGGTTTCGCTTGTTGGTCAGGAACCTGCCACACCGACTCGCTGCCTTCCGCCGCATCCGTGACCGGCTTGTCGAGCGAGTCCGCAGGATGGCGGGCGCGGCGCCGCACCTCGTTCAGACACATGTTCCGCACGATGGTGAACAGCCACGTGGAGAACTTCGCCGTCGGGAGGTAACGACCTCGCGACTTCCACACCTGCACGAACACATTCTGGGCAAGATCCTCCGCTTCCGCGGCGTCGCCGATGCTGCGATAAATCGTGTTGATCACCGGCCGTTGGTATTTGACCACCAACGCCTCGAAAGCGGCGCGGTTGCCGCGCCGAACCTTCAGCATCAGTTCGGTATCGGGATCAAAAGACATGCGAAGTATTGGACACGTTCTGTTATGCAGAACGTTCACCACGCGAACACAATCTCAACGACTTTATGGCGTTCCATTTCGAACGGACTTTAACATAGAAGCGGGGGCGGACAAAAAGCTTTTCACGTCCAGGCCATGCGGTGACATTCGGATGGTGACGGCGCCCTGCAAATCCGTGCGTAACACCCGCGCGCCATGAGCCTCGATACGGTCAAGCATGGCCGGCAACGCCGGCTTCCGCACAGCGGCCTCGCCACAACTGACGACGACCCATTGCGCGGCCACCGCGTCCATAAACCCGTCGGTGCAGGAATCCTCACGGCTGTGCAACCCCCTGATCAGAACGTCGCTGCGCAAGTCCACCTTCGCCGCCAGCAGTTCGCGCTCAACCGTGGCGCCGATGTCCGACGCCAGCAGCACGCGGTGCGGGCCACAACGCAACTGCATCACTAGCGCGGCGTCATCGCCCAGCACAGGCAACCGGCCCGGGTGCGGATAGAGCACCCTCAACTCGGCGCTCTCGCCCAACGTTAGAGTCGCCGGCTCGACAAGCCGCGACACCCGAAAATCCGGCAGCGGCCCGCCCGACACGCGTGCCCAGCGGCTCTGGCCGTTGTCGAAAATCCTCCGCGGGGAAAACCCGTCAAGAACCGCACCTACTCCGCCCATGTGGTTCGCGTCAGCATGGGTCAGGATGAGCGTCTCAATCGAGTCGCAACCTTGCGCGCGAAGGAATGGTTTGAGGACAAAACCGGCGGACTTCGCCGGGCCGCAATCAATGAGCGTGTCGTGTTGCTCGCCGGGCAGATCCACGAACGCCGCCGCGCCGTCGCCCATGCTGAGAACCGTCAGCGTGACCGTCGGCTCGCCGTTGCGGGCGGCCAGGCCGATGGCGAGCGCGCAGAGCGCGGTTACACCGAGCCACGTGAACCTGTGCGCAATCTTCTTCATTCCCGCCCAGAGAAACAACCCCAACGCGCCGTAGAACGCCCCCGATATCCAGAGTGGCGGCGTCTTGACATAAACGAACGCCAGTGGCAGCTGCACAAACCAATGGCTCGCACCAACCATCAGTTTCATGAACGCGTAGTTGGCGTTGTTCAACACGCTAGCAATCGGCGGCCAGATGAGATCCAGCAGGAACGACGCGAAACCGGTGATAATTACCAATGTGCTCAGCGGCACGATGACCAGGTTGGAGAGAAAGTTCACCGCTGTGAGCAAATTGAAGTAGTGCGCGATGATCGGCATCGTCCCAATGCATGCCGCCACGGAGACCGCAAATGAAACAGCCACGGCTCGAACGCCGCCATACCAAACGCGCCGCCACCGAGGCAGCAGACGCACTGGCAAATACGGGTCACAAACAAATACATCGGCTAGCCAGCCAGGAAGTCGCGACACGATGGTCGAGGATTCCAAGTCTCCAGGCGTGCGACAATAGAGCGTTTGGATAAGAAACCCAGATCCAGGAACCAGTAGCACCAAAGCAAGCACGGCGGCATAGGAAAGCTGAAAACCCGCCTCGAACAATTGCATCGGATCGCACAACAGGATAACGATGGCTGACGCCGCGAGGCTGTTCAACACGTCGGTGGGGCGTGGCAGAGCCCACCCGATGATCACGATCGCCGCCATCAAACACGACCGCACGGCAGACGCCGGCGCTCCCGTCGCGATGGTGTAGAACACCAGCAGAGGCACGGCAATCAGCGCACAACCGACCCGGCCGATGCCAAGGAAACGCAACAGGCCGACAAGAATGCCCGCAATGACCGCAACGTGCAAACCGCTGACAGCAAACACATGCAGCGTGCCGGTGCGCATGAATGGTTCCGAAAGCTCGCTGGTGAGGCCCGGACGATAACCGACCAGCATCGCGCGCAGCAATCCAACGACCACAGGCTCGTCTCCGATGTGGGCTGCTTCCAACCCGCGTGCCACGCTGTCGAGAAAACGGCGTTGTATCCACATGCCGCACTCCATCCACCACGACGAGTCACGCCCCATGACGGTCACAGCCGCCGCGCTGTGGATGCGCGCCTCGTAAAACACTCCGCGGCGCGCTAAGTAAGAACGGTAGTCGAAATGCCCCGGATTTGCCTGCGCCGCCGGTCGGTTCAAGAGGCCGCGAAACTCGATCACGTCACCGTAGCGCAACCGGCTGTCGTCAGGCGGTTGATCGAGCCACACGGCAACCTCGCCCCTCGCTGTCTGCCAGCCATTGCCGCAGTCGAGCAAACTGACCTGAATGGTGAAAAAGTCCCGTTCTTGTTCGCCTCGCGTGCGTCGGCAGATGGAGCGCACCGGCTCGGTCGTGATCGTGGCGCGCACGAGCGCGTTTTGCGAGCGGTCGCCGAGCAGCCGCAGCAGATGATCAGGCTGCGGCCAGGTGTTCGCCAGGCGGTGCGCGAGCAAGCCGCCCAGAAGAATCATAACAAGAACCGCAACGAGGCCACCCCGGCGATGAAGCAGAAGCGCCGACGCGGCGAGGGCACCAGAAAACAAAACCCACAGACCAGCGAGTGGCACGGAAATCCACTCGCCGAGTGTCACACCTGCGCAGAACAACACAGCAATGCCCATCAGCGGGCGCTTCATGACCGAATAATTAAAGACCCGGGGCTTCGCAAGCAAGCATTGAGTCCGCGGTTGCAATGACCCGTGGCCGCGAATATGTTCGACGACACTTGTTACGAACACTTGCGGAGAACCATCTATGGAAAACGTTTTGATCATCGGCACCGGTTGCGCGGGATTGACAGCGGCCGTTTACACGGCGCGGGCGAATCTGTCACCATTGGTATTGGCGGGCGCCACGCCGGGCGGATTACTGACCACCACGAGTCTCGTCGAAAATGTTCCCGGTTTTCCCGACGGCGTCGATGGGACAGAGTTCGTGATGCGAACGCAAGCGCAAGCGGAGAAGTTTGGAGCGCGCATCGCTTATGACACAGTGGAAAAGGTGGATTTCTCACAGCGGCCGTTCCGCGTGACAACAGGCGACGGGGTCATTGAGACGAAAGCCGTCATTGTGGCCACCGGGGCAAGTCACCGGCATCTGGGGTTGGAGAGCGAGCGGTTGCTGGAAAAGAAAGGCGTGACCTACTGCGCAACGTGCGACGGGGCGCTCCCGACGTTCCGAAACCAACCGTTGGTGGTCGTTGGCGGCGGCGATTCGGCATTGGAGGAAGCCAGCTATCTGACGCGATTCGGCTCGCGCGTGTATGTGATTCATCGCCGCGACGCGTTGCGCGGCTCAAAGATCATGCAGGAACGGGCGCTCAAGAACCCGAAGATTGAGTTTGTGTGGAATTCAGTCGTCGCGGATGTGCTTGACGTAAAACAGGACCGCGTGACGGGCGTGTTGCTGAAGGACGTGAAGACCGGCCAGACCCGTTCGCTGGCGTGTGCCGGCGTTTTCATTGCGATCGGCCACGCCCCTAATACGAAGCTTTTCGCCGGCCAATTGGACATGGACCCGGACGGCTATCTCATCTGCAAGTCGGGCACGGCGACCAACGTGCCGGGCGTTTTCGGCGCGGGTGATTGCGTGGACCGCACCTACCGGCAGGCGATCACTGCGGCGGGGTCAGGCTGCGCGGCAGCGATTGACTGCGAGCGGTATCTCGCGAGTCTGGAATCGTAATCCATCCCACTGTCGCAAAAACACAAGAGGCGACTCAAACGAGTCGCCTCTTGCTCGAACAATTTTAGTATTCCGCCGACTATCGCGCTGGCTGCGAAGCAGACGTGGCTGCCGGCACCGTGACGTTGCCCTCGGCCGCGAGGTAACCCCACGGATACTCCTGATCCATCGCCGGCTTGTAGTCGTTGATGGGGAATGGGAAGGTCAGAAACTCGTAGGTGCTGCAGAGATACCGGGCGCAGGTCATCCCGAGACCCTTGGCAAAACCCACGGTCACTGCCATACCGGGGCCGTCGTTCACCGCAGACTGATACATCTGGTTGGGCAACTCCAGCCAGCCAAACGTGAGGCCGACGATGCCGCGGGTAAACTTTGCGCCTGCGGTCTGGTTATCAACCGTGGGAGGGGCTTCCGCCGCGAAGAGACTGGCCGCACCGAGGCTGACAGCTCCAGCCAACGCCAACACTTTAAAGGTCAAAGACATCTTTTTCATGGCATTCCGTTGGATATATTTGGGTTCGTTTCTGTTGTCCGAGACTAGCGCACAGGCGCGGCGGTCGTGGCAGGAACCGTGACTTCGCCTTCGCCGGTAAAGTAGCCCCAAGGATAGTCGGGCTTAAGGATCGAGTTATACTCGTCTGGCGCCGGAATCGGGAACGTCACCAAATCCCACACGCCAACCAGCGTGCGAACGACGACCATGCCGATGCCCTTGCCAAATCCAACCGTGGCACCCATGACCCAGCCGTTCTTGGTGCCTTCATCGTAAATGTTGCCCGGCAGCTCCAGCCAACTCATGGCACATCCGGCGATGCCACGTCCAAACTTGGTGGCAGCGTCTTGCGCTTGGGCTGTGCCTGGCAGACTCATTGCCATCACGCCAAGTCCCAAGACAACTGCGAATCCGATACTCTTCAATTTCATGTTTTTGTTTCCTCCGTGTAAAATGACCGTGACAGCCTAGTCAAAGACGCCAACAAGTCAAGCTTGCTGCATTAAATCGTCGCAAACCGGGCTATTTCTTCGTGGCAGACACCGGTGCTTTGTCCTCCCCGCCACCGAAATAACCCCAAGGATATTCCGGCTCGAGCACCGGTTCATATCCCGGCTGGATATCGAAGGGGAATGTGAAGAACTCGTAAACGCCGACCAAGCCCCGGAACGGCAGCATCACAATGCCTTTGGCAAAGCCTTTGGTCACGCCCATCAAACAACCTTCTTTCTTGCCCACATCTACCATGCAGCCGGGCAACTCCAAAAAGAAGAAGACCATCGATGCTGCGCCACGACATGCTTTGTCGCCCATGTCATAGGCGTGTGACGGAGTGGCCATCGTCATTGTCAGGAGTGCCACGCCACATACGATGCTCCAACCCAATGTTTTCGCTGGCTTCATAGTTGACCTCCAAGAACGCGCTCCTTCAGTTAAGACCGGGCACAGACAATACCGGTCACCCCTGCAACCGTCAAGCATTCAACACCCTTCGATTGCCCACGCCACGGCTCTCCACGACGCCCTGCCCTGCCCCGATCTATTCGGGCCCGTCACTTCAGCCGGGCAAACGTCTTCTGCAGGCAGGCAAGCGGCTCAGCGCCACCAGTGGCGGCGCGGGCGTTGTCAATCAGTTGCTGCTCGCGGTCATTTTTCGCAGGTTCCTTGACGGCGTAGAAGACACCAAAAACACCCGGGAACGGCAGCGACGCCAGCTTGTACGCAGCCGCTTCGTCGCTTGGGTCGTGCCGCTTCTCATCCTCCGGCGTGCCGTCGTTCTTTTTCTCCTCGATGATCGTAAACTGTCCGCCTTTGCGCGGGTTGGCGTCGTCGAACGCGCCGGGATGGAACTCCACGCATTCGCTGAGGCACTCGATGACCGAGAACCCCCTGTGATCCATCGCCCGCTCCATCACCTGCAACATATGCTGCGGGTTGCTGTGGCTGGTGCGGGCAACAAACGTCGCGCCCGCCGCAAGCAGTTTCTGCATCGGGTTCGTGGGGATGTCAATCGACCCCGTTGGATCTGTTTTGCTTTTGAAACCCATCGGCGAGGTCGGCGAGGTCTGCTTTTTCGTCAGACCGTAAACCATGTTGTCCATGACAACCAATGTCATGTGAATGTTCTTACGCGCCGCGTGCTCCAAGTGGTTGCCACCAATGGAATACGAGTCACCGTCGCCGCTGAACACGACCACATGGAGGTCCGGCCGGCTCAACGATAACCCGCTCGCAAACGCCACCGCCCGGCCGTGAATGAAATGCACACCATGCGCCTGCACGAAGTAAGGAAACCGGCTCGAACAACCAATGCCGGAAACCGTGACGATCTTCTCGCGCGGAATCTGGCGGCGTTCGCAAAGCCGGAAGTAGGTGTCCAACACCGTGTAGTCGCCACAGCCGGGGCACCACGTCGGACGGTCGCTCCTGAGGTCCACCTTCTTGTAAGGCGTTGACTGGCCGGGCTGGGCTGGCGCTGCGACTACTGCCGCACCGGAAGCAGGATTGATGGTTGTATCACTCATGACATCTTGAATTCTTGAAGCTGAAAAACCGGGTTCCGTCCTTTGTCTAGCAAGTCTGTGCGCGCACCGCTTCAAGGATTTCGCTGACCTTGAAGCTCAGTCCGTCAGTCTTGTTGATGCTCCCAATGCGCGGGTTGCAGTAACGGCTGCGAAGGAGAGCCGCCAACTGACCGTAGCCGTAGAGTCCACTGTCGTTGTTCTCGACCACCAGAATGCGTTTGAACCGATTGAAGATCTCGTCGAGGCCCGGCGGCAGTGGACTCAGGTAACGAATGCAAAGCACCGACAGCGGCTGTCCGTCGGCCGTGGATTTCTCCACCGCCTCGCGCGATGGGCCATAAGCGGAGCCCCAACTCACCAGCAGCGTGTCGCCCTTGGCCGGCCCCAGCACCTTCGGTGTCGGCAGTGTTTCCGCAAGCTTCTGCAGCTTGCGGCGGCGCTTGGCGGTCATCATCGTATGGAACCTTGGGTCCTCGCCGGGATGCCCCGCTTCGTTGTGTTCCAGACCGGTGAGAATCGGATAATTGTGGTTGGCAATCGGCGTGCCCGGCGCCGGGTGATGTGGAATGCCGTCCGGTGTATCTTCGTAAGGCTTGAACTCCGAACCGCGGGGCGTGAGATCAATGGGCATCTCCCGCACGATCTTGTCCAGGTCCGGTTCCTCAAACGCTTCCACGCGAAACCCGATCGCTTGGTCGCTCAGGATGATGACCGGACAGCTGTATTTGCGCGCGAGATCCACAGCTTCGATACTGCTGTAGAACGCGTCTTCCACGTCGGTCGGCGCCAGAACAATACGCGGGCAATCGCCGTGTCCACCGAAGATCGCGATATTCAGATCGCTCTGCTCCATCTTCGTCGGCAGGCCGGTGGACGGGCCGCCGCGCTGCACGTCAATCACCACCAGCGGAATCTCCGCCATCACCGCCCAACCAATCCCCTCGGTCTTCAGAGCCAACCCCGGTCCGCTGGTGCTCGTTACGGCCACGCGCCCGCCATAACTGGCGCCAATCGCCGCGCAGACCGCCGCAATCTCATCCTCGGCTTGCAGAAAAATGCCCCCGTATTTCGGCAACTCTGCCCGCAGGATCTCCATGATCTGGCTCGACGGCGTAATCGGATACGCTGCGCCAAAGCGCACGCCCGCGGCGATCAACCCGTAGGCCATCGCCTGGTTGCCCGCCATCACCACCAACGGGCGGCCGCTACGCCGCTCGTTCGGGATGAACCGGAAATTCTGTCCCATCCGGCCGATGTCAAAACCGTAGCCGGCGCGGAACGCATTGAACGTCGCCTCCATCGTGCCCGCCTCGCGCTTGACGCCCCAAGCCTTCAGCATCGCCTCCAGCTTCACCGTGTCCAAGTCGAACATCCGCGCGAGCAGACCAAGCAGGAACATGTTCTTGCCCTTGTCGTGCCCCTTGCCGCCAATCGCCTCGATGGTCAGCGCCGTCATGGGCACACCGACATAGGTGAACCGCTTGTCATCCAGATTTGGTTCTACATGGTCCGTGTCATAGATCAGCACCCCGCCCTTGCGCAGCACGCCGAGATGTTTGTCGTAGGAGTGCTGATAGAACGCCACCAACACATCCACCTCGTCGCCCACCGTCAACACCTCGCCCGAACCAATCCGCACCTGATAGATGGACGGCCCGCCACTGATCGTCGCGGGGATCGTCATGTAGCTCATGACCTCCTGCGCGCTGCGGCCGCTGAACCGCGCCAGCAGTTCGCCTACGGTCTGAATTCCATCTTGCGAGTTGCCCGCAATGCGGATCACCGCGTCCTTGATGGGAACCATGTTCGTCGTAGCCGCCGAGCCGTCGTTTGAATCGCTCATATTACTCATGAAAAGGCTCAATAAACCGAACCTGATGCGTCGAACAATACGCTTTAACTTCTCACGGCCCAAGCCAATAAGCCGGAACTGGAATCGCCAGACAGAAGCACACGCGCCCCACCCTGTCAAACACACCGCCCCCATCCATTCTCGAAGCACGAATCTGCGGTTCGCCCAACGATCCAACTATTTCTGCGCCGGCTTCTAATTCTGCTTCGCGATCAACTCGCGGCCGAAATCGTAACCGCGCCGCAACGCACGAAGGTTGAGGTCCTGCGTGCCTTTCGGAACAGAATCGAGCACCGCTTTCTCGACAGAGCCATAGGCAATCAATTCACTGACGCCAGCAAAGAAGCCGACCATGACGATGTTCAACACAAGCCGGCGACCGAGCTCTTCAGCAAAGCGAGTAGCGGGAATCCCCAGCGCACGTGTGCCGGCAGGCAGCGGCGGCAGCTTGGCAACCAACTCACGCTCGTAGAGCAGCAGCCCATCCGGCTTCATCTGCGGCGCGAACTGCGTCGCCGCGTCCTGCGACATCAGCACCAGCATGTCGGGTTGCTTGATGTAGGGATAGCCGATCGGCTCGTCGGAAACCATCACCTGCGCACTGCACGCGCTGCCGCGCGCCTCCGGGCCAAATCCCTGAATGAGCGTGGCGTGTTGTCCGTCGTAGATCGAGGCCGCCTTGCCAATAATCATACCGCAGAGAATCACTCCCTGACCGCCGAGACCACCCACACGGATTTCAGTCTTAGGCATGGTTGCCTCCGTAGCGTTGATATTTGTCGCCAAAGTGTCCGGTGAAATGATTGTTCATGGAGTCCAACCACGTGGGGCGCTCGCGGTCCACGAATTTGCCAACCACGATGTCGCCTTGGAACGTCAGGCCTATGTCTTTCGTGCTCGCGCCGTGTTTGACCACGCTCTTCTCCTTGAAATACTTGAGCTGGTCAACGCCGTCGCCGAGTTTGTTGCGCCGCGAGTAAAGCGTCGGGCACGGCGCCATCGCTTCAATGAACACGAAGCCCTTCTTGGCCAACCCTTCCTTCATCGCACGAGCGAGTTGTTTGACGTGGAAGACCGTCCAGCGCGCCACATAGACCGCGCCGCAAGCGTCAGCGATGAACGGCAGGTTGAACGAATCCTCGAAATTGCCGAACGGCATCGTGGACACCGTTGCGCCACGCGGCGTGGTGGGCGCGACCTGGCCGCCTGTCATGCCGTAAGTGTGGTTGTTCACGCAGACCACCATGATGTCCATATTCCGGCGCGCGGCGTGGAAGAAATGGTTGCCGCCGATGGCGAAGAGGTCGCCGTCGCCGGAATAAACGATCACCTTCAACTCCGGGTTCGCCAGCTTCAGCCCCGTCGCAAACGGAATTGGCCGGCCGTGCGTCGTGTGGAATGAATCCAGGTTCATGTAGCCCGCCACGCGGCCCGTGCAACCGATGCCGGAGACGATGGCAACCTTGTTCAAGTCGAGGCCGGATTCCTGCAAGCCGCGGACGAAACAGTTCACGGACGTGCCAATGCCGCAACCCGGACACCAGATGTGCGGAATGCGGTCCTTGCGCAGGAACGGCATCACCGGATTATCCACCGCGACATCCGGCGTCGGCAGATTGCCGCACGTCTCGGCGATGCAACTTTGATCACTCATCGGGCAACCTCCAAAATCTTGTTCAGAATCTCTTGCGGCTCGTGCACCGTGCCGCCGGCGTGGGGCACGGAAATCACGCGGGTCTTGCCAGCCGCGGCGCGTTCCACTTCGAGCACCATCTGGCCCATATTCAGTTCCGGCACCACAAACGCTTTCACGCGCGGGGCGAGTTGCTGGATCACACTTGCCGGGAACGGCCACGTGATCACCATCCGCAAATGCCCCACCTTCAATCCCTGCTTGCGCGCCTGCTCGATCGCCGGTCCCGACACGCGCGAGGTGATGCCGAATGACACCACCACGATCTCCGCGTCCTCGAGATGCTCGCCGCGCACATCAATCAGCTTCTCGCGGTTGTTGCGGATCTTCCCCAGCAACCGATCCATCATCTTCTTCTGCGCGGGCGGGTTCATCGCCGGATAACCGCGCTCGTCGTGGGTCAGGCCCGTGATGTGAATTCTGTGACCGTCGCCGGCCTTCACCATCTCCGGCACCATGTCGCCGTCCGCCGCATAGGGTTTGTATTGCCCCGGCGGCTTGCTCGTCCAACGCCGCTCCATCACCTCGATGGCCGAAGCTTCGGGAATCACCACCCGCTCCGTCATGTGCCCCACCACCTCATCCATCATGAAAAACACCGGCACGCGATACATCTCGGCGAGATTGAACGCCTTGATCATCAGGTCGAAACACTCCTGTGGCGAGTTCGGCGACAACGCAATCATCTCATAGTCGCCGTGCGAACCCCACCGCACCTGCATCATGTCCGCCTGCGCCGGCAACGTCGGCAGACCCGTGGACGGACCGCCGCGTTGCACATCCACAAACACGCACGGCGTCTCGGTGATCGCCGCGTAACCAATGTGCTCCATCATCAGAGACAAACCGGGGCCGGAGGTGACCGTCATCACCTTCTTGCCCGCCCAAGCCGCGCCGAGGATGGCGATGGACGACGCGATCTCGTCCTCCATCTGGATGAACACTCCCCCGATGAGCGGGATACGATGGGCAAAGCGCTCCACGACCTCGGTGGACGGCGTGATCGGGTAACCCGCCACAAACCGGCAGCCTGCCGCCAGCGCGCCTTCGCACGCCGCGTGGTCGCCGTCCATAAAATGGTTCCCGGTGAGAACTCCCTTGGGGTCAGCCTTCGTCAGATTCATGAATAACAGTCAGAACGAACGTTCAAGCAGCCCGTGCGGCCGCGCGCTGGGCCTCGATGCGCTTCTCCAAATCCTTTAGCCGCACGCCGAAGATGGCGAAGTCCGGGCAATACGCCCCGCACAAGTCACAGCCCGAACAATCCTCCGGCCGCGCCAGCACCGGGTAGTGATAGCCCTTCGCGTTGAAGTCCTTCGAGAACTCGATGCACTTCGACGGACAAAAATCTATGCAATAAGAACAGCCCTTGCAGACTTCCGTCCGCACAAAAACCGTTCCGCGTGCCTGTTTCGCTGGAATTGAATCAGCCATAGTCAAACGGGTACCTAACCTGCAATTTTTGGAGCGCACACTCTGTACAGACAGGCGCCAAAGTCAAGCGTGCAGTCGGAAGTCGCGGGCCGCGCCGATCCGGAAAGTTCGTCGCGGCCGACCCCGGGTGACTCGAAGGTGGAATCGCACCCCGCCACGCCGTGACGGGAAATGTGATAATGATGTCTTCCCACTCCCCCAGAAACCTCTACATCGCCTTCCGGATCAACTTCAGCAACTCGTCGTAAGCCTCCACCGCCTTGAACTGCGGGAATTGCTTCTTCACGTTCTCTGGCGCGTGGAACAGAAACCCCACGTGCGCCTCGACCAACATCAGCGTGTCGTTGAACGAATCGCCAACCGAGATCACGTTGTAGTTGAGCAGCTTCAGCGCGGCCACCGTGCGCTGCTTCTGTTCTGGGATGCGCAGCGCGTAGTTCACAATGCGGTCGTTCTCCACCACCAACCGGTGGCAGAACAGCGTCGGCCACTCCAGTTGCCGCATCAGAGGCTGCGCAAATTGCTCGAACGTGTCCGAGAGAATCAGCACCTGTGTCTGCGACCGCAATTCCCGCAGAAACTCCAGCGCCCCCTCCAACGGCCGCAACGTCCCGATCACCGCCTGGATGTCCGAGAGCTTCAGGCCATGCCGGTCCAGGATCGCCAGCCGCCCGCGCATGAGCTTGTCGTAATCAGGCTCATCCCGCGTCGTCCGGCGCAACTCCGCGATGCCGGTCTTCTCGGCCACGGCGATCCAGATTTCCGGCGTCAACACGCCTTCCATGTCCAATGTCACAATTGACTGCTTCACGCCGGTATAATTTCAGGAATTTCTTTTCATGTCCAGTCCCTCCCAATTTCATCGACTCAATGACAGCCCGGTTCTAGACTTTGAGTTGTGATGCAAATGGGAGTGGAATGAAAATCTCCGTCGGAAGAACGATTGCTTATGTCATTGCGGGTCTTATCTGCGCCGCCAGCCTTTTCCTATTGATCTTCGCTCACAACCACCGGCGCAACTTCTACCAGTGGGAGCAAGCACGGCCGATTGACATTCCAGTTGATTTTTCCAAGCCGGGGCAATTCACCGGCGGTTTTGTGCAAACCTGCCGGATTTCCCACGGTGAAGCCATTTGTCTCGCCGTTCCATCCAACACTGTGGCAAACACAACGTGGTCAAAGCTCCTTGCAGACCTTCAGTTCGTCTCTCTGATACAAGATCAATCCGGCCATGAAATATCGAGGGAAGAGTTCACAGGAGGATCCCTTGAGCGCGACCATCTCATTGACGGTGCCATTCTCTTGGTGACATTCCAGCCGTTCGAGAACGGAACATACCACATGACACTCACGGTGAAACAAGGCGCGCCCGCTTTGCGCGGGGTTCCACAACACCTTGTCGCCCGTTACATGCTGTGCGGCATAGAGCTGATGCCAGCGATTATCGCACTGGTGACAGGAATAGGTGGCCTCATAATTGCAGCTGTCATCCTCGCGATCACGGCATGTACGGCCAAGAGAAAGCCAACGACTGGCGCGCAGCGCACTCCGGTTGATAATACGCCGCCCGGTTCTTAAGGATACCCCACCCCTGCGAGGCAATCATCACACTGCCGCCAGCACCTCGGCGGCGTGACCTTTGGGTTTCACCTCGCGGAAGATTTTCTTCAGCCGGCCGTCCGGACCGATGACGAAGGTGGTGCGCAGCGTGCCCATATACTCGCGGCCCATGAACTTCTTCCTGCCCCAAACGCCGTAAGCCTGGTGGATCTTCTTGTCGGTGTCGGCCAGCAACACGAAGTTGAGCTTCTGTTTCTCTATAAACCCGGTGTGGCTCTTGATGTCGTCGGTGGATACGCCGAGGATGAGCGCGCCGGCCTTGCGGAATCCGGCAAACTGGTCGCGAAACTCGCACGCCTCGACGGTGCAACCGGGGGTGTTGTCGCGCGGGTAGAAGTAAAGCACCACGGTCTGCCCGGCGAGATCCTTCAACGAATACGTCTTGCCATCGCTGCCGGTCGCCGAAAACGCCGGCGCCTTATCGCCTTCCTTCAGTTCGCTCATTTCAATTTCTCCAGTTTCTGTGTCAGTTCGTCGATGAATGCGGAAGGGTCGTCGGGGGTGACGACGAAGTTGCGAAACCACCCGCTCTTCCTGCACAGCGTGACAGCGTTCCATAGTTTGAAGTTCGTCCAGTGCTCGTTCCAAAACGAGCCGCCGCGATGAACATGCTCGATGTCGTCGAGCCGGATGCGCCGGACGCACCAACCCAACATGATCACTTCTACGGCATGGATGGTGATGCGACAACTTAGCGTGGCCACCGCGTAGATCACGGTCGCGATAAAAGCGATGTCGGCTCCGATGATGAGGCAGGTGCGACTATCGAGAGGGTTCATTTCTCCACTCCAATCTTTGCGCAAAGCCTGGCCAGTTCGCATGGCTCGCACTCCGGGCCGCGGGCGTAACAGCGCCGCCGTCCATGCCAGATGAGCCAGTGTGAGAACATCGTCCACTGCTCGCGCGGCACTAGCTTCATCAGGTCGGCTTCGATCTTCTCCGGTGTCTTCTGCCGGGTCAAACCGATGCGCTGTGAGAGCCGAATGACATGGGTGTCCACGACCACGCCTTCGCTCTTGTTATACGCATTGCCGAGGATGACGTTCGCGGTCTTGCGGCCGACGCCGTGGAGCGCCGTGAGCGCCTCCATCGTATCCGGCACGCGTCCGCCGTGCTTGTCTGCGATCTCCCGGCAGGCGGCTTGGATTGCCCTGGCTTTGTTGCGGAAGAAACCGGTGCTCTGGATCATTCGTTCCAGTTCCGCCGGTGGCGCGGCGGCGTAGTCGGCGGCAGTCTTAAAGCGCGCAAAGAGCGCGGGCGTGACCATGTTGACGCGCTTGTCGGTGCATTGCGCCGAGAGGATGGTGGCAATGAGAAGTTCAAGCGGCGTGGTGAAGTTCAATTCGCAATGCGCGTCCGGGTAGGTCTTGCGCAGCGCGGTGACCAGCTTGGAGATGGACGGAGCCTTGATTGCCATGCCGGAGAAATTAGCCACAAAACCATGCGAAACGCACGAAAAAGTCGGCGTGCCAGAAACGGAGCATGGGCTTGAGCCAGCCATTCGACTCCTGTATCGTGCGGGGCATGAAGAATCCCGGACTTCGCCGCATGTTGCTGGTTGCGCTTTGGTTTTCGTTCGTCCTCACAACCCTTGGAGGGCAGGCTGATCCGCTACTTTTTCGGTTTGGCCTTGTAGCGGACGTGCAATACGCGAACAAGCCGCCGAGAGGAAAACGCAACTACAGCGAATCGGCCGACAGGCTTCGCGCCTGCGTGGCCGACTTCAACCAGCGTGGACTGGCCTTTGTCGTCAACCTCGGCGACAGCATCGATGGCGATGGCGAAAAGTCGGTGGCGGACATGACCCTGATCGCCGGCATCTTCCAGCCGCTAACCTGCCCTGTCCGCCATGTGATCGGCAACCACTGCCTTAACCTGCCGCGTCCCGTGTTGTTGAAGACGCTTGGATTGAAATCGCCCTACTACGAGTTCTCACGCGAACGCTGGCGCTTTCTCGTGCTGGATGGCATGGATGTAAGCCCAAAATCGCCCGAAGGATCGAAGCAGGCGCAGGAGGCAAAGAGCTTTCTGGCCAAGAATCCCAAGGCGAACAAGTACGCAGGCGCCATCGGCGAGGACCAGATGGCATGGATGCGCGATCAGCTTGCCGACGCGGCGCGGCAGAAACAGCGCGTGATTTTGTTCTGCCATCAACCCATTCTCGCCGCCGCCAGCAGCCGGGGAGCGACTCTTTGGAATGCCGCGGATATCGAGGCCATGCTGGTCCAGTCAGGCTGTGTCGTCGCGTGGATCAACGGCCACGACCACAAGGGCGGCTACGCGTTTGTCAACGGCATCCATCACCTGACCGTTGAAGGCATGATCGAGTCACCGAAAGGCGCCGGCAACTACGCCATCGCGTCGGTGTTTGCGACTCGAATCGCCATCGAAGGAAAAGGGCTGACGCCGTCGCGGGAACTGAAGATCAACCCGTAACGCGGGCGTCCCGCGAGCCAGACACTATTGCTTGCCTCGCGTTTTGACGATGGCCTGCGTGCCTTCGTCGCCACACCCCATGTCCACGAGGCGCTGGAAGTCGCGCCGGGCAAGCTGGGTGATGGGCAGGTCGAGACCGAGTTGAGCCGCGGCTTCGAGAGCAATGCGAAGGTCTTTGTTTTGGAGGCCGGCCTTGAAACCGGGCCGGAAATCACCCGCGATGGCGCGTGGAGCGAGGTTGGTAAGCATCCACGACCCCGCCGCGCCGTTGGCAACGATCTGACGGGTTTTCTCCGGGTCGAGACCGGCGGCCTTGGCGAGTGCAATCGCCTCAGCCATCGCACAAAGGTGGATCGCACCGAGGATTTGGTTGATCGCCTTGGTCATCTGACCGGCGCCGTTCGGGCCAACGTGGAGGACGGTCTTGCCGAGCCGCTGGAGCAACGGCAGCGTGCGCTGAAAAACCTTCTCATCGCCACCCACCATGATGGCGAGCGTCGCTTCGACAGCTCCTTTCTCGCCGCCCGTGACAGGCGCATCGAGGAAGTGGACGCCCTTCTTTTCCAGAAGCGCGGCGATTCGGGTGGCGGTGGCGGGCGCGACCGTGGAGTTGTCCACGACGATGCTGCCGGAACGCGCACCCTCGATGATGCTGGCAGCCTTGTCCGCGCCACCGAGGATGACGGCTTCGAGATCAGGCGAATCGGTGACGTTGGTGAAGATGATGTCGCTGGCTTCAGCAACAGCTCGTGGGGAATCGGCCACGCGCGCGCCGGCCGCTGCGAGCAACGCGGTCTTGGCGCGGGTGCGATTGAAAACGGTCAGCGGATAGCCGGCGCTCAGGAGATGGCCTGCCATCGGACGGCCCATGATGCCAAGGCCAACGTAGCCGACGCGGGGAAGAGAAGAGTTGCCGTTCGACGGTTTCATGATAGGTGAAAAGGATGCCTGCCAAACACGCGGGATGCCCCTGAAGGCGGGCAGGAACGAACAAGGAAAGCTGCGAAGCGAAAGTCGTAACGGCTTCGGCTCATGCTGATTCTCTCTGCTCCAGCCGTTTGGCTGTTGTTGGCGCTGGCACTCCGGCGCCAGCCCGTTTACTTCTTGCCGGCCGGTGGTTGGGGCGGCGGCAACTTGGCGAGCGCGTCCTTGACCTTGGCGGCGTTTGGATCGTTGGGGAATCCCTTCAAGAAATTCTCGTAAGTCTTGCGCGCATCGTCGGGACGATTGAGTTTTTCCTGCGCCACGCCGGACATGTAGAGTGCTTCGGCAACGATCTCGTCGAAGGTCAAGTAGAGGTCAGCGCACCTGGCGAAGTTGGAATAGGCAGCCTCATAATCGGCGGCGGCCTGATCGGGCGTTTTAGCGGCGCGGCCCATGAGACTGTGACCCATGCCGAGCACGGCGCGGGCGCGAGCCTTGCTGACGCCACGGGTGGTGTCCACGTATTCCTTGTATTTGGCAAACGACTCCGAGAACTTGCCTTCCTGAAGGAGGATGTCGGCCATGCCGAGCTGGGCGTCGGCTTTCTTCTTGCAGTTGGCAAGGGCGCGCTGCTCCATGCTGAGTTTGTCGGGCTTCAATTTGCCTTGGACAAGCCCGTCGAGAACCTCTGTGAACATGGAGAATTGTTTGCGGGCGTTGGCGGCGTCCTTCTTCATGAAGCTCGCGTAGCCGATGCCATATTGCGCCTCAGCCCATGTGGGCCACTCGCCGGCTTTCTTGGCAACCTCACTCATCTTTTGGTAAATGCCGACGGCCTCCGCAAACTTGGCGTTGTCGATGAGTGCCTTGGCGTAAGCTTCGTAGGAGGGCGCATCAAGCGGAACGTTCGGGCCTTCCTTGACGCCGCGCTCAAAGGTGGCCAGCGCGCGTTTGGGATCGCCGATGGCATTTTGCAGGTTGCCGAGGGCAAAGAGAGCGTTCACCTTCAGCACCGCGTTCTTGCCGGCCGGTCCACTGAGCAGGTCGTTGTAGTATTTTTCCACGCCAGCGCCATCGATGAGCTTCGCGCGCAGCTTGCTGGAGAGCAGTTCGAGAATCCCGCTGGTGGCCGTCGTGGCGGCTGGAGCCTCGGAGTAGTTCGCCATCGTTTGCTCGTAGGCCGTGAGAGCCTTCGCAACGTAATCATCCCAGACCTTGGCTTTGTCGGGCGCCAAGAGCGCGCGCGAACGGCCCAGCGCCCCCGCAGCAGCCGCCCACGACTGGCCGACACGCAGTGAAGCTTCCGAGGCGACGCCGCTGGTGGGGAAGTTTTTGGCCACAATCTCAAACTCTGCGGCCGCTTCCACGCTCTTGTTCTGGACCTGGTAGTTGTAGCCGATCCAGAAGTGAGCGTCGGCCTGGAGCGGCGAATCCTTGAACTTCTGACTCAACTCCTGGAACGCCTTCGTCATGAGGTCAAATTCCTTGGCCTGGAAGTAAGCCATGCCGATGCGATACTGTGCCATGGGAGCTGTCTGCGGGTCGGTCGGCGCGCGGCTGATAACCTCTTTGTAGGCAGCGACGGCGCGATTGAGCGATTCCTTGGCACCTGCGGCGTCGTTCTTTTCGAGCGCGATCTGGACCTTGCCAGAGTAAGCTTCGCCGAGCTGGAGGAGCGCCGACGGCAACAGCGGCGACGTGGCGAACCGCTCTTTGAACTGGGTCAATTCCGTCACAGCCTCATCGAAACGCTTCAACGCGACGAGCGTCGCGCCAATCTGAAGGTTGGCGTCATCAATGAAATCCTCCTCCGGGAATTTCTCACGCACCTCCTTGAAAGTCTTCAGAGCTTCCTCCATCTTGTTGACTTGGCGATAAACCTGCGCCAGACGATGGGTGATCTGGCCGCTATACTTGCCTTTGCCGGTGTAGGTTTTCTGATAAGCCTGAATCTGCTCCAACGCCTTCTCCGGCTCGCCTTTGTTGACCAGAATGGAGCTTTTCGTGACGATCGACTCCTCGGCGGCGGATGTCTTTGGATAATCAGCCAAGACCCGGTCGCACATCGCCAGCGCGTCGTCAGGGCGCTCTTTCATCCAGTAGAGCTTGGCCAACAGCATGCCGTTGTCCTGTGCGATGGTGTCTTTCGGAAACTCCTGCTGGAACTGGTCGTAAAACTTCCGCGCCTCTTCCAGGTTTTGAAGTCCCATCTGCACGCGGAAAATGGTGTCGAGGGTGAACTTCTTGTCTTCCTTGGTCGCTTCGGCCGGCAGGCTGCCCAACAGATGGCGGCTGAGGATGTCCGCCTCCAGCCAAAGTCCCTGCGCCATGTAGCAAACAACGGTGCCGAGCCAGGAGGAAATATAAAGGTCGGGGTTTCTCTTGATGGACTCCAGCTTGCCCACCTCCTGCTGCACGTATTCCTTGAATTTTACGACCACAGCGTGGCCGGAACCGCCGACCGCCCTGTATTGCGCAACAAGCTTGGCGTAATGTTCGTTGAGCTGGTTTACTTTGGTCTGCTGGCTCAGGATGATCTCGGCCTTCGGGCGGACCTGGCGGTAGAAGAATATCGCGTCCGAGTAAAGCTTCTGGTCATACCACATCTGCGCCGCACTGATGGCCGCCTCACTGGCCACCGCCATGTCAGCGCCGGGTCTCATGAGCTGGATGAACATGTCTTTGCATTGCTGCAAAGTCTTGGCACCTTCTTCTTTCTGGCCCTGCTTGATCTGCGACACGGCCTTTGCGCCGAGGATCTTGGCGCGAAGGAAGTGTGACGCCGGGATTTGCATGCTGTTGGGGAATTGCTGCTGGAAGGCATCCACGTCCTTCATAGCGTCATCATGCAGCCCGCGGAACATCTTGGCCGCGGCGCGACCGAACAGAGCTTCATCGCGCGCTTCGCTCTTGACGTAGGTCTTCAGGAACTCGTCGAAGGTGGTGATCGACTTGTCGAGCGTGGTGTTCTTGACCTTGGGATCCTTCTCCGTTTCCGCCTGGCGGCCGTAGGCCTGCGCCAGCATCAAGGTCGCCGCTTCGCGGATCGCGGGATTGGGGAACCGCGGATCCGAGAGTGGCAGGAGGATCTTGATCGCCTCGGCTTGATTGCCCTTCAGGAAATGCGCGTAGGCGAGCTTGTAGCGGGCTTCGTTGGCGCGCACCGAGGCGGTGCGCGTCGTGGCGAATTCCGCCATCACCTTGATGGCGGTGTCGAAGTCACCCTTGTTCAAGGCTTCTTCGCCACGACCGAAAAGCGCCTCGTCAGACTCCGCCGCCAGCGCGCCCGGTTGCAAACCGAGCAACGCCGCCAATAGCAAAGCCGACCACACGCCGCACCACATTCTCCGCGGTAACGGCCCCACGGCGAGGGAAGCTCGCTTCATAGAGTGCCTTTCGCTGATTATTTCTTTTCTGCCGCCGAGGCGTCTTTCTCCGCCAACGCGGCTTTTCGGCTCAATTTGACCCGGCCCTTCTCGTCCACACCGATGCACTTGACCCAAATCTCTTCGCCCATCTTGCAAACATCTTCCACCTGCCGGACGCGGAAGTCTGCCAACTCGGAAATATGGACCAAGCCATCCTTGCCCGGCAACACCTCGACGAACGCGCCGAATTCCTTGATCGTGACAACCTTGCCGCGATAAATCTTGCCGACCTCGATTTCCGCAGCCATGCCTTCGATGATTTCCTTGGCGCGCGCCATGCCGTCCGGATTTGTCGAGAAGACGAATACGCTGCCATCGTCCTCGATGTCAATCTTGCAACCAGTCTCCTCGGTGATCTTCTTGATCGTCTTGCCGCCGGGGCCGATGAGCAGGCCGATTTTGTCCGGCGGAATCCGCAGGGTTTCCATCCGCGGCGCGTATTTGCTCAACTCCGGCCGTGGCGCAGCAAGCGTCTTGGCCATGATTTCAAGAATCTGGAACCGCGCGGTCTTCGCCTGCGCGAACGCTTGCCGCGTCAGGTCAAGCGTCAGGCACTGAATCTTCAGGTCCACCTGAAAACCGGTAATGCCCTGCTGCGTGCCAGCGACCTTGAAGTCCATGTCGCCGAAGTGGTCTTCCGATCCGAGGATGTCCGTGATCAACACGCCCTTCCGGCGGTTCTCAGGCTCCGTGATCAGGCCGATGGAAATGCCAGCAACAGGCGCCTTGATCGGCACACCCGCGTCCATCAGCGCCAAACAACCGGCGCAGACGGTCGCCATCGAGGTCGAGCCGTTCGAGGACATGATCTCGCTGGTGATGCGCGTCGTGTAGGGCCATTTGTCCGACGTCGGCAGCACCATCTCCAGCGAACGCTCTGCGAGCGCGCCGTGGCCGATCTCGCGACGGCCGGGGCCGGCAATACGGCCGGTCTCTCCGGTGGAGTATGGCGGGAAGTTGTAGTGAAGCATGAACCGCTTCTCCGGCGTGCCGCCGGTGTAGGAGTCCAGTTCCTGGATGTCCGCCAGCGAGCCGAGCGTGGCAAACGCCAGCGCCTGCGTCTCGCCGCGAGAGAACAGCGCCGAGCCGTGCGGACGCGGCAACACCGACACTTCGGCGTTGATCGGCCTCAACTGGTCGAGAGCACGACCGTCCGGGCGGCGGTTGTTGGCCAGAATATATTTGCGGATTTGCACATACTGGACCGCGTCAAAGGCCATCTTGACGATGCCTTCCTCGACCTTCGGGTCCTCGGCTTGTGCAGCCGCGAGCAGTTCCTGATAAACGACGCCAATCGCCGCGATGCGCGCCTGTTTGCCCTGCGTCGCCAGTGCAGCCAGAATCTTCGGCCCCGCCAGAGCATGCGCCTTGGCCTGGAGAGCTGCCGGCACGGTCCTGAGAGTCACCTGCCGCTTGGTAACGCCGATTTGTTGCGCGAGTTGCTTCTGCGCGATCACAATCTGCTTCACCAAGCCCTGGGCGAAATCAACCGCCGCCATCACTTCGTCTTCCGAAAGCTCCTGTGCGCAGCCTTCAATCATCACCATGTCGGTTTCGTTGCCAACGTAGATGAGGTCGAGGTCGCTGTCGGGCATCTGCGAGTGCGTCGGGTTCGCGACGAACTGCTTGTTGATGCGGCCGACGCGAACTGCGCCGAGAGGGCCGTTCCACGGGATGTCGCTGAGCGTCAGCGCCGCGCTGGCGCCGTTGATGGCGAGGATGTCGGAGTCGTTCTCCAAATCCGCCGACAGGAGGATGGACATGACCTGCACTTCGCAGAAGTAGCCTTCGGGGAAAAGCGGCCGGATGGGCCGGTCAATCATGCGGGCGGTGAGAATTTCCTTCTCCGTGGGACGGCCTTCGCGCTTGAAGTAGCCGCCGGGGAACTTGCCCGAGGCGCTGGCCTTCTCGCGATAGTCCACCTGCAGCGGGAAGAAATCCTGCCCGACTTTGGGTTTATTGGCCGCCACCGCCGCCACGAAGACGACGGTTTCGCCGAGTTGAACGGTCACCGCGCCGTCCGCCTGAAGGGCGAGCTTGCCGGTTTCCAGAATGAGGTCATTACTACCGATGTTGATACGAATGGATTGGTGCATGGTTCCTGTAGTGCAGGCCCGCCCCACTCACCGGAAGAGCTTCAAAGAAAGCGGAATCCCCATTCTGCTCTCTTTGAAACCTTCCCGTCTCGCGGGCAGGCTGCTTGGGTTGTTGTTGTTTCAGTTAAAAGCCCCAGCCCTCGCCCTGGCAGAAAAGCACAGGGCGAGGGCCGAAAGATGGATTACTTGCGGAGCTTCAGTTTCTTGATGATCTGGTGATAACGGCCATTGTCAGTCTGGTTCAGATAATCCAGCAACCGACGGCGTTTACCTACCATCATCAAGAGACCGCGACGCGAGCTATGGTCTTTCTGGTTGACCTTTAGATGCCCGGTCAACTCGTTGATCCGCTCGGTCAGGAGCGCGATCTGAACATCAGCCGACCCGGTATCCCGCTCGTGAAGCCGGAATTCCTTGGTTATGTCTGTCTTCTTTATTGCGTCCATAAATCTGCTGCAATACTGCCTTTTGTAGCGTCCGGCAGAGCCGAAAACGCTTGGGAATCATACATATCCCCCCCTCCACTGTAAAGAGCGAATTCACCCTTTTTCGCGACCCACCTCGCAAGGCGGCCAAGGCTTTCGCTCTGCATGCCCCCGTCGGAAAAACTTAGACCCCGCCACTTCGTGGCGGAATTCCCGCTACGTTCGCGGCATGAAAATCGGCGTCTTCGCGTTGTCCCAACCGTCGCCGCCTATGGAGAGGGCTTGGCTGAAGGACAAGAAACACCGTCGCGGCCGTATCGACGAAGAAGAGGGCGGAAACTACTTCTTCTTGGAAGTGAACTTGCCGTCTTCCCAGCCGTGGCAGTTCTTGCACTCGTCGGTCTTATACTTCTTCAGCATCGCGGCGGCCTTCTCGTTGATATTGTCCTTCTTGGCCGGCTTCGCGGTGTGGCAACTCTTGCAGGAGGCGCCCTTGACATAGCTGCCCTTGGCTTGGACGGTGCTGCTGGTAGCAAACACGAGTCCCGCAACGGCGACAGCAACGACGATTAGTTTCAGATCCTTAGTCATCTCTTCTTTGTTCCTTATTCGTTTACGGCTGTGCGCGCGATTCCATAACATCCAGCGCTCCAAGTCGAGTGAAAAACAACGCCGACCCTGCGGAATCAGCAGGTTTTGCCCCCCTCGCCCACCCGTATCGCCCGGATCAATAAGCCCAACGACGGGCCTTGTGAACGCCTCCGTAGCCAGGCCCCACGCGCCGGGCGGGTGCAACCGGCTCACTCTTGTTTTGACGCGCCCTGCGAAGCATCTTCTGGAACTTGGTGGTTTCGGCCTCCATTGAAACCGGCTGTTCCTCAGTATCAGCGTTGTACAAATCGTAGCCGCAATCCAGCATGGGGCGCGGCCGGTTTGCCGTAGCGTCCTCTTCTTTTCTTTCCAAGGCAATTTTTAGACGGAGCAACGCCAGCTCATACAGGCCCTTGGTTGAAAACCCTTCCTTGTCCTCGATGATCTTCATGAACTGCCGCCCAAAGGAAATCCCCTGTTCGGTGGTCGTGTTATCGGAAACATTCTTGACCTCAAAAATGAACCAGGTGTTTCTCAAAGGCGTCTGCTTCTCGACAAATCGGATAGCGTAATCTTCGCCTGCTTTCGTCACGTAACGGACCGCATCCATAGTATCCATGACCCATAGTATCTCACGAAAAACGGCCAATAGCTACAACTGCCGGAAGCCCATTTCCGGCCACGAGCCGCGCGATTCCTAAAAAAGGTTGTTGCATTCCCTCCGTAAGGTCCTATGGTGCCCCTGCTCGCAGAGGCGAGATTTTAACAGTGAGTTGGTAGATTGTCAGGTAGCCCTCCAGAGCTGGTGATAATCCGAAACCCGAACAATCGGGAACAGTCACCGCTAAGCTCCCACGGCAGCAGAAAGAAATAACACATAATGGCTACCAAGCTATTCGTAGGAAACCTGTCATTCAATACCACTGAAACCGATCTCATGGATCTGTTCAAAACCGTCGGCAGCGTCACGTCGTGTGACCTGATCCTGGACAAGTTCACCCAGAAGTCACGCGGGTTCGCCTTCGTGACGATGGCCACCCAGGAGGAAGCCACGGCGGCTATCGCCCAGATGAACAATAAGGAGCTCGACGGTCGCGCCATGACGGTCAACGAAGCCCGTCCGCGCGAAGAGCGTCCTCGTGGCGGCGGCGGTGGCGGCGGTTACGGTGGTGGTGGCGGCGGTGGCGGCTACGGCGGCGGCGGCGGCGGTCGCCGTTCCGGCGGCAACCGTTACTAAGCCCGGCGGCATCGCTGAAAGAACTTAAGTTCTAACAAGAGAGCGTCTCGTGCAAACGAGACGCTCTTTTTGTTTGTCGTATCACACTCCATCGCGAGCAGACCGATAGCACGACCGATTGCCCTCCCCCGGCCTGACGGACGCCTCGACAGGCCATCTTGGAACTTGCCGCCAAAAGTCATCTACAGTAATATTCCCGTGCTGCAACGGGTGCCGGTGGTGGCATGACCCGTCGAAGCGTGTAACGTTGAACCACCTCACGTTTCCGTTAATCTTGCGGGAGTCGGCGCAGGAACGTTTCGGACGTAAGGTTCGAGGTCGCTACTCGGAGCACCATGAGCCGCCAGCCCGGCTCCCGTCTTTATTTATGCGTCGGTCTCTCCGACTCGTTCATGAGGCCACCTCCGGGACCTTCATATCACCAACCGTGGAGACGGAGGACAGCAGCCGTTTCACTCCATCGCCGCCAGGAGTTCATCAAGCGAGACGCTGGCAAAACTGGTGGCGTAGTCGCTCATCGCATAAGGGATGACGAGCTCGCGGTCGTGGAGCAGTGCGCCGCAGGTGTAAACGACATTGGGAACATAGCCTTCGCGCTCCGCTTCGTTCGGGGCCAGCAACGGTTCGCGCAACCGGCCGATGACGCGCGTGGGGTCGGCAAGGTCCAGCAGGAACGCGCCGAGACAATACTTTCGCATCGGGCCGACGCCGTGGCTCAATACCAGCCAGCCCGCCTCCGTCTCGATGGGCGAACCGCAGTTGCCGATCTTTATGAATTCCCACGGCTGTTCCGGCTTCAGCAGCGTTTTCGCCTCATACCAGAAGTGGAGGTGCTCTGAATACATGAGAAAGACGTTTTCGTCGTCTTGGCGCGAGAGCGTGGCGTAGAGGCCATTGATCTTGCGGGGGAACAGCGCCATGCCTTTGTTCTGCACGGCGGGACCGTTGAGCGTGCTGAACTTAAAGTGGAGAAAATCCGGCGTCTCCAGCAATTGTGGCAGGGTGATCTTGCCGTCGTAAGCGGTGTAGGTGGCGTAGTGGGTGAAGCTGCCGTCGTCATTCTGGAAGCGGACGAAACGCGCGTCCTCAATACCGTTCCTCTGGCTGGCCGTGGACGGAAAGAGGACGCGCTGGGAGATTCGGCTGCCGGGAACAAAGTTCACTTCATAGTTCGATTCAGCCAGCAGCAAAATGCCGCGCACGGCACGGTCAGCCGTGGCGTCGGCCGGGTCCGTTTGCCGGCGCTCCGCCGTCAGGACGCGGCGCAGGTCGTCCAGAATGAAGGTCTCGGGAAGCTGGCCGAGTACGCGCTGGCAAAAGTCGTTTTGCACGCCCGCCTCCTGGAGTTTGTGGCAAAAGAGCGCCTTCTCGTAAACAGGGTTGGGCACGCGCTCCGGCTCTGTCACAAACGGCACGGCCGGCGCGAGCGTGATCCGATGCTGCGCGCTCACGGTGCCCATGCGGAAGGTGATGGAGGAAATGTGCCCTTCGCCCGTGGCTCGCAAGCTCAGGATGAAACGGAGCGCGCCCTTGGGCAGTCCGGTCTGGTCGGGGTGTGGCACGATGGAAGGGTTGAACAGCGCCGCGGACTCCGGAGAGTATTCGTGTGTGAAGTAAGAGCCGATGAGCGCCTGCCGTTCCGGCGAAGTCTCCCACGCCTCGCCCAGATAATGACGCACTTGTGAGAAACGGTTGCGGACCAATTGTTCCACCTGTTCGTGCCGGTCCCCAAACTCGCCCAGCACCTGGCTCAGCAAATTTGCGACGTCTTCGTCTGAAAGGGCCAGGACACGGCGGACGATCCTCCGCGCGATGCCGTCGTTGCTGGGATAAAAGGGGCGCATCAGTACTCGCGAGCGGTCCGGGGTCAGCGTCGGCCCGATGCGTTTTGCGTGGACGGTTGTGGTTTTCATGGGATGGCCATTGCTACTCGCCTATCGGTTCCTTGAAGCTGGTGAGGGTGTTCTGCAGCGCCTGCATCTCCGCGAGCGCAAGCAGGAAGGCCAGCGTGGACTCGGCGCCCTGGTTCTGGCTTACGCGATCCACATGCAATCCGTCGCGACAACCACCGGTACCCGAATCGTAAAGAGCGAGGCCCAGATCGTTTCGCCCCAAGAACCACTCGAAGGCCCGGCGCGCTTCGGCCACCCAAACCATGTCGCCGGTGGCGTGATAGGCCTCGATGCAGGCAGACACCGTGGCCTGCGCCTCGATGGGTTGCTGGTCGAACAACGCGCGCTCCTTGCCGCGCGTATAGAAACCGTTCGAGCCGATGGGGCGAAAAGAGCCGGCATCCGAAGTCTGCACTTTGATCAGCCAGCGCAACGATTTGAGGCCCGTCTCCAGCACCGCGGCGTCGTTCATACACCGCCCGCTAAGGATCAGCGCATGCGGAAGTTTGGCGTTCGTGTAGGAAACCATTTCTTCGAACCACTGCCATTCTTCGGTTGCGGCGTCGGCATAGCGCTGCATCAGTTTTGCTGTGAGCGATTCGCGAATCTGGCGCGCGCGCCGGTCGCCGCTCAGCCGGCGCAGATATTCGTCAACGCCGATGAGCGTGAACGCCCACGCGCGCGGCGACGTGCACTCGGCGGCGACGGGCAGCGCCTGTTCGAACAGTTGCGCCGCCAGCATTTGAAAACTGCCCTGCCCCGCTTGTCCCACACACAGCCCCAACGCCCACAGCGCGTGACCCTGGCAATCCTCCGAGCCAACTTCCTCCAGCCATCTGCGGTCGAAACTCATGAAGTTGCGGAACCGCCCGCGCCCGCGGTCGAAGGCGTGGTTCAAGAATGCCGCATACGTCGCGGCTCGCTCACTGAGCCGCCGCGAACCTATGCCCAATCGTTGCAGCATCATCGCCAGCACCAGCGCGCGGGCGTTGTCGTCCGTGCAGTAGCCTTCCGAGAAATTGGGCACCGTAAAACTTGCGTGCTGGAAAATGCCAGTCGAGTCGCTCATCCGAAACAGATGGTCGAGCTTCATCTCCGGCAACTGGCCCGGTTGTTCGTCAAGCGTCTTGATGGGTGACGATTTTCGCCCCACGAAACTGTGGTCACGACGCGCCTGATCGAAGGATTTCACATAGAGTTGCGCAACACGGCTCCATATCATGTCGCGCCCCAATCGATAGGCGTTCTTCCGCATCGTATGGCGCAACGGTTCGTCCCGCAGCAGTGCCACCACGGCGCTCGCGATGGCGGCGGCGTCACGGAACGGCACCAGCTTGCCGCGTTCCGCGGTCAGCAGTTCCGCCGCGTGCCAGTAGGGAGTGGACACGACCGCGTTACCCGCGCCGAACGCGTAGGCCAGCGTGCCCGAGGTGATTTGCGACTCGGTCAGATAAGGCGTCAGATAGATGTCCGCCGCGCCGATGAATCGCATCAACTCCTCCAACTCAACGAACCGGTTGAAAAAGACGACGTTCTTCTGCACGCCAAGGTCCTTCGCCAGACGCTCCAAGCTCAGGCGATACGCCTCGCCCTCGTCGCGCAGCAGATTGGGATGGGTCTGGCCGAGCACGATATAGACGACGTTGGGGAATTCCCGGATGATGTCCGGCAGCGCGTGCAGCGCAAATTCGATGCCCTTGTTCGGCGAGAGCAGGCCAAACGTGAGCAACACCTGCTTGCCCGCCACACCAAACTCATCCTTGAAATAGTTGGGGTCCGCAAACGGCATGTCGGGAATGCCGTGTGGAATGAGATCCACCTTGGCCGCCGGCGCCCGATAGACTTCACGCAACAAATCCCGGCCTCGCTCGGCCATCACCACCAGCCGCGTCGAAAGCCGGACCAGATCGCGCATCACTCGCCACTGCTCCGCATTCGGCTCGCGCAACACTGTGTGCAGCGTGGTCACGATGGGCATTCGTAGTTCGCGTAGCAGCGCCAGCACATGACTGCCCGCCGGTCCGCCGAAAATGCCAAACTCATGCTCGACACAAACCACGTCCACATCTGTGATGTTCAGGAAGTCGGCTGCGCGCAGGTAGGACGGCAAGTCCTGCTCCGCAATCTCGAAGCGCACCTCCGCCGGATACTCGTAGCCGCCCTCACGGTCGTTCACCGGCACCACCGGACACTGCATCGCGGGAAACTCCCCTGCCACCGCGCAACGCAAATCCGTCGTGAACGTCGCAATGCCGCATTTTCTCGGCAGGTAATCGCCGAGAAAAGCAACTTTGCGAATGGAAGGTGATTTTTGCATAAGAGGTTGTCTTTGCCGTAGCGGCCGACGCCCCCACTCTGCGCCTCCAAGCGCAAGGAAGCAAAATATATAAACACCGAGGGCCATGCTGGCTTTCGCCCTGTGTGGACCTCGTTGAAACCAAGCCTGACTTTGACTGCGTTTACTTCTCTTGGGAGATGCGCATGCCGCAGAAGCTGCGATAGACGAGGAACAGCGCCACCAGAGTTTCAGGCCCGTCTGGCCGCCTTTCTGCATCGCCACGGCGATTTCCACCGTCAGCAGACCAAAGAGCGTTGTGAACTTGATATCGGGTCCATCGCCACCGAGATGGGGTCCTGAAGGGGGCGCCCACCGTGTCGCCCACGACAGTGGCGGCATGCAGTTCGACAATGGCAATAAGCTCCTAAAGTTATTCTGGATTCATGCCGATACCCTACAAAGGTAATGCTCGAACCGAGGGACCAACTGCCGTGACCAATATGAGTGTTTCTATTGATAGCTTTCATCGCCATATCTTGGACGCGATGCCTCTGATGGTGTTCGTCGTGGATGACGACGTGCGGGTTGTTTATGCGAATACAATGGCCCTAGGGGTCTTGAGAACCGAGCTTGGATCAATCCTCAACACGCGCGGCGGCGAGGTATTCCACTGTCTGCACGCGATGAAAACTCCGGAAGGCTGCGGACGGGGAGCCGCGTGCAAGGATTGTGTCATTCGGAATTCGGTCGGGCAATCCTTCGGCGGACAGAAGGTGTTCCGGTCTCGTGCCAGGATGACGCTCTTGACACCTGCGGGTGAGAAGGATGCCCACATGTTGATCACAACCGCGCCGCTGGCGCTGGGTGACCGTCATTGCACGCTGCTGACCATCGAGGACATCAGCGAAATCATGGACATGAAAATGCTGATTCCCATCTGCGCACACTGCAAGAGAATCAGGAACGATCAGGAATACTGGCAGCAACTGGATGAGTTCCTTCATCAGCATCTGGACGTGGATTTTTCCCATGGAATCTGTCCGAATTGTCTGCGTGAGCATTATCCCAAAGTTGCCGACCGGGTGTTGGATGAATTGAAAGTTGCAGAACGGCCTGCCGCAAGGCTCGCCACAACGTGATCAGGTGCCCTGCGACGGTTTGGATTATGATCTTGAACTCGCCATGTCACAAGAATCACGTTGATTATCACGATTGGGTGGAGCGCCATTGTCGCGGAACCATTCGCTTGAGATGGATATTTTCCTCTTTCACGCGGCAGACGCGTGCCGACGCGAAAATGCCACGCGGAGCTTGGGGGGTTGACGATGCGAAGTCTATCCTTGGACAACACGGCGGAAGCATCTGGACTGAGGGCCGAGGTCTCCAGCGTGACACGTCAATTATCTTCACCCTTCTAATGACAGCCGGCGAAACAACGAGGACAGCCCAATGAAGAAACAAGTCATGATCGTGGACGACGAGCCAACCATTCGCGAGACGGTGACTCTAATTTTGGAAGAATGCGGATATACCGTCATTAAGGCTCGCAACGGCCGAGCTTGCCTGGAAGAAATGCGCAAGGGGTTCAAAGGAATCATCCTGATGGATATCTTGATGCCGGGCTTGACCGGATGGGATACCATTCGCGCGATAATTGCGGAGAAGTTGTTAAAGGACACTCTGATTTGTATGCTTACCGGGCAGGCGTCGCCCGGCGAGAATGGGGCGGAGTTGGAGGAGCACGTTTTCGACTACCTGACCAAACCCTTTTGCGGGGAAGATCTTATGCGATGCGTTGAGAACGCCGCCAGTGTTTTGGTTCCATGAACGGCTCCCGTTCCACTACGAAGTTGCGGAACCTGATCGTCATTGGCGCTTCCACCGGCGGCACTCGTGTGATCACGCATCTGCTGGGCTTGCTGCCGCCATTACCAGCATGCATCGTGATCGTTCAGCACATGCCCAGTTTCATCAATATGTCGTTTGCTCGCACGCTGAGCAGGAACGCGCACATGGAAGTGCGCTTGGTCGCCGATCAAGACAGGTTGCGGGAAGGCGTGGTGTTGCTGGCTCCCAGCGAGGCACATGCCGTCTTTGTCAACAACACTTCGATTCGTCTCGTGGCCGGTCCCAAGGTCAACTACGTCTGTCCTTCGATTGACGTTGCGATGCAGTCTCTTCGGCCGCCACTGGAGGGCTACCAGCTCGTTGGCGTTTTGCTCACTGGCATGGGGCGTGACGGCGCTGCCGGTCTGGCCCACATCAAACGTTTGGGCTGCATGACCATCGCTCAAGACCAAGCCAGCAGCGCCATCTACGGCATGCCGGCGGAAGCGGTTAAACTCGGTTGTGTGGATCACCAAGCCTCACCAGCCGGTATCGCGCGGCTTCTCGTCTCTCACGTGCGTTGAGGCGATTTGCACTTGTGGTCATTCGCGCCAAATAACTTCCGGCGTAAGCCGGTGGCGTAGGAGCGATTTTTTTGGAGAGCGTTGACGATTCGGGATGCGTTTGG
>JACRJX010000032.1 GCA_016235595.1 Verrucomicrobiota bacterium
AAGCGATAGCCGGTCTTTTCCACGTCGAGTCCGGGGTGACTGCCGACGACTTTCACGCCGTTGTCGGTCTGCACGGCCACGTTGGCGCCGTTGATTTCCACCAGCATCGTGAACCACTGGCCTTGCGGAAACTTGCCCGGCACCTTGCCCAACTGCTCCACTTTCGACTTCGGGTCCTTCTTGTCCTTGTCCTTGTTGATTGTCAGCGCCTCGGCGTCCACGGCGATGCGGAAGAGATGGCCCTTTGCGTGATTGAAGCTGAGGTTGAACGCTTTTGCGCCATCGAGCTTGAAGGAAAACCGGATGATGGAGTTGCGGTTCGGCTGAGTGAGCGTCATCACCGCCGCGTGTTTGTCGGAGGTCTTCTCCTTGCCGACAACCGCGCCGTCGCGGACCTGCCAAGTGCCCTTGGCAACGTTCCAGTTCCTGCCAAGCGTGCTGCCGGCGAAGTTCTCTTCGACAAGGACCTTGCCAGCCTTCGACTGCGCTGGTTTGAGGTCGGCGGCCTTTTCGGCAAGGCAAATCGCAGCGGCACAACCGAAACTGACCACGGTAACAAGTGTGAGAAGTTTTGAGTTCATGGCAAATCCTTCTTGCGTTAATGGATGCGATCTCATGGAACACCGGCGGTGACTTTAAGATGCGCGATGGTGCCCTCGAACTTCGCTTTGCCACCGTAGTCGGCCACGGGCACGGCGTCGTCGAAACCGACACAGAACCTTTCCTGTGGCTGGCGATGCAACAAACCTGCGTTCTTGCCGGTCGCTGCTTCCTTGCCGTTGATCGCCAACCGCATCTGGCCACCGGCGGCAAGCGCCGCCTCCACCGAAAAGCGGCCGGTCGGAGTCTCGTTCGCCGCGATGCTCGTGTGTTCCTTGCCGGTGCGCACCGTGAACATCAACCGGCCGCTCTTGAGGTAAAGCGAGTAACCGACCGCTTTGCCACCGTGTGCAACGATGACGCCGTCGGGCGACTTCGACTCGACTTCGCACGTGATCGTGATCGGCCGGTTGGCCACTTGCGGAGCGGCCTCGCCGTCGAGCGCGTCGCCGATCTTCAGTGCGTCAAGCGAGGCGGACTTCACGTTCTTCGTGGCCGGCGGTGATTTCTTTTTTGCGGCACCTTTGCGTTTCGGCCCATCCTCGGTTGGATAGAGCGTGACGGGATTCTCAGCAAAGCCCGCCGGCCGCACGCCGGGACCCGGTTTGCCGTTGCCGATGTCGTCGGCCATCTTCAGCGCGAGAGCCTTGAGGCGGCTCACCACGTCAGGATGTGCCGACGCCACGTCGTCGCGCTCGCCGATGTCCGTATCGAGGTTGTAAAGACGCGGCTTGTCCAGTGAAGCCGGAACCATTTCGCCGCCTTTCTTCCGGCCTTCAGACTGCGGCGCAATGGCAAGTTTCCACGGGCCAGCGCGCACGGCCTGGAGCTTGTAGCCGTGGTAATAATAGCGCGCTTCGTGGGGCGACTCTTTTGTTTTGCCGAACAGCAGCGGAGAGATGTCCTTGCCGTCAATCCTCCTGTCAGTGGGCACCGTGCCGCCCGCGAGCTTCACGAACGTCGGCAGGAAATCAATATTGCCCGCGATGGCGTCGCACGCGCTGCCGGGCGCAACCTTGCCCGGCCACCACGCCAGCGTCGGCTCGCGCACGCCACCTTCCCATGTCGTGCCTTTGCCTCCGCGCAACGGGCCCGCGCTGCCGCCGTCGGCGCCTTTGACAAGCCACGGGCCGTTGTCGCTGCTGAACATCACCAGCGTGTTGCGGTCGAGCTTCAGTTCGCGCAACGTGTCAAGCACGCGGCCGACGCTCCAATCCACTTCTTCGACCCAGTCACCGAAGCGCCCGTTGGCCGACTTCCCCGCGAACGCTGCGCCCGGATGCACCGGCGTATGCACGGCCGTATGCGGCAGGTAGAGGAAGAAGGGCTTGTCCTTGCTCCGCGTGATGAACTTCACGGCCTCGTCTGTGTAACGCTCGACGATGCGGTTCTGCGCGTCGTCGTCAAGAAGCTCGGCCACCTGCGCGTCGCGCATGAGCGGCACCACGAGTTGGCCGTTGACCGCCGCCTTCTTCTTCATGTCGTTCGAGTAGGGCAGGCCGAAGTAGTGGTCGAATCCATGCCGCGTCGGCAGAAACTCCGGCTGATCGCCGAGGTGCCATTTGCCGATGCACATCGTGGCGTAGCCTTGCGCTTTCATCAGTTCTGCCACCGTGTGCTCCTCGCGGTTGATGCCGTGCGCACAGCCCGGTGGAAACACACCGGGGACCGAGACGCGCGCCCCGTAGCAACCGGTCATCACCTGCGCGCGCGACACCGAACAAACCGGCGCGGCGTAGAAGCTGGTAAACTTCATCCCTTCCTTCGCCATGCGGTCGAGTTGCGGCGTGCGGTTCTTGGTCGAGCCAAACGGCCCGATGTCGCCGTAGCCCATGTCGTCAATGAAGATGAGGACGATGTTGGGCGGCGGCGTGTTCTCGGCGGTGGCGTGGCCGCAGACAAATACGATCAACGTGACGATGAAAAGGAGGATGCGTGTGCTCATGGCCGTTGTTAGTCCCTCGTCTGCTGGACGATCATCATTGAGGCCGGGTGTGGGTGTTCTTTCTCGCCTCTGCAAGCAATGCTGAAAGCCGCTTCACAACGTCGGGCTTCTCCGACCAGAGATTCTTCGTCTCGGCTGGATCGTCCGCGAGGTTGTAGAGCTGGTTTTGATTCTCCACGTCAGCTTTGGATTTCTTGGCTTTCTTGCCGCCTTCGGCTCGTGGGGATTCGTTGCGCTCAATCAACTTCCAACTACCTTCGCGAATCGCGAAGACGCCGGAGGCGGAGTCGAGAACGACGGTATTGCGCACGCGGGCGTTCGGTTCGCCCTTCCAAGCAGCAAGCGCGTTGAAGCTGTCTTCGCCGGCGTTGGCGGGCAATGACTCGCCGAGCAACGCGGCGCAGGTGGCCAGCACGTCGTTGAGGCAGAGCATGGTGTCGCAGGTCGTGCCCGCAGGCACCTGTCCCGGCCAGCGGACGATGAACGGCACGCGGAAACCGCCTTCGTAAATGCTGTGTTTGCGTCCGCGTAATGCGCCGCAGATGGCGTGGCCGGCCTGTTTGGCCTGCCACTGCGCGGCAAGCCGCTCGTTGTCGGCCACCACACCGCCGTTGTCGCTGGTGAACAGGATGAGGGTCTGGTCGAGCACGCCGGCCTTTTCCAGCGCGGCGCGCACCCAGCCGACGTGCGCATCGAGTTCCTGCACAAAATCGCCATAGGGACCGCACTCGCTCTTGCCGGCGAACTCCGTCGCGGGGGTGATGCTGTTGTGGGCAATGTTTGAGGCGTCGTAGAGGAAGAACGGTTTGCCTTTGCCCGCCGACCGCTCGATGAACTCCACGGCCTTCTTCGCAATGTCGCCGGCCACATGGTCCTCTTTGTAATAGGCATCGGGACTCCAGGGTTCGATGTCGGCGCGGCCCACCATCTTCACCTTGTCGCCCGGTTTGCGGCCGACGAAACGGTGGTTCTCGATGTAGATGCGCGGCTGGTTGCCGACGTTGGCCGCCATGCCGTAGAACCAATCGAACCCGACTTCCAACGGCCCCGGCTTGATTTCCTCCTGGCTGAAGTCGTAGCGCACGCGGGGATCGTCGCCCTTGCCGAAGCCGAGGTGCCACTTGCCAACCGCGCCGGTGGCATAGCCGTTCTTCTGAAACAGCTTCGCGAGCGTGACCCGGTCGAGATCGAACAACAGCGCGCCGCCCGGCGCGTGGACGCCCGTGGGATGATGCCGCGGTTCGCGCCAGAAATAGCGGCCCGCCATCAACCCGTAGCGCGTTGGCGAGCAGACCGAACCGGGTGTGTAGGCGTAGGTGAACCGCCGCCCTTCCTGCGCGAGCCGATCAATGTTCGGCGTCTTGATCTTCGTCGCTCCATAGCAGCCGACATCGCCATAGCCGAGGTCATCAGCGAGAATGAGAACGACATTGGGTCGTGCCCCGGACGCCCCCGTCTGCGCCGGGCCCGCTTCGGCGGCCATCAGCCAATGGCTGCAAACAACACAACAGATCACAAGAAAGACGAAACGATGTTTCATGGAAGATTCACTTCACGTTGTTTTCAGTCCGCTTTGTCCACGACACCGTCGCCGGCGTCTCTCGGTATCTCCTTCAAGTCGCCTGCGCGAAGGTCGGCAAGAATGGCCTGCAACTGCTTCACCCGCTCCGGCTCGGCTTGCGCAAGATCCTTCTCCTCGAACGGGTCGGCAGTGACGTTGAACAACTCGATGCCCGCCTTGTTCTTCTTCGTCGCCTTGCGAACAATGAGCTTCCAGCCGTCGCGCAATACGATGGCGCCTGACGGGTGCGGAATGTAGATCGTGCGCGGGGCCGGTTTCTCCACCGCGCCGGTCAGCAGCGGCCACGCGTCCATGCCGTCGAACTTCAGGTCCGCGGGCGGCTGCCACCCGGCGAGTTTCGTCAACGTCGGCATCCAGTCGACGGCGTGAAGCGGGGCCGTGAGTTTGCGCGGCGCGAGCTTGCCGGGCCAGTTGGCGAACGCAGCCACGCGCACGCCGCCTTCGTAGAGTGTGTTCTTGTGGCCGCGCAACGGCAGGTTGCTACTGAGCGCGGGTGAATCGGGCACTTTGCCAACGTATGGATTCCGGCCCGCGGGCTGCCCGCCGTTGTCAGAAGTGAACACGATGAGTGTGTCGCGGCGCTGGCCGGTTTCTTCCAGCGCGGCGATAAACTCGCCGACCTTCGTGTCGAGTTGCGTGACAAACGCCGCCAGCCGCAGCAGCGAATCGTTTTTCGCCGGATCCTCATCGAACTTCACGCCGGCGTAGAGCCGTTTGTATTCCCCCGGTGTGTCCACGGGAATGTGAACGGCAAAGAACGGCACGTAGATGAACCATGGTGTCTTCTTCTGGCGAATCCACTTCAAGGCCTCGCGCGCGACTAGTTCGGTGGCGTTGCCTTCCTCGTCGAGGCGCTTGAGATCGCGGTGCCAGGTGTCCTCGTAGGGACCGGGACGATACTTGTGCGTCCACGGGTCCACCGCGCCGCAGAGCGCGCCGTAGCTGTGGTCGAAACCGTAATGGTTCGGGCCCCATTCGAATTTGGCCCCAAGGTGCCACTTGCCGGAGATGTGCGTCGCGTAGCCGCACTGCTTGAGAGCGGAAGCAATCGTCGGTGTGCCGGGCGGGAATGCCCGCGAGTTCGACGGCGCGAGCACGTGCGGCCCGAACCGGCTCGTCCAGCGCCCGCTCATCAACGCCGTGCGCGTCGGCGTGCAAACCGGTTGGACATAGTGGCGATCGAGCTCCACGCCCTCGCGCACGAGCCGGTCCAACACGGGCGTGTGGAACTTCGCACCGTGCCATCCCACGTCGGCCCAGCCGAGGTCGTCGGCGACGAGAAGCAGGATGTTGGGTTTGGAACTCCCGGCGGCAACGCCCGGCAACGAGGCAGCGACAAGCGCGCCACAGAGGACAACGACAATTTTTGCATTCATAAACCTGCCATGGATGTTGGTTCGATCTGAACCGTCGGTTCCCTGTCACCGTCTTCAGAACGGCCGGAGTCAACCGCCTGAAATTCCGCTCCGGGCGGCAGGCCGCAGGGTGGCGCGGCCACTTCACTTCCCGCGCCTCACCGATGGTTCAGGTTGATTAAACACGGGGGCATCTACTTCGTTGCAGAGTTTTTTGCCGCGGGCTGCCGGCGTTGTATTCCCGGCAGCGGCGGTTGTGGCGATGACGCCTGTCGGGTGAACCTCATGCTGCCGAGGCTGTCGGAACGCGTGGCGGGGACCAGGCGCACGGGAGGGTGGAGACACAGAGAAAAAACTCTTGACACTATATTATATATGATATGAAATCCGCCGCCATGGCAGACATCCTCAAGCGTCACCTCCTGCGAGACCAAATCCGCGATCATCTCCTGGACCGCATCGGCAGTGGCGCGCTCGCGCCCGGCAACCGGATTGTGGAGGCTCGTGTGTGTGAGGAACTTGGCGTCAGTTCGATTCCCGTCCGCGAGGCCATTCGCGAATTGGTGACGATGGGCGTGCTCGCCGCCGCCACGCACAAGGGGGCGTGGGTCCGCGAGGTAAGCCTCGACGAGACGGTGGAGGCATTGCAGGTCAAGTCGGCGCTCGACGCGCTGGCGGCGCGCCTGGCGGCGCCGAAACTGAAAGGCAATTGCGCGGAGTTGAGGCGGCTTTACGAAGACATCAAGAAGGCGGCACGGCGGCGCGATTTCGTAACCTATCAACAGTGCAATCAGGCGTTTCACCGGCACATCGTGGAAACGGCGGGCAATGCGGCGTTGCTGCGATCGTGGTCGTCGCTGGCGTTTGAGGTGCGCACGCGGTTCATCATGGATTTTCTGGCGAATGGCGACGCCGTCGGCATTGCGTTCGAGCATGAGCCGATCGTGGAGGCGTTCGAGGAGGGGAAAACGGAGTGCGCGGCGAAACTGCTGGCATCGCACTCCAATAATCTCGTCGCTTATTTGCGGCGGCTGCGCGTGACCCCGGAAAAGGAGCCACAGCCGACGCATTCTGCGAAATCCAAGGAACATCAAAACAAGTGAACAAGACCCTCATGCACAACAATCCCACGACCCGTCGCAGATTCATTCACACGAACGTCTCCCGCCGACAGTTCCTCGCCGCCGCCGCCGCAACCTGGGCGACAACCCACATCGTTCCATGCCACGTCCTTGGCGGGCCGGGACAAACCGCGCCGGGCGCGAAGGTCAACCTCGCCGGCGTCGGCGTTGGCGGGGTGGGGTTCGGTCAGCTCAGGGCCTGCGATCAAGCCGGGTTCAATATCGTTGCGCTTTGCGATGTGGACGATGTCTATGCGAAGAAGGCTTACGACAAGTGGCCGCAGGCGCGGCGCTATCGCGATTATCGCGAGATGCTCCAGGCCGAAGGCGACAAGATTGACGCCGTCTATTGCGGCACGCCCGATCACACGCACGCGGTCGTCACGCTCGCCGCGCTGCGCCGCAAGAAACACGTCTGTTGCGTCAAGCCGCTCACCCGCACGGTGGAGGAGAATCGCGCCGTGGTTGCCGCCGCAATCCAGGCGGGTGTTTGCACCCAGGTCACGGCGCAGGCCAACACGAGTGAGCCAGCCTGCCGCACCTGCGAGTTGATTCAGGCTGGCGCGATCGGCCCGGTGCGCGAAGTCCACATCTGGAGCAATCGTCCGCTCTGGCCGCAAGGCATGACGCGCCCGCCGGGACAGGACGTGGTGCCGGCGACGCTGGACTGGGACTTGTGGATCGGCCCGGCAGCGATGCGGCCGTTCAAGAATGAGTGGCCGGAAAACGACCTGGTGCTGCAGCAGATCGTCGCGGCCCGTGGCAGGAAGCCGAACCACAAGAGTGTGTATCATCCGTGGAATTTCCGCGGCTGGTGGGACTTTGGCACCGGTTCACTCGGCGACATGGGCTGCCATTATTTCAACACACCGTTCCGTGCGCTGAAGCTCGAGCACGCGGTCGCTGTGCAGGCCTCCACCACACGCGCGTTTGATGAAACCGCGCCGTTGGCCGCCATAGTCACCTACGATTACCCCGCGCGCGGCGAGATGCCGGCGGTGCGCGTGGTGTGGTATGACGGCGGGTTGAAACCGCCGGCTCCGCATGAAATCAAGGGGCGGCCACTGCCCGATGAAGGGGTGCTCTACATCGGCGACAAGGGCAAGATGCTCGGCCCGAAGATACTGCCCGTCACGGAATCATCGAAGTTCGACGACCTGCCCAAGACACTGCGCCGCCGCGACGGCACATGGGCGGAGTGGATGGAAGCAATCAAGGGCGGCGAGAAAGCCGGCTGCCATTTCGAGTGGGCCGGTCTGCTGACCGAGGCCGTGTTGCTCGGCAACATCGCCATCCGCACCGGCCAGCGCATCGAGTGGGACGCGCCCAACGCGCGCGTCACCAACGTCGAATCAGCCAACAAACTCGTTGCGCAGCCGTATCGAAGCGGCTGGACGCTGTAACCGGGAAACGAATCCACCAGACTCCGAACACTCCCATGACTACGAAAACGCATTGGTTTATGTGGATCGCCGGACTGGCCGCGCTGCCGCTCTCGTGGCTGTGCGCCGGCGAACCGATCCTTATCCCGACGAAGATTGACGGGCCGAAGCATGACCCGGCCAATGACAGTTATTGGTTCGGTCCGTTCAGCGAGTGCTGCTCGGTGGCGGACTTCAACGGCGACGGCAAGCTGGACATCGCCGCGGGCCGCAACTGGTATGAAGCGCCCGACTGGAAGAAGCACATCGATTTCCGCGACGGCGCAGAGACCAACGGGCCGGAAACCGACGACAACAGCGAGTTCGCAATGGACGTGAACCGCGACGGGCGGCCGGACATTGTCAGTTCGGGTTGGATGCGGATGAAGGGCGCGTTCTGGTATGAGAATCCCGGTCAGCCCGGCGTGAAGTGGAAGGCGCATCGCATTCACTCCGCGAAAAACATGGAGGGCGTCATCCACGGCGACATCGACGGCGACGGTGACGAGGATATCCTCTGCAACCATTGGGCGCCGGTGGAGGGACAGGGCTTGACGTGGCTGGAACACATCGACCGCGAGCCGTGGTTCGTCGAGCACGTCATCGGGACCGAGGGGGAGTATCACGGCAATGGCTTGGGTGACATCAACGGCGATGGCCGCGTGGATATCGTCACGCCGACCGGCTGGTATGAAGCGCCGGCCGACCGCGCAAAAGGCCGGTGGATATTCCACGCCGACTACACGCTGCACCCGCTCGACAACCCGGAGTCCCGCACTGCGGCGTCGCATCCGGTGCTGGTCTATGACTGCAACGGCGACGGCAAGAACGACATCATTGCCGGCATTTCGCACCACTACGGTCTGGCGTGGCTGGAGCAGGTTGTGGATGCATCCGGCAAACGCAGTTTCAAGCAACACTGGATCGAGAAGGACTTCGGCCAGTGCCACACGATGGCGATGGGAGACATCAACGGCGACGGCAAGCCGGAGTTCGTGACAGGCAAACGGCTCTTCGCGCATCATGGGCGGGACGTCAGCTGCTACGACCCTCTCTTCGGCTTCTGGTACGAGATACAGCGCGGCGAGTTCACGCGGCACGTTCTCTACTACAACCACCTCCCGTGGTATCCCGGCGCGAAGAACATCAATCCGCCGCCCAACGGCGCCATCTCGATGGGCATGAAAGTCCTCATCGTTGACATGGACAAGGACGGCCGCAACGACATTGTCGTGCCCGGCAAGTCCGGCCTTTACATCTTCTACAATGTCGCCAATGCGCCCCAGCCCAAGCTCCCGATACGCCTGCCGTTGGAGGAGACATACAAGAGCTGGAAGCCATGGCGCGACAACCTGCCTGCAAAGAAATAACAACCATGAAACCAACCATCCATCGCATTCTCTACCCGACCATCCTTGCTTCCTTCATGATCGTATCGCTGGCCGCGGCAGCCGAGCCGGGCTTCGTCCCGCTCTTCGACGGCAAGGGACTCGACGCCTGGCAAATGGGGCCGGACAAGTCCTGGGCCGTCGAGGACGGTGTCATCACGCTCAAACATGCCGACTACGACGGCAAGGAACACAACAGCGACTACTTGTGGACCCGGGAACAATACGGAGACTTCATCCTGGAGCTGGAGTTCAAGATCCCGGAGAAGGCCAACAGTGGCGTGTTCCTGCGCACGACGGACCTGAAGAATCCCGTCTACACCGGCATCGAAGTGCAGATCACCAATTCCTACGGCAAGACCGACCTCTCTCGCGGCGGCACCGCCGGCGCTGTCTACGACTGCCAGGTGCCCTCCAAGAACGCGATCAAACCGCCCGGCGAGTGGAACCATTACCGAATCACGTGCAAAGGCAACAAGATCGCCGTCGTTCTCAATGGCGAGCATCTCGTGGACATGGACTTGAACCAGTGGACCGAGCCGAACAAGAACCCGGACGGCTCGAAGAACAAGTTCCCGAAAGCGCTCAAGGACTTCGCCCGCAAAGGACACATCGGCCTGCAAGACCACGGGCGGCAGGTGTGGTATCGCAACATCCAGGTCAAGAAGCTCGATTGAGGCCATTCGTTATGCAAACCAAGCAACCCTCCAACCTTCGCCGCGCCGTGTGGCTGTCGCTCCTGACCGTCGCCGCCGTCGCGACAACTCAAACCATGCAAGCCGCCAACTACACCCTCGTGCCGGATGACTACGGCATGACGCTGAAATCACCCGAGGGCCGCGTCGTGTTCACCTACATGACGCGCAAGCCGGAGAAAACCAATCTGGCCGCCAACAGCACGTGCTGTTTCCATCCGCTCAACACGCCCTCCGGCGAACGGCTCACCGACCTCGCCCCGGGCGATCACCATCACCACCGTGGGGTGTTCCTCGCGTGGCATTCGATGGAGTTCCGCGAGAAGGCTGATTTCTCCAAGTTCGGGCCGTTGGGACCGACCCGCGGCTTCATGATCAACCGCGGCGATTTCTGGGGTTGGGGCCAGTTCGCGCCCACCACGGGTCGCATCATCACCAACCGATCCATCAAGCTCGCCAACGCCGAAGCGCGCCACGCAACGGTGGAAATTCGCAATGACTGGCAGATCGACGGCAAAACCATGATGGACGAACTGACGCTCGCCACGGTGCGCGAGCAGGGTGGCGTCTATGTGATGGACCTCGACTATCAGCTCACGCCGGTCTGCGATCTCGTGCTTGGCCACACGGCCTTCGGCGGCTTCTGCGTGCGCGCGCGCAACGACGGCGAGTCGTGGTATGCGGACCCGAAAGGCAAAATCAACCTGCCCGACCCGCACTACTCCGTGCCCGAACTGAACTGGCCGGCCAGCGAGTGGTCCGACTACACGATCAAGCTTACGAACGGCAAGACCCTCGGCGTAACCGTGCTCGATCATCCGGCCAACCCGCCCGCGACCTGGCACAACCCGCGTTACGTCTGGATGGTCAACCCGTGCATCGTCGCCAAGAAACCGGTGATGCTGAAAGCCCAGGCGCCGTTTCACCTGCGCTACCGCCTGATCGTCCACGACGGCCTGATGCCCGCCGACCTGGTCAAGGAACTGAACCGCGAGTGGCGAAAGGGAAAGAAGTGAAACTGTTGCGGCTGTCAGCGCGAGGAAACGGCTGACGTATTGTCAGCGGACGACGCTCCGCGTTCTCACGTCAGCGAGTGCGACCCACCCAAACAAGACCCGTCATGAAAAATCAATCCTATCCCCATCTATTCGAGCCTCTTCCCATCGGCACGATGCTGTTGCCCAACCGCATTGCGATGGTGCCGACCGATATCAGTTCCGCCAACGCCGACGGCTCGGTGAACCAGCGGGTCATCACCTACCACGAGGAAATCGCCAAGGGCGGCTGCGGTTTCATCATCGTCGGCGCAACCACACCCGACAGGGCCACCGGCCGGCCCACCGTCACGTGCCTGGCAGCCGATGAAGACCCGTTGATCCCCGGTTTGGCGAACCTCGCCGAGGCCATGCACCGCCACGGCGCGAAATGCGCCGTGCAACTCCAGCATCCGGGCCGACAGGCTGCCTGGCCGCGCAAGAACCTCATATCCGCCAGCGACAGCGTGGTGGACCTCCCCGGCTCGGCGGGTCATGAGGTCATCTATGCCGAGAATATCGCACAGGGCAAAGCCAGCCGCGCCATGACGCCGGAGGAGATTTACGCGCTGGCGGAGAAATTCGCCGAAGCGGCCTGGCGCGTCCAACAGGCCGGGTTCGATTCCGTGGAACTGCACGGCGCGCACGGCTATTTGATCGCGCAGTTCATGAGTCCCTACGTCAACAAACGCAACGACCGGTTCGGCGGCAGTTTCATCAACCGGATGCGGTTCGTGCTCGAGATCGTCAACCGCATCAAGCTCAAGTGCGGCAAGAACTTTCCCGTCGGCATCCGTTACTCCGGTGACGAATGGCTCGAAGGCGGGCGCACGCTCGATGAGAGCATCAAGATCGCGCAGTTGATGGAAGAGAGCGGGGTGGCCTACGTGGATATCAGCGCGGGCATCTTTGAAACCCCCGGCACAGTCATGGACCCGATGTATTACCCCGAGGGCTGGAACACCTACGCCGCCGCTGCCGTCAAGCAGCACGTGAAGATTCCCGTCATCACCAGCCACTCATTGCGCAACCCGGACTACTGCGAAAAGATTCTCGCCGAGGGCAAGACCGACCTCGTGGGATTCAGCCGCCAGTTGATCGCCGATCCGTATTGGGCCAACAAAGCAAAGGCCGGCCGCCCTGAAGAAATCCGGCGCTGTATCTCGTGCCTCGTCGGCTGCTGGCAGGAATCGCTGATGATCAAGCGTGACATGCGCTGCGCCATCAATCCCGCCGTCGGCGACGAACGCTTCATCCACCTGCCTCCGGCCCGCCAGCCCGCGAAGGTCGCCATCATCGGCGGCGGCCCCGCCGGCATGGAAGCTTCCCGCATCGCCACCCTGCGTGGTCACAAGGCCACGATCTTCGAGAAGACCGGCGAACTGGGCGGCGCGATATTGTGTTGCTGCACCGTGCCCGGCAAGACGAAGATGCGCTGGTATGCCGATTGGCTCCGCAGCCAGATCAAGAAACTCGGCGTCGAGGTTCAGTTCCGCACCGAGCCGGACGTCAAGCGGTTGAAGGACTTCGACGCGGTGCTGCTGGCCACCGGAAGCCGCGTCGTGCGGCCTGACGTTCCCGGCATCAACCTGCCGTTCGTCATCACCTTCGAGGACGTGCTGCGCTGCAAGAACAAGAAGTGCCAGCATTACCCCTCTGACAAACTCCCGCCCGCCGAGTGCGGCGATACCGTCCTGATCTGGGGCGACCACTTCGGCGCGGCAGACGCCGCCGAGCGGCTCGGCCATGCAGGCAAGAAGGTTTACGTTGTCACGCCCCATCGCGACTTCGCCGAGTGGATGGAACCGTGCCATCGCGACGTGATGCTGAAACGGTTCAAAGGCGGCAACGGCGAGGGACTCAAAGGCAAGACCTGCGCCCAACCCGTCACCATCGTCCGTCAATCCACCGTCACGGAAATCAAAAAGAGCGGCGAGGTGGTCCTCATGGACAGCGAGTTCCGCTGCTCCAGTCTCAAGGTGGACAGCGTTGTGTTGGCGCTCGTTGAAAAAGACTCCCGTCTCTACGACCCGCTGCTGTCTGCCGGTCTGAACGTCGCGAAGATCGGCGACGCCGTCCTCGTGCGCAACGTCCGCGGCGCTGTCACCGACGGCGCCAACGCCGCCCTCACGCTCGAAAAAGACTCCGTCCTCAACGCCAACAATGCCCTGATCGCCAACCTCCCAACAGAAGTATAGAACGCGGCCGATGCGTTTGTTTTCAGCAATCCCGCATCTACGGGCGGCGCGGCGGCAGGACGGGCACATCCTTGTTCGTCTGGTCGTAAATGGCCTTCAGCCGCGCAACGATCTCCGGATGCTGGGCGGCCACGTCCTTTTGCTCGCCGGGGTCGGACTGGAGATCGAAGAGCATCATTGCTTTCGCCTTATCGCCGCTGCGCAGGCCGGGATAGTCGGAGGGCTGGTATTGTTCGTAAGGCGCGAGAATGGTCACGCCGTCCGGCCCGCGCGGGTCAATCCAACGTCCGTCGGGTCCGGGTTTCAGGCGCATGTCGCTGGGCGGAAACACGTGGAGCTTCCAGCGCGCGTCACGCACGGTCGCCAGGCGCGGGCCTTGATGGCCGAACACGGCTTCGTGCGGACTCTTCGCGTTCGAAGTCAGCAGCGGCATAATGTCTTTCCCGTCGAGCACGCGATCGGCCGGCGCGGCGATTTCGGCCGCGTTCAACACGGTCGCAAACACGTCCATCGTCACGGCCGGCTCGGCGCTGAGATGACCGGCGGGAATCTTGCCGGGCCAGCGCGCGATGAACGGCACACGGTAGCCTCCCTCGAAACTGGAGCCTTTCATGCCGCGCAAGCCTCCGCTGCTGCCGCCGAACCACGGGCCGTTGTCGCTCGTGAACACCACCAGCGTCCGCTCGTCGAGTTGCAGCTCGCGCAGCGCCGCCAGCACCCGGCCGACGCTGTCGTCGAGTTCCGCCAGCGCGTCACCGTAAAGGCCGCCGCCGGATTTCTTGTAGAATGCCTCCGAGGCCGCCAGCGGTTTGTGCGGCATGGCGTGGGCGAAGTAGAAGAAGAACGGTGCGCCGCGGTTCTTCTCAATGAACGCCAGCGCGCGCTCGGTGTAACGGCGCGTCAGCGTCGCCTGCACGAGCGGATACTCGACCACGCGCTCGCCATCGATCAGTTGGACCGGGCGCATGTCGTTGCTGTAGAGAATGCCAAGATAGTCGTCAAAGCCGCGGTTGACGGGAAAGAAGCCCGGCTTGTGGCCGAGGTGCCACTTGCCAACCATGCCGGTGGCGTAGCCGGCTTTTTTGAAAAGTTGCGGCAGCAGGATTTCCGTTTTCGGCAACGCAAGCGCGTCGGCCGCCGGGGTGGCGTCAGGCGTCGGATTACTGGTCATGCCGCAACGGAACGGATAGCGGCCGGTGAGCAGCGACGCGCGCGACGGCGCGCAGAACGGCGCGGGCGTGTTGAACGACGTGAGACGCGCGCCCTCGGCGGCCATGCGGTCGAGATGCGGTGTCTTGAACTTCGGGTGGCCGTAACAACCGAGATCGCCGTAGCCGAGGTCGTCGGCGAGGATGACGATGATGTTGGGTTTTGACGATGGGGCCGCGACAGCAAGCGCCGCGGCACACATGATGATTGCGAATGACACGAAGGATTTGAGCGTATTCATGGTCCTGATCAACTGCCGCTGACGACACCGAGGTACTTTAACCCATCCCAGAAGAAAAACAGCGCGAACCCAACCAGCAACACGCCGAGTGCCTGCATGATGAGATGGTAAGCGCCGCCGGTCAGAAACGTCCGTGATCTTGCCGCGAGCACTGCCACCACGACCTTGCTCCCGACCAGTAGAGCGTAGAAGCAGACGAGAAACACCGCTGCCGCCAGCCAGCTTTCCGCCATCGTCTTGTTTAGCGTTGCCGCCCCGATGGTGAACCAGAACAGCCACGGGTTCGGGTTGAGGAGATTCGCGAAGACGCCTTTGCTCCACGAGCGCGGCTGGGCTTCTGGCGCATCTGCGTCCACGCGCACCGGCCGGAAGCTGTCCCAAGCCAGATGCAGCACGTATGCGCCGCCCGCGATGGAAATAAACCCCAGCACCGGCCGGAGCGCTGACACGCGGGAGGCAAACAACATCGCGAGCAACACGATGGGAAGATCCGATCCCAGCGGCGCGATCGCAACCTTGCAACCCTCGCGCGCACCGTGCCGCAGTGTCTGGGTCAGCACGAGCGTCAGCAAGACGCCCGGCACCAGTCCGCAGGAAAGGCCGAGCAGGATTCCCGATGCAAGTGCGGCGGTCATGGTTCGGTTCGCACCGCGCCAAGCCCGCAGACCACGAAGTGCCTGCGGCCGGCACGAGGTGGAATCGGGTGACTGTTGCCGCCACGCGTCGCCTGCATCACTTGTTCTTTCCGCCGGTGATGAACTCTTCACGGCTCAGGACGCCGTCCTTGTTCTTGTCGAAGAGGATGAACCGCTTCGGCGCTTCGTCGGGATCGGGCTGGCCGGTGAGGAATTCTTCGCGCGTGAGTTTGCCGTCGCCATCCTTGTCGCGCTTGTCGAACATCGCGCCGCGGTCCTGCTTCGGTTTCTTGGACGAGGGTTTTGCGTTCGTTTTCTTGCCGCTGCCAATCTGCGGCTTCGCTTCGGGCTGCTTGGCAAGAATGGCGCGGAGTTTCGCGACGATCTCCGGTTTGTCGGCGGCGAGGTTCTTCGTCTCGTCGGGATCGTCTTCGTAATCGTAAAGCTCCAGCACGGCCGTGTCGGCTGGCTCGCCGATCTTCTTCCACTCGACCATCCGATAGCGCGCCGTGCGGACGGCACGGCCCATTCCCTGGCTGCGCGGGTAGACGTGGAGGACGGCTTCCTTGGTCGTGGCAGAGGGATTTTTCAGCGCAGAGGCAAAACTCGCGCCGTCGAGCCCCTGTGGCGCGGGCAGGCCGGCCAGTTCGCAGAGCGTCGGGTAGATGTCCACTGTCTCGGCCAGCGCACCCGTCTTCACGCCGGCTTTGCCGACACCGGGCGCGACAACAATGAGCGGGATGCGGGCGGCCTGTTCGTAGTTGGTATGCTTGCACCACATGCCGTGGTCGCCGAGATGCCAGCCGTGGTCACCCCAGAGAACGATGATCGTGTTCTTCGCAAAACCGTTCCGGTCGAGCGCGTCCAGCACGCGGCCGAGTTGGGCGTCCATGTAGCTGGTGGCAGCATGGTAGCCGTGGATAAGCAGGCGGGTCTTCGCGTCATCAAGCGGGCCGACGGGCGGGATGTCGCTGTATTGGCGCAGTTCGCCCCACGTTGTCGGCGCAAATTCCGGCGCGCCGATGGGTGGCACGCGCAGCTTCGGCAGCGGAAACGCCGCCCGGTCATAGAGATCCCAATATTTCTTTGGCGCGATGAACGGCAGGTGCGGCTTGAGGAAGCCGACCGCGATGAACCACGGCTCGCCGGGTTTGGCTTTTGCAGCATCAAGACGAAGGACCGCTTCATCGGCGATCATTCCGTCGCCGTAAGTGTTGTCGGGCACGTCGGCACATTCGGTGGTGGCGCCGCGCGGCAGTTTCGAGACGTCCACCTTCGCGTTGGCGAACCGCGCTTCCTCGCGGGTCATTTCCTTGGGACGGTTTTCCTTGAGCGCATAGCCGCCGCCCTGGCCGCTCTTCGGCTTCCAATGCTCGACACTCCACGAGGCGGCATCCTCATGGTTGCCGTGGCCGACGTGAAAAATCTTTCCCATCGCCTCGGTGCGGTAGCCGTGCTTCTGGAAATACTGCGCCAGCGTCACCGCGTCGGGCGCGCTCTTGCGGAAATTGGTGGCGAGGTCGTAGATGCCGAGCGTCTGCGACCGCAGGCCGGTCATCAGCGCGTTGCGCGACGGCGAGCAGACGGCCTGGTTGCAGAACGCGCGTTCGAACAACACCCCTCGCGCCGCAAGCCGGTCCATGTTCGGCGACTTCACAATCGGCGTGCCGTAGCAGCCGAGCAGCGGCTTGAGGTCGTCCACGCAGATGAGCAGGACATTCGGATTTTGGATTGGTGCTTCAGCGGCTTGGAGCGCGGCCAGCGGAGTCAGCAGCGCGGCGAGGAAGATGAGAATATGTTTCATAGACGCGGTCCTGATTCAATGACTGCCATCACGGCATTTTCGGTTTCAGTGGCGTGGTGCCGTCTTTGTCCACGGGATAGAGGGCATTATGTTTCTCCATGCTCGCGATCAAGCCCTGCATCATTCGGCGGAGTTCGTCGGGTTTGGACGCGGCGAGGTCATTTTGCTCGAAGGGGTCGTCCTTGAGGTTGAAAAGCTGGTAATGCGCGCCACCGGACTGGATGAAGCCGCCATGTGTGGGAACATCGGGCAGGACGTGGTAGATGACCTTCCAGTCGCCATCCCGCCAGACGGTGAAGTAGTTGCTGCGATGCGGCGCGTGCGGATAATTCATGAGGAATTGTTCCGGGCGGCGGCTGTCACGCTTGCCGGTGAGCAGCGTGTCGAGGCGCGCGCCGTCCACGATGTATTCCGCAGGCGATTTGACATCGGTGAGCGCGAGGATGGTGGGGAACATATCGTAAATGGCCGCCTGCTGGCTTTGGATGGCGCCGACGGCGATGGGCAGACGTTGCTGGTGCGCGTTGCCGGCGGCCTTCGCCCACGCGGCGATGAACGGCACTCTCATGCCGCCTTCGTAGTGCGCGCCTTTCTTGCCGCGCAACGGCGCGGCGCAGGCGACCTCATGCTGGTGGCCGAGCGGCGCGTCGGAACCGTTGTCGCCGAGAAAGAAAATGAGCGTGTTGTCCGCGACGCCGAGCTTGTCGAGGTGGTCGAGCACGTCGCCGAGTGACTTGTCCATGCCCTCGATGAGCGTCGCGAACGCCTGCACCTCCTTGGGCTTGCCGGAGTTCTCGTAGTGCGCGGCGAAACGCGGGTCGGAGTTGAACGGCGCGTGGACGGCGTAGTGTGCGAAGTAGAGGAAGAACGGTTTGCCGGACTTCACCGCATCGTCTATGCGCGCGTTGGCCTCCAGCGTAAGGGCTTCGCTTAGGAAGATGTCTTTGCCGTGGTATTTCTCCAAGCCGGGGACGGCGTTCGATGACCCCGACTTGCCCTTCTTGACTTTGGGGTTCGTTGGACGACCGAAGTTCTGCATGCCGTAGTAGCTTCCCGGTGCGCCGATGGAGCAACCGGCGACGTTGATGTCGAAGCCGAGGTTCTTCGGCTCTGCGCCCTCCGAATCGCGTGATCCGAAGTGGCCCTTGCCGACGTGGATGGTGCGATAGCCCGCTCCTTGCAGCAGCCGCGGCAGCGTCACATCTCTCTTCTTCAAGCCTTTCCAGTTCCAGTTGGGTGGGCCTTGCGGGCCGGCGTTGTCCTTGTCGGGATTGATCCAGTTCGTCGTGTGATGCCGCGCGGCGTTCTGGCCGGTCAGGATGGAGATGCGCGTGGGCGAACAAACGCTCATGGCGCAGAAGTTGTTGAAGCGGACGCCGCGCGCGGCCAGCCGCTCCATGTTGGGTGTGCGGTAGTAATCGTTGAGCGGATACCGCTTCGGCTTGCCGGCCGCATCGGTGAGAAATGGCACCGAGGTGTCCATCACGCCCATGTCATCCACGAGGAAGATGATGATGTTGGGTTTGGTTTCGGCCGCAAAAGTCGTCGCGGCCAGCAACGGCAGAAGCAGTTGGATCAGTTTTTTCACGGCGCGTCCTTTTATGGCTTCAGTTTGCCGCCCATCGTTACGAATTCTTCCTCGCTGAGTACGCCGTCCTTGTTCGTATCGAACGTCGGGAAACGGCGGCGGCCTTCGGCTTCGTCGGGAAACTTGTGGAGATACTCTTCCAGCGTGAGTTTGCCGTCGTGGTTGGTGTCCTTGGCTTTGAACATCGTGGAACGGTCGGGCGCGGCCTTCCCTTGTGATTTGCCCTTGCCTGCTTGCTTGCGCGGCATGTCCACCGGTTTGCCGGTGGCAGCGGCTGTCTCGCGCGCTTTGCTCGGGGGCAATGTCTTTTGCCACGCCAGCGCTTTCGCCGTCAGCTCCTTCACCACGTCGGGATGTCCGGCGGCGACATCGTGCTCCTCACTGATATCCTTCGGAATGTCGTAGAGCTGCGCGCAATTGCTGTTGTGATTTACGAAGAGTTTCCAGTTGCCGTCCCGGACCGCAAGCATCGGCGGCGTGTAGTCGTCGCCCCACACGCGGAACAACCATTCCCAATACAACGGCTTCGTGCGCGCGCGTGATTTGCCAAGCCAGATGTCGCTGATGTCTTCGCCGTCGGGCCGCACGTCTGCCGGCACTGTCACACCGGCAAGTTTGCAGATCGTCGGCAACCAGTCCACTGAGCTGACTACACTCGTATCATCCACGCGGCCGGCGGCGACGCGGCCCGGCCAGCGCAACAGGCCGAAGGTGCGAATGCCACCCTCATACATGCTGCGTTTGCGGGCGCGCAACGGCCCGGTGTTGCCGACGCCGGCGTTGGCGGCATTGCTGATGTTGTAGTCCTCGGGACCGTTGTCGCTGGAGTAGAAGACGATGGTGTTGTCGGCCAGGCCGAGTTCGTCGAGCGCGCGCAGCAACCGCCCAACCTGCGTATCGAGATCGGTCAGCGATGCGCAGAAAACGCGCATCTGGCTCTTCAGGTCCTTCGCCGCACCGGCGTATTTTTGCATCCACGGCCCGAACGCCGGATCGGCGGCGCGCGGTTCGAGGCCGTCATAGACGGCGAGTTGTTCCGGCGTCGGATTGAGTGGCGCGTGCGGCAGCAGTGTCCAGACGTTGGCGTAGAACGGCCGATCTTTGTTCGTTTTGATGAACCGGATCGCTTCGTCCACGATCAGTCGCGTGGACTTGGCCCAGAACGTCGTCGCAGGCTCGGTCCATGCCGGGTCGCGGCAAACCGTCGTGCGCACGTCGTCAATCCCGTAAGCATCGGGCGTGGGCGCGCCATCGCCGCCGCCGAGATGCCATTTTCCGAAATGGCCCGTCGCATAGCCGGCGTCGCGCAACAACCGCGTGATCGTCGGCGCCTTCGGGTCGAGCCAGTCGGGCATGGACCGCGCCGCGTTCTGCTCATGGGTGGAGAAATGGCCATGGACCAGATGCCGCGCAGGATAGTGCGAGGTCATGAACGCGCACCGGCTCGGCGAGCACACCGTCGCGGCGACATAGAACTGTTTGAATCGCGTCCCCTGACTGGCAAGACGGTCGAGGTTCGGCGTCTTCACATAAGGGTGCCCGGCGAACTTCGCGTCGGCCCAGCCCTGGTCGTCCGTGAGAATGAAGATGACGTTGGGTCTCTCCGCCGCAACAGCAGCGTTGAGACAAATCAGCGTCGTCGCCAACCGTAAACACCAACGAAGGCTCAACGAGCTTGCTTTCATGTTTAACTCGCGGTTACGGGCGCATCATTTTGCGCCCTTGAGCTTGTCGATAAGGTAAATCGGGGCCGTCGCGTGTTTCACATCCGGCGCGCCCGGATAGACCAGTTCGCACTCGACGCCGACGCTCTTGCATTTCTCCTGCAGTTTCACGCCGAAGTTCGAGGTGTGCGTCGGGTCTTTCTGGTCCTGGCCGAGCGCGGGCGGCGTACTGTAAATAAGATAGACTGGCGGATCGCCCGCCGTGACAAGCGCGTAAGGGGAATATTCCGCGATCCACGGCAGGATTTTGTCGCGATTCTCCAGGAACTGCTGGAAGCCGGACAGCTTTTTCTCCTTGTCGCCGTTGAACCCGAACGCGTGGCCACCATATCTGCTGTTCGGCGTCCATTCTTTCATCTGCTTCGGGTCAAGCGTGGTCTGTGCGCCCACCACCGCGGCGCACCAGAGGCGCGTGGATTCGCGCGCGACCGGGTCGTCGCTCTTCGGGTCGGCGAGGTCGGGGTGAAACGCCAGCCACAACGACGAGCACGCGCCCGCCGAGCCGCCCGATGCGCCGATGCGTTGCTTGTCAATGTTCCACTCACCGGCCTTGCTGCGGACAAACTGCAGCGCACGCGCCGCGTCGTGGAGCGGCCCCTTGACCGGCGGAACCACCTTGTCCGCAGTTGCCTCGGCTATGAATCGATACTCAACTGACACAACGGAGATGCCGGCCGCCAGGCACTCGGTCAGGCCGCTGACCCTGCTCTTGCTGCCGTTCACCCAACCGCCGCCATGGATGTAAAACAATACCGGCGTCGGCTTGTCGGACTTGGCTTTGTAGAAATCGAGCACCTGCTTCGGGTGCGGGCCGTAGGACACGTCGGCCAGCGTCGGCTTGGGTCCGGGCGGCGTCTTGGCGGCAGCCTTGCCTTGCTTGCCGGCTTTGGGCGCATCGGCGGCCAAAACACTCCCGTGCGCCCACACGAGCGCCGCGCCGATCAACACATACGAAACGAATACCCGCTTGTTCATCTTCATTGGTTCCTTTCGATTCGGTTCTTCTAACACCGGCGCGCCGCACTTGGATACACGAATTTTCCAGCATCGGTCTGCGCTTCAGAGTGTGTTCCGGAGGAAAAGGTGGCGTGCCTCAACTTTTTTGCAGAAGCTCTTTTCTTCGCTCCGGCAGTCCGTTAGTATGCCACGGCCGGCAGCCCAGAACGTTTTGGGGCAGGCGTTGGACGTGAAAAACATGAGAACCGTTGGCACAAAACGTCATTGTTTGCTTTTTGTTCTGCCGCTCTTGCTCTTGTCAGGATGCGCCATGGAGCCGGCTGACAAGGAGTTTTTCTACAAGAGTTGGACGCGCCCTACCGGCGGCTCAGCGCCCCTTCACGAACCGCCACCCCAGCAGCCCTGATTCCGGTCACGCCCCGGACGCCGCCGGTATGCGGTTTCGGCGTTGCTCTCCATCGGTCGCGGGCCTACGCTCGCGGGCAAACTTCAATGGAGCCGCCGACATGGAACTGGTACTGATCACGCTCTTCGCCCTCAGCCCGCTGGAAAAAGTCTTCCCCGATACGCCCGTGCCGCCACAGCCGGCGCAGAGCGTCGTCCTCTGGTGCGCGCGCAACGAAACCGAGTGCGCGCAGATCGCCGTCCGCAGCGCACAGGCGCTCACGGGCGCGACGGTGCGCGTTGGGCCGTTGAAGCACGCGGGCGGCTACACGCTGCCGGCCGAGGCGGTGCGCTGGAATTTTGTGGGCGCGATCCCGCTGAAGAAGAATACACCGTGCGAAAACATGGCTGCGCTGGCCCGCAAAGCGCCGTGCGACATGCCCGACGTGTTGCTGGCAGAGAGGGCGCGCGACATCCCGGCCAACAGCACGCAGGCGATCTATCTCACCGTTTCCGTGCCGAAGGATACGCCCGACGGCCGCTACACGGGCACGGTCACAGTCGCCGCCGGTGGTAAAGAGTCGTCGCTGCCGGTGGAATTGAACGTCTGGCCGTTTGCGTTGCCCGACGAGCGCCATCTGTTTGTGACCAACTGGATTAATCACGGCACGATTGCCAAGGCGCACAAGGTCAAGCCGTGGTCGGACGCGTTCTTCGCCATCTACGGCAAGTATCTCGACAACATGCGCGCGCACCGCCAGAACATCGCCTGGGTGCCGTGGTCGTTGATCAATGTGACGGAGAGAGACGGCGGGCGGTTGAGCTTTGATTACGCGCTGTTCGACCGCTACATCGAGGAACTGCACAAGCACGGTGTCGCCGACCGCATCGAGATCATGTTCGTCGGCCATTTCAAAGACGGTTGGAGCGGCAAGGAGATTGCGTTGACGCGGCTCGAAGTGAAGGACGCGAAGACGGGCCAGCGCAAGAAGCTGGAATTCGACCAGGGCCTCGCGCTGCTGCTGCGCGACCTGGAGAAGCATCTGGCGCAAAAAGGCTGGCTCGACAAAGCCATGATCCACATCGCAGACGAATCATCGCAGTACAACATCCTCTCGTGGCGCGAGCAGTCCCGCCGCGTCCACAAGGCCGCGCCGCGGCTCGATCGCATTGACGCAATCGAGGCATCGGACTTCGGCGATGACCTCGAAGTCTGGGTGCCGAAACTCTCGCACTTGAAGAACTGGCTGCCGCAATACCAAGCCGAGCAGCGCGCCGGCAAGGAGATGTGGTTCTACATCTGTTGCCATCCGACCGGCGGCTATTATCCGAACCGCTTCCTTGACTACCAACTCGGCATGGTGCGGCTCATCCATTGGCTCAACGCCGCCTACGATCTCGCGGGCTACCTGCATTGGGGCTGGTGTGCGTGGAAGAGCGACGATCCTTTTGGCACGCCGCCGGACACATTGCCGCCGGGCGATACGCACACGGTCTATCCAGGCCCTGACGGCCCGTTGAACTCGCTTCGCTGGGAAGCGCAACGCGACAGCCTCGAGGACTTCGAGTATCTCTGGCTGCTCACACAGCGGATGAAGGATGTGAAGAAAAAGCTCGGCAAGGCTGCCGTGGAATTTGATCCCGCCGCCCGCAGCAAGGATTTCTGCCGGCGGTTGGTCCGCGACTTCGCCGACGTGACGAGCGATCCGCGCGAGATCGAGGAAACCCGGCGCGCGCTCGCCGCCGAGATCGTCGCCGCGCCGCAGGAACCGCTGGTGATGTGGACGACGCGTCCGGCGGAATGGAGCGAATTGGTGCCCGGGCCGATAACCGTCGAAGTCCACGGCGTCGTCCAGCCCGGCACGACGATCAAAGGCCTGAATGTGGTCATTGAACCGAGCGGACGTTTCCGGGGTGTCACGCATCTGTCGGCCAAGCACTCGAAGATCGAACTGACCTTCTCCCGCGACGGCGCAACCAAGACACTCGTGCGGCAGTTCCACGTGCGCGGCGCGCCCGCAAGCGCATCGGCAAAATAACGAACCGGAACCTTTCACATGACAACCAGAGCAATGAAGGCACTCACACCGATTTTGTGGACGCTCGCGTCGTGCGCCGCCGCCGGCTTGTCAGCGGATGGCGGCACAGTGTTCAGTCTGGACTTCGAGAAAGGAACGGACGCGCGCCAGTATCCGGAGCTGTCGTCCAAGGATGTCGAGGTGGCCATTGTCGCTCCGGGCGCTGGCGGCAGCGGCCACGCGTTGCGGATGCGCAACCTCAAGCCGGACCGCTACGCGCAAATCACCATCAAGCGGTCATTCCCGTTGCAGAAGAATCTCGTGCTGTCGTTTGACCATCGCGAGGAGGTCGAGGCGGGCGGGGAAGCGGTCTATGTCGGCGTACTCTTCTACGACACCGCCGGCAAGTCATGGTTCCGCAGCGACCGATTCGGGTCGGAATGGAAACACACTGAGATCGTGCTGGGTGAAATGCGCAGTTCCAAAGGCGGCGTACTCGATCTTGGCAAGATGATGGAGCGCATCAATCTCTATGGTCGCGCCAAGGGCGACACGAAGGCCGTCATGACCGTGTGGCTCGACAACATCACACTTCGCGTGCAGGCGCCGTCATCGCGTTTGAGCGACGAGATGCGCACCTCCACGTCGAATCCACCGCTGTTCAACTGGCCGCGCGGCCAGAACCAGTCAAAGCTTCAGTACTCGACCGATCCGGCATTCCCCGATGAGAAGACCACAACCGCCGCCGTGACACAGAATTTCCACACCCCGCCGCAGCCGCTTGCGCCGGGACTTTGGTATTGGCGCGTCTGGACGTCGTCGAAATTGAGTGAAGGCTGGTCGGAAACACGCCGGGTGAACATCGTGCCGGAAGCGCACCGTTTCATCACCGAGCCGGTGCCGGTGGCGAAGATCGCCGCGTCGCCGCGCCCGCGCGTGATTGACCTCGATGCGGCGCGCAAGGAATTGGCCGGCAAGAATCACTCTGCGCTCGTGAAGTCGGCGGAAAAAATCCATCGCAGCGGCGTACCCAGCGATCCGCCGCGTTACGCGCCGGGCAATCCCGACTGGCCGACGTGGATTGATTGGTATGGCAAGGTCGCGGGCGGCATCACCGGCAGGACTGGAAAGAAACTCCAACAGATCGCGCAACTCGCCGCGGTGACGCGCGACCCGCAGGTCATCGCGTGGACCAAGGAGATGGCGTTCGCCGCCGCCGCGTGGAACCCGAAGGGCGGCAGCGCGATGGAGGTCGGCGACATTGGCGCACAGCATCTGCTGCGCGGCCTGAACTGGTGCTACGACGCACTCCACGATGACATCTCCGACGCCGAACGCGCGAAGTTACGGGCCGTCATCGTCGAACGCGCGGAGCAGTTCTGGACGCGGCTGAATCCGTTCCGCAGCAACGAGGCCAACAACCACGCGTGGCTCCAGACGCTCGCACTGGCCGAAGCCGGTTTCGTTCTCATCGGCGAGCACGAGGAAGCCGCCGCGTGGGCCGAGTATTCGCGGCAGCTTTATCTCGGCCGGTTTCTCTGCTGCCTCGGCTACCAGGGCGACAACAACGAAGGCATTGGCTACTGGGGCTACGGACTCCTGTTCGTGATTGATTACGGCGACCTGATGCGGCACGTCTGCGGCATTGACCTCTTCAAGCATCCGTGGCTGAACCAGACGGCGCGGTTCCCGATGTATTGCGCGCCACCGGGCGCGTGGGCCGTGTCGTTTGCCGACACCGCCAAGCCCAACCACAGCGTCAAAGGCCCCGCCGAGCAGCGGCAGGTGCGTGACCTGGCCGTGCGCACGCGCGATCCCTACGCACTCTGGTATGCCGGCGCGACCAACGCCGTGGACGGCCTCGCGCCCAAGCCGCCGGCGGATTTGCCGCAGTCCATTCATTATCGTCACATCGGCTGGGTCATCTTCAACACCTCGCTGGTGGACGGCTTGGAGAACTCCACGTTTGCGATGCGCAGCGGGCCGTTCTACGCCGGCCACCAGCACGACGACCAGAACGGCTTTGTCATCCACGCCTACGGCGAGAAGCTCGCGATTGATTCCGGCTATTACGATTGGTATGGCAGCCCGCACTTCAAGGGCTACTCCACGCTCACCCGCGCCCACAACGATATCCTCGTCAACGGCAAGGGCCAGGCCCACATGCAGAAAGGCGCCGATGGCCGTATCGCCGCCTACTTCGATTCGCCCGCCTACGGCTACACAGTTGGCGACGCATCGAATCCCGCTGTTTATCCCGGCCAGATCAAACGCTTCGACCGTCGCGCGTTGTTCATCAAGCCGGGCTTCGTCGTCATCCGCGACGTGTTGCAGTCGAGCGACACAGCCGCCCGCTACGACTGGCTGCTCCACGCCGTCGCGCCCATCGAAACCGACGCTGCCTCCCGGTCGTTCGTGCTCACTTCGGGCAAAGCCGCCCTGCGTGGACGTTTCCTCTCTCCGGCGAAACTTGCGATGACCGTCACCAAAGGCTATCCCGTCGAGCCGGTGGACGGCTACAGCACGCGGCCCGTGCCGCCGGAGAAATACGCGCACGAATGGACACTGACCGCCACGCCTGCCACGCCGTCCGTGAACGAGGACATTGTGACCGCCATGCAAATCCGCCGCCTGGCGCCTGCGGCCGAGCCGGAGGCGCGCATCGAATCGCTCAAGGCGGCCAACGCGTTCGGCGTTCGCATCACCGCCGGCAATGACGCGCACATCGTTCTCTTCCGCCAGCGTGACGCGAAGGATGCGATGAACGGTAGCGATCTGGAAAGCGACGGCACGGTGGCGGCAATTCGTTTTGACCCGCAGAGCGGCAAGGTGCGAAGCGCGTTCGCTGCCGGAGCCACGCGGTTGCGTTTCCGCGGCAAGGACTTGTTCCACAACGCGACGCCAACCGACTGGTCTCTGCCCGCCCAAGGAAACTGAACTTATGAAAACACTCGCAATGGGTTTGCTGGCGCTCGGCCTCGCCACGCCTTGTTTGGCCGACATCTCTCTCAAACTGACCGACGCCACCATCACACTGAACGAGCAGGGCCGCGTCACGTCGCTGCTCGCCTCCGACAAACATGAATACGCCCCGCCCGGCGCGCCGCCGGCGTTCGAGGCGACCGTGGACGGCAGCGTGCTCCAGCCGAGTTGCGTCTCACGCAAGGCCAACAAGCTGGTCGTGGAGTTTGGCGACCGCGGCCAGCTCCAGTTCACCATCACCGAGGGCCGCGGCTTCGCGTTCTTGAAGCTGACCAGAATGGCGATCACAGGCAACGTCGAGCGGCTTCAGTTGTTCTGCCTGCCCGTCAACGGTCCCAAGAAAGTCGGCAGCACCATCAACGGTTGCTACGACGAGCGCTTCGCCACGGCGGTCATGGGCACCGAGATCAACGTCCGGCCGCGTCTGCTCGGCGCACGCGGCGGCGGCGGGGACAACAAAGGCTGCACGCACTCATTCGAACAGGTGGCCGGCGAAGCCAGGCACGGCAGCCGCGCGGCGCGTTTCACCGCCACCAGCGAACGCGACGACAACGCCGGTTGGAGCGTCGTCGGCCGGCGGTTCGCGAAGCCGCTGGACTTGAGCGGCTGCACCGCGCTGCGCGCGTGGGTACACGGCGACGGCAGCGGCCAGTCACTGAAGATCCAGTTGACCGACGGCAAGGGCGGCTACCGCGACGACTATGTGAAGATTGACTTCACCGGCTGGCGACAGGTGACGATGTCCAAGCCGGCGTTGAACAAGCTGCGCTACGACCACGTCGCGCATGTAAGCTTCTACTACAACTCGCTGCCGGCGAAACGGAAGGTGGTCTGTCTGCTCGATCAGGTCGAAGCCGTGGTCGGAGACAAGACGGTGATGCTGGAGGATTTCGAGGATGCCTCGTCGGAACTCTGGCCGATGGTCGGCATGAGGCTCTACGCCGAGACGACGAAGCAGTTCGGTGTCGAGCCGGCTGGCGTCGGCGTCATCGCCTGCCCGCGCGCCCAGTTCGAGAAAACGATCGAGCGTTTCGAGCGCGCCTCGGGATTGCCGAGTCCGCGCGTGGATGGCGTCTGGGCCAAGACCTCCCCGGCCGTGAAACGCTCGTATCTGTTCATCACCAACTTTGCCGAAAAGGACACCGACGAAGTCATCGCTTTCGCCAAACGCGGCCACTTCGATGCGATCCTCATCGTGCAGAGCTCGTGGTGTTCCTCGACCGGCCACTATCCGATCAACACGAAAAACTTCCCGCGCGGTCTCGACAGCCTCAAGGCGACCTTCGCGCGGCTGAAGCGGGCTGGTTTCAAGGTCGGCCTTCATTACCTTGCGCCCTCGATTTACCCGCCCGACCCGTATTTGACGCCGGTGCCTGACGCGCGGCTGGTGCGCGACGCTTCGGCGGAACTGGCTGGCGATGTGGACGCGAAGGCGGCGTTCATTCCGACGACTGTCGCGCCGGAGAAGTTCCCCGCCGAGGACGGCGGCTACGACGGCGAGGGCGCCGTCATCCAGATTGGCAACGAACTGATTCGCTACACCGAGCGGTCGATGAAACCGCCGTTCGGTTTCGCCGGCTGCGCGCGCGGCCTTCACGGCACCGCGGCCGCAGCGCACTCGCGTGGCGAGCGGCTGACGCATTTGAGGAAATCCTACGGCTACTTCCTGTTCGACATGGACACGAGTCTCATCAACGAAGTCGCCGACAACCTCGCCCGCGTCGTCAACGCGCTGAACGCCGACATGGTTTACTGGGACGGCTCCGAGCGGCTGCAGGGCGACCACTCCTACTACAACGCCAAGCTCCAGAAGGCGTTCTACGACCGGTTCAAAAACAAGAACATGCTGATCCAGGGCAGCAGCCACAGCCATTATTCGTGGCACATTCATGCGCGCTGCGCCTCCGCTGACGGCCACGGCGATCTCAAGGGCTACCTCGACGAGCGCACGCCGTCATTCACCAACTACTACTTCCCCAACCTCATGCCGCTCGATATCGGGTGGTATTATGTCTATGACGTGCAGGCCACCGTGGACCAGTTCGAATATGTGCTGAACAAATCGCTCGGCTTCGATTCCTCCATCTCGCTGCAAACCTCGCCGAAACATATCCGCGAGCATCCTTATGTTGACGTCATCGTGGATCTCATCGGCGCCTACGAGCGACTGCGGCTTGGCGGCAAACTGCCGGAGGCGACGCGCGCGAAGCTGCGCGAGCCGAAGCGCGATTACCGGCTCGTGCGCGAGGGCCGCGGGCAGGCGCTCCAGCGCGTCATCTACGAACCGTGGCGCGACATTGTTGCGCTCGATGGCAAAACCAACGTCTGGGAAACCGTCGTGACCGAAGGCCCGTGCCGCGTCGGTGTGGACATCCAGTTGCCGTCACGCCAATGGGCCGCGCCGGGGCCGTCGTATCGCTCGGAAAAGTCGGTCTCGCTGGAAGAGTTCAGCGACCCGCGTGGCTATGACAAGATACGCAACACATCTCCCGGCGTGACGCAGAATTTCGAGATCATCGCTGCCGGTGGTGTCGAAGGGAAACCGTGCGCGGCCTATTCCGCCACCAGCCCGTCCCGCGGCGGATGGTCCGTTGTCGGGCGCAGCTTCAGCCGGCCGCTCGACATCTCATGGCACAAAGGCATCGGCTTCTGGCTGCGTGGCGACGGCAATGGCGCGCAGTTCAAGCTCCAGTTCCACGACGCCAAAGGCGCCGCCGATTACTACATCAGCAACAACTACACTGGCTGGCGTTACCACCAGCTCGTGCGGCCGGAGAAGGACGCGATAGACTATAGCCGGCTCTCAGCGCTCTACTTCTACTACAACGGCCTGCCAGCCCGCACGAACGTGACGTGCGCCATCGCCGGGGTGCGCGCGTTGCCGGCGCTCGACGAGCCGGCGGTCATCGATCCCGTCATCGAGATCGCCGGCCGGAAGCTCACGTGGCCCGTGACGCTCCTCTCCGGCCAGACCTTCACCTACTGGCCCGACGAAGGCGTGCGCATCAGCATCGGCGAGAAACACGGCCCAATCGCGCGATTCGAGTTGCCGGCGACGATCACGCTGCCGCCGGGCAGGCACACGGTGCGGTTTACGATTGCGTCGCCGTTGACGGCGCTGCCAAGCGTGCGCCTGACGTTGCAGCCAGCAGAACGATTGCCGGTAACAAAATCGGGAAAGATGAAATGAAAATGAAACCATGGGCCTCGCACATCGCGTTCCTCTTGTTGGGAGCTACGGCGGCATTGGCCGACCGCGCCGCAGACGATGGCGCTTGGGGAGCCCTCTGTATCAAACAGGAACGACCCCTGTCGTTGGAGACGGCGCTGGCACGCAATGGAGCAGCAGCGGCAGCGATTGTGCCGGCGGAAGGTGAGACATGGACGACCGCAGCGGCAAAGTTGCAGGCGGCCATCCTGGCAAAAACGGGTGTCACGTTGCCTATCGTCGCAACGGCCAGAATCACGGATGCGGATTGGGCAGCGCGCAACTTCATCGTGCTTGGCAATCTGCTGAACAATTCCGTCTTCGCCCGGCTCTATCACAACTACTTCGCCTGCGCCGATGCGGCCTATACGGGCGCGGGTGGCTATGAGTTGCGCACGGTCCACGACCCGTGGGGCACCGGCCATAATGCCATCGCGTTAGGCGCACAGGACGCGGCAGGAGTCGAAGCGGGCGTCGCGCGGCTTGTCGCGCTTGTCAACGAGCGTGCAAAAACCGGCGAACTGAAGCTCGGCCGGCTGTTGGAACTGAAGTTCACGAAGGAGAGCCGGCGGGCGCCGTTGGAACAGAAGCTCACCGCGAAAGAGGTCGCCGACCGCAAGCAAGCCATCGCAAACATTTACGCCCGGCCCGGCACTGAGCGCGGCGCGGCGCACCAGACGGTCAAGTTTGCGATGCTCTACCATCGCACCGGCGACGAGGGCTGGCTGGAGTTGTATCGCGACGCGATGCGCCAGCACATGAACTACTACGCGACCAACGAGTACATCCTCCAGGAAGGCCCGCGACGCTACGATCGCGACTTCCGCGACAGTTGGGCCTACGGGATGGTCATCGCGTGGGACCTCGTCGAAGAGGCGCCGGGCTGGACTGATGAGGAACGATTGAAGTTCACCAATCACGTTTTGAAGATGGTTTGGGAGTCGAACCTTTACCAACACTGGGATTCGCCCGCCGCCGTCGCGAACTGGCGCAAATTCGACAGCACCACGCACAATCATCATACATGGCCCGGCCTCGCCGACCTTTTCGGCGGGTGGTTCTTCTCGCGGCATTACAGACTGCCGGTGGCGAAGGACTGGCTCGATATCGGGCTGGGCATGTTCCGCTCATGCTCGCGGAGTTGCAAACCGTGGGAGGACAGCGCGGGCTATCAATGGATACCGCAGCGGCACGTGCTGATGTATGCCCTCGCGTCGGGCGACCGCACGTTCATCGAGCAAGGCCACGCTGCGCAAACCGGCAAAGCGTTGCTTCAGGCGCTCGACAGCCTCGGCCGCCAGCCCGCATGGGGCGATCACGGCGGTTTTACTTCGGTGTCAGGAATGCCGGACTTGTTGTGCGCGCTGGAATACGCTACCGGCGACGGACGCTATCGCTGGGCCATCGAATGGCTCGGCGTGGACGCTCGCGACGAGATGGAAGCGCCGTTCTGGACGAACGTCGCGCCGAAACGGCCCGACGATCTGACGGGCGTCGCAGTCACTCACCTGCCAAAGATGCACTACGATCTCTTCGGCACACGGGGCCGTGCCGACATCTGGCAGAAGCCGAACCTGCCGTTCGAGGACACGTTCGACAAACTCACGTTGCGCGACGGATGGGCTGCGGAGGACGATTACTTGATGCTCGACGGCACTGCTGCCGGCTCCCACGGCCACCTCGATGGCAACTCCATCATCGCGTTCACCGCCGCAGGCGCACAGTGGCTCGTGGACGCCGAATACATCCGTCGCATCACCAAGTATCACTGCGCGGTCACCGTGCTGCGCGACGGCGTCGGCTCGATCATGCCGCCCAGCGCGCGGCTCGACCACGCCGTCTGGTTCGGCAACGGCGCGCTCACGCGCACGACGATGCCGCACTACAACGGCATGACTTGGACGCGCAACATCATCTTCGTGCCCAAGCGCTACGTGGCGGTGATTGACGAGCTGACCGCCGAGCAGCCGGGCGATTACAGCCTGCGCTGCTGTTGGCGCGTCGCCGGCGAAAGCACGCTCGATGGCGACACGCTGCGCGCCCGGCAATCCGAGAAAGGCTTCACCCTGCGTAACCTCAGCGGCCAGCGTCAGGAACTCGTCTATATCAAGGACTTCGCCGGTCTGCCGATTCACCAGCTTTACCAGCGCCAGAGCGGCCCGATGAACGTGGGGCAGACGGTGCGCTTCGTGAATGTCTTCGCGGCATCGAAGGACGGGCCGCCAAAACTCGACGCGGCGCTGACCGGCGACGACCACGGAGCGATCACGCTCAATGGCAGGACGGAATTGTTCGGCATCAACGGCCTCAGCGGCGGCATTGAGACAGACGCGGCGCTCTATCGGATCGCAGCCGACGAAGCGTGGCTCGCGGGAGCAACGAAGTTCGCCAATCATCTCAATGCCAAAACACCGGTCGCGGCAAGACTCGACTCGCAAGGCGTCGCGCTCGGCAAGGCCCAGCCTGTGCCGGCACCGGGTCTGCGCCCGGTAATGATCACCAACGAACCGCAGCCGCTGCCCCAACCACTGGCGCTTTCCTCCGCTATCGCCTCACTCGCAGAACCGAAACCTGCCGCGTCGCCCAAGCCTGCAACGGCACTGTCTCGCGCGAAGTCGCTGCAAACGCTCTGGCGTTTCGCGGACTTCCCGGTGACGCCACGCCCTCTGAAGGTTGCAGCGATTCGTTCCGATCCGGCGCCCCGCGAGCCTTACAGTCCGCTGGAGCGGCTGATTGATGGTGCGTCCAGCAGTTCAACCACTTCGTGCATGTTCCCGGCGGGCAAAACCGTCAGCCTCACGCTCGATCTCGGCGCGCCGCGTTGCTTGCGAGAGATCCGCGTGCGGACGTGGGAGAAACTTGGCGGCGTGAAGTTCAAGCGCGTCACGCTCAACGTCAGCGATGACAATTTCCAGCGCGACGACCGCGCGGCGGGAGAGTTGCCGGAAACCGGCACGCAGTCTTTCGGCAGCAACATCAACACCATCCGCTCTGCAACGCTGGACCAGACCGCACGCCATGTTCGCGTCACCATCGAACCCGCAAACCGCAAGGCGGCGGTCTATCTCGCCGAGGTGGAGATCTTCGGCGTGGCGGCGGGCGAGAAGGCAAAGCTGGTCGCGCTGGCGTCGGCCGATCTGGATGGCGACGGCAAAGCTGATGCAGTCATCGGCACTGCCGGTGGCGATATCGTCGCGTTGAGCGCGTCGGGCAAAAAACTCTGGCAGACGAGAGTGGACAGTGCGGTGACGGCGCTCGCTGCGGGTGCTCTCGACAAGAATGGCAAGCCATCGGTGGTCTATGGCACCGACGCGGCCACGCTCGGCGTGCTTGCCGCAGACGGCAGCAAAGTGGCCGATGTGAAACCGCCGATGTATCGCGGTGTGCCGAGCCGCGTGCGGACGATTACGCTGGCCGACCTTGATGGCGACGGCACGCAGGAGATCGTCATTGGCTGCGACAGTTGGCAATACATGGCCTACTCGCCGGCACTGAAGCTCATCTGGAAGACCGTTTATTACGCCCACGGCGCGACGGTCGGCCACGTCGCCGACCTCGACGGGGATGGCAAGCCGGAGATCATTGCCGGCAACGCCTACTACAGCCTCCAGATTCTCAACCATCGCGGCAAGATCACCGGACGCGCCTCGTCATTTGGCCCGGAACAAACCGCCGTCACCTCCGGCGATCTGCGCGGCGACGGCAAACGCGCGGCGATTCTCGGCACCGACGGCGGGTCAGTGCTTGCGTTCGACACGAAGGGCGGCAGGCTGTGGGAAGCCAACGTTGGCGACCGGCTGACGTCGCTTCGATTCGACATCGTCGCAGGCAAACCGCGCGTCATCGCCGTGTCGGAGAGTGGTTATGTCTGGGCGCTCGACGCGTCGGGCAAGCCAATCTGGAAACGCGACCTTGGCGAGCCGGTCAAGCGCCTCGCGCGCGACGGCGACGCCTACGTTGCCGCGGCCTCTGCCAACGGCATCGTGAGGCTCTCGCTGGACGGAAAGGTAGAAGCCGTCGCAGCCACATCCGCCCCGGTGCTTGATCTGTTCGTCAGCCGCGGTCAAGCTATCGCCCTGATGACCGACGGCTCGGTATGCAGCCTTGCGACCCATCGCACGGAATGAAGATATGAGAACACTAACACGCAGAGAGTTTTTGAGGACATCGGCAATCACTGGACTGGCGTTTGGAATGCCGGGGATCACCATCGGCGGTGAGAAACCGAATTCGGAAGTCCGCATCGCCATCGTCGGCTTGGGAGGCATCAACATCGCCGGCAGCGTGGGAGGGCGGGGACGGCAACTCATCAAGAGTTTTTGCAAGGTGCCGGAAGTGAAGATCGTGGCGCTGTGCGACGTGGACAAGACGGTCCTCGATGACGGGGTGAAGCAGTTCAAAGACCGGGGCGAGACCGTCGCCGCGTACACTGATTTCCGGCGCGTGCTCGACGACAAGAGCATCGATGCCGTGGTACTCGCCACTCCGAACCATTGGCACGCGTTGGGAACCATCTGGGCGTGCCAGGCGGGTAAGGATGTTTATGTCGAAAAGCCGTTCTCCTATAACATCTGGGAAGGCCGGCAGATGGTCGCCGCCGCGCGCAAATACAAACGCATCGTTCAAGTCGGCACGCAGCGCCGCTCCAGCGCGGTGCTGCCGCTGGCGTTCGATTACCTGCGCAGCGGCCAGATCGGCGCGATCCGCTTTGCGCACGCGCTCGTGTTTCGCGCGCGGACAGGCATCGGCAAGGTCAGCGCGCCGACGCCGGTGCCTGATACGCTGGACTACGATCTCTGGTGCGGCCCGGCCCCGAAGGCACCGGTGATGCGCAAGCAACTCCACTACGAGTGGCACTGGGTCTGGCCGACCGGCAACGGCGAGATGGGTAACAACGGCGTGCACATGACAGACATCTGCCGCTGGGGATTAGGACTGAACCAGCCGCCACCGCGCGCCATGAGCATTGGAGGACGCTTCGCGTTCGACGATGCCGCTGAGACGCCGAACACGCAGATCGCCATCTTCGATTACCAGCCCGCCCCGATCATCTGCGAAATCCGCAACGTGTCCAGGAACACGGATCCGAAAGCTCCGAGCACCCTCGGCAAGTTCCGCAACAACGACCGCGGCATCGTGATCGTTTGCGAAGGCGGCTACTTCGCCGGCGACTACACCGGCGGCGCGGTCTTTGACAACGCGGGCAAGAAGATCAAGGACTTCCAGGATGGCCGGAAGGCTGGCGAAATTGAAGTCTCTCACGTGACCAACTTTGTAGCCGCCACCCGCAGCCGCAAGGCCGATGCATTGGCCGCGGAAGCTTCTGTGGGACATGCCTCTGCCGCGTGCTGCCACATGGCGAACATCTCCCATCGGCTCGGCAAACAGTCTCCACCCGATGAGATTCGCGAGAGAATCCGTTCCAACGGGGAACTATCAGACGCGTTCGAGCGGTGCCGCGAGAACCTTCGGGAGAACGGCGTTGACATCGGCGCCACGCCGGCGGCGCTTGGCCCGTGGGTGACGTTTGACGCCCGGCAGGAGCGCTTCGTCGGGGAATTCGCGGAGAAGGCCAGCCAGCTTTCCCGCCGGGAAGACCGTGCGCCGTTCGTCGTACCGACGATTGTGTGACGCCCCCCTCGACTGCATTCCTTAAGTAGATCGCAAAGACACGACTCGGCGTCACAAGCATCAGCAGCCATGAGTTTTCTTGAGATACTTCTGATCGCAGTCGGACTGGCGATGGACGCGTTTGCCGTGGCGCTGAGCGCGGGAACGACCGGCCACGGCCAGAAGTTGCGGCCGGCAGTGCGGATCAGTTTCCACTTCGGCTTGTTCCAGTTCATGATGCCGGTCATCGGCTGGTTTCTCGGCGCCCGGCTCCAGCGATACATTGCCGCGTATGACCACTGGGTCGCGTTCGGGCTGCTGGCATTTGTCGGCGCTCACATGATCTACGAATCGTTCCAGCGCGAGCCGGACGAGCTGCCCGGTGATCCAACGCGCGGGCTGCGGTTGGTGACGCTCTGTGTGGCAACCAGCATCGACGCGCTGGCGGTGGGACTGAGCCTGGCAATGATCGGCGAGCGGATCTGGTATCCAAGCGCAGTCATCGGTGTGGTCACCGCGGCTTTGTCGCTGCTCGGCGTTCAACTCGGCAACCGCCTGCGTGGCACGTTTGGCAAACGCATGGAGCAGATCGGCGGCGTCATCCTCATCGCCATCGGTGTGAAGATTCTACTGACGACGTAGAGGTGGAACCCGGCTCGCGAAAGCAATCCTCACGCTTCCGCGTGAAGGTCCCCGGATGCCGCGCCACGGGGTGTGCGACGACTACAATGCCGCCACAACCTTCATTTTCGCGAGGCCGGTCCTGGCGGCGTCGAGCGCGGGCAGTTTCCAATACTCAGGGTTGAACAATTCCAGCGACAACATGACGTCGCAGTGATTGGCAGCGATGTTGGCCAGGATTTGTTTCAACGGCGCGATGCCGTCGCCGGGCCAGATACGCTGGGCGTCCTTGATCACATCGCGCGGTGGGTCGGCGGGATAATCGTTCATGTGGAAGCAGTGGGTCACCTGCCGTCCGAACAGCTTCATCGCCGCCGGATCGACACCGGCTTTATACATGTGGAATGCGTCAAGCAAGACGCACGCGTCGGGATGGCCGCTCTTGGCGGCGACGTAGGCCGCTTCTGCGGCGTGGCTCAGATTGGTCGCACTGCCCCAGATTTCGATCTGCGGCACGACACCGAGTTGCCGGCCGATGTCGAGGATGACGCGATAGCGCTCCGCGATGCGGTCGAGGTCAATCTTCGCGCCGCGATACGCGCCCGCCGGCGGCGCGGCAATGCGCGTGCCCCCCACTTGCGCGAGGAGGTCCATGTCGCGCTTCATCTGCTCCACGCCCTTGGCGCGTTGCGCGTCGTCGTCCAGAACCCACGGCGCAAAAGTGATGGCGCTCACGACTTGCAGGCCGAGGTCGCGGCAACGTTTGCGGAGGTCCTTTAACGAACCGCCGGAATCGGCGAACTTGGCGATGTCGCTGGTCCACGGCTCGATGCCGTCGTAACCGGCCTTGGCAGCCACCTCGATCTCCTCGGCGATGCCGAGCTTCTGGCCGCGGATCGTGCCGGTATTCAGCGAGAAGCTGAACCGATGGCGCGCCGCCCCGGAGGACGTCGGTTCGGCAGGCAAGGGCGAGGGCGCAAGGGTGGTTGCGCCGAGCGCGATTCCGGCCCGGTTGAAAAGTTGTCTGCGAGTCAGTCTTAAGTTCATGAATGCTCTGCTTCTTTTGTAGCTGGAACAGCGCTGTCCGGCAACCGTTGTTGATCGCGGCGATTCGCGGGCCGTCCGGCCACTTCACCTGCCGAGGAATTTCACGGCGGCCTCGGTGCGGGAGTGGACGTGGAGTTTGCGGTAGATGCGCCGGATGTGACTGCGAACGGTGTCGGTGCTGATGGCAAGCTGGTCGGCGATTTCCTTGTATTGTCTGCCGCGGGCCAGCAGGGAGAGCAGCTCGCGCTCGCGCTCGGAGAGGTTTTCGGAATCGGCCGGCGCCTGTTTTTCCGCCTGGAAGAACTGCACAACCTGCCGCGCGATCTCCGGCGACATCGGCGAGCCACCGGCGCAAACTTGCTCGATGGCGGCGAGCAGCTCGGTGGGCGCGGCGCGCTTGAGCAGATAGCCGCTCGCGCCGGCCCGCAACGCCGCGAAAATGAGCTTCGTGTCGTCGAACATGGTGAGCATGACGACTTCCGTATCCGGCAGGCGGCTCTTCAACTCGCGTGTGCACTCGATGCCGGACATCTTCGGTAGGTTGATATCCATGACCACGACGTCGGGTGGTTTCTCCGGCAGCGATTTGAGCGCGTCCTCGGCTGACGGAAACGAGCCGGCGCAACGGAACCCTTTGCGGCTGGCGATCAGGTCGGCGAGGTCTTCCCGCAGGTTCTTGTCGTCTTCAACAATGGCAACAGTGATGGGCATGGGGAGTGTAATACGTAATCGGTTATTCGCGTTTCAATGGCAGCGTGAACACGACACGTGTTCCCTTGCCGGATTCGCTTTCGATCTGAGAACTGCCACCGATGGCTGCCAGCCGCTCGCGCATGTTGGCCAAGCCCTGACCGGCGGCGCGCGTGACATTCGGGTCGAAACCGCGGCCGTTGTCGGTAATCCGCACGCATAATGACTGCGGCTCCACAGTGATGCTTAGTTTGATTTCCGTGGCGGTGGCGTGTTTGACGGCGTTGTTCAACGCCTCCTTGACGGCAAGGAGCAGGCCGTGCCGGACCTCGGATGAAATGGGCGCGTCGGGCACACTCTCCGGCAGATCCTGGCGGAGCCGGATGCTGGTGGCGCCCAGATACTCTGTGGCGTGGTCACTGAGGTAACCGATGAGCCGCTCCAGCGTGTCGTTGCCGGGATTCACAGTCCAGACGATCTCGTCAAGCGTCTGGGAAACTTCGCGGGCGGCCCGGGAGATTTTTTCAGCGCGGGCGACGGCGTCGGGCGCGAGGCCGGCGTCGCCGCGGGCCGACTCGCTCAGAAGCGCGATACGGGTCAGCTTGGCACCGAGGTCGTCGTGCATGTTCTTGGCAATGCGGGCGCGTTCGGCTTCGAGGGCGCGCTCGTGTTCCAGCAGGAGCAGCCGCCGTTGCATCCGGCGGAGCAGGACAGAGCGGACGACGACTCCGGCCAGCGCGAGTAGCACCAGGGTCGCGGCGGCGCGAAACCACACGGTCTGCCACACCGCCGCGCGCACCGTGAAATCGAGCGTCGCGCCGGTCAGATTCCAGACACCCTCACCGCTGCGCGCGGCAACCTGAAACCGATAACGGCCGGGTGGCATGTGGAGGTAGGTTACGGAACGCTCGCTGCCGGCTTCGATCCAGTCGTCATCCACGTTCTTCAGCCGGTAGCGGAAACGCACCTTCGCCGGCGAGGTCAAGCTCAGCGCAGTGTAGTGCAGCTCGATCCTGTCGGGCCGCGGTGGAATCTCCACGTGGCCCGAGGCCGGCAGAAGCCGCGGTTTGCCGTCCACGATCAGTTCTTCAACATGCACCGGCGGCGGCTCGGAGCCAACGATGAGTTCCCTCGGATTCACTTCGACAGCGCCGCGCCGCGTGGCGAACCAGAAGCGGCCGTCACGCGTGCGGCAGGCGGCGTTGTGGCAGCCTTCGGCGAACTCGAAGCTGCCGAGACCTTCGGCGCGTCCATACGTCACGCAGTCCACCGTGGCGCGCAGGCCCGCGGCGACTTCATCGAGATCGTGGCGCGCAGCGCGGAAGAGGCCGTGCAACGAACCGAACCAAAGGTTGCCGTCGTCGTCGGCAACGATCTGGCGGATATCGTCGTCGGGCAGGCCATGGCGCGTGGTGATCTGCTTGAAGCCGCTACCATCAAATCGCACAAGGCCGCGGCGCGTGCCGATCCACAATGACTCCATGCCGTCAGCCAGGATCGTCTGGATGGTCGCGCCCGGCAATCCGTCGCTCCGGCTGAAACGCTGGAAACTGCCATCACTGCACCAGAACAATTCGCCCTGTCGTGTGCCGGCCAGAAGATGGCCGGAGCCGTCCTCGGCCAGCGCAGTAATGTCGCGCAAACCTTCTTCGGTCGCAAAACGTGTGACCTTGCCGTCGCGCCACAGCAACAAACCTGCTTGCGAGGTGCCGATCCAGAGTGCGCCGTCGCGGTCCTGAAAGAGGGTCTCTATGCGCTCGCCTTTGAAGCCGGCTTTTATGAACACGCCGTCCTGCCAGCGAACCAATCCCTCCGCCAGCGTGCCGAACCAGACGCCTCCGTTGCGATCTGCGCACAACGTCGTGACGATGCCGCCGGGCCAACCGTTGGTGTTCGTGAACAACGTGAACCGCCCGCCAACGAGCCGCAACGCGCCCGCGCTGCGGGTGCCAAACCAGAGCGCACTGTCGTTGTCCTCGCAGATGGAATACACGATGTCGTCCGCCAGACTGCTGCGCGCGTTGTACAGGCGGATGCCGCGCCGGCGGAGTTGGTTTAACCCGCCACCCGTGCCGACCCAGAGGCTGCCCTCGCGGTCCTCGTGGATGGCCGTGATGAAATTGTGTGAGGTCTGCACGCGCTCGATGCCCGCGCCGGCAAGGCGGTAGAGGCCCTGGCCCTTCGTGCCAACCCAGAGCACGCCGTCGCGGGTTTCCAGAAGAGTCTGGATTTCCCCCGCGCCGCCGCTCCAGGGCAGCTGGCCCATGAACAGCATCTCGCCGCGCTCGTTGAACTTGCGCAGCACGTTCGCGCAAGCGAGCCAGCAACCGTCGTCGCGACGCGGTTGAAACTGAGGCAGCGGCACGTCGGTAGTGAGCGTGGTGAACCGGTTGCTGTCGAAGAAACCGCAGGAGGTTTCAGTGGTGAACCATATTCTGCCGTGAAACCCGGCGACGCAGTTGACCGCGCCTTTTCCAACGATGCCATCAGCCACGCCAAACTGCGTCCACTGTCCGTCGCGCCAGCGCGCGGCGCGGAGGTTTGGAAGTCCGATCCACACGCCACTTTTTCCGTCGGCGATGAGCGACGTGGACCAGTGGGCCGGGTTGTCCGACGGCTGCGTCACCGTTTCGAACACCCCCTCGCGATGGCGCACGATGCCGCCGCGGCTCAGGCCGATCCAGAGTGCGCCGACGCTGTCTTCCGCCAGGAAGCGGACGTTATCGGAAACGAGCGCGGGTGTATTCGCAGAGGTGAAAAGACGGAAGCGCACGCCATCGAATCGCGCCAAACCCCGCGCGGTGCCAATCCAAAGGTAGCCGTCGCGCGTCTGCGTGACGGCGGCAACGGCGTCATCAGGCAGGCCGTCATCCACGTCCCATTGTTGCAGGAGATAATCGCCCGCCGCTGCCGGCGGTTCCCCCGCCGCGCGTGAAGCCGGCCAGAACAGGCACGCCAGCGAGGCGGCCATCGTCATCGCTCGAAAGGCGAAACGGGTTTCTCCAGACTTGCTCACGGCCCGGCCAGCCTACTCCGGCACGGTCGGCTTGTTAAAGAGCATATTTATGTGACTGTCCGGGAAAAGCAGTTCCGGCGCATCGCCATCCAATGTGAGGCCCTGGTCGAATCCTTCGGCCCGGGCCTTTTTTTGCCGTTCACTTCTCTTCCAAACGGATGGACTCGACGCTGGCTTCGACGCCGTCAAGGCTGCCGGGATCGAATCGCAACGAGGTGATGACGCCGCGCCAGCGCGGGTTGTCGGCGAGGCGCACTTTGACCTCCTGGAATTCGCCGCCACCCTTGACCGGGAAATGCACGCTGTTGGCTTCGCTCTGGGGCGACGAGGACGTGCTCCAGAACAACTGGCAGCCTATGTCGCGGCTCGCCTTCATGCGGAAGACGATGAACGGGAACTGCCGTCCCGCCGCGCGCAACTGCGGACTGCTGAGAATCGGGTCATGGCCGCGCGTCTTGAACCGCAACGCGCCGCCCTCGACGCGCAGGTTCTCCACGTTGCCGCCCCAACCCAGCGGGTCCTTCGCAGCCGCGAAGTTCCACGCGGTGGCCAGCGGTTCGTCCGGGATGTCGTAGGGACCGAGCCCCACATCGGCGGGAACCATCAGCTTCGGCTTGGGCGATTTAGGGGCAAAGACCTGGCGGATCGCTTCGAGGTAGCCGAAACCGAACTCGCGATGCGGCTCGATATAGCTGCCTTCACCCCATTCGTTCCACGCCTCGACGAAGAGCATTTTCAGCTTCGGCGGCTGCTCGCGGGAGTCGAGGAACTTTTTGCAGTCGATCAGGTGTTTCTTGAAGATCTCCGGCGTGCGGTTCGTGCGCGCAAGGGCGGTGTCGCCGTGCCACGGGCGCGAATCCCATCCGCCGCAAACGGGTGGAATGAGCTTGAGGATGTTCGCGGATGCGATGTCCGACCAGACCTGCGGGAAACCGGCGACAACCTTGGCGTAGGATGACCGGCGCGCCTGGTTCTCTTCCGGCGTCATGTTCAGGTGCGGCCAGTTGTAGGCGCTGACGGCGTCGTAGCCGTACTCCTTCATCTTCGCCAGAAGGTTGGTGCCGCTGTTGATGCACGCCACGAGATAGAGGCCGCCGAGGCCGGCGTCCTTGCACATCTGGCGCATGTGGTCGAAGGTCGGCTTCACTTTTTCCGGGCCCATGTCGCGCGCGGGATTCTGCGACGAGAAGATGACCACCATCGGTTTGCCCTCGACCATGACGTAGTTCGGCCGCTTGAAGTAGTTCTCGATCCAGAAGCGCGTGATTTTCTCCCAGTCCTCCGGCGAGTGGGAGCCGTGGGGATTGTGGTTGGCGTAGAGCAGGCAGAATTTGATGAGGTTCTGGTAGCGCGCCTTGAACAGCGCGTCGTGCAGCCCGTGCTCCAGATGCCGCGCGCCGCGGTCCCAATACCAGTCGTAGAGGAAGAAGTTGACGCCGTGCTCGACAGCCCACTTGATCTGCCAGTCGGCCACCTCGGGGTCACCCTCGCGATACCAGCCCAGCAGCGGCTGCCGCTCCGGGAACGATTTCAGCGGCGTCCAGCGCGAGGCGGTGTGCCAGCCGGGGAAGTAGTAAACGCCAACCTGATAATCGCTCTTGGCGGGCTTCGGCTCCGGAACGTAGGCGGCCTTCGGCAGACTCGGCGCCGGCAGGAAGTTCAGCGTCGCGGTTTTGGCCGGCGCGCCCTCGATCGTGAGCGTCGCCTTCGCCTTGCACGGGCGGTCGGCCTGCACCGTCCACGCGAGCGTTTCGGGAACGCCGAACTCGATCTTTGCCGGCAGCGATTCTTCCTTGATGAGCTTCGCACCCGAGAGACTGAGTTGCGGCTTCAGATCCCGCGCCGTCTCGCCGCCGCGATTGACCACACGGGCTTCGAGCCGGGCCGGACGGCCGGCGCGCGTGAACGGGTCGTGCAGGCCCAGCCACGTCACATCCAGGTCCGGCGGGCCTTGCGGCTCCGCGCCGAAGGCAATGGATTCGACGGAGGTCTTCGCGTCCTTGCGGGCGGTGGTTTGCAGACGCAGCTCGATGATCCGACCGCGCCAGTTCTTGTTTGCGCCGCCATCCACGTTATAGGTGTGCATCCGGCCGTCAGCGTGCAGGGGGAAGTTCACACGGTGCAGGCCGTTGACCGCGTCGCTGGCGAACGTCACGACAGCCGCCTCGCCCGCGCTCACCGTCATGCGCACTGCGATGAACGCGCCGTCCTCGGTGTTCAGCGAGACACGCGCGCGCCACTCGCCTTTGGCGTCCAGCTTCACATCGCGAGCTGGCAGGGCAGCGACGGCAGCCGGCGGCTCTTCAATGATGCGGATCGCACGGATGGCGTAGCGACCGCCGCGCTCGTGTGGAAAATCGAGCCGCAGCTTGATGATCTTCTTCTCGGCCTGCCAGAACGGCTCGAGGCGGTAGATCTGCCAGTCGCCAGCCACTTGATCGAACTTGGTGAGTTTGTCGGGGGAGAAACCGCCATACTTCGTCTTGAGGGTCTGGGTCCAGTAAACCATGCCGCCGCCGGCCACGTCGGTCTTCATCTCCAACTCGATGCGTTGCCACGGTGTCGCCGCGAAACCGTCAAACGTCGGGCTGATCAGCATCGAGTCGCCCGCCTGCGTCTCGAAGACGAGCGCATCGTTTTCGACGTGGAGGTTCTTCACATAGCTGGGCGACCATTTGGCTAGGTCGGCGGGTTTCCATTCACGGACGACGGTCTGGGCACAGACGCTGCCGGCCATCGCGGCAAGGAAAAGACAAACGCGTAACAGTTTCATAATAAGCTCCTTCATCAGCCAGCGCACAGTTTTCCACAATTCATGGCCGTTTGTCACCAACGGGAGAGGCCGGCGTCGTGGTTTTTTGGCGAAAAAGCGCAAGTTTCTATTTGACTGCCAGCACTTCGCCACTAGGATTCGCACTCCGGTTCAAACGGAGAATGTTCAGCAATAGCAGACACAAAGGATAAACAACATGGCAATCATTGATTTTGGTGGAACGAAGGAAACGGTCGTCACGCGGCAGGAGTTCCCGATGGCCAAGGCGCGCAAGGTCCTCAAGAACGAGACCATCGCCATCATCGGCTACGGCGTGCAGGGGCCGGCGCAAGGGTTGAACCTCCGCGACAACGGTTTCAACGTCATCGTCGGCCAGGCCAAGTCGTTCAAGCGCGACTGGGACCGCGCCGTCGCTGACGGCTGGGTGCCCGGCAAGACGCTGTTCGACATCGAGGAGGCGGTGCAGCGCGGCACGATCATCCAGATGCTCGTTTCCGATGCTGCGCAGCGCGCCATCTGGCCGCTCGTTAAGAAGAACCTCAAGCCCGGCTCCGCGCTTTATTTCTCGCACGGCTTCTCCATCGCCTACTGCAAGCAGACCGGCGTTGTCCCGCCGAAGAACGTGGACGTGATCATGGTCGCGCCGAAAGGCTCCGGCACCTCCGTCCGCCGCAACTTCCTCACGGGCGCGGGCATCAACTCCAGCTTTGCCGTCGGCCAGGATGCCACGGGCCGCGCGGAGGATCGTTGCATCGCGGTCGGCATCGGCATCGGTTCCGGCTACCTGTTCCCGACGACCTTCCAGCACGAGGTGTTCAGCGATCTCACCGGCGAGCGCGGCGTGCTCATGGGCGCGCTGGCTGGCATCATGGAGGCGCAATACGACGTGCTCCGCCAGCACGGCCACACGCCGAGCGAGGCGTTCAACGAGACCGTCGAGGAGCTGACACAGAGCCTCATCCGCCTCGTGGACGAGAACGGCATGGACTGGATGTATTCCAACTGTTCCGCAACCGCCCAGCGCGGCGCGCTCGACTGGAAACCGAAGTTCAGGAAAGCCGTGCTGCCGGTGTTCAAAGACCTCTACAACCGCGTCAAGAGCGGCAAGGAATGCACCCGCGTGCTGACGGCGTGCGGCGCACCGAACTACCAAGTGCAGTTGCAGAAGGAGTTGAGCGAGATTCACGACTCCGAAATGTGGCGCGCCGGCGCGGCTGTTCGCGCGCTGCGTCCGAAAGAGATGGCGAAGGCCATCGCGAAGGGCACCAAGGGCGTGACAGGCCGGCAGGCAAACTAAACATCTGACAAATCACATTCGTGTCGCAAGGGACAGCCTTCGGGCTGTCCCTTGTGTTTTGGGAGCGGCGACATCATCCGCGACTTCGCGCACGCCCGACGTGGTCAGGGCTTCTTCTTCGCGCCAGGTTTCTTCGCCGCACCCTCACGAATCGGGAAACATTCGGAATCGGTGCGGGTGGACTTGAGGATCGCTTCGACCTTGGCGATGACTTCCGGATGTTGCGCGGCGACGTCATGTTGCTCGCCAAGGTCGGTCTTGAGATCGTAAAGCTCCATAGGCTTCTTCGTGCCGAGGCGAACGGCTTTCCAGTCGCCCGTCCGCACCGCTTGCGCGAAGCCGCGCTCGTGAAATTCCCAATACAGATAGTCATGCCGCTTCTGGCGCTCCGGTTGACCGAGCAGCGTCGGCACAAAACTGATGCTGTCAAGGTTCGGCGGCGGCTCGACCCCGGCCAGTTCTGCTGCGGTGGCCATGAAGTCGCCGAAGTAGCCGACGTGATCGCTGACACTGCCCGCTTTGATCCGACCGGGCCAGCGCGCGATAAACGGCGTGCGGATGCCGCCCTCGTAGAGATCGCGCTTCATGCCGCGCAGCGGGCCGTTGGAGTCGAAGAACTCGAAGTCCGCGCCGCCTTCCTTCTGCGGGCCGTTGTCGGAGCTGAATATCACCAGCGTGCGCTCGTCGAGGCCAAGCCGTTTCAGCAGCGCCAGCATCCGGCCGATGTCGGTGTCCATGCGCGTGACCATCGCTGCGTAGCCTTTGTTCGGTTCGGTCCAGTCCTTGTCCTTGTAGATGCCGAAGTCGGGCGCTTCCTGGCCGTTGCCGGTGCCTCGCAAGCCTTCGTTGTTGGCGTGCGGGATCGTGACGGCGAGGTAGAGGAAGAAGGGTTTGCTCCGGTTCTTATCGACCCACTTCAACGCGTCGGAGGCAAAGAGGTCGTGGCTGTATTCGACTTTCTTCGTCGCCCAGCCCTGGCCGAACTCGCCGTCGCCGACGTTGCCCGGCGGCACCTCGTTCTTCAAGGTCACGCGCTCCTCTCCGCGCCAGAGAAACGCCGGGTAGTAGTTGTGGGCGTGGAGTTGGTTGAGATAACCGAAGAAATGATCGAAGCCATGCCGCGCCGGCACTCCGCTGGTGCCGGGTTCGCCCAGTCCCCACTTGCCGACGAGCGCAGTGGCATAGCCGGCGTCATGGAGGATTTTGGCCACCGTGACATCCTGCGGGCGCAAAATCTGGCCTCGCGCATTGTTCTTGCCGGCGTTGCCGCGCACCCAGCAATGACCGGTGTGCTGACCGGTCATGAGCACGCAACGCGACGGCGCACAGACGGTCGAGCCGGCATAGAACTGCGTGAATCGCATCCCCTCCGCCGCCATACGGTCGAGACACGGCGTCTGGATTTTCTTCTGCCCGTAGCAGCCGAGGTCGCCATAGCCAAAGTCGTCGGCAAGAATGAAAATGATGTTGGGCTTCGGTGCGTCAGCCGCCTGCAGCGACGTCCATGCAACCAGAATGGCGCTCAACACAAGAAAGCGTCGGAGAATCCTCATGGTTATTGTCCGTTTGATGTCTGGCTCTCGCACTGCCGCACCCAGTCGTCATGCCGTTTGCGCAGCCGTTCGACGACGTCGGGCCGTTCGGCGGCGAGGTTCTTCTTTTCGCCAACGTCCTCGGCCAGGTTGGAAAGGAACAACGGGAACCGCTGCGTCTTCTTATCGCCGCCGGCACCGCTGTCCCACGCGTTGCCGATCAACTTCCAGTCGCCCTCGCGCACGGCCCACTGCGGGTTCTTCCCGTCGCCAACATACCAGTGCAGCACGTCGTGCGGGCTGGGCGCGTCGCCGGACTTCAGCACGGGCACGAGGCTCTTTCCGTCAATGGCCGGCTGCAACAGTTTCACGCCCGCCAGCTCGGCAACGGTCGGCAGCCAGTCGCAGCCATGCGCCATCTGGCCGCGCACCGCGCCCTCCGGCAGATGGCCGGGCCACGATATAATGGCGGGCAGCCGGATGCCGCCCTCGAACAGGCTGAACTTTGCGCCACGATACGGCCCCGCGCTGCCACCGCCGAAGTGTGCGCGTTCCTCGGTCGAGTGGCCGTTGTCAGACTGGAACACGACGATGGTGCGCTCGCGCAGTTTCACATCGTCCACGCAGTGCAGCAGCGCGCCGATCCGTTCGTCCATCGTCGCCAAAAACGCCGCGTAGAGGTTGCGTGGATAGGGCAGTTTCTTGAACCGCTCCAGCCACTTGACGTTGGGCTGATACGGATAGTGCGGTTCGTTGATGGCGAAATAGATGAAGAACGGCTTGTCCTTGTTGGCCGCGATGAACTGCGCCGCCTCCTCGACCATCAGGCTGCCAAAGAACCGGCCATCGGCGAACACTTCGCTGCCGTTGCGGTGCAGATCGTGGATGTTCGGGCCGTGCCAGTAGAAAAAGTGCGACCAGTTGTCTATGCAGCCGCCCATGTGCCCGAAGGAGAGATCGAACCCCTGCGCATTCGGCATCGTCTCCGGCGTGTAGCCGAGGTGCCATTTGCCGATGTGCGCCGTGGCGTAGCCGGCGGCTTTGAACATCTCGGCCATCGTCACCTCGCTCGCCGGCAGTGCGCCTCGCTGGCCGGCCTGCGACGCACAGTTGCCCGGCACACCGCACCGCAATGGATAGCGTCCCGTCAGCAACCCCGCGCGCGAGGGCGAGCAAACCGGCGCGGCAGCGTAGAACTGCGTGAACCGCACCCCCCGCGCCGCCAGTGAATCAATTGCCGGCGTCGCGAGATCCTCTGCGCCATAGCAACCCACGTCCACTGCGCCCTGGTCGTCGGTGAGAATGACAATGACGTTGGGCTTCGGCGCGGCGGAGTGGCCCACGGCGCAAACGAGGCCGAGAGCCGCAATAACAGTGAATCGTTGCAGCATGAGTTTCATCGGTGTTCGGCTTTCGGCAGGAATTTCACATTACGCACGGTGTTCGTGTCCACATCGAAGTTGTCCGCCAAACCCGTCAACAGACGGCCGCCAACGCGCACCTGATCGAAAGTGATACCCTCGATCCGACTGTTGGCACTGAAGCCGCGCAAACGGTTTGGCAGCGCAAACGGGCCGTCGGTGGTGATGTTGCGAAAGGTGACGTTGGAGATGGTGCCCGGTTCCTTGACACCCTTCGCAAATTCGTTCGGCTGGGTCATGAGACTCACCAACCGCCAGCGGGCGTTCTCGATGCGAATGTTCTCGAAGACGTAATCGCTCATGTGTCCGCTGCCGCCGTGAATGGCGCAGAACACGGCTTCGTTGTCGTTCTTCCATGAATGTTCGACGTGGATGATGTCGCAATCGCTCACGCGGAAGCCGGCGTTACGGCCCGGCATGTTCCAAGAGATCTGGAACGGCGCGCCGTTCTCCATCTGCCAGATGATGCAGCGGCGCACTGTCGTGTCGCTGTGATAGAGCTTCACGGCATCGTCGTTCACCTTGAAGAAACAATCCTCGACCCGGCCATGCGCGTGCAGGTGGACGCCGTCGGTGCTGAACCACCAGGAAATCATCTTCACGTTCCGCACCACCGCGCGTTGTCCGGCGATGGTGAGATTGAAGTGCGGCGAATCCACGAGGGTCGGGCCGTCCACAAGCACGTCGTCACTGTCGCCACGCAACATGATGAAATGCTCTCCTCTCGTGCCGCCGGCGTTGGTTGGCGGCAACCCGTCGCCCGATAACACGCCACGACCGAGAATGCGCGCGCCTTTCGCGTTCCGGCCGAGGATGCGTCCGCGCACAAAAGCGCCACCCGCGAGATAGACCGTCTGGCCGGCCAGCAACTCCATCTGTCCGCCAGGTAATTCATGCACGCCCGGCGCGAACCACACGACGTTCGTCGCGTCGCGCGACGGCACGTTCGTCTCCGGCGGGTCCGCAAAGATGAGCAGCGGATGTGTCTTCGCGCTGTCATCAAACTCGACGGACAACCTGGCAGGCTGGTCGAGCACAAATGTCGCGGCGTTCCCTTCCACCTGTGTCTTGATGCGCCGGCTGCTCGGCAGAATTTTGCAGGATTCGAATCCGCCGTTCAGTTTCGTCACTCGCACCGACACGCGGCCGTCGAAAGCGAACGTCGTCCACGCCGTGTCCTTCACCTTGTTCGAACGCCACTTGGCGGTGGTGCGATAGACGAACGACTCTCTCGGCCGGCCGTTTTGCGATACCTCCACGCGATATTCCGGCGAAGGCGACAACCCGGCGGGTGCAGGATAAACATCGAGCGCATCCCGCGCCGACGCGGTTGCGGCTGCCATCAACGCAACAGAACCAATCGCGAGGAGAGGCTTAATTGGCAGATTCCTTTCTCGTCACGGATCACCGCCGCGATTTGGCGGAGCGTTTGTCTCAACCGCGCCACGGACGCGCGCGATTCTTGTTGGCAGCGAATGCGTCCCGGATGATTTGCGCGTCCTCGGCCGTCTGGAAGTCGAACATGCCGGCGAGAATGAAGTCGCCGCCATGGGCAAAGGCGTAGTTGAAGCCGTCGCGCGGCGGGATGGCTCCGGCGGCCAGGACTTTGAAGGCGATCCACGGCTTCGTCACACCCTTCATGAACTCCGCCGTCTCTTCGGGATTGTTGCACCAGTAGCCCGGCACCTCGGCGTATGCCTTCTGTATCGCATCGGGCTTCGGCGCGGTGGTATACTTCAGGTGATGAAGCGTCTTCACGTAGAAATCGAGCGGGAATTTTTCCTTCTCGCAGAACTGCACAACCTCCAGTTCATGACAGGCGACGCCGACGGGCAAACTGGTGGCCTTGATGACACTGAGCATCTCGCCGATCAACGCGCCTTTGCCCTGCTTCACCAGCGTGCCGGTGATCATGCCCGGCACATAAAGCGCGTCCACGCCGCTGTCCACGAGCTGCGGCACCGCGCGTTGGTAGCTCGCCGGATCAGCAACCCGACGGCCTTCGGCGTCGCTCCACGGCGCAACGATCCACTTGAGCTTGCCACCACGGTCCCGATACTGCCGGAAGAGCTTGGCGATCTTGGGATCCTGATGGGTCATGAATGCAGTGACACCGCTGGCTTCCGCGGCGGCGAAGGTCTCGATGATCTTCTCGTCCGTGTTGTAGTGCCGCGACAAATCATTCACGTAATGCAGGTCGCGGCTGTGCATGAAGAACGTGACGTGGTTGGTGCCAAGGATGAGCCGGCTGATTTCCAGGTCGCCAATCTTTCCCTTTGGCAGTTGGCCGGGAGCCTGTGAAGAAGGCTTCGCGGCCGGCCGTGTCTCAGCCGATGCCTGATGCGAAGTGGCCGCGGCGGCGGCGATTCCCGCCGAAGCGGCCAGCGACTGTGTCAGAAATGTTCGACGGTTGAAGGTGTTGTGCGGGTCGCGTTGTTCCATGGGGGATTCCTTTCGTCGGCAGGATTACATCCTATCTTTCGGCAGCTCGTTTTCGAACCGGTTCTCGTCCTTGAGTTCATTTTTCAGACGGAACAGCTCCGCCTTGAGTTGTTTCACAAGGTCGGCGCAGGCGGGATCGGCGTAGATGTTCTTCAACTCGCGCGGGTCTTTCTGGAGGTCGTAGAGTTCCCACGCGTCGAGCTTGTTGAAGTAGATGAGTTTGTAGCGCTCGGTGCGGACGCCGTAGTGCGGCTGGACGCAGTGATGCATTGGATAGTGATAGTAGCGATAATACATCGAGGTGCGCCAATCGGCGGGCGTCTCGCCGCGCAGCAACGGCAGGAAGCTGCGGCCCTGCATGTCGGCGGGTGTCTTCTCGCCGGCAGCGTCAAGCAGCATCGGCGCGAAATCCACGTTCAAGACCATCTTGTCGTTCGTCGTGCCGGGCTTGATGCGGCCGGGCCAGCGAATGATGAACGGCATCCGCAGCGATTCCTCATACATGAAACGCTTGTCGAACCAGTTGTGGTCGCCGAGGTAGAAACCCTGGTCGGAGGTGTAGATGACGATGGTGTTGTCGGCGAGCCCCTCGCGGTCGAGGAAGTCGAGCAGCCGGCCGACATTGTCGTCCACCGAAGCGATGCAGCGCAGGTAGTCCTTGATGTAGCGTTGATACTTCCATTTCTTCAACGCCTCGCCTGTAAGCGTCTTCTTCTGGCCGTTGACAGTAATCTCCACCTCCGTGTCCACGCCGGAGAGCCACTTGTTGCGCGCGGGGCCTTTCAGGTCCGGCGGCGGCAGCGGATACTTCAGATCGCGCCGGGTCAGGTCGCGGTCAATTCGCATCGTCGCCTCCGTCGCGGCGGGACAGCGTGTGGCGTAATCGTCGTTGAACGTCTCCGGCTCCGGGATGTCCACGCCGTCATACATGTGCGCGTGCTTTTCGTCCGGCTCCCAACTGCGGTGCGGCGCCTTGTGGTGGCACATCAGGAAGAACGGTTTGTCCTTCGGGCGGTTCTTGATGAAGTCGATGGAAAAATCCGCGATGAGATCCGTGACGTAACCAGTGTGTTTCGTGCGGCCAGCCTGCGTGAGGAAAACCGGGTCATGATAAACGCCCTGTCCTGGCAGGATGTTCCAGAGATCAAAGCCCGCCGGATCGCTGCCGAGATGCCATTTGCCAATCATGCCTGTGTAGTAGCCAGCGGCGTGTAGATACGTCGCCAGCGTCGGACGCTTCGGGTCAATCGGGTTGAACACCGGCACGCCGTTGATGTGGCTGTATTGACCGGTGAGGATGCACGCGCGGCTCGGCGTGCAGATGGAGTTGACGCAGAAACAGTTATTGAATCGCATCCCGCTGTTGGCAATGCGGTCGAGGTTTGGCGTCTGGTTGATCCGGCTGCCGTAACAACTCATCGCGTGCGACGCGTGGTCGTCGGACATGATGTAGAGGATGTTCGGCCGCGACGGTCCGGCGGCGACCGCGACCGAAGCAAGCAGAGGCAATAGCAGTGCGGTTCCGAAGAACGCTTGTGATTTCATAAAACAACTCAGCGATTCGTGCGTTGCCTTCCTGTAGCACGAGTCGTGCCCTCTGGCAATGCGTTTGCCACCTTCAGCTTGAAAGGCAAGCCCGCTGCCCGCACACTGTCAGCGGCAATTTGAGGAACAACACATGATTCTGTTGCTGGCCGCCCTCGTAACGCTGGAGACCGACACAACGCGCATCGGTTTCGATCCTGACCGCCATGGAGCGATTGTTTCGCTGGTGGACAAGGCCACCGGCCGCGACTTCGCCGCGCCGAAAGCGGTTGCGCCGCTACTCTACGAGTTGAGCTTCACCAACGTGCCGTCGCTGACGGAAACCGCGGCTGCCGACGTCACCGTCAAACGCGACGGCAACTCCGTCGTCATCACCGCCGTGCGCCACACCAACGCCGCCGTCGCCATCGAGTGCCGTTTCCGCACAGAGTCAGGCTCGTCGCTGATCTTCGGCCGCATCGCCGTTCGCAACGACAGCGGCCACGCGCTGACCAGCGTGCGGTTTCCGGCGCTGGCGTGGCCGAAACAACTCGGCACGTCGCCGGAGCGGGAGTTCCTCGTGCTGCCGCGCAACGACGGCTGTCTCATCCAGTCGCCCGCCTCGATCGGCTGGCTGCCGTCGGCTCCGTATCCCGGTTCGGCCTCGATGCAGTTTCTCGCGCACTACAACGACACGGCCGGCTTGTATGCGGCGAGCTATGACAGCCGTTGCTACACGAAGAGCTTCGGCGTTGAAAAACGCGGCGACGTTTTCAGGATGGCCATGATGCACCGGCCGCCGCTTCAGGCGCGCGGCGAGTGGCATACCGCATACGATGTCGTCATCGGGACGTTTCGCGGCGACTGGCAGACGGCGGCCGATATCTACAAGAAGTGGGCGCTGAAACAGCCGTGGTGCCGCCGCACGCTCGCGCAACGCGTGGCCAGCGGCGACGTGCCGCGCTGGCTCACGGAGCCGTCGTTGTTTTACGCCTACAGCCTGCGCGGCGAGGTCGAACCGAAGAAGATCGGCAACCGCCTGCCGTCGGTGTCGCAGCAGGCCGCTGCGTGGCGCGACCTGCTCGGCGGGCCGACGACGTTCATGCTGATGTCGTGGGAGAAACTCGGTCCGTGGATAGCGCCGGATTATTTTCCACCCTTCGGCGGCGAGCGCGACTTCAAGGCGGCGACGGCAGCGCTCCATGCGAACGGCCACCGCACGCTGGTGTTCCTCTCCGGCCTGAACTGGACGCTGCGCAAACAAGGCGGCAGCGACGCTGGGACGCTTGACGACACGATGGCGTTCGAGAAGCGGGGCGCGGCAAGCGCCATTTGCGACGCTGACGGCCGGCCGCACCGTTCAGGCAAGCCGAACGCGGGTGTCGGCGAGAAGGCGGTGATTTGCCCCGCGACGCCGTTGGCGCGCGAGATGTTGCTCGGCGCAACGCTGGAATGCCAGCGGCTCGGCATTGATTGCGTGCAGGCAGACCAGATTGTTGGCGGTGGCATGCCGCCGTGCTTCAGCGACAAACACGGTCATCCGCGCGGCGGCGGCAACTGGTCAGCCGAGGCGCTTTACAGGATGTTCGACGAGATTCGCCGTGAAGGCAGGAAGCACAGCAAGGACTTCGCGTGGTCCATGGAAGAACCGGGCGAGTTCTTCATCCCGGTGCTCGATACCTATCACGCCCGCGATTACGCGCAGGGCCGCTGGCCACGCGACGGCGAGGGCGTCGTTGGTGTGCCGCTGTTCACGCACGTTTATCACGAGTTCATGCACGGCTATGGCGGCGACTCATGCGGCGTTTCGACCTGGGCCAGCGCCAGCACGCTGTATCAACAGGGCATGAACCTCGTCTGCGGCAAAACGCCCGGCGTGGCGGTGTGGACCCGGCCCTACGATCCGAAGACGACCGATGCCCCGCAGGCGCGGTTGCTGCGCGGGCACGTCGAGCTGTGGCGCGGGCCGGCGCGGGAGTTCCTAGTGTTCGGCCGGCGCGTGGCAACGGGCCCGTTGGACGTGCCGCGCGTGCGCTGCAAGTTCTTCACCGGCGCGGGCCGGTCGCCGCGCGAACTGGAAGTGCCGGCGGTGCTGCACAGCCAATGGCGCGCGCCGGCTGGCGACGAAGCGGCGGTGTTCGTGTGCGTCGGCAACGAGCCGGTCGCGTTCACGGCGTTCGGGCAAAACTTCAAGTTGGCGCCGGGCGAGGTGAAGTTTTTGCCGTTGACCACGCGCTGACGTTCGCGCATGAAGAGGCCGCGACCTTCAAAAATACATCGCCTCGAAACCCAAAATAGAAGCCCGGAAGGAAAGATCATGAAGCAACGCCGCCGCACCGCGCTCCTGTTGCTTTCGTGTATGACGCTGCTGACAAACTCACAGTGCGCCGTGGCCGCACCGCCGGCATTGGTTCCCGCGCCAGCGAAGATGACCGTGGCGGAAGGAACCTTCCAGTTGAGCCGGGAGACTTCGATCTGTGCCGGCCCCGGCGCGGAAGCGGAAGCTCGCGAGCTGGCCGCCGCATTGAGAATGCCGACCGGCCTGCCTCTGCCGGTCAAGACCAGCGAGCCAAAACCCGGCGCCATCGGTCTGCAACTCGACCGATCGCTTGAATCCCAACTCGGCATCGAAGGCTATCGCCTCTCGGTGACACCCTCGCGCGTCACGATCTGTGCGGCAACGGAGGCGGGACTGTTCTATGGCGGTGTCACGTTTCGGCAGTTGCTGCCGCCGCAGGTGTTCGCAACGAAACAGCCGGCGCGCGCTCCCGGCGGCGGCTGGATCGTGCCCTGCATCGAGATCGAAGACCGGCCGCGGTTCGCATGGCGCGGCCTGCTGCTCGACCCGGCGCGTCACTTCATGCCGCCGGAGTTCGTCAAGAAACTGGTGGATGTGATGGCGCTGCACAAACTGAACACGCTTCAGCTTCACCTGACTGACGACCAGGGTTGGCGCATCGAGATCAAGAAGCATCCCCAACTCACCCAGCTCGGTTCCGTCCGCAAGGAGTCGCCCCTGCACGGCGATCGCAAGCGCGGCGACGGCCAGCGCTACGGGCCGTTCTTCTACACGCAACAACAAATCCGGGACCTCGTCGCCTACGCGCGGGCGCGGCATGTGACGCTCGTGCCGGAGATCGAGATGCCGGGTCATTTCCTGGCGGCGCTGGTGGCTTATCCCGCGTTGTCCTGCCGCGGCGGCCCGTTCGAAGTGCGCACACGCTGGGGCATCGAGCCGGACATCCTCTGCCCCGGCAACGACGAGGCTATCGCCCTCGTCAAAGACGTGCTCGGAGAAGTCTGCGAACTGTTCCCCAGCCGCTTCATCCACATCGGCGGCGACGAGGCCCCGCGCGACCGCTGGAAGTCGTGTCCGAAATGCCAGGCGCGCATCCGGACCGAGAACCTCAAGAGCGAGGCGCAACTCCAGACGTGGTTCAACCATCGCGTCGAGGAGTTCCTCGCCAGCAAAGGCCGGCGGCTCCTCGGCTGGGACGAGATTCTCGAAGGCGGCCTCACGCCCGGCGCGACCGTGATGTCCTGGCGCGGCATCAAGGGCGGCATTGCCGCCGCCAGCGCGGGCCACGACGTCGTCATGGTGCCAACCACACACTGCTACTTCGACTACGCACAGGCCAAGGGGGCGAACGAACCGGAATGCATTGGCGGCTTCGTCCCGCTGTCGCGCGTCTATGAGTTCGAGCCGGTCCCCGCCGAACTGCCGGAATCCAGGCGCCATCATATCCTCGGCGCACAGGGCGCGCTCTGGACCGAGTACATGTGGACGCCGGGCGACGTGGAGTATTTCGCTTTCCCTCGCGCCGCGGCGCTGGCCGAGGTCGTCTGGACACCGGCCGAGCGGAAGGACTTCGCCGGCTTCGAGCACCGCCTTCAAAACCATCTTCTCCGCCTCGACCAGCTTGGCGTGAATTATCGCAAACCATCCGGTGTCAATGACCGGAAATGATTCGCAGTTGCAGTGGCGCACGTGCGCACCAGTTGTCGTGAAAAGATTCGCTCGAAAACTTGTGGTGAGTTGATACAAATCTTCTTCTACCTATGAAACTGACAAGCTTCATCGTCTCCGCCGGTCTTTGCCTCGCAATCCACACCGCCTTCGCCGCCGACGCGCGCACGGTCGTCTCGCTCGACGGTGAATGGCAGATCGCCGAGGGTGGATTGGACACACCGCCCGCGGAATTCGCGCACCGCGTGCCGGTGCCGGGTCTGGTGGACATGGCGACTCCGGCTTTCGCCGAGGTCGGCAAGAAAAGCGAGAAGCGGCAGGCATTCTGGTATCGGCGCGAGTTCACGCTGAAGCAACCGGTGCCGGAGATCGCGTTGCTGAAGATCCACAAGGCACAGTTCGGCACGAAGGTCTGGCTCAATGGCAAAGTCGTCGGCGAGCATCTGCCGTGTTTCACGCCAGCCTGGCTCGACGTGAAGAGGGCGCTCAAGGACGGCGGCCAGCCGAACGAGTTGATCATCCGGGTCGGCGCGGATCGCGATTCGATGCCGCAGGACATGCCCACGGGCTGGGATTTCGAGAAATATCTCTACATCCCCGGCATCTACGATTCGGTGGAATTGATCCTGACCGGCGCGCCTTACATCGTGAACGTCCAGACGGTGCCGAGCATCGAGACGAAGTCGGTGCGTGTGGTTGCGGAAGTGGCCACGGGCAACAAGGGATGCGAGTTTGAGTTGCAGGCGACGGTTTGCTTGCGCGGCTCGACGAGGGTGGACGGCACGCTGACGACGTCAAAGACTTATGTTCGCACCAAGAAAAAGAAGACGGTGGATTTCACCGTGCCGATCCGGGACTGCCGGCTGTGGTCGCCGGAGGAGCCGTTCCTTTACGAACTGAACCTAACCACCGGCGCGGACACAACGAAAACGCGCTTCGGGATGCGGTCGTTCAGTTTCGATCGGGAGAAGAAGCGCGCCATGCTCAATGGCAGGCCCTATTTCATGCGCGGCAGCAATGTGACGGCCTATCGCTTCTTCGAGGATAGCGCGCGAGGCACGCTGCCGTGGGATCGCGAGTGGGTGCGCAAGCTGCACCAGAAATTCAAGACGATGCACTGGAACTCCCTGCGCTACTGCATCGGGTTCCCGCCGGAGTTTTGGTATGATATCGCCGATGAGGAAGGCATCCTGATTCAGGATGAGTTCCCCATCTGGGTGCTCAGTGGTTCGAAGAATCAATGCCCGGAGTGGCCCGTCGCGGAGAAGATCATCCCGCAATACACCGAGTGGATGCGCGAGCGTTGGAACCATCCCTGTGTCGTCATCTGGGATGCGCAAAACGAGAGCGGCACGCCCGAGACCGGCAAGGCACTCACCGCGGTGCGGCCACTCGACCTCTCCAATCGCCCGTGGGAGAATGGCTGGGCCGAGCCGCAAGCCACGACTGATTGCGTCGAGTCTCATCCCTACATGCACATCCGCGGTTGGTGGCCGAGCGGGAAGCCGTTCAAAATGAGCGAGATCGCCGGCATGTCGGGCCGGCCGAATCTGAACAAGGCCCAGCAGGCGCTCGAGGTGCCGATCATCATCAACGAATACGGCTGGCTCTGGCTCACGCGCGATGGCCAACCCACCTGCCTCACGACGAACGTCTATCGGAACATCTTCGGCGGAGACTCCACCGTCCAACAGCGGCGCGAATTCTATGCGCGCGCGCTCGCCGCCAAGACCGAGTTCTGGCGCGCGCATCGCGAATGCGCCGGTGTGTTGCACTTTTGCGTCGTGGGTTACTCGCGTCCCGGCGACAAGCCTCGTCCCGAAGGCGGCGCCACCAGCGATCACTGGCTCGACGTGAAGGAATTGAAGCTCGAGCCGCTGTTTGAGAAATACATGAAAGACGCCTTCGCACCGACCGGCCTCATGCTCGACTTCTGGGCCGAGGACGTGCCCGCCGGCGAGAAACGGGACGTGTCCGTCGTCGTCATCAATGATCTCTACGGGCCGTGGCATGGCAGCGTCCGTTTCCGCCTCCTGCAAGGCACGAAGGTTTTGTCCGAGCAGATGCAGCCTTGTGCAGTCGCTGTGCTCGGCGACAAGCGGCTGACGTTCCCGTTCACTGCGCCCGACGCACCAGGCCACTACACGCTGGAAGCAACCTTAATGAAACGCAAATCGCCGCCCGTGGTGAGCTTGCGCGATTTCCAGGTGCCACCGCCAAAGTAGAACACGGGCAATTCCGGCTGGAAAAATGGAAACATGGCCGAAAGATTTATCGTGAGCAGGAATCTCCCTGTCGGTAGAGTGTGGCCAACACCATGAATTTTCTTCGCTGCTGTTCGCTTTTGTTCCAGGCGGGTTTCGTCCCGCTTCTGTTCCTCTTTGCATCCGCATCGTTGGCCGCTGAACAATCGCCGAGCCAGCGATGGGAAAAGGAGGTCGAGGCGTTCGAGATTGCCGATCGAAAGAGCCCGCCGCCGCAGGATGCAATTCTGTTCATCGGCTCCTCCCACATCCGGCGCTGGAACACGCTTGAGCGCGATTTCCCCAATCACACGATCATCAATCGCGGCTTTGGTGGATTGCAGATTGCTGACGCGACCTACTTTGCCGACCGAATCATCATCCCCTGCAAACCGCGATTGATCGTACTGGCAGCAGGCTCCAATGACCTCAATGCCGGCAAAACGCCCGAACAGGTCGCCGCCGATTTCGAGGCATTCGTCGCCAAGATACGCGCCTCCCTACCCGACACGCGTATCGCTTTCATGTCCATCAACCCGGCTCCTGCGCGCGCCGACCAGATCATTAAGCAGCGACAGGCCAACCAACTCATCAAGAAATACACCGCCACCGGCAACAACCTCGACTACATCAACATCTTCGACGTGTTTCTCGGCCCCGACGGCCAGCCGCGCGAGGATCTGTTCGTGACGGACCGCCTTCACAACAATGCCGCTGGCTATGAAATCCGTGCTGAGATCACGCGCTTGCATCTTGGCCCGGCGACGAAACCGGGCGCCGCAAAAGGCAAACCCGCTTCGCCACAGCTGACCGGAAAGAAATGAAATGGTGAAAACCGTGGAGATGCGCCAAGAAGCTGTCAGCGCAGCTCGGCCCCACTGCAAACCAACAGATAAGTCCTAGCAAAGCGTAAGATTTTCCCCGATGGCAGAATCAGGGTTGCCCCTAGTAGACGCGCCAGTGCCCATGGTAGTAGCATAGCAGATGTCATAGGATGGTTTCCAAATTCGTGATGATTGCGGTGTTTGTGCTGGCGGTGGTTGCAAGCACGTGGTGGTGTATTGTGACGTTTTACTCGGCAACCTATGTGCCGACCGACGCGCGTGTGGCGTCCAGCCCCCTGACGCTCGCCGCTCCCACCAAGCAATCATCTTCGCCAGAAGCACCCCCCGACAACTCGCCGGCGCCCTCGTTCAAAACGTTTCAATCTCCGCGTGGGCGTTAGCGGTTTTGCGGGCCTCGCAGAAAGCTGTGGTTGTCGCCGCCCAAGAGAGTTGCTAGACTGGGTCACGAGTTGGGGTTTCGCAGCTCAACTCCGGCGTGGGTCTTGAGAGATGAATCCGCATGGCAATGAACGTGTGTCTTCAGGTTGGGCGGCTGGGTGATCGCACGCGCCAGCGCAAGCCGGTCGAAGTTGCCGCAACCCACAACACCCGTCTGAGCAGCTGACAAGGAGAGAAACGCACACGATGCGAATGTTTCGGAACCTGCCGATCAAGTGGAAGCTGATGCTGGCGATGCTGACGACCAGCCTGATCGCACTTCTGCTGCTGGGCTCGTCGTTGTTCTTCATCGGGCTGCCCCACCTGCGGAATCTCGCGGTCCAGGAAACCGCCGCCCTGGCTGAGATGATCGGCAGGAACTGCGCGGGTGGGTTGGAAGCCGCGAATGCGAAGGCGACGCAGGAGGCACTGAACGACGCTGCAGTCATGTCGACCCTGGAGGAAGCCTGCCTCTACACGGCTGACGGTCAATTGCTCGCGCGCTACACGCGCCGCGATGTGACACCAGAACCGTTCCCATCCATCTGCAAGGCCGGGGAGAGCTTCGCTGGCAGCCGGTTGATGCTGTGCCGTCCGATCAAGCATCGCAACCGGATGGTGGGCACCCTTTGTTTGCGGTCGGACACCGGGATCCTGCGGGCGCGGCTCAAGGATTACCTCGGCATGGGTTTCCTCGTGATGGGTATCTCCATGCTGGTGGCGTTGGTTTTTGCCAGCCGATTGCAGCGGTTGTTCTCCGGGCCGATTCTGGAACTGGCCCGCGTGGCACACGCGGTGGCGCAGCGGAAGGATTTCTCGCAACGGGCGGCCAAGCTGAGCGAGGACGAAACCGGCACGCTGACGGACGCGTTCAATCGGATGCTCGCCACCATTCAGGAGCACGACAGCGGCTCGCGGGCCTCGCAGAGCCGTCTGGAAATACGCGTCGCCGAGCGCACCGTGGAGTTGCGAAAGGCCAATGAGTCGCTGCAGGAGAGCGAAGAACGGCTGCGGGCGGTGTTCGAGCAAGCAATGGATGGCATCATGGTGGGAGACGTGGACACCAAGCGATTGAGTCTGCCCAACCCGCAAATGTGCCGGATGCTCGGTTACACCGCCGACGAAATGAAAAACCTGGCGGTCTCGGACATCCATCCAGCGAAGGACGTACCGTGGGTCATGGAAATGTTTGCCCGGCTGGTGGCCGAGGAAATTTCCCTGGCGCCAGAGGTTCCCATTCGGCGCAAAGACGGCTCGGTATTCTACGCGGACATCAGCGCCCGGCCCCTGACGATGGGCGGGCAACGATGCATCCTGGGAATTTTCCGCGACACCACCGAACGCAAGCGAGCCAAGGAAGTCCTCCAACGCCGATTGGAAATCGAGCATTTCGTAGCGTCTGTTTCCAGTCGGTTCGCCAACACGTCGTTGCCAAAAGTGGACGCCGTCACTCAGGAAGTCCTCGCCGGACTGGGCCGGGTCACGCAGGCGGACCGCTGTTACCTTTTCAGCGTCTCCGACGATCTTGCCATCGCCAACAACACATATGAGTGGTGCGCACCTGGCGTGCAATCGCAGATCGCCCGCCTGCGCGACGTGCCCACAGCAGCGTTCCCATGGTATCTGGAGCGGCTGGGCGGCGGCGAACCGTTGTTGTTGTCCCGCATCGCCGACCTGCCTGCGGAAGCGGAGGCGGAAAGACGGTTCTTGCAGTCGGCCAACGTCCAGTCGGTGATCCTTGTGCCGATCAGCCACGCAGGCAAACTTGTCGGTTTTATCGGCTGCGACGCCGTGCGTGCCGAGCGCGACTGGTCTGACGAGAACACCCGGCTTCTGCGGACCGTCGGCGAACTGATCACCGACACGCAGGAGCGGCTGCAGACTGGCGAGGCGTTGCGAGAGAGAGAGGAGCGTTTGCATGCTGTGCTGGAGAACTCTCTCGACGTCGCCTACCGTCGGAATCTGCAGACCGATCGATACGATTTCTTCAGTCCAGCGGTGGAGAAAGTCACCGGTTACCCGCCCCGGGAACTGATCGGCAAAAGCCTGGATTTCGTCCTGGGTCAAGTTCACCCCGACGACTTGTTGGCGGCGAAACATGTGCTGAAAGAAGCTCAAGCCAGCGAGGTAACGAACGGCATCGTCGAATATCGGTTCAGGCACAAGGATGGCAGCTACCGATGGCTCTCCGACCGGTTTACAGTCGTCAAGGACGCCGACGAACGGCCTCTGTACTGGGTGGGAGTCTCCCGAGACGTCACCGAGCAAAAACGGATGGAGGAGGCGCTGCTCGAGAGTGAGGATCGCTACCGTTCATTGTTTGCGACCAGCATGGACGCTGTGCTGCTGGGAACAACCGATGGCCGGATTCTCGCCGCCAACGCAGCGGCCTGCCGGATGTTCGGACTAACGGAGGAGGAACTGATAAGGATTGGGCGGGACAGGATCACGGACGCCTCAGACCCCCGCCTGCAAGCGGCCACGGAGGAGCGCGAGCGAACCGGCATTTTTTATGGCGAGTTGACGTTCATCCGCAGCGATGGCACGAAGTTTCCAGCCGAGGTTTCCTCAGTGGTTTTCCGCGTGCAGAAGGGAGACACGCGCGCCAGCATGGTGATCCGCGATATCACCGAGCGCAAACGAGCTGAGGAGGCGTTGAGAACGCTCAACGAAACACTGGAGCAACGTGTTGCCGAGCGCACCGCATTGGCGGACCAGCGAACGCAGGAGATGAAGGAAGCGCAACATGTGGCCCATGTGAGCAATTGGATCTGGGATGTGGAGACTGGCAACCTCATGTGGTCCGAAGAGCTTTTCCGTATCTGTGGCCTTGATCCAAAACGGCATGCGCCCAGCATTCAGGAGCACGGGCGAATCCTCACGCCGGAGAGCTTCGCCCGTTGGCATGCAGCGGCGGAACAGACCCTCCGGACAGGGGCGCCACACGAGGTGGACCTGGAGTTGATACGGCCGGACGGTGTGCGGCGGTGGATCAATGTTCACGGTGAAGTCATGGTCCGCAACGGTGACCGGGTGGTAAGTCTTCGTGGCACCGCCCAGGACATCACCGAGCGCAAGCGGGCGGAGGAAGCATTGCGGGCAAGCGAAGAAAAATTCCGCCGGATCGCCGGACACATCCAGGATGTGCTTTACAGCGTGGACATGGAGACACGTGCATTCCGGTACCTGAGCCCGGTTTTTGAAAGGATCTTCGGATACTCCCTCGAAGACATCCAGAACATGGGGGGCCGCACTGCCTTCTTGAAGAAGGTGATTGAGAAACCCGCCACGAGTTCCGATGACCGGAGGCGCAGGCTGGAACGGTTGAAGACGCAGCCCAAGGAGGTCATTACCATTCGCGATGAAGAATGGTGGCGCTGCAAGGACGGAAGCCTGAAATGTATCGAGGATCGTTGGCTGCCCGTTTACGAGGCAGGTCGCCTGACAGGCACAGACGGCGTGTTGTGCGACATCACGGAGCGCAGACGCGCCGAGGAAGCGTTGCGGGAAAGTGAGGAGCGGTACCGTTCGCTGGTGAATAATCTAAACGTGGGCGTCTATCGAAATACCCCGGATGGACGTTATCTCCAGGCCAATCCCGCGCTGGCCCGGATGCACGGTTACGATTCTGTGGACGAGTTCTTGAAAGCAAACGTGGTGGACTTCTACGAGAACTCGGTTGACCGGGAAACGTTTCTCGCGCACTTGTTTCACACCGATGCCGTCACGGGCTATGAAGTGCGGGTGAAGAGGAGAAACGGCACCCCCATCTACTGCGCCGTTACCGCCGCGGTGCACCGTGGCCCTGACGGCAAGGTGGAGTGGATTGACGGCATTGTGGAGGACATCACCGAGCGCAAACGGCTGGAGGACCAGTTGCTGGAAATCAGCGAGCGTGAACAACGCCGCATCGGCCAGGATCTCCACGACGGCCTCTGCCAGCATCTGGCTGGCGTCGGCTTCATGAGCAAGGCGCTGGCCCAAAAACTCGCCGCCTCATCTCCCGTCGAGTCGGCGGATGCCCGGGCGGTGGCAAACCTGATTCGTCAGGCGATTACCGAGGCGCGGGGGATCGCAACCGGCCTTCATCCCGTGAAGAAGGAGGCCAACGGCGCCATGGTTGCGCTGCAAGGGCTGGCCGACAATCTCAAGAGCATGTTCAGGGTCCAGTGTGTCTTCGCCTGCGAGCCGCCCGTGCTCATCGAGAACAACACTGCGGCGACCCATCTCTACCGCATCGCGCAGGAAGCAGTGAACAACGCCATCCGCCATGGCAAAGCCAAGCAAGTCCGGATCACGCTGGCTGAGACAGGCCGCCAGATCACGCTCACCGTGAAGGACGATGGCAAAGGCATTTCCCTGCCCCTGCCCGCCACACGCGGCATCGGCATGGACATCATGAATCATCGCGCACGGGTGATTGGCGGCACGCTCAACATCCACCGCGCACCGGAAGGGGGAACGATCCTGGCGTGTTCGTTCCCGAAGAAGAACGCAGCCTGAATGGAGAACCCATCATGTTCCAAACCAGGAACCCGTCACGAAAAGGCAAAGCCAACATTCTGATCGTGGACGATCACCCTATCGCGCGCCAGGGCCTCGCTCAACTGATCAATCAAGAACCCGACCTGCACGTGTGCGGCAGCGTGGAAAACGCAGCGCAAGCGTTGGAGGCAATCCCTCTTCTCAAGCCCGACCTCGTCATTGTGGACATCTCCCTCAAGGAGAGCAGTGGCCTGGAGTTGATCAAGGACATCAAGGCCCGGTTTGACGGCCTGCCGATGCTGGTGTTTTCCATGCACGACGAGTCTCTTTTCACCGAGCGCGTGTTGGAAGCCGGCGCCCTCGGCTACGTCATGAAACAGGAGCCGACTGAAATCATCATCGTCGCCATTCGCCGCGTCCTTGACGGCGACATCTACCTTAGCGAACAGATGACCACTTGGTTGCTGAAGAAGGCGAGTCATACCCACAGCCAAACCGTGCAATCGCCGGTCCTGACTCTCAGTGATCGTCAGTTTGAGATTTTCAACCTCTACGGCCAAGGCAAGCGCACGCGCGAAATCGCGGAAGTCCTGCATTTGAGTCACAAGACCGTCGAAGCACACCGCGCGAATATCATGAAGAAGTTGAACATCAACGGGTCGTTCGAACTGGCGCGATATGCCTGCCAGTGGGCGACAGCGGGCCTTATCGCGCCACAACAGCCGCCGCAGCCATAAGGTTTTCCCCTATGGCAAAATAGGGCAGTCTCCCAATTGCCGAATTCGGGTCCAGTCCGGTAGTATGACTCCCATGACGTCGAGACATGGGATTTCAGGGGGTGGGAATGTGCCTCGCAGCGTTAGTGGCTTGCTCGACGGGCAGCGGCAGCGCCCCGCGGGGGGAAGTTGCTGCCGCTGAACGAAGCGGTGCAGCGGGTTGGTCGCCTGAGGAAACGGCAGGAAGCGGTAGTATGAAGGGAAACGCTTCCTGCCGTACTCGCGCCCGAGGAATACGTATGATTTTGTGGCAAGATCTTCAGCAAGAGCAGAAAGACGAGCAGTTCAAGAGCTTTCAGACGGAATCCAGCAGCGATAAGATTCACTGTTTGGTGCTCTATGACGATCGGCACAGTGGCGTGGAAGACCTGGCACGAAACACAGCTTTCTGGAAAGAGCATCGTGTGCTGGCCGACGACCATTGCGTCTGCATCGGCGTGAAGAACCCGCCGCCCTCCGCAGACGACACGGACAAGAAAAGTGGAGCGGCCTCCCGGTTGATGGAGTTGTTCGGATGCGGCTCCAACGATATGCCATGCCTCGTGGTGTGCCAGTTGCTCCGATGGTCCAACGCCATGCGCCACATGGTGGTGCCGCTGGCGAGCGGCCCGACAAGCGAACTAGGCCGTCTCGAAGTGGAAAAACTTCTCAAGCGCATGGCCCAGGAAATGCGCAGCATGCTCGACGGACATTTCCCCGACGGTTATTTCCTCTACACCGGCATCGAGTATTCGCTCGGCGATCTAACCTCCAAACGCGGACTGGTCGCCGCTCAGGCCGTCTGGGATATCCTCAAAGAAGCCGCCTGAGTCCGTCTCCCCCCTGTAGACGCTGCCGACCACGCGTCGTTCGTCTTTCAGTCAGTTGGTGGCATCCGGCCTGGCAGTTGATTCCTGGCGCCAACGCCGCCATGTGGTCCGATACTTTGCCACCCAATCCACCAACGCGCGTTCGAATCCGATATCGTGTCCTGCCTTCTCGCTCTCCAGCCACTTGTGGCGCAGAATTTCTTCACGCTCGGCGATGAATTCCTTGTACAACGAGGTCTGCTTAACCCAGTCGTCCGACTCGGTTTCCTGGCCTTTGCCCGGCTTGTTGCTGTCGTCCATAGTCCTTTTTCACTTCTCAACGAAGCGAATCGTAGTGTCTGAAGAATACTACCAGAGCGCGTCAACAAGCGCAACCACCTTGCGCTGGGATCCTCAGCAAACAACAAAAAGACAAGGCACTTCGTTCAAACTGCTGTTGAATCCGGCGGCGGAACTGCAGGCGCAATCGCGGTTGCAGGTTCTACAACAGCAGGCGCCGCGGCCGCCGCAGCCGTTGCGAGTTTCTCCGCTGCCTCCTGCCGTTTCAAAAACTCTTTCGCCAACGCTGTGTAGGCGGTCGCGCCGGCCGAATGCTTGTCGTAGTGGATGATCGGTTTGCCGAAACTCGGTGCTTCGCTTAACCGCACGGTGCGCGGGATGACGGTCTTGAAGACCTTGTCGGCGAAATGCTTGCGGACTTCCTCCACCACCTGATGCGCAAGATTGGTGCGGCTGTCGAACATCGTCATCACGATGCCCTCAACATCCAGCGCGGGGTTCGCGCCGCTGCTGCGCAGATGCTCCACCACCCGCAGAATCACCGTCAATCCCTCCAGCGCGTAGTATTCGCATTGCAGCGCGATGCAGATGCGGTCCACGCCGACCAGTGCGTTCATCGTCAGGATGCCGAGCGACGGCGGGCAATCGACGAAGATGAAATCATAGACGCCCGACGCCTTGATGGGCTCGATGGCCATCTTGAACCGCTCCAGAAACCGCTCCGCGCGCGGTACGTCCACCTCTGCCGCTGCGAGATCCTCCTCGCTCGGAATGAGATCGAGGTTTGGAAACCCGGTCTGCCGGACGAGCGCGGTCAGCGGCTGGCCGTTAAGCAACGCGTCATAGACGCTATGGCCTTCGAGCTTCTCCTGCCCCAGCCCGCTGGTGGCGTTGGCCTGTGGATCAAAATCAACCACCAGTACACGCTTGCCCGCGTCGGCAAGGCAGGCGGCGAGACTGACGACTGTCGTCGTCTTGCCGACGCCGCCCTTCTGGTTGGCGAAAGCGAATGATTGGGTTGGCACGCGCGCATCCTAAAGGCCGCCGTTCAAAGTTCAACCCTGTTTTACGTGGTTGAACTTTGGGCGGGAGACTCTAGCATGACACCATGTCCCGACCACACACGCAGATCAAACGCCTGCTTGGCATCATGGCCCGGCTCCGCGCGCCCGGCGGCTGTCCGTGGGACCGCCAACAGACGCACGCGTCCATCAAACACAACCTCATCGAGGAAGCCTATGAAGTCGTGGATGCCATCGAGTCGGGCAATGACGCGGACCTGCTGGAGGAACTTGGCGACCTGTTGTTGCAGGTGGTCTTCCACGCGCAAATGGCCGGGGAAAGGAAGTGTTTCGATTTCGAAGACGTGGCGCGGGCCATTGCCGACAAGCTTGTCTCCCGGCATCCGCACGTCTTCGGCAACCGCAAGCTGCGCACCGCCGGACAGGTGCTTGACCAGTGGCACAAGCTCAAGCACGCCGAGAAGAAGCACAAGCGCCCTTCCGTCACCGACGGCGTGCCGCGGCATCTGCCGGCGTTGATGCGCGCCCAAGATGTGCAGAAGAAAGTCGCCCGCGTCGGCTTCGATTGGAGCCGGGCCGGCGAGGTGCTCGACAAGATCGAGGAGGAAATCCGCGAGCTGCGCCATGAGATCAACCGCGGTCATCGCAGGAAGACGGCGGAGGAACTCGGCGACCTGATGTTTGCGGTGGTGAACCTGGCGCGGTTCCAGAAGTTTCAAGCGGAAGACCTGTTGAACCAATGCACGAAAAAATTCGTCGCCCGGTTTCGCAAGGTCGAGGCTGCGCTCGCTGCCCGGGGCAAACAGCCGCACGAGTCCACACTGGAGGAAATGGAAGCGGAGTGGCAAAAGGCGAAGGGGAAGCGGCATGTCCGACCCCGGTAACTCCGCCGTTTCCGTGCCGCGCGCCGGTGCTCTCGTGCCGACGAGGGCGCGCTACGTGGCGCTGATCTTCACGCTTCTGCTGGCGGCGGTCGCCTACCTTGATCGCGTCTGTATTTCCACGTCGGCCACGGCGATCAAGGCGGACCTGCATCTGAGCGATGCACAGATGGGATTGGTGTTTGGCGCGTTCACTTTTGCCTATGCGATATTCGAGGTGCCAAGCGGCTGGCTCGCGGACCGGTTCGGCTCACGGCTGATGCTGACGCGGATTGTGCTGTGGTGGTCGCTGATGACGGCGGCAACGGGCTGGGTTGGAGGATTCGTTTCGTTGTTCGCTGTGCGCCTGCTGTTCGGCATGGGCGAGGCGGGAACCTATCCGAGCATCTCGTGCGTCTATGCCCGCTGGCTGCCGGAGCGGATACGCGGCCGCGCATTCGGCGCGGTGGTGATGATCGGGCCGTTCGCTGGCGCGATCACACAACCGTTGGTGGTAACGCTGCTCGGCGCGGTGAGTTGGCGGCGATGTTTTGAGATTTTCGGTCTCGTTGGCGTGGTGTGGGCGGTGGCATGGTACCGGTGGTTCCGCGATGATCCGCATGGTCATCGCTCAGTGAACGACGCCGAACGCGCGCTGATTGGCGAGCCGAAGCCCGCGGCTGAAGTGCATCCCGCCGTGCCGTGGGCGCGGCTGCTGCGGAGCCGCAGCCTGGCGCTGCTGTGCGTGATGTATTTCAGCATGATCTACGGCTGGTATTTCTACTTCACCTGGCTGCCGTCGTATCTGCAACGCGCGCGTGATTTCAATCTCCAACAAGCCGGCTGGCTCTCGGCGTTGCCGCTGGTTGGCATCGGCGCAGGCGTGATGGCGGGCGGCTGGCTGAGCGACGTGCTGCGGCGGCGTTGGGGCGCGCGTGTCGGCCGGCGTCTGCCCGCGATGGCCGGGTTGCCGCTGGCGGCATGCGCAATCGTCGGCGTGATCGCGACCGCGTCGCCGCACGGCGCGGTGGCGATGTTCGTGACGGCCGGCTCGCTGGCAGCGCTGGCGATGGCGCCATCGTGGGCCGTTTGTCTGGACATCGGCAAGCGGCACGCGGGTGTGGTCAGCGGAGCAATGAACATGTTCGGCAATCTGGGCGGCACACTCAGCAGCGTGGCAGTGGGCCAATGTCTGGATGTCTGGCATTCGTGGAACGCTCCGATCTACTCGATCGCGGTATTTTATCTGGTGGCAGCAGCGTGCTGGCTCGGCATTGATCCGGAGAAACCCATCGCGGACGACTGAACTGAGAAACGACCGGATCGTGTCGGCGTGGACGGGCACGTCGGGATGGAGACGGACCCGTGATTTGTCTATCGCTCCAGAGACTGTCGCCGGGCTTCGAGGTTGCGTCGTGGCATCTCTCCTGCCAAACTACAGTGCTATGAAGACGTTCAGTTTGTTCTTGTTGATCGTGGCGCTGGGGGCGCCGTTGCAGGCGGCGGATGAGAGCAGCAAGCCACCCGAAACGGCCGCGCCGAAAACGGCCGTCCAATCGAAAATACGTTCTGCTTCGCCAAAGCAGAACGGGCCGGAGAAGTGGATCGGCGTCAGGGCAATGCCGGTGCCGGAGATAGTACGCGCGCAGTTGACGAACTTGCCGGAAGGCCAGGGACTGTCCGTTCTCGATGTCACAAAGGAAAGCCCCGCCATGGTGGCCGGCTTGGAGCGGTTCGACGTCATTGTGCGAGTCGACGGACAGCCGGTAAGCTCACCGCAGGACCTGCAACAGATCATCAATAAACGTAACTTCGGCACGCAGGCGCGGCTGGAGTTGATCCGCAAGGGCACGCCGAAGCAAGTCTACGTCATCGTGCTGGAGCGACCGGAAGGCGAGCCGGGCGGTGGCGGCGGGCCGGGTGGCCGCAGCGGTATTTTTGGCAGTAACATGCGGCCGGAGAATGTCTCGATTCAGTTTTCCTACACCGATGCCAACGGCAAGCAACAGACCATTGGCGCGCCCACACTGGCGGCGTTCGGGCAGAAGGCGAGAGAAGACGAGTCGTTTCGCAACCAGATGCAGCAGATGTTCCAAGGATTGGAACAGAATCCAAAGGGAATCACGATCCAACTCCGGCCAGCGCAGAATGCCCCCTCGGGGCCGCCGCCGAATCCGTAGCCTCAGCGGGCATCTGCAACCGTCTTGTGCGGGTCAGCGGTGTTCAAGTCGGGCAGGGTGGGTGTGGGCGTGCGCGGGATTTCCGTCTCCATTTGCCAGACCGGCGGGCCAATCTGGGCTTCGTTCTTGATGAGCAATAGCTTCGCGACGCCGAGTAGCGTCGGGGCTAGCGTGCAACTGGTTTGGAGCAGTGCCGCGAGAAGCACAGCCACCAAGGCAAGGCGCCGATACATCATCAAGAATCTCACATCGCGTCTTCAGTTCCGGCCGACGCCGACGGTGCGATCACATGTCACTTGCCGTCCGCCTGCCGGTGCTGCGAACGATAAGCCGCCAGCGCCAGCAATGGGAAGTAAATTCGATACCAGTGGTATTTCAGGTAGAAGACCTTCGGGAAACCGGTGCCGGTGAACTCGTTCTCGGTCCACGTGCCATCCGGGTTCTGCCGCGCCAGCAGCCATTCCACGCCGCGCTGCACAGCGGGATGGTTTCCTTCGCCCACGGTGACCAGCGCGTGAACGGCCCATGCCGTCTGCGACGCGGTCGTCTTGCCCGTGCCGCGCAGCGAAGGGTCGTCATAGGTCGCGCAGCTCTCACCCCAGCCGCCGTCGGCTTGTTGGTGGTCGATCAGCCATTTCACAGCCCGCCGGACGTAAGGCGCCTGCATGTCTTCGCCGATGGCCGCCAGGCCGATCAGCACCTGCCACGTACCGTAGATATAGTTGACGCCCCAGCGGCCAAACCAGCAGCCGTCGTGCTCCTGGTGCGATTTCACCAGATGAAGAGCGCGCTGGACCGGCTCACGCGAGATGTCCCAACCGAGCGCGCCGAACGTCTCCAGCATCCGGCCCGTCACGTCAAGCGAGGTCGGGTCCAGCATGGCGTTGTGGTCGGCGAACGGAATCTTCGTGAACACCTCGTGTGTATTGTCCTTGTCAAAGCTGGCCCAGCCGCCGTCGCGGTTTTGCATCGCCAGTTGGAACTGTATCGCGCGCTCGATCGCCGCGTCGCGCTCGCGAATGTCCTTCACCTCGATGTCGCGGATGACGCGGATGACGATCGCGGTGTCGTCGAAATCCGGATAGAACTTGTTGGCATACTCGAACGGCCAGCCGGCGGGCCTGGCGTTGGGCCACTTCACCTTCCAATCGCCTTCGCATTTCAACTCGCGGTCCAGCAACCACTGTGTCGCCTTCACCAGCGCGGGATCATTCGCCGACACGCCCGCGGCGCGCAGGTTGCCGATCACCCATGCCGTGTCCCAAATCGGCGAGAAGCACGGCTGCAACCGCAAGGTGCTGCCTTCCTCGATCCGCAGCTCTTCGAGTTTCTCCTCGGCGTGCTTCATCAAGGGGTCGTCGTCCTTGTAGCCGAGCGCCCGCAACGCCAGCACGGCATTCATCATCGCGGGGTAGATTGCGCCCAGGCTGCCGCCGTCGGCAATGCGCGGCTTCATCCACTGCTCGGCCAGCTTCAGCGAGTAATTGCGCAGCGGTTTGAACGGAATGCCCTCCCAGAACCGCAACCACCAGTTCAAGACGAGGAAGAAGTTCCTCCATGAAATAAGGCTCGGATCGCGCGGGAATGAATAGTCCGCCTTCTCCGGCCCGCCGATGAACAGCTCGTCAATGCAATGCGGGTCGCGCCACGGCCGCACCGGCTTGTAGTGGTAGAGCACCGTCAGCGGCACAATCATCGTCCGCGACCACGCGCTCATGTCGTAGATGTTGAAGTAGAACCACTTCGGCATCGCGTTCAACTCGGCCGGAATGGCCGCAACGTGTTCGAAATCGTAAAGCCCGATCAGCCACAGGAAGATGCGCGTGTAACTGTTCACCCGCGACGCGCCGCCCTTGGCGAGGATGGCCTCGCGCGCCCGGCGCATGAACGTCTCGTCCGCCGAGTGCCCCGCCCATTTGCAGACCATGTAGGCTTTCACCGACGCGCTGAGATCCGGCGGTCCACCGGGGTAGATGCACCAACCGCCGTCGGGCGACTGCTTGGTAATGATGTAGTTCACACACTTGCGCAGCGACTCCGGCGACAACTTGCCGAGCCAGTGCAGATACATCAGGTATTCCGACTCCAGGATCGTGTCGCCCTCCAACTCGGCACACCAATGGCCATCCGGCCGTTGCTGCCCGCGCAACCACGCAATCGTCCGGTCAATTGTTGCATCCAGTTGTGATTTGGTTTCCATAGTGTGGCCCTTAGACGAACAAAAGGAGGGCGTATTCTATCGGTCGAGCCTGCCCGGTCAAGCTTTGCTGGCGCGTGTCTGCCGCAACGCCTCGTAAAGCACAATGGCCACCGACGTGGCCAGATTCAGGCTGCGGGCTTGCGGGTTCCACATCGGGATGCGGACGCACGCCGGCTCGTTCGCCGCCAGCAGCGCCGGCGGCAGGCCGATGCTCTCGCGGCCAAACACCAGATAATCGTTCTCACGGTAGCGCGGCTCCAGGTAGCTTCGCGTCGATTGCGTTGTGAGAAAATAAAACGCCGCCCCTGCTGGCGCCGCAGCCCGTATCGCGTCGAAGCTTTTGTGGATGCGCACGTCCACCTCATGCCAGTAATCCATCCCCGCGCGCTTCAAGGTCGCGTCGTCCACGCGAAAACCGAACGGTTCCACCAAATGCAGCGTTGTGTTCGACGCCATGCACAGACGCGCAATGTTGCCCGTGTTCGGCGGAATCTCAGGCTCAATCAAGACGACGTTCATCGGGCTAGTACTTCACCTTCACCAAAAACAATCCCTGCGGCAACGCTGTTTCCACCCAGGCCGTCCGCTTCTTCGACGCCAGGATGCGCTCGATATCGGCGACGGACAGCTTGCCTGCGCCGACCTTCAGCAACGCGCCGGCGAGACTGCGCACCATCTTGTAAAGAAAACCGTCCGCCGTCGCCGTGATCGTCACCCATTGGCCACGCCGTGCCACGCTCAGCCGCCTCAGCGTCCGTACCGTGCTTTCCTGCTTGCGCCGCGGGTTCGCCGAGAACGCCGCAAAATCGTGCCGACCCTTCAGCACCCGCGCCGCACGGCGCATGGCCGTCACATTCAGCGGACGCGGCCAGTGTGCCGCCCACCGCTGTGAGAACGGATCCATGACCTCGCCACAAAACAACTGATAGCGATACGTCTTCTCGCGCGCTGCGAACCGCGCGTGGAAATCGTCGGCGGCCCGCTCCACCTTCAACACGCGCACATCCGGCGGCAGCGCGCCGTTCAGCGCGCGGCGCAATCTCGCCAACGGAATCTTCGCCTTCGCTCGTGGAATCTGGAAATGCGCCACCTGCCCCAGCGCGTGCACGCCGGAGTCAGTCCGGCCACTGCCGTGAACACGCGCTTTTCCGCCGAAAATCCGCTCGATGGCGCGCTCCACAACCTCCTGCACCGCGATGCCATTCGCTTGAATCTGCCAGCCGGTGTAGCCGGTCCCGTCATAGGCAAGTGTAAGTTTGTACGTCAGCATTGCGCGTCGAGATAGTTCTGCAAGATCAACTGCGCGGCAAGCGCGTCACGCTGGGCACGGCGGCGCTTGCGGCTGTAGTCGGCTTCCACCATCGCCCGCTCCGCCTGCGCCGTCGAAAGCCTCTCGTCCCACGAGACGATTTCAAGTGAAACAGTTTTTTTCAACACCGCGATGAATGCGCGGACGCTCTCCGCGGCCGGACCGTAGGAACCGTCCATGTTCCGCGGCATTCCGACGACGATGCGCTCGACGCCGCGCTCGCGCGCCAACACGGCAATGCGTTCACAGGCGCGCGCCAGCGGCTCGGCGTCCACTTGCTCCAGCGGAAGCGCCAGCGTGCCCGTTTCGTCGCTCGCCGCAACGCCAATACGACTCTGGCCGTAATCAATGCCCAGCATTTTCATGGTCTTATGGCATCCACCAATGATTTCACGAACGCTCCCACCTGCTCGACCATGCCGGGCGCCGAGCCGAGCCTGGCGATGCGGTCCACGATCGCGCTGCCGACCACCACCGCCTCGGCGTGCTGCGCGACGGCTCGCGCCTGCTCCGGCGTGGACACGCCGAAACCGACCGCGACCGGCACGTGCGTGTGCTTGTGAATCTTCGCAGTCATGCCGCCGATGTTGGTCGCGAGTTGCTGTTGCATGCCGGTGACGCCTTCGCGGCTGACGTAGTAGATGAAACCGCCGGCCTGCTTCGCGATGGCTGCGATGCGCGGCCCGGTCGTCGTCGGGGCGACGAGGTGAATCTGGTGCAACGACGAAGCCTCCAACAGCCTGCGCCACGGCTCCGTTTCTTCCGCCGGCAGGTCGAGCGCCAGCAGGCCGTCCACGCCGGCCGCCACCGCGTCGGGCACGAACTTCTCCATGCCGTAGCGATGGACGGGATTGAAATAAGTGAACAGCACGATCGGCAGCCGGCAGCCGTCGGCGCGCAACGCGCGAACCGCGTCGAGTATCTTCGGCAGCGTTGTGCCGCTCTTGAACGCGCGTTCGGCTGCGAGCTGGTTGACGACGCCATCGGCGAGCGGATCGCTGAACGGCACGCCGAGCTCCAGCACGTCCACGCCCGCGCGCTCGAACGCCTGCGCCAGCCGCCGCGTCGCGCCAAGGTCCGGGTCGCCGGCGGTGATGTAGGCGACGAAGCCCTTTTGGCCGCGCGCGCGCAGTTCCTCAAATCGTTGATCAATGCGATTGGTCGCCATCAATGGTTCCTCAAGTAAACAATTCTCAAACCTTCCAGCGTCAAGTTCTCGTCCACGCAACCGATGTCCGGCAGCTTGGCCGCAATCAGCTTCGCGTAAGCGCCGGTGCCAACCACCACGGGCGGCTTGCCGGACATCTCACGCCGGACGGCCGTCAGAATCTCCCGCACCAACCCGCGGTAGCCGATGATCGCGCCGGTTTCCATCGCCTCGACGGTGCTCTGGCCGATGGCGCGGCGCGGTTCGCGCAGGCTGAGCTTCGGCAGCAGCGCCGTCTTCTGATACAGGTAATCCGTCATCGCCGCCAGTCCCGGCGCGATCGCGCCACCGAGATATTCTGCGCGGTGGTTGATGACGTCGAACACGAGCGCCGTGCCGAACGCAACGCCGATGGCAGGCACCCCGTAACGGTGCGCGAGGCTCACCGCGTTTGCCAGCCGATCCGCGCCAATCTGCTCCGGACGCGGAAACCGCATGCCGATGCCGAGATCGAGCACGAGCGACAGAGACAGAGGCTCCACGCCATAAGTGCGCCGGATCGCGCGCCGGATCGGCGCGACGGCGTCCGGCACCACCGAGCCGATGATCGCTCCCTCGATTTTCGCGCGAATAAACCGCGGCCGTCGCGCCACGTCGCGCGTCGGAAATTCCCAGCTGCGCACGACCCGCTTCTCGTTTGCCAGGCCGAGATGCGTGTTCGTGTTGCCGATATCAACCAACAAAATCATTCATTTCTCCATCATCACATCGCCGCTGACCACGTGCTCAATGCGACCGTTGTCACAGCGAACCAGCAACGAGCCGTCCTCGTCAAGCGCCTGTGCGAAGCCCTCGAGCCGGTGCGGACCGATTTGCAGCGCCACGCGTTTGCCGAGTGTCGAACTGAGCCGGGCCCACTCCCGGCGAATGTCATCGAAACCGCTGTCGTCGCCGGCGAGTTTGCAGGTGTGATCCAACTCCCGCAGCAGCGCCACGGCAAGATCGCCCCGCAACATCGGTTCCCGCCCCTGCCGTGCAAGTTCCATCTTCAGTGATGTGGCAATCCCGCCAACCTCCGGTGGGAAATCGCCGGCTTCGCAATTCACGTCGAGGCCAATGCCGAGGACGACGAACTTGATCGCGTCCAGCTCAGTCCGCAGTTCCGCGAGAATGCCGGCACACTTGCGGCCGCCGATGAAAACATCATTGGGCCACTTGATCTCCGCCGCCAGGCCGGTCTGTTCGTGGATGGCGCGGGCGATGGCAACCGACGCCGCAATGGTCAGCCGCCCGACGGAACTCATCGGCAGCTTCGGCCGCAGCAGTGTCGAGAACCAGAGACCTTTGCCGCGCGGGCTGGCCCACGACCGGCCCATCCGGCCCCGGCCACGCGCCTGCGACTCGGCAAACACGACGACGCCCTCGGCCGCGCCGTCGAGCGCGAGTTTCTCGACGAGATCGTTGGTGGAGGCGGTTCTCTCATAAACCAGCACCTGGCGGCCAATGACGGTTTTGCCGAGGCGATACTGGATGTCCTCGGCGAACAGGATGTCAGGCGACGCGATGAGCCGGTAGCCGAGCGAAGGTTGGTGCTGGATGTCAAAACCCAGCGAGCGCAGTTCCTCAATGTGCCGACTCACGGTGGCGCGCGCGACGTCGAGCCGATGACTCAGTTCCGGTCCGGTCATATAACCGTCATCGGCGACGCGGAAGGCCGCGAGAAGCTGCGCATCAACGCTCACTCCTCAATCTCCAACGAAAAATCCACCGCGCGAACGCTGTGGGTGAGCGCGCCGACGCTGATGAAATCCACGCCGGTGCGCGCGATGGCGGCAACGCGGTCGAGGTTGACGCCACCGCTGGCTTCGAGCTTGGCGCGGCCGGCGGTGATGCGGACGGCCTCGGCCATTTCCTCGTCGGTCATGTTGTCGAGCAGTATCCACGAGGCGCCGCCGTCGAGCGCCTGCTGGAGTTCGTCAAGATCCTTCACCTCGACCTCGGCGACGATGCGCGGCGCGTTTTGTTTGGCGGCGCGAACCGCGGCGGCGACAGGCTGCGGATGGTAACGCTTGAGAACGACAAGGTGGTTGTCCTTGACAAGGATTTGGTCGTAGAGACCCTTGCGGTGGTTGGCGCCCCCGCCGACGGTGACGGCGTATTTTTCCAGCGCGCGCAGACCGGGCGTGGTCTTGCGCGTATCGAGGATCTGGGCGCTGGTGCCGGCGACCTGCTCGACGAACGCGCGCGTAAGCGTCGCGACGCCGCTGAGCCGCTGGAGGAAGTTCAGCGCAACGCGCTCGCCGGTGAGGATGGAGCGGGCGCTGCCGGCGATGGTGGCGACGCGCTGTTTCGGCTGCGCGCGGTCGCCGTCGCTGGCGGCAAGCTTCACGACCAGCCGCGGGTCAATCTGCCGGAACGTTTCGTCCACCAGTTCCAACCCGCAAACGACGCACGGTTCCTTGGCGTGGATGTAGGCGTTGCCGCGCGCATCCTCGGGGATGGTCGCGGCAGTGGTGACGTCGCCGCTGCCGATATCTTCGGCCAGCGCGGCGGCGACAACGGTCTTCAGAATATCAGGTGAAAGTGCCACGGGGACAGTTTCGGATGTCAGGCCGCCGGTTGCAAGTCTTCTGCTGGCCGATGTCGGAACTCCATGAGAATGTCCCCTTTGAGGCGGAATTGCGGTGGCAATTCGTTCATGACACCGGAGATGGAAACAAGCTACGCTGCCGCAGTTGACAGCAGACAACCGGAATCGAGCGTCCAGATCGGATTGAATATGAAACTCCATCAAGTTTCCTTGTTTTGTGCCTTGCTGCTTCCACTCCCTGCGACCCACGCCGACGTGCCTCTCGTCGTCGAGGGCCAGGCCAAGGCTGTCATCGTCATCCCTGCCGCGCCGTCGCGGGTCGTTCAGTATGCGGCGGATGAGTTGGTCTATCACGTGGAGAAGGCGACCGGCGCGAAGCTGGTCGTGTTCAGCGAGGGTCAGGAGCCGAAGGAACCTGCTGGCCGCATTTATCTCGGCCCGACCGCTGTGGCATCGAAGGCCGGCATCGAAGCGGCGAAACTGTCGCCGGATTCGTTCAGCTTGCGCACGGCGGGCCACGCGCTCCTCATCGTGGGCCGCGACAGCGATGGCAGACCGCTCGATCCGAACACGTGGGCCGGGACATTGTTTGGCGTCTATCAAGTGCTGGAGAACGTGATGGGCGTGCGATGGCTCTGGCCGGGGAAACTCGGCGAGTACGTGCCCGCGATGAAGAACATCACGGTTCCCGGCACAGACAAGACAGTCGCGCCGCAGCTCATCATCCGCCGTTTGCGCAGCACGCTGGACGGCCGGCCCGGTGCGGCGGGGGGAGACACATTCTCGCCCAAGGCGTTGAAGAAAGCGCGGGCGGACGAGCAGCAATGGCTCCGGCGGCAGCGCATGGGCCATTCGCGAAAGATGAACTGGGGCCATTCGTTCACGACGTGGTGGGAGCGGTATGGCAAGGAACATCCCGACTGGTTCAACCTCCTCGACGATGGCAAACGCGGCCCCCAATACGGCAACCGCGGCGACCGGACCGGCATGTGCGTCTCCAGTCCCGGTTTCCACGCGCAGATCGTCGAGAACTGGCTGAAGGCGTGCGCCGCCAGTCCCGACAACAAGCCCAACATCAACGGCTGCGAGAACGACGTGTTCGGCCGCTGCCTGTGCGACCGATGCAAGGCGTGGGACGCGCCGCGGCCCGATGAGAAGCTCTACCCGGAACGCTTCAGCAAACACGGCATCGTCTCCGACCGTTACACGCGCTTCTGGCGCACGGTGCAGGAACTGGCGGCGAAACACGACCCTGACGTCATCGTCACCGGCTATGCCTACGTGAACTACGCGCCGCCGCCCGTGCGAGAGAAGCTCAATGACCATGTTTGGATCGGGCTGGTGCCCGACGCGTTCTTCCCGCGCAGCGCGGCGGAACACGAGCAGTGCATCGCCATGTGGCAGGGTTGGGCGAAGACCGGCTGCAAACTCTTCCTGCGGCCGAACTACACGCTCGAAGGTTATTGCATGCCCTATCTCTACACGCGCCAGTTCGCCGACGAGTTTGCCCATCACGCCCGGAACGGGATGATCGCGACCGACTTCGATTCGCTCACCGCGATGTGGGCGGTGCAGGGGCCGCAGACGTATCTCTTCGCGCGCTGGCAAAGCTGCCTCGACAAGAAAGTGGATGAGGTGCTGGCGGAATATTACGCGGGATTCGGTCCGGCGGCGGAGAAGGTGAAGGCTTACTTTGACTACTGGGAAAATTACACGACGAGCAACCGCGAACGGTTCCAGGCCGCGGAGAAAAAGCTGAAGGCGAGTTGGGCCACTTATCCGCGCATGGCGCACGAGTGTTTCACACCCGACGCCTTCGCTCGCGGACAGAAACTGCTCGACGAGGCGGCGAGAACGGCCAAGGACGACACCATCGCTGCCGCACGTGTCGAATTTCTCGGGAAAGGTCTCGCTCACGCCGAAAAGTGCGCCGCCGTCAGCCGGGCGCGGGCCAATAGCGATTTCATGGCGCTTCAGGAGGCGCTGTCTGACTTGCGCGCGTATCGCAAACAAATCGAAACCGACAACGTCGTCAACCTCGCCTATTGCGCGTGGGTCGAATCGCGCGCGTTTGATGCGAAAAGCGCCCGCGAAGTCGCCTACAACGGCCAGCCACTGAAGCCCGTCGCCGATACGGTCGCACCCGCCAGTGCGACGCCCGTCTCGCTCCGTGGCAACTTCGGCATGATCGCGTCGCTGGGCACGAAGGAAAAATTCCACGCCACGATCGCAATCCGGAAAATCGGCAAGACCCACATCGAGCCGGCCCATTGGAACCTTTATTCGGCCAAGCGGCAACCGCTCGCGAAAGGTGACATCGAACCTGGCAAGACGGGCGAACTTGAAATTGCCGTGCCATCGGACGGCATCTGCAACCTTGTCTTGAGCACCGTCGGCAACGCCGGACGGGTCACGTTGCACAACGATCACGCCGTCATCCTTGGCCGCGAACTGGCGTTGCTGGGCGAGAGCGGACGGCTTTGGTTCTACGTGCCGCCCAAAACCAAGACCTTCACCGTCACGCTCACATCACCCGCCCCCGGCGAGACAGTGAAGCTCACAGTGTTCGATCCCTCCGGCAACGAAGCCGCCGCCGGCTGCACGACCGAAACACCGAAGGTTGATCTCAAGATCAAAGTCCCGCCGGGCCAGGACGGCAAGGCATGGTCGGTGGCGCCATCAAGAGCACCCAAGGGCACACTCGAAGACTACTCGATCGCGTTGAGCGACAACCTCCCGCCTTACTGGTCGCAGGCGCCGGATCGGCTGCTGGTGCCGGCGTTGTCGAAGTGAACGTTCTTGCCATGCAGCGGGATGATGCCGGAAGATTTGCATTGAGACACCCACGATGAACTCTCGACTGTTTTCCACATTCACACTTCTTTGTATCGCGTCCGTTGCCGGAGCGGCGGGCACCGTCTGTGACATCCGCGATTACGGCGCCAAACCGGACGGGACCACGCTCTGCACCGCAGCCATCCAAAAGGCCATCGATAGATGTGCCAGCGACGGCGGCGGCACGGTGCGGCTGACCGCGGGTTCATGGCTGTCGGGCACGATCTTCCTGCGCAGCGGTGTTACGCTCCAACTCGACGCGGGTTGCACACTGCTCGGCAGCACCAACCGCGTGGATTACCTTCACCGCAAAAGCGACGATCCGCCCGCCGCCGCGCCCGTGGTGCACGACCTCATTGTCGGCGAGAAGCTGGAGCGAATCGCCGTCCGCGGCGCGGGCAAGATTGACGGCAACGGCTCCGTCTGGCGCGACCCGAAAGGCAGGCGGCCGAAGGCGATCCTTTTCAGCGGTTGCCGCGACGTGCTCGTCGAGGGCATCCATATCGTGGGCACTGGCAGTTGGGCGCAGCACTATCGCAACTGCGACCGGCTTGTGTTGCGCGGGATCACGGTGTTCAACCACGTGACCTTCAATAATGACGGCCTCGACGTGGATAGTTGCCGCGACGTGACCATCACCGGCTGCAACATTGACTCCGACGACGATGGGCTTTGCCTCAAGAGCACCTCCAACCTGCCTTGCGAAAACGTGACGATCAGCGACTGCAAGGTCAGCAGCCACTGCAACGGTCTCAAGATGGGCACCGAGTCCGGCGGCGGCTTCATCAATATCAAGATCAGCAAGTGTTCCGTCAGCTCGCCCAAACGCTCGAAGATGATCTACGGCAACCAGCGTGGACTGGCCGGCATAGCGTTGGAGATTGTGGACGGCGGCAGGATGGACCGCGTGAGCGTCAGCGACATCGACATCGAGGGCGTCAGCGTGCCGATCTTCGTGCGGCTCGGCAACCGCGCCCGCATCTACAAGCCGGCCACAACCAAACCCGGCGTCGGCACGCTCCAGAACGTCGCGCTCCGTAACATCGTTGCCCGCGGCTGTTCAACGACCGGCTGCTCCATCACCGGCCTGCCGGACCATCCTGTGCGCAACGTCACGCTGGAGAACATCCAGCTCGGATTCGAGGGCGGTGAAGGCAATGGCGCGCTCGCGAAACCGGTGCCGGAACGGCCAACGAGCTATCCCGAATCCAAAATGTTCGGCACGCTGCCGGCCTGGGGATTCTATTGCCGGCACGTGCGCGGCCTGAGCTTCCGCAACGTGCAGTTGCGCACCACTCAGCCGGACCTGCGCCACGTGTTTGTCTGCGACGATGCGGAAGACGTGACGCTCGCCAAATTGGACGCACAGTTCTCACCCGGCGCGGCGGCGATGATCCGGCTGATCCAGTCGAAAGGAATCTTGCTGAGCGATTCGCCCTTGAAGGCGCCCGGCGGCACGCTGTTGGAAGTGTCGGGAAGCGAGAGTCGCCGCATCAAACTTCAGAAGAACGACCTCGGCAGCGTCGGCAAGGTCGTTGAACTGTCCGCGGATGTCCCTTCCGATGCCGTCTCGCAATAGCCCGGTCGCGCGACAGAGGATTTACGGCGCGCTGACCTGGTTTTCCTTCCCGCGGTCCTGCACGGCTTGAACGGCAACGCCGGGCGGGGATTGGACGACGTTGCCCGTCACGCGATTACGGTCGCCTGTAATGCGGATGGCGACGCTTTCGCGTTTGCCGGCTGCCGGCGCCATTTCACAATGATTATCGGTGATCGCATTATCGCTGCCGGTGACCGCAATGGAAATGCCGCGCGCCGCGCACACGGTGTTGCTCGCCAGCGTTTGGTGAGAACCGCCAAGGAGCGCACCGATGCCGCCGCAACCACGGATACGGTTGCCGGAAATGACGTTCGAGGCGGTGCCGGTTTGGATTGCCACTGCGCTCCGGCTCGTGTCGAGAAACTGGTTGTCGAGGATGCGGTTGCGGACGTTGAGTTCCGGCTGTCGGCACCAGCGCCAGAGGTTGATGCCGGCATCGCACGCCTCAAACCGGTTGCTTCGCACGAGACAATCGTTGGCGTCGTTGAGTTCTACTCCCACACGACAGCGGGCAACGCGATTGCCGGTCGCGCGGCAACCGGTTGCGAAATGGTCGAGATCAATCGCCTCATCCACCGTGCCTTCAATGACACAGTCCTCGACCACACCGTCAGCGACCGCATACATCGCCACGCCGCGCCCGAAGCACTGCCGGATGATGCAGCGGCGCACCACCAGCCCGCGCACGGGTAATCCGATCGGGCCGATCTCGTATCCGTAACCGCCCTCTGCCAACACGCCGCACCGGACAACATGGCCGGAAATCTTGGGGTCGCTGGCGCGCCGGCCGCCTTCGAGCGTCAGGCCCTCGATCACGATGCCGGCGCTGGACTTGGTGACATGAAAGATGTTCGGCTCGGCTTCGGGATAAAGCCGCGTCTTTGCTGGCGCGGCAAACGCCAGCGGTTCGGCCAGCACCAGCCGATCCGATTCGACGCGCGCCAGTCTGGCAATGAAATAGGGATCTGGTTTGCCGGTGAACCGGTTGGTTTTTCCGGGCGCACAGAAATGCAACCGCATCCCGTTGGTGAACCCGGCGACATTGTCCACGCTCAGCGCGCCGGCGCCAATCGCCGCCGCTTCGACTATCAGCGCGTTCGGCATCGGCGGCAGACGCAATATCGCGCCCGGCTTGCCGCGAATGGTCAGGTTGGTTGCGCCGGCGATCCTCAGGCTGCTGCGAATCAAATACTCGCCGGCCCCGATGACAATCTCGCCGCCGCCCTGGCGGCGCGCGTCATCAATCGCCGCTTGAATCGGCTGCTCATTGGCGCCGTTGAATCGCCCGCTGCCATCCTGAGTGACAGAGAACAACGACTCTGCTGGCGCGCCCACCACTGGCGCCGCACACAGAATCCAAGCCGCCGCCATCACCAAAGCACTTGCCGGGACTGTCCTTGTCTTCATGGCATCTTCACTTCCTCGCGGCCCATTTACCTCCGTCGGCGATTGAAACACAAGGACGGACGCCAGCGGAACGGCGAGGTGATTGGCGCAAGAGTTGTGTGGAGTTGTCGCGTCCTGCGCGGTAGCATCGCGAGCCATCGTCACATGAAGATGCCAACGCTCAGCCTCATCGCGCTCGCGCTTGCCCTGCAAGCCAGCGCTGCCACGAAAGAATTGGGCGGCGGTTTTCGCGACCACGGTGTCGCCACCCCTGTGAGCAATCATCGTGGCATCGTGGCCACCGCGGACGGCGACGGACGGGACGCGGTGCTCGTGTGGCTCTACGACTGCCGCGGCGGTTACGCATTGCTGATGGTTGACGCCGAGACGGGCAAGAGCCAGCAGTTCCCCACGCCCTACCCGTGGGGCGGCGACGGGCCGTTCGCCTCGATCCTCTCTCGCGCCGGCAAATACTACACGCACTTCGGCAGTCACTTCTCCGAATTCGACCCGGCCAGGCGCGCGTTCACGTTTTGGCAGCGCACCAAGCCGCAGATGGCCATGAGCATGACCGAAGCCGACGACGGTACGCTCTGGTCGGCGAGTTATCCCAACAGCGGACTGGTGTCGTTCAACCCTCAAACGCGCCAGTTCAAGGACCACGGTTACATCAACAAGGAGAACTGGGCGCAGTACCCGCGCAGCGTGGCGGTGGACGATGCCGGCTGGGTTTACGTCGGCATTGGCAGCGCCGCCGGCCAGATCGTCATTTACGATCCACAGACCGCCACGGCCAAACCGTTTTTTGCAGCAAAAGAACGAGTCAAAGGCTACCCGCCGGTTTATCGCGAGACGGACGGCAAGGTCTATGGCCACGCGCCCGGAAACCCGACCGACGGCTGGTTTGAATTTTACAAAGGTGAAGCGCGCAAGATCGGCAAACACCAGCCGAAGCCCAAGACGATCATCACCGGCAGCCAGGGCTTGGTTCATCGCGAGTTCCCCAGTGGCAGGCGCCTGAAGGGATGTGGCACGCTGGAGCACATTTTGATTGTGGAGGATCCGAAGACGCGAAAGTCGAAGACGGTGACGTTCGACTATACCAGCGAAGGCGCGCACGTCATGGGCGTGGCCGCTGCGCCCAACAGCACCCTCTGTGGCGGCACGGCGTTCCCGATGCGATTTTTCAGCTTCAACCCGAAGACCGACTCGTGGATCAACTGCGAAGCCTACGGCCAGTTCAACACCGTCGCGCGACAGGGCGAGCGGTTCTTCTTCGGCGGCTACGGCCACGGTTTCCTGCTGGAGTGGAATCCGTCGCAGCCGTGGGTGGACAGCAAGAAAGGCAAACCCGGCTGCAACCCGCTGTTTCTGACCGACTGCCATCCCACCATCAATCGTCCGCACGCGTTGCTCGCGCATCCCGACGGCCGCACCCTCGTGCTCGCCGGCACGCCCGGCTATGGCTACACCGGCGGCGGGTTGTTGTTCTGGGACCGTGAGACGCGCCAGAGCGTGCTGCTGACGCACGAGCAGATTCTGCCGGAGCATTCGACGATGAGTCTCGCGGCGTTGCCAAACGGCAAATTGCTCGGCGGTACCACCACCAGCGCCGGCACCGGCGGCGAGCGCAAGACCACCGAAGCGCAGCTCTATATCATGGACATGACCACGAAGAAGCTCGACTGGCATGCTGCTGTGTTTCCCGGTGCGCAGGGCTACACCGATCTTCGTCCCGGCCCGAACGGCCTCGTCTTCGGTGTGGCCGACCAGAAGCGGTTCTTCGTCTTCGATCCCGCCGCCCGCAAAGTCGTCCACGAACAAGACCTCGCCGCCGAGTTTGGGCCGACGACCTCGCAACAAGGCCCGCGCGTCTTCGTGACCGACGGCAAAGGCCGGTATTACGTTCTTTTCCAAAAAGGCATCGCCCAGCTCGACCCAGCCACCTTCAAGATCACGATGCTGGCAAAATCGCCCATCCACGTCGGCGGCGGAGGCGATTACCTTGATGGGCGCATCTACTTCGCGAACGGTTCGCACCTCTACAGCTACACACTCGCCGCAGAACACTGAACCATGAAAACACTGCTCCAACTGCTGCTCGCATTCGCACTCACAACCACCGCCGCCATTTCGGCGGAGGCGCCCGATTTGGAGTTCATCGACACCAGTTTCGAGAATGCGTCGCCTCTCTGGTATGAGTTCGCCGCCGATGGGACGATTGTCGTGAATTTGCTCTACGACCATGAGCGCAATTCGCCCAACCGGGCCGCCGGACATTTCCATTTCCTGCTTCACGCCAAGCCCGGCTCCAAGCTGACGCTGGAGTTCAAGAACCTCGACAACGTCTGGAACGGCCGCCACGGCTCCGTCGCGAGAGAAATGAAAGCGGCCTCCATTTCCGAAAACGGCCGGGATTGGAAAGTCGTCCCGATGGACAGCCTGCCGGAGAACCGCGTGCGGCTCACGGTCGAGATGCCCGGCCCCCGGCTCTACGTCGCGCGCATTGAACCCTACCGCCTCTCCGACCTCGACCGCTTGCTCGCATCCATCCGCAGCAACCCGCTTGTGGAAATCACGCCCATTGGCAAAACCGTGCAAGGCCGCGAGCTGGAGATCCTCCGCGTCGGCGACGAGAGCGCGCCGCACCGGGTCTTCATCCGTGCGCGGGCGCATCCGTGGGAAACCGGCGGCAACTGGGCCGTCGAGGGACTTATCCACCGTCTTCTGAAGGGTGACGCGGAGGCGAAGAAGTTTCTTCAACAGTTCTGTCTCTACGTCATGCCGATCGCAAACAAGGACGGCGTCGCGCGCGGCATGACGCGGTTCAATCTCCAAGGCAAGGACCTCAACCGCAACTGGGACAAGCCCGCCGACCCGCAGCTCTCGCCGGAAAACGCGGCGTTGGAAAAGTGGCTGGAGAAGATGACCGCCGCGGGCAAGCGCCCGCAACTGGCGATGGAACTGCACAATGACGGCGGCGGCAATCTGCATATCAGCCGCCCGGAGGTGCCGCAACTGAAGCAATACCTGGAACGCATGGCACATCTGGAGAAACTACTGCGCCAGCACACGTGGTTCACGGAGGGCAGCACGAAGGCGACGTTCCGCAACCCCGGCTCGCTGGGCGACGGTTGGCTGGAGCGCTTCGGCATTGACGCAGTGGTGTTGGAGTTCAACTGCAACCGCATCGCCGGTCTCAACGACGTCGCCACGGGCCGGCACTGGCAGACCTTCGGCGAGAAGCTCGCCACGGTCTTCCACGAATACTTCGCCGCCGCGAAGCCGTGACGGAACGACGAAGGACAGCCGCGCGACAAACCGGATTCATGAACCCGAACAACTCCGACGCGGGAGGCTGTCCGCGAGTCCTGAGCCTGCTCATCGCTGCGCAGGCCGGCGTGGTTCTCCTGGCCGGGCTTAACATCGCATGGGTTGGCACGCGCACGTCGCTGCCGATGGGTGAGTTTGTTCGCTGGCGCGAGCTGTTGTCGTTGGGGATTTTCACGCCGTTGTCGATGGTGTTGCAATTCCTGGTGGTGTGGACGCTGGAACGCGGACGACGTGACGCTGCGGGACCGCTGACACTGTTCGTGCTGGCCGTGTGCTGGCTCAGCGTCTCGATGGGCGTGCATGAACCCATCATCGCTCTCACTCGCGCCGGCGGGCCGCGCCTGGCGGACAGCCTCTGGTTCTGGAAAGAGGTCTTCAGCCACGCGATGTTTTTCGCCGCTTACACCGCGTTGTCGCTTGCGCTCGTGTGGAGCCAGGTCCGGAATCCCCTGGCGCGGCCGATGAGCGGCGCGACGGTCGCGTTGTTCGTGGCGTGCGGCGTGGTAACAGGCGCGGGCATCTACTACTCGCTCTTTCCCGCGAAGGATATCCGCGTGGACAGGTGGGTGATGGTCGTGACGATCATCGCCATCATGGCGCTGCGTGGCCGCCGCCCGTTGATGCGGCTGCCGTTGAACATGGTCATGGAACCTGCCTATATCCTCGCGCTGTTGGCGTTGGCAGTCCGTTGAGACAAATGAGAAAACACACAGGCTGCCGGCGGGATGCCGTCAGCCGCTCTGAGTAACTTGTATTCAGCTCGCCGCTTTGGCAGCATCAGTGCACGACGATGAAATTCCTACCGATGAGTGAATTACTGTTGCCGGCGTGGAAGAACGGCTACGCGGTGCCGGCCTTCTGCGCTTGGAATGCGGAAGTCACCGAGACGATTCTCCAGGTTGCCACGGAATTGGAGGCGCCTGTGATTTTGATGAGCGGCCCCGGCGAGTTCCCGTTGAATCCGCCGGACACGATGGGGCGCATATCGAGGGTGGTCGCGGAGAAATACAACGTCCCCGCCGCGCTGCATCTCGATCACGGAGACTCGCCGGAGATCGTCGCGGCTTGCCTCGAAGCCGGCTACACCTCCGTCATGCTCGATTATTCCACGCGACCGTTTGCCGAAAATGTCGCAGCGCTCAAGGCCGTCGTCGCCAAGGCGCATCCCAAAGGTGTGACAGTCGAGGGCGAGATTGGTTCCGTTGGCAAGGTGGACAGCTCGACCGTCGAGGGCGGAAAAAGCTCCACGCTCACCGATCCCGCCGAAGCGGTGCGCTATGCCGAACTGACCGGCGTGGATGCCCTGGCAGTCTCCATCGGCAATGCGCACGGTATCTACACCAAGCTGCCGGTCTTCGATTTCGCGCGGCTGGAAAAAATCCGCCGCGCGATCGGCGTGCCGCTGGTGCTGCATGGCGGTTCCGGCACGCAGCCGGAATACATCCGCAAAGCGGTGTCGCTTGGCATGGCGAAGGTCAACGTCGCCAGCGAACTCTGCAAAGCCTTCCGCGACGCCTACGCCGAACAACACGCCGGCGGCCGGACCGGCTGGCTGCCAACCCTCCTGGGCGCGACCAAGCCGGCGATTGCGAAGGTCGCGGAGCGATGGATCATGCTCACCGGTGCGGCGGGCAAGGCGCGGTGAACGGCAACCGCTGGAGGACAAGATGGCCAAGGTTCACTGCATCGGCGTGTTGGTGGTGGATGCGCTGAGCGGTCCGCTGCCGCAGTATCCCGTTCCGAAGATCAAGACACAGGTCAACACCAAGTCCATCAAGTTTCTGCCCGGCGGCGGCGCGGCCAACACCGGCTCGGCGCTGGCGCAGCTCGGCGTCTCCACGGCGGTTTTCTCGAAGGTCGGCGGCGACATGAACGGCGCGTTCCTGCTTCAGGAACTCGCCAGGAGCGGCGTCGGCGTGGCAAATATCCGCGTCTCGAAAAAAGAAACCACGCCGTTCACTTTCGTCGGCGTCCATCCCGACGGTGACCGATCCTTCATCCACACGCCCGGCTGCAATCTGACGTTTTCAGCGAACGACCTGGATCTGAACGCGCTCTGCGACTGCGAGTTCTTGTTTTATCAGGACATGTTCGTGCTGCCGGCACTCGACCCAGCCGCTCCGAAGTTGCTCGGTGAAGCGCAAAAGCGCGGTGTCATCACACTGCTCGACGAGTGTTTCGGACTTGGACCCAACCGGACGATCTTCGAAGCCGCGCTGCCACACTGCAATGTGGTGATGCCAAGTTACGACGACATGCTGCACATCTATCCGGGCCTGACGCCCGAGGAGATCGCCCGGACGTTGCGCGAAAAAGGCGCGAGCCGGGTCGTGTTAAAGCTCGGCAAGGACGGCTGTCTGGTGGCAAACGAAACGGGAATGCTTCGTGTGCCGTCGGTGGCGACGGAAATCGTGGACACCACGGGTGCAGGCGATTGTTTCGACGCTGGCTTCATCGCAGGTCTCGCAAACGGCCTGAGCGACGCGGCGGCTGCGAAAGTCGGCGCTGCTACTGCGGCTGCGTGCATCCGCCACGTTGGTGGTGCGGTTGGAATTCCGAAATACGACGAGTTGCTGAAAACCATCCCGTGACGCGGCCATGAAAATCAATGTTTCCAAGTCTGTAGTCCTCGGCGTCATTTGCGGCGTGTTGTCGCTGCCAACCGTTTCGTGCGCGGAGGAGCCGGCCGACTGGATCAAAGACGTGACGAATCTGATGGTCGGGCCGATGAAGACCAACTCGCTGCCGGCGGGCACGACGCTGGAGAGCCTGCTCAATGATTTTCAGCCGGAACTGGCGGAGTGGAGCGTCTTCCAGGGAATGAAAAAGAGCGCGCTGAGCGCGCATCGTTTTTTCCCCCGCGTCATCGCCGGCGGCATCGAGTATCAGGAATACGAATCCAAGGGCAGGGAGTGGGAGCGGCATTTCCACACCGACTGGGCTGTGGACGAGGAGCACGGCGTGGCGATGGACATCCACGGCAACCCGATCCGGCATCTGGCGTGGGGTGGGGAGGGCAAGGGCGGCACGCGATGGAACGTCTGCCACAATGCGCCCAAGTGGCACGAGTTGCAGAAGGACAGTGTGGTCGGTCTTGCCAAACGCGCTGGCGTCGCCGTTGTGCGGCAGGACAACATCGGCGTGCCCGTCGGCATCACCGCGCCGGGCTGCTATTGCCGCGGGTGCAAAGCCGGCGTGCGCAAGCTACTCGCCTCGCGCTTCACGGCCGACGAGTTGCGCGCGCTGGGTGTCAGCGACGTGAATAACTTCGACATCGCGCGTTATGTGCTCGATCGCAAGCTGCTGGGCAATGCCCGCATTGCGGCTGCACTCGACGACCCGATCGTCATCGCGTGGGAGGACTTTCAGTTCGCATCGAACCTCGACGCGTGGCGCGACATCGTGTCCGCAACGAAGGCGGTGCGCGGCATGCCGGTCTGCGGCAACCAAGGCTGCGCCAACATGAACGCATGGTCGAGCGTGCTCCTGTCGCAGCCCAACGACGTCGTCTTTCTCGAACAATGGACCCAGCGAGCTTATCCGGCTGCGCGGCTGACACTCGGCTACAAAGTCCAGTGCGCCTCCGGCCGGCACGCGAAGCCCGTCTGGGTCTGGGGATTCCCGACCCAGCATTCGATGGAACAGGTCGTCGGTTCGGAGATCTTTGTCGCGGAATGCTTCGCCAACCAGACGACGCCCTACTTTCTCATCAACAATTATTTCTGGTCGAAGGCGACCGGCACGCAAATCGTGACGCCAACCCCGAAGGTGTGCGAGGCCATCGCCTCCTCCGCGCAGTTCGCCCGCGCCCATAAGGACCTGCTGACACGCGTGCATCGCAGTTGCGCGGATGTGGCGTTGGTTTATTCGGTGCCGTCGTTCCTTTACAAGGTTTGCAGCGCGATGCAGTTCGGCTCCGGCAACGGACTTTATCAACGGCAGGCGGGACACTTGGAAGGCATGAGTCACGCGCTGGAGCGACTGCGCACGCCCTATGACGTCGTGGTGTTCGGCTCGCCGGACTATTGGAGCGACGACGAACTGGCTGCGACGCTGGGCCGTTACAAAGTGCTGGTGCTGCCGAACGCCGAGTGCATGACCCGGCAACAAGCCGGGGCGGTGCGTCAGTTCGCGCTCAACGGCGGTCGCGTGATCATCAGCGGCGATCTCGCGGTTCGCGACGAGCATTACCGCCAGTGCTCCCAGCCGTCGCTCAACGGCGATTTTGACGGCCGGATGATCCGGATCGGCAACGCGCCGGAAGCGTTGCAGCGGGCGTTGCGGGCAAAGATCAAAGCGGAGGCTGGCGCCCATCAACGGCTCACGTTGAACCAGACCGCGCCGCGCGCCATCACGTTCCGCGGCTGGAGCAAAGCCGATCATGTGAGCGGCCCGGCTGACAGCGACTACGCCATCTACCTCGACATCACTTTTCAGGACGGTTCCAGCCTTTGGGCGCAGACGGCCAACTTCGCGGGCGGCACGCACGACTGGCAACTGGCCCAGGGCGTTGTCGAGGTGGACAAACCGGTGAAGACCGTGGACGCGCTCGCGCTCTTCCGCCGGCGCACGGGCCAGGTCTGGTTCGACGATGTGTTTGTCGGCGAACAGGGCAAGGACCGGAACCTGTTGGGCGACTGGCAACCGCACCAGAGCGGATTCCAACGTGACGCGACCGTAACGCGCAGCGGCAAGCCTTCGCTGCGTTGCGTGATCGCGCCGAGCGGACCGTCGGATATTTCGCAGACCGATGACTTCAAACAAATCGCAACCGCGTTCGGAAAGGCGATGTCGGGACTGACGCCGGTGCTGGAGACGAGCGCGCCCCCAACCGTGGCCATCAATCCGGTTCTGCGTGGCAACCGGCTGATCGTCCATCTGCTCAACTACGATTGCGACCTCGACACGGATACGTTGGTGGAAAAGAAAGACGTGAAGGTTCGCGTTCGTCTCCCCCAGGGCGCCACCGCCGGGTCGTTGACGCTGTGCGAGCCGGGCAAGCCCGATACCGCGTTGCCAGCCAGGACTGACGGCGGTTTTGTCGAGTTTACAGTTCCCAATCTGCGCGTGTGGGCGATTGCCCACTGCGAGCTGCCGAAGCGGTGAAATAGCTCGATCCCAATTGCTGAGAATTATCAAGTGACCCAACCATGAACATCAACGAGGTTCGCGAGAAGTTGTACGAACTGGCGATGGCCACGCCGGTCATTGACGCCCACACGCACGTCCAGGATGACATCACCGGTTTTACGAAGAAGCTCGCGGCGGGCAATCTCGCCGGCACACAGGCGTCCGTGAACAAACCGCCTCGCAGTGTCGTCGAGGAGGGCATCCGGCGCGGGCGGCTGGCGCGGCGCACGATGACCGACGCGACGCACGGGTTGTTCTACTCATGGTTCGCGCAAATCGTCGAGGGCGCGGACAACCATCTCAACGACGCCATCGCGCGGATCGGGTCCAACACCGAGAAGGAACGCCGCGCCGCCGCAAAAGTACTATTGGAACAGCTCCGCGACAGCCGCTATTCCGAATACGCCGGGTGGCTCCGGTACATGTTCCGGCTTTATCGCGGCGTGCCGAAAGATTTGGACCCGCTCGATCCCAAGAACCTCGACATCGTCGCCGACGCCATCGCCGCCGAGCGGAACGATCCGCGGTTCGCCGAAAAAGTCCTCAAGGACCACAACGTCCGCGCCTACGTGACGAGCATTGAGAACCGCGACAAGGTGCCGCTGATGCCGCCGGTCCGGCCGCGGGACGTGAACCTCGCGTATTGCACACATCCGGAGGCGTGGAACATGTTCGACTTCAACGGGCTGATCTGGCCCGACCGCGCCACCGATTTCGGGCTGTTCACGCAGGGCCACAAGTTCGAGGCCGAGAAATACATCCTACACCTCGAAGAGTATTTCGAGCGCGAGCTAGGCAACGTGGCGGCGCTCCAGGAGGCGACGCGCGAGTTTTTCTGGAAAATCCTGCGCAGCCCGAAGAGCAACCCGAAGAGCCGCGTTCTCTATGTGGACGGTTTTCAGGCGCAGGACTGGCGGTTCAGCCGGCCGTATTCGAAGGCGGTCGTGGACTGGGCGCTTGCCCATCACCGGGCGCAACTGGACGGCGAGAACCGCCGGCAGGTGATCGCGTGTGTCGCCGAGGCGATGCTGGAAGCGCTCAACGACATCGGCAAGGAACGCAAGGACGCCGGCGCGCGGTTCGGCGTCTGCCTCCAGCTCTGTGGCGGCGCGCGGCATTTCATGGATTGGGCGCGGGAAATCCAGTCCTTCCCGGAATACATCCCGAATCTGCCGCAGGATGAGTATCCGGTGTGGGCACGCTATCCGCACGTCCACTTTGAATACATCTCCGCCCACGAGATGCTCTATAATGACATGGCTAACGCCGCCAAACAGGTCGGCAACGTTTCCGCCGGGCCGTGGTGGCACTATTTCCGCCGGCACAAGATCGCGCGGATGGTGCGCGACCAGCTCAGCATGGGGCCGTTGAAGTCCATCGCCTGCGGGTTCACCGACGCCCGATTCGTGGAAATGATCGCTGCGAAATACGTCTCGGTGCGTCTCGGTGTCGCCGACGCGCTCGCGGAGCTTGTCGCCGACCGGTATTCGCCACTGCACAATGATTTCGACGCGGCGGCGGCTGTGATGAAGGAATTCTTCTTCACCAACCCCGCCGCTGTGCACGGCATTCCGATTGAATAGCGGCGAATGAATGTAAAAAGGAAACCAACGATGAAACTCCCTGTGATCATTCTGTCCTGCCTCGTGTTGTCCGGCGCCGCGTCCGCTAACGCAGCCGATTCCCCGGTGATTCCCGCCGGCTGGACGACGGCAGCGCCACGCGACGAAATCACGCCGCAGTTTGCCTGCGAGCCGGCGGCGGGTCTCGACGAACAGCCCGCGCTGATCATTCGCAGCGACGGTCGCGACGGGCTCGACGGTTGTTGGACGAAAACCTTCCCGGTCACCGGAGGCAAGCACTGGCGCTTTGAGGCATTCTTTCGCGCCACGAACGTCGCCTTGCCGCGGCGCAGCGTTGCTGTGCGCTTGATGTGGCAGAATGCCGCGGGCCGGCAAGTGCCGAGCGATGAGCCAACCGTGAGCGGTTATCTCGTCAGCAAGAGCAAACCGATGGCGTCGGCGGAGTTCCCCACGACGAAGCCGGCTCGCGCCGACGGCTGGACCGAAATCTCCGACACTTACCTCGTGCCCTCGCAGGCGACGCAGGCGAAGGTCGAACTGCATTTGCAGTGGGCCGCCAACGCCGAGGTGCGCTGGAGCAAAGTCTCGCTCGCCGAGGTCGCACCTCCAGCGCCGCGCGTCGCGCGGCTCGCGACGATTCATTTCGTGCCGCGCGGCGGCAAGACGCGCGAAGACAACTGGCGGTTTTTCACTCCGTTGCTTGCGGAGGCTGCGCGGCAGAAAGCCGATCTTGTGGTGCTCGGCGAGATCGCGCCCTCGGCGAACCTCCACAAGAAATCCGAGGAAGTGGCCGAGCCGGTGCCAGGGCCGTCCACGGAGTATTTCGGCGCGTTGGCGCGGCAGCATAATTTCTATATTGTCTTCAGCCTCGACGAGCGCGCCGGCCATCTGATTTACAACGCGGCGGTGCTCATCGGCCCCGACGGCCGGCTTGTGGGCAAGTATCGCAAGGTCTGCCTGCCGCGTGAGGAGGTCGAGGCGGGCGTCGCGCCGGGCGATGATTATCCGGTGTTCCAGACGCGCTTCGGCAGGGTCGGCATGATGATTTGCTACGATGGGTTTTTCCCCGAGCCGGCGCGCGAACTGGCCAAACGCGGCGCGGAGGTGATCGCGTGGCCGGTCTGGGGTTGCAACCCGTTGCTGGCCCGCGCCCGTGCCTGCGAGAACAACGTCTATCTCGTCAGCAGTACCTACGAGGACGTTTCGCGAAACTGGATGATCTCTGCCGTGTTCGACCGCAGCGGCGACCCAATTGCGCAAGCGAAGGAGTGGGGCACGGTGGCCGTGGCCGAGGTGGATTTGAACAAGCGGACGATGTGGAACTTCCTCGGCGATTTTGGCGCGCGCGTGCCGCGTCACCGGCCAATCGCCGACAGCCGGGAGAAGTAAAGGAGAAGGAATGAACGTGCGTAACGGATGGATGCCGGTCGCGGGCTTGTTGCTGGCTTTGTCGGCAGCGCCGGTCCGATCGGCCACAAACGCCGAACCCGTCCAGTTCGTCAAACAAGGCCGGCCGTTGGCCGTCGTCGAGGCGGGCCGCAAATGGCAGCGCGGCAAGGGCTGGATCGAGTGCGCCGGCGTCGGCAACTTTCTCTATGCCGCAAAAGTGCTTGGCGAGGGTGACTTCAAGATCACAGCGCGGTTCAGCCTGAACAAACTCAACGGCACGGCCGCCTCGTTGGTTTTTGGCGGAAATCATTTCGGTTTCGATGGGCGCGGCCCAAAACTGTTCGTCGAAGGACCGGACCTCGGGCGCTCGCGCTCCGTCGGTTCGAGCGAAGGACTCATTGCGCCCGGCCAGCCCGTCGTCGCAGAAGTGACTCGCACCGGCAAGAACCTCACGCTGCGGCTCGCGGGCAAGGATATCGTGACGCTGCCGTTCAAGACCGGCCCCGTCGGCGTGTTCGGCCTGCGTCCGTGGCGGGCGACGATGCGCGTCCATGACTTCGCCGCGACGGGCAAGCTCGTCGAGGACCGTGCCGCATTGAACGCTGCGTTGCCCAAGGCAGGCCCGGCCGCCGAGACCAGCGTGGGTGGCGTGAAGTTTGATCCGACGGATCCGCCAGGCACTCTGGTCTTCCGCAAGACGCTCGGCCTCGTCACTGCGCCGCAGGTGGACGGCCAGCTTGTCCACGAAAGCAAGACGCACCTGTTCGAGACGCGCGCCACCCTCACGCCGCGCGGCGATTATCTGCTGATGTTCCCCGAGGGCGATCACTATGGCGGCAAGACAAACAAGGTCAACGACCTGATGGCCATGCGATCCTCCGACAAGGGCCGGACGTGGAGCGCACCGAAACCGGCGTTCAAGATTGATTACAACCAGCACGGCTTCGTGCCGCTGATTCCACGTGGCACAAAGCGCATCTACGCATTCGGCACGCAGCCGGTCTTTCAGGAGTTCTCCGTGGCGAAGGGCCAGCAGGAAAACGCGCCCATCGGTTTCCGCTTCAGCGACGACGACGGGCGCACGTGGTCCGACGTGCAACTCATCCGGCCCGTCAACGACCCGGATTTCCGTGGCATGTCGGTGATGCGGATGTGCGAGACCGACAGCGGCGCGTGGCTCATCGGCTCGCATCTGGGCGACTGGTCGGTGAAACCGCTGCTGACGCGCCAGTTCCTGCTGCGCTCGGAAGATTGCGGCAAGTCCTGGACTCTGTTGCCCGACAAACGGCCGAACGGCTGGTTCGTGCCGGGTTTCAACCGCATGGACGAAGGCCGCCCCATCAACCTCGGCGGCAGCAAGGTGCTCGCGATGTTTCGCACACCGGAGGGCCATCTCTGGGCCGCGCGCAGCAGCGACGACGGCAAGACCTGGACCGATCCAAAGCCGACACCCCTTGTTCACCCCGACGCGCCGCCGATGCTGTTCCATCTCAGCGACGGCAAGACTCTCGCCGCGTTCCACCACAACCGCCATGCGCAGACACAATACACCGGCCTTACAGCGAAGATGGAAGGCATGAAGGACCGCAGCGAACTCTGGGTCAGCCTCTCGCGCGACGGCGGCGGGACGTGGACCGAGCCGCGATTCGTGCTGGCCAATGCGCTCGGGGAGACCGAGCCAAACGCGTGGTTCAATTACCAGTGCTCCTATCTCGACGCGTTCCCCGACGATGACACGATGCACCTCTTCATGCCGCATCGCTGGAAACGCGCGCTGCATCTCACGATCAAGGAATCCGACCTGGAAACACTGCCGACAAAGGCCGCGATCAAGGCCGCCGCGACGTTGCCCGAGGTCGCCGGCCTGCTCGCGAAGACCAACGTTTTCGTCTCCGGCGTGGACGGTTATCACACCTATCGCATTCCCGCGCTGCTCGTCACCCGGCGCGGCTCCTTGCTGGCGTTCGCCGAAGGCCGCAAGCTCAACTCCAGCGACACGGGCGACATTGATATGCGGGTCAAGCGCAGCACAGACAACGGAGCGACGTGGTCCGCCGCGCAAACGATCTGGGACGACGGCCCGAACGTCTGCGGCAACCCATGTCCCGTCGTGGACCGCGACACCGGCACGATCTGGCTGCTGATGACATGGAACCGCGGCGACGATCCCGAGCCGAAGATCGTCGCGCAGACCAGCAGAGACACGCGCCGCGTGTTCGTCACGAGTTCCACCGACGACGGCCTCACGTGGGCGAAGGCGCGAGAGATTACCGCCGATGTGAAGCAGACGAACTGGACGTGGTATGCCACCGGTCCCGGCGCGGGCATCCAGATCGAGCACGGTCCGCACAAAGGCAGGCTCGTCATCCCCTGCGATCATATCGAGGCCGGCACCGACCGCTATTATTCCCACGTCATTTACTCCGACGACCACGGCCAAAGCTGGAAGCTCGGCGGACGCACGCCGCAGGAAAAGGTCAATGAATGCGAAGTCGTCGAACTGTCGGGCGGCCGTCTGCTGCTCAACATGCGCAACTACGATAAGACCCATCACGCGCGCCAGCAGGCCATCAGCGGCGACGGTGGCGCGACGTGGGCCGGCCAGCGCCATGTGCCGGAGCTCATCGAACCGATCTGCCAGGCCAGCATCCGCCGCTATTCATGGCCCGGTGACGGCCACAAGAGCGTCATCCTCTTCTCCAATCCCGCCAGCGTCAAACGCAAGAAGATGACCGTGCGCGCGAGCTTCGACGAAGGGCAGACCTGGCCCGTGTCGCGCTTGCTCGATCCGCGCCCAAGTGCCTATTCCTGTGTCGCTGTCCTTCCCGACGGCACGATAGGCGTCTTCTACGAAACTGGCGACAAACACGCCTACGAGGCTGCCGTGTTCGCGCGGTTCAACCTCGACTGGCTGATGAGTGGAAAGACTCCGTAAGTCATGACAAAACCAACCTCTCTCTCCGAACTGGCTGTCTCGCCTGTGGCATTGGGCTGCTGGCCGCTCGCCGGAATCACCAGCGGCGCGATCACCGAGGAAACGGCCGTGGCGGTGATCCACGCTGCGCTTGACGCGGGCGTGAACCATCTCGACACGGCTTACGCCTACGGCCGCGACGGCGAGAGCGAGCGGCTCATCGGCCGCGCGATCCGCGGCCGGCGGGGACAGGTCGTGCTGGCAACCAAAGTGGGTGTTTACTGGGACGAGCACGGCGTGCTGAAGCGGACCGGAAATCCCGGACTGCTCCGCCGGCATTTCGAGGAAAGCCTCCGGCGTCTTGAAACCGATGCGGTCGAACTGCTTTACCTCCACGCCCCGGCGGACGACGCGCCACTCGCCGAATCCGCCCGCCTTTTCCGCGAACTGCTCGCCGAAGGAAAAACACAAGCCGTGGGCGTTTCAAACCTTTCGGTGGCGCAAATGGAAACCTTCGCTGCCGAGTGTCCCGTCGTCGCGTGCCAGGTTCGCTACAACTGGTTCCAGCGCGAGATCGAAGCGGACATCCTGCCGTGGTGCCGCGCGCACAACGTGGGCGTTGTGGCCTACGAGCCGCTGGCGATGGGCCTGCTGACGGGCAAGTTCACGCGTGATCACGTTTTCCCGGCGGGCGACTGGCGGCGCCAGTCGCCGCTTTTTACGGGGGATGCGTGGACGAGGAATCTTGCCGAAGTCGAGCGGCTGCGCGCGATCGCGGCGCGCGCTGGTTGTTCGGTGGCGCAGTTGGCCATCGCGTGGGCCATCTCACGTCCCGGCGTGGCGGCGGCTTTGTGCGGCGCCAAGCGCCCCGAGCAAATCCGTGAAACAGCCGGGGCCATGCGCCTCGCGAAGTCCCTGGATTTGAACATCGTGGATCGGAGTGTATGACGTTCGACGACCTCGCTCAGGACGCCCGTGTCACCATTCGCCACGGCGGCACGCCCGCCGCGGAGGGGCGTTGTGTGGTTTACTGGATGCAGCGCGCGCAACGAGCGGTGGACAATCCCGCGCTCGACACAGCCATCGAAGCCGCCAACATCCTCGGCAAACCGGTCGTCGTTTTCTTCGCGCTCGTGTCGTATCCGAACGCGAACTGGCGGCACTATCACTTCATGGTCGAGGCGCTGGCCGACACGGCGGCGCGGCTCGCAAAACGCAACGTCGGTTTTGTGCTGCGCCGCCATCCCGACAGCAACCTCGCGGCATTTTGCGAGGAGGCGCGCGCGTCGCTGGTCGTCGGCGACGAGAACCCGCTCCGCGAACCGGAACGCTGGCGGCAGGAACTCGCGAGGAAGCTGCACGTGCCGTTCTGGACGGTGGACGCCGATGTCATCGTGCCGTCGAAACTTCTTGTGAAGGAACAGTTTGCGGCACGCACCATCCGGTCGCGCATCCATGCGCTGCTGCCGAAGTTCTTCGCGCCGGGCGCGGAACCAAAGCCACGGGTCGTTTGGAAGGCCCCGCGCGGTTTACGCTCGCTGTCGACAACCGATGATTTGCTCGACGGCTTTCCTCTCGACCGCTCGACGCAACCGGTGGCGGCTCTTCGCGGCGGGACAGACAAGGCCCTGAAGGCTCTGCGCCAGTTCATCACTCAGCGGCTCGTCAGCTACGCAGCGCAACGCAACGAACCGGCGCTCGCCGGCACCAGCCAGCTTTCGCCTTATCTGCACTTCGGCCACATCGGCCCGCGCACGGTGGCGCTGGCGGTGCGCGACGCGGGTGCGCCGGCGGCGGATCGCGACGCGTTTCTGGAGCAGATGATTGTGCGCCGTGAACTGGCGGTGAATTTCGTCCGCTACAACCCGCGCTATGATTCGATTGGGTCCGCCGAGCCGTGGGCGCTGCGGACGCTGCGTGAGCACGCGCCCGACCCGCGGCCCTACGTTTACACCGAGCGCCAACTCGAAAACGCCAGAACACATGATCCGCTCTGGAACGCCGCGCAGCGGCAGATGGTCCTCGCCGGTTGGATGCACGGCTACGTGCGAATGTATTGGGCGAAGAAGATTCTGGAGTGGAGCCCGAGCGCGGAGGCAGCGTTCGACATCGCCGTGAGGCTCAACGACCGTTACGAACTCGACGGCCGCGACCCGAACGGTTACGCGGGCATCGCGTGGGCCGTCGCCGGCAAACATGACCGCGCGTGGGGGCCGGTGCGGCCAATCTACGGCATGGTGCGCTACATGTCCTTCGCCAGCACGTCGCGGAAATTCGACAGCAAGGCCTACATCGCGCAAATTGGTGCGTTGTAGAAAGGACTTTTTCATGAACATCCTGCTTACAGGTGCGGGAGGGCTCGTCGGCTCGGCGCTCGCGCCGCGGCTGGCCGCCGAAAGCCACACCATCACGCGGCTTTCCCATTCGCAGCCGTGGCCGGAGTTGGCAGCCCACGACGCGGTGGTGCATCTGGCCGGCGAAAACATCTCGACGGGGCGCTGGACGCCGGAGAAGAAGGCGCGAATTCGCGACAGCCGCGTGCAGGTGACGCGGCGGCTTTGTGAAGCCGTCGCGAAGCTTGCGCAACCGCCGCGCGTCGTCATTTGCGCTTCGGCAATCGGTTACTAGGGCCACCGCGGCGATGAAGTGCTGCGCGAGGAGAGCGCGTCGGGCACCGGGTTTCTGGCGGAGGTGTGCCGCGACTGGGAAGCAGCAACGAAGCCGGCGGTGGACGCGGGCATCCGCGTCGTCAACCTCCGCTTTGGCGTCATCCTCTGCGCAACCGGTGGCGCGCTGGCGAAGATGCTGACACCGTTCAGGCTCGGCCTCGGCGGCGTCCTTGGCGACGGGCGGCAATGGATGAGTTGGGTCGCACTTGACGATGTAGTCGGTGTGATCAGCAACGCGCTCGCCAACGAAACACTGCGCGGTCCGGTCAACGTTGTTGCGCCGCAGCCGGTGACGAACCGCGAGTTCACGAAGACGCTCGGCCGCGCGCTACACCGTCCGGCGGTGTGCCCGGTGCCGGCATTTGCGTTGCGGCTGGCGTTAGGCGAAATGGCCGATGCGCTGTTGTTGGCGAGCCAGCGCGCGGAACCCGCGAAACTGCTGGCAAGCGGTTTCCCGTTTCGCTTTCCAAAGCTCGGCGACGCCCTGCAACACGTGCTCGGCTAATCCTTCATCGCGAGCGCGATCTGGAAGAAACCTCGCAGCGCCGCAGGCTCCCGGTGAATGACACGGAGACCGGAACCAGCCAGCAGCGGGCCGAGGCGGCGATTGACGTGGGTGGCAAGAACGCTGGCGAGCGGATTCAGCAGGCGGAGCCACAACGGCAACGGGCCGTCGTCCGGGGCAAACTTGTCGAGAATGACGGCGCGGCCGCCGGGACGCAGGACGCGCGCCGCTTCGCGCATGCAACGAACCGGATCGGGGATGACGGCAACGATGAAATGGAGAATGACGGCATCGAACGACTCGTCGGCAAACTCCAGCGCCTGACCGTCCATCACACGAGCATCCACGGCGAGGCCGAGCCGGGCGGCACGGCGGCGAAGTCTCTCCAGCATGGCCGGTGTAAGATCCGTCGCGGTGACGATCGGGCCGGTCGCGATGAGATCAAGATCAAGGCCGGTGCCGGCGCCGACGATCAGGACGCGCTCGCCGGGTTGGAGGTTGAGCTGCGCCAGGGAACGACAGCGCATCGACCGGGTGTGCTGGGCGATGAGGTCATAGAACGGCGCCCAGCTGCTGTAGCGGACACGGTTCCAGAAATTGGCGAAGGCGCTCATGGGCTCAAGACGACGGGCATCATCTAGTGGGACGCCGGTTCGTGGGACTTGCGGCCGTGGACGCGCTCATAGGCTTTGCAAAACGGGCAGAGATGGACCTCAACGGTCTGGACCATCTTGAAGGCGACGCCGCGTTGCTTCTTGCGCGCCTGACGGCAAACGGGGCAGAGAACGCAGACCTTCGCCAGCATCTTGTCGAGGCCGGTGGCGGTTGTCGGAGGGGCGGAGTTTTTCATGGCTCAGTCGTGGTGTTCATTTTGGAGCGGAGCGGCGTGGCCGTCGAGCAAAACCGGATTACGGGGTGATTGCGGAAGCCGCGAACCCCGTTTGAATCGCCGCCTGAAACTTGCGAAACCGCCTTGGGAGACGTATATAATAGGTAGAACGCAGGGTAGGGAGAGAGAAAAAGAAACACGTTTTGGAGACCCAACCATGCAACTCAAAATTCCCACTGAGGTTTGCAGGTCTTACATAGACTGCCAGGCAAAACGGGCCGAGAGTGTCGCTTGGGCACGCCGCGAGAAGGAAACCCCGCCAGTCGTCACGATCTCGCGCCAGGCAGGCGCGGGCGGCGTCACACTGGCACAAAAGGTGGTGCAATATCTTCGCGAACATGACCTGCACGCGCCTTGTCCCTGGACCATGTTCGACAAGCAGCTCGTGCAGAAGGTTCTGGAGGATCACCAACTCTCTGAGAATGTCGCCAAGTTCATGCCGGAGGACAAATACTCGGAGGTGCAGGACACGATTGAGGAATTGCTCGGCTTGCATCCGTCGCATTGGACGTTGGTGGAGAAGACCAGCGAAACCATTCTTCGCCTTTCGCACATGGGCAACGTGATTCTCGTGGGCCGTGGCGCCAACGTCATCATTGGTTTTGTCCCGAACGCCACCCATGTCCGGCTGGTCGGCTCCCTGGAGAAACGCATCAAATTCTGCCAGGAATACTACAGCTTCAGTCCGCAGCAAGCGGCGGAATACGTCAAGCAAACCGATCTGGGACGCAGTCACTACCTGAAACGTCATTTCAACAAGGACATCAACGACCCGTCGCTGTACCACATGGTGATCAACACCGATGTCGTCACGTCTGACGAAGCCGCGGCCATCATCGGCCAGCTCGTGCTGGGCCGGCAACAAGCGCCGCCTGCCTGAACCCGGAAATCGAAGTTGAGCCGGCAGGGGTGCTGGCACGGCGGTCCATTTCAGTTCCGGGATCCAAAACACGAGGCCGGAGATTTCTCCCCGGCCTCGCCTGTTTGAAGTGGAAGGATTTGAGCCTGCTCAGGAGCAACCGAGGCTCTCGCCGCAGTTGAGGCACTTGAAGCACGCGCCGTTGCGCACAACGATGTGACCACAGTTCGGACAGGTCGGCGCGTCTTTCATGAAGTGCGACACGGAATCACTCAGTGTCTTCACGCGCGCCTTGCCATTGCCTCTCGGGGCCTCCAGTGCCACGGCTCGCACCGACTCCGACACGTCATCCACGCGTGGCAGTTCCGGCACGGGCCTGTTCACTTTTTTTTTGATGGCTTCCTCCAACTCCTTCATCGGCAATTCCTGCTGGCCGGCTCCGGGATTGGTCGCTTCGCGAAAGCCGGGGATAAACTGACAGCCGAGCCAACGGAAGACGTAGTCTACGATGCTGGAGGCGGTGCGGATGTCGGGGTTCTTGGTAAAACCGCTCGGTTCAAAACGCTGGTGGGCAAACTTCTTGACCAACGCATCGATGGGCACGCCATATTGCAACGCGAGGCTCGTCAACGTGCCGACGGTGTCCATCAAACCACCGATGGTGCTGCCTTCTTTCGCCATCGTGATGAATAACTCACCCGGTGTGCCGTCCTCGAACAACCCGACGTGCAGATAGCCCTCGTGGCCCGCGATGTCGAATTTGTGCGTAACCGCCATGCGCGTCTCCGGCATGCGACGGCGGAAGGGTTTCGGCACGCCATCCCTCTCCTCGTCCTTGTCGTCCTTGGCGCCGGTGGCACCGCCTTTCTTGGTGGAAAGCGGCGCGCTGCGCTTGGAGCCGTCGCGGTAGATGGCAATGGCTTTCAAGCCGAGCTTCCAGCCCTCGATGTAGGTGGTCATGATGTCCTCGACCGATGCCGACTCCGGCATGTTCACGGTCTTGGAGATCGCGCCCGAGATGAACGGCTGGGCGGCGGCCATCATGCGCAGGTGGGCCATGTAGTGGAGCGAGCGGGTGCCCTTCTGCGCCTTGAACGCGCAGTCGAACACGGACAGATGCTCCTCCTTCAAATGCGGCGCGCCTTCGATGGTGTCGTTTTGATCAATGTACTCGATGATGTCCTTGACCTGGTCCTCGTTGTAGCCGAGTTCGTCCAATGCCATCGGCACGGTGCGGTTGACAATCTTGAGGATGCCGCCGCCGGCGAGCAGTTTGTATTTGACCAGCGCGATGTCCGGTTCGATGCCGGTGGTGTCGCAGTCCATCATGAAGGCGATGGTGCCCGTCGGCGCGAGCACGCTGACTTGCGCGTTACGGTAGCCATGCTTCTCGCCCATCGCGAGCGCACGGTCCCAACAATGCAGCGCATGGTCGCGCAGATTTTTCGGGCAGCTCGCGTCAATCTGCGCCACATGACTGCGGTGCAGGCGGATCACATCGAGCATGCAGTCGCGATTGTCCCTGCCAATCGGCTTCGACACGTGCGCGCAACGCGCGTCGAGGTAGCCGGAGAACGGGCCTTTTGTCGCCGCCAACTCCGCGCTGACTTCGTAAGCCTGGCCGGTCATGATGGCGGTGATGGCGCCGGCCAGCGCGCGGCCTTCGTTGGAGTCGTAAGCCTTGCCTTCGGCCATGATCAGCGCGCCGAGATTGGCGTAACCGAGGCCCAGCGTGCGGAAGATGTGCGAGTTCTCCGCAATCTCCTTCGTGGGGTAACTCGCGTTGTCCACGATGATTTCCTGCGCAATGATGAAGATGCGCACCGCGGCCTTGAACCGCTCCACGTCGAACGTGCCGTCGTCGTGGCGGAATTTCATCAGATTCAGCGAGGCAAGGTTGCAGGCGGTGTTGTCAATGAAGACGTATTCGCTGCACGGGTTGGTGGAATGGATCGGCTCGGTGTTCTTGCAGGTATGCCAACGCTGGATAGTGCCGTCGAATTGCATTCCGGGGTCACCGCAGATGTGCGTGCCTTCGGCAATCTTGCGCAACAGTTCGCGGCCTTTGTAGGTCGGGCCGGCCTTCTTCGAATCCGTCACCCAATGCGTGGCCCAGTCCTTGTCCTCAACCGCCGCCTGCATGAATGCGTCGCTGGCGCGGACGGTGAGGTTCTCGTTTTGATACATGATCGAGCCGTAGGCATCGCCGTTGAAATTGGCGTCGTAGCCCTGCTCGATGAGCGCCCAGGCTTTCCGCTCCTCCTTCGCCTTGCACTCGATGAACTCCAGGATGTCCGGATGCCAATCCTTCAGCGTGTTCATTTTCGCCGCGCGGCGCGTCTTGCCGCCGCTCTTCACGACGTTGGCGATCTGGTCATAAACTTTTAGAAACGACAGCGGCCCGCTCGGCCGGCCACCGCCGGAAAGTTTCTCGCGCGAACTGCGCAACGGCGAGAGGTCGGTGCCCGTGCCGGAACCGAACTTGAACAACATCGCCTCGCTCCCGGCCAGGCGCATGATGTCCTCCATCGTGTCGCGCACGCTCTGGATGAAGCAGGCGCTGCCTTGCGGAAACTCGTATTGCGTCGAGGCGCGCTGGGCTTCGCCGGTGGCGGCGTTGTAATGCCAATTGCCGAGGCAGGAATCCTTGCCAATGCCGTATTGGTGATACAGACCGACGTTGAACCACACGGGCGAGTTGAACGAGCCGAACTGGTTCACACACAACCAGGCCAGCTCCTGGTAGAACGTCTCGCCGTCCTCGGGTGTCTTGAAGTAGCCGTCTTTCACGCCACAATCAGCGAGCGTACGAGCGACGCGATGAACGAGCTGCTTGACGGAGGTTTCACGCTCCGGCGTGCCGACCTCGCCGTAAAAGTATTTCGAGACGACCACCTTGGTCGCGAGGACCGACCAGTTCTTCGGCACCTCGACGTTCTCTTGCTTGAAGATCGCCTTGCCCCCATCGTCGCTGATCTCAGCGGTGCGACGTTCCCATTCCAGTTCTTCGAACGGATGAACACCTGCCGTGCTGAACACCTGCTTGATAGTCAACCCGGCGCCAGTCCCGCTGTCGCCGTTGCCTTGAATAGTTTTCTTTTTGCTGCTCATGCGTTTGAAATGCGAGTTACGAACAACAGGAATAGCGTTCTTCGCCTGAATCATCGAATCTCCTCCTTAGTCAAAAAAACAGGTCTAAAATTAGCTTGGCTCTCACTGGCCCCCTCCTGTCCGAATTTGTTCACCACCAAACAGTGAATAACTTGTTAACAACCACAGTATTTAGGGGCTGTTGTTCCATCGTACCACTACCGGTAGTGGCGTCAACAAAATTTCACCCAAATGTCAAAATTGTTATAAATCGCCGATTTTTCCGCCTATTTCACTCGCAGTTCCCAAATCTGCCACTGCCGCTCCATGTCTCGTGAGGGCACAAATTTCAAGAACCGCACCGGCCCAGCCGTCCAATCCACCCCCCAAACACCGTTTGTGCCGGCAGGCTGTGCGGCCGGCAGCGGTTGCCAGCGATTGCCGTCCGTCGAAAACTCCACACGCAACAGCACGCCTGGCGTCGTATCCAACTCGATGCGCTTCGGCTGCTGGACCTGCCGAAGATCGAGTTGGAACCAATCCGACGTCCGCCCCTGCGTGACGGTCTCCCATCGCGTCTCGCGGTAGCCGTCGAACGCTCCACTCGGCGGGAACAACTCGTCGCTGCTTGCCGTCGCACTCCACAACAACGTGCCCGCTCCCTCGCGCATCCAGCGCAGGACTTTCGAGTCCGCGACTGGAAATTCGTGATTCGGTCCGCGCAACTGTTCGCGCCACGGCGACAGATCCAGCGACGCATCGGCACGCGCGACGAACGGCTCCGGCAGCTTGATCGCAGCGGCGCTCGCGTCCGATGCCAGTTCCCGCAACTCCAGCGGCTCGCCAAAGTGCCGGACAATTCTCAGCCGGAATTCTTCCGCGCTGTAATCGAGCCACGCCCAGAAGCGCGCGCAGAAAACCGGCGTGTGCAGTTCCTTCATCCCCACGGGCAATCGCGGCGACAACATCAACCGCTGGCCGGGCACGTCGAGCGCCGCGCCGGTCACCGCCGGCAACAACATCCATGCTGCCAACGCGCCCATGTCAGACTCGCGACTCGTCGGCGGATTTACGAACGTCATATCCAGATGGGTGGGCAACCCCCACGGGCTTTTGTTGTAACGATACATCACCTCATAGACCCGCCGCGCATTTTCCGAAATCCCTGGCTGCATCTGATCTGCAACCGTGTCCGCCCCTGCCGTCTTGCCGGGACCGTGGCCGGGCGAAACATCCGCGTTCTCTGGCTGGCGTTGCCTGGCGAGCGCGGTCTCATAATCGCGGACAAGTTCCGGCTCCTCCTCAATGCGCGCCATCGTCATCGCCGCCCGGGTCGCCGCCGGGCCGAAGCTCGATAAAGCTTTCGCCTGATGCAACCACGCCATCGCCCGCTTCACGCCGGGCCATGCCGCGTCGAGAAACTTCCGATCGCCGGTGGCACGGTAGTGCGCAAGCACCTCGGTCACATAGACACAAGCCGGCTCTGGCGTGCCGGTGATTCCCTGCCAGACGTTCGGGGTGCCGATGCCCCGGTATGCGTTGCCATGAAGCCGCGGCATTTCGCCGCCGGGCTGCTGACACGCGCGGAACAACTCCAGTTCGCGACGATCCAGATCCGGAAAAAGCGTCCGCCAGAACACGCCCGATCCCCAGCGTTTTTCCAGCGCGCCGAGCGCTCCTTCGCTGCCGCCCGGATTCTCCATCACGGCAAACTCACCGTTGCGCGTCAACAGCGTGTTGCTGAATGCTGTTGCAGCAGAGTTTAGCACGAGCGATTTCAGCCATGCGGGCAGGTTCGACTCACGCACCAGCCGGGCCCATGCGTCGGTCTCGCGCGCCAGCCGCTCGCGTTGATCGAACGCATACGCCGCCAGCTTCTCCGCATTCTTGAATTCGCGCTGATAGAAATGACCGTGATTCTTTCCGTCGAGCATGACGTGGTCCGGCATCCACCACACCACGACGAAACAGATCGTCTGTCTGGATCCCGGCGGCAGCCGGATTTTGCGACAAAGCGCGCCGGCCGGCCGCACCTTGTCTTCGCGCGCCGTCACGCTCAACCCGTTCAACTCGCCATCGAGCCGGAAGTCCTCCACCAGCGTCCGACCGTCGCCGAGCGCGTCCCAGCCGCGGTCGGTCGTCGGGCCGTCGGTCAGCAGCAGGTATTCGCCGGAAACATTCTTGCCGATGCCTTCAAACCGGCGCGGGCTGCGAAACGTCAACCCCTGCAACGTGCTGCCACTGACCACCGCCGGCAATTGCGAACTGCCGTCGGCAAAATACCACCGTTGCTTCCCCTCGTGGAAGCGCACGCCGCCGATGCCCACGAAATTCTCCAGCGACATCATCACACTCACTTCCAGCGGCCGGGCGAGCGGATTTTCCAGCGTCATCTCGAAGAACGCCACCGGCAGGCTGGAGTCCTTTATGTTATGGGGTATCAAGGGCGACCACGCGCGCAGACTCGCCCGCACCGGCAGGCTCTCATCCACGAACGCCACCTCGGCGAACGGAAACGCACCGCGGAACTCCACGCATCGCACCTGTTCCGCGCCCGCCAGTTCGTTCTCCAACCAGCCGCGCCGCAACCAGCGCGTCACGCGTCGCACGCCGTCGCTGGCATTGATGGCGAGAAACGTTCCCCGCGATGGCACAAACGGCTCCTCCCACAGAGGCAGGTCCCAGTTGTGATTGATGGTGAACCGCCCTAACCACCCGGACGGCAGCAACTCAAACTTGCCGCAACCGATGCCTCCCAGTGGCATGCCCGCACGGCAGGGCGCGTTACGCCACACACCCGCGGCCTCGTCGAAACCCTGGCAATCGGCGGGTGGGGTGGGTTCCGCAGCGGCGCAGAGCAAACAAGAAATGGCCGTTGCCGCAAAGAGATAGAGGAACCTCCAGATTCCAAGCTCCAGACTCCGGGGAAACTTCAAGCCCCACGGCCCAGACGCTCGTCCCCTTGGACACGGCCGTTCGAAACTTGAAGTCTGAGGTTTGAAGTTTGGAGTTCTGTTCACGTGATCTCTGCCTCGGTTTTCTTGAGTTGCCTTCGCGTCCCAATGTCGCAGAACCCCTGCGTCCACGCCAGCGTCTCCGCGTCACGGATCAGCGGAAACGAGCCGCCGTGGATCAGAATGACAGTCTGAATCACGCTGTCGTTTTAGGTTCGCCCGCCCGCCAAGTCAACTCAGACGGAAGGCCGGCAGCAGTTTTGGAAGATTCGCGTGACCTCGGCGAACGCGTCTGGTAAGTAGGTTGGGTTTCCAACGAAAGGACACATGGCGGATTTACGAATTGCTTTTGTCGGCGCAGGCGGAATGGCCCAGCGCCATCTCAAGACACTCACGAGCTTGCTCGGCGAGAAACCGGTTGCGGCGGTGTGCGACACGGATCGCGCCAAGGCAAGCGCGGCGTGCGCGACCTACGGCGGCGCCGCTTACGAGGACGTCGCGCTGATGTTGAAAGCGGAGCCGATTGACGTGATGTTTATCTGCACGCCGCCGTTTGCGCGCGAGGAGCCGATCAAGTTGTGTTGCCGGAAAGGCCTCCCGTTCTTCTGCGAGAAGCCGCCGGCGGCGGATTTGAAGGCGGCGGGCAAGATTGCCGAGGCGGTGGCGAAGTCGGGCGTGGTTCATTCGGTGGGCTTCATGTATCGGCACGCGGAGATGGTGGAGGAATTCAAGCGGTGGTTCGAGGGACAGGTGGTGACGAGCGCGGTGTCGCAGATGGCGTGCGGCTTGTTGTTCGAGCCGGACTCGCTGGGGTGGCGCAAGCTGGCGGACCAGGGCGGCGGGCCGCTGTTGGATCAAGCCATCAATCTGGTGGACATCATCCGCCTCGTCGCCGGGGAGATTGTGGAGGTGCACGCTTTCGGGTCGAATCAACTGACGCCCCGGAGCGAGACGCTGACGGTGCCGGAGACGGTCACGCTGGCTTACCGGCTCGCCAACGGCGCGGTGGGTTGCCATTACCATTCGTGGACACAGAAGGGTTGGACTTGCCAGTTGGAATTGCGCACCGCTGACAGCCGCGCATCGCTGGACTTTGCCGCCGGCAAAGCCGATGGCACCATCAAGGGCGAAGCGAAAACCGCCGGCTCGCCAAAGGATTACTACGTCACTGAAATCGAGCGATTCTTGCAGGCGGTGCGGGAAAAGAACCCGGCGCTGGTCCGCTCGACGTATGCGGACGCAGCGAAGAGCCTCGCGGTGGTGCTGGCGGCCAGCCGCTCGCTGGAAACCGGCAAACCGGAGCGCGTGAAAGAGGTTTAACCGATGTCGGTCCCAACGAGCGAGCGCAGGGGAGTGGACGACGCCAGCCGTCCGTCGGGTTTCCCGCTCGTTCGTCTTTTCGTCGTTTGTTCGGCGCCGGTCGCGTTGCTGTCGCTTTGCGGTTGCGCAGGGTTGCAGGATGCGCGCTCGGAACGGCTGCCACCCACCAGCGTCGAGCAAATGCGGGCGCAGCGTGTGCAACCGGAGATCGTCGGTTTTAGCGCGATGAAGGTCGGCGAAAACGCGATCAGCTATATGGCGCATTCGTGGCTGGACGGCGCGGAGACGACGACGCTGCCCATGACGGACGCAATGAACCGGGGTGATACACACGCCATGGTGGACGTGGTGTTAAATGGCAAGGTGCGCGTGCCAATGCTGGTGGACACGGGCGCGGCGTCGGACGTGCTCTCACCGTCACTGGTGGAGAAGCTGAAGTTGCCGCTGTTCGACACCGGCAACCAGACAGCGACGGTGCGCGGTGTGGGCGGCGAGCAGGCTGTTTTTCCCGGGGCGTTGTCGAAGATGCAGCTTGGCGGCATTGAGATCCATAACTCGGTGGTGGTGGTGCTGACCGAGCAATACCGGCAATACGGGCTGGGCATGTTTCGTGGCGAGACCGTGGACAACGGCATCATCGGGATGACCACACTGGGCCGGTTCCGGTGGGTGACGTTCGATTGGCGGCGGCGGCAGTTGACGCTCGGCCGCGTCGGTGACTACAAACCCGACAAGCAAAAGCTGGCCGATGAGATCCCGTTCAATGTGGTTTACGGCAAACTTGTGGTTGGCGCCGAGATCAACAAGGCCAAGAAGAAATCGTCATTGAGCCTGATGCTCGACACGGGATCGGATGACGAGATGATGGTGCCGATGAAGGTGGCACAGGAGTTGGAGTTGTTCGATCTGTCAGCACCTCCGGCCAACCGGCGATGGATCACCGGCGTGGGCGGCTCGTATGTCGGCTCCCCCTTCGTGGTCAATGTGGTGAAGATTGGGCGGCTGCAGTTCATGAAGGTCAGCGGCCACACCGTGCCGGACAATATCTGCGGTGTGCTTGGCAACAAGCTGATGCGGCAGTTCAAGACGACGTTTGACTTCGCGCATCAGCGGCTGGTGTTTGAGCACTATTGAGTTCGTCGAAGCGCCGGGGGAGTTCCAGGTCTCGATCCAGTGAGAGCGCCCGGCGCTTGCGTTCCACTTTTGGAATCGGGGGTGGGTGGCTGGAGTTCCCCCAATGCCCGGAGATTGGAATCTGAAGTTTTCTTTTACGCATCGCACTCCGTTCTTGTTCCGCGCGGCTCACGGTCTATAATTCAGCCCGTAGTAAATAACGATGAACACCAAATACGTTCTTGGATTGGATTTCAGCACCTTGAGTGGACGCGCGTTGTTGGTGCGCGTCGCCGACGGCAAGGAAGTGGCCAGCGCGGTTCACCACTATGCCAGCGGCGTCATCACCCACAGACTGCCGAACGGCGCGGGAACAGCGAATCTGCCGCCGAATTTCGCGCTGCAAGATCCGAAAGACTACCTCGACGTGTTGAAGACCGCCGTGCCGGCGGTGATGCAACGTGCCGGCGTGCGCCCGGAGAACATCATCGGCATCGGCACCTGTTTTACCGCCAGCACGTTGCTGCCAGTGGAATCCGACGGCACGCCGCTCTGCCTGATGCCGCAATGGCGCTCCAATCCGCACGCGTGGGTGAAGCTCTGGAGCCACCGCGCTGCACAACCGCAAGCCGACCGCATCAATGAGGTCGCCCGCCAGCGCCAGGAGGAGTTTCTCAAGCGCTACAACGGACGCTACTCAGCCGGCTGGTTTTTTTCCAAACTGCTCGAGATCGTTGAGAAAGCGCCGGAGGTTTACGACGCCGCCGACGAGTTCATCGAGGCCAGCGATTGGATTGTGTGGCAGCTTGTGGGCCACTCGCGCCGCAACAACAGTGCTGCCGGCTACAAGGCGATGTGGCTCAAGGACAAGGGCGGCTATCCGCAATTCGATTTCTTCAAGGCTCTGCATCCGAAACTGGAGCACCTGCTCGACGAGAAGCTCGGCGGGCTGGAGGTCTATGAGATCGGCGCCAACGCCGGCGGCCTCAGCCGCAAGGGCGCGGCGCTGACGGGCTTGAAGGAAGGCACGCCGGTGGCTGTGGGTATTGTGGACGCCCACGCGGCGGTGCCGGCTTGCGGTGTGATCGAGCCGGGCCGGCTCTGCATGGTGGCGGGTCCGCGCATTTGCCACGTGCTGCTGGCGAAAGAACGGCGCGACATCGAGGGCGTCGGCGGCTGTGTCGAAGACGGCATCGTGCCCGGCACGTGGGGTTACGAAGCGGGTCAGACTTCGGGCGGCGAATTGCTTGGGTGGTTCTGCGAGGCGCTGCCGACGGAAATCCGCCTCGAAGCAGAGCGGCGAAGGCTCACCGTGCAACGGCTGATGGAAGAGCGCGCGGGGGCGTTGAAACCGGGCCAGTGCGGCGTTCTGGGGCTGGACTGGTGGAGCGGCAACCACTGTGTGCTGATGGATCCAAACCTCAGCGGCATGTTACTCGGCTTGACGACGAAAACAGAACGGCACGATATCTATCGTGCGCTCATCGAAGCGACGGCGTTCGGTGTCCGCAAGATCGTCGAGACGTTCACCAAGGCCGGTCTGGAGGTCCACGACATGGTCGCCTGTGGTGGCTTGCCGGAGCAGAACAAACTGCTGCTGCAAATCATCAGCGATGTCACCGGCAAGCCGGTTCACGTGGCCGAATCCTCCCACGCCGCGGCGCACGGCGCGGCAATGCATGGCGCAGTAGCCGCCGGCAAGACCGCGGGCGGCTATCCGACGCTCCAGGATGCGGCGCGGCACATGGCGCACGTGCGAGCGGACTATTACCGGCCTCACAAGGCCTCACACGAGATTTACAATCAACTTTACGCGGAATACGAAAAACTGCACGATTACTTCGGTCGCGGCGTCAACCCGGTGTTGAAGACACTGAAACGGCTCAAGACCAGCGCCGCATGAGCCGGCTGGCCGGCAAGCGCTGATGTTTTGGCTTGCCGAGCAGCGCGGCAGCGGCGTAGTTTTCGCAGCAACGCGAGACAACTACCATGCCTAAGCTCGTCCTTCTCATACAGGGAAAGCCCGTCAACGAGTTCCCGCTTTCCGGTGACACGGTGACGGTGGGCCGCGCTCCCGACAACGCGGTCCAGATTGCTGATGATTCGGTTTCCAGTCACCACGCCGAACTGATCGTGGAAAGCGGAAGCTATGTGGTGCGGGACATCGGTTCCACCAACGGCACCAAGGTCAACAACGAGCAACTCCCGCCCAACCAGCCGCGCAAGCTGGTGGGAGGCGAGGTGGTGAAATTCGGCGGCATGGAGTGCCGCTACGACAGCGAGGGCAAGCGCCCCAGCAGCAAGCCGCTGCCGCCGGTCAAGGCGGGCGTGGATCTCAAGACCACTGCCACACGGCCAAGCACCATCTTCCAAAACGTTTCGCCGTTCAAAAAGAAGGTGGACAAGTCCAGCCGCACCATCCAACTCATCATTCTTTTGCTGGCCGTCGGCGCGCTCGGCTGCTTCCTCTTCCTTCTCTGGAAATTCCTCCAGATGACGCACTGACATCGTCGTGCGATGGTTTGCGCCCGGTGTTGCCTGTGAAAGCTGTCTTTGACGCATCGCCCGCGTCGCTAATTTTCTTGCCCGCGCTGCGCGCTTTCGCTATCTAGTTCGCGCTCGTTCAAACAACCAACGGAGAATATTTCTATGGCTAGACCTGTCACACTTTGCGCCGGCCAGTGGGCCGACCTCACCTTCGATGTCCTCTGCCAGAAAGCGAAGTCTTTCGGCTACGACGGCATTGAAATCCCTTGCTGGGGCGATCATCTCGAAGTCATCAAGGCCGCCAAGGACAAGGCCTACTGCGACAGCCGCCACGAGATCCTCGCCAGACACGGCCTCAAGACCTGGGCCATCTCATGCCACCTCGTCGGCCAGGCTGTGTGCGACCAGATTGACGAGCGGCACAAGTCCATCCTCCCCCCGCACGTCTGGGGCGACGGCAAACCCGACGGCGTCCGCAAGCGCGCCGCCGAGGAAATGGTCCGCGCCGCGCAGGCCGCCAAGAACCTCGGCGTCAAGGTCGTCAACGGCTTCACCGGCTCCAGCATCTGGCCCTACCTCTACAGCTTCCCGCCGGTGCCGCAGGCGTGGATCGACAAGGGCTACGAAGACTTCGCCACGCGTTGGAAGCCGATCCTCGACGAATACAAGAAGCTCGGCATCCGCTTCGCGCTCGAAGTCCATCCGACCGAGATTGCGTTCGACATCGCCAGCACCGAGCGCGCCATCGAAGCCATCGGCGGTCACCCGGCGTTCGGCTTCAACTATGATCCGAGCCACCTCGGCTACCAGGGCGTGGATTACGTCAAGTTCATCCGCCTCTTCGGCGACCGTATTTTCCACTGCCACATGAAGGACGTGTGGTGGGGCCACGGCGACGGCACGGTGGGCGTCTTCGGCGGCCACATCAACTTCGGCGACGCGCGCCGTTACTGGGACTTCCGCTCGCTCGACCACGGTGACATCAACTTCGAGGAGATCATCGTCGCCCTCAACGACGTTAATTACCAGGGCCCGCTCAGCGTCGAGTGGGAAGACAGCCGTATGGACCGCGAGCATGGCGCCAAGGAAGCCTGCGCGTTTGTGCGGAAAGTGGACTTCCCGCGCAGCGCCCGTGCCTTCGACGCCTCCTTCGACAAGGAAGAACAGAAGAAGAAGAAGTAAACGTCGCAGTGATTTGGCCGTCGTCCGCACCTCGTGACGCGGCAGAAAACTTTCCGCCAGCCCGGACGGCAGCGTTCAGGCTGGCGGAACTGTTTTGGCCACCCGTGGCGCCTCATGTGCGCTGTTGGCACGGCGGCCCTGCTTGGCATAGAGTATCGCAGCATGAAACCAACTCTCATTTTACTGGCATTGCTGGCCGTGGTTTCCATCACCATCGGTGAAGACAAACCCGCAGCCCCGGCCCAACGCGAAGGCTCCACCATGACCAACCAAGTCACCAAGACCGACGCCGAGTGGAAGAAGATTCTCACCCCGGAGCAGTATCGCGTCCTGCGCGAGAAAGGCACCGAGCGGCCGTTCACCGGTGAATACTGGGACAATCACGACGTAGGCGTCTACCGCTGCGCCGCCTGCAATGCCGAGTTGTTCACCTCGGAGACGAAATTCGATTCCCGCTGCGGCTGGCCGAGTTTCTTTGCGGCAAAGGCCAAGCAAAACATCCGGCTGCAACCGGACAACAGCCACGGCATGCAGCGCACAGAGGTGTTGTGTGCTCGCTGCGGCGGTCATCTCGGCCACCTCTTCGACGACGGCCCCGCGCCGACTGGCCAGCGTTACTGCATCAACTCCGTCTCCATCAAATTGGAAAAGAAGAAAAAGACGGAAGAGAAGAAGTAACCCCACCCGGCACAACCCGCCGCACCTCGGCATCGTGCAGCCGTCAGTTCTTGCTGGGGAACGGCGAGGTGGCGGGTCTTCGTGTGCTGCCCGGCGTCTCGTGCTGGATCACGCTGACCCTGCGCTGCTGGGAGGGTGACGACACAGTGCTTTTCCGCGAGGTTCTTGAAGCAGCGGTCCCCGATCCGGCGTGAATGGTAATCAGCCCACCGGGAAACACCTCAATGACCGGCACGATCACAACAGAGGGCGTGTTTTCCGACAACCACAGCCACCCCAGCCGCTGGTCGAACACCCAGTGGCCTGCAAGCTGATCTGACTGTGACGGCGGCGGTGGCGTGGCAACTGGCGGCGCGTCGGCCGGCGGTTCTGCCCGTGCGGTCTCGCCAGCGGCGGCGGGCATGAGTAATTCCAGCGGATGTTGTTCCGGCGCGTTGGTGGCAACGTCACCGGGCGCGACGGCAGCGGACGGGGCCGATTGCGAGTCCAGCGCCACGGCAACCATCGCGAGCGCCTGGCTCAGCGCCGATTCCACGGCTGGTGGCGGTTGCGTCGCCTTGGATGGCTTGGGCGCCGCAACACGCTGCGCCAGATTCACGACCGGTTTTGCCCGCGCCTCGATCTTCTGTGCCTGCGGTGTTTCCGGAGAAAGTGTGCGAATAAACGATCCCACCATCCCAAAGAAAAGCCCCAGTCCGAACAACAACAGCCCGCAAATGATAGCCGTAACGCGACTCATACAAAACACCACCGTCCGGTTCTCTCCGGCGCATGGTAAGATGGTCGAACCACGCCCGGATGGCAACCCCGCGTTCAGACTTGGCACCGGCAGTAGATCTGCCCAGACGGCTTGAAATACGCCGTCCGCCAGCCTGCGCAATAACGGCGGATTCTGTGCCGCCTACTTGAGAGCCTTCTTGAGGAACTTCAGGCCCTTGACGGCGATATCCTCGCGGCTCGGCTCGATCTTGCGCCAGATCGCCGCGGCGCGCGCGATCACCTTCACGTCCTGCGTGAATGACTCGATCACGACGTCGCCATCGTAGCGCACAGCCTTGAGCGCCTTTACAATGCCCGGCCAGTTAATGTGGTCGCCGCCCGGCGTGCCGCGGTCGCTGCCGCAGGCGTGGAAATGCGCCAACAGTTTGCCGGCCTTGCGAATGGCGGCAGGTTGGTCCTTCTGCTCGATGTTCATGTGGAACGTGTCGAGGTGGAGTTTCAACACCGGGCTGCCTACGTCGCGGATCATCTTCAGCCCCTGGTCCACCGTGTTGATGAAGTCGGTCTCGAAGCGGTTCAGCGGCTCCATGCAAATCTGCCGGCCGCGTTTCTCGGCGTAGGCGCAAAGTTCGCGGAGGTTCTTCACCACCGTCGCCCACTGCCGCTTGTATTCGTCCGCCGGCACCGCGTCGGCGCGGCCCACCGAAGAATACACCGGCCCGATGAGCGACGGGCAGCCGAGCACGACCATCTGGTCGAGCAGTCGCTTCATGTAGTCGAGCCCGGTCTTCTGCTGCTCCTTCGTCCCGCGCAGGTCGCGGTCGGGGCCGAGGCAGGCGCAGACCGAGCCGCACACGAGGCCGGCTTTGTCCAACTCGGCCTTCACGTGGGCCGGGTCAATGTGCGACGGGTCCTCGATGGGAATCTCGACGCTGTCGAATCCCCAGCGCTTGAAGGTCTTGAAGAGCTTGGTGCTGTCGTTGGTGAAGGGCGACGTGAACAGAAAGGAGTTGATGCCGAATCTCATGGTGACCACGGTTCCGTTTGTGCCGATGGGCCGGCGAGTTGTTATTCGTTCAGCGCACCGCAGACCGTCCGGCGGTCAGCGGTTCGCCGCGCCCTTCAGGCTTGATGGCCGCGTTTGTAGGCCCATTGCGCCCGAAAGGCAAGCGGAACGAAGCGGCGCTGTCGAACACTCCCCACGCCTCCGCGTGCTGGGTAGTCCGGCGTCAGGCTCCATCACTCTCCTGGCATATAACAAACGAAACTCAAATCTTTACGGAGCACAACAATTCCGTGATGGCCCGGAACGAATAACGGACGGCCATGCTCGTAACCAGCCGCAAACTCGACGAACACATTGTAACCATCTTTCGTCTTCTTGATCTTGTAGTAGCCATCTACAGGCTTCTTGTTCTTCTTCTCAACAAAACTGCGAGCGGCAGCAATGATCTTGCGCTCTTGTGGTGAGAAACGGCTGTCATCCGGTCGCCACATATCAGCATAAGGCTCGCTCGATTTATCCGAACCCTGGCAATTGCACAGAGCAAGCAAACCGAAAATGACGATGACAGCACGCATGGAATCAACATTGAGAGTCGAACGGCGGATTTGTCGCACAGCAGCGGAGCAGGAACAAGCGTGAAACTGTGGCCACGCTTTCCCATCACGAACTCAGGAACTGCCAGTAAACCGAGGCGGGCACGAACGGCGTTGGATTCTGGTTCGTCTTCCGCTCCGTGAGTGCCGGGAATGAAACGACCAGCTCGTGCTTGGCGCGCGTGACGGCGACGTAGAAGAGCCGGCGCTCCTCGGCGATGTCGCCGGTTGCCTGAGTGCGCGGATGCGGTATTTGCGTGTGGCCCGCGCCGACGAACCAGACGCCGTCCCACTCCAGGCCTTTCGAGGAATGGATCGTCGAGAGAATCACCGCGTCGGCGGGATGCGTCTCGTCGGTGTCGCGGCTGAGGTTGAAGCCGTCGAGGAACTCGGCCAGAGAGCCGTTCATATTCTCCATCGAATTCACCAACGTTCTCAACGTCGCCATCCGCTCTTCGCCGTCTTTCGGATAGTTCGCCAGCATCAGCGGGCCGATCCGGTCCAGCATGCACTTGCCTTTCGCGCCGAGCTTCGGCGCGCGGCGCAGTTCGTGGACCCAGCGCGGCAGGTCCGCCGCTTCTTCCGGCCAGTGGTCGTCTTCAACGAACTGCCCGCGATGCGCGGCAATGGCCCTGGCCGCCGTGCCTTCGCCGATGCCGGGAAACTGCGTCAGCGCCCGCAGCAGCGCGATCTTGTCACGCGGGTTTTGCGCGACGCGCAGGAAACAGAGGAAGTCCTTCACCTCCGCCGCGTCGGCCAGCGCGAGGCCGCCGTATTTCTTGTAGCGGATACGGTGCTGGTTCAGCAGCACCTCCAGCGCCGTCAATGTCCGCGACGAGCGCGCCAGCACCGCGCAGTCGCAGCCGCGCTTGCCCGCGTTCTTGCGCGCGACGATCCATTTCACAATGCCGACCGCCTCGTGCGCCGGCGTGAAGTATTTCCGATACTCCACGCTGCCTTGCGCGCCGTTGGCCGCCTCCAAACGCAGCGCGCTCTCGGTGTTCGCCACCACTTCGTTGGCAAGGTCGAGGATGGGTTGCGCGCTGCGGTAGTTGTTCTCCAGCTTCAGGATTTGTGTGTTGCGGTCCTTCGCCGGGAAATCAGTGATGAGCCGCACCTCGGAGCCACGGAATGCGTAGATGGACTGGTTGGCGTCGCCGACGACCATGAGATGATGCGGGTCCAGCCCGTCGAGGATCGCCTGGTTGAGGCGGTTGTTGTCCTGCATCTCGTCCACGAGCACGTAGCGCCAGCGGTCGCGCAGGTGCTTCGCCCACGCGACGTCGCGCTCCAGCCGCTGTGCCCAGAGCACGAGGAGGTCGTCGTAGTCCACGACGTTGGCGGCGCGCTTCAACTCCTCGTAGGCGCCGCCGACCTTCAGCATCCGCTTCGTGTGGCTGCCAAACTGGGGCTCAAACACCTCCGCGACCGGCGTGCGGGTGTTGCGCGCGAACGAATACAGCTCATTAAGCCGGCCCGGCACAAAGAGCTTCGACTTCGTGTCGAGGCCGGTCTGCTTCAACGCGGATTTCCAGATGGATTGCGCCTCCGATTCGTCGAGCGTCGAAAAATGGCTGTTGGTAAGACCGAACTTCTCGCCCTCCTTGCGCATCAGCAGGCTGGCGACAGCGTGATAGGTGCCGACCGTCAGCCGGTCTTCGGCGGACTTGCGCGCCACGGAGGCGACGAGCGTCTCGACGCGCGCGGCCATCTCGTTGGCCGCCTTGCGCGTGAAAGTGATCATGAGCACGGCGCTGCGCGGCACGCCGGAGCGCACCAGCGACGCCACCCAGTGGACGCTCGTGGCCGTCTTGCCCGTGCCCGCGCCGGCCATGACGAGGATGCGCCGGGCGCGGCACGCGACGACTGCGGCTTGTGACGGATTCAGTTTCATCAAAGGCGCGAAAGGAAACCCGCCGCTGTCGCGAGCAGCAAGCAGAAAAGTTTTTCCCCGACGACATCGCGCCCTTGACATGGCGGCGCGCGCCGCCATTTGCGCATCTTTTGCGTGAGCAAACGAGCGTTGCTCACAAGCTTTGAAAATTTCCCGATCGAAAAACTCCCCGTTCTGCGAAGCCCCAATGCCCTGGCCTGCCGGCTCTGCAAGAAGCGGAAGTGACCCGCGACGAAATCACTGTGGCATGACAGCGGTCCCGGTGGCTTCCCTGAGCCAGGACTCGGCGCGGGATCTGAGTTCGCGCCGCTGCCCGTCGGTGATGCCGCGCGGATCGAAACGGTAGGCGTAGTGCAACGCCACGATCTCCTCCAGCGGCGGAATGCGCACGCCAGCCTGACGCGCCGCCTCCAGACGCCGCAACCATTCGCCCAACGGTTCGCCCTCGCGGCGTGGAAGGCCCGCCTGCATGAGATGCTTTTCGATCAGGTAGAACTCCGAGTCGGCGCCGGCATAGTTCGGCTTTTGCTCCCGTTGCCCGGGACCTTGCAGGCGGACGCGACGTTTCTTCCAGAAAAGCCGCCACAAAAACCAGAGCATCAGGATCGGAACCAACCACAACAGCGCGTTGATAAGGGCAGCGCGGTCGCCGTAGTAGCGCCAAAGGGCGAAGCGGTATTGCAGCGACGAGATCAGGTCGCCGAGCGATTGGAAAACCGGCGCCTGTGCGTCTTCGATGTCACCCCAAGCGGCGGGCGTCGTGTCGAAATCCCTCCACGTCCCGTCCACATGAACAAGCACCCAGGCATGTGCGTGGCGGCTGCGCACCAGATGCTCGCGAGCGCCACTGGCTTTCGGCGGGACGCCATAGCCGGTCGCGTAGCGCGCCGGGATTCCCGCCTGCCGCAGCAGCAACGTCGTGGCGGTCGCGAAAAACTCGCAATGCCCCGCGCGGTCGCGCAACAAGAACCGGTTGAGCGCGGTGACGTTGCCTGAGGCATCGTCGGCCGCGCTTTTCAAGTGAGTGCGGTAGGTGAATTTCCCGTGGAAGAAGGCCGCCAGACGCCGCATGACTTCTTCCGGCGGCCGGCCCGCCAGACCCAGTTCGCCGATGATCTGCGCCACGGCCGGAACTTCCGCCGCGGGAACCACGAGGTCTCGCGAGTGCGGCGGCGCGTCGAGGGTCGAGACGCCGCAATACTTCACCGTGTAACGGACGAGCGGCAGGCACTCGCTCACCCGCACGGACCCGTAACGGTTGACCGCCACGACGCCGGCGATCAAACCTTCGAGGATGCACGGGCCGTTGGGCGCCGGGATGATGCCCATGCCTCGCGGCAAAGACATTGAGAGGGTCGCGGCCAACGGCGACCCGCGCTCGGAAAGAACCCACGTGGCAGGCTCCAGCCCTGGTTGCAGCGGGACAAACTGCGTGCCGGCAGCAAGCCACGCGCCCTTCCCGCCCGACGCGTCGTAGAGATTGAAGCTGGCCCTGCGAAGAAGCGCAGGAGCAGGACTGTTGCCGTCCGTCTCAACGCGCAGGACGATGCGGTTTGATAGCTTGAGCTTACCCACCGAACCGATGGCGGTTCGCCTCTGCGTCAATTCCTCGTCCGAGCCCGAGCCCGTCAGCAAGCGGCTCGCTGTGTCTTCAATCCACACCTGCAACTCCGTCAGCCGGACATGTCCGCCGAAACCGGCAACGCTGACGACCCCCAACATCACCCCCCACACCCAGACCGGCGCGACCCGGCGGCGAATCGTCCACAGCAGCCACGCGCCGAGCACCACCACTGCCGTGTAGAAACGGGGATCGCGCGCATTGACTGCGCTCGCGGCGATAAAACAGGCCGCGAAATAGCCATAGGACACGAACCAGCCAATCCGTTTCGCCGGTCCGGCATCACGGCCCTTCCGGTGCAGAAACAGTGAGAAGGTGCTGAGTTGGACGTGGTCCTCCGCGCTGTAAATCGTGGCCGCGACGAACGGGAAGAAGATCAATGGCAGCCAGGACATGAACTTGAACGTCGCATAGACCACATTCGTCGTGACGAAGCTGTAGGCGATCGCGCCCAGAAACAGCACGTAAGACAAATCCCAGAAACGGTTCATGTCCGTCTCGGAAAAATCCCAGCGCCACCGGATGAACCGTGGCAGCTCCAGGATCAGCGCGCCGGCCGCGCTCAGCGGCAACAACTCGACCTCCCACCCCCAGAACAGGAGCGTGAAGCCGAGCAGCAAAGGAGGCATCTTCACCATCGCGACAGCTCCTCCTGGATTTTTCCGGCGCGCAACAGGTGGAAATGGCGCGGCTCGTTCTTCATCGGGCCGGGATCGAGCGCGCCGGTCTGCCCCGCGCCGGTGACGACACACACGCGCAACGGCACGCGCAACCCCTGCAACAGCCTCACCAGCCGCTGTCGTGACGCATCCCACGACAGAAACACGCATACGCAGCCGCTCACCAGCGGCGCGTGGCGCAGCACCAGCGATTCCAACGCCGGGAAGGATTTGTCGGCGCACGTGCTGACACCCGCCAGTATTTCCAGCATCCGATCGACGTGCCCGACGCCGCGGCCCGCGGTGAAACAATAAGCTTCCGGCCCGACGAACAACAAATCCAGCAGCGATTCCTGCGTCTGGATCGTGCAGACGAACGACGACGCCACCGAAACCGCTTCCTCGAAAGCTTCTTCATCCCCGCCCGCCGCGAACGTGTCGAGGATCAGGGCGTGCCGCACAAAGAACTCGTCCTCGTGCTCGCGAACGATCAGCCGATCCGTCTTGGCGACGCTCTTCCAATGAATGTGCCGCAGCGGATCGCCGGGGCGGTAGTCGCGCAACGCCACGAACTCATCCGACTGGCCCACCGAGGTCGCCTGCGCGACGCCGGCGGTCTGATACTGGCGGGTGCCGGGCATGGCAATGGGCGGGAGAATGTAGCGCTTGGGCAGAATGCACAGCGATTGTGGCAACGGCAGGTGCCGGTGACCGAGCATCATTCCAAAAACATCCGGCCGGGCCAGCATCATGCCGGTGAAATGAACGCGACCGCGCCGTTGCGGTGTGAACTCGACGCGCACCTCCACCTCGCCGCGCGGCGGCAGGTCCGGCACGGCTTGCGTGCCGATCGTCGCCGGTTGCTTCCGTGCCACCAAATCGCGCCAACGCGAAGCGCCGATCAACCCGTCGAGCCACGCCACCGCGTCGCGGGCCTTCCGGGGAGGTTGGGCGGCAAATTCCTGCCACGAAGGACGTGGATCCTCCAGGTCCTCCAGCAAGACCACGCCCTGCTGCAACCGCGGCGACTCGTTCTTCACCCTCACGGCATAGGTCACCGCGCGGCCCGCCGTCCCGAAACGCGGCAGCAGTCGTTGGACGGAAAACGCGCCCGGCCCGAACCTGCGAAGGATGGTCCACAGAGCCGACACGCCCAGCATCGCCGCCAGAAACGCGAACGCCTGGTAAGCCGTCGTCTGGTGGGTGTCGGCGCCGATGGCCGCCGCCAGCATCATCAGGCCAAGCGCAAATTCCCCCGCGCGCGTGAATCGCCGGCTCAGCCAGCGCGCACTCGCGAACAGTCTGCGGTAACTGCGATAGAAAAACCGCCGGAACATGGCCGTCAGGCCGGCACGGGAATCCGGCGCAAAATCTCCTGCACGATGCCGCGCGCCGTCAGCCCGGAGAATTTCGCCTGTGGGTCAATCAACAGACGGTGCGCAATCACCGGCGCCACGACCTCCTGGACATGCTCCGGCGTGACAAACTCGCTGCCGTCAAACAGCGCCATCGCTTGCGCGGTCTTCATCACCGCCAGCGAAGCGCGCGGGCTGGCGCCAAGTTGGACGCCGCTGGCGCCGCGCGTGGCCGCCACCACATCCACGATGTAGCGTTTCAGTTCCTCACTGATGCGGACCTCCATCACTGCGCGGCGCAACCGCAACAGGTCTTGTTCGTTGGCGCACGGCTCGATGAGGTGGAGCGGATGGTTGTGCATCTGGTCTGTGAGGATGGCCACTTCCTGCTCCGCGGCCACGTAGCCCAGTTCGAACTGCATCGCAAACCGGTCCATCTGCGCCTCCGGCAACGGATACGTCCCGCGAAACTCGACAGGGTTCTGCGTTGCGATGACGAAAAACAACTCGGAGAGCGGCCGCCGCTCGCCTTCGACACTGACCTGGCCTTCGCCCATCGCCTCCAAGAGCGCCGATTGCGTCCGCGGCGAGGCGCGGTTGATTTCGTCCGCGAGCAGGATATGGGTGAAGACCGGTCCTTCGTGGAAATGAAACTGGCGGTCGCGCTGGTCGAACACCGACACGCCGACGATGTCCGACGGCAGCAGGTCCGGTGTGAACTGGACGCGTTTGAACTGCACGTTGATGGAGAGCGCCAAAGCCTTGGCCAGCGTCGTCTTGCCGGTGCCGGGAAAATCCTCGAGCAGCACGTGTCCGCCGCTGGCAACCGCCGCGAGCAACCGCCGCGTGGCCGTCGCCTGTCCCTTCATCACCTTCTCAATGTTCGCCGCGATGGCCCGGTAAGTTTCGCGAGGGGTTGGAGAATGGTTGGCTGTCATCCCGATTGCCCTCTTCCCATAGCGCGAAAAGCAGGCGCAGGCAAGAACGTTGATGAAGGAGGAGCGTTCATCGCGCGAATGCTGCCACTCCATGCGCAGGATGAAGAATTGCGTGCCAGCGCCGACACCAGATACCTCGCGGTGCAGTTCCATTTTGGACCCGGCCGACGGCCATCTGGTGTTGATTCGCCTTGAGTTTGCCGAGGCATCTGATTAGGTTCGTAATCCATCCTATCCTCGTACCGACATACGCGAACCAAGATTGAACCTGTAAACCAAAGGAATCGAAATCATGGAAAAGTGGCCTATCGGTGTGTTCACCAGTATTGATGCGGGTCTGGGTGTGAAACTCGAAGTCGCACGGGAGTTAAAGGTGCCGACGATGCATCTGCACGCTCCCGCCCAGAGCACGCGGACTCCGGAAAACGCCAAGGAGTTTCTGGCAAAGCTCAAGGAGGCTGGCATCACGTTGACTGTGGTTTTCGGCGGGTTCGAGGGCGAGAGCTACGCGGATATTCCCACGGTCTCCCGCACCGTCGGTTTGGTGCCGCGCGAGACGCGCGCCGCGCGGACGCAGGAGATGAAGGAGATTTCGGACTTCGCCAAGCTGCTGGGCTGCCGTGTGATCGCGCTGCATTTGGGATTCGTCCCGCACGACGCCAAGGATCCGTTGTATGGCGAGGTCTTGAAGGTGACTCAGGAGGTATGCGACCACGCCAAGCGCAACGGGCAGAATCTGCATCTCGAAACCGGCCAGGAAACACCGGAAGCCTTGCTGCAATTCTTGCATGACGTGAACCGCGACAACCTGTTCATCAACTTCGACCCGGCGAACCTGATCCTCTACGGCACCGGCAAGCCGATCGATGCCTTGAAGAAGGTTGGCCGCTACGTGCGAAGCTGCCACTGCAAGGACGCCAAATGGGCGACATGGCCCGGCAAGGAATGGGGACAGGAAGTACCGTTGGGCCAGGGCGACGTCGGGATGGAACAGTTCTTGCGCACGCTTCAGAGCCTCGGCTACGACGGCCCGCTGACCATCGAGCGTGAGATTCCGCAGGAGCCCGCCCGTCAAAAGGCGGAAATCGGCCACGCAATACAGTTGCTCACCGAATTGAAGAAGAAGATCGGCATCTGACAGCAAACCGGTCTTTCGGCGCAACGAAAACGCTGACGATAGGGTTGTCCCTTGTTGGCTGGGCTTGAGCCTGACGGCGGCTTGCAGTGTCATCTGCGCGCCCATGCCGGCCGGCCCGGATGCCTCCCATTTAATCGCTCGCGGCAAGGCCAACCTTGATGCATAGTAACAGCGTGGTCTTCGACCAAATTAAAAGCTTCATAGAGATCTATCACCACCTGCCCCGATATCGGGAAATATTCCTGACGTTCTTCAAGTACGGGTTCGTGGACCTGATGAAGTTTGTCCATCTCCAGAAGCTGCTGGAGATCGCGGACCGCCAGTTGCATCCGGAGAACGAGGAGCTTCACCGCAAACCGATGGCGGAGCGTTTCCGCATGGCGCTGGAGGAACTCGGTCCGACCTTTGTGAAGTTCGGCCAGATCCTCAGCTCGCGGCGGGACCTTTTCGACGAGCCATTCTACAACGAGCTGCGAAAACTGCAGGATGCGGTCCCTCCTTTTCCCGGCGGCGAGGCGGTGAAGATCCTCGAGCGGGAACTGGGCCGGTCGCTGGGCGAGGTCTTCAAGACATTTGATGAAGAAGCCATCGCCGCCGCCTCGATTGCGCAGGTGCATCGGGCGACGTTGCTGGACGGCGCCGAGGTGGCCGTGAAGATCCGCCGCCCTGACATCACGCAGGTGATCGAGGTGGACGTGGCCATCCTGATGGACGTGGCACGCTTCGTGGAGATGCACGTTGAGGAATTGGCGGTGTTGAATCCGGTGGGAGTCGCGCAGGAGTTTGCGCGGATCATCGAGCGCGAATTGGACTTCACCAACGAGGCGCGCAACATGGAGCGCTTTGCGAAGCAGTTCAAGGGCAACCGCTGGATTCGCGTGCCGCGAGTTTACCGCGAGTTTTCGACCGAGTCGGTGCTGACAATGGAGTATCTGTCAGGCTGTCGCATGGACAACCCGGAGCAACTGCGGGCGCAAGGGATTGATCCGGTGCTTCTGGCCGAGCGCATCTCGCGGTTGATCTTCCAGCAGGTGTTCAAGCACGGTTTCTTCCACGGCGACCCGCATCCTGGCAACGCCACCGTCCTGCAACCGGGCGTGCTGGTGCTCTACGACTACGGGATGATGGGTATCCTGAGCATTCCATTCCGCGAGAACATCGCGAACATGATCGTCGGCCTCGTGGAAAAGGACTCGCGAGTGGTCAGCCGCGCGTTGCTCGGCATGTCCGAGGAAGGGTATGTGGACGATCCGCGGCTGCTGGAGGGTGACGTGGAGGTTTTCGCCCAGCAATACCTGGATTGCCCGCTCAAGGATTTGAAACTGGGGTTCGTCCTGAACCGCCTCCTGGAGATGCTCATCAACCACAAGCTGCGCATGAAGGCCGACTTCTACCTGGGCGTCAAGGCGCTGACACAGGTGGAAGCCACCGGCAGGATACTCCATCCCGACCTCAACTTCGTCCATTTCGGCGAACCCTATGCGACGCAGGTCATCGAGGGAAAATTCGATGTCAAACAGATCCTCAAGAATCTCTACTCATCCGTCGGCGAGACCGCTGATTTCCTGAGGACCTTCCCGATGGAAGCGCGGGACCTGTATGAACGGGTCCGCAGCGGACGCTATCGCATCCCGCTGGAGCACCGAATCGACCCGAAGGGATTCGAGCCGTTGCGGAGCACGCTGAATCAAATCACCAACCGTCTCGCCGAAGCGGTTCTTGCCGCAGCCATCATGGTCTGCTCGAGCATCTTGATCCTGGCGGATCATTCCAATCTGTGGAACTTCCTGCCAGCGCTCGGCATCGTCGGTCTCGTCATCGGCGGCAGCATCGCCTTCCGCCTGATCATCGCCATCTGGCGCAGCGGCGGAATGTGAACGCCCCGAAGCGAGCCGGTGACTTCTTCTAGAGATTCTTCAGTCCCTTGCGGAGAGCCGCGGCGCCTTGATCAATCGCGTCCGTCAGCTTGACCGACGCCTGGTTGACCAGTGCCGACGCCTTCACCTTCATCGCGTGACGCGCCTTGGCGGTTTTGCCCGCGCTGGTAATCACGCCGTCCTTCAGCAGGGCCGCGGCCTGGTCAATCAGCTTGACGGCGGATTGAACCAACGGGTCCTTGTTGCAGGCGGCGGAATGCTTTGTCTTGCCACTTTTCTTTGCAGCCTTAGCCATAGTTCCTCCTGTGTGTTACCAGACCTTACGAACACCCCGCCGGTATGTCAACGGCTGGCGGCGAAATAACGGCCACGGGAACCGACCCGCCATTGGATCGCCGCAAGTCTTGACCGACCACGCGAGGCGAAGTATCAAAGCATGCAACTGCGCTGAATGACCCGTCTGCAAAAAGGTATGAGATGAATCTGACGACGAACTGGATAACGATTCCCTGTCTGTTGCTCGGTCTCGCCGTTTCTGCCGTCGCCGCGGATGCGCCGGTCGCGCCGCAAGCGCCCGCCTCCTACGTCAAGAAAGCCACCTGGACCGAGACCCTACTGGCTTCGCGTGCCGCGTTGAAGACGGCAGCGTTGTCGGCGAAGGAATGCAAGAAAGCGCAGGCGGCGGTCTGGGAACAGGTCGAACTCGTTTTTCCCGTCCAGTGGGACTGGGCGCTTCAGGACGGCGGACTCGACTTTCCAGATTGGTTCGCCGCCGACGGCAACGCCGACATCGAGAAGAAGATGATCACCCGCGCGCTGGAGGAACTCGGCGACGCCGGCGGCGGTTGCCGCAAGGAACTCGACGCGCTCCGCCGGGACAACACCCCACCCAACGACCCGCGCTGGCTGGACCTCTATGTCAAAGCATGCGAGCAACGCCGCGCGACGCGGCTCAAGACTGTTCTCGCGCAGTCACCGAAGATCGTTTTCACGAAACACCAGACGATTCGCCCGTCGTTCTTCGCCTACACCGAGGGCCAGAGCGATGCGCAGGCAGAACGGCACTTTCATCCCGGCTCGTCGCTGTGCCTGCTGGAAATGAAGGGTACGCGCGCCAAGGTGCGCGTGCTGCTCGAAGACCCGACCGGCGCGATCCGCGATCCTGCTGTCTCCTACGACGGCCGCCATGTCGCATTCGCTTGGAAGAAGTCGCTCAACGAAGATGACTACCATCTTTATGAAATGGACGTGGTCACAAAAAGGGTCCGCCAGATCACGTCCGGCCTCGGTTTCGCTGACTACGAGCCGTGCTACCTACCGAACGGCGATATTGTGTTCTCCTCCACACGCTGCGTGCAGACTGTGGATTGTTTCACGACGGAAGTGAGCAACCTCTACACCTGCGACAAGGACGGCCGATTTCTGCGCCGTCTCGGCTTCGATCAGGTGCATACGGTTTATCCCTCGATGACCGATGACGGGCGCGTCACTTACACGCGCTGGGATTACAACGACCGCGGGCAGATTTTCCCGCAGGGTCTTTTCCAGATGAACCCCGATGGCACGGCGCAGAGCGCGCTTTACGGCAACAACTCCTGGTTCCCCACCACTATCGCCCATGCGCGCGGCATCCCCGGCTCGCAGAAACTCGTCTGCATCTTCTGTGGCCACCACTCGCCACAGACCGGCAAGCTCGGCCTGATTGATCCATCGAAGGGCCGCGAGGAAAACTCCGGCGCGCAGCTCATCGCGCCGGCGCGTGAAACGAAGGCGGATCGCATTGACAGCTATGGACAGCAAGGCGAACTGTTCCAGTATCCGTATCCGCTGAACGAAACGGAGTTCCTCGTCACTTACGCGCCGCTGGGGCGGGATGTTGAGAAGGAGAGACGCGCGAACCCTCGCGATATCGTGGTCGCGCGCTTCGGCATCTATTACATGACACTCGATGGCCGGCGCGAGCTGCTCGTCTCCGACCCGGCGTTGCCGTGCAACCAGCCGTTCCCGCTAACGCCGCGCCTGAAGCCGTCACTGCGGCCGAGCCTTGTGGACTATCGCAAGACCGCCGGCACTTATTACATGCAGGATGTCTACGCGGGTCCCGGTCTTGAAGGTGTCGCGCGCGGTACGATCAAGAAGCTCCGCGTGGTGGCGCTCGATTTTCGCGCGGCCATCATCGGCGACAACGGCAGCAGCGGGCCCGGCGGCGGTGCGATGATCAGCACGCCCATCGCCACCGGCAACGGCGCGTGGGACGCGAAGATCGTTCTCGGCGACGCGAAGGTTTACCAGGACGGTTCGGCGTTCTTCACCGTGCCCGCGCGCACGCCGGTCTATTTCCAGGCGCTCGACGAAAAAGGCCGCGCTGTTCAAACGATGCGGAGTTGGAGCACCCTCCAGCCCGGCGAAAACCAATCGTGCGTCGGCTGCCACGAGAACAAGAACGCCGCGCCGCCGCCGCAGCGTTATAGTTCCACCCTCGCGTTGAAGGCGGGGCCACAGGCGTTGGAGCCGTTCCACGGTCCGCCGCGCGGCTTCAGTTTCGTGAGGGAAATCCAGCCGATCCTCGACCGTAAGTGTGTCTCCTGCCACAACGACCGCGAAGCCGCGGCGCGTCTTTTCGCCACCAACCCGCAGAAACAGGCTGCCGCAACCGCTCCCGCCGACCCGAAGAAAGTGTTCAGCCTGCTTGGCGCCGAGGTGCTCGATGCCTCTGCCAAACGCAAATGGAGTGACGCTTACCTCGTCCTGACCCAGTCGTATCCCAACGAGCGGCGAAAGAAGAATCAGACCGAAGCCGGGTGCCGCTGTGAGCGATTCTGCGGGTGGTTCGAAGGCCGGCTGGTGAACTGGGCCGGCTCGCAATCGGTCGTCTCGATGCTGCCGCCGTATTTCGCCGGCTCCACCAAGAGCGAACTGCTCACCCTGCTGGAGCGTGGCCATCACAGCGTTACGCTCTCGCGCGAGGAGATGGAGAGGCTCTGCGCGTGGATTGATCTTTTCGTGCCGTTCTGCGGCGATTACAAGGAAGCGCACGCGTGGACCGAAGAGGAACTCGCGCGGTACGACCATTATTACGAAAAACGCCGCCGCATGGAGGCAGTCGAGCGCGCCAACATCGAGGAGTTCATCACGTGGAGCGAAAGCAGGCCGCTCGCCAGCGACGCAAAATGACGTTTGGGAAAGCACACCATGATCATTGGAATTGATGTCGGCAACACGAACATGACCGGCGCGCTAGCGTCGGATGACGGCAAACGCATCGCCACGCTTCGGCGCAAGTCGGACCGTGCCGGTGGCGCGAAGGCCGGCGTGAAGTTGATTTCGGAAATCATCGCTGCGCTGCAAAAGAGGGCAGCCGCCAAAGGCGGCAGCGTGCGGCGCGTCGGCGTTGGTTTCGGCGGGCCGGTGGATTTCGAGCGCGGCGTCGCGCTGCTGAGCCATCAAAATCCCGGTTGGGCGAACACGCCGCTGCGCGACCAATTGCAGAAACGATTCGACATTCCTGTCGCGCTCGACAACGACGCCAATGCCGGCACGCTCGGCGAATGGCGCTTCGGCGCGGGCCGCGGCGTCAATGACCTGCTCTACGTGAACATCGGCACCGGCATCGGCGGCGGCGTCATCGCCAACGGCGCGCTTGTGCGCGGCGCGCAAAACCTCGCGGGTGAGATCGGCCACATCATCGTCCGCCGCGACGGCCCGCTCTGCACCTGCGGCAAGCACGGCTGTCTCGAAGGCTGCGCCAGCGGCAGCGCCATCGGCCGCCGCGGCAGCGAGGCGCTGGGCCGCAAGGTGAACGGCAAGGAAGTCTTCGTGCTGGCGGCGAAAGGCAACACAACCGCGCAGGGCGTCCTGGATGGCGTCATCGAGGACCTCGCGCAGGGCCTCGGCGTGGGCATCGGTTTGCTGAACCCGGCGCTTATCATCATTGGCGGCGGCCTTTCCGAAGCGCCGGAGAAACTGTTCCTGCAACCGTTGCGTCGCGCCGTGCCGCGCTATTGTCTGGCGGAGGCCGCGCCGCGCCTGCGAATTGAGCCGGCGCAGTTGCGTTACGATGCCGGCGTGATGGGCGCGGTGGCGCTGGCGATGTCGTAGCAGGCAACCAGCCGATTGATAGGGACACCGCGGCGAGCCCTCTGCCCGCGAATCCACAACCGCTGAATTGGCGAACGGTTCAAAGCAGGACGGGCTGAACAAACTGCAACGCGACTTGATTCCAAGAATTCAGCAGCTCCGAACATCAGAAGCGTGGAATGCCCCGCCCCCCAACACACGCACGCTGGCATTCCCCGTCCACAGGTGCTCGTGAGCCAGCGTCGCGGCCAACTCATCCAAGCACCACTCCCACACGTTGTCTGGGGCCCCTCCACCTCGATCCCCTCGATTAGCAGGCATCGGTCAATTGCAGGTATTTCGTTTTTGTGTATCATCACGCACGATGCTCTCGACAATGAAATCCATCCTCACACTCGCCGTCTTGCTGCTGGCTCCGCTGACCGTGCTACCGGACGCCAAGCCGTCTAAACCTCTCCGCATCCTGCCGCTGGGCGATAGCATCACGCGCGGCTCTTATCTGGCGCGGAAGGACGGCAAAGCCGTTGGCCTGCCACATCCGGAGAATGGCGGTTGGCGGAAAGCTCTGCAGGATAAGCTCTGCGCAGCAGGTGTCGCGTTTGATTTCGTCGGCGAACTGAATTACGCGGCCTTCGGTCGTGATGGTGTCGTTGACCCGAACTTCGATCCCGATCACCACGGGCTCGCGGGTTTCAGCAATGCCCGCATCCTCACCGGTGGCGTGGTGCCCACTCCGCCTGATGTGCTCGCGGCTCTGGGCGTCAAAGAAGTCACTGTTCACGGCATCGCCGAGGTGCTGGAGAAACAACGGCCTGATGTGATTCTGCTGATGTCCGGCGCGAATGGTTTCGATGCGGCGGCGCGGGATAAACTCATCCGCACCATCGGCGAAAAGAGCGTCGCGCATCTTTTTGTCGCCACCATCCTGCCGCAGAAGGCTCCGCGCGCTGGCTGGGACAAGGTGGACGCTTACAACGCCTCCCTGCCTGCCATCGTCGCAGCTCAGAAGGCCGCTGGCAAACGCATCACGCTTGTGGACATGCACGCTGCAATCACAACCGATGACCTCCTGCCCGATGGCGTGCATCCCAATCAAGCAGGCATGGAGAAGATGGCCGTTGCGTGGTTTACAGCGATGGCCATTCCTGCGAGGAGTGCGCCATAAGTCAGGACCTTCCCAAGTGGAAGATGAGTGCTGCTGGACCAGCTAGAGTTGTTGCTGCTACCAAAGCCAGTGAACCAAGATCAAGAGATTGAAATTATGAAAGCCGTTGCCATAAATGGAAGCCCGCGGAAGGGTGGGAACACTGAAATTCTTTTGAGAAGGGTGCTTGCGCCGCTGGTCACATCGGGCTGGGAAACCGAGTTCGTCCAGATCGGCGGAACACCCATCCGCGGATGCAAGGCATGTTACCAGTGTTTCAAGAAGAAGAATTCTCAATGCAGCCAGAAGGATAAGGTTTTTGACAAGTGCTTCGAGAAGATGCTCGCGGCCGACGCGATCATCCTCGGATCACCGACGTATTTCTCCGACGTGAGCGCAGAAATGAAGGCGCTGTTGGATCGCGCCGGGATCGTGGCGGCGGCCAACGGCGGTTTGTTGCGCGGAAAAATCGGAGCGGCCGTGGTGGCGGTCAGACGCGGCGGCGGCACGCACGCCTTTGACACGATGAACCATTTGTTCCTTGGGACTGGCGTCATTGTGCCGGGATCAACGTATTGGAACCTCGGATTTGGTTTGGACAAGGGCGATGTGACCAAGGACGACGAAGCTTCGCGCAATATGAATGATCTGGGCCAAACCATCGCCTGGTTGGGCGCAGCGATTCATCCACACGCCGCGAGCCACCCGCCCGTCTGATTGAAATGCTGGCGACCGGGCAAAAGCGCACGGCTCGCAAAGTCAAGGTTGCCCCCAAGGCGGGATTCTTCCGGCTTACTTCGCCTTGACGTTGTAGCACAACAACACGTCCTGATCGCGCAGGTAGAGCCGGCCGTTGGCGATGACCGGGTGCGGCCAGCTGTTCTTGTCGCTGCGCTCCGGCTGGGCAAAGCGCCCTTTCTCGACGTAGCTCTTCGACGAAGCCTCGATCAACGCAACCATGCCTTTGCCGCTCTCGCTGCGGAGATAGAAGTGGCCGTCCGCATAGGCGATCGAGCCTTTGCCCACGCCGCTTTTGTTCCAGACAACCTCGCCAGTCTTGAAATCCTGGCAAATCCAGCCCTTGTTGTTGTCACAGAAACCGTAGAGGTAGCCGTCGAGCAGGATGACGCCACCGTGGTGGTTGGCCATGTTCTTGTTGGCGTAGACATCCGAAGCCTTGATGCCGCTCCCTTCTTTCGCGAGCTTGAACGCATTGCAGCCGACGCCGTAGCCGGAACAGACATAGACCTGGTTATCCGCGTAGATCGGCGTCGGGATGACGGCGGTCTTGCCGGGACGATCCGCGCGCCAGAGCAGTTTCCCGTCAGTCACGGCAACGCCCGCGACACTCGCCGCGGTGAGTTGGATGACCTGCCGCAGACCAAAGATGGTCTCCACGATGAGCGACGAGTAATGCGCGCCGTCGGTGAACTCTTTGCTCTGCCATATCAACGTGCCGGTCTTTTTGTTCAGGGCGACGATGGCCCCGCGAGAGCCGCCGGGCGTGCAGAGCACCTTGTCTCCCTCCACCAAGGGTGACTCGGCGTAACCCCAATTGTGCGGGCGTCCACCGAAATCCTTGAGACTCTTGCGCCAGACTTCCTTGCCCGTGGCGACGGCCGCGCACAGCAAGTCGCCGTGCTGGTTGAGCGCATACACCAGATCGCCATCCACCGTCGGCGTGCCGCGCGGGCCGTAGAAATTGCCATGCTGGCCCTGCAGGCCAATCTTGGTGGACCAGAGTTTCTTGCCGGTGGCCTCGTCGAGCGCAAATAACTGGCTTTCCTGTCCGACGTCACCCATGGTGAACACCTTGCCCTTCAGCACCGCGACACCCGAATAGCCCGCGCCCAATCCATCGCTCTTCCACGCCAGCGTGGGGCCATCGGCGGGCCATTCGCTGAGCAAGCCTTTCTCGCTTGAGATGTCGTCGCGAGTCGGCCCGCGCCACTGAGGCCAGCCTCCGCCCGCGGAAGCGACGCTCGCTGGAGCAGCAACCGCAGGTGCGGCAGCCGCAGATGCAGCGGGGGCAGGTGCCGGCGAAGCGGCGGGGCGGGGAGCCGGCGGCGGTGCCGGGCGGAAGCCAGTGGCATTGCAGTAAGCCTGAAACAGACGCGGGTTGACGGTGGGCAGCCGCTGAAGGTTCACCAGCCTCCAGGTGTATTTGACCTGGCCATACGGCAGTTTGAAATCAAACCCTTGGGCGGTGACGTTGGAGACGTCGCCATCGAGCACACGACCATTGAGCAACGGCACCGGCTCGGCCCAAGCCGAAGACAAGCTGACGAGCAAGAAGGTGAACAATGCCCATCGCAGTGTTGGAAGCATATTGAGGAAGGACCGGATGGTCTTCAGGGTTCTCATTCCACAAATTTGAAGCTTCGCGGATGATTTGTCCACTTCTAGAAAGCGCGACTCCACACGATCGCGCTTCCGCCGAACGCAGCGCGCATGCTAATCTGACTCTCACCGGAATCTCAATCGCGCCAAGAAGCCGTGAAACTGCGGCAACCTGCCACTGGAGCTGAAATGAAACTACTCACAATGCTCAGGCACGCCAGCGCAAGCCGTCATTTGCGAAGCGCAATGCTCGTGTTGATGTTGTTGGCCATTCCCCCTGCGCGGGCAGGGGAAGTCCGGTTTACCATTTCCAATCCGGCCGCGCTGCCGGTGGCCACCGTGGCACGAGTCTCACTGCCCGTTCCGTCCGGCCTGCTCGCCGGTTCGCCGCCGGGCGAGGCGATCCTCGACGGCAAAACGGTGCCGGTCCAGGCGAAGGTTGTCACACGACATCCCGACGGCTCCATTCGCCGTGTCATGCTGAGCGTCCCCGTCGAGTTGCCGCCGCACGGCGTCAGGAACGGCATCTATCCAGCCGGCAAACCGGCAACTCCACCATCCGAACAAGTTCCCACCACCATCTCCACTGATCGGTGGAAGGTCGTGTTTGGGATGAACCACATCGAATTGCGCAGCACGGACGGCGTTCTGTTGGCGGCGATTGAGCCGTTCGGCCCGGAACTCTGCCAGACGCAAGTCACTGTCCGGGTGCTCGACTGCGGGCCACAGTTCGCGTGGCTGCGATACGACCGTCCAGGCAGCCAGTGGAACCGGCAGTGGGATGTGCAGGTTTTTCGCACCGGCGAACTGCGACTCGTGCATCGAATTCAAGCGAAGCCCCGCGGTGATCACTGGACGCCGGACTTCGGCTGGAAACTGACCGCTCCCGGCGCGCAAGCCTCGGACCTGCCAAAAGGCGCGGCACACATGCTGGGCCGCGATCCCAACTCACGCTTTGCCGACGAGAATAACGCAGACCTGCTCGCGCGAATCACACTTGGCGACGGCACGCCGGCTTGTGTCGCCAATCCGCTCGCGCTGCGCCAAAACCGTGGGACATTCGAGGTAAACCGGACCGCTGACGCGATCATCGTCCGCTCCAGCCGCATTGAGCCTGTGAAGAAGATCGAGACTCAAGGGCTCATGATCCAGGAAGGCGCCTGGCGATTCAGCGAGTTGGCCATCGCGCCGCTGGACAAGGCTGAGTTCGCCGCGCGGCTCGACGCTCCGGTTTACAGCCACGCCGATTGGCACGCCTACGATGCAGTTTACCGCACCGGCGCTCCACTGAAGGTGAAACACCCTGTGCTCCGCGACTGCGTTGAGAAGATGGTGTTCGCCTTGCAGGACATGCAGATGAAGGGCGATGACCTCGGTTCCATGCCTTGGAGTTGGGCTCCGCGGCAGACGACGCCCAGCTACAGGTCAGCCGTCCGCCTGAACCACTCTTTGTATGTCTGGGAAGACTGGTTCCGCGGCGGCGACCCGAGGATGCGCGCCGTGGCACACGACTGGTGCCGCAATTATTTCGACCTCGGAATGTATTGGGGTCCGAACCCGAAGTATTACGGCGCCTGCCGCCGCGGGAACGCGTGGCGTGACCGGCCCCAGCACGGTCCGGGAACCTTCAATCCACGCTTCGACAACACGCCGATCTATGTCCACAAAGGGTGGAGCAACTTCTGGCTGATGTACGAGGAGACGGGCGACCCGCGCTACCGGCACGCGGCCGAGGCCGCCGCGGATTGGTCGATCCGCCACCAGGACGCAGGCACCGGCGAGGCGCGCGTCATCGGCGTGGTCGCCGATGCCGTGAAAATGTATGAGTACACGGGCGATCAAAAGCACTTGGACAACGCCGTCCGGCTCTGGAAGACTTTTCAGCCCTTCCAAGGCCCGGACCTGCTGTTCACACAGAACAACAAGCCGGCGATAGGCAACGACCTGTACATCGGCAGCGATGCTGCCGGCTACAAGACGCCCTTTGTGAAACCCTATATCGTGCAGTACGCCGCCAACGCCCTGCCTTACCTGCTCGTCCACTCTCCCGCGGATCAACGCCTTCGCGCCACGATTCTCGCCCTCAACGATTGGATGGCCCGCGTGCAGCAACCTGGTGGTGGATGGGGTTATCCTCACCCGGCAACGGCCGGTCTCGGCTGGAACATCGAGTATGTGCACGGCCTGCTTCTGGCCTACGGGGTCGCCCCCAAGGCGGAATATCTGGACGCGGCGGCCCGCAATCTGCGGCCGATCGTGCAACTCTGTGAACTGCACGGCTGGCCCGCGTCTGGAATCAACCCATGGGAGGACACCGCGAAGATAAGCCCGACTCAGCGGCAACAGCGCTACCGGTTGGCGACGGACCGTGATGCCATGCGCGACTACACGGAGGGTCGAATCAGGTTCGGCCAGACTCCGGACAACGCGGTTCACTTTCAAGTCGTCCTGCGCGACTACCTCATGCATCGCGATGAGACTTCGTTGTTCGAACGCGATGAGATGATGAAGAAGATCGTTCGCTTGCCGGCAACGCTCCCGTAAGACTTCACCCGTGAAAAACCAGCCACGAGTGCCTTCGCGACGATTCCGTCGTTGTTGAGTCGGCAGAGCGATCCTCCACACCGCAAGAACAGATGACCGCGTGGATGATGAAATGTCCCGCCGGAACTACCGGGGCTGCCACTGCCGGACGTTTGCGATAACCCGAATCCGGTCGCCCGCGCCCAGCTTCTTGTATAGCTGTTGAGTCCACTCGTAGGCGGCCGGGACTTTGCCTACAAAGGTGATCGGCCGGGGATAGAGCAACGCCAGATTCTGGGGCAGGTCGCCGACACGCAGGATGCCCAGAAACTCCGGCGTCTGCGGGTTGGTGTGGCTTTCCGGCGGATTGACGAGGATGACCTCGGCCACCTGCGGGTCGAGGATGGCCGCATAGATGGCCAGCGGCGCCGTGACGCCCTGCCCGAACAGCGTCACCGGACCGGTCGCGGCATCGCGCCGCATCACGGCGATGCCCGCCAGCAGGTCGCACACCTGACGTTCGGGAAGTGTTTGACCCAGGAGCGGGTACACACGCTTGAGCGTCCACAGATAGCCAGGACCGACCGAGGTGACGCCTGTGTTGCGGACTTCCACGCCGGCAGTCGCGAACTCTTGAGAAACGCCGGGACGCGAAGAGCCGCCGCCGGTGAACGTGCTGCGGGCATCGGGCTGCACCGCGAAGGCCACGGTGTGGGTGGGCCACGCCGCTTCCCGCTGCCGTGCGGTCTTGATGCGGAGGGTCAGCCCGTCGGTGGTATCGAACACATGGGTGCCAAAGGTGGTTCCACCCTTGTCGCCGCCATCCGCGCGACAGTCTCGAACCCGCGGGTCTTGCTCGCGCGGGATGCAACGGAAGGTGAGTTCCCGCAATCGCTTGAGCGTGGCTTTCTGGTGGGCTCGCCACTCGGTTTCGTTGGCCACCTGCGGTGGTTCCGCCTGTTTGACCAACAGGGTATCGATCCGCCGCATCTGGTCGTTCTTCGGAAGTTTGCCGTCAAAGACGAGCAGGTTCTTTTCCGGTTCCACGAAGTCGGTGACGTCATCCTCGACGGGAGTCGAAACGCCTTTGAGATGTTTGTTGAACCAGGTGAAGATGGCCTGCCGCAGTTTGGGCGTATAGCCGTGAGGCGTGAGGTCTTCGACCAGGTCAAAGCTCCCGGGCGTCCCCAGAGCCGCATACTGGTGCCGGATGCGGTGGGCAACGTCGCGATACCCGTAAGGCCTCCAGAGCACGTCCTCGCTGCCGGAGGCGATCAACAATGCCCGCGGGGCAATCAGTGCGCCGATATCAGGCCAGCACCAGCGGTAATAGTTGATCCAGAACGCGCAGTCGCAGTGGCCGTCGGTGGCGCGATCCAGAACCACATGCTCGATACTCCCGCTCTGGCAGACGGGAACCACGACCTTGACCCGCTCGTCGGCCGCTCCCAAACACCAGGAGATCACGCCGCCGCCACTGAGGCCCGTCACACCCATCCGTTCCTTGTCCACGTCGGCTCGGGTCTCCAGATAGTCCAGCGCCCGCATGGCGTTCCACACTTCGGTGCCCGCCGGCGTGTAGCCCCGGCTCGGCCAATCCCAGCGCTCCTCACGATACGTTCCATGATGAATGCCCTGTGACTCGCCCAACTGGATCGGGTCCAGCACAAGCGCCACGTATCCATGCTGTCCAAACCAACGGGGGTTGGCTTGGTAGGGCGCATTCACCTTCCCCTTGGAATGACCGCACAAATACAGCACCGCAGGCAGCCGCCCGGTGACCTTCGCCGGACGATACAGGTTCCCGATCACGTATGCGCCGGGCATGCATTGGAAATGGATCTTCTCGACCACGTAGTCTCCGCGCTCCAGCACGCCGGTCACGGCAGCCTTGAGCGGCGTGCGTTCGGGCATGGGCGAAAGTCCCAGCATCTCGTGCCACATTTGGCGTCGTTGGGTAAGCGTCGCCTTCCACTGTGCCGGCGGCAAGGGCATGGCAAGCGAAGAGCTGGACACATCCCGGGCTTGTTGGCAGGTACTGGTGTAGATCGTCATTTCCGAACCTATCGATACCTCCGTGAAGGCGCTCCCGCAACAGAACAAACACATCGTGGCTGCAATCTGAATTCGTGACATTGGAATCGCTCCTTGATCTCAAGCGATGGCCTTCGCCTGACACGCCAATAATATACTTCTGCGGCATTTGCCAGAGCAAGCCTTTGCCCCAACGAACAGAACGCGCCCACAAACGGGTTGCCCCTCCAACACCAGTCCACTTGACTAATCCGGAACGAGTCGCAAAGATGCGCTGCTTTTCTCGGAGCTGTCGTCAAAAAACAACAAGGATATCAGAATGAGAAGACTCGTGATGTTGCTGGCGTGGGTTGTGCTGTCGATGGGCGCGCAGGCCGATGTGCGACTGCCTTTGATGTTCAGCGATAACATGGTGGTGCAGCGAGAAACCACCGCAACGTTCTGGGGCTGGGCGAGTCCGGGCGAGAAGATCTCCGTGACGGCATCATGGGGTGAGCAGGCCACAGCCACGGCGACGGCCGATGGCGAGTGGAAAATGAAACTGAAGACCCCCGCGGCGGGCGGCCCGTTCACGATTACCATCAAAGGCAGCAACACGATCGAGCTGAAGAACGTTCTCTCCGGCGAGGTCTGGCTCTGCTCCGGCCAGTCGAACATGGGCATGACCGTCAACAGCGTCTCGAACGCACAGGCTGAGATCGCGGCGGCAGATCATCCGCAAATCCGCCTGTTGAGCGTGAAACTCGTCACAGCCAACGAACCGCAAAAGGAATGCCAGGGGACGCCGTGGGCGCCATGCAGTCCGAAGAATGTCGGATCGTTCACGGCAGCGGGCTACTTTTTCGGCCGCAAGCTCCATCAAGACTTGAAGGTGCCGATCGGGCTGATCAACTCCTCCTGGGGCGGCACGTGCATCGAGACGTGGACTTCCTGGGATGTGCAGAAGGACGACCCGGCAATGCAGGCCTTGCGCAAGAACTGGGACGAGCGCGACAAGACCTACACGCCCGAAGGCGCGAAGAAGCAATTCGAAGCCGAGAAGAAGGCATGGGATGCCTGGAACGCCGGCGACAAGAAGACGAAAGCGCCCCCGCGTCCGCGCCTGCATCCCCAGCCGCGCAAGGACCAGAACTACCCGGCAAACCTGTTCAACGCGATGATCAATCCGCTGGTTCCTTTCGCCATTCGCGGCGCGATTTGGTACCAGGGCGAAGGCAACGCCGGGCGCGGCAAGGAATATCGCGTCCAGCTCGAACGCATGATCGTCAACTGGCGCACGCTTTGGGGCAATGAATTCCCGTTCTACTTCGTGCAACTGCCGAATTTCATGGCGCCATGGCAGAACCCGGTCGAGGATGGCGGCTGGCCGCAAATCCGCGAGTCGTTTGCGAAGACCGCCAAGGAGGTGCCGAACACCGGCATGGCCATCACCATCGACATCGGCGAGGAAAACGACATTCATCCCAAGAACAAGCAGGACGTTGGCGACCGCCTGGGTCGCGTTGCGCTCCACAAAACCTACGGCATGAAGGGCTTTGCCTGGAACGGACCGGTGGCGGAGTCGTGCAAGTTCGCCGGCGGCAAGGCAATGATCCTGTTCAATACCGGCGGCGCGCCGCTCGCAGTCAAAGGCGGCGGCAAAATTGTCGGCTTTGCCCTGACGGGCGAGGACGGCAAGACCGTTGCGGCCGATGCCGCCATCGAAGGCAAGGACACGGTCGTCGTCAGTTCGCCGAAAGTGGCCGAGCCGGTCGTGGTGCACTACGCATGGGCCAACAATCCCGTCGGCGTCAACCTCGCGAATGCCGAGGGACTGCCCGCTGCGCCGTTCCGCTTTGGCGAGATGCCGAAGTTCGAAGTCTTCTCGAAATTCCTTCCCGACGAAGCCAAGGCTTACAAGCTGGTCTATGCCTTCGACCCTCTCGCGGGCAAGTTGACCGATGGCGGCACGCGTTTCGTTTATGAAACCGACAACTCAGCCAAGGTGAAGGGCCCGTTCAAGAAGGTGGCCCATTTCCTCGCACTGCGGGACGCAGCGGGCGTCGTTTCCTACGCGTTCGTCGCCATGGACCCATACACGAGTGACGCAGCCCAGATCGGCGTGCCGACCGTCGCGAGCGGCGCGCGGTTCCAGCAGAAAGTCACCGGCGCCATCGTGAAGACGAACGCCAAGGGGGTGACCGCCGGCGAGTTCGCCGAGGGCTGCAACATCGAGTTCTATCCATGCAACTACGGCCCACAGAACGCGGCCAAGATTCCCGGCGCGGAGGATGGCGTGTTCGACTTCGGCGACGGCATGGCGTCAAAGAACGCAACCGGCTACGGCGCAATGCAGATCCACAACTGGCAGGGCAAACACTCAATCATCTGCTTCAACCGCTTCGGTGGCGGCCATACATGCGACGTTGGCCTCGGCAACTCCGAAGGCAAAACGCGCGACTGGACCTTCACCTCCAGCGGCAAGAACTACAGTCAGGGTGAATTTCTGGTTCTGGTGCAGCCGTAGCCGGAACTGAGCGCCTGTAAACATCATCCGCATCCGCTGTCGCGGAGGCGAGGATCGCACAGGCACGGTCGTGGGACGTTGCGTGACCAGACACGGACGTGTCTGCCAAGCGAGCGCCTGTGGGCTCGCGAGTAACGGGCAGTTCCTCCGCGAACCAGCAACCTCCCGAAAGAAAGTGGTACGCCTGGCTGGGATCGAACCAGCGACCCGAGGTTTAGAAAACCTCTGCTCTATCCAACTGAGCTACAGGCGCAACATCGGTTTTACCGATGTACTTTGAGTGTCTTCAGTTACCAGAATATGGACCTGCACTCAAAACCGGTAACGTTCGTGCTTTTGGCGCTACGAAAGCCAGAATCAACCATGCCATTCAGGCTCTTGAGAAGGTCAATATCCCCTGTCTATATCGCTCCAAGGTGTCCGGCGTCTTCTATGGAATTTTCAGTCGCACCGGCGGGCAGGCCAAACGCTCGCTCAAGACCAAAGACAAAGAACTCGCTCGTCGACGACTCGAAGAATTACGCCAAAAGGTTGGCAGACTCAACACCAAAGCGGGCGCCATGAACTACCCCGCGGTTCGGCAGAGCCGAATACTTCTCTCCAGCCGAAACGCCCCGGCCTGTTTGTCCGAGATGAGAAATCCAACCGAATTGACCCTCGCAGGATTCAGCGGCGGCACGTCCGTTGAGTATTCAACCATTTTTCTCGGCAGTCTGCGCCAGGCCGCGCAGCATCCCGGCGAACACGAGTTGGTGCAACGGCCAAACGCCATACCAATACGCCAGCCCCCATAATCCAAGCGGATCGAACATCGCCGTCTGGTGCAGCCGCGTGCCATTTCCATCCGGTTGCACTTCAAATTCCAGCCACGCCCGGCCCGGAAGTTTCATCTCCGCCGCCAGCCGCAGCCGCTGGCCCGGCTGGATGGATTCGACGCGCCAGCAATCCAACGTGTCGCCCACGCGCAACCGCTCCGGATCACGGCGACCGCGGCGCATCCCCACCCCGCCCACGAGCAGGTCCAGCCAGCCGCGCAACGTCCAAAGCCCGTTCGCATAATGCCAGCCCGCCGCGCCGCCGATGCGTTCGACGGCGGCAAACACCCTGGCCGGCGACGCTGCGACATGCGCGGACCGCGAGTCCACCAAGCGGTTGCCCAATCGTGCGCCTCCCCAGTGCCGGGGCGCGCTCGCGGCGGCGGACAAGGCGTCCGACCAGCGCGTTTGCGCGATGCTGGAGTCTTCGTTGCGCAACGCGCGCGCAATCGCCTCGCGCACGCCGATCGGCGTGATGGGGAACAAACGTTGTGCGGAATCATCGCGCACCACCGTCGGATGACGAAGGCTGTCCACCAGCTTGCGACCCACGCGGGCATACAGCGGCGTCACCAAGCCCAGCCACAAACTCGACAGTCGCGGCGTCAACAGGGGCACGGGAATCATCCACCGCCGCAGCCCGCGCTGCCGCGCGTATTCGCGCATCAGTTCACCATAGGAAACCTGGTCCGGCCCGCCAATCTCGACGATGGCGCTGCCATCCATCTTGAGGGACAGCGCCGCACGGAGATAAGCCAGCACGTCGCCGATGGCGATGGGTTGCGCCGTCACCCGACACCAGCGCGGCATCACCATCACCGGCAACCGCTCCACCAGTGCCCGGATCATTTCGTAGGACAAGCTGCCCGAGCCGATGATGATGGACGCCCGGAACTCGATCACCGGCACGCCGTGCGCCCGCAACCGCTCTCCCACCTCATGCCGGCTGCGGAGGTGCGCCGACAAATCCGGTTCATCCTCGCCCAAGCCTCCAAGATAAATGATGCGCCGCACGCCAGCGGCCCGCGCAGCGGCGGCGAAATTCTCCGCGGCCAGACGATCCTGCGTTTCAAAATCGCCCGTCGCACCCATCGAATGAACCAGATAAACCGCGGCTTCCACACCCTGCATGGACGCCGATAGCGATGCCGCGTCGAGCAAGTCGCCTGGCACCACTTCGACGCCGGCCGGCACACGGGATAACAAATGTCCCGGCTGCCGCGCCAGACACCGCACGCGCCAGCCATCCGCCACCAGCAACGGCAACAGCCGCCCGCCGACGTAACCGGTCGCGCCCGTCAGCAAAATTTGGCCAGGCTTGTCCATTTCAGGCACGGGTGCTTCGGTTGAAGTTCATTGCGTCAGTTGGTTTTCATTTCCACCTGCCCCGACAGCAGACGCGGCAGCAGCAGGCCGCGCGTCCGCCGGAGGTTTTGGATTCGCAGACGCGACTTGTAGATGAGGCGGAAGCTTGGCGCGACTTTCTCGGATGGAGCAATCCACATCATAGGCCCTCGTGATGGACGCGGAGACTACAAGAGCCGGTGCGGCGCAGCAAGGATGGTGTGAGGTCGTGTCTTCGCTGCCGCGAACCGGCGCGCTGCACTTCGGGCATGGCTGATTGATCTTCACCCTCCATCCACACTTGCCACACGGAGTGCATCGGGCGCCAACTCGATGACCGTGCTGCCCGGTGGAATCGCGGATGGGATTTTGTGCTTGCGCCGACCGGTCGGGTGGCGAGAATGCCGGCGGTGATGTACGGCACCGGCAACAAAGCAGCCATCGGTGCCCGGCGCGCAGGATCCTTTTCTTCGGACCTGCTCACGACCTGCTTTCAACAATGCGTGCTCGACTTCAAGCGAGACCAGACAAGGAGAGATACATGAAACTGACAGGAATGATACTAATTGCCGCCATGGTCGGAGGACTTGCCTTGGCGGCAGGCGCCGACGATACCAGCAAGACGCAGCTCAAAATCTCTCTGCCGAGACCGCAGTTCACCGGCACGCCAAGGCCTATTCGGTCGCCAAATCTGGAGCCCCCGCGCAATGGCAAACTGTATCCACCAATCGAGGTGCCAGCCAACTGTGACAAGCTTCTGTCGAAGGGCTGCAAAGTCACATCAAGCGATCGCGACCCGGTCATCGGCACGTTGTCGCTCATCACTGACGGCGACAAAGAACATGATTCGGAAACCTATGTTGAGTTGCCTCCCGGCAAGCAGTGGGTTCAGATCGATCTGGGCAAGGAGCACGAGGTCTACGCAATCTGCGTGTGGCACTTCCATGGCGAGGCACGCGTGTATCGCGATGTCATCTGCCAGATTTGCAATGATCCGAACTTCGCGAACGGTGTCGTGACCGTCTTCAACAACGACCACGATAATTCATCAGGGCTGGGCGTGGGCAAGGACAAGGAATATGTCGAATCCAACGAGGGCCGTCCTTTTGCCGTCAACGGCGTGAAAGGCCGCTATATCCGCTTCTATAGCAGCGGCAGCACCTCGAGCGAAATGAACCACTACACTGAAATCGAGATTTACGGCAAACCGTAAAGCTTTTCCCTGCGGACTTCTGAAAGGGCGACGAATAATGAATACGACAAGAAGAAGATTCATCCGGGACACAGTCGCAATGCTATCGGCCCCGATGATCGTGCGTCCGTCCGTGCTGGGCGCAGACGGCACAACGGCTCCCAGCAACCGGATCAATCTGGCGATGATTGGCACCGGCAACATGGGGAAACGGCACATGCCCCGCCTGCTTTTCGACCGGGACGTGCAGGTCGTGGCCCTGTGCGACCCGGACGCCTCGCGACTGCAAGAGGTCCGCGAGATCGTTGAGTCCAACTACGCCCAGTTGCTGGACAAAGGCTCCTATCGCGGCTGCGCGGCCGTCGCCGACTTCCGCGAGGTGCTCCAGCGCAAGGACATCGACGCCGTGATGATCATCACGCCGGACCATTGGCACGTCCCCATCGCCACCGCGGCAGCCAAGGCTGGCAAGGACATCTACTGTGAGAAGCCCGTCTCCATGACCGTCCGCCAGGGCCGCAAGCTGGTCGAGGCGGTGCGAGCCAGCAACCGCGTCTTCCAAACCGGCTCGCAGTACCGGTCAAAAACGATAATCCGCAAAGCCCTGACCTTTGTCCGGGGAGGCGGCCTCGGCAAGGTGAAGCACGCATTCGCGCACTGGCCCAAGATCGGCGTGCCGACCGTCGGCAGCTCCTACATCCCGCTGAACCCGAAGCTTCCGGAAGAGCCTGTGCTGAAGGGGCTGGATTGGGACCGGTGGGTTGGCCCCGCGCCCATGCGGCCTTACAACAGCCTCTACCATCGCAATCCCACCCCGAGCTCGGTGTTCTGGGCGTGGTGCGCCGATTTCGGACTCGGCGTCGTGACCTACGAGCACGCCCACTTCGCCGACAACATCCAGTGGGCATTGGGCATGGAGGAATCCGGCCCGGTGGAAATCATTCATCCGTCAACCAAACAGTTTCCGACGCTCACCTGCCGTTACGCCAATGGGACGCTCCTGCATCAGGTGGAAGACATGCGGGACGTGAAGAGAATCTACCACGCCGTGCCGGACACTGCGCGGATGGACGGTTATCTGGGCGGCGTGTTTGTCGGCGAGCGTGGGTGGGTCTCGGTCCAGTTCAGCAAAAAGATGGAGGGCGGACCTGAGAGTATTTTCGACGAGATGAAGATCAGGAACCGCGAGACCACCGCCAGCGCCGACAAGCATCACCAGAACTGGTTCGACTGCATCAGGAGCCGGCAGAAACCCAGCGCGCACGAGGAGATCGGCCACCGCGCCGCCTCCCTCGGACAGATCATCACCGCCTCCTACAAACTGGGACGCTCGCTCAAGTGGGATCCCGCCGGAGAGATCTTCCCCGGCGACGACGAGGCCAACCGCTTGTTGGAATGCCCCGTCCCCCGCGCCGAGTGGGCGATGTGACACCCCGTGAGTGAGGAAAACTCGCGGCTTCACCGACCGCCGCAAAATCTCCGTGACCAGCCGATGGCCGGCAATGAATCCGTGAAGGAATTTGAAATCCACCTCAGAAGTTGACAGCAGCACTGGCCGAAAAAGCGAATTCCTGCTATCAGTTGGAAATCTATGAACCTTCGAAATTACTTTCTCGCCGTGGGTTTGGTCTTGATATGCGCCCGCGTTGTTGCTTCCGCTGCCGCCCCCGCAGTCAAATGGCACCCCGGCCACTACATTTATGTCGGGCACGGCAATGTCAGTTCGGTAATCGAGCTCAAACAATTTCGCGGCGTGCAAAAATTCTACACCTGGACGAAGCTGGAGCCGGAGCAAGGGCGCTACGACTTTTCGAGCATCCGCAACGATCTCGCCTTGCTCAAGCAGCACGGCAAGCAACTGGTGATTCAACTCCAATACAAGGCGTTCGTCCGAGGCGAGCGTTTTACACCGTCATACATTCGAGGACCGGAATACGGCGGCGGCGTGTTTCGGAACGGCATGGGTGCGCACGATCCCGTGCTGTGGAACTCCAATGTGGGTGAGCGCATGGACGCGCTGTATGCCGCGCTCGGCCGCGCGTTTGACAGCGAACCAGGACTCGAAGCTGCCGTGCTGCCTGAGACTTCGCCTTGTCACAACTTGGAGAAATTCCCACAACCGGGCATTGAGCCTTTCACAACCGACCTCTACGTCGCGGCGCTCAAGCAACGCATGCTGGCGTTGCGCAAGGCGTTTCCGAACACCGCGGTCATTCAATACGTCAACTACCCCAAGCAGGTGCTGCCGCAACTAACCGATTACATGAAGGACATCGGCGTGGGCATAGGCGGGCCGGATTTTTATCCGCGACCGTCCGCTCTCTCCGATCCGGAGAAGGGCGTCTATCGCTTGTATCCGAAACTGGCGGGCACGGTGCCGCTGGGCGCGGCGGTGCAAGCACCCGATTACTCGGTAGCGCTTTGGAAACGCACCGCCGGCAATCAGGGCGGGGACAAAAGCCCGGTGACGGCAGAGGACGAGATTCCCATTCCTATCCGCGATTTCCTCAAACTGGCACAGGAACTCAATCTCAATTACCTCTTCTGGCAGAATTATCCTCCATCCTGCTTCGAGAACGTGAAGACATTCCTCGCCGAGCTGGACTTGGTCAGCGACCCGGCCGGTGGACTCGCAACTCAGCTCCCGAGCAAAGTCTTCCTCGCCACTGCTTCCGAAACCAAATCCGAATCCGCCAAGCCGTTGGCTCCGCCGGCTGCACTTCACGCTGCTGATTTCTACGTAGCTACAAACGGCAGCGACAGGAATCCGGGCACGAAAGACAAGCCGTTCAAGACGATACAAGCCGGTATCGATAAACTTATGCCCGGGAATACACTTATTATACTGCCTGGAGTATACCGAGAATCGCTGTCTGTAATGAAGTCGGGAACGAAAGACAAACCAATCCGAATAGAAGCCCAGCGAAAAGGAACTGTGTCAGTCCGCGGCTCGTGTATCGTCCGTGAGTGGGTTAAATCTCAGCACAATGAACATGAATATATCCATGAAGGATGGGATAAATACTTTGGAGAATGGGATGTATCTATGCAAAATGGCGGGGATACGCTTAAAGCTTCCTTTTTTGGGTATGGAGCCAATGCGATAACATTTGCATTTAACCAGTTGTTTGCGGATGGCTCCTTGGTGCGCGAAGTTGCCTGTCATAACAATATGCAGGAAGGCACGTTTTATACTGATAAAGAAAACAAACGGATACATCTTTGGTTAAGGAATAATCAAGATCCCGCAACCGCTGTAATTGAAGTCACGGATAAAAGCTCTATTCTGAGGGTGCTCGGAGCGAGCTGTATTCAGGTTCGGGGTATAGATTTCATGCACGCTGCTAATGACACTCAACGTGCTGCTGTCGATTTTTGCAAGGGAACGAATAACCTGATTGAAGATTGCTCGATAAGCCACGCAGCAATGGGAGGACTTAATTTTTGGTTTCAACACTATAGCGTTGCCCGGCGATGTATTATAAACTCAAATGGACAGCAAGGAATATGCGGATATTACTCGGTGGGAAGTCTCTATGAAGATTGTGAAACATCCTATAATAACCGAATACCGTGGAAGAAAGTAGATATCGAATATCAGTGTGGCGGCTTTAAAATGCTCTATAACTACAAAGTTCGTTTCATCAGGCATCAAGCACATCAGAATATCGGACCAGGGTTATGGTTTGATATGAGCAATGAGGAAACCGAGGTGGCAAACTGTTTTGCCTCAGGCAATATGATTGGAACGTTTAATGAAATATCGTTTAAGATTCATATCCATGACAGCGTGTTTATCAAAAACAAAGGGGCGGGGGTGGGCATTGCAGAAAGTCCAGGAGCGACTATTGAGCGTAATATTTTTTATGACAACGATGAAGGTCTTAATTTTAGGGGTATGGACCGAGTTACGAAAGCTGTAGAAAGTAAAACGGAAGATTCGATAACGTATAGCATGCAGGAAAAACCGATCTGGAATCATGAAGAAATCGTCAGAAAAAATATATTTTGTGATAATAAAACTGCGCATATTCGTATTGGTGTAGACAGAGTTAATCAAAATCGGCAATTACCGAAGCGGTTTCAAAAGAGTGCTAATAATCAGCCGATTGGTTTAAGTTTTGAGGATTTGCATGTTTCCATAGATGATAATGGTTATTTCAGTCGGGCGAATATTCCACTAATAGTTTGGGATGGATATATAAGATATACTTCTGTCGAAGAAATCCGTGCAAACGTAGGTTTGGAAGAGAAAGGGATTATTGTCGATCCGGTGTTTTGTGATCCCGAAGCATTGGATTTCCGTATTTCGAAAAATAGCGAAGTGGTCACACGGGGGTGTTATCCCGAGGGCACCGTTCCCGGTGTGAAGCTCGGTTTTTTTCCAAAGTAAAACTCGGACAAAGGAGACAATGAGCCTATGAAAACATACTCATTGATCCTCACCGTTCTACTGCTGGCACCACTCGCGGCGCTGCACGCCGCCGAATGAAATGTGAGTTCGGGAAGGGGGGAATGATGTTGCGTTCGCAGGGCCTCACCGCCGCAATGCCGCGATCAACTCGTTCAACTTGTTCGCCATGGCGAGCAAATCGTTGAGCGTCGGCGGGTTGCTAAAGCCGGTTGTGTCGAGCGGTTGCACGACGTTCGTGTTCGCGCTGGTGCCGCCGATGGCGAAGCTGAGATCGGCGGCGCTGACTTCGCCCTGCGGCGAAACATGCGGTTTGACCGGCGTCGCGCTGGCGGGCTATCGTGCGGCGAATTTGTTTAACGAGATTTTCAAATAGCCGCTGAGGCGCTGTGTGAAACGCCGTGAGCGGTGACAAAGGAATCACTGACCCATGAACCAAACACCTGTTTCACGACGCAGCTTCCTCACCGCTTCCGGGCTTGCCGCAGCGGCGGCGGCTCTGCCGGGCGGTTTGTCCGCCGCTCAGAATGCGCTGTCCGCCAAACGGCCGCGCATCAAGATCGGGCAGATCGGCACCGGCAATCAGCACGCCAACAAAATCGGGACGCTGCGCAGACTGACGGATCTCTTCGAGGTGGTCGGTGTCGCGGAGGATGATGCCGCGCAGCGCGCGAAAGCGTTGAAGAGCGATTGCTACAAGGGCCTGACCTGGATGACCTCGGACGAGTTGCTGGCCGTTCCCGGTCTTCAGGCCGTGGCGGTGGAGACGGAGGAGCACGCGCCTATTCCGACCGCGCTGCGCTGCATCCGTGCGGGGAAGCACATTCATCTGGACAAGCCGTGCGGCGAGTCGCTGCCGCAGTTCAGACAATTGCTGGACGAGGCGAAAGCCCGGAGCCTGACGGTCCAGGTGGGCTACATGTATCGGAACAACCCGGCGGTGCAGTTCTGCATCAAGGCTGTGAAAGACGGCCTGATCGGGAACGTGTTCGATCTCGACGCGGCCATGAGTCGCTACGACGGGAACGACTACCGGAAGCTGATCAAGACCTACAAGGGCGGGATCCATTACATTCTTGCCTGCCATCTGATTGACCTCGTCGTGACGCTCATGGGCGAGCCTGAAAAAGTCCGGCCCTTCCTTCGCCGCACCCGCGCCGACGGCGTGCTCGACAACGGTCTGGCCGTTTTCGAGTTTTCCCGCGACCGGCTGGCCACGATCCGGACCTGCATCACCGAGGCGCAGGGCTTTCAGCGCCGGCATCTCACGGTGATGGGCGACAAGGGGACGATCATCATCCAGCCGCTGGAATCCAAGGGCAACATGTCCGGCGGCGTTCTCAAGCTGGCGTTGGAGGAAGACCGCGGCGGCTTCAAGAAAGGTGTGCAGACCATCGCCATGCCGCCCCTGAAGGATCGCTATGAAGATCAGTGGCGGGAGTTCGCCGCCGTGTTGAACGGGGAGATGATCAACCCCTACACCTACGAGCACGACTACATCGTGCACAAGTGCCATCTGGAGGCCTGCGGAATGCCGCTCGACGTGTAAGCCGTAACCATGCAATTGAAACAACCCCTCACCCCGACCCTCTCCCCCGCTGTGGGGGAGAGGGAGAAAAACCACGCGCAGGCGCGACTCACTGGGGACCGTTTTCAAACGCGACTCACCGACTGGGGATCGCTTTCAAAGCAGCGTAAACAGTTTCCCTCTCCCCATTCAATGGGGAGAGGGCCAGGGTGAGGGGCCGCGGCGATTACATGGATACGGCTAAGAAAAGGAAAACACAATGAAGAGACGTGATTTTATCAAGACGGTGGCGGCCGGCGTCGGCAGCCTGACAGCCCTGAACGCACGTGGCCAAAGCGAAACGCCGGCGCAGAAACCTCTGCGCGTCGCGCTCATCGGCTGCGGCGGCCAGGGCGTTGGAACACTGTTGCCCCAAGCCTGCTCAGAACGGGTTGTGGCGCTCGCGGATCCGGACCCTCGTTGCATCGAGGCGGCGTTGGCGCGGGTTCGCAAGGCGACTCCGTCGGCGGACACCGCCGCGATCAAAACTTTCCCCGACTATCGCAAGCTGTTCGACGCGATGGGCAAGGAACTGGACGCGGTCATTATCGCCACGCCCAACCACCAACACGCGCCGCCTGCGCTGATGGCCATGCGCCGGGGCATCCATGTGTATGTCGAGAAGCCCCTGACACATACGATCCATGAGGCGCGACTGCTCCGGGACGAGGCGAAGCGTTGCGGCGTCGCGACACAGATGGGCCAGCACGGCCACTCGAACGAAGGCTGCCGCCGCCTGTGCGAATACATCTGGGCCGGCGCCATCGGCCAGGTGCATGAGGTCCATTGCTGGACGTCGCGGTGCGACGGTCTGTATGACGGGAAGCACTCGCCCGCCCTGCCGCTGCCGGAAGGCATGGACTGGGAGGCGTGGATCGGCCCCGCGCCCTTCCGCGACTTTCACTCGGACCTGCATCCGCACGGCTGGCACCTCTGGCACGACTTCGGCAACGGCTCGGTCGGCAACATGGCCTGTCATCTTGTCGATCCCTCCTACTGGGCGCTCAAACTCAAGGCGCCGCAAGCTGTGGAGGTCGAGGACATGTATGGCGGCATCGGCAACGTATGGCCCATCCGCACCCGCATCCGCTGGGATTTCCCCGCCCGCGAAGGCATGGATCCCGTCAAAGTCTATTTCTACGACGGACTTGCGGCGGACCAGAAATACAGCGAGCAGACGGTGGAGCGGCGATGGAGAAACACCGCGAAGCGCGCGTTTCAAAATCTCCCGCCGCTGCTGCTCGAGCTGGAGAAGAAATACGGCCGGGACTTCGGGCGCAACGGCTCGCTGTTCGTGGGCGACAAGGGCATCATGACCATCGGCGAGTTCGGGGATGGATGCCGCATTGTGCCGGAGGAAGCGCACCGCGCCTTCCCGATGCCAGCGGCCAAGCTGCCGCGCATCAAGGGCACGCACCAGTCCGATTTCTTCCGTGCGTGCCGCGGCGGCGCGCCGGCCTGCGCGAACTTCGACTATTCAGCGCCGCTGGCGGAAATCGCCCTGCTGGGCAACATCGCGATGCTCGCGGGTCTCAAACGCCGCGTCGAATGGGATGGCGCCGCGATGCGTTGCACCAATCGGCCGGAACTCAATCGCTTCCTGAAGCCGGCATGCCGTGACGGATGGACAATGTGATGGCACCGCAATCAGTCAGAGGCAAACGGCCCCTTCCGATCCCCGGGCCGCAGTGAAGTGGACGTGGACTGATCGAAAGAGCGACTTACGATCAGCAAAAGTTGACGATATGACGACCATAATGAAGAAGCTGCTGTTGGCGTTTCTCATTGCGGGCGCGGCCTTCCCAGCCTCCGCTTTGGAAACCGCCGCAATCCGTGTGAAGAAAATCGACGGCACTGTGACAGAGAAAACCGTGCCCTTTGAAAAGCAAAAAGGGGGATTTTACAGAATCACCATCCCCGTCAAGGACATCACGCGGGACATGGAGTATCTCGACGTAATCGCCGACCAAGCCGTCGCCACCAAGGGCGAGAAGGGCTGGTTTGTCCTGGGTGACGGCACATGGGGAGAATTCACGCAAAACGACGGCTTCTATTCGCGTTTTGAGTTAAACCACATGCCCATTCTCGGGATGCAAAATCCGCGCGGAACTTTTGCGGCGATAGTCAAGGGACTGGTTTACGAACAGCTGCCAACCATAGAGGCCGTGCGCGGCGTCTATAAAGTTTTCCCGCGCTTTTATATCAAGAAAATGTGCTTCGACGCCTATGAGGATATTGTCGTCGATTTCTATCCGCTCGTCGGCGATCAGGCCGATTACAACGGCGTCGCCAAAGTTTACCGCGACTATCAACTGGGCAGAGGAGAAGTCAGGCTTCTGCGCAGCCGCGCCAAAGACAATCCCCAGTTGGCCTACGCCGCCGACAGCATGTATGTGCGCGTGAAACACTGCCGCAAGAAGGCGGATCCGAAGAATCCCGCCCACAGAATGCAGACGCCTGAAACCGAGCCCCCGATGGAAATTTTCCACACCTTTGACGATCTTGCCGGCATCATGAAGCGCATGAAGGCCGAGGGCATCGACAAAGCGGAGATGTGCTCCGTCGGCTGGAACATAGGCGGGCACGACGGCCGCTTCCCGCAATATTTCCCCGTCGAGGAGAAGGTCGGCGGCGAGGCAAGATTCCGCGCGGCCATAGATACCGCGCACAAACTCGGCTATCAAATCACCTGCCACATAAACCAGTTCGCGATGTTCTTCATCTCGAACCGCTGGAACGAAAACGACGTCGCCAAGCGCCCCGACGGCTCGCTGATGACCTTCGGTCTGCAGCCCAGCGGAATTCCGCACCTCCCCTGTTTCGAGCGCGTATGGCATCTTTGGGTGAAGGACGATTTCAAGCAAATCGCCGCCCTCGGAATCAAGGGGATGTTCCATATCGACGTCACTTCCATGGTCAATCCCTATCCCTGTTGCGACCCGCACCACCCGATCACCAGGCAACAGACTGCCGACTATCAGAACAAAATTGGCGAATACGCTCACAAGATTTTCGGCGGACTCGCGTCGGAGGGCGGGGCTGACCATGTGGCGAAAACCCTGGACTACGCGCTCTATATCTGGAACTACCCCGCTTGGCAAGACAACCCGAAAAAGCTGGGCTCAAAGCTCGTTCCGCTTTGGCAGCTCGTGTACCACGGGATAATTTTGAGCAATCCCTATTATTCGACGATAGACGCGCTCTATCCCAAAATCTACAGCACTTCCGACCAGCGCAAGGCCTATGACTATTTGGGAGACACCGAAACGCGCTGGCTGAAGGTGATAGAGTTCAACGGCCGCCCGACATTTTATTACACCGACTACAAGGATTTGAAGCCGATGAAGCGCTCTTACGACGAATATCAGCCCTTGAAACACTTGCAGTATCAACTGATGACGCACCACTCCGAGATTGCCCCCGACGTGTTCGTCACCCGCTTTGAAACCGGCGAGGAAATAGTGGTCAACTACTCGAAGGAAGCCTTCGTCTATAAGGGCACAGCGGTTCCCTCTCGCGGTTACAAACTTTGTAAATAGCGGCATTCGCGAATATTTGATCCGCGCTCACGGCGGCAACGTGACATTCGAGCATCTGCCGCTCCACGACTCGCCCGTGCTGATCGCGGCGAGACCGGCGCAGGCAATCCAACCTGAACCGTGGATCAGAAGCCAGAGATGGAAACCGCAGAAACTTGTTGCAGTAGATAACCACGCGGCAGAATTTCCGTGACCCGCCCGCCGCGCAGCGATATGCTCGCGGCGTGGCAAAGAAATCCGCCATCCGGGAGATCACGCCCCAGAAGGATACGATTGTGGTATTCGATATTCGTAACTTTAGCGCCCATCGTTATCACTTGGGCCTGCCCGAAAACCACCATGGCGCGAAGCTCCTCACAGACCTAATACAACACCTGCTGAATGACGCTGTAAGTCTGCTCGGAAAATCGAGCGACCGGAAGAGAGAGCATCTTTTGAACCACACAGGCGACGGGTTTGTCCTTGTCATTCGCGGCCCGAAGAATCAACTCAAAGCTCTCCAGTGGATAAGTAGGTTCCGTGAGAAAGTGTCAGGACACATTGAGGAGTATGAAGAAAAGCTAGGGGAACAGTTTCCTAATATCAAAGACGAGTTGAAGCCTCTCGATTTCGGAATCGGGGCGCACACAGGCATTGTTAGAACTTTTGATTTCGATAACTTCGGAACGAGAACGACAGCGTTCCTTGGCTCTGCGGTGAACATCGCAAGTCGAATAGAGCAATACACCAAGAATTACGCTTCTAAGGTCATCTGCACGTGGATTCTATGGAAAGAAGCTCGAAAGAGCATCAAGGAGGCAAATCGGAAGAACACGAACGGATTCTGCATACGTCGCGGATTCCAACGCCTTAGAGGATTTCCAAAGCGATTCGATCTCTGTTGTCTTAAGGTAGGATTTCATGAAGTTTTTGCCGACCAGAGTAATGACGGATCAAAACTGGGCGGTCATCGCCCTCGGCGGCATCCCGAACAAAACGCAGGTGGGTGACATGGGTATAGACGGCCGCATCTTCCCGGTCGGCGCTGAACCGAAGCGGCTCGGCAAGGGAACCGGCCATCTCGATTTCATGGACGTTTGGTATCCCATCCAGGTCAAGCAGAAGGACGCGGTGGGCCGGCCCGCCATTGACGCCTTCGAGGCGGTGATGATGCGCGAGGAGCGCAAGCTCGGCTACTTCGTCCCCTTCGACTTCAGCGGCGACGCGCGTTTTGAGATTGACCGTTTCCAGCGAACAACGGGCCGCGAAATCCGGGCGCTGACGGTGCGGGAGATTCTGGACGAGCAGATTGCAAGGATGATAACGTGAACAAATCTCGAACCATCGAGGGCCGTTGGTGGATTCATGGCAGCCAGAAACCTGCGCATTTTGGGACTCTGACTTTCGATCCTGAGAAGGGGCTAGAACTAACTGTGAAGGTTCCTCAGTGCCGGAGCAATGATGAGGCATTTGTCGCGACGCCCACTGAGCCAGTAAGTATCCCGAACGTCATATGGGGGGCTGACCACAGCAACAATCCTGTGACTGTATTCAGCAGTGGCAGTTGTCGCTTCTCTAAGGCAGCGGGTTTAGACAGCTACTCAATCCAACTGCAGGCTGCGATTCTTAACTCGCGCGCTGGTTCTTGGGACGACACCTGTTTTTCATGCGCGTGCGTAGAGTTCACGCTCCTGAACAATTGGATAAATCGCAGACTAGGATTGGAAACGAAGGTTGAAGATGGACATGTCTGCTACAGGTTCAAACCCTCTGATGTCATCGAATACGACATCAATCCGGGATTTCGATTGAGGATTGAGGGGCAGATTCTGGGTCAGGGCGGCTACAACGCTTTGGTGGAAACACGACTTCGATGGACTTACAGAGTGTGGTTTCTGTTTCCTAAAGCCGCCCCTGTCCAATCAGTATTCAACGACTACGCATCCGTGTTTCAGCGGTTATTGTCGCTGTTGGCCGGAGAACAGGTATTTATCGAGACACTAGTTTTATGGGATAGAGACCCTTTCGAGCCGGGAAACAAATCGCACCCGTGCGGCTCGGAACTTCTGACAATCAATCGAGGCATAACCACGGCGGTTCGAGACATGCATGGCGCGCACATGATAACGAGTTTCCCCGAGGTGAGAGCGAACTTCGATTCAGTTGTTAGGCGCTGGTTCAGTTGTCACTCTGAACTTGGACCAGTTATTGATTTGTATGATGCGGTTGTATCGAATTTTGTTCTGACCGATGAGAGCAGGTTCTTGTTTCTTGCCCAAGCTTTAGAGGTTTACCACTCACGCTCTAGTCTCTTTAAGTCCGCCGATCTTCCAACTGCCGATCATCGCAAGCGGGTTAGGGCAATTGCTGACACCGCTCCGGCTGAATATCGCGCGTGGATAGAAGAGAAATTGCGGTCTGCGAATCAAAAGAATCTGAGACAAAGGCTCGATGAAATCTTGGCAAAGCACTCGAGCGAGGCTGCCCAATTGACCAGTAAAATTGTTGACTTCGCCGCCAAAGTCCGCGAGTCGCGCAACTACTACACCCACTATAACGATGAGGCTCTGGAATCGGGCAAAGTCGCAAAAGGTCTCGAATTGCGCCGCATTATGTTTGCTCTTCTAGATTTGCTTCAAGTCTGCTTCATGAAGGAACTAGACATAGGAGGAAAGGCAATCAAACGAATTCTGAAGCGGAATTCATCCGTGAAATGGGCGGATTTGGATGGAAGCCAAACGGCCGTAATTCAAAGTTAATGTTCGGTCTTGTTGTTCCAGACTGACGAGACACTCATCTCCTCAGCGCCTGAATCAACTCGTTGATCTTCGCGATGATGGCGGCTTGGTCGGCAGTCTCGTCGAGGGGGTGAACGCTGTTGCTGTTGGCGCTGGCGTTGCCGAAAGCGAAGTTGAGGTCGGCGGCGCTGACTTCGCCGGGACTGCCTTGCGGGCCTTGTGGCCCGGCAGGACCGGCGGGCATCGTGAAGGGGCCAGTGCTGTCACCGCTCATGTCCACTGTCTATCAACTCGATGGTGCCAAACAGCGCGTCACGCCGGCGGGTTATCGTCTGGCGGATTTGTTGAACGAAATCTTCAAATAGCCCCTGGGGCAAGATGTGAAATCGGCTGCGCTGCGAGCCGCTGCGCGAACATAACCTTGCCAGCACAAGTGCCGCTCCATAGACTGCCGGGCAGATTACGGTTTTTCTCATGCTGACAATGAACATACTCATCTCTGATCGCTGTCACGTTTCCTGCCTGGCCCTTGTTGCGCTCGCTCTGCATTTGTGTTCGCCGGGCGCACTGTCTGCCCAAACCGAGGAATGCTGGCCGCAGTTTCGCGGGCCGGAAGCCCGGGGCATCGCAAGCGGCCCGAATCTGCCCGACCGCTGGTCCACCACCGAGAACATTGCCTGGAAAACCGAGGTGCCGGGGCGCGGCTGGTCGTCGCCGATCGTGTGGGGGAACCGGGTGTTCCTGACCACGGCAGTGAATCGCGGGGAATTGGAGACGCCCAAGAAAGGCCTCTACTTCGGCGGCAACCGCCCGGACGCGCCCAAAGTGCAGCAGGAATACAAAGTGATCTGCCTCGATCTCTTGTCCGGGAAGAAACTTTGGGAACAGTCCGTCCACCAAGGCCCGCCCCAAGGTCCGATTCATATCAAGAACAGTTATGCCTCGGAAACACCCGTCACCGATGGCGAACGGGTCTATGCTTATTTCGGCAATCTGGGTTTGTTCTGCTTCGACCTCGAAGGCCGTTCTGTGTGGTCGAAGCGGTTTGAACCGCGCGCCATGCGCAATGGCTGGGGGACCGCCGCGTCACCGGTGCTTCACGGAGAGCATTTGTATATCGTCAGCGACAACGATGTGGAATCGTATCTGTTGTGTCTGGACAAACGCACCGGCAAGGAGGTGTGGCGCGTCGTTCGCGACGAAAAGAGCAACTGGTCCACACCATTTATCTGGCGGAATGCCCAACGCACGGAAATCGTCACCGCGGGCACCGACAAGGTCCGTTCCTACGATCTGAACGGGAAGTTGCTGTGGTGGTTCACGGGGATGTCGAAAATCACCATCGCGACGCCTTACGAGAACCAGGGCCTGTTGTATGTCAGCGCGGGTTACGTCAACGACAACCAGCGCCCCCTCTACGCGATTCGGCCGGGCGCATCCGGCGACATCTCACTCGGACCGGACCAGAAGAGCAACAAGTTCATCGCCTGGTGCCTGCCGAAGGCTGCGCCCTACAATCCGACGACGCTCATCTACGACGGGTTGCTGTATGTGCTCTACGACCGCGGTATGATGAGCTGCCTGCGACCCGCCACGGGCGAGTTTTTGTTTGAACGTGAAAAAATTCCGGAGGGGAAGCATTTTACCGTGTCGCCGTGGGCCTATAACGGCAAGGTTTTCTGCCTGAACGAAGATGGCGTGACCTTCGTCCTGCGGGCGGGCAAAAAGTTCGAGATCTTGCACACCAACCGACTGGCCGACGACGAGATGTGCATGGCGACGCCGGCAATCGTGGGAGACCGGCTGTTGCTTCGCACGGAGAAGAGCGTCTATTGCGTCCGCCAAGCGGCCTCAGCTTCCAAGCGGTAACGCCAGCTCGAGAGTTTTCCTCACAGGACGCGACTAACCCGCAAGCGTTTCTGTTGCGACCGTCACTTTCGCCCTGACCGAAGCGAATGCGCTGATCACGTTCATGTGATAGGGCGTTCGACCATCACGTTGCGACGCGGCAGAGCACTCTCATGCAAACGGAGAGCCCGACTTCAGGTATGGCTTCAGCACCGCGAACCGGCTCTCGATCTCGTCGATATCCTCCTGGGAAAGCAACTGTTCCGTCAGGATCGGCTTGGCCGGAATGCTGTTCTTCGGCCCGTATTGGCGCGAAAGCATATTCTTGAACACACCGCGCTTCTTCCAGACATACAAGTGATAACCCCGCAACTGATTGCCGGGGATCGTCTCGCGAAGATTCAGAATCAGCAGCAATTTGCTGAATGAGTCCTGCAGCGCAGTGGGATCAGAACCACTCTGCATCAGCTCCCAGATGCGGGCCAACAGGTCCGCATAGACTGCGCGCTCGGTAATCAGACCCTCCGAGCCCAGGCGTGTCTGATACAACCAGCCGAACCCGCCCATCGCGCTGAACACCCTCTTGATCGTCGGCTTGGCCGCGACCATTTCCTTCATACGGGCCACGATGGGAGCCGTCTCTTCTTTTACATAGCCGAAATACGGCGACTCCTTGGCCAGCTCGATCAGCAGCTTGACCGAAGGCCCATGCCCCTTGTACGCGACACCGCCGGAGGTCTGAATGATCACCGGCCGCTTTACAACACCCGCCAGCGCCCGCCAGTATTGGCGCATATCATCCTCCGTCTTGCCCGAGTCCGGCGGTCGCGAAATGATCGCCGCAGGCTCCAGTTTTTCGACGTGCTTCGCGAAGGCGAGCATCTCCTCCGTATCTTTGCCCTGTACGCCGAGACACAACGCAGACTGCCGGCCGCGGGTCGCCTTGGCCAGCACCTCCATGCCGCGCATCTTTTCCTCGGTCGTCAGCAGATCGACGCTATCCCCCGACTGCGGCCAAATCATGCCCGGGCTGCCGCACCAATCGACAAACCGCGCCTGTTTGGCCAGCACGTCGTAGTCAACAGCTCCCGAAGCCGTAAAAGGCGTCGAGAGAATCGGGAAAGGTCCCCGGACTCTCGGATCTCCGATGACGGGCCCCCTGCAAAGGGGTGTCAACCTCTTGCCCTCCTGCGCCATTGCGCTGGCCATGAGGCCGGTTGCACCGGCCATTACCGTACCGATCATCTGCCGTCGCGTCATGTGTGTGTGCTTAGTCATGATTGTTCTCGTAATGAAACTGATTTCACCGCCAATGAAACGCCTGCTCAGTGTCAAATCCGCCAGCCTTCCCGATATGTTGTTTTCACGAAACGGTTGATCTCCGGCAGATTGGTGCAACGCATCCCAGCCCCGTCCCATTCGATGCGACGCCCCGCGCCCGCGAGCATCGCGAGGTCGCCGAGCAGGACGATCTCCACCAGAGGTCCTGAATACTCGAAGTTCGCGCAAGCCGGCGTGCCGCCACGGCATGCTTGGAAGAAATCGGACTGGTGCGTGCCCTTGATGCGCGGCAGCGTGGCCGCGGGCATCGGGAAGGCGCGGTGCGCTTCCTCCGGCACGATGCGGCATCCCTCGCCGAACGGACCGATGTTCATGATGCCCTTGTCGCCAACGAAGATCGAACCATCGCTGCCGAAGTCCCGGTTGTACTTTTTCTCCAACTCGACGAGTAGTGGCGGGCGGTTTTGCGCTTCGCGTGTCACGCAATCGATAGCCCCCACTGTCTTCTTGCCATACGACTGGCCTTTGGCAAGGCCGTCATACCAATAGAGCTTGACGGGGTCCATGCCCTCGCGGGCCGGGAAATCCCAGCGGATGCGGGTGCTGACAGGCCAGCGCTCGTCATTGCCGCCGCGGACCTCCTCCAACTCGACCGACACGGGCGACCCCAGCTTCAGCGCCCACTTGGCGGGATCGATGATGTGGTTGCCCATGTTACCAACAGAGCCGTTGCCGAACTCGCACCAGCGGTGCCACGAGTGGCGGTGCAGTCCCTCGTGATAATTGCGGAACGACGCCGGCCCGATCCACTGTTCCCAATCAAGTCCCTCCGGCACAGGCAGAACAGGAGGACGCTCCCCCGCGGGCAAGCCGTTGGCCCGGTCACTCCAACAGATGACTTCGCGCACCTGGCCAATCGCGCCGGCCCAGATGTATTCGCACAAGCGGCGGCAGCCCGTGCTCGAATGGCCGTGCTGGCCCATTTGCGAGACGACGCCATGACGTTTGGCTTCTTCCCTAAGCTGTCGCGCCTCGGCGATCGTATGCGCCATCGGCTTCTCGACGTAGACGTGGATGCCGCGCCGGATCGCCAGGAGCGCTGGCAACGCATGCTGGTGGTTTGGGGAGGCGATGACCACCGCGTCCAGCTCCTTGCCCATCTCGTCAAACAGCTTGCGATAGTCGGCAAACGTCCGGATCGAGGCGGGATCGGTCGCGAGTTTATCCTTGCGGATTTTGGCGAAAGCGGCGGCGATCTGGCGACGATCCGGATCCACGAGCGCCACGACCCGCTCCTTGCAGATTTCCGGCAGGAGCGTTATTCCGCGTCCACCGCAACCGATCACCGCGACGCGCAGAGGTTTTTTTGCGACCGCAGCGCTTTGGCCACACACGCTCAAGACCGACAGACCGCTGACTCCGGCAACCGCCGCCTTGATGAAATTCCGTCGATTCAATTTCGTGCGCATTCGGTCCATTCCTCTTTTTTACCCCAAACCGACCTCTAAACCAGACAAAAGATTACTTGGACGCGCCCGCCGGGAGCACAACGTGTTTCGCCCGCAAGCCGGCACGGAAAAATCGCACACTCCCAATGCCAGGCTGCACCTCATGGGCCCTTTCCGGCCTTCCGATGGCGTCTTTACAGCAGAGGGGCAAAAGCAGTATTGAATACATCATGAAGAATCTTTTTCTGCTTGTCGTAACGATGGCGGCAGGGATCGCAACAGCGGGGGATTTTCCAGCCTATTCGAAAGCGCGGGCGATCACGTCCGGTCCCAAGGATCACCTTTTCGCAAGCTACTACGCCATCAACGCGTGGAGCGCGGATGGGCGCTATGCCACAGTGCTGGAGACTGACGTGAAGGGCCGTCTGGCGACCGAGAATGATGTCGCGGTACTCGGGGTGGTGGACACGCAAGACAACAACCGCTTCCTTCCGCTGACCGACACGCGCTGCTGGAATTTCCAGGAGGCGACCATGGCGCACTGGCTGGGCACAGCGCCGCAGACGCGCTTCATTTTCAATGATCGGGTGGACGGCAAGTTCGTGTCCGTGATCTTCGACATGACCACCAAGACACGGCGAATCGTGCCCTATCCGGTGAGCGCCGTCTCGGCGGACGGCAAATGGGCGGTGAGCATCAACTATGCACGGCTGCGCCTGACGCGTCCCGACTACGGGTATGGCGGCAACGGCCAGGACGCCCGCATCAATGTGACCTGGCCGACGGACGACGGGTTGTGGCTCGTCAATCTCGAGACCGGCGAAGCGAAGCTGATCGTTCCGATCGCCTCCGTCCGGGACAGGATGCCGCAGGTCAAGGACCCCAAAGCGTTGGCGTACTTCTGCCACACCGTGTTCAGCCGCGACGGTTCGAAGATCTTCTGGCTCGCGCGGAGCGTGGAGAATCTGTCCGGTCAAAAGGTGGTGCGCAAGTGGGAGACTACCTCGTTCACATGCAACCGCGACGGCAGCGATGTGCGGCGTTGTTTCCCGGACGGGTGGGGCGGTTCGCACTTCAACTGGCTGGATGGCAGCAGGCTGATGGTGACCTCCAAGTACAACGACGCGGTGTACAGCCATGTGCTTTTCACGGTCGGCAAGTCCGACTATACGCGCGTGGGTCGCGGCGTGCTGGATTTCGACGGGCACGGCGTCTTTTCCAACGACGGCCAATGGATGGCGACCGACACCTATCCGGACAAGTTGGGAGAGCGCAAGCTGATGGTTCTCCGCATGTCGGACCAGGCCATCCTGCCGCTGGGCACCTATTTCGTGCCTGAGATTTACCGCGAAACGTACTCGCGCTGCGATCTGCATCCGCGCTGGCGGCCCGATGGCAGGATGCTGGGGTTCAACTCGGTGCACGAGGGCTCGCGGCAGGTTTACGTGATCGACATCGGCGACACCCAACGCTGAACGCGGGGTCTTCAGCATTGCGCCGCAAGGCAAAATGCCTTGCGGAATCTGGACATCCTGCGCGAATACTGCGTAGAAAATGGTATTGTCGTTTTACGAATTGCGGAAACTGCACGTGCTTGTATGATGCGCAGCAACTTGGACTCATCGTCGAAACCATCCGAAAGCGCCATGCATACAACACCGCCAGCATTACACGTTCTGTCACTAAGGAGACTCATGAAACTGACAGCTTGCTTGAGACAACCACGACTCCTGGCAACCCTTCTTGGCGTGGCCATTTTATGCCCTCCTGTTTTCGCTGCAGAGAAACGAGCGCCACAAGGTTCGGGCGGCGGAGACGTTATTGAACTCGGCAGCGCGGAGTTTGAGTCCACAGCTCAAGTTCCGGCCGCTGCAGGCGGGAATGTTTACATGCACGTGCGCATCACGCTCAAGACGAGCCAGGATGTGGTGAAGAAGATCAACGAAGGCATCGCATCCGGGCGGTATCGGTCACCCTTCCGGAACAACAAGGAGTTCATGGACGTGGCCTTCGGTTCGAGGCCGGGGTCGTTCGAGATCGAGTTCCTTGGGTTGAACAAGGAATCGCGCTTTTATTACTTCTTCGAGGAACAACTGAAGAAAGTGAAGACCGATCCCGCCATACCGAGTGAGCTGAGCCGAAGAACGAACGAGCTGGCAAAGAAAACGAAGTCTCTGCTTTATCAGACGATCAAACCGAACAATTTTGAAGGTTCCAGGATCGTCTACGAACAGGGTTTGAAGGGCGGATGCATCGCCTTCTTCGGCTCAACAAAACTTGGGAATCAACTCGTCGGGAAGGTGATATTCACCGACCAAGAGGAGCCGATCTACGAAGCCATGAGGAGGGTGTTGAACGAAGAGGATTCAAGCCGTCGCGTGCCTGTCATTGAAAAGGGAGACTTCGATGACATAGTCAAATCGGCCCAGAAGAAGAAGATCCTCATATCGAAGGAGTAGGCGGTAATTCTCGCCCTGTTCTGCACAAACAACCGTTGAACGGCAGAATCAGCGGTTTCCTGTCACCGAGATTGTCACAGGAAATCGAACTCGATCGGCAACAGATGATGCGCCTGCACTGCTGCCGAGGGGCAATCTGTCAGGTTTGGCTTCGGCGGCGGAAGCGTCGCCGCGAGCCCGCCAGAGCAGCCAGACCCAGTCCCAGCAATACTCCCGTCGAAGGCTCCGGCACAAAGACGATCTGTCCGCCGTTGTCCAGGAACACGTTCGCCAACCCGTAGCTGTCCTTGTTGAATTCCGTGATCGTTTCGCCCTCCCCGCCCCTCAGCGTCTTCGTTCCGCTCCCGTCCTCATAGATGAACTCCACGCCCACGTAGATCGTCAGCTGGCTCAACTTCAACGTCGCCCCGTTGAACAGGTGCAGCACGTCCACATACAGACACTCGTTCGTCCCCAACCCGCCGCCATTGTTGATGTTG
>JACRJX010000004.1 GCA_016235595.1 Verrucomicrobiota bacterium
CCGAGTATTGGTTGGGCAATTCGGATGGTGCGCCGGATTACTTTTCGGACAAGAAACGGTACTTCAACTACATGCTTCCGCCGGTGCGGGAATACTATTTCTCGATCCTTCAAGAACTGTGCACCAACTATGACGTCGACGGAGTCGAGCTCGATTTCGAACGTTCGCCGCGGTATTTTCACGATGCCGACGTTGCACAAGGCACCCCTGTAATGACTGCGTTTGTGAAGCGGGTCAGGGAGATGATGGACCGTATCGGACAGCAGCGAGGCAAGTCGCTGAAGCTGTGCGTGCGGGTGCCTCGGACGGTCGCCGATTGCCAGAAGATCGGGCTCGACGTGCCTGGTTGGGACGCGGCGGGATTGGTCGACATGATCAACGTGTCTTCGTTCTTCATTCACACCATGGAGTTGGGCATTGAAGATTTCAAGGCCAACACGAAGCGGGCGAAAATCTACGGCGAAATGAACTTCATAACGGGCTATCGTAGCGATGCCGCCTGCCGTTTCACAACGATTCCAGCCTACCGCGCTTCGGCGCTGAATCTCTGGACCCGAGGCGTGGATGGGTTGTGTCTGTTCAACTATGACTACGTCCCGGACAAGCTGCGACTTCCCATGACCGAGGGACTGAAACGGATCACGGATGTCGAGTATCTCAAGACCCTGCCCAAAGATTACGTTATCACTCCCAGTTTTGGCACCTTTCCAGCAAAGAACGAAAAGACGGTTCATCTGATTATTCCCGATGATACGAAAAAGGTCGCGTTTCAACGAGCCGTGCTGCGAATCGAGACGAAGGAGAGTTGCGCGAATGTGCGGATCGCTGTTCGTCTAAATGGGACACCCCTCAAACCCTGTGAACACGAGGACACGGAGCTGTTCCCGCCGTTGGCGCAGAACATCTGCTATCCGACTCACGAGAAGCTCAAGTTCTACACGGTTCCGCTTGACGCGCTGATCCCGGGCCGTAACAAAGTAGATATCCGAAATCTCGACGCGAAGAAGGCGTCGTGTGCGTTCCATTCCTTGGAGATCGCGCTTTACCGATAAGTGGGGGAAGCAACCTTTCAGCGTTTGGTTCATGTTCACCCTTGGGTTGTCGGTGTCTTTTTCCCATGAGGCAACGTATGTCTTTTCACCCCGATTCCTCCTCCGCTTCGGTGTCTTTTAATTTGAGGTAACTCGTTGGCCAGACGCTGATGGGAAATGGCTGGGCGGCGAGTGGTGGCCTTGATATTGTGGCGGAGCCGACATGAACGTATTCACGACTCTGGTTCCCAGATCGTTGTTCGTTTCTCTGTTGTTCGCTGCGGTGAGCTTCGGAGCACAAGCGGCGCAACCCAAGGGCTCGTCGCTCGTGCGGGGTCTGGTTCACATGAACATCCCGTGCCGCAGCGGGAAAGAATTTCACTGCAACATTTTCGTTCCAAAGGGGTGCCGGGCGGACGTGCCGACGCCGGTGTTGTACGTGTTTGCTCCCGGTGGTGACGCACCGGTGGATTTATATCGGGCGGCGGCGGATAGGCTAGGCTGGCTGGTCTGCGGCAGCGTCGAGAGCCGCAACGGGCAGGAGATGGATTACTACGAAAAGGTTCTTGCTGCCATGCAGGGCGAGATGAATGCCCAGTTCACGCTGCATCCGCATCGGGTTTATTACTCGGGGATGTCCGGCGGCTCTCGCGTGGCGTTGGAGTTGTTCTGCAATCACCGCGACTCGGCGGCTGGCGTGATCGCGATGGCAGCGGGGCCGGCCAGAGCGGGTCTGACCAAGGTGCCGGGCGGTGCTTGTGTGGGCATCGCCGGACGCCACGATTTCAATTATGCCGAGTTGGCTATGCTGGCTGAGAAGAGCGCGGCGGCGGACATCGCGTATCTCTTCATGGATTTCGAGGGCCAGCACGGTTGGGCGCCCAAGGGGTTGGTGGCTCAGGCCATGGAATGGCTGGAGGTCCAATACTTCATCCGATCGCCGCATCTGACTGTGGCAGAGGAAACCAAACGAGCTGGGATTATTGCCGACCAGATCAGGAGAATTTCGCTCATGGGTGCGACGATGGCCGCCTACGAAGCGTGCGAGTGTCTTCAATGCGATCTGAGCGAGGACCCTGCTCCCCTTAACAACGTGGAACGGATGATGGCCTATATGAAACCAATGCTGGCGCGGGAGTTGGGAGCAAGGGAGGCGTTACGCCAGGCATTCGCTGCTGTGCGCGGCCATCGCACTTCCTACCAGATGGAGCAAGCTCTTCAGACCCAAATCAGAGAACTCGCGCAGAAACATCCCAACACCGTCTATGGCGCGCGGGCCGGTATCCTGGTGGAAACCATCGGAAAGAATCTGAAGATGTTCCCTCCGGAAATGAAACAACAGGAACAGCGTAGCGGAAAGTCGAGAACCAAGGGCTGAGGGCGGGAGCCGGAAGACGAAGCCGTTTGATTGAGGGTTGAGTACGGGGTGTTGAAAGCAACACGCGAAAGCCACGGGGAGGAGGGTTTTTTTGCTCTTGCATGGTTCGCCCGGGGGATGACAATGACGCCATCATTGCTGATGCACACGACCATGGCCATACGGCAGCCAACGCGACGCGCTGGGCAGAGGTTGTGTCTCGGTGAAACCCCATGGCTTGCAGACCGAGTTTGCTATGGGTGCCGGTGGCAGACTCGTTCCATTTCCATGCCGCTTCGCGGGACGGCAGCCACTTGGACATCCATCCTTCGCAAACACAATGGTGAGTAACCTTGCGTCGATAACATTACGGGACCTGGTCGATATATCCGCCTTTCAGAAGCTGGCGGACAGTTTTTCCCGGCTAACAGGAATCGCCACTGCGATTTTAGACCTGCAAGGGGAAATACTTGTTGCTTCCGGATGGCAGAAGATTTGCACCGAATTCCATCGGAAGAACAAAGTTGCTGCCTCGAGATGTTTGGAGAGTGATACTATTTTGGCGGGCAAATTGCCCCAGGGGGAGCGGTATAATTTGTATAAATGCAAAAACGGTTTGGTGGATGTTGCTGTCCCGATCAATATCGGAAACGTGCATGTGGGGAATCTCTTTCTCGGACAGTTCTTGCTGGAATCCCCTGACATGGACCTCTTTGCTTCACAGGCTGAAGCGTTCGGGTTTAACAAGGATCTGTATTTGGAAGCACTCTCGAAAGTCCCCGTGTTGTCCATTGAACGGATTGATCACGCCGTTGAGTTCTTAACAAATCTCACGGTCATTATTGGGAACACGGGATTGGATAGAAAGAGGTTGTTTGAATCCAACAATCAACTCGAACAGCAAGTCCAGCAACGCACCGCTGAACTCACCTACAGCAACGAAAGACTGCGGGTTCTTTCCGAGGCATCACTGGAAGGCATCATCCTCACGGAAAATGGAGTGATCATTGAAGCGAATGAAAAGGTGGCGACCCTGCTGGGATTTCAGAGGCCCATCGAGATTGTGGGGATACCGGTTACAAATTTCATAGCGCCTGAGGAGCGTGCGAACGTGGAAGGCAAAATACGCTCAGGCTACGATCAACCGTATCAGTCCCTTGGACTCACCAAAGACGGGGTGGCATTTCCAATAGAAATCCATGGCGAAACGTTTTCCTGTCAAGGCCGGCAGGTTAGGGGGACTGTAATTCGCGACCTCACGGAGCAGAAAGAGGCTGAAAAAGAAATTCACACTTTACGTGGCATCTTGCCTCTCTGCTCCTTTTGCAAAAAGATACGCGATGACGAGGGGTATTGGGAACAGGTTGATGTTTATATTCATAAACACACTGAAGCTGACATCAGCCACAGCGTATGCCCGGAGTGCATGAAGGCGCATTATCCAAAAGAATACAAAAAGTTTGATTTGGATAAGGAGTGATTCTTCGCCCGGACCCACTTGATTGCCTGATGTCGCAGGAGCGCCAGTTGGAGAAATGAAGCGCGCCCAAAGCCAAATGCCGGTGATGACGCGGATGATGGAGGGGATCGCAGTGATGTGCACGATGATCGCACGGCTTCCGAAGAGATGAGGAGCTTCTATCTCGATGTCGTTGCGACCCGCGAGCCATTGGACGTGCCAATGTCGTATCTGGGGCGTTGAAGGCGAAGATCGTTGGCAACGGTTAGCCGCGCCACGCCTCAGGCACGTCGTTCGGTCGAATTGATGTTCTCCTGCAACTGTATTCGAACAAAATTGATATGGCCGCGGAGACCGTAGAATTGGTCGGCGAATGAGGCGGGCACTTTCATGTTGTGGACGGTGCGTTCGATCTCATCGAGACGTTTGATCATGTCCGCGCGTTTGCTGGCCGGGGTTTGTGAGGACAGTTCGCGCTCCAGCGCGAGCAAGGCGCGATACCAACGGCAGATTTGGGTGCGGATGCGCCAACGGTAGATTTTGGGGATGGTTCGCAGGCCCGGCACCAGGACGACGATCATCGGCACGAAGACCATGACGACGCGGTTGACGAGGCCAGCCAGCCAGTAGGGCAGGTAGCGGTAGAGGAAGCTCTTGCCGGACTTGTAGAACCGGGTTGCGTCTTCGCTGATGGGGAAATCGTGTTCCAACGGCGCGGGGAACTCTCCGCGGCGTTGCAGAATGGTGGCGCGGCCGTGGACTTCGCGCGCGGCCTCCAGGAGCAGGTCTGAGATGGCCGGATGGAGCGTGTTGCGGGCGATCAACTCGACGGTGGGACCGACCAGGTTGGCGTCGTATGGCGGGAAGTTGTTGGCGAGGTCAATGGAGCCCATCGGGAATGGGAGGTTGTTCAGGTAGGTGAAGCGCCGGATGTAGGCCACGGCTTGTTTGAAGTTGTAGATATGAATGCCGGGCGTGTGGAACAGCGTGCGCATGATGCCTACCGAGGCGGACTCTCCCATCAGGAAAACGGCATCGGCCTTGCCGTCGAGCAGCGCCTTGGCGGCTTCCGCCGGGGCTAGGTCGAGGATTGTGGCGGTGGTGGCGCTGACGCCGTTGGTTTGAAGCAGCGTCATAGCGAGCGCGCGGGTGCCGCTGCCGGGTTGGCCGACGGCGAGGCGCTTGCCTTTGAACCCGGAGAGCAGCTCCACTGGCTTGTCGCTGCGATAGAAAACCAGCAGCGGCTGATAGGAGATGCTGCCCAGCGAGATAAGGTTGCTGATAGTGATCCCGTTGGTCATTCCGCCCTGGACGAAGCCGATGTCCACTTGGAACGCGGGGTCGTTGAGCCGGAGGAGATTCTCTTGCGAACCTTGTGAGGGGAGAATTTTCAGTGTCACGCCGTTGCGCGCAAGGATGCGGGCGTATTTGACGGCATTCGTCTGGAAGATGCTGCCTTCCGGGCCGGTGGTGACGATGACGGTCTTGGGCGGTGCGGAGTGAAGAAACCAAGAGATTCCGCAGACCATGACCACGACGATCAAGAGGGCCGCGCTGAGCATCGCCCCGCGACTGACTCCAAAGGTCTCAGTGAAGACGGTCAGGACACCTTGCCTGATGGGAACAGGCTGGCTTGGCATGGTACGGGGATTCGGGTCGTTGCTCATGGATAGTCAACGTAAGTTCTTGTTTCAGACGGGACAAGCCCCAATTTTCGCTGCACCCATCCGCCAGACATGGGTGGGCACGCGCCTGGCAGAAGGCGGTGGGACTCGCGCGCTCCTTCCCGTTCGTGTCAGGGTTGCGTTGCCGGCTTGGGCGCGCCAGCGCCAAGCGCTTGTGGTAATTGCACGCCCAGGGGCCGGCCCATGATCGGCTCTGCGGTTTTGTAGAGCGTCACGAGTGAGTCCTGGGTGTGCGCCCACAATTCCAGTATCACCGGCGGCGCTCCGAGGGAGGGGAAATATTGTTCCTCCTCGACCCACGCGTTGAGCAGGCGCTCGCTGCAATACCGCAGCCAGTCCGGCCGCGGCCAGCGCTCGGAAGTGGTTGCGCCAGCAAACTTGCGCGCCGCGTCACGGAGATGGAGCGCGGCGGTCAGGGCCCGGCTTTGGTCTGCGGTGCGCATCTGGACCCAGCGGAGCTTGTCGTAAAAGGTGGTGCAGTTCTGTTCCACCTCCTGCGCCACGCCGCGCAGCGAAAGGACCGATTGCGGCGTCAGTTTGGAGGGCGTTTGGGCTGTGGCGTCGGCGGCAAGGGTGGCGATGAAAGCGATGACAATGCAGCAGGTGGTCTTCATGGTTGTCTCCCGTGTCTACGCATGCACCCTACGCCGATGTTGTGAAGCGTCAAACAGAAAATGGGAGATGGAAAGCAGCCGCCCTGATGGCGGGGATTGGGCGCGTTGGCTATTGACATCAGAGCCATTCTGTCATGATATCCGGCGAAGCCAACCCTCAACCCGTACCACTATGAAATCACAAAGCGCGACATTCCTTCTGTCTTGGTTGCTTGGAAACCTCGGCGTGGACCGTTTCTATCTCGGCCAAGTCGGTTTGGGCATCCTTAAACTCATCACGCTCGGCGGCTGCGGCATCTGGGCGTTGATTGATATGATCCTGACCGGTATCGGCAGCCAAACCGACGCGACCGGCGCAGCCTTGCAGCGTGAAGCGACAGTCGGGACGCCGGTGAAGTCCCAGACGGTGACGTTTGTTCTGTCGTTGCTGCTGGGCGTCCTCGGTGTGGACCGCTTCTATATGGGTTACACCGGCCTTGGCATCCTGAAGTTGGTCACGATCGGCGGTTGCGGGATATGGGCGTTGATTGACTTCGCCATGATCGGCATGGGGATCATGAAGGACGCCCAAGGGAACTCCCTCAAGTTCGGCTGAGGCGCAATGCGGTCGCGCGCACTGTGGGTATTGGCCGCCGTCTTGCTGGTGGCGGCACTGTTGAGGTTCGGCTTGTCAGACTGGCTGCCGGCCATGTGTCCGTTGCGGCGGCTGACGGGGATTCCCTGCGCGACATGCGGCATGACACGGGCAGCAGCGGCGCTGTCCCGCGGAGAGTTGGCGCAAGCATCGGCGTTCAACATCGCGGCGATTCCGCTGGCACTGTTGCTGGCGGCCCTGATGGGATTGTTCGCGTGGGAGGCGGTTACGGATCGCGCCATCGTTGGCCCCGTGTGGCGGCGTTGTTCGAAACCCGTGACATGGTTCCTTGTCGTGCTGCTGTTGGCCGCGTGGGTTGTGAATCTCCACCGGCACTTTGGCTGACCCATGGAGAGGTGAAATTGGCCGGCTGCGTCATCCTATCGGGTCGATGAAACCCCAGCCGCCCGCAGTGTGATAGCGATGGGTGATGTCGCTGGGGCGCATCCAAACCACGCGGTCGCCGAAGTGTTGTCGAACGCGATCAATCACAGTCTGGAAGGCGCGCCAGCCGAGGCCTTTCACGGGGTTCAGACCCTGCCAGTGTGAATACCAGATGCAATACGGCGCATCGGCGGCGAAGTGCCGCGCGATGATGCCGGACTTGCCGTCGGCGCTGAGGTAATAGTCGGCATTGACCCAGTCGGTCTTGTTCGTCCAGATGCCGAAGTGGTCCTTCGCGTTGGGCATCAGGTCGAAGACGGCGCACGCGCCGTCGGCTGCCTTCCGGTGGATGTCAAACTTCGTTTCGCTGGAGCCGAAAAAGCACGGCACGGTGCGGCTGCGGAATTTTCCCTGTTTGGCGAGGCTCAGCATGGCTTTCCAGAACGCCGGGTTCGGCTCGGTGTGGTGGGCGGTGCGCAGCGCAGCGTAACGTTTCGAGCACGGCTCGCAGCCGCAGCCCGGCCAGGTCAGGCCGGTGAGACGGATGCCTGCGCGTTCGGCCTCGCCGATGATCTTCAAGAAATAGCGTTCGTATTGTTCCACGGTCACGTCCGGCTCATAGAGCCAAAGGCCTTCGTGAACGGCGTCCTTCGCCTCGCGGTTTGCGTCGAAATCGAAGAGACCGTGATGCGTCATCAGTTCCATGTGCGAGTCGATCCCGCAGTCCCAGGCGCGTTTGACCTGCTGGAGGAACGCCTGTTCCTCCTCGTTCGGGCTGCGCGACATCGAATGGTTACCGATGCCGAGGATCACGCTCGACTCGCCCGCAATGCGATGCTCGGCGCAGAAATCCAGGAACGTCTGAAACGCCTTCGCTCCTGCGACGTAGGGCGAGGTGTCGTCGCAATAGAACGAGAGGATCATCTTGCGCGTTCGCGGTTTGTCAGGACTTGCCGCGCGGAGCCAGCGGACGGCGGCGGCAGCGGTGGTGGCCGTCGCTGCCATGCGCAGGAATTGCCGGCGGGTCGGTTGATGAATCGTTGTCGTCATAACCTGTCCTTCCAACCAGAGGTGGTGGCGCTCTTCATTCCAGTGGCGTCGTAGCAGGCTGTCGGCGCCCGGTGATTGTCTGCCAGACGAAAAACACCGCGCAGCCCGAGCCGATCACGCCCAGTCCCGCCAGTATAAGCGTCCAGCCTGAACTGGCCCAGAGGAAAACCCAGCCAGCCAGTGCTGCCAGCGACGGGATCGGATAGAGCCACATCCGGAACGGCAACGGCACATCGGGTCTCTTTGTGCGCAGGATGTGCAGCGCCACGATTTGGCCAACGAACTGCACCAGGATGCGCACGGTCACGGCTGCGTCGATCACGTGTTGCAGCGGCAGAAAACAGAACACGGCCGTCAGCCCGCCGATGGCCCAGAGTGACACGCGCGGATAATGCTCTTGCGGATGCACCCGGCCAAACACGCTGAAGAAATCTCCTTCGCGAGCCGCCGCATACGGGATGCGTGAGTAACCCAGCGTGATGGCGAAGTTGCACGCCATCGCCGTCCAGACGATCAGGCCGGTGAACGCCACCGCGACATGGCGGCCGAACAATCGTTCCATGAACAGCGCGGCAACGTTTTCGGACTTCATTGCCTCCTGCCAGGGAACGACGGCGATGATGGAGAGGTTCATCGTCAGGTAGAGCGCACCGACGAGGAGCACGGAGATCATGATCGCGCGCGGGATGGTCCGGGCCGGATCGCGCACCTCATCGCCGAGATGGCAGATGTTGTAGTAGCCAAAGAAATCATAGATGGCGATGCGCATCGCGCCACCAAGGCCGACGAGAAACGCGAGGTTGACGTGGAACGCATCGGGCGGCGGCTGGAGCAACGACGGTTTGAAATTTATCAGGCCCGCCCCGATGACCGTCACCACTGTCACGATCGTGCCCGCTGCCAACGCCACGCCCAACCAGCCGACCACCTGAATCCGCCGGCTTAGCATCAGCACGGTGCCGGCGCACGCCGCGGCGCCGAGCGCGTTCCAGCCCAGCGGCACGCCCCATGCCTCAAATGTCGGCTGGAGATTTGGAAACGCGTATTTCAGGTAGCCCACCGCGCCGATATAGCCGGATGCCATCTCCAGTGTGCCGCTGATCAGGAATTGCCAGATGAACAGGAACGGCATCAGCCGTCCCCAGCGATACGGTCGAAAGGCCTCGCGCAGGAAATGATACGTGCCGCCACTGCCGGGCAGGGCCGCGCCGAGTTCGCTCCAGACCAAGCCGTCGCAGAGCACCAGCAACGCCGCGACCACCCAACCAATCATCGCCTGGGGCCCCTGCATCGAAGCGATGAAGAGCGGGATGGTGATGAACGGCCCGATGCCGACCATGTTGTTGACGTTTAGCGCGACGGATTGCAGGAGACCGAGGCCACGCTCCAGTGGAGCGGCGGCAGCTTGGGTCTGTGTCGGTTGTGTTGTCACGCGTGGCCAGCAAGACAACGGCCGCCATCCTCATGCGACAAATCGCGCGCCAAGTCAACGCTCGGGCAGGGGGTGTTTGCACTTGCGTTGGCCGGACGGACGGCGAAAATGCCGGCGTGAGATCGGCACCAGCAACGATAGCCGCCCTCTTTGTCGGCCTGATACTCTGCGTGATTCTCAGTGTGATAGGCGGTATGATTTGGGAATGGTTAGTATTAAGGGAGTGTTATCGTAGCCAACAAAACGGTGCTACTCTGATTAATCAACGAAACAACAGACAGAGGGAAGCTTGGGTAAAGCGACTATACGGTGCCGGCTTGGGTTGCGTGGGGGCTGGATTGTTCATCGTCTGTCAACGGTTCGAGTTGTCGCCTGCTGGGTCTTTTATTCTAGGAGGTCTATGGTTGTTGGTTTGTTTCTCGCATCGTAGCCAACAAAACGGTGCTACTATGATTAATCAACAAAACAACAGACAGAGGGAAGCTTGGGTAAAGCGACTATTCGGTGCCGGCTTGGGTTGCGTGGGGGCTGGATTGTTCATCGTCAGTCAGCGGTTCGAGTTGTCGGCTGCTGGGTCTTTTATTCTAGGAGCTCTATGGGTGTTGGTTAGTTTTTCGCTTGGTAGACTCAAGTGTTTTAGATTTGGCGAAAGAGATTTTTGAAGTGTCGGTTTCCATGCAGGGGGGGCGTAAAACACGTCGAGATTGTGAAAGCAGAGTGTGGCAACACTGAGGAAGCGGAAACATCCTTGATTACCTTGCTTCTCAGTTCTGGATTGCAGAAAGCGCTGCCTATACTTGGCGGCACCGGACGTTTTAGAGGCGCGTTCGATATATTGCGTTTTGTTGAGCGTGTTACTAAGGACTTGACCGGGTATCCCACCAAAGGTGGGGAGGAATCATGCTCCGCTCAGACTGCTGCGGAGGAAGGTTAGCTATTCGCGCCTGAAATGTTGAGAATAAGCATGTAAATCGCGCGCCAAGTCAACGCTCGGACGCGTGCGTTAGCAGCGGGGGAGGGTGCTGGTTTCGGTTTTCTCTTTGTGGGACTGCCCGGATGGCGTAGTCTATCATTTGGTGTTGGGTGGCGAGCGAGTTCTTGGGAGTTTTTTTCGCCGTGCGCCGTCTAACGCTAGCGAAACCAACATGCACCTTGAACTTGGGACGCCTATGAAGACACACGCTCGATTTCTTGCCGCACTTGCGGCGTTGATTCTCACCGCCCTGCCCGGCGTCGCCCGCGCCGACAACGAGGTCGGCTTCATCGAACGGTTTGCTCTCGCAGCGGACCGCGAAAAGACGCTTGGCGAACTGGTGCCGGGCAGCGAGGAATTCTATTATTACCACGCGCTCCACTACCAGAACACCCGCAACGAGGCGAAATTTGCGGATGTGATGAAGCAGTGGAAGAAGCGCTACCCTCACTCCGAACGCCGGCGCGTCATTGAGAACCGCGAGGCGCTCATCGGTTACGAGAACAACCCGCAGAAGACGCTGGCTTGGCTGCGTGAGAGGCTGAATCTCCAGTTCAACCACGTCCAGGAAGCGCGCGACAAGAAGCCGGACCTGCCGTCGTCGCTTGATCCGAAGCGGGTCGCTCGCGAGGTTTTCGAGAAGGACGCGTTGGTGCACGACGGCGGGCTTGGCAGTCTGTCCCAGGAGGCGCTGGAAGAGCTGGTCAAGCGCCAGGTGCCGCTCGACGAGCAGCGGCGGCGGGCGTTGCTCTCAAAAATCCGGCGGCCTGACGTGCAGAACCTCATGGAACTGATCGCCGCCGACCTGAAATCGCGCGAGTCCCGCGGCTTTGGCGAGTTCGCCATCCATCGCGCGCTGTTGCCCAACCAACTGGATGCGCTCGTCAAAGCCGTTCCATCGTTGGCCAGCAGTGAGCCATTCGTCTACACCCGTTTGCGCAAACTTGCCCCCTCTGCCGATGCCGACATCGAGTTCGACGCCACCGAGCGCGAGGCATGGTTGGATCGGGTGTGGACGTATGCGAAGACGCTGCCTCCGGCGTTCAACACGCTGAAGGCACACGCGCTTTACCTCCGCCTTGACCACGATCGACGAAAGGGTGTTTATGACCGCGATCGGTTCATCGAATACCTCAAGCTCCCGCGCAGCTTCTTCTATGTGAACCCGAAATGGCTGCAGGCTTACGTGCGGACGGGGCAGCCGCTTTGCGATCTCAGCGCCGATCTCGCCGAGCCGCTGCTCGTGGCGCGCGTCATTGGCAACGACGAGCCGCTTGTGCGCGACTACTTCCTCCGGTTCTTTGCCGCGGCGAAGCCCGACAGTGAGACGGACGCATTGCTGGCGCCGTGGACTGACTATGTCCGCGATACCTGGCTCAAACCGCTTCTGGCCGAGGCGATGATCGTTAACGGCATTGGCAGCGCCGAGCGTTGGGCCTCGCTGCTGACGCCGGCGGAGTTTCAGCGGTTGAAGGAGCGCGTGGACATTGAGTTCCCGCCGACCAACAGCCAGTTCACCGCGCCCGGCTCAGATGTGGGGTTGGATGTGATTCTGAAGAACACGCCTAAGCTCCTGGTGAAGACCTACGAGATCAACGCTCTGAACTGCTTCCTTGCCCAGCAGCGCCAGCTCAACACCGATCTCAATCTTGACGGTCTCGTTGCGAACAGCGAGCGGACGCACCCCTTGGACGCCGGTCCATTCAAGCGGACGCGCCAGACCTTCACGTTCCCCGAACTCAAGGGCCGGCGCGGCGCATGGATTGTGGAGTTCATTGGTGGCGGGCGCAGCAGCCGCACGTTGGTTCGCGTCGGCCAGTGGCATCTCCTTCAACAAACCGGCCCCGGCGGCGACCTGATCACCGTGCTCAATGAAAAGGGCGAGCCGGTCAAGGAGGCCGTTGCATGGCTCGACGGGCGCAAGTTCACCCGCGACGAGAAACTCGGCCGCATCATCGTGCCGTTCACCCAGCAGCCCGCCACCCGCCAGATTGTGCTCGCCAGCCCGGACGGCACGTTCGCGACGCTCGCCCAGTTCGAGCATCACGCCGAGAACTATCAGTTGGATGCGCAGTTCCACGTTGAGCGCGAGCAACTCCTGGCCCGTCGCCAGGCCACACTCGCCGCTCGCGTGACACTGTTGCTCAACGAAGCACAGCTCGATCCGGCGATCCTTCAGGAGCCGAAGCTCACGCTTGTTACAACGACCCTCGACGGCATTTCCACCACGCGCGAGGTCAAAGACCTGAAACTCAGCGCTGGCAGCGTCTTGACTCACACGCTGACCGTTCCCGACCGTCTCGCAAGCCTGAGTGTCACGCTCAACGGCAAGGTTGACGTCCTTAGTGCCGGCGGCATCAAACGCGATCTCTGCGCATCGCACACATGGACGCTCAACGGCATGGATAAGACCGACGCCACCAGCGACGGTCATCTGTCGAAGTTTGGCGACGGCTACGTGTTTGAGTTGTTTGGTAAAGACGGTGAGCCACTGGCAGACCAGCAGATCGTCTTCGTCTTCCATCACCGCGAATTTACCCGCCCGCAGACCATCGCCCTCAAGACCGACGACAAGGGTCGCGTGCCTCTGGGCTCGCTCGCTGGCTTGCGCAGCGTCGGCGCTCGCTGGCTCAACGGCCGCCAGAGCATGTGGAAACTGGACGAGTTCGAGCGCACATGGCTGGCTGTGGTTCATGCTCGCGCGGGAGAGCCGATACGGATTCCCGCATGTGGAGGCGACCCCGGCGCGTTGACTGTCAGCCTGTTGGAGATGCGCGCGGGAGTGTTTGTCGCCGACCACAGTGCGAAGATCAAACTCGAGAATGGTTTTCTCACGATTGCTGACCTGCCAGCCGGAGATTTTTCGCTGCGGTTCCGCGACGACGAGCGCAACCTCACCATCAAGGTCACTGACGGCATTTCCAGCGCGGGCTGGTTCCTTGGCAAGAAGCGCCAGCTTGAAGACAAGGCAACCGCGCAACTCAATATCACCGGCGTCGATGTCGAAAAAGACGTTGTCGCGGTGAAGCTGGCAAACGTTACTCCGTTCGCTCGCGTGCACGTTGCGGCGACGCGCTTCGAGCCGGGGCGTGGACTGTTTGACGGGCTGGGTGGTTTCACGAGGTTTGGCGCGGCGGAGGGCACGCCAGCAAAGCTGCCGAACCTCTATGCCGCAGGCCGCGAGATCGGCGATGAATACCGCTACATCCTCGAACGCCGCCAGGGCCAGAAGTTCCCCGGTAACATGCTCACGCGCCCTGGGTTGTTGCTGAACCCGTGGGAAGTGCGCGACACTGACACTGCCGAGCTTCAACAGAAAGTCGGCGAGACTGCTGCAGCCACGGCGGGCGCGCGCGGTGGGGCGGCTTACGGCGGCGGTGTCATGGGCAGGCCCGCCAGAACAGCGGCTGCTGGCGCCGCGGCGGAAACGAACCTCGACTTCCTTGCCGCAAGCGCCCCGGTCATCTACAACCTCGTGCCGGATCAAGATGGCGTGGTGCGTTTCGACCGCAAGCGGCTCGGGGACCGCCAGCATGTGCAGATCTACGCCGAGGACCTCGCGGATGCCGTCTGGCGCTCGTTCGCGTTGCCAGAGGCTGGCACGAAGTTTGTTGACCTGCGGCTCGCGCAGAGCCTCGACCCTGCGAAGCCGTTTACGGAGAAGAAAGAGATCACCGTCGTGACGCCCGGGCAGGCGCTCGCGTTGACGGGTGAGATGGAAGCTTACGACACGCTCAACAGCGTCCATGCGCTCTTGACCACGCTCAGCCATGACGCGAATCTTGCGAAGTTTGCGTGGCTCCTCCAGTGGCCCAAGCTTGGCGACGACGAGCGGCGCGCGAAATACAGCGAGTTTGCCTGCCACGAGTTGAATTTCTTCTTGGCTCGGAAGGACGCCGGGTTCTTTGCGAAGGTTGTTCGTCCCTATCTCGCCAACAAGAAGGACAAGACGTTCATGGACGACTACCAGCTCGGGAATAACCTCGCGCGCTACCGCGAACCATGGGCGTACGCGCGGTTGAACGTCGTCGAACGCGCGCTGCTGGCCCAGCGCACGAAAGGCGAAGCGGCCAACGCCGCGCGACACCTGCGGGAGTTGTGGGAGATGATTCCGCCGAACCCGGATGAACAGGACCGGCTTTTCGAGACGGCGCTGCGCGGGCGGGCGATGGAAGGTAGAGGCGCTGTCGCTTTTGGATTCGTGGTGCCAAGTCCCGCTCCTGGAGGTCCTGCGGCTGCGCCTGAGCCCCCCCCGTCGCCTGCAGCCCCCTCACCGGCTGAAGCTCCTGCGATGATGGCTGGTGGAGCAATTAGCCGGGGCTTGGCTCTGGACGCGAAGGCAATGGACAAGCTGGCTGACGAATCAGTTGCGCTGGGAAGGCAGATGCCAAGGAGGTCCACGGCGGCCGCGACAATCGCCTTGGCTCGGAACCGTAAATGGGCGATGACGGGCAATGGTCTCGCCGAAGTGGAACTTCGCTATGGCACCGTGAAGAAGAAGCAGGAGCTTCATTACTTTGGTGCGGAAGCAACCAGACATGCTCGCGCCGAAGTCCGCGCCTACTATCGCCAGATCGGTCCAACCAAGGAGTGGGCCGAAAACAACTACTACCAGCTCCGTATTGAGCAACAGAACGCTGATCTTGTCACCGTCAACGCGTTCTGGCGTGACTACGCCCAATGGATCGCCGATGGCGCGAAGGCTCCGTTCCTCTCGCAGAACATTGCCGAGGCCCATCGCAATTTCACTGAAATGATGCTCGCCATGGCCGTGCTCGATCTGCCCTTCGAGGCTGCGCGCCCGGCGAAGGGACCGGCCATCGTCTATCACAAGCAGATCAAGCAAACCGCGCCGCCCGCTGCGCAGCAGGGTGCATTGCTGGTCTCGCAGAGTTTCTTCCGCCAGGGCGACCGTTACCGCGAGGAGGGCAATGAGAAGTTCGAGAAATACGTGACCGAGGAGTTCCTGGTCGGCGTCGTCTATGGCGCGAATGTTGTCGTTACCAATCCGAACAGCGCGCCGGTGAAAGCCGAGGTGCTCCTGCAAATCCCGCAAGGCGCGCTTCCCGTGCTCGGCAGCAAGGCGAGCGACTCGCGGCGGCTGCGGCTGGAGCCTTACACGACCCAAAAGCTGGAATACTACTTCTACTTCCCGGCGACACCGGAGAAGGCCGGCGCGAAGTTTGCGCACTATCCTGTCAATATCGCCGTCGCCGGGCGCAGCGCCGCATCAGCGAAGCCGTTTGTGTTCAATGTCGTCTCACGGCTCACGCAGGTGGACAAGGCTGCGTGGAACTACGTTTCGCAGTATGCCAGCGATGGCGAGGTGTTTGCGTTCCTGGAACAGAACAACCTCGAACGGCTCGACCTCGCACGCGTTGCGTGGCGTTGCCGGCAGAGCGCAGACGTGTTCCGTAAACTGGTCGCATTCATGCAGGCTCACCACGTCTGGAACGAGACGATCTACAGCTATGCCGTCGTTCACAACGACACGGCGGCCTTGCGCGAGTGGCTGCGGCACAAGGACGATTTGCTGGCGAAGTGCGGTCCGTTCCTCCGCTGCGAACTCATCCTGCTTGACCCGATCGAGCGTCGCGCCTACGAGCATCTGGAATACTCGCCGCTGATCAACCAGCGCGCGCACCGGCTCGGCAATGACTGGCGTATTGCCAACCCCGCTGTGCGCGGGCAATACCTGCATCTGCTCGACATCCTCGCCCACAAGCCGGCGCTTGACGCCGCGGACAGCATGAGCGTGACCTATTACCTCTTCCTGCAAGATCGCGTGGAAGAGGCGCTGGTACGGTTCAAGGCCATCGACTCGAAGCAATTGCCGGCGCGCATCCAGCACGACTACGTCCGCTGCTATGCGGCGTTCTACGAGGCCAACCTCGCCGAAGCGCGCGCCATCGCGAAGCAATACGCGACGCATCCTGTCCCGCGTTGGCAGAAACTCTTTGCCGAGGTCGCCTCGCAGCTTGAGGAGATTGAAGGCAAGGCGGCGACCGCGAAACCCGGCGACAAGCCAGACCGCGAGAAACAGCAGAGCGAGTTGGTTTCGACCGAACCGGGCTTTGACTTCAAGGTCGAAAACAGGACCATCGCGTTGAACTGGAAGAACCTCGCCGAGGTCACCATCAACTACTACCTGATGGACCCGGAGTTCTCATTCAGCAGCAATCCCTTCGTGAGCGAGGATGCGAGCCGATTCAGCATCATCAAGCCCAACAAGACCGCCTCCCAGCCGCTGCCGGCTGGCAAGGACAAGCTCGACGTTCCATTGCCTGCCCAATATGCCAAGGCCAATGTGCTGGTGGAGGTTGTGGCCGCCGGTCAGCGCAAGGCCCAGCCGTATCACGCCAACACCCTGAAGCTCACGCTCGCCGAGAACTACGGCCGGCTTGAGGCTCGCGACATTGTCACCGGCAAGCCCGTCTCGCGCGCCTACGTGAAGGTCTATGCCCGTCTCAAGAACGGCACAGTGCGTTTCTTCAAGGACGGTTACACCGACCTTCGCGGCCGTTTCGACTACGCGAGCCTGAACGCATCCGCAACGCTTGTTCCTCAACCCGCAGCCGATTCCGAGTCCGAGCCGCGCAACGGTCTCGACTATCAGATGCTCAAGCCAGCGGAGTTGGGCTCGGTCGAGAAGCTGGCGGTTCTCATCCTGAGCGACACCCATGGCGCAGCCACGCGTGAGGTGAATCCGCCAAGGGAGTGAGCCGCCTTTCCAAGGCGACCTCCGAGCGCGCTTAACGACCAAGCTCAGCGACCGCCGCGGGAAAAGCCCGGTTGACTGCAAGAGTCGCTGACACATTATCTGAACCGCCCGACTGTCCAGCGGGGCGGCGGTTCACTGGAGTGCCCTGGTTGGGCATCCTGGTCAATCCCACCATACTGCTAAAACAGGTGTGCCGTGCTTCTTACCGATGGCTGGCGAAACACCGAACTGCGCTGCGTCTCCAACCTCATCGGGCTGCAATGGACTGACAGCCTCACGCAACTCGTCTGCGGAAATCGTGCCTGCCACGAGAACTGTGTCAGCGAATGGCCAGCAACCGTCTCCAGGGTCTAACTCAGAAATCTGCGCGTAAACTGCCTGCACGTCGGGGCGGCGAAGTAGGCCGGCGAAAATGTCACGAAAGGCATCCACTCCGGGATGCTCGTCGAGGTTGCAGCCAATCGAGCCAAGATCGTCGTTGCCATCGAAGAAACGCTCTGCCGCGACAAGTTGCGGCTCTGGCTGGGCAGCCAACTCCGCCTTCAGTGCTCTACATTTGGTGTCGTCCATAGTGTGTGATGCGAATGCTGCCTAACTTGTTATTCGACTTCCCAATTGACGTCTTCTAAGCCGTCAGTGGTGGGGCCATCAGGACTTTTGTGGCTTTGCGGTTCGTGACTTGCGCACAGATTGTGCATGCGTAGCAGCGCACTGGTCATGCCCCGTTGACAGGTCTCTCTGAAAAACCTCATAGCTTTCTGCAATCATCTCGTTGCCTGGGAAGAACTGAGCTGTGCGCTGCGCAATCGCCGCGACCTCGCTCCGCCAATCTGGGTGGTGCTGCCAAACATCTTTCCCCGCTCGGAGAACCGCCGACAATAGATCGCCAGAGTAATATGCGCCCTCTGCCAGTGGGTCATCGCGAAGATGCTCCAGTGCGAGCGGCATTAAAAACTCCAAGCAGATGTCCTGTCCAATCATGATGCGCAAGTCTTCAACGGTGAACTGACATAGGGGAACTCGCCGAAGCCGATGGCACTCGGTGACGAGGTGCGAGTCGTAGGTCGGCTCACCCCAATTCTGTCCGTCAAGCTGCTGCAATGATTTGGAACGGTCGAACTGCATGTGATCGTCCGATATGGCCTGACAGTATTATTGGGACAGGTTTTTCGGGAAAGGACAAAGTGGGCGGCTTGTTTGGAAGGAATTAGGGACGGGCGAATTGGACGTGCTGGGCGAGAGCATATCGACCGGGGAAAAGGCAAAGTGAATTCGTCTTTCGAAATTCCTTGTCGCTGGTTAGGCGATGACGGTGTGGCGGCTGTGGGTGGTGACGCCGGTCGGGTTCATCTAGCGAATCCGGCGTCAAGCTAGGCGCGTCCCGGTTCCGAGGCATGTTGTCTGTTTTCTTGGTTGTTGCCTGTTCCCGATTTTGGCACACTCGGTCCCGGTCGCAATCATCAACCGAGGAGAACCAATGTCATTCGACCCCACCCAGCCCGGCAGCGGCTCGCCGCAGACATCCGCCCCTGTCTGCGACAACTTCAACGCCCTCAAGGTACTTATGGGCACCGCGCTCACTACCGGGCAGATGCAGACGACCATCAACGGATTGGGGGTGCTCCATGCGCTTTGATGATCATCCATTTCTCTACTGTGCGGAAATCGCATTTGGGATTGCGGGTGTCATCTTTGGTTTTATCGGATGCTACCGCCAGTGGCGACGGCCACATGCTCCGAAACAACTTGCCGAAGGTGTCCTTGACTCCTTGGTGTTTTCGTCGCTTCTCATTAACATGGCCGCCGTCGTTGACAGATTGGCCATACCCAGGGAGGGGTGGTCCAATTACGATGTTCTCAGAATCTGGGTGTCGTGCCTTCTGTTTGTTGCGTTTGTTGTTTACTGGGTTGTCACTCGATTGAAGAAGCAAGGAGTGAAGGGGGTATGAATGACATGGAACGACGCCTGAATCGGTAGCAGTCGGTAAAGAGCGGTTCTCGGCGGATGGTCCCCGGTGGCTTGCGAAGCAGATGTTGCCGCGACAGGGACGGAGGCGTAGTCTTTGCCCCGCGATGGCTGACGACGCTGAAATGCATCTCGTTTTGCAAGGAGCCGGGAGAGGAACCTGCCCATGAAGATATACGCACTTTGTGTGATGATGGCCGTGACGCTTTGCCTGTGCGGAACCACGCGAGCCGCGGATGATGCTGCGGCGGCGAAGGAGTTGAAAGCCGCAGAGGAGAAACGCACCGATGCCTATGCGGCGCAGCTTGAGGCTTACCTGCGGAAAAAACTGGTGGAGGACTATCCTGCGCGGGCGGCGAAGGCATGGCATCGCGATTACTCAAGCATCGAGGCGTTTCTGAAGAGCGTTGAGCCGAACCGCGAACGCTGGCGCAAGGTGATCAAGCCGCCGACGCTGGCCAAGACCGGCCAACTGGAGCGTTCGAGTTACGAGCCGCTGGCGGATGTGAAGGCGCAATGGTGGCGCGTGCCGCTCGGCGAACTGGCGGCGGAGGGCATTTTCGCGGTGCCGGCGGGCGTGAGCGCGGGCCAGCGCGTGCCGGTGGTGATCGTCCAGCACGGCATTGGCAGTTTCCCGGAGCGGACCTTTGGTCTCAACGACGACGGTGGCGCCTATCACGCCTACGCCCGCGAGTTGTTAAAGGCGGGCTTCGCGGTGATCGTGCCGATGAACCTGCGTTCCGTCGAGCGCCGGAACCGCATCGAGCGGCTCTGCCGGCTGGCGGACCTGAGCTTGCCGGGCATCGAACTGGCGCGAATGCAGCGGTTGTTGGACGAGGTGCTAAAGGAGCCGCGGGTGGATGCCGAACGCGTGGGCATGTGGGGGCTTTCACTGGGCGGGCTGGCGACGATGTTCTGGATGCCGCTGGAGCCGCGAATCAAAGCGGGCGTCTGTGCTGGTTGGTTCAATCATCGCCGCAACAAGATGGTCATTCCCGATAAGCGCTACAGTTGCTTCCTCGAAACGAAAGAGGAGCATGCGTTCTTCAACGGCTGGTTGATCGAGTCCAGCGATTCGGATGTGGTGAGCCTCATCTGTCCGCGGCCGTTCCAGGTGCAGACCGGGAAGGCCGACCGCATCGCGCACTGGCCGATGGTGCAGGAGGAGTTCGGCATCGCGCGGCAGCCTTACGACAAACTCGGAATCGGCGACCGGATCGAGATGGACTTGCGCGACTGCGGGCACGAGACGCATATCGAAAGTGGTCTGCGATTCTTGACAAAGTGGTTGAAGAAATGAGCGGCTGGACGAAGACGAACGGCAGGTTTGTTGGCGGTGGCACGCGGCGCGATTTTCTGCGAAGCGTGACCGGCGCCGCGGTGGCGGCGGGTTTTCCTTGTTTGATTCCATCGTCGGTGTTGGGCCGGGATGGTGCAGTGGCACCAAGCAACCGCATCACGATCGGCCTGATCGGGACCGGCAATATCAACACGCGCCACCGCGAGGCTTTTCTGGCTGAGAAAGACGCGCGGATCGTCGCCGTGTGCGATCCGATCACGGCGCGGCGGGAAGCCTATTGCCGCCGCATCAACCAAGTCCCCACGCACAGCGGCTGCACGGCCTGTTGCGACTTTCGCGAGTTGTTGGCGCGCGATGATATTGACGCTGTTTGCATCGGGACGCCGGACCATTGGCACGCGCCGCAGGCCATTGCGGCGATGCGGGCCGGGAAGGACGTCTACGTGGAGAAGCCGCTCACCTATGCGGTGGCAGAAGGGCGGCGTGTCGTCGAGGTCGCTGCGAGCAGCGGGCGCGTGCTTCAGACGGGCATTCAGCGGCGCTCAATGCCGCCATTTCGCCACGCTTGCGAACTGGTCCGCAATGGCCGGATTGGACGGCTGACCCGGACGGAGGTGGGGATCGTCGGCATTCATTACGCGACGCAGGCGCAGAGGATGTTTCCGACAGCGCCGGTGCCGGATGGGATGGATTATGACCTCTGGTTGGGACCGGCACCATGGGTGGAGTTCTGTCCGGAGCGCATCATCAATTATTACTGGTATCACATTCTGGATTACTCGCGTGGTTTTATACCGGGCAACGGCGTGCATTTTGTGGACATTGCGCAATGGGCCATTGGGGACGAGGTCAAACCGGTGGAAGTGGTCGCACCAGTCGCGGTGATCCCCAGCGGCGGGATGGTTGACGTGATTGTCGAGTGGCAGTCCGAGGTTCGCTACCAGAACGGCGTGCGGATGAGTTTCAGCAGCGAGGGAAAACCGCATCCCGATGGCATCCGGTTCGTGGGCACGGAGGGTTGGATTCACATCAACGGCGGCGGACACATGACCGCCAGCCGCGACGACGTGCTGACGTCGGTGATCGGGCCGGATGAGGCGCATCTGTACGCCACTTCAGGACCGCACCGCAATTTCCTCGACTGCATCCGCACGCGCCGCGCACCAGCGGCTTCCGCCGAGATTGGCCATCATGCGACGACGACATGCAATCTGGTGGAGATCGCCGGCCGCTTGGGCCGCTCGTTGAAGTGGGATGCGCAGACGGAGCGTTTCGTGGACGACGAGGCGGCGAACCGGCTCCTGTCGCAACCGATGCGATCGGCGTGGCGGGCCTGACAGCCTGTGAATCTACCCTCGACAAAAGCCAAAGACTGAGGCAGGGAATAGCCATGACATTTGGGTTCTGTAAGGGTTGGGCCATCGCTGTTGGCGTGGTGCTGTTCGCAAGCGTGGCGCTGGCTGAGGATTGGCAGCGGAAGGCGGTTGAGTTGTATCCAGACCTCGCCGTGTCGGGCTCTCCAATCAACAAGAAGTATTGGGCCCTTTACAGAGAACGACTGAGGACAAACCCCGGCTATTTCAAGATCCCTCAGTGGCCCGTCATGTTGGCGAGGGAATCGGCGGCGCAACTGGGAATTCAGCCGGGCACGCCCCCGGCGGCTGCGCCTGCAGCGGCCCCGGTTTCAACGGCGAATCCCGTCGCGTCCGAACCGCCGGAGATCACAGCTGGCAGGAAGTTGCTGATCACCAAGTGCGGCCGTTGCCACGAGACTCCCAACGCACGGGTGGACGCGATGACGTGGAACCGGTGGGTGTGGAAATGGAGGGGCAGGGCGGAACTGACGGACGAAGAATGTGAGAAATTGGCCGTGTACGCCAAACATGTTCGTGAATCGCCACCCCCGGCTGCCTCGACCACTCCGGAATCCCCGGAGATAGAGGCTGGCAAGAAGCTCTTCCAACTCAAGTGTTTGGGTTGCCATGACGTGCCAAGGCCCGCGCGTGTTGAAGAACGGACATGGATTCAATGGATGACGAAGATGCGAGGCAAGGCCCGTCTGACCGACGCGGAATACGACCAGATAATGGATTACGCTAGGCGCTCGCGCGAGGCGTATATGCTGAAAATGGCCCGGTAGGGCTTGGGTGACAATGGGGTGGGGTGCCGAAACATGTTGCAACGGGTGCAACTTTTCCCGACCGTTGTTGTTAGTCTATTTTGTGGCGCGGAGTCGGATGGTCCGGTTACGCGGCCACGAGAAACAAAGTGAGAACAGGAGACAGATGAAGTTCATTATTAGCGCGCTGACTGCGATTGTCATTTGCTGCATGGCTGCGACGGCTGCTGAGGAGAAGAAGGGCGGCAAGCCTCCCATGACTGCCGAGCAGAAAGAGTGCATGAAGAAGATGGTCGAGAAGTATGATACCGACAAGAACGGCAAGCTCGACAAGGAAGAACGGGCCAAGATGTCCGATGAGGACAAGGCCACGATGAAGAAGCTCTTCCCGCATGCTGGCAAGGCCAAGAAGAAGGAGTAGCCGGTCCGTATCGGAAACGATATTTGTAGTTTGAGTCGCCGCGCCTGTTTCACAACGGGCGCGGCGACTGCTTTTGTGGGGGGGGCTGCAACGCATGCCCTTGACATTTCGGCAAGCGGCCGGAAACTAGGAGACCTATGGCAAACATACCCACGGAGTTTCGCGGCGTGACAGCGGTGGCAAAGGCCAACGTCTATTTCGATGGCAAGGTCGTCAGTCACAGCATCGTGTTCCCGGACGGCAGCAAGAAGACCCTCGGTCTCATCTATCCGGGCAAGTTCCACTTCAACACCGGCGCGGCCGAGCGCATGGAGATCATCGCTGGCGAGTGCATCGTGAAACTCGACGGCCAACCGGGCGTCGCCACCTACACGGCCGGCCAGCTTTTTGACGTGCCTGCGAAGTCCGGCTTCGACATCGAGGTCAGGACCGGCATCTGCGAATACGTCTGCTCGTTCCTGCCGTAGCGGCTGTGGGCGACGAAGTGCTTGGCTTTGGCGCGGCTGTTCCATAGTATCCGCGCGCTAGCTTTACTTGAAACTGTAACCCGGCGGCGGCCGAACGCCGTTGCCGACCGAAAAGGCAATGATGACGAACAACATTGGAATGACCAGACGCGAGGCGATCAGGAACGCCGTGGCGGGAGCCACGCTGTTGGCGGCAGGCAGCCAGATCTACGCCGCGACAGGCAGTGCGGGCCAGAAACCCTCAACCCCTGTAAAGATCACCATGAAACAGAAGAACAGCGAGTTTTACAAAAAGGACGGCAGCTTCGATGGCGAGAAGGCGCGGAAGGCCTACTACGACATGATGAAGCGGTTCCGTTACCCGATCACCGACAAACTCAAGGGCAAGGATTTCTGGGCGATTGATTTCGGCCTGAACGACTTCGTCAATGTCGGCATGGCCGGCATCTTCTGGTGGAACGACAAGGAGAACGGCTATTTCGGCCACGAAATTTATCTGTTGCCCGGCCAGATGATCGTTGAGCACGGCCACGTAAAGACGGCCGCCGGCAAGCCAAAGATGGAAGCCTGGCATGTGCGCCACGGCAGCATCTACACGTTCGGCGAAGGCGATCCGACCTGCCCGTGCCCGATCGAATTGCCCAAGAGCCAGGAGAAGTTTATCACCGTCCGGCACTGCCAGTTGCTCAAGCCCGGCGAGATCGCGGCGTTGAACCGCGCCGAGGCGAAGCACTTCATGATCGGCGGTCCCGAAGGCGCCATTGTGACCGAATACGGCACCTATCACGACAATGCCGGACTGCGCTTCACCAATCCCGGCGTGAAATTCTAAGCGAGGTTATCATGCGCGAATTCCATCACATCGGTATCCCGTCCCGGCAGCAACGTCCGAACGAGATTTATCTCCAGGACGCCAAGCTGTATGTGACCGCGGTGGATGCCGACCCCATGAAGATCGAGTGGCTGCGGTTTGAAGCGGGCAGCCCGATGCCGAAGGAATTGCAGACGATGACGCACCTCGCCTACAAGGTGGACGATCTCGGGGCGGAGTTGAAGGGCCGGAAGGTTCTCATCCCGCCGTTTACGCCGATGCCCGGGGTGAATGTGGCGTTCATTCTGCACGAGGGCGTGCCGGTGGAGTTCATGCAGATCAGCGCGCCGTAAGGTTCCGCTATGCTGAACACTGAGTCAGCCGAAAGCAGACGGCTCTTGCGCTCAGTCACATGTGGGAGTTTTGTTAAACATGACAACGACAACTGAGATCAGGGACACCACCGCCAACCCGGCTCCCTTGGGATTGCTCGGTTTTGGCATGACCACGGTGCTGTTGAACATTCACAACGCCGGTTTCTACGAGATGAACAGCATGATCCTGGCGATGGGCATTTGCTACGGGGGTATTGCCCAGATCATCGCGGGCATTATGGAGTGGAAGAAGAACAACACCTTCGGCACCACCGCCTTCATTTCGTACGGTTTCTTCTGGCTCTCGCTGGTGGTGATGGTACTGATGCCGAGGTGTGAGCCTCTGAGCAAGATGGCTACGGATGAGACCGCGAAGGCCGCTTATCTGGCAATGTGGGGCGTCTTCACGGCGGTGATGTTCATCGGCACGCTGCGGCTGAATCGCGCGCTGCAATTTGTCTTCGCCTCGCTGACGATCCTGTTCTTCTTGCTGGCCTACGGCGACTTCATGGGCGCGAGTGCAGGGTTCAAGCACTTCACCGGCTACGAAGGAATCATCTGCGGGTTCTCCGCGATCTACACGGGACTGGCTCAGGTGCTGAACGAACTGTATCGCAGAACCGTGCTGCCGCTCGGCCCCGTGAAGAAATAGGACGTTGCCGGCGCGTTGCCGGCTGACTGTTATTTCTTCAATGTCGGCTCGGCCCAGACGCCGTGGGTGCTGCTCGGCGGACACTCGGACTTCACGCGCAGCGTCAGGTTCGTCGCGCCGGCCAGCGGCACTTGCAGCAACTGCGCGGGTTTTTCGACGCCCGGCATCTTCGTTGAGGTTGCGGCGGGCTGGCCGTTGACCAGCACCTCGAATGTATTCGTGCTGCCGGTGCCCAACGCGGCGTCGTTGCCGACCCAGACGCTGAACGTCGCGAAGACGTTCGTCGGCATCAGGAACGTGTATTCCGTACGCCAACCGACGCCGAACCCTTTCTTGAACGTCTTCACGTTACCGTCGGCCATCTTCAGTTTGAGCGGCTGGCGGCCGAGGCTCTTGAACTCGCCAACGCTCGCAAACCACGATCCGGACGCGTTGCGCAGGAAGCGCCCCTGATGGTTCTTGTCGCTCCACGAGAACGGCGAGCCGCTCGCGGGTGTGAAGTCGGCGAGGCTGACTTCGCGGGGTAGGGGAGTGTCGAGCCGGTTGTGGGCGATGCAGAGCACGGTGTAAAACACATCCGTCAACAACCGCGCACTCTCGGTGGCGGCGGCGATGCCTTGTGCCTTGAACTTGCGCATGTCGTTCGCGCCGAGCGCCTCGATCATCGGGATGAGATGCCGCTGGGCGCGTTGGTTCATCTGGTAGTGCTGCTCCACGACGTTGAAGATGAGTTCCTCCGTGCTCGCGCCGAGCAGTCGTGGACGGTGGTTCTTCACCGCTGCCTTCAACTCCGCCAGCGTGAACGGGCAGTGGTCTATCCGTGAGTGAAACCACTCCATGTCCGTGCGTTCCGGCAGCGGCATCAGCCGCCGGATGTAATCGATCTGCGACAACATTGGCCCGCCTTCCGGCACCGCGATCTCACCGTAACTCATGTGCGACGGGCAACTGCTGTCCTCGATGTAGTGCGCTGCACAGCCGAAATATTTCATCGCCTCCGTCATGTTCCCCTCGCGGAACAACGTAATAGCGCGCGGCAGGTAGTAGTCGAACACCAGCTTGTTCTGCTCCATCCCCGCCGGCAGATGCAGCAGCGCTTTCACGCCCGCAGGCGGCGGCATGATGTAGGGCTTCGCCTCCGGCTTGAACGCCATGTCGGGATAAATGCAGTAGCGATGCACGAACGGACTCACTTGGTCGCCGAGCAATGGCTTCTGCCACGCCGGCAGCAGGTCCGCCGCCGTCTGCGAGATATGCGCGTGCGGCTCGCCCCATGCCCATGCGCGCGCGACGTTGGCGAACAACACCAGTGCGACCAGCCATTTCGTTTTCATAAATGCTCCTGTCGGCATTCTCCGGTTGGAACGGCCCGGCGACACGTGGGTATCCCGCCTTCAGGCGGTTCTTGTTTCGGAGCGAACCGGCTGAAGCCGGGACACCAACCTTCGGGGCCGCCCTACTTCACAAATCCCTGTGCCTTCAGCCAGAACACCAGGTCCTTCGCCCACGGATGCGGGTTCGCAAACGGCTCCTTGTCGGCCAAGCCCATGCCGTGCCGGCCTTGCTGATAAACATGCAAGTCGAACGGCACACCGCATTGCCGCATCGCCGCGGCGAAGTTGAGACTGTTCTCCACCTTCACGCCCTTGTCCTCCCACGTGTGCCAGATGAAACACGGCGGCGTCTCCTTCGTCACCTGCAACTCGTTCGACAATAGCTTCACCAGTTCCTCCGCCGGATTCTCACCCAACAAATTCTTGCGCGAGCCTCGGTGCGTGTTCGCGTCCAGCATCGAGATCACCGGGTAACACAATATCCCCGCATCGGGCCGGCTGCTCTGGCGTTCCACCGGATCGCTCGCGTCGGGCTTGCCCGCGTCGAAATGCGTCACCAGCGTCGAGGCCAGATGACCGCCTGCCGACGAACCCATGATGCCGATTCGTTTCGCGTCCACCTTCCATTCGCCGGCCTTCGCGCGCACGAGCCGCACCGCGCGCGCGGCGTCGCCGAGCATGATCGGATGCCGGTAGCCATGCGACCCGAGCCGGTAACGCAGCACAAAGCCCGCCACGCCGTGCTGGTTCAGGTAGAGCGCGTAATCCTGCCCTTCGTGCTTGGCCAGCCCGGCGTAGGCGCCGCCGGGACAAATCACAATCGCCGCCCCCGTGGCCTTCGACGCCTCCGGCAGATACGGCGTCAGCGTCGGGATATCGAACTCCGTCTTGCCGAGCGCGCCCGGCGCGCCGTCAGGCCAGAGCGGGATCGGATCAAGCGCGTCAGCGCGGAGGATGACGGAACAGAGGAGCAGCACCAGCAGCGAGAGTGTCTTCTTCATGCCCTGGAGCATAGCGAAACTGACGCCTGAATCAATCACTGCCGGTCACAAACCATCCCAGTTTCTGCGACTCGGCACCGCAGGCAAAGGCGTATAAGCTTGCTGATGGCATTTGCCATACCCGGTCTTGCATTCTAAACAATACCAGTCGTAGCTGGCGTAGTCCTTCCGTAGATGCACGAGCTGTGACTTAGTATCATGACATCGCGTGCAAAAAGGACCTTCCCGCTGCCCGCCTTGTTTCACACGCCAATACATCTCCCCGTCAATCTGAAGCTCGACACGCTTTTCTGCTGCTTCTTCAAGGTCCCTCACGCGCTTCTTCAAACTCAGATTCTCTTCCTGCAATGTGAGTGCCTCTTCGCGAAGTCCCATGAGTTTCTCTTGGACTTCGATCGTTGCGCTTTTTTTGACCAGTTCGTAAATATCTTTGGCATTGTCAACGAGAGACATATTAGCTCCTTGTCTTGCTTCCAAGGTTACATAACGAGAGAACTATGCGGCCCAAAGTGAATTGTGCATTCATAGCAGAACCAACCGGGGCCATCCTTATGAAGATGCACCAAGAGTGCTTTCGTATCGTGACATTTGGGGCAATATGGCCCCTGTTTCGTCTCCCCTTTGTTCATCCAATAAACGGCGCCGTCAAAACTAAGTGTTTTTTCTAGGTCAATAGCCTTTTGGAGTTTTGTTAGCTCTTCGCGAAGCCGAAGATTTTCTTCCTGTAACTCCAACGCTTTTTCCCGGAGCTCCATGATTTTCTCTTGCGCCTCAATGGTAGCGCCTTTCTTGAGCAACTCGATGATCTCTTTGTAGCTCGGCAACGCACTCATTCTTCTCCTTGGTTCATCATCAATATTTCGCCTCAACAGGAATTGTCCTCTCCGCGCCTCCTTGCATCAAGCGATTTTCGACGGGCACTTTTTTTGCGGAGCCAACTTCGCGGCTGGGTCGTTCCAGGCCTTGGCGGGTAGGGCGAAGCGTCGCGCTGAGCCGTTGTGGTTGGCGATGTGTTTTCTTGGGGGGGCGGCTCGGCAGGGACGCCTCGCCCTACCTCGGAGGGAGCGCGGAGTATTCGCGGGATGAACGTTTACCGCAAACAACCGGTGCGAGCTTGCAGATGTGACTTCTCTTGATGGAAAAGACTAGAGGGCTGTGTTCGCCGGCTTCTCAAGGAAGGTGAGGGTCACGGTTGGCGAGATCGTTTGGGTTCGCGTGATGGTGTAGCCGTGGCGCTGGTAGAGGCGAATGTTGGCTTCGCTCTTGCTTCCGGTGAAAAGCTCGAACCTTGCTACGCCTGCGCAGCTCGCTTCGATCGCCTGCAACAACTTTGAGCCGATGCCCTGTCCTTGAAACTCTGGGTGAACGATGAGCCGGCCAATAGCACAAGTGCCTCCGCTGACCTTGGCCCGGACCGAACCGACAATGCGATTGTCCTCCGTTGCCTTGAGAATCACCGAAGTCCTGAACTCCTCGCCGAGGGACTCAAGGGTCTGGGTCAGAGGGGGCAACGACCAATCGTTGTACAGCTTCGCTTCCGACTGATACGCGAGTTTCTGCAGCGCGAGAATCGTTTCCGCATCTTCAAGAGTGGCACGGTCTATTGTGAGCATTGGAGTTGTCTTTCCATCCGCCGCTTATACCAGCCTGCGCAAAATGTTTGGTGATGCCTTCATTCTGACCAGAATTGTCCCTTCCACGTCTGCTTCCATCAAGCGATTTCCCTTCTGTCTGCTCCCCAGCACCTCGACACTCGCGACAGCGAACGCAAGCCAGGCCAGCAGCCGCCTGTAACGCGGACACTCCTGTCCGCGCGTGTCGTGTGCGTTGAATGTGGGAGGGGCCTCAGTGCCCCGACTGCTTTGCCAAGCCACCTCGTTCTTGGTCGGGGCGCTAAGGCCCCTCCCACATTCAGGACGCAACCTCCCTGCGCCCCTGCCACCAGACCCGCCATGAAGACGGTGACGATGTTCGTCCCTCAATCCGTGTGCATCCGTGTTCATTTGCGGTTGCTTCTCAGCACCACGACGCCTGCGACAGCGTTCAGGGCGGCGATGAGGAGGCAGACAGCGGGGACGCCGATGAGAGGGATGAGCAATGTGCTCGGCAGCAACGCGCCCAGACACGCGCCGATGAAGTCCGCCGTGTAGAGTCGCGACGCGGTGGCGGTGGCGTTCTCAACCGAATCCATGCCATCGGATTGACCCCTCACCCCGGCCCTCTCCCCCTCGGCGGGGGCGAGGGGGACGTTCTGCGCGCTATCAGGAGAGTCACTTGGCGTTGAACCTGTCGCAATCGGCACAGATGTATTCCCTCTCCCCATCCGATGGGGAGAGGGCCAGGGTGAGGGGCTGCGGCGATCGCGTGAAGTTGGTGCGGTACATACGCGCCCCGCCAGCGGGAACTGCATACCGACGAGCGCGGCGAGGAGGAAGGTGAGCAGCGCGATGGCCGTTTGCACGAGGAAGAATCTGCCATTGCCACCAACACGGGCGAGCGCCATCAGGCAGAGCGGCAGTAACGCCGCAAATGCCGCGATGGCGAACGCAAGTTGGGCCAGTTGTCGCCGGTGACGCACAGATGCCTGATTGAATGTGGGAGGGGCCTCAGTGCCCCGACTGTTGTGGCAGGTGACGTTGCTCCCGGTCGGGGCGCTGAGGCCCCTCCCACATTCAGGACGCATCATCCCCAACGCTCCCGCTGCCAAGCCCGCCATGAAGACGGTGACGATGATGCCGAGTTGTTGATAGACGGAGCCGTAGAGAATTTGGAACGCCAGCAGCAACACCACTTCCAATCCCGACGCGGCGAAGCCCGATGCGAAGACCGCCAACGGCGCGGCGCGAAGACGAACGAGATATACCGCTAGTAACACCAACAGCGCCGCCTCCAGCAGGCCGAACCGCAACTTGAACTGATTCATCCAGTGGAGCAGGTGATAATAGTAGAGCACGGGGCTGAAATCGCGGTTCAAGGCGGCGGATTGCCCGGTGGCGCGGCGCATATCCTCCATACGGTCGGGCGCGAGTGTGGCTTTGAGATAATGGCGATTGACGAGGCGGGTGGGGACGGCTGCCGCCTCGATGCGAGTGGCGATGTCTTCGTGCAGCGGGCCGTCGGAGGCGAGGAAGAAGACGCGGCCGCCGGGAATCACCAGCGTGTTCTTGAACGCCGTGTCGAGCGTGCGCCGCGCTGACGTGAGCAGGCGCGCCAGTTCCGGGCTGACGTAGTCCGCGTAGCGGCCCAGACCGAACGACAGCACGCCGCCGTCGGTGAGCACGCGTTTGACCTCGCCGAAAAACTCCGCCGTATAGAAGCGGTTGAGCTGCGACGTGGATGGGTCGGGCACGTCCACGATCACCACGTCGTAGCGGTCGGAGGTTTGTTTCACGAAGAGCCGGCCATCGGTGTTGACGAGCTTGATGCGCGGGTCGCTGAGGTTGGCGGGGAGAAATCTGCGACCGGCCTCGATGATGAGCGGATCGAGTTCGACGCAGGTGACTTCGGCGACGCCATATTTGAGAATCTCGCGCGCGGTGCCGGAGACGCCGCCGCAGACGACCAGCACACGCCTCGCGCCGGGCCGCTGCGCCATCGCGTAGTGGACGGTTTCCTCGACCTGCTGGGTGTTGTCGGTAGAGATGATTGGCAGGCCATTCTCGATGAAGTTGTATTGGCCGAAGGACTCGGTGACGACGAGCTTGCCATAGGGGGAGTTGCCGCGGAAGACGACATGCTGCCCCTCGAACTGGATTGCCGTGGCCAGCGCGTCGGCATTGGCCAAAACGATGACGCCCACGAGCGCCGCCACGAGGACCGCGGCGATGCCGAGCAGGAGTTTCCTTCCGAAACACATCGCCAGCGCGCCCGCGAGCAGCAGGTTCAGCATCGCCGGGAAATAGAGGATGCCGAGGTGATCGAATAGCCGCACGAGCACGAAGCTGAACAGCGCGCCGCCGGCGATGCTGCCGATGCAGTCGGCGACATAGACGCGGCCGATGCCGGAGGCGGCGCCTTCGTCGAAGCTGGAACGGTTCAGTTGCCGCGGCCCCTCACCCCGGCCCTCTCCCCGCTGAGGCGGGGAGAGGGATGAGTCTCTCGCCTTGAGCGCGCCCAAATTATCTGGCGCGGAGGGTTGCGGCAGTTGCGGTGTTCCCTCTCCCCTCGCTTGCGCGGGGAGAGGGCCAGGGTGAGGGGAGGCGTCTGTTGAGATTGGCCGCGCTTCTCCACCCGTGGCGACGGAGCAGGCCAGCGTCAACAGCCAGCCAGACGCGACGCAGAAGGGGAGCAACACCGCGAAGCTGGCGAGCACGGTTTCGATAAGGCCGACCTGGATGCCGCGTCCGAAGACGGCGTTGCGCAGGACACTGAGCAGAAAGACCTGCACGAGCGGCGCGATGGCGATGAAGATCAGCGCGGCGATGAACGCACCCTCGCGGTTCCGGAGGCGGCCCGACGCGCGGCCCAGCCACGCGCCCGCGCCAGTTAGCAGGAGCCAGTTGCCCAGGATGATGCCAAGCACCATTTCGTTGCCCGCGAAGGCGGCGAGCATCTCGCGCATCAGCACCAACTGTGCGATGACGGCCGCCGCGCCGAGGCCGCCGACGGCGAGCAGCAGCAGGCGGCTTGCGCGGCCGGCGGGTGGCGGCGGCGTGTCCGCGGCGGTCATGTTACAGCTCCGATTCCTTGAACGCCTCGACGTGGTAGATGGCGACGGCGGTGCCCGGCCCGCGCCAGGCATCGGCTGCGCAGCCGGCTTTTTCCGAGAGTGTGTTGAGGAACATGACCTTGTCGGGAATCTGCTCCCAGACTTGCGGCAGATACGTTGCGCCGCGGCCGTTGATCTGCAACACGACGCCGTCGCGATGCGGTTTCAACTTGGCGAGCAGATCGTCCGGCGAACTGAACGCAAGCGGTTGCGGCACAGTCAGCACACTCACCTCGACCTGGAGTTTGTCGAGTTCGTCGGGGCGCACTGGTTGGAAACGGTGGTCGCGTGTCGCTGCGCTCTGGGCGTTCTCGATGACGGCCTGATAAAGCGGCAACTGCGGGATGATGTGGCCGATGCAGCCGCGTAGCGCGCCGTTCTCGGTGAGCGTCACAAAACAGCCTTTGGGCTCAGCGAACTTTGCCGGCAGCGTCTTCGCGTCAACGGCGGGCAGACGGTTGGAGGTCACAACTTCCTTGACGGTGCGGCGGGCGAGATCGAGCAGAAGTTTGCGTTCCTCCTTGGTGAAGCTCACCTGCTCCGGCGCGGTGAACGCGATGGCGGTGTAGCCAACGACGCCCTGGTTCTTGTTGCCGGAGGTGTCGCCGCTGTTGCGGTAGTCGAGCAGCGTCGGCTTCCATCCTTTCATCTTGGCGAGGTGCAGCAGCGTGCGAACCGGCATGCAGCCGCAGGCATCTTCGCCGGCGATGGTGTCGGGAGCCATGTTGAGAATGGCGTTCACGGTGCGACTGTCCAACTGCCGCGCCTGATCGTAAGGATGATAATGGCTCAGGTCTGTGCTGACGACGACGAGCGACTTGTCGTCGAGCACGCCGGCAAGCGCTTGCGCCGCTGCGACTGGATCGGTTTGACCGAAGACCACCGAGACCATCTCGAAGGGTTTGAGAACCTTTTGCAGGAACGGCACCTCGACCTCGCCGGAATGTTCCCACGTCTCCGGCGTGTCTTCGCCGGGCGGTGGTGCGGACCGCGATGATTGGATGGACCAATCCGGCCGCCGCATCATTGGAATGCGCGGCTCCAACATGAACGGCGGAAGTTTCGCCAGCGCCTTCGATTTGTCTGAAATCTTCACGTCGCCAAGCGGAGTGCGGTAGATGTCCGCCGCGCAGACCGACGCGCCTTGGAACGCCACATAGTGACTGCCCGCGAGCAGAAAGACGGTTTTCACGTCGCGGCCCGCCAGCACCTTGTAGGCGAAGGCGGCAGTGAGGCCGGAATACGGATAGCCGGCGTGCGGACAGATGAGTGCCTTGAGTTCGCCGTTGACGGAAGAGGGTTGGGCGGCTGCAAGCAGCATGTCAATCGTGCGCGACAGCTCCTGCGGGTCCTTGGGGTAGAAGAGTCCCGCCACGGCAGGCTCACGGACAGTCGCGGCCTGTTTCGATTGTGGCGTCGCACCGTCTTGATTTGATCCGCACCCGATGACTGCGAAGGCGACGACCAAGGTGATCGCGCCGGCGACTGAAACAAATTTGGCTCTGCTGCTCATAATCGTCCCTCAACCTGTCACGTCTGCATTGTGCGTCAACCGCGGCGAAAACGGTAGTTGTTTTCGCGGGGGATGGTTTTGGAAAGTTGACCATGGAGCAGTGTGCTCTGAATGTGGGAGGGGCCTTAGCGCCCCGACTGTGCTTGAGCGAGCCAATGACTTCGCTGTTGCTGTCGGGGCGCTGAGGCCCCTCCTACATTCAGAATGACGTCATGAATGGAAAACCCTCTCTCTCACATCTCACTCATCCCGCACAAACACGCCGTTGCCGGACGTGCAGATGTAGAGCCGCGCCGGCTGGTGTGGGTCCACAGTGATTGCAGCGATCTTCGTGCAAGCCAACTCCGGCGCGTTCAGCGATTGCAACGTGCGACCGCCGTCGCGCGAGCGCATCAAGCCGCGACCCAACGCCTCGTCGTGATACGGATGGTCCGCGCCACCGGCATAGATCGTGTCGGCGTCGCGCGGGTCCACGGCAAGCGAGGCGATGAACCGGTCCTCCAGCACACGCGTCCACGTTGCGCCACCGTCGCGCGAGGCGAATACGCCGCCGGGATGCTTGAGGTTCTTGATGAACCTTTCGCGCGCGGCAACGTAGAGTCGCTGTGGGTCCGACGGACAGACGGCGAGCGCCTGCGGGTCGGCCCATGCAAAGTCGCCGAGCCGCCGCCAGTTTTGCCCGCTGTCATCACTGCGGAAAAGTCCGGCGTTGTTGTCCAGCAATGCAAACAACACCGCCGGTTCGCGCGGATGCTGCGCCAGACCGCGAACGTTGCTTTTGGGCAGGCCGGCATTGCGCGCATGCCAGCTTGCGCCGCCGTCTTCAGAGCAGAAGACGCCGTGCTCTTTCACGCTGACGAAGACGCGCCGCGCCGACATTGGGCTGGAACGGTCCACAAGCAGGTGTCGTGTCTGGCCGTCAGGCAGGCCGGTGTCAGGCTTGCCAACCACGCGCCACGTCATGCCACCGTCATCGGAGCGGCAAACATCGCCGGCGTTATGCTCCCACCAACCGGTGCCAGCGAAAACGATGCGCGGGTCGTCCGGGTCGAACGTGAGCGTGAAGACGTTGCCGGAGTTCTTCATGCCGGTGACGGTGTGTGCGAATGTCCGGCCGCCGTCGAAAGTCTGCATCAAACCGATGTCGGCGTAGCAGAGATAGAGCCGTTTCGCGTCGCGCGGATGAACGAAGACCTCATGGGCGCACGTGACTTCCAATCCCGTGCCGCTCCACCAACCGGTCGGCGATTCCGGCGCGCCGGCCGGTTTTTCCGCGGGACGCGTGTAACGTTGCGTCCAGCGCTCGCCGCGGTCCGCCGTGCGGAAGATGTGGCCCGACGTGCTGAAATAGAGCGTGTCCGGCGCGCGTGAATCCATCGCGAGACCCATGACAGTTGGTCCCCACATGGTGATCCAGCCGTAGTCCATGTTCGACTGTTTCGCACGGGGCGATGGGTGAAACGTCACGCGCTGCCAGTGCTGGCCGCCATCGGTCGTGCGATAGATGAAGGCGGATACCCACGCCGTATCGCCCACGTAGGCGATGTCGGGATCAGTGGGATGCACCACGAGCCGGTCCACGTTCGAGGTCATCGGAGCGGGCGCACCGGGTTTGCCAACGTTCCTGGCCAATCCTTCGAGCCGCGGCGACCACGTCTCGCCACCGTCGTCGCTGCGATAGACACCGCCTTGCCACGGCGGGGTGCCCGGCTCGGTGCGCAGCGTTAGATACATCACATCGGGCTGCTTGGAGCAAAGCCCGACGCGGCGGGTGTGGTTGTGGGGAAGACCTTTGTTCAGCAGCCGCCACGTTGCGCCGCCATCGTCGCTGCGATAGAGACCGCGATTAGTAGCAGCGAACACGCGCCGGCTCTCACGCGGATGAACGACGAGGTCGCTGACAATGACTTCACGGTCCATGCCGCCGCCGTTTGGGTTTGCGACGCTCCAGTGCGCGCCGCCGTCGGTGGTCTTGTAAACCGTGCCAGCGCCGCCCTTTTTCCAGCGCGGCCGGCCGATACCGGCGTAGAGCGTGTCGGGCTGCTGCGGGTCAATCGCCAGCGCGCCGATGGGAGCGCTGTAACTATGACGTTGCAGCGGTGGAAAACCCTCGCGCTGCCATTGCCACGTCTCGCCGCCGTCGGTGGACTTGTGGACGCCGCCCTCGGTGCCGATATAGATAACCTGCGGATCGCGCGGGTGTGGCGCGATGACTTCGACATAGAGGTCGTGGAGGCCCGTGTTGCAGATGCGCCAGTTCATGCCGGCATCGGTGGATTTGAAGAACCCGCCGACGTCGCAGCCGGCATACACGACGCGCGAGTCGTGCGGGCTGACGGCCATGCAGGGAATCCATCCACCGCCGCCGGGACCGATGTTGCTCCAACTGGCCGCAGAGGCGGCATGGGCGAGCGACATAAGCGCGACTGGCAACACGAGCAGGCGATTGAGCATGGGCGTAGCATACGAAGACACGAGCGTTGGCGCAACGGCGTTGGCAGCCTTGCGTTATCGGAAAGAAGGTGATACCTGCACAGCGACGGGATGCATCAAGATGCAGCGCAAACACCCCACCCGAAAGGCAGCGCGCACGCCGGGCGTTTACCTGCTCTGGCTCGAACTGCCCAGACAATCACGGCTGACGGTGGGGACGTTGGGGACTTTTGATTTTCCGCCGGGCGTTTACGTTTACACCGGCAGCGCGCTCGGCGGGCTTGAACAACGTCTTGCCCGGCATCGGCGGCGGCGGAAGAAGATGCATTGGCATATCGACTACCTGCTGCGGCACGCGCATATCGTGCGAATCACGGCGCAAGCGACGCGGCGAAGGCTGGAGTGTTCATGGAACGCGCGGACGATGCGGCTGGCTGGCGCGCGAGTGGTTGCGCCGCGATTCGGTTCCAGCGATTGCGATTGTCCGACGCATCTGGTTTATTTGGGAGAGAAACAACATGGATATCTTTAAAGTGATCAAGGATCGCCACTCGGTTCGCGCCTATGAGCGGCGTGAGGTGGAAGAGGAAAAGCTGCAACGCATTCTGGAGGCGGCAAACGCCGCGCCGTCCGCTGGCAACCGGCAGGCTTACGAGATCGTGCTCGTACGGGACGCGGAACGGAAACAACGGCTCGTCAAGGCGGCGTGGGACCAGACGTTCATTGCCGAAGCACCGGTGGTGTTGGTGTTTCTGGCCGCGCCGGACCGGAACCGCGAGCGTTACGCCGATCGCGGCGCGAAGCTTTATTGTGTGCAGGATGCCACGATTGCCTGCGCTTACGCCGAATTGGCGGCGACAGCGCTGGGACTGAGTTGTTGCTGGGTCGGCGCGTATGAGGACGCTGCGGTGGCGGCGGCGGTGGGTGCCACAGGGGCATTGCGACCGGTCGCTGTACTGCCGATGGGTTATGCCGCTGAGCAACCGTCGGCGCGTCCGCGGCGGGAACTGAAAGACCTCGTGCATCAGGAGCGTGTGTGGAGCAAATACTTATGAACAAACAACCGATCGGACCTTTCGACCTCTGGCAGGAAACGATGACGGCGCTGACGCGCGGCGGACTGCTGTTGTGCACGGCGGGTGCGGACGGCAAGTCCAACCCGATGACCATCGGCTGGATGACGGGCGGCGTCATTTGGGGCAAGCCAATCCTGGAGGTGCTGGTGAGGCCGAGCCGATACAGTTTCAGCCGGCTGGAGCAGAATGCCGAATTCACGGTGAACGTGATGCCGCGGGAGTTCGTCGAGGCGATCCAGATTTGCGGCTCGGCATCGGGGCGCACTACTGACAAACTTGCCGAAACCCGCATGACGGCCACGCCGGCGCAAGAGGTGAAGGTGTCGCTGATCGAGGAGGCGGTCATCAGCTACGAGTGCCGAGTTGTTCACACGAACGAGGTTGTTCCACAGCGGCTTGAGCAGGGGATTGTGACGACGTTCTATCCACACGGCGACTTCCATCGCGTCTATTTCGGTGAAGTTCTCGCCGCGTGCGCGGACGCGGATGCGAAAGCTCGGTTGGCGGGTTGGTTGAGTTGACCGCACGTGCAGCCGTTTGAAGGTTGACGGGCAAAAAAATGGAATCTGCCGGAGGCGGCGGTCGTCCTGTCATGAGTCAGAATCATCATATGGAAACTTCCGACCCGGCAGAGGTATCGCGGGCGCGCGAAGGCGATGTGGAAGCGTTCGGTGGACTGTTTCGCGCGACCCACCGCCGGATCTACAACTTTGTCCGATCCATGGTGACAGATTCCGAAGATGCAGCCGATTTGACGCAGAAGACCTACGTGCGGGCGTGGGGCGCATTGAAAAGCCTGCGCTCCGACGAGGCATTTCTGGTGTGGCTGCATCGGATTGCGTTGAACGTCGTGCGCGACAGCCGGAAGCGGATAGAACGGCCGATGGTTTCGCTGGACGCGCCGGGTGAAGATGAGAAATCGCCCGCCGCGCTGGAGATTCCCGACGGGGCGCTGGGGCCAGGGCAGATCGTGTTGTCAGAGGACACGCAGAAGCAGGTGCGGCGCGCGGTGGAACGGTTGCCGGAAATCCACCGGACCGTTGTGGCCATGCATCATCTGGAAGGCATGGAGGTCACGGCCATTGCCGAAGTGCTGGGCATCTCGCCCGGCACGGTGTTGTCGCGGCTGGCGCGGGCGCGGGAAGCGTTGCGTAGAACACTGGATCCTTTGGTGAAGGAATGAGGCGCGTATGAAATGTTGCAAAGACATCCAAGTTCAACTGGCCGACTTCGCTGTCGGCGCGCTGCAGGAGCCGGAGCGCGCGGAGATCGAACGCCATCTTTCCGGGTGTCCGGCCTGCCGGCGCGAATTACACGTACTACAACAGGTGGGCACGGTGCTTGATGCACTGCCGCCGGAAGAGGCGCCTGTGGGACTTTGGGACGCCATTCGGCGGGACATCGAAGCGCCCGAGCCGGAACCGGTGCGCGTGCCATGGTGGGAGACGCTTTTCCCGGCACGATGGCCGCGGCTGGCCTACGCGGGAATAGCGGCGACGGCGGTTGTGGCGGTGGCGTTACTCATGACGGTCTCCCGGCTGGCTCCCGCCGAGGATGATGAGACCCAGGACTTCATCCAGCGCCACGGCATGTTGGCGTGGAACGACCCATTGAGCGACAAAGCCTCGCTGGGCGTGATGCTGGCCCGCAGCCAGATGGGCCGGGAGATACAATGATGCGAGCAATTCTTCTCATCAGCGTGGCGGCGATGGCGCTGGCGGTCTCGGGGGCGAGCGACACCGGCTCGCCGGCGTCAACTGGGCCGGCGGAGCGGTTGCGAGCGGCGCAGGGCGCGGAAGAGCGGCTCACGCTGCGCGCGACATTGAACACGGCAACCTTCTCGCGGCAGAGTTCCGTGTCGTCGCAGGTGGTGGTGTGCCGCAAACCCGGCTGCTGTCGCTGGGAATACCAGGCGCCGGCGCTAAAGGGATTGGTGATGATCGAGAAGGGTGATGCGGTCATCCGGCTTGACCCGGCGCAGAAAACCGCATGCGTCGGTTGCTCATGTCGGGAGGCCGGAGCGTTCGACCTGCTGTTGAAGAACTACACAGTGACGGCAGAGCGGACGGAGTCGATTATAGGCCGCGCGGCGGACGTGCTGGTCATCAAACATCGCGAGGCGGGCCATCCGGCAAAGAAAGTCTGGGTGGATCAAGCCACCAGCCTCATTCTGCGTTCGGAGTATTACAGCAGCGACGGTGAACTGACGACGTTGACGTTCTACACGGACATTGATTGGAAACCCAAACTGGTTGGCAGTCTTTTCGACGTTCCCGACGATTGGAAAAAGGTCGCAGTCGGGGATGATCCCGGCAAGCACTGGGACCGTGAGAAATTGTCCAAAGAGGTGGGGTTCAACGTGCGCGAGCCGGCGTATTTGCCGGCGGGCTTTGCTTTGGATGGCTTTCTGCTCTACCACTGCCGTTGCGGCACGGCATCAGCGCACCTGCGTTACGTGGACGGATTGAACAGCGTTTCTGTTTTTGAGCGTTTTGTGCAATGCCCCGGGCGCGGTCGCGGACGCGGCTTTGGTTGGGGAAAAGGCCGCGGCGGCGGGCGCAATTGCGAACTGCTGGCGAACCAGCCGGGCCGGATGCTCGTCAAACAGGTGGGCGACCTGTCATACATCCTCATCGGCGATTTGCCAGAAACGGAACTGTCCAAGATTGCCGACAGCATCAAGTAAATGGAATGTGCCGACGGTATGTCTCGTCTTCTCAGTAGGTGCAGAGGAAACGGAGCAAAGGACGCGACATGAAACCAAGACTGATGCGAATGGTGAACTGGCTTTTGTATGCGGGATTTTGCGCCCTCACCGGCACCGGGTTGTTATTATCCTTCCGCATGCCGCCGGGCAGCCGGGGCGGGCGCGGCTTGGAATTTCTCGGTTGGGGGCGGCACGATTGGGGCGATGTCCATCTTTGGATCGCGCTTGCCGTCATCGCACTGACCGTGGCGCATCTCGTCCTGAACTGGGCGTGGGTAAAGAAAGTCGGGAGCGATGGTCGGCATTGGGGATTGCTGGGCAGGGGAAGTATCGGTTTGGCGCTTGTGGTTGTGTTCCTGGTGCTGCCAGTGACACGGCAGCAGGGCGGTGAGATCGAAAGAACGGACCATCGTGCTGCATGGTCCATGGCCGGCCGCTGACCTCGTGCGTGGCTAGGAAAGCTTGACGAGCAGACGGTTCTTGTTCGACGAATCAAGGTCAGCGCTGAACTTGGTCAGCGATTTCCCGGCGAAGCCTTTGATGAATGTGCCGTCGGTTTTGAAGGTCGAATGACCCAGACTCGCGCAGCGAAACTCCTTCGCGTCGTGCTGGTACTCCACTTCCGCGCCGCGGTGAGGGCACTTGATGGAGACGACCGTATAATCGCCATTGCCGGGTCGTGCGACGATCAGGGACTGCGGCAGCTTCGCGTCAGCAATCTTGACGGAGCCGCCGACCTTTGCCAGCGCGGCGACTTTCTCCAGCGAAATCGTCAGCTTGTTGCTTTCGATGGTGTAAGCGTCAGATGGAATCGGCGGGGTGTCGCCGACCTTGGTGAAGGTGGCGCAGCCGCTGAGGCCGCAAACGCAAGCGCCGGTTCCCGCAACGGCAGCGTTGCCGATGAATTTTCTGCGACTGATCTTGGACATATTCATTCTCCAGATTGTGCATGTTCCAGTTTCGGCGACCGCTGGTCAATGATTGGCTTGGGATTACTGACTGTCTGAATCCTGCCCTCAAATCCCGACAAACTCCAGCCGCGTCCCGACACTGCAACCGACGCAGCCGTTGGGGAAAGCTGACCATAGCCGGGTTGTTGCGGCCATGCCCGTGCAATGGGCCGGGCCAACCCGCTGAATGCCGAGCTGCCGGAATGCCTGGATCGTCTGCTCGATTCGTTCCGGCTTGGCGTTGAGCAGGTGCATTCCGCCCAGGACGGTGTGAATGGGTTTGCCGCCGGTAATCTGACGGATGTGCTGCAAGGTGTTGACGACGCCCGCGTGCGCGCAGCCGAGGATGACGACGATGCCCTCTCTTGTCTCGAAGAACAGGGATTGGTCGTCGGTCAGTGGGTCGGGCTGGTTGCATTGCTCATCGAGAAAGAACTGGCCACCCGTGTCCTCGAACAGTGTGAGCCGGGGAACCTTGCCGGTGACGAAGATGCCGCCGGCGACTTCTGTGACGTCCGTGGTCCAGTGCACCGAAGCTTCCCGCTCGCGTAAAGCTTGCGCCGCGGGGGCGGTCATGCCGGCAGATACCGTGCGGCCATCGTCACGGCGAGCGTATTTGGCCGCAAGGGCCGCCGGATGAACGAAGACTTGGGCTTGCGGCGACGCGCTCAGAATTGCGGCCAGTCCGCCGGTGTGATCGAAATGGCCGTGGCTCAGCACAACAGATTGCGCTTTCTGCAAAGACACTCCCAAGGTCTGTGCGTTGGCCTGTAGCAACTGGCTCTGGCCGGTATCAAACAGCAGACTCTGCGCGCCCGCTTGGATCCAAACCGCCCAACCGTGTTCCGCCAACAGGCCGCGCGTGTTGACGCTGTTCTCAACGAGGATTGTCAGAGAGATGTGTTCGTTCATGTGAGGGAAGCCTCCTATGCGGTTCAGACACTGGCGCAAGGCAGAGTCGCCACCAGCACTTCCTGGTTGTAACCTTTGCTCAGTCGCGTGACCAAGCCGCGCTTGCGCAGGAAACGTTGCAGGTCGCGGAAATGATGGACTTCGTGCTGATGGAGCTTTCCTTCGGCGCGATGAATGCGATCCATGATTTGAAATCCGCGCGGGCTGAAGTCCGCGAGAACGATTTTGCCGCCGGGTTTGACCACGCGCAATATCTCTTTCAACACCGGCTGGAAATACGGGATGTGATGCATCGCGTTGAAGGTCACTGCGGCATCAAATGCGCCGTTCCGCCACGGCAGCCGGGCGGCGTCCCGGAGAACGAACTTGATTCGATCTTCCACGCCGGCAAAACGGGCGTTGAGCCGGGCGCACGCTTGTTCTTCAACAGCGATGTCCACGGTGGTGACCGTCGCGACATGTTTAGCCAGCTCCACGAGGAAGCGTCCCTTGCCGGTGCCGATTTCGAGAACCGATCCGCCCAACGGCAACGACTGGGCCAGGGCAAAGGCGATGCCCTTCGGGAGGTCGTAGCCAAATGTGCGGAAGAACGCTTCCCGTTCGAGCAGTTGGCGGTGGTTAGCCCGCTCTGCTGCGCGTGACTTCGCCTTCTGCGACTTTCGTTTGCGCAGGTTGGTCGTGGTCATGTATTTCCGGCCTGCGATGCCGCGCTGGTCAACATCGCAGTGGCTTTGCTGACGACGCGGCGGATGTTCTCTTCCGTCACCGGACTCTTGCCTTTATGCAAGCCGACGGCGCTCATATCGAAATGCACAAAGCGGTGCAGCCCGGCGTTTTCAAATGTGCGCCGTGAGCAGGCCTTGGGGCAACCGTCCATCAACAGCACGCGGGTTGCGTATTCGGCATTGAACATCATGTCCCCGTCGCGTGCGCCGATACCGGCCAGGCACGACATGTTGGCTATGCCGGCGCGGTTCATCTGCCGCGCGGCACGGTCGGTCAACTCGCCCACGTCGGCCGAGCCGCCGCAGACATAGACCACGAAGGTTGGCTTGGTTTCTTTGATTTCCATGTATCTGCCGGGTTTAGTGATGAGCGCAACCGCCGTCGCCATGCGAGCTACAAGCACTCTCCAAACTGATCTTGGGAAGGCGGCCTTGGTTGAACTGCGCCACGGCTTCGGCCAACGTCTGTGCGGGGGATTGATAGACGGCGATGCCAGCCCGCTGGAGGCCGTTCACCGCGCCCGGGCCGATTCCGCCGACAATCACCGCGTCCACTTGCCGGCCAGCCAGTGCCCGCAGGGGATTGCAGGCCCCGTGAACGTGAGTCTGATCGCGGTTGGCCAGCGGTTCCACGGTCATCGTTTCAGAGTCCACCAGCACAAACAATGGCGCCGACCCGAAATGCCCATACACGACACTGTTCAACCCTTCATCTGTTGCAACTGGAATACAAAGTTTCATGATTATTTGCCTTTCTTCTGTTTGCAGACGGATGCCGTTTTGGTTGAACAGCAAACGCGTCCGGAATTCACTTTCCCGCCGCAACAGCCGCCGCGCCTGGCCCCGTGGCGCTGCCCGCAACCACACGGTCCACGTCCCATCCCTTGCCCGGTTTGAGCAGGGCCAGTTCCATCACCTTTTGGCATTTGGGTCATTCCTTTCAAAACCACGGATCCGCCTTCCAAACAGAGCGCCTTGCCGTGAATCAGCGCATCTGCCACCTTCCGGCGCGCCTGCTCGACGATCCGGGCAAACGTTGCGCGCGAAATCCTCATCTTCTTTGCCGCATCCTCTTGATATAGCGCCTCCAGATCCGCCAGCCGCAACGCCTCCACTTCATCAAGGGTTAAAGTGACCTGCTCCAACTCAAGCATGGGGATGCCCCTGGGCTTGAAATAAACAGCCGCCGGCAGGTTCCGGACGTGTCTTAGGCAACAGGGTCTTGGCATAGGCGTATATTCAGGGCGGACGGTTATGAGAATATGCTCATAACTATTGCACGTCAATTGATATCTTGCGCCCAATAACGGGGGTCTCATGTCACCCATGTGGTTTGGAATATGCAGCGAAAACACATGGCGGCATGAGGCTGTTTCCACCACGTTAACGTGTGCGGTTCATAAACCGCTAAAATAGATGGAATGCGTCGCTGGCGCTCCTCGTCTTGTCTGGCAGTTAATAAGATGAGATTGGCAAAGAACTTCAAAGAAGGAGAACGATGATGAAACGGACATGGCAGATTCTGATGATGGGCGGCTTGGTGCTGGCGTTGACGGCGGCATCCGGTCTTGCGCAGGGACGCGGTTGTTGTGGTCAGGGACGTGGCTGGTGCGGTCAGGGCGCCGGACCGGGCGCGGGCTGCTGGCTGACGTGCGTGACGCCGACCGATCCAAAGGAGAAGGCGTTCGTCGAACAGGTGACGAAGCTGCAATCGGAGATTCGCGACGAACAGATGGCGCTGGCCACGCTGCAAAAGAACGGTGCGAGTTCCACTGCGCTGGATGCGCAGAAGGCTGTTCTGGAGAAACTGCGCGTGCAGTTCCGTGAGTTGATGACGCAGAACAAGGAACTGCAACAGCAGATCATCAAGCGCTGCGGCGGTGGCGCTGGATGGTGCGGCGGACGCGGCCCCGGCTGCTGGGCTAGTTGTCCGCTCGGCACGGCGGCTCCAGCCTGCGGTGTATGCCCGGGTTGTCCGTGGATGAAGTGAGGTCCCGGACCTGATTTCAGAACCGACACGAGGCGGTTGTGCGGCGGCGCAACCGCCTCGGTTGTTTATGAAAGGCAGCGAGCGTGTCAGGTGGAGGGGGCGGGGGGCGGTTGCTTCTTTGCGATCTGTTCTTCGATCTGTTTCAGGATGTCTTCAGCGCCAACGAACTTGTAGTCGTCGATCGTCAGCCGTCGGCGCTGGCCGTCTTGCATGTAGAAGGCGTAGGCGATGCTCTTGCGCTCCCATTTCCGTTTATCCACGCTGATGAATGCGTCCAGAGGCACGCGCTCGCCGCGCACACCGCAGACGGTCTGGCCATCGCTGCTCATTTGCTTGCGGCGGCCAATGATGAGCCAGACGATGGTCATGCCGCCCGCCGCGACGCAGATCGCGCCGAGCACGAATTGCGTCTTGAGTTCGGCGGAAGAGTAGGGGGCTGGATGATCCTGGCCGGGCCAGCCGTTCTTGGCGGCGAATGCGCTCCACTTCGCGGTCTCGCCACGCGCGACAACGGCTTGGTATTGGGCAATGCGTCCGTTGTGTTTCGGGTAGGTGACGGCGCCGTCGTAGAAGAACCAAAGTCCGAAGCCGACGCAGAACGCCATCTGCATCAACATGCGGTTTCTCCACTCGCGCGAGACCGTGGTGACGACGTTCATGAGTCGCGGTCTAGAGCTTCACTTCTCTGTTCTCTCGCGCGGAGGCGCGAGCAGCGTCGAGCAGTTGTGTCAGGTTGCGCGCGTCGTCCACGGTGATGTGCATCGGTTCATTGCGGAGGATGGCGGCGAACCATTGCTGCAAGGCGCTTGGCCGCGGCTTGGGCATCCTCACACGCTGCCACGCCGGCGCGAAGCCGTCCGCGGTTTGACGTTTGATGTAAGTAACGGGCGGATGGCCCGGCATATCGCGCACGGCGGTGCCTTCGGTGCCGTAAACTTCCCAGAAGCTCGGCCCGGCGCCCTGCACGTAGCTGAAGTCGAGAACGCCGACGGCCTTGTTCTTGAACTCGACCACGACGACACCGTTGTCGGGGATCGGATACGCGCCGCTGAAATTGACGCACTTGCAGAGCACACTGGCCGGCTCGCCGAGCAGCCAGCGCATCGCATCGAGCGTATGGCAGGCGATGTCGAACAACGCGCCCGGGCCGGCGGACTTTTCGTCGCCGAACCATGCGCTGCCATTCTTGAACCATTTCTCCAGCGCCGCGCCGTGGCCCATGCGGAACCGTGCGGTTGCGATCTTGCCCAGCGTGCCGTCGTCGATGAGCTTCTTCATCAGCAGCGTTTCAGACTTACTGCGCTGCGGCAGGGAGATCATGAACTTCACGCCACTGGCTTTGATCTCTCGCGCCACCTCGTCGGCCTCGGCGAGGGTCAGGGTCAGTGGCTTCTCCGTGAAGATGTGTTTGTGGGCGTGGGCGGCGGAGACGAGGATCGTGCGGTGCTTGCTGCTCTCGGAGCAGACGATGACCGCATCCACGTCCTTGCGGCTGAGCACACGGGCGAGGTCATTGTCGAACGGCACGCCGAGTTCCTTGGCTACGGGTTCGCCGCGGGCGGGGTCGTCATCCCAGACGCAGGCAATCTGGACATCCTGGGAATTGCGCGCTTCCTGCGCGTAGCTGTTGACATGCAAGTGGGCTGTGGAAAGTAGTGCTATTCGGATCATGGCACGAGTTTAGCGGTGTGACGCGGCGTAATTCCAGTGGATTCTGATAAACCGCATCTACCCGTTGCGCTTGGCGAAGGGCAATGCTACTTTGCGCGGTGCTTGACGCCAAGAAATCCAAGAATGGGCTGACCATCGCCCACCGTTCACACCCACGGACCTACCGCGAATTCTGCTACGTTTACCCCGTCATCTCGCGCCGCAGCCACGGTTTATCCGTCGGCATCAATCTGAGTCCGAACAAGGCGTGTAATTTTTCCTGCGTCTATTGCCAGGTGGATCGCGCGACGCCATCGAAGGTCTCCAAGCTTGTGCTGGCGACGTTGGAGCACGAGTTGCGACAGATGGTGGAACTGGTCCGTTCCGGCACGCTTGCGAGCGAGTATCCGTTCAACACCGTGATGGACATGGCCACGCACATCAACGATATCGCGCTCAGCGGCGACGGCGAGCCGACGACGGTGCGGCAGTTTCGGGAGGTTGTTGAAGTGGTGTCGCGAGTGAAGCGCGAGATGGCATTGCAGGACACGAAGGTGGTGTTGATCACTGATGGCGCCGGACTCGACCGGACGGATGTGCAGACGGGACTCAAACTGCTGGACGAGGACAACGGCGAGATATGGGCCAAGCTCGACGCTGGCACGGAACTGTATTTCAAGCAGGTGAATCGGACAGCGATTGCGTTCAGCCGCATCCTGAAGAATCTCTTGCTCACCGCCCGCCCGCGGCCCATCGTCATCCAGAGTCTTTTCATGCGGCTTCACGGGGAACCGCCGCCCTCCGTCGAGATCGAAGCCTACTGCGGGCGGCTCAACGAGATCATTCGGTCCGGCGGAAAAATAAAGCTCGTTCAGGTTTATACCGTTGTGCGCAAGCCGCTCGAGACGTGGGTGGAACCTCTGAGTGAGGCGGAACTCGATTCCATTGCCGGGCTGGTTCGCGAGAGGACCTTGCTCCCGGTCGAGACGTTTAGCGGCGGCAAAGGATGAGCCGGGCGCGCTCCTGCCCGCGGCGCTATTCCACGGTGTTTCTCAACACGCCAATCGGCGGAATCTCAATCTCGATGAGGTCGTCGTGGTTGAGCGTGAAGTCCGCGGGCGGCACGATACTTGTGCCGGTCAGCAGGAAGACGCCGGGAGCATAATCGTTCTCGCGGAAAAGATAATCGGCGAGTTCCTCAAAGCTGCGGTTCATCCCTGCCACGCCGGCCTGACCGTGAAACATGAGCACTTGGTCGCGCTCGATCCGCATCGTGATCTCCAGCGCCTTCGGGTCGGCGACATCCTCCTTGAGCAGAATGCATGGGCCCAACGCGCAACTGCCGCGGTACATCTTGGCTTGCGGCAGGTAGAGCGCGTTTTCGTCCGCGAGGTCACGCGAGCAGATGTCGTTGCCGATGGTGTAGCCGATGACAGCGCCGGCGTAGTTGATGACCAGCGCCAGTGAAGGCTCGGGCACGCTGCGCTTGGAGTCCACGCGGATGCGGACGTGTTGATCGGGGCCGACGGTGCGTTCCGGTGTGGCCTTGAAAAACAGCTCGGGCCGCGGCGCGCCGAAGACCTTCTCGTAGAGAACGCCGCCACCATTCTTGGAAGCGGCCGCCACGCGCCTGTCGCGACATTGCGGATAAGTGACCTCGGAAGCCCAGACTTCCTGCACGTCGATCGGCGCCTCCAATTGCACCTGCCGCAGCGGCAGCGCCGGCGCCTTTTGAATCGCCTCAGCCACAGCCGCGGCTGGCTCATCCAGCCGCAACAGGCCTGACACGGAGCCAAAAGTGTTCGGGTCTTTCGTCGTCAGATCAATGACGCGATCGCCGTCGAGCAGCCCGAGGCGGAAATGATAGCCGTCCTGAAACTGCAAACCGGGGGTGGTGAAGCGAATGATTCTCATGACGAAAATTCGATGGTCGTTATCCTTTAGCGTTGACTCACGCGAACACTCTAGGAGAATGCGCCTACGCCGTCAACCGGATGAACCTGGGTGCATCGGCGGCGAGGAACGAGTGGACTGATGAAACCTGTTGCCGACAAGGTGATTTTCTGCACGCTGCGGCTGGAGTCGCCGCCGCTCGACAAGCTTGCACAGAAACTCAAGGCCGATGGCCGGGCGCACGCGCTGTTCGACCTGTGGCGCAATCTCGTGAACCAGCCGAACGCGCTGACGTTCGTATTGAAGCCACCGCGCGACACGAAGGCGGCGTTCCATCTTTGCATCGAGTGCGGCCAGGCGTTTTCAGGGGCGGAACTGGTGTTTCGGCATTTTCGACAGCAGCACGCCGGGAAGGCCGTGAAGTCCGTGCAGAAGACCGTTGAGCCGCCGAAGGGCAACTTCCAATTCGTGGCCCGCTGTGGCTTGTGCCGCGCGTTGCTTTGTCCGCCCAACTACCATGAGTTCAGCGCGCGGCTCGTGACGCATCACAGGGAGCGTCACGACCAGGTGCCGTTCGATGAGTTTCGTGCGAAGGTGACGAACTCCAATTCCCCGGACGACGTGGAGGCGTGGCGGAAAGCCCTCAGTGTGATGGAGGAATTGCACTGCGCGTTTTGCGACGAGTTCGTAACGGACGAGCGGGCGTTACTCGATCATGTGCGGCAGGCACATGCCGGCAACGTGGAAAAGACAGAAGCGGAACTGGCGATTCCCGCAATGCGTGTGAGACACCTCGAATGCCGCGACATCCGCCGAGCCTGCAATCAGGTATGGGACAAGGAGAAAAAGGAACCGGGACATTTTCTGGCGCTGTTACGGCAGGCGTTGAGCCAGCGTGGCTTGCAGATATTCCGCGATATCCTCGGCCATCAATATGCCTGTCGTTGTTACCCGCGTAGTCCCTCGGAGCGCGACCAGCTCACGCCGCGCCAACAGGAGATTCTGGCGCTCGCCAGCGCGCCAGCCCGACGTGGTCACAAACCAAATCGCCACACGCTGCGAGATCATTTTGCCGCGCAGGCGGTCGGCGAGCTGGATGTAAAGACGGACGTGGATGCGTTGGTCAAGGCGGGGTTGCTCGTCGAGCTGGACAATGGCCAGCTCGACGCGCTAGGGCCAGGATCGCATATCGCGACGTAGAGACGCACTTCGTATTGCAGAATCCGTTTCAGGGCAACGGTGCGCCGCTCGCGGCTACAAACAGCCGATACCACTCCTCCCGTGTCAGTTCGATTTCAACCGCCTTGGTTGCCTCGCGGATGCGATCGGGATGGGTGGAGCCGACGACAGGGATGATTTTTGAAGGGTGTTTCATCAACCACGCCAGCGCGATCACGCTCCGGCTGACGCCGCGAGCCTTGGCGATCGGGTCAAGCGCCTCGATGATCGGCGGGATCAGATAATTCTGTTGCGATGGCAAAATTCGTTTTGCGCCTTCAGCAAGCTGGCCGCCAGCCAGCGGGCTCCAAGCCATGGGTGTCATCTTTGTGGCGAGACACTGGTCAAGTGTGCCATCGGTGAGCGCGTCGAGTTTCGCGAGACTGATCTCGATTTGATGCGTGACCAGCGGGACGTGGCAGGCTGCCTGCACCGCCGCCGCCAGCGAGGGACGGAAGTTGCTGATGCCAAAGAAACGCACCTTACCCGCGTCTCTCAACTGCGTAAACGCCCGCGCGATCTCGGCCGGATCGGCCAGATAATCGGGCCGGTGGAGCATGAGCACGTCCAGCGTCTCGATGCCGAGCCGCCGCAATGACGCCTCGGTGGAGGCGACGATATGGGACGCAGAGAAATCCCAGCGTGCCGGCATGGCGGGTGTTGGATCGCCTTTGCGCCGGATGCCGCATTTGGAGGCGATGATCACCCGCTCGCGCATCCCGGAGACTTCTTTCAGCACGTTTCCGAAGACTTCTTCGGCCATGCCCCAGCAGTAGATGTTGGCGTGGTCGAAAAAGGTGTAGCCCGACTCGTAGGCAGTGATGATCGCACGGCGGGCGGATTCCCCCATCGCCGGCGTGATTTCATTCGGCGACCACCCAATGATGCGCCAGCAGCCGTAGCAGAGCCGGCTGACGTTCAGGGAACTTGTGCCAAGCGGAATCGTTTGCATAACATTCTTACTCTCGAATCAGTATGAACCGTGGTGGCCATGTTGCCGTCGTCGAGTCATCGACCTGCCCTGTCAGGGCATATAATCCACGGCTGGCCGGCTAAAATGAAGTTTGTAGATGCGGATGAGTTCGTCTATCGGCGCCGCATTGTCGTCCACGCGGTAGTTCACTTTGTGGATGTTCTCCGCCGTGCTCTTCTGTCCGCCGACGACCAGAATGGCCGCGGATTGCTTGCCTCGATGGTCGCCACCTGCCTCGTCGGCGGCCTTCAACGCTGCGAGCAACCGCCACGCAAGTGACACACCTGTCTTCTCCAGTTCAACGAACTTCGCCCGCATCGCCTCCAATACCTGCGGGCCTGCCAGCGTGTTGCCCAGGACAATGGCGTTCTCCGTTTCCAGATGGCCGAAGTATTTTGCCTGCGGGTCGCTCACATCGAGCGCCGGCGTCCACGCTGTTTTGCGCCCCTGCGCATCCATCAGCGCCAACTGCCGTGTGCTGGCCTTCTCGCGGTCATCAGCGACCAGTTGCGTGAGAATCAGCTTTGGCGGATGCCCGGTTCGCATCATGGCGAGCGCGTGCTGAGCCATGCGCGGCGAGGCCCAATGTTGCGTTGCCACGACGCCGACACCTTCTTCAGCCCACGGCACCACGGCGCCCACGGCGAGATATTTCGACGCGGTTGCCACGCCCATGTCACCGGTCTTGGGGCAGCGACCTGCGATGGAAAAGGTCGCGGTCTTCACCTCAGGAGGCTCTGGATATTGTCGAGACAGAACTGCGACCACGTCTCCATCCGTTCGCGGCGGTCGCACAGTTCGGCGATCGTGAGCCACTCTTGTTGCGCGATGACCTGCTCGCGCTTTTTCACCTGTTCGGGCCGGCGATGCATCACGTGGACGACGCCGAAGTGGACGCGGCCCACTTCGACCGAGTCATCGTTGATGAGACCGACCGGCTTGGCATCGAAAGCACCCTCGACATTCAATTCCTCGCGCACCTCGCGCTCGACGGCAGCGCGGAACGCATCCATCCCGACCGCGAACAACGAGTGATCCTCGTCGTTGATGTGGCCGCCAATGCCGATGGAACCTTTGGCCACGAGCCGCTGCTCGCCGGCTTTCTTGCCGCGGACGTAGTGAAGCACGCGCTCGCCGTCGGTGATGACGACGTAGGGGATGATTTGCTTGAAGCTTGGATCGGTCTCGGCCTGCGCACGAAGGCGGAAGCTGTTGTTCTTAGGGTCGAGGATTGCGGGCAGATAGCGGTCCACGTCCGGACTGAAGCCGTGGAAAACGCCGAGCTGCTCGAAGACCGCGCGGGGAAATCCGAGAATTTTTTCGTCAGGTGTTGCCATAATTATGATAGCGGTATCGCACAGTTCTTGCCTGCGGGTCAACGCCAACGTTCTCGTAAACTCAAGCTGGGGAGGGGGCACGGCAGCGCGGCGATGACTTCTGTGGTTGACTGCGGAAGCCGGTCGTTGCCGGTTGCGAAGCACGAGAAGCGTTGCGTGGAAAGATGACGCGACGTAAACTGGCGCCCATGGAACCGACTTTGACGGCTGAAACGCGGCAGATCTGGCGGCGATTGGCTTGGCTGGGTGTTTATGCGATCGCGATGGGCTTGCTGGAAGCTGTTTGCGTCATTTACCTGCGCCGGTTGTTTCCGGTGGAATCTTACTTCCCCATCCCGCCGCTGGAGAAGATGCCGGTTGAGATTCCGCGGGAAGCCTGCACGATCATCATGTTGGCAGCGGTGGCGTGGCTTACTGGCATCAACTGGCGCTCGCGTCTCGCGTGTTTCTTCTTCGCGTTCGGCATCTGGGATATTCTTTATTACGTCGGCCTGCGATGGTGGACCGGATGGCCGGGCGCGCTGCTGACTTGGGATTGCCTGTTTCTGATTCCGAAGCCGTGGTATGGGCCGGTGCTGGCGCCGGTGCTCATCAGCGTCTACTTCGTGGGCGCATGCTGCTGGCTGCACGTGCATGAAGTTCGCGGCCGGCCAGTTCGCTGGTCCTTCGCCTTGGTCGCGTCGCAACTGTTGGCGTTCGCGGTGTGGTATTGGTCGTTCGTCAAGGACGCTGAGCGGATCACCGGCACTGGCTACAAGGGCGTCAGCTACTCGTGGGAGTTGTTTGCCGTGGGAACACTGATCGCCATCGCCGGGCTTTGGCTGGCGAAGCGAATGTCACGGCCGGCTGCTGCCATTGCTGGCGCAACTGGTTAGAGTGTATCGTCGAGACGCTCCCGTGCGGCTCTGTGGGTCTGCCGTCCCAGGCGACAGAAGAGTTGGATGCGAAGCGCGCTCCGAATGCTACCGCGGGGCAGTCGATTCGACCGCCGCTGTGACACACCCGCTGCTTTTTGCTTCCGACCGCTGCCGCTCTTAGTTGCACTCCGCCACGAGTGGGCCGGCCAGTTCCTTCAGGAAGAAAAGCTTGCCCGCCTGCGTCGGCATGAAGCTTGACGGAATCCACATGCTGGGGCCGTAGCGCAGCGTCACCCACAACGACAATCCCTGCCACGCCATGCCGCGGCCGAGCGCGCCGTCGCAGCCGCCGATTATCTTGTCAGCCGACAGGAACAGCGCCGGACCGATCGTGTTTGCGCGGGTCGGCACCAGCGTTGTGCGGCTCTTGAAGCTCGTGATGGCGTTCTGCTCGATGGTGAGCGGATGCAGCTTCGCGCCGAGCCGGTGCGATTGCCGCCGCCACTCAGCCTCGCTCTTGAACTCCGCGGCGAAGTGCGGCTCCCAAAACGCAATGTGAAACACCCGCCCGATACCGAACACCACCACCAAGTCCGCGCCCGCCGCGCGCAGCTCGCCGATCTGCTCACGGTAATGAGGCAGCGAGTCCTTCGTCGCGAAGTGCCGCTGTTTCGGCGGCACCGTCAGCTTGCCGAGCGGCCCGTAGAAGGCCTGTTCCATTGCATATTGAAAAGCGCCGGGGTTGGTTGGTGGCAGCGTGTTGCCCTTGGCGTCGCTCCACTCATCCATGTTGAAACCGTGGACGTGTCCGCAGTCCACGCCCCACGCGCGCAGGAAGTAGACGACCCACCGATACATCCCCATCGGCCCCACCGGCAGGATGAACGCCACCGGTTTGCCGAACTCCTTTGCCTCGGCGATGGTCAGCGCAATCTCGTGGCCCATCATCATGTCGAAGTCCGCGAGCATTTCGCACGGCACGGGCTGGAAATCCTTGTGCCACCACTTCTGCCGGTCAGTGATGGACGCGGGCGGTTGCGAACAACAGCGGTCAATCTTTGCCAGATCCCATCCGGCGGGGAAGAAGTTTTCCAGCAGCGAGCCTTTCAATGTAGTCAATAGCGTGGGCTGTTTCATAGTTCAGTAATGCCACAAGCCTGCCGCTGTGGTCAAAGCGAAATACGCGCGTTTACGAGGGTCGCGCGACATTGCGGAGGATTACTTCTTTTTCTTCTTCGGCTGGTTATCCTGGCCCTCGTCCTTTTCCTGGTCTTCGATCGGTCTCAGATTCTCAAAGGCTTTCTTGATGGACCCCGGCACAAACTCCTCCCATACCGGTCTGCCTCCTATCATGACTTGGACGCCGTGACCATGAATCTTCTCGCCAAACTGACGTTCAGAGATTTGCGATTCCTGCTTTTTGGCCTGAACCGTTTCCGTTTCAATGACCTTGACTTCCTTGGGTTTCAGGGAACATTTCTCTTCCTTGCCGTAAGCCACATCTCCAGCATGGCTGCTGCCGGTCAGACGCGTTTTTGCCACACCCCATCTGACGACCACGTCTTCGACTGGACGTATGCTGGTGTTCTGAAGCGTAATGCGCAGTGTCAGGGATGAATTTGCAGTATTATATTGAAAATACTGCATGTTGCCTTGTGTTGTCACTTCTCCCTGCGCGCTCTTCTTCTTGGTGATCCTCTGAACTGTGACTTGCACGGGGCATTGTGCGTTCGCAGACAGAGCCATTCCCACAACTACCATTAGCACGAACAGTTTATTCATCTCGGTTCCTCCAGTTACACCACAAATACAGACAATTAACCCTCACCTTGTCAACTGTAATCAACAGTGATGTTCACCGGGAAAATGCCATTCTTGCCACCGTTCGCCGTTTAGCGAAATGCTTCCCAGATGAAAGCCGGATGATAATAGGGAAATGAGCCGCGATCAGGCTGCGGGCTTGGCTCCCTGAGTCAGTTCCTTGATCATTTTGGCAATCGTCTCGGCCCATCGGGTGAACACGATGTGCGTGTTCGTGAATTTTTGAAATTTCCCGGTGGTCATGCCTGTCAGGTCTGTCTGGCTCCCGGCTCCGATTCTTGTTTCGGCAAACTCGATCAGAACCTTCCCCGTCGTGCCGTCGGTGATCTTGCCCTCAAATGACGTTTCACCATCTTTATCGAACGGCAGCGGCACGGGCATCATGAGCGTCGCTGCTGCGAGACCGGCGTTGAGCAAGGCATCGGGAGGCTCCACATTTGTGATCGCGAGGCTGACCACGAGTGTTCTTCCAGAAGGGTTGGAAGTAACCACCAGACCGCTTGCGCGGAGTTTTTCTTCGATGGCTTCGCGGAATTCACGGCCGAGCTTTTCCAGTTCGGTTGTGTCGCAGGCGGTCTTGTCTGCCATATAGCTCAGGCTGATCGGGGCAACTTTTACGGCCTTGAATTCCTTGAAATCAACGTTCCGTGCGACGCGCTCCTGGTTGAAATAGGTTCCTTTCGCCAATCCCGAATAGTTGCCCACAAATCCCGAGGGACCCGCGACCTTGGTGCTGCTGCATCCCGAAGAGAGCAACAACGACACGATCAAGCACAAGAATAGAAGGGATGAAAATCTTGATGTCTGTTGTCTGATACAGGAAGAAAATCCACACTTGGTGTGTTGAGTTGGTTGCGTTTTCATCATGGCAGGGTTCATCGGTGGCCTTGAGGGTATTGTAGGCAGCTTCGACCGCGGAACAAGGGCAAATATCTCTACGTTTGACTACTCTCGTGCTGCGTTTCACGAATTGAGGACTCGGTTGTGGCTTGCAAGTTATTCCACGCCCTTGTTTTTTGACTGGGACTCAATGCCAAACAGATTTTACTGATCGAACCGTTCGTCTCACAACATCGACAGTGGGTCCACGTCCACGGTGGCGAGCACGTCGGGCGGGAGTTTGGCGGCGCGGAGAGTGGCGGCGATCAGTTCGGTGAGGCGCATGATCTGGTGGGTGCGCAGGAGCATGTTGTAGCGGAAGAAACCCTTGATCTTCGCCATCGGCGCGGGGGCGGGGCCGGCGATGAGGGCGAGCTTGCCGGCCTGCGCGCGCAATCGCTCGCCAATGGCTTCGGCGTGGCGGCGGACTTTGTCTTCGTTGCGGCCGCGGAACAGCAGCGCCACGGCGCGCGTGAACGGCGGATAGTGGAACTCGCGGCGATACTCGATCTCCTGCTCGTAGAAACCGGCGAAGTCATGCTGGCGCGCGTGGCGGATGGCGTCGGCGAACGGCGTGAAGGTTTGCACGACGACCTCGCCCTCGACGTCGCCGCGTCCGGCGCGCCCGGCGACCTGGACGATGAGCTGGAATGTCCGCTCCGCGGCGCGAAAGTCGGGCAGGTGGAGCGCCATGTCGGCGTAGATGATACCGACGAGGGTGACGTTGGGGTAGTGGAGGCCGCGCGCGATCATCTGGGTGCCGATGAGGATGTCTATCTTGCCGGTGCGGAAGGCGCCGAGGATTTCGCGGTAGAGGTCTTTGCGGACCATGACGTCGGAGTCCATCCGCGCGACACGGGCTGCGGGGAAGTTCTTGGCGACGGCGGCTTCGATTTTCTCGGTGCCGACGCCGGAGTATTTGATCTGCGGGGAGCGGCAATCGGGACTGGGGCAACACTCCGGCGCGGCCTGTTCGTGGCCGCAGTAGTGGCACTTGAGTTGGCCGAGCTTGCGGTGATAGACCAGCGACACGGAGCAGTTCTCGCACTTGGCGACGTAGCCGCACTTGGGGCACGTCATGGAGGTGGCGTAACCGCGGCGGTTGAGAAAGAGGAGGGTTTGCTCCTTGCGGTCGAGCCGCAGCGAGATGGCGGTGCGCAATTTTTCGCTGAAGACGAAGAGGCCTTTCTGGCGAAGGAGTTCTTCGCGCAGGTCCACGACGCGGATGCGCGGCATCTGCTTGTGGTCGGCGCGGTCGGGCAACTGGGCGAGGCCGTATTTCGGCGGCTGGTTCTCGCGCGGTTGAGTGTTGAAGTAGCTTTCCAGCGACGGCGTCGCCGAGCCGAGCACGACGGCGCACCGCTGCATCTTGCCGCGGACGACCGCGACGTCGCGGGCGTTGTAACGCGGCGCTTCCTCCTGCTTGTAGGAAGTCTCGTGTTCCTCGTCGACGACGATGAGACCGAGCGGGCTGACCGGCGCGAACACTGCCGAGCGCGCCCCAATGACGATGCGAGCTTCGCCGCTGTGAATCTTGTGCCACTCGTCATGGCGCTCTCCGGCCGAGAGATGACTGTGGAGCACGGCCACCTGCGTGCCGTGGCGCTTCGGATTGAAGCGCGACTTGAACCGCTCGACCGTCTGCGGAGTCAGCGAGATTTCCGGCACGAGCACGATAGCGCCTTTGCCTTGAGCGAGGACGTGCTCGATGGCTTGGAGGTAGACTTCCGTCTTGCCGCTGCCGGTCACGCCGTGGAGCAGCACCACGGATGGTTCCAGCGTGTCGGTGCTCTTGAGGACGAGATCAAGCGCATGTTGTTGCGCGGCGTTCATGGGCAGCGGCTCGCTCGGCAGGAACACTTCGTCGGAGTAGGGATCGCGGTCGGAGGTCTTCATGCCGATTTCGACGATGCCCTTGCGCTTGAGCGTCTCGACCACCGCGGCGGTCACCTCCGCCTTGCGCAGCAGTTCCGCCAGGAACATGCCGTGCGGATTGGCCTTGAGGATCTCCACGACCAGCGCCTGCTTCGCGGCGCGCGGGCCGAGTTCGAGCGGGCCGGCGGCAGCGGCGGCGGTGAGTTGGACGTGGAGGTTCTGCTTGAACGTCGTCTCGCCCCGGCGCACGGCCTCTGGCAGCACGCAGCGCATGGCGATTTCCACCGGGCAGCAGTAGTAACGCGCCATCCAGCGCACCAGTTCGATCATCGTCGGGTCGAGTAAGGGCCGCTCGCCGATGACATCCGCGATTTCCTTGACGCTCGGATAGGATGATTTGTCGGCGAACGCGACGACGTGGCCCTGCACGTTGCGGTGGCCGAACGGCACGTGCACGCGCGAGCCAACACGGACAACGTCCCGCAGCCGCTCCGGCACGCGATAATCAAACTCGCGCCCGGTGGCGACATCCACGATGACTCTGGCAATCGGTCCCACGGCTCATGGCTTACCACTGCGCCGCGCCATTGCCAAAACTAAACTCGCCGGTCATACTCGTGGCGTGGCACGAGGAAAAGGATTTCGCGGGCTGGTTGTCAGCGTCGGCGTGCTGCTGGCGCTGCTGGCGACGGCTTGGTTCATCTTTGATTATTGGCGCGACCATCGGTTTGACGAGGAGATCACGCGGGCGGCGCAACAGCATGGCCTCAGTCCGTTCCTAGTGAAGGCGGTGGTGTGGCGCGAGAGCCGTTTCAATCCCTACGCGCGCGGACGCAAAGGCGAAGTTGGGCTGATGCAAGTGATGCCGGCGACGGTGGCGGAGTGGGCGAAGTCGCATGATCGGGGGGCTCTCGAACCGCAGACGCTTGTGCTTCCCGCCGCTGGCCTGGAGGTTGGCTGTTGGTGTCTGCGTCGCGCGCTCGACCGCTGGAAGGGGAGCGCAGACCCCGTGCCGTTCGCACTGGCCGAATACAACGCCGGCCGCAGCAACGCGCTGCGCTGGGCGGCGGGTTCGCAGCCACGAGATGCGGAGCATTTCCGCGCGAGCATCACCTATCCTGGCACCCGGCAATACGTGCGGGCGATTGAGAATCGTTACCAGTATTACAAACAACGGGGCAGGCTGTGACGAGCACAGGCTCGATGCAATTCCTCGCTTTGCGCTTGAAGGCTGTTTCCCTCCTGCGGCAAGATGCGGCTCAGATGCCCTTGCACAGGAACCGAACTGAATGAAACCAACTCAGACTATGATCACACGACGACAATTCCTCACAATCACCACCACCGCCGCCGCCGGCCTGGCTCTGCCGCAATGGTTGACGGCCGCTGGCCAGACGGGTTGTTGCATCGAGTGGGGCGTCTGCACGTCGCTCAAGAAGGCCGCGGTGCTCAAGGCGGCGGGATTTCAGTTCGTGGAGGAAAATGTCAGCAGCGTGCTCGTGCCCAAGGCGGGCGACGAGGATTTCGAGAAGAAGCTCGCCGAGATCAAAGCTGCCTCGCTGCCCATCCGTTCCTGCACGGGCTTCCTGCCGGGCGACCTGAAGGTCGTAGGGCCGGAAGTGCCGATGGACGCGCTGATGAAACACGCGGAGATCGTGTTTCGACGGGCGGAGAAGGCCGGCATTGGCCGGATCGTGTTTGGCAGCGGCGGGTCGCGAAAGGTTCCGGAGGGCTTTGATTGCGCGAAGGCGAAGACGCAGTTCACCGACTACTGCCGCCGCATCGCGCCGCTCGCGCAGGCACACAAGGTCATCGTCGTTATCGAATCGCTCAACAAAGCCGAGTGTAATTTCATCAACCGCGTGGACGAAGCCCTCGCCATCGCCGACGCCGTCAATCATCCCGGCGTCCAGGTGCATGTGGACATCTACCACATGATGCGCGAGGACGAAGGCCCGGAGTCCATCCTCAAGGCGGGCGCGAAGGTCCAGCACTGCCATATCGCGGAGAAAGCCAAGCGCACCGCGCCCGGTGTGGATGGCGACGATTTCCGCGCGTATTTCAAGGCGCTCAAGACTATCGGCTACCGCGGCGGTTTGTCCATCGAGGGGAAGTGGAAGGACGATCAACTGTCGAAGGCGTGCAGCGTCTTGAACGAACAGTTCAAGTCAGCGTGACGCAGCAGCGGGCATGCGGTTTGCCATTGCAGTCGGAACGGACTCTTCGGTTGGTCTGGCCTGCGTGTTTTTTGTTGCGCAGAGCCTCGTCCTTTGCGGCTTGACTGCGCGAATCTCGCAGGCGTAGGTTTCAAAAGCATCGCAGGTGCTATCGAAATGAAAACTCTAAGAAATTTCATTGCATTCACATCCACACTCTTGCTGGTCGTTAGCTCACAAGCTGCGGACGATCCCCAAGTCGAGAAATACCGCAAGGCCGCTGAGAAGGGCAGTATATTTGACCAGACCATGCTCGGCAGTTGCTACGAATACGGGAAGGGTGTGCCCAAGGACGAGGCTGAGGCCGTCAAGTGGTATCGCAAAGCCGCGGATCAGGGATACAATGTCGCGCAGATTTTGCTGGGTTTCTGCTACAAGAACGGGGAAGGCGTTGCGACGAACGAAGTCGAAGCCGTCAAGTGGTTCCGCAAGGCCGCTGAGCGCGGAGATCAATCAGGTCAATACATGCTCGGCTTGAGCTACCAATACGGGAAAGGCGCGCCCTCCAACAATGTGGAAGCGCTCAAGTGGTTCAACCTCTCCGCCGCCCAAGACTACGAAATCGCAAAGAAAACCCAATTCGAAATCGGGCGGCTGATGACGAAGGAAGAAATCGCAGAGGCGCAGCGGCTGGCTCGCGAATTCAAACCGCAGAAAGCACCGTAAACAGTCGGCGCTTTGTCATCTTCTTGTTTCGTAGTGTGTGGAAAGTGGAGCCGGGAGCGGGACTTGAACCCGCAACATCCTGATTACAAATCAGGTGCTCTGCCGTTGAGCTATCCCGGCATCGGCAGCACTTACGACAGCGCCCACTGGCACTGTGGGGGATTTTACAGCACTTGTCCTTCCAAAAAAGGCCAGTCGCCCGTCGTTCTGCTTCGGGAATTTACCCGGGCCATCACCAAACGCGAGACAAAAAGTGCGTCGCAGCGTATGCGCAGGAAGCCGGGAGGGCTCGCTCACTCCAAATAGGGTTTCAACTGAATGAAGTTGATGATGAGTTCTTCGCCAGGGATGGCCTTTTCGTCGTTGAAGGCGATGACCTGGGTGGGGGATTTGGCGCGGAAGACGATGCGGTTGAGGTTGATCTTGGCCACATTACTGTTGTGCTTGTAACGGCCAGTGTTGCGCTTGTCGATGTGGACGAAACTTTTGTCAGCAACGATCTCGGCACCCTCCAATTCCACATCAATGCCGTAGTGGCGTGGGTTGTACTTTTGTCCAATGATATCCTTGCGGTTGGCGGTGACGAATTGCAGGCAGTAGGCCTTGCCAACTTCCAGACCCTGCACGGTCTGGCTGATGCGGTTTGGCTTGCCGTCTTTCCGGGTCATTACACAGACTGTGTCGCCCGCCTTGCCGCCACCCCAACGGCCCTGACTGTTCTTGCCATAGCCGGCAATTGTGTCCGGGCGAATGGAGCCTTCAGCGGCTGGCGACAGGGCCCAGCCGTTCAGGCCATCCTCAAAGTCACAGTTCGTCAGGAAGCCGGGGGAATACTTGAAACCGTAACGGACGGATAGCATGTCGCGACGGCCCTCGACCGCATAGTGGCGCATAAGCTTGAAGGACCAGCGCGCCAACTCCTCATCGCCGTAATACGTTCCCCAGTAGCCAATGGTGGCCAGCCCGGCGAAATCCGGACTGTTGGCGACGAGGTTGACCTGCATGTCCAGGTAATACTTGAAGTCCACCGCCGGATTGTGTTCCAGCGAGATGATGGGAATCTGGTTGAAATTGCCAAAGATGATTCCGGTTCCCGCGGCAGCGGTGGGGAAGAATGCGTTGAAGCGGCGCATGGTTTCACTGACCATGTTGTCCAGATAGGCGGCCGCCGCTTTTTCGTCGGCTTGCGGATGGCAATAGGCTTCGAACAGCAGCCGGCCGCGGCCTTTGGAGGCGTTGAGAGCGGCGGACATGAAGTCGGTATGGAGAGAGGTGATGCTGGGTTTGCCGACGATCCAGGTATACACCAAGCGATTCTCCGGGTTGCGCAGCCGCCACAGGGCTTTGGTGTAGTTCTCGATGGTGATGCGGCCGAAGAAGAGTTCGTCGCTGGTGAAGCCGTCGTATTGCGGCTGGGTCATGCCCACGTGTTTTTCCATGCGCGCCTGCACATTGGCGGGATCGTCCACAGGGGCAACGTTGAAGTTGGCCAGCCACTTGAGGCCGCGGGTCTTGGCTTCGGTGAGGGCCTCGCCTCGCAGCGAGCCGCCGTTCAGGGTGGTAACGGCGCAGAGGATGTGCTTTTTCATGAAGTCCCAGCCGTAGCTGCCGTTCTCCTTGACCTGGGAGTTTACGCACGGGGGATAGTCGAAAATCTCAGCGATGGAACGCACGATCAAATTCGCCTTGGTGGTGTTGCCACTGACGGTGATGCGATGCTCGCCCACGCGGAGTTCGCGGAAGGCTTCCAGACGCCCGGCGGTGTCGCTCATCATCACGTCCTGGGCGTCAATCTTGACGGTCAGGCCGGGTGCTGGAGTGGCATGGGTGAAAGCCACGAAGATCCAGCCATCGCGCGGAGTGATGAAGCTGAACGTCTGTGGCGCCGGCGTGTTCTTGACGGGCCGGTTCAGGACCTCGGCAACCAGGTTGTTCAATTGCTTGATGCCGTCGCGCTTGATGTCGGGGATGTCGACGATACTGATGGGGTATGTGCCACTGAGGACGGTCTGCTGCGTTCCGCTGTGACGCAGGACGGTTTCGATTGAGTAATCGCCACAGGGGAGGCCAGCGAGTTTGACGAGAATCTTTCCTTCTTTGAGCGGGACAGTCTGGCGGGGGATGCGATCTCCGCTGACGGTGATGAGACACTCATAGGCTTCCTGCTTCTCTGGCAGGATGCCGAAGAGCCTGAAGAGCAACTGCGGTTTGGAACTGGGGATTCGGTTGAGCAGGGGTTGGAGCGGAACCAGTCTGGGGGCGGCGACGACAGACCACTGTGTGGTGGAGCCTTTGCGCGCCCCTTCGCTGATGGCTTCGAGTTTGAGGTCGGCAAAATGAATCTCGCCGGCCAGATCACTGGCGAACATGGCCAGACCGTATTCCTTGTTTTTGGAAGGGAAGAGGGTGAACGTCTTTTCCATGAAGGTCCATTCGGAGTCAGCGGGGAATTTTTTCAAACCGACGTCGGAAAACCATCCGCCGTTGTGGATAACCAGACCTCCATTGCGGCTTTTGAAGCCCTTGGTCTTGATGTAGGCGCTGAGCTTGTACGTTTCGCCGGCCATCAGGGTCATGCCTTGTTGGCGCACACTGATCCCAGCGGACTTGCCTCCGTCGCCCTGCAGGACGATGCAAGGCTTCTTGCCTTCAGGGCCTCCGGTGCGAAGATAGACCACATTGTTGGTGGAGGATGGGCTCCAGAATTCGGGGAAGGCAACCTGTTCGGCGTCGAAGCTGCCGTTGATCAATAGGTTTTCACCTTCGGCCACCGCCGCATTCACAGAGAATGGCAGGAACGCGATACTTAATAACGCAGCGAGACGTCTCATCATCTTCTCCTTTTTGTATTTGTCGAACAAGGTCGTGAACTTGAACAGGCAGCCCGTGCCACTCACTCACCAAAATGCTTCAACAGCCAGCGGCAGTTGACCACTTTTTCCACCAGGTCCAGCGGCAGGTAGAAGTAATGGCACGAGGGTTCAAATCCAATCCGCGAATCCTCCCGCACCAGCGTCCAGAGTTGACGGGCCAGAGCAATCTCGGATTCCAGGCATCGTTTGATCTCGGCTTGGAAATGGCGGCGTTGTTCGGGCGACAGTGTCTTCGGGTCTTTTGCGAGCGCGTCGCGGGCGATGACAAAACGGGATTGGTTGGCCACGGCCTGGAAATGAATGGCCGCCGCTTCGGCGAATCGCAGGTCAGCTTGAACCTCCTTGCGCCGATTGGGCGGCGTCTTCTTCACGGCCAGCCGCAGTTCGGCAATGCCCGGGTTCCACTCCTGGACCATTTTCTCGAATTGTGTCGCGAACACATCAGGAGGGTAGGGGCCGCGCCAACGGTCGAGATCGTCGTAGGGAATTCCCCACATGGTTGCTCTGTAGCCAGTCTTCGACGGATACAAGGGATTCGCCGGACCCCACTGGACGGGGGACGTGTACACCACGCTGATGTGAAACGGATACTGGCGGTAGGCGTTGCTCGCAAGGGTCCACGCCTTGCGGGCATGCGGGGCGCCCTCAGGGCCAAACCGTTCTTGCGCCAGCGCATCCAACACCGTTTCAACATTCGGGGCAGGCGTTTGGTTGAGTCGCTTGGCAAGCTCGAAGTTGGGTGAAGGATGCCCGCCCATCGTCCAGCCTATCAACATTCCTTCAAGCTTGGACGGGACCAGATTGTGGATGTGTTCAGCCACCAAATCCATGACGGGCAGATGGGGGATACTGGCGACTTCGCACGTGTTGTTGAATTGAATCTCGGCCGCCGGTTTTATACCGGCTTGCGTGGCGGCCTTCCAGTGCTGCAACGCGCGAGGTCCGGGGCCGACTGCCGAAATCGCGTATTCACCCACCTTGGTCTTGATCCCGCCGCGTTCGATGGGCAGGTTCCATTCGCTGACCGACATCAGCCAGACTGATTTCGGCAAACGCGTGATGATGTCCACGGCGTCGCCATGATGTTTCCAGCCCCAGTCCGACAGGATGACGTTGGCCTTGGGGTTGCCTCGGTGAACGCCCGCTTCAAGTACAGCACCGACCTCAGCGATGATGTCGGTATCGGTTCGGGCCTTGCAGCGTTCACAGGAGCGCCAGCCGCCATGCGAAGCACAGTTGGTCAGGTTTTCCGATGCGGTGATCGCATAGACACCACCCAGGTCGGGGACCTCACGAAATACATGTGCGAGCGCATCCTCCATCCATTGGCGCACGGCCGGATGAGAGGTGCAAAGGGCCGTGAATTCGCCGTCCCGGACGCCGCGCATCTCTGGCCGGTTCTTGAAGAAGGACTCGGGCATCGCCCGCGGTTCATTCATGTAGAGATACACGCCGACTCCGTATCGTTTGGCCCGCTGCACCAACGCCCGAAGATTGGCCAGTCGCTGTTTGTGGCCGATTCCAAATTCCGGGAACGCCGATCCGCCCGGCGCCAAGTCGCGCAAGACGACATGCAACCAGACGCCATTGACGCCGACGCTGGCGAGGCGTTCCAGAAAGCCGTCAGGATACGGATCCAACTTGGGATTGAGCAATGGGTCCCCATACACGGCCAGATACGAATAAACGAACCGCAGCGACACGGGCGGATGCTCGCACGGTTTCGGTGGCGAGAAGACTCCGAGAGGTTTGCTGAGCTGTCGGACAAATGCGAAACGTGGTTCGCCCGGGCTGCAAATCTCCTTGCCGAAATCCTTCTCGACCACGAGGCGAATCTCGGCCGCACGGCGGCGCGCCGCTTCGTCCGGCGCACGATAGCGGAGCGGCTCGCACTTCGGTTTCAAGCTGCCCAGCTTGATCCACAGGAAATCCTCCTCGCGGAGCATGAAGGCCAGTCGCTCTGGCGTCATCTCCAGAAGCTCCAGCAACTGTTCGTAGGGCAGGAGGTGCCAATTGCGCCGGATCAACGTGATGTAACCTCTTGTCCTCATCTCAGGCGGAATCGTGTCCACCGGCGGCAGTCCCATTGACTCCGCCATCGCGATGATGTCCTGCACTGAAGCACCCAGAAGTTTTGCCAGCTTCGCCGGGGCGACGGCGTTCCAGTTTCGCCACACGAACTCGTGCACGCGGTCGGGGAAATAACTGCTTTCGATAGCTGCCTGGTCCTTGCCTTGCGGCAGAACTGCCTCTCCGGCGAAACTGTCACCTGGCCAGAAGAAGCAGGCCGTGCACGTCCACAACAAGACCCGGTTGAATGGAGTCCTGAGCACGCTCGATCTGAACGAGCATTGTTTGTGGCCGTTAGAAGGAGTGACGCCGGTTTGCTTTGTCATTACAGCCATCGCATTCATCCATGTGGTTCGTGGGGACTTCGATGGCATTGTGCGCAGCTGCCGCTGACGCGCAAGCGCAAAGTCTCCCTCCCCGCGAATCGCATGGCACGGCATCCTCCAAGAAGGCAAGGCTCGCATTGACGAAAGACCAAGAGCATAATGAAATCCATTCGTGAAGTGGCGGGCCGCTGCGGCCCGCTGAGGCCGCCGCAGACGACTAGCCAGATGGAGTTGACATGATGAACACTCGATTGCTTCTGAATCAAACTGCCTGCTGCATTTCCTTGTTCGTTGCTCTCCATGCGTTCGGCGCGAATCCGATTCAGGAGGAAAACCGCCAGCCCGGCGAGGCCAACTGGCAGCTCACGCGCGTGCGGCTTGACAACCGGGACGGGTTCCGTTCGCCGTGGATCGAGGGCTATTGCTCAAAACAGAGTGTCAAGGCGGGTGAGGGCATTGACATCATGGTTTCCACCGACCCGCCAGCCAAGTTCTCGGTCGAGATATTCCGCACCGGTTATTACGGTGGCAAGGGCGCACGGCTGATGAAGAAGATCGGTCCGTTCCAAGGCAAGGCCCAGCCCGTGCCGAAGCCCGGCCCGAAGAACATTCACGAGTGCCAATGGGAACCCACGACGCGGCTGGCCATCCCGAAAGACTGGGTCAGTGGCGTTTATCTTGGCCGGCTGACAACGCAGCCCGACGCGGCTGATAAGCCTTACTGGCAAAGTTACGTCATCTTCATCGTGCGCGATGATCGGCCTGCTGACATCTTGTTCCAATGTTCCGACAACACGTGGCAGGCCTACAACCGCTGGCCGACCAAGTATTCGCTCTACACGCATCCGAAAGGCAATCAAGGGCCGTGGGCCGATGTCAGCTTCGATCGTCCTTATGGCCGGCAGTCTCAATACACTGGCATTGTCAACGATCCTCTCTCGGTCGGCTCCGGCGAGTTTCTCTCGTTCGAGCAGCCACTCGCCTACTTCCTCGAAGAGCACGGCTACAACGTGACGTATTGCTCCAACAGCGACATGCTCACTCCCGACCGCGGCCTCAAGTGCAAGACCTTCATCAGCGTCGGCCACGACGAATACTGGGATATCCGCCAGTTCCGCAGCGTTGAGAAAATGCGCGACGAAGGAGTGAACCTTTTCTTCCTTTCAGGCAACGCCATCTGCTGGGTCACGCCGTTTCGCGCGAACAGCGGCGGCCAACCCAACCGCATCATCTTTCGCGGCGGGCCTTACGGTGGCCCCATCAAGAATGATCCGGAGATCGATAAGAAATACGGTCCTTTCTCTGAGCGCGGACCTGACGAGGGCTATCTCATGGGGGGGCGAAACGTCTCACCCGTCAACGGCGGTGGTGACTGGATCATCGTTCACCCCGGCCACTGGATGTTCAAAGGCACTGGCGTAAAGAAAGGCGACCGCATCCCCGGCCTGATTGGCTGGGAATACCACGGCGACCCGCCGGCAATCCCCGGCCTCGAAGTCGTGGCGGAGGGGACCGCGTGGGTTGGCGGCGACAAACCGCAGAAGTGGTGCGCAACGATCTATCCCGGCCCGAAAGGCAACTTCGTCTTCAACGCCGCGACGATCTTCTGGTGTCAGGACTTGAGCATGCCGCCGGGCCACACGTTGCCGTGGTCCCACTGGAGCCGTCCTCACGGCCCGGACTCGCGCGTGCAGCAGATCACACACAACCTGCTGAGACGGGCGGGTTGCCTGCGTTGATTCTCAGACGACCTGTGGAGCGAGATGGACTCGACGCCTGGCACGAGGATTCCGAGACAAGAACGTGAGTGTCTCCATGTCCTGCATCCTTGGTTTGCGATTCGGGTTTGGGAAATCGATCCGCCTTAGAATAAACATTCTATTTCGCTCAGACTTGTTGTAAACACGGGTTTATGTTGAGACATCTTTTAGAGGCGTTCATTACTTTTTTCGTGATCGTCGATCCCTTTGGTTCGATTCCAATTTTTCTGACTTTAACAGCCAATTCCACGGCAGCGGAGCAAAGGCGAATCGCCATAAAGGCGACGATAGTCTCGGCTGCAATTCTCTTGTTTTTTATAAGCTTGGGACAGCTCGTTTTTGATTATCTGTCGATCAACTTGCATGCGTTCAAAGTGGCGGGAGGTTGCGTTCTTCTCGTGGTGTCTTTCCAGATGATCATGGGATTTGTGGGGCAACAGGATGTTTCCAAGAATCAATATACAGACATTGCGGTTTTCCCGATTGCCTTGCCCTACATCGCGGGGCCCGGGGCCATTATGGCTGTGATTTTGCAGACAGATAACGACGCCTATTCAGTGTTTGAACAGGCGATGGTTGCCTTGGTCATGCTTGTTGTATTGGGGATCAATCTGCTGTTCCTGCTATCCGCGCCCTTCATCAATCGTTTGATTGGAAAAGCTGGCAACGATGTTCTCACCCGGGTCCTGGGTCTGATTTTGGCGGCGATATCAGTGCAGTCAATCTTCAGCGGGATTGCTGGATTTTTTCACATCAAACTCAGCTAAGGCGTGCAGCCGTTGACTCCGATGCCTGATTCTGTCTGGCTGGATGAACTGAACCCGCAACAGCGCGCCGCCGCCACGCATGGCGACGGGCCGCTGCTCATCATTGCGGGTGCCGGCACCGGCAAGACCAAGACGCTCGCTGCGCGCGTCGCGTGTCTGCTGGAACGTGGCGTTCCGGCGGAGCGCATCCTCTTGCTAACCTTCACTCGCCGCGCCGCGCAGGAAATGATCAGTCGCGCCGAACACTACACGCGTCACTCGTCGCGTCTCGCGGTTCGTTCCTCCCGCGTCTGGGGCGGCACGTTCCACGCTGTGGCCAACCGCCTTCTGCGCCAGCACGGCCACGCCGTCGGACTGACACCGGATTTCACCGTGCTCGACCAATCCGACGCCGAGGATTTGCTCAACCTCGTCCGTCAGGAAATGGGCCTCCACTCGCGCGAGAAACGGTTCCCGAAAAAAGGCACGCTGCTGGAGATTTACTCGAAGTGTGTCAACAGCCAGCAGCCGCTGGAGAAGGTGGTGCCGCGCGACTTCCCATGGTGCGCCGGCTTCGACGAGGAGATGACCCGGCTCTTCGCCGCCTATACCGATCGCAAGCAACAGATCCACGTTCTCGACTACGACGACCTGCTGCTGTTTTGGTTCCATCTCATGCGGACGGCGGAGGGCGGACGGCGGACGGCGGAACGATTCGACCACATCCTCGTGGACGAGTATCAGGACACCAACAAACTCCAGGCCGACGTGCTGCGGGCGATGGCTGCCGCGAAGCGCAACATCACGGTCGTCGGCGACGACGCGCAGAGCATCTACGGCTTCCGCGCTGCGACCGTCCGCAACATCCTCGACTTCCCGAAACAGTTCCCCGGCGCGACCGTGATTACGCTGGAGCAGAACTATCGCAGCGTCCAGCCGATCCTCGCCGCGGCCAACGCCGTCATCGCGCGCGCGCGCCATCGCTTTACGAAGAATCTCTGGAGCGAGCGCCGCAGCGAGCAGCGGCCGCTGTTGGTGAGCTGCGTGGACGAGGCACAACAATGCCGGTTCGTTTGCACGCGCATCCTGGAGCAACTCGAAGCGGGCGTGCCGTTGCGCAGACAGGCGGTGCTGGTCCGCACGGGTCACTGGAGCGACATGCTGGAAGTGGAGATGTCTCGGCGGAACATTCCCTACCGGAAATTCGGCGGGCTGAAGTTCCTGGAGGCGGGGCACGTGAAAGACCTGCTGGCGTTGCTGCGGTTGCTGGAGAACCCGCGCGACCAGGTTAGTTGGCTGCGCGTGCTGAACCTGCTACCCGGTGTCGGTGGCGCGACGGCCAATGGCGTGCTGCGGTTCCTTGCTGCCAACAACCACGACTTCCGCTCGCTCGCGCATTGCACCGTGCCCATCGCCGCGCGCGAGCGCTTCCGCGAACTGGCCACGATGTTGACGGAGCTTGCGGGAGAGGGGAACGCTCTCTCCGCCCAGATCGAGCGCATTCGCCAGTTCTACGAACCGGTGTTTCGCGACATCTACGACCATGCCGAGGTCCGCATTCGCGACTTGGAGCAATTGGCCGCCATGGCGGTGAGCTTCGGCACGCGCGAAGAGTTTCTTTCCGACGTGACGCTCGATCCGCCGTCGGGCACGAGTGATTGGGCGGGTGCGCCGGTGAAGGATGAGGACTGGCTGACCCTCAGCACCATTCACTCCGCCAAAGGTTGCGAGTGGGACGTGGTGTTTCTGATTCATGCCACCGACGGTGTCATCCCGAGCGATCTCACCACCGGCAACGCTGTCGAGATCGAGGAGGAGCGGCGGCTGCTTTATGTTGCTTTGACACGCGCGCGGAACTGGCTCTACGTCTGTTTCCCGTTGCGCTACTACGCCGACAAGCATGTGCTTGGCGACCGCCATAGTTATGCACAGCTTACTCGCTTCATTCCAAACGACGTGCGCGCCCTGTTCGAGCAAGTGACGCTGACGCTGCCCAAGCCGCCGTCAGGGGGCAGGGGAGGCGCGAAGGTGGAGACCGACGCGCGCGCAAAAATCCGCGGCCTCTGGTCGTCCGAAGGCGGGTGAAGGAAGCTTGGAAGGTAGTCTGCTGAATACGTGAAACGCGCGAAAGCTTTTCCCTTCCATCTTTCGCGTCATCGGTGTGTTTAGCGGGCCGCTCGGACACGGCGGAATAGATTTGCATCCAAATTGGTAGTGGTGAGATAAAAACACCGCCGATGAAGACCGAGATAAGGAGAAGGTTGGGAATTCTGTTTGCAGCAGTAGGGACTTTGCTAAGTGCCATCGTTGTCCCTCAATCCCGCGCAGAGGATGGGATTACCAACATTATCAATGGAACAACAGTAACCAATAGCTCCTTCTTGGCTTATGTGGGGACAAATGGCTCTTTCAATGCCTTGATAATAGCAAACGCTGGTTCACTCGTGGTCCCATTTGCCGACACCATTATTGGCGCCTCTTCCATATCGAGTAACAACTACGCACTCGTGGCGGGCAGCGGTTCAATCTGGACAAACCGATATGACATGTTCGTAGGCAACGCTGGCAGCGGCAATCTGCTAATCGTGACTAATGGCGGTGTTGTCTTCAGCTCCAATACCTGCATCGGTTTCTCTTCATCTTCTGACAAGAACAGCGTGTGGGTCAGTGGCACTGGTTCGGTATGGAGAAACACGGGTACCGTTTCCATTGGCGCGGCTGGAAGCGGCAACCAACTGACCGTCAATGATGGCGGTCAAGTTGTTTGCCCGGTTGGCTATGTTGGGAGAGAGGCCACTTCAACCAACAACACGCTGTTGGTTACGGATCCCGGCACGTTCTTTTTGAGCAGCACTTTCAGGGTTGGCAGCACCGGCGGTTTTAACCAATTGATTGTGTCCAACGGTGCCAACTTTCGCAGCTTTATTACATCACTCGGTTATTCCAGTGCCTCCAGCAACAACCGCGCAATCGTCACCGGGGCTGGCTCGACCTGGACCAACTACATGTTATCAGTCGGTAACGCGTCATCAGACAACCAGTTGATTATAACCAATGGCGGCACCGTACTTACTCATCTAGCCGCCGGAATCGGAGCCTCCAATACCAGCAACAACTCCGTGTCAATAACTGGTTCAGGTTCAAAGTGGAGCATCGGAGGCTATCTCGTAATGGGATCCAACGGTTCTGGAAGCATGTTGAGTATTGCCAACGGGGGTTCTTTGTTCGCATCGAATATGTTCGTGGGCAGCAGCACGAATCTTGCTGCCAATATTGTAACAGTTTACGGCGCCAATCTCATCGTCACCAACAATACCACCACCGGAACTTTGGACATTCGCTGCGGCACGCTCGCTCTCAACAGCGGCACCGTTGTCGTGGATCGTCTCATCGCCACCAACTTCGCCAGCAGCATTATCAACATCAACGGCGGTAGACTGACCGCGCCAGTACTGCTCAACGCAGGCCAGTTCACGATGACGGGCGGCACGCTGAGCGTCTCCAGCGCGTTCACCAATGCCGCAGGAGGCATGTTCAATCTTAGCGGCGGCAGCGTGCTGGTGCCGCTGAAGATGAACAACATGGGCACGTTCATCCAGAGTGGTGGATTCTTCGACCCGGAGGTCTTCACCAACAGCGGCAGCTTCACCCTCAGCGGAGGCACCAACATCGCCGAGGTGTTCCTGAACCTTCTCTCCGGCACTGTCACGCAGAGCGGCGGTGAGCAGGACGTGAACTACGCCACCAACTTCGGCTCGTGGACGATCTCCGGCGGCGTGGCCAACATCACTAACTTCGTCAACGAAGACCACGCTACTCTTACCGTCTCCGGCGGCACCCTCAACGGCGCTGTCACTGTTGGCGACAGCAGCTCGTTCAACCGGTTCACCGTCACAAACGGGGGCATGGTGATTGGCAGTGCTGGTGTCATTGGCAATGCGTTTCTTTCCAGCAACAACATAGGCATTGTAACAGGCCCCGGCTCGCTCTGGACCAACAGCGGCGGCCTTAATGTCGGCGTTGCGGGATCGTTCAATCAACTGACGATTACCAATGGCGGCGTGGTATTCAGCGGCTGGGGCTCGCTTGGTGAGAATCCCAATGGCAATAGCAACATTGTGACCGTTACCGGTGCGGGCAGCGTCTGGAACAGTGGCGATATCTCCATAGGGAACTACGGTGCGCAGAATCAAATGACTGTCCTTGATGGAGGCAAAGTATACAGCGGTATGGGCGTGCTTGGCTTCTGTGCCGGGGCAGATAATAACGGAGCACTGATCGCTGGTGCGGGCAGCGTCTGGAGCAACGGCATGGAGCTCGTTGTGGGCTGGTTTGGCGCGGGCAACCAAATGATCGTCACAAACGGAGGCGTGGTGTATAGCGCTGGCGGTTATATTGGCAACAGCGACGGAGGTAATAGTAACTCGGTATGGGTCACGGGCACAGGCAGCATCTGGATAAACACCACCGAGCAGCTTTGTGTGGGTAACCACGGCTCGTTTAATCAACTGACGGTTGCCAATGGCGGCAAGCTGTATAACAGCTATGACAGTTATATTGGTTTCGACGGATCAAGCCTTAGCAACGCGGTGACAATTACCGGCGCGGGCAGCGTCTGGAACAATAGCGGGCAACTTTGCGTGGGCGGCAATGGCTCATTTAATCAACTGACAATTACCAACGGCGGCAAGGTCTATAGTGCCGGCGGCTATATCGGCACAAACTCTGACGCCAACGCCAACGCCGTCACTGTTAGCGGCGCGGGCAGCGTCTGGAGCAACAGTGCAGAACTCGCCGTAGGTTGGTTTGGCATGGGCAATCAACTTACGATCACCGATGGCGGCATGGTATATAGCTCGACTGCGAACATCGGCCTGAAGAATTACAACAACTTGGCGACAGTCAGCGGCGAAGGCAGCGTTTGGAACATTATGTCCAATCTCTCTGTTGGTGCCTGGGGGACTTTGACCTCCCTGATAATTACCAACGGCGGTGCTGTGTATGACGCCAGTGGCAACATTGGTGATGGAGGAGGACGTCAAAATGCAGTGATTGTGAGCAGCGCGGGTAGTGTCTGGAGCAATAGCTCCAGTCTATGCGTGGGCTACGGTGGTGACCAAAACCAATTGACGATCTCCAGCAGCGGCAGGGTGTATAGCACCACCGGTTACATCGGCTACACTTACGAAGCGAACAACAATACCGTGTTGGTAACCGGCGTAAGCAGCGTCTGGACCAACAGCGGTGTGCTGTTCGTAGGTTATGCCGGCTCGCGTAATCAACTGACGGTCTCCAGCGGTGGCAAGGTGTATAACACCACCGGCTACATCGGCTGTAACAGTTGGGAAAGTTTCAACACATGGGACTACAACACCGGCGTCGTCACTGGCGTCGGTTCACTTTGGAACAGCAGCGGCACTCTCTATATCGGCGCCACCAGTTCATGGAATCATCTTACCGTCAGTGACGGCGGTACCGTGATGAGTGCCAACGGCTACATCGGTTACGATCGCTATGGCCACGATAACGGTGTGTTGGTCACTGGCGCCAATTCAACCTGGCAAAACAGCGGCGACCTTTACGTTGGTTACCGTGGCCATGACAACCAGTTAACCATCGCCAACGGCGGCAGCGTGGCGAACAACAGCAGCTATCTCGGTTATAACGCCGCCTACGCCGACGACGACATCACCCCAGACGCGATCAACAGCCGTGTGACGGTCGAGGGCGCTGGCTCTGTTTGGTACAATGACGGCAATATTTTCATTGGCTTTGGTTCGACGAACAACTCCCTGACAATCACCGACGGCGGCATGGTGTTCAGTTTCGAAGGCCACATCGGCTTCGAAAGCACCTCCAGCAACAACAGCGTATCAGTCAGCGGCCCCGACTCGGTTTGGAGCAACATGTTCCACTTCTATGTCGGGGCCTCTGGGTCTGGCAACAGTCTGACCATCACCAACGGCGGCCGAGTGATCAACGGCACCAGCTACGCCGGCACCAGCCAGATCGGCTACAATACCACCGCCAGCAACAACTCTGTGATCGTGACCGGCCTCGGCTCGCTCTGGAGCAACAGCGTCGACCTTTATGTCGGCAGCTCTGGCTCCGGCAACAGCCTGACTATCACCAACGGCGGCACGGTGGCCGACATGTCCGGCTACATTGGCAGCAGTAGCACCTCGAGCAACAACTCTGTGATCGTGACTGGCGCAGGGAGCGTCTGGAGTAACATGGGGGAAACCGTTGTCGGCGACGGTGGCGCCGGCAACAGCCTGACCATCGCCGACGGCGGCCAAGTGATCGCCACTTACGGCGACAACACCATCGGCAACGGAGCCACCGCCAGCAACAACTCTGTGATTGTGACTGGCGCCGGCTCGCTTTGGTACAGCGGTATCAATCTCGTTGTCGCCCGCGAAGGCTCTGGCAACAGCCTGACCATCGCCGACGGCGGCAAGGTGTTCGATGGCAACGGCTCCCTTGGTACACATGCTGGCTCCAGCAACAACACGGTGATCGTGACTGGCACCGGCTCGGTCTGGAGCAACAGCGTCGACCTCTATCTCGGCAACATTGGCGGCGAGTATAACAGCCTGACTGTCGCCAACGGCGGCACGGTGTTTAACAACATTGGCTACATCGGTTCTTTCATGGACATAACCAACAGCGGAAACTCTGTGCTCGTGACTGACGTGGGTAGTGTTTGGAACAGCGGCATCATCTATATCAACACCTCTGGCGTCACCAACACCTCCGGCTCCTCCAACAGCCTGACCATCGCCAACGGCGGCACGGTCGTCAGCGGCAACTGCTACATCGGCACCCATAGCACCAACAACAACAGCACTGTTTTGGTGACTGACGAGCGCAGTGTCTGGTACGGCTACGATCTCTATGTCGGCTTCCATGCCTCCGGCAACCGCATGGCCATCACCAGCGGCGGCGCCGTGTTTAACGCCTCCGGCTATATCGGCTATGATGCCAGTTCCAGCAACAACGCGGTGATCGTGACTGGCCCCGGCTCGGTCTGGAGCAACAGCGGCACCCTCTCTCTTGGCTGCTATGGCGGCGGCAACAGCCTGATTATCACCAATGGGGGCCGAGTGATCCAAAACAACTCTAACAACCGCGGCTACATCGGCTACGATGCCGCCTCCAGCAATAACACGGTGATCGTGACTGACCCCGGTTCGGTCTGGTGTAACAACAACAGCGACCTCTATGTCGGGGCCTCCGGTTCTGTCAACAACCTGACGATCGCCAACAGCGGCTGCGTGATCAACATCAACGGCGTCATTGGTAACGACGCGACCTCCAGCAACAACGCGGTGATCGTGACTGGCTCCGGTTCGATCTGGCGCAACAGGTCCTGCCTCCATGTCGGTGCATCTGGCTCCGGCAACAGCCTGACCATCACCAACGGCGGCACCGTGACTGCCACCAATGTTGTCATCGGCCAAAACGCCTCCACAGGCAATGTCGTCATCGTCTCCGGTGGCGGCCTTTTTGGCACAAACACTGCCGCCAACGGCACGCTTAATGTTCGTTACGGCACACTGACGCTCAACAGTGGCACCGTGACGGTGAACGGACTTCTCGCCACCAATGGCGCCAACAGCGTCGTAAACATCAACGGCGGCAGTCTGACCGCGCTGGTGGTGCTCAACGCAGGCCAATTCACGATGACGGATGGCACGCTGAGCGTCTCCGGCGCGTTCACCAACGCCGCCGGCGGCACGTTCAACCTCAGCGGCGGCAGCGTGCTGGTGCCACTGGAAATGAACAACATGGGCACGTTCATCCAGAGTGGTGGGTTCTTCGACCCGGAGGTCTTCACCAACAGCGGCTCCTTCTCGCTCAGCGGCGGCACCAACATGGCGGAGGTATTTCTCAATCTCCTCTCCGGCACGGTCACGCAAGGTGGTGGCGAGCAGGACGTGAACTATGCCACCAACTTCGGCTCGTGGACGATCTCCGGCGGCGTGGCCAATCTCACGAACTTCGTCAACGACGGTAACGCAGCTCTGACCGTTTCCGGCGGCACACTCAACGGCGCGGTCACCATCGGTAACACCAGCTCGTTTAGCCATCTCTCGATTACGAACGGGGGCATGGTGATTGGCGATACCGACGTCATTGGCAATGCGTCTCTTTCCAGCAACAATACAGGCATTGTAACCGGCCCCGGCTCGGTTTGGAGCAATAGCTATCGCCTCTACGTTGGCTACGCTGGCTCATTCAACCAATTGACAATCAAGGATGGAGGCCGCGTGACAAGTACTTACGGAGCGGGCCACATTGGCGAGCTGGCTGGCGCCAATAGTAATGCCGTACTTGTCACTGGCCCCGGCTCGGTTTGGAGCAACGGAAGCTCTACGACGGTGGGCTATAGCGGCTCCGGCAATAGCCTGACCATCTCCGATGGGGGCCAAGTCATCGACTCTGCAGGAGACATCGGATGGTTTTCCACCTCTAATTCGGTTTTGGTAACCGGTGCCGGTTCCGTTTGGAACAACGCCAACTTCTTAGACATATCGCTTCAGCCCGGTGGGGCCGACAATGGCCTGACCATTGCCAATGGGGGCCTAGTGATTGACACGTATGCTGCAATCCGCGGCAGCAACAGTTGGGTGTTGGTCACCGGATCTGGTTCCGTTTGGAGTAATGGCGACTATGTAAATCTGTGGGGGAATCTCGGCAGCGTGGCCGTTGCTGACAGTGGACTAGTGGTAAGCACGACGGTCCACCTTGGCTACGGCGGCACAGGCAATTCAATTGTGGTAAACGGTCCCGGTTCGACTTGGACGAATAGCCAGACTGTCTTCGTCGGTGAACTCAGTGCATTCAACAGCCTGATCATTACGAACGGAGGTCGTGTATTCAGCGGTTCCACAATAATCGGCTACAGCTCTTTCGCCAGTAACAACTGCGTGTTAGTGGCTGGAACCGGTGCTGTTTGTAACAGCGGCGGTGGCATCACAATCGGCTACGGAAGTGCTAACAACAACGTAGTGATTGCCAATGGCGCACAGAGTATCAGCGGCGGCGCGATTGCTTTGGGTAATAATTACAACAGCCTGCTGGCTTCAAATGGCGCTTACCTCTCCAGCGTCGGCCTTGCCATCGGCACCAACAGAGGGCAAAACAACAGCGTTGTGCTTGTTTCCAACACAGTCTGGAACCTCGGCGGTGGTGCGTTGATTTTGGGAAGCGGGGCGGCAGCGCAAAACAATACCCTGACAATAGATTCAAGCTCCGCCATTACCAATATCGTCGGCCTCACCCTTGGGAACAGCAATACCACTTTCTACATGACCAATTCATCCGGCGGATTTGTGCTTAACAATTTCACCACCAATCAACTTGTTTTTTCACCAACAGGCTTCGGCGGACTGACCGTGGGCCCAGCCGGCAGCACCCAGACAAGGCTGATCATCAGTAACTATAATTTGAACACGACCTTGGCTAGTGGCGTCGGTGTCGGTGTGGCAGCGAATAGCAACAGGATTCTTGTTACGGGATCTGGTTCTGTCTGGAGCAATACCAGTGATTTGTTTGTCGGCAACGGCGGCTCGTTGAACCAACTGATAGTCACCAACGGCGCAACTCTCTATAGCCAGAACGCAGTCGTCGGCAACAGTATCAACAACAACAGCAATAAGGTTCTTGTTTCAGGATCGGGTTCCGTTTGGGATAATGCAACCAGTCTCTACATCGGCTATACAGGCAAGTTTAACCAATTGATCATCAACAACAATGCTACCGTGGCCGCTTCAAACGCCTTTCTGGGTTACACCGCGAGTTCAACGGGAAACTTGCTGACAGTTTCTGGAGGCAGCCTCTACGTTACCAACACCGCCGCCAACAGTTCCCTCGACATCCGCCGCGGCACACTGCGGCTAAACAGCGGCACGGTAATGGTCAACCAACTCATTGCCACCAACTTCGCCAACAGTGTGGTGAACTTCAACGGCGGCACGCTCAATAGTGGCGGCAGCACGGTCAACAATGGCTCGATCTTTGCTGTTGGCAATGGCACGAGCGCGGCCACGCTGCATCTGCTCGGCGGGACGCACAGTTTCGCCGACGGTCTTTTCATCAATACCAACGGCTGGTTGACCGGCACGGGTGCCATCACCGGCGTCCTCACCAACGCGGGCACGATTGCTCCCGGCGATTCGCCCGGCATCCTCACCGTCAGCGGGGACCTGACTTTGCTCACCAACTCTCTGCTGGCGATGGAATTGGCCGGCACCAACAACGGACTCTATGACCAGATCAACGTCAGCGGTGCCCTGACTTTCGACGGCACCCTCACCCTCTCGCTGCTGGACGGCTTCACGGTGAGCGCGGGCAACCGGTTTGATCTCTTCGACTTCAGCAGTAGCAGCGGCGCCTTCAGCCTGACGAATCTGCCGGGCTTGGCCGCTCTGATGTATTGGGACACCAGCGCACTCTACAGCAGCGGCGAGATTGAGGCGGATTGGATGACCGGTTCGTTGCAGGTGACTCTTGCGCCAACGGGCGCTGTGAGCGCGGGTGCACAGTGGCAGGTGGACGGTGGCGCATGGCAGAACAGCGGCGACACCGTGACGGACTTGGTCATCGGCGACCACACGCTGGCGTTCAAGACCGTGGCCGGTTGGGCCACGCCAACGAATCAAGTTGTGCAGGTGGACTTCGGCGAGACCACGGTGACCAGTGGCACCTACGAAGAGTTGATGCCGGTGCTGCTGGCGGCGGCCTCGCGCAAGACCCACAGCGCGGCGGGCGCCATCAATCATACGCTCAACCTCAATCCAGCCGTCAACCCGACGGTGGAACCGCGCAAGAACGGTCCGACCCAATTGCTGTTCACGTTCAACAAGGAAATGATGGCCGCCGACGGCACGCTCGACGCAAGCGAGTTCACATTGACCAACGCCACCTATGTCAGTGCAAGCATCCTGAGCAGCAACCTGACGTTGAATCTGACCAACGCGGTGGATCAATCGAAGGTGACGGTGGTGCTCAACGGCCTCAGCGACCTGACGGGCAACGCGCTGGTGGGCACCAACGCGGTGAGGATTCGCAGTCTCTATGGCGATGCCAACCAGAGCGGGACGGTGAACATCGCCGACATGCAGGTGATCAAGTTCAAGCTCGCCTCATCGGTGTCGGCGAC
>JACRJX010000003.1 GCA_016235595.1 Verrucomicrobiota bacterium
CCACCGGACGTGGCCGCAAACGGTGGACCAACCGCTGGAAAGAAGCGTTGAATGCCTTCGACATCACCTTCGACGGACGCCTGTCCGCCGGACGAAAGTAGAACCACCACAACCAGTTACACCGTTAAGTTGACAGACCCCTGTCCGGTGTCAGTCGAGTCGTGTCGCAATGTATCGGGCGTATGTTGATGCCGATGCTCTCGCGTGGGCTTCGAGTGTCTGCGGGCTGTAGCCGAGTGTTTCGGCCAGGATCGCGATTGGCGTGGTCTGGGTGAGTTCATTGAGTGTGCCAAGGCGTGCTTCGAGGGCAGCGAGAACAGGTCGCAGATGGTTACGAAGGTGCGTCGGAGTGACGTGAGTTCCGGGTCCATACCCGCGAAATACCCAGGGCGAGTTGGGATGTGCAGCAGTTTGACCGTTGTAGTTGACTGCCGCGAGTAGTCGGATGGGCTCATCGAGCGGCGGCGGGATATCGATGGGCATGCCAGCCAGGTTGACGCTCACGGAGTCCGCTGTGATGGTCACCTGCTCCCAGGTCAGGGCAGCGATATCCTCGACGCGCTGAGCGAAAACGATGATCAAGATCGCGGCGAACCGGTCACGGGGATGCAGGGTCTGTTGATGTACGACGTGCTCGATAACGGCGTTCTGCTCGGTGATCGGTAGCCGTGGTGCGGTACCGCGCCGGTGCGGGGTCACCTCGAGATCCGCGGGGATCAGTTTGGTTTTGATGGCCCAACGGACGAATCGCAGAATGTGCTCCCGGGTAGTTGGTCCGGTGGACTGCCACAGGTCAATGTGCGCCTGGGTGACGTTCTCGACATAGGTGTCGTGTTCGGTGGTGAGCCAGTTGCAGAACTCGATCGTCACGGTCGTGGTCTGCTTGGCGCGCAGAAATGCTGAGTCGGTGACGGCGTCCATCGAGCGGAGCCGTCTTTCCAAGCCCCAGCGGATAAAACGGGCAATCACCTTGCGGTGCTCGTCCGTCAGGATGCGCTGTTGCGCGGTCGCCGCCCAGCCCAGGAACCGCGCTAACCGTTCGTCGCGCGCCGGCAGCGACTGATGAGCCACGAGGAGGCCGCGAACATAATTGGTTGTCCGGCCCGCCGGAAGCAGGTCAACAAGCTCATGGGTGAGCGTCGGATGGCACGCAAGTTCGCGCAGGACGCGTTCGACATGGCGTTGGCGGATCCAGGTCAGGCCGCTATTGGGGCGTTGCATTCCGGTGAGCGCATCAATGATGACCTGCAACTGCGAGGCGACCACGCCGGTGTCGGGGTTGGTCAGGAAGCGAGTAGCAGTCTCGCCGAGGACGCAGCGTTGACATTTGCCGCCGCTATAGAGTTCGGCCTCGTCCCCGCAGGCAACGCAGTCGACGTTGAGCGTGATCCCGGTGCATCGGCGGCACGCGGGCCGAGCATCAATGATCCCGGGGAGAACGCCCTGGTGGCCGCAAGCGCAGATCCCGGTGACACGTTTGGCGGCCTGGTAGCAATACCCGCAGACCGATTCGCCCGGCCAGTTCGCGACCACCATGTAGTGCCCGCCGCACCGGTCGCAGGGCACCGGCCACCGCTCGGGGTCGTCAGGTTTGCGCGGGCGGGCCATCGTCGTCCTGGACGATCCGAATCCGTTTGGCGACGGGGTTTCCCGGTTTCAGGCCGAGGTCACTGGGCCGTGGTGCGTTGGCAGTTTTCGCGGCTTGCATCTCGACGTACGGCTCGAACAGGTCGTTGGGCGTGCAGTCGAAGATGTCGCACAGGGCAGCGAACGTCCTTGACGGAATGCGTTGGGGTTCACCGGTAACCAGGCGATAGACCTGGGCGTCGGAGAGGTTGATTCCGCGCGATTTGAGCAGCGGTCGCAGCTCGGTGGACTTCCACAGGTTGTGGGCGGCCATCATCCGGCGCAGATGCCAGTGGAAGCCGATGCGGCGCTGTTCAGCCATCGGGCTGATCTTCCTCCATTCGGATGCGTCGAGCGATCATCTGTTGGATCGTCTTTTGTTTGAAGTCTGACGACACCGAGGTGTACAGCGAGGTGGTCGATGCAAATGAGTGCCCGAGCTGTTCCTGCACGAACAGTGGGTCGTAGCCAGCCTCCAGAAGGTGGGTGGTGAAGGAGTGCCGCAGTGCGTGCAGACTCAATTCTGGTGGCAGCCCGGCTCGTTTGCGAAATGCGGTGAAGGAGCGGCCCAGCGCACCGAGCGTCAATCTGGAACCACGCTCGCTGGGCCACAGCGCGGGGGAGCGGTCCGCGGTGGCGAACAGCTGGCGTCCCTCGCTGCACCAATATTCCAAAAGCTCGACAACCCAAGAGAATTCAGGCGATGTGAGCACCGTCCGCCGACGTGGCCCGGACCCTTTCGTGCCTTTGGCCCAGCGCACGGTCAGCGCGCCGTAGTTTCCAAAGCGGGGTACGTGTGGGTTGGGCCCGAAGTCCGTCAGGTCCAGCATGACCAGTTCGCGGCGGCGCAGCCCATAGGCGTAGCCGACCTTGAATGCGATCGAATCCCGCAGGGCCGTCACCCACCGCTTGGACGCTGTGCGGTGCGCTTCGTCGACA
>JACRJX010000034.1 GCA_016235595.1 Verrucomicrobiota bacterium
CGGCGGCGGCGGCGGCGGCGGCGGAGGCGTCGGCGGCGGAGGCGTCGGCGGCGGCGGCGGCGTCGGCGGCCCGCCTGTTCTCTTCAGTCGGAGATTTTAGAAATTCACGCGCCGCCTCGACGGCGGCGCGTGGTCTGTTGTCTCCTGGATAACGCTTCTCGTAGATCGGCAGCGCGTGCTCGGCGCACGCGACTGCTATGCGCACCCACTGCTCTTTGGTAACGTCCATCTTTCTCCGGGCGTACCAGATTAGCCAGTCACCGCGGTTGCAGGCACTCCAAGCCTCGGCGATGGTTTTGAATGTCTTCGCAAATGCGACACCTTCAGCGCACGCGGTTGAAGGGAGGTGGTCTGCTGCGGTTTTCCTATCGGTAGCTTTAACGGCGTTCATGGTAGCTTTCTTTCGTTGTTTACGTTTCGAGCAGTTCGCCGCGCTCGCGGGCTTCGGCCTCACGCTGCGCGATGAGTTTGGCCGCGGCCTCGCGGTCAAAAGTGGCGAGAGGAACGGCTGAAGAAACCGGTAACTGTGGATGGCGAGGGACATCCGTGGAATCAGCCGGTGCCGTTCCTCTCATTGAAAATTGCAGCGGGGCGACCGGGTCAACAGGCCGTTGACGGATCGTTAGATCTTGGCCCTCTCCGGTCTCCGCCGCAGAAGAATTGGAGTCTTGGAGTGATGGAGTATTGGAAGCGATTTGCGCCCGCGCGCTGGCGCCGCGGCCATCCTGCCAGCGCGCCTCCATCGCCGCGGTCTTGCGGCGGGTGGCGATCTCCGACGGCAACTGCCGGCTGGGGCAATGCGGCGCAATCTGCGCGTAGATGGTCATCACGGCGCCGGCGTAGAGCCGCCGCGCTTCGTGGCCATCCATCTCGCCTTCCAGGAACATCCCCTTGCGGCTGAAGTATTCAGCCTCGCCGAGATGACGGCCGTCCAGATCGTGGATCTGCGCGGGTGACTCGAAGTCCTCGCGGTCGAAATAGACAATGACCTGTTGTGAATCGCGCTCCGCGAACAGCGACGGGTTCTGGTAAAAGTAGCTGATCCGCCGCCCCGTCGTTTCATCCATGCGCGACGGTTTCACCCATCCCTGGGTGATCTTGCAGAGGCTCCAGTCGCGCCGGAACAAATACCGCTGGTCCTCGGGCAACCGCAGCAGATCGCCATGCTCGGCCATCGCATCGGTCCAAACCTGTTCGGGCTTGCCGTAGAAAACCTCGCCCTCGATGCGCTCGCCCGCGTAATAGGTCATCAGGTCCCGCAGCCGCGAGGCCATCTCGTCACCACGCAGGAAGTGCAGTCGTGGATCTTCCACGCCGCGCTTGCACGCCTCGAAAATCTTCTTCGCCTTCTCGAACGGCCGCCGCATCTGGTCGCGTCCCAGGCATCCCCAGAGCGTGCCCTCCAGTTTTTGGCTGCGATTGAAGAACGCCTCGATGCTCTTGCTCTTCGGCAGATACGAGGTCCATGTCTTCAATGTTTTGCCAAGCAGCCGCGCTCGCAGCTCCGGATTTGTCAGTCGCTCTTCGTGCCACGGCAACACGTTCGTTGGCAGCATCCGCAGGCCGCCCACGCGCTGCGTGTGGCTGGCCTCGCCGCTGGCGTATTCCACCTTCGCCCCCGCGACCAGCGTCGCTTCCCAGGAGCCGCGCTCCAGTTGCACGCCGAGGCGCGGCAGACCGAAATGGTCGAACACGTAGCCGAACAGCGCCCAGATGTCGGCGGCGCGATAGCTGGATTTCTCACGAGCGATCAGCGCGAACGCCAGCGGCTGTTGCGACGCGACGTCGATGACCGGCAGGAATTGTCCCTGGAGCACCTTGCATCCGAACGGATATTCCTTCGACTCAGGCCACGGAACCCACCACGCCCAGATCGGCGTCGTGTCGTCGCTGGTGAACACGTCGCCGGGCAGGATGTCGAGACGGCGCGGCGTCCACACGCGCAACGAAAACTGGCGATGACCACGATGCGCGGCGTTGAGGATCGGTGTTGGTTTCACGAGATGAAGAAGTGATTTCGAGATGGAGTGTTTCGAGCGACGCCCCTCGCCCACTGCCGCAAAGTAGTCACGCACCGGCAGCGGCGCATCCAGGCGGACCGTGCCCGCGGCCGTCTTGATCTCGCCGCCGATCCGCGCGAACTGCCGCCACGCCGCGCCCGCGCTGCCGTCCAGATCCAAAGCCAGCGCACGCACGGCCGTAAGGGTCAGCTCCCACGCGGCCTCGCCGCAGGCCTTCCGCAGCTTCTCCGCGACGCTATCGCGGCCCGACCGCCGGCAGCCGTCCACCAGTCCGGCAAACCCTTCCTTCTCATAGCGAGCCGTCCAGCGCTTCAGCGAGACGAGTGGCAAACCCATCGCCCGCGCTGCCCGCTTCAGTGATTCCCCGCCTGCCACGCGACTTTTGAAATCCAACACAGCCGCCTCACGCCTCCGAGCCTTGTCTAGGGACGCGACGGAAGACGGAGCCTGGGAGACGGTCTTTGGTCTTTGGTCGGAATCTTTCGCGGCGGTTTCTGATCGCCGATCTGGCGTGGCTGAAAGGAAGGCCACGGGCGCGCGGTGATTCATGGGGCCTACACTGCCCTGCGACGGATCTCCCGCCGCAACACTCCGCTCGCTGCCAGATCGGCGGTCAGAAACCGCCGCCGTTTGTAAATTGAGGCATCGGTCGTTCATTGGTGCCGATCGATTGGCAAGGCCTGGGATTTCTTCTTCCGGCCGCTGCGATGTTGCCGGCCAAGCAAGCCGGCGAGACCGTCGCACCGATAACGCCGGGTCCAGCGCCGCAACGTCACAAGCGGTATTCCGAGTTCCGCCGCCGCTGATCCGTCGCTCGCGCCAGCTGCCAACTTGTCTTGAAAATCCTCAACCACTTTGAACCGCTCGACGGCCTTGATCATTTGGCCGGGCGATTGAACCAACAGCGGAAAACCCTGAGATTTCATCGTCCGGCCTCCCGGCGTTCGCGCAGTTTCTTTTCAAGGCGCTTGGCCACGTCGTCTGGAAACGCCTCCACGAGTTTGGTTGTGACGGCCTCGATCACCTCGGCCCGCGCAGATGCGCTGCGGAGTTTCGGCCAGAACTTCGTCCAGCGGTGCACGCCTGCGTCCACCCACTGGTAAAAGTTCTCCTCGATGTTCGCCCTCGCGTCCACGCGACCGGTGTTGTTTTCAGCAAACCGACCATCCACGTAAGCCATGATGTTCCAGAGCGACTTCTCGCCTGATAAGATCAACGGCTCATATTCGGCAACCACCTCCGGGTGCTCCTCGAACCGTTTCAGCACGTAGATTGCCTGGTCCCACCGATCCTTGCTAAAGCCATGAAGCGCCGACATCCGGTCCCGGGACTTACCCTTTTCTGAAATAATGTCCGAATTTTCGGACATTATTTTTTCACTGAAATCACGGACGTTTTTGAGCGTCGGCCTTCCCGGAAGCCGTTTGTGCGCGCCTTCCAGTTTTGCGGTTGTGTAGGCCCTCGCCGAGCCGGTGTAGTGGCGGCGATCGAACAGCCGCGCGACGGCAAAGTCCAATGCCTCGCGGTCGTTGGCGAAGTGCTTCTGGACTATTGGAACAGTGTCCTTGTTTTCCGCGCGTGCGGCCTTCACGCGGTGGCGGCCGTCCACGATGTTACCGTCCTGGTCGAGTGTGATCTCATCCCGGACGCCATCGGCCCTTACGCTTGCGAGCAGCTTTAGAAACTGCGGGTCGTCGTCGGCCAGCATCGGCAGCACGTTGACGCACGGTCTCACGTGCAGCGTTTTGGGGTCTCTGACTTCTGGTTGCGTAGTGGATTGATTCATATGTGTTGTGTCCTTTCGGTGATTGGGGTTTATGACTCGCCGGCCACGAGGCGCAGCGTGGTCAGGATTTTGTCGGAGATCCTTGAGATGGACTTGGCGATCTCCGGAGGCACTGACGCGGCGTTCATCCAGCGCGCCCAGCGGTCAATCCATGCGCTCACAGCGGCGTCAAATTCGGCGGCGATCTTCAATGTCTTGCGCTGGGCCTCGGAATCCGTCAGAAGACCGCTCTCCTTCAGCGTGGTCTCCAGTCGTTCCAGTTCGATCCGCGCCACATTGCACAAGCTCTCGATCTGGAATCGCAGCCAGAGTTCTGACTCGCACATCTCCGGCCCCCGTCCCCGGTTATTGGTCTTCGGCATTCCGTGTGTAATGATGCTCATGACTTCCGCTTCCTTTCTTCCGTCTCCGTTCGTTCCTGGAACAACTCGCAGTGACAGCCAGCCTCACGGCATCCCTCGCAGAATCTGACGTGTTTGAATTGCTGGTGTCCGCACTCGCAGTAGCGCATCAGCGGCGCCGCAACTCGCGGCAGGTTCGGCACAGTGAAAAGTTGCGTGGGTTTCATGGCTCGTTGCCTTGGGGAGGAGTGCTGGAGTTTTCGAGTGTTGGAGTGGATCGCTGCGCGCGGGTCTCCAGGAGGACGCCCCAGAGGCGTTGCATTATCTGCCACGTTTCTTCCCACCGCTCGGCGGCGGCGTTGTGCGCTGCGGAGAGGGCTTCCTCTTCCCCGCCGATGTCGTCGAGCGTGTCGTCGCGCTCGATGCGCTCCAGCAGAGCGACCAGCCCGCCCCAGCGGTTCTTCATCTCGCGGCATTCGCTGATGATCCGCTTCAGTTCGATCTGTTGAGGGGTCATCGTGATTCCTCCGGCGGCCTCTTCGTTAGATGCCACTTGCCGCATTCCTCGCATTTGTATGTGTAGAGTTTCGGAGGCTTGCCCGGCCTGTTCATGATCCTGCACGCAGCGCCCGCAGCCTGTTTCCTGGACCTGTATCGCTTCTTGCGTGCGCAGGCGCTCATCAGTTCCCCTCCATCGCTTTGGTCAGCCTGTAACCCAGTAGATGGGCAAGCTTTCCAAGGACCGAGTCGCGAAATTTCGCATTCTCCTGTTTTCGACGAGTTACCGGGCACGTTGGCTGTTTGGTCAGACAAGGAAAACCGAGTCGAAATGGGTTTCCTCCCAAACGGGCAGCTTTGGAAACACGGCTGTATCCACCAAGATCGTTGTAAACACGGCGCGATTCATCAACGGCTTGATGCCGAGCCAACCATTTCGGATCAATGTCAACCGCCTTCGTTATAGCCCGAGAGAATGGATCATTGACATCAACCCATGAGGTCGCGCACTCACGGGTCTTGATCGTGTTCGGCGAGTAACCACACAAGATTGCCAATTCATCGCAAGAAATCCCGGCACGCTCGCGCACTTCTTTGATCCAAATGCTCATCGCGCAAGTTCCCTTCTGAGTGCCTCAAGAATCTCGCGAGAGCGCCGGTCGGTGCGCGCGCCGTGCAATGCCATGCTGACCTGGCTGCGTGCAAATCCGTGTTCGACCGCCCAGGATTTCAGTGTGGCGTCGCGCTTAGCAAATACGTAGCGCACGTAGGCGGGTTCGAGTTTCTGATTGCCAACTCCAGTCTTCGGTGGGATTCTTACGCCATGTTGTGAACTGCGTCTCATTGTGAGAAGCAGACTATAGAAAACTATAGAAGTCGTCAACGATAAAGTTATAGTTTTATGCAGTGACCTAATGACACCAGAATCCCACCAATTACCACATGCGGACCGCTTGCGAGCGCTCCATGCTCGGATGCAGTGCCAGTGGTCTTTGCTCGCGAAGAGGATCGGGGTGAGCGAATCAATGATCTACCAGGTGCTCAAAGGTGCGAGTGGTTTCAGCGAAAAGGTATTATTCCGATTGGAGCGGTGGGAGAAGGAGTTCGGATGCGCGACTGAACATTCCATCGCGCCGCCGACCAAGACGCGCTTGGTTCCGGTGGTATCCTATGCGATGGCGGGCAAAGCGGCGGACTACGACGACCTGGCCAACTATCTCGACGAGACGATTGAGACGGACTGCCGCGATCCAAACTGTTTTGCCTTGATCATCGAGGGGGACTCGATGGAGCCGGTGATTAGGACAGGGGATCGCGTGGTTGCGATGCCGAACTCCGAGGCGCAGACCGGGGACATTGTCGTGGCGCGCCGGCGGGACACGCATGAGGTTTTCGTCAAACTCGTGCACTTCACCGACGCAAACAAACGCGTGAAGTTCACGAGCTACAACCCGGCTTATCCGCCGATGGAATTTGCCCGCAAAGATTTTCGATTCATCTACCCAGTGCATTCGATGAAGCGGGTGTTCCGCCACGGCGATAACGGACACGCTGGAAAATAATTATTGCAGTTGACATTCAAACACGGTCAGACGATATTTGCCTGCCATGACACGCGGAGGAAAAAGACGAGGAGCAGGAAGGCCACCAAGCGGCAATGTGCAATGGACGGTTCGCATCAAACCCGCCACGCGCGATGCCATCATCCGCGAGGCTCGCAAGCGCGAGCTCCCCATCCCCGGTGCCGTGTTGGACCAAGATTACGGAGTCAAGAAATCATGAACCCTAAAGCTACCGGAAGGTTGTTGTGTGTGTGCTCCGCGCTGATGATCGCCGGCGCCGGTACCGTGGATGCTGCGTTATTTGACACGCGCGCTCAGATCGAGTCGAAGTATGGGCCGCCCGTGCAAAGTAAAAAGGCGATGAAGGGATCAGATGAATCCATCCTCTACAGGAAGGATTCGTGGAATATCCAGGTGGAATATATCAAGGGCAGGGCGATGCGCGTGGCCTATTGGATTGATGGCCACAAATTGACAAAGAGCGAAGCCCTGTCATTGATCCAGGCAAACAGTGAAAATGGGAACCCCTGGGCAGAAACGCGTTCCAGAAATGCCATCCGATGGACAAGAACAGATCACCGCGCCACGGCTGAGCTTCAATTTAACAGCGGGATTCTTGCGATTGCATCGGCGGACTGGGGCGTCGCCGCTATCAATCAAAAGAAAACAGACCTCGGAACTGTCTCTTCAATTGAGAAACCCAAGCCCGCCGCGAAGCCATCAGTGAAGCTACACTGACACCGGCCCTCTGATCCAAGCCTCCGCCCCTGATCCCCGATCTCTGTCCTCTGATCTCTGATCTCCGTCCTCTGTCCTCCGTCCCTTTGACACCTTTGCCAGCCGTGCGCGACTGCGCGGCTGCATGTCCGCTACTGTGCCGCGGACATGACTGCACTACTTCTCGCCCAAGCGGCTGCGTCGGCCCTGGACAATAACACCGTCATTACCGTTGGGATGATTTTGGGCGGCCTCGGCGCCATCAAGCTGCTCACCGGCATTTGGTCTGATGTAAAGCCGCAGAAGAACATGGATGAGCTGATCGCCGCGGCGCTTGGCACATGCAAGGTGCAGTGCGAGAAGAATCTCGGGTTCGCCACCGACGATATTAAAAAGATCCAGGAGGACCGGCAGCGGAACATGAAGGATCTATGGGGCGAGATCAACTCGTTGAAAGGGACGCTGCAAACCGTCTGTCTCGATCTCACCCGCGCGCTTGGACGCCTGGAGGGACGCGCTGAAATGCTCGATGCCGTCCGCGATGTCGTAGCCCGCGACAAGAAACCTTTGCCATAGAGGAGGCACCATGCCAGACCCCAAAGCTCTTCGAGCCGCCGACACCCGGCGGGCCATCCGCGAATACCTCGCGGGCCGCCGTCTGCTGGCGTTCAACATCAAGGACCTCACGCTCGGACTAAACCGGGACAAGCACCTGACCGCCACCTTCAACCCCGACGGTCCCGAGTGGACCGAGCGCGAGATTGAGACCGAGGCGGAGTTCCTGGTCGGCGTCGCCCATATCAAAGTCGCCACTGATCCGCTTGGGTCCCGGAAGTCCTATCAGATCACGCCCGCCGGCGTGCTCGCGCACGAGCGCGGGGAATAGCGACCCCAATCACTGTCCGTAACCACAACCCATATATATAGGAGATACTACAATGCCCGTCCTGAAAAACCTGTTAGCCAAGTTCTGCCAGATCGCCTGGAATGTCTTCCAGGCATTCATCCCCATCCTCAAGACCTCTGTCGCCAAGGCCGCGGCGGAGATTCTGCCGACTGTCCGCACGGTCGTCGCCGAAGCCAATGCGAAGGGTGGAAGCGGAGGCGAGAAATACGAATACGTCTTCAAGACGTTGAGCAAAGAGTTCGGCAAGTCCGTGGGCGAGAACGCGCTGAACCTGGCCATCGAAGCCGCCGTGGCTGAAACCAAAAAATAGCGATTTGCCGGTCTCCGATCCCCGATCCCCGGTCTTCGGTCTCCGGTCTTTGCACATGCCTATTCCCATCGCCGACATCATCAACAACGTGCTGCGCGTGGCGGCCGAGTGGCTGGGCATCAAGCGATTGCAGACCGAGGAACGCGTCGAGGGACGGTCCAGGCGCGCGCTCGAACAGGAGGCTCGTAAAAGCCATGAAGAAACCATCAAAGCTGCCGACAAGGCTGTTGCTGGCGGCGATGCTGACGCTGTCAATAATCTCGCCGACCGCTTGCTCGACGACAAAGCCGCGCGTGATTCCAGCCGACCGGCTGATCCAAAAAACGACGCTTGACGGCATCGAGGGCTACTTCGTCCCGCCGGCCAGGATGCAGGAGATCCTCCGCGCCCTGGCCGACCGCCGTCTCGAAAAGGAGATGAACGAGGCCAAGTGATTCACCCGTCACTCTCATGACCACTCCGAATCCAACCTTCGGCAAGCGGCCCAAGATTCACCGCAGCAAGATCGCGCGCCTGTCGATTCCGCTCCGCCACGATCTGAACACGAAGCTGGAAGCGAGCGTTTCCGGCACGAAGATCCGCGCCTGGCTGAACTCGTTGCCCGAGATGAAGGCGATTCTCAATGCCGAGTTCGACGGTGAGCCGATCACCGCACAGAACCTGAGCGACTGGCGAGCCGGAGGATATAAGGACTGGGTGGACGCGAAGAAAGGGTCCGAGGAAATTGAGAAGAGTGCCGTGGCGTGTTTCGCCGCGGCGTCAGCCGCTGGCGCAGGATTCGGAGAAGGCTTTATCGCCATGCTCGGCGGCAAGATCATGGCTCTAAAGGATTCCACCCCGGAGGAGTATATCGATCGACTCGGCGACATCATTGCGACGATCCGCGCCGGCGACCAGGAGAAGCGCAAACTCGACCTCAAGGAAAAGGACGGCGCCCGCGATGACCGCCGCCTGGCAATGGAGGAAACAAAGGTGGCCATCCTGTTGCAATCCGCCGCGGAGAAGACCCTCTCTCTGATCCAGGAGAAGCGTGCCCAGCAGATCGCCGACAGTTCGGGTTCTAATGCCGAGAAGATCGAGGCCCTCGGCCAGGTCATGTTCGGCGAGATCTGGACGAATCGCAAAAAGGCCACGGCCTGATATGCCACCGTCAACAAAACCAAACTCAGCACGGCCATGCCCTCGCGCCGGCGATGACGAAGAGGAAACCGTCCCTCTGTGGTATCAACGGATGAGATTGACCCTCTCCGAGCGAGCCGAGTTCGACCGCGCTGTGTTCCGGAGTCTCTATCCTGAACGGTTCACAGAGGAGACATGATGGGCCATTTTCTTCGACAACTGATCGGTCGTCACCGTCGGCCGTCCAGTCATCCCGCGGAGACGAGCTGGAAAGACTTCAACTGTCTGGCCGTTGACTGCATGTGGAACAACGCCCACGGCAACTGCAAATCTCCATCGAAGGCGCGGATCGGGGCGGACAGCCGTTGCCAGGCATTTGCCACCGCGCCTCCAATAATCCATGTCGGAGACTGACCATGCCTGACACGCTCAGCCTTCCAAAACCTCCCGCGCAGCCGGCATTCATCAGACGGCCGGGCCAGGTGGAGTTCATGCGCGGCGTGCTGGAACATAGGATCTGCGGCCTCATCACGCGCAGGCAATACGGAAAGACGACTGTCGCCGCGGACATCAGCATTTTCAAAATGATGGCCGTGCGCGGGCATAATGTGATCTTCGGCTCGGTCAAGTTGGATCTCGGCCGGGAGATGACGCGTAAGGAAGCGCAGCAGTTGCAGAAAGGTTTCGCAATCCAAGCGGCCCGCGTCGCCGCCGCGAAGATGCGACTGGAGTCAACGGACGATCGCGGCCACAACCTCGATGGCATCAAGGAATACGACTGGGCGGAACTCTATGAATCGTCCAAGTTGGAGTTCCGGCTTTGGCATGACCGAACAACCTACTCGCGCACGAAGGTCGTCGCCCTTACGCCGGAGGCCGTCGGCGAGACCGGCGACCTGATTCTCGATGAGGTTGGGCGCGTCCGAAAATTCCGCGATGTATGGGAGGCGGTCAAGCCGATCATCTCGTCAAACCCGAGCTTCCGCTGCCTGCTCACCACAACGCCTCCGCCTGATGACGCACATTATTCATTTGAGCTGCTCGCACCTCCGCCTGGCTTCGACCCGCCACCAGAGCCAAAGGGTCATTGGTACAAGAGTGAGTTGAATGTCTGGGTTCTTCGCGTGACCGCCGAGGATGCTTTTGCCGGTGGCGTCCCATTATATGATGATGACACTGGCGAGGCATTGTCTCCATCTCAAGCCCGCCAGCGCGATCCGGACAAGGACGCATTCGACCGGAACTATGGCTGCAAGTTCGTCTTCGGTGGAACAGCCGCGTGCTCGCTGTTGTGGCTTGAATCGGCCCAAACCCGCGGCGCGGGCCAGTGCCAGTTCTTCCGCATTGATGACGAATCGGACATGGACGTTGCTTTGCGCTGGCTCAGCGCGCATCTCGGTCCTGGCCGCGTTGGCACTGGATTGGACATCGCCACAACCACCAAGGCCACCAGCAACCCTTCCGCATTTGCTGTGTGCGAAGAGGATGGCAGCGACACGATCGTCCGCGCCGTCTTCATCTGGAAGACTGCGGACGACCTCATACAGATAGAGCGGGTGCGTTCGATTCTACGAGCCATCAAGGCCCGCAAGGAAGGTGGTCGCGCCAGACAGCTCAACATTGATGCTACGAATGAGAGGCTCTTCGCTGCTCGTGCCGCGCGCGAACTTCGTGGCGAGTGCCCCATACAACTGGTTGTGGCTTCAGAGACTATCCAGATCGCCGGACAGCCGGACAGAATAACACGGAAGCAGGCTTTAGATGGTCGGCTGGTTAGACGGCTCAATGACAACAAACTCACATTGCCGCCAGACCGCTACATTCGCGAGGACTGGCGGTTGGTCCGGAAAGAGCGTGGCCTGTTCACTTGCGAACCCGACCACACCGGAAAGCATGGCGACACGTTCGATGCAACGAAGCACGGGGAAGACGCTTTGCATGGTTTCGGAGGACCCGTCTCCGCCGAGGCCGTCGCCGTCGGCGCGACTCCTGAAAAGCCCGGACAAGACTTCAACCGCCCGGTCCACGACGATGACCGAGGACGCAAACCGGAGACTGTCTATGTATAAGGGATGGCCTCGCATTAAGCTGAGGATTTTGGGGCCGGCTCTAACAGCCGTTGCCGCGCTTGTTGCCTGCCAGGATGATGCGGTCAACTTCCCCCTCGACGACAGAGCGGACTATTCCTTGACGGAGTTTTTCCAAAGCATGGCCGGGGATGTGTGGGATGAAGGCGCATTCTCGCTGCACGACATCGCAATATGGAGCGGCGGGAAACGCAACGATGTTGACATCTGGGTGGAAATTCACCCCTACGCTCTTGGGAAGAGCAGGGTTCCGTTCACCAGATTCCGAGACCCCAACGGCCGGTGGTATGCCTACGTGTTCGGCGGATGCCGTTGCCCTGATGGAGAAGAGACTGGCGACACATGGCCTCACTGGGGATATGCCTTGCACGTCTGGGCCTTTGACGTTGGGGAAACTGCGGAGGAAAAAAGAACGGCTGCTTATCAGTATTTTTGCGAGGCAATCCGAAGGGCTGAAGACATTGTGTGCGAACCATAAATCGGAGACTTTTATGAAGCGTTCCAAATTACCACGCAGACATAAACCGTTGCCGAAAACGGTTGCGACTTTCTCCGCTGAGCCGTCGGCAAAAGCCCCGCCGACCGACCGCATCACGGTGGTAAACGACATCTACCAACCGTCCGCGATCGCGCATACGCTGACGGCTGACAAGCTCATGTCCATCTTCAGATCCGCCGAAGCGGGAAACACGTCTGAGTATTTTGCACTGCTGCGCGACGTGGTAATCAGTGACGGATTCATTCAGACGCTGATCGGTACGCGGAAGTTGTGTGTTCTTGGAAATCCAATCTCGATCCCTCCGCGCGATAAGAACAGTGCCGACGATGTGAACCTTGCCGCGCGTTGTCTGGAGATGATCGAGGTCTATGATGAACAGCCTCCCGCTGTTATTGATCCCACCAATAAACTTGAGCCGATTACACCCTGGCTGAATGCTCTCGCCGCGATGATGGATGGCCACTTCTGGCCGGTCAGTGTGCTGGAAAAAATCTGGCGGCCAAGCTCGCGGCCTGGATTACGATTTGAACTCTCCAGGCTTCAGCATGTCCCATCTCATTTGCTGGATTATTCCACCGGACGGTTGATGATCCTGGACACCGACAAGGACGGCGCGATCGTCGGCACGAAACATGAGCCAGATCCCGACCGATATATTATCCACCGCGGCCATCTGCTGAGCCTGCCTGACAACTGGGGTGGGCCAATGCGTTCGATCCTTGCGTGGTGGTTGTTGATGAATATGGGCCGGACCTGGTGGGCGACGTTCCTAAACAAATATGGCTCCCCGTTCCCTGTTGGAAAGTTTGACCCAGGTGACGACGAAAGCCGGCGCATCCTTCAAGGCGCATTCGCTTTGGCCGTCCGCCTTGGCGGCCTGGTCATCAGCAAGAACTCCGAAGTCGAATTGATGCAGGCCGCGGCCAGCGCATCCGGCGACGCCTTCAAAGTGTTTCGCGATGTCGGCCGTAAGGAGATTGCCCAGACCATCCTCGGCCAGACTGCGACATCCGACGCCGAACAGGGTGGAGGGATGAATAGTGGTGTCGGCGGCGCGCAGATGAAGGTGCTCGAAGCGTTCACGCTCTGGGATGAACACGCCGTTGCTCGAACGCTGAAGACTCAGCTCTTCGCGCAGTTCTCCAGAATCAATGGTCTCAGCGGCGCGATTGGAACTCCAAGTTTCGGCATCATCACAGCCGATCAACAAGAAGCGCTCGGCAAGATGCTGAAGTCATTCAAGGACGCCGGCCTCGAACCGACTGATGATGCTCTCGCTTCGATCTCCGAACAATCTGGCATTGCCCTCCAACGATCCGGATCTCCGGCCGCGCCGTTGCCGATATTTCACCCCAGGCTGTTCACAGTCTCAAACCTCGCGGAGGCCGACCAGGCTGTGGTTGATTTGGAGGCCCGCGGCCGCTCCGCAGACCTGGCGCAAGCGTTCCGCGGCAGTCTCGCGCCGGTTCGGCAGATGGTATTGGACAGCACGTCCCGCGAAGATCTCGAACGCCGGATCAAATTGCACTATGCAGATTGGACTCCAGCTCGCCTGGCTGCGATCATTGAAGAAGCGATCGGTGTCCTGGCTGCCCGCGGCGCCGTTGCTGCATCTCAAAACTGACCCTTTTGAGCATGGCTTCTCGACCCCAAAACTCAGCCTTGCCGTCAATTCTGCAAGCCCTGTTCTAACTGGCTGTCATAAGGCTACTTCCACCCACATCGCCTCAGATCGTACCAGATCAACCTTTTCCCGTCGGAGTGCCGGCGAGGAGGACCATGGAGGGAACGGGCCTGAGGAGGGCACCCGATGGTCCTTGGCCTCGCCGGCTAGATCTTTGACTCTTGGCGAAGCGCGTTGAGCGCTTCGCCATCGGGATACTACGAGCTAGCGGCAGTGGGCGAGGTGCTCGCAACGCCAGCGGACGACATCTGGCTCTGGACGTTGTCGAACGTGCTCGTGGTCTGCGTGCCGACGGCCTTGACGACCAGAATGGCAACGATGGCGATCAATGCCAGTACCAATCCGTATTCCACCAAGGATTGGCCACGCTTTGCTGCTTTCTGTAACAGTGCTTTCATCGATTCCTGTCTTTCTGTTTTGGTGGCGCTTTCGCGCCGGGTTCTTTTTCTACTCCAAACGGACTCTCTCTATTTACGTCTTTACGTGGCCGAAATCTACGCCATGGGACGTGAGCTGTAATGTCGGGAGGATGCGGAAAAAGTAATCAGGGATTCCCTGACAGTTAGTTACCCGGCGAAAGCGGCATCCCGCAGCACGTTTGGAGCCGTTTCGTTGTTGTGAGAAACTGCTGCGGTACAGCGCGTTCAGGGCTTGCGCGGTTCGATCGCGCGGCCCTCCCGGACAGGCGGAGTGTCACCGGTGTAACGGACGAGCAGTGGTTGTGCCGCAGTGTTGAGGCGGATAAAAAGCAGTTTACCGCTGAACTCAATTGTTCCAAACCGTCCCGCGTTGATCCGTTTGGGCAGCGGTTGCGTGCCGGTGACGTGTTCAGCTCGCAGATCGTTCACATAGAGATCCACGCCGGCTCGCGTGTAGATCCGAAGAGCACACACCTCCGTGCGCCGTAGCGCGCGGTTGTCCAAGTCGGTTACAACGAGCCGTTGGGCTGCAATGTCGGGCGTGTCCCGTGGCAACGCGGGCAGGAGAATGCTCTCAATCACCTGCGGCGCGGGGCCGCGGCGGCGGATAACGGTGCATGGTGCAGGGTCAACTTGTTGAAAGCCAGGGGAGAACCAGCCTTGGCGCGGGCTGGAGGGATCGAGCGGCGATTGTTGCCAACCGCGCAGCAACTCAGTCTGCAGGTCAGCGTCCACCGGATAGATGGCCAAGTTGGGGCGGTTTGCGTTCGTGCTGTAACAGACCTTGGTCTGGTCGTGAATCTCAACGTTATTGGGCGGCAGCCAGTGAAAAAGCACCTCGTAAGTGTGCTCTCCACTTCCCGTTAACACATCATGCAGAACCCAGTAGTCCGGCTTCGCATAGAAGATCTCACGCCGTTGCGTTACGTGCCGCAGATTCTGTGGCCCCCAACCATCCTCATAAACACCCGAAACGAAATCGAACGCGTCGTTGGCAATCCAGTTGTTTTCGAGGGGTTGTTTTGCGACCCATGACGCTGGACATGCGCGGCGATTCTGGCCGAGACCGTCTACGAGGAGGGTGTTGTGCGTGATCGTGCTGGCGAAGTAATTGCGCCAGAAACCCGGCGAGTTGCTGTATACGCCCATTTCGTCTAGCAGATGGCTGGCGAAGCCATAGAGCACGAAGCTCAGCTTGTCCTCATGCTGGTGTTCCGTGCCGAAGGGTCCGGCCCGGAATGCCAACGCAAGGTCTGTAGGACGCCAGCCCGCGCCGGGCGGAATGCGCTCGTTGTAGGCGCGAGCCGTGACATTGGTGCGCCCGAGTCCGCGCATGACATAGATGCCGGCCCAAGGCGCAGCGGTGGAGGCCTGCGTGGGGGCGTCACCTTCGCGACCCAGCGTAATCATATAGCGCAACTGTTCGCGGCGGCGCTCGCCTTTTTCCGGTGGATAGAACGGCAGTGTTCGCAGCAGTTCAGGGGCGACATATGCAGGCGCCCAAGTGTCACCGAAGGCGGGCACCGTGCCATTGGGCAGCGTGATGCCAGCCAGGTATTCGGTTGCGCGCGCCAACCCGTCGCGAATGGTGTAACGCAGGGGCGTGCCATTGATCGCGGCAAGGGCCGTCATGTTTCGCAGCGATGCGATGGCGACGCTCTGATAGCCCGGTGCGAGTTCCTTTAGCGCGCCGTCGGGATAAATCTCGTTCGCGATGAACCGTTCGGTTTCGTCGAGCGCCCACTGTTGCCAGCGCGCCGCGCCGCGCAGCTCCGGAAAGAAGGTCGTAACGGCATGAACCGCCTCAAGCTGCACGAGCCGCCGGTTCACCTCGTCGGGATTACGGATGCTGAAACGCGCTTTCTGAATGATGCCTTTGAAGAATGCGGCAAGCGTGTCCGGGGTTACGGAAGGCGATTGAAGGAAGTAGTTCAGGCCGTAAATCCACATGGGCATCGAGTAAGCCGCGGTGAGACGCCGCCACGGCGACGGCGTGGCGCGCTCGTTAAACACGTAGGCTGCGGGATTGCGGGTGGTCCAGTCGCGGACCTGCGCTGCCCACTCGCGGCCATATTGTTCGTCGCGGGTGGCCCAGTAAGCCGGGCCAAGGATGTCACGCCACCAAGTGAAGCGATTGATGTAGAGCACCAGCGGCACCTGATAGTCCGGCATGCCATCCGGCAGTTTGGAAGGCAGGTATTGCCAGTCGATCGGTCCTTGGAAGCGAACGGCAACGCTCGCGGTCTTGAACTGGTGGCTGAGAATGGCCTCCGCGGCTTCCAGCAACGCCCGCGGTGGTGTCTGGGCTTGTTGTGCGGGTTTCTCCCACCAGTTTAGAAACCAGACCGGCGAGCGCCGCTGCCGGAAATGCGTCAGTAACGCGCTCTTGGCTGCGGAAAAATCCTTCGCTTCGACGGCGATTCTGACGGCAGCGAGTTCGGGCCGGTCCAGCGCAAACGCGTCAAACAACTCGCGGTCGTTGTTAATCGGCACGGGCGGCGCGATTTCTTCAGGCGACGCGCCTGAAGCGATCAGAATAGTTGCCAGCCAGACGGCGGTGAGGATTGCACGTTTCATGGTCGGCACAAGCTGATGCTACCGTCGGAACTCCACCACGGTAACCGAGTGGGCAGGGGCGGTGATTTGATAGGCCGCAAGCCCTTGGGTGAGTTTGCGCGTGCGGGGCGCCAACGCGGTGGGATTCTCGAAATCGCGCTTCGTTGCCGGTACGTCAGCCGCAAGCGTCCATTCCTCGGCGGCATGCGGCTTCCATTTGCCGAAATCAAGGGACAGGTTGAACTCTCGTTTCAGATCGCGATTCAGGACAGCCACGCTGTATTTCGAGCCCGTGTTGTTGCGGACGGCAAGCACATCAAGCGATGGATTGTCGCAAGCGACTGCGACCCTCTTGCCAACCATCCGTTGACGATAGATGGCCAGCACGTCGCCCAGCGGCGTCAGAAACGCGCGGCCCTTGTCATACTGGACAGCGCCGCCGGCCCAGCCGTTGATGAGGTCCGATGAGCAGGCATAGTCCACAAAACCTTCCTGCCGTGCCAGCATGTGCAGCATTGACGCGCCGAACAGTGCCGCAGCCTTCGACCAGTTGTGGAACCCTTTGTCGTTGAGGTTCCATTCGTTCAACGTCACGCGCACCTTGTGGCCCGGGCATTCTGTTTGAATCATCCCCTTCAGTTCGTTGAGAAACTTCTCGTAGCGGAGTGGTTCGGCCATCAATCCGTCGAACTCGCCGTGGTTCGTATAGAGATGCTGGGCCAGGTATTCAATCTGTCCGCCGATCTGCTTGAGAACCGTACGGTTCCAATTCAGGTCGTGACCGACGGCGATGAACTTGATGCTTTTGTCGGCAGCCTTCATCGCCTCGATGTAGTCGAGGCAAGTTCGCGCATAAGCAGCGGCGTTGGTGTGTCCGACTTCCCAGTGGCCATAGATTTCATTGCCGAGTTCCCAATACTTCACCTTGTGGCCGCGGCGCCTGCAGTACCTTACCCACTCTGCCGCCTCCTGTGCCGTCGCCCCATTGCCACCGACGTTGACACAGATGACCGGTTCGGCGTGCAGCGCGTGACAAACGGAGATGAACTCGTCGGTGCCGAAATCATTCGATTCGACCGGGCCTTTCGGCCATGCGGCGTTCGCGCGGGCAGGGCGGTCGTTGCGAGGGCCAATGCCATCGCGCCAGTGATACGTTTGCGCAAAGTTCCCACCCGGCCAGCGCAGCCAGGTCGGGCTGAGTTGCTTCAGCAGCGGCACCACGGCGGGATTCATTCCTGCCGTCGTCGCGGAAGGAATCATCGACGGCGCGCCGATCACAAAGGTTCCCTCGCCACGCACGATGAACCGCATGGAGGCGGGCGCGATTTCAGCCGGGGCGTTCAGCACCTGCGTCGCGAACCGGCCCTTGATGCGCGGCACGCGGGCTTTGCCGTGGCAAATCACCCGGTTGCCGTGAAGGTAGGCAAACTCAATCTCTCCTCTGAACTGCTCTGTGTTGATGAATGCCGTGCCGCGATAACGCTTCCCGGGCACCCCGTAGATACCCGTCAACTCCACACCCACCTCGCCGCCACCGGGACTCAGGTAAACCTCATTATTCTTACGGGCGACCTTCGCGGGGTCGCCGATCACGCGCCAAGACCTTCCCATAGGCGCATCCGCGGTTGCTGGGTCGGCGAATTTGCGGTCGGGCAGCACCTCCGCCCACAGACCGCCCTCGATGCAAGAGTGCATATGTTCGAGAAACCCGCCAAACAGCTTGGCACTGACCTCGACAGTCGGCTTGGTGACGGTATCGATCTTGATCGTGGCCTCCTCGGCGACAACCAAGGGCAACGATAGACCGAGGACAAACGTCAGGATGGAGGTCATTTTCATGTGCGGGGCCGAGTGTAGTCGGCGTGAACGAGGGATTGCAACTCCGGTTCTATAAACGAAGAAGCCTCGACCTTTTCAGGTCGAGGCTTTTCGAGACGATACAGAACGCCAGACCGGCTCGTCTTGCCGGCGGGGGGAGCACGAGCGGCTAGGAGGGGGGGGGGGTGCCGCGCGGGTGGTGTCCTGCAAAATTGTTTAGAGTGTTCATTCCAATTGCTGTAACTGTGTTAAGTATCGGCAGGACGCCGTAATCTTGCAAGCCATACCCGATGCGACAAAAGTATCATTGCCGCCGACCCCGGGAACGGGCCTTGTTGAGGCGTCCAATGTGGATGTGAAGAAGTGTGGAGCGAACAAGCGGCACACGTTATGCTCTGACAAGCGACAGAAACTGAGGTTTGATGCCATGAATATCATCATGAAAACGGCCGCAATTTCCGCTGTTTGTCTGACAATTCAAGTGCTTTTGTCAGCAACAGTTGGTGCGGAGCCAACGCGGCAATGGACTTCGCTGTTCAACGGCAAGGACCTTTCCGGTTGGATGGTGAAGTGTCAGACGGCTGATAAGGAGAAGACGTTTTGGACCGTGACGGACGGCGCGATCCAGTGTGACTCCATTGGCCGCAAGGAGCACAACTACGTCTGGCTCGTCAGCAAGCAGGAGTTTGGCGATTTTGAGTTGCGGCTGAAGTTCCAGGTGTTCCGCGAGTCGCCCGGTAACAGTGGGCTCCAGTTCCGCAGCCGTTACGACGAGGGCTGGAAAGGTGGTTGGTTGGACGGCCCACAGGTGGACATTCATTCACCCGCCGCAATGTCGTGGCGCACGGGCCTTATCTACGACGAGACGCGCGAGGAACGGCGCTGGATTTCACCCAGCCTGAAAAACTCGCGGATGGATCCCGCGTTCAAGCCTGCGCAGCACATCTTCAAGTATTCCACTGACGGCGACGGTTGGAACACGCTGACCCTGCGTTGCCACGGCACGCGCGTCACCACGATCCTGAACGGCGTTCCCGTCACCGAATGGGAGGGCAGGGGAGTACTGGACAACGCCGCGCACGCCGTCCACCGCGTCGGCCTCAAGGGCCACTTTGCGCTACAACTTCATAGCGGCGACGAGTTGCGCATTCGGTTCAAGGAGATTGAGGTAACGGAATTGCAGTAAGGCCGGGCGTGGTGTTTGGACGATGTGCGGAACCGCTGGGTTTGCGAGCAGAGGTTCGTCCCTCGACTTTTACGCAAGCGCCGGGTTAGTGTCGCTGAGCAAACTGGAGATCATTCGTGCGCGTTTGTCATGTTATCACACGACTCATCGTTGGCGGGGCGCAGGAAAACACCCTGGCCAGCGTGATTGGCTTGCGACGGCTGCCGGGCTACGAATGTGTTGACCTCATCAGTGGCATCGAAACGGGCGCAGAAGGTTCGTTACTTGAACAGGCGCGGCGCGCGGGCGTTGAACCGATCTGGTTGAAATCGCTGCGCCGTTCCATCAACCCGTTCTATGACGCGCAAGCGTTTCTTGAACTGGTCCGGCAATTTCGGCGAGGCCGTTACGACATCGTTCACACTCACAGCGGCAAGGCGGGCTTTCTTGGCAGACTTGCGGCGCGTGCCGCAGGCGTGCCGTTCATCGTCCATACCATCCACGGGCCATCTTTTGGAACATTTCAAGGTGCGGTGGCCAACGCGGCGCTCACGCTTGCCGAACGGGTCGCTGGCTGGGTTACGACGCGATTTGTGTCTGTCGCGGACGCGATGAGCCGGCAATATCTCGGTGCCGGTATCGGGCGCGCGCAGGACTATGTCACGATACGCAGTGGATTTGACGTGGCATGCTTCGCAAACGCGCAGCCGGACACAGTGCTTCGCGCGAAGCTGGCAGGAGGGCCGATTGTGGCACAGATGGCACGGCTGTTTGAGTTGAAGGGATGGGAGATGTTTTTTGAAATGGCGCGCGCCTTGCCGGAGGCGAGGTTCCTGGTGATTGGCGACGGTCCGTGGCGGGTGAAGTTGGAGGCGTGGGCCATGGAACCCGAATTGAAAGGACGCGTCCACTTTGCGGGACTGGTGCCGCCGGCGGACGTGCCTCAATGCGTCGCCAGCGCAGACGTGTTTGTTCATCTCTCGTTGCGCGAAGGTCTGCCGCGCGCTGTGGTACAGGCGCTTGCTGCCGCCAAACCGGTCGTGGCTCACGCGTTGGACGGCACGCCGGAGGTTATTAGCGACGGCCAGAGCGGCTTCCTGGTTCCACCGGGCGACTGTGCATCGTTGGTGGATCGGGTGCAACGGCTATTGCGCGACCCGGCGATGGCCTCTAGCATGGGCGGACGTGGACAGGCGCGTGTGTTACAGGATTTCACAATAGAAACAATGGTCAACCGACTCGATGAGTTGTATCGCTCTGGTGGAACTTCTGGCTCATGAGCAACTCGATTCCCGTTCTCAGCTTTGTGATTGCGGCCGTCGTTGCGCTCGCGCTGACGCCGGTGGCGCGGCTGGCATCGCGCCGGTTGGGGTTTTTGGATGCCCCAGGAGGTCGCAAGACTCAGGCCGAACCCGTGGCGTTACTCGGTGGCGTGGCTGTGTTTGTCGCCGTCTTGACTGGATTGTGGGTCGCTGGCGCGCCAGGACTGGCGCGGGATGCCCGGCATCTGACGGGTGTTCTGGCTGGCGGCGCGATGGCGTTGGTGCTCGGCCTGGTGGATGACTGGTTTGATTTGAAGGCCGCGCCAAAACTCGCGGGCCAGATAGCCATCGCGCTGGTGGCGGTGGCCTTCGGTTTGCGCGTGACGCTCTTCATCCCCCTGCCGGCGGCGCAGTGCGTGGTGACCGTGCTCTGGCTGGTGACGGTCATGAATGCGCTGAACTTCATGGACAACATGAATGGCCTTTGCCCCGGCGTCGGCGCGATCTGCGCACTGATCTTCGGCGGCATCGCCGTGGCACACGGACAGGCGCTCCCGGCCGCGCTCGCGGCAGCAACGGCAGGCGCATTGTTGGGTTTCCTGCCGTGGAATTTTCCTCGCGCGAGGATTTTCCTCGGCGACAGCGGCAGTCATCTTGTGGGCTTCCTGCTCGGCGCGTTGGCGTTGCTGCCGCATTACTACTTGATTCGCGACCCCAGCCCGACGGTGTTGCCGGTGTTGATTCCGCTGATCGTCCTGTCGTTGCCGTTGTTCGATCTGGTGGCGGTCATGTGGCAACGATGGCGGCGTGGCGCGCCGGTTTATATCGGCGACACAAACCACATCTCGCACCGGTTCGTGCGGCTTGGACTATCGCGCGTGGCGGCGGTGTGGGTGCTTTACCTGCTGACGTCAGTATTGGGCGTGGGCGCGCTGGTGCTGTTGTGGGCGCCGCCGTGGGTTGCGGCACTGGTGGTAGTCCAAACACTGGGCGTGTTAGCGGTCGTGACGGCGTTACAGCACTTCGGCGCGAAACAGAAGTCTGCGCCTTACTGAGTACAGCAGGATTTACGGCGGCTCGGCCGCAAGAACTTCCCCGGCCGAATTCTTCTACAGCGTGGGCTTTGTGGGGTTCTGTGTCTCTTCCCTTACCCGGCGTTGCATGAGGTCCAGATATCGGTCGGCTTCCTCGACACTGGCGAAAACGGTTTCTTTGGGCAACGCGTTGGCGATCTCGATGACCTTGCGGATCGGCGGCTGCAAGTGCGCGAGAACGCATCGACCGCCATGCGATCCGAGAGCCGTGGCAGTTTTCATCAGCACTCGCAATCCCATGCTGCTCAGGTAATCGAGCTTGGCCATGTCAAACATCAACACGCGGGTGCTGGCTGTGAGTAGGGGGCGGATGCGTTCCTCGCACTGGACGTAGGTTTGGGTATCCAGACGGCCGTTCAGAGCAACCCGGACACGGCCTTCCGGTTGGTTCTCGACTATGATCTCCAGCATGGTTTGTCCTTTCGCTGCGTTCGATTGATCGGGATGCGGGCAGGCTGTGCCGCAGTTCCGCCTATATGTAAGTCTCCTGTAGCAAACTTGCGACGCTATCGTCCAGCATTTCTCTTCGTCGAAGCTCTTCGAAGCGCGCCAGCAAGTCTTCCACGCGCATGCGTTGTTTGTTGGCGCCTTCGAAACGGTAGGCGACAGAGCCCCGGTGCATCATGACGATGCGATCGCCGAGGTTGACGGCTTGTTGCATGGAGTGCGTGACCATCAGCGTGGTCAGCTTGTGGCGCTTGACCACCTCTTCGGTGACGCGGATGACCTGGTCGGCGCTCTTGGGATCAAGCGCGGCGGTATGTTCATCCAAGAGCAGCAACGCCGGCTTGAGATAGGTGGCCATCAGAAGCGTGAGCGCCTGGCGTTGGCCGCCGGAGAGGCTGCCGATGGCATTGCCAAGCCGGTCTTCCAAGCCCATCCTCAATTCGCTCACCCGGTCGCGCAGTTCACCCACGAGTTTCTTGTTGAGGGCCCAACCCAGGCCGCGTGGTTTGCCGCGGCGGGTGGCGAGCGCAAAATTCTCGGCGATGGACATGTTGGGCGCGGTGCCTGTGAAGGGGTTCTGGAAGACGCGGCCAATTAGTCGCGCCCGCTGGTGTTCCTGCCATCGGGTGACGTTCTGGCCGGCGAGATGGATTTCGCCGGCGTCCAGTTGGAAGGTGCCCGCGACGGCATTCAGAAGGGTGGATTTGCCGGAGCCGTTGCCTCCCAGAATGACCAGAAACGCTCCTTCGGGAATATCGAGGCTGACACCGCGCAGCGCGCGGACCTCGTTGGCAGTGCCGGGGTTGAAAGTCTTGTAGATGTTCCGGACGGTGAGCATGTGCATTCCTTTACGGCGTGGCTTTTGGCGCGGCAACGGGACGTTTCCGTTGTTGCAGCAACCGCGGCAACACCAGCGCGGCGAAGACGAACAGTGCCGTGACCAATTTGAGATCGTTCGGGTTCAACCCCCATCGCAAGGCGATGGCCACGAGCAATCGGAAGAGGATGGAACCCGCCACGGCCCCGTAAATGGCCAGACCGAGGCTGCGCGAGCCGGTGAGGGATTCGCCAATGATAACACTGGCCAGTCCCCACACGACCATGCCGATGCCCATCTGTGCGTCGGCAAACCCCTGGTACTGCGCCAGCAAGGCGCCGGAAAGCGCGACCAAGCCGTTGGAGAGAGCCAGCCCCATGATGCGATAGAGTTCCACGTTGACGCCCAGCGCGCGGATCATCTGCGCGTTATCGCCGGAAGCGCGCATGGCCGTGCCCATTTCAGTGCGGAAGAACCAATAGACCCCCATGCAGGCAGTCACGATCATGGCGAACACCGTCAGTAGCGTCACCACATCACGTGTGCTGACCATCCAACCGCCAAGATTGACCTCGGGACCGCCGAACCACGACAGCCCCATGCGTTCGGCCCAAGTGGTGAAGTTGTCTGCCGACAGAAGCGGAATATTGCTCTTGCCCATGACATGCAGGTTGACCGAATAGAGGCCGGTCATTACCAGAATGCCTGACAAGAGCGGGTTGATCTTGAATTTCGCCTGCAGGATTCCTGTGATCGTGCCCGCCACCATGCCGCCGGCGAATCCAGCCAGCGTGGCCAACAGCGGGTTGACGTGATTGATGATCAGCACGGCGCAGATGGCCGCGCCCAGTGTGATTGAACCGTCCACCGTGATGTCGGCGATGTCGAACACGCGGTAGCTGATGTAGATGCCCAGCGCCAGCAGCGACAGGATCAATCCGATGGTTAGTGCTCCGAGAAAAAGAGTCATGGCAGCATGAAGTTCAAATCACCAACGGCGAACACCAGCAGGCGCCGCGCAGGAGACGGCTTTCACCCGCGCCGCTGGCCTCGCGCCAGTCGTTCAGCAAGTGAAGCGTGCCGAGCACGTGTTCGTTTTCAAACAGCGGCTGGACCGTCTCGTTCAGTTCAACCCTGCCTTTGCGCAGGGGCCGATAGGGAAATGCCGCCGCGTGGAAATGCCCACAAAGCTCGCCTGACGCGACCAGCGGCTTGAGCAGGCTCAGTTGGGCTCCGCGCGCCTTGCTGGCCACAAAGCCGGTGATGAGACAGATGGAGTTTGCAAACGCCGTTTCGGCCGTAAAACTCAGCCATTCCCGGATTCCAGGAAAGGCAAAGATGTTGCCGGGTTCGGACGCGGTCGCAGCGTCCGAAGGTGTTTTCTGCAACGACGCGCCCACCAGTGCGGCAGTCTCTGCCACCATGACGACGCCGGCTGCGTCGCTTTGAACGGCATCGAGGCACGCCTTCGCAATGGCGCTGAGTGGCAGGCTCGGCTGCTGCGGGCCTTTGTCGAACCGCAACAGGCGCGCGAAGCTGCCGCGTCCCAGCATTCCGTAGGCGACTTTGATCGTCGGCGTCAGCGCACCTTGCAGGAGCATGTAGTCCGGTTTGTTTGAGCCATCGGCTGGCTGGCACACGGCCGTTCCAGCGGCGGCAAGAAACTCGCCAAACCGCTCGCCATCCGACGTGTCGCCAGAGCTGAACGCGCCCAAGCCAAGGCCCATGACGTTGACGGGGAACTCGACCAAGGAACAAGTGGCCGGATCGGTCCGGCCTTCGAGCCACGCCTTGGGATTGCCCGGCCATGAAACGCGCAGTGTCCCGTCAGCCTGCAGGTCGAATACGTCCACCGTCGCGCCGGCCTGCTCGACTGAAACCTTTCGCGCGGGGGCCTCGGCGGCCTTTGCCGCTGCTGCCGCGCGTGCGGTTTCGGCGTGAAGCAGCGCCTGGAGCCCGGCCATCTCCAGGACCTTTTTGACATTCACGGACGCGTTGATGACCGTGACTCGTCCCTGGATGGTTTTGATCTGTCGTGAGTAGAGCACGAGGATGCGGATGCCTGCGGAACTGATGTAATCCACCTCGGCCATGTTCAACGCGATGGAGTGTTGGCCGCTGCGCACACAGTCGGCCAGCGCGCGGGCGACATGATCGCTCCACACCGCGTCCATTCGGCCTTTCAGCCTTATCTCAGTCGATTCAGCGGTAGCTGAGTGAGTGATTTCCATAGGTGATGCAGTTCAGGGGTGGGGCGCGTCGGTCACCTGAGTTGCCTCCTTAAGAAGCGCGTCGGGAATGACAAAGTGGATGTTCTGGGCATTCTTCAGGTTCACCAGTTTTTGCACCTTGCTTGGCGGTGAAAACGGAACCTGCGCGGGGCCCTCGCCGCGCATGACTCGCGCAACCTTGAGCGCTGCTTCCCGCCCGGCGTCGTAGTAGTCGCGCGCCAGGGCGAATACCGCGCCTTGTTTGACGGCGCCGCCTGGGCATGTGAACACCGGCAGGCGTGCTTGCGAAGCCGCGCGCGCGATGGTGGGAAAACCAGCGACAGACAGGTTGTCTATGACCTGAACGACGGCATCAAGCCGGCGACTGCACAGGGACAGCGCGGCGTCGGACAACTCGCCTGCGCTGTTGGCCGCAACAGCCTCCACCGTCAACCCGCAGCGTGTGGCCTCTCGCACGAACATATCCTTGTTCGCGACCGAGTTGACCTCCGCGGGGCAGAACAACGTGCCGACCCGCTTGATTTGCGGGAAGTGTGTCCGCAGCAGTTCCGCCATCTCTCGATAAGGACCCTGCGTATAGACGCCGGTGATGTTCGGCAGATGGTCCTGATCGGACTTGCCCGCGCCCGCCAGAAATGGATCCGCCACCACCGTGAAGACGATGGGGGTGTGCCGGACCTTCTGCATCGCGGTCTGGAGGGTCGGCGTGCCATAGACCACATAGAGATCAACGCCGACGGTGCTGGCGGAATCGTAGAGCGAACCCAGCGCAGCCATGTCGCCTTGCGCGCTGAGCGTCTTCAGCGTGAAGTCTGTTCCATCCTTCAGACCCGCTTCCTTCATGCCGTCTGTGAATCCGTGCATGGCATCTTCCACCATGACCGATTCGATGTAGGACACCTGCTGAATCCGCCACCGCTTTGACAGTGGTTTTGCGGCCGCTGGCCTGGAGGGGGTTCGGGCGGTTTGCATGGCCAGCACGGCGGGCGGGAATGTGACACCCAACTTGCGTGCGACGTCCATGTTGAAAGAGACTTGTATATCCGTGACATTCCGAATCGGAATTTTCGCGGGCTTCTCGCCTCCCAGCACGCGCACCAGCGGTTCGGCTGCGGCAAAACCGCTTTGGCGATAGCCGACGCCCACCACTGCCAGGGCGCCACGATCCACGAACTCCGGCGCATCGATCACCATCGGAATTCGCGCGGCGGCAAATTGCCGCGACAGGCCGTCGAACGCCTGATAGGCCGTGTTGTCGCCGGGCAGATAGACTGCCTGCACCCGGCGTGCGCTGAGTGATTGCGCGGCCTGCACAACTTCGCCGGTATTGTTGGCAATCGCCTCGACCAGTTCGATGCCGTTCTTCCGGCACAATTCACGCAGCACGGAGACGATCTTTGACGAATTGGCCTCGGCGTTATTGTAGAGCGTGCCAAGCTGTTTGAGAGTTGGAAAGGTTTGCTTCAGTATCGTGATCGCTTCCTCAACCGGCGGGAACGACCCAATACCAGTGACGAACGGCAAATGATTCTCAAAGCTCTTGCCCGCGCCGGCGGCAACCGGGTCGGAACAATAGGTGAACACGACCGGCTTGCGCCGCACCGTGGAGCAGGCGGCGGTGAGCACCGGCGTGGAGAAGGGCACGATCACGTCCACGTCGCTCGAGTCGAGCGACTGGAGCATGGCTGGGATGCCGCTGATCTCACCGTTGGCGTGGACCTTCTTGACCGTGAGGTTGCGGCCTTCGACAAGGCCGAGTTTGCTCAAGCCATCCATCAGTCCGGCGATGGTGCTGTCGGTGCCTTCGTCAGGGCCAAAGTAAGCAAGGCCAATCTTGGGCGTGCGGCCTGAGGCCAGCACGGCTGCGGCCGGCGTGGGGGCGGCGGCAGTCGCGGGCTTGGTGATGTCCTTTTCCACCTTGCCATCCTCGCCGATGATCAGCGAAGCGCGAGCAATGACGTCGTCGGTGAAACGCCACGGATCGCGCATCTTCTTCAGAACCTGCTTGTTCAACATCACGCGCTCCGGCATGAAGTTGGTGACCGTAATGGTTGCGGGGTTCTGGCCGTTGAGAATGGAACAGGCGATTTCAGCTATGCGCTGGCCCACCTCGAAGTAATTCGCACCGAGATCGAAGAGCGATCCATCGCGCACCATCCCGCTCATGTTGGACAGGATGGGAATCTTTCCCTTGGCGGCCGAGTCCACCAGCGAGGCAAGCGCGCTCATGACGGTGACGTCCGCGCCAGTCCAGAACGCCTGCACACCGCGGGAGACAAGTGAATCGGCAGCCTCCCGCACATCTTTGCTTTGGTCAACGTTGGCTTCGATCAGTTGGATGCCGAGTTCGTGGCATACCTCGCGCGCCTTGACCGTACATGCCTCGGAGTTGCGTTCCGTGGGATTCCACACCAGGCCAACAACCTTCAAGCCCGGCCAAAGCCGCTTGGCGTCACGGAAAATCTCTGCCACGGGCTGGAACGTGCCGATACCGGTCAGCCATGGCGGCTTATTGGTGGAGCCCATCTGCTGGATGCCCACGCCCGCGCCCGCCGGGTCGGTTACCGCGCCGAAAACGTGAACCGCGCGGCCATCCCTGTTGGCGTTGGCCACGCACTGGAGCGACATCGTGCTGATGCTGATCGCCATTTTGAAACTGCCGTCCGTCATACGTTTGGCGATGGCATTGGCGGTGGGCAGATCGCCCTCGGCAGTGTATCGCGTCAGCGTGATTCGTTCGCCGTCTTTGAATCCTCCTGCGGCGAGGCTGGTGACAACGCCTTGCTCAACCTCGTCCATCAAGACGTTTGACACGTGTTTGAGCAGGACAACGGGGATTTGAGTCGTCGTTGCTGAGTCCTGGGCTTGTTGGCCTACACGGGAATGAAGATCCGACAACAACAGGGTTAAAGCCGCCGCGCCGAGCAGCCCCAGAGACAACAACACGGATTTGATGATTTGCCACATGACAGGTTCAGGTCCAGGCTACGTTTGTTCTGTGCACCGCCCAACCGGCGTGGTTCTCTGGGTGTTGAATCATTTTGTTGAAGGCCAGGATTTACCGGCGGTTTGGTCCACAGCGACCAGACCCATCTGGCCCATGCAAAGACGCCATGCGCGCTTTCCCTTCACCAATACACCCGTAAAGCGATATGGATAGACAGTCTTCTGTTTGCAGACGGTCACCGCAACTTTGAGTTCGGACGCAAACCATGCCACGTCACCTTGCGCGTCCATCTTGATCCACTTGAAACCCATCGCGATCTCGTCTGCTTGCGAAAAATCTCGCTGGAAGCCTTTCTTGAGTTGGCTGGCCGTAAACTGCTTCTCATCGGGGCCGGATCCCAACACCAACAATGGCCTGCCGGAATCCATCATATCCATGACGGCGTCAAGGTCTTTGCGCGAGTAAGCCTTAGCGAATTGTCGCAACCATTCTTCGATTTCTTTTGCAACCGCTTTCGCAGTGCCTGTTCTCATCAATCTGGTTTCCGCTTTGTTTGGGTTTGGCGCTCCATCCAGCCTGCGCCCGTGGCAGACAAGAGGCCGGCACTATAGACAGCGTGCAAAACCTTGAATAGAAAAAAATGGTTTCTGACAGGTTGTGGATTGGCTTCGGCTGACACAATGGTCCGAGAGGCGCCCGCTCAGGCGTGACCATGGTATCGGATGCAAAGTGCCGTGATGTCGTCCCACTGCGGCGCCTTCCCCGTGTGATTTTGGGCCTCCGCCACCACGCCTTCGACCAATTCTTTGGGCGACGATCCAGCCAGCTTCTCAACCAGGACACGCAATCGGTCGTCGCCAAAAAAATCTCCCGTCGCGCTTCTCGCCTCTGTCACGCCATCGGTGTAGATGAACAACTTGTCTTGCGGGCCAAGCGTAATAGACCAGGTTTCGTATTCCGGTTTTTCCGTAACCCCGAGTAAAACGCCTTTGGGCAGATCCAGCCAGGATACGCCGCTTGACTGGCGCACGAGCAGCGGCGGTGGGTGGCCGGCGTTGGTGAATTGAAGCTCTCCAGTTCTCAGGTCGAGGATGCCACAAAAGACCGTGACGAACAGCATTTGCTCGTTGTCCACATAAAGCTCGTGGTTGACCTTGGTCAGGACTTGGGAAGGAGTCAGTTTTTGTTCGGCGACGCCCTTCATCAGTGTTTTGGCCACCGCCATGAACAGTGCCGCCGGCACTCCCTTGCCGGACACGTCACCGATCGAAAAGAACAGCCGGTTCTCGTCCAGCAGAAAGAAGTCATAGAGATCGCCGCCGACTTCCTTGGCGGCTTGCAGCGTGGCGTAGATGTCGAACTCGGTCCGGTCCGGAAACGGCGGAAACCGCTTCGGCAGGAAACTGCGCTGGATGGTCCGGGCGATCTTGAGTTCGCTCTCAATGCGCTCCTTGGCGGCGCTGGTGGAAGCGAGGTTGGCGACGTATTCCTTCAAGGCCAGCCGCATGTTCTCGAACGACTGTGAAAGGTCGCCAACTTCGTCACGGGATCTCAGGGGCGGCACCATCAGATCGAGATTGCCGCGCGCGATCTCATGCGTCTGGAGCGCCAGCGTCCGGATGGGGCGCGTGACACCCCTGGACAGAACAAATACGACCGCCAGCAGCAACCCGAAACCGATGGCGCCAATCCAAAAGACGACGCGGTTCATGGCTTGCAGGTTGGCGAGAATCTCGTCTTCAGGGAAGAGGATGCCCACGGACCAGCCGCTTGAGACAGGCGCGTAGTAGAGCCATGACATGGATTTGGAGTTTGGCATGTGGCTGCGCGCCAGGCCCTCACCACCACGCAGCATCTTGATGCCGATCTGGCGCCATTGTTTCTCGCCCAGATCATCCGCCAGGCTGAAGATGCTTTCCTTGAAAACGTAGTCCTGATTGGGATGGCAGATGAACTGACCATTTTGGGACAACAAAAACGCGTAGCCTGTCTTGTAGAGTTTGATCGAGGAAACAATCTCCACCAAATGCTCCAATTGCACGTCAGCGGTCACGACGCCGACGAACACGCGCTGGCCGTTCGACTCGCGGAACAGTGGAACGGAATACGTACACATCATCGTCTCACCGCCGCCTTCGTCGTAGTACGGGTCGGTCCAGATCGCCTTGCCGAGCTCGCGGGGAATGAGATACCAGTCCTCGGCGCCGTAATCATAGTTGGCGTTGCCGAGGTTCTTGAAGGAGAAACCGCCATTCTTGCGGTACACATAGGGCGCAAACGACCTCACACCCTTGGTAAACTCGTCCGGCGCGTACGCCACTGCGCTGCCGTAGATGTGCGGGCTGGCGCGCAACACGTGGTGGATCATCCGGGTGATTTCCTGCTCGGTGTGGGGTTCGCTGGCGATGTGGTGCGCAATCGACTGCGGCAGGGGTTGCACCTCGCGCAGCAGGGCCTCGATTCGGTTCACGGTGCTTCGAGCGAGGTTGCGGGTGTTTTCCTCGACGGCTTCGAGCATCAGGCCGCGCGCGATGTAGTTGCTGTAAGTGAATGCGAGCAGAAACACCGCCCCTGTGCTGGCCAGCACCAGGAAGCCCAGCTTGAACGCCAGTGTCAGGCGCAAACGTTCACGGATGAATCGGAACATGGAATTCCTCAAACGCGGGCGCCAACCTGATTTGGTCGTTGTTCTTCAGTTCACAGACGACCCGTTCATAAGCTTCCTGGGTCAGTTCACCCATTTGGGTAGCGGGTTTGACCGGTTTGATGAGGTCACACATGCATTGCAACATCCACCGCTGGTGTGCGCGATTGGTGCCGGTGCGCGCCTGCTCGGTGCGTTGCATCACAACGCGCAACGACTCTTCCTGATGTTCAATGACATACTGCCAGCCTTTCAGCGAGGCCCGGACAAACTGGCGGCACACCTCGGGCCGCGTGCGCCATGTTTCATCAAGGCAAAGAATGCAGTCCTCGGGAAAGTTCAGGTCGTGCTGGTCGTAGAAAATCAGCGTGACCTCATCCTCGTTGAGGCCTGAATTCAGAAACAGATGGTATTCGTTGTACCACATGGCCGAAGCGGCATCCACGCCGCCGCGCATGAAGAGGTTGATCATCGGCCCCTGGGCGATGGTTTTGACGCGGAGGTTGCATTTGCGGAAGAGCGCCATGGGTTGCGCCGAAAAATCCTTCCAAAGGCCGACCTTCTTGCCATCGAGGTCTTTCACTGAATAGATGCCGTGCGACTTATGCGCCACGAGCATGAGCGCGGAACGTTGTGTGACCTGTGCCAGATGAACCAGCGGCAAACCTTCGTCACGCATCGCCAGCGCTGTGGAAAGGAATTGGGTGGCAAAAGTGGCCTCGCCGGACCTGAGCGCGGGGGCAACCGGTTTACGGGGCCCGCCGTCGAGAACGGTGACATCCAAACCGTGCTGCTTGTAGAACCCTTTCTCGACCGCCATGTAATAGCCGGCGAACTGGGCCTGGGGAAGCCATTGCGGCAGGAGCGTGACTTTTGTCAGAGAAACCGGTTCCTGTGCTTGCGCAAGTGGTATTCCCACCAACACGACAGCGGCGAACGCGTAGATCAATAGATCCACATAAGTTTTTTTCGATTGTCGTCTCATCCGTGGTTCCATACAGTCGTCGCGCCAGTTGAATCATATACTGACTGCCCGGCAGACGGGTCGCAAGCGTGATTTGCCTGGCGCAAGCCGCCCGTTTACACTTGGTGGGTGGACTGCTGAAGACATGTCCTCACTTTGATGAACACGGAACCGGCCAGGATATTCGAGACGCGTTTCCAGAACCGTCTGCCCGAGCTAATCGGCGCAATGGAGCGAGCAGGTCAGTTCTTTCAAGAGAATGGTGTGGGTGGTGAAGCGACGTACGCTGCCAACCTCGCCATTGAAGAGATGACCACCAACATTATCAAGTACGGCTACGATGATACGGCCGTCCACGAGATCCTCCTGCGCGCGGAAATTCTGCCCGGCCATCTTTCTTTGCTTCTTGAGGATGACGGACACGAATTCGACCCTCTCAAGGCAAGCGAACCCAATATCGATCTCCCTCTTGAAGAGCGCGAGATTGGCGGCTTGGGCATCCATCTGGTCCGGCGGTTTGTCGAACAGATGCGCTACGAACGGCGCGACAGTCGCAACCGGCTCACCATCGAGATTCGGCGCTGATGTTTAAGTGAACGGGGGAGAGGAAGGGACGACGGATTACAGACTGTCGAGGAAACCCTCCTTGAGGCGCGCGCCGTAAACCTGCGCCCGGCCCGATCGCGTCGAGTTGAAAATCAACCAGCGATTGTTGGCAGTCAGATAGGGATGCGTGTGCGACGACTGTTTGCGGTCATGCTTGGTGCGACTGAATACCAACCGGCGATGCTTTCCGTTCTTCACCGAGCCAATGTGGATGGGCACGTCGGCCGCCGACATGGCATCGCCAATCCAAAACCGGCCATCACGTGAGACACTGACGTGGCAGAAACGAACGGGTGTCTGGCTGACCAAGGTCGGTGACGAATCCTTCAGGCCGGCCATCCAGACATTGCCGCGGCCGTCCTTGTCGCTGGCTGTGGAGAACAAGATCCTGTCCGCCGGTCCGACCCAGGATTCGTGCCCGGTTGGGCGAGGTGTATGGGGCCGATCGGCGGGAAACCATTGGATGCCCTCGTGGTCCACCTCCAGCGCACCAAGGTGCACCTGTTTCACGTCCGGCATCTTGTTGGCTTGGATGAGCACCCGGTTCTTGCCGTCCATGGAGAATTGCTCGTGCTTGAAGTAGTACTCCGGCTTTTGGACAAGCGTGCGGCGCTCGCCTGTTTTGAGATCAAGGACGATCACCTTGCTGCCCCCACTCTCAGGGTGGGCGCTGACGGCATAGTAGCGATGATCGGGTGACACCGTGCCGTAACTGAGCCTGCCCTCGGTTGTTGGAAGTTCCACGACGTCTTCCTTCACCAGTCTCGCGTAGTGGCAACGCTTCAGCATCAGTTTGTCGTCAACCATTTCCTGGTAGTAAAGATATTCGCCCCACGCATGAAATGCGGGGAAACGTGGCTTGTTTGTGACGACTGGAAAGAGCGAGCCGTCTGTCAAATCCAGGATGGATATTCCACCGCTTAGCTTGTCCGACGAAGCATGCTCCACCGCAATCCGGTTGCCCTCGCGCGATGCATAGGGTTGTTCGCCGTAGATGTCGTCGGTCGGCCGCTCGTCGTTCGTGAGTTGGTAAAGCTCGGCCCCGCTTTCCGGGTCCGTCTCCAAGGGTTTCAGGAGCCAGTCTTTCTTATCTGCGGCGAACACGGCGGGCAAAGGGGCTGTCATCCCCGCAAGAGCAGCGCCAGTGCCTCGGAGAAAATGTCTTCGGGAAATTTCGGTCGGTTGTTTCATCGTCGGTCTCCAGCAACAACGACCTTTCTACTCCGGCGCAGACAAAAGACAAGCCATATGGAATGTGTCTGTTGTGGCTGATCGTTCAGCCAAGGCTTTGACCTTGTGCGCCGGTTGCTGATGCCTACAATAGTTGCCAACAAAGGAGCCACGCCGATGAATAGGATGGCAGTCGTCACAGAGCAATCACGGCACGTTTTGTGGGAATCTCTCACCCGAGCAAGGCAACACACCTCCAACTTGCGCCAGACGATGGCGGGGATCGTCGTGGGCGCGTGCTTTCTCACGTTGCCAGTCATGGGGGCGGATGTCACCGTCTGGATGTCGCCGGGCGGGCCGCGGGGGATTTGGGAGAAGACTCTCGGCGATCCGTTTCCCGTAAAGAAGATCGTCGAGGACCTAACGCATGTCGGGGTGACAGAGATTTTGTTCTTCGAGCAGGAAGGGCGCGGCGGAACGTTCCTGCATCCGACATCAGTCGAACACACCGTCACCTCCCCATACATGAAAGGGCGGGACTATCTGCGCGAGTTGCTGGAGGAAACGGTCAGGCACAATATCAAGGTCTGGCTGGCGTGGACACCGCCGGGCGGGAAGTATCCGAAGACCGAAATCGAGGGGCTGAATAATCCGGCACTGCTCAAGATCTACACGGACGAGATAGAAGAGGTCGCGCGCAACTACGACAAGTTCCGCAACCTCGCCGGCATCATCTGGCACGAGGTGGATTGTTGCGAGGCAGTGGACAAACACGAGGACGACGTGGCGGAGTTCGCGGAATACTGCCGGCACGAGTTCGGTGAGAAGTATGCCGGTGACAAGATGCCGAAGGTGGATGCGCAGGACAAATGGTGGCGGCGGTATTTCCTGTTCCGCAACCACGTCGTCAACGAGTTTGTGCGGCAGGCAGGTGTAGTTGCGCAAAAACACGGGTTGATGACACACTTTTGCTCGTACGCGCCGGAAGCGTTCACAGGTGAAAGCTGGAAGTGGGGCTATGACATCGTTGCGCTGGAGAAGTTCTGCGACCGGCAGTGGTTCAACGGCTACAGCGTCGAGTCGGGCAAACCATACCAGCAGGTGCGGGGCGCGTGCATTGATTTCGGGCCGAGCTACCGCGGACAGATTCTCCCCCGTAATTACAGCTACGCAATGCACGGCAGACCGTTGAGTTACTTCGAGTATCGTGGCCCGGTCTATTTGGAGGAGATGCGGCGATACTATCGTGGCGCGAAAGGTTTCACAGAGAAACATGGAGACTTCTACACCGGCTACGCCGGCAAGCAGCAGAAGGAACTGGATCTCTACTTTGGCAAGGAGAACCTCGCACGCTGGGTTGGCCTGATGGCGCGCTGGCAGGGCGGCCGCAGCACGGCCCGCGTGGCGGTCGCGGTCCACCCGAACGCGTTTATCATGAAACACCCGCTCGCGACGGGCGCGGAATACAACAAAAAGGTCCGCTCGCTGATGACCGCGTTGACCACTTTCACGGACGTGGACGGGCTGTTGCTGGAAAGCCAGTTCGCGTTGAAGACCGAGAACCTGCTCCGCTACCCGCTCATCGTCATCCCGGAGGACATGGGCAGTGGGCTGTCAAAACCGATGTTGCAGTGTCTTCAAGATTACGTGAGCAAAGGCGGAAACTTGTTGGTGATCTCAACGCCGTTGACGACCGCACGGCCAGACCTCACGGACGAGAAAGACTTCACGCGCGAACTCTGCGGCGTTGAGATTATCGACGCCGGGCTGTCCGGCTATTTTACGCCGGAGGGCGGCGGGAAATTCTGGTCGGGCAGTGTCAAACAGGTGCGACTCTGCGGTGCTGAAGTGGTGATGAAGCATCGCTCCAGTGGAGGCCCGCTTGTGGTCAAGAATGGCAATGCATACTTCTGCACTGCCGGTTGCAGTGAGGACGCTGCGCCGTTCTTTGCTGGCCTCGTCCGTGACATCAGCCACCAGCCGATCACGCTGGCCGACAACACCGGTCTGCGAATACTGGAAGGCGTCGCCAAGGACGGACTGGTCTGCCTGTCGTTTTGGGGTAACGGCAAGGCCACCATGCGGCTGGACGCAGCGAAACTGGGTCTGCCCACCAATGGTTGCCGTCTCAAGGATATTGTCACCGGAACGACGCTTGGCGATTTCACTGAAGCGCAACTGGCTGCGGGTGTTCCTATCGAGGTCAAGCACCTCTATCAACCATTCCTCCTGACCGCTGGCGCCAAGGACTCCGTGGATGCGCTTCGCGGTCTCTACGCGTCAGCCGACGTGTTCGCCGGCATGAAGGCCAAGGAAAGTGTGGAAGATCCCGAAGTGCCACGCGAGGCATTAGGCGAGCCAGCGGCAAGCAAAAAGGAAGGCACGCAAGATGCGAAGATTGTCCCTCGTGACAAGGAAGTCGCTGTGCTCGACTACGCGAAGAAATACGAGGTGAAGTCGAAGCGTTCCGCGGAAGGCGTCTTCAAATCATGGCTCCAGATGATTCAGCAGACCGGTTTGGCGCCGGAACCGGTGGATGTGGATATCTTTCTGCCGCAGAATCGTGCCGAGCGGAACCGTTATCGACGCATTTTCATCCCGCCCGGCAGCGAATGGTTCAGTCAGGCGATGTATGAAAGCATGAATGACTACGTGCGAGATGGAGGGTTGCTGATTACCTGCTCGGGTCTTCTGCTGCTCGACGCCAACGCGAACTATCGCGTGGACGACGGCGAAGGCATTAGTGATTTCACTCAAAACACAGTGCTTGGCGTGCGTGCTCACGCCGGCGCCTTGATGCATCGGCTCAAGGTGGTCCAGGCATGCCCGTTGACGGCCGGCCTTCCGACCGAGGGCTGGATCACGCTCAGTACTCCTGCCAGCGGCCGGGCGACGACCGCGCGTTCCGCGGAGGTCGCCATTATTTCCGACCGTTCCCAGAAGGACAGGGCCGACGGTGAGCAGCCGTTCCTGACTTACAAGCACAACGGTCGTGGCGGGTGTATTTATCTCGTCGGCACTGCCGGGAAATCCTCCGACAAGACACTCACGCAACTCCTGTCGAATCTGTGCTCACGCGCCACGCTAGAATGGTTGTGCGCGCAGTGATTCACTCCCTTGTCCACGGTTGCTCTGGTCGTGCATCTGACGTTTCGGTTAGTATTCGAGAAACTGCCATGAATATTTTACGTTTTGCGCTGGCGCCATCGTTGCTTGCTTGTGCGCTTTTTCAATCAACGATCGCACAGAACACCATGCCGGCTCTGGAGATGCTGCTTCGTGATGATTTCTCCGGTCGCCATCGCTACGAACTGGACGGACGCGGTTCCTGGGAGTTTCAAGACCACTCATGCAGGGTCAAGGGCAGTGGTCGTGCCGCGTTTGCCACGGCAAGGCTCGACGAACTGGACGCGGCGAAAATCGTTGTCACTTTCACGCCGGAGCGGCGTACGGGCAGCTCTTTTGACTCGGCAGGGCTCGCCCTGATGCGAGACCCGGACAATGACTGGCGGTTGTTGGTGGTGGAAGGGCCTGACGGTCGCCGTTACTTCGAGCTGATCGAACACTATCAAGGCCTCCACCAAGCGCAATCCGCGCATGGCAATACGCGGCTGGCCAGCAAGGACGAGGGGACGCTCAAGAATTGGAGCTATGGCACGGCTTATCGAATAACGCTGTCGCTGTCGAAAGACGGCATTGTCGGCGAGATCAACGATACGGCCGGCGGGCAGTTCTGGCGGCGCAGCTTTTCGTTTGCATCAGGAAGAGCAGTGCGTCGCGGGCGGCCTGCGCTTCTGTCACACGGGATGAGCGGCACGTTTCGCCGGCTCGAAGTGGAAGGCGTGCGCACTCCGCCGTTGGCGGACATCCGTTTCCGGCGCGGCGAAGCCGGCAGCGCGGCTGTGCTGTTCGAGGGCGACGCAAAACCGCTTTGCGCCTTGCTTGAGAATGCCGGCTTTGGTGTGACGCCGCTGCGCTGGGAGGACACCGGTAAAGGCCGGATTCCCGTCGAGTCGCTCGACCTGCTGGTGTTGGCGGACGCGCGGCGGTTGCCTGCAACGGCGGCGGATGCGGTGATGTCATATCTGCGCGCAGGCGGCAAACTCATTGCCATCGGCGCGCCGGCGTTCAGCGAGCTGCTATTGAAGTCACCGGGCGGGCCTGACGCGCGGTGGGTCACACGCGAACGCTACGACGAGGCTCTTCTCGATCTGATCAAGCCGCGACGGGTACCTATCAAATCGTGGAATCGCTCATGCCGCAACCCGCAACGCGCTTCAGCGATGGCAGAGGATGCCGCCGAGGGGAAGGGCGCGATGAAGGTTTCCTGTGATCTCGACGGATGGGATGGCTACGACGCGAGTTTCGCCAACGCGTACGGCACGGGCGAGACTTTGCTCACTTTCCGTGCCAAGGGTGACGCGACCACCTCGCAGCTCTCGCTGGAGTTTCGGGAGCGTGACGGCTCTCGCTGGATTGCCACGGTCGAACTGACGCCGCAGTGGCGGCCCTATCTATTGCGACCGGGGGATTTTCTGCACTGGCGCGATTCCAAGGCGAAACGCGGTGGCGTGGCCGATCATTTCAACCCGTATAACGCCGCGCATCTCGTCATCGGCCTTTCCTCCAGCCACACGCCGAAGTGCAAAGCAGGGCCGCACACTTTCTGGCTCAAGGACATTGCCACCGCTACCGATCCCGGGGCAGGCGACCTCGATGCACATGTGCCGGACCTCGACGGTGTCAGCCCGTCCTACAATCTGCACCCGCTTGACGAGAGCGCGACATTGCGCGCAGCCGGCGATCAACGCATGGTCCCGGCCGGCTGGAAACAGCCATGGAAGTCCCGCGGCTATTCCACAAACCTCCGCGCAAGCGGTCGCGGTCTGGACCGCGGCCAGTCATGGCGTTGGCTGCCGATCTTGGAGTCCCTCGATGCCCGCGGACACAATCGCGGCGCGCTGGTCTCGCTCTTCGTCGGCAATGGCTTATTCCCGGGCGCGCTTTGGGCCAACGTCGGTGTATCTGACCCGGCTGACGCCCTGACACCCCGGCTGGCCGAAGTGATTGCGCGGTTGGCGAAGGCAATGGCGCGCGGTTGTTTTCTGCTCGAGGGCGGCAGTCGCTATTTCTCATATCCCGACGGTGAGAAGATTGAGTTGGGTCTTCTGGCATCCAACGCCGGTCGCGGTGAACGGCGTGTTACCGGTCGGGTCGAAGTGGTGGACGGACGTGGGAAGGTTGTCTTTCAACAAAGCCGTCCGCTCACGCTCGCGGAAGGCACGCAGCAACGTGTGAGTTGGGATTGGCAGCCGGGGAAGTTCGACCGCCGCGGTTATGAAGTGCGCGCGGAACTGCTCGATGGCGACACGGCGCTGGACTCGGTCAGCCACTCAGTGAATTTCCTGCCGCCGCCGGGGCAGGAGTTTGCGCAAGTGCGCGGCAGCAACTTCTATGTTGGCGGCAAGAAGTGGTTCATGAAAGGCATCAACTATCGGCCCAACGACCAGGGCGGCCGGCCGCCGACGGATTTCCTCCAACGGGACATCTACGATCCGGTGGTCGTCGAGCGCGATCTTGCGTGGATGGAATCCATCGGCATCAACTTCCTTAGCGCCATTCATGCGCCAATGCCGCCGAATCCCGACGAGCCGGGAGCGTTCCGCGACTTGCATGATTTTCTCAATCGCTGCCAGCGGCACGGCATGAAGGTGTTCTTCTTCCTCAACAACGCGAGGCCGCTGGCGGGCGCGGATTTCGAGAAGGTGAAGGCTTATGTCTCGGCTGCCGGCATCAAGGATCATCCGGCGATATTCTCATGGGAGTTGTCATGGGAACCGATCTTCTACTCGGCGCAGTCGGCCGAGGTCTTGAAGCCCGATTGGAACGCGTGGATCGTCGAACGTTACGGTTCGGTTGCCAGCGCCGAAACCGACTGGGCTTTCAAACTGACGCGCGACAAGGACGGCTGCGTGGTGACACCGTCACAACAGCTCTGCACCACGCACGGTCCGCACGACCGCGCCGTGGCGGCGTTCCGGCGGTTCTTCAGCGACCGGCTCAGCTGCGGCTATCGCGAGATCATCAGCCAATTGCGCGCGTGGGACCCGAAACATCTCATCACGTTCCGGTTCGGCGCCTGCGGCATTCCTGACGGCGGACGTTTCGCTCACGCGCACTCTGCGGGCGTGGCCAAGCACGTGGATTTCATGTGTCCTGAAGGCTACAACCTGCAGACCGGCGGGTGGGCCACTCCAACGCCTCCTGACGACCTGCGGAAGGGCGGGTTGGTCACGCTCTACTACCGGTTCCTCAGCCGCGAGAAACCCGTCGTGTGGATGGAGTTTGGCTATACAGTAAATGGTTTCCACGCCGTCTGGACGCCGGACATGACCCACATCAAACCGGAGCAGTTGGAACGGCAGCGCGCAGAGTTCGACAGCTACTACGCGATGTTCCTTGAGTCAGGCGCGCGGGGCGCTGCGCCTTGGTGGCTGCCGGGAGGCTTCAGATTAGGTGAACGCAGCGACTTCGGCGTGCTCGAACCCGATGGCACGGAACGGCCCGCGTGCGAAATCATGCGCCGGGCGCACCCGCAGTTCTCGCGAGTCGTTCACGCGAAACCGTCGAAGTTCATGGAAGTGGATTTCGACGCGCACAACGCCGATGCGTGGCAGCTCTATAGCCAGCAGTATCTGGATGCGGTGAAGGCCGGACAGAAGCCTTATCTCAAAACCGCGGGCACGGGGACCGATTCAGCCAACACGCCGCTGATTGCGGTGGGCAACACGCCCTGCAACGGCCACAACCCGCCGAAGTTCCTCAATGCCGAGTTCAACTCGCTGGAGATTCAGGATGCCAACGGCCAGTGGCAGGAGGCGAAGAACGGCGCCGTCGTGACCATTAAACGCGGCGCGCCCGTCCGATGCCGCGCGTCCATCGGCAACCTCGGCGAAGCCAAGTGGCTCGCGCCGGCACCGAACCTCGCCCAAGGCGGCGTCTATCTCGCGGGCCGCAAGGAATATGGCGTGGAGTTCAAGGCATCCATCGCGGTCGATGCTGATTACCTTGCTGACGCAAGCGTCAAGGAGTTCACCTTGATTCCCGCCGCGAACGAGTCCGTCACGATTTCGTTCGAGATGTATGCTGAAGGTCGAACGTGGTTTGGCGAGCGAAGGACGGTGTCTCTCAAGCCATAAGGAAACCGGCAGCCGATCCTCCGCGGACAATCGGAAATGGTAGGAATGACCCGCTGCTATTTCTGTCCCGCCGCTGAGTCCTCGATTCGGTAGAGATGTCCCTTGGTTCGCAGGAAGATGGCTTTGCCCGAAACCGCGGGTGAAGCCATACACCCTTTTTCGAGCACGTTGACCGCGAGCACTTCGAAGGTGCGACCGGGTTTTATGACGGTCGTCTTGCTTTGCTGATTGGGGAAGTAGAGCCGCCCGTCTGCGTAGATGGGCGAGGCAGCGTAATTGCCACCGATCTTTTCCTTCCAGACGAGTTTGCCTGTGGTGACCTCGAGACAGGTGAGATCACCGCCATCGCTGACCATGTAAATCAGGTCGTCCACGATGATCGGCGAGGCGGTCCGTGCCACGTGCTTGTCATATTTCCATGCTACGTGAGTGTCCGTGACGTCGCCTTGGCCGCCGAGGCGGACGGCCCAGAGTTCGGTCGCGCCCGAACCGGTGATGAACAGACAGCGGCCCTGGTTGTAGAGGGGCCGCGGCGCAGCCGACCAAGCGATGAAACGAACCATCCAAAGCTCGCGGCCCGTTCGCGGGTCGTAGGCATACGCCGCTTTCGCGCCCGGGCTGAACATCTGCGGCTGGCCGTTCACGTCGGCGATGAAGGGTGTGCTGTGTGCTTTGCGAAGGTCGCCATCCTTCGCGAATTTCTGAAAACCTTCCGCGTCGTTGAACTTCACCGAGCGGTTTGTCTTCCAGACGGTTTTGCCGGTCTGTTTGTCGAGCGCGACCAGATACTGCAAGTCTGCGCCATCCATCGTCAGGATCAGGAGATTCTCAAAAATAACCAGCGACGAGGCCGGTCCGCGATAATGACGGCAGGGCAGGTCCTGCCGCCGCCATATGACCTTGCACGTCTGGGGGTCCAGGCACGCAGTGCCATAGCAGCCGAAATGGACATACACCCGGCCCGATTCAATCACGGGCGACGGCGAGGCATAACCGTTGACAGCGTTGCCCAGCGGCTCGGGGTTGTCGCAATGGAAAATCTTCTCGTTAAACCGAACCTTGCCAGTGTTGGCGTCCAAGCACATGACGTAAAAGTCGTGGCCGTCCTCCGTGGCCGTGGTCAGCCAGACCTGATCGCCCTGCACCACGGGCGTGGACCAGCCGCGATAGGGAATCTCCGTCTTCCACTTGATGTTCTCAGTCTCGCTCCAGCGGAGCGGCAAGCCGGCGGGTTTGTTGTCGCCTGGCGCGGCGGCATAACCATTGCCCCACGGACCCCGAAACTCCGGCCAATCCGCGCGCGCTGTTTGCAGTCCCAACGGCAGCAGCGCCAGCGTCAGCGCGCCCATGAGCAACGGTCGCAGAACATTCATTCCTGTCATCATATTTTGCCTTTGGTGCTATCTATATCTCATGCGGGTTTCTTGTGCCACGGGGATTCGTTACGGTTTCTTGTTGTCTCCGGGGTGGGTGACTACGAGCGTCCCATTTCGTGCTTCCAGCCGCAGCCGCAATGGGGCGGAACGGCCAGCCAGTCTTACGGTCGTGGTCACGGGCCGCGGGGCGTGATTGACTGCGACAAGCAGTTCAATACCTTCACCGGTGAGCACACTGGTTTCCACGTTGTCGTCGTCCGCCCGGGCGTGCGGTGTCAGGCCGGCCTTTGAGGTTGCTTCACGAATGCGCCGCAACAGATCGGCACACGCCTTCGCGTTGGGCGTCTCTACTGCGTCCCGGAACTGCTGCTCCAGACTGCCGGCGAAACGAATGACAGCGGGGTTGTCACGCAGTTCGGCGGGCAAGGTCGTCGTGTCGTCGCACAGCAGCGTGCCACCGCCGCGGACGAATGAGGCGAGGCGCGCAACCGCGGCGGGCGGCAGGAAATCCGCCTCAACCAGCGCGAGCATTTTCACAGGACCGAAACCGCCGCGCTCCGCAGCGACCTGTTCGTGGGCGATGTCGCACTCGCCAAACGCGCGCAGCAGCAGTTGATAGCTGTAAGCCGGCGCGAACTTCCGCCCGCCGCTCATCCATTGCGCGTGGGGGAAGTAGAGTGCCAGCGGCGATGGCGCCTTCCGGACGCGCGCCAGCATCGGGCCGGCCTCGCGGATTTTGCGCAGTTCGTGCCCGAGATGACCCCATCGTTCGGGCCGCGCCCCGCTGCCTGTGCGGCACAGGACATGGATGAACGAGTTGAGGTAGCGGCAACCCTGGCTGACGGCTGTCCATGCGCATTCGCTGCTCGCCTCGACCGGGTTGATTTGGAATGGGTAGTTGCGGTCGTCGAGTTCGACGTAGAAACCGGCCGGCTTGTCGAGATGTTCGGTGATGGCTCGCTGGACACCGAAGCACCAGTGCGCCTGCAACATCCGGACGTTCTGCGAGACCGGATAGAAGTAGGGATAAACGTCGAAGTCCACGAAGTCGGCAGCCCGCGACCACGCGAATGGGTCTTCAACGCCGCGACGGGTGTCCGCGTAGCCGAAACCCGGCCCCATATAGGTTAACAACAGGCCGGCTGTCGCGGATGATTCGCGCGCGATTTGCCGGATGGCATCGTAGCCCCGCGCCACGTAATGGCTGACGAACTCTGTAAGCTGGCGATGACCCTCGCGGTCATCGTTGGGGATGTCCGTTCGCTTGCGGAGCGGCCGACCGTAGTGAGTCTGGAACTCGCGCCTGCACAATTCACAATAGTCAGGCGTCGAATCGCCCGCAGTCGGCTCGTCGAGAATCTTCACGCTCAGGGCGCGCGCGTAGGGCTTTGCGGCATCGAGTTGTGGACGGACCTGTTTTGCCAACTCATCCTTATAGTTTGGCGCGAACACGCAAACGCGCGGTGGCCCATCCGATTTCAAGTCGGTGAGGTGCGTGTATTCGAACATGACGGCCATGCCACGCGACTGGGCGTAGCGCGTGGCGTAATCGAGCAACCGCTCGCGGTTCGACGACGGCGTGCGCGCCAGGTTCCTGAGACCGCCGATGGCAACGGTGTTGAAACCGTGCTCCCAAAGATCATCCACATGCTCGCGCAGTGAGCGTTCGTCAAGCAGGTAACCGCCGTCGCCCGTGGGGAGCCACGATGCGATGGGAAAGAAGCCCGTGCGGTCAAGCGGCTGAGCTGCTGGAAAATCGGCGTGGTTTGGCGTGTAGCCGGCGAGCCCCTTCGCCGCCGGCTGCTGATTTGCCAACCATTGGCAGGTGCGTGCCAGCAACGTACGATATTCGCCGCTGGTGAAATAATCCACGTTCGCATCTTCAGCGACATTCGGCGCACCGTTCAGCAATACGATGCGCCCGCGGTGAAAGCCCCGTGTGAGCAGCAGTGGCGACTTTTCTCCCGCACGTGCCACGACCGTCGCACATGCCTTTGGAGTGAGCCTGTGAGCCAGAGCGATGCGCCGTGAACCGGGAACAATTCCGTCAGTGATGGGGTGGGCTTCGCCGAATTCCGGGATGCGTTTGGTCACGATGGGCGGACGGCCTTGTTCGAAAGTCGCGGGCAGCATTTCCGCAAGCACTCGAGGGAAGAAGCGGGCAGCCCCAAACGTGTTCGCGCCTCCGATGAATAGCAGACCGCCGCCGCTCGCGGCGTAATCACAAAGCCGTTCAATCTCTGACCGCGTCAGGACATACGGGTCCACGTCCACCAGCGCAACGAGGTCATACTCGCGCAGCTTACGTGCGGTTGCTGGAAACCCGAAGATCGGGAAGTGCAAGCCGCGGAAGAAACGGCGCTCGACAGTGACGTTCAACGCTTCGAGCGTTTCGCGAACGAAATAGAAGCTCGCCGCAGCATGGGTAATGACGAGCGCCTTGCGCAACCCGCCGTTCTTGCGAGGCGTGATGCGAGGTTCATAAGCCCCGTCAGCGGCCGGCTTCGGCCAGAGCCGAATCTCAGCGACCGAAAACTCTGTCTCCAACGGGCAACCTTCGGTCACACCGAGCCGGAATGTGAATTCCTGGATCGGATGGAAGTATGCCGCATAGATGTTGCGCGGGTTGGCGGGCGAATCCAGACGCACGACCGCCTCCTGCCACGTTCCCGGCCTGACCTTCTGCGGCTCAGCAAATGGCAGGTCCGTAAACTGCGCAGGTCCGGTGCGGAGGCGGCACACGATCCCTTTCTCGGCCGCGATGCCTTGCGTGTTGCTGAGTTTGAACCGGAACGTCAGGCGTTCCCATCGCCAGAGGCCGGGCAGGTTCTTCACCTTCTTGGTCAGAAATCCCGCGTGCAACGTGCCCGTGGGAGGGACTGAAATGGTCGTGCGCAAGGCGGGCAGTCCTGCGACGGCGTTGGTTTCAATGACCATTCCCTTCGCGCCGAGCCCGCTGAGACTCCAATCTGTAGATTTGCCTGACGTGAAGTCGTCAATCACCGTTGCGCGATGGTCGGCAGCTAGGACGGCATCAGTCAGAAGTGTTACGGCGAGTATTGCGGAAATGCAGGCAGGCTTCATGTTCGACTGTGTTGCTTAAACCGGATGGGTTCTTCCTGCAAGCACTTCTGGGTATTTGAAACAACAGTTGAAGTTCGAAACGTTCCCCGGCAAACTCGGTGCAGAAGTCAAATGGCTTTGCCGATGGCGCGGTAATCCATCAGAGAGCGAGAGCATCATGATTCCTCATACCAATACATGCACGATTCCCTGTTTCTCGCTGAACCGACGGGAGTTTCTTGCGGGCGCTGCTGCAACGGCCGCGGCATGGCCCGTTGTCAGCGCCTTCGCGCGCGGCGCCTCGAAGGACAAGAAGGACATTGTCATTGATTGCCATTCTCACCTGAGTTTCCGCGCTTCACCGACCGACGAGGGAAACGAAGCCACAGTGCTCGACGCGGCTGACAAGCTGGGCATTGATGTAATTTGTTGTTCGGTCCTCCCAAAGCGTCCGGCTACGGTCGAAGGCTTTCAGGCGGCCAATCGCGTGATGGCCGCAGCGCACAAGCGGCATCCCGACCGGTTTCTCGGATACTGTTTCGTGAATCCGGGCTGCGGTGCCGCGGCGTTGGATGAGATTCGACGGTGCATGGACCTGCCCGGCTTCATCGGCGTGAAACTCTACAACGAGTACTTCTGCACCGACCCGATTGTGTTCCCGCTCGTCGAACTCACGATCGAACTAAAGGTGCCAATTCTGCACCATGCAGGTCATTCGCACTATCCGGTCAAAGAACAACCCAAGATGTCCGACAGTGGCCATCTGGCGGAACTGGCCAAGCGCTATCCCGAGGCCAAACTGATCTGCGGACATGTCGGTGGGGGAGGCGACTGGGAGTGGACCATCAAAGCCCTGCGTCACGCGAAGACCGTTTATCTCGACACCAGCGGCAGCGTGATTGACGAAGCGATGATCGACATGGCTGTGAAGGTCCTGACCCCGGATCGGCTGTTATTCGGATGCGATATGTCATGGACCGCGGGCATCGGCAAAATTCGTGCGGCTCAATTGAATGCGGAAGACAGGCGGAAGATCCTCGGCGGCAACATGCAGCGGCTGTTGGCTCTGAGAGGGAGGCGGGCATGATCATAGACACCAACGCTTATCTCGGGCCGTATGCGTTTCGTCAGCTCCGGCACAACACCGTCGACGGGCTTCTAAAGCTCATGGATGCCAAGGGGATCGCCAAAGCATGGGTCTCCAGCGCCGCCGCAATCACTCACCGCAACGCACAGCCTGCCAACGAAGAAATGGCCGAATCCGTGCGCAACCACCGCGACCGCCTCATCCCGCTGGCGGTGATCAACCCGTTCTACGCCGGATGGCAGGATGATCTGACCGCCTGCAAGGAGCAGCTCGGCATGAAGGGATTGCGGTTGTATCCGAAGTGGCACAACTACAGCCTCACTGACAAGTGTTGCCTGGATTTGGTTGACGCAGCAACGGCCCTTTCGATGCCGGTCACCATCCCCATACGGGCGGAAGACTACCGACAGCGGAGTTGGTTGGTGGATGTGAAGGACGTCGCCCTTGCGGAAATCGTGCCGCTGATCAAGGCGAAGCCCCAGGCGCGATTTGTGTTACTGAACGGTGCCGGCTACACCGGTTCACCGCTGGGCAAGAAGGACAACGGTCTGCCTGCCAACTACTGGATCGAAATCTCACGGCTCAGCGCGGTGATGGGCAGCGAGATCGGAAAATTGGTCGAAGTGCTCGGGCCTGAGCGGGTCGTGTTCGGCACGGGCATGCCATTCAACGCGCCTGATCCGTCGTTGGTGAAAATCGAGGTGCTGCAGGCGAGCCAGAAGGACAAGGACCGGATCTGCGGGCAAAACGCCGCCGCCCTGATATCCTGACAGGCTAGCGTGCCGCCTTTGCGCCAGCGGGCGCCGCTGCGGACGCGGTTGCTTTGGTTGTCTCGACAAACGTCCATGCGAGCTTGCCATTCTGCACCGCGGCAACCGCGAAGTGGCCGGTGATGCGCTTTTCTTTCGTGGCGCGCACGGTGAGTGTGCCGCTGTCGGGCATGGACATCACGTAGTCGGTGCCAAGGGCGGTTTCAATGACGAGGACGCCAGCCGGATCGATCAGCTTCACGCCGCGCACGAACGCCTCTGCGCCCTCATGGCCCTCGAACACCGAGATGAACGTCTTCACGCCGTCGCCTTCGCAACGCCGCACGATGTAAGGAATGGTTGCGCCGATGTCTGTATTCTTCCAATCGCGCTGGCCCCAACCGTCAGCGACAAACGCGCGCTCGCCCGGCTGGCCGATGTTCCACGCCACGCAGGTCATGTTCGCATTGGATTTCCACACAGCGCGCCAGACGCCCTTGCCGTCAGCAGCGCGGATGTTCTTGAAGTCGTGAAGTTTTTCGGACGGCGCAGGCTGGAAACTGGCATCGAGCACGTCGCAAGTGTTCGTGAAGCCATGATAGACGTAGTCCTGCCGTTTGCCGCCCTCGACGCGGAAGAAGTCCACGACGTAACTGCGACCGTTGCCGTGGTCAATGAGCGCTGACGTGCGGCGGTAGAGCCTGGCGTCGGGATACGCCCGGGACGATGCCTCCATCGCCTTGACATGCTCCGAGGTTTTGAAGAACAACACGTCGCCGCCGCGCTCCTTGGTGATCTGTTCCTTCTCGTCAATGACCACCGTGTTGTGTGCGACAGTGCGCACGGTCATGTGCTTCTCAGGATGATCCCAGAGATAACCGAGGTCGGAGAGCACTTCGCGGCCTTGCTTCCAGTGGTAAAGGTTGAGGCTGTCCTGATGGTGATGGTTTCCCCAGTGGCTCGCGCTGAGTGTCAGCAGGCTTTCGCGACCATCCGCGCCGGTGCGCATGTGACCAATGCGCAATTCCGGCGGACACCAGTCGGGGAATGACAGCGTGGGCGTCTTCTTGCTCTCCAAACCCGGCTCACGGTAGTAGAGAGCAAGGCCGGCGCCGGGCATCTCCTTCAACAGTTCCCGTCGCGCGACGTCGCCAGCGGAACTTGCGGACTTTGGGGAATTGACGCCCAAGGTTTCCTTCAGCAGCGCGAGATATTGCGGGCGGTCCGGGTAATTGCCGGCCATCAACTCGATGAAGTTAACGCCGAGTCCTGACCCGCGCAGCGAGTCGGCGGAGGGTGGGTAATGGAGGTCGCCTTGCAGGCCGCGGAAGAAACACTCCCACACGCGTTCGTAGGCGGTGCCGTGGTAGAGATCAAGCGAATCAATCCGCTTGCCAGCCGCGTCGCGATAGCCGGGTGGATCGCTGTAGCCGCGGAACGCCTGCGCAAGGTCCCAGATGCCGCCGAGCGTCATCGTGCCATAGCCGGGCGACTCCGAAGTCGCGCCGTCCGGCAAAAACCAGCCGTCCACAGTCTGATAGAAGCCTTCGAGACCGAACCACACCAATTCGGGGTGGCCGACACACATGCCGACCAGCGCGGCGGCTGTGCGGTTGCTGACAGACTTGTTGTTGATGGCTTTGTCACAGACGAGAAGAATCGAGCTCTCCAGCAGGAGGTCGCGCTCGATCTTGCGGCGATCGCCGTCGGTATAGACGGGTTTGCCGTCGGCGTCTCGCGCCGTGCAGGTGAAATCGTACGCTTCAACCACCTGTCGCACGAAGCCCGATTCCATGCCCACGCCGCCTGCGCGGCCCGCGCTCCAGTAGCCCGTGTGCAACCGGCGGTTAGGCTTGTTCGGCGGCGGGCAAAGCTCGGGTTCGGGCAGCTTGTTGATGAACTGCGACGCGATGCGCGGGTCCATGTCGGCGTATTCGCCATAGCCGACGTGGACAAGCCACGTCGGGTAGCATTCAGCGAGCCGCACCAGGATATCGCGGCAGGCGCGGGCGTATTCGGGTTTGCCCGTGAGCAGATGCGCCTCGGCGAGCGAGCGGCAATAGCCGGAGATCCACTTCACTTTTCGCGCGCGTACGTTGGCGGTAAAACTCGGCCGGCCGGTCTTGTAGCCGAAGATGACGAAAGTGTCCCCGCCACAGTAACTGATCGTCTGCGGCTTGCGCCACCGGGTCTGAAGCACGACATCCTCGGGATATTGGTCGTTCGGGAATAGGGTGCCGCAGACATTGCACTTGATGTGTTCGCTGTCATCAAGGCTCCACGACCAAAGACCGTGTGGATGGACCGGCTTGCCTTTTGCCCGGCACGCGGGGCAGGGCGTCCAGAGCGCATCGCCCGGCGTGGTGTCGGGAACCATTTGAGTGAGAAATTCGGGCGTGATGCGGCTGAGATAACGTTTGGCACTCTTCTCGACGCCCGATGCGTAGCTCTTCGCCCAGGCGTAACGGTTGATGTTCTCCCGCGCGCGGGCGATGTCGGCGGGTTTGAACATGACACACGGGTGTTTGACCGTGTCGCGATGTGTCTCCCACGCAGACCAGTCGAGTAGGGGATCCGTCGAAGCCGCCTGGAGATTAATGGCGACAGCAAGGACTGAGGCCGAGACGAGGGTCTTGCGAAAACGTCCGGTCACCATCTTCTGAAACCATGTTGAGGATTGATGTTTTGTCGTTGGCATGATGATAGACACGTCCTCTCCCTGCTTCCATTTACGGCGGAACCTGCCAGACCAACAGTGTTGTGTCTTCGCTGGCTGAAATCAGGTGCTTCCCATCCTTCGCGAGGGCAAGCGCCGTGACGGCGTCGGTGTGCCCTTTCAATGCAACAACTTGCTTGGCGTTGACCAAGTCCCAACAAGTGACGATGCCGGTCCGTCCGCTGACATAAGCGCGCGAACCATCTGCCGAACATACGAGTGCGCTCGGAGTGCCGCCCACGTTCATTTCGGCAAGCAATGTTCTCGTCTGCAAATCCCAAAAACGTAAAACTCCATCACGGCACGCCGATACGGCCCGTTGGGTGCCACCGGCGAACGCCACGGCCTCCACCCAGCTGCGATGCTGATCGAACACGGCCATCTGTTTGCCGTCGCTGACGCGCCACAGCCGCATCGTGCCGTCGCGTCCACCGCTGAGCAGTAGTTCACCGTCTGGCGACAGCGCAACGGACAACACACCGCCGCGATGCCCAGCTTGAGCCATGAGATCACCCTCAATCACGCGCGCCGGTTCTTTGGCTGTGGCGCTCCAAAAGCGGATCGAACCGTCGTCACCGCTGCTGATAAGGCCGGTGGCGCCATATCGCAGCGACCGCACATAACCTGTATGCCCCTTCAACTCGCGCAGCAGGCAGCCGTCATCGAGGGAAAGTTCGCGGATCACGCCGTCTTTACAGCCAGCAGCGACACGTTTGCCGTCGGGCGAGACTGCCACGGTTTGCGCAATGAGATTCGTGGCACGGATTGTGAGCAGTGAACGGCCGCTGAAACTGTCCCACACGCGCAACGTGGCGTCGGTCGAACCGCTCACGACGCGACCGCCTGGCAACGTCGCGGCGCATTGCACGGGCTGCGTGTGCCGCTCCCATTTCAGACGCGGCGCGCCGTCCACGATGCTGCACTCAGCAACACCTCCGCCGCCATACGACAACACCCATTTTCCGTCGGGTGAGACTTGGAGACGGGTGACATATGCAGGGTGGGGCCACCAACGCGCCAGCACTTGCTTCTTGAGCCGGTTCCATCGGCGGATTGAGCCATCGCGCGAGCCCGTCAGGAGTTGGTCCGACTCTTTGCAGTAGGCCAGCGAAACGACCGCTCCACCGAGATGGCCGGTGAAACCCGCGAGTGGCTTGTATCCATCGAGTTGCCACTCGGTGGCTTTCGAGCGGCTGCCAGCCAGCAACCGGGCGCCGTCCGGCGACACCGCGAGGCATCGCGCGTAGATATTGTAATCCTTCAGCCACTCATGCAACAACGTCCCCGTCCGCAGATCATAGTGTGCGAGGACGGCGTCAGATCCTGCAGGGCCGCCTGCGATTGCCGTGCGGCCGTCCGCGCTGTAAACGGCCTCGGTGAACGAATGCATCTTGCCACTGATGGCTATCAACTCCCTGGCGTCGGCGAGTTCCCACTCCTTGAGTGTGGGTGGCCTCGTGCCGCACGTGAGCACGCGCGTCTCGTCAGGCGAGTAATAAGCGAGATTCAACCCTTTCTGCCCTGTGGGCCAGGACCGCAGTTCCCGCCGCTGATCCAGGTCCCACTCACGGACGTTGCCGCCAGAATCCGCCACGAGCAGGGCCTTGCCGTCCTTGCGCGGCATCATGGAGACGACAGCGCTGCGACTGACGACAAGGTTTGTTTGCATTCGGCCCGCTGCGAGGTCCCATATCTCAATTCGTCTGCCGCTGGCGATCAGTCCGCGCCCATCGGGCAGATAGCGCACGTCATTGACGCCCGAGTAGCGCAGCCGTGTCGTGCCGAGGCGTTGAACAGCGTTCTTCGGCAGGGGATCGCCAAACAAATCCTCGGCGGCTCGCGTGGTCAGCGACACAGCGCAGGCCAGGACGATGGCGAAGGCGGCTCGGATAATCATGGTTCGAGTTTCTTGTCCGGTCCGTAGACGTTGCAGTAAACCTTCATGTTCCCGCCGGAGACGATCTTGGTGGCGGCGGGGCCGGAAAACCAGTTGTGATGAATCTCTGCACGCTGCGAGGGCACCCCTCGGATAACGACGTGCCGGACCGTGCCTTCGAACGTGTTGTGGTGAATGTGGAGCCAATCGCCGGCGATATCCGTCCCGTCGCCCCGGTCGCGTCCACCGTGCATGTCGAACTGGTGGCTGGTCGCATTCGGGCCGACCCAGTTGTAGGCCGCTTCGTAGCCGCAACCAGGACTGCCGTTGGAAGCGATGACGTGACGTCCAAAATCCAGACGGTTGGCAATAATGCGCGTGTCGGAGCCGCCGTTGGAAACCGCGTAACCGTAGCCTCCGAGCTGAATGTGGTGCATATAGTTGTGGTGGATGGAGGTTTTTAACGCGCCGGGACCCACGCTGACGCCACTCAAGTTGAAGTTGTAAATCTCGCAGTTATCGACTTCGCAGGCATAGTGCAAGATGCCGAAGAAGTGCGAACTGATGGAAACGCGCTCGGCTCCGCCGTAAGCGCCCTCGAATCGCAGGCCGGTCACGCGCACGCGGTCTCCGCCCGTGACGAACATCATGCTGCCGGGGTGTTTCGAGATCAGCAGCGCCCCGGCTGAACCATTTCGGCCGCGGCTTCCTGCCAGTGTCACTCCCGCTGGCAACCGCAGCGCGCCCGCATCGGTCAGGTCCAGCGTCGCACCATCTGCCACGTAAATCACCTGACTCGGCCGCGCCTGCTTTAACGCGTCGATCAACTCGCCAACCGTTGTGACGGTGAAATCGCCTTTCGTGAAAATGTCGCGATAGCCTGCGCCGCCCCCGACAGGATCACCTGTTGGATTAGCCAGATGACCGAAGTTCTCCGCTGCCGTTGCGACAGCCGTTGTGCGAACAACCGCCAGGGCGATCACCAAAAGCAGCGATTCAAACTTCGTCTTCATCCATCGCGCGGTCAACCTGTCTTAGGGGACGATGAAATCCTTGCCTGTCGTTGGGTCTTTCGCGCGAGAGCCAGGCGTGAAACCGGTCACGTCCACCAATGGCCCGTTTGGATTCCACGGACTCCTCACAAGACCTGGCCGGTTGGTGCGGATGCCATAGGCAGGCAACGAGGTCGCTGCTGGTTTCGCTTGGGTTTGTTGCCGCGCGCCTTGTTCGGTGCTAGTGCAACCCGTTACCAAGACCACGCTCGTCACCAATGCTGCTGCAAGTATCCATTTGCTCATAGTCATTCTCAGTCTGAACTCTCACCTGTTTCGACAGTGAATCATGGTAAAGGCTGTTCTTGTTTGCGCCAATACAATTGCATTCGTGAGATGCCGAGCAACAGTCGCCAACTTGTTGCGATTTTTGGGGCAGGGGAGAGAACAGGAAATGAACCCCGACGTCATGCCCGCGGTAGCACGGCGCGAACAATTTCAGCGCGCAGCATAGATCACTGAAGGAAGGCACTAGAGGAATGCTCTGACCTACGGATTGCGCTGGTAGCTGATGTATCTGAGCCAGCCGGCGTCAAGGCCGGCGACGTTGGCGCGGTTCTTTGCATACGTCCAAGTCAACCGATGCGTCCCCGACGGAATACTGAACGTCAGCGTCTGCCAGTCCACTTCGCCGGAGAGGCGGCCCTGCTGATCCACCCCGTCAATCGAGAACGTCAGGAAATCGGCATCCGCTTCCGACGACACCTTCCATTGGAAGCTCAGCGTCCCCGGTCCTGTCACCGTCGTTTCCACCCAGGACACGTTCAGATGGCCGATGCTGCCGTTCCATGCCATCAAACTGCCATCCAGCGCCATCGTCGCCGTCCACACTGCGTCGCCGTCTGTGCTCCACCCCAGCTCCGGGGCGCCCAACGCTTCGCCCAGCGTCACCGAACTGGCACCCGTGTCAGCCGTTGCCGCAAGCGCCGTGCTCAGGAACGTCACCAGCGAGTTTGCACCCGAATCCACGCTGTTCAGCGGCACCGTATGCGACAACATGGTCTTGACCACTTGCATGTCGGCAATGTTGATGAGGCCGTTGAGGTTGACGTCGTAGAGGAAGTTGGTCGCCGACACCGCCGAGGCGAGCTTGAACTTGATCACCTGCATGTCGGCGATGTTCACCGTCCCGCTCTGGTTGGCATCGCCATAGAGACTGC
>JACRJX010000033.1 GCA_016235595.1 Verrucomicrobiota bacterium
CATCACTGTGGCAATGTCGGCACCGAATCACCCGTGGTCTCGTTACTATGCGCTGCGGATCGCCGCGAACGCCGCATGTTGGGCACGCGAATCCGCCCGGCCACCGAATCGCCTCACGATAGGCAGCACACGCCATTTCGCTGGGAAACATCTGTTGAAATTCAAGCCGTGACTGGGGTTGGCGAATTTCCATGACGACGACACACTACCCATAGTGGTATGGTGTGTCAACCGGATAAGCAAGGTTGAAACCATGGTCGATGCCGTCAAGTCGAAGCGCGAGCAGATTCTCGATGTTGCCAAGCGTCACGGCGTGACGCGGGTTCGTGTCTTCGGATCCATCGCGCGCGGTGATGCTGGTCCCCACAGTGATGTGGATCTGCTCGTCGACGTGGGCCCAGCGCCGACACCGTGGTTTCCGGGCGGTCTCGTGGCGGAACTCGAAGCACTCTTGGGGCGACGGGTGCAAGTCATCACTGAACGGGGGCTCGATGGGCTTCTCCGTGACCGAGTCCTCCAGGAGGCGGTCCCTCTGTGAAAGACGATCGCGTGTACTTGCGGCACATCCTTCGCTGCATCGCGCGGATCAACGAATACACCATCGACGGTCGAGACACATTCTTCGCATCGCCCTTGGTTCAGGATGGGGTCATCCGCAACTTGCAGACCTTGGCAGAGTCAAGTCGTCGGCTCGGCGACGCCGTGAAAGCGCGGCATCCTGACGTCGATTGGACAGGATTGGCGGGATTCCGAAACGTCTTGGTTCACGACTACCTTGGCGTTGATCTCGAACTTGTGTATCGTGCGGTCGAGCACGACGTTCCTCGTTTGAAGCAGGCGTGCGAATCCGCCATCGCAGAGGTCGAGGATCAGAAGTAACACGGCCGCATAACAACAAAATGGAGCCGACGCGTCTGACCGTCCGTGCGATCATGTCGCCACGGCGCGCGGCTCATTTTGAGCCGTGTTGGGCGGATAAGGAGGAGTGAAGGGCTCGATGCGGGCGCGGACCTGGGTATATGATCCCCATTCCGGTGGTGTCAAAATTCCTCCTGCCGTGCGGGAACGGACCGAGAGGCGCATCACGCAGCACGGAAGGAAGCGCTACTCCGGTAGGCACGCCCGGCTCGGCATCCGGTTCAGGGGGGCGCTGTGCTACGTCGATGCCTTCATCGAGCCAGCGGTGCCGACACAGAAGCAGCTTCGCGCGCTGGGCGAAACACGGGAGCAGTACGTTGGTCGTCTACGGAATACCCCCATCCACCTATGCCGGCTTCGCTACTTCGGAGATGAGAACGCGTGGAGTCTGGCGTTCTTCACATACAGCAACGAGCGCTACGAGCCGTGCGTCTTCCACAATGGGCGCTCCCACGGCACCCCAGAGGAGGCTCTCGATGTCGGTGCGGCCTATTTGCAAGAACTGTAGGCGCGCCATCGCCGCCAATCGGCGAGCAGGCCGCCCAACCACGCGCTGCTGAGCGCGAGCGTTGGGCGTCAGCGGTTGCTTATTACAGAGCATGGAATGACAATCATGTTTCCCATCCATTTTGGAGTCCGCCATGAAAGTCTATTCAGCGGTAATTGAACGGTGCCCACAGACTGGCCTGTTCGTTGGTTTTGTTCCCGGCTTTCCCGGCGCTCACTCACAGGGAGAAACGCTGGATGAGGTCAACCACAACCTACACGATGTAATTACCATGCTTTTGGAAGACGGCGAACCTGTACTGGAGTCAGAGTTTGTTGGGGTTCAAAACGTCGCAGTCGCTTGAGCCATGGGCAATATTCCCGTCCTCAAACCCAATGAGGTTATTGCCATTCTCATCAAGCTCGGCTTCACCGAAGTCCGCCAGCGCGGATCACACAAACAATTTCGCGACACCGCAGGCCGCTGCACAACGGTTCCGTTCCATCAAGGCCGAGACATCTCTCCAATCTTGCTCCGTCAAATTGCCAAAGACATCGGTCTTGCACTTGATGAGTTTCTTAAGCATAGATAGCCCAACCCGACATTCAACCCGGACTCCGCAAAAGCGCGGAGCCGGTTAATTTTACGTTGGGCCGCGCGGTACACAGCCGCAAGGGTGGAAAAGGTGGGGACACGCTGACCCTGTCCGCCGGCCTCACCGCTCTGGCGCGCGGCCGTGAACCTTGGAAGCAGGAGGAACCGAGGCGTTCGATGCGGTGGTCATGCCCAGTGAGGTGGACACCGCGATGTCAAGGGTGATATCCCCGCTGTCATCTTTTCCGTCCTTCCCCACGCTGTAGAGCTGC
>JACRJX010000035.1 GCA_016235595.1 Verrucomicrobiota bacterium
AGGCCAGCAGACACGCCAGCAGCACCGCATCGGCCAGCATCTGCCAGCCCGTCCGCTGCCGATCCGCCACGAAGACCGACACTCCGCGCGCCCGCAACATGAGAACACGCATCAGGGCGAGACCCATCCAACACGCAAGCGTGCCGAAGGCAAACCACTCAGAGAATCGTGACGTTGTCATAGCGCGTGCAGAGGTCGTCCGAACGATCCAAGCTCAGCAACCCGGCCCACGAGGGCGTCCGATTGCAACCGGAGTGCGATGGCCGGGTTCGCTGCAGCGCATGTTACGCGTCGTGCCTCTTGGTTTCACGCTGCTCATAACTCCAGCCGCACTTCGGGCAACGCTCGCGACTCTCTGGAATGGAGGTGCCACAACTCAAGCACTGAATGGACTCGGGTGGCGGCTCGACACTTGGTGCCGGTCCGCCAGTCCAGTAAACTCCAGAGAACATGCTGGTCTTGCACGTCGCCGTGACTGTCTTGCCTTTGCGCGTGCGATACGTCACCTCGTAAATCCGGTCGCCCCTCTCGCCGAACCAACCGCGCCCGAGCGGATTCCAAGCGATGCGCACGACTGAGCCGCCGCCCTGCTCGACGTAGTCCGCAATACGTGAACGGTCAAGTCGATCTTTGATCAAGCGAATTCCCAGCCAAAGACCGAATGCGCCGAGGAACCAAAGCAAGGAAACGCCGGGTGTGACCAAGTCGCCAAAGACTCGGTAAGTGGTTTCAGCAAGCAGTGGCATCATGCGCGTGAGATGTCGAGACACCTAACATTCTAGTTCGCCGAAACCAGCCAGCAAAAGACCTACAACCCAGCATGGACGGTTGTGATTGATGGCGCACGCGTTGGGCGCGCCGAGTGAGCGCATATCGGCCAGAGAAAAGACAAAGTGAGTTTGTCTTTTGCCGGGAAGATATGACGACTCTTCCTTTCCCATGCTGTGCAGTGTAAGCGCAGGGAGGCTGCGGGTCACGGAGATTTTGCTGCGCGCGGAGCCTTGAGTGCATGGAACTCATGCGCTCGTTCATTTCGCAGTGCCCGGCTTCAGCCACCGCTCAAACCACGCGATCATTTCGATGCGCATCTCGGGTGTGACATCGGCGACGCTGATGGTGACGCCGTCCGGTTGCGGACGCCAATCCAGTTCCGGCGGCAGCACCGTCCCCGTCCGGGAATCGCCGCCGCGCGCGGATGAAACCAGAGGAACTTGCCGTCGTCGTGCTACATCATTGTCTCCAGCTTCACGGTGAACTCCACCGGAGCCGGTTCAGCGGCGTGTAGCGCGGCCATCGGAGCCATCAGCAGGGCGGCGAGGGTGAGAATGAGTTTTGGGGTTCATGGTGTGATCCTTGGATCGAATGCCGCGCATCATTTTTTCGACTCAGGATGTGCGACCCGGAACAACCGGGCTTCCGATTCCTTGAGATGGAGGGTGAATTCGTGCCCGGTTCCAAGCCGTTCACCGGTAAGCATATCCTGCAACTCGGCATCTTGCGGCAACCGCAGTGTCCGCTCGCCGGTCGTCTTTGCGAACAAGGAGAGAACATTCCGACTGGCGCAGACGGAGGTTTTTGCATCATCCACATACAGAAATCCACCTGACTGCCGAAAGATGTTCCTCAAAAGTCCGGCAGTCAGCAGCGGGTTGGCGCTGTAGATGGATGTCCAGCCGTCCATCTTCCGGACGGCCAGAGCCGGTGCCTTTGCGGATTCCAGCGTAGCAAGGACCGTCACGCCATCCTGCTCCTTCGGGGAATAGAAGACGCCTCCGTTGAATGCGGGTGGGTTAACCTGACCGCTGGGACCAGGAATGCCATACTTCACGGTCCCCAGCCCTTTCACGATGGGATGGTCGCTTCCGCGAAGCACGGCCAGTGGCGATGGCGTTGGAATCCGGGCGATTCCGAAGCCGGTCAGCTTCTCGATATTGTCGGTGCTGAACGTGCCGTCGCAATAAATGCCGGGCGCATACACCCAGACAGCCATGGCGCCGTTCTGCCGCAGCCGTTGGTGAATCTGTTCCCGTCTCTTCGAGTCCACCCGATAGGTATTCAGGAACAAGTAGCACTTGTATTTGGGCGTCGAATCCTTGAGCAGGTCCGCCAGCAGATAGACCTCGTAAGGCGCGCCCATCCAGCCCAGCGGAGTGCGCTGCAAGGTGAGCGAGCAATACTGGAGCATGCGGTCATCCTGCGGGCGGTAGACCTGGCTGATGTCATCCACCACGACCGCCACCTCTGCTGTGGAACTGAACGGGCGAGCCTCGACCGCACGGAGTTCGTGGAACTTGGAAAACAGATTCCAAAACTCCGGTGCGCTATACCATCCGCCATGCATGTCGAATTGCCAGGTGGCGATGCCGCTGGTCAGCACCCTGCCAAATTCACGAATCAACATGTTGCGCTGATGCTCCCAGTCGGGCGTGTATCCGTGCAGCGGCGCGGCGCGGTCATGCGGAAGTGTGGCGAGATAGGTTCGGATGTCCTGCTCGTGAATCGCCAGTTTTCCATGGACGCGGCACGATCCATCGATCAGCGCCAGCGCACCGGGCTGGTTCAGCGGACGCTGGTAATAGGTCACCGCTGTCAGTCCATCAATGTCAGGACATTTCAGGAGCGCTTCCTGCAACAGGCAGCCTTGGTTTTGCGAGTAGCAAGTCGCGTCCAGGATGCTGCTGCCTGTGTAGAGACTCACCCATGCGCGCCCTTTGCTGGCCGCTTTCACCGCGTGGGCCAGCCGCCGAATCAGGTCAACCTGCACGCGTGCGAACGCCTCCGTGAAATCAATGACGTCTTGTTCTTTGGATGGATCACGAAAATCGCCGGCGCCCAACCGGCGTTGCACGCTGGGAATGGCGGCTGTATCGAACGCAAGGGCAGGCTGTCCCCATGCCTCGTTCAACAGGCGGGGATCGTTGCGATACTTTTGTCGCAGGAAGTCGCCGAAGTATTTTCGCATCGGTGCGCTGTAGTCGCTGGTCTTACCCCGCTTGATACCCCAGTGCATCCACTGGCCATCGCCACCGCCCACCAGATGGATCCCCATGAACATATCCCGGTAGGGCTGTTGGTCTATATGAGCTATCATCTCGGCGAGCAGGTGTTCTACATCCTGTAGATAGACTTCCGATGCCAGGGAGGCGCCTGCCATGCTCGTGATGGAGGAAGAGTCGTCGATCTCCGGCGTGCCGTCTTCATAAGCAACCACCTCCGCAGGGTGTGATTTGAGCCAGGAAACCGGGGCATCGAGGGCGAGATACAGAATCACTTTTATGCCAGGGGCCAAGGACCGCACCCGCGCAAATCGTTCATCCAACGATCTCCAGTCATACTGGCGGTTACCTGCCCACACGGGTCCAATCCCGCGGGATCGCGGGGCCTTGGCCACGTGAAACGGAATCCCGGCCACCTGATAGCCTGCCTTGGCCACATCGGGAAGGACATCAAGCGAACTTCCAATGGCGTCCGTCACAAAGAAGTTCTCGACCGCCGGTTGACCGTTGATTTCCAGCCGGGGCCGCCCGCCCTTCACAACCACTTTGGAAGAGCATCGCTCTGGCAGCGGTTTGTCGCCGGTGCCAGGCGCATCAGCGGCGTGCAGCGCGGCCAGCGGAGCCATCAGCAGGAAAGAGAGGATGTAGCGTTTCATTTTGTATTCCCCGGCTTCAGCCATCGCTCAAACCATGCGAGCATTTCGATGCGCATCTCGGGCGTGTAAACATGGCCGGTGTCGCGATAGATGATGCTCTTGAACTGATCGGGCGCGTTGACAGCGCGATAGACGCCGTTGACTTTTTCCTCGAGGACTTTGATGCCGTCCACGGGCGAGCCGTAATCGAGGTCGCCGGTCAGCGCGAGGAATGGACGCGGGGCCAGCAGCGCGAGGACGCCTTCGGTGTCGAAGTGTTTCAGCAGGCCATACGTGAAGTAGTAAAGCCCGTGCGCCTTCAGGTTGCCGTGGAGGATGAGGTTTTCGTAACGCGTCAGGCAAGCGACGCCGACGGTGGCGGCGACGCGTTCATCCACGGCGGCGAGCCACCACGAGCGCGTGCTGCCCATGCTCATGCCGGTGGCGCCTATGCGCTTCGGGTCCACCTCGGGGCGCTGGCTCAGGTAATCGAGCGCGATCTGGTCGTCGCGCACCATCATGCCCCACACCGTGCGGCCGAGCCACAGGTTCAGTTTCAACAGGCTGTTTTGCGTGATGTCCGCGTGGGGAATGACGCCGCGGCGATAGACGTCGCGCGGGCCGCTGGGGACGTTCTCGGCACGGTCGCCGTAATACCACGCGTCCGGCGCGACCACGACGTAACCGTTGCGGACGAACGCTTCGCCGATGCTCTCCGGATCGCTGCCGGGCGTGATGAGCGAGTTCTTGTCGGGGGTGGAGGAATGGAGAAAGAGAATGGCGGGCGCGGGCCGCTGGCGCTTCTGCGGCACCAACACCAGGGCGCTGATGTCATTGCCGACACCGTTGTCGATGGAAACGCGTTCGAGCGTATAGCCGCGGCGCAACTCGCGGCTCACCAGCCGCGCCGTGGTCTTCGCGGGACGCGGCGGCAGGTCGCCGAGTGAATCCATCACGGCGCGCAGAACCGCCGGGCGTTGCTTCTGCCACGTCGCAGCGTTTTCCGGCACACTGAACTTTCCAATCGGCAGGTTCTTATAGGCCGCCGGCACCTCCGCATCGTGTTCGGCCTCCGCCTTGCGATAACGCGCCGCGACCTCGGGACCGCCGGGGTGTGACGGGTTCCACTTTGAGTAAAGCAGCACGCTCCACTGCCGCATCACGCAATCCGCGACGGCTTCGGAGAGACGCTCGGGGCTGGCGTCGGGCAGGTCATGGACCGGGATATTCGCCTCGCGCATGACGGCGGCAGCGATGGCGTTGCAGTGCTTCGCGTTGGCGTGGGTTCCCTCGGGCGTGTTGGCAAACACCACCGCGATGGAAGGTTCCCGCTGCAAACGTGCGACGATCTGACGGAGGTTCGATTCGTACTGAGCGAGGTCGCCCGGCTCGCAACTAAAATGCACGACGGACGGTTTCTCGCGTTTGAGCCATTCCTCCATGTGCGCCAACACCTGCTCGCTATCCCCGCCGCTCGCCGCAGGGCTGACGACGACCGCCTTGCCCGCCAACCGCTTCGCTACGAGCGCCGCGTAGCTGGCCTTGATCGAATCGCCGATGAGCACGACTTTCGGCAACTCAGGTGCGGACGGTGTTTTGCTCTGAGCCGCCGATGCAGTCATCGCGGTCAGTAGAACCAGTGTGGATAGACAGAGTGATTTCATGGGGGTGTTCAGGAAAATGGCGTGAGAGAGTTTTTCACAGAGACATCTTAGCAAATAGAGCTTCGCGCGGAAGTTTTATCATCCACACCCGCATCGAACGCAGCCTCGCTATCGGAGCCAACAGCGGCGCAGCGCAAGTGAGAATGTTCCATGCTGCCCGGCCTTGCTCATTTGAGCTTTGTCACCACATCCACCACCGTGATGCCGTGGCCAGGCACGCGCACACTGAACTTCGAGCCCTCGGGCCGGATGGCTACGGAGGGGAAGCCGGAGCGCACTTCCACGGATTCGATCGGCTGCCCGATGTCGATCTGCGGACGCGCATAGCTTGGCGTGCGGTTCTTGATCGCAATGCGGATGCGACCGCTTTCCTGCTCCACAGGCATGAGCGCCACGGATTCGTTTTCTGCGACCACGGTGATCGGTGTTGAGACACGTTGCAGCGTCTGCGCGCAGGCTTTGATGAAACTTTGGGAAACCTTGCGATACGTCAGGTGATCCCAGTAGCCCTTGGGGTCCGTGAGACTCATGAAATCGCCGAGTGCCGGCTCTTCGCCATCCCTGTCTATTTTCAACAGCACCACCGGCTTCGCGCCATACACGCCGCACCACATTTCATTCGGCGGATACACGTCGCTGAACTCAACGTCGGCCTTGGGCAGCAAGTCCACCTTGCGCCCCACCAGCACGATGGGACCGCCCCGATAGCGCATTACGTTGGCGAGTTCATCCGCGGGGAAGAGATGCGCGTTGGGTACCAGCAGCGCGCCGCGAGCTTTCTGCAGGGAAGTCACATCCACGGTGGACTGCACCGAGGCTCCCTCCGCCATGAGATGAAAAAGCAGGTGGTGCGTATTCCAGGTGCGCGTCTTCAGGAAGTCGCCCATTTGCGCGTGAAAGGCCGCGGTCGACCACACGACAGTCGCGCCGCATGTGCGCAACGGCAACGACGAGAAGGCCCGTTCCCAGCGTTCTTCCAACCAGCGCCATTCATCGCGCTTCAGGCCATCGCCGAGACAGGCCAGGAAACCGTCCGCACTGGGGCGCAGTTTTCCATCCGGCTTCGTGTGGAAGACATTCGCCAGCGAGTAGATCTCGCGTTCAAGCACTGTGGGAATATGGTGGATGGCGTCCCATTGCTCGACGACGTCATGCACGTTGTGCAAAAAAATCAGCCGCGTGTCCGGCACGCAGGCGCGCATCAGCATGAGCATGGCCAGAAAGTCATCATGCCGGTCCTGACCCGCGAGGCGGGGGTCCATGGCCAAACCCGCCGCCACGGTTTCCACGATGATGCCGTCCACGCCTGTGGCCGCGATGCGCTGATAATCAATGCCGTAGCGATACAGCGCCTCGAAGGGCGCGCGGCCCCACGCTGAGTTGATCACCGCCTTCTTCTTTGCGCCGTGCAACGCCGTGACCATTGTTTTCCAGAAGCGAGCCCAGCGCATCGCATGAAACTCACTCCACTCAGCCCGTTTGCTTTTCAGAATCCAGTCCGCGCGGGCCGTCAGCTTTGGCACATCGAAGACACATCTCCGGGTGACCACGTCCGGCAACTGCAAGCCCGACGTGACGGCAAACTGGTCTGTCATATCATCCGAGAACGACACCTCATGCAGGGGCCCTGAAAGCGGCCCCCAACCATCCGCGCCATGCCAGCCATCGAATTCATAGTCGCGGAGCGTTTTCACCATCTGCTGCGCGAAGTAGTCCTCGAAGAACGAACCATCGCCCAGCCGGGCTAGACAGTTCAGCGCCCACGCAAAGCCGCTGCTCTTCCGCACATGCAGCACTTCGCGGTGATCGCTGATCCATTCGCGATGCGTCTTGTCGCGATAGTATTTCGCGAACGTGCTCAGATACACCTGAACCCCGCGCCCGCGCAGCCCGCGGTTCAACGAGCGCAACTGATGGTTGGTCCACGCCTGACGTTTTCGCTCTTGATTGAACTCGTGTCCATCGCGCGAGCAATACTCCGCCGGCAACGGAGTCTCCTTCTCGATGCCGGGATGTGAAAGGACGAAGTCGGGCGAGCCAATGAGCAAGCAGACCGCGGTTGGCTGAAAACCCGTCGTGCTGAGATACTGGCCCACACCGAAGTCAGGCTGCTGATTGTCAAACGCGATCAACTCCGTCCAGATCCAGCGCTCATGCGGACGGGGCGCGGCGGCGCTCAGCCGGGTATCGAGAGCGGGTGCAGAAGCAGCATTGGCAGCCACGCCACCGCCGAGTGCCAGCACGAGCAAACTGACAGCGACGCCTAATGATGAGGTTGGCAGGTGTAGTGGATGCATAAGCGGGTGAGGGTCCTGGCAGGATCTTCGACAGTCCTTTCTTCATCGGAGCGGAACATGCCCGCGTTGAAGGTGTGTCTCAGAGCCCATTGAGCTTTCTCAGGTTGGCGATCGTTTCCATCCAGCAACCGGGATCACCGCCGAGGGGATCGGTTTTAACGAGGCCGCCGCCGGCAGCAACCTGCGACTCCAGTTCGGTCAGTGCCTTGGCCAGTTGGGCACGGGTGGCGGCCTCCTCGCGCACACGCAACTGAACGGACAACGCCATGCACTTGGAGAAATGCGTCCCCACGAGCAGGCAGCGGGCGAACCAACGGATATCCTCATCATCGCTCATCGCGGCAGCCCGACGGGCATGGGCCAGCGCCTGCTCCGTGGTCGCCAAGCGCCGCAGCCAGCGGGCGTGTTCATCTTCCCAGCGGAACCCCTTGGGCGTCGATGTGGCTTGAAGCCGGGCCACCTCTTTTGTCACTGTCCACCACACGCGGCTGACAGGACCTTCACCGGTCTCACCGGCTGTCATGTAGGCATCGAACATCGCACGACCGGCGGTTTCACCCCAGAGGCGGCGGCAGATTTGATCGAAGAACCTGCCCGGTCCAAAAAGAGCCGCCGGCCGGTATTTCCCCGCAGCCATGCGACGGAAGAGATTCTGCGCTGACGCTTCGTCGGGCGGGTTCTCGTGATAGCCGGCCAGGCTGCCGGCCCAGAGTTGTTCGGCGTTGAGAACCTGGACCGGCTCCTCATGCACACCGCCGTTGGACAGGCACACGGCCTCGGCGCCGTCGTAGAAATGTGCCATCGCGCCGGAGATGTTGGCCAGATCATCGCTCAGGTAATGGTCGCCGCCACCGAACGCGATGACGTAGATGCCGTGTCCCGCGCCGACCTGATCTAGAGCGGCTCGAAGATGAGCGATCTTCCTGCCGCCGTCCGGGCGGTAGAACTGCTCACGCAACCCGAACTCCACGCCGGCCGCCGGCCCCAGCAGCCGGCTCATGAGGCAGAAGTAATCCGTCTCCCGCTGCCAAAGGTCCAGCGGTCCCTTTTCGTAATACTCCGTGTAGAGGGGAGAAGTGAATATCAACGTGAGGTCCCGCGCTGCGCGGTATCCACGCGGAGTTGTGATGCTGTCGAGCGTGCGGCGAATCTGACGATACCAGTCCGCCATGGCGCCGGCCTGGCCCCGTGGATCGGTGAGTTCATCACTGGGCCATCGTTTGCGGCACTCGTCGCAACGCATGAGCCAGCTGCTCTGGCTGGCTGCATACGTCCCCGTGTCGATGTCATGAATGTAAAGGAAACCCGGCTCGACCGCGGCGACGAAGCGTTTCATCTCCTCCAGCTTCGCCTGCTGGAGCGCTTCGTTTGACAGGCAGGTGCCATAGCGCCGGCTTTGCTCGATTTGCTTCATGCCGCGACAGAGATACTCCGCTCCATCAGGATAGGGGCGTCGATTGACCAGCGTCTTGCCGAAGTAACCGTAACGGTAGAGTTCCGACTTTTGATAAGAAGTCCCGTAGCCGCCCCCGTAACCGGCAAAGGTCAGCTTGATGCCACGCTGCCGGGCGTATCCGGTGCACTCTCGCACGAAATCCGCGTAGCCCTCGCTGCGCTGCGTGTCCCAGCCGAATCCGTCGAACCACACCTGATTGATCTTGTAAGCGAAGCACAGGTCCAGCTTGCGCTTGATTCGGGCGAGGCAAGCCTGGCGTCCGTCACCCCAGTCGTAAGACCAGCGGTTGATCTCTGCATTGATCAGCCAGTCGGAGGCGCAGCGGTAGCGGACGGCGGGCCAGTCGGTAATCGTGAGTTCAGGCACAAACACCGCGTCCTTCTCCACCTGGAGGATTTGCAGAAGCGTCGCCGCCGCGCGCAACAAACCTTCGGGTTCCACGGCGATGATTTCCACACCCGCTTTATTTACTTCCAAACGATAAGCCTCCGCCCGGGCATCGCGGTCGAGCTTGGCCGCAAACGACGCAACGGAATCCAAACGCAACGTCACCACAGGATTCCCCGAGGGCCGGGTAGTTGTTATCGGCGCTCCGAGTCGTTGTGCGAGCACTTCGGCTGCGAAACCCGCCTCCGGTCCCGCCACGATGCAGCATCCCCGTTGCCCGGTGGATTCGCGGCGTGTGAGCAGCACACGCCCCGCTCGCAACTGGACCTGCTTTGGAGTCGGCAATACGAGGATGGCCTGTGTTTGCAACGCCGGCGCGGACGAGTCGCACCGGGCTGGCATGGCGAACCAGGCAACGATGCCAGCGATGAAAAGTTTCGTGACCAGTGGAATCAGCCGCAGGGAAGCAGTAGGAAGCAGGAAAACGTTTCGTTTCATGTTCACGCACCTCAATGTCGCCATCGTAGGCCAGACGCTTCTTTCTTGCCAGCGGTTCCGTGAGTGACCGCGCAGAAAAAACGGCACGCGCGTCCTGCCGGACACATGATGAATCACTTCACCAACAACCGCGCAACTTCCTTGGCGCTCAGGGCGCGGTTGAAGACGGCGATTTCGTCGAGGCGGCCTTCCCAATTGCTATCGTTGTCGCTGCGGCCGCCGAAGAAGCATTGGTCGAGGCCGGCGGGGATGTCCGCGGCGGTCTTCGTCTCGATTTCGAGCTGGCCGTTGAGATAGACGCGCATGGTCTGGCCCTCGCGGACGAGGACGACGTGCTGCCATTGCCAACGGGAAATGACGGTCTTGCCTGCGGTCGCTGCAGCCGCGTCATCACCGTGGAAGAAGATGAGCCGGCCGGTGTGGGCGCTCTTGCCGCCAATGCCGAGGTGATCGCCGTGCGCGTCGAGGCCTTGGTCGCGGCTGCGGGAGAAGAGCCAGCCGCTGACGTCGCGCCCTTCGTTCGGCATGCCGTTCCAGAGCCACATCGAGATGGAGTAATTGTCGCCGAGGCCGCCGAGGCGCGCGCGCAATCGTCCGCCAACGAAATGCGGCGCGCGGTTCACTTCGCCCTCGCCGCAAAAGCTCTTCGAGCACGGGCCTTCGAGATAATAGGTGATCTCGCGTTCATAGACCGCGTCATGGCCGTGGCCGCTCGCGTCGCTGGCGTGCGGGCCGGTGAATTCGTTCATGCGCCAGTAGGCGGAGGGTTTCAGCGCCACCACCGCGCGCGCGGCGGGACCGTCGCGGAGTTTCCACTCACGCCGCGGCTGGCCACTGACTTTTTCCAACAGACTGATGGCGGTCTCGGCGATCTTCGGCTCGGCCATGACTTCAAGACCGGCGGAACGCGCCGGCCATGTGTTGTAGCCGCCGAAGAGGTATTGCTCCGGCGGCGGGATGTAACCGTCGCCGCCGTTGGCCAGCTCAAACACCATGTTGTGCGGCAGCGGACTGGCAGCCTTGATCTTCAAGCCGGTGATGGCGTAGGTTTCGCACGACGTGGTCGCGATGCCGATGTCGCCAATGCGCAGCGCCTGCGTCACAACCTCCGTCTTCTGCCGCTCATGCAGGAAAATCTGCTCGCGCGCATAAACCTCCGGCAACGTCTTCGGCGGGCGATCGCCCATTGCGGCAACGATGCGCTGCGCCCACTCGAGCCGTTGCTTGTCGGGCACCCGCAGGTTCAACGTCATCCGCCGCTCGGCCATCGCGAGGTCCACATCCTCGCGATAACGGATGCCCCGATAGGCGGCCATTGCGATGTCAACCAACCCCTTCGCATACTCATCAATCGTCAGCTTCGGGTTCCAGCTCTCCGGCCTCGTGTAATCGCGCCGCCAGATGTCGCCGCTGCAACCGTGCGACATGATGCCGACGAACGCGGGCTTGCCCGGCACGGGCTCGGGCGCGACGCGCTGCTTCAACCCTTCGCAGAACAGGCCGAAGTAATCCGCGCTGATGTCCTTGTCGCCGAAGTAGTGCATGGAGAAGTTCGCCAGCAACGCCAACGGGCGACCATCGCGCGCCTGGATCGAGATGATCGAGAGATCGGGGTCCTCCGGGCCGGCCTCGCCCGTGGCATCGTCCCAGTTCGCTCCTGCGTGCATGTTTGCGCGCACCGTCATGTTTCCGAACGGATCCTCCTTGATGCGGTCGGGCCGGCGAATCCACTGCCGCAGCGCTGTGAATTCCGCCGCGTTGCCCTTGGCGAAGCCGACCCGCGCCGGTTCCAGCGCCGCCTGCGCGGCCGCGATGGCTTCCACGAGCTTGTCGCGCAGGAACGGCACATAGTTTTCGTCCGCGTCCGTGCCCAGACAGCCCATGGATGACGGCGTGCTGTGCGTGTGGACGGCCGAGATTAATATACGGTTCGAGGGGATGCCGGTCCGTTTTTCGGCAAGCGCCTTGGCTTCGTCCAGCAGCGGCCGGGGCATCATGCAGGTATCAACGACAACGATGGCGATCTGGGTCTTGCCGTCGGCGAGCACGATGGCTCGCGCATGGATGCGCGTCTTGATCTGGTCCACCGAGCGGCTGGTCATTCCGCCATTGACCAGCACCGGCAGCTTCGTCGGCGTGATGTCAATGGCAACCGCGCCGGCTTTGAATTCCGCAGCGTGCAGCGCGGCCAAAGGCGACAGCAGCAGGGCGGTGAGGAGGGTCAGTGCGATGCGTTTCATGGGCAGGTCTCCGTTTAGGGTGTCATCTCGATTGAATACACGGCATTGCGTGGCGCAACATCAAAACGCAACGTGGACGCGCCTTCCAACTGTGCAGCGCGCAGTGGAATGATATCGCCTTGCGCGTTCTTGACCTTGAGCCGGCTGGCATCCAACGACTGTGGATGCGTGACTTCAAGGGTGAGCGGTTGGTCGAAGAGGGCGGCGTCAGTCTGACAGATGAACTCGAATGTGAGGCGTTTGGAATCTGACTGCTGAAGCTTCAGTTTCGAGGCGTTGCGTTCCGATTGATATTTGTGGATGTCCGCCATGCCGGCGACCCAGAGCTTCGACGAGTGCTCTTTGGCAACGTCCAGCGCAGCGCGGAAGTTCGCTTCGCTGCTGCCTGCGCCGTCACCGATGCTGTGGTAGTGAACGCGGTACCAGAGACCGCGTTCAAGATGCTGCTCCAGAAGGCGGCGGAAGCTGGCGACACGGTTGCCATGCGAGTCATCCATGCCAGTGGAATTCTGCGAGGCATCGAACTGGTGATACTTGTCCAGATAGTAGCGCAAGGTCCGCGTCGTCTCCCACCACGTGCCACCGCCAAGATTCAGCGCCATGAGCTGGCTCTTGCCGGGTGTCAGCTTCCAGATAGCCTGCGCGGCGGCACCGATTTCAGCCTCCATGTTTTCATCGCCGACAGCACCGCGATGGTGGGCGGAATGGTTGGCAAGCTCGTGATCCCCCTGGCGCGCAGCGGCCTGCCATTCTGCTTGATGCGACTCGAAATTCGAGCGACGCCGACTGCCCGGCTCCGAAACGCCGGGGTTGATCATGAAGGTGCCGCGGAAGCCATACTCGCGCAGAATGGGCATGGCTTTGGTCAGATGCGAGGGATGGGAGTCATCGAACCGGATGCTGAGGGCGGCCTTGCGTCCATCATGCCACTTCGCGATGCCCAGACGAAGGCCCGTGGCGCCGTCCACGAGCACACGCTCTTTTTCGGATGGTAGCGATGGCTTCCCGCCAGACGGTTGGACTGCCCGAACAAAACAATCGCCCGCGACCGCAGGCACGGGAATCAGCAACTTGGACCATTCGATGCCGGCGCGCCGCACCATGAGCGCCTTGCCCTGGGAATCGCGCACTTCGACATCGGCGGCAGGCCATACGCGGGGACCGCTACCGGGCAATTCAACGCGAATCACCAACGGCTTGGTCTCGTTGGCCGGATTCACGGTGATCCGCATCTTGAAAGGTTCTACGAGCTGCGCCACGACGGTGGCAGGGCCTTCGTAACCATCAAGCCTGACAGTGACTCCACTCAGATCAGCAGCGTGCAGCGCAGCCAAAGGCGCGGCCAGCAACATGGTGATGTATGTGAGTCGGCTCATGCTGCGATCACTATGTGTGGCGGACCCTCGGTGTTTTCATGGGGCCAGTTTGTTTGGCTTGGCCCAGCGAATGCGGGCAAGCAAGAGGTCGCCTTTGATCCCGTTTCGTGGCTGCCATTCGCCAACCGTCACCCAGGATTCGTCCGGGCTGACGTTGATTGGATGGAAATTGCCCATGATGGCGACGCGATCGGGATCTTTCACGCCGTCGCCAACCAGCGGCAGGACGACGCGTTCGGTGCTGCGACGGAGGCGCAGGGTCTTGGGGTCCACTTGCGCCATCCAGAGCGGCGAGCGCCAGCGGATGACGTTGACGTTGCTGGCATCCTTGCGCGTGTAAACAAGCCAGAGCGCCTCCGAATGCGGCAGCCAGTGTTGTTGTGTGGTGGACATCGTGAGCGGCTCGCCATCATCCCACGTCCACGACTGTTTTGGCGTCCACTTCAGACCATCCTCGCTTGCGCTGACGTAACCGTGGTCATCCTCGGCGCGCAACGTGAGCAGGAACTTCCCGCCAAATTGTGTCAGCGACGGTTCGAGCAGGCCGCGGCCCTTGTCGTGCTGGATTTCATCGCCAACCTGCTTCACCGAAAGCGTCTCTCCGTCAAAGCCACAAATCACGCTGGAGACGGAACGGGGTTGGGTCTTCGTGGGGCCATGAGTGAAGGCCAGAAGAATGTCCCCGTTCGAGAGCAGAACGCGCTGACCGCAGTTGTTGGAATAAATGTAAGCCCCACGAGGGTCGTTCCACTCCAACTTGCGACGCTGGCCCCAGCGTCCATCCTTCCAGACCGCGTAAACGGGCCAGCGCGGCGGTTGGTCGCGTGAGAACTTTGGACCGGAATAAAAGACGTTGTGGCCGAGGGCCAGGACCGTCTTCGTCTGCGGATGCCATTGGGGCACGACGTCGCACACGCCTTCCTCAGCGCCGTTGGGCTGCTTCACCCGGCCGAGCGCCGCCACCGGCTGCGGTTCCGTCCACGTCCTGCCAAGGTCATGCGAAGTCATCCAGTGCACCGGCCCAAAATAATCCGAGCCCGTAATCGTCTGGAGCGTCATGAACGTCAAAGGGCCGGACGCCCCCGGCACCATGCACGCCCGCGGATGAAACCAAGTCGGTCCGCTGCCATCGCGTCCGCGGCGCAGAACGACCTTCTCGATCGAGGCAATCAGCGGAGATGAGGCTTCTGCGGCATGCAGCGATACCACAGGAGTCAACAGAGAGACGACACATGCAATGCACTGGAGTTGTTTCATGGTCCACACCTACTTTTTCGCGCCTTCAACCTCGCGCAAGAGGCGGCTGGCCTCATCGGCCGGGATGTCGCGCACAAACAGATTCCGCCAGCGAATCTCCCCGCCGTGCGTTTGAAGCATGATGGGTCCCTTGGCGGGCAGCGGCTTGGTGCGGTCCCAAAAGTTCTCCATCACCGCGCCATCCACCACGAGCTTGTCATTGAGCCACACCCACGTGCGCGCGCCAACCTGACGGATGCGGAAAGAGTTCCACTCGCCAAACGGCTTGTCCGCCACAACGAGCGGGTCGCGGCCGGGCGAGTCCGGCAGGTTGTTGAACAGGCCGCCGGAACCCAGGTGTGGTTTGCGGGTCGGTTTCTTGGGGTCGAAGACTTGGTTCTTGTCCCAAATCTGCACCTGCGGAGTGCCGCGCAGGTAAATGCCGCTGTCGGCCTTGGCCACCGTCTTGTATTCGATGCGAAACTCGATGTCACCGAACTGCTCCTCCGTGGTGGCATAAGGCCCGGTGCCGACATTGACCAGTTCGCCGTTTTCCACACGCCAGTGGTTCGCGAATTCCTCGCGTTGTTTCTTCAGGCTCGCCTCGCGTTTCTCCCCTTGCAGCTTCACCACCGAGTGCGGATTTAATCCATACCATCCCGTCAGGTCCCGCCCATTGAAAATCGCGCGGAAACCCGCCGGCGGGACCGGGTCGGAAGCTTGGAGCAGAGCCAGCGGTGCCAGTAGGAGGGAGGTGAGGATGAATGTGGATTTCATGGAGTTCATTTCAGATTTCATGGCGACTATTCTGCTTCTTCGGTTTCGCAGTGCCGGTTGGCAACGTTTCTACACCATGCGGCAGGCGCAGCGAAACCATTAAAAGGACAGTGACGCCAAGCGACAGAGTTTATCCCATGGCTGATCTCACTTGTTTATCTTCGTCGGCTTCTTTTCCAATGATCGCAAATCCATGGGCGTGTTCGGATCGTGCGGCACGGGTTTGCCGACTTGCTCGACGGGATGGATGAAGAGGTAGCGCCAGACGGCTTCGTGGATGAACTTGCCGGAGGCGTCCTTCACCGCGGCGCCACCAGGGACAACCGAGCTGTGGGCGCGGCGGGCATCGTTCTTCACCTCGGCGTCGGTGATGAGACGGCGGCTGTTGCCGTAGGGCGGCGCGGCCTTGTCCACGTTCACGACCGGGCCGAACTGATGCAGGCCCAGCAGCTCCCACGAGCGGTCGTAGTGATGGCCCGTCCAGCCGCCATCGAGCACGTGGGTGAACGCAAAGAAGCGGTTCGCCGGCGTGGCGGAGGGCAGGGCCTGCCAGGTCTCAAGCTGGTCGCGCGGGCCGCAGAACATCACCACGCGGTCCACCTTCACGTGCTTCGCAAAGCGCGCCGAGGTGGTTGAGCCGTGCGAACTGCCGGAGATGATCACGCGATCCCAGCGCAGCGCCTGCTTGTCGGCGGTGAGAAAGTAATCCCAGCGGCCGGGCGGGTTTTCCTTCGCGAGCCATTTCACGAACTGCAACGCGCGTTCCATCATGCCGTCGGGCTTTGGGATGTTCACGAGGGGACTGAAGTCCTCGCCCGTCGCGGCTTCGAGCCGGATTTTGCCGAGCAGCTTGCCGTCGTCGCCCGGTGACATGCCGCCGAACTTGCCGAACCAGCCGTTGGCGTAATGCACCCGAATGGCGTGCAGGCCGTAGCTGTTCACGCGCTCGAACAACGGCGCGCTGTGGCCCATGAGCCAGATGACGAGCTTGCCCTGCGGTTTGACGCGCGTGTCCACCGAGGCGTTTTCGATATCGGCGGGCTTGCCGCCTTTCTCGAACACAAAATCAATCTCCGGATGCGGCTGGGCGCGCGGGTCAATCTGGCTGGCTCGCGCGGTGAGTTCATAGCGTTGCGGTTTGGGGTCGCTGAACATCAACGGCACGTCGGCGGCAGCAAGCGCGGCCAGCGGCGATAGGAAGAGGGCATTGAGCGCAAGTCGTGTGATTCGTGTTTTCATAGGTTTCTCCGTCGTTCATTGTCCGCAGCACTGGCTGCAACAGGGGTCTTCAACCATTCTCATCGAGTGAACCTGTTCTGTTTCACGGCTCCTTTCGAGTGGTGTGGGTTGCGATCCTGCTCCTCAGCGGAATTGTGAAAGCGCGTTCGTCGGCGCGGCCTGCCACGTACTGCCACGGCGTCTTGTGGTTCCCATCAACGAAATCTTCCCGGTAGCGTGGCTTGCCGTGGATATTCGTCCTGGGCGTCACGAGCTTGGCGGGAAGTTGCCGGACGGTGACTTCGATGCGGTCGGGGAATACCGAATAGAAGGCATAGTCGCAAGGAAAGGACGCGGTGCCTGCGATGGAAACGTGGAAGATGTTCTTGCGCTGGACGACGCCCGTCAGATGCAAATGTCCCGACAGCACGGCAATCACCGAGTCGGCGTGCGCCTCGACGATCTTCAGCGTCTCGCCGTCGCGGTCCATGTAGCTCCGGAACCCGAAGCTTTTGGCCAGCACGGCCTCTTCCCGCAGGGGAATCAGCGGGATGTGGCAGAGAATAATCTTCGGAACGCCGGGCGCGCGCTCCAACTCACGGCGGAGCCAGTCGTTTCGCGCCTTGACGACGGCCGGCGAGACGCAGCACGCCCCGCTGTTGTTGAGAGCGATAAAGAGCACGCCGCCATGCGTAAACGTGTAGTTCACCCGATCGTCTCCGAACGTCTCTCGGTAGGCTTGTTCGTGCTTCCGGCTTCCCTCCTGCTGAATTACCTCGTGATTGCCGACCACGGGATGGAAAGGGACATTCCAAGGTCTGAGCATTTCATTGAAGAGCCGCAAGTCGGGGCCAAGGGCCTCGATGCGTTCTCCATAAATGAGGTCGCCGGTCCCGACCACAAAGTCGGGCCGCGCAAAATACCCGCCCGAAGCGACGGCCTCCACAAGCCAGCGGGCTTTCTCATTGGCCTTCTCGTACCCCTTCCTGTCCGTGCCGGCCAGCACGTGAGTGTCGTTGAGTTGCAGGAAACTGAACAGCGGGTCGCTGCTTCGCCTCGCCGACGTGCCGCAACCAGCAACGAGAACAGCCAGCATCGCCACCGCACACACTGTGGCGCTCCAAAAAGCGAGCCGGCCTGTGACCTGTGTTCCTTGCGACACGTCGTTCTTCATGGCTGGGTCAAAGCTGTGGCGCAGCGTAGCACTGTCCCATGGCGCCTCAAGCATGGAATCTCGCCCGCGAGACCGGAGCCAGTTTCGTTTCCCGTCTTTGACCTCGGATGCGACCCATGATAGCCTGCGCGCCATGAACTTCATCTGCTCCAAGTCCCGATTGCATGGAGCCGTGCCCATTCCCGGCTCCAAGTCGCACACCATTCGCGCGGTGGCCATCGCCAGTCTCGCTGCGGGCGAGAGCCGCATCGAAGCGCCACTGGAGTCCGGCGACGCGCGCTCGGCGATGGCGACGTTCGGCGCGCTCGGCGCGAAGTTCGAGTGCCAGCCCGATGCCTGGATCGTGCAGGGCACCGGCGGCGAATTGCGCGTGCCCGAGAACGTGGTGGATGTCGGCAACTCCGGCACCACCGTGAACATCGCGCTCGCCACCGCCGCGTTGTTGCGCAAGGGCATGGTGGTGTTCACCGGCGACCACCAGATTCGCCGCCGTCCCGCCGGCCCCGTCATCACCGCCATCAACGACCTCGGCGGCTGGGCCGAGGCGACGCGCGGCAACGGTTGCCCGCCCATCGTCGTGCGCGGCCGGTTGCGCGGTGGCACGACCTCCATCGAGTGCAAGACAAGCCAGTATCTCACCAGCATCCTCATCAACGCGCCGCTCGCCGACGGCGACAGCATCATCCGCGTGCCATTGCTGCACGAAATTCCCTACGCGGAAATCACGCTCGACTGGCTGGCGCGGGTCGGCATCAAGCTGGAACGCGACGGCTGGCGTGAGTTTCGCGTGCCGGGCCGGCAAACCTACAAGCCGTTCACGCGGCGGATTCCCGCGGATTTTTCGTCGGCGACGTTCTTCCTCTGCGCCGGCGCGATAGGCGACAACGACGTGACCGTGCAGGGACTCGACCTCAACGATTCCCAGGGCGACAAGGCTGTGCTCGATTACCTCCGCGCGATGGGCGCGCGTGTGGAGGTGACGCCCGACGGCGTGCGCGTGCGGCCCGGCAATCTCCGGGGTTGCCGGCTCGACCTCAACGCCACGCCCGACGCGTTGCCGATGATGGCGGCGCTCGCGTGCTTTGCCGAGGGTAAGACCACGCTCGCCAACGTCCCGCAAGCGCGGATCAAGGAGACCGACCGCATCGCCGTGATGCGCGAGGAGCTCACCAAGCTCGGCGCGCGCGTCACTGAATTGCCCGATGGCCTTGTCATCGAGCAGAGCCAGCTCACCGCCGCGGAAGTGAACGGCCACGACGATCACCGCATTGTCATGTCGCTGGCTGTGGCGGCAAGCGCCATTCCCGGTCGGACGGTCATCCGCACCGCCGAATCCGCCGCCATCACCTTCCCGAGGTTCGCGGATCTCATGCGGCAGATTGGCGCGAGCCTTCAGGTCGCGGAGTAGCGGCATCCATGGGAACCTAAAGATGAAAAGGGCGATCATTCTGCTGGCGTTGGCCGTCTTCGCAACCGGCACGCAGGAAGCATGGGCGGCGTCGCCCTCGAAAAAGCCGCAGCCCGCGCCGCCTCCGCCCGATCCGGCCACGATGACGCAAGCGGAACTGGCCAGAGCCACGCCGCTTCGCGAAGGTTTCGTGCGCCGACGCCAGGTGGGGCTCAACACCCAGCAACGTCCCGACGGCAAAATGGAGGTCGTCGTGATCACCAAGGGCCGGGGTGCTGAGAAGGCGGGAGTTCAAATCGGCGACATCGTCGTTGCGATTGGCGGTTGGCCGATCAAGAAACGGATTGATCTTCTGGATTCCGTTCGCAACAGGAAAGTCGGCGAATTCATTCCGCTAACCCTCATCCGCAACGGCGCCCAGATGGATCTGAATGTGGAACTGGGATTCACTGACATTGAGGAACCGATCTACGCCCTCTACCGGCTTCTTTACGAGGAGAAGAAGGTTGGGTTGGCCGTGATGGGAGCCGAAATCAATAACGTTTTGATAACCGACCGCGTTGCTTTGGAACAATGGGCAAAGGGAGTCAAATCAAACCTGATCGCCAAATGGGAGAGCCGCTGCCTGAAAGCCATGTCGCGGGAGAAGGAGTTCTCCCTCGTGGACCGGCAGTCGGTCGAACAGATCATGAAGGAATTGAACTTCGGCCAGAGCGGCATGGTGTCGGAGAATTTCCGCGCCACCATCGGCAAAACACTCGGCGCGACGCATCTGCTGACACTGGAGTTCGCTCGTTTTCGTGACACTGACGTGGAGAAACAACGCCTGATCGAGATCGAGACAGGCAAGGTGCTCGTCAGTTCCATGCGAAGCACGAAACGCTGAGCCGCACGCCGTCGAAACGCGGCGCGGTCGTTGTCACCGGCGATTTCTCTCGTCGAAGAATTCGATGAGCGGATACGCCTCGCGGTTCACTGCGCGGGCGCGGTCGAGCAGCGGTTGGTGAGGCCGGCCATACACATCAAACATTCCCTTGTTCGCGCCGCCGGCATTGTCCAACGCCGTGGATTCCTTCGGGTCGTCGAGGTATTTGAAGAAATGCCAGCCGACGATGTTCTGGAGCTCCAGCGCGTTCAACGCGAAGTGCTGGTAGTAGCGGGCGCGGTCCTCCTGTGTGCGCACCAACCAGCCCGCGCCGTGCGTGTTCGCAAGGTCCGGCACGTCCATCGCCTTCGCATACCACTCGGTGATCAAGATGGGCCGACCACCCCACGCCTCCCACTCGGCGAACTGCGCCTGTTGCGGTCCCCAGTTGCCATAGTAGTTCACCGAGACCACATCGTGGTACGGCGCGAGGGCCTTCCAGAACCACGGGTTGTCGAATTCGCCCTGGCGGTAGTTGATGCGTGAGCCGAGGTAGAGATGGTTGCGGTCGTATTTGCGGATGGCTTTCGTCACGATGCGGTAGTAGCGCTCGAACGCGAACGCGATGAACTCATAGCGGTCGCGCAACGTGATCCTGCCGGCGCTATCGGAACCTTTGCGCGCGGCGAGCCACGCGGCGGCGGCTTTGCGGCCCGGGTCGTTCGCGTCAAGGCTGAGATAGCGATCGAGAAGGTTGACCGGGCATTGCAATTCGTTGTCGGTCATGATGCCGAGCATGGTCGGGTCGTTGGCGGTGGCCGCGAGGTCTTTGGCGAACGTGTCGCAGAACTCCTCGAAGTCGGGATAGAAAACCGGCATGCAGCGATTGTGGAAGCCCAACGTGCCGGCGGCCGGCTCGGTGACCCCTTTCGCCTTTGCAAACGCGAACATGAAATTGGTCCGGTGCACCCAGACGAGCGGGGATTTCACCTCTTGCAGCCGCTTGGAACTCGAGTTGCCCAGCCCATTGAAACCGTTGTCACGAAGCTGCGTGGTCGTCGCCTCCGCCCACTTCTCGGCGGAGCCGAAATTCGCTTTCACGTCCTTGGGTTCGCGCACGGTGTTGATGGCGACGTTGAAGTAGCGGCAACCTTCCGGATCGATAAGCCAGTGGCGCTCGCCAATTTTCTTCACATGGAAGAAGCCCGTCGCCTTCTCCTTCGGACGGTCGAGCCGCCCGCCGTAGCAATTGAGCGCCACGCCGCCGCCGGATGGCTTGTAACCTTCCAGAAGCTCCAGCAACCGCGTCGGGCGTTTCCGCCACGGTTTGCCGGTTGTCAGTGAGGAACCGGGCGATTCGACGATGACTGTCCCGTCGTTGTGCTTCGGCTTCGCCGCCATTGGCCCGGAGAGATCGTAGGCGGACTGGGTCTGTTCAAAAAGCGCGCGCACTTCATCCGCCGTCAGCGCCCGATCGTAAAGCCGCAGTTCGCCGATGCGTCCCTTCAGCGGGGGCTTGGTGTCGTTGAAACCCAGACCGATGATGAGTGGCTGGCCGTTGCGCATGACGCGGCCTGTGTGCGGCTTCTCGGCGTTCAACGTCCCGTTGGTGTAGAGCCTGACGGTCGCGCCGTCATAGGTGGCGGTCAGCAACGTCCAGGTTTCCAGTGGCAATTCGCCAGCCGTTTCCACCAACACCTTGGAGGCGCCGCGACTGCCCCACATGCCATAAACGACGCGCCCTTCGGAGGCATACATGCCGAACATCGGTGTCGTCCAGCTCTCGTTGGTATGCGGCACGCCGAACAGAACCGTGTTGTCCCTCAATTCGGCCGCCTTGACCCACAGCGAGGCCGTGATGGCGTTGGAGAAGTTGAACAGCGTCTTTTCGGTAATGAGCACATGGCTGCCCAAACCGTCGAGCTCCAGCGACGTGCCCGCCTTTTCCTTGCGCAGTTCGCCACCGTCAATGACGCCATCGTTTCCCCGCGGCGAAAAGTCTTTTACGACCTTGCCGTTGCAGCCATCAAACCGCCAATGGCCAACCATGCCGCTGTCGATGTCTGCCGCCGCAGCGACAGCGCCAAGAACAAGAAACCCGCAGAGTATCGCGCCGTGTTTGAACATGCCGCGTTTATTAGCCCCGGCAACGCACCCATCGCAAGAACATTGGTTGCGCGCCGGGACAAGATTCCGCTTTCCTCCGAACGCCTGTCAGTTTATCACACTTCGCATGATTCGCTTTTTCTTTGTCATGCTGCTGGCAGGCATTGTGAACTTGCACGCCGTCGAGATCATTGCGCACCGCGGCGCGTCGCGCGACGCGGCCGAAAACACCCTCGCCGCCTTGAACCTCGGCTGGCAACAGCAAGCGGACGCCGACGAGCTCGACATCTATCTCAGCAAAGATCGCGAAGTGGTCGTGATTCACGACGCGAACACCAAGCGCACCGCGAAACTCGACAAGCCCGTCGCCGCCCAGACACTCGCCGAACTGCGCCAGCTCGACGCCGGCTCGTGGAAGGGGCCGAAGTGGAAGGGCCAGAAGATCCCGACCCTGGCCGAAGCGTTGGCGACCATCCCCGACGGCAAGCGGATGTTCATCGAAATCAAATGCGGCCCCGACGCATTGCCTGAACTTGAGCGTGTGTTGAAGGCGTCGGGCAAACAGCCGGACCAACTGGTGCTCATCGGATTCAAATACGACACCATGAAACTGGCGCGGGAGCGGTTCCCCGGCTTGCAGCTCTACTGGCTTGCGTCTCTCAGGCCGGACAAGAAAACCGGACGGATGCCAGCCATCGAACCGCTGATCGAAAAGGCGCGCGCCGCCAGGTTCGACGGCCTCAACCTCAGCAGCCGTTCCGGTCTCGACGCCTCCGTGGTCGCTAAAATCAAAGCCGCCGGCTTGAAGGTTTACGTCTGGACGGTGGATGACGTCAGCATGGCAAAGAAACTCGTGACCGCCGGCGTGAATGGCATCACGACCAATCGCCCCGCCTTGTTGCGCGAGCAGCTTCGTTGAAGTGGGAATTGTGTTCCTTCGCTGGGACCGGTCTTTTGCTTGACCCGGCGGAGCTTTGTCCTAGGCTGCGTCCGCTTAACAACATTGCCGATCATGCACGCAACAACCTCCACCTCATCCATCATCAACTCGCTGCGGTGCGTCGCTGTCCATCTCTGTGTGCTGTCCATGCTGCCGGCCTTTTCACAGATTTCCGCCGCCGCTGACGCGGATTTGCTCCGCACTCAGTTCCGCGAAGTGGACACGCTCTTCGCCAATCCGGGCCAGGGCTGGATGAACCAGCAGCGCAGCCCGAAAACTGAGCCGCGTTTCCCGTGCTCGGTCGTCTATGTCCGATTCGGCTGGGCCGAGGCAGAACCTGCGGAGGGTCAATACAACTGGAAGCTGCTGGACGATGCCATCGCTGCATGGAAATCACGCGGCGCTGCCATCGCTTTCCGTGTCATGACGTGCAGCGCCCACAGCGCCGGCTACTACACCTCGCCGAAGTGGCTCTTCGACGCCGGATGCAAGGGCCACGAATACCTGCGCGGCGGCGACGATCCCACCAGCGGTGGCAAACGCATCCCCCGCATCGAACCCGACTACGCCGACCCGCTCTACCTCGAAAAGCACGGCGCGTTTCTAAAAGCATTGGGCGAACGCTATGACGGCCACCCGGCCATCGAGTTCCTCGACATCGGCTCCTACGGCATCTGGGGCGAATGGCACACGCCGCATCCCGCGCCCGTCGCCGTCCGCAAACAAATCGTGGACCTTTACCTGCGCGCCTTCCGCAAGACACCGCTCGTGTTCATGTCGGATGACGCCGAGGTGCTTGCCTACGCGCTGGCCCACGGCACCGGTTTCCGGCGCGACGGCGTCGGCTCGACCTGGCACGAAAAAACCTGGATCGGCTCGAAGAAATACGCGGCGGTCGAAGGCATGGCCGACACTTGGAAACACGCGCCCGTCGTTTTCGAGTGGTTCGGCAGCTACGACTATCTCCAGTCCCGCAAGTGGCCCTTCGACGCAGCGGTGAACTTCATGCTCAGCAACCACGTTACTCTCATCAATGACAACGTCGGCCGCGTGCCGCCCGAAGCAATGCCCCAACTCGAGAAACTCGCCCGCCTCGCCGGCGCCCGGTTCGTTTTGCGCGAGCTGACTCACCCGAAGAGTGTGAAATCTGGCGCATCGCTGCCGCTCCAGATGAAATGGGCCAACGTCGGCGTGGGCAAGCTTCATCATCGTTACGTCGTCCAATTCTCCCTGCTCGATGCCGCAGGCCAGCCCGTCTTCAGCGCCAACGCGAAGGCTGACCCGCGCGACTGGCTCCCCGGCGAACGCGATCTGACGGAATCCCTCCAACTTCCCGCAACGTTGAAACCCGGTGATTACACCCTGGCCGTCCAACTGGCCGACCCCAGCGGCCAACGACGCCCGTTCCGTCTCGCGATGGACGCGCCGGAAAAGGAAGGCCGGTATCTGGTCAGTCACGTGAAGCTCCTCGACTGATGACTTGTCGCGGGGTTCGTTTTTCTGGTTGCTCTCCGCCGTTGGCGCAAACACTCTCTGCGGTGACGTATGAGAACCTCAACTCAGCGGAACTTTGGTCGGGCGGTTGCGATCACTCTCCTCACAATAGCTACAGGCGCCTGCCTTGCGTCCGATTGGCCGGCCTTTCGCGGTGACAGCATGCGCAGCGGATACACGGCGGAGGATTTGCCCGGCAACCTCGCGCCATGTTGGAGCTACAAGCCGCGTCATGCGCCCATGCCAGCCTGGCCGGGCGGTGACACGCGAATGCCGTTTGACCGGGCGTTTCACACGGTCGTCGTTGGGAACACGCTGTTGTTCGGCAGTTCCGCCGACGGCAAGGTGCACGCTCTCGATGCCGCCACGGGTGAGGAACGCTGGACGTTCCTGACGGGCGGGCCGGTCCGTTTTGCGCCCGCGGTCTGGCGCGACCGGGCGTTCGTCGTCAGTGATGACGGGTTTCTCTACAGCCTCAAGTTGGACGACGGGACACTGCTCTGGAAACTCCGCGGCGGGCCGGGTGACAGCATGGTGCTGGGCAACGGGCGGCTGATCTCGCGCTGGCCCGCGCGGGGCGGGCCGGTGATCGCGGACGATGTGGTGTATTGGGCCGCCGGCATCTGGCCGTCGGAAGGGATTTTCATCTACGCGGTGGACGCGCTCACGGGCAAGGTCCACTGGTGCAACAAGACCGCCGGCGGAATGTTCATGCCGCAGCCGCACCCGACCGCCATCGCCCACAGCGGCGTCTCGGCACAGGGCAACCTGGTCGTGGCCGGCGAGAAGCTGCTGGTGCCAACAGGACGCGCGGTGCCTGCGGCGTTCAGCCGGGCCACCGGCAAGTTCCTCTACTTTCATCTCCAAACGTTCGGCAAGGCCGGCGGAGCGGACATTGCGGCCACCGAATCGCATTTTTTCAACTCCGGCTACGCCTTCGATGTGGAGACGGGCAGGCAGGGGTTCCGTCCCGGCGCGGACCCATTGGCGATGGCGGTCACGCCGGAAACGATCGTCTATGCGACGGCGAAGGAAATCGTCGCGGTTGACCGAGGCAACCTGTGGCAGCAAAAGAAAGTCACGGCTCCCAAGGGGAGGAAAACCACGCAGACCGTCTTCACCGATCCGATCTGGCGGACGCCGAGTCCTCACAGGCCGGTGTCCGCGCTCATCGTGGCGGGTGACAAGGTGATTGTTGGCAGCACGAACAAAGTCAGCGTGCTCGACATGAAGTCGCGCAAGGTGCTGCTGACGAGGGCCGTCGATGGCGAGCCACTCGGCCTGTCGGTCGCAGGCGGGCGTCTTTATGTCAGCACCGACCGGGGGACGATTCACTGCTTCGATGGCAGCAAGGTTGCGCAGCCGAGGATCGTCCAGGAAAAGCCGCCGGTTCTCACCGGGTCCGACGCGGCGGAAGCCGCTGCCGATGAGATTATTCGCAAGACGGGCGTGACCGAAGGCTATTGCTTCGACCTGGCATGCGGTGATGGCGGGTTGGCGGCAGCCTTGGCGAGGAAAACGCGATTGCATATCTGCGCGATTGACGCCGACCCGGAGAAGGTCGCGCTCGCCCGCAGGAAATTGGATGCAGCGGGCTTGTATGGCGTGCGCGTCAGCGTTCATCAGGGACAACTCGATCAGAATCGCTGGCCGAGCTACTTCGCCAACTTGATTGTGTCGGGCCGCTCAATGAGCGGCGGAGCCGATGCGGCGCCACCGAAGGAAATCAACCGGGTGCTGCGGCCGTATGGCGGCAAGTCGTGTTTCGGCAAGCTGGGCGCGATGATGATGACCGAGCGAGGCGACCTGGCCGGCGCGGGGATGTGGACGCATCAGTATTGCGACGCCGCGAACACCTGCTGCTCCACCGACACGCTCGTCAAAGGGCCGCTTGGCGTTTCCTGGTTCAACGACCTCAACTTCCGGATGCCCAGCCGTCACGGCCGCGGCCCGGCGCCGTTGTTCTACAAAGGGCGGCTCTTCATTGAGGGCCTCAACGCGTTGCGGTGTGTGGACCCTTACAACGGCCGCGTGCTGTGGGAGTATCCGCTGCCGGATGTCCTCAAGGTCTATGATGGCGACCACCTCATGGGCGTCGCGGGAACCGGCAGCAATCTCTGCGTCGGCGAGCACGGCCTGTTCGTGCGGACCGATGACAAGTGCCTGCGGCTTGATCCCGTCACCGGAAGGCTGCTCAACACGTTCACCGCGCCAACCCCGAAGGGCGGGCGGCCCGGCGAATGGGGCATGGTCGCCTGTGTCGGCGACACGCTCATCGGCACCGTGGCGGACACCGCGCATCTCGTGACGTTCCGCTACCGCCCGGGCGATATGCGGGAGCAGTGGACAGAGTCCAGGCTGTTGTTCGCCATGGACGCGGCCACGGGCAGGCTGAAGTGGAGCTGGCAGCCTCAGAACTCGCTCCGGCACAACGCCATCGCCATCGGCGGCGGCCGCGTGTATGTGATTGACCGCGACGAGGCTCTGGGGGATCGCAAGAAGGAAAAGAAGCGCGGCGTTCCCGACAAGGGCGCAGTGCATCCCGCCGGCACGCTGGCCGCGCTCGATCTGTCCAGCGGGAAGGTCGTCTGGCAAACGGACGAGGATGTTTACGGCACGCTGCTCGCGCTCAGTGAAGAACATCAGACGCTGCTGATGTGTTACCAAAACACGGCCTTCAAACTCGCGTCGGAGCTGGGCGGACGCCTGGCCGCCTTCGATACCTCGACGGGACGGCGGCGTTGGGACATCAGAGCCACTTACAAAATGCGCCCCATCATCCACGGCCAAACCGTCCTTTTCCAATCCCATGGATGGGATCTGCTGACCGGCAGGCCGCAGGACATCACGTTCCCCCGCTCCTACGGTTGCGGCATCCCGGCCGCGTCACAAAATCTCATGGTCTTTCGCTCGGGGACGCTGGGCTACGTGGACCTTCAAAAGCCTCGCGGCGTGCAGAGCTTCGGCGGCATCCGCCCCGGCTGCTGGATCAACGTGGTGCCCGTCGGCGGTCTGGTGCTCATGCCCGACGCCACGGACCTTTGCACGTGCAGCTACCTGATCAAGGCCTCTATCGCGTTGCAGCCGATGAGTGTAGAGTAAGTATATGCATAGGCGGTTGCATTGCTGGCTTCGTTGCCACCACCATGCCGTTTCGTCAGGCGGCACCGTGGCCCCTGTGGTGAACGTCCCGGGTGAAAACAAATAGCTCCTTTTGAATGAAGAAAACGTGCCCGCCCACCGTCATAGTGTGCGATAATTTAAGGAAGGACGACCTTATGAAAATGGCAAAACTGGCGGTAATGTGCGCGGCGTTGGGTTTCCTGACCCTCGGTGCCGTCGAAGCGGGTGCGCAAAGCTATTACTACTCCACACCCTATTCCGGCTACTACTATGACGGCTATCCCACTTATTACGGCTACAGCTATCCGTCCTATGGCTACAGCCCCTACTACTACGGCTATGGCGGATGCTGGCCGAGCGTGAGCTTCTATTGGGGCGGCGGCTGGGGCGGCGGATGGTACGGCGGACGTGGCTGTTATGGTCGCTACTACGGTGGCGGCGGCCACGGTGGTGGTCGCTATTACGGTGGTGGTGGTGGCGGTCACGGCGGCGGCGGTGGTGGCGGCGGCCACGGTGGTGGCGGTGGTGGCGGCGGTCACGGCGGTGGCGGTGGTGGCCGTCGGTAATGATCAACGTGTCGATGGTTTGAAACGGAACACGCGGCCTGCCGCGTGTTCCGGCTGCGGTGAGGAGTGGAATCCTATCTCAACGATGCCACGTTGCTGGCATCCAGCCGCCCTTGCGACACCCCTCGGCATGGCCAGCGGCAAGATGCAAAAGGGCGAACGGTTCCGCTATGCAGAGGGGGTATCGCGGCGACGAGTCGGCGGTTGGGTTGTCCGCTGGTTCTTTTGCCCCAACACGATCAGGAAGACGCCGCCGAGCGCGAACGGTGCAGCGAGGCCGAGAGAAACAAGAAGATACAGTGGCACATTGGGTTTGGCCGGTGCTGTCGGCGGGCGGGCTTGATCAATAATCGTGACCCGGTAGTTATGCGGTTCGCGGCCCATGATGTCGCGATACACCTCGACAATCGCATTGGCCAAATCCGCGGCCTCCACGGGATCGGTTGAATAGAAACCGGCTTCGATGACATTGGAGCCGCGCACCGGCTGGACGTTAAGGCGGCTGCGCATGATCTGAAACGCTTGCTCTCTGGCCATGTTCTCCGGCCCGCCGATCTGCCACTTGGCAACCAGTTGTTCCTTTTCAACCAGTGGGTAACCGATCTTCTGTGAACGAAGGATTTCCACCTGGTCCTGCAGGAAAAAAGCGCGAGCTTCGTCGCGAGCCGGCGTCCCGGTTGCCTGGGATGCCGCTTCGCTTCGTTCCGCGATGACGCGCACGTTGGCGTAGTAGACTCTCGCCGACAAAAACGTCATCGCTGCACCCAGCAGTATCACCATGACCGCGGCCACCTCGAGTATGATTCCGATGGCAATGGACGAGCATCCGTTCTTCATGGGGCAGCCTTCTTCCTTGATCGTCGTCACACCTTGTTCGCCGCGCAGCACACCGGCACACCACATCCGCCTGTCCGCGACCCATCGCGAACTGCGAGTCGCCAACGATTCGTGACGATGCCAGATTCCCAGACAACCGGCCAGCGACTACACCGTATAGGTGCTGCTGGCTACGCGGCCACCGGTGCCGGTCCAGTTGGTGTGGAAAAACTCGCCGCGCGGCTTGTCCACGCGCTCATAGGTGTGCGCGCCGAAATAGTCGCGCTGAGCCTGGAGCAGGTTCGCGGGCAGGCGCTCGGCGCGGAAGCCGTCGAAGAACGCCAGCGCAGTGCTGAATGCCGGCACCGGGATGCCTTTCTTGACCGCTGTCGCGATGACCTTGCGCCAACTGCGCGCACAGCCTTTGATCGCTTTCTTGAAGAACGGATCGAGCAACAGGTTCGTCAGGTTCGGATTCTTGTCGAACGCGCGTTTGATCTCGCCAAGGAAGACGCTGCGGATGATGCAGCCGCCGCGCCACATCAACGCGATGCCGCCGTTGTTGAGGTTCCACTTATGCTCCTTGGCCGCCTCGCGCATCAGCATGTAGCCTTGGGCGTAGCTGACCATCTTGGAGGCGTAGAGAGCCTTGCGGATGTCTTCGATCCACTGGGCACGGTCGCCGGGGAACTTCGCATTGATCGGCTTGAAGGCTTTCGCGGCAAGCACGCGCTCGTTTTTCATCGCGGAGACGCAACGGGCAAAGACCGCCTCGGTGATGAGCGAGGTGGGCACGCCGAGGTCGGCGGAGCTTTTCACGGTCCACTTGCCGGTGCCTTTCTGGCCGGCAGTGTCGAGAATCTTGTCCACCAGCGGCGCGCCGTCGTCGTCATTCCTGCCAAGAATGTCGCGCGTGATCTCGATGAGGTAGGAGCCGAGTTCGCCTTCGTTCCACTGCTTGAAGACCTCGTGCATCTCGCCGGCCGTCATGCCGAGACCGTCCTTCATGAGGTGGTAGGCTTCGCAGATGAGCTGCATGTCGCCGTATTCGATGCCGTTGTGGACCATCTTCACATAGTGCCCCGCGCCGCCTTCGCCAACCCAGTCGCAACAGGGTGAGCCGTCGGCAACCTTCGCGGAGATGGCCTGGAAGATCGGCTTCACGTGCGGCCACGCGGCGGGCGAACCGCCGGGCATGATGGAGGGGCCGCGACGCGCGCCTTCCTCGCCGCCAGAGACACCGGTGCCGATGTAGAGGAGGCCTTTGCTTTCGACGTATTGGGTGCGGCGGATGGTGTCTTCGAAGAGCGAGTTGCCACCATCAATGATGATGTCGCCCGGCTCCAGCACGGGGATGAGTTGCTCGATGAACTCATCCACCGCCTTGCCGGCCTTGACCATGAGCATGACGCGGCGCGGGCGCTTGAGCAGCCCGGCCATTTCCTGAAGCGAGTGCGCGCCAAGGATCTTGGTGCCTTTGGCTTCGTTGGCGAGGAAGTCGTCCACTTTCGAGACGGTGCGGTTGAAGGCCACAACGGTGAAGCCGTGGTCGTTCATGTTCAAAATAAGGTTCTGGCCCATGACGGCCAGGCCGATCAAGGCGATGTCTGCTTGCTGTTCACTCATAATTTCCTTTCAAAACGCAGCCGCCGACGTGAGGAGGCAGACCGGTTACGGCCGCCACCATTCCCGCCTCCTTACGTCGGCGGCTGCTTGTTCAATTTGAATCCGATGCCCGCCAATTTACGGGCCAAGGTCACACTACCGCCGCGAAGTGTAATGGTTGAGTTCTGGAACTCGCGGCGCTGCGGATATTCTTTCCGCAAACGGTCAAAGTATGCACCTCGCTCGCCGGCTGGCAAGTCTGCAATGGCTCGCAGCCGCCGGTCGTCCGCCTCGATGTCGTAGACCGTCAACGCCGCCTCGCGCAGCACGTCTTCGTCGGAGCGGCCAGAGGCGTCGAGCGTGAGCCGCGCGTGCGGCGAGGGCGGCATCGCCAAAGCAGGGCAGGCGTCCTGCCTGTCCATCGATGATGATTGGATAGGCGGGACGCCTGTCCGGCTCTGCAAAAATTCACAAGCCGACCGACAAACCATCGTCGTGCCGTTGACCTTGCCATCGTAGGAATAGCCGGCGATGTGCGGTGTGCCAAGGGCAACTCCACTGACAAGATCCGAGGAGATGTTCGGTTCACCCTCCCACACGTCGAGAATCAACAAGCTCGTGTTGATCGTGGCTCCCGAATGCGATTGCGTCGTGATGGAATCGCGTCCGGAGGCCGCGATCCACCTGACAGCGGCGGCATTGTCCAGAACGGCTCCGCGGCAGGTGTTGAGCAACACCGCTCCCGGCTTCATTCGATTCAAGAACGCCGCGTCGGCCATATGCCACGTCTTGTCTTCGCCGGTCTTCGTCAGCGGAACGTGGAGCGAGATGAAGTCCGCGCCCATCAGCGCCTCCAACGGCAGGAATCGCTTCTCGCACGGAAAAAGCCGCGCCAGTGGCGGATCGTTTTGCAGCACCTTCATGCCAAGCGCCTCGCACTTGGCGACGACTTTGCTGCCGACATTGCCGACGCCAACAACACCGATGCTCTTGCCCTCGATGCAATAGCCGCCGCGTTTGGCCAGGACCAGCAGCGAGCAGACGACGTATTCGGCGACGGAGTTGGCGTTGCAGCCCGGCGCGCTGGCGAAGCCGATGCCGCGCTCGCGCAAATACGCCTCGTCCACATGGTCGGTGCCGATCGTGCAGGTGCCGACGAAGCGGACGCGGCTGCCTTCGAGCAGGTCGCGGCCGACCTTGGTGATCGAACGGATGATCAACAGGTCGGCGTCGCGCACGGCGGCGGCATCCATCTTGCGGCCGTGCATTGTCACGACGTCGCCAAGCCGGCCAAATGCCTCGCGGCCAAACGGAATATTCTCGTCAACGATGATCTTCACTGTTTCACCTCGCGGCCAGCGCCTGCTCAAAGTCGGCGATCAGGTCGTCCGCGTCCTCGATGCCGACGGAGACGCGCAGCAACGCATCACTGATGCCGATGGTGGCGCGCTCGGCGGCGGTCAGTTTGACGTGCGAAGTCTTCGCCGGGATGGTCACCAGCGTCTCGACACCGCCGAGGCTGAGCGCGGCAGTGGCGAGCTTGAAGCGGCCCAGAACCGCGTCGGCCTGTGCCGCAGCGCGCAGCTCGAAGGACAACATTCCGCCGAAACCGCGCATCTGGCGCGCGGCAACGGCGTGGTCGGGATGGTCCGGCAGGCCGGGATAGTTCACGCGACTGACGGCGGGGTGTTTCTGCAACCAGCGCGCGAGCTTGCCGGCATTTCCGTTCTGCCGCTCGACGCGGAGGGCGAGTGTCTTCATCCCACGTTCGAGCATGTAGCAGGCGTGGGCATCGAGCATGCCGCCGTGGTTGACGGCGCAGGGCCGGATGCGGGCGATGATCTCATTGGAAGCAACGACCGCGCCGGCGTTGAGGTCGCTATGGCCGTTGAGATACTTGGTGGCACTGTGGACGATCACATCGATGCCAAGCGCCAGCGGGTTCTGGTTGATCGGCGAAGCGAAGGTGTTGTCGATGATCGTCAGCACCCCGCGCGCTTTGCCGAGCGCGGCGATGGCGGCAAGATCCACGCAGTGCAGGAGCGGATTGGATGGCGACTCGACGTAAATGACTTTCGTGTTCGGCCGGAGCTGTGCGACAAAGTCAGCTTGATTGCGGGCAAAGGAAACCTCCATGCCGAACCTTGTCAGTTCCGCCGCGACGAAATGGTAGGTGCCTCCGTAGAGGTCTTCCTGAAACACCGCATGATCGCCGGGCTTCAACAGCGCGAACAGCACCGTCGTAATCGCCGCCATGCCGCTGCCGAAGACCAGCGCGTCCCTGCCCTGTTCGAGCGCGGCGAGTTTCGTCGCCACCGCCCGCTGATTCGGGACGTTGAAATAGCGCTGGTAGGTATTTTGATTCGTCGGATTCGGATGGGTGTAAGAAGACGCGGTGAAGATGGGCGTCGTGATGGCGCCCGTGGCTCCATCCACGCAACTGCCGGCATGCACGCAGAGCGTCGCCGGTTTCAATGGCTGATCACTGTTTTCCACAACGGCGGTGACGGTAGCGGAAGCCGGTGCGTCTGCGCAAGCGTCTTGCCAGCGTTCAACGCCCCGCAGGTGCTGCCAGCGTGTGCCGGGCGTAGAACTCAATGACGCCGTGCGCGACGGCGTCGGCATATTCGCGGAAGATGGAGCGGAGGTGCTGGCCGTCGAACGCGCGCTCGCCGTCGTAGTCGCCAGCCAGAAGTCGCGCATAGGTCGTGGGGTTGTTCTGGTAATACGGCTCCAGATAAACCACCGGGCCGTGGTAGAGCCGGTTCGCGATGACGTTGCGCGCGCAAAGATACGGGTTGTTGCCGACGGCTGTGGAGTTCGGGCCAAACCTGACGGGTTCCGGCGGCAGCTTCATATCGGCGCCCATCACGCGGCTGATAGCGTCGGCGGCGGCCAGCTCGGTTGGGTGGGAGTTTTCCAGCAGCTTCCAGAGCAGATCAAACTTCCGCTGCGGCGTATCCACACTGTCAGGCGTGTAGCAACCGTGGATCATCACCATCAGGCGGTTGTCTGGCGCGGGCCGGTCGCCGTCGCTAGCGGCATTGAAGTGGATGCAGAGCGTCAGGTCGGGTCGCAGCCGTTCGTTGACAAGCGCGGCGCGGGCGCGAAGCTCGGCGTTGCGATAGAACTCCAGTTCCATCCGCTTGCGAGTCGCGTCGAGCAGGAACGCCTCCCGCGCCAGCTCGCCCAACGCGCGCACGTCGGGTCGCATCGCGATGTTCTCTTGGACGTATTTCCCGGCCAACTCGCGGAACTGCTCCGGGTTCGTGTCAGTGACCGGTTTGAAGTCGTTTTTGGTGAACAGCACGGTCGCGCCGGCGCGCTGGAGCCGCGCCGCGAGCAAACGCGCGACGATGAGATTCTGCACGGCCTCCTGCTCGGCCGGACCGTTGTTCATCTTGAAAAACCGCTCCTCCATCCTCGCGAACTCGCCGCCGATGTGACCGGGGTCGAGCACGATGCGCAGCCCGCGCAACGGCTTGTCCGGCGGGTTCTTCAACGCCGGCAGATCCTCCAGCGTCTTGAACGTCCGTTTCACCACGCGGCGCGTGTCGGTCGCGAACTGGAGATGGTAGAGCCGTTGCTGGTGTTGCTCGTCATCGAAGACAGCAACGCCGTCGCCGTCCTGGGCGAGGAACTTCTGGAAGGCGCCGCCGGGCGAGAAGACGCGGTCGAGGCGCAACTGGAAATCCGCGCGCGTCATGGTGCGCTGGAACGGATCAAGCAAACTCCAGTTCGGCGCGTCACCGGCGAATGCGGCAGCGGAGAAAACAAAGATGAGAAGGCAAAGGCAGGCGCAGGCGGAAGTGCCTGCGCGCCGTTGAGCACTCAAAAACATCCAGGGTCCGTTCTTCATATCCGTTTCCTTCGTCATCGCGGCGAGGCGATGACGGTGACGAGCTTGTCGGGCGCGGGCAGGTATTTACGGGCAGCGCCAAGCACGTCGGCAGAGGTAATTTTCCAAAGGGCCTCGACGGCGCGCGCAATCCATTCCTGACCGAGGCCGTAGAGTTCGAGGTCGCAAAGCATGCTGGCATTACCGGTGTTGGTTTCCATCGCAAGCAACATGCCGCCGACCAGCGTGGCGCGTGCCTGGTTGAGTTCGTCATCCGTGGGCGGCGTCGTGCGAATCCGTTCCAGTTCAGCGCGCACGCTGCGGATGGCAGTGTCCACGTCCTTCGGGTCGTTCTGCATGGCGAGCGTCCACGGCCGTTCGCTGCGGCTGCCGCGGAACTCGCTCGAGACACTGTAGGTAAGTCCCTGTTTCTCGCGCAGCGAAGCGAGCAAGCGGCTGTTGAGCAGTTCGCCGCCGCCAAAGATGTGGTTGGCGGTGATCGCGGCAAAATAATCCGGCGCGGTGACAGTCACGCCGCGCGCGCCCATCAGAACGATCGCCTCGGCCTTGTCGGAAACCGGCAGGCGCACCGGATGCGCGGTGGCTTCGGGCCGGAGCGATGGAATCAGCGGCAGTTGGAGCGTCGGGCGCGGGCCGGTCGCCTGCCACGAGCCGAAGAGCGACTGGAGTTGCGCGGCGACCTGCGCGGCGTCGAAGTCGCCGACGACGGCGAGGGCGGTGGTGTCGGGCCGATAGTGCCGGCGGTAAAACGCGAGCAGGTCGGAGCGCGTGGTGGCCTTGAGGTCCGCCTCGCTGCCGCGCAGATAGTGGCGTTCGGGATGATCTTTGGGATAGAGCGTCTCGCGAAGTTCCCGCAAGGAAAGGATGTAAGGATTGTCCAATTCTTCCTTGAGCGAGGTGAGTTGTTCGGCGCGAAGCCGCGACAACTCGGCCGGGCCAAACGCGGGCCGGCAAAGCGCGTCGCGGATCAATTCCAGAAACTTCGGCAGGTCCGCGCTGAGACAGCGGCCGCCGGCGCTCGCGCCATCCATCGTGGCGTCAAAATCTAGTTCTGCGCCGAGCTTGTCGAGTTCCTCGTGGAACTTCCCCGCGGAGCGCGTGGCGGTGCCGCGGTTGAGCATTGCCGCGGTGAGCACGGCCAGACCGGGACGTTTCGGAGGATCGAACGCACCGCCGGCGTCCACGGTCACAGAGACGGCGGTGGTGGGATTGGCATGATTCTCCTGCAACAGCAGCACCATGCCATTTGGAAGCACGGTGCGCGTGACGCGCGGCGCGAGTGCAGCGAGCGGCAACGGCAGCGAAACGTTGACACCTTGCCGGGACAGCAGCTTCTTTCCCAACACTCCATCACCCTGGCACTCCGCCGCTGCGATTCCGCCGCCGATCCTCCGCTGAATCGGGCCGGCCTTCGGACGGGGCGGTATGGGAAGCTCCTTGGAAATCTTCGTCGGCACAAACCAGCCGATGGTGCGGTTGCTGGCAGTCAGATACTTCCGCGCGACGTCGCGCACTTCTTCGGCGGTGACGCGCTCGGTGCGTTCGTTCATCGTCAACAGGCAGTTCCAGCGGTCCACGATCTCATAGGAGCCAAGGAGCGAGCCCTGGTCGCTGACGCCGTCCATCGCAAAGACGGTCTGTGTGATCGTCTGGCGTTTGGCTTTAGCCAGTTCGGCCGGGCTGATAAGCTTCTCCTGCACATCGGCGATCGCGGCATCGAGCGCGCGCTCGAATTTCCTGTGGTCCACGGTATCGGCGCAGGTGGCAAAGATGGTTTCCCAGCCGGGATCGCGCTGCTGGCTGAACAGCGAACTCACGTCGGTGGCCAGGCCGGAGTTCACCAACGCGCGGTAGAGCCGCGAGCTTTTGCCGACCGTCAACAGCGAGTCGAGCACGCCGAGCGCCAGCATGTCCGGGTGCGACGCGGCGGGAATGTGATACAACCCCTCGAAGTAGATCGCGCGGCCTTCGCCTTGCACCGTGACGCGTCGCTCGCCATCCTGCGGCGGCTCGATACCGGTGACCTTGGGCGGCGCCGGCCCGCGCGGAATCGCGCCGAAATGCTCGCGCACGCGGTCGAGCAGTTTCGCGGTGTCGAAATCACCAACAAGAATGAGGATGGCGTTGTTGGGCTGGTAGTAAGTCCGGTAGTAACCGAGCACATCGTTGCGCGTGATGGCCTGCACGTCGCATTTCCAGCCGATGACCGGCCAATGATACGAATGCACTGCATACGCCGCCGCGTGCGCCGCGTCGTCGAGGCGGTTGATCGGGTTGTTCGCGCCACCGTCGAGTTCCGACAACACCACCTGTTTCTCGTGCGCCAGTTCCTGCGGGTCCATCGCGCAATGGCGCATTCGGTCAGCCTCGATGCGCAGGACGGTGTCGAGGCCAGACCTGCCCTCCGGCGCGGCGGCATCGGAAGGCAACGCGAAGTAATAGGCGGTGTAGTCGGTATCGGTGAAGGCATTGTTCTTGCCGCCAGCCAGCGCCGTGAGCCGGTCGATCTCGCCGCGTTTGAGCGTCGCGGTGCCTTTGAACATCATGTGCTCGATAAGATGGCTGATGCCGGTGATGCCCGGCCGCTCGTTGCGCGAACCGACGCGGTAATAGGTCCAGACGCTGATCACCGGCGCGGCATGAATCTCCTTGGTGATGACCTTCAACCCGTTCGGCAAAATCGTCTCGCGAACAGACGGACTTGCCGCCGCCCACAACGACGCCAGTGGCACAAGGAGCAGCGCAGCACACAGCGCGCGGCGGACAGCGACTATCAGCAATGACATGGGTGGCAATTAAAGTGTTTTGAGCCGCAAGGTCAAGCTGGCGCGCAACGCCCGCCGCGCTTATCCCATCGGCCCGCGCGTGACGCCGAGCTGGTTCAGCAGTTTCAGTTCCCGCCAGAGTTGCGCGCCGGAAATCTCGCCGCTCAGCAATTGCCGGTATTTTTCGATCGTCTGCGCCACCTGCTCGGGCGGCTCGTCCAGGAATTCGATGCGGAACCGGCGCGCACCGAGCGCCATCAGCCGCGCGACGTGCTCGGCTCCGGTCTGCGCCAGCGCGTTGAACACCGTGTTGCGGCAGCCGGCGTCGGCCTTCAAGGGATGCTCGGCGCCGACGCGATCGCGGAGCCGTACGTCATGGCGGTCGCACGGCCGGCCGCAGTTGGTGCAATCACTGCCATTGGTGAGGAACGCGCAGAAGATGCAGTGTTCCATGTGAAACATCGGCATGTGCTGGTGGATGACAATCTCAAACCATGCCGGAGGCGCGGAGCGCAGCAGCGTTTCAAGCTGCGCTGCATCCAGATCGTAACTGGCAGTCAATCGCTCCAAGCCGAAACGGCCGATGAAATAATCGGCGGCCATCGGATTGGCGACGTTGAGCGAAAAATCGCCGACACGGCGGCAGTCAGCGAAGAACTTCAGGTGATCGTAGTTGCGGACCAGATAGCCGTCGGCGTCGCAGGCGCGGACTTGTTTGAGAATCCAATCGTCGCCCGGCTTGGTGATGCGCGGCGGAGCGACGTAGAGTGCGAAGCGTGGTGTGCGGAACGCGGGATGCCGGGACGTCGCAACAGCGTCGCGATAAAGTTTCGGGTTTTCAAAATCGCAGTAGATCGTCTGCACGCCACAGCGCAACGCAGTGCCAAGTTGTGCCAGGCTGCGGACAAGAACTACCAGTTCAGCCTCCTTCGACTCCGTGGCCGGCCTCGTCCCACTTTCCGCATTCCGCGCTCCGCATTCATTCAGTGTCCATCGCTTGGGCTGCGCCCGCAGCGCCTCCAACTGCGCTGCCGCATCGCGGCGCAGCCGGTTCAGTTCGCTCACTGGCAGCATCACCGCGCCTTCGAGCCCGTTTCGCAATTCGCCCAACGCGAACGGCGTGCCGCCGAGCCGGCCGAGTTGCTCCCGCAGGCGCTCCATGTCCAGCGGCCGTTTCTGTGCCGCCACCAGCGGCATCGCAGAGGCAAGCCGGACGATGTGACCGCCTTCGTCTTGAACCACCAACGTCAGCGGCTGGCCGACGCTGCCGTGAAGCTCCATCGTCACCGGCCGCTGGTATCGCGGCAGGTCGCCTGCGAAACTCTGTCGCAGTCGGCGGTCGAGTTCGGGATCGTTGGTCTTCCAAAGCTTGTCGCCAACGTGGACGCGTCGGAAATCAATGTCACCGCGGCCAAAACCGAGCAACGTCTCTGCGCCGCGCGGCTCGACATCATAGACGCGTCCGCCTTCCTCCTTCTCATCGGGCCGGCCCGCGTCGAAAACAATGCCGTCGCCGGGCTTGAGCGGCGCCAGCAATTTCAGCAGGACACACTCGCCCTGCACGCGGCTAACCTCGCCGAGAAGCATGCCGCGTTTTTTGCCAAAGCGCGCGTGAACCAGCGCCTGGTTGTCGGTGCCACGAAACCAGCCGGTGTGCAGCCCGCGCGAGAAGGACATCTCCATGTCGTAACGGTCGGAAGAAGGGGACGGACGTTCCGCCTGTCCATCGGTGGACGAGGGGACAGGCGGGACGCCTGTCCTGCTTTGCAGCCGATCCAGCGCCGCGCGGTAGATTCGCGTGATGTTGGCCACATACTCCGGCGACTTGAGCCGGCCTTCGATCTTGAAGGCGTGAACACCGGCGCGCAGCAACTCCGGCAGCAGTTCCAACCCTGCGAGGTCCTGCGGGCTGAGCAGGTAACGGCGGTCGCCCAGCGGCACCGGTTGGCCGTCGCGAATCAGTTCATACGGCATGCGGCAAGCCTGCGCGCATTCGCCGCGGTTGGCCGAGCGCCCGCCGAGAGACTCGCTGGTAAGACACTGACCGGAGTAGGCGACGCACAACGCGCCGTGGATGAACACCTCCAGCTCCATGTTGGAGTTTGGAACCTGAAGTTGGGAGCGGATCGCCTCGATTTCCTTGATCGAACATTCGCGGGCGAGAATGACACGCTGGCAGCCAAGCTCGCGGGCGAACTCGACGCCGGCAACGCTGCTGACGCTCATCTGCGTCGAGGCATGGATTGGAAAATCTGGCGAAAGCTGCCGGACGAGCCGGCAAACGCCGACATCCTGCACAATGACGGCGTCCGCGCCGGCGGCGATGATGGCCCGCAGGTAACGCTCCGCCTCGGCGAGTTCGTCGGTGAAGGCAAGGATGTTGAACGTAACGTAGCCGCGGACGCCACGACGGTGAAGGAACTCCATCAGCTTCGGCAGGCAGTCCGTGGTGAAGTTGTTGGCGCGCATCCGCGCGTTAAACCGTTCGAGGCCGAAGTAGATGCCGTCGGCGCCGTTCTCGACCGCGGCGCGCGCGCAGTCCCAATCGCCCGCTGGCGCGAGCAATTCCGCCCGTGCAGCCGTCGCGATTGAGTTTGAGTGTCCGTCAACCATGTTTCTTTTCGTTTGAACAGGTGTTGACTCTAAGCCCGCCCGGCGTGGATTGCCAACGGCCATCTTCGGCCTCTGGCTGGCATACGCCGGCTTCCTTGCCATCATAAGGGCCGTTTGATACGGTGAATGGCATGAAATTTCTGGTCACAGGAGGCACGGGATTCATCGGTTCCCACGTCTCTGAACGCCTGCTGCGCGATGGAAATCGCGTGGTGATTGTGGATGACTTTAACGATTTCTACGATCCGGCGATCAAGCAGCGCAACCTGGCGCGAATCCAGGCGGTGGGCCGCGTCAAGCTGCACACCGCCGACATCGTGGACAAGGCGGCGATGGACCGTGTTTTTGCGGCGGAGAAGTTCGATGCCATCATTCATCTCGCGGCGCGGGCGGGCGTGCGGCCGAGCATCGAACAGCCGCTGCTCTATACGCAGACCAACGTCACCGGCACGATGAACCTGCTGGAGTGCGCGCGGGCCGCCGGCATTCGGAAGTTCGTTTTCGCATCATCGTCGTCGGTGTATGGCATCAACTCGAAGATTCCGTTCAGCGAGAGCGACCCGATCTTCAAGCCGATCTCGCCCTACGCCGCCACCAAGCTCGCCGGCGAGGCATTGTGCCATACGTATCATCACCTCTATGGGATGGACATGACCTGCCTGCGGTTCTTTACGGTTTATGGCCCGTCGCAGCGGCCGGACCTGGCGATCCACAAGTTCGCGCGGCTCATTGCCGCCGGCAAACCGATTGAGATATTCGGCGACGGTTCGACGCGGCGCGATTACACTTTCATTGACGACATCGTGGAGGGCATCATGGCGTGCGTGCGCGGCGCGTTCGGCTATGAGATTTTCAACCTCGGCAACAGCCACACCGTCGAATTGCGGCAGTTGGTCGGGTTGATTGAGAGCGCACTCGGCCGGAAAGCGATTGTCGAGCGCCGGCCGGAGCAGCCGGGCGACGTGCCGGTCACGTTCGCCGACGTATCGAAGGCGCGCCGAATGCTCGGCTACGACCCCAAAACAAAAATCGAGCAAGGTATCGGAAAATTTGTCGAATGGTTCCAACGGCCATCATGAAACACTCCGGCGTCATCCAACTGCTGCGCGACCTTGTCGCCATACCGAGCGTCAATCCACAGGGCGATCCCGGCACGGACCGGACCGGCGAGCAGGAGATCGCGAAGTTCATCGCCAGCTTCCTGCGGCGGATCGGCGCGGACGTGGAAATGCAATATGTCGAGCCGGGCCGGCCGAATGTGATCGGCAGGCTTGGCGCGCGAGGGCGGGCGCGGCGGGCGATTGCGCTGGGACCGCACACAGACACCGTCAGCGTGCGCGGCATGACCATCCAGCCGTTCGAGCCGGTGGTCCGCGGCGGGCGGCTTTACGGGCGCGGCTCATCGGACACGAAAGCGAACGTGGCGGCGTTTCTCTGGGCGATGAAGCGGCTGGCGGAATCGCGCGCGGACGGCCGTGACAACGACATCTACTTCATCGGCCTGATGGGTGAGGAGAGCGGCAACGACGGCGTGAAATACCTCATGGGCCACAAAAGGCCGAAGCTGCTCGGCAGACTCGATTTCGCCATCGTGGGCGAGCCGACAGAGATGGACATTGTCAACGCGCACAAGGGCTCGTTGTGGTTCCGCATCGCCACGCGCGGCCGGTCCTGCCACGGCGCGACGCCGGAGCGCGGGGACAATGCGATTTATAAAATGGGCCGGATCGTGGACTGGCTGGAGCACGGCCTCGCGGCGCAGTTGACGCGGCGGCATCCGTTGCTCGGCCGGGCGACAGTCAATGTCGGCACGATCCGAGGCGGCTCGAAGGTGAACATCGTGCCGGCCCGTTGCGAGATCGAGGTGGATCACCGCACGCTTCCGGGCGACGATCACGCGAAGTTCCTGCGGCAGTTGCGGTCCCGGTTTGGCAGGATCGAGATCGAAGTGATCAACGACAACTCCGGGCTGGATACGCCGGCGAGCCACCCAATGGTCGTCCAACTCAGGGCGGCCAGCGGCGGGCGGTGCGTGGGCGCGCCGTGGTTTTCGGACGGGGCGATCTTCGCGCGGCACGGCGTGCCGGCGGTGGCGTTTGGCGCGGGCAGCATCGCGCAGGCGCACACCCGCGACGAATTCATATCGGTGCCGCAGGCGGAGCGGTGCGCGGCGGTCATGGAAAACTTCTTGGCTAATCTCTCGTGAAAACACTGGTCATCGTTCCGACATACAACGAATCGGAGAACCTGCCACGACTGGTGGAGGCGGTGCTGGCGGCCGCGCCGGAATTGTATTTGCTGATCGTGGACGACAACTCACCCGACGGCACGGGCCGGCTGGCCGACGAGATCGTGGCGAAGCAATCACGCGTTCACGTGCTGCATCGCGCCGGGAAACTCGGCCTTGGCACGGCGTACATCGCCGGTTTCCGCTGGGCGCTGGAGCGCGGTTACGACGCGGTGATGGAGATGGACTGCGATTTCAGTCACGACCCGCAGGCGCTGCCGTCGTTTCTGGAGGCGGCGAAGGAAGCGGATGTAGTGATCGGTTCCCGCTACAAGGGCGGCATACGCGTCGTGGACTGGCCGATGCAGCGGTTGCTGCTCAGCTACGGCGCCTCGTTGTATGTGCGGCTGATTACGGGCATGCCGGTGTGTGACCCGACCGGCGGGTTCAAGCTGTTCCGGAGACAAGTGCTGGCTGCGCTCGACCTGGGCACGATCCATTCAGAAGGCTACGGTTTTCAGATTGAAATGAACTATCGGTGCTGGATGGCAGGTTTCCGGGTCGTTGAGATTCCGATCACATTCAAGGACCGGCGCGCGGGCGTGTCGAAAATCTCGCGCCGTATCGTTTGGGAGGCGCTCTGGATGGTATGGCGGCTGGCGTTCGCAAACGCTTTCCGCCGGCGTCCGCACCAGCGGCCAGCGGCATGAGTGCGTCGCTGCATCCCACCCTCAGTGTCGTCATCCCGCACAAGCCGGGTCTGGAAGAGGTGCGCGTGCTGGAGTCGCTCGCGGCGGTGGAGTATCCGCGCGACCGTTACGAGGTGATCGTGGCGGAGGGATTTCACCCGAGCAAACAGCGCAACCAGGCGGTGGCGCAATCGCGCGGCGAGATCGTGGTATTTTTCGACGACGACGTGTCGCCTGACCCGAAGATTTTCGAGCGGTTCGTGGCGGACTTCGCCGAGTTCCCGAACGCGGCGGTGGTGGGCGGGCCGAGCGTGATCCCTCCAACGGATAACTTCTGGCAGCAATGCTTCGCCCGCGTGATGCGGTCACGGGTGACGATGGGCCGCAGCATCGCCCGTTACGAGTCCAACGGCCGGAGGCGCGCGACCAACGAGAGCGAACTGATCCTCTGCAACGTGGCGATGCGGCGCGAAGCGTTCGTGAAGGCGGGCGGTTTCGACGAACGGCTGTGGCCGAACGAGGAGAACGAAATGTTCGAGCGGCTGCAGCGGCTCGGTCTTCAGCTCATTTATGATCCGGAGGCCATCGTCTTTCGCAGCCATCGGCCGACGCTGGGGAATTTCGTGCGGCAGTTGCTCGGCTACGGACGGGGGCGCATGGGGCAGACGATCATCCGCCCGAGCGTGACGTGCATGATTCGGATGGTGCCGGCAGCGTTTCTGTTTTATCTGGCGAGCCTGCTGGCGTGGCATCCGTGGTGGTATGAGCTGCCGCTGGCGGTCTACGCGTTGTTGATCGGGTCGGCCTCGGCGTATCACGCGGTCCACAACCGGACGCTGGCAGGCGGGTTGATGTCGCTGTGGCTGCTGCCGCTGGCGCACATCACGTATGGCTGCGGCCTGTTGTCGGCGTTGTTCAAACGGATGGGCCGGCACGAGGAGCCTCCCGGCGCCAGCGTGAAGTTGCGCGTGGTCAAGTCCTTCAACTCATGAGCCACCTCCGCCAATTTTGGAGCGCGGGGGCATTGCTGCTGACGGCGTCGGTGGGTGTGAACGCAGCAGCCTACGTTTTTCAGGCGGTGCTGGCGCGCTGGCTGACGGACGACGATTTTGGCGCGGTGAAGTGGGCGAACGACTGGCTCGGCTACGTGATGACGCCGGTGGTGGCGTTGCAGGTGGCGATGGCGCGCTATGCGGCGGTGTTCGATGCCCAGGCCGACCCCCAGGCGGTCGCGTCGCTGGCGTGGCGGGCGACGCGGCGGCTGGCGTGGTACGCGGCGGCGTTCCTGTTGTTCATGGCCGCGGCACAATCGTGGCTGATGACGGGATTCCGGCTGACCTCGCCGGGGTTGTTGTGGGCGGTGGCGGGGCTGGTGGTGGCGCAACTGACGGTGCCGGTGACGACGGCGGTGCTGCAAGGATTGCAGCGGTTCCGCTGGCTCGCCATCGTCGGGCTGGCGCAGAGTTGGGGACGCGTCGTATTCGGGCTGGGACTCGTGGCCCTGGGATTCGGCGCGGTCGGCGCACTGGGCGGACAATTACTGGCGGCGTTCATGGCGGCGGGACTGGCGTTGTGGGCGTTGCGGACGCTATGGCGTCATCGTGGCGCGGACCACGGCGCTCTGGACACCCGGCCAATCTACCGGTATTTCTGGCCGGCCTTGGTGGTCAGTTTCGGCGTCAGTACGATGGGGTCGCTGGATATGAGTTTTGTACGGCACTATTTTGAACCCAATGTTTCAGGCCAGTTCGGCAAGGCCAAGATGATCGCGCAGGCGTTCGGCTTCCTGGTCGCGCCGCTGGCGACGGTGTTGTTCCCGAAGGCGGCCAGTGACGCGGCGCGCGGCGAGAGCTATGCTGTGCGCGCGCTGTGGCAGTCGTTAGGCGCAACGCTGGTGGTGGGCGTGGCGGCGGCCACGGCCTGCTCGCTGTGGCCGTGGTTGCCGGTGCGCCTGCTCGCCGGCCCGAATAATCTGGTGGCGGAGGCGATCGTCGCGCCGTTCGTGTGGGCGATGTTGCCGCTGGCGCTGCTGCCGTTGCCGGTTCAGTTCTTCATGGCACGCGCGGATTTCAAACGGTTGCTGGGACCGCTGGCGATGCTGGTGGTGGCGTATCCGGCGGCGTTATGGTTGTGGCACGACACGCTGCTGCAAATTCTGGCCGTTAGCGGAGTCGCCGGCGCGGGCGCGCTGGTGTCGTTGATCTGGAGCCTGTCGCATGTCGGCAAGTAACCCGCAACTCAGCATCATCCTGCCGGCCTTCAACGAAGGCGCGCACATCTTTGCGAACATTGGCAAGGTGCGCGAAACGTTCCTGGGAAAACGATCATTCGAGATCGTGGTGGTAGATGACGGCAGCCCGGACAACACCTTCGCCGAAGCCGGGCGCGCCGCGCAACAGTGGCCGGAGGTGCGCGCGTTCCGCCAGAAACACAACGCCGGCAAAGGCGAGGCGCTCAAACGCGGTTTCCGCGAATCGCGCGGCGAGCGGGTGGCGTTTCTCGACGCGGATCTCGACATACCGCCGTCGCAGGTGGAGGTGTTGATGGCGACGATGGACCGCGTGGGCGCGGACGTGGTCATCGGCTCCAAGCGTCACCCCGACTCGAACCTGGACTACCCGTGGCACCGGAAAGTCGTCAGTTATCTTTACTACCTGCTGATCAAACTGCTGTTCGGCCTGCCACTGCTCGACACGCAGACCGGCGTGAAGCTCTTCAAGCGGACGGCGCTGGCAGATTGTTTCCCGCGCATCCTGGTGAAGGCGTTCGCGTTCGACATTGAGTTGCTGGCGGTGCTGCACGCGCGTGGCTACCGGATTGTGGACGCGCCGGTGGTGATCGAGTTCAAGGGACTGTTCGGCATGTTTGGGCTGCGAGCCATTTGGGACATTTTTGAAAACACGCTGGCGGTGTTCTACCGGCTGCGTGTGCTGCGCTACTACGACAGCTACCAGCCGAAAACGCCGCCCGATCCGCTGCCGCGCGTGAGCATCATCATCCCTGTCAAGTGCGACAACCCAATGCTCCAGCAGTCGCTCCAGTACTGCCTTGATCTGAACTACCCTGATTTCGAAGTCGTCGTTCTGCCCGACGAACCCTTCACACATGGCGACCCGCGCGTGCGCATCCTGCCCACCGGCCCGATGCGGCCCGCGGAGAAACGCAACCGCGGCTTCCGCGAAGCCACTGGCAGCATCATCGCGTTCCTCGATGACGACGCGTATCCGCTGCCGCACTGGCTGGAAGAGGCCGCCGGCAACTTCAGCCGGCCCGAAGTCGGCGCGGTGGGCGGGCCCGGCCTGACGCCGCCGGACGATCCGCTCCTGGCGCGCGTCAGCGGACGCATCTACGAAGCGCGGATGATCAGCGGCAACTACCGCTACCGTTATGTCGTGGACCGGATGCGTGAGGTGGATGATTTCCCGAGCTGCAACCTGATTGTTCGCAAGCAAACGCTGGAAACGCTCGGGGGTTTCGGCACCAACTACTGGCCCGGTGAGGACACCGAGCTTTGCCTCCAGATTACCAAGAAGCTCGGCCAGAAAATCATCTACGATCCGCGCGTCGAGGTATTTCATCATCGCCGGCCGTCGTTGCTGCGGCATTTCAGGCAACTGGCCAGCTACGGCCTCCACCGCGGATCGTTCGTCCGGGTCTTCCCGCAGACCTCGCGCCGCTTGGTTTACTTTCTGCCGAGCATCCTCAGTCTGTGGCTGCTGTTGGGCTGGCTCTCGATACCGCTGCCGGTCATCGGCTGGCTTTATCCAGTCAGTGTGACGGCGTATTTGCTCCTGGCGGCGGCGTCCGGCTTTTCAACCCGCCCCACCTTGTTTTTGCTCACGTTCGCCGGTATCGTCTGTTCGCATTTGGCCTACGGGTTGAGTTTCATCCGAGGATTGTTGGCACCCGTGGTGGATGCGAAACATTCATGAAAATCTGGATTGGCTACCCACCGCTGCCCGACCCGAAGGGCGTGCCGCTGATTTCGCAGAACCGCCAGTTCCAGTGGTTCAACGACCCCACCTTCGTCTATCCGGTCATTCCCGCCTATGCAGCCACGCTGCTCAAGCGCGCCGGCCACGATGTGATGTGGGAGGACGGCGTCGCGCAACGCGACACGGTCGAGGCTTACGAGCAACGTTTCGTGGACGCCGCGCCGGATGTCGTCGCGTTCGAGGTCAAGACGCCGATCATCAAGCGCGTCTGGAAGATCATTGACCGCATGAAGTCGCTGCGCCCGCAGACGAAGTTCGTGCTCATGGGCGACCACATCACTGCGATGCCGGAAGAGTCGCTCATCGAATGCAACGTGGACTTTTGCCTCGCCGGTGGTGATTTCGATTTCGCGTTGTTGAACCTCGCCGGTCACCTCGCCGGCGGCGACAAGCTCGAACAGGGCGTCTATTTTTGGCGCGACGCCGCAGCGCGCGACGAGGCGCGGCGACAACTGCGCGGTCGTTCGATGGAGACAGCCGTCTGGGAAAAATCCCAGGCTGCGCGCGACAAGGGCGCGCCCTCGGTGGATGGAGTCGTCTGCACCGGGGCGTTCGGGCCGCTCAAGCACGACCTCACCGGCCTGCCGATGATTGACCGCGAGTTGTCGAAGTGGAAGCTCTACGCCTACGACAACGGCAACTTCAAATACCTGCCCGGCACCTACACGATGGTGGGCCGTGATTGCTGGTGGGGCCGGTGCACGTTCTGCTCGTGGACGACAACGTTCACCAACTTCCGCTCACAGACGCCGAAGCAACTCCTCGCCGAAGTCGAACACCTTGCCGGCCTCGGCGTGCGCGAGATCTTCGACGATAGCGGCTCGTTCCCTGCCGGCAAGTGGCTGCGAGAGTTCTGCGTCGGCATGGTCGAGCGCGGCCTGCACAAGAAGGTCGTCATGGGCTGCAACATGATTCCCGGCGTGCTCGACCAGGAGCATTACGACCTCATGGGCAAGGCCAACTTCCGCTTCGTCCTCTACGGCCTGGAGTCCGCCACGCAGTCCACCCTCGACCGCATCCAGAAACTCGGGCGCGCCGACCGCTTGGAGGAATCCATGCGCCGCGCCAAGAAAGCCGGCCTCGAGCCGCACGTCACCTGCATGGTCGGCTACCCGTGGGAGAACGAGCAAGAGGCGTTGCGCACCATCAACCTGACCAAGTCGCTCTTCCAAAAAGGCTGCATCGACACGCTGCAAGCCACCGTCGTCATGCCATATCCCGGCACGCCGCTGTTTGCCGAGTGCAAGCGCAACGGCTGGCTTCGCACGGAAGATTGGGACGAATACGACATGCGCGTCCCGATCATGAAATGCCCGATGAGCGACCAGCGCCTGCTGGAAATCACGCAGGGCATCTACACCAGTTTCCTGACGCCGAAATACGTCGTCCGCAAACTCGCCAGCATCCGTTCGTGGGATGACGTGAAGTTCTGGACGCGCGCCGGCATGAAGGTCCTCGGCCACCTCAAGGACTTCAACTTCCTCGGCATCGGCACCAAGCAACGCGAGAAGGCGAAGCAACAATCCGGCTGCGGCTGCGGTCGCGGAGCGTGACACGCTTGCGGTTGTGGGATGTGCTGAGTTGTCATGCCCCAATGTTCTGTTCGTGTTTGCCGGTTCAATAATGGAACGCGGCAACTCCGTAAGATGCGTTGCACGAGGCGAAAAGCAGGTTCTCTCGCCTTGTAACGGTTCCCGTGTTATGCAACAAATCCGTCGTTGATCTATAGTGCTAGGCATCATCGTGAGCACCACCACAAACATCACATGGGAGCAGCGGATGATTCCGCATTTGGAGAGCCTTGCCGCCAAGATGCTCAAGACCCGTCATTTTGGATATTTGAGCACGGTCGCAGATTTGTTGGTTGGTTTGAGTGGTTCGGCATGGAGTCGGTTGCCAGATGAAGACAAGCAGCGATACTTGGACAAGATGCGCACTGATTTTCATACGCGCGGCATGGGTGATTCGGAGTTTGGTTCAGACCCAGACTACTCGGCGGTTCACCAGCTCATTGAGTTAGAGTACCAGGCAGTAAAGAGACGATTATGACGCCTAACAAGTCGCCGGAGCCAACCGCCGTTGGCGCTGTCAGTTCCGCTGTCGCGGTCAACGTCGCGAGTCGTCGGTGGCTCAGTCTTCCACGTTAGACGTCATAGAGTTCTCGCGGCCGATCCATCTTCGGATCGGCCATCGAAACTGATCTCTTGGAATGGATGTTGTCGACGATAACCAAATCAAGACACGCCACACGGTCGCGCTATTGACCCACGCGCGTCAGCCGGTATGATGCGCGATCATGAACAAGACGTTTGCACTTTCCCGTCGTCAGTTTCTCGCCGCCGCTGGCACGCTGGTCGCGCCGATGATCATTCCCGCCAGTGCGCTCGGACGCACCGGGCGGCCCGCGCCTTCAGAGCGGATCAATCTCGCCTGCTTTGGCTTCGGCACCATCGCGCAATCGGTGACGCCGAATTTCCTCAACGATGAGCGCGTGCAGGTGGTGGCGGTGGCCGACGTAAACCGCGAGTCCGACCACTACGGCTACTCCGGGGAACACAAAGGCGGCCGCGAGGTCGGGCGGCGGATGGTGAACAAGTTCTACGCCGAAAAGACCGGCAAGCCCAACTACGACGGCTGTCGCGTGTATGAGGATTTCCGCGAGCTGTTGGCGAAGGAAAACGTGGACGCAGTGGAGATATCCACGCCGGACCACTGGCACGCGGTCATGGCGATCATCTGCGCCCGGCGCGGCAAGCACATCTACGGCCAGAAACCGCTGGCCGTGACGGTCGAGCAGGGCCGCGCGATGTCTGACGCCGTCGCGAAGGCCGGCGTAACGTGGCAAACCGGCAGCCAGCAGCGGTCGGCCATCTATTTCCGCATGGCGTGCGAGTTCGTGCGCAACGGCCGGCTCGGCAAGCTCCAGCGCATTCATGTGGTGCTGCCCGGCGGCCATCGTGATTTCAGCAAATTGGGTGCGAAACAACAGCCGGAACCGGTGCCGGAAGGGTTGAACTACGACCTGTGGGAAGGCCCGGCGCCGCATCGCGACTACCGGCCGGCGCTGATGCCGTTGAACTGGCGATGGAACTTCGATTACTCCGGCGGGATGATCACCGACTGGGGCGCGCACCATATTGATATCGCACAATGGGCGCTGGACATGGACCAGTCCGGCCCGGTGAAGATCGAAAACCTCCGCGCCGACATGCCCGCGCCGCGCGAACTCTACAACACGGCCAAGACATTCCACTTCGAATGCGTCTATGCCAACGGCGTCACGATGGTTGTGGAGGACGAATCCGCCGGCCCCAATGGTGTGACGTTCGAGGGCGAGAACGGCCGGAAGATTTTCGTGACCCGCGGGAAGCTGGAGTTCACGCCGGAAAGCCTCCGCCAGCAGAAGATCGGCGAGAGTGAGGTTCACCTGTACGAGAGCAAGCACCACGAGCGGAACTTCGTGGACTGCATCTACTCGGGCAAACCGACCATCGTGCCGATCGAGACCGCGCACCGTTCCATCACCATCGCGCATATCGCCAACATCGCGTTGCGGCTGGGCCGGAAGAAGATCGAATGGGATCCGGCAAAGGAGCGCTTCGTCGGCGACGACGAGGCCAACAAGATGCTCAGCCGCCCGATGCGCCGCCCGTGGTCGCTCAATCCCGCCGCGTAATGGGCGGGACAGACGAGGCCGCTTCGAAAGACGCTTTGCCGCCGCGGCGCCTTGGGTCAGCCATCGTGCCTGCTGACGGCGTGTCCACGCCCGCGCGCCATGTTCAGAGCTGCCATCCTTCGCGGTTCTTGCGGCACTTCAGTTCGTTGGCTTCCTTCGAATTGGTGAACTCAAACTTCGCAGCGTCCCAGCGCAACTTTTTGTTCACGCGCAACGCGATGGTGCCGAGCAGAATCGTCTCGGCAAACGGATAGGCGTTTTCGAAACTGGCGTCCGACGGCTGGCCGCCGCGGCAGGCGCGGATGAACTGGTCGAGTTCCTCGATGGGCCGCGGCAACGTCTGCGGCGGCTCCTTGAAGTCGCGCATCCGCGCCTTCGGGATAAGGCGCGGTTTGTCGCCGCTGAAGCCGCACAGGATCTTGCCGTTGTCACCAACGAAGAGCAGGCCCTCGGCGGGCATCTCTTCGCCGTCATCGTCGAGTTCCTTCGGCAACGGCGGACGCAGGCCGCCATCATACCAGTGCAGCGTCACCGGCGGCATCTCGCCGCGCGCGGGGAACTCCCAATGAATCACCGAGGCGCGCGGATAGGAAACGAGGTTGACCTGTTTGTGCCAGCCGTAGTTCTCGATCTTCCAGAACTGGCTGCGGCCCGCCTCGACGGTGCGCGGCGAGCCGAGTTTGAGGATTTCGAAAATCTGATGGAAGCTGTAGTGGCCCATGTCCCCGAGCGCGCCGGTGCCGAAATCATACCAACCGCGAAAAACGGCGTGCGTGTAGGCGGGATGATACGGCCGTTGTGCGGCGGGACCGAGCCAAAGGTCCCACTCGAAACCGTCCGGCACGGGTGGCGCGTCCGCCGGCCGATCCATGCCCTGTGGCCAGAACGGCCGCGTGGACCAGTTGTGAACTTCGCGCACCGGGCCGATGACGCCGCTGGCGATCCACTCAGCGATGGCGGGGGCGTTTTGCTGGCCGGCGGCGCAGAAGAGCTGCGAGACGACGCCCGTCTCGCGGGCCGTGTCCCGCGCGATGCGGGCTTCGTCGAGGACGTTGGAGATCGGCTTGTGCGTGATGACGTGCCTGCCTTTGCGCATCGCGCGGACGGCGATGATGCTATGCAGGTGCTCCGGCGTCATGATATAGACCGCGTCCAGATCCTTCTCCTTTTCCAACAGCTCGCGGAAATCGCTGTAAGCGCGACACTCGCCGGCCCGGCCGGAACGCTTCTGTTTCGCATAGTGGCGATTGACGACCTCCTGACCGACTTCGCGTCCGCAAAGGCCGCCGCGCGCGCTTTTGGCCCAGTTCGGGTCGCCGAGAAACCTGGCGATCTTGTTGTTCAGTTCATGCCGGCCCCACTCCGGGTAATCGTCGCTCTTCCGGTTCGGGTCGCACACGGCGACCACGTTGATCTCCGGTTTTTCCAGCGCCGGCATCAACTGCCGCAGTCCCTGCGTGCCGCAGCCGATGTAGGCGAGATTGATCTTCTCGCTGGGCGCGACGTGTTTCACGCCGCCGAGCACGTGGCGCGGAACAATGGAAACAGCAGCCGTGGCCGCCGCGACACCGACGAACTGCCGCCGGCTGAGATGTGATGGATGGTTCATGGCCTGAGTCTCCCGGGTTGAGTGCTACTTCCCCAAGCGGCGCAGTGTCGCCAGCGCCTTTTCAGGCACGTCGAAACCTTTTCCGCCTTCGCCACCCATTTCAACGACGGCCCACTGCGTTTTCGCGCTGGTCTCGACGAGATGGAAGATCTCCTTGTAGTAATCGCTCTCGAACGTCTTCTCCTCATGCTCCCGCAGGTGGATAGTCAGTGAGCGTCCCGGGAACTTCTTGAGCATTGCGATGGGGTCGCCGCCGCCGGAGAGGCAGTTGCCGATGTCCAGTTGCATAATCACCTCGGGCCGTGTCTGGCTGAACAAATGGTCCCACGCGAACCGGCCCTCGATCTTCGCGAAATCAAACGCGTGCGCGTGATAGCCGACGCGCATTTTCTGCGCCTTGCATTTTTCGTGAGCCTGGTTCAGGAATTCCGCCAGTTGCTTGATGCTCTCCAGCGAACCCATCTTTTCTTTCGCGGCGGCCACGATGAGGAACCGGTTGCCAAGAACCTGGTTGTTTTCGATCGTGCACTGGAGTTGCGCGTCCTCCAGTGCTTTCAACTGCAAGTGCATCCCGCAGCACTTCAGACCGTGCTCGTCGAGAATCTGGCGAAGCTGTTTGGCGCTGTACTCCTTGTAAACATTCGGCGTTCCCCCGTAGCCCCAAAACTCCACGCCTTGGTAACCGAGCCGGCCGACCGTCTTGAGCGTCTCAGGCACGCTGCGGGCGAACTCACCTCGCACGGCATAAAGCTGCAACCCGATGGGAATCTTCGCCTTCGCCGCCGCCCACGCCGCGTGGCCGGCGTAACCCGCCATCAACCCAATGGCGCTTTTCATAAACTGTCGTCGTGATGGATTCATGTATTTCTGTTCCTGTGATTTGTCTCGGTGGTGAACGACTGGGCGCTGATACGCTACTTTCCTGCCGCCGCAGTGAGGTCCACACAGACCAGTTCCTTGTCGTTGCGGGCAAAGAGGCAACGTTGTGCGAACGCCGGATGGCTCCAGACCATCGCGCGGCCAAAGGTCTTGTTCGTCGGTTCCAACACATGGAAGCGGCCGAGTTCCTCGTAACCTTTCGGCGAGAGCTTCGCAAGAATCAGATCACCCAGTTCGTTGAAGAGAAAGAACCGGTCCTCGTGCTTGATCAGGAACGCCGTGCCGTAACGGCCCTTCTTTCCCTCGCCCGTCGTCGGCACGGTCGTCTGCCAGAGCCGCTCGCCGTCGCTGAGCCGCACGCACGTCAACGAGCCGCTGTCCGCGTCGCAGCCATAGACCACGTCGCCTTCGATAAACGGCGACGCGGTGCCGCTGTAGAGCGCGTTCTTCGGATTGCCCTTCCAGACGATCTCTGCGCCCGACGCGCCAGAGCCAAGTTTCAGCAATGCGCCAACCTCCTTGAAGGACGACGCGAACAGGTATGAGCCGGCCTGGCAGGGCGCGGCGATAGCCATGCCGTAACTCGGCTTGAGCGGCACCGACCAGTTCACCTTGCCGCTGTCAGGCTCGACACTGTTGATCGACTCGCCGTGCCAGAAGAGCAGTTGCCGTTTGCCGTCGTGCTCGATCAAGCTCGGCGGACAGTAGCCGGGCGCGCCTGCCGGCAACGCCCGCCAACGTTCGCGCCCCGTGTTCTTGTCCAACGCCAGCGCGACGCCATCCTTGCTGCCGACCACACAGTAGAGCGTATCACCGACGACCAGCGGGTGCGACGCATAGCCCCACGTCGCTGTCTTCGCGCCGTAATCCTTCGTGAAATCCTTGCTCCAGATCACGCGGCCAGTCGCGGCTTCAAGACACCAAAGGTTCCCCTCCGCGCCAAGCGCATAAACCTTGTCACCATCCACCGTCGGCGTGCAACGCGGCCCGCTGCCGTAGGCGATGTTGTAAGGTCGCGCGTATTCGTGTTTCCAGAGCAGCTTGCCGTTCGCCGCATCGAGGCAAAGCACGCGCTCAGTGCCGCCCAGCTCATCCGTGCTGAACGAATTGTTCTTCGCCTCGCCGGACTGCCGCATGTAGTCCATGACGAACACCTTGCCGCCCGCCACTGCCGGCCCGGCGTAACCCAACCCAATTGGCGTCCGCCACTTCACCGGCAACCCCGAAGCCGGTATCGCCTTCACGATGCCCGCCTCGCGCCAGACGCCGTCCCGCTGCGGTCCCATCCACTGCGGCCAATCGTCGGCCAACACCGGCATGACCAACCAAATCGGGACACTCGCCAGGACTGCTCGCCATCTGTTGTGTTTCATCATGTTCCTTCCAATGTTGCCGGTGCAGTAATCGAAGTTAACCTGATCGTGCCTCCTATTTCCAGCCGTTGAGTCAATCCGGGATGGGGTCGTTCTTGCCAATGGGTTTGCCTTCCCAAACTGCTTCACCCGTCGCGGGGTCGTAGGTGAGAATGCGATGGGCGCTGCCGGGCGCCGGTTTCTTGTTCACCTTCGGCAGCCATTTCGCCAGGTCGTGTTTCACAGCAGCGAACTTCGGGTTGGCGGCGAGGTTGGTCCACTCGTTCGGGTCGGCCTGCATGTCGTAGAGTTCTTCACTGCCGTCAGCGTAATGAATGTAGCGCCAGCGTTCCGTGCGGATGCCGTGATTGTCGTGGTTGTGGGTGGTAATGGCCGGCCACTCGCGGGGAGCGTTCGCGTTCTTGAGCTGCGGAACGAGGCTGTGGCCTTCGAGATCGTTCCGCGCGGGAAACGCGGCCAATTCCAGCAGTGTCGGGAAGATGTCGAGCAGTTCGACAGGACGATGGCACTTCGCGCCCCGGGCGATGCCCGGCCCGGCAAAGATGAGCGGCTCGCGCGTCGAGCGTTCCCAGAGCGTGTTCTTGCCGGTGATGAGCTTCTCGCCAAGATGCCAGCCGTTGTCGGCCCAGAGAACGACAAGGGTGTTGCCGGCGCGGCCGGTGGCGTCGAGCGCGTCGAGGACGCGGCCAAGTTGCGCGTCCATGAAGCTCGTGCTGGCAAGATAGGCGCGGACCAGTGGGCGCCACTCATTGAGGGCCTTTAGCGTCTTCAGCCGCGGCTCGGGCAGCGCCCAGTGCAGATACCACGAGAAGCGCGGCGTATCATCGCGATCATTTTCGAGCACCGGCGGCAGGATGAGCTTGTCCTCCGGATAAAGGTCGAACCACTTCTGCGGCGCAAAGCACGGCACGTGGGGCAGCCGGAAGCCGCACGCGACGAAGAACGGCTTGTCCTTCGGCACGGTCTGCAACGCCTCGACGGCGGCGCTGGCGATCTTGTAATCAGCCGCATCCTCGTCCTTTTCCGGAAACACGCCCCAGTCCATCGCGGGATGGCGCGGCTCGGGCAGCTTCGCGATGGGCTGTGGCGGACGGCCCATGCCGGGCGCAGGTCCCCACGTGTTGAACTCAGCGGCGCGGTCCTTCGGCTTGATCGAGCCGTCGTGATAGATCTTGCCACAAGTGAACGTTGTGTAGCCCGCGCGCGTGAATGTCTGCGGCAACGTGACGTGGTTCTTGAGCGCTTCAACGTCGCGGATGCCGGGCGCAAGGCCGTAGATGCCGGTGGTGGATGGGCGCAAGCCCGTGAGCAGGCTGGCGCGGGACGGATTGCAAAGCGGCGATTGGTTGTGGGCGTTGGTGAACAGCGTGCCGCGCGCGGCAAGCCGGTCCATGTTGGGCGTCTTGACCTGCGGATGGCCGCCAAGGCAGCCGACCCAATCGTTGAGGTCGTCTATGGCGATGAAAAGGATGTTCGGTTGTTCGGCGGCAAGTGTCGCACACGGTCGCGCCATCCAACAGAAGCCAGCCAGGACAAGAGCGAGAAGGAAAGGGACACGAAGGGAACTGTGCTTCGGAGGTCTATTCATGGCGAACTCCATTTCTTCAGTGGTTCTCACGTCCAATCATGCTCGGATACAAATACACGAATACTCGCTGAAAGCCTCCGACACAAGCCGTGTCAGTTATTTTTGCAGCGGAAGGAAAAGCCCTGATGCGCGTCGGACGGCGGGGTCAGCAGCGAGAACGCTGAAGGTGCCTTCAAGAATGCGGGTTACATCCCCGCTTATCGCTTGCCCAGCAGTTCCATCACTGCTGCAGTCATCGTGGTCACGCCCGTCTTGATCGTTGGTTCGGGCACCGGCGCGTAAAGCGGCGAGTGCAACGATGACAACGGCTGGCCGCTGCGCTCCGCTTCCGCAACGCGCTTCGGGTCCACCGAGCCGAGCCAGAAAATGCAAATCGGCACCCGCTCCTTGGTGCGGCCGTAAAGTCCGAAGTCTTCCGCGCCCATTGAGGCTTTCCGCGACTTCACCGCGTCCTGGCCGAGCCACGCGCCGAACACGCGCATCAGCCGCTGGGTGAGCGGTGGGTCGTTGTAGGTGGCCTTCGCGTTTTCCGGCGCGACGCTCACCTCCGGCACGCGGTCCTCCGGCAGGCCCGCCGCCAGCGCCAGTCCCCGTGTGATGCGTTTGATGGCGGCGATTTGTTGGTCGCGCACCTTGTCGGAGTAGGAGCGCAACGTCAACTGCAGCCTCACCTCGTCAGGAATGATGTTGTATTTGGAACCACCATGAATGGAGCCGACCGTGATGACCGCAGGTTCCACCGGCTCGATCTCGCGGCTGACGATGGTTTGCAGCGCCAGCACGATTTGCGCGCTGAGCACGATGGGGTCTTTGCTCTTGTGTGGCATCGCGCCGTGGCCGCCGGCGCCATGCACAACGATGTCCACCGAGTCGGAGTTAGCGAGTGCGAAACCTTCCGTGCAGCCAATCGCGCCCGCGGGTATGTCGAAGGAGACGTGTTGCGCGATGCAGAAGTCCGGCTTCGGAAACCGCGTGAACAATCCGTCCTCAAGCATCCGCCGTGCGCCGCGGACGCGTTCCTCCGCCGGCTGGCCAACGAACACCACCGTGCCCTGCCAGCGGTCCTTCAGCGTCGTCAGCACGCGCGCCGCGCCGACGAGGCAGGTCATATGAATGTCGTGGCCGCACGCGTGCATTACGTTTACCTCGCGCCCATGCTCGTCCTTTGTTTTCACCTGGCTCGCGTAAGGCAAACCGGTCTGTTCCTTCACCGGCAGCGCGTCCATGTCCGCGCGCACCAGCACCACCGGCCCGCTGCCATTGCGCAGCACACCCACAACGCCGTAGCCGCCGATCTTCTCGACGACCTCCAGACCGGCCGCGCGCAGTTGGTTGGCGACTTGTTTTGAGGTGCGCTCCTCGTGAAGCGACAGCTCCGGATGACAGTGGAGGTCTTTGTAGAATTCGAACAACGAGCCATACTCGGCGTCCACACGCGCCTGCACCTGTGGCTTCGCAGCGGCGGAATCGGCGCGCCCGGTTTGCGGGATGCTGAGCAGAACGCAGACGCCCGCGCACAGTGCGAGCAGGCTGTTGTTCATGACGTCACGACAGGAAGGTTTGCGATTCATCTGAGTTCTCCAGGTTCAAAGCGCTTCAGTCTCAACCGATCTGCGAAGGTGAGAAGACACTTACACTTCGATCACCCGTAAGAGCAAGCTTGTTGATGGCATCGAGGGGGGCGCACGTGCAATCTTCCCAGCCGGCTTGTGCCGCATCCTTCTCTCCGCTACCATCGGGCCGATGGCTGCAGACGCATCACAGGAAACAATCACCGGCACGCTGGAGCGGATTCTCTACGCCAACGAGGAGAATCACTACACCGTCGCGTCGTTGCAGCCGGAAAACAGCCGCGAGCCGGTCACCGTCGTTGGCAACCTCGCCAGCGTCCAGTGCGGCGAAATCCTCAAGCTCTCCGGCCGCTGGACGACGCACAAACAGTTCGGCCGCCAGTTCCAGGTCGAGAAGTTCGAGAGCGTTCTGCCCGCCACCGTCACCGGCATCAAGAAGTACCTCGGCAGCGGCCTCATCAAGGGCATCGGGCCGAAGTTCGCCGACCGCATCGTCAACCACTTTGGCGACCGCACACTGGAGGTCATTGACCAGTTTTCCGCGAAACTGCGCGATGTGGAGGGTATCGGGCCGGAGCGCGCGCGGCGCATCCGGGCAGCGTGGGTGGAGCAGAAGGCCATCCGCGACATCATGATCTTCCTGCAAAGCTACGGCATCAGCAGCTCGCAGGCGGCGAAGATTTACAAGCAATACGGCAACGACGCGATGCAGGTCGTGAAAGCCAATCCTTACCAGCTTGCGCGCGACATCCACGGCATCGGCTTCAAGACCGCCGACGCCATCGCCGCCAATATGGGCGTGCCGGCCGATTCGCCGCGCCGCATTCGCGCCGGCATCCTGCACATGCTCGAAGGACTGACCGACGACGGCCACACCTGCTGCCCGCACGACGAGCTTTGCCAGCAGACCGCCGCGCTGTTGACCGTGGGCGACGACAAGGTGAAGGCCGAAATTCTCTCGCTCGCCGCCGACCGCGACATCGCCATCGAAGACGACCTGATCTTTCTGAGCCGGATGTTGCGCGCCGAGACCGATCTGGCCGCGCGGCTGCTCGCTCTGGCGCATGCGCCGCTCAGTTTGCCGGAGATCAAGCTCGACCTCGCGCTGAAATGGTTCGAGGAGAAAAACGAGATCGCCCTCGCCTCGGCCCAGCGCGAAGCGATCAAGACCGCGCTCACCAGTAAACTCACCGTCATCACGGGCGGCCCCGGCGTCGGCAAAACCACCATCACCCGCGCCATCGTGAAGATCCTCCGCGCAAAGGAGTGCCGCGTCCTGCTCGCCTCGCCGACCGGCCGCGCTGCCAAGCGCCTCAGTGAAAGCACCGGCGCGACCGCGCAAACGATCCACCGCTTGTTGAAATACGACGCCGCCACGCACGGCTTTGTCCACAACGAGCGCAAGGCGCTCAACTGTGACCTGTTGATCGTGGACGAAGCCTCCATGCTCGACCTGCCGCTCGCCTGCCAGCTCCTGAAAGCCGTCCCCATGTCTGCCTCGCTCGTGCTCGTCGGTGATGTGGACCAATTGCCGTCCGTCGGCCCTGGCAACGTCCTGCGCGACATCATCGAGAGCCGCGTCGGCCGCGCCGTGCGGCTCACGGAAATCTATCGGCAGGACAAAGCCAGCCACATCGTCGTCAACGCCCATCTCGTCAACTCCGGCCAGATGCCCGAGGCAACCCGCGACTCCGTCGCGGGCGGCCCGTCGGGAAGCGGCGCGCTACAGGATTTTTACTTCATCGAGCAGGACGACCCGGAGAAAGTCCTGCAAACCGTCATCGCATTGGTGAGCGATCGCATCCCAAAACGGTTCGGTCTCGACCCTTTCGATGACATCCAGATGCTTGCGCCGATGCATCGCGGCGTCTGCGGCGTCGAGAACATCAACCGCCAGCTCCAGGGCGCGCTCAACCCGGTGGGCGCGAAGTTCTCCCTCAAGCTCAACGAGCAACAGGTTGAGCGTTACGGCCGCGTCTATCGCGTCCGGGACAAGGTGATGCAGATCAAGAACAACTACGACAAGGACGTGTTCAACGGCGACCTCGGCCGCATTGCGGCGATCGACCCTGTCGAGCAGACACTGACGGTCACGATGGACGAGCGCGCCGTGATCTATGACTTCACCGACCTCGATGAATTGCTGCCGGCCTATTGCATCAGCATCCATAAGAGCCAGGGCAGCGAGTATCCCGCCGTCATCGTTCCCGTGCTGACGCAGCACTACGTCATGCTCCAGCGCAACCTCCTCTACACCGCCATCACGCGCGCGCGCAAACTCGTCGTCCTGATCGGCTCCAAGAAGGCGCTCTCCATCGCCGTCCGCAACAACAACACCGCCGCCCGCTACACGCGCCTGCGGCACCGGTTGCAGGCAGGTTGAGCTTGGTTCCAATTCGACCTGCCTAGCTTTCGGATTCCCAAACCTTGCTCAGTCGGCTGGCGCGGGTGGCTTCGACGGCAAACTGGCGGCGAGGTCCTCGCAGCGTTTCAATAGGACGGTGGCGACACCATCGGCGGGCCAGCGTTTCAGAAGATCGCGGTAGAGGGCGGCGGCGCGAGCGTGGTCGCCGCGCTGATAGTGGGCAAAGGCTTCCTCAGTCTGGCGTCGAGAATCAGCCTGTTCCGGTGTTTCGGCTTCAGCTTCGCTGAGGAGCTCATAGACGGTGACGGTGGCGGTCTTGCCCTTGACGTTGGTGCAGTCCACGGGGCGCGCGCGAACCGCTGTGCCGGCGGCAACCAGCGTGGTCTCGCTGATGAGGATGCGTGTGCCGTAGTGTTTGTTCAACACCTCCAAGCGGCTGGCGAGGTTTACGGTGTCGCCGATGACGGTATAGTTCATGCGATGCTCGCTGCCGATATTACCCACGACGACGGGACCGGTGTGGAGGCCGATGCGGGTGCGAAAAACAGGTTTGCCGGCGACACGCCATTGTTCGTTGAGGCGGTCGAGGTGGCGCTGGTTGGTGAGGGCGGCGCGGCAGGCGTCGGCGGCGTGAGCGGGGTTGAGGCGGGGCGCATTCCAGAACGCCATGACAGCATCGCCGATGAATTTGTCCACGGTGCCGCCGTGCTGGGCGATGCCGTCGCTCATGGCTTGCAGATAGGCGCCAAGATGCTCGACGATCTCTTCAGGACGGAGTTGTTCCGCGACCGGCGTGAAATTGGCGATGTCGGAGAAATAAATCGTGGCATTGATGCGCTCGCCGCCGAGCATGGCCTCGCGTCCGCTGCGGACGAGGTCGCCTACGAGATCGGCTGGAACGTATTTGCGGAACGAGCGGAGGTTGGTCTTCATCACGGCCATGGCGCTGCCCAGATCGCGAATCTCGCGAATGTACGAGAGCGGCGGGTTGGTCGGCGTGAGTTCGAGGCGGCCCATGGCGCGCGCTTCGCGTTGCAGTTCGACGAGCGGGCGGGAGGCGCGGCGCGAGAACCAGACGATGCCGATTGCCGACGCGATCAGCACGGTGACGAACGTGGCAATGAACCAAATGGCGTTCTGGTTCACGCGCCCCATGACTTCGTCCTTGTCGAGCACCATGCCGATGAGGAGGCGGTTGTGGAGGCCCGCCACAAAATAACCGCTTATGTAGTTCGTTCCGTGGTCGGTGAATTTCAGTGTTCTCGTGCGCGCCGCCACGGATTCCGGCACGAAATCAGCCAGCGCGGTTAAGCCCGTGCGCAGTCTCTCATGGCCAGCGTATGTCGCGAATCTTCCGGAAATCCGCCGCAGGAACGCCTTCAGCGTCTCGTCGTGGATTTCGTTGGCGTCGCGGAACAACATGCCGGTCTTTTCATCAAGCACCATGCTCCGGTTCGGATGTGCGATCACCCGGTGCGAGCCGTCGTCTTTTTCCTCGATGATGAACGGATAGCCCGGCACCTGGGGATCAATGGCGGCGAGATAATCGCAAAGCGAAAGCGTGTCGAGATCCACGCCCCAGACGCCCTGTAACCGGCCGCCATCGTCATAGACCGGCGTGGCATAGGTCACGCCCGTAATTTTGCGGTCGGTGGGGCGGTGTTTCCAGAACTCGTAGGTGGGCGTCCATGCGGTGGAACGCGTGGACTTTGCGGCTTGATAGAATTTTCGTGTCCGCGGGTCGTAGTGGTCCCAGGGAAATTGCGCCACGAACTGCCAGTCCTTGCCGTCCCATTGATAGCTCCGTTGGTTCCATTGGCCGTTCGAGTCCAGTACGCGTTCCATCAGACCGACAGTCGTGTTGGTCTCGCGCAACAGGGCGAAGAACTCGCCCGTAGCCTCGACCCCGTAGTAGATGCTATCCAGTTCGTGATTCACCTCGAACGACGGCGTCAGCACAGATGCGAGGCGTTTGAAATCGCCGGCGCGCGGCGGCCGGCCGGCCATGATCTTCAGGTTCAGCTTGTTTTGGTCCTGTGCAATATCCACCAACTGTTCCATCTGGGCAGCGACGCGGGCCACCGTCTGCTGGACGACCATTCCGGTCAGTTCCCCCACGGAAAGCCGCCCCAAATATACCGTCGCGACGCTCACGACCGTCATGGAAACCACCAGTGGAGCGAGAATGGCCAGCGCCAGCAGGAACCGGAGGTTGTGGATATGCCTGTCGTGTTTCATGTTACCGCCCATCGGGCATCGCGCGGCTCATTCATTACGCCCTTTGCGGCTCGCGGCGCAACGGTTTTTCATGACTGGATGCGTTTTGCCTTCAGGTCGTCATCCAAAACCATCCTCACCCAGACCGGACAAGCAGGATGCATCGGCTGCAGGTTTGTCGTTGTGATTCATGACGAAAAAACCGATGATGTCTTCCGGTTCCGCTGTATCAAATGTGAAGAACCACCCGATACGAACGCGGTTGTGACGAATCATGGCAACTTCGAACGACATTCCCGTGGCGGACCTGTTGGCGCGCGCGCGGACCGGCGACGAGCAGGCGGCGAACGATCTGTTCGCGCGGTGCCGCAACTACCTCGCCGTCGTCGCGCGGGCGCAGGTCGAAAGCTGGCTGCGCGCCAAGGCCGACGCCTCCGACATCGTGCAGGAAACACTTGTGGAGGCCAACCGCGACCTCCGGCAGTTTCGCGGCACCACCGAAGCGGAGTGGCTGGCGTGGCTGCGGCAAATCCTCTCCCGCAACGCCGCTGATTTCGTCCGGCGCTATCGCGGCACCGAAAAACGCCAGCAACGGCTCGAAGTGCCTCTCGCGCCGCCGCCGGGCCACTCCTCGCTCGCCGCCGGCCTCGAACCGCGTGACAACGGCGAGACGCCGACGCAGGAAATCATGCGCTTGGAGCGCGAGATTCAAGTGGCTGACGCGATCATGCGGCTGGAGCCGGACCATCAGGAGATCATTGTGCTGCGCAACCTGGAGCGGCTGCCGTTCGAGGAGGTCGCGCAACGCATGAACCGTTCGCGCCCCGCCGCGCAGATGCTCTGGATGCGCGCCGTGCGCCGATTGCAGGAGGAATTGAAACGTGCCGGCTGAACCTGGCAGCAACGACGACGCCCTTGCTGCTGCGCTCGACAGCTACCTCGCGGAGTTGCAGGCGGGCCGCAAGCCGGACCGCGCGTCGTTTCTCGCACGGCATCCGGAATTGGTGACGATGCTCGATTGCGTTGAAGCGCTTCATCATCTCGCGCCGCCGCCCTCCAGTGCCCACGCCGAGACCATTGATTCGAGCGCTGACGGGCAGACGCCGCGCCAGCCGAAGCCCGAACCTTTTGCCGACTTCGGACGCTATGATCTGCTGGAGGAAATCGGCCGCGGCGGCATGGGCGTCGTTTACAGGGCGCGGCAGAAGGAACTCGACCGCGTCGTCGCGCTGAAAATCATTCTCGCCGGCCAACTCGCGTCGCCGGAAATCGTGCGCCGCTTTCTGGCCGAATCGCGCGCCGCGGCACGGCTGCAACACCCGAACATCGTCCGCGTTTTCGAGGCCGGCGAATTTCAGGGTCGTCACTTTTTCGCGATGGAACATGTCGCCGGCTCCAACCTTGCCGCGTTGGCACGTCGCGGCCCGCTCGACCCCGTGGATGCCGCGCGGCTCGTCTGCACCGTTGCGCGCGCCGTGGAGCATCTGCACTCGCAAGGCATCGTTCACCGCGACTTGAAGCCGTCGAACATCCTGCTCGACGAAAAAGGCCGGCCGTTCGTCACCGATTTCGGCCTTGCGAAACTGCTGGACGCTCAAAGCCAGATGACACAAAGCGGCGTCATCGCCGGCACGCCGAGCTACATGCCGCCGGAGCAGGCCGCGGGGCGCGTTGCGGAGATCGGTCCGCGCAGCGACGTTTACAGCCTGGGCGCGATCCTCTACGAGCTGCTCGCCGGCCGGCCGCCGTTCCAAGCCGAGTCGCCGCTCGACACACTGGTGCAGGTGATCGAGAGCGAGCCGACACTGTTGCGCGACGTGAACCCGCGCGCGCCGCGGGAGTTGGAACTGATCTGCCAGCGTTGCCTGGAGAAATCGCCCGACGCGCGCTATGCGTCCGCGGCGGCCCTGGCCGACGACTTGGAGCGGTTCCTGAAAGGCGACGCTATCGAGGCACAGCCGCACGGCGTGTGGCAGCAGGCGCGGCGTTGGGCGCGGCGCGAACCGGCGCTGGCGTCGCGTCTCATTGCCCTCGCTCTCTGCGCGGTTGTCGCCCAGGCGAAATACTCGGCCGTCCACAACGTCCCGCTGTCACTGCACGTCAACGTGATGACGGTGCTGGCGGTCTGGATGCTGGTGTCGATCGTCTGCCAATGGTTCCTGCGCAACGAACGCCGGGCCGGGGTCACGCGGTTCGTCTGGGCTGGCGCCGACATTCTCCTGCTCACAGCGGTGTTGAAAGTGGACGACGCGTTTCTCAGCCCGCTGATCGTCGGCTATCCGATGCTGGTGGTGGCGTCGGGACTTTGGTTTCGCGTGTCGCTGGTGGCGTTTACGACCGTCGTGGCTGCGCTCGTTTACAGCGTGTTGGTGTTCGACAACTACTGCCGCGGCGCGGGGCAGGGCCAGTGGAACTGGCACGCCATCTTCGTGGTGGCGCTGGCCATCATCGGTTTTATAGTCGCCTATCAGGTCCGCCGCGTCCGTGCGCTCAGCCGGTTTTACGAGGGCCGCCATCTGCCATAGGCGGTGCGGACGACACGCCGAGCGCCTGGCGCAAAACGGCGGCGAGCCATTGCAACTCGGGGTCGTTACGACCGGCAAGAAAACCGGTTTTTTGTCCGGTTCGGGGATGAATTTGCAGCTCAAGGATCGGCACGTCATTGACCTCCATGCCGCTGGGGCCGACGACAACCGCAACAATCTGGTTACTTCCCCACTCGGCCCGCTTCACGCCAAAGAGACTGGACTGCTCGATAGACAAACCGTCTGCCCGGACCGTAAGGACGGCGCGACGCCGACCCATGTTGACCGCGCCCGCCAGCATGGCGATTCCAATGAGCCAGAAACTGCCAGTGAACAGCCAGAGAGGCCAGGACATGGCGTCTCCGAATCCCTCTCCGGTAAAGAACGGGAATCCTGTGAACACCACCATGAATCCGCACCAGAACAGGCTGAAGATCAACAACCCCTTACTGCCGCGCCAGACGCCCGGCGGAGGAACCTTCACCACCACGCTGTCCGCGGTCGCTTCAAGCAGGATGTCACTGTCGGCGGGTTGGTTGAGGTCGTCCCGTTGCGCAATCGGTTGGGATGGGTGCAGCGGCTCGGTGACGGTTTCGACGGCAAGTTTGCCCGGTGTGAGAATGCGATCGGCCGTGGCGAGGTTGCAGCGGCGCGCCAGATCGTCGCCGAGCGCCCGCAACCACTCGCGCGGATAGCCGAGCGCGAGAAGAAGCGGCTTCGGCTTGCCGCAGTCGGCGTCCAAGGCCGCGAGATCGCCGAGAAAACCCGGCGCGTTCGCCGAGTCCGCCGCGCGAATATTGAACCGTTTGATGGCGTTCACGGGCTGACGGCGCGACCAGTGGAACGGCCCCGCCCACTCTGTCATGCGCAACACGCCGTCACGCAGTTCGATCTCGCATCGCCCGATGAGCACGGCCAAACCCATCGCCATCGGCGGGAAGCCGGCGAGGAAGAACGGCAGGCCCCAAATCGCAAACAACCATCCGAATAAGCCGCCGCCACGCGCTGCGGCCATCATCCAGCCGACCGCGAACAAACTGAAGAATGCGCCGAAGCCGAGCGGCAACAGGCCGAAGAACCTCAGTCGACCGAGCGGGCGCCGCGGCAGTGCGTAGCGCACACCGCCGCCGTGCAACACTTCGCGCACAGTGATGGCGGCGGGCAACGGAGCGTTCATGCCATGCGGAGGATAGCATCAAGTGCCCGTCGTGTCTCGCTTTGTCAATCAAGAGCGGCGGCAAACGGGCAGGTGTGGTATAACTCCACCGCGCTATTTCCAGCATGACGACGCTGATTTCAAACCGTTGCATTGCGCTCGTGTGGGTAGCCGTGTTGCTGCTCGGCGGCCTCGCAACAGTGCCAGCGCCCGCCGAGGACTGGCCACGCTGGCGTGGACCGCGCGGCGATGGCACATGGAACGCTCCGAAACTGCCGGAGAAATGGCCCGAAGCCGGGCTGCAACAGGTGTGGCGTCAACCGGTGGGCGGCGGCGACGCGGGCGTGGTTGTGGCTGGTGGCCGCGTCTGCACGATGGACCGTCAGACAGAGCCGGAGGAAACCGAGCGCGTGCTCTGTTTCGATGCGGCGACCGGCAAGCTCCTGTGGACGCACTCGTATCCAGTGGCCTACGGGAAATTGCAGCATGGCAACGGCCCGCGTGCTGCGCCGACGTTCCACGACGGCCGTGTGTTTTCGCTGGGCGCGCTCGGTCGCGTGTGTTGTCTCGACGCGGCCAGTGGCAGGCTGCTGTGGACTAAGGACACGGTGGCCGAGTGTGGCGCGCGTATTCCGATGTGGGGTTTCGCAGCGTCGCCGTTCATCTTCGGCAACCGGGTGATTGTCCACGTCGGCGCACGGCCGGACGGCAGCTTCCTCGCGCTTGACTGCAAGACCGGCAAGGAAGTCTGGCGCAGCGTGCCGGACCGCGCCGGCTACTGCACGCCAATCCTCATCCGGCACGCCGGCCAACCGCAGCTCGTCTGCTGGACGCCCGAGAACGTGCGCGGTCTTGACCCGCGCGATGGCAAACCCCTCTGGGCCGTGCCTTACCCGGTGACCTATGGTGTCTCGATCGCCTCGCCGATTTTCCATGAAGGCATCGTCTTCGTCGCCGGTTACTGGCAGGGCTCGAAAGCCGTCCAACTCGGACCGGGGCCGACGGATGCAAAGCTGCGCTGGGAGGAAAACCAGTTCTTGCGGGGCGAGATGTCGCAACCGCTCTGTCGCGATGGCCATGTATATCTACTCGACAAGACCTATGGCCTGACCTGCTTCGAGTTGAATACAGGCAAAAAACTTTGGGACGATGCCAACCAGATGACACCCAAGGGCCGCGACCCGCAAGCAAGTCTCGTCTGGCTCAACAATGCCGACCGCGCGATCATCCTCAACGCCAGCGGTGAGCTTATCCTCGCGCGGTTGAACCCTGCCGGCTACCACGAGCAATCGCGGACGAAGATCATCGGCAAGACGTGGGCGCATCCGGCGTTTGCCGGTCGCTGCGTATTCGCGCGCAACGAAAGTGAGTTGGTGTGCGTCGAATTGCCGAAGCCATAGACGAAGGCGCGATCTTGCCTGGCGAAGAACAAAAAATATTTTCCGATTCAGTTTCGCGGCGACATCGGTAGAATCGCCAGATGGTTGAGCCTTCGGAACATTTCAACTTTGTCCGCGATGTCATGGACCGCTGGGCGTCCGAGCGCCCGGATGCGGCGGCGCTGTGGTTCGTAGACAGTCCCGGCGGCAGCGAACAGAGGTTTTCTTTCCGTCAACTGGCTGAAAGTTCCCGGCGGGCCGCGTCTTTTCTTGTGCGACAGGGCATCCGCCGCGGCGATCGGGTGCTCATCGTTCTCCCGCGCGTGCCGCAATGGTGGCTCGCGATGTTGGGACTGATCCGGCTCGGCGCGGTGCCGGTTCCAGGCACAGCCTTGTTGACCGCCAAGGACATCCGGTTCCGCGCGAAGTCCGCCGGGGCATGCGCGATCATCACGGATGGCGACGGCGCGGCGAAAGCCGAAGGTTTCCACGGAATCCGCATCCTCGTGAACGCCGCGAGCACCGCGGCTGTGCCGGCTGGGTGGGTGGATTTCGACGCTGGACTGCGCGCGGCCGACGCCGGTTTCGATCCGGAACCGACGCGCGGCGACGAACCGGGCATCATCTACTTCACCAGCGGCACGACCGGCCATCCAAAAATGGTGATTCACTCACAGGCCAGCTACGGACTCGGCCATCGTGTGACGGGCACGTTGTGGCTCGATCTGAAGCCGGGCGACGTGTTGTGGACGATCTCGGACACCGGCTGGGCCAAGGCGGCGTGGTCGAGCTTCTTCGGGCCGTGGCAGGTGGGCGTATGCGTGTTCACGCTGGGTTCGGGCGGAAAATTCGGGCCGGTGACGGCACTGCAAATGCTTTCACAGTATCCGATCACGACGTGGTGTGCGCCTCCGACGGCGTTGCGGATGATCGTGCGGGAGGATTTATCACAATGGCAGTTCCCGCATCTGCGGCATTGCGTCAGCGCGGGAGAACCGTTGAACGCAGAAGTGGTGAACGCATGGAAGGCGGCGACGGGCTTGACCATTTACGAAGGCTACGGCCAGACCGAGTCGGTCGTGCTGGTCGGCAACTTCCGGGCGCTCGGCCACGAGGTGCGTCCGGGTTGGATGGGCCGCGCCACGCCGGGCTTCGAGCTGGCGGTGTTGGACGAGCAGTTGCGGGAAGTGCCGGACGGGGAGGAAGGCGAGCTGGCGGTGCGCGTCGCCCCGCGCCGGCCGGTCGGTTTGTTCCGCGAGTACTGGCAGAATCCTGCCGAAAACGCCGACCGATTTCGCGGTGACTGGTATCTCACTCACGACCGGGTCATCCGCGACACCGACGGTTACTACCGATTCGTGGGCCGCGACGACGATGTGATCAAAAGCTCCGGCTATCGTATCGGGCCATTTGAAGTCGAGAGCGCGTTGATCGAGCATCCGGCAGTGCTGGAAGCCGGTGTCGTCGGCGTGCCGGACAGTGTGCGCGGCCAGATTGTGAAGGCGTTCGTGGTGCTGCGCAAAGGCGTCGCCGCCAGCGACGCACTCCGGCTGGAGCTGCAAACCCACTGCAAACATGCGACCGCGCCCTACAAATATCCGCGCGAAGTGGAGTTCGTCCCGTCATTGCCGAAGACCATCAGCGGCAAGACGCGCCGCGCCGAACTGCGACAACGGGGGCGGTTGTAGCCCATCCACACCCATGGGATGGACGGGCAGTTGCGAATCTGGTAGGGTCGCGCCGATGTGCCGGATATGGGTCTTCACGTTGTTGCTGGCGGGCGTTGGCTTTGCGGCGGAGCCGGTAACACGTTCCTATCCGCTCGGCATCGCCGACCCGGAGGAAGTGATGGAGCAGGCCAAGCTGTTGACATCGCCAGCGGCCAAGGTCTGGCTGAACCCGCAGCGCACTCAGCTCTGTGTCACTGACACCGCCGACCGGCTCGCGTCCATAGTCCCGCTGATCCAATCGCTGCAACGGCCGCCGCGCAATATCACGCTTCGTGTTCGCTATCCCGATTTCGTTACGCTGCCGAACGCGACCCAAACCGCCGGCATCTCCGGCGGCGACCGCACGGGATTGACCGGCATGCAGTCCAGTCCGTTCGGCCCGGGGAAGATCCGCTTCGGCGGCCCGCCGCCACCGGTCGTCGGCTCCGGCGAGCGTCGCGGGGCGCCCGCACCCACACCGAGACCAGCCGCCAATGAAACCTCCGTCGTTGTGCCCAGCGGAAAAGGCGCATGGTTGATGGTCTCGCCAGCGGCTCCGAACGCCGGCTGGCTGTTCCAATGGGGCATCGGCCGCAATCTCTGGCCCGCGACGCCGCGCTGGACGCAGGTGAAAGCAAACCTTTACGTCGTGCCGAAACTGCGTGGCGAGTCCATCCGGCTCCAGATGATGCCTGCGGTAAGCTGCATGGCCGGGATTACGCAACGCAATCTGGCGCTTGAAAGCATGATGCTGGAGAAAACGGTCGCTAACGGTGAAGAAGTTGAGGTGAGTAACGCGTCGGGAAGCGGCGAAGAGTTCCACCGGCATTTTTTCGCGACCTACGACCGCAACCGCCAGCCGGTGCCGATGCAATTGTGGATCACCCCGACGGTGCAGTAACCCAACAACGGACTTGCAGAAACCATGAGACTATTGCCAACCTTGCTTCCGGTGTTCATCATTCTGCGACTCCGGGACGCTGTCACCGTATGAATCCTGAAGAACAAAAAGTCATCGCGTATTACAATCAAGCACAGGAAGCACGCCAAGCCGGCGACAACGCGGCTGCGCTGAACCACCTGCGTTCCTGCCTGGAGGTGTTGCGGTTGACCGCCGACCGCCTGTCGCAAGGCCGCGTGTGCGCACTGATGGGCGACATCCACGCGGGGGCAAATGAGCCGGCGGAGGCGCTGGCCTGCTTTGAGTTGGCGGCGACCTGCCTCACCGACGTCGAGGTGAGGCGCGAGCGGTTGATGGTCATGTTCCGCATGGCCCAGGCCGCGCGGTCTCTCGGCCAGGAAGCGAAGTCCTTGGAGACCTACGACGAAATCATCCGCATAACCCAAGCCCTCCGCGACGTTCGCTCCGAGGGAATGGCGCGCGCGCTGCGCGGCGAGGTCGTGTTCAATCGCGGCGGTCAAACGGATGGGCTGCACCAGATGTTATTGGGTTTGACCCGCCTGCGAACCGCAAAAGCTCCGGAAATGGACATGATCATCGAGCATATCCGCCACTACGGCAGCCTGGTTCCCCGCAAACAATACGAATCTCTTCTGGAAGAAAAAGTGGACAGCCACAATTTGAAGAAGAAATTGCTGGCTGAACCGACGCCCGCCGACACGATCCGGAAGTAGCGTCCCGCTAGGGCGACGGACTGTCTTTGCCTTCCCCCAGCGCGCCCGGCCATTCTTGGCGCTTGTGGGAAAGCAGATTTGTTGGCAAGAATGTCGTGCTTTGAAAACGGCCAAGCACAGCAAAATCACTGGAAGCGCGGCGCGTTTGCACGCCGTCGAAACGGTCGGCCATTTTGCCAGGCTCGACCTGAAGCGGCATGAGCGCACCGGCATCCCGGAAGCGGTGTTCGCCGCCAGCAAGACCCACCAGCAGGTCGTGGCCATCCTCGCGCGATTGGCCAAGGCGTCGGGTCAGACACTGGCCACCCACGTAACCGACAAGTGCGCGGCGCTCGTCCGGCGCAAGCTCGGCAAACAGCTTCGGCTCGACTACAACCCGTTGGCGCGGACGCTGGTGGCGCAGCGGCGCGGCTTCGTGCCGAAACGCACGGGCGGCCGTATCGCTGTCGTTGCGGCGGGCACGGCGGATTTGCGCGTGGCGGAGGAAGCGCGCGTGACAGCCGAGTTGATGGGCTGCGAGGTGTTGAGGTTCTACGATGTCGGCATCGCGGGCATCCATCGGCTGATCGAACCCCTCCACCAGATGCACGACGCGGACATCGCCTGCGCCGTCGTCTGCGCCGGCATGGAGGGCGCGCTGCCCGCCGTCGTGCGCGGGCTGTTGCACGCGCCGGTGATCGGCGTGCCGGTTTCGACCGGCTACGGCTACGGCGGGCATGGCGAAGGGGCGCTCATGACGATGCTCCAAAGCTGCGCGCCCGGCCTGACGGTGGTGAACATTGACAACGGTTTTGGCGCCGGCGCGACAGCCGCATTGATTGCGAATCGGCTGGCGGCAAAAAGCCGTGGAGCGTGAAGCGTCGAGCGAAAACGGCTGAGATTCGAGGACGAGGACGATGAACAATAAACCTCTGGTAGTCGTAATCATGGGCAGCAAATCGGACTGGGACGTGATGAAAGGTGCAGCCGATATGCTGACCGAGTTTGGCGTGGCGCATGAGTGTCGTGTCATGTCGGCGCATCGCACGCCGGGACTTGTCACCGAATTCATCTCCACCGCCGAACAGCGCGGCGTCGAAGTCGTCATCGCCGCGGCGGGCGGTGCGGCCCATCTGGCCGGCGTGGCGGCGGCACACACGGTGTTGCCGGTGCTCGGCGTGCCAATGGAGACGAAATCGCTCGGCGGGCTGGATTCGTTGCTCTCGACCGTGCAGATGCCCGGAGGCATTCCCGTGGGAACCCTGGCCATTGGCTCCGCTGGCGCGAAGAACGCGGCGCTGCTGGCCATCGCCATCCTCGCCAACTCACGGCCGGAGCTGCGCGAGAAACTGAAGGCCTATCGCAAGAAACAAGCGGAGAAAGTGCTGGCAGAAAAACTGCCGTAAAGCGTCAAGCATTGAGCGTGGGGAGAATTCCACGCTTCATGTTTCGTGCTTTGTGCTACACGCCCTTCATGTGGCGGTGGACGAAGAAGTAGTAGATGCCGCCGAGCACCGCCGCCGCGCCGGCCAACCACATGGCGATGCGATGGAACTCGCCCGCCATCAGCCGCTCATCCTGCCCCGCAATGACGCCGACGTAACAGAGCACGGCACTCCAGATCGCCGAGCCGAGCAGCGTGTAGACGGAGAACTTCGCGTAGTTCATTTCGACGATGCCCGCCGGGATGCCGATGAGGTGCCGCACCACCGGCAACAACCGCGAGACGAAAATGCCCATCGAGCCGTAGTGCGCCGCCCAGCGCTCCGCGCCGTGGATCTTTTCCGGCGAGATGAAAATGTATTTGCCGTAACGCAACACCAGCGGCCGGCCCAGCCATCGCGACGCCCAATACATCGCCGTCGCGCCCAGCCAGGAACCGATGGCTCCCGCAATAACAAGGCCGATCTGCGCCGGCCAACCAGCGAAATGGATGCCGAGAAACTGCATGCCGTTCTTCCACGCCAGGTGGGCGGCTGGCGGGATGACAAACTCGCTCGGCAGCGGCGCGATGGAGCTTTCAACCGCCATCAACAGCGCCACCAGCGGATAACCGCCCGAATCCAGCGTCGCCATATACCAATCAATCAGTGGCTTGAACATAGTGCCTCCTTCCTACCTGAAATCGCATCGCTGCGCCAAGCTTCTTGCGCATCGCCTGTGGCGATTGTCGGCGGCGTTGCAGCGCGCCGCTGTATCGTTTATCCTTGGATCACGGTGAAATGGCTTCTCATCATTCTTTCCGTGATGACGCTTGCGGCAGGCGCAAGGGCCGACGTGACCGGCGCGGACGCCGTGGCGCACGACATCGAGTGGCAGATCAAGAACCTCGGCGCTGATTCCACAGTGCTGCACGATCTGGCGATGCAGAGACTGGCGCGCTACGGCATGACGGCGGCCAACGCGTTGGTGCGCGCGCTGACAACCGCGCCGGCGGCGGCGTTGCCGCACGTGCGCGATCTGCTGACGCGCCTGCCATTGGGCAGCGCCGACGACCCGCCGGAAGTGGCCAAGACGCTGCAAAACTACAACCAGCTGCAGGCCAGCAGCCGCCAGGAGGTCGGTTATCGGCTGACGGCGCTGCCGATCGAGAAATCCGCGCCCGCGCTCTTGCGCCTCATCGCCTATGAGCCGCAGGAAACCGTCGCGTGGCAATTGGCGGTCCGGATGCGGCCGTGGGTGTCGAAGTGTCGCGCCACGATTCTCGCCGCGCATCTGCCGCCGCGGCCGGCGACGTTGCGCCTGCTGGCGTGGGCACAGCCCGACCGCGCCATCGAGCATATGGAACGGGCGTGGACGATGGCGCGTGAGCGGCAGAAAGCCGGCGCCGACGCTGATGCTGCCGCTTTGCTGAACCTCATCACCACAGAACTGACAACGCTGTATCGCGTGCAGAAGCGGTTCGACGCCATCGAGACCTGCTGGCGGCAGGTGGCGGACGAAACCAAGGATCCGAACGCCGCGTTGAGCCTGATGGCGTTGCTGATCGAACGCAACCAGCCGGAGCGGGTCGAGACGGAATGGAAACGTTGCGCTGATTGGCTGGCCGGCGACTCGCGCGCCCTCTACCTGCTGGCTCGTGCCGCCGCGGCCCGTCACGACGAGCGACTGGAGAAGGATTTCATCGCGACGGCGCGATCCTTGTCGCCGCATGACCCGGAGCAGCATCTGTTCGTTGGCACTTATTTGATGCAACGGCGCTGGCTCGACCTGGCCGCCGGCGAGTTCCAACGCGTGCTGGAGATGGTGGGCGCTGATGAGCGGGATCGGGCATTCGAAATCACCGCGCGGCTGCGGCTGGCTGACATCCACTCCCATCGGCGCCAGCCCGACAAGGAAGCGGAACAACTGGACACGGCCCTTCACCTTTACAAGCTGTTCGAAGAGCGAAGCGGCGGCGGTGGGGTCATCGCTGACCAGATCAACAACCTCAAGTGCCGCCTGTTGCTGCTCAATGCCAATCGCTTCGGCAAGACCGGCAATTTCGCCGCCCAGGAGAAGGCACTGCGCGAGACACTCAAGCTCACACCCAACCACCCCGACGCCGTGATCGCGCTGGTGGAACTGCTGCGCAAACGCGGCACGACGCGGGAAGCTGCGGAACTGGTCAGAACCTCCAGTGAGTTTTATCGCGCCCGCATCGCCGAACAACCCGACGACTCCGAAGGTTACAACAACCTCGCCTGGCTGCTGGCCAACACCGACACCAGTCTTGAAGAGGCCCGGAAGCTTTCGCAAAAATCACTGGAGATTCAGCCCAACACCGCCGCTTATCTCGACACACTGGCGGAGATCCATCTGCGCCTCGGCAAGTCTGCGCAAGCCGTCGAGTTTCAAAAACAGGCCATCGAGCTGGAGCCGGAGAGCCTCGATCTGGTCGAGCGGCTGAAGAAGTTCGAAGCGGCCGCCGCGAAAGCCAAGCCGTGATCACCACTTCTTACGTCATGCGCCTGACCCAACACACCTTCCGCATCACGCCTCTGTTCGTGCTCGCTGCCCTCATCGTGTTCGCACCGGGCTGCGCCGCCGCCGAGCCGGCACCGTCGCGCGAGCTTGCTTTCAAACAACAGCACCTGCGCGAGCGTTACGAGGAGATCGAGCAACAGCTCGCGCGACTTGGCGAGCTGCTCGCCGCCAGCGATCCCAACGGCGCCGCCAGCGTCCAGGCTGCGCTCAAAGCTTCCCGCGATGGCGCCGTGCTGTCGGGATTGCAGGAGGTCATCCAGTCGTTGCTGGTGAGCCAGACCAAGACCGCCACCGAACGCCAGACGCGCGTGGTTGAGCAACTCCAACGCGTGCTCCAGTTGTTGCAGGGCCAGGAGCTGTCGTGGGAGGAGTTGCAGAAGCGGCTCGCCAACCTTCAACAGTTGCGCGACACGCTCCAGAAACTCATCGAGCGCCAACAGAAGCTCGAACAGCAGTCTGGCGAAGCAATGAAAAGCGAGGCCGACGGCAAACACGCCGATCCCGCCGCCCTCGACAAGCAAAAGAGCGAGCAGGCCGCCACGCGCGGCGACACGGAAAAAACCGCCGCCGACACCAAGCAGCCCGACAAGTTTCCTCCCGACACCGTGGATCCCAAGGCGATGGGCCGCGCTGCCAGCGAAATGCAGAAGGCCGAGCAAGCCCTCGGCGAACGCAAGCCCGCCGACGCCAACGCCCACCAGCAACAGGCGCTCGACGAACTCCAGGCCACCATCGGCCAGCTTCAGCAGCGTCTCGAAGCCGAGAAAGCCGCGCAGGCGGAACGGATGCGCTCGGAGCTCAAGGACGGCCTCAAGGCGATGCTCGAAAAACAGAAGACCGTCACCGCCGCCACCGCCGCGCTCGACAAGCAGATCGAGCCGAAGAAATCGCCGCCGCGCGAAGCCGCGCTCAAGGCCGCCGGACTTGCCGCTGACGAAGCCACGCTCGCCGACCGCAGCGAGGCTCTCAACAAGAAGCTTCGCGACGACGGCACCACTGCCGTATTTGGCCAGGTGTTGCAGCAGACCGCCAACCTGCTCCGCGACGCGGACGCGCGATTGAAGAAAGTCCAAACCGGCGCGCCAGTGCAGGAGACGCAGAAGCTGGCCGAAATGAATTTTCAGGAACTGCTCGAAGCGTTGCAGGAAGAGGAGGCGCGTCGCGCCGCGGCTGGTGGAGGCGGCGGCGGTGGTGGCGGAGGCATGTCGAAGATCATGCTGTTGCCGCCGGCGGCTGAGTTGAAGATGCTCCGCATGTTGCAGGACCGCGTCAACCGCGGCACCCGCTTGCTCGATGAGGATCGCGCCGGCCGCGAGAAGCCCACGCCGCAGGAAACCGCCGCCGCCAAACAACTCAGCCAGCGCGAGAAGGAAGTCGGCCAGACCACCGACGCGCTACGCAAGAAGTGGGCCGAACTCTCCGCGCCCCGCCCAGCCGCCGGCCCCGGTGATCCGACCGCCACCGACCCGCTCAAGGAATACATGGCGAAGACGCTGCAAGATGCCCGCAACCCGCTCTCGCCAATCGTCGGCGACATGCGCACCGTCGAGGACCAGCTTGGCCAGACGGTCACCGGCAAGCCGACGCAAACGGTGCAGACCAAGATCATCCGCAGCCTCAACGAACTGATCGCCAAGGCCCAGCAAGCGCAGTCACAGGCCGCGGCCATGCCGCAGCTGCGCCGCAAACAGCCAGCCAAGCAACCCGAAGCATCTCCGCAGCAGGCGCAGGGCAACAAACAACCATCCAGCCCCGCGACGGTCTCGACGCTGCCGTCTGGCGCCGCCGCTGCTGCCGCCAAGCTCCACAAGATTTATGGCGGCAGCGATTCCGACGCGTGGGGCAAACTGCCGCCGGAGGCGCGCGAGAAGTTCCTGCAAACGTTGAAGGACAAATTCCCCGACCGGTACGAGCAGATCCTCACGGAGTATTTCAAACAACTCTCCACCTCCAAACCGCCGGCAGGTACGAAATGAGCTTGAGGGCTTTGACAGGGAGGAAAGTGAAAGAGGATGCAAGGATGCAGGGAATGCAGGGGAGCATGAAGTCTCTGTGTTGGGTCTCCGCCGTTCTCTCCGCGTTGGCCCTCACTCTCGCTTCACCAAGCCACGCCGCCACCGTCCGGCTGCGCGACGGTTCGGAGCGTGTCGTCGAACCTGCCGCATTTTCATCTCTCGCCGTCGCGTCGGTCGAGGAACTCCGCCTGGCTGATCCGCCACCGCCCAACCGCTGGCGGCTTGGCTTCCTCGTGCAAACCGCCGCGGGAGATTCGCTCCGCACCGAGCGGCTGCGGCTTCGAGACGACCGGCTGCTGGTGGAAACGCCGTTCACCGGCCTTGCGGAATTGCCGCTGAGCGCCGCATCAGTGATCTGGTTCATGCCACCGGGCACGATGTCGGAGGCGATGCGGCGCGAGATTCAGCAACTGGCAGCCAGCCACCTGCGACAGGACGCGCTCTTCGTGCGCAAAGCGGGCGAGTGGGTGCGGCTCGATGGCGTGCTGCAATCACTCGACGAGAAGCGCGTCGTTTTTCGCTGGCAGGAAAACGAACGGGAGGTGCCGCTCAAACTCGCCGGCGCGCTCGTGCTCGCCGCCAGCCAGCCGCCCTCGACGCCGCGCGAGAAACTCACCGCCCTTTATGGCCGCGACGGCTCACGCCTTGTCGGTGAGTTGCGCGCGTTCACTTCAGACTCAGTGACGTTTGACACACCATCGCTCGGCCCGGCAACCGTGCCGCTCGATGGCGTGGCGGTCGTGGACGCCCTTTGGGGACGCAGCATATTCGTGAGCGAACTGGAACCGGCCACCGTCAACGAGGCCGGGTGGTTCGGCACGCGCTTCCCATGGCGGCGTGACGCGAGCGTTTCCGGCCAGCCGCTCACGCTGCGCGGCCGCACATTCGAGCGCGGCCTCGGCGTTCACTCGCGCTCATCGCTGGTCTACCCGTTGGATAAGAAATTCTCGCTGCTTACCGGTGTGATCGGCCTCGACGACGATGGCGGCAAGGCCGGCCGTGTGCACTTCATCGTGCGCGGCGACGGCCGGGAACTGTTCCGCGCCACCCTGGGCGGCACGGACGATCCAAAGCCGCTGCGCACCGCCGTCACCGGTGTGGAACGGCTGGAACTGCTGGTGGATTTCACCCGCAATGAAGACACCGGGGATCGCGCCGACTGGGCCGACCTGCGGCTGGTCCGCTGATCGCGGCGGCGTCCGACCTGCTTACTTGATCAACACCGCGTCGCCGGCTTCAAGTGCCAGACGATGCTCGCGGCCCTTCCAGTGCAACGTGGCGGTCTGCCTCGAGGGCGTGGCGTTGACCGCGATGACGGCCTCGCTGCCGTCGGGCGCGCGCCAGGCGTTGTGTTGGACCGCAGAAATGGCAGAAATGGTTGAGAGGGCTGACCTGCCGTGCCAGGCGATTGTCCCAGCCTCCAGTTTCGGCAGATGCAGCATGCGGCCGAATTGGAGATAAGGCCGTCCTTCGCCGTGGTAAAGCTCCACCCATCGCTTCATCAGCTTGTGATCGGGCGGCGTGTTGGAGCAGATGGCGTTACGCGTCGTGCCGTCCGGGAGCACTTCTTCCAGTGTCATGTCATCCACCCACGCTTTCGCCTTGCCTTCGATGTGGATCATGATGCGAAGCATCGTCGCGTCCTCCGGCACTGTAAACTGCGCTGATCTGCGCGTCCAACCCGCGCCAGCCGCTGGAAACTCGAGCCGGCCACCTGTGCCTGTGCCGCTGAGTCCCGCCTTGAAAACGCCAAAGTTGACACCGCACCGTTTCGCCATCGAGTCCGTCTTCAGCCACGCGCTGAGACAGTATTTCTTGCCCGCGACCAGGCCGTCGCCAGCCGTGACGTTCTGCGAGACCTGCACGACATCGCTGTCGGCCGCGTTCTCCAGCCGCAGACTCGCCACGCCGTTGTGCTTCTCGGCCCCATCGCGATAGGCCTTACCGTTCCACACCCGCCCTTGGTAGCCGTGCAGATGTTCCCAACCGGCGAAGAAGCTGCGCGTGCTGTTGGTTTCCTCAAAACCGCCGTTGGACAACGCCAGCTCTCCGACACGCATCGACGGCACGAGGTGCGGCATTTGGCCATTGGCGAAACAGTAGGCCGCCATCGCCGTGTCGCCCGCGTGCGGGTTGCTCTGAAACGTTGGCAGAAACTCGTGATAGAGGTAGTTGAACACCGACGCCGGCTCGCGCGGCGCTTCGCAGTCGCGGTAATCCTGGATGCCGACGAGATGGTTGAACCGCTCATTCGGTTCCTCGACGCACACAACCGAATCACGTTCGATCTTCCGGCACGCGGCGGCCATCGTGCGCAGTTGTTTCGTGAAGACATCCGTCATCCACAGCCCCGGCCCCGGTGAATGCGCATGCTCGCGGCTGTAGCAGAACGGGAATCCACCGCCCACAACCTGGTCCACTTGGATCATCTCGCAACCACGCCGGGCCAACGGCACGCAAATGTCGTTGTTCCACCATCGGATCGTCCAAGGATCGCCGGGACACATGGTGGCCGTGTCGCCGCCGCTAAGCCAGCTCGGCGTGCGGATGTACATCTTGCCGTCGCGCTGGTGCACGGCATGCGGCCGCCCCACTTCATCGAACCGTTTGCGGTCGTCCCAGTAGAAACTGCCGTCATCCTGCTTGCGATACATGAGCGTCCAGTGATAACCCGACGGCCACGGGAATGCGTGGCAGCCGATCACGCGCGACCGCGCCACGAGGTTCGTGAACTGTTCATCCGACGGGAACAAGGGAAAGTAATCCGGCGTCACCCAACTCCCGACCTTTTCCCAACCCCAATAGGCCGTGATCAGCGGCATGTCGGGAAAATTCTTCTTCCAATAATCGGCGAGCCACTTCTCGATGCGCGCCGGCTGCGCGAGCCACTCGCGCCCGAAACGCACCATCGCCGGGCCGTCTTTCATCCACGAGGGGATGTCCCGCCGCTTCGCGTAAGGCGTTGCGCACCACGGTTGCCGCAATGCCCATTCCTTGTAGATGTCGGCCGCGTCGCGCCAGTCGGTCGGCATCGCCTTGTCGGCGCTCGCGAACGTCGTCATCACCACGTCGAAATCCATTGTATAGGTCTTCGAGGCGAAACAGTGCGGATTCCAATCCATTTCGATGCCTTCCGCCGTGCGCCGCATCTCGAAATCCTTCGGGTAGCCTTTGCCGTCGTAGGCCGCCATGTAGAACCCAGCGAGATCGTCGTAGTAACACCCGAACTGCGCCGCCAAGCTGCCCGGCTGCCGTCCATAGGCGCGCGAACCAACCTTCATCGCGCCCGGCTTGCGGATGACGCCGCCTTTGGTGTGTCCAAACACTGCCGCATCATTCTCCACGCTCGCGCCCAGCGGCGCGCGCAGCGTCACGAACGGGAACTGTACCTCCTCCAACACCAGCGCGTCGGGAATCCTGGCCGTGAGCCGCCAGCGCACGAGCGGATCGCCCGTCTTCACGCTCGCCGTGCATGTCACATGGACCGGCCATTCACCCAACCCGTCGTAGGTGAGCGTGGCCACGCCGCGTTTCAGATCGGCTGAGAAGCTCTTCGCATCGCCGCTGGATAGAAAAAACCTCTTGCCGCCAGCATCGGCCTTCGTCGAGAACGCAAGGGTGAACAAACGGGACATCTTCTGCGCGGCGGCGAACTCCTGACGGCTCGCGTTATCCACGAGCGAAACCACGGCGCCTTTTTCGGCCTTGCTGAGCTCGATCGTGAGCCGATCATTGCGCAAAACCACGCGCGCCGGGTCGTCCTTCAGGGCGGGATTCCCGGCGGCATTCAGCGGCAAACAGGCGAATACCAGCGAACCAACGACGAAAGATGTGAGGCATTTCATAGGTTAAATTTTATTGTGGCTTTTAGCCGCCGGAAGCGCGAGCGTAAACGCGATTCCGCTTTCCTGCTATATGAGCAGATTGCGGTGAACGAACTTTCAAGTAGAGTAATCAGAATCGTTATGAAACACATTTTGAATCAGTTGGTCCAGCTGCAAGAGCTGAATTTTGCGTTGTCAGAACAAAAGGCGTCAAACCCGGAAGCGCGGCTGACGCAGCTTGAGGAATCCATCAACAAACTTGTGGAGAAACTGCCGGAGGACATCTCCAGCCGTTACTTGCGCATGCACCAACGCGCGCCGCTGGTGGTGGTGCCTATCGGCCAAAACAACACCTGCACCGGCTGCGGCATAGCAGTGCCGGTTGCGCTCGTCAATGAGGTGCACAAGTCAGAACAGATCCATTCCTGCGAGAACTGCGGCCGGTTCCTCTACTACCAGGAAAACTCACCCCGGCGTGTGCCGAAGGCGCCCGGCGCCAAGGTTGAACTGCCGTCCGGCATCGCGCGGTTCTCGGACGTGGCGCTGATGCTGCCCAAGCTGGCCGCCAGCAGCCGTGATGACGCCGTCAAGGAACTGGCCGCGCTGATGGCAGCGCAGGGATTTGTCGAGGATGGCGATCGATTGACGGAATTGGCGCTGCGACGCGAGTCCATGATCAGCACGGCGGTGGAAAGCGGTCTGGCTTTCCCGCACGTGCGCAACGTCGAGGGTGGCAGCCTGACGTTCGCCCTCGGCCTGAAGGAAAGCGGTTTGAAGTTCGGCTCGCCTGACGGCGAGACGACGAAGATCGTCTTCTTCATCGTCATTCCAACGCCGGCGAGCGCATTTTACCTGCGATTGCTTGCGGGACTGGTCAACACGTTCCGCACAGCCAAAGCCCGCAACGCGTTGCTCAAGTGCACCACGCCGGAGAAGATGTGGCAGACGCTGACCTCGCTCACCAGCGAGACGATCTCCTGACCCGTTACGGGCCGACGTTCAACTTCGCGCGCGCCTCCGCGACGTTCATCACGTCCAGCGGCATCACACGTCACAAATCTGGATGGATTGCCGCAGCGAGGTGAGCGGATCACGCTTCGGGATGAATTCCTGACCCACGAAACCTTTGTAGCCTGTGGCGACAATGGCACGGCAGATGGCGGAGTAGTTCAGCTCCTGCGTGTCGTCAATCTCGTTGCGGCCCGGATTGCCACCGGTGTGGTAATGGGCGATGTAGGGGTGGCTCTCCTTGATCGTGGCGATGACGTCGCCCTCCATGATCTGCATGTGATAGATATCGTAGAGCAGCTTCAATCGCTCCGAGCCGACGCGTTTGCAGACTTCCACGCCCCACGCGGTATGGTCGGCCTGGTAATCCTTGTGGTTGCGCTTGCTGTTAAGCAGCTCCATCACAAGCGTCACCTTCTTCTCCTCGGCGAGCTTCATCAGCCGCTTCAGGCCGACGACACAGTTCTCGATGCCCTTCTGGTCGTCGAGGCCGTCGCGGTTGCCGGAGAAACAGATCAGATTTGGCAAACCGGCATTGGCGACGATCGGGATCATCTGTTCGTAGACCTCAACGAGCTTGTCGTGATTCTCGATGCGGTTCCACCCTTTGGGAATGCCCCAGCCAGCGGGGCCGCTGCACATCGCACAGGTCAGACCGTGCTTTTGAACCGTTTCCCAATCCTTCTGGACGAGCAACTCGACCGACTCGATGCCCATCTCCTTCACAACGCGGCAGAACTCGTCGAGCGGAATCTTGCCATAGCACCATTTCGAGACCGAGTGGCGGATACGGCCCTTGAGCTTCGGCGCCGCGCCCTCCGCGGCAATACCGTCACGCGAAACGGCTAACGCGCCGGCAGCGGCGGCAATGGAAGTGATGGCGGAACGACGACTGATCTTGCGGGTGTTCATGGTTGGATTTCTTGTTTTGGGGTTCTGACTCTGCACAAAGCGCTGAATTCGGCGAGCACACTCTTCTCAGCCGCCAAAAACCTCTGTTGGCACGTGCGCCAAATCCGGCGCGATCCAGTCCGCGCCAGCTTTCGTGAGTGTCGCAACGTCAAAACTTGTTGTCAGGCCGAGGCAACGGCTGCCGGCGGCTTTGCCTGCGGCGACGCCGTTCGGCGCGTCCTCGATAACCAAGCAGCGGCCCGGCGGCAATGCCAGTTTTTCGGCGGCGCGCAGGAAGATTTCCGGGTTCGGTTTCTTGTGGACGATCTCGCTGCCGGTGACGCAGGCGTCGAAGGTGTCCGCCGGCAGGCCGATCTCGCGCAAGTTGCCGTCCATTTTCACGCGGTCGGCGCTCGTAGCCACGGCGAGGCGCAGGCCGCGACGGCGGCAATCGGCGATGAACTCGCGCACGCCCGGCAATGGCTGGAGCCGGCCTTTGATGATATCAAGGTAGATGGCGTAGGTGCGCTCCTTGTCGCGCGGCATGGAAAGCGTAACACCGTATTTGGCCGCGACGCCGCCGAGGAAGCGATCCTCGCCCGTGCCGACGAATGGCACAAAGTCCTCCGGACGCACCACAATACCATGGGCCTCGGCAAACATCCGGCATCCGGCCTCGGCGATGAACGGCTCCGACAGGCACAGCACGCCGTCCATGTCGAAGATGACGCCGGCGAAAGGTTGGTGTGGCTCATTCATCATCATTGCTTTGGCGCGGAGAGTTTGTTGATGCGCGCCACGGCTGTCCATCACTTTCAGACGTGAAAACAATTGCTCCCCCGGATGCGCGGACATATCCTGCGCGCACTGCCGATCGCTATGAGCTCGAAATCTTCAATTCAAAAACCCCTCAACGTCCTCGTCGTCGGAGGCGGGATGATTTCCGCCGAAGTCGTTTTGCCGACCGTGTTCCAGGCGCGCCGCGCCGGGCTGGTTGGAGGCGTCAGCGTCGCGTCGCGCCGGGCACAGACGGTTCTCGACCTGCGGAAGGTTTTCCCGGTGGAAGAGTTTACTGGCTGGCCCGCAGACAAGAACCCGCAAGCAGCGCATCCCGATTGCTACAAGGACGCGATCAAGAAATTGAAGCAGCCGGGCTGTGTCATCGTGGCCACGCCGGACCATTTGCACACGCCGGTGATCCTCGACGCGCTGGCGGCGGGGTTCGACGTGATCGTGCAGAAACCCCTCTGTCTGCGCGTGGCCGAGGCGCACCGCATTGCCACCGTCGCTGCAAAGGCGAATCGCTATGTCTATACCGACTATCACAAGCGCCACGACAAGGCCGTGCGCGCCGCCAAATACAAATACTCCACGGGCGAACTCGGCGAGGCGCTCTGCGGCCACGCATGGATCGAGGAGCGCCGCGAAATGCCGCTGAAGGTGTTCGGCCGCTGGGCGGACCAAAGCAGCAGCTTTGAATATATCGGCTGCCATTACGTAGACGCGTTTCATTTCATCACCGGCCTGAAACCACGGCGCGTCGCGGCGTTCCGGCAACACAAGCTGCTGAAACAACTCGGCCACGCCGCCTGGGACGCCGTGCAAGCCGTTGTCGAGTGGAATAACGACGCCGTGCTCTACGTGCAGACTTCGTGGGTGTTGCCCGACTCCAATCCCAACCTCACCAACCAGGGTCTGCAACTGACTTGCACACAAGGCGAGTATCGCGCCGACCATGCCGACCGCAACTCCAACTTCGTCACCCAGACCGGCGGCGTGCAGAGGTTCAACCCGCATTTCCTCAAGCCCTACAACGACTGGGACGATCCGGCGAAGACCGAGTGGGTCGGTTACGGTGGCGACAGCATCCTCCAACCGCTGCACGACATCCACCGCCTCTGCGGCGTCAGCGCCGCCGAGCGCCGCAAGTTGATCGCGCAGTTCGAGAAGACGCGCCCGCTGCCGCAACAAGCCCTCATCGCCACCGCCGTCAACGAAGCCGTGCGCCTGAGCATCGCTCACGGCTCACGCTTCGTGGTATTCGACGGGAAGATGAACGTGAAACTGGAAGGTTGAGGCGCGTTTCAGGACTTCGCGGAGAAGGTGGCGACGATGTCCTGGCCGGGGTCATTGATGCCGGAGCCAACGATGCACTCCATTTCCGCCCGATCGGCATTCTTGTTCGCCTGCCATCAAAAGGTTTGCTAGAATGCAAATTGCGTGTTTAGCATTCGCAGCTTCGGTGAAAACTAAAAAGAAGGATAACGCTATGTCAGAAGAAGCCCAGCCAACCGGCATGAAGGGATGGATTACCTATCGTCCGGAGATCAAGGTGCTCGACTGCACGATCCGCGACGGCGGCTTGATGAACGCACACAAGTTCAGCCAGGATTTTGTCAGCGGCGTTTACCGGACTGACGTCGCTGCCGGTGTGGACTACATGGAGCTGGGCTACAAGGCGTCCAAGAAACTTTACTCCCGGGACGAAGTCGGCGCGTGGAGGTTCTGCGACGAGGACGACCTGCGAAAGGCCATCGGCGAGAAGGACCCGACCGTGAAGCTCTCGGTCATGGCCGACGCCGAGCGGACGGATTACCACGACGACATCCTGCCTCGGGACAAGAGCGTGCTCGACATGGTGCGCGTCGCCACCTACATCCACCAGATTCCGGCCGCGCTGGACATGGTCAAGGACGCCCACGACAAGGGCTACGAGACGACGATCAACCTGATGGCCGTCTCCACCGTGCCGGACCTCGAACTGGAAAACGCGCTGGAGGCGATTTGTGCGTCGTCCGTGGGCACGCTCTATGTCGTGGACAGTTTCGGGACGTTCTACAGCGAGCAGATTCGCGCGTTGATAGCGAAGTTCATGAAGCACGCGAAACCCGCCGGCAAGCAGGTGGGCATTCACACTCACAACAACATGCAGCTCGCCTTCGCCAACACCATCGAGGCGATTATCCAGGGCGCCACGTTGCTCGACGCCAGCATGGCCGGTCTCGGTCGCGGCGCGGGCAACTGTCAGATGGAATTGCTCCTGAGCTTCCTCCACAACCCGAAGTTCCACCTGCGGCCGGTCCTGCAGTGCATCCAGGACCACGTCGAGCCGATGCGTGAGAAACTGCGCTGGGGTTTTGCGATTCCCTACATGGTCACCGGCCACTTGAACATGCACCCGAAGTCCGCCATGAAGTTCATGGAAGCCGACGGGTACCGCGAGATCGTCAAGTTCTACGACTCGGTGACCGAGAAGGAATGGTGACGGTCTCCAGCCTCGCTCGCGAGGTCATCTCACCAGTGACAGAATCTGTTTGAACTCGTCGGTGCCCCCGCAGCCGAGGAGTTCGAAGAGCATCATCTCCGTGGACGCGATGACCGCGCCGGCGTCGCGCATTCTTCCCACGGCGATTTGGTGGTTCTCCGGCGTCCGCGATGAGATGGCATCGGCCGCGACGTAGACGTTGAAACCCTGGGCGAGAAGGCCCAGACAGGTTTGAGTCACGCAGACATGTGCCTCGATGCCACAAAGGACAATGTCGCGGACGCCTTTGACTTCGAGCGCATCGACGAAGCCATCCGTGTCGCATGAATTGAAGGTGATCTTCTCAATCGGCGCAAAGTCCGGCACAGCGGCGGCCACTTCCGGCGCGGTCGGGCCGATGCCCTTGCGGTAATGTTCGGTGACAAAGATCGGCAACCTCATAATCGCCGCGCCTTTGACAAGCCGCGCGGCGTTGGCAACGACGCGTTCTCTCTCGTGGATCGCGGGCAACAACCGCTCCTGAATGTCCACCACTACCAAGCCAGCCTTGTTTCGCGCGATGCGATTCGAAATCACGTTCATGGGGTTCCTCTAACCCTCTCGGCGGTTTATTGCAAAGCGAAAACGCGCTGTCCCGCCTGCCCCTAAAAACCGTGAGCGCCCCTGGGGCACAGATTGCAACCCCGCAGTTCTGGCTTTATGCGCATCGCACCGGGTTCTAACATCGGCGCGTGCTTGAGGCGCATCTACTGCTGGCGGCTTACTGCAAAGGCATCTTCCCGATGGCCGTGGGCAAACGGGGTGACATCGGCTGGTTCTCGCCGGACCCACGCGCCATCATCCCGCTCGACGAACGGTTTCACGTGCCGCACGGCCTGCGGCGTGTGCTGAAGAAGCAACCCTTCGAAATCACCGTGGACCGCGAGTTCGAGGTGGTGATGCGCGCGTGCGCCAAACGCCACGAAGGTACCTGGATTTCCGACGAGATCGTCGAAAGTTACTGTAATCTTCACCGGCGCGGTTTCGCCCACAGCGTCGAGGCGCGGCTCGACGGCCAACTCGCCGGCGGCCTCTACGGCGTCCATATCGGCGGCGCGTTCTTCGGCGAGAGCATGTTCCACCGGGCCACCGACGCGAGCAAGGTGGCGTTGGTGGCGCTGGTGGAACGGCTGCGCACCGGTGGCTTCGCGTTGCTGGACACGCAGTGGACGACACCGCATCTGGCGCAATTCGGCACGCTGGAAATCCCGCGTCGCGACTATCTGCGATTGCTCAGGAAGGCCGTGGCGCTCGACTGCAAGTTCTGAAGCCGGGCAGGCAGGACCGCCGCGGTTCAACATTGTCCCGCCGCTGTCGTTGTGATAGGAAGCCATCGTCGTCCTCAGGACGGCAGACACAGGGAGAGTTGGCCGCGAACGCATGAAAATCTTTGGCATTCAGAATTCGAAAGCCCAGCAAGACCAGCAACGGGCAACAACCCGTCTATTCCGAGGGCTGGCGCTGGTGGGTGTGGCGGCAGTGTTTCTATGGGGTTACGCCGCCACGCAGTTCAATGGTCTGCGGCATCCGGAGGCGATGGACCAGGCGCAGGTGGCCCGCAATCTGGCTGGCGGCGAAGGATTCACGACACGGTTTGTTCGCCCGCTGAGCATTTGGAGGCTCGTGGAGCGGTCGGCGTCGCGCAGCGCGCTGCTGGAGCACCATCCGGACCTCATCAACCCACCCGCTTATCCCGCGGTTGCCGGTCTGCTCTTTCACATCGCGAGCAAAGGTGATTTACAGCCCGCTGCCGCGGCCGGGCCGGACGCGGCAAAGCCTCAAGGCGGTTTGAAATCGCTGATCGCGCGTGGCGTTCTGGCACTCTTCAACTGGCCGCTCGTTTGGGGCGGGCTGGGGCTGCTGTGGCTGTTGATCGTGGCGCAGCAAGCGTGGTTTGGCCGTGTGCCGGCGGAAACATTGCCGTGGCACGCTTCGGGCATCCTGATGTGTGTGGTGATGCTGGCGCTGTCATTGATGCCCGCGATTTCGTTCAAGGTCGGTTCTGAGATCAACTTTACGAGGTTCGAGCCAGATTCCTGTCTGGTCTACGGCTTGGGGTTGCCGCTGACGCTGTTAAACGGCGTGTGTGTTTATCTCATCGGCCGCCGGTTGTTTGACCGGCGCGTGGGCACAGTCGCGGCGTTGCTGTTCATCGTGTCGGAGACGACGTGCCAATACGCCATTTCCGGCCTGAGCACAATGTTCACGATGATGTGGGCGAATCTGGCAACACTCGCGTTGGTCGTGGCGGCAGAGTGGCGCGAGTCAGGCCGCAAGCCGCGCGCCATCGTGACGCTGGCGCTGGTGGCGGCCGCGTTGATCGGCGGTGCTTTTCTGACGAAATACGCCGCCGGCTGGTTGTTGCTGCCGGCGTGTGTATTGTGCTGGTATTGGTGGGGCATGCGGCGCGGCATGCTCGTGGCGGCAGGCATGGCGCTGGTGTTTCTGATCGTCACGGGACCGTGGCTGGCGCGGAACTATGCCGAGTCCCGCAGCCTCCTCGGCCTCGCGCAATACAGCGTTCTGGAACGCACACCTGCCACACCTGGCGACAGTCTGCAACGAACGCTGGACCCCAAGATCCTCCAAGTCACTGCACCCAAAATACTCCGAAAGGCGGCCTCCACAGCCTACCAAGTGTGCACGGACAGCCCTTGGGCCGGCGGCGCCTGGCTGAGCGTGGCGGCGTTCGTGGCGGCAATCTGCTACCGGTTCCGGCGTTCCCAAGCCAATCAATTGAAATGGTTCACGGTGGGCAGCGCGTTGCTGTGGTTCACGGTGATGTGTGCTGTAGGTGTCGAACCGCCGCCTGACGGCTCCATGGCCCAAGCTGGCAACCTGCTGATGTATGGGCTGCCGCTGATGGCGGTGTTTGCGGCAGCGATGATCTGCGTATGGCTGGATATGCTTCAGAACCCGGCCCCGCTCCACCGGCACGTCGCGATAGTGATTCTCGCTGTGGCGGCGATCCTGCCGACAGCCCTGCGCATGGCAGGACCTCCGGCCGGCCGGATGCAGCCACCGTATTATCCGCCGGCGCTGGCGCAGATCGCCGGCAGCCTCGAACCGCAGGAATTCATGGTCAGCGACCAGCCGTGGGCCGTGGCATGGTATGGTGATCGATGTTGCGTCTGGCTGCCGTACACGATCGACCAGCTTTACAAGGTCAACGATCTGCACAAGCACATCTCGGCGATGTTGCTGACGCCCGTCACATTCAACAACCGGCTTTTGACAGATGTAATGACCGGCGAATGGCGGCCGTGGTCGCCGGTGTTGGGATTCATGGAATTCCCCAGGGACTTCCCTCTGCGGGCTGGCCGGCTGTTTGTCGGTCCCGACCTAACGCCGGTTTCTTGGAAGCTGTTTGCGGCCATGAAAATCAAGGATCTCTACGGCGGCATCAACATGGTCCTGCTCTGCGACCGCAAACGCTGGACCGACACACCCGCGCCGTAGCAACGGTGGGTTTACGCGCCGCGCAGATACGGAATCGTCAGCGGGCCCAACGGCAACACCGCCACGCGCGCGTCGCCATCCCGCGCCAGCAACTCGCGCACCGTCGCCGCAATGTCTGTGCACGGTTCCAGATGCGTGCGCCGCACGAACTCCGCCGGCAGTGACGAATACACTGACACGGACGCCTTCTTCTGGATCAACGACTGGACTTGCACCTGCCACTGCTCCGGACAACAGAATCCGGGCGTGTTGATCAGTTCGAGCAAGCCGTCCGGCCCGTCGCGCTGCTGGAGCAGATCAAAGAACGGCCCGCTGCGGCCCTTCGGATCGCTGCACTCGGCGGCGATGATGATCGCTCCACCCGGCCGGACAATCCGCGCGGCAGCGGACATGCCTTTGACAGCCTGATAAAGGTTCAGGTCGAGGGGGTAACCGCTGTTGGTCGTGACAACGACATGGAACGGCGCGTCCACCGGCTGCATGGCCGTCTGCTTGACGAACGCGCAGCCCGCGCGATGCGCCTCCACAAGATCGCCAGCGAACACGCGCGTGATCTGCTTCCTGTCGTTAAGCGTGACGTTGACCAGGAACAACCGCCGGTTCACGGTCTGCGCCACCTCCAGGATGTCCTCCCAGAGCGGATTGCCGAACGTGACGCCCCACGTCGCGTTTGGATGGCCGATCATCGCCGCTCCGTGGTTGCGCTCGACGGTGTGCAGGCCGGCGACGCCGGGCATGATGCCTTTGGGCCCGCCGCTGAAGCCCGCGAAGAAATGCGGTTCGATGAAACCGGTGATGATGCGCACGTCAGCTTCAACGAGGATGCGATTCAGCAGAATCTCGTTGCCGGCGCGCGTCGCGCCGAGTTTGGCCAGCGCCTCCGGCTGGGTCGCCTCGTGGTTGACGACGCGGTAGTTTGCGACGACTTCCGGTGTCAGCATTTTCTCCAGCTCCGCCGGTGTGTTGGGCCGGTGCGTGCCGAGAGCATTGAGCAGCGTGATGTTTTCGCGCCGCGCGCCAGCCTGCTCCAATTCCGCGAGCAGCCACGGAATGATCCGCTCGTTCGGCGTGGCGCGGGTAATGTCGGAGAAGACGATGCAAATCCTGTCCGCAGGCCGCACGGTCTCGCTCAACGGTTTTGCCGCGATCGGTTTCTTCAGCGCCTCCACAAACGTCGCGCGCTCGTCCGCCAGCCCGGCGACGTGCGAGGGTGTGATGACAGTCGTGCGGCCGTCTGGGAACTCCACGTCCAGACCGTTCTTGCCGTAAGCGAGATGTACTTTCATGTCGCGCGACTATAGCCGGACGAGTGAAACACCGCCAGTCCGCCGTATCAGGTGTTCATTGGGGGTTCGCCGGCGACACTCGTTCGGCGATTGCATGGCGCGCGTCGGTGTTCTAGTTTTCGCGGTTGGAAAACCGAACAAGGAAAAGCATGCCACTTGAAGACGAATTCGGTGACGTGATCCGCAAGGCGCGCGTCGGACTGGCTCTCACCTGCGAGGCGGTGTCGCTGCGCGCCGGGCTGTCGGTGCCGGAACTGGAGAAGGCGGAGCGGTATTTGTTCGCGCCCGACGATGAGACGGTTCAAAAACTGGCCGGCGTGCTGAACTTGAAGGCACCGGCGCTGCTGGACCTGGCGCGCAAGCGTTACGAGCCTGCGCCCACGGCGTTCGGTTCATTGGGCGTGGCGGCAATGATCAGCAGTCCTTACCTCAGCGGCGTCGTAAATTGCTACGCCGTGTGGGACCCATCCAGCAAGGAAGGCGCGTTTTTTGACACGGGCGTGGATTTCACATCGCTGGAACGGCTGCAGATGCGGCATGGAATTAAAGTGCGTTACGTTTTCGTGACGCACACGCACGGCGACCACATCGGCGTGCTTGGCAAGGTTCAGCGCCGTTGGGAGCCGACGGTCGTTGTCGGCATGGGCGAGTCGTTGAGCGGGGCAAAACAGGTGGACCGCGACACGGAGTTTTCGCTGGGGTGCCTCAGCATCAAGGCGTTCCCGACGCCGGGACACTCGGCGGGCGGGCTGTCATTCCACGTCGAGGGATTCGGTGCGGGCCGACCCGCATTGTGCATGTGCGGCGACACGCTGTTCGCCGGCTCGGCGGGCGGGCCGATGCATTCCTACGAGGCGCTGATGCGCTCCGTGCGCCGGAGACTCCTGACGCTGGACGATGAGACGATCTTGTGTCCGGGTCACGGCCCGCTGACAACGGTGGGTGAAGAGAAACGTCAGAACCCGTTTGCCTGACGCTGTCCCCCGTCGCGATGGTTTCAGGCCCGTCCGTGCTGCGCGGCCTGGACCTTACTCCAACTCTTCCGACACTTTCCCGCTGAACGCGCAAATGCCACGCTTGCTGGCCGTGATGAACTCGATGAAATGTTTCAGCTCTGGCGACTCCGGCATCTGGCGGAGCTGGACGAGCGCGTCGCTGACGTTGAGGCCGCCGAGGTAAAGCGTGCGGAATGCTTGCTTGAGCGAGGTGCGAGTGACGAGGCTCGCGCCGGCGCGGCGCAGGCCGATGATGTTCAGGCCGCTGACGTCGTTGGTATGGTTGGTGATGCAGTAGGGCGGCACGTCCTTGGAAACGCGCGAGCCGCCGCGCATCAGGGAGAGCGTGCCGATCCGGACGAACTGGTGGACCAGACAGTTGCCGCTGATGTTGGCGCGGTCTTCGACGATGACGTGGCCACCGAGCGTGCCACCGTTGGCGATGATCACGCCGCTGCCGACCTGACTGTTGTGGCCGACGTGACTGGTGCACATGAAGTAGCAGTTGTCGCCGATGCGAGTGGTGCGGTCGTCCTTGAGCGCGCCGCGATGGACGGTGACGTGCTCGCGGAAGACGTTCTTCGCGCCGATCTTCAGGAACGCCTCGCTGCCGTCGTAGCCGAGGTCCTGCGGGTAGTCGCCGATGACCGCGCCGAAATGAATGACGTTGTCGGGGCCGATGTCGGTCCAGCCGGTGATGTATGCATGCGGGCCAACCCTGGTGCGCGGGCCGATGCGGACGTGCTCCTCGATAACGGCGCAGGGGCCGACCTCAACCGTCGGGTCAAGCTCAGCCTTCGGCGAAACAATGGCGGTCGGGTGAATGCTCATTCGATCAAACCCATTTCTTTCAAGCTGACAAAATCTTCCGTGCGACTCGTGTCGCGTTTGCCGACAATAATGTGGTCAATCACTCCGATTTTCAACAACCGACCTGCCTCGACCAGTTCGCGCGTGATCTTGATGTCCTCGCTCGACGGCGTGGGGTCACCGCTGGGGTGGTTATGGACGAAGATGACGCTGGCGGCGCCCGCGCGGACGGCTTCGCGGAAAACCTCGCGCGGATGCACGAGGCTGGCGTTGAGCGTGCCTTTGCTGACCCTGATGTCGCGGATCAGGCGGTTCTTGCTGTCCAGCAGCAGCGTGTGAAACTCCTCCACCTCGAAGTGCTGCATCTCCTCGCGCAACCGGTCGGCCACGTCACGCGGCGTGCGGAGCAAGGGGCGCGCGGCGCGCGATTTTGGCAGCCGTGCCGCCAGTTCGAACGCGGCCTTGAGCTGCACGGCTTTCGCAAAACCAACGCCTTTGACCGCGCTAAGCTCCTCGATCGCCGCCGCAGCGAGTTGTTCGATGCTCTGGAACTGCGCGAGAAGGTCGCGGCCGATCTCGATGGCGGAACGTCCGCCGGTGCCAGTGCGCAACAGAATGGCGATCAACTCGGCGGTATCGAGCCGTTCGGCGCCGAGCGCGTGCAGTTTTTCGCGCGGGCGCTCGGACAACGGCAAATCGGTGATTCGGTAAGCCACGGCTGCATCCTACCGCCGCCGTTGCCGCCTGGGAAGCGAATGATTTGAAGGCAACCGCGCCGGCCTGCTACGGTAGCGGCATGAAGCTGGTGGATACACACGCACATCTGACCGACAGGCGTTTCCGTGACCATCTCGACGCGGTCGTGCAGCGCGCCGCCGAGGCCGGTGTCGGCACGATCATCACGCAGGCGGCAGCGCTGGAAGAATGCGAGGCGGTGTTGAGACTGGCGGAACGGTTTCCATCGGTATTCGCGGCGGTCGGCGTGCATCCCCAAGCCGCGGGAGATTCACCGGACAACGTGACGAACGCGCTGGCGGAATTTGCGAAGCATCCGAAGGTCGTCGCCATCGGCGAGACAGGAATGGATTACCATTACCTGCCAAGCCGGATGCAGCAGAGGCCCGAACTGGACGCGGCGACGATCGCCAGCCAGCGCCGTGTGTTTGCCCAACAGCTCGAACTGGCCGCGCGGCTTAACAAGCCCATTGTCATTCATTTGCGCGAGTGCGCCGACGATTTGCTGGAACTGGTGACGCCGTACCGCGGCCGGTTGCGCGGCGTGTTTCATTGTTTCAGCGAGAATGCCGGCGTGGCGCGCCGTGTCGTGGAACTGGGTTTCCATATCTCGTTCAGCGGCATGCTGACGTTCAAGAAGAACACGGCCTTGCGCGAGATGGCGGCGCAGTTGCCGCCGGAGCGGGTGATGGTAGAGACGGACTGCCCTTATATGTCTCCGGAACCGCATCGCGGCAAGTGCTGCGAGCCTGCGTTCATGGTTCACACGGCAGCTGCCTTGGCGACGGCGCACGGCGTGCCAGTGGAAACGGTCGCGCAGCAGACGACGGAGAATGCAGTGCGATTGTTCGGACTACCAAGCTGAAGCCGTGAGTGTCTTCCGTTGGTTCTATGTCGCTGTCGGCGGATTCGTCTCCGGCGGCCGGGTAAGCTTGATGGCAAGCTGGACGGCAGCGAGAAAACTCGAGGGGTTGGCGACGTTGCGGCCGGCGATGTCGTAAGCGGTGCCATGGTCCGGCGAGGTGCGGACGAACGGCAGGCCGAGGGTAAGATTCACGCCGGTGTCGAAGGCCAGCATTTTCAGCGGGCCTAACCCCTGGTCGTGATACATCGCCACAACGGCGTCGAACTCGCCCTTGTAAACTTCGTGGAAAAGCGTGTCAGCGGGACGCGGGCCGATGGCGGTGATGCCTTTCTTGACGGCAGCCTCCACAGCCGGCCCAATGATCTTGATTTCCTCGTTGCCGAAGGTGCCGTTATCGCCGGCATGCGGGTTCAGGCCGGCAATGCCGATGCGACGACGCTGCAATCCAAAAGATCCCAACGCCGCGTTGGTCAACTCGATGACATCCAAAATCTTCTGTTTCGTCAGCGCGCGGGGCACGTCCTTCAGTGCCAGGTGGGTCGTGGCCAGCGCGACGCGCAACCAGGCGGTCGGCACCAACCCGCCCGGCATGGGCGGCGGCTTTTGGAACTGGCCAACGAGCATCATGGCGATACGTTTGGCGTGCGAGAGCTTGCCGAGCAGTTCGGTCTGGCCGGGCACATGGATGCCAGCCATGTGAAGACCGGCTTTGTTCAAGGGGGCGGTGACGAGCGCGGCGATTTTCTTGGCGCGGGCCAGTTTGACGCCGTGTTCGAGCCATTCGGCGGCTGCCTTGGCGGCGCGTTTGTCAGGCTTGCCTGGCTCGACGCCACTCAGGTCGTGTTTGCCGACCTCGACGAGGTCAAACGTCGGCCGCACACCGAGGTTGCGGCATGCGCGGTCGAGAACACCCGCGTCGCCGATGATGGTGTATTGGAAATTAGGTGGCAGCCGGCCGCTGGAAACGGCTTTGACCACGATTTCCGGTCCGATACCCGCAGCGTCGCCGAGGGTGATGCCGATGACGTCGTTCGTTATAGCCATGATGACCTCAGAAATACCGAATGAACGCCTTTTGCTTCAGTCGTTCCATCCATTTTCGCTGGCGCTCCACACGCCTTTCTTGCGCCAGTGTTCTTTCCACGTCGCCTCTCACTTCAGCCAGGGCGCGAGTGCGCTCCGGCCGCACTTCGTCCACTTGAACGATGTAAAATCCGTCTTCGGTTCCGACGACCTTGCTGTGTTGGCCGGCCTTCAACGCGAACGCCACATCGGCCAGTTCCTTGCGAAGACCCGATTCCTTGTCCACCCAGCCCCAGTCGCCGCCGGGATTCTTCTGGCCGCCGCTGGAGTAGATATTGGCCAAACCGGCGAAATCGGCGCCGCTTTCGAGTTTTTGCCAAATGTTGTTGGCCAAGTCGCGCGCTTCGGTGCCGTTGGTTCCAGGTTCCTTCCTGACAACGATCATACGAAGCCGGACTTGGTAGGGGAGCGTAAACTTCGCCTTGTTCAAATTGTAATACTGCTCGATCGCCGAGGGCGACACCACGATGTCAGAAGAAACTTCCTTCTGCCTCAACGCCTGCACGATGAACGGCTCGCGCACAAATCTCTGTTTCCACTGTTCCATCGTCAGCCCGCGCGCCTGAACGGTGCGGATCAACGCGTTTTTGTCGCCGCCATACTGTTCCTCGATGATTTCGCGCATGCGGCTGTCGAAGACATGCTCCGGCAACTTATAACCCTTTTCGGTGAACTCGTGGAGAATCAACGCGCGCTCCACCAGCGTGTTAAGCGCATCCACGCCGGCCTGCTGAACTTTCCGATCGCGTTCCTCGCCCGAGTAGAGGCGGTAAGCGTTTTGGATCGCGGGCGTTGCCACTTCGCGCACATCGGAAAAAGTAATCAGCCGGTCGTTGACGATGGCCGCAATTCCATCAACCGTATCAGCGACCGTTCGAGTGCTGTTGACAACCAGCAGCGCCACAAGCGGGGCACAATGTAACCACTTCCCCATAGCATTGTTAGTGAGCATGGCAGGATTTTTACCCATCTTCAAGCCTGAAATGCCTGCGCGTGCAACTACCTAACATTAGGGCTCTTACAACAAAACCAGTCTATTAGTCGGCTGGCTTCGGTGGCGAGATTCCCTTCCTCAGTTCTGCCAGAATCCGGTGGATGTCCTTCAGCTTCGCCGTCGCCGTCCTGCCGCTTAGGCGTGGGAACTTGCCGTTGATTTGTACGTAGTCGTCGCCGCGGCTCAGCATGATCTTGTCATCACGAGTCTCAATGCTTGTCACGCCGATATCGCCTGCAACGAGTTTCAGCGTCGCCAGTTGCAACAAAAGCTCGGCCGCAGCCGGCAGTTTTCCGAAACGGTCGCGCAGTTCCTGCCTCAGCGAGCCGATTTCCTCGACTGCCGCCGCCTGTGCCAGCTTCCGATACGCCTCGATCCGTTGACGCGCGTCCGAAACATAGTCGTGTGGCAGGAAACACGGCGCGCGACTCACTGTCCCCTCCGCCGTCGTCTCGCCATCGTCAGCCTCGCCCGCCGTCATTGCCAGAAAATCCAGCCGCGTGCGTACTTCGATACGCGGTTTCACCTCCTGACCTTTCAGCCGGCCGATGCTTTCCTTCAGCAACTGGCAGTACAGCTCAAAACCGACCGCGGTGATGTGGCCGCTCTGTTGCCGGCCAAGGATATTGCCTGCGCCGCGGATTTCCAGGTCGCGCATGGCGATCTTATAGCCGCTGCCCAGCGAGGAATACTGCCGGATGGCCGTGATGCGCTTGCGCGCTGTGTCGAAGAGATGCCCGTGCCGCGGCAACATCAGGCAGGCGTAGGCCTGGTGCTTGTAACGCCCGACCCGCCCGCGGAGCTGGTAAAGGTCCGCCAGCCCGAACCGGTCGGCGCGGTCAATGATGATCGTGTTCGCGTTCGGGATATCGAGGCCGCTCTCGATGATCGTCGTACAGAGCAATACGTCTATCTCCCCGTTGACGAAGCGCTGCATCACCGACTCCAATTCGTCCTCATGCATCTGGCCGTGGCCGATGCCCACGCGCGCCTCCGGCACCAGCTCGCCGATGCGCAACGCCACTTTCTCGATGTCGTGGACGCGGTTGTGAAGAAAATAAACCTGCCCATTCCGCGCCAGTTCGCGCCGGATCGCGTCGCGGATCACGCGTTCGTCGTAGGCGCAAACCGTCGTTTGCACCGGCAGCCGGTCGGCCGGCGGCGTGTCGAGACTCGACAGGTCGCGCAGGCCCATCAGCGACAGATACAACGTCCGCGGAATGGGCGTCGCCGTCAGTGTCAGCACATCCACCATTTTGCGCAGCAGCTTGAACGTCTCCTTGTGCGCCACGCCGAACCGTTGTTCCTCGTCCACGATCACCAAACCGAGGTCGCGGAACTGCACGTCGCCCGACAGCAATCGGTGCGTGCCGATGACGATGTCGAACGAGCCTTCGCGCAGCGCCCGCAGAATACGGTTCTGCTGGCGCGTCGTGCGGAACCGGCTGAGCATCTCAATCCGCACTGGATAGTCCGCCATCCGCTCACAGAACGTGTTGAAGTGCTGCTGCGCCAGCACCGTTGTGGGCACCAACACCGCCACCTGCCGGCCATCCATCACCGTCTTGAATGCCGCGCGCATCGCCACCTCGGTTTTGCCGTAGCCGACGTCGCCGCAGAGCAGCCGATCCATCGGCTTCGACGCCTCCATGTCGCGTTTGATCTCCGCCGCGCTCGTGAGTTGATCCGGCGTTTCCTCGTATATGAATGCCGCCTCAAACTCCCGCTGCCACGCCGTGTCCGGCTTGAACGCATGCCCCGGCAACGCCCCGCGAGCCGCCTGCAACTCCAGCAGTTCCGCTGCGAGGTCGTGGGTCGCCTGCTCGGCCTCGGCGCGGCTTTTGCGCCACGCCAGCGAACCGAGCCGTGACAACGGCGGCGTTATCTTGCCGGCACCGACGTAGCGCGTCACCAGATGCGCTTGAGCCACAGGCACATAGAGCCGCGCACCCTCGGCGTAGTCGACCGTCATCACCTCCTGCCGCGCGCCGCCCATGTCCACTTCCTGCAAGCCGCAGTAGCGGCCGATGCCGTGTTCGACATGCACGACAAAGTCTCCCTCTTCCAACTCCGAGACGTCGCTGATGCGTCGCGTCTCGTGCGGCAGCCGCTTCGTCAGCTTGCGCGGCCGCAGGATGCGATAGCGGCCAAAAATCTCCGCGTCACTCACCACCACCAGCCGCGCGTCCGGCCAGATGAACCCCTGTGCCAGCGTGCCAATCTCCAACCGCAGTGGCACACCACCGAGGCCGTGAAGCGGCAGGATTTCCTTCAGCCGCTGCCGCTCGCCGGCGTTGTTGCAGAAAATATAAACCTCGTAGTCCTGCTCCGTCCATAGCCGAAGCTGCGAGAAAAATTTCTTTCGTTCCTGTTCCGCCACGCCTGCCTCCGGGAGTCCGCCGGAGATGGGCCGGTAGGCTTCCAGCGAGTTGATCGTCAACTCCACGCTCCCCGCCGTCACCACATCGCTCAGCGCGACGACGTCCGGCCAGTTCATCAACCGCTCGAACGGCAGATGGAACTGATCGTCTTTCGGCAACTCCGCCGCGTAGCGCCGGGCCGCTTCCGCGAGGCGGTCCGGTTCGTCCATCATCAATAAAGTGTCTCGCGGCAGGAAATCCAGCAGGTCACCGAGCCAATCGGTGTGTTGCTGCAACAAACCAATCTCTCCCGCCGGCCCGATCACACACGATTCGACGCGCCCGGCGCTCACCTGCGTCGCCACGTCGAACCGCCGCATCGAGTCAATCGAGTCACCGAAGAACTCCAGCCGCAACGGCGCAGGCTCGTCGATCGGGAACAAGTCGAGGATGCCGCCGCGCACCGCAAACTGTCCGCGTTCCTGTACCTGCGCCTCGCGCACGTAGCCAAGCCGCACCAGCTTGCCCGCCAGCGAATCCATCTCCATCTCCTGCCCGACGTGAAGCTCCAGTAGCAGCGTGCGGAGCGCCTTCGGCGAAAACGTCCGCTGTATCAACGACTGCGCCGACGCGACGATGATAGGAGAATGATGGAGTGGTGAAGTTTGGGATGTCTGGAATGTGGGAGGGGCCTCGGTGCCCCGACCTTCTGCTGTTGCTTGAGCGACGCTGCTGGCCGGGGCGCCGAGGCCCCTCCCACATTCCAAAGCGCAGAGGCTCCTTAGCACTCGCAACCGGTCGGCAATGACGTCGGCGCTGGGCAAGCCGACGTGTGGCAGCGATTCCCACGCGGGATAAAACCGCGGCTCCGCGCCGAACGCGATCAGGCTCAGTTCCCAGGCCTCCTGTGATTTCAAACCGTCGGTGACGATCAGCAGCGGCCGGGAAAGTTTCCGCGCCAGCAGCGCGGCGAGGAAAGGACGCGCCGGTTCCGCCACCGGCGCCAAAGACAAAAAAGGCCCTCCTGCGATTGCCGCCATGACCCGGGGGGTCTCAGCGCAACCCAGCGCAATCTCAACCGGACCTTGATTCTGCATGAAACCGCGAATCTCGAAACTCGACTCGCAAATCGGTTTCGATCCGCGAGTCGCAATTCGCGATCCGCGGTCTCAACTTCACTTCGGCAACAACTCAGCGACGAGCGATTTCTCTTCCTTCAGTTCGTTTTCTGTCGCCGCGATCTTCGCGCGGCTGAAATCATTGAGCGACAGGCCTTGAACAACCTCGTGATTCCTGCCGTCGCTGCGAACCGGGTAGCTGAAAACAAGGCCCTTTTCAATCCCGTAGCTGCCGTCACTGCAAACCGCAACGCTGGACCAGTCGCCCTTCCGTGTCGGCGTCGTCAACGCACGCACGGTGTCCACGACGGCGCTGGCGGCGCTGGCGGCGCTGCTGAGGCCACGCGCCTCAATGATCGCAGTGCCGCGTTCCTGGACGGTGGCGACGAAATCCTTTTCCAGCCATTCGCGGTTGGCGATGACATCGGTGACAGGCCGACCGCCGATCTTTGCGTTAAAATAGTCCGGATACATCGTGGAGCTGTGGTTGCCCCAAACGGCGAGGTTGGTGACGGCGGCCACGTTCACACCGGCCTTCTTGGCGAGCTGTATCTTGGCGCGATTCTCGTCGATTTTGGTCATTGCGTACCAACGGGAGCGCGGAACACCGGGCGCGTTGTTCATGGCGATGCAGCAGTTGGTGTTGCACGGATTGCCAACAACGAGGATGCGAACGTCGCTGGCGGCATTCTTCTGGATGGCCTGGCCCTGGCCGATGAAGATCCTGCCGTTGATGCCAAGCAGTTCCTTGCGCTCCATGCCGGCCTTGCGGGGGACACCGCCGACCAGCAGCGCCCAGTTCACGTCCTTGAAGCCTTCGTTGAGGTCGGCGGTGGGCACGACGCCGTCCAGCAGCGGAAATACGCAGTCTTCGAGTTCCATCACGATACCGTTGAGCGCCTTCAACGCTGGCGCGATCTCGATAAGGTGGAGGATCACCGGTTGCTCCGGCCCAAACATCGCGCCGGAGGCGATGCGAAAAAGCAGGGAGTAACCGATTTGTCCGGCTGCGCCGGTGACTGCTATATGAATGGGCTTTCTGTTCATGATTGGTTTCCGAGCGCGCGGAATATATGGGGCTGCTCTCGGTCGTGCAAACTTTTCAGCACAAAAAAACGAACGAATTGCGGCCGGTTTTCCCCTTCAGAAACCCCGCCTGAGAGTGCTTTGAGGATTCGCGGAAGAGTTGGATGCGCTTCACCGACAGTGAGTGGGCGACCGCGAATCGGTGTCGCCACTCAGGCTTTAGCGATTCTTTTTTCGTTTCCCTTTTGCGGGCGCGCCCGGCTCGCGGCCGTCACTGTCAGTCTTCCCGCCGCCCCAGAGAGGTTTCACCAACGTTGCGTTCCACGCGTCCCACTGCGACTGGAGTTCCTTGAGCCTGTCGGGTTGGTCGGCGGCGAGGTCTTTCGTTTCACCGATGTCGGCAGCGAGGTTGTAGAGCTTCGGCGCGGTCACGGGCTGGCGGCCGCGACCGGTGCGCGTATCGGCATTGCTGTCGTAGCGAACGAGTTTGTAATCACCGGCGCGAATGGCCATCTGCTCGCCGAACCGCCAGTAGAGCGCGGCGTGCGGAGGGCCGGACTTCTCGCCGCTCATGAACGGAAACAAATCCACGCCATCGAGTTTCCACTCCGGTTTTACCTCCACGTCCGCGGCGGCCAGCGCCGTGGCGGTCAAGTCGAGTTGGATGACAGGCTGATCGAACACGCCGGGTTTCACGCGGCCCGGCCACGAGACGACGAACGGCACGCGAATGCCGCCTTCGAGCGTCGTGCGTTTGCTGCCGCGCAGCGGGTCGTTGCGCGAGCTGTTGACGGTGACTCCCGGCATGGTTGGGCCACCGTTGTCGCTGATGAACGTCACCAGTGTGTTCTTCTCAAGCCCGGCTTCGGCGACCTTCTTGCAGACGCGGCCAATTGCTTCGTCCATCGCGAACATCATCGCGGCGTATGCGCGGCGCTGTTTATCGGCAATGTTGGGAAACTTCGCGAGCCGTTCGTCGGTGGCATGCATCGGCGTGTGGACGGCGTTGAAGGCGAGATAGAGGAACCACGGCTTCGCCTTGTGCCGCTCAATGAACGCCACTGCCTCGCGCCCGAACGCATCCGTGGTGTAGTCGAGTTCCTTCACCTGTTCAGTGCCCCGGAGGACGCCGCTCACGTCGAAGTAACTGTGCGCGCCGGCCAGGAAGCCGAAGAACTCCTCGAAACCGCGTTTCTGCGGATGCATCTCCGGCTGCGCGCCCAGGTGCCATTTGCCGACGCAGCCGGTCACGTAGCCGGCGGCCCGGAGCCGGTCAGCGAGGGTGGTCTCGCTCAACGGCAGACCATGCGGGCCGTTCGGATTGAACTCGTGGCCGAAGCGCGTCTGGTAGCGCCCCGTCATCAGACCCGCTCGCGACGGCGAGCAATACGGCCCGCTGACGTAGCCGTTGGTGAACCGCACGCCCGCAGCGGCGAGCGCGTCGAGGTTGGGCGTCGGGATGTCCTTGCAGCCGTGAAAGCCCACGTCCGCGTAGCCCATGTCGTCCCCAACAATGAGCAGGATGTTGGGTTTGGACGCGCCAGCGGCGAGACTCACGTCAACGCACAAGGAGAGAAGAACTGCGCAAACAACGGATCGTTTCATGGGTGTCCTTTTTGTTGGGGGACTGTCATTTCAAGATCTTGCCTTCCGATGATTTCCCTGCGCGCCTGCCTTTTGGTTGCTTGCCGGCATTCTGCTGATAGCCAGCACCGTCGCTGGCCTTGAGCGCCGCGGGTCGGGCGTCTTTGAAACGATCCAGCGCGGCCTGCAATTTCGCGCGCGCGGCGACCGCCTCGGCGCCAGCGGTTTTGAGCGGCTCCGTTTCGAACGCGTCGGCCGCGTAGTCGAACATCTGGCCGTCGGCGTAAAGCTTGAACCGCTGGTCGGCGGCGAACTCGCGCTCGCGGGTCGGGTGCCATACGTAGATCCACTCGCGCGGCTGGCCTTTTCTGCCGCGCAACTGCTCCAGCAGGCTGTGGCCATCACACGGCTGGCCGTCCGGCAACAGCACGCCCGCGGCCTCGCACATCGTCGGCAAAAAATCGGTTGTATCCACCAAGCCGGCGTTGACTCTGCCGGCGGGAATCACGGCCGGCCAGCTCGCGATGAACGGCACATGGGTGCCGCCGGCCTTGCTCTGGCCTTTGCCGCCCATGATGACACGCTCGCCCATGCGCGACTCCACGCCGCCGCCGGTGCCGTTGTCGCCGAGGAACATGATCAGCGTGTTCTCGCGCAGCCCATGCTTCTCCAGCGAGGCAACGAGGCTGCCGATGTGTTTGTCCATGTACCGCACCATATCAGCGAAATACTTCCTGTCGTTGTTGACCTTCTCGCCTTTGGCCTTCGGATCCCAACCGGCGCTGTCCGGAGTCGGCTGGTAGGGCGAGTGGGTAAGGATCATCGGGTAGTAAAGCAGGAACGGCCGCGTCTTATGATTCGCAACGAACGCCAGCACCTGCTCGTGAACCACGTCGGGGCCGTATTCGCCGTGGGTGAAGTCCTTCTCGGCACCGTTGAACTCCAGGCCGGGATTCGCATACCGTGGCGGCCGGCGCGTGTGCTGCCAGAGACAAGCCTCGTCGAATCCGAAATGCCGTGGCGCATCCGGCTGCTGGCCCAACTGCCATTTGCCGAAGATGCCGGTGGCATAACCAGCCTGTTTGAGCCGGTGCGCGAACGTGGTCTGCGCGCGGTCGAGTTCGCCAAACCGGGTGTAGTTGCGGACGTTGTAGAAGCCGGTCATCAGTTGGACGCGCGTGGGGGTGCAAAGCGGTTGGGAGTGACAATGCTCGAAGCGCATCCCGCTCGCCGCGAGCTTGTCGAGGTGCGGCGTCTGGTAGGAGGTGCCGCCGTTGACACCGATGCACTCATAGCCGAGGTCGTCGGCGAGGACGAGGACGATGTTGGGTTTGTCGGCCGCAGTGGCCGACCACGGAAGACACAGAAGACAGGGAAGAAGGAATGAGATCGGATGTTTCATGTGAGTGGGTGGAGTTCAGTGGGCGACGATGCGCGAACCACCACGACCGCTGCGGCGGGCTCGCCAGAGTGCGGCGAGCCTCAATGAGAGTGCGAAGAGTAGTTTCATCAGTGCAGTCGGGAGAGAATGCTAGCCGACGGCGTGGCGGCGTGCGCGCCGTCCTGGCCAGTGTCGCCAAATGGAAAATGTTTGAGCGAAGCGTCCATGATCTTGATGCCCTCGTCGAAATGCCCGGCTCCGATCAGGATCAGGCCCAGTTGGAATCCCCGCTTGGGTTCCTTGGCAAGCGCGTAGTGGCGCGGCGTCGAAGGCGTGGTGTGGGCATCGCAAGCCGGGCCGTTGTTCGGGTCGGTCATGGGCGCGATACGCCTGAGCGCGAACGTCTGCGCCTTGTGGAGCGCCGCGTCGAGCTTCGGCTCGCGATACGCGGGATTGAAATGTTGCAGTTCCATCAGCGCGTGGGTGGTGAGCATGAAGTAGCCGAGGATGTCTTTGTCCTTCGGGTCCTTGCCGGAGAGGTTGTAGTGCCAGAAACCGTCGGCCACCTGCGCGGGAATGATCTGACCGTAGATGCACTTGTCGGCTTTCTGTTTGAGCCGCTCGGAGGTTTCCGGGGCAATCTTGCGCACCCACCCGCTGACCGCCCCCGCCGCCATCGCGATGGACGCGCTCTTATTGATGATGGAAGGCTTGCTCAACGGCACCTTGGACTCGCCGGTCCTTACGTCAATGTCCTGCGACCACCAGCCGTTCTCGTTCCAGGGATAATCGTCGAGCACCTTCGCGATGTATTTCAGATCGTCATCTCGACCGCCTTCCTTGTGCAAGATGCAGGCAACATCCGCCGTGTAGAAACCCAATGCCGGCGGCCCGCCGCCCATGATCGTTTTGCCGTCCGGCTTCTCCTTTTCCTTAATCGGCAGGACGCCGAATTTCGTCGCGCGCATGTCCTTCAAGACACGATCAGCAAGACTGAGCGCCGCGTTTCGAAAACCTGGGTTGCCCGTGATCTCGAACATCAGGTAGAACGCGAGCGCCTCCTCTCCGGCAGCCGTTTTACCTTTGAGAGAAGCGACCGTGCCGTCGGAGCCGAGCAGCAGATTCAGGTGCCGCGTTGCCGCCGCAAGCAGCCTGGACTTGAACGCAGACACGTCATCGGCGGCATTTGACGCGGGTGGATCGACTGCGAGAGCATGGCCGCAGAAAACCCACAGGAACAGGAAGAGGAGGGGCTTCATGGTTGAACCTGAGGTGCCGCGATGATGTCCACGCTCCGTTTCGAGGCGCGGATAGCGCGATAGGTGGCTTCCATCCGCTTGACGCGGTCGGCGTGGACGGGATCGGCGATCAGGTTTTTCTGCTCGGCGAGGTCGTTCTTCAATTCATAGAGCGCGGCGGGGGCGTCGTTTTTCACGTCCAGCATCAGTTTGAAGTCGCCGTCGTAGAGCGCATGGGCGATGCCGTGGCTCGGCATCTTGGCAGCCTCATCGGGCCGGATCTTGCCCGCGCCTTTGCCTTTGCGAGCCGCCTTGCCTTTCGCCCGGGATTGGGTCTCGGCGACGGGGGCTTGCTTGCGCGCAGCCGCGACCGTGCCAGGGCGCGTGAGCACCACGCTCGCGTCGGTGAAACCGCCGTCGTGGGTCACATCCTTTCCGGGCGAAGATTCGATAAGCATGCTCCGGCGCACAGGGCGGTTGTCATCGCGCTGGCCGAGCAACACGGGTGCGAGGCTCACGGCGTCGAGGCACTGGTCGGCTGGCACGCTGGCACCGGCCAGTTCGATCATTGTGGGCGTGATGTCATGGATGCAGACGAACTGGTTGCGCACGCTGCCGGCGGCGATCTTGCCGGGCCAGCGCACGAGGAACGGCACGCGATGGCCGCCTTCAAAGATGAAACTCTTCTTCCCACGCAGGCCGGCAACCGCGTCGTGGCCGAAGCCACGCTCGTAGGGCAAGCCGCCGTTGTCGCTGGTGAAACAGATGACGGTGTTGGCTAGCAGGCCGCGTTGCTCCAGCATCGCCATGAGTTTGCCCAGCAGGATGTCCGGCTCCATCACCATGTCGGTATGCTCGGTCATCTTCGTCTGTCCTTTCAATGCGGTGCCGCGGATCTCATCGGCCGGCACATAAGGCGCGTGGCCGCCATCGGTGCAAAAGTGCATGAAGAACGGCGTGTCCTTGCGCTCGCGTTGATGCAGGTCGAGGAACTTCTCCGCGTGATCAAGCAACCGTGCGCCAACCTTGCTAGGGTCCCAGTTCGGCTCGGAGTAATCCACACACACGCCACGCTGGACAGTCTTGCCTTGGATGATCTTGTCTGCGCCGACTTCCGGCAGTTCGTTGACAAGGAACAACAGCGGCAACGCCTGATGCCCGCGTGGAATAATGGCGCTGTAATCGAAACCCCACGCGCGCGGGCCTTCGAGCATCGGCTTCGTAAAATCAGGATTGCCGTCGGCCAGCTTTGCGTGTTCACCGCCGAATCCTTGCTTGCCAAACATCGCGGTGTGATAGCCCGCGTCCCTGAGCAAATTCGCCGCCGTCTTTTGCCCAGGCAGGATTTGCGAAGGCACATGGAAGCCCCACGTGCCGCCGGGTGTGCGACCGCGCCACGGATGGTTGCCGGTAAGAATCGAGTAACGAGTCGGCGAGCACAGCGCGGCGGGTGTGTGCGCATCAGTGAACCGCATGCCTTCGCGCGCGAGCCGGTCCACGCTCGGCGCGGCGATCTTGCTCTTGGGGTTGTAGCACGCGTAATCGCCCCACCCGACGTCGTCGGTGAGGACGACGAGAAAGTTGGGCCTGTCAGCCGCGGAAGCGAACCACGGAAGACATAACAAACACGGAAGGACGAACCTGAGAATAGTTTGTTTCATGGCAGATTCCATTCCATCGGCAATAGCAGTCATCACGCGCCGCGTCATGACTGCTGTGCGTGCGTCTTCATTGGTTGTTTTTGCTCTTGCGAGCCTCGCCACTCCGTTTCTTTCCACCTGCACGGTCTTTCTTGTTCTTGGTCGGCGGCAGCTCTTTACCAAAAGTGTCCTTGGTATCTTGCAGCCATTGTTGCAGCAGACCGCGATGCCGTGCCACTTCGCCGGCCAGCACGCTGTCGGCGATGAGATTCTTCATCTCGCCAGTATCCTTCTCCATGTCGAAGAACTGCTCGCGGTCTTCGCCGCTGGCGAAGGCGATATACTTGTAGCGGGCCGTGCGGATCATTCGCGCATCACCACCGCTGCTGCATTCCGACGCCACATACTCGCGCCACGGGACGGCTTTCCCTTCCACCAACGGTCGCAGGCTCCGCCCCTCGAGTGACGACGGCGCGGCGATGCCGGCGTAGTCGAGCAACGTCGGCAGGATGTCGAGACCGCTGACGAAGTGTTGCGAGTCCACAGCGGGCTTGGAGGCGGGCGGGGCGACAATCAACGGGACGGCGGCGGCCTCCTCGTAGAGTTTCTGCTTGGTGACCATCTGATGGGAACCCATCATTTCGCCGTGATCGGCGGTGAACATGACGACGGTGCTGGAACTCAGCCCGGCCCGGTCGAACGCCGCGAGCACGCGACCCACCTCCGCGTCGGCGATTTCCACGAGCCGGTAATAGATCCACAGGTATTCGCACCATTGACGTTCGGTCCAGTCGGCGTGGCGCCGCGCGAACTGCCGCAGTGCCGAAGGCAACGTGTCCGCATCGCGCAGATTCGGGCGCGCCGGCGGCAATTTCGCCGGATCGTCCGGCAACATCTTCTGCAGCGCGGCGCATTCGGGATATTCGCAAATGTCGTGCGGGTTGAGCACCGAGGCGACGAGGAGGAACGGTTTCTGGTGCGGCTGGCGGAGGAACTTGATGGCCGCGTCGGCAGTATTCGGGTCAACGGTCAGTCCCTTGCCTTCCTTGTCCTTGTCAACCTTGTGAGGGTCACGCCCCGCGAGCGGCAGCACGTCGAAGCCCGGCATCCGGCCGCTCTTGAACGAGGGAAATGCCGCTTTCAGGTGCCATTTGCCGGCGTAGGCGGTTTCGTAACCGGCGGCGCGGAACAACTCGCCCATCGTCGGCACGCCCTTCCCGGCAAGTTCTGCGTCGGCGTTGTCGTAGATGCCCAACTCGTGCGGCATTCGCGACGTGAAAAGGCTGCCGCGTGACGGACAGCAGAGCGGATAGGTGCAGTAGGACTTTTCGAACCGCACGCCGCGCGCCGCCAGCCGGTCGAGGTTCGGCGTCTTCACGTGCGGGTTGCCCGCACAACTTAGCGCACTGACGGTTTGCTGGTCGGTGATGAGAAATAGAATGTTCGTTGGCTGCTTGGCGGGCGCATCAGCGGCGCGCAGCATAGCCAGCGACGCCATCAGCAGCGCGCAGCCAACGAGAGTGATGAGATGTGTCATATTATGTCGGAGGTTGCGCTCTTATCGTTCTTTCTTCGCACGTTTCTTGGCTTTCTTGTTCGCCTTGTCTTTCGGCGTTGAGGGTGACGCCAACTGGGTGTTCCACTCGTCCCACAGGGCCTTGAGTTCCGCGACCTTCTCCGGCTGCTTGGAGGCGAGATTGTTTTTCTCGCCGATGTCCGTGGCAAGGTCGAACAACTCCGGCGGGTTCTTATCCATGTCGCCGTGGACCAGTTTCATGTCGCCGTGGCGGATGGCCCACATGCCGTCAATGCGCCAGCAGAGCGTCTGGTGCGGACGCTCCTTGTTTTCGCCGGCCAGATACGGCAGCAGGTTGACGCCATCGAGTTTCCACGCGGGGTCAACGGTCCCGCCCGCCGCCGCCACGCAGGTCGGCATCACGTCGAGTTGGATGACGGCGCGGTCCTCCACCTTGCCGGCGAGCAGCTTGCCTTTCCACTGCATCATCCACGGCAGGCGCGTGCCACCCTCCCAGCAGGTGTGTTTGTGGCCGCGCAACACGCCGTTGCCCTCGCGATGGCCGGGGGCGCCGTTGTCGCTGATGAAGAAGGTGAGCGTGTTCTCTTCCAGCTTCAGCGCGCGCAGCTTGCCGAGCACCACGCCGACGGCATCGTCCATCGCCGAGAGCATGCCGTCGAAGTCGCGGCGCTTCGCGTCGCTGATGTGCGCGAAGCGTTTCAGGTATTTCTCCGTCGCCTGATGAGGCGCGTGGACGGCGTTGAACGGCAGGTAGAGAAACCACGGGGCGTCCTTGTGCTTCTCGATCCAGTCCGACGCCCGCGCGGCGAATGCGTCGGTGGTGTAGAAGTCCTTGTCCGTCACGCGTTGCACCTCCGCCGAGACGCGGGAGTTCATGAAACCTTTCGGCGTGAAGTAAGAGCCGGGATTGCCAGTGACACCGAAGTATTCGTCAAACCCCCGTTTCATCGGCAGATGCTCCGCGTCGTTGCCGAGATGCCATTTGCCGATTGCGCACGTCGCGTAGCCCAGCGTTTTCATGCGGTTGGCCAGCGTCGTCTCGGTCAACGGCAGTCCGCGGCCGGGCGCCATGCTGTTGTTCTCGTGGCCAAAGCGTTGTTGGTAGCGCCCGGTATTCAACCCCGCGCGCGAGGGCGAGCAGAGCGGCGCGGAGACGTAGCCGCTGGTGAACCGGATGCCGTTGGCGGCGATGGTGTCAATGTTCGGCGTCGGCACTTCCTTGAACCCGTAGCAGCCCAATTCGCCATAGCCGAGGTCGTCGGCATAGAGGATGAGGACGTTGGGTTTGTCGGCGGCGGAGGCCAACCACGGAAAACACAGAAGACACGGAAGGATGAACCTGAGAACGCTTTGTTTCATGGTGCGCTCGCTTGTTTTCGTTTTCGGTCTTTTCTTCTCATTTTTTCAACGGTGGCCGAGGCGTCGCCAGTCGCTTGCGGCGCGACGCCCTCAATGACCGGCACGGGCGGGATGTCTTTCCGCCACGCTTCGAGCCGGGCCGCGAGGTCCTTCATGACCGCCGCGTGGGCCGGGTCTTTCGCAAGGTTGTTGGTTTCCAACGGATCCTTGGTCATGTCGTAAAGCTCCGTCTCGCCGCCGCCGTGACGCGAGTTGTTCTTCTCGTTCTTGATGAACTTGTATTGCGTCGTGCGAATCATCGAGCTGTTGCGTTCGGCGAACGCGCGCTCTTTCCAGTCCTTCTCCGTGCCAGCCACGAGCTTCGTCACACTGCGGCCCTGGATGCCTTGCGACGGCAGGGATACGCCAGTCATCTCACAAAGCGTCGGCATCACATCAATGTTCTCGACGATGTTGCTGACGACCGCACCGCGGTTGAACTGCGCCGCGAACGGGCTGGCCGGCGGGGCCTTCATCAGCAGCGGGATGCGCGTAGAGCCTTCATACATCGAACCTTTGAACCAGCGGTTGAGGTCGCCCAGCATATTACCGTGGTCGGCGGTGAAGACGATGAGCGTGTTCTCGGCGAGGCCCAACTCGCGCAATTGCCCCAGCAACCGTCCGACATTGTCGTCCACCATCGTCACCTTAGCGAAATAGGCGGCGGTCATCGCCTTGACGATCTTCGGATCGTTGACTTCGTGGCGATTCGCAGCGGTCTGCGGCTGCTTCGACGGATCATATTTGAACGTCGGCGGCAACGGCATCTGGTCGGACTCGAACATATTCCAATACGGCTCGCAGAGGTGCGACGGGCTGTGCGGGTCCAGGTAGCTCACGAACAGAAAGAATGGCTTCGCCTTGTCGCGCAGCCGCAGGAAATCCACCGCGCGGTCCGTGATCCAAAACGTTTGTGAATCTTCCTTCGGATACTTCAACTTGCCGAGGTCGCGGCCCAGCGGGTCGTCGGGGAACGGCTGAATCTCCAGCTTTCGCGCGGCGTTGCGGCCATGTTTCTTCTCCACATCCTGAGGCCACGTCGGCAGCTTGCGGGGACCTTCGCCGCTGAACGACCAGAAGTAATCGAAGTTGTAGTCGGCGTTGGCCGGGATGAAATGGAGTTTGCCGCTGATCGCGGTCTGGTAGCCGGCGTGTTTGAGGATGGCGGGCAACAGCAACTGCGGCTCGCGTGTCGGCGTGCTGTTGTCAGTAGCGCCGTGGACATGCGCATAACGGCTGGTAAAGAAACTGTAGCGTGACGGCGTGCAGATGGGCGCAACGGTGCAGGCGGTGGCGAACCGCGTGCCTTCGCGCGCGAGCCTGTCGAGGTTCGGCGTCTTGACGATGGTGTGGCCCGCGCAGCTCATCGCGTTCCACTTCATTTCGTCCACCATGATGAAAAGTATGTTGAACCTGGGTTGCGCTTCGGCGGCGTGAACCATCACCCACGGAACCAGCAGGAATGCGGCGGCAAGAATGAAAACGAGGTTCATGATTTTTAGAGCTTCATTCGGTGAAAAACGTGATGTCACTTCTGTTTGCGGCGCTTCGTTGCAGTCGCGGTGTCAGCCTGCACAACACCGCTTGGCACCGCGTTCTTAAGCAATGCGTCGAGCTTCGCACGAAGCTCCTTTGCTTTCTCCGGCTGGGAGTCAGCGAGATTCTTCTTTTCGGCGATGTCGTCGGCAAGGTTGTAAAGCTCCACGCCCTGCGTGACGCGGCTGGCTTTGCCGCGCGCCCGCTTGCCGGCGGGCTTGTCTCCGGATTCCTCCGCGCCTGCTCCGCTGGCGCCGACCAGCAGTTTCCAGTCGCCCATGCGGATGGCGGCTTGTTCGGGTCGGCCGCCGCAAAACAGCAATGCATCGTGCGGCGACTTCGCGCCCTGAGTGAGCACCGGCCAGATGTCGAGGCCGTCAAGCGGCAGCTTCTGCTCCAGTGTGCCACCGGCGAGTTTCAACAGCGTCGGATACCAGTCCACGGCGTGGATCGGTTCCTTGATGGTGCCGGCGGGTATGTGGCCGGGCCACGACGCGAACGCGCAGACGCGGATGCCACCTTCATAGATGGTGCCTTTGCCGGCGCGAAGCGGGCCGTTGGTGGTGATTCGGCCGGGATTCGGCCCTCCGTTGTCGCTGGAGAAAATAATGAGCGTATTTTGTTTCAAGCCCTTCTCCTCCAACGCGGCAACGACCTGGCCGATGGCCTCGTCCATCGCCGAGAGCATGCCGGCGTAAGTGCGACGCGTGCCGGTGAGTTTGTCGTAGGCCGCGAGATAGCTTTCCGGCACCTGATGCGGCCCGTGAACGGCGTTGAAAGGCAGGTAGAGGAATAACGGTTTCCCGGGCTGCTTCTCGCGGATGCGACGGCAGGCTTCCTTGGCGATGAGATGCGTGGAGTAGCCTTCGTAGTTGCAGGGTTGGTCATCGCGATGCCAATCATGCATGTTGTCGCGAACATGGGTGAAGTAATCAATGGCGCCGAACCAGTGGCCGTATTGGTGGTCGAAGCCACGTCGCGTCGGCCGATACGCTTCCTCGAATTCACCAAGATGCCATTTGCCGACGATGGCGGTCTCGTAGCCTGCTTCGCGCAGCGCCTGCGCCAGCGTCCGCTCTTCCAGTGGCAATCCCCACCGCGCGTGCGGTCGCACGATCGTATAGACGCCGGTGTGCGCGGCGTAGCGGCCGGTCATCAACGCCGCGCGCGTCGGCGAGCACACGGGCTGCACGTAATGCTCGTCGAGCACCGCGCCGGCGGTTGCGAGCTTGTCGAGGTGCGGTGTGTGGATTTCCTTGCAGCCCATGAAACCCACATCGGTGCGGCCGAGGTCGTCGGCGAGGATGAAAACGATGTTGGGTTTTGAGGGTTCGGCGGCGACGGCATGACCAGCGAACAGACACAACGATGCGAGGAATGTGATGATGTGTTTCATGGCTCTGGTTCTGGAGAAGTTGACGGTGGTTGCACGGCGGGGTCTGCTGTGTCGCGGACCCATTGGCGCAACGCGGCGTAGAGACGGTCGCGGTGCGGACGCGCCTCGGCGTTGCGGGCGAGGTCGTGGAGTTCGTCGGGGTCGGTTTGCAGGTCGTAGAATTCGAGCGCGGAGATTTTGCCGCCGAGGTTCTGAGGGTCCAGCCCGGCGAGGACGCGGAAAGCTTCGGGGAACCGGTCCTTCACGCGCACGGTCTCGGCGTAGGTGCGGTTGCCCCACTTGGGCCACTCCTTGCTGTCGGCTTGCACCTGCCGCCAGGGTGATTCGGTTTTTTCGCGATAGATCAGCTTCCACCGGCCGTCGAATATCGCGCGCTCTTGCATGCCGTCGTTCGGCAGGTTGCCCCGGTGCGAAATCTCCGCGAAGACAAAGTTGCGCTCCTTCGCGCCGGGTCGGCCTTCCAGAACGCCGCGCAGCGAAATGCCGTGCAGGCCGGGCGGCACGGCAGCACCGGCCAGGTCCAACAGGGTGGGCATCAGGTCGAGTTCGCTGGCCAGCGCATGGGTTGTGCCCGCACGAATGCCCGGGCCGGCGAAAGCCAGCGGCACGCGCAAGCCGAGGTCGTAGGGCGTCATCTTGCCGTGCTGGAAGGTGGGGCCGTGGTCGCCCATGAAGACGACGATAGTCCGCTCCTGCTGTCCCGACGCGCGGAGGACCTCCAACGCCTGGCCCACCAGCACGTCGGCTCGTTCGATGCCGGCCAAGTATTCCGCCCAATCCTTCCGCACGACCGGCGTGTCGGGCAGAAACGCCGGCAGCTTCACCTCGCCCGGTTGGACGCGGATTTTCACCTTGTCGCTGTTCGGATACGGCCGGTGCGTGTCGGGGATGTTGTAGAGCAGAAACCACGGCCGCCCGGTCGCGGTCGCGCGTTCCAAGAAGCCCTTCATCACCTGCCCCGTCGGATTTGGCAAAAACTCATCATAGGGAAACTTCTCGACCGGCGCGACGTGCAGCTTGTGCGTGACGCCCTGGTAATAGCCCGCGGCCTTCAACCGCTCCGTCAGCGTCGGGATGTCCGCGTCAATGCGGTTCCGCACGTAGAGCGGGAACCGGCGTTGGGCGGGCGTCAACTCGGCGGTCGGTTTGTGGTAGTTGACGGTATTATTGAGGATGCCGTTGCGGTGGTTATGCAGGGCGGTGTAGAAGCAGGCTTTCGAGGCGGAACAGACCGGGTAAGCGACGAAGGCGTTGCGGAACAACACGCCTGACCGCGCCAGCCCATCCATGTGCGGTGTCTGCAATCCCGTCGTTCCCAGGCAGCCGAGATGCGCGCCTTGGTCCTCGGTGAGGATGAAGAGGATGTTGGGGCGCGGCGCGGCGGCGGTGGTGGCTTGAACAACCGTCAGCGCGAGGAGCAGACAACCGGCGGTGAGCACCCTCAGGAGGTGGTTCATGGCGAGTTCTGATTCGGGTTCACTTCTGGATTTCCCAAACCTTCAGGTCGCTCACCAGCAGCGATTCGCCGCGCATGACGAAGCGATAGCCGGTCTTTTCCACGTCGAGTCCGGGGTGACTGCCGACGACTTTCACGCCGTTGTCGGTCTGCACGGCCACGTTGGCGCCGTTGATTTCCACCAGCATCGTGAACCACTGGCCTTGCGGAAACTTGCCCGGC
>JACRJX010000036.1 GCA_016235595.1 Verrucomicrobiota bacterium
GAAGAAGACCGGCGCGTCGAAGATTTACATTGATGACCTCACCGAGGAGTTCGCGCGCGACTTCATCTTCCCGATGATTCAAGCCGGCGCGATCTACGAGAACCAGTATTTCCTCGGCACCAGCATCGCGCGGCCTCTCATCGCCAAGCGGATGATTGAGATCGCCCGCAAGGAGAAGGCCGACGCCGTCGGCCACGGCGCCACCGGCAAGGGCAACGACCAGGTCCGCTTCGAGTTGACCGCCTATGCGCTGGAGCCGAACATCAAGGTCATCGCCCCGTGGCGCGAGGAACGGTTCCGGAAACAATTCCCCGGTCGCAGTGAGATGATCGCGTATTGCGCCGCGAAGAACATCCCCGTCGAGGCGAGCGCCAAAAAGCCCTACTCGATGGACCGCAACCTCCTGCACATCAGCTTCGAGAGCGGCATCCTGGAAGACCCGTGGATGGAGCCGCCGAAGGACATGTTCAAGCTGAGCGTCGCGCCCGAAGACGCACCGGCCAAGGGGGAATATGTCACGCTCGATTTCGTGCGCGGCATCTGCGTTGCCGTCAACGGCAAGAAGCTCTCGCCCGCCAACGTCTTGCGCACGCTCAACAAGCTCGGAGGCAAGCACGGCGTCGGTCGCGTGGATCTCGTCGAGAACCGGTTTGTCGGCATGAAATCGCGCGGCGTCTATGAAACGCCCGGCGGCACGATTCTCCACACGGCGCACCGGCAGATGGAGACGCTGACGATGGACCGCGAGGTCATGCACCTGCGCGACTCCCTCATCCCGCGTTACAGCGAGCTGGTTTATTACGGCTTCTGGTTCTCGCCGGAGCGGCTCGCGTTGCAGGCACTCGTCGAGGAGAGCCAGCAGAACGTCACCGGCACCGTCCGCCTCAAGCTCTACAAGGGCAACATCATCACCGTCGGCCGCAAGAGCACCCTCTCGCTCTACCGTCCCGACATCGCGACGATGGAAAGCGGCGAGAGCATCTACAACCAGGATGATGCCACCGGCTTCATCAAGCTCAACGCCCTCCGCCTCCGCGTGAAGGCGATGGTCGAGAAGCAGGCGAAGCGGAAGTCATAGGAAGTAGCGAGATGACTCGGCGTGCCAAGAATCGGGAATTGAACCCGATGAGGAGCCGATGAGAATCGCACTCTTGTCGGCTTTGGTTCTTGGTCTCGCGTGCAACAGCGATGGCGGCGAGAAGTCGCCCAACGCAGTTCCCATCCTTTCGTTGGAAAAGCAAAAGTATGGGAAGGGTGAGGCGATTAGGTTTTGGGTTGGTGTCGAGCAAGAGGGGACGGAAACGATTCCGAAGGAATACTGGAACACTTGCGTTTTGCACATCAAGTCGCCCGACGGAAAAGAAAAACACGAACCTGCAGGCTGGCCGATAGACGGGGCGGTCGATTGGGGGTGGCGGGGTGGCTGCGGATTAGGCAAGGACATCCAAGCAGGCATCTATACACTCGTCTTTGAGTTCGCGAAACGGAAGACGAAGCCCGTCAAACTCGAAGTCTACGACCTCGACATCATAAAGAAGATCAAAGCCGAGTTTGTTTTTGGGAAGACAGGAGACGTTGCAGCCGACGCCCGGATTCCCGTCGAGTTGAAAATCAGGAACACCTCGAATCACACGATTCAATTTCCCAAACGCGGGAACCATGAGGCTTACGTGTGGGTGCATGTTCATAGAAAAGAACCGCCGAGAGTATCCCAGTTCTTCTACCCGTCTGAAAAACTGCTCGCGGAAAGACCTGGCGTTATCTTTGACACCTACACGTGGAATGCGCGCGAGAAAGTATCCAGTGTTGTGCTGAATCCCGGCGAGACCTTTGAGCAAGTGCTTTTGCTCGCCGATTGCTACGAGTTTTGGGGTGCTGGTGATTATCTGGTGGTTTTTGGAACAACCCTGCAAATTCTGGTGGGCAACAAAAGTGGAGAGTTTGCCGAGTTCTGTCCAATTCGTATCCCTGTCTCCGGAAGCGCCAAGTTCAGGGTCAAGTGATCCGTGGGCGACATTGCCACGATGAAGATCGGCGAGAGCACCTGCAACCCGGCTGCGGCTATTCCAGCGGCGTATCGAGGCGGACGGTGCAGTGGCCGAGGTTGATGATGGTGGCACCGGCTGGTTGTGGGAACGCGGAGTCATTACGGAGAAATGGGGCACATCCTTGGGTTCAATAGTTGGTTGACGTGAGCATGCGATGGCGGCAACGTTTCTGCTGTCGGCCGGCGGCGGCGCAAACCATCATGCGAATGCAAAGGAAAGTGAAGCGAAAGGCAGGGATAACATGGGGTCTGTGAACGAAGAGCATTATTCTCCAAAGACCATAGGCGTGCTGGAGGCGCTATGGGGCGAAGGATTTCTGTCGCCGGGCGGGCCGGAAGAGGTCGCGCGCATCATCGGCGACCACAGTCCGCGCGGTTTGAAGCTGCTTGATATTGGCTGCGGGATGGGCGGCATTGACATCGAGCTTGTCAAGACGCATGGCGTCGCGCACGCAACCGGCATTGATGTGGAAGAAGGCGTGCTGTCGCGCGCCCATGCGCTTGTTGACCGGCACGGATTGGGAGATCGTATCAAGCTGGTCAAGGTGGAACCTGGGCCGCTGCCTTTTCCCGCGGGCGAATTCGACGTGGTGTTTTCCAAGGACTCGATCATCCATATCCGCGACAAGCACGCGCTCATGGCCGATGTCTTTCGTGTCCTGAAACCCGGCGGGCGGTTTCTGGCATCGGACTGGCTGGTCGCCACGGAACCCATCTCGCAGGCCATGGCGGATTTCATTGCGGCCGAGGGACTGGGTTTTCAAATGGCCACCCCGGCCCGTTATCGCGATGCCATGGAGACGGCTGGATTTTCAGATATCCGGATTGTGTCGCAGAACGCATGGTATCGCCAACAGGCTCGCGAAGAACTGGCGCGCCTGAAGGGAAGCGTGGGAAAGGCAGTCGCCGAGAAGTTCGGCTGGGAGTTCATTCAATACAACATCGGCGAATGGGAACGCATGATTTCAGTTCTGGACACGGGCGAGCATTGTCCGAGCCATTTGCACGCGCTCAAGCGCATCGCCTGATGCCGCGAAGGCATAACCAGGCTTGCCTGCAGTTCGTTCTGCGAATACACTTCTGCCGTATGAGTCATACAATCACCATTCGTTTGGATAAAGAGCTTGCGGTCTGGCTGGAGGAAGCGGCGGCAAAGACCGGCGTGTCGCAGGGACAGGTCGTCCGCGAGCAGTTGGAGAAGGCCCGCGCACGCGGCGGGCAGCAGACGTTCATGCGTCTGGCTGGCAGCATCAAGGGCCGCCCGAAGAATCTCTCCACGCGCAAAGGCTTCTCGAAAACATGAAGGCCATTGCCGACACCGGGTTTCTCGTCGCATTTGCCAGCGCCAACGATGCCCATCACGAATGGGCGGTCAGCATCGCCGCTCGCGTTACCGAGCCACTGCTGACGTGCGAGGCGGTCCTGGCCGAGGCGGCTTTTCATTTGGAGAGCGTGTCTGCGGTGCTGGGTATGCTGCGCGACGGATTGATTGCGTTGTCGTTCGATTGCAACGATCATTTGCCCCACTTGCGTGAACTGGCCGAACGATACGCCGACCGCCATCCCGATTTCGCCGACCTGTGTCTGGTTCGCATGAGCGAACTCTATCCGCGCCACAGCATCATCACGGTGGATCGTGAGGACTTCCATGTCTACCGTCGCAACAAGCGCGAGGTGATTCCGATCATCTGTCCGCCGGAGCGTTGAAAGGATGAAAGGGTTGCCCATCTGCAATCAGGACGACGCCACCGGCTTCATCAAGCTCAGCGCCCTCCGCCTCCGCGTGAAGGCGATGGTCGAGAAGCAGGCGCGGAAGAAGGCGTGATTCGTAATCCGTGACTCGTGATTCGCGATACATTGGACAGTCACGCCGCCGGTGCAGGCCCCACTGGAGTTGCGCTATGAAGCCGACCCCGACTACGTGCCCGCACCCGAAGAGTTGTGATGTTGATGGTTGAATGCTGAAGCCGGGACGCGACGGGAGGATTTTGCGCTTGTTCAGTGGCGGTGCCTGCAATGCCGCCTAAACAACCGATGTCCACGACGACGGCGACGATGGCAGCAGCGAGACCAGCCAAGTCCTTTTCCTATGGCGTAGAATCAAAAATCCCCACCCTTTTTGTGATGCAGCCTGGAGGGACGGATCGGGCGGGCTCGCCGAAAGATGCTGACCCATCGCCACCTCTGGGACGTGGCCCACAACCGGCTTTACATGATGTGGCAGCCGGCGGAGAATGCTCCTAAAGCCGGACGTGAAAGGAACAAGGAAAGAATGAAGACGATCAGCCGAAATGTCCTTTTGCTGGCGATGTCTTGGGTGGTGATTGGTTGCGGGAATGAGCGGGATAAGCAATCACAATTGCGTGACTACGAAATGGGCAGGGGAATTGTTGGAATCTGGAACTTCAACACTACGAATTCAACCGGCGCGCGCCATGCAGGTGAGGTGATCTTCGAAAACGACGGCAAGGTGGCGTGGCGGGGCACGGTTGTGTGGCATGGCACGGTTGTGGACAAGTCGGGATCGAAACCTTTTGAGCAAAGTGGGTTTTGGGTTGTGAAGGACGGAAGCCTATACAGCAGAATAACCAATTCAACTGCAAGGAACGTGCATGGCGGAGAAAACTTTCGGGGTGATTCACTTGCTGTGTCTGACACGGAGTTCAGCTATCGCGGCTCGGACGGCATCCTGGTGAGATTCATAAAGAAACAGGGATTGGGGAAGACAAAGAAACCGGCCGTGTTTGAGTTGCGGCTGGTGGAAGAGTCCGCATCCGCGGAAACGGAGGAGGTGATCATGACCAACGAGACTTCACGAGAGTCCATGCCAGCTCGCGAGGTTCTAAACGTGCGCTTGGTTCCACTCTTGGATCAGACGTCCGTCAAAATGGCTGATGCGGTAAAACCTCCGAACAGCAGCATCACGAACCCTTACATATACGTCAGGATAGTGTTTACGGACCAAGGACGCGAACTTATTGCGCGAATTACGCGAAAGTATATCGGCAAGAGAATTGCTGTTGTAGTCGGGGAAGAAGTGTTGATGGCTCCTTATATCAAGACAGCAATAACAAGTGGCACCCTTCACATAGCAGGCAGGCATACCGAGGAGGAGTCCAAGAGGGTGGTCGCCAGGATAAATGAAGCGGTGAAGAAATGAGGATGACGACGCCGTAAAGATGTGATGAACGAAACGGGACGAAAAGCGCGCCACTGAATCTGCAACACCACCTCCGGAAACTGATTCTTTTTCTCTATCTTGCCCTGCCTGTCGTTGCTCGTGTGCCGACCACCGCGAAGGAGTATTACGACAGCGGCAACTATTTCAATTCCGTGATTTCCTTGGGGAGCATCTGGAAGATGAAATCCTTGCGTCTTGAACGCATGGCTTCGCCTCCGCTGCCGCTCAGATAAAGGAACATGTTCTTGATTGCCCTGTAAAAATTGATGTTTTCCTCGATCGCCGCCAACACATCCGGGGCAGGGTTGCCGAAGTAGCTCGCGACAAATTTCGACCACACGCGAAGTGCGATCGCGTCGTCGAGTCCGATGATCTTCTGGCAGAGACCCATGCCTGCATAATAGTGCAAGACCTGTTTGATCTGTCCCAGGTCGAAATACGGCGTGCCGATGGCCATATCCCCCATGTCAATCAAGCAGGGACTGTCTCCCTGCATCATGATATTGCCCGGATGAAGGTCCCAGTGGATCAGCGTTTTTTGTCTTTCAGCGCGCAACAGGCGTTCCTTGATAGCCGCCCGCTGGCCATCGTTAAAGAGGCCACAGGCATCGATGTAGCCGCAGCCGAGCGTAACGGCATCCGGAAACGTATTCGGGTCACCCGCAATTGCATGGATCTGCTTGCAGAAGTCGACATACATCTCAACCACAGCATCCAGGCGATGGACATTCTTTTCGATGTATTTCGAGAGGGTGTCCGCTTTCAGCATTTCATACAAGACACCCCTGCGGTTGCCGCACTCCACCACATCATAAGAAATGGCGGTTGGAACCCCGGCCACAAAGGCCTTTTTCGCCAGTTTCTTCTCTCTTGCGGCGGACGCTTCGTCTATGTAGTCGTAGTACAGTTTCAGGACGGTTTCGTCATCCACCTTGTAGCATTCGCCGTTTGCCCCCTTCGCGATCATTTCCAGGCCGGCGACCGACAGTTGCCTGAGTTTCTTTTCATAAGTCACGATACTGTCAAAGCCGGTCATCTCAAAAATGCTGGCGATCGTTTGACTCACGTTCTTCACCACCATGCTTCCGCGGGCTGCTTTCATCTTCTGTTGTGCGGTCAGAATGACACGCAGCCCGGCTGACGAGACATAATCAAGACCGTCAAAATCCAGGACGAGCTCTGCAATGCCCTCCAGTTGCCTGTCGACCAGCTCGCCAAGAACAGGAGCCGTAGCGGCATCGAGCCGGCCGGTGAGCACAACGGTCATGCGTGCACCATTCAAGGTTTTTTCCAGCTTCATGCCATCCTCTTGGTTTGGGTTGCTGCGGCCATCCATGACCGGACTCATCTTTTCGAGCCACCTGAAAGTCAGTCGGTAACTATTGCTGATGTTGACTGATCGTTTGGGCATTGTCCATCCTCAGCGGAGGGAGGGGCGTTGGAGCGATGGAGTGTTGGAGTGTTGGAGTGTTGGATTGGCCCGCTGCATGATTCGATTACCCCATCACTCCGTTACTCCATTACTCCAACACTCCATTCGTTCTCCTGAACGCGACGGCGGAGAAGCAGGCAACGGGCACCCAACGAATGCGCTTGCCACGGCGCGCAGCTCCAACTTCAATGACGCCACTGACATCATTATGAACACTCGACTTCTGCTCATCACGCTGCTGTGCCTGGCGAACGTCACCTTCGCCGACACGACCCCGAACTACGCCACCATGCCCGTGCTGCATCCGGGCACCGAGAAGCGCCACGAATCCTTCAACGAAATCTCCAAGAAGGGTGAGGCGCAGCTTGTCTTCCTCGGTGATTCGATCACCCATGGCTGGGATGGCGCCAAAGGCAAGGCTGTCTGGGAAAAGTATTGGGCGCCGTTGAAGGCCGCCAACTTCGGCATCGGCGGCGACCGCACCGAGCACGTGCTGTGGCGTTTGGAGCACGGCAACTTTGACGGCCTCAAGCCGAAGGCCATCGTGCTGATGATCGGCACCAACAACACCGGTCATCAGGGCCGCCCGCAGAAGGAACTCAACGGCGCGGTTTATCAATGCTCCGCGCAGCAGACGGCGGATGGCGTGAAGGCGATTCTTGGCAAGCTCAAGGCCAAGTGCCCCAAGGCGAAAATCCTGTTGCTCGCAATCTTCCCGCGCGGGGCGAACAACGCGGACAAGTTTCGCCAGCAAAACGAAGCAACCAACGCGATCATCAAGGGCTTCGCCGACAACAAGACCGTGTTCTTCATGGACGTCAACGCGAAGTTCCTCCAGCCCGACGGAACGCTTTCCAAGGAGATCATGCCCGACCTGCTGCATCCGAACGAAAAAGGGTATGAAATCTGGGCCGAGGCCATCCAGGCGAAGGTGAAGCAATTGTTGAAGTAGAGAAGCAGGCGCAGCCCGGGCAAAAGGCAGAAAACACCCGTTAAGGGCTGCTTCAACCTCGCGCGCCTCGCGCTACCAACTTAAACCTTGACGTCTTTCAGTTCCCAACCCTTGCGCATGTAGGGCTTGATGAACTCGTTGGCCTTCTCGTTATTGGTGAACCGCAGCTTCTTGCCGTCCCAAAGGAGCTTTTCGTTCGGGAAACGCCAACTGATGGCGCCGAGCAACATCCATTCCGTGTAGGGGCCGGAGATACTGAAGTTGGAGCAGGCTGGGGCACCGCCTTTGCAGGACTCGATCCAGTCCTTGAAATGGCCGGGCGAACGTTTGATGACTTCGCGCGGCCTTTGCCAGTCTTTCATCCTGGATTCGGGAACCAAACGGACACTCTCGCCGCGCCCGCCGGTGCCCATGTAGCCCTTGGTGCCAATGAAGAGTTCGTTGAATCCCTTGAGATCCTGCTCGGTCAAGTCGGCGGGCGGCTTGAAGGTCTTGGCCATCTTGCCTTCATACCAATACAGCTTCATGGGCGGCATCTTGCCGGCTTTGACGTATTTATTCGGACGTGCCGGGAACTCGAACACGCAAGAGTAGTGCGGATACGTCACCGGATTGACTTCATCAACAGCGGTGCACTGGACGCTGGTCGGACTGCCAAGCTGCAATCCCCAGTTTGCCGGCCCGAGCATGTGGATGCCCCAGTCGCCGATCATCTGCGTGCCGTAATCGAGGAATCCGCGCCAATGCCATGGATGGATCTTCGAACTGTAGGTGTGCTCGCGGGCGCGGCCGGTCCAGAGGTCCCAGTTGAGCGTCTTGGGCGTTTCCTCGACCGGTGGCCACTCCATGATGCCACGGGCGAATCCGCCGCCGCTCCACGAATGCACCTCGGTGATATCGCCGAGGTCGCCGTTCCAAATCGTCTCACACGCGATGCGCGTGGCCACCGAAGAATAACCCTGATTGCCCATCTGGGTGGGCACCTTGTATTTCCTAGCCGCCTTGGTCAACAGTCGCGCTTCCCAAACGCTTTGGGTCAACGGTTTCTGGCAGTGAACCGCCAGGCCGCGTTCCATTGCCCGCAACGCCACGGTGGCGTGCATGTGGTCGGGGATGGTGATGGTAATGCCATCGAGGTTCTTGTATTCCTTGTCCAACATCTCGCGGAAATCCCGGTAGAGTTTCGCGTTCGGGTATTTCGCGGCGGCTTTGCTCAGGAAATTCTCGTCCACGTCGCACAGCGCATAGATGTTCTCGCTGCTGACATTCTTCACGTCACCCGCGCCTTGCATTCCGCCCACACCGACGCAGCCCAGATTCAACGTGTCGCTCGGCGCACGCTTGCCGGAGCGGGCGATAGCGTGGCGCGGCACAATGGAGAACGCGGTAGCCACCGCCATGCCGCTGAGGAATTTGCGTCGCGTGATTGAGTTGTCTGCGCGTAGTTGATTGTGCATGACCGATTTCCTTCGAATGAATGGTTGTTCAAATTGCATGCTGTGCCGATCGCTGGATGCTGTCAACGCCGAAAGCCGGCGGCGTTTCTTAAAGTCTTCCAGAACGCATGTCCGAAGATATACACTCGCTCCGTTGCAGTATTTCCACACACGACCATGAACAGCAGCGCAAACAACTTGATCCAACAACTCCGCATCACCACGAACGAATCATCGTCGCGGCGGGTTGACTCCGAAATGCAGGACGCGTCCCGGCTGGTGAAGAGCCGAACGAGGTGGCAGGTCGCCATTCTATGTCTCGCGATCGGGATGGCTTCGGAGATGCTGGCCGCCTCGGATTCGCCGGCAACCGACATGTTGCGCGGCATTTTTGCACCGAGGGTTGTGGGCGTCCCTCCGGAGAACGCCTGCCGCGGGCTGATGGTGATGCCGGATGGCGAGATTCGCCACTACGGTTTCCGTCACGATGCCGGCAAGCACCTTCAGCCGGTTTACATCTCCAGTCGTGACCATGGCCTGAGCTGGCGCGAGTTTCCCGTCATTGGTTTGACGGCTGGATCGATGGTGCGCAGCCCGTGGTCAGGGGATTTTCTCACAATTCTGTGCAAACCAAAACGGGTTGACGCTGAGTCGTGGCAGACCGCGTTGAATATGTGCGATGGCAGCGGCTTTTTCGTGTTTCGCTCAGCGCAGGGTCCCGAGGGCTCGCTGACGAATTCCCTGATCAATCGCCACATGGGATTCATGGCCCGCCTGCCGCTTGCGTTGCGGCAGCGGCGACAGTGGGTGCAGCCCATTCAGCGTCGCGGCGAGAGTCCCAACCAACCCGGTGTGCTGCTTTCGAACGACGATGGCGCAACCTGGCGCGAGGTGTTGCTTCCCAGTCCGCCCGCACACAAGATCGAGTGGCCGCATGAGGGTGTGCGCTGGCAGAACTACGGTTGTGAGCCGACAGTGGTTGAACTCTCCAATGGCCGGCTATGGATGCTGATCCGCACGTCGCAGGATTGCCACTATGAGGCGTTTTCCGATGACGGCGGCAATTCCTGGACCACGCCGGTCCCGTCTCGCTTCTACGCCACGATTACCATGCCGCTGTTGTTTCGCATGAGCGATGGCCGGCTGCTGGTGGTTTGGAACAACTCCACCCCGCTGCCGGAACTGAAACATGAGTCCCAGCCGGGGTTGAACAAGTCCGAGCGTGAAGGCACATCAGAGGATTTCTTCACCAACCGCGATGTGCTGCATGCGGCGATCTCTGCCGACGAGGGCCGGACATGGCGCGGATTCCGCGAGTTGTATCTCAATGAACGCCGCAACGATGGCGATTTCCGCGCCAGCGGCGGCAATCGCGAGTCGTTGGATAAAAGCATCCACCAATCCCAGGCTGTTGAATTGCCGGGGAAGAAAATATTGCTGGCGTTTGGCCAGCATCCGCTTTGCCGCCGGCTCATGATCTTCGACCCGGACTGGCTCCTAGAAAACCATCGGGAAGACAATTTCGCTTATGGCCTGGGCGGCTGGTCGGTGCAGCAGTATCTCAAGAGCGTTCCCGGCAACTTCCGCGGCGTGAGCGGACACTGCGCCTACAACCGGCGTGCCGGCGCCTCGCTGATTCCGCACCCGGACGGCCTGCCGCGCGAAGTGCTTCAAGTGGCACGGCACCCCGACCCGCGGCTTTTGCACGAAGTGGAAGGCGCCGTGTGGAACTTCCCTTGCTGGCAGCGTGGCAGTCTTAAGCTGCGTCTGCGGATGCCTCAAGGCTCAAAAGGAATGCAGATCTGCCTTGTGGACCGCTGGTTCAATCCGGTTGATCCAGTGGTCTCCCGTTTCGCGCAATACGTGATGCGGCTCGATCTCGCGGGAAGCATCAACGCCGTTCCCGCCTTGAAACCGGACACGTGGGCGGAACTGGAGGTTCGCTGGGATCAGAACTCGGCCAGGTTCAGCATCGGAGGCGACGCATGGCATGAACTGCTGCGCGTGTTCCCGACCCGCAATGGCATCAGCTACCTGCATCTGCAAAGCGCGGCATCGGAAGCCGACCCCCAAGGCGTGCTCATCGAATCCGTCGCCGCGTCTTCCTCGGACTGAAGTGTTTGCCGCTAAGACGTGGCCGGTGGGGTTTTCACTTACGAAGCAAGAGTCGAATGCGAAGATCGGACCGAATTTCGAGCGTGCGGTTCCAGACAACATGGATGAATCAATGAAGATGAAAATGAAGCATTGTTCCGCAGCACTTTGTTTTGCCTTCGCGTTACTATCGAGCGCGGAGATATGTGCTGACACCGTTGAGTGCGATGTGGTCGTTGTGGGTGGTGGGACGGCGGGGGTTGTTGCGACGATTCAATCGGCACGCTGTGGCGCAAAGACCATCCTCATCGAGGCCGGATCTCAATTGGGCGGCAACGCAACGGTCGGAGGAGTGAATTCTCCCGAGCTGTTCTCCCTTTGGGGCAAACAGCGGATTGCAGGGATCGGTTGGGAATGGTGCACAAAAACTGCCGAGCTCGATGACAAACAGTTGCCTGGATCGCGGAAACACTTCCGCATCAATCCACCATTGTATGCCTGCATCGCCGAGGAACTTTGCCTGAAGGCGGGCGCCGAACTCCGCTATTTTGAGTCGCCGATGTCGGTGAAGAAGAACGGCAATGCCGGCAATGCCGGCAACTGGATTCTCACAACCGCAGCCATGGGGGAAACCCGGACCATCCGCTGCAAAGAGCTTGTGGATTGCACGGGCAACGGAACGCTCTGCGCGCTGGCGGGCGCCGAACGCATGCGGGAGAAGGAGATCATGGCCGGTTCCTTCAATTATGTGATCAAACACGAGGTCAGTCTCAAGAAACTCGGAAAGGACGAACTTCAGAGAAGGTACGAGGAAGCGCTCAAAGAGGGCCGGCTCATCGAGGGTGATGCCAGACATGGCATCGAGAGTTCGATGTACTATCAGGCCGGCAATTACATATACGACGCCGATAATTCAACAGCAGCCCTGCGGACGCAGACGAATATCCGCGGGCGTCAGTCGGCGTTGAGAATGCTGAGATTCATCCGCTCACTGCCCGGAGGGGAGAACGCCATGATCACATCCATGTTCCCGGAGGTCGGTGTCCGGGAAACGTGGCGGGTCAAGGGCGAGTATGTTGTGACCGTCGATGATTACCTCGCGGGCAAGACCTGGGAAGACTCCATTTGCTACGCCTGCTACCAAATCGACATGCACAAACCGTTGTGGAAGGATTTCGTCCGCATCCACTTGAAGGAGGGCGTCCTGCCGACGGTTCCTCTCCGGGCGCTCATTCCGCTTGGTGTTGATCATCTGATGGTTGCCGGGCGTTGTATCAGCAGCGACCGCCTTGCGATGTCCGCGCTTCGGATTCAGGCGACCTGCATGGGAACCGGCCAGGCAGCGGGAGCTGCCGCCGCCTTGGCGGCGAAACACGCCACGACTCCGCTGAAAGTCGATCTTGCCGAACTGAAGACTCTTCTGAAGCGAAACGATGCCATTGTCCCCTGACGACGCTCTGTGGGTGACGTTCCAGAATGGCCGTGGAATGAAGAAGCCGGACAAGCACGCCTGTCTGGCTGCGGAAAGTCCTGAAGCGCCTTATACTTTCTTCAATTGCTCGTAGCCCCAAAGCAACATGCGCTCGGTGGTGTCCCAGCCCACGCAGGAATCGGTGATGCTCACACCGTAGCGCAGGTCGCACTTGTTCTTCGGGATGGACTGGTTGCCCTCGTTCAGGTGGCTTTCCACCATCAGGCCCATCAGCGACCGGGTGCCGCCCACGCGCTGTTCGATGACGCTGCGCCAGACTTCCTCCTGCTTGGCGAATTTCTTTTCCGAATTCGCGTGGCTGCAATCCACCATCAACACCGGAGGTAGCTTTTCGGAAATCAGCTTCTGCTCCGCCGCCTTGATGCTGGCGGGGTCGTAATTCGTCATCGTCCGGCCGCCGCGCAGCACGATGTGCGCGTTGGGATTGCCGTTCGTGCGGACGATGCTCGTCACGCCGTCTTCGTTCATGCCTAGAAAACTGTGCGGATGCGCCGTGGCTCCCATCGCGTCAATCGCCGCCTGCAAACTGCCGTCGGTGCCGTTCTTCAGGCCCACGGGCATGGACAAGCCGCTGGCCATCTCGCGGTGCGTCTGCGATTCCGTCGTCCGCGCGCCGATGGCCGCCCAGGTGATGAGGTTGGCGATGTACTGCGGGACGATCGGGTCGAGAAACTCCGTCGCCGCCGGCAAGCCTAGGCCGTTGATCTCCTGCAACAGCTTCCGCGCGATCTTCAAGCCGGTCTCAATGTCCTGCGAACCATCCAAGTGCGGGTCGTTGATGAGGCCCTTCCAGCCGATGATCGTGCGCGGCTTCTCGAAATAGACGCGCATCACGATCTCCATCCTGTCGGCCAGGTCCTTTTGCAGCTTCGCCAGACGGCCGGCGTATTCCAGCGCCGATTTCTCGTCGTGGATGGAACACGGTCCAACGACCACGAGCATCCGCTGATCTTCCTGCTTGAGGATGCGGATGACGCGTTCCCGCGCTTTGGCCACAAATTCGATCGTCGTCTCCGGTGTGGGCAATAAAACCCGCATCGCTCGCGGCGAGAGCAGCGGCACAATCTCTTTTACGTGTAAGTCATGCGTGCGAAACATGGCGTTCAACATACCAAAACAATCCCTTGCGAGAAAGGCAAACGCAACCGAACCGGATTATTCCCGCCAGACGGCTTGATTATCGGCAAGTCATCCCATTAATCTCCGTCATGCACACTCCATCCTGTATCCGTTATTGGTCATCCCCGGTTCGCATCGTCTTCTTCGCAGTCATGGTGCTTTGCGCCGCCCTTGTGCCATCCCGCGCTGCCGATGCCACTCCCACCAAGAACGCGCTCGAAACCGATCCCCACGGATGGGTGGACATCCTGCCATCCTCCGATCTCCAAGGCTGGTATCGTGTGCCCGTGCCGCCCGGTGGCAAACTGGGCCGTGCGCAGTGGCATGTCGATGCTGAAAAGAAGTTGCTCATTTGCGACGGCGATGGCGGTCACGACATGCTCCTGACTGCGAAAGAATACGGCGACGCTATTTTCCATTTCGAGTTTTGTTACACGAAGATTGAGGGCAAGCCCGGCTACAACAGCGGTGCCTACGTGCGCAATTCCAAGGATGGCGCCGTCTGGCACCAAGCGCAGTTTGGCGGCGCGACGGGTGGTTACCTTTTCGGCCAGACGCCCGCGCCGGATGGCAAGAAGAAGTTTTTCAGTTTTGCAAAGCAGGTCACCGACAAGCGCGTGAAGCCTGCGGGGCAATGGAACACGATGGAGATCACGGCGCGCGGCAAGATCCTCACGCTATGGGTCAACGGCGCGGTCACGTGCCAGTTCGACAACTGCGAACAGCCGTGCGGCCATATCGGCGTGGAAGGTGAAGGTTACCGTATCGAGTTTCGCAACCTGAAAGTAAAAGAACTCCGGCAGTGAATGGGACCTCATGATGAACATGCGAGGTACCCTGATTGTGGGCTCGCTGCTGGTTCAGTTCGTCGTTGCCTTGTCTGCGGCCGGTGGTGAGGCAACCACTTCTGGCGGTTGTATCAATGCGGGCGTGGGCATTGTGGATATCACGCCCACCGAGTCCGTCATACTGGCGGGATCGCCGACGCGATTGAAATCGTCATCGGTGAACACCCGCCTGTATGTGAAGGCGTTGGTTCTTTCAGGCGGAGGGCAGAAGGTGGCGATCGTCACCTTGGACACGTTGAAATACCCCGTGGAATGTGTGGTGCGAGCGCGCCGGCAGGTCGAGACGACCACCGGCATTCCAGCCAGCCACGTCATCATCTGTGCCTCCCATACACACCGCGGCCCGTTGTGGCCCTATTACAAGGATCAACTGGTGACACCCATTGCCGACGCGGTGGCGATGGCGGCGCGCGATCTTGCACCCTGCAAGGTCGGTATCTCGAAGGGCAGGACGGAGGGCGTGAACCAGTGCCGAAGAGTGATCAAGGATGGCCACGCTTGGAACCGATGGCAGTTGGCTCCTGGCGAAGCCGACAAATACCCGGCGGAAGGCCCGGCCGATCCGGAATTCGATGTGCTGGCGTTCATCGGCAAAGACGGGCGATACAAAGCGGTCGTGTACAACTTCGCCTGTCATGCCGCCGATACCCGCGACCTTGCCGTCTCTGCGGATTATCCCGGTGATGTTCAGCAGTATGTCCAGAAGCACCTGGGCTATGAAGTGGCCACGCTGTTTCTCGCGGGTGCCTGTGGCGATGTGAATCCCATTTACAGCGCGCCGGAGAATCTCTTTGGCGAAAAGCTCGGTGGAGAAATCATCCGGTGTCTGGGGCAGCTCGAACCCGTCGCCAAGCCGTCGCTTTCGATTGAAAGCCGGGAAATGCAAATGCCAGGAAGGGAACATCCCGTGCTCAAGGAGGCGGAGATCGCTCGCAATTGGCCCAAACAGCTTGAGCATTACAAAAAGACGTTCAACGACATGATGCAGAGGGCAAAACCGAGCTACCCGTTCTTCTTCGCCGGCATCCGCATCGGCGATGATTTTGCGATCGTGACCAATCCTGACGAACTATTTTGTGAAATCGGGATCGCCATCAAGAAGGGATCGCCGTTCAAACATACAATGGTTGCGGAGCAGACCAACGGCGCCCACGGTTATGTGCCCACGGCGAAGGCCTTCGAAGGCGGCAGTTATGAAACCTGGTTCGGAGAGCACTCCTATCTCACCACACGCGCCGGCGAGATCATCGAGAGGGAATCGCTGGACATTCTGAATCGCCTGAAACGCGCTGAACACCTGCCATGAAACACACCCTCACCCTCCTCACCGCCCTGCTGCTGACGCTTGCCGTGCGCTCAACAGGCGCCCCGCCTCCCGCACCCGCTGGATACAAATGGGTGGTGAACGAGTCTTTTACAGACGAGTTCAACGGGAGTGCGCTGGACACAAACAAGTGGTTCTCGACGATGGAACCGTGGGGCGACCGGGCGTGGTCGGCGGAAAACGTTTTCCAGACGAACGGCATGTTGCACGTCCGCGCGACTTACGAACCGCACACACAGGATGGCAAACGATATTTCTACAAACTCGGAATCCTCCAATCGCTCAGGAAGACGACCTACGGTTACTTCGAGGCGCGGGTGAAAGGATGCGGCAAATTTCCGGGCCTCTGCCCGGCCTTCTGGCTCTACAGCCATGGAAAGGCGAAGACCGATTTCAACCCGACGTATTCCAAGGTTACTTACAGCGAAATTGACATCTTCGAAATCCAGCAGGGCGTCTGGAATCCGGAATACAAACGTGAGATGGGACCTAACTACATTGACCTGAACCTCCACACGCGGATCATCAATGCCGAGGGCAAAGAAATCTGGCAACGGCCGAATAGCCTGCCCGATGTCTGCCGCCACGGCTGGGAGGCACCGTGGAACCCGGCGGACGATTATCACATTTACGGCTGCGAAAACACGCCGGAGAAGATCACCTGGTTCATAGACGGAAAATCTGTGGCCACGGCGACGAATCTCTACTGGCATCTGCCTATGAGCGTCACATTCACGATGGAATTGCGGCCGCCTTTGATCAAGTGGGCTGGAGAAACGGGCAGGATTCCGGTGCCCGAGGCTTCAACGCCAGACGGTTTTCCCACTGAGATGCTCGTGGACTACGTGCGGTCTTGGAGACGCGAATGATTTGTCCAGCGAGAAGAATATTCGACAACCAACATTTCCAATCATTGGAGCTTAACGAGAAACAAAAGAAAGAAGATGAAACATACCCGCGTATTCCTCACCGCTTTGTGGCTCGCGCCGCTCGCGATGCTGAACGCCGCCGATTCCACACCATCCGCTGCGCCACGGGGCGACGGCGCGCGAGGCGAACTGAGGGTTGGGTTCAGCCAGGTGGACATCACGCCGCCGGTCGGGGGCGTCATCACCGGTCCGGGAAAGCCGGTCAGCACCGGCACGGACGATCCTCTCAGGGCGCACGCGATGGTTGTCGAGAGTGGCGGCAGGAAATTGGCCATCGTTGGCGTGGACCTCGTGAAGATTCGCCACGATCTGGCGGATCAAGCCATCGCGTTGGTGACGCGGCAGACGGGCATCACACGTGACGCGGTGTTGGTTTGCCCAAGCCACAATCACAGCTCGCCGCTGATTCCGGCGCAGGGGGACAAGGCCACGGCCAACAAGGACTACATCGCCACTCTGCCGAAGCTGATCGCCAAGAGCGTCGAACAGGCGAACAAGGCGCTGCAGCCCGCGCGCATGTCCATCGGACGCTCACTGGTTTATGAAGGGCATTGCAACCGCCGGGTGATTTCGAAGGCGGATGGACTCGTGCTGAATAATTGGCTGAAGAAGCTAAACGACCTGAAGCAGGTTCCGCAGGTGTTGGGAAGCGAAGGTCCCATTGATCCGGAGCTGTGGGTGGCCCGGTTCGATTCGCTGGATGGAAAGATGCTGGGCACGCTGGTGAACTTCACCTGCCACCCCGGCCTGCATGACCGCATGAAGATTCACACGTGGTCGGCGGATTTTCCCGGCGTGATCGCGGAGCACATCGCCCAAGCGTATGGCAAACAGGCGGTGTGTGTGTTCACGCAGGGCGCTTCCGGCAACATCCAACCTCCCGTGATGTGGACGCCTGACTGGAAGGAACGATCCGCGGTGTTTGCGAAGGCGGCTGTGGACGCGGCCAAGGACGCGATCCCCGTGGAAGAGCCGATCGCCGTGGACTACGCGCGTCGCGATGTGGATGTGCCGCGCTGCAATGCCGAAGCCCAGCGCGAAGGAACCATCACTCGCCTGGGTTGGCGGTCGGAATCATTCGAGGGTGCGAGGCGCACTGCAGCCGCGATGCCTCGCACGCTGAAAGTCCCCGTGAGCGCAGCGCGAATCGGTCCGCTGGCCATTGCGACCAACGCCGGTGAGCTTTTTGTGGAGTGGGGGATCTCCGTGAAAAAGCGGTCGCCATTTCCCCACACCATTGTGAGTGAACTGACCAATGATTCGGTTGGTTACGAGCCCACAGCGCAAGCTTTCCAGCATGAGGGTTACGAAACCCTGGCGGGTGTGGATTTGGTGTCGGTGGAGGGAATCCAGACGTTGGTGGATACGGCAGTGGAATTGTTGCAGATCTTGTGGAAAGGGAATAGCCGGTAGCGCCGTTTGGCCGGCCAGCTTAGGGAAGCGCCCTTCATAACCGCGCGCTTGTGCTTTTTGCTCCTGTCGGCTTGTTCTTTCCGCTTGCACTGACTTGTTGGAAGACGAGAATGACGCCGAAACCGCCCATAAAGGAGTTCAAGGCAACCATGCAGACTGAATTCAGATTTCTATTCCTTCGTTTCCTGTCGTTCTGTCTTGGTTTTTGTGCGCTTTCCGGAGTGGTGGCGGGCGCGGAACACGAATTGTTCCTCGAAGCGGAGTCTTTCGATAAACTGGGCGGATGGGTGATCGATCAGCAGGCGATGGATCAAATGGGATCGGCCTACATCATGGCTCATGGCATGGGGATTCCAGTTCAGGATGCCGAGACTGTTTGCAGCATCCCCGAGTCGGGCGAGTGGATTGTCTGGGTGCGCACCCGGGACTGGACAGCATCGTGGAAACGCGGCAAGCCGGCGGGCATCTTCAGGGTTTTGGTCAATGGACAGACTCTGACTGAAACGCTGGGAACAAACGGAAGCGCTTGGAGCTGGCAGAAGGCGGGCACGGCGCGTCTGGAAAAGGGCGAAGCCAGAATCGCCTTGCACGACCTGACGGGATTCAACGGCCGCTGCGACGCGCTCTACTTGACGATGGATGCTCAAGCACAGCCCGAGAATGAGAAACAGAAACTGGCTGATTTCCGCCGGAAGATTCGGCGCATCGTCTGCAAGGATGATCCAGTAGAGTATGATCTGGCGGTGGTTGGCGGTGGCATGGCGGGAACTTGCACGGCGATCGCGGCCATACGAACCGGTTCGCGGGTGGTCCTGATTCAAGACCGGCCGGTGTTGGGCGGCAACAACAGTTCAGAGATACGCGTCGGTTTGGGCGGTTTTGCCCAAGTCGCGCCTTATATGAAACTGGGCAGCGTGGTCACGGAGATAGCGCCCATTCTGGGCGGCCCTGGCGCCTATCCGGCCGAGGCTTTCGAAGACGCCCGCAAGGAGAACGTTTTCCGGCTTTGTCCACGCAGCCGTTACAAGCTTGCCATCAATGAGCGGGTCTTTGCAGTGGAAAAGGACGCGGCCGACCCGCACAAGATCACGGCGGTCATCAGCCGCAATACTCGCACTGGCGCCGAGACCCGTTACAGGGCGCGGCTTTTTGCCGATTGCACCGGCGATGCGGTTGTCGCGCGCCTGATGGGGGCGGCGGTCATGTATGGACGCGAATCACGCCAGACCTTCAATGAATCGCTCGCGCCGCAAAAAGCGGACAATCAGGTCATGGGTATGTCGGTGATCTGGTATTCGAAAAAGGCCGGCCAGCCGACTGCTTTCCCCGATGTGGATTGGGGCATTGCCTTCAATGAGGAGAATGCCTACTACATTCGCAGTGGCGATTGGGAATGGGAAACCGGCCAATACCGCAACCAAGCTGACGAGACCGAATATATCCGTGACTATGCGCTGATGGTAACCTATGCCAATTGGTCCTTCCTGAAGAATCACTCGCGCCGCAAAGCTGAGTGGGCTTCTGACACGCTGGTCTGGGTTTCGCCGCTGGGTGGCAAGCGTGAAAGCTATCGGGTTGTTGGCGATCATATCCTGACCCAGAACGACATCGAGAACCGTGTCGCCTATCCCGATGCAACTGGTTCAATCACCTGGAGCCTGGATTTGCATTTCCCCGATCCGGAAAATGCGAAGAAGTTCGAGGAGCCATTCCGTTCCTGTGCCTATCATCGCGGCATTGTCGAACCCTATCAGGTGCCGTATCGATGTCTCTACGCCCGGGATGTCAAAAACCTCTTTCTGGGCGGCCGCGACATCAGTGCCTCGCACGTGGCGTTTTCCGCCGTTCGTGTCCAGCGCACGCTGGGCATGCTCGGCGAAGTCATCGGCATGGCCGCCAGCATTTGTGCGAAGGAGAACGCATGTCCGCGTGACGTTTATAAAACCCACTTGGACAAGCTCAAGGCGATGATGGAGAAAGGCGTGCCCGCGCCATCGGTCTATCACGCCTACCAATGCGACACGAGCGAGACCTACCATTTCAAGGAACCCGGCTTCATTTCAGTCAACCCGCCCAGCAAGAAACTGGAAGATCCGGAGATCAAGTCGCGGATTGAAGCATTGAAGGTTCAACACAAGCAGTGAAGTTCCCGGCGGCTCCAGCCTGGACTGGGAGAGTGTTTGCGCTTGTGTCACGCCCTCCCATGGTCATACTGCTGCCGAGGCCATCCGATGAGCACGACGGCGGCAACGACGCAATCCGCACAAAGGACACCCTTCTGCAAAGCTGCGATATGGAGTCTCGTTCTGGGTATCCTGGGAATTCCACTCTTCTGCACAGGTTCTCCCATTGGTGCGGTCATTTGCGGCCACATCGCGCGGTCGAAAGTGCGTAAAGCCGCGGGCCAGTTGCGCGGAACCGGAATGGCTCTGGCGGGGTTGATCACGGGTTACATTGGCGTAGCACTTATTGCGTTGTGTTTGTTTGGCTTGTTCATTACGACTCCCAAGTTAACAATTTCGCCGTATACAGACCTCTATGGCTACCGCGCCACCCATCTCGCTCCGAGTGAGGTGTTTTCAGATCCGAAGGTCGTCGCACTCTGCGTCGCGGTTCAGCAGGGTAATCTGGCGGAGATTGACCGGCTCATTTCTGCGGGAGCGGATGCGAGTGCGGTGGGAAAGAATGGTGCTTCACCGCTGATGTATGCTTTCGCGGCGAAGAACAAACGGGTGTTTTTGCGACTGCTTGAGCGTGGCGCTGACCCCAACAAGCATGAGAGCGACGGACCCAGCATTACGCATCTGGCAGCGGGGGTCGGAAATGCTGTATGGCATGATTCATACTGGCTCGAAGCCGTTCTTCGTCACGGAGGCGATCCGAACTTGGAGATGCGTGCCGGAAGCCCGCAAGCCCGCAACCCCAATGACAAGACCACACCGCTCCATTGGGCCATCCAAGGCTTCAGCACTCCGAACGTCAAGTTGCTGATCCAGGCTGGCGCGGATCTGAACCGTAAGGATGGATTGTCCGGTAATACGCCTGCGATGAACGCTGCGGTCAAACGTATGTATGAAGACGTATATCTTCTGCTTCAGGCGGGCGCGGATTTCCGGGCAAGGAACGACCACGACCTCGACCTCGCGTGTTACGCTGTGAACGACCAGCCCCCTGTGGAAGGCGAGGCGCGTCGTTGGCAGGATAAGGTGCTCGCGTTTCTTGAGCAGAAGGGAGTTGATGTGGAGGCGGCGCGAGCGAAGCAGGCTGCGAAAGGTATTAGGACGCGGGGCGTAGCGCCCGGGGAGGTTGAGAAAGTAAAGGACGCCAATGAGACCGTTCTCCAACCACGGGCGGTGGATATGGCGGCACTGGCCGGGAAGACTGCGGGGCCAAAGGGCGCCGAGGAAATGAAAATGATTCTCCGGGTGATGCAACGCGATGACCCGGCCGCGTTCGAGCAAGTCATGCGTTCCTTCATCAAATGCGCGCACAACGGTGACATTGACGGGATGGTCGCCTTGACAAGCAAAGTGACGATCACTCAGACAGGGCTTGAGAAACTGAAAGAGCACTATGCAAAGGATACCATGCCCGCGCTGAAGATGTTCCCCAAGATGTCAGACGGGGGAAATGTTGATTACATCAACGACGGGAAAGACGCCACCGGCTGGTTGTTCAAGAAGACATTCACCTCGCCGGAAGGGAAGACAGTAAAGTTGCAGTTCACTGTGCTGAAGGAGCAAGGCAAGATCGGTGTCAGCTCGTTTGACCTGTGGGAGTAGGGAACGCGCTGTTGTTACGAAATCCAGATTGCGGATGATTACAGCAAACGGCCCTCGCTGCGCAGTACCGGCGCCATCTACAACCTGATCCCACCCAGTGAAAATGCCGGCGCCCGGGCCATGGAGTGGCAGACAGTCGATGTGAAGCTTGTTGGCAAACAAGTCACCGTGCGCCTCCAGATCAAACCATTGACGTGATGGCAGGGGATGCCTTCTTTTTCGATTGTCCCGGCATCCCGACGATGGAGAACGGTGGAACACCTGCAAGCTGACGCCGCCGGCTTTATCGGGAAAGCCGTAAGTCGCTATCCATGACTCGTTCATCATCGGAAGCGCTTTCGCATCAGGGCGATGGTGAAGATGCAAGCGAGTTACGCGGTGAGGAAACAATCCGGATCTCGTTCCCGCAGTGGATCCAGCCCGCGTCCGTGGCTCACAGCCAGACAACCGCCGCAGTTTTTTCTCAACTTACAACCGCGGCACGCCGAACTCCCTTGCCGGTAGCACTGCGCCCTGGGCGAATCGTAGACTTCGCCAAGACTGGATTCGCGCAAGTCTCCAATCGGCGAGGGGAATTTCCGGCAGGCGTGGACTTCGCCGTCCGGCAGCAGCGCCACGAAGTTGAACGCCGCTCCGCAGCCAGCACCCGTGCATCCGGGCAGCGACGGCCGGCCATACTGGTGACGCACGATGCTCAGCAGATTGTCCTTCACGCCCAACACGCTGCAGGAGCGTCGCGCGGCCAGATAGCGCCCCATGAATGCCGCCAGGTCTCCACGCGCCGGTGTCTCCAAGGTCGTCGCCTCGCCCACTTGTGCGAGCCGGTTGAACGTCATCCGGCACGTCAGCAATTGCAGTTCGCTGGCCAGTGGCAGCACTTGGTCGAGATTCGCGCGCGTCAACGTCAACATCACACTCGTGCGCAGCCCCAGATCGCGCGCTGCTCTCAGGAATACCAGTGTTCGCTCGTAGTGGCCCGCACCGCGCATGGCGTCGTTGTGTTCACGCATTCCTTCCAGACTCACCTGGTAGTAAAGCGGCGGCTGGAACGTCAACAGCCGGCGAATCGTCTCGGCGTCAGTCGGATTACCCAGGATCGACACGGCCATGCCGGCGCGTGCAACGGCTTCATAGAGCTGCCAGAAATGCGGATAGCAGAGCGGGTCGCCGCCACTGAGGCACACTCGCGGCTCGACACGGCGCGCGCGGGCAAACTCCGCCAAGTCGGCCAGTACGCGTTGTGCATCAATCCATGACAGTTCGCTTCGCGCCGAGCGATCATAACAATGCCGGCAGTGGAATGGACAGGTGTTCGTCAGGTGCCACTGCAACGTGAACACCTTCGCCTTTCGTCCGAAGAACCATTGGTCGCGCAACATTGTGTTCCCGGCAATTGCCTTAGCCGCCTCCACAACCGCCACAGCCTCCCCCGCCGCCGCAACCTCCACCTCCACCGCAACTGCTGCCGACACAACATGACGAGGTGCCAAGACCACTGGTGTCGGTCGGTCGGAGTTTCAGAGGTGCGATTACCTCTTGTGCCGCCGCAGGCAACACTGACAAGCCATACACTGCCGCCAGCATTGTCAATTCGTTCGTTGGACCATGTAGCGGGACACTCGTACAGCGCGAGTGCAAGTCAGTAAAGAGCAGGGCGATGGTCTTGAATACGTCGCGGCCCATGCGCGTGCGGAATGGGTGGGTGACCAGATACAGCACCACCCCCGCCAACATCGCGAGCAGGACAAGGAACAGGATGTTGTGTCGGCCGCGCGAAATAGCGACGATGATCTTGATGACCGCCATGAGCATCATGAACAATAGCGACGCGGCAAACAACATATCCCGAAAGAGTTTTTGCTGAGCGTTCGGCAGCAAACCCATCTTGCGCAATTCGTCGCCCACCGCTTCGACCTCGGCGTTGACGGCTGTCTCTTTGAAGACAACGGCAGCTTCATCTTCCCAGAGGAACTTGGTGAGCACACAGCGGTCGAGCGGGCGCGTCGCCTTCTTGACAGCGTCCTCGCTCACAGTCCGGAGTCTTGAACCATTGACGATCAGCAAACCGCGATCAATCAACGCCACGAGCGCCACCTGCATCAGGTGGGAGGCCCCGCCGCGCAGGTAGGCAAGTTGGTAAGGATCCTGTGGCACGTTTTCAGCCGCCGGCACGGCTGCTTCTCGCTCGCGCCGCACCCATACCGCCACTCCAGCCACCACCAGCAGCAATAGCGAGTAAAAGAGCAGGAACGCCGGCCCGGGAAGGTCGAAGATGTTAAGCGACATGATGGCCCATCCTTTCCGTCCGTGCGCGCAGCCGTGCAGTCAGTTCCAATAATGCGAACACCGTCGGTCCCGCCGTGCCCGCTGGCAACGTGCGCGTCTTCTGCGTTTCGGCAACATTCGCGAGTATCTGCCGGTAATCGCCGTCCAAGTTGGCGGCGATGTTTTCCAGCGCGACTTGCGGCGACGGCGCGGGACGGCCTTCGAGTTCAAGCACCGTTGCGGCGGCCGCGCGCAACGGCCCCGCAGCGTCGGCGACCACCACGGCCAGTTGCTCCTCGCGCAAGCTCACGAGCGCGTAGCGTTCGCGCAGCCGTAACGTAAGGTTCACCAACACCTGCTGCAGCCGTCGAATCTGCGCCTCGCGCGAGATTGTGAGCGTAGCAACAGGGTCATCACCAAAGAGCACGCGCCGCCTCCGGTGGATGTCGGCAAACTTCACAGCAAACGCCTCTGCCGCGACCGGCAGTTCCGAATCGAGCACGAACATCACCTCGACGCGCGCCGCCGCATGGGCCATGCGGAGCGCGTCGCGCAGCCGGTCTATTTCGGTACGTTCGAAGCGCTTGAGCACGAGCATCAAATTCACGTCAGAGGTGGCACGTAGTTGTCCCTCTGCTGCGCTGCCGAAGAGCACGACAGACCGCAGTGAATCGCCGAGCGCCGAGCGCGCCGAGGCCAGCAGATTGTCGAGGACTTGCTGGATCTGCGGCGGCAAAGGCACTGTGTTGTGAGTAGTTGGCATAGATTCCTCCTTCACTGTAACCCTGAGATCATCGGGTGGATCGATTTCGCTCCTTTGTCTCCAAGAACCGCAGCTTTCTTTTATATCCACAGAGGAGAACGGTCAACGCTACAACATTCCGAGGTTTGCAGTTGCATCGAAATGAAGTGGTGAGAGCACCGGCAGACTGGCCACCGTCGGCTTTGTCGGGAAGCTGTGAGTCGTAATCCGTGACTCGCTCGTCGTTGGGGAATGACGGTTTTCGCTTCCGCGTGAGGGTGATTTGAACGCCACGCGCAGGATTGGCGCTTGAACTCCTGCCTGCGCTGATGACAATACGCGCATGAAGAAAACCACCCACGACGCGCATGCAATTCAAAACACGGATCTGAACCGCCGGGGCTTTTTGAGCATCGGTGCCGCAGCCACAGCCGGCCTGTTCGCGGCCTCCAACGCCGCGCAGGCGCAAGCGCCTTCCGCAACGGCCGGGAAGAAATTCAAACTCAAATACGCGCCGACGTTCGGCGCTTTCGAGGCGCACGCGGGCAAGGACCCGATCGCCCAGTTGAACTTCATGGCCGAGGCGGGTTTCTCCGCGCTGCTCGATGGCGGTTTTCTCAACAAGCCGCAGGAACTGCAGGACAAGCTGGCCAAGGAGATGGAGAAGCTCGGCATCACACTGGGTGGACCCTATTGCAGCACGACCCTCGGTGGCCAGAGCCTCGTAGCCGGGACGGATAAGAAGGCCGACTACGCGAAGCACTACAAGGGCGTCTGCGAGAAGCTCAAGCGCGCAAACGGCAAATGGTTCCTGGTCGTCCCCGGCGCTCTGCTCAAGGGCATGACGATGGAACAGATGACCGCCAACCTGATCGAGAACCTGAAGGCGATCATGAAGGAAGTCGAGCCGACGGGCTGCATCATGACGCTCGAACCGTTGAACCCGCGCAATCATGCGGGCCTGTTCCTGACGAAGATTCCGCAGGCGATGGAAATCTGCAAAGCGGTGAACAGCCCCTCGTGCAAGATCGTCAACGATCTCTACCACCAGCAGATCACCGAGGGCGACCTCATCCCCAACATCAAGGCCGCGTGGGATTACATCGCGCACTATCACCTCGGCGACACGCCGGGCCGCAAGGAGCCGACGACGGGCGAAATCAACTACCGCAGCATCTTCAAATACCTCCACGAAAAAGGTTTTGACGGCGTGCTCGGAATGGAACACGGCAAAAGCAAGGGCGGCAAGGAGGGCGAGCTTGCGTTGCTGCACGCCTACCGGTGGTGCGACGCGTTCGACACACCTTACAAAATCTGACGCGTGTGCCCTTCAACGGGCACTTCCAATCAACCGCTTCAAGAAAAGGGAAAACATGAAACGACGTATTCTCTGTATCTGGGCACTGGCGGCTTGTTGTGGACTGGTGTCGACCCATGTTCAGGCGCAGAACACGGCGCAGGCAAAGGAAGGCAATCGGCCGGTATCGTCCAAACGGTTTGTCGGGTTCGAACATGGCATGGGCATCGGCGGCTGGCTGACCAACTACAAGCGGTTCAATGTGCTGCCGGACAAGTGGAAGCTGAACCTCTCGCCTGGCGACTATGAACACTTCGAGACCTACATCACGCAGGCGGACATCCGGAACATCGCTTCCTTTGGTGTCGATCACATCCGTCTCGGGTTTGACCAGATTGTTCTTGAGGAGAAGCCCTATGTCTATCGGGAGCGGACCTTCCGTCTCGTGGACAACTTCATTGGATGGTGCCAGCAGTCCCACGTGAATGTGGTGCTGAACCTGCACAAGGCGATTGGAAATTACTGTGATATTCCGGAGCCGGTTTCCCTGATGGATGACCCCGAGTTGCAGAAACGGTTCATCGCCCTCTGGCTGGAGTTCGAGCGCCGTTATCATGACAACAACAGCATTGTCTTCGAGCTGATGAACGAAGTCCGGAACGTGAACCCCAAGGCTTGGAACAGCCTGGCCGAGAGGACGATTCAGGCGATCCGCAAAGTCAACCCGACCCGGAAGATTGTCATCGGAAGCACGTGCTGGAACAGTTGTGACAAGCTCAAGGACCTTCAGATTTTCGATGACGAGAATGTGATCTACACCTTCCACATCTATGAGCCGTTCGAGTTCACCCATCAGCGAGGGGTCTTGCAGGCGGCCCCTCTTTATTACAACCGGAAGATGGCTTATCCGGGAGACATTGCGGCCTACAAAGAATTCAAGCGGTTCGTTGGAAGTTCGGACGCGTTCTACTCTCGTTTCGACCGGATGGACATTCGAGTCCTGCGGACACTGATGCAGCCTGCGTTCGACTTTGTCCGAAAGCATCCGGACAAGATACTCTGGTGTGGTGAATTTGGGACCATCCGGCACTGCAACATCACATCGAGAGAGAACTGGATGAACGACGTCATTCTGCTTCTGAAGGAGCACGGCATTTCCTATTGCGTCTGGAACTATCTCAGCACGCCCAACGACGGAAACCGTTTCAGTCTTGTTGACGACGACCACCGCAAGATCCTTTCGCCGCGAATGCTGGAAATCATCCAGGGAAACGTCAAATAGACCGGGAGGTTTTTTGGGCTTGCGTCGGCGGGTTTGGCGGCGAGAATGCAGCCAGAACCTCCGATGAATATCATCTCGCTTTCAATGTCACCCGTCCGAAGTGCAGTGCGCGAATCTCGCCTTGGTGGAATCTCGCGGCTGACTCGCCGGGTGGAAAACAAAACTCTCATCCTCTCATCCTCCATCTTTAGAGCCGCGCAACTTGTCCTGCCGTTGGTCTTGTCCGCCGGCCTGCTGTCGGCGGCGGAATTCCGTCCGGTTGCCGTGTGGACGGATGCGGAGTGGTACCCGAATCCGCCGGGGAAGTATGCCGTGGGGAAGATGATCGACGGCGACTTGGGCACCTACGCCTGTTTGCTGGACGACACGCGCACGGGCAAGAGCACGGTGGTCTATCCGCCCAAGGCGGCACCGCCCGTGACAGCCACCTTCGTGCTGGATCTGGGATCGGAACGGGCAGTTTCCGGGATGCGCTTCGTGGCTCGCAACGCCTGGGTCTACACGCTGGCGAAGAACGTAAGCATCTCCGCCTGCGCCGACGCGCAGGGGCGGAAGCAAGTCAAGCCATTGGCGGAGAACCAGGAGTTGCCCGCAACGTCCAACTCCAACTCCGCTTTCGTGGAGTGGTCGGCGGTCACAACTCGCTACCTGAAGGTGCGCGTCAACGACTCTTACCAGCAGCGTTATCCCGGGCCGTGGATGCCTCAGTCGCAAATCCCTTGGAGCCGCAAAGTGGGGCTTCCGACGGCGGGTGACGGGAAACACCTGAACATCCAGATTGCAGAAATCACCTGTTATGACGCCCGCCCCGCCGATTTCCCCGTGAAGAACCCGCCGGACGTCGCATTCCCTCGCCAACGCCTCGAGCGCGACTGGCTCTATCAGGATGCCGGGCTCGACATCGCTTGCGTCTTCACGTCGAACAGCGACTGTGAAAAAGAGAGCTCCATGGTGCAGAAGGTTTTGGGACGGGTCCCCGATGGTGATCCCGGGGTGAAGAAGTTGTGGCAGCGGCTGGATGAGCTTGCCACGGGAGAAGTCGCGGCGTGTGATCCGCGCTGGCGCTCGCTGTATCTCGACGCTTGTGCCGCCCGGCGCAAGGCCCGCCTCCAGGCCGTCCGCGAGAAGGCCACCCAGTTCATCTATGCCAAGCACGGCATTTTCGGTTGCATGCAGGGCCTTGCCGGAAAATACGACCTCCCCGACGAGCAGATCCGCGACTACACCTACGGTTTCAAGAAGGGCGGGCAGCTCTGCATGGGAACCCTGCTTGAGGACGGCACAGTCAAACATGAGGTGCTGCTCGAAAAGCCCGAGGGTGTCATCTGCTATCCGAACCTCTCGTGGGACGCGCGCACGCTGGTCTTTTCCATGCGCGACAATTTCGAGACCGACTCCTATTACCTCTACACGATGGACCTGGCAACTCGCCGGGTGAAGCAGATCACGTTCCCCATTGTGAAGAATGGCAAGCCCCTGCCCGTCGCCGACTGCGAGCCCACGTTCCTTCCGGACGGTCACATCGTCTTCACCTCGACACGCGACGTGCATATCAGCGACTGCTGGTATCGCGCTGGTGGGACCATCTATCGCTGCGATGCCGACGGCCGTAACATCCGCCGCCTGACGTTCGACCAACTCATGACGAACAACCCCCAGATTCTCGACGACGGCCGTATCGTCTTCACCCGCTGGGAATACAACGACCGCAATGCGCTGTTCTCCCATCCGCTTATTTCCATGAACCCGGATGGCACGACACAGACGGCATACTACGGGAACTACAGCATGTTCCCGGCGTCGATCATCCATGCGCGTGGCATTCCCGGATCGCAGAAAGCGATTGGAATTATCGCCGGACATCACTCCATCTACAAGGGCAAGCTCGGCCTGATCGATCGCACCAAGGGCATGCAGGAGGGCAAGGGCATTGAATTCGTCAACACCAAGCTCAACGGAGCGCCCGGGCGCGAGTCAGCCGACTTCATCAAGCCCGAGCCGCCGGATCCGTCCAAACCCCACCTCGACTTGAAGATCGACGTTTTCGGACAGTTCGGCCCGCAGTACTCGCACCCGTATGCGTTCGATGAGGAGAACTACTTCTGTTCATTCTGCCCGGAGGGATATCTGCCGCCGTTCGGCCCATTCAATCCTCCGCTGGGCGTCTACTACATGAAGCCCGACGGCGTGCGCGAGCTGCTGGCGTTCGATGACTGGCAAGGCACGGGCCTGGCCATTCCCGTCATGCCTCGTACTCCGCCCCCCGTGCTCGCGTCGCTCGTCCGCCCCCAGGACAACTGCGGGGTCTACACCATACAGGACGTCTATGCAGGGCCGGGCTTGGCCGGTATCGCGCGCGGTACAGCCAAAAGGATTCGCGTTGTCGCCTTGGAGTACCGCGCCGCCCGCATGGGCTACGGACAGAACGGGGGCGAGTGCGAGACCGGTCTTTGCCAGACACCGATCTCGCTGAATAGTGGCAGTTGGGACGTCAAACATGTCCTCGGCGAGGCTGACATCGAGGCGGATGGCAGCTGCAGCTTTGAGGTGCCCGCGCACACGCCGGTCTATTTCCAGGTCCTCGACGCCAAGGGCTACACCATCCAGTCCATGCGAAGCTGGTCGACGCTCCAGAACGGCGAGCATTTCTCCTGCATCGGTTGCCATGAGAACAAGATGCAGGCGGGTGCGCAGGCGCCGGCCACCCGCACAACCACATTGGCTCTCTCCAAGCCGGTCCAGAAGCTCAAGCCCTTTGCGGGCCAGGAGCATCCGCTGCTGAAACGGCTGGCGTCCCAGTCGTGGACGGACAGCGTGGAGAACTACCTTGGGGTCAACGTTCCGCGCTCGATCGATGCGAACGCGCCGGTGGACGGTTTCAGTTTTGTCCAGAAGATCCAGCCCATCTTCGACAAGCACTGCGTGAGCTGCCACAACGACCAGAATATCGGGAAGAGCAAAATCAGCCTGACAGGAGAAGTGGCCAAGCCGGAGAGCATAAAGTTGATTGGCGCAGGACAAGTGGATCCCAAACGCGCCTACACGCAGTCTTACGTCAACATCACCACTTCCGGCGATCCCGACAAGAACCCGTGGATGACGTGGTTGAAACCCCGCAGCCGCACCGGCCCGCTGCCGCCGTATCATACAGGGGCGTCCAAGAGCAAGATCATGAATTGCTTTGAACCGGCCCACCACGGTGTGAAGGTCAGCGAGAACGAGAAACGCACTTTCGCCTGCTGGCTGGATCTGCTCGTCCCGTTCTGCGGTTCATACACGCAGCACAACACATGGACTGACGCGGAAAAGGCCGAGTACAACTATTTCCAAGAAAAGCGCCGTGCCTATGCCGGCACCGAATTGGAAACGGTTCGGCAGCCTTCGAGCCACTGATCGAAATTCCCGTCCCTCAGTTATATCGAAGCCGCACTGGCGTGGCCGCCGGCACTTCGAAACGAATGCGGCCTCCCTCTATCGTTATCGGCACGGCCGCTCCTGCGCCTTCGGGAGTGAGTGTGACAGCCTTCACCTTCGCGGCGTTCGTCCATCCCTTGGGTGCGGGGAAATCCAGCCTGCCTCCCGTGCGCGAGTAGGCGAGCCATGCGTTGCCACGCCAGTTTGGAGTGAACACATTGCCATCCACAACCACCGGCCGGCCTTCGATTACCACCCGGTAATGCTGGTCATCGTCCGTGGCTTCGATGAACGAGTTCGAGCCGTAATGAACGCGCCGCATGCAGGCACTCGCGGTGTAATCCGTCAGCTCGCTGCGGCGCAGCAACAGCCACGGCACTTCGATCAGGTAGTAGCGATCCGTGATCTCGCTCATGGGCATGCCGCCGCCGAAATCGCCCGATTGCGCCGCGCCGTACAGCAGCGTGTCGGAAAGGTCGTTGAGTCTGCCGCCGCCATAGGTGGCGCGTCCGTGATAGACGAACGGCACGAAGGGAATTCGTTCTTCGCCCGCGAAGAGAGTGTCGCGTTTGCGCATCAGATGCCACGCGTGGCCCAGGACGCCGACAAAGGACGCCGAAAAACCCTCACTGGTCACATCCACGCCATGCTTGTTGAACTCGCGCACGATGGCGATTTTTCCCCGGAGGCTGTCAGCACCCGACGCGGGGCTGGCGGGATTGAAATCACGCCGCAACGGCACAGCACTGAGCACGTCGATGTGATAGGAACCGCGAATGGGCGCCATCGCCAGAGTGCGCCGGACCCGTTCGCGGCCCGGGCCTGTGCCGTATTTGTAAAAGCTCATAATGTAGGATTGGCCGCCGGCCCAGACACCGCCTTTGAGAAGGTCTCCGTCGGGCCCGCGGGCAATGAACTCCGGGTTCCACGCCGGGCTGTCCTTGTAGGCATCGTCGTAATTGTCGTGGAACGAAAGAATGGCGTTGCACTGCGCCGCGCGTTTGATGGCCGCCTTCAATCCCTCCAGACCGCCGAGACGCTGGTTGATGGTGAAGACATCGGGATAACCGGTGTCGTGGCCGTGATGTTGCCAGCCAACCAGATAGCCGACCTGCGGAGCGCCATCGGTCAGGCTGGCGATTCGCCGGACCATGTCAGCGGCTTGTTCAAATGTCACAAAGCTCTTCGAGCCGGGAGAGTCGCAGAAGATTTTGTAGATGAACGTGTGATCGTAAATCTTCGGAGGCCGGGCCTTCACCTCCTCGCGCAACAATCTGGCGCCGTCCATCCAATCGGGCTGCCGGTTCTGCGGCGCGAAAAAGCGCAGCCGGATGACTTCGGGTCCAGTCAGCCGCAACGAGGGAATAGAAGCCTTGGCCGGGGCACGATATTCGAACGACGCGCCCAAGGCGGCCCATTTGTCCCCGACGGTGGCCACCAGCCGATTGTCCACGCCCGGTACGTCAGCGGCGCACAGCATCGTCCTTCCGTGGACGACGCCCGCGAGCGCCTGGGTGATCCAGTTCATCGACAGCAGTCGCCGGGCGGGCGCGCTCTTCAACGGATCCACGAGCCGGCCGCCGTTGGGTGGCAGCGCCAGACGCGCCCCGTCAGTGGCTGCCACCAAACGGTCAAGTTGCAGCGAAACAAGCTGGCAGCCGTTCGTTTCGGTGACGTTGCTCAAGCCCACCTCCGTTTTGTCGCTCTTCACGCTGAAGATGAGATCGAAACAGACGGCCGGTTTCCCGCCCTCGGTGACGGTGGCTCGATAGACGGCACTCGATTTTCCCTGGCGCAGTGTCCACGCCGTTTCAAAAGGTTTTGCGTCAGCCGGCCGCACGCGGTTGTCGGCCACTGTAAGAATCTGAACCGTGGGCGCTTCGCCCTCGGGATCGCCCCACAGTTTTGCCGTTCCCATCCTCCATGCGACCACGCGCGGCTCAGCGGCGTCCAGATCGAGCACCAAAGGACCCTGGCCAAGCATCACCGTTCGTTCCGATTTTGTTGCCAGTCCTGCCTCAACAGGTGGCACCGGCGCGAACGTGTTCGTGCGCGCGGCAGCCTCCGCACTGCTTCCAGCCGGCAGGATGCGGAACTTCGCCACAAGGTAACGGTGGGCGTTCTCCTTCGGCGGCAAGGGCAGGTCCAAGGCGCGCCGCTGTCCGGTCAGGGGATTGAACATGCCGATCATCAGCACGTAATCGCCCGGCCGCGCCTTGTCCGGCACGCGAATCACCTGCGATTCGGTGACGACCCGGCCAGGACGCCAGCGATAGGTGGGGATGGTCGGGCTATAGTCCGCGCCGAATCGAACCGCACCGGCTGCGTTTTCAGCTTCGCCTTCGCGGCGCACGTGAAGGAACACGTTTTCCGCGCTCTCGCAGGGCGCATCGCCGGTGTTCTGCCACCAACAAGTGACAATGATTGAGCCGCCCACCGGCACGCCGGTCTTATCCAGCCGGACCTGTAACAGCCGCGGTTTGAATCCGCTTTCGGGGGGCGCGGCAATCAGTCCTTCGCAAACGGTCATTGCTAGCAGAACAACGATGGTGTGGTTGAGTCTCATTTTGTTTCCAGTAGTCTGCGGGTCGCCGATATCGACACTGTCTCAATCTCCAACGCCACATCCGGGGCGCAGGCGCTGGTTTCGCAAGGCGCTTTTCGCATAAGCCTTCGCCGTGCCACGGTCAATTACAATTGTCCTTCGTGTTCCAGGGATTTCTGCGCTTGTGTCAGGCGGATGAGTTGCTACGTTTCCTTGTCCGTTCGCCAATGAGCAAATTATGAATCTCTCCATGAATCCATATCACTCGATGCTGGCCGTATTGCTCCTCGTTGCCGTGCCCGGTGCATGGAGTGCGCTAGCCAACGACGCGGCCGACAAGCCGAACTTTGCTGCGCTGTGTCCGCGGGCGCTTGTCAGCGAAGGCAACCTCGCCCGTCTCCAGCACGCGCTGGCGCGAGCGCGGCGCGGAGAGACCGTGACGGTCGCCGTCATCGGCGGATCCATCACCGCGGGCGCGAAGGCAAGCAAACCGCCGAAACGCTATGGCGAACTCGTGGGCGCGTGGTGGCGGCAACAGTTCCCGAAAGCGGAAATCAAGTTCGTCAACGCCGGCATCGGCGCGACGGGGACGAATTACGGCGCGCTTCGGGCCCGACGCGATCTGTTGGCGCAGCGGCCGGATTTTGTCATCGCGGAATATGCCTGCAACGACCGCAACACGCGCGAGGCCGCCGAAACGCTGGAGGGTTTGACGCGCCAGATTCTGCGCCAGCCCGGCCAGCCGGCGTTGTTGCTGCTTTTCATGATGCATCAGGGCGGCGGCAACGCACAGGAGTGGCATTCCAAAGTCGGCACGCACTACGCGCTGCCGATGATCAGCTTCCGCGACGCGCTCTGGCCGGAAATCAAAGCCGGCAGAATCAAGTGGGATGCCGTGATGGCCGATGTGGTTCATCCGAACGACGCCGGCCACGAGTGCGCGGCGAAACTTGTTACGCACTTCCTCGACAAGGTGCTGAAGGAATTGCCAGCAGACGGCCGGCTGCGAGCGATCGAGCCAGTGCCATCGCCTTTGCTGAGCGAACTTTTTGAGCGCACCACGCTGATGGAAGCGGGCGATCTCAAGCCGGTCAAGAACGACGGTTGGACCTACGACGCGCGCTGGAAGAACTGGCACAGCGAGAAACCCGGTAGTGTGATCGAGTTCGAAATCTCCGGCCGGCTCGTTTACTCGATGCACTTCGTCGTGCGCCGGGCCATGGGCCGGGCGAAGGCACAGGTGGACGACGCCCCGCCAGTGACTCTCGATGGCTGGTTCGACCAGACTTGGGGCGGCTACCGCAACACGACCGTCGTCGCGCGTGACCTGAAGCCGGGCTCCCATCGCGTGCGTTTCGAATTGCTCGAAGAGAAGAGTCCGAAGAGCGACGGCCACAGGTTTGAGATCATGGGCCTCGGCGCGGCGGGTTCCGACGCGCCGTGACAAGGCGTCCTGTCTGCGGTGTCCGTTCAATCCAAATGATTTACTTCACTGCTCTGGCCGCACGGAAAAAGGGTGCCCAGACGGTTTCCATAATCCCAGTTTTTTCGGCCTTTTCCGTTGACGGGGCAGGGTGTCGTTAATAGTATCCGCGGTTCCGCTTTCTAGAGAATGGCGGGCATGAAACACGTATAAATTAACTTAGGAGACATCAATGGCAATCAAAGTCGCAATCAATGGTTTTGGACGCATCGGTCGTCTGGCCTTCCGCGCGCTCGCGGAAAAGGGCCTCATCGGCAAGGAAATCGAAGTCGTCGCCGTCGGCGATATCGTCCCGGCGGACAATCTCGCTTACCTGCTGAAATACGATTCCATCCAGGGCCGCTTCAACAGCGAGGTTTCCTCGAAGAAATCGGCTGCTGACAAGGCTGAGGACGATGTGCTCGTCGTCAACGGCAAGGAGATCAAGGTCGTCAGCGCCAAGACCCCGGCGGAATTGCCGTGGAAGGCGCTCGGCGTGGACCTCGTCATCGAGTCCACCGGCTTGTTCACCGACGTCGAGAAGGCCAAAGGCCACCTCACTGCCGGCGCCAAGAAGGTCATCATCAGCGCTCCGGCCAAGGGCGATTGCCTTACGATCGTCATGGGCGTGAACCAGGACAAATACAACGCGGCCCAGCACCACGTTGTTTCCAACGCCTCCTGCACGACCAACTGTCTCGCGCCGGTCGTTTATGTCCTCCTCAAGGAAGGTTTCGGCATCGAGGAAGGTTTGATGACGACGGTCCACTCCTTTACCGCCACGCAGAAGACCGTGGACGGCCCCAGCAAGAAGGATTGGAAGGGCGGCCGCAGCGCTTCGATCAACCTCATCCCCTCCACCACCGGCGCGGCGAAGGCCGTCGGCCTCGTGTTGCCGGAGGTCAAGGGCAAGCTCAC
>JACRJX010000037.1 GCA_016235595.1 Verrucomicrobiota bacterium
AGAGACGGTCTTCACCCGACCTGATGAACGGTGGAGAATTCCCGCGCTGGCGTGGCACACATCTTTTCGTGTGTTTAGCGTGTTTAGCGGGCAAGACAACTGCGGCTTCCATGATGTTCCATCTCGCCCAGATGCTGGTGGCACTGTGTTTGATGGAGAAGCCCCACGACGGAAACGTGTCGTTGTGGATGAGCCGGCAGGCGACGTCGTTGCGGCCAATCTTCGCCAGCGCCAGCATCAATGACATCAGTTCGCCAAGAGTCGGGAGTGACCCCGACGATTCATGATTTGCGCCTCCAGAGAATTTCTACGCGGACTCATAGCCGATCAGTCGCCGCAGTTCGCTGATGTGCCGCTGGCCCACTTCGCGCGGCGTGGCAGAGTGTTTCTTGCACAACGCGGCGGCGTAGCCGGTGGCGATGCCCATCTGGCCGCAGGTCTTCATCACGCGCGGGCCGGCCAGACCGATGTGCGAGCAGCTAAAGCATCGACCCGCGATCATCAGGTTCGCGATGTTGCGCGAGTAGAGACTGCGAAACGGGATGTAGTAGAGGCCGCCCGTTTTGTAGAACAACGCCCTAGAGAGGAAGTCCAAAGGCGAGCCGGTCTCCGCCTGTTGGTAGTGCGAATCAATCTCGCGATTCTCCTCCACCACCGCGTCGGGAAACTCGCGGCGCTGCGCCATGTCCTGCATCGTGTAGATGTAGTCGCCCATGAGCCGGCGGCTCTCGCGTTTGCCGCCGACGTAGGCCACCCACTTCAACACGACGTTGGCGTTCTTCGGGTCCTTCTTCGCGTTCGCAAACGAGCCGTAGATGGTCCGCAGCACGTGATCGCGGATTCGCTCCGCGTCGTCAATCTGGTTCAGGTGATTCGCCGAGTATTCCCAATACCACTCGCCATTGATCGCCTTGTGTTCCTTGGACACCGGTATTGCCCACGGCACGGCAGGAAACTCGCTGGGCTGGTCGCTCTTCTCGGAGTTCCACAGCACGCTGGCGCCCATCACGCGGTTGTCTGGCTTGGCGGGACTCCACAAATCGCCGTGCTTGTCCCACAACTCGCCGAACTCCGTGTGCGCCTCGCGTCCGTAGCGGCACTCCGCCCCGCCCCAGAACCCGAGCCAGCCGTCGCCGGTTGCATCAATGAATACCGGCGAGCGAAACCGCCGGATGACGCCCGTCGTCACCTCGCGCGCCTCGACGCTCGCGATGCGGTCGCCGGTTTTCTCTAGGCCGATGACAATGTGATGGGTGAAGAGGCTGACGTTGGATTTTTTCATCGTCGCCTCGCGTTTCTGCTGCGCGAGGATCGCGTCGGCGTGACCGTTCGGATAATGCGGCGTGTCAATCGTCCTGATGATCTTCGCGCCTTTGCCGGGAATGCCGATGGTGTGGACGCGCACCTCGTCGCTCGCGTTGCCACCGAAAACCGGACGGTCCTGGATGAGCGCCACCTTTAGCCCCTGCGACTTCGCGGCCAGAGCAGCGGCACAACCGGAAATCCCACCGCCCACGATGACGACGTCGAACTGCTGCTCCTTGATCTTCCGGCCCCCGCGTCCAGCCAGCCGGTCCTTCCAAGCGGCCAGTTCGCGCAGGTTGTCGTTCGGCAGAACAGGCGACGTTTCGCAATCGAAATAAATCGCATCGCAACGGCCGTCGAAACCGGTGAGGTCCTCCAGTTCCACCTGTACCGCCCCGCGCGACGCGATCTCCACCGCGCCACCCTTCTGCCAATGCCAACGCTCGCCCTCGGTCCCAAACTCCATCGCCAGGGTCGCGCCGCCGACGCGGAGCTTGAAGCGGCCGGGCGTCTGCCAGTCGCCGGGACACCAGTTGCGCGTGCGCACCCAGATGTGCCACGTGCCGGCTTTCGGGAACACGACTTTGGTTTTGGCGTTAGCGACGGGCTTGCCCATGCCGTGCGCCAACAAGTAGCAGCCGCCCATCTGCTGATAATGCTGCGTGTCGAGTTTCCAACCGCCCGGTTTCGCGAAAGCGGCAGCCTCCACGAGCACGCCAGTGCTGCCCGCGCACGCCGGCTCCGCGCCGACCACGTAGCGGAACGGCAAGACCGAAGTCAGCCCAACGCCACCCATGATGCGAATGAATGTTCGTTTGTTCATGTTCTGCATGTCTGGTGTCCTACGGACAAGAATGTTGTGCGACTGCCCCTCTCGCGCGAGTGACTCCTTTTCGGCCAGCGTCTCAGATACCGGCGCTGCGACGGAGTCGCATCAAGGCCTCAACCGTCACCCGGGGAATGACGCCATGATTGTTGGGCGGCGCATCAAGCAACAGATTCACGCCGCGTTCGCGACAAGCCTGAAACTGGGCCAACACCTTGTCGTCGCGCCGGGGCTTGTCGCCTTCCCTCCAATACCAATTATGCATGATGGAGTCGCAAACTTCGCCGGGCAGATAGTATTCCCGGCCCTCAATGGTCCACCACTTGCGATGTCCCGTGCCGGGAGGCAACCGCCGCTCAATGGAAATGAGGTCGCTTGGCCAGAAACACTCCACCTTCTTGGCAATGTCGGTGCCATCCTGTATTCCCAAGTTCATCATGATCACCGCGTCGGATTGCAGCCGTGCTATGTGCTCGTAGAGGAACGTACGATAGCCGCGGCCGAGGCACACCGGCATGTCGATCCACACCTCGGCAATCGGCCCGTAACCGGTCAGCAGTTCGGTGAGTTGCTCGGTCATGAACGTCTGGTAGCGCGAGGTAGTATAAGACCAGCCTTCCTTGTGGGGGCGCCCGAAACGGTGGTGGATGTCGTAGGAGTTGTAGTATAAGCCCGGCAGCACCCCTCGTTTCTCACACGACGCGATGAGTCTCTCGACAATGTCGGTCTTGTTGCCGCTGTTGGCGACGGTGTAGTTGGTGCGTTTGCTCGGCCAGAGGCAAAACCCGGAATAGCGTTTGGCGGTCAAGATGGCATATTTCATGCCTGCGTCCCGCGCCACCGACACCCATTGATCAACGTCCAGCTTGTCCGGCGCAAAGGTTTGCGGCGGCACATTCAGTTGGTCCTCAGTCAGATCCTTTGACAGCAAGTGGTGGCGACAGAACGCCTCGATGTCATAGGAGATGAACATCCCATAACCCAAGGATTCAAACTGCTTAATACGATCGAGACTCAGGCGTTGAGTCCCGCGGCGTCCGGCGCCTTCGGCACCGGGCGCGGCCGCTGCCGAGGCGGTGCCCAAACAGCAAGTGGCAACGGCACCCGCAGCCTGTCCCGCAGTCCTGAGGAAACCCCGACGAGTCGTTTGTTGATGGATCATAATCGTTTGTTGATCAATCATAATAATATGGTCTCCTATGTTGAGTGGGTCGGCCTATGTCTGCACATTCGGCCCCGGCCGGCAAATCACCGGTGATCTCCTGGCCTGCATGTCCTACTGCTTCAGGGCTTGAAGCTCTTTAATCTCGTTGTGGTATCGCGTCAGTTGAGTGAGGTTGGACTCCACGAGCTTGACCAAAGCTGCTTTGGCTTGATCGGCAGCTTCCTTGTTCTTCTCCCGCACGCGGCAGAAGTATTCTTTTCGCAACGTCACATAGTCGAGCCACAGTGTGATTCGTTTGAGCCTCTCTTCGACGGTCCGCGTCTTCTCGCAACCCCGCACCTCGGCGACGAACGTGCCAGCCACTTCTTTCAGCTTCGATACGTTTTCTGCATCGTCAACCTCCGCATTCAGCACGTGGGCCGCCGCCTTCAAGCACCTCAGGGCGGCGGCAGCGCTGGTTCCGTAGAACAGCTCGCTGTATTGACGCTCCAAATCGGTGACGCTTTGCGACGGATCCCACAACAGCTTGGCCTTCAGGTAGTGATTCCATCCGTTCGGTAGGTGACTAGGACAGGGTTCCACGCCTATGGAACCTGCAAGGCCCAAGTCGTGATAGTGCTTCAAATCGGCCGCGATCACGCTTGGTCGGGTGTAAAAATATGCGGATCGTCTTTCCGCAAGTCCCGACCAGTGGTAGTAATCCAGCACGAGGATGGGTCCGGCGAACACTTTCTGCCAGGCGAGCAGGATCGGTTCCCATCCGCTGTCCGTAGTTGGCCACACGGCTTTGTTCAACGGGAACTCCATTTTCGTCTGCTCGCCGGGCGTGACGGAATTGATCGGCTGTCGGTAGGGCCGTTTGATCGGCGCAAACCACAAAACGAGATTCTCATGCGACAGATCAGGGGAGGTGTCACGCAGCGGAAACGCCGTGTTGTGATAAGCAATCAAGGAGACCTTCTTACGAGGCCACTTCTCATGCACCCTTGCCGCAAGGTGGTTGACATATTTCAAATAAATGTCCGTGGGCGTCTGGTCTCGGCACTTCTCGCACTCACACCAAATGTTCACGTTGTCCGAGGCCCGCATGTCGAAGATATACGTGTCGGGCCGGTCTTCGATGAACTTGAGTGATGTGGCCAGAAGCCTGTGGAGCGCTTCTGGATTCGACATGCAAGGTTCGACATGCTCACTTTGCGTCGCGCGTTTGCCTTTGAGTAGGGCAACGTAGTTCTCGTTGGCCGGGTCCTTACGCCAATCCTTCGGCAGGCCCATACGCGTCGCAAAGTCATGGCCGGTCCCCGCCATCTGAAGAATTCCGTGCTTCTGGAACCCGGGTGGAGGATAGAGGGCGAGATTCATCCGCATTTTCCCCATCCAGTCCAGGGTCTGCTTCCCTGTTCCGCGATTGTAAACGCACACGCCGCGCAGATCGAACGCCGGCTTGAATCTGAGGTCGAGCGCATCTGCCACGATGGTCTGCATCCGCGGCAGGATTTCGCCCTCTTCGCCCGGTTCCAGCCACACGGCGCCCAAGGACTCCAAAAAGGCGTAGGCGGCGTATAACACGGCGCGGTCTGTGTTGCCTGCCAATCGGAGGCGGTTGCCTTGGCACTTGACGGCGAAGCTGTCCACCTCCAGCCCTCGCCGTAACGGGTCGAGGTCGTCCTTTTCCAAGACAATCGCCCGTCCGGCCTCGCTCGCAGTTCCCTCACGGATCAACAGCGTGGCACCAGAGATCTTCTTCAGATACTCCTGCAACTGGCCTGCGGCGAACAACACGACCTCCGACGGTTTCACCGGAGTCAGGATCGTCGCGCGGGCGACTCCATTCTCTACAAGGAGCACGGGAGCGGCGCCAACCGCTCGCAGTTCATGAGCCGTTGTTGGTTCCGCCGCCTCAAGCCAACCGATGCAGCTCCATGCAACGAGCAGGCAGACGCTGCGACTGACGCTGGAAACTGAAACGCGCATCATGGCAGATGCTTCAAGCAACCGATAACAATAGGTAATCATTGATCTTCGAATAGCACCGTGGGATTTCCTCTGCCAAATGTAATATTGCGCAAAAAAACTGGATAATTGCGCGACAGCCCGCTTCACCGACCGTGAACTTTGGCGCGGTATTCATGCGGTGCCAGCCCCATGCACCGATTGAAAACGCGGGCCAAGTATTCCGAGGAGCCGAATCCTGAACCCGCGGCAACAACTGGAATGGACATGGTCGTTTCCGCAAGGAGTTGTTTTGCGCGTTCAAGGTGCACCCGGCGGATTTCTGCGGCCAGGGTCCTGTCGAAGACCGCGCGAAAGCGTAACTCCAATTGCCGGCGCGATAGCGAAACCGATCGAACCACATCCGCCACGCCAATCGGCCTCGCCGCGTTTTCACGAATGAAAGCCACCGCGTGCGCCACATCCGCATCGTTGATCGCCAGCATGTCCGTGGATTGACGCGCAACCACCGCAATCGGCTCGACGAAAATCGGTTGTTTCGGCGCCCGTTTTCCCTGCATCAACCTGTGGAGTAACACAGCGGCCTCGTAACCGACTCTCTCCGAGTTCAGTGCAACACCTGAGAGCGGAGGATGACACATATGGCAAAGCACATCGTCCTCGTCGCCGGCCAGCACCGCCACCTGTTCTGGCACGGCCAGCCTCGTCTCCCTGCACGTGGAAACCACTTGTCGCGCGAAGTGGGTCGGCCATGCGAAAACACCCACAGGCTTCGGCAGCGCCATGAGCCACCGACTGAGAGCGGGCTGGCGCACGTTCGAATCTGACGCGTCGATTGTTTCCTCGACGGATTCGAAGACCCGGCAATCGTGGCCGGCTTTACGCAGTGCATCCACAAATTCGGCGCAATAATTCTGCACGTAGATGTCGCGATGCCGACCGCAGTAGGCGAAGTGGCGAAGACCGCAATTCAGCAGATGTTCCGCCGCAAGGCGCGCTGCCATCCGGAAGTCCGTCGTCAGTCGCGGGAGGTTCAAGCCCGGGGTTCTGCTGATTGAAACATTGACAATCGGTTTCCGGATTGCCTTGAGGGCATGGGCGATGCCTTCGTTATACACGCCGGCTATGATTCCATCGCCAGCCCACGTTGCAGCTAGCGGCACTGGTGCATTTCGACCCCAAGACCAGAGCCAAACACGCCACGATCCGCACACCATGGCGTATTTGCCGATGCCGCGGACGACCGACCGCCCCCATTCATCCGTCGTGTCCACCAACACTGCCACGTGTACGCATTTGGGGGAGATCTTGCGCGCCGCGCGTTCCGCTGACCGGTTCGTTTGTGTGTTCGTTCTCATCAGTGGCTTCGGCGGCATTGTAGGTGGCGGTTGCCACTGCACAAGCGCGATACTCCTTTGTGTGAATCTCACGACACGCTCTCAACGCTCAACTCTGAATTCTCAGCCGCAGCGTTACAGTTCTTCCGGTGCGAGCGGGTAGTCGGTGCCAGCCTTGTAGCGCAACAGCAAGGCCGGTTGCGCTTCAGTCGGCGGCGCGCAGCTCTTCCCGCAGACCGCAATGTTCCAGAATCCTGCGGGACTACGTCACTATTTCACCGCTGTTCCAAACCGATAGCTTCCCGCCTCCACTTCCAGCACGGCGCGGTCGCCTTCCATGCGCAGGAACTTCACACCGGGGGCTTTCGCCAACGGCTTGCCGCTTTCGGTGATGGCGTCGGCGTTCTTGGCAGGAACGAGGACGGTGGCGGTGGTGTTTGCAGGAATGGTGACATCGAGGGTGAGTTTGCCGCCGCTCTTCTTCCACACGGTCTCAATGCGGCCGCGGATGCTGTCGTAGCGGACGTCGGCACTCGTCAACTTGCCGCCGGGTTGCGGGGCGATGACGATCTTCTTGTAAGCGGGGCCGTCGTTGCGGATGCCGCCGATGTTCTCAACCATCCATTGATAGACCGCGCCGAAGCTGTAGTGGGCAAAGCTGTTCATGCCCGGATCGCCAAAACCGGTCTCGGGCGTCCAGCCGTTCCAACGCTCCCAAATGCTGGTGGCGCCGTGTTTGATTGAGAAGCCCCACGACGGGAACGTGTCGTTGTGAATGAGCCGGTAAGCAACGTCGTTGCGGCCGATCTTTGCCAGCGCCAGCATCAGGTCCTTGGTGCCGATGAAACCGGTGGAGAGATGGCATTCGCGAGCCTCGATGTTCTCGACTAGATACTTCGCCGCGAGTTGTTCTTTGGCGTTCAACTGCGGCGTAATGCGGACACTCTTGTCCGCTCCTGATGCCGATGACACCGCCGACGGCGCGGACAGGAATGTCCGCGTTACCGGCCCGTCATCGAGCAGGCCGACCACCAGCGCGAGCACGTAACAGGTCTGGGTGTCGCCTTTGATGCGACCGTCCTCGGCGACGTAGGCTTTGTTGAACGCGGCTTTGATCTGGTTGAACAGGTCGCGGTATTTGCCGGCGTCGTTGGTCTTGCCGAGCACCTCGGCGGCGCGCGAGAGCAGCTTCGCGCTGTAGGCGAAGTAGGCGGTGTAGATGATGTCCTTCGGCGTGTCGGCGTTGATGCTGAGCCAGTCGCCGAAGCAGTGATATTTCGCCGGTGGCAACAGCTCCGGCGTGCTGCGCTTTTTGCAGAATTCGACGAACTTGCACATGGCCGCATAGTTCCGCTCCAGCACGCGCCGGTCGCCATAGACCTCGTAGATGGTCCACGGGCAGATGACGCCGGCTTCCTGCCACGCGGGACCGCCGTCGGGGCCGGCGACCTTCACGGGTGCGACCATTGGGAACTGGCCGTCTTCGCGCTGGCTGTCCTGGCAGAGGTCCACGAGCCACTTGGTGAAGAACGCCTGCACGTCGGTGTTGAGCGTGGCGGTGCGGACATAAACCTGCGCGTCGCCGGTCCAGCCAAGCCGCTCGTCGCGCTGCGGGCAATCGGTCGGGATGTCTATGAAGTTCATCCGCTGCGTCCAGTAGATGTTGCTGTGGAGCTGGTTCAACATCTTGTCGGAGCAGACAAACCGGCCCGTCACCGGCGTGTCGCTGCTGAGCGCGAGGCCGACGACCGTATCGGACGCGGGCTTTTGTTTCAGGCCGGTGATCTCGATGTATTGGAAACCGTGGAACGTGAACCGCGGCGTCCACGTTTCCCAGCCGCCGCCGCGACAGATGTAGGTGTCGGTGCAGCGCGCGCTGCGGAGGTTGGTCGTGTAGATGGTGCCGTCGGGATTGAGCCGCTCGGCAAATCGCAACACGATCTTCTGGCCGGGCGCGCCCTTTACCTTCAGGCGCGCGACGCCGGCGAAGTTCTGGCCCATGTTCAACACATAGACGCCCTTCTTCGGCTCGGTGATCTTTTTCGCCTTCAACTCCGCAAACGCGACCACCGGCGGCCCCGGATGCGCCTCCACCTTCGGCCCGACGACATAGGAACCGACGTAACGATGCAGTTCGGTGCTGCCGACAACGACCGGTTCCCACTTGCCGTCATTGAAACCGGGTGCGTCCCAACCGTCCATCGCGAGCCGCGCGTCGTAGGTCTCGCCCATCAGGAAATCGCTTTCGAGCAACGGCCCGGTCGCAGCCTTCCAGTTCGGCCCCGTGCCAACGACCGCGGTCGAGCCGTCGGCAAATTCGATATTCAGTTGCGCGCGCACGCGCGGCAGCTTGCCGTAGTGGTCGCGGTTGTTGCCGTAGCCGACATAGCCGCTGAACCAGCCGTCGGCCAGCACCGCGCCGAGCGCGTTGTCGCCGGCGCGCATGAGCTTCGTCACGTCGTAGGCGCGGTAATAGACACGCTTCGTGTAATCGGTCCAGCCGGGGTTGAACCAGGAGTCGTTGACGCGCTTGCCGTTGAGATGCACGTCGAAGATGCCAAGCCCCGTCGCGTAGAGCGTCGCGCACTTCACCGGCTTGTCGGCGCGGAAGGCCGTCCGCAGGAACGGCACCGGCGGCAAGGTCACTGACAGGAGCTTCGCCTTCCCCCACGGCTGCATTCCATAATCGCCGAGCACGCGCGCGGCGGGCCACGCTGCGATATCAAGGTCGCGCTTGTGCCAGTTCGCGCCGGGCGAAGCGGCGGTCTTCCACGAACTGTCCGTGACATGCGTGATCTTCTTCCCGTCGGCGGTAGTGATAACGATTCTGGCAATCAGTCCCGCCGGGCCTTCGGTGGCATTCCAGACTTCCGCGCGCAAGCTGTTGTCGCCGGCGTGGAGGCGCTGGGTCACGTCGGCAGCCTTGGCGCGCTGCCATCCCGTGCCGCTGGCGACCAAGTTCGAGTTGACCACGAACTTGTAGTTATCGTCGGACAAGGCGAGCAGTTCGGCCTTGGCAATCTTGATATCGGCGGGCAACGCAAGCGTGGTAACAAAGAGCCGATGGCTCGGGGGAGCGTCCAACGGCTTATCGGCAGCGTGCCAGATCCACTTCGCGCCCTCCAGCGGCGCATCCGGCAACTCGGTGTTCAAGCGAGCCTTGTCGTAGCCGATCCACTCCGCCTTCCAATCCCCGGCATTCAGCAGCCCCACCGTCCACGTCGCCGGCGCGCTCCACTCCGACGGCACGCCGTGACGATCCCACACCTTCACCTTCCAAAAACAACGCTGGCCCGATACGAGCGGCGTGCCGGCATAAACCACGCACGCCGTTTGGTCGCTCGCCACCTTCCCACTGTCCCATAAGTCGCCCGTCTTCTCACCCAGCGCCGCCTCACTGCTGGCAACCGACACGCGATAAGCCACCTGCCGCTGTCCCCTTGCCGATTCCCCCTTGCCACTTGCCTCGACCATCCAGCTCAACCGCGGCGTTGTCTCGCCGATGCCCAGCGGGTTGACGAGGTACTCGCAGCGAAGCTGGCTGGGCGTGAGACCGGCCTTGACCGGCGCAGCCGGGCAATCCGACGCGAGAGCAAATGCGAGCGCAGTCAGGATGAGAAAGAATTTGGTTTTCATAGTCGTCAGGTTTCTTGTGAAGGTTCCAGCAGCAGAGGTCAAGAGGCTTTGTGCGTCATCCGCGATGGTGAGACACCGGCCATCAGTTCTCATTTTTCATCTGCGCGCGCAATCGTTGATATTCTTCCCAAACATTTGCCGGGTCGAGGTCTTTGTAACCGCGGCGTTTTTCCTCCAGCACGCGCACCTTTTCCGGATCTGCGGCCATCACGGTGGCTTGGTCGCGCAAAATCTCCACCTCCTTGCGCGTCAATTCGCGTCCCAGTTTGCCCTCCACATTCACCAACAGCGCCGCGAGGCTGGGGATATACAAAAGCGTGAGGCGGTCGGGGTTTGGGCGGCCAGCCAATGCCACATAGGATCCGGATTCTCCTTCTTTCAATGGGTTCATCGAAGTCCTCCTCCATTGCGTATTCCAAACAAGCAGCAACGCGCCGATGCAAACCAGCCCAGCCAAAACGCACCACAACAAAGTCCTGTTGAACTGTCTCATACAACCGGGCGAAGAGACCAACAGCCATCACGACGCCTTGTGTTCCATCCAGAACGGCGTGGCCACAAACCACAGCACCGTGCCGGCGAGCATCCACCCCTGCGCCTGTGCGAGGTCGAGTTTGTCCGCGAAGAACAGGCACGCCGGCGCCAGCGTTACGCCGAGCGCCAGCCAAGAGTGGATTTCAGCAATGCATTTCATGACTCTCAAGTTACTTTCTCAAACTGTCCTGAATGTCTCGACGCCAGTGTTTCCAGGATAAAGAAGCTTCTGACCACGAAGACCCCGAAGCTCCCTTCCTGATCGCGTCCAGCTTCGGTTTGTCCTCGATTTGACCGTTGGAATAACCATAAACACGAAACGCCTTTAACGAAACAACACGCTTGGGCAGGCCATTACCGAAGTCCAGCCGAGGGATATCGGTTTCAAAATCTCCGGGAACAACCCAAACATGAAGACATTCCTTCGCAACGCAAGCTTCGTGCTCCTTTCCTGTAGAATCCGTCCAGCGAATACAACGCGATTCAGGTCCAACCAGGAGAAAATGCAGAATGCGCGCGTTTCCAAAATACTCCTTGAACCATTCCTTCTGATCGTCTGCCAGCTCGGTCAAGCTCCAGCCGTTCGGCGCTGCCGCCACAATTTTGTCGCGGACGGTCGTGGCGCTGTAATTTGCCTCGTCCTTTCCAGCAGATCCGCCCGCTAAGAATCTCTCGGGGAGCAACTCAATGCCCGTCCATCCGCAAGCCAACAGGAACAGCACAAGGTAAGAAGCACCATTGGCCTTGAGAACGGCACGCCGCACCGATGTCGCATCTGAAGTCTGCCACCACCTAACGCAGACAAGACGTTCCAGCCATACGGATGCAAAGAATGACGCTACCAGCAAGGACGTTAGAGCCATCGGAATCATCCAGTGCATCTGCGTCTCGGCTGGTGGCAACCATGCACTGCCGATCACACAACCTAGGAGAGCCAGAACTGGCGAGTTGAGATTTGAGTGCAAGTGATCCAGCGTAAGACTTAAAGGCAAGCCAACGATAAACTCCACTGCGAGCATAGCAAGCCAAGCCAAAGGAACACCCAGAAGCGTGGAGGCAAGATTCGCAACAGCGACTCCGGCGAAAACGGTTCCACGCGGCAAACGCAACCAGCGACGAACGAGCAAGGCTTCAACGAAGACAACCGGAATAAGAGCCGCTACCATCAAGGGCATCTGCAGGAATATCATCGGCACTCCAACGTCAGCAAGAATGGGTGTCACGATCCAATTCCTTAATGTGACGTGCTGCCATGAGAGGCCGTTCGCGTTTTCTGACACGCCTTACTCAGCGCGATGTAAAGAATCGCTGCCACAAACCAGCCGGGGAGGCTGACGAAATAGATTTGCACACCGGCGAACTGCACGAGCACGGTGCAAACGGCCATCGTCAGCAACCACGCGAGGCCGGCAGCCCAGTTGAACGTCGCGCCAGTGGCCTCGGCATAGTTGCGGCGCAGGCCGAACCGCTCCAGCAGCCAGAAGTCCACGAAGATCACCGCGCCCATCGGCATCAGGATCATTCCCCATAGCGCGACGAAATCCAGCAGCTTCATCGTCACCAACGGGAAGATAGCGGTGACGCTCGCCACGAGGCCAGTCAGCAGCGTCACCCGGAACCGCGACGACGAAGGCACGAGCGATTGGAAAGCGAGGCCGGCGCGGTAGAGCGTCGGGTTGGCGGTGGTCCAACCAGCGGCGATGACGCAGAGCAGGCCGGCGATGCCACACGCGCGATACGCCAGCGGGCCGGGCAACACGGCGGTGTTGGATGGGTCCTGATTCAGTTGCAGCGCGTAAAGGATCGAGGCGGCGATCCACGCCATGAAGTGGCCGATGAACATCCCGGCGGCAGAGGCGACGCCATACCATGACTTTTTCGCGTAGCGGAACAGCGAGAGGTCGGCCATGCCGATGTGCCACGCCATGTTGCAGAACCACGCGAAGAACATGACGTGCCAGAACGTAAACTTCACCTGGCCCGGCATCGGTGCCCCACCCTTCCAGATAACGGTCTGCGCGACATGCCAGAAATCACCGAGGGAGGTCAGGCCGAGTTCGCGCAGGCCGATGATGCCGAACGCGACAAACACCACCACCATCCACGGCACGGCCATGTTCGCAAACTCCGCGACAAACTTGTAGCCGTAGGCCGCCACAAACGAGAACAGCGTGCCCGCCGCGAGCACCGCGACCACCCAGCCGAGGCTGTTGGGCATCAGGTCGCCGAAGCCGGGCATCGGGAACTTGAACCAGACGCCGAGCGCGGTGGCCGAAACCGTGATCATCGCCCCGGCGAGGAACGTGAACATGACGCCGTTGGCGACGTTGTAGAGGGTGACGAGCTTGCGGCCGCAGATTTTTTCGAGCTGGTAGTAGAGCGTCAACCGCACCCGCGTCGCGATCGGCGCGGTGAACAACGTCCAGCTCAGCACCGCGAGCAGGTTGCCAACGAGCAAGCCGACGATGAGGTCGAATGCAGTAACGCCCGCGGCGAGGAACAGCGGGCCGATCATCAGTTCAGTGCCCGCGACGTGTTCGCCAGCAAACTGACCCACGTAGCTTTTCAGCCCGAGCAACGCGCGCGCCGGCACTGGCTCGCGCTCGAATTCCTCGACCGGGTCGTGAGAGTGCGGCTGATCGCTCATTACTGTGAGCGGATGCGCCTACTTCAGCGACCCGCTGTAGCCGGAGACGACTGCGGAGAGCAGCAACAGCACGAGGCCGATGGTGAGCAGGCGGCGCGTCTTGCCGCTCGTGCCTTTCCATTCGCCGATGAAGATGCCGATGAGCGTGCTGAACATGATCGCCGAGGCCATCAGCAAGGCCCAGCCGACGTAGGCGGTCTTGCCCATCGCCGGTTCGCCGGTCTTGAAGCAGATGAACTGCGAGCACCAAATTGCGCCCGCGATCGCCGCAAACAGGAAGTTGCCTGCCAGCGGCGCGCCGGACTTGAGGTAGTCGCTGGTCGTCTTATTCTTCACGTTGAGGAAGATGCACCAGAGGAAATTGACGGTGAAACCGCCAAGAAGCACCACGACGAGCACCGGTATGCCACTCCAAGTCGTCGTTGTGACCGGCACGGTGGTCTCTGCCAGTTTCTGCAAGGTCGGGCCGCCCACGAGACCCCAGCCCATTCCGGAACTCATCAAGCCGGAGAAACACGCCGCGAGGATGCCCTTCTTGAAATCGTATTCCGCAACGGCCTTCTTCTTCTCCTCCTCGGGCAGTTCCTTTTCCTTCGACATGCCCGCCATACCGACCATCACGATACCCGCCAGCGATACCAGCACACCAACGAACGACGCGATGCCCGAGCCCGGTTCGAGCAATTGGCCAAACTCGCCTTTCAATATCTTCGGGACGAGCGTCCCCGCCGCTGAGCAGATGCCACAGCCGAGCGCCAGACCGAGACCGACGCCGAGATAGCGGATCATCAAGCCCCACGTCAGGCCGCCGACGCCCCACATCGCGCCGCAGGCGTAGCAATACCACAACTCCTTGCCGGGTGCCGCGCCAAGCACTTTGCAGACGTTGGGCGACGTGGCAAACGCCAGCGCCCACGGCACAATGACCAGACCCGCCAATGCATAAACAGCCCAGTAACTCTCCCATGCCCAGTTCTTGACCTTCTTGAACGGCAGGTAGAACACCGCGCCCGCCAGACCGCCGAGCGCGAAAATGAGGACGCCGAGCGCCGGGTTGGTTGCTGCTTCCGCTGGATTCATGATGACTCCTTCAGCACAAATGACTGCCCGCTAAACACGCTCAACACACGAAAACATTTCCTGCCTGCCTTTCGCGTCTTTTCGCGTGTTTAGCGGGCCAAGTTCGCCTTTACTTCCGCTTCGAGAGCACGCTTTTTTCGTATTGCTTCACTTCGGCAAGCCACGCTTCACCGACAGGCACGCCGGACTTCTCGCAATAGTAATCCCACACCGCGCTGAAGGGCAGCGTCTTCGCTTCCTCCATCAGCGCCAGCCGGCTCGTATAGTCGCCACTCTCTTCAGCCGACTGCAACTTCGCGGCCGGCTCCAGCATCGCCTGCAACAACGCCTTGAGCATGTTGCGCGTGCCGATGACCCACGCCGCGATGCGGTTGATGCTCGCGTCGAAGTAATCCAGCCCGATGTGCGTCTCGTCGAGGTAGTCGCCGCGCACCAACTCCTGCGCGAGCGCCTGGAGGTCGTCGTTCAGGATGACGACGTGGTCACTGTCCCAGCGCACGCCGCGGCTGACGTGGAGCAGAATCTCCGGCAGGAACTGGAACACCGAGCTGATCTTGTCCGTGATGGTCTCCGTCGGGTGATAATGGCCGGTATCGAGCGTGAAGAGCTTCTGCCGCGAAACAGCGTAGCCGAGGTAATACTCGTGCGAGCCAACCGTGTAACTTTCGCAGCCGATGCCAAACAGCTTGCCCTCCACCGAATCGCGATTGAACTTCGAGTCCACCGGCACGCCGAAGATTTCATCGAGCGACGCCGTGAGCCGCTTGCGCGGGCCGACGCGGTCCACCGGGATGTCCTTCATGCCGTCTGGAATCCAGAAGTTCGTGATGCACGTCTTGCCGAGCGACTTGCCGATGGCCCCACCGATCTTGCGGCAGGCAATGGCGTGATCCACCCAGAACTTGCGAATACCCTTGTCGGCGTGCGAGAGCGTGAAGTTCTCCGCCGCGTTCGGGTGCGAGAAGAACGTCGGGTTGAAATCCAGCCCGAGGCCGAGCTTCTTTGCCCACTCGATCCATCCCTTGAAATGCTCCGGCGTGATCTCGTTACGGTCCACCTTCTTGCCGCCGAACTCCCCGTAGAATGCGTGGAGGTTGAAGCGGTGCTTGCCGGGGATCAACGAGAGCGCCTTCTCCGCATCGGCGCGCAGCTCTGCGGGCGTGCGGGCCTTGCCAGGGTAGTTGCCGGTCGCGGCCAGACCGCCGCCGAGGCCCGTGCCGAGCTTCTCGAACCCGCCCACGTCATCACCCTGCCAGCAATGCAGCGAGACCGGCACCGACGCGAGCCATTTGAGGGCTTTGTCGGCGTCCACGCCCATTTCGGTATAACGTTCCGCGGCCAGTTGGTAACTTTTCTCAATATTCTTCATGGTGCTCTCCGTCATTCCTTGGTTGATAGCAGCGTTCTGAAATCGTGGGCGCGAACTCTACCGCAAGTGCGCGGTGGCGTCCATAACGATGGAGAGAGAAAAGCAGAGGCGGAAAGTTCACCGCAGAGGCGCAGACGGCGCAGAGACTTGCGGCAAGGCCCGGCGCTCCGGCAGGCCGCCACCATCACAGGCAAGGAAATCGGCTCGGCGGGACGCTCCGCCCCACCCTTAAAAAACTCCGCGCTCTCCGCGCCTCTGCGGTGAACCGTCCCGTCCGCTTTACTCGAAGTCGTAAACGACGACCTTCGAGCAATTCGGCTTGAAGACCTTCTCGACGAACTCGATGTGCTTCGGATGCACCTGATAATCGTCCTGCGCCTTCTTGTTCGGGAACTGGAGGTTCAAGGCCACGGCGTAGGTCTGTTCCACCACAGGCCGGTCGCTCTTCACCATCCGCCCCACGTGGAAGCTCAGCGCGCCGGGAATCGGTTTCAGGTATTTCTCCATGCCGGCGATCAACGCGTCCGCCGCCTTGGGTTTGCTCGGGTCCGTCCAGAAGATGACAACATGTGAAAACATAGTGTCGTTTCAACTAGCCGCTCGCTGCGGGCAGCGCAAGCTTGAAAAGCTGGTTATCGCGACTCGCATTTGACCGAACCTTCCGCCAGCACTTCAGCGAGAGTTTTCCGCACCCAGTCACGAGTCGGCGCGGATCCAACGGAGCGGGATCACGCTTTGAACATGACAGAAACGCGCACGCCGCCTTCCGGGCGGTTGCAGATGTGCAACGAACCACCGTGAACGCCGATAATGGTTCTGCACACGGTCAAACCCAAACCCGTGCCCTTGCCTTCAGGCTTGGTGGTGAAGAACGGATCAAACACCTTCGACAGCTTGTCTTCAGGTATGCCGCCGCCCGTGTCATCCATTTCGACCACCACCACAGTGTCGCCCGGCCGGAATTGTGAATCCGATTGCGGGCCGCAGTTCGCGCCCGCCTCAGCCGGGTCGAATTGTTTGACACGCGTGCGCACCGTCAACGTGCCGCCACCAGCCATGGCGTGTGCCGCGTTCATGGCGAGGTTGATGAACACCTGCTCGATCTTTCGCCGGTCCAACCGCAGCGCCGGCAGACCGGGGGCCAATTCACGGATAACCTTGATGTGACCCTCTGCCAGCGACACACGCAAGAGCGTCAAGGCGCTCTCCAGCACGTCGTGCATGTTGACCGTTTCCATGGTCAGTTCCTGCGTCCTGCCCAGGGACAGGAGTTCTCCCACAACGTTCGAAGCTTGTTGAACGGCGTGCTGCATGTCGCGCAGCATCTGCGCGGTGTCGGCCGTCTCACCGCTGGGCTGCCGCAAAAGATAATCAATGCCCAGCTTGAGGACGGAAAGCGGGTTCTTGACCTCGTGAACAACGCCCGCCGCCAGGCGCCCGATGGTCTCCAGCTTTGCGGATTCGACAACCTGCATCTGGGCGGCCTTGAGTTGCCCCATCGCGGTGAGCAGCTCCTGCTGTTTGCGGATCAGGTCCTCGTTAAGTCGTTGCAGTTGCTGTTCGGCCTGCTTGCGTTCCGTGATGTCTTCCTGCACGGAAACATGATGTGTGATGACGCCCTCCGTATTCTTGATGGGCGATATGGTGGCGGAGGCCCAGTAGAAATCACCGTTCTTCTTCCGGTTGCAGAAATCGCCCCGCCATTCCCGGCCAGCGGAGACGGATTCCCACAACCGCGCGTATTCCTCCTGAGGCGTGCGGCCTGATTTGAAGATGCGAACGTTCCTGCCTTTGACTTCCTCCAAAGTGTAGCCAGTGACTTGAGTGAACTTGGGGTTGACATATTCGATATCGCCCCGGCTGTTGGAGATGACCACCAGCGTTGCGCTCTGTTCCACCGCGCGTCCCATCAACAGAAGCTGTTCTTCCGCTCGCTTGTAATCGGTAATGTCCCGGTTCACGCCGAGCAAGCCCGCGATCCGGCCGTGATCGTCGCGCAAAGGCATTTTGATGGTCAGCAACCACCGGGTGTTGCCTGAAGAATCGGTGATGGATGACTCGCGGTTGACCAGCGCCCGCGCCGACTCCATCAGCGCCTGTTCCTCGGCGCGAAACTGCTCCGCCGCTTCGCGCGGGAAAAAGTCAAAGTCAGTCTTGCCGATGATCTCGCCCGGCGCAGCCGCTCCAAAGAGGCGGGCCGTCGCGAGGTTCACAACCAAGAACCGGCTGGCCGTGTCTTTCACATAGATATGGTCGGGGAAGCTGTCAACCAGGGGGCGCAACAAACACTGTCCAGATTTCATGCAATCATGAAACAGGTCCGAAGAACCATCCATCAAGGGTCGCAGCACACTGATGTCACCAAGATTGCCCGCGACTGATCCCCCTCCCACATCTTCATTCATATTTGCCGCACTCCAATCGGGTATTCCTTCCCACATTTCCGCGGCAACCTAGTATGCAACCACCAAATGTCCAGAGCAGGAATACTCCTACACGGCTCGTCGGCCGGGGTGGCCGACACGACAACTCCTCACAGCGGCAGGTTCACGCGCTGGCCGGTCTTTGCGGATTGGTAGATGGCGAGGATGATCTCGACGGACTTGCGCCCTTCCCTGCCGTCCACCAACGGCTTGCCGCCGGTCTCAATGGCGTGGATGAAATCTTGAAACTGTTTCTTGTGGCCGATGTAGCTGATGGCCTTGGGGTCGGCTGCGCCGCCGGTGCCGGACTTGCGCTGCGACATGAGTTCCGCCACGCGCGCGTCCACCGGTGTGGGGCCGGCGAACTTCCAGAAGAGGATGTCGTCCTGCTCGACGATGACGGTGCCTTTGTCGCCGTGGATTTCGGTTTTCTTCAGCATGCCAGGGAAGGCCGCGGTGGTGCCCTCGATGGTGCCGAGCGCGCCGTTCTTGAACTGGAGCGCCGCCACGGCGGTATCCTCCACCTCGATGCGCTCATGCGCCAGCAGGCCGCTGACAGCCGAGACACTCGCCACGTCGCCCATGAACCACTGGAGGAGGTCCACGTTGTGAATGGACTGGTTCATCAACGCGCCGCCACCGTCCATCTTCCAAGTGCCGCGCCAGCCGCCGGCGTCATAGTATTCCTGTGTGCGCCACCATTTCACGTAAGCGTCGCCAAGCGTGAGCCGGCCGAACCAGCCACTGCCAATGGCCTGCTTCAGAAGCTGGTTGCACTCGCTCCAGCGCGACGGGAAAACAGTGGCAATCTTGACGCCCGTGCTGGCGGCGGCGTTGATGATGGCGTCGCAGCGTTCGAGGGTGATCTCCAACGGTTTTTCGACGATGACGTGCTTGCCGGCCTTCGCGGCGGCGACGGCGGAGTCCATGTGCAGGCCGCTGGGCGTGCAGATGGTGACGATATCCATGTCGTGCGCGCAGAACTTGTCCAAGTCGGTGAACCACGCGCATTGGTTGGCCTCGCCGAAGCGTTTGGCCGAGGCTTCGCGCACGTCGGTGACGGCCACGAGCTTGGCGTTGGGAATGTCTTTGATGGCGGCGGCGTGGAACTCCGAGATCATGCCGCAGCCGACGATGCCGAAACGGTAAGTCTTTGCCATGTTCGTTTTCCTGTTGGGCGGTCTGCCTTGTTTCGCAGACGGTTACTTTACTCCCCCACGCAAGCTCTTGTCAGCCAGCTTCGAGTTGCGGAATCCATAGGCGAAATAGATCACCAACCCGATGGACATCCAGATCACGAGTCGCAGCCAAGTGTCCATCGGCAGGCCGGCCATGAGCCAGAAACAGAAGAACACGCCCAGCGGGCACACCAACCAGTAGGCCGGCGTGCGGAACGGGCGCTTGATCTTCGGATCGGTAAACCGCAGCACATACACGCCCGCGCAGACGATTGCAAAGGCCAGCAAAGTGCCAATGGAAACGAGTTCGCCCAGAATGTCCATAGGGAAGAAGCCCGCAAACACCATGGCCACGCCGCCGGTGAGAATCTGTGCCAGCCACGGTGTGCGGAACCGCGGATGCACCGAGCTGAATATCGGTGGCAGCAGGCCGTCCTTGGACATGGCGTAGAAAATCCGCGGCTGACCGAGCATCATCACCAGAATCACCGAGGAGAGGCCCGCGATGGCGCCAATCTTGATCACCGGCCCCATCCATCCCGACACCGCCGGTCCGAGCGAATCCACCGCCACAGCGATGGGCGCAGGAACGTTGAGCCGCGTGTAGGAGACCACGCCCGTCAGCACCAGCGAGACAACAATGTAGAGCACGGTGCAAATGGCCAGCGAAAGCAGGATGCCGATGGGCATGTCGCGTTGCGGGTTCTTGGCCTCCTGCGCTGCGGTGGACACGGCGTCAAAACCGATGTAGGCGAAGAAAATCACGCCAGCCGCCCGCAGTATCCCGCCCCAACCGAACTGGCCCGGTCCTTCCGCCGCCGGAATGAACGGGTGCCAGTTCGCCGGATTCACGTAGGACACGGCGACGCCAATGAACGCGAGAATGACGAGCATCTTGATCGCCACGACCAGGTTGTTGAACCAGGCGGATTCCTTGATGCCGATGACAAGCAGCCCGGTGACGGCAACGATGATGATGACCGCCGGCAGGTTGAAGACTGCGGTGGCGTGACCGAGCGTAGCGGGATCGGTTCCGACCGCTTTGACTTGCTCCAGCAGCGCATCGCTGACCGGCTCCCAACCGGATTTCATCTTGCACGCCGCCGCCACTGCCGTGGGAATCTCGATGAGACGCGTGCCGGCGGCTGCAGAAAGCGAGGGTGGAATATAGATGTTCAGGTCGTAGAGCAACGACACGACATAACCTGACCAGCCCACCGCGACCGTCGAGGCCGCAAATAGATACTCCAGGATCAAGTCCCATCCGATGATCCAGGCAACCAACTCGCCCAGCGTGGCGTAGCCATACGTGTAAGCCGAGCCGGAGACCGGGATCATGGCCGCAAACTCAGCGTAGCACAGGCCGGCAAACGCGCAGGCGGTGCCGGCAAGGATAAAGGAAAGCACGATGGCCGGGCCGGCATATTTCGCGGCGGCTTGACCGGTAAGCACGAAGATGCCCGCGCCGACGATGGCACCAATGCCCAGCATGGTGAGGTTGATCGGCCCCAAGGCACGACGGAGCCGGTGATCGTGGGCAACCTCGTTTTGGAGTGAGGCTGCGCTTTTTCGTCGAAGTATCTTCATGCGGCGCCAGTTTCTTTACCCCGCCCCGTCCCATTGTGCAAGAAAAGGCTGCGACAGGACTGAAATGGAAGTTAAGCGTGACGATTCCAATCCGCTGCTACTTGTTTTCTGTTGTGGAATGCAGCAGATTGCGTGCAGTACAACGTCAACCATGAGCCATCCAACCGTCGCGGTCATTGGAGCGTCCACGAACAGGGAGAAGTTCGGCAACAAAGCTGTGCGCGCCTTCCTGCAACAAGGCCACGACGTTTTCCCCGTCCATCCGACCGAGCAAACCATCGAGGGCCTGAAAGTGTTTCGCTCGGTGCTCGACATCCCTGCCGCACTCGACAAGGTCAGCCTCTACGTGCCGCCGGCGGTCGGCATGAAGCTCGTGGACGAAATCGCAAAGAAAGGCTGCAAGGAACTCTGGCTCAATCCCGGCGCGGATTCCCCGGAACTTTACGAGAAGGCGCAAGAGCTTGGCCTCAATCCCATCGTCGCCTGCTCCATCGTCGGTGTCGGCGTCAATCCGCACGCTCTGTAGAGTCACCCGGTGCCTGCCCAAACTTCTTCTCGGCTTCGGCCACCAGCGTTGCGATATCCAGTTTCGCCACGTCGCGCCGGCCACAAGCCCGCGCCGCCTCGACATCCTCCATCGTCCAGATGCCGGGAATGGCCATCGTGCACTTGGGACAACGGCCACCCCTCAGGTTGTTTTGCAGGACGGTAAAACCGGCGCGCTCGATGAGCAACGCATTGCATCCCGGGCAGCGAGTGCTCTCCCAATCGCCAACACCCCCCGGCCGGTTGCCGGCATAGACAAATCGCAATCCCTCCTCGCGCCCTATCTCCGCCGCGCGCACCACTTGTTGCGCGCGCGCGTCGCGGCGGTCGCTCATCCGGTAGTCGCCATGGAAGGCTGTCACATGCCACGGGATGTCGGGTGAAAGGCTTCTGATAAACCGGGCGATGTCGCGCATTTCCTCCTCGCTGTCGTTGAACTGCGGCACGACCAGCGTTACCAACTCCACCCAGAAGCCGCGTTCGTAGAGCAACCGGATCGTCGAGAGCACCGGCTCCAGCCGGCCTCCAAGCCTCCGATAATTCGCCGGGTTCATCGTCTTGAGGTCCACCTTGTAGAAATCCACCCACGGCCGCAGGTAATCCACCACCTCGCGAGTGCCGTGGCCGTTCGATACAAAACTCGTTGCCAATCCCGCCTGCCGCGCCACGCGAAAAACTTCGACCGCCCATTCGCTCGTGATGAGCGGTTCGTTGTAAGTGCTCGACACCGACAGCGCCCCGCGCTGCCGCGCCACGTCCACGATCTGCCCGGCGCTGATCTCAAACACGTCCCCTCCTGCGTCCGTATCGCGCAGCGTCTGCGAACTGACCCAGTTCTGGCAAAAGTCGCAGTGAAAGTCGCAGCCGAGCATTCCAAAGCTGCACGCCAGTGAACCCGGCAATGCGTGATAGAACGGTTTCTTCTCAATCGGGTCCGCCGCCAGTCCTGCCGCGTAGCCCGCCGGCACCCGCAACTCACCGCCTTCATTGAAGCGCACCCGGCAGTTGCCCGCCTGTCCGTCGGCCACGAGACAGCGATGCGCGCACGCGACACAACGCACCGCCTTCTCAGGCAGTTCTTCGTAGAGTGCGCCTTTCCTGGTCATCGCGCGCAGCCGCGATTCCAGCCCCGATGCACCTTTGCCTGTCCGCGTCGTTCTCACTGTGTCCTACGAATATACCACGAACCTGCCACGCAAGCCGCCAGCACAACACAGGCGGTCATTATGCGTTTGGCAGGAACGCGCCAAAATCCTTAAGCCGCCGCTGGAGATCCTTCACGTCGAGGCGATGCACCGACAGGTTCTGGTGGCCGGCCATCGCCGCGGCCATACCCGCCGCCTGGCCGGTGATAAAGCAACCCGGCATCACACGAATGGAACCATGCACCATCACGTCCGCGCTCACGCAACGCCCGGCCACAAGCAGATTCTCCATGCCGCGCGGCGTCAGGATGCGGTAGGGAATGCCATAACTCTCACCCTTGCCATAGCGAAACGTGTTGTCGAACTCCTTGCGATGTTGCACGTAGGTGTCCTTGCCGGGACGCAGCGGGTGGATGTCAATCGAGTAGGCGTAGCGGCCGATCTCGTCGGGGAACGTCGCCCGCTTCTTGTAGTCCGCCAGACACAACACGTAGTCGCCCATGATCCGCCGCGTCTCGCGCACACCGAGCAACGAGCCGGTAGCCACCAGCCGCGTTTTTTCAAACCCCTTCAGATACTCCCGGTAATAGCGTTCATACTCCTTGAGACTCTTGCGGCCCGCCACCAGCGCCTTCGTCAGCGATACCTCATCCGTCGCGTCCACGTTAAACGTATGGCCGATGTTGCCCGCGCCGAGCGTCTCGCCGAGCCGATGCATCCCCGTCAGATGCTCGTCGCGTACCGTGAACACCCCGTCCGTAAACGCTTTCTCCAACATGTGCCCGTCGGGCTGCGGGCCCTTCGGCCGGCTCTCCAACCATGTCTTCCAATCAATATCGCTCCACAAGCTGCACAGCGTCCCCGGCATGAGTTGTCCGGCCGCGCCGCCCTTCTCAAACGTCGCGCCCGCCCACGCCGCCAGGTCCCCGTTGCCCGTCGCGTCCACATACACCTTCGCCCGCACTGCAAATATCCCGCTCGGGGCCGCGCAGATCACATGCGAAATCCGCCCGCCTTCCGCCTCCACCCCGATCAAGCTCGTGTGAAACGTGAAAACCGCGCCCGACTCCCCCACTATCGCATCATACACACGCTTCAACGCCTCGATGTCATGTGCCGGCCCGCGTAGGCCCTTCTCTTTCGCCAGTCGCTCGACGACCTGCTTGCCGAAACCGCCCGCGAGAAAATTCACCCCGTCGCTCACTTGCATGAACACTGGCACCCGGCCCGCCGTCCCCATCCCGCCCAGACACGAATGTCCTTCCGCCAGATACACCTTCGCTCCCTGGCTGCGCGCCGCCACCGCCGCCGCTGTTCCTGCTGGCCCGCCGCCGGCCACAAAAACATCCACCTCATGCCGCACCGGGATCGTCCGCTGGAACACGACCGAGCCTTGACCCGCTCGGGCCGCGGCTCCCGCGCCCGGTGCTTCCGCCGCCGACGCCTTCACCGCGCCCGTCGCCCACGCGCCCGCGACCAGACCCGTTGCCTTCATCCAATCCCGACGATTCAAACGAGTATCCATGTCATCCTTCGTTGATTTCCAAGAACCAGAATTCCGTCCAACGACCGTCCACCGCAGGATAACAGAAGCCCCGTTTTTCGTCGCGAGGAAACACGCTTCTGCTGCCAGCGAGTCGCCACCCACATTGCAGAGGACTCCCGCGGAAACACAACGTAATCGCTATTCTCCTAACCAACCCCGCGCTTGCAGGCCGGGCCGGGATGAGGCACCCTGCCGGATGTGAGCGAAAAAATCGGAGTAGTCATAGCAGGATTGAATGGCGCGGTTGCGTCCACGGTCGTGGCCGGGGTTGAGTTGATCCGGCGCGGGCTGGCGGAGCCGATCGGGCTGTTGAGTGAAGACCCCGCCGTGCAGAAGATGGTGGCATTGGCGCCGTTGGACCGTCTGGTCTTCGGCGGCTGGGACCCACGCTTGGAGAACGAACACGAAGCCGCCGTCCGCAACGACGTGGTCGGCACCGAACAACTCAAACCCGTTGCCCCCGCACTGCGCAAGCTGCGCGCCTGGCCCGCGCGCTGGAGTGCCGCCGCCGCCCGCCGCGATCTTGCCGCATTTCAGCGCAAGCATCGCCTCGCGCGCGTGGTCGTGGTCAACCTGACCTCGACAGAGCCGGCCGGCAAGCGCGGGGCGTCAGCCATCTACGCCCGCGCCGCCATCGAGTCGGGCTGCCCGTTCATCAACTTCACGCCGAACATCGCCGACGAGCTGCCCGCATTGCGCAAGCTGGCGGAGCAACGGGGCGTGCCGCTGGCGGGCAAGGACGGCAAGACGGGCCAAACGATGATGAAGAGCGTGCTCGCGCCGGCGTTTCGCGCGCGGTCGTTGCGCGTGGCGGGTTGGTTTTCCACGAACCTGCTCGGCAACGAAGACGGCCGCACGTTGAAAAATCCCGCCGCGCACCGCGCGAAGGAAAAGTGCAAGAGCGATCTGCTCGACCAGATGCTCGGCTATCGTGTCCCCTCGCACCTTGTGCAGATCAACTATTACCCGCCGCGCGGCGACAACAAGGAGGCGTGGGACAATATTGACCTCGTCGGTTTCCTCGGCAAACCGATGGCGCTGAAGGTGAACTTCCTCTGCCGCGATTCGATTCTTGCCGCGCCGCTGGTGGTGGACCTGGTGCGGTTCATGGACCTCGCCGCGCGCCGCGGCGAGCGCGGACCGCAAGAGTGGCTGAGCTTTTATTTCAAGGCGCCCTACGCCCGCCACCAGCCCATCGAGCAGGGTCTGGCCGAGCAATACCGCGCGCTGCTGGCGCATCTGCGGCAAGCAAAGTAGGACAGCCGAGACGCATGTCCTACGGGACACAAACCCACGGCAACGATTGAATACGGCGCTGATTCTGTCGTCGAAGGGGACATGTTTACCGAAATCCATTGCCCTGCTGACGCCGTATGATAGATTGTGCCCGCGTAGTTTGAATCTAAGGAGAATGAATCATGATCAAAGGAAATATCTTTCTGTGGTTGATGCTGGCGGTGACCGCGTTTGTGACGATTGGCTGTGATGAGCCTTATGTGGAAAAGCGCGTCATTCGCGAAGGCCCGGTTGTCGAACAACGTGAAGTGGTGAAGTAGTCCGCCGTGCAGCGCCAGCCCGCGCCCGAACTGCGCCATGGCTGGCAGGGAGATTCAACATGATTCGCAAAGCCCTTCCATTGCTGGCAGTGCTATTGATGGTGAGCGCCTACGCGCAGGCACCCATAGCCGAACAAGAAGTCGTCGCGGAAGGCCGCGCCGCCGGCGCCGATCTCAAGGCGCGTGACGAGGCCATTCAGAGGGCGTTGCGCTCCGCCGTCGAAAAAGGCGTTGGCGCGGTGGTGGACTCCGAGACGATGACGCAGAACTTCCAGTTGCTCGACGACAGGATTTACGCCGCAACCAAGGGCTATGTTCGCACCTACGAAATCGTCGGCGACAACAACGGCGAGGGCGGCATCTATCGCATCAAAGTGAAGGCCATCGTCGCGCTCGGCCAGTTGAGGAAGGACATCCAGGCACTCAACATCGTCAAGCAGCAGAAGAAGAACCCGCGCATCATGGTGCTCGGCGTCTCGCGCGTGGAGAACGCGCAGGTGGACAGCGCCGTGAAGATTCAGGACGTGCAGACGGCGCTGGAGATGCGGTTCTCCGAGCTGATCTTCCCGCTGGTGAGCAAGGAGGCCATGCAAGTCGCCAACGAGAAGGAACTCCAGGACGCCGGCCGTTGCGCCGCGCTGGGGCGAAAGTTCGACGCC
>JACRJX010000038.1 GCA_016235595.1 Verrucomicrobiota bacterium
GCGGGAACACAGCACAGGCAGCATACCCGCGCTTGAGCGCTTCCAAGCGCCACGGGGCGAAGTTCGGATCAGTCTGGACGTTGTGGCACACGGCCGGTCGTCCCGTGCGAATGGCCGTGCCGCCGGGACCGCGCCCCCGCTTGTTGTCGGCCCATGTGAATTTTGCCTTTTCGAGGTAACCCTCCTCATAGCCGGCATGAGCAACAGGCAGGAGTGTTTTTCCCTTGTCCTGTTTCGCAAAACCCACCCACACCATGCGGTAGCCACCCTCTTTCACAATCATCTGGCAGATCGCGCGCAGCAATTCCACCTCATCCGAGGCGCGCACCAAGACCTGATTGCACTCGCTGATGGTCCTGAGCGCGCGGTTGGCTCGATGCAATTCCATTTCCGCCCGTTTGCGCTCGGTGATGTCGCGCACGAGGGCGAGGTTGTAAGCCTCGCCACCATACTCGAAATAATTGGCGTTGATCTCGACGGGAAACAGACGGCCATCCTTCGTCCTGTGCCGGCCCTCGAAGATCATCGAGCGCTTCGTCTTCAGTTTCTCCCAGTGAGCAGACCATTGCTCCGCTGGGAAGTCGGGATCTATATCCGGCACGCGCAGGCTAAGCAATTCCGCGCGTGTGTAGCTCAGGACGCGGCAGCATTCCTCGTTGACGAAACAAAAACGCGCCTTTTTATCTATGAGTAAAGCCGCTTCGCGCACGTTGTTCAGGGCAAAACTCAAAAGGGCGATTTCCCGCTCCGCCCGTTTGCGCTCAGTGATGTCCTCATGAATCAGAACGACTTCGCGAATACTCCCAGCATTATCCTTTACCGGGTAGATGCGCGCCTGCACCCATTTCTTGTTTCCAATCCCCAGAGAATCCTTGGTGTCGTATTCAGCGGAAGGGATCGAGGCTGCCTCACCGGAAAAGGCGCGTTGTATGCAGGGCATGAGTCCGAGGCGGACCAGTTGCTGATCTGCAAGCAAGTTGTAGTTCTTCAGATCCTCCAGAGCAACTCCCCACAGAGTCTCGAAGGCGCGATTGACCTGCAGGGTCCGGCCATCCGGCGATAAGATCTGGGTGCTAAGCGGGGATTGTTCTACCAAGGATCTGAAACGCTCTTCGCTGGCACGCAACGCCTCCTCCGCCTGTTTGCGCTCGGTGATGTCGCGAGCAATGGTCGAAGCGCCCACAACACTCCCGGCGGCATTCTTGATGGGGGAAATGGTGAGGGACACGGGGATGACGTGCCCGTCTTTTGTTTGTCTCAACGTCTCATAATGATTAATGTGTTTTTCTGTTTTGATCTCTGCCAGAAACCAGGTGACTTCGTCTTCCCGCCCGGGCGGCAGCAGAAGCGAAATAGGCCGGCCGAGCATCTCTTGGTGCGAATAGCCATAGATTCTCTCCGCGCCTTTGTTCCAACTCGTGATGATGCCATCGAGGTTTTTGCCGATGATGGCATCATCCGAAGACTGGACAATGGCAGCGAGATGGGCGGCTTCCATCGTCCTTAAGTAACCCTCGATTTCGTTATTCAGCACCAGCGTCGCGTAGTCAAAAAAGGGCGCAAGCTGGCTGCGAATCTCGGCTGCCGACATAAGCATCCCCTCCATCTTGAGGACCCCGATGAGCCGCTCGCCAGCCATCAGAGGCAGAGCCCAGTAGGATGCCTTGGTGAAGGCCGATGTCATCATTCTGGTGTCGGCAAAGTCCCTCACTTCTTCAACGAATTCCCGGCGATCAAACGCAGCGTGCACAATCGTGTCGTCCACTGCATCCAATTCCTTCCGTTTACCATAGACATCAGTGTAGTGAATACGGGAGCCGACCTGGTAGTAGATGGCGACATTCGTGCCACCGAGGTTGTCGAGGATGAGTCGAACGATAGCCTCGGCGGTGTTTTCGACGCCCGGCACCTCGTTCAATTGATTCATCAGGTTGTTGACGAGTTGGAGGTAGGACTTCTCCAGCGCAAGCGTCCGGGCGCGCTCCTCCAATTTCGCCCATTCCTGTTTGGGCACGCTGATCACGTCGGACATGGTTGTCTCCTTCGTCGTTTTGCGACCGCAGCCCGTAGAACGGCTTCAAGATGATCCAGTGCGACATCCTTCCATAGGAGCGGCAAACCCGCCATCCGGGCGGCGGCCTTCGCTTCCGTCGTGAAATCGCTGGAGCAGGGTGTCCTGAGACCCAGAAGGTATTTCCGGTCCGTGTGGAAAATTTCCCGGATAACGTCGAGACGATTCGTGCCGAAGCTCGACGAGACAACACGCGGCCAGCTTCGTGCCCACTCCTCCAGCACAAAGAAGGCACCGTTCGCTGTCTCCGCCATAAACAACTCGTGGCCCAACAGCATTTCAATGCAGTTTTGCCCCTCGGTCCTGAGAGCATCGGCCTCCTCCAGCATTTCCTCCATGAGCGGGTGGCAACAGCCGTAAAACACGACGACGTCACGGTCCCGCCGCGTTGCCAAGGCCGATCGCAGCGTTTGGCCCAGCTTGTCGAAATCGCAGTGCAGCGCCGGATCAAGGAACAAGGTGTCGTGAGACCATCTGTTTTTCTCGATAAGATGCAGGATCTCCCTTTTCAGGACACCGCAACCCAGCAGCATGGGGTTCGCGGCCGTCATCGGTTCATCCCCTCTTCTGACTGCCGAATTCATAGACCGCCTCCAACATCGCGCGGATGTTCGCTTCAGGGATGGCGAGGGGCATGACTCCGGTGCCAAACAGGAACTTCCCGTCGGGCATCCCAGCCGCGAGAATGCGCCGCACCTCCTGCCGCACCTCCGCCTCCGACCAGTCAATGAGTTTGACGTCGTTGATGACTCCGCAGGTCAGTCCGCGGCCGGCAATGATGTGCTTGGCTTCCGAAAGATCGTCCAGCGGGCTGATATAATAAACGCCAATGCCAGTGCGTTCGAGCACGGTTTCGATCACCGAGTTCACGCGCGCCATGCCACAGTAATAAACCAGGCCGGCAGTCCCGACCGCGCGAAGGTCCCGTTCGATCCAAGGGAGGGATTGGGCCACGAAGAACTTCATCGGCACAATATCCGTGGACCCGAATGGATTGGAGTAAACCAACACGTCGGCACCGGCTGTCCGGTAGGCAGCTACCTCCTTGACAAAAAAGTCATGGCACTTCGCGAGCAGTGCGTCGCGGGCCTCGGCGGGACCGAGCAAGAGCAACTCCAGCCACTTCTCCATGCCCATCAGCAGCGCTGGCAGTGTCATCGTCGCGGTGATGTAGGCACAGATGGGATTCTTCCCTCCGACCTCACGGCGCAAGATATCCAGGCATTTGCGCCCCTCGGCAAACGCCGGGTGGGCCAGCAGGTTGTCCGGAACGGTGAGTTTGCCAATGTCGTCTAGCGTTTGGATCACAAAGTCTTCGACGTTGGGTGGGCCGTCCTTGGAGAAGGCAATTTTGCGGCAGCCGAGCAACTCCGCCTCCTTGCCCACATAGAAAAGACTCCACACGTTGTCGTGGCCAAACTTTCGGAGCATTCGGAGTTGTGCTTCGGCGACGCACTCGCCTTTCGCGTAGTATTCTTGCGGAGTCATCCCGAGTTCTTTTGCCCCTTGGTCGAGCAGATTGCAGAACACCGGAATGCGATCCGCGGTTTCGCCTCGAATGGCAGCCGTCAACCTGTCCATGCCGGTAATCATGGCTGCGCCTCCTGGAGTAGATTTTCGATGACCTTGCCAGCGGTAACGGCATCGGCGGCCCACGTGTCGGCCCCCACAGTCTTGAACATCTGAGGATGGAAGCGGAAAGCTGCGCCGCCAACGACGATCTTGATCTTGTCCTGTAATTGCCGTTCCCGCAGAATTTGCCGCACCTTGCGGCATCCATTTTCTCCCGTGGCCGTATGAACCATCAGAGCCGAAATGCCTATGATCGCTGCCTCATGAGCCACCGCCTCATCCACGAATCGTTCGGCCGGCACGTTCACCCCCAGATCAATGGCGTCAATCATACGCGCTTTGAGACAACCGATGACAATTCGTTTTCCGAGCGTATGAAAATCGCCCATGGCGGTGCCAATGACCACGCGGCCGACCACTTTCGGCATCTTCTTGAATTTCGGGACCACCTCCGCGGTTACCATATCGGCGATCCGGGCGGTCATGAAGTGTTGGGCTAGATTGGCATCGAAGTTCTTGCTGATCGCATCGACCATCAGATCCATGGCGGGAAGCACAATCTGAAATACCACATCTTCCGGAGACACTCCTTGTTCCATGGCGTCATGGACGACTTTGAGTGCCCGATCACGATTGGTGTCGAAGACCGCTTCGTTATACAACTTGACGTAATCGTCCAAGTTCACTGATGTTTTCGCTCCATCCTGCTTGCGTCGCAAACAGCAATTGAAAACTGCAACAAACAGCGTCACTAGCACGCAACCCACATACTATATCATACCTCAGTCGTCTGAGGGGGGGCAAGAACACAGGGCGATTTGCCTCAAATACTGGCCTTTGCCCTGCGTCCCTTTGCCCATCCCATGCCCGATCATCGCGCCAGCGGCCAACGTCGGGGCACTGCGGGTTGGTTATAGAGGCGAGCGCGACGGGTGAGGCCAACGGCAGTTTTGAAACGGCCTGAGTATCGCGGCGAGTATCACAGCCTTTTTCGCCGTGTTCGCCACCAAAGAAGAAGCCCGCGCAACTCGTTGGAGTCACGCGGGCTGAGATTGGAGGCGGGGGTCGGAATTGAACCGACGCATAAGAGTTTTGCAGACTCCTGCCTTACCACTTGGCTACCCCGCCTGCGGGGTGCCGCAACCGTCGCGGCGCAAAATCGCGAAGATAATACAGATCGAACCTCCGAATGCAACAGCGGAAGCAAATTCTTCAAATCCAGCGGGGTTTTTTTGGTTGCGGCGGACAACCAACTGTCTAGGATGGGTGTGGCCGTTTTTACGCACTGATGACGACAGTGGACGCGTGTTCAGCCGGGCCAGCGGTGGCCCGCAAAGTGCGTTCGCGCAGGATGCGCGCTTGCGGCATGCGCCAGAGGGCGACGGTTGAGCCCCATGACGCCGTTGCGTCCGTGAGCGGTCACGAATTGGTTTGACCAATTTTGGCCGCATTCGCACACTCAGAAATAAATGTTAAGTTTCGTTCGGATCACACGTTGCAACAGTCGGTTTTCTCCGCGAGAACGCGGGGCTGTTGGTTCGTCTTCGAAGACCGTGGCCGGGCGGTATCCATGATTGGTTTCCCATGATTATTCTCGTTCTCAACAGTGGTTCCTCATCCATTAAATTCCAAGTGCGCCAGACCGATGGAGAGAAGGTGTTGTGTAAAGGCTTGATTGAAAGCATCGGCGAGCCCCACAGCACCATTCACGTCACCGTCGACGGCAAGAAGATCAGCCGCAAGCTGGAACTGCCCAATCACGTGTTCGCCCTGAACCAGATGGTTCAACTGCTGACGAGTCCCGAGTTGAACATCCTCAAATCGCTCGCGGACATCAAAGCGGTGGGCCATCGGGTGGTGCATGGCGGCGAGGCCTATTCTGATTCCGTGCTGGTTGACGACAAGGCCATCAAGACCATCGACGAGCTAAGCTCGCTGGCGCCGCTCCACAATCCGCCCAACTTGAAGGGCATTCTGGCCTGCCGCGAGATTCTGCCCGGCGTGCCGCAAGTAGCCGTTTTTGACACCGCTTTCCACCAGACGATGCCGCCGGTGGCCTACACGTATCCCCTGCCCCGCGAGCTCTACAAGAAGTACCAGATCCGGCGTTACGGTTTTCATGGCACCAGCCATCGTTACGTGCATGGCCGCGCGCGGACCATCGCCGGTCTGAACAATGGTTCCTCCAAGATCATCACTGCGCATCTGGGCAACGGCTGCTCCATCACCGCGATCAAAGACGGCAAGGTCATTGACACTTCAATGGGTTTTACGCCGCTGGGCGGATTGGTCATGGGCACGCGTCCGGGTGATATTGACGCTTCGCTGCCGTTCTATCTGGTGGATCAGGGAATCCCCGCCAAGGAAGTGATCAACTTGCTTCAGAAGAAATCCGGCCTGCTGGGACTCTCCGGTGGCCTGTCCAACGATATGCGTGTCCTGCTCGAAAACGCCGCCACCAATCCCCTGGCGCGCCTGGCGGTGGATGTGTTCTGTTACCGTCTCAGGAAGTATATTGGCGCGTATGCGGCCGCGCTCGGCGGCCTGGATGTGCTGGCCTTCACGGGCGGCATCGGCGAGAACGCCGCGCAGGTGCGCGCGGAGACCTGTCAGGATCTGGAATTTCTCGGCGTCGAACTGGATCCCCAGCGGAACCAGCAGGGCAGCGGCAAGGAATCCCTGATTTCCCGCGATGGCCGTTCGGCCCGCGTTTACGTCATCCCCACGGATGAAGAGCTGGTCATCGCAGAGGAGACGGTGCGCCTCTGCAAACCTGCGTAAGATCGAACTTCAATCCCTCAATTAACATCGACTGAATTAACAAACTCTCTTTTAAAAAGGAACAAACTCATGGGCTTTGCTGAAGAACTTCTCGTACGTGCGAAGAAACTGAACAAAAAAGTGGTGCTGCCGGAAACCGAAGACGAGCGGACGCTCCAGGCCGCAGCCACGCTGGCCAAAGAACAAATCTGTCGTGTGGTGCTCGTGGGCGTGCCGGATCAGGTCAAGGCCGACGCGAAGAAATGGGGAACCGATATTTCTGGTTGCGAGATCATGAATCCGCTGGACGAGAAGCTGTCGGCTCCTCTCGCCGAAAAGCTCTACGGCTATCGCAAGGCCAAGGGGTTGACGCTCGATCAAGCGAAGCAACTCATCAAGGACTACCTCTACTTCGGCACGATGCTCCTCAAGGAAGGCATCGTGGACGGCTACGTGGCCGGCGCCACGCACACCACCGGTGACAACCTCCGGCCCGCGCTGCAAATCATCAAGGCCATGCCCGGGCTGAAGACGGTTTCCTCCTTCTTCATCATGGTTCATCCCAATCCGAAGTTCGGCGAGAACGGTGTGATGATTTATGCCGACTGCGGGATGGTGGAAATGCCCACGGCCGAACAACTGGCCGACATTGCCATTGCCTCCGCGCGCTCATGGAAACAACTCGTCGGCACGGAACCGCGCGTGGCCATGCTCTCCTACTCCACCAAGGGTTCCGCCAAGTCCTCCGACACTGAAAAAGTGATCAAGGCGCTGCAACTGGCAAAGCAGATGGATCCGAAGCTGTGCATCGACGGCGAAATGCAATTCGACGCCGCCGTCATCCCGAGCATTGGCGAGCGCAAGGCCAAAGGCTCTTCTGTGGCCGGCAAGGCCAATGTGCTCATCTTCCCGGACCTGGATGCCGGCAACATCTCCTACAAGATCACCGAACGTCTTGGCGGCGCTCAAGCTCTCGGCCCGCAGGTGCAGGGCATGGCCAAGCCAGCACACGATCTCTCCCGCGGTTGCTCCGCCGATGACATCGTCAAGGTCGCTGCCATTGCGGCGATCATGGCCGTCTGAGGCGCGGCGGAAGCTCCGGCACACGTCAAGTGATGGAAAAAGCGGTGCAGTTTTGCACCGATCAAGATAGCGGTGTGTTTTAACGCACCGTAGCTTGAGAAGCACGGTTTCCTGACGTAAGCTGGTCGTGTGAAATCAGCCGCATTTGAAGCGCTCGCGCAATCGAAAATCGTGCGCGAGTACGAGGAAGCCTTTCGTGAGGCGACCGGTTTTCCGCTGAAGCTGGTGCCGGAAGGCGTGCCAGACAAGCGGCATAGTCTCGGCTCCGGAGAAAATCCGTTTTGCGCGCAGATCTCGCGTCTGGCGGGCGGTTGCGAAGCGTGCCTGAAGGCGCAGCAAGAGGCCATGAGAAAGCTCGGCAAGAAGCTCGCGCCGCAGCATGTGCGCTGTTTCGCCGGGTTGACGGATGTGGCGGTACCAGTGGTCATCGGTGGCCAGCATATCGCCACGCTGCTGAGCGCGCAGGTGTTTCGCCGCCAACCCACGAAGCAGGATTTCACGGACCTGACGGCGAAGTTGATTGCATGGGGACTGGACACGGATTTGTATCAACTTGAGGAGGCTTATTTCCACACACGCGTGGTGACCGAGGAGCAGTTCCGGGCAATGATCCGGCTCCTGACGTTGTTTGCGCACCATCTGGCGGAGTTTGGCAGCCGCTGCATCATCGCCGCGCGCCACGATGAGCCGGTGCCGGTGGCGCGCGCCAAGGAATACGTCAAGGATCGCTCCGCCGACCACGTGACGATGCGCGGCGCCGCGGAACATGTGCATCTGAGCGCGTTCTATTTCTGCAAGATGTTCAAGAAGGCCACCGGCATGACCTTCACCGAATACGTCTCCCGCGTGCGCATCGAGAAGGCAAAGAATCTGCTGGCGAACCCGCACGCGCGTGTCAGTGAAGTGGCTTTCGCATCCGGGTTCCAGTCCATCCCGCATTTCAACCGAGTTTTCCGCAAATACGCCGGCATGGCGCCGCGGCAGTATCGCCTCTCCATCCGGTCATAGCGTGGGAAGTGAATCCGTGACCGGACCGGCGTGCGTTCACGAACACACGGAACGGCAGACCGCGGACGGCTGTGAGAAAATGGGCCACGCCACAGGTCTTTTCTGTATTGCTGCGCACCAAGTCGCCGTGTAATCTCCCGCCGCTCTCGGACCAGGAGTTGCCAGTCTGGAGCAGAAAATCAATGGCACCATTGAAATATTTCAGTTTTGCGAGCACCGGCCTTCCCATCGCGTTGGCCGTGGCCGCTACTCGCCCGCACGCGGGACTTGACCTATGAAACCTGAAAGCGGCACGGACTATTCACGTTGGGATCTTCTGAGGAACTGGTGGAGCATCATCGGGCTGGTCATCGCAGTGCTGGGCATCTTCGCCTTCCTGCTGCTCTTCATCTACGACTCGATGGCCCGCTTCAGCAATCCCTATGTGGGCGTGGCGCTGTATTTCTTTGCGTTCCCGTTTGCGGTCTTCGGCCTGTTCATCACAGGCGTCGGCGCCATCATCGAGCACCGCCGGATGGCTGCCGCCAAGCAACGAGAACCGGCCAAGCCGGTGCCCGCCACCCTCTCGCGGCTGCGCAGCCGCCACATCCAGGAGATTCTCTTCACTGTGGTGGTGATCCTTCTGGGCGTGACAGCAGTGGGCAGTTACCACACCTACCATTTCGTCGAGTCGCCACAGTTCTGCGGCGCGACCTGTCACGTCATGGAGCCGGAGAACACCACCTATCAGCATTCACCGCACGCTCATGTGGGCTGCACGGAATGCCACGTCGGTCCCGGCGTCACGTGGTTCATGAAGGCCAAGATCAACGGCATGCATCAGCTCGTGGCCATGGTCCGCAACACCTACTCCCGCCCCATCCCGCCGCCAGCCAAACACATGCGCCCCGCCCGCGAAACGTGCGAACAGTGCCACTGGTCCAAGAAGTTCTATGGGAACATGGAGAAAGTCTATGAGCACTATCTGGCGGATGAGAAGAATACTCATTACGCGGTGCGGCTGTCGCTGAAGGTTGGCGGCAGCGACCCCACGCATGGTCCTGTGGGCGGCATCCACTGGCACATGAACGTCGCCAATAAGATCGAGTTTGTCGCGACCGACAAGGAACAGCAGGTTATCCCGTGGATTCGCATGACGGACGCCAAGGGCGTGCAGACCGAGTTCCGCGCGGCCGGCTACAAAGACACGCCGAATCCCGCCGACATCCAGACGATGGACTGTATGGATTGCCACAACCGGCCTGCGCACAACTTCGCCGCGCCAGACACGGCGGTGGACCTGGCGATGTCACTGGGCAAGATCGATCGTTCTCTGCCTTCCATCGGCAAACACGCCGTCGCCCTCCTCACAGGGAAATACGCCAGCAAGAAGGAGGCGCTCGACAAGATCGCGGCCGGCTTGAAACAGCAATATCCCAATGAGCCGCGCATTCAACCCGCCATCGCCGCCGTGCAGGAGATCTACAGCCGCAACTTCTTCCCCGCCATGAAGGCGAGTTGGAAAGCCTATCCCGACAATATTGGACATAAAGACTGGGCCGGCTGCTTCCGTTGTCACGACGGCCAGCACGCCACCGCGGATGGAAAACAGAAGGTCAAGGCCAGCGACTGCAACGCTTGTCACCTTATTCTGGCACAGGGCACCGGCGCAGAGTTGAACCAACTCAACGCCGCCGGTCACGCCTTCAAGCATCCGGGTGGCGACCTCGATCCGTCCACGAAATGCAACGAGTGCCACTCCGGCGGCGCCGCGCCCTAGGCAGCGGAACGCTCGCCTCCGGACGTGTCTTTGCGGTAGGATTCTGGCGTGCCGTTGTGGCACTGTGATGGTTTTCCGTCAACTGCACCGAGCCATGATTATGAACCGTCTTCTGCTTCTTGCCACGCTCCTCGCGACCACCGTTGGTTTTACCGCGGATACTTCAACGCCCTCGGCGCTGCCCACCGCCGACGTGCGCGGCCAGATTCGCGACCTCAACACGCCGCGTTCAATGTGCCACTACCACTCGCGCGCCGAGTGGCTTGCCCGTGCCGCGTGGGTGCGCGAACATATCCTCGTTTCGAGCGGTCTCTGGCCCGCGCCGGCGAAGTGCCCGCTCAATGCACAGGTCTTCGGCCGCGTCGAACGCGACGGCTACTCGGTGGAGAAAGTCTTCTTCGAGAGCTGGCCCGGCTTCTACGTCAGCGGAAATCTTTACCGCCCGCTCGGACGCGGCAAAGGGCCGTTCCCAGCGATGCTCAACCCGCATGGCCATTGGAAGATCGGCCGGCTCGCGAATGAAGAACTCGGGTCGTTGCCCGGCCGCTGCATCGGCTTCGCGCGCCAGGGGTATGTTGCGTTCTCGTGGGACATGATCGGCTACAACGACAGCTTTCACTGGCTGCACCGCGACTTCCCGCCCGCCGGCGGCCGCGAATGGCTCTGGGGCCTGTCGCTTTTCGGCCTCCAGACTTGGAACTCGATCCGTGTCGTGGACTTCCTGCAATCGCTGCCCGACGTGGACCCGAATCGCATTGGCTGCACGGGCGAAAGCGGCGGCGGCACGCAGACGTTCATTCTCACCGCCGTGGACGACCGCATCAAGGTCGCCGCGCCCGCGGTCATGGTGAGCGCGATCATGCAAGGCGGTTGCCTTTGCGAGAACGGTCCAAACTTGCGTCAGGACATCTTCAACGTCGAGGTCAGCGCAGCCGCCGCGCCGCGCCCGCAACTGCTCATCGCCGCCACCGGCGACTGGACGCGTTTTACGATGACCCACGAGTTCCCCGCCGTGCGTTCTGCTTACCGGCTGCTCGGGGCGGCTGACCGCGTGGCAGCCGTCCGTTTCGATGCGCCGCACAATTACAACAAGGACAGTCGCGAGGCCGCCTATGCCTTTTTCGGCAAATGGCTGCTTGGCGATGGCGATGCGAGCCACTTCAAGGAGAAGCCGTTCACCGTCGAGCCGAAGGAGAACCTGCTGGTCTGGGAAGGTCGTGAGAAGCCCGCTAACGCCCAAACTGCCGAGAGCTTCGCCAAAATGTGGACCACCAACAGCGAGAAGCAACTCGCCGATGCGATCGCAGCCGGCCCGGCTGAATTGCGCAAACACTACGAGCCAACGCTCCGCCATGCCCTTTCACTGGAAGTGCCCGCTGAGAAAGACGTCGTTGCCGAGAACTGCGGCAACGATCTGTTCGCGCTGGGCCGGCCGGGCCGCGGCGACCGCGTGCCGGCGAAGCTCTTCCTGCCCAAGAGCGGCGGGAAACACGACGCGACGCTCGTGGTTCACCCGAAAGGCTGGCTCGCTGCCGAGCCGTTCGCCTCGAAGCTCGTCGCCAGCGGCCAACTCGTGCTGGCGATTGACTGCTTCAACCACTTGCGCAAGACCGAAGACAAATTCTTCACGACCTACAACAAGACCGACACGCAATTTCGCGTGCAGGACATCGTCACCGCGCTGGCATGGCTGCATGGGCGCAAAGATGTTGGCACGGTCCATCTTGTCGGGCTGGACGACGCCGGCCTCTGGTGCCTGCTGGCGCGGCCGTTCGCGCCGTTCGTGAAGAAGACTGCGGCGGACGCCGTGCAGTTCAACACCGCCAGCGACGAGGCCTACCTCAAGAAGCTCTACGTCCCCGTGCTGCGCCGCGCCGGCGATTTCCGCGCCGCTGCCGCCCTCATCGGCCACGCGCCGTTGCTGATTCATAACGCTGGCGAAGCATTCAAGCCCGGCGTCGAAACGCGCCGCGAGAAATTGGGCGAAGATGAAATCGTTGCGTGGTTGACGAAGTGACGTTGGGCGCCGGTTACGACGCGCCGCGAATGATTCCCAGCGTTTCCGCGCCAAACTGCCGCGCTTTCGCGGGACCGATGCCGCGCACCTCCAGCAGCGCCGCCTCGGACTGCGGCTTCTGTCGCGACAACTCCTTCAGCGTGGCGTCAGGATAAACGAGGTAAGCGGGAATCCCCATCGTGCCGGCAACGTCGTGCCGCCACTGTCGCAACGCCTCGAACAACGCGACATCGTACGGCGCCTCAGCCTCCGCCGCAACGGCGGCAGCGGAGGAGGTTTTGCGAGCAACGGGTTTCGGTTTCTCAAACGGCGGCAACTCGATGTTGACCTGCGTCTTCGCCAGCATCACCCGCCGGCCCATCTCTGACAGCGACGCCTTCGGGTATTCGTCGGTCGTCACTTGGATACAACCAGCCGTGACAAGCCGGCGCAGCAGTTCCTGCGTAAAATCATAACCCAACTCCTTCAGCAAGCCGTAGGTGGAAAGCTCGTCAAGCTGCGAGTCGAATACCTCCTTCGAGCGCGAACCGACCAGCACCAGGGTGATGCGACCCAGACCGAACCGGCCATTCATCCGCGCCACACAACTCAGCGCCTTTTGCAGCAAGACCGTCTTCTCCTTGGCGCTGATATCGAGCGGCGGCGCAGCCGGCGCAGATGCCGCAACCTGGGTCTTCGCGCGTTTGGTGGCGCGCCGCTTCGGCGCTGGTCCGATCCCGCAGTTGTCGCACGCGCTGCAATGCTCCGGCGCATCGGTTTCGCCGAAGTAGTTCAGGATGTAGCCGTGCCGGCAACCGTGGCAGTCCACGTAATCAATCATCCGCCACAGCTTGTCAAAATCGCGCTGGCGCTTGGCGTCGAGCCGCTCAAAATCCAGCGCCAGTTCATCAAGTGGCTTCACCGGCTCCACCAACCGCGTTGTGTAAGTGCGGCTGCCTTGGCGATAGTCGCGCGCAATGAAACCCGCGCGCGTCAGCAGATGAAGCGCCGTGCCGACGGCCATGTCATTCTTGGCGGCCTTGACGTGCTCCGCGATCTCGGACATCGGCATCTCGACGGGGCCGTGTTTGCAGAGGCGAAGCAGCGTCAGATGAAGGCTGGTGATGATCTCGCGCGTCGGGTTGGCTCCGTCGATGAAGAACTCCTGCGTCTTCACATCGGCGTAGTTGAATAGCAGCTCGCACTTTGCCGGCTCGCCGTCACGTCCGGCGCGGCCGGCCTCCTGATAGTAAGCCTCGACGCTGCCGGGGATGTCGTAGTGGGTCACGAACCGCAGGTCCGCGCGGTCCACGCCCATGCCGAATGCGTTGGTCGCCACCGCCACCGCGCATCGGCCGCTCATGAACTTGTCCTGTGCCTTCGTCCGCTGCTCCTCGGTCATGCCGCCGTGATAGTAGATGGCCGACAAGCGCTTCCCGGCCAGTTCTTCGTAAACCTTCTCCACGTTCTTGCGCGTGGCGCAATACACGATGCCGGTCTTCAGCTCGTCGATCGTATCGAAGATGTGCTCCAGCTTCTCCGCCTTGTTTGCGGTATGCGACAACGCGAGCGTCAGGTTGTGCCGCGCAAAACCAGAGACAAAGACCTGCGGCGGCTTGCGTCCAAACTTGCCGAGGCTGAGCTGCTCGATGATGTCCGCGCGCACCTCCGGCGTCGCGGTGGCGGTAAGCGCGGCCACCTGCGGCTGGCCAAGGTCTTTGAGCGCCCACTTCAGCCGCAGGTAATCGGGGCGAAAATCATGGCCCCACTGCGAGATGCAGTGCGCCTCGTCGATGGCGAACAACGCGATGGACAGCGGCGCGAGCGCGGCGACGAACCGCTCGCTCTTGAACCGTTCCGGCGCGACATAGATCAGCCGGTATTCGCCGCGTTTCATCCGCGCGATGCGGTCGTCCATCTCCGACTGGCCGAGCGAGGAGTTGATGAACGTGGCGGGAATCTTCTTCTCCGCCATCCCGTCCACCTGGTCCTTCATCAAGGCGATGAGCGGCGAGACGACGACGGTGATGCCGTCGAGGAACATCGCCGGCAACTGGTAGCAAAGCGACTTGCCGCCGCCGGTCGGCATGATCACCAGCGTGTCCTGCCCGCTGGTAATGGCCTCGATGACCGACTCCTGGCCTTCGAGGAACTCATGAAAGCCAAAATGCCGGTGCAGCAAACGATGCAGTTCAGTCGTGTCGGGCACCACGTGATTGTAGGCGGCAGAAGGCAGTTGGCAAGCAACGTCCAGCCATGAGTCGCGACTACCCTTCCCGTTCGATCGCCATTGCGATGCCCATCCCGCCGCCGACACAGAGCGAGGCGATGCCGCGGCGAAGCTTCAGGTCTTCCAGAATATGCAGCAACGTCACGAGCACACGCGCGCCGCTGCAACCCACCGGATGCCCCAGCGCAATCGCGCCGCCGCGGCGATTCAGCTTCGCCAGGTCGAGCCGCAGTTCCTTTGCGCAACCCAGCGTCTGCACGGCGAACGCCTCGTTGATCTCCACCGCGTCCACGCCGTCGAGCTGCCAGCCGATGTCGGCGCAAAGTCTCCGAATCGCGCCAACCGGGCCGAGTCCCATCGTGGCCGGATCGCAACCGACTGCTGTCGCGCCGACGATCCGCGCGCGCGGCGGGAGTCCGTGCCGTTTCGCCGAAGTCTCGCTGGCGACCAGCACGAGCGCCGCGCCGTCGTTGATGCCGGAGGAATTGCCGGGAGTGACGGTGCCATTCGGGCGAAAGGCCGGTTTGAGTTGCGCGAGCTTTTCGAGCGTCGTATCCGCGCGCGGATGCTCGTCGGCGGCAACCTCGCCCTCACGGGTCTTGATGGGGACGATCTCGCGCTGGAACGCTGCGCGGTTCGCGATCGCATGCTGCTGGCTCGCCAAGGCGAAACGGTCCTGCTCCTCACGGCTGATCTTCAGCAGGTCGGCGATGCGCTCGGCGGTTTCACCCATGCCGAGCTTCAGCACCGGGTCCGAGAGACCGTCGGCAAACATGGCGTCCACGAGCGCGCCATCACCGATCTTTTTTCCCCAGCGCAGGTCCATCGCATAATGCGGCGCACGGCTCATGGACTCGACACCGCCCGCAAGCACAAGCGACGCCTCGCCCTTCGCGATGCAGTCCGCAGCCAACGCGACAGACTTCAGGCCGGATGCGCATGCCATGTTTACAGTAAACGCGGGCGTCGCCTGCGGCAGGCCAAGGCGGAGACCGACCTGGCGCGCGACGTTCATGCCCGACCCGGCCTGCAACACCTGGCCAAAAATGACCTGGTCGATGACCGGCTTGAGATTTGCCGTCACGACGGCCTCGCCGACTTGCAGCGCAAGATCGGCTGGCGTGAGCGTTTTCAATCCGCCCCCAAACCGCCCGACTGCCGAACGGCGTGCGTCCACGAGATGGATGGGCTGTGCGTATTTCATATCAGCATGGCTCGAAACAGGTGGTGGGCATCAGGCGGGATTCGACAGAGGAAGGTGCGAACTCCATCAGCGGCAGAATCTGTTTATCCACCGCGATGCCGGGAGCAACCTCGCGCAACACGAGGCCGTCACGCGTGAGCGCAAACACGGCGCGCTCGGTGACATACAACACCTCCTGCCCGCGCGCGAGCGCCGACGGGCCATGGAAACAAACCTGCTGGACGCGTTTCACGAATTTCGCGTGCTTTCCCTCGCGCACGATACGCAGCAAGCCGCCGTCCGACGCCACTTCGATGTCGCCCGCGCGGAATGTGCAACAAAACACCAGACGTTTGGCGTTCTGCGCGATGTTGACGAAGCCGCCGACGCCCGCGAACCGGCCCGCGAACGTGCTCACGTTGACGCTGCCTTCCGCGTCCACCTCCACCGCGCCGAGCACGGCAGTGTCGAGGCCGCCGCCGTCGTAGAAATCAAACTGCGACGGCTGGTCCACGATGGCCTCCGGATAATGGCTGCAACCAAAACTCAGTCCCGACGCGGGTATGCCGCCCGTCGGCCCGCTCTCCACGGTGAGCGTAAACTCACCGAGTTGCCCCTTCTCCGCCGCGACGGCTGCGACCGCTTCGGGCAGGCCGATGCCCAGGTTGACGATGTCGCCCCTGCGGATCTCCATGAGGGCGCGGCGGCCGATGATCTTGCGCTCCGAAAATGGCAATGGAGCAAGCGTGCCGTGTCCATCGGTACCCGTCACGTAGGCTTCATTGAATGGCTCGCTGAACGTCTGTTGATGCTGCGCTGGCTCTGCGACGACGACAAAGTCCACCAGTGCACCGGGCACACGCACGGATTTCGGGTCGGCGATGCGTTCGACGACACGCGCGACCTGCACAATGACGATGCCGCCGTGGTTCTTCGCGGCTTGTGCGATGGGAAGCACTTCGCCGATGATTCCCTCGCGCTCCATGCTGAGATTGCCATGGCGGTCAGCGCTCGTGCCGCGGATAAGGCCCACGTGAACGGGAAAAGCGCGGTAGCGCAGCCACGTCTCGCCATCGAGTGTGAGACGTTCAACCAGCGGTTCCGTGGTGCGCGCGTTCATCCGCCCGCCGCTGCTCTGCGGGTCCACAAACGTGTTTATCCCGACCTTCGTGATGATGCCGGGACGCTTGGCGGCAATCTCGCGCAGCAGCACGCAAAGGACGCCTTGGGGAAAGTTGTAAGCCTCGATTTGATTGTCGAGCGCGAGTTTTCCAAGCTTCGGCGCCAGGTTCCAATGCCCGCCCACGACACGCTTCACCAGTCCGACGTGTGCGAGATGGTTCAACCCGCGATCGCCACGGTCGCCCTGGCCGGCGGCGTAGAGAAGCGTGAGGTCACGCGGCGAACCGTGCTCGAGAAAACGTTGCTCCAGCGCGGCGGTCAACGCCTCCGGATGCGCCGCGCCGACGAACCCACCAATGGCAACCGTCGCGCCGTTCGGGATTGCGCCAACCGCTTCCGCGGCAGTTACGATACGCGCTGCTCCTCTCATCCTCGCCAGCCTCCGTTGACTTCCAGTGTCTGGCCCGTCACGTAGCTGGCGAGCGGAGAGCAGAGGAACAGCGCGACGTTGGCCACTTCGCTGGTCGTGCCAAAACGTGCGAGCGGAACGTTCTTCAGCATCTCGGCGCGGACATTCTCGGGGATCGTCGCCGCCATCGCGGTCTCAATGACACCGGGAGCGATGGCGTTGGCGCGGATGCCGCGGCGCGCGGCCTCGCGGCTGAGGACGCGCATCACCGCCTGCACACCCGCCTTGGCGGCGGCGTAGTTCGACTGACCGAAAAACCCCAGAATCGACGCGATGCTGCCGAGGCTCACGATGGCCCCGCCGTCGCGCATGACTTCGAGGCCGAACTTGCAGCAGTGAAAGACACCGGAAAGGTTCACGTCGAGGACAGACTTCCATTCGTCGAGCGACATCTTGGCGAGTGTGTGGTCGCGGATGATGGCAGCGTTATTGATGAGGAAGTCAATCCCGCCAAGCCGCTGCCGGATCTCCTGCATCATGCGCTGCACCGCGTCCGGCTGCGACACATCCGCCGCCACTACCACGGCGCTCGCGGGGCGGGAGGCATTCAACTCCGCCGCCACCTTCTCCGCATCCGCGCGCGTCGTGCCAATATCGGGATGATTCAACACCACTGTCGCTCCCGCCTGATGAAACGTCCGCGCTATCTGCGCGCCAATACCCTGCGATGCGCCAGTAATCATGGCGATTTTGCCCGAGAAATCAATCGTTACGCTCATGAGAAAAGCTGTTCCAGAAAGACAGTTTCATTTTACTTATACCCCCCCACAATTCCTGCACAACTCTATTGTCTCGCGCCTGCCATGCTTGAAATCAAATATCATTCTTTTCCGCCTTCTGGAACTGTAAATCTCAAACAGGGTTTTGTTATTCAGATTTCCTATGGCGCCTTTTCCATTCAAATCGTTACAGCAAACCGTCACATCTCCATCGGGCAGAAGAACCATGCTGTGATTCAGGAAATAGCACCAGTTGTTAAATTTCTTCTTCAACCCGTTGACTTCGATGTTTCCTATCCAATCGTGGGGATATCTTAATTCCACCTCATCGACTGATTTGCAGAGCGTCTGAAACTCTTCCGTCATCCAGTTCGTATTTTGTTCCTTGCCGAACTCAATGATACAGATGATCCCGGTTTTGATTTTGCCCTGATTGATTCTGACAAAATGGCCGATGTTCTCGCGAACCGCCTCCCATCTGGCGCCGGACCTGATCTCTTCGTATTTCTCCCTTGAGCCGCCATCCACGCTGAATCTGATCGAATCCACGACCCCTGAATCCACGAGCCCCTTGCTCAGTTGCGGATTCAGGGCGGTCGCGTTGGTCAACAGTCGGACTTCAGGGAAGAACTTGCCTGCCGCTGCGAAAGAGTCCTTGTACGTTTTTACCACGTCAAACATTCCCAGCACATCCGGATGCAGCAGGGTTTCGCCTGCGCTCCAGAATAACAACCGTTTGACGCTCTTGAACCGTTTGTCGAAAAGCAAATCTTTGAGCGCTTTATGCAAGGTCTCTTTGCTCATCGCCTGTTTTTTCATGCGATGATCCAGCGCGCACCATTTGCATCGCAGATTGCAGTAATTAACAAGCTCGACGTTCACTTCTACGATCGTGCTCGTCCTTTTCAGCCTATCCAGGAGCAACTGCAGCTCAAATAACAAGGACCGATACAATTGCGCTGATTTGTTACGCAAGATTTCAGTTAAACGCATCGCAACCCTGATGTTCCTTTATGATTATTCCATCACCCAACCTGGTCTCGCCCTCACTCCTTAGCATGACCGTGATAAAAAACCAATCAGCTCCAAAACGGCGAGATGCTTATTGTCTTCATCGAGAGGCGCCACGTGCCCACGCCGAAGGAATCATGACGGCATGGACGAGGGCCGGATGTTGGAGAGATTTGGCTTTTGCGCCCGGGGCGGTGGCAGCTACACTGCGGCCGATGTCCAAGGAAGCCCTCAAGAGCAATGCAATGGCGCGAAGACGACACAGTCCGGTCTGCGCGCACAAGGAGAAGAATCCCATGAATGGAAAGAACTGGTTCGTTGCCGGAATTGTTTTGGCAGCATGTTTTGTTGGTGCGAGCAGTGGCCGCGGCGCGGAGGAAGCATGGAATGCGACGCTGGCCACGGGCAAGAAGCCGCCGGCGGCGGCACCTCGCGAAGACGGCAAGTTGTCCATCATCGCCTTCGGCGCGCATCCAGACGACTCGGAATTGAAGGCGGGCGGCGTGGGCGCGTTGTGGGCAGCGGAAGGCCATCATGTGAAACTGGTCTCGACGACCAACGGCGATGTCGGCCATTGGTCCCAGGCAGGCGGGACGCTCGCGCAACGGCGTCTGGCTGAGGTGCGAAAGTGCGACACGGCGCTCGGCGCGACGGCCGAGGTGCTCGACATTCACGACGGGGAATTGATGCCCACGCTGGAGAACCGGCGGATCATCACGCAGTTGATCCGCGAATGGAAAGCCGACGTCGTGCTGGCGCCGCGTTCCAATGATTATCATCCCGACCATCGCTACACGGGCATCCTCGTGCAGGACGCCGCCTTCATGGTGACCGTTCCGTTCTTCTGCCCGGCGGTGCCGTATCTGGCCAAGAACCCGGTGTTTCTCTACTACTCCGACAGTTTTGAGAGGCCGAATCCTTTCCGGCCGGACATTGCGGTTTCGATTGACGACGCGATCGAGAAGAAGGTCAACGCCATCGCGATGCTCGAATCGCAGATGGTGGAAGGATGCTGTGGCGGCGACGAGCGGCTGGTGCCCAAGACGAAGGAAGAATACCTGAAACGCATGGATGCGGTCCGCGAGCGGCTTCGCAACCGGTTTGCGGGCGTGGCCAACCAGTATCGCGCCAAGCTGATCGAGCTGTATGGCGAGGAGCGGGGCAAGAAGGTGAAGTATGCCGAGGCGTTCGAGCTGTGCGAATACGGCCGCCGGCCTTCGATTGCAGAACTGAAGAAGTTGTTCCCGACGTTTGCAAAGTAGCCACGCCGGAATTGTGAAGAGCAAACATGAATAACCACTCATTGTTTTCGCGGCGCGAGTTTCTGGCGCGCAGTCTCGGCGGCGTGGCTGCGACCAGCTTGGGACCGCTCATTCAAAGCAGCCAGACGGCGATGGCCATGCCGGCGACGAAACCGAAAGCGCCCCTGGCAATGTGGGCGTTGACCGGCACGCTGAAGTCCGACGACGTGCGCAGGCAGCTTGATGCGTATCACAACGTCGGTTGGGGCGTGGTGCTTTATCCGCGTTGGGGACTCGAACTCGAATACCTCGGCGAGGCATGGTTCGAGCGAATCCGGTTCATTGTTGAGCAGGCCGCGGCGCGGAAGATGGAGGTGTGGCTTTACGACGAGTTTTGCTGGCCAAGCGGCCATGCCAAAGGACTAGTCACAAAGGATCGCGAGGAACTGGAAGCGCAAGTGTTGCTCGTGGAGCAGAACGGCAAGAGCAACATCGAGCGGGTTCCCGGCAGCGCCAATCTGTTGATGCCCGAAGCCACCGCGCGGTTCCTTGCGGTGACACACGAGCGATACGCTGCCGCGATCGGCAAGTTCTTCGGCTCAACGGTGCGGGCCATCTTCACGGACGAGCCTTCGCTGGCTGGCCAGCACCAGCCGCGCAAGCCCGGCCACTCCGCGTGGCGGCTGACATGGTCGGCGGCGATGGAGAAAGCTCTCGGCGGCAATTTCCGACAACGCATCGCGCGCGCCGGTGATGTCGCACATTCGCCACTGTGGCGCGATTACTGGGCAGCCTATACGCGCATTTTCCATGACGCGTGGGTCGCGCCCATCGCGCGCTGGTGCGAGGCGCACAAGATTGCGTTCAGCGGCCACTTCCTCGGCGAACACAGTTTTGGTTCCCAAGTCGCCTACAACGGCAGCTTGCGGCAACAGCTTGCCGCGCTGGGTATTCCCGGCATTGACGAGATCAGCACGCGCACGGACCCGGCCAAGTGCGAAGCGTTGACGCTGGCCGCCATCGCAGAGCTTGTCGCCCGCGAACGCATGGTGGAGGTCTATGCACTGGGTCCGCCAAGCATGAGCATGGAAACCATGCGGAAGATGGTGGACTTGTGCGCCGCGTGTGGCGTGGACCGCTACATCCTGGCGATCTGCCCGTTCGATCTTAAAGGCGGTGTTTTCAAACGAGAGTACTGTGGTGTCTTCGGGCCGCAGCAGCCGTGGTTTCGCGACGGCGCGAAGGTTTACACGGAGTATGTGGCTGAAGCCGCCGAGCGCGCCCGGGCAGCAAAACCGCTGGGCATCCCGTGGCCTTCAGACGAAGAACTCTGGGCCGCCGCTGGACCTGCGCCGACGCGTTCGGAAGCGTTGAAGGCAATGACGGACAAGTTTGTCTCCGCAGCACGCGAGGCGATTCGCGCGCGGCTGGAGCCGGGCAATGCCGTTCCCGCTGCGACCGCAACGCGCCAGAATCTGGAAGCCAACTGGACGTTCAAGGCCAGGGGTTTGAATTCGCTCCGGCTCGATCAACCGGTTCTGAACATCGTGGACCTGCCGCGCACAGCGGAACTGTCCGTGCAATGCCAGCTCGTGCGCAGCCTGCGTATCAACGGCACTGCCGTGAACCTGGACTCCGCGTCCGCCGATCGGCAATTCGACCTGAGTTACTGGCGCGTGCCGGTCGCCAAGCTTCTGCGCGTCGGCGAGAATCGCATCGAGGTGGACACAACTGAGCCAAAAGCACTGAAGTTTCTGCCGGCGCTGATCTTGTGGGGCGGTTTTGCAGTGGATGAACAGGGACGTTTGATCGCGCCACCGAAAACGATCAAACCTGGAGACTGGCGATCACAAGGATTCTCCGCCTTCTGCGGCACGGGACGTTATCAGACCGAAGTAAATCTCCAGTCAATTCCGAAGCAACTGGGCGTGAACAGCGGCGGTTATCCCGTGCGCGTGATTTGGAACGGCAAGAACCTCGGCCTTCGCGCGTGGCCGCCGTTCCAGTTCGACGTGAGCAGTGCGGCGCGCGTGGGCCGGAATGAAATCGTCATCGAGGTCACGAGCACCTTGGGGCACCTTTTTGTTGCCAAGGAATCGCCGCCGGTGGGATTACTGGAGGTTTGGACGGAGGCGTAGCCGCCAGCGTCAAGCACGGGCCAGCGCGGCGGACAGCGTCGCGAAACATTTCTTCGCTGCGGCAATCGGATCGTAGCCGGGCTTGTTGAAAATCTGCCCGCTCACCTCGACGACAGCCGCGCCATTGTAGCCGAGCTGTTTGAGCAGCTTGAAGTAGGCGACGTAATCCGTGCTGCCCTCGCCGGGGAGGAGGAACTGGAATTTCTTCGCGTCGCCTGTGGCGTCCTTCAGGTGGATGAACCGCGTCTGCGGCAACAACGCCTTCATGCTGTCAGCAAGCGAAACGCCTGCCAGTTGGAAGTGGCTGAAGTCGTAACCGACTTTGACCGCCGGGCTGTTGACCTTTTCCAGGAGCCAGAGCAAACGCTCCGGCGAATTAACCGCGTTGCCGACGTGCGCCTTGATCGCCAGCGTGAGCCCACCCGCCTTGGCAACAGCAGCCCACGATTGCAGGCGCTCGACCATGCGCTCCTTGATGTCGTCCCACTGCGCCGGTTTGCCTCCGAGCACGGTCTCGGCAATCAGCGGCTGCCGGGGCGAAAGGTCGCGGGCCAGTTGCGCCGCGTCCTTGAGGGCATCGAGGTTCTTCGCGTGCGCCGCGTCGTCCGCCGTCAGGCTCATGTTGAGCATCAGTGCGGAGACTTCCAGCCGCAACGTTGCGAGCCGGGCGCGGAGGTTCTTGCGCGCATCAGCAGACAACAGCTTCGGTTCGGTCGGGAAACCGGGGGTGAGGGTCAACTCGACGTTGCGGTATCCGATCTCCGCGCACGCGCGCAAGGCTTCGTCCAGCGGCACCGTCTTCATGCCGTAGAGGCTGAAACCGAGACTGATGCCGGTGTCGGCAGCACGCGACGGAAACGGAAGCGCGGCCAGCGCAGCGATGCTGGCGGTGTGTTGAAGAAACTGGCGGCGGGTTTGCATGAAGGTGTCTCCTGATTATCCGGGTCAATTCTTCTTCCGGTTCGCGCGGAAGTCGAAACAGAGCAGTTGTCGTTCGTTGCGGACGTAAAGGAAGCCATCGGACAGCACGGGCGCGATGTAGCTGGGCCGCTCCGGGTTGAGGACCTGAGCGCTGCAAATGATTTCGCAGCCTTGCGGCTTCAGGCGCGCGAGCATCAGCCGGCCCCATTCGGTGAGAATGATGAAGTGGCCGTTGGCGTAGATCATCGAGCAACGCGTGAGCTTCGGTTGCTCCCACATCAGCTTTCCCGTCGCGACTTCCACGCAACGCAGCGTCGTGCCTTCCTCGTGCCGGCCGTTGAAGCCGTAGAGATAACCGTCACGAAGGATGGAGGTGGCCCAGTGGTTGGACATCACTTCATCGCGCCAGACCACATCGTAACCGTCCTTGCGACAGCGCAGCAACGCGCCGCCGGTGCGATACGACGCCGACACAAACACGCAGTCCCCTGTAATGACCGGCGAAGCGGCGTTGACGGACTCGTGGAGTTTCGAGCGAAACGGGAACCGCCAGAAGACCTTCCCATCCACCGGGTCGAGCGCCAGGAGGCCCCCGCGCCCGAAGACGAACGCGAACCGCTGGCCGCCGATGGTCGCGCACATTGGCGACGCGTAGCTTGCGCCTTCGTCGGTGGCCTGCCAGACGGTTTTGCCGGTGGCGCAGTCGAGCGCCACAACACCCGCACCGTTGGGGCCGCCGGCGTTTATAATCAGCCGCCCGCCTTCGAGCAACGGCGAGCTGCCGACGCCAAAGAAATTCTGCGGCACGTTCAGTTCCTCGTTGAGCTGGCGCTGCCAGATCACCGCGCCGGTTTTCACGTTGAAGCAACAGAGCTTCCCTGCCGCGCCAAAAGTGAACACCCGGTCGCCCGCCACCAACGCCGTGCAACGCGGGCCGCCGTTGTAACCGTAGCGATCCACGTAGTCGGTGAGATACGCGGCCTTCCACCGCCGCGCGCCGGTGACGGCGTCCAGGCACTCCAGCACCTCCTCGTCACGGACACGGTGAAACAAGAACATGGCGCCGTTCACCACCGACGGCGCGCTGTAGGAAGCTCCCACATCCATCTTCCAAACCAACGGCAGCCCATTCTCCGGCCAGCTCGTCACCAGGTTTGTCTCCGCCGAAACACCATCATGCGTCGGCCCCATGAAGCACGGCCAATCGTCAGCCCACACTCCGCCGCACGTCGCCAATAGCATCCAACACACCACGCGAATAATCGTCCGCATAAGAGGACGGTAGATTGGCACACTCGGATTCCTCCGGCCAAGACAAGATTCAACGCTGGTACCTCCCCCTGATTCCCCTGCGCGTTCAAAACCAGAAGATCGCAGAAGTCTGGACGGAGAACTCGCCGTTTACGAAGCTTCCGGCGGCAGCGCGGGACCGCTCAACGAGAACACAATGATGCGCTCGCCGGTGACAGTGCTGATGTCGGTGTGGAGGCTGCGAACTTTCTGGCCCGTGATTTCGGTCACGAGGGCTTCCAACAACGGCTTGCCGCGTTCGAGCAGTTCAGAGCGGACCTGCTTGATGAGATTGCGGCCCTGGTCGCGGGGGTTGCTCTGCGCCAGTTGCTTCTCCGCCGGGGTCAGCACGCCGCGCAGGCGCACGAGCACCATGTCGTCAATCAAGTAAGACTTCGCTTCTTCCGGGCCGCGGCCCATGTATTCATGTTCGAACTTGATGATGGCTTCGCTGATTCGCGCTTCGAGTTGGCCTTTGCTGTGATTCATATCGGCTCGGCCGAATGATGAACCGATTGGGGGGATGTTGTCCATGTTTTAGCGAGGTAACGGGGTTTCTGACAGCGGCATGAACTGACAGCGTTCCGGGTCGTAGGCGAACAGTTCGCCCGTGGCAATCTTGAAGAACCAGCCGTGCAACCGCAGCGAACCGTCGGCAAGACGGGCTTGCACGGCAGGATAGGTCCGCAGGTTGTCGAGCGCGAACAACACATTCTCCTCCTCGGCGGCGCGCTGGCGCGCTTCCTCGCTGCCGAGGTGTGTGTAACTGATCTCGATGAGCGGCCTCACCGGCGCGGCTAGTTTCAGCCACTCGGTCAGGTGAGGCATCGGCGGGTCAGCAGGCAGTCCGCGCATCAATGCGGCGATGGCGCCGCAGTGCGAGTGGCCGCAGACCACGATGTCGTTCACTCGCAGCATGTCCACGGCGAACTCGATCGCCGCGGCAGTGGAGTTGGTCGCGCCCGCGGCGGTCGCCGGCGGCACGATGTTGCCGAGGTTCTTGACCACGAACAGGTCACCCGGCTGGCTCTGTGTGATCAGTTCCACCAGCACGCGCGAGTCGGAACAGGTGATGAAAAGCGTGTGCGGCTGCTGGCCGTCGCGGGAAAGCCTCTGGAACAGTTCGCGGTAGCGGCCAAACTCCTCCTGCCGGAAGCGATGAACACCGTCAATGAGTTGTTGCATGGCTCCTTTGATTTCGCCGGCTCAGGATGATGTCGGCGGCCTCCTCGATGTCCTTCGCCACGATGTCGTCCGCTCCAAGCTCGTCACGATGCTTTTCGCCGTGACCGGTGAGCACGAAGATGCCGGTCGCGCCGGCGTTGTGCGCGAGATGAACGTCGTGGGGATGATCACCGACAGTGAACGAGCGGGCCAGATCCACACCGTGCTCGCGCGCCGCCTGCTCCATGAAGAATGGCTTGGGCTTGATGCACGCGCAGTCGTCGGAACGCTGGTGCGGACAACAATAGACCGCAACGATCTCGATGCCGGCCTCACGGAGACGGGACACGACATGGTCGTTGACGCGCTGCACGTTCGCCATCGTCACTTCGCCTATGCTGACGCCGGGCTGGTTGGTGACGATGAAAAGCAGGAAATGCGGCTGCAACCGGCGCAGGGCGGCCATGGTCGCCGGATAGAACACCACCTCGTCCGGTGACCGTAGGTGACCGCGGTCTTCGATCAACGTGCCATCACGGTCGAAAAAAACAGCGGGCGTGGCCGCAGGTGAATTCGGGGTTGGGCGCGCGTTGCTCACGGCTTTGTTACTTGCCAAGCCTCCTGACAAAACAATCCATCCGCTCCAAACCTTTCTCGATGTTGGCCAGGCTCGTGGCGTAGCTGATGCGGATGTAATCGTCTGCGCCGAAGGCGATGCCGGGCACGGCGGCCACCTTCTCGGCTTGCAGCAGGCGGGCGCAAAATTCGGTGGATTTCAGGCCGGTGCCGGAGATGTTTGGAAAGAGGTAAAACGCGCCCCGGGCGTTGCAGCAAGTGACGCCGGGGATGCTGTTGAGTTTTTCGTGCGCGAACCGGCGGCGGCGATCGAACTCGGCCAGCCATTTCGGCAGGTGATCCTGCGGGCCGTTCAGCGCGGCGACGGCCCCCTTTTGGGCGAAACTGTTCGGGTTGCTGGTGCTGTGGCTCTGGACGGCGTCAATGGCTTGGGCAATCGGCGCCGGCGCAGCAAGAAATCCCAGCCGCCAGCCGGTCATGCTCCACGCCTTGGCGAAGCCATGCACGATGATGGTGTGTTCGTAGTAGTCCGGGCCGAAGCTGGCCACGCTGCGATGGCTCGCCCCGTCGTAGAGCAGGTGCTCGTAAATCTCGTCGCTCATGATGAGCACGTTCTTCTCGACGCAGACGTCGCCGAGGGCCTTGATTTCCTCCGGCGCATAAACGCTGCCAGTCGGATTGCTGGGCGAGTTGAGGATGAACAGGCGCGTGCGCGGCGTGATGGCGGCGCGGAGTTGTTCCGGAGTGACCTTGAACTCGCTCTGGTCGGTGGTTTGCAGGACCACCGGCGTCGCGCCCGCCAGCTTGACCATCTCGGGGTAGCTCAGCCAATAGGGGGCGGGAATGATGACTTCATCGCCCTCTTGACAGGTCGCCATGATAACGTTGTAACAGGAGTGCTTGCCGCCGCAGGAGACAATGATCTGGCTCGGCTTATAGTCGAGGTTGTTTTCGCGCTTGAACTTGTCGGCGATGGCTTGGCGCAGTTCGGGGGTGCCGCTGCTGGGCGTGTACTTGGTGAAGCCTGCAGCCAGCGCCGCTGCCGCAGCGTCCTTGATGTGTTGTGGCGTGTCGAAGTCCGGTTCGCCGGCCCCGAAGCCGACCACATCCTGGCCCTCGGCCTTCATCTGCTTGGCCTTGGCATCAATGGCCAGTGTCAGCGATGGGGAGAGCGACGCGGCGCGTTGAGTGATTCGGTAGTTCATGGGAGTCCTGAAGTGAGGGTTTCAGTCATTCAACTTTCAATCGTGACTATGCCGCCGCTGAGTTCAGCCGCTGGACCAGTTTGTTCAATTCGTTTTGCAGCGCCTCCGGCAGACGGTCGCCGAACTTTGCGTAATAGCCGCCAATATCCTGAGCCTCCTTCTTCCAGCCTTCCCCGTCCACCGCGAGCAGATCGGCCACGTCGTCCGCCGGCAAGCTAAGGCCATCGAGATCCAATGCGCCGGGTGCGGGCAGGTGGCCAATGGGCGTCTTGACAGCTTGCCCCGTGCCCTCGATGCGCTCGCAGATCCATTTCAACACCCGGCTATTCTCGCCGAATCCCGGCCAGAGCCAGCGGCCGCCGCCATTCTTGCGGAACCAGTTCACGAAGAATATTTTCGGCAGGTTCGCCCGATTCGTCCGCTGCGTGAACGACAGCCAGTGCGCGAAGTAATCGCCCATGTGGTAGCCGCAGAACGGCAACATCGCGAACGGGTCGCGCCGCAGCACGCCGGCTTGGTGAATGGCCGCGGCGGTGGTCTCGCTGCCTGCCGCCGAACCGAGGAACACGCCGTGTTCCCAGTCGAACGCCTCGTTGACCAGCGGGATCGTCGAGGGTCGCCGCCCGCCGAACAGAATCGCCGAGATCGGCACGCCTTCAGGACTTTCCCACTTCGGATCAATCGCCGGGCACTGGGCCGCCGGCGCGGTAAAGCGGGCGTTGGCGTGCGCGCCCTTCCGGCCGCTGACGGGCGTCCACTCCTTGTTCTCCCAATCAACACCCCTCTCTGGCGGCGGGACGCCCATGTCTTCCCACCAGATGTCGCCTTCGGGCCGGAGCACGACGTTGGTGAAGATGGTGTTGCGCGCGACCGCCTTCAACGCATTGGGGTTGGACTTCTGCGACGTGCCGGGAGCGACTCCGAAAAAACCGGTCTCCGGGTTGACCGCATAGAGCCGGCCGTCCTTGCCAACGCGAATCCACGCTATGTCGTCGCCGAGGCAGCGCAGCGTCCAGCCAGGCAGCGTCGGCTGCATCATCGCCAGATTTGTCTTGCCGCACGCGCTCGGAAACGCCGCGCAGAGGTAATGCGTCTTTCCTTGCGGCGAAGTCAGCGACAGGATGAGCATGTGCTCTGCAAGCCAGCCCTCCTTGCGGGCCGCCAGCGACGCGATGCGCAACGCGAGACATTTCTTGCCCAGCAAAGCGTTGCCGCCGTAACCGGAGCCGTAGGACCAGATCGAGAGCTCTTCCGGGAAATGCACGATGTGCTTCTTGGAGACGTCAGGCTCGCACGGCCACGGCACATCCCGGTTGCCGTTGTGCAGCGGCGCGCCCACAGAATGGAGGCACGCAATGAACTCTCCATTCGCGCCGAGCTTCTCCAGCGCTGCGCGGCCCATACGCGTCATGATGCGCATGTTGACGACCACGTAGGGCGAGTCGGTTAGCTCGACGCCGATCTTGCAGAGCGGCGAGTCGAGCGGCCCCATCGCAAACGGGATCACGTAGAGCGTGCGCCCGGCCATGCAGCCGCGGAAAAGGCCGCGCAGCTTCTGCTTCATCTCCGCCGGGTCAGCCCAGTTGTTTGTCGGCCCGGCTTCCTCCTTCGTGGCGGAACAGATGTAAGTCCGGTCTTCGACCCGTGCCACGTCGCTCGGATGCGACCGCGCCAGAAAGCAACCCGGCCGCAGACTCTTGTCGAGTGCCGTGAATGTGCCAGCGCTGACCATCACGTTGCAGAGCCGGTCATATTCCTCCTCGGAGCCGTCGCACCAATGCACCCGGGCCGGCTGGCAAAGTTGAGCCACTTCCTCGACCCAAGCGAGAAGTTTTGCGTTCGATGTCACCATGGTTCTGTTCTTTCGCTTACAGGCAAACAAAAAGGCCAGCACGCCCATAGGGCGCCTGCTGGCCTGTGCTTTGGGGAACCTCAAACGCGCTGTTCCCAACTCACTGTCTCAGATGATCGCTGCATGTCCGGCTGACGGCCGTAAACGGCCTTCATCGAACCTGCCTGCGCGTGGGGACTCTATGTTTCCAGCGGCGATTGTCAAACACCGATTTCTCTGGTTTCTCAAACGTGGCTGCGAATCGCCCGATGCCACGGAGGTGCGTCGCTCGTTGACCTGATTCACTACGGGCTGACATCCCCCTACGTTCTGCTCGACGCCAACAAGCTATGGTGTTAGTCTTCCTAGGATTTTCCTTATGGCAACAACACGCAAGAAGTCTGGCGAGACGCAGTCGGCAACACCGGCAGGCGATCAAGCCGCTGAGGGCCTGAAATTCGAACAGGCGCTGGAGCGGCTGGAGAAGATCGTCGCTGAGATGGAGTCGGCGGATCTGCCGTTGGAGGAAGTGGTCGGCAGGTTCGAGGAAGGCACCCGGCTGATGCGGTTTTGCGCGCAGAAGCTGGAGGAAGCCGAGAAGAAGATCGAGATTCTGGCCAGGAAGAAGGACGGTACGGTGACGACGGAGGCGTTTGAGCAGGAATCGGGCGCAGAATCCGGCCGGACAGGCGGGGTCAAGGATAAGGAAGGAAAGCTGTTCTAGCCGAGGGGCGGCTTTGGGAATTTTATGGGAAAGTATTTGGACACCATCCATTCGCCCAGCGATGTCAAGAAGCTGAACATCGAGCAATTGACGGAGCTGGCGCAGGAAATCCGCGACACGCTCATCAACACGCTCGCCGACACCGGCGGTCATCTCGGCCCCAATCTCGGCGTGGTGGAGGCGACGATCGCATTTCACAAGGTTTTTAGCAGCCCGAAAGACCGCCTTCTGATGGACGTGACGCACCAATGTTACGTCCACAAGATGTTGACGGGCCGCGCCGACCGGTTGCCGACGATCCGGCAGACGGACGGGCTGTGCGGTTTCATGGTGCGCAGCGAAGGCCCGCACGATTCGTTCGGCGCGGGGCACGCCGGCACGGCGCTGTCAGCGGCGCTCGGCATGGCCGCGGCCCGCGACAAGTCGGGCACGGATGAACACGTGGTAGCGCTGATTGGCGATGCGGCATTGACCTGCGGCGTCACCTACGAGGCGATGAACAACATCAAGCAGACCACCAAGCGCCTCATCGTCATCCTCAACGACAACGAGCGGTCCATTGACAAGAGCGTCGGCGCCATCTCGCAGTATCTGAACCGCATCGTCACCAACCCGACCTACGACCGGATGCACAAGGACTTCAACAGCTTCCTGAAGAAAGTGCCGTTCGGCGACCGGCTGATCACGCTGGAACGCAAGGCCGAGGAAGCCGCCAAGAGCATGTTGTTTCCCAGCGTCATCTTCGAGGAATTGGGACTGCGTTACCTCGGACCGATTGATGGCCACGACCTGAAAGCCCTCATAGCCAATCTGGAATTCTGCAAGCAATCGGAAGAGCCGATGTTGCTGCACATCCGCACGATCAAGGGCAAGGGCGCCGGTTTCGCTTTGGACAACCCGGAAAAATACCACGGCTGCGCACCCTACGACCCGGCGACCGGCAAGAGCAGGCCGACCACGATCAGTGTGCCAGCCTGGCAGGACGTGTTCGGCAACCTCATGCTGAAGTTTTGCCAGACGCACTCGAAACTGGTCGGCATCACCGGCGCGATGCCGAGCGGCACCGGCCTGAACAAGCTGCGTGACAAAATGCCCGATCGTTACTTCGACGTCGGCATCGCCGAGGAACACGCGGTGATTTTCGCGTCGGGGATGGCGACCATGGGTTTCCGGCCGGTCGTGGCGATTTACTCGACGTTCCTCCAACGCGCCTACGACATGATCATCCATGACGTGGCGCTGCAGGGGATGCCGGTCATCTTCTGTCTGGACCGATCGGGCCTCAGCGCCGGTGATGGGCCGACGCACCACGGCCTGTTCGACATCGCCTACGGCCGCACCGTGCCAAACAACGTGTTGATGCAGCCGAAGGACGAAGATGAGTTTCAGGACATGTTCGCCACCGCGCTGACGTTGAACCAGCCGGTGTTCATCCGCTATCCGCGCGGCCCGGCAATGGGCGTGCCGATCAAGGAACATCCGCAGATTCTCCAGGTCGGCAAGGCCGAGGTGTTGCAGCACGGCCACGACGTCGCCATCTTCAGCTACGGCTCGATGCTGCCGATGGCGCAGGACGCCGCGCGCCAACTGGCTGAAACGGGTCTCAGCGTCGCGCTCGTCAACGCGCGTTTTGCCAAGCCTCTCGATGTCGAGTGCATCGAGCGGTACGCATGCCAATGCAAGGCGTTGCTGACGTTTGAGGACCATAACGTGCTTGCCGGCTTTGGCGCGGCCGTGATCGAACATCTGGCAGATCAGCGCATCCCGACACCCATCGCGCGCGTGGGCTGGCCTGACAAGTTCGTCGAGTGGGCCAGCGACAACGACGTGCTCCGCCAGCGCTACGGCGTCACGGCGAATGCCGGCGTGGAGAAAATCCTCGCCATACTGAAGGAACGGCAGAGCGACCCGCGTTTCCAAGTCGTCGCGGCAGCCCGATGACCTGAACGCGGCCCGGAATCGGCGGCAAATTGCCCTAACAATTATGGTTGAATTACGGTGCGGACTTCGGCTAGGTTCGCGCCCCTAAACTGAACCAGGAGACTTATCAAATGGCAGACAAAACGAAAAAATATCAGGACAACGTCCCCGGGAAGTTCTACGTGGACGACCAATGCATTGACTGTGACCTTTGCCGCGAGACGGCACCCGACCATTTCACGCGAAACGAAAACGGCGGTTATTCCTTCCTTTCCAAGCAGCCCGCTACGCCGGAAGAAGAAGCCCGGTGCAAAGAGGCCATGGAAGGCTGCCCCGTGGAAGCCATCGGCAACGACGGCGCGTAGTCGCCTGTCCCATTTGTCCGACGACGCCCTCCGCGAGTCCCGCGGGGGGCGTTGTGTTTTATCCCCCAAGGGGCTTCGGTGCGTGGAATTATCGGATCTTGACGTCGCGGGTGTGCTTGCCGAGACGGAACTGTGCCTCTTCGAGACTGGTGATACGCCGATCGCCAAGGAAGAGGCCATCCACGGTGACGCCGGAAACCACATGTTCCTCACTATAGCCCACGAAGTTCGAGGGAGGCATGCGGCCGGCATGGATGCGGATGTTGCGTAGCGTGATGTCGTAGATATAACCCCGACGCTCAAGCCCTTCCGAATATTCCGCGTGCTTTTGTATGTTCAAGCAAATCGCCAGCGGCATGTATTTGCTCTTCGGGTCAGCAACGAACCGGGCCTCGTCGTCTTTCTGGATGGTCGGGCGCTGGATGACGGGGTCGTACTCGATGCGGATGTCCTCAAAACGGACATCGTGCACCCTGCCATAATCGACATTCATGATGTCGATGGCGGGACCGGTTACGTGAATGATGTCGCAGTTGCGGAAAACGATCCGGCGCAGATGCTCGGCGCGTGTTTCAGCTCCGATCTCGAGGCCTTTCCCCCAATCGTTCCACACCACGCAATTCTCAAAGACAATGTCCTCGCAGGTGTCGTTGACATAACCGCTATGGCCCTTCGCGCAGAGTGAATCGTCATAGGTTCGCACGAAACAGCCGGCGACAAGCGCTTTGCGGCAGTTGTGGAGGTCTATGCCGTCGGTGTTGTAACGCCAACAACCAATGGTCTTGCAGTTATTGATCTTGATGTTGTCGCATCCGAAAAGGGCGACGTTGTAGCACAGTGAGTCGCGGATGGTGATCCCCTCCATTTCGATGTCGGTGGAGTTGACGAGGTGAATCGTGTGCCTGCGGCGGCTGTTGTGGACGTCAACGGAACCGTCCCCGAGCTTGGCGACTTTGAAGAGCAACTCCTCGACGTTTTCGCTGTTATCGAGGATGCCGCGGCCAAGGATACGAACGCGATGAACACGGTCCCCGTGGATGCTGCCGTAGACGACGGCTCCCTCATCGATGTAGATCGTCTCATCGTCCTTCAGTTGCAGAACGCCGACGTGGTGAACACCCGCGCCAAAATAGCGGACCCCTTTTGCGTTGGGCGAAACGCTGTAGTTCATAGGCGGGTCGATGAAGAGATGCAGCGCGTTGTGACGCCCGTCCAGTTCGACCGAGTAGCCGCCCGCATGAGGAAGGGTGAAGGTGATTGTGCCGTCCTTCACCGTTGGAGTGACCTTGGCCGAGAGAGGACGGACGGTGCAGACCGAGAAGGCCCGACCGGGAGTGTATCGGAAGGTGATCGGCCCATCCCCCGCCAGACGCGCAAAATAGGCGACCTCACGCTGGTCGGTCGTACGCTGATGACCTGGCCAGCGCCTGTTGAAAGGATAGGCAGAGACATGGCACAGCGAGACGGGCAGCGGCTGTCCGTCTGCAGTAATGGAAATGGGAGCGGCAACCTCGCCTTGAGGAAGCGGATAGATCTTCACGGACGTGGCCTTGTGACTCGCGACCGGGCGGACTGATTCCGGGGCGGGTTGAGCGCCGAGGCAACAACATGTAACGAACAGACACAATCCGGAAACCCTTTTCATCGCCCACCTCCAGTTGACGTGTTCATCAGGTGCGGCGTGCGATCCATATTGCTGCGAATGCGCTTTCATAATTTCAAATCCTCTCGGGCTGGACTGGCTCAGTCCGAACTCTTATTCGTAGTATTCTGGAGCCTGCTTGATTTCCTTCCATGCTTCGGGATCGTGCCCGGGAATAATGGTCACGCCCTGAGTATCCTGTAGAAACTTCATGCGCTGGACTGTGCGCACGGTTTCGGAGGCATTCCACATCAACCCCGGCAAGGTTCCGTTACGCAGGTTCTCCCTCGTGTAGCAGGAATCGGCCGCGAAGAACATCGGGCCGAATTTCGCCAGGTTTACGAGAACCGATTGGTGCCCCGGGGTGTGGCCTGGGGTGAAATAAACCTGAATAGTGCCATCATTAAACAGGTCGAACTTATCGTCAGCGCGGCCGTTGAGGATGAACCAATCGACGTCCTTGTCGAAATCCTTTCGGATATACGCCGCCTTCATATAGGGGTCTGGGACGTAGGCAAAATTCAGTTCATCACGTTGGACAAGATAACGGGCATTGGGGAAGTGCCCCACGCATCCGGCATGGTCAAGATGCAGATGGGACAAGATGACGTATTTAATATCTGCTGCCTGGCATCCGACCTTCTTGATTGCGTTCACACACCACTGGTCTTCGGTCATGATCGGATCGTAAGCTTTTACGACGTCACCCCAATGGGCTTCCTTTTCATGGACCGTTTCAAAAGCGTTACCGGTATCGAACAGGACTTTGCCCTTTGGGTGATCGATCAGGAAAAATGGAACCGGAACGTCAAAGGCCTCTCCGACCCCCTGGTTGAGCGTGAAATATTGTTTCTGGCTCTTCAGAATGCCGGCTTCGAAACAATAAACCTTCATGGATGGAGCCGCCTTGGGTTCGGCAACAAGTCTAAACGGCGATTGAAAAGTGCAGCGAGGGTCATGTCGCTCTGGACTTGCCGTAACTGTCGGCCATGAGCATGGCGGAGAGGACTTTTTCCGGGGTGATGACGCCGGCTTCGTGATGGATGCCCTCAGTCGGAGCGCAGGCTTTTTCAGCCACTTTCTTCATTCGGTTCCGCTCCGGGTTCTTGATGCCGATATCGGCCAACGTGGTGGGCAAACCGACCTTCTCACAGAACCCGTACACCTCATCGATTTCCTTCGGTGAAGCATCGGTGAGGAACAGACCGGACAATGCGCCAAAGGCCACCTTTTCTCCGTGGTAGAAGGCATGTGTCTCATCCAAGGCTGTCAGGCCGTTGTGAATGGAGTGGGCCGATGCCAATCCCGAACTCTCAAACCCGATCCCGCTCAGGAGGATATTGGCTTCGATGATATGGTCCAGCGCCGGCGTCACCAGTTGTTTCTCACACGCAATCTTTGCGGCGACGCCGTAAGCCAGCAACGTGTCATAGCAGAGTCTGGCGATATGGACCGCAGTCAAGGTGCCGAGCCCGCCACATTCATTGCGGGACTGTGTGTTCTTGCAGGACCGTCCTTCGAACCAAGTGGACAAGGCATCGCCCATTCCCGCCACAAGAAAACGGCTGGGTGCGTGGGCAATAATGTGGGTATCCACCAGCACGACCTGCGGATTCAATTTTTGGTAGGCGACGGACTGAAACACTCCGCCATCGGAATAAATCACGGCGCACCCGCTGCACGGGGCGTCGGTGGAAGCAATCGTCGGGACAACGATAACCGGAATCCCAATCCGGTCCGCGGTGATTTTGGCCGTATCAATCGTTTTTCCACCGCCCATGCCGATGATAACGTCCACCTTCTCACGAGAGACGAGTTTCGTCAGACGGCCCAATTCCTTCTCGCAGCATTCTCCATTGAAACGGTCGGTCAGGATTGGGTTCTCCTTCCACGCTTTCGTGTACTGAGGGAGTATTTTTTCCATGCCCGAGGGAGAAGCCAGAATCAACCCCTTCCGTCCTAACAAACTGATCAATTGCGGCAGTTCGCTCAGAGCGCCTTCGCCCTGGATGTATTTCCCTGGAAAAACGGCTTTTAGAAACATTTTACATTCCTCTGTTCTATTGTTTGCGGGTCGTCTCGTCTTGAGCCTGTTCAGCACGTGCAGACGGTGGTTAAAAAGCGCAACACCGATGTTCGCTTGATACTGCAACCATCTGAGGGCGTCAAGGACAAGGCTAGCAGGAAGTGACCTTCATGGGTGAAGCGTAGCTCTGATAGCGTGCGTCCATTTGAGCGTCCTTCGCGTTTCCATCATGAATGCACACCCGGAATTTCAAATGGAAACGATCCTGGGGAAGCTTGTCAGGTGAGTGATGCACCACGGTCATCTGGGGAGCCACAGCGACTTCCCCCCACATGCCGGGGTATTCCGGATTCTGCGGATGATCAAACAGGCATATCCCGTTGATGCCCTTGCCAACCTTCCCAGCGCAGTCCACCCACTTGGCACGCTTGCGTTGGACCTCCTGCCGCCCGATCTTGCCTTCTGAATTCTCAACATGGCCTTCCTTGGGAATGTTCATGGATGGCGCAAGCCGTGCCACCAGCATGAATGGCTTCTTCCCAACATCCAGGGGTTTCGTGGTTTCAAATGACAGGTCCAGAAACCGCGCGCCATTGTCGGCAAACCAAATCCGAGACACCCTCTTCTCATCCAGAATTTTATCCCCGTTGCCTTTCACGTAGATGATCTCTTCCACAAACTCCGCATAAACGGGACCCTCCGTCAGACGGACAAACCGCTGATGCAGCATCTTGCCACACGGTCCATAGGGTGGCTCATCCCAGTCCGACCAGATGTTGGCAGAACCACCTTCACCATGCCCCCCATAGGCCAGATATAAGCCCGTGTGATGCGGATGATCTCCTCCCCCTGCCCCACGAACGACAGACCCAGCCGACCCATTCACGGGCCAGAAATAGGGTTTCCAGACTCCCAAAAAGTTGTATCGAGCAAACAGCGCGTCATCCACACTGATCATCAGGTGCGCCGGTTTCTGTTCTATGCGATAGCGTTTGGACTGTGCGGGCGCTTCGCTGCTGCAACAAATTCCATACTGCGCCGATTCCCCTTTCCGCAAATGACCCGTCTGCCACGACAGTTGGCGGGTCTCCGGCTCAAACTGGCAGGGGACATCCGAAACGACTTCGCCGCGCTCATTCAACCGGGACAGTGCCAACCTGGATGTGCCTGCCTGCCAGTTGCTGAACCGCGCTTTTGGATCCACGGGAAAGGAGACAAGTTCGTTCAGCCGATCCACAGGACCCGCGTCAACACGAACGACAATGCTGTTCTTGCTCTTCGACCCTTCAGACGATTGCGCTTGTGCGGCTGTGAGTACGGAAGCGCCTGCCGCGACAATGAAATCGCGGCGGGAAAGCTGATGGGCATGCCGGGTTGTTTTGTTAGTGGTCATGATTGTTCTCCTGTTGACGTTCATCAAGGGCACCTCGCTGTGCCCGCTGGAAAAAATGTGCGCTCACGAGATTCTGGTTGTGCGGCATCACTTCGCCGAAGAGGCTGCCGGTGTCTGCGCGCTGGCAGGCGCGGCTAAAGCAGGCATGCAGTCTGGCGCAGCCTGAAACTCAGGCGCGCCGGGCATCGCCTCTGGCTGGACCGTGTATTTGCCGCCGGGCACAACGAAGAATGAGGTATTCTTCCCGGCTTCAACTGTGGCGTTGAACTGCACCTTGCCGTCCTGACTGCGGATGCTCCAGTTGCCTGCCGCCAAACCCGCAAGCAACAGTTGGCGATCCCGGCCTGATGGAACATTCACCTGAAATGACTGCTCGAGAGGTTTGCCGGTCCTGCTTAAGACAACCACTCGGTCAGCGAGCGTCACTGTAAACAACACCGGAGTCTCGACCAGTTTTGCGGGTAGTTCCGGCACGGAATCATCGGCCATTTGCATGACGGTCAAGAAGACATCGTTGGGCTGCCCCTTGCTGGGTGAGAACATGACCCGGTGACCGTTGCTTTCCGGCCTCTCGGCATCGGGTGGCCTGAACATCTGCCCGAACACACTGTTGGCATCTTTGCCGCTCAGTATTTCCATCTGCCGTTCATCGGGTTTCGGACGCAGCATCCGAACGCTGACTTTGCCGCTCAGCCCAAGATCGTGATTTCTCAAAATCACTCCATCGGCGGTCTTCTCCGGTGGGTTCAGTGTATTGACCTGCCAATACTTCTTAAACTCCGGTTTGGCAGTCGTCATGTTGTCCAACACGATGAGTGCCGCCGGGGTTCGTTCGTTGTTGAGGTTGAGGAAACAGAAGGTCCTCACATAGTCCTGAATCTTGCTGCTATAGGCTGACTTCAGGTCCACGGAGAAGTAGCTGAAGAACGGCCGTTGTTTCACCGGCCCGAAGCTTGCCGACACCACCTTGCCGTTGGCGAACATCGGGTCCTTGATCGTCTGTTCCGGGGTTGTAGGGCAGGACCGGACGTTACGGGTGCCGCCGTCATTGGAAGGAATGTTGAATTTCTCATCCGGATCAACCGCCAGCATCATACTGTGCGAGATCGAGCGTTTGTTGAAGTTGGCATCGTATGGCGTGCCATAGAAGTGATACTGACCCAGGTCTCCAGCCTGCAACCCCCGGTAATAAATCTGGAAGCTGCCGGCATCGGAATGCTGATGATTGCCGAAATGATAGCCGCCGCCCTTCATCTCGACCACCACGTCAGAGATGTTCGTGCCGAGGTTCCAGCCAGTCCGGGCGATCATCGATCCCAGAATCGGGCCGAAGTCGATAGTCAGCGGCAGCGAAGCGAGACTCTTCTCGACCTTCAGATCAGGATCGTTCAGGAGCAAAAGCAGGATCGAATCGCCGGACAGCCCCCCCTGACGTTCGAAGTCGCCCTTGATCATCGGATCGTTGTTGTGGGCGTAGATAAACAACGGTGTGAGGCCGAGGTTCGCATACCTGCCATCGGAGAACCCGTCCCCATCACGGAGCATTTGTCCGTTGGGAAGACGCATATACAGCCAGAACTTGTAAACGCCTGCGATATTGTCGTCGAAAACCGGTTTCCCTGTCATGCGGCGAAAGAGCCAGGCGGCGTGCAAGTCCCAGGAGAAACGATGAGGACCGTAGCTGATCCCTTGGTTGTGGCGGGGCGACTGGTACTCAAACTTCCGCATGGGCACCAGTTCTTCCAGTATCCGATATGAGCAGTAGCGGTAAGGCACCGGGTCCTCGTCATAGAGCGCGATGGCCATGCAAAACAGATCACGATTGATCTGCGCTTCATTGCCATGGCCATTGACGATTGTCTGACGGAAAGGCGGCCAACCAGTCTCCATATCATCGGCAAGCCGCATCAGGTTTTTGCGGATGTCGTCCCTGTCCTCCGGTGTCATGACGTCGTAGCACCAGTCATAGACCAGCGCGCCCGTGTAGATCGCCCGGCCGATCTCACGCGTGATGTCGAGGAGGTTGTCGAACGTGACCGCCGAAAGATATTTGCGAACCAGCCCCACCGCTTCAGAACCGCGCGTCTTGTCCCCGTTCATGAGGTGGACGAAAGCCTTGGCCACGGCAGCCTGTTCCAATGCGGAGTTGTAACCGATTTCCGTGTCCGGCTTGACCGTGAACGGGAAAGGCTTCGCGGCGTGTTTCCGGACTCGTGCCCAGAGCGGGGCATTCTCACCCTTATCGAGGTTGGCACGGACTTTCGGCAACGACTCTTCATTAACCCAGATGCGCGGCCGGGATTTTGGCGGCACCACCGGCGGCCGATAATCAGCCACGGCGGCCGGCACTTTCGGCGGAGAGTACGGAGCGATCTGCACGTAATCGAGGCGCACTCCCTCCGGAAGCCATATCCGCACGTCCTGCTCCTGACCGTTGAAATCGAACTTGCCGAGAGCCTGAGCGCAGCTTCCGGGTGAACTCCACGGAACGAAAACCACGCGCTGGGTTGGGCGGCTACCATCGACAGAAACCATCAGACGCAACGAAGCCTTCTTGCTCGCCGCTTTCTGCATTTTCTCAGTCCCTTGGGCGTCGACGGCGGCGTGCGTGCGTATCCAATATCGTCCAGCTTGCGGAGTTCTTGCTTTGAAAACCAGATCGGGTTTGTTGTCCGGAGAACCCACATTGGTTGTCAGGTTATTCTTGAGCGCAACACCCCGCTTGCTGGGAAAGGTGTCCTGATCAACGACTTCCACCCGGTCACAATTCAGTTGTGCCGCTTCGGCTTCCAGTGTGATTGAACTGCCGGACGCAGAGGTTTTTTTTATCTTCGGAGCCGCGACTGTCTCCAAGCACCAGGCCCACGTGAACACCAGAACCATTGCACCGTATGTTCTTATCTTCATGATAGCTGACAAGGTATTGTGCCGCCGTCCTTGATGGAAAGAAGGTGCGCACAACCGGCATGACATTGTGGCGTTGTCTGCCTGCACTTCCATTCCTGGTTTCTGCAAACACGCAGAGACTACGCCCGTGTGTAAGCCGGTCAATGTTAAACGCCAGCCCTCGCGAACTCGCGTTTCTGCCGGGGCCGCTTCACTCGACAACGACTTCTGAGACAAAAGCCCAACCTGCAGGAGTCAGGTCAAACTCGACGAAACGTGCCGTCGCGCCATGACAGTCTGCCGTGACTGGCAGGCAGACGTTGTGGTCTCTTTTTTGCGGCGCGGGAAGCTGGATAGGAATCGGCTGACTCCAATTCTCCTTGTCGGCGGACAGCCGGACCACTGCGGCTTTCGGCATCATAATGCCTCCGTTGCCGCCATCGACAACGTAACAGGTTGCCCGACGAACCTGAGTCGGCTCACTCAAATCCACGACGATTCGCAGTTTCCGTCCGCTTCCTGACATGCCTACGTTGTGCTTGTTGTCGGGGCTGACGAAGCCGTCGGTCAGCATGACTCCATCGTCCTTGTATCGCTGAGCTTCCGATCCGTCGCCGGGATCCATTTGCGAAGAAAGCGAATACGTGAATTCTGCGTTGGGCAGAACCTGGCCGTTACGCAACAGCTGAATCTCCGAAAGAAACAGCCAGGCGGAATGCTCGAACATCAAGGTCATGCTGCGCGCATGCCCCGGCCGGTTAAGACGCAGACCTGTGGTTTTTGTTTCGGGATTGTACCGGAAATCGCCGCGCGCATCGTATCCTTCCGGGGGTGCGCCGAAGCCGGAATCACGCTGTTCGCCCTGTCCGTTGGAGTAAATCGCTGAAACCGCGCTTGGCAGATGAATAGCCGCGCCCGGCTGATCCAGCAAATGAACACGGACTTCGTCAAACTCAATGGTCTCGCCGAAATCCAGCGCAACGCTCGTTCGTGCACCGTGCGAAAATCCGACGTACTTGCCCCAGCCGCCGGACGTTATTCCGTCCAACAGCTTTCGCCCGGTCTCATCCGGATACTTCGGCGCGCTGGAGCGTTTCGACGTGGTGTAGGATTTCCGATAGCTCTTGGACAGGATTTTCGCCGGCGCACACAAATCCGGCTCGATGCCCGTGATCTTCCCAACGCGCCGGCCGGACGCGGGAGTCATCTTGATCCTCAGTTCTCGAACGGTCCCGCCTGGCAGTTCCACAGTGATGTTCTGGTTCTCGCGCTTGCTGGAATCGAACGCGCTTCGTCTCGCCCATGCCTCTGGCTTCCAAGCATCGTTCTTGCTCAAGCGGGATTCGACGGCAACCAGTCCGGCAAAGAAATTGTCCGCGGATTCTTTGAGAAAAATATCGACCAGTTGAACCGGCGCAGGACTGTTCAGCGTGTATGTGATTTCCGCCGACCCGTCGCGGGAATTTTTTCTCGTCCATTTTCCCAACGCGGGCAACCGAATCGGTTTCCCGGCAAGGTAGTCCATCCAAAGAGCGTAGAGTGCCTGCTCTGCCGGGTCTTTGCTTCGCGCCCAGTAGAAGTCCTCGCCGAAATACGTTGCGCTGGGCGCCTTTTGGAATCCCGTTTGAGTGCCCGTCTCCAGGGTTTGTTCAAAGATTCTGCGCCAGTTTGCTCCCGGCGGTGGATTGATCTCCAATTCAATCCCCATCCGGTTGTTTCGCGCGTATTCCGCTGCGTTGACCAACCGATTCCGTCGCGCGCCGGCTCCGTTCGGATGTATCCCAAACGTCCAGTTGCTTTGCATGATGACCACATCGAATCCCAATTCGTCGTAACAATGCTCACAACCGGAAGCCATATAGTACGGAATCCAAAACGCCTTGGCCCCATGTCGATGGATCGCCTGACAATACTGTTTGGCAATTCCCGTATCCTTTGCGCCCAGTCCTTCGCGCATCATGTAGAAGCCCCAAAGCTCCAGCTCAGGATACTTCTTCATCTGTTCGATGACGGAACCCATATACCAGCCCAGGACCTTTTCACGCCCTTCGACGGTCGAGAGATCTTCCGTCTTGCCGTCACCATCCACATCTCCAAAATCGCGCAGGCCGGGATTCAGCCAGGGAATCGCGAACATGAGTTTCGTCTTCCCCTTCGGCAGGAATCCGTCCTTGCGCAATTGGCCCGCCGCTGTATTCAACGCCGGGACGTTGATATCCTGCCCGAAATACGCGTCGAGAATGAACGTCCAGTCTTTCTTGTCCGTCGGATCCACTTCCGTTCGGCGTCCGCTGTTCGGCAGTGTGAAGACGAGAAACAGGAACGAATCGTATCCGCGTTGCGCGGTGGGTTTGTCGTGTTGATACTTGACCAGAATCGGCTTGAAGTAATCAACGTCGGCTCGCTTGTTATAATAAATGAGCGCGCAATTGCGAAAGCCTGCCTCTTCGACAGACAGATATTCTCCCTGCGCAACGGTTGCCGCGAGGAAGAACGCCAGCAAACAAGAACGAAGGTTCAATTTCATTTGATTGGATGGGTTAAAAGGGAAGCTCTCGCTACGAAGCCGAACTCTCCGTAGCAACCGCCTGAATCAGGGCCTTGATGTAGCCATAGCCAAATGCGAAGGCTTGCAGACCGCGGGGATCATCCGGATGACTGGGCATGTGGTCGGGCATAATCATGCCGTCGTAGCCGACATCCCGATAGACCCGCATGGCTTGGGCCATATCCACGTCACCTTCGTCGGGATAAACTTCCTGAAACTTGTCACGCTTGCCCCGGATGTTGCGGAAGTGAACGTTGAAAATCTTCCCACGGCTCCCGAAGTAACGAATGACGTCGAAAATCTCCCGGCCCGGATCGGCCAGCAATTCCGCAACGGTTCCCTGGCAGAAGTTCAGGCCGTGGCAGGGGCTTTCCTTGATGGAGATGAAACGTTTCAGCCCTTCCACTGTGCCCAGCACGCGCATATCTCCGCGAAAACCCTCCGGAGGCACCCCGGGATCGTGAGGATGACACGCCAGCCGGACTTTGTATTCCTCGGCCACAGGAACAACGCGCTTCAGGAAATAGGTGATCCGTTCCCACATTTCGTCCTTGCCCACGACCCCAGCGATCGTCAAAGGCGGTTCCTGCTTCGCATCGGCCAGCACCCAGGTCGAATAGCGCGAACCGCCGCGACCCGGTGTCGGAGTTGTCCGAAGCACGTCAAGGAGCGTCAGGTTGTATTTCAACGCGCCAATACCGGCGCGCGCCGCCAGCCGGATCATTTCGCAGATACGGTCAATCTCCCGATCCCGGTCGGGGCTTTTGCCCAACATGATATTCGGATTCTCAGCACGCGACACGTCAACGCTGCCCATCGGCAACGCCAGCATCGGCAATCGCAGGCCATGCGACTCGACGGACTCACGCAACCTCACCAATTCATCGAGTTGCCAGCCGTCCTTGCTGCGTGGCACGGAAGCACAGACATGGCTGACACTGTGTCGTTTGAAATACTGGAGCATCACATCCGTGACCGGCCCTTGCTGGGTGCCAACCTTCATGAGCGCCGGCTTGGTGCGGACAGGATTCCGGGCGGCTTGCGCAACGGCGCCCACGCCGCCCATCCCTGCCGCGATGGCGCCGACTCCTGCTGCTCCTGCGAGGGAGAAAAAGTCTCTTCGTTTCATATGGTTGTAATGGTTCCAAGGTTGCGGCACTGCCGCCGCATGTACAGGCGCGACTCAGAGGATGAACAAACGCTGTTCATGTGGCGCAGTTTCTCACAAGCTGCCTGCCGTTGCGACTCGCAAAACCCGTCGGAGAAGGGAGCCTTGTTTTCGCTGTCATGTCGGGTATTCTCCCGGCGTGGAGTGTGAACAATGAGTGGAACCACTGATTTAGGCCCCAGCCGCGTGCTGGAAATCATCCGCCGTCTCTGTCTTCTTGTCGGCACGTTGGCGACTGTCTGGTGCATCGTGAAACCAACCGACGCGCTGTTCCGTGTGCGCAATGTGGATTTCGCGAAGCTTCAGAAGCAGGACTCCCGGCGAATGCGCTCGGACATCAAGATGATGAGCCGCCTCAGCGGCGCGACGATTGACCCGAACGACCCGACCATCAACACCGCAGCGACGCTGTCGCCGGAACAGTATTTTGCCAAACAAACCAAGGGCCGGTTGATCGAGGTCTCCGGCAGCCAGTGGACAGAGTTTTACAGCGGGGTTCAACAAACGTTGGCAGGGAAATCAAAGACGTTTATCCGTAACGTCCGGGTGGGCTCCGGTTCCTGGCTCCTGTATTTCCCGACCGACGCGGCGCCGCTGAAGGAACTGACAGGGCGTCTCGGCGACACGAACGTATTCACCTACGTGGCCGTGCGCGACGGCGACGGCGTCAAATACATGGAGGTCCTTTACCAACGTCCGCAAAGCGCCTTGCATGACGCGCCGGGCTGGCTCCTCTACCCATTGCGCGGTCAGGCAGGCTGGTGGTTCATCATCGGGCTGCTGGTGTACGCTTCGATCCCCTGGTATCGCAAGAAGCCGGACGAGCTTCGCTACAGCACCGGACGCGCGATGGTCGGCCCCGACATACTTGGCATGGTCATGTCTGTCTTCTTCCTGACGCTGCCCATCCTGGTCATCACGGGCAATGCGCGTGGCTCGGAACCACTGGATCTCTTTGGATTCCACTCCGGTTGGTGGCCCATAACGCTGGTGATGTGGTTGTTGGCGTGCAGCGGTCTCGCCACGATGATCGTGGCACTGTGGTATGCGACCTTCGTAATCGAACTGACGCCGACCAGCATCCGGCGCCGCACGTTGTTACGGAGCGAAGAATTCGCGTTCGCCGATATGGAGGCGGTCGAACCGGCCCGCTGGGCCTGGCCCACGTGGCTGCGGATCACTGCAATACTCATCGGGTGCCTCAACTGGCGGCTGCTCGGTGCGGTGTTGATCGGGTCTTCTGAGGAAGCCTACGGCATCGCAATTCGTTTGAAGGACGGTCGCAAGTTGAAACTCTGGATGACACATCTGCCCGGTTTTGAGCGTATTTTCCACGCGCTGCGCAAGGCCGGCGTGCCGCTGGAACCGGAGTTGGCCAAGATGATTGACGAGAGTCTTGCGTCACTCGAACCGGCCGCAAAACCCGGTCGTGCCGGCAAGATCGCGGCGGGCATTTTGCTCGTGCTGGCCATTGGTGGCACACTGGCGTGGCAGTTCTGGCCGGAGAAGACGCGCGTGGTGAAGCGCGAGTTGACCTACACCTACGAGGCGCTGGGGCAGCGTCGGCAGCTATTGAACGAGATGCAGGCGATCGCCAACCAGATGAAACAGGCCAGGGGTGTGGACTTCGACAAGCTGATGAAGCAGCACGACGTGTTGGAAAAGCGCTACGACGCCATCCAGCCGACAGAAGAAGACTAACGCGACAGAGTCCGCATTCGTTTTCGCAGAGGCGAGCGCCGTTCTTTCCGAGGCAGTCTCCCCCAACAAACCTCGTTCATTTCATCATCCGCAAATGCCACCAATCCGTGATGCCGTCGAACACCATCTGTATCGAAATGGCAGCCACGATCAGGCCGGTAATGCGAATGAGCGCGCCCATCAACTGGTAACGAATCATCCAGTTGCTCATCCATCGGTAGAGCGACATGACGACATAGTTGATCAGAATCGCCAGAGTGATGCACGTCGCGGTGACTGCAAAACCATGTTCCGTATTCAGCGAGATCGCGGCGGTGATGGTGGCCGGGCCTGCGATCATCGGCGAAGCCAAAGGCACCAGCGAAATGTCCTCGTGCTTTTGTTTCTCGTCGATTTCGAAAAACACGCCCTTGGTCAGCGCGTTGTAGCCCACGAAAAAGAGAATGATTCCCGCGGCCGTTTTGAGCGAATGCATCTCAATCTGGAAGACCTTCGACAGGATGAGGTTTCCGCCGATGCCGAGGATCAGGAGAATGGCCCAGGCGAAAACCGTGGATTTGAGGATCAATTTTCGCATGGCACTCTGCGGAAACTGATCGGACAACACGGACAGGATGAAGATCTTGCTGATGGGATTGATCAGCACGAGCAGGTAAAGCGTATATTGAGTCAGGAGGGCCAGGCGCATGGTTCGGTATTGTCCGCAAGAAGTTTAGTGTATTCGGCTCGGTGGAAACAAGCAGGTTAACTGGCAGAAATCGCGAGGCCACGGCACTGATTCTGATGGGCACAGAGATGAGCCGTGATCTGTGGTCAAAATCAAAACCATTGAATTTCCCCAAAAAAGATGGCTGCCGGACTAGGATTCGAACCTAGACAGGCAGATCCAGAGTCTGCCGTGCTACCATTACACCATCCGGCAACGTTGCGGCGTGATTATTCCCGCCGCTGAAGCGCGCTGAAACTAACGAATGGACCAGGGTTTGTCAAAATGGAAACGGGTGGAAAGCGCAGAAGAGGAAAGAACCACCGGATCGCTGCGCTGGCTGCGTCGCTTAAATCGAGGGTTGCATCAGCATCCAACAGTGGCAAAATAGCCGTAGAAGGCCGGGTTGGAACCGCAAACGGTTGTTGTCTTGTCCGAAACGGTATGGCTGTTGGAAAGGAGTGACTCATGCACACGATTTCACGTTCTCTTACTTTCAAAACATTCTTTTCGCCCACACTTGCCGCTTTGGCAGTGTGTGCCGTTGCGCTCACGGCCTGCAAAGCCGCGCCCGAGCATGCGGCGGTCGATTTCAACCCCGACCAGGTCGAGGCGAGAAACGTCCAGGGCCAGTGGGTGGTCGCCGCCGGCAGTCTGTTGCTGGGGAACTTCGGCGACAGTGAAACCGACGCGCGCGACGCGGTGCGTGTGATCAAGCACTACCGCTTCGACAAACACTGCGTCTTTGGCACGCCGCAACCCGCGATGGAATACTGGCTTGTCAACGGTCAGGCGCCCGCTGGCCCCATCGAGGGTGAGGACGCCATTCCGTTCAATCCCCCCAACACCACCGTCAAACAAATCAACGGCTCGTGGAAGATCGTGGACGGTGACCACTGGATGCTGGATTTCGGCAATGATGAGAACATGGCCCGCGTGGCGCTGGAAACCATCCGCAAACTCGGTTTCGAGTTCATGTGCTTCGTCGGCAAGCCAGCGCGAAAGATGTGCTACTTCCGCACCGGCGGAGCAGCACCGAAGCCGCCGCCACCGCCCGCTCCCGTCGGCATGGCGCGGCTGAAGGTCACCGTCGTTGAAGGCGCGGGCCGGCCAGCCCAGATGCCCGTCATCACAGTGCGACACGCGCAGGATCCCGCTGTCCAGCCAAGCGTGCTCGCCGAGAATCCCGGCCGGTTTGAGCTACCACCCGGCCCCTACAACGTCACCGCACGCGTCGGCGCGGGTCCCGAGACAGCGCCCAGACCCGTTGTCATCGAAGCGGGCAAAATCACCGAGTTGCTCATCAACACCGGTACTGGCACGTTGGAACTGATGCTGACCGCCGGCGGCCGGCCGTTGGCGCGCGTGCCGCTGATTCATCTCAAAGCTGGTTCGCAGTTGGTCAGTTCGGTCACGGAATTGCCCGCGAAGTTCCAAGCGCCGGAAGGAAGCTACTCCGTCGAAGTGCAGCTTCCAACCACGCAGAACTACGTCATTCCCAGTCTCGCGATTCGCGCAGGAGAAACCACGCGCCAGACCGTGGAAGTGCCGTGCGCCGTGCTGACGGTGGTGGTCAATGTTCCACCCTACCAGCCCGGCAGCGGCAGGTTCCCGCGCATTGAGCTTCAGCGAAACGGCAGGTTCGTCACGGCGCTGGTGGACAACCCCGCGCGCTTCCAAATCCTCGCCGGCACCTACACCATCACCGCGCGCGGCGACCAAACGGAGTTCGGCTCGCGTGAGATCACCCTCCGGCCCGGTGAGGACCCAACCGTGGACTTCAGATGAAACTCATTTTCAGTTCGCTCACCGGCTTTTCGTTTCTGCTCGCGTCGTTCTGCGCGGCGGACGAGGTGTTGTTCCAAGACGACTTCGCCGGCAAGCTCGGCGACGGCTGGAGTTGGGTGCGCGAGGAGAAGCCGGGCTGGCGCATCGCGGACAAGAAGCTCGAGATCCGCGTGCTGCCGGGCAACCTCTGGGGTCGCGCCAATAATGTGAAGAACGTGCTCGTCCGACAGGCTCCTGACACGTCGCAAGGCGAGGTGGAGGTTTCCGTCAACATCGCCAACCGTCCCACGCACCAATACGAGCAGGCCAACCTCGCGTGGTATTACGACGACAGCCACATGGTGAAGCTCGGGCTGGAACTGGTCAACGGAGAGGTCTGCATCGTCATGGGCCGCGAAGAGGCCGACAAGACGCGCACGCTGGCGAAGATTCCCATCGCGGCGACGGCGGTGCGCGTGCGTCTCCGGGTGGCAGGCAACCAAATCCGCGGCCAGTATCGTGTCACGGGAACGGATGCATGGCTCGATGCCGGAGCGGGCGACCTGCCCGCGCCGCCGAACGGTCAGGCGAAGATCAGCCTCCATTGCTATCAAGGGCCGCCCGACGCCGAGCACTGGCCGCGCTTCAGCGAATTCCGCGTGCTGCGCATCCGCAAATAAGCTTCACGTCGTGAAGCACCGTCTGCATCATTCTGCCATGAAGAACAGTCTTTCCCTTCTCCTGCTGCCGTTTCTGATCACACGGATTGTCGCCAGCGAAATCGCCGTCGTCCGTGAGGAGGCGCGCATCCCGCTCGGCCAGACGCGGTCGTTTGAGTTCGGCACGTTGCCGCAGAAGGACACGACCGTGTTGCTCGATGTATCGTCGCGGCTCGACGCCAGGGGTTTCGGAGGGTCGTCGTATTTCATCAAGCTCACGCTGAACGGCCGCGTCGTGAACGCCGCCAAGACACGCGCGGTCAGCCGGCTCGTGAACAAGCCGGTCGTCTCTCCCGTCGGGGCGAATTTGCCGTACTCCTGGTTTGGGAGTGGTTCGTGGCGCGCCCTCTACGCGCCGGATTTTGAAGGGGCGCTGAAGCAGAAGTTCTACGTGGGCAATCCTTATCAGCTTGTGCTGGACGTGACCGATCTGACCAACCCGATGTCGGAAAACCGGCTGGAGATTACCAACATGGCCAACGGCTCGCAGGCGACCGCCGCGCACACGAAGGGCGATCTCGTCATCAAGAGCCTGGTCATTCGCACAAGGCCCGGCGCCAGCCCAACGATGGTGGAAGACTCAGCCGACCGGGATGCAATCAATCGCGGCTCGCCGGGCGCCGGACCGGTGGCATACAAGGGCCGGCTGTTGCCCGGCGGTGGATTTGTGATCAGCGCCGGCGAGCAGCGGTTCGAGTTTGCGACAGCGATTTCGTATCCGAACGCGGGGTTGAATCGTCTCGTGGCGGCAGTGAAACCTGACGGGACGGGCCAGACAGAGTGGACGGTGCGCGCCGGCGGCAACCGCGCTGTCGCCGAAGGCTCAGACTATCGGTTGCGTCGCACGGTGCGGTTCATGCCGCGCCGCGTCGAGGTCGCCGATGAAATCACCAATCTCCATCGCGACCGGAAACTCGGTCTCCTCGTCAGGCACGAGGTTTCGCTCAAGGGCAAGGCCGCCAGCGTCCGGCTCGCAGGCAATCCCGACCCCGCCCTCAACGAGTATCACTCCAACGGCAACCCCAGCGTCTATGTCGCGCTGCCGAAGCCGGGCCTCGGCCTCGGCATGATCGTCGAGGACGATGTGTTCCGCAACCAGGTGACGTTGTTCTACGACACCGATGCCGCCGTCGCCGGACTGCGGACCGAGATGCTCTGTCTGCCTGCGGGCGGCTCTTACACGCTGCGCTGGTCGGTTTATCCCGTCGCGTCAGCCGACTACTTTGACTTCATCAACTTGGTGCGCGCCGATTGGGGCGCAAACTACGCCGTCGAGGGACCGTGGACGTTTTTCAGCCCAGACACGATCCTGGCGACGCCGGTGGAGGAAATCCGGCGGCAATTCCAACGGCTCGGCATTCGTTACGCGTGCTATTGCGGTGGTTGGGTGGACCCAAAACACGACCGCAAGAAGATCGGCTTCGGCACGGGCGTGATGGACTCTTACTGGGCCGACTTCCGTCGCCGGCTGCGCGAAGCCGCCGCGAGAATTCGCGAGGCGTCGCCGGGCTGCAAAGTGCTCGTCTACTATGATTCGCAGCGCGACACCTCCGACGGCGGCCACGAGCGATTCCGCGACAGTTGGCTGACCGATGCGAAGGGCCGGCCACTCTCGACGGAATGGAGTGGCATTTACAGCCTGACGTGGAGCGTCGTCGCCACGCCGGGCAATAGCTTCGGCCGCGCGATGCTCGACGTCGCCGACCGTTACCTCGACGAGATCAAAGCTGACGGCCTCTACTGGGACGAGATGGAGGCCACCGGCTACGGCGCGCCGCTCATCACGCACAGTATCCCCGACGGCCATTCGTGCGTCCTCGACAAGAAGAACTTCACGATTGACCACGAGATTGGTGTGACGACGCTGCTCGGCGAGGGCCATCGGATGGCGGTGATTGACCGCGTTCGCGCCAAGGGCGGCACGCTGATGGGCAACGGGCCGTGCGCGACGCGGAAGTTGCTGGCGAAGAAACCCCAGCGCATGGTCGAGATCCAGCACAACGACTCGTGGGCTTACGAAGGCAACCTCGACTCGCCGCTCGGTTACGCCAGCAGCCGGATGGATTTCGGCAACTGGGTCCGCGCGCTGAAGATGGCCACGCTGCTCGTCGGCACGCGCTACAACTACGAACACGAAATCTCGCCTTACGTTTTCCCGTTCACACCGATCGAACTGCACGCCGGCTACCTGCTGGGCCGGGAGCGAATCATCGCCACACACTCCGGCAACTACGGCTGGCCCGGCGAGCGCTGTCTGGTGCAGGTCCGGCACTTCAACAAGGAGGGCAGGCTCACCGGCAAGGATTTTGCGACAACGGTCAGTCGGGAATCGCGCACGGCGGTCGAATTGGCAGAAGGAGAAGCCGTCGTGTTGGAGCGTCTCCCCATCTTTGTGAAGCCAAAGTCAGGCGCAGCGGAAATCAGCGCCGTGCGCTGCGACGCGGACACCCTCGCATGGACGCTGAAAGCGCCCGGCGGCGCAACCTTGCGCGTGAGCAACGGTGCGATGAAGATCGCTCCGCGCCAGCGTTTCGCTGTCACGACAGGTGGAGCCACGCGCGAGATCACCGCCCGCAGTGACGCGACGTTGAGCTTCGATGCCTCAGGCCCGGAACCGGTTCAAATCCTCGTTCGTCCGCTGCTATAGGGCGTTTTACCCGTTTTTCTTCACCGGCGGCCTGGAGGACTGAAGAATAGGCTTGATTATCGGTGGCGATTAGGACTTATTTGCCAGTTCGTGACCGACCTTGGAATCAGTCAGTGACGGAGAAAACAACGTTTGAAGAGCCAATATTTGGAAGTAGCGCTGCAGCAAGTTCCTAACCGGCATATCTTGATCAACATCGTCTCGAAACGAGTGCGACAGTTGATCGAGGGGTTTCGGCCGTTGACAACGACCGAAGGCAACCTCTCGCACATGGACATCGCGTTGAAGGAGATTTCCGAAGGGAAAATCGCCTTCAAGCTGCCGGATCAGAAGGAACTGGCGGAGGAGCGAGCCCGCAAGCGCAAGAAGCGATCGTTGTAGTCGCGTCGGCGTGGGGTTTCTTTCCGGCCTTTGCCAACGGCAGGCTCGGAGCATCAGCCTCGATTTTGTTTCAACGTGTGCGACCGTCGGAAGGTCTAACGAGCGCAATGCGAAGTCTCTTGGTTTTTTTTGGAGTGTTTGTTCTTTGCCAGACCTTGGCTGGCGCGGCACAGCCACCGGCCCCCGGTTCGGCGCGGCGTGACGCGACAGTGCAGGCCATCGAAAAGGCGTATCGCACGGTCGTCAACATCTCCACCGAGCGCATCGTCACTCGAGGCTACCGTGATCCGTTTGAGGACATGCTTTACGAATTCTACGGATACCGGCGACCGCAGCGCGCCTACACCAGTTACAGCCTCGGTTCCGGCGTCATCGTCGAAAGCGGCGGCTATATCGTGACCAACCAGCACGTCGTGGAGCGCGCCTCAAAGATCACGGTCACGCTCACCGACGGCTCCAAGCACGAGGCGCGCTACATCAACGGCAGCGCCAAGCACGATCTGGCGGTGTTGAAGATCGAGCCGAAGCAGCCGCTGCAGGCCATCGAGCTGGCGGCCAATGACGATCTGATGCTGGGCGAGACGGTCATCGCGCTGGGCGACCCGTACGGTTTGGAGAATACGATTTCGCGCGGTGTGCTCAGCGCCAAGAACCGCAAGGCAACGTGGGAAGGTGAGATAGTTTTTGAAGACATGTTGCAGACCGATGCGGCGATCAATCCGGGCAACTCCGGCGGCGCATTGATCAATCTTGACGGTCATCTCATCGGCATCAACACGGCGATGATGGCTGAGGCGCAGAGCATCGGGTTCGCGATTCCGGTCAAGCGCGTGCGGCAGATTCTCAGCGACTTGCTCCGGCCGGAAAAGAGCAAGGGCATCTGGTTTGGCGCACACGTGGCGTCCCAAGGAGACCGCCTGACGGTGGCTACAGTGCAGAAGGGCAGCCCGGCTGAGCGGGCGGGGTTGCGGACCGGCGACCAGATCACGTTTTTGGACGGCGAACCGGTGCGTGATGTGGTGGATTTTGACAGCCGTTTGTTGCGCAAAACCGCCGGGCAGGACGTGAGCCTGACGCTCCATCGCGACGGCAAGAGTTTGCAGATAACCGTGGCGCTGACGACGGTGCCCAAAGTGTCCGGCTTCGAGCTGGCGTGGAGCAAGCTGGGCGTGCGGCTACAGCCGCTGACGGCGGAGATTGCGCAGGCGCTGGGCGCGGCCGCAAGCCGCGGCATGATTGTGACGGATGTTGAACGCAACGGGCCGGCGTGGCAGGCTGGCGTTCGACGCGGCTTGGTGGTAGCGCGGATCGGAGGACTGGATGTGAGCCAGGAGAGCGACGTGGCTGCCGCGCTGGGCGAAGTTGCGCCGGATGATTCGGTGACGATGATGGTTTATACCAGCGTGCGCCGCGGACCGTTTGTGGTGCAGAATGTGGATAGTGTGCGAGTGAAGGCAAAGTGAGACGCAAGACGCAATACGAGACAACGAACCATGATTGCTGTTGAAAACCTGACCAAGAAATACGCGGGTGTGACGGCCGTGGACGGCCTGTCGTTCACCGTCAACCGCGGCGAGATCGTGGGCTTCCTCGGGCCGAACGGCGCGGGCAAGAGCACCACGATGCGCATCCTCTCGGCGTTCATGCCCGCCACCAGCGGCAAGGTGACCGTGGCCGGCTATGACGTGTTCACGCAGTCGGAAGAGGTGCGCCGCCGCATCGGTTACATGCCGGAGAACAACCCGCTCTACCTGGAAATGCGCGTGTCGGAGTATATCAACTACCGCGCCGCGCTCAAGGGCGTGCCCGGCTCCAAACGCAAGGCGCGCACGGACGAAGTGCTGGAGCGTTGCGGCCTCAAGGACGTGCGCCGCCGCATCGTCGGCCATCTCTCGAAAGGTTTCCGCCAGCGCGTCGGCCTCGCGGACTCGCTCGTCCACGACCCCGACCTGCTGATTCTCGACGAGCCGACGATTGGCCTCGACCCGAACCAGATCCGCCAGGTCCGCAATCTCATCAAGGACCTGGGCAAGCGGCACACGATCCTGCTCTCAACACACATCCTGCCCGAAGTCGAGATGACCTGCAGCCGCGTCATCATCATCAACAAGGGGAAGATCGTCGCCAGCGACACTCCGGAAAACCTGACCAAACTGATCGAAGGTGGCGGCACGGTTCGCGCAGAAATCCGCGGCGACCGGGCGGTCATTGAGCGCGAACTGGGCGCGTTGCCGGGCGTGAAGAATGTCACCATCGAGACCAGCAACGATGGCTTCGTCTGCGCGACCGTCTTTGCGCCGCCGCGCAACGACGTGCGGGTCCATATCTACGAAAAGGCGGCGGCCAACAAGTGGACGCTGCGTGAACTGTCGCGCGTGCGGCAGACGCTGGAGGACGTGTTCGTGTCCATCACGCGCGTCGAGGCGCCGACGTCGAAGCAAGAGGAGGAGAAGTAATATGAGCAAGCTTTGCACCCTGTGGCGGCGTGAGATTGCCGCTTATTTCCTGTCGCCGATAGGCTATCTGGTCATGGTGGCCTTCCTGTTTCTGATTGGCGGCAGTTTTGTGACGATGGTGTTCGCCTACAATGGCCAAACGACTGATTCGAGTGTGATGCAGGCGTTTTTTGGCACGGCGTTTTACTGGTTTGCCCTGTTGATTCTGGTGCCAATCATCACGATGCGCTTGTTTGCCGAAGAAAAGCGCCTGGGCACGCTGGAGACGCTGATGACAGCGCCCGTGAGCGACGCGGCGGTCGTGTTATCGAAGTTCCTCGGTGCGGCTACGTTCTTTGCTCTCCTGTGGCTGCCGACGCTCTTGTTCGCATGGATACTGAATCGCTTTGCGCAGAGTCCCACTCCGATCGATTGGGGGCCCGTTCTCACCGCGTATCTGGGCACGATGCTCCTGGGTTTTTTCTACGTCAGCGTCGGTCTGCTCACCTCGTCATTGACTCACAACCAAATCGTGGCAGCCATTCTGGGTTTTGCCGGCATCTTTGTGGTGTTCGTCATCGGGTTGCTGTCGCGGTTGATCCCGCCGGGATGGGTACAAGTGCTTGTGAATTACGTGTCGTCGTATGACCACATGGTGGATTTCGCTCGCGGCCAGATTGACCTGCGGAGTGTGATTCTCTACGTCACTGCGACGGCGTTCATGCTGTTCTGCACGCAGAAGATTGTCGAATCCCGGAAGTGGAGATAGACGTTTCAGTTTTTTGAAGGATCGAAGCCATGTCCAATCCCCCAACCCAAACCACCAAGAAAACGATCCACGGCTTTGGCCAGAAGGCGGCCATCGGCACCAACGTGGTGCTCACGACGCTGCTGGCCGGTGCGATCATGATCATGCTGAACTACATGGCCTACCGCCACGCGGAGTGGTTCTGGCCGCCCAACTGGTTCACGCAAAAAACCGAGTATCGTTTCGACTGGACGCGGTCGGCCTACTACAAGCTCTCCGACAAGACCAAGGGCATCGTCCGCAATCTCGCCAAGCCGGTGGAGATCCGCCTCGTGGCCCAGGTTCGCAGCGAAGGCGACTTCCGGATGCGCACCGATGTGGAGAACTTGATGAAGGAGTATCTCCAACTCTCCAAGAAGCTGGAGTTCCGCGTGATCGACGCCGACAAGGATCCGTTGGAAGTGGAGAGATTCCTCAAGTCCTACGGTGAGACCTCGGCCAACACCGTCGCGGTGCTCTGTGGCGACAAGAAGAAGTTCCTCACCGTCAACGACATCATGGAGTTCAGCGCCGGCGGCGGCAACCCGTTTCAGCCGGAACAGCCCAAACCAACGGCGTTCAAGGGCGAGCAGGCGATCACCTCGGCGATCCTGGCGGTCACGGAAGAGAAGCAGCGGAAGATTTACTTCCTGACCGGCCACGGCGAGAAGGATCCGGAGAGCTTCGACCAGGTGAAGGGGTATTCGTATGTCAGCACCAAGTTGAAGCAGGACAACATGCTGGTGGAGAAACTTAAGCTTAGCGAAAAACACGAGATACCGAAGGACTGCGACGTGCTCGTCATCGCCGGCCCGACGGTGCGGCTGACAGCGGAGGAAGTGGACCTCGTTGGCAAATTCCTCGAAAACCGCGGCCGTGTGATCGCCATGATTGACTCGATGACCGACACGGCGCTGGAGCCGTTGCTGGAAAAGTGGAACGTCCGCTTTGACAACGATCTCATTATGATGCGTGTCTCGATCCTCGGTCTGCGCGAAGGCATCACGTTCGACATGCCGGTGGGCGACTACGGCCAGCACCCGATCGTGAACAAGATCAGGGACTTGAACTGCTTCTTCCCCCGGTGTCGCTCGCTTGAAGCGATTGATGCAGGCGGCGCCGAAGCCAGCCCGGATAAGCCGAAGGTCACCTGGCTGGTCAGGTCGCCCGAAAAGAACTGCTGGGGCGAGACGGACTTCAAGGCGTTGGATCGGCGCGAGGCGAAGTTCGATGAGGCCGCCGACAAGAAGTCGCCGCTGACGATGGCAGTCGCCGTCGAGCGCGGCGGCAACGTCTCCGGAGTGGACGTCGGCGCAAGCCGGCTGGTGGTGATCGGCACCTCCAACCTCCTGATGAACAAGTACGTGATGGAGGCCGCCAACAGCGATTTCTTCCTGAATGCAGTCAACTGGCTGCTCCAGCGCGAGGACAAGATCGCGATCAACCCGAAAACCCCGACCGAATTCAGGTTCATGCTTGGACCACGATTCGGCTGGTTCTCGTTCACGGTGCTGCTGGGCATCCCCGGCGTTGTGACGATCATCGGCGTCGGCGTCTGGATGAGCCGGCGTAAGTAGTCACGAATTACGAGTCACGAATCACCAGTTACGTTCCACGTTTCACGTTTTCAGAACCATGAAACCCAAAACCACCCTCATCTTGCTGGTCATCGCTTCGGCGATGGGTCTGTTCATTTGGTTGAAGGATTCGCAACTGCCGTCCACGGCCGACCGCGAATCGCGCGCCAAGCGGGTCTTTGACCTCAAGGGCGACGACATCACCAAGATTCAGGTCGCGCTCAACACCTCCAACCTCGTCGGCCGCATCGTCATCGAGAAGGAGAAGGACCGGTGGCAGTTGCGCGAGCCGCTCGCCTACCGCGCCAGCGGCAGCGAGATGAACAGCATCTGCAGCGCGTTGGAGTTCCTCAATCGCGACGGCATCATTACGCCGGCAGAACTCAAGACCAAGGGCAGCAAGCTCAGCGACTACGGCCTCGACAAGCCGCCAGTGGAACTGACGTTCTGGAAAAAGGACCAGCAGACCGTCATCAAGGTCGGCAAGGCCTCGGCAGTGGGAAGCACCGTCTACATCCAGCTTGCCGGCAAAGACGACATTCTGATGGTGGACAAGAGCCTGCTCGCCAAGCTCGATCGCAAGGTGGATGAGTTGCGCGACAAAACCGTCGCCGAGTTCAGCACGCTTCAGGCGAACCGGTTCGAAATCGTCCAGGGCAAGAAATCCATCGAAGTAGTCAAGGCGTCGAAACCCGGCGCCGCCGCCTCGCCCGCCGACAAGATCTGGCGCATCGCCCAACCGATTGTGGTCCGCGCCGACCAAGGCAAGGTGGACGGACTGCTGGACAAGCTGCATGGCTTGCAGGCGGAATCGTTCGCGACCGACAAGGCGGTCGACCTGACCACCTACGGCCTGGACCAGCCGCAACTGGAGTTGACTGTCTATACGACCGAACACGAGGGCGCGATCACGGTGCAGTTCGGTGGCGCAGTGAAGGACGACGCGACGAAAGTCTATTGCAGACGCAAAGGCTCCGACACCGTTCTCACCGTTCGCAGCGACGCGCTGAAGGACTTCAACGTCCCGGTCAACGACATGCGTGACAAGAAGCTCGCCGATTTGAACGCCGACGATGCGCGGCAGATCGCGATCAGCTTCGCCAGCCAGCCCATCCGGCTGGCAAAGGAGAAAGACGATTGGAAGCTGACTGAACCTGAAACCATCCAGGCCGAGAATGGCGAGGTCAGCAACCTGCTCACGAATCTGACTGGCCTCGAAGTGAAGGAGTTCGTCGCTGATGTCGTCACCGACCTCGCGAAGTATGGCCTCGACCGGCCTTACTACACCCTCACCGTTAAGAAAGACGCGCCTCCGCCGCCGGCCACTCCCGCGACGACCCCCGTCGCAAGCACCAACGCTCCCGCCGTCTCCGCCGCAACGAATGTCGTTGCTGCCGCAAATAAGGCTGCTGCCGGCGTTGCCGCCGCCAAATCAGAGCTGGTGACAGCCATCGAACTCCAATTCGGCAAAGAAGACAAAGAGAAGAAGATCATCTACGTCAAGCGCGCCGACGAACCATACATCTACGCGGTGGAAAGCTCGACGTTCGAGAAACTGCCGAAGACCGCGCTGGCGCTGCGAAACCGCACACTGATCGCGACCGAGAAATCCAAGGTCACCAAGCTCACCCGCCAGCACGGCACTGTGGCGATCACCATCGAGAAGAAGGACGACAAGTGGAAGCTGGCGCCCGGCGTGCAGGGAGTGCTCGACACCAATGTCGTGGACGATGTCCTCTGGGCCATCACCGGCCTCAACGCTGAAAAGTTCCTCAGCGTCAGCGCCGCCGACAGGGCCAAGTTCGGCCTCGACAAGCCGGCGTGGACCCTGAGCTTCGACGTGAACGAAAGCGGCACGAACAAGACGTTCAGCCTTTCCCTCGGCTACAAGACAACCGACAAGGGCAGCTATGGCGCCCTCGCCGGCCAGCCGGCCATCTTCGAGTTGAGCGCGGCGACGACGGGCAGCCTGACCAAAGACCTGCTCAAGCGGCCTGAAACCAACCTGCCGCCGGCGAAGGTCACCGCTCCCGCGACCAAAGCGGTGCCGGGAAAGTAATACTCCGAGCCAGCGTTATGTTTCCGCATTCATAGCGCCTTTGTCTTGGCGTCGAGCGTGGTCGGACTATCGGCTCTGTTTGAATCTCGTAGTGGAGTCGTCGTGGGCAGGGCGCGACCGCCAGGCGCACGCGGGTTCTTTTGGGAAAAAGCGGCGCTCGGCGCGCCTGGTGGTTGCGCCCTGCCGTCCATCGGCCAGAATGAGCGCGGTGGCAACTAAGTGCTTGCTGGCCGCGCCCGGTTCGGCGCAAGTTTGTGACGTGCGGCTTACATGAAACGGCTTTGGAAGATGCTGTGGCGGTTGTTCTACGTCTTGAGACTGGCGCTCTGGCTGGTCCTGCTGTTGCTTGCCGGCAGCTACGCATGGCTTCATTTCTGCGGCGTGCCGGACTGCGTCAAGGAACTCGTCGTTCAGCAACTGGCCGCGCGCGGCATCGCCTTCAACTTCCGCAGCATTCACGTGGAAATACCGACAGGCCTTGTGGCCCGGGGCGTCAAGCTCGGCGACATGCGGACGCCAGACCAGCCGCTTGTGTATGCGGAAGAAGTTGGAATCAAGTTCGACCTGCGCCGGCTGTGGCAACGGCAGTTGCCAGTGCACGGGCTGGCATTGAAGCACGGCGAGTTGTCCCTGCCGTTGTTCTTCGACGACCCGCGCTCCAAGCGCATCGAGGCGCGTAATCTCCACGGCCGCGTCTGGTTGGAGGAGAACAACGTCCTCAAGGTGGAACAGATTACCGCCGAGGTCTTGCGTTTTCAGCTGGCGCTGACGGGCAAGATCCATCTGCCGGCCGCGTCAAAACCCAAACCGCCGTCCACCGCTGAGGAACGCGAGCGCCGCACCCAACTCGTGAACAAGATTTCAGAGGAACTGCGCTCGCTGCAATTCCGCCAGTCGCCGGTTCTGACGCTGGCCTTCATAGTGAACCCCGACGACATGACTGCCACCAAGGCCGTGCTTGCTGTCCAGAGCGGTCCGGTGGCGCATCCGAAGGTGTCGCTCGATTCCCTCTCAGTCCGGCTCAGCTATGGCGACAACAAGTTACGGCTGGAGCATCTCGAAGCCGCGATCGGCGGCGGCAAGCTGGCGTTAAGTGACGGCCATTACGATTTCCAGAGCAAAGAGGCAGGCGTGACCCTGCGCAGTTCTGCGGATTTCAAAGCATTCTCGAAGTTTGCGCCGGAGACAGTGCAGCGGCAACTGGCCGAATGGCGCTGCGACCCGCTGCCGCGCGTGGAACTGGCCGCCAGTTTTGCGGACGAACGGCTGAGTGTGCCCAAGTTGACGATCCAGGTGGCAAACGGCGTGATCGTGGTCGAAGAGGGCTATTTCAATTTCAAAAACAAGACAGCGGGCGCACGGGTGCATTGCGATGTGGACGCCAAGCAACTGTCACCCTTCCTGCCGCCTGGCTGGCAGCGGATGCTCAAGGATTGGAACTGGACCGCGAACCCGAGCCTGGACTTCGAGATCTACCGGACTGAGGCCGACCCACAGCATCCGACGATTACCAACGGCCGCGTGTCGATTTCCAACGCGACATTCCGTGGCATCCCGATCCTGCGTGCTGCCAGCCGCGGCGTGTTGCGCAACGACATCGTCACACTGACAGAAGGCGTGGTGGATCTGCAACCGTCGGCAGAGCGGCCTGGCGTGATCACAACGCTTCAAGCCAACTATTCCTGCCACCTGACGAAACAGGATTTTGTGTTCAGCAATGTCAGTTCCACCGCCGAGTCGCTGAGGTTGGCGCCGTTGTTGTCGAGCAACTTCGTGAAGGTGCTGCGGGAGTTCAAGCTTGCCCAGCCGCCGGTGCTGACGGGCGGACGATGGACCGGAAACTGGCTGCGGCTGGAAAGCACCGAGTGTGAAGGCCACCTCGAAACCGGCCCGGTAACGTGGCATGGCCTGAGCGCCGATGCCACACGATGCAACTTCCACTATAGCCGCGATCTTCTGCAACTCCGCGACGGAACCGTGCGCCGACCGGAGGGTGAATTGCATGGTAGCTACCAATATCATTTTAAAACAGCTGACTTTGGCGGCAGCGGCAAGGGTGTGCTCGATCTGGTTTCGTTGAAGCCGGCGCTGCCACAGTCATGGAGTGAGACGTTCGATCGTTATCGGCTGGAAACGCCAGTGGAATTCGACCTGAAGAACTATAGCGGCAACTGGCGCGATGCGACTCGCACGACGGCGGAAGGCACGGTGAAAATCGGCGCGCTGGCCACCGGCATGGGCCGCGCAGCCAACATCCACACACGGTTCAAGCTCGATCCGACCATGCTCCATGCCAGCAGGTTCGAGTTGGAAGTCCCGAGCGGTCGCGTCGAGAGCAGGTTTGATTACGATCGCGTTCGTCAGCGGCTGGAGTTGTCGTGTGACAGGAGCAAGGTCCAGCCCATTGAGCTTGCGCGATTGCTCGGCAGCAACGTCGTGGCCTTGATCGAACCTTTCCACTTTAAGTCTCCACCCACGGCGTCGCGCGTCAAAGCGACGTTCGATTTCAAGAATCCAGAGCAAACAACGTGGAGCACGATCCTCGCCGCACCCGAGGTGGATTGGTGGCGATTCCACATCGGCAAGTTCTCAACAGAGATCAGCTACAGCAACCGCGTGCTGAGCGCGACCAACTTCGTTGCGGTGTTCTATGGCGGCTCGCTGCAAGCCGGCCAGGCCAGTTTCGACCTGGGGCAGACTCCGATGCGCTACCAGGCATCGCTTCGGTTCGACGATGTGCGGGACGGCGGCGAGCTGTTGAAAGCGATGTTCGGCTACAGTGGAGCGAGCGGTATGTTCCAGGGCAGTGTGCAGGCGTCGGGCATCTGGGGTCAGGAGGACTCCATCCACGCCCTCGGCAACATCCATATTGTCGGCAGCAAGCTCTGGGCCATTCCGATCTTCGGCGCGCTCTCGACGCGGCTCGGCGTGTTGTTCCCAAACGCTTTCACCAATCCGCCGGCGACCGACATAGATACAACGTTCCTGGTGGACAAAGGCTATGTCAATCTGCCTGCCTCAGCCAACGCCGAGCCGGTCCTCATCAGAGCCGCTCCGCACCGCATGACCGGTCGTGGGTATTGGAAGATTCACGGCAACCTCAACTTTCGGGTGCGGGTGCACATCATGAGTGAAACCGGAATCCTGATGCTGCCTTTATTGCCAGTGAACACGCTCGTGTTGGAACCCCTCACCAAAGCGTTCGAAATGGAACTGACCGGCACGCTCTCCCATCCTCAATGGTGGCCACGCTTGCTGAAGCTTCCTGGCACCGATAGCGAGAAGAAATAGATTTCGATCCCGGACCGGCACGGGATGAATCTTGCTTCAGCTTGTTTGTGTCTCTATCGTGCAAGCTGAAACGCGACCATGATAACAGCCCAACGCCCGCTTATCTCCCGTGTTGTATTGTTCGCCGCGCTGGCCACGTCGTTGGCGGCACCACTTGCCGCTGATGCACTCCCAAAAATCCGCGTCGCCGCCAGCGGACGGACGTTTGTCGCCGAGGCAGACAAGCCGTTTGTGCCGTTCGGCGTGAACTACTACCGCCCCGGCACGGGCTGGGCGCCGCAGGTCTGGAAACAGTTCGATGCGGAGGCAACGCGTCGCGATTTTGCCCGGCTGCGCGAGTTGGGAGCGAACTGCGTGCGTGTATTCATCAGTTTTGGATCGTTCTATTCGAAGCCCGGCGTGCTGGATGACGACGGGTTGAAAAAGTTCGATCAGTTCCTTGCCATCGCCGAAGAGGCCGGTATTTATGTGCATCCGACCGGGCCGGACCATTGGGAGACCTTGCCCGAGTGGGCGCGCACCGACCACTTCGCGAACGAAACATTCCTGCGCGCGCTGGAAGATTTCTGGCGGCTCTTTGCTGCACGTTATCGTGGTCGGAACGTCATCTTTGCCTACGATCTCAAGAACGAGCCGGCTGTCGGTTGGGACAGCGCGGACATGCGCTCACGCTGGAACGCATGGCTGAAGCAGCACTACGCATCCCCCGTCGATGCCGCAAAAGCATGGGGTGTGGACGCGGCAACGCTCAACTGGGGCGAGGTGGCTGTGCCGCCAAGGAAAGATGTGCCGGGCAGCAAGCTGTTGCTCGACTACCAGCATTTTCGCGACGAACGCGCCGATGACTGGACGCGGCGGCAGGTGGCGGCAATCAAGGCGGCCGACCCGAATGCGCTGGTGACCGTTGGACTGCTTCAGTCGTCAGTGCCGGCGGCGGGCGGCGGCGCGCATTGGCCGGCGTTCCGTCCGTCGCGGCAGGCGAAGCTCCTCGATTTCCTTGAAGTCCATTTCTATCCGAACGCTGGCGGCCTTTACGACTACACGAAACCGGAGGACGAACAGCGCAACCTCGCCTACCTCGAAAGCGTCGTGCGCGAGGTGGCCGCGCCGGGCAAGCCGGTGGTGCTGGCGGAATTTGGCTGGTATGGGGGCGGCGCGTTGCGGCTCAGGAACGGGAAGATGTCCGCGCCCGGCGCCGAGGAACAACAGGCGCGCTGGTGCCGCCGCGCGGTGGAGACAACGGCGGGTCTGGCGTGCGGCTGGTTGAACTGGGGATTCTACGACCATCCCCAGGCCAACGATTGCAGCCAGCTCACCGGTCTGCTGACCGTGGACGGCAAGCTCAAGGCGTGGGGCGCAGAATTTCAGAAGCTGGTCGCGCGCTTTGGCGGGCATGAGATACCGCCGGCGAAATTGGGCCCGCGGCCCGCGTTGGATTGGGACCGCAACATCACGAGCGCCAAGGCCACGCAGGAATTTCGCGGTGCGTATCTGAATGCATTCGCGGCTGGCAAGTAAGGAAACCGCTATGAACCCAATGACTCGACGAACCTTCATCAGCGCCGCGACCGCCGCATGCGCGGCGCCGTGGCTCAGAGCAGAGGAGAAAGCGGCCGTGCCCACAGGCCTCGATTTCCCGCTCATGGATTTCCATGTTCACCTCGACAAGAGCACGATTGATGCGGTGTTGGCGCTGCCGCACACCCGCGGCGTCAAACTCGGCATCGTCGAGCACGCCGGCACCAAGGAGAATGATTACCCGATCGTCCTCAAGAACGACGAGGAACTCAAACGCCAGCTCGACATGCTCGCCGGCAAGCCCGTCTTCCGCGGTGTGCAGGCGGAGTGGATTGACTGGACGAACGGTTTCTCGACGACAGCGTTGGCGCAACTCGACTACGTATTGACCGACACGATGACATTTCCCGGCAAGGATGGCCGGCGCACCAAGCTTTGGTTGAAGGACATAGAATCGCTCGTGGACATGGCCGACAAGCAGGCGTTCATGGATCGCTTCGTGGACTGGCATGTGAAGGTCCTCTCGGAGCAGCCGATCGACATCCTCGCCAACACCTCGTGGCTGCCAGCGCCGCTCGCCGACGACTACGACGCGTTCTGGACGCCGGCGCGCGTCCAGAAGGTCGCCGATGCGGCGGTGAAACATCGGGTTGCGCTGGAGATCAACAGTAGTTACAAGCTGCCACGCCTGCCGTTCCTGAAGATCGCCAAGGCGGCCGGCGTGAAGTTTTCCTTCGGCTCCAACGGTCGTTACCCGAAAATGGGCCTGCTTGATTACTCCATCGCGATGGCGAAAGAACTCGGTCTGAAGCGAGCCGATATGTTCGTGCCCGCTCCCGATGGCCAGAAGGCGGTGCAGCGGTGGAAGCGCGGCTAGACGCCGCGTCGAACGCAGCGCTTGGGTGTCCGAGTCGCAGCCGCGTGGCCGGCAGGTTTTGCGTTGAGTGGCGTCATCTGATGCGGTAATTCTTTTTCCAGCTGTGAGACGCTTATGATTCCTCGCCACTGGGTGCAAGAGTTGGCACACATATTGGATCGGCAACTGCTGGCCGGTGCCGATGCGGGGCCGGTCGGCGCGGTTGTGGACATCACCTCTGAAGACGGTACCATCCTGATCAAAACCCAGGCGCCAGGCTACGGCAGGTCGCCGGGCGCGCAAAAACTGTTTGCGCTCGGAACCCTGATGTCTTTAGCCGGCTTCCTTGTCGTGGGAGTGGCGGGCGTGCTGGCCGCCGGTGATTTCGATTTGTTGGAACGGTCCACGGCTTTCATCCCACTCCTATGTGGGCTGGGAATTTGTGGTTTGGGTGCTGTTATGCTGAACTGGTCCCGGCGGGCGGCTCTTCTGGTTACGGAGATGCGTTGTTCGCCGCAGGAGATCTGCGTTCACACGACGCGCCCAAAACGCTCGGAGCTTCGATTGTGTCCGGCGCAGATTGATCGAGTGGTGGTCACTGATCAGTTTTTTGTCGCTCTTGAAATCCTCGTCGTCATGAAAGACTTCCGGTGTCACTCGATTGTCAGCGGGCTGAGCCGAACTGATCTTGAAAACATTGCCGAGGCATTGCGCGCGGCGGTCGAGGTGGCAAAACAGGAAACACCGTGAAGCTGCGATAGGTATTGTTCGTTTGGCACAAGCCGTTCGGTTCTAGTCTTCGTCGTTGTTCCCGGCTTTTCCGTTTCCCCATCATGCCAGTTTGAGTATCGGCAGCTTACTCGACGACAGGCCGCTTCTTGCTCTTGCGGTTTTAGTCGCCGGCGCGGCCAAAGCCGATCATTGCTGGTTTCCTTGTGTCGTTCGACGGCGACTGCGATAAATTTCCTAGTGACAATCCCCAAGTTCCCGCTACTATCCGCGCCAAGTCAAAGCAGCATTTTATCCGGAGACAACTATGAGCGAACTGCAAGATCTTACCCAAGCCATCATCAAAGGCGACCGCAACAAAGCCAAACAGCTTGTGCAAACATTGCTCGACCAAAAGGTCGCACCGATGGATATCGTCGAGAAAGGGCTTGTCCTCGGCATGGCCGAGGTTGGTGAGCGGTTCAAACGCAACGAGTATTTCGTCCCGGAGATGCTCATCGCCGCGCGCGCCATGAAGGAGGCGATGGCGATGCTGGAGCCGTTGCTTGCCAAGGCCGGCATCAAACCGAAGTACACCGCCGTGCTCGGCACCGTGCAGGGCGACCTCCACGACATTGGCAAGAACCTCGTGGGCATGATGTGGAAAGGCGCCAACATCGGCGTCGTGGATCTCGGTTCCAATGTCTCGCCCGACAAGTTTGTCGCCGCCGTCAAACAGCACAACGCCCAGATCGTCGGCCTCTCCGCGCTGCTTACCACGACCATGCCGGCGATGAAGGACACCGTCCAAGCCATTCGCAATGCCGGTCTCAAGACCGTCAAGGTCATCATCGGCGGCGCTCCGATCACGCAGGAGTTCGCCAACGAAATCGGCGCCGATGCCTACGCCCCCGACGCCGCCAGCGGTGTGGACGTGGCGATGAAGATGATGGCTGCCTAGCCCGTCGCGGTTACCGCAAATCCTTCGTTTGTGCCAGCTGCCAGGTATCGCCGCCATCCGGCGACATCAGCAGCGCGCGGCGCTTGCCGAAATGATCATTCCGGTAGAACCAGTACGTGGACCAATAGTCGTAAGAGAGAAACAGTCTGCCCTTCCGATCCATCGTGAGCCGGTGGTAGAAAACGCTGTATTCTGAAAACGGCGGCACGATCAAGATGCGCGGTGCTTCCCACGGCTGGCCGGGGCGTTTTCGTTGGTAAGCCAGCGTGGCGTAATGGCTGGCTGGAAAAGGATCAACCCCCGTTTGCCACAGCCGGAACGTCGCGTGCAGCGTGTCATCCGGCCCGCACACCATCCCGATATAGGTCTGGTTCAAATTCTCGACCATCGGTGCTGCTTCGGTCCACCCGCCTCCGGCGTCGTTTGGTTTCAGTGAACGTGCGTAAGGGAACGGCCGGCCATGCGTGCCCGCCAGAGCGTGAAGGAAGCCCTGACTGTCCATCGTGATGCTGGGTGAGTTGTGAATGTCGTTGGGCGGGGCACCGCAGCCCACAAGCGCAGGCTTGCCCAGCCGACCCGTTTCGCGGTCATACGTGGCGACGAAAGCAGGAACGCCGGGACCGGGCGCTTTCGGATCGGTAGCCTCGCCCCAGATAACGTGGACCTTGCTGCCGCGCGAGACGACCGAGGCAGGAATACCCGAGTGTGCCGCCAGACCAATACATTTTTCGGAGATCAGGATCGGCTCTCCCATCACCAGCCGCCCGCCTTCCTTCTTTGGCAGGAACAGTTCCAGATCGTTGAGCGAACGCCAGAACACTTTCGGGTCTTTGACCGTGCGCGTGTAGCGCAGAATCGGCGGCGGCCCGTCGGAAACGTTGTGGCCAGTGAACTCCTCCATGTCGAACGCCTGTGACCGCCCTGTTCGGGGTGGGATCGTGCAGGTTGCGAATGTTTTGCCGCCGTCGTTCGAGTACACGAGTGCCGCGTTTCCGGCAACTGTGGCAAGGGCGTAGAGATGGTTGTCGCGGTCAAAGGCGACCTTTGAACAGACCGCGCCGGTGTGGTTGCCTGCTGACGACACAATCCATTGTCCATCGCGCACCATCGCAACACCACCACCCGTTCTGACGAACGGTTGGTTCTGCAGGTCGAAATAGACTTGATTCTCAGCCGGATGGTCTGCCACGTGGCCGAACTGCTCATTCTCGTGCTGGTAGGGCTTGAGCACGAGAGGCATGGCGAGCGGTTTCGTCGCCGGCGCTTCGCCTGCCTTCACCGTGAGCGTCGAAAAGGTCGAGAATCCGGAATCATCCAGCGGCGTCGCCCGCACATGACACACGCGCGTTTCGCCGGCAGGAGGCGTCTCGCAACCCACGGTGATCGTCGTTGCCTTCCTGCCGCCAAGTTTCACTCGCTCGACGGAAAGCCGCGCGCGCCAGTCCTTGCCGGGAAACTCCAGCGCCAATTGAATCGTCCTCTCCCGCGTTGCGTCATTGCGAACCTGAAACGCGATTTCCTTCCGTTCGCCCGGCTGGCCATAGACCGTCCGGCTGTAAGGCGTCAGCAACCAGCGGTTTTCCGGGAAGGGAAACCACGCCTTCGGGTCGGGCGTCCAACAGGCCATGTCGCGTTGCAGATCGCCCTCCTCCCATCGCGTGATGCCGTCGATGGCGATGGTCGCCTGTGCCGACTCAAAATGCAGCCGCCACGGCACAGCATCGCGCTGTTTGCTCGCAGCAAAGGAGTGAGACGCCTCCCCTTTTTCACCAAGGCGCAACGCGGCAACAACCGCGCCCTTCATGTCGAACACCTGTGGAGCCGCCGCGCCTTTTGCCAAACCCGTCACCTTGATGTCGAACGCTCCGCGTCGCGGCATGAAACAGACGTCGCGCGGACGTTCCGGACTCGCCAGCACGATCGGTTCCTCGTGCCGCGCGTCCTTGTGGCCGCGCGCCGTCTCGACCAGATACTTCGAGCAGTTTGAGCGAAAGCCCCAGACAGCGTGTTCGCCATATCGATCCTGCGAAACGGTTATGTTCAGCACATAGACGCCCTTGCGTTCCACGCGCGCCGACAGGCGGCATCGTTGGACCGGCCCCATACCGCTTCCGCGAGGCCGCCCGTCGTCGGGAATCGTCACGTCCTGCAACACCTGCCGGTCCGGCCCGGCGAGGATCGCACGCAGTTCCGTGCGTGTATCGCGACGGTTCCGGTCACGTTTCATGACCTCCACCGTCAACTCGCCCGGTTCCGCCAGAAAATAGACACCACCACAACCGCCAATGAACAGGTCACCAGCAGAAGAACTTGTGGTGCTGTCGGCTTCGGCATGACTGGACGGCAGGTTCGCAAACAGCGCTGTCGCGAACAACACACGGTGGAAAATGCGGCTCAGTGTTTTCATAATCGGCGGATGGTTGCTGGCAGCGTAGCGGGCAGGCCGCACGAAACAAGGCGAAACTCCGTGAGTAGCCGCGTGCGATTCTTGAATTGAAAAAGAGCCGGCGTTGGCAGACAGTCTTGCGCCAACAACCTGCCGGGCTTTATTCCGGCAATCGCAAAAGGAAAAATTACATGAACTGCTCTATCATTCCCCCGATTCGATGCGTGCTTGCATTAACTGCGTGTCTGCTGGTCGCGCTGCCGGCAGCGGCGGACCAGGCATGGAAACCACTCATGGACGGCAAGACGCTCGCTGGCTGGCATCCTGTCGGTGATGGCAAATGGACAGTCGAGGACGGTGTATTCGTTGGCCGGGCCAACAAGGAAAAGCTCTACGGCCTTCTGGTGAGTGACAAGCAGTTCAAGAACTTCACCGTTCGGTTCAAGTTCAAGAGCCTGACGGGCGACAGCGGCTTCTATATCCGCACGATCATCAAGGAGCCGGAGAAGGCGCACGGTCTGCAAGTTCAGGTCGGTCCGCCCAACACTGGCTCTGGCGGCATCTACGAGAGCTACGGCCGCAAGTGGATTCCTGCCAAACCGGCCGCCGATTTCGAGAAACAATACCTCAAGCCCAACGACTGGAACGAAATGACCATCGCCGCCCACGGCGATCACATTGTCGTGAAGGTCAACGGCACCACGAGCACCGAACTCAAGAACGATCCCAGCCGTCCCGAAGGCCACTTTGCCCTTCAAATGCATGCCGGTTGCGTGATGGAAGTGTTCTTCAAGGAAATTGAGATTCAGGAACTGCCGTAGCCGTTCTATTTCTCAACCGTCACTTCCGCCGTCCGATTCGCCACGGTGAGGCGGTGTTTGCCTGACTGTGAGAGGCTCAGTGCAAAGGTGATTTCATCTGCTTTGCGGCCACGCGCCCATGACCATTTGGCTTCTGTGCGCTGGCCGTCCACCAGCAGCGCCACGCGGCTGCCATCGAGGAAGGTGTCTGTAATCCGTGCGGTGACGGTGAACACTTCGCCCACTTTGACGGCTGCCTTCGCTGGCTTTAACGCACTGCAGCGATAATCGGTCTGGATGTTCCAACCGCCGACTTCGAGGAACGGTTTCTTGCCGGCGAGGTCGCGTGTGGCGACCCGCGCGGTCAGCTCGCGCGACTCGCCGGGAACGAGGCTGAAGTAGTTGTCGCTCCAGAGAACCGGGAGAATCTCCCCGCCACCGGCGCCTCGGGTTAACGCGAGTTGGATGAAGAAGGCGATGGCCTTTGTCGGGTTGGTGACTTTCACTCGGATGATTGTCTCAGTGCCCACGCTTTCGACGTTCATCGTGGCATTGAGTTTCACGAGCGGGAGCTTCTGCAACGCCTTGAAGTCTGCTACGTCCCGCCCTGGCAGCCAGTAGAAATTGTCGGAGACCGGCCGGCCTGCGGCATCCTTGAGTTGCAGTTTTACGAAAATGAACGGAGCGAGATTAGTCAGGCCGGTGATGGCGAACGCTTCGCGGAAAGCGTTGGCGGGCGCGTCGAGCTTGACGGTGCGCTGCCATAGCGGCCTGGCATCGAGGTCGAAGACGCTCGCGCTCACTTCGAGGCCCGGCTGCGGCTGCGGGCGGCAGTTGATGACGCTGACGGCGTGGTCAATCAGGTTCATTTGCACGTGCAGTGGTTCGCAGGCACGCTTGATGAAGAAGTGGCTGATCACCGGTTTGTGGAAGTAATCGAAATTCTGCCACTGCACGTCAGGAAAACAGGAGTTGATCTTCCATTCGGTGAAGCCGCTTGTGATCTCCCACATCCGGTGGTTGACCGCCTCATAAAACGAGCGGTGCTGGTCGGCAGTGATGAGGTGTCCTTTCCAACAATAGTCGGTGACGCTCTCCGGCTCGCCGTGAAGCCGGCGGAGCGCCTGGTCGTAGGGCTTGTAGTAGTGGTTCGCGCCGTGATGCGCCCAATCCGCCGTGAGCGGGAACGGCGCGCCGTTGGTGCCGCGCGCACCGAGGTCGGGCAGGAACTTCGCCAGGCTGCTGATAGGCGGCAGCGACGCGGAGCCGCTTTCGATCTTGAACATCCAACTCCGGTCCTCGCGCACCCAGCGAAAATACTGCGTCGGTTCCTGCCAGCCATACGATTTGGGTCTCACATCGTTCATGCCAGTGGGTAGATCCTCGCGGAAGTGAGCATACTTCTGCGCCGTTGCGGTCGCCTCACCGTTGTTGAAGTCGGCGAGATAGCCGGAGGGAATCCAGAACCGCGTGCCGTCGAGGCCGCTGACGTGCCGTCGCCACATCGAATAGACCTCTGCGCGGGTGAAGCCTTCGTCCATGGACAAATACATCACGAGGCTGGGGTGATTGCGGTAGCGCTTCACCAGATCCATGGTGCAACGTTCCAGCAAGCCGAGATCTTCCGGCCGGCCCGGCTTGTCCATCCAACTGCACGCATAGAAACAGTTGCCGAACATCACGCCATATCTGTCGCACGCTTCGAGGAACGCGTCCGGCGGATTCGGGATGTCCTCGAAGTAGATGAGGTTCGTGTTCTCGTCGGCGAAGTAGCGGATCTCGCTCTCAATCCGCCGCGCGTCCCAATCAAGCAACAGTTCCGGCTGGATGTAGCCGCCACGGCAGAAGATCTTCCGTCCATTCACCATCACTCGCCGACCATGCCAACCGTCGAGCTTGTGCATCTCCCAGGTGATCTGGCGGACGCCGAACTTGACGGTTTGCTCAGTGGACGCCACACCATTGTTTTCGAACTTCAACTCAAGGTCGTAGAGATGCTGCTCACCATGATTTACCGGCCACCAGAGCCGCGGGTTCTGCATCACCAACCCCGGCTCTACGTGCACGAGCTTCATCTCGTTTGGCGAAAGCTCCACCGGTTGCTCAAAACGCACGTCCGTGCCCCCGACGCGCCCGCGCAGAACGCCGCGCACCGGCGACGCGCTGGCGTTGACCAGTTCCGCCGACACCTTGAGCGTGGCGCGGCTTGTGTCGGGCAGCGGCAACTCGGTCACGACGAACGGGTGGCGGATGTCCACCGGCCCGGTCCATTCGAGGAAGACTTCCTGACAGATGCCCATGTTGCGATCGGGCACGGTCATCATGCAGTCGTAGCCGACGGTCTCAATCATGGTGACGTCGCGCTCGATCTCCTTGTGCTCGCCGCGCGAGCGTCCGAACACATCCAACTGCGCGTCCGGCACGCCGGGATGGTCCACGGGATGAATCCGCACGGCCAACGCGTTGCGCCCCGGCCTCGCGTGCGCGGTAATGTCAAACCGGAATCGCTGGAACATGCCGGCCATAGTGTCCCTCTCTGCGATCCGAACACCGTTGAGCCACACGTCGGCGCGGTAATTGATGCAGTTGAAGTTGAGCCACAGATGCCGTCCCTGCTCGACCACCGGCAGCGTGAATTCCGTGCGATACCAATACGGATCGCGCCACGGGTTCCGTTTGTCCGGCAGATAACTGAACTTCGCCAGATCATGCTTGCGGTTGAACTCGTCGGATGAATCGGGGATGCGAAACACGTCCAAACCAAAGCGCGGGTCGGGGTAGATACCGTTCTTCACCAACGCGCTGAGCACCGTGGATGGAACAGTCGTCTTAAACCATCGCTGCGGCTTGTAGCCCACCGTCGAGATGTGCTCGCCGTCTTCCGGCACGAGCACGGACGACTGCAACAACCAGCCGTCACTGAGACACTGGCGCTGGCCGAGCCGTGCTTCTTCCGCCACGATAACCGTGGCGGCACTGGCCAGGACAAGCGCAAAGACAAGTGGGGGTCTCGATATTTTCATGGCGATGTTTTTCCGCTGGTTGTTCTGGATTTGTGCGCCGCGCGCGGGTGCGTTCGCTCAATATGACCCCGGGTAATAGACCGTGATCAGCCGCGCCTCCTCGCCGTCGAGCGCATAGCCCCGATGCGTCGTGCCTTTCGTCACATAAAATGCGTCACCCGTCCGCAATGTGCGTCTCTTCTCTCCTTTCACGTCCAACGCGAGCTTGCCGGCCAGCACGCAGCCGGCAACATCGCATTTGAGTGTTTCAAATTCCGGCTTCTGCCTGGAGGGCCGGATCTGCTCGTCGAACATCTCCACCTGCACGCCCAGTCGTTTGCTCAACAGGATCGTGTAGGTCCGTTCCGGATCGCTGACGACGCGCATTTGCTCGCGCGCAAATACAGGCCCCTCGCCGCCCGCCTCCTTCTCGGCGAAGAACTCCGCCAAGCTAGACCCCAACGCCACCAGCACTCTCTGGAGCGTACTGAGGCTGAGCGAGTTAACGCCCCGCTCCACATACGAAATCATCGCGGCGGACACCCCGGCCTTCGCCGCCAGTTCGCGGATGGAATAGCCGCACCGCCTGCGCAGGCTTTGAATTCGGATGCCCACGTCCTTTGCGGAATCAGGATTGAACATGTGTTCAGTATCCTGATGTGTTGTTCAAGTGTCAACACCCAATCCAGCAGGCGAGTGCAACAGCGCGGCTTACTCCGGCTCAGGCCGGCCCCAGAAGGTGCCCCTGGACAGATGGCGAACCTGACCACGCCACACAATGAGGTGGCGGTCGTTGAGTCGATGACGCGCGCCGTGGCCGCGCGCAACCGGTCACTTTATCCATGTTCCTTTGCCAGTGCCGCCGCGCGGCGTTGTCTTTGGGTAGTCTGGATTCAACGTCTGGCTGGAAACCCTCATCATCTGATCCTCCCCTTTCGCCAGGATCGCGCGTTTGCCGGCCACCAGTGCCCGGACGTTCGATAGATGCAGGTGGCGCACCGTCACGTCCTTGTCCGGCGAGAAGATCTCAACCCAACTCTTTGGGTCACCGGGCTTGCGCTTGTAGGTTTCAGACATCGGGCCGACTTCGACAAGGGCGAACCGAGGCTTGCCGGGCGGCGCAATGTCGAAGTTGCACTGCACATCTTCGATGACGAGGCCGTCCACGTTGGCGCCGACTTGGATCCTGCCCGGCCTGTTGAACACCATCCGGCTGAAGAACAGGTTCCGCGCGTCGCCGATCGGGTCGGCGAAATCCTTGTCCCGGCCGAGTTCGAGGTTGGGCTGGTCGTAGAGCTTTACGGTGCGGATGTCGTGCAGGTCCAGAAATACGCAGTCGCTGATGTCGCAGGCCAGCTTTGCCCCGCCGGGAAACAGTTTGGTGCCCGGCAGCAGGCGAATCTCAGCGGTACCGTCGGGAAATGCGCCGGAATCCACATGAACCGTCGGCCTGGCGTTGCCGTGAATCTGTTCCACCAGCATGTGATGAATGGGGCCGAACGTGGGCGCGCAGTTGCGCCAGTCCCACGCATTGAGCGCGACGAAGTCGTCATGGGTGACGCCGCGTATTTCGCGGATGATGCCGTAGCTCGCCGGGCCGTTGACGTGAACACCATCGCGGCCGTGATCCTCAAACGACACGCCGTCCACAACAAACTCGGCGCAATTGCTGAGGTGGATGCCAAACGCGCGCGACTGGCGGATGGTGACGTTCCGCACCTGAACTCGCCGCACGTTGCTGAGCAGGATGACGCCGTGGCAGCCGGGCACATCGTTCTGTTTTGCAGAGCGAGCGCGCGCATTTCCGTTCGACTGCCTGCGCGAGGTGGCCAGTGTGGTCCAAATGCCACCCTCAACGACAATGTCCGAGTCGGGCGGCGTGGTGGCAGCCACCAGCCCATCTTGCCCGCCGACGACGTTCTCGTTGCGGATCATGCAAGTGCTGGTGCCGGGCTTGAGACGGATTTCCGTTCTTGGGTCGGCGGCGAAACGACAGCCGGAGCGCAGCACCACCGGCCCATCAAGGTAATAAGGCTTGTCGCGCGCCGGGAGAAACACACCGCGATGTTTGTCGAGCGCAGCCTGAATCGCCGCCGTCCAGATTTCCCCGGTGACGGTATTGGTTTGCTCGCCGCCGTGTGCGCCGGGCTGGATTTCGGACCATGTGCCAACGGTAACCAACGAACTGAACTCCTTTATATCCGCCGGTTTTGCGAACCTCATCGTTCGCAAGCCCCCCACGCGCTGTTCGATCTCCTCGACAATCCTGCCTGCGCTCTGGCCTTCCCCCGGCTTCTTCTCGACAAACTCCGGCTCCGGCCGGCCCCAGAAGGTGCCCTTGGGCAGGTGGCGGATCTGACCGCGCCACACGATGAGGTGGTAGTTGTCGAAGCACCAACGCATGATGCGATCACTCTGCTCAGGTGTGGCGAGGCCGGCGTGAACCGCGAACAGCGATCCCCAGACCGACGGTTGACGCCATTTCTCGCTCGCAGCAACAAAAACACCGGGCTTCTCATCCCAAAGCGTCGCGAGAGATTTCTTCACGCGCTCGGACTCACCTTGCCACAGCGCGCCGCGGTCGCGCTGGCCGGCGGCGACGAACATCTCTGCCAGTTTGCGGCACGCGTCCCAGAACAACACGGAGTCAAACTGTTGGTCCCCCACCAGCGGCACCGTGTCGAGGAAGCTGTAAGGCCGAAACAGTGTCGCGTCGGAGATTGTCACGAGGCCGTTGGCGGGGTTGCGCGGAGTGAAGCGCATCGCCTTTTCCAACGCGTCGGCTGTGCGGCGGAAAGGATCAAGGTCGCCATGGAGCTTCCAGTATTGATGGCAAAGAATCACCATGAACGGCGACTGGTCCACCGAGCCGTTCTTGCTGAACGGCTTCGCCTCGCCGCCAGGCGAATACACGCCCTTGCCATCCGCGCGCACGCGGTCGGGCATGCAGCCGTCCTCACGCTGAGCAGCCGCGAGGAACAGGTAGCCGTCCCGGATCTCTTCGCGCGTGAACGCTTCCGGGCATCCTTCGATCATGTAACTCCAGTCGCGCACCCAGAAGGCGCCGTAGCCGCCGGTGGCATCGGGCGTAAAAATGCGCACGCCATCCTTGCCGGTGCGTGAACTGCCACGCAGGACGCGCTTCGCCTGGTCGCGCAGCCATTTCTCCGCAGTGTCGAACTTCTTCGCCAGTTCCGGCGGCAACTGTTTGCCCGACGCCGCCAGCGCCGCGCGCAATTGTTTCGCTCCGGCCAGCGGCATGGCGACGCTGGCGCAGTAATCGCGCACGCCGCGTTTCTTCGGCGCGTTGTCGTTGACCCATTCGTTGATGTCCTTGCGCGCCTGAAAATCCTCGACCGCGTCGCAAAACGCCGCCGCCGCGCGCGCTGGATCGGCATTCATGAACGTCTTCATCAACCACGGCAGCGGCGTGGCCCAATAGCCGCCATTCTGGTAAGCGCCGTCGTCACGCAACGGCTTCCACGGCGTCGCTGGAGATGACGCAAGCGCCAGCGGCGGCTTGAGCGGCACGGGTTGATTCCATGTTCGCACGCCGTCATAGACCGCCGTGAAAAGGTGCGTGACCTTGCCGTCCTCGATCAAAAACCATGGGCGCTCGCGGCGAACCGGTTTGAATTCGGTGCCGTCGGTCCAGCGGATGGTGTGATCATAGGCGGCGGGCTGGGGCGTCGGCCGCCAGCCGCCAACGCCGTCGGCCGAGCAGAGATGCGCGCCCCAACGTTCGTGGCCAGTGACGCTGCCCGCGTTGTCTTCACAAATGACGTGATACGCGCCCGCGTGTTTGAAGAAGAAGAAATCCTCCAGCCGCGCCGCGGGCCAGACGCCATCGTTGGCAAGCGTGTAAGGGCCTTCGAACGAACAGGCCACCGAGATGAACACGCGCAGGTTGACCGCGCGCCAGAACAACCGGACGCTGCCGTCAGGCTCGAAGCACGCCGCAGGATTGTTCGCATCGGCGGCGAGGCCCAGGTCAAGCGGCTTGTCGCGGCGTGTCCACGGGCCTGTGACGGAAGGCGCGGTCGCAATGCCAATCTGCCGGTAACGCGAGCCGACGTCGGAGGCGTTGTAGTAGAGGACAAACGTATCGCCGACCTTGTAGATGGCGGGATTGTGCGCCATGCCACTGTCCCAATGGCCCGGCGCGCGTTTGCCGATCACGACCTGCTGAAACTTATATGGTCCCTCCGGCCGCGATGCGACAGCGCGGACGATCTCTGAGTTCTGACGATACCCTTCGGGAAACTTCGTCGCCACCGGCCAGCGCGACGCGAACATGTGGTACTGGTCGCCGACTTTGATAACCGAGCCGCACCAGACGAAATAGCCGTCCATTGCGAAGCCGGTGCCTTTGGCGACGGGACCGATCCGGTCGGCGATGGACCATTCGCTGGAACTATGCGACGACCCGACGCCTGCGATACGAAAGAAATTCTGGAGCAGGAGTTTTCCGTGCGGATGCTCGTCATCGTAAATCTCCGGATGAAACTGCGTGCCATACACTGGCCGATCGCGGTGCTTGATCACCTGAACCTTGCACTCGGCGGAACTGGCAAGCAGGTCAAACTCTGCAGGCAACTGCTTGCACTCGGCGTAATGGCGCTGCGGCACGATGATCTCATCCGGCAAGCCGTCGAAAAGCGGGTCGCGTTTCACGATGCGCACGGGCATGAAGTTCCATTCCTTGTAGTAGCCGGGAAAATACTTCGGGTTTGCATCAGCCTCACCGGGCTTGAGCTTGCGCATCACGCCGTTCTTGCCGCCGTAGGTCATGTAAATCATGTGATGGCCGCCACAAAACGCGATGAAAGGCTTCGTCGTGAGCTTGATCAACTCCGCCAGCTCCTGGTCGTGGACCTTGTCGTCGCGCGCCTTCCACGCGGTCATCACGATCGCTTTGATGTTCGGCTTCTCCAGGTCACGCCGCGTGATCTGCATGTAGTTGACCAGCACACATGGCAGGCCGGACAGTTCTTCGATGCGATTGCGAAGCTGGAGGACTTTCCGCAGCCCGTGCGGCAACCCGTCGGCATTATCCTCGGCACGCAGTGGACGGCGTAACACATTGCCCCCGCCGGCCTGTTTAATCTGTGCACGCAGTTCGTCGGCGTTCTGTGTGTTGATGAGAATGACTGACGCCGGCGAATTCGCGGTGAATCGCGTCCAGCCGCTGAAGAGATCGCCGGTGCCGTCAAGCGGTGATGCCGCGCCGACATGGGTGAGTGTCAAAAATACCAGAGACAGAACGATTCTTGGCAGGTTCATGGCGAAATGAGTTTATTGAGCCACTCGCGAAGCTTTGCGCGCGCTTCGCTGGGACGGAGCGTCCACCCGTCGTTGTGGTTGCGGAAACCGGTCGGGACGAACGTGAAGTTGCCGCCGGGCATCGCCTCGGCGAGATAGCGGCGTGTCTCCTCAACGCCGGCGCCTTCATGGCAGATGAACTGGGGACGTGTGCCCAGCCGTTTCAAACGCGCCAGTGCCGACGCGCGGTCGACGCCGGGGTACGGCCACTGCGTTCGCGCGCCGTCGTAATGGCTGTAGGGAACGAACCCGCACCAGAGCTTCGCTGTCGTGTCGTCGTGCAGGCCGAGGAAGTTGCACGCGATCGCGCCGCGCGAAAACCCGCACAGCACCACGCGCCGCGTGTCGCCGCCATACTCACGGCAAACCCACGCCACCGCCTCATGGCAATACTTCAGCGTTGGCCCAACGTTGTAGGTTGGCGGGTTGCCCCACCACGTCAGCGCCAGCGCGTCGCCCGCGTCATTGAGATATGGCAGGCAGAGCCAGATGAATCCCTTGCCCGCCGACATGCCATAGCCGAGCTTGCTGCCCTCCGGATGGCCGGTGCTGACATCGCCAAACTTGTTCCGATAGCCGCCATTGCCGGCATATTCGACGATCACTGGATACTGACGCGACGGCTGCCAGTCTTTCGGCAGATACAACACATGGTATGCCGCCGTTTGCCGCCACCCCGGCAGCGTCTGCTTCACACGCAATCCAGGTCCCGGCACCGCCTGGGTTAGAGCAGGAACCTCCAAGTCCGCTGGCACGCTTGAAATGTCCGGCAACGTCTGCGGTTCAGCACCAACCATGTCCGTGCTGGCCGCAAGGATGCCAAGTGGAAGCAACAATGCGATGATATGGCGAAGTGGGTGCGATGGTTTCATCATCCGTGTCTCCTCTACGCACCCCGGCAGGTTGCCAGTTGCCGCGCGCCAACGCGAGCTTTGTGTAGCCGCCGTCGTAAGACGGTGGGAAGATTCCATACGCGGCTGATCTGCCGTCTTACGACGGCGGCTACACCGGGACGAGGCAAACCTCAAGAAGCACTACTCCACCGGACCCGGCCGCGGGATGCGGGGCGCGGTCTTGATCTTTGGACGGATGGCGAGCCACTCGACCCCCTGAAACACCGGGTCATCTTCAGCGCGCACTTCCTCATCGCCGCGATAGGGGCACATCGTGTCCACCCAGCAGATGAGCCGCTGCAAGCTGATGTCATCCACGCGCACACCGTGGTGTTTGCCGCCGGAAACTTTTTCGATCAACCGGCTGGAATACGATAGACGCGCCATGGGTTTCGGCGTGCGGTAGGCCGCCGGGTCAACTTTCTCATAACCTTCCACCAAGATCGTGTCAGCGATGCCGAAGCCGGGAGGACTGACCTTCGGCAGCTCATAGGCTTTGCCCCACGTCGGTTTGCCGATGAGCGTGAAATACGTCTCGTCCCAATCGAGGAAACCCGGCCGAAAGGTGAAGTCGAGCGTCTTGCGCGCCTCGCCATTGCCTTCGTGGCAGCGCGCGCAGTATTTGTCGAGCACGGGCCGCACGTAACGCGTGTAACTAACGGTGGTGTCGGTCCACGGCGGGGGTGTGATGGCGCGCGGATGTTTTGCGAGCGCCAGCGAGTGCGCGTCGCCGGCGGGCGCTTTGCTGTGCGACTCGTGGCAGCCGAGGCAGCCGCGATACTCGCCGGGCATCACGTTGGCAAAGCTGCGCATCGTCTGCAACGCGCGCTGGCGTTCATCAAGCAGCTGGAAATGCAACGACAGGCCTGCCGGCGCTTGGAACGCCACCGAGCCGTCCGGCTCGATCGGCACGGTGCCGAGCACTCGCTTGACACCCTCCGATTGCACCGCCGAGACGACGGGGCCGGTCGAGAGGTAGGGCCGCTTGTGCCAGTAGGTGTAGGTCTTCGGCTCGATGTGAATCACGCGGAGGAACTTCGCTTTCCCCTGCAATCCGGCGGGCGCGCCTTGGTAGACATTGTTGCTGAAAATGACTCCATGCTCCGGCTGCTGCCGGTCGTTCTTCGAAGGCCACGCGACGCGGTCGGCAATGACCGGCGGCAATGGACGCGCCTTCAGCGGCATGGCGTGGAAGATGTTGTGTGTCCCTTCGTAGATCAGTTCGCGATTGCCGTCGGTGTCCATCAGGTAGAGCGCGAACTTCTCGCCACGTTTGGCCGAAACGATGAAGTCGCGTTCGCTCAATGGATATGGCGAGTAGTAAGCCGTGAAATTCCCGCTGCGATGGTAGCGCGGTGATTCTGCGGGATCCACCGGGCCGTTGCCGCATTCGGGCCACGTCACGTCGGCGGTGACCTTCGCGAGGCCGTGCGGGAAGTTGAAGCCTTTGTCGGGATCGATGATGCCAACCGAGCCGGCAAACCAATTGTGATGCGCGCTGCCGGTCATCATCACGCGCCGGCTGCCGGGGATGGCGCGCGCGTCCTTGACCACGTCGGGCCAGACGCTCTGGTTGCCCCAGAACATCTGCACCTGCGTCCCGTCGGGATTGACGGTCCAGAGTTTTTGCGCGCGCCAGAGCGGTTTGTCGGTGTATTCCCAACGCGTATAGACGACGCGGCCATCGTTCATCACTGACGGCAGGTAGTCCGGCTCGTTGTTGCTGGAAATGAAATACATGTTGCCGCCGTCGCGGTCGCAGCGTGTGAGCACAAATGCGTTGGTGGGCGGCATGCAGCGCACGTAAGAGTGGCCGCGCGTGGTCGAGAAGACGATGTGGCCGTCGGGCGTGTAAATCGGATCGAGGTCGTCGAATTCGCCATCGGTGATCTGGCGCAACCCGGTGCCGTCGGCATTGATCTCGTAAAGGTGAAATGATTTCTCGTTGTGCGGTTTGAAGCAGAACACGATGCGCTTGCCGTCGAACGACACATCCGGCCGCCAGAACGAACCGTGGAGTGGCAACTGCGGCATGAGTTGCGCGAGTTTCCCGTCCGGCGCGAGACCGCTGAGCACCAGCAGGCGCGCGCCTGGCACTGCCATGTAACCGAGCCGATGCCGTGTCTCGTGCTGCCACTCCTTGCCAGATGGGAAGGGCATGTCCACGAAGAGCATCTTGTCGAAGTCCAAGACGGGGTTCTTGAACATGACGCGTCGTTTGATTTCGCGAACTCGGAAATAAGTCGCCGTCGAAGGCTCCGCCTTTTCAAGTTCTGCCAGTTCCTTCGGCACATCCGCGCCTGTGCGCGCCGCCAATTCGCGTGTCCACTTGATTTCGTCCTGAATCCGTTCCGCCGTGGGCTTGCCGTCGGCCTGGAACAGCCAGTCACGCTCCAACATCTCGCGCGCTTCAGCCGCTGTGAGGTTGCGCGTCTCCGGAGTCTGCGGCGTCACGTAGGGTGCCACCGCTTCCTGCACTTGCGGACGCCAGACGATATGCCGGCCAGCCTCGAACATCAGCTCGATCCACTCCGGCGAGAACTGCGCCGCGTCGCCGCGTGCCTTCAGCGCCGTGAACTTCTTCTCAATCACAGCTGCCTCATCCCATTTCTTCTGATCGTCGGCAGTCTGCTTTTTCCGCTGGGCGTCGGTCAGAGGCTTGTATTCTGTCAGCATCTCCACCAGCCGGGCCGTCACTTCGACATGAAACTCATTGCCTTTCGAGCGGAAATAGCTGCCTGGATTGGCAAGAGTCCAGAGCTGGAACTGTTGGCACTCTTCCGGGTAATCCGCCCGCAGCCGCTGGAGCAGCACTGCCGTGACCTTCGCATCAAGCCGCACTCCTTTTTCGGCCACATTGCGGCGCGTGCCGGCCAGCGTCTCGGCAAACGATTTGCCACGCGCATAGACCGCCTTGACCAGCGCCTGCGCCGTTCCCGACGAGCGCGCGAGTGCCTCAACGCCGTTGCGATAGAGCCGCCTGACTTCGTCTCCCGTCAACGCGTCGGCATAGATGCGCAGTTCGTCCATCTGGCCGCGTAAGCATTCGCCGCCATTGCTGGAACCGATGCTGCCGGACGCCGAGCCGCCTGCTGAAACGGCACCGGGCCGTCCAAACGCCCCGATTTGCGCGCCGTCCAGATACACGCGCATGGTCTCCCCATCGAAAGTCGCCGCGGCATGATGCCACAAGCCGTCAGCCACCTGGGCCGGTTCAATCTTCGCGTCGCACTCGGTGTAGCCGTTGATGTTGAGACCGAGGGAAAGGACGTGGCCGTCTTCTTGAAACGAGAACAACACCCGCTGCCCACCGTCCTCCTTGCGGAAAATCTCGTTGTAGCGGTCAAACGCCGCTGGCTGGACCCACACACTGAACGACATCTTCGCCAGCTTTCCAAAAGCCGGCTTCTCACCACATCGCAACAAGTGGCGGCCTGAGAATTTCAATCCGCCGTCGAACACGCCCGCCACTCGTTCAAAACCCGCCGCCCCCCGCTCCGCCGTCGCATCGCAGCCGTTGCCGCTCGCGTCGCGGCAGACATCGCCCATAGTTTCATCGAACGTCCAGTGAGCGATCAGCGGCTTGTCGAGTTTGAGCGCCTCGACGGATTCTCCAACAGTTGGAAGCATTGCCCACGTGGTCAAAACCAAGAGTGCCATCATTCTCGTCTTCATTCGGTTTTCTCTCCGATCACCATTCCCAGCCACGCTCATAAGTCTTTGGGGCGCTGTTTTATTACCGAAATACTATTTGATAAATAAAATGCCGCCCGCCGTGATGCAAGGCAATTTTTTGCACCGCCGCTGGATTTTGAGAACCCGGATTGTCTTGCGTGTCGGCCTCAAGGTTCGACAGCCCGCAACCGTCACCGTAACGAGACTTGCGAGCACGGGCCACCGTCTCAAGCACTACGAGCGTCGCCTCACTTGGACTTGCTCGCGTCTTTGTCGACCGCAAGTCGCGAGGACGGAGCATGCACTACGAAGCTGCCGATACCCAGCGTGCCGCCTTCGGGAATGAGGGTCAACGTATGCGGTCGATTCGCACAACCTTGCACGAGCAGCGTGTGCGTCCCGGCAGGTGCCGGCTCGTAGACACGGGCAAATAGCGGGTACGAACGCCAGGTCACTTTGAAACCTTCAGGCAACGTCGCCTTCTTGTAACCCAACGTCCAGCCAATCTGCCAATCGGATGGCTCGATGACCACACGCCGCGAACGGGAGACGAATCGTTCCGTGTTCCACCCCTCGCCGTCTTCGCCGGTCACGCTGCCTTGCACTTTGAAGTGGATCTTCTTGCCGTCCGGTGTCGAGTCGGGCAGGCAGGTCAGAGTCCAGTCCTCCTCCACCAACGGCTGCTCGAACGCGATGTTGTTAATGGCCGGCATCCAGATTTTCGCCGGACCAACACTCGGCCGGGAGATCGCCCATAGCTCTTTCATACCGTCCATGGGCTTGCCGTCCAGCAGCACGGTCGCCTTGGCACCTGACGCGCCGGTGCCGTCAGAGACCGCCAGCACGCGGTTCCCTGTGAACCGCAGTGTGAGCTGGCCACCGGGGCCGCGCGTCACCTCTGGTCCGTTGGCCGCGAGGGTTGTAATTGTGCCGGCTGCTGTCGGGTTGTCGCCCAACTTCGGCGCGCGCACCAGTTCTTCACCGATCAGCTTGGCGTAGAGGTCGAGCCCCTTGGGATTGAGATGCACCGTATCGGAGAGCATATCCTTGACCGCAATCCCGTTGGCCGCCAGATGCTTGCGCCACTTCTCGCGCAGATCGATCAACATGCAGTCATACTTGGGCGCAACGGCGCGGATCAGCACCGCCCTTTCGTCGTGTGTCGTGTTGATTTGGTCGGGTTTGTCCTTCGAGACGATGTTGAGGTGGCTGGTCCAGATGACGATTTCGGCCGACGTGCGCTCGCGCACGCGTTTCACGATCTCCTCGTATTTGTCCATCGGCCCATAGACATGGAAGAACAGCAGGTCGGGATACCACGGATAGAGATCGTGATCTGCCGTGCGGATGAGGACGCTGGACACGTAACCGCCGATGGCCGCATTGCGAAACTCGAACTTCACGGTGGGATACCGCTCTTCAAGCTGCTTCTGCACGATCTTCGTCCACGGCTGCGCGGTGATGGACTGTCCGTAGAACAGCACCCGCACGTGCGCGGGATTCTCCGCCGTCGAGGCTTCCAGTGATTTCATCGTTCGCTGGATGAACGCCACCGACGGGTTCTCCGCCGCCGTCGCAACGAACGCCACCGCCATCGTCATGGTCAGAAACAGATTTCTCATTCTCATTTCCTCTTGTCTTGGCTGAAAGAATTCCCAGCGCCTCATTGATCACCTATCTATCGGACGGCGATCTCATACCAAACGGTCTCATACTCCGGTTTGAAGACAATCTTCGAACCTCCCCCTTCCGCCTTCTCGACGGGGACTTCCTTCTTCCGATTCCCGCTCGGATCGAGCGCGAAACACTGGGTCTTGGCTGGATCGGCAGGCAAAGTGATCGTGGCTGGGATGCCTTCGACACAGACGGGTCCTTCACCCCATTTGTCGCGGATGGTGATCGCATCGCCCCCCAGCTTCTCGATGGTCATGCCCTTGTTCTCCGAGACGCCGGTGGCCGCCACGAGGATGTTGGCAGGCCGGCCCGACTCGCCGAATCCAGTGGCGTGTCGCGAAACGAGCGAGATGGTGGCCCAATCGAGACGCGTCCGACCGACCGCGAGCGTGACTCCGCCGAGTTTGATCGTCCGCCCCTTCGGAAAGCCCGTGAAAAGTTTCGTGTCGGCTGTATTGATCGTCAGGTAACCGGCTTTCGGCTGCTCCACGTTCCACGTCAACTCGCCGGTGTCGCTGACGAACACTTTCTGGTCGGCGGGTATCTTCTCCACGGTCGCCGGATCGGTGCCGAGTTTGCCCGACAGATCAACACCCGTCTTGTGGAGCAAAGTCAGCCGCGAATCGAAGCCGAGCGAGGCGATGCCGATGTTGACCGCTTTGGTTCTCGTCAGGCGATCGAAATACGCGGGGTAATCCATCGCACCCACGATCGCAGACTTCGCCTCCCGAACATCACCACGCAGGAAGATGGCCGCGCAGGCCGGGAAATGCGCCAGGACATCAGTCCGGGCAATCATATCGAAATAACGTGGATTGATGTTCGGCTCGAAGTTGGGATGGTGATTGTAGGTGTATTCGAACACGCCGTCCCAGCCTTGCAGCCGGCCATAAGCGCAAAGCATCGACTGGCCCTCCGCGCCATACTGGTTCGGGAATGGATGATTGTATTCGCTGACCGTGTAGGGTTTGCCGAGGACGCGGCTGCCGGCCAGTCCCTTGATGCAGTCCAGCGAGTTGACCATCGAGTCGTTGGATATCTGCCAGTTATAGCGGTCGTGCAGCAGGTCGGCGCCGCTCGGATGACGCCAGTAGGAATGATGATCAATGTAATCGAGTTCCGTCTGGACGTGGGCGGGGCTGTAACCGAGCTGCGTCCCGGAAATGACCGACCTGACCTTCAACTCGCGCTTGAGGTAGTCCGACAAGCCGACCCAGTATTTGCGCTCGGTGTCCACCATGAACTGGTAGAAATCGCGAACGGCTTGCGGCGGCGCGTAGCTACCGACCTTGATGGTGGGAATCGCACCGTCCTCGAGCCGCTTGGCCGAGTCGAAGTCACTCTTCGCCCCGCTCTGGAATGAGAGTTCGGCAATCTCATACGTGCCAGTCTTGAAGCGGGTCAGTTGGAACTGCGCCTTGTCGGAGTCGTCGGCAGCATTGAATGCATAGCAGAACGTTTTCCAGAAGGAACCGACTTTGATCGTCTGATGCACGCCCAACGACCGCCAGCCGCTCTTCGTGTCCGCCACGGCCATGCCAAGCGAAGCGTCTGGGGTGCCTTTCGCGCAGCGGATCTTGAATAACAACGTGTAGAGTTGATCCTTCCTGACCGACAGATTCCGGAACAATTTGGGGAAGAATTCGTTGCCGTCCCGCGTAACAACGATCTTCAGGACGCCATCACCTGCGCTGCATGTGGCTTGCGCCGAACCGAGCGCGAAGATCCAGCGCTTGCCGTCCATGGCCAGCGACTGCTTGAACTTTCCCTCGGGAATCTGCTCGTCACGCAGGGGTTCCGGGGTCCACTTCCACGCCGCGACCAGAGCCTCCGTTGACGCGTATTTCTTGCGCAGCCAATCGTTCCACTGCTTGCGGAACTCGCCCGCGTAAGGTTCCGGCAGCTTGTCTATCCCGCCGCTATGATAAACCTGGAACAACGCGTTCTCGTTGTTCAGTTCGACCACCGCGACGCATGGATCGTCGGTGTAGGCAAGCTGGGTGTACGGATTGACGTGCGTGAGCAACTTGCGGGCGTATTCTTTTTGCAGCTCGATCATGCGTGGTTCGAAGTTGTCGAGGCCTTTGTCAAAGCCGGGCCGCTTCTCCTTGTCCGTAAATCCGTCGCGTTCATCCCACCAGCGTCCGACGTGAAGGTTCATGTCCACGTAGATGCCCCGTTTCTTAAACGCCGCGATCATGTAGTCAAGCCGCTCCACCTGGGCAGGATCAAACTTGCGCTGCGTAGCCGGATCGTCGGCGATGATGCCCAGCCATTTCCAATACGTGTCCATGTGATGCAGCCGGACGCAGTTGATGCCGAACCGGGCGAGCCGGGCCGCCAGCCGATCGGCCTGCTCGTGCGTCGGGAAATTCGCCGGGCCGGTGAGGTTCGTCGCGTGAAGCCGGACCGGACCGGCATCGTTCACGAACCGTCCGTTCTCCACCCGGATGAAGCCGTGTTTCCCGGCTGGCGCGTCGAGCAGGTGTGCCACGCTCGAAGCGTTCTCCGGCCCGTCGTAAGAGATCAAAAACGGAAACAGCGGTGGTAACTCTTCAGCCGCCGTCAGCGTCAGGGCGGATGCGGTCAGCATGAGACTCAAAAGCGACGCGCCCGAAGCGCACCGATGGATGATCTTCCACGTCATTTTGGTTTCTCCTCCTTCGTTTTCTCCAGCAGTAAGGGCGGAACGGCCAGACGCTGCCACTCGTGCGTGATGGTCAGGAGTGTCTTTGGCACGTCTCCCGACAAGCCTTGAAGCACGCCACGGGTTTTCCCGTCCGTTCCCGTCACGAACGCCAGGTCCGCGCGCTCCGGCAATGCGATCTCCAGCCCGTCTGTCTTGAGGGTCTTCAGGCCGCCCGCCGCCAACGCCGCAACTCTGCCATCTGCCGCGAATCGGATCGCAACCACGCCGACTGCATCGACTGTAACTGTATGCCCGCGCCACGTGAATGTCTCCTTGATCGGGTCCCCCGCAGGGTCCTTGCTCCCCGCGATCCGAACGTATGTCCCGTCCGTGAGTGCACTGTGCCCCTCCGTCGGTGGTGCGGCGTGCTCCACGCTGTCGTCCTGTCCCCAACCCTTGAGCCGCTCCGACCAACCCGTGACGCGTGCCACGCCGGCCTCGCCAAGAAACCGCGCCACCGCCTCCGCACACGTTCTGTCATCTGCACACTTGCGGAGGTTTCCGGCCAGACGCGCCGTCCCGTCCAGCGGACGCGCCGCGAAATCCCGCGTCCAGTCGCCGACCAGAAACACCGCGCTCTTGCCGCGAGCCGCGCGGACGAAGAACTCCAACTCATCCTTGTCCCCAAACTCGGGCTGGTAGAGCACGACCGCGCGGTAGCGCTGCGGTCCGAGGCAGACGAACCCGTCGCCGTCAATCCGCAGCGCGGACGCGCCGACGAGACTGGAGGGCATCAGGTCTGTCGGATAACCTTCCGCGCATAACGCGGATGCGATCTCCAACCCGACCCGGTTATAGGACGGCCCGGCCCAGTTCATCGCGCAGGCGTGACCAAAAACCACCGCCGCCGGACAATCGAGCGGCGCACGTGTGATGAAGTCGAGCATTCGCAGACGGCTCATGCCAATCATGAACCGCTGTCGCAGCAGGGTCAGCCGCCGCTCATCGGAGGGCATGTCGCGACGTGGATAAAGCTGATGAATGTTGAGCCGCCCGCCGCTCAACGCATCCGCCCAAAGTTCCCGCGCATACGAATCCGGTTTCGGCGCGTAGTACTGGTTATACCAGATCGGGTAGCCCCAGCGCTTGGCCAGCGATGTGCGGCACGGATACGGCGTGGACTCGTCGGACTGCCCGATGTCGCGCCTGGCCTCCCACCAGTCCAGGCCGTTCTTGCGAAACTCCTGCGATCCCGGATACGGAACCCATGTGGGATGGGTCACCACGAACGCCGCGGGGCCAAACGCTTCTTTGCCGGCACGGTAGTAGTCGTTCTCAATCGCCGCGTTGCGTTCACGGCAGAGCTTCCGGTAGCGGTTGATGGCGGTCTGGCGTTCACGCTCCAATCCTTTCTCGCCGGCAAACATCAGCAGTGTGTCGCGCACAAGGTCGCGCCCACCCGAGCGTTCGGCGTAGGTTTGTGCCAAGGCTTTCGAATACCAGTAGCGGTCGTGCGCGGGGTTGCCCGTGTGATCCGGCGGGAACCCCCACTCGTCCTTCATCACCCCGGCCAGCGGCAGGCCGGCATACTGCCGGACGATCTCTCGCTGGAACGCGAGCAGATGCGGCGCGAACACGTCAGGCGTGAGATAGGTGTGCGCGACAACGACGCATGCGTAACGTCCGGATCCGGACGGAACCGTCACTGTCAGCTTGCGGGGGCCGTCGGCGACTGCGCGGACACCGTCGCCCGTCACGTCACGCACCGTGGCAGGATCGATGCCGTCCGCCCCCCGCGCGAAAGCATAGATTCGCACCAGACGCGTCGCGAGACACTGGTATGGGGTCACATTACCCGTCATGTGGTCGTTCAGATCCCTGCCCTCGAAGGCCACCTCTGCCGCGCCGTCTGGCGGCAGTTCCACGTTCTTGAGAACCAATTCCTCCTGCAGTTCGTCTGGATGGCGTTCGCGGAAGGTGCGCCGCGCCAGCCGGACATCGAGGTCAAAAGCCATCTTGAACCCCAGCGAGTTCGCATAGTGCGCCGCCTTTCCGACCTGGTCGTGAACGAGCGGGTCGGTGATCTCTGTCCGCAGGGTGGTTGTAAACAGGGTGTATGGAGAATGCGCGGCAGCCACATCCAGAAATGATTTGTAGCCCTCCGGCTCCGGCCCATCAACCTTCCAACTGAACATGGCGGGAATCGGCGGCCACTCCTTGCCCACAGGCCGCACGGGTGTCTCCGCTGCGCACATCCCGGCACAAAAGACCGCAATCAGGACCGCATGGCCGTGTCTCATTCTTCTCCAGACACTTGACTGGCCACCGAGGCGGTTTTCACAGCGGGCGGGCGATACCACAGGGAACGCCAGTATGCCTTGTCGGTTTCGTAAGGATTGATGGGGTCTTTGGCCGCGTCGAAGCTCTGGGGTAGAATGCCGAAGTTTTTCATCCAGCGGACGTAGTGCTCATTGGGACGGAAGCCCGGCACGTCAAACCGGCCGATCTTTTCCTGTCGCTCCTTGGCCATCTGAACGGCCTTGAGGATGGCTTGGTAATCGGGATCCTGGGTATTGCGGAAAACGCCAGCGGGCCGGCCATCCTTGGTTGTGCACCACTCGTAGCCCCCCTCTTCCCTGGCCAACGAAGCCATGAGGATCATGGACTTCTCAGGATGGGAAAGATTGTAGAGATTCCAGCAGTGTTTGGGCAGATTCACCCGCTCCTTGATATGCCGCTGCCCCAGATTGGCGACCGAGCCGTGACACGGCAGGCAGCGGCGCTGGACAATCGGCCCGACGGGCTTTCCGATGGCGACGTCGCGGTTGTTCGACAGCGCGCCCGCCACGGCAGTGTCAGCGCTGCTGTAGGCTGCGTAGGTTCCCGCATAGGTGGCGCCTGTGTCGATCCACAACCGCACCCGCGCTCGCTCCAAGTCGGACAGCCGCACATCGTGATGACTGCCGTCAATTTTCTTCATCAGCGCGCTGGCAGCCGATCCGAAATCGCGGGGCGGATGGTTCCCGTCCTCGTCATATCGCCAACTGTCGCTGATCTGCTTGCTGGCAAAGAGCGCGTAGTAGCTCAGGGAAAACCACTCGTTGTGATCGCCTGTAAGCACGACGCGGCCTTCGGGTTTCCCGGAGTTGTGGCAACGGACGCAGTGCTTGTTGAGGATCGGTTGAATGTCGCGCGGGTAGTCGAACACCTCGGGGACACCAGGAATCGGTTCGATGCGGCTGTGGCGACGGTTCAAGGTCGCGAGCGTGCCATTTCGAGCAGAGGTTGCCGTGCGGTTGTCGTGGCAACCGACGCACGAGAGTGTTTCGCCAGGCATCACCGTGACGTAACTCTGCATGCGTTTCACAGCCATGCCCTGTTCATCCAGTGCCACAAAATACAGTCCTCTCAAGGCAGGCACTTCCAGCGAGGCCGACCCGTCCGGTTCCACCGGGACAGTGCCCAGGATTCGATGAAGCGTGTGCGTGCCGTCCATGCTGATGGCGCCGGGCAACGAATAGTAGCTGACCGGCTTGGGCAGGTCCTCCAGCACGAGGAGCTTCTTGATCTCGCCGCGCTTGACCCCTTGCATGTTGCGCCCCTGATAGACGTCGGCCAGAAACAGATGCCCGGTGGGCTGGCTCGGATCGGAGCGCGGTGGGATGATGCGTTCGCGCTGGCGCGGCCGGATCACACGCGGGTCATGGATCATCTCCTCAGCCCGATGGACCTCCTGAAGCGTCCCCTGCCCGTCCATGATCAGAAGGCTCTTGTTCTCAGTGACAAGGAAGCAATCCTGGGACAAGGGATACGGATCGCGGAAGCCTTCCCGTCCACCTGCCCAGCCGAGTTCCGCCAACTTCCTCTTGGGGCTGATCTGCGTGGCCCGTGTCCAATCATCGGGCCCGGCCTTGGCATCAACGATCATCACGTGGCCTGCGCTTTCGCGATATCCGTGCCCCGGCGAGAAGACCGTCACAATCTCGTCGCTGCCAGGGATCGGCAGGGCGTCAATCATCACGACATACTTTCCAGCCGGCGACACCGAATTGCCAAAGAGCACCATCTGATCGGTGCCGTCCGGATTCATGGTCCACAAGCTGTGGAATTTCTGCGGAGCGCGGTCCACGTATTCCCAACGGGTGTAGAGCACGCGACCGTCCGGCAGCATGGCCGGGTGGTGATCGCCAACATTATTTCCAGAGAGGAGGCGGATGTTGCTGCCGTCGGCGTCCATCCGGTAGAGCACACCCGCTTGCGTGTGGTAGCAGGGCACGAACCGATTGCAGCGGCTTGAGACGAACACGATGCCGCCGTCGGGCAGATAGTCCGCATCGACGTCATCGCAGTCGCCGGAGGTCAACTGCCGCAGACCGGTTCCGTCAGCATTGCTCTCGTGGAGATGATAGTGCTTCGTTCCCCCTTTGCGGTATGCGAACAGCAGCTTCCCGCCATCGTAGTGAACGCGCAGGTCACGGAAGCCACCTTGGGGGTCGTCCAGCAGGACAGTCACTTGCCGGGTCCGAAGGTTCAGCTTGCACAGCCGCGACCCGTCCGGGGAGTGCATCATCTTGTTTGGGTCCGACGACCAGTGGCCAAAGGTGGCGTAGTAGTGGCCATCGTCATACAAACCGCGGACAACGAAGACGATCTCCTCTGCGCCGCCCATCGCCTTCAGGGCTTTGTCCACGAGCGCCGATCCGGGAGCCGGCGTTGGCGGCGTGGGTTGGGACTTGCCTGCCGCCGCTACCCAAATCGCACTACCGAGCGCGATGGTGATGGAGATGAACGACACCCAAGTCACCGACATCGCTTCGCTGCGCTTCATGCACTACTTCTTTACCAGCCAGCGCTCAACGGAGCAAATCTTGTTATGTCATCGGCTATGGGGTTGACAGGTTCTCAGCGATTCATGGACAAACAGGCGGTAGTCCTGCGGCCCAAGCCGTCCCCCGACGATAGAGTTCCTGCACCGCCTCGACTGAGAGGGCCTTCACGTCGTGCCCCAAGAGGCAGAGGAACACGCGGCCCTGGCCGTAGTGATTCACCAAGACCATCGGATAGTCTTTGCTATCCACCTTCGACGTGGCCTTGGCGAGAACCTCGACAGGTCGGCCGTCGGTGAACAGACAGGTGTAGAGTTCATCCGTCGTCTCGAACGACTTCATTCCCTTCGTGATCGGATGTTCAGCACCGGTGATTTCGACCCGGAACGGGCCATTCGGGTCGTGTCCACGAAGGCGATTCGGGTTCCATGCTCGGCCGAATATCTCCCTGACCTCCGGCCAGCCACATTCGTCAATGCGAATAAACTTGCCGTCGCGCATCACCCGCTGGTCGCCGAAAGCGGCAACGGCATTGTGCACCAACACGAGTCCTTTGCCGCCGGCAATGAATGATTTCAGGTTTTCGCAGGCTTTTTTTCCGCCGGGAACGGGCGATTGCCAATTCAGGTAGTTCAATACGATGGCGTCGAAGGTGTGCAGTTCGGGCGCGGCCAGGAACTGCGGCTCGCTGTTGACTTCGACCGTCAGCCGTCGGTCGATCGCCAGAAACCGGGCGATCAGTGGCGCTGTTTCCTTCCATTTGTGCCCAGGATACTCGTTGCCGGTGAGCACCAGAATTCTGGCCTTCGCGGACGGAGCCGGCCCGGACGCCGTTGACTGCGACTTGCCAGCCTCCGCAGCCCAAGTCGCGCCTCCCATCGCAATGCCGGCCAAAACGACCGATGTCCAAATCGCCGAAACCAATGCGCTGTGTTTCATCTGCAATTCTCCAGCTTCATGGTCATGCCATCATCCACTTCATCCGATAACATTTTTGTATCATCGGGTCGGCTTCGGGCGCGCCGCGAACTTTCAGGTTCGCGGCGTCCCATTCGATCGGCCGGCCCAGCTTCAGCGAGATGATGCCGGGCAGGAACACCTGACAGCAGTGCGCGCCGACTTCCAGATTGGTGAACGTCGGCGCACCGCCCTTGCAGGCTTCCAGCCACTCGATCATGTGATTGTCGCCTTCCACCCGTGGCAGAGTGACCGGCACCGATTTGGCCGCTTCGTGGTCGAGCACTCCGCGCCATGACTTGTCGCCCTTCAACTTCATCACGCAATGCGTGCCCCAGCCGTCGGCGTAAATCTCGCCCTTCTCACCCAGGAACAAACACCCGTGCTTGGGCACCTCGCCACTCATGGCCCGCAGGTTTTGGGTCACGTGTTCTGGCGGATACTTGTCTCCATCCGTCCACCAGAGGGTGACGGGCGCCAGGTTGCCCCGCGCCGCGAATTCGTACCGGAATCTGCCGGCAGAGATGTAGGTTTCCTTGATCGGCTCGGAGATCTCAGCTTCGACCCGGGTGGGCTCGCCGAGTTTCAGCGCGCGGACCGGCAGCGAGAACGTATGCGATCCCATGCCCGCCAGGATTCCGTTGCTGAGGTCGAGCCACGGCAGGTACTTGAGCGAGCCGGGATGATAGACGCCCTTTTTGAACGGCCGCAACGGCGCGGGGCCAAGCCAGAAATCCCAATTGAAGCCTGCAGGCACCGGATCTTCGCCAAGAGGGCGGTTGTGGCTCGGCGGATACATGGGTGTCCAGCAGGACCAGAGGTGAGCCTCACGTATCTGTCCCAACAAGCCGGCGTCGATGATCTCCATGGTGCGGCGAAACGTCTTCGCGCTGGCGCCCTGTGTGCCGGTTTGGGTGACGACCTTGCTCGCGCGTGTCAGTGCCGCAAGTTCGCGCGCCTCGGTGGCTTTGTTCACCAGCGGCTTTTCGCAGTAGACGTGTTTGCCGGCTTTCATGAACACAACGGTCAGCGGCGCGTGCCAGCGGCTGCCGGTGGCGATCATCACCGCATCGAACGTTTTCTCCGCCTCCAACAGCTTGCGGTAGTCGTCATAGGTTTTAACCTTCTCCATCGCTGCGGCGCCGATGCCCGGCAGTTTTTTGGCGATTTGTTTCTTTGTGTCCGTGATCTGCGCGGCGTCCACATCGCAAAGGGCGACGACGTTGCCACCCTCCCGCAGCGCCTCTTGCATCAGATAAAGCGAGCGAATCCCCGTCCCAATCACTGCGATGTTGAGCTTCGCACTGGGCGACGCGGCGCCAAACGTCCGCAATGGAAGAACAAGCGGCGCGGCCAATGCGCCAATGCCGGCGGCGCCGAGACCCTTGACGAACATGCGGCGGCTGATCTGTGTATTCATTTTCATAATGGGCTCCGTGATGGATTTGTGGAGGCGAGCGTTCACTTTGTGTCCAAACACTTCTCACCGATAAGCGGCACTTTGGGGTTGATGGATTTCGGGCGAGGCGTCACCCCGCGGTTGACAAAAGCATACAGCCCGCCGCGGCCGGCTACCACGATGTCGGGCTTGCCGTCGCCGTTGATGTCACCGACAACGACCTTCATGCCGGTGCTGGGCGCGTATTGCGGCGGCTCGTTGGCGTTCTCGTGGCCCGGATAGAACTGGAGATTGTTGAACGACACGACGTGCCGCACAAACTTGCCTCCCTGAATGTCATACCAGAACAGAAACAACGGGTCCCACTCGCCTTCGTCGCGGCCGTCGTGACCCAGCAACCGTTTGCCCGTCACGAGGTCGGGTTTGCCGTCGCCGTTCACGTCGGCCAAGGTCATCGTGTGGAACTCGCCGTAGTGTTCCTCGATGGCGTGCCGGTCGAACGTGCGTTTCCCGTCACGAAGCCGTTGCTCGAACCAATACAAGCCGTAGCCATGGCCGTTGCCCGCGATGATGTCGTTGAGTCCGTCGCCATTGACATCGGTGACCAGAATTGGGAGCGAGGCGCGGATCATCATCTCGAAGTCGTTGTGGAAACGCCAGGAACCCTCAGCGGGCTTTGGCGGCGCTTCATACCAGCCGTGCTTGGTGACCACATCCGGGCGGCCATCGCCATTGATGTCGCCCACGCCGACGCCGTGATCGTCGGCCTCGGCAGCAATCACATGCTCGACGAGCCACGGGGCCTTGTCGATGGACTCCAGCCAGACAATCGGCTCAACCCGTGCGACGGAACCTTCACCCTCGGCCCCGCCGTATCTGCGGAAGTGATTCACAACGAGATCGGGACGGCCGTCGCCGTTGATGTCCGCCGGCAGAACGCCCTCCACGAACGGTGAGGCATGAACACGATGCACGCTCCACTTGCCGCCACGACGGCCCGGATTTTCATACCACAGCACACCGGCAATATCCGGCTGGTAACCGGAATTGACGACGTCCATGAACCCGTCGCGATTCACGTCCACCGCCGATTCATGACAATGACCATGCAGGAAATTCCGTTTCTCCGCGTCAACGAAATAGCAGGCGTGTTTCTTCCATTTGCCGCCGCGCGAACCGGGATTCTCATACCAGTTCACGCCGCAAGTGATGTCCATCAACCCATCGCCGTTGACATCCACCAGCGAACAGGACTCGTTAAACGGGCCATACCAGTAACTCCCAATGGCCGGATTCTGAACCGGCCCATCAATCTTGATGGGAATGAACACCGGCTCGGCCGGAATTATGGAGGCGACCGGTAAAGACGAGATCACTCCGTCGTTCGGCACGGCTTTTTTGGCGGTCCAGAGGATGGCGTTGAGCATCGCCTTGCGCAGGTCCTCGATTTCCCAGATGGCGTGCTTGTGTCCGCCCACGTAACAGAACCCGCGCCCGCCATCCTCGCGTTCCCAGGCCCATGCCCACAACGGCGCGCCCGGCTTGCCCGGAAACGGCAGAATCGGCACGAATCCTGGCTTGTCCGACAAAATGCGTTCCGGCGTCTTATACTCGTCCTCCGGCATCTCGAATGGTTTCAACCCACGGCAGATCGGATGCTTCGCCTGCTTCGACCAGTCGGTGGGGCGCAGCGGTTCGCCGATCGGACGCGGCGGGTTCTCGTAGTCCTTGAAGCCACCCACCCATTTCAAAAACGTCTCGTTGCCGATTTTCGACGGCAAATTGAGCGTCCAATGAATCAGCACCAAACCGCAGCCGCGCCGCATCTGTTTCTCCAGCGCCGCCATGTGGTTGCCCGTCACAAGCGGATGCTGGTTCGCCTTGCTGCCGCCATCGCTAAAAATGACAATCGTGTCTGCGTCGTCGAGCGTCTTCTCATCCTGCGGCCAGCCGCCGGTGTGAACCTCGACGATCACGTGCCGGACGTTCAACCCCGTGTCCAGACAATGCCGGAAGAGGTCCAACGTCTTCTCGTATTCGTGTTCACCGGGCTTGTGGCTCTTCACGCCGGCCAGCAACACCACTTTCGTGTCCTTCGCCAGTGCGTTCGCCGGCCACAACGCGCCGAGGCAAATCAGTCCTGCTGCAAAGAGGGTGAAAGCGGCGACGGATCCGAGACGTTGAACGTGGCTGATCTTGTTGCTCATGCGTAACAACATCCCATACGACGCGAGATTAGTCTCAACATCCTATTAGTTTTGTTTTACATTTCTTATGCGGCTTTCGCAAAGTCCTTGTCGATGGCCACTGCGCATGAACTCAAACCAAACTACCAGCGTTGATTTTGAACACATGGCAGACTCGCCCGAGTTCGCCGAGTTCACCGCAATCCTCAACCGGCTGACCGGTTTGGTCATGGCGTTGAAGTCGGCAGGCGGGGTTATCCGGCGCACGATCTCGGAGACGGAATGGAATCCAGTCTGCCTGTTGATCCGCGCGAATCCCGTCGGATTGCGCCGCTGTCTCGCGTGCAATCTGCAACACGATGCGCTCGCGGCAAAATCGGGCACGACGCAATTTTACGTTTGTCACGCCGGTTTCCAGGACATCGCCGTCCCGATCTTCGCCTTCGGACGCCACGTAGCCACCATCTTCACCGGGCAGGTCTTGCGCGAGCCAAAATCGCCCGCGGCTTTCAGTCGGCTGCGGAAACGGCTGGCTTGGCTGAAGATTCCCGACCGCGACCTGCGCGCCGCCTACGCCCGCGCCATCTATCTGCCACGGAAACAACTCGCCAGCGTCCTGCGGCTGCTGGAACTGTTCGCGCGGCAGCTTTGCGAAAGCGCCCAAAGGATTCGGGATCTGGAGGCGAAACTGGAACGCGTCGAAGTCCGGCGCGGCCGTGAGTTCGTGGAGAGCCGCTTCCGCGACGCGTCACTCTGTCTCGACGACGCAGCCCGCCATGCTTGTCTGGCTCCGACCCATTTCTCGTATGTGTTTCGCAAAACCACCGGGACAAGCTTCACGCGCTTCGTCCAGGCACGTCGTGTTGCCGAGGCAAAGAAGCACCTCATGGACACGCGCAAATCCATTACCGACATTTGCTTTGCATGCGGTTTCAACAGCCTGACACATTTCAATCGTGTCTTTCGTGTCTTCGAACACTGCAGCCCCCGCCAGTACCGGCAGTCACACGCTTCGCAACAGCCGGTTTAGCGCGGCAAGAAGTAACCCGGCCGTTCAGCGATCAGTGAATCGAATCACAAACGGCCAATCGCGCACGAGAAGGCCTTTGAGAAGTGTGCCGTCGGGAGTCTGCGTGACGCTCAATTCCTGAGCCACGCCGTTCATTGGGTCGTAGACGGTCGCCTTGCGACAGGGCACTTTGAGACGCACGTCAACCGGAGTGCCGTCGCAGTGGTCTTTGGCGTGGCCGCCGAGCCAGAGGACCAGGGCGGAACCTTCGGACGCCTTCAAAGCGAACGCTTCGAGATTCGACGGCGCGCCGTTGATCGAGTAATCCAGTTCGCCCGGTTCCAGCCCGTCGAGCATCGTGGCCAGGTTTCGCGTGACATAGTAGGCTGCCTGCGGTTGGAGCGGCGAGATGGGATCGGCATCGAAGGAACGCCGGAGCAGACTCAGGTCGAGCATGGCGAAATACGGGAAATACATCTCGCAAAAGAACGACTCCAGGCCCAGTGCCGTGTGACGCGTGAAGACCTGGGCCACATACTTGGCCTTTTCGATCTCGGTGGCCTTGAATCCTCCGCACCATGCCCGTTTGGTCTCGGCTTCGGTGAGCGGCGGATAGAGGGCGCTGTAGTTCCACTCAGTGACCATGCAGTGTCCACGGAAACCGACGTCGCGAAGCCACTTTTGCAGCGCGCGCACATCGGCCGTGTAATGCCGCAACCGCTCAGGATCGGTCTGGTAAAACGGATGCCAGCCGATCTCGTCCACCTCGCGCGCCAACTCACGCGTGGCGGCCAGGTAAATAGTCTGTTTTCCCCGGTCGGCAAGTTGGGAAGGAGTCCAACTGCTGATGCCGTGGGGGAAGCCAGCCCAGGAACCCATCATGATTTTGGCCTCGGGCGCGTGTTTGCGGATGACGGGAATCGCCGCCCGGGCGACGGCCAGATAGTGTTCCGCGTCCGGCTTGGCGCCCCAATAACAGGAGATGTTCCACTCGTTCCAGATCTCAAAGTGTTTCACCCGACCGCGGAAGTGTTTGACCATGAACTCCACGTAGCGCGTCCAGGCGGCCAGCGCCTCGGGCGTGGTAGGCGGAGCGGGCATGTCGTAGTTCCATTCCCATAGCTGCGGAAGCGGGCGTCCGGCGGGACCCGAATACAGGCGATTGCCGAAATTGAGCGACATCACGATATCGACGCCGTGCGACACCATCTCCGTGACGGCGGCGTCGGTTTCGGGATCAATCTTCAACACGCCTTTCTGTTTTTCCACCCAATGCCAGTTGATCGGATCGTCGTGGTAGCCGACGCGCGCCCACTTGAAACCCGCGTCGTAGTGCAGCGGCCAATACCAGCGGTGGGAGGCGAGCTCCATGCCCGGGCTGTGATGCGTGGAATTCACCGTGATGCCACTGCCGCATGTTGCCAGGGCCACGTTGCGGCCGCCCATGTCATAGACCTCCACCTCGGCCAGCGAGAACGCATATAGAATGTTCTCCACCAGCGGCAGATTGCCGGCGGTAATCCAGATTTGCTTGGCCGGCCGGGCGGCGAAGCGGAACTCGCAGTCGAGTTTTGCCGGTGCATCGTCCGTCGGGCCGTCGAACACGGTTTCCCACTCGCGGCTGTCGCGGCTCGTCTTGATGGTGAGCGTAGCCGGCATGCCGCGGCCAACTTCCACCGCGTCCCGCGCCGGCACCCAGCCCAGCGTGCTGCGCGGTTGATCGGATGGCGGACGTTTCCGCAGCACCACGCGTTCGATCTGCCGTTCCACGGGCAGGTCAACGCGGATCCAGACCGGCTGCGCATCGGGCCGCGATTGGCCACGACTCATCCAGCATGTCTGGCGATTGCCGTCAATTAGGTGAATGGCTTCGAGCGGCAGGTAGTCGTTCGCGGTGGATCGCGGCATTCGCGTGGTGGTCACACCGAGATAGTTCCGTTTGATCTGGCTGCTGTCTTTCGGATGGACCTTCACCCGCGGAGCGGTGTTTCCCGCCTGGAACTGCACGTCGTCGAGCAGGTTTGGGGCCTCGCCAAGGACCCAGCAGAAGCCGAATCGTTTGATCGGCACACCGTTGCATGCGCCCTGAACCTGCGGCTGTTCACTGGCCAGTGAAGCCGGCCGGTGCGCGAGAATTGAGGCGGCGGGTGTCTGCTTATCGCCCCCTTCGGCATTGCAAGCCACGACGGCAATCCACAGAAGAAAGATCATCATGTATCTCATGGCACAGTATCTCCGGTGTGAGCAGCGATTGTTGCTGCTTTCATTTCGTGTTGCGTCCACGCAGTCCTGTCGCATCTGTTGAATTCGTCCCGATGCAATAGAGGCGCCGCGTCGTGCGGATGAACAGCTGGCCATGCGACGCGATGATCGAGGAGCGGACCATTCCGCCATCAGCCGGCTCGTCCATGGGTATCTCGTTGATCAATTGGCCATCCTGCGCGCGAATGACGGCAACCTGCCCGTCGAAATTGATGAGATAGATTTTCCCATCGGCGGCCAGCGGCGAGGCTTCGTATTTGGCCTTTCCGGGCGTCCGAATATTCCATTTCACCGCGCCCGTATGTGGATCGAGACGGGACAACGTTTTGCGCGAATCGCTGAGCACGAAGAAGTCGCCGTCGTAATAGGCAGGCGTGGGCACTTCCGAGGTCACCGTCCGCGCGTCGTGGGTATTCCATGCCACACCGCGTTCGTCGAGTGTGCCGGTCTGGTCCACGCGAATGGCATACACGGGCTGGCCCTTGGGAACGCAGACCAGCGCCACCCCGTCAGCAGCGACGGACGACGCAATCAACGGCCAACTGCGATTGCGCTGCGGATTCCATGATCCCCATCGCCATATCTCCTTGCCGGTGGCGGGATCATGGCCGCTGAGGGCGTCGCCGCCCGCAATCACCAACTGCGGCTGCCCCTTGTAGACCATGGGAATCGGCGTGGTATGCGATTCCCGCGATTCGCCGACGGCCTGACTCGGTCGGACGTGCCGCCACAGCGTCTTGCCCGTCCGGGGATCAAGTGCCAGCAGGAAAGACTCGTTTTCGCGGTCGCTCCGGCCTCGTCCCTGGACGGGCACGTCGCGCTGCAACACCTGAAGATAGAGCCGTCCATCGAAAAGCAGCGGGCTGCCGCCGAATGTCCAGTAGAACGCGAAGGGTCCAAAGTCGCGCTCGATGTTTCGCGACCAGCGGCGGACACCGCTCAGGTCGAAGCATACCAAGTCGCCGTTGCCGAACAGGAACACGACCAACGTGCCATCGGTCACCGGCGACGCGTTGGCGTAGTTGCTGCGATGATCCCGGCTGATTCCCTGAGCGACGTCGTGACTCCACATCCGTTTGCCGCTGGCCCGGTCGAAACACATGACTTGGAGCGAGTTGTTGGTTGCATCCACGCCCGACAGAAAGACACGGTTTCCACAGACGACAGGCGTTGACGCGGCCGGGCCGGGCAAATCGGCAACCCAGGCGATGTTTTCCGTCTTGCTCCATTTCGAGGGCAATCCTCTCTCGTCGGTGGAGCCGTTGAAAAACGGCCCCCGCCACTGCGGCCAATCGCCGGCTTGCGCCGACGCCGCCAGCAACGCGAACACGAAAACGGCTGCGGGCTGGAGAAACGATGGTTTCATGCCGTCTTGTCAGGGCGATCTGATCAATACCGACTATCGCGTCCGTGCAGTCGTGGTCTCGGCAGTCACAGGGAACATCGAAACGCGGAACTTGGTGCAGCCGTAAGGAATCAACGTGATTTTTTCGAGCGACTTTTGCTTTGCGACCGGTTCGGACGGCAGTGGAGCTTGGGGCGTGGGAGTCCAGTCGCAGGGCACGGCGTTGGCGCGCAGCTTCAACGGGGATTTCAGTGACCAGTTCCATCTGGCCGGCATCGACTGACGTTCCACGGAGATGCCGGCTTTCTGCGCATCCAACGCATACTTCCACTTGGCGGCAGGGTCGGGAGTATTCGCGTCCTGAGTGTCGGGAATCGGCAGGGCAAACAAGAGCGGGCCATAGGACACCGATGCGTAGGGCGCGCCCTGCGCATTGTTGTCGCGTCCCGTCTGAATGCTCGCCGACATCGGCAGCCGCAGTCGAATCGTATCACCCGGCTTCCACAGCCGCTCGATTCGCGCGAACCCGTTGGCATCAGGCGCTGCTTTGAGGGAGGAGCCGTTCACGCGCAACTCCGGTTTCTTGCACCAGCCAGGAATGCGAAGCGAGAGCGAGAACGTCGCGGCACGCGCGGGCTTCACGTTCATGACGATCAAGTCGCTGAACGGGTAATCGGTTCGGCAAACGATCTCGACAGGCACGCGATCGGCGGCCAGCGCGGAGACTTTGCAGGGCCCGTAGTGCGTCGCGGCCAGTCCGTTGTCGTAGGTGGCCATCCACATGTGCATCACGTAGTTGGGCACGATGCGATTCAGCGCGGCCGTGCAGCACAGTGGGTAATGTGTCGCCTGGTAGGAATTGCCCTCGGCTTTCGGCCCGTGAGGATAGGGCGGACACTTGTCCACGATGCGGTTGGGACTTTGAAAATAGACGTGAGTTTTGAAATCGCGCGCGACGGTGGCCGGGCCGGCGTTGAAGAACGCCCGCTCCGCGCGGTCCGCCATGCGTCCCTGGCCGGTGACGGTCAGCAGCGCTATCTGGCTCCACAGGTAGCCGGCCACGTCGCAGGTCTCGGTTCCTCGATAAGCGCCGGTCGGCCCGTAGAACTCATCCGCGACGGGCACGCCGGAGGGTTGCATCGCGTCGCGTTCGAGAAGGTCGTGCCACGCGAGAGTCGCATCGAGAAACTCGCGCTTGCCCGTCCACAAGTAGCCCAGCGCCCAGGGTGTCGTGCTTTCGAGGAAATGCACGACGTGATCGTTCTTTTCGGCTCCAGGCTTCGTGTCGGGCATCTGGCGGTAACGGTTCCACGACGCTCCTCCCGGGTTCTTCCCACCACCATCCTTGTCGAACAGCGTCGTCAGCGCCGCGGCAATTTCCTTGTTTCCCGTCCAAGTGTAGGTGTCGAACGCCGGCCAGGGATTCGACATGCCCCATCCCAACCGCAGCCAGTCGCGGTCGCCGCTGTAGCCCGCTTCCAATGCCCGCAACACGCGTTTGTCTCCCGACGCGGCGTAGTAGCCAGCCAGCGAACGCCCCAACAGACCACTCGCCCACATCGGCCAGGCGCCGCTGACGAGACTTCCTTTCACATCGTTGGTATTGTTCTTGTTCAGCCACCACAGGAACAGGATGCCGTTGGGGTTCATGTGGTTGACAACAACGTCGAGACGTTTCTTCGCCTGCTCGATGAGCATGTCATCGTGCAATGCGTAGCCCAGCCGAACCAAGCCATCGAACCAATAGCCACCGCCTTCGTATGGCCAGCCGCCCTTGGGCCAGTTGAGGCGCTCGCCGGTCATCGTGTGGTCAATGGCCCATGCGCGCTGGAACTCTTGATGAACCTCGTCCATGTGACCGGTGAACCCGTCCCGCGCCGCAAGGCTCCAATCGCGCAGCCAGCCAGCCGGCTCCACCGCGCCCGGCGGCAGCGCAATGAACGCAGGCCGCGTCGGCGGCTCGAACGGCCGGCCATAATTCACCGCGCCGGTGGCACCAGGCTCAGCCGCGGTCATTATGCCGGTGGCGGTTGCAGCCAGAACCAGAACCACTTTGAGGAAGAGAGGTCGCGCGTTCATCATGGGTCTCCTGATTGGGTTGAAAGAACTCAGTGTTTTTTCTTGCGAACCGGACGGCCTCCATACGCGGCGGGGAAATCCGCCGTCACGCCGATGTTCGCGTGATCCATCCGGTCCTCGCGGAAGTCGGGCTTCCAACTCACGTTTTCTGTCACGGCCGAATCGCCATTCTCAGGCTTGTGGCTGCGCAGTTGCTTGCCCGCGACACGCACAATCTGAAAGTTCCGAAAAACCTGTTGCATGGACTTCGACGGCCAATCCAGAAAGATGCCATCTGGCGGGAGGTCGATCATGGAGGGGTATGATTGCATGTCCGCAACAACGATCTGTTCAAAGGTATTCACCGCATCGCCGCCGGGGATGTTCAGGTTGGCCGCGTGAACAGCCCCCATATCGCCGCTATCCTGGCCGCAATGGTGGATGTCCAGGTGATGGAACACATTCCCGCGGCACTTGGGGAGGTTGTTGAACACATGCGGCTGCACGAATTGCGCGTTTGTGTTGCCGCGCAGCGTGAGTGCGTATCGCACGGAGTTGAAAAGCTCGCAATGGCTGATCTGGTTGTCGCTGGTATTGAACACATTGATGCACGAGGCATAGCAATGAATCTCGCCAATGTCGTGAATCCGGCAATTGTGCACGCGGTTTCCCCGGGAGATGTCGGGTGTCGCGCTTTTGCCGTCGTCGGCGAGGAACCGGTTGCAGAGCGTGATGCCGTTGACGCCCATGTGTTCGATCAAACACCCCTCGACGCGGTTCTCGATGTTATGGCCGATGAACATGATGCCGCTGCGACCGCTGTTGATGAGCCGGCACTTCAGAATCTCGACGCCGTAACAGTTGCTGAGCCAGATCAGCGCGGCATCCTTCCGGCCGTAGTCACAGTTCCACCACGTCCGTGGGAAATCATTGGTCTCTTCCAGTGAAAGTCCTTCGAACCGCAAATGGCTGACGCAGGCTTCGCGATTCGCGCCCTGCACGCGGACGAGCGTGTCCACGACGGGCATGGTGATGTTCAACGAATCGGGACGGCCGGGGTGTCTGGGCTTGTAGTAGAGCACGTTGCTCTTTTCATCGTGGAAGAACTCGCCGGGCGCGTCGAGCAGGCCCAGTTCGTCCTCCAGGAAAAAGCGCGCGTTACCCAGCACCCGGAATTTTTCGTTCGCCAGTTGTCCATAGGGCGATTCATCCACCATGAAAACCAGCCGCCGGGTCTGGGGATCAATTTCCCGTATCCGATAGATGCAGCGCATCCAATCGCACTTGCCGCAGTCAAAAATGGCCAGCCGCATCTGGGGACCTTGCGTGACAGGTGGGGCATCCTCCGCGCGATAGACAAGCCAGGCGTCGCCCAGCTTGCCTCCGCCGGGCACAAGCGCGCGGCAGCCGTCCTCGGTGCGCAGATAGCGTCCTCGGGCAGTCGGGAAGCCTGCCACATATTCGTGGTTGGGGAACCGGGCTTTCCATGCCCGTTGACCTTTTTCGTAGAGCGTGTGGAAACGAAGACCCGATGGCGTGCTTATTTTCCAGATTCCGTCCCGATACGGCTGCCATCCTTTGTTCAGATGAACGCTGCCCAAGAGTCTGGCCTTGCCGGGACCGGCGGCGCTGCGATAGATCACGTGGAAACCATTTTTACCGGAATCGGCTTCGGTAAATTCCAGCGTTCGGCTGAGACGGTATTTGCCGGGTGCCAGGTTCACCACGACATCGCCACGCATGTCCTTTGTCAGAGCACGGGCGGCCTCTTGGGCGCGATACAGCGTGCGAAACGGTGCTCGCTGGGTTCCCGCGGCCTGATCGTCACCTGTTGGGCTGACATACAACTTGTGTTCCGAGCCGGAGCACGCACTCGATAACAGACTCTGCGCGGCGAACACAACCAGCCACGCTCTCCAGTTCGATCGTTCATGCCATTTCATGGATGTGCCTCGATCAGATTGGGCGTGGTCATTCATAGCTGATCTCCACGCGGGCGCCTTGTGGGAGGGAAGCAATCGTCAGGTAGCGGCTCTTCCCGACCATCTCCTCCTGGGATTTGGCTGCGGCCCCGTTGATGGATGCGGTCGCCTTCCCCGCGCCTTCCGGCAGCAACATGCGCAGTTTCACGCGCTCATGCTTGGAGACGAGGTTGAACGCAAGCCGCCGCTTCGCCTTGTCGTGAGCAAAATGGTATTCGATCTCTGCGCCGGAGACGGCGTATTCGAGCCGGACGTGCGTTTTCGGCTCGTTCGCCGCCACCCAGCGGGGCGAAATCGTCACGTCCTTGAACAACGCTCCGTTGTCGCGAACGCCGGCCAATCCAACGACCATGGCATTCATCAGTTCCGCGCCGCACCAACAACGGGGACCGCCTCCAATGTCCTCGCCTTTGTAGCTGTAAAGGAAGGCAACCTTGCCGTCGCGGCTCATCTTGCGCCCGATGCGGTAGAGAATATCGGCGCCGTATTTCTCCTCGCCAAACTCGAAGGCGCCCAAGGCCAACTGTCCGGCGACAAAAGGGGCAATGGCGCCGTTGACGTACTGTCCGGCCTTTCGTTTCATGAAGACCGGGTAGGGAGGCTCCAGGTTGCGGAAGTCGTCCAACTCACCGCCGAACTTGGAACGCATCGAACGATATTCGTTGATGATGGAACGGGCCATGTCGAAATCGACGGTGCCACGGTTGATGTCGGAGGCGTTGGAGAGGCTGAGCTGCCAGGTTTCATCGACGCCGTAGTCCGTGTTGTCCAAACGCAGGAAATGTTTGTAGAACCTGCCGTTCCAGAGATGACGATTGATGCGTTCCCTTAACGCAACCGCCTCCTGTTCCCAGCGTGCGGCGTCCTTCTTCTGGCCGACCCGGCGATACATTTTGGCCATGAGGCGTTCGGCCTGGTACAGCCCGGTGTTGTCGCCGTGCATGATGCCCATGGGGTCGTCGGGATGGATGGAGCGGTCTGTGCTGGAAGAGGCACGATCGAGAAAATCCCACGTGTCAATGGTGCGGGGACGTTTGACCAATTGATAGGTTTTGTCCCAGCGTTTGGGGTCGCTGGTCAGGTAGCGCAAGCCCTTCTCCAGGCGCGGGAGATTGACGCGCAGATACTTGTCGTTGCCAGTCGCCTGCCAGATCATGTAGACGCCTTCGACCATCAGGTATTCGATGTCGGCCTCAAGTTCGAGGCGAGCCAGCCCGAAGCCGTTTTCCGGCGTCCTCTTACAGCAGTAATCCGGCCCGTAGTCGCCAGAGTGTCCATCGGTCAGCGGGGCAATGATCTCGAAGAAGAACCCTTGTGGCGTCTGGTTCTCAAGCATGAGATCCAGAAAACTGGTCATGTCAGGCTCGAAATACCGGAAGCCCTTCATCGTCAGCACATGGTCGCGAACCCAGTTCAGATTGACCCGGATCGGCCTGTCGCCATACATGAAAACGCGGTTGTTGCTTTCGATGGCCGCCCGGCACATGGAGAAGAGAAGAGACAATGGATAGTCATGGCACCCCGTGGTGGCGTTACGCACGTTGCCGGTGGAGATGAAACTTCCCCGCAAACGATGCGTGTTCGCGGCCTCGATTGTTTGCGATTTCTTTCCTTCGTCCTTGCCGGGAACTGTGCCGGATTTCAGATCGTTGGGGGATAACAACAAAAGCGTGATGACCAAACCACAGATTCTACTGGCATGAAGTTTTCGACATCGTTTCATAGATCGTGTTTCGACAAGGATGAATCATTGTTCGAACCAAAACCGTCTGTCGCACTCATCCGTCCTTGATCCAGAAGCCGTGCTGACTGAAGACGGTGGCTTTCTGAGTCTGCGGGTTGGCGGCGCTGGTGACAAGCTGCTTATCCCGAGTGGTTCTAACGGGCAATGCCCGCCTGAAACTTCACCGTGCCCCGCGGGGCGTTCCAACGGATCGCGGAACCGTCAAGAACCACCGTTGCCTTCGACTCGGGATCGACGGATTTGACCTTTGGCCCGCCGGGCAAACGGATGTGCAGCACAGCCGAAGCCGCTGGCGTGCGATTAGAAAAGGTCACTTCACCGCTCACCCTAGAAGCGGTCGCGTCGAAACGCATTTGGTAGGAAACGGGACCGAAATGTGTGGGTGCGGCGGAGATGCCCACCGGCTTGCCCGACGCCAGCCACTCGCGAGCCGTCCCCAAGGCAAGATGCAAATCGTTGCCGTTCTCCATGACCATCATGTCGCGCAAAGCACGGATCACGGCCACGGGCGTCCACAGGTGTTGCCGATCCCCGGTGCATTTGGCCGAGCCGGCTTCCTGGCCGCGTTCTTCACACCAGGTGTAGAGCGGCGTGCCGTGGTTGAGTGTGGCGTAAAGATACCTGGCGGCCGCGTCGCCGTTGCCGCGCTGCAAATGGACCTCGGCCACGTTGTCCAAGGTAATGGCCACCCACATGCCATTGGTCAGCCAGCCGGTGTTTACGGGAATGCCGCCCGGGCTCAACCATGACTCGACGTGGCGCAAGGTACCGGTGACCAACTCGTGGTCGGGCGCGAGCAGGCCGCAAGGGAAAGCGATATTGAGCACGCCCCAGCGACTGCCTGCTGTTTTGCCCGGTGTGCCGGGAATCCAGCGATAACCGTTTGCCTGGATCGCGCCCCGCTCGATGGCTGTGAGCAGGTCGCGGCGAGCGGTCTCGTAGATTTTCTTCAACTCGGCGGCATCGGCGGTTTTTTTCAGGATTTCGGCCGTTTCCCAGGAAACCCGGTCCGCATAGACGGCCCAGATATTGTGGGGAAGGAACTGGCCATAGAGATCGTTGCCATCCTTCACGCCACAGTCGCCGAACCCGCGGGGCATCAGACCGTAGGTGAGCGGACGCTCGCCGTTGGCGCTCCGCGTTCGCGTCCGCTGGCGTTCCTGCCAGCGTGAGCTGGCGGCCATGCGAGGGTACACGCCCGCCAGGTATTTCCTATCGCGTGTAATACGGTAGTGCTCCAGGGCAACCCACGACTTGAAGCCCGAGCCGAACCACACCAGATGACACCAGCCGCGGTTGTCGTTCCAGTTGCCGTCGGCCTCCTGCATGTCGAGTGAGATCCGATAACCGTCGGCCGACTCGCGGTGGAATCCGTTTTGGTCGAGGGCGATGGCCACGATGCCTGCTTCGGCCGGATTATGCGCACGATACGTTTCGGTGCCCGGGGCCGCGCCGATATAGCCATCGATGGCCGGCTCGCGCATGATGAACAGATCGGCTAAACAGGCAGAATAGCCATTGGCCACGCCTGCATCGGGAATACTCAGCTTCACCGCCCTGCCGAGCAAATCGTGCCACTCGCGTCGCCCCGCGCTCATCTCTTTTGCCCAGTCGTGCTTGCGGAGCGCGGGCAAATCGGCCGCATAACCATGATAGGGCCGCACGATCCAGCCCACCCGTTTTTCCCCCGGCTTCAGATTCCACACGAGGACCATGCTCCGCGGACTGGGTGACTGGCCATCCGCTTGGAGCGAGTAGGCGTCAGCCGCCAGACCAAGCATCAGCACGCGGTCGGCGCGTTCATTCCAACCGGCCTGCAAATTGTCGCCAACATGCTGGGAGGGTTCAACCCAGGCGGGGTTCTCCCCCCAGCGGGCCGATTCACAGCGCAACACCACCTGGTGCGGCTGCGAGTCTGTGGTTGTTATCTCCACTCGGACGACCGCAGCGGTTGTGCCGCCAATCACCTCCAAGCGCACGGAGCCGGCCTTGTCGTCATAGACGTTCTCCAAGCCGGGCAGCACTCCGTCGAGGCGAGTCCAACGGCTGCGCGCAAACCCGTGGCCGTCTATTTGCGGTGTGATGCGAATGTCCCAGTCGGTTTTCGGAGTTTTGAAGGCATTCAGCGGATACTGCGGCATGGCCAGGCAGTCGTAGGTCCACGCCATGCGGAGGCTGCCCGGTTGAAGATCCAACAGCGTGCGGTCACTTGCATCGGGACGTCCGACGGTAATCCGGTGCGGCGTGGCGAAAGCGTAGGAGAAATCAACCTTGGGCGGCGTGCCACCGTCCATCTGCCCCGCTTCGCCAACAGCAGCCGTGGCCGCGAGAGTCAGGGTTTGTAGTACACAGGCAAGTGCGGCGGTCCAAAGCGGTGACGAGGTGGAGAAGACCTTCCGGAAGGGGCGAAGTGTGTTCTTCATAATCGGTGGCCACAGCATGTCACGCGGTTCGGAAGATGTCTCAACATCCTTTTGGGTATGTTTTACATATCTTTCGAAATACTCTAATCTTTCGGGATATCGCCGTATCACATGAGCACATCATTGACCGCAAACATTGATTTCGACCATCTGGCGAATTCGCCGGAGTTCGCCGAGTTCACTGCCATTTTGAAGAAGCTGACCGGCGTGGTCATGGCACTGAACGAACCGGCAAGCGGCATCATCCGGCGCGAGTTCAAGGAAAGGGACGCCAACCCCGTGTGCAGATTGATCCGAGCCGATCGCATCGGACTGCGCCGCTGCGTCGCGTGCGACCGGCGGCACCACTCGCACGTGGCGGCGTCGGGCAAGGCGCAGCGATACGTTTGCCACGCGGGCTTCTGGGACATTGCCGTCCCTGTCTTCGTGTTTGGGCGACACGTGGCAACCATTTCCAGCGGACAGCTCTTGCGCGAGCCGAAATCACGCACAGGGTTCAGGAAGTTGCGGGAACGACTCCATTGGTTGGAGGTCTCCGATCGCAGCCTGCGCGCCGCCTACGAAGGCGCTCCCTATCTGCCGCGTGAGGAGATCACCTGCGTCATGCGATTGCTGAAACTATTTGCCCGGCAGCTTTGCGAGAGCGCCCAGCAAATCCGGGACCTGCAAGCGCAATTGGAGCGCGTCGAGATCCGGCGCGCGCGGGAATTTGTGGAACGTGAATTCAGCAACGCATCACTGGCGCTGCGCGAAGTCGCCAAATATGCCGGCCTTTCTCTGGCTCATTTCTCGCACGTATTCCGGCAAACAACCGGGACAAGCTTCACCCATTTCGTCCAAGCCAGGCGCGTTGCCAAGGCGAAAAAGCAGCTTGCGGAAACCAAACACTCCGTCACCGACATCTGTTTCGCGTGCGGTTTCAACAGTCTGACGCACTTCAATCGCGTCTTTCGCGCTTTTGAACGCTGCAGTCCAAGCCATTATCGGCAATCGCTTCCCAAGCAGCGCTGAAGAGCCTCACGACTGCAACGGAGGAACCAGCAGCAAGGCGCCAAGGGCAAAGAGAAGCTGTCCCACGGTTCAGTCTTTTTCCCAAGGCGCGCGGAGTTTGGGTTTCTCGGTGAGGAATTCCAAGCCATCGCGCAGTTTGCCGGAGCGCGTGAAGAATGGGTGAAAACCTTCCTTCTTGATGCCGTTGCCGTCGTAGCGGTCGCGGCGGGTGGAGATGGCCCTGCCCTCGCGCAACGCCCAACCCATCCAGCCAAGGCCGGCAGCAGAGAGAAGTTCCGTGTAGTATCGCGCCACTTCCGCGCGCGTGGCGTCGCTGAGGCTGCCGGGGATGCACTCGTTGACCAGCAGTGGTTTGCCGTGCGTCTTGCGCATCGCGTGATAGCCGGTGATAAGGGTTTCAAGCGCGGCGCGTGTATGCGGATACGGATGCGCACAGAGCACGTCCATCAGCGGCGCAAACGTTTCGATGTTTTTGCCGTTCATCGTGCCGATGGTGATCGGCTGTCTCGCGCCACACGCGCGCACCGTTTCCGCCATCAGCTTGAGCCACGCGAACTCCTTCTTGTTCACGTCGCTGGTCTGGTCGTGGGCCTGAGGTTCGTTGCAGAGGTCCCAAATGAGCACGCGATCGTCGTTCGCGAGTGGTGCGACGAGCGCGCGCACGTACCCCACTTGCGGTTTCCAGTCGCGAAACAACGTCTCGGTGTAGGTGCCGCCGTAGTCCCATTGAGAATCGTGCCACCGATTGAAGATGCACGGCATCGTCTTCATGCCGCACTCGGCGATGGCCTTCACGGCGTCGAGGAAATTCGCCGTGACCCTCTCCGGGTCGGCCATCCACGCGGTAAACTCGATCCAAAGTCGGATGCAATTGGAGTGAACCTGTCGCGCGAGCGCGACCTCTTCGCGGAACCTCGCGCCGTCGTAATTCCACCATGCCTCCTCGATGCGCGCACCCCACGATGGCACAACGCTGAATCCGCGCAACCAGCCGTAATCGGAGTAAACGTGGAGAGTGGGCTTGGGGGCGACCGGCGGCTCCGTCGCACCATGAGTGCGCGCGATGCCAATGGCACACGCGGCCACCGACGCAATGGCGCCCAACGCATCCCGCCGGGTTATGTCTCTTGCAGTGTCGCTCATTTTTCCTTTCTATCCTGAATGACCGTAAACGAACAAAACCGCGGCAGGCCTTGTCCTGAACTGGATTACTCGTTCTGCTTTGGCTTATTGGGGATGGTCGCTGCAGTGCGCAGCGAAATGCTCTTTGCCAGGTCGGCCACCTCGCGGTCGCCCAGCAGGCCACTGTAGATACGCACGTTGCCGAGAGCGCCGTGGAAGTTGTTGTTCGGACTGCGTTCCCACAGGCTCCATGCGCCGAGGCGGAACGCGGCGAGGTCCAGCGGCACCTCGGTATCGAGCGGAATGTCGGTGTCTTTCCGTCCGTCCACGTAGAACTGGATGTTGCCGCCGGGACGGGAATCGCAAACGACGGCAAGATGATGCCATTGGCCGACGGCAAGCGGGCGTTTGGCGCGGCGATGAATCCAACTGGTTCCGCCGACGTTGATGGCGACATTGGGTGTGCCATCGCGCAGCAGGCTGAAATGAAAAGCCGATTGCTGCGCGGTGCTCGTGAACAGCAGCGGACTCCACGTGTTCTTCGTCTCGCCCACCTTGACCCAGAGCGCCACACTGAGCGTCTCATGCGCGCCGAGTCCGCCGGCCTCGACATAGCCGCTGCCGTCGAACTTCAGCGTCTCGCCAAGCTTCGCGTCAGGTGTGCGCGAGGCGCGGACAATCCTGGCGTCGTGTTTGTTGCCGGAGGCGTCGAGGGTGCGTTCACCTTTGTCTTCGTCGAATCGCCACCATGCGAGCAGTTGCGCGGAAATGTGCGGCGGACGCGCCGGCTCGGGCATGACGCCACTCGCGCTGGCCAGTGTCGGCACGGGCCGGAAATCGGGGCGTTTCTGGTAGCGGATATTGCGCCGGCCGAAGTAAGAGCCATAGAACGGCGCGTTGGCATCCACCCATGTGACGAGCTTGATAAATTCTTCGCGCGAGAGCTTTACGTCATGGTGGCCCTTGCGCAACACGTCCACGAGTTTGCTCTGGTGCGAACCATAGGTGTAAGGCGGCACCGCCGGTGCGTGAGCCATCGAACCGCCGACGGTGAAATAGGGCGGCGGGTCTTTCATCCGCGGGCCGGTCCATTCCTGGATGAAGTTGACCATGCCTTTCGTGATGAGTTCCTCGTAGGACCGGTTGAAGTGCTCCGTCATCTCGTTTGTGAGGTTGAGCTTTGCGCCCGGCTCGCTGCCGCTGTGACAGCGCACGCAGTGCTTGTCGAGAGCCGGTTGCACGTCGCTGGCGTAGTGAATCGGCCGTGGCGCGGTTTCGCCGGGTTGCGGCATCGGCTTGACGGGCGGCTGGCACAAGGCGGCAAGCCGCTTCGGCTGCGGTGATTGGATGCGATGTTCATGGCAGCCGATGCAGGAACGGTTCTCGCCGGGCTTCAGGTTGACGAAGGTTCGCATCTTCTGGACCTCCATGAAGTTCTCGTCGAGCGCCTGAAGGTAGATGCTCTTGTCGGCGGGCACGGTGAAATACGCCGATCCATCCGCGTGGACCGGCACGATGCCGTGGAGCACCGCGATCCAAATGTGCGTGTAGTAGCTGACGGCGACCATCTGGCCGGGGAAGCTGTCGCCGGGCTTGGCATCGCATTGCACGGACCACGGCCGCGGAATTTGCTCCATCACGCGCAGCCACTTGACCGTGCCCGGCTTCACGCCATCGAGGCCCTTGTGAACGTCGGCAACGACCAGTGTCGCCTCCCTCGCCGCATTCATCATGCCGATCGATGGCGCGGACGCGACCACAGGCGGCTGCGGGCGCGTCTTCAGCAACATCGGCTGCCAGCAGGAAATCTCCGGATCGCGATAGACTTCGACGCGGTTGCCGAACGTGTCGAGCATGTAGATGCCGTAGGCTTTCTGATCGTTGTAGCGTTTGTCTGGATTGCACGAGACGAGGAAGAACTTGTCCGAGAGCGGATACGGGTCGCAGTAGAACGGCCCAAAGACGTCCTCCTTCCACTGGCCATTGCGGAACTGGTAGAGACCGCGCAACCCGCGTGTCTCCACGTTCGGTGTCAGCGACGTCATCACGGCCGGCGTGCGTTTGTCCTTGTGCAGGTCCAGCAACACGATCGCGCCGACGGCCAACGGTTCGTGACCACAACCGGTGCAGACAACGAGATCGGGCCGGCCGGGAATCTGCCGTCCCTGCACGAACGCGCCGGGGTTGGCGATGTTGTCCCCGTAAACTTCCTCCGAGCCGCTTCCGTCAGGCCGCATCGTCCAGAGCGGCTGGATGGCGGCGATGCCCTTGTAAACATATTCCCAGCGGTTGTAGAGGATGCGGCCATCCTCCAGCATCGTCGGGGTGAACTCGCTCAACGCGCCCTGTGACAGTTGCCGCATGTCTTTGCCGTCGGCGTTCATCCGGTGGAGGCTCGTCGTGGTCAGCGAATGCCCGCCGCAGAGCACGCTGCGCTCGCAACGTGACGAAACAAATACGATGTCACCGTCCGGCAGGTAGCACGGATGCATATCGTCGGTCCAGTGCCCGTAGAGCGTCGGATTTTGCTTCAACTGGTCGGGCGAATACATCGCGTATTTCGCAACGCGCTCGTCCTCGTCGGCGGGCGGCGTTGTGATCTGGCGCAAGCCGCTGCCGTCAATGCCGGCCTCGTAGATGCGGTAGCCGGTCGGTTTCGCCGCGCGATAGCCGAAGACAATCCTGCGCGCGTCGGTCGAGAGGTCATAGCGGTCGAAAATGCCACCCGCGAGTTGCGGGACGATATCACGAACGCGCCCGTCCGCGAGCGAGACTTCGCAGATGTTGCCGCCCCACTCTGTCGGGCCGTGATAGTAGTCGTCGTAATAGTGTTGCGAGTCGTAGGTGTAACGCTTCGTTACCAGCAACGTCGCCCCGCGCAGCAGCGGGTTCGCGTCTACGAGCATCATACGCCGGCTGCGATCGAGTTTGGTCAACGTTGCTCTCGCTGTCCGGGAGTTCAGCCTGTGCTCATAGTCATCGAGTCGCCGCAGGAAATCAGTTGCGGGATAATCCTTCGGAAACGACTTGCCAAGTTCCGCCACCGCGAGCCGCAGCTTTGCGATGTCCGCACGCGCAGCGGCAAGATCCACGGCAGCCACGCACTGTTCGAGCGTGGCCGGTGTGTCTGGCGCGGCGTTCACCGACGCCAGCAGTTCCTTCTCGAACTGCGCGTCCTTCGGGCAATCGAACCAGCCGCCCGGCTGGAACCAGCTGACGTTCACCGTCTCCAGCAGCCGGTTGCTCGCGGGCGGAAAGTCCTTGCGCAGTTGCTCCCAGAACCGCGGCACTGGATCGGGCAACGGTGAGAAGAAGAGCCGTAACAACTCGGCGCGCATATACGAACGCAGTTCCACCCGCTCCTGCTGCAAACGCACCACCAGACAGTTCTCGCCCACCGTCAGCGGCAGATTCAGTAGGAACTGATTGCGCCGGTCTCCTTCCAGCCGCATGCCGGTACCATAGCGTTTGTAATCGAGATGCGTGTTGAGCGACGCGATCTGCTTGCCATTCAACCACACCTCCATCTTGTCACCGCCGCCGAGACCGGCCGTCAGCGTCACCGCTTTCTTCGCCGTGAGGGTGCGGCAGAGCAGCACCGTCTCCTGCGCCGGGTTGTCGCCTCCTGCAGGGATGATGGCTCCATCCTTCCAAGCCGGCCGTTTGTTCCAGAGCGGCTTGCCGGCCTTGTCTTTCGCCGTGAGGTCCACGCCCTTTTCCGGCGACGCAGACTCACCCTCAGCCACAAACCATGCCCCGCACGTTATCGCCGCACGCGCCAGCGTCTGCTCCGCGACCCAAGTCGTATATCGCACCCGCGTCGCCAGCATCGTTTCCTGAAGTGTCGGCTTGCGGCCATAGAGACCGCTCAATTCGTCGGCCCTGGCCGACAGAGGAAAAGCCGTTGCCAACCAGCAAAGACCCAATAGGAACTGAAACCTCATCGCTCGTTTCATTTGTCAAACACCTTTCTACCGTTGAGCATCGCTTGACGCGCGGCGGCTTCGGATTGCGACCGCATCTGATAACGGCCATCCCGCTCCAGATCCAGCGCGACCACAGGAATCGAGTTCGGCCCCAGCATGTCCTCGCGCGGCTGCCGGGCCAAGCGTTCCCTGCCGGCTTGGATGATCGCGAGCGCCTCGCGATAGCGCGGGTCGGTCTTGTCCGCAAACTTCGCCAGACACGGACTAAGTTCGGGCCGCGTGAAGCTGACCTGCGAACCACACAGTTCGTTACCCTCGATCTTTTTATGGTTCAATCGCACGTGCTCCGACGGCACCTTGTAGGGGAGGCTGGTCAGTTCCGCGAGTCGCGCCATCTGCAGGTTGTCCAGCGGCGCGCGGCCATAGACGTTGTCGCGATACACGCTGTAGTAGGAGCCGTAATAGGGCGCGTTCACGTCAATCCACGTCACGATGCGGTCGAAACTCTCGCGGTCCAGTTTCACGTCCTGATGGCCCGCGCGCAGCACATCCACCAACCGGCTGCGATGCGAACCCCACGCATACGCCGGCAACACCTCCGGCGGGCCGTCGTGCGCCGCCTTGATCAGCAGCTTCGGCCCATGCGGCGGATCGGCAAACCAGCGCCGTGCCGACTTGCGGTGCAGGTCGAGGTAGGAGGTGTTGAACACTAGCCCCAGGTCGCCCGCGAGGTTCAGCTTCGCGCCGGCCGGTTTGCCGTAGTCGTGGCAGCGCACGCAATGGCGGTCGAACACCGGCTGCACCTCGGTCAGGTAGTTGAACTCGCGCGGCGGGCCGTACCACGGCCGAAGCTTGCTCGGTCCGCGGCGCATTGCCAGCGGGATGTCCGCACGTGCCGCGGCCCCGGAGAGGCGGTCCTCGTGGCAGCCGATGCATCCGACTTGCTCGCCGGGCTGAATCGTCGTGCCGCTGCGCATCGACTGCACCATCATCCCCTCGGAGTCGAGCGCCTGGAAGAAGAGGAACTTGTCGGCGGGCACCTCGAAATGGGCCGATCCGTCGGGCTCGACCGGCACGTCGCCGAGGATCCGCTTGTTGCTCGTGCAGTTGTAGTTCATCGCCGGCGCCTGAAACGTGTCCATGTTCCACATCGGTCCGGTCCAGTTGCGCTTGGGCGGGGCTTCCACAACGCGCAGCGTCTTGATCGCGCCGCGAGGCACGCGCTCCATGCCGGTGCCGCGGTAGACATCGGCCACGAAGAACGTGCCGGTGCTCTTCGCGTAGTCCACCTGCCGCGGGACGACCGGCGCGCGAGGCCGGGGCGCAAGCGGCATCGGATCGAAACACCCGAGCGCATCGCCGCCGGGCTGCGCGGATGGGGCGGCCGCGTGGAGCAGGATCTCGTTGCCGAAGGTGTCCAACAGGAAGATGCCCATCCGCTCGCCCTGACCGAGCATCCGCGAGCAGAGGAAATACTTGCCCGCGCCTTGTCCGGTCGCCGGGTCGCTGAGCGGATATGGATCCTCGTACTTGATCGGCAGCGAGGTGAACGCATCGATCTGGCCGACGACCGGATGCCCCGGATCCTGCCCCTGCCGATAGTCGGTGCTATTGCGCAGATACGGCCGGATGTCGCCCGGCCAACTCCGTACCACCGGTTCGACGCCGTCCAGGCCTCGCTGGCGGTCCAGGATCACCATGGCGCCCCAGGGCCGGTCGTGGCAGGAACTGAAAATGGCCACGCATCGCGACGAGCCGGGGATGATCCGGCCGTCGAAGATTGCGCCGGGCGACCATGCGTTGTTGCCGTAGTAGAGCGCGTGCTGCGTTCCGTCGGGGTTCACCGTCCACAACCCAAACGACGGTCCGTAGGCGCGGTCCACGTATTCCCACCGATCGTACAGGATGCGCCCGTCGGGCATGACCGAGGGGCGCGAGTCGAACAGGTTGTTGCGGCTGATCTGGCGGATGTTGGAGCCGTCGCCGTTCATGACGAACAGGTTGGCTTGGACGTGCCGGTTGCAGCCGCAGTACTTGATGTCGCGCGTGCTGGCGAACACGATGTCGCCGTTGGGCAGATAGGCGGGATCGAGATCGGTGTCGGGCGACGATCGCGTGAGTTGCCGGAGGCCGGCGCCGTCGGCTCGGATCTCGAAGATGTGGCAGCTATCCCGGACGCTATGGCGCATCGCAAAGACGATCCGCGCGCCGTCGTAGTCGACCTCCAGATCGCGCGCCACGCCGTTGGGAACCGCGAGCAACGTCTGCACCCGGCCCCCGCGGCCGAAATCCACCGTCTTGATCGCCGCGCCCGTGCGGAAACTCTGTGCGCTGACCTCTCCGGGCTGGAAATCGGTGCCGGTGTTGTGATGGTCGGGCGCGTATTGCGGGCGCTCGGCGAAGACGATCGGCGCGCCGCTGACCAACGGGTTCGCGACGAGCGCCTCGCGTTGAAGCCGGACGAACGCCGCGCGCGCGGAATCGGTGCCCGGCGGGATCTGCTTCTCGATCAGGTCCAGCCGGCGGAGGAACTCGCCGGCGGCCGGATATCGCGGGCCGAACGCGGTCTGCAAATCGCCAATCGCTGCGCGCAACGTCGCCGGAGTGCCGCCCGGAGCCGGTGCGGCCGTCGGCGGGCTGTCGGCGAGAGCCACGGCGGGCAAAGCCAACGCCAGAACAAACCATCGCATCATTCGTCTCCTCCGCGTCCGTCTCGGATCGCGGCGCAGTTCATTGGACGGACGGGACCTAGGTAAAGACATCGCGCACCGCTTCAAGATACTTCAGTCCGTGGACCGTGTCAGGCTCGAGGTAGCTGCCCTCGGTCCACTCGTTCC
>JACRJX010000039.1 GCA_016235595.1 Verrucomicrobiota bacterium
CATTCATCCCGACGACCGGGATGCGGTCTGGGACGCGGTGCAGGCGGCGCTGCAAGCCCGGCAGTCGTTCCAGATGGTTTACCGCATCGTCACCGCCACCGGCGTGGAGAATTGGGTCTGGGAGAAGGGTCAGGGGGTTTTCTCCGAGCAAGGCGAGTTGCTGGCTCTGGAAGGATTCATCACCGACATCACCGAGCGCAAGCAGGCGGAGGAGGCGCTACGCCGGCTGAATCGCGAACTGCGGGCGATCAGCAACTGCAACCAGGTTCTGGTGCGGGCTGAGGACGAGCAAACGCTGCTCAACGACATCTGCCGTATCGTTTGCGACGAGGCCGGCTACCGCATGGCCTGGGTGGGATATGCCGAGCATGATGACGCCAAAACCGTGCGTCCTGTGGCTTGGGGTGGGTTCGATAACGGGTATGTCGCCAACGCCAAACTCAGTTGGGCCGAGGACGCGGAACGCGCACAGGGTCCCGGAGGAGCCGCTATCCGGAGTGGAGAAACAGTCTGTGTTCAGGATTTCATAACTGACCCGCGAATGGCTCCGTGGCGGGAGAGCGCCTTGCAACGCGGCTATCGCTCCACGATTGCCCTGCCTCTCAAGGACGAAAGCGCCAACGTATTCGGCGTTCTCCTGATCTATTCCTCGGAACTCAACGCCTTCACACCGGAAGAAATCCGGCTCTTGGAGGAACTGGCAGGCGATCTGGCTTTTGGCATCATAGTTCTGCGAGGACGGATCGTGCGCCAGCGGGTGGAAGAGGCTTTGCGACTGGCAAGTGCTTACAACCGCAACCTGATTGAAGTGAGTCTGGACCCGCTTGTGACCATCGGTCCCAACGGGAAGATTACTGATGTGAACGCGGCCACTGAGAAAGTCACTGGCTGTTCTCGCACAGAACTTATCGGCACCGACTTCTCCAACTATTTTACCGAACCGGAAAAAGCCCGCGCAGGCTATCAGCAGGTGTTCCGCGAAGGCTTTGTGAAGGATTACGCGTTGGAACTGCGACATCGCGATGGCCGTCTCACCTCCGTCCTCTACAACGCCTCGGTTTATAGGGATAACAGTGGCAAAGTGATAGGTGTTTTCGCCGCCGCTCGTGACATCACCGAGCGCAGGCGCGCGGAGGAGGCGCTCCGCGACAGTGAGGAGAGTTTCAGATCCTTGGCAGAACAATCCCCGCTTAGCATCCAAGTTCTATCACCGGATGGCCGGACGCTTCAGATCAATCACGCCTTCGAGACTCTATGGGGAATTACTCTGAAGGATTTGGAGAATTACAACTTGCTCGCAGATCAGCAACTGGTGCGCCTCGGGCTCATGCCCTGCATACAACGCGCCTTTTCCGGCGAGGCAACCGCTATTCCCCCCGCCGAATACAGCGCCAAGGATGCTTTGGGGACTGGAAACAAGAAATGGGTGCAGGCGCGCATTTACCCGGTGAAGGATGATGCTGGGAATGTTCGGCAGGTTGTTTTAATCCATGAGGACATCACCGAGCGCAAGCGGGCGGAGACCGCGTTGCGGCAATCGGAACAAAGAAAGACAATCCTCAACCAGATCGCGCATATCTTCCTCACTGTCCCGGACGAAGAAATATACGCGCAGGTCCTGTCCGTGGTGCTTCAGGCGATGAAGAGCAAGTTCGGCATATTTGGATACATCGGAACCAACGGTGACCTCGTCGTTCCGAGTTTGACGGGCGAAGTGTGGAGCGAATGCAAGGTGACTGGCAAGTCAGTCATCTTCTCAAAAGCCACGTGGGGAAACAGCCTCTGGGGAAGAGCGATCAGAGAGAGCAAGACATACTGTTCGGATGGACCTTTTCATACACCCAAGGGTCACATTAACATTGATCATTTCCTCGCGGTGCCGATTGTGTTTGGAAACACAAGCATCGGGTTGCTCTCCGTTGCCAATGCCGAGCGGAGCTACACGAAGGATGACAAGGAGTTGCTTGAGAACATTGCCGACAGCATCTCGCCTATTCTGAACGCAAAGATGCAAAGAGATTTGCAGGAGCAGAAGCGGCAACAAGCGGAGGAGGAGATTCGAAAGCTCAACGCGGACCTGGAACAGCGCGTCGCCGAGCGCACTGCCCAGCTTCAAGAGGCCAACAAGGAACTGGAGGCGTTCTCCTACTCAGTGTCGCACGACCTTCGCGCGCCGCTGCGGGCCATCGCCGGCTATGCGAACATTGTGGTCGAGGACTACGCGAAGCAGCTCGACGAGGAAGGCCGGCGCGAACTGGGTGTCATCAGCCAGGAAACCAAACGCATGGGCCAGTTGATTGACGACTTGCTGGCGTTCTCACGGATGAGCCGGCAATCCGCGCAGTGGGCGGAAGTTGACATGGGCGATCTGGCGCAAGAGGTCTATAACGAGTGCGAGGCGCGGGCATCGGGCCGCAAGCTCCAGTTTAAACTCCATCCGTTGCCGCCGGCGCGAGGCGATAGAGCCTTGCTGCGCCATGTGTTGGTGAACCTTATTTCCAACGCCATCAAATACAGCCGCCCCAGAGCAGTGGCCGAAATCGAAATGGGAGGCTGCGAGGAAGGTGGGGAACTTCTCTACTACGTGAAAGACAACGGCGTTGGCTTCGATATGAAGTATGTGCAGAAGCTCTTCGGTGTATTTCAGCGGTTACACACCGAGGAGCAGTTTGAAGGCACGGGTGTGGGGCTGGCCATCGTTCAGCGCGTGATTCATCGGCATGGCGGCCGGGTTTGGGCGGAATCAACTCTTAACGAGGGCGCCACGTTTCATTTCTCGTTGCCGGTGAGAAAGGAACCCCCAGTGCAAGGAGGATGAGGTCCGACCGCAGTTGGGGATGAACCGAGGCGTGCAGTTTGCATCGGTTCTATTCACACCGGAAGTCGTCAATCACCACGCGAGTCTCAGTCAACATCCAGAGTCGCTTGATGTTGAACACCGCAACAGATTCCACCCACCTCAACGGCATTGCTTCTCAGATCAACCAACCACAGATGGATGCGGCTTTCACGCCTGAGCTGGAATTTGTCAGCACCTCGTTCCCGACCACAAAATCCGGTCATCGTTCTGTTGTTGTAATGGAGGCCGGACTCAGGGTAGGAAACGGGCGCGATGAACAAGCCGCCCATCAAACATCTACGCTGGTATATCGCGGTCCTGCTCTGTCTGGCTTCGGCCCTGAACTACCTCGACCGCCAAACGCTGTCGGTGCTGATCGGCACCATCAAGGAAGACCTTGGCCTTAACAACGCTGACTACGGCGCCATCAACGCGTGGTTTCTGGCCAGCTACGGCGTCATGTATGCCGTCAGCGGAGTGGTCATTGATCGCATCGGCACACGGCGCGGGTTTTCACTCTTTGTGTCGGGCTGGTCACTGGCCAACATGCTGCACATTTTTGCTGCCACGGTGGGCCAATTCTCATTCTTCCGGTTCATGCTCGGCGTGTTCGAGCCGGGCAGTTTCACCGGCGGCATGCGCGCGGTGAGCGAGTGGTTCCCGATGCGTGACCGCGCACTCGCCGTCGGCATCTTCAACGCCGGCACCGCGTTTGGCTCGATGTTTGCCGCGCCGGTGGTCTCCTTCATCGCGTATTATTTCGGCTGGCGCGCGGCGTTTCTCGTCACGGGCGGGCTGGGTTTCGTCTGGGTCGCCGCGTGGATGGTGCTCTTCAAGCTGCCAAAAGATCACCCGCGGCTCAGCGAGGAAGAACGCCAGTTGATCCTCGCCGACCGAAGCGAGGAAAGCGAACAGCCGGTGTCACTCTTACGCCTGCTGCGGATGCGCGAGACATGGGGTTGTGTGCTGGTGCGCGTGCTGACGGATCCGATCAGCTATTTCCTGTTGTTCTGGATGCCGCTCTACTTCCAACATAGCCACGGTTTCGACCTTAAGCAGATTGGGATGTTCGTCTGGATTCCGTATGCGGTCGCCGCTGTCGGCAACATCTTCGGCGGTGCGATGCCACGCTGGCTCATCAGCCAAGGATGGGAACTCAACCAAGCGCGCAAAACCACGATGACGGTGATGACCTTCCTGATGCCGGTGTTCTGCGTGCTGGCAACACAGGTCAGCAATCCCGCGCTGGCGTTGGCCATCGTGGCCGGGATGACGTTCTGCCATGCGAGCTGGGGCAATATCACGCTCGTGGCGGAGGTGTTCCCGAAAAACGCCGTCGGCACGGTCACCGGACTCGGCGGCGCACTAGGGTCGCTGATGAGCGCACTGTCGCAGCTTTACATCGGCCGCGTTGTGGAAGCCCTGGGTTTCGCACCTATCTTCATCGCCTGCGCCGTCTTGTATCCGATAGCGCTGCTGCTGGTACAACTGATGATCGGCAAGCTTGGCGTCACGCGGAAGGTTTGAGCGGCATTGCCGCGCCCGCCCTGACAAACGAAAAGGGACGCCGTCTCCGGCGTCCCTTTTCTCATGCGGGGCGAACAACGACTTTGGTTACTTCCCCATCAAGTGCTCCAACACCATCTGGTCGAGCGCCTGGTAGTCGCGGGCGGCGACCAGCTTCTGCGCAGCGGTCTCGTTGAACGTCTTCACCTTCTCCAGCAGGCGCAGGAACGTGCGGCGGCTGTTGTCGAGGTGGGCGGTCCAGTGTTCCGGCTTGGTGGTGCGGAAAGGATGCACGTCGAACGCGACGTATTCGCCGCCGCTGCCGTAGCGGTTGCGCCAGAGAGCACGGACCTGGTTGAACGCGCCACGGAGGTTGTTGCTCCCAAACGGCTTGTCCTGGTCAAACTTCAGTCCGTTCTGGTCGTTGAGATGCAACGACCAGAGCTTGTTGAACGACATAGCGAAATCAATCTCGTCCGAGGGATCCAGCCCGGCCAAAATCGAGTGTGCCGACTCCATCACGCAACCGACACGCTTCGGGTCGCGCGTCAAATGCGCCACCGCCACCGCATGGCCGATCGTCGGGATGTAGGCGTGGTCCATCGGCTCATTCGGTTTGGGCTCGATGGCGATGCGAATCTTCTTGTCGTGGCCAAGCATCGCATCGAGTGCCTCGACGAGATACTCAACGCTCCGTTTGGCGTTCTTGGACTCGCGCAGGTAGCTGCCCTCGCGCGCCAGCCAGAGAACCATGAGGTTGGTGTCAAGAAGCCGGGCGATGTCAATGCAGCGTTTGGTGCGCTCAATGGCATAGGCGCGCGCCTTCGGGCAGTTGCTCGTATAAGCGCCGTCAATCGTCATCGGACTGAACCAGAGCCGCGGCGCGACCATCTCTGCCGCGACGCCGGCGTCGTCGAGCTTCTTCTTGAGCGCCTTGGCTTCGCCACGGACCTGCGCGGCAGACTTGTTGTCAAGATCCGGCACTGCGTCGTCGTCATGGAACATCATCGCCTCGTAGCCGAGCTTCTTGAGCTGCGCCAGTTTCCAGTCGAACGTCTGTATCGGTCGGGTAGGCGGGCCGTAAGGATCTGCGCCTTCGCTGAGATTCCACGGCCCGAAGCTGAATTTGAAAGAATGTTCTTTTGGCATGGTGACCGGAGATTAGGCGAACGGTGTTTTTTTGAAAGCGAAAAATACGGTCGCGTCCGCGGTTTGACAGTGTCTGCGTTCTCGCCTATCAATTCCTGATCATGTCTACAGCAACGACCATCGTCGAATCGTCGCGTCTGGCCGCGCTTCGGGCCGAGGTACTGGATCTGAAGCGCCAGCGCAACGCCGTCATCCTGGCGCACAATTACCAGTTGCCGGAAATCCAGGATGTGGCGGACTTCGTCGGTGATTCGCTCGGCCTGTCGCAACAGGCGGCGGCCACGTCGGCCGGCGTCATCGCGTTCTGCGGCGTCCACTTCATGTGCGAGACGGCCAAGATCCTCTGTCCGGATCGGACCGTGATCATGCCCGATCCGGACGCGGGCTGCTCGCTGGCTGATTCCTGCAATGCCGACGCGCTCGCCGCGTGGAAACAGCGGCATCCGGAGCATGCTGTTGTCAGCTACATCAATTGCAGCGCCGGTGTGAAGGCGCTCAGCGATGTCATCTGCACCTCCGGCAACGCGGTGAAGATCGTCCAGAGCATCCCGGCAGACCGGCCGATTTTGTTTTGTCCTGACCAGAACCTCGGCCAGTGGGTCATGCAGAAGACCGGCCGTGCAATGGAACTGTGGCCGGGTGTCTGCTACGTCCACGTCCAGTGGACACACGAGGCGATCAGCAAGATCAAGCGAGAGCATCCCGGCGCGCCACTGGTGGCACATCCGGAGTGCATCGGACCGGTCCGTCAACTCGCCGACGAAGTTTGTTCCACAGAGAAAATGATAAAGTTTTGCCGCGATAATCCGGCGGCGAAGTTCATCATCGCCACCGAGATCGGCATGCTCCACCGGTTGCGCAAGGAGTGCCCCGGCAAGACGTTCATTCCCGCCGCGACGGACAATTGCCGCTGTAACGAGTGCCGCTTCATGAAGCTCAACACGCTGGAAAAACTTCGCGACTGCCTGCGCGATCTGTCCAACCGTATCGAGCTGCCCGCGGAAACCTGCCGTCGCGCCCGCGCGCCGATCCAACGGATGTTGGACGTCAGCGCGGCGTGAGGTTGAAACCCATGCTTCGTAATGTGTAACAGGAACCGCATGGCCTCCCTGCCTGCCGACCCCTGCCGATTCGACCGCGAGCGCCGCACAGTGGCGGCGATGATCCGACTCTATTGTCGGCATCAGCACGGAAGCCCAGATCACCTCTGCACGGAGTGCGCAGAGTTGTGGGACTACGTCCAGCGCCGGCTGGAACGATGCCCATTTCAAGAGAACAAACCGACATGCGCGGAGTGTCCGGTTCACTGCTACCAGCCGGCCCGCCGCACGCAGATTCAGGCTGTCATGCGTCACGCCGGTCCGCGGATGCTGTGGCGTCATCCGGTGCTTGCCATACGTCATTTGCTGGATGGGACGAAGAAAGCAAAGCACAAGACGTAAGCACGTCTCATGTTTTGTTTGTCATTTCCGGGCGCGGCGGCGGCGTGAGATACGTCATCGCCCAGCCAGTCGCCATCGCCGCAAAGGCCGGCAGATACTCGAGTAGTCTGACACCGAGCGAAACCCCGCCGCGATTTGGATCTGCCAATCCGCCCCAGTAACTCAGCAACACCGTCGCACTCAGCAGCATCCAGCCGGGACTCGGATAGAAGCAAAGGAACGGCACCAGGAACGCCACGTAATGCGGATATACAACCGGACTGAAAAGCAGAAAGACGCCGGTGACGATGTAGAACGAGCGGATCGTGTTCACGCGCAACACAATCAACGCCAGCAGCGCCGTCAGGCACGCGCCAGCTGCCATCAGCTTTGGGATGGCGTGCGCGACCAAAACACCCCCGGGCAACTGCGGCGTCCATGGAGTGTCGAACAACGCCGCCAACACGCTGAACATCGAGTCGTTGAACTGTAAACCGCCGACGCACTGCCGCAACCCGTCGAACAGATGACCGCCCGCACCGGAAAAGGGGAGGTAGAACAACCCCGCAATCAGCGGTATCAGCAGCCAATACCGTGCCTTGATCTGCCGCATCACCAGCGGCACCAGCGGCAACGCGAAGTAATGCGAGCACACCGCGCCAGTGAGGCTGGCTGCGGCAAGCGTTTGCTCGATCACACCGGCCCACCTCCGCCGGGGGATTTGCGGCGTCGCCAGATAAACCGCCGACAGCGCCAGGAACATCGTCAGCGTCAGGGCATGTCCACTGCCGGCAAACTCCACAATAGGCAGCGGACACCACGCGTAGAGGATCGCCATGTTCTCGTTCAGCCCGCGCAGCCGCAGCAACCGCATCACCAACCACACCACGCCAAGGTCCACGAGAACAAGTAGTGCCTTCAACAGGCCGGGCCCTTGGGGTGAGATATTGGCAACGATGCGGAACAACAACTCGTTCAGCGGCAAGGAAACCGCAGGTATGTTCGGCGCGGCGATGTGCAGAATCATCTCCGGCGCCAGATAGCTTATTTCCGGCGAGGCTGGCGATTCGACGTAGGGATTGTGGCCACGCATCTGTGCGCGTCCTTCCCACAGGCTGCGGTTGACCTCATTCGAAAGCATCGGCGGCGCGAACCAGAGCGTCACCCGGAAGAAAATCGCAAACACGAAGATGCCCCGCAGCGCCACGGACGGCGCCAACCGCCGCGCGTATCTCAGCGCAAGCACATACGGCACGAACGACAGCAACCACACCGGCAACAGTGCTGTGGCGCAGGCCGGTTGCTGTCCCATTCGCGTCAGCAGGATCGTGACCACCGCCAGCAGCAGTTGCAACCCCATGCCCAGTCGCCACAACGGCCACGCCTCTGCTTTTTCGGTCGGGCTGCTCGGCGTAATCAGCGGTTTGTAAGCTTTCGAACTGGCGGTGGGTGTGCTGGGTGGTGGCATGGGGTTCCAGCAGAAATGACGTCACCGGCAACCGCGGGCTACGGTGCGGCCGGATTGAGGTCGCCGCATGCTTTCACCGTGTTCTTCATCAACATGGCAATCGTCATCAGCCCGACTCCACCCGGCACCGGGCTGATCTTCGATGCAACCTCCTTCACGGCATCGAAATCCACGTCGCCCACCAACCGGGAGCCGCTCTTCTTCGTCGCGTCCGGCACCGAGTTGATGCCGACATCAATGACCACCGCACCCGGCTTGACCATGTCGGCCTTCACGAACCGGGGCTGGCCGATCGCCGCAATCAGGATATCAGCCTGCCGCGTGAACGCGCCGATGTCCGGCGTGCGCGAATGGCAGACCGTCACGGTTGCGTCGCCGGTCTTGCTCTTCAGACTCAGTAGTAGTTGCAGCGGCCGGCCAACGCGGATGCTGCGGCCGACAATGACCGCGTGCTTGCCGGCAATCGTCACACCGCTGCGCACCAGCATCTCGATCACTCCCGCCGGCGTACAGGCCACGAGGCAAGGCTGGCCCACGGCGAGCCGGCCGAGGTTCATCGGGTGAAAACCGTCCACGTCTTTCGCTGGCGCGATCCGTTCCCACATCGTCTCCTCGCGGAGCGGCTTCGGCAACGGCGACTGCACGAGCAAACCGTGAATGCTCGGGTCGGCATTGAGCGCGTCTATCTCCGCCAGCAGTTCCGCCTCGCTGGTCGTCGCCGGCAGTTGCTTGAGCACCGAATGGAAGCCCAACTGGCGCGCCATCTTCTCCTTGTTGGCGACATAAACTTTCGACGGGGGATCTTCTCCTACGAGAATGACGGCCAGTCCTGGCATCACGCCGCGCCCCTTCAGCCGCTCGACCGCGGCAAGGGTCTCACCGTAGATTTGCGCAGCAAGGAGGCGACCGTCGATAATTTCAGCGGGCATAGACGCAAGGAGGGGGCGGTTTACTTCAACAATTCAACCTGATTGACGCGGACCAGCGGCTGGTTCCATCCCTTCTGCCAATGTTCGCCACCCGTGATGCGCACGTGTTTGCCTTCGTATTGGTCGAGGTTGACGGTCGTGCTGGAGAGGAAGGTCATCACCATCGCCAACGGCTTGTCAGTAGACATGAGCTGATGCGTGCCAGGCTTCTTGAACAAACCAGTAGCGGGCCGCACCCAACCTTCCTTGGTGATAATCTTGGTGGATGGATCCTCAACGGTCGAGGGCGGAACGGTCGGCGGCGTGGGCGGCATGGGAGCCGGCGGTGGTGAGATTTTTGCCATGTCCACCTGAGGTGCCGGCAACGACGGCGCCGGCGCGGGCTTCGGGATCTCTGCTTTCGGGGCTTCTACCTTGGGTGCCTCCACCTTGGGCAGTTCCACTTTTGGAACATCAATCTTGGGAGACTCGACTTTTGGCGCTTCGACTTTCGGCATTTCAGTGACCGTCGGCGCAGGCGGAGGCTCGACCTTCGGTGCTTCCACCTTTGGAGGTTCGATCTTCGCAAGCTCGGTCTTCGGCACCTCGACCTTGGGCGATTCGACTTTCGGCATTTCAGTGACCGTCGGCGCGGGCGGAGGCTCGATCTTCGGCGCTTCCACCTTTGGGGGCTCGATCTTCGCAAGCTCGGTCTTCGGCACCTCGACCTTGGGCGCTTCGACTTTCGGCATTTCAGTGACCGTCGGCGCAGGCGGAGGCTCGATCTTCGGTGCTTCCACCTTTGGAGGCTCAATCTTCGCAAGCTCGGTCTTCGGTGCCTCGACCTTGGGCGCTTCAACCTTCGGCATTTCAACGACCGGCGGCGCGGGCAGAGGTTCGACCTTCGGCGCCTCCACCTTTGGGGGCTCAATCCTCGCAAGCTCGGTCTTCGGTGCCTCGACCTTGGGCGCTTCGACCTTCGGCATTTCAACGACCGGCAGCGCGGGCAGAGGTTCGACCTTCGGTGCTTCCACCTTTGGAGGCTCGATCTTCGCAAGCTCGGTCTTCGGTGCCTCGATCTTGGGCGCTTCAACCTTCGGCATTTCAACCACAGCCGGCACGGACGGAGGCGGCACACTCGGCGCTTCCACTTTTGGGACTTCGACCTTTGGCGTTGTGACTTTTGGCGCTTCTGCTTTCGATGGTTCAGCCTTTACCACTTCCACTCTCGGCGGCTCCGGCTTGACAACGGCAGGCTCGATAATCTTCGGCGGTTCGATCTTCTGCGGCTCGGCTTTTACAATTTCAACTTTCGGCAAACCGGCAATCGGCTCGACCGGCCGCTTGGGCGTGGTCTTCTTCGCCGCGGGCTTGTGCGGTTTTGCTTTGGCCGTTTTCGCCGGCGTTGCGGCTTCCTTCAACGCTTTCTCCTTCGCGGCAGATTTCTCAGACACGCCAGGCATGTCAACCGGCGGCGGCGGCGCAGGCATTACGGCCGGCGCGGCGGGCGGAGCCACCGTCTCAGGCGCAGGTGGCGCAAGTGGCGCGGGTTGAACGGGAGCCGGGGCGGTGCTTGGCGTTGTCGGTTGCGCAGACGCCGGAGCGGTCGAGGGAGGAGCGGGCGGCGCCGAGGGGCGCGCCGGAGCCGAAGCAGCGCCGGGCTGGAGGAATTTAGCGGCGACGAAGGCGAAGCAGTTCGTCGTGGGTTTGATCTTCACCCAGTCGTCCTGAGTTTGCTCAGGTTGAATCACGTCGCCCTTGTTGATCTTGCCAACGACGGTGTAACTGATGCCCGGACCGGCGCGCAAGCGGACGTCAGCCTTGAGCACGGTGGTGCCGGCAGCATCGAGCATGTTCTTGTGAACCCAGACGCGAGCAGCGGCCGGCATGTGAATCTTCGCAAAGACCACCGTTCCAGCCGCGGCGGCGGCAGGGAACGGCTCAGCCAGTTCCACCTGGTCGCCTTGGTTGAATTGAAGCAGCACTTCGGAAGTAGCCTTGGCGGCAGCGCGGACGTTGACGCGGTCGGTGGTGACGGTCGCCATGTCGGCGGCGGAGGCGGTCCACGCGACAAGCAGCGTGCTAACCCATGCGAGATAATTTTGCCAACTCTTGATCATTAAGCAGTCTCCATTTGCCGGGCTTGAGATCGCCCAGATTGATCGGTCCGACGCTGAGCCTCTTCAACCGGATCACTTCGCGACCCAGTTCAGCCAGCATCACACGAATCTGGCGCTTCTTTCCCTGACTGAGAACCATTTGAAACGTGGACGTCTCGCCGGCGGGCCGCACGCCGAATACCTTGTCGGCCACCATGCGCTCACCGCCGATGACCATGCCCTTTTGCAGCCGCTCCATTTCCGCGGCCGTCAACGATCCACGGATGCCGACCTCATAGGTCTTCGGAATCTTGTGACGCGGATGCGCGATCTTCTGCGCCAGTTCGCCGTCGTTAGTGACCAACAACAATCCTTCGCTCTCGCGGTCCAGCCGTCCGATGCTGAATACTCGCGGCCAATCCTTTGGCAACAAGTCTATCGCGAGCTTCTCCGCATGTCGGTCGCGGCTGCTGCACGTGTAACCGACCGGCTTGTAGAGCACGGCATAGGTCAACCGTTGCGTGCTCAGCGGCCGTCCGTTCAACGTAATACGGTCCGCGACCGGCTGCACGCGCGAACCGAGCGCGGCGACGCGCCCGTTCACACGGACACGGCCCGCCACGATCAACTGCTCGCAAGCGCGCCGCGATCCCAGACCCGCAGAGGCGAGAAATCGCTGCAAGCGCACGCCAATAGACTCGTCGGAAGTCTTCACGGCACGAAGCCGGAGTAAGACGATTGTTATTCGGGCTTGGTCTTCGGCAGACCGAACACGCGGTCGCCGGCTTTCCACTGCCCGCGCTTCTTCATCAACTCAACACGTTCAAACCGCTTCAGCACGTTGCGTTTCGCTTTCAGCGTGCTGGATGATTTCAAACTGCTATGCAATCCCATAAATCCGTTTTCCTTATTTCTTGAACAACCTTGCTACCAAGAATCAACCCGTGGCTTCTACCACAGCACAGCACGCCTGAAAATACTTATTTACAGGCTTGTGCCTCGTGCAACCTTCGCATGTCAGGCGGAATCCGGCATCGCCTCGCTCAATTTCGCCGCCGCCTGTTCCCACTTCGCCGTTGCCTCCGCGAGGTCGTCGGTGACACCGCTCAACTCGCGGTTCACCGCCACGGCGCGACCGGGCTGTTGATAGGTGTCGGGATTCTCCAAATCGGCGGTCAACTCCTTCTGCCGCTGTTCCAACCGCGCGATGACCTTCTCCAACCCATCCACGACCTGCTGCTGCGCCCGACGCTCGCGAGAGCGGGCCTGGCGCACTTCGGCTTCCAGCCGCTTCTGGTCGCGCAATTTGACTCGTTTGTCGTCGGGTGCAGCTGCCGCAGACGCTGTCTCCTTTCCGCCAGCCGTGAGCGCGGCTTGGGCGGAAGTGGCGGCCGTTTTGTCGAGGTAATACTGGTAGTCGCCGTGGTAGTGCGTGAGTTCGCCCGCATTTACGTGCAGGACGTGACGCGCCAGTTTGCGAATAAAATAAACGTCGTGACTGATGAAGATGAGCGTGCCCTCGTATTGCTCCAGCGCGCTGATGAGTGCGTCAATACTCGGCATATCGAGGTGTGTCGTCGGCTCGTCCATCAACAGCAGGTTCGGCGGATCGAGCAAAAGCTTCACCAACGCCAGCCGGCTCTTCTCACCGCCGCTGAGCACAGCCACCGGCTTGAACACATCGTCACCACGAAACAGAAACGAGCCAAGCACGGTGCGCGCTGTTTCCACAGAAATCATCTGCTTCGTGTCGAGCGCCTCCTCCAGCACCGTGCGCTCCGGTTTCAGCATTTCCACGCGATACTGGGCGTAGTAGCCGGTCTTGATATTCAAGCCCGGCTCGCGCGTGCCGGACTGGAACTGCAATACGCCGGCCAGAATTTTCAGCAGTGTGGATTTGCCCGCGCCATTGGGGCCAACGAGCACGATGCGCTGGCCACGCTCGGCTTCGAAGTTCATGCCGCGATAGACGACGTTCTCGCCGTAAGCGTGATGGATGTTCTTCAACGAGATCGCGCGCAGGCCACTGCGGCGCGGCTGCGGGAAACGAAACTTGATCGTGCGTGTGTCGTTCACCGGCGCCTCGATCTTCTCCATGCGTTCGATCTGCTTGAGCTTGGCCTGCGCCTGCGAGGCTTTGCTGGCCTTGGCACGGAACCGATCGGCAAACTCCTGCAACCGCTGGATGTCGCGCTGCTGGTTCTTGTAAGCGGCCAGAAGCTGCTCCGCCTGCGCTGCGCGCTGGACCAGATACTCATCGTAGTTGCCGCGGTAGCGCAACAGCCGGTTCTGGCGGATTTCCACAATGCTGCCAACGAGTTGGTTCAGGAACTCGCGGTCGTGCGAGATCATCAGGACCGCGCCGGGATAAGTCTTCAGGTATTCCTGAAACCACCGCAGCGCGTCGAGGTCGAGGTGGTTCGTCGGCTCATCGAGCATCAACAGGTCGGGTTGCTGCACGAGCAACCGCGCCAGATGCGCGCGCATCACCCAGCCACCGCTCATCGTGCTCGCCGGCCGGTGGAAATCCTTCTCTCGGAACGCCAGCCCGCGCAGGATCGTCTTCGCCTTCGGTTCGAGCTGGTAGCCGCCCAGCGCGTCGAACTGCGACTGCGCCTTGTGAAAATCTTCCGTCCCGGTGGCCTCGCCATCCTCAAACGCCTTCAGTTCCCGCCGCAACGCCGTGATCTCCGGTGTAATCGCCGTCGCCAGTTCCAGCACCGTCTCGTCGCCGACCGGCACGTTTTCCTGCGGCAGATGGCCAACCGCCGCGCCGCGCTCGATGGCCACCCCGCCCTCGTCAGGCATATCGTGGCCAAGAATGAGCGAGAACAACGTGGATTTGCCCGCGCCGTTCGGCCCGACCAGTCCAATGCGGTCGCCGCGGTTGATCTGGAGCGTCGCGTCCTCGAACAGGACGCGCGCGCCGAAAGCCTTTGTTATTCCCGAAATTGTCAGCATGAAAAGCCGCGAAGGTTACGAGCCGCCGGGGAAGCTAGCAAGGCCAGAATCAATCAATCCAACCGGTTTCAGAAACTCCTGCATGGACAAACTGGATTGCCAAAACTACAGTCTCGCCAGTTGCGGCTGGATGCAGCAACGGGATTGAACGCGAGGTTCAGCACAAGTTGGTAAACAGCCGCAGTCACGCATTTGCACCTCTGGCTGCGGGACCGCGGTGGCAACGGAGACCGAACATGCAGACACCTGATCGCACTGAGCAAAAGAATCCTGCGGTGGATGCTGCGGCGATTGAGCGGTTGCGAGAGATTGGCGACGTGGCGTTTCTGAAAGACGTGTTCTCCGCATTCGATAGCGACACAGCCCGGCGACTGGTGGCAATGCGCGAGATGCTCGCGACGGGTGACGTCACCGGACTGAAGCGGGCCGCGCACACGATCAAAGGCAGCAGCCTGAATGTCGGCGCCAGCAACCTGACAGCCATCTCCCTGCAATTGGAACAACTGGCCGGTTCCGGGAAGCTGGAGGGAGCCGCCGAACTGATCACCCGGATGGAAGAGGAGTTCAAGCGGGTCGTTGTGGAATTGAACCGCTTCACACAGGGGTAGTTTGACGAAGAAGTTTCCCTTCCGCGAACGCATGGGCAACGACGGTCGTCAGTAGGAAAGAAAACACCATGAGCACCAAGGTATACAACATCCTGCTAGTGGAAGATAACGCCGTGGACGCGCGCGTGATCACCGAGGCGCTGACCAAGACCGGCGAGGGAGCTTTTGCGATCCAACGCGCCGAGCAGCTCAGCGAAGCGCTGGAGAAGCTGCGCACTCAGGCGATTGACCTGGTGTTGCTGGACTTCATGCTTCCCGACAGTGAGGGCATGGCAACGTTCACGGCGGTTCGGAAGGAAGCGCCCAACGTGCCCGTCGTGGCACTGACAGGCGTGAGCGACGAGAGCATCGCCATCGAGGCGGTACGGCAAGGCGCGCAGGATTTTCTGGTCAAGGGCCAGGTGCAACCCAAAGCGTTGCACCGTGCCCTGTACTACGCCATTGAGCGGCACAAGGCGCAAGCAGCACAGTTGAAACATATTCAGGAAGGAAAGACCGGAAAGATGATCGGCGTCATCGGTGCTCGCGGCGGGGTCGGCACCACCACCGTCGCCCTCAATGTCGCCACTGCGCTCGCCAAGAAACACAAGGACGTCATCGCCGTGGAACTGCTTGGCTCCTACAGCTCCTTTTACGACCATTTCTTCTACAAGAAGAGCCGGGCGACATTGAGCAGTCTCGATGCTTTGATGAAGCTGGAGCCGGAGAAAATCACCCCACAGGAAGTCGAGCGATGTTTGGTAAAGCTGCCATCCGGGCTGGGCCTGTTGCTGGGTCCGCAGCGCGTGGAGGATTTCACCGAACTCCAACCCGACAAGACCGACGCCTTGGCACGCGCGCTGGCCGGCTTGGGCCAATACGTCGTTTTGGATTTGCAGAGTCATGCTTCTGCGGCATGCCAGGCGGCGATGAAGCACTGCGATTTCGTCGTGGTAGTGATTGACCGCACGCCGACGTGTGTGGCGGCAGGCAAAATGACGGCGGACCTGCTCCAGCAATTGGGCGTAATTCCAGTGCGTATCGGCGTGGTGGTGGTCAATCGCCAGCCACTACCCATTTCCGTGGATGTGGCCGAGGTGCTGAATACGATGGGCTGCCAACTGGTGGGCGTCATGCCGACGGCGACGGACGCCTGCTCGGAGGCCCTGCGGGCGGGCGTGCCCATGGTGACCGGCGACCCGCAAGGCACGGCCAGTGACGCGTTGACTGAGATCGCCGACCGCCTCGCTACAGAACAGTTCCTCGGCAAGTGACACCATCGCAGTGCGGACCTGAGCCTTCATCTCGAATTCGCCGGCCGCCTCGCCACAAAAAGGTTCTCGGTAAGTGACACCATCACGGTGCGGACCTGATTTTTTATCTCCCCTTTGATTTTGATGATGTGATGGCGTAGTTTCCCGCGCCGATGCAAAAAGGAAGAAGAAGCGTCGGCTTGAGCAGCATCAAATCAGACACGATTCGCAAACAATGGACCTATGGCAGCGGAAATTCTAATCGCAGACGACGACAGCAGCACATTGCGGGTACTCTCCCACGCCTTGGAGCGCGAAGGTTATCAAGTGCACCTTGCACAAGACGGCGCGGAAGCTCTGCAACAAGTGGAGGAGCACCAGCCGGATCTGCTCATCCTGGACGTGGTGATGCCGCAACTGGACGGCCATGAAGTTTGCCGTCGTCTCAGGTGCAAGCCGGAATTCACCCGCATGCCAGTCATCATCCTGACCGCTCAGAGTTCGCAAGATGAAAAAGTCCGCTTCCTCGATGCCGGTGCGGACGACTATCTGACCAAGCCTTTTCACGCGCCCGAACTGCTGGCGCGGATCAAAGTGCTGTTGCGCCGGGCCGGTGAGCGCACGAGAGAAGGTCAGGCGCAACGAATCGAGGGCAAGGTCATCGCGACGTATTCGCTGCGCGGCGGCGTGGGCGTCTCCAGCTTGGCGGCCAACATGGCGACGGGTCTGGCCCAGTTGTGGAGCCAACCCACCGTGCTGGTGGACCTTGCACGCGTGGCCGGCCACGGCGCGCTCATGCTCAACCTTGCCGCACGCACGAGTTGGGCCGAGATCTCGACAGTGCCGGCTAACGAAATCGAGATTGACATGCTGAACAAGCTGCTTCTGCCGCACAGCAGTGGCGCGTTCGTGCTGCCGGCGCCCAGTCATATCGAGACGATGTCGACGTTCAAGCCGGAACAGCTCTCGCAAATGCTGACGCTGCTGAGTCAGAACTATCATTACGTGGTGCTGGACCTGCCGGGCGACATCAGCGACTCCACCATGGCTGGATTGGACGCTGCTCAGGAAATCCTCGCCGTCATGGCGCCCGACATGGCCTCCATCGTCACCATGAAAGCCATGCTGGAGTTCTTCGACATCCGCCACTATCCCCGCACCAACATTCGGCTCGTGCTGAATCATCTGTTCAAGCGCAACGATCTGGAGCGGAGCCAGATCGAAAATGCGCTATCGCGGCAGTTCGATCTGGAGATTCCCTTTACTGCAGAGGCGATGGAAGCCCTCAACATCGGCGTGCCGCTGATTGTCAGCTCTCCCAATCTTCCGGCGTCCATGGCACTGGAGAACTTCGTCTTTAACGCCAGCAAGGAAGAGCATCGTAAACAGACTCCCGAAAAGCCGTCCAAGGCATGGCAACGAGTCACGAGCCGTTTGGAAACACAGGGCAGGAAGGGTTTGCGCCAGTTCTTCAAATTCTAGCGGCCGGCGTGGAACGCTTCCCAAAGCCTGCCAATCCACGCCACCAGCAGCAATGTTCCTCCCATGATGGCAAGCACGACCCACTGCCATTGGCGCAACCGCACCGGCGGTGAATCGGTTGCCAATTTCCAGCCTGCGCCAGCCATCATCACCAGCATCGCAAAGAATGCCACAGTACCGGCTGGTTGTTCGCGAAATGCCTCGGCGAACCGGCCGTGCGCGGCGCAGGCAAACGCGTGAGTGAACCCGCATGTGGCGCACGGCAGCGGCCGGCCAAAAACCCAGCCGGTGATCGTCTTGAACGAGCACGGCGGCAGCCGCCACTGGCCGGCTTCGCCCCAACCGTCCGCGCCCGGCGAGAACGTCAGCGCCGCGACGAGGACCGCCGCGCCGCCAAGCAACATCGCCAGCGCTGGAAACTTCTGCTTGCACCACTGCATGGAGCTACGATACACACAGCGCGCCCCGGAAAAAAACCGAATTCAGGAATCAGCATGGAACTGAAAAGCTACTTGGATGAACGTCTCCGTCTTGTGGACGCCGCGCTGGACCGCGCGATGCCCTCAGAACAAACGCGCCCCGCTACGATACACAAGGCGATGCGCTATTCACTCCAGGCCGGCGGCAAACGCCTGCGCCCCATCCTGGTGCTCGCCGCGTGCGAGGCCGTCGGCGGCAAGATCAAGGACGCGATGCCTTCGGCCTGCGCTGTCGAAATGGTCCACACCTACTCGCTCATTCACGATGACCTGCCGGCGATGGACAACGACGATTTCCGCCGCGGCAAGCCGACCTCGCACAAGGTCTTTGGTGAGGGCATCGCCATCCTCGCCGGCGACGGCTTGCTAACGCAGGCGTTTGAAGTCATCGCGCAGACCAAGCCGCAGCCGCGCCACCCGACCGCTAAGTTCGTGCTGGAACTGGCGCGCGCCGGCGGAAGTCTCGAATTGATCGCCGGCCAGGTGGAAGACCTCGAAGGCGAGAACCGCGCGGTAAGCTTCGACGATCTCCGGTACATCCACGAGCGCAAGACGGCGGCATTGATCCGCGCCTGCGTCCGGCTCGGCGCAATGGCGGGCAACGCCACACCCGCGCAGCTCAAAGCGGTCACCGCCTACGGTCACGGCCTCGGCGTCGCCTTCCAGATCATTGACGACATCCTTGACTGCACCGCCACCACCGAGCAACTCGGCAAGACCGCCGGCAAGGACGCCAAGGCGAATAAGGCCACTTACCCTTCGTTACTCGGCTTGGAGAAATCCCGTGTTGAAGCGGCCCGCTGGACGGCGTCCACGCTGAAGGCCATCGCACGTTTCGGGAAAGCCGGCGAGGCACTGCGCGCGATGGCGGATTATCTGTTGAAGCGCACCTACTGAACAGGTCCTCTCACCTCTACCCCATCGGGCCGGTTGTGAATATGCACAACTTGTAGAAACGCCTCAGGCACCACACGAAAGCCGGGATCGTGGCGATCATGCTGATCGCAATCAACACCGTCGTCAGTCGCTGAAGGATCTTGTCCAGAAGCTTGCGGCGGCGGCGGCGATGGCGGCTCTTGTGCCGATTATACTCTCCCCACAACAGCTTTCCTCCCCACAAAAGAACGCCGATTTGCATCAGGCTGCTGGCGGGAACCGTCAGCACGGCCGCCAGATCGCCTCTCGGCTCGGAGTTTTGGCCGCCCGCCTCCATTGTCTCCTGCGGACCGGTGAGGGGACTGGGGCCTTGATTGATCAGGATGAACGTCATCAGCAAGGCTGACGGCATCCAGAGCGCGAAAAGCACCGTCAACAGATGCCACAAGGAAGTGTGGGCATTCCCGCTGAGTCCTGTCCGCTCAATCTCTGATACTCCAGTTATCAATACGACCTCTCTTCAAATTCCACACTTGCAGCGTCCGGCACCTGCCGCGTCCAAGGCCGCCAGTGCCGCCGCTGCTGCTCTTTCGGCCGCGTGATCGCCTTCCAGCGTCGCCATCGCCTCGGCCAGTTCCCGCTGCATCTGCTCGCACCGCACGCGGTTGCCAAGCAATTCCGTCGCCGCTTGCGCCAGCAATTCCGGCCGGGCTCGCTGCTGGATGAACTCAGGCACGATCTCCCGGCCGGCCATGACGTTGACGATGCCCAAATGCCGCACCGTCACCAAACATCGCGCCACGGCGTATGTCAGCCAGCTTACGCGATAAACCAGCAGGTATGGCAAACCAAAAAATGCGCACTCCAGCGTCGCCGTGCCGCTGGCCACCATGCCCACCGCTGCACGTTGCATCAGGTCGCGCGCGCCGCCCACGCGCACCTCGACCGGTTCACCCTGGACCAGCGTCCGCGCGAGTGCGGCGACCTTCTCCGAGGCCGCCGCCAGTTCAAACCGCAACCCCGGCCGCTCGCGCCGCAACAATCGCGCCGCATCCAGCATCGGCGGCAGGATGCGCTGCACCTCCGCCTCGCGGCTGCCTGGCAACAATGCCATCAGATTCTCCTCGCGCTGCACCTCGCGCCGCTGCCGGCTCAGTTGCTCGACCACAGGATGACCGACGAACTCGACCCGCAGCGTCGGCGCGTGTTCCCGATAGAAATCCTTCTCGAACGGAAACACCACCATCATCAAGTCCACGAGCTTCGGAATTTCCTTCACACGACCGCGGCCCCAGGCCCAAACCTGCGGACTGATGTAATAGAAAACGGGAATCCCCCGCGCCTTCATTTGTTTCGCGAAACGGAGATTGAAGCCGGGATAGTCGGTGAGGATAACGGCGTCCGGCTTGCGCTGCTCGGCGGCGCGCACCAGTTGCCAGAAGAGCCGCCGGAATTTCGCGTAATTCGCCAGCACGTCGGTCAGCCCAACCACCGCGTGTTCCGTCAGGTCCAGCAGCAACTCGACGCCGGCTGCTTTCATCGCCGGGCCGCCTGCGCCGAACAGTTGCGCGCCGGGACGCTGCCGGAGGATTTCCGCCGCGACCCGCGCGGCGTGGTTGTCGCCGCTGATCTCACCGGCGATCATCATGATCGTCGGCGCTTCACGTTGCGCGCTCATTGGCCGGAACGGATCTGCTCGGTAATGGCGAGCGCCACATCGAGCGCGCGCTTGGCCTGCTCGCCGCTGACTTCCGGCGCGCGATGGTCGCGCACGGCGGTGACGAATGACGCCAGTTCCAACTTCAAAGGCTCGCCTTTCTCAATGGGCACCGGCTCGCGAATGATCGTCTTGCCGGCAAACTGCGAGACTACCGTCGCCGCCGCGCCGGCGGTGGCGAGCAACTTCGCCAACAAGCCGCTCTCGCGCACGTCCTCGTCGGCGCGCGCGATGCGATAGATCTGTCCTTCCTGTCGCATGTAATCGAGCGAGAGGTAGCTGGTGCTCGTGAATAAGCGGATTTTTCGCAGCCGCTCGGCGCTGACTCGAGAGCAGGTGAGGTTGGCGACGCAGCCGTTGGCAAATCGCAACCGCGCGTTGGCAATGTCCTCGCTGGATGAAAGCACCGGCACACCGACGGCATCCACGGAAACCAGCGGCGATTTCACCAAATGCAGGATGACATCCAGGTCGTGGATCATCAGGTCAAGCACGACGCCGATGTCCGTCGAGCGACCCGGGTGCGGCGAGAGCCTGTGCGCCTCAATAAACCTCGGCTTGGCGGCAACCTGCTCCAGGTATTTCAACACCGGGTTGAACCGCTCCACATGGCCGACCTGCAACACCAGCCCGCGCGCATGCGCCAGCCGCACCAGTTGCTCGGCCTGTGCGCCGTTGTCGGTGATCGGCTTCTCGACAAGCAGGTGTTTGCCGCGTTGGAGCAATGCGCTGGCGATTTCGAAGTGATGTTTCGTTGGCGTCACGATACTGAGCGCGTCGCAGGCATCGGCAAGCGCTTCGGCGCTGTCAAATGCACGCGCGCTGCTTTTCGCCACGGCGCGCTCAGCGGCCGCGCGATGGACATCGAACACGCCCACCAGTTCCGCCTCAGGCAGCTCGGAATACACGCGCACATGGTGCTGGCCGAGATGGCCAACGCCGATCACACCGATTTTGACCTTGTCGCTCATGATGGCGCAGCAACTCCGGTGATAATAAGTTTCGCGCTGTCGGCGGCGGCGAGGACAGCGTCCTTCTCCAGCATCAACGACCGCCCCGCTTCGACAGCGAGGACGGCGACGCGGCCCACGGCACAGCTCTCGATGGTGCGTGTGCCGACCACCGGCACGTCAAAGCGCATGTCCTGGTTCGGTTTGGTGACCTTGACGACCACCGCGCCGCCTTGCTCGCCGGCGAGCGCGCCGCCGCGGCGGATGCACTCGTCGGTGCCTTCGAGCGCCTCGACGGCAAGAACGGTGCCGTTCTTCACCACGACGGTCTGGCCGATGTCGAACGCGCTGACACTCTTGGCAATCTTCAAACCGAACGCGATGTCCTCCTCCTGCTCTCGTGACGGCCGGCGCTTGGTGACCGGGCCGGTGGGCGCAAGGTAATCCTCCATGAATGTCGTTGCAGGCAGCAGCGTCACACCATCCTTTTTCAACTCCGCCGCAATGGCGCCAAAGATCGTTTCCGCGTTGCGCTCCTTCAGCCGCGCAATCATCGTCATCAACCGCAAGTCCGGCCGGATGTCGCGGAACAAATTCTTCGGCGCGATCTGGCCAGCCATGATGGTTTCCGCAACGCCGCGCTGGGTGAACGTGCTGATGAGCCGGCTGAGTTGGCCGATCTTGATCCACTCGACGTGATCAGCCGCTTGCGCGATGTCGGGCGATGTCTCGTTCTCAAACGCCACAGCCACCACCTGGCGCACGCCGCGCGCCCGTGCCGCCCGCGCCAGCAACAACGGATACATACCGCTGCCTGCGATGAGACCCAGTTGTTCCATACGTCAGCGATCGCCCCGGTTGGCCACGCCGCCGAACCCGATGGGCTGGCATAGCTCCAGCCGGTTGCCGTCAGGGTCGTAGCAGTAAACGGAATGAACTCCGCCCGCGCCAGCCTTCAGTTCGGCAACACAGTGAATGTGATGTGCCTGCAACACAGCTTTGGCAGCACGGATGTCGGTCACTTCGATTGCGACATGCTGAAGCGGGTTGACGTTCGTGTCGCGAGCCTCAATCAGATGCAATTCCTGCGCGCCGAGAAAATACCAGACGCCGGGAAAACTCAGGTCCGCAGGCCGTTTAATCGGCACAAAACTGAGAACGCCCTCGTAAAACGCCCGCGCGCGCCTCAAATCGCTGGTCACTAGCGAGACGTGCATGATGCCGCGCCCGTGAAATGTTCTTTTTGCGTGTGCCATGGGGGGGAACTTATACCTACCGCGAACCTGTCGCGACAAGCGATTTGTCCGCACCGGTCGGCGTCATCACATTGCAGCCTGCTCCGCCAATCGGAACTTCACGCCCCGGCCGAGCCGGCACTGCGCCAGACGGGCCACGTCGTGCGCGTCCACGACGCCAAGTTTCGGATAACCGCCCACCGTCGGCCCGTCACGCATCATGACGATCGGCTGGCCGTCTTCGGGGATCTGCACCGTGCCCACCCGCAGTGGCTCGCTGATCATCTGCCATTGGCCCGGCGAGAGCGACTGGCCCGACAGCCGGTAACCGACGCGGTCGCTCTGCGGCATCACCGTCCACGTTTGCTCAAAGAACGCCGCGCGATCAGCCTTGCTGAACGAATCCCACTGCGGCCCGGGCCACACACGCAATAGCGGCGTTGCATCGTAGTTGCGCCGCTCTTCCCACGCCACGCTGCGCCCTGCCACGCTCGCCGGCAGCCGGAAAGGCGCGCCGGGCGTGCGCAACAAGACGTCGCCGCGAACCAGCGGTACGCCGAGCCGGCCTCGCGCATAGACGCTGGCGCTGCCGAGCCACAGCGGCGCGTCGAACCCCCCTTCCACCGCCAGATATGTCCAGACGCCGCTGCGAATCCTTGGAAACCGGATCTCCTCGTCCGCACGCAACCGCACCGCGCGCCACATCGGCACGCTGGATTCGGCGTCGGCGCCGCAGACGGCGACCCAACAGTCGTGCAACGCCAGAAACCGCGCGCCCTGCAGCAACAACTCCACGACCGGCGCCGTCGGCGGATTGTCGAGCAACGCGTTCGCCCAACACGCTGCGTGATCGTCCATTGCACCGCTCGGCGGCACGCCAAACCGCCGCCAGCTGGGCCGGCCGTGATCCTGGAACATCGCTCCGAGTCCCGGATTAAGAACCTCTAGAAGATGGGCGCTCATGGCCGGCAGTTACTGTCCATTGCTTCTCACGAACTTCACGCGGTCGCCTTGCTTGAGCAAGAACATTGCTTCGTCGCCGCCGTCGGGTGAACGTCGCCCCGGATCGAAAATCTTCGCCGGCGTATGACCGATGATGTTCCAGCCGCCGGGACAATCCACGGTGTAAATACCCGTGTGCTGGCCGCCAATGGCCACCGAGCCGGCCGGCACCCGCGCTCGCGGCGTTGCCAATCGCGGCGTGTGCAGCCGCGCGTCCAGATCACCGAGATACGGGAAGCCCGGCGCGAAACCGAGCAGATAAACTTTGTAGATCGGCTCTGCGTGCAGCCGGCAAACCTCCGCCGTCGTCAGGTCGTGCGCGTGGGCGACGTGTTCGAGATCCTGGCCGTCGTAGACCACGGGAATCTCTTTCACTGGCGCTGGTGGCAGCGCGAGGGTCGCCGCCATCTGGAACTGCTCCAGAATGTCCGGCATCGCGGCGTCGAGGCTTGGCACTCCGCGCGCGCTGAACTCCAGTAACACCGTCGTGCACGCCGGCACGAACTCCAGCAGTCCTTCCGGAGGGTTGCGCTCCAACGCCGCGCGGATTGCGCTTGCGCGCGCGAACGCTTTGTCGCCCACGGCGTCAGCGAAACGCACCAGCGCCGCATGCGGGCCGTAAGGTATCCAGTCCATCTTGGTTACAGCGGTTTCACGCGCATCGTCACGACGCCGCGCCACGGCTTGCCTGGCTCCAGCGTCGCGAAGCCGGTGTTGGCCACGCCGCGCGCGTGGAGGTTGAACGCGTCAGTCACGCAGGTGTAAGGCTCAAAGCAAATGACGGGACGCGCCGGCGCATAGACGACCCAGTGCCGGAAACCCGTGTCGGCGTGCAATACCACTTCGTATTTCGAATCCGGATCGTGCAACACGCAGGCTGAACCGCGCGCGTCAAGTTGTGTCGAGGTGAAAACGTCGTCGAGATTCGTGTCGCCCAGCGGGCGCATCCGTTGCCACTCGGCCGGCTCGCGCCGGCCGGTCGGCAGGCAATCGGGCGTCAGTTCCATCCGCTCGCCGCACGGCACCTGAACCTGGCAGCGCTCACGCGCGCCGGCTGGCGTCAACGGCAGTGGATGATACGGATGAACACCGAATCCAAATGGCATCGGCTCGTCGCCGAGATTCTCCGCAACCGCTTCCATCGTGAGCGCGAGACCTTGAAGCCGGTAGGTGACGGTGAGTCTGCACGGCCATGGCCAGTGTTGTTTGAGCGTGTCGTCAAACTCGCTGCTAATGACGCCGGTGACCGCCGCGCCCGCCGGCACATCCGCACTCATCGCCTTCACGCGCCACGGACGGTTCAACACAAAGCCGTGGATCGCATTGGCGTTCTTCGATTTCACCGGCACGCGATACGTCTTGCCGCCGAATACAAACTCTCCTCTCGCGATGCGGTTCGGGAACGGAAACAGGATCGGCCAGCCGAAACCAGCGCCGCCGGTCTTGAGTTGCTCTGGGTCGGCCGGGCCGGCGAGAAACTCCACCCGCTCGCCCACGTCGGTCGCGAGCGCAAAGCGCAAACAGTTGAACCCCGCGCGCGGCAGCACGACAGCGGTGGTCCTGGCCTGCGTGTCGCGAAGCACAATCTCCAGCCCGTGCGGCGAGGTGCGCTCCTGAATTGAATAGGGGTTGGTTGACATGACTGATTTGTTACCGCCGACGGGCCGCAAAATCCAGCCCGACTTGCACCACCGCCCCGGCCACGAACAGGATCGCCGCAAAGAAATACGGCGCTCGCAAACCCCACGCATCGCCGACGAAACCTGCCGCTACCGGACCGAGAAAACTGCCCGCGCCCAGCACCATTTCCGTCCAGCCCGCGCCCGCGGCTTTCCCTTCGAACGCCTCCATCGCGTAGAAAATGCTCGCCAAATACACCGCGCCGTTGATGAACCCCAGCACGACGAAGCCGGTGAAAAACAGCGTCACGTTCGACGTATACGCAAAGGTCAGCGCGCCTATCTCGCCCGCGACGTAAATCGCCAGCAGCGGCCACGTCCGGTGATGCCACCAATGCGACCAACCCATCACCAGAAACGCCGCCACCGCCGCCGCCCGCGACGCCCCGAAGAGTTGGCCATGCAGCGACGGACTCACGTCCAGATGCGCTGCCAGTTGCGGGAACATCGCCTGCACCGCGCCAAGTCCCAGCAGCACCGTCAGGTTTACCAGCCATCCCGCCCACATGAAGTGCAATGCTGTCGCGCGGCCCACCGGCACGGGCATGGCGTTGTCGTCGCCCGCCGCCACGCGCGTCCGCAGCAGCAATAACAACGGCGCCGCAACCGTAATCAAACCGAACACCGCGAACGACCACCACGGGTCCATTTCGTAAAGTTTTCCGCTGCCCACCGAGCCAACACTCAGCCCGATGTTCCAACTGATGCAGTAAATCCCCAGCACGCTCACCAAGGCCGCGCCGCGCCGGCCCTCGCTAAACCACGCGATCAGCGTCGGCCAGAACAACGCCGCCGCTGCGCCCGCCGCGCCACACAATGCCAGCAGCGCCTCGAATCGCGTCTCGTACGCGCACGCCCACATCAGCACGCCCGCCACCATCATCCCCGCCACCATGAACCGCTTCCGTCCGAACCGGTCGGACAGCTTGCCAACCAGCGGCGACACGACAGCATAAGTGATGAAGAACACCCCGCTCAGCCAGCCCAGCCGCACTGCATCCATTCCTGCGTCCGCCGCACGGCGCGGCACGGCGAAGAGAAATGTCGCCATCACAGCCATGTCCATCAGCAGCGCCAGCACATAGCCGATTTGTTCGCGTCTCAACATGGCCGCGATGGTGTCGCAATCGCGCCCGCCGGTCAACGCCGCGGAGTGTACTATCACCCACTGACTCCGAAGAGCCCTGACATCAGGCACGATGTGATCTTGATGTTTTGGTTAAGAAACCGATGTTGGAGGTCTGTTATGAGGGTTGTTTGAGTTGACACCATGAAGCAGTAACGTAGTCTGTGCGCCGAGGTTATGAGCGCGGTGAAAGAAATAAATGCAGTGTGGAAACACCTCCGGCACGGAGACGCTGAGAGCTCGAACGATTCTCCAAACTCGCCCGCCACTTTCAGCCGGTCAGAACGCACTTGTTATCGGCTGTGTGTGTTGATGGTGGTTTTCGCAATGGTGTGTTTTGAACCGCGTGTTGAAGCCACGACATTAAGCTCGGTGGAAACGACGTGCCCGGTGTGCGGCCATAAGTTCACGGGCGTGAATTGGATTAGCACGAATAGTTTTGGGGGCACCGATAGGGATTTCCTGCAACATGCGGCGGGATCACAGACGGTGCTCATTGTCTGCTGGACCTGCCCGAAGTGCTGGTATAGCGGTTACCAGGCAGATTTCAAACCTGCGCGGGTCACGCCGCAACTCGTCGAGCAAATCCTAACGAAGAAAGTTCTGAAACCTGCCAAGCCCATCCTGGGCGCGGCCAAAGAATTCCAAAGCATCCCGGCATGGGTGCGATTCGATTTGCTCGCTCAAGTGTTACAGCTCAGACAAGGTGCCAAGGCCGAAGAAATTGCTTGGGCCTGGTTGCGCGCTGCTCATTGCCAGCGATTTGTCACCGTAAACCTGTACGGCATCCCCGACATTGAGAACCGGTTGGACAAGTTGATGAGGCGCGCGTCGGCCGGCAATCTTTTTCGTACGGACTACGAAGAGGCCGTGCGATCCGGCGCAGCTCTCGAAAAACTGGCGGACGACGGAGCCAACAACCTGTCCTCATCGGATCGGGCCATCGCTCGATTGCAGGCAGCCATATTTTACAAAGGGCGCGGTGAGGACCCCGATGTGAGACGCATTGTGACGGCGCTTCGGAAAGGAAAAGCGTTGGAGCCGGGTATGGAGGATGCTCTGAAGGCATTGGAGGTGTTGTCGGAACGGGAAAAACTGTTCATCGGACGCTCGATTCCTTTCTATGAGGAAGCAGTGAGGAAGCAGGAGGTTGGCCCGGCCGATTTGATTGGCGTGCGCTATCTCATCGGCGAGCTTTACCGGAAGGTTGGCGACAACGCCAAAGCACTGCAAGTATTGGAACCGTTGAGCAAAGAAACCATCTCCCCCAACCTCCCGCGTGCGTGGATTACCGACGCCATCCTCAAAGCCAAGGGCTGTCCACTGCCATCAGTCCCGTTGTCTCTGAACAAGAAGAAATAGACGCGGCGGAGTTTCAGTGTGCGCTTCAGCGCAAAAACGCCCCGCGCGCGCCAGTTGCGAAAGACCTCGATCTACTTTCGAGTTGCTCCGCCGGGGTGAAAGGTGCAGTCATTACTGCGTACAGGCTGCTGGGAGAAGGGCAATCCTATGAAGAACGTCTGGGTGGAGACGGCCGCAATGTGGATGTTGGCGGCGAACTGTGCGACGGACCTCGTTCGCGCCGGCGATTGGCCGCAATGGGGCGGCAATGATCCTGGCCGGAACATGGTTTCGTCCGAGACGAGGTTGCCGGAATCGTTCCAGCTCAGCGGGGAAGCACTGGAAAACGTGCGCTGGATAGTGTCGCTGGGATCGCACATTTACGGCAATCCCACGGTCGCCAACGGCCGCGTATTTGTGGGTACCGACGACAGGCACCTTTCAGATGACTCGCGTTTTCATCGCACACACGGCGGCATGGTGTGGTGTCTGGAGGAAGCAACGGGCAGGATGCTCTGGCGGTTGGTGGTGCCGGAACGGTCAGCGAACCGTCTGCCCGCGGGCGCGCTTTACGGGCAGCAATACAATGGCACATGCTCATCGGCGGCGGTCGTGGGCAAGCGCGCGTTCCTGGTGACGAGCGCGTGCGAGGTCGTCTGCCTCGATGTCAACGGCCAGGCGGACGGCAATGACGGACCGTTCAAGGACGAGGCGCGTTACATGACCGGCGAGGACAACCCGCCCGTCAAGCTCGGCCCGCGCGACGCGGACATCATCTGGGTTTGCGACATGGTGGAACAGTTCGGCGTCTGTCCGCACGACGTGGCAAGTTGTTCGCCGCTGGTGGACGGCCGCATCCTCTACACCGAAACGTGCAATGGCGTTAATAAACCCCACAAGACATGCCTGCGGCCGGACGCGCCAAGCTTCATCGCGCTGGACACGAAGACAGGCCGGTTGCTGGCCTCCGACACCGAGGGTCTGGGCCGCACGATGTGGCACTGCGAGTGGTCGTCGCCGTCTCTGGGCGTGGTCCGCGGCAAAAAATTGGTGTTCTTCGGCGGTGGTGACGGCATCTGTTATGCGTTCGAGGCGCTGACATCCGTGCCGGACAGACCGGTCCATTTCAAAAAGGTCTGGCAATACGATTGCGTCCCGCCGAACTACCGCCAACCCGAAGGCAAGCCGTTCGATTACTACATCGGCGACCAGCGCAAGAAATACTCAACCAACAAGAACGACGGCAAGTTCCTCGGCCCGAGCGAGATCATCTCGACGCCGGTGTTCCACAACGGGCGCGTCTATGTGACCATCGGCCAGGACCCGGCGCACGGCCGCGGTCGCGGGCTGCTGCACTGCATTGATGCATCGAAAACCGGCGACATCACCCAGAGCGGCCGCGTGTGGACCTACGACGCCATCGAGCGCACCATCTCCAGCGTGGCGATTGCCGACGGGCTGCTCTATGCGGTGGATCTGGCCGGGTGCGTCCATTGCCTCAACGTGAGGACAGGCCAGCCATATTGGGTTTACAAGACGCACGAGGAATCGTGGGCGTCGCCGCTGGTGGTCGACGGCAAACTGTTCGTCAAGACCAGCAAGCGCCTCCATGTGTTGGCGCTGGGCAAGGAAGCAAAACTGCTGGCGGAAATCAACATCGGGTCGCCCAGCTCGCCGATCGCTGCCAACGGCACCCTTTTCGTCTCCTCGGCCCGCTCCCTCTACGCGGTGCAGAAAGGCGCGAAGCTGGCCTCGCCGCCCGCCGAGCCCTAGCCGTCCATGGACAAGCCGTCGAAACGGTGAGATTAGCCGCCGAATAACCTTGAAACGCGGTGTGGGCGGACTGTTAACTACCGCGGCCAACCGGAGGAGATTCGGATTGCATCCGAACGCAAGGCTGGATTTCACTGGTGGCTGCGGTTGACCCGTTTTGAGTGAATGGAAAGGATCGCTGTTTATGGACAAGGCTGAAGAAAAGAAGACGGTCGAGACGTTGCGAACGCTGCCCGGCGACGACGTGCGCCAGATCATGTGGCGGTTCGCGGAGCGTTACGACCTGCAAATGCTCGTGCAGTCCACGCGCGCCGTCGCCCGCGGGCCGGTCGCCCGGCTGGTGGCCGAGGGCGGCCGCAATTCGCACGAGTGGACGGCCGGGAAGTCAGCGTTGCTCCAGGCTTACGACGAGTCCGGGATCACGGCGGCGTTCCTGGACCCGAGCCAGGGCGGGTTTGTGGAGGGGCCGAAGAATTTTGTGCTGGCAATGGTGGCGTTTGAGCTGTCGTGGGTGGACGCGGGCGCGGCGACGTGCAGCCTGGCGGGCAACCTCGGCCTTGCGCCGATTCACGAATGCGGCACGGAGGAACAGAAGGCGTTCTACATGACCAAGGCGCTTCCGCCCAAGCCCGGTGAGAACCGCAAACCGTGGCGCGCAGCGTTCGCGCTGACGGAGCCGTTGCCGTATGTAGGCGTCGAGACGGGCGTGCTCAGCGGCAAGGTGCGCGTGGCGGAATGGAAAGAAGGCCAGGAACCCATCTTGCAGGTGGACAAACGCGGGCGGTTCATCACGAACATGGGTTTCGCGAATATCGTCACCGCCGCCGTGGACACGGCCGACCCGAGGATCAAGCGGAGTTGCATGGTGATCATCGAGGACACCGACCCCGGCGTGTTCGATCCCGGCGTGCCGACGAAGAAACTCGTGCACCAGCTTTCCTCGACGAACGACCCGGTCTTCAGCGTGAAGGTCCCCGCGAGCCGCATTATCGGCGGCTACACGATCAAGGACGGCATCATCGTGCCGAACGTCAGCCACAGTGAGATGATCGAGGCGGTGTTCCGCCGCACGCGTGTGACGGTGGGCCTGATGACGTCGGCGAAACTGCTTTCGGCAGTGGAACCGTTGATCCGCTACCAGCGCAGCCGGTTCCGCGGCAGCGAGACGACGACGCCAGGTTCGCCGCGCTACGACCTCGGTCTGCAAGGCAAGGAGGATGTGGTGCACCGGCTGGTGGACATCTGGGCAACGGGCGAAGCGGCGTCGTCGCTCGGCTTCGAGGCGGCGCGTTTGTTTGACGTGTTGGATCCTCTGGAGAAGCAGAAGGACGAGATTTTCGCCAAGAAGAAGATCGAAGGTGTCCGCGCACAGCTTCGCGCGCTGGCGCCGGCCGAAAAAGATGCAATCGAGTTCCTGCAACTCTCCTCGAAGCCGGAAGCCGAGCGGGATGCGAAGCGCTTCGAGGCGCTCCAGAACGACACGCTCGTGCAATTCGTGTTGAACGACTCGCTCGCCAACGTGCTCTGCCCGGCGACGAAGCTTTGGAACACCGGCTACGGCGCCACCATGATGCGCGAGGCGGTCAGTCTGATGGGCGGCTACGGCATCACGGAAGATTGCCCCGGTTTCCTGGGACACAAGTGGATGGACGCGCAGTTGGAAGCGACCTACGAAGGCCCCGAATCGGTCCAGCGCCGGCAGCTCTCAATAACGATGACGACCGACGCTTTCCTTGCGCGGATGAAGCAATGGATCATCGAGTTGCGGCAGATCGCCTCCGAACGGCCCGGCACCGGCGCATGCGCGCTCGGCACGGCGATGCAGTTGTGGCTCTGGACGCTGAACCATCTGCAAAACGCCACCGACGCGAACGGTGTGAAGCTCTATCACAGCAATCGCCAGGGTGTGACGTTCCCGCTGGCCGACGCGCTCTGCTGGCTGTTGGCGGCGTACTACCAGATTCTCGATGTGCTCGAGCTGGCCAGGAAAGGCCCGGAGAACCCGACGGTCGCCGAGGGCTTGCCGGGTTTGTTGAACTTCATGACCGACCTCTGTCACGTCCAGTCCGCGCGCGCCGCCGGCGAAGTCGGCCGCATCTGCGCTGAACTGGTCCACGGTTACAATCGTCACCCGGCGTGGGACGACGAGGGTTGCGCCGCATGCTACGGTGCGGAGGATCTGGATGATATCGAGGGCGTCATTCCCGGCATTGCCGGCGCCGCCCGCACCTGCAGCGACGTGACGGAACCAGGCCAGGCGCATCCGATCAAAGCCGGCCCGTGTGTGCGTTTCGCTGGCGCGGAGGATTTTATTCGTCTGCGTGTAAAGCTGGACAGTTGCCTCACCGGTTCACGCCTCGCTAAGGACCGTGCTGCCGACGCGCTGACGAAGGTGATGATTCCCGAAGCACTGGATTACCCGAAGTGAGTGTGCGGCACGCGTCTTTTTCGCGTTGCCGGTTTCGAAGGCCGCCGTTAAGATTGGAGTGTTATGGCACTGTTGTTTTTCGAGAAAGCCAACGGAGAACGCGTTGAAGTCGCTATTGCGGGCGATCCGCTCTCAATCGGGCGCGGGCCAACGGCCGACGTGAGTCTTGACGACTTGGAAGTGTCGCGGCATCACTGTGCATTGCTGCTGTGGGAGGACGACTGGGTGCTGAAGGACGGCGGCTCCATCAATGGCACATGGGTCAACCAGAATCGCGTCCCGATCGCGATCCTCAAGGATGGCGACATTATCCGCATCGGCAAAACCGAACTGGAGTTCCGCGCCGAGGAGCGTCAGCGCGGCAAGAGTCTCAGTGCGACGTTGCAGTTGATCGCGCCGCCAACGATTCCAACGACCCCGCCGGGCAAGAAGTAGATCGGCCGCATGTTGCGACGTTCCCAGTTCGCCAACATCTTTCCCCTTTCGGCCCGCTGCGCGCCGCGCTAGACTGCATCTTCAGCATGAAGCTTTGCACGTTCGAGTCGAAAGGCCATCTGCACGTCGGCAGCGTCGCCGGCAATGACGTGGTGGATCTCACAGCCGCCGCCGCCGGCCTGCCGGCATTCAAGAAGTACTCAGCCTTGTTTCACTGCATCGAGTGCCTGCTCCACATGCCGCAGGCACTGGCCATCGCGCGCAAGGTCGAAAAAGCCGCGCTCGCCGCTGCCGCAGGCGCAAAACGCAAACCCAGGTTCCTGCGTCCGATCTCGGGAGTGAAATACGGTCCGCCGGTGCCGCATCCGCCAAAAGTACTCTGCATCGGCCAGAACTACGTGGACCACTGCCGTGAGCAGAACGTGCCGCTGCCGGAGATTCCTGAATTGTTCTGCAAGTTCTCCACCTCGATCATCGGCTGCGGTGATGCGATCATGCTGCACAAGGCCACCCGAAAGGTGGACTACGAAGTCGAACTGGCCATCGTCATCGGCAAAGGCGGCAAGAACATCTCGAAGGCGCGCGCCCTCGAACACGTCTTCGGTTACACCATCTTCCACGATGTCAGCGCACGCGACCTCCAGTTCAAGAGCAAGCAATGGACGCGCGGCAAGTCGCCCGACACGTTCGCACCGACCGGCCCGTGGCTGGTGACGCGCGATGAGGTGCCCGACCCACACAACCTGACCATCCGCACGTGGCTCAACGACCAGCTCATGCAGGACTCCAATACCCGCAACCTCGTTTTTGGCGTGCCGGCACTGGTGGAGTTCCTCAGCCAGACGATTACGCTGGAGCCGGGCGACATCATTGCCACCGGCACTCCGCCGGGTGTCGGCTGCTTTCGCAAACCGCCGGTGTTCCTGAAACCCGGCGATGTCGTGAAGATGGAAATCGCCGGACTCGGCGTGCTGGAAAGCCCGGTGGTGGCAGAAAAGTGAGCGCGAAAATCATTGTGTAAAGACACCGCATGGAGGACAAAGGAGATATGAGCGACGAAGTTTCAATTGACCAATTCCACACCGTCCCGGCGTTCAAAGGCCTGACACCCGCCGATCTGGATGTGGTGAACTCCATCATCTACAGTGTGGCACTCAAGCCCGGCCAGACGCTTTTCAAGGAAGGCGATCATGGCGACGGCATGTATCTCATTATCAGTGGCAACGTCGAAGTCAGCAAACAGGTCGATGAGGGTTCCCGCTGGCAAATCGCGCAGCACGGCCCGGGCATATGCTTCGGCGAGATGGCGCTGCTCGGCAATCAAACGCGCGCGGCCACATGCACCGCGTTGGAAACCACATTGTTGCTCAAGCTGCCTTACAAGGAATTCAGCACGCTGTTGAAACAAAACAACATTGCCGCGCTCAAGGTCACCGCCAATCTGGCGCGGTCTCTCAGCATGCGTCTGGCGCAGCTCCTTTCAGAACAGACGCGCATTCTCAAAGCGCATCGCTCGTTCACCCGCGAGGTGCAGAAGCATTTGCTCACCACCTACCAGCGCGTCGAAGGCGTGAAGTAGGATCGATCCCAGCAGGGAACAGGTGGCACGCGGCTGGCACGTGCCGTGTGCTACTTGATCTCCATCAACACGCGGAAGCCGACATCCTTCTTTTGGGCGAGATTCTGAAGCGCGCTGCGCTTCGCGGAACGGCAATCCTGCGCGGGACTATTGGCCGCGCCACCGCGCGCCACCCACGTTCCTGAACTGTTCAGGTGCCGGTCGTAGCGGTTGAAATAACGCGTCTCACACCATTCCCAGACGTTGCCGTGCATATCGAAGAGGCCCCACGCGTTCGGCTGCTTCTGGCCGACCTCGTGTGTCTGGCTAGCGGCGTTGTCGGCATACCAGGCGACTTTGGCCAAATCGTCGCTGCTCTCACCCGAACAATATGCCATCGTCGAGCCAGCGCGGCAGGCGTATTCCCATTCCACTTCCGTCGGCAGACGGCAGAGCCGCCCTTCCTTCCCCGACAGTTGTTCGCAAAAAGCGCGAGCCTTGGCGAGACTGAGATACTCCATCGGCAGCCGCAGGTTTGTCGGGTCCTTGTGGGCACTGCGATTGGGCAGCTTGTCGCCGATGATGTTCTGCCATTGCTCCTGCGTCACCTCGAAGATGCCGAGGTAAAACGGCGTGGTGATCACCTCCTCATGCACCGGCAACTCATCGGCGTTGCCCTTGTTGCTGCCCATCACGAATTTTCCCGCCGGAATCAATGCATATTGGATACCCGTGCTCGGACTGACATAAAGCCTGGCCTTGCCAAACTCGGCAGCAGGCGTTGCCGGGTTCTGGCTCCAGGCCGCGGAACAACAAACCATCATCAAGACGCTCCACAGGACAAACGAGATGTGTGTGCGATTTTTCATGAGATCTCCTTGGTACCGGTTCATTCGAGTGCAGTAACACCGATTGCGACGGACGCTCTCGTCCATGGCACTGACAGCATTATCTTCCGGCAAACCGCGCGCCGCGTCAAGTCCCCTGCCTTCAGCGTCAGGGTTTCTTCGGCGGCGTCACCACAGTCTTGACGAACGTCTCCGGCGCGAACAGCGCGGGGTCGAACTGCTCCATGTGGTCTTCGCGAATGCGCAAGACCGTGCGGGACTTTTTCTGCACGTTCTCCAGTGCAATCTGGCCGACAATATAGTGGCCCTTGTCGTCAAGTTTGCGAACGCTCCCGATTTCGAATTTCTTCAACAGCTTGTTCTTTGCGTCGTAGGCCTCGGCGATGACGATGGCCATGAATTTTTTGTCCACCCACATGAGAACGTGCTGGTATTGCGAGGCTGATCCGGACGCAGGCGTGCCTTCGATGACCCAGCAATCGAATCCGAGCCGCCGGCTCTCGCGCACAAACTTCTGGTTGGGCCAGCGCAGGAAAGCCAGTTCCAGGTCTTCGTAACCAAAGTCGCTGCCGAGAAATGGCGCGGCTCGCTCGGCCGGCGTGAGCTTGCGCGGCTCGGCCTTGTTCTTCTCGCAAAGCCATGTGTCGCCGGCCTCGATCATCAACACGGTCGTGCCGGCGGCTTCCTTCGGGTCGGTAACGCGATAAACGGTGCGAAGCCGGTTCAGATCGCCGTTAAGGAAAATGTGCAAGTCGTAACGGTCGGCGGTGCGGCGCTGGATGGTCAGTTCGGCTTCGAGCCAGAGGCTGATGGCCGGCCGGTTTGCCAGCACACGGCGCATGATATCCCCCGCATCGGGCGCGTCGGCGGCGAAGGCGGCCGCGCCAAGGAACAGGCCGGCTGAAACGAAAATCCCTGCGATGTTTCGGATGACGCGCGTATGCATGTACAGGTTGTATCTAACGGCAGTAGCGGCGGATTTCAACGAAGAACACAGTCCTTTTCACAATACCGGTGTCCCGAATCCAACCGCGTGATGCCAAACAGCGGGAGTTTAGGGTTGTCACGCTGAGGGGGGGGTCGGTATAGTGCCGCCGCATTTTGAGCTGCCGTTGACGGCAGCGTGCGATTGCGGTCGTGGCGGAATGGCAGACGCGCTAGGCTCAGGACCTAGTGGTGGCAACACCGTGGAGGTTCAACTCCTCTCGACCGCACCAATTGCAAGAAAGTTTTGGGGAGGAGAAGATATGGAAACTGAACCTAAAAAGTCAGCAACCGGCAAACGCGCCAGCGGCGGTCGTCAGACGAAGAAAACAGCCCCCGCACCGTTGCCGCCGGAAGCCTGCGCGCGTGTAAGCGCCGCCGCAGCGGCGGCAGGAGCCGCGAAACCGGCCTCAGCGCCAGTCACGACCGTTGCAGCCAAACCTTCAGTGCCCGCGCCGGTGCAACCTGCGAAACCCGCCCCGCCCACCTTGCCAAGGCCGGTGCCGCCCGCGCCTGTCATCGCGCCACCGACCGTCGTGCCCGTTGCAACGCGTAAAGTGCAACTGAGTTTCGATGCGCCGTTGGCGAAGGCTGTTAACGTTGCCGGCGACTTCAACGCATGGGAAATGACGACGTTCGCGATGCGCAAGACCGATGGCGTTTGGAAGATTACGCTGGATCTGAGACCCGGGACCTATCAATACAAGTTCCTGGTGGACGGCGAGTGGGTGAACGACCCCAACAATGTGCGCACCACGCCCAACCAGTTTGGATCGCTTAACAACGTGTTGGAAGTAAGCTGAGCCAGACCGGGAAGAGCACCAACGCTATGCGCATCGCCCTTTGCGCGTGGGAGTCCTTGCACTCGATCGCGGTCGGCGGCCTCGCGGTTCACGTGACGGAGCTGGCTGCCGGCCTTGAACGCGCCGGCCACGAGGTCCACGTTTTCACCCGCCGCGGCCCCCTGCAACTCGCTTACGAGCGCATCTACGGCGTTCACTACCATCGCGTCGCGCACGCGTTGAACCGGGACTTCGTCACGGAAATCCTCGACATGAACCGCGCGATGATCAACGCGATCTGGCAAACGGAGGATTATCTCCACACGCCGTTCGATGTCGTCCACTGCCACGACTGGCTCACCGCGCCGGCCGGCGAATGGGCCAAGAAAGGCCGGGATCGGCGGTTTGTGCTAACGATGCACTCCACCGATTACGGCCGGAACGGGAACAATTTCTACGAAGGCCGCTGCCGTCAGATTCGCGACATGGAGTGGCGCGGTTGCTACGAGGCGGCGAAGCTCATCACCGTTTCCAGTGCGCTGCGTGACGAACTGGTATGGATCTATCAAGTGCCGCTCGAGAAGATCACGGTGATCTATAACGGTGTCAGCTATCACCACTTCGACGGACCGTTTGATCCGGGACCGCTCAAGATGCAAATCGGCATCGGGCCGTGGGAACCGATGGTGCTCTTCAGCGGGCGCATGACCCAGCAAAAGGGGCCGGATATCCTGATGGAAACGCTGCCGGAGTTGCGCGGAGCCAACTCGAAGGCGCGTTACGTATTCATGGGCGACGGCGACTTGCGCTGGCGGTTGCAGCAACGGGCGAAGGAACTGAAGGTGGATGATATCTGCCGCTTTGTCGGACATCGCACCGGGCAGGGATTAGTGGAAATGTTCCAGGCTGCCGATGTGGTGGCAGTGCCGAGCCGTAACGAGCCATTCGGGTTGGTGATCCTCGAAGCCTGGAGTGCCGGCAAACCGGTCGTGGCGCCGAACCACGGCGGCCCGAACGAGTTCGTCTGGCACGGCGTCACTGGCTTGAAGACCGCGTCGCAGGTCCCGGAATTGACCGGTTCGATGGCGGAACTGCTGAGCGACTGGGATCGCGCACGTTGGATGGGGCAAAACGGTCGCGCCGCCGTGGAGCGAGGGTTTACGTGGGACCGCATCGCCGCAGAAACGGCGAACGCCTATCGCAGTTGAAGCGATGCGTGCGACCCGTGTCGCAATGAGGATCGCCCTTTCAGAACAGGGGCAAAAGCGCCATCTTCCGGCCGCCAGAAGACACAAGACTTCCGCGTTCCCTTCCGCCGCCTTCAAGCGCCGGCAAAACCGTTCGTCTTTGCTTACAGCTTCGCCACGGTCACGCCGTAGATGTCCTTGTCAGCCTTGATCTCTGCCAGCAACGCCTCGCTGGGTTCGCTGTCGAGGTTGACAAGAGTCAATGCCGTGCCGCCGCGCTTGTCGCGGCCGAGTGTCATCTGCGCGATGTTGACCTTGTGCTTGCCCATGATGGTGCCGATCCAGCCAACGATGCCGGGGCGGTCCTTGTTTTGCATGATGAACAGCACGCCTTTGGGCACGCTCTCCACGGGCACATCGTTGAGCCGCACGATACGCGGGTTGTTCAACGAGCCGTAGAATGTCCCGCTCACGCTCGCGCGCTGACCGCCGGTGTGCGACTCGACGGTAATCAATTCCGCATAGTCGCTCTGCGCGCTGGAGCGAGTTTCCTCGACCTTCAGGCCGATGGTGGAGGCAATGATGGGCGCGTTGACGAAGTTCACCTCACGCCCCTCGGCGCTGCGCAGGAAGCCGACCAGCACGGAGCGCGAGATGGGATTGGTGTCCATCTCCGAAACGCGGCCGGAGTAGTGAACCACCAGCTTCTCGCAGCGGCGCGGGCCTGTCTGCGCGAGCAAACGGCCGAGTTTCTCGGCGAAATCAATATAGGGCTTCAGCGTCGCCAGCGTCTTGGCGTCGAGGCTCGGCATGTTCACCGCGTTGCGGATGCCGCCGCCACCCAGCACTTCGGCGATGGCCTGCCCGATCTCGATGCCGACGCTCTCCTGCGCCTCGCTGGTGCTTGCCCCGAGGTGCGGCGTGACGATGATGTTCGGCAGTTTCAACAACGGCGAGTCCGCAGGCAGCGGCTCGGTTTCATACACATCGAGCGCGGCGCCGGCAACTTTGCCCGCCTTGATGGCCTCGATGAGGTCGGCTTCGTTGACGAGACCACCGCGGGCGCAGTTGACGATGCGCACGCCCTTCTTCATCTTCTCGAACGCAGCCTTGTTGACGATGCCGCGGGTCTGGTCGGTCAGCGGCGTGTGGACGGTAATGAAATCGGCTTGCGTGAAAATCTCGTCCAGTTCCACCATCTCGACCTGCAACGCCTTGGCTCGGCTGATCGTCAGGTAAGGATCATAGGCCAGCACGCGCATCCCAAACGCCACCGCGCGCCGCGCTACCTCGCCGCCGATGCGGCCGGTGCCAATGATGCCGAGGGTCTTGTTGTAAAGCTCCACACCCTGGAACGACTTGCGGTCCCACTTGCCGCCCTTGAGCGTGGCGCACGCCTGCGGGATATTCCGCGACACCGCCATCATCATCGAGATCGTATGTTCGGCGGTGGAAATGGTGTTGCCGCCGGGCGTGTTCATGACGATCACGCCGCGCTCGGTGGCTGCCTCCACGTCCACGTTGTCCACGCCGACGCCTGCGCGGCCGACGACGCGGAGTTTCTTGGCCGCAGCGAGCACCTCGCGGGTGATCTTGGTCTCACTGCGGACCGCGATCGCCTCGACATCGGCGACGGCGGCAAGCAGATCGGCGCCTTTCAGGCCGTGACGCTCTTCAACAGTCAACCCGGGCGTCTGCCGGAGCACCTCAACGCCGCGTTTGGCAATAGGATCACAAACAAGAACTTTCATGATGCGCCGCAGTCTAGGGTTCTGCGGCCAAAGTTCAACCACGTTTTGCAGGTTCGAGGTTCAAATGGGCGCAAATGTGAAAACCATCCCGGGCATCATCTGCCAGAGCGCCCCCTTCCCTTCTCCGATCTGTCCGCGCCTTTCCACCCCCCCGGACCGGGGTAACGCATGTCGTTACGAGCGCAGAATCCGCCTCGCCTCTTCCATGTTCTTGCACGTCATGATGTGAACACCGTGGTGATAATTATAGTGGAACAAGGACATGATGTTGAACCCGACATCCTTGTAGGGATCGGGAATGATCCTTGTGACCGTATCCACACCGCGCCGATGGAAAAGCTCCATGATCCGGTCAATGTGAATCGCGCACTCATGATCCATGGATTCCAAACGGCTCAAATCCGTCAGGACCCGGCCTCGCGGCTCTATCCCGTCCAAACGCTTCTGAACTTCTTCGCAACATCGCCTCGTTTCTTCCAAATCAACGTGCCCCGCCCAGCTGATCGTAAGCAGATGGGCCGTTGGGTCTATCTCAACGCGGTGCATGTATGTATTTTCTCCGTGCTTAAATCATTAACGCAAAATCCGTCTCGGTTATTGGGGGGATTAGACGGGCGAGCCTGCTGAACATTCATCGCCGCTGAATTTTGTAGGAACTGGCGGTGAAGCCGCGGTTTGGCTTAACGAATGCGCCGGTTTATCGTATTCTTCGGGACTTCAGGAACAGATGCTTATGGATTCAACAGCGAATGGAATTTACCGGCACGAGTTTACGGTGCTGCCAGCCTCGGTGGACGAGAACGGGCATGTGAACAACGTGGAATACGTGAAGTGGATGCAGGACGTGGCTGTGATGCACTCAGACAGCGTCGGCTGCACCGCTGCGACCAAGGAAGCCGGCGCAACATGGGTGGCCCGTTCTCACCGTATTGAATACCTGCGCCCCGCTTTTGCCGGTGATCGGGTCGTGGCTCTGACGTGGGTGTGCAACTTCAGGAAGGTCCGCTCGTCGAGACGATACAAGTTTTTCAGATCGATTGATGACACCGTGCTCGCGGAGGGCGAAACTGACTGGGTCTTCGTGGACACCAAAACGGGACGGCCACGTTCCGTTCCCGAGAGCGTATCCTCCCTGTTTGAGTTGATATCCGAGGACCGGGAACCGTAGAAGTCTCCCGGTCAGGATTCCGCCACCGCTTGGTCGAGTTCCGCAGTTGGCTTCGCCTGACGTTTGCCGCCGCCCTTGCCCTTGCGCGGCGGCGGGGCTTTGTCTTTTTCGGCGTCGGCATTCGGGTTGACTGCTGGCAACTGTGCGCCAACAGACTCGCGCCACGCTTGGAGCTTCTTGCGAAGCTCGGCGGCCTTCTCCGGCATCTTCGAGGCGAGATCGTGCTGCTCGCCGATGTCGTCCTTGAGGTTGTAAAGCTCCACGTGGTTGTCCTCGAAGAACTCGATCAACCGCCAGTCACCCGCACGCACGGCGCTGTAAGGGGTGGCGCTGCCGGGATGATAGTGCGGGTAGTGCCAGTAGATCGCGTCGCGTTTCAGCAGCCCGCTGCCCCTGAGCAACGGCGCCAGGCTCTCGCCGTCCACGGCGGGCGACGCATCTGCGCCAGCCATGGCGGCCATCGTTGGGAAATGGTCCACGCTGATGACGGGCGTGGCGCAGACGCTGCCGGGTTGGGTCACGCCGGGCCATTTCACGATGAGCGGCACGCGCACGCCGCCCTCGTAGGCGGAGCCTTTGCCCCAGCGCAGGGGGGAGTTGTCGGTCGGGCCTTTGTTCCAGACGCCGTTGCGCACCGTGCCGTAGAGGCCGCCGTTGTCGCTGGTGAAAAAGATGACGGTGTTCTGGTCGAGCTTCAGTTCGGCGAGTTTGGCCATCACGCGGCCCACGCTATCGTCCACGCTCTCAACCAGCGCGGCATAGACAGGGTTGTTCTGCTTGAGGCCGGCGGCGTCCTTCTTCTTGTATTTCTCGATGACCTCCGGCTTGCCACCGATGGGCGTGTGAACAGCGTAGTGCGCCAGATAGATGAAGAACGGCCGATTCTTGTTCGACTCGATGAATTTCAACGTCTCGTCGGTGAGCCGGTCGGAGAGCATTTGGCCGGGATGCTCGTCCTTGATCGCCGGCACGCCGTAGGGCGGAAAATAACTGCGCGGCGCGCCCACGGCGCAACCACCGAAGTTGAAATCGAAGCCCTGTTTGTCAGGGAAGAACTCCTCATCGCCGAGGTGCCATTTGCCAATGCATGCGGTGGTGTAACCCCGGGCCTTGAGTTGCTCGGCAATGGTCTTTTCCTCCAGCGGCAGGTGCTTCTGCCAGTCGGGAATACGCAATTTGGCAAACGGCCGCTCGTGGCCGGCAATCCAATCGGTAATGTGGAGCCGAGCTGGATACTTGCCGGTCATGACCGCCGCGCGCGTCGGCGAACAGACGGTGCAGGCCGCGTAGGCATCGGTAAACTTCATGCCCTGCGCACAGAGCCGGTCAATGTTTGGCGTCTCGTAGAACTTGCTGCCGAAACAACCAAGGTCCGTCCAGCCCATGTCATCAATCAGGACGAAGATGATGTTGGGGGCGGCGTTACAAGCCAGCGCCACCAGCCACACATAAACAGCGAACAACAGTTTTTTCATGGCACGTCCCACGTGAAACGCAGCCGGACAGCCCGGTTATCTCAGCCCGTCACGTTTCACACTTCATGTCCCCGGTACTATTCCACCTTTTCGCCTGCTTTCAATTCACGGATGCGGACGTTCTTCCAGCGCACCTCAAACGGGCCGGTGCCTTTCTTGATGCCGTGAACCTGCAGGCCGATGAACCCGCTCGCGTCGGTCTTGTCGCAAAAATCAGCCGCCGCGACGCCGTTGACCCATGAGCGGATGTGATCGCCCTGCGCGACGATGCGATAGTGGTTCCACTCGTTGTCCTTGAACGCCTTCTGCGCCTCGGGCTTCTTGCTGAAGTCGTCGAGCCACTTCGCCCGGCGCGCCTCGTCCCAGAAATTACCGGCGTTCCCGCCGGTATGCATGATCTCGCACTGGTAGCCGTACACGGTGCCGGCTTTGCGGACGCGCTTCGGGTTCGCCGGGTCGGTCCAGTCCTTCTCGTGAACGTGGCTGCGAATCTGGCAGCCCGAGTTCAACTCGACGGCGCACTTCACCTCGAACTCCAGCACGAAGTCCGCGTAATCGCGCGTGGTGCAGAGGAACGTGTTCGGGCTGCCCTCGACGGTCTTGCCGACGATGCAGCCGTCCTCAACGCGATACTCCGCTGTGCCACCCTTGGTGGCCCAGCCGTCGAGCGTTTTACCGTCAAAGATCGGTTTCAAGGCTGTGCCGCCTTCTTTGGCGTTCTGCGTTGCGCAGCCAATCGGCAGCAGTGCAAGAACGGCGGTGAGGGTGATGAGTCGTGTTTTCATGATGGTTTGCCTGTTGGTTTTGAGTTGTGGCTTGGGAACTTACTTGCGTTTCGGCTGCGCCGGCTGTTCTTCCACCGGCCAGTGGTCGGTGCGGAACGGTGACGCGGGCAGGCCGGCTCCGTTGAAAAGGTTGCAGTCGGGATTATCCAGCCACGCGTAACGCGCCGCGACTGGCTTCGGCACGTCGGGGCTCGACACGATCACCTTGTCGCCCTCGATGCGCGCGGTGGCGGGTTTCCACTGCTTGTCAGCGCCCGCGATCACGAAGCATTTCAGCGCGCCGCCTTTGGCAACGAGGCCGCCGTTGGTATGCGTGAACGACAGCACGATCTCGCTGCCGCGAATCTTGTGCCCGGCCGGAAGCGGGCCGGAGACGGCGGAAACTTTCTCGCCGTAGACCGTGCCGAGTGCCCAGAGGGCGAGCCGCTTGCCGACATCCTGTTTGTTCTTCGGATGAATGTCCTGCGGGTCGCCGATGTCAATGATGATGGCCATGCCGGTCTTCGGCACCGAGAGCGATTTGAGCATGGACTCGCGCACGAGCATCCAGCCGTCGCCAGGCCGGTTGAAGTTCGGCAACTGCGCCCACGCGAACGGGAATTCATAACCCCAGCGCGTGCGCCAATCCTTGATGAGCAGCGGGAGCTGTTTCGCGTAGAGCAAGCCGCCGACGGGGTTGGCGTTGTGCTCGCCCTGATACCAAATCGCCCCGCGAATGCCGTAGGGCAGAATGGGTGCGATCATGCCGTTGTAAAGGTTGGCGGGATGGTTCTGGCTGAGGCGCGGCTGGACCGGTTTCTGCGGCGCGCGCGGCGGTTTCTCGCCAGCGGCGCGAGCTTTCTTGGTTTTCTCCTTCCAAGCAGCGAGTTGCTTCTCGTAGACGGCCATGGCCTTCTCCGGCACATACGCCGCGTCGTTCCTGGCCCAATTCTCGAACGCCGCCTTCAATTCCGGCACCTTCATCTGCACGTCCTCGCTGGTCCACGCGGCGATGTCGGTGCCGCCGTAGGAGGAATTGATGAGGCCAACGGGCACGCCGAGCTTCTGGTGCAGTTCGCGGCCAAAGAAATACGCCGCCGCGGAAAACGGCCCGACATTCTCCGGCGTGGTCAATTTCCACGAGCCTTTGCAGTCGCTCTGTGGCGTGCGTTGTGGATTGCGATCCACGGTGAACATGCGGACCTGCGGGAAATTCGCCGCGGCCTTCTCCTGCTCGAAGTTGTTCGACGACTGCACCGTCATCGCCATGTTGGACTGGCCCGAGCCGAGCCAGACCTCGCCGACAAGGATGTCCGTGACGCGTAATTCGTGATTCGTGGCTTGTGAGCGGACGGTGAGAGTCCGCGCCTCGGTGCTGGCGGGCATGGGGTCGAGTTTCACCATCCATTTGCCTTTCGCGTCAGCCTTGGCCGTCTTCTTCTGGCCGGCAAACTCCACCGCCACCTCCTCGCCCGGTTCCGCCCAGCCCCAGACGGCCACGCTGGCGTCGCGCTGGAACACAAGGTGGTCGGAAAAGATCGCCGGCAACCGCACGTCAGCGTGGAGCGCAGGCACGAGCAGTGCGGCGGCAAGCAGGGAAATGGCGAGAGTCAGTTCAGGTCGGCGGATACGCTTCATTGTTTCAGTTCCTTGTTCTTGATCTGGTTTCACTTTCAAACACCAGAGCCCGCGAATCGTCTCTCTGCTCCTGCCGGAAATCAAGTCTGGTGCGCGAAAGCTGCAACAAAGCTGAACTTCGCGAGGGCGTTGGCTGTCAATCGCTTGCCGGGCTTTCTGAATGTGGGAGGGGCCTTAGCGCCCCGATCCGCGAGGCCGACAAACCAAGACAGTCGGGGCACTAAGGCCCCTCCCACATTCAAAACACGCCTCTCAGTGTCCGCCGCTTCGAACCGCACCCGCGCGTGGCGGATCGCTGGATGTGCGCGACCCGCTTATTTCCAGTCGTCCGTGCGGAATGGCGACGCCGGAATACCAGCGCGGTTGAAGAGATTGCAGTCGGGATTGTCGGCCCACCCGTAGCGGACGGCAACGGGCTGCTTCACTTCGAGTGACTTCACGACCACGGTGTCGCCGACGATCTTCGCGTAGGCCCGATGCCATTGCTTGTCGGCTCCGGCGACGGCAAAGCCGCGAATCTGGCCAAAGCCGCCCTCCGGCAATGTGGTGGAAGGCCAATCCTCACGCGGAGTGACCAGCGCCTCGCCGATCTTGACGACCAGGCCGCCATCGGTGTGTTTGAACGTGATGGTCACTTCGCTGTCGTTGATCTTGTGACCGCAGGCGAGCGGGCCGGAGGAGGCGATGCCTTTCTGTTTGTAAACGTCCGCCAGCGCCCACATCGCAAGCCGCTTGCCGACGTCCTGTTTGTTCACCGGATGAATGTCATCGGCCTCGCCGATGTCGGTGGTGATGGCCATGCCGGTATTCGGCAGCGCGAGCGTCTTCAGCATCCCCTCGCGCACGAGCACCCATCCGGTGTCCTCGACGGGCTGCTTCTGCGCTGCATGGAAGTTCGGTAATTGCACCCACGCGAACGGGAAGTCGCCCTGCCCCCAGCGCGCGCGCCAATCCTTGATCATCGTCGAGAGTTGCAGTTGGTAAAGATGGCCCTGGCCGGCGTTGCTCTCGCCCTGATACCAGATGGCGCCGCGGATGGCGTAGGGGATCCACGGCGCGATCTTGCCATTGAACAAGGTTGCCGGATGGTGTGAATCGAGTCGCGGCTCCACCGGCGGACGTGGCGCACGCCGCTTCTTGCCGGCGCCAGACTTGTCTTTCTTCACGGCATCCTTGAACGCGGCGAGTTGTTTCTCGTAGGCAGCCTTCGCCTTGTCAGGATTCCACGTGGCCTGCCTCTTCTCCCAGCTTTCAAACAGCGGCTTCAACTCGGCGAAATCCTTCTGCGCCTGCAGGCTTGTCCACGCCTCCACCGGCGTGCCGCCGACGGACGAGTTGATGAGGCCGACCGGCACGCCGAGTTTGCGGTGCAGATCGCGGCCAAAGAAATAAGCCGTGGCCGAGAAACCGCCGACCGTGTCCGGGCTGCACAGCTCCCACTGGCCTTTGCCTTTTTCCTGCGGCGTCGGCGACGCGCTGGAGGACTCGCGGAAATGGCGAATCTTCGGCAGATTGGCCGCGGCCTTCTCCTTGTCGAAATCCTTCGCGCGATTCACCGTCATCGCCATGTTCGACTGCCCGGAGCAAAGCCAGACTTCGCCGACGAGGATGTCTGTGACCCGTGACTCGGGATTCGTGGCTCGCGAGCGGACGGTGAGAGTCCGGGCCTCCGTAGAAACGGGCATCGGGTTGAGTCTCACCATCCATTTGCCGTTTGCATCGGCCTTGGCTGTCTTCTTCTGGCCGGCAAAATCCACTGTCACCTCCTCGCCCGGTTCGGCCCATCCCCAGACCGGCACGGGCGTGTCGGCTTGCAACACCATGTGGTCGGAGAAGATCGCCGGCAACGTCACATCGGCCACGGCGCGCGGCGCGAGCAATGCAACGGCGGCCAGCAGGGAAATTCCGAGAGTCAATTCAAGTCGGCGGGTTCGCTTCATGGTTTCGGTTCCTTGTTCTTGCTTCAGATTCACTTTGAAATATCAGAGGTTGCGCATCGTCTCTCTGCGCCTGCCAGAAATCAAGTCTGCCTCGCAAATAGGGAAGGCGCGTGGCCAGCGGCGAGAAAAACGGAGCGTGAGAACGGAGATCCTCCTGAATGCGCCAGCCGGATTTCAATCTGACCCACGATCCGGAAAACAGCTTCGTTGCAATTCCAGCGAAAACGGTTAATAGTTCATCTAGTTGGCAGTGTTTTGCAGTGAGTCGGTGGATCGTCAAGCGGCCTTCGAACAGCCGGTGATAATCCGAAACCCGAACGTCGGGAACAGTCACCGCTGAACTCTCCAAGCGAAACAAAAGAGAAAGCACAATGGCTACAAAGTTGTTCGTCGGCAACCTGTCGTTCAACACCACTGAAGGAGACATTCTGGAGCTGTTCAAAACGGCCGGCAATGTCACATCCTGCGCCCTCATCCTGGACAAGATGACCAACAAGTCCCGCGGGTTCGCATTCGTTGAAATGGCTTCCCAGGAAGAAGCCACCAAAGCGATCGCCGAGCTCAACGGCAAGGAGCTTGATGGTCGCGCTCTGAACGTCAGCGAAGCCCGTCCTCGCGAAGAACGCCCCCGCGGCGGTGGCGGCGGCTTTGGCGGCGGTCATGGTGACGGCGGTCGCGGCTTCGGCGGTGGCGGTGGCGGTCACGGCTACGGTGGCGGCCACGGTGGCAGCCGCGGCAGTCGCCGCTCCTGACCCCGTGTGGTTGTCAGCAAGCTCGCTCTTTAAGAGCAGGATGCCCGGCATCCCGGCAGGGAACGTTTCGGCCCGGAAGAGGTCTGCAATCCGGAATCGAGATATGCCCCACAGTATTGTTCGCACATCCTGACCGGATCAGTTAATGTTGCGTGTCGGCGGGGAAACCAATTATTCCGCCGGCCAGAATAACCCGCAGATGAAAGGCATCCCAATCATGGGCGATAAATCTCCCAAAGCGGTTCACAAGCAGTCGTCGCAGAAACAGGCCAAAGCCGACCAGGCAAAACAACAGAAACAGCAGGCAGTGTTTGCCAAACAGTCGGCCAACAAAAAGAAATAGCAGCCCTCCCACCCCGCGGATCGCATTCCATTCGTTCGCAGCGTGGATGGAAGGGTCCGGCGAATCGAGTCGGCACTGACGATGACTACCATATTATCCACGGAATTCAGGCGTGGCATCACCCTGATGCTGGATGGCGTTCCCCACATGATCGAAAGCCTGCGCACTTCCGGCACCGCGCAAACCCGGCACAAGATGCACGTCCGGGTGCGGAACTTGAACACGAACCGCGTCGTTGAGCGATTGTTTTCCGAGAACGAACGCGTGATTGTCGCTGATCTGGAAACCCGCATGGTTCAACTGAGTTACCATCAGGATGACAAGTTTGTGTTCACCGACTCCGAAACCTACGACGAAGTGACCATGACGGCCGATCAAGTCGGCGAACGTCACTGTTTTCTAAAGGAGAACGAGGCATACAAAGCCTTCTACCTCGAAGGCAAGCTGCTCGACATCGAGCTTCCCGAAAACGTGGTGTTGAAGGTCATCGAGACTGCCTCTCCGCAAAAGGGAGGTTCGCAATCCTCTTTCAAGACCTCAAAACTCGAGGGCGGACTGGAGGTCATGGTGCCTCTGTTTATCGGGCCGGGCGACTTGATCCGCGTGGACACGGCAGAGCGAACATACATCTGCAAGGTGGCGGAGTAGCCAAAGCAGAAGAGCCGGCAAGCCGACTCTTGGCGTCCGTCTGACATTGTCGTTGTCACTGGTGTCACGGATTGTCACCGGGATCGCTCCGTGGTTTCGCCAGACGGCAGTCTTGCCGGCTGGACGCGGTTGTGTTACTCGAAGGAACGTCATGCCCGGCAAGAGCTATCCTCGCCGTCTCTATCTGCCTCCGGCTGGCCGGCCCCGCTGGTTGCCGCGCAACCCCGATGCATGGGACCTGCTTTATCTTTCGTGGGGCCAGCGATGGTTTGGCGACAGTCCCATCCCGGTTGCCATGCACGATGGGTGGGTGTATGTGGTCATTCTGGAGGGCACGCCGACCTTGGTGACCGGCGACGGTCTGGTGGAAATGCGGACCGGCAGTGTCCTCATCATCCATCCCGACTGCGCGTATGGCTGGACCGACTCGCCGCGCCGTTCAAGCCGGATTCTGACATGGCTGTGGCGCTCGGCTCCCGCGCTCGCCTCCCTCCAGCCGCCACGGGGCGGTTTCCGCCGCTTCGAACTGGACCGCGCCACTCTGCGCAGGCTCGCTGCGCTGCACGTGAACTGTGTCCGTGAAGTCGCGACGCCCGACGAGGCCGCCGTCCTGTCGCTGCACTGCGCGCGGCTGGAATTGGACATCGCCCTGGCGCGCGCTGAAAACCGTCCGCCCGAGGTGGACTCGCGTTATCGGATGAAGCTGGCGCTGGAGTTTCTGCGCAACAATCCCGCCGAGCGCCAGCCGGCGCAGCGTCTGTGCGAATACCTGCAAGTGACGCCCGCGGCCCTCAACGAGCTTTTCCGCCAGCACAGCGGCGAGAACGCCCGGAGCTTCCTGCTTCGCTGGCGGATGGAGCTGGCTCGCGTGAAACTGCGCGACGGGCGGTTGCCGGCCAAGCAGGTGGCGTTCGAGTTGGGCTACCGTCACGCGAACGATTTCAGCCGCGCGTTCAAACGGTTCTTTGGCGTCACCGCACGCAAAGTAGCAGCACCGGGCAAAGCCGGCTAATGCTAGCAGTTTGTTGTTCCACGCGCCCGGTCGTGTGGCTATGAAAGCGCCCACTCAATCACCACGACGACCATGAGCCACATTCATCTCCCCCTCACCCGACGTTCGTTCCTCCGCCGCGCCTCCGCCGCCATCGCAGGCATCGCCGGCGCGCCCACCATCCTGCCCACATCGGTGTTCGGCGCCAACGCGCCCAGCAACCGCGTCACCATCGGCTTCATCGGCTGCGGGCGGCAGTGCTACTACGCCAACATTCCCGGCTTCCTCAAAGTCGCCGGCGTCCAAGCCGTCGCCGTATGCGACGTGGACTCATGGCGCATGGCGCAGGCGAAGAAGCTGATCGAGGACACTTGCGCGAAGAAGAAGGATGGCAGCTTCAAAGGCTGCGCGACTTACAAGGACTTCCGGGAACTGCTCGCCGACAAGGGCATTGACGCGGTGATGATCTCCACACAGGACCATTGGCACGTGCCTATGGCCGTCGCCGCTGTGCGCGCCGGCAAGGACGTGGCGCTGGAGAAGCCGATCACCCGCTACATTGACGAGGGCCGCCTGCTCGCCAGCGAGGTCGCGAAGCATAAGCGCGTTTTCCGCGTGGACAGCGAGTTTCGCTCGTTGGAGCCGATGCACCGCGCCGCTGAATTGGTCCGCAACGGCCGCATCGGCAAGGTCCGCGTCGTCCGCACCGGCTCGCCCAAGGAGCAGTTTCCCGACGAACCCGAAACGGTGACCGAGCCGCCCGCGAACCTCGACTACGATCTCTGGCTCGGCCCCGCGCCGAAGGTCCCCTACATGCAGAAGCGCGTCCACACGCCGCAGAACCTCAAGAGCCGTCCCGGCTGGATGCGCAGCCTCGATTACTGCGACGGCATGATCACCAACTGGGGCACCCACCTCAACGACATCGGCCAGTGGGGCGCCGGCACCGAGCGCACCGGCCCCGTCGAGATTAAGGCCACGGGCAAATTCCACGATGGCAAAGTTTGGAACGTGCTGGAGAGCTTCGACGCTTGGTACAAATTCGCCAACGGCATCGAGCTGTTCTACCAGATGGGCGAACCTCACGTCCGCTTCGAGGGCGACAAAGGCTGGATCCACGTCAACTATATGGCCAGCAAGCTCTCGCCCGAGCGGCTCAAAGCCAGCGACCCAGCGATCCTCAAGGAGAAAATCGGCCCCGAAGAACTGCACTTCCCGCTCAAGAGCGAGAAGCAGGATTTCATAGACGCCGTGCGTTCGCGCGGACAAACACTGGAGGACGAGGAAGTCGGCCAGCGCACCACCTCGCTCTGCCACCTCGCCCATATCGCCATCCAGCTCGGCGGAGTGAAACTCGCGTGGGACCCCGACAAGGAAGTGTTCGCCCACAACGACGACGCCAACAAACTGGCCAAGCGTCCGCCGATGCGCGCGCCATGGAGCTTTGACAAACTATGAGAACCTGCATTCTTGCCTCCGTCATTGCGCTGACAGCCATAGTGGCAAACGCCGAGACGAATCCGTTCTTCGTTTTCGACAACGGCTTGCGCGGCGAAAACCTCAAGACCATCGAGTCGCAGTTGGACCTCGCGAAGGAGATCGGTTTCGCGGGACTTGCGTGGCGCACCGACGCGCCTGAGCGCGTCAAACAGGTCCTCGACGGTTGCCGGCAGCGCGGAATGAAATGCTTCGTCATCTACGCCAACCTCGAACTCAAGGACGGCAAGCTGGTTTACAAACCGGAGTTGAAGGAGATCATCGCGCTCTGCAAAGGCACCGACACGATGATCTGGCCAAACATGACCAGCAAGCAGTTCAAAAACTCCGACCCCGCCGGCGACGACATCGCCGTGGCCGGCCTGCGAGAGCTGGCGGACCTCTGCGAGGCCAACGGCCTCCGCATCGCCATCTACCCGCACGTCAACATGTGGGTCCACCGCGTCGAGGACGCGTTGCGCGTCGTCAAGAAGGTGAACCGCAAGAACGTCGGCCTGACATTCAACCTTTGCCATGCGTTGCTGGACGAAGCCGAGGCGCGCATCCCGGCGCTCATCGAAGAGGCCGCGCCACACATGTTCGTGGCCACCATCAACGGAGCCGACAGCGGCGCGTCGAAGAAGGAAATGCCGCGCATCATCCAGACGCTCGACAAGGGCACCTACGACGTGGGCATCGTATTGAAGAAGCTCAAGGCCGTCGGCTTCAAAGGCCCGATCGGCCTTCAGTGCTACAACATCAAGGGCGACCCCAAAACGCTGCTGACCGGTTCAATGGCTGCTTGGCGAAAGATGTCAAACCTGCTTAAGTAACCGGCAGCCCGCGAGAATATTATGAAACCTCTGCCCAAGTCTCTGGCGCTTGCACTCCTCACCCTGATCCCCGCCCTGCCCCTCCTGGCAGCCGACCCGCCGAACACGCTGACCGCCGAAGAAAAGGCCGCTGGCTGGCAGTTGCTTTTCGACGGCAAATCGCTCGCCGGCTGGCGCGCCTACAAGACGCCCAAAGGCACGGGTGAGATCGGCCCCGGCTGGAAAGTTGAAAACGGCCTGTTGAAAAAACTCGTCGGTGTCAAAGGCGGCGACATCATCACTGTGAAGCAGTATGACGACTTCGAACTGACGTGGGAGTGGCGCATTGAGAAAGGCGGCAACAACGGCGTGAAGTATCTCGTTACCGAGCAACGGCCCTCCGCGCCCGGCCACGAGTATCAGATGCTCGACGATGAGTTCGAGAAGTGGGCCAAGAAACCCGCGAAGGACCACACGGCCTCGTTTTATGAAGTGTTGCCGCCGGTGGCGGACAAGGGCTACAAGCCGGCGGGCGAATGGAACTGTTCCCGAATCCTGCTAAAGGGCAACCACGTGGAGCACTGGCTAAACGGCAAGAAGGCCATCGAATACGAACTCGGCAGCGACACTGTCAAAGCCGCCGTCGCAGAGAGCAAGTTCAAGAAATATCCCGACTTCGGCCAGAAGATCAAAGGCCACATCATGCTGACCGATCACCACGACGAAGCATGGTTCCGCAACATCAAGCTGCGCGAACTCTCGAAGTAACGGCGACGATGAGAACGACTCAGCCAGAACAACGCTTCCTGAATGTGGGAGGGGCCTCAGCGCCCCGACTGTGGCAGCGAAGTCGATGGCTTGGCTATGGCGGCGCGGGCGCCGTCGGGGCGCTGAGGCCCCTCCCACATTCAGGCGACTGCGTCGGCAGAAGGCGGTTCATGGTGAAAGACCGTTGCTGCGGCGGCGTTTCAGTCATGGCAATTCTGGTGAGCTTGCTCTGCATCCACGGGTTTGTTGCAGGCGCGGCTGAGAAAACCGCAGCCTCCGCGTTCGGTTGGGAAGCGATGCCGAACGACACCGGTCTGGTCCTCATCAACAAGGGCACCTCTCTGCCCGTCTGGCGCGCTGTGTGCGACCCCGCGCAGCCGAAGCCCTACATCTACCCGCTCGCCACGATCGACGGCACCGAACTGACTGCGAACTCTCCCGCCGACCACGTCTGGCACCACAGTCTGTGGTTCGCCTGGAAATACATCAACGGGATCAATTACTGGGAAGTGGACAAGAAGACCGGCCTCAGCGCCGGCCGCACCAACATCAAGTCCGCCAGCTTCCGCCGCGGCGATGATTTCTCCGCGCGCGCCGAGATGGCCATCGAGTATGCCCCGCCCGGCCAGCCGCCGGTGCTGCGTGAAACGCGCGTGCTGGAATTCATCGCGCCAAGAGCGGATGGCTCGTATGCGATTGACTGGGACGCGAAGTTCACCGTCGGCGACGCAGACATCACGCTCGACCGCACGCCGCCCAAGGCCAAGAGCGGCGGTTACGCTGGCTTGTCGCTGCGTTTTCCAAAGGGAACCACCGGCTGGAGCTTCCTGACAAGCGAGGGCGCGCACAACTCCGACGAAGGCAACGGGAAAAGCGCGCGCTGGGTGGATTTCTCCGGCCCGACCAAAAAGGGCACGGTCGCCGGCATTGCCGTGTTCGATCATCCAGCCAATCCGCGTTATCCCACGGCATGGTATCTCAACGAGAGCCATCCTTATTTCAGTCCCGCGCTGATCTACCAGAAACCGATGACATTGAAGGCCGGCGCGACGATGCGGCTGCGCTACCGCGTGCTGGTCCACAACGCCGCCGGCGATGCCGCCGCGCTCGAACGCTGGTGGAAGTCGTTCACAACAGATTAGAGAAAGGAACCCCCATCATGATGACCCGTCGCCATTTCCTCAAACAAGGGAGCATCGCCACCAGCGCATTGCTCATCGGCACCCACCGCGCGTGGGCCGGCGCCAACAACCGTGTCCGCCTTGCTGTCGTTGGCATTCACGGCATGGGCCAAAGCCACATCAGGGCTTACAACGAACTGCCCAACGTCGAGGTGGCAGCGCTGTGCGACATTGATGAGAACCTTTTCCCGGAGGTCATCGCCAAGCATTTCACCAAGAAGAATCGCCCCGCGCCGAAGACCTACACCGATATCCGGAAGATGGTCGAGGACAAGGAGATTGACGGCTTCTCGGTCGTCACGCCGAACCACTGGCACACGCTCGCGGCAATCTATGGCATCCAGGCCGGCAAACATGTCTCGGTCGAGAAACCGTGCTGCCACAATTTCTTCGAGGGCCGCAAGCTCGTCGAGGCATCGAAGAAGTACCGTGTGCTCGTCCAGGACGGCGCTGAACAACGCAGCAACCCGTGCTCGCAGACGATGGCACAGTTCCTCGAAGAAGGCGGGCTCGGCGAGGTCTATATGGCCAAGGGCATGTGTTACAAGTGGCGCAAGACCATCGGCCACTTCGAGGACGAGCCGGTGCCGAAGGGCGTCCATTACGACCTCTGGCAAGGCCCCGCGCCAGCGCGGCCGTTCAACAAAAACCGCTTCCACTACGAGTGGCACTGGAACTGGGCCTACGGCAACGGCGATATGGGCAACCAGGGCGTGCACGAGATGGACATCGCCCGCTGGGGTCTCGGCGTGAAGCTCCCGACGAAAATCAGCGCGATGGGCGGCCACGTCATGTTCAACGACGACCAGCAGACGCCGAACGTGTTGATGGCGATGTTCGAGTTCCCGAACCCCAAGGGCGGCGGCGACAAGAAGAAGATTCTCCAGTTCGAAGTGCGGCATTGGATCGGCAACAGCGAAGACGCGATGTGGATGAAGAACGCCGGCACGGATGGCTACAAGGCCACCAGCGCCGGCAACACCGTCGGGAACCTGTTCTTCGGCTCCAAAGGCTACATGGCCAAGAACGTCAACGAGTGGCGCACGTTCCTCGGCGAGAAACGCGAGGCCGGTCCGACCGGCAAGGGCGCGGGCAATCACTACGAGGTCTTCGTCAACGCCATCCGCGACCCGAAGCCGGAGACATTCAATCAAAGCATCCAGGAGGGCTTCTACTCCTGCGCGCTTATTCATCTCGGCAATATCTCCTATCGGCTGGGCCGCAGCCTGGAGTTCGATCCGGCGACGATGACTTTCCCGCACGACAAGGAAGCCAACGCGATGCTCACGCGCGAATACCGCGCGCCGTTTGTGGTGCCGGACAAGGTCTAAAAACAGCTTCTGTAGCCGCCGATGTGAGAAGGCGGAGGCGTTGCGGCAAGCCGCGCGTCCGCCGCCTTACGGCGGCGATTACGACAATACCATGACACCGCGCGAACGCCTTCTAACCACCCTCCGCGGCAAGATCGCCGACCGCGTGCCGGTCGCGCCGTTCGTGCAGGAGGAATACCTCTCCTTCTACTATCCACAGAAGCCGAAGCTCGACCGGGTCATTGACGCCACAGAACTGGCCAATGAACTCGACTTCGATTTGATGGCGAAGCATCGCGCACTGGAAGCGCCGCACTTCTTCCGGCGCAGTCATCCAAACTGGGAACTCCGCCGCACCGAGACGCGCAGCGACGGTATGATCCAGCGGCGTCTGGAAATCGTCACGCCGACGCGGACGCTTGTGCAGGAGGAGACCGGTCCCGACAGCGGTGCGGCCACCACCGGTGTGCGGTTTCACGTCACGCGGACTCTCCTGCAAGACGCGGACGATACGGAGGCGTTCCTGAAATGGCTGCCGGCACTCGACAACGAGGACCGCTGCTTCATGCGCGAAACCGCCGACACCTGGCGGCGCATCCTCGGCGACCGCGGCGTGCTCGCGCCGTGGGGATTCGCGGGCGTTTTCAACTTCTGCGCCGACCTGTGCGGCATGGACAACTTCTACATCGCACCCTACATGGACGAGGCATCCTATCGCGCGCTGATGAGCGGCGTGGCCGATGGGATGTGCGCCTACAGCGCGGCGCTCGGCGAGACGGCGATTGACTGCATCGGCATCCAAGGCCACATGGCCGGCGGCTCGACCACCGGGCCGGATTTCTTCCGGCAATTTGTCCTGCCGTATGAAAAACGAATGATCGACGCCATCCACGCCGCCGGCAAGTTCAGCGTCTATCACAACTGCGGTTGCGCGAAGATTCTCTATGAGAACTACCGCGAACTGGGCATGACCGTCTGGGAAACCGTCAGCGAGCCGCCCCGTGGCGACAACAAGCTTGCCGACGCGAAGGCGGTGCTCGGCGACCGCCTCTGTTTGCTTGGCAACCTCGATCAGGTGGATTTCCTCAAACGCGCCACGCCAAAGGAAGTGGATGCCGCCACACGTGAGATCGTCCGCATTGGCAAGCCAGGCGGCCGTTACATCTTCTCGACCTCCGACTATCTCGAGAAAGGCACGCCGCGCGAGAACGTCGTCGCGATGATTGAGGCCGCGAAAGACGAAGGCCGTTACGCCTGATCGCGGTTGCGGCAACTCAACCCGAAGGCTGAAGCTGTGCTGACAGGGACACCGGCGCCGTGGTCAATCACGGCGTTTGGCTTATGATCTTGCTTAGCCGTTGAGCGTCCATCCGTCACGATACTTCTTCTGGATGAACTGCTCCGCGGCGGGACAGTTGGTAGCCTTGAGGTTGGCGGCATCCCATTCCAGCTTTTTGCCCGTGCGGTAAGCCACCAGCGCCAACAGGTTGTTCTCGATCTCGGCGCCAGAGTAATCAAAGTTGCACAGCGTGGGCTTGCCGGTCTTGCAGCCGGTGATCCACTCCTGATGATGACCCGGCGATGTCGGAATCAGGTCTTCGGGCTTGGGCGATCGGTAGTGGGTCAAGTCGCCCTTGTAAGGCATGAACACGCGGTAATCGTAGTCGGCGATCAGATAGCCCAGGTCGCCTTTAAAAATGAGGCCCTTGAACATTTCTTCGCGGTTGAAAATCTTGGACGGCACGCCGGGTTTTTTGCCGCCGTCATACCAGTAGACCTTGACCGGCCCGCGCCAGTCGTTCGCCGGATGCTCCCACTCAGCCGTGAGCCATTCCGGACAGGTGTCGGGGTTGACTGGTGTGCCCTCGGCTTTGCAGGATGTGGGGAACCGCAGGTCATACGCCCAGAACGCCAGGTCCATCATGTGGCTGCCCATGTCGCCGATCTGGCCGCTGCCGAAGTCCCAAAACCGGTTCCATTTACCGCAACCGCCGATGTAGTCGGGGTTGTAGGGATGCATCGGTGACGGGCCGATCCAGAGGTCCCAGTTCAAATGCGGCGGCGGGTCGCCGGCCGGCGGCAGATATGAGCCGCCCTTGGGCGTGCGGCTGCACCAGACGCGGACTTCCTGCGGCTTGCCGATGGCGCCGGCTTTGATCATCTCGACGACGCGGCGGAAATTGTCGGTCGCGTGAATCTGCGTTCCCATCTGCGTGGCGAGCTTGGTCTTGTTCTTGAGATAGGTCTCGCGGACCACACGGGCTTCGTGCACCGAGTTGGCCAGCGGCTTTTCTCAATAAACGTGTTTGCCGCGATTCATCGCCCAGACGTTGACGAAAGCGTGCGTGTGGTCGGTCGTGGAGCAGACGACGCCATCAATATCTTTTTGTTCGAGACATTTCCGCCAATCGGAGTAGGTCCTGGCTTCCGGGAACTGTTGGGCGGCCTTCTTGAGATTCTCTTCGTTCACGTCGCACAGTGCGACGATCCGCTCGCTGGCGACGCCCTTGAGATTCGCGCCGCCGCGGTGGGCGACCCCGATGATGGCGAGGCCGAGCTTCTCGTTCGGCGACTGGCCGGCTTTGAGCGAATTGGATTTCAGGATCAACAAGCCGGTTCCGGCCAGTGTGGCGTGTTTGAGAAATGCGCGGCGGGTGGTGGATTGATTCATCGTTCGTTTCCTTCCATGAGGTTTGAGAGTGGGCACACGGCCCGAACGTCGGTGGCATGGTAACACCACAACCGGGCGCGGCACAACGGCAAAGCCGGAGGCCGCAGGCTGCGGCGGGGAACATGGGCGCCGAACAACGCGCGATTCCGGGCGCGGAGAGTCGGGGTTTTCCCTACGCGCTGTTCGGGATGTTCCCGAGTAGCGCGTTTTGCCCCTGAAGCGTAGTGTTTGTCATCGACAACGTGGGAGTGTTCGCGAGCGCCTATGCTTGATGAATGTGTTCCCAAGGAGTCGTGCGTCATGACAATCGTACTAGAGATTTGGGGCATCTGCCTCGGCGTGGTTTTCATTTTGTGCCTGGCGTTATGCCGCGCAGCCAAGCGACCGATACCCGGCATCAGACACTCGAATCCCATCATTCTCGTCATGGACGACAATGCCGGCGTTCTTAACACAGTCCGCATGGGGTTGGAGAACGAAGGCTATACGGTTCTCACAGCCTCCGATCCAAACGAAGGACTGCGGTTATTCAAGGAAGGATGCCAGAATATCAGTCTGGTCCTACTGGATGCCTCCATGCCTGAAATGACAGGGCATCGCATGTTCGAGAACTTGTGGAAGATTGACGCCGAGGTGCCGGTCCTGCTAATGGCCCGCTTTTACGAAGAGATCGCGGCAGCCGGGGAACTCAAGAGCAATGTTCACGGATCCTTGCTCAAGCCGTTCTCCCTGGGCGATCTGGTCGGAAAAGTGCGGGAACTGGTCAGCTTCGCGTAAGCTGTGCCAAGTCGCGCGCTGTCGTTGAGTGGGGTATTTCCTTTCAACCCTTTCGGATGACGCGCTTCTCGCGATCGTAAACCGTGCGGATGCCAAGGTTGAACGACTCCACAGCCATGATGCAGGCGACGGCGTGTTGGTAACCGGCCTCGATGGGAGCGCGGGTGGTTTTGCCGCTGCGGATGCATTGCAGCCAATTCTGAAAGTGGTCGGGACCTTCGATGCCTTTCACGTCGTTGACGCCGCGAATCTTGCCATCACGCTTGGGACCGCCTTCGGCGCTGTATGTTGGCGCGGCCCAGTTATCGAGATTCAACTGGCCCTTCTCTGTGTAATACCGATGTCGCCGACCGCCGGAGTGGCCCATGTTGCACGAGAACACTGCCATGAAACCTTCCGGGTAGACCCACAGCGCCTCGGCGTGATCGGGCGCGGTAAATTTGTGTTCATCCTTCCACGTGAACGTGCCGCCCAAACAAACGCAACTCTCCGGGAACTGCGCGCCGGTGATGTAGTGCAGAAGGTCCACGAAATGGCTGCCGAAGCCCGTGATGGGACCATCGCTGTAGTCACGATAGCCATACCAGCCGGAGTAAAGGTCGGATGTGAACGCCTGTTTCGGAGCGTCCATCTGGAACTCGTCCCACGCCACGTCATCCTTCTTCACGTCCTTCAAGTAGCGATACCAGTAAGGCTGGTCGCTATTACGGCATTGCTCGATGCGTGACGCCTTGCCGAGCAGGCCGGACTTCCACAACTCGCGACAGGCGGTGCTGGTGGGCAGGCTGCGCACCTGCGTGCCAACCTGTGCCACGACACCCGCCGCCTTCACCGCGTCCACAGAGCGAACCAGTTCCTCCATGTTCTTCGCCATCGGTTTCTCGACATAGATGTGCTTCCCGGCCTTGGCGGCGGCTTCGAGATGCGTGGCATGCTGGTGGTCGCACGAAGCAATCATGACCGCGTCCACGTCCTTGCACGCCAGCAAGTCGCGGTAGCTGACGAACTGTTTCGCGTCGAGACCATACCATTCCTTGCAGAGCGCGGCGGCCTGTTCGCGCGCCACACGCCATGGATCGGCCACGGCCACGAATTCGACATTCTCAACCTTGTCATGCTTGTGAATGCCGGCCATGTGCGCATTGCGGCCGCGGTCGCCGCAACCGATCTGGCCAATACGGATGCGCTCATTGGCGCCGACGATGCGCGCGTAACTGCGCGCCGTGAACGACATCGCCGTCGCGCCCGCGGCGGCTGTCTTGAGAAAATCCCTGCGGTTACAGTTGGTTTGCATGGCTCAATGCTCCTGAACAGGTGGGTGAACTTGGAGGGTTCTCCAGGTCTGGCGTTGCGGCGGGCACCGCTGGATTCCGCTCTGCTGCGAAACCACGCGCGTGTCCCGCTTTGATCGTTCCGTCTTTGCCTCCATGGCGTTCGTCTCTATCAACGGTTCCGACTTCGGCGGCAGTATAGCGCGCAGCGGCTCCGGTGCGAGCAAGAAACCCTCCGGTCGCGTGTCAGAAACCCGGCCAGCGAACATCAGCGTGGGATCGGTTGCGAACTAGGAGACTTCGCGCGCCGGTTTCTTGATCCCCCACTTGTTCATCCTTGAAAGCAAGGTCGTGGGTTTGACTCCGAGAAGTTCGGCGGCGCCATCGGGGCCTTTGATCTTCCAATGGGCCTTGTCGAGAATGACCAGCAGGTTCTCGCGCTCGCGGCGCTGAAGTTCAGCTTCTGTGAGAAAGCCTGGTTGAGGAACGTCCCCTTCCTGTGGTTCCACCGGCGAAGCCGATCGAGATGCAGGCGATGAATGCGTTGTCACAGGCAGGTCAAACTCCAAAGTCCCGCCACGCGCCAGGATGACGGCGCGTTCGATCACGTTGCGCAATTCCCGAACATTGCCCGGCCAATGGTAACTTTGGAGTTGAGCGACTCCAGCCTTGGTCAGACGGGGTTTCGTGCATTTCAGATCCCTGACCGACAGGTCGATGAAATGCTTCGCCAATAGCGGGATGTCGTCTGCTCGTTCCCTGAGTGGTGTAACCTGAATCGGGAACACGTGCAGCCGGTAATAGAGATCCTCGCGGAACCGGCCCGCCGCCACCACTTTCTTCAAGTCCCGGTTGGTGGCCGCGATGATGCGCACATCTGCGTGGCGTGTTCGGTCATCACCGACGCGCTCATACCGTTTCTCCTGCAGGACACGCAGAAGTTTCGCCTGCATCTCCAAGGGAATCTCCGCGATCTCGTCCAGGAAAAGGGTACCGCCCTCGGCTGTTTCAAAGCGACCGGCGCGGTCTTTGATGGCACCGGTGAAGGCTCCTTTGACGTGGCCGAAGAACTCACTTTCAAAGAGATCCTTGGGAATGGAAGCACAGTTGACCCTCACCAGCGGCTTGTCGCTGCGCCCGCTGCGCCGGTGAATTTCGCGCGCGACCAATTCCTTGCCCGTCCCGGTATCTCCAAGGATGAGCACCGAAGCTTCCGTCGGCGCCACCATGTCAATCTGACTGATGATCTGCCGCAAGGAGGCGCTCTGACCGACGAGGTCGCCGAATGCCTTGGCTTCCACCACCTCTTCCTGCAAGTAGGTGTTTTGCAGTTCGAGCTGTGCCTTAAGTCGTTGGATCTCCTCAAAAGCCCGCGCGTTGGCGATCGCAGCGCCGACGTGATCAGCGAAGATCCGGCCCCAGGGCCGCGATTCGTCCGGCATGTCTTCGCGGGAGAAGCCAACGATAACGCCCAGAACCTCTCCCTTGAAGATGATCGGCGTTGCGCCAAACGCGCGAATCCGTTCCTGTTTCAGCCAATCCAGTCCAACGGTCTCTTCTGGCTGTTTGTCCAGGTCCTTGATAAGTCTTTGTTCCCCTGTCGCCGCTGATTTGCCCAAGAGTCCTACTCCCAAAGGGATACGGGCGTTTGGATTGCTGAAACGCGGAGCCTCCTGCTCGGGACCGAACAGAGAAGCACCTTTGCCTGCGACCAGATGCAGGCAACGAAACTGGTCGGGACATTCCGGCCTGCGCGGACAAACCGAACAGATATCTCCCTTGTCAATCAGCCAAATCTGCACACACACCATCGGCCCCTCCCCGGCACGACTGACGAGCCTCTTCACGAGGAGGTCCAAGGAGTGTTCTTGGGCGATATCCAACAACAGTTGCGTGGCACGATTGGGATCGAACCGCCTATCACTCGTTGATTCCATGGCAGGTTAATATTGCCAGATGGCGCACGATCTGTCCAAACAGAAACGAACGGTTTTTCGTACGTGCAATATTTCGACTCTTCATAGCTAACGCATGAATCGTTGTTAAACGCTTACAATAAGCATCTTATGCAACTGAATGTGCCAATGGCACAAATACTGCGCAATGTGTAGTGAATTTGAAGCACGGCCAAAAATATGAACGTTGTCCCAGACAAAACACTGTGTGTTGAGGTTGGCGAAGCAGATTTCGAGTCAGAAGTTCTGCGTTCGAAACAGCCGGTCTTGGTCGTGTTCTGGGCACCTTGGAGCCATCCCTGCCAGATCCTTGATGCGGCATTGAATGAAGTCGCAACCGCATGTGCAGGGAAAGTGAAGGTCGTCAAGATCAACGCCGACGACAATCCGGATCTCAGCCTGGTGTGCGAAATCCAATCCATTCCAACGTTGTTGTTCTTTGTGAACGGGAGTCTCCGCGCCAAAGTTGTTGGAACCACCAGCACGCAAGCGATCCTGTCCAAATGGCAGTCGGTCTTCCGCGACAGCGATGCCATGCCTCCTTCTTCCACCCAACAAGGGAAATAAGCACTGCGATATTTTTACAGAAAGGGACTTCTTATGAACATAAAGCGTGAGTGGGTAACACCGATTACTACGGGTGCGTTTTTTCTGTCCGCTGCGACCGGGATTCTGTTGTTCTTTCACATGAATTCGGGGGCAACCAAGGTTGTCCACGAGTGGTTGAGCTGGATCTTGGTAGGCGGCGTCGCCCTTCACATGGTGCCGAATTTCCGCGGACTGAAAATGTGTCTCTCCAACAAACGAGGAGCGCTTATCATTGGAGTGTTTGCTGCTATTCTTGCAGTCAGCATTCTTCTCCCGACGGGGAAACATGGCGAACCTCCTTTTATGCAACCCGTTCGGGCGCTTTCACAAGCACCTCTCACAACGCTGGCCCAAGTGGCGCAGATTCCGCCTCAACAATTGCTTGAGCGACTCTCGAAGGCCGGTCTCCAGCCGGTGTCAGACCAGCAGAAGTTGAGCGAACTCACTGGCGACGATACGAGGAAGCAACTGCGCGTATTATCCCTAGTGCTGAGCGAAAACAACTGATGCTGCACGGCACGCTGTTCGAGAGGCACAACCTTACAATTCGAATACTTTTTCTTCACCAAGCCATTAACCATCTCTGCAACCCAGTATGAATCTTCCATTTCATCCACGTCTTCTGATCGCGGCCCTGGCGGTGCTTACGACCTCTTGTTCGAAGACCCAGGCTCCGCCACCCGCCTCTGTGCCAGAAGTCGCAACCATCACGGTCGCCCGGCAGAAGGTCGTGCTGACGACCGAACTGCCCGGCCGCACGTCTCCGTATTGCATCGCGGAAATCCGGCCCCAGGTCAACGGCCTCATATTGAAACGCCTGTTCACTGAAGGGTCCGACGTCAAAGCCGGCCAGGAGCTTTACCAGATCGACCCCGCTCCCTTTCAGGCGGTGCTGGACAATGCCAAGGCGGCTCTCGGCCGGGCTGAAGCCCACCGGCCTGCCCTTCAGTTGAGGGCGGAGCGCTACAAGCAAGCGCTCTCCGAACAAGCCGTCAGCCGGCAGGATTTCGACGATGCGGATTCGGCATTGAAACAAGCCGAAGCCGATATCCAGTATTACAAAGCGATGGTGGAGACAGCGCGCATCAATCTCGGATACGCCCGGGTCGTCTCGCCCATCACCGGCCGCATTGGAACATCCACCGTGACGGACGGCGCCATTGTGACGGCGTATCAGCCCGTGGCCCTCGCAACCATTCAGCAAATGGATCCCATTTATGTGGATGTGCGCCAATCCACGACGGATCTGCTGCGACTGCAGCGCCGCCTGGAGGATGGACAACTCAACCGCAGCGGGCCGAACCTGAAACAGGTGCAGGTGATCCTGGGAAACGGCGTGATGTATCCCTTGGAAGGGACGTTTCAGTTCCGCGACGTTTCGGTGGACCCGACCACGGCAACTGTGACTTTGCGGATGGTCTTCCCCAATCCCAAGGGAGTTCTTCTGCCGGGCATGTTCGTCCGTGTGTTGCTGAAGGAAGGCGTTAACGAACACGCGATTCTGATCCCCCAGCAAGCAGTCGCGCGCGATCCAAAGGGTAATCCTATCGTTTCGGTAGTGGATAACAATGGCAAGGTCGAACAGCGGAAGCTGGGCCTCGACCGGGTCATCGGCGATCAATGGCTCGTTTCCTCAGGTCTGGCGCCCAACGACCGTGTGATCGTGGAGGGCATCCAAAAGGCGCGGCCCGGTGCCACCGTAAAGGCGGTTCCCTTCGACGATGGCCGGAAACAGTCAGCAAACACGGCCCCGGCTGTTTCAAAAACGAACTAACGAAGGCGCGCCATGTTATCAAGATTTTTCCTGAATCGTCCGGTTTTTGCCTGGGTCATCGCCATCATCCTGATGGTGGCGGGTTGTCTGGCGATCCACAATCTGCCGATCGCGCAGTATCCACCCATCGCGCCTCCTTCCATCGCCATCACGGCCTTCTATCCCGGGGCGTCGGCGGAAACGGTTGAGAACAGCGTGACGCAGATCATCGAGCAAAAGATGACCGGCTTCGACATGATGCTCTATCTGTCGGCCACCAGCGATTCGTCAGGGCAGTCCCGCATCGAGTTGACCTTCGCGCCAGGAACCGACCCGGACCTCGCCTGGGCCCAGGTGCAGAACAAGCTCCAGCTTGCGATGGCGAACCTGCCGGAGGTGGTGCAGCGGCAAGGCGTCAAGGTGAGCAAATCCACCCGCAACTACCTGATGATTGTGGGTCTGATCTCGGAAGACGGCAGCATGGACGGGAATGATTTGCGCGACTATGCGCAATCGAACCTTGAGAAAGTGCTCTCGCGAGTGCCCGGGGTGGGCGAAGTGGAGAATTTTGGCAGCCAGTATGCCATGCGTATCTGGCTGAACCCCGACAAACTAACCGATTACCAGATGACGATGGCGGATGTCATCGCGGGACTGAAGGCGTACAACGTGGAGATCTCTGCGGGCCAGTTTGGCGGCGCTCCAGCGACGGAGGGACAACGGCTGAATGCAGCCATCATCGTTCAGAACCTGCTGAAGATGCCGGAGGAGTTCGCCGCCATCCCACTGCGCACCAACCCGGATGGGTCCATCGTGCGAATCAAGGACGTGGGGCGAACGGAGTTGGGTACCGAAGCCTACGACGTTGTGGCTCTCTACAACGGCATGCCTTCGGCCGCGATGGCCATTCGACAGTCGGCAGGGGCCAACGCCTTGGAGACAGCGGACAATGTCCGGAACAAGCTGAAGGAGATGAGCGATTTCTTCCCCACCGGCATGAAGGTCGTTTATCCCTACGACACAACGCCGTTTGTCGAGGTGGCGATTGAAGAGGTGGTCAAAACATTGTTCGAGGCAATCGGGCTGGTGTTCCTGGTGATGTACCTGTTCATGGGCAACATGCGGGCCACCCTGATCCCGACCATCGCCGTGCCGGTGGTGATCCTCGGGACGTTTGCGGTGCTGGGACTGTTTGGTTTCTCGATCAACATGCTGACCATGTTCGCCATGGTGCTGGCCATCGGCCTGTTGGTGGACGATGCCATCGTCGTGGTGGAGAACGTGGAACGGATCATGAGCGAGGAAGGTCTTTCGCCGTTCGAGGCCACGCGCAAATCCATGGACCAGATTACCAGCGCCTTGATCGGCATCGGGCTGGTGCTTTCGGCCGTGTTTGGACCCATGGCATTCTTCACCGGCTCCACCGGCGTCATCTACCGCCAGTTCTCCGTGACCATCATCGCTTCCATGCTGCTCTCCGTGGTGGTGGCCTTGGTGTTGACCCCCGTGCTGTGCGCCTCGCTGCTCCGGCCCATTTCCAAAGGGCATGAACCCGCGGAGGCGAGTGTCTGGTTTCTGCGGCCATTCTTCCGATGGTTTGACCGCATGTATTTCCGGACCCGGGATTGGTATGTCCGCCGGGTAAGCCAATCGCTGATTCACAAAGTCCGCTACCTGCTGGTTTTCGTCGCAATCGTTGTCGCCATGGGATGGTTGTTTCAACGAATGCCAAAGGCTTACCTGCCGGATGAAGATCAGGGCATCCTGATGGTGCAAACGCTGCTCCCGGCCAACGCGACCCTGGAGCAGACCGAGCGGATCATGCTGGATGTTCAGAACTTCTTCCTGCACGACGAAAGTCGCGCGGTGGCAAACGTCCTGACGGTTTCGGGCACCAGTTTTTCCGGACGCGGCCAGAACTCGGGTCTGGCGTTCGTCAGGATGAAAGACTGGAAGCTGCGTGACAAGCCGGACTTGAAGGTAAGCGCCGTGGCTGGGAGAGCCATGGGCCGGTTCGCCCGCATCCGGAATGCGATGGTGTTTGCCTTTGCGCCGCCCGCGGTAATCGAGTTGGGCCAGGCCAAAGGGTTTGACTTTCAGTTGCTGGACAGGAGCGGTCTGGGTCACGCCGATTTGATGGCAGCCCGAAACCAGCTCCTCGGCATGGCGGCGAAAGACCCGGTGCTGACGAAGGTGCGGCCGAACGGGTTGGAAGATGTGCCCGAATACCGGGTCGACGTGGACTGGGAGAAGGCCGGGGCACTGGGCGTGCCCATCTCCTCAATCCACACCACGATTTCGGCGGCCTTCGGCAGCGCGTATGTGAACGACTTCATCCAAGGCGGCCGGGTGAAGCGGGTATATGCGCAAGCTGACGCGCCCTATCGAATGTTGCCCACCGACCTTGAAAAACTCTATGTGCGCAACAACCAGGGCAAAATGGTTCCGTTTTCTTCTTTTGCTTCGGGCCACTGGACGTCCGGTTCGCCGAAGCTCGAACGGTTCAACGGTTTTCCGTCCATCAATATTCTGGGTGAATCAGCGCCAGGAAGAAGTTCCGGTGAAGCCATGCAGGCGATGGAGGGTTTCGTCAAGAAACTGCCGCGGGGCATTGGTTTCGACTGGACTGGGTTGTCCTATCAGGAACGGATGGCGGGTTCCCAGGCCGCTCCGCTCTATGCCTTCTCCATCCTTGTGATCTTCCTTTGCCTGGCGGCGTTGTACGAAAGCTGGCCCATCCCCATCTCGATCCTGCTGGCGCTGCCCTTGGGTGGCATCGGCGGCATGATCGGCTCGACGCTCCGGGAATTGCCCAACGATGTTTATTTCCAGATCGGGCTGTTGACCACGCTTGGTCTGACCACCAAGAACGCCATCCTGATCGTCCAGTTCGCCAAGACCAGAGTGGAAGAAGGAATGGGGTTGATCGACGCCACTCTGGAAGCGGCGAAACTGAGGTTGCGTCCCATCATCATGACCTCGCTGGCCTTCGGGTTCGGCGTCCTGCCGCTGGCTCTCGCAGACGGAGCGGGCGCGGGGGCACAAAGAGCCATCGGCACCTCCGTGCTGGGAGGCGTGGTGACCTCAACTTTCCTGGTCACCATATTTGCGCCGCTCTTCTACGTATTGATCGAGAAAACTTTTGGCAAGAAGCCGCAGGCAAGCAAGGCAGCGCTCTCCGGGCATGCCGAGCCAGATCCGTCTGTGGATCACTAAAATGAACAAGAACGTTCTTCTCCTATTATTTCTAGTGTTGATTGGAATCGCCATCCTCGCAACCGGCTGCACCATGGCCCCGAAATATGCCCGGCCAGCAGCGCCGATTCCGACCGCGTGGCCGACCGGCACGGCCTATGAAGTCGGCGTGTCCACAAACGCTCCACAGGCTGTGGACGTAAAGTGGCAGAACTACTTCACCGACTCGAAGCTTCAAAAGGTCATCGGCCTCGCGTTGACAAACAACCGCAACCTGCGGGTGGCTGCGTTGAATGTCGAGTACACGCTGGCGATATACGGCATCCGCCGGGCCGAGTTGTTGCCAACGCTTAGCGCTTTTGCCAGCGGGAGCAGACAACGGGTCCCTGCCGACCTTTCGAGCAGTGGAAACAGGCAGATTTCGTCACGCTACGATGCCAATCTCGGAGTGGCATCCTGGGAAATCGATTTCTTCGGCCGTATTCGCAGCCTGAAGGACCGCGCTCTGGAGGAATACATGGCCTCAGAACAAGCTCGCCGCAGTACTCAACTGCTGCTAGTGGCCTCGGTGTCTCAAACGTACCTGACGATGGCCGCGGACAAGGAGAGCCTCAAACTGGCTGAAACCACTCTGGAGGCACAACAGGGTACCTACAATCTGGTTAAGAAACGCCGTGAACTCGGCCTCGCGCCGGAGTTGGACCTTTTCCGGGCCCAAACGCAGGTGGATACCGCCCGCGGAGACGTGGCCCGCTTCACGCAGCTCATAGCGCAGGACAAGAACACCCTGGATTTGCTGGTCGGTTCCCCTACCCCGCCAGAACTTTTGCCTGGGCAACTGGCCACCGTCAAGCCGCCCAAGGAAATCAGCGCGGGCGTTTCCTCCGAAGTTTTGTTGAGCCGGCCAGACGTGCTCCAGTCAGAAGATCAGCTCAAGGCGGCCTATGCCGACATCGGCGCCGCCCGGGCGGCGTTTTTCCCTCGCATCAGTCTGACCACCGCTTTCGGCACTGCAAGCAGCCAGCTCTCCGGTCTCTTCAAAGCCGGTTCCGGCGCATGGAGCTATGCGCCGGAGATTGTAATGCCGATTTTTGACGCCCGCACGTGGTCCGCTCTCAAGGCAACCAAAGTGCAGCGAGAAATCGCCGTGACCCAATACGAAAAGGCGATTCAGAATGCATTCAAGGAAACGGCCGACGTGCTGGCCGTTCGCGGCACCGTGGACGACCAGATAGCGTCGCAACAATCCCTGGTTCATGCCAATGCAGAGACCTATCGCTTGTCCAATTTCCGTTACACCATGGGAATTGACAGCTACCTCAGCGTCCTTGATGCGCAACGGTCCCTGTATTCAGCGCAGCAGGGACTTGTCACACTGAACCTGACGAAGCTCTCCAACGATGTGAGACTCTACGCCGTGCTGGGCGGCGGCTGGGACGCCGACAAACCCTCTATTCCGGTGGCCGCAAAAACTGCGCCTGAAGAACCGAAGAAGAATTGATACACTGACCCGCGCGTCGAAAAAGAAACCACCAAGAAAAGACGAGACAGGCCCATGAACGAGCCTCAAGCAAAATCACACGCTGGAGATGCTACTGGAGGATCAACGGCAACATCTCGATCCCGGCTCGACGAAGCGATCGCCAACGCCGAGCAATGGCTGGCGCGCGAACAACTGGAGGAAGGCTTCTGGGTCGGCATGCTGAAGTCCAATTGCTGCATAGAGGCGCAATGGATTCTGGCCATGCACTTTCTGGGCATCCAAGACGATCCCAAGCATGCGGGAGTGATCCGGGCCATTTTGAAAGAGCAGCGGCCAGATGGCGCTTGGGAAGTGTATCATGACGCCCCCGAAGGCGACATCAACACCACGGTGGAGTGTTACACGGCCCTGCGCTGTTCGGGGTTCAAGGTTGATGACGAGCCGGTGCGTAAGGCGCGGGAATGGATTCTGTCCCACGGCGGCCTGAAAAAAGTCCGCAACTTCACCCGCTTCTGGCTGGCGTTTATTGGCGAGTGGCCTTGGGAACGCACGCCCGTTGTACCCCCGGAAATCTTCCGTGTCCCGACTTGGGCGCCGTTTAACATTTATTGGTTTGGCTGTTGGGCACGGGCCACCCTCGTCCCCTTGGCGATTCTTTCGGCCCGCATGCCGGTTCGTCCGCTCCCGCCCGACCGCCGTCTGGATGAGTTGTTCCCCGAAGGACGGGAGAACTTTGATTACTCGATGCCGAAGCGTCACAGCGGCTTCTGGCCCACCCTGTTCCGTCTGACCGAGAAGCTGCTGCGTTTATATATGAGCAGCCCGTGGAAGCCCGGTCGCGAAACCGCGATCAAGCTCTGCATGGAATGGATCATCAGCCACCAGGATGCCGACGGCGCCTGGGGCGGCATTCAACCGCCGTGGATTTACAGTCTGCTGGCGCTCCACGTCGAAGGATATGCGTTGGATCACCCTGTGATTCGCAGCGGATTGGATGCATGGAATCACCACTGGTCTTACAAACGCGACGATGCGATTTATCTTCAGGCCAGCGAGTCACCCATCTGGGACACAGTCCTGACCCTGCAAGCGCTGCTCGACTGCGGGGAGGATTTTCGGACGTTCCCCGGCATGGGGCGCGCTCTGGACTGGGTCCTGAAAAAACAGATTCTGGTCAAAGGCGACTGGGCCGTGGTTGTCAAAGACGTGGAATGCGGCGGGTGGGCCTTCGAGCGAGCCAACACCTGGTATCCCGATCTCGACGATACCGCCGTGGCCATGATCGTGCTGGCTCGCATCCGCAAGATTGCGCCGCCTGAATTCGTCCCGCGGATCGAGACCGCCCTGCACCGCGCAGAAGTCTGGGTGCGCGCCATGCAATCCTCAAACGGCGGCTGGGGCGCTTTCGACAAGGACAACGATCGTTGGATTCTCGCGCAGCTCCCGTTCTGCGACTTCGGCGAAGTGCTGGACCCTCCCAGCGCCGATTTGACTGGTCACAAACTCGAAGCCTTGGGGTTGATGGGCTGCACCATGAGCGACCCCACGGTCAAACGCGCTGTTGACTACGCGATGCGCGAACAGGAACCGGAGGGCAGTTGGTTTGGTCGCTGGGGTGTCAATTATCTTTACGGAACCGCGCTCGTGTTGCCCGGACTGCGTTCCATCGGATTCGACATGAAGGATCCCCGCATTCAAAAGACCGCAGAATGGCTGGCCTCCCGGCAGAATGCCGACGGCGGCTGGGGCGAATCCTGCGCGTCCTATATGGACGATGCCTTGCGTGGAGTAGGACCCAGCACTCCCGCCCAAACGGCTTGGGCACTGATCGGTCTGCTGGCCATCGATAATCATAGGTTCGATCCAGCGATTCAACGCGGGGTGGACTGGCTGCTTGCACAGCAACGCGATGGCACTTGGGCGCAGTCTTACTACGTGGGCACCGGCTTCCCCGGCTATGGAATTGGCGAACGCATCCGGCTCAGGAAGAACACCGTGGCGCTGGCTCAGGGACGCGAATTGGCCCGCGGCTTCATGATCGACTACAACATGTATCGTCATTACTTCCCGCTCCAAGCCTTGGGTCGCGTTCGTGACCGCCTTGCGTCGTGAGCCTCCGGCGGCGGCCGGGAAATCGAGTGACACAAGAGCAACGAGAAAAAACATCATGTATCACATCGTTTTCGACACAGCGTCTCATCTGCTCACCATCAATTGGACCGGGCATGTTGACCTGGCAGAAGTCCAGCGGTGTCACCAGGAACTGCAACAACACCTGTCGGAAATAAAACCCGGTCTTCGGATACTGACAAACCTGAGCGGTTTGGGGTCGATGGATTTCGAGTGTTCCGCTCAGATTGATCGGATCATGGACCTGTTCAACGCGGCTGGAGTGGATACCATCGTGAGGGTCATTCCAAATCCCCGCAAGGACATTGGGTTCAACATCATGTCATGGTTCCATTATCGTCATGGCATTCACATCATGACGTGCGAAACCATGGAAGAGGCGAAGAAGATCCTCCAGGCTTGATGCCCCCTCTACCTCTGATAAGCCGGCAGGTAGTGATACTGCACGCACAGCGCCAGCAGGGCCATTGAGGTCGCGTAAACCTGGCCGCCTTCACCTTCGCCACCAGTCGTCGGCCAACTGCCATCACCGTTTTGGTGTTCGAGGAGCATTTTTTCCAACTGCCCCTGCCACCAGGCCCAGTCGTCGCCGCCCGATTGATACATCGCCTGCGTCACGTAGTAGATCGCGTAGTAAAAATGCTCCCGCCCCCACTTCATCTCGTGCGAGCGAAGCCATTGCGCGCCACGCTTGACCTCCGGCGCATCGTATTGGCCGCACATCTGGAGCGACACCATCCCGCAGCCTGTTCGCGCGTGGCCGGGACCGCCGCCGGGTTGGTAGGAGAAGCCGCCGTCGCGCGCCGCACAACGTTTCACGAACCCCACCGCCTTCTCGATCGCCTCGCCCGGAATTTTCACCCCGCAATCCTTCGCCGCGCGCAACGCCAGCAATTGCCAGCCTGTCACCGAGATGTCCGAATCGCGCGAGTGCGGCTCGTAGCGCCAGCCGCCGGTGTGCTGCGGCGACTTCGGTTCTGCCTGCGCCCGCAGGATCAGATCGCAGGCCTTCCGCAGCGCAGCCATCACGCGGTCGTTCTTGCTCATGCCTGCCGCCTCCGCCAGCAACAACGAGCAGATGCCGTGGCCGTACATTCGCCCGCCGCGGCCGAGGATCGAGCCATCCTCTGCTTGCTCGCTGATGATGTGCGTCAGCGCGCGCTCCACGCGATCACCATCCGGTCCCGCCCCCGGCACGTAGCCGCGCGCTAGAAACGCCATCGCCGACAGCCCGGTGACCGCGGCGTTGTGATGGAACGAGCCGTCGTCCTTCTGCTGCTTCCGCAAGAACTCAAACCCGCGTTCCACCGCGCGATCCACATCCGAGGAAGACGTTCTGTCCGCCGCCGGCGTGTTGAATGAAGAAGCAAGGACGACGGCGGTACAAAGTGCCGCCATCTGAGCCGCCCGGACACCGGTTTTCATCTTGCGTATCGCGTTCATCATTTCCCGGTCGCCTTTGACAGTTTCTCGAAATATTTCTTGATCAACTGCTCGTATTCCGGCGGATACTTCTCACGCATGCCGTGCATCAATCCCTCCTGCAACTCCGCCGGCAGCTTGTCAAGGTTCATCAATTCGCCGCGCAACCGCAGCTCGGCCGGCGACTGTTTGGCGACACTTTGCCCTGTGCTGCCCATCTTGGAGTCCAGACTCTGCGATTCCTTGCCGGGCGTCTGCTGCGCCGCCTGCTGAGCCGCCTGTTCTGCTGCCTGTTCCGCCGCCATCTGTTGCATGGCTGCGACCAACTGCTGTTGCTGAGACTGCGCGCTTGCCTCGACCAGCGATTGGAGCGACTGCGCCGCATCGGCAGCCGGCTGCTTGCCCGGCTGCGTCTGGCCCTTATCGAATTCACCCTTCGCCTGCTCCATCTTGTCGCCGGCGTGGTTGAGCGCGGCGGCGGCCAGCGGCGGAGTGACCAGCGGTTGCATCGCTGCCGCCGTCTGCGCATCCATCTGTTTCCCGCTCGCCTCGGCGGCGGCGCGCGTCAGTTGATCGGCCATCCGGTTGAGATCCTGTTGCGCGGTGCGGGCGCTCTGCGACGCCTGCTGCGCTTTGTTCGATTTCATTTCCTCGGTGGCGGCACGCATTTTCTCCGGTATCCGGTTCTGGGCTGCATCGGGCGCGCTGTCAATCGTCCTTGCCACCTGCGGCGAGAGATCAGCCAGCTTTGCCTTCGTCCGCTCCAGCTCCTGGCCGATGTGCTTGAGTTCGCCGCGCATCTGCTCCTGGCCGGTGGCGAGCTGTTTCAGTTGTTCCGTCGGTCCGGTGCCCATCTCCTCCAGCTTTCGCGCCAATTCCTTCTCCAGATGCCCCAACTGTTTCATCTCATTCGAGGCCCGTGCGATTTGTGACGCTTCTTTTGCGTGTTCGGCGTTCGCCCGCCTGTCCTTGCTGCGCTCGGCGCGTCGTTGTTTTGCGGCATCGGCCAACCGCTGGCTCTGGTCGCCTGCCGTCCTGGCTGCTTGCTCGATCCGCTGCCGCGCCGCTTCGTTGTCGCCGCGCTTCAATGCAGCAGCCGCCTCGTTCATCGTCTGCGCCTGTTGCTGAAACTCGCCATTTTGTTTTGGACTTTGCTGCGCGGCGCGCTGCGCCTGGCGGGCAATTTCCTCGGCGCGGCGCTGCGCCTCTTTTTGCCGCCAATCGCGGTCGCTCCTCAACTGGTCAAGCTTGCCGGCCGTCTCCTGCTCCTTGCGCGCCAGTTCGGCGACGGCCTGCGCATTGGCCCTCAATTTCTCCATCGCCTGCTGGAGCTGGTCGGCGCGAATCGACGGCTGGCTTTCCAACTCCGACTTCATCTGCTGCCGCACTGCCGACTGTTCCGAAGCGAGCGGTTGCGCCGGCTGGTTGGCGGCGGCGCGTTGTGCCACGTCGGTCTGCTTGGCGGCGACCTCGCTGAGCTTCTTGAGCCAGTCGTAGCCTTGCGCCAGTTTCTGCCGGTTCGGCAATGGCATCTCCGCCTGCTGCAACTGTGCCCGCGCCTGCTTCGCCTGCTCGGCGGCGGTCTGCTTCGCCGAGGCCATCGCCTGCGCAGCTTGCTGCAAATGCTGTAACGCGGCCTGCTGGTTGGCGGCGGATGCCGGCTTGTTGGCCTGTTGCAGCGCGTTCGCCGCCTGCTGCATCGCATTCTGCGCCGCGGTCATGGGCTGCGAGGCGGCGGGCGCGGCCTGCTGCGAAGCCTGGGCCATCGCCTGGGCTTGTGCGGCGAGCGAACGTTGCGCCGCCGCCTGCGATGGCAGCGCCTGGGGCTGCGACGCGTTCGTGGCGGCGAGCAGTTTCTCCTGTTGCTTCGCCAGCGCCTCCGCCTGTTCCGCCTGCGCGACAAGCTGGTCGCCCTGTTTGGCGGCAGCCAATTGCTGTGCGGTCTGGCGCAACTGCGCCGCCGCCTGCTGCTGTTGCTGCGCCGCCTTCGCCTGCTCGCCGCGCGCCAGCGCTTCCGTCGCCGCAGTCATCGGATTTCGCTCAATCTCCGCAACGCGCAACGCGACGTCGTGCAGGTCGCGCATCTGTTCAGATGTCGGCTGTTCCGGCGCTTTGGCCAGAAGGCTGCGTTGGACGGCGCGCGCGTCGGCCCGCAACTGCTGCTGTTCGGAGGCCTGTTGCTGGCGCTCCTCGCGCGACGCAGCAGCCTGTTGCTGTGTCTTCTGCGCCAGCGCCTCCTGCTGTTTCGCCAATTGTCCGATGCGATCGGCAGGCGATGGTTCGTGTTGCTGCAATTGCGCCCGCGCCTGCTCGGCCTGCTGGAGACGCGTTTTCAAAATCCGCTCCAGTGCCGCGCGCAATGCCGCGATATCCGCCTGCGCTTCGCGTGCCGCCTGTGCCGCCTGTTCCCGCTCGCCAGCCTCGGCGCGACTCGCCGCCGCCTCCAGCCGCAAGAGCACCTGGCTCGATCCGAACTGCCGGCGAACCTCCTGTATCTGCCGCGCAGCCTCGGCGTCCACGGGCGCAACACGATCGGCCAGCGTGGCGAGCCGTTCGCCGAGCGGCGCAAGTTCCGTGCGAGACTCGCGCTCGACGTCGGCCAGTTCGCCGAGCCGCACACGCAGCCACGCGGCGGCTTCGTCAAGACCTTCGGCAACGGTCTTTTGCTGTGACTCAAGCCGGCGCAAGCCACTCACCAGTAACCGCAGGTCGCGCTGGCGTTCAAGATGGTTCAGTTGCTCGCCAAGCTGCCGCAATTGGGGGCCGGCGGATTGCGCCGCGGCGCCGGCCGTAATCGCCCGCAACCCGTCGCGGATCAATAACAGGTCCTGCCCCCAACGCGAGTCGCCAACCCGCAGGGTCAGGTGTGGCTCGGACTGTTGATCCACGCGGACAATGAGGTCGCCGAGCCGCTCGCGAAGCTGATCGGCGGGCGACTGCGCCGCAGCCGTCATGCGCTGGCTCAACTCCACCCGGCTGCGCTCAAATTGACCGCGCGCGGCGTTGGCGGCGTCGGCCGAGTTGATCTCCACCTTGATCAGGTCCTCGCGCGTCTTGCGCAAGCTCTCGGTGAGCGGGTCGAGCGAGTCGCGGTTGCGCCACCCGTGTTTGCCGCCGTCGCTGAGCCACTGGCGAAGACTCTCGATTTTCGGCTGGGAAATGTCCGTAAGCCGCTCGCGAGCCGTGCGCAGCAAATCGGCGTTCTGCGGCAGTGACGCGTCGGTCATGCCGAGACCGGCGGCGAGCAGTTGCGTGGCGGCAACAACGGCGATCTGGTCGTCGGCGTCGGCGTTGCGCTTGCGTTTCCAGTGACGGGCCGGGCCGTAGATATTCTCCAGCACGCGTTGTTCGGCGCGTTCCACCTTGCGAGCAAGCTGCGAGAGCACCTCCATGCCGCGCGCGTCGTAGAGCCGGGCGAAACCTTGGTCGAGTTGCGCAGAGAGTCTCGCCGTGTTGTCCGTGGCGGTGGCGAGCCGGTCCAGCACCGGGCCAACGGTGGCAGGCTGCGCAACATCGCGGTCGAGCGTCGCGGAGACGGACCGCGCCGAGGCCAGCCCATCATCGAACTGTTCGAGTAGGTTGGCGACGTTCTCCCAGTCGCGCAACGCCTGTGGTGTGCGCGGCTGGGCGACGCACGCGGCAACGATGGCTTGCGCGGCGCGGCTGGCGTCCTGCGCTGTCTGGAGGTCGCGGTGGAGCGCGTTGGCGCGCGCGGTGAGATCGGCGTTCCATTGCCCGGCGCGGCTGAAATCGCCGCGCAGTTGCTCGATGCCGCGGCGAGCGTCGGCAGCCGACTGGTGGGCGCGGGCGATCGCCTCGCGGAGTTTGCGCAACTCGACAAAATCCTTGTTCCGCAGCGACAGGTCGGCCAGTTCGCTGATGCGCAGCTTCCGCTGTTCGCTGCGCGCGATCTGGTGTTCGGGTGAGTTGTCCTCGACCTCGATCCAGAACGTGACCTCGTCGCCTGCCTTGTAGCCGGCCTTCGCGAGATCGAATGTCGCCACGCCGGTCACCGGCATCTGGTCGCGCTTGTTGTTGTGGACGAGGTAGGCGGAGGCGATGCCGAAATCGTCGGTCACGGCGAACTTTAGATCGAACGACTCCGGTTGGCCGACCTCGACGTCCTGATCGGGATTGAGCAGCGTCACCGACGGCGGCTGGTCGGGCAACGCCTTGATCCGGTAGCTGACGGCATCGGCGTTCCTGAAGCCCGCCGTGTCGGTGATGCGCAGCTTGAACTCGGCGTCATGGTCCACGACGATCTCCGTGGTGACGTTGCGATCGCCGGAGACCTGCGCCGGCTGCGGCGGCGCGCCGTTCGCCTCCAGCCAGGCGCTGGAAAGCGGCTGCGACGCGGTCGCAACAACCGTGACCCGCGTGCCGCGCAACGCGGCGATGTCGGCGGTCTCGGCGGTGACGGTCTTCGGCGGCAGCGCGGTGTAAACGGGGAAATGATAGGTGAGCGAGAACCGCTCCAGTCGCGGGCCACGCTGCGCCACGATGCGGAACCGTTGCGACTCGGCGTCGCCGGCGCGGATGAAATAAATGGCGTTGGATTTGACGGCGGGCAGCGGAATCTCGAACTGCTGGAGCGCAACGGGCACGCCCGGCTTTGGCGGCACGGACGGCGCCGGCGCGGCGGTGGCCAGCGTTTCGAGCCGCATCAGCGACTGGCCGTCGCCAGCAAAGAACGCGGCGGCCTTGCCGACGCGGCGGTTGAAGACTTCCACACGAACCGTGACGCTGCCGCCAGTCTCGATGGTGGCGTTGCCGGGTTTCACCGCCAGCTTCACGGTGCTGGCGCGTGGCAACGCGGCGAGCGGATTGGCAAACCGCTTCACCAGCAGCAGGAAATGCTCCGTCGCCGCAATGCCATATACGCCGAGGCCCAACGCCAGCGCGGCGGCGACGCCGGCGCTCGCCAGCGCGCGTGACGGCGAGATGATGCTGGCGAAATCAAGATGACCGCTGCGGCGCGCGAGGTCGCTCACGAGTGCCGCAATGAGTTGCGGCGAACCTTTGATGGAGTCGGGATCACGGCAGACCTCCAGTTCCACCGCCGTCGCCAATTGCTCGTTGAGTTGCGGGAACGCGGCCTCGACGTTGAACGCCACCTCGATGTCACCCCAGCGTTTGCGCAGCGGCAACAGGATGAGGCGAACGAAACCGGCGAGCGTCGCGATCCAGACCGCCAATGTCAGCGCGACGCGCACGCCAAGCGGCAGGAACAACCAGCGGTCGAGCAGGAACGTCAACGCCAGCAAACCAAGGAAGAGCGCCAACGTTTGCGCGACACCCTCGGCGAGCGTCAACCGTTGCGCGCGGCGTTTGTAGCGCTCTACTTGTGCGTGCAGACTGTCAGGAACCAGCGACATTGCTGTAGATGCTAACACCGGCCACGGCAGAGTGGTAGCGGAGTTTTCTTATGCAAGACAGCCTGCGTAAATGGATGTTCTCACGCTTTGCTTCGCGTCATCGTCTTTCGCAATTCCGTCTGAGGCAGATAGGCGCCGTTGGCCCGCAAGGTCTCAACGAGCTTCGCCGTGTCGAGGTCACACGCGGGCTGGCCGGTGGCGAGCGATTGGACGGCGGCGGTACCCGCGGCCTGGCCCATCATCGAACAGGCCGGTTGCACGCGGATGGAGCCGTGAGCGCGCACATCGCTGGAATTGCACCGGCCGGCGACCCACAGGTTCCGCCAGCCGCGCGGCACGAGGATGCCGTAGGGAATGCCGAAGCTCTCGCCGGACTTGAGCCGGCCGGTCTTGGTGAATTCGTCGTGGTAACGCCGATACTCCGCCTCGGTGTCGTCATACACGTGGATGTCCACCGCTGAGTTGTATACGCCGATCTGGTCGGGGAACTGCCGCCGTGCGATGTAGTCGTCGAAGCTCAACTCGTATTCGCCAACAATCCGCCGCGATTCGCGCACGCCCATCAAATTGCCGGTGCTGACGTGTTCGAGGTTTTCACAGCCGGGAACGTATTTCCGGTAGAACGCAACGAACTCCTGCGCGAGCCGGCGGCCTTGCATCATGCCGTCGCTGAGACTGCGGCAGCGCAGCGCGTCCATGTGGAAGACGTGGCCGGCGTTCAACATGCCGGTGGTCTGTCCCACCCGGAGCATCCCGGGCACGTGGCGGTCCCGCTTGCTGAAGTGGCCATCGGTGATCGCCTTCTCGATCAGTGCCTGCTGGTTGGCGGGGCCGGTGTCGCGGGGACTTCTCGCGGCGCGCGACCAATCGATGCCGGCGCACTGCGAGCAAAGCGTCGGCGGCATGATGCCCGGCGTGTCGCGGCCCGCCTCGCGGCAAGGAACTCCGCAGAGCTTCGAGAGCACGGCATCGCCCGTGGCATCCACGAACGCCTTGGCGCGGAGGTAACGCAGACCCTCGATGCTGTGAACGATCACGCCGTTCAGGCGGCCGTCGCTTGCGTTGGCGTCCGCCTCGACCACGCGGGTGAAGAATCGCACGTCCACCTTCGCCGCCGTCACCAGTTCGTCGAGGACGAGTTTGTAGCCCTCGACGTTGAATGGTGTCCAACACTGGTACCGCTTGCCGTAGAACTCCTCGGTGACCTGCGGGCCGAGAAAGCCGCGCTTGTGCAGCGTCGTCACGATCTCGCGCATCAGGCCGCCCACCAACATCCGCTCGCCGTTGGCCATCGGGTTGAACGCCGTGACCAGACCCGACGTGCCCATGCCGCCGAGACAACCCACCGCTTCGATCAACGCCACTTTCGCGCCGAGCCGAGCCGCGCACACGGCCGCCGCTGTGCCTGCCGGACCGCCGCCCGCGACGACGAGATCGAAGCCCTCCTCGACTGGAATCTCCCTGCTGAGCCGATAGGTTTGTTTGGAGCCGGATGACTTTTCATCGGCGGCGATGGCCCTGGCCGCGCTCGCGATGCCGGACACGCCGAGCGCCGATGACATTAAAAACGACCGTCGGGTGGGATTCTTCATAAGCGGATAGCTCTCAATCTCAGAAGATGTCTTTCGGATAGTTGCCAGCGGCCCAGAAGGCCTCGGCGTACTTGACGCCACAGGAGAGACCGCGATAACGGCTCAATGTCTCCTTCACAGTCTGCGCGCCGTCGAGCACCTGCGGGTCGTAGGGTTTCTGACGAACGAACGCCAGCAGTTTCCCCAGCCATTCCATCGCCGCGGGCCAGTCTGCGGTCGCGTCCACAAACGTGTTCGGCTCGAAACCGATGGTGTGGCCGGGACCGTTGTCGTAGGCGTAAATGCGTCCGACACCTCTCACGCCGTCGCGGCCAAGGATCATGGCCGGCTGCCGCAACGCCGCCTCGCTCAGTGCCGACGCCACCTCGTGATCGGGATGGCGGTCGCGATGCCAGAGCATGAACGCGACGTCCGGCTTCTCCTCGGCGACCACCTCGGCCACGGCGCGCTTGGTTTCGGCGTTCGCCTCGAACCGCATTGAGGCGTAGTTCAGGAAACGCATCTCCATGCCGCGCTCTTTCGCGAGGCGGATGCTGTGTTCGATCAATTGCGGTGCGCGACCCTTGACGGGCGCCCATCCGGTGTAGTCGCCGATGATATTGAGAATGACGACCCGGTAATGCCTGCGAAGCGCCTGTTGCAGGATACACGGGATGCCGAATACGCAATCATCATAGTGCGCGCCGATGGCCAACAACGTTTTGTTCATGGTCGTGGAGGGCGAAGTCGCGGAAGTGTCCGCACGGTTTATTTCGAGGTCGGTGACATCATCTCTGTCCGCTGGGCGAAGAGAGTAGTTGAAGTCCGGCGCGACGGCAAGAGCGGTGGAGCCACCGTTTTCTTGTCCGGGATTTCCGGTTTGCTTTCAGCTGTCTGCGCCCCTACTTTGCTGGCCAAGTGATGAGAATCTGCTGGGGATCGAACAAGATCAACGCAGACTGGGAATCGCTTTTCCAGTCCTACCGGAGGTTCGTCCAGCCTTCGCACGTGGTATTGGAGATCGGCGCGTCCGTCGTCGAGCGCACCCGCGAGATCAGCCGGCACTGCGCGCGCGTCATCGGCGTGGAATTGATGCCGGAGCGAAAACCGGCGGACCATGGCAACATTCATTATGTGCTGGGCAATTGGGAGGAGCTGACGGCCGTGCTGGAACCGGAGAGCGTGGACGTGGCCATTAGCAGCCACGTCATCGAGCACGTGCCCGACGACCTCAAGGCGCTCAACGAGCTTCATCGCGTCCTCAAGCCGGGCGGGGTCGCCATTATCAATACGCCCAACCGCCGGCGTCTGACCCGCCGCATCGTCGAGTTGTTTACCGGCGAGCGCAAATTTCCCTACTGGGAGCACCAGCGCGAGTACATCGAAGCAGACCTGCAACGGCTGCTGGAATCGACCGCCTTCAAACGTTACGAGATCCATCCCCTGGTATTCGGCCTGCACGGTGGTCCCGTTTTTTGCTACATGAAAACCGCACCCCACTGTCTGCGTGGGATGGCGAACTACTGGGAGATCCTCCTGTTCAAAGACCCGGTCGCGGCGCGTCCGCCGGGACCGTGATCCGCCGGGGTCATGCCTTCCCGCAAATCCGGGCCGACCATTTGTGCCCAAGGCGAATGAACGGCTGCTCGATGGCGACCGCCAACACCTTGGAGACCACGATGCACAAGAGGCACGTCAACACGTAAGCGAGAACGCCGATATACCACCGACCGCTTCCCGGACGAAACACGAGATTGGTGACGTTCGAGCAAAGCAGATGGACCAGATACATGCCATAGGACACCTTGCCAATGAACACCAACGGCGAGCAGCCCAGCGCGCGCCCAAACGGGCTGCGTCCCACCAGTAGGCTGACCATGAACACTGCGACCGCGATCGGATACAGCCGCTCAACGAAGACTGACGGCAGCCGTTCAAAAGAAAAATGGGCCGCCAGGAGGAACCCGAACGCGCACCAACTGCCCAGCGTGCTGCCCAGGCCTTTCAAGCGTTCGTAATGGCGTTTCTCAAACAGCATGATGGCCGCGCAGCAGCCCACCAGAATGGTGTAGTAGTCGAACACGCAGGCGGTCCAACGCCCCAGCGGGCATAGCGGCAGGAAGGCAAACACAAGGGCGAAGCAGATGCCGAGCGTCAGGCGCGATTGCCTGAAACCGTGCAGGAGAACGAACGCCATGACGGGCCAGACGAGGTAGAATTTTTCTTCGATGCCGAGGCTCCAGCTCTGGTAGAAGGGAAACCACACGCCCGCAGGATGAAGGTAGAACGGGATTTCCTGGAGATAGAACAAGAGGTAAGGCATTGCGTAATCCATCTCTCCGCGTCTGGCAGCAAATGCGCTGAAGCCGTAAATGAGAATGCAATACACCAGTAGAACAACGTAGTAGAGCGGGAGAATCCGGCACGAGCGTCTCACGTAGAACGCCGGCAGCGACACCTTGCCGCGTTTCGATTCCTCTTCCAGCAGCAAGGTGGTGATGAGGTATCCGCTCAGCACGAAAAAGATCCTCACTCCTTCCCCGCCCCGCAGCCACTCCCAGAACGCCGCCCGGTCCCACATGTGCCACGTGATGACCAGCAGGATGCTGATGGCGCGCAGCCCGTCCAGCTCGGGAACGTATTTCCGGCTGCGATACTCCTCGTAGGTCCGCAGGGGACCGACGTCACATGAGGCCGATGCCTGTTGCTCTCCCAAAAGTTGCATATGAGGCGCTCACGGTCGAAACGACTTCTTGATGTCAAACCCAGCCCTTGTCGCAGCCGTCTTCCGCGTCGTTCAGAATTCCAACTTCATCCCGTCGTGCACAATGACCAGTCTGTCGGCAAGATCATACTCCTTGGCCATCGCCGGCAGTTCCTCTTTCTTGGCCCACAATTCACGATGGAGATGGGTCAACGCCACGCGCCGAATCGGCTTGCCGCGGAGCGTTTCGAGGAGCGATGGCAGTGAAAAATGCGCGCACTCAGTGACAAGCAGGTCGAGCGGGCGGTCGAGCACCGCCAGGAGGTCTGCCGCCTCGCCCATGTCACCGCTGTAGGCAATGCGTTTGCCGTTGGCGGCAAGTTCGTAGAGGAACGGTTCACAGGCAACACCGTGCTTGTTGCCGGCAATGCGGCGGATGGAATCGAGGTGCGTGGTCAGGTGCGGCGTCACCTGCACGGGGCCAACGGTGAACGTCCGGCCGTCGCTCAGCGGCCGGAAGTCCACGTTGAACTTGATCAACTCCGGAAACAAATAGGTGGCAAGGATGAGCTTGCGGAACGTCTCAATGCCTTCGGCGGGCATGAAGACGGGAATGTCGCGCGTGCGTTTGGCTTCCAGCCACATGCCGATGATGACTTGCGGCAGGCCGGCGACATGGTCCGGGTGCAAATGCGACAGCAGGATCGCGTCGATCTTGCCAAAGTCCACGCACGCGAGCGCGAGATTCTTGGCACACGGCTCACCGCAGTCGAGCACAAGGGACTGGCCCGCCATATGCACCGCCAGTGATGCGTGCGAGCGTTCCCAACTTGGCACGGCGTCGCTGGTGCCAAGAAAAGTGATGGTGTCAGTTGCCATAATTTCTTCCGGAACGTGTCAGATAGTGCGGCAATGATTCTTTGGTTTCAACTTCCAAACCGGCACGCCGCAGAACCGCGGCCCTTCCGGACAGACCGGCCGCTGGCCCGCGAGGTCGCGCAGTCCGCACGGCGGCAACAAGTAGCGGGCGATGCGCGGATTCACCGCCCGGACCTGTTCTGCTTCGTCCACGCTCGCGCGCCAGATTTCCTCCTGCGCGTTGTAGCAGAGCCGCATCCGGCATTTGTGCCAGAGCGCCGCGAGATCCGCCGATTCGGTGTAGCGGATGCTGACGGCATTCGGCAGCAGATACGCGGCGTGTTCGTCTGGTGCGCCGAGCGACCGCAGCCGCTCGATGCCGTTCCACGCCGCGTCCATCGTCTCGCGGTAAAGCTGGTTCGCCTCCTTCGCGCCATCGAGCGTCAGCAGTGCTGGCGTGATATAATCCGGTTCGTCGGTCAGGTAAGCGCGCAGCGCCGGCCGCGACGCGGGCGTCATCCGGTGACGCTGGTCCTGGCTGTCGGCGCTGTGACTGAGCTTGCGGCGGAACGTGTAATGCGGATGCGCCATCGCCCGCATCATCTTCACGTGCGTGGCCAGGTTCATCTCGTCGCCGAGATAGCGGTTCTGCGCCGGGTTCATCGTCGCGTCAATTGCCTCGTCGTCGCCCAGTTCGGCGCGCGTCAATCCAAAGACCTCGCGCACCGCGTCGGCCAGCAATCGCTCGTTGTCGCGCTTGAAATCCACCAGTTTCGAGACACGCCCGCCCAGATCGCGGTCGAACTCCTCGCGGAACTGCCGCGACCGCGCCGGCGTCGCACGGCAGCCGGCGTCCTTGAGCGCGGCGAGGAACTGGTGCTCCATCGTCGCCTCGGGCGGGACAGGTTCGTTGAGAACCGCTTTATATTCCGGCGCGACGCGCAACAGTTCCTCCACCATTCTGCCGACGACGATCCGCTGCTCCAAAGGCGTGTCCGGCTGATTGATCAGTCGATGGTAGCGCAACAACGTGATGCCGCTGACAGTGTGATAAAGAAACGTGAACGTCCCGACCGGCAGGACGTAGCGTGCCACCTCCATGCACCGCTTCTGGATTTCCTTTTCGTAGAGCGCCGCCCTGCCCTCGCGCCCGCGGAACCGCGCGAAATACTCGCGACTGACCGCCGGAAACAGCAACCGGCAGAGCTTGTCGTAAGCATCGAACTGGCGCCGTATCGTCTCGCGATACACCGCCAGCGCCTCGCCAGCCAGCGGAGGCACAGCGCAAATGCTCGGCTTGACCGCGACGTAACGCTGGCTGACCTGCTCGCTGTTGTAGAACGGATGGCTGTGCAGGAAGTTCCAGACGAACTGCCGGCTGACATTGCTCAGCGCGAATTGAAAGTGCGCGTGTTGGAAGACTGTGTGGTGCCCTGCTTGGAACAGCGACACGCCAAGTGCGTCGCGCTGCGCCAGCCGCTTCGCGCGCCTGGCGTCGTCAGCCACGTCGAGCGCCGCGACCTGCTCAGCGGTGATGATGCCCTTGGCGCTGTAGCAGGTGCGCGCCGTGGCAATGGCGTTGTCAAACGGCCGGGAGAAACTGTTCACCAGCTTCACCTCCGGCTCGGCGCTCAAAAAATGTTCCATTGTCTCGTGTGCCATGCGGATCGAATCTAGCAGCCGACCGCGTGATTACCAGCAAACTTCTGGCGAGCCGCGCACCCGTTTGATAGTGTGGCCGGCCCAATGCAACCGGCAGAACGAAGAATCTGGCGATGGATCGTGCTCGCGACAGCGTATTTCGCGGCGCTGACTGCATGGGTCCAGTCGCACGCACTGCTTGGCTTCGACTACCACACCACCGTCTGGCTGAACGCGCATGGCAACCGTCTTATGGACTGGGTCATGAGCGTAATCACTGACACCTCGACGCCGGAATTGAGCATGGTGCTGTGCGCAGCGCTCGTCGTTTTCCTCTGGCGGCAGTTTGGTTGGCGGCCGGCAGTGTGCTTGTTCGCCGCGTTCGTCGGCGGCACGTTGTTGGAGGTCGTCCTCAAGAACTACATCACACAGCCCGGCACTCACGGAATGATCAATCGCTACGTGTTCGGACCGGGCTGGATTCACATCAGTTTGCCCTATGCTTATCCCAGCGGCCATGCGTTCCGCGCTTTCCTGCTCATCGGTGCGATTGCGTTGTGGGTCATGCCGCGCGCGTCCGCTTTCTGGTGGACGCTGGCTGTTTTGGCGGGGGCCAGCCGCCTTTACCTCGGCCATCATTGGACAACCGACGTGCTGGGCGGAGCCGCTCTGGCGGCAGCCTTGCTGATGGTCATCGGCACCCAGATCAAACCGCGTGCGATGGCGGCCGGCTAGTCGCCCCCATCTGCCCCAGCGCCCAGGCAGCGTGTTCACGCACCAGCGGCTCCGTGTCCTCCAACGCCCGCGTCAGCGCCGGCACGCTGCGAGGATCGCGCGCGTTGCCGAGCGCAACGCAAACGTTCCGCAGCAAGCCGCGGCGTTTGGCGCGCACAATCGGACTGCGGGCGAAACGCCGTTGAAACTCCTCTTCATCCAACTCCAGCAAATCAAGCAGTTCCGGCGTCGTGAGGTCTGCGCGCGGCGAAAAGCCCGGCTCGCGCGCCAACTGCGCGAAACGGTTCCACGGGCAAACCTCCAGGCAATCGTCACATCCGAAGACGCGGTTGCCGATGAGCGGGCGCAGTTCCAACGGAATCGAACCTTTCAATTCGATGGTGAGATAGGAAATACAACGGCGCGCATCCAGTTCGCGCGGCGCGACGAGAGCGCGGGTCGGACAGGCAGCGATGCAACGGACGCAGCGGCCGCAACGATTCTGCGTCTCCAGCGCGTCCGGCTGCAACGCCACGTCCAGCAGGATCTCACCGAGGAAGAGCCACTGGCCGAACCGGCGGTTGAGCAGCATCGTGTTCTTGCCGATCCAGCCGAGGCCCGCGCGCTGCGCCATCTCACGCTCCAACACCGGCGCCGTGTCCACGCATGCCTTCGCCCGTGCGCCCGGCGCGAGCGTGCAAATCGCCACGATCAACGCCGCCAGCTTTCCGCTCATGATCTCGTGATAATCGTCGCCGAGCGCGTAGCGTGCGATCCGGCCCTGCCGCGCTCCCGGCACCGGGTCGGCAGTGTAGTAATTGCACGCGACGACAACCACAGACTTCGCGCCGGGCAGCAAGTGCTGCGGATCGGCACGACGTTCCATGTTGCGTGCGAGGTAGCCCATCTCGCCGTGTTGCCCTTGGGCAATCCAGCGTTCGAACGACACAAAACTGACAGCCGACCCAGCCGGGGCAATGCCGGCGAGGTCGAAACCGAGCGCGAGCGCCTTGCTTTTGATTTGCTCTTCGAGAGTCACAACCGTTGCTTCACTGTTAACGAATACCGCGCCGTCGGTGCTGTATCAAGCGAACGCCGCTTCCTCACCCTCGCCAGTCCAAACATCTGGCGAGCCAGCGGCTCGTCTGATAGTGTCGCCGGTTGATGCAACCCGTGGAATGGAAAACTTGGCGATGGTTGGCGCCAGCGGCGGCTGCCGGCGCGATGGCGCTGGCAGTGACGCAAGCAGTGGCGCTGGAGCGGCCACCGTGGATGGATGACGATGGGATCGTGCTGGCGGAAAGCTGGCGGTCGCCGGCGCATCGCGCGCGCGCGTTGGGGAAGATGGACTTGATCCTGCCAGCCACCGAGGAGGAGGGCTTCCGACGCGAGCACAGCGTGGCGATGCTGGAAGAGTTGAAGAAACTCGGCGTCACGACGGTGTTGACACATTACTACGAGGGGTTCGGTTCCAAAGCGGAAGACGCGGGGATGAAGGACGCGCGTTATCTGGCCCGAGAGGCGCGAAAGGCCGGACTGCGCGTGGGCGCTTACATCGGCGGCACGTTGGGCTGGGAATCGCTGTCCAAGGAGGTGCGTGAGGCCGGTGCGTGGCAGGCGGCGACACCAGACGGCCAACCGATGCTGGACGACCCCAAGGAACCGTTCCGACGGGTCGCGGCGTTTCTGCGTCCGGCTTACAGTGATCATCTGGAGCGCGTGCTCCGCCGCATGGTGACGGAGATGCAGCCGGACTTTGTTTACTTCGACCACGTCGGCCTCGGCAATGACAGTTGGGACAAGTTCACGGCCGGGCTGTTCCATGATTTCCTGACGGAGCGCGGTTTCAAAGAGGCCATCCGCGTCAAGTTGCCGCCGACGGCGAAGGCAAGCGAACCGTTGGGCCGGGCGTGGGTGGATTTCCGCATCAAAAGCACGGTGGAACATTTCCGCCGGCTGTCGCGGTTTGTGAGAAGTCTGGATGCGCAATGCGCCGTCGTGTGCAATCCGGGCGGCGTGAACAATGACAGCATGGATGTCTACGGCGTGGACCACTCTCAATTGCTCGCGTTCAGCCACGCATTCCGGGGTGAAACGACGAAGCCGGGTTGGAGCGACAACCGCGCCGTGACGCGCATCCGTTCATTGAAGACCGGCCAGGCGTTCGGCAACGCGACGCTGCTGGATTGCGAGTCGCCGCTGGAACTGGCGGAGAGCCTGGCGTTCAATCTGCACAGCCTCGGCAACATCGCATGGTTTGAGAATGGTCATTTGCTCCCGCCGCGCGCGCGCATCGGCCGCATTAGCTCGTTCATGGAACCGTATCTGGAGTTTTTCCGGACACACACGGAATTCTATCGCATCGCATCGAGGGCAACGGACGTGGCGGTGCTGCGGCCGCATGAGACTTTCGCGCACGGCTCCGAGCAGAAACGGCGCGCCATCAGTGATGCCGAGCAGGCGCTGATCGAATCACAAACGCCGTTTGCAATTCTGTTCGATCAGAACTGGGACAGCCTGGATGCGCACCACGCGGTCATCACGCCTGACGAAAGCGACCTGAGCGCGGCGCAACGCAGGCAACTCGATATCTTCAAGGCGCGTGGCGGCGAGGTGATTCCGGCGGCAACGCTTCAGGGCGACCCGCAGCGTGCGAGAGACCGGCTTCGCGAGCGGTTGCGCGTGCAGGTGACGGCGCCAGCGGCAGTGGCGGCAGAGGTGACCGAACGGCGCATGGTGCCACAGGTGCTCGTGCATCTGGTTAACTACCGCATTGACCAACCGGTGAAGAACATCCCGGTGACCGTCGAAGCAAGCCGGCTGTCGCGTCCGTTGCAGGCTGAGTATTGGAATCCGTTGAATCCCAACCCGACGCCACTGAAACTGACGCGCAACGGCAATCAGTTGCAGGTGACGGTGCCGCATCTGGACATTTACGGTCTGGTTGTGTTCACCGGCGCCATGCTGTAAGCGAAGTGATGGCACAACGGTCTCGCTTCGCCAACCCACTGAAGACGCCGCTGACACGGCCCAAACCAAATGACCATTTGACTTCGGTGCAACCGTGTCGTTACATCCCACAGCGAAAAACGCGCGGCGAAAACGCCGCAACGTCTTTCGAGAACATGGCGTTTCATCCAGTCATCCCGGTTTTTTATGCTTACTGAAGACATCGTGCGCGAGGCGTTGAAGCAGGTGAAATATCCCGGCTTCACGCGGGACATCGTTTCCTTTGGCATCGTCAAACATGTCGCCATCAGCGGCAACGACGTGGCGGTAACAATGCAACTGCCCGCCGCCAATCCGAAGTGCGGCGAGCAGATTCGCGCCGAGGCGGAGCAGGCGTTGCAGCGGCTGCCGGGAGTGGGCCGCGTGAATATCGAAATGGGCGCGCAGGCAACATCTCATACCCCCGCCGCCCACAGCACCATCGAGAAGCGGCGCGTGCCAGGCGTGAAGAAGATCGTCGCGGTAGCCAGCGGCAAGGGCGGCGTCGGCAAAAGCACCGTGGCGGTGAACCTCGCCTGCGCGCTGGCGCAAACAGGCCTGAAGGTGGGGTTGATGGACTGCGACATCTACGGGCCGAGCGTGCCGCTGATGATGAACGTCCGCGAGCGCCCCACGGCCAGTGACGACGAGCACATCAACCCACTGACGAACTTCGGTGTGAAGCTGATGAGCATCGGATTCCTCGTCGAGGCTGACGCGCCTGTGATCTGGCGCGGGCCGATGATCATGAAGGCCGTGCAACAGTTCATCCACAACGTGAATTGGGCGCCACTGGATGTGTTGATGGTAGACCTGCCGCCGGGCACGGGCGACGCACAGCTTTCACTGGCACAGGTAACCGAAGTGGACGGCGGCGTCATCGTGACCACGCCGCAGGACGCTTCGCTCGGCGTGGTACGCAAAGGCATCGGCATGTTCCAGAAGGTCAATGTGCCGATCATCGGCATCATCGAAAACATGAGCTACTTCGTCTGCACACATTGCAACACGCGCGCGGAAATCTTCGCACACGGCGGCGGCCGTCGCGAGGCAGAGCGGCAGAACGTGCCGTTCCTGGGTGAGGTGCCGATCTATCCCGAAATCCGCGTCGGCGGCGACACAGGCCAGCCCGTGGTGGTTTCCGCGCCGCAATCGCCCGCCGGCAAGGCGTTCATCGACATGGCCCGCCTGTTGGCGGAAAAAATCAAGTAGCGGCAGAAACGGAACGGTTTCGCCGCCGTCTCGAAACTCGACCAGACGACTCCGCTGCGTTCTTGCAGGCGGAGCAAACTGCCAGGCTCGCGCCTTGGCGACTCACTTCAGCGTCGGCCTGATGCCGGGCTTCTGCTTCAGGATCGCTTGCGCGTGGCGGGCGTAGTGGCCGTGCAGGTCTTCGGCATACGCGCGCAGAGTTTTCTCGCCGAGGCCGCCGCAGTCGCCGCAACGATACAACGCGCGCGCCAGGAACAGCTCCCTCAACGCGGAACCGCGACCGGTGTTGTCCGTGCCGCTCGCCGGATTCTTGGCCAGCGCAGTGGTGATATTGGTGACTGCGTAGCCGCCGATGTCGGGCTTCTGCAACAATTCGGCCAGCGGCTTGGCGGCGGCCGGATCGGCGAGCGATTCGAGCGCGAGCGAAACGGCGCGGAAGTGTGAGAACTCACTGGCGGCGCTGAGCAGGCGGGCCTTCGCCACGATTGGCTCCAGCGCGCGCGGGTCTCGGCTGCGGCCGAGAGCTATGATGAGGCTGTCAAGCGGGCTGATGCTGGGACCGAACTGGCCCATCGCCTTGAACTGCCAGCCTTCGTCCCACGCGGCCGTCGCCGAGACTGCCTTGGCGAGCGCATCCGCACCGGCAGCGTCGCCGAGCATGGCGAGAACGTGGGCATAGACCAGCTTCGGCTTGTCCGAGCCGGCTTTCGCAAGCGCCTCGCGCAGCAGCGGCCGGGCAGTGTCCTGGTGCGCCAGCACCAGTTCGATGCCATGAAAATCGTTGGTGAGCTGCAAGACGACTTCGGCGATTTTCTCCTTCGGCAGCGGGAACGAGTCGGTTTCCGTCAACACCGATTCGGGAAGGTTGCCTTTCTTGATCAGGTTCCGCTGCAGCGCCTTGATGTCAAGCGCGCGCGTGGCGCAGCCTCGCCTGGCAATCATCGCAGCGGCGACGCCGGCGGCATAGCCTTGGTTCTGCACGTCCGGCTGCATCCGGATCAACGGGATCGCATCGCGGTGCGCGCTGACGCCGAGACCGGTGACAAGGATGCCGTCCAGCCCGCGCGGCAACAGGCAGCGATACGGCATGTGGACGAAAATATCCTTCTTGTGCGGCGGTCGCAGCGTGAACATCGGATGGATCGTGTAGCCATGCGTGTCGTAGTTGCTCTTGGCAATGACCACCGTATCGGGGAATGTGCGGCACGCCCACTCATCCATCGGTGTGATGGTGAAGTCGCCGACGATCTGCCGCCGTTCGCGCGTGTCAATCAACTGTCCAAGATCGTAGGATGTCTTGAACTTCTCCCGCGCCGCGACGAAGCAGCGCCAGATGTCCATGATGTCGGTTTCGTCCACGAAGGTGTAATCGGTGTTCGTATAACCGGGGCCGAGTTGGCGCGGCGGCAGGCCGGTGCCTTGCACAGCCACGTCGTCCTCGGCGGTGTACGTGCAAGTCGCGCCCGCGGAGGCGGCGATGTCGGCGTTGCCGGTCGAATCCACCACCATTTTCGCAAGCACCACGCCGCGTCCCTGTGGCGTCGCAACCGTGACGCCCCGAACGCGGTTGTTCTCAACGAACGCGCCCGCGCCAAGCGCGCCGCACCAGATGTCCACGCCCGCCTTGCGCAGTTCGCGACGATACCACTCGCTCTTCCAATCGGCGTTCCAGGAATTCGATTTGAAGCGCGTATCCTTCGGTCCGATCGTTGCCAGGCCGGCGTCCACCTCGGCAGTGAAGCCGACACGGTTGCCGTGGTAGTAGCTGCAGATCAAGCCCACCGTGCCAACGCCGCCAAACGCGTGCAGATATTCGATGAGCAGTGTCTTGGCTCCCTGCCGACCCGCTGCGATGGCCGCCGGCGCGCCGCCAGTGCCACCGCCGACCACGACGACATCGTATTCGCCGAGCACAGGCACGCCGCGCCGCTCCGCCGGCACGGTGCGGGCCTTGGCGGTGCGCGGGTTAAATTCTGCACCCACTTCGCGCGCGTCACCTTTGGCCTTGGCGGAAATTTCGCCGCCGGGGAGGCGGACGCCTTCGAGCTTCGGTTGGCTCTTGGCGCATGCGGCCGCCGCCTTGCCGATGCGCGCGCCGACATCCATGAAATTCAGCGGACGCAACAGTTCGGCCGCCGCTTCGCGAGAGAGGTCGGCACAGCCGTTCAACACAAACAGCCGCTCGACCGCCGCAGGCCGGAAAGCATCGACCGAAACCTTGTCCGCGCCGGGCCACGCGCCGGTCTGAGGATCCTTGCCGCGGAATGAATCCGGTGGCACCAGGAACGGCGTCTCCGAGGCGTCGAGTTGTTCCTTCGTCCACGTCCGGTCGCGGGCAATCTGCTCGGCGGCTGCGAACGACTTGAAGCTGGTGTCCTTCATCGGCACCTGCAGCCGATATTCGTAGAGGGCGTGGCTCTCGCCTTTGCGGTCGGTGGCCGTTACCGGCGACTGGCGTTTGCACAACTCGATGTTCTTGCCGGCGCGCGGCTGGCCACCAACGACGTTCTGGTTGAACGTCATCAGACCGCCGGGGAATTTCGTGAAGACCGCGTCGGTCATGCGCGCGATGGTGCCGCGCTCGGTGGCGTCAATGATTGTCTTCGCGACCACCACCTGCCGGCCAGAACGGTTGGCCATGACGATGCCCGCCGGGTAACCACTGCTGTCCTTGAGCAACTCGGTGGCGTAGCAGCCGTAGAGGAACGACACGCCCGCCTGCAGCAACGCCTGGTCCAGCGCGCGCTTCACCTGCATCGGCGTGACCAGTTGCGGACCGGTCGACGGCGCCTGTCGTTGCGTGCCGACAGGCTCGACAATGAACTCGCCGAGCAACATGCGCTTGGCACGCGAGGTCTTCCGCACGTCAAACTTCAGGAAGCGCGCCTTGACCTCGGCGGGCGCAAACATCGGCACTGCACGGTCCTCGGCGGTCCCGGCATCGAGGCTCTCGTTCTTGATGACGGCGACCTGCGTCCACTGCTTGCGGTCGTCGCTGGCGAAAACGGTGGCCTTGTCCACCTCAAAATCGCCGGAGCGCTGGTAAGCCAGAATGGCGACGGCTTGAAGGCTCTGCGGCTTGCCGAGGTCGAGCACAAAGGTGACATCGTCGTCGAACTGCACGCTTTCCCTGGAGGCGCTGCCGTATTTGCCATCACCGAGCAACGACGGCGGCGTCGTGTCCTTGTGAGCGCGGCTCATCGGTTTGTCAGCGGTGTACTTGAATGACAGACTGCGCATCGGCGGCGGCATTGCGCGCGGCGCGGGCTTAAACATCTCCTGCGCCAGTGCTGTCGCCGGCTTCTCGCCCGGCTCCAGCCAGAGCCGGTAGGAACCGCACAGGTCTTCACCAAGATAATGCCGTGGCGCGGCAAGAAAAACCTTCGCGCCGTTTTTCGCCGCCTCAACGGCCGCCGCGACCGCGCCGGAACTGCCGCCGACGACAACCACATCCACGTCGGCAACCACCGGCAGTGACCGCGCCGATTCGGGCACTTCCCTGGCGCAGAGCAAGCCGGCACCGATGCTCCACAGGCACAGCAACGCAAACGTCACGGCTTTGCCGGTGTGGTGGAAAGGGTGAAACCTTGGGGTGCAATGATGAGATTTCATTAGTGCGATTTATCCTCACTTCAGGCGGCCTTGTCAACCCCGTGAACCAGCGGCGGCGATTGGGGGAGCGTTTTTTGAATAGACATGAGGCGGGCGACGTCGTATGAAACGGCCCGAATTGGAATGACGCTTATGAAATATTTGAAATTGACTGCTGGAATAATGGTTCTCGCGCTGGGCTTGATGGCAACCGATGCGACGGCTGCGGGCGGGAAGAAAGATCCGTTTGCTATCAAAGTCGAGAGTCCGTTCAAAGGAGTCGTATCGAATGTGAGTTCGGCCAGCGTGACTGTGAAGGGCGAAGTCCAATTGGCGAACCCGGACAAGACCAACACCAGTTCGAAGAGCAAGCCGATCCTTCAAAACATTCGTTTCTCCATCAAGGGCACGAAACTCACTCGTGATGGCAAGCCATGCGAAATGAAGGACGCCCAGAAGGGTGACTCGGTTACGGTGGAATTCACGACCAAGGAAGGCAGCGATAAACGCGTCGCTTCCGATATCCGTTTCTCCAGCAAGGGATCCGCTGCCGACACTGAAACGAAGCCCGAGAAGCAAGAAGCAAAGCCTGAGAAGCAGGAAAAGAAGTCCGAGAAGCAGGAAAAAGAGAAGAAGTAGTCCGCGCCGGTCCCGCGCCAAGCGCGTGCCGCTGTTGAGACGCTGACGGGCACTGAATGAGTGCCTCGTCAATAAGGGTTCATCATGACCTTCGGATGGCGTGCTCTGCCCATCTCAATCCTCGGGCGGACAGGTCAGCCCACGCGCAGCCAGAGCCGCCGCGAGCGCGGGCCGTCGAACTCGCAGAAGTAAACCGCCTGCCATGTGCCGAGCGCCAGGTCGCCGTTGTGGATGAGAACCTGAGCGGAGTTGCCCACCAGCGACGCTTTCACGTGCGCGGCGGTGTTGCCTTCGGCGTGACGGTAATCGCGCGATTGCCATGGCACGGCGCGCTCCAGCGCCAGCAAGAGGTCATGAACTACATCGGGGTCGGCGTTTTCCTGAATCGTAATACCGGCGGTAGTATGCGGCACGAACAGCGTCACAACGCCGTCGCGGACGCCAGCGGTGCGCACCTCGCGGCGGACCAGATCGGTTATATCCACCAGTTCGTCGCGCGCGTGAGTGGTAATAGTAATCTCCTTCATCAGCCGGGATTCTAGCAGACTGGCGGGCGCGGCGGAAGCTGGCGCGTGCGTGACTCGGCTGCCGCATGGGTGTTATAACCTCAACGGTTTGGCAACCGACTATGAGATATTTCATCGCGCTGATGATGGCTGCGGCAACAAGCTTCTGTTGCGCCGCAGGCACCGAACTCGTTCACAACGGATCGTTCGAGCAACCTGGCAAGTCCGGCGACACTCCTGACGGTTGGGCCGCCTCCGGCAACCGCAGTATCCAACAGCGATTAACACTCGACAAGGGCCACGATGGCCGGCGTTGCGCAAAGCTTGAATGCACCGCCTTCAGCGGCGATGGGCCGGCTCACCATGCGATGATCTGCCAGACGGGCCGTATCGCTGTACGCCGCGGACAGTGGTACCGGCTGGAGTTTTGGGCGAAGAGCGAGGGCATCAAATACAGTCTCGTCGATGCCGGGTTGACCAACACGAAGCCATGGGAGAACGCCGGGTTGGAGGAAGCCTTCACCGTGTCCCCGAAATGGCAGCGGTTCGAGTTTCTGTTCCAAGCCAAGGACGACGTGCCCGCTGCCACGAGCCGGCTGCAGTTCTGGTTCAGAAGCGCTGGCACACTCTGGCTTGACGACGTTTCCCTCACCGAGTCGGCAACCGGCCAGGAATGGCTTCCGCAGATCGCAACCGATGGCGTGAAAAATTTCGTGCCGAATAGCAGCTTCGAGTGTGGCGGCGCGAACTGGGGCAGCTACACCTATGGCCTCAGCGGCTGGATGGGAAACCTCTACCGACTCGAAGGCGACGTGGACGGCGCTGTCGCCCGCCATGGCGGCCACAGTCTCAAGATCGCACTCGCGCCCAAAACACTGCCAATGTTCTGGTTCGACTACTACGAGCCGATCCAACAACCCGTCCGGCGCGTGCTCGCCGCCAACCGCGGCTGGTTCCGCGTGACGCCCAAGGAAAAACTGACGCTGTCTGCGTTCATGCGAGCGGACAGTGACGGTGTGATTGCACAACTCGCCGCCGTCGAGGCGCCCAACCGCACGCTGCGGCAGGCAGTGACTGTCGGCAGGGAGTGGAAACGGTTCGAGTTCACCTTCGCGCCGCGCCAGCCGTTCATCTTCATCGCCGCCGGCCTCGACCTCGACGAATCCAAACGCGATGCCGCGACGCTCTGGCTCGACGGAATCCAGCTTGAACGCGGCGACCACGCCACCGACTACGCGCCGCGCGCGCCAGTAGAATCGTTCATTGAAACCGCCGCGCCGGGCAATACATTCACCCAACCCGCCGAGGGTGCGACGGTGATCGTCCGCGCATGCAACGACAGCGATCGCGAGCAAACGGTTCGCGGCAAACTCTTGGTGACGGACTTCTTCGATAAAACGGCGGTCGAGAACCAGCCGGCCGTCACGGTGCCGGCGCACTCCAGCACCAGCGTGCCGATGCGTGGCCTCTGCAAAGGCCGTCAAGGTTTCTTCCGCGCAACGTGGACCACAGACATGGCGCCGCAGTCGCTTCGCGTGGCGATCATCGAGCCGACTCCAAAGGACGCGAAGGACTCGCCGCTGGCGTTCAACCACGCCTATCCGTGGCAGTTCCTCGTAAAGCTTGCGCGGCAGGCGGGCATCGTCTGGTGGCGCGACTGGTCGGCCAAGTGGCAAACCTGCGAGCCGGAGAAAGGCCGGCCGGACTGGAGCGTCGCCGACGCACAGATCAATCGCGTGCTCGAACTCGACAGCGAGGTGGATGTGATGATTCCGTTCCCCTCGACGCTCTGGAACGCAACGGCGGACCCGGAAAAGGTCGCGAAGGAAGCCGGCAAGAACAGCTATCTCAAGGCGCGGCTGCCCGTGTCCTTCGCACCGAAGGACGTGGAGGATTTTGGCCGGTTCGCCGCTGACGTGGTGAAGCACTACCGCGCCGCGAAACCGCGTCCCGTGACCACCTATCAATTGCTCAACGAGTCGGTCTATACCAGCTACTCACTGTCGCAACGGTTCGGCTACACGGTGAACGATTACATCCGGCACGCCAGCATTGCGTACCGGGCGATGAAGGCCGCCGACCCGAAGTGCCGCGTTGTCGCCGGCTGCGGCGCGAACCCGGCATCCACACTCACACGCGAATTCATCGAGAAAGGTGGCCTGGAGTTCGCCGACGTGTTCGACGTCCACATGTATGACCCGACCGTGCCCGCTGAAACCTACGAGGAGACTTTCAGCAAGCTCGAAGAACTCATGCGCGCTCACGGCGGCCCCAAGCCCATCTGGATGACCGAGTGGGGTTGTTATGCCGACGACGATCCGCCGTCGGTGCCGTGGCTGGCTGGCGATTCGTCGATGAACCGTTGCCGCTGGCCCAGCGAGCGCGCCGCGACCGAACATATCGTGAAGTTCACCGCCGTGACCTTCGCCCATGGGATGCGGAAGATATTCTTCCACGCCGGCACCTGTGGCTCGATCAACGGTTCCGACGCCGGAGGCGTGCTCTTTGAATACGGCGGTGCGCCGCGCAAGATGTTGCCCGGCATTGCCGCGCTCACGCGCCTGCTCGGCGTGCCGGACAGGTGCGTCAATAGAATCATTCGCGACGACCTGCACGCCTATGTCTTTCAATCGAAGGGCCATGCCGTCGCCATCGCATGGTGCGGAGAACATCACCGTCGACCGCTGGCGTTGGCCAAGGACGTGCGCGCCTGCGACATCATGGGCAACACACTGCCGCCAGACAACGCAGCGCTGAGTGAATCGCCGGTTTATCTGGTTGGCGCAACTGCCGGCGTTGTCGAGCAGTCGTTGCCGCGCTAATTGGAGGAGAAAGATGACCATGCAAGTCGGATTGCAGAAAACCTGGTTTCTTGTTTCGCTTGCCGCTGCGCTCTCGGCAAACAGCCTCCTCGCCGAGACTCGCATGGACGACGTGTTGTTCCGGGCGGATTGCGACGGCACAGAACAGAGATATGTCATCATCGTTCCGGATGGCTTCAGCGAGGACAAACCCTGCGCCGCTTTGATCGCATTGCATGGCCACGGTTCAGACCGCTGGCAATTCGCGAAGAACCCTCGCAGCGAATGCCGCAGCGCGCGGGACGCGGCCGCCGCGCACGGCATGTTGTTCGTCTCGCCCGATTACCGCGCCAAAACGTCGTGGATGGGGCCGAAGGCCGAGGCCGATATGGTGCAGCTCATCGCCAAACTGAAAGCGCAATACCGCGTCACCAAGCTCATCCTCTGCGGCGGTTCGATGGGCGGCACCAGCGCGCTGACCTTTACCGCCCTGCATCCTGATCTGGTGGACGGCGTCGTTTCGCTCAATGGCACGGCCAATCTCGTCGAGTTCGCAGGTTTCCCCGATGCCCTTGCTGCATCTTTCGGCGGAACGAAAGTGCAAACGCCTGACGAATATCGCCGCCGGAGCGCGGAATTCTGGCCGGAGCGTTTTACGATGCCTGTGGCCGCGACAACCGGCGGCAAAGATCGCGTAGTTCCGCCCGATAGCGTGAAACGGTTGCTCGACACCGTGAAGGCAAAGAATCCCAATGTCCTGTTGATTCACCAGCCGGAGGGTGGCCACAGCACAAACTACGAAGACTCGAAGACCGCCTTTGAGTTTGTGATTTCAAGAGTTTTGAGCGGCCAACGGAAATGAGTCATGAACGCAACTGTTCAACCGAGGATTCTGCCACCCTTGTCGCAATGAATCCACGGCGAATCATCGTGGTCGGCGGCGGGCCGGCGGGCGTCTTTGCGGCCATCGCGTGCGCCGAGGCGGCGCCGAAGGCCGAGGTCACGGTGTTGGAAAAAGGGCCGGAGTTCCTTGCCAAGGTCCGCATCTCCGGCGGCGGCCGATGCAACGTCACCCACGCCTGCTTCGAACCGCGCGAACTGGCAGAGCGTTATCCGCGTGGCGAGCGCGCGTTGATCGGACCGTTCCAACGTTTCCAACCGCGCGACACCGTTGCATGGTTCGAGTCACGCGGCGTGAAGCTGAAGACGGAAAGCGATGGCCGGATGTTTCCCTTCAGCGATGACTCGCGGACGATCGTGGACTGCCTGTTGCGCGCCGCGAAGGCAGCGGGCGTAAAACTGCTGGCGCGATGCGGCGTGGAGCGCGTGACGCGGCCGGCAACAGGCGGCTTTGAACTTGCGCTCTCCAACGGTGACACGCTGTCCTGCGACCGTTTGCTACTAGCTACCGGCGGTTGTCGCACGACGGCGGTGGGAAACCTCGCAGTGTCGCTGGGCCACACGCTGGAATCGCCAGTGCCGTCGTTGTTCACGTTTCATATTGAGACGCCGTGGCTGCGCGAACTGGCCGGCATTTCCGTGGAATCGGCGGAAGTGTCGGTGCCTGGCACGGGCTTGCGCGAGCGCGGTGCGTTGCTGGCGACGCACTGGGGCCTGAGCGGACCGGCGATTTTGCGACTGTCAGCGTGGGGTGCGCGCGAACTGCACGGCCTTGATTACCGTTTTCCGCTGCACGTGAACTGGCTGCCGAATCTCGGCGCGGAAGCCGTCTCGGGGGCGCTGCAATCGCGGCGCAACGAGCAGCCCGCGCGACTGGTAGTAAACACGCCGGTTCCGCCGCTGCCGTCGCGGCTCTGGGAGGCGCTGGTGCTCGCCGCAGACGTGGGACGCAACACGCGCTGGGCGGCGTTGACGCGCGCGGCGCTGCATCGGCTTGTCCAGCAACTCATCCGCACGGAACTGCCGGTGACCGGCAAGAGCATGAACAAGGACGAGTTCGTCACCTGCGGCGGCGTGCCGTTGGGCGAGGTGGATTTCAAAACGATGGAAAGCCGCGTGTGTCCCGGTCTCCATTTCGCCGGCGAGCTGCTCGACGTGGACGGCATCACGGGCGGCTTCAACTTCCAAGCCGCGTGGACCACCGGTTGGATCGCAGGCCGCGCGATGGCGGGCGCGCTTGAAAATGGATGATGGACAAGCGGCGGGTTTTGCTTACGCTTGCGCACCATGCACGCATGTTTTGACAATGCCGCGAGATTTTTTCCGTTGCTGATCGCATCGTTTGCGCTGAACGCCTCCGCAGCGGAACTGCCCCCGCCACTGCTTTTCTCCGACTCCAATGCGCTGACGAGGCTTTCAACGAGCAGCGCGACGCTGCGATGGACTCCGCCCGGCACAGTGTGCGTGGAGTTCAAGAAAACCACATGGCCCGGTGTTCGCTTCGAGGCCGGCAAGGCTTATGACGCAAAGGACTGGAGCAGCGTGGGCGGGCTCGCCTTGGATCTGCGCAATCCCGGCGACGAGCCGATCGAAGTCCACGCGCGCGTGGACGACGACGCGAAAGCCAACGGCACCGTGCATTGCCGGCAAGGCCACGCCACGGTCGGTCCGCGGGAACGAGTCACACTGGTCTTCCCGATGGAAGCGACAGCGGTCGGCATGCGCGCCGGTCCGCCGCTGGAGGCAGGCAATAACTCGCGGCGGATGCGAGTCGGCGGCAAACCGCTCGACGATTCGCACATCGTGGCGTTCCTGCTCTTCCTGGCAAAGCCGGCACAACCGCGCACGATCGAGTTCTTCTCCGTTCGCTGGCTGCCGAAGCCGGAATTGCGCGGCATCGTGGATCGCTTCGGCCAATACACGCATGCTGAGTGGCCCGGAAAGCTTCATGCCGAGACCGAACTGGCGGAGCGCCGCGCGAAGGAGCAGCGCTGGTTGCGCGAGCATCCAAGCGTCGCCGAGCGCGATGAGTTCGGTGGTTGGAAAAAGGGGCCGCAACTCCAGTCCACCGGGTTCTTTCGCACCGAACAATGCGACGGGCGATGGTGGTTGGTCACACCCAGCGGCCATTTGTTCTGGAGCATCGGCTCGACGTGCGTGCGGCCGGAGTCGAGCGGGCCAATCAAAGGCCGCGAGACGATGTTCGCTGCGTTGCCGGATGCGTTTGCGAAGAAGGGCCATGCCGACTTCTACCAATTGAACCTCCAGCGCAAATACGGCGAGAACTGGCTCGCCGAGTGGGTCGCTGCGACATGCGCGCGGCTGCCGGCGTGGGGTTTCAACACCATTGCCAACTGGAGCGTGCCGGATGTGTTCCGCGCGCACAAGGTGCCTTACACGGCGACGGTCCATTGCGGTGGGCTGCCCTTCATCAGCGCGGAGGAATACAAGCACATACCCGGTCCCTCGCGCCGGCTGCCGGATTTCTTCAGCGAGCGCTTCCCGGAGCGTTACGAGGCGGCCATCGTGAAGGCGGCCGCCGAGTGGCGCGACGACCCGTGGTGCGTCGGCTGGTTCGTGGACAACGAGCTGGCGTGGGATTCGTGGGCGCAGCTCGGCACCGGCGGCGAATACCTCACCGCGCGCGAGGCCATTGCGGCGCCGCCCGCGCTGGCCGCGCGGCAGGCATTCGTAAAACTGCTGCGCGCGAAATACAGCAGCGTCGAGGCGTTCGCAAAAGCGTGGGGCGTGGCGGTCCGGTCGTGGAACGATCCCGTGGTCATCAAACCCGCGCAGCTCAACGAAGCGTCGCGGGCCGATTGCTCGGCGTTCATGACGGCGCTGGCGGAGCGCTATTTCTCGGTCGTGAGCACGGCGATGAAGAAGCACGCGCCAAACCATCTTTACCTGGGCTGCCGCTTCGCCATCCGGCCCAAGGAAGTCGTGGCGGTATCGGCCAAATACTGCGACGTCGTCAGCTTCAACATTTACGCCGACACCGTGGACCCTGAGAAATGGAAATCCGCCAACGACCTGGGCAAGCCGGTGGTCATCGGCGAGTTTCACTTCGGCGCGACCGACCGCGGGATGTTTCACACGGGACTGCGGCCCACCCAGAGCCAGGCCGAGCGCGCCAAGGCCTACGCCGCGTATGTCCGCAGCGTGCTGGCGATGCCGGCGTTCGTCGGCTGCCATTGGTTCCAATATGTGGACCAGCCGCTCACCGGACGGTTCGACGGCGAGAACTACAACATCGGCCTCGTCACTGTCACCGACACACCGTATCCGGAGCTGACCGCGGAGGCGCGGAAAGTGAACGCGGAAATCTACCGACTGCACTCGCAAGCGAAATGAACAGGGACCGACAGCTTTACTGGCTCGATCCACGCGTTTTCTTTCCTCTTCTGGCACTGCTCGCCGCCGCCACGGCGCACGCCGCGCCCGCCATCGCCGAAACCGCAGCCGTCGTGCTGCGTTCCGACACGGGCCAGTGGCTCTACACCAAGTCGGCCGACAAACCGATGTATCCGGCCAGTACGACGAAGATCCTCACCACGCTTGTCGCCATCGAGTCCGGCAACCTCGATCGCGTCGTTACCGTCGCCGCCTCTGACACGCGGGCGGAACCGTCGAAGGTCAGCCTGCGTGCCGGCCAGCGCGTGCCACTGCGCGCGCTGCTCTATGCCCTGATGCTACGCTCGGCCAACGACGCCGCGCTGACCGTCGCGCGTGCCGTTGGCGGTTCTGTGCCCGATTTCGCCGCGCTGATGAACGCCCGCGCGCGCAAGGCTGGCGCAACGCAGACGCGATTCGTAAACCCGCACGGTCTGCACGACCCGCGCCACGTCACCACGGCGCGCGACCTCGCGCTCATCATGCGCGCGGCGATGGCCAACCCGGCGTTCCGGCAGATCACGGGCACAAGGAGTTACTCGTGGCGTTACGCGCCGGCGCAGACGCTGGAGAACCACAACCGGATGCTGAAGACCTATGCGGGCTGCGTCGGCGGCAAAACCGGCTACGTAAATGCGTCGGGCAAAACGCTGGTGGTCGTCGCGCGCCGTGGCGGTGTGGAACTGATCGCGGTACTGCTCAACGGCCACGGTGATCAGATATGGAAGGACGCTGCCGCGCTGCTGGACCACGGTTTCCGCATAGCGCGGAGTCAATGAGCGGCGCTCGTCACAATCCACCGCCGCCAACCGGAAATTCCGCTGGCTTGCGCCGTCGGAATCCTTCTAGAGTCACGCCTCGAACATGAATCGCGACCACTTGAGCGGCGTGCTCTGGACCATTGCCTCAACGGTGATGTTCAGCCTGATGGCGCTCTTCGCGCGGCTGGCGCACGATGTGGCCGGGCTGGACGCGTGGAAGGCGGTCGAAATCCGATGCCTTTTCAGCATGGCAGCAGTGCTGGTGCTGAGCGCGCTGATGCGCCGTCCGTTGCGATTCGTAAACCGTTCGTGGCTTGTGTCACGCGGCCTCTTCGGCGCGATGGCGGTGGTGCTCTTCTTTTTCGCCATCAACATCATCGGCGTGGCGAAAGCGACCATCCTGGTTTACACCTGCCCGATGTGGGCTGGCCTTCTTTCGCCGATGCTGCTCGGAAACCGCATCGGCAAGGGATTGTGGGTGACGGTGATTGTGGTGTTCATCGGACTCTATCTCATCATTGTGCCGCCGGGCGATTTCACCGGCGTGAGTTGGTTCGACCTGCTGGCGCTCAGCGGCGGGCTGCTCTCCGGCATCGCCGTCCTCTCGGTGAAGAAACTGCGTGAGACCGACTCGACGATGGCGATTCTGTTTTCGCAGGCGTTCTTCGGCTGGCTCATCGTGGGCGTGCCGGCGGCACGCGAAGGCTACGCAATCTCACCAACGGGCTGGGCGCTGCTGATCGCGCTGAGCTTTTTTGCCGTGGCAGGCCAGATGCAGATGACCTACGCCTACAAACACGTCGGCGGCACCGAGGGAGCGCTGCTCGGCACGCTGACGCCGGTGTTCAGCGTCTTCATTGGACTGTTCGTGTTCAATGAACACGTCGGCGTGCGCGGGCTGATTGGCTGTGTGATTGTGCTGGTGGGCTGCATTTACGCCGCGTTGCCGCCTCGGGTGCCGCCCGCGCTGGCCGAGGCGGAGGCAAGCGACCGCTTGACGTAACGCCAGCCAGCAGGCACAACAATCAGCGAAGTGAAGAACTGCGCATCCATGTTTCGCCGAACAGCGTTCTTCAAGAACATCGCCGGTGTCTTGCTGTTGGCCTTGTTGTCTGCAGCCACGCCCGGACGCGCCGTTGTCTTCTATTCCTCAGGTGACTCAAGCTATAACACCACGGCTCCCACCGGCGTTCTGACCAACAGCGGTTGGCAGTTCGAGGGCTACTGGGCCAGTTGCATGGGCACGGCCATCGCGCCGAACTATTTCATCACCGCCAAACACGTCGGCGGCACGATCGGCAGCGCGTTTGTGCTGGACGGTACCAGTTACACCACCACAGCCGTTTATAACGATCCCAGCAGCGACCTCGCCATTTGGAAGGTGAGCACCTCCTTCTCCTCGTGGGCGCCGCTCTACACCGCCAGCGATGAAATCGGATCATCGCTGGTCGTGTTCGGCGTCGGCTACGGGCGTGGAACGGAAGTGTGGATGGATGGCGACCAGAAAGGCTGGCAGTGGGGCGCCAACGCCGTGAAACGCTGGGGAGAAAATGTGGTCACAGGAACCACAAACTACAATGGTTCCACGCTGCTCTACGCCAATTTTGACGCTGGCGCCGGTGTCAACGAAGCCACGCTGGCGATCTCCGACTCCGGCGGAGGAGTCTTCATCCTGCAAGACTCCGTCTGGTCGCTCGCCGGCATCAACTACGCCGTGGAGGGTCCATTCAACACCACCAACAGCGGCTCCGGTTTCAACGCCGCCCTCTTCGATGTGGGCGGCCTTTACTACACCAACGACGTCACCAAGACATGGGACTACATCACACCGCAAGCCGCCGACATTCCCGCCAGCTTCTACGCCACCAGCATTTCCGCGCGCCAGGACTGGATCACGAGCATCATCGTCCCTGAGCCGGCAGCCTCCGTGCTCATGGCCATCGGCGCGGGCGGCTTGTTTCTGACCGCCCGACGCCGCGCAAGACGATCGAGTGTGGCTCATTCACGTCCTGAAACTTATTGATTCGTCACTCGTTATCAGTTCACATTTCTCAGCACTCAACCTCCAACTATCCCCATGAAATCAACCCGATCCTCATCCATCCTCGTCTTCCTCTCGCTCGTGCTGACATTGTGCGCGCCGCCCACGGCCACGCTCGCCTGGGGACCGCATGGGGAAGTGACCCGCGCCGCGCAGGAAGTGCTGCCGGAACGCGAGAAAGCCGCGGCATATTTCGGCAATGAGTGGCGCAGCCTTCAGGGCTACTCCTCCATGCCCGACATGCGCAACTCGGTTCGCGAGGACTTTTTCCCCAATGACTTCCTCCTCTGGCCCAAAGTGCCCAAGCACAGCCAGCACATGATGCCCGAGGTGGCAGCCACTTACGCGCCGTATTTCCACCGCGCATTGCAGGCGCTTCGCACCGAAACGCCGCCCAACGCCGCCCGCTGGATCGGCAGCCTCATCCACTACATCGAGGACAGCGGCGCGCCCTGCCACGCCAAGCCCATCAAAGGCGAGATGCACAAGCGCCTTGAGAACTGGTTGAACGGAAAAGACATCACCATCGCGGGCTACGAGCCGCAGTTGCTCGGCAAAGATGACGCCTCGGCGTTGCGTGGTTTGCAGGAACGCGCGAAGCGCCTCGTCGCCTACTCCAAGGAGCGCGCCGAGAACATCTACGCCAAGGTTGAAGCCCTGCAACAGCGTGAGGACCAGCCGGTCATCCTCGAATGCGCCAATGAATCCGCCCGCGCCGTCGCCGATCTGCTCCACACGCTCTTCACACTCGCCCCGATGACGCCGTCGTCGCCGTCGCTCGCGGGCCGCGTGACGTGGCCGGCCAAGCTGCCACTTCCGAAGCAGCCGGCCAAGGTCATGTTGTTGGGCACGGATTACTCCACACTCACCGATACCAATGGCGCGTGGTCGTTCCAGAAACTGCCCGCCAACAGCTATCGCGTCGCCATCGAGCGTTACGGTGCCAGCACCGCCATCGTCCAATCCGACGATTGCGCTTCCGTGAAACTGCCGCCCACCGATCCGCCCGGCAATCTCGTGCGCAACGGCGATTTCAAACTGCGCTGGCTCACCGCCAACGCTCCTGATTTCTGGAACCCCATCCCGGCCACGCAGCGACTCAAGGGTTGGGAAAGCGACACCATCCGCGTCCGTTCCAACGTCGTCTATCGCGTCGGCATCGCGGACCCGCAGCCCGGCGTTCGTTACGGGGTGCGCTGGCGTTCCTCGACCAGCTCCCCAAAGACTCTTTCCACCAACGTCGTCTGGTCCGCCGACATCGCCGAACACGAACTCACACCCGTCCCCTACGCCGCCACGGCCCAGTTGCTCGTGCTGTCCAACAAACCGCTCACCAACGCCGTCAGCCGCGTCTGGCTCGTCCCGGCGAAGTGAGAATCGCTGTCCGTTCTTCCATTGCAATCGCCGGGGCTAAATGATCACTATCTCCGTGTGTTATGACAGAAAGGCAGCGCGAGATAGTTGGGTGGCTGGCTTTGATTCTCCTGCCGATGGCGTACGTAATTGGGTCGGAGATTTACTACGCGCACAGCATCTCGCCTCGCGGCATTTCGACGGTCCGTGACTATTTCGACCGCTTTGGCGAACCACGCCGTATCTGCGTGGTTCAGCGTGATGGACGAAATTACTACGAATTCAGCGGGCATTTGCCTTCTGGTTTTGTTTGGGCGTTTCCTTCGGCGCCACCAGCATATGTCTTCGATGAACAGGGACGCTTTACAGCTTGGTGCAGCGATCCCGGGGACACTCCAAGCTATCGGCAAACGTGGCAATTGCAGAGCACCAATCACATCGGGATTGGTGTGATTCGGAAGCAATTTGGTCTACGATGAAGTACCGGCAATCCGACGCCAAAGACGCGGGTCGGCAACCCGTTTCGTCCGTCATAAGCAATGAAACCGTTGCAGTTCGTAAAACCGTGCTGGTGGTATCTCGTTGTCTCAATACCCCTGGCCGCAACCTGTCTCGTCTCGAATCGATATTTGGAACCAAAGTCCTACGAGTATAGTCTCGGTGGCCTGCGAAATAGCATCGTCCTAGGTGCCGTCAACTTTGCAGAACTGATTGGCCTTGTCGCGCTGGTAGGGGTCGCCATTTTCGTCTGTTCAGCCTTCAACACGAAGTTTCACAATGTCCGAGCGCAGAAGCTCTTTTCTGCCACAGCCCTGATTCTGTACGGGTTATGGAGCCTCTTCATGGCCGTGTGGGTAATGCTAAAATAGATACAAAGAAACCTAACGGCACGGGATCGGCTCAATAAAGATCTTGTGTTCGCCTAAATTTGCGAGAGATAGAACCCAACCGGCTTTCAACTGCCGGTGATCCTGGGTCGTTTCATTTCCCTCACGGCGCATACCGCACCGTGCCGTTGGCGTCGGTGACGTAGTGCCACTTCTCGATGTATTTCGCGGCGGGCTGGAAATCGTCGTGGGTCTCGCGCAGCTTCCGCTGCAACAGCGCGTCGAGTTCCTTCTGCAACGCCGCCGACTGCGGGTCGTCGCAAAGATTCTTCATCTGATAGGGATCGGCCTGGTTGTCGAACAACAGCCACGGGCCGTCGAGTGAGCGGACGTAGGTGTAACGCTCCGTGCGCACGCCGCGGTATTCGCGGCCGCCGCCCTTGCGCGTCCATTGGCCGAATGGCGCGTAGCAGGCGATGAGCGCCGCGCCGCCGCCGGGCGCCGGCCCGCCGCGCAGGTGTTTTGAGAAATCAAGTCCCTCAACCGTCTTCGGAATCTCCACGCCGCAGAGGCCCAGCAGCGTCGGCATGATGTCCGGCGACGCAAACGGCGCGGCAATGACGCGCTCGCGCTCGCTGAGCTGCGGCCAATGGATGAGGAACGGCACGCGAATGGCCTCGTCGTAGGGCACCTGCTTGTTGAACCGCCCGTGCGAGCCGAGCATGTCGCCGTGGTCGGAGGTGAAGACGAAGATCGTGTCGCGCTCGATGCCGGTTTCGCGCAGGGTGGCCCAGAGCTGGCCGAGACAATCGTCGAGCGCCGAGCAGTGGGCGTAGTAACCGGCCACTTTCTTCCGAACCGCCTCGGTGCCGTCGGGGACGTTGGGCTGGAGCTTGAGCTTGTCCGGCTGATACATGTCCGCGAACCGCTGTGGCGCGGTGAGGTAAGGATCGTGCGGCGGTCCCCACGAGAGCACGAGCAGGAACGGCCCCTGCCCCGCCTGCTCGCGGATGTAGCGTTGCGCCTCGCGCGTTTGCGCGGCGGCATCGTAGCCTTCCCACTGGAGCTTCGCGTCCCCGTCGGCATAGTAGAACGACTGGTTGTAGTTGTGCGTACATTCCAGCACCTTCCAAAACTCGAAGCCATGCCGGCGCTCGCGCGGGATGTAACTCGACCGTCCGTGGCCGTCCACATGCCACTTGCCGATGTAACCGGTCCGGTAGCCCGCGCCGCGAAACGCCTGCGCGAGCGAGACGGCGTTGTTGTTGAGGCAGACATCGTTCAGGAACACGCCATGAGTCAGCGGATACTGTCCCGTCAACAAGCTCCCGCGATACGGTGAACAGACGGGACAGGTGGACACGGCCATGCCGAAGCGGACGCTGCGGGTGGCAAGCTTGTCGAGCGTCGGCGTGCGCACGTTTGGATCGCCGGCAAAACCGGTTGCCTGTGCCCGCCACTGGTCGGCAAACACAAAGACGACGTTCGGCTTGCGCCCGGCATCGGCGGCTGGCGCATCCGGCACAAGCTGAAGCAACGCAAGCGCCGCAACGGCAACCGCACAAAGTCTTCGGAGATTTCCACGGCTGGGCCGCGGCAATGTTGAGAAAGCAAAAACAGTTTTCATGATGAACCCACGAAATCGGAAACAGCGGACAACCGCGCGTTTCCGGCCTGCTACCGCGTTTTTTTGGACTTGGCCGCTTCGCGCACACCCTTCAGATAGTCGGACAGGTCGCCGTATTCCTCGTTGTCGAGCCGCGCCTTGTCTTTCATCTTCCAGAGCCACCGCTTCCACGTCATGTCGTCGTAGATGGTGGGATCGAGATCCTTGTGGCAGCGGATGCAGCGGGCCTCATACAGCTTCTTGCCGGGCGGAGTCGCAGTCGCTTGCTCCGCCGCTTCGGCCACGGAAACGACAAACGCAGTGACCGCCGCCATGAAGATCAGCCGGGGCAAGGAACGGCCCAGCCCCTCCAACGCGCCTTGATTTGTCCGCTGTGCTATCACAATGCAGTCTCTTAGTCTGTCCGCCACGATACGGCAAACCCTTTTTCGCTTGCGCGCCACCGCGGCCGGATTCAACCTCCAACCCTGCTGCCATGAATACGACATTCTTCCGGTGCATCCTTCCCCTCATCACCTGCCTGGCTGTGACGAACTCCAACGCCGAGTGGCAAGTCTGGACCTGCCGCGACACAGTTCATGTGTTGCGCGACGAGCCGGCGGGCAAAACAAGCAACGCAACCCTCGCCGCCGCGCGCAACGAGTGGGAGAGCTTCCAGATTCTCGTACGTTCCGACGCGGCTGTGAAAGGTGTGAACGTCGAGCCGGGCGATCTGAAGGGGCCGCATGGCGCGGTGATCCGGGCTGCCGACGCGGTGTTGTATCGCCAACACCAGCTTGAATTGACGTTGCCGAGTTATCGGAATGATCACTTCAAACCGGGCTGGTATCCCGATCCCCTGATTCCGTTCCGTCATCCGCTCACGAAACAACCGCTCGGCGAGGGTCGGCTGAAGGCCGTTCCTTTCGACCTGCCCGCGAACGAGACGCATGGGTTCTGGGTGGACATCCTCGTGCCAGCGGACGCCAAGCCCGGCAAGTATCGCGGCTCCTATCGGGTGACCGCCGAAGGCCGTGACGCAGTGAAGATCGCAGTGGAGCTGACGGTGTGGGACTTTGAGTTGCCGCGCGTGTCCACGCTCCAGACGGCGCTCGGCTCGCCGGCAGAGCGGATGCACGGCTACTACGCGAAACGCGCCAAAGCCGGCAAGGAATCAGAGCCGAAGGATTGGAATGCGGTGGAGGCACAGGTTGCCGATGAAGTCAGCCGCCATCGCATCAACGCGACGCCGCCATCCGCGCTGCTGACGCCGCAGAAGGAGACTGACGGCTCGTATCGCTTCACCGCCGAACAGGTGAACGCGCTGCGAAAATTCGTGGACACCTACCATGTCAACGCTCTCCACACGCCGCATCCGCGCACCGCCGTCAAAGACCCCGAGGCCGAGCGAGACAAACTGCACGCATGGTTGAAGGCTTTCGACCGGATGGCTGCGGAGTTGAACCGGCCGTTCGTCACATTCTTCACCTACCTCAAAGACGAGCCAAACGACGAGGAGGAGTATCACTACGTTCAGAAATGGGGTCCGCCTATCCGCGCCGCCAAGTCGGTCGTCAAGGTCATGGTCGTCGAGCAGACCAAGACGCAGAACGAAAAGTGGGGCAACCTATACGGCGCGATAGACATCTGGTGCCCGCTGTTCCCGCTGCACGATGAGGAAACCGCCGCGCAACGCCGCGCGCTCGGCGAGACCGTCTGGACCTACACGGCACTCTGCCAGCGCAACCCGACGCCGTGGTGGGAAATTGATTTCCCGCTGTTGAACTACCGCGCGCCGTCGTGGATTGCGTGGCGTTACCACATGTGCGGTCTGCTCTACTGGGGCGGTATGTCGTATTGGTCGGGTGTCGAAGACCCGTGGACCGATCCGAAGACGCTTGACCGCCGCAAGAACGGCAAAGGCCCGCTCTACCAGGGCGAAGGCACGCTGGTCTATCCCGGCCGTGCCGCCGGCTACGATGGCATTGCGCCGAGCCTGCGGCTCAAGGCGCTGCGGGACAGCATCGAGGACTATGAATATCTCGCCATCCTCGAACGCGCAGGCCTGCGCGCCGAGGCGGAGAAGATTGTGCTGCCGATGGCTGAGTCGTGGTTCAAGTGGGAAACGAACGCCGCCGCCTACCACGCGGCCCGCGAGAAGCTGGCGGCGTTAATCATGAAAGCGAAGCGAAAATGAGAATACTCGTCCGAACGGTCTTGTGCTGCGTTTTGCCGTGCATCCCGCAGTGGGTGTTTGCGCAGGAAATCCCCGCCGTGGCCGGCTGGCAAATGGCGGTGCCAACGCCGGGCACCCATCGCGTCTGCGTGGACCTGAGCGCGCCGCACACCGGCAAAGGCTGTGGTAAAATTGTCGGCACGTCTTCCGAGAAAGGCGCGCGCGGTTGTTTCATCCAGGAGTTCTACAAGAAGAACGCGGTCAAGGCCGGCCGGGCGTATCGCTATGCGATCAGTTATCGCACGGCACCGCAGACGGAGGGCAACGGTTCATTCCTGATCGATTGCTACACCGCCGAGGGCGAGAAAAGCCACAAATCTCTCGTTTCCCAAAAGCTCGCCGCCAGCCCGGAATGGAAAACGGTGTCGGGCGAAGTGCTTGTTCCCGAAAAAGTCGTGCGCGTGCGGATGTTGCTATACCTGCACGGCAAGGGAACGATCTGGTTTGATGACGCGGTTTTCAGCAACACGGCTGACGGCTCGCCAAATCTTTTGAAGAACGGCGAGTTGGAACCACCCGGTTCTTACATATTCGATCTCGTGCCTGAAAAGGGCGCGGGCCGCGTGAAGATGTCGGCCGATTTTGAAAATGGCACGCTCGGCAAGGTGAAGGAGATTGCGCCGGACGAGTTCTTCATCTATGCGTTTCCGCAGGACAAGCCGCACTCGCCATTTCTCTGGTTCCATTTCCTCGTCGAGGGTTGCGAGGGGCGCGAGGTTACGTTTCACGTCAACCCGGCGCCGTTTTCGCGCGACAAAACAAGTGGCAACGGCACGCGCCTGCCCGTGATGAGTTACGATGGGGACCACTGGACCGGCATCGAGAACAAGTCCTGGAACGATGACGGCACGGTGTTGACGTTCAAGCAGCGGTTCACGCGTCCGCGCGCATGGGTGGCGTCGTTCTACCCGTTCACGGCGGAGCACATCTCGCGGTTCATCGCGCAACAGCGAGGCAATCCGCACTTTTCGGCACGAGTGCTCGGCAAGACGAAACAAGGCCGCGACCTGCGGGCGTATGCAATCACGGACGCCGCCGTGCCCGAGGCCGACAAGCGCGTGATCATATTCACGACGCTCCAGCACAACCTCGAAACAACCGGAGCGATGGCGCAGGAAGGCATATGCCGGTTCCTTCTCTCCGACGACCCGCGCGCCGCAAAGCTGCGCCGGGCATTTGTCTTCTACGTGGTGCCCCAGATAGACCCCGATGGTATCGCCACCGGCAACATGTATTGCCCGGTTGGCAACCTGAACCGTCAGTGGGGTCTCGGCACGATGCCCGAGACGACCGCCGTCGAGAAGTTTGCCAGCGAACTGACCGCGCGCGGCAGGAAAATCGAGCTGTTCATGGATTTCCACGGCTGGTGCACGCCGGAGCGAACAACCGTATTCATGACCTACGGCAAAGAGATATGTGACGAGGCGACCGAGCGCGACGCGTTGCGGCTGGTGGAGACAATCAAGCCGAAACTCAGCGGCAAGGTTGCCACTACCGTCTGGCGGAAGCGCGTCCAGACGGTGACCAGCATCACCTCCGACGTGAGCCGGCTGGCGTCCGGCTGGCTGAAGTTCGAGGCCGGCGCGCGCCTGGCCTACTCGATCGAAATCTTTGGCGAAGGCGAATGCACGCAGGAGCAGTACCTCGCGTGGGGCCGGGCCTTCGCCGAAGGAATGGCGGAATTCTACGGATTCTGAGGCGTGAAGAGTTCCATCCTGTGCGGCCGGCGCGTACGGCATAATAACGGGCCACCATGAAACTCAAGGCCTGTTTTGCATTCGCGATCATCATCCTCTGCGCCCTAACTGCTTCAGCCGCCGAGAACCTTCCAAAGACGCTGATGACCGAGCGCGGCAAACTGCTTTACAGCGAAGACTTCGCCACGCTGGACACCAAGACCTGGCGCGTCGCCAAGGGCACGTGGGAAATCACCGCCGGCAGCCTCAAGGGCGTCGAGGTGAAGTCGGACAAGCATTCCGCCGTCATCCGCCGCCAGTTCCCATTCAAGAACGCCGTCATCCAGTTCGAGGTGCAGGTCAACGGCTGCAAGCAAACCACCTTCAGCATCAACGAAGCGAAAGCGCACCTCGCACGCGTGCTATTCACGCCGGCGGGTTTCGCAGCGCAAAAGGATGACCAGGATCACGACGGTCCGGACAAGGCGATGCGGTTCGCAACCCTCGCGGTGCCGATGAAACCGGGCGAGTGGTACACGGTGGTCATTGAGTTCATGGACGAAGAAATGGCAACCACCATGGACGGCAAAACCATCGTTGGCGCACATCCGGCACTCGGCAAGGAGAAGGCGAATTTCGGATTCACCGTCGCCGGCGAGTCATGCAGTTACCGCAACCTCCGCGTGTGGGAGGCGAAACCCAACCCGGCCTGGGAGCAAAACAAAAAGCAAATCCCCGCCGTAAAAAAGTAATCCGCCGCGCCGGTCTTAATTCCCGGCTGCGCTTTTCACGCAGCGGAAACCATACACGTCGTAGCCGAGACAGACATCGGGAAGGCCGGGAGCATCGGACGCGCGAAACCATGAGGCGCATTTTTCCGGCGGGCTGTTCCAGTTTCCACCACGAATGACCCGCTTCTGGCCCTGGTCGGAGCCGCGAGGGTCTTTGGGCGGACTGTTCTTGTAAAAATCGGCGGCGTAGAAATCGTTGCACCACTCGCCGACGTTTCCGTGCATATCGTGGAGGCCCCACGCGTTTGCAGGTTTTCCGCCGACGGGATGCGTCTTCTTTTCCGAGTTGGCTTTGAACCAACCGTGCGACTTGAGTTGCGCCGCGTCATCGCCGAACGAATAAGCGGTCTGTGTGCCGGCGCGGCAGGCGTATTCCCATTCCGCCTCGGTCGGCAAGCGGTAGCCGTTTGCAGAGAAATCACACTGCCATGTCGTCTCGCTGTAGCAAGGCTTGAGATTCTCGGCGGCCGAGCGGGCGTTGCAGTATTTCACAGCCTGCGTCCAGCGCACCTGCTCGACCGGGTTGTTGTCGCCTTCGAACTTGGAGATGTTGACTCCCATCAGTTCTTCGTAGGACTTCTGCGCCACCTCGCGCGTGTCCATGTAGAACGCGCTGACGGAAACCTTGTGCGCGGGCTTTGCGTCGTCGCCCCCCTGCGCGCTGCCCATGGTGAACGTTCCCGCTGGAATCAGCGCCATCTCCGCGCCGCTCGGCGTCTTGACGATCTTGGGCGTATGGACCGGCTGTGGAGCATCCGCCTGTTGCTGTTGGCAGGAAAGCGTGAGGCTCACCGCTCCGATGATCAGGAAACAACCCAATGTCTTGTTTTTCATGTTTTAGTCCGCCGCAGTGCTTTCGTGGCCAAAGGCGCAATAGAGCACTTCCATCGTGCGTTGCCGGGTTTCGCGTGCGAACTCGAACGCCGCGTCATCCTTCGCCTCGGTCATCCGGATGGCCGCGCGTTGGCGCAGCCGCTTGGTGTACATGCGGAACTCGCCGATGGCGCTGTCCTGATTGCCGCCGATGGTGCGCGTGTCCCGGCCGATCTGTTTGACCTTCTCCACCTTCTTTTCCTTGTCTTCGTTGCTGTCAATCAGCGGGATGACCTTGTCAATCAACAGGCGTGCCGCAGGAGGAGTGCGCTCGTCGAGCTTGCGCCGCTCATAAATCTTGTCGAATTGGACGAGGTAGCCGTCGAACTCATCAGCCAGCGCCGCCAGTTGCGGTTTCTCAGTCTTGGTCTTCGCAAGCCATGCGCGCGTCTTCTTACCCCAATCGAGAAACTCGTTCATCCGGCTGCGGATGCCGAGGACGAAGTTGTTCATTTCATCCAATCGCCCCAGCAGGAACTGCTTCTTCGCCTTCTCCTCACCGGCGTCGAAGATTTTCTCGTATTCACCAGTCACAGTACAGGTGGGCGGCCACTTGTCGCGCTCCACTCTTTTGATCCGCAAGTCGTCCAGCAACGACGCTTTCGGCGTGCCTTCGAGCGTCGCGGCCAACACATCCATCGCGCCAAACACGCCCGCCGGACTGTTGTCCAGCGTGGCGAAAGGATAAAGCACCGCCGGGCGGTCATTGTCGTATTGAATGTCCGGCACCGGCTCGAACTTCGTCTTGCGCAGGAAGCATGTGTCACCTTCGATGCAGGGCGGGTAGGCAAAGCTCCCGCGCGCCGAGGTCCAGACAGTCCGGGCCTTCCGCAAATCGAAGTCGACGCCCTCGTAAGTATTCGTGCCCACGCGGATGGGACATTTCCATGTGTCCGTCAACCCGTCCGTCCGTTGATAGTCCGCGCGCCATGCTGCGCGGAACGGCACCTTCCAGTCCAGCTTCGTGTCCTTGACCGGATGGAGGTCGCCCTGCCGCTTCGCATGCCAGATGTCCGGCGCCGCCAACACCGCCACCCAGATGGCGGGGCCTTTTTCCTTTGGAAACCCGATTTCGGCGGCGGAAACAACGCGACTCTCGCCGGAGCCGTCGAGATCGAGACTGACTCGCTGATCCGCCGAACGCCACACGCTCATAACGATGACGTTGCGGTCTTCGAGCAACTGCAACAGCATGTGTTCGCTCGGGAACCGCAACTGCTCGGCCTTCGCGTCACCTGCGCTGACAAGCAAGTCACCGCAAAACGGGTCCGGCAGCACGGCGTATTTGGTGCGCGCTTCGACAAGGAGCCTCTCCGCTCCATCGCCGGCCTGTGTTTCGATGATGGGCTGGCTGCCCCTGACGCTGTAGCACACCACAACCTTCTTGCCGGCATCCGTGGTTGCGATTGCTTCGAGCGTGATTCTCCGCGTTGTGTTCTCGACTACTTTGAACGAGTCCACCGTCCTGGTCTTATCCCCGCCCGCACTCGCCGCGACGAGCGTTGGTCCCTTGGCCATCTGTTCACCGAGCCGGTAATAGCATTCCGGCCCTTTCGCTCCTTTTCGCAGAACCAGCGCGAGATAAGAATTCACCGCGCAAAGATCACCCTTGCAGACAACGTCAGTCCGGCCTGCGGCGATTCCGGTCCACCCAGCCCGCTTCGTCACGGTCTCGCCCGAAAGCGCTGCTGAAGACGAAGCTGTCGTGTCGAACAACCGGACCACTTCCGTTGCATCTTCCTTCTGGGCGAGTTGCGTGTAGGGCACATATTCGCCTTCGTAGAGTCGGAACATGTCCGCCCGGTATTCGCAGTTCGCCTGTGTGCAGGTAATGTAGGCGAACCATCCTTCGGGGAAATCCTTCTCGACCTTGAACGTGACGTGAAGCTCCGTCCATTCACCCTTCCCCAACGTGACCTTGCCACCTGCCGCTGCCCGGTCATAGGGCTTGGCACGACGCTCAATTTGCAAGCCAAGCGTCACCGGCTCTTTCGAGGCTTTCGCCATCACGGCGACTGTATAGGTCTTTCCTTTCTGGCCGCCCGCCACGCTCTGCCCGAATTGTGTCCCCCACCCTTTGACCTCACCAATGGTCACTCGCACACTACGGTTGCCAGCCGCCGCATCGGCGTTGTCCACGGCGAACTGGCAGACCGTGCCACTGTCCCTGTCCACACGCCAACCGGCTTCGCCGCCTCGCTTCTCGAAGCTGGCGTTGGCAAAGAGATTCTCGGCCGACTGAGCCGCTTGGGAATCCAACACGTGTTGCAGGATAAACAACAACGACAGAACCAGAACCATACCTCGATGACTCACACGACCTCCTTTGACTTGCAGAGTTCCACAGCGTCCTCGTAATCGAAGTGACGGAGACATTGTGGTTCTTTGTATCGCTATCAACGCGCGAAAAACAGCGCGGACACTATGCCAGCCGGGAAAGTCCTTGGCAAAATCAATCAGACGTTCCCGGCGTGCACAGCGTCACCGGCCCGAACAGGCCCGACGGCATCAGCGGCGTGTCCTTGGTCAGTTTGCGGATGTTGGTCTTTGTAAAACGTTTCTCCGGAGGCAGCGATTCGTCACCGATGATGCGGTTGGGCCAGAAGTTGCAGACGTCAATCTGCAACACGTTGCCGGTCGGTTTCAGCGCACCGGTGATCTCCACACGGAATGGCGGCGCCCATACGATGCCGAGCGAGCGGCCGTTGAGCCGGACTTCAGCCAGTTCGCGTAGGTCGCCGAGGTCAAGGAAGAGGCGTTGGCCGCCGGACGCGGGGCATGGAGCATCGAACTGTTTCTGGTAGCTCGCCGTGCCGGAGTAGAACTTGATGCCAGGGTTGGGGTGCTCAGTCCAGGAGGTGAGCTTGTCGAAGACGATCGAGCGCGTATCGGAACGAAGCATTTCGCGTGAGTCCCGTTCAGGCGCGCTCGTGCCAGCCGGAAAATTGACCGTCCATGGCCCAGCCAGTTCCTGAACCCGGCGCAACTCCATCGCGTTGCTTTTTGCGGTCGCGGGATGGCTGGCCACCGGCTCACGAAAGACCACGAACCACGAGCCGCACGGTGCGAACTCCAGCGGCAGGCTCGTGCGGCCATCGGCTTCCGTGTAAGCGGCGGCGAAACGGCGGTTGCCGCTCACAGCGTCCCACAACTCGGGCGCCTTGCCAGCCACGCGGAACGTGCAAGTGACCCGCTCGGCGCGGTTGGTGCGGTTGGCGACGAAGTAAATGTCGGCGTCAGCGTCGCGACGATGGATGTAGTCGAGGTCGGTCTGTGCATCGCCGCCGCTGAACTCGAAGTCCGGTTTCACGCCCGCCGCGATCAGGACCTCGCGGGCGGGCTTGTCGGTGATGATTCGAAGCGATGAGGCGATCTGCTTCACTTCCGCGTCGCTGTCGCGCAGACTCCCGGCTTCCGTCGGCTTGGGACCGACGACCGTTGCACCCGCCTCGATAAGTTCCTTCACTTTCTGAAGCGCGGGCAGCGAGATGGCTTTCTGGTCGCGCAAAACGAGCACGCGATAGCTCATGCCATCGGGCAACACGACGCGGCCATCCTTCACGCTCGCGCGCGTCAGCAACACCTCCTCGGTGATAACGTCGTAGTCGTAGCCGGGTAGCACACGCGCAGGGTCGGTGCGCTTGTGCTGAGCAAAGTTCGGCACGTGGTCGCCATAGTAATAGCAGGCGTCGGCGACGAAGAGTCCGCGCTGGAGCATTGCCTGACAGCGGTTGAGGTAACTGAAGAACGGCGCGGACTTCGTCCACCACGTCACGTTCGGGTTCAGATGCGTGCCGGCGAAGTATTGAAGGCCCGGCATGCCCTGCGCTTTGGGTGAACAGACGAACGCATGCCACACGAGCAGGTTCAGGCCCTCGCAGCAGGCTTTGTCGAACGACGGTTTGAGGTTGTCCCAAATCGTTTCCTGCCAGTGCGGGCCGATGGTGGTGAAACCTTCCGCAAGCACGAGACGCCGCCCGTAGGTGTGCGCGGCGGAGGCGGGTTGCTTGACGAAAAAACGGTTCGAATCGCCGATGCGATGCCGCCACGACCACGCCCAAAACTCGCTCATCGGCGCGTCGTCAAACCCAAGGCATCGCTGCGCGTCAATCGGCACCGCATGCGGGCCGCCGGACTCCGGGTGGATGAGCAGGCCATGCTTGTGCGCAGCGTCGCGGAACGGGCGATAGTGGTTGTCAATCGCGAGATCACCGAGCGTCTTGCGGAAGTCGTGGAGGAAACGGTTGCTCGCAGCGCGGCTATCGACGATGCGGCCGGCAAGCACCGGCGCCCATGGCGTCATGTCGTAACCACGGCGCTTCTGGAACTCCGCGCGCATCGCCGGTGTCCAGTTCAGCGGCTCAACCTCCCAACTGTCCGTGTGCAGATACTTCAACGTCTTGCCCGCGAGCGGGCCCGCGTCGGTGATGAGCGGCTCGACGACTGCGTCCCAGTAGCGGCGGAACGCTCCGGCATCGAGCACATCGATCGCGAACCCTGTCCAGCCTTCGCTCGACGTCGAGACGTAGGAATGGTTGCCGATGGTGCAACCGAACCGGAACACCTGCCACACACCCGCCGGCACGTCCCATCGCAGCGTGCCGTCCTTGTCCAGCTTCGCGGTCAAATCGAGCACGCCGGAAGAGCGCGTGTCGTCCTCATCCGCCTCTGCGGGCAATTCCTCGAAAAGCAACGCCGTGTCCGGCGCGGAGAAGTGGAGCGGTTTGTGGCCCGCCTTCTGTTCCCAATGTTGCAGCGTCCGCCGTTTGCCACTTCCACCATCGGGCCATGAGCCGTCCTTGCCGGAGAGGCGCAGTTCGGCAATCTGCACGTTGCGCGGCGCCTTTGGAGAACCACGGTCGAACGCGCTGTAGATGGCAAGCCGGAACGCGCGGCCTGTCACGGTGTCGAAGGTCACAACGGTTTCCTTCTTTTCGTCTGCCATGAACGCCTTCACGGCGCGGAAGGTCTTACCGTCGTCGGAGACCTGAAGTGCGCACTCGCGCGGCCCGTAGCCCGGGCGCGGCTGAATCGTGAGCCGATCCACGCCGGTCAGCGCGAGGAACTCGAACTGCACCCAGACGGGCCGCTCGCGCGACGGACCGACGCGCTGCTTGCCCGAAGCGGACACCCAGAACGTCTTCGGGTCTCCATCCGCGAGATGTTTCAGTGGTTGGGCCGGCTGCTCGAAGCCCGATTTGAGGCCGGCGAACACGCTTTGTTTCGCGTCCGCAGGTTTCAAGCGATACGCGACAACGAACGCGTCGCGATAGTAGCCGTCGCGACTGGCCGGCTCGGGAAGCTTCTGCTCGATCTTCGCCGGGCCGGTCACGCGCGTCTCTGACCAGACGAGTTTCTTGGCCGCATCGTCAGCCGTGACCATCGGGCCGCCAAGGTTCCACCCACTCTGGATGTTGAGGCTCATCTCCAAGCCGAGCCGCGCGGCTTCGCGAAGCGTGTGCTTGTAGAGTTCGCGCCATTCCGGTGAGAAAAATGCCGGCCCGTGCGGCGCGCGGTCGTTGCCGTCCTGGCTGGAGCCGTCGGCATCGCAGATGAGCGCGCCACCGAACCCCTTGGCCTTCATCGCTTCGAGGTCGCGCGTGATGGCGGCCTTGTCCACGCAGCCGTTGAGCCACCACCAGTAGGCGCGCAGGCGGGCGTCCCGGGGCGGATGGTTCCAGTCCTGCTCCAAGTCGCTGGCAGCAACCGCCAGCGGCAGCAATACCGCACTGAGAGCAGACAACCCTATGCGCAAGCTGGATCGGTTCATGTTCACATTCCCGGCCATGGTTCAATATTCTCGGTCTTCGTCGTCAAGAAAAACGCCTGTGACAACAGCGGGTACAGCCCGGCAGCAGCCCTTGCGAGATCAACCTGCGGAGGTTCTGCATTACCGACCCGTTCCAAATATCAGCGAACCGCTCTCGTGAAATGTTGCCCGCAACGACGTGGAGGCATGGAGAGACAGTCCCATCCGGCAGCACAATCCCGGCATCCCAGAGTGAATTGCATTTCTGCGGAAAAGGGTGATCGAGATCCTGGTAGTAGGGAAGGAGTTGTTCTGAAACGGAAAAAGGCCAGACGATTACCTTCAACTGCCTCCCGGCTTGCCGACGGGCTTGGCGCAAGGTGGCGGAGAGAATGGCGATATCATCCGGCGTAAACTCGTGCTGGTAATACTCCGCCTCGCCGATGGACGGCAACTCCGCCTTCAGGCCACGCTCCGCCACCCATTCAGGGGAGAACAGCGCGTTGTGGCGGGCTACGTTTTCTGGCGAGTCCCACATCGGGTTCTGAAACTGGAGCACATCGGCGTGCAACCCCGCGGCCAGGGGAACCATCTGGTCAAGATACGGGAGGTTGGTCTTCGAGACAACGCACGTGACAATGAGAAGTGGATTGGCGCGGCGCAAACGCCGGCGGGCGTCCACCAGGGCCTTGATACCTTCAAGCGTGCGCTCGCCCGCGCCGGAATGCGTGCGAATCCTGTCGTGAACCCCGGGCGGGCCGTCGAGAGAAACATTGACCACTTCAACGCCGAGCGCGACCACCTCCTCGGCCATGCGGTCGAGCATCGTCCCATTGGTCTGCAACTGGACGAAGAACTTCCGTCGTTTGGCCTCCCGGAGCAGTTCCGCCACCTTGGGGTAAAGCAACGGTTCACCACCGGTCACAAAAAGCCGGGGCCGGAATGAACGCACCTGATCCAGCAAATCCACCCATGTGGCCAGCGGCAGTTCTCGCGAGGGATCATACCAACCCAACTCAAGACGCTCCTTGTCGGGCTGCCGTTGCTGGCGGCACATCACACAGCGCAGGTTGCATCGCCGGGTGAGATTCAGTTCAAGACAAGCCGGCATCCCGCTGCGGCCATTGCGAAAACGGCGGTCGACCGCGGCACCCATGCTGCGCCGATAGCCCTCCCGGACCAGGCTGTAAAGCGCGCGGGGACTGCGGCCAAAGACGCTTACGAAGCGAGCCACCCAACTGCCATGGGCGGCACGCCTGACCGTATTATTGTGCGCTGCGCGCTGCTGGCTCATCGGCAAAAGGGTGCTGTCCCGAATCATTCCCGTCCATCCGGCGCGTGGCAACCCTTTTCCCACGCAGCACCGGGATCGCTCACCCGCGGCACGACGCCGAGGACCGCATCCGACCGAAATTTCTCCATTGCGTTGCGCCGGTTTTCGCGGCTTAATCCCGCGCCTAATTTGCCGGTCATTTTGTCCGTTGGAACGTGACCGGCGCCCAGAGAACAGTCAGGAACGAAAAGTCATGTCACATACATTGCACGGTAACGTTGTCATCGGGCAGTCGGGTGGTCCGACCGCCGTCATCAACCAGTCGCTCGTCGGTGTCATTGAAGCGCTGCGCGGCAAGCCGGGTATCGAGAAGATCCTCGGTTGCGTTCACGGCGTCTCCGGCATCGTCAAGGACCACTACGTCGAGTTGCAGGACCTCTCGCAGGCGAAGCTGGAGCGCATCGCCAACACGCCGTCGTCGGCGCTCGGCTCCAGCCGCGACAAGCCCGACGCGGAATACTGCAAGCGCATCTTCGCGTCGTTCGAAAAGCAGAACGTCCGTTACTTCTTTTACATCGGTGGCAACGACAGCTCCGACACCTGCCGCATCGTCAACGAGATGGCCCGCGAACACCGCTACGAGTTGCGGGCGTTCCACGTGCCGAAAACCATCGACAACGATCTCCAGCACAACGACCACACGCCCGGCTTCGGCTCGGCGGCGCGGTTCGTGGCGTGCGCGTTCATAGGCGACAACCTCGACAACCTCGCGTTGCCCGGGGTGAAAATCAACGTCATCATGGGTCGCCACGCGGGCTTCCTCACCGCCGCCTCCATGCTGGGCCGGCGCAGCGAAGCCGACGGGCCGCACCTCGTTTATGTGCCCGAGGTCGTGTTCCACGTTGACAAGTTTCTCGCTGACGTGGACGCGGCGTATAAGAAGTGGGGGCGTTGCCTCATCGCGGTCAGCGAAGGCGTCCACGACGAGCACCACCGGTCGATCGCAGCGAAACTGGCCGAGATGTCCGGCGCGACAGTCGAGCGTGACAGCCACGGCAACGTCCAGCTTTCCGGTTCCGGAGCGATGGGCGATTTTCTCGCCGACCTCATCAAGAAGCAGCTCAAAATCAAGCGTGTGCGCGCCGACACCTTCGGCTACCTCCAGCGGTCGTTTGCCAGCTGCGTCTCCGAAACGGACGCCCGCGAAGCGCGCGAATCCGCCCACGAGGCGGGCCGGCTGGCGGTGTCGGGTGACATTGACGGCTCCGTGGCCATCCAGCGCGTCAGCGATGCGCCCTACAAGGTGGCCTACAAGCGCATTGAACTGGCCGACGTGGCTGCCAAGACGCGCCACCTCGACCTGTCATTCATCGTCAACAACAACAACATCGCCGATAGCTTCAAGACCTACGCACTGCCGTTGGTCGGCAAGCTGCCGGAGGTGGACACGTTGATCGAGAAGTAGGCGCTGGGAAGAATGTTGATCAGCAAAAGCCCGCGCAACTCGTGAGAGTTGCGCGGGCAAAGCTGGAAGCGGGGGCCGACATTCGCTAAAGCATCCGACCCAGTGATGCTGTGCGGCTTCTCTGGCATCGCGGTTGGGACGCGAGGAAATATCGCACGCCGACATTTGGCGCACGTCCTTGGACTCTCCGTATGGCGACAGACATCTCCCTGACATGGGCGAGATCACCGTTTTCTATGGCAGCAACCCGCCCATTGATATAGGGGCCGGACTGTCCTGAAGAAACACCTCAGTCAGTAATACCACGAAGAGCTCATTGCCGCCCAACCGTTCCCATCAGGGCGACATGGTCGTACTCCCGGGAGTTGCGAACGAGTCGCCCCTTGGCGCTGCCCGGTGTCGCGGAGGGTTGCACCATCAACCACCGGGCGATGGCTTGCGCAAGTTGCTTCGGGTGGACCGGCTTCGGAATGTAGTCATTCATGCCTGCGTCCAGACACATCTTCCGGTCTTCTCGCATCGCGTGGGCCGTCATCGCGATGATGGGGATGCGGCGGTTCAGCACGGCCGATTGCCGGCTGCGAATTCGCTGTGTCGCCTCAATCCCATCAAGCTCCGGCATCTGCACGTCCATGAGCACCAAATCGTAAGGCATGGTTTCGAGGGCTTTGATGGCTTCCAAGCCGTCGGCAACCACGTCGGCTTGACAACCAAGCTTCTCAAGGATTTTGAGTGCAACCTTTTGATTGGTGATGTTGTCTTCGGCCAGCAAAATACGCGGTTTGATGTGCTGGTTTTGTTCCAGCGTGCGTGGCTTGATGCTTTGGGCACGAAAGAATCCGAGTTGCGGCAGACAGTTGAGGATCGTGAGGAGACAATTCTGGAGGGGGGTGTATTTGATCGGCTTGATCAGGCAGGCGACGAATCCGATTTTGTTCAGTCGCGCCACCTGGCCGCGATGGACGGAGGCCATCATCATCACCAATTTGGTGTCTTGAAGCGCGGGGTTCTGCTTGATCATCTGTCCCAAAGTCTCTCCATGGGTCCCGGGCATGATCATGTCCACAATGGCAATACGGAACGGATCGTTCGCCGTCGCCGCCTCGATCAGTCGCGCCAATGCGGTATCGGCGTCCGAAACCACCTCGCACCGACAATTCCAGTTCTTCAAGAGGGTCCTCAACACCTTGCGGTTCGTGCTATTGTCATCCACTGCCAATATCCGCACGCCGGCCAAGCCCTTGCCAGCTTCAGCCGCTGGCGGCGTCTGAACCGGTTGACGCTGAAATGGGACTGTAAACCAGAAGGTGGACCCCTCGCCCACTTCGCTCTCCACACCGATCTGGCCACCCATCATGCCGACAATACCCTTACAAATCGAAAGTCCCAAGCCGGTGCCACCGAAGTTCCTCGTCGTGGAGGCATCCACTTGACTGAACGGTTGGAAGAGGACACCGCGCTTGTCCGCCGGGATGCCAATGCCAGTGTCCTTCACAGAAAAACGCAGGGTGATCTGGTTTTCGTCGTTCGATTCCCGCCGAATGTGTATGGCCACCTCCCCTTGGTGGGTGAACTTGACGGCATTGTTAACGAGATTGATCAGAACCTGGCGCAAGCGCCCTGAATCGCCGCGCAATTGCAGTGGGATATCACTGTCAATCAGGAAGGTCATCTCCAACCCTTTCTGATGCGCGGACAAAGCAAGAATGTCACCTATTTCCTCGGTGATGGCACGCAAGTCGAAATCAAGGGTTTCCAGATCCATCTTGCCCGATTCAATCTTTGAGAAGTCGAGGATGTCGTTGATGAGAGCCAGCAGCGTGGCCGCGCTGTTCTTGACGGCTTCCGCATATTCATGCTGTTCCGCGTTCAATTCGGTGTCCATCAAGAGGCCGGTCATGCCAATGATGCTGTTCATCGGTGTGCGGATCTCGTGGCTCATGTTGGCCAGGAATGCGCTCTTGGCAATGTTCGCGCACTCGGCAGTCACCGCAAGTTGGTTGGCGTGTTCGATGGATGCCTCCAATTGACGGTTGACGGACTCGACATCCTTCTTTGCCTGGTTCAGCTGGATTTCGGCGCGCTTGCGCTCGCTGATGTCGCGGACAACACCCACGGCATGCCAGCGGTTGCTCAGCAGCAATGTGGATAATGACAGTTCGACAGGGAACTCGGTTCCATTTTTGTTCATAGCTGTCAACTCCAGGAGTTTGCCCTGCGCGGCTCCTTGTCCCGTCGTGCGAAACCGCGCAAACGCCTGGTTGTGTTGCTCGTGGTAGCGTGATGGCGCCAGCAGGGCGTGAAGATTTTTGCCGATGACTTCCTGGTGTGTGTAGCCAAACATTCGTGTCGCCGCGTCGTTCCAAAAACAGATGTTCCCTTCGTTATCCATCATGATGATCGCATCCAACGCAAATGCGCTGATGCTGCGAAATTTCTCTTCACTCTCGCGTAGAGCCGCTTCAGTCCTTCGCCGTTCCGCGGGTTCCACGTTCCTCCGGTGCCAGAGCACGAAGAACGCAGCCGCGAGCAGGACCAGGCACATCCCACAGACAACCGGAAGCCAACACGATTGGATTAGCGATAGAAAATGCAATGGGGGGTTCACTAGCACATACGCATGATGACGGAACGCAACTCGGTCGGATTGATCGGATAGTCCACAAACGTCGCTGCGCCGGCTTGAGTTGCCGCGGCCCAGCCTTCATGATCCCGGGCAGCTTTGAGAACGATCACCGGCGTTCTGCGGCCAACACGGTGGCGCGCGGCCAGCAAATCCAACGCCTGGCCCGTTGGACTGAGAATCGCAAGTATGACACCAATCTCATCGCCGAACGCCGACTGCATCTCCATGGCTTCGACGACGTTCGCCGCGGTCATGAGGCGGATGCGATCCCGCCCAAGAATCAATGTCAGCGCCCGCCCCACCTGCTCATCGTCATCCACCAGCAACACCGACCTGCGCCCGAGCGCATGGCAGAAACGCGATGAGGCAATCTGTTGAGCGGTGGAGCGTTGCAGCCGGAGGGCGGCCGGGATTGCAGGAACGGCCGCGTCGAGCAAGCGCAACGAAGGCGCAAGCATAAGGCTGTCGGTCGAGGGTTCGAGGTCGGACGAAAATACCAGGTCTGCAAAATACGGTGACATATTACCTCCCGGCTGCGAGGCCAGCCTCCTCCATCACAGAACCAAGAATTCTGGCAGCGCCGGGCAGAACGTCACGCAACCGGGCGATGCGCTCGTTGAGTTGGAATATCACGCTGGAAGCGCCCATGGCCACCAGCCAGCGATAACGCTTGAGAAACTCCTGACTGACTTGAGATTCGTCAGCGACAAACAGCGGGCGGCACAGTCGGTCACACAGCACACCGCAGAGAATCCGAACCGCTTCGTGCGCGGGTGTTGCTGCACCGTTCACGGGTTCGAGCGCCGCCAGTGCCTCCGAAGCATTGTTATTGAGCAACAACGCCTCGGCCCTCTGCAAAAGAACAGCGGGATCCTGCGGCAAATGCTTGACCGCTTCCCCGGTCCAGTCGGCGGCGAACTCGGCAAACTCCGGCTGACTGAGCGCGATCTGTCCGCCGAAATGCCAGAGCGTGGCATCATCGGCATGTTCCTCCACCAGCGCGTGCAATTGTTTGAGCGCTTCAACTCGCCTGTTTGCGCTTGCCAGAAACCGCGCGAAATCGAAACGAATCGGTTTCGACGCTGGGTCCTCAGCCAGCGCGGCGAGGAACTGCTCTTCCGCCGCCGCGGGCTTCTTTTGGTTGACGAGACAAATCGCCAGACAATGTTGCGGTCCGCCCCGGCGCACTTCCTTCGCAGCGGGCGTCAGGGTCGACTTGTCGCGCTTCGCGAGGCACTGGCGCATGTGTTCGGCAGCTTCGTCGAACCGCCCCAGCTCGATGCAACTGAGACCGGAGTTGAAATGCAGCGTTGCTGTCAGTCCATGCGCGCGCGCAACGGGCGATTGCAGCACGGTTGCGACGTCAGCAAATCGTCTCGCGCGGATCAAGTGCGAGGAATACAATGTCAGCAGGCGTTCCCGCACCTCCGGTGTTGTTGCTTGCGCGGACTGCGCCGACATCAACCGCAACGCTTCGGCATATTTTTCCAAGCCGGCGTCGAGTTGACCGTCGTTGACCAGGTCCAGGCCGTAGTTCATCAGCAAGCTCGGCTCGTTGGGCACTTCGGCGATGGCTTGCTCGAGCAGGCGCAGGTTGCGCTCGACCTTGCGGCGATCCTTGATGACAGCCTTGGTGTAGCCGTGATGGATGAGGGTGGTCTTGCCAAGGGCATTCTCCAGTCCCCAATCCTTGCGGCGCGCTTCGACGCTGGTGAAAATCTGCTCGTGGACGCGTCCGACAAAGAACAGGCCCGGTGCGTTTCGGAACAGCCGCGGCACATAACAACAACCTTCCCGCTCCTCGCCCACGTTCACGATGGGGATGCGATAGGCGATGGCGTTCGGAACACGCATTTCCTTCAGCAGTTGCTCGCGACTGTCCGGTGCCAGCACTTCATCGGCGTCGAGAATCAACACCCAGTCACCCGTGACGTGTTCGTGCGCTGCGTTGCGCGCCGCGCTGAAGTCGTCACACCACGCAAAGCTGTGCACCTCCGCGCCATGTTCGCGGGCGATTTCCGCAGTGCGGTCGGTGGAGCCCGTATCCACGACGACGATCTGATATGCAAGGTCACGCACGGAAGCGAGGCATTGCGCCAGAAACTTCTCTTCGTTCCTGGCGATGACGCAGACGCTGAGACGGGGCGATGACGACGCCTCAGGCGCCGCCGGCCACGTGGCCGTCGCAGCCCGGCTGGTGCCTGTGAGTGACTTCAAAAGTTTTCGCGCCGGTTTCCAGTCTGGCACCATGTCGTGAGCGCGCTGGGCGCAACGCCGGGCTTGGTTCACATCACCTGCGGCCCGTGCGACCTCCGCCAACAGCAGGAACGCCTCCGGGTGGAACGGCCGGATTTGGATGGCTGCCAGCGCCGCGTTCCATGCGGGCAGATATTGTTTCTGGCGCTGAAGCTCTTTCGCCTCGGCAAGATCACCCAGCTTCGCAACGGCCGGCAACGGTTGGGCCAGCGCGGTCGTCGTGCGCGGTTTCTCGGCCGCCAGCTTCACCAGCCGCTCGCCTGCGATGGCGGCGACCCGGCTCCATGTCCATTCGCGGCGGACGTGGTCGCTGGCCTTGCGGCCCATTTGCTTTGCCTCGGCGCGATGCGAAACAACCCATTTCATCCGTTCGGCGAGCGCGCGGTCGTCCGGTTCGAGCAACCAACCTTCGCCCGCCAGTTCGATGTCGCCCACTTTGCGGCCGATGGAGCGCCGTTGTGCAGGAATCTTGTAGCCGTAGTCATCCGTCACAAACCCATCCGTCGAACCGCCGGCGGTGACGATAACCGGCAAACCACACGCCATCGCCTCCAACACCGGCAGACCGAAGCCCTCGCCGCGATATGGGTGCACCAGACAATCACACGCCGCATAGAGCCGTGGCAGGTCTTCCGGCGATAACTCGGAGTTCAGGTATACGATTTCAGGCGCGTCAGGCTGCGCCTGCGCCTGTTTGATCTGCGACTCGAGGGTCTGTCCGGAGTAAACCGACTTGCCGCCGAAATCCTTGATGACGAGACAGACATCGTCCGATGCGCGGAACGCATCCAGATACGCTTTCAGCAGCACATCAGGTCCCTTGCGGTGAATCGTGCCGCCCACGAAGAGGAACTTGAAAGTCTTGCGCGTCGGCAATGTCAGTGGCGTCAGATCAGGCCGGAACTTGTCCTCGGCGATGCCGTTCGGCACCACAACGACTTTGCCCGCGGGCACACCGCTCTTCACGTAGCAGTCGCGGACAAATTCGCTCGGCACCCACAGTTCATCCACCTGATCGCGCAGCACCGGCACCCACGCCTTCGGCACGCAACCGAATTCCCACGGTTGGATGACGACCCACTTGCCTTTGGGTGGACGCTGCGGGTTGAATGGCCATTGATGGCGCACATGCACGTCCGGCCCGCGTGACAACGGTTTGCAGACACGTTGGGCCAGCGGCGCGAAACGTCCATCGGCCTCCGGGCTGAATTGGTCCGGTTCATAAGGCAGGATGGAGACTTCGTGGCCAGCCTCGATCAGATTCAGGCAAAGCTCGCGATTGATCAATGCCAGCGAGTGATGCACGAACTGCGAGCCTTCCCACACGACGGTGACGGAGGTCTTCTTGTCACTTTCCGCAATCACCTCACGGTAGTGTTGTTCCAGTTCGTCCAAGTAACGTCCGAAGCCTTTGGGCGGGTGGATGTTCGCCTGCAAGCGGCCCAACAAAGCTGTGTCGGCAATGAACCGCCGTAGAACCGACGCCAACTCCGCCGGATCGCCCGCGCGGAACAAGAAACCCGTGACGCCATCCTCGATGAAGTCGGGGATGCCGCCGATGCGGCTGCCGATGGCCGGACAACGCGCGGCCAACGCCTCAGCCACGACGAGCGGCGCGCAGTCTTCCCATACCGACGGCACGACCATCACGTCCATGTCCGCCAGCAAGCGCGGCAACTGGCCGGGTTCGTAGGCGCCGTGGAACCGTGCCAGGTGTTTCTGGTCAAACTTCTTGAGAAGCTCGCCGTACTCGACCGGCACATTGCCGAAACAGTGCGCCTCAACCTCGCCCGGTTGGAAGGCTTGCAGCGCCTGAATCAGGACATGCACGCCCTTCTGCGGGTAAAGGCTGCCGATGAAGCCAACGCGCAGCGGCCGGTCCAATTGCCCGATAATCTTGCGCTTCGATCCGACCTCCGACCAGAGCGCCTCCACGGTCTGGGGTTGCTGCTGCAAAACTTGAATGCGGTCGGCTGCGTGGCCGCTGCGGATGAACAACTCGCGCACCCGGTGCGAGACAGCGAGATGGCGGCCGACTTGCTCGCGGAACGCCTCGCGCCCGCGCTGCAATCGCCGCGCGAAGTCCCCGGCCCGGCCGTTCTGGCCGACACACGCCGCACAGCGGCTGCCGTCTTCGGACGGTCCCGGACAGAGCTCAAGCCGTTCCTTGAACAGGTACATCCGCGGGCAGATCGGCCAGTAGTTGTGGGACGTATAGACCGCCGGCACGCCCGCGCGATGGAGTTCGTCCACCATGCCGAGCGAGAAATTCAACAAACTGTGGTAATGCGCGATGTCCGGCTTCAACTTGTCCACCAGCCGCCGGAACACGCGGCGCATTTCGGGATCGTCCATCTCGCGCTCCGGATGATCGGCGTCATAGAACAGCGCGGGGCGGTTGTAGATCGCGTAAAGCTTCACGCCGTCGTCGGTGGATTCCTCGACATGGTAGGCAGGCTTGCCCGGCTTCGGCTGCGCGGCCGCACAAATGACCGACACGCGATGGCCGCGCTGGACGAGCGCTTTGGCGATCTGGCGTGGCAGAATCGTGCCACCGCCCTCGTCGGCCCATCCATACATCGTGAACAACACGTGTTGTTTCTTGCCGGCCGGTTGCGCCACCGCAGCGTTCCGTGCTGCGAACGGCGACTGCTCGCCATCCTGCTGGTAGTAATCGTCCGCGTCACATCGCAATTGGTGCGCCCACTTCTGCATGAATCGCTGGCGGTTCTTGTAATCCATGCTGTCGGGCTGGTCGTGCTTGAGCTCGAACTTCTCCAGCCCAACCTGTTTTTTCGTCATGGACTCGAAGTGGTAGGCGACAGATTTCGGATTGAACCAGACTTTGCTGCCGGCCGCGCGCGCGGCCAGGCAGAGGTCCAGGTCCTCGTGACCGAACTCGTAGGCATTGTCGAACCCGCCAACCCGCTCGAACAACTCGCGCCGCATCGCCAGCATCGCGCCGGTGACCATCTGGAATTCGCGCGCCCGGTTCACGCACGGGTCGTCGGCCTTGCGGCAGAGATAAATGTGGTAATGCTGCCGGACCTGAGGATGGATTTGCCCGTAAACAATGCCGGCGTGCTGGATGGTGCCGTTGGGATAGAGCAGTTTGCCGCCCTGGACACCGACCGCGGGGTCAGCCTCGAACGTCTCCCGCAACGCCTGCAACCAGCCGGTGAGCGGCTTGGTGTCGTTGTTCAGAAAGACCAGGTATTTGCCCCGCGCAAGCGCCGCGCCCTGGTTGTTGGATGCCGAATAGTTCCGTCCCGGCTTGTTCGTCACGACACGCAGCCGACCGAGCTTCTCTCCCTCGGCAAAGAACGCAGCCGAGCCGTCCGTGGACCCGTTGTCTACGACGATGATTTCGTACTGGCACGGAGCCGCTGTCTCGCGGATGGCTTGAAGGCATTGTTTGGTCAGAGCGAGATTGTTCAGCGTCGGGATGATGATGCTGAAGTCTGGTTTCTCATCCTGCGCTGATGCGTCACCGGATGACCGTGGCGACAGTTCGTCCAACATGGAGTTGAACGTCTTGCCGACGACGGCGGGCGAGTAGCGGCTGAGGATGAACTCGCGCCCCGCCTCGGAAAGCCGCTGCCACAGTGTGGCGTCCTGATAAAGTCGCACGATGGCCTCGGCGAAAGCCTTGGGCGTGTCCGCCACCAACGCCTGCTGGTTGTCGCACAATCCCATTCCTTCGACACCGATGGAACTGGAAACGACCGGCAATCCCGCCGCGGCGGCCTCGCCGATCTTGCCTTTCATGCCCGCGCCGTAACGCAACGGCGCGACCGACACACGGCAACGGCTCAGATACGGCTCCACCGATGGCACGAACCCCGTGACCACGATTCGGTCACCCGCCAGTTGCTGGATTTCCTGCGGCGGCCGGTCGCCGACGATGAACAGCTTCGCGTCTGACAACCGCTTTGCGACCTGCGGCCAGATTTCGCGGACGAAATGCAGCATTGCGTCCACGTTGGGGTGATGCTGGAAGCCTCCGACAAACAACAGGTCGCGGCGCTGGTCGAACGTCGTCGGCTTGGACGGAACCGGATGCACGTTGGGCAACACCCCGATGTTCGCGCGCGGCAGAACCTTCCGCAGTGTGTTCGCGTCGGCATCTGTCACCGTCAGCGCCAGGTCGGCTTTGCCATACACCGCCAGTTCGCGCTCGCGCGTGATCTTTGCCTGCGCCGCCAACTGCGGGTTCTTCTCCAATTCCGCCCGCCGTTCCTCGCGCAGGAAATGAATGTCCACCGAATCCACCACGATCTTCGTCTTCGGCGAAATCGCGCGTATTTCATCGGCGTATTGCTCGGCGACTTCGTAGAAATAGATGTAAGCGACATCAAAGCGCCGTTCCGCGAACAGCCGTTTCAGGTCCACGCGCGGCGAATTGACCTTCATGCCCCAGCGCGCCTCGATCTTGTCGGGGTCGCACGGGATCACCTCGACGCCGAGCGCGAGGAGATCGTTGATATACGGCTTCGGATCAAGTCCGCCAGCCGCTGCTCGCGCAAGGAACGTGACCTGATTACCTGCCTCGCGCAGCAACTTCACGAGATGGAACAGACGGAACGCGCCGGAGGCGCGGTCGTGCGCCGGCAGTTCCGGCGCGATGACCAGGACGCGGTGAACCGCGCCAGCGGCCGTCGGTGACGGTTCGATGGCGGAATCGAGGATGCCCTTGTTCTTCCAATACTCAAACGACAGGAACAGAAGCTGATGCAGCAGTTCCAACGATTCTTTCTTTGCGTCAGATGATTTCTCCGGCAACGACCAGCCGGCGTTCAGCAGCGATGCGATGAGGGGCTGCTGCGACCGGATGACCGGCTCCGTGCGCGCAACGATTTCGTGCGCGTCTGTGATGTCGGAATACGCCTTCACCTGCGGGTCGCCGGGATACATCTGCAGAAAAACGCGCAGTGAACGGCCCTGGCGGTAACAACGACGGCAGAAGGTCTCGTAGGTCACACCGTTGGCGACGAGGTTTCGCGCCGCCGGATGCCACCACACGCGCAAGCCGTGCCGCCGCATTCGCAACTCGGCCTCCGTGTCCTCGTAGCCAAAGCGAAATCGTGTGTCAAATCCGCCCGCACGCTGGATCAGTTCCTTTTTATAAGATGAACAGCCGCCCCAGAGATAACCGAACGGCAGCTGCTGGCCGGGCTTCAACCCCTTCAGACACCACAGCCGCGGATCCACTTCCGTGACGTAGTGCATCAACGGCGTCACTTCCATGCCAGGCAGCCACTCGAGGTTTGCGAGCATTGCATCCTCGACTGCGGGATGACGGCGGTGAAATTCCAAGTGCTCGCGCAGGCAATCCGTGTGCGGCACATCATCGTCGTCGTAGGGCACGATGATCGTTCCGCGAGCCAGCGCGATGCCGGCGTTGCGCGCAGCAGCGAGACCGCTGTTGGCCTGATAGCGATAGTTGACGCGCAGTTTGCCGGCGAACTTACTTACGACCGCTTCGGCGGGCGTCTCCGAACCGTCGTCCACGACGATGATTTCGAACTGCGACGGCTCAAGCGACTGACTCTCGAACCCAGCGAGACATCGTGCCAGCAAATCGGGCCGATTGTAGGTGGTGATGACCACCGACAGCACAGGATCGCTGTCATTCGCAGGCTGTGTCCCGGCAGCCGGTGTGGCCGGGTTTGTGGCGAGCGCATCGAGGTTCTCCCGGGCCAGCACGTTGTCCGGCGCCAGTTCCAACACACGTTGAAACGCCGTGCGGGCATTGTCGGTGTCGTTCAACTTCGCAAGACAGGTTCCCAAGGCGAGCCAGATCTCCACATCATCCGGCAACTCATCGGCCAGCTCGACGAACCCCTTGGCGGCATCGAGATAACGGCCGGCTTCGATATTCAGTCTGGCCAGCAAACGCCGCGCTTCCCGGTTCCTGGGGTCGAGTTCCAACGCCCGGCCGAGCGCCTTTTCAAACGCGGCGACGTCGCCGAGCTTCAGGGCGGTCACGGCTTTCTGCATCAAAAGCGCCACATCCTGAGGCGCGAGAGTCAACGCGCGGTCGAATGTGGCGCTTGCTTCCTCCAGGTGGTTGGACCGGAACAGCAGACTGCCTAGGGCCTGGAGGATGATGATGGGGTAAGGCGCAACGGCAACCGCCTCGCGCAACGCGTTGCAGGCGGCCGCCAGATCGCCGCGGTCGAAGGCGGCTTGTGCCTCTTCAAGATACGGCTCGGTCTTGCTCACGGCATCGCTGGTGTCCGGCAACGTCGACACCATGCGCGCCGCAGCCGCTTCGGCGAGGACTTTGGAGGCGTCTTCCTTCGCTTGCGGGCTGAAAAGTTTTGGATGATTCATGACGATCTGGGAGCGCAGTTCGCGGTCGTGCTTGAGCGCGTGGGTGATCATGCTGCCTTCCTTGACCCGGTAGCAGAACAGCGGCTCCCGCACGTGATGGGCACGCAGGCCGCGCTCGACGCAGCCGATCCACAAATCCCAATCCTCATAACCCCACAGCATGTTGGGGTTGTAGCCGCCGACCTGTTCCCAGGCTCCGCGGCGGTAGAGCGAGCAATAGTTGATCTGGTTCACTTCAAGGAGCTTGGGAAACTCCAGATCGCCGACGATGTGCAGCTTGTCCGTCGCGCCGAAGAACCGCGCGTCGGTATAGGCGATGGCAACGGCGGGATTCCCGTCGAGGACGCGCACGGTTTTCTCCAAATAGGCCGGTTCGATCCGGTCATCGGCGTCGAGCGGCAGGATATAACGCCCGCGCGCCGCGCTGATCCCGGTGTTGCGCGCCTCGGCCAGACCGCCGTTGGGTTTCTCGATGTAGTAAAGGTGCGCCGCGGGCCAGCGTTTCCGCATCTGGTGGAAAACAGCGCGCGTGTTGTCAGGACTGCCGTCGTTGACCACGATGACCTCCCAGTCCTTGAACGTCTGTCGCACGACGCTCTCGACCGCCTCCGGGAGGAAATGCGCTTGTTTGAAACACGGAATCACAACCGACACCGCTGGGCGGTGCGGCTTGGGCGCCGCGGCCGGTTTCACCGCGGTCGGATCCGGCTCTCCTGAAAGCCGCAACCACGACGCCGGACAAACACCCGCGGTATCCAGCTTCGCAGAGTTCAACCATTTCGTCGGTGCGATGACTATCTGATCCTTGTGGCCGGCCAGCCATGCCGCCCACCAACTGAACGTGCTGTTGGCGATCACGTGGTGGCGGCAAAGCGACATCAGCCGCAGTTCCTCGTAATCCCGCAGCGGCGCATCGCCACTGATGAAGTGGACCGGTCCCGGCACGTGCAGGTGCTCGCGCGCCCACGCGGGGTCGTCGGCGAACACGAAGAATTCAGGCGCCTGAAGCCGCTCGCATATGTGCACAATGGCTTTTTGGTAGTAATCGAGGGTACAGGCGCCGTGAAAACTGATCGCGTGAGCGTTGGTGCTATTCCCGTCCGCGCTCACGCCATGAAGCCGGCGGCAGTGGATGGCAACGGCATTGGCCGCAACAATGCGTTTTTGCCACTCCTTGCCGGCAGGACTCCACGCGGATGGTTTGAGATCGAATTCGCGGCGAATCAACTCCGCGTGCGGGGTGAAATATTTCTCATTCTGCCAGTAGCCATCGAAACAGGCGACCGGCGGAGCTTCCTGAACTCGCGCATCATGGCGGAATTCCATCTCCGTCGGCTCGACCACCAGGGAACGCTGCCAATAGGGCCGGCCCGCTTCCTCCCGTTGCCGTTGGCTGAGTTGGTTGTAGAACTCCATCAACTCCTCCAGCGACAGCACGCGCGCCTGAACCGCGAACGGGTCGAGCGCGTAGGTTCGCTGGTAGAAATCGCCACGGAAGCCGGTGACCGCATCCAGCGCGAGCGGCGCTTTCCGTTGCAGGGAGAGGCTGCGCCCGAGCGCATACTGGAACATCTGGTTCCCCAGTCCGCCTTTCAACTTGATGAGAATCATGGGCGCACGTTTCATGGGTCAGTTCCAGGACTTGCTGAGGCGATACCATCCGGACGGCAGCATGTCGTCCATGTTGGTCTCCACATCGTTGAACCACGGCTCCGGGACGACGACCAGCTTGTCAGTGGCGGCGCTGAGGAACGCGGCCCACCAGCCGAACGAGCTGTTCGGCAGGACAAAGTGCCGGCAGGCGGCCATCAGTTGCAGATACGCCGCGAATCGATCACCCTTGTGTTCGTGCCCGACCAGGACGCTCTCGCGTCCGTCCGTCAGGTTCACCGAGGCACACCACGCTGGGTCATCGGAGAAGATGAAGAAGCGGCCCCGCGGCACGCGGCGCGCCACCAGAGCGCTGGCCGCGCGGAAATAGGCGTCATCGCAGTAGCCATGAAACGCCGTGGCCTCCGGGTTGGCCACGAAATCGGCGCGGCGGACGTTGAGACATACGGCAGGCGCACTGGCAATCTGTTTGCACAAGGCCGACTGCTCGCCGGTGAGCGGCTGCGCGAAGCGGAAACTCTCGCAAATCTCGTCCTCGACGCCGTCAAAGTAGCGCGGGCTCTGCCAGTAGCCGTCCAGATACACATCAGCCGGCAAGCTGGCGAACTCCGGATCGTAATGGAAATACTTCTGCCCGAAGACCCGGAGGTTGTTTTTCAAGCCGGACGCGTCGTCTTCCACCTCGCAGTCGGGCACAAGCTTGAAGATGTCGAGGTCGTAATCGCGATAGGTGAAGTTCGGCCGCGGTGTGCGATCACGCAGGAAACTCAGGTCAAGGACAAGCCGCGCGTTGTGCCGTCGCGCCAAGGCCAGACCGGCGGCATATTCGAACATCTGGTTGCCCATGCCGCCCTGGAGCTTGACCACAACCAAGCCTTGCTTATGGATGGGTCTGGCGGAGCCTTGGGTAGTCGCGGGCTGCGAGACGGAGGTTGTCGAGCTTGCGCCGCACTTGGCGCGGTGCATGCGGAGGTAGAATTCCTCCCACTGGTCGACCACGGCGTCCCACGTCAGGCGTTCCTTCCACTCCTGCCAACCCTCGGTCGCGAGCCGGTCGTGTTCGGACTTATCCCCGAGCAGGCGGTTGGCATGTGACGCCATTTCTTCCGGCGCGCACACAATACCGCCTTTCCACTCACGAACGTTGCCGCAGTCGGTGGAGATGAACGGCGTCCGCGACGCCTTGGCTTCGATGATCACCAGCGGCGACGCCTCAATCTCCGATCCGAACAGGAACAAGTCAGCCGCTTGAAAGGCCGCGACCGTGTCGGCGCGCGACACATCCACCAGAAAACGCACATCCAACCCGCGCGCCAGTTCCCGCAGGCGCGGCAGTTCCTCGCCGTGCTTGCCGACCAGCACCAGCGTCGTATCGGGCCGGTTCATGGCGCGGAAGCATTCCACCACGCGCTGGTGGCCTTTGCCGGGATAGAAATTGGCCACGCACAGCGCAATATGACGGGTGCCGACCTGAAATTTGGCGCGGAAGTCCACCGCCGGCGGCTGGAGAAACTCCGCCGCCTCACAGCCGTTTGGAATCACGACACCGTTGGCAAGGCCAAGCCGCTGGCCGTAGGTGAAGTCCTTGTAGAGCGCAGAGTGATACACTGCCGCGTCGTAGCGCGGCAGGACCGCAGGCAGGGTCTTCCTAAAATAATCGCCGAACTCCGGCCAGCGCAGCGTCTGGGGATCGAGCAGCGCCGAGTAGCCGCAAGGCGCGATGATGTTCGCCCGGCGCGGCGTGCCGGCGCTGACACCGTCGAACGCAAGGTCGGTGGCCCACTGCTGGGCCGCGTAGTTCATCATCACGTCGGCGGGGAAATCGCGCAGGAACTGCTGGTAGCGCGCCGCCTCGCCGTGGATACCCGTGGCCATCTTTCCGTTGACGGCAAATTCCTCGATGCGAACGCCGTTCAATTCGCGGCATTGGCGTTCAGCGAGCTGCTGCGTGGCCACCGTCACCCGATGGCCGCGCCGGACCAGTTGCTCGGAGATTTTCTGGACAACGAGTTCCGCGCCTCCCACGTGGGGCGCATAGAACTCGACCGTGTGGAGGATGTTCAACGGCTTGCGCGACGCAACAGGGCGCGCTGCCGGCGCCACCACAGTGGATTGCCGGCGGTAATTCGCGCGGATTTCCTGAGCGAGCTTTTCCTGGGCCTGCGCGCGTGTGCTGCCGACGCTCTGGGGGTGGAGGCGGATTTTGTGGAGCACTTCCGGCAGGTTCGCCAACTGGAACCCCGCGAGCAACGCGCGGGCGAAGAAGTCGTAGTCATCCACGCTCCGGAATTCCTCGCGATAGCCGCCGATGGCCGCAAACACCTCGCGCCGGATGAGCGCCGCGCTGTTGATCATCGAGTTGACTTCGCCAAACGTCGCACGGACCCGGTCCGGTTCGTGCTCGATCGGCGGACGGCCCAGGTGCCGACCCGCGTCGTTGAAGTATTCGGCAACGCAACCGACAATGGCGCATTCTGGGTGTGTCTCCAGATGCGCCACCAGCCGCGCGAGTTTGTCTGGAAGCGACAAATCATCGCTGTCGTGATTCAGCAGGTAGCGCGACGCTGGATGCGTGTGACGGATGGCGTCGTTGCGGGTCTCGACCTCGCCCCGGTGTGGCAAGGCGAGCACACGGACGCGGGCATCGCGCGACGCGTATTCGCGCGCAATCGCCAGTGTGCCGTCGGTTGAGCCGTCGTCCGCAATGATCAGTTCGAAATCGCGCCAAGTCTGAGCCAGCAGGGAATCGAACGTCGCGGCCAGATAGCGCTCCCGGTTGTAGGCCGGCATGAAGATGCTGACGGCTGGCGCAGTTTTCAGAGGCAGTTTTGCATTGGCGACCCCAAGCGTCACGTCAGGCCCGCGGGTGATATCCGATCGCGGTGGCGCAGAGTCGTCTGGTGCCAGGGTACCCAAGTGCTTTTCTATCTTGTCGCGCCACACAGCCCAGAGCCGCAGTTCACTCTCCGACTCATCTACAAGGGAAGCATGAAGGAGTTCGGCGGTCCTCTGCCGCATGTCGGCGACGGTTGATGTGGCCGTCTTCTCCGCATGGACCGTGATGTTGCGGAACATCTTCCACTGGCTGTGTTCAAACCGCAGGTTGCCAAAACCCAGGGCACCCAGCACGCGGCGGAATCGCGCCTCATCCCAGCCGTCTTGATGAACCGCCCAGGGCGCCTCGTGTGAGCCGAACAAGTGGCGGACAACCGCCTGCTTTTCCTCAAACGTGGACTGGGGTGATTTCAACAGCCCCACGCAGGCCTCAAGATCGGGGGTTTCGATGAGGAGCTTGCCGCCAGGTCTCAGCCACCAATGCCATTCGCACAGCAAGGCGAGCGCCGTCGCGCGATCGAAATGCTCGAATACGTGGTGCAGCCGGACTTCGTCAACACTCGCCGGCGGCAACCGCATCTGTGTGATGTCCGCGTAAACATCCGCCGCGGGACGTTGTTGCACCGTGTGTTCGGCGGGTGGGTAATCAACGTTGACGTAGTCTGCCAGCCGCTGTTCGCCACATCCCAGGTGCAAGCGCAACGGACCCGCAGGTTTCAGGGACCGCAGCTCACTCAGCGCGGCGCGGGGTCTTTGGACATCAAGAGCCACGCGGGCACCGTCGTCGGGGGACGCGAGGGTCGCCTCCAATGTTGGCCGCGCAGCTGACTTCATCCTTGATCCGTCCTTGCGTTGCCGCCTCGGGGCGGCGTGGGCTGCTTGTGGGCCGCTGTCGATTACAGCGGCCCGTTTTGAGGGCAGCGCTCAACGCCAGGTCGGGCCAGAGCGCCGCCCGTGAACCGGTCGGGCTTACTGGAGCAGTTTCAACACGTTTTGCGGTATCGAGTTGGCCTGCGCCAACATGGCCGTGCCGGACTGCACAAGAATGTTGTAGCGCGCATACTGCGTGGCTTCTTCGGCAACGTCCACGTCCTTGATGCGCGAACTGGCGGCGGTGAGATTCTCTTTGCTGATCGCCAATTGGTCGGAGGTGTAGTTGAGCCGCGCCTGGAAAGCTCCGATCGTGGAGCGATCGTTCGCCAACTGGCTGATGGCAGTTCGAACATTGATCAGCGCAGCTGCGGCCAGCGACGCCGTCGAGATGTTCGCGCCGGTGGCATCGGTATAAGCCGACACGCCGAGGCTGATGCCGCTCATGGTGAACGTGCCGCCCTCGGAATCGATGGTGACGCCCAGATTGGCGGAGGAGAACAGTGTGACACCATTGAAATCCTTCGACGCAGCGCTGGTGATGTAGGATCCCAATTGCTGATATTCCGCATTGTAGAGAGAGCGGTCCGCATCGGTCTTGGTCACGTCCTGCGCAAGCATCGAGAGCTCACTCATGCGGTCAAACGCGGAGGCGATCTTTTTGAGGTAGCCGTCCTGGGTTTGAGTGAATGAAATCGCATTGGCAACGTTGCTCTTGGCGGCACTGATACGGTTGACCTGTGCGTCCAATCGCGAGGCAACCGCCAAGCCGGCGGCGTCATCCGCGGGATCAACGATCTTTGATCCGGAACTGAGCCGGGAGAGTGATTTCGAGAGTGCGGCAGTGCTGGACTGCAAGTTTCTGGCAGCGGCCTGCGCCTGTATGTTGGTGTTGATGACCATGGCTTCCTTTCCTATTGGTTATTTCGAGGGTTCGTATCTTCTGATTGGATCTTTGCGGGTAACGTCGGCTCGGACGACGGCTTCTTCTGATCGGATGCCGAGGAGGGCATCGCTAGTGGCATGACATTCTCACGCAATAGCTTGGGCACCACAACGTGCGGGTTGATGAGGGCCTGTTGGTTGGACCTCTGAATCTCCTCGTAGACTTCCCGCCGGTGCACGGGCACATCGGCTGGAGCCGAAATGCCCAACTTCACTACATCACCGTCCAGCCGGACAATCTTCACAACGATCCGACCGTCAATGACGATGCTCTCGTTGATCTTGCGGGCCAGAACCAGCATGGCGACCTCCTTGTAGACTGCACGGGACTTAACTGGCAACAGGCAGCGGATGCTGTGACGCGTAGTCGGCCGCGTTGGACGGCACAACCTGTTTGCCAATCAATGTATGGCGATTGATGATGACCGGGCCTTTGAGGTTTACAGTGGGCTGTCCGCTGGGATGCAGCGTGACAATACTGACGATGAGGGCATCGTCGGGTTTGGTCAACTGTAGCGACTCAACGTCCGCCGGGCTGATATCGGGTTGATACTCCGGCGACACGTGCAGCGGCGAAACGCACAAGAACGCCAGACTCGGGTCGTCCAGCATCTGTAGCCATAGGAAAGGCGCCTCGTCGGGATGGCTCAAGAGCACATACCGTTTGACGTGTTCGAATCCCAGCAGCCCTATGGGCATGTAGATGGTCGTTTGACCTCTCATATTGGTGTCCTGTGTTTTGTTTGTCTCTGCCATGATCATCGTCTTCATGTGCTGTATTCGGTAGCAGAGGGTGTGCCACAGGATCGCGAGCGTGCACAGGATTCGCGCAAATCCTCGAAATTTGCGGAAATCGTGGGCAAAGGCTGTGCCCGCAGCATACAAAAACAGCTGGAGTCGTTCATCCAAGGCAACTTTTGCCGCACCGCACCCGGCGGGTTTTTCCTTGGACACAACAGGCAAGATGTCACTTAAGCCAAGCTCACCTTCTGCCGATGCTATGTTGGCAGGTTGGTGGAGTGCCTCGACCGTCCGATGTAACGGCCAGGCAAATACTTAGCATTCTGCCAGCCAAAGAAACAACAGCGCGGGAAACGCGTGAGCAACGAGCGATTCGGTGCGAAGCTGTATATGCAAAGCTCAACAACAGAGGCCGACGCCTACAACTACATCATCAAGCTTGTCTATGACCGGTGTCGTGTCCGACTGCATGACGGGAAGAAGGAACTCATCCGCGCCCGGCTTGGCAAGCGAATGCGAAAACATGGTCTTGAAACGGTGGCGGACTATTGCGACTTCCTGACAACTGCGGGCGAGGACGAAGTCACAGAAGTCGTCAATGCGCTGACCACCAACTTCACCAGCTTCTTGCGCGAAGAAGATCATCTCCAGTTCATGGTCCGACAGGCACTGCCCGCGTTGCTGACCAAAGGCCCGCAACGATTCAATATCTGGAGCGCGGCGTGCGCGTCAGGTGAAGAGCCTTACAGCATCGCGTTCTATCTGTGGGAACACTACTCACTGACCACTGGCTGGGACTGGAGAATCCGCGCGACGGATGTCTCAACCAAAGCACTGGATAAGGCCAAGCGCGCCATTTACACCGCTGACAGGGTAGAGGCGATGCCCATGGAACTCCGCCGGACGTTCTTTCTCAGAGGGCAGGGAGATTGGAATGGCTACTATCGCGTCAAGCCGGAGGTCATCGGACGGGTCTCGTTCCATCAGCTCAATTTGCTGGGTGAATACTACTTTCAGGAGGCTTTTGAGATCATCTTTTGCCGGAACGTGATGATCTACTTTGACCGACCCACGCAAGAACAGCTTGTCAACCGCCTGTGCCACCATCTGGCGCCTGGCGGTTATCTGCTTATCGGTCATTCCGAAAGTCTGACGGGTCTATCGATGCCACTTCGCTGTTTGCGGCCAAGCGTGTATCAGAAGCAATAGCCTGCCATGGCCTCGCCAACCTTAGACGTTTTCGCCCACAACGTCGTCGTGGGCCTCGCTGATGTGGTGGTGTCCAACAGCGCCGGCGCGGTGCTCGCCACTTATTCGCTTGGATCATGTCTGGGCGTGGCCGCTTACGATCCCGAAGCGCGTGTGGGCGGGCTGCTGCACGCCATGTTGCCCGACTCCCGCATTGACCCGATCAAAGCGGCCCAGAAGCCGGGAATGTTTGTGGATACCGGCGTGCCCCTGCTCATCCGTGCGATGCAGCAAATGCGCGCCGATGTCCGACGGATGCAGACCGCGGTGCTTGGCGGTGCGCAGATCATGGACAACTCCGGATTTTTCAATATCGGCAAGCGCAATTACGACGCCTTGCTCTGTGCATTCCGGGATTTCGGCCTGCGTGTGCATCGCGAGGATGTGGGCGGGTTCGCCAGCCGCACCATGTATCTGCACATTGAGAACGGCAAACTCCGGGTGAGAAAATCGGGCCTATCCCAAGAGGTGATAATGTGAAGAAGGTTGATGAATACATAGACCAGGCACAACATCTGCCGCCCGCCCCCACAGTCTTGCCACAACTGATGCAGCTGCTCGGCAAGTCTGACGTTGGCAGCAGTGAGGTGATTGACCTGATCATCTATGACCCGGCATTGACCGCCAGTGTCATCCGCACCGCCAACAGCGCCTACTTGGGCGGCCGGCAGCAAGTCACCAACCTCCATGAAGCCGTCACCCGGATCGGCATGTCCGAGATCTTCAAGCTGGTGGCGTCCGTGATCGGGCATCGCGAGATGTCCGCCAAATGCGGTGGCTACGGAATGCAAAGCGGCGAACTCTGGAAACACGCGGTCACCAGTGCGACGGCCGCGCAACTGATGGCACGGGATTTGGGTGACGATGATTGTCTATGCTTTACTGCCGGTTTATTGCACGACATCGGGAAGATCGTTCTCACGGAGGTGCTCGAAGACATATATACCGAGTTGGTAGAGCGGACCATTACCCAGCATGTTTCATTGATGGAAGCCGAGACTCTGCTGCTGGGGGTCCACCATGCCGAGATTGGCGCCAGACTGCTGGAACGATGGAATTTCCCCGAAACCCTCGTGATGAGCGTGCGCTATCACCATAGCCCGTCCGAAGCAAAACCACATGAGCGCATCGCGGCCTGCGTCTATCTTGGCAACATCATTTCCAATTACATGGGCCATAACTACGGCGATCTGGCCTTCGCTCAGCACGGCCGGGAAGACGCCCTGAAAATCCTTGGGCTTGATGCCGAGGATGTTCCAAAGTATATGATTAAGACGTTCGATCAATTTGAAAGAATCGAACAGTTGTTCTGTATCGACTCCTGAATTATGCCCACCGAACGCATACGACTATTAATCGTGGATGACTCGGCAGTCGTCCGCAAAGTGGTGAGTGATGGCTTGGCCTCCGACCCGGAAATAGAAGTCGTTGGCACAGCGACAGACCCCTATGTCGCTCGCGACAAGATACTGAAACTCAACCCCGATGTGATCACCCTCGACATCGAAATGCCACGCATGGACGGGCTGACATTCCTGAAGATCCTCATGGCGCATCGGCCCATGCCGGTCATCATCATGAGTTCACTCACCCAGGAAGGGTCTGCCAAAGCCCTCGATGCCCTGAACGCGGGTGCTGTGGAGGTGCTGGCGAAGCCCGGTGGTTCGTTCTCCAGCATGGAGGACATCAGCCGACTTGCCCGTACCATCAAAGAGGTCGCCCGCGTAAAACTGGCCCGACAGCGTGATACAAGCGTAGTTGGAGATGCAGCGGCTTCACCACGCGCGACGATCCCGCAGCAGGCACCGGCGCCGACAGCCCGGCCGCTCACCCCCCAGATCCAACCCAAGACGCCGCAAATCAGATCTCCTGAGACTGGCCGCCAATACCCAGCGCGCCAGATCATCCTCATGGGTGCGTCTACTGGCGGCACTGAAGCGCTGAAGGCCGTCCTGACTGCGTTGCCGCCGGATTTGCCCGGCTGCTGCATTGTTCAGCATATCCCTGCCGTGTTCTCACGGGCATTTGCGGATCGGCTCAACACTCTTTGCCGGTTGGAGGTGCGCGAAGCGGTCCATGGTGATGTGGTGAAGCCGGGCTTGGTGCTAATCGCGCCCGGAGGCTTCCACATGATCCTCAAATGGACCACCGCCCACTATGTCGTCGAGCTTAACCAAGCCCCCCCCGTCCATCACCAACGGCCTGCGGTGGACGTGTTATTCGAATCTGCGGTTCGCGCTGGCTGCGGCCCGCACGCGATGGGGATCCTGATGACCGGCATGGGCGCCGACGGTGCCGCAGGCTTGTTGAAGCTTCGCGAGGCGAAGGCGTTCACGGTCGCGCAGAACAAAGAGACATGCGTCGTGTTCGGTATGCCTCAGGAAGCCATTCGCATGGGCGCAGCCCAACGTGTGTTGCCCTTGGGGCAAATCCCCGGGGCCATCCACTGTTACGCTAATGAAGTCTGTCTCGCTCCCGTCGGCAACATACGTCCATCGATTCCCACCAATCCTCCGGCTTCAAGGGCCTGACGAGATCAGGTGAGGCGCTCCAGGGGAGTCCAGTTATCTCAGGTAATCCATGAGCGACTGGTTCAGGATGGTGGCGCCACTTTGCAGAGCGGCTTTGTAAGCAGTTTGCGTCTGACTGAGGCGAACGAGGGTTTGGGCGATGTCGGCGTCGGCCTCGCGCGATATAAGTGTTCCCAGGGAGCTTATCTGGTCGGACGCGACCGCGTCGGCGGTTTCGAGCTGAGATTGGATGGCGCCGTTGTTGCCCAGTTGATAGAGAAGGTTCTCCTCGTCCTTGCTGAGATTAGCGATGTCAGTATCTTTGATGGCTGTGGTGTCGCCGGCCAGCAGGTGGTTTTGGAGAGAGATGAGGTGGTTGAACAAATCGGCTCCATTGCGGCTGTCGGTGATCAATCCGTGCGTGCCACTCCCGGTGTTATTGACGCCGGGTACTTGCACGCTGGCGGTGGCGTTTTCGGCAACTTCAGCTTCGATCACGGAGGCATTGCCCTGATAAGTGACGCTGGTGACGCAACCGGTAACGGGGTCAGTGGCAACCACAAAGGCAGCCTGATCGTTCTGCGTGCCGCCAAACACGTAATCGCCCTGATACGTGGCATTGGCAGATTGCACGGCTTGTTGAATCAACTGTGTCACCTCGGTGGCGTAGGTCGTCAGTTCGGCCTGCGACTTGGTGTCGTCGGCCAGCGTGGCGATCTCACTCGCGCGGTCGGAGACGGTCTTGATAGATTTGATGCCATCGTAGGAGGCCGTGGCCATTTCCTGTAACCGTGCAATGTTGGTCCGGTATTGCCCGAGTGCTTGAGTATCGGTCTGCAAGTCGAGCACACGACGCATGGCGGTGGGATCGTCCTCGGGGAGTTGCACACGCTGGCCGGTGGCAGCCTGGTTTTGCAGCTTGTTCTGCTGGTTGGACAGCTTCGCAAGCTGGTTGACCAGCGTGGTGGGAAACATGTTGTTTGTGACTCGCATAATTCACCGTTTCAGATTGACCACTGTTTCAAGCATGGAATCCAGGACCGAGATCAGCCGCGCCGAGGCTTCATACGCGCGCTGATATTTCATCAGATCAGTCATTTCCTCATCCAGCGAGACGCCGCTGACGGAATCGCGCTGTTGCTGGAGGGCTTTCATGACAGTTTCCTGATTGGTAATCTGGCTGTTGGTCGAGGACAACTCCTGACCCAATTGCGCCACCGTCTGGTTGTAGCGTTCGCTGAAGGTCTGGTTCCCAAGGGAGGCGAAGCTCGTGTTGGCCAACTGAGCCAGGGCGAGGGCTGTCGTGTTGTCGCCAACGGCATTCGAGGCGCCGCTGGCTTGAATCAATGACGGATCGTTGAGCAGCGTGGCATTAACGGTAATATCGCCTGCATCCGTGCCGGTGAGGAAAGCCGTGCCGTTGGTGCCGTTCAAGTTGTAGCCAGTCGCATGGATGGCGTTGACCTCCGAGATCAACTGTGTCGCGAGCAAATCCAGATCGGCTTGGAGCGAGGCCAGAGCGCCGTCGCGCGCGTCAATGGTGCCGGCCAATTGACCGCTGGTGGGCGTGATCGCCAGGCCAGTGCTCTGGCTGCGCACCAGGATCTGGCCGCCGCCGGCGTCGTAGGTTTCGATCTGATCGAGCACTGTTTTGTCAGAGACCATCAGGACTCCGCCGATGCTGATGTTCACCGCACCATTGTCCTGCTCGACGGTGTCAATCTTCACGAGCTCGGCCAATTCATTGAGTTTGCTCTGGCGAGAATCGCGCAGGTCGTTGGCCGAACCGATGTTACCGGTCTCGGTATTGATGATCTGGTCGTTGAGTTTGGCAATCTCCGATAGAATCGTGTTGATGGAACTCGCGTCACTTTCGACCGAATCGCTCAACGATGTCCGCAGGGTATCGAGTCGTTGGCTGGTCTGGTTGAACTGCTGCGTCAACGACAGCGACTTCATCAACACTACCTGTCGCTCAGCCAAAGAGGTCGGGTCGGTGGACAGGCTTTGGAAAGCATTAAACAAATCCGACAAACCCTGGGCGAGACCACTTTGACCGCTTGTGCTGGTGCTACCGCTGCCAGTCGTGTCTATTTCCTGACCAAGGTTGGCTTGCGCATATTGCAGCGCCTGTTGTTGCGCATCCAGAAAACCGCCAACGCTGGTTTCGTCCTGAATCTGCCGGTCCACCAAGGCGCTGCGCAGTTGCGCGATGCCGACGACGACGGAACCGGTGCCCTGCGGGCCGATGGTGCTCGGCACGGTCTGACCCGTCTGGACGATGATACGCTGCCGCGTGTAGTCAGAATTGCTGACGTTGGCGAGGTTGTGACCTGCCACTTCCACACCTTGCTGTTGCGTGGACAACGATCGCTGTGCGAGACCCAATGTGCCAAAGAGACCAAGCATGTTAGTAGTGGGTTAACCGACTGCGTTGTAGCGGGAGTAACCTGCCAGTCCCGACCCGGCGATCATGCCGGATTCCGTGTAGACCGGCACCTGACTGGCAGAGGTGAAGGCGTTCAGGAAGTTCTGCATCAACTGCACGGAATGGCGGAGCAACAGGTGGTTCTGTTTCGCTCGTTGCTGGACACGTCGCAGCAACTGGTTGTTCTCGTCCACGAGCGCACTCACCAGCGGTCGGACGTCGGGAGGCAACGACGGAGCCAGATGGGCGAAGTCGGTGTCCTCGTCCAAACCCAGTTCCTGTGCCAGCGCGCGCCGGTGCCGCTCGCGTTCCTGGCGGGCAGCCTGAATGATGGTGTTTTGCTCGTTGATTGCGGCGACCGTATGCAACACACCGTCCGCGGCCCGCGAAACAACCAGATCCTGCTGCTGATCCAGCAAAGCCAGCAACTCGCCGTATTGCTGCAGCTCGTCACGCAATGCATCAATGAGTTTCTGCAATGATTCAATCATGTTTTGGAGGGGGATGACGTGGAGGCATATTGACGCGCTATTTGTCGTGCAAGCTGGCTGCCCAAGCCAACGTCGCCGGACTTGCTCATGCTCTCAGCGAGTTGGTTGGTGACCATGTCCCGATAAATGCCGCTGGCATACGAATCCTCATTGTACTTCGAACGAAACTGCGTCTTCTGAGCTTCGGTAAGAATTTCCCGCAACAGGACAGCCTCAAACTGCCGGCTGAGTTCCCCGACTTTTTCCTGCTCGGAGACATTTGAATTACCCGCGAGCTTCTCCAGAGGGAGATCGGCCACGCTGGCACGGTTTTGGATGGGAGTGGTTTCCATGATTAACGGAGCACGAGCTCAGCCCGCAGCGCGCCGGCCTGTTTCATGGCCTGGAAAATAGCCATCATGTCGCGCGGAGATACCCCGATCGCATTCAGAGCCGACGCGACCTTCTCGATGGTGGGCAAGTCCGGTAACGTCACCAGCTTCGATTTGCTTTCGACCACGGTTGTATCCGTGCGCGGCGCCACGACGGTACGGCCGGTCTGGCTGAACGCCTGCGGCTGCGAAACATCCAGCGTCGAGGCGATGCTGATGGTGATGTTGCCGTGTGATACGGCGCAATTTGAAATCTGGACACGCGCTGTGGCCACGATGGTGCCGGTGCGCTCGTTCACCACGATGCGCGCAGACATATCGGGCTCCAGTTCAACAGCCTCCAAATGGGCGATGAAATTAATGGGTGCTGCCTGGAAACCCTCGGGCACACGAACCCGCACGGTGGTCGAATCCACTGCCATGGCGCTTTGTGCAAACCGCTCGTTAATAGCGGCAGCCATGCGCGCTGAAGATGTGAAGTCGGGCTCGCGCAACAACAATTCCACAATGTTCTCGTGCACGATCGCAGCGGGAATCTCGCGTTCAACCAGCGCGCCGCCAATAATCTGTCCAGCGGTAGGATGGTTCTTCTGGACGGTGGCGCCACCGCCGCCGCCCACGCCGGCACTGAATCCGCCCACCGAGACAGCGCCTTGCGCCACAGCGTAGATTTTTCCATCAGCGCCAACCAAAGGTGTCTGAACTAGGATTCCTCCTGAGATGGACTGGGCATCGCCGATTGAGGAGACAGTCACATCAAGCCGTGCGCCGGGTTTGATGAAAGCCGGAATGTCTGCAGTCACCATGACAGCGGCTATGTTCTTGGCCGAGAGGTTCTGGCCGGTCAGGTTGACACCGAAGCGCTGCAGCATGTTTGCGACCGTCTGAACAGTGTATTTCTGGTCTTTGTCGCCATCGCCAGCAAGACCGACGACCAAACCGTAGCCAACGAGCTGATTTTCACGCGCGCCGGCGACCAGTGCCAGGTCCTTGACCCGCACACCCGCGCCCAACAACGGCGTGTTGCCCGCAATCAGCATCCCAAGGACGACAGCTTGGAGAGAAAGAAAGCGATTGATCATGGTCAGAAGGGAGAGACTTTCTCCCAAACTCGAAAGAACCACCCTTTACGCTGCGAGTCCGTCACGGTGCCGTTTTGCTGCATGCTGATGGTCACGTCGGCGACATTGTAGCTATAGACGGTGTTGTAAGGAGTAATATCCTCGGATCGCACGACACCGCGCAGGACGACGTTCTGCTTCTCTGAGGCGAATTCTGTGACGCGCCGGCCCTCGATCACGAGATTACCATTGGGCAACACGTCCACGACCCGCACCGTCACGCGCGCCGTGATTTGCTCCGAGTTACTGATCGTGCCGCCGCCGGAAAACTGGTTGTCCGAGTTGAGCTTCATGGACGGGTATACGCCGCCCTTGGTCAGGAAACGGCTGATGGCGCTGGCGGCGGTGTTCGGCGGGTAAAAGAAGGAGTCCATGCTGGAATTCAGGCTCGCCTTGCGCGCCGTTGAAGTGTTGTTGTCTTTGGCACTGGCAACACTTTCCTGCACGATGATCGTAAGAATGTCACCCACAGCCCGGGCGCGCTTGTCGCCAAGCATGTTGATTGGGCTGTCGTCACGCCAGAGTGAATCCGCCACCGCCTGCCACGGACACAACGCCACTATGAGCAGGCCGATGGCCGTCCAACTAGAGTGAAAGTTGAATTGTCTGTTCATTCAGCACTCGTCCACGAAATTCGCGCCGGGTCGCAGGATTTCTCACGCGTACTGTTTGTCCGGGTTCGCCTTCCTCAAGGACCTCGACCTTGAGAGAAATGGACATCGCTCCGTCGCGCAGCAGGGCTTCGGCGGTCTGACCACGGTGCACCACCGCGCGCAGGCCTACGGCACGGGTATACAAAGGATTGCCGGAGGGAATACTCTCTTTGATTTCAAGCGCCGGGTCGGGCGAGCCTTCCCAAGGCGTGTCACGCAGTGCCAGCAGGTCGCGCCGCTCTCTTATCAGGTCAACAAGGGGTTGGCCGCGTTTGAGGGGTGTTCGTGTCACCCACACTTCGCGCATCACCTGGGCGTTCAGGGCAACCTGCCACGTGCCCACGATTTCGCGTTGCACAACAAGGTCGAATCGCACGATGAAGCTTGCGTTGACACCCGACGTCGGGAGATCGACGATCTTGACGTCCACCGGCTCGTCTGGAACTTGGACGGGCGTCCAGGCGCGAAGCATCCGCAGTTGCAGTTCTCCCTTGTCGCGGACCTGATCGCGTTGCAGCGACGCCGTCAGCAAGTCCTTCAGTTCGGCTTCACCGAGCGTCCGACAACGGCGGGAGATGGCGATGCGTTCTGCGCCGCTCCACGCGGCGGCAACCAAAGTTGGCACTGCAACCTTCAGCCTATCCATCACCTGTGAACGGCTCAGCACAACGGTTTTCCCGAACGCCGGCGCATCGGCTACGCGCACCCGCATGGTGGACGCGCCATCAGCCACCGCAACAATTTGGTCAAGAAAAACACCTTCGCTGCTGACGGCCGCCGCATCCCGCAGACACAGGGTGAAGGGCTCACCGGCACCCAGACAGTGAGCAATCCCTTCATTGCCGAGGATCAGGAGAAGAGGCAGGAGGATGTGGGGACGAAGTTGCATTATTGTCGCAGGTTATTGCTCATCTGCATCATCTCATCGGCGGCCTGGACTGACTTGGCATTCACCTCGTAGGCACGCTGCGCTCTGATGAGGTTGACCATTTCTTCAACCACTTTGACGTTGGACATTTCCAGGGAGCCTTGCAGGATCTGGCCATAGTTCTTCTCTCCTGGGTTGCCCATCTCAGCCTGACCCGATGCGGTGGTTTCGCGATAAAGGTTGCGGCCCAAGCTCTCCAAACCCGCGGCATTGGCAAAACGAACCAGTTGGATGCGGAAGTTGGTGTTGCCACTGGCGCCGACCAGTGAAACCTCGCCGTTGGCAGCGATAGTAACGCTGGTCGTGCCGGCAGGAATGGGTTGAAAACCACCTTGCACCACCAAGCCATCGTTGGTGACGACACGGCCTTGTGAATCCACCTTGAACGCGCCGTCGCGTGTGTAAGCGCGTGTGCCGTCAGCCATTTGGACTTCAAAAAAGCCGTCGCCTTGAACCGCCAGATCCATCCGTTCGCCGGTCTGCGTCATCTCTCCCTGGGTGAAGACCTTCGAAGTGGCCGCCGTCTGCACACCGTGGCCAATTTGTAGTCCCGTAGGCAACTGATTGCCACTGCCCTGCTCGGCGCCTGGGGTCCGCTTGGTTTCGTAGAGCAAGTCTTGAAACTCAACCTTGTGTTTCTTGAACCCGGTCGTGCTGACGTTGGCGAGGTTGTTCGCGATTACATCGAGGTTCAATTGCTGGGATTCCATCCCGGTTGCGGAAGAGTAGAGTGCGCGAAGCATATATTATCCTCCTGTCTCGCCTAACGTGGCGATCGCACGCCCCATCCGCTCATCGTGCATCTGAATGACTTGCTGGTTGGTTTCATACTGCCGGATGTTCGTCAACAATGCGGCCATTTCCTTCATGGGCGTGGCGTTGGAGCCTTCGATAAAACCCTGCCGCACGTTGGCGTCTTTTACGGGAATCGGCACCAACTTCGGCGAGTCGGCCAGGAAGTTCCCGTTGCCAATGGAAGTCAGCAGTTGCTGATCGTCGAATTGAACGATGTTCAGTTTTCCAACAATGTTATCCCCTTGCTTGGCCTCGCCGGATGGTAAAATGATAATCTCATTAACCTTGGTCATGTCGAATTGCAGCGGCTTCCCGCCCTGTCCCATGACGAGTCCTCCCCCTTTGGTGGTGAGTTGGCCCTTGCTGTCCAACTTGAATTCGCCATCCCGCGTGTAGTATGTGCTGCCTTGCGGCAGATGTATCTCAAAGAACCCCGCCCCGTCGATGGCCACGTCTGTCTTCGCGCCGGAATATTTTGTTTGACCTGGTTCGAAGTTAGTGACGCTTGTCGTACGGGGCAGGAGAAAATGTTGGTTGGCACCGATCTCACCCGTGCCTGGAGCCGGGATCAATCCAGCCTGAACGGTGGAAAAGCTGACGCCTTGCCTCTTGAAACCGTTAACGGAACTGGAAGCCATGTTCTCGGCAATCACCTCATGGTTGCGGTCATACGCCGAAAGCGCCGCCGCCGCTTGGTAAATGCTGATATTCATCAGTTTATTGAGATGAGCAATGACTGTGCCAAACCGGGGACCCGGCGTTTTCCTGTGGAGTTTCGCACTATCAGCGGTGGCCGAGGCAAAACATACCTGCCCCTCTTTGCCAACCGGAACCACTTTTTGCCGGATTGAACCAGACCGAATCCGACGTTTCTCCAAACACCAGCCCCGGGTCAGTATTGGCATCCAAGTTCGATGATCTGGCCACAGCCGCATTGAATGCGGATCTGCGTAACGCGGTCGCCATCGCGCTGGAGAATGATTTCCGGCTGGTTGCATTTGTTGGATCTCTCGCCGGTGTGGACGGATTTTGACACCGCGAGAAGCGGCTGAAAGCCGCTGCTATCCGGCAGCGTCGTGGTTGACCCTGTGGGGGGAGTGGCGCCAGATGCCGTCATCTGTGCTCTCTTGCTTGGAATGAGTGCTTGAAATTCGTTAGTCATGGACGGTGTGTTCTTTTCTACCTGATTGGGGCACCAGCCGCAGTAGTACCGTTACCCGGCGATTTCTTTCTTCATCAGGAAGCGTATTCGGGAGTGTAACCGTGTCGGCGTGGCCGGCCACTTTCTTGATCTGTTCTGAATGCAGGCCGCTCTTCAGGAGAAGCCGGCGAACTGTATTGGCGCGGTCCGCTGTAAGTTCCCAAGCGCCATAATCTTCGCGTATGTTGGGACGGCCGCGTTCCGTGTGACCACTCAACTCAACGGGAAAACTCCGATAGCGACTGACCTCCCACGTCAACGTGGAAAAAACCCATCGGCCATATTCTGTGAGAACGGCGGAGTCGCGCTCGAATACCGGTTTTTTGTTGTTGTCGAAAACGTTGATCATCAACCCCTCGCTGGTCATTTCGATCTTCACCGTCTTCAGATTCTCGGTGTCAGGATCGGACTGCAGGGCTTTCAACAAGTCCTCGCTGAGGCGACGCAACACTTCCACCTCGTTGGAGGAAGCGGTCCCCTTCTTGTCCTGCATCGATTGCGACTTGGCCGCCTCGGCTCCTTTTCCAGAGATGATTCCTGCGGATTCCTGCGTAATTCCCACACCGGGATTGCGAAATGCGCGCTCAACAGACTTCTTGACCTTGTCGCTCTGTTGCGTCATCCACAACACCATGAAGAGTGCCATCATGGTGGTGACGAAATCCGCATAAGCCACCTTCCAAGAGCCGCCATGCGCACCATGTCTCTTGGTTGCCAATGTGTGTAACCTCAGCCTTTCTTTGCGGTTACGTTGACGGCCTGGATCAAATCGTCAAGTTCCTTGGCCGAAGGCCGTAATTCGCTACTAAGGCCGCGCCGGGCAGTCTCAACGGCCATGTTGGGTGCCAGACCACCGACGAAACCGATGATGGAAGTGGCAATGCACTGGAAATAAGCCATCTCCTCGGAGTTGAGGAACTCGAGTTTCATTGCCAGGGGTCCCACAAAACCGTAAGACAACAAGATGCCGAGAAAAGTCCCCACTAATGCCGCACCGACCTTCTGACCAACCGTCTCCACCGGTCCCGCTATAGCGGCCATCGTAACCACAATACCCAAAACTGCTGCGACGATGCCAAAACCAGGCAGCGCGTCGGCGGTCTTGCCAAGCACGTTCACCGGAGCGTGATTTTCAGATTCCAACCCATTGAGTTCGATTTCCAGCAGCGATTTAAGTTGGTCGCTCTTAACCCGCCCATCCACGATCGGCTGCATCGCATTGCAAAGAAACTCCACGGCAGGTTTGTTGCGGATAAATGTGGGATATTTCGAGAAAATGCTGCTCGTTTGGGGACTGGTGATGTGTTCCTCCAGTGGAATCATGCCTTTTCGCCGGCCGAGCAAGAACATCTCGTAGAGTGCCGACAGGAGTTCGTCGTATGCCTTTCGACTGTATGGCGAACCCTGCAAGGCTTGGACGGTTTTCTTGCCCATGTCTACAAGCACCTTGCGGGGTGACATGATGACCAATGAGCCAATGGCGGCGCCTCCGATGGTGAGAACCTCGGAAAAGTGCATCAGGGCAATGATATTGCCCCCTGCCAACCAGAACCCGCCCAATACCGAAGCGAGAACAATGATGGATCCGATAACGATGATCATGCTGGCTATCTGATCTTCTGGCTATGCGATCTGAGGATTGTTTTTCGCCAGAAATGCGCGCAATGACAGGATGGCTTCCGAATGAATCTGACAAATGCGCGATTCTGTTAAACCAAAAGCAGCCGCAATTTCGCGTAGCCGCAAATCTTCAAAGTAGTAGAGCGCCAGCACCTTGCGGTGCATTTCCGGCATTTGATCGAGCCGGCGCGCGATCAACTGGATCAGGTCGTTCCGCGTGGCAATTTCGTCAGGACTCTCTTGGGACTCGTCGGGAATCTGCTCCGCGCAGGACGGCCCATCTTCACCCTCGCTGTTGCACGCCGCATCCAGATGAATGAAAGTAACCGGTTTGCACTCTTCCAACCATTGGTGATATTCAGTGAGCGGAATCTTTAGTGTGTTGGCCACTTCGACATCGGTTGGCGGCTCGCCTTTGGTCTGCTCCAATTCCTGTATGGTGTCCTGGATTTTGCTGGCCTTGTCGTGGACGGATCGTGGCATCCACTGCATCCGACGCAACCCATCGAAAACCGCGCCACGGATTCGAATGCGAGCGTAGGTTTCGAGTGAGGCGCCGCAAGTCGGATCATAATTGCGAATCGCATCGAGCAGGCCGATCAAGCCCGTGCTATACAAGTCTTCCTTGTCAACGTGCGACGGCAAGTTCATGGCCAGGCGGCCGACGACTTGTTTAACCAAGGGCAGGTACTGCCGGACGAGTTCATCCTCCTCCGTGGCAGTGCATGCGACCTTTTGGTAGCGTGACCGGACGGCGTGCTCGCGGACCTTCACGTCGAGAACGGCAACAGAGGACTCATTGGAATCAATAGCGTCGTGACTCATGGTTTGACCTGGGGCAAGGCTGGTTGGCGTGGTTGATTCGAGGGAGTGGCAAGGCGCTCGCGACAGGATTGCATGAGGTTTCGCATCCATACCTGGCCCCACCAACGCGTTAGCAAAGCAGCGATGTAGGTGGCAAGGCACGCGTGCCAGACGGTCATCGGCCAAGAGCATTGAGCCGCCAAGCCGAATACAATGCCGATCACGAACCCAGCGAATCCTCCGATTAGAACGAGCAGCTTCATGGTTGATCTTGTCTACCAACACAGGAGCAGAAACCTTGCCACTCGGGAGAAGAGCGGGGGCTGCCTACGAAGACCTGCCTGTTTGCTGGGGAAAAAGTTGAGTCAGCAGGATCGAAGCATTCGCCTCGATAAGGTCACCGGGAATATTTTGCCCAGTAGCGAGAAAACGCAGGGAATAGTTTGTCCCCAACACCAGATTCCACAACTTGCCCCATCGCGTCTCCTCATCCAGATGCGTGATAATCAAGTCGGTCAACGGCAACACCGAAAACGAGCGAACTTGCGAGATCAAGTGACTCGTATCGTAGGCGGCGTTCAGCACCAGATGAATCTGGGGCGACTCGAAGCCTTTCAACTGTTGCGCGAGTTCCCGCAAAGCCGCGGAGTCATTGGCCGGCACCCCCGGCAAATCCACAAATAACAGTTCCGATTCGTTCGGCCGGACGATGCCGTCGGCGCACCGTTCCACCGGCACACCGAGGATATCGCAGTAAACACTCAACGCTTCCGCTGTGTTGGCGCTGCGCCCGTCCCACCTCAACACCCGTGCGGGTTGGTTATCCAGCAACACCACCCGTGTCAGCCATTTGCAGAGGCATGTCGTTTTACCCACACCAGGCCCGCCGACGAAAACGTGAGTGCGTTTCAAGGACACACTGTGCGTCGAAGCCCTCATGGTCCAGACTTGCTCCAGAAGATCGCACGCCATTCGTAATTGCTCGCCGAACGACGCGGGAGGAACATCGCTGTAATGAGTGCGCATTTGCTCGATGATTCCGTCGGCGTAGAGTGGCAACAACCCGATGTTTTCCAGCAGCGGCCTGATCATCCAAGCTTCGGCCGATGCACGTGGCGCCGGGGTGTTTGCAACCCGAAACTGCGGCAGTTGCTGGCGGATTTCCGCAAGTTCCTGGCGGAGTTCTTCGAGGTTGGGCGTTACGGGAGGTTGTTCAGGAGGAGCGGCGGCTATGACTTCGATGCGCGGTTTCTGCCAGAACTGCTTTAACCCTCCGGCAGGCAACTGGCGAACGTTCAGAACCACCGCATCAGGGCCGAGTTGCGCGCGTATTTGCTCCACCGCCTGCGCGGCGGAATCTGCGATAAATGTGACCGTTTGCATCAGAGGTATGTTGGCAGGGTCGCGGTGGTGCTCAGACCGGATATGTCACCATGGCCACGTTCTGCACCATCACACGTGGCGGTATCTCATGATACGAAAGCACGGAGATTTCGGAGAATGTTGTCGAGAAGAACCGGCGCAGTGCGAGCCGGATTTGCGGCGCGCACAACACCAGTGGCGGCAAGCCTCCCGCCACCATCTGCTGGATGTGCTTCGATACCGTCTGCACAACATGCCGCGCCAGACCGGGTTCGATAATCAACGAGACATCGGTGGGCGTGGAGTGCAATCCCTTGGCAATCTCCTGTTCAAGCTTTGGATCGAGTGTAATCGCCCTCAATGAACCATCTGCAGCTTGAAACGACTTGGAAATCTGCATGATGAGCGCCCGCCGGGCGTATTCGGAGAGTTCGTCCGGATTCTTTGTGACTGCAGCTTGATCACCGACTTTTTCCAGAATGGTGGCCAAGTCGCGGATGGAGATGCCTTCTGCCAGCAAGTTCTGCAGGATGCGCTGGAGCTGGCCGACGCTCAGCAAGGCGGGAATCAACTCGTTCACGATGGCCGGATGCGTTTGTTTCAGGTTGTCAAGCAGCCCCTGCACATCCTGACGCGTCAGGATTTCGTGAGCGTGCCGCTTGATGGTCTCCGAAAGATGCGTCACCAGCACGGACGGTGCGTCCACGACTGTGTAGCTGGCTAACTCGGCATTCTTGCGCTCCACGTCGGTAATCCACGTCGCAGGCAGCTTGAACACGGGTTCGACGGTAGGTGTGCCATGCAGCGCGATCTTGCTGTTGGTTGCGTTCATCGCCAACCAGTGATTGGCCATCAGTTCACCTGAAGCGATCGCGTTGCCTTTCAGCAGGAACTGATAGTGGTTGGGACTGAGTTGGAGGTTGTCCCGCAGCCGGATCGGCGGCACCACCATCCCCATCTCTTGTGCGAACTTGCGCCGGATGCCAGTCACGCGGTCGAGCAGATCGCCGCCGCGACGCGTGTCGGCCAGCGGCACCAATCCGTAGCCCAATTCGATCTGCAAAGTGTCCAATGACAACAGACCTTCCAGTTTGTCACCAGCACTGCCAGCACCACCAGTCGCTACAGGGGCCGCCGGAGTCTTGGTGGCAGTGGCAGTGTCGAGCAATGGCGCATCCTTTTGATTCGTCACACCGTGTTTCTTGAGCAGGTAGGCCATTCCCGCCGCACCAACAGCCATCACTAAGAACGGAGTTGTAGGCAACCCTGGCACCAATGCCAACGCCCCTAACATTCCAGACAGCAGGGAGATAGCACGCGGGTAGGAGAATAACTGGGCGGTGAGTTCCTGACCTAGATTGTCTTTCGCGGCGGAGCGCGTCACCAGAATGCCAGACGCGACCGACGTGATCAGTGCCGGCACTTGGGCGACCAAGCCGTCACCAATGGAAAGGATGGTAAACCGTTGGAGCGATTCGGTGACTGTCATGCCCATTTGCATCACACCAACGCCAAACCCACCGATGACGTTGATCAACGTGATCAACACCGCCGCAATGGCGTCGCCGCGCACGAACTTACTCGCGCCGTCCATCGCGCCGTAGAAATCAGCTTCCTGCTCCACCGACCGCCGGCGCGTTCGCGCCTCAGTTTCGTTGATGAGGCCCGCATTGAGTTCAGCGTCAATCGCCATCTGTTTGCCGGGCATGGCGTCCAACGTGAACCGGGCTGCCACCTCCGCGATGCGCCCTGCGCCTTTGGTGATGACAATGAAATTGATCAACACCAGGATCAGGAAGATCACCATTCCCACCACGTAATTGCCACGAACGACGAAATTGCCGAATGCGTCAATGATGTGGCCGGCGTAGCCGTCGAGCAGGATCAAACGCGTTGAGGCAACATTCAGCGCCAACCGAAACAGGGTGACGAACAGCAGTAACGTTGGGAAGCCGGTGAAATCCGCCGGCTCGCGCAGGTAGATGATTACCAGCAAGATCAACAACGCCAGCGCCATGCTGACCACCAGCAGGAGATCCAACAGAAAAGCCGGGATCGGGATGATCAGCAGCAGGATCGTCCCGAACAAACCGGCAACCAGCCATAAATCGCCGTTGCGAAACAGCCGGCGCAAGTTGGATGGCGCGTTGTTCACGTCGTTCAATTAAACTCGATTGTCTTCCGTGTGATAACGGTAGCGGTTGACCCGATACACCCAAGCCAACACCTCGGCCACCGCCAAGTAAAGCTGAGCAGGAATCTCGCCACCCTCGCGGCCATACTTGAAAAGCATCCGCGCCAGAGGTTTATTTTCAATGATCGGCACTTGGTGGCGCGCGGCAATCTCACGGATCGCCAGTGCATTGAGCCGTGCTCCCTTTGCAACCACCTTGGGTGCTTTCATCGATTTATTTCTATAGCGCAGCGCCACTGCCAGATGCGTCGGGTTTGTCACAACCACGTCCGCCTTAGGGACTTCTGCCAACGCCTGCCGCTTGGACTGCCGCTGTCGAAGCCGGCGCCGCATTGACTTGAGCATGGATTTGATCTCGGGATTACCCTCGGCGTTGCGCGTCTCGTCCTTGACCTCCTCCTTGGTCATCATCAGGTCTTTGTTCGTGCGCCAGATCTGATAGCCGTAGTCCGCCGCCGCGATTACGCCGAGGATGAACACCACGCGTAGAGTGATTGTGAAGGAAGATTCGGCCATGAACGAGGCAACTTTTGCCGCGCTAACGCCTGTGTAGAAAATCGGGTCATTGAGGATGTCCCTCACCGTCGAGTAGCAGAGCGCGACGATCAACGACAGCTTCGCAAACGACAACACTGTCGAGACGGACGCATGCGTCGAGAAGATGCGCTGGAAGCCAGTGACCGGATTGAACCGCTCCCACTTCGGCTCCAGCGCCTCGGACGCGGTGTGGAACCGATTCTGGATCGTTCCCGCCAGCAGGCCGCCCATCATGCTGGACAGCACCACCGGCGCGAGGCAGCCAACCAACAACAGGGATGCCTGAATCGCCAGCCGCTGGAGTGAGTCCATTGTGATGACAATGTCGTGCAGATGGCCCAACACGGCCAGCAGTGCGCCAACCATTTGCCTCCACATCTCGCCGCCGGCGAACGTGAACGCCATCAGCACTGCAACAAACACGAAGACCGTCTGCACCTCGGGACTACGAGCGATCTGGCCGTGACTGTAGGCATTTTCCAGCCGTTTCGCTGTTGGTTTCTCTGTCTTATCGCCGTCGGAGTCAGCCATGCGTTAATGCCCCCCCACTAGCTTCGCCACGTGCAGTATGTCTTCCGGCATCCGGCGCAGATAGTTCGCCACGTGCTGGCTCATCACGCTCAGCGTCAGGCCGAACACCGCCAACCCCGCAAGAATGCGAACGGCAAAGCTTTCCATGAACACGTTCATCTGCGGGACAGCCCGGCTGAGGATGGAAAAGATCAGCGACAACAGAAACGACAGCGCAATGATTGGCGCGGCAATTTGCACACTGACGACAAAGATTTGCGTCGTGCGGCCGATGATATCCTCCAGCAAGGCAGCACTTAAGTGCCAGCCACCGATCGGCAGATACGTGTAACTGCGTTGAATCCCTACCAGCAACCAGTGATGCAGATCGAGACTGAAGAAAATCACGCCAGCGAGGTAATACAACATCATGGCTGGCGCTTCCAGATTGGAGCCCGTGAAGGGGTTGATATCCGAAGACAACGTCAGTCCCATCTCGGTGCTGATGATCCGGCCCGCCATCTCGACCGTGAAGAAAATCATGCGACTGACAAAGCCGAACATCAACCCTATCCCAGCCTCGGCAGCCATCAGACCCACCAACGTCCAAAACTCCTGCCCAGCCGGCACGCCCTGCGGCACCATCGGGGCCGTCAGATAAGCCACCAGCGCGCTCAAAGCGATGCGCAGTTGCCTGGGAAAGTTCTGGCTCGATAGCAATGGAAAAACCGCGAGCATCGCGCTGACGCGAATAAACACCATCAACCAGTTGAGGAGACCGTCGGGAATCATGGTCGGGCGTCAGCGAACCATCTCTGGAATTTTCTGGATAACAGCCGTTGCGAACTCGGCCAACGTGCGCAGCATCCAAGGTAAAAGGATCAGCAACGCAGCCAGCACGCTGGCCGCCTTGGGAACGAAACTGAGCGTTTGCTCATTGATCGAGGTGACGGTCTGAAAGAGGCTGACGGCAAGTCCCACGACCATCGCCACCAACAACAGCGGAGCCGCCAGCGTCACCGACTGGAAGATCAACATCTTGAGAAGTTCGACGGCAAATTCGGGAGTCATAGGTTCACATGCTGAAGCTTTGGATCAGCGACCGCACCACCAGCGTCCAGCCGTCCACCAGCACGAACAGCAGAATCTTTAGCGGCAGCGAGATGGTCATCGGCGGCATCATCATCATACCCATGCTCATCAGGACTGTCGCCACCACCAGGTCGATCAGGATGAATGGCACAAAAAGCAAGAAACCCATCTGGAACGCCGTGCGCAACTCGCTGACGATGAAGCTGGGAATCACCACTTTCAGCGGCAGTTGGTTTGCAGGCGTCGGTCCGAGGCGGGCAAGCCCCACGAACAACTCCACATCCTTGGGTCGCGCCTGTCTCAACATGAAAGTCCGCAGCGGCTTCGCAGCGCGATCGAGCGCCTCATCACTCGTAATCCGCTTCGCGCTGTAAGGTTGGATCGCGTCGCGGTTCATGACGTCCCACACCGGCGCCATGATGAAGAACGTGAGAAACAGCGACAGGCCGATGATCAACTGGTTGGCCGGCGTGCCGGTGAGCGACAGGGCTGAGCGCACGAAGGATAAGACGATCACGATCCGCGTGAAACAGGTCGTCAGCAGAATGATGGACGGCGCCAGCGACAGCAACGTGATGCCGAACAGAATCTTGATGCCGACGTCGAGATCCTGCGCTCCTTGCGGCGCATCCACGCCGACGCTGAGCCGGAAGGGAACCAGGTTATTTGAACCCTTCGGACTCTCGACCGCCTTGGCGGACGTCCCGGCCACCATGCGTGCGGCCTGTGCCGCTCGGAGGGTGGATTGCGGCGCCGCTGCGTCGGACTGTGCAGCAAGGCCGTCTGTGTCCAATGCAAGCGCCGCCAATGCGGAAATCCAGAATTGGCGCCAGCGATTCATCAGGGTTTTCGGGTGACCGCTTGGTTTAGCGCGGCGGCGAAATCCGAAGGGGGTTCAGCCTCGGGAGCCTCCTCATCAGGCAGGTGGCTGAGCAAGGTAATGTCCGTCTGTGAAATGCCGATGAGCATGCGCTGCCGTTGGTAGCCGACCACATAGAGAGAGTGCCGGTTATCGAGCGCCCGCGATTCAAGCACGCTGAGTTTGGCCGACGGACCCTTGAAGCGGACAAGCCGCTGCCAGTTTTTGAAGCCCCAGACGCCTCCGAAGAACAACGCCAGCACCAACGCCAGCGCGCCCAGCACACGCACCACTGAGCCGGCAGCATCAGGCAGCGGGACAACCTCTACGGTCAGGTTGGTCGTTTGGGCAAAGGCGCAAGCACCAGCGACAAGCCAGCAGAAGAAGGCTGTTGGCCAGCGCCGGAAACCGGGGGAGGTCATTGCGGTGATCCCAGAACTTCGCTGATCTTGATGCCGAACTTTTCCTCCACCACAACCACTTCGCCGCGAGCAATCAACTTCTGGTTCACATAGAGATCCACGGGCGCGTCGGCAATCTTGTCGAGCTGAACAACAGAACCCACGGTGAGTTGCAGGACGTCGCGAAGCGACATCTGGCAGGAACCGAGTTCGACGGAGAGGCTTACGGGCACGTCCAGTAACATCTCGATACCGGGCGGGCATTCTTTCTGTTGAGGCGCAGTTGTTGTCATGGTTGTCTAGGTGCGAATCACGTCGGTCAGCTTGACGGCCCATTTTGTTTCACGGGTGCCGAGTTGAGCGAGGAATTTGGGAACACTTGCGAGTCGAACCTGAACGTGTTCGGTGGATGTTCGATCCAGCGGCAATACCTTGCCCGGCTCCAGGTTGGCCACGGTGCGTGCGTCCAGTTCGATATCACCCCACAGGACCGTGATGGGAATCCGAACATCGTTGAAACTGCCGTTCCATCGCGCGGGGACGGTGGCCTGATTCTGTCCCTCTTTCGAGCCAGCGGCGATGTCGGCGCTGAGTTGCCGCACGAGTGGTTCAATCGTGTAGTAGGGAAATGCGCAATTGAACCGCTCCACGCAATCGCCGATGCGCGCTTCCACCGAGAGCACCAACATAACATCTTCCAACGGTGCAGTTTGCAGATAGTGGGCGTTGCTTTCGTGGCCGATGATCTCTGGCCGGAGATCCTTGAGGTGCACCCAGTGATTACTCCACTCGCTGAGGATGATTTGGGTAATCTGGTCAACCAAGGCTACTTCGATGTCCGTGAGGTCACGGTTCGCGTCCACCGAGTGTGCCGGTCCACCCAGCAACCGGTCGGCAACGGTCAATGCCAGCCGTGGCGGCATGTCTATGAAACACGTGCCTCGCAACGGCTGGACCTTGAACAGAGTGATGTGCGTCGGTGCGGGCAGGCTGTCCACGAACTTTCGATACCGGATGGTCTGCAGACCGGACATCTGCAAAGCGACCTCCAGTCGCAGATAGATGGACAACCGCGCCGCCAGCGATCGAATGAACCCCTCATGATGCAGTCGCAGTTTGCGCAGTTCGGCTGCCGCCAGGAATGCGGGCTGGCGGAAATCGTAGGCTTGGATGGCATCCGGCGCTTTGTTCTCTTTGGTGCGATCCGTCTTGAAAACGACAGACGTGGCTTCCCCCTGCGCCATCTCCGCGAGCATGCGCTCGACTTCAGATTGTGAGAGAACCTGCTGTCCGTCGCCGGGAGGCTCTGGGTTGGTCTTGGGATCCATGGTTAGCGCCTGCGGTCCACCCTCTTACTGGATGGCCATTTCTGTGATGTAGATTTCCTCGATCACACCGTCGCCGAGTGCGTTGTTAAAAACGGTGATCAGTTCGGTGCGGATGAGATTGCGCGCTCCGGGCTTTTCCAAGTCTGCGATGGTTTTCGATCCTAACGTGCTCGATGCCACGTCCAGCAATTGGTCGCGGCTGCGATCGATCCTCTCTTTGAACTCTTTGTGCGTGCCAACCACCGAGATGCTCGAAGTCAGGTACCGCGTCCCGACACTGCCCGCCACGTTCACCAGAATGCGCCCCAGTTGCACGGTCGTCTTGTTAAACGCGCCGCCCTTCTCCTTCGAACCTGCTGCCGTCTTGGTGCGCGCTGCCCCGGCGGCTGCCCCGGTGGCGGTCCCGGTGGCGGTCCCGGTGGCAGGACCCAGTTCTTTCTGCAACCTCGGTAGCAGCAAGTAGGACGTCGTTGCATAGGCTAGCAAGGGCATCGCGATGAAGCTGATGACCATCGGCAACCAAGCGATGAAACCGGAGGGCTTGTTCCGTTTTGCGTCGCCGTTTCCATTGCCGCTGGCGCCGCTATCGGGATCGTCCTTTGCGGCACCCGCCGTTTCAACTACATCAGTGCGATTGGCAACCATAATCCAGTGTTCAGGTTTAGCGCTTCAGGTTGACGAGTTCCTGCATCATCTCATCACTGGTGGTGATGATGCGTGAATTGGCCTGAAACGCGCGTTGGGTGACGATCAGATTCGAGAACTCAGCGGAGAGGTCCACGTTGGACAGTTCCAGCGCGCCAGCCTCAATTTTGCCCAAACCGTTCGTGCCGGGACTGGCAGGATCGGTCGCGATCGGACCGGCGGCGGTCAGGCCGGAGTAGAGATTGCCGCCTTCCTTGACTAACGCCTGTGGGTTGAGGAAGTTCTGTAGCAACACTTGGCCGCGGGTATACTCGGAACCATCCGAGAGGCACACGTTTATCTTGCCGTCCTGACTGATGCTATAGGACGTCATTGTCGCGGCGGGGTCAGCGGTTACTGGACGCTGTGTCGCGTCAATCTGGAGGTCGCCTATGGTGGTCAGACCGGAGTCGGTATAACCTTCGACGCGCAGACCGCTGTCGGTGACCAAGTAACCGTTGGAGTCCAAACTGAAAGCGCCGGCACGCGTGGCATAGGTCTGACTGTTGAGGGAATCCTTGACGATGAAAAACCCCTCACCCGACACAGCCAGGTCGGTCTGCACGCCGGTCTGCGAGAGAGCACCTTGGCTGTATTTAGACTTGGTAGAGGCCACAGCCACGCCCTCGCCAATCTGAATGCCTGACCGACCGCTGCTTGCATACCTCAAAGTGTCGCTGAATGCATCTGCCAAATCCGCCCGCGCAGACTTATAGCCGGTGGTGTTCACATTGGCCACGTTATTGCCGATGACGTCCATTTGTGTCTGAAATTGCTGAATTCCACTGACGGCTGAGTTAAGAGATCGAAGCATAAGGTCCTTTCCTGTTTGGTTGTTTTAGCTCTTGGCCAGCGCGACACTGACCACCTGGTTCAGGTCGTAAGCCTGGCCGTTCACAACGATCTTCGGCGTCCCTGCATCGATCGTAATACCACTCACGGTCCCGCTCACTTGCGTGCTCGAATTTGGCTGTAGAACCACCGTGCGTCCCAACAGTCCGTTGGCCTGCTGAAATTGTATGGTGCTCTGCAACTCGGTAACCTTCGCGTTGGTGGAAGTGTTCGTCGACAGCGAGCTGAATTGCGCCATCTGGGCGATGAAGTCCGTGTTGCTTTCTGGATTGAGCGGATCCTGCATCTTGAGCTGGGTTACCAGCAGATTCAGAAAATCGTCCTGGTCCAATGTCTGGGTCGGAGTCATGCTGCCCGAAGACGACGTCGAGTTTTGTGAACCGGAAACAGCTGTTGAAGAATTGACAGCAATACTCATAAGATTAGGCCCACTTTTCCCAGCGCCGTGGCGTTACGCGTCGGGCGTTGTGCAGACGCACGTGCGGCGTTTCCGTCATGGCGCCAGCACCCGCGATTTCCTCGGCAAGTTCTTCATTCAGCCGCGGCTGGTGACGGGGCGCTTGCTCGTGGGCGCCACCTCCGTTGGTTTCAGTCGCGGATTGGGGCAGGTTATTCGTGTCAGAGGATGGACGATTCAATTCTCCCATGTGAACTCCATGATCGGCAAGTGTTTGCCGCAGTTGATCCCAGTTTGCTCGAAGCAGGTCCAGATCGCCGCGCTCCACCCGGGCGCAAACGTTCACCCCGTCGCCGCCAAGGGTGAACTGAAGGTGAATCTCTGTATTGTCATCCGGCATGACCATGACCGCCACATTGTCCTGGTATAGCGACTTGAACTTGACCACACGATCCATGAGCTGATCCGCAAGCGACTCGACTGAAAATTGAGCAGACGCCGCGGTGGACGCTGTATCAGGGGATGCACTTGCAGTCACGAATGTCAGTTGCTGGCGGCCAGCCTCGGGTTCATGTGTGACAAACAACCCACTGAGAACCGAGGGATCCAGCTTCTCTCCTATCCTGATCCCAAACGGCTCTCTCCGGTTATGCCCCACGAATCCAGATTCATTCTCAACCGGCAAGATGTTCTCATCTGGACCGGCAATTGTGTGCAAGTCGTTCGGTTTCTTCATCGCATCTCCAATAGGAGCAGCATCCATGCCACGCAAAGCATCTTCGCCAGCCATGCCCTTCTGTAGTGCCGTGACGTCAACGATGACCGCACCTTGCGCCACAGGGGGTTGTCCACCAGTGGCGACCGGCAGGTCTTGACGAATTTGCAGTTTCGGGACATCAACGACGACCGCGCCCTGCGCCACAGAGGGTTGCTCGCCAATAGTGACCGGCAGGTCTTGACGAATCGATGCGAGCAAGTTCCCGACGGCAGGCAAATCCCACCGAAACCGGGAGTCTGCATTCATTCGCGCCGATTCAACCAGTTTCTCTGAACTGACTGCGGGTTGTTGCTGTGAACTCAGAGGTTGCTGTATCGACTCGGATTGAGAATCGGAAATCGCGACTCCCTGCGTGAAGACTGCGCTTGCTTCAGCGACCATCGACTTCTTCAGACCAGCGGCTTGGTATTGGCTGACTCCCGGATTTTGGTCTTCCGCGAGCGTCGCCGGCCTATCAACCACGAGCGAGGCCAAATCCGGCGGAGTCTTCGCCGTCACAACATTTGCACCAAACGAAAACGCAGCCTCAACAGGAACGGTTGGCAATGCGTCGACGTTTGACGAATCAAGCCCGGCCGATTCACCGTGCGGCGTTTGATCAATGCGGATTGGTTGTTGCGATGATGTCCATGCCCGCTGGGAATCCGCCGACGTGGGTATCTGATCCGGGTTGATCTCCGGCCTTGGCGCGGTTCTTTGAGCAACTGTGCCGTAGTTCACCCGACCATCGTTGCTAACAGATTGAGGCGATGGCATTTGCACGGGATCAGACTTCGCACCAAGCTCAGGCTGCACGCTTTCTGGCATGACATTGGACAGGTCTGATTCATGGACGCCAACGAGGCGGCTCACTTCCGTTGAATCTGTGGCGCTTCCAGAAGTCGGCAGAGTCAGGAGAGGCGCTGACGATGACGGGACATGGGTGGAAACATCCACCACCTCTTTTTGTCCATTGCATGCGGCTGGTGACCAGGGAATTGACTGCGAAGATTCGCCCCCTTGGCCCCATCGCGAGGCCGCTGGCGTCGCAGCCACATCAGCCGATGTCGCTGAAGCGCAGGCAGAGGGCCGGGCGCTGATTTCACTGGAACATGTGCGTTCGCGCACCATCGCTGGATCCACAACTGCTGGATGAGTTTGGGAATTCTCTGCCGCCACAGCAATACTCTGACACATCAAAGATCCGGTCTCCGAACCTGCCCCCCCGTCCACGTCCGCACAGTCGTCGTCCGGGTCGGGCTGCAAACGAGAATCAGCGAGGATTTCTACGTCAGCCAACTCATCGCACTCCGCCACTTCACGCAAGCCGCGCTGATGCCGGACGGCGATCGTCTGAGGTGCGAGTTCCTCATCCAAGACCTCCTGCACCGCTTCGACAGGGTCCACGCCTTTCTCTGACCCTTTAACATCCTGTGGCTCGCCGGTGTCAGCCGATTCTCGACCGGCAGTATCCATGGCAAGCGGTCCTATCAAAGGACGCGTAAAGAAGAAGGTGCCTGTCTGGGGCGCCCGGTCATAAACCACAACCGGCACCGCTGTTTCAGACGACTCAGCAACAGTCACTTCGGCCGTCGTTTGTGCGAGACAGATGATGCTCACAGCAGCCTGCGAGCTTTCCGCAGAATCAGCCGCAATGCTGGCAGGCACCGGTTGCGCCGGTTTTGCTGGCGGCGGGTCGTTCGTCAGGAACGATCCCATGACGTCCGCGAACAACGGCTCCCCGGCCGTTTCGTCCACTGTTTTCGCGGGCTGTGACGGTGATGACAGACAGACGGATGCAGCATCGCTGACTGTCGAAAAAATCGATGGCATCATCAGGACTTGGGCTTGTCTGTCGGTTTGCGGTGAACCGCAACACGAAGCCGTTCGGAGATCAAAGCGACACGTCTGGCTTCGTCCTTGCCCTTTCTTGCCAGCGTCTCGAGAATCGGCGCCGTCTCCGCTTCCTTCATGAAAATCATGATTTTCACCACTTGCTCGTCACTAAGCTCTTTCAGAATGTTGACGGCACCTTCGGTTTCCATGGATGCGTAAACCTTGGCCAGCTTCTTGAGATTGAGGATTTCTTCCGCCTGCACTCGCACAATCTCAGTTTCAAACTCCTTTTGCATTTGCTGCACCCCTTGCATCACTTCCGCGACCTCCTGTCGCTCCAGTTGCAGACGGGTTTCCAAGTCGTTGAGATCCTTGTCCCGTTTGTCAAGGGCGCTCTTGGCGGCGCGAAGCTCCAGCACAAGCTGGTCCAGTTCCGGGTTTCTCGTATCCCAAGCGCTACTGGTCGTCTGCACGATTACAGGTTGAGACGAGAAGAAGTCCGGTATTGGCAGGTTTCGCGTCTTCCACACCGCCGTCGTGGTGATCGCATACAACAAAATCCCCATTGCGATGGCGACCCATTTGGATTGGATTATCTGGATCATGTCAGTTCCTCAGTAGTTCGTCGTTCATGTTGCACAGCGCCGGGGTTAGAAAACGCCGGTTGGCCATTTCATCGAGCTGCATCTGTTCTTCGCGCATCAATTCCCGGTCGTAGCGCTCACGCTGCCGGACCAGCAGCTTGTCCACGGCCTCGCGCGCCTGCCGTGCCAGAAGGAGCTTGAACCATCGCTGCTTACAGACACGTTGAGCCTGTTCAACGGTCCGCGCGCTGACACGTTTGCACTCCTCGAGCCAGCTGCAATACCCCTGCAACTGGGCAACGTAAGCCATCGGCGCGTTGTCCATCAGGTGTTCACGGAACAGGGCCCAACTGGCTTCGCAGTCTGCATTCACTTCCTCCAATCTGCGGACTGCCTCCTGGTGTTCAGCCACCGCCTCCCCGTATTGTTGCAGCGCATGCTTCTCTTGCCGTTGACGCAATCGCTGCAGGGCTTCGAGTGTGAAACGGAACTGTTTCATGGGATTCCTCCATTTTTCACTGGTTTCACGGATTCGGCTGACGCCCGGCGCTGTGGGGCCGGCGGAGCCAGAATTTCTGTCAATCGCGACCAACTTTGGGGCGCTGTCATTCCCTGATCCACGGGTTGCCGCAAGAACTGTCGGAGTGGCTCGTGGAGTCGAAGGGCTTCATCAATCACCGGATTGCTGCCGGCTGGGTACGCGCCGATGTTGATGAGGTCCTGGTTCTTGCGGTAGATCGCCAGGTGCTCGCGGGCGCGCGCCGCAGTTTCCAGTTGTGCCGGAGTCAACAAGTCGCGCACCAGCCGGCTCACGCTCTCCAGCACTTCGATCGCGGGATAGTGGTTTTGCGTTGCCAGTTCGCGGCTCAGCACCAGATGGCCGTCGAGAATCGAACGAACGGAATCCGCAATCGGGTCGTTCATATCATCGGCCTCAACCAGCACGGTGAAGAAACCCGTGATTGAGCCGGTTTCGCCCATGCCGGCGCGCTCAAGCAATTGCGGCAGGAGTGAGAACACCGATGGTGTGTAACCGCGGGTGGTCGGGGGTTCACCCACCGCCAAACCGATCTCACGCTGGGCCATGGCAAATCGCGTCACCGAGTCCATCATCAACAACACATTCTTCCCGGTGTCGCGGAAGTGTTCGGCAATCGCCATCGCTAGAAACGCGCCTTTCAAGCGCGCCAGCGCCGGCTGGTTTGACGTGGCCACCACCACCACTGATTTGCGGCAGCCTTCTTTGCCGAGGTCGTTCTCCAGAAACTCGCGCACCTCACGACCCCGCTCGCCAATGAGCGCGATCACGTTGACATCCGCCTCCCCTTCGCGCGCAACCATGCCCCGCAGCGTGGACTTGCCCACGCCGCAGCCGGCACAAATTCCCAAACGCTGACCACGCCCGCAGGGAACGAACGTGTCAATCGCCTTGATCCCGGTCTCGAACGTTTGCTCAATCCGTTGCCGCTTCAGCGGATGCGGCGGCATCAGGTTGCCGCTGACATAATCATCCGCCTCAATCGGGCCTTGTCCGTCAATGGGATGCCCCAAGCCGTCAATCACACGCCCCATCAGCGCCTCGCCGACAGGCACCCGCAGGGGCGCGCCGGTGGCGATGACTTCACTGCCGGGATGAATCCCGCGCACCTCGCCCAGAGGCATGAGCAGCAAGTTGTGATTGCGAAACCCCACGACCTCAGCCAATGTGGTGCCGTCGTTGCGCAACGAGTCAATGCGACACAACTCGCCCAAAGCCGCGGGCGGTCCTTGTGACTCAATCACCAACCCAATCAACTGCTCCACGCGTCCCCGGGTTTCCAACACACACGCCTGCCTTGTCCGGCTAAGCATCTGGCTCAATCGGGAATTGCGCGGCTCAACATTGGGAAGCGATTGAATCATGATAGCAGTGTTTTCTTCAGATTCTCCAACTTCGTCTCGCGGCAACCGTTGATGACGCCAAATCGCGTGTGCACCAGACAGCCGCCGGGGCTGACTTGCGAAGAGCCGCGGAAGCACATGTGCCGTGCGCCGCCTTGAGAGTCGAGCATCGGCGAATGATGCTTTTCCAGCAGCGCCAGATCGTCGGGGTGCAAATCGATGGAAAACTCGGTTGCCTCCTCAACCTGTTCGAGAGCTTCGCGCACGGTCGCCTCGATCATTTCAGCCGACACGGGAATGCCACATACAAGTTTTTGCGCGGCCTCCAACGCGAGCGCGATCAAGGCGTTCTCGCTGTCGCGGATGACTTGCGGAATCGCCTGCTGGAGCGATGCCAGCACGCCCTGCTGGAGTTGGTTGAGTTCCGCGCGCTGCTGCATCAATTGCTCACTCAAGGCCCGTTCGCCTTCCTGACGGCCGCGCACGTAGGCCGCACGCTCGCGTTCGCGAAACCGTGCCTCGGTTTCAGAAGAACAGGCCGTTTGCAGGCTGACGTCGCGCAACGACTGTTGAAGTTGAATTTTATCGTGCCAGGAGTTCACGTCGGTTTTCCTCGCGGGCTTCGCCCAGTTCGATCTGGCCGGCGGACTCGAGCCGGCGCACGATTTCAATGATGGTGTTTTGGGCGGCCTCAATGTCGCGCAACTTGACCGGCCCCATGTAGGTCACCTCTTCCATGACCGCCTCGGCGGCGCGTTTGGAAATACCGCTCATCAAGGTCTTGCGGACGTTGTCGCTGGCAGTCTTGAGCGCAACAGCCAGTTGCCGCATGTCCACTTCGCGCATGATTCGCTGCAACGTGGTTGAATCAAGCGAGGCCAGGTCTTCAAAGGTGAACATTTTCTGCTGAATGGCCTGACTCAACTCCGGCTTGCGCTCCTCCAACGAGACGAGGATGGACTTGCTCAGGTTTTTGTCCATGGCATTGAGCAATGCGGCGGCTGCGCGCACGCCACCGGTCTGGTTCAAGGCGCGCGTGGGTTTTACGCCGACTTTCTCGGCCAGCAGGGTTGCCAGTCGCTCCACCACTTCGATGGGCATCGGCGTGATGTTGGCCAGCCGCTCGATGATTTGTTCGCGCATATCCGGGCGCATTTGAAACAACACTTCCGATGCTTTGTCCGGACTGAGGTAGCTGACGATCAGCGCGATGGTCTGGGGTTGTTCGTTGCGGACGAGGTTGAACAATTGGCGCGGGTCCATCTCGATGACCTGTTGCATCACGGACACCGAGGTGGAGGTGGTGGCCGTGGGTGACACGCGGTTCATGATGTCCGATGCCTTGAACATGCCGATGGACTTCTCGAGCACATCGTGGACGTAATCCATCCCACCGCGCAGCGCGGTAGCAGCATGGATGGCCACATTGGAAAACTCGCGCAAGATTTCCTCCTGCAACTCCTGGCTGATCATGGGGAGCTTGGCCATCTGCGTGGCGAGGGTTTCGACCTCCTGCTCATCGAAGTCGCGCAACATTTTCGCGGCGTTCTCGGGCCCCATCATGATCAACAGCGCCGCCAGTTTCTGGTGAGGCGTCATGTTGGTGATGCTGGTCAGTTCAGCAGCGCGGGCGGAATCAGTTGCAGCGCTCATGATGCGTTATTCGGAATTGCGTGTGCTGCGGCTCAGCCAGCCGCGAACAGACTGTGTCAAGTTGTGCGGGTTTTCCCGCACCAATTGGTTGATCACTTCAATACTGACTACGGGCGCTTCGGCTGGCAGGGGCCAATCCGCCGATGTGCCATGATTTCCCTTGCCATTACCGTTGCCGTTGCCATTGCCGGACTTGCCATTCGAACTATGCCGGCCAAGCGGGACACCAATGGGGATGCTCTCCACAGTTGTCCGTTTGAACCCGCGCCAGAAGAACATCAACGCGACCAGCGCAAGGCCCATGTAGAGCGCGCCCTTGCCGGTTTCCCACCAGAACTCTTGCTTTTGTTGCGAGTCCAGTTGCTGTGACAGCTCGATACCCAGTTGGTCATTGAACGGCATTTCCTCAAGCGTGATATCGCCTTTGTTCGTAGTATCGCCGCTGGCATTCAGACCGAGCGCGCCTTGGACGATGCGTCGCAGTTTTTCCAGTTCCTCCTTTGGACGCGGCGCGACTTTGCGTTCGGCGCCGGCGCCTTCCATTTTTGCCGCCACAAACACTGCCGCTGAGAGTCGTGTGAGATTGCCAGCGCCTTGGACGACGCTGCTGACGGTCTTGTTGATCTCGTATTGCGTGTCGGTGGTCTTCTTCTTGGTCGTGTTCTTGCCAAGGGAATTGGCGCTGATCGCGTAGGCGGTGTTGGTGTCCGTCGTGCCATTGGTGGTGACGCCAGGCACACCACCGGAGCCGCCGTTAGTCATGTCGGTGGTCTCGTCGGTCAGCGTCGTGATACGGGGCACCTGGCCATCCGGGTCGAATTTCTCTTCTGTGCGCGTCGTGGTATCCAGATTGATTTCGGCGGCGACCCGCACGACGGCCTGGCCGGGGCCAAGCACTCGCTCCAACATGCTCTCGGCCTTTTTGGCAAGGTATAGTTCGAGATTGCGGCGCATTTCGAGTTGTGCTGATGCAACGCCTGATAGCGAGTCGGTGTCGGCGTCAGCGGAAAGGACGTTGCCCCGATGATCGACAACGCTCACGTGATTCGGTTTCAACCCTTCTACTGAATTAGCCACGAGGAATCGGATGGAGTTGACCGCCGCGGGCGCCAAAGCGTCCAGACTCCTGAGTTTGACGAAGACGGACGCCGTGGGTGGCTTCTGGTTGTCGGTCAGCAACCGGTTTTCGGGCAACACGATCATCACCCGCGCGGTCTCGACCTGTTCCAGTTGGCCGATGGTGCGGGAGAGTTCGCCCTGCACCGCGCGAAGGTAATTGGCACGCTGGACGAAGTCGGAGATGCCAAAGTTGGGCTTGTCAAAAATCTCGAAGCCGACTCCGCCATTCTGCGGAATGCCGCGCGAGGCAAGTTGCATGCGACTGACATGAACTTTGTCGGCGGACACGTAGATCGAGCCTTGGCCGGTCCGGTAAGATATTTTGGCGCCATCGAGGTAGGCAATGACCTTCGCAGCTTCTGCGTCGTCGAGTTTGCCGTAAAGCAGAGCGTATTCGGCCCTGTTGGACCAGACGGCCAGCGATGCCAAGCCAGCCAGCAACACTCCGCCGGTCAGAACCACGCTGATGCGCTGGTTGATACCAAGCAGTTTCCAAATGTCTGCCAGTTGCTTGAGCAATTGGGCAAGTTTCTGGTTCATGAGTTATGCCTAGCGGGGTTCAAACCTGCATTCGCATCAGTTCCTGATATGACTCCAACAGTTTGTTGCGGACTTCGACCATGAGTTGGAACGAAATCGATGCTTCTTCCATTGCAACCATCGTCTGGTGTAGCGGCACATTTTGGCCGCTGAGCAACGCGTTGACCGAATCGCCGGCGACATGTTGCTTGGTGTCTACCTCGCGCACCATCTGCGACAACACGTCGGAGAATGCCCCTGTCGACGCTGCCGTCGGCTGTGTCCCCTGACCGGAGGCGATGGACGACAGTTCCAACACGTCGGAGCCGGAAATTTTGGGTGCGCCGGCCGTGAGCGCCGGCGTCTTCATCACCTGCGGCAGACCGCTGGCTTGGTAACTGTTGATGGCGGCGAGGACGTTCATGTAGGTTCACGCGTCAGTGCTTTGAAATTGCAAGTGTTTGCAGCGCCATCTGGCGCGCGTTCTTGATGACCGCGAGATTTGCCTCGTAGGTCCGCGACGAAGTGATCAGGTCTGCCATTTCCTCGTGAATGTTGACATTGGGCATCTTCACCATGCCATTGGCGTCTGCATCGGGGTGGCCCGGAATGAACGTCGTCCGTGCGGGCCGCGTGTCGGGCAGCACGCGCGCCACCTTCACAGATTGCGGCGACACTCCCGCCGACCCAGAGCCGGACAGGCGTTGCTGCAACACCGTTTCAAAAACCACCTGCTGTCGCTGATATGGCAGACCATTGGGACCGCGTGTGGTGCTCGCGTTGGCAATGTTCTGGGAGACAACCTCCATCCGAATCCGTTCAGCATTCAGCGCGGCAGCCGTGCCTGAAATACCGGGGATGAAATCAATCATGGTTCAAAATCAAGTCAAACGTCCTGTGATAGCCGAGCGGAGTTTGGACAGCGACCCCGAGATGAACTGGACTTCCAGTGCATGCGCCAGCGTATTCTGTTGCATCCGCAACAGTTCCGACTCCAACTGCACCGTATTGCCGTCACGGTTGGCGGCTGTGGCGTTGCCATCCACTGCGAGCTGCGGCCGCAGGCTGGCGACCTGCGAAACACTCTTGTCGGCAATGGCTCGGCTTAATTCGGCGGCGAACGTTGGCGCCAAGTCCACGCGCTTGTAATTTGGCGTTTCAGCATTGGCGATGTTGGCGGCGATCGCTTCATGTCGCAGCACGGTCGCATCGAGCAGTTTCTTGCTCGCGACATAATTAGTCTGCGCGAATAGTGCTTCGATCATCAACACGCAGTAGTAGCAGTAAGCGTGCCAGACAAAACATTCCCCTAAACGGGCAGAAACGAACAACCTTCACTCGCGATGGGAAAATGTTACCGACGTGATTTCACTAGCCGGGCAAGGAACTCCGCATGGGAGGATCTGGAAACGTCCCGAACCAAAGCGACTGATCAGCTCTTGCCTTGGTAGTCGTTCAGCTTATTGCGGAGTGTGCGGATGCTGATACCCAGGAGGTTGGCGGCATGCGTGCGGTTATTGTTGCAGCGCGCCAACGCGACAAGAATATGACGTTTCTCAATTTCATCCAACGAGAGAAACTCGCCATCCGCATCGGTAGGCGCAGCACTGGCAGCCGTCTGAGCGGGTGCGCTGCCGTTGGCAGGGGGCGTTGCCTTGCCGAATGTCAGATGGCCAACCTGCAATTCACCTTCGCCGCACAAAATCACTGCGCGCTCAATGATGTTCTGCAACTCGCGCACGTTGCCCGGCCAGGAATGGTTGACCAATGCTTCCATGGCGGCTGCGGAGATGCCGCTGACATTCGCCCCATGGCGACGGGCGAAACGCGGCAGGAAAGACGCCACCAGCTCTGGCACATCCTCAATGTGTTCGCGCAACGGTGAGAGATGAACCGGCACCACGTTCAAGCGGAAGAACAGATCCTGCCGGAATTCCTTCCGGTCAACGCTCTGGTCCAGGTTGCGGTTGGTGGTGGAGATGACGCGCACGTCCACCTTGATCGTGCGGTTGCCGCCCACACGCTCGAACTCGCGCTCCTGCAACACACGCAGCAGCTTGGCCTGGACGTTGAGCGACACCTCGCTGATCTCGTCCAACAAAAGCGTGCCACCGTGCGCCAGTTCAAAACGTCCTTCGCGTTTGGCTGTGGCTCCTGTGTAGGAACCTTTTTCATGACCAAAGAACTCGCTTTCAATCAGGTTCTCAGGAATTGCAGCACAATTGAGTTTGATGAACGGCGCGTTGGCTCGAGGGCTTTGCCGATATAATTCCCGTGCCACCAATTCTTTACCCGTGCCGCTCTCACCTTGGATCAGCACCGTAGCCTCCGTGCGCGCCACCTTGCGAATGAGCAGGCGCAACTGCTCCATGGTTGCGCTTTTCCCCACCAACAGGTGTTCGCCTTCGTCCTCGCCCTCGTGGCTCAGGTGTTGGTTGACTTTGACCAACCGGTTGAAATTCTCAGCCTTGCCAATGGACACCTCAAGCTGCTGCGATGAGAAGGGCTTGATAAGATAATCAAAAGCCCCGCATTGAATGCACTCAATGGCTGACTCAATGCTGCCGAAACCGGACATCATAATGACCAACGGCCTCTGCGGACGCTCCTGCAACTGCCGCAATAGGTCTGTGCCATTGCCATCCGGCAAACGCACGTCGGCGATGATCAGGTCAAACGAGTTGTTGGCCAACTCGCTTTGTGCCGCCGCCAGGGTGGCTGCGGCGGTCACCTCGTAACTGCGTGCTCGCAGTTGTTGTTCGATGTTCTTGCGGACGATCAGGTCATCCTCAAGAACGAGAATTCTTTCAAATGGCATAGCTCAGATTAGCATCATTTCGGCAAACGGTCCTGATACAAGTTTGCCACATAGAGCGGGCGTTGTTGCTGTGACGGCGGCACATGAGTAGGCGGCAACAACCCACGCCGAAGCAGGGCTTGCTCGTTTTCGCGATCCAGCATGACGATCCTCATGATTACATCCTGATTCTGTCTTAGCAACGTCGTTACGTCGGGATGCCGTGTCCGCTCGGCCGGACTGAGCCGAGTCCACTCCACCCGATATTGACGGAGCCGATTAAGCGACTCCGTGAGACGGGAGAGCAAGTCTTTTTTCTCACCCAGAAGGTTGGTCGACACCGCTGTCGCAGGGTCGCGCAGGGCTTGGTGTTCACGTCCAACCAGGGTAAGCGTGTTCTGACACAGTTGCAGGTGTTCGCGCAGGCTTTGGGCAAGGGATTCAGCAGTGCTCATTGGGCAGTGGTAACTTGCGATTGCAGAAGCGGTCGAAGCGAATGCATCGCTTGATCACCTTGGGCTCGCCAGCCGAGGTAAGAGGCGCGCCACTTGGCCATGTCCACGATGGCTTTGAGACTGAGTTTGGGATTCTCGCCCAGTTCAGGCGCGCGGCTGACGATTTGTTTGTAGGTCTCCACGGCCTTCTCAGGCTGTCGGAGTTTCTCGTAAACCAGAGCGGTTTGATAGAGTGTGGGCAACTGCCATTCGACGGTGCTGTTCATTTGTGCGAGGTTCAAATAAAGGCCAAGCGCATTGAAGTAGTCGCCCTCGTTGAAGAATTGGTTGGCCAGCATATTGCCGGCGCGCAGTTGCCAATAGAGCCATTTCTCCGGATTCTCTTTGGAAACAGCGTGCTGCTCGGCCAGGAGTTGCTTGACCTCTTGCAAGGCCTCGTCTCGATGGCCCAGTTGACGATAGCATTCCGACAAAGTGAACCGCACTTCCGCCAGCTTGGGGTCGCGCGGATAAAGCTGCGTAAACTGCTTGGCCTTTGCAATGGTCTCTTCGTGATGGGCGAGTGTGCGGTGACACTGAATGAGTTTGTAGAGGATTTCCGGCCGGCTTAATTCTGTGGCGTCAGTCTTCAGCAGTCGGTTGAAGAAGTCGGCTGCCTCGGCATACTTGCCCGCCATGTAGTGGGTGTCGGCAATCTCAGCCTGCGCCTGAAGCACCAGCCGCCGGTAGTAGTCGAAATGGTCCAGCTTTAGATGCAACACCACGGTCATGACGGCGTAGAACTTCGCCAGTGCCAGCGTATTGGCGCCCATTTGCCGGTAAAGCTGGCCTTGCCGAAGCAGGATCTCCGGCACGCTCGAGTCCTCTGAGAAGTTGCGCACGTATTGCGACAGAATCTGCTGCGCCTTCGCATACTGTTGCTGTTCCTGCGCAGTCATGGCCAATTCCAGCAACGTGCTGCGCCGGAGTTCACGCGGCGTATCCTCGGCCTCGACGAGAGCCATGAAGGTCTTGACTGCCAGTGCATATTCTTTCCGCTGGCGCAGTTGCAGGCCAAGCTCAAACTGATGCTGGGACTGTTGTTCACGCGCTTTGGAGTCATCCATCCCGTCTTCAATAATATCAGTCCTGCAACTCACATTGGTCGAAGTTATCCATTTCCGCATCCTGCGTAACGAGTCATCAATCTTGATCGAGGAGGTGGTGTTGGTGCTCGCACGAAGGAATTGATTGGTTCCAGGCGGAAGCACCGTCTGGACATTGACATGGGTCCCGGTTCCTGCCGAGGTCAGCCGGCCCAAGCCATTCGTTCCATCCCCAAGCAACGCCGCAGTGATAGGGGGTGTCCCTTGATTAGTTTTGAGATCGCGCGCGCTATCGGCTCCCATCAATAAAGGCAGGAGTATGCAAAATCCCACTGCGACCCATTGGCGTCGGTGCTGCCAATGCCTTTCAACTACCTGTGTTTGATTGTTCATTGCCTTCCATGGCCTTGATTAGCCGTTCACGGGGACAGGTAGGTCGCGCTGCTTGACGGGGTCGTTCTGGCGGGCGTCGGCGGGACAAACCCCACCGGAACCGGAACAATCACGTCAGTCGTTCCTTTTCTTGCGTGGCCGGGCTGGAAGTACTGCATAAGAGCGAAAGCCGTCGCTTGAGAATCGTTCCCACCCACGGGTGGTGCTGGCGGCGGCACGGGCGGCAGCGATTGCGACCTGATGCCAGCCTCTCCCTGGTTGGCGGTGGCAAATGCTGACGACGACGGCGTTCCGCCGACTCCCGTCGCAGAAGCGTTGGCAGCGGTCGCCCTTGGGTTGGTGATGTCTGATGCTGACGACGGGGTCTTGGCTGCCCCTGGCGAGACGGGCGTCGCATGGGCGGTTGAATCGGTCTTCCTTTTTTCCGCATTCACATCTATGCACGCCGAAGGCAGAGGCAAACGCCACGCCAAAGGCGACAGTGGCGGCGGTGGTGGCGAATGACTCAACGACACAGGACCCACCGCAGGCAGGTAGCCATCCGTGGCCCCCGCCATCAAAGGAGCCACAAAGAACACTCCAATTATACGACCCCAGAAGCACATGGTTGTTACGCCGCCAAAGCTTTTCCGTTCAGTGAATCAACGGCTTCTTTGAAAGAGGTGAAGAATCGCCAATCTTTAGTTTCCTCGTAATGTTTGCACTCCTGCGACACAGCCTCGGAACCGATCGTGCTATGCTTCATGGACAACTCCTTGCAGAGTTGCACAACCGACAGCCCAAGCTTGATCAGGGTCACGTCCGCGCTCTTGACCTCGCTGAAATCAATGATCAAGCTGTCCAAACCGGCGTCCACCGCTTCTGCCAACTTGGCGCGCAAATACGTATTGATCTCATTGGCAATGCTTTGGCTGAAAGTTGGTGGCAGCCGGAGCACCATGACACCGTCCTTTTGCTCGAAATATTTGTAGGATGTGTCGAGAGCCAGTGTTCGTGTGATTCGCAACTTCAGGTCGGCGAAATCGATCGGCTTGGTGATCACACCTGTGAAACCGAGTTGCTGGGCGCGAGCTTGCTCGTCCACGGCGGTCTTGACGCTCAGGGCAAAGACTGGGACGTTCTTGGTCTTCACGCCCGCCCTCAGAATCTGGAAGAGCGTATAACCACTGTCTTCAGGAAGCGTAAGGCTGATCAGCACGACATCCGGCACCTTTTGTGTGCAACTGTCCACCGCCTGGCCCGTCTGGCCGCGCTCTTCGATCACCCATTTGGTGTCCGCAAGCCCGACACGAATCTGTTCGGGAATCGCCGGCTTGTCATCCACCACCAGGATGCTCAAAGGATCGTCGTAACGCTTCTGCTTGGCGGCAGTTTCGCCCTTGGGGCGCAGATTGACAATGCGACTGACCTTCTCCACAACAACTTCTTCCCGAAACGGCTTCACGCAGTAGTCTCGAACACCAAGCTTGGCGAGTTTGAAGACCGTTTCGCGCCCCGCCTCCGCCGTGAGCATCACCACCGGAATGCTTTTCAGATCCGGATTGGACTTCAGCTTGGCCAGCATTTCGCCTCCGTCCATCATGGGCATGGTGTAATCAAGAATGATGACATCGGGTTTTTCCCGGCTGGCTGCTGCCAGACCTTCCACACCGTTTGAGGCTTCAAAGATCATGCAGTCAAATTCCTTGAAGGCCCGGATGACAATCAGCCGGATTGTTTTGCTGTCATCCACTGTCAGGATTTTCGTCGCCATACGTTCCTTAGTCTGCTTGCGATTGGCTTGTTGTCACTTCGACTTGTCTTCCTTGGCCAACGCCTCGGCCCAGAACTGACCGTCGTCACACGTCAACAGAAACACCCGGCGCGCATCAATGCCCACCGGTTCGATGGTAAAATGGCTGCCGCGCACGATGGACGGAATCGTAATCGCGCACGTGATGCCGCTTTCACAAAGCCGCGACTTGATGTAGCCGATGACCATGTTGGCAATCTCCCCCATGGCATCGTTGACGATCTCGTCGCTGTCCGCCTCTTGCTCGGTCATATGCAGCAGACGGCAGGTAAACTTGCGGGCGAGTTCAACGCCCACGTGGAGATAGACCACACCGGTGAACTCGCCGACAAACCCCACGGCACTTGCCAGCTGTAATTCCCCGTTCTTAGGGATGGCGTCATTCGCCCCCATCTTCACCTCAACGACAGGGTAGTTGAGCATCATCGTAAACACTTCGGTGACGGCCGGCGTGAATAGTGCCTCCAGATCTTTCATCATGATGCGTGCCTATCGGCAGGCGGTCGCAAAACTTTAGACGAAACTGTGCCGCCCTGCTGTCACACGAATCGGCATACATCTAACGATCACGACAGCAGTCCACGATGATGTTACAGCCCGCGGCGAGTCGCCTGGCTTCTGCTGCGCGCGAACATAGTGCGAGAACGCCGGGAAAACACGGCTGTTCTGCGGCCGACTAAAGTATTCACAGGGCCTGCCGATAACTTGCGCGGCGGTTGGCAGCCTCAAAGGGCCAACGAGGTAAAAGACGGACACCTCAATAGAACGTCCGTCGGCGGCAAGGATGCCGTCAACGTAAAAATCCCCGAAAGGGGTAACTCACGGAAGGAGTTGTAGTCATGGTTATCAATACTAACACCCAAGCGCTGAGCAGCTCGCGGTTGCTGTCCGAATCCACCTCACAGTTGTCGAAGTCACTCGCACGTTTGTCTTCGGGATCGAAGATCGTTTCCCCGGAAGATGACGCGGCGGGTCTGGCTGTGTCCATGCGTTTCGACGCCCAAATCAACCGCGTCAACGCGGCCAAGAACAACGTCGGCAACGCCGTGTCCTTCAGCCAGACGCAGGACGGTTACCTGTCGAAGGTTGGCAAGGCGCTGGACCGCATGAGCGAGCTGTCGATGCTGTCGCAGGACGTGACGAAGACCGACACGGACCGCAGTCTGTATCAGTCTGAGTTCTCCACGTTGCAGTCCTACGTCACGGACATCGCTGGCAAGCAGTTCAACGGCGTGACGCTGTTCAGCAGCACGAGTTCAAACGTGACCATCGACAGCGATGCCACCACGTTCGCCATGAGCGGCATCAACCTCGGCGACTCAGCCATCACTGGCGCGACATCGACCGGCACTTCGGTCTCCACCTCCAGCGGCGCTGCAAGCGCGTTGACCAGCGTGAAGACCGCGATCACCAAGCTGGCGGAATTCCGGGCCACTGTTGGAGCCAACGTCGCCCGCCTGAACTACACCAGCGATCAATTGAGTGTGTTGAAAGACAACCTCTCGTCCGCGAACAGTCGAATCAAGGACGTGGATGTGGCAGAGGAAAGCACGCAGTATGCGCGCTACAACATCCTCGTGCAATCTGGCACGGCGATGCTCGCGCAAGCCAACGCGCTTCCTCAGTCGGCTCTGCAGTTGTTGGGCTAATTGGGTAGGTCCGTGGTTGGACCGGATAAATAGGGCAAGACTTGGGCGGCGCGCAAGCGCCGCCCAAGTTGCTTTTTATCCCCGCGCGCTGTGATTTGACTGCTACGGCTAAAGTCCCGGGCTGCGGATGCCGATAGCCTTACTATTATAATGTCTGGCTGTAGCAAGCTGCTTTAATCAATTAGTTACATGTCGACCTCGACCACATATCTGACAGGTCTGGCGTCCGGTTGGGACTGGAGCGACACGGTGGACCAGCTCACCGAATTGGAGCGCACCCCGCAAACGCGCATGTCCACTGAGCAAAGCAAGCTCTCCGCGCGCAACCTCGCCTACACCAGCATCAAAACGCAGCTCAACGCCCTGAAGGCCTGCGTGGATAAGTTCAAGGACGGCTCACTTTTCAGCAGCCGAACCTCAAGCGTGTCTAATTCCACCATCGCAAGCGCGGCGGTGGAGGCTGATGCGCCGCTGGGTAGTTACACTTTCAACATCACGCAAAGGGCCACGACAGCCGTTCAGAAAGGGGCGGCCAACGCAGGCGCCGCGCTGAGCGCCACTGATAACGTTTCCGGTGTCGTGTTGAGCAGTGCCGCCTTCTCGAGCGCTATCACCGCGGGCACTTTCACTGTCAATGGCAAGACAGTGACCGTCGCCACAACCGATACGCTCCAGGAGGTTTTCGACAAGATTGATACCGCTACCAGTGGCACAGTCACCGCCAGCTACTCTTCATCCAGCGACAAGATCACTTTCTCCAGTTCAAGTGAAATCGTGCTGGGGAGCGCCACCGACACGAGCAACTTCCTCCAGGCAACCAAACTCGTCAACAACGGCACGGGTACCGTCACCAGCGCTTCGTCGTTGGGCGGCATCAAACTCTCCTCCACATTGTCCGACGCCAACTTCAGCACGACCATCTCCGATGGGGGCAGTGGTGCGGGTGAGTTCAAGATCAACGGCGTCAGTATCGCATTCAGCACCACCTCGGACTCCGCCCAGAACGTCATCAAGAGAATCAACGACTCTGCCGCGGGCGTCACCGCTAGCTACGACTCCGTCAACGACCGTTTCATCCTGACCAACAAGACCACAGGCGATGTCGGCATCACGATGGAAGACGTCACGGGCAATTTTGTCGCTGCGACCCAGCTTTCTGGCGGCACGCTGGAGCGCGGCAAGAACCTTCTTTACACCGTCAATGCCGGCGGCCAACTCACCAGCCAGTCCAATACCATTACCGAGACCAGCTCGGGCATCACTGGATTAAGCGTCACCGCGTTGAAGGAGGGCGAAGTAACGGTGGAGGTGAACAGTAACACCTCTTCGATCAAGGCGGCCATTACCGACCTGATCGAGAAGTACAATACAACCCAGACCCTCATCGGTGGAAAAACGGCCAGCACCACCGACGACGACGGCACTGTGACCGCCGGCACTCTCGCTGACGAACAGGAAGTATCGAAGATTTCCTCGCAATTGCGCAGCGTGGTCTACTCCTCGGTTTCAGGGCTTTCGGGAGTCATCAAGCAGTTGGAGCAACTCGGTTACGTTACCAACGGCACCGATGATTCACTTTCGCTCAACGACAGCACCAAGCTTGACGACGCACTGGCCGACAATCTCAGCGACGTCAAGGCGTTGTTCTCCGACACAACCAATGGCATCGCCACCCGACTCTCCACCTATCTGGAACAAGTCACCGATGACGGCGGTTTGATTGATGTGCGACAGGACACGTTGACCAAGCAGATGGCGGGCCTTGACGAGCAAATCGCCGCCCAAGAGGTTCTGGTTCAGGCATATCATGACCGATTGGTTGCGAGCTTTACGGCGATGGAAACCGCTCAATCCAATATCAATCAGCAACTTCAATATCTCACACGTACTTTCAGTTGATACACTTACATGCTCTGGAATTTTCGCATGACCCAACAACCCGGCGATAATCTGACCGTCAAATCCGCGTCTGCAACTGCCGTATTGTGGGTGTTGGCATGGTGCGGCGTCTGGTTGACTTGTTCTTGCTCACATCGTTCCCTGGAAAGTTTCATGATTGGACCTGGGAGCACCCCCAAAAATGTGTATCGCGCGGCCGATCAATTGCCCCCGGAAATGAAGCGAGTTGCCGTATTGCCACTCATGGTAAGACCCTCTGACAGCGCATTGGAGGCCGGACGACAGGCATTGGAACCTGTGCTGCATGCCGAGCTGCGCAAGACAAGCAGATTTGAAACAGTGGAAGTGACGGCAGACCAGTTGCGAATCCTCACGGGGCGACGCCAGTGGGGCGCGGAAGAGAAACTGCCACCTGATTTCCTCAAGCAGCTCCAAACCGTTACAGGCTGCGACGCGGTCTTGTTCAGCCGGTTGACTCAATACCGTGCCTATCCTCCGCTGGTCGTTGGGTGGGACTTGAGATTGGTGGACGTGAAGACGGCCAGCGTCTTTTGGGCTGTGGATGAGGTGTTTGACGCCGGCAATGAACCTGTCAACAATGCAGCGCGTCTTTATCTTCTACAACAGATGCCGGAGACAAGCACGCCGGTGGATTCACGCACGATCCTCAATTCACCGCGGCGTTTTGGCCAGTTCTCGGCCAGTCAAGCGGTGGCAACCTTGCCAGATCGAAAGTCGCTTTTGGCTAAAGTCCCTCCACAACCTGCCGATAATCAAGCTGAAATGCGAAAGCCATGATCCCAACCACGACTGAAGGAAGCACATGCAGAATATGGCGGATAAACTGGAAGGAGTGAACGGTTGTGGAACTTAACTTCGATACACGTTTCCTTGGGGTCAATCGAGTGGTCAATCAACCTCGTCCTCAACTCACTGTGAAAGCGAGCAAAAGCGATCTGTCTTTTCCCAATAGCGAGGCCCTGCAGAACGCCTTGCGACAGGTGCCGGATGTGAGGGAAGAGGAAGTGGCACGCGCTACCCATTTGGTGAACAGCGCTCAATATCCTTCGCCCGAGATCACGAAGAAGCTGGCATCCATGCTGGCGAAGCACCTACAGGATTCCCAGAATCAATGAACCCATCAAATCTGTCCAACCCGTTCTTACTACAGGAAGATGCCTCCACGAACGTGTTTCAGTCGTTCAAGTCGTATCGTCAGGTCGCCACTCAAACCGCTTCTCCGGGACAACTGATCGTCATGCTCTACGAGGGCGCCATCAATTCCCTGGAGCGGGCGATGCAAGGTTTTGAGAAGGATGACCCGCTTGAAGCAAACCTCACCGTCCACAATAACGTAACACACGCGCAGAACATCATCCTGGAACTCAATTCGTCACTGAACATGGCAGCCGGTGGCGATTTCGCCGTGACGATGCGGCGGCTCTACGACTACATGGACGAACGCCTGTCCGAGAGCAATCTGCGAAAGGATCCGGCAGGCGTTCGCGAAGTCGTCAACCGCTTGATTGTATTACGAGACGCGTGGGTCGAAACACTCCACAAACAACCCTGTCTGGAGCCTGTCCCCGCTTGATGGCCTCAACCGCTGGCACCAAGGAACCTCCCGCTGCGCCAACGGAGTCTGGGTTGGCGCACGCACAGACGGAACTGCGCCGGCTGCACCTCCGCTGGCAATGCCTGACCCGGGAAGAAGGGGCCGCCATTACTACAGCCGACTGGAATCTGGTCATACTGCTCCAGACAACCAAGAAAAACCTGCGGCAGGAAATTGGCGCAGCCGAGCAACGCTTGCAGGAAGAAACCAGACGATGTGGCGCGGATGAGGCGGAATACAGGCGCGAGTTTCGCCCAATCGTGGAGGTGTCAATCCAACTGGAGTCGCACAATCGGGACCTATTGGCCATGCAGTTGCAGCAGGCACACGTCCAACATCAGGAGACGAACCTCGTCATCCTCAATCTTCGACAATTGCACCATGCCTACGTCCACAAGCCGAATTCCGTCTGGCAATCTTACTCGTAATATGCTGTAGTACGAGGAGCAACCGCACGATCATGACGAATCCGCGGGGCTGAGCGGTCCTTAGTTCAATCATGCTTCGTCCACATTCGCGAAAGTCGGCAAGTCGGTGAAATGCTGGAGGGTGCCTTTGAAGCCAAAATCCCTTTTACGTCGTCCAGCAAAAAAACGAAACTTATTGGATTTGTTGTCTTTGAACCCCGGCGTCTTGTTCCGGCAGAGAGCCGATTTCTCCTTCGAGTCCATATCGCCTGGAGTTGAGTTGCTCACGGGGATATCCGCGACAGCATGGCAGCGATCGCACCGCAAGTTCTGGAACGTGGTGCATGAAGCCGACCGCGACGAAGTGCGGCGGCGTTGTCAGGAAGTCGCACAAACCGGCAAGCCGGCTTCTTTTATTTACCGCATCCGCAACGCGCGCAGCGGGCGGGTCTATCACGTGTTCGAACGCCGACAACTGGCGGGGAGCGTAAATCGCGGAGATGGCGGTTACGTGGGTAGCTGGCTCGATGTAACGCGGCAGGCGGTGGCCGAGCAACGCCTGATGCGAACGGCCTGGACCGAGACGCTCGGGCGGCTGACGGTTGGCTTGGTCCACGACTTCGCCAATATCCTCGCCGGCATTCGCGGGCTGGCTGACAGACTGCAGACCGTATTGGATGCCCAGCACCCGGCGGCGGAGTCGTTGGCGCTCATTTCCCGGAATTGCACCGAAGCCACCGCGATGGCGCGGAACATCATGAGCCTGCATCGCGGCGAAACCGGTCTGCGGCAGTATCACGATCTGAACGGTCTGACCTCCGATCTGATTGACATGGTGGGCAAGGTGATGCCGCGACAAATCGAGGTGCGCATGAATCTGGCCGGGGGGTCTCTGCCAGTGCACCTGGACGCGGTGGAATTCCGACAGACGGTCACCAACCTGATGCTCAATGCCGTGGACGCAATGCCCAAAGGGGGAACGCTGACGCTGTCCACATCGCGACACAATCGTTCCCCGGTGGTGGTTGGCGCGCAGGAAGCCACGCACCCATTGCCTGTGGTTTGCCTGACCGTGTCCGATACCGGGTGTGGCATCAAACCACAGCATCTGGCGTCCATCTTTGAACCGTTTTTCACAACCAAGGCGTTCGGCAAGGGCAATGGGTTGGGACTTTACAACGCGCGGATGTTTGCCGAGCGGCACGGTGGCGCTCTCACAGTGGATTCGACGCCCGCCCAAGGCTGCAGGTTCCACATCTGGTTGCCAGAAGCCAATCTCAACGCGACGACTGACGTCGAAGCCGGCAGCGACTCTCGTGTGCTCCATCTGCTCCTGCTGGGTGATGGGAACGGATTCTCCCAAGAAAGCGCGAATTTCCTGCGGGTCCATGGCTACCAAGTGTCCATAGCGCCTACGATGGAGGCTGCCAACGAGTACCTGTTCTCCGGGACCGTGTCATTCGACGGCGTGATCGTGTCCACCGATTCCAAAGACAGTCCCGGTTTGGCGTTTGTGGCGCGAATCCGCCGTGAAAAGTTGCCCGTGAAAACGATCCTGCATCTGGTTGGCCTGAATCTTGATGAGATGCCGGGTCGCATATTGCGTCAGTTCCACATGGTGATTTCGACGGAACTGCCGGTTGATGAGATTCTTGAACAGCTTCGCGTTTTGTTCCGCGCGCCTGCCAAGGGAAAGGTGCACCGTGACTGAGTCCTCCTCCAGTGAGCCTATGGCCCCTCGTGTCCTCGTTGTGGACGACGAGGATATTGTGCTCCGCTCGCTGGAAGCTACGCTGCGTGACGAGGGCTACGAAGTCACAACCGCGCGAGATGGCATGGCGGCACTCGATCATGTCAACCGCCAGTCGTTCGCAGTCATCCTCTCCGACCAGCGCATGCCACGAATGATGGGTTTGGAGTTCCTGTCCAAGGCGAAGCTCGTGCAGCCGGAAGCCAGCAGGATCTTAATGACGGCGGTCTTGGATCTACAGATGATCATCAAGGCCATCAACACGGGCGAGATCTTCCGCTTTCTGGTCAAACCATGGCTACTGGAGGAACTGCTCGTCACCATCAAAAACGCCGTTCAGCGTTACGAACTCATCGTGGCCAACAAGACTCTCCAAGCCACGACGCAGTCCATGAACGAGCAGCTCCAGAAGGTCAACGCCACCCTGGAAGAACAGCTTGGCATCAGTGCCAGATGTAATCTGCAACTGGAGCAGGCCAATCGTTCATTGAATGAAAACCTGCAACGATCGGTCGAGCTTTGCCTGAAAACACTGGAAACGTTCTATCCGACGCTCGGCAGTCACGCCCGGCGTACCCACGCCCTTAGTAAAAGCATGGCCACGAAGCTGAAACTGCCTGACGACGAGCGGCAAACGCTGGAGGTGAGCGCCTGGCTGTACGATATCGGCCTGCTTGGAGTGCCACGCGAACTGATCCGGCGCTGGTACCGGCGGCCGGAGAACTTCAGCGAAGCGGAGAGGGCCCTGATCCGCCAGCATCCGATCTGGGGCCAGGAACTTGCGCGTTTTGTGGACAAGCTTGGGCTGGTGGGCGCGGTCATCCGGGCGCATCATGAACGTTTCGATGGAATGGGTTATCCGGACAAGCTGAGCGGCAAGCGGATTCCTTGGCTGGCGCGGCTGCTGGCCGTGGCTGTAGCCTATGCCGAAGACGACGGAATCAAATGTCATCCAGCCGAAGCAGTATCAGCAGGCACCGGGTCGGCATTTGATCCGAATGCCGTGCAGGTCTTGATGGAATGCCTGCCCCAGGATTCCATGCCGCGAAAGGAACGCGAAGTGACCCTGGCCGAGTTGGAACCTGGAATGGTCCTGGCCAAAGGGGTTTACGACGCCAACGGATTCTTGTTGTTGTTCGAAGGCCAGGAACTGACTTCGGCGGCGATCGACAAACTGCACGCCCACCGCCGCGTCTCGCCTGTGAACCAGTTTGCGCAAGTGTATTGTTGATTTGTCACCGGTTTGGAGGAGGCCGCTGGCACTGTAGGCATGGGAAGGCTGGATCCAGATTTCACGGTTCTCCTTTAACTCGGGAACCGAAGTTGGGCAGACAGGAATGTCCACCTCACGATTAACATCGGTTTTCGGGTTTAATGTCTTAAGAACCAGGCGAATCCTGCCGAAGACTAACTACTACTGTTATGACTGACAATACCGGCGGCAACCTGGAGTCGATCGCCGCGTTGGCGGATAAGATCGCGTTTGAACTGGCCTTTGCAGAGTCGGGCAAGGATGACGTCTTGCTGCCAGTCAACTGTCTGCTCACGCAACTTGAGGAACTAGGACCCGCCGCGCCACCGGCACCCGAAATTGATCGGGCTATCCGGCTCGCCCGGGAAGGAGTGGACAAGGCCCTGGCGACTGCCGGTCTGCTGGACAGCGCGTTGATTAAACGCCTTGGAGAGTACCTGTCTTGGCTGCAGTCGGCTTGCGAGGCCGCAACTCACAGCCGTCCCCTGTCCGCCCAACCCGCATCTTGGAACGATACAGCCGCACCCAAAGAAGCTCCCGCACCCAAAGAAGCTCCTGCAGCACCAAAGACCGAGGTGCCAGCCGACACTGCGATGCCATTGATCATCAACATGCAGTGTGACGGCGAATTGCTGCGTGAGTTTGTCAACGAATCGCACGAACACCTGCAGAACATCGAATTGGGCGTCATCGAGTTGGAGCAGGGAGGGGCGAATGCCGACACACTCAACTCCGTCTTTCGCGCATTCCACACCTTCAAGGGCGGCGCCGGTTTGTTAAACCTCACCCCTATCTACAAGCTTGCTCACGAGCTGGAATCGCTGCTCGACCAGCTCCGCAAACACAAATTGGGCCTGTCGCGCCCCATCATCAATATCATCCTGGAGGGCGGCGACACCCTCAAACGATTTGTAGCTGAAATCAACGCGCAGATCAGCGGGAGCAAACCGCCTGAGGCTGTCGTGATTCCGATCGGCGACCTGATCGCCCGCGTCCGGCGCGCCATGCAGCCTGATGCGCAGGCGGCCGACGAGCCCGTAAAGGCAACGCCACCTGCCGACGCGGCCGCGGAAGAAACGCGCACCAGCGCTCCCCGCGCCGACTCATCAGCCGGCGCGGCGTCCTCCGGCGGCGGTGTCGTAAAAGTGGACACCCAGAAACTCGACAACCTTGTGGACTTGGTTGGCGAGATGATGATCATCCAATCGCAGGTGATCCACGACACCGCGTCGCAGACTCTCCAACACCAGCGTCTGGCGCGCAACCTCGCCCGTCTCGGCCGCGTGACCACTGATTTGCAGCGAACCGCTCTCTCTCTGCGCATGGTGCCCATCCGCGGTACCTTCCAGAAGATGGTGCGCCTCGTGCGCGACCTGGCCGGCAAGCAGGGAAAGAAAGTCGAACTGAAGATGTCTGGGGAGGAAACCGAGGTGGACCGCACCATTGTGGATCAAATCAACGATCCGCTCGTCCACATGATCCGCAATTCAGTGGATCACGGCATCGAGATGCCCGATGTCCGCCAGGCGGCCGGCAAACCGGCAGCCGGCACCATTCATCTTCGCGCCTGCCATCGTGGCGGCAACATTGTCATCGAGATCACCGACGATGGCGCTGGCCTCAACCGCGAACGCATTCTCGCCAAGGCCATTGCTGCCGGCATCGCAAATGCCAATGCCGAACTGGGCGACAACGAGATATTTCAGTTCATATTCCACGCCGGCCTCTCCACCGCCGAAAAGGTCACCGACGTCTCGGGACGCGGTGTCGGCATGGATGTCGTGCGGCGCAATGTCGAGAAACTGCACGGCAAGATTTCCATCCAGTCCGCCACGGGCCAGGGCAGCACTTTCTCCGTGCAGTTGCCGCTGACGCTGGCCATCATCGACGGTATGCTCGTCGGCGTCGGCGCGCATCGTTATATCCTGCCCACCCTGAATGTTCGCAAGTCGTTCCGCCCCACCGCCGACATGATCACCATCGTCCAGGGCCGCGGAGAGGTCGTCAACGTCCGCGGCCAACTGTGGCCCTTGCTGCGGCTGCACCAATACTTTGGCGTAAAAACTGACGTGACCGACGCAACCCGCGGCACGGTGATCATGATCGGCACAGGACTCCAAAATCGCTGCATATTGGTGGACGAGCTTCTCGGCAAACAGGAAGTCGTGATCAAGAGCTTGGGCGAGACTTTCAAGCGCAATCGCGCTCTGGCGGGTGGCGCCATCCTGGGCGATGGCAGCGTTGGATTGATCCTCGACGTGGATGCGTTGGTTCAACTCCGGTCTGTGGAGATGGCCCAAGCCGCGTAAACTACCGACTTCCCCTGCCCTTTTGAGTGGAACCACGGCCGCTCATCCGGGAGGCTTTCTTGGAGGCTTCCTTCTTCGATGGCGTGCTGACGGCGATCATTGCGAGCTGGATATTGCGCCCGATTTGCCGGGCCCTTCTCAATTCACGGTCCTTGGCAACAGCTTCCTTCAACAACAAGGCGTTCAGCTTGGACAACCGCTCGTTGCCAACCGCCAAACGACTCTCCAGCGCCGCTTTCTCCAATTCCATCTTGTAACGTTTGATGGCGGCGCCGACGGCCTCCATCAACTCCTCGCACAGCCAGGGCTTGCTGACGAACCGGTGGATCTCGCCTTTGTTGATGGCCTCAACGAGCGTGTCAACGTTCAACACGGCCGTAACCAGAATACGGCTGGCTGTGGGTTGTAAAAGCCTGACGCGTTCGAGCAACTCCAAACCTGACATTCGCGGCATTCGTTGGTCGGTGATGACAACCGCAAACTGTTGCTGGCGAACGTGATTCAGAGCCTCGGTGGCATTGCAGGCGGTGACCACCTCGCAACCTTCCTCCCGAAGCGTCTCGCTCAAGGATTTCAGGACAATCGGCTCGTCATCAACAACCAGAATCCGACGAGTGTTACACACGGCTGTCTCGACGTTGGCCATCATAGGGTTTCCATTTTCCGATTGCGCTTCTCGGTGCATGTAAACAGCCCAAGTGTGTAAACTCCAATCGCCGGGCGGTTGCAAGCGCAATCTCGATTTAGTTTCGTCATCCAACCTGATCCTCTTCGCTTCCTTGCGCGATGATCGATATGAAGGATCCACTCATGCCCGTGCCGGGCCGGGCGCATCCAGCACCGCTCTTGTCTTTTGCGAGAACTCCTCGAACAGCAAGAGCTTCCACACAGAACAGATGCCATCCATCGTTCGTTCATGCCGGGGCCTCACGATGGCGCTGTCCTTCCCGTCGGCAACGCCACGTAGAACTTGCTGCCGGTGCCGGGTACGGACTCCACCCACACCCGGCCGTTATGCCGTTCCACAATCCGCCGCACCAGATTCAGGCCCAAACCTTCGCCATCCGTTGCAGCGGGATTCAACCGGCAAAACAAGTTCCAGATTCTTTCCTGGTCGGCGGCGGCAATGCCAATGCCGTTGTCGGCAACGCAATATAACGTGTCTGCATCCTTGATGCATCCGCTCACTTCGACGCGAATTGGCCGGGCAGGATCACGATACTTGATCGCGTTCTCGATCAGATTGGCAAAGACCTGGCTGATCAGCACCGCATCGCCGTGGCAAGCCGGCAGCGAAACGGCATGCACGGTGCCGCCAGCGGACTGAATTTCGCTTGCCATGCTGTTTACGACCTCTGCTACAACCTTGGTGACGTCCAGCAGCTCGAACCGCATCTCCACCCGCCCCAGCCGCGACAACCGCAGCATCCCGCTGATGAGCGTGTCCATTCTCGCCGCGCCGGAACGGATGAACCCCAACGCCTTGGGCATGCCCTCACGAATGAGAGGCGCGATCTTCTGCAACTCCGCCGCGCCCGCGTCCGGCTGGTCCACCACCTTCCTCAGTTCTGTGCACGCATCCTCCAGCCGTTTACCGAAACCATGGATGTTCAACAGCGGCGATCGCAGATCGTGCGAGGCAGCAAACAGGATGTTCTGAAGCTCCCGGTTCTTATGAGCCAGATCCGCGTTGAGTCGCCCCAACTCCTGCTCAGCCCGCTTGCGCTCGGTGATGTCGCGGAAATACCAGACGCGACCGTAGTATCTCTCCCCTGGCCCAAACATCGGCGCCGAGTAGCGGTCAAAGACCCGGCCGTCCGCCAGGATAAGTTCATCCCGGGCGGTCTCTTGTCTGTGCTCATAGAGATGTTGAACTCGCTGGTAAAACGCCCCAGGATCCGCCATCTGGGTCGTCACGAATTGTAGAACTTGTTCATCGTTTCCGCCTTCGAGGAGCTTCGCAGGGACACCCCACATCTCAACAAACCGGCGGTTATACGTGAGGATGCGGCTTTCTTCATCCACCACGAGACTTCCTTCGATCGAGGCCTCCTGCTGTGTGAGCAAAAGGACATTTCTGAACTGCAACTCCTCCTCCGCCCGCTTGCGCCGGGTAATGTCGCGGACGCTCTCGATCGCGCCTACAACGTTGCCAGACTGATCGTGCAGGGGCGAGGCTTTGGCGAAGACCCATGCGCCCTTCTTGCTGTAAAGGCCGCGGCAAAACACTTCCGCCGCAAGGGTGTCACCTTCACGGGTGATCTTGGAATACCGCGACACAACTTGCGATTGTTCCTCCAAAGCCAGATCTACCAACTGCGGTTTCGCCTCTTCATGAAATGCCATCGTATGGGCGTAGCCGGTTCTGCCGAGCATCTCCGCGGCGGGAATGCCTGTCATTTCCTCAACTGCCTTATTCCAGATGATGACACGCCCTTCCTTATCAATGGCCAGAGTGGCGTCTGGAAGGAACTCGATGATATCCTTCAGTTGCCTCCGCTGGGCCTTCAGCGCATCCTCCACCTGTTTGCGCTCGGTGATGTCAACGAAGCTTTCCAAGAGGACTTCTTCGCCTCCCAGAGTGATCGGCGTGACGCTCTTCAGTATGGGAACCCGGCTGCCGTTCTGGTGCACCAGCACTCTTTCGGACTTATCCAGTTTCTGTCCCAAGTCAAGAATCGGGCATTTGTCACAATCCGCAGGGCATATCGTTTCGTGACAAATACGCCCCTTCAACTCCGCCTCGGCGCCGAGGCCGATCATCTCCAAGGCCGCGTGGTTTGCCTGGTGAATCTTCTTGTCTTTGCCGACGATCAAAATGCCAAAGCCGACGGATTCGAGAATCTGCCGCAGAGATTCTTCCGATTGTCGCAACACCTTCTCCGCCTGTTTGCGCTCGGTGATGTCTTGGAGTGTTCCAATCACACAGAGAGTCTTGCCTGCGATGCCCTGGGCCAGACCGCGCACTTCGGTCCACAAATGCTTGCCTGTAGCCGTGGCAACCTCACACTCCAACTGGAAGGGCTCACCCGCAGTCAAAGTCCGCAGCATCCGCTCGCGAATGACCGGAATGTATTGCGGCAGAAAGAACTTCAACCCCTCGGACAATCCAGGCTTGTAGTCCAACGGGGCCTCCATGATACGATAAATGCCCTCCGTGCACTCGACGTAATCCGTCTCCGGGTTGGCCTTCCATCCACCGATCCGGCCGATGCTTTGGGTTTCCCGGAGGAACAATTCGTTCTCCCGCAGCGCTTCCTCCGCCCGTTTGCGCTCGGTGATGTCCTGAAGCGTTCCCATCACATAGAGATTCTTGCCTGCGATACCCTGGGCTAGGCCGCGCAATTCGGTCCACAATTGCTTGCCTGTGGCTGTGGCAATCTCACACTCCATCTGGAACGGTTCACCCGTGGTCAGAGTTCGCTGCACATGCTCGCGGATGATCGGAATGTATTGCGACAGAAAATACTTCAACCCCTCAGATAATCCGGGCTTGTAGTCCAACGGGGCCTCAATCATGCGATAAATGCCTTCCGTCCATTCGAGGTAATCCGTCTCCGGGTTGGCCTTCCAGCCGCCAATCCGGGCAATGCTTTGGGTTTCCTGGAGAAACAACTCACTCTCCCGCAACGCCTCTTCCGCCTGTTTACGTTTGGTGATGTCTTGGAGCGTTCCCATCACACAGGAAGTCTTGCCTGCGGTGCTTTGATGGGGCAGACCGCGCAATTCGGCCTGCAAGTGCTTGCCTGTGGCCGTGACGATCTCACACTCCAATTGGAACGGTTCGCCCGTGGTCATGGTCCGCTGCACCCGCTCGCGAATGATCGGAATGTATTGCGGCAGGAAGAACTTCAACCCCCCTTCGAATTCGGGCTTGTAGTTCAGTGGGATCTCGAACATGTGGTAAACGCCTTCCGTCCACTCCACATAACCCGTCTCCGGATTGGCCTTCCAACCGCCAATCCGGCCAATGCTTTGGGCTTCCCGGAGAAACAACTCGCTCTCCCGCAGCGCCTCTTCCGACCTCTTGCGTTCGGTGATGTCCTGGAGCGTTCCCATCACACAGAGATCCTTGCCTGCGGTGCCCTGAGGCAAGCCGCGCAATTCAACCCACAAGCGCTTGCCTGTGCCCGTGACGATCTCACACTCCACCTGGAGCGGTTCACCTGTGGCCAAAGTTCGGTACAACCGCTCGCGAACGATGGGAAGGTACTCCGGCGCAATGAACTTTCGCGTCCATTCCATCGTGGGCTTGTCGCTCAACGGGACCTCAAGGATGTTGTAGGCGCCTTCTGTTCCCTTGACGTAACCCGTCTCCGGATTGGCCTTCCAGCCACCGATCCGGCCGATCTTCTGGGTTTCTTTGAGAAACAACTCGCTCTCCCGCAGCGCCTCTTCCGTCCGCAGGCGTTCGATGAGCCGCCACATGCCTTCCATCAGAAGAGTCAGTTGTTCCGCATCCGTGTTGTCGTATTCGTCCTCCTTGTTGCCCACGCCTGCCACGAGCACGATGTGCTTGCCAGCAAAGACCGGCACATTCATGTGACGGCGCACTTGGACATGGCCCGCCGGATAACCTTTTTTCGCCGGATGGGGCGCGCTGTAATCGTTGGTAATGATGGGCCGGCGCTGCCGAACCGCCTCACCCCACAGTCCGGTTTCACTAAGGACATAGTCAACCGGCTTGTTGATGACGGCGCATTCTTTCATCGCCTGCTTGGACCAGGAGTGCATGGTGAGGACAGTCTCGTCGTCATTGACGAAGGCCAGATAACCCATCTGGCTTCGGGTAATACGAACCGCTTCCTCCAGGGCAAAGTCGGTGATTTGCTTGAGCGTGGAATCGGTCATCTGGTTCAGCTTCAACAAGACCTGCACGCGTTCGGCGTTAAGGCGCATGACTTGCTCCGCCCGTTTGCGCTCGGTATTGTCCGAGAAGATCGTCGCCCATCGTCCCGGTCCCAGGGGCGCGACGGAAATATCGAGGTGTTTCTTGATCGGCGCGTAGTAGCTCTCGAAGTGGCACGGTCGACTTGTCTCGCCGACCTGGGTGAATTCCTTCAAGAAGGGCGCGACCTCGCTCTTATAGACTTCGGTGGCGAGCTTGCCGACCACCTGATCGCGCTTGAGGTCGATCAGGGTTTCATACTGCCGGTTCACGTCCAGCAGCCGATAGTTCACCGCCGCACCGTGTTCATCATACACCGTTTCATGAAGGGCCACTCCTTCGGTCATGTTGTCAAACAGCGAGCGAAACCGCCCTTCGCTCGCGCGCAACTCCGCCTCCGCCTTTTTGCGCGTACTGATGTCAACGAAGGAACTCATCGTGGAGATGGGCCGGCCATTGGCATCCTTGATCGTGCTCGCAGAGATGGCGACAGGGAAGGCGGAACCATCCTTGCGCCTGGCGACACCTTCACCAATGAAGCGTCCCCGGGTATCGAGTTCTGTGAAGGCGTGTTGATTGTCCTCTTGCGTGTAGATGTCAAAGACGGTGAGTTGAGAAGCTTCCTCGCGAGTGTAGCCACACATCACCAGAAATGAGTCGTTGAAATAGATGGCTTTGCCATCCAGCCCATTGATCACGACGGCGTTGGCCGACGAGGTCAGGGCATAATCCTTGAGCGACAGCGACTCCTCCGCCTGCTTGCGCTCGGTGATGTCCATGTCAACACCCCGATACCCGAGCAGGTTTCCCTTCTCGTCGAGCAAAGGAAACCCGTTGGAGAGAAGCCATACGACTTGCCCGTTCTTATGCACGTTGCGGTTGAGGAATTCCCGAAATGGCTGTTTATGGGTAAAAGCTACCGCCGCCATCGCTTTGAACTTTTCCTGATCTTCCGGGAGATAAAGGTCCGAGAAACTCTTTTGAAGCATCTCCTCCGGCGTGTAACCCAGGACCTTTGTGACCGCTTGGCTCGCATACGTGTATCGACCCTCAATGTTGATTTCCCAGATCCACTCCTGCGCGTAGTCTGCAATATCCCGGAATCGCTTCTCACTGGTCGCCAACGCCTCCTCCGCCCGCTTGCGCTCGGTGATGTCGCGCAGAATGGCGAGGGCGTGCCATTGGCCTTTGAGTTGTGTGGCGGACAGGGACAACTCGACCGGGATCTCCGTGCCGTCTTTTCTTAGTGCCGACAGTTCCTGCGTCTTGCCAATGGCTGTTCCCCGCCCAGTAGTCCGAAATGCACCGTATCCTTTCGCGATGGCTTTTCGGTATCGCTCGGGAGCCAGCAAGGCATGCACGTCCCGTCCCAACGCCTCGCCACTGGAATAACCGAACATCTTCTCTGCCGCGCGATTCCAGAAAGCCACTTTCTCCTCGTGGTCCAGCATGATGATGGCATCCCGGGCCGTGGAGGTTGCCAAACGGAATTTCTCCTCGCTTTCGCGCAGTGCCTCCTCCGCCCGCTTGCGCTCGGTGACGTCGCTGATGAATCCTTCCAGAGCCAGCAATTCGCCTCGCTCGGAAAAAACCCCCTGACCCTTCTCCCAGACCCAATTCTCCACGCCGGTGGCGGTGACGATGCGGTAAACCATCTGGAACGACTGCCGGGCTTGCAGCGCCGCCTGCACCGCGTCCCAGACCGCATCCCGGTCGTCGGGATGAATG
>JACRJX010000040.1 GCA_016235595.1 Verrucomicrobiota bacterium
CGGTATGGCTGCCAACGGACAGACTGGAAACAATCGCGCCGCTGTTCTGCCATGCGCCGCCGTCCACCTGCCACTGCGCACCCGCGCTTACAGCGGCCGTTGGCGCAAGGGTCACCTGCAACGAGCCGGTCATCCAATCCGCCTCAATCTCGCCGCTGCTGTAAAGCGCGCTGGTGTCCCAATACATCAGAGCGGCCAAGCCCGGCAGATTGGTCAGGCTGAAGGCGCCGCTGCTGCTGCTGAAGTCAAAGAGGTCGAACCGATTGCCCGCGCTGACCGTGAAGCCGTCCAGCAGCGAGAGGGTGAGGGCGCCGCCGAAGGTGAAAGTGCCGTCGAGATTGATCTGGTCGTAGAGCCCGTTGTTGGTGCCGGCCAGTTCCATCGCCAGCAGGGAGTTGGTGAGCAACGTCAAGTCGCCGCTGACGGTGAGGATGCCGGGCGAATCGCCGGGAGCGATGGAGCCGGCGTTCGTGATGACACCGGTGATGGCACCGGTGCCGGTCAGCCAGCCATTGGTGTTGACGAAAAGACCGTTGGCGAAACTGTGGGTGCCGCCAAGCAAATGCAGGTTGGCCGTGCCCGTGCCATTGCCGACTTGGAAGATCGAACCATTGTTGAACGTGCTGCCGCCGCTATTGAGCGTGCCGCCGTTGAAATTCACCACGCTATTGGCGAAGTTGGTGGCGAGCAGACGGTTGACGGTTACCGTGCCACTGTTGAAATTAAACGTTCCGTTCCGAACCTCCAGGATACTGTTCGCCGTGGCGTTCGTTGCGAGAAGATTGCCTCCTGATACGGTAAGAACGTTGCCAGTGGACGGCAGCCTGAACCCTACATAGATGTTGTTGGCCGCGACCGTGCCGCTGTTGCTGACGGTCAAGTAGTTGCCGCCGCCATCCAGACCTACATCAAGGTCAGCCGTGCTCCGCCAAAGTGAGCCAGCATCGGTCACTAGTGCCGTATTATTGCTGGAGGTGCTATCGTGGCCGAGATAGCCGAGCCAGTTCACTACTCTGCCACCGTTGGCAATGGTCAGATTGCCTTGACCACCAGCCATGCCAACAAACATCGAGCCTGTGTTGGTCCACAACGAGCCGGCACCTGTCACCAAGGCGGAGTTATTGCTCGCCGCGGCGTACAGGTTAATGTAACCGCGCCAGCCGACAACCTGACCACCGTCGGCAATCGTCAGGCTATTGCTGGAACCGTAAACGCCAACATGCACGGCGTTGTTGCTCCATGCCGATCCACTGCCTGTCACCAGCACGGCGTTGTTGCTCGATGCGCTGCCATAGCCGATGTAGCTCTCGGAATTTTGCACCTGCCCGCCACTGGAAATCTTCAGGCTGTTGGCGGAACCAAAATTGCCGATATACAGAGAACCGTTGTTGGCCCAGAGCGAGCCTGAACCGGTCACCAACGCAGTATTATTTCGGGCGGCAACGATATTGCCGATGCGACCGGTTTGGTTGAACACTTGGCCGCCGTCGGCAATCGTCAGATTGTTGAACGATCCGGTGTGGCCCACATACAGGTTGACGCTATTGCTCCAAACCGAGCCGATGCCGATCACCTGCGTGACGTTGTTGCTGCTGGTCGCAGCGTCGCCGATGTAGGCGTCGCTGGCAATGACCCAGCCTCCGTTGGTGATGGTCAGTTGGTTGAACGACCCGGTGTTGCCGATGGTGAGTGATCCGTTGAGCCTGCCGCCGGCGACGGTGAGCGTGGCGTGGTCTTCGTTGACGAAGTTGGTGAGGTTGGCCACGCCGCCGGAAATGGTCCACGAGCCGAAGTTGGTGGCGTAGTTTACGTCCTGCTCGCCGCCGCTCTGCGTGACGGTGCCGGAGAGAAGGTTTAGAAACACGTCGGCGATGTTGGTGCCGCCACTGAGGGCGAAGCTGCCGCTGTTGGTGAAGACATCCGGGTCGAAGAATCCGCCGCTCTGGATGAACGCGCCGATATTGTTCATCTGCAATGGCACCAGCACGCTGCCACCGCTGAGATTGAACGTGCCGCCGGCAGCGTTGGTGAGCGCGCCGGAAACGCTCAGCGTGCCGCCCGTCATGGTGAACTGGCCTACGTTCAAGAGTACCGGTGTGGACAAACTGCCGCTGCCAACGAGGTGGGCGTTGATGGAGACGCACAAACCGTCAGCAAAACTGTGAGTCCCTCCCATCAGGTCGAGGACAGCGGTTTGAACGCCATCACCCACGGTGAAGACAACGCCGTTGGAAACAATGCTGCCTCCGCTGCGCAGCAATCCCGCGTTGAAGTCTATGATGCTGCTGACGTTGTTGGTGAGATAGAGACGGTTGACGACCACCGTGCCGCTATTGAGGGTCAATGTGCCGCGGCTGATGTCGAGCGAGCCGTTCCCATCGGCATTCGTGGAGTACAGGAAGCCGCCAGAGATGGTGGCGAAATTGCCAGCAGATGTGGACGTTGCACCGATGACGACGTTTGAGGCGGCCACTGTCCCACTGTTGGTAACCGTCAGACTGTTGCCGGAGCCGGAATAGCCGAGGAAGAGGCTGGCGCTGCTGTTCCAAACCGAGCCGGGACCGTCAACCAACACGCTGTTATTGCTGGAGGCGGCGTCGAATCCAATGTAGCCAACGTTATCGAGCACCTGCGCGCCGTTGGTGAGTGTCAGGGTGACGCAGTTGTTGCTTCCGACGTAGAGCAGGCCGTTGCCACCATCGACCGACAGAGTCGCATTGTCCACAATGCCGCGCACGAGCCCCGGCCCGGATGGCAGGTCGAGATTGAGATTGCCGGTGATGGCGTGATCGCCGGCGTCACTGCCGTATCCAGCCCACTTGATCGCACTGGCGTTCTGGAAGGTAACGCCCGGCAGGAACGGCGTTGCGTTGGTGCTGGCTCCGGCAAACTCCAAAGTCGCGTTGGTGATGACGAAGCTGCCGGAGACATTCACTGCGGCGTTGGACACAAGCCTCACGCTACCGCCGTCGCGGTTGGTCAGGCCAGCGTCCGCACCGACCGTCAGGCTGTTCCAGACCTCGAACAGCCCGGTGTTGTCGAAGGTGGCCAGATCGTACAACCCGCCGCGCAGGTTGAAGACGCCCGCGTTGGCCACGCGCGGGAAATACGCGCTGCCGCCCTCCGTCGTGAAGATATTGCCGTTGTTGTTACTCAATACGCTGGCGTAAACCCGTCCACCGTTTGCCAAGGTTACGCTGTTGCCCAACCCGCCGCCGATAGTAAGAACGCCGCTATTGGTCCACACAGAGCCGTCGCCGGTAACGAGGACGGAGTTGTTGCTGGCGCTGGCGTTGGAGCCGACATAGGCATCCACATTGATCACTTGTCCGCCATTGACAATGGTCAAACCGTTGCCGCTGCCGGCGTTGCCGATGGTCAATGAGCCACTACTGGACAAAACAGACCCTGTGCTCGAAATCACCGTTGTGTTGCTGGCGGTCGTGGTACTATCGCCTATGATGACAGACGCATGATACGCCCGTGCACCATTGCTAACGACAAAGTGATTAAATGATGCTGCGACGCCAAGGTCAAACACCCCGCTATTGGTCCAAACTGAACTGCTGCCTGTGATAGCCACGTTGTTGTAACCACCGCCAGAATAAACACCTACGACAGCACCGGAACTAACCAGCGTGGCCCCCGCGCTCACTTGAATGGCATTGTTGTCATCCAGAGAACCCAGGGTGATTTGGCCGCCGACGAACCACAATGAGTTTGTGCCCGTGATCAGCGCTTCGTTTCCCCAGCCTCCGGAACTGCTGCCAAATACGGCACTGGCACTGAACACATGAGCTTGATTGGTAACAATCATCCGGTTTCCGCTTGATGCCCAGCCGATAGACAACCCATTCTGGTTGGACCAAACCGATCCAGGGTCGGTTATCAGAGCAATGTTATTGCCGCCACCGCCGCCAATTTCACCCGAGCCGTCCACGAGCAATCCACCGTTGTTGATCGTCAGGGTGTTCTTTGACGAACCGGAACTGGCGCCCAGCATGAATCCATTGCTCACCAACCAAGCCGACCCAGCGCCACTGACAGCGAATGTATTATTGCCGGCGCTGTAACCGGCGAACGTACTCCTGCTCAAGATTCGCCCCCCATTTGTAATTGTGAGGCATTGCCCGGCCGCATTCATCCCTATGATGAAGAATCCGTCCACGTTCAACGTCGAACCAAGGTCAGTGACCAGCAGAGAATTATTGCTGGCTGCAGAATTGTAGCCGATATAACATCCATTGCCGCTGAACACACCGGCTCCGTTGGCAATGGTCAGGCTGTTACCGGAGCCAGAACGGCCCACATAGAGCTGACCGCTGTTGCTCCAAACGGAACCACTGTCGGTGACTAGCAAGGCGTTGTTGCCGGCACCAGCATTGTTACCCACATAGCCGTTTGCGCCGAACACTGTACCGCTGTTGGCGATTGTCAACTGGTTGAAGGAGCCGTCGTTGCCCACGGTGAGATCGGCGCTGTTGGTCCAGAGCGAGCCGGCGCCGGTCACAATTCCTATGTTGTTGCTGGAAAGAGACGCATTGCCAATGACACCAACACCGCCAATCACCATGCCTCCGTTGGTGATGGTCAACTCGTTGAACGAGCCGGTCGCCCCGATGAGGAGGTCGTCCGCATTATTCCAGAGCGAGCCAGTGCCCGTGACGAGGACCGAATTGTGAGCGCCGCTGACGGCGGCTCCAACCGTCGCATTCGTGCTGAACACCTGACCACCACTGGCGATTGTCAGGTTGTTGAAGGAGCCAGACCCTCCAACCGAGAGACTGCTGGCATTACTCCAAAGCGAACCGGCGCCGGTGACCAAAACGGTGTTATTGCTGGCACCGACGAAATTCCCAAGTTTGCCCTGTCCGTTCAACACCCATCCTCCATCAGAAACTGTCAGTTGATTGCCTGCGCCAAAGTTGCCAATCCCCAACAGGAAGGTGGAGTTTCTCCAGACCGAGCCAGTGCCTGTGACCAGGACCGAGTTATTGCTGGCGCTATCAGCCAAGCCGATAAAGGCTGTGCAGCTATCCACTTGGCCGGAATTGGCTATTGTAAGGCTGTTGCTGGAGCCATATGCGCCGACGTAGAGCACGCTGCCAACCGCGTTGCTCCATAACGAACCGGGGTCTGTCACCAGGACGGAGTTGTTGCTGGAGCTCGAGCCGTAACCGATGTAGCCATAATTGTTGAACACCATACCGCCGCTGGCAATAGTCAGGTTGTTGCCGCAGCCATAGTCGCCGACATAAAGGTTGCCGTTGTTGGTCCAAACCGAGCCGAGGCCCGTGACCAAGGCAGAGTTATTGCTAGCGCTGGCACTATAGCCGATGTAACCGGAGGCGGTCCAAATGACGCCATTGGCCACTCGCCCGCCATTGGCAATGGTGAGGTTGTTGCTGGAGCCACTGTTGCCGACATAGAGGTTGCTGCCGCCGTTCCAGACAGAACCGACACCTGTCACCAGAACCGAGTTATTGCTGGAACTGCTGCTTGCGCCCACGCTCGAGTGACTCACAACCGTCACGATGCTACTGTTGGCAATGGCCAGGCTGTTGCCAACGCCGCTGCCGCCGACAGTCAGGGAAAGGTTGCTCCAGAGCGAGCCGAGGTCAGTGACGAGCGCGCTATTGCTGACAGCGCCCAACTGGCTGCCAATGGTCGCGTCCAAGGCGCTAACCAAACCGCCGTTGCCGATGGTCAGGCGGTTCCCCGAGCCTGAGTAGCCCACAGCAAGCGTGTTGGTGATATACCAGACGGAGCCCGCGTCCTGGACCGATACGACGTTGTTGCTCGCGCTGGCGCTATAGCCAATGAAAACATTGGACCTGTTGAACACCCACCCGCCGTTGGACACCGTCAGGCTGTTACTGGAGCCAGAGTGTCCGACCGACAAGGCGCTGCTGTTGCTCCAAACCGAGCCGGCCCCCGTCACCAGCACCGCGTTGTTGCCCGCGCCTGGAGAGTAACCGATATAGCTGGCGACATTCTGCACATAGCCTCCGTTGGCGACAGTGAGGCTGTTGCTGGAGCCAGAGTTGCCGACATACAAGGTGCCGCTATTAACCCAGAACGAACCCGAATCGTTTACGACCACGGAGTTCTTGTCGGCAGTGGAATTGTTCCCGACGCAGCCAACATTGTTGGCCACTCCGCCGCCGCCGCTGATGGCCAAATTGTTGCTGATGCCAAAATTACCGACATACAAGCTGCCACTGTTGGTCCAAAGCGAGCCGGTGCCGCTGACCACGACCCCGTTGTTGCTGGCGACAGAGCTGTTGGCAATCAGTCCGCTTGTATCCACCACGCGTCCTCCGTTGGTCACGGCCAGATTGTTGCCGGAGCCGTTCTCGCCGACATACAAACTGCCACTATTGCTCCAGAGTGAGCCGACACCACTGACCAGCACCCAATCGTTACTGGCATAGGATCCGACATAGCCGGTGCCGTCGAAAACCTGACCGCCATCGGTGACGGCAAGGCCGTTATTAAAACCACTGTAGCCGGCGTAAAGTGAGCTGCTATTGCTCCAGGTTGCGCCCAATCCCGCAACATAAACCACGCAGTTGCTGCCGCTGTAGCCGATGTAGCCGGTCGAGGTGGTTTTTAATAGATAGTTGCTGATGACAAGCGTCGTGTCTGCGCTCCCGTTGGCCCCCACGTTTAATCCGCCGAATCCGAACGGCGCGAATTGCAGTTGGTTGGTGGTGAACTCGTTGAAAACCAGCCCGTCGGCAGAGTTGGTCATGTAATAGGTTGTATCGTTATCGCCCAAGGTCAGTCCGACGATGTTCGTGAGAGCGGAGTTCTGATCCATGATCAGGTTGTTTCCAATCGCGCCTGCGCCGCTGCCCAAAGTGAGCCGACTCCCACGCATATTCCAGACGCTGTTTACAAGCGTGACGCTGTTGCTGCGCCCGCCGTTGCCGCCGATGGACAGTCCGTAGCTGACGATGTAAGCGGCGTTGGAAGCGAGCAAGCTGTTGAAAGCGCCCGCGCCATTGCCCACATTAAGAGTGCCGCTCACTACGACCTGGCCTTCATTGATGACAGTCAGCTGGTTGGCCAAACTGGCATAGCCAACGTAGAGACTGCTGCCGTTGCTCCACACGGAACCGGCATCGGTGACCAGCACGGAGTTGTTGTTTGCGTCAGGCGCGAAACCAATGTAGGAGGAGGAGGAGGAGTTCACCCGACCCGTATTGGAAATCACCATGCTGTTGCCTGAGCCTCCATAGCCAACATACAAGGAACCGTTGTTGCTCCAAAGCGAGCCGGCACCATCAACCAGCACATGGTTGTCCGTCGAGTTGCTGCCGTAGCCCAGGTAACCTGTGTAGTTCAACACGCGACCGCCGTTGGTGATGATCAACAGGTTGCCGGATCCCGCGTAGCCCATGTAGAAACTGCCGGAGCCTTTCAGGATCGAACCTGTGCCAGTGATCGTCATCGTGTTGCTATCAGCGCCAGCTGCATAGCCCACATATTCCGTGCCGCCTATGGCCCAGCCCCCATCGGCAACCGTCAACTGATTGAACGAACCGCTGTAGCCCAAATAAGACGCATAGATGTTGCTCCAAACCGAGCCGGCACCCGAGATCAGGATCGAGTTGCGATCGGCGCCGGATGTATAACCCACATACCCGATCCTGTTGATGGCGACGCCGGCGTTGGATATTGTCAACTGGTTGAACGACCCGCCATAGCCAACCGACAGGTTGCTGCCATTGTTCCAAACCGAGCCGCTGTCCATCACCATGGCGGCGTTGTTGGAAGAGTCGCCCGCCCAACCCAACGCGCCTTCCATACTGTATACCTGGCCACTGCTAGCCACCATCAACTGGTTTCCCGACCCGAAATTGCCCACGCGCAACGGTCCTGTGTTGCTCCAGATTGAACCTCCACCGATCACCAACGCCGTGTTGTTGCTGCTGGCAGCCGTCCTGCCGAGGGTTGTGATGGCACTGATCAGCATTCCGTTGTTGGTCACGATCAATTGGTTGCCTGCTAGAATACTGCCGACTATCAAACCGTTGGTGGTGTAGGGACCGGAAATTTCGAGCACGCCAAGCTCTGCTGGCGCCTGGAAGTCGCTCAATTCCACGCTGTCGCCTGAATAATTCACCAGGAACGAACCAACGCCTTCAACGGATTCCAGCCGACTTCCGCTGACTACGTTGCTAAAGACTCCCGTCAACGGCACGTCCGCCGTGAGCACGGTGAATACGTCAGTGGCCTCAATCACCGACCCCGAATCGAAGTAATACGGCCACAACACTGCATCCAGACGTCCGTCCAACGTCATGCTGCCCTGCACGCGCAAGAAGCCACATTCCATGCCCTCCTTCAGACCGACCCCGACTTGCAGGACGGACCCGGCCGTCTGCACCACATTTCCCACATTGGTCAATCCGCCTGCCGTCTGGTTCAGCACTCCCACGGCAATCGTGCCAAAGTTGGTGAGCGTGACGCCGCCCTCAAACAGCGTGCCCGCGCCAGCCAACATGCCGTTGCTGGAAATCACCAGACCGTTGGCGAAGCTGTGGGTGCCACCCATCAGGTTCAGCGTCGCCGATTGTGTCCCGTCGCCGATGGAAAACAATGTCCCGTTTGACACCAGGCTGCCAGCGGTGTTCAGCCGGCCGGCGTAGAAGTTGATCACGCTTGACGCGCCATTGGTTGCCAGCAAACGGTCCACCACGGCTGTGCCGCGGTTGAACGTGAAACTGCCGCGGCACACATCAAGAGTGCCGCCGCCTACGCCGTCGGAAATCAACAGGTTGCCATTGCTCAACGACAGACTGTTGCCCATCGCCCCGTCGCTGGTGCCGATGAGAAGGCCGGTTGTCACAACCCAACTGTTGCTGTTGACACACACTTGGTTGTTCGCGCCGCTGGTGCCGATGGTCATACCGTTGGCAAAAACATGCCGCGTGCCGGAGAGATTGAGGGTTGCGCCGCTGCCGGCGCCGCCAACCACGAATGCATTGCCATTGCTGATGAATGTGCTGCTGCTGTTGAGCGTGCCACCGTTGAAGTTGATGACGCTGGTGGCGTTGCTCGCCAGCAACCGGTTCACGGTGACGGTGCCGCTGTTGAGCGTAAGCGTGCCCCGGCGCAGGTCGATGCCAGCATCGGAAAAGAAGTTCGCAATGAAATTACCGCCGTCCACCACGATTGCGTTATTCACGGAATTAGTTCCGTATCCCACAACAACGCTCGTAGCTCTCACAGTGCCCCCGTTTGCAACGGTCAACTGATTGCCCGAGCCATAAAGGCCCACATAGAGGCTGGTTGAGTAGATCATGTTTGAGATTCTACCGGCGTTGTTCCACATCGAGCCGGGGTCGCTCACGAGCACGACATTGTTGCTCGAGCTTGAATTGTAGCCCATATAGGCAATGAAGTCCGTTACCGCCGCACCGTTGGTGATGATCAGTTGATTTCCTGAACCCAAATAGCCTACGTTTAGGTAAAGGGTGTTGCTCCACACTGAGCCTGCGCCGCTGACCGTCACCGCGTTGTTGTTCGCCCCGGAACTGTAGCCTATGTGGCTGTTTGTGCTCAGCAACTGCGCGCCGTTGCTGACAATCAACTGGTTTCCCGAGCCGGAATAGCCGACGTAGAGTTGGGAAGCGTTGCTCCAGAGTGAGCCTGCGCCACTAATCAGCGCCAGATTGTTGCTCGCAGTACTGGCGTAGCCCACGTAGCTGTTTGTGCTCACCAATCGCGCACCGTTGGCAACGATCAATTGGTTCCACGAACCCATGTAACCAACGTAGAGTTGAGAAGTGTTGCTCCAGAGTGAGCCCACATCACTGATCTGCACCAGATTGCTGCTCGCGCTGATGCTGTAGCCCACGTAACCGTTTGTGCTTAGCAAGCGCCCGCCGTTGTTGATGATCAACTGGTTTCCCGACCCCGAGTAGCCGGCGTAGACTTGACTGGCGTTGCTCCAGAGTGAGCCTGCGCCACTGATCAGCGTCAGATTGTTGCGCGCATTGGTGGTGTAGCCTATGTAACCGCCTGAACTGAAGACGCTCGCACCGTTGGTGATGATAAGGCTGTTTGCCCGGCCGGCGTAACCCACGTACAACACGCTGCTGTTAGTCCAGACCGAGTTGCTGCCCGTCACGAACGCCGCATTATTGCTCGCGGACGCATCGTAGCCGATGTAACCGGAAGTGCTGCGCACGCGCCCGCTATTGGCCACCGTCAGTGTGTTATATGAACCGGTGGCACCTACATAGAGCGAGCTGTTGTTGCTCCAGAATGAGCCACTGCCTGTTACCCAGGCATTATTGTTGCTGGAAATGGCTGAGTTGCCGATGACACCCCCGCTTGATGTCAACCCCCCACTGTTGGTGATGATCAGACCGTAGAATGAGCCGTTGCTGCCAACCATGTAGGTGCCTGTATGATTCGTGGTGATGCCCGATATGATATTCGTCTGCGGGGACGGGTTGTTGATCGTCAGGCTGAAGTCCTTCGTCGAATAGAGGCTGTCATTGCCAGTGACCCGCACGGTGAAACTGGTGTTTGTCGCCACACTGGGCGTGCCACTGATGACGCCTCCGCTGCTGAGGCCCAAGCCGGATGGCAGACTGCCGCCATCCAGCAACCACGTGTAGGGTTTTGTGCCGCCGCTGGCCGACAAGGTCTGGCTGTAAATCACACTTGCCGTGCCTGACGGCAGCGAGCTGCTGGTCGTGATCGTCGGCGGCGTCGGGGTCGCGACCGTCAGGCCCAACGCGCGGGTTTGCGTCACGCCGCTGGCTGTATTGGAGAACGTCAGCGTATCGCTGTAACTCCCGTCGGCGAGAGTGTTGGCATCGCTGTTGAGGGACCACGTTACCATCGTGAACTCACCCGGCGCCAGTGTGCCCCCAGTCGAGGAGAGACTGGTCCAAGTCTGTGTCTTGCTGGCAGTCCACGTCAGCGACGAGGCGCCGCTGTTGGTTAGCGTGAAACTGGTTTCGCTCGGGCTGAAGGGCCCGCCCGCCTGTCCGGTGGCGCTCCAACCTGCCAGGGGAGTCACCCCGAGATCATCGCCGACCGACGTTGTGTAAAGACCGAGTGAAGGATCGCCATAGACGTTGAAATCCACATAATTCATCCACATGACTTCGTGTTCGGGCGCGATGTCGGCTTTCACATCCTGAAGGGCATCTCCCGCCGGCATGCCGTTGTAAGCAAGTCTCTTGGCGTATTCGTACGTCATGCTCGCATTGGATGAACGGCCTGCGAAATTATTGGTTTGCCCAATCCAATACCATGTCACGCGGGTGCCGCTGATCGTGCATATGCCGCCGTTCTTGAGCAGTGAGTAGGTCAGGTTGTTGGTGGTTTCGGGGTAGGAGTTCAGGCAACTGCATTGGAACGTGAACGCCGGATGACTGTTGTCCAACATCGCGGCATGACTGAGATCCATGATGCTCGACGCGGAGGTTGAACTGCCGTGCGTCCACCAGAACGTCGCACCGATGAGATTGTTGGTCCAGCCTGCCGTAACGCTGACAACACTACAGGGCGTCGTTTCGGGTGGGGGAGACAGACTGTACGTTGATTCGTAAACGCGGTGCCAGGACCAGTCGCCCCGTGGAATCAACGCATCGGCCTTGATTGCCTCGCCAAGCTGGTAACCCGGCGTGCTCCCGTCGCTCGGCTTCATCGGCAGCAACGCTTTCTTGCGCCATTGCGCATCGGCATCCGTCGTGTTTCCGTAGTTGATGGTCTTGGCCAGGATGGAATCCAGATCCGTCATCACGCCGTAATAGGGGATGCGGCCCACCACAACCTCGCAGTTGCGATCAGCCCCGCCCGCACCGTAATCGTGGTCGTATTCGCCATATAGACCGTCGTTGTCCAGATCCCAGTCGCCGGTCAACTCTGCGTAATAGTAGTCGGTCGGGCAATCAGGATAGCCGCTGTCGTAGTTCTGCGGATACGTCATCTTCATCGGCACGTCGCCCGTGGTCGGATGCGGATTGCCGATCAACAACACGTAAGCCAGATTCATCGCCTGGTAGTTGGCCGCCAACCATGCGCGAATGTTCTCTGCCGCCGTGTTGCCGGTGCCGCCGCCCCAAGTGGACTCCGTGACGACCGTGACCGTGAAGCCCTTCGCCTGCTTGGCGGCGACGAAATTCGCCAGTTGGGTCGACCCGGCTTGAATCGCCGCCGTCGTCACAATGACGTATCCGACAGCCGTGTTTGCAGCCAAGTCCGTGTTTGTGGTCAGAGCATTGGCGCTCGCGCTGTCGTAAGAAGAAACGACCTCGGCAGAGTTCACTACGCGACTTTGGACGGCGCTGCGGGCAAGCGTTGACAAGGCACGGGGTCGTGTGAACTGGTGCTTGGCCGCAGGCTGGCGCTTGTAACTGACGACGATATTCGCGCTCTTGAGTCGTTGAAGTTGCTTCGTGACCGGATTGTAACGATATGGCAAAACCGGCACCTCCACCAGTCGCCACTCCCGCAGTTGTCCTGCCTTGATGCGTCCCAGGAACCCATCAGGAACGAATGCATCCGCACCGTAAGTGTCCGCGTCCCGGCCTGCTACAATGCGCCGGCCCCGCGGCCAGATCGGTTGGCTGGGGGGCGCTCCCATCGCCACGGCAGGCACGGGCGGGACATCCCACTCGCCGGCTACGTCCTCCACCACGACGTTTTGGATCGCCACCGTGACTGTGCGCGGCACGGCATCGGGTGGCAGCAGAATCTCCACAGTCCGGCATGGGACAGCCGGCTGGCCTGGCTGGCTGGCGGTGCGAGTGCCTGTAAACACCGCTTTGCCATCCCGATCCTTCGTCACGCCAATATGCTGCATTCGCCCCGGCCATGCGACAACCACTCGGCCGGTTGGCTCAGCCGTCTGCACTGGCGACACGAGAGCCGCGAAGTTGCACAACGCAATGATCGCCCATAAGGCCGGGTGACGCGAAAAACGGGTTGCCTGGCGAAATGTGAAAGGTAAATCGTTCCCCGCCGCGTCATCACGCCCTGTGCGTTTACAGTTGTTGACGCCACAATCTTGCCGGGGATTGTAGTCACGCGTTGAGTCGGGGCTTAACCGGGTTGCCTCCTGCTTCCCGCTTCTGCTTTTCGCCGAGCCGAACCAACAGCATCGGACGCAACGCGCAATGTGAAACAGGCACCGTGCCAGTAACCTTGCCCGCCCTAACTCCGATTCTCGGTCGAAGTCTCTATTCATTACCGCCTTGATCCAAATGTAACGTCCACGCAAATCTCTCCCTTGAGAATCTGCGATAGTTCATATCATTACAGTTCTGTCATTTGCTTGCAATCCCAAAAACCTCTTTGGAAAAGTGCGCGTGCCGGCAATCAGCGGATTGCGACGCCGACTTGCATATTTCGGCTTTGACGGGCTGGCAGCGCTGCGTAGGATGCGTTCCATTCTGACCGACGAAACCCAATTGCATGAAAACCCAATCCACCACCAAACCTCTGGCCAGCGTTATCCTCATCGCCACGCTCGCGGCGGGCGGTGTCCTGATGGCAGCGCAAGAGCAGCCCGGCCTGTCTTTGTGGGATCTGGCCGGCAAGGAGGCGAAGGTCCACCGGTTCTCCACACTCTTCACCGCGCAGGACGTGCGGAACACCCTGTCGAGTGAGACGGGTCTTGCCAACGCCATTGACTGGTGCAAACGCACCGCTGTGAGCCAGGTCTATATCGAGTGCTTTCGGGACGGATATCAGGCCGAGCGCGCGGCACTCACGAACGCGATGGCCCGCTTCCGCGCGGCGGGTATCGGTGTGTCCGGTTGCGTCACCCCGACACGGGTGGGCAAGTCCTCCACGGGCTGGAAGAACACCATTTCGTGCTACACGGACAAACCGACGCAAGAGAAGGTCCGCGCCATCTTTGAATATGCCGCGAGCCTGACAGATGAAACCATGATCGATGATTTCTGGTTCACCGACTGCGCCTGCCCGGAGTGTAATGCCGCGCGCAATGCAAGGAGCGTGACCACTGGGGACAGGAGTTACCTTGCCTCGGGCGACACATGGGAAGATTACCGATGCGAACTCATGCTGCGGCTCTCGCGCGAGTGCGTATTGGCGGCCGCCAAACGAGTCAACCCGAACGCCCGGCTTATCATCAAATACCCGCAATGGTACGACCACTTCCATGAGCGCGGCTACGACGTGGCTCGTGAGTCGAAGGACTTCGACCGCATCTGGGTCGGGACCGAAACGCGAGACTACAACGACAAACATTGGGGCGGCACCGCGCAATATGAAGCTTTCTTCATCATGCGCTGGCTCGGCGGCATCGGTGGCAGCAAATGTGGCGGCGGCTGGTTCGACCCCTACGGCACCACCGAGCGCACCTACGTCGAGCAGGCGCGCCAGACCGTGCTGGGCGGCGCGCGCGAATCGCTGCTCTTCTGCTACGGCAGCTTGCAGGGCGGCACAGGGCCGAAGAATGTCGAAGCATTGCGCGCCAACATTCCCGGGTTACTCGCCGTGGCACGCGAGGTGGGCAAGCGCAGCATCGTTGGCATCGCCGCCTACAAGCCCGCCAACAGCCATCCGGAGAGGGAAGGGCGCGTCTTTGACTTTGTGGGGATGCTCGGCTTGCCGCTGGCACCATGCCACGAATTTCCCACCGACGCCCCGGCCGCGTTCTTCTCGGTTCACGCCCTGAAAGACCCGGACCTCGTCGCGCACCTTGCGAGTTTCATCAAGGCTGGCAAGCCTGTCCTTCTCACCGATGGCCTCGCGCAACAACTGAAAGACAAACTGGCGCTCGATGCCTCCAACGTGCGCATCCTTCCGGTGAAAGGCGATCCGAAATCCTTGTTGCAGCTTCCGCAGAAGGAGCTCGACGATCTCCGGGCCGCGTTGCTGCGTCCCTTCAAAACTACATTTCGCGCTCCGAGCCGAGTGGCGCTCTACCTGTTCAAAGACGGCAGTTGGGTGGCGGAGAACTTCAACGATGAGCCCGCCGCAGTCGAACTTAACGGCAAGACCTTCAACATTGAGTCCAGAGGCTGGATTCAGCGTTGGAATTGATTATCGACCCTGCACTGCCGCACCGTTAAGAAACCGTCCCGGCATGCGGGGAAGGGGACGAAAGTTCGCAGCGGGTCTGACCATTCACTACTTGCCCGGCTTCTTCCACAACTCATCGAGAATCTCGACGGTGCGGTCCACCAGAACATGGCCGCCTTCAGGACCGACAAGGTTGCTTTGGACGATGGCGCTGTAGTGGCCACCCTTCACCGCGCGCTCGGTCGGCAAATAGGTGCCCGGCCCGGCAAGTTGAATCACGAACGTCTGCAACGCTTTACTGCGGGCCTTGATCCGCACACCGTAGTCGGTGAACAACTCGAAGGGATTGGTGCAGATGGCCACGTCGCCGAGCCGAATGACGTGCGCTTCCATGGGGTAGGTGGGGTTGCTCTTCTGCCACTCGTACCGGTCGATGAGCCGCTCATGCCACATCCGCCAGCCGTGGATGTTGGCGCCTCGCTTTTCCTTCTCCAATAGGGCCGCCGCCTGCTTCTTCGCTTCCGCTAGCTCCTCTTCGGTGACCATTCGGATCGGCAGCGGGATGGTCTTCACTTTGTGGACCATCGGGACATCCGTGTGGATGTCGTCCTTGACCGCCGCATACACTTCGTCAACCGCCTTCACGATGCGACGCGAAATCTCCTGGAGCCGCGTGAGACCGCGCAACTTTCGCATACGCTCTTCGGCCGCCTTGCGGTACATCAGGTGCGGCGACTGATCACCCGCCGCGCCAATCCAGCCCAGCACGCAGAGTTTCTCTCCGTAGCGACTGCGCAGGTCCTCGCGCAGCTCGTGCCAGAAATCGGCGTTGACCGCCTTGCCGTGCTCCACTTCCTGGGCCGTGCATGCCAGGTTCACTGCCGTGGCGATCAGCTTCTTCTGCTGGTCCCAGAAGAACAGCACCTCCACGGCGAGGTCTTCATAGCCTTCCAAGCCGCGGAACTCGGGCACGTCGGTTTTGCCGTACATCTTGGCCGTGCCATTGGCGTACACCGCGCGCCGATTCTGAGCGACCACCGCGTGACTCATTCCCCAACTCACTCCGCCCGGTCGCCGACTTTCCCAAGCCTTCACGACCATCTCGCCCAACCGGTCCATTAAGAACTCCAGGTATTCTTTCGTCTGCATGACGTCTTTGGGAATATCGTAGGACCCGTCGTACGTCACCATGCTGGTGTGAGTATGGGTTGCGTTAAGGAACAGTTTCCCGACGTCAAAGCCCACAAGCTTCGCCTTCACTCGCTGGCGGAACTGTTCCAGCAGCTTGCACTTCCATGACTGCTCCAACGAAGTGCTTGTCCCTTCCACGTCGCCGCGGATGACCGCCAGATCGCACGACACCATGATCGCTTGGTCAACAATCCTTCCTTCCCGCCTCGCCTCCAAGACCACAGCAGTTGCCGTGCACGGTGATTCGGCTGTCTTCGCGACCCTTAGACCCATTTGCCCGGCGATGGCGACCGGCCGATCCGGCGTGATACTCGTCGTCGCGGCGCCGATCCACAACTCGTCCGCCGATGCGCAAGTTGCCACCAGTGCGACGGCGAGTGCGCAAGCTGCGTGCTGGAAGAGGGCTTTATTCGAACGGGACGCCTTCACTTGTGGACCGGTGGTGTGAATTGTGTCTTTCACTTTCTTTCCTTTGCTCTGCTGGCGGTTCTTGTTCGAGGGTTCTTTGCCGAACGACGATTCGGTTCCTTTTATACCTCTCCGAATGGTCAGCGAGAAGTCTCCAGTTCTCTCTTTCTGCAAAATCACTATTTCAAACCCAGGCTTGAAACAAGAGGGTTTGGTGCGTCATCTCTTGAGAGAACAACACATGCATTCAAACACGTTCTTCAAAGTCGCCTTCGGTGCAGCACTAACCGCACTGCTGGCGGTGAACTCAATTGCTGAGGCGCCGAAATTCAAAGACGGCGACCGCATCTGCTTCATCGGAGACAGCATCACGCATCAGGGCGGCTACCACACCCAACTTCTGCTGTTCTATGCCACGCGGTTTCCCCATATGCGTTTGGAAACATGGAACCGCGGGTTTGCCGGCGACAGCGCCGGAGGCGGTGTCAAACGCTACCCTTGGGATATCGCTCCGCTCAAACCCACGATCGCGACGATCATGCTGGGCATGAATGACGTGGGCCGGCATCTCTATGCCGAGGGCAAATCGGGTCCAGAGGTCAAGGCGCAACGGCGGAAGGCCATCGACGCTCGTAACGACAATATGGGCAAGCTTGCCGCGCTTTTAGCCAAGGACGGCACACGGATCGTATTCATCACGCCCTCGCTCTATGACCAAACCGGCAATCAGAAGAGCGAGAAGCTCTTTGGCGTCAACGATGCCCTCAAAGCCTGCGCCGAAGCCGACCGCAAACTGGCTGCCCAATACCAAGCCGGGCTGGTTGACTTCAACGGTCCCATGGAGGCCATCAACAGGGCAGGGCAGGCAAAAGACCCTGCCTTCACAATCGTTGGTCCCGACCGCGTGCATCCCGGAGCGGTCGGACATCTCTTCATGACTTACCTGTTTCTTAAGGAGCAGGGAGTCTCTCCGACCGTTGCCGACATGGAGATCGACGCGACCCGAAACGCCGTTCTCAAACAGGGGAATTGCGAAATCTCCAAACTCAGCACGATTGGCGGCGCGGTCTCTTTCACCTGTCTTGAGAAGGCTCTTCCTTTTCCGGTGGATCCCACGAGCGAGAAGGTGCTGAAACTTGTCCCCTTCACGAAAGAACTCAACCAGGAGACGCTCAAAGTCTCGGGCCTGTCCGGCGGCGATTACGAGATTTTGGTCGATGGCAAGCCCGTGTTGAAAACCACGGCAGCGACGTTGAAGGGCGGAGTCAATCTAGCGACAGTCGCAAACACGCCCCAGTACCAGCAAGCGTTGAAGGTCCGCCAGCTCATTACGGACCGTGCCGTTATTGAAGGGCGCAAACTGAGGCTCCTTGCACAAGTCGAACACCTGTTCTTCTCAGACCTCAAAGAGCGAAGCCCGGAAATCGAACGAAAGTATTTGGACGAGCAGCTTGCGACGATGCGCAAAACCGAGGGTATCTGGAACCGATACCGCATCGGAGTCATCGAAGCCTATCTCAAACTCCTTCCGGAAAAGGCCGAACTCGAAAAACAGTTTGCCCGGCTTTCGAATGAGATTTGCACCGCAAACAAACCGTCGGCTCATCTCTACGTGATCCGCCCCGCGCGGTAAACCGTGCGCGACGCGATGCCTTTGACACAGCGGAGACAAATGACATTACAGGTGAGTCATTCCAGATATAGGCGCGCGGCAGCGGGCAATAACACTCATCGCTCGAATGTGCGGCAACTCGCGCTCCTTTTACTTGGTTGGTTGGCGATAGGAGCAAGTGTCTATGCGCAGGGGAATGTCGTCCCCGACTACATGGCGTCTCACCTTGACGATAAAATTGCAGCGATCAACCAGTGTAAGAAATCCACGGGAACGGATGGCGACGCGTTCATCTTCGTTGCCGACACGCACACGCAGGTCAACTCGATGCTTTCAGCCAGACTTGCGCAGGCCATTTGCCGTCGCACGTCGGTAGACAAGGTCATTTTTGGGGGCGACGCCGTCGTCGCCTTTGGCAAGGAAAGTGACATGTATGATTGCGCTCGCAGGCAGGTCGAATCCTACGACACGTATGTCTCCCCGTATGCCAGGGTGTACAACGTCATGGGCAACCACGACATCATCATCAAGGATATCTCCGACAAGAAGCATCCCAAGGCTTATACGGCTTCGGACGAAGAGCGATTCTCCATCCTGATGAAACGTCAGGAGAGTTACACGCACTTCGACAACAACAATCGGCTGGGCGGCTACTTCTATTTCGACAATCCCGAACAGAAGATTCGCTACATCGGACTTAACGGCTGGGAGCGGCACTCCAACGACCGCACGACCTGGACTGCCATCAGCGGGTTCTCACCCCGTCAAGCCCAATGGCTTATCGACGAAGCTCTCGTGCTGCCGTCGGAAGGCTGGACGCTGGTGATGTTCATGCATGCCAGTGTTGCCATCGGCAAACGCGGTCCTCGTGATTGCGCGCCGTTTGAGGTGCTGCGAGGAATCGTCAATGCCTTCGCGCAGCACAAGCCATATGCGTTCAAGGGCACGGTCGCGCGTTACAATTATGATCTGAAAGCTGACTTCACGAAGAGCAGCGGTGTGCTCGCGGCATTCTTCGCAGGACACTATCACCAGGACCGATTCATCTATGACGGTAATGTCGCCCACGTCGTGGTGAACTGCGATGCGCGGTATAATGACGACGTTGTCCGGCGGAAGGTCAACACCGTGACCGAGTGCAGTTTTGATGTTGTGTCGCTCAACAAGCGGGAGAAGAAGTTCACGCTCATCAAGGTCGGAGCGGGTTTTAATCGCACCTTCCATTATGACTCGCGGATAACGATGAGTCCGGGCGACACACGGACGCTGCGGTCAGAACTCAGCGGTGAGCTTGTGTGGAGTTCAAGCGACAAGGCCGTGGCAACCGCAGAGAATGGAGCGGTCAAAGGTCTGCACAAAGGCCATGCGACCATCACCGCCACCGACGACAAGCAGAACAAGGAATACTTCGACGTGGTGGTGCGCTAAAGATTTCGCGGCTGGAATCAAAATTCCTATCCTTCCGTGTCTCGTTCGATTACAAGTGGCATCTATTCCGAAAGGAGCCTTCAATGAAAATGCCTTTGCCCAGTGGCGCATTCAGAGCGGTGTGCGGCGGAGTGCTTGTTTGCCTCTTGGCCCCAGCCGTGTTGTTCGGTGCTGAACTACAGGTCGGAACCGCGTCGGTCGACATCACACCGAACAAAGCCGTTGCCCTGTGGGGGCAATTCGGGTTGCGGCTTTCGACCCATCCAGACACGCCTTTGACGGCCAACATCGTCGCATTGCGCTCCGGCGAAGTCTCGACAACCTTTGTCTCGCTGGACCTATTGCAGTTGCCGGAAATCTTCGTCAAAGCGATCAGAGATGCGGTGGCGAAAAAGGACAAGTCCATCAACCTTCAGAACATCGTCCTCACAGCCACTCACACACATACCGCGCCGGTTCTGCAACTGGGCGCGCCGGGCATACCGGTCAATCCGCAAACGATGACCGTCGTGGAGACGCTGGCTTATCTCGCCGACAAGATCAGCGACGGGATTGTGGCCGCTTGGAAAAACCTCGCTCCGGCACGAATGGCGTATGGGCTGGACCGGAATAGCATCGGCTTCAGTCGACGGGCTGTTTACGCAAACGGCACGGCGAAAATGTATGGAAACACGAATCAACCGGACTTCATCCATTTGGAGGGAATGGACGACGATGATATCGGTTCCATTTTCTTTTTTGACCGGCAGGACAAACTGCGAGCCATCATCGTCAACGTTGCCTGTCCCTCGCAGGTTGTTGAGAGTCAGTCTGCCGTTAACGCGGACTATTGGCTCCCGGTTCGCGACAAGCTGAAGGCCCGATACGGTGAGAAGGTTGTTGTTCTGGGGTGGGGTTCTGCGGCGGGGGATATGTCTCCGCGCCCGATTGTGCACAAGGCCGCCAACGCACGGATGCGCGCCTTGCGTGGAATCGACGAACTGCAGGAAGTGGCCCGGCGCATCGACATTTCCGTCAGCCAGACACTCGACGCCGCGCAGAAGGAAAAGTTCGCGGAACCGCTGCTGAAACATTCCGCAGTCACGCTTCAACTGCCGCTGTCCAGGATTTCCGAGGCCCAATACCGTGAAGCCCGGGAGGCGTATGACAAAGTCATGGCGCAGCTCAAAAAGGATCCGGCCTGCGCACCCAAGGTGGCCTTCATGGCCAGAGACTGGCATTACGGCGTCATCAAACGCTACGAGGAATTGCAGAAGAACCCCGGCGCGACGTATCCGGTCGAGATTCACGTCGTCCGGCTTGGCGACCTGGTTGTCTGTTCAAATCCGTTCGAGCTGTATTGCGAATACGGCATTCGCATCAAGGCCCGGTCGAAAGCAAAGCAGACATTCATCGTCCAGATGTCCGGCTTTGGCAGTTACCTGCCAACCGAACGCGCCCAAGCCCACGGGCATTATTCGGCCATCCCACAGAGCAACATCATCGGTCCGGAAGGCGGACAAATGCTGGTCGACAGGACCGTGGACATTATCAACGACCTGTGGAAGTAGACCCGGTCAGGCGCGTTGCGCTTTCTCGATCATCGCCTCCCAGGCCTGACGCTGCTCGGTCAGGGCTTTGACGCGGTCGGGAACCTTCTCGTCCATTTCCGCCAACGCCCATCCTTCCCAGTTCGCCTTCACGAGCAGATCAACCATGGTCTGGTAGGGATACTTCGGAGAGCACACGTCGTGGAGGTGAATGACCTTGGAGAGGAGGTTCTTGACCAGGTTGAAATTCGCGACGAAACCGTCGCCCTTTGCGTCGCGGGGATCGCAATTGAGGCGCACACGCACACTGCGATGGGTCACGCGGTCCATGACGGCGCGCATCGTGGGCAGTTCTCCTGCCGGGCCATGGGCTTCGAAGGAAACTTCCTGGCCCACGTTGGCGGCGAAGGCGCCGAGTTCATTCAACGACCGCGCAATCTGTTCGATGGTCTTCTCGTGCGGGACGTCGCGGTGAAACTGGTTGGGAAACACGCGCACCACGTTGCAGCCCACATCGTGGCTCAACTGAAGATGCGCCTTGGCCGCCTCGATGGCCGCCTTGAGCTTCTCCGGGTCGGGCCAGTCCATGCGCTCGCCACTGGCGATGCTCACAATATGCACGGGACTATCAGCAAACCGTTTCTTCACTTCCGCGCGTTCGGATGCGCTGAGCGTCAGCTCGATACCATGGGCATACTTGGAACTCGTTCGCGGTTCCACGCCATACACACCGGCCGCCTTGCAGTTGGTGATCAGCGTGGGGATGTCCCAGTCCTTTCCCCATGTGTATGTCGCCAGACCGAACCGCAACTTTGATTTGGCGGGCGACTCCGCCGCCAGCAGCGGCGAGCGTTGTAGCGCGCCAAGTGAGCAAACACCCACAGCGGCTCCGACGCTGCGGCTCAGAAAATGTCTGCGAGTGATTCCTGGGTTGTTGGTAGTCATATGGTTTTCTCGATCTTTCGATTACACTTTTTCTGGCACCACAAACGGCGCACGATATTCCCGGGAAACGAGCTGATTCGCCGGCTCGCTGAACTCGCCGGTGAAACGCTCCGTGTCCGGGTCGAAAGTGAGCATCGGCCCCAAGGTGGCGGGCGTCTTGTTGATGTCAACTCCGTTGGCCGACAGATGGGCTTGGAATCGCTCGTAGGCGGCGGACATCTCCTTGTTGCCCGCGATGCGCTGATGGATATCGGCGGCAGGCGTGGCCTTGCCGAGACGGTGAGAGATGTTGCCCAGATGGACCAATGCGGCCGAGAGATGCCCTTGAAGCACATCGCTCACCAGATCGTCCGAGCGGCGGCTGCGCACGGCTTCGATGAAATTCTGGTTCTGCGGGGGTGTGTTCGCCTTGAACTTCACGATTTCCTTGCCGCTGGCATCGAAGGCGACATGGCTGCTGACAGTGCTGATCACGTATCCGTGTTCGCAATGAATGACCTTGCCAACCGGGATTCCCTGATACGAGTCCATCGCGTTGGGACCCCACGTGTCTTTTCCGGCAACGGCGTTGGCCAGGAAGGACTTGTCCTTTGGCAGGGCGCGAAACTCGGAGAGAACCGGCGCCGGCTCGTAGTCGTAATAGACGATCAGCGTATTGGGCGTCTGGCCGTCATCCTCGTAACCGAAACGTCCTCCGATGCTGATGACGTGCCGTGGCAGGCCGCCGCCGACAAACAGCCGGCAGCCATCCAGGTGGTGGATGCCCCAGTTCCCGAGTTCGCCGTTGCCGTAGGGCCATTGCCAGTGCCAATCGTAGTGCAGGTTCTCGCGCACGACCGGAAGGATGGGGGCGGGGCCGGACCAAAGATTGTAGTCGAGAGTGGAGGGGATCGGTTTGCGTGCGCCGACCTTGCCGATGCTGCATCGCGGCGCGAAGTGCACATGGTGGACCTTCAGCACCTTGCCGAGCTTTCCCTGCCGGACGTAGTCCAGCGCTTCCGCATAACCGTTCTGAGCACGCGAACCGTTGGGGCATTGCACGATGCGGTTATACTTGCGGGCGGCCTCGACCATCTTCCGGCCTTCGAAGATGTTGTATGAAGCGGGTTTCTGTACATACACATCCTTGCCGGCCTGACAGGCCCAGATCGTCACCAGCGCGTGCCAGTGATTGGGCGTGGTGACCACGACGGCGTCAAGGTCCTTGTTTTCCAAAAGCTTGCGCACGTCGGAGTAGGCGGCAACCTTCTCGTTGCGTTTCTGGAAACTCTCCACTTCCGGGCGAAGATTGGCCTCGTCAACATCGCAGAGCGCAACGATGCGAACGCCGGGCACCTTTCGAAAACTGCGGATTTCATTCCTGCCCATTCCACCAATCTTCACTCGTGAGCCGACGCCGACGATGCCCAGTCGAATATCGTCGTTGGCGCCAGCCGCCCGCGACCAGGGGGAAGAGCAGAAGCTGGCACCCACAAAGGCTGCCGAAGCCGATGCTGTTTGTTTGAGAAAACTGCGCCGGGAAGTGAGATTCATATGCTTCAACCTCTGGATGTGAGCCGTGAACCTGAGCATGATGTTCGTCTGTTGTTTAGCACACTCAAGCCTGCGATTCATAGCTTCTTTCACGGTTCGAGAAAAGGCGGGGTGGGGCTGATGAGTGCGCGCCTCTGACGCCGCCAGCAACCGGGTGCAGGTTTTGACGTGGTGGAGTAGGGCCACAGTGAAGATGTGCGGCGGAGCGAGTGGCAAGGCGTTCAACGCGTGCAAAACCGAGTGAGAGAACGGGTCGCGCGCGAAACGGAAGGTCGATGGATGCGGGGGGGGGGGGGACTTGGGTTATCGGGATGGCAGCGGCGTATTGCATCTGGTAAAGTAATTGGAACGGAAGGCGATGACAGACACGGCATTGAAGGAGAAACTGGTGGGACAGGATCCGTCCATCAAGAGTCGGGAGTTGACGCCATGAGAAGACACGCTGGCGAGTGTTGCGAAACGGGTGGAAACTGAAATGGTGAATCCAATAATGCCCCCGCCATTTGCCATATTATAGGTAACATTATGAACCTCCATCATGTTCCGATGTTCCACTGTGCGAAATGCAATTCTCGTAGTTTTTCGCTGGCACTAGTCGTTGTGGCGATTCTGTGTCTTCACCCCTTCGGAATTCTGGGTGCTGACCAGTATGACCAAACCTCTCCAACGACAACGTTCAGGTCATTGGGCAAGGCAATTCAGAATAACGATCCAAAGGCATATTGCAGTATGATTGCCGGAACAGCGGAGATTCCCTACGATGTGTTCGTGAAAGAAATATGGGAAGGCAAAGGTGGTCACATGCCAAGGTATGGTGTGAATTCCGAGGCGCTAGCGAATGCCGCGCCATCCCGCGTTGCGCAGTTCTTTTGTGACGCCGAGATTCTCAAGGAGTCAATTGATGCAAGCGAAGAAGCAGAGGGTCGGTTGTATCAAGTACTTCATCTTCGGTGGTCAGATGGTAAGATCATTCGCAAAGAGCGTTTTGTGCGTGTGGCCAAGCAAACAGCTTGGAAATGGATGCCAGATGCTTACGAGCACGACAGGCCAGTGTATGATTTATCATCCCCAACAACGGCTTATTTGGCAGTGGGGCAAGCGTTAAGATATCGACTAGTCTCGGAACTCGTAAGAACCTATGCTATATCTGTCAAGGGTAGGCTTTCCCACAAAGAAGTGGAAAGGCTCTTGCATGATAGGTTGTCCAAACTATCCTCTAAGGAAAGAACACGGACCTGGAGCGTTCCCGTATTATCGGGACTTAGAGAGTTCATAGAGGAAGAGATGATACCGGCTCCAGCAGGTCTTGAAGCGACGAAGTGTAAAGTGTGGGAGTTGAGAGACGCACGCAAGGGGGAAGACAGGAGGCGCGTTGAGTGTGAGACGTTTATCAAAGAGGGTAGCGAATGGAAATGGCTGCCGAAAACGGAATACTTCTGGTGTCCCTCGAAGGTTGAAAGAAAAGAAAGCGAACCATGAACGATCCAATCAAATACCTAATCATCTCGCGAATTGGGGTCAGGTCTCAACATCAGACATATCGCTCGACCTGAAACGAGCGTTGGCAGATTCTCGCAGGCATGGCACGACCATTGAGAGTTGAGCGCCCACCATCACCACCACCGGCCACGTAACGAGAATGAGACACGGTGTCAGATCTCAACATCAGACAAGAGCGGTTGGGCAGTGAACGATAACATGCGCTCCAAACCATTAGTGCAAACGCCCTGGAGGACACGGCGGCCGAATGTGGCCCTGATCGTGGAGACCTCCGTGGTTTATGGACGCCAGATCCTGCGCGGCATCTCCCGCTACCTCAAGACGCATGCGGCGTGGTCGGTGTTCCTTGATGAGCGCGAATTGCGCATGCCCCCGCCGGAATGGTTGTCCCAATGGCGTGGCGACGGCGTCATTTGCCGTTCGACCACGCCGGAATGGGCCCGGATATTCCAGCGCCGCAGGTTGCCCGTCGTGGACCTCAACGACATGTATCTAGAGCTGGGGCTGCCTCGCGTCGGCTCGGACATGTATGCAATCGGCCGGCTGGGGGCGGAGCACTTGCGTGAACGGGGCTTCCGCCATCTGGCTTTTTGTGGTTTCAGCGGTGAAACCTGGTCGCAGCAGCGCCGCGATGGATTTCTCGATGGGGCAAAGGGATTGGTGAGGGCGGAGAGCCTTTATGAGTCGCCATGGGCAGGGCTGCGCGAGCATTCGTGGCAGGAGGAACGGAACCGGATCGCGCAATGGTTGCGCACATTGCCGCGCCCGGTGGGCATCATGGCGTGCAATGACGTTCGCGGGCAGCATGTCCTGGACGCCTGCCGGCATGTGGGCATACCGGTGCCGGATGAGATAGCGGTCGTCGGCGTAGACAATGCGGTGACCTTTTGCGAACTGTGCAATCCGCCGCTATCGAGCGTCGTCCCGGATGCCGAACGCATCGGTTTCGAAGCCGCGACGTTGCTCGATCGCCTGATGTCTAGCCGAAAGGCAGGGGAGTCGAACCTGCTGGTGTCACCCCTAGGCGTCGCCACCCGGCAGTCCTCGGACGTCTTCGCTGTGGATGATGCTCTCGTCGTCCGCGCGGTGCGGTTTATCCGCGAGCATGCCTGTCAGGGCATTCAGGTGGCAGACGTGATGAACGCGGTTCGCTGTTCACGCTCGGTCCTGGAGCGTCGTTTTCGCAAGCACCTGGGCCGGTCGCCGCAGATGGAAATCCGTGAGGTGCAACTGCGTCGCGCCAGACAACTGCTGACGGACACGGACTGGACGCTGCCCCATATCGCCGAAGCGACCGGCATCGAGCATCCCGAATACCTGAGCGTGCTTTTCAAACGTGAGATCGGCCAGACGCCCGGCCAGTTCCGGCAAGCCCATCAGTCGGCGAGCTGGCTTAGCGAAGCGTAATGATTCTCAAGCAATTTGCGTTGCACAAGCGACCACGCCTGTTTTATGGGTAGTTCTGGCCGCAATAGATCTCAATATTCAGGACAAGCGAACTCATTTTTACACGGCCCGGCAGCGGTATCATGGCCACGGTAAATCAGGAATGATGCGCGCAATCAAAAAAGGTCCCAGGAAGACGCCGACAGTCGCAACCGTCCCGACGGGTGTGGTATTCGACCTCCGGGAATTGACCGTTCACGATGGGCCCGGCATCCGAACCACCGTCTTCCTGAAGGGCTGTCCTTTGCGCTGTGCCTGGTGCCACAATCCCGAAGGACTTTCTCCAGAACCCCAGGTCATGCGTGGCGCTGGCGGAGAGCGACCGGTTGGCCAGAGCTACACCGCTTTTGAACTTGCGACGATTCTGAATCGCCAGGCGCTGCTCCTGCGTGATGGCGGCGGGGTGACATTCTCCGGTGGCGAACCGCTGATGCAGGCCGCGTTTGTGGCTGCGGTGATCGATCGGCTGGAGGAGCTGCACGTCACACTGGACACCTCCGGCTATGGAACGGAGGAAGACTTCCGGCTGGTGGCGGGGAAGTGCGACCTGGTGCTGTTTGACCTCAAGTTGATGGACGCTGAAGCCCATCGCCGTTGGACAGGTGTGGATAACCAGCCGATTCTTCGCAACCTCGCCGCACTGGCTTCGATGAAAACCGAGTTCATCATCCGCGTGCCTCTCATACCGGGCGTGACCGATACGCCGGAGAACCTACGCGCCATCGCCCAGCGGGTGATCGAACTGCCCAAGCGGCCGCGCGTGGAATTGCTTCCCTACAACCGCGCCGCCGGTGGCAAGTACGCCGCCTGCGGTCTGGAATGGCGGCCGGCGTACGACGAAAGCGTCGCGCCGCAAGCCAATCTCAAACCTTTTCAAGAACTCAATGTGGAAGCCGCGCTAGCATGAAAACCATTGAATCATCTCCCGGCGGCAACGCCCGTTTGACGGAACTATCGCCCCGGTTGGCCGCGATGAAACAGCGTATCCGCGCCGGCGAGCAGCGGCGACTCCGGGATACCCAGACGGTCGAAGTGCAACCTGAGTGCGACGCGGAAGGCTTGTCGTGGATGCGCCGGGCTGCGCGCCTGACCAGCCGAATGTGTGCGGCACAAACCGTTGTCATCGAACCGGACGAGCGGATCGTCTTCACGCGCACGGTTTGCAAAGTCGCCCCGCTCTTCACGGAGGAGAAGTTGCGCGCCCTCACGGCCGGCGTGACCCTGCACGAGTTGGGTCCCATCAGCAACATCTGTGCGGATTGGGGCATGATTCTCACCCAGGGGTTGATGGGCCGGAAACAGGTCGCGCTTGCCACGCGGGCACGGCAATCATCCAATCCCGAGGCCGTGGAATTCCTGGACGCCGCCATCGAAACGATGGATGCCGTCATGGATCTGGCGCGGCGCTACGCGGCAACGGCCCGGCAGTTGGGTCGGCAGGATGTCGCTGCTGTTCTGGAGCGCGTTCCTGCGCAGCCGGCCACTACGTTCCGTGAGGCGCTGCAATCCCTGCGATTGTGCCACGCCGTACTCTGGCTGAGCGGCCATTATCACTGCGGCTTGGGGCGTTTTGATCAATACATGTGGCCTTACCTGCAAGCCGACTTGGAGGCTGGCCGGCTCGACGAATCAGCGGCGGAGGAACTGTTGGCCGAGTTCTTCATCTCCCTCAACAAGGACAGCGATCTCTATCCCGGCATCCAGCAGGGTGACAACGGCCAGTCCCTCATGCTCGGCGGCATGCGGCGGGATGGCAGCAATGGCGTGAATCCGCTCACGGCCATGGTGTTGCGTGTCGCGCGCGCGGTGGCGTTGATCGACCCAAAGATCAACCTGCGTGTGGACCGCCATACCGATCTCGACTTGCTGGCCCTCGCGGCCGAACTGACGCGCATCGGGCTCGGTTTCCCTCAATACGCCAACGACGAGGTCGTCATCCCCGGTCTCGTAGCCGCCGGCTACGCAGAAGAGGACGCCCGGGATTACACCGTGGCAGCGTGCTGGGAGTTCATCATACCGGGACGCGGCATGGAGGTTGTCAATATCGGCGCGGCTTCGCTGCCGGCCGCCGTGGATAAAGCCATCCGCGCCGGTCTGGCTGCGGGCGAGTCATTCGAGAAAATACTGGAGCGTATTGGCACCGACCTGAAGGCTCAGGTGAAGGTGTTGGCCGAAGCCAGCCGCAAGCTTTTCCTGCCGCCGGCGCCGTATTACTCAGTGCTGATGGACGGCTGTCTGGAGCAGGGGCGCGATCTGTCGCGCGGTCTCAAGTATAACAACTTCGGCATTCACGGGGCCGCCTCTTCCAATGCCGCTGACGCGCTCGCGGCGGTGCAAACCCTCGTTCTTGATCAGAAACTGATTCCCGCCGACAGGTTGCTGCGCGCGCTGGACACGAATTTTGCCGAGGATGAAGCGCTGCGCCAGCAACTCCGCAATGACGGGCCGAAGGTTGGCAACCACGATGATCGTGTCGACGCGTTGTTGGTGAAGCTGTTCGATCTGTTTGCCGACGCCTGCGCGGCAGCGGGCGACAACGGCCGGGGCGGGCGGTTTCGTGCCGGGAGTGGGTCCGCCATGTATTACGTCTGGCTGGCGCGTGGCCACGCCGGCATGCGCGAACCGGTGGTCGGTGCCACAGCGGATGGCCGCCGGGCGGGCGAGTTCTTCAGCTCGTCGCTGGCGCCGTCGCCGGGTGTGGCAGTGAGCGGTCCGTTGAGCGCGCTGCAGAGCTACGGCAAGTTGAATTACCGCCGCGTCTGCAATGGCGGGCCGCTGACCATGGAGCTTTCCGACAGCTTGTTCCGCGGGCAGGAGAGCACGCGGAAGGTGGGCATGTTTGTGCGGGCGTTTGTGCAGTCCGGTTGCCAGCAACTGCAACTCAATACGCTGAATGTGGACACCCTCCGCGACGCCCAGCGGCACCCTGAACGCCATAAGAATCTGGTCGTCCGCGTCTGGGGCTGGAGCGGTTATTTCTGCGAACTCGATGAGGTGTATCAGAATCATGTCATCGGCCGGCATATTTATGGCGAATAATTCCGGACGATCGGGCTATTCTTTTTCAAGCGGTGTCGAAAGCAAATGAATGCAAAAAAACAAACCTATGAAAATTAACTTCTATCTACTGGGCAGCACGCTTGTGGCCGCGTTGGCGGGGTTTTTGTTTGGCTTCGATACCGTGGTGATTTCCGGCACGACCGAGATGCTGGAAAAACGATTCAACCTCAGTGACGTCGCGCTCGGCTTCACCGTGTCCAGTGCGCTGTTCGGGACCATCATTGGCTCGCTGATCGCGGGCAAACCGTCGGAATGGTACGGACGCAAACCGATTCTGATGTGTCTGGCGGTGCTGTATTTCGTTTCTGCTTTGGGTTGCGGGTTGGCTTGGGACTGGACCTCGCTGCTCGTCTTCCGTCTGATCGGCGGATTGGCCATCGGCGGCGCTTCGGTGGTGGCCCCCCTGTACATTGCAGAGATTTCGCCGCCGCACGCACGCGGCCGGCTGGTGGCCATGAGCCAGTTCAACATCGTGGTCGGGCTGCTGGTGGCCTACATCTCCAATTTCTTGATCGACCGGTATACGGGGAGTGACCCCGAGTGTTGGCGGTGGATGCTGGGCATCGTCGCTGTGCCCTCCGTGCTCTTCTTCCTGTTCCTGCTGCCGATTCCCGAAAGCCCGCGCTGGCTGGTGGAGAAACACCGCCGCGATGAGGCCCTGACGGTGCTCCAGAAGCTGGGCAATACCGACGCCGCTGGCGTGCTGCAGGAAATCGTCGAATCACTGCATGAGAAGACGGTCGCGATTAGTGAATCGTTTTTCCAGCGGAAATACCTCCTGCCGATCCTGCTGGCCTTCATGGTGGCTTCGTTCAACCAGTTGTCCGGCATCAACACCGTGAACTACTACGGCCCCAAGATTCTGAAGGCGGTCGGCGCGGGGCAGACCAGCGCCCTGGCTGGATCAGTCATCATCGGTGTAACAAACCTGGTTTTCACGATCCTCGGCATGACGCTGATTGATCGCTTTGGCCGGCGGCGGCTGCTGCTCGTTGGGACTTGCGGCATGGTCATCTGCCAGGGCATTGCGGCTTTCGCCTTTCACATGAACAACCAGATGTTGGTCTTGGCCAGCCTCATGGGATTCATGGCCTTCTTCGCTTCCTCGTCAGGCGTGGTCATCTGGGTATTCATCAGCGAGATTTTCCCGAATCGTGTCCGCGCCCGCGGTCAGGCGCTGGGGAGCCTGACCCATTGGGCGTGGTGCACGCTGATCCAGTTCGGCTACCCTGTCGTCACGGCCAGGGTTTCCAGCAGCGCGCCCTTCATCTTCTTCTCCGCGATGATGCTCCTGCAACTGGTGCTGGTCTTGCGATACATGCCGGAAACCAAAGGTGTGTCGCTCGAGGAAATGCAGCGCCATCTCGGGATTGAATAACCCCATAGCTATTGGCTGACATTCGAAGGAATTATCCATGATCCAAACAACGGCGGTTCTCATAAGCCTGATTCTTGGAAACTGGCAGGTAGAGTTTGATGAGTCCAGTTCACGGCTGGACGTTGTCCAGAAGAGCGGGGAGGTCAGGATCAGTGGCCGCCTCGATTTCACCACCCAGGGAAAGACGTGGAAGGTCGTCGCGCCCCGGGATGCGATTCAGAACCGCCTCGCGTTGTTGGACACCAAGGGCGACGTGCAGGGATACATCTCCTTCCAAAACAACGGTGACCGGCTGTCCCTCCTCGTCAACCACCGGACGGCGCAGTCCTATGCGGGCGAACTGGCATTCCACGGCGAGGTCCGTTTCACACCGGACAGTTTCGCGTGCAATACGCAGGCGGCCAAGGGTGGACGGGTTCTCCATCTGGCATCGGGGAATGCGGATTCCGCGTTGAACGACTCGCTGTTTGACCCCGAGCGCGACCGGGCGTTGCTGGTGCGCGCCGCTTTCAACCGGCTTACGACGAAGGGCGATGGCCGTTACGGGCTGGAACTGCGGGGACGGATCGATGAAACGGCGGAGGCAACCTGGTCATTCACACTGGAACGGAATTATTACCGCAACCGATACGTGCCATACTACAAGCCGATCAATCGCAAGCGGTGCCCCTCGCCACCCACCGGATGGATGTCATGGAATACTTACTTCGACAGGGCGACGGCGGACGACAATCTGGCCGAGGCTCGGGTGGGCAAGGAGCATTTGCAGCCCTTCGGGATGGAGTTCTGGTCCATCGAATCATGGCAGGATAACTCCGACACGCTGCCGGTAAGCCATTTCGACAACCTCAGCCTGAAACCCAGCCCGCGCAAGTTCCCGCTGGGCATGAAGAAGCTGGCCGACGACATTCGTGCGCTCGGTTTCCGCCCCGGCATCTGGACGGCGCCGTTCGGCACGGGCAGCAAGGAGTTCTATGAAGCGCACAAGGGCTGGTTCCTGCACGACAAAACGGGAAAGCCGCTCTCGACTTGGAATGGCACCTATACGATCGATCCTTCCCAGCCGGAGGTGATTGATTATCTGCGCGAGATACACCGCGTCGCCTCGCGCGATTGGGGCTACGAGTATTTCAAGATTGATGGCATGTCGGGCCGGAGCAAGGGATATTGCGCCCATTTCTTTGAGCGCCCCGAAATTCGGGCCACGTTCAAAGACCCTGCTTGTCCCAACCCCTTCGAACGTTGCGTCAAGGCGTTCCGCGACGGCATTGGCGAGGACCGCGTGTTTCTCGCATGTCAGGGACATTTCACGGGCCCGGACGCGGCCTATGCGGACGCCTCGCGGACGGGAGCTGACATTGTCCATCCCAATCAACCGCCGAAATGGCCTAATCTGCTCAGCCAGGCGCGATGCACGCTGAACCAGGTTTTTGCGCACAACATCGTTTTCTTTGCCGATCCCGACACCTTGTTGGTGGGCGATTTCCTTGAGATCGAACAGGCGCGGCTCGCTACGACCGTGGTGGCATTGCCCGGGCAGATGATGTTCTCCGGCGACAAACTGGCCGGGCTCAAGACTGAACGGATGCGGCTGCTGCAACAGTCGCTGCCCGTCTGCAACGTGCGCCCACTGAACCTCTATCCGATCTTCGACATGCGGCCGGTGTGGGACTTGAAAGTGCGCCGGCCCTTTGAGGATTGGGATGTGGTGGCCTTGTTCAACTGGACGGAGAACGATGCGGCCATCGGTTTTGATTTTGCGGAACTGGGTCTGGCGTCAGACGCGGAGTATTTGCTCTATGAATTCTGGACCAACTCATTCCAAGGCGCTCGCAAAGGCCACTTCGAAATGCCAGTGCCCAAGCATGGTGTGCGGCTGCTCGCAATTCATCGCGCGAAGGCACATCCCCAGTTCATCAGCAGTGACCGCCACATCACGCAAGGCGCGGTGGAACTGAAGAACATCGAATGGCAGGAGACGGGCAAGTGCCTCAAGGGAACTGTCAAAGTCGTTAAGAACTCACCGATGACAATGCGTTTCCGTGTCCCCTCGGCCTGCAGTTTCGACGCAGCGAAAGTTGCAGATGCGTCGGCGTGCACAGCAGTCGCTGAAACGAAAGACATCGTGGCGGTCACGCTGAAGTCCCCAGAGACCAAGGACATTGCCTTCACACTGACCTTTAAGTGAAGAAGGCTGGCTGGCAATCAGCAGCCGTCCGCAACAACGACGACCGGTTTTCAGCAACCTGATCTGGCTTGCTGTCGTCGGCACCACGCATTAGCGTTTGTGCCCACGCATCTTCACTATCTATGAACCGGATCATTGCGGTGCTACTCCTGACAAGTCTCTGTGGCCCGATGCTGTGCTCGGCCGCACCGCCTCCACTGAAAGCTTACGGCGTCGCGGCCATTGAGAAGATCACACAAACTCGTGAGCCAACCGCTGAGTGGAGGGCAGGGCGGGTTGCCATCGAGTGTGCCCGAAACGAATCGGAGTCGTTTCAAGTAGTGGCCCGGGCAAGCCGGCCGATTGAGAACCTTTCGGTGGCGTTGGAGGATTTGAGAGCCGCAGGAGGCGCGGCTTTGCCCGCGGCCTGCATCAGCGTGCGCAAGGTGGAGTGGGTGGACGTCAACGCGCCGTTCGATCCGGCGGAGGCTTCAAAGCATCCCAACTTTCTGCCGGACCCGTTGCCCCCTGTTGACGCCGCGAAGGATCGTTTCAGAGTGGGGCAGGGCGAAAACCTGGTGTTCTGGCTGACGGTAACTGTTCCCGAAGCTGCGCGGGCGGGGATTTATCGTGGCCGGGTACGATTGCTGGATGGCAGTGGGACGCTTGCGACCGTTGCGGTGGAATTGCGCGTGCGCGACTTTGCCCTGCCGAATCGGCCGATCCTTCAGAGCATGGTCGGGCTGGCGTCGGCGAATATCTACAAAGCCCACGGCTGCAAGACCCGCGAGGACAGGGAGAGGGTCATCCGCGCCTACTTTGACGAATACATTCGCGCGCGAATGTCGCCATTTCTTTATGCCCCAAGCACGATGGCTTTCAACCCGTTGCCGGACGCCGCAATCAAATGGGAGTTCGTCAAAGGATCTGATGGCAAGCCGACGGGGGAGGCGAAGCTGGACTTCACGGGATTTGACCGCGAAGGGGAACGTTACTTCAACCAGAGGCAGGCCTTCAGCGCATTCAACTTTGCGCCGTATCTCTGGACACGGCGCGTCAAGGACGGCAAGAAGGAGGGGATCTACCTTCGGTTCGCGGACGCCAAGGGCGCGGTTGTCGAACGGCGTGGCGCGGACGGTGCGATCAATCCCGTTTTCGACCGGCTCGTCGTGAGCGTGTTCCGGCAGATCGCGGTGCACCTGGCCGAAAAAGGCTGGCTGGACCGTGCGATCTATTACGTTACAGACGAACCGCCCGAGTCTGACATGGAGGTTTTGAAGGACATCTGCCGGCTCATCCGCCAGGCTGATCCACGCATTCGCACGGCGCTGACTTACGACCCGGCAAACCGCCCGAAGCTTGCGGAACTGGCGGATGACGGCAAGTCCCTCATCTCGGTGTGGGTTCCATACTGCACGCTGTACCGCGAAGACGTGGCGGCGGCGGAGCGCAAGAAGGGCGCCGACTACTGGCTCTACGACGTGAAGGATTTCTGTCTCATCTCGCATTCGGGCATGATCAACCGCGCGATGTTCTGGGACGTGTGGCGGCGTAACGCCAATGGGTATCTCTATTATCTCGCGACATATTGGGGCCAGACCACGACGCCGTGGGAGAGACCGAACTTCCTGCTGCCGGGCGTCACCTACAAGTATCGCCACGGCGATGGCTACTTCTTTTATCCACCGCTGCGCCGCGGCGAGCCTGAACAACCGATTTTCGACCGCATCGTGCCCACGGTTCGCTGGGAACTGATGCGCGAAGGCGCGGAAGATTACGATTGCCTGCGAATGCTGGAACGTCTGGTCGATTCAGCGGACAAGAACCACTCATCGGCTGTGGCCAAAGGCCGGCGCGCGCTGGCCCGGGCGCATGAGTTCGCAGACACCATTGCGGGTGCCGGCAGCAACTACACGATCCAAATGCTTCAGTTGGAGAAGTCAGAAGGCTGGTCATGGTCGCCGACGGAAAGCTGGCTGGCCAGCCGCGGCAGCAAGCCGTCGAAGTTGAAGGTTACGATCAAGACGGGACTGAAGGATGGCCTCTATGACCTGTCACTCCGGGTCTATGACGACTTATCCCATCATGGCCGTTCCTACTCTCGTTTCCTCGTCAACGACGCGCCTTACGCCTCACCGGGAACCGATGTGAAGGGTCCGGTGGCTGTCCCGGCGGGGCGGGTCACCGTGCGCGACGGCATCTGCTCGTTCGAACTCTCATCAGTGGCGGGGGACGCTGGTGTGATCGTTTACGGAGTCGGCCTGCGCGAGGCATCGAAGGCAAAACCCCGTGGCATTTACGAGGTGCGCCACGACGTGCTGGATGCGATTGAATTATTGCAGGGCGCGACAAGACGTTAGTGCAGATCGAACGGGAGCAGATGGTTGAGGTGACAAACGATACGAATCGAGATGGCCGACGATTGCCATCATGTCACGGCGCGCGGCAAGGTGCCGCAGTTGGCGGAGCGAGTAGCCGAGGACAAAGCGTTGCAGAAGGCGATGGCGGAGGTGATGAAACGAATGTCTGATGTTGAGACCTGCCCCCTCTCCATCAGGAGCTTTTGAACATCAGTCCCGGGGTTGCTGGCCGACTAGGGTTCCAGTTCCGGCAAATCAACCCCAGATCGATCCTGCTCCAAGGAGAAGTTCATTGATTATGAGCGAGACAGAAAAGCTGAAAGACGCGATGGCCGCCATTTTCAGACGGAAAGGCCACGATGGACGTTACACCCGCCTGTTTGACAATTTGGAACCGGGCCAGCGGGAGACGCTGCTTTCCGAGGTTCCGTTGCATGAGGGCGAGTTGCCTGTGGTTGGGAGCACCGAGAGCCACGATAAATGGCTCCTCCTCACCACCGAAAGACTTGTCTGGCGCTGGGGTGAAAGGACCCGAACTCTACCTGTTCGGGATGTTTGGAGCGTAAAGGCTGACTTCGTAAAGATGGTTGCGACTGGCGTTAGGAAGAACAAGCTGCGCGAGCTTCAAATCGAGACGGCGGGCCACGAACAGTGCGTGGTAGAAGTCGAGGAAGGTCCTCCACTCATGGGCGTCTGGAATGTATTGATGAATCTGGGTGCCCGTAACCGCAAGAAGGAATGAAGTCGTTGTTTCAAATCTGGATTCGGTCAGCGTTGGCGGTGTTACTCATTCTTGCCGGCCTGTTCAGCGAACCTGCGCGCGCAGCCTGCGAACACGGTGTCAGGTCTAATATTGGACAAATGCGGTTGGGTGTAGTGAACGATGAAGCTTGGGCGGATAATTCAGACTCGGTGGCGGCCGCTGGGCTGCTTCGCGCTGTCGCTGCTGCCGGCGTTGGTTCACTACCCGCGCGTCCATAGCAAAGCATTGGCGAAACCTCCATGCAACTGGGTCGCGGAGTGCCAAACACTCGCGGTAATATTGAAACACGAACTGCGGCGAGTTGCCCATTTCAAAACAACATCTCTCTCGCGTCAGCCGCCCGTAGCACCAACGCTTTCCGCCACTTCACCGATCTAATGGCTCGCTTGGCTGGACACCTTTACGCAGCCGGCTGTGGCGGTAGCCGTAAAGGAAGTAGAACACCAATCCTGCCATCATCCACAGGAAGAAGCGCCACCAGGTTTTCGCCGGCAGTTCCAGCATCAGGAAACCGCAGCAGACAATCGCCCCCAGCGGCACCCACGGTACCAGCGGCGCGCGAAACGGTCGCGGCCGGTCCGGTTCCCTGTATCGCAGGATCAACACGCCCGCAGCCACCAGCGCGAAGGCAAACAGCGTCCCAATGTTCGTTAGTTCCACCAGTTCGTTGATGTTTGCCACCGACGAGCACAGCGCGACCAGCACCCCCGTCAGGATCGTCGCGACATGCGGCGTACGATAGCGCGGATGCACCCGCGCAGCCCACGGCGGCAGCAGTCCGTCGCGGCCCATCGAGAAGAAAATGCGCGGTTGGCCCGCTTGATACGGCACGAGCGCGGATGTCGTGGCCAGCACCGCGCCCAGCGCGATAATGCCTGCCGTCCAGTTCATGCCCAGCGCGGAGAACACCGCCGCCAGCGGTTCGGCATTGCCGAGCGTGTCCCACCGTGCCATGCCCGTGAGCACCGCCGCCACCGCCACGTAAAGCACCGTGCAAATCACCAGGCTTGCCATAATTCCGATGGGCATGTTCCGCTGCGGGTTACGCGTCTCCTCGGCTGCGGTCGAGACCGTGTCAAATCCGATATAGGCAAAGAAGATGATTGCCGCCGCGCTGGAAACACCCTTAAACCCGTGCGGCGCAAATGGCGTCCAGTTCTCCGGCTTCACGTAGAAGGCGCCGAGCGCGAGGAAGAACAACACGATTGCCAGCTTGGCGATCACCAACCCGGTGTTGAGGCCCGCCGTCTCGCGGATGCCAATCAGCACCACCCACGTGACAAGGATGACGATAGCGAACGCCGGCAGGTTGAATACCAATGGCAGCCCGAACAGATGTGGAGCGGTCTGCAACGCCTGCGCGTCGCGCAGCAGCCCCGCGCCCAGCGCCGCCACGTCTGCGCCCGCCGCATGCGCCCGCGCCACCTCTGCCGCCGCTTGCACGGCAGAGCGGTAGTCCGTGCCCAGCCAGTTCGGAATGACCAGGCCCAGTCCGCGCAGCAATTCCTGGAAATACCCCGACCACGAAACCGCGACGGCTGCGTTGCTGATGGCATATTCGAGGATCAAATCCCAACCGATGATCCACGCCACGACTTCGCCGAGGGTCGCGTAAGCATAGGTATAAGCCGAACCAGAAACCGGCACCATCGCCGCGAGTTCCGAATAGCACAAGGCCGCGAAGCTGCAAGCGACAGCCACCATAAGAAAGGAGACAATCAGCGCCGGCCCCGCGCCCACATGATCCGCGCCACCCGCCGCCGCGGTGCCGACGGTCGAGAAGATTCCCGCGCCAACGATGGCACCCACGCCGAGCATCGTAAGCTGCACCGGCCCGAGAACGCGTTTGAGCTGGCGCGATGGAACGGTGGTCTCGCCAACGAGATGATCGAGTGTCTTTCGCTGAAAAAGATGGGTCAGAGCCATGATCTCATGCCGTCGGGCCGCTGCCGCCAAAGGGCACGCGCCCAGCAGATGGGAGCGCCGAGGTCAGTTCAAGAGAAAAATGCCGTCACCGCGCCGGGACACGCATGGATTCATGACGGCGGGTGGTTGATGCGAGACGGTCTCGGTATGCAGCGGCTTGTGACATGTGACAGATTGGAGATGGGGAAGGGCGAGGCACACGCGACGGCGCCGGCTCGATATTTGACGATAAAACATTTTGGGCTAAGTTATCGCAGTAAGGCTGGAGCCAATCTCGACCTTCGTCTCGTACGGGGTGCCCGGGTTGGTTCCGGCCTTCTGTGTTTTCTGGCGCTGGCGATAGGCGCGCGTGCTCGCAGGTGTTTTGCCTCGACAACGCTAAGAGCAAGCGGGAGAAAGGGAATTGTCAGTAAGAGCACGCGCCTATGAAGACGAGAACGCCAGCGGTAGTTTGCCAGCGCCGCGCCCGCCGCCGTGCGCAGCCCATGGTGGCGCTGGCGTTTCCCCCCGCGGTGTCGCACTTCGTGCGCGTGCTGAAGGGGATTCTGAATTACGCCCGCCGGCACACGCAATGGCAATGCATCACCTCGGAAAACGAGCACAGTCACTTTGAAGACCTCGCCGGCTGGAATGGCGACGGCGTCATCGGGTTGGTCGTCAGCGCCGAAGACCTCGCGATGGCGCGTTCCTTCGCCTGTCCTGTCGTCAACATTTCCGGCGCGCTCGCTGGTGCCGGCCTGCCGCGCGTACGGCCGGATTATTTCGCGGCGGGCAAACTGGCTGCCGAGCATCTGCTTGACCGCCGTTTCCGGAGTTTCGCCTTTTACGGTGTCCGCGAATTTTTCTACTCGCAGCAACACAAGGCCGGGTTCCTCGAAAAGCTGCACACGTTGGGCCTGCCTGTCTCGGTACTGGAGACCGCATTGAGCATCCGGCAAAGGCAGCCGTGGCAGGCGCGGCGCGTGGAATTGGAGAAGTGGCTCCAGGGGCTCAAGCCGCCCGTGGGGTTGTATTGTGTGCGCGATGAGCGTGCAGTGACAGTCGTCGAGACGTGCCACCGGCTGGGGTTGCGCGTGCCACAGGACGTGGCCATCATCGGTTATGACAACAACGATACCATCTGCGAGCTTTGCGATCCGCCGTTGACGAGCATCATGCGGCGCGATGAGGAGGTAGGGTTCGAGGCGGCGCGCCTGCTCGACTCGTTGATGTCGGGCCGCGTGAAGGCGGCTGCGCAAGAAGTCGTGCTGCCCGTCGGCGCGGTGGTGTTGCGCGGCTCCACCGACACGGTGAGTGTGGAGCATCCGGTGCTGCGCAAGGCGGTGGAGTTCATGCACCAGCATTATGCGAGTGGCATCGACGTGAAGGAAGTGGCGGCGCATTGCGGCCGATCGCGCCGCTGGCTGGAGTTGAACGCGCGCGGCGTTCTGCCAGTGACGCTGCGGAATTACCTCAACGGCCTGCGGGTGCGCAAAGCGAAGTCGTTGCTGGGGGCAGGGAGCGACTTGTTGTTGAAGGACGTGGCGCGCGCGTGCGGTTTCTCCAGCGCCAGGCACATGGTGGCGGTGTTTGGTCGGCTGGACCGGGCGAGCCTGAGAATGCTGCGGAAGCTGCGGTAACACAGCCAGATTATCAGCCGTTTGGCATTTCGCAAATGTGTCGCTGATTGCGCAAATGAGCAGTTGGCCTTATCGGCGTGGAGTCTTACATTTGAACCAGACGCAAGGGAGCTTGCGGGTCAGTAGAGACCAACAGAGTTTCCCAAGCGCGAAAGGTTCATATGAAACACTGGAACTTATACCGCACATTGCGAGATAACTTGTATCTCACGCCTGCTCGCCTGGGCCTTATGGTCTGCGTGGCGATGACGGTTTGGGCGATGGTTTTCACCACAAAAGAATGCACGGAGACTCGTGGCTCTGTTTTGGGGAAAGCCAGTTACATACAAAATGGCACGAATTTCCAGGTGGCCGTGCATGAGGCCTGCAAGAAACAGCCAGTGGAACCGCTTTGGTTCTACTAAGGGTTTTGGATGACTTTCAGATGGATGCGATGACGAACAACGACGTGGGGCCACATCATTTGCACACCCCAGCCTCCAGTCACCGAGCGTAGTGAGATTAGCCTCGAAGGAGTGCGAGCTATGAAGAAGAAAACCATCAAGAAAACTGCATCAGTCAAGGTAGTCGCGGACGGTTCAAACTGCGTCACGCTGGTGTTCCCTGAGGGAACGGTCTTGAAGGGGAAGAAGAAGCTCTCAATCAAAGACGTGGCCAAGGTGTTGAGCGCCGTGACCTCCGATGAGGTCGTGGGACAGTGTTTGCTGCACAGACATCGCCATGTCCCTACGGCGGTTGGGGGTGTGCGCGGTTGATTCTGAATTGAACGGAACGGTAGTACCCAAGGCCGTTTCCGTTTTCACTCTTTCCCTGGGAAAGCTGGTGGGCGGTGCAGGGTTCGAACCTGCGACCGCGTGCGTGTAAAGCACGTGCTCTACCGCTGAGCTAACCGCCCGTCACAGCACAGTGAGTGAAGCACACGTGTTCGGGAAAATCCACCGCATTACCGCAAGAACGTCTTCCGTTTCAGTTCTCGTCAAGCCGCAGACAGACGATTTCCTCCGGACTGCGCAGGTAGAGGCGGTTGCCAACAAGCGCGGGGTGCGCCCACACATCCGGTGAGCGGCGTTTCTGACCCTGGAAGACTTGCAGTCTCGAAATGACGCGGCATGCCTGAGGCTCGGCGGCCAAGAGCAGCAATTCGCCGGTGGTGGTCGTGGCAAGGACACGGCCGTTGCCGCCAATGAGACTGGCGTATTCATTGAAGGCCTTGTCCTCGAAACGCCAACGCGTGGCCAGCGCATTGACGGGGTCGAGGCACAGCAACGCATCATTGATGACGCCAAAGAGCAGGCCGTTGACGATGATCGGCGTAGAGATCTCAGGCTTGAGGTCGTCGTTCTGCGCAACGGATTGCGGGCGGATGGTGGCGTCGGCGTTGAACGCATGGAGTCGCGTGGCGTTGTTTTCGCTGGAGAGGATCAGACGTTCGCCGAACTTCAGCGGTGTCGGCACATTGTAATCACGCGCTTCCGGCGTCACACTCCAGAGGCATCGCCCGGTTTCCGGGTCCCAGCCATGAATGGACTCGATATCATAGCCGATGAGTTGACGCCTGCCGCCGAACACATCCAACAGCATCGCGGCATGGGCCATCGGCTTGCCGGCCGTTTTCCAGAGCAGTTTGCCGGTGTGGCGATCCAGTGCGACGAGGGCAGCTTCCGTTGATGCCGTGCCGGTGAAGAGCCGGTCGCCGTCAATCATCGGGCTGGGGCAGAATCCCCACGTGGGCAGCTTGCCGCCGAAGTCGGCGAGCAGGTCACGCTTCCACAGAACCCTGCCGCTCTTCAGTTCCAAGCAGTGGAGACAACCGAAGGCACCGAGGAGATAGACCTTCTCGCCAACGATGACGGGCGTGGCGCGCGGGGTGTTGGTGTAGTCCATTTCCTCCGGCGCGGGATAGGTCAGTTCCCAAAGTTGCCCGCCTGTGCCGGCGTCAAGACAGCGCCAGGTGTCGTCCTTGGTGCCGCTGGTTTTGTCAGCGACGATGAGGAATGGCGGCTGCACCGCGATGCCAGCCATTGCCGGGCTTTCCATCTTTTTGCGCCAGAGGAAGCGTACCTGAGTCGGAAGCTTTGAAGGCATGTCGCTGCGGATGGCATCGCGGCGAGGACCCCCGCGCCAGTCGGTCCAACCGGCGGAATCGGAGCTGGGGCAGGGGACGAAACCGTCACGAGTCTCAAGTTTCTGTTTCAACTGCGCGTTGTCGCCAACCGCGAGCAGCGCTTTTGTGATAGCCGCCGCATCCGTCACAGAAACGCGCGAGGTGGCAAACGCTGTGATGAATGGCACCGGTGCTGTCTGGCCAATCACGCGAAGCGCGCCTTTGTCAATAGTGCCACAGCCTTCCAGCAGCGTCATTGCGTAACTGGAGATAACACAGGCGTCGGCTTGTTTTTCGAGCACCGCCAGGCCGGTCTGGTTGCACGTGGCCAGCGTCTCGAGTTTCGCGGGGAGCGGCAGGCCAAGCGACTTCATCATCGTGAGGGCAGTGGCATGTTTCTCGTCGCAGTCCGCCGGTCCGAAGAGAATCTTCCGTCCCTTTAGGTCCGCAATGCTCTTTGCGGGATCGTCACTTCGCACGATGAACAGCCCGGTGAGTGTCGTCTTGCCTTCACGATCTGTCAGCATTGCCAGTGGTGTGATCGCGATGTTGGCATCGGCCGCCTCCGCACGAATCACGGACTGTTTGCCAACGATCAAATCGAGTTTCTTGTCCGTGACGCGTTCGGCTTCGGCGAGGCTCTCATGCACGAACATCTCGACCGGGCGGCCCATCTTTTCGCTCATGAAAGTGGCGAGCGCCTGATAATCGCGCTGGGCGAAACCCTGCACGCACGCGCAAGCCAGTTGCTTGCTGAGCGGGTCCATCACGACCATGCGAAGCGGTTCGCTTGCGAAGGACGACGGCGTGAGCAGGCTGCAGCCGATTGTGAAGGCCAACAACGCGAGTGAAAGGATCAATGGCTTTGGAGAACCAGAAAGAAGCGCGGCAACAGTCATGCGCTATCGTCCCAAGGCCGGTCCGGTGAGCACGTAGATGATGTTCGCGGGACTGTCTAGAAAATAGACCCGGCTGCCGTCCTTGTTGGTGGCGATGGCTACCTGCACGCAACCGACGTTGGGCGATTTTACCAACGCCACCAGCGTGCACTTGCCGTCGGGGCTCCATCGCTTCACGCGGTAGAGGCTTGCCTCGGATGTGTAAATGGAGCCGGCAGGGCCGAAACAGATGTTCTTCGGCTCGCAGCAGCCGCCGTAGCCGTCGAGTGTGCCGGGAGCACGTCTGCCGAACTCCCCGAGTTTATTGCCCTCGCGGTCGAAGCGCATCACGTGGTGCCGCGCGTTCTCGACAACGTAGAGCTCCTTGCCGTCGGTGCCGATGTCCTGGCAACCGCAGCAGCCGCGCAATCCGCTGACGATCTCCTTGCAGTCGCCCAAGTCCTTGTTGAAGCGAAAGACGGAGAACGATGTGCCGGAGCGAGAGCAGACGAAGATGTCGTCCTTGATGGCAGCCGCACCGGGCGATCGCGAATACTTGCCGGCGACAGGCAGGTCGGCGGTCTTGAGCACCTTGCCGTCACGACTGACGAGCACGACCTTCGTGGCACCCGTGACAATGCAACTGCCGTCGCCGCGCACGGCGACTGCTTGCGGCGGAAACGGCATACGCCACGTCGCCTTAAGTTGATCAGTGGGTGAGATTACGCGAACAACACCGCCGGCTTCGTCACAGGCAAGGATGTCACCGTCTGGATTGAGACAGAAATGACATAGGCGCGTGGCTTTCGTTGCCGAGCTGACGCCGATCTTGGCCGTTTGTTGGTGGGTCGGAGTCGGAGTGTCAGCGCAGGCGAGTGTTGCCGCGAGCGCCAATATTGTCATGAGCGGGAGCCGGTTCATGGTGATGTCCTTTCTTCAGTGATACCGCGTCTGCGCCTTGCTGTTCTTTCCCGATTTCGGCAACACAACCCAGTGTCGCCTTTGACTCGCAGAGTATACGCCGACGCCAGGCGGGTTGTCAGGAGATTTATGAGATTTATGAGCGTTTTCACGTGCCCCTGGCATTTCGCTTAAACTACGGCGCTCAGTTCTTGGCTTTGGGTTTCTCGCTTTGCGCAGCAGCCGTTGCAGGTGGACGGCGAACGCAGCGGAAGCCGATGGCGTCGCGGGCGAAACACGCGTCCTGGAAGCCGGGGCTTTCGTAGCGGCGGGCGGCGGATCGGCAACGCTCGGCGGTGGAGTTCCAAGCGCCGCCGCGAAGGACGTAACGCTCGCCGTCGTCCGGGCCTCGCGGGTTGGCGGCGGGGCTCTTGGGGTAATAGGAGGCGTCGTAGATGTCGTTGCACCACTCGGCGACGTTGCCGTGCATGTCGAAGAGGCCCCACGCATTCGGTTTCTTGCGCGCAACGGGTTGGGTCGTCTTGCCGGCGTTTTCCGCGAACCATCCGTGCTGCGACAACTGCCGTGGATCGGCGCCGAAGCTGTAGCCGGTCGTGGTGCCGGCGCGGCAGGCATATTCCCATTCCGCTTCAGTGGGCAGATGATAACCGTTGGCGGCGAAGTTGCATTTGGCGGTGGTTTCGTCGTAGCAAGGCTGCAAACCCTCGTCCTTCGAGCGGAGGTTGCAGTAGAGGGCGGCCTCGCTCCAACTGACCTGTTCGACGGGCCGGTCGGGTCCGCGGAAATGCGACGGCGAGGGATTGTCCCGCATGAGTTTGGCAAATTGCTGCTGGGTGATCTCGGTGCGGTCCATCAGGAACGCCTCCACGCGGACGGTATGCGCAGGAACCTCGTCGGGTTTGCCGCCCGCGTGGCCCATGACAAACTCGCCTGCGGGAATCAGCACCATTTCCGAGCCGGACTTGGTCTGGATGGTCGGCAACGCCACCGGCGGCGAACCGGCTTTCTCCTCCACGCCGCAGCCGCACGCAAGGCAGGCGGCGATGCAGGCACATCGTGTGAATTGTACTGTCAGGGATGCGGATGAGTGAGTTGTCATGGGCGCGAGGGGGACGGAACCCAGTCAGGTTCCTTGTTGGAATGGCCGTCAGTGGTTACCTGTACCATACGATTGGTCGTGCTGGCGTCAGCAACCCAGATATTCCAGCCGGGCGCTTCGACGCCAATAAACTCCGGTGGCGCGCCGAGCTTCTTCTCTGTCTTCGTGCCGCTGGTGAACGCGAGATAGCGGCCGTCCGGCGACCAAGCGGCTTGGTAAACCTCAACCGGCTTGGTGCTACTGACGGCATCGTGCTGGTTGATGACCTTCGGCTCTGGACCGCTGAAGTCCAGATCACCAACGCGGATTATGAAATCACTCGCGTTCCACGAGACGCGCTTTCCATCGGGACTTACATGGGGCCGGCAGCCCGGGAGTTTGAGATTGAAGACCTCCTTGCCATGCGCTGCGATGGCAAGGATGGCGTGCTTGTGGCCCATGCCGGCGTGGACGGTGGAGAGAATCCATTTGTCGTCGCAGGTGCAACCGAGGTTGTAGAGGTGATGAAGCTCCGGGTTGGGGTGGGGCACGGTGCGGCGTGTGGCAAGGTCATAGACGCACAGGCCCTTCGACGCGTAATCGCGGATGCTGAACTGCTCCTGCTCGTCGGGCACATAGCAGAGGCCGGTGCCCGTGCCATTCCAGAAGGGGTAGCGGGCGTGTTTGGCAACGAGCGTGCGGTCCGTGCCGTCCATGTTCATCATGTATACGTTGCGCGCCTTTGCTTCGCCTTCCCCTTCGTCCACGCTAAAGGCGATCTTCGTGCCGTCGCGCGAAACCTGTGGATAGCCTTCATTGATGGTGGGCGTCTTGGTGAGGTTGACCGGCTGCGAGCCGTCGGCGTTGATCTGGTAAAGCTCCCAGTTGCCGTCGCGATACGTCTCGTAAACGATCTTGAAGGGAACTTTCTTGAGTTCGTCGCGAAGGTCTCCGGCGGCCCATGCGGAGGCAGTGGCGGCGAGAATCAGCGTCAGCGCAACGACGCTCCAACGGCAGGGTAATCGGTGGTGGAATGTCATGGTTTCACTCTCTTGTCTGGCACGGACTTGTTTCACCGACTGCGGCAGCACAGGCGCTTGAGTCGTGGGTTGACCAACGACTCCACGCACCGGCGAAGTAAATCCACTCTCGGCCACTCACTTCAAGCTTCTTCGATGATTCGATCCCGCTTGAAGAATACCAAACGAGCCGTCAGCACGGCCGCAGCGCCGATCAAATAGGCGACCGACATGGCGGCAAAACCATACGACAGGCCGTGAGCCGTGCCGAAAACCTCGCGGCACTTGCCCAGCAGCCACGGCGAGGTCGAGCCGACCAGGAACGCAAGCATGACTGAGATGGCAACCGCCGAAGCGCGATGACTCGGTTCAACCACATCGAACATTGCAGCGTGCGTGTTGGATTCGTAAAGCCCGCGGAACAGGCCGAATAACGCCAATCCTACGCATGCCATCGTCAGGTTTGGCGCAAGCCCCATCAGCACGATCGCAGGCACGCCGAGAGCCATCGCCACTGTCTGGAGTTCCAGCCGCGCGGTCGGTCGCTTGGGCACGAGCCAGTCCGACAACGGTCCGCCGATGCTGATGCCTATGAGCGCAGGCAGGTGATGCCAGAACATGGAGTAACCGCCCGCCAGGGTCAGCGAGAGATCAGCCTTCTCGCGTAGAAACTCCGGCGCCCAGACCACGAAGGCATTGTTCACAAAGACGATGGCGGTCAAGCCGGCGGTCAACATGAGCGCCGTTGGGATTCGGAAGATGACGCCGAGCGCGCGCAGCAGCGCCGGAATGCCGGGAGCGTGTGCAGGATCCGTGGGTGTCGGATCAGGCGTGTCCCTCAGCCGGAAGATGAAGATGATTCCCAACAGGATGCCGCAACCGCCGAAGACATAGAACGCCGAGCGCCAACCCCAGTGATCCGCGATCCACCCACCGAGGAAACCGCTCGTCATCACGCCGGCGTAGAGTGCGCCTTGGTGGAGCGACAACGCCACCGCGCGCGTGCGGTGGTGGAATTTCGCCATCAACGGATATGCCGCCGGCGCATAGAATGCCTCGCCGCCCGCCGTGGCCACGCTGCGCAGCATAATCAGCCCCAGGATACCCTGCACACAACCGGTGAACAGCGTCGCCGAACTCCAGAAGATCAGGCTGCACGTGATGATCCAGTTCTTCTTCCACCTGTCGCCGATGTATCCGGCAAACGGCATTGTCAGCGCCAGCATCAGGAACAGCACCGACCCGACCATGCCAAGCTGCTGGTCGCTCAGACCCAGGTCGGTTTTGATTCCGGACAACACCACGCCGTAAATGGCGCGGTCGCCTTGATGAAAGAAGAATGCGAGACAGAGCAGGAACAGCAGCTCCCATTTGTAGTGCCGATGAAACGGCGGATTCTGCGCGGCGGATGCCTGCAAACTGCTCGAGTCACGAGTGGAAATCATGCGCCGCAGTATGCGCATGGAACGCGCCGCGGTAAAGAGATGAAAATCGCGACCGTGTGGATGCCGTTAGCGGCGGGAGGGGCCAGCCTCAAAGGGGCATTAGTTTAATCACGAATGAACATAGATAAACACGGATACGGGGAACGTTCAGGGTCAGTTTTCTCATCCGTGTGCATCTGTGTCCATCTGTGGTTTCCCTTCCGGGTGTCCGTAAGCTGACGACTGACAGATGTCCCTCAAGAACCTTCTGGACAATGGCCGGGGCCAGTTTCAAGCTCCGGCTATTGGAGGAATCGAGGCAAGGATGATTATTCGAAAGAAGCGCAGACAGTTTGCCGGTCGAGGAATGACGATTGCGGGCGTTGTTGCCGGGGTTGTTTGTTGCAGCGCGTTGCTTACAGTGTCTTGCCAGGCTTCGACCAACGTCACGGCGAACGTGATGGAGATCATTTTTACCCAAGTCACGCATTACGCCGACGGCAAGGTGGTGAATTCCGGCAAGCCTGTGGATTACATCCCGTTCTGGACGCCCAATGGCGGCGTTAACCAAGGGCCGCCAATCTGGCATCCCCGGACGCCGGCCTTCCAGATATCTTTCGCTGGCACGAATGTCCAAGCAACACTGCTGGGAACCAAACACACATTAACAAGGGTTCAGGTGCATCCGCCGCTCTACATGGAGGCATCATCCGGCATGACGGTCCGGCTGAATCATGAATCGTCAGACGATACAAATGCCGTGAAGGAATTCGCGGCAACGGTTTCGTTACCGGCGCTCGGTGTCAGGGATGGTCTCTATGAGTGTAAGGAAACCAAGGCGGGCAGTTCGATCTTTGCGCATAACTTCCCTGAGATGGACATGTTCATTAACTCACCGTCCAACTCGCAGCCCGCTAAACTGGAGATAGCTGTTTCGGGGACTGAGGTGGCTGCAACTTTCGTACATTGGCTGCCGCGGTCCAAGGCTGATGCCTTATTGTATACAAACCAAGTGTCATCTGTCCGCTTTCTTGGCAACCCTGCCTACTATTCAATGCTCAAGGTTGCGTTCACACAAACGGAGGGTCTCTCCAATACGGTGGTTCAGTTCAAGCGTTATGGAAGATCCCTCTATCGAAATTATGAGCCTCCAATTCCAACCAGTGTGCCACCTAAACCGATGTCGGAAGATGCGCCGTTCTATGTTGAAGTCCACGCCAGCGATCTTGGAAACACGGCGAAGCAACCCATCATTGCGATCACGGTAGACACTGAAAAAGGCGAGGTGGAAATCGGGCGGTTAAGCCTTACCTTTGTTGGCAACGGTGTTTGGCGATCCGTCAAACCTGCGGTGATCGTTGGCGTGACTTCCAAGCTGTCAGAAGTAGCGCCATCAGATCGGAAGTCTTACCTGTTTCTCCGAGCCCCGGCAGACACTATATCGAGCGGAGAGGTCAAAGCCACTCTTTTATCCCCTGACTCGCATCCGTACCCGATCTTGAAGGAGAAGCAGCGATGAAAATGTGACTAGGGTTTTCCTGACATCGCGCGGTGATGCTGCCGCACTTCTTTGGGTGGCAGAGCGCGCGAGTAAAGCCTCACCTCGTCGAGGCGGCCGTTGAAGTGGGCGGGGTGGGCGATCTCGTGGTTGCCGGGATAGAGATGGAATGTAGTCGGTTTGACCGGGGTGGGCCGGGGCAGGGCGCGGGTCCTGCCGGATTTCACTCAAATACCTCTGGACAGGTTTTGAGGTCGGTTCCACACTTTGAAGTTACACGTAAACAAGGAGAAAAACATATGAAGGTAGACCTCTATACCAAGGTAATTCTAACTGTAATTGCCTTATGCCTTACTGTAATAGTCATCCGCGACATTGAGTTCATCCCGGAAGCACGGGCTCAATTCAGCTCCCGGGACGAAGTTGTCAGTGTTCAGATCGTCGGCATTGATAAAGCGATAAATCGCAGTTGGGAAGCACTCTCCGTAAAGATCGATCGATGAGCATGGCATTGTTCCGGATTACGAACCGATGAAATCCGAACAAGTCGGAGCAGCAAGAAACGGTTCCGTCGCATGACGCGCCTCGGTATCGGCACCGCTGGCGCGGAAGTGTTGACTCAGCGCCGTCCCGCCATCGCACCAAAATGCTGGCGCACTTCTTCAACCGTCAGGGCGCGGGCGTAGAGCCTCACCTCGTCGAGCAGGCCGTTGAAGTGGGCGGCGTGGGCGATTTCGTAGTTACCCAAGCAGAGGTGGAAAGTGTTCGGTTTGATCGGGGCGGGGCGGGGCATGGTGCCGCATTCCTTGCCATCCATGTAGAGGCGCATCGTCTGGCCATCGAATGTGGCGGCGAGATGGACCCATTCGCCAACCGGCAACGGTTTGTTGCCAGCAAGATGATGTGTCCAGGGCTTCAGCGGGATCTGGAAGCACGGTTTGCCTTCGACCACGCCCAAACGGTAGCCCGCGGATGGGTCGCCGCCGAAAACCCGGTTTACGATCCAGTTGTTTCGCAGAGGGCCTGAGTCGGCTTTTACCCAGCATTCGATGGTCAACGCATTAGTGGGAGAGAGCAGCGGGCTGTTCTCGATGATGACGCAGCCGCCGTTGCAGACGAGGGCGTTGCCGTCGAGTCCCTTGGCGCGCTTGGCGTCGTGGATCGCTCCGCCCGAACGATTCAATTGTTGCGGCCCCTCACCCCGGCCCTCTCCCCGCTGACGGGGAGAGGGGGAGGAGATATTCGCTGCAAGCGAACCTTTTTGTCCGCCCGGTGGCGACGACGACCGTTTCCCCTCGCCCCTCGCTTGCGAGGGGAGAGGGCCAGGGTGAGGGGAGCCGTCTGCAAAGTGCAGCACTCCGCTGAGCCGATGTCCTGAGTAATCGAGAGCGACAGGACTATCCTTTGCCTCGTCGAACGCCCACCAGCCGATGAGGCCGTCCTCTGGGGCGCCGGCTTTATGGACTTGTTTGGTGGCCAGCTTTCGCAGTTCGCTATCACGCCGCGACCGGGTCCAGTAGGCGGTGTCGTAGGGGCCACGGCCGATGTCGTCCGGCAGGAGATCCACGTGAGGCTCGCGCGGGTCGGCGAAGACGTTGCGCACGGCGTCAAGATAGCCGAAGCCATACTCGCGATACGGCGCGATGTAGTGGCCCTCACCCCATTCGTTCCAGTTGTCGAGGATGAGCATCTTGCTGCCGAGTTCGGCGGGCGGGAGCGTGCCGATGAAGTCCTTCGCCTGGCGCAACAGCTTCTCGAAGCCGCTCGGCGGGATTTTCCAGATGCTGCCTTCGTCTCGCCAGCCGCTCCATGCCTGCGAGACGGTGACGACCTGTGGCAGGATTCCAAGCGACTGTGTCTGTTGGATCTTCTGCATCTGCGCCTCGATGGCTTGTGGCGGCGTAGGGCTGTTCGGGATGCCCCAGCAATACGCGAACGTGTAATCGAGGCCGAGCTGCTTCATGAGCGCCAGATGCCGCGCGTCGAGGCCGCGATATTCGCCGAGCAAATACAGTCCCGCGAAGCCCGCGTCCCGGCACGCCTGCCGCATCCGATCAAACGCGCGCCGCACAGCCTCGATGCTGCCGAGGTCTTTGACGAGGAACTCCGGGCGGTAGATGAAGAGCACGGGCTTATTGTCCACCTTCAGGTAGCTTGGATGCTTGAAGTAGTTCTCCATCCAGAACGGGAGGAGGTTGGTCATCAGGTCGCGTTCGTCGGCCACGCCCGCCGTGCCGCGGCTCTGGTTCTCCCACATGATGGTGAACTTCAGCTTGTCCACGAACCGCGACTTGAAGAGCGCGTCATGGATGGCGCTGCCGAACCGCTGCTTCACCGGCTCGCCCTGGCTGGCGCGATACCAGCAGTAGATGAAAAACGAGACGCCGTGCTCGACCGCCCATTTCGTCTCCCAGTCGGCGACCTCCGGGTTCTCCTGCGAGTAGAAGCCGAGCGCGGGCGTGCGCTCCGGGTGCTTGAGGATGTTGGCCCACATCTGCGGCTTGTCGGCCTCCCACAACGGGCAGTTGTGCGCACCAACGAGAATCTGCGTCCGTGCCGGCACCGGTTCCGGGATGTAAGGCAACTTCCGCGCCTTCATCGCCGGGAGGAACTGCATCACAACAGAAGCGTTCGTCACCGTGGAGCCGCCGACGCAAAGCTGAAGCTTGAGTTCGCACGACATGGCAGCGGCCGCCTCGATCTTCCACGTCAGTTTGCGGTCGGCGTTGGGGTCGAGACGCAGGGTCACGTTCGTGGCACCGCTGAGGGGCTTGATGCCATTGGGAAGGACAAGTTGCGCCATCGCCTTGGCCGATGCGTCGCCCGAGTTCTCGATCACCGCCGAAACGACCGCCGGCCTGTGCGCCCGGCCCAGGGACGTCTCGTACAGAAAACTGCGCAGCCGGATGTTGGCATTGGTGCCAGCGGCGCGGAGGTCAGCAACAGCCACCAACAGAAACGCCAACGATAGAATAAAGCCAGCTCTCATGCGCACCAGTATGCGTCACGAGGCGCGCTACGGTAAAGAAACGAAAACCGCCCGCCTCATCATTTGGCCATCAGGCGTACGAGCACCACGCCGTGGGGTTGCACAACGGTTGAGAATTCCTTCTCGAACACGCCGAGGTCTTTCTGCCGCCAAAGGTCACGGACCTTTTGCTTGCCACGCACGCCGAGCTGAGACCATTGCACGGTGAGTGACGCAGGAGCGGAGCCGGGATTGAAGATGCCCACGGCTTTCGTCCCGTCTTCGAGTTCCTTGATCAGAAGTTCGCCGCCGTTGGCGATCTCGGTGCGCACGGCCTGCTTGCCGAGCGGGTCCTGGTTGATATCAAGCACCTCATCGTTGGTGAGCAGGCTCAGCGTGAACTCGTCGAGCCGTTCGATGGGAGTGCCGATGATCATCGGCGAGCTCCAAAGACACCAGAGGCTGATGTGCGAGTATTGTTCGTCGGGCGTAAGGCGCGAGGGCGTGAGCGGCTTGTCGCGCCAGCCACCGAGGAGGCCGACGCGCAGGTTGCAGGCGTGGTTCCAGTGGCCCGGGCGCTGGAACGGCGCGTAAGCGTCATGCTCGATCATGACCTCGCGGATGCCGACGGCCCACTTGCGAATGTCCTTGTCCATCTGCGAGCGGTCCCAAAGATCCACGAGGTCGCCGGTCGTGCGCGTCATCTCGCACAGGCCCACGCACTCGGCGGCGAGCTTCAGCGGCACGGAGTTGGACAACTCGAGCACGATGTCGCGGTCCTGGGCCGCGAGGGCCTTGGCCATGCGGCGGGTCAGCTCGACGCTGTCTATGCCCCAATCGTATTTGGCGTAATCGAAGCCCCACTCGGCCCATTGGCGCGCGTCGTTGGATTCAAAAACGTGTTTGCCATGCTTCCAGCCGGCGCTGGGGCGCTTGGGCTTTTCCCAACTGCCCTGCAAGTCATCGCTGGAACCGCCGATAAACCCGGCGTAGCTGGTCTTCCAAGGCGTCGAGTAAATGCCAGCCTTGAGGCCGAGGCTATGGATGTAGTCGGTGAGCGCGCGCATGTCAGGGAACTTTTCGTTGGGCTGGATGGCGTTGTATTTGCCGCCGCGCTTGCCCTGCCAGCCATCGTCAATGTTGATGTATTGCCAGCCGTGGTTGATGAGACCGAGCCGGACCATCGCCTCCGCAGCCGCACGGAGATGCGCGTCCTTCACCTTGGAACCCCAACCGCCCCAGGTGTTGCAGCCCAGCAGCGGTGTCAGGCAAATATCGTCGCCCACGACGATGCGCAGTTCGCGCTCGGCGTGGCCCAGCGCGTTCTCGGCGCGGAGCATCACGCGATAGGTGCCGCGCTTCGTGATCGCCCCGCTGATGCGGCCCGTTTGGCCGTCGAGTTGCGCGCCTTCCGGCAGGCCCGTGGCGGAGAACTTCATCGGCCGCTCGCCCGTTGCGGCAATGGTGTAGAGGAGGGGATGCCCCGGGCGCACGCCGAAGACCTTCGCGCCGTTGACGCGCGGTTTCGGCGACGGTTTCGGTGTGAGGATGGGCGGCTGTTGTTTTTCGGCGTCTGCGCCGGACATCATTGGGGCGAACGCCAGACTGAAGATGATCGCAAGACTCGCGACGCGTATTGAGTTCATGCGCGCCAGTATGTGTTGCGCACCTGTCCGCGGTAAATGGACAGGAGTTGCAACCATGTGGATGCGGTTAGCGGTGGGCCGCGCTTACTGTACTTGCACGCTGATGATCTCGTGAATCTCCACCTTCGGGACGGTCAGGTGTAGTTGGCCGTCGCGGTAATCGAACTTCAGCGACCGGGCGCCCGGTTCGAGCGTGACGGCGGCGGGCTTGCTCTCCAAACGGAGACTGATCTCGAGGGGACCCACCGGCGGGATGCTCTGCAGGATGGATTGGGTCTTGTGTGGGCCGCCGGTGTTCACGAGATTGATGAGGAGTTTCTCGTGGTTGCGCGCCAAACAGACATCGACGTCGTGGGAACCTTTCACCTCCACCATCGGCTTCGGGAAAAGTTCACGCGCGAGGTCGTTCAGGAAACGTCGCAACGGCTCGGGGCGATCGCGCAGATAGGCCTGGCCGAGGCCGAAGCTGGTGGCGGCAATCTTTCCGTGACCAGACTTGGCGATGAACGCTGCGGGCCGCGAGGCACCCTTGACGGAAATCTCTCCGAACTCCTTGACGCCCTTGCCGGGAGTGAAGCTCTGTAGTTTGCCTTTGAAGTCAGCTGTCGCACCTCCGTAGGCGAGGTGAATCGGCGCGTCGTTACGGACTACGCCTTCCAATTTCACACCGAGCTCGCGCTCAAACAACTTCGCGGCGGTCGGGCCGATGAGCAACAGACTGCCGCCGCCCTTAACATAGGCGGCGAGGCTGCTGCGGAACTTGGGGCCGAGATATTCGCACTCGGGCACGATGATGAGCGGATAGTCCTGGAGACGACCGGCGAGTTGATGTTCGCCAAGCACTTCGACCGACCACTGGGTTTCCAACAGCGCATGAAGCACGCCATTGATCCGCGTCAGGTCGCGTGAGAAAAGGCCGTTGGCCCGGTGATACTGGTCGGTGGTCGAGAGCAGCAAGCCTACCTGCGGCACGGCCTGCGCGTGATGACAAATCGCCTGCCGCGCGCGGCAGAACTTCGCCACTTCAGCCATCACAGGCATCTCGTTCAGCCGCACCGAGCCGTCGCGGTTCTGCGTGAAGTAAGCCTGGAAGCCGCCGCCCATCGCGAGGACCACGGCGGCCTCGCGCTGCAACTGCACGGCGGTTTTCTGCGCGCGCGTTGGCTTGGTGCTGAAGCTCCACGCCATCAGGTCCCACGGCTTGCCCTGACGCGCGAGATAGCGTGCCGAGAGCCGGGCGGAATTGACACTGTCCTGCGGCGAATAATCGCCCGACAGGAAATCCACCGGCGCGCTGACCGGCTCGGCCATGTGATCGGTGAACGCCCAGTTGCTGCAAATCTGAAACTCCGGGTTCTTTTTCTTTACCGCGGTGATGTAGTGGCGGAGATATTTGCGGAACAACTCGCGATGGAACTGAAGAAACTCGTACCAGTTCGGATCCTCCGGCTTGCGCGGCACGTTGGTGATGCGGGTGGTTTTGCGGAACGCCGCCAGCGCCGCTGCACCGTAATCGGGCACCGACGCCCAGCATTCGCCGTCCACCCACGCGCCGTCGACACCGTAGTCGCCGGCGAGTTCACAGAGCTGCGGGATAAGCAGTTTCTCGGCATAGGGGCCGAAGAACGATGTGGCGCGTGTGCTGTTGGAACCATTGGCATTGATGGCGGCGCATTCTGGGTGTTCCTCGATCGCCTTGGAGTCCCACACGCCCGAGTAGTGCATGTAAAGGGCGACACCGTTTTTCGCCGTTGCGTCACGCCAAACGCGCAGTGGGTCGCCGACGATGCCTGGCGCCGGGTAGCCAACCTTTGTCGGGTAGCTCGAATAGCCGCGATGGCCTTTGCAGTCAACCTGGAGGTAGTCGGGACGGACGAGATTGATGATGCTCTCGACCATCGCCGGCGTGGTATTCGCGCCAATGTTGGTGTCGTCGGCCCGTGCGTGGAAATCGAAGTGGATGCCGAAGAAACTGTCCGCACGCCTGAGCCGCTTTGGGGTCGCATCAGCGGCACTCGCGACCGCGACGACGGCGAGGAGAAGCGAGGCGATCGTGAGCGCGCTTCGCAGGATCCGGTTCCGGGTCATGTTCATAATCAAATACCTTTTCATTCTCACGGCGTCTTGTTCTTCGGCGACTGCGCCGGGCCGCGCACATCCAGACAGACGACTTCACCCACGGCATTACGGACATAAATGCGGCCGCCAGACAAGACCGGAGTGGTCCAACAGCGGCCTCCAAGGACCTGGGCTTCGGCCAGCGGCTTGAAAGCATCCCCGGATGGCTCAGCGACCACCAGTTTCCCTTTCTCGCTCAACAGGAGGAGTTGGTCGCCCGCCAGGATCAACGAACCTTTCCGCAGTCCACCCATGCGCCATTTCTCCTCGCCGGTATCCCACGCCACGCACGACAACCACTCGGCGCTGAATCCAAACAGCAACCCCTTCCACAGCACGGAACTGTTCATCATGTTCCTGATGTTCTTGTTGCGCCACAGTTCGCGCGGTGGCGTCGCGGAAATATCAAACAACGCGCAGCCGACACCGTTGCCCGAAGATACGAACATTTTTCCTGCGGAGATGATCGGGTCCGCCGCGTTGAGGTCCCACTGCGTTTGCCACGGGACACTCCAGAGTTGGCGGCCAGAAAGCGCCTCGACGCCGAACACCGCGTGGCCGGAGAAGAACGCCAGCATCGGCCCCGCCGGAGTGGGGAATGGAACCGGCGACGAATAGCCCGGATGCCCGGCAGTGCTCTGCCAGATAATCGCCCCGGTGTTCTTGTTCAGCGCAATGCCAGCCTGGCCGATGCCCAGAAACAGACGATCCCCAATCACCAGGGGCGAGCCGGCATAGCGCCAATTGTTACTCCAATCGCCTTCATGACGAGGCCAGAGTTCGAACTTCTTCTTCCAAACCACCTTGCCAGTTTCCGCGTCGAGGCAAAACAGGTCACCGCTCTTGCTGAAGGTGAAAACGCAGCGCCCGTCCACGGCCGGAGTAGCCCCGGGACCACCCTCGTAGGACAACGGTTGCGCGTCACACGGGTAGCGGTGCTGCCAGAGGACCTTTCCTGTCGCCGCCTCGAAACAGAATACCGTGTCGGTGTGGTTGCTGTTGCCCAGCGTATAAACCCGGCCGTGAGCGACGGCGAATGAGGAAAAACCCTCTCCCACGGACGCCCGCCAAAGCACCTTGGGTCCGCCGCTCTCCCAGTGCCAGGTCCAACCCGTCTCGCGCGAGATGCCGTTGCGGCTTGGCCCGCGAAATTGAGGCCAATCTTCCACCCGCACAGGCTGCTCCTGGCCAAACGACGTGGCAGAGGCAGCGATTGCGATGAGCGCCAACGCGCCAGCGATAATGCGGTTGAAGTGTACGCTCATGGTGACGCAATCGGCCAGCGGACGTCGTCCGTTTACTGATCGACCTGCTGCTTCGCGTCACCCGGCCGGATAGCGGCGGGGACCTTCATGATGGGGTAATTCCAGCTCAAGGCTTGGCCGCAGCGGCGCCGCCGGCCTTGATGCTGAAATCGTCGTAATGGACGTCCACGAGATTCGTCGTCAGGCTCACCAGCGTTTTGTGGTCGTGCCCGACGCCTTCGGACTGGAACGATCCCACCACTTTTCCATCGATGCAAACTTCGACGCAGTCACCCTTGGTATGAACCACGAGCGTATGCCAGTCCTGCAACGTCACTTTCACGGGCAGGCTCTTGGACTTGGTTCGCAGCAACGCCTTGTCCGCGTCGCTCAGACCCGCGGGTGATTTTCTCCTGGTGTAGATTTCGTTGGAGAAATTGCCGGTCTTCGCGTCCGCGATGTTCACGGCCTTCGGGGTGACAGTGACGCTGCAAATGTGGCCGGCGTGTGAGCCTTTGTAGTCCTTGTCATCAAACCAGACGTTGAAGCTCTTCGCGTTCGCGCTGACAAAGCGGAACTTCACAGACACTTCGAGATCACGCTCGCCTGGAAACCGAATGCTATCCACGGCGGCATGGTCGGACTTCTCCGGGGTGATGCCGATGAGCATGCCGTCCTTGACGACGCTGCCGCTCTTGTAGTGACCCCAGCGTGGACCGAAGCTGTTGCTGCTGAAGTCATCGGTAAAGATGGTGCGGTTGTAGTAACCGCCCGGATCGGCGGCAAGCGCAACGGTGGCGATGAGAGGTGCAAGAAAAGCGATGGTAATTTTCATGCTGTGAAGTATAGGGCGATGAGTGGGCGTTGTTTAGGAAAAAATCAAACAACCGCGCGTACGCTCTGAACGGATTGGCTACTCCGCATCGAACACCCGCACGAAGTCCACTTCGAAGCAATCGGGGAGGGAGGCCTTGAACAGTGCGGGCACGGGCTTGCCGATCCAGCCCTTCTGGTCCTTGGACTCCAGTCCGCCGCGCCCGAAGGAGCGGTGATAACCGTGACACTCTGTTGAGACCAGGATGAACTGTTCAACATCGGATACCGGACATTCCGGGGCCATCTGCTTGCCCACCATCTTGCCGTCGGCGTAGAAAATGTAACCATCGGGTGACCAATCCACGGCATAGTGATGCCAGCCGTCCTGCGTTTCCTTGTAGGGAAACCAGAAGTGGCCGAACCATTTGTTCTCCTTGCCGTAGCCTCCCCAGCCGTTTCCGCAGCCGATCGTGCCTTCGGTGTGCTGGCGGTAGTTCTCCATGATGTCGCACTCCACGCCACAGTACTTCGGGTTGGGATGCGCCCCGATCGACGGCGACTGGAGCCAGAAGGCTGCATGCCAGCCGTCATTCTTGGGAAGTTTGCATCGAATTTCGTAATAGCCGAATTTGTGCATGAACTTCGCCTTCTTCTTCACGCCAAAGGGCCAGAACGATTTCGAGCCGGGGTCGCGTGGGATGTCAAAGGTCAGCGACCCTGTCTGAAGATGTGCAGAACGGAAGTCGTCGCCCTTGCGGATAAGATTAATCTTCAGGTGACCTTCGCCGTCGAGTTCAACACCCTCGTCCGTAAACGTGGGCGATGGATAGCCCCAGTAGTGGAGTCGGTAGTTCCATTTCGAGTCGTCCAGCTTCTTCCCATCAAACTCGTCGTTCCAAACCATTTTCCACTTCTTGGATGAGGGAAGAAGGCTGGGCGCATGTCCGGCCACGGGCTCCTGTTTCTCCATGGGCACGGCAGTGGGGGTAACAACCGGCCGACGTGTGTCAGATTCCTTCTGCCATACCAACAGGCGGATGCTTTGGGGCGGCAGTGGACTGAAGGGGTCGACATGATCGCGCTCCGGTTCCGCTGCGGAGGCGAGACGCGCTTTCGGCACGGTCATTGTGAATGTCGCGGGCCGGTCGGACGGATTCCAGACGAGCACGCCGAGTTGATTGCCCGCAGTGTAGCCTTTGGCAATGAGACGTTCTCCCTTGAACTGGAAACCACGGTCATCCACGAACCGTCCACGCCACAGCAACGTCGCGTAACGCCGCTGGAATTCGGTCAGTTGTTTGAGATACCGCGTCGCCTCGGCAGGCGGGGTTGCAGCGATTATATCGATGCGTGGAGTATTCAGGACATCCGCGTAATCCTCGCGCACTGGAACTACTCCCTCCTTCAGATAGCGAACGTCGGGGGCATAGCGGCTTTCGATCTCGAAACGCAGGCCGTAAAGGCATGCGTAGTTGGCCTCGATCCGGTTCAACATTGGGGTTGGGTGGCGCTGTGTCGTCAGCACTTCGGGGAAGGTGAATCTGAACATCTCCGGAAACATCGCGTCGTCAAACTTCCCGTCCATGAGTGCGCGCATTTGCTTCTCGCTGTGCGTCAACACCCCAAAAACACAGCCATGGAACAACAGGGTCGAATCAAGCAGGCTGTCGTGCAAACCCTCCGTCATCACGATGAACTCGGGATCGATGCGTTTCATTTCGTCGGCCACGAAACGCACCCACTTCGCGCGCTCGCCCGCGTAAACCATCGATGGGGACGGGTGTCCATGGTTGGTGGCCCAGCAGGGCATCGGTTTCGTCACCCCAAGTTGGTCAAACAAGATGCCGTCCGCGCCGAGGTCGTGCGCCTGGCGCGCCAATTCAAGCATGCGCTTGTGCCAACCCTCGGACGCTTGGCACGCCAGCGCACACTTGACGGCGGGGAAGCTCCTGAATTTCTGCCAATCCTCGCGCGCGGGCGTGCCGTCGTTTTTCAGCACTGCCTGATCCTTGCCTTGTGTGCGGTAGTATTCCGTGGCGATGTCAATCAATTGGCCGTTGGCGTAAATTATGGAGCGCTTGCCGCGGCGACGGACTTCCTTCAGCGCACGGCGCAAGGCGTCGGCCCCGCCCATCTGGGCATCGGGGATGTAATCGGGATAGAGGTGGTCGTGCCCGCCATGCGCCCAACCGAACAAGCCCAGAATGTCCAGACCGCGCTTGTCGGCAATATCACAGAGTTGTACGAGCGATGGATAGTCCCACATCACCGATCCGTTTTGTTGCTTGAGGATGCACAACAACCAGCCCGACGCATTCCGCACCCAATCAAGTTGTGGCCTAAGTTTCACCACTGAATCGAACCATGACCGGTAGAACTGCGCCGCTGTATGCCATGTGCCGGAGTAAGGCAACAGCACCGTTGGCGGCAACGTCCAGCGTCCGCGGTTCCCGCAGAACGGTTGATGGCGGATCATCAAGGTGGACTGTCCCGTCTTTGGATCGAACCTTGACGCGAATGTCTTCGCGCCGTGAGTCGCATCGTGGCAGCCCACATAGAGGCCGCCGCGCTCGCCCGTGAAGGCGCACCACTGCATCGTTCCCGTGCGGCTGGGGTAGGGGAACGTGCGTTCGCCGGGTTTGGCGGCAACCCCGAGTTTTTCGCCAAGACCGTTCGGCCAGATCAATGGATGCGTGTCGCGCGGGGCGGCGATGCCCGAGAGTGCAGGACAGGCCAGTTCGTGAACGACGACGCCGTCGCTGTCGTTGCGGAATTCGCCGCTGATTTCAAACGCATTTTGCTTGCGGCGAATGTCCAGCGTAAGCCCGACCTTCCAAGTATTCGTGCCGTCCGTGAGGTTCTCGTAGACCAGGCGGATGCCATCTGCAGTTGTCTCTTGGCGGGGCTTCTGGCCGATGGACGACAATGTGACCTGTCCCGATGAACTCTGAAGCAAGAGTGTCCACAACGGTTTATTGACCGCCTCGATTGCCGGACACTGCGGGCTGCGCGGCGAAAGGCTCAGACCACGCTCATTGACAGTCAGTGTTCCTTGAGGACCGTCCAAGCTCGCGCTTGCCGCGATGGCGACGCTGGCTAGCAGGGCGAGTGGCACGAATGAAAAGACGGGAAGAATTGGACGCCGTTCTTTCGTAGAGCATGTTGAGGTCATGGGCCGCAGTATGTTGCAGGCCACGCTTTCGGGTAAAGGGACGAAAATCGCGTCTATGTGGACGCGGTTAGCAGAGGAAAGCAGGGAGCAAGACTGGGGTTGAAGGTAGCCAAGGTCGACAGAGTTGACAAAGGTGGGGCAACGATTTCAGGACTGACCGGCAGTTCAATCCGCCTCAATGTATCTCCTTCCTGCGGCATCCTGGAGCGATTTAGAGGGTGTCTGGAGGTAGTTTATCAGGACACTTGTTATGATATCAAAGCCGTTATCGCCTTCCAGCCAGTCCATCCCACCGCTCAGGGCTTGGACGTGATGAAACGGAAGCCGGAGGTTTTTCCGTGCTGCACCACATGGGCGGCGGCGTTCTCGTCCGTCACCAGGGTCCCGGCAATCCGCAGATTCTCGAACGTGACGTTGGCAATGCTGCCCGGCTCGCTGCCGTTGCCGTCAAACACACTCGGATTCACCGGCTCCTCCGCCGCGGCAATATTCCGAAGCACCATCCCGTCCACGCTTCCCCGTCCGTCCCGATACTTGGCATGGTGCTTGTCTTCCATGGCCAGCATGGTGCGCACACCGAAGAGTTGAAACGACTTCTTCTCGTGGCGGACGTTCTGGATCACGACATCCTTGTAGGCCGCGCGATTGTGAATGTCGATCAGCGCCACGACGTTGGAGTTGCTATACTCCCTTTTGTAGGACAGCTTCCCCCGATCATCGCCGATGATATCCAGCCCGTCGCAGAGTTCGCCGTCCACGCTCTGCGTCTCATTCCATCCCATCTGAAGCACACTGCCGAAGTTCTGTTTCCAAACAACGTTGTCGATCAACGTCGTTCCTGATTTATGAAAATGAAGGGCGTCGTCATCGACTTTGAGGAAGCAATTCTGTACCCGACTGTTCTTCCCGCCGCTGATGCCGTCGGTCTGTGGAATCCACGCCAGCAGTTTAACGTTCTCGGCCACCAACCGCCGATATGCCAGCAGGCCCACTCCGGGCCCGTCGGTGATCACGATACCTTCGACATGGAGGTCCGGCGCCTTGGTCGTCGCGCCGATCATGAACTGGCGGAAGCTACCCCGGTTCCCGGCAATCCCGATGCCTGAGAGAATCCCCCGGCCCCGCACCGTCACGCCTTGGTTGCCGGTCGTCTCCGCCGCCTGCAACCGTCCTTTGACATACGCCCCACCCGCCAGATACACCGTCTGACCATTGGGTATCTTGAGCGGTTCCTGACCCAGATCCGTCACCCCGGGACCAAAATAGATCACTTTCGCGGTGGTCTTGGTGGGAATATCGGCCTCGATGGGATTGGCAAAGACAAACAACGGCTCGCGGGGTTTTCCGTCCAGCTCCACATAGACATTTGCCGGCGCATTCAAGGTGAAGGAGACGGTCTGACAGCTGACCTCGGCGCGAATGCCCTTGGCGATCGGCCGGATGATGGCGGTCTTGACAGGTGAGCCGTCCGTCATTTTCACCTGGACCGTGACGGTCCCGCTGAACGAAAAGGAGGTCCAGTGATTGGCATCGGTACCGAAGTCTTTGGAATTCCCGCCCTCCCGCACGCTCTTGTAAACGTAAGAAGGAAGACTCTTGCCCGCCTGGGTCACCGTCACCTCATAAAGATCGGAGCCGTACTGGCGGTCCGGCAACGCCGGATAAACCTGCACGCCACCGGCACCCGCCGTCGTCCACGCCATCAGGAGTACAGCCAACAGAAACGGACAGGTCAAACAACGCTTGGAGTTCTTGTTCATGTAGATGCCGGGTGCAATAAGCTGAGATTTCCCATTGGACCTGTCGTTCATGGCGTCGGTTTGAGTTTTGCCGGTCGTTTCCGCGATTCTCCTCCCATCGCACGGGCCTGCCAACCATTTCGCAACGCCAGAACCGTGTTTTTCAGAGCTGGCCCCGTGTTCTCCGCCAATTTCTCGCCCCCAACTGCGGCTGGATCCGGGGGCGAAGACAATTCACCTGTGTTGACTGAGGTGTTCATTCGTTGTTCGTTCATCCACTGGCCTCGGCGGGCAGTCTCAACCGACCGATTGCCTGAAGGATGGCCCGGAACAATTCTCGTGGGATGGCCACTTCCGCCATCTGGAAGACCACCTGCCGGGCATGAAGCTGACTGAGGCCGGAAGTCTCTGGGAACACTGTGAGAAGCACGTGCTTAGGCATCTGGCCGCATGACCCATCTTAGAACGTGAGCGCGCCCTTGATGTAGCCGTCGCCGGCTTGGGCGGCGACCTCCATCGCGGCCTGGGCATCGGCGAACTTGTGGCGATGGGTGACCAATGGCTTGAGATCGACCAGGCCGCGCCACATGGCGCGCACGGCGCGAGTAGACTGGCCCTTGGAGCCGGCGTCGTCGCCAATTCCAATGACGTAGCGTCCGCCCCGGCAGCAGAGTTGGCGTCCGAGGTCGAGCAACGGCTGCGGACAGGTGACGGCGATGACCAGATCGAAAGGATCCTTCTTCAACGCTTCGAGCCTCGCGTCACCGTCCTTGCTGGAAGTGTTGATGGTTTCGGTCGCGCCAAATTCGGTGGCAAGGGCCAGATTCTTCGGCTTCGAGTCGGCGACGACCAGTTCGTAAACCGGATAGCGCCCGACCAGTTGAGTTACCAGCAACCCCATGAAGCCGGAGCCAATGACTGCGACGCGATCCCCGGGTTCGACGTGCGCAAACTGCACGTCCGCAATGGCGCGAGCCACCGGATCCATGAGCCAAAGCGTGGGATCTTCCGGTTCGCCGGGAATCTTGTGCGCGAGGCTGGCATCCATGTTCTGGATCTTCTGCCAGCGATTGCAAGTGACGTATTGGCCGGGCTGGATGTCTTTCACGTCGCTGCCGACGCGAATGACCTGGCCAACGCCCTCGCGGCCCGGCGCGAAGGGAAAAGCTTGCTTGTCCGTTTCGGTGAAATGCGAGATGTCGCCTGCGCTGATGCCGATGGCCTTGCAGAGAACCTGCACCTGCTGAGGTTGGGGGTCGTTGACCTCGACCTCCCGGATCTCAACCTTGCGCGGCCCAACAAAAAAGATGGCTTCAGTTTTCATATGCGTCCATGTTCTTCGGCAGAGGCCGTGAGTCTAGTGATTGCCCCGCCGAAGGCAAAGCTTTTCTATTTTCCATTGCGCTTCACTGGCGCGGGTTCAGGAAGCTTGTCGATGTCGAGACACTTGCGAAGAATCGCCAGCGTGTGCGGTGTCTGGCGGATGTCCTGCGCGTAATCCTTGCCGACCTTGACACCGCTGCGCATGGCGCGTGCAAGCGAATCGAGCAACAACGACTTCAGCGCCGGGTCACGATCAAGTGTGCAAGCGTAAGCAAGCCCGCTGGAGACGAGGAAGTCCGTGCCGCCGTTGCCGCGGCCGCTGGCGAAGGTCGGGCAGGTATCGATGTAGCGGAAGCTGTGCGTTTCATGGTTCCACGAGTATCGCTCCAGCCAATGCGCAGCGCGGACGATACACTGCTTGGCCTCGCGCGACGGGGCGACCGTGTCGAAGTGCATCATGCCATTGAGCAGCACCCCGGTGGCAAACGCCTTGCCGCCGGGATGTGAAGGTGTGTGGAGACACTCCGGTGGACCGTGCCTCAGGTTCCAATCACCGCGGGCGGTTTGTTTGCCGACGATCTTCTCGACATAGAGGCGAGCGGCATTGAGAAAGAACGGGTTTCCGGTGGCTTCATAGGCTGCAACGGCGTTCATCAATGGCCAGCCAGCGGCGCGCTCGATGCCGAAGTCAAACCTCGCGGTCATGCAGGTCGCCTGCGCGTCGCAGACCATCGCCGCGGTTTCCAAATAGCGGCGCTCACCGGTAAGAAAACCGACGTAGAAATTTCCCGGCTGAAAAACGTGGCCGCCGGGGTCTATGGCGCCGGCGACGAAAGCGTTGGGCCTCTTCACGTCTGCAAGGCCGAAAACATTACCGAGACGTTGAAAGCGGGGGTCGGTCATGTCGAAGAAACCGCCGACATGGCCGATCGAGTGGGCATAGACACGGCCGGGCATTCGCGCCTGCCACGGATAGTGAACCGTGTCAATGTCCGTGCTGTGCCGCGAACAGCAGTCCGCGCTCCAGAGCCATTTGGCATTGCCGGTGCGGACGAATTGCAGCGCCAGCGCGCCCATCATGTCGTATTCGTGGTTGCCCCAGTTGAAATGCCGTTCGCCGTGCCAGTCGCCGTAGTTCATCCAGCCATATTCGTGCTTATGGCGGCGGTTCTGATCGATCTTCTCGAAGCCGGTCTCGACCTGTTTCTCGTAGGCATCGAACACGCCCGTTTCCGCCGGTTCAAGGATGCCGAACACGCCGCTGTCGCAGTAATGCCGCGGCGGCGCGGCAGCGAAGATCGGTTGTTGAAACCAGTTTGCGTTCACCCGGTCCACCGTGGCCGTCGCGGATTTCGCGTCGTCCACGCGGACAAAGATGTCGGTGGTGAACTCCAGCCCGCGTTTCAACCGATACTGGCCACGGTCGTAGCAATAATAGAGGCGGACGAGATCCTCGTCGGCCTGCGATTCCTTGGTGTAGGCGTCCGCAGGCAACGGCGGCAACACACGCAGGTGCAGGCCGTCACGCTTGACGGCGATGCCTTTGGGATAGCGCTGCCAGAAATCCTTTACGAACACCGCCAGCCGGCGTCGGCCGTCGGTGATCGAAGCGCAGCCAGTGGCGTGGTCACCCTTGATTGCAGAGCCGTTAACAGCGCCAGTGAAACGGTCGTCCTTGTCTTGCAGCAGCCACGTGGATGTGTCGTCGTTGATGGGGGCAGCAGGCTCACCGTTGAATGAACCGAGCAGGGAACCGTTCGCTGCGAATGGAATGCGGATGCCGGCAGCCTGGAGATTGGTCAACACGGCGTTGGTGTTGTCGTTGCCGATGGTCCAACTCAACCGCACCCACGGCTGGCCGGCGCACACGAAGTAGCGGGCCTGCCATCGGAACAGCTTGGCGCCATCGGCTGCGACAAAGCTTCCTCCAACCCGCACCACGGCACGCACGGGGCCACGCTCCTCAATCGCCACAACGTCCGGTTTGCCGAGCGTGAATGCCTTGCCGTTCCCATCGATGATGCGTCCGTTGCCGCCAGTCGCTGAACCGGTGACGGGACTGCCGTTGAGTTTCAACCCGTCGAACAGCGCAAACTGCTCCTTGCCAATGCGCAATGAGAGCGGACCGTTATCGAGCGTCACGGCATCGCTGTTTTCGCCAACCGTAACAGCCTGAAAACCAGCGGGGGCTTCTGCGACGGGACCGATGCGCAGGTGCAATTTCACCGGATCGCGCCCGGTGTCCGTCGAAAAACTCATTAGCAACCATTTGACGCTGCCGTCCGGCCAGCAGGAGGTCGCCTCAAACTGCGCGGGAAGACGATGATCCGCAGCATCGAACAATGAGGCATCGGCAGCCGATGCAAGCGTGCCACGCGCAAACGGCACCCCGGCGGTGACGGGCCAGTTCTGGCGCGGCGTATCGGTGGGTTCGTTGACTGCCAGTTCGATGGTTCGTGACTTCGACGCGCTTGTGCGCGGCTGCCGGCCTGCAACAAACTTCACCGTCGCTACGCGCGCGCCGGGGCAGTGCACACGGGCAACACAAGGTTTGCCTGCTGCCAGACCGGTGAGAACCACACGGTGATTGCGCTGGCCTGTCTCGGATTCAGTGAACGTGCGGTCCTCGCACTCGACCGTGGCAGGCGGCGCTTGCTCGCTGCTGATCCATGAGATTTGGGTCGAGCCGTCCAGCAACGTGAACGCTGCCAGTTGGCTGAGCGTTGGCGGCACGAATGGCGCGAGCCGGATGTAATCATAATAAGCAGTGCCGATGTTAGCAGGATTGGCGTAGCGATCGTCTGCCCAGAGATCGAACGTGCCATCCTTGATGTCGTAAATACCGAGATCAGTCTCGCCGCCCGCGGACTTCAGCCAGGTCTTGCCGCCATCGAACGAGTAGGCGAGGGGACGCGTCGTTGGCCCCAGCCATGCCCGATAGACGCCGTGCGGGATGCCGGTGATGTGCGTGTGAAGCACCGGCGCGCCTTCTTCGGGCGTGGCGCGGTCCGCCTTGATCGTGGGCGATGTGAGCGATGCATTGCCTGATCGCTTGCCCTTGCCCTCGGTCGTCCAAAGCCGCCAATGGGTCGCGGAAACCTGGTTGGTCAGCCAGTCGCGTGGCGTGGTCCAATCCTCGACCTCGTAGATGAGGCCGGCCAACCTGCGGAAATTCGTGTTGGTGTTTTCGGCGTCGCAGTGAGTGACGGTGAGGAGGCCTGCGAGGAGGCAGAGAGCAAGACAGAAGTGTTTCATGGTCGACGCGTTTGTAGCACTCCTGCATCGGCGCGGCAACAAGTGCGCCGCGGGGACAACTGTCGCAGGAAGTGTGACCACAAGAAAGCCAGCGGGCCAACCCGGCATCCGACAGCGTCGGCGCGAGTTGGCCCGTTGGAAACAAACGTTACGCTAAGAGCGCGACTACTTCTTGAGGATCGCGTCCTTGGCGGCCTTGGCGAGGCGGAACTTCACAACCTTCTTGGCCGGAACCGTGATCTCCTGGCCGGCCTTCGGGCCAAAGCGCATGATCATTTTGCGGGCTGGACGCTGGACGAGTACGAGCTTGCCCAGTCCGGGCACGACGAAGGTGTTCTTCGCCTCTTTGTAGGCGAGGTTAGCGAGTTCTTCCATGGCGAGAGCGGCTTCCTTCTTCTTGATGCCAACCTTCTCAGCGATGGTCGTAGCGATCTGACTCTTGGTCATCTTGGGCATTGTCTATCTCCTTTGTTGTTATTGTTTCCGAACCGAAATGCGGGCGGACTTTAGGCAGCGTTCCTGCGGAAATCAACATTTTCTTGCGGGCAATGAACAATAAAGGATTGGCGCAGCGGCTGGCAGAAAGCCCCCGAATGTGCTATTAGTTCAGTGGTTTATGGTGTGAGGCAACGACATGAAAGAAGCCGATGTCCAAGCGGGAGGCCAAACCATGCAAGAAGCGCTTCGCCGGTTGCGCGAAAACGACGGCCAAAGCCTGAAGAGGATGGCTGATCTGGTGATCGAAGAAGCCCTCGAACTGACCGGAAGCAAGATTGGCTACTTCGCGACGCTCAACAAATGGGAGCACCTGCTGACGATGATCGGTTGGTCCAAGAGCGCAATGGCCATGTGCAGCATGGCAAATAAACCGATCGTCTATCCGGTGGAAAACACCGGACTTTGGGGCGATTGCGTCCGGGAGCGCAAGGCAGTCATTACCAACGACTACAAGAACTGCGCCCGACCGACGAAGAAGGGCATTCCGGAGGGGCATGTCGCCGTCAAGCGACACATGAACGTGCCGCTGATGTCTGGCGAAAGCATCAAGGGCATCCTGGGTGTGGGGAATCGCGAAACTGAATACACCAAGGAACATGCAGAGTTGCTGCAGGCTTTTGCCAACGCGGCATGGCCGATCATCGTCGAAGTCAAAGAACGGGAGGAGAAGCGGAGCAAGTGTGCGCTGCAAGATGTCTGCCCGTTCTTCGGCCGCCATATCCCGATTCACGACGTCATGTATCGCGCATATGTCATGCGGTTCTGCGATGGCGATAGCAGGGATTGCGCCATCTCGCAGGTGGTGCAGAAGCGGGGCTTCATCAAGGTTCCCAAGGATCTCTACCCAAACCAAACTTTCCGCGTGACGGACATCCTGAAACGGTAACGGCAATCCCGCCCCTAGCGTTGAACCGGCACTGCGTTGGTGTTTGATTGCCAGCCGCCACCGAGCGCCTTGATCAATCCCACCGTCGCAACACAACGTTCGCCCTGGATTCGCACCACGGCGCGGTTGCGGTCAAACGCCGCGCTCTGGGCCGTGGCCACTTCGAGGTAGGTAACGAGTCCGGCGCGATAGCGATTGTTGGCGATCTCCTGCGTGCGGCTGGCCGCAGCAAGTGCGGCGGTCTCGGCGTCGAGCAGTTTGACCAGAAGTTGCTGCGCGGCAAGTTGGTCTTCTATTTCCTGAAAAGCCGTCAGTACGGTCTGACGATAATTGGCCACGGTTTCATCGTACGCGGCACGCGCGGCAGCCAGTTGTGCAGTGTTTCGGCCGCCTGTGAAAATGGGGAGTTCCAGCGTCGGGCCCACGGCCCAGACCCGGCTCGGCCAATTGAACACGGTGCCTGCGTTGATGGACTGAAAACCCGCGAGGCCATCGAAAACGAGCCGGGGGAAGAACGCGCACTGGGCGACGCCGACGTCGGCGTTGGCGGCGGCCATCTGACGTTCGGTGGCGGCGATGTCAGGCCGCCGCTCCAGCAGTTCGCTCGGCAGAGTCGGCGGGACGGCGGGTGGCGCCAGCAGTTGCGTGGGGTTTGCAGGCGTCGTGAACGTCATCGCGGGCTGCCCACAGAGCGTGGCGAGGGCGTGGCCGAGCTTGGCGCGTTGAAGTTGCAAAGCAGGAAGCTGGCCCTCGGCTGTGCGCAATTGGGTTTCGGCCTCCGAGACGTCGAGATCAGAGGCGACGCCGCCTTTGCGGCGGTTGCGGGTCAATTCGAGCGATCGGCGAAAAGTCTCAACCGTGTCAGCCACCAGCGCCAACTCCGCATCGAAGGTGCGCAGGGCGAAATAGTCGGCGGCAACAGCTCCTTGGATGGCCAGTCTGACCGCCTCGACATCATCGGCCGAGGCACTGAGTCGGGCGCTTGCCGCTTCCGTCCGGCGGCGGATGCGGCCCCAAAGGTCTGGCTCCCAACTCATTTCCAAGGGCACGGTGAACGTGTTGAAATTGTAGGCCTGGCCCGCCGGCTTTCCGGAACTCGGCTCATTCTTGCTCGTGCGCTCGCGCGTCGCCGAACCATTGAAAGAGAGCTGCGGGAAGAAATCGGAGCGCGCGATGTCCACGAGCGCGCGAGCCTGGTTGAACCGCGCGACCGACGCTGCGAGACTTTCGTTGGCGCTCATGGCGGCGCTTTCCAAACGATTGAGCTCGGCGTCTTTGAAGACTTCCCACCATGCGCCTCGCGGCAGATGCGCCGCTGGCTGCGCGGTCTTCCAATCACCCGCAAACGACTTCGGCAACGGTTGCGACTTCAGCGCCGCCGGCCGCTCGTAGTCAGGACCTACAGCGCAGCCTGCAAGCAGCGCGCACGTCATTGATATGGCGAGCGGTCGGAGCTTCATCGCGAGGAAGCGGTTTGTGATGGCGCGGAGACACGGACGGCTGCGCCCGCGGTGAGCGAGTCGGAAGGATTCAATATGACGCGGTCGGTCGGGCTGAGACCTTCGAGCACCTCGACGATCTTCCCGAAATCGCGGCCGAGCTTGATGCTGCGCAAGGACACCTTGCCGTCGGCGCCGACGAGGCCCACTTGCATGCCTTCGGCGCGGAACAGCAGCGCGTTGGACGGCAGCGTCAACGCGGCGACGGATTTGGCTTCGGTGAACCGGACTTGTGCGTAACTGCCGGAGAGAAGCTCGCCGCGCGAGTTGTCGAGCGCCAACTCGGTGAGCAGCGTGCGCGAGTCCGCGTCCACCGCGCCGGCGGTGCGAACGACCTTCGCCAGGAACTTGCGGCCGGGCAATTCGGCGAACAACACCTCCGCGTTCTGGCCGAGCGCGATGGCGCGGGCGAGGGTTTGCGGCACCGAGACGAACACACGCAGCGTCCCCGTCTGCGCCAGGCGAAACAGTTCGTGGCTGCCGGCGGCGGTAATGAGTTGGCCAATGTCAGTCTTGCGTGCCGTGATGGTGCCGTCGAATGGCGCAAGCACGCGGGCGAAGCTCTTCAGGTTATCGAGACGGTGGACATTGGCGCGCTCGGCCTCGACGGCGGCGGCTTTGAGCGCGAGGTCGGCTTTCTTCTCAGCGGTTTCCTGTTCGCTGACGCTGGCGGTTTTCAACAGCTCCGTCCAGCGCGCGGCAGTGGTCTGGGCCAATGCGAGACCGGCTTCGGCGCGGGCCAGTTCGGCACGAGCGCGTGCAAGGTCCTGGTCGAGTTCGGGCGTATCAATCTCAGCGAGAAGTTGTCCCGCCTTGACCTGCGTGCCGATGTCCGCCAGCCACCGCTTGAGATACCCGCTGGCACGAGCGTAGATCGGCGCTTCGACTAAGGCTTTGACTTCGGCGGGCAGCGCAATGGCGGCTTCCGGCCTGCCTGGCGCAGGAGAGACAACGGTAACGGTCGGCGTCGCCATTTCGCGCGTTTCCAGCACCGTAATCTGGCGCGCGCGCAAGCGGGGCATGATACCGGCGAAGAACGCGACGACGACCAGAACCGCGACGACGAGGCCGAGCCGGCCAAGACGAAACCGCGGTGACGGATGCGGCGCCGGCGAGTGACTATCGAGAGGTGGGTTCATGGTTGTTGTGGCGCGCGCTTTTTCGATAGAGCGATTTCCATGTTACACAGAGGAAGGGTTGTTGGCCACACCTGGCGTAAGCGGAGCAGCGGACTCGTGCTGCCGGGATGTGACGGGCGAGCGGCGGTGCATGAAGCTGAAGACGGCTGGAACGAACAGCAAGGTTGCAATGGTGGCCACGATGAGCCCGCCAATGACCGCGCGGCCGAGCGGCGCGTTTTGTTCACCGCCCTCGCCAAGGCCGAGGCTCATGGGCAGCATGCCGATGATCATCGCCATTGCCGTCATCAACACCGGTCTCATGCGGCCCACGCCGGATTCCAGCGCGGCGCCGATGGAATCCAAACCGCGATGCAGCATGTTGCGCGCAAAACTGACAACGAGCACTGAATTGGCAGTGGCGACGCCGAGGCTCATAATCGCGCCCATTAACGCCGGCACGCTGAGCGTGGTCTGCGAAAGGAACAATCCCCAGATGACGCCCGCGAGCGCGCCAGGCAGCGCTGTGATAATGATGAAGGGGTCGAGCCAGCTCTGGAAATTGACAACGAGCAGCAGGTAGATGAGCGCAATCGCCATCAGCAGACCGACACCGAGACCCACGTAACTCGTGCGCATCGTGTCGGCTTGGCCACGCAGCGTAATGTAATGGCCGCGCGGCAAATCCTTCTTCGCCTCCTCGACCAGCGGCTCGATGTCGCGCAACACGTTGCCGAGGTCACGCCCACTGACACCACCAAAAACGTCGGTGACCGGCGCGGAATCATAGTGCGAAACCACTGGCACGCTGGCAGTGCGTTCGAGGGTGGCGAGGTTGGCAAGAATCTGACCGTTGCCCAGACCGGGTTGACCGGTGCCGATGGGCATGGCTTGAAGCTGCTCAAGCGAGCCGATGGCGTGTTCCGGAACACGGAAGTTGATGAGGTATTGGATTCCGTTGCTGCGGTTCAGCCAGTAGGTAGGCTGGACCTGGCCGGTGCCGCTGAGGCTGAGCAGGACCGAGTTGGAAACGTCCCGCTCCGTAAGGCCCACGTCAGCGGCCTTCGTGCGGTCCACCATGATGCGCAGCGAGGGCAAGTCGGCGGGCTGCTGCACGCGCACGTCCACAACCCCTGCGACGTGGCGGATCTTCTCGGCGAGCGCCGCGGCGATGCGGCGGTTCGCGGCCTGATCGCGGCCCGCGATCTGCACGTCGAACGGAGCGGGCAGGCCGAAATTGAGCGTCTGGCTGACAATGTCCGCCGGCAGAAAGTAAAACAACGTGCCAGGGAACTCGCGGTTGAGCCGGGCACGGAGTCGGCGCACGTAGTCGTCGGTGGGCGCATGACCGTGTTTGAGAGAGACAAGAATATCCGCGTCGGCGACGCCGATGACACCGCTGTTGCCGTAGGTCAGGTTGATGCCGGAATTGTTGATGCCGATGTTGTCGAGAACGCCATGCAATTCCTTCGCAGGCACCACTTCACGGATGACCTCCTCGACCTGGTCCACCAGCCGCGCGGTTTCCTCGATGCGCGTGCCGCTGCGCGCGCGCAGGTGGAGCTGGAAGGTTCCGGCATCCACCGACGGAAAGAAATTCTCGCCGAGCTGCGTCACCAGCAGCCATGAACCGACGCAGAAGAGCAAAAAGACACCGCAGAACGGGCCGCGTTTCCCCAGACAGGTCGCCAGCAGCACGCGGTAGCGTTCGCGAAAGTGAAGGAACGCGCGCTCGAAGCGAAGCTGGATGCGCATGAACGGCCGCATCCAAAACGGCCCGTGGTGATGGTCGGCGTGCGTGCCGTGGAGTTCCACGCCGCGGTAGAACCACATCACCAGTGTCGGCACCAGCGTGCGTGAGATGATGTAGCTGGCGATCATGGCAAAGACGACCGCCTTGGCCAAAGGAACGAAGAGATACTGTGCGACGCCGGTCAGGAAGAACATCGGAACGAACACGATGCAGATGCAGAGCGTGGAAACAAAGGCAGGCAACACAATTTCCCGCGAGCCGATGATGATGGCATCTTCCAGCGCAATACCCGCGGTCATATGGCGGTGGATGTTCTCAATCGTCACCGTGGCGTCGTCCACAAGGACACCGACGGCCAGCGCCAGACCGCCCAGCGTCATGAGATTGATCGTCTCACCCAGCGCGTGGAGCGCGGCGATGGAACTGAGCACCGACAGCGGGATCGAGAGCGCGATGATGAGCGTGCTGCGCCACGAGCCAAGAAAGAGCAGGATCATCACCGCCGTCAGCGCGGCGGCAATAATGCCTTCGCGCAGCACATCGTTGATCGCAGCGCGGACGAACAGGGACTGGTCGGCAAACTCCTTGGCGTCAATCTCCGGCGGCAGCCCGCTGAGAATGCGCGGCATGACCGCCTTGACGCTGCGAACCACGGCCAAGGTCGAGGAGACGCCGGTTTTATAGACCGTCAATAACGCGCCGCGAATACCGTCCTGGCGGACGATGTTTCGCTGCGGCAGGTAGCCGTCGCGAACCTGAGCCACGTCGCGCAGATAGATCGTCGCGCCGCCAACGGTCTTCACAGGCAGATCGTTGAGTTCGTCCAACACCCGCGGACTGGAGTTGAGTTCGATGTTATATTCGGTGGCGCCGATCTTTGCCGTGCCGCTGGGGAGGATGAGGTTTTGGGTGTTAATGGCGTCCACCACGTCCTGCGCGGAAAGGTTCTTCGCCTTGAGCGCGGTGAGGTCGAGGTCTACGGCCACGAGGCGCGTCTTGCCACCGTAAGGCCACGGGACCGACGCGCCGGGCACCACCGACAGGCCCACGCGAATCTGGTTCTGCGCGAAGTCAAAAAGCTCCTGCTCAGAAAGTTTCTTGCTGGTGAAGCTGTATTGGAACACCGGCACCGTGGAGGCGCTGTAACGGATCACCAGCGGCGGCGTCTGGCCCGGCGGCATGACGCGCAACAAGGTCTGACAGATGGCCGTGACCTGTGCCACACCTGCGTCCACCGGCGTGCCGGGCTGGAGGAATATCTTGATGACGCCGAGGCCGTTGTAGGAGTTGGACTCGATGTGCTCGATGTCGTTGACCGTGGTAGCCAGCGAGCGTTCGCAGATATAAACGATGCGCTGTTCGACCTCCCTGGCGTCGAGGCCGCTGTATTGATAGACGACGCTGACCACCGGGATGTCAATGGAAGGGAAGATGTCTGTGGGCATGCGCATCAGGATGAACGGCGTCAGCAGCAGCAGCAGAATCGCCGCCACCACAAACGTGTAGGGCCTGCGCAAAGCTAGTTCGACAATCCACATATCAGTTCAAATACAGTTCGCCGGGGCTCGTTGCCGGCCGTCGGCGTCCGGCGCTTATATCAGGTTCGGCGGATACTGCCAGTAGAAGTTTGCGTGGAAGAATAAGCGAGGGTGGGGGAGTGGGGTGAAAATTACGGACCGGCAACGACGCGTACGTTCTCGGCGACGTAACGGTAGGAGTAGAGCCAGCCATTGGCGACATACCAGACATCCTTGCGGTTGGCGACGTGAGCCAGATGCTGCATCAACGTCGAGCCGCGCACGCCTTCCACGCCAGGCCGCGGGTCATAGATCACGCTGTTCAGGAAACGGTCGGGATGCCAGAGCGCATAGAAAATCCCACCCGCATCGTGGACACGATCAAAGCCCTCGTTCAACTCCGCGACATCGGCGGCGCAATAGCGCGCCCGCGGCTCGCGTCGCTGGAAGATGGTGTCGTAGCCCTTGGTATTCAGGCCGGCCACGCCATAGAAGTTGTACGTCTTGTTCCACGTCGCGTAACTGTTGCTCGTGGGATTATCGAGCCAGTTGAAACCGCGCAGGAAGATAAACTCGCCCGCCGCGGTGCGCTGCTGGGTCTCGTCCCCATAGCCGAAGGTCAGGATGTATTCGAGTACATACTGGCCGTAGGGAATCTTGCGGAGTCGCCGCAGGATGTCCTCGCGACAACCGAGGATTTCATTCTTGTAGCCGTGGATCAGGTAGCCGGCCTCCTTGGGATGCGTCCAAGCGTGGACGGCCGGTTCCCAACTGTAATCGCCCCTGTCCAGTTCCTGCTGCATGTTCCGCCAGATGGCTTCGCCGCCGGCGGCACGGCTGTTGATGGCAACCGAGAGAGGCAGATGGAAACTGCGGCAAACGTGCACCGACGCCTGGTAGTTGTCGGAGTTGTCATTCGTGACGCCGCGCCAAGGCGCGCCCGGATGCGCCCACGGGTTGCAGCCCCAGTTGTCGTTGGAAAGCGTGTAGGCCGACTTCCGCCCGTCGTAATACTTCGCCACCGACTCGAACTTCGCCGACCTGACGCCCGGGAACTTCAATCGGATGCTGTTGCCTTGTTTGAAGCCCACCGAGACATAAGCGCGTTTGGTTTGTGCGTCGAACCGCACGCACTCCACACCGTTGAAGAAGTCGGTGGACTTCTTCTTCTGCAACGCCTTCCAGGCGCCGGATTCCCCGTCGCAGCGCAACACCCGCGCATCGCGCGGCAGATCGGATAACTCGAACACATACGTCGCGGGATACTGGAATCCGAACTTCTTCTGCATCGCCGCGTCAATCGAGACCACGAACGTAGCCTCCGCCGCAGGCGGCGGGGCGCCCGCAGTGGAAATAGAAGCCATGCACAGCGCCAGAAGCAGAGAGAGAGCCGCGTATCGTTTCATAGATGTCACCTGAGTCGCGCCAAACACAAATGGATCGGGTTAAAGGGAATCGAACCCTCGTCATTTGCCATTCCATCATGACTGGACTCCTCTTTTCAAACCACTTTGAGAGTCAGTCGGTGGCCGAGGTTGATGTTGACTGATCGTTTGGGTTTTGTCCACGGTTAGCGTAACGGTGTGCCACGAACTTCAACACTTGGGGCGCGGCATCGCTTTGCCGGTTCGGCGAGAATGGTTGAGAGAATTCACTTGGACGGAGCGCGCAGGGGAGGGCGGTACGCAGGCACTTTGTTCTTGAAGATGCCGGTACGCAAGGCCTCGACGAGCGGCTCGTTGAGCAACAGCACGGGATTGGCAGCCGTACCGTCGAGCGAATAGAAGTTCGAGCCTCGGGCCCCTTGGACCATGCACAGGCGATACTGGGTCAAGATCGCCTCAAGGTCGCGCCGCGTGCAGCTATCGCCATCCTTGACTTTCGTGTAGATGCAAAGCCCCGGCAGAATTCGTTCCAAGCGGGGATCGACCGTCTTCCACTCCTGGAGCTGCTTGGCCAGCACGTTGTCTTTGGGCGTGTAGGCCATGGGGACCACATAGTCGACAATTCCCTCTCGAATCCATCCGGGCCAGTCCTGAAAGACACTGTCGGCTGAGGCCAGTGTCGCGAACACGGCCGCCGTGACCTGTGCGCCGGGCTTGGCACGCTTGGCGCGTTGGTAAACGTCGCGCACCAGTTCGGTCACGCCGGACTTCCGGTATTCAGCCCACTTGCTTCGCTTCAGGTTGATCTGTTCCAAGTCGATCTTGATGTCCTCGCACAACAAAAGGTCGCTGGTGCCAACGGGCTGGACGCTTTCCAGCCGGTTGATGTACTTGGCCGTCTTGCTCATCCCCAGCACGCGCTGGATGGAGGCGTTGCGGATGGCGTGAACCGGGCCGTCGATGACCACCAGAATTCCACCGGCGCGCACGAAACGCTCCAACGACTGGGCAAAATCGTCCGGGATCATGTAAACGCTGCCCAGCACTACCAGCGACCCAGGTGGCAGCGTGTCCAGGCGGTCTTCGCCGGTGATCACGGCGCCGTAACCAAGCTTGCGCAAGGCCTCGGCGGTCTCTGTGGTCTCCTTGCCGCCGTAGCGTAGGCGGTTCGGCGCGGTGTTCATGACGAAGACCTTGTCGCGCGGGGCATGCCACTGCCGCAAGGCCCGGCTCAAGGTTTCGGCGACGGGCGGCAGCGAAGATCGCAGGGCGTGCCAGTTGAACAAGAGGACGTGGCCCTTGTCCAACTCGTTGGTGGCCACCGCCGGCGTGCCATCGGAGAACTGGGCCAGAACCTTGGCGGTCGTGGGCCCGGCCACCGGATTGCCGGCGATCGTCGAGGCGAAAGGAAACGATGCGCGTTGGAGTTGCTCGATCGGTCCGCATCCGTAGCGTGAGGCGAACTCGGTCTGGCAATGCTTGCAGTAGCAGATCGCCGGCCCGTTGTAGCGGATGAAATCGAAGTGGATGCCGTCCAGATCATAGCGGGTGAGGGCCTCGATCATCAGATCGCTCTGAAACTTGCGGACCTCCGGCTTGCCCAAGTCATACCACAACGGTCCAGCCTCGCCGCCGCTCTGGACGACCCAATCGGGATGCCGGTCCAGCACGTGCAGAGGCGTCGGGTTGCCGTAGGCACCGTTGACGAACCAGGCGTGAACCTCGATCTGCCGGCGGTGGCACTCGCGAACCATGTATTGCAACGGGTCGTAGCCCGGCTGTACGCCCTCGAGCATCGGACAGAGTTGGGTCTGAAAGGAGGCCTGCCCGCCCCAGTACCAGACCAAGAGGAACACGGCATTGAAGTTGGCCCGTTGGAGCTTGTCTACGCAAGCGTCGGCCTCCGCCGGAGTCCGGATGAAATTGGCGTGCATCCAGATGCCGCGGAGCTGAGGCTCAGCCGCCAAACTCTCCCTGCAAATGCCAATCGCTAGCAGCAATAACATCAACGCCGAGAGTCGAAAACGAGTGCAGGTTTGCATCATAGTGGTCCTTGAAGCAGATGGAGTCGCAATCCTTGGTGCCGGCACGGTAGTAGCGATAGGAGTGGATTCACAAGCCAAAAACACCCCGGAAAAAGCGATGGCAAGACATGATCTGCGGCAACTCGGTCGCGTCCTCGACCCGTTCACGGTCGCGCCTTGTCCGACTTGAGAAACACGACGCCTGGCTTGGTCAACTCGGCCAGCACCAGTCCGGCAAATCCGGTGGCCGTCGTGCTGTGCAGGCCCCACGGCATATCAGGATCGCAGAGGATGCCGATCCGGGCTGCAAAATCAGGAGTGCACAAGAAGACCGTCGCACGGCGCACGGCCTCGGCCACCTCGGGATCGTGTGCCATGCTGCGATTGTACTCGAGGAACACCAGCGGCATGGCCGCAGCCTTCGAGTTGGTCCAAGGATCGGCCGCCGGCCACCAGACCCCGCCGGCGCGCGCAGTCAACAACCCCTGCTCGCCCTTGATGTGCCAGGCATACACTTGGCGAATCCTGGTCTTGAGGGCCTCGTCGGCAGTCCAGTGCCACACCCAGAGGATTGCCTCGTGATAATAACAGATATCGCCAAAGTTCGTCACTCTGAGCACCTGTGTACGGGCTTCTGCGTGGTGGTGATGGATGGGCCGTCCGTCGGGCTGCCAGTTGTCCAGGAGGAAGGCCGCGGCGCGCTCGGCAATCTTCAGGTACTTCGGCTCGCCCGTGATCGCGTGCAAGGCACAGAAACTCATGCCTTGGGTCCCAGTGGCCACACTGTAGGGCACAGTCATGTCCTTTCCAGACCATCGACCGTTGGTGAAGCCGCCCGAGGGCAATTGCCAGCGCGCGGCGTACTGGTCGCTGAATCGCCGGAGGGCGTCGCGGTAGGCCTTCTTGCGCACGTCGTCGACATAGGGATACGCGACAGCCAGGCAGGTGGAGATCGAGCCGACGTCCGCCGTGTTGGTCGTTCCATTCTGCGCGCGGTCGATTTCCTTTTTCGTCCGGTGGGCCACCGGCTTGTTGGAGAAACCTGACGACCAGGATCCGTTGGGAAGCTGCTCGCTGACCAGCTTGTCCAGAAGCCGCGTCACCGCGTCCAAATATTTCTTCTCCCCGAATATGTCGTAACCCGCCAGGAGCGCGCGTGCCGGATAGGCCGAACGATACCATTCCGCCGAATTCGGATTCAGCGATCCGCTCTCCATTTGGTGTGCCACGAGCCAATCGCAGAAGAGCTTCAAGGCCTTGGCCGTATCGGGCCGGGCAGCGGCATCGATCTCGGCCAGCGTGGGAATCTTTTTGGACGGGCCCGGTGGAATCGCACGATGCGGGCCGCGTTGGCAGGGTCCTCGCACGATCATTGACGTCACGGCGAAGTTCGCGCCCTCTGCGAGCGGAACGATCTCGATCCGCAGTCGCTCGTCGGTCACTTCGGCTGGAAACACCTTGGTGACGAACTTGCCCTTGGCGGTTGTCAGTTTCTCCGCAATAGCCTGTCCTTGGGTCAGGATCTTGAACGGGCCATGCGAGTAGTCGCGATCGCCAAAGGTGATCTCCACTTCGTAGCGGCCGTTGTCCAGCCCGATCGTCAACTCGGCACGTTCCCCCTGCACGAAATCCCGGTTCAGCAGATCGTCGTCGCCTCGATCTCGCATGCCGAGCTTCCGTCCTTTCCAGAAGAACCGGTCGTCGGAGGACTTACTCTCGACAGGCAGAAATCCCTTGGCGCAGGTTGCGGCAGGACCGAAGTCAACCTGGTAAACAACGCCCGGTCGGTTGTCACCGCCCAAGGCCAACCAACCACTCCCTACGGTCACAATCAGGAACACACACGTTGCCAGTTGTCGGGTCATGGAGAAACTCCTTGCAGATAACAATGTGACCGGACTCATCTTTTCGAGCCACTTGAGAGTTAGTTTGTAGCTGTGGTTGATGTTGACTGATCGTTTGGATTTTGTCCATCCCCGGCGCAGGTGTTTGCGATGGAAGCACCCATCTCAGCTGCCTCGAAATAGCGACGCCCAATTTGAAATGGTGTTCGGCATGTTTTGTGATAGATTTCCATTAGTATCGGTTGGAACCGCGAGACCTTGGAAGTCTTGCGACCATGAAAGAACCCGTTACGAAAGCGGTCCTTCGTTTGGACCGCGAAGGGTGTTCTGCATGATGGCCATCCCGATCCGTGTAATTCAGGGAGGTCCTATTGTCAGGGTGTTGACGAATGAATAATTCAGGCATCAAGACCTGTTTCACTTCATTGCCGGTTACCATCCTGGCGGTTGCGGCTGTGTATGCGGTGGTGGCCAAGGCGAGTTTCCTGTTTACGATTCCTCCCGGCAACATCACCCCAATCTTCCCAGCCGCTGGAGTGGCACTTGTTGCCGTGATGATTTTGGGGCGGCATGCCCTGATCGGGGTTTGGCTCGGGTCTTTTGCGGCCAATATCATCTCCTTTATTGACGGCTCGATGCCGTCTGTCCATGCAGGGCTGACAAACTTTTTGGTCGGGGCATTTATTGGTCTCGGCGCCATGTCTGGCGCGGCAGCGGGGACATTCCTGGTGCGGCGTTTCTGCAAGGGCGAACACCCGCTGCAGAGCGGACGGAATGTGTTGATACTGGTTACGGTCGGTGCGCTTGGCTGTTGTCTGATCAGTCCCACGTTCGGGGTACTGGGTCTATCGCTGGGAGGGAATATCCCATGGGAACGGTTTGGCTATTCCTGGATGACTTGGTGGGTGGGAGACGCGTCCGGGACTCTTGTGGCCGCGCCGCTTATTCTGGCGTGGCAACATCGCCACCCTTTTCGCAAGGATGCCCGGCGCATTCTGGAAGGGGCCGTGCTGGGGGCTGTGACGCTCTTGGTTTGTTTCTTTGTCTTTTTCCAGAACATGCCTTTTGAATATGGACTTCTGCCGTTATTGCTCTGGGCGGCATTTCGTTTCGGCATGCGTGGCGCGTCAACTGCAGCCGCCGTCATTGCGTTGCTTGCCATCATCGGCACCAGTCGTGGCAGCACTCCATTCGTGGGGCGAACGGTCAATGAATCGCTCTTGCTTCTGAATTCATTTTTCGGGGTTACATTTACCTGCGCCCTCTTCATGGCCGGAATGATAGAAGAACGAAGGCGCGCGAATGAAGAGTTGTGCAAGCTGAACCGGGCGCAGCGGACCATCAGCGAGTGCAACCAGGCGCTGATTCACTCCACGGATGAAATGGCGCTGTTGAACCGGGTTTGCCGCCTCGTGACGGACATCGGTGGCTATCGGCTGGCGTGGGTCGGCTTCGCTGAACAGGACGCAGCCAAAACGGTGCGGCCCGTGGCTCAAGCGGGCTTTGAGGAAGGTTATCTGGAAACGCTCCAGATCACGTGGGCGGACACTGAGCGCGGACGCGGTCCCACCGGCACCGCCATCCGGACTGGCCGGCCGTGCACGGCTAATGCCATCCTAACGAATTCCAACTTCGCTCCGTGGCGGACCGAGGCACTCAAACGCGGCTATGCTTCCTGCCTGGTCCTGCCGCTCAAGACGGGCGACCGGATGTTGGGAGCGCTGAGCATTTATTCCGTCAAGGCGGACGCTTTTGACCCGGAGGAAACGAAACTGCTGACCGAACTGGCCGATGACCTGGCGTATGGGCTTGTGGCGTTGCGCATTCGCACCCAGCAAAATCAGGCTGAAGCGGCGCTGCGCGAGAGCGAACTCAAACACCGCTCGTTGTTCGAAACGGCCAACGACGCAATCATGCTGATGCGCCAGGACCGGTTCATCGACTGCAACGCGCGGACTCTGACGATGTTTGGCTGCAGCCGAGAACAGATCGTCGGCGAGCCTCCTTACAAATTCTCTCCGCCCATGCAGCCGGATGGGCGGCACTCCGAGGAGAAAGCCATCGAGAAGATCAATCTGGCCCTGACGGAAGGGCCGCAGTTCTTTGAATGGGAACACTGCCGGCTGGACCGGACACCGTTCGCGACCGAGGTGAGCCTGAACCGCATTGAACTGGGCGGAGAAACCCTGCTTCAAGCCATCGTGCGTGACATTACCAAGCGCAAGCAGGCAGAGAAGGCGCGGCTCGAAAGTGAACGGAAGTATCGCGAACTGGTGGAGAATGCCAACAGCATCATCCTGCGCTGGACTCGCGATGGGCAGATCATCTTCCTGAACGAATTTGGCCAGCGGTTTTTTGGCTATGCGGAGGCGGAGATTCGTGGTCGCCACGTGGTGGGGACCATTGTCCCGGAAACCGAAACCACCACTCGCAACCTGGCCAAGCTGATGGACGAAATCTGCGCGAACCCGGCGTCATTCGAGCAGAACGTCAATGAGAATGTGCGTCGTAACGGCGAGCGCGTCTGGATCGCCTGGACCAACAAGGTTGTGCAGGACCCGCAGGGCCAGGTGGCAGAGATCCTGAGCATCGGCACCGACATCACGTCGCGCAAGCGGGCGGAGGAAGAGTTACTGGCCACCCAGGCCAGCCTCGAACGGCGCGTGCTCATACGCACCACCGAACTGGCCGAGGCGCGTGACCGCGCCGAAGCGGCGGATCGAATAAAGTCCGCCTTCCTCGCCACCATGTCCCACGAGTTGCGCACACCGCTCAACTCGATCATCGGTTTCACCGGCCTCCTGTTGCAGGGCTTGACGGGACCGCTGAACCCGGAGCAAACGAAGCAACTCGGCATGGTCAGAAACAGCGGGCAGCATTTGCTGGCGCTCATCAACGACATCCTGGACATTTCCAAGATCGAGGCGGGCCAGATCACAATTGCCATCGCGCCATTTGATTTGCGCGAGTCCATCCAGAAAGTGCTGGAAACCGTGACACCGCTGGCTGACAAGAAACAGTTGCCGTTGATCGCGCGGGTATCGCCACAAGTGGGCCGGATCACCAGCGACCGGAAGCGTGTTGAACAGATCCTGCTCAACCTGCTGAGCAATGCCATCAAGTTTACCGAGCAAGGTGAGGTTAGGCTGGCTGCCGAAATGGTTTTCGATACGCACAGTGTTCCACATTCCGCAGTTTGCGTCTCTGTGTCCGATACCGGTATCGGTATCAAACATGAAGATTTGGACAAATTGTTCCAACCCTTCCGCCAGCTTGACACCGGCCTGACGCGCCAGCACGAAGGGACGGGACTCGGTCTAGCCATCTGCAAGCGGCTGGTGGAGCGGCTCGGCGGCACGATCACGGTTGAGAGCGAATGGGGCGAAGGAAGTACGTTCCAGTTCACGCTGCCAATCCATCCGGAGGACAGAACATGAAACCCACCCTTCTGATCATCGAAGACAACGAGCAAAATCTCTACCTCGCGACATACTTGCTCGAACAGAGTGGTTTCAAGGTGGCCTCGGCGCGAAGCGCATCCGCGGGGATCAGACTGGCCGGAGAGATCCGGCCCGCCCTCATCGTTCTCGATATCCAGTTGCCAGAGATGGACGGTTACGCCGTGGCGCGAGCACTGAGACAGAACGCCGCCCTGAGTGCCGTGCCCATCGTGGCAGTGACTTCTTATGCGATGGTGGGCGACCGGGAGCGGGCTCTGGAGGCGGGCTGCAACGGCTACATCGAGAAACCCATCAATCCCGACACGTTCAGGAGCCAGATTGAAGAGCATCTGAATGCCCGGCCTGCGGGCGGAGAGATTCAGTCATGAACCTCCGGCAACTGCGGGTTCTCACTTGCTGAGAAGGAGTGGGAATGGAGCGGGTGAAGGGAATCGAACCCTCGTGAGAAGCTTGGAAGGCTTCCGTTCTACCATTGAACTACACCCGCTTCCAACGACCCGAAATCCTACCAGTCCTCCTGCCGGCGTGCAATTCAGTTTGAAGAAGTTTGCGAAAATCCATCGTGCCGCAATCACGCGAGTTCGGTGCGGACGCGGGATTGCAGGGCTTGCAGAAGGGCGGGCGGGAGACGCTGAGGCTTGTCGGCGCGGTCGGTGCAGACGTGGACGGTGGTGGCGCTGACGAGGGTCTTGCCGGTGTCTGCATTCACGATATCGGCTGCGAAGGTGATCTTGATGCGGCTGACTTCCGCTATCCAGAGCCGCACGAGGATGCGGTCGTCGAACCGCGCCGGGCCGCGATACTGGAGCCACGCCTCGATGGCCGGCAGCATGACGCCGCTTTCCATGAGTGCGGGGAAGGGATGTCCGAGGGCGCGGAGCAATTCGTTGCGCGCCGCCTCCAGCCAGTCGAGGTAGCGCGAGTAATAAACGTGGTTCCCGATGGTGCAGTCACAAGCGGCAACGCGCAGGTGATGTTCGAAGACGTGAGTGTTGGACATGGCGTGGAGATCAGGGCTTTTTCCGCCGCGACCGGAACAGGTCGAGCCAGAGAAAAGCAACGACGACGAGGGAATGTTGAATCCTGCCGCGCCGCAGCAAGCCCGGAATGGCCTTGAGCGGCGTCAGGGTGAGGGCGATGTCTTCGGCATGGTCAAAGTTGGTTTCACAAACCTTGCGCGCGCTGCGGATGAGAACGGTGTAGCAGGTATTGCGCTGGAAGGCGGGATTGGGCGAGACCTTGCCGATGATGCGTGCGTCAGGCGAGTCATAGCCGGTTTCCTCGCGTAGTTCGCGCCGTGCCGCGTGGATGGGCGTCTCGTTGCCGTCCATCACGCCACCAGGAATTTCCAGCTCGATACGGCGCGTGCCGTGGCGAAACTGCCGGATGAGCACAACGTCTTGCTTCGGCGTCAACGCCACGACATTGACCCAGTCCGGGCCTTCAAGGACGTAGAAGTCATGCGTCTCGCCCGTGCGCGGCGAGCGCGCCGTTTCCACGGCAGAGTGAAAAATACGATAGTTGTGAAGACGTTTCGTCTTCAGCAACGGCCATTTGCGGATGGAGGACATGGGCAAAAGCTACTGGCTTTTGGCTACCATCCGGCAGCCAACGGCAACGCTGGGTCGTCTGTCTTCGGTCGTCCGCTTACAGTCCGGCTTCAGCGCGCGGCACGAGCTTGATCTCCATCTTAACCGCGTCGTTTGGATTGTCCCGGTCATCGCGCGGGACGGCGACGATCTGATCGACGACCTCCATGCCTTTGATGACGCGGCCAAAAACCGTATAGCCGCCCCTGTCGAGGAAGTCATTGTCCTTCACGTTGATGAAGAACTGACAGCCGCTGGAGGCGCGCTTCGGATTCGCTTGATCGCCCAAGCGAGCCGTGGCGACGGCGCCGCGGGCATTGAGTTGCTTGATCTCCGCCGGGACGGTGTAGCCGGGGCCACCGGTGCCGGCGCGTCGCGAATGCGGGTCGGACTTGGTGGTCGGATCGCCGCCTTGGATCATGAAGTTGGGGATGACGCGGTGGAACGTCGTGCCATTGTAGAATTTCTCGCGCGCGAGCTTCTTGAAATTGGCGGTGGTCTTCGGCGCGTCGTCGCCGAAGAATTCGATGACGATCTTGCCGAACTTGGTTTCAATAATGGCGACTTCGTCCATGTTGTCCTTAGGTTGGCCGGCGTTGCTTTCCGGGGTTGTTTCCTTGCAGGCGCACACCAACAGCGCCGCGCAGAGTAGTGGTATAAAGGTTTTCATATTTTGCGCGTTATTCAGTAGCGTAACGGCGCGGCAGGCGCGAGAAGATTTTGCGCCGGTGTGTCATGGCGTTGAATCGGCTTGCGCGGCCGCGCAGGGCCTTTTACGGTCGGCGCGTGATTGGCGAACATAACGACGAGTATTACATGAGGCAGGCACTGCGGCTTGCGGCGCAGGCCGGGGAGGCGGAGGAAGTGCCGGTCGGCGCGATCATCGTGCGATCGGTCGAGGGCATGCTGCCGCAGGTGATCGCGCGTGCTTTCAACCAAGTGGAGCAGCTCAAGGACGCCACGGCTCATGCGGAAATGATCGCCATTACGCAGGCCGAGGAAGGCGTGGGCGACCGGCGGCTGAACGATTGCACGCTCTACGTGACGAAAGAGCCGTGTCCGATGTGCGCGGGGGCGATTGTCCTGGCGCGCGTGGGGCGTGTGGTGTTTGGCTGCCGCGACGACAAGGCTGGCGCAGCCGGCACGGCCATGAATCTCCTGAACGTGCCAACGCTAAACCATCGTCCGGAGGTGCTCGGCGGTGTGCTGGAGGCGGAGGCAGTGGAACTGCTGACGAGCTTCTTCAAACAGCGACGGGCGGAAAACAGTCAGCCGTGATTCACTGTCCGGTGGCTGTGCACGGCGCCATGATGGCGTCGGTCATGCCGTGGAGAACCTTCTTGTCCTGCGGGCACACTGTTGCGAGCACGCCCCCCAGGCGGACACCATCACCCACGACAAAGTAATACGGGCAGAGTCGCGCCCGGCCGCTCATCGGTTGAAGCTGGTTGTGTTCCAGGTCGGCCCACTCGGTTTCGACAACGCACGAGCGGTGGAATCGCTGCAGGATGTAAGGTTTCGACGGGAAACTGCCGAGGGCATGTTCGATCGCGGCGGCCCATTCGGCGGCAGAAACATCGTGGCCGACGGTCACGCTGCGAGCGCCCCATGCGTTGGCGTCGAAACCGGAGATCTTGATGACCAGCTCGCGTTGTTTCTGTGAGAAGCGCGCCATCTCGCGCCAATCATAAATGCCGAGTTCCGGGATGACCGCGTGCGGGGGCAGGGGAGTGGCGTCGAGAATCCAAGTGCAGGGGATCACCTGCTGCAATGCCGTGACAACCTTCTCGCCAAGCTCCTGCCGCCAGAAGCTCTTCAGAGCCGTGTGCCAGAAGAAGGCAAAGAGCATCTTCTCTTCCAGTTGCGGCTTGAACGGTGGCGTGACAGCGACCTTGCCGGCACAGGCGGCCTCCAGCAACGCGGTCGAGTTTGGCACATTTATCATGTCGAACAGCTCAAAGAACCGATACGCGATATCCGGCCGCACACCGTCGCTCAAGTTGAGTTCTTCCGGCCTGATGACGCGCACCGCGAACCGTTCCTCCGCTAATTGCCGCGCCATCCATTCCATCTCCGGCCGGTAGGTGGCGGCTTCCTCGCTGACGACAATTTGCACAGCCGGCGCAGACAAGTTGGCGTCAGCGCAGAACATCTCGCGAAATCCGTCGTGCATTCCGCGCGCGCCTCCGATCACCTCGTCCCCGAGTGCGCTATAGGTTTGATTGAGCCACGCGGTCAGCCCGATGCCGCCAGGGACGGAGTCCAACTCGGTGATCTTGAACTGGATGCCCCCGTCGCTGCTGTTGTCCTGTAGCAGGATGTCCGGCCGGATGACGCGCGGCACGGCGGCTTTGAAACGGTTGTTACGCGAGGCTTCGATGAGCGCGGGTGGTTTTCCAGCATCGAGGTAATCGGCAATCCATCGCGGCAGCGTCCCCCGCACGCTGAAACGGTAAAGCAGGTTGCAAGCGCGGTAGAAGTCCAGCAGTTGGGAACCGAGCGATTCCAGTCGGGTGGCGAGCAGGGGCGAAATCGGAAACACACGGGGCGCAATACGCCACTCGACCGCCGCAAACAACCCACGCTCCGGCATGGCTGCGGCAACGGCGCGAGCGCGGTCGAGGCCCCTCTGAACATCTGCGGCGCTCATTCGCGGATCTGGCCCGTGCCTTCGCCGAGCCATTTGTAAGTGGTCAACTCCTCCAAGCCCATCGGCCCGCGGACGCCGATCTTGTCCGTCGAGATGCCGACCTCCGCGCCCATGCCGAATTCGCCGCCGTCGGTAAAGCGAGTGCTGGCGTTGTGATAAACGGCGGCGGAGTCCACCTCGCGCAGGAACCGGGCGGCAGCGTTGCGGTCGCGCGTTACGATGGCGTCGCTGTGCTGCGAGCCATAGCGATTGATGTGCGCGATCGCCGCATCCACTCCGGCCACGACGCGAACGTTCATGATCAAATCACCGTATTCGGTGGACCAATCGGCTTCCGTCGCGGCCTTCGCGGCAGAGACGATCCTCCGGGTGGCGTCATCGCCGCGGAGTTCGACCTTCTGCGCGAACAGTGCGTTGGCGATGCGGGGAAGAAACGTTTTGGCTACCGCCTCGTCCACCAGCAGCGTCTCCATTGCGTTGCAAACGGCCGGACGCTGGCACTTGGCGTTGAGCACAATCCGCTCAGCCATGTCGAAATCGGCGTCGCGATCGACGAAGACGTGGCATACCCCTTTGTAGTGCTTGATGACCGGCACGCGGGCGTTCTCCGCAACGGCACGGATAAGCGCCTCGCCGCCGCGCGGGATAACGACGTCCACCAAGCCGGTCAACTGCACGAGTTCGCGCACGGCCTCACGGTCGGTGGTCTGGACGAGTTGCACGGCGTTGGCGGGCAGGCCGGCGCGCGAACCGCTGTCGAGCAGAACGCTGGCGATGGCGCGGTTGGACTGGATGGCTTCCTTGCCGCCGCGCAAAATGACTGCGTTACCAGCCTTGAGACAAAGACCGGCAGCGTCGGCCGTGACGTTGGGCCGCGATTCGTAGATGAAAGCAATGACGCCAATAGGCACGGCGACCTTTTGCAGCCGCAGACCGTTGGGACGAGTGCGATTCTCCAGCACGCGACCGACCGGGTCGGGGAGGGCGGCAACCTCGCGAAGCCCGCGGGCCATCGCCTCTACGCGCTTGTCGTTGAGCGCAAGCCGGTCGAGCAATGCAGCGGAAAGCCCGGCGGCCCGGCCCGCAACGAGATCCTGGGCGTTTGCCTTCTGGATGACGTCGCGCCCGGCGAGCAGTCCTTCGGCCATCGCAGAAAGACACTCGTTCTTTTGCGCCGTCGTCAACACAGCGAGCCGATGGGCAGCGCCGCGCGCTTGTTCGCCAAGCAATCGGATTTCTTCTTTCAGTGTCACAGCAGAATCACAGTAGCACCAAGTCGTCGCGATGGACAACCTCCGGCTTCGCTTTCCGCCCAAGCGCAGTGGCAACGTCGCAACCCTTGGCGGCACAAATCTTCCGCACGTCGGCCGCGGAAAACCGCGCCACACCCCGCGCGAATTCGCTGCCTTCCTGGTCGCGAAGCGAAACAACCTTGTCGGCGGCAAACTCGCCGCCCACCTCGATGATGCCGCGCGCTAGCAGACTGCAACCGCGGGCGATCAACGCTTGTTTGGCGCCGGCATCCACCCCCAACCATCCTGAAGGACGGTGATAGAACGCAATCCAGCGTTTTCGGCCCGCCATCTTCGTTTGTGAAGCTGCGAAGAGGGTGCCGATGTCTTTGCCGGCAAGCACGTCGGCGAGCACGCCGGGGGCACGGCCGTTGGCAATGACCAGCGGAATGCCCGCCGCGTGAACGATCTTGGCCGACTGCAGTTTGGAAACCATGCCGCCGACGGATTGGGCGCTGGCCGCGCCGCCGGCGAGTTTCATGATGTTTTCATCCACTCGCGCCACGAAAGGAATTCGCTCGCCTGTGCCGTCAGGCTGAGTCATGAGACCTTGCGCAGTCGTCAGGATGACGAGCAGGTCGGCGGGCAGCAGCGCCGCCGTCAGCGCGGCGAGCCGGTCATTGTCGCCGAAACGGATCTCGTCCACGGCGACGGTGTCGTTTTCGTTGATGATCGGCACCACGCCGCGCGACAGCAACGCGTCAATGGTATTGCGCACGTTGAGATGGCGGATGCGATCGCTGAGGTCGGTGTGCGTCAGCAGAATCTGGGCGACATACAGGCCGTGTTGCCGAAATGCCTCAGCGTAGAGCGACATAAGCTTGCACTGCCCGATGGCGGCGCAGGCCTGAAGCTCCGGCAGAGCCGTCGGGCGCGCAGTCATGCCCAGCTCGCCCATGCCTGCGCCGATGGCGCCGGAAGAAACAACGACCACCTCGATGGAATTGCTGCGGAGCGCGGCGATTTGGTCGGTGAGCGCGGCCACGCGACCCAGGTCAAGCTGCCGCTTGGCGTTGGTCAGCAAGCCGGTGCCGATCTTCACGACGACCCGTTGCGGTTGATTGAGGGCTTTGAGCCTGTCCATAAAGCTTCAATTCTTATCAGAGTTCTTCTTAGGTTTCCAGTTGACTTCGCAACTTGGCTGAATACCCTCTCAGGACGCTTTCCCCCTGGCGGGGGCGTAGCTCAGCTGGTTAGAGCGCTTGCCTGTCACGCAAGAGGCCGCGGGTTCGAGTCCCGTCGCTCCCGCCATTTCTTATTTCGCCCACAAAACATCGGGTTTTGTGGTTTTTCCACGGTAATGCGCTCTTAGTTGTCAGTACGGAAGGGCGAGGCGGGGAGGTCGGCTGCGTTGTAGAGTGTGCACTCGGGGTTGTCGGCCCAGGCGTACCGGACGAATTGGGGCGACTTCACGGTCTCGCTCCAGACCACGACGCTGCCGCCTTCGATACGGGCACTGGCCCACACGAACTTTTTGTCAGCTCCCGCGATGGCAAAGCCTTTCAGTTCGCCGCCCTTGGCTTTGAGTCCGCCACCCAGGTGCGTGAACGTGAGTCGGATCTTCTCACCTTCAACCTTGCTGGCGGCATAGAGCGGACCGGACACTTCGATGTCCTTGTCGCCGTAACAGTCTCGCATGGCCCAGCGGGCAAGGCGCCTGCCCACGTCCTGCTTGTTCTTCGGGTGAATCTCCATGGCCTCACCGATGTCGATGGCCACCGCCATGCCCGTGTTGTGCAGCGCCAGCGTTTTCATCTGGGATTCCCGGAGGCGAGCCCATCCACCCTCGGACGGCTGCGCTTCACGCGCCCGGAAACTCGCCAGTTGCACGAAGTAGAAGGGCAGGTCGGGGTTGCCCCACCACTTGCGCCACGACTCGATCATGGCGGGAAATAGGACGTCGTGCTGCTGCGCGGCACCGGCGTTTCCCTCGCCCTGATACCAGATGAATCCGCGCAGCGGGAACTTCGAGTAAGGCGCGATCATGGCATTGAAGAACGCCGTGGGAACGCTGTACGGGCTCGGCAGCACGAACGGCAGCTTGGCCGGCTTGGCGGACATCTCGACTTTGCTCTTCCATATGCCCGAGAGAATGATTTCGTTGGCGCTGTCCTTGCGCAATTTCAGGGGCGCAGGATAGCCCGGGTAGAACCCACCGTTGCCGATTCGGTTGAAGATGCGGACGGCGATGACGTTCCGACCAGCCTTGACGAGCTTGCCGGGGATCGAGTAGGAGCGAAACACCCATTCGCGCCAGTTGTTGTCGGTGGCGCCGACCTTCACTCCGTTCATGTAGGTAACGTCGTTGTCGCTGATCGGACCGAGCGCGATGGAGAGGTTCTGTCCGGCCCACGTCGCGGGAATGTCCACCTCCTTGCGGAACCAAACGGCGCCGTCAATGTTCATGCCTTGCGCCTCGATGCTGCTCGGCGCCTTGAAGTCCTTCCAGTCCGACACGTCGAGGCCCGGTTGCGCCCAGGCAAGGTATTCGGGTGTCACGCCTGGGTCCTTGCAGGAGTATTTCTCGTAGGTCTCTTTGCGGAATGCCTCGTAGGTCTTCCTATCGCGGTAGTTCTCCGGAGCCAACGCGGCTAACTGCGGCAGCCTCGAATCGGACGTGAGGACTTCGGCCGGGGTCCAAGCCTGGCACGAACTCGCGCCAACGGAGCTGTTGATCACGCCGGTCGGGACGCGATATTTCGTGTGGAGTTCGCGGGCAAAGAAATACGCGGCAGCAGAGAACGCGCCGACGTCCGCCGGCGTGCAGATGACCCACTTTCCCGCGCCATCGTCCCGGGGTGCCGAGGCCATGTCGCGCACGACCATGAAGAACCGGATTTCCGGGTAGTTTGCGCTCGCCATCTCTTGGGCCGCATTCGCAGCCTGCCTGACCGGCATCTCCATGTTGGACTGCCCCGACGCCAGCCAGACATCGCCCACCAGGACGTTCTTGATGATGACAGTGTTCTTACCGGCCACGCGCAACTCAGCCGGCACTGTGGACATCGCCAAGGGATCGAGCATGACGGTCCAATTTCCCGCCTTGTCCGCCACGGTCTCCTTGCGCTGACCGGTGAACTCGACCGCAACCTTCTCCGCAGGCTCCGCCCAGCCACGGATTGGAACCGGCACCCCTTTCTGCAAAACCAAATTGTCGGACAGGATCGCGGGCAGCCGCACGTCCGCCCAAAGCCCGCCCGCCGAGAGCATCAAGGCAAGGCCAGCGAGAACGTTTTTGAAGTGGTGGTGGCGCATGGGATTCTTGCTTTGAGATGGGTGCCTTCTTACTGCAATGACGTGCAATGAAGATCGTGCCGGGGGTTCGCCGGTGCATGAGTGGCACCTGCGGGGAAGGAAAGACGTCGGTTTACGATATCCGCGCGGCGGGCGGAGGCTCATTGGTCACAAGCCAGTAAAGCTCAAGTTGCTCCACCGCATGAACAAACTGGATGAAGTCCACTGGCTTGCAGATGTAGCTGTTGCAGCGGAGACGATAACTTTCGAGAAGGTCCTGTTCTTCCCGTGAAGAGGTCAACATGACCACGGGTATCAGCGCGGTCAACTTGTTTGCGCGAATTTCCCGGAGCACCTCGAATCCATCCATTTTCGGCAGCTTGATGTCCAGCAACACAAGAGCGGGCACTTGGGAGACGTTGCGGCCCTCATACGCGCCGCGGGCGAAAAGGTAGTCCAAAGCCTCTACACCATCGCGCGCCAGAGCCACCTCGTTGGCGAGCTTGTATTTCTTCAAGGCTTCAAGCGTCAGGGTTGCGTCGTTGGGATTGTCTTCCACCAAGAGGATGGTTTTGTCATTCATGCAAGGGAACTTTCATTTGGAAGCGTGAAGTAAAAGGTTGCACCGCGGCCGACCGCAGCGTCCACCCATACACGGCCAGCGTGGCGGTGGATGATACGTTGAACGCTCGCAAGACCAACGCCCGTGCCCGGAAACTCCGTGACCGAGTGCAACCGTTGAAACGGCACAAACAATTTGTGGACGTAAGCCATATCGAAGCCTGCACCGTTATCGCGCACGTAGTAGATCGTCAAGCCGTTTTCGCGAGATGCGCCAAATTCGATTCGCGCCCGGGGTTCGTGACTGGTGAACTTCCATGCATTACTCAGCAGGTTTTCCAGCACGACGCGCAGCAGCCGCGGGTCGCCAAAAGCGGTGAGCTTTGACTGAAGCACAACGTCTGCCTGCCGATGGGGTTGGGAGTTTTTCAATTCCTCCGCGATGGTGTTGGCGAGCGCGCTTAGATCCACCGGCAGCGGCTGCAATTCACAGCGGGTCACGCGCGATAGCTGCAACAGGTCATTAATCAGGTCTCCCATCTGTTGGGCAGCGCCCCGCGCGCGCTGCAAGTAGTCCAGGGACGTGGCGTCGAGTTGGTTCTGGCATCTTTCCACCACCAGAGCGCTGAAACCATCAATTGAGCGCAGCGGCGCCCGCAGGTCGTGCGAGACGGAATAGCAGAATGCTTCCAGTTCCTTGTTGGAGGCGGCCAGTTCGGCGGTGCGCTGCCTGACGCGCTGCTCCAGTTCCGCATTGAGTTTGGCAAGTTCCTCCTCCGCCTGCTTGCGCTTGGTGATGTCAAAATCCACGCCAAGGATGCGTTCGGGCTTCCCTTGGTCATCGTAGATGATCTGTCCGCGCACGAGTCCCCAGCGCGTGGCGCCATTCCGGAGTTGAAACTGCAATTCGGCGCTATACTCGCCGGTTTCCAGCGCTTTCTTCTGCGCAGCAGCGAGCGCGTCGCGACTGTCAGGGTGCACCAACTCGCAAAAGGCCTCATAGGTGCCCGGCGAGGTGCCCGGCTCATATCCCATGAGCTTTTCCTGGGTTGAGGACCAGAAAAGCTTGTTGTTCTTCATGTCCCGGTCCCAGGTCCCCATCTGCGCCGCCTCCGTCGCCAACCGCAACCGCTGTTCCGAATGCCGCAGCGCGTCCTCCGTCAACTTACGGCCCGTGACGTCCCAGAAAATGCACTGGAGGCCGACAATCCGGCCATCCGTTTCACGCAGCGGCGATTTCATCACGTGCACGAAGAACTCACGGCCGTCTGGAGTGCGATGACGCTCAATGGCCTCAAAAATAGTGCCGCTCTCCATGACCTGCTTGTCGTCTGCGCGATATTTCTCCGCCAACTCAGGGGGGAACAGTTCCGCATCCGTCTTGCCCAGAATATCCTTCAGTTCCCTCTGCATGTTCTCGCAGTAGCGCGAATTGGCAAACGTCACCCGTCCCTCGATATCCTTGCGGAAAATAGACTGGGGAAGTTGTTCAACCAGGGAATGGTAGAGCAGTTCGGATTCATGCAGCGATTCCAAGGCTTGCTTCTGCCGGTGAATGTCGCGGCTCACACCGATCAATCCGATGACCTTTCCATCGCGGTCGTGCAAGGGCACTTTGATGGTCAGATGCCAGCGCGCCACGCCCTGATGATCCCGAATCAGCTCCTCGCGATTATGAATCGTGTCGCCTGTTCGAAGCACATGCAAGTCATCCGCATAATAGCCCCGCGCCAACTCGGGTGGATGCAGGTCGAGCACCGTCTTGCCGGCCACATCCGTTTCAGACGCTGCCCCCAGGAAGTTCACATAGGCGGTGTTGCACAGGATGAACCGTGCCTCCAGATCCTTCGTGAAAACCAAGTCCGGCACGTTGTCGATCAGCGTGCGCAGGAATTTGTGCTCCTGTTCTGCAGCCGCTTCGGCTTGCTTGCGCTTGGTAATGTCACGCGCGATGCCTTGCACACCCGCCGGCTTGCCGTCCTTGTATAACAACCTCACGCTGGTCTCCAACCAGACGCGACGGCGGTCCCGTGTCAACACTTCCACGTCATAGACCAACGCCCCATCCCGCGTGAGTTTCTCCGGTGTCTGTTGCCGGATTCGATCCATGTGTCCCGGCACCACAACGTCCTTCACATTCAGCCGGGATATTTCTTCCTGCGTATACCCCAGGAGCTTGCGACCCGCGGGATTGATGCTGATGTAATTGCCCTGCAGGTCCCGCGAATAGACCATGTCGGTGGCATTCTCGATGATCTCGGCGCAGAGACGCTCCGATTCTCTTTCTTTTTCCACCTGTTCGTGAATCTGCCTCGCCTGTTCGGCCAGACGGTGGCGCAACAAGTAGTTCCAGATCACAGAACCCACGCAGATCGCCAGGAGCAGCAGCACACTTTCCAACAGCCACTCCGGGGGATGCCAGGACGGCCGCTTTAGCTCCGACCCACTCCACTTCGCAAACAGCGTCCTAAGATCGGACTGCGGGAGTCTGTCCAACGTTTTTTGCAGAATCGCCAGCAGCCGGTTGTTGTCATTTTTTACCGCCAGGCAATGCTGGCCGTAGAACAACGATCCGCCGGGCAGCAAGTGCAGATTGCTCAGCAGGTTTTCCGTGATGACATAATGCCCCAGCGGCAGGCTTTCCGCCATCGCGTCCAGTTGGTCCACCGCCAGCAGCAGCAACCCCTCGCGTGCGGTTTCCACAGGCACAATCTTGATCTCACGGTGATTGCGCTGAATCCACTCGTGCGCAAGGCTGTCGCGGCCCACGCCTACGCGACAGTGCTTCAAGTCCTGAAGGTTGCTGATCTCGCTCGTGGTGCGGTTGACGAATAAGACCGTGGGCACATTCTGGTAGGGGCGTGTAAAGAGAAGGTATTGCTTGCAGTCTTCCGTGGGAACGGCGCCCGCCAGCAAGTCATATTCTCCGCGTTTGATCGCCGCCAGCGTCTCCGACCAAGTCTCGTAAACAATCGGTTTGACCTCGACTCCAAGCTGCTTCGCCACCATCGCCATCAGTTCAGGAGTGAGACCCTCAAACCGACCGTCGGACTTCACAAAACCATAGGGAGGAGCATTCGGGTGGGTCGACCAGCGTAAAGGACCGTGTGTCCGCAACCACGACCGCTCTTCAGGAGTCAGGAAATCCGGTTGCGGCTGAGCGAGAACAAGGCAGGAAGTGACTGTCAGGACCGCAGCGCAGACACACGCCAGCAGCGACCCCTTACGCTGCATCATGCGTCCTCTGTGAGTTGGACTCCTGCTCATGTGTCGCGAGTCACATCAACCTTCCTTGTCAACAGCGCTGGCATGTGTTCCTGCCAGATTCCAGCACAAGAACAACACGCGGCCACATCAAATGGCGCGAACGGCAATTCTCAGATTGCCGCACCTGATCGCCGGTCCTTGATCACGATCTTCTACCGTTGCACACGCGCCGAACCGCCTTTGGCAAACGCGCGCACTTGCTCGACGGTCGCCATCGTCGTATCGCCGGGGAACGTCGTCAGCAGCGCGCCGTGCGCCCAACCAAGCTTCACCGATTCCTCCGGTGATTCGCCGGCCAGCAGGCCATAAATGAAGCCCGAGGCAAATCCATCGCCGCCGCCGATGCGATCCAGCACATCCAGCTCGCACGTCGGCGCCACGTGCGTCTTGCCGTTGATCCACGCCACCGCGCTCCAACTGTGGCGGTTCGTCGAGTGCACCTCGCGCAAGGTCGTCGCAACGACCTTCACGTTCGGCTGCTGCTTCACCACTTTGTCAATCATGCCGAAGAACGCGCTCGGATCGAGTTTCGATTTCGCCGTCACGTCCTGCCCGGCAATGCCGAGGCCCTTCTGCAAATCCTCCTCGTTGCCGACCAACACGTCCACATTCTCCACGATGCGCCGGATCACCGACACCGCGCGCTTCTCTCCGCCGGAAATCTTCCAGAGCTTCTCGCGGAAGTTCAGGTCGAACGACGTCACCGCGCCCGCCTTCTTGGCCGCTTTCATGCCCTCGATGATCAACTCCGCCGTCGTCTCCGACAGTGCCGCGAAGATGCCGCCACTGTGGAACCACCGCGCGCCGCCCGCGAAAATCTCTTTCCAGTCGAAATCGCCCGGCTTGAGCTGCGCCGCCGCTTCATTGCAGCGGTTGTAGAACACCACCGGCGCGCGCACGCCCTGGCCGCGGTCGCTATATACGGTGGCCATGTTCGGCCCGGTGACGCCGTTGTGGGCGAATCGCTTGTAGAACGGCTGCACTCCCATCGCCCGCACGCGCTCGGCGATCATGTCGCCGATGGGGTAGTCCACCATCGCGCTGACGATGGCGGTCTTCAGGCGGAAGCAATCGCTCAGGTTGGCCGCGACGTTAAATTCCCCGCCGCTGACGTGGATGGCACAACTGCTGGCCTTGCGGAAGGGGATGACGCCGGGATCGAGGCGATGCACGAGCGCGCCGAGCGAAACCAAGTCCAGTGCAGCCTTCTGCGAAATTTTCAAACCGTGATTCATTCTGTATTCCTTAATATGGGTTCAAATTGAAGCCAAAGGGTTTAAGACTTCACTCCCCGGCTGTCAAGGTCGCGTTGCCACGCAGGCTGTAGGGAAAATGCGTTCCCCGCAGACAAACCAAACACCGGCGTGCGTCATATTGGCGGAATATGAAGACAAAACCTGCCATGGCAGTAATGGGTATTTTGGTTTTCGTCGTCGCCGCCGGGTTGTTTATCAAACATTTTGTGCCATCCCGGACGGCGAAGAACAGCCACCTGACGGCGAAGGCGCTGACGCGGCCACCCGCAGCGGTCAAACGCCCAATGCGCCGGCCGCCAGCCTCAGCAACCACCGCATCGGCCAGACGTAGCGGTTCGGCGGCGGACAACGACGCCCTGATCCTGAAGGCGCTGCTCAACGGTACTCGGGACCTCAAGCTTTCGCCCGTAGAAGTAGAGCGATACCTGAATGAGCATGGCCGCAGCGCAACCAATCTGCTGGCGGCGTTTCAAGCCAGCGGGGATAACCGTTACCTAAAGGACGCGGCGGCGGCGTTTCCGAATGATCCGCATGTGCAGTTTCTCGTGCTTGCTCTCAATGCGTTGCCCGAGGATCGCGCGCAATGGGTCACGGCATTTCAGCAAGCCGCGCCGGACAACCGGCTCGCCAGCTTTTTCGCCGCGCTGGACGGCTTCAAGAACAACCAGCCAGCCAACGCGCTTCAAGAGATGGTCGCCGCCGCCTCAAAAACGTCGTATGAAGACTATCTGCTCGACCATTCCGTGGCCGCCGAGGCGTTGTATCTTGGCGCGGGCCGGACAGAGCTGGAGGCAAAACTTGCGGCCACGTTTGGGCTGCTGCTGCCGCATCTCAGCATGATGCGCGACTTGAGCCGCGAACTGGGCATGATGGAAGCTTCAGCCATGGCCAACGGCGACCTGGCAACAGCCCAAACCGCGGCCAGTGTCGGGCTTGGCCTTGCACAGCAGATTACCGAGGGAAGTTCAGTCCCCACATACGTCAACGAAATGGTCGGACAAGCCATCGAGCGGCAGTTCCTTGCCACAGCCGACGCCGCAGTCGTGGAGCAGGTTCTCGGACAGACCGCCGCCGAGCGTCTCGCGGAATTGGACCGCCAGCGCAACGACATCCGGCAGACCGTAGCGGAGTGGTCCGCTCGTGTTGAGACAGGGGAGTTTAGCGCCGGGGAAATGGCCGAGTATTTTGACCGCGTGCGCTACGCTGGCGAGCCGGAGGCCAACCGCTGGATGCTGTCACTGCAAAGGACGCGTTGAGCCTGAACCGATGGGCTACTGCGACTTGAACGGTCCGAAAATCTTCGTGACACGGTGGCTCTCGGAGTCATCGTCCACGATCAACACACGATACTCGCCGCCGCCGGGCGACACGCGCAGGACGATGTGGCCGCGGTCGCTCGCCAGTTTCTCAATGCCGCCGACCACCAGCCGGGTCGCCGGGTGCAGGTCCGTTGCGAAAACGTCACGCGGGCCGGGGTAGATGCGCCCTGACCGCAGCCGCTGCCACACGCGCAATGTTGGATGGCCGGAGTCCCAGACTGAGAGCGTCCACACCCGCGGACGCAACGTGGCCACAAAGAACTCGTTTTGCGTGTCCACGTAGCCGTGGTGATCCAGGATGGCCGCCTCCACCGGTCCCACCGCCTTGGCCACGGGTGTCTCCACGTCGTGCCATGAGGGATAGCCTTCCGACGGCACCCCAGGGATATCGCCGCCGTTGAAATAGTCAAACTTCCCGTAGCTCAGCCGAAATGAAGTGCTGCACATATTCTCGTGCGGCCAGTCCGGCTTGGGCACATCCTTCAAGTCCGGAAAATGGCAGCGCGTCACCGTGCCGACGCCCGTCCAGATTTCGCCATTCGCGCCCACGTTGCGGAACTCGAATTCCGGATACTTCTTCGCATCGCGGCAGAGCACCACCTGGTCGTTGTGCCCCGGCACAAACCGGTCCGCCTTCATGCCATTGTTCGCCATCTGCCATTTCACAAACGCCCGGTAGTTCATCGTTGCAGGGTCCTGCACGGGTTTCGGGTAGTTGTAATCCGGCCACCCACGATCCAGCACTTTGGCGATCCGGAGATTCTCGCCAACCCACGTCAATCCTGTCAGCCGGTACGCTCCGGAGCGTGACACCGGCAAGGTATCCGCCATGCTGCCCATGTGGTCATCGTGAAAGTGCGTCACCAGCGCATAGTCCAGCGATGGCTTCGGGTCGTGGCGCAACGCATGGCGGATGTAGCGCGCGATCCATTCGCCGGCTGGCCGCGAATCATTCGGTCGGTCGGGCGTATGTTTGGGTGTCTTGCGCGGCAGCTCGCCCGCATCCACCAGCAACGTCGTGCCGTCGGGTAAAATGTAGAGGCCGGCATTGCCGCGGCCGGTGCTGATCTGGTGGATATCCAGCATCCCCGGCTGCCACGGCGTGATCTCACGATCCACCGCGTCTTCCGCGCCCATCGCCACGGCGGCCACGGCCAGCAGTGTGGCCAACAGAACGAGTGGAATTCTGTTTCTCAACTCAACCAACCATGCGGCACATTTCATAGATATCTCCTTGATGTTTGAAGAAGGCCCGCAGACTAGGTTGCAACCGTAATCGATTCAAGAAGCAAAGAGGACGCAGAAGAAGCGGAAGCCGTTGAGAATGTTCTGGACGAAGGAACAGCCAAGTTCCAGTCTCCGCTCGTCGAAAATGAAGACGTCAATGTGGAAGTCGAGCATCTTTTGGGCGTGTCTCGCACCATGAACAAGTTCATTCGCAACCATAAGAAGCTCATGGTGGTCATCGCGATGTTTTTGGTGTTCATGGCGTGGTCGCCCACAGCCGAAGTTCGTGGGCGTGTCGTCGCAAAACTCGACCTCGCTTGTGGTCATTACGAAGTGCAGTCCTACGGACATCCCGCTTTTTGGAAGCGGGAATATGCTAAGTTGTTGCGGGAACGTTACGGCATCGAGTGTCGCACCGTGGCAGGTTGCTGCGTCTGGGACTCTTTGGTCTCCTATGTCAGAGCTTATAACGGCGTAGTCAAAGCAGCAATGAAGCGCAAATTTGGACGTGACGTATTCAAGGAGTGCGCCGAAGATGCGGAAAAGGCTTGCCTAGAGCGCACAAGAAAAGCCGCACAAACGGAGTAATCCAACATGACACCGAGTCCCTTTCTGACCATCTGGCTGAGTCCACGGGAGACCATCCGGCGCATCGTCGAGTGGAATCCCAACTATTGCGTTACTTGGCTGGCTTGCCTCGCAGGGGTTGGACAAGTCCTTGACCGCTCCGCGTTGCGCAACCTCGGCGACACGATGCCGTTAGCGCTGTTCTTCGCGATTGCATTTGTGTTGGGTCCTTTGATCGGAGTACTGAGACTTTGGATTTCTTCATGCTTGATCGGCTGGACTGGGAGATGGATTGGCGGCACGGCATCCCTACAGCAACTCAGAGTTGCTGTGGCGTGGGGCATGACGCCGGAAGTTTTTGCCCTGCTGCTCTTCATTCCCGCGTGGCTGATTGCCGGTCGCGAGCTTTTCACGAAGCACACACCGTATCTGGACGCACATCCCGGCCTCTTGATGATGCTGGCGGCTATTGGCGCGGTTGAGCTGATTCTGGGAATCTGGTCCTACGCCATAACCTGTAGTACCGTGGCCGAGGTGCAGGGATATCGTTCAGCATGGCGCGGGCTGGGGAATTTAGTACTTGCACTCGCTGTGATCATTGCGGCGGGTCTCGTGCTCGCGTTAGGCTGCTTGGCGTTGGTATTCGCGCTTGGTGGCTTCAAACATTAAGGGTCGAATTGATCGACCGATGTGGCGAAACAGGGCACTAGTCCCAAATGTCTCAAGCATCAAGGCAGAATGATGACATCAAGCGTCATCTGCATCCTGACATCGACTCTTGCTGTGTCCCTTGGCAGGGGATTTGTCCACAGGAAAGCGCGTCGAAACATGGTCATCGGATGTGTTGTCACTCGCATTGTTGGTCACGAGGCCCGGGATTCCACCAGTCGGCGGGGAGCTTTACCATGATGTCATGAAAGAACTCATCGGGTATCCGCTGTCCATTTTTGTTTCGGCTTTGCGAACAGTTGTAGGACGGGTCTTGCTCGCCTTTGGCGCCGCTGCTCTTGGTGCGTTCCTGGGAGGTCTGACCGCCACGACAACATGTGCCGGCGGGTGCTGGGCTGTGTCGGAGTTTATCATGATGGCCGTCAGTTCCATGTTCACCAGCGCGGCTATCATTGCCTTGCCTGCGACATTGATCTTCATCTGTGTCTTCGCCCGATTCGAGTGGCCCCTCTGGACCGTGCTTGTGGCGACAGCACTAATCTGGTGGTACACCCACGCATCCGTTTCCTGGCTGATCAATGACAGCCCCGCGGCCCAGATGCAGCGGATTCTCGAGAAGGCAGAACGGGAAGCCGAAGAGGCCACTCAGAAGGCCAAGCAACGAGGAACAACGCCGGATAGGAAAACACCGTGAGTTGGTTCACTACGGCGCGGTCTCACCGGGCGCTTTGTCGCTCAGGAGACGGTTGGGGAGCGTCAGGATGTAGAAGGGGACGATCTGAATGTGAGGCCAGTACCGGTCTTTCCTTTGGAGCGGAATGAAGTGCCTGTTCAACAAAGAGATCACTGTTATAGTCAAATGCTCCGTGCCACTAGTAACTCATTTCCTGAGGTGGGTTGATTTGTGTGTCCGATGAATCGCAAAAAGTGGTGCTCCATGCAATATCTTGAAAGACGCATCGGCTATATTGCTGCACTTATCGTACTGCCGATCTGCGCGATTGTGCTTTGGTTGGAATGGCCTCAGGCGTGGGTCGTAGAGCGCAAGTTACACGGCTTACGGAAGCCGGATACTGTAATTTTCTCTCCGGATAGTTTGTGGGTTGTTGGCAACGACTCTAACAACGTCGCGCTCTGGAATTGCACAACAGGTGAGGGGAAAGTTCTACACGCACGATGGACGGGGCAAATCTTGTTCGCGAGTGACGACATTCTCATTATTGCATCGGCCCCTGAGGGGGAGAGCGTGTGTAGTTTTGCAACCAAGACAGCCAAGTTCACGCTTCAACCGCGTCCTCAAGCCGCTGTATTCTCAAAGAACAGACGGTGGATTGTCGGCGCTAATAGAGAAGGGGGCGTGCAAGTGTGGGATGCACACACGGGAGCTGAGTTGTTTGTTCTGAGGAAACCCGCCGAAATTCCTCACGACCGAACTTGGATGGACGAACGCAAAGAGAAGCGCCGATTCAAAACCGCTTGGTCCTCAATAAAATGCCAGGTTTCGTTATCGCCCGACGGGCGGTATGCCGTGACTGCCAACGAGGGTGGCGTTGGTTATCTTTGGAATTTGCAGACCAAGAGTTTGATTAAACGGTTCACATGCGGCAGCACGCCGTTGGATACGCCGGTTCACACTGTCGCATTTTCGCCTGACGCTCAGCATTTCGTTACAACAAGTCGCGAGAACATGGCGCAAGTATGGGAGTGTTCCACCGGCAAACGGTGTTTGGAGCTAAAAGGGGAAGAGCAAACGTATCGACGAATGTTCGGATACTTGGCGGATGGGAAAATCACAAGTTCGGCATTCAGTGCTGACGGCAAACTTATTCTCACAGTTTCTGAAACGGGTGTTCTGCGAAGTTTCGCTGCCGCAACAGGCCGAGAACTACAGAAAATCAGAACCAGCATTTTCTTCGGTGCAGGCACCATGTCATCCGACAACCGTGTTGCCCTGATTCTTCATGATGCAGAAGGTGTTCACAACTGGTTTACCGCCCTTATCCTTGATACGCACATATCTATTTGGAATGCCGAGGATGGCACTAAGACGACACTTCCCAGGCTGGGTGGTGAATTCAACTCTGCCGTCTTGTCGCCAGATGGGCGAATGCTTGTTACAGGTGATGGTAGCAGTGTCCTTTCGCTTTGGAGGCAACGGCAATCGCTTGATATCTGGCGGATGGTGGGGATGCATCCCGCGCTTTGGCTGGCAATAGTCTGTGGTCTCTGGATTGCTGGCCATATTTGGAGCCGCTCCCGATCTCGTGTCTCTTGCACGCCGGTAGCGATCACGCCTCCAAAAAGCGCGCAGGAAATCCGGCCAAGGAGATTTTGGCGGGATTGGGTGGCGCTCATTTTTTCCGCAGTGGGGATTGTTCTGATGATCGGTTTTGTTGTGACTGGTGGAGGGGCGTTCATAGTCGATTCTTCAGGCGGCTCTTCAGCCAGCGACTGGCTATACAGCGCGATCGCCCGGATTATTATGGTCTCCTGCTGTCCAGTGTTCGGCTGTGTCTTGTGTCTCATGATGTGGTGCCCGTTGGCAGATCCGTTAGGAATTATTTTGTTTCCAGTTAGCTTATTCGGCCTTCAAGGCGCTGTGTTTTTCCTGCTTGGCAAGGTCAGTGGTGTTTGCGTGCGTGCGCTTTTCAGAAGAACCCGACCTCTGATTGCTGGCTTGATCATTGGAGGAATCGGCTTCTTTGCACTTTGGTTATTAACGCACCCATTATCGGGAGTCGAAGCGCTGTTCATGGGGGATGAAAAAGGAAATGAACGTGCAAGACAGAAACTCATCGCGATCGCCGCGAATCCCCAGGGAAATACAGAGGAAAGAATTCATGCCGTTATCCGCTTGAGTAATGACATGAACACTGAATCTATCATCGTCGTGTTGGAACAAGTGCTCACCGAAGATGAGGATGTGCGCCTTCGTTCTTATTATCAGTTGCCGGATTCGCTGACCAAGCACCTCGAACATGTAAATCCGAGGGAATCTCCGACGGAAATCAGCAAAGCTGAGGTCAACCGGTTGATAGCCAGGATAAGAACCGGTGAGATAGACGTAAAACGGCTGTTTGAAGAGAGGAAGAGCCGCCTCAGAAAGAGCGTAAGAAAACAATGAAAGCGACTTCCGTGACCTCTGCAAACGGTAGTTAAAAATGGCGGACAATCGTCACGAAAGCATCCTCCACCCGTCTTGCTGCTCACTCAGAACATCGCAATGTCTCCCCTGTAAAAAACCGGATAACAGTCTGTCCGGTCCCACACGGGATCGGTTCTGATTCCGACATCAGCCTGCGGCGGCTGGCCAGCTATTGCGATGCCGTTCCGTCTGGCGCTTTGTCGTGCAAGAGACGATCGGTGAGCGCCTGAATGTAGGTGGCATCCAAAGGCTTGTGAAGAAAGGCCCGCGCGCCAGAACTGGCTATGATTTCGGACTTGTCGTCGAAGGAAAACCCGCTCATGAGGACAATCTGGATCTCGGGTTGGATGTGGCGCAGTCTCTGCGAGACCACAACCCCGTTCATGTCGTCCATGAAGTAATCCACGAACGCCAGATCGAAAGTGCTGTTCGCAGCCAGTTCCAGGGCGAGAGAACCCCGCGATGCCACCGTGATGGAATATTGGCCAGGGCGAAGCAGGTTTGGAAACACGTCGAGGATGTCCGTGTCATCGTCCACGATCAGGATTCGGGCGGCGACGGGTGCTTGCGGAGAGGGTTTTTCGTTTGGGGACTGTGGCGTCATCCGGCTCCCTGATTTCGCCGGCGGTCAGTTGAGCCGCTCGGCAATCCTGTAGTTAAGGACGCGTTTCTTCATCCAGCGGACGGCGAGGAGGTCGTGGAAGCTCTTGAAGAGGCGGTTCCAGACGCCGTATTTGCTTTCGCCGGCCAGACGAGGGTTATTGCTGACGGGAATCTCAGTGACGGTGTAGCCCTCCATCTTGAAGAGGGTGGGCAGGAAACGGTGCATACCGCGGTAGAGTTTGACCTTGTCGATGCACTCGCGCTTGAAGGCGCGGTAGGTGCAGCCGGCGTCGGTAATGTTCTCTTCGCTGAGCTTGTTGCGGACCCAGTTGGCGATGCGGGAGGAGGCGATGCGAATCCAGTTGTCGCCTTCACCACGGGTGCTAACACGAGTGCCGCACACGACGTCGTGGGTCTTGAGGGCCTCCAGGAACGCGGGAAGGTCCTTCGGATCATTCTGGAGGTCGGCGTCTATGGTGACGATATACTGGCCACGGGCAGCCCTCATGCCGGCCTCGCTGGCGGCCGTCTCGCCACAGTTGAAGGCGAACCGCTGGACGCGGATGCGCGTGTCGGCCGCGGCGAGCTGCTTCATGATCTCCCACGACCGGTCCTTGCTGCCGTCGTCGGTAAGGACGACTTCGTAGGTGACGCCAACGGTCGTCATCGCCTCGCGGATGGCTTCCGTGAGAGGACGAAGGTTATCTTCCTCGTTATAGACGGGGACGACGAGTGAGAGAATGGGACGATCTTCGGACATGGGGTTTTGGAGTAATGGCGTTCTGGAGCAGTGGAGTGTTGGGAATGGAAGCACTACTCCATCACTCCAATATTCCACCATTCCATTTGGTTCGTCAGGCTTTCAGAAACTCCTTGATGCAGTCGCAGGTAAACGTGACCTGCTCCGGCGTGATCTCGCCGTAGATCGGCAGCGAGAGAATGCGGCCAACAACGAACTCGGTCATTGGCAGCGACGGGATGCTCTTGTAGAGCGACTTGATGGCCGGCTGTTGGTGACAGGCGATGGGGTAGTGGATGCCGGTGGAGACGCCCTTCTCGGCGAGAAACTTCGCCAGCTTGTCGCGGTCGTTCACCTGGATGACAAACATGTGATAGACCGGTTCGCAACCCGGACGCTCCGGCGGCAGGACGAGACCTTTGATGCCGCCGAGCAGCTTGCGGTAGAGGGCGACGGCGTCGCGGCGGCCCTGGTTCAGGCGGTCAAGCTCGCGCAACTGGATGCGGCCGATGGCGGCATTGATCTCGTTGAAGCGCAGGTTGAAGCCGATCATGTCGTTGGTGAACTTGTCGCGCTTGCCGTGGTTGCGGAGCTTGCGGACAAGGTTGGCCAACTCGTCGTCGTTGGTCGTGATCGCGCCGCCGTCGCCGAACACGGTAAGGTTTTTGGACGGGAAGAACGAGAAGCCCGCGGCCATCGTCATCGAACCGACGCGCGCGCCCTTGTATTTCGCGCCCTGCGCCTGCGCGCAATCCTCGATGATCCAGAGGTTGTTGGCCATGGCGAGCGCCTTGAGGCGGTCCATGTTGCACGGCTGGCCGTAAATGTGCACCGGCAGGATGCCGACGGTTCTCTTGGTGATCGCCTTCTCGACGAGCGCCGGGTCCACCGTATAGGAGTCGTCGATGTCCACAAACTTCACGACGGCACCGTGGTGGATGAAAGGCTCGCAGCTCGGGAACGCCGTGTGGCTGGGGATGATAATCTCGTCGCCTTCTTTGAGCTTGCCTGTCTTCTTCAGCGCCAGACAGAGCAGATATACCGCCGCGGTCCAGTTGCATGAGAGCACGCAGTGCTTCACGCCGGTGTGGGCGGCCATCTCTTTTTCAAACGCCTCGGACTCTTTGCCGAGAATGAAGTTGCCGCCGTCTATGACGCGCAACACCGCGTCTTTGATCTCCTGCGTGACATATGGTTTTGAAAGTGGTGTTTTCATCTTGGTTTGCAATTTCCGTTCCTATTTTCATATCGTGGCATGACGATGATGCGCAACATCTTTCTCCTGCTGTTGCCGGTTTATGCGTCGGCGCTGGAGGTTGAGCTGCCGACGGCAAACCATGCCCTTTACTCGCCAAGCGGCGAGGAGCAGTTCTTCCAAGGCACCGCCGGGCACGACTGGCATAGCGGCCAATACGGTTCTGTCCGCAGCGGCGGGCGGCAGTTTCATGAGGGTATTGACGTTCGTTTTCTCGAACGCGACCGGCGCGGCGAGCCCAAGGACCGTGTCGTGGCCATCGCTGACGGCGAGGTCGCCTACCTGGCTGCCATTGCAGGGCAGTCGAGCTACGGCCGCTACGCATTGCTGCGCCATCGCTGGAACGAGGTCGAGGTGTTCTCCCTCTACGCGCACGTCGCCAGCTTCGCGCCCGGTCTGCGCGCGGGCCAGACGGTGAAACGCGGCGACTGGATCGCCATGCTCGGCCACTCCGGGACGCAGAACATCCCGAAGGAACGGTCGCACCTTCATTTTGAGGTTTGCTTCCAGTTGAAACGCGACTTCGCCACCTGGTTCGCGCCGAAGCTGGCCAAGGGCGACCGCAACGACCACGCCAACTACAATGGCATCAACCTCCAAGGCATTGACCCGGCCCCGATCTTCCTGGCGGCACACGAAAAGCCGTCGATGAACTTTCGTGAACACATGGAGTCGCAACCGATAGCGTTCACGGCGCTCTTCCCGGCGCGACGGGCGCCGCTCTCGTTCATGCGGGCGCAGCAGTGGTGCATCGTCAACGGCCCCGAGCCTGCGCCTGTAACGGCGTATGAGGTTTGGTTCATGGCGGTCGGCGTGCCGACGTTCGTGCGGCCAAGAACGGATGTGACAATGCCCTCAGCCCGCGTGCTGTCCGTGAACGAACCCGCCGTCAACGCCTGTCCCGCGCGGCGGATGGTGGAGCGCGACGCCAAGCGCCGCGGCTGGCAATTCACCCACCGCGGCGCAGAGCTGATGGAGATGTTGAGCTTCCAGTAACCGCGCCGGCCAGCGGCGCAAGACTACTCGATGATGATGCTCTTGAACGACGTGTTGGCAGGAATCATGGGCAACACGTGCTCGGTATAGGGCGTAATCATGTCGAGCAGGTAAGGTTCCTTGCACGCCAGCATCCGTTCCAAGGCGGCGCGCACGTCTTTCTTGTAGAGCACGCGCTCCGCCGAAACGTTGAAGCTGTTCGCCATCTTCACGTAGTCGGGATAGATGACGTGCGGGTTGCGCGGGTCACCGAGATAGGTGTGGCCACGGTTACTCTTGTAGAAACGATCCTCCCATTGCACCACCATGCCGAGGTGCTGGTTGTTGAGAATGATCGCCTTGGCCGCAATGTGTTCGATGTGAGCGGTAGCCAGCTCCTGCACGTTCATCAGGAAGCTGCCGTCACCGTCAATGTCAACGACCTGCCTGCCTGGACGCGCCACTTTCGCGCCGATGGCCGCGGGCCAGCCGAAGCCCATCGCGCCGAGACCGCCGCTGGTCAGGAACGTCCGGGGCTGCGTGAATGTGTAATACTGGCCGCTCCACATCTGGTGCTGGCCCACGCCCGTGGCGATGATGGCCTCGCCCTGCGTCAGCTCGCAAAGCTGCTCGACGACGAACTGCGGCATGATGATCTGCGACGAGTCGCCCTTAAGGAAGTCGCGAGCGTATTGGCTGCGCAACGCCTCGTCCGTGACCTTGTAGTGGAGCGGATGCTTCGCCTTTTGTTCCGCGATCTTCGCGCGCCACACCTTGAACTTGTGCGCCGGCGGCTTCGCAATCTTGTTCAACTTCTCCAACGCGAGGCGCACGTCGGCGACAGCCGAGAGGTGAGTGGGCTTGTTCTTGTTGATCTCACTTGGGTCAATATCAATATGGACGATGGTCGCGTGCTTGCAGAACTCGCTCACCTTGCTGGTGACGCGGTCGTCGAAGCGCACGCCGATGGCAAGAAGCAGGTCGGCGTTGTCGGCGGCCCAGTTGGCATAGACGGTGCCGTGCATGCCAAGCCATTTCAGCGACAGCGGATGCGTTTCAGGGAAACCGCCACAGCCCATGAGTGTCGAGGCCACAGGAATCTGTGTCTTCTCAACGAATTCCAACAACTCCTTGTGCGCGCCGGAACTGATGATGCCGCCGCCAAAGTAGATGAGAGGACGTTCGCTCTTGGCGATGAGGGCGGCGAGTTTCGCGAGCTTCGCGTCAAGATCGTCGTCCACCGGCTTGGCGGTGTAGCCCGGCAAATTCACTTTGTCAGGGAACACCGGCACCGCGGCCGCCTGCTGGATGCTCTTGGGAATATCAATCACGACCGGACCGGGGCGGCCGGTCTGCGCGACGTAAAACGCCTCCTTGATGATGCGCGGCAGGTCGTTGATATCGGTGATCAGATAGCTGTGCTTGACGATCGGCAGCGTCATGCCGAACACGTCGGTCTCTTGAAACGCCGTCTTGCCGATCATGCTCTGCGCCACCTGGCCCGTGATCGCCACCAGTGGGATCGAGTCCATGTAAGCGTCGGCGATTCCGCTGACGAGATTGGTTGCGCCGGGGCCGCTGGTGCTCATGCAAACACCGGCCTTGCCGGTCGCGCGACCGTAACCGCCGGCCATGAACGCGCCCCCCTGCTCGTGGCGGCAGAGGATGGTGCGGATTTGCTTCGAGCGGGTCAGCGACTGGTGAATCTCCATCGAAGCGCCGCCCGGATAAGCGAAGATGACTTCGACGCCCTCGCGCTCAAGACAGGCAACCAGGATATCGGCGCCCTTCATCGGCTGGGTGCCAGTGGGGCAGGGCGGGGCAGCGGCAGCCGGGGCAGCCGGCTGCGCAGCGCGCATCTTCTTCGCATCGGTTTTCTTGCTCATGTCATTACTCGCTTCTCAACAACGAACGACGCCGGCAGCACAGGCCCGGCGTCGGGATTCGTATTAACTAGCTCGCTGCGACGGCTAAATCAACGGTGAAATCAGGGCCGGCACAAACCGCGGCTCCCAGAAGTGCGAGTTGCGATGGCAGCCACCATCATGAAACTGCTGCACGCGTACCACCGTTCCAACGATCTGAGATGTTGGTTTCATTCTACCAGAAGGTATTCGGGCTGAAGGAACAGCACAGCAGCATGAGCGGACAACTGGGAGTAATTGCCACTGAAGATGCGCAACAACAATGAGTTGAACTAAATTTGCCACCATCCCACAACCAGCTCAGTGCAAGTTCAGCCGGACCTGACACGCCTGAATATACCGACGCGCTGGTCAGCACGACCCGCACTGCGGAAATGAAAAATAAATTATCTTATGTAACTGCTTACCAGATGGTTAAGAAATCACATTGATTCAACGGCAGCAGGGGAGGTGATGTCAAATGAAGTGCGTATCAACAGCAAAATTTGACAAATTGGACAACCTGGTGAAGGGTGATACACAATGAAGAATCAGTCCGAAATCAGTCGTAGTGTCCGTCCGGAAATAACCCGGTTTTGCAAACGTTGCGGGGTTCGACTGCTGGATGCCAATCGCGCGCTGCGGGTCAGCGATTGCTGCCAATTGTGCTCCACGGTCAGAGGCCGGGTTGCGGCTCGCAAGTCCCAGAATCGGATTCGAGTGCCGGTGGCAGGTTTTCTGCCCACAAACTTCTGGAAATAGTCCAGACAAGGGGAAGGTCGGTTTCAATCTGCTTGCCTGCGCTTGGTCTGCGTCGCTAAAGTGAGTTCAGTGCTATGCGTCGCCCATTGATCATCGCCCCATCCATACTCGCTGCAGACTTCGGCCGGCTGGCGTCAGAAGTGTTGCGCGCTGAAACCGCGGGTGCTGATTGGATTCACGTGGATGTGATGGACGGGCATTTTGTGCCAAACCTCACGGTGGGGCCGGATGTGGTGCGCGGACTGCGCCCCGCGGTCAAGTTGCCGCTCGACGTGCATCTCATGGTGGAACGGCCGGACAAGTTCGCGCCGGCGTTCATTGAGGCGGGCGCGGACCGCGTGAGCATCCATATTGAAAGCCCGTGCAATGTCGGGGCCACCTTGGAAGCAATCCGCACGGCGGGCAAACCGGCAGGCATCGTGCTGAATCCCGGCACGCCCGTCAAAGCCATCCTTCCTTACCTCGACCGCGTCAAATTGGTGCTGGTGATGACAGTGAATCCCGGCTTCGGCGGCCAGCCGATCATTTCATCTGCTCTGGACAAGGTTTCAGAACTGGTGGAGTTGCGTGAAGCTCGAAAACTGGACTTCGACATCCAGGTGGATGGCGGTGTGTCAGAGAAAACCGTCGCCCGATGCGCGGCAGCGGGGGCGAACGTAATGGTCGCCGGCGTGGCATTGTTCCGTGCCCCGGACATGGCGCAAGCCATTAGCGCGATGCGCCGCGCGTACAACGCAAGCTGAGCCGGCTATCGGCCGGATACTGCATCACATGCCAACACCCATCCGATTCGGCACCGACGGCTGGCGGGCGCTGATGACAGGGGAATTCACGTTCGAGAACGTACGGCGCGCCACACAAGCCGCCGCAACCTACTGGCGCGAGGCTGCAACTCGCAAAGGGATCGCGCCGCGCGCGGTGGTGAGCTACGACACGCGCCGTCAGTCGGACAAGTTCGCCGCCGCAGTCGCAGAAGTACTCGCCGCGAACGACATCACGACCCTATACACGCGTCACCCCACGCCGACGCCGGCGGTGAGCTACGCCATCAAGGATCGTGGGTTGATCGGCGGCATCATGATCACCGCCAGCCACAATCCGCCGGAGTTCAATGGCTTCAAAATCAAGGCGGACTTCGCAGGCTCAGCCGATGCGGAGATGACGGACGCCATCGAGCGTCTGCTGGATCGCGAGCCGCCGCGGTCATTGCCGTTCGAGCAGGCGCGAGGGCAGGGGAGGATCATCGTTGGGAGCGTGTCCGGGCCTCATCGCGCGGCGGTCGAGCGATTCGTTGATATGAACCGGATCGCAAAGGCAAGCCCGCGTGTCGTGGTGGACTCAATGCACGGGTGCGGTCTGCACGAGATTGAAGGAATGCTGGCGCTGCGCGGAGTCATGGCGACGACGTTGCGCGCGGACCCGGACCCGCTCTTTGGCGGCGTAAACCCGGAACCCATCGCACCCAATCTTCACACGCTATCTTCGTACCTGCGTGCCCACCAGACTGACATCGCGCTGGTGACTGACGGCGACGCCGACCGTATTGCAGCGATGGCGCCCAATGGCGAGTTCATCACCACGCATTACTGCTTCGCGATGTTGCTGCTGCACATGATCCGGCATCGCAAACAAACCGGTTGCGTTGTGAAAGCATTGAACGCAACCGTGATGGTGGACCGCATCTGCGCAAAACAGGGTCTCACGCTCCTTGAGACGCCAGTCGGTTTCAAATGGATCGCCAAACACATGCGGGAGCGCGACGTGCTCATGGGCGGCGAGGAGAGCGGCGGCTTGGGCTTCAAGGGCTGGATTCCAGAGCGTGACGGCATTCTGGCGGGACTGCTGCTGCTGGAGTTCCTCGCCTGCGAACGCAAGCCGGTCCTCCAGATCATGGCCGAGATGGACGCTGAGTTCGGCGCGAGCCGCTATGCGCGCGCGGACATTGTCTACCCGCTCGAAAAGCGCGAGCCGTTGATGCGCTGGCTCCGGGAACATCCACAGCAAGACATGCTCGGCTCGCCATTGGCCGACGTGAAGAACTTCGATGGAGTGAAGATGATCGCCCGCGACGGCTCGTGGTTGATGCTCCGCGGCAGCGGCACAGAGCCGGTCCTTCGGATTTACGCGGAGTCGGACAAACAGGCGCGCGCCGAGGCGCTTGTGGAAATTGGCTGGCAGATGGCCGCGAAAGTGTAACCGGGTCAGTCAGCGCCGAACCGCGCTGGCGGCAACCTCATTGCGGCGAATACGGCCCCTTCACCACCAGCTTTTTCTCGGTGATGAACGTCGGGGCATCATACACGGGCATGTCTTTGAAACTTGTATTCCCGTCCACGCAGGACATGCGGTCAGCCGGGATCTCGTAGATGGCCCCGGATACAACATCAACCCAGACCGGCTCGCTGAACTTCATTGCCTTGAGGGTCAACTGACCCGGGGTCGTTGTGTTGTCGTTGTCAGGGTGGTCTGAGGAATCCCAATAAACAACGAGCGGGAGTTGGGCGCCTTTCTGCCTGTAGCCGTAAACGACCGTCTCCTTCGCACAGTCGAGTTTGGCGTCCAAGTCCTTGACGCGTTCCAACGAACTGTCAAAAACCGAAGCGATGTGCTGCATCGTGTAGTAGGCCATCTTGACCTTGAGAACCTTGAAGTCTTCGTTGCACTTGATCAGGCCCATCCTTTTCATGAAGCGGTCGGAGCGCGTGCGAATCCAGATGGGATCAACGCGGCGGGTGTATCTTTCGGGATGGTCGTAAGCGGGATCGTAGAAAGTGAAGATCAGCGATTCGACATCGTGACCGAGGTCGCCAAGCATCCGCCGTGCGTTCCACTTGGCTTGAGTCAACTCGCTATTCCATTCGGCGGAAGAAATCGCAGCCGAATAGTGCGGGCTCGATGTCGCGCCCGATTCTCCCTGCCAGATTTTCATCCCGGGCGCGTATTTGTGAACAACAGTTTTGAAATCCTGCACCACTGAATAACAACGGTCGGGGTTCAACGTATAATCGTGATAAATCATCCACTCGAACAAGCCGGTCTTGTTCTTCTCTTTCAGGACTTTCATGTAGTCTTCGATGAAGCGGAGGCGTTTCGGACTGGCAGCGACCAGACCCGCAATTCTTGCATCGGGGATGTGCTTCTTGATCATCTCGGCGGTCCGAATGTTGTTGTCAGCGAGGATTTCCGGTGTATTCAGCTTGCAGCCGTCCGGCTCGTTCCACGTGGCCCAATCCTTGACCTTGCCTTTGTAGTGAATGGCCAGCGCTTCGACCCACTTGTCCCAAGCCTTCAGAGCCTCTTCGCCGCGAGGCAATCCGTCACCCAGCGATGGCCCGCCGCCGCCGGGGTAGAGACTGTTCCCATACGACGTTTCCAGAAGGACATCCAACCCTTGGTCGCAGCAATAGTTGACCTGCTTGTCCAGCCACTCAAAGTCATAGATGCCCTTGACCTTCTCGCATTTGGCCCAGCCCGCGTGAATGCGGATTCGTTTGATGCCCAATGGTGCGATGTATTCCTTGAAGTTCTCGAAATTGCCGTAGTCCCGCGGAAGCATCTCGCAGCCGATGGCGAAGTTGGACCGCCCGACTTCCTTTGCGCTCCTGGGCATGATCGTCCCGATGCGTTTGAAACCCGGGTTCAGCGTTGTCTGGACGCGATCATAGGTGTTGTCAATCATCTGCGAATAAGCTGCCGGCAACAGGAGAACCATCGCCGTCATCAACGCGTTGCGAACCAATGCTGGTATGTGCATGAGATCAACTCCTCGTGTTCAACATTCGACAGGAAGGACCGCTCTTCCGAACATCATTTAACCTCAATCTCTCCGATCTTGTATCGCCGTCTTCCGTCATCGCCGGACAATGGCAGGGCGACAACCGGCGTCCCGTCGGCCTTCCCGACGGACACATAAACGGCATACGTGCCGGGCTTGAGGGTCGGCACATTGTCGCCGAATGGGGGATAAGTCTTTTGCTCCTTCATCCGCAAAATGACTCCTTCGTTGATCGTCGGAATCGGCGTCACAATTCCCGCCCGGCACGAAGTCGTGTGTTTGACCTCCTTCGCCTTTCCCGGTTCCGCGGGGGCCAGTGACTTGACGTCCAGCGTCTGATCGCAAAGCACCCAGGCAATCTTTCCTTTCTGATTCTTCAGAGTGAAGGTCACGTTCCCTCCGCAGTAGCAGGGCGCGACACCAACGTTCGCCCACGTCGTTTCGATGGCAAATGGCGCATCCAGTTTGACGGTCTTGGGCAAGCGGACTTCGCGAAGTTCCAGCCGATAGCCCAGCCGGAGATTGACCTTGTCAATCGCAGCCCGATTCTCTTTTAGATGCGCCTCCGGCCAGCCATGAAGCGACATATAGCTGGCGTGGTATTCCTCGACCGACCTTTCGAGCAGGGCAGGGTCCCACGTGCCCTTGTTGACCAGCCAATCGTAATGCCCGTGCTCCAGAATGACCGGCAGCGTCGGCCAGAACTGCTGCGCCATGCCCGCGTGATACCATTGCTTCGGCGCTTTGTTGACCATGATGCTGTCGTCGCGCAACGTCACGCCGCGCGAGAACGCATAGTCGGTGATCGGGAAATTCATGCCCGGCCGAGAAGCTCCCGCCACGTCATCGCTGATCGCCAGCAAGCTGTCCGGGAAATGTTTCTTGTGCAGATCAATGTGAATCTTCACCGCCTTGTCGGTCTGCTCCTGATTCAGTTTGGAGGAGTAACCCGTATGACCTTCTCCCCACAGGCCGAACGACCCGATATCAACGAACGCGACGTTCGGGTTTCCGTTGTAGCGCTTGGCCATGGCAGCAAGGAAATGGTCGAGCTTCTCCAGAAACACCGGGTCGTCGAAAACGGGGTCCCATAGCTCGGTGTCGGTGCCGCATTTCTGGCCCGAGCGGTAGTAGATGCCTTTCGCGCCGGCATCCTTGACCCATTTCGGTGTCGCATACACAAACCGGTCTTCGCTGGCGATGACGCGAAAGGCGATTTTCTTTCCCGAATCTATCCACGGCTGCGCATACGAGTCGATCAAGTCCCAACGAAACTTTCCTTCCTCCGGTTCGAGATAGCACCAGGGGATACGGAAGTAGATCGTCGAGCAACCGGGAAACCAGTCGAGCGTATCGCCCGCAGGCTGCTGCCCGCCGTAGGCCCAGAGCCGGTTTGAATAATGGAAGTGCACCCATCCCATCCCGGGATTGATGAGCGCTTGTTTCGTTGCGGCGGGCTTGATGACCTGGAGATTCTCCGCCGCCGCGGCAAGGGAACAGATCAAGAGTGAGGCAAGAAGGATGGCTCGCATGGCCATTCTTGTAGCTCTACGGCGTCGAAAGTGGAAGAGGGGAATTCTCCGCCTCCTTCGGTCTCGCGTCCTCCGGCCTTTGAACTGCCAGCGTCATCACGCCGCGTTACGGCGTCACCTGCCCGATGACCAGCACCTGTCCGGCGTAGTAGGACAATCCCGCGGGCAAGGTCTTGACGCGCAAGACGGCGGTGTGGTCGCCGGGGGCTTGTTCGGGGAGATAGAAGAAGCGCGCGTATCGGCGGATCTTCTCCGTCTGGCGGCGTTTGATGACCACCGGGGCGGCTTGATCAATGCTGACTTCCACCTCCATCTCGCTGCCTTGCGGAATGTCACTGAAGCCGATCGTCGTCCCGTTCCATTTCACGGTGATGGTTTCTCCGGCATGATCGCACTTCACGCCGCCGCGCAACATGGCATCCGTGCGCCCGAGGTCCTCGCGATACACAACGTCTTCACGCGGAACGACGGCCTTCCATCCCGCGCTCAAGCCGGCATGAGTGATGGCGAGCAGCCCAGCCGTTTCCCAGCAACGCGGTTCCAACGGCGAAGGCAAGTGGTGGGCCTGGGCTTTGCCCACTGGCTTCATCGTGAGCATCGAGCGGGCGATCACATCACGATACACGTCGTGGCCGGCGTCGCCGGGATGAACGCCATCGGCCGAGAACACCAGCTTGCCCGCCACCGGCGCGTCCGCTTTGAAGATCAGCGACCCCGCCTGCTCGCGTTTGGCGATCTCCACGCCGAGGTCAATCGAGGGAATGCCGTAGGCGTTGGCGACCGTTTCCATAATCGGGCCGAACCACGGCGTTTTGCCCGCCTGCAGGTCCTTGAGCATCCCCCGTGAGATCGTATAGACGAGACAGATATCGGTGCGCGGGTTCTTCTTCCAGATTTGCCGGACGATGCCCTCGACCGATTTCGCTTCAAAGCCGCCGCCGCCATTCACGCGGTGCTCCATGAACACCAGATCGGGATTCTGCGCCAGCACATCGCCGGCAATCCGGCAGGCGCCGTAATCCGAGCCGGTGCCGGAGATGGCGGCATTGATCTCGATCACCTCCGCCTTGGGAAACTGCGACTTGAACCACGCCGTCGTTTTGGGCCGCCATCCATTTGCGGCCGTGATGCTCCCGCCGAGGTAAGCAATCCGCACCGGCCCGCCGGCCTCCAGCCGCGCAAACAAATTGGGCAGCCCATCGCGCACCCGCAGTTCCTCGGCAATCTTCGGGTCATGATTGAATTCACCCGCATGGAGCGGAGCCAGCCCGGCAAGAATCAGGAAAGCGAGACCAAGCAATTTCATACCCGAAGCCTGCCATCGCCCACCGTCCCCACGCCATAAGAAAAATCTTTCTCAGCTTCCGGCCAACAGCATTCCGACAGAATTAGCATGATTCACAGGATGCTTGCCGTTGTAATCCTGTCCATCCTTTTCATCATGTCTTCCGTCTCAGTTTCCTACTGACGCTTAACCTCTGTGGACTCACAACTTTTTCGCGCTTGTTCAGCGGCGGTAAGTTGGGCTATAAGTGCGGCGTCATGAGCGCCATTTGTGGGAATAGTGGCTCGCACTCCAGACGGTCATTTACTCTTCGCGCCCCGGTTTAGGTTGCGGCTTTTTTATTACTCGGAGGCCAACATGGAATACTGGGAAGTCACCAAACAACGCGCGCAGCTCACGCTGCCGGTCTGGACTCAGTTCACGCCGACGATGAAGATCGGTTCAACGGGAGCCGCGGAGTTGGAACAGTATGTCCAGGCGTTCGAGCCGCTCGTGCAGCAGCGCATGGCGGCGCAGGACATCGCAGACGCTGCTTATTGCACCGCTCAGGACTCCCTGTTGAAGATGAAGTTGATCGGCACGAAGGTGCCCACCATCATCGAGGCGATGCTCGGCGAGAACGAGCCGCTCATGGCGGACATGAACGAGCTTTACCGCAATGTGCCGCGAACGGAGGCAAGCATCCTGCGCCGCGCGCGGGAATTGTATCCGCTCTGGGTGCGCGCCAACACGATGCTCGCGGCGGTGACGCCCGCGCAGTCGCCCGTGACACGGGTGCTGGGCGGCGTGGCGTTCACGGCAGCAATGTTGAAGTCGTTGCTGGACGGCTACGCGGACCTGGTCAAGGACACGTGCGATACGCAGGAAGCTCTCGACGCAAAGCGGACAGCGTTGCGGGCGTTGGACAGGCAGGTGGACCAGATTAACAAACGTTGGTATAAGGCCGCCAAAGCCAGTTTCGACGAAGGCTCCGATGCCTACGCGGCGCTCGAAAACATTCCCAGCGAAGGCGGCACGCCCGCGCCCGAGACGATCGAGATCGCGAGCGTCACGCAAGGCGGCCAGGACGGTCTGCAAGTGCTCATTGCCTACGTCGCTGGCGGCGGCGACCACGCGACGGCGAAGTTGGTCAAGTGGCAGGTGGCGGGCGTGGACGTTGACTTTGCGCACAGCGCGCCGCTGGACGCGAGCGGGAACGCCTTGGGGCCGTTCGTGGTCGGCCAAACGGTGAAGGTGATCACGGAAGTCAGCAACAGCGTCGCCACGCGGACCACGGCCCGGCGGACGATCACGCTCCAGACGCCGATTGTGTGAGAGCAGGTCATGCCATGAGCGAGAAACGAGTCCTGGTCATCTTGATGTGGTTGTTGATGGCTGTGTGGTCATCCATCCTGGCTTGCTGCTACGCTAGTGAAGTGAAGGTTTCTGGGATTGCCGACGTGGCGTCTGGGACTGCTTTTGCCATCCTGATTGTATCCTGGGTTTATGCTGATGCGTCATTGCGCCAGCGCAGGCTGTGCTACGACTACGACACATTTTTGTTTTTCGCCTGGCCGTTGTTGGCACCGTGCTATCTGTTTCAGACGCGCGGGCTTCGAGGATTCCTCACACTGCTATATTTTGCCATTATCTGGCTGACCGCTGGGCTGTGTTCTGGCGCAGTCTATTGGATTCTGTTGCCTGCGGCGCCTTGAGAACAGGCTCGCCTCAGCCCACGGGAAATGCGCCCGCGCCGGTGGAGCAGGGGAGCTTTCTAAAAACACCTCTTGCGTAGCATCGCGTGCGGAGGCTATCGTCTCGCGACTTTTTTTCGTATGGATAAGGACAAATCAAAGACACGTAACTTTTGCATTATTGCTCACGTGGACCACGGCAAGACCACGTTGAGCGACCGGCTGCTGCAAGTGACCCAGACCATCGCCGACCGCGACCTGGAGGAGCAGCACCTGGATTCGATGGATTTGGAGCGGGAACGCGGCATCACGATCAAGATGCATCCGGTGACGATGCGTTACCACGCTGACGACGGCCAGGACTACATTTTCAACCTGATCGACACGCCAGGACATGTGGATTTCTCCTACGAGGTCTCGCGCAGCCTCAACGCCTGCGAGGGCGCGCTGTTGATTGTGGACGCGGGGCAGGGCGTGGAGGCGCAGACCGTCGCCAATCTCCATCTGGCGCTGAAGCAAAACCTGACGATCATCCCGGTGATCAACAAGATTGATTTGCCGCAGGCGAACGTGGAGCAGGTGAAGAAACAGTTGGAGGACATCCTGGCGATACCGGCGGAGGAGGCGATTCTGGCCAGCGCAAAGCAGGGCATCGGCATCCATGAGATCCTGGAGGCCGTCATCAAGCGCGTGCCGCCTCCGAAACTGCTGCCCCTGCCGAACCTGGCGGCGTTGGTGTTTGATTCGGTGTTCGATTCCTACCGCGGCGTGGTGGTGTATGTCCGCGTGTTTGCCGGCGAAATCAAGCTCGGCTCGCAGATAAAGCTGATGATGTCCGGCCATACTTACGATGTGAAAGAGGTCGGCGTATTCACGCCGAAGCCGATGCCGCGCCCCAAGCTCGGGGCAGGGGATGTCGGCTACATTGTGGCCAACATCAAATCCATCGCGGACGTGAAAATCGGCGACACGGTGACGGACGCGAAAAAGCCGCTGGCGAAACCGTTGCCGGGCTACGCGGAAGTCCATCCGATGGTGTTCAGCGGGATTTATCCGATCAACACGGCCGATTACGAGGCGCTGAAGGCGAGCATGGCCAAGCTGCGGCTCAATGACTCGTCGTTCGTCTATCAGAGCGAGAGCAGCGCGGCGCTCGGTTTTGGGTTCCGGTGCGGCTTCCTGGGGCTGTTGCACATGGAGATTGTGCAGGAGCGGCTGCAACGCGAATACAACATGGACATCATCGCCACGTATCCGAGCGTGGTCTATCGCGTGACGCTGACCGATGGAACCGTGAAGGAAGTGGACAACCCGGCGAACTGGCCGGACCCGACTTATCTGGAGAAGACCGAGGAGCCGTTCATCCGATCGTTCATCATCTGTCCGAACGAGATGATTGGCGACGTGATGTCGCTCGTCGCCGAAAAACGCGGCGAGGTGAAGCACACAGAGACGCTCGACATCCGCCGTGTCATGATGACGTGTGCGTTGCCGTTGAACGAAATCCTGGTGGACTTCGTGGACAAGCTGAAGACCATCACGCGCGGCTACGGCTCGATGGATTACGAATACGACGGCTATCGCGAGAGCGAGTTGGTGAAGCTCGACATGCTCATCAACGGCGAGGTGATGGACGCATTTTCCAGCGTCGTCCATCGCAGCAAGTCGGAAAGCCGCGGCCGGATGCTCGCGGAAAAATTGAAGGAAGTCATCCCGAGGCAGCTCTTCGCCGTGCCAATCCAGGCCGCCATCGGCGGCAAGATAGTTGCGCGCGAAACCATCGGTTCCGTTGGCAAGAACGTAACCGCCAAGTGTTACGGCGGCGACATCTCGCGCAAACGCAAGCTGCTTGAGAAACAGAAGGAAGGTAAAAAACGGATGAAGCAGGTGGGGAAGGTGAACATCCCGCAAGAGGCATTCATCACTGTTTTGAAATCGTCATGATGGCCTTATTCGATGTCCCGCCGTTCAGCTGGTGGCGCCAGCACCGCGCCCAGAAGCGCGCCCGAGAGGTGTCGAAACACGTCAAGCGATTGCTGGCAACCCACCGCGATATCATGGAGTCGGACAAGGTGGCGGCAGCCCAAAAAGCCATCGCGGAATTCGACGCAGTCCGGCGCGGCACGATTGAAGAGATCGGGGAGGGGATGGACCGGCTCGACCATGCGTGCGCGAAGCTGTTTCCGTCGCCGAAACACGCCCAGTGGCGAGAAGCGATCGAGATTGGCTTGGTTGCGGCGGTCGTCGCCTGGGGCGGTATCCGGACGTTCTTTCTGCAGCCATTCAAGATTCCAACCGGTTCCATGCAACCGACGTTGTATGGCGTTCACATTGAGCCGATGCGGCCCGACGAGAAGGTCCCGATGTGGCCGGTGCGGCTCGTGGAAAAGGCGCTGTTTGGCCGGAGTTACGTTGAGGCGATCTGTGAAAAAGATGGAGAGCTGGAGTTCATCAGCGAGTACAAGCAGCCGATTGGGCCGATGGTGTTTCCAAAGACCGTGCTGACGATTGGCGGGCGTGATTACCGAATCGATATTGACCTGGAGAATTTCCGCAAGGCGCAGCAACAATTGAACCTACAGGAAGGGAGAAAGTTCCAGCGAGATGAACCGATCGTGCGGTGCACGGTGAGCACTGGCGACCATATCTTTGTGGACAAGGTCACTTATAACTTCCGGCGACCGCGTCGGGGTGAAATTTTCGTCTTTGAGACACGTGATCTGGTGGGCACCCGGGGCGAATTCTACATCAAGCGGCTGGCCGGGGTTGGCGGCGACGTGATGCAGATCAAGGAGCCGCAGCTATTCGTCAATGGCATCCTGGCCAGCGAGCCAGGCTTTGCCCGAGTGATGACCCTGAAGGACGGCTACCATGGCTACACGAACCCGTCTTACAGCGCGCTGTATCTAAGAAGTCCCGAGGATTCGTTTGCGGTGAAGAAAGACAATTACTTTGCTTTGGGCGACAACAGCGCGAACAGTGCAGACAGCCGTTGGTTTGGAGCAGTACCGCACGCAAACCTGGTTGGACGGTCGATGTTTCTTTATTGGCCGTTCTCGCGGCGTTCTGGGCTTACCAATTAAGGGCCGTCGAGGCCATTTGTGGATTCCATTCAAAGTGCCCGCTTTCTCCTGCCAATAATTAAGTCGTACAATATGTATTATGATACTTAGAAACAATCAAGCCGTTGCGTTACTGACTAAAACCCAAAGAAACCGCACCCTACCCTCGACTAAACAAGCCAGTTATCACTGCCAAAGGCTACATTCGGCACCGTGATGGAGAAATCTCCCTCAGCCGGATGCTGTTCCTCTTCATGGCCGCCGCACTCCACGCTAACCACAAAACTAAGCTTCTGTCCGACCACCTGACCAAAAAGCTCCAGAGGAATTGCCACCTCCAGCATCCGATCACGCGCCGCATCCACCGTTTTCCCCGCCTTGGTCCGCTCACACGCCCAGTCCCCTCTCAGTTCCCGCTTAATGACCCCCTTAGCCTTATCCCGGAGGCATCCAAGCCACAGTTCCGCGTTGCGTGGCGATTTGAACTTCAGCCGGACTGCATCGCCACCGGCAAGCGGCTGACTGCCCATCCACTGAACGCCAAGATAGAGATTCTCCTTGTCGAACCCAAAAAGTATCTCTTTAACCAAATCCGCCGACTTTGCCATCGCGTGTTGACCGACCCCGCCACAATACCTCCCGGCGCCTTGCCATTCGTAGTATGACGTCCGCCGGCCATCAATAATCGGCGTCAGCAGCTCGCGGGGCTGCTCGTAGGCAAACACCGGCCCAACCGTCAGCAGCGAATGGTCTACGGCTGCCGGCCATGGCTTTCCCATGGCCCGGTAAGCGCACCGCACATGCCGGCGGAACAGGTCGTCGAAGAGCGGCTTGTCCTCGATTTGGAACTCCGGTCCATACCCCCCGAACCACTCACTGCCTTCGGCCGCCAGCAACGAGTGCATCGCCGCCTTCCGAGCGTCCTCGGACAGCGAATCCCGGACCTGCGAAAACATGTATCGCGCCTCCCGCAGGAGTTCCCAAGCGCGATTCTCCTCCTGGTCGCCGATCCAGATGTCAAAATTCGCGTAAATCCACGAGCCGGTGTGGATCGTCGTCAGGTCCCGTTTGGGTGGATGTTGACGGAAATAATTCGTCAAAGTCACCGGCTTGAAACGGCCGTCGCTGGCCAGCGCGCCATAGACTTTTCTCAAGAATGCCTCGCCGCCGTCCGCAAACGACTCCCATGCGTTCTCGCCGTCGAGCAGGATCAGTGCCAGTGCATCCGGTTCACGCGCCTGTGTGGAGATCGTGCCGAGCGAATCGATCAGGTACCGCGCCGCGTCGTCTGCACGTTGCCGCGCCGCCGTAAATCCGATGAAGTCCGACAGCCCGCGATCGCGGAAACACATCCCAATGTTTGCGTCGCCGTGGACCAGCCGATACGACCGGAACAGTTCCTCATGCTGCACATTTGTGTGGTTACCCCGCATCATCTGGAGTGACCGGAACAAAATTTCCTCGTCCGTTGCCATCCATTCGAACCCCGCCGACCGTACCAACGACACCAATTCCGGACACACCGATCCCTCCGACGGCCACAATCCCGTCGGCCGCTTGCCGAACACTTCTTCATGAAACCGCGCCGCGCGCTCCAGATGCTCCCGCACATCCTCGGGATACGTGAACGTCGTCGGCAGCGGCACGCCCGGCATGCAGCGCCGGGTGAAGTCCGTGTTATACACCAGCGGCATGATCGGATGATAAAAGGGACTCGCCGTCACCTCGATGCGCCCGGCCATGTTCAGCTCGCGGTATTCCGCCAGTGAGCGCCGCACCAATTCGAGATGCGCGTCCAGCACGACTTTCTTGTCGGCCTCTGTGAAATTGCGCCCCTTCTTTCGCAGCGCCGCCAGTTCCGGCATGTCACGCACGGCAAAGTAGCCGCACCATGCAAGATTAAACCAGACCTGCAAGTCCCGCCAATCGCCGACAAGGAAATGCCGCGCCGCCTCCTCAAGCGCCTGGGGACGCATTTCCGTCCCGCGCATCCGCAACAATTCGTCATAGCGGGAATACGGGCGCACCATATTCTGGTGCGACAGGCTGAAGAAGTACCGCAGCAACTCTTGTTGTTGCGCCGCCGTCAAGCGATCCGCCGGCGTCCGCGACAGCTCCAGCCATGCGTCCTGTACGTCGCCGCGCTGCAACTCCAGCATCTGCTTCACCAGCACCGGCGTCATATTGAACGTGATCGGCACGGCCGGGAACTCCTTCACCAGCCGCACCATGTCGTAGTAACCCTTGGCAGCGTGCAGGCGCACCCACGGCAGCATCGCCACCCGCCGGTCGGGATCCACATAGTCTGGCTGATGCATGTGCCAGTAGAAAGCGACATTCAGAGGCATAAAGTGTGTCCAAGTTTCCAGCAATGAAAATCAAATCCAGCGTTGTCAACCGCCGTTTCGCTGTCGACGCGGGATTGAACGGCGCGGCACTCTAGTCATGCGACAAGCGGAAATCAAGCGACCACTCGCCTGTCTCGACCGTGTTGCCCCCCGCTGAATCAGAAACCTCGCGGATGCTGCGCCCGTGGCCGGGCATTCGTACGCGCTGCGATTTCCAGCCGCCGCGGGTGATAGCAGAAAAGACCGCGACCCAGCTTCACCGAGAACTCGCATTGCTGATTGATTTCCGCTGTGCAGACAACCATGTCACTCCTTGCGATCTGTTTGCCGGTGCACTTCTTCTCATCCGGCAACCGTGGTTGAGAGCCCCGCCTGTGAGTGACAACGCGCAGTTCATTCTGCATCTCGCTGGCAATCCTGGATTGTGTGGAACCCGAATCCATAAGCACTCCACAGACCTTATTGTAAATCTGCCACACCTTCCACGAATCAGCAACTGGCAAAGAGTCTGACAGTGACGTAGGAAAACGCCTAGCCACCTTCGGGCTTGTCATATTCCGCCCATCCCCTGCCCCGGCCCAATAGCCGACCCGGTGAGCAACCGCGCCCGAAGAAGGAATGCACATTACCGGCGTATGGCCGCGTGCGCTGCCAATGAGAGAACATACAATCCGAAACTCAGTGCCACATCGGTCGGTCCGACGGGGAGATCGGCACGGTAGGCAATGGTGAAACCCACCCATGCCGTCACGCCACCGAGCAGTGATGACAAAATGGCGAGGCTGAACAGGCCATGCGCCCACGGCCGCACAGCAAGCACCGGTAGGACAAGAAACCCGAACAACGTCAGTGGACCGACAATCATCACGCCAATGGAGATCGTCAGACCGAACACGCCGTAGAGCAACAGGTCCCATCCCCAAGGCCGTCGCATCAACGTTTCCGCCATGCCGCGGTCGAAGGACACCAGCACAAGCTGCCGCCGAAACACCGCCACCAGCAATACCACTGCGACATACACCTTCGCCAGCAGCCGAAGGTCGGCGTCAGCCACCGCCACAATCTCGCCTTTCAGCAGGTTGGTCACGTGTGACTCGCCACTCGGGTTGCGGGCTGTAAATAGAACCGCCAACGCCGCCGCGAACGCGTAGATGCCGCCCGTGCGGCCCTCGATCAAACCGCCGCCACGCCGCTCGCTGAGCGCGAGCGCCACCAGAGCCAGCATCGTGAACACCGCTGAGCCGACCAGCGCCGTGCCACGCTCGGTTTCGTCGTGGCCGAGCACATGAATACCCAGCGCGTGCAGCCAGAAGGCCATTGCGACGCCAGCGCTGGAAACCTGTGGCAGCGCCACACCCAGCAACACCGCCCGCCGCAGAACGAAAAACATTCCGACCAACGGGCAGGCGAAGCCAACCAACAAGCTTGCCACAACGCCGTTGTGCAACAGGAAGTCCGGACTGAGGATTTCGCAGAGGGTCTGGATCATTGTGAGAACACCTCCTGGATTTTGGCGGGCGACAGCATCGCGTCCGGCAGTCCCGTTTCCACCCGGCCGCTGTGAACCCAACTCACCCTGTTCACCAACGGTTGCAGCCCGGCAAAATGGTGGCTGACCACCAGGATCGTCAGACCCTCGACATCGTGCATTCGGCAGAGCAGTTCCAGCAAGTCGCGTTGTGCAGCAAGGTCGAACCCGCTGGCCGGCTCATCGAGCACCAACACGTCCGGCTGCGTCATCAGTGCGCGTGCCATCAGTACGCGTTGTTTCTGTCCCCCTGACAATTCCGCAAACAGCTTGCGTCGGAAGGCGTCCGCCCCCACGCGCGTGAGGCAGGCTGACGCGCGTTCGCGCTCGACGTGTGGCAAAGGCAACCCCATGCGCCACCGCACCCGACGATACGCGCCCATGAGTGTCACCTCCATCGCGCTAACGGGCCAGACCGGGTCAATATCCTCTCGCTGCGGCACGTAACCGAACGTCAGCGCATCGGCGCATTGCACCTGGCCGCGCAAGGGCTTGAGCACGCCCAGCAGGCCGCGCAGCAGCGTTGTTTTTCCACCTCCGTTGGGACCGAGCACCGCCATGAAATCGCCACGGCGCAACATGAAGTCGGCGCATTCGACGATGGTGGTTCCACCGTAACCGAAGGCACAATCGCAAAGTTCGATAAGAGGCATCATGGCAAGCATGTGTAGTAAACGAACTCCTGCGGTCGTTCCTCCACGCCCTCATCAACAGAATTAGTGAGACTCATCGTCCACCTGCCTTCGCAATCTGGTCCAACAACCAGTCAAAGTAGTGGAAGAAATCGGGGGTCTCGGCGTTGCCGCCAACTCCTGTCGGCACGACCAGAAGGACCGCGCCGGATTTTTCCGCAGCGAATTGTGCCACCTTCAAGTCGCGATACGACTCAGCCAGAATCAGTTTTGCACCTTGGGTCTTCATGGTCACAATCAGGTTCGCGAGGTGGCCGGGCGATGGCGGCACGCCGGGTTTTGGTTCCAGCGTGCCGACCACCTGCCAGTCAAAGCGCCGCGCAAGGTAGCTGAAGTTGCGGTGAAACGTCACAATCTTCAAGCCCTTCAGCGGTGCCATCATCGCCATCCATCGTGCCAGCGATTTGTCGAGACGTGTGTCGAACGCCGCGAGATTGGCGCGAAACCGTTCCGCCTTCTCCGGCGCGACGGCGCAAAACGCCGCGCAAATGCGCGCGGCGACAGGACGGGCGTTGGACGGGTCGAGCGTGAAGTGCGGGTTGCCCTGCGGATGCACGTCGCCCTCGCTGCGGTCGAGTTTCGCCGGCACTTCCAACGGTTCGATCGCGTCCATCGCCACCACGCGACCTGGCGCTCCGCCCAGGATGCGACGGTTGCGCGCGCCATCCACCAGACCGGACAGCCAACTCGACTCCAGCTCGCCGCCATTCTCGATCAATACGTCAGCGCGGTTGAGCTTGACCAGATAGCTCGGTTTCGCGTCGAGAAAGTGCGCGTCCTGCGCGCCGTGGCAGAAGCTGGTGACGATCACGTCGTCGCCACCCACGAAACGCGCGATGGAGGCGAGGTCTTCGAGTGTGGTCACCACGTTGAGTTTGCCAGCCGCCGCCGAGTTTCCCGTGCCGGCCGCCAGTGCCAGCATAGCCAACAAGTTTGATATCAAGAATCGTTTCATGTGCGTTGAGTAAGCTTTCATTCTCTGTCCTAGAACTTGTGCGCCCCGTGGCTGCCAAGCAGGAACTCGAACTGCAGCCAGATGCCGTGAACGATCTCGTCATGGAAATGTTTGGCCATGTCCGCGTTATATTGGAGCCGTATCTTGGCGAATTCACTGAAGTGATAGGTCAGGTTTGGCGAGAACCTCCATCGCTCGCTCAACAGCGGATCGTCGTTGTCATAGCCGCTTGCGTAGTCCACGCGGAACGCCACCACCCACGGGCGCGCGAAGCCCCACGCGATCTCGTTGTAAAACCCCCAATCGCGAATGACAGCGGCAGGCAATATCTCCGTTCCCCCACCCGCAATCTCCTGCTCCTGCTCGGCGAGATCGTAATCACGCCAGAGCGCTTCGGTCGTCCACTTTACGAACGGCCAGCCATGGTCGTTCTTGACCGGTCGCCATTTCCAGTAGAAGTCTGCGCCATAGATGCTTGTGCGTGCGTTCTCACCCGTCGGGTTTGGACCGAACGCCGCCGAGCCGCCCACTGTAACGGTGTGTTCATCGGTCAGGTTGAAACTCGACTGAACACGTGTGCTGTAAAGCAAGTCCTCGGCACTCGAGTAGCCACGATCCGTCAACGTCCTGCCTGCGTATTCTTCCTCCTCGGTATCCAGGAAACTGAAGGCCGATTCGCCCTTCGAGTTCTGCACGGTTCCAAACCACTCCAAATAGAACGGCGCTGGTGCAAGCCATGATACCCGAGCGCCGGGATTCCGCAGGCCGTCTGGTCCGAACATCCGGCTCCAGACCACCGGCTGATCCACGAAATCCCACGTGTGCGGGTGCGGCTGGCTGGTGCCCATTCGGCCAAACTCTGTGTAGAATTGGCCACCCTTCACCTGCAAGTTCCATGGCATTTGCAGCGTTGTCAGATACGCCTCTTCCAGTTCCGTGCTCGTCGCGCCATGGTTGTCAACATTCATGGCGATGAATACGTCGCCCCGGACATACGGGTCCACTGCGCCCTGAAGCGCCAACTCCAGCCCTTGGAGCGTGAAACCCGAGCCTTGTGGATCATGATGCCCCTGCTCCAATGTGCTATGTCCCGCGTTCCCGGAATTGTAGTTTGGCTCCGAAGACCAGCCGGAGGCCATCAACACATCGGCACTGATGTCCATGTAGGCCCGCCCGCCGCCAATGCGAAATGGCGCGCCACTTGGAGCGGTGAGCACCTTCGCGGCTGTGGCCTCGGGTGTGCCAGGCGCACTGGCCGGCGGCGGCAATACGGTCATCGCCTCGGCTGCGAGCTTCTGCTTTTCATCAGCGGCCGCCACCTGTTTCTGCAACGCCTCGATGGTTCGCTGCTGCTCAACAACGGTTTGCTGAAGCCGCTGTTGATTTTCCTTCAATTCCTGAATTTGTTTTAGAATCTGCTGTGGATCATAACCGGTCTCGGCGGCATTCAGCGAAGCCGCCGCGGCCAGTGCAATACAAACGACGATCGAATTATATCTCACGACTCACTCCTTCGTTACGCCCGCATCCGCGCAAAGCGGCACGAGCAAACAAAACGTCTGCAAGAAGCCTGCGTCATCCGCGCCGCCCCAAACGGAGGGCGGACGTGTGACGCAACAGGATCTTTAGGAGTGAATGGAGGGAGGACCGCGTGGCCGGAAAAAAGCCGGCGCTTGCGTTACGACTGGGGAGAAAATGGGAACAACAAACTCAACGCTCAGTTCCGGCGCGCCGGGCAGGGCCACATCGAGAGTGGCACATTGCACTGCCCCACTATGCCATGCCACCGCTGGGCAGTCGTCATGCGATCCCTCACAGTCGTGCTGGTGGGCTATCAGCCCCAGCAACGCCAGGATCATCGTCAGTCCCGCAATGGAGCGAAGAGCTTTCATGCGCGGTTGCCTGGCCGGCAACGACACCTCAGAGCGTCAGTTCGCGCAAATACTGCGCGCTATCCTCCGGCGGCGTCGGGTTGATGTGGAAGCCCGTGCCCCACTCAAAGCCCGCCGGTTCCGCCAGCCGCGGCAGGACTTCGAGGTGCCAGCGAAAATCCTGGTCGAGTGTGTCCCAGTAATCACGCCGACGGGCGCGCCTCACAGGCGCGGTGTGCAAGATGAGGTTGTATTGCGGGCGATTCAACGCAAGCGTCAGTTTCTTTAGCGTCACCTTCAATGTGTCCGCCAGTTGTGCAATCTCCTCGGTCGTGATGCTGTGATAGTCGGCGGCCTGCCGCTTTGGAAGAATGCAAAGCTCGAACGGAAACCGGGACGCGAAAGGACAGAAACAGAGAAAACCGCCATTTTCATAGACCACGCGCCGGCCATCGCGCTGTTCCTGCCGCAGGATGTCGTGAAAGACGCAGCGCTCCTTGCGCCGGAAATACTCGCGGGACCCTTCGAGCTTGCGCTTCACGCGCGAGGGTGTGATCGGCGTGGCAATGATCTGGCTGTGCGGATGGCTGAGCGAAGCCCCGGCCTGGGGGCCGACGTTCTTGAACATGAGAATGTAGCGCAAGCGATCGTCACGCATCAGGTCGAGCATGCGCTCTTTGCAGGCTGTGAGCACCGTGCCGATGCCTTCGAGCGTTTGATCCTGCAACTCCGTCTTGTGGTCTGGCGTCTCGACAATGACCTCGTGTGCGCCGATGCCGTTCATGCGGTCATAGATGCCGTCACCCTCCCGATCCAGCATGCCCTCGACCCTCAGCGCCGGAAACTTGTTTGCGACGACGCGCACTTTCCAGCCGGGCTGGTTCGGGCCGCCGCTTTTGCGCGCAACCCAGATCTCCGGTGGAGTGGTTTTCTCAGCGCCAGCGCAAAAAGGACAGTTGGCTTCGTCTTCCTTGGATGGCTGGCAATTGTTCTCTGCCGGGCGACGCGCACGCTCAGGCGCAATGATCACCCAACGTTCCGTGACAAGATCCTGGCGTAGTTCAGACATGACGCCATTTTTCCTCTTCAGGGCATTTGATACAAGCTCAGATATTGCAGCGCGCTCTTGCGCCATGAGAAATCGCAGGCCATCGCATTCTGGATGACGCGGACCCAGTGCTGCCGCTGGCGGTAGGTCTCCAACGCCCGCGCCACCGCAGCCAGCATCGCCGCCGGCGTGCAGGCTTCAAACGAAAACCCGTTGCCGGTTTGTGTGCCGGGATTGTAAGGCTCCACCGTGTCGGCAAGACCGCCTGTGGCACGCACGATTGGCACCGTGCCGTACCGGAGTGAATACATCTGGTTCAGTCCGCAAGGCTCAAAGCGCGACGGCATCAGAAACATGTCCGCGCCTGCCTCAATCTGATGTGCCAGCGCCTCATCGAAGCAAAGCCGCAGACTTAGCCGGGTGGGATAACGGTCGGCGAGCTTCTGCAATCGCTTCTCCAAATCCGGATCCCCCTCGCCCAGAATGGCCAGACTTGCGCCCATCGTGACGATTTGCGGAATCGTCTCTGCAATGAAGTCGTAGCCCTTTTGCTCAACGATGCGCGACACCATGCCGATCACCGGCGCCCACGCGCGTTCGACGGGCAACTTCAAGGTCTCCAGCAGCGCGCGCTTGCACGTGACCTTGTTGGCAAGGCTGTGGCTGTCGTAGTTTGCCACAATATGCGGGTCGGTTCGCGGATTCCACGCAGTGTAGTCGGCTCCGTTGAGAACGCCGTGCAGCTTGCCGCGATACGACTTCAGCAGTCCTTCAAGGCCGCAGCCGTATTCCTTGGTCTGAATCTCCTGGGCATAGTGCTGGCTCACCGTCGTCAGCACGTCGCTGTAGAGAAGGCCCGCCTTCAGCACGTTGAGTTGGCCGTGAAACTCCAGCCCCTTCACGCCAAAATAATCTGCGGGCAGATTGGTCAGATCAAACTGCCTCCGCGGGAACAAACCCTGGTACGCGAGATTGTGAATCGTGAACACCGTCCGCAGCCGCCACGCGGGCGCCAGCGTACGTGACCACCACAGCGGCACGAACGCCGCCTGCCAGTCGTGCGCATGCAGCACATCCGGCACGAATCGCAGCGCCGGAATGCTCGCCACGACCGCTTTCGAGAAAAAAAGGTAACGCGCCGCGTTGTCCTCGTAGTCGTGGTCCGACTCGCCGTAAAGCCCCTCCCGGTCAAACAACTCATCCTGCCGCACAAATGCCACGCGCTGCCGATCCCCCAGCTGCAGTTCGTAGACCGCGCCGACCATGCTCCGCCCTCCCATCGGCACGCGGATGTTATTCGACACGCACTGCGCGGCGGCGGCCTTGTCCTTGAGAGCGCGGTAGAGCGGCAGGAACGTCACCACCTCATGGCCCAACTCCGCCAGCTCGCGTGACAACGCGCCGATGACGTCCGCCAAGCCGCCGGTCTTGACGAACGGCGTCATTTCACTGCCGACGATGATGATTCTCATTTATTTCGTGTCGATGCCGCCCCGCTGGCCGCCGGCGGCTGCCGGCACCCGGAGCGCCACGTCAACGCGCGAGTTGCTCTCCTTCAGCTCCAGCACCAATGCCGGCTGTCGCTGCGCGTTCCTCTTCGTTACCACATCCCGATAGGCGTTCGCAAACCGCTTTGCCGCGTCGGCTGACGCCCACTCGCTGCGCCAGCGCAACAAACCGTTACCGCCGCCCGTTTCAAAAGCCACATAGCCGTCTCCGCGCCAACCCTCGGCCACTGCCACCGCGTCCGACTCGTGGTCGAACTGCCGCAGCAGCACGATCACTCCAAACTCCCCCACCGTGTTCACCGAGAGCCGCCGCCAGCCCGGCTCCACCGTTCCGTCGGGAGCGCACGCCACGGGCACCTCTCGCTTCGGATAGAACTTCTTCGGATGCAACACCTGTGCCGTCGTCACCGGCGGTGAGCGGAAGGCGCTGTTCACCAGTTCCATCCCACCCATCCGGTCCAGTTCCTCGATGAACGCCCGCCCCTCCAGATACGGAAACAGCATCATGTCCCGGAAGTAACGAGGCGCGCGCTGCAACCTCCCCGAGTCCTGCGTCGCTGCGGTGGCCAGATCGCTCAGCGCCGTCCTCAACTTCGACACCCGTTTGTAGACCTTCTCCATCACGATCGTCGCGTCACCCTCCAGCACCGCCATGTGTGCTGACACCAGGTCGTCGTTGTCCTTGCGCTTCAGCGGCCACTGCTTGAGTTGAAAATGCTGATCCTGTAACGCATGGGTCAACTCATGCGCCAGGATCATCAAGCTCAGGTTTCCTCGCAGCGGCGAATCCGCGAACGTGTAGAGCAGGCCCGCGTCCTGGTCAAAAAACGCCGCCACCTGCTCGTCCATTACCTCCATCACCTTCGCCTCAAAATCCACATCCTCTGGCACCAGTCCGATCATCCCCAGCGCCCGCGAGTAGTCGCGAATCTCCTCCGGCTTGTATTCACCCCGAATTTTCTTCGCCAGGAAACCTTTGAACTCCGCGCTCCTCATTGAGCCATAAGTCACTGCTCGCTGAAACTTCAGCTCCCTCCCCTGCTCCACCTCGCGCTCCAGCCACGCGCTTTCCGCCGGGGCCTTCACCGCCGCCGGCTCGACCGCCTCTTGCGCCCCCAGCCACCAAGGTGACACGAAGCCGGCGGCCAACAGCCACAATATCGTTAATTGCAGAAAGCGCTTCATCCGTTCCGCCAGCTTGCCAAACCTCACCTCCAAGTCAAGGTCGGCGAAGAAAGGTTCCCACGACGACGTTCTGAGCGGCTAGTGAACAACCACGAAATTGATGAATGGAAAACGGCCCAACGGTGGCGCCGTTCATCGCGAGATGTCAGCCTGGCCGAGGACGGCGACGCCGGCTTTCGCCAGCACGTCGCAGGCAAATTCCGCGTCCTCGACATGCAGCAGCAGAACGGCCTTGCCACGCGGCCGAACCATCAGGGAATAGGTGAACTCGATATTGATTTCGGCGGTGAGCAGAACACTCAGAACCGCGGCCAGTTTCTCCGGTCCCCGCGGCAGTTCCACGGCAATCGCGTCACTCTCGGTAGCAGCGAAGTTCTTCTGCGCCAGCACATCTTTGCAGCGTTCAGGATCGTCCACCACCATGCGCAGCACGGCGGAATCGGCCACGTTGATTACATCGAGCCCGCAGATGTGAACGTTGACCTCCGCGAGCGATTTCGCCAGTTCCAACAGCGCGCCAACCTGGTTTGGAAGAAACACCGAGAAGTGACGCACCCTCGGTCCACGCAGGGCTTCAGTCGTTTTCGCTGCTGCTGGCATATCAATTCCTGTCTGCTGAGTTCGGCGGCGAGAAAATACGCAAATCCACGGCTGAAGCAAATACGAACTGTCGCGGTTTGCCGGCGAGGCCGTTGACATCCCCTGCCCTTTCGGCGACAGTGCGCGTCTCAAAACATCGTCATGGAGAGCGCACCGATCAATCTTGTCACCGCGTTCATGCTGGGACTGCTGGACAGTCTCTTCGGTCATAGCCGTGCGTTGATCGCCGGCTATTTTCTGGACGTGCGGCGGCCCGCAAGCCACGCCTTTTGGCTGGCGCTGACGTTAACGGTGACTCACACGTTCATGTTGGTAGTGCTGGCGTCGGTGGCGTGGTTTGCCCGCACGCAAGCGCCGCCGGAAGCATTGGAACATTATCTGGAATCGGTGGCAGCGGCACTGATGGTCGGGCTGGGTCTCTGGATGCTCAGGCGCAACTGGGGCGCGCCGGGCGACGAATGCTGCCATCTCGATGCCCATCACCATCATCATCACGACGAGGAGACACACGCAAAGTCGCTCACGCAGGTGTGGGTGTTGGGCGTCTCTGGCAGCCTGGTTCCCTGTGCCAACGGCTGGGCTGTGTTGTTGCAAGTGGCTGCACAGCGAGACCTTCTGGCGGCTGGTGGGGTATTGATCGCCTTCAGCTGCGGCTTGGGCTTGGCGGTGCTGGCACTAAGTCTGGCGGCGCGGCGCGCGGCGGGACATTTGGCGGCACGGGGTTGGACGCGGCGTTTGCCGCTGATCAGCGCGATTGTGGTACTAGTGATGGGCCTGATTTCGGCCATTCAGGTGATTGCGGAAATCCACCATTGACACCGCGGCGGCGCTTCTATAGTTTGTCCGGCCTTTAACGAAGGCGAAAATAATCATGTATGCTGTAGTCGAAACCGGTAGCAAACAATATAGCGTCAAGGCAGGCGACACGCTCGAAGTCGAGTTGTTGTCCGCGGAAAAAGGCCAGGAAATCACCTTTGACAAGGTCTTGCTGGTCGCCGACGGCGATAAAATCAAGGTCGGCCAACCGATGATCGCGGGCGCAAAAGTCACCGCCGACGTGGTGGAACAAAAGCGCGGCAAGAAGGTCATCGCCTTCAAAATGCGCCGAACCGAAGGCTATCACCGCACGATCGGTCATCGCCAATCGCTGACGGTCGTGAAGATCAAGAACATCCAGGCGTAATCGCTGGCACAGAGGAATTTCCATGGCACATAAAAAAGGACAAGGCAGTTGTCGCAACGGGCGCGATAGCGTCAGCAAGCGGCTGGGCGTGAAGGAGACGGGCGGCTCGTTAGTCACCGCCGGCAGTATCATCGTCCGCCAGCGCGGCAGCAAATTCAAGGCAGGCGAGAACGTCGGCATCGGCCGCGACTGGAGCATCTATGCAACCGTGGACGGCACGGTGCGCTTCGAGAAGACCGGCAAGCGCATCAGCGTGGAGCCGTTCGCCGAGCCCGCTGTGGCGGCTGCGGCAAAGTAACTCATTTCCCATTGCGAGGGCCGTCGCGCACCAACGCGGCGGCCCTTTCGTTTATGTTTATCGACCAGCAGAAAATCTATTCCAGGGCCGGCAATGGTGGCAACGGTTGCGTCAGCTTCCGCCGCGAGAAGTTCATCGAGAAAGGCGGCCCTGACGGCGGCAATGGCGGTCATGGCGGCGACGTGATTCTCGTTGCGGACAAAAACGCCAACAACCTCGTGGACCTCTACTATAAGCCGCGTCTGCTGGCTGAACGCGGCGGCCACGGCGAAGGCAAGCGCAAGCAAGGCAAAAGCGGCCGGTCGCTGGTCATCAAGGTTCCTTGCGGCACGGTCATCCGGCGCCTGCTGTTCACGCCTCTCGCCGGCTGCAAGTTGATGGTCAAAGGCGAAGCACACATACCCGGCACCGACGTGGAAGTGGAGCGACGCAGGCGAACCATCAAGGTCTCGGCGACACCGACGACCGACACGGACATCGTGGCCGACCTGACCGAAGATGGCCAACAAGTCGTGTTGTGCCGCGGCGGGCGAGGCGGACGCGGCAACTGCACGTTCACATCGTCAACGCACCAGGCGCCGCGAGAGTTCGAGACCGGCGAGCTTGGCGAAGTGGGCGAGTTTGAGTTGACGCTGAAGATCATCGCGGACGTCGGCCTTGTCGGCTATCCCAACGCGGGCAAGAGCACCCTGTTGAGCCGGTTGACGGCAGCACATCCGAAGATCGCCCCCTACCCTTTCACGACGCTGACACCGCAGGTCGGCGTCACCTACTTCGAAGATCTGGGAAAGCTGACGATTGCGGACGTTCCGGGTTTGATCGAGGGTGCGCACGACAACGTCGGCCTCGGCCATGATTTTCTCCGGCATATTGAGCGATGCCGATTGCTGCTTCTATTGCTTGATATGGCCGGCGTGGATGGTCGCGACCCGATCGATGATTACCGGAAGCTGCTGAAGGAACTGGAACTTTACGACCCGGCCATATTGAAAAAGCCGCGTCTGATCGTCGCCAATAAAATGGATTTGCCCGACGCCGCCGCGAACCTGAAGCGGTTCAAGCGCAGTTTTCGCCGCAAGGTCGTAACCATTTCCGCGCTCGAAAGCCGCGGCTTGGATGAGTTGAAACAGGTATTGCGTTCGCTCAGAGCGGGCTGACGCGCCCCATCTCCCCGACAAATATCAGTGCTTTCTTGCGGAACCGTTGCCGAGAACCTCGCGAATCTTCTGTGTCAACCGCGCCGCCGAGAACGGTTTTTCCAGAAATGCCGCGCCCGTTTGCAGGACACCGCTGTTGTCGAGCGCATCGCCCGTGTAACCGGACACGAAAAGAATACGGGTGCCGGGCCGGAGCTGTTTGAGTTGGTCCGCCAACTCCTTGCCACCCATCTGCGGCATGATCACGTCCGTCACCATGATATCAATCGTACGACTGACCTGTTCATGAAGCACGCGTAGTGCATCGGTTCCGTTCCGCGCCTCCAGCACCACATAGCCCGCATCGCGCAACAAACGAACTGCGAATTCCCTCACGCGATCTTCGTCTTCGACCAGCAAAACGGTCTCTGAGCCGGTCTGGACAACATCCGCATTCGCTGGCGGTTTGTCGTCATCGGCTGTGCCGGAAACCGCCGGCAGGTAGACCTTGAAGGCCGAGCCATGCCCCGGCTCGGTGTAAACGTGGATATAGCCGCCGCTTTGCTTGATGATGCCGTGGCAGGTGGCCAGGCCCAGGCCGGTGCCTTTGTTATGATCTTTCGTGGTAAAGAATGGCTCGAATATATGGCTGCGGACTTCCTCACTCATGCCAGTGCCGGTGTCTGTGACAATGAGCGCAGTGTAATGGCCCGAAGGAATGCCGCCTTCGCTCAGTTGGCTCGGCATGTCCTGCACCATGGAGGCTGTTTCGATGGTCAACTTGCCGCCTGACGGCATCGCGTCGCGGGCATTGATGGCGAGGTTCATGATCACCTGCTCGATCTGGCCGGGGTCCACTTTCACAAGGCCGATCGTCTCATCCAGTTGCATCCTCAACTCGACGTCTTCGCCGATCAACCGGCGCAACATCTTCTCGATGCCAGCGACAACCTTGTTCAGGTTGATGACTTTGGGGTCGAGCAATTGCTTGCGGCTGAGCGCCAACAGTTGGCGCGTCAGCGTGGCGGCGCGCTCGGCGGAGGATTGTATTTCATCCACCTCGCGCCGCAGCGTCGGGTTTCCCTCAAGCTTCTGTGAGAGCATCGTCGCATAACCGCCGATAACGGTCAGGATGTTGTTGAAATCGTGCGCAACACCGCCCGCGAGCCGCCCGACCGCCTCCATCTTCTGCGCCTTGTGAAGCAGTTCTTCGCTTTGCCGCAAAGCATCCTCTGTTCGCTTGCGCTCGCTGACATCGAGGATTTGCGAAAGGAAATACAGGGGCCCGCCATGCTGGTCGCGCAGCAACGAAACCGACCAGTAGGTCCAGACGGTGCCGCCACGCTTGTGCACGAACCGTCTCTCCATCTGCGCCGGCTGTCCACCCGCCACCAATGTCTCCAACAGCCTCTGGCTGGATTGGAGATCGTCCGGATGCACGATCGTCGGGAAAGACATCCCCAACAGTTCGGCCACGCTGTATCCGAACATATCGCAGAGGGATCGGTTGACCCGCAGGAAACGCCCGTCGGCCGAGGTCAGGGCCATGCCTGGCACGGCGCCATAAAACGCGCTACGGAACCTCATCTCGCTGACCTGCAAGGACTCCTGGGTCCGGGATCGCTCCAAAGCATAGCGAATGCACCGTTCCAGCGTGCGCGCATCAATGTGATCCTTCGGCAGGTAATCCGATGCGCCGATTTTCATCGCCGCCATGTCAATCTCGTGATCGCCCTGGCCGGTCATCAAGACCATCGGCGCTTTGTTGCCGCGGTTGATTGCCTCCCGCATCAACTCCAAGCCGTCGTGCACACCCAGCCTGTAATCCACCAACCAAATCGCATGCTGATCCGCCTCCAAAACGCCCAGCGCGGCATCATAGCTCGATGCCCAATCCACCGCATAACGATTTCCGGGAATCCCACCCAGCAGCTCGCGTATGAGGACGTAAAAATCCTCCTCGTCATCCACCAGCAGAACGCGAATCGTCTCAGCCATGGCCTGTCTCCCTTCTCTTACGCCGGAGCGCAGTCCCTGCCAAACCTGCAATTCCACATGTCCCGCTCGGTTTCATACGCCTTTGACTCGACCACTTCGCAAAAACCACGAGAAAGTTAAGTTTTGGGTTGCCAGGAGACAAGCTCCATGTTGGCCCGCAGCCGTTAGCTGGTCTGCTTCCGCAGCAGAATCAATCCACCCATCGCCATGCCCAGCAGTCCGATCGTCACACCACCCTCCGGCACTGAACCGCCGCCGCTCACCGGATCAATCAAACCTTGTCCCACGTTTCCGGGGAATCCGCTCGGATTGGGCTTGAGCCAGTAACTGCTGATCGCCGAATAGTCGGACCCGCTCAGCGATGCCAAATACGTGTTCGCATCCGCCAGCACTGCGGCGTAGTTCACCGAACGCACCCGCAGGTTCCCGCTATTGAAATCAAAGTTGCCCTGCTGCAACCCCGTGCTGTCATAGAGGCTCTTCCAAACCGCCAGCGCCAGGCCGGCTGCTGCAACTGGATCGGCTGAAGCCGCCGTTCCATACTTGTCCACCAGGAAGGCGGCGTTTTGGAAACCGCCCTCGCCCCAAGGATTCCGGGTATCGAGTCCCGATTGGCCAGCGCCCACGATCCTGTCGAAATTCGCAGATTGGGAGGTATTGAGGGTGCCCGCCAAGTCGGTGCAATAGGTCCAAATGGATTGGTGGTCGGCACCGACGGAAGCATCGGCCGTGGTTACATGAATGGCGGTGGCGGTCTGGTTGTCGTAGCGGACGCCGCGGAGGGTAAGGTTGGCCTTGTAGTTCCAACTCTGAACGTTATCCACAGTGTAAGTGATGGCGTAAGAGGTGGTGACGGAGAAGGCCAAAAGGGCCGCACCGATTTTGATTGTCAAGCTGGCTTTCATATTCTTCATCATCCTTGCGTGACAGGGCAGGCCTGATTGCCGCGTTTCTGTCCACCTTGGAATAGGCAGGTGTCGTGCCACGCGATGGGAACCGGACAGGAAGGAAACGAGAAACCCTAGAAATACGCCTGTGTTTCCAAGGAGAAACGTTGCTTCGATTGGAAAAAGGGACCTATAGGAAGGAGTTGCTGTCTGCAATCTCACCGTGCATTGCCATTGCAAATGCAAGGACGTTGCATTGACGGCCCTCCTGAAAGCTAGACTTCGCTCGTCGAGTTGCTAAACTGACCTTGTGAGGATTCTCTTCGTTAACGGGCCAAACTTGAAGCTGCTGGGTCGGCGGGAAACGGGGATCTATGGCCGCACCAGCCTTGCTGAGATCAAGAAGCGCGTGCTCCAACGCGCCCGCACCCTTCGCGTGCTTGTGGATTTTCGTCAATCCAACCACGAAGGCGACTTGGTGGACCTGATCGGTGCCGCGCCCGGCCGCTACAGCGCCATCGTCATCAATCCCGCCGCTTATACCCATACCAGTGTGGCGTTGCGTGATGCGATTGCGGCGGTGGGCTTGCCTACGGTAGAGATTCATCTTTCCAACATTCATGCGCGCGAGAATTTTCGCCGCCGGTCGTTGACTGCGCCGGTTTGCGCGGGCCAGATTTGTGGTTTTGGACCGCTCAGCTACCTGCTCGGACTCGAAGCAGCCGTGTCCCTGGCAAAATCTACTGGAAAACGACCTTGATTTTTTCGCCCCGCTCCTGATAGCCTCTTAACCCTAATCTCGAATCAGAGGAGACATTACGTGGATCTCGAAGAGATCAAACAAATTATAGCGTTAATGAAACGCAACGAGTTGACGGAGTTCGAGCTTGAGCGCGAAGGCGGCAAGATTCGCATCAAGCGCGGTCCGAACGGCTCCGCCCAGTCCGACACGGCAGTGATGCAGATGCCCGTGCAGGCGGCGCCTGTGATGATTGCCCCCACGGCGGCCGCGCCCGTGGCTGCGGCTGTCGCCGCGCCTCCATCTGACACCGTCGAAATCAAATCACCGATGGTTGGCACTTTCTACCGCGCCCCGTCTCCGGACGCCGCTCCGTTCATTGAGGTGGGCGGGGTGGTCAACGAAGAAACTGTCGTTTGCATCATCGAAGCAATGAAGGTGATGAACGAAATCAAAGCCGAAATCAAAGGCGTCATCACCGAGGTGCTCGTGGAGAACGCCAAAGCCGTGGAATTCGGCCAGCCGCTCTTCCGCGTACGCAAGACTGCATAACGCAGTCCCCGCGTTGAGCCGCACTCGTTTCTCTGCGTCATGTTCGAGAAAATCCTTATCGCCAACCGCGGTGAAATCGCCGTCCGCATCATTCGCGCCTGCCGCGAGATGGGCATCCGGACGCTTGCCGTTTTCTCTGAGGCGGATGCGACCTCGATGCACGTTCAACTCGCCGACGAAGCCATCTGCATCGGGCCGGCGCCCAGCGCAGAGAGTTACCTGAAGATTGACCGCATCATCAGTGCCGCTGAATTGGGCGACGTGGACGCCATTCATCCCGGTTACGGCTTCCTCGCAGAGAATGCCCACTTCGCCGAGGTCTGCGAGAACTGCAACATCAAGTTCATCGGCCCGCGTTCCTCCGTCATCAAGATGATGGGCGACAAAGCCGTCGCCAAGGAAGCCGCCCGCAAAGCCGGCGCGCCAGTCGTGCCCGGCAGCGATGGTCCCGTCAGCTCTGAGCACGATGCCGTCAAGCTCGCCAAGCGCATCGGTTACCCGGTCATCGTCAAAGCCGTCGGCGGTGGCGGCGGTCGCGGCATGCGCATTGCCCACAACGACGTTTCGCTCCAGAAAGGTTTCCATACGGCGCGCACCGAGGCGGAGCGCGCCTTTTCCAACCCGGCGGTTTACCTCGAGAAATACATCGAGCTGCCGCGCCATATCGAAGTTCAGATTCTTGGCGACCAGAAGGGCAAAGTGCTGCACCTCTTCGAGCGCGAATGCTCCATCCAGCGCCGCCACCAGAAGCTGATCGAGGAGTCCCCTTCCCCGGCCCTCGACGAGAGCTTGCGCAAGTACATCACCAAGGCCGCCGTCCGCATCGCCGAAAAAGTGGAATACACCAGCGCCGGCACCATCGAGTTCCTTCTCGACACCAAGGGCCACTTCTACTTCATCGAGATGAACACCCGTCTCCAAGTGGAACATCCGGTGACGGAGGAAGCGGTGGGTATTGACGTCGTCAAGGAACAAATCCGCATCGCCGCCGGTGAACCTCTTCTCTACGAGCAACGCGACCTTCGCATCATGCGCCACGCCATCGAGTGCCGCATCAACGCGGAGGATCCGGCAAACGACTTCCGGCCCAGTCCCGGCCGCATTGAGTCTTACTACTGCCCGGGCGGTCCCGGTGTGCGCGTGGACAGCCATTGCTATGCCGGCTACACCATCCCGCCCACCTACGACTCGATGATCGGCAAGCTCATCGCCTATGGTCGCGACCGTCGCTCGGCTATTGACCGGATGAGTCGCGCCCTCAGCGAGTATTCCATCCAGGGCGTCAAGACCACCATCCCGCTCCAACGCGCCATCATGCAGGACCCCGATTTCCGGCGCGGCCGTTATTCCACTGGCTTCATCGATCACTTCCTCGGCACCAAGCAGATCGAGCCGGTCGAACCCGAAGCATGAGGCCGATTGCGGACTGCCGTCTCTACGGTTTCCTCGACGCCGCCTACCTCGGAGCGCGCGATCCGGCAGACGTTGTTCATGAACTCATCCTCGGCGGTGTGGACATTCTCCAACTCCGCGCCAAAACCTGGTGCCAAGACGACATCGCCCCTGTGGCGCGTCGCATCCTGTCGCTCACCCGCCCCGCTGGTGTGCCGCTTATCATCAACGACCACGTCGTCCTGGCGCGCCGTGTCGGAGCCGACGGGGTCCATCTCGGTCAGGAAGATTTGGAGATGACGCCCATTTCCACCGCACGCGCCATCATGGGGCCTGGGGCAATCGTCGGCCTCTCCACGCACTCGCTGGCGCAGGCCGTGGCCGCCGTGCCGCTCGCGCCCGATTATATCGGCATCGGCCCGCTCTTTGCCACCGGCACCAAGCCCACCGCAGCTCCGATTGGCCTCGCGACGCTTCGCGAAGTGTCGCAGAAAGTGTCGCTGCCGGCGTTCGCCATCGGCGGCATCACAATGGGCAACATCACGGAAGTCTTGCAGAGCGGCGCATCGCGCATCGCCGTTGTTTCCGCTATTCTTTGCGCCGCCGACGTGACTGCGGCGGCCCGCGAGTTTAAGAAAGCAGTCGGCAAAACCTGTAGCGGCGATCTATGACCGCCGGTTGTCGTGCTTGATCACGTTCGGTGGTCATGGATCGTCGCTACAGAAGAAACCATAACAGGAACAAATCATGAGCGTTGTCATTGTTGGTTCGATCGCGTTGGACACCGTGCAAACGCCGGTGGAGACCCACACCGATATGCTGGGCGGCTCGGCCAGTTACGCCAGCGTCGCGGCCAGTTTTTTCGCGCCGGTCAAGCTCGTGGGCGTCGTCGGCACCGATTTTCCAAAGAAGTTCACCAACCTCCTGCGCAAACGCGGCATTGACCTCGCCGGCCTACAGGTGGCCGAGGGCAAGACCTTCCGCTGGTCCGGCGTCTATGAATGGGACTACAACACCCGCCGCACGGTCTCTGTAGCCCTCAACGTCTTCGAGCGATTCAACCCCACCCTGCCCGCAAACTACGCCACCGCGCCGTTTGTCATGCTCGGCAACATCCATCCATCCCTTCAGCACCGCGTCCTCGACCAGATGCGCCGTCCGAAGTTCATCCTCTGCGACACGATGGACCTCTGGATCGAGACCGCCAAGCCCGACCTGATGAAGCTGCTCAAGCGCGTGGACGCCCTTTGCCTCAACGACAGCGAGGCCCGCCAGCTTACCGGCCAGACCAGCCTCATCAAAGCCGGCCGCGCCCTCCTTCGCATGGGACCGAAATTCGCAGTCATCAAGAAAGGCGAGCACGGCGCGCTCCTGTTCTCCAACGGCGACTTCTTCAGCGCCCCGGCCTACCCGCTCGAAGACCTCCACGATCCAACCGGTGCCGGCGACTGCTTTGCCGGTGCGCTCATCGGTTACGTGGCGCGCGCCGGCCAGGCCACGCCCGCCGTTCTGCGCCGCGCCATCGTCCACGGCAGTGTCGTGGCCAGCTACGACGTCGAGAGCTTCAGCCTCAACCGTCTCGAACGTCTCCGCCCCGCCGACATCACCCGTCGCTACGCCGAATTCATCCGCCTCAGCCGCTTCCACAAGCCGTGAGGCGCGGCTTTGTGGGAGTTCACATCTTAGCTTGTCCAGCGCAAGAGCAGCCTGAAGGCTGAACTCCAACGGGGCGCGTCCACACTTGCTTCGCGCCAGTGGCGTCAGCAATATCCGCAACGTCATGAACGACATCGCCGCCAGCCGACTCTCTCGCTTCGGCACTTCCTGCCTCCATCGCGCGCCAGCCGCCTTGGCCTTCGGCTGCGCAATCGCTTTCGCGCCGTTAGCCGCGCACGGTGCCGATACACCGAGCGTTTCCAATGACGCCAAACCGAGCGCTGCGACGAAGGAGGGTCTGGCTGCACTGAAGAAGCGGTTCAATATGGCCTATGATCTTGTTTATGGCAGCCGACTTGCGCAGGGAGAAAGGGAAATGCGCGACATTCTAAGTATCTACGAGCGCGATTTGGGACCGGAACATCCCGAAACACTGGCATGTCGCTATGCCGTGGCCGGTTTCGTGCTTATGCAAAACCGGCTGGCCGAAGCCGAATCGGAATATCGCGCCATTCTCGGAATCCGCGAACGCCTCATGGGAGTAGATCATCCCGACACGCTCATTACCAGTTGCGCACTCGCCAAATGTCTAGCCATGCAGAATAAGACTCCAGAAGCTCTTCGATTTGCGCGCAGGGCTTTGGACGGGTTAAGCAAGGCGCCCGACAAAGTCAGCAAATTCGCGAAGCAAGCCAAGAAGCTAGTTGAGGAACTTGAACAGTTGCAGAAGAAGAAGTGATCACAGGCTACCAAATGAAGAGCGCAGAATGAAGAGTGAGATTCTTACCGAAGGTGACTGGCGGATGGAACGCGTGAAAGCCGAGAGCCGCCCTGCCCTGCCGCTTTCATCTTCCCTTCCCGTTTCTTTGCCCATCTCTGCGGCCTTTGCGTTTAGAAGGCGCCATCTCGGCGCGCAGATAGCTTCGTAGCCCGCCACTCCGAGGCGGGACATCATCACTCATTCCCGCCACGGAATGGCGGGCCACAAACGGCCCGACGCGTGGGGACCGGCCCAAAGCCAAGGGGTGGATCACGGCCTCCGGACGCGATTGTTCTTCAGCTCAATATCAAGAGCGCGCCCGAAGGTCGCGCGTCATCCTACCTCTTGTGATACTCCTGCAAACTGCAGACGGTGACGCCGTGTTTTTTGAGGGCGGCGATGCCTTTGGCGGCAGCGGTGGCGCCGGTGAGGGTGGTCATGATTGGCACGCGGCATTGGACGGCGTACGAGCGGATTCTCACCTCGTCCTCGCGCGGGGCCTTGCTGCCGGAGGGGGTGTTGATAATAAGGGCGACCTCGCCGTTCTTGAGCATGTCGAGAACGTTGGGGCGGCCTTCGGTAAGTTTGAAGAGCGCGGTGACGGGCACGCCGGCAGCCGTGAGGGCCTTGGCCGTGCCTTCGGTGGCAAAGAGACGGAAGCCAAGGGCGACGAAGCTCTTTGCGATCTTGGCGACGGCAGTCTTCTCGGCGTCGTGGACGCTGATGAAGACGTTGCCGGAGGTCGGCAGCGCGACGCCCGCAGCCATCTGGCTCTTCGCATAGGCCAGGCCGAGGTCGGCATCAATGCCCATGACCTCGCCGGTGCTCCTCATCTCCGGGCCGAGGATGATGTCCACGCCGAAGAAACGGTTGAAGGGGAAGACGCTCTCCTTGACGGAGTAGTACTTGGGCGTGATCTCCCTGGTGAACTTCAGTTCCTTCAGGGTCTTGCCGGTCATGACTTTGGAGGCGAGCTTGGCCAGCGGCGCGCCGATGGCTTTGCTGACAAACGGCACGGTACGCGAGGCGCGGGGGTTGACCTCGAGGACATAGACAATGTCGTCCTTGACGGCATATTGCACGTTCATGAGGCCGACGACCTTCAACTCGCGCGCCATCGCATCGGTGTAGTCGCGAATGGTCTGGAGGATTTTCTTGGATAGCGTGTGCGCCGGCAGGACCATCGCCGCGTCGCCGCTGTGGACGCCGGCAAACTCGATATGCTGCAGGATGCCACCGATGACGACGTGGCCGCCGTTGGGCAGGCCGATGTCGGCAATGCAATCCACGTCCACTTCGATGGCGTCATCGAGGAATTTATCCACAAGCACCGGCCGTTCCGGTGATGCCTCAACGGCAAAGCGCATATAGTGGCGGAGGTCGTCTTCGTTATAGACGATCTGCATGGCGCGGCCACCGAGCACGAACGACGGCCGCACGAGCACGGGGTAGCCCAGCTTGGTGGCGGCGGCAATCGCCTCGGCTTCGTTGGTGGCGAGGCCATTCGGCGGTTGCGGAATCTTCAGTTTGTCGAGCATTGCCGAAAACAACTTCCGGTCCTCGGCAACCTCGATGCTCTGCGGCGACGTCCCAATAATGTTGACGCCGTGCCGCTGGAGGCCGAGAGCAAGATTGAGCGGCGTCTGCCCGCCGAACTGCGCGATGGCGCCCCAGCATTCTTCACGCTCGTAGATGTTCAGCACGTCCTCGAGCGTGAGCGGCTCGAAATAGAGCTTGTCGCTGGTGTCGTAGTCGGTCGAAACGGTCTCCGGGTTGGAGTTGACCATGATCGTCTCGAAGCCGAGTTCCTTCAGCGCGAACGCGGCATGGACGCAGCAATAATCGAACTCGATGCCCTGCCCTATCCGGTTCGGGCCGCCGCCGAGGATCATGACCTTGCGCTTGTCGTTCTGGCGCGTCTCATCCTCGTCGCCATAAGTCGAATAGTAGTAAGGCGTGTAGGCCTCGAACTCCGCCGCGCAGGTGTCCACAAGCCGGTAGGTTGGCACGATGCCAGCCTTCTTGCGCGCAGCGCGCACCTCGTCCTCAGTGGAACCGGTCAGGTTCGCGAGTTGCCGGTCGGAGAAACCCATCTGTTTGGCTTCAAGCAGCCGGCCATCCAGCTTCTTCGCCTTCGCCAGCTCCGCCTCGAAGTCCACGATCTCCTTCATGTGGCTCAAGAACCAGCGGTCAATCTTCGTCAGGTCAAAAATCTGATCGATGGTCATGCCGGCGCGCATGGCGTGCCGCAGGAAGAAAATGCGGTCAGCGTTGGGCGTGACGAGCTTCTTGGTGATCGCCTCCACCGGCAACAGTTCGTCGTCCTTGATGAGCTGGCCATCGATGCGAACGGCCTTGCCGTCGCCGCCGAGACCGAAGCGCCCCGTCTCCAGCGAGCGCAACGCCTTCTGCAACGACTCTTTGAACGTGCGGCCGATGGCCATTGCCTCGCCCACGCTCTTCATCTGCGTTGTCAGCGTCGGATCGGCCTTCGGGAATTTTTCAAACGTGAAACGCGGTATCTTCACGACGACGTAGTCGATGGTCGGCTCGAAACTTGCCGGCGTGGACTTCGTGATATCGTTGGGAATCTCGTCGAGCGTGTAACCGATGGCGAGCTTGGCGGCGATCTTCGCGATGGGAAACCCCGTGGCTTTCGATGCCAGCGCCGAGCTGCGGCTGACGCGCGGGTTCATCTCGATGATGGTCATGCGGCCGTTGTCGGGGTTGACGGCGAACTGAATGTTCGAGCCACCTGTCTCGACGCCGATCTCGCGGATGCAGGCGAAGCTCGCGTCGCGCATCACCTGATACTCCTTGTCGGTGAGCGTCTGGATCGGAGCAACGGTGATGGAGTCGCCCGTGTGGACGCCCATCGGGTCGAAGTTCTCGATGGAACAGATGACGACGCAGTTGTCGGCGCGGTCACGCATGACCTCCATCTCAAACTCTTTCCAGCCGACGAGCGATTCCTCGATCAGGATCTCCGAGATGGGCGACAGATCCATGCCGCGCGCCGCCATCACTTCGAACTCCTCGCGGTTGTAAGCAATGCCGCCACCGCTGCCGCCGAGCGTGTATGCCGGCCGAATGATGAGAGGGAACCGGCCGATGTCCCGCGCCACGGCACGCGCCTCTTCAAGGTTGTGCGCAACGCCGCTGATCGGCACGTCGAGGCCAATGCGCTGCATGGCCTTCTTGAACAGGTCGCGGTCCTCACCCTTGGCAATCGCCTCGGCCTTCGCGCCGATCATCTCGACGCCGTATTTGTCGAGAATGCCGCGCCGCCAAAGCTCCATCGAGGTATTCAGCCCCGTCTGCCCGCCAAGCGTCGGCAGCAATGCGTCCGGCCGCTCGCGTTCGATGATCTTCTCGATGGCTTCCGGAGTGATCGGCTCGATGTAAGTGCGGTTGGCGAACTCCGGGTCGGTCATGATCGTGGCCGGGTTGGAGTTCACCAGCACGACTTCGAGACCCTCCTCGCGGAGGGCCTTGCATGCCTGCGTGCCGCTATAGTCAAACTCGCACGCCTGCCCGATGACGATCGGGCCGGAGCCGATGATCAAAATCTTATGAATGTCAGTGCGCTTGGGCATAGTTTTGCCGGGGGACTATGCGTAAAGCCCTGCCCCGCAGCAACAGAAAACCGATTCTGAAACGATGCCAACCACGCAACCCCGCTATATCAGCCTGTTTTCGGATTTGCGTCTGTCCGCAGTGTGAGGCAAAGTCTGCGGCTAACGAAACCGACCATGCGTATAGACCTCAATTTGATCGTCCCACGGATCAAGAACATCCTGATGGAACCCAACCAGGAATGGGATGCCATCAAGCGGGAGGAATCGACGGTCAAGGAGGTTTACACGCGCTACCTGCTCGCTGCTGCCGCCATGCCGGCGCTCGCGCATTTTGTCGGTCAGATCATCTCGATGTATTCCACACAGCTGCCCATCGGCGAGATTCCCATCGGCATCTCCAAGGCGGTTGGCCGCGTGGCGCTTTACTACGCGCTATGCCTTGGCAGCGTGTATGTCACCGCCTTTCTCATCAACCAACTGACACCCACTTTCCGCTCCACGGCGAATCTCGTCAACGTCGTGAAGCTGGCCGGCTTCGCGTGGATTGTGGTATGGGCCGTTGGCATTCTCCTCGTCGTGCCGATGCTGCGACAACTTCTGGTGCTTGCACTCTTCTACGCCATTTACGTTCTTCACCTCGGCCTGCCGAAGCTGATGGACACGCCCCCCGACAAGGTTATCCCCTTCACCGTCGCCATCGGGGCTGCAATGTTCCTGCTCTTCATCATCACCGGCGCGTTATGCGGCTCGCTTTGAGCCGACCGCGCCGCCGTGTGACACCTAAAAAGAGCTTTTCAACTGCGCCCGTCTGCATACTCTGTTCGTTGACATGACGCGCGCCCAAGCCGATCAACGAATCCGCGAACTGCGCGAGCAAATCCGCGAGCACGACCATCGCTACTACGTGCTCGCGCAGCCAGCTGTCACCGATTTCGAATACGACACGCTCTTCCGCGAGTTGCAGGAACTTGAGAAACAGTTTCCCGATCTCGTCGAGACCAACTCGCCCACCCAACGCGTCGGCGGCGCTCCCACCGAGGGTTTCACCCGCATCAAGCACGTCCAGCCGATGCTCTCGCTGGAAAAAGTCGACGCAGCGGAGCATCCCGACACAGCCGAAGAACCCGACCGCGGGAAGCGCAACGTCCTCCAAGACAAGAACACCTTGCCCCGTTTGTTGGAATTCGACAGAACCATCCGCAAACACCTCGGCCGGGACCACGTGGAATACGTCATGGAGCCGAAAGTGGATGGTGTTTCCATTGGTATCCAATACCGCCACGGGAAACTCGCCCTCGGCGTCACACGGGGTGATGGACAGTTCGGCGACGACATCACGGGCAACCTCCGGACCGTCCGCGGCATTCCTCTGGAACTGAAGTTGAAGAACCCTCCTGCGTTGCTCGAAGTGCGCGGCGAGGCCTACATCGCTACGAAGGATTTCGACGCTCTCAACGCCAGGCTCGAAGCCGCTGGCGAAAAGACTTTTCCCAATGCTCGCAACGCCACCGCTGGAACGCTCAAGCAACTCGACCCGCGCCTTGTCGCGCAGCGGCCCATCAGCGTGGTATTCTATGCCCTCGGCGCCTGTGAAGGCATTTCATGGGAGACACACGCAGAGGCGCTCGATGCGCTGGCCAAGCTCGGGTTGCCCACGCAACGCCGCTGGTGGCTTTGCCGGGACATGGACGAGGTGCTGCGTGTTTACGCCGACGAAGTCGTTGCGCATTATGACGAGTCTCGCGACCTTCGCCGCCAGTTGCCTTACGACATTGACGGCATTGTGCTCAAAGTGAACCGCCTCGCGGATTGGACGCGCATACCCTCCAAGACGCGCGCCCCCGGCTATGCCATCGTCCACAAGCCCGTCCCGTGGATCACGCCCGCTGAAACGGTGCTGCGTGGCATCACCATCCAGGTCGGTCGCACCGGTGTGCTCACGCCTGTGGCCGAACTCGATCCAGTCTTCGTCCAAGGCTCGACGATTTCGCGCGCCACGTTGCATAACGAAGACGAAATCCGCCGCAAAGATATCCGCATCGGTGACTCCGTCGTCATCCGCAAAGCCGGCATGGTCATCCCCGAGGTACTCGAAGTCCTGAAATCCAAGCGACCCAAGGACGCAAAAGAATTCGATTTCGCCGCCCATATTCACGGCAAGTGTCCTGCCTGCGGCGGCCCCATCGCGAAAGAAAAGGTTTCTGGCGGCGAAACGGAGGAAGTCGCATGGCGTTGCCAAAACGTTGCCGCTTGCCCCGCACAGAAGACGCGCCGCGTCGAATACTTCGCACAGCGCAAGGCGCTCGATATTGAATCCCTCGGTGGTATCGTGGCTGAGAAACTCGTCGAACGCGGCTTGGTGAGCGAACCTCTCGATCTTTTCGACCTCACCAAGGACCAACTCGCCAAACTCAACCTTGGGACCGACGATGAACCGCGCGTCTTCGGTGAGAAGAACGCGGCCAAGGTTGTTGAGGCGCTGGAACGCGCGAAGCAGGCCCCGTTGCACCGCTGGATTCACGCTTTGGCAATCCCCGAGGCCGGCGAGCAAACCGCCTGGCAGCTCGCGCAAGTCCACGCCTCGCTGGACGAACTCGCAACCTCCGCCATCCTCCGGGACATTCGCGACCTTGGCGACAAGAAGACCGGACGTGACGCGATCTCGCCCAAGTCACGCAAGAACCCGCCCAAGAACGTCGAAGAACTGGAACTCCGCAAGAAACAACATGCCGCGCTCACCGCTGAGATCGCCGACATCGAAGCACGCCTTGAGAAAAGCGGCGCCAAGGCCGGCCTCGCGGAGGTGGGTCCTGTCGCTGCCGCATCGGTGCTGGATTTCTTTGCGTCTGCCGGCGGCAGGAAGATTCTCCATCGGCTTCATCAGCTTGGCATCAACCCGACCGCTGCCGTGGCCGCCGCATCCCCCGCTGCTGCCGCACAGCCGCTTGCGGGCAAGACCTTCGTGCTCACGGGAACTTTACCCACGTTGTCGCGCGATGACGCCACACGGCTCATTCGCGAAGCCGGCGCGAGCGTCAGCAGCAGCGTCAGCAAGAAGACCGACTTCGTTGTCGTCGGCGCCGACGCGGGTTCCAAGCTGGACAAAGCGCGCCAACTTGGTATCAAGATATTGAACGAGGAAGAGTTCAGGACACTTTTGAAGCAATAAGCCCGAATCATTTATTACGCACCATGAAACCTTATCGCACCGCAGCTTTGATTTTCGCCAGCCTCACTGTCGCGCTGGTGGCCTGTGAAACCACCGGTTACACGCAGCGCCGCGGCACGGTCGAGGACCCGGCCATCTCCAATCTCCGCGCTGACATGCGCGTTCTCGAAGAGCGTGTCAACAAGGCCGCGGGCGACGTGCAGGCGTTGCAGGTCAACTATGAGCGGCTCCAACAAGAAGTCGCCGCTGTTCGCCAGCAGATCGCTGCTGCGGCGGCGGGCGGCGGCGTTGCCGCCTCGGAAATCCAGCGGCTCGACTCGCGCATCAATGCCGTGGAGGCCGCGCGCAAGCATGATACCGAGGTCATCATCAGCCAGGTCACTGCCGAAATCCAAAAGATGGGCGGCTCCACCAGCGGTATCTCGCGCCGCGCGAGTTCGTCGGGCGCCGCCGCTCCCGCCGGACGCGTCCCCACCGGCAAGCGGACCAGCGCCAGTCCCGGCGCAGCCGGTGCCGCTCCAGCCGGCGGCAGCGAACAGGGTTACGAACACGTTGTCGAAAAAGGCCAGTCGCTCAGCGTCATCGCCAAGGCTTACAACACGAATATTGACGCCATCAAGAAAGCTAACAACCTCAAGAGTGATACCGTTTTCATCGGCCAGAAGCTGTTCATCCCGAAGCAGTAAACGGCTGGCGCGGAGCGCAAGGAACACAACACTATGAGACGCAAGTTCATCCGCCCGGCTGAATGAACTGGGTCTCGAACCTGTCTAAGTAATTGTGAAGATTGAAACACTCAACACGCGGTGGGGTCGGATGGCAGCCCACGTGCAAGGCATGGCACGCTGCATGATGCACGGCCAGTTTGGACGCACGGGCTTCTTCGTGGCCGGCATTCTCCGCCAGATGGCTCCGAACCGAAGCAAGAAATGTCTCCGCCATTGATTCACTCACCGCTGGCGGCACATTTGCCTGGTGACCTGCTGTATCCCTCCCCCGCCTAATCGCCCGCCCCCCGCCGCTGCCACCGCTCACGACCGTTTTCCTGCTTTGGCACGGAGGTGTCGGGCTTGAAATAGACCGTATCCTTGCCAAGCTCGTTTTCTAGTTCCTTCGCCATCTCTTCCGACGGCAACACCTTGAACGCGTCGTGCGTGTCGGCAAAGACCAGTTCGCCGCCGGGCAGGATGAAGCAGATGAACAGCGGCACCTGCCCCGGATGACGGCTGACGATGTCGCGGACTCGTTCAAGTTGCTCCGGCTTGATGCGCGCGACGTGCAGACGCAGATGCACCTGTTTGGTGTAGCGCCTCATCACTTCATCGAGCGGGATGATCTCCCGGCCGAAAATCTTCGGCTTCTCCTCCCTCTTGTCCACGTTGCCCATCACGTAGATGGCCTTGCCGGTCTCGAAATGCGGCCGCGCCTGGTCAAAGGCCTCGTTGAAACACAGCACTTCGACCGTGCCGTGCAAATCCTCGACGGTGATGGCGGCCCAGGGCTTGTTGGTCTTCGATGAGAGCCGCTGCACCACGTCCACAACGATTCCGCCGAGCCGCGTTGGCGAGCGGTCGTCGAGTTCGCGCAGCTTCGCAGTCGAGTGCAGTTCGTAGCGTTCCAGCAACTTGGCGTGCTGCGCCAACGGGTGGCCGGAGAGGTAGAAACCGAGCAGTTCCTTCTCGAACGCCAGCAACTGGTTCTGCGGCCATTCCTCGGACTTCTCCTGTTTCGTGTGCTTGATCACCGTCGCCGGAATCTCGTCGTCGAGCGCACCGAAAAGCGACACCTGTCCCTGCGCCTTGTCGCGTTGGACCGAGGCGGCGCGGCCCAGCGCCTGTTCGATTTGGTTGAAGACTTGCATCCGCGGCAGGCCGGTGAAATCAAACGCCCCGCACTTCGCCAGAGCCTCGATGGTCTTGCGATTGCAGGCGCGGGTGTCCACGCGCTCACAAAACTCGAACAGCGTTTTGAACTCCCCGCCCTGCTCGCGGCCGGCGATGATGGCCTGCACCGCAATCTCGCCAACGCCCTTGATGGCCGCGAGACCGAAACGCAGCCTGCCTTTTTCCCCGCCATTGCTGCTCATCGCGACGCCAAAACTCAACGGGCTGGTGTTCACGTCCGGCGGCAACACCTCGATGCCCATCTCCCGCGCTTCGCCGGTGAACACGACGAGCTTGTCCTGGTTACCAATTTCACTGGAGAGCAGCGCGGCCATGAACTCGACCGGGTAGTTCGCCTTCAGGTAGGCGGTCTGGTAAGCGATGAGGCCGTAGGCAGCGGCGTGGGACTTGTTGAACCCGTAGCCGGAGAACTTGTCGAGCAGGTCGAAAATTTTCTCCGCCTTCGCCTTCGGGATCTTGTTCGTCTCGGCGGCGCCTTTGACAAACTTCTCCCGTTGCTTCGCCATCTCCTCGGCCTTCTTCTTGCTCATGGCGCGCCGCAACAGGTCTGCGCCGCCGAGCGTGTAGCCCCCCAGCGCCTGCGCCGCCTGCATGACCTGCTCCTGGTAGATCATGATGCCGTAGGTCTCGCGGCAGATTGGCTCGAGCAGCGGATGCTCGTAGACGATCTCCTCGCGGCCGGCTTTGCGCGCAATGAACGAGGGAATCAGCTCCATCGGCCCCGGGCGATAGAGAGCGATGAGCGCGATGATGTGCTCCAGCCGTTCGATCACGAACTTGCGGCAAAGATCGCGCATCCCGCTTGATTCAAGCTGGAACACGCCGACCGTATCGCCGCGGTTGAGCAATTCGTAACTGGGCTTGTCATCCAGCGGCAAGCGCCCGATGTCGAGTTCGATGCCGCGCGTCTCGTGGATGCGCTGCACGGCGTCGGCGATCACCGTCAGCGTGCGCAAACCGAGGAACTCCATTTTCAACAATCCCAACTCACCCAAAGGCCCCATCGCATACTGCGTGATGATCGCGCCGTTTTGGTCGCGCGTGAGCGGGATGACTTCGTTGAGCGGCTGCGCGCCGATGACGACGCCCGCGGCGTGCGTGGAGCTGTTGCGCGAGAGGCCCTCCAGCACCACGGCCGTCTCCACGATCTCGCGTATCTGCGGTTCGCTGTCGTGGGCGTCCTTCAGTTCCGCGCTCACCTGCAACGCCTTGTGCAGCGTCATGCCCAGGTCGGGCGGAATCATCCGCGCCACACGGTCGCCGTCGCCATAGGGCAGGCCCATCACCCGCGCCACATCGCGCACCACCGACTTCGCGCCAAGCGTGCCGAACGTCACGATTTGGGCCACGCTCGTTTCGCCGTACTTGTTGCGGACGTATTCGATGACCTCGCCCCGCCGCGCGTCGCTAAGGTCAATGTCAATATCCGGCGGGCTGATACGCTCCGGGTTCAGGAATCGCTCGAACAGCAGCCCGTAGCGCAGTGGGTCCACCGCGCTGATATCGAGCAGATACGTCACCAGCGAACCGGCTGCCGAGCCGCGGCAGCCGACGGGAATCTTGCGCTGCTTCGCGTAGCTCACGAAGTCGCCGACGATGAGGAAGTAGCTGACGAAACCGGTCTTCTCGATGATTTTCAGCTCCAACTCCATCCGATCCACCACCGCGCGCTGCTCCGGGGTGCCCGGCGAGGCCGCGTCGAAATCATATCGTCGCCGGACGCCCTCGTTACAGAGCTGCCGCAGATAACCTTCACGCGTCTGGCCCGCGGGCGGCTCGAAAACGGGATACAGGTTTGCGCCGAAACCGATTCGCAGGTTGCACTGCTCGGCAATACGCAGCGTGTTCTGCACCGCCTCCGGCACCTCGGCGAAGAGTTTCGCCATCTCCTCCGCCGACTTCATGTAAAACTGCTCGCTCGGATACCGCATCCGCCGCTCGTCCGTCAGCGTTGTCTGCGTGCCGATGCAAATCAGGCAGTCATGCGCGTGCGCGTGCTCCGGCTTCAGGTAGTGCACGTCATTCGTCGCCACCAGCGGCAAGCCCAACTCCTTCCCCATCGTCCGCAGGCTGCGGTTCACCTTCCGCTGCTGGTCCAGACCGTGGTCCTGCAGTTCCAGATAAAAACACTCCGGCTCGAAAATCTGCCGCAACTGCTCCGCCGCGGCCCGCGCCTGCTTCGGCTGGTCCTCACTGAGCTTCTGCGCCACCTCGCCCTTGAGGCAGCTCGTCAACGCGATCAACCCTTTCGCGTGCTGCGCCAGCAACTCCTTGTCCACCCGCGGCTTGTAATAGAACCCCTCCAAATGCGCCGCCGTCACCAGTTTCACCAGATTCGCGTAACCGGTCATGTCCCGCGCCAGCACGATCAAGTGATTGGATGCCTCGCGCGCGTTCATCGCCTGCTTGTCGTGCCGGCTGCCGGGCGCCACATACAACTCGCACCCGATGATCGGCTTCACCCCGTTCTTCTCCGCCGCCTTGTAAAACTCGATCACCCCGAACATGTTTCCATGATCGGTGATGGCCACGGCCGGCATATGAAGCTCGTGCGCCCGATGCGGCACAGCGTCAACGCCGCACGCCGAGTCCAGCAAGCTGAACTCCGTGTGTTGATGTAGATGAACAAATTCCGCGCGACTGCTCATGTGCCGTCGAGTATAGGCACGCGCCGCGAGATGACAAGCAGTGTCACGCCGGCGAATCACCTTCGCGCAATCTTTTCTTCATGAGCTACCAGAAGATCGAGGATCAATAGCGAGAGAATGATCTACAGCGGCGGGATTGCCGGACGGCAGAACAGCAATAATCCCACACCTCAGAGGTTGATGTTGATCTTCCTGAAGCCGGCTTTCAGCGCCGCGTTCATCTCCGATGGCGAACGGCCGTCGAGGAGGATGTCGAGTTTCTCAATGCCAAACTCCTCGCTGCGCTTCGCGTCGGGACGCTTGAGGCTGCGCGGATACCTGAAACCATCGGCTGTTTTTTGCACGGCGGGATTCTTGAAGAACAGGTCCCACTCGTCGCGCGCTTTGGCGACGGCATCGAGATACTTCAGGAATCGCGTGCCTTTGCCGTCACCGTCGAGGTGGCAGAAGTAATAGACGAGCATGAACGACTGATAGTAAAGCAACGCCTGTTTCTGCGACGATTCTGCCATTGTGTTCCAGTCCGAGCGTTTCATCGTCATCAGCCTGCCCGCAGCGCTCAACTGCGAGGAAAACACACCGCGGTCGCGCCATCGTTTCATGTAGCTGCGCAGCCCGTGCTCGTGGTAGGCGGCGGAAAACTTGCCCGCGCTACAGGGCAGCGTTTCGGTGTATTCCGCAGTGCCTTCGATCACCCATGAGGGGATGAACGGCAGGAATTCGTGCATCATCTGATGCGTGACCTCATGGACGAGCGCGGTTTCCTTGAAGCCCGCCGTCCTGTACCAGGTCGAGGCGCGCTGTTGCAGCCCGAGGCTGGGAAACGGGATGCGGAAGATGCGGTCCTTGCTGGAATAGCACCCCCCACTGTTTTCCATGCCGCCGTCAGCGATATAATCGTCGTGTGTAACGTAAAGTTTTGCCCGGAAGAACCCGAGGTCTGCCGGCGGGCGCGGTTCGACGCCCCAAGGCAACGCTTGCACCAACAACCGCGTTGCTTCAAATGTGCGCGCGATTTCCCGCATCACACTGCCCGCCAGTTTGTCCCCCGACACGAACTCGAAAGCCTTGGAACGATAGACATAGCTCCGTTGCGCAGTTTTCTCCTGTACAGCAGTGATGTCCAACGAGTTCATTGGCACTTCAACGGAAGCGGGCCAGACGCGTCTCTCCACAGGCACGCGACTGGGGTTTTGCAGCACAGCCTGTTGTGCCGACACAGGCATCGCTCCGGCAGCAACCATGAAGGTCAGGGCAACAACTCCGAGGCGCGAAAAAGCAGGGAAGAACATGAAGCCCGTGTATCCAAACATGTCAGCCAAGTCAAGTGGAGACCGGCAAACTGAACTCACGTGTGTTGATGTGGAGATGGACAAATCCCATGCGACGGCTCATGTGCCGCTGCGGATAGCCCCCAGCACGATAACAAGCAGAGTCGAGCTGGGACTTCTGCTAATGGCGATCAGTTTGAGATTACAAAAACGTTACCAAGTCTGCCGTCGTACTGGACTCCGGCCTTGACTCTGCGGGCGAGGCTTTTATTGTGGGTGGCGAATGGCACACCGGCCTGCATGAAAAAACATCTCGGAATTCTCCTGCGATGCGCGGTGAGCATCGGGATACTGTATTTCATTTTCAAAGCCATCTTTGAAAAGGAAAGCCCGGAGCATCCATGGACAGTGGGCGCGGCCAAGCTCTGGCACGATCTCACCTCCCCCGACCCGCTCTGGTTGCTCGGCGGCGTGGCATTGTTCGCGCTGATCTGCTTCGTGAACATCATCCGCTGGCAAATTATCCTGCGCGTACAGCACATTGATCTGAACCTGTGGCGCGCCACGCAGTTGTTCTTCATCGGCCATTTCTTCAACTCGTTCATGCTCGGCTCCACCGGCGGCGACGTGGTGAAGGCCTACTACGCGGCACAAGAGACGCATCACAAGAAGGCCGAGGCGGTGATGACAATCATCATTGACCGGCTCATCGGGCTGATCGGGCTGTTCGCAGTGGCAGCGGTAATGATGCTGGCAAACCTGCAACTGCTCTTCGGCAACGAGCAGTTGCGGCCGATGGCCGTGACCGTGGTGAGCATCCTGGGCGTGCTGCTATTCTGCCTGTTCGTCGGCTTCTGGCCGGGGCTGGGGAAATTCCTGCACGCATGGCGGCAGAAATTGTTTCACGAAGGCCGCAAGCGCCAGTATTGGAAGAAACTGTTCAGCGAGGAGCGGCTCGAACAGTGGCGCGAACGGTTCGCCGGCATCCGTGAGAACGTGAAGAAGATGATCGGCGCTTACCAAGCCTATGCGGCGCACAAACCGGCGTTGATCAAGACGTTTCTGCTGGCGTTGGTCACGCACGTCTCGCTCATCTTCAGCGCCATCTGTTTTGGCAAGAGCCTGGGCATCGAAGTCCACCTTGGGTTTTATTTCGTGATGGTGCCGGCGATCAACTGCATCGCCGCGGTGCCAATCACCATTAACGGGCTGGGCGTGCGCGAGGGATTGTTCGTGGCGGGGTTTCAGGCAGGCGGCGTGGCGAGCGAGAAGGCGCTCATGCTGTCGCTGCTGGGTTTCGCGGTATCGCTGCTCTTCAGCGTCATCGGTGGAGTGGTCTATCTCTTCTTCGAGCGGACACATCCCAGCATGGCACAGATCGAAGCCGAACCGGAGGAATAGGTCCTCCAGTCCGTATCTTGTCCCCAGCCAGCGCCGGCTTTATAGTGCGCCACAATGACTGACAAACGCCAACTCGCGCTCGACATCGTGCGCACGCTGCGCGCGGCGGGACACACTGCGTTGTTTGCCGGAGGCTGTGTGCGCGACATGCTGCGCGCCGTGCCGCCGCACGACTACGACGTGGTCACGAGCGCCAGGCCGGAGCAGGTGCGTGCGCTTTTCCGCAAGACGTTTGAGGTGGGCGCGCAATTTGGCGTTGTGCTCGTGGTGCTGGAAGGGGTGTCCTTCGAGGTGGCAACGTTCCGCAGCGACGACGCCTATGAGGACGGCCGCCGGCCCGTCTCGGTGACGTTTTCCACGCCAGAAGCCGACGCCCAGCGGCGCGACTTCACGATGAACGGCCTCTTCTACGACCCCGTCGAGGAACGCGTGCTGGACTATGTCGCCGGTCGCGCGGACATCGAGCGGCGTGTGGTGCGGTGCATCGGCGATGCGACGGCGCGGTTCACCGAGGACAAGTTGCGAATGCTGCGCGCGGTCCGTTTCGCCAGCAATCTCGGCTACAACATCGAACCGGAGACGTTCCGTGCGATCCAGCGGATGGCCCCACAGATCGCTGTCGTCAGCGCCGAGCGCATCCGCGACGAATTGATCAAAATCTTCACCCGTCCCAACGCCGGGCGCGGTCTGCGCCTGCTCGACAGCAGCGGTCTGCTCGGCGTTGTGCTGCCGGAAGTCACGGCGATGAAAGGCTGCGAACAGCCGCCGCAATTCCATCCAGAGGGCGATGTGTTTGTCCATACCTGCCTGATGATGGACGGCCTGCGCGAAGCGTCACTGACGCTGGCATTCGCGACGCTCCTGCACGATGTCGGCAAACCGCCGGCGTTTCAGCGCGCGCCGGACCGCATCCGTTTCAACGAACACGATGTCATCGGCGGGCGCATGACGGAGACGATCCTGCGCCGGCTGCGGTTTCCGAACGACTCGATTGGCCAGATCGTCGCCTGCGTCGAGAACCATATGGTTTTCCGCAACGCCCCCGCGATGCGGAAGGCGAAACTCAAGCGCCTGCTGGCGCGCCCGACATTCGCCGAGGAACTGGAACTGCACCGGCTCGACTGCCTTGCCAGTCATGCCGACCTGACCAACTACGACTTTCTAAAAAACGTGGTCCTTGAGATCCCCCCCCAGGTTGCCGCTCCGCCGCCATTGATCACCGGCGATGATCTGCTGGCGATGGGGATGAAGCCCGGCCCTGAAATGGGCGCTCTCCTGCGTGAAGCGCGCGAGCTACAACTCGAAGAGAAACTCCACACCCCCGACGAGGCGCTGGCTTGGGCGCGGCAACGCCTCGCTCACTGAAGGCTCACGAAGTAGGAGTGGCAGGCGCGGTCGATCAGTTTCGGCTCCAGCGCGGGCTTGTCACCCTGATACCGTGCAATCTCGGTGATCTGGTCGAGCAAGTCCCGCGGATGCACGGCGCGAAAGGCGCGGCCGGCCTTCTGGTAGTGCTCGGCGACGAGATACGCGTAACCCGCCTCGTTGAACTCCACCCCACAGATCCGGCACACGCGCTCGAAAATCTCGCGGAACTGCTCCGGCGTGGGACTGCCCACCTTGATCTTGTGCCGGATGCGCCGCAGGAATGCCTCGTCCACAAGGTCCTTCGGCGCGAGGTTTGTTGAGAACACGATCATCACGTCGAATGGGAACTCCACCTTTTTGCCACGCATCAACGGCAGGTAGTCCACCCGTTTCTCCAACGGCACCATCCAGCGATTCAGGAGTTGGCGCGGCTCCAAACGCTGTCGACCAAAGTCGTCAATGATGAAAGTGCCGTTGTTGGCCTTGACCTGTAGCGGCGCCTCGTAGGTTTTCGACTTCGGATCGTAGAGCAGTTCCAGCATCTCCAAAGTCAATTCGCCGCCGACCACGATCATCGGCGGCCGGCAACGCACCCAACGCTGGTCTGGATCACCACGCCGCGGCAGCAACTGCTGCCCGCCATTCGTGCCGTTCGCGACCGGCTCGTGATCAAGCGGATCGAACACCCGCACAATATGACCCTCGACTTGGATGGCGTGCGGCACAAACACCTCATAGTCTTGTGCGACGCTGATCGCCTCAGCCAACAGGGTTTTGCCGTTGCCCGGCGGTCCATACAGGAAGATTGAGCGACCGTTATTGGCCGCCGGACCCAGTTCCTCCAGCAGTTCGTCGCTCACCACCATGGACTTAACCGCCTGCCGGAGTCTGGCTTCATCCACCGGCCGCTTGGCGAGCGCCTGTCTTTCCACGACCGCACGATATTCCGCCAACGTCACCGGCGCGGGGCCGGCGTAGCTGTTGAAGTCCATCAGTTCCCGTGCCCGCGCCGCGCCGCTTTGCGTCAGCGCGTAGACGAAACCCATCTCTCCGATGCCACGCACACCCGGGCGGCCGATAAACTGCTCTTTCAACAGCCGCTCGATCGCTTCCCTGACGACCGGTTCGTAAGGCAGCAGGATTTCCTGCACGATCTCCTGCGCGGTCAGATCGTTGCGTGCGTAAAGAATCCGGAGGATCAACTCCGCAATCTGGTTGAGCGTCATGCCCGTCTTGGCGACGGACTCCGGAGTCATCGGCACTTGCAGCTCGTTTTTCTCGGTCATAGTCTGATTCCGATTGTTGTGAAGCGCGCTCGAAACCGCGCGCCTCTAGTCCGGCTTCAACACCACCTTGATCGCGTCGCCGCGGCGGGCCATGTCGAAACCTTCCCGCCACTGGCTCAGCGGCAGTTGCTTCGTGACCAACGCCTCCAGGTTCACCTTCCGCTCCGCCAACAGTGCCAGCGCCTTGCGCCACGAGCTGGGCTTCTGTGTGTGCGAACCGATCATGCTGATCTCACGCACAAAAAACACGTCTTCGAAATTCAGCGCCACATCCTGGTGCAGAATGCCCGCCTGGATGAACCGCCCGCGCACCCGCACCGTCGCGAGCGCCGCTGCGACCGCAGGAGGAACACCCGCGCATTCGATGGCCACGTCGAAACCGTAACCGCCGGTCATCGAACGCCCGACTTCCTTCAAGTCCTCCACCTCCACATTCACCGTTCGCTCCGCGCCAAGACGCGCCGCGAGTTCGAGCCGGGACTTGTCCTTGGCCATGCCCGCCACTACGGCGCGCGCGCCACATGCCTTCACCACCTGCGCGCACAGCAAGCCCAGTGGCCCCGGCCCCATTACCAGCACCACTTCGCCCGGCGCAACCGCCCCCTGCTCCATCACCGCGTGAGTCACGCAGGCGAGTAGTTCGCAAATCGCACCCGCCTCGTAGGTGACGTGGTCGGGCAGCGGATGCACGCTCGGCTCGCGGATGACTAGATAATCCGTGAACGCGCCCTCGGCTTTCGTCGCGATGCCTTTCCGCTCGATGCAAAGGCTGTAGTCCTCCGTCGCGCAGAACTTGCACTTGCCGCAGATGGAGGCGGTCGTCTCCGACGTGACGCGCTCGCCGACCTTCCGCGTTGTGACACCTGCGCCGACCTCCACGATGTCGCCGGCCAGTTCATGGCCAAGGATCACCGGCGGCTTCAGGCTTGGATGACCGTGGATGTCCGTCCCGCAGATGCCCACCGCGCGGACGCGAATCTTCACCTGCCCCGGCCCACACACCGGCTCCGGCACATCACGCAACTCGATGTCGTTCTCGCCCCGGCCGATTTTGACTAGCGCTTTCAACGTGTCACCTCAGTCCGGCTTGATGGAAATCTTGATGCCCACCTGGTTCACCAGCAACTCGATGGCCTCGGAGATGCGGCTCAGCGGGAACTCGTGCGTCACGAAGATGTCCGTGTTCACCGCGCCTTGCGCGATCAGGTTCATCGCACGCCGCACGTATTCCGGTGTGAAATGGAACACGCCCTTGATCGTCACCTCGTTGTAGTGAATTAGGCCCGTGTCCACCGTGATCTTCGTCCCCGACGCGCAACCGCCAAACAGATTCGCGATGCCGCCCTTGCGCACCGTCGCAATTGCCGTCTGCCACACCTCCGGCAACCCCACCGCCTCGATGGCCACGTCCACGCCGCGCCCGCCTTCCGTTCGCTCGCGAATCGCCGCGACGGGGTCGGACACCTTCGAGAGATCCAGCGTCTCGTGCGCACCAAGCTGCTTGGCCACCGCCAGCCGTTCCGCTTTCATGTCCGCCGCGATCACGCGCGCGCCTTTCAGATGCACCAGACGGTTGAAGAACAACCCGATCGGCCCCGCGCCGATCACCACCACCGTGTCCCCAAGCCGGACGCCGCTGCGTTCCACCCCGTGCACCACGCACGACAGCGGTTCCAACAGCGCCGCCTGCCGATACGTCACGTGCGCCGGGATCTCCACCGTGTTCTGCGCCACGATCGGAGCAGGAATGATCGCGTATTCCGCGAACGCCCCGCTCAGCCGCAAGAACATGTTCTCGCACATGCTCTGGTTGCCCACCTTGCACCAGTAACATTGATTGCACGGGGCGGAATTCACCGCCGCCACGCGCGTGCCCGGACGGAACTGCGTCACGCCCGTGCCCACCTCCACCACCTCGCCCGTGAATTCATGCCCAAAGATGAACGGCGGCTGAAACTTTGGATGGCCGCGCAGATACATCTTGCGGTCCGTCCCGCACGTGAGGGCGGCCTTCACCCGCACCATCACCTCGCCCGGCGCGAGCGCGGGCAGTTCCACCTCTTCCAACCGGACATCCTTCAACCCATGCAACACCGCCGCTTTCGTTTTCATGCGCCGCGAGAGTAGCCAGCGAGCGGAGTGAAAACAAGAGGGATGTCCTTGGCCACAGAGACGATGAGTCAATGCAGACGTGACGTGCGACCGCGGCCATGTTATAAATCTTGCCGTGAAAAACATCGCTTGGTTAGGGGCGGTGGTGGTGCTTTTTGCGGCGATAATCATCGTCGGCTTTGACGCACGTGAAGCGGAAAAGCGGGCGCGGAGACCGGTAATCGAATCCACTAATAACGGCACCGGCTATTTGTTTGCCTCTGCACCGCCGGTTCTACACCTCGGAGAAACGAGCCCCATCGTCGAACGCGCCCTCCAACGAATTAAACGTCGTCTTACCAAAGCCAAGAGTCGCATTCCCGCCCTCTCGGAAGTGGAAAATGCCAGGATTGAGAATTTCCGTTTTCACTACAGCAAGGGGACCGCAAGAACAAATAAGCATGATCCGCCTCATTTAGATCCCCCTGATGCGTGCCTTTTGGAAATTGTCACTCGATACGCGTCTAAATATGACAACAACATGCACGCTCAACTGGCGCCAACAAAAACATATGATCTAGGCAACGATCACTTTGAATACACCGTATGGCTCATCGCTGCCTCTTCTGGCTCTGATGAAATCCAGACAATAATAGAGCAAGAGATGGATATCGCGGCCAAGCTACTTCAGAAGGCCGGAGGGCCCATAGATCTATTCTGGCCCTTTTGGTGATTTTTTCTGCACACTCTCTGCCATCAGCGTCCCCGCCGTATCGAGACCATCCACGCGCGTATAGACGCCGGTGGGGAAGCGGCCGTCTCCCATAGCCGCCGAGGTCATGAGACGGAGGGGCCGCAGATGAGAAGCCCGCCCGCCTCCTCACGTCGGCGGCGACAGGGAATGCGCCGTCTGCGTCACGACGTAGCCCGCGACTCCATCGAGGGGGATATCATCATCATTCCCGCCACGGAGTGGTGGGCTACGAAGCTCCCTCCATCAGCGCCAGAGGTGGCGCGCGCCCTCTGGGCGCGCTGGCTTGCCGGGCAATGAGGAATCCAGCCGCAAGAAGCACGCTAGGAGCATCGCGTCCGGATGACGCGATCCATCTTCGGCGCCAGCCGCTTTTCCACTTGCGGGGCGGCGAAATGGTTTTTACAGTGCATCTCTTATGTCAACGGCAGCGGACCGCGTGCGCGGTGGAACCAAATTTAGCGAGGTGCTCGGACCGATCGAGGCGGCGTTGAGCCAGGTGGAAGACCGGCTGGGCCGTCAGGTCGGCGCATTCGAGCCGGGCGTGAGCGATTACGTGCGCTATGCGCTGGGCACGCAGGGCAAACGGCTGCGGCCGGCGCTGGCGTTGCTCGGCGGCGGCGCTTGCGGGCCGCTCAACGACTACCACATCACGCTGGCGGTGATCGTGGAGATGATTCATCTGGCGACGCTGGTGCATGACGACATCATGGACGGGGCGACAATGCGCCGGCACAAGCTGACGGTAAGCGCACGCTGGGGCAACGAAATCTCGGTGCTGCTAGGCGACTGCCTCTTTGCTCACGCGCTGAAGCTGGCGACCGATTTCCCGGACATGGAGGTCTGCCGGCGGATCGCGCACGCGACGAACGTGGTCTGCGAGGGCGAAATCCTCCAGACGCAGCGGCGGTTCGACCTGGAACTCTCCATCGAGGATTACCTGAAGTTCGTCGAAATGAAGACGGCGGAGCTGTTCGCGGTGTCATGTGAACTGGGAGCGTTTCTGGCCGGAGCGCCGGCCCCGGTAAAGCAGTCGCTTCGCAACTACGGCATGGCGCTGGGCATCGCGTATCAGATTTACGACGACTGCGTGGACATTTTCGAGCAGGAGAACGAGGCAGGCAAGTCGCTCGGCACGGACCTGAACAAGGGCAAGCTGACCTTGCCGATTCTGACCTTGTTGCGCCGCGCGAGCGAGACGGAGCGCGACCAGATATCGATCGATCTGACAAGCTACTCCGCTCCCGGCGCGGCCCGGCTGGCGGCGTTGGTGGTGAAACACCGCACGCTCGATGCCTCGCTGGAGATGATCGGGCACTATCTGGACACCGCGTTGGACTCGCTGAAGCCGCTGCCGGCATCGGGGTTCACGACGGCGTTGCGCAACCTCGCCTTTTTCCTCCAGAGCCGCAGCCTCGCGCTCTCAGGAGGCAGCAAACCGGCCAGCACACATGCCCCGACGCACTGACAACAGCCTGCCGCGATGACAACCCGGCTCGAGCCCCGCGTGTTCCGTCTGCCGGTAGCTGACAGCCGAGGCGGGTTCTACCCGGACGGGTGCGAAAAGTGCGGGCGGCATTGAACGAAAATGGCTTCCGATGGGTCAAAATCGTCGTAAGCGGTGGGTTCACCGCCAGCAAAGTGAAGCAATTTGTGAAAGAACAGGTTCCATTCGATGTCGTGGGTGCGGGCTCCGGCCCAATTCCCGTCTTCATTTGGTGAGTTGATTATGGTGTCAGCCTTGGTAAGTTCAGCGGAAACAGGAATGGATCTTCCCGCGCAACCCGTTTCCGCACTCAGCGATGACGCGGCGCTCGTCGAGCGCGCCCGCGCCAACGATCCCGCTGCCTTTGACGAACTGGTCGAACGTTACAAGCAGCGCATCTACGGGACGATCTACCACATGACCTCCAACCACGAGGACGCCAACGACCTCGCGCAGGAGACGTTCATCCGCGCCTACAAGAATCTCCACCGCTTCAAAGGCGATTCGTCGTTCTACACCTGGATCTATCGCATCGCAGTCAACACCACGATCAACTTCCTCAACGGCCACCGCCGGCGCTCCAAGAATCACCTCAGCCTCGACGACGTGGATGCGCGCATCCAGGAGAACCCGGACTTCATCGAGCGCACGCGCGGCGAAGGTCCGGACGGTGAGGTTGCCGCCAACGAATTGATGGAGCATCTCAACGTCGCGCTGCAAAAGCTTTCGCCGGACCACCGGCTGGTCGTCACGCTCTACGACATCCAGGGCCTCTCGCATGCCGAGATTGCCAAAATCACGAACAGTTCGGAAGGAACCGTCCGCTCGCGGCTCTACTACGCGCGCCTCCAACTGCAGCAGTTGTTGAAGCGATATCTACCGGAGAAGAACTGACTGCCATGCCTCCGACCCGCCAACCCAACGATCCGCAATTCGACGACCTGCGCCGTCTGCTCGCCATGAAGCGCGCCGAGCGACCGCCGCAGGAAACGATGGACGGTTTCCTCGTTGCGTTTCACAAGCGGCTCGCCGACGAGCAGGCCGCTGATGCCGCCCGCCGCGCCAACTCGTTCTGGTTGCGGCTGCGCGAGCGGCTGGGGATCGCGCCTGCCGTGCCCGGCGACGAGGCATTTCCGGCGCTGTGCCGGCTGCTGTCGCTGAAGCGTTACGAACGGCCCTCGCCCGCTTACCTCGACAACTTCCTGATGCGCTTGAACCGCCGGCTGCTTGCGGAACAGATGCGGCCCACTGCATTCTGGACGCGGCTCCTCCAATCACTGACGGAACGGCCTTTCGCCTTCGCCCAGGTCGGCGTCGCCTTCGCGCTCACCTTCGTGCTCACGATCCAGTTCTACAACCACTGGCAGCGTGGCCAGGTTGCAGCCACGGTCCAACCCGCTACGCCAACCATCGTTGCCGCCGCCTCCGAGCGGCCCGTGCAGGTCATTTACGATGACGCGCGCGCCAACGACCGACGCGAAGAAACGGTCGACTCCGCTGTGATGCTGCTGCCGGCGTTTGAGAGCCAGCCGCGCGTCCACTTCGTCATGGATCGCGTGGACATCACGCCAAAAGTTTATGCTGCTTCGTTTAATTACTAAGCCGGCCTGCGCCCTGCTGATGCTGTCGGCCTCGTTGCCGGCGCGCGCGCAAGACCTGTCGGTCGAGACCTTCGAGCGCGCCGTCGTCGCCGTCTGCAACCGCAGCATTGCGAGCGTCGTTCGCGTCAAGGCCATCCTGCCCGATGAGGGCGGCGGCATGGAGGCCGACCCGCGCGCCATGCGCCTCCGGGCCGGCAGTGGTTTCTTCGTGGATCCGAAGGGCGAAATCCTCACCGCCGCAAGCGTCGTTGCAGGCGCGCACAAGATTTTCATTGAGTGGATGAACCAGCGTTTCGAGGCAAGACTCGTTGGCATTGACCGCGAGCGTAGCAATCTCGCGTTATTGCAAGTGACCGGCGTGCCCGCCCAGGTGAAATTCCCCGCCCTGCCGCTCGACAAGAAGATTTCCACCGACCCCGGCTCGCTGGTGATCATGCTCGGTTTCGCCGGCGACCTGCCCGCGTCCCCGTCGGTCGGTTTTGTCGGTTCGATGGCGATGTATCGCAACACGCCGTTGATGATGACGCGTGTAAACACCAACCCCGGCGAGAGCGGCGCACCGTTGCTGAATGCGCGCGGCCAGGTCGCCGGCGTGCTCTTCGGCGCGTCGTCGCAACTGCCCTCGATGGCTTTCGCGCTGCCCACGCGTGCCGCCCTGCGCGTCGCCGCCGACCTGCGCCAGTTCGGCGAAGTACGCTATGGCTCTCTCGGCCTCAACCTCCGGCAGGTGGGAGTGGTGACCTCCACCAACGCGCCTCCGCAACCCGCCATCCAGATTGACATGGTCCTGCCCGGCACCACCGCCGAGCAGGCAGGCGCCCGCGCCGGTGACCTGTTACTTTCCATCAACAAAAAACCGACGCGGCTGATGCACGACGTCGCCGAGGCGATGTTTTACCTTCGCATCGGCGAGCAAACGCAGATTCAGCTTCTGCGCTCCAACCAGCTCACCCAGATGGTCGTGAACGTCATGTCGCGCCCGGCGTCATCCAATGTCTCCAGCATGCAAGCCGATCCCTCCGCCCCGCCCGCGCCGGTCGTTGTGGCCCCCGCGTCATTCCCCAAGCCCTGACGGCGTTTTTTTGCCCCCTTTCTGCTGCCACTTCTTGTGTCTGCCGCTCCAGTTGCCTATACTCACGGGACTTCGGTAGCGAGGATAACACATGAAATGGACTTTTTACGGTGCAGCCCAGACGACCACCGGTTCGCGCCACGTTCTGGCAGTGAACGGCACGCAGCTGATGGTCGAGTGCGGCATGTTCCAAGGACCGCGTGCCGAGTCCACGGAGCGAAACAGCACCTTTCCTTTCGACCCAAAGACGATCGACGCCGCCGTTGTCAGCCACGCGCACATTGATCACACCGGCGCGTTGCCGACCCTTGTGAAACGCGGGTTCACCGGCAACATCTACGCGACCAACGCTACCCGCGACCTCTCGGCTGTGATGCTTCAAGACAGCGCCCACGTCCAGCGTTATGACGCGGAGTTTGTTTCGCGAAAACGCGCCAAGAAGGGACTGCCACCTGTCGCGCCGGTTTATAACGAAAAGGAAGCGGAGGCAACCATCCGGCAGTTCGTCGGTCTGGGCTATGAGCGGCCGCTCTGGATTGCCGACGGCGTCCAGGTCCGATTCCGTGATGCGGGCCATATACTTGGCTCGGCGCATGTGAGTCTGGACGTCCGCGAGGGCAGCCGCAAGCTCCGCATTGGTTTCAGCGGCGACGTGGGACGTGGCGGCGATCCATTGATGCGCGACCCGGCCCCGATGGAGGACCTGGACGTGTTGCTCATCGAGAGCACCTACGGCAACCGCGAGCACGAGCCGATGGACCAGATCAACAACCGTCTCTGCGCCATCGTCAACCGCACCGTCCAGCGCAAGGGCAAGATCATCATTCCCGCGTTCGCCGTCGGCCGCACACAGCACATCGTCTATGCGCTGCACCGGCTGACTGAGGAAAAATGCATTCCCGAATTGCCGATCTTCGTGGACAGCCCGCTGGCGGTCAACGCCACCGAGATTTTCCGGCTGCACCCGGAGTGTTTCAACACGGACATCTACGAGCAATTGATGGCGCGGCATGATCCTTTCGGCCTGGAACAACTCAAGTACATTCGCGACGTGGACCAATCCATCGCGCTGAACGACTTGAAGGAGCCGTGCATCATCATCTCTGCGTCGGGGATGGCTGAAGCCGGCCGTATATGCCATCACCTTCACAACAATATTGGCAATGAGCGCAACACAATCATCATGGTCGGCTTCTGCGCGCAGCATACCCTTGGCGCGCGCCTCATCGCCGGCGAGAAACGCGTGCGCATTTTCGGTGAGGAGCACGACGTGAAGGCACAGGTCGAGGTGTTCTCGGCGTTCAGCGCGCACGCCGGGCGCAGCGAGCTTCTGAACTTCGCGCGTCGCGCGACCGGGTCGTTGCAGCACATCTGCGTCGTGCATGGCGAAGCCGAACAATCCCAATCGCTGGCAGCGGCACTGCGGGAGCTCTTTCCCCGCTCGCAGGTCCATGTGCCCGTCATCAACGAAGTGCTGGAGTTATAGCCGCCATGAACCCCGACCTCTTTACCGCCTGGCAACGCCGCGTCCTGGCCAATGCGCTGGTCGCGCTGGCCATCGCGTTTCTTGTGACGCTAACCGGAGCAGGCCTGTTGGCGGCGGCGGCATTATTTGCCCAATTGCAGTGGGTGCTGCTGCCCGTGGCCATCGGCATGCTCATCGCCTACCTGTTGATGCCAGCGGTGGATTGGCTGAACACGAAACGCCATTGGTCGCGCACAACGGCTGTATTGATTGTCTTCGGTCTCGGCGCGGTCATTGTCACTGGTGCCGTGGCGCTGACACTGCCGATGATCATCCAGGAGTTGACCGATGTCGCGAGCAAGATGCCAGACCAGATTCGTCGCGCTGCCACAGCCATCAGCGGGCTTGCCGAGGGCGTTCGCACCGCGAAAACGCCGGGCGCGTGGCCCAAGTTTGTGGATCAACTCACCACGAGCATCAACAATTCGTTGCCCGACATGGCACGCCACCTGACCACCATACTGCCACAGGTTCTTTCCAACACCATCAGCCTTGTAAGCGCGATTGTCGGGTTCCTCATCATTCCGATCTACGTCTACTATTTTTTGAAGGACCCGGAATATTTCGCCTCCAACTGGAAGCTCTATGTGCCGGTAGCCAATACCGCGGTGCGCGACGACATCATCCACGTCGTCGGTGAGATCAACCGGTCGGTGCAGGCATTCTTCCGCGGTCAATGCATTGTGGCGGCGTGCGTCGGCGCATTGTCCGCCTTTGGTTTCTACATCATCGGAGTTGACTTCGCGCTGTTGCTTGGCATCTGGGTCGGCCTGTTCGACCTGGTACCACTCTTCGGCGTCGTTGCGGGCGCATTTCCCGCCGCGCTCATCGCCTACGCGCAACATGGAAGCTGGCAGTTGCCCACCCAAGCCATTGCGGTTTGCGTCGTCGTTCACCTGATCGAGAACTGGATTCTTTCTCCAAGGATCGTTGGCGACAAGACCGGCTTGCACCCCGTGACCGTCGTGCTGTCCATCCTCATCTGGGGGCATCTGCTCGGCTTCATCGGCGTGCTGCTGGCCGTCCCCCTGACCTCCACCCTCACAGTGCTCTTCCGCCATTACCTCTGGAGACGCCTGCCCGAGAAGTCATGAACCCGGACTTCTACCAACGCAGACTCAGCATCGCGATGGCGGTGTCGCTGGTGATCCACCTGTTTGTGCTGTGGTTCTACGCCACCACGCCGCTGATGACAGCGCTTGCCAAGCTTCTCTCGCCGTCCGTCACAGTCGCGCAGTTGCCCAAGACTCCCCTGAAGCGGCAAGTCGTGCGCCGACCACCGCCACAATTGAACTTCATCGAGGTTGACGCTTTGCAGGCAACCAAAACGGTGCCGGTAAAACCCATGTTCTTCTCAGACAGGAACTCTCTGGCCGCCAATCCTGCGCCGCAGAACCGGAGCGCGGAAATTCCAAAGATCATGGGCCGCAAGCTGGCGGAACTCCATACCACCACAGTCCAGACGCCTGCAAAGGCACAACCCCGTCCCGCAACGCCGCCGCCGGCGGCAAAACCGAAGCCCCAAACCCCGAGCACACCTGCGCGCGCTGCGACTCCAAAAACCGTTGCGCCTCCCAAGCCCGCCGAAGGCATTACCGCGCCCGAACCCCTGCGCCGCTCGCAGGAACAACCGCGGCAGCAGACCGCGGCAAGAACCGCCAAACCTGCACCCGACCCGGCCAGCACGACGCCTCCACAGCCAGCCTCGCCATTCAAGTTCGCCGAGTCGTCGTTCGGCTTGCGCCCCACTGCCAGCGAGATGTCCCCCGTCCAGCGCGACATCCCGACCATGGCTTCGGAAACCGACGGTGGAGTGTCACGCCGCGGCCCGACAGCGCTGAACGTCATCGGCATGCCGCAAGGCGCCTACAGCAAGAAAATGTTCGCCGAGATTGGCCGGCGCTGGACGTTGTTGTTGGAGCAATACTATGCCGACGGCCAGCCGGGCCGGGTCAAACTCAACTTCACCCTTTATCCCACCGGGCACGTGGATCATTTGAGGATTGCGCAAAACTCCGCTTCTCCTATTCTGGGGAGCTATTGCCAGAAGGCGGTGATCGATTGCGCCCCCTTCGATCCTTGGCCGCAAGAGCTGAAGCTGCTGGGCGGGGATCATTTGGACATCACGATAGATTTCAACGTTTACTTATACGAAAGGTAGAACATGTGGAGTTGGTTGATCAGTTTCTTTCGCGAGGGCGGTCCCGTCATGGTGCCGCTCTGCATCGCATCGGTCGTCGCCCTGGCTGTCATCATTGAACGCAGCCTGGCCTTGCGCCGCAAAAATGTCATGAGTCCCGCCCTCGCCGCCGCAATTGAGAAGCTCCGGCCAGGCGAGAAATCCGACCGTCTCTCCGTGCTCGCTGACAACGACACCACCGCCCTCGGAGCCATCGTCCGCGTCGCCCTCAACCATCTCGACTGGCCACATACCCAGAACATCGACGCTGTCCAAACGCGCGCCCGCAGCGAAGCGGTGAAACTCGAACACGGCCTCATCTCCCTGGAGGTGGTCGTCGGCATTTCGCCCCTCCTTGGCCTGCTCGGCACCATCGGCGGCTTGAAGGAACTCTTCATCAGCATCGGTCAAGTGACGGCCGACGGCAGCACGAGCATGATGGGCGTTGGGATAAGCCAGGCTCTGAACTGCACGTTCTTCGGCCTGCTCGTGGCCATCGTCGCGCTCATTGGCTGGAGCTACTTCAACCGCAAGATCGAGCGCATGATTGTCGAGATGGAAAGCATGTTGAGCGACCTGTTGAGCAAGCTCTATCGCGAAATCAACGGCGGCGCCAACCACCGGCCGGGCTCGCGCTCCGTCAGCATCCAGTAGTCCGCCTCCCCGGCTTCGATCTTCCATGAAGTTCTACTCCAAACACCGCCGCCCCCCGACGATCATCATCGTCGCGCTCATCGACATCCTGGTGGTGTTGCTGATCTTCCTGCTGGTCACCACGACCTTTATGCGCCAGCCGGCCGTCCAGATCACTCTGCCGAAGTCCAAGACTGGCAAGGAGGTCAAACGTGAACAGGGCCTGGTGCTTACCGTTTCGCCCGACGGCAAGATGTTCCTCAACGCGCAGCCCGTGGCCGCTGACCAGCTCATCGAGCGGCTGCGCGCCGCGAAACTTCAGAATCCGAATATCGTCGTGGAAATGCGTGCCGACCAGAAGACCACACTCGACGTCATCATCTCTGTCGTGGATGCCGCCAACCAGGCCGGTATCCAGATCATCAATACCTTCACCCGCTCCGGCAGCGCCCCCCAGTAACCTCCCCTGCTCTGCGAATCTGGCGTACAGAAAGACCGCCGCCCTTTCTTGCGTTTTGCGCTTCCCGTTTCACGATTCATCGCTAGAATCCTGCCGCCATGACAAACCCAAACGAGACCCTTCTGACCATCAACATACCCGGCCTCAAGAAACTTCGCAGCGGCAAGGTTCGCGAGATTTTCGACCTCGGCGACCGGCTGTTGTTTCTCGCCACCGACCGCATCTCGGCCTTCGACGTGATCATGCCCACGGGCATTCCACTCAAGGGGCGTGTTCTCACGTCCATCTCGAAGTTTTGGTTTGAAAAGATGGCTCATATCATCCCCAACCACGTCCTGACGACCGAGTTCGCCGGCTTCCCCCCCGAGTTGCAGTCGTATCGCCAGCAACTGGAAGGGCGCGCCATGATCGTCCGGAAATGCAAACCGCTGGCGGTGGAATGCATCGTGCGGGGTTACCTCGCCGGCTCCGGCTGGAAGGAATACAAGCAGAGCCAGAGCGTCTGCGGTGTCAAGCTGCCCTCCGGTCTGCTCGAATCGTCAGAGTTGCCCGAGCCGATTTTCACGCCATCCACGAAGGCAGAGAGCGGCCACGACATCAACATCAGCCAGAGGCAGGCGGCCAAGGTCCTGGGCGAGACGCTCGCCACGCGTGTGCATGACGCCTCGCTGGCCATCTACAAGTGGGCCCGCGCCTTTGCGCGCGAGCGCGGGATCATCATCGCCGACACCAAATTCGAGTTCGGCCTGCTGCCGGACGGCGAAGTGATTCTCATCGACGAAGTGCTGACGCCCGACAGCTCGCGCTTCTGGCCGGCGAGTGAATACCAACCCGGCCGCGGCCAGCCAAGTTTCGACAAGCAGTTCGTGCGGGACTATCTCGAAACGCTCGATTGGGACAAAACGCCGCCGGGGCCGGTACTGCCCGCAGAAATCGTTGCCAAGACGAGCGAAAAGTATCTTGAGGCATATCGGCGGATCACCGGGACTGAATTGATCAGTTAAGAGTGAAGAGCAAGCAGTGAAGAGTCGCAGACACTCTTAACTCTTCATTCACAACTCTTCACTTTTCATGCAGGCGCTCATAGACGAATTCATCACCCACGTGGCCTTGGAGCGCGGGCACGCCAAGAACACGCAGGACACCTATCGCCGGATGCTGACGCAGTTCGCCGGCTACCTGCGGGGTCGCAACGTGTCCCGCTGGGGCGAGGTTGTGCCGCAGCACATCACCGACTATTTGCTCTACCAACGCAAGCGGGAGATGGCCCTCAACTCGATCCTGCTGGAATTGGCCGCCATCCGCGTCTTCTTCCGCTTTCTCTACGCCAACCGTTTCGTGCCGTCCAATGTGGCCGAACTCATCGACCGCCCCCGAAAATTCAAGGCGCTGCCCAAGTCACTCTCGGTGATGGACGTGGATAAGCTGCTTCAACTGCCGACAGGCGACGATCCGCGTGCGGTGCGCGACCAGGCGATTCTCGAGGTCATGTATGCCAGCGGGTTGCGCGCATCCGAACTGGCTTCGCTGAAGTTGGAGAATATCAATTTCGAGTCCGGCTTCCTGCGTGTGATTGGCAAGGGCAATAAGGAGCGCATCGTTCCGATCGGTCGCCAGGCGTTGGAACGACTGAAACTGTATCTGGACCGGATGCGTCCGAAACTGGTGCGGCCCCACACGCCGAGCGCTGTGTTCTTGAGCAACCGCGGCCGGCAACTGAGCCGCGTCACCTTGTGGAAGCTCGTGGACATCTGCGCCAAGCGCGCGGGCATTGCCAAGCATGTCAGCCCGCATATGCTGCGGCACAGTTTTGCCACGCACCTCTTGGAAAACGGCGCCGACCTTCGCGTGATTCAGGAAATGCTGGGTCACGCCGACATTTCCACAACGCAGGTTTATACCCACGTGGACAGCCACCGCCTCAAGAGCGTGCACTACCAATTTCATCCGAGAGCGAAGTGAGAATCTGCGAGGCGGAGCATTCCCGCATGGCTCCCCCACCCCGCTCTCTATGGCGCCCGGACTTCGACATCGTCAGGATTTCTTCGCTTGGCATTGCGGTGGCCATGCGATAGTTTCAGTCCGTGGCCGACCTCAAGCAGCTTGAGGAACGCCTCGGTCATCAGTTCCGTCGGATTGAACTGTTGAGCGAGGCGCTCACACATCGTTCGGTGCTTCACGAGAGCGCCCCGAACCATTCTGCCGTGCCCAAGCCCACCACTGACAATCAACGGCTGGAGTTCTTCGGTGACGCGGTCCTTCAGCTTGCGCTGACAGAGGTGGTCTACGAACGTTTCCCCATCGCGAATGAAGGCGAATTAACCAAACTGCGCGCTCGATTTGCCAACCGTCATATGCTTTGCCATCTGGCCCGCGTGTTGTCGCTGGGAGATTATCTTCACTTGGGTAAGGGCGAAGAGGCCAGTGGCGGCCGGTCGCGCGCATCGAACCTCGCGGATGCCTTCGAGTCGGTCGTGGGAGCGATCTATCTCGACGGCGACTTCGCAGCGGCCCGGCGGTTTGTGCTCGCTCAACTCCAACCGGAATTGCGCCAACTGGAAGCCGGCCCTGACAGCGACAATCCCAAGGGCATGTTGCAGGAGATGATTCAGGAGCGCCACGGCAAGAACCCGCTTTATCGCATCACAAACCAGAGCGGACCTGACCACGCGAAGCGCTTTGAGTCGGTCGTCGAGTTTGACGGCAAGGAACTCGGACGCGGCGCCGGCCAGAGCAAGAAGGAAGCCGAAACACGCGCTGCACAGGCAGCCATCGCCAAGCTGACGGAACTGGCGCAGCCAGAACCCGAGCCGCCGCAGTAAGCCTTGCTTAGTTGACGCCAAATACCTTCTGGTAAAGCGCCCGCACTCGTTGTCTCGCCGCGCGGTATATCTTCCAAAACTCTTCCAACGATGCAGCACCCAGACGGCATGCCATCGCCGCCTGTTCTTCCGGCGACGCAGGCAGGCACGACGAGGAGGTGTTTTGAAGACGCCGCAGCACCAGTTCAATGCGGCGTTGCACCATGTAGTCTTCGCGCAGGTGGCGTACCTCCTCCTCCGTAAGCGCGCCGATCTTCCCCAATTCGCCAAGCGCCTCAAGCGTATGTGGCCGACGAACCGCCGGATGCGCCGCACCGTGCCGCAACTGGAGCGCCTGCACGATGAACTCGACCTCGATGATTCCGCCCGCACCGGTCTTGAGGTTCAGCTCCATCTGCTTCGCGTCGCTGCGTTCACGTTCAACGCGCGTCCGCATCCGTGCGATCTCGGCCATCTCCGCGTCCGTCAACGCCCGCGAATAGATGGCCTTCTCTACAAACCGCTGAAACTGCCGTCCCAGCGCGGCGTCACCGGCGATGAACCTCGCCTTCGTCAGCGCCTGCCGCTCCCACAACAACGCCCGCTTCTCGTAATAGGCCGCATAGACATCGAGGGATTGCGCCAACACGCCCTTGTCGCCGTCCGGCCGCAATCGCGCATCGAGCGCATAGACGGAGCCTTCATCGGTCTGGCGGCCCATGAACTCGATCAGCCGTTTCGCCAGCGCGACGGCGGCATTCGTCCCCTTCACTCCGCCCTGTGTGATGAACAACACGTCAAGATCACCGCCATAACTCAGCTCGTGGCCGCCAAACTTGCCCACACCGATGATCGCGAACGGCAGGCGCGGCGTCTTCATCTCCTTCAGGCACGCCGCCAGCGCGAAATCCACGCAAGCTTCCGCCAGCGTCGACTGCTCATCGTGGACTTTTTCGAGATTGCTGAGACCGAGCACATCGCGCACACCACAGCGCAGCAACTCGGCGCGTTTGTAGATGCGAATCCAGTCCTCTGCTTTCCGCCGGCCGCGTGTGCCGCTAAGTTCCTCCAGCACGTCGGCGCGCGATTTGTAGCGCCGAATAATGTCCGGACGCGTCACTTCCTCGAACAACTCCGGACGCCGAACGACAACGTCCGCCAGGAACCGGCTGTTGTCGAAGAGCCTCAGCAACAGGTCGAGAACCTTCGGATTGGACGCAAGCATCTCGAAGAGCATCGCGCGCGAGCCGTAGCTCTCCGCAAACCGCTGGAGTTGTTTCAGCGCCTCATCCGGCTGCGCCAGGCCCGCGACGGTCGTGCCGCCACCTTCGGCCTGATGCTCCGCGATGGAGCGTGGGTTCACCACACGAAGAATCTCCGGCAGGATTCGGGAAAACAGCGCGCCGGTGCGCGCGGAGATATGGACATGGTCAGGCCCACGCGCCATTTGGTAGAGAATCTTCGCGGCCGCGTCGGGCTTATGAAAACCCGCAACCGCCAGCGCCCCTACAAACTCAGCCTGCCGCGCTTCGTCCCCGAACATCTTGCGCCAGCGCGCACGGGCTTCGTTTCGCGGAGCGCCCAGCAGGCGATCATACACCTGGCGGACCCGCCGGGTATGAGTGGACAACTTTTTCTCAAACTCGAGGACTGTTTCAAATCCCAGCGAGCGCGCCAGCCGCAACACAGCCGTCCGGTCAGTTGGGATGGTATGCGTCTGCAACCCCGCCTCCATTTGCAGACGATGTTCAACGGTGCGAAGGAAATGATAGGCAGCGCTCAAGTCGCTCACCTCATCATGCGGCAGTTGGCCGTATTCGCTCAGTTTCTGGAGCGCTTCAAGCGTGTTTGCCGTCTGTAGAAACGGGCTGCGGCCGGCGTGAAGCAGCTGCAGCGTCTGCGCGACAAACTCGATTTCGCGGATGCCGCCGACGCCAAGCTTCACGTGCCGAGTCAGTCTCGCGTCGCCGACGATCTCGCGTTCGATGCGCTGCTTGATCAACGCAATCTCGCCGAGCACCTCCTCACTGATGTAGCGCGGAAAACGGAATGGGTGAATCGTCTCAAGAAACTCCTCCACCAGATGCGCGCTGCCGGCGCAGCAGCGGGCCTTGATGAGCATCATCCGCTCCCACGTCTCGCCACGGCTCGCGTAGTAGTCCTCGCAACTCTCCACGGTGCGGACCAGCGCGCCGGCCTTGCCCTCGGGCCGCAGCCGCATATCCACGCGGAACAGGTCGCCCTCCGTCGTGCGCGCACTCACGGAGGCGACAATCGTCTCCGCAAGTTTGGCAAAGAATTGCTCGTTGGACATCGTGCGCCGGCCGTCGCGCATCGTATCGCCGTCCGCGCCGTAGAGAAACATCAGGTCAATGTCGCTGCTATAGTTCAACTCCCGGCCGCCGAGCTTGCCCAGGGCGATGATCGCAAAATCGCGATTTGACGGCTCCCCATACTTCGCGGTCAGTTCCGGCCAATGAATTGCCAGCACCTGTCTCAGGCACACGTCGGCGAGGTTGGAAACCTCCGCTACAACCTGCACGAGGTTGGCGCGGCCGGCCAGGTCGCGCAGGCCAATGAGCGCCATCTCGCGTTGTTTGAACCGCCGCAGCGCGTTCAGCTTCATCCCCGGCAATGCGATCTCGACAGCGGCGCTCGCGTCTTGTGTCAACGCCACCTTGGACCGCCCCTCGTCGAACTGCACATCGGTCAACAACCACTCCAGATATTCAGGATGCCGCACCAGCGTGTCACCGATGGGCTGTGACGCTCCGAACCCCACAGCCAACACGGGCAGCAGCCATCCGCTTTGATCGAGTCGCTGCACCAACGCATCCCGGTCTGGCACGCCATCGAGCAGGCGTTGGAAATTCAGCCGCGCGCGTTCAATATCGGCCGCACTGCGGCACGCGCGTTCAATGACATCGGGCAGCGATAAGGGTGGTGTTTTCATTTACTGCCGTGGCGGGTCCGACGGAGGCGGACTTTGCGAACGCTCCTTCATCTTCACTTGGGCTTGCTGCAAAATTCGACGCTCCTCACGCGTCAGGCTGTGGATTCCCTGCCGTGAGATCTTGTCGAGGATCGGGTCCACTTGCGTGCTGATGAACTCCTCCGGCGGCATGCTCTCCCTGCGCCGCCGCTCTTCAAAAAGACGCGTCACAGGCCGTGCCGCAGCTCGAAGCGTCTCGACGAACCGGGACGTCTCGCCCCATCCAAGCCACTTGATGAACACATAACCAACCACAGCTCCGCCAACGTGCGCCAGATGTGCAATGCCGGAGTTCGTCTCCACCACCGAAGCGTAGGCCAGCAGTGCGACCGCGATCCACGCCCACCACTTCGCCTTCATCGTCACCGGCACCACGAAGAACAAAAGCATCGTGATCATCCGCTCCGGCACCAGCGTGGCAAAAGCGATGCAAACCGCATACACGGCCGCCGACGCGCCCAGCAACAGCCCGTGGCCCTGCCAGTTGAACGCGAGCCAGCACACCGCGCCCACGAGACCACCGCCAAAGTAAAGTTGCAGGAACCTCCGCGTCCCGATCTGCTCCTCCACGTCCCGTCCAAACATCCAGAGCGCGAGAAGATTGAAGAGGATATGCAGGATGTTGGCAGTGTGCAGAAACATGTAGGTGCCGAGCTGCCAAACCATGCCGGAGCGCAGTCCACCGCCGCTCAGCGCGAAGATACGGTCAAACTGCGAATGCCACAGCCCATCGCCGCGGATGAGATTGCTCGCCACAAGCAGCAGCGTTTGAAGAACGAACACGGCCAGATTGGCGATCAGCAACGCGCGAACAGCGCTCGTGGGCATGCCCAGCCAGCCCAGGCCGCCCGCGTCTCCCGTCTCCCATGAAGCTCGCCGTCTCATGCCAATTCGATTTTTACCCGATCGCCGTCACGCACCCGCCGGAACAGCGTTGCGTCGCCAACCACACGCCCCATCACATTGACCGCGCTTGCCGGGCGGATTTCGCCACCCGTGCTCGCAGGCGTCGACCCGAAGAAGATACAGAACGCGCGCCCCGGCGGCCAGTAGGCAAGATCGCCTGCAGCCACCACCTCCTGCGGGTTCTCCTCGCCAACAACGACTGCGACGGGGAAATAAATCTCATCGCCCCAGCGGTTCGCACCGGCCTCGATCGGCAGTGCGCGTACAATCTCTTTCGCCGTGGCGCTGTCGTTCAACGTCGCTGCCAGCGAAACATCGCCTGCTGTTATCTTGAGTCGAGTCGTAGTTGGCATCGCGGTTTCGATTTCTCTCGCTGCCACCCATTAAAACCGCCCTTACCGCGCATTGCGAAGGAAAAAGCGCTCGATCCTGCTGCGACAGCGTAAGAAATGCCAAGTGAGCTTCGCAACCCGCGACTCCGGGGCGGGATTCCCGCGACAGGCTCGCAGGTTACATAACCTGCTCATAATTGATTGTCACAATCATCAGTTCCTGCTCCCCAGACGGAGACTTGAACCGCACGCGTTCGCCCAGTCGCGCATTCAGCATCGCCTTCGCGATCGGCGACAGCCAACTCACCCAGCCGCGATCAATGTCTACTTCATCCACCCCAACGATGCGATAGCACGACTCCTCGCCGCTGCGCTCGCGAACCATGACGGCAGCCCCAAACCTCACCATATCCTTCTCCTCGGGCGGCGGTGGAGGCGTCACGACCGCCGACTCCAAAAGCCGTTGCAGATGGCCGATCCGGAGATTCAGTTCGCGCAACTCCTCGGGCATGGCCGACCGTCGTTGCCGCTCCTGTGCCAGCCGTTCCAACTCCTCCTGAAACCGTCGCGCCCCGTCAGGCGTGATGTAGTTCTGCGCGCCCGGCGGCAACGCTGACGGTCGTGGCGCGCTCAGGGGGCGCTCAGGCTGGTCGTCGGATTCGCGCATGAATGCTCTGCTCATGATGGAAGTTCGATGCAAGATCGCCTACCGGCCGGTCGTCTCCGCTACATAGAGTTGCGTCCAATCGCCACTGCTGACGTTGAAATAAATGCGCCGGCCGTCGGAACTGAAAACGGGATGCGGATGCGACCGCCGCCACGATTTCGCGCCCCGGGAGTTGTCGAAGCGGTGAAGAATGAGGTGGTTCTTCCCGCGAATATCCGACAACACCACACCCCATTCCTTGTCGCTGCCGCCAAATTTCTCCATCGTCGTATCCGTCACCACCAGTTTGCCGTTGGGACTGGCCGTGGGATGGTCGCCATGGAAGCCTGGCAAACCCGGTATCCTTCGCGTCGTGCCAGTGGTGCTGTCGATGAGGCAATTGCCTTTTTGGACAATCGTGCGGGAGTCGGGATGCCACGCGGGGTGGCCCCAGTTCGAGGCTGCAAAAAGGAATCGCTTGTTCTCCAGATCGTAGCAGACCAAGCCGAGCCGGACGCTCGCCTTGGAACTGCGGAAGTCGCCATTGCCCGCCGACGCCAACTTGAAGAACACACGCTTGAGGTCCGGACTGAGAATCGGGAAAAATGCCGATATCGGTTTTTCGCCGAAGAGTTTGGCGATCAACTCCGGATATGCGGCCCGCACTGCGTCAGCCGTCACCCCGGTGCGAATCTCGCCAGTATCAACGTTGAGCAGTTCCAAATCGCGATGCGTGCCGGGATTCCAATGCTGGCCATGGATCGGCACGATGTCGCTGTGAGGTTGGCCCCAGCAAAGCTGCCGCTGCCGTGCCAGCACGCGCTCTTTGCCCGACTCCATATCCACGCCCGCCACGAGCCATTCGCCATCCCGCACGTCGTGAAACACCACGCGCCGACCGCCCGAGACCCACTGTTGGCACGCGACGCGATGCGCATCCTCGATGTTGACATTGCGGACGAGCACCTTCTCCTCTCCCGTCGCTCTTTCAAGGATGCGCAGTTCGCCTCGTTGCGCATCGGGAGTGATTGAGGAAAAGAACAACACCCGACGGCCGTCAGGGCTTTCGGGACAGGTGTTCACATAGGAATGTATTGTGTGCCGGCCCGCCTGAGTCGCCACAGGTCGAATCTTCACCCCACTCCGCCATGGCGTGAGCGGATCGACATCGTCATTTGCATCAACCACCGCCGCTGCAATTAGTAAGACCATCGCCAGACACGATCTCATGTTCATTTCCCGGTTTCAGCGCTTGTCACTTCGCGGCCAGCCATTCCGCGTGTGCCTGCGCCACCTTCCCAGCTGCGCAGTCGCCACGATGAATCCAAAGACGGTAGCGGAGCGTGACAGGTTTGCCCGGCACGAGCATGGCGGTCTCAAGCGCGGGCCACGTCGGGTTCAACACGCCGTAGTAACGCGTCATCCACGTCGTCGGGTGACGCGGGTTCTTCGGATGATCGAAGATGGCCACGCCGCTGACCGCGTCGCCCGTGCCAAACTTGGCGGAGTAATCCGCCCATGGAGCTTTGACCTGGATCGCGTCCTTTTCAACGCGCCCCGTCGGCAGCGAAACTGACGGGTCGCGGCGGGGCGCAACGCGCAGCGTGAAACCACCATAGCCTTTGTTGCCGACGTGACGGCCGCTCATGCCCACCGGCTCTTTTTCGGCCTCCAGCGTGATGGCAACGTCCATCGCACGGCCCGTGTCGTTGCACCGATGGATTCGCGCCTCCACGGTCTCACGGATGACCGATTGGTCCCCAAGGAACCAACCGTTCTCGACACCGAGCACAGCGCAGTCGGACTTGGCCTCGCGCGTAATCCAACGCTTGAATCGCTGCTGCATCCCCACGCACGCCCACGGGTCGTAGGTCTTGCCGCCGACGGTGACCTCCGGCCAGCCCCAGAACAAACCGCGATGATGGAAGTGGTCCTTCGGAAAATCCTCGGTGATGATGACACCGTCGAGGTCATAGATCGGGTGAAAATAGTCGGCGCGGCGGAACTGTTCCTTCACACCCTCCTTGAGTTGCAGGCCGTAGTTGAACACGAGCACCGGTTTGTTGTTCTCGGTCAGTTCCAGTTTGCCGCCGGGCTGCTCGGTCCAGCGAAACGCATCTTCTGCTTGAACCGCAAACGCCATCATTGCGCCCGCAACAATCATCAGCATGTTTCTCATCTTGCTCGCGACTCCTTCGTTTGGGCTTCTGCGCCGGTGCCGGAGAACATTACCCGACCCACGCGGCACGCGGCATCAAAAAAGTGTTCGTTCCAACCGCAGTAGTATTGAAAAAACTCCTTCGAGACGCCACACTGCGCGGCAGGAATCGCTGCAACCGTGGACGACCACCGTAAACCCATCATCGGAACATCATGAGCACACCGCAAAGCAAACCCCTTGGAAAAGCGCAATGGCTGGTGTTGTTTGCAGCCCTGCTGGGCTGGATGTTCGACGGTTTGGAGATGGGCTTGTTCCCCATCGCGGCGCGGCCCGCGCTGATTGACCTGATGAAGATCGGCGACGGCCAGGAGGCGATGGTGGCGCAGTGGATTTCGTATCTGACGGCGCTCTTCCTGCTCGGGGCGGCGTGCGGCGGCGTGCTCTTCGGGTGGCTGGGCGACAAGCTGGGCCGTGTGCGCTCGATGGCATTGAGTATCCTGGCCTACTCATTCTTTACCGGCTGCTGTTACTTCGCCAACCAGCCGTGGCAACTTGGCGTCTGCCGATTTGCCTCATCGCTCGGCATGGGCGGTGAATGGGCGCTCGGCGTGGCGCTCGTGATGGAGTGCTGGCCGGAAAGATTGCGTCCCATTCTCGCCGGCGTCATTGGTGCGGCAGGCAATATGGGCTACCTCCTGATTGCTGCGCTGGCAATGACCTTCAAGGTCACGCCCGAATCATGGCGCTGGACGATGCTCGCCGGATCGTTACCCGCGCTGCTGGCGTTCTTCGTCATCGTCCTGATCCCGGAGTCGGATCGATGGAAGGAGTCCGTCAAGAAAGGCCCCGTAAACCCGTTTCGCGAAATCTTCGGGACGAAGCTGCTCTGGCCGACGCTGCTGGCAACGACGTTTGCCACCATCGCGCTTATCGGCACGTGGGGTGCTGTCACGGGCTTCCTGCCGTCCTGGGCCGACCAACTGGCCGGCCCGAAGAATCCCTACGCCAAGGGCACCGTGCAGTTCGTAGTCTCCATCGGTGCCATCATCGGCTGTTTCGTTGCGCCGATCATCGGGGGACGATTCGGACGGCGGCCAACGTATTTTGGGCTGTGTCTGTTCTCGCTGGTGGTGTGCGGATTCCTCTTTTTCAAGCTGCGCGAGTATAACCTGCTATTCCTCATCATGGCCGGCCTTGCCGGTTGCGGAACCGCGTCGTTCTACGGCTGGCTGCCTCTCTACCTGCCCGAACTCTTCCCCACCCGCGTCCGCACCACGGGCCAGGGCCTGAGCTACAACTTCGGCCGCATCCTGGCGGCAGTAGGCGTGCTCTGCACGGGCCAGTTGATGCAGTTCTTCGACGGCAGCTATCCTCACGCCTGCGGCACCATCATCCTGGTCTACGTCATCGGCATGGTTCTTATCTGGCTCGCGCCTGAAACCAAGGGCAAGCCCTTGCCGGAATGAAACGCGACTGAAGCAACGTCAGATGGTCTGACAATCCGCACATGAAGGCCAAAATCGCCAGCGTAGCTGTCTTGGTCTTGATAGCACTTGCCTCCCTGCCTCCCACCCGCGACGCGATAGAATGGCACTTCGCCTCATCACGCGACACAGCGCAGGACTACGCCAAGTATCTGGACGTGTGGCCGGATGGATCGCACTCTGATGAGGCACGTTCACGCTACGACGAACGCAGTTGGACAGACGCACAGGCCGCCAACTCTCTCGACAGTTACCGGGACTACGCGCAGACACATCCAGTCGGCCTGCATCTGGCGGAGGCCCGAAATCAGATCGAGGACCTGACGTGGCAGGAATCCAAGAAGGCAGACACCATCAAATCCCTTCGTGTCTATTGGGAAGCATATCCCGATGGGCGGTATCGCACAGAAGCTCTGTCGCGCCTGAGGGCACTGCACACAGACAAGACCGCGTATTCGGCAGCGCTTGCGGCCGGCACAGAGCAGGCGTTGAACATTTTCCTGACTGAGTTTCCGGGACACAGCAAGACCGCCGACGCCAAGCAGGCGCTCAAAGACATTACGGAGGGACGAGACATTGTCGATTTGATTGCGGAGCAACTGGTGGAGATTCGCGCGGAAGGCAATGGAATTTCGAGCGTCGACCTGCATATCTTGCGTCTCGTGCGCTATCCTATCGTGGTTCGCATCCCGGTCGGCACATACTTCGTTCCCTCAAGGCAATCCGTTCAGAACATGGTTGCAACAGCAGAGGCCAAAATTCAGCTCACCAAGCCCATGTGGACCCGCATTTCAGTTAACGTCGCCTGTGCCAACAGGCCACGAGCGGTTCCAAGCACTCGCGACAGCTTCACAATTGAGCGGGCTCCCCAGCAGGCAGAATTGATCAAACTCATGCCTGTTTTGGAGCGTGCTCATGTCGATGCCAAAGTCAGACAGGCGGCCGTTTGGATTGTAACGGATGATGCCAACTACAGCGACCTCGGCATCCTGATTTCCGGCTTCAGCACTCCCTTCAGCAATCCATCCGACCCCCGTCCTCCCAGGGCAATCAAATACCGGGAAGCCGCGCTGGCAATGAAGATATGTTCAGAGGCGGGCATTGACATTACAGGGAAGCATATTTGGTCCGACAGACGCACCATTCTCCGCGGTCTCGCCAACGAACCCGACTTGAAAAAATGGCTCGAGGAGAAACAGTGAAACAGGAACTGGTGCCAAGCTTCATTCCGGATTCACCGATAGTCACATTTCGTTCCCCGGACTTTTCCCGTTGCGCCACAGACACTTGACCGCTATCGTCTGAACTGCGATGCGCCTTGATAAATTTCTCACACGCAATCGGGTGATTGACCTTAGCAGCCGCGATCCCAAAGCGGTGTTGGCTCAGTTGGTGGAGGTCATCTGCAAGTCGGACCCGAAGCTAAACCCGGAACGATTGCTGAAGGCCCTGCTCGCCCGCGAGAATACGTTGACGACGGCGATGGGCCACGGCGTGGCCATCCCCCATGCGCGGTTGCCGATGAAGCGCCGGTTCATCTGCGCCGTGGGCCGCAGCGTGCAGGGGATCATCTACAACCAGTCCCAACCGCAGCCGGTATATCTGGTGGTGATGCTGGTGGCCAGTTCTGAGGAGAAGACTTTCCTGCGAGTGTTGAACGCGACGGCGGATTTTGCCAAAGACGCGGACACGATCAAACGGATTGTTCATGCGGAATCGCCCGACGAAGCGTTCAGGATCATCACACGGACATGGGGCCCGAGCACGGCGCGCGTGCCGACGACGCATGGCGCGCTGAACCGTTCGCTCATGTCGCACGCCATCACGCTGGGCCGGCAGCACTATGTGACGAGCGTGCTGCTGTTCGCGGACGCGCTGTCGAGCCTGGACCAGGCGTCGCGGCTCTGCGCGGACTACGATGTGATCGTCGTGACGGGAAACAAGCCGGAGCAATACCGCAACGACCGGCGGGTGAAGGATGTCATCCAGATTTCCAGCGGCAGCGGCGACCGGGTGGGTCAGCTCAAACTGGCGATGTTGCTCGCGCTCACGCGCGGCCTGATCCGCCGCGATGAGCGCATCATCTGCATCGCCGGTCTGCCCGGCAGCGGCCTGCTCGACACGCTGGTGCTGGTGGACGCGGCGCGCGAGTACCAGATGCTGTTTTCACCCGAGGAAGTACCGTTGCCCGAAGACCTGCGGCCGGAGGTGCTCGAGCGCGTCATCGGCATCGCCGGCAGCCTCGCCGCCGAAGGTCGCGAGGGCAAACCGGTGGGCACCATTTTCGTCGTCGGCGACACCGATCACGTGCAGAAGTCCTGCCGGCCCATGGTCATCAATCCGTTCTACGGCTATCGCGAGGACGACCGCAACATTCTCGACCCGTTCATGGAGGAGACGGTGAAGGAGTTCAGCTCGATTGACGGGGCGTTCATCATCCGCGGCGACGGCGTCATCATGAGCGCAGGGAGCTACCTGTTGCCAAGCATTCCCGGCCAGGAACTGCCGAGCGGCTACGGCGCGCGCCACGAAGCTGCCGCAGGCATCACCGCCAGCACCAACGCCATCGCCATCGTGATCAGCGAGTCCACGCGCCAGGTCAGCGTGTTCCGCAAGGGTGCCATGATCACCGCGCTCGATACCAAGGGCCAGAGCAAGGCCAACAACCTCAGCCGATGAGCGAAACCCTCCTGATCGTTGCCGACAGCGAGCGCGACGCCGACATGCTCTACGCCACGGGCATGTTCGCGCCCGACGCGTTCATTTATTTCCGTCACCGCGGCAAAAGCAGTGTCGTCATGAGCGACCTGGAGATTGACCGCGCCAGACACGAAGCGCGTGTGGACGAAGTCATCTCCATGAGCGACGTTGACAGGCCGATTGAAAAGCGGCTCGGTCACGCGAGATTCGCCGACACCATCGCCGCGATCTTTCGCCAACGGCGCATCACCACCGCTCGAGTGCCGGCACACTTCTCCCTCATCCATGCCGAACAACTCCGCAAACACGGCATTCGCGTCTGGACCGACCACAAGCCAATCTTCCCCCAACGTGAGATCAAGCGTCGCGACGAGGTAAAAGCCATCGAGCGAGCGCTGCGCACCACCGAGGCCGGCCTTGCCGCCGGCATCGGCATGATTCGCGCTGCGCGCATCGGCAAAGGCGGCCGGCTCATGCTTGGCGGTTCTGTGCTCACCAGCGAGCGCGTCCGCGCTGAGATTGACACCGCCATGATCCGTCTCGGCGGCATCGGCGCCCACACCATCGTCGCCGGCGGCGGGCAGGCATGTGACCCGCACGAGCGCGGCAGCGGCCCGCTTTACGCCAACCAAGCCATCATTCTCGATGTTTTCCCGCGCGACGAGCGCACCGGCTACTACGGCGACATGACACGCACGGTCTTGCGAGGCAAAGCCAGCGAGGCGTTGCGCAGGCAGTTCGAGGCAGTCCGCGACGCCCAACAAGTCGCGATCCGGACGGTTCGCGCGGGCATTGACGGGCACACGGTCCATCGCGCCGTGCAAAAGGTGTTCGATGAGCGCGGTTTTCACACCGGCGCGTCTCCTGCCAATCGAAAAACCACGCGCCAGCAAGGGTTCTTCCACGGCACCGGCCACGGGCTCGGCCTTCAAGTCCATGAAGCCCCGCGCATGGGCTCCCTCCCCTGCCGTCTCCGCTCGGGTCATGTTGTCACGGTCGAGCCGGGCCTCTACTACCCCGGCGTCGGCGGTATCCGCATCGAAGACGTAGTGCTTGTTACAACAAAAGGCTGCCGACGGCTGTCTAACTTTCCGGTTGCGCTTGAAATCTGAAGCATCGCCGCTATTTTCAAGCGCGCGGAAAGGATAGATAAGACTATGTTTTTTTACGACGCAACAAGCTGGATGTTCTTCATCCCGTGCTTGCTCATCACGATCTGGAGTCAGTGGAAGCTGCGCTCAACCTACGCGAGGTATTCGCAGGTCGGGTCAACCAGCGGTCTCACCGGCTCGGAGGTTGCGCGGCATATTTTGAGCCAGGAAGGTCTCGCGCAGGTGCCCGTGGAGGAAGTCGAAGGCCAACTGAGCGACCACTATGACCCGCAGTCGCGAGTCGTCCGCCTTTCCTCGGACATCTACCATGGCACGTCGCTGGCCGCTCTCGGCGTCGCGGCCCATGAATGCGGCCATGCCATTCAGCACAAGAAGGCGTATGCCCCGTTGCACATCCGCATGGCCATCGTGCCGCTGACCAACTTCGCATCCGGGGTCGCGCCGCTGTTGGTGTTCGCTGGCTTCTTCATCCCAACGGCGTTCAAAGTGCTTCTGGACATCGCGATCATGCTGTTTGCGGTATGCGTGGTTTTCCAACTCATCACGCTGCCGGTGGAATACAACGCCAGCCGTCGGGCCAAGGAACGTCTCAGCACATTGGGCATCCTGGTTGGCGATGAACCTGTGGGCGTGAAGCGCGTGCTAAACGCCGCCGCCCTGACCTACGTCGCCGGTTTGCTCGTGGCTGTGCTGGAGTTGTTGCGGCTGGTGGTGATTCGCGACAGCCGCGACTAACGCATGAGACCGCGCTGGACCAGAACAATCAGCGACAACCCCGGCCTTCACGTCGGGGTTGTTCGTTTGGCGGCCCGGCTGGCCGCCGTTTCGTTCGCCATCGGCACGGTCTTCGCGGCAGAAGACACGCTCATCGTCATCACGCCCCACTGGGAAGGCATCAAGCGGGAATACGAGCGCGCTTTCAGCGACTGGCACAAACGCCATTACGGGACGCCGGTGACGGTTGACTGGCGCGACGTGGGCGGGACCAGCGACCTGGTGCGCTACGTGGACAGCCGATTCGCCGCCAACCCCAACGGTGGCGACCTTGACATCGCATGGGGTGGCGGGATGGACCCCTATTTCGAGTTGCAGAAGAAACGCCGCCTCATTCGTCACGATCCGCCGGCGAAGACGCTCGCGCGGATCCCCGCCGAGGCCGGCGGCGTGCCCATGTTCGACCCGGCGCATGAGTGGTTCGGCACCGCGATTTCCACCTTCGGCATCTGCGCCAACAAGCGGGTGATCGAGCGGATGAAACTGCCGCCGGTGCAACGCTGGTCCGATCTCTGCCGGCCCGAACTGCTCGGATGGGTCGGCGGCGGCGATTTGCGCAAGACCGGCAGCATTCACATGTCGTTCGAGCTTATCCTCCAGGCCTACGGCTGGGAACGCGGCTGGCAAACCATCACGCGGATGTGCGCCAACACGCGGAACTTCCACAGCACCGCCCCGACGACCGTGAAGGAAGCCAGTCTTGGCAACGTGGCCTATGCGATGGCGATTGATTTCTATGCGCTGATGCAGGTCGGTCGCGAAGGCGCGGAGAACATGGCTTACCTCCAGCCACCCGAGGTCATTGCGTTCAATCCCGACTGCGTCGGCATCTTCCGCGGCGCGCCTCACCGCCAGATCGCAGAGCGGTTTGTGGACTATCTGCTGAGTGACGAAGGCCAGTCGCTCTGGATGATTCCCCGAGGCCAGCCCGGCGGCGCGCGCAATTTCAACATCGAGCGGATGTGCATTGTGCCGGCGCTCTACCAGAAATTGCGGGGCGTCACCCTCGTCCCGGTAAACCCGTTTGAGTTGCCTGTCGCTTTCCGTTACGATCCCAAGAAAGGCGGCGACCGCTGGCAGATCGTCAACGACTTGTTCGGCGCGTGCATCATTGACGTGCATCGGGAGCTTGTCGCCGCGTGGCGCGCCACAATCGCGCGCGGCCGGTGTGACGACCCGGTGGCCATTGCGGAGTTGGCCAGCCTGCCGCTGAATGAAGATGAGGTCATGAAGCTGTCCGCCGGAAAATGGAAAGACCCGCTCATGCGAACACGCAAGAGCATCGAATGGCAGGTCTGGGCGCGAGACAAGTTCCGTCGCATCGCCGCAACAACAACGAAATGAAGGTTTCCATCCAAGGAGTCAGCAAGAGCTTCGACCAGATCGTCGCCGTGGACGACGTGACGTTCGACATCCGCGACGGCGAGCTGTTCTTCCTGCTCGGGCCAAGCGGCTGCGGCAAGACCACCGTCCTGCGGCTCATTGCCGGTTTTTACGCCCCCGGCGCCGGTGATGTCCTCTTCGACGGCCAGTCCGTCAACAACGTGCCACCCAACCGCCGCAACACCGGTATGGTGTTTCAAAACTACGCGCTCTGGCCGCACATGACCGTAGCCGAGAACGTCGCTTACGGCCTCGACGTGCGTGGCGTATCGCGCGCCGAGAAGCAACGCCGCGTCCGCGACGCCCTCGCCATCGTTCGCATGAGCGAGCTGGCCGATCGTTCCCCCACGCAACTCAGCGGCGGACAGCAGCAGCGCGTCGCGCTCGCCCGCGCACTCGTCATCAATCCCGGCATTCTGCTCCTTGACGAGCCACTCTCGAATCTCGATGCCAAGCTGCGGCTGGAAACACGCGAGGAAATCACCCGCATTCACAGCGAGACACGGCAAACGATGCTCTACGTCACGCACGACCAGAAGGAAGCACTCTCGATGGCCGACCGCGTCGGCATCATGAACGCCGGCCGGCTCGTGCAGGTGGGCACGCCGCATGAAATCTATCGCACGCCGAACAGTCGTTTCGTCGCTGACTTTATTGGCGAGATGAACTTCATCGAAGGCAGGGTCGAGCACGCTGCCAACGGCGAGATTGCCGTCGCCACGGCCTACGGCGTCCTCGTCGTCCACGGCAACGGCTTCCAGCCTGGTCAAACCGTCACCTGCGGCATCCGCCCTGAAGCTCTCACCCCGACGCGCGACGGCGGCACTCGCAATCTGATTCACGCCACCGTCCAACGCGCCACCTATCTCGGCGAGATCGAGCACTATACACTCACACTGTCTGACGGTCGCTCGTTGCGCGCGCTGGAAACCAATCCCGACGTCGTCCGCCGCTTCGGTGAAAAACTGACGCTGACCGTCCGTCCGGAAGACATCATCCTGCTGATCCAGTGAACGCTCCACGCTCCACGCCCCGCCCCTCACGCATCGCGCCGGCTACCGCTGCGTCGTTGGTTCTCCTTATCGTTTTTTTCGGCCTCTTCCTTTTTTATCCGCTTGGCTACATGTTCAAGGCCGCATTCTGGCCGGCTGGCGGATTCACGATCGAGTTCTTTCGACTGTTCTTCAACAGCCCGTTCCAGCTCGAATGCCTCCGCAACAGTTTCATGCTCGGGATCGTCATCACGGTGTTGACGACGATCATCACCCTGCCCGTGGCACATTGGTTCTCACGCTACAGTTTTCCCGGCAAGGCTCTCCTGAGCGGCCTGCTGCTGGTGCCCATGATCATGCCGCCGTTCGTCGGCGCCATCGGCGTCAAGCAAGTCTTCGCCCGTTTTGGCTCGCTGAACCTGCTGCTCGACAAGTTCGGCCTCGTGCCAATTGAGAACGGCATTGACTGGCTTGGCGCGGGCGGTTTTTGGGGTGTCGTCATCCTCGGCGTGTTGCATGTCTATCCGATCATGTTCCTCAACGTCACCGCCGCGATGGCCAACGTGGACCCAACGCTTCGTGAGGCGGCGGAGAACCTCGGCGCGCGCGGGTGGCGGCTGTTTCGCACCATCACACTGCCACTGGTGATGCCCGGCTACTTCGCCGGCGCGATCATCGTGTTTATCTTCGCCTTTACCGACCTCGGTACGCCGCTGCTCATCGGTTACAACCGTGTCGTCGCCGTGCAGATTTTTGACAAGATCGTCGAGGTCGGTACGAACCCATTTGCCTACACGCTGGTGCTGCTTGTCTTGCTCATTACGTTCATTCTGTTCCTTGTCTCCAAGTGGATCACCGGCGAGAAAGGCTACCAGATGATGGCGCGAGGCCACACCGCCGGCGCCGAGACCCAGGCACCGCCGCGCCTCCGTTGGATGATTTATACAGGCACCGTCGCGCTGGTCCTTGTTTCGCTGCTGCCGCACGCGAGCGTCGTCGCTCAATCCTTCGCGTCACACTGGTTCATGAGCATCCTGCCGGACCAAGTGACGGCGCAATACTACGGCGAGATATTCCGCCATCCGCTGACGCTCTCCTCCATCCGCAACAGTCTCTTCTTCTCGTCGCTGAGCGCGTTTCTCGACCTGATCCTCGGCGTGATGATCGCCTGGCTGCTGACCCGCCGCCGCGTGCCCTGCGCAAACCTGCTCGATGCGATCGCCATGTTGCCACTGGCGTTGCCGGGTATCGTGCTCGCATTCGGTTACGTCGCCGGTTTCAACATTCCAGTGGACCCCAAACATCCGCCGTCGGCGTGGTATCAATGGCTGCACGATTTCATCGACCCGTCAGCCAATCCTACCGTGCTCATCATCATCAGTTACTCGGTGCGACGCCTCCCCTACATTGTCCGAGCAGCCGTCGCGGGTCTTCAGCAAACCAGCGTGACGCTTGAAGAAGCATCTCTCAACCTCGGCGCATCGCCCCTGCGCACGATGCGGAAGATCACGCTGCCCCTAGTGATGGCGAACTTGATCGCCGGCACGATTCTGACATTCTCCTTCGCCATGCTCGAGGTCAGTGACAGTCTTATCCTCGCGATGAAGGAAGCCTACTTCCCCATCACCAAAGCCATCTATCAACTCATCGGCCGTGTGGACCCGAGCGCGCCGTCGGTGGCCTGCGCGCTCGGCGTGCTCGGCATGGTGCTGCTGGCCGCGAGCCTGCTCATCGCCAGCAGAACCCTTGGCAAGAGGATGGGCCAATTATTCCGCGCCTGAGCACCTGAAACCAACATGACAACACCCCGTGTCCATCCCGACGTTGAGCGCGTTTTGATCACTGAAGCGCGCATCCACCGCCGCATCGCCGCGCTCGCTCGCGACATCGGCAAGCACTACGGCGACGCCGAGGTCACGGTTATTACCGTGCTCAATGGCAGCATGGTATTCCTCGGCGAACTACTGCACCGGCTGCCCATGCCGACCCGTCTGGACAGCGTCGTCGCGCGAAGCTATGGCGCGGGCACCAAATCCAGCGGCCGCATTCGTATTTCGCGGCAATGGCAACTGCCGCTCAAAGGCCAGCACGTGCTGCTGGTGGACGACATCTTTGACACAGGCCTCACGCTGAAACGGATCTGCGACCACATGCGCCGCGAGCACCCCGCCAGCCTGCGCCTCTGTGTGTTGCTCGATAAACCCACGCGCCGCGTCGTGGACCTCCAACCGGATTTCGTCGGCTTCACCATCCCCGACCAGTTCGTTGTTGGTTACGGCCTCGACTTCGCCGAACGCTACCGCAACCTCCCCTACATCGCCGTGCTGAAACCACAGATATACCGCGCGTGACGGTGGCCGGAAACGGTGGCAATCCACTAAACGCGCTCATGCAAGAACACTTCAATTACAGGAGATGATGAGAATGAGTTCAAAACTGTTCAGAACATTTGGCTTCTGCTGCATTGCGTTCTCTTTGATCGCGGGCGGCGTGTCACTTCGCGCCGAAGTCGCCAAAGAGGCGGTCAAGTTCAAGGACGGCGACCGTGTCTGTTTCATCGGCGACAGTATTACGCACGGCGGCGGTTTCGGTTACCACAGCCAGATTGTCCTCTTCTACACCACGCGCTTCCCACAAATGCGCATCGGCTACTGGAACTGCGGAATATCCGGCGACAGCGCTGCGGGCGCGATCAAACGCTACGACTGGGACATCGCGCCCCACAAACCGACCGTCGCGACCATCATGCTCGGCATGAACGACGTCAGTCGCGGCCTCTACGCGATGGAAACTTCCGGTTCGAAGATTGAGGGCCGGCGCCAGGGGGCCATCGAAAACCACGTCGCGAAGATGGCCGAGCTTGCTGAACTTCTCGCCAAGGACGGCGCCAAACTCATCTTCATTACACCGTCCATCTACGACCAGACCGGCACTCAAAAGACCGAGAACCTCTTTGGCGTGAACTTCGCACTCGGAACCTGCGGCTACGAAGCCCGCAAGCTGGCATCCAAATACAACGCCGGCGTCGCGGAGTTCCATCTGCTCCTGAGCAGGCTCAACGCGGTGGGTCAGGCGAAAGACCCGAACTTCACCATCATCGGCCCCGACAGAGTGCATCCCGGCGCGCCCGGCCACCTCGTCATGGCCTACGCATTTCTCAAAGCGCAGGGCATGGGGCATTGCGTTTCGCTTGTCGAAATCAATGCCGCCAAAAAAGAACTCTCAAAGAAGGAAAACTGTTCCGTCGAAAACCTCCAGTTCAAGGACACAGCCATTTCCTTCGACTGTCTGGAGAAGGCCCTACCCTTCCCTGTTGAAAACGGAGCCAAGCCAGCCTTGGACATCATCCCCTTCACCCAAGACCTCAATCAGGAATTGCTCAAGGTCAACGGCCTGAACGCCGGCGACTACGAACTGCTGATAGATGGCCAGAGCGTTTTGAAGCGATCCGCTGACGAATTCAAACAAGGGGTCAATCTCGCGACCGTGGCCGAAACGCCTCAATACAAGCAGGCCATGCAAGTGCTCTCTGACCTAAAAACACGCGCCGACATCTACTCCTCCAAACTCAGGACTTTTGCCGCTGTCAGGCTCTTCATTCTCTCCAAGCTCAAGGACCGAAGCCCCGAGGCTGAGAAAAAGGCGCTTGAGGAGAGTCTTGAGAAAAGCAAAAGGACCAACTTCACCTACGGGGTCATGCAGGTTCAGTCCTACATGAAATACGTCCCCGACGAAGCGAAGTTCCAGAAGGCAGCCGACGAGCTTCTCGAAAAAGCCTATTCAGAGAACCAGCCCAAGAACCACCGCTTCGAACTCAAGAGAGTCCAGTAGTTCCTGCGCCTGACGCAGGTGTCCTTCGACCATCAATCCGCCGTTTGTCTATTGGACGAAGCCGCCAGCAATGCGCAGCCGACAGCGGCGACAAGTTGGGGCTGTTCCGGCACAACCAGATCAAGACCAAGTTCGTGCTCGATCAGCCGCCGCAAACACGAGTTCAGCGCGACACCGCCGCAGAACACGACTTCGCCGTCCATCGGCACTCGCCTCAGCATGGCCGCGACGCGTTGAGCAACCGTGCGATGCAATCCGGCCGCCAGGCCATCCCGTGGGATGCCGCGTGCCACGAGCGACACGACCTCCGACTCGGCAAAGACCGCGCACATCGGGCTGACCTTCTGTTCCGCCGACGCGCGGGCGGCGGCGGTGACAAAATCCTCCATCGAGAAAGACAACGCGGTGGCCATGATTTCCAAAAACCGGCCCGTGCCTGCCGCGCACTTGTCGTTCATCTCGAACTTGGCAACCATTCCCCGCGAATCGAGCGCGACAGCCTTCGTGTCCTGTCCACCGACATCCAGCACAGCGCGCGCGGCCGGCGCGAAGAACCGGCTCCCGACGGCCACCGCCTTGATTTCCGTCACGACAGTGCATGGCTGGTATTGCTTGAACAGGTGCCGGCCGTAGCCCGTGGCGAAGAGGACGTCATAGGCGAGGCCGTCGAGAAGGCCGCGGCACACTTCGATGGGATCGTGCGAGTTGTAGGTGATTCGCTGGCCGGCCAGGCGGCCCTGTTCCATGACTGCGACCTTGACGGTCCGCGAGCCGATGTCGATGCCCGCCGCTCGCATCACGCGCCGTCCCTGAGCCGCTCCACGAACGCCTCGACGCGAGTGCGGATCTGCTCGACGTCTTCCTGGCTGTAATCCGTGTCTATGCGCAGGACCGGCACATGTTCCTGCTCCAATGCGCACTCGACCGGGATGGCCTCCATCTGATACGGCGTGCAGAACTGCAGGCAATAGTGCAGGACGCCGTCGGCCTTATAATCCCTCGTCATCCTGCGCACGTGCTCCAGCCGCGACGCGTTCGGAGTGAAAATCGCGCAATCAATCTTGAAGAAACGGTCCACGACGTTGTCCAGCAATGCCTCGACCGTCTCGCCGCGCGTGCCGGTCAGGTTCTGCACCCCGCGCTCGCCGACGCAGGATTCCTCACCGACAATGATCGCTCCGCTCCGCTCAACGATCATCGGAAGTTTCCAGTTCGGCACGGCCATCGGACAACCGGAGACCAGGATGCGTGGCGTGCCTTTGGCGGCTACGCCCTGCCCCGCCGTCACGCGCTTGTCCAATTCATCGCAAAGCGCATTCACCGAGGCCGTGAACCGCACCGGATCGTCGTAGAAGGCGATCTGGTTGATCAGAAGCGCATCGAGTCCCGAAATCGGCGCGGGGTCAGCCCGGCGCAACGCCGCCAGCCGGTGCAGCGCGGCGCGCTTCTTATTCACCGTCTCGATCGCCTTGCCGAGCGACTCAACCGTGATGGTCCGGCCTGACAGCTTTTCCAAGTCCCGCATGAAGCGCAGATACTCCGCCGACAGCAGCGCGCGACCCGCTTCGCTCTTCATCTGCGGCAGGTCCATGACGTAGAGCTGTGGAATCAGCTTGCCAAACGTCTCGTAAGCCTTCTTCTTTCCGTCACAGGTGTTCTCGCCCACGATCATGTCGCACGCGGCGATGAACGGACAGACCTTCTCCAGCGTGAAACCGAAGAATGACTTGATGAGAGCGCAAGTGTTCCGCGGCAGGTATCGCTCGGCCTGCTCCGTCCCGAAGTCCGCGCCCGAGCACAACCCGACGCTGATGCCGTCCACCGCGAGGATCAATTCCTCCGGCACGTAAAGGCAGAATGAGCCGATCACCTTCCGCCCCGCTTTGCGCGCGTCGAGCAGTTCCTTGATCCGCAGGCCGTGCACCTCGCTGATGACGAAGTTGAAGTAGTCCATCCCCGCCGGCCGGTCGGTCTGCGAAAGGAAGAAATCACGGTAAACCTTGCCAAGCCCGCCGAGCAGCGCGTCGTGTTTGGCGAGGTCGAGCCCCAGTTCGGCCCACATCGGTCGGTAGTTTGTCGGCATTGCCGGCATAGCGTCGCTCCTTCGAACTTTGTCTGCGGCTTCGGTTTGGGTTCTACATCCTGTGGAGCAGATCCTTCATCCGTGGATACAGCTCGCGGTAAACCTGGTAGCGCTCCGAGTAGCGGGCGTGCTCCTTCATGTCCGGCTCATACGCGCCGGTCACGCGGACGAACTTCTTCACCGCCTGCTTCAGAGTCTTGAACTTGCCGATGGCGACAGCACCGAGCATCGCGCAGGCGAGCGCGCCGCCTTCGCTGGTGTTGAGCGTGCAGAGGCGCTTACCCCAGAGGTTCGCCTTGAGTTGCATCCAGCCGCGTGACTTCGCGCCGCCACCGGTGCAGCGCAGTTCGTCGAGCGGGACGCCGGCCTTCGCGAGAATCTCCAGATTCACCCGCATCTCGAACGCGACACCTTCGAGGATGCCGCGGATCATGTCGGCGCGCGTCGTGCCGAGCGTCAGCCCGGTGATTGTGCCCTTCGAGTGTGAATCCAGATACGGCGTGCCGGTGCCGAAGAAGTGCGGCACGATGAACGGCGGATGCTTTGACGTCAGCGCAAGATCGTCCATGATCGCATAGACATCGCGGCCGGTCCGCGCCGCTTCGGCTTTCTCCGCCTCGGCGAAGTTGTCGCGATACCAGCGCAGCAGGCTGCCCGCCACGAAGCTGAATGCCAGCGACGCATACATGCCCTCCACCACGTGCGGCATGCAGCACAGGTTGCCGCCGAGCATGTTCTCGTCCGTCACGGCATGGTCGTAGGCCACAGTGATGCACTCCACCGTGCCCAGCCCGTCCACCGCCAGGCCGGGTTTGACAACGCCCGCGCCGAGCGCTGCGCACGGCTGGTCGTGGCCACCCGCGACGAGCACGCAACCTTTCGCGAGGTTGAGTTTCTTGCAGACACTCGCCGGTATCTCGCCCACGACCGCGCCCGACGGCACGGCTTCCGGTAGTTGCTTCTCCTCGACGCCGGCCAGCGCCATCAGCGGCTCCGACCATTGTTTCTTGCGGATGTCAAAAATACCTAGCCGCGATGCGAGCGAGTAGTCCACCTTCGCCGGCACGCCCAGGCGCATCGCCGGGATTTCCTGCCAACCGAGAAACCGCGCTGTGCGGCGGAACATCTCCGGCTTGTTCTCGCGCCACCAGATCAGCTTGCTGATCGTGTGCATCGGATGCAGCGGATGGCCTGTAGTCTCGAAAAACTTCTTTGCGCCGAACTGCTCGTGCAGCTTCGCCGTCTGTGCCGTCGCGCGCGAGTCCATCGAAAGGACCGTGTTGTCGAGCGGCTTGCCGGCGGCATCCAGCGGCGTGATGGCCTCGCCGAGCGCCGACAAAGCGATGGATTCGACCGGCTGCGGCGATTTCTTCGCCGCCTCGCCAAGCACGGCCTCGACGGCGTCGCCGACCTCCTGTGGGTCAAGCTCCGCCCAGCCGCGTTGCGGCGTCAGCAGGCGGTATTCGCGGTAGGCAGATGAGAGGACGTTGCCGTCGTTGTCGAACACGACGGCCTTCGTTCCGGTTGTTCCAACATCGCATCCAAGGTAGGCCATAATGCCCCGCTTTATAATCAACGCAGTCGCCGCGCGCCAGCGGGAAACGCAAAACCTCTTGCAGCGATCCTTGACGCTGAATAGCCTGCGCAGCAAAAACATCGAGATGAAGGTTTTCAAGTTACTGCTCGCCATCGCGCTGCTGCTGCCATGCGCCGCGCTGACGCTCACGCTCTACCACACGGTGGCGGCGCTGGGTCTGGGCGACGGACCGTGGCTGCAACGGCCGGCGTTGTGGCTTGGGCTGGGATTTGGCTGCTGGCTGGCTGTCTTCTGCTTGCTCAGCCCGTCAACACGGGCTTACGTCATCAGCCACGAACTCACGCACGTATTCTGGGCGCTGTTGATGGGCGCAAAGGTCAGCGGTTTGAAGACAGGCGCACGCGGCGGCCAGGTGAGCGTCAGCAAAGAGAACTGGCTCATCACACTGTCGCCGTATTTCTTTCCATTCTACGCGATGCTCATCATCGCCATTTACTACGGTTTGGGATTGCTGGCGGACGTGCGGCCGTTTGCCCCGGCGCTCCATTACCTGCTTGGTTTCAGCTGGAGCTTTCACCTGAGCTTTACATGGCTTGCGTTACAACAGAACCAGAGCGATGTTCGCCGGCATGGTTGGCTGTTTTCCATGATCGTGATCTACGGAATGAACCTGCTGGTGCTCGCGCTCCTGGTGGTGCTGGTATCGTCGGCGGTGACGCTGGCCGGCCTCGCCGGACAGTTTGGCAGTGACTGTCATTTCTGCTGGCGATGGCTCGATCATACCGTCCACCAACTGCCGCCGCTGTGGCAAAAAGTTGCGCGGTGGGCAAATTAACTTGCAGCGGCGGCTGCGCTGTGACATTAAACGCAGGTTTCAGCGAACCAAATGTCGTTCCCATGACTCTAAGTGACATTCTAAATGCGGAGTGCGTCATCCCGGAGATGCGCGCGACCGACCGTTGGCAGGCAATCGACGAACTGCTCGCGCAGCTCGTCACGGCCGGTCGTATCAAGGCGGAACATCTGCCCTCCATTACCCAGGCGGTCAAGAAGCGCGAGACCACCATGAGCACCGGTATTGGTTTCGGCATCGGCATCCCGCACGCCACCACCGATCTCATTGGCGACGTCGTGGGCGCGTTTGGCCGCTCCAAGACCGGCATCAATTTCGACGCCCTCGACGAACAGCCGGTTAACCTCATCGTCCTGTTCCTCGTGCCGCAGGGCCAGTTCCAGAAACACCTCCACACGCTGGCCAACATCGCAAAGTTTCTCCACGACCGTCCGCTCCGCGAAAAACTGCTGGCCGCCGCCAACGCCGACGAGGTCGTGCAGATTATCCGTGCGCAAAAGGCGTGAACCGTAATTCGTGACTCGTAAGCCGTAACTCGAATCACAAGCCACGAGTTACGAGTTGCGAATCACCTTTCCCTTTCATGGAATCCGTCCAACAACTTCTTGAGAGACTGGCCACCGGGGTCATCCGCGAAACCATCGGCGCGGACGGCGCGGCTGGTGTGCGGCCTTGCGGCAACCCGAAATTCGGCGATTACCAGATCAACGGCCTCCTGCCCATCGCCAAGACGCGCGGCGAAAATCCCCGGCCGCTCGCCGACAAGGTCGCCGCCGCTCTCGCGCACGCGCTCGCTGACATCGCCGAGCCGCCGACCGTCGCGGGTGCGGGCTTCATCAACGTCCGGCTGAAAGCAGGCTACGTCGGAGCGCTTCTACCGCAAGTGCTCGCCGATCCGCGCCTCGGCGTTCCGGCCGCGTCGCCAGCACGGACCATCGTCATTGATTTCAGCGCGCCGAACGTCGCCAAGTCGATGCACGTCGGTCATCTGCGCAGCAGCATCATCGGCGACAGCATTGCCCGCACGCTGCGCTTCCTTGGCCACCATGTCATTGCCGACAACCACATCGGCGACTGGGGCACACAATTCGGCTTCCTGCTCCACGGTTTCAGGCAGGAGAAACTTGACCTCGCCGCCGCGGCCGATCCCATCGCCGAAATGGAGCGCGTCTATCGCAAATACTACGGTGCCTCCGAAGCCGACCCGTCCATCCGCGACGCCGCGAAGGCCGAGCTGGTCAAACTGCACGACAGCGACCCTGAGAACCTCGCGCTTTGGAAGAAACTGCGAGACCTATCCATGCCGGCATTCGAGCGTGTTTACCAGCGCCTCGACGTGCGCTTCGATCACACGCTCGGTGAGAGCTTCTACCACTCCCGTCTGCCCGGCGTCGTCGCCGACCTGAAAGCCAAGGGTCTCGCCGAGGACAGCGAGGGCGCGGTCTGTGTCTTTTTCCGCGACGTGCCCGCCCTGAAGGACAAACCGTTCCTCATCCAGAAGAGCGACGGCGCGTTCCTCTACCCGACCACCGACCTCGCGACCGTCCAATATCGCGTCGAGACGTGGAAGCCCGGCGAAATCATCTACGTCACCGACTCGCGGCAGAAGCTGCACTTCGAGCAACTCTTCACCACCGCACGCCGATGGGGATACGCCGATCTCAAGCTGGCGCACGTCACCTTCGGCTCCGTCCTCGGTGAGGACAACAAACCGATCAAGACGCGCAGCGGTGAGCCGATCAAGTTGGAGGAACTCCTCGACGAAGCCGAGCGTCAGGCGCAGGCCATCGTGGACGCGAACTACGCCGACCTGCCGGAAGCCACGCGCCGCGAGATCGCCCGCGTCGTTGGCATCGGCGCGGTAAAGTATGCCGATCTCAGCCAGAATCGAGTCAACGATTACGTCTTCAGTTGGGCCAAGATGCTGGCCATGCAAGGGAACACCGCGCCTTACCTGCAATACGCCTACGTCCGCATCCGCTCCATCTTCCGCAAGGGCGCGGACACCGCACGCGGAACGTCGAGTGCCGAGTGCAAGAGCGTTGCGCTTGGTGATCCGGCTGAACTCGATCTTGCAAAGTTCATCCTCCGCTTCCCCGAAGCCATTGAGTTGGCCACGGAGGATTACCGCCCCAATTTCATCTGCAGCTATCTCTATGATCTCGCGGGCAGGTTCAGCGTCTTCTACGAACGCTGCCCCGTGCTGAAAGCCGACGAGCCTGCCCGTTCCTCGCGTCTCCTGCTCTGCCAGCTGACCGCCGAGGTTCTGCGCAAAGGCCTCGACCTGCTCGGCATCCAGACCATCGAGCAAATGTAGAATTGTCTTCGTCCGTTTCTGCATTTAGGCTGCCGGTCGTCAATTTGACCAAGGAAAAATGATGCCCATGACTGCCAATATCTCTCCACTAAAGCTGCTGTGTGTGTTCCTCACTTCTCTTCTGTTCATCGCTGGCGCCACATCAACCACGCACGCCGCTCCCCTGCCCGCCAAGGATCGCATCGTCATCATGGTGACGGTAGATGGCTTGCCGGCGTGGATATGGAAGAACCCGTCTCTGGTGATGCCCAATCTCCGACGTCTTGCGAAGGAAGGCGCGACGGCCGATCTGATGACGGTGTCGAATCCTTCGATCACATGGATTTGTCACACCACTCTCGCCACAGGCGTGACGCCGCGCCGGCATGGCGTGTTGTTCAACGGCCTTTTGGTCCGGCGCGCGCCGCTGCCGCCAATCGTCGAGCCGTGGCGCGACAAGGCCGAGTTGGTCCGCGTGCCGACGATTTACGACGCGGCTTTCAAGGCGGGGTTGACGACCGCGCAGGTGGACTGGGTGGCGATCCTGAACTCCGGCACGATCAGTTACGAATTTCTCGAAATTCCCAAAGTCGATGGCCCGATTGAACGCGAATTGATCAACGCCGGTGTCGTTACGAACGACGAAGTCCGTGAGTTCATGAAAGGCAAGAACATCGTCTGGCGGGATTGGGTCTGGACGCAGGCGGGTTGCCACATCATTGAGGCACACAAGCCGAACTTCCTCCTCTTTCACCTGCTCGGCACCGACGCGGCGAACCACCAATATGGTCCCGGCACCACGGCCAGTTACAGCGCCTACGCCTACACCGACCGATTCATCGGCGACCTGCTCGCTTCCGTGGACCGCGCGGGATTGCGCGACCGGGCCACGGTCATCGTGACGACCGACCACGGTTTCAAGAAGATCAGCAAGGTCATCAACGCCAACGTGGCGTTGCGCAAAGCGGGCCTGCTGCAAGTCAACGGCAACAAAGTGACAAGTTGCGACGCGTATGTCCTGGCCGAAGGCGGCATGGCGTTTGTCTACGTGAACGATCCGGCACGGCGCGCGGAATTGCTGCCCAAGCTGAAACCGCTCCTTGCCAAGCTGGAAGGCGTTGCGCAGGTCGTGGACGCCGCGGACGCCCCGAAGCTCGGCATGCCCACGCCCGAAGAGAACCAGGGCATGGGCGATCTGCTCCTCTTTGCCAAACCCGGCTATGCGTTCAAAGATGACAGCGCCGGCGACGCGACGGTGGCAGAGTCGAAAAACTACCTCGGCACGCACGGCTATCTCAACAGCGATCCCGAACTCGACGGGATGTTCATTGCGTGGGGTTACGGGGTCAAGCCCGGCGCGCGGCTGGAGCGGATTTCAAACACCGACGTTGCACCGACGATCGCCGACTTGCTCGGCGTGCCGATGCCCAACGTCGAGGGGCGCGTGCTGCGCGAGCTGCTGCGCTGATACAGGTGCGTTGACCGCCGTTCCAATTTCGCCTCTTGCACTACGGCGCGGCTTTCACCATTCAACGGCCCACCAACGGCAGCCCGGCGCACTTACCCGCCCGGCATCAATACTCCCCATCGAAAGGCCATCTTTGTCCTTTCCTGACGAGTTTAGGTGAATAATACTGTTCGCAAGAAAGATGAAATCAGCGGTCTTCGTTAGCGGTGTCCCATGCACTGGAAAGACATGGCTAGGCGACTGGCTCTCCCAAGAACGAGGTTTCCATCATGTCGATGCCGAGAAAAATGGCGGCGCCGATCTTGATGCCGTAGGCATTCATCGCGAATGGGATCTCGCAATCAACACGGGGCGAGCCGAAGATCTGACCAAGAAGATCGCGACACTCTCAAAGCCTGTGGTCCTTAACTGGGGCTTCCCAATGTGCTATTTGTATTTCGTCAGAGCCCTCCAAGTCGCAGGGATCGAAACTTGGTGGATTCGGGCTGATCCGACCCTTGCCCGCGAAGCTTTTGTTAAGCGAGGCAAAATTGACGTAAAGTGTTTCGACAATCAAATGAGTGACATTATTCGCCACTTGTTGTTGATCGAGTTCTTATTCGACGATCACATCATTGGGGGGCTAAATGCTGACGGCAGCCAACGTCATCCCGAAGTCATCTGGAATGAAATGACCAAGGGAATGAAGTGAAGTAGACAAGTTGGTTTGGACAATGGAGTTTCGCGTCGCGCCTGACCTCTGTCGCTAAATTCGTTTTTCCCCTCAATCCGACTCGGTATCAGTTCTTCCAGCGGGGGTGGCGGCCAAAGAGGCTGAGAAGCTTGCGGTCGGGTTTGTGACCGTCAAACACGAGAACCAGAACCGGTCGCATTCTACCTCTTGCGCGACGGCGGGCGTTTCGCTATTGTCCCCGCACTTTATGAATCGAGATCACGTCAAACTTTTCATTCCGGGACCGATCGAGGTCAGCGAGAACACCTTTCGCGCGATGAGCAAGCCGATGATCGGCCATCGCGGCGCAGGGTTTCAGGAGCTTTACGCATCCATGCAGCCGAAGCTCCAGCAACTTCTGTACACGAAGAACCCCGTGTTCTTCAGCACCTCCAGCGCGTGGGGCGTGATGGAAGCCGCCGTGCGCAACCTCTCCACCAAGCGCGTGCTCAACTGCTGCTGCGGCGCGTTCAGCGACAAGTGGTATGACGTCTCGCTGCGTTGCGGCAAGGAAGCCGACGCGCTCAAGGTGGCGTGGGGCGACCCCATCCTGCCCGAACTGATCCGCGAGAAGCTCGCCACCGGCCGCTACGACGCGCTCACGCTCATTCATAACGAAACCTCCACCGGCGTGATGAACCCGCTGCCGGCCATCGCCGAGGTCATGAAGCAGTTCCCCGACGTGATGTTCATTGTGGACAGCGTCAGCTCGATGAGCGGCGTGAAGATCGAAATGGACGCGCTGGGCATTGATGTGCTGCTGGCGGGGATGCAGAAGGCATTCGCCCTGCCTCCGGGTCTGGCGGTGTTCAGCGTCAGCGCGCGCGCTCTCAAGCGCGCCGAGACCGTGCCGGGCCGCGGCTACTACTTCGACTTCCTGGAGTTCAAGGCGAACCACGACAAGAACATGACGCCCAGCACGCCGGTGATTCCGCTCATCTACGCGCTGGCGGCCAAGCTCGACGACATTTTTGCCGAAGGACTCGACGCCCGCTTCGCGCGCCACCAGAAGCTCGCCGGCATGGTGCGCGGTTGGGGCGAGCGCAACGGCATTTGTCTGTTCCCCGCGCCGGCCTATCAGTCCATCACGCTGAGTTGCTTCGACAACGGCGCACGCCCTGATAGCAAGGGCCGCCGCATTGACGTGCCGAAGTTCCAAAAGGCGCTCAAGGAACGACACAAGATTCTGATTGATGGCGGCTACGGCAAGATCAAGGGCCTGAGCTTCCGCATCGCTCACATGGGTGATGAGACAGTGGAAACGATCAACGAACTGATCGCGGCGCTCGACGATTCCCTGAAAGGGCTGTGACGCTGCCGGGCAGTTCGCTGCCTCCATTGATCGGCCGCAATGACACGGCTTTTGCGCGTGTTTTTGCCTTGCCGGCATTGGGAGCATCCCCTAGCATCCGCGGCTCGCGCCGAACAAGGAAATCCGGCGCACGGGCAGTAAATTTGAAAGGAAACATCGCTTGAACAACATACCGCATGACGTGAAAGACCTCGGCCTCGCAGCGGCCGGCAAGAACCGTATTGAGTGGGCCGACAACTACATGCCCGTGCTCAAGCTCATCCGCCAGCGTTTTGCCAAGGATAAGCCCCTGGCTGGCAAGACCCTTGCCGCGTGCCTGCATATCACCACCGAGACTGCCAACCTCCTCCGCACACTCCAAGCCGGTGGCGCCCGCGTCGTGGCCTGCGCTTCCAATCCCCTCTCCACACAGGATGACGTCGCCGCCTCCCTCGTGAGCGACTACGGCATCAGCGTGTTCGCCATCAAGGGCGAAGACGGCACGACCTACTACAACCACATCCTGGCCGCCCTCGACGCCAAGCCGAACATGACGATGGACGATGGCGCCGACACCGTCGCCGTTCTCCACAAAGAACGCCGCCATCAGCTCAAGGACATCATTGGCGGCACTGAGGAAACCACCACCGGCGTCATCCGTCTCAAGGCGATGGCCGCCGACAAGAAGCTCGCTTACCCGATCATCGCGGTGAACGATGCGCTCACCAAGCACATGTTCGACAACCGCTACGGCACCGGCCAGAGCACGCTGGACGGCATCGTCCGCGCCACCAACGTCCTGCTCGCCGGCTCCACCTTTGTCGTTGCCGGCTACGGCTGGTGCGGCAAGGGCCTCTCCATGCGCGCCGCCGGCATGGGCGCCCACGTCATCGTCACCGAAGTGGATCCACTGAAGGCCCTCGAAGCCGTCATGGATGGCTTCACGGTCATGCCGATGAACGAAGCGGCGAAGATTGCCGACATCTTCTGCACGGTCACCGGCAACACCACCGTCATCAGCGGCGCCACCTTCGCCGCCATGAAGAGCGGCGCCATCGTCTCCAACAGCGGCCACTTCAATGTCGAGATCGACATTCCCGCGCTGGAGAAGATGTCCAAGAGCAAGCGCACCATCCGCCCGTTCGTGGACGAATACATCACTCACGACAACCGGAAGATCTTCCTGCTCGGCGAAGGCCGCCTCATCAATCTCGCCAGCGCCGAAGGTCATCCTGCGGTGGTCATGGACATGAGTTTTGCCAACCAGGCTCTCTCGGCTGAGTACATGGTCAAGAACGCCAAGAAGCTCAAGCCTGGCGTCTATTCCGTCCCCACCGACATTGACGAGAACATCGCCGCCCTCAAGCTCAAGGCGATCGGCGTCAAGATCGACAAGCTCACCGCGAAGCAGACGAAGTATCTCGCAAGCTGGGAAGAAGGAACGTAGAGCGTCCGAGTCAGCTCAACCAAGGCAAGGCAAGGCTCTGTCGAGTCACGGCGTAGTGACGTGAATGCATAGGTGGATCGCGCCCTCCGGGCGCGATTTTGTCCTGTCAGTACAGCGGCTCGCCAGGGACGGCTCGCCCTACCCCGCAGCGACATTGACAATAGAAACCCCGTAGCCGCCGAGGTGAGGAGGCGGACGGTCTTCTTATCGGCAACGCCCCCGCCACGTTACCTCGGCAGCTACGGGGAATGGCTGCAACCGTCTGGTGAGGGAATTGTAAACACAGGCGGAGTTTGGTACGTTGAATCTCAGCCCTGTGAAAACCCGCATCATGTATATCGAGCTGAAAGCAGGCCAAATGATCGGGCCGGGGCGCATCGGTCGCGTATCCTTCTCCAAAACCGGCCAGACCATCTACTATCGCGGCAAGACGTTCAAAAAACGCAAGGCTGCAGGTGCGAGCAAAGCCAACTACTATGATGTGGAAACGGGGGAAGAGTATTGGATATCGGGTTGCCGTCGGGACGGAGCGCACCGGCTCTATGGAGGCCGGCCCATTGAAATAGATGAGGACGTGCGGCGCGAGTACGCAACGGACATTCGCGGAATGACCGTATTCGTTAACCAAAAGAAAGTGTAATGATGCAGCGCTGACGGCGTAACGCGTGCAGCCGACGACGTCAGGAGGCGGACGGTTTTCTTATCTGCGACGCCCCTGCCTCGTGACCTCGGCGGCGCAATTCTCTTAGCTTCTCATCATTTCCAGAAAAACTCTTCCGCCGTCCGGCGCAATATCCACTCCTTGTCCTCGGCGGAGAGAAAACCGAGCCGGTCCCGGATAAGAGCGATGCTGGTGTCGTAGGGTTCTTTGAGCGTGTGGAACGGACAATCAGACGCCCACATCAACCGGCGCGCGCCATAGGCTTCGTGGACGCGCTTGATTAACGGCGCGAGATCGAGGTGCGGCGGTTTCTTCTCGCCGAGGGCGTAGAACGCCGACAGTTTCACCATCACTTTGCGGTGGCGCGCCAGCGAGCAGAGCGCGGCAACATCCTCGTCGCGAATCGCCCCCCTCGCCCCAATGCGGGCCAGATGATCTATGATGACGGGCGTGTCGGGAAACTTCTCGCACATCTGAGACAGCGCAGGCAGATACGTCGGGTCAATGAGCGGGCAGATGGCCAGCCGCTCCTTGGCACCGCAACGGAACATTCGCTCGAAGCCTTCGCCGTTCAGCCACGTGGCCGCCGGGCGGCCGGCGGGGTGAATCCGGAACCCACGCACGTGGACGCGTTTCAGTTCGCGCATCGCGTCGTCGGGCCGGGGCGAGTTCCAATCCACAATGGCGATTCCGCAAAACGTCTCGGGCTGCGCGCGGATGGCGTCCAACATGCAACGGTTGTCGAAGCGGTAATAGCTCATCTGGATCAGGACGATGCGATTGACGCCGCTCGCGTTGGCATGGCGCAAAATGTCCTCAGGCAGGAAGCGCGGCATTGCCATCTGCTCAGGCTTGTAGCCAGCGGCGAGCGGATACTTCCGGAAATCGTCTGTCCAAACGTGAACGTGAGCGTCAATATAGTTGCTCATATCAGAGAAGCCTTTCCCTGCTGAGTGTGCCGTCACGCCCGCAGAATCGCAACGCTGGTGTTGCGCCCCCTGCCCTCGCGCTGATCGTGTCCACTTGGACGCGATCCTTGTTCATTGCCCCAAAGCCGTCGGCGCTCCTGCTGTCCGCGAACGTATCGAAGCAGGTTGCAGTCTTCGGTTCCCCGAAGTAGAACTGGATCGCCGCGAGCGCTCGATGGCTCGCTGCCAATGCGGTTTTGTCTGTCACACTATGAGCACATTGTCACTTCATGAGCTTTCGCCCTTTGTGCGTCTGTGTGGTGAATTCCAACTCCCGCCCGGTTTCCGGCGCAATCCGTACTTCATATACGAGCACGAGTTCATCTACGTGGTGAGCGGCGAAGCTCACTACCAGATCAGCAGAACCATTCATCGGCTTGCTCCAGGCGATCTGTTGCTCGTGCCGCCAGGAGTGATCACCTCTTCATGGAACGACTTTGCGGCGCCCCTGCGCTTCCTGGCAGTCCACTTTGATTTTCACTTCTGCGGCGGTTATCAGAGCCTCCCACTGCGATCAACCAAACGAATAGCGTCCGAACTTTCGAAGATCCACAAACTGCCGCCAACCTCCCCCAAATTGCTCCTGCCCCGCAAGGTCAACGTCGCGAATGAGCCGAGGGTCAAGCTGTTGTTTGAGCGGATGATAGGAGAAGTGGCCAACAAAGCGCGCGGACACGAGCTGGCCGCGAAAGCCTGTCTGCTGGAGCTTCTCGTGTTTCTTCAGCGCCGCGACTTCCACGAACAGCCGGCGCCGAAGCAATCTCACCATGCAGTCGAACTTGCCATCCGATTCCTGGAGTCCCACTACAATCGTCCGCTGCGGCTCAACGACATCGCGACGGCCGCCCGCCTCAACCCGATCTACCTGGAGCGTCTGTTCAAACGCGTAATCGGACACTCGCCTATGATTTACCTGTCACGGTTGCGGGTCGGGCGCGCCAAGCATCTGCTTTGCCGGGCAAGCATGACCGTGAAGGAAGTGGCCAGTGCTGTTGGCTTCGAAGACGCGGGTTACTTCACGCGCGTGTTCCAGAAACTCGAGGGCATGTCCCCGATGCACTATCGCCGGATGACGCACGAGTTGGAAGGTCTCGAACTGGCCATATCGCTGACGCGCTCTCCAAAGACCGGCGGCGGTCCACATTTCTCCATTCCAACGCACAAAGGTTGATTCTGTGCATGTCAAAGTTGCTTGCGTGCATTCCCCGCATGGGACATCCGTGGTATTGAATGCCCGGCGCTGTTGCCTGCACAAAAGCAATGAACGGAGTTTCGCGAACATGAAAAACACACTGAACCGAATGATCACACTCGTGACGGCGGCAGCGACGCTGGCCATGGCTGGCATATTACCGGCGCAAGGCGCTGACGGAAGCGCTTTGAAGTGGACGGTAAACGCCGAGACGGGCCGGCTCACCGTGAGCCGCACAGAGGACAAGACGGAGTGGCGAGGCGAGTGGCCGGCGGTGCTGACTTATTGGGACGCCGCGGGCAAGGAGCACACGCAGGCCATCACCCCCAAGGAAGGGTGGAAAATGGAGCGCAAACAGACCGAGCACGGTTGTCAGCTCGTCTGCCGGCAGGAGGCGCTTGGTTTTTCGGTCCCGCTGGATCTTTCGGCTGCGGGCGATGTGTTGACAGTCTGTGTGCGCTCTGCGGACGTGACGGAAAGTGGCGCGGCGCGTTTGAAGACACTGCGGTTGTTGCGGCGATTCGGCGCGGCAAGTGAAGGCGACGAGGGGTACCTGATCATCGCGCAGCAGTCGGGCGCGCTCTGCAATTTTCGCGACAAGAAGCCGGCCGAGAATTGGATCAACGTGTATCAAAGCATTTGCCAGTGCCCGATGCCGATATTCGGCATGGTGCGTGGCAAGAGCGCTGTCGCAGGCATCATCACCAGCGGCCAGTTCGACGCGCGGTTCTGCGTCAGCGTGAACTGGGGTCCGCAAAAGCAATACGCCATTGATCCGGGGTTCACCCTGCGGTCGTTTCGCGATGAGAAGCGCCTGCCCGATGACATCAAAGTGGAATATCATTTCCTGACCGGGTCCGAGGCGAACTGGATGGGTCTGGGCAAGCGTTACCGCCAGTATAATTTCGCGCGGCGCGCCGTCCGGCCGTTGCGCGAGCGCGCAGCGACGGCTCCCGGGCTGGCGTATTCCGCGGGCGTGCTCGAAGTGCGCATACGGCTGGGCGTCAAGCCCGTGCCTCACGAGATCAAAGAGCAGACTCCTGAGAACGAACCGCCCATGAGGGTGTTCTGCAATTTCGCCCACGTGCGCGACATCATCGACGAGTTTCACCGGCAGGGCCTTGCGCGTGCGGAGTTCTGCCTCGTGGGCTGGAATCGCGGCGGTCACGACGGGCGCTATCCGCAGGTGTTCCCCGTCGAGCCTGCGCTCGGAGGCGAGAAGGAACTGCGCGCCACGATCAAACACGGCCAGTCGCTCGGCTACCAGATGGTGGCGCACGATTGTTACTATGGCGCGTATCGCATCGCCGAGGATTGGAGTGAGGAGTACCTCCGCAAAGACCATGACGGCAGTCCGCAGAAAGGCGGCGTCTGGGGCGGCGGGCAAAGTTACAACATGTGCCTCACGCGGGCGTGTGAATTGTTTGCCAAGCGCGACCTGCCGAAGATCCGCGCGCTGGGTTTTCAGGGTCTGCATTACTCCGACGTGCTCTCCATCATTGGCCCGCGCACCTGTTACGATCCGAAACATCCGCAAACACGCCAGCAGGACGCCGAGGCGGCCACCCGCATTCTGGCCCTGGCGCAGAAGACAATCGGCGGCTCGCAATCCGAAGGTTCGCTGGACTTCACAGCATCGGCATTGGATCGCGTCTTATACGTGGACTGCGACAAGTGGCTCCCGCTGACGAAGCGTCCCTACGTGGACACGTGCGTGCCGCTTTACGAGATGGTCTATCACGGCGTGCTGCTCTACAACCTCTCGACCGAGGTGGTGAACAGTCAGCCGGGGGAAGCCTCTTACCTGCGCACGATCGAATACGGCGCAATGCCGCTGGCGTATTTCTACGGTCATTTCCTGCTCGACACCTCCAAGAACTGGCTTGGCAAACGCGATTACCGCTATGACGACGCGGCGGGTTTGAAACAAACCGTGACCAGCCTCCGCCGCGTGTATGATGACGTGGAGAAGCTAAAACACTTGCAGATGGAATTCCTCGACGGCCACCGCCAGATTGCCGACGAGGTGTTTGAAACCACTTACAGCAACGGCCAACGCGTCGTCGTCAACTACCGCCAGCAACCCTATGTGCTATCGTCGGGCGAAACCGTGCCGGCGTGCGGCTGGCTGTTGCTGGAGAAGAAGCAGTGACGCTCACTGCCTCCGCAATATTCTTCGGCGTGATGGAACTACCTTTGACCCGCAGAAAACCGCGCTGATCAAACAACTCACCGGTCGCAGCCGCTGAGAGCTTGTTGTTCCCAGACATGGTGAAGGAGTCGCACGCTCGCGCTGGCCGCGGCGGTTTCAGCGCGCCGCAGCAACCTCCTTGTCCGTACTGCCTGCAGCACTTCCCCCGGTGGTTTTTTTGCGTTTGGATACCAATAAACCAGCGCCCGATTCGTTCTAAGAAACAGTTCGCGTTATCACCTTGACCGAGACTTGAAATGAAAATGCAAACTGTGGGCAAAGCAATCGCAGTACTCACCATTGCAGCACTGAGCGCCGTCGTCTGGGCGCAGGATCCGCCGCCGGGACCGCCCCCCGGCCCGCCGCCAGATGGCAGACCCGGCGGTCCGCCGCCTGACGATGGTTCCGGCCGTCCCCCCATGCCGCCTGACAGAAACGGAGGCCCCGGTGGACCCGGGGGACCCGGAGGACCACCGCCTGGCGGCGGTGCGCGTTCGCCCCAGAAGTTGAGCGGCACGTTCACTGTGGACAGTCGTGCCGAAACGACCTCGCGCCAGACATACAAGTCCAGTGCCACGGATGTCTCCGCAGTGTTCGTCCGTAATCGCGGCAACCTGACGCTGATGAATCCTGTGGTGACCACGAGCGGCAACACGTCGTCGGAAGATAACAGCAGTTTCCACGGACAGAATGCCGGCGTTCTCGTTACCAAAAACAGCCGCATCGCCATCAACGGAGGCTCGATCACCACGAGCGGTTGGGGCGCGAACGGACTCTTCGCAACCGGCGAAGGCGCCTTCGCTTCCATGACCGGCGGTTCGATCACAGCCACGGGCGAAGCCGCTCACGGCGTCATGGCGACGGCAGGCGGAACGATGGTGTTGAGCAATGTGACCATCACCACGTCGCGTTCACGCTCCGGAGCCGTCGCAACGGACCGCGGCGGCGGCACCGTCTATGTTTCGGGCGGAACCATCACTACGCACGGCACCACATCGCCGGGGATTTATTCCACGGGCAACATTATGGCTTCTGGCGCAGCCTTCATCGCCACTGGCTCTGAAGGAGCCGTGATAGAAGGACGAAATTCCATCACACTGAACAACTGCTCGATGTCCGGCGCGGTGAAATGCGGCGTAATGATCTATCAGAGTTTCTCCGGCGACGCCGAGGGACGCATGGGCACATTCACCATGACCGGCGGCTCGTTAACGGCGGCGAAAGGCCCGTTGTTCTTCGTCAACAACACCAAGGGCATCATCAACCTCAATGGTGTGAAAGCAACGGCAACCTCCGGAACACTCATCAGTGCGGCAGCGGCGCGTTGGGGACGAACCGGCTCAAACGGCGGCATCGTCGTCTTCACGGCGGAGAATGAAGCGCTGGCGGGTGATTTGGTCGCGGACAGCATTAGTTCCATCAGCGCCACGTTGAAGAATCGCTCGACATTGACGGGCGCGGTTCAAAACGCTGCGCTCACGCTGGACTCCACCAGCACATGGACTGTCACCGCGGATTCCACTCTCACGAGCCTGAGCTGCGCCAACGGAGTTGCCGGACTCGGAAACATTCGGGGCAACGGCCGCAAGGTTCGATATGACGCAAGTCTCCCAGCCAACAGGTGGCTCAACAGGCAGACGTATGCGCTGGCTGGCGGTGGACAGTTGATGCCGAAATAGTGATTCGGGCACAACCGCACGAGGCGGAAGTCATTCGCGAAAGGTGTGAGGCACGGATGCTCTCGGAGTGTGCGCTAGCGAAGCGGGCGGCACCTTGTGTGAGACGGTCCGCCGCCTTACGGCGCAGCGTTTGATTCCCACGGTGGGTCTGGCGGCGTGAATCTGCCCGGTGTTTGCCATCACGCTCACACGGGTGTCACGGAAACCGAACCTCTCCCCTTGCATTGCATCTGCTAACCGCATCCACACGGACGCGATTCCTGTCCATTTACCGCAAAGCTGGCGGCACTCATACTCGCCCCATCTTTGCACAACAATGAACAATAACTTCCAAAGAACAATCGGCCTCACCCTTGGCGCGAAACAGCAGATCGGACGCACCCTCACGCTGGCGCTTGTGATGGCCATCGCATCGCCCGCACTGCTGGTCGCCGTCCCGGATGCAAAGGAATCGCCTCACCGAATGACAGTGAGCGGCAAGGAGGCTGCGGTTCCGCGCGAATATGTTCCGCCGCTGGTGAGCAACGGGAGCATTTCGATGCTCGTTGACTATCAAGGAGGCCAGGCTCAGCGCGCGTATAATCACATGACGCCCGGCATCTGGTGGGCGGGACGGCGATACGGGCCGCCGAATGACCAACTGATTCCCTTTGGCCATTTCGAGCAGGAACTGAGCGTTGATGGCAAGAAGTGCGGGCCACCGGCGACGTGGACCCAAACACTGGACACGAAAGCTGCGGTAGTGACCTGCCGAAATGATTACAGCAACGGCCTGTCGGTTGAGACAACAGTGTTCACTCCCCTTGCCCACGATCTGGTTGTCATCAAGAAAAGGTTCACCGCGAAAAACGCCGACGTCCGTTCGGTTCGTGCGACGTTCAAATACCAATTCACGCCGCCGGGAAACGAAAACCGAGTCCCGAGGCGCGTCACGGCCACCTGCGAGTCAAACGAAACAACCCACAGCACCGAGTTTCGGTATCAAGCGGATGGTCATCGCCTGTGCTCCGGCATTGTTTCTCTATTCACTGACAAACCAAGCACTACTACCATCGACAAACAGGCGGTCGCGTTGACGTCCAACATCACGCTCGATGCCGCCAAGCCAGTGGAAGTGACGACTTACCTGCTGTTCGCAGACACACTCGACGGGAACGGCCATTCGGGACGGGCGGCCAATCTGCGTGAGCTGGCGCGGCGCGAGGGCTTTGACGGTCTGCTCGCCGCGCACCGAAAAGCATGGGCAGCGTATTGGGACGAATCTTATGTGCGTATCCCCAGCCAGCAGTTGGAAAAAGCCTACTGCACCGCGCAATATCATTTGCGGGCCAACGCGACGAAATGGTCGTTCCCTGTCGGCATCTTCAACACGCATTGGGCGGGCCGGTTCTTCGGTTGGGATGAGATGTTCTGCTATCAGGCGCTGGTCAGCAGCAATCATCGCGACATTGCGCGGCGCTGTCCGGAGTTCAGAGCTGCGGGGCTGCAAAAAGCGCTCTATCGGGCCAGTCATTACGGAAAGCCGGGAACGTATGGCGCGCGTTTTCCGTGGGAGGCGCTGGAGGACGGTTCCGAGGCGGCGCCGCCCGGCTTCTGGATGGAGCACGTGTTCCACATGTCGAACATCGCGCTGTCGGCGTGGTTCCAGTACCTCTATACCGATGATGCGGACTATCTCAACAAAACGGGTTACCCGGTGATCAAGGAGTGCGCGCGGTTCTTTCTCGCCAATATGGTTTACGAAGCGCCGGACGGCGGGATGTTCATCGGCAAATGCACCGACCTGGAGCGAATCGGTCCCGCGCGGCAGAATCCCTTCATGACTTCCTGCGGCGCAATCTACACGATGGAAGCAGCAGCGCAGGCGGCCGCACGCCTCAAAACCGACGACACGGAAGCCGCGGCATGGAAACACGCCGCCGCGAAACTGCGCGAGTCACTACCGCACGATGGCGACCGGTATTTGCCCTACGCGGGCTGCAAGGAAGAGAGCGTGGCATCGCTGGGCGGACTCTTCCCCTACCCCTTGTTTGACGAGACCGACGCGCGCCAACGAAATGCCGTTTATCATTTCGTCACCAATGGCAGGGCGTCCGGGAATATGTATCCGGTGGGCCAGTCGGTTTGCGCGTGGTATGCGGGATGGATGGCCGCCGCGCTGGCCGCGCTGGGCGACAGAACCGAACCGATCAAGCTGCTGGATGAAGCAGCAGCGGGCGCGGGCTGTTTCGGGGAGATGTTCGAGATCAACGAGCCCAAGGTGTCCATGCATCCGTGGTTCTCGACCGCGTCAGGAAACGTCGTCTACGCGCTGAACCAGATGCTTGTGCAGAGCCGCGGCGACGAGATTCGGATTGCGCCTGCTGTCCCTGAAAAGTGGAAAGACTGTTCATTCAAACTCGCCTGCCACGGTAATCTCGCGGTAGAAGTTGTCGTGAAAGGCGGACGCCTTGCGAAGCTGATGCTCCTGCCAAACGACGCCAATGCCGGGCATCGGCGGACGTTGACCCTACTGTCGCATTGGGTCGGCAAGGGTTCACTCAATAACGCAGCCGTCAAGTCCGTGAAGGAAGAAGGACAGGTCGTGCGGGTCGCCGTTGACTTCAAGGGCCCGACGAATTTGATCGGAGACACGAAATGAAATACATGATGATTTGCAGCCTTGTGCTGGGGTCGGTTCTCGCCGCAGCGCACGCGGATGTTTACACGCTGAAAGACCAAAAGGTCGAGGTGGCCATCGACGCCAAAGGCAACCTGCTTTCGCTCAAGAACCTGCAAACCGGCCACGATTACGCCAGCGGCAAACCGCTCTGGCGGCTCTATTTCGACCGCAAAGACGGGCAAAAGGAAAACGAGGTGACTGCGCCCGATAATGCGCCCACGATCCGCCAGCAAGACAATCGCATCGAGCTCAGCTACGGAACGCTGAAGACCCGCGGCGGCAACGTTCACATGAAGATGACCCTGACTGTCCGGCTGGAGGACGGGCAGGTGCGATTCGGTTCCAAAATTTCCAACGAGGAGCCGCACACGATCATTCGCGAACTGCACTACCCGCTGGTGGGCGATTGCCGGCTGCCTGCCGATCACCGGTTGTTGACGACGCAACGCGGCGGGCAGCTCTTCCCCGACCCGCGGAAGCAGATTCTCTCCGCCGGCAACAATCCGCCTTATGCAGCTCCTTCACAGTTCTACCGCCAGATGGACCTGAAATATCCCGGCCCCACGTCGGCAAATTGCTTTGCGTTGGTCGGCACCACACAGGGGTTGTATCTCGCCAGCCACGACCCGACGTTTCAGGACACATGGCACGGGCTGCGCGTTTACCCGGAAGCGTCGGGGGCATGGACTGCGCTGGAGGCCGGGCTCTACAAATATCCGAACTGCATGAAGGGGCAGTCGTGGTCGTGCGACGCCAACATCATCGCGCCCTACTCGGGCAGTTGGCATCAAACCTCCAAACTCTACCGCAAATGGGCCGACACCTGGTGGCGCCAGCGCGAAGTGCCGCCGTGGGTGCGCAGGATGAAGAGCTGGCAGCGCATCATTTTCACGCACCAGTATGGGGAGCAGTTCTTCACGTTCGCTGATCTGAACGGCCGGATACGCAAGGCAGGCTCAAGCGTCGGCGTCGAAAACGTGCTGGCGTTTGGCTGGTGGAAGGCCGGCATGGACAACGGTTACCCGGACTCTTATTGGGTGACCGACGCCGCCCAGGGAGGCGACAAGGCATGGGCCGGCGCTATCGAGGATTTCCGGAAAAAAGGCGGCCGGCTGATGCTCTACTTCAACGGGAAGCTGATCGATATCGAAAGCGCGTTCTACCGCGACGGCGACGGCAAGAACGTCTGCTACCACGACAACACCGGCGCGTATTACACCGAGCAATACCGATTCAAAGGACTCGGCACCTTCACCGGCTACTACAACGCCCGCACCTTTGTCGTAGCTGATACACGCCGCGAGTCGTGGCGCAAATGGCTGCTGCGAATGGCGGATCGCGCCATCAGCTTCGGCGTGGACAGCGTGTTCTACGACCAGCTGGGCTACGGCGAGGCGGCCTCGAACTGGGACCTCAGCGGCGAATTCGCGGTTCCAAACACCCGCGTGATCGCCGACAAGGCGGACACGTTGAAAATGATCCACGATTATCTGGATAAGAAAACCAGCCCCGACTTCGCGCTTGGCACGGAGCATTTCACGGACGTGACGGCGCAGCACGTGGACTATATCCACAACATCACCGGCGCAACGGGGCCGACGGACTTCACGGAGTGGGTTCGCTACACCTTCCCGGAGGTCGTCCTGTCGGAGCGCGAGATTCGCGACGACACCGACATCCCGCGCCGCGTGAATCACGCCGTGCTCAAGGGTCTGCGCAACGACATTGAAATCTACCGCTGCCGCGACCTGATCGACAAGACGCCCACCTACCAGCGCTATCTCGCGCAGGTCAACAAGCTCAAGGACAAGCATGCCGACCTGCTGTTGCTCGGCCGTTACAAGGACACGGATGGATTTGTGAACGAGAACCCGAAGGTGGACGCCCGCTGTTTCATCAACGGAAACCGCATGGCGGTTGTGGCGACGCAGGTTTCTCCCAAGCCGGCCACCACCTGCATTCGCGTGCCCGGATACTCATTCCTGGAATCAAGCAGTCTCGGCGATGTGAAACTGGACGACGCGCCTGACGGCGGCAAGTCCGTGCGCCTGGGCCAACACGGTCTCGCAATCCTCGTTTACCAGAAGACCAATTCCACCATCGCCCCCACTGACCAGCAACTGCGCACGAAGGCCGAGGAGGCATGGCGCGCCGCTTGGGATCGTTTCTACGACGACCGCACGCACCTCTTCTACGATTTCGTTTGCAGTTATGACCCGGCAAAACGCCTGGCCGCGCTGCCGACGTCGAAGGAAACCAGCCAGCAGTTTCCAAACCCCAACGGATGGGGCACGGGCATGGAGGATTGCGCGATCAGCGGCGGCTTGATGATGTCCATGGTCTGCGACCGGTTTGCGGCCACCGGCGATCCCAAGCTGCGCGCGTCCGCCAGGAAAATCTTCGAGGGTCTGGCTTTGCTGGGAACGCTCAGTCCATCCGAGGGTTTCGTAATTCGCGGCGTCTGCCCCAGCGACAAACAATCGCACTATTGCGAGAGTTCCCGCGACCAATACACCTGGCACGTCTATGGCCTGTGGCGCTATTACCATTCCCCTCTCTGCCAACCGGCGGAAAAGGCCGCGATCAGAAAGATCATCACCGCCATTTGTTCCCGGCTGGAGCGCAATGTGGTAGCCGCGAACAACTACTGCATTGGGAAGGAAACTGGCACCTTCGACGGCTTGGTGGACAAGATGTGGGAGACCCTGGCGCATGAAATAGCGCGCCTGCCGATGATCTACGCCATCGGCGCGGATGTGACCGGCGACAGTCACTGGGCGGACCTCGCCCGCCGCTACAGTCCCGAAGCGGCTGTGAAATCCAAAGAACAGTCCACGAAGATTCCTTACGCACTGCTGCAACAGCAGACTTCGTTGGAAGTGCTCTATCAACTGGAGAAATCGCCGGAGTTGAAGAAGCAGTGGCTGGAGGCAATGCTGTTGGTCGCCGACCGCGCCAAGGTGTTTTTCACCAAGTGCCTCAAATACCAGCCTCCGACAGGCAACGCGTTCTGGTTCGATTGGCGGGCGTGGGGCTTCCACAAGTCTGCAATCTACAAGGTGCCCAACCGGCCCGAGGCCATCCTCATGGAAGACCGCACCATCCGTGAGCCTGCCGAGGCAGCGCTGGTGCAACTGTTCTGTCCACAGCCGTCACTGACGCCAGAGCAACTCGCGCTGATGAAGCAGATGATCGCCCAGGTGGATTACGACAAGGTCGTTTTCTACGGGCACTACTACACGCAGGCCGTGTATTGGCGCGCGGTGCGATGCGGACTTCTCAAGCCATGAAACTTTTTTAGCGACGACGCTGCCAACCGCCAGCAGTCTGTGGTCGGCGGAAACATCACACGTGGAATTCATCATAGGACCATGAACATGGACATCCAAAAGCTTAGACTGTTCGCGACCGCGTGTTTGCTGGGCAGTGCGCTGGCCGTTTGCGCGGACGACGCCTGCGTGGTGGTGCGTCCAAATAATACCGGGGAGGCACTCATCAATCCCGGCATGGGTTGGGTTTGTTTTCATTACTCCAACCGGCTCTGGGCATACGGCTCCAGACTGCGGCCGGGTGATACGCTCGACTGGTTCCCGGGCGCGTCAGTCGTCTATTTCCGCCTGCCGTGGTGCTATCTCGAGCCCGAGGAGGGCAAATTCCGCTGGGACCTGATTGACTCCTATGCGGCGTCATGGATCGCCCAAGGCAAGAGAATCGCGCTGCGGGTGACCGCGTGCGAAAACCGCTTCCGCTACGCCACGCCTGAATGGGTGCAGAAAGCGGGAGCAAAGGGACTCGACTACCGCTTTTCAACGATCGGGAAACCAGCGGAAGAGATGCTGTGGGAACCCGATTACCTGGATCCTGTATTTCTTAAGAAGCTGGACGGTTTCCTGGCTGCAATGGCCAAACGCTATAACGGCAATCCGTCGGTCGCTTTCATTGACATTGGCACTTTCGGCATGTGGGGCGAAGGCCACACGGGCGGGACTTCCAAATTGTCGCAGGAGGAGACCGACAAGCGGGTGAAGGTCCAGGTTGACCTCTACAAAAAACATTTTCCCGACACACTGCTGTGCATCAGTGATGACGTTGCCGGGGGTTCCCGTCCCGGCAACAGTTTTCCTTCCACGGACTACGCGTTTTCGAAGGGGGTCACATTTCGGGACGACAGCATCCTTGTGCAGAAAGCGCCCAAGCAGTGGTATCACGCCGGCGTGGCGCAGACATTCTGGCCGACCTTGCCGGTCATTCTTGAGCACGAGCATTACGGGCTGTCGAAGGAACGGAACGCATGGGATCCCGCGCTGCTTTTGGAATCGGTCGAGCAGCACCACGCGAGTTACATGTCGATTCACTGGTGGCCCGACAAGTTTCTCAAGGAGAACCGCGATGTGGTCAACCGGATCAACCGGCGGCTGGGCTACCGGCTGGAATTGCGCGAAGCCGCGTTCCCACGCGAGGTTCGGGTGGGCGAGCCTTTCACGGTCAACACATCCTGGGCGAACGTCGGCGTCGCGCCATGCTACGCGGGTGGAAGTCTCGCCTTTACCCTTAAGAATCGCGATGGAAAGATCGTATGGCTCAGCGTGGACGAGACCTTTGATGCGCGCTCTCTGCCGGTCGCGCCAACTGGCCAGGCACGCGTCGTTTCGCATCCATCGGCTTGCACGGTCGGCATCGTGACGCCGATTCCGGTCATCAACGATGGTGTGGTCAAGCACCTGAAGCAGACGGGGGATTATCCGTTCAGCGCGAACGTGCCGACGATCAAACCGGGCACCTACGGGCTATATGTCTCCGTCGGCAAACGGGACGGGTCACCGGTGATCGCACTGCCGCTTCCAAACGGTGACAAGGCGCGACGGTACAAGATCGGGGAAATCAAGGTGATCGGGACCAAGTAGGGAGAAAACAATGATGACTCCACATCTATTCACGAGAGTGCTCTTCTGTTCCCTGCTCGGCGTGTGCACGGCATGGGTGGCCGAGGCGGCCGAGTTCTATCAGGTGCGCGGCGGCATTCCCAACAGCCAGCATTACTTCAAGGTCAACACCTCCGGAAACCAATACCTGTTCTTCATCGGCAACTCCGTGCTGGCAGGCACCGGCCTCAAGGACGCCAATCTCCGTTACTCCGCCCAGATGATGAAAGGCTTCAAGAAGCACTTTCCGCAAGCTGGCATGAATGAGACGCGACACATGCAGCCGGGCGGCAGTTGGTTCGGGCTGTTCCGTTGCAGCCGCGGGCAGGCGGTCTTCGGCGAAGTGATTTGCAGCGGGCATCTGGCCATCCTCGACTTCGCCGCCGACGACCGCAACGCCGGCATCGCGCAGGTCAAAACGTCGCTCGAAGGACTGATCCGACAGATCACGCTCTACCGCGCCACGCACAGCCGCATCCTCGTTTACACGCTGACGCCAGAGATGCTTCAGGCATACAAGGCAGGCAAGACCCCCGAGTATATCCGCGTCAGCGAAGAGATCGCCGCCCATTACGGCATCCCGAGCCTGAACCTCGCCCAATACGCCGCCGAGAAGATCATCGCCGGGGAAATCTCGTTTGAGAAATTCTCCACCGACGGCATCAACCCGACCGACGCGGGCGCGAAGATTTACGCGGAGGCGGTTGCGAAGTTCATTGACGCGCTGATGGCCGCCAACCCCATTCCCGACAAGCCCAAGGCTTACAAACTGCCGCCGCCGTTATTCCCCGAGACCGACGACAACGGCCGCATCGTCGCCTACGAGGACCCGCAGGTGAAGTGCGGCGGCAACTGGAAGCCGGGCCAACCCAGCCCAATCGGCCCATTCCGCCACGTCCTCGTCTCCGCCGAACCCGGCGCTGCGCTGACTCTGAAGTTCAAAGGCTCTGAGATCGGCATCATCGACGTGGTGGACAAGGACAGCGCCGACTACGAATACGCCGTCGATGGCGCGCCGTTCCGTAAACTCGCCGCGCCGAAGGATGCAACCGGCCCAACGATGCGCCCGATTTCGCTAGCCAAGGGCTTGGACCGGAAACTTGAGCACGAACTTGTCCTCAAGCTCGCCTCGTCCGGCACCGCGCGAATGGGTGGATTCCTGCTCAACGGCACCATCACCGACACCTTCGCCGGCATGAGCGCGCTGCAACGGATCGATGCCATCTACGCCACGATAGACCCGATCAAGTATCAGCCCCCGGCCGGCCGTTTCGCGAACATTCCCAAAACGATGAGCAAGCTGCGGGACGGCGGCGAACTGCGCATGGTGCTTCTGGGCGACAGCATCATGGGCAACACCTCCGCCTCCTCGTTCGAACTGCTGCTCATGCGCGACTACCCGAAGTGCAAGATCGTCAAGATCGCCTCGCTGCGAGGTTCGACCGGCTGCACATACTATCGCGAGGAGAACCGCGTCCAGGACTACGTGCTGAAGCACAACCCCGACCTGCTGCTCATCGGCGGCATCTCCAACCGCGGCGACGCCGAGGCCGTCCGCTCGGTGATCCAACAAGTCCGCGCGAAGAAGCCCGATACGGAGGTGTTGCTGCTCACGCCTGTCTTCGGCGCGATGCGCGACGAGCACATCCGCACATTCACGAGGGAGATTGACACGACCAAGAGCAACTTCCGCTGGAACATGCAGAAGGTTGCAGCAGAAGAGAAATGCGCCTTCTTCGATATGACCGGTCCATGGTGGGCGTATGTTCAGGAGAGCGGCAAGACCTACGGCTGGTTCATGGGCGACGCCGTGCATGCCAACGCACGCGGTTGCCAGATCATCGGCCGGTTGCTGGAGCTGTGGTTCAAGGAGTAGAAAAGCCGTCCAACAACTCGAACCGCCAGATGTGATGTTGTAGGCCCGGCCCCCTGACCGGGCGAGGCTTTCTTTGTCGAAGCGCCGCGTGAGGGCACGCGTCCCACATCGGAATCCACATTCCACGGTTTCTTCAACAGCTTCCAAAGCCTGTAGCGCAATCAAAGCTGATTGCAGGCAGTTCCACCTTTGTATAACATTGCTCCACAAGTTATTCTTGGAAGCGGAACGGGCGCAGGAGACCCAGACTGGAGCTTCTGTATGGGAGTAAAAACGCTTCGGAACAACAGACTGGCAAGATGACTACACCATCTTAACATGAGTTATACTATATGCGCTCATGGCTTAAAGCTCATGTGCGGGGCATAACGTGTTAGATGAAGACAAGAATTCGTCGGGGATGACGAGGATTAACGTGAACACGCCGACACGATACTCAATATGCCTGATCATCGCGGTCATTTGCGTAGTCACATCTTTATCGTGTCAGCCGACGTCGGAGAGTCAAAACAACCACAATCCGCCCAAAACCGTCGCCACCAAACCTGCTGCTGATGATAGTCAGTCCATGACAGCTAAAGCTGATTCCCCGGGACTTCCACGCGTGAAACACGAGCGAATGGATCTGGTTTCGTTGGTGAACGACATAGCCTCAAAAAGACGCTTGGAACTGGAGTCGCTTCGTAACAGACCGCCGCTGCCTGCGTCGGCCGATTCCAATACGGTTCATGTAGCGGCAGGGCCGTACCAGTCAGAACTGCGTGTGAGAATAGATGGCAAGATCATGTCACAAGAAGAAGCCCTGCCCCAGATATTGGAATACCTCTGGCATGATGATAAGGAAAAGCTGATCGAGGCGGTCGACGCTTTGAGGGTCTTTGAGACATCAATTGCAGACACCGTGGTGATCGACCGCTTGATTCAGTTGTATCGCGACACTGCTTCCCCAAAAGAAACGATTGATTTCTTCTTGAACAAGAATGAAGGAGACAATCTGGACTTAAAACTCGCAATTATTCTGACGATCGCAGCCAGCAAGGACAAGCGGAAGGACGTGGTGCTTGAGGAGGCGGAAAAAGACATTAATCACACCGTAAGGAAGCTGGCATACATAGTGAAACACAAGATCCCATATTCGCCTCACACTCGAAGTGCCGCAGACGAGGTGCAATAATATTTGTCGCTCACGTCATGGACCAAGAATAGCTGCAACGGGATTCTCAAAATGAGAACAGTGTTCTTAATATGTTGTTCGTTGGTCGTGTTCGTTACGCAATGCAGCTTCGCCGCAGAGTCCGTCAGTGCGCTTGCCCAGCGGCTAGAAGCGATCATGCTTAACGCGGAAAGACCACATCTAGAGATTGCGAAAGACATCGCTGCAGCAAAACCAGAACAACGCAAACAACTGGTCGCTGCAATTCTTCGTATTGTCGAACCAGCCCTCAGAGCGCCACAACCATGGAGTGATGCTGACTTCAGACGGATAGGCGTATCAGCATCTGCCCTTGCAGCAGCTTCGGACGACAATGCAATACTTACAGCTTTCGGTTCGACTTTGAGCCAAGTCGGATTCCTCCTCGAACCGGACGTCATTCTTGCCTTATCGGCTTGCCGCGATTCGAAGGCTGCGGAAGCGTTAGCTGATCTGGCCCGTCTGCGACTAAAACAAGTGAAGGAGATGACACCCCGTTTGGGTTCACTAACCGATGAAGAAAAGCGGAAGTTTAACGACACGGTTAACAGCTTCTTCTATGGCCTGAAAGGACTGGCGAAAAGGGCTAACGAACCTGACAAAGCAGTTGCGCGTGAGCTTGGTGCTGAGTTTGCGAAGCTGTTTGATGGTTCTCCATATCAAAAGGAGGCTTTGCGGGGACTCGCAGAAACATTTGATCCCCTGCTGCGAGGTGCGGTGCAGCCCGCGGAGGATGTCGTCAGCTACACTCGGGAGGTCATCTTGATGACTGAAGAGGGTCCGATCACAAAAGAAATTCGCGACGCGGATCCTGATCGGCGAAAGAAGCTCCTCGCCGCAGTTGTCCATATCACCGACGGAGCTTTCAAAACGCCTGAGCCAAAAAGCGATGCTGTGTGGAACTTGATTGTCACATGTGCACATATTCTTGAAGCGGTTGCAGATGATGACGCAACAGTCGCGGCTTTCGCCTCTCGTTTGGATGAGGTTTATGACGCTTCTCGTCCAGCGGTCATTCGTGCCTTGGCCCGTTGTCGTGATCCGAGGGCCGTGGACGCATTGGCCGAGTATGCGCGAGCTCGCCTGAAGGAGATTTCGTCGCAGCCTTTGGAGTTTCCTCTTACATGGACTCAAGAACAGAAGCAGGCGGCTGGTGAAGAAAACATCTATTTTCTCTTTGCCCTCTCGGGTTTGGCGCACAGCGCCAATCCCTCTGGCAAGGCGGTTGCGCGCGAGCTTCGTGACAAATACGTCAAGCTTTACGATGGTTCCCATTTGCGTGACGGGGCGTTGCGTGCGCTGATGGAATTCCAAATTGATCCACTGCTGCAAGACGCGTCCAAGATTTGGATAACGGTTGCTGCGGGCATTGGCGGCGTGATCGTTCTCGGAATCCTCATCTGGTTTCTGCGAAGAAAGTGAAGCACGCATCCAAGTTGCAAAGCCAAATCCCCGTGGATAGCTGGCTCGCCGCTAACGACATCCACAAAAACGCGATTCCCGTCCATTTACCGGCGAGTGCCGGCGCGCCACAATGGTTGTGATATGAAACCCATCGTTACAGCAATGGCAGCGTTGGCGGTGGCCGCAGTGACAGCTTTTGCTGAACCTGCGGGCTACTGGCAGTTTGATGGCGATCCGTCCGCTGAAGGCATCCCTGCGCTCGCGGGCCAAGCCGCCGTATTCGAGAAAGGAAAGCAGCCGGTTTTCGATTCGGATACACCCGGGTCGAATATCTGGAACGGGGCGACGTTCTCGATAGCAAACGCGAGCAACCGGAATTCGTTGCGATTCACCAGCGAGGGCGTAACGGGCTCCGGCAGCCCGGTCGGTGGCGAGATTGTCGTCGCCGGTGCAGACACGAAGACACAGCCGGCGAACCTGACGGTGGAGGCATTTGTGAAGATGAAGCAGCAGTCGCCGCGCCACGCGTTGATCGCGAGCAAGCGCCGCAACGGTCAGACGGGCGCAAGCTGGTCCCTCTCGATCGATCCGCAAGGCCACGTTCGCGCTCGTTTTGACACGCAACCGGGCGCAGATTCAAAGAGTGGCGCTGGATTCAACCAGTCGTTCGGCTCAACCGGCACCGTCGCTGACGGCGCATGGCATCATGTGGCGCTGACATTCGACCACGCCACGCGGTCGGCGGTCATCTACGTGGATTACGTGCGGTGCGGTGGTGGTGCCACCAGTGGGCCGCTGGTGTACGACAACAGCGCATTGGTGTTCGGGCGTGGCCTCGACGGCTGGCTGGACGAGGTGAGGTTGAGCGCGGAGGTACTGCACCCGGAGCAGTTCTTGCGAACGTGCCGGTTCTTCTCCGATATGAAACCGCGTGTGCCGACCGTAGCCATGCTGGACCAGACGCCGACGCGCGTGCAAACGTCGCTGAAACTCGACTGGCCCAAGGTCGGCACACTCAAACCCAGGAGCGTCAGCGAGATCAAGACCTCGATGTGGTCGCTGGGCTGCGAAACGCTCGACCGTGATCTGGCTGACTGGGATGTTTACAAGTCATATCTCGATCCGCTGGGCATCCGGCATATTCGTTTGCAGGGTGGTTGGAACCGCACTGAAAAGCAAAAAGGGGTCTACGATTTCGCTTGGCTGGACCGCATCGTGGACGACGCACACACGCGCGGCCTCGATGTCTGCCTTGAAACCTCCTACGGCAACCGGCTCTATGAACCGAAGGCCGCGCTTGGCCCCGGCGGCACGCTGCCTCAAGGCGAGGAGACGCTGGCAGCGTGGGACAAGTGGGTCGAGGCGATGGCGCGGCATTATTCCGCGAAGGGCGTCAAGGAGTGGATGATGTATAACGAGCCGAATCTGGTGAAGAGTAACACGATCGAGAAGACCACGGCGTTCAACATCCGCACCGCGCAGGTCATCAAGCGAGTAGATCCCAAGGCACGAATTGGAGGACTGGTCTCCGCAGGCGCAAACCCCGATTTCATTGGCGGATTCGTCCGCGGACTCAAGGAGCAGGCGAAACTCGATCTCTTCGACTGGGTTGTTTACCACAACTACAGCGCAAACCCTGATGCGACCTATGGCAGCGTGGACAAACTGTGGGCACTTGTGCGAGAGCACGCACCGAAGCTGCGCTTATGGCAGGGCGAGGCCGGCTGCGCCTCGGAAGAAGTGCAGTTTGCATTGAGCGGCGTTGATTGGACGGAACTGTCGCAAGCCAAATGGAACGCGCGGCGCATGTTGGGCGACCTGGCGCGCGACATCCGGTCCTCTGTGTTCACGATCTCCGACCTGAGCTATCACAAGGACTTCATCTCCCGCTACGGCCTGCTCAAAACCGACTCGAATAACACGATCATCAAGGTCAAGACCGCCTACTACGTCACCCAGAACGTCGTCTCCGTATTCAACGACGCCGTGGAGCGACTCCCAAACACAACCATCACCGTCGAATGCGAGAAGAAGCTGACAGCCCACGCATTTCGCGACAAGGCCAGCGGCCTGAGCGTGGTCACATTCTGGGATGGCACCGCCGTGCCCTCCAACGAATGCGCGACCCTCAAGGCGCAATTGACGGTGCCGAACGCCAGGTTCAAGGAACCGGTCTGGATCGACCTGATCACGGGAAATATCCACGCGATCCCGGCCAATCAGATTGTTTCGGACGGCACAACCTGCACTTTCAAAGACGTGCCCGTCTATGATGCTCCAGCCGTCATCACAGACAAGAGTCTGCTGAAATTCGAACCTGCAAGGCTAAAGAAGAAACACAACAATCCCATGGCAGCCGCAGCCAAATGACGACCGGCCTTCGCGTTCCCGCTAACGACATCCACAAAAACGCGATTTCAGTCCATTTACGCCAAGGCGACCCACTGTCATACTGCCGGGCATGTGATCAGAGGCAATTGGCGAGTCCCATTGCATGTGACCCGGCACTTGCGAACTCCTGAGCGCTGAGACTGATATCGACCGCGTGAACATTTTATGAGCACACACCTGATGAAACGTTCCATGGAATCATGCAATGCCGCCGGCGGCGTCGGCAGCCGGGGAAAGCGTGAATGTGCCCTGCCCTTTCTGCTCGCCGGGGCCGTGATATTGGCAGTCGTCGGCAACACGTGGGCCGCTCCGGCTCCGAAGTGCGCAGAAGCGATTCGTTACCACGCCGACGCCAAGGTGTTCGTCATCCAGACCCAGAACTCGACCTATGCCATCGAGCGCAATGAAGCCGGCGTGCTCAACAACACTTATTGGGGACCGCGGATCGAGCGCGTCGAAGACCTGCCGGTCGGCGAGGAGAATCGGTTCAACCGCGCCCTCATACGACAGGATGAAAAGAACCATATCCGCGCTGAATACGTCGGCTGGGGAGGATGGTTCTACGGTGAACCGGCCCTCAAGGCGACATTCGCCGATGGCACCCGATCCCTGAAACTCGCCTACCGCGACCACAACATCACGACAGACGACAAGTCTCAAACGCTTCAGGTATCCTTGGTCGACCCGTGCTTTCCGATCGAGGTGCGTCTTCATTACCGCATCTATTCGGGCTTGGACCTCGTGGACCGCTGGGCGGTGGTCACGAACAAAGGCAAGGAACCCATCACGCTCGAGAGCGTGCAGTCAGCCACCTGGCATGTGCCGCGCAACCGGGACTATCGCCTCACGCACTTGTCAGGCGATTGGGGCCGCGAGCATCGCATCGAACACGTGGACCTGACCCAGACAGCCATCCGGCTCGGCAGCCGCACGGGACTCTCCGGGCCGCACGCCAATCCGTTCTTCGCACTCGATCTCGAAGGCAAAGCCACCGAGGAGTCGGGCCAGGTTTGGTTCGGCGCGCTGCACTGGAGCGGCAACTGGAAGATCGTCGTCGAGAAAAACAACTTCGGGCAAACACGCGTTACAGGCGGCATTGAGGATTTTGACTTCTCCTGGCACCTCAAGCCCGGTGATGCATTTACCACGCCCGTCTTCACGGGCGGCTATACGGCGCACGGTTTTGGGGCGATGAGCCGCATGTTCCATCGCTATCAGCGCGCCCATTTGATGCGCCCCAACAAGGCGAACCGGCCGGTACCGCTGATCTACAACTCTTGGTTCGCCGTCAACAGCCTTGGAGGTCACCCTGACGAGCCGACGATGACCCGCATTGCCCAACAAGCCGCGGACGTCGGCATCGAGTTGTTCGTCATGGACAGTGGGTGGGAAAAGAAACTCGGCGATTGGACACCGCATGCGGAAAGGTTTCCCAACGGGCTCAAGCCGCTGGTGGACCGCGTGCACAAGCTCGGCATGAAGTTCGGAATTTGGGTCGAGTTGGAGAACGCGCATCCCGACTCCGACTTGTGCCGCGAGCACCCGGACTGGGTAATGCAATCACCCAAGCGTGCCCAGACTGGCGATCAGCGCGGGGACCTGCTGCTAAACCTGGCACGCGACGACGTGCGCGACCACATGCTCGCCGCCATGGATCGCCTGCTCCGCGACAACGCGATCGACTACCTCAAACTGGACATGAATCGTTATGTGAGCGAGCCCGCCTGGCCTCAAGTGCCACTCGCGCAGCAAAAGGAATTCTGGGTCCGTTACGTCCGCAACCTTTACTACATCTTCGAGACCCTCCAGAACCGTTTCCCCGAGGTGATCTTTGAGAACTGTGCGGCCGGCGGAGCGCGCATTGACTTGGGAATGGCGCGTATTTTCGAGCGGGTCAATCGCAGCGACAACCAGGACCCACTGGACATGCCCGCCCTGCACGAGGGCTACTCCTACGTCTACCTGCCGGGCACGGCGGGAGGCGGCGGACACATCGGCGTGACACCGAATTTCGTCAACAAACGCATCACGCCGCTGCGCTATCGCGGACATGTCGCCATGCTCGGTTCATGCTCGGTCAGTCTGGCGCTTGATCGTTGCACGCCGGAAGAAATGGCCGAGTTGAAGAAATACGTGGCGCTCTACAAAGAGCTCTGCGGGATCATCCACAATGGCGACCTGTATCGGCTGCGCAGCCCGCGGTTGAATTCCTATTCAGCCTTCGAATACGTCAGCGAGGATAAAGAGCGTGCCGTCCTCATCATACTCGGCAAAAACATGCAGCGTGCGGAAGAGCCTTATCCCACACTCCCACGGATTCAACTGTCGGGTCTGAAGCCTGACTGGCTCTACTCTGTGGAAGGCGGCAAACGCATGTCGGGCGAAGGCCTCATGAATGCCGGCATCGGGTTCCGACTGACGGGCGACTACGACAGCCGGGTGATTCGCATCAAGCGCGTTCATGAGAAGCCGAGCGACAAGGGCAACCAACGATAGCGAAGACAAGCGGTTGGACGCGCAATTCCGGAGGAATTTGCCCGAAAAATGCAGCCATTGAAGGTGATTGTTCTCAAACGTCGTCTTCCCCGCTAACCCCATCCACACGGACGCGATTCTTGTCCATTTACCGACGGGCAGCAGGTGCTCCATAGTACCGGTGCTATGGAAACAGAACTGAATGGAAAGATTGCGCTCGTGACTGGCGCAGGCCAGGGCATTTGCCGGGCCATCGCCACCGCGCTCGCGGCGCATGGTGCGATGGTGGCCGTCAACGACGTAAAGCGCGAAAAGACCGACAAGGTCGTTGCGGAAATCGCCGCTGCCGGCGGCAAGGCTGTGGCAGCGTGCGCGGACGTTTCGCGGTCTGATGAGGTGGAGCGGATGATCGGCGGCATCGTGAAGCAGTTTGGCCGGCTCGACATCCTCGTCAACGGCGCGCGCGTGGAACCGCCTCGCCCCGCCGGCATGTCGCCAGCAGATTGGTGGGACCGCGTGCTCGATGTGGACCTGAAGGGAGCATGGCTCTGTTCAATGGCCGCGATCGAGTCGATGAAACGCCAGAAGTACGGCCGCATCATCAATGTTTCCTCCATCCAAGCTTACACAGGCAACGCCGAGGAAGAATGGATGGCCTACAGTTGCGCGAAGGCTGGCATGGGCGGACTGACCCGCTCGCTGGCGCAGGTCGGCCTGAAACTCGACATCACCGCCAACTCCATCGCGCCCGACTACATCGAGACAGAGGTCATGGAGGCGCGTTGGGGGCGTGAGAAGATGCTCGAATACGCCGCGGGCGTCCCTATGGGCCGCGCTGGCAAGCCGGAGGAGGTGGCTGAGGCTGCCCTTTTCCTCGTGAAGTCCGGCTTCATCACCGGCGACACCATTTTCATTACGGGAGGAAGATTCGTCATTTCAAAGTAGCCGTCACGCCCGTGTGACGACCCAGAACCCAGAACCACATCACGGGGAGCGTGATGACCACTTATGAAAATTACAGCAATCAAAACTTTTCTCTGCGACGCCTACCGCACGAACCTGTCGTTCGTGAAGATCGAGACCGACGCCGGTGTTCACGGCTATGGAGAGATGACGCTCGAGTTTCACGACCGCGCCATCCTCGGCTGCATTGAGGACCTGACACCGTCGTGGATCGGCCGCGATCCGATGGACATCGAGGCGCTCTGGCACGATTCCTACCGCGACGCTTACTGGCGCGGCGGGCCCGTGCTCTCGACCTCCCTCGCAGCGCTCGAGATGGCGTGCTGGGACATCAAAGGCAAGACCCTCGGCCAGCCCATCTGGCAACTGCTGGGCGGCAAATGCCGCGACCGCGTGCGCTGCTATGCCAACGCGTGGTTTGTGCCGGCAAAAACGCCCGCAGAATTCGCCAAGAAAGCCAAGGAAGCGGTCGCGCGCGGCTGGAAAGCGTTGAAGTGGGATCCCTTCGGCAGCGCTCATCGCGACATCACACGCCCGGAGCTGCTCAACGCAGTGCGTTGCGTGGCAGCGGTGCGCGAGGCGGTGGGCGACACCGACCTTCTTATCGAAGGCCACGGGCGTTTCAATATCCAGAGCGCTCTGCGTGTCGGTCAGGCGCTCGCGGAGTTCGGAATCCTGTGGTTCGAGGAACCGCTTTTCCCGGAGCTGCTCGACGCGCTGGCGGAACTGAAACGCCGCGTGCCCGTTCCCATCGCGGCGGGCGAGCGCGTCTACACGCGCTTCCAGGCGCGGGAGTTCATCGAGAAACGCTGTGGCGATTTCATCCAACCCGACATCAGCCGCGTGGGCATCAAGGAACTGCGCATCATCGGTGGCATGGCCGAGGCGGCGGGCATCAGCTTTTGCCCGCACAACCCCGCCGGCCCGCTCACCAACATGGCCACGCTGCACATCGCAGCCAGCACGCCGAACTTCTTCCTGCTCGAAACGATGGCGAACGATGTGCCCTGGCGCAGCGAGTTCTCCGACGAAGACGTTCACATCAAGGACGGCGAGATGCTCATCCCAACGCGTCCGGGCCTCGGTATCGAATTGGATGAAGCCGCGCTCGCCAAATATCCGCCGAAACACTATCATCTCCGCCACTATCGCGGAGACCTCACCGCCATCCGCCCAAGCAACGCAAAGGAGTGGTTCAAGCGATAGGATAGCCCAACGACAACAAAATCATAATGAGAGCCGCCATTCTTCTTGCCGGCGCAGTCGCGCTTGCCACCGCATTTCTCGATCAAGCGCACGCAGAGGGTGTGACATTCACGGTTGCCACCAACGGCAACGATGCATGGTCTGGCAAGCTGGCGAAACCGAACGACGCGAAGACGGACGGCCCGTTCGCGACAATCGAACGGGCGCGCGATGAGATTCGCAGGATGAAACAGAACGGAGCGCTCCCGAAAGGCGGCGTTGCCGTGGAAGTTCTCGCGGGCCGGTACGAGTTGGCAAAACCGGTTGAGTTGACGGCGGAGGATTCCGGCACCGCGGAGTCCCCCATCATCTATCGTGCCCTTCCGGGCGATCCGGTTCACATCAGCGGTGGCCGGGTTCTGACAGACTGGAAGCCTGTAGCCGACCCCGCTGCGCTCAATCGGCTTGATTCCTCCGCGCGTGGCAAAGTGTTTCAGGCCGATTTGCGTGCGCTGGGCATCACGGAATATGGCGATCTCGGCCTGGACGCAGAGGCCCAGTTACAGTTGTGGCTGGCGAGGGTTGACAGTCAGGGTGAAGACGCCATGGGCAGCGCCTACGCCAGCGCCGGCAAGAAGGTCCGCCCCCGGCTGGAGGTTTTCTTCAACGATCAGCCCATGGAAATCTCGCGCTGGCCAAACGATGATTTTATCAAGATCGAGGAAGTGCTGGGCAAGACGGAGATCAACGTCCGCGGCGTGAAGGGCTGCAAAGAAGGCGTCTTTGTCTATGAGGGAGACCGCCCGAAACGGTGGGTGAACGAAAAGGATGCGTGGGTGCTCGGCTACTGGTTCCGCGACTGGGCACAACAACGCCACAAGATCACGTCCCTCGACACGGAGAAACGCATCATCACCGTGCCGCCGCCTTATCACCAATATGGTTACCGCAAGGGACAATGGTTCCGCGGCTTCAATCTCCTGTGCGAGATTGATGAGCCGGGCGAGTGGTATATCGACCGCGAGGCGGGAATTCTCTACTTCTGGCCGCCCGGAAAACTGGACGGCGGGCGTGTGGAAGTTTCGATGGCCCCTCGCCTGTTGACGTTGACCGACACGGCGCACGTCACCGTCCGCGGATTGTTGTTCGAAGCGGCGCGCGGCACAGCCATCGCCATCAAGAACGGGCAGTACTGCCGCGTCGTCGGCTGTACTTTCCGCAATCTGGGCAACCACGCTGTCACTGTTTTCGACGGCAAAGAGAATGGCGTTGTCGGTTGCGACATGTACGGAATGGGCGGCGGCGGGATCTATCTCGTCGGCGGCGACCGAAAGGCGCTCACGCCAGCAGGACACTTCGCTGAGAACAACCACATCCATCACTTCGGCCGATGGGACCGAATGTATCGGCCGGGCATTTTCCTGAGCGGCGTGGGCCTGCGCGCGTCGCACAACCTGATTCACGATGCGCCCCACTCGGCAATCCTCTTCGGCGGCAACGATCACCTGATCGAGTTCAACGAAATCCACAACGTCTGCTTCGAGTCGCACGACTGCGGGGCTATCTATGCCGGGCGGAGCTGGACCTTGCGCGGCCATGTGATCCAGCACAACTACCTCCATCACATTTACGGAAAGTCGGGCGGTCCCTGCAACGGCATCTACCTCGACGACCTGTTCTCGTCGGCCACAGTGCAGGGAAACATCTTCCACCAAGTCCTGCGGCCCGTGTTTCTCGGCGGTGGGCGCGACAACATCATCCAGAACAACGTGTTCGTGGATTGTCCCAAGGCGATGCACATCGATGCCCGCGCGCTTGGCTGGTGCGGCCCTCATGCCGACGGCCGGATCAAGGAAGCCATCGAGAAAGGCACCATTGCCGGCGTTCGCTACAAAGAACCGCCGTTCAGCACGCGCTATCCGCAACTGGTCAACCTGCTCGACGACGAGCCCAAGAAGCCCAAGGGCAACATCGTTCGCCGGAATATTTTCTGGCAGGGCACGGGTGAGAATCTCCGCCGCGTGGCCAAGGGACAACCCATCAAAGACACGTGGTGGGATGCCATCGAACCCAGGATCAAGCCGTTGGTAAAACTCGAGAACAACCTGATCAACGAAGACCCGAAGTTCGTTGATGAAAAGGCCGGCAACTTTCAGCTTCGCGAAAATTCACCGGCTTGGAAGCTCGGCTTCCAGCGAATTCCCGTCGAGAAGATCGGGCTTCACAAGGATGATTGCCGCGCGAGTTGGCCTGTCAACCACCCGGTTCGTGTAATGACGACCCCTGCAGCGCTCAAACTCCTGGTTCTGGGCAATAGCATCACCCGGCACGGGCCCAAGAAAGACATTGGCTGGTCCGGCAACTGGGGAATGGCGGCCAGCGCGGAGGAAAAGGATTTCGCGCATCTCGTGGCGCACGGCCTCGGCAAGACTGCGGGTGCCGCGCCGGAAGTCATGATCAAGAACATTGCCGAATTCGAGCGGCAATTTGCCAAGTATGATGCGGCGGCGAAGTTAAAGGACGCTTTCGGGTTTGGCGCTGACATTATCGTTATCGCCATCGGGGAGAACGTGCCGGGTCTTGGCTCCGACGAAGCCAAAACCCAATTCCGGGACAGCCTGAGAAAATTGCTGCGGGGCTTGAAGGCCGGCAAACATCCCACCCTCATCGTGCGCAGTTGCTTCTGGCCGAACCAAGCGAAGGATCAAATTCTCAAGCAAGTCTGTCAGGAAGTGAACGGGATCTTTGTGGACATCGGGCCACTCGCCAAAGACGAATCCAACTATGCGCGGTCGGAGCGCAAGTTCTCCCACGCCGGCGTGGCCGCACATCCGGGCGACAAAGGAATGCAGGCCATTGCCACCGCAATTGTTGACGCAATTTCCAACCCACGCGGAAAGAAAACAGACGAATGAGAGTGCTGGCCGCGTATAGCAGGACGATCCCCGCCCGTAGCAGCCGGCACCTGAAAGCAGCCATCGCAGCAACACCGGAAAGGACAAGAACAATGAAGAGACCAGTAACGTATACGGGAATTATTTTGGTGACCGCCTTGCTGGTGATATCGGCGATTCATACCGCCGATGGACAAGACGCGAAACCCCGCATGAAACTCGGCGCGTATTACTTCGCCGGTTGGGCGGGCAAGTGTGCCTTCGACGACGGCAAGCCGGAGAACGCATGGGCCAAGGGAATGCCGACCCATTACACCAAGAGGCTGGCTACTGAGTTTGCGGGCCGCACGCCGCTCTGGGGATGGCGCGATGACACGCAGGAATTGATGGAGCGGCAAATCGCCCTCGCGGCGGATCACGGTGTGGCGTTCTACTCGTTCTGCTGGTATTGGCACGACAACAAAGGCCCGATCAACGTGAAGTCCATCGAGGACGACCCGAAGCATCTGCCGATGCGCCTGTTCATGCAGGCGAAGAACAACAAGCGGATGGAGTTCTGCCTGCTCGTGGCCAATCACGGCGGGTTTGAGATCGTTGGGCTGGAGGCGTGGAAACAGGCAGCCGACTATTGGATGACCCTGTTCAAGCATCCGAGCTATCTGCGCGTAGATGGCAAACCGTTGTTGGTGATCTTCTCGCCGCGAGGCGCCAACAAGGAGGGGCTCGCCTACCTGCAAGAGGCGGCTCGCAAAGCGGGCTTCCCCGGCGTGGCAGTCACAGGCTGTGCCAGCGGCAAGGTTGAAGACGGGTTTTCGCTGCGGACAAACTACAACGTGACGCCGAAGGGGACGTGGGGCAGCAAGAGCTCCGAAAGACACCCCTACCAGAAATTGATCGACGCGAACGTCCAGGCGTGGCATGGCACGCCCGAACAACCGTTCATCCCGGTGGCAACGCAGGGATGGGATCGGCGGCCCTGGGAAGGAATCGGCGGCCTTGGACCGAAAGGCTCGACGGTTTCGTGGTATTACGACAAAGGCACGCCCGAAGCGTTTGGCGGGATGTTGACGAAGATGGCGCAGTGGATGGATGCGAACCCGGCGCAGGCAACCAAGGATCGGCTCGCGCTGATCTACGCGTGGAACGAGATCGGAGAAGGCGGCTGGCTCGTGCCGTGCAAGGACGACCCTGACGGCGCGTATCTGAAGGCCATCCGCCAAGTCGTTCTCGGCAAGTGAGAGAAACCACTGGAAAACATTCCCCGATAAAAACCAAACGCGCGTTGATGTTGTTTTGCGTAATCGTCGCGATGGACGTGCTCACGCTCTGCGCTGGAGAAAACCCCGGCAAGAGCCATCCATTGGTCGGGGCCATCCGATGGGATGCCTGGTATGGCAATCTTCCGGCATCGGCTCGCGGATTGTGATGGACCACAGTACCAGACGGTGTGGTACGAAATTGATGTCCGTTGAACGCACAAGAAACAGAACCCGATGAAAACACTCGCCATCGGACTCGCAGCAATGTTGAGCGCCACGACGCTGGCACTGGCGGCGGACACGGTGCCGCAGGCTTCCAGCACGCGTCCGGTATGGTCCGTGAGGGAGTGGCGCGGCATGCCGGGACTGTGGAAAGACGGCCAGCCGGTCACCCCGATGATCTTCTGGCAGTGGCAGCCCGAGGCCTACGAGATTGAACATTTCTCGGAGGCCGGGATTAACCTTTTCAGCTTTTTCGGTTCCTTCCAACACTACGCGCACCCGTACTGGAAGCAGGATGGCCGCGTCGAGACGGAGTTTCAGGACGCGGAGATTCGCAAGCTGCTCTCGTATAATCGCCACGCGTTCGTTCTGCCACGGCTTTTCGCGACGGCCCCCGACTGGTGGGCCAAGGCGAACCCCGGCGAGTTATGTCAATACTCGGGAGGACAAACGAACAAGCCACGCGAGTCCTTCGCATCACAGAAGTGCCGTGACGAGACGGGGCAAGCCTACCGACGCGCCGTCCGGCACATGTTGGACGCCGACTACGGCCAGCGGCTGATGGGCATCCATGTGACCAACGGCCCGTGGGGTGAGAACTTTTACTGGGACGCCTATTTCTCACAGGCCAAGCCGCCGGCTGCGTCTGACGTTTCCGAGCCGATGCGCCAGCGGCTGATCAAATACCTGCGCACCAAGTACGGGAACGATCCCGCCCGCCTGCGTGCGGCGTGGAAGGATGGCGCGCTGACCTTCGAAGCCGTTCAGGTTCCCGGCATGAAGCAACGTTTGCAGACGACAGCCGGGCCGTGGCGCGACCCGCAACAATCACGGGCCGTCATGGACTACTTCGAGTGCCACAACGAGGTGGCGGTGGAGATGGTTGACCACTACTGCCGAATCGTCAAAGAGGAGAGCCGTGACACCTTGCCGACAGTGGTGTTCTTCGGCTACACGATGGACGAGAACTGGCCCATCGAGTGCGATCACCGCGGCGTCAGCAAGCTGCTGCGCTCACCCCACGTGGACATGTTGTCGGCGCCACACACCTATTACCGCCGTGCGTTGGGCGGGGACGGCGAGATGCGTCAATACCTGGCCAGCGCGGCCTTGCACGGAAAGCTTTTCATCGACGAGGGCGACGACCAGACGTATCTCGAAAAGCGCAAGGCCAAGCCCGATCGACGGTGCCACGTCAACACAGTGACGGAGACACAGGCGCTGCTCTACCGCGAGTTCGGCAACACGGTGACCCATGGCGTTGGACTCTGGTACATGGATCTCAACGGCGGCTGGTTCCGCGATCCGGTACTGGTCGACACGATTGGACGGATGAAGAAATGGGCCGACGTCGCAATGACCTGCTCGCGTCGGCGCAACGCGCAAGTGGCGGTGATCTCCGCGCCCGAGAGCGAATTCTACCTGGGATACCGGCAGACTCCAGACAATGAGATTTCCTACGGCCTGTACCACGATCAGATGGGCGAGTTCTACCGCACCGGCGCGCCGTTTGATTGGTATCTGGTCGACGATCTCGACGCCATTCGTGATCGAGGGTACAAGGTGTTCGTCTTCCTGGACTGTTTCTATTTGACTGACCAGCAACGGAAGTCGGTCGAGGCGCTGCGGTCGGATGGCCGGACGCTGCTCTGGTTCTACGCGCCGGGGTACGCCTCGCAGGAGAATCTGTCACTGGCACTGATGGGGGCGCTCACCGGTTTCGGTTTTGATCCGGTGGAAGAAGGGATGCTGCAGGGCGTGTTGACCGATTCCGGCCAGACAGTCGGTATCGCGAAGCGGCAGAAGAGCCTGTTTACGGTGCGCCCGGACAAGGACGTGCGCGAACTGGCGCGAGGAACGGGGGTCTTGAAGGACAAGATGGTGATGGCGCTGAAGAAGCATCCAGGGTGGACGTCGGTCTTCTCCGCGATTCCGGGGGTAACCTCCGATCAGTTGCGGAAACTGTACCAGGAGGCCGGTGTCCATGTTTACACCGACTGCGGTGACGTGCTTTCGACAAACGAGTCGTGGCTGATGCTCCATACGCGGACGGCGGGGACCAAACGAATCATTTTGCCAAAGACGTACCGGAAGGTTACCGAAATCACAACCGAGCAGATGATCGGCGAAAACATCCGCGCCTTTACAATCACCCTGCCGCAGTATTCCACGGCTGTGTTCTTGATGGAATAAACCCGATGAGTCTACGTCAGCCAAGAAGGAGCAAGATGACGCGGACGCGTGTTGTGGCTGGATTGCTCGCCGCCTTCTGGTTGGTGGTCGTGTTACCGGTCTTCGCAGGAAACAGGTATGAGGAGAGTTTTTTCATTCTGCACGAAGACCACCACATCTTCGGCAATGAGGAGGTTGGCCGCGATGCCAACGTGGATGAAACGGCGAGACTGGTCGCTCTATGCAAGCCAGACATGATCCAGATGCACGCCAAGGGAAATCCCGGCTGGACCACCTATCCGACGAAAATCGGTTTCGCGCCATCCAGGTTGCGCGGAGATGTGCTGGGAGTCTGGCGCGATGTGGCACGGCGCGGCAATTATGGGTTTGGCGTTTACTTCAATCTCGGCAATGACGGTCGGATCGCAGCCACCCAGCCGCAATGGATCCGGACTGACCCCGACGGCAAACCGCTGGGTCGGGGAATGTGTTTCCATTCCGGTGTGGCCGAGAAATACCTTTGGCCCATGATCCGCGAGATCATGGCGACCTATCGTCCGGACAGCTTTTGGTTTGACGGCACCGCCCATACCGTGCGCCCGTGTTATTGCGTTGCCTGCCGGGCACGCTTCGAACGTGAAACCCATCTGCCCCCACCCCGCACGAACGCAGACTCCGGTTGGGCGGACTACCATGAGATGCAGCGGCAAATCTTCCGCGAGTTCATTGCCTCAACGATCTCAGAAATCCATAGGATCGATCCGCACTGCCTCGTGGGGATCAACAACACATACCATCTGATGATGCCCGAGAAACCGCCACGAGGCCTGGGCTACCTCACGAGCGACATCGGCAATCACGTGGAGTCGCTCTCCCCGTTGGCGCATTGGTTCGACTCCCAGCGTCTGCCTTATGACTTGATGACCCAGTTCGTCGTAGCCGACCCGCAATCCGTAAAAGGCGGCGTCGCGACTGCCGTCAGGCCCAAGCCCGCCGGGCAAATCCAGCAGGAAATGGCCGTGATCATCGCCAACGGTGGACGGTTCTCCCTCTGGGATATCCCCACGCCTGAAGGAGCGCTGCGCAAGGAATGGGTCGAAGCGATGGCCCGCGATGTGACGCCGTTCCTGCGGGCATGCCAACCGTGGTGCCTGGGCACGCGGTTGCCCGATGTCGCGGTATTGCATAGCGCGGCTGCGCACTATGCCGCCACCCGCCAGTCCGCCAAGAGCTTTGTGAGCAGCGATCGGCATGTCAGCGGCGTCATCGCCGAGCTGGCCTCCCGGCACCTGAACTATGAACTGATCCCCGATTGGCGGCTCACCGAACATGACGTCCGCAGTCCGTTGCTGATCGTCGAAGATCCTGAGGCGGTTACCGACGCCGTTGCGGCGGGCATCCTCGCGTTTCTTGAGAGGGGCGGCCGGGTCTTGTGGTCGGGCATGGGACTGACTCCGCAGCTTCAAAAAACGTTTGGGGTCACTGTTGCAGCCGGTGACAATAAACCGGAAACCCTCGCCGTTGTCGGCGAGGTCCCTGCGCTGCAGTTTGTGCGTAACCTGTGCCGCGTGGAGTGTTCAACCGCCCAAACACTAATGCAGGTGTCGACCCTGGACGGGAAACGAGTCCCGCTCCTGACGAAATGCGCCGTGGGGCGTGGCACAGTCTTCTATGCAGCGGTGCCGCTGATGTCGCGCTACGACCGGCAGAGGGTTCCCGCAACGCTCGTGGACAAGGTGATCGAATCGACCCTGCCGCCTTCTGACCGCCGTCTGGTCACTGATGCGCCGGCCTGTGTCGAGGTCATGCTTAGAGAGAGGGAAGGCCAACAGGTGGTGCATCTTGTGAATCTGGCGGAGGGTAAACGCACAACTTCGACTTACAACGCCGCCGTGCTCTACCCCGGCGTGGTGAAAGATGGGCAGCGTGGGCTGCGCCCGGAGCGAATCATCACGGACATTCCCGCAGCACCAGCCTGCCGCGTGAGCCTGCGGCTGGAAGGCCGCCCGGCATCCGTGACGCTCCAACCACAGAACCAGCCGCTCACCCACTGGAAGTATGAGAACAGCCGTTTGGAAATCGCAGTGCCAGGATTCGCCATCCATCAGATGGTTGTGGTAAAAACAGCGGATGAAAAACGCCGCCTCGGCAAGTAAGAACAGCACACGTAACGAAGAATCCTAATGAAAATGAAAACCTTCCTTTTCGGTTGTTTAGCCATGTTGCTGATGGGTGGTGTAAATGGCCAGGCTGATACGGCAAGTTCTGTGCCGTTTTATGTAGCTCCCAAAGGTGACGACGCTAACGCCGGCACAAAGGAGAAACCTTTTGCCACACTGGAGGCGGCGCGCGATGCGGCACGGAAAGCGGCCCCGGGATCGCATCGTATCGTCATGATGGCAGGTGATTACTTCCAGACGAAGCCGCTGGAATTGAATGCCCGCGACAACGGCCTGACCATCGAGGCGGAATCCGCCGGCAAGGCAACACTCTACGGTGGCAAGCTCGTGACCAATTGGAAACGTGACGGCGATTGTCTTTGGTATGCCGAGTTGCCGGGCGTGAAGGAAGGGACGTGGGATTTCCGTGCGCTGATTGTCAACGGACGGCTGGCAGACCGCGCCTGCTACCCGGCGACCAACACCTTCGATAATCTCGGCACGTGGAATCTGCCGTTGCTGCCTGCCGTGGCGGGGCACTGGGAACGCAAACCCACACACGAAGAATCGACCACGATGCCTTATGATCCCAAGGACATTCCAGCGACGCTCGACGTGAAGAATGCCGAGGTGCGCATGTATCACATGTGGGCCGAATCGCTGGTCGGCGTCACCAGTAACGACATTCAACGGCACGCGTTGATCCTTTCCCAGGAACCCTCCTGGCCGCCCGGGGCGCTGAACCGGAGAAAATACGTGATCTTCAACACGCGCGAGGGCATGACCCGTCCCGGCCAGTGGTATCTCGACCGCACTGCGGGCCGACTGGTGTACTGGCCGTCGCCGGGTGAAGACATGTCGAAGCTCAAGATTGTCGCCCCGACCGTTGAGCGAATCATCTATCTCGCAGGAACGGGACAAAAACCCGTGACGAATATCACCCTCCGCAGCCTGACGTTACAGGCGACGACGGCGCCCCTGAAGCTGGCAAGTTTCGGCGCCACAGCCTTCGACGGTGCTGTCCATGCCGTGCAAGCCCGGCAATGCGCGTTCGAGAATCTCGAGATCTGCAACGTGGGAGGAGTCGGCTTCAATGCGTACAATCTCTCCGACAGCCGCGTCGTCAACTGCAAGATTCACCATGTGGGCGCGTGTGGCGCGAAGATCAGTGGCGCCGATACGCTTATCGCCAACAACCACATCCACCATCTCGGTGTGTATTATCCGAGCGCCGCCGCGACGATGCTGGGCGGCAGTAAGTTGCATATCTACCGCAACGAAATCCATGATGCCCCCTACTCCGGGATCATCAGTGGCGGTGGCGGCAAAGGGAACCTGATTGAAGAGAACCTGATCTACCGCGTGATGCGCGAGTTGCACGACGGCGCGGCGATCTACGGCAACATGGACACCTGCATCATTCGCGGCAACGTGGTTCGCGATGTGGTGGAGTTTGGCAAGGGCTTTGGCGCATCCGCCTACTACCTCGACGAAGGCGCGCGCGATTGCATCATCGAGCGCAACGTCGCGCAGGGTGTGTCGATGCCGACCCACAACCATATTACGCGCAACATCACCGTGCGCGACAACGTGTTCATCGCCGACGGCGACATGACCGTGTCGTTTGCACGTTCCGTGGGATGCACCTTCGAACGCAACACACTGTTCGTCCCCGGCAAACTCAGGGTAAGCCAACCGAACGGCATTCGCGTGTGGAAGGACAACGTTATCTTTCGCGGGGGGGCCGGCAAAGACGGTGCGCAGCAGCCGTTCACCATCAGCAACACGGTCCCGACCGAACCCGCGCCGGGGCGCAAGACACATTCAGCCGTCGCCGAGCGCGTGGCGGCTGCGCCGATCATTGATGGCGAAATCAAGACCACCGAGTGGCCTGGCAAACTCCAGACGCTTGATCGTGAGCCTTCCCGCTTCACCGTCGGTGGCGCGCCGGTACTTGCCAAGTTTGCCTATGACGACACTTGCCTCTACGTCGCGGCGAACGTGACCATGTTCGGGCCTGCGAAGGTCAGCACGAATTCAGTCTGGGGCAAAGATGATGGTGTGGAAATCTGCATCGCAGGCAAGACGCCCGATGGCAAGCCTGCCACTTTCGTGGTGCGCGGCTATGCATGCGGCGCGCTCCAAAGTTCCACGGACGCCGGTGCGCCGGCGGACGCCGCGGAACGGTTAGGCAAAGCCACACGCTTTGCCGCCCGCTCGATTCCAGGTCCTCGTGGCGCATTGTTCGGGAGAGGCTGGCGCGGGGAATGGGCCATTCCTTTCGCGCAACTGGGACTGGCTCCCGCGTCCGACCTCAAGATTTCCTTCAACATGGGAGCCTTTTGCAGCGAGTTCCGCGAGTGGCACTGCTGGGAGGGCACACTCGCCGAGAACTGGCGTCTCGAACAGGCCGGCACGCTGTTGCTGAAATCAGCGCCCAAAAGCCGTCCGCTGGTCGGGGCCATCCGGTGGGATGCGTGGTATGGGACACTTCCCGCATCAACGCGGCTTCCAACTTCGGTCGAGTACCCGGGGTTTGACGCCTCGCGCAATCGAAAGGTGAGCCAGGACCCTGGCAAAGAGACGAGTCGCTCGCTCGCGCCAGACAAATGGCGTTACCGGTGGCCATTTTTCACAACCTTGAACGCCGACGGAAGCGCCAAGGAGTTCAACGGGAACTCGACGGCGGTCATCGAGAAGGAGATCGACTATGCCGTCCACGGCGGACTGAACTACTGGGCGTTCACCGCGTATCCCGAAGACTGCCCCCTGAGCTACTCGATCAAAACGTTCCTGACCTGCAAGAACCGCGACAAGCTCAAGTTCTGTCTCTACCTGCCGCTGTGGCCGGCATACGGACGCATCGCGAACGAAGAGGCGGAGGAGGCGTATTGGGCGCACGTCTTGCGGATGGTCAAACAACCCAACTACCTGAAGGTGGAAGGAAACCGCCCGGTGTTCTACATGGGTTTCCTGACTGGCCCGCTCGTTGACAAGCTCGTCAATGGACGCTGGCAGAGATTCTGCGGCGAACTGAAGAAGTGCGGATTGGGCAAACCCTGGGTCGCGCTCTGTGTCGGTTCCCCCAAAACAAGCATGAAGTATTACAACCAGTTGCAGGCTGACGCGTGGAGCCAATATGCCGTCTCCGGCAGCGCGAAAGCCGGACCGTTTTCAGAACTGGCGGCGCGCGCAGAGACGTTCTGGGAGGCTTGCGAGGCCACGGGCCTGCCAGTCGCTCCCATCTGCATGACCGGTTGGGACCGCCGCACGCGCGTGATGAACCCCGTCTCATGGGAAAGCTTCCACCAAAAGGAGGACGCCATGAGCTATTACTACAAAGCGGGAACCCCCGACGAAATCGCCGCACATGTCGGCCGCGGCGTCTCGTGGTTCAAGAAGCATCCCGGCAAGAACGGCACCGAACTGGTGCTCATCTACGCCTGGAACGAACTGGACGAAGGTGGCTGGCTCGTCCCCGCATTGCCACCGCCGCACGGTGAAGGCACCGCCCGGCTTGACGCGCTTCGCAAGGTCCTCGTGACGCCCTGATTCGGTCACGGCCGCCCAACACTGCGTCGCGCTCCGCTACCCCGCCACTGCCGGCTTGGCCTCGGGCAACAGGTAATCGATCACCTTCGCCAAGGTTGTCTTGAGCTGCTTGCGGTGAACCACCAGGTCAACCAACCCGCGCTCCAGCAGGAATTCCGCCGTTTGGAAACCTCGCGGCAATTCCGACTGCGTCGTGTCCTTGATCACGCGCGGCCCGGCGAACCCGATCATCGCGCTGGGTTCCGCCACAATGACGTCGCCCAGGCTGGCAAAGCTGGCCATCACGCCCGCGTAGGTCGGGTTCGTTAGCACGCTGATATAGGGCAGCCGCGCCTGCATATGACGCGTCAATGCCGCCGATGTCTTGGCCATCTGCATCAACGAAAGCATTCCTTCATACATCCGCGCGCCGCCAGAGGCGCTGACCACGACGCATGCAATCCGCTCCTTGGTGCTTTGCTCAATCGTCCGCGTGATCTTCTCGCCCACCACAGAACCCATGCTCGCGCCAAGGAAACGGAAATCCATTACCGCCAAGCCAACACGATGCGTGCCGATCAGGCCGAGCCCCGTGATCACGGCGTCCTTCAAGCCGGTTTCCTCGCGGTTCTGCTTCAGCTTGTCGGTGTAAGACGAAACGCCGGTGAACTTCAGTGGGTCCACCGAGATCATCTCGCTGTCCATCTCCTGGAAACTCCCCTGCTCCACCAGCGACGCGATTCGCTGCCATGCGCCCAGCGGAAAATGAAAGCCGCACTTGGGGCAAATCCGCAGGTTCTGATCCAATTCCCGCGTGTAAACGGCCTCGCCGCAGGACTTGCACTTGGTCCAAAGCCCTTGCGGTATTTCCACCCGCTTGGCCGGCACTTTGGGCATTTTTGATTTTTTTGCTTCAACCATAGGTCTTGTGACAATTCAACCGCGGCTCACCGTCAGCACTGTCACCGATTCGGCCCCCGCGGTACGTAACATCCTAGCACACTCGTTTGTCGTGGCTCCAGTGGTAAATACGTCGTCCACGACCACCACACGCCGTTTCATAAACTCTGCCGGCCGCCTTGCCGTGAACGCGCCTCGCACGTTCTCCATCCGCTCGGCCGCGTTGAGGAACGCCTGCGTCGCCGTGTCGCGACTCCGCCGCAAGTTCCCGACGCTCAGCGTCGCTGGCAGTGCCCGCACCAAGCGCCGCGCAAACCACTCCGCTTGATTGAAATGTCGTTCCCTCTCCCGGGCCGGAAACAACGGCACCGGCACGACACAATCCACCTTTTTCCACGCGATCCGCTCTTGAGCCGCCGCGATGAGCAGTTCTGCCAATTCCGCCCCCAACCAGACCGCTCGGTCGTATTTGAACCGGTGAATGCACTCACGCGCCGCGCCCGTCAATCGGCAGGCACAGACAGCGCGATCGAAAGCGAAAGCCTTGTCCGCACAGTGCGAACACTTGAAATTCCCGCCGATCGCGCCATCGAACGGCAGGCTGCACCGCTCGCAGAACGGCCCTGGCAATGGCCGCAACTCCTTGCGACACTTCTCACAAAGCATGCTGCGACTCCCCGGCTCGCGCGCGCCTTTGCAGACCGCGCAATCAGCCGGGTAAAGTATCTCCAGCGCGATTCTTGCCCAATTTTTGATCGCCCCGACCATAGCTCCTTGTCATTACCCGCTCAAAACCCGCCAGCGCCAGCCACAACAACAACAATGCCGGCCACGCGGCTGCGCCATTCACCAATACAAACGCGCCTGATCCGAAAAGCCAATCCACATCCTGTCTGCCCTCCTCCGTCACCGTCAGCAATATGCGCAGCGCCGTCACCGCTCCCGCATGAACGCCCACGGACAGGAACAGTGATCCTGACCGCACGTAACACCACGTCAACAACGCTCCCAGCGCTGTTAACGACACGATGGCCGGCAACACGCCAGCCACCTCTTTGGGCGGCGCACTCCAAAAGTGCAACACCGCATAGAGCAGGCTGCTCACCCACAGCGCCCGCGCCACGCCCCATTCGCGGCGCAACGCGCCGAAGATGACTCCCCGGAAAAACAATTCTTCGAACACCCCTACTCCTACACCCACCGCCAACGGTTTCAGCACATCCGCCCACGCAAAACCATTCCATACACGATCACCCGCGAACAACGCCACCCCTCCGAGCAAATTAACCATCAAAAAAGCCAGCATCCAGCCGGCAGCAGTGCGCATCAATATCAGTAATGGCGGCGATCTCAAACCCACTTGCTCCCAGGTCGCCATGCCCAGCGTCCTCAGCATCGGCCACAAACCCACCACCGCCATGATCATCGCGCAGCGCCGGAAAAACTTGTCCCATGGCTTGCCCGCAAACCAGCCAAAGTGCTCGCAGACTGATTGCACTGGAAATGACAACACCAGAGCCGTCGCCAGCACCGCAGCCGCATAAATCCCGAGCACGCGCAGAGTTCTCACACGCGCCGATTCTCGGGTCGCCGCCTGAGATTGCAAGCGAGAAACCGACCTGCAACTCCATGCCAAAGTCCGCCGATGTTCGTGCGCTATTGCAGAGTTTTCGCAACTTCCGCTAGAGTTGTCGCGTGATCGGTACTTTGATCAATGTTGGCACGGTTCTCGCGGGCGGCTCTGTCGGGCTATACCTGCACAGTGCCTTGCCGGAGCGGTTTCAGCGCATCGTCCTGCAATGCCTGGGCCTGATCACGCTCCTGCTCGGCGCCCAGATGGCGCTCAAGACCGCCAATATTTTCATCCTGCTCGGCAGCCTGCTCATCGGCGCGCTGCTGGGTGAATGGTGGCGCTTGCAGGATAGGATGGACGCGCTGGGACACTGGTTGGAGACGAAATTCAAACGGGGCGACAACGACCGCTTCACTGAAGGCTTTGTGACAACAAGCCTGCTGTTCTGCGTCGGCCCCATGGCGGTGCTCGGTTCCATCGAGGATGGAGTGAGTGGCAATTATAAGACGCTCGCCATCAAAGCGTTCATGGATGGATTCTCCGCGCTGGTGTTCGCTGCCGAACTTGGCTGGGGCGTTCTATTTTCCGCCGTATCGGTGCTGGTTTATCAGGGCGGCATCACCCTCGCCGCCGCGTCCCTGCAACGCGTACTGACCGATCCGATGATCAACGAGATGAGCGCCGTCGGCGGCCTTGTGATTGTCGGCATTGGACTCATGCTGCTGGAGATCAAGCGGCTTCCCGTTGCAAACTTCCTCCCTGCTCTCGCCATTGCGCCGCTGCTGGCGAAGTTCATCTAAACACGTCCACCCCGGGCTGCAACACAGTCCCCCACTTCGGTCATTTCACAGCCCAGAACAGCAACACCACGCCCGCGAGGATACGGTACCAGCCGAACCCCACGAACGTGTGCGTCTGGATGTAGCGCAACAACCATTTCACTGCGATGAACGACACCACCGCAGAAACCACCGTGCACCACAAAAGCAGCAGCCAGTTCTCCGGTTCGGTTCCCGGCGGCGGATGATGCAATGCCTTGAATATCTTCAGGCCGCCGGCTGCCAGCATCGTGGGAATGCCGACGAGAAACGAAAACTCTGTCGCCGCAAAACGGCTCATGCCCAGCGCCAGCATCAACAAAATGGTCGTCCCAGAGCGAGAGGAACCAGGAAACACCGCAGCCATCAGTTGTCCCACACCCACAGCCGCGACCACGGCCCACGTCACGCCCGTGGTCGGTTCCTTGTCTTCGAGCCACCATTCGATGACCAGAAACAACACGCCACCGATCATCAACGCGAGCGCGACCGGCAGCGTCTCCTCTGGCAGCTTGAAATGGTTTTTTTCCAGAATGACGCCGCCGACGCCGGTGATTCCAAACGCCGCCGCCAGCTTGATGATGAAGTCGCGCGCCTTCGGTTCGCGCCAGCCGCAGAAGGCGTCCCGCAGCCGGTCAGGAAACAACGGAAGCACCGCCACCACCGCACCGCATTGGATCACAACGTTGAAGAGGTCGCTTTTTCGGATATCCAGCGCGTGCTCAAGGATAAGCAGGTGCCCGGTGGACGAGATCGGCAGAAACTCCGTGATGCCTTCGACGACACCAATGATGAAAGCGTAGAACCAATCCATAAGCGACTCAGCCGCCGGCCACAATGCGGACGACCTCCAGTTTGTCACCCTCTTTCAGTTCCACCCCTGCAAACTGGTCGCGGCGCAGCGGTTCGCCGTTGTATTCGACGATGACGATGCGCGGGTCCAAACCCTGTCGCTGGATGAAATCCGTGATTCGGCACGGCAATTCGATGACCGTCGCTTTACCGTTCGCTGTGATGTTGGCAGTCGCTTTCATGGCAGCACACTCTCTGACAATGCGGGATCCCAGTCCTTCCAGACCGGCTCGTAACCTAGCGAACGAAGCCTGTCGGCCACGTCCGCCGCCGAGCGCTCGTCCGCTATCACAAATTGCTCTGCGGCTGAACAATGTGCGCTCCCGGCCGAGACCGCTCCGATCTCGATCCTCCTGCCACGCTCCGTCCGGTGCAGTTCTTCGCTGCCTGCGCCTGTATAACCACCCGGTTCCGTGTGACTGCCGGCGCTTATCATCGTGATGCCGAGCGGAACCAGCCCGTCGCGCAGCCGCGCCGACTCGCGGGTGCTCAGCACAATGCCAACGTGCGGAAAAGTCAGCCGCAGCGCGCATACGAACTGCACCATCTCGCGGTCACTCATTGGATGACGCGGCTCGAACTCGCCTGCCGCCGGCCGCAGCCGTGGCAGCGACACCGTGAGTTGGGCGCGCCAGCAATTCTTCAGCAGATGCTCGGCGTGCGCCGCCAACGCAATGGATTCCTCGCGCCACTTCCAGAGGCCGATCAACGCACCGATGCCGAGCCGTCGGAAGCCCGCTGCATAACCGCGCTCCGCTGTCTCCAGCCGCCAGTCAAAATCCCTCTTCGGTCCCGACGTATGCATCTCACGATACACGTCGCGGTTGTAGGTCTCCTGGTAAACCACCACACCTTCGCAACCCGCCGCGGCAATGGGCCGGTAATCGTCCGTTTCCAGTGGCCCGACTTCGATGCTGATGCTCGGTACACTTGCCGCGTGCAGCGCCGCCACGCAATCGCGCAGATAGTTGTTCGATACAAACTTCGGATGCTCACCCGCCACAAGCAGGATGTTTCGAAACCCTTCCGCCACCAGATGCCGCGTTTCCGTCATCACCTGCTCCACCGTCAGCGTGGTGCGCAGGACAGCGTTGTCGCGCGAGAAACCGCAATATTGGCAGTTGTTGACGCACTCGTTGGAAAGATACACCGGCGCAAACATGCGCATGGCCTTGCCGAAATGCCTCACCGTCAGCGCATGACTCTCTCGCGCCATCGTTTCCAGGAAGGGCGCCGCCGCCGGCGAAATCAACACCGCGAAGTCGGAGAGAGAACGGTGGTCGCCCCGGCCCAGTGCGCGCTCCACGTCAGCCGCCGTCGCGCGCTCGGCGAGTTGCGCGAGATCTGCGAGCGGGAGTCCATTGAGAACGTTGACGAAGCTCATTCGCCTCCCGACAAAACCACACCCGCCCCGGCCACGGCGGTGTTCGTCAAACTGTTCACTTGTTGCATGGGAGAAGGTTAGCCCGAAGCCACCCTGTTGCGCAAGAATACCCGACACCGCCTCGCGTCGCAGAATCAGCGATGGCCGACCAGCTTCTCGGGAGGAGCCGAATCACCGCACGGGTTTTCTTCTGCGTCTTCCGCCTCCTTCAGTCCCTCACGACAAATGTGCACGATCACGCCCGCCACCCCACCTATGGCAAACATAACCAATAGACCTCCAATGCTCGGCACACGCCCCGCGCCGCTGACCATCGCGGCCAACGCAGGCAGGCCGAGCGTAATCAGCGTCACGATGCCACCTGTGATAAAGGCTGAGCCAACCGCCTTGCCGGTGACTTTTGTGAAATTGTCCTCCACGATTTCTGTCTGCTCCGGCGGAATGAAATTATAGGGTAGCGGCCCCGCCCCTTCCCCGCCTCGCAAAATGCGCCCCGCTCTTTCGGCATCTTCGTCGGATACTTCCAATCGAACCGGAATTGCAGTCGTGCCCGCACCGACGACGGCGAGGCTGATCTCATCAAACAAGAACCCGTCAATTCCAGCCGCCTGCAACCGCGATAGTGCCAGTGACGCTTCGGCTTGGTGGGTAAACTCACCGACCGTCGTCATGGGAACAGCTCCGGTCACCGCTCCAGGAACCCCGTGAGCGGGCTTGTAGGTTGTGCCTCGATCGAGCGCGGCGCAAGGCCGATCTCGAACGCCTCGCGGCCAGCTTCGACAGCGGCTTTGAACGCGCGCGCCATACGAACAGGGTCGCTGGCGACCGCGATGGCGGTGTTGATGAGGACGGCATCCGCGCCAATTTCCATCGCTTCAGCGACGTGGGACGGCGCGCCAAGCCCCGCGTCCACCACAACGGGGACGGTGGCCTGTTCGATGATGATCCCGATCTGCGCGCGGGTTTCGATACCGCGGGCGCTGCCAATGGGCGAGCCAAGCGGCATGACCGTGGAACACCCCACGTCCTGCAGGCGCTTTGCCAGCACCGGGTCGGCGTTGATGTAGGGCAGCACGACAAAACCTTCCTTTACCAGCGTTTCGGCGGCCCTCAACGTCTCGATCGGATCGGGCAACAGGTAGTGCGGGTCGGGATGAATCTCCAATTTCAACCAATGGCCGAGTCCCGCGGCACGGGCCAGCTTGGCGAGGCGCACGGCTTCGTCCGCGTTCATCGCGCCGCTGGTGTTCGGCAGGAGTTGCACACGCTTGGTGTCAATGAAGTCGAGGATGTTGGCAAAGCGATCGTGCTGGCCGCTGAGGTCGGCACGGCGCAATGCGACGGTGACGATTTCGCTGCCACTGGCCGCGATGGCATCGCGCATCAGTTCGTTGGAGGCGAACTTGCCCGTGCCCAACAGCAGCCGCGAGGCAAACTCGCGCCCTGCGATTTTTAGTTTGGATGAGTGTTCAGACACTGTGATGATTCGTAATGTGGGTGTGGCAACTCAGCGTAGCGGCGCATCGCCTCACTGTGCCACAGCCGGTGCAGGCTGGGTCGGGAGCACCTCGTTCGCGCTGCCCCGGCGGTAGCCCTGGAGATCGAGCGCCACGTAGGTATAGCCGATTTCTTTCAATTGGTTGACGATGGTTTCCCGGACTCCGTTCTCCGTCAGGCGGGCAATCTGGTCCGGCGCGACCTCGATGCGCGCCAATGGCACCGTGCCGTTGGCGCCGCCGCGATGGTGCCGAACGCGCACGTCGTGGAAACCCAGGTTCCAAAGAGCATTCTCGGCTGCCTCGATCATCGCCAGCGCCTGCAGCGTCACAGTCTCGCCGTAAGGCACGCGCGAACTGAGGCAGGCCATTTGCGGCTTGTTGGCGGTAGGCAGGCCGAGCATGGCGGACAACGCACGAATGTCAGCCTTGGTGAGACCTGCTTCCTTGAGCGGCGCGCGAGCCTGAAACTCGGCCGCAGCATCCGCGCCGGGCCGGAAGTCGCCGATGTCGCTGGCATTCTCGCCGTGAACAATCACCCCGATACCTTCGGCGTTCGCGATGGGCACGAGCTTGTCGAACAACTCGTGCTTGCAGAAGTAGCAACGGTTCGGTGGATTGGCGACGTAATCGGCGTTGCTGAACTCGTTGGTCTTCACGACGCGAACCGGAAAGCCACACTCTTTGCCAAGTTGGAGCGCCTCAGCCAATTCGCGCCGCGGCAGGCTGGGCGTGTCAGCGATCACCGAGAGCGCCTTTGCACCCAGTGTGTCGTGGGCAACGCGCGCCAGAAAGGCCGAATCCACGCCGCCGCTGTAGGCGACGAGCACACTGCCGTAACCCCGCAGCATTTCACGGAGACGGTCGAACTTGTTTTGGAGTTGAACATCCACGGAACGACTGTAGCGAGGTTGGTGGAGGGTGTCAAAAAGCAATCAGCCTCGATGCGATGCACCGAGGCTGATTCCAGAAATGATTGCCAGCCGTCCGCTACGACACTTCCTCGCCGAGTTCCACGTTCCAATAGGCGATGTCGAGGAAATGCTTCCAGCTATCGTCGGGCTTGGGGACGGTGACCTGCACGAACGGCCGCCACTTCGGCCGCTTGGGCTTGCGGATGAGCCGCATGCCCGCTTCAACCGGAGTGCGGTTGGCTTTGCGGGTGTTACACGGGATGCAGGAACAGACGACGTTGTCCCAGACCGTGGTGCCGCCGCGATCGCGCGGGATGACGTGGTCAATGTTCAGGTCGCGCCGCTCAAACACCTTGCCGCAATACTGGCATGTGTTGGCGTCGCGCTCGAAAATGTTGTGGCGGGTGAATTTCACCTCTTTCTGCGGCAGCCGGTCAAAGAAGAGCAACAGCACCACTTTGGGAATGCGAATGCGAAACCGGACTGTGTGGATGCTCTCCGCTTCTTGCGGGCAGCGATCGGAGAAGTCGCGCCATTCGTGGAAGTCGAATGTGTTGAACGCGCCGTTCTCCGCGCATACGACCTCGGCGTGGCCCTCAAACAGGAGCGTCAACGCCCGTCGAACCGAGCAAATATTGACCGCCTGCCAGAGTCGGTTCAGCACCAACACATTGCTGTTGAGCAGCTCTTCCATAACCCATTACGTCCTCGTTTACCGAATGAAACCACCCGGAAACGGCCTGAAGAATAACATTTTCCGCCAAAAAGTGTCAATGGCGACACTATTACGGTTCTGCGGCAAAAGCACTGGCCCAATCGCTCTGCACGACAGGCTGTTTACATCCTGTCGAGCGTATGCTCTCTCGTGGCGGAGCCGTTGAGGCCCCTGACAATCTTGTCGAGGTCCGCGTCTGCCAGATCCACATCAATGACCAACGTGCCATTATGGATCACCTCACGGATTGCCGGAGCGGCAATGGGAATGCCGTTGATCGTCAGCACATAGAGTTCGCCTCGATGCTCAGCGGTAAAGGTTTCGATCACGCGCTGCCCGTGTGAGTCGAATTGGAGGATGAGTTGCTTGCGCGTGGGAGTTTTTACCGCGATGGCCTTTGCCAGATCATATTCGGATAGCTCCGACAACTGGTTGATGACCACGTTCATCGGCGGATTGCTGATGACGACGGTCTTGCGATGGGCCTCGGGCAACCTGTCGGATGCCTGGAGGAAGAGACGCAGTGTGGCTTCATCGTCTTTGCAGCCTGCCACAAGCCAGCAAATCAACAACGCCACCGCCGAACGAAAAATCGTGTTCCACTTCTTCATAATTACCATCTAAATACAAACTGACCGACCGGTTTCTGTCCGCGGAGTCTAGCCAAAGAGCCGCCGCAAGACAAGCGCGAGGGTTGCACTCCATCCGCCGGCCTCTATAATACCCCCGCTTTCGCATTCACGATGAACCTTACTCCGACAACCCGAAGTCGCCAACGCAGGGCAACGAAAACCTCGCTTCCCAGCCGCAGTCGCAACCGATAACCATCATGGCCGACCCAACGACACCTGACGCCCCGCAGAATACAGTACCGCCAGCGCCTGTCGCTTCCCCCGCACCTGCCCCGGCGGAACACGACCCAAGACTCGACGTCACGCCGTTCGAAGCCGCGCGAAGGGCGTTGTCCGCCAGCGCGCTGCCCGGCCGGGCCTGGGGCTTGCCGAAACTGACAGCTCAATACGACGTGTTTCTGCTCGTGATGATTCTGCTGGCTGCGGCATTGGCCTATGCAAATACGTTCTCCAGCGACCTGCTCTTCGAAGCGCGAACGATGCTGCAAGGCGACGCACGCCTTCATGATCTCGATCATCTGGACGACATCTTTGGCAAGAACTACGGCTATCCACTCGTCACCAACGATGGCCTTTACCGGCCCTTGACCACGCTGTCTTTCCTGCTGAACTACACCGTGTTGGGCAATGGGATCGATCCGGTCGGTTATCACACGCTGAATTGGCTGCTGCACGCGCTTAATTCGATCCTCGTCTTTTATCTCGTCACCGTGGTGTTTCGGTCGACGCGCGCGGGCTTTGCCGCCGGCATCCTGTTCGCATGCCAACCCGCCAACACTGAAGCGGTGACCTGCGTGCTTGGCCGGCCCGATCTGCTGTCAACGACGCTCGTGTTACTGGGGCTGTTCGCCCATTTGGGCGAGGTGGCTTTGGCAAATCGCGCGTTCTTGAAATGGCTGCTGAGGCTCACGTCGTGGCTCCTGTTCTTCCTGGCGCTGCTGGCCAAGGAAAGCGCGGTTGTGTTGCTGCCGTTGGTGATTTTGTTCGACTGGCTGTTCGACTGGAAGCGCTACAGCGGACATCCAACGCGCGACTTCTGGGAGAACGTTTTGCGGAAGTTCCGCAGCAATTACCTTTGGATGTTCGTAATCTGGTGCGTCTATCTGGCCGTGCGGCTGGTCGTGCTGCTGCGTCTGGAGCCAATGCACGTGAACTTTGCGGACAACCCACTGGCCGCGTCCAATGTTTTCGACCGGCTGCTGACCGCGTGTGTCCTGACAGCCAAAGCTGCCTACCTGCTCGTTCTCCCGCAATCGCTCTCCGCGGACTATTCGTTCAGCCAGATTGTTCCCGTGGATACGGGGTTTCGCCGTGTGGAAGACTGGCTGGGCGTGCTGGCACTGGCCGGCATCCTGGGCCTCCTTTACGCGACCTGGCGCTCTCGCCGCCATCTGCGCGCGCTCGTTTTCTGGATCGGCCTGTTTTTGCTGACACTCGCGTCCAATCTGAGCCTGCTTGGCGTCAACAACAGCATCTTTTCAGAACGCTGGCTCTACCTTCCCGCGGTAAGCACGTGCGCGCTGATCGGCCTGGTGATTCATCTGGTGACGCGCAGCATCATCGCCCCGTGGTGGGCCTACAAAGGAGAACTCCCGCCTTTCGCGGATTGTTCGGAGACCGTACTTTTCAACGACCATCTGGACCTGCCGTATCAGCAGCGTCTCGCCGTGCGGAAACGCCTCGGTTGGAGCCTTTACGCCGTCAGCATCGCGATGATTGCCGTGGTGTTCGTCCTGCGCGCGTCTTTGCGCAATAACGACTGGAAGAATGATCTCTCCATCTGGCAGGCTGCCACGGTCATCTCCCCCAACAGCGCCAAGGCACACAAGCAACTCGCCTTTGCCCTGTTTCAGGGCGCACCGGACGGCTCGCGCATCGATGAGTCCATCGCCGAGGCAGAGAAGGCGCTGATGATCTGGCCCCAATACGAGGAAGCCACCGCCCAACTCGGCCATTACCTCGGCGTGAAGGCCGACTTGCGCAGCGCGCCTGACCGCATCGCCCGCAAACCCATGTCGCCGGAGACGCGCGCCCTTTACGCCAAGGCTGCCGACACCCTCACACGCGCCGCCATCCTCAACCGCAAGTCCTCCGAACTCCGACTGCAGCAACTGCGCACACGCGCGTGGGCCACTGATCTCAAGCTCACCCTCGGCAACCACCTCATCTACTTCGATCTCGGCACGGTCTATTCGCAACTCGGCCTTTTCCCGCAATCGCTCGAAGCTTACGCCTACGCCGCCCGCATCTCGCCGGGCGAACCGGTCGCTCACGAAGGCATGGGCGAGGCGTTGGCCAACCTCGGCCGTCCGGAAGAATCCGTCGTCGAACTGATCCAGGCGCTCATGCTCGCCCCCAACCGCGGCCAGACTTGGCGCGCGCTGGAAATCGTTTACAAGAAACTCGCTCCCAGCGAACAGGTCATCGCCCTCGACCCTGCCGGCCGTCCACATCTGAACACTTCCGTCACCACAGTGCAAAGCCACATCGAACGCGCGTTTCGCCAACTCGTGCAGGCGCTGCTCGACGCCAACCAGCGCGACTTGGCGCGCAAGCTCGCGGAAGTTGCCGTGGACCAATACGGCATGGCACAGGCCGACTTTGGCGACCTCATCCGCCGCCAGGTGCAACGCCAACAATTCCAGATGCGGTAAGCGGTTCCGCGTTGGCCATCGGCAATTAGCGACTGTCTGCCTCTGCAAGTCACCGATCACGGCCTTTGCCCGTCAGCGGCACGAAACGCACAGGGATGTCGTCTTGCCTCTTCACCGTGCCGTCCGCGAGCTTCTCGACAATGACCAGCGATTGCACCGCCCACGCGCCGCCCACGGGAATCACCATCCGCCCACCGCGTTTGAGTTGCTCAATCAACGGCGGCGGCACGTGTTCAGCACCGGCCGTGACGATGATGGCGTCAAATGGCGCGTGCTGCGGCCAGCCGAGATAACCGTCGCCGCACTTGACCACCACCTGCCCGTAGCCAAGCTGCTTCAATCGTTCTGCCGCCGTCTTCGCCAGTGGCTCCACAATCTCTATGCTATAGACGTTTGTCCGCGTCACCTCCGCCAGCACTGCCGCCTGATAGCCTGAGCCGGTGCCAACCTCCAACGTCTTCGCCCCCGGCTTCAAACGAAGCAACTGCGTCATGTAAGCCACGATGTAAGGCTGCGAAATCGTCTGACCCTGGCCAATAGGCAACGGGAAATCACCGTAAGCCTCCGCGCGCGCCACCTCTGGCACAAACAAATGCCTTGGCACCCTCCGCATCGCTCTTAACACCGACGGGTCGGTCACGTCGCGACCGGCAATCTGCACGGCCACCATTCCTTCGCGTTGCGATTCCCATTCGCTGCCCGCCGCCAGCAGGCAATGCACGCCCGCCAACACACACGCAACACTCACCACGACCCAAGCGACTGTTTTCATGGCACCACCAACATTACCACCAGTTGCGTTACCCAGCGAGTTGAGCTAACATTCGTCATAACCCGAAGAGGAGAAATACCATGACATGCCTCGAACGGATTGAGGAGTACCTGAACCAACAAGGCGTCCGCTACGAGATCTTTCATCATGCGCCCGCCTACACGGCCCAGCGAATCGCCCAGGCCGAACACATCCCCGGCAAGATGCAGGTCAAGGCTGTCATTCTACGCTCCGGCGAACAGTTCTACATGGCGGTTCTGCCCGCCGTCGCCCAACTGGATATTGCAGCCTTCACCAAAGTGGTCGGCAAACCCTGCAAGCTCGCCACCGAAGCAGACTTCAAGGATCTGTTCCCTGACTGCGAGACTGGCGCCATGCCGCCCTTGGGCAGCTTCTACATGATTCCCGTCTATGCCGACGACCTGCTGGAAGAAGACGACGAAATCGTCATGCAAGCCGGCACGCACACCGAATCCGTGAAGATTGCATGGGATGACTACCTGCATTTGGAGCGACCGAGATTGGTGCAGATCAGCCACCGCGCATACGCCTAGATCAACCCAGGATGCGCACACAGTGCGCGGCTGTTTCAGTTCCGCTCTGTCTTCGAGAGCTTCAGCCGTGGTTCTGATATCTGTTCGGCAGAAACCACTTGCCTCTCCGCCGTGCTTTTGCCATAACGAGTCCGGTTAACGACCGGAGGATGCGAAATGCACACAAACGGAGGGTGTAACCTATGAAGCTGACGCACTTGCTCGCGCTTATTGTTGCTGTCCCAAGTACCTACACCGTGTACCAGAAACTGAGCAGCGTCAGTCCGCAGAGTGTGCAAGGCGTGGCGGAACTCGACGCATCGGCGTCGTCCCAGACTCAAGGGGACCAAGGAACCATGCCTGACCCCGCGTCCACTCAGTCATCCTCCGCCTCCGCGAAGATACGAGCACTCAAACCGGCGGATTGGATTCGAGGACTTCCTGCGCAAGCTCAAACGAAGTACTTTGAAATACAAACGTCTCTTCGTGGAGACGAACGTATACACGCCCTTCGCTTCTGGATGTCGCTTTGGAACAGGCAATTGCGCGACCCATATCTTACTCTTGTGGAGTTGGACTTCCTGAACCTCAACCTCAAGAACCGTTCACCTGTGCTTTACAGTGAAATCGTTTATAAAGGTAATCCCAAGTTCACCAGGGTGGTCGTAAGACCTCCTGACTACACCAATACAGGCGCATGGAAGCAGGAGTTTCTGCTGAGGGTGTCCGCGTTGGACTCGCTGGATAACATGTTACGGAGTATTCGCGTGCGCAGCGCCAGTCATCCCGCGCTTTCGGAAATGATTGGCGAATTCACTGACAAGATCGCCAAGGACCGTACCGACTTGATGCAATACAAACGGTACTGCGATGACAGTCGCCTTCGATGATCCCTCCGGATTCCCGCCCCGCATTCTGTAGCACCGATCAGCGCCGTTGGGGGAGGATTCCCCTTTCCGCTTGATTGACGGCATACTTTCCGCGACAACGATTCCGCGATGACCACTGTTCTCAGTTTACGTTCGCCTGGTAAAATCAACTTCGGACTCGACATCATCCGCAAGCGGCCCGACGGCTTTCACGAGTTGGAAAGCCTCATGGTACCGCTCGACGTGTGCGATGAAATGGAGTTTGAACCGCGTGATGCCGGCCACGGCATCACCATGGAGTGCGATGCGCCCGGTTTGCCCACCAATTCCGGCAATCTGGTCATCCGCGCCGCCGAGTTGCTGCAGCGTCAGGTGACCGTCAGCGCCGGCGCGCACATCAAACTGCGCAAACGCCTGCCCATCGCCGCGGGCATGGGCGGCGGCAGCGGCAACGGCGCCGTCGCGCTCACCGGCCTCAACCAACTCTGGCAGCTTGGCCTCACGCGCGATCAACTCCAGCCCATCGCCGCCACGCTCGGCTCCGATTGCGCCCTTTTCCTCGATCCCAAACCCTCCTTTTGCCACGGCCGCGGTGAACTCGTGGAAGCGCTGAGCGAGGCCGAGATTCAAACCCTGCGCACCGCCCACTTCGTCCTCATCAACCCCGGTTTCGGGATATCCACCAAGTGGGCCTACGAACAAGTCAGGCCCTTCTTGACGGGCCGCGGCGGTGCCATTAAGGTCATCCGCGACGCGCTGGCCGGAGGCGACCTGCCCGCAGCCGCGCACGCGATGGTCAACACGCTTGAAGGCCCCGCGTTGCGCAAGTATCCGATGCTGGAACTGCTGAAGGAATCGCTCGCGCGCAACGGTTGTGCTGGCTCGATGATGAGCGGCAGTGGCGCCACCGTGTTCGGCGTCGCGACCGATCGCGCCAGCGCGGAATGCGCGATGGCTGCGGCCCGCGCCGAGTTTGGCGACTCGATGTGGATGACAGTCGCCTCGGCGTTTTGAACGCAGGCAGAATCGGCTGGCGTACAGTTTCGGTTGCCCGGTGGTGTAATGGTAACACAGCGGCCTTTGGAGCCGTTTTTCATGGTTCGAATCCATGCCGGGCAGCCATCTTTCCTCCGGGAAACATACTAGTCTCTGCCACTGGCACCTTCTTCCGTTGACCTGCCTTGACACCGCGCTTGCAGCAACCCCAACACCCGCGTTAAATTGTCGCCATGCGTTATGTTTTCCTATTGCTCGGCATCGCGGCCCTGTTCTGGGTTTGCGCCCGATGTATGCGAGCGTTGGGAACCCTGACCCGCAGGTGGCAGGAGAACGAGAAGCAGCACCGCCAGCAATTGAAGGACCTCGCCGCCGAAATCAAACAGGGCGAGCCAGACACCGCCCCACCGACAACGCGATCCCTCCCCGGTCGCAACCGTCGGCCCACTGCCAGCGATCAATCCACCTACCCCTTCAGCCGGAACTGATGTTGCACGGTTCTCTGCGGCGCGCGTCATTCCGTCTTCTTGGAAATCTTGTAGATGTGGCTGCGGCGAACCGCCAGACGGTTGTCGCGGGCGGCTATCCTCTGTGCCTCGATGAGATCGTATGCGAAGTTCCCCTTCTCCACTTCGAACTCGCCGTCCTTGTAGGCAAAGAGGATCGCAACTCCGGCACCGTCTGACCACAGCACGCCTTGGTCGTTCGGGAGCAGGCGCCGGTGCTGCATGAAAGGCACAACCCGCTCGAAAGCCGCGTTCCAACGCGCGATCGCCGGCCGGGCTTCCGCCGAAAGATACGGTGCGGGCACAGTCAGCGGGGCCTTGTTTGCCAGGAAGCGGAAGTAACCGTCGTTCTCCAGCACCTTGTCCAGATTCGTCCAGTAGGTGAAGAGCGAGGTCTCGACGGCCATGTCCTCCTGGCCCTTGAAAAAGGTCGTTTCGCCGTCACCCCGCACGCCGAATGGAGAGTAGCCCTCGTTGATCACGCGCAGGCCGATCTCCTGGAACCGCTTCACCATCTCGACGCCGGCCTGGCAGTGTTCCACGCCCTGCTCGCATGAGTAGTCCAGCGTCAGGAAAGGCATGTCGTTGTAGGAATCGAGCCACAGGCCGTCCAATCCACACGCTTCCTTGACCTCCTTGAGCTTCTTGAGGAAATGCTGCTGGGCCTCCAGCCGCGGCGAAATGGCCGTGATGTGGAAATAGGACATGGTGAATGGCGAACCGTCGGGTTTGCGGATGATCCACTCCGGATGCTCCGTCAGATACCGCGAACAGTTGGCCAGGTGGAACGCCGGATACCAGGCGAACACCTCGATCGAGCGGGCATGCGCCGCGTCGCAGAACCGCCGCAGCGCAGCCCGTCCACCATATCGTGGCGATACTTCCACATCGATCGTGCCGCAGCGCGAGTCGTAGGTCACGGTCGACATCGCCTTGACCGTCATGCCTTCAGTCCGGTAACTGATCCACGGACTGCCGATGAGCACGCGCCGGTAGTTCAGCTTCGTGCAAAGCGACAAAGTCTCCGCGGCAAACTCGTCAAAGGTCCCGCGCACTTTGAGCTGGTCGCGGGGCGCGCAGCCCGGCGTTCCCCCGTCCACCGGGATGTTCGCCATCGGCAGAACCTCTTCACGGCGGATTCCTGCCTGGGATCGAAACCGCTGGCTTTCCTGCAGGAACATCTCGCACCACAGGTCCTTCTGTTCCGCCGCGTCGAGCCGATCCTTGCAGAGCAGCATCGAGAGTTCCGGCGTGCGCCATTTCGCTGCGCTGGGACAGGTGAATTTGTAATGCAGGACCAGCCCCTTGCCCGGCACGAACTCCGCGCCGGAAGAGAACATATGCGTCAGAGAGTCAAGACGGGCCACATAGACTCCGCGGCTCCCAGCCGCAAAGTCCAGCGGCGACCGCTTGGCCTGCCAATTGTTATAGCTGGCCGCTGCCGGAAGCCGGCTGGCCTCGCCGGCCTTTTGGCGCGTGTAGAGATCCTGGACGTAATAGCGCCAGTCACCTTGAGCCAGCGACAGGATGAGTTCGATCTCCACAGGAAAAGCGTTGGTCGACTCCGCCGCCAGCCGGATCCCGACCCCGGAGAAATGTCTACCCGCGAGGTCCGTATCGCAGTGCCGGACGTACATCGTGACGGGGAATCGTTTCGCGGAGTTGATGTCGAGCGTTCCGACCGCCCGCGCCCCTTGTGTTTGCTCCACCACATTGCTCCAAGCCAATTCCTTCCACGGCTGCGGCTCGGCAAGCAGGAAGCGGTATCGGCAGGAGATGGCCCGGGCCGACACTCGGGCGCCGATCCGAGTCAGCCAGTCGCCGGCACGTTCCTCTGCCGCCTGCGAACTTGTTCCCGCCAGAAGGCAAACGGCCATCGCAAGTTTGATGAAGTCATTCAGCGAAGCGTTGGTGGCAGATCGCAATCGGTTCACAGCCGCCAGCATAATGGGTGACGGAAAAAACGTCTATCGTTTCCCGGCGCGCAATCAAAACCGTTTGACTGGGCAGGTTGACACCGGAAACTGCAGTCATTGGAGAAGTGCCAGGTCATTGAAGAAGCAACTACTCTTGGCGGCCCCGCAAAAGCCGCTGGCCGCACTGTAACTACTGTTACTCGAAGGGCCAAGCGTGTCTGGAACTTACCGCACAGATTACCGCCCCACTCCAGATAAACGTCCCGCGATGAGCCGTTTCAGGTTCCAGCCGGCGTTGTCGTGCGCCCTACTTTGCCCACTTCTTCTTATACAGGTCCAGTGCCTCACGCCACTGCGGGCTCCCAAATGCGCCGCCGCTCTGGTGCGTGATCGCGATGGGCCACGTACCCAGGGTCAGGCCGGCTTTGCGAGCCGTGCGGCAAAAATCGAGGTCGTAAAGATAAAAGGAAAACCGGCTGTCAAATTCCACGCCATGCTCCCGGAGCACAGACCGTTTGGCGGCAAGAAACACCCCGTCCAACAATTCACATTCTGCCGGGCTATCGCCGTAATAGGTGATGGCTCCGAATGGTTCCGTTCCATGAGCAACTGCGCCACTTAGATGCTGCCGATCCCAGTCGCCATTTACGAACGCCCATCCCTCATGCGATGGCGCCAGCCGCCTGTTCCCTGCGATCCCGATCACATCAAATCGGTTGAGTCCATCAGCCACTCGTGTTGCCAGGAAGTAATCGTCAATCCACACATCGTCGTGCAGAAACACGAGGATGTCACAATCGGAGTCGGCTCGTATGCGTTCGTTATAAACCTCCGCCAACCCCATGGAGTTATTGAACTTGATTTTGGAACGAAGACAACGGTCCTGACTAAGCCTCTTCAGCGACATTCCCAATGGGGTGTCTTCAAACTCGTTTTCTGTGCCCCGTGTGGTTGCGATTATCTCGATCATTGTCTGCTTGTCACGGTCAACCATAACCGGCTCCTTTGTGCGTCCATCTTCGCGCAAACCGCGAACAACAGCAAGCACCGAAACTGCCCGCTGAAGCACCGGGGGCTGCTGACTTCCGAATTCTCACTCACCGCCCTGCTGTCGCCTTTGGCCTGCCAGACCATTGGAGCTTGTGCCTGTTGCCAAACCGCCTTGCCCCACCCACCTCAACATCCTAAAATCGGCCAAGTCCCACATGCTCCTCGGGGTGAGCGCCGTAGGATGCACCTCCGTTGTTTTTGCACTCGCATCCGCAACCCAAAACCCGTATGATGCCCACGCTTCAAGGAGTATGACGGTGCGGGACATCTTGAACAAATGATAACCATGAAAAAGAGCACGCGATTGATTATTCTCGGGTCTCTCGTCACGGGACTGGCCGTGATCGTGTTTATTCTTGGCACGGTGGTGACGTTTTCCATGCGAAAAATCTACGACGCCCATGCCATGGTCCAGGCGATCTTCCCGGAGGATAGCCGCATCAAATACACTGCGCAGAGCCTGGAGCTGTTGACGCAAACCCAGGTCCAATTGGTCCTGTCCAAACCGGTTCTGCAAGAAACAGCCCGAAAAAAGGGATTGGTCAAGAAATGGTCGATGGCAGGCCCCGAAAACGCGGCTGTGAACCGCTGTTGCCAGGTCTTGAAAGAACGGTGCCGGGCCGTGCCAGTCCCGAAATCTGTCGGGCTGATCTCGATCCGGGTGTTCAGCACAAACCCGACGGAAGCCGCAGATATTGCCAACGCACTGGCCGTCACGTATCGCGACTTCGCGACCTCCCAACCCCAACAGGGAGGAACCTGTCGAGTGACCGTAATCAACTATGCAGAACCCGCCTTGGCTCCGTGCAAACCCAACGTGCCCTTCTGCATCCTGATTTCCTCGGTGGTATCACTCCTGATCTTGATCGTCGGTCTTCTGCTGCTCTTCCGGGGCTATCGAAGCAGACCCAGGAATCAAGGCGATCTCCCGCGGTCGACGAGAACCGCGACAAGAGAAGTTCCGGTGAACTTCGATCCCCGCTGAGGACTGCGCGATCCCGCCCAAAAACCGCATGAGAGCTTGACTCCCCGCCGTGCTGGGCGCAGAAGCTGGCCAGTTCATGCCTTGGCGTGTCCCCTCCCCGTGATGGCGCAGACGAGCCAAAGCTTGAACTCCAACATCAGGCCGACATTTTCAGACTGCCCCAGTCCCGGGTTTTCGGTTGGCTCTCTGACGGTGCCGCAGTTAATAATGTAACGAGACGCAGCTTGCGGACTCGGTTAACGAAGGAACACACAACACATGATGATCAGGCACATGATAGCATTGGCGCTGGCGCCGCTGATGGCGCTCGCACAGTCGGTTGAGATTACATCGGATCGCGCAAGCGCGGTTTACGCTTGCGGAGAGCCCGCGACTTTTTCCATCAGCGTGCTCGGCGCGGACAAGCAGCCGGTCAAATCCGGCCGCGTGAGCGTGACGATCAGCAACTTCGGAACCCACGTCATCACCAATGCGACCTTTGATCTCGCGTTGGAAAATCCCGTGAAGATTGCCGGCGCTTTGCGCGAACCTGGTTTTCTCAAGTGCGTGGCCAATGCGAAGCTGGACAAGGACTGCAAAGGCATCTTCGGCGTGGCGTATGAGCCGGAGAAGATTGTTGCCGGTTCCGAGCGCCCGGCAGATTTTGACGCCTTCTGGAATGCTGCCGTCAGGAAACTCTATGCCGAAGTGCCTCCCGATGTCCGTGTTGAACGCGTCGCCAAATGGTGCAACGACAAGCACGAGTGCTTCAAGGTCAGCTTTGCGACCTTTGATCGCGTGCGCGTGTATGGATTCCTGAGCGTGCCCGTGGGAAAGGGGCCTTTCCCGGTGGAGGTCAATGTGCCAGGCGCGGGACCCGGCGTGGTGGGGCCGAATAGCGGCATGGCAGACCGCGGGTTTATCCATCTGGTGATGAATGTCCACCCGTTTGAACCTGCGGCAGACGCGGAGGCGCAGAAGAAATTGTATGAGGACCAGGACAAGCGGTTAAACGCGCAATACGGCACACCGCGCTACTGCCAGTCCGGCGCGGCCAAGCGCGAGACCTATTTCTATTATCGCATCATCCTCGGCATCAACCGCGCGGTCAACTGGCTGGCGGCGCGTCCGGATGTGGACAAGACACGCTTCTGCTACGGTGGCACCAGCCAGGGCGGCGGGTTCGGCTTCATCCTGTGCGGCCTCAACAAGAACTTCACCAAGGGCACCATTCATGTGCCCGCCATGACCGACCTCCTTGGTTTCCAAAAGGGTCGTGACTCCGGCTGGCCCAAGCTGATTGAGAACATGCGGGCCGAAGACAAGGAAAGTGCGCTCAAGGTTGCGCCTTATTTCGACGGCGCTCACTTTGCGGCCCGCATCACCTGCCCCGTGCGTGTCTCGGTGGGTTTCATTGACGAGACCTGCCCGCCGGCGGCGGTTTATTCGGGCTACAACGCGGTGCGCGTCAAGGACAAGGACATCGTGCATGGCATCGGCATGACGCACAGGGTTTTCCCGAAGATCTACGAGCAACTCGACCAGCAATGGTTGCGCGTGAAATAGGTCCGGTGGCGGGATTCTGTTAGTTCGCGTGGTCCGCGTGGCTGTTTCCAAGTCAGGAACATCGTCATGAATACTCGTCTTATCGCCGCACTCCTAAGCGCGGTCATACTCGCACCGGCAATCGCTGCCGCGGTTCAAGATGAGGAGCAATTGAGGCCCATCAGGCCGCTGTCGCTGGAAGAAATTCGCGCGCGGAAAACCGTCGTGCCGGAAACCAAACAGCCGCGCGGATGCTCAATTCCGACTATCGACATCTCGCATATCAAAGCGTTTCAGATCGAGGTGGACCGCGACCCGAAGCAGTATCTGGGCCATACGACGACCGCAATGCTGGAAGACGGGAAGACCATTTTCCTCGTCTATCCGACCGGTCATGCGTCGGGGAAAATCATCCTGAAACGGTCGGACGACGGCGGCAAGACATGGTCGGACCGGTTGCCGACGCCGCAAAGCTGGAACAAGATTGACAACTGCCCGACGCTGTTCAGAACCGTTGACAAGGATGGGAAACGACGGCTCGTTCTTCTGGCTGGCATGGCCGTCGTCAAGCGCGCGTATTCCGAAGACGACGGCAAGACATGGTCGGAGCTTGAACCGATTTCTGATTGGGGCGGAATCGTTGCGATGTCATCGCTCGTCCCGCTATCGGGACCGGGGCGTTACATGGCACTGTATCATGACTATTGCGGCATGGAGATGGGTATCATGGGCCCGTTCATGAGCGCACTCATGAAGCGCAGATACCGCTGCGGCGAGGACGGCGGCGTGAACGGGTTTATCCAGTTCAAGGTCTATACGAACGACGGCGGACTGACTTGGTCGGCGCCGGAGATGATCAGTTTCAGCGACACAATCCATCTTTGCGAGCCGGGCGCGATCAAAAGCCCCGACGGCAGGCAGATCGCCGTCCTCTGGCGCGAAAACAGCCGCCGCCGCAACTCGTTCATTACGTTCTCCGACGACGAAGGCAGGAACTGGACCGCGCCGCGGGAACTACCCGCCGCGCTGACCGGCGACCGGCACACGGCCAAATATCTCCCCGACGGGCGGCTGTTTATCTCGTTCCGCGACATGGCATCTGACTCCCTTACCCGCGGCGACTGGATCGCCTGGGTCGGGCAATACAACGACCTTGTCAACGGGACCGAAGGCAGTCTTCGGATTCGTCTCATGGACAATGCGCCCGGGATCACCGGCGCCGTCTGGAGCGGCTGCGACTGCGCCTATCCCGGCGTTGAGATTCTGCCTGACGGAACGATTTTCTCCGTCACCTACGGCAAATGGGACTCGTCCGCGCCCAACTACATCATGGCTGTCCGGTTCAAGCTCAACGATCTGCTCAAGGCGTTCCGGTGATCCGTCGGAGTTCGATCCATCAAGCCGGTAGTTGGGGCCTTATCTGCATCCCGCGAGAGAACATCTGGCCGCTCTCGACGGGGTAAGGACCACGGCGCTGCAAAACGGATATCCCGATCTATTCCGCAACAGGATTGGGATCCAATTTCTCGACAGCAAAACGGCCGCGCTCTTGCGAACGCGGCCGTTTCTCAACAGAGGTTGATGCCGGGAATTACTTGGCGGCTTTCTTGAGCGCCTCGGCCTTGTCGGTGCGCTCCCATGTGAGCGCGTCGAGGTCGTCAATCTTGCCGAAGTGACCGTAATTGGTCGTCTTGCGGTAAATGGGCCGCAGCAGGTTGAGCTGTTTGATGATGTTGGCGGGCTTGAAGCTGAACACTTCCTGCACCGCTTTCTCGATCTTCTCGTCGGCAACCTTGCCGGTGCCGAAGGTGTGGACCATGACGCTGACGGGCTCGGGATGGCCGATGGCGTAGGCGAACTGGATTTCGCAATGGTCGGCCAGGCCCGCGGCGACGATGTTCTTGGCGACGTAGCGGCCCATGTAGGCGGCGCTGCGGTCCACTTTGCTGGGGTCCTTGCCCGAGAACGCGCCGCCACCGTGACGGCCCATGCCGCCGTAGGTGTCCACGATGATCTTGCGGCCGGTGAGGCCGCTGTCGCCTTCGGGACCGCCGACGACGAACCGGCCGGTGTGGTTGATCAGGTAGCGGGTCTTCTTGTCGAGCAGTTTGGCCGGGAGGGTCTTCTTGATGATCTGCTCGATGACGACTTTCTCGATCTCGGCGTGTTTGACGGCCGCGTCGTGCTGGTTGGAGATGACGACGGTGTCCACGCGGACGGGCTTCAGGCCCTCGTATTCGACGCTGACCTGGGTCTTGCCGTCGGGCCGGAGCCACTTGATGGCGCCGCTGCGGCGCGCTTCGCGCAACGCCTTGCCGAGGTTGTGGGCATACATGATGGGCGCCGGCATCAGTTCCGGCGTCTCGGTGCAGGCGTAGCCAAACATGAGGCCCTGGTCGCCCGCGCCCTGCTCGGCGGTGCCTTTGCCTTCGGCGGCGCGGTCATCCACGCCCTGGGCAATGTCGGGGCTTTGCTTGATGAGTGCGCAGGTGACGAAGCAATCCTCGTCGTTGAAAACGGTGCTGACGTCCTTGGTGTAGCCGATCTCGCGGACGGCCTCGCGGACGATCTTGACGTAGTCGAGGTGTGCCTTGGTGGTGATTTCGCCGGCGAGGACGACGAGGTTGGATTTCGCCAACGTCTCGCAGGCGACGCGGCTCCTGGGGTCCTGCGCGAGGCAGGCGTCCAGAACGTAATCGCTGATCGTATCGCACACCTTGTCGGGGTGACCTTCGGTGACCGACTCTGAACTGAAAATATAACGACGACTCAAGTGCATATCTGTTTTTTATCCTTTTTTCGGTGCTACTTTCGCGCGAATTCCCGATTGGCCTGCTCCAACGTCTCCTTGGAGCCAATGTCCAGCCAACGCCCGCGAATCTGATACGTATAGACCGGCGCTTGTTTGTAGAGCCAGCCAATATATCGGCCCGGCTGGTCAGGGTTATTCCCCTCCGCCAGGTAACGAGCCACCAGTTTAATGGTATTTCGCGGAAAATAGTAAAGACAAATTGCGGCCACGGTGCTGTTGGCAGTCGGGTCCTTCTCAACGAACAACACCACCCGGCCGTCCGGCGCCATCTGGATGTTGCAATACTTCTTGCGCACCTCTTCGAGGTTGCCCACGTCGTACGTGACGACCGTCGGGCGGCCCTGGGCGGCGTTGCGTTGGGCCGCTGCCAGGAAACCGTCGGCGCCCTCCTCGAAGAGGTTGTCGCCGGCCACGACGATGAGGTCATCGTCGAGCTTGGTTTCGTTGATGACGAGGTTGATGTCGCCAATGGCACCGAGTTTGTCGGCGTCGGATGTCGTGTGGTCGCAGATGGCTGTGATGCGCGCGCCGGGGTGCCGGCTCGCGTAATCACGGCCCCACTGCGCGAAGTCGGCGGCGAATTTGTTGTTCGTGACGACGTAAATCTGGTCGAGGCCCGGCTTGCCGACGAACTTGTCAAGCAGGTGCTCGATCATGGGTTTGCCCGCCACATCCAGCAGCGGTTTCGCCTTGTTCAAAGTCAACGGGTAGAGCCGCGTGGCATAACCAGCGGCCAGAATGAGGAGTTTCATGGTTTCGATTTGCCCGGCTTGACCAATTCCATAAGGTCCGGCGCGATGGATCGGGCAAAGGTTTCCAACTGGATCGCTATGTCGCCCGTCGCGCCGCAACGCAACGCCTGTTCCGCCAGCGCTTGCGCGTCCGCCATGTTCATGTTGCGAATGATGTATTTCACCGCCGGCAACGCCACGGCGCTCACGCTCAGCTCGGTCACGCCCAAACCCAGCACGAGCGGCACCATGACGGGATCGCCGGCCATCTCGCCGCACACGCCCACCCAGATATTCTTCGCGCGCGCGGCCGCCACGACGTTCTTGATGAGGCGCAGGATCGCGGGGTGCGTCGGCGCGTAAAGGTGCGCGACGCGCTCGTTGCCGCGATCCACTGCGATGCTGTATTGGATGAGATCGTTGGTGCCGATGGAGAAGAACGATGTGTGCTCGGCCAGCACGTCCGCGATCATCGCCGCGCCCGGCACCTCGATCATCAGGCCCACCTCCAACTGCTCGCTGAAGGGTTTCCCCTCGCGCCGCAACTCTTCGCGGCAAACGTTGAGCAATTCATTCGCGCGCTTGACCTCCTGGAGGTCGCTGATCATCGGGTACATCATCTTGATGTTGCCCTCGACGCTGGCACGAAGAATGGCGCGCAGTTGCGTCTTGAACATGTCGGGCTGATCCAGGCAGAAGCGCACACCGCGCCACCCCAGGAACGGGTTGGCCTCGCGCGTGTGCTCCCCGGCCACGAGCATCTTGTCTCCGCCGACATCGAGCGTGCGGATGATCACCTCATGCGGCTTCATGGCGCGGGCGACGTTGGAATACGAGGTAAACTGCTCGTCCTCGGTCGGAAGCGTCTGACGGTTCAGGAACAGATATTCGGTGCGGTAAAGGCCCACGCCTTGCGCGCCATGCTCGACGGCGGTCTTAACCTCCTCTTCAAGCTCGATGTTTGCACCGAGGCGGATCACACAGCCGTCCCGCGTGCGAGCCGGCTCCAGGCGAAGCTGCCCCAGCCGCTCCTCGATGCTATGCCAGCGAATCTCAATCTGGCCGTATTCGAAAAGCGTTTGTTCGGTCGGATTGACGATGAGCAGCCCGCTGTAACCATCCAGCAGCGCCTCCTGTCCACTGGCGATCTCCCGGCCAAATTCGTGAAGGCCCACGACTGCGGGAATGCCCTGTGAGCGCGCGAGAATGGCCGTGTGCGAGGTGCGGCTGCCCATCTCGGCCGCAAATCCAAGCACCTTGCTGCGATCCATCAGCGCCGTGTCCGACGGCGAAAAATCCTGCGCCAACACGATGCGCGGTCCCGGCAACCGCTGCAGTTCATCGTGTTCGGCGCCCACGAGGTTGCGGAGGATGCGGCGGCCGACATCCCGCATGTCGGCGGCGCGCTCTCGCATGAAGGTATCCTCCACCTTGGAGAGCGCCTGGACATACTGGTCGCTGACTTCCTGCACGATGAACTCAACGTTCAGCTTCTCGCTCTTCAGGCGCTTGAACACCTGCTCCATCAGCATCGGGTCATCGAGGACCAGCAGGTGCGCGTCGAAAATGCCGGGCTTGTCGTTGCCCATTTCCCTGCCGATATGCTGGGGGATATCGATAAGTTGCTGGCGCGTCTTGATGACGGCCTGTTCCAACCGGGCAAACTCGCCAGCAAGATCTTCGTCCCTGATCGACCGTTTCTCGACCGCCACCTCCTCGGGCCGATAGACATAGAGATGCCCTCGCACCACGCCGGGGGAAACGGCAATGCCGCGATAAATCGATTCTTTCTTGGACGACTCGGGGTCGCTCATCCTGTTCCGTCGCACGCAGCAACCCGGACACCGTCAGTCACAAGGTGCTCCGGGTCCACCGCTAGTCTTCGTTAAACTTGTCTTCAAACAACTTCGCCAGCTCAGCCAACGCCTTCTCCGCGTCCTGTCCCTGCGCCGTCAGGGTGAGCTTCGTGCCCTGCCCTGCCGCCAGCATCAGCAGCCCGATGATGGACTTGCCGTTGACGGCCTCGCCTTCCTTTTCGATGCCGATCTCGGATTCGAACTTCGCTGCTGTTTTGACAAATAGCGCTGCTGGCCGGGCGTGGATGCCCTGCTTGTTCGTAACCGCTACATCTCGAGTCAACGGGCGATGATGTTCATCTTCGCCGCTCGGCGATGGTTTCATCCTTTAGCCTCGCTGCGCATTTTCTCAATCAAACGGTCGTTAAACTCTTTCGCGGTGTTGTGCCCCATCGCTTTTAACTTCTGATGCAACGCCGCAACTTCAACCAGCCGCCCCAAGTCACGGCCTGGGCTGACCGGTATCCGAACGTGCGGCACAGTAATGCCCAGTATCTCCAGAAAATCCTGTTCCATGCCGACGCGTTCAACATCCTCTATTTTTCTCGCGTCCTGCAATGTGACCACAAGATCAACCCGCTTCTCGGTTCGAATGGCGCCAACGCCAAATACGCGACCGACGTCTATCAGACCCAGGCCGCGCACTTCCATGAGATACCGCGTTTCTTCCGGACTGCTGGCCATTAACTCCCGGCCGTCCAGCACATACATGCGCGTGACATCGTCGCTCACCAGGCTGTAACCGCGCTCCAGCAGCGCCAATGCACACTCGCTCTTGCCTACACCGCTCTCGCCTTTGATTAACACGCCGATTCCAAGAATGTCAACCATCGTGCCATGTTCAGTCACCTTGGGCGCGAAGTCCATGTCCAGCATCAGCGTCGCCGAGTTGGTCAGCCGCCCTGTCAACAAAGGCGAACGAAACAGTGGCACCCGGAATCTGTCCGCCTCCTCCAGGAACTCACGCGTCGGAAGAATGTTCCGCGAGAACACCACACACGGCACACGTCGCCGGAAAAAATCCCGTATGCGACCCCGCCGCTCCTCGGACGAAAGCGACCGCAAGTAGGCTTTCTCGGCATTTCCCAGCACCTGCACGCGCCCCCATGCGAAATGGCGAAAAAAACCCGCCAAGGCCAACCCAGGCCGGTTGACCGTGGCCTCACGGATCTTGCGATCGAGTCCCGCTTCGCCGGCTTCCAGTTTCAATCCCAGTTGCCGGCCGTGGGCGGTATAAAACTCTTCCGCCGTAATCGCCTTGATGGTCGTCGGTTTCGGTCCCATTTGCCGCTTACGCCATATGTGGGTCAATCAACCCAAAATCGCCATTCTTGCGCCGATACAGAACGTTCAGGCGTTGGTTCTCCGCGTTTTGAAACACCAGAAACACCTTCGGTGACAACTCCAATTGCAGTACGGCTTCGTCCACAAACATCGGTTTGACAGTGAACTGCTCGGTCCTGACGACATGATGCGTGATCTCAGCCGTTTCGTCTTCAGTACCCGCGGTTTCGATGACCTGCATCGGAACAAGCCTTGCTTCGCCGCGCCGCGGTTGATGACGCTGAATCTTGGTCTTCGCCTTCCTCAACTGCCGCGTCAGTTTGTCAACGACCGCGTCAATCGACGCATACATGTCCTCGCTGACTTCCCTCGCTTCGATCGTGATGTGGTTGTTGCAGTGCAAAATCACTTCGGCCATATGACGATATTTTTCCACGTCTAGGATCACCTGCGCATTCAGGATGCGTGGAAAATCGATGCCGATATGACTGATCTTCTTGCGCGCGTACTCCTTGATCGCTTCGGTCACGCTCACGTGCCGGCCAGTCACCGAGATTTCAGGCTCCGCATGCGTATGGCTGTGGGTTTGTGACATGATGTTGTCTCCTTCGGTTGGTTGGTTCGAACTGTGAACTTGGTTACATGTTGAACTCGGGACCCAGATAGAGCTTACGACTTGTCGGGTCATTTATCAAAAACTCGCTCGTTCCTTCGCTCACCACCTTGCCTTGGTAGGTCAAATACGCCCGGTCCACGATGGACAGGGTCTCGCGGACATTGTGATCGGTAATCAGCAGCGCCAGGCCTTTATCACGCAGCCGCCGAATGATCTGTTGCACTTCATAGACCGCAATCGGGTCCACTCCGCTGAACGGTTCATCCAGCAACAACAGTTTCGGAGACGTGACCAGCGCCCGGGTGATTTCCAACCGCCGGCGCTCGCCGCCTGACAATGTATAGGCCTTGTGTTTGGCCAGCGCGGCAATGTCGAGTTCCTCCAGCAGGTATTGCAGCCGCATCTTCCTTTCCCGCCCCGAAATCGGCAGCGTCTCCAGGATGGCCAGAATATTCTCCTCGACTGTCAGTTTCCGGAAAATAGAAGGCTCCTGCGACAGATAACCGACGCCGACGCGGGCGCGCTTATACATCGGCAGGCGCGTGATGTCCCGGCCCTCGAAAAAGACGTGTCCCGCCGTCGGCCGCAGCAAGCCCACGATCATGTAGAAGCAGGTGGTCTTGCCCGCGCCATTAGGCCCCAGCAAGCCGACCACCTCGCCGCGACTGACAGCGATGTCGATGCCATTGACAACGCGCTTGCCGCGGTAGGCCTTGACCAGCCCTTTAGTTTGCAGAACCTGTTCCATCCGACCGTTTGTTATTCTTTCGGTGCGGCTTGCGGTTTCGGCTGGGCTTGTGGCTTCGGCGATGCTGGAAACAAAGTCGTCTTCTTTCCTCCGCCCTGTCCAGGCAGAATCAGGCGGGGCCGGCCCTTTACGTGCGCCGTGCCCTTCGCCATGTCATAGGTCACCGTCTCGCCAGTCACAATGCCCTGCTCGGTTTGCACCTGCGCTGCGCCGCTCAAAACCACCGTCCGCTCCGCCGCGCTGTAAATTGCCTCGTCACCAATCGCCTTGCTGCCTTCCTGTGCGATCACCACGCCGCCGGTCGCCTCAATCCGGCGAACGCCGCTTTCGCCCGTGCCTTCCTGCGCCAGGTAGACGATCATCTTGTCGGCCGTCATCGTTCCCTGCGGGTCCACCACCTTCACATGGCCCGTGAACGTCGCCACCTTCTTCTCCATATCCATCACCAGATCATCCGACGTCACCACCGTGGACTGGGCCAGCGGCAGCGCCCGCCGCGCCGCTGTCGTGTCCGGCGCCCGCAACCGCACGGCCCCGAGAGGCGGCAGCGCTTCCGCCGGTTTCGGCAACATGGGAGCCGCAGGCGGCGTCAATGCACCCGGAAGGGTCTGTGCTTCGACACAAAGAGCGAGCGCCATGCTCCCCAAGGCTGTCATCAAACACATTGGCCGCGTCTTCAGGTTCATTTCACGCCTACTTTCGGAAACGGCATCGCCTTCCTGTTAAGAATTGTCATGGTCGCATCGCTGCGGATTCGCATCCGGCTGTCGTTTGAATTCCACTCGAAACCTTTTCCAGTCACTGTCATGTTCGTCGACACAATCTCCACCGCCTCGTCGGAACTGGCCGTCTTCGAGGTCCGGTCGAACAAGCAGACCGGAGAGCGCATCGTCGCGTCCAACGATCCTTTCTGATAAAGCTCCAATCTCATGCCACGAACCTCGACCTTGCCACCGACCAATTCCACGCGCGCCGATTCACCGAACATCTGCCAGACCAACTGGCCGTCGGCGTTATATTCCGGCACCGTAAATCCCTGCAAAGTTCCCGCATCCGTTGGCGACGTGCTGGCCGCCGGACGCATCACAGGCGTGTTGGTCTGCGCATGACCCACGAGGGCCGCCATCGCCGCAAGCATAACCAAGCGCCGTCTCATCTTTCACCAATTCCGTATTTGCTTACCAACTTGCGCCACATACCTTGGCTTTTCAAAATCAATTCGATCACCTCGCGCACCGCGCCTTCGCCGCCAGGTTTCCGGGTCACGTACGCCGCCAACCGGCGGACTTCCGGAACCGCGTTGGCCACAGCCACCGGCAGCGCGACCGCACTCAACACCGGCACGTCCACCAGATCGTCGCCCATAAAACAAACTCGATCCAACCCAATGCCCAGTTTGGCCGCAATCTGTCGCGCTACTTCCAGCTTCTCCGGCGGCGGTTTTTGCTCTGGCGCAGGCTGGAACAGCAGGCTGATGCCCAGTTCCTTGGCGCGGCGGCTCGTCACGGCCGAGAAACGGCTGGAGATCCAGCCTACCTCCAATCCACCACGGGCCGCCATTTTCATACCATGCCCGTCTTGGATGTGAAAAGCCTTTAGTTCCACTCGCGAGGAGCTGCCATCGGCCCCCATAACGTCGCCAATGTAGACACGCCCGTCGGTGAGCACGCCGTCCACGTCCAGCAGCAGCAGCCGTATCCGGCTCGCCACGAGGCGCAAGCTGTCTGCACGAGAACGTTTCGTTTGGACGCGTTTATCCAAGGGCTTCCCGGATGGCACAAAGACTTTCCAGCATGCGGCGCATCGCGCGCAGCGGAATCATGTTCGGCCCATCGCTCAGCGCCACTGACGGATCGGGATGCGTTTCCACAAACACACCGTCGCAGCCGGCAGCCACGGCCGCGCGCGCCAGCACCGGCGCAAATCGCGCGTCGCCTCCGCTGCGGTCCCCTGCCCCGCCCGGCGCTTGCACGCTATGCGTGGCGTCAAAAATCACGGGGTATCCGAACGATCGCATGATCGGCAACGAGCGCATATCGGCCACGAGGTTGTTGTAGCCGAACGTCGTGCCTCTCTCCGTCAGCAACAGCCGCCGGCAACCCGCGCTCTCGATCTTCTCCACGATGTTCTTCATGTCGGCCGGCGCGAGAAACTGGCCTTTCTTCACATTCACGACGCGGCCGCTCTTGGCCACGGCCATGAGCAAATCCGTTTGCCGGCAGAGAAAGGCCGGCACTTGAAGCACGTCGCAGACTTCCGCCGCCGCCGCGACCTCCTCGGTCGAATGCACATCGGTCAGCACGGGCACTCCCACGCGGGCCTTGACCTTCGCCAGCACTTTCAACCCGGTCGCCATACCCAGTCCGCGAAACGACCGGCCCGACGACCGATTCGCCTTGTCGTAGCTGGCCTTGAAAATAAACGGCATCCGCAGCCGGGTGGTCACTTCGCGAAGTGCCTCCGCGACGCGCAAGCAAAGCCGCTCGTTTTCGATGACGCACGGCCCGGCAATCAGCGCCAGAGCCTGCCCGCCGACGCGGACTCCGTCGATGGTCACCGCACGCACTTTCATTTTGGCTCCCGTTGTCACGATTGTTTCCGCCTCAACGCCGCCGCCACAAAGCCGCGGAACAGTGGATGCGGCCGGTGCGGCTTGCTCTTGAACTCGGGGTGGAACTGGCTCGCGACGAAGAACGGATGTTTCTTCAACTCGATCACTTCCACGAGCTCACCGTCCAACGTCGTTCCCGCCAGCACGAGACCGTTCTCCGCCAGCTGCTCGCGGTAATCGTTGTTGAACTCGTAGCGATGGCGATGCCGTTCGCTGGCGATTTCGCTGCCATACAATTTTCGGGCCAACGTCCCCGCCGCCAGCCTGCACCATTGCGCGCCAAGCCGCATCGTCGCACCCATCTTCTTCACTTGCTTCTGCTCCTCCAGCAGGCAGATCACCGGGTGCGGTGTCTTGGCATTGAACTCGGTCGAGTGTGCATCCTTCAAACCGCAGACGTTGCGCGCAAACTCAATCGTGGCGATCTGCATTCCCAGGCACAGCCCCAAGTAAGGCACCTTGTTCTCGCGCGCATACCTCACCGCCTCGATCTTGCCATCGATGCCGCGGTTGCCGAAACCGCCCGGCACCAGAATTCCCGCCATCCCACGCAAGTGCTTTGCCGCGCCGTCCCGCTCAATGTCCTCCGCGTCCACCTTGACGATCTCCACGCCGGCGTTGTTGATGATGCCGCCGTGACACACCGCTTCGTACACGCTCTTGTAAGCGTCCTGCAGGCCGACGTATTTGCCGACGACGCCGATCCGCACCTTGTGCTTGGGCTGTTCGAGCCGCCGCACAATCTGCCGCCACTCGTTCATCTTGGCCGCCGGCAGTTTCATGTGCAGCCAGCGGCAGACCAGGTCGTCCATCTTCTCCCGCTGCAACATCAGCGGTACCTCGTAGATCGAAGTCTTCACGTCGCGCTCTTCGATCACCGCCTCCTCGGTGACGTTGCAGAACAGCGCAATCTTCGCCCGCACGCTTTTCTCGATCGGCTTCTCACTGCGGCAGACGAGAATTTGCGGCACGATGCCGATTTCGCGCAGCTTGGCGACACTCTGCTGTGTGGGTTTGGTCTTGATCTCGCCCGCGACGCGGATATACGGCACCAGCGTCACGTGGATGAACAGCGTTCCGCCCGGTCCCATCTCAAGGCCCATCTCGCGGATCGCCTCCAATACCGCCAAGCCCTCGATGTCGCCCGTCGTGCCGCCAATCTCGCAAATCACCACGTCCGACTTCTGGCGCTTGCCGACTTCCTTGATGCGCCGCTTGATCTCGTTGGTGACGTGCGGAATCACCTGCACTGTCTGGCCGAGGTAATCGCCCTTGCGCTCGTTCTCCAACACTGACTGGTAAACCTGGCCGCTGGTCACCGAGTTGGCGCGCGCGAGTTTGCTGTCGGTGAACCGCTCATAGTGGCCGAGATCGAGGTCGGTTTCCGCGCCATCGTCGAGCACATAGACCTCGCCATGCTGGAACGGGTTCATCGTGCCGGGATCCACGTTCAAGTACGGGTCGAACTTCATCAGCGACACCCGCAGCCCGCGGTTCTCCAGCAGCGTTCCCAGCGACGCCGCCGTCAGGCCCTTGCCCAACGAACTGACTACACCACCTGTCACAAAAATATATTTTGGTTGGCTCATTGTTTCCTCAGGAGCGCCTCAACTCGTGCGACATCCTCCGGCATGTCCACGCCGACGGACGTATGGGTCGTCTCCACGACCTTGATCGCATAGCCGTTCTCGATCACGCGCAACTGCTCCAACCGTTCCGCCAATTCCAGTGGCGACGGTGGCAATCGCACCAGCTTCAATAAAAAATCCCGGCGATACGCGTACATGCCGGGGTGCTTCAAAAACCGGAACCGTTTCAGGCGCTCGGTCATAGATTCATTGGCTGCGTCCCTCACGTAGGGAATCGCATGCCGGCTGAAGTATATCGCGCGCCCCTGCCGGTTGACAATCATCTTTACGACGTTCGGGTTGTCCAAATCCCCCACCGCCGCCGCCTGCGCCAGCGTCGCCATCGAGGCCGAGCGGTCGCGCGCCAGCGCCCGCGCAAGCTGGTCAATCACCACCGGCGACACCAACGGCTCATCGCCCTGGATGTTCACCACGATGTCGCAGCGAATCTTCCGCGCCACCTCCGCCACACGGTCCGTGCCGCTTGGATGGTCCGGTCGCGTCATCACCGCGCGTCCTCCAATCGCTGCGACGCAATCTGCGATGCGCGCGTCGTCGGTCGCCACGATCACCTCGTCGAGCAGCTTCGACTGCCGCGCGCGCTCGACGACATGCTGAATCAATGGCTTGCCCGCTATCGGCGCGATCATCTTCGCCGGAAACCGCGTGGAAGCCCAACGAGCTGGAATGACCCCGATGAATTTCATTTCTGTTTCACCACCCAATTCGCCGCCGCCAGCAGATCCTTTGCGATGTGGTCCGCCGGCAGCTTATCGCCATACTCCTGAATCTCGTGTTCGCCGTAGCCCGTCCGCACCAGCACGCTCCGCGCGCCCGCCCGCCGCCCGGACTCCAGGTCGCTCCTGCGGTCGCCAATCATGAATGAGTCGGCCAACCGGATGTTGAATTGCGCCGCCGCGTCGAACAAGAACTTCGGCGACGGCTTGCGGCAGTTGCAGCGATCCTCCGGATGGTGCGGGCAGAAGTAGATGCCGTCGATCAACGCGCCGTCCTTGCTGAGCACACCCAGCAGAAACCGGTGCACGCGCTGCATGTCGCCTTCGGTGTAGAAGCCACGGCCGATGCCGGCCTGGTTGGTCACGATGAAAATCATGAAGCCCGCCCGCCGCAGCTTCTTCAACGCCGCCGCCGCGCCCTTCACCAGCGTGACGTCCTGTTCGCGGTGCAGGTAATGTTTCTCCTCGATGAGGGTTCCGTCGCGGTCCAGAAAGACGGCGCGCTTGTGAGATGTCTTCTTCATGCCTTGAAACTCGCGCGCAATTCCTCCGGTTTGCATGTGGCCGTGCCAAGCTTGCCCACCACTACGCCCGCCGCGTAATTGGAGATCATCGCGGCTTCCTCCGGCGTCGCGCCGCTCGCCAGCGCCAGCGTAAACGCCGCGATCACTGTGTCGCCCGCGCCGCTCACGTCGTACACTTCACGCGCCACAGTCGGGATATGGACCCGTTTCTTGCCACGGCGGAACAGGCACATTCCCTCCTCTCCGAGCGTGCTGAGCAGCATCTTCGGCCGCCACTTCTCCAGCAGCGCCTCGCCCGCCGCGCGCCAATCACTGTCGCCGGCCGGCCGGCCCGCCAGTTGCAGCGTCTCCTGCCGGTTCGGGGTCATCGCCGTCAGCCCGTCGAGCCGCAACTCGCGCGTGGGTTTCGGATCGAGCGTCACGATGGGCGCCAGCCGTTTGACCGCGTCCAAAAACGGTTGCGTCACAAAACCCTTGCCGTAGTCACACACGATGATCGCGTCGAGCTTCGGCTGCGCTTGCACGAAGGCGATGACTCGCGCCACTTCGTTTGCCGTCAATAGCGCACAACGTTCGCGATCCACGCGGCAGACCTGCTGGTGCTGCGCGATGATCCGCGTCTTTCGGATGGTCGGCAGGTCCTTCATCCTCAACAAGCCGCGCGCATCCACATTTTCCTCCTGCAACAACCGCCGCAGCTGATCCGCCGCTGCATCCGTCCCAACGCGTCCCACCAGCAGCGCGCCGCCCCCCAGCGAACTGACGTTGCGCGCCGTGTTCGCTGCGCCGCCGGGATGCCACTCCTCGCGCGCAACCTCAACCACCGGCACCGGCGCTTCAGGCGAGATGCGCGCCACGTTGCCGTAAAGAAACTGGTCAATCATCACGTCGCCGACGACCAGCACACGCCGCCTGCGGAACTCCGCCAGCAGCTTCTCCATTTTGCGAACCGAAGGTCTGCTCATAGCTGTTCGATTACACTCGCTGCCAACAACGGCAGCATCAATTCATGATGCCCGACGATATAGTAGCCCTTGCCGCCCTTGTGAACCGGCCGGCGCACGATATTCTCCGTCGGGCGGTATTGGCGGATCATGTCCATCGTCGCCGTGGTAAAATTCTCCACCTTGCAGCCGAGATTGCGCGCCACCGAAAGCGCCTTCAGGAACACCTCCGGCATCACCACCGCCGAACCGATGTTCAACAAGACCCCGCCGTCGCCCAGCGCCGCCACCACTGCCGCAAACCGCTGAAAGTCCAGATAGCTTGCCTCGCCCAGCACCCCACCGTCGCACGTCGGGTGCTGATGAATAATGTCCGTGCCAATGGCGATGTGAACCGTCACCGGCACATTCACGGTCACACCGGCATTGAGAATGCTCAATTCCCGGTTCGGCAGGTTGCCCTTCACGACCGCCTCGCCCAGCGCGCGACCGCAACCGATTCCCTGGTTGAGGCCATCCTTGATCGCCGCATTCATCAACCGGCCCGTTTCCTCTGCCATCCCGAAACTGCCGTCATCCAGTCCTCGCTGCACGTCCTCGCTCGTCTGCCCGATCAGTGCCAGCTCGAAATCATGGATTGCTCCCGCCCCATTCATCGCCACACACGACACCACCCCGCGCCGCATCAAATCCACCACCACCGGCCCCAGCCCGCACTTGACCAGATGCGCGCCCATGCAAACCACCACCGGCTTCTTGCGCCGGGTCGCCTCTGCCATCGCCGCCGCCAGCGCGCAAAAATCCCGCGCCGCCAGCGCATCCGGCAGCGTGTCCAGGAACACCTTCAGCGAGCCACCCTTGCTCCACGGGCGCGCGAATTCCTCGGCCCTGACCTTGTTGGGCCGCTCGCGCAGCGGATACGTTTTGATCCGGCTCCAGTCTAGCGGCGGAAAATCCACGCGCCGAGCCTAGCCGCGCCGCTCGTCTCCGTCAACGCCGGAGGATGTGAGGCAGAGGGGATGTCCACCGGGGAAAAATCACAAGTTTCAGACTTTGAAGACTTTTCAAGCCTCAAACCCAAGGCGTGCCGGGAGCGTTTGAACCTCAAACATTGGAGCTTCTCTGAAACCTGGAGTCATCCCCCACCACTCGTCGCGCAACTGTGCACCCATCACGAACCGCGACCGTCTCATTGCGCGCTAACCACTTCGCGGACCTTGGCGATAAGGTTGCCCAGATGGAAGGGCTTGATCAGATAGCCGCGGACGTCGTTCAAAAGCTTCTTGGCTTCCTGCGTGTCTTCGTAGAAACCGGTCATGAGCAGAACCGGCACGTCGGCGTTGATCTTCTGTAGACAATCAAAAACGCGGTCGCCGCACATTTCCGGCATCCGGAAATCCAACAGGACGAGGCTGATGGTCGCGGAGTATTGTTTGAACAGTTCGATGCCTTCCTGGGGATTGAATGCTGCGTAGACTTTGTAGCCTTCGTTCTCCAACGCCATCCGAACCATGTTCAGGACGCTGGTGTTGTCATCAATCACCAGGATAGCGGGATACGAGTGTTTCGAGCCGGGCAGCGGCTGTTTGGAGGACTTGAACAACGCCATGCAGAGAATCGCCAGGAACGCTCCACCCACACCCGCCACAATAATGGTCGTTATCAAGCCGTCATGTCTCCGATGCAGGCGCGTCCGGGTCACCCGGCTCCTTCCGGCCCACCAGTCGTCGCACAAGTGCCTGCGCGGTTTCAACGCTGAATGGCTTGGTCAGGAACCCGCGCGCGCCAGCCTGTTCCATCGCCGCAGCTCTTTCTTCGCTCAGATAACCACTCATCAACACGATCTTGAGATCCGGTTGCACCTGATGCAGCCTCTGCGCAACTTCGGCGCCATTCTCGCTCCCCAAAAAATAATCCACGAAGGCCAGGTCGAAGCCCTGGGTCGCAGCCAACTGCAACGCTTGATTGCTATCGGCAGCCACCGCAAGCGCATGCTTGGGTTTTGGAAACATGAGCGCGAAGACATCGAAGATTGTGGTTTCGTCATCCACGACCAGAATTTGCGCAGCCGGTGGCTTATGGGATGACTTGGTTGCAGCTTCGAATGTCGTATTCAAGGCTTCTCCTTTTGTGCTTGGCTGAAGCTCTTTTATAGCTTTCCGCCGTTTTCCTGCAAGCGTTATCAAGCCCCCGCGAGAATAATTCAATGATGGTGATGCCGGTGAGCCGGGAACGGGCCTTCAAGCCCCCATCGCTGCTCATAATAATATGCCCCCGCAAAAAACAACCCCGCCAGGGTGAACAGCAATAGCAGTGTCAGCAATAGTTTCTTCATTACGGTTACGGTTGAGTTTGACACGAACCGCGCCGAATTTCTAGAGTCTTGCATGCTCTGCGATTACCACATGCACACCCGGCTGACCGATGGTCTGGGAGAGCCACGCGATTATGCGCAAGCTGCCATCGCCGCCGGAATCGCAGAGATCGCCTGCACGGACCACATGCCGTTGGTGCGGCCGTTCGCCAACGGCTACATGCAGCCGCAGGACCTGCCGGTTTACGTTGGCTGGGTGGAGGCCGCCCGCCGGGAGTTTCCGCAATTGAGCATCCTTCTCGGCTTGGAACTGGACTACCTGCCCGGTATCGAACCGGAGTTGCGCGAGTTGCAAGGCCGCTATGACTGGGACTTCTTCCTCGGCGGCATTCACTTCATCGGCGAGTGGAATCACGATGCACCCGAAGCCATCGAACGCTGGCGCACATGCGATGTGGACGCCGAATGGACGGCCTATTTCAAACTGCTGATCGACGCGGTCCGCACCGGCCTTTACGATTCGATGGCGCACCCGGACCTGCCGAAGAAGTTCGGCTTCCGCCCCAAGGGCGATCTGACGCCGTTGTTCGAGCAGTTTCTACAGGTGTGCGCTGACACCTCCACGGCCATCGAGATCAGCACCGCCGGCCTGCACAAGCCGTGCAAGGAAATCTATCCGTCGCTGGAGTTTTTGAAACTGGCGCGCACATGCGGCGTGACCATCACATTTGGCAGCGACTCGCATCAGGCGCGGCACGTCGGCCGCGATTTCGACAAAGCCCTGGCCCTGGCGCGGGCTGCGGGTTATTCGGAATTTTGCCGGGTCTCCAAACGCAAAAAAACGCTCACTCCCCTTTAGAATGCCCCGCGCGGAACGGGTCAGGGTTTGCCGTCAGGCGCGTAGACTTCCAATTCGCCAACGCCCATCCGGTTTCCGTGCATCGAGCGCGTGATACGAATCCGCAGCCGTTCTGTTGTCACAGGAGTGAAGACATGCTCGCGCCATCCGTGGACGCCGTTTTGGATGACGGGCGTGTCTCCCAACGGCCGCCATGCGCCATCGACCCAGCACTCAATGACATAATCGAGGCTGCGATAGTGGCCGTCCAGTTGATGAAAGACCCGCACGCGACCGATGCGTTGCGGTTTCGGCCACCGAATCTCCGCCCACGCTTCCTTGGGATTGTTCCTCTCGGTCAGCCACATCCCGCGATCGGGTTCCGCCACGCCGTCCGTCAAGCCGACGAGCGTGTGAAGCTTGTCGTCTTCACTGCTGCACAAGACGGCCCTCGCCACGGCCGGCGAGGCAAGATTGCCGGGCACAATCCGCTTGATGGCGCTGTATTTTCCGCCCGGCGACGCCATCGCCTCGGCCTTGCGCTCGACTTCGACGAAGGAAGCTTCGGATCGAAGGGGATCACGCATTGCTTCTGCTGCGATGGCCATGTTCACGGCCCATCGCTCGAACGGTCGCCAGCTTCTATACATCAGAGATTGCGGGTGCAACGGCCACAGCCGGCGCATTGTGCCAACGACCTCGGCTGGTTTGATCTTCCGCGCCCCGTCCCGTCCCATGAACTCGGCGCTGCGAATATAGAAACCGATGTTGCGGCGCGTTGCGGCCAGCTTCTCGCAAATGGCTTGCGGTGGATACATGTTCTCGGCCCAGACGACGGTCGCGCGGCCATCGATTTCGTTGTTGAGCTGGGTGATGACGGCGGAATCGAGATACGGCGGCCGGCCAAACCGCTGCATCGCAAACTCAATGGAGAGCCAGAGCTTCGGACGTTCCTTTGCCAGAAGCTCAATCGCCCAGTTCGCCTGCTCAATGCTCCATCGCGGCGGTTTGTTCTCATGCTCCGTCTCGGACGCGCTCTGAAACCGCCGCTCGCACGTCGCGCAGTGGCAGGTGATGTAATCCACATCGGCCGTCTCGAAATTGAACCCGTCAATGCCCGTGTCGGCTGCGCGCAGCAACATCTCCCGCAGCAGCTTTAATGCGTCGGAATTCGACGGGCAAAAGATGTTGCCGATGCTGTCCTTGCCTTTGGCGGTGTCCTTGAGCCGCTCGGGAATGACGGCATTGGTGGCGGGCTGTGTCTTGCAGATATGCCGACCTTCATTGTAACCGTTCAATCCAAAGCCGTGAACGACCTGCACGTTGCGCGCATGAGCGTAGGTCACCAGCTCCCGGCAAAACGCCTCGCTGCCCCTCCCCTTCGCGTCGGCTGTCTGTTTCCATCCATCGAGACCCCATATAACAATGCCCGTGCACTTCCATTCTGCCGCGAAGTCAACGTACTCCTTCCACTGGCCATCGAGATTCTGCAACCAAACCCAGAGAAAGCTCTTCGGTGATTCGGCTCCGACAGCCGACGAGGCAAACAGTCCCGCCAAGATGAGGTGAAGAATCGTTTTCATGAAATGTTCAAATGACGTCGCAGTGTCTGCGAGAAATGGAGAACACGAAATTCATCGTTCATCACAGCAAAGTTTGCGTGAAGCCATCAGACTACCAGATTACCGGGCTGTGTCTAATTCAAACCCCATTGGGTTTGTGATTCTGCGCGTCTTTGCTATTCTGCGGCCATGAAAATGAACCGTCGCAACTTCATCGGTGCGGTTTCTTCAATCCTCTGGCCACTGGCAATCACTCGCGGACAAGAGAATCAAGACTGGCTCGCGATGTGCCACGACCCCGCAAAGAAGCTGTTCAACGGCAAGCCCGACCTGGACCGGATTCTATCATTGTATCCCCGTCTCACAGGCGCACCGGCCTTCGACCCGGCGCTGATCGCCGACAAGGTCGCGAAACTGAAGACGAAGCCGGCGGTCAACACGGGCCATTCATTCCTGGATTTGTCGGTGAAAACGGCGCTGGCGCACATCGATGCCACGTTTGAGGGCGACCATCCCAAGTATGGCGTCCTCTCTTATGGCCGCAAAGAACACGACGGGTTTCCGCCCACGATCATCGCTGCGGTGGACGCCCTGACACTCTGGGGCATGATAGCGCGCGCGGAACAGTTGTTTGGCTACTGGCTGGACCACTTCGTTGATGCCAAAGGCACCATCACCTACTACGGGCCATCGCTCGGCGAATACGGCCAGTTGCTGACGACGGCCCGCCGCCTCATGCAACGAGGTGGCTCGCGCGACTGGTTCGCCAAGCATCGCGACGCGATCGACCGCCTCGCGCAGCATCTGCAGTCCCTAGTGAATCAAAACGGACGCGTCGCGCTTGTCTCCGGTGTGCCGGAAGCTGATGAGCGCACGCAAACGGCCACCTACTTCCACAACAACGCATGGATCGTGCGCGGACTGGACGACTGGGCTGCATTAACCCACAAACCACCGCAAACGAAGGAACTGCGCAAGTTGCTGCTGGACGCCATTCGCCAGACCTGGCCGAGCGACCCGAAGGATTGGTGGCTCAGCCCCACGGTCGAACCGGCTGCGCACCCCAAAACCAAAATCACGGCCACCCGCGTCGGCAGCTACACGAACTATCGTTACTGGCCGGAACTGCTCTCGAGCCGCGTCCTGCCGCGAGCCATGGCCGAGCGCGTGGTGGAAGCCCGCCTCTCCTCCGGCGGACAATTCTGCGGCATGACCCGCTTTGGCGGTCATCTCGACGACTGGCCGCTGATGGATTATCTCGACGGACTTTGGGCCTTGGGACGCAAGAACGACTACCTGTTGAGCCTCTATGGACATGTGGCCTACCACCAGGCCGAAGGCCATCTGACAGCCTATGAGCAAGTGACGCTGCCGCCGGGCAAGAAAAAGGCCGATTATTGTCTGGCGTGCCAGTTGGTTGCCGCCCGTGCTGCCCGCGTGCTTGTGCGGTAGTCTGCCCCGATTCGTAACGCGCCACAGCCCGAAAATCGCAATCGAAACTCTTGCGGAGTTGTGACAACATCCGGCACCCAAACTCAACTCATTGAACATCAATCATCGAGGTCACTGAAATCCATGAGCCAGTCATCTCCGAAGTCTCCCGCAATACAAGACCCCTCATGCACATTGCCCGGTTGCTGCGGCCACCTGAGTCGGCGCGACGTGCTCAAGATCCTCGGCTGGAGCGCAACCGCAATCGCGGGCGGGCGATACGCCATGGCCGGCCCGTTCACGCGGGCTGATTTCGAGAAGCTTGTGCCGGCTGACAAGAAACTCCGACCGGATTGGGTGAAGTCGCTTACCGCCCGTGGCAAGCGGGAAGTCTGGCGCGGTGCGGATTTGGAAAAGATCGGCATGCCCATTGGCGGCATCTGCACCGGCCAGCTCTATCTCGGCGGCGACGGCCGGTTGTGGTATTGGGACATCTTCAACAAACACATCCGCACCGGCGCGGAGCACTACGCAAAACCCCTGGAAGCCAAATCGCCTGTGGAACAAGGGTTCGCGCTGAAGATCACGAGTGGCGGCAAGTCGCACGTGCGCACGCTTGATGCCGCTGGCTGGAAGGACGTCAGTTTTTGTGGTGAGTATCCGATTGCGTTCGTCGAATACCGGGACGCAGCTTCGCCCGTGGCCGTCTCGCTGGAGGCGTTCTCGCCGTTCATCCCGCTCAACGCGGACGACTCCGCGCTGCCGGCGACAGTGATGCAATTCACGCTGAAGAACACAAGCGACAAGAAGGTCGATGCGGAGCTGGCCGGCTGGTTGGAAAATTCTGTCTGCATCAACAGCGCCGCCCCCGGCGATGGCGTGCGCCGGAATCAGATCAAGCACGGCGACGGCCTGACATTGATTGAATCCTCTGCCATTGCCGCGCCAAGCGAAAAAAAACCCAAGCGTCCCGATATCGTATTCGACGATTTCGAAAGAACCACATACGAAGGGTGGACCGCAACCGGGACTGCATTTGGTCCGGGACCGGTCGAGCGCAAGAACGTTCCACCCTATCAGGGCGAACTCGGCGGCGAGGGCAAGCGCGTCGTCAACAGCCACAGCAGCGCGCCCAGCAACAGTGTCGGCGGGCGCGACAACGCCACGGGCAAACTCAGCAGCCGCGACTTCAAGATCGAGCGGCGGTTCATCTCGTTCTACATCGGCGGTGGCAGCCACGCCGGCAAGACCTGTCTCAACCTCGTCGTGGACGGCAAGGTCGCGCGCACGATGACTGGCAAGAACAGCAACCAGATGACGCGCCAGTTCTTTGACGTGCGCGATATCGAGGGCAAACAGGCACGGTTGGAGATCGTGGATAACCAGCAAGGCGCGTGGGGCAACATTGGCGTGGACCAAATCGTCTTCACTGACAATTCTGCCCTGACCGGCCCCTTGGAGAAACGGCCGGACTTCGGGACGATGGCGCTGGCGTGTCTTGGCGATGCGACCGCACTCACCTCGCTGCCAGCCGGCAATCTGGCCGAGGAGATTTTCCCCGGCGCTGGCAACGAGACGACAACGGAAAAACCTTTTGGCCAGAAGTTGGTGGGCGCGCTCAAGAGCAAGCACACACTCGCGCCCGGTGCATCGGTCACCGTGACGTTTGTCATCGCGTGGCATTTCCCGAATCACAAGCTCGAACCCGTGCGAGGTTCCGAAGGCCGGCGTTACGCGGCGCGTTTCGCCAACGCCACGACTGTCGTCGAACATCTCGCAAAGAACTGCGACTCGCTCGCCAGCCAGACGCGGCTCTGGCACGACACCTGGTATGACTCGACGCTGCCGTTCTGGTTCCTCAACCGAACGATGCTCAACACCTCCATCCTCGCCAGTTCGACGTGCCATTGGTTCTCCGACGGACGATTCTATGGATGGGAAGGCGTCGGTTGTTGCGCCGGCACGTGCACGCACGTTTGGGGCTACGCCCACGCCGTGGGCCGGCTGTTCCCGCAGCTCGAACGCGACCTCCGCGAGCGAACCGACTACGGCCTCGCGTTCAATCCGGAGACGGGCCTCATCAAATTCCGCGGCGAGGGTGCCGGGCTGGCCATCGATGGACAGTGCGGTGTCATTCTGCGCTCGCTGCGCGAACATCAGGTCTCGGCTGACGACAAGTTTCTGAAACGCAACTGGCCGAAGATCAAACGCGCCCTCCAGCATCTCATCGAGCAGGACGGCGGCACGACCGGCGTGTTGGTCGGCTCGCAGCACAACACGCTCGACACCAACTGGCACGGCCCGGTCGCATGGCTGACAAGCCTTTATCTCGCCGCATTGCGCGCCGGCGAGGAAATGGCGCGCGAGACGGGTGACGGCGCATTCGCTGCGCAATGCCACGAGATTTTCGAGAAAGGCCACAAGGGCATTCTCGATCTGTTCGACGGCGAATACTTCATCAACAAACCGGACCCGAAACATCCCGAGGCAATCAACTCCGGCACCGGTTGCGAGATTGACCAGGTTTTTGGACAGAGTTGGGCGTGGCAGGTTGGCTTGGGCCACGTGTTGCCGGAGAAGGAAACGCTCGCGGCGCTCCGGTCGCTGTGGCGCTACAATTTCTCGCCCGACGTCGGCCCCTATCGCGAGGCGATGAAGCCCGGACGCTGGTATGCCATGCCCGGCGAGGCAGGCTTGCTGATGTGTTCGTTCCCGCGCACCGACTGGGATTACAAGAAAGCCGCCGGCAAAGGCCCCGAATGGGCGGCCGGCTACTTCAACGAATGCATGAACGGCTTTGAGTATCAGGTCGCCAGCCACATGATTTGGGAAGGCATGTTGACCGAAGGCCTCGCCATCACGCGCGCGTTGCACGACCGCTATCATCCGTCCCGGCGCAACCCTTGGAACGAAGTCGAATGCGGCGATCACTACGCCCGGTCAATGGCCAGTTACGGCGTCTTTCTGGCGGCGTGCGGTTTCGAATACCACGGGCCGAAGGGCCATATCGCTTTTGCCCCGCGTCTGACGCCGCAGCATTTCCGCACGCCCTTCACGAGCGCCGAGGGCTGGGGAACGTTCCAGCAAAACGCAGATGACGGAAAGCTGAAGACGGAAATCGCAGTGAAGCACGGCCAACTGCGGCTCAAGAGCCTGTCACTCGCGCCTGCGAAGAAGAACCCGGCCAACTCTGTGAAAGCGGCTGTGAACGGGAAGACTATGCCCGCCAAGGTCAGTACAGAAGGTGGCATGCTGCTGGTGCGTTTGGAAAACGAGCAGACTCTTGTTGCCGGACAGAAGTTGGAAGTGGAAGTCCAGTAATTGAATCGAAATGCGATCCGACATCGGTTTTCACACAGCCATTGATATGCCCTTGGAACCAGCGACTCCGTCATCCACTCCTGTCTCACTCAATCCACCCCGCGCCATGCTGACTGTGGTCGTTGTGGTCGTTGTGCTGTCGTCCCTGCTCACGCCCACAATCGAGGCCGCTGACGCACTCGCCCGAAAGGCTGTCATCGCACGGGATGTGGTCTATGTATCAACGCCACAGGCCGTCGTGGACAAGATGTTGGAGATGGCAGAGATCAAACCCGGCGATGTCGTATATGACCTCGGCTGCGGAGACGGACGCGCGGTCGTGACGGCAGCAAAGCGATACGGCGTGAAGGCTGTGGGCGTCGATATCGATCCGGCGCGCGTCAAGGATTCGATCGACAACGTCCGCTCCAACAAGGTGGAGCATCTGGTGTCCATCCAACAGAAGGACATTTTCACCCTTGATTTCCACGAAGCCACGGTCGTGTTCCTTTATCTGCTGCCGGCGCTGAACACCCGGCTGATGCCGCAGCTTTCGAAACTCAAACCCGGCTCCCGCATCGTCTCGCACGACTTCGACATGGGCGATGCCAAACCTTCGCAGATTGTCATACTGACCACGGACAACGAGCCGGGCGTCCGGCGCGATTGGGGAAAGAACGAGCACATTCTCTACAAGTGGGTCGTCCCATGGGAAACTGAACCTCTTACGTCGCCCAGCAAGAGCAAGACCGGCAGCGGCCAGTAACATGCAATAGCGCAATCCATTCACATGAAACACTTACACTTCATCCTCTGTGCGTTGTTGGCCACTTCAGCGTCACCCCTCGTGGCCGCCACTCGCAACGAAAGCAGCTATCTCAAAATCTCAGCCGATGCCGCAAGCGGCCGCACCACGCTCCTCGACAAGCAAAGCAGCGTTACGTGGGACCTCGGTCCGGGAGCCGACGTCGCGATTTCCAAAGATGGCCGAAGCGTGGTGATTCACCGCACAGCAACCGGCAAGGACGGTATTCGGTTGCTCGATGGCGCGCTCGAAATCGCCAAATCCGAGGAGGGTTGTGCCCTGGTGCCCGCGCGCGAGGGGTTGCTGATACCCGCCGACAACGACAGCGAGTTCACGCGGAGCTTCGGCACGTCCAGCTACGAAGGTTGCCACATGAACATGATGGGCTTCATCAAGCGCGGCGCAGCCCTGCTCATGACCTGGGACGATGCCTACATCCGGCCGGAGTTGGTGAAGACAAAGGCATCCCTGAAATGCTCGGTTCACGCAAAACGGCCGCCGCACTGTGAGAGCGCGGCGTTCTCGGTCACGCTGACGCCGCTCGGCCGTGGCGATTGGAACACCATCGCGGCGGCCTATCGCAAGATTGCCGAGCGAAAAGGCACCGCTGTTACCCTTGCAGCAAAAATACGCCGCAATCCTGAAGTCGCCAAACTCCTCGGCGCTTCCAACGCCAAACTCTGGACCTGTCTCGCGCGCCGCCGCAACGAGGACAGCACCAAGGACGAAAGTGTCGAGGTGAAGTGGACGTTCGACGAGGCCGCACAGGTCGCTGAACATCTCAAGAACGACCTCGGCATGGATCGCTGCCTGTTCACGCTCGGCGGTTGGACCGAGGGCGGTTACGACTGCCGGCACCCCGACGCTCTGCCGGCAAACCCTGAGTGCGGCGGCAACGATGCCCTTGCCTCGGCGGTGGCGCGCATCAGGGCGCTCGGTTACGTCGCCTGCTTCCACGACAACTACCAGGACATGTATCGCGATGCGAAGTCGTGGAACCCGGACTGCATCCAAAAGAAGGCCGACGGCTCGCCGATGTCGGGCGGGCGGTGGCTCGGTGGCCGGGCGTGGCTCGTGTGCGCGCCCAAGACACTGGAGTTGGCACAACGACCGCAAAATCTGCCAGAGGTGCAGAAGCTGTTCAAACCACAGGCTTACTTCATTGACACGACCTACGCCGTGGGGCCGCAGGAGTGTTTCGACCCAAAACACCCGCTCAACTACAACGACGATATTCGTTGGAAACAGAAACTCAGCGACTACTCGCGCAAAATCTTCGGCATTTTCGGCTCCGAGTGTGGCCGTGAGTGGGCCATCCCGCACAGCGAGTTCTTCGAGGGTCTCAGCGGTGTCAGCGGCAAGTACTTCCACAACAACATTGACCCGGAGAAACTGGGCGCGACGGTCGTCCCGTTGTTCGAGATGGTTTATCACGACTGCGAGGTCGTCCATGGCAAATACGGCTACGCTCCGGAAGCCGCCGCCGAATACGTCGCGCACCACGCGCTTTGCGGCCGGACGCTGAATTATCACCGGTTCGACTCGCATCTTTATTGGAAGCAACCCGTGCCCGAGGTGAAGGCGCGCCCGGGCGTGGTGTCGGTGTCTCAAATATCATCCTCGAAATTCCAGATCCGTTATCGTTGGCAGGTCGAGGCGGACGCCGCCGGCGACTGGCATGTCTGCGTGCATTTCGGCAAGGGACCGTCGCCGCTATTCCAGAACGATCATGCGCCGGTGAAACCCGTCGCAGGTTGGCGGGCAGGCGATGTGATCGAGGAAGGACCGTTTGAAGTGACGATTCCGCCGACCGTGAAAGCGGACGCGGTGGATGTCTATGTCGGACTCTTCCGCGGATCGGGCGGGTCCGAGCGCGCGCGATTGCTGGGTGGTGGCAGCGATGGCCGCGTATTGGTGGGGCAATTACGTCTCAAGCCGGCGATCGCCTTCGAGAAGGTCGGGCCGCTCCCCTCGTTGGGTGACCGCGCCTGTTTCGTGCGCGCCGACAATGGCTGGGCGGAAGGTTTATGCCCGATGGACCGGTTCGTGAAGAACACACATGAAATTCTCGGTCCTCTCGCGGCGGTTACGGCCCATGCGCGGCTGACCAAACTCGAATTCCTGACGCCCGATCGCGCGGTCCGGCGCGCCACGTTCGGCAGCCAGGGCAGCCGTTCGCTGACAACGGTCACCGTGAATTTCGGCGCGAACAACTTCACCGCGCAATCGGCGCTGGGCAGCAAGGTGACACTGCCGACGTGGGGATTCCTGATCGAGTCGCCACAGTTTGTGGCATTTCACGCGACGAGTTGGGCTGGGCGTGACTACGACGCGCCGGTGTTGTTCACGGCACGCATGGACGCCAAACATACCCGCATTTTTCACGGCTTTGGCGACGCGCGGCTCAACTGGCACGGGCGTGAGTTGGAAGTGCGGCGCGAGACGGAACTGAAATAGAGCTTACAGGCTCACACGTTCCACGGTTCCCGCGCGGGCCGGGAGAGCATGCGGTTGGCGGCATCGTCATCAAGGAAGCGCTCCTGCTGCGGATCCCACTTCAGCTTGCGGCCGGTTTTCATTGCAATGTGGCCGAGGATGCAAACGCTGCACGAACGGTGCGCCACTTCGACTGGAGCGATGGGATCCCGGCGCGAGCGGATGCTGTCCAGGAAGTTCTGCTTGTGATGACGGCTCTCGCAGAGATGGATTTCGCCCGCGCCGATGCTCGATGCCAACAACGACTTTGGCTGCGCGTCCACACGGCTGGGGTCCACAAAGACCCATCCCTCGCTGCCTTCGAAACGAATGCCCAACTGGTCTGATTTTGCGTCCTCGCAAATCAGCTTCAGGCCGTTAGCATAGGTATACTCGATGTGGAATGCCCCGTGAACGTCCCACACGCCTTCCGTCGGATACGTCGCCCGCCCCTCGATCTCAACAGGGCCGGTGAGTTCCGTTCCCATGCCCCACTGCGCGATGTCGATGTAATGCGCACCCCAACCGGTAATCATGCCGAGGCAGTAGTCCGTCACCCGCAGCCAGCCGGGACGGTCGAGGCCCTTCTGTGGATGCACGCGGTCCTCGATGTAGTCCGCCCAAGGCGCCGGGCCAAGCCACGTGCTGTAGTTCAATTCCTTTGGCGCTGGCGTCGCGGGCCGGACGGGTCCCGGGGGATCGGTTGGCAGACCGACTTTGACCGTGTGCAGCTTTCCAATCCGTCCGTTGCGCACCAGCTCGCATCCAAACCGGATGCGGTTGTTTGAGCGATGCTGCGAGCCAACTTGCAGCACGCGCCCATAACGCCGGACCGTGTCGCTCAATAAGCGGCCTTCCTGGATCGAGTAAGTCAGCGGCTTCTGCACAAACAAGTCCTTGCCCGCCCGCGCCGCTTCAATCGCCGGGATCGCATGCCAATGATCCGGCGTGACGATCTGCACGGCGTCGATGTCCGCTCGCGCAATCAACTCCCGAAAATCGCCGTAGGCTGCGCATCCCTTGTAGCCGCCACTGGCTTTGCCTTTGGCATACTGCGTCTCGACGGTGCTTTTCGCGTTCGCGAGGCGGTTGGCATCCACATCGCACACCGCCACAACCTGCACGCCTTGCCGCCCCATGATGTCGCGCAGATCGCCCATCCCCATCCGCCCGACTCCGATGCAGCCCATCGTGATGCGATTGCTCGGCGCGTTGGCCCCGAACAGTGACGACGGCAGAACGAACGGCGCGCCCATGATACCCGCGGAGGTTCGTAGAAATTGTCTTCGGGAAACACGGATGCGTGTGGTCATAACAGATGCCTCTTGTTGATTCAGAGTCTCGCTCGCCGCGCAACGCGTCAGCAACGGTCGGGCGCAATGAAGCGCAGCCTAGGCGTGCGATCACTGGAACGCAAGCGACGAATGAACCCTCCGCAACGCGAGCAACGTCTGAACGTAGAATTTGCCGTTCCAACGTCTCGGTGGCATAGTGCGCACGCCGAACCAGATGACACCATGAAAACGACAAGCCGCCCGACTCACCTTTTGCTGTTCCTGTTGACACTGGCAGCCTCCGCAGCCATGGCCGCAGACAACCCGCTCATCCTCACGCCCCCTGCCCCGCTCACGCCGCGCATCAACGGGCCGAGCGTGTTCGGCGTGCGGCCCGGCTCGCCTTTCCTCTACACGATCCCCGCCACCGGCGAGCGACCAATGCAGTTCAGCGTGGACCATCTGCCCAAAGGCCTCTGTCTCGAAGTCGCCACGGGCCGCATCATGGGAGAACTGAGATCCAAGGGCGAAATCAAGCTCGTGCTGCGCGCCAGAAACGCCCGTGGCACGGCGGAGAAGAAGTTCCGCATCATTTGCGGCGACCGCATCGCGTTGACGCCGCCGATGGGCTGGAACAGTTGGAACTGTTGGGCCGAGGCCGTGGACCAGGACAAAGTGTTGCGCTCGGCGCGCTCGATGGTCGCGTCCGGCCTTATCAACCACGGCTGGAGCTACATCAACATTGACGACACCTGGCAGGGCAAGCGCGGCGGGCCATTCGGCGGTCTCCAGAGCAATGAGAAGTTCCCCGACATGAAGCAGCTCTGCCACGAAATCCACGCGATGGGACTGAAGGCCGGCATCTACTCCACACCGTGGATCACCAGCTACGCGAAATTCGCCGGCGGCTCCAGCGACAGGTCCGATGGCCGTTGGGACAAGACGATGGCTGATGCGAAGTTCTGGCGGCATGGCAAGTTCCCCTTTGCCAACGCCGACGCCAGGCAGTGGGCCGCGTGGGGTTTCGACTACCTGAAATACGACTGGAACCCCAATGATGTGCCTCACGTGGCCGAGATGAGCAAAGCCCTGCGCCGCTGCAAACGCGACATCATCTACAGTCTCTCCAACTCCGCGCCGTTCGCCCACGCCGCCGACTGGGCCAAGTGGGCCAACTGTTGGCGCACCACCGGCGATATCTGGGACCACTGGAACGAGAACTCCGCCGAATGGCAATATGGCATCTCCGAGATCGGCTTCATTCAGGAACGCTGGGCGCCGTTTGCCGCCCCGGGCCACTGGAACGATCCCGACATGCTGGTGCTCGGTTACGTCGGCTGGGGACCCAAGCTCCACCAAACCCGTCTCACGCCCAACCAGCAGTACAGCCACATCAGCATGTGGTGCATGCTCTCCGCGCCCCTGCTCATCGGCTGCGATATGGATCGTCTCGACCCGTTCACCCTCAACCTGCTCAGCAACGACGAAGTCCTCGCCCTCAACCAGGACGCCCTCGGACGCCAAGCCGTCCGCGTCGGCGCCAACGGCGCGGTGGACATCTATCTCAAAGACCTTGAGGACGGCTCCAAGGCCCTCGGCTTCTTCAACCGCAGCACTGCCGAGGAAACTGTGGTCTACAACAAACTCGGCCGCGTCGGTCTGCCCGGCAAACAACAAGTCCGCGACCTCTGGCGTCAAAAAGACCTCGCTGACGTAAAGGACTCCGTCAAAGTCACCGTCCCAGCCCACGGCGTCGTGCTGTTGAAGCTCACCGCGGCAAAGTAGCCGCAGGCTTTGGCGCCGACGGACGCGCCACGTTGCGGCGCGTCCCGGAATGACTGCGGCTCGGGAGTTTCAAGCGGTAGAGCTGGTGGCGTGTTGATCCAGAATCCGTTGCGCTGGCATGGGAACACGGAAACAGCGCCCTTCCGGTTCCTCGGCCAATCAGCGTCCAGCTTCACTCCAGCCCGGAAAACGCTCTGGACAAGGCGAACAATAGTCTCCAGACTCTGCCTCATCAAGGTTGAGGGACGTAAAAGGCCGAGTCGTTGGCAGCGTCTTTGGATATGATTGCTCCAAGCACCGGAGAAATCAGTTTCACCAATGGGCTGCGTATCAGAGCCCATTCATCGATACAGCCGTTGCTGCACACCGCATCTGCAACGGTTCTCTCTAGCGTTCTGTCCGTCGAAGGGTGGCATCAGCATCTCCTTGGCGACCACCCATCGAACTTCGGACATTTCGCCGTAGAGGTCTCCACCGGAACTGATAAACGGGTGGAAGCAGTGTATCTGAGCCACGCCAAACTGTTTTACAAGACTGCCACACGGGAAGATTCCGAGAGGCGGGCATTTCACGAGCTTGTCATCGCTTCAGACCTGCACGGTCAGCTGAAGTTTCCGTGGGGACATGTCTTTTGCTGTCTCGACAAACAAGCGAACCGCGACTGGCTGGTCGTCATCTACAGTCCGTCTTGCAGCGTACCCATGTATGACAAGGATGTTTGCAGGGTCTTGCGCACAATGGGAAGACACCCAACGGCTGACCAGCATGCCGCTGAACCACTCCGTCCCAAACCTCCTTCCACATTTCTGAACGACGGTTGACACCTGCGGCCACGGTCTGTAGTGTGCGAACAAGGATGTTCTTTAACAGTAACGTCGCGGCGCAGGGAATCCCGTGCGATTCGGGAACGGTTGCGCCACGGTAACAGGCTACGAGCCCCTCGACTGCCAACCTGATGTGTGGGTGAAGGCAGGGGCAAGGCATGACGCCTCAAGTCCGGATAACGGCCGCGATGTTCTCAACCGGTCCGCGCTCCACAGCAATCGAGCGCGGTCGATCAACTTATTCGCAATAAATAAGGTTGAGGCTCGCCAGTCATCGAAGCCACGGGGCCGTCCGGCTCCCCGCTCTTCGTGAGGCGCAGTCCTCAGCGCCAAAACATGAAGAAGCGGGTGATCCAATATGAGACATAATCGAAGACTCCTGATTTTTACCGGCGATGGCAAAGGCAAAACCACCGCCGCCCTCGGCATGGTCCTCCGCGCCGCCGGCCACGGCCAACGCGTGATGGTAATCCAATTCGTCAAAGCCGACTCGAAAACCGGCGAACTCGCCGCGTGCCAGCGGTTGCCCGGCGTCGAGATCGCGCAACTCGGCTGCGGTTTCATTCCGCCCAGGAAGAACCCCAAATTTGCAGAGCATCACAACGCGGCTCTTCATGCGTTGGACGCTGCTGTCGAGGCGGTCACATCGGACCAATATGACCTGATTGTGCTGGATGAAATCTGCGTCGCCGTCGCGCACGAGTTGATCCCGGAAGACAAGGTGCTCGACCTGATCCATCGCGCGCCGAAGAAGCTCTGCCTCGTCCTGACCGGCCGCGGCGCGAGCCAGCGCCTGATCCACGAGGCCGACACCGTCACGGAGATGAAGTGCGTCAAGCACGCGATGCAGGCCAGCGTCCCGGCACAAACGGGCGTGGAGTTTTGAACTTGGACGCTTCTCCCCTTGTCATCGCTCATCGTGGAGCTCACGAAGGCCGGCCGGAGTTGGAGAACAAGCTGCTGGCCTTCGAGCGTGCGCTGGCTATCGGCGTCGATGCGGTCGAGTGCGATGTGCATCTCAGCGCCGACGGCAAACCCGTTGTCATCCACGACGACACCCTCAACCGCACGACAACTGCTCGCGGCAGCGTGAACGCTTACACCGCCGCCGAACTGAGCCTTTTCGGCGTGCCAACGTTGCGTGAACTCTGCCGGCTCGTGCGCGGCAAGGCGCGGTTGCTCGTCGAGATCAAATCTGCCGGCTCTCACACAAGTAACGCGGACACTTCTGGCGGTGCTGCAAACACCGCCATTTCGCAGCGCGTCCTCGACGTCATCCTCGCCGAGAAGATGGAGCGCTCCGTCCTTGTTTTCTCGTTCGATCCCGAACACCTCCGCCCCATCGCCCGTCTCCGGCCGGACATCGAGTTGGCGTTCCTGCTCGACCGCTTCAACACCCGAATCCCCGACCTCGCCAGCTTCATTGGTCTTGGACACGAGTTACACGCAACAACCCTCGCGCCCAGTCGCAAGCTATGCACCCCGCGGTTTGTGCAAGCCATTCACGCGGCGCGATTGCGGGTCTTCGCGTGGACCGCCGACTCGCTCAGACAACAACGCGCCTTGATTGCTGCAGGCGTGGACGGCATCATCACCAACTTTCCGGGACGATTGAAGACATTGCTGTAGCGGCGGACGATGACCGCCGCAGAGTAGGACAGGCAAGATGCCTGTCCTGCTTTCCCAGACCGCCGCTCCAGAGTTTGATTAAAGCGCAGACGATATGAAAACGCCACGCCGACGCCACACCACTGCCGAGCTGGTCGCCAGCCGTCCCGACCGCGCCGCCATGGACGCGACGCGAATGCCGGTGACCGTCGTACTCGACAACGTCCGTTCCCTCCAAAACGTCGGCCTCATCTTCCGCGCCTGCGATTGCGCCAACATCGATCGCCTCATCCTCAGTGGCATTACCGGCACACCGATTCAGACCATCCACGCCGCGCAACAGATCGGCAAGACGGCCGTCGGCGGCAGCCTCCAGACCGTGCCATGGGAAAAGCACGACGATCCCCTGCCCCGCATCGCCGAACTGCGCCGCGCGGGCCATCAACTCGTCGTCTTTGAACAATGCGAAGGCAGTATTCCCTACCGCGAAGTGCCCTACCATTTCCCGCTCATCGTCGTCTTCGGACACGAACGCGAAGGCGTGCGCGAAGCATTGCTCCACGAAGCCGACTATGTCGCCGAACTGCCCGTGCGCGGCATCACCAACAGCCTGAACGTCGCCATGACCGCCAGCATCGTCCTCTACGAGTTGCTGGCAAGGTGGAAACCGAGTGGTCAATGAAGGCGGAGGGCTTCTTTGCGCCCTCCTTGACCAGCGTGTAGCGCCAGGATGCAGGGGCGGACAAGGATGGGCAACCCATCGGGCAGGCGAAGGGTGTAGCCATGCACTATGGCTGATCCATTCCGGGTAATGGAAAGCGCCTTGCCTCACCCCGCCGAGCTGTGGGATAAATTCATCGGTCGATTGGCAAGGTCACAACAGACACGGACTGGAAGTGTATGCACGGTAACCTCGAAGGTCTTATTTTGCCGATCTTCTGGGCCGTGGGCGAGTGTTATGCGGTCGCTCTCGGCATTGCCGCCTTCGTGAAGTTGTCGGGGCCTCGGCGCAATCTGCGGCGGGCTTGTAGCTTGGCCATCTTCCCCACAGTGTTCGGCATCGTGTCCACTATGTGGCTTCAGAACACATATGTCAGGGACGCCGCTATCATGTGGCTGGCGGTTTCACCCGCCATTCTTGGAGGAGCCGCGTTGGTCCGCGCATTTTTCATCGCCACAAAACCGAGCCAAGATGTTCCTCACGCGGATCAGCGGAGGAATGATGCCGATTCGTCGAAGCAGTAGTTAGGCCGTCTGCCAAGAGCTACGAAGGCAGCATTCCCTAGCGCGAAGTGCCATGCCGTTTTCCGCAGCCTGAATGCGGCAACGACCCGCATTGTGTTGAATGACCTGCCGAGGAAATGATAAAAGCAACTTCATCACATCACAAAACTCCCGAGAGGTTTTATGAACTTCAAAGTCGCACTTGTCCCCGCCGCGTTATGGCTCGCGTTCGGTCAAACGATTGTCACGGCTGCCGACAACAAACCAAACGTTCTCGACATCCTTGCCCAGCGTTCTGAAAGGACGCTGGAGGAATGCCTGATGGACGCTGCTTTAGCGAACCGCCCCGACGAGATCGAAGAACTGGTCCGGCAAGGCGCCAAGGTGGACGCGCGCAGGCCGGATTTCCAGACGCCGCTAATGTGGTGTTCACTCGATCGTCACGTTGATAGCGTGCGGGCCCTGATCAAGGCAGGCGCGGATGTAAACGCAACGGCTGACAGAGGCCATACGGCCCTAATGGTTGCGGCGCGTAATGGGTCTACAGCCGTCGTGCGCATTCTTCTCGCGGCGAAGGCGCATGTGGACGCGAAAATGGAAGGTGGCACGACCGCGCTACACCAAGCGGCAGAGGCCGGAAACGTCGAGGTCATCGAATTGCTGCTGGCTGCAGGCGCTGATATCTCTGCGCGAAATGAGTGGGTCGGGACGCCGCTTCACTATGCCAACTGGAACGCGGACGTGACTCGCTGTTTGTTAAGGCACGGTTGTCCGATTGATGCGCCAGGCTGTGAAGACATCTATGGAGCGCCAGCACTATCCACGACCGCAGCGTTCGGACATAGTGAAGCAATTAAAGTGCTAAAACTACTGCTGGAAGCAGGCGCTAACATCAATGCCCAGGATCAGATAGGTAAAACAGCACTCATGCACGCCACCCAACTGAAAAAGACTGATGTGTTGAAATTGTTGATCCAATCGCACGCCGACCTCAATAGAACCAACTTCCTGGGTTGGACTGCGTTAATGGAGGCCAAGTTCCGAAAAAAGGACGAGGCAGCAAGACTCCTTCAGGAAGCCGGTGGCAAAGAGCGCAAGAATCTGTCCTTTTCAGCCGCCATGGGTGATCTCGCCGCCGTCAACTCGATGCTCGCGGAGTCGGGCGATGATCGTCCGAGCCCGAGCGATCTTGCCAACGCCCTGTGCTTGGCCGTGAGGGAAAAGCATGCTGGCGTCACGCGACTGTTGCTCGCGCATGGCGCCAATCCGGACATGCGAGAGAACAACACTGGATCAACGCCGTTGACCCTCGCCTGCGGTCGAGAGAACGACCCCGCAATCGCCCGGCAACTTCTGGCCGCCGGGGCAAATGTGAATCAAACCGGCAGTCGCGGAATCACTGCCCTTATGCGCGCAGTGGAAACCATGCCTGCGGAATTTGTGAAAGAACTCATTGCGAAAGGCGCCCATGTGAATGCCACCGATGATCATGGCAACACGGCATTCGTGCGCGCGGCTCGAAAGGGAAATCTCAAGAACATGGAGGTGCTGCTGCAACATGGAGCACGGATCGATGACGGCAAACTGGATGAGTATGATTCACTGCACGCGCTGCAAGCGCCGTTGCGAGGTGCCATTGTCCGAGGTGACCTGAAAGTCGTCGAGTTTCTTCTCGCTCACGGCTCTGACGCCAACGCGCGCCATAGACACGGCGTGACACCGCTGATGTATGCCGCGCAACACGGCAAAGTGGATGTGGCCAAACTCCTGATCTTACATGGGGCGAACGTGTCAGCAAAAGCCGACTGCGATTACAACAATACCGCGATCAAGCTGGCAGAGCATTCGTGCTTGCCGTGCCGGGAAGAAATGGTTGAGTTATTGCGTCAGTCAAGCTCGGCATCCAAGAAGTAACTGCCCCCTGTGGCTGCGCCATTCCGTCGGCACCATTCAGCTTTCCGCCCACTCGGTACGCCCTGCAGGCCGTGGTCGAAACGATGCCGATGCAGCGACGGTCTTGGGCTTTCAACTGTCGAAGAACAACCACCAGAACATCTACACACCGAGGCGCGAGGCCAGTTCGAGGAAATCCTTCACGACGAAATCAAACGCACCTGTCGGCGGAAGCTTTGATGCCGGACCACCATGCTCCATCGGGCGATGAACATACGCGGTCTTCATGCCGAGCTTGTTCGGCACTACGAGATCACCCGGGTGCGCAGCCACCATCATCACTTCAGCCGGTTTCAAATCGAAGAACTCAAAGGCGCTGCGGTAAACCTCTGCATCCGGCTTGTAGTGGCGAACAAGCTCCGCGGACAGAATGCAGTCCCACGGCAGGCCGGCGTGTTTGGCCATGTGGGTCAACAACGCAAGATTGCCGTTTGAGAGCGGCGCGATCAGGTAATGTTTTCGGAGCCGGGCAAGCCCTTCGACTGAATCGGGCCACGGCTTCAGGCGATGCCAGACGCGATTGAAGCAGTCCTTTTCTTCCTCGGTGAGACCTTCGATCTTGAAGCGTTGAACCAGTTCATCGAGCGACTTGCGGTGAAGGTCATCCAGCTTCGTCCAAGGCAGATCGCCTTTGCGCACCTTGTCCATCGAAGGCGCGTAGGCCGCGCGCCACGCGTCGGCAAAAGCCGCCCAATCCACGCTCAACCCCTTTGCCCTGCCCAACTGTTTCCCCTCGGCGATCACGCTCGACCGCCAATCCACAACCGTTCCAAACACATCGAACACCAGCAGTTTGACGCTGACGCCGGCGGCGGAGGTGGGACGCAGTGCTGTCCGGCGTGATGAGGAAGCGCGCCGGGATGTTTTTGCGCTCATGTCTGTCTCCATTTTCAGGGCGGCTGCGGCTCGCGCAGATGAGGAAGGAGCCTGTGGCTACGGTGTCCCCTGCCCCATGAATTCCATGAACCACGCCGGCGGGCGCGTCGGCTTGCCGCTGGCGTCGAGGAACGCGTGGATCGTATAGCCGCGCGCCACCGCCGCGCCATTCTTCGCGTGGGCTATCTCGTAATCGAACCGCACCCGCGCCCGCCCGAACATCGCCAGTCTGCACGTTATTCGCAATTCGTCGTCGTAGCGCGCGCGACCGACGAACTCGATGTGCGTCTCGACCAGCGGCAGGAACAGTCCGCGCTTCTCCATCTCAGAGTAAGGCAAGCCGACCTTGCGCGTCATCTCCGTGCGCGCGCATTCGAACCATTCCAGCACGCGCGAATTGTAGAAGCCGCCCATTTGGTCCGTCTCGCTGTAGCGGACGCGCAATGTCGTGACGTTTTCGATGGCGCTCATGGTTGTGCGCATTATCAAGCTCCGAGGCTATCCTGTCTACAACTGACAGTTGGCGAATGCACCCCATCTCAAACACCGGGAAGGTTTTTGTGCTTGTTGCAGTGCGAGCACGGGCATAGCCTGCGCCCTGTTCAATCGTGAAAGCAACGATTTTTACGGACTGTGCGTCGGCGTATCCACACCTGCGCGCAGGGAGCACTTCGATGAAATCGAATGCTTGCCCACCTCGGTCAGCCACTCCAGTTAGAAGTTCCGCGCGACGGACGCTACCATTGATTCCTGTAGTGATGCTCGCCCTTGCCTGCGATGTCCTTGGACAAACGCCCTCGCACAACAAGGAGGTTCCCGTGGCCACGGAACGAAACAACACTCATGCAGCGCCGTCCGGTTATGAAATCTTCCAAAGCAGTGACGCAGGGGTTTTCTTGTTCAAGCCCGTCGGCTGGCAGGTCTACTCCGGGAACGGAATGATCGTCCTCAAACCCTCGCGGGAAAGCCCTCACAGCGTTCTGCTTTACCCGGTATTCAAGGTTTCGCCCGCCGCCAATGGTCTGGCGTTCCTGCGCAACCTCTATGAACAACTGCGGCTTCAGCACCCAGAAGCGGTTCTTGAGTCCAAACAAACCAATCCGGACGGTTCCTTGTGTCTTCTGAAAGTCGCCTACCGTGACCCGCAACAAGGCACTGCGATTCGCGCCGTACACCTTGTCAGTAAAGGCGCGGACACGGGCTTGTTTTCCTGCTATCAGGCGCCCGTCGCCCAATTCGATCCTCAGGCCTCAGCGATGTGCACAGCAATACGCAGTTTGAGGATTGCGAGCGCGGCGTTCTACAGAGCTGCTGGCGGGGCCAGTGGATTTACGACGGAGCAAACCGCCCGTGGCCCGGCGGTGATGAACGCGCCAACAATTGATGTAAGCCGCCTCCAAATGACGCCTAGCGTTGACGGCACGATGTTCGTGGCAGTCCCGCCTGGTTGGGCTGTGGGCGGCGGGAATGTTTCCTTGGTGGCAACCTCTCCAGACGGACGAATGGGTGTCACAGCCACCCACGATCATCAACCGCACACCATGGATGTGCGCGCTTACCTGCTCAACCACCTCATGCCTTTCTACCGCTGCACCAACACCACCATCACCCAACAAGAACGAGATGATTTGCTTATTCGTTCGCAAGCCGCCTTGGGTCTGCCAACCAATGCCGCGAGATTCCAAGGAACCACCATCCACAGCACGGGGATCCCCATCAATTACGCCATGCTGGTTTATGCCACGCAGACCTCTGCAGTCAGTGGTTACGTAGGCACGCTCGGTTTCTATGCCACCCCCGATTTGTATGCGCGCAACATGGGAGTTCTTTATTGCATGGCCTCGTCCATGCAACCGAATCGCGAACTGTGCATGGCCAACTTGAAAAGAAACCTCGATGGACTTGCCGCGGCGTCTCGAACCATCTCCCAAACCGGCGATGTGGTGTCTCAAGCCATTCGGTCCAGCACGGCCAATATCAACCGGGCCTTTGACAAGTATAACTACTACCTTGCTGGCGAAGAGGCGCGGTATTCCCCAAGCGAGAACCGAGTTTTTGTCATGGACTCACAACTGGGACAGTATGCCGTCAATCCGCGATATCCACAGGAGGCTTTGACCGACGTGCCCGCTCATCTGTGGGACAAGCTTCCACACGAACGATGACCCCGGCCACTGGAAACGAGGACGATCCCATGAACTGCAAGCCACAATTTGAAGTGGTTGGCTACGACACCTTCTCCGGAGAATACTATCATGTGAGTCGCCATTTCTTTCTGTGGACTGCACGCATTGCCGGACGACTATGCCTCTGGAAAATTCGCCGGATGCAACCCGACAAAACAACCGGTGGACAAGCAGGCATTCAGGACAAGGTCTTCATCATGATCCCCAAAGGGGAAATGATAAATGTGCGACCATGACCCATTGGAGCGAGCCGTGTTGAACTGTCCGGTCGCAAACAATTCCTGCGGCGCCAATACGTCATCTACATCCGCACCAGCGCCGAGCCCCAGACGAAACCGGAGCCGAAGGCGACCAGCAACACGAGTTTGCCGCTGCTGACCATGCCTTGCTTCCGAGCCTCGTCGAGCGCTATCGGCAGACAGGCGGAGGCGATGTTGCCGTGGTCCTCGACATTGATGAACACCTTTTCCTTCGGTGTGCCGGTCTTCTGAACAACCACTTCAAGCATCCGCAGGTTCGCCTGGTGCGGAATGAGCACATCCACGTCGTTCATCGTCAGGTTCGTGGCCTTGAGCGCCTCGAACGCCGCGTCGGTCATGCCCGCCACGCCGTTCTCGAACACCGCCTTTCCATCCATGCGGAAGTGAACACGGCCCGCGTCGATGTCTTCCTTGGTGATGTGCTCCATGCGGCCGAGTGCGCTGCCGGGGGCGGCAGTGTAGAGCGCCTTTGCACCACGGCCGTCGGCATGGATGCCAGTCCAGAGCACGCCGCGCTTGTCGTCGTCGCACGGCCCCATCACGACCGCGCCCGCGCCGTCGCCGAGCAGGATGGCGATGTTGCGGCCGTCGTTGGAGCAGTCAATGCGCTTGGAAAGAACCTCGGAGCAAACGATGAGTGCATGGCGGAACTTGCCGGTCTTGATGAACGCGTCGGCCATCGCCATGCCATAGAGCAGGCCGGTGCATTGCTGGCGGATATCATACGCGGCGACGCCGACCAAACCGAGCTTCGCAGCGAGGAAACAAACACAACCCGGATCGGCGTGATCGGGCGTGATGGTGTTCATGATGAGCAGGTCGATGTCGCTCATCTTCAACCCCGCGTCGGCCACGGCGGCTCGCGCGGCGAGCGCGCCGAGATCAGAGGCGCTGACATCCGCCTCAGCGTGATGCCGGCTGCGGACGCCGGTGCGCTCAACGATGAACTTGTCGGTCGTTTCCATCACCTTCTCGAGGTCGAAGTTGGTGGTGAGCTTCGGCGGCAGATAGCTGCCGGTGCCGAGGATGCAAGAGTGAGTCATGGGTGGTCCGTGGTTTGTGATTCGTAACTCGTAACTCGTAATCCGTAATTCGTGATTCGTAATCCGCGGTCCGTAGTCCGTACCCGTGGTCCGAGTTGCAAATCACGAATCACGAATTACGGATTACGAATCACGAGTTACGAACTCATTCCTTCATGCTTCAGCGAGTTCTTTATCAACAAGCTGCAATTCTTCTGGAAGAAGTCCACGGGCAACGAGCCGGTCACAGCGTGAACCTCGATGCCAAGTTCGCCGGCGAGAGCACGCGGGTCTTTGCCGCCCTTGACAGCATCAATGATCCGCTTGTGGTAAGCCTCGGTGGAGGCGATCGCGCCTTCGAAATACTTCTTCACCTCGTCCGCGCCGGAGATGACGGCGTTATGCGCGAGGCAAACGACTTCCGCCCCGAGCGCGGCAAGCCGCCGGTTGGAATTCATGCAGGCGGTGTAGTCGCTGAAATACATCGGCCACCATGTCTTCGTGGCCGGCATGTAGAAGCCCGTCACGTCGGCGACGATGGCGATCTTCTTCGTCGGCTCGAAGAAGCTGAGGCTGCAGTCGCTGTGGCCCGGCGTGGCGATGACGTTGAACTTGAGTCCACCAACCGTGACGACATCGCCCTCCTTGAGCACGCGATCCACCGCCATCTTCAGTTCCGTCAAAGGCTGCGGTTTCTGGTTTTCTGTGATTGCGCCCTTGCCGAGCAGCCATGCGGTCAGCGCGCTGTCAATCTTGGTGAAGAAGCCAATGGCTTTCTCGTTACCCATCGTCGCTGCGGCGATCTGCGACGCGAGCACTTGCGCGCCGGGAAACGTCTTTCGAAACGCCGGCACGGCCATGACGTGGTCAGGATGACCATGCGTGACGACGATCTGTTTCACACTCTCAGGCGCGACACCGAACTGCGCGAGCTGCGCAGCCAACACCGGACCGCAAGGGCCAACACCGCCCTCCACCACCGCGGCCTCGCCGCCGTCTTTGACGAGGTAGATGGGATAGTCAACCGTGCCGAGCATCAGCAGGTTGTCGGTAACTGCAACAGGCGGATTGTTAATGATCATGATAATTCTCGTGTTTGGGACCGCATCATCTACCGAATCCGCAGCCCAGCAGCAAGGCTACAATACGCCCTGTCGCTAATCGAGCGCGGATGGGCAACACCCGTTGTTCAGAGGCTGAGATCGTAGCCGGAGCGTGGCGCGAACTTCAGCCACTGATTCGCTTCGGGGCAATTGCTGAACTGCCGCTTGTCATGGTCCCAGCGAAGTTCCTTTCCGGGGAACCGCAGCGCGATGCAGCCGAGCAGGATGGCCTGCGTCATGGGAACGGCATACTCGAACTTGCTGCCCGGCTTGGCCGTGTCGCGAGCCTCGGCGGCCCTCAACCACTGGTGGTAATGGTCGCAGCCTTCCAGCTTCTTCATTTCAGTCCGCCAGAAGGTTTCCGCATCCTTGACAGCGGGACCATAGGGTTGGCCCGTCAACGCCATCGGAATCGGTGGCGACGCATGGGAACCTCCGATGGCGGTCATCTTGGAACCGATGATCATGCAGCCGTTGGAGCCAAGCTGGAGCTTCGGATTGCTGCCCTCGGGATTCGGCGGCAGTTTCTTGCCATCGTGCCACGTCATCTTCAGGCCCTTCGGACAGAGTTTCGAGCAGGGGAATGTGTAATCAATAATGGACCATTCCGGATAAGCGATTCCAACCGGCGCTGACACCTCCGCCTTGACGCTATCGGGCAAACCGAGTTTCAGAATCCAGAAAGCCGGGTCCATGTTATGACAAGCCATGTCGCCCAGCGCGCCGGAGCCAAAGTCCCACCAGCCCCGCCATTTGAACGGAACATACGCCGTAGAAAACGGCCGCGTCGAAGCAGGCCCAAGCCAATTCTCCCAATCCAAGCCCGCCGGCACCGGCTCTCCTGCGGCCATCTCCGTCATCCCCTGCGGCCAGATCGGGCGGTTGGACCAGACGTGAACACGCTCGATCGCGCCAAACGCGCCGTCGTTCATCATCTTCTGCCAGAGAAGCAATCCCGCGCCAGCGTGGCCCTGATTACCCATCTGCGTGACCACGCCATGCTTCTTGGCGGCGTCGAGCAGCACCTGGCATTCTTGGAAAGTCCGCGCCAGCGGCTTCTGCACATAGACATGTTTGCCGCGCCGCATCGCGTCCAACGCAGCCACCGCATGGACGTGGTCGGGCGTCGAGACAACCACGCCGTCAACCTCCTTCTCGAACTTGTCGAGCATCTTGCGGTAGTCGGTGAACTTCGGCACGTCGGGATGTTCCTGGAACGACTTGGCTGCGCGAGCCGGGTCCACGTCGCACATCGCCACCAGTTTCGCGCCGCCCTTGAGCATGCTGTTCATGTCGCCGGCGCCTTTGCCACCGCAGGCGATCTGGGCAAAACGGAACGTGCCTCCCGATGACGCGGCCGGAGCTGCGCGCAGCAATGACGGGCCGCTGAAGGCGAGAACAGTTGCGGTGGATTTGAGGAACGAGCGACGAGAGAATGCAGCAGTTTTCATGATTTGATGGTTCGATGATCTTCCATTGCCAGCAGCGCCGCGCCAAACGCGCCGGTGAGCTGAGGGTCGGGTGGAACGTGAACGGGACGGCCGTAGGCTTCGCTGAACATCCGCACGAGGCACGGGTTGTGCGCCGCGACACCGCCGGTCATGACGATATCTCCGTGGGCTGTATCCATTTCCTGGAGCCGTTTCACAACCGAGTGGAACGCGCCCCGGACGATGTCCTGGACTTTCTCGCCGGTGCGAATCTTGGAGAGAATCTCCGTGGCGGCAAAGACGGTGCAGAAGCTGCCGAGTGTGACCTCCTTCTTCGATTGCGCGGCAAGTTTGTCGAGTTCGCCGACGTCCAGCGCAAGCCGCAACGCAATTTCCTCCAGAAACGCCCCGGTGCCCGCCGCGCACTTGCGGTTCATCTTGAAGCCGACGCGCTTTCCGTGCGCATCGAGATGGATGACCTTGCTATCTTGCGCGCCGATGTCTATCACCGTGATCTTCCGTTGGAAGTAGTGCCATGCGCCCTTCGCGTGACACGTGATTTCCGTCATCGTCTCATGCGCCCACGGCACGTTGTCGCGCCCATAACCGGTCGCGACGGAGCGCACGATATCCTCGCGGCGGATTTTCGCAGCCGTCAACGCATCATTGAGGACCTGCTCGGAGACGGCGGCGTAGTCCACGCCGGAACGACGCAGGCCACGACCGACGACCTTGCCGGTCTCGTCGATGATGGCGAGTTTCGCCGAGGACGCACCGATGTCTATGCCGCAGAAGTAGTGCATGAAAAGGCACGTCCTGCGCTACTTCTGCTCCAAGCCTTCCACGAACGCCTGGATGTTGGTCTTGGCCTGTTCCTCGGAATAGAGACGCAGGTCGTTGAGATCGCCGTGAATGACGATGTGCGGGATGCCGAGTTTCGCGTCGAGTCGTTCCGGCATCTGGTAGCGGTTGTTGGAGTTGTTCGGACAGGTCTTGGAATCGTGATAGATGATGCCGTTGACCTTGTATTTGCGGGCCATCTGCTCCATGTAGGCTTCCTTGGCGTCCTCGCTGCGGCAGATAAAGAGCCGGCAATAGGCGCGCGCCATGCTGCGGAAGGGATCATTGGGGTCGAGATCCTCGAAGATCCAGCTGTTGCAATAGGTCGAAGCGACAACGGCAGTCTTGAGGCTGGAGAACTGCGTCGAAAGATCACGCAGCTTGCCCCACACCGGCATGCCGTCCCAGTAGATGCGGAACTTCTCGTCCGGCACTGCGGCGACACCGTCGGCCACGCGCTGCTTCAACTCCGCCAGCAACGCCTCGTAGTATTGGATCGCGCTTTGTGTGCCGCGCAACACAACCGCGGGACCCATCTGGATGGTGCCGTCAAAGAACGTGATCGGCGCGGGCACAGCAGCAGCGGCTTCGAGCACTCCCTTCCAAAGGTCGGTGCAACGCCGCGAGAGCTGCACAATTTCCTTGAGCCGGCCCATGTCGAGCTTCTGGCCGGCCACCTTCTCCAGCGTTGGCACGAGCGCCTCGGTCTGGCGGGCAATGTCCTCGATGATTGGTTCGTCGAGGTCGCCTATCGAACGCGGCGTATGGATGCCGATGCACGGCACATTCCATTCGCGCGCGTAGAACTGGAACCAATCCTTCACGTCACGGCATTGGTTGGTGTTATAGACCAGCACGTCAGCCTTCGGCACGCCGGACATGCCCATCTTCTTCAACGGCGTCTCGCCCTTGAGATAAGCGCCAATGTCGCTGGTGAGATAGGAACAAATGTCCGGCGAAAACCCGCGGGCGTTGGCCAGCGGGATGACGTCCGTAGCCATGCGGGACGCGCCCAGCATCGCGCCGTGGTTTTCCGGGAAATAGACGTTGAAGCCGAGTGCGTGGAGCAACTCCGCCGGGCCGACGCTGGTGCACCAAGCGGTCTTTTTGCCCTGCTTAGGGCCGTTTTCGAGTTCCGCGAAGTAATTACCCATCACGGTCCTCATCATCTTCGTCGTCTGAAGGTCCTTCCGTTCAGGTGCGGCAGCAGTTTGTGTTGTCATATGTGTATGTCGTGAAGCTTAAACGTGTAGCAGCAAAGCCCCGCCGTCGCAAAATTAAAAATCGCAACAACAGGAAGAAGAAAGTGCGAGACGGTTGGATATCTTGACGCTTGGCTCTGGTACTTCCACCTCTTCTCCCTTGTCACCCGGCGTCCCTCACGGCAAACTCAGCCATAACATGAAGATATGCTCCGAGAAGCGCTTCACCATCTTCGCCACTTCCTGTCTCCGCCACGCGTTGTCCGCGTTCGTCAGTATCATCTTCATCACGCTCTCCGTGACAGCAGCCGAAACAAAAACCGAATCGGCTGAAGAAGCCGCATTAGCGAAGCGCAACGAATTGGCGATGCGCTTCTACAATGAGAAGCGATATGAGGAAGCCGAGAAGGAGTGGCGCGCCTATGTCGACGATAGCCGTCGAATCCTGGGTGCGGAACATCGTAAGACCTTGATCTGCCGCTGCAACGCTGCGCTGGCTTTGCAGTGCCAAGGCAAGCTGTCCGAGGCTGTGAAGGAGTTTCGCGAAGTCCTGGCAATCCGACAGCGCAAGCTGGGGCCTGAACATCAAGACACCCTATCCACGCGCCGCTACTTGTACTGTATTATGATGGATCAATTTCAACTTGCGGAAGCGGAGAAGGAAATTCGCGACATCTTGGCCATCCAGGAACGCACCTTGGGACCAGACCATCCCGACCCTCTCTCCACGCGCCTCATGATGGCCGCTCGCCTCGCTACAGAGAACAAGATACCAGAGTCGCTTGCGATGTTTAAGGCGCTGTCGAAGGACTGTGAGGAGTTCCTCGGCGAGGATGATGCCCTGACGAAAAAAGTGGCGAAGCATTACGAGCAACTGCGGTCATGCCAAAGATGGGGCATGGGGTGGCTTCTGCAATTCTTTGACAAATCATCTGATCGCCGATCCCACCCCTCTTCCGACTCTTCGCTGCTGGTGGCGGGCAGATGCATTGCTGCCACCGCCCTCGGGCTTGCAGTTACGTCCGGCATCATCCTTTGGGTCTATCAGTGGAACAAGAAACGACTAAAAGCAGTTCCATCGCCTCCACCGGAAATGACTTTGAACAGATAACTTCACCTGCCTTGGCCATTTTCTTTCCCAACGCCGGTTGAAAAGGCAGCACCAGCTTGCCCCCTTCTCTTTCGCCTCCCCAGCGATTCCGGCGGCTACTTCCACACCGAGAAACGCTCGCCGAAACCCTTGGCCAGTTGCTGGAGTTGCTGCTTCACTTCGTCGAACCCCATGTCGCGGGCATACTTCAGCACGCCGCCGCGCCAGTCGGGAAAACCTGTGCCGAGCGCCATCGCCGCGTCCACATCGCTCTCGCGTTGGGCGATCCCCTCCTCCATCACGCGCAACGCCTCGGCCACCATCCGCAGGACGAGCCGCTGGGTGATCTCGTCCGCGGAGATGACTCGCGGTGACTTGCCATCTCGATGGCGCGCCGCAGCGATGATCTCCTGTGCGACCGGATTGGGAAGTGGCTTGGGGTTGCCTTTTTCGTAGAGATAAACGCCCGCGCCGGTTTTCTGGCCCAACATGTGGCGCGCGACCAGTTCCGCCACGATGGGCGGCGTCGGGCCGTGGTGTGGAAACGCCTGCGTCAGCACGGTGTCGCAGTGGACGAGGATGTCGTTGCCGGCCATGTCAATCAGAGTCAGCGGCCCCATCGGGAAACCGAACGCGACCATTGCGCGATCAATCGCCTCCGGCTCGGCGCCTTCCTCCAACAACAGGAACGCTTCGTTGACATACGGAAGGAAGATCCGGTTGACGATGAAGCCTTCGCGGTTGCGGACGAGGACCGGCGTCTTGCGGATGATCTTGGCGAAGCGCAGCGCGGTCGCCACCGTCTCCGGCGCGGCGGCGGCGTGGCGGATAATTTCCAGCAGCGGCATCGCGTGGGCGGGGTTGAAGAAGTGCAAGCCGACGAAACGCCCCGGGCGGCGCAGGTCCTTGGCAAGCGTGTCGAACGAAATTGTCGAGGTGTTGGAAGCGATGATGGCGTCGTCGCTAACGGCACGTTCTACGTTGGCAAGGACAGCCCGCTTGACGGCAACATCCTCGAACACCGCTTCGATCACGAGGTCTGCATTGCCAATCTTGCTCCAGTCGCTGGTCGTGGAGAGCATCCCCAGAATCCCCCCGAGCAGTCCCGGAGAGAGCTTGCCCTGCGCGACGCGCTTCTCGAGGGATTCGCGGATGCGCTGTTCGCCTTTTTGCAGGGCCGCTGCGTTTTCGTCGAGAGCGATCACAGGCAGTCCTGCCTGCAAAACGGCCTGCGCGATGCCCGCGCCCATCGAGCCCATGCCGATGACGGCCACGCAAGAAACGCGGCGCGACGACGTCTTCTCCAGATCGGGAGCCTTCGCCGTCTCGCGGGTCGCGAAGAAGACGTGGATCTTGTTACGTGTGGCCAGCGTATCCATGCAGCGCGCGAAAAGTTCCTGCTCCGCGCGCAAGCCGGCGTCGAAGGACTCCACGAGGCCCGTCCTGACAGCCTCGATGATGACGAATGGCGCGATGAGTTCCGGCCGGCCGGCCGCGACGCGTTTATGCGCCATCATGATCGCGGCCTCGTTGACGACGGGGTCGGCGATCTTGTCGGTGCGCTCGCGAGTGTTCCGCCGCGCGCCAGCACAGGCTTGCGCCGATGTTTCGAGATTGGCTGCGTCGCACACGGCATCCACCAGACCCATCTTCAATGCCTCGCCCGCGTTGATCGGGTGGCCGGTCAGCAACATCTTGAGCGCCGCTTCGACACCGATAAGGCGCGGCAGGCGTTGTGTGCCGCCGGCACCTGGGTTGATGCCGAGGTTGACCTCCGGCATGCTGAAAACAGTGCCGCGCGTGCATACACGGTGGTGGCACGCCATCGCCAGTTCCAGCGCGCCGCCCATCATCTTGCCTGCAAGCGCCGCTGTGACGGGCTTGGATGAGTCCTCAATTTCCCGAAACGCCTCCTGAAAAACGCGAGAGATGCGAATGGCATCTTCGGCAGTCTTGATGTCGCGGAACATCGCCACGTCTGCGCCAGCGCTGAAGTGTTCCTGCGTGCCGGCAATGACAATCCTATGCACTCGGGCGTCCGCATTTGCGTCGCGTATCGCCGCCCGCAAATCAGCCAGCAGATCGAGACTGAGGGTGTTTACAGGCGGGGCGTTGAGACAAAGGACGCACACGTCATCGGTCATGGTGGAAACAATGTTGTTCATGGGTCCAGTGTCAATTTCAGCGAACCTTCAACGCGGTTGACATCTATCGTCATTAACAGAAACGCTAATGGACGACTCCATGCAGGTCAACACCAGCTTGCTTTGACCACCAAGTATAAGTAGAAAAGAAATGAACGCGTACAACCAACAGGAGCATTCTTAGATGATCGCACGAACCGCAGTAAGATTCCCGTCCTTCGTTTTCATTCTGGTTTTGTTTCTTGCCACCAGCCCGATCTTCGGCCAGCAAGCCGCCCCGCGAAACGCCGCGCCGTCCGACAAACATGTCGTGATTATCAGCATCGACGGCATGCGTCCCGACGTGCTCCTGCGCGCCAAGGCGCCGAACATACGCGAGCTGACCCAACGCGGCTCCTTCACGTTCTGGGCCGAATCCACCGACGTCGCCATCACACTACCGACGCACGTCAGCATGCTCACGGGCGTCTCCCCAACCAAACACAAAGTCTTGTGGAACGACGATCGCGAGGTGGAACCCAGCATGCTCGCGGTGCCAACGATTTTCGATCTCACCAAGAAGGCCGGTTACAGCAATGCGATGGTCGTCGGCAAACGCAAGCTCACCATCATGGCCAAGCCGGGCATGGTGGACTGGGTGAGCGCGCCCGAAAAGAAAGTCAAGACCGACGCACTGAAGGTTGCCGCCCTCGCCGTCCAGGTACTGCGCCAGCACCGTCCCAGCGTTTTGTTTGTGCATTTCCCCGACCCCGACGCGGTCGGCCATGCCATCGGTTGGGGTACCTCTGACCAGGTGGCGGTCGCCGACAGGGCCGACCAGGGAGTCGGCATCATCGCGGCTGCGCTGCGCGAACTCCACCTGCAGGAGAAGACCCTCTTCATCGTGACCGCCGACCACGGCGGCTCCGGCCGGTCGCACGGCGCGAAGGTTCCGTTCAGCCACTATATTCCGTGGATTGCCGTGGGCCCCGGCGTGCGGGAAAACTACGATCTCACCCTCGAACCCAAACTGTCCGTGCACGTTGTGGACGTGTTCGCCACCGCGCTGAATTTCCTCGGTGTCGCCGTTCCGGCCGACGCGGACGGCCAACCAGTTCTCGCGATCTACGGCAAGGCCCAGAACGCCGAACTCAAGCCCAAGAGATAGTCGTCGCTCATTGTTCGCGCGCTGGTGCGGCATCCCATACCAGCACCTCGAACGGTTGCAGTTTGAACTGATGCGGCACACCCGCCTTGACGGTGATCTCCGGCTTGGCGGCGTCTTCCTTCCACGGACTCTTGAGCGTATATTGACGCGCCGCGCCTGCGGGCAGCTCAAACACCTTCGCCGCGTCCACTTCGACCACAGCCGCCCGATCGCTTGGATTGCGCAATGCCAGCACCGCCTTGTTCTTCGACCAAGATGCCCAGCCATAAACCTCGCCTTTCGCCGGGTCGCCGCCAACCCAATGCGTGTCGGCCAGCACTTCCGCGTTGGCGCGGCTCCACTTTGCCGCCTCGGCCAGCACGTCCCACAGCGCCGTCGTCATCAAGCTCGGGTCAATGTGTAATTCCTGCATGCAGGTGCCCGTCGCAAAGTAGGACCGGATCTCCGCGACGAGATCCGCCGGCGCGCAACTCACGCCGCGGCTCTTCGGATCATAAGGATTTTTGAACGCATACTTGTGGATCATGATGCCGTGCAGCATCAGTGAACTGATCGGACAGAGCGGGCCGCGCAGGACTGTGGCGTGATACGTCGCGTTATCGCGATACGTCAGCCACTGCTGGCGGTCGCTGCCTTTGCCAAGGAAGCCTGCGTCGCTCTCCTGCCGCCAGATCGAGTCCGCCCACAGCATCCAGAACGGCGACGGCCACGTGCCGGTGGTCGGATTCAGAAACACATCCGGCTTGAGCGCACGCAATTCGTCATGCACCCGCAGCAGCGCCTCCACGTCGCTCGCGAACGCTCCCGCGCCATCCTTGCTGTTGCCCGCTCCAAAACCGTCGAACTTGAAATAGTTCACGCCGTAATCGCGCACCATGCCTGCGCACGCCTCGCGGAATCGTTCGTAGTAGCGCGGCCCGGCCAGCGTCAACCCGTTCTTGCTCGTCTCAAACCCCTGCTCCTGTCCCGCCTCGACGCGTTTGGCCCGGCCGGAGTAACCACCCCACGGGCTGAACCAGATTCCGACCGCCGAGTGATACTTGGCGGCCGCCGCGCGCTCCGGCGCAAGCCCTCGCCCATAGCCGCGATGAAACTGCCAGACCTTGCTCACGTCGTCCCAACCGTGGTCATGCACAAACGAATCGAGCACCACGCCGCGCTTCTCCACCAACTCGCGGCCGAACACGTCCATCAACTCCAACCACAGCTTCTCCTGCCCGTCGACAAACCTTTCAAACTCCTCCGGCTTGCCAAACCGCCTCACGCGCCAAAACTCCGCCCCAACCTGATAGCCGCAGTTGTAATGCAGGAACGTGTGATAAGGCTGCGGCCGTTCCATCTCGAGATAGTGCAGAAACCCGCGCCGAAGCTGTCCCTCCGGCACCACCCCCACCACACTGGAACGCTCCACCGCCCTGCCCGCCTCCACCGCTACGTTGCTGGCAAAACCGCAGCGCACCCGCGCCCGCGGGTCCGACGGAGTCACCACGTTTTTCGCCATTGGATTCTCGCAACCGAAGAAAATATTTCCCGCCACCACCGGCGAGCCGTCCACGCTGCCCGCGACCGTCGCGTTCGGCACGAACACATCCACCAGCGCCAGCTCCTGCAATTCCACCGACTCGCGCTTCGCAAAGATCAAGAGAGACTGTCTCAGATAATTCGAACCGTCGCGGAGCACCGCCCTCCATTGCAGTTTCAGATTCCCATCCATCGACGCAAGCTCGACAGTGAACTGGCGACCGCCGCGCCGCTCCGCCAGCCGCCGCGAACCGGGCACCGGCTTCAACACCGTCAGCTTCGGCTTGCCAACAAGCTGGAGATCCGACGCCCTCACCACCCTTCCCTCCGATGCCGGCGTCCGCGCAACGACAAACCGGAAACACTCGCCGTCGCCCATACTCAACGTCGTCTTCGAGAGCTTGTCCTCCACACACACCGGCTTCAAGCGACCGCCGCCGGTCATCCATTCGCAGCGAAGCACTTCGTTCTCCAGCACAAACCGGTTGTGGTCCACCATCGTCTTCGCCTGCTGGGGATCGGGACCGGGGAAATCCACCGCCCGTGCGCGCTGTCCGAGCATGAGAACCGCCAGACACAAAACAAACATCGGGGCCAATCGCCACCAACCCAATCGTTTCAGCATCAGTCTCATCGTTGCCTCCTTCGGGTCGTCGTCTTGTTGAAAGTGTATCAAGCAACGAGGTCTTTGAACAGCCGAACCGTGAGGGTCGCAGCCGCTTTCCACCTGCCCACCGCGCTCGTTGATTCAGAGAGGGCTGACGTGCTAGTATTTGAACTGCTGAATGGATGAAAAACGACCATCCGCGACGACGTTGGATTTCCGCGACTCACAGACGTGGTTACACTGTCTGCTGGGATTGATGGCGGCTGCACTGGTTTGGTTCCTGTATTTCGTCAATGACAGTTGGTGGGCGGAGTATGTCGGGTATCTGCGCGGGCCGGATTTCATGTATTCGCATGCGCCGCTGATTCCAGCGGTGTCGCTCTGGCTGTTGTGGCGCCAACGACACGAACTGCTGGCGGCGCCGCGCCGGACGGCAGAATGGGCGGCGGGATTGGTGGTGCTGGCGCTGCTGATGTATTGGGTGGGGCACAAGACGTCGCTGTGGCGGCTAACGATGGTATCCCTGATCCTGCTGACATGGGCGGCGCCGTTGTATCTGTGGGGTTGGGAAGTGGGCAAACGGCTGATGTTTCCGATGGGGTTTCTGTTATTCGCGGTGCCGCTGAATTTCGTGACGGACCTTACAAATCCACTGAAGCGCCTTGTGTCAGCCATATCCACGTTGCTTCTGAATATGGGCGGCGTGCATGTGGAGCGAAGCGGAGCGCAGATTTTCTCGGTGCCGCACGGGCGGTTTCAATTGGAGGTGGCAGACGCGTGCAGCGGGATCAACTCGCTGATTGCGCTGGTGACGTTGGCGACAATCTACGGCTACGTGACACGGCAGCGGCAATGGCAACGGTGGGTGTTGGTGGCCTCGGCGGTGCCATTGGCAATGTTTGGCAATCTCGTGCGGGTGACATCCTCTGCGGTGGTGGGCAATCTGATGGGCCAGGAAGCAATCGGGGTGTTCGACAAGTTCTCAACGTTCCTGGTGTTCATCCCGGCGATTGCGCTGATGCTCGCGGTGGACCGGCTGTTGGACGTGAACTGGCAGGAATGGAAGGCACGCTGGCTTGGATCGCGGGGAACATGAATCTGATGAAAGCGTGCCGACCTTATGTGGTTTTGATCGTCCTGCTGGCTGGCGTGCTTGCGCTGACGGCCTTGGGCGGAAAAGTAAGCCGGGTGAGCGAGGCGGGAATTGTGATGCAGTTGCCAGAGCGAATCGGCGAGTGGGTGGGCGTGCCGATGCCGGTAACAGAAGTGGAACAACGGGGCTTGCCAAGGGACACGGAGTTTGAACGAAAACTGTATCGGGATGCGCGCGGCAACGGGATTTATTGCTCGATCGTGATGGCAGGCAAGGACGCGCGAAGCATTCACCGGCCAGAAACATGCTTGCCGGCTCAGGGGTGGGAGGTGTTAGATGGACGCTACGAGGAAGTGCCGGTGGACACAAACGGCGTGGTCCGGCTACAGGCGCGAGCGTTGAAGATAATGCGTCGGTCGCAAGGCGACGGGACGGACAACCGCATGGAAAGGCTGAACTACTACTGGTTTATGGGCAAGGACCGTGTGACGGCGTCACATGTCCAACGCATCATCTGGAACAGCTATGACCGTATTGTGCACGGCGTCAACCACCGTTGGGCCTACATCACCGTAACAGCGGCGTTGCCGCGCGGCCGCAGCGCAGCGGAGACCGCCGCCAACGAAGAAGCAACCCGCGCGGCGGTGCGGGGATTTATCGGCCGCTTGTTTCCCGAGTTGAAGCGATCCACCACAACACCATCGATGTAAAGTCATGCTGTCCCAGCATCGCCAAATCCGAAACCAGTTGCATCAGATCATTGATCTGCTGTTGATGATGCTCTGCCTGTATTTGGCCCACACGATACGGCGCCATCTGGGCGAGGAGTTTGTGCTGCGCCGGACGGTGATGTTTCGCGAGCAACTCCTGCTTGCAGCAGCCGTCGTCATCATCGGTCACTATTCGCTGAAAGCGCAAGGCTTCTACCATCGCACCATTGGCCTGTCACCGACGGAAGTGTTCTGGAGCGCGGTCCGCGGCATGAGCATATGCGTGTTGATCGTGCTCGCCGGTCTCTATGTGCTCGATGTGCGCGATGTGAACCGCGCCACGATCTTTCTGTTCGGCGGGCTGTCCGCCGTGGGTCTCTGGCTGTTTGACCTCGCCTGGCACTCGCTGACCATCATGACGGCCACACACCGTCGCAAGCATCGCACCGCCGTCCTGGTGGGAAGCGCGGCCGAGAATCAGGGGATTGTTGATCTGATTCGCGACCATCCGGAATGGGCCATCGCGGTGCTGGAACAGTTGAACCTGAGCGTGCAGTCGGCGGAGGATTTGGAAAAGTTGTTGCGGGAAAAGCCGGTTGACGTGGTGATCTTCACCTCCGGCAAGAGTTCCCTCAACGATGTGGAATCGGCCATATTGGCGTGCGAGGTCGAAGGCGTTGAGGCGTGGCTGGTGGCGGATTTCGTGCGCACATCCATTACGCGGCCAAGAATGGACGAACTGATGGGCAAGCCCATGCTCGTGTTTCGATCCGCGCCGGATGTTTCATGGGCGTTGTTGCTCAAGAACGTTCTTGACCGGTTTGGAGCGGCGGTCTTGCTGGTGCTCCTGTCTCCCTTGATGCTGGCCATCGCGGTGCTGATCAAGATGGGCTCGCAAGGGCCGGTTTTGTTTCGCCAGCCACGTTCCGGTCTGCGCGGGCGCGTCTTCATCATGAACAAGTTTCGCTCGATGGTGAGCGATGCCGAGCAGCGGCGCATGGAGTTGATGGTGTTTAACGAAATGGACGGGCCAGTGTTCAAGATCGCCAAAGATCCGCGCATCACGAGCATCGGCCGGTTCCTGCGGCGCACTTCGCTGGATGAACTGCCCCAACTGGTGAACGTGCTGCGGGGCGAGATGAGCCTCGTCGGACCACGTCCATTGCCAGTTCACGAGATCAAACAGTTCAAGAGCCCGTGGCAACGCCGCCGCCTCTCAATGAAGCCCGGCATCACCTGCCTGTGGCAGATTGCCGGCCGGAATACCATCGGCTTTGAGGAGTGGATGCGGCTGGATCTCCAGTATATTGACACGTGGTCGCTCTGGCTGGACTTCAAAATTCTTCTAAAAACCATCCCGGTCGTGCTCGTGGGGAAAGGAGCGCACTAGGATTTGAAGCGTAGCGGCCCAAATCACGGTGTTTCGGCTCCGGACATTAATTTCCAAGAAGAATCGTCCGTCGGGGTTGACCTTCCACGACCGCTCTGTTAGCATCCGCGCGCTTTTTATGAAACTCTCTCATTACATCGCATTCATCGCCGCCGTCGCGCTGTTCGCAGGTTGCGGCGACAAGGGAAGCAAAGTCCAGCAACCCGCCAAGGGTCCGGCTGTTACCGTCAGCGGTACCAACACGGTCGCCAAGAGCACCGTCACCCCCGCCCCCCCGCCCCCCGTGACGACGCCGAAGCCTGTCACGACTCTTTTCCCGGCCGACAGCCCCAATAAGACCGCGCCCACAGTATCGGTGCCCAGTGCCGCTGCTCAGCCGGCTCCAACGTCAGTCAAGCCTGTGACTGAGGCCAAGGCAACGCAGGGCCAGATGGCCGCGAAAGTAGTCATGGTGAACAAGGAGATGAAGTTTGTTGTGCTTGAGTTCTCCACCAGTGCCGTCCCCATTGCAGGCAGTCAGTTATCGCTTTATCGCGGCACGGAGCGCGTTGCCACCGTCAAGGCCAGCGAACCCATGAAGCCGCCGCTCGTCACCGCCGACATCCTTGATGGCGACCCCCGCAAGGGTGACGAAATTAAGTGATGTATCACAGGCCACCGTGATTCTGGTTGGCCCAGTTGCGAATTTCTTCCGCTCACAAGGTCCACTGAGCACCTGCGAGTTTCCGGTGGTGGTGGAGCGGTTGTGCCGTGGACTCTCCCTGAGCCCTATCGAAGCCCATCGGGCCATTCGCAGCCTGTTGTCGGAGGCGATTACTGATGACCTCAAGATTGATTTCCTTCTAGCGCTCCACCGCAAAGGCGAAACCGCCGAGGAGATCGCCACTTTCGCACTGACGTTGCGCGACCTGGCCGTCAGCCCGCATGTGGGCCCCGCCGATGTGGGAGGCACACTGCTCGACGTCTGCGGCAGCGGCGGCGACAAGCTTCATACCTTCAATATCTCCACCGCCGTTGCCTTCGTGGTCGCAGGAGCGGGCATACCGGTCGCCAAGCACGGCAATCGTGCCGTCACCAGTCGGAGCGGTTCGGCGGATGTGCTCGAGGCCTTGGGTGTGGTCATTGACCTGCCGCCGACCGCCGCCGCGCGCTGTCTGAAAGAAATCGGCATCGCGTTCTTCTTTGCGCCGCACTACCACCGCGCGTTCAAGACCATCACCGGCATCCGCAAGCGGCTGGCAGCATTGGGCGAATTGTCCGTATTCAACATCCTCGGCCCGCTCCTGTGTCCCGCCAAACCCAACGTCCAACTTATCGGCATCTATGACCCGGCGCTGGTTCCCCTCCTAGCCGAGGCGCTGCGGCTGATGGGCGTGCGACGCGGGATGGTGGCCAGCGGCCGGACAGACGATGGGCGCAGCATGGATGAGTTTTCCACGCTCGGCCCGACATGCGTCGCAGAGCTTTCGGAAAAGGGAAAGATCGAGGAATACGAATTCGACGCCGCCGGCATGGGCCTGCCGCGCGCAACGCTGGCTGATGTGGCCGGTGGCACGCGCGAGGAAAACGCCGATTTGGTCCGCCGCATCCTTAACGGGACCGAGCACGGTTTCCCACGCGACATCGTGCTGCTCAATGCCGCCGCTGCGCTCCGCGTCTCGGGCATCGTCCGGGATTACGAGCAGGGGTTGAAGCTGGCGGCGCAGACGATTGACATTGGACAGGCGGCGGAGAAGTTGGAACGGTTGGCCATCCTCACTCGAAACGCGAAGTGATTCGGCCGGCCGCGGCTCCGGCCGAATAAGATTGGTGCGGGAGAGGAGACTTGAACTCCTACGCCTTTCGGCACATGCCCCTCAAACATGCGTGTCTGCCATTCCACCACTCCCGCACACGAAAGCCGGAGAAATCGAGCGCGCCGAAACTACCGTGACAGCCGCGCGCGTGCAACTCATTTGTTGGATAACGAAGTCGCCACCGGCGAAAGATCCTCGTAGATGGCCTCTATTGAGACAAAGGCGGCGCCATTCTCGACCTTTGCCGCCGCGCTCGCACTGCGCAGGCCGGCCAGCACGTCCATTGCCATATCGATGCGCGGCAACCACATCGCCAGCGCAGCAGGCGGTTCGCTGCCATTGATAAGCCGGTAGAGCGAGTAAGCCGACAGCGTGTTGCGCACCGCCTGGGTGGTGGCTGCCACCTGCCATTGCAGCCGGTTGCTGTCGGTGTTCGCTTCGCGCCAGGGTTTTTCCCTGAACATCGGCAACAACAGTTCGGCGCTGCTGGCCGCAAACAAGACGTTCTCGCCAAAACCCATCGCAGGCCAAAAACCAATCTCGTTCTTCAGCGATTTGGATTCGGAAGTCAGGCGATCCACGAGGGTGCCTTGGACATCGGCCGAATCGAGCGCAAACTGCAGGCCCGTGCTGCCGTTGATCTGCTGCAATCCATCCTGAACTCCTACCCGCGCCTGTTTCTCATTGTAGCACTCCAACGCCAGCGCCCACTGCGGCGCCGGCAATGGCACATGCACCGCGATCGGCCGCCATGGCAACGACGCAAGCGCAAAGTGATCGCCCATCCATGGCGCCGAGGAACGCAGCCGCGACATTTGGCGTTGCACGGCCTGAGCGGTGGCTGGATCGAAGCAGGCCGCATGCGCCACCACCACAGCGGACCAATCATTGAGCCGTCCGCAGATCGTCAACATCGGATTGGACGGCAATTGTTTCAGCAAGCCGCTGCTGGTGATCAGACCCGTCGGATTCAGCGGCGGGGGCGCGGCAAGCGGCGCGTGTGTGTGGATGCCAATCGTCCCGAGATTGGTGGTGTCAATCGTCCACGCGAACAAACCGTTTGGCCGCTGCCAGAGACCGTGTTGACTGCGGTAGGATTCATCGCCCATCCGATCTCCAAATTCCTTTTGGAATTCCGCCGCCATGCCTTCCAGCGGTTTCGGCTTCTCGTTCCAGCCCCGCGCCTTCGGAATGCCGTGATCCAAATGCCGCTCCAACGTGTCTTCCGTCTCTGAGAATGCCACCACGATGATGCCGCGGACCTTGGTGTATTTCACCACGAGCTTTTCCGGCCAGTCCTTGACCGTAACGCGCACCACTTCCGCGTCCCCGTGACGCGAACTTGTCATCACAAAACCGGCGCGTCCGCCACGTTGGATGATGTCGGCCCACATCTCCAGCCGCTTGGCTCGCCGGCCGATGGGCGCAAAAATGAAAAGGTTGTGCCGGCCCGGCTTCTGCGGATCATCCACGTAACCGGCCAGCACCCGATCACCAATGAGATCGAGAATCCATCGCTCGCCATCGCTCAGTTCGCTCTTATCGAAACCGTGCTGCTGTGCGAACTTCTTCAGTTCGGGCCGCCCCATGAACACCCGAAACCAGTTCGACGTGCGCAGCCGGAGCCAGTCGGTTTCCAGCGACCGTTGATAGACAACAACCTCCGCCTTGGATGGCAGACAACCAAGCAGATCATTATCGCTCACCACTTCGGCCGGCTTGAGCAACCAATAAACCCCGCCCGCCACCAGAAGAATGGCGACAAAGCCGAAGACGCCGAGAAACCGTTTTACGGTAGCTGAACTGCGCCGATGAGATCGCGAATGTCTGTGATGTTGTGGCATTGGAGATAGTCCCGGATACCCGCGATGACCGCGAGCGCCGTTTGCGGTTCGTAGAAGTTCGCTGTGCCCACAGCCACCGCGTTGGCCCCGGCCAGCAGAAACTCGATGGCGTCCGCCGCGCTCTGAATGCCGCCCATGCCGATGATCGGAATCTTGACCGCGCGCCGCGCGTCCCAGACGAGTTTGATCGCGATGGGCTTGATGCACGGTCCCGTCAGCCCGCCAGTGACGTTTGCGAGCTTCGGCCGGCGCGACTCGATGTCAATCGCCATTGCAGGAAAACTGTTCGTGATCGAGAGCGCGTCGCTGCCTTCCGCTTCCGCTGCGAGCGCATAAGGAACGATGCTCGTCACGTTGGGGCTGAGCTTCGTGATCAGCGGCAGCGTCGTCGCCTTTCGGCACGCAGCCACCACACGCGCCAGCAGCTTTGGGTCGGTGCCAAACTGCGCGCCGCCTTCCTTGATGTTCGGACAGGAAACGTTCAACTCCAGCGCGCCGACACCGCCGAGGTCGCCAAATCGCCGTGCCACCTCCGCGTATTCCTCCACCGTCGTGCCCCAGATGTTGATGATCGCCGGCACGCGCAGTGACTTCAGGAACGGCCAATATTTCTCAATGAACCCTTCCACGCCCGGCCCTTGCAGGCCGATGGCGTTGAGCATGCCGCTCATCACCTCCGCCGTGCGTGGTGTCGGGTTGCCGCGCACCGGCGTGAGGCGAATGCCTTTAACGACGACGGCGCCAAGTTGATTCAGGTCGAGCAGCCTTGCGTATTCCGCGCCGTAACCGAACGTCCCCGACGCAACCATGACCGGGTTTTGCAGTGTCAGCTTGCCGATGGAGACGGAAATATTCATTTCGCCACCTCCCACAATACTTCCCGCGAGTCAAATACAGGCCCCTCAGTGCAGGTCCGCTGATATTCCCAGCCCGACGCCGTCTTTACCGGGATCACGCACGCCAGACAAACGCCGACGCCGCAGCACATGTGCTCGTCCATCGAGATTTCCGCCGGCACCTTGAACTCATCGGCGATCCTAGTCACCGCCTTGAGCATCGCTGTCGGTCCGCACACGAACAGTTTCCGCTTTCCGCTGCCCTGCTTGAGTTCGGCCAGCAGCAGTTGCGTGACCATCCCCTTTTCGCCGTAGCTGCCGTCTTCCGTCGTTACGCGCACGTCCCAGCCCAATTTACGAAATTCTGCTTCACACAAAATGTCCACGCGCCGACGGCCGCCGATGAATACAATGCCCTTCTGCGGCGAACGTTCCGCCAGCAGATACATCGCCGCCGTCCCGTAGCCGCCCGCCACCAGTAACGGCGTCTCGCCGCCGCGCGCCGGCACGGTAAAACCGTGGCCCAGCGGCCCGATGGCGCTCAGTTCCTCGCCCGCACGCATCCGTGCCAGTATGTCGGTGCCTTTGCCAACGGTCTTGTAAAGCACCGAGACCGTCTCACCGTTCGCCTGGAAAATGCTGAATGGCCGCCGCAGCAGCGCGTCGCGCATCGGCAGGATACGCAGATGCAGAAATTGCCCCGGCTGCGTCGCTCGCGCGATCTCCGGCGCGCGCAACACCAACCGGAAGTAGGCATCGGTGTCGCGCTCGTTTGAAATGATCTGGACCGTTTGTTCAACCATCAAGCCCAAGCATGTTCGCCGCGCGCCAACCTGTCAACTCTGCGTCCTCAATCGGCCATAGGACACGGCCATTAATGATTGGCTGAACACCCCGCGGCCGGAGCACAGCCTTGTGGTGTCCAACTATTCGGCCTTGCAAGAAGCCTGCATCAATCTTGTCACGTCGCGGCCCGATACCGTATAATCACCGCACAATCCCAGGGAGAACATCATGAACCGAGCGATCCTTATTGCCTGCGCCGTCGCGCTGCTGCTGACCAATCTGACGACGATTCTCGCACAAGCCACTCCCACCGATGACGCCGCATGGTCGCACGCCGTCAACCTGATGCCGCTCATCAATACAGATATAGACGCGATAGATGGGAGTTGGAGTTTGCGCGGCAACACACTGGTATCGGAGACGAATCAATTCGCCCGGATTCAAATTCCCTATGAGCCGCCGCGGGAATATGACTTTCGAATCGTCTTTAGCCGCGTCAGCGGCAAGGAGGATGTCGGCCAGTATTTCTCACAAACAGGCAGGATGGCCATGTGGCACATGGGGGCTATAAATAACAAACTCTTTGGCTTCCAAACCGTCGACGGGAGGGGAACGGGGCGCGGCAACCGCACCACCATCCGAAGTGAGAACTGCCTCAGGAACGGACAGACCTACACTTCAGTCCTCGCCGTTCGAAAAAACGGTGTACAAGCTTACTTGGACGGCAAGCTCATCTCAAAATGGGTCACAGACTTCAATGATGCCAGTCTAGATCGTTACTGGGCCATGCCAGACAGCCGGCTGATGGGACTCATCACCCATAAGAGTCTCGTCGTTTTTCAGAAGATTGAACTTCTGGAAATCACGGGCAAGGGTCGGGCGATGCCGCGCCAAGAAATCGTCGTGGCCAAACCGAAGGCTGGCAAACAACAGCCCGGCGTCAAGCCGCGCTCTGAGGTGGAAGCCAATAGAACCCGACTACATGACTTGGCCGACCAGTCTTTGCAAAAGGACGCAAAGAAATTTGTTCGCACCCAAAGCAGCATCAAAGGGCTCTACGTCGTCCGCACTGACGCCGGGCTGCGCGTGGGCGGCGCACAGGACATCATTGCTACCTCTGAGCGGGTCAGCAGCGACCGCGAGACGATTTGCGACTTCGTCAGCGACGTAGCCAAGGACACGCAGATCTCCATGGAGGAGGCGGGACGGTTGCTCAAGGTTCGCCATCCGGTCTGGCAGGCGGGCTATAAGATTCGATTCAGCTACTCCAACAAATACACCAAGCAGGCTGGTGGCTCCGCGGGCGGCGCGTTCTCAGTGCTGCTGCTGTCGCTGCTGGACGGAATGCAGATCGATCCCGACTTCGCCATGACCGGCGATGTGACTGTGGACGGCAAGATTCGCGAGGTCGGCGCGGTGGCGGAAAAACTGCGCGGTGCGTTGCTGGACAAGTGCCGAGTCGTCGCCATTCCAGAGGCGAATGAAGAGAACCTCAACGACCTCGCCATCCTCTACTCCCCCGCCATGCTCTGGAGTATGCAAATTCTATCCATCGCAACGCTGGATGATGCGGCGGCGGTGGCTCGTACGGACCGTGCGCCAAATCTGGCCAAGGCGATGGAATTGTTCGGCCAGGTGCAGCGATCGCTGCCCACAAGCGCAACGGTGTATGCGTTGCGCAACCCGGCGGTCGTCCAGACATTGCGGCAAGTGTTGCAGCTCGCGCCGAATCATTCGTCGGCGGAATACATGCTGCGGGTGGCGAACAACCAGTTGCCGGCGACGCTGAGCCTGGGCGGGTCGTTGGATGAGATTTGGGCGGCGCCAGGGCCGTTGCTGGGGTTCCTGTTTGCGGACTACAAGGAGCCGGAGAAGTCAAAGCGGTATTATTTCGACAAGGTGCCGAGCGGGGCGTTCAAGGCGGCGATGGACCGGCTGAACTGGCTGCAGTTCCGGTTGCATCCGAAAACGCGGGAGCTGAAGGCGGCGATGGTTGATTATATGGTCAGCCTGGATCAACTGCACCGGCAGTCGGCGTTCTCGTCGGGGACGTTGCGGCTGCATCTGGCGAAGCGGGATAAGGTGTTGAGCGAAGCTCACCTGCTGGGCACGGACCGCAAGACGCTCGAAGAAATGATGCACTGACGGGCGTGTGTAAAACACCACCGGAGCGAGTCGGTTCTCAGTCTGGCTTGAATAGTCCATGGCGCTCGCCTAGAGTCCGCGCACTGAACAACTCTCGGAGGAACCGGCAATGTCAGAATATTTCATCGGCATAGACAGCGGCACGCAGTCCACAAAAGCCATCGTGGTGGATGCACGCGATGGCAAGGTCGTCGGCGCGGCGGCAAAATCCTACGGTCTCATTCCAAAACTGCCCGCCGGCTGCAAAGAGCAACATCCGAAGGCATGGATCGACGCCGTCATCGCCAGTGTGCGCGGTGCGCTCAAGGCGGCGAAGGTCAAGCCCACTGATGTGCGCGGCATCGGCGTCAGCGGCCAACAGCACGGTTTTGTCCCGCTCGACAAGGCCGGCAACGTCATCCGTCCCGCCAAGCTCTGGTGCGACACCTCCACCGCACCCCAATGCGCCGAGATCATCGGCAAGCTAGGCGGCCTCCCGAAGGTGATCGAGGCCATCGGCAATGGCGTGCCCGCCGGCTTCACCGCGTCGAAGATTCTCTGGCTGAAGCAGAACGAGCCGCAGAACTACGCCAGGCTCGCGACCGTGCTGCTGCCCCACGACTACATCAATTTCTGGCTCACGGGCGAGAAGACCATGGAATTCGGCGACGCCAGCGGCACCGCGCTCATGAACGTGCGGTCGCGACAATGGAGCGACGCGATCATCAACGCGATTGACCCGGAACTAAAATCGAAGCTGCCAACCATCCAGCAGAGCGACCAGCCCGCCGGCAAGCTGCGCGCCGAAGCGGCAAAACAGCTTGGTTTGACGACCGACGTGCTCGTCAGCGCCGGTGGCGGCGACAACATGATGGGCGCCATCGGCACCGGCAACACGCGGCCCGGCATCGTCACGGCGAGCTTCGGCACGAGCGGCACGATTTACGCGTGCAGCGACAAACCGGTGGTGGACCCACAAGGCGAGATCGCCGCGTTCTGCGACTCGACCGGCCAGTGGTTGCCCCTGCTCTGCACCATGAACGTCACCGTGGCAACCGAGATGATCCGCAAGGATTTCGGCTGGTCGGTCAAGCAGTTCGACACCGAAGTCGGCAAAGCGCCCGTCGGCGCGGGAGGGCTGGTGCTTCTGCCGTATTTCGAGGGCGAGCGCACGCCGAACGTCCCCGACGGCACGGGCGTCTATTTTGGCGTCAACGAGCGAACGCTGACGGCCGGCGCCTTTGCCCGCGCGGCGATGGAAGGCGCAACACTCGGCATGAACTACGGCCTCAACCGCCTGCGCAGCCTGGGCATTGCCCCGACGCAGATCCGCGCCACGGGTGGAGGCTCCAATTCGGCCGTCTGGCGGCAAATCATGGCCGACATCTTCAATGCCGAGGTCGTATGCACGCAGACTGCCGAGGGCGCGGCCTACGGCGGTGCGCTCCAGGCGATGTGGTGCTGTGCGCGCCAGCGCGGCAGCAAGGTGGAGATTTCGGAGATCACGGAGAAGTTCGTGAAGCTCAACCGCAAGACGCTGGCCCGTCCGAAACCGAAGAACGTGGAGTTGTATCGCAAGCTGCAAGAATTGCAGGACCAGCTCAGCCGTGATTTGCGCCCGTCGTTCGCGAAACATCGGGCATTGGTAAGCCAAAAATAATCCGCCGTTTCGAACTCTCAACTCCTCATTCTCGACTCATAATTTTTGTGCACTTCTATCGGTCCAAATACGTCCTGCCCATCGCATCGTCGCCGATCGAAGACGGCGTCGTTGGCGTTGAAGACAACCGCATTGCCGCCGTCGGGCCGCGGAGTGACTTCGACGGGCCGTTCACCGATCTCGGCGAGCGCGTGCTGCTGCCGGGATTTGTCAACGCACATTGCCACCTCGACTATACGAACATGGCCGGCAAACTGCCGTTTCGCGGCTGCTTCGCCGACTGGATCGCGGACATGGTGGTGCTGAAGCGCAAGTGGTGGACATCGGATTATGCGGCGTCGGCAAAGGCGGGGCTGGAAGCGTTGGTGCGCTCCGGCACGACAACGGTGTGCGACATCGCCGCGTCGCCGTCAAATCTCGAGAGGGTCGCGAATGCGCCGGTGCGCGTGTTGTCGTGTCTGGAATTGATTGACGTGGCTGGCAAGGCCGCCGCCGAGAAATTCTGGGACCTCTGCGCCGGACTCTCACCGCATGCGCCATTCACCGTATCCGATGAGCTCTATCGGAAGACCCACAGCTTCTGCCGTCAGCGGGGAAAGATTTTCACGACGCACGTCGCTGAATCGAGCGAGGAAGCCGCAATGTTTGAACGGAGAACCGGCCCCCTCTACGAACTGCTCGCGGTGTTGGGCCGGTCACCAGATGACTGCGGGCGTGGCAGCAGCGTGGCATGGCTCGATGCTTGCGGCGCGCTCAACGGCACACTGGCGGTCCATGCAAACTGTTTGAGCGACGACGACGTCGCGCGGCTGGCGCGGGCGGGCGCAACGGTGGCGCATTGTCCGAGCAGCCATCAGTTCTATAGTCATCCGCCGTTTCCGTTCGAGCGACTGCGCGCGGCTGGCGTCCCGGTTTGTTTGGGCACCGACAGCGCGGCGAGCGGAACCACGTTGGACTTGCGGTCGGAAATACGCGTTTTTCTGGCGGCGTTTCCCTCGGTGCGCCCGGCTGAAGCGCTGGCGATGGCGACGATGATGGCGGCAAAAGCATTGAATCGGCCCGGCGTGAGTGGCACACTCACCGTCGGCAGCTGCGCCGATATCATCGCGGTGCCGCTGGCGGGCGCGACAACCGACGTGGCCGAAGCGGTGATCGTCGGACGCGACGCGGTGAAATGGATGATGGTTGATGGAAAGGTGGCACACAATGAGCTGTAACAGATGGGTTCTTGTTCTCCTTCTGGCGGGCGGGGCGTTCGCCATGTCAGCTTCCGCGCAGGTGGTTTCCCCACCAACGCCGCGCGGCTTCGTCACCCGAAACGTGGGCGACAGCCAGAACATCAATGCCGACGTCTCGGTGCTTCAACAGCCGTCGCCGCCCAGCCCGGCGCTGATCAAGACGCTCCGCATGCGCATCGACGGGTTGATTCGCCAGCGGCGATATGATGAGGCGGAAGCGGCGGCGATGGATTTGCTGCAGCGGGCTCCCAATGACGAGTCGGCCATCGCATATTTGCAGATGATCCAAAATGCGCGGCTCGCGATGGAGGCTCCTTTGCAGAAGATGATCGTGCCGAAGATCGAATTCCGCGAGGCGACGTTGTCAGACGTGCTGAGCTTCCTCCACACGATGAGCGGCGAACTGTCGCCGGACAAGAAGCCGATCAGCTTTGTGTTTCACGCGCCATCGGGAACAACGATCCCAACGGTAACGCTGAGTCTGCACCAGGCACCGATGCTTGACGTGTTGCGCTACATCACCACCACCACCGGGCTGGCATACAAGGTAGAGCCGCACGCCGTGATCATTTTCAAACCCCAACCGAAGGCTCCACCCCCACCCGTCGCACCGACGACGCCCTGACGGGAATGCAACTCGACGCTTTTGCCGCAATCGCTCTCGACGACTTGCGCGCCAGCGGGCTTCTGCGCCAACTGCGCTCCATCGACGGGCCGCAAGGTTCGTGCATAGTCGTGGATGGTCGCGAGGTGGCAAACTTCTCCTCCAACGATTATCTCGGTCTTGCCAACGATCCACTGCTGCGCGAGGCGGCGACACGCGCCATCGAACGCTACGGCGTCGGCGCGGGTGCATCACGGCTTGTCTGCGGCAACCTCGCGCCTTACGCGGAACTCGAAAAGCAGTTGGCGGTGTTCAAGGGGAAGGAAGCGGCCGTTGTCTTCGGCTCCGGTTACGCCGCCAACGTCGGCACGATTTGCGCGCTCGTCGGCAAAGGCGACACGATCATTCTCGACAAGCTCGACCATGCCAGCATCGTGGACGGCGCGCGTCAAAGCGGGGCGACGATCCGTGTGTATCCTCACGGTGACCTGAACAAGCTGGAGAAGTTGCTGAAGGCTGCGAGCGAGGGCATTTCCCCCGCTGCGAACCGCAAAGCGGGCAAGATGCCCGCGCTCCCAGGAAACGGCCGCGTCCTCATCGTCACCGAGACGGTATTCTCCATGGACGGCGACATTGCTCCGCTGCGCGAGATCGCCGAACTGAAAGATCGTTACGGCGCGTGGCTGATGATTGACGAAGCCCATGCCACAGGACTCTACGGACAACAGGGGCGCGGCGTCGCAGAGGCCCTCGGCGTCGAAGACCGCATTGACGTGACCCTCGGCACGTTGAGCAAGGCGCTCGGCTGCGCGGGCGGTTTCGTGTGCGGATCGCGCGCGCTCGTGGACTTGTTGGTCAACCGCGCCCGCAGCTTGATTTACTCGACGGCGCTGCCGCCTGCGACGGTCGCAGCAGCAAGCGCGGCTGTGCAGTTTGTAATGAGCGACGGGGGACATGCGCGGCGCGCACAATTGTGGCAGCGAGTGGGCGAATTAAGAAACGCATTGAACCTCCAAAGCAGATCAGACACCCCCCCTGCCCCATCTCCTGTAATGAACAGGCGGGACGCCTGCCCTGCTCTACCGAGCACGATCATCCCGTTGCTTCTCGGCGACGAAGCGCGCGCGGTGGAATGCTCACGTCAGTTATTCGAGCGCGGCTTCTTTGTCCCGGCCATTCGCTTCCCGACCGTGGCGCGCGGCGCTGCGCGGCTGCGATTGACTGTAACGGCCGCACACACGAGCGAGCAGATCAGAGCCCTGATCGAAGCACTGTCCGGGACAAACCGTTGAGATTGCGCATTGCGCTTCACTCATCACGCCCCACATTCTATCTTTGCACAATATGGATTCACTTGCTGACAAGGATCATCGCTATCTCTGGCATCCATTCACGCAAATGCAGGATTGGATGGCGGAGAAGCCAGTGATCATTGAGAAGGGGCATGGCGTGCGCCTCTGGGACACGGAAGGCCGCGAGTATCTCGACGCCAACGCTTCCATCTGGACAAATATCCACGGGCATAATCATCCGCAAATCAACGCCGCGATTTGCGCGCAACTGGAGAAAGTGGCGCACACGTCCTTCCTTGGCCTGTCGAACGTGCCGGCAATCGAACTGGCGGAAAAGCTGGTGAGGATCGCGCCGAGTGGATTAAGCCGTGTTTTCTACAGCGACAACGGTTCCACGTCGCTGGAAGTGGCCCTCAAAATGGCGCTGCACTACTGGATTCACCGTGGGCAGCCGCAGCGGCGGCGGTTTGTGGCGTTCGCGGACGCCTATCACGGCGACACGGTTGGCGCGGTGAGCCTGGGCGGCATTGATCTGTTTCACGCGACCTATCGGCCGCTGCTCTTCGATGTGGAACACGTGGCGGATGCGGCGGGGCTGAAGACGTTGTTGGAGAAGCATGGTTCTGAGGTCGCAGCAGTCGCAATCGAACCGCTGATCCAAGGAGCGGCAGGCATGAAGGTCTGGCCACGCGGGCTGATGGCGGAGACACGGCGGCTTTGCGATGAGCACGGAGCACTGCTGATCGCCGACGAGGTCATGACAGGCTTCGGACGGACGGGGACGATGTTCGCGTGCGAGCAGGAGCAAGTGACGCCGGACTTCCTTTGTCTCGCCAAGGGGTTGAGCGGCGGCTATCTGCCGCTGGCGGCAACGCTGACGACGGAACGGGTATTCGACGCATTCCTCGGGGATTACGCTGAGCGCAAGACGTTTTTTCACGGTCACAGTTTCACCGGCAACCCGCTGGGTTGCATGGCGGGGTTGGCGAGTCTGGAAATCTTTGAGCAGGAACGGACACTGGAGAAGTTGCAGCCAAAGATCGCGCTGCTGGCGGCAGAGCTGGCGAAGTTCCAAACCCTGAAACCGGTCGTGGCAACACGACAGTGTGGTTTCATCGGCGCAGTGGAGGTCGGACCGTATCCATGGGAAGCGAAGGCCGGTATCCGCGTGTGCCAGCGGGCGCGAGAAATGGGTGTGCTGACGCGGCCGGTCGGAAACGTGATCGTGATCATGCCTCCGCTGTGCGTGACGGAAGATGAGCTTCGACAAATCTGCGAGGTGCTGCGTCGCGCCATTGCAGCCGCATTGTCATGAACCAAATCGTATTCATCACTGGCACGGATACGGGCGTCGGCAAGACGTTCGTAACGGCGGCGCTGGTGCGCGAACTGCGGCGGCGCGGTATCCACGCAGGCGCAGCGAAGCCGTTCGCAACAGGCAATCGCGACGATGCGCGGCAATTGCGCGCAGCCATGGATGGCGAACTGACACTGAAGGAAATCAACCCTGTATTCTTCCGCCGTCCGCTGGCGCCGATGGTGTCCGCAGATATGGAAGGTAAGCGTGTCCCACTGCGAGTGCCACTACCAGTGAAACAGTTCGAGTTGTTATTGGTGGAGGGCGTTGGCGGATGGCTGGTGCCATTGACGAAACACGTGAAAGTGGCGGACTGGGCGACACAACGACGATGGCCGATCGTCATCGTGGCGCGCGCGGGTTTGGGGACGATCAATCACACGTTGCTGACCATCGAGAGCGCGCGGTCACGTGGTGTGAGGATCGCAGCGGTAGTTCTGAATGACGTGGACAAAGCCGGCATCGCCACAGCGCGACGCAATGCCGCGGTGCTGCGGCGACTGACGCGCCTGCAGGTCCTTGTTTCGATCAAGGCGCTGGCCGACACCCTACAGAAAGAAGTGAAATGAAGACCTTCAGCGAAAGCATTGCTCGTTCAACAAAGGGCAACAACCATATCCTCGACATCACCGGCGATGTTCTGAAGCTCGTGGAAGAAAGCGGCGTGCGCACGGGTCAACTCGTGGCGATGGTGATCGGCTCGACGGCAGGATTGACGACGCTGGAATTCGAGCCGGGGCTGGTGAACCACGACATCGCCGCGGCCATGGAGCGTGTCGCACCGGAAGACGGCCACTACGTTCACGAAGGCACGTGGGGCGACAACAACGGCCACAGCCACGTGCGAGCCGCACTCATGGGAGCCTCAGTGGCATTGCCGATTGTCGAGGGACGCCTGCCCTTGGGAACGTGGCAGCAAGTAGTGCTGGTGGATTTCGACACCCGGCCAAGAGAGCGCTCAATAGTGGTCACAATCGTCGGCGAGTAGAACACGCGCGACAACTCCGCACAAACGCCGCCGCCACGACCGGCGTAAAACCGGCTGACTTTAACATCAGCCGCGCATTTCTTCGATCACGCGCTTCGCCGCTTCAGCCGGATTGGCGGCGGCAAGAATGGGACGGCCGACAACGATGTAATCGGCGCCCGCTTTGACAGCATCACGCGGCGTCACAATGCGGTTCTGGTCACCCTTCTCGCTCCACGCCGGTCGAATGCCGGGGCAGACGAGTTTGAAATCCGTGCCAAGTTCGCGTTTGAGAGTGACAGCTTCGCGGGCCGAGCAAACGACGCCGTCAAGTCCGCTGGCCTTGACGGAGCGCGCCAGTCGCAGTACTTCGTCCTCAGTGGCCGCCTGGCTGGTGAGAACAGTGACAGCGATGATAGTGGGTCGCGGCACGCCCGCCTGGGAGGCGCCTGCGACGGCGGCGCGCATCATGGCCTCGCCACCGGCGGCGTGGACATTGAACATCTCGACGCCGAGAGCCGCAGCCGATTCGGCCGCGCCGGCAACCGTGTTGGGAATGTCGTGGAACTTCAGATCAAGGAATACCTTGCCGCCACGCGCGCGAATCTCGCGCACGACCGCAGGGCCAGCGGCAGTAAAAAGCTGCATGCCAATCTTGAACCAGCGCACGGAATCCGCGAGCCGGTCAAGGACGCGACCGGCCTGATCCAAATTCGGCACATCCACAGCAACAATGAGTTCGGTAGGCATGACGGCGAGGTTAGGAGAAATCGTTTGCCGATGCAAGTGGACGCGTGATAGCTTCCGCTCATGTTTCGACTGGCAACCATTGCAGCAGCCGTTTTTCTTGCCGTTCCGGCGTGGGCGCAAATTAACGTCCGTCTGGACTTGGAACGGGATCGATATCTGCTTTTCGAATCCATGGTTGCCACGGTGGAAATCCAGAACTACAGCGCGGGTCCCGTGCAACTGGTGGACCAGGAATCCGCACCGTGGCTCAAGTTCGAGATCACCCGCAACACTGGCGAGCGGATTGGCATCGTCGGTTCTGGCTTCCTGGGCGGCACTGTGACGCTGGAGCCAGGCCAAACTTTAGCCAAGTCGATAAATCTGGTTGCCTACTACCAGATTCGCGAGCCGGGGCGGTATCGCATCCGCGCCCTGGCAAAGATCGGCAACCTTGGCAGCGCCTTCGCATCGCGCGAGCAGACTGTTGATGTCGTCGCGGGCCGGCAGATGTTCAACAAGTCGGCCGGCTTCAAGGATGAGTCTGGCACGGAGGGACTGCGCAACTACGTGCTGCTGGAGGTGCAACTGGGCAGGCAGGTCTGGCTTTATGCCCGCGTCGAAGATCAAGGAGGCAACATTTATGGGGTCATCCCTCTGGGCGAATGGGTCACATTCAGCGCGCCAAAAGCGGACACGGACAAAGACGGTAATTTCCACACCTTGCATCAAGCCCAACCGCGCCATTTTCGCTATTCCATCATCTCGCCGAAAGCCGGTGTGCTGAAACGTCAGTCCCTCTCAAACTACAACTCCCTCCCCAATCTGACGCGCTCTGAGGATGGACAGGTGAAAGTTATCGGCGGCGAGAGCATGGATCGTTCGCCCCGGCTGCCACAGTCTACAAAGACACCCTGAAGTTGTTTCTTCCGCACGGCGGCATATCTCCTTGACGTGCGGGCAGCTAACCCCTAATAAAGTGACCGTATGTTGGCCAAAGTTTGATCTGTGCCATTGTGGCCAGCAGAAATGGAGAACTGAAATAATCAGGTAGTCGTTAATACCGGCCGCCGCGAAGCATGCTAAGCAAACTGTTAGGGTTATTCTCGAACGACATCGGGATTGATTTGGGAACTGCAAACTCCGTGGTTTACGTCAAGGATCACGGCATTGTCCTGAGGGAACCTAGTGTCGTTGCGATCCAGGCTGGCACCAGCAATGTCCTCGCTGTCGGCGAGGAAGCCAAGCGCATGGTGGGCCGAACCCCCGGCAGCATTGTGGCGATCCGACCGATGAAGGACGGTGTAATAGCCGACTTCGAGATCACCGAGAGCATGTTGCGGTATTTCATACGCAAAGTGCACAATCGGCGCTCGATGGTCGCGCCGCGGGTGATTGTAGCGGTGCCTTCGGGTATTACGGAGGTGGAAAAACGGGCGGTGAAAGATTCGGCGACTCACGCCGGCGCCCGTAAGGTCTATCTGATTGAGGAACCGATGGCTGCAGCGATCGGCGTCGGTCTGCCGGTACAGGAACCGGCAGGGAACATGATCGTAGATATAGGCGGAGGCACGACCGAAGTTGCCCTGATTTCGCTGGCTGGCATTGTTTTTAGCCGCAGCATCCGGGTGGCGGGCGATGAGCTGGATGAGGCGATCATCCAATACATGAAGCGTGCCTATAATTTGATGGTTGGTGAACGCACCGCGGAGGAGATCAAGATCCGGGTAGGGTCGGCCTTTCCGCTGGAGCAAGAGATCACGTTGGAGGTCAAAGGCCGCGATCTGGTTGCGGGGCTGCCCAAGACCCTCACGGTCACGTCACAGGAGATTCGCGAAGCACTTTTGGAACCAGTTTCCCAGATTGTCGAGAGCGTGCGCGTCACGCTGGAGCGTTGTCCGCCGGAACTTGCGGCAGACCTCGTGGACCGAGGTATCATGCTGGCAGGTGGCGGCTCGCTGCTGCGAGGCATTGACAAGCTGCTGGCAGAGGAAACAGGTCTGCCCGTTCATGTCGCGGACGATCCGCTCAGCGCCGTCGCTGAGGGAACCGGCCGCGTGCTTAACGAACTTCAGTTTCTCGAAAAGATCTCCGCCACCAACCGTATCTAGCCGGCGTCGCGCCGGTCCTGCCGCCCGATGTTGTATTTGATCGCCCGCCGAAGGGACGCGAGAGTCCCCGCCTGAGAAGGCATGTTACGACGAAGCTATTTGGCGTTGCTCGGCACGATTATATTGAGCCTGGTGCTTTACTTTGCGCTGCCCGCAGGGCCATCGCTGAGGCTGAGGTCACTGGTCACACAGCTTTTCTCTCCTGTGCTTTCGATGAGCGCCGCTTTGCAGCACTGGTGGGACGAATCGCGCCAAGAGGTCCAATCCCGCACCGCGCTGCTCCAGCAGAACCACGAACTCCGCGAACAACTCGCCGTCCAGATGCAGGATCGGTTGCGTTTGACCGAGATGGAAGACGAGAACCGCCGCCTCCGCGACATGGTTGGATTCCGCCAAACCGCCGGTTCTCGTCTGAAGCCCGCGCACATCACCGGCCGCGACCCGTCCAACTGGTGGAAAACCATCATCCTTGATATCGGCTCCGACCAAAGCGTCACTGAAGGCTGCGCCGTCGTGACCACCACCGGTCTTATCGGTAAAACGGTTGCCGTGACGCGCACGACAACCCGTGTGCTGCTCATCGTGGACCCAAACTGCAAGGTCGCCGCGCTTATCCAGGAGACGCGAAATCCCGGCATCGTCGAGGGCGTCTTCGAGGGACTCGGGACCGTGCCCGGATGCCGCATGGATTTCATCGGTCGCGACGCCAAGGTGTTGCCGAACTATACGGTCATCACCAGCGGTCTCGGCGGCGTTTTCCCGAAGGGCATCCGCATCGGCACCCTGGAGCCCGCAGCGCTGAGCGAGTCGGGTCTCTACAAGAGCGCGCGGCTCAAGCCTGCCGTGGACCTGAACCGTCTCGAAGAAGTTTTTGTAATCTGCCGGTAACATGACCAAGTCATTTCTATTCGCAACAGTGGTGTTGGTGATGGCGCTCCAGTGCGCGCTGGCCGCCTTGGTCAACATCGCTGGTGTGAAGTTTGACCTGATGCCGGCAGTGATGGTGTTTGTGGCGCTGTTCGCGTCCTGGAATCGCGCACTGTTCCTGGCTGTGGTCTGCGGCCTGCTGCTGGACTCACTCTCGTTCCAAGGGCTGGGCCTGAGCATAGCGCCCTTCGCTGCTGCCGCCGCTGTTATCAATCATTTCCAACGCGTCCTTTTCCGCGACAACATTCTCCTGCAGGCCGCGCTCGGCGGCGCGATCTCGCTGACCTCGTCGGTCTGGACATGGTTGCTGCTCGCCCTCAGTGCGACCCCCCTGCCCTTCGAATTCGGGATCGCCGCGAAGATGGCGCTCATCGCGCTGCTGGCCGCCCTCAGCACGCCACTCCTGCTCTGGATGCTAAAAAGCGCCGCGTGTTGGTGGGGACAATGGCCCGCCACAGCAGAAGCGGAGGTATTCTAAATGCGGCGACTCTGGCACGAATTTTTCCGGCGCGAGGAAGGGCGGCTGATGCTGTTCGGGCTGATTATCGTCGCCAGTCTGTTCCTGCTCGCCGCGCAACTTTTCCAGCTCCAAGTCGTGCAAAGTGCCGAGTTTGGCGCGAGCCAAGAACGCCAAAGCCAGCGCCTCGTACAGATCCCTGCCGTGCGCGGTCTCATCTACGACCGCAATGCCATCTGTCTCGCCGACAGCCGCCCCAGCTTCGATGCGGTGATTTACCTTGAAGAGCTTTCCGACGAATGGCGCGAGCGCGTTCGGCAGGAAATCCACCGCCGCGGCAAACGTCTCGAACCGGGCCGCCGGGAACAACTGCTTGTGGAACTGGTCCGCGAAAAAGCCGGCGAGTTCGCCCGGTTGATCGGCATCCGTCCGCAACTTGACGACCGCACCATCCGCGTCCACGCCGCCGAACTGCGTCCGTTGCCCCTCATCCTCTTCCCGGACCTGAACGAAACCGCCGTCGCCATCGCCAACGAGCATTACCCGCTGCCCAGGGGCATGGCCATCGAAGTCAATCCGATCCGCCGTTACGGCTTCGTTGTGGGCAACCAGCCATACCCGCTCGCGGCGCACACCCTCGGCTACGTTACGCGAAGCAAGCCCACACTGGAGCTGGACCAGAGTCTGCCGACGTTCACCCAAGCCGAGTTGCGCGGCGTTAGTGGACTGGAACGGAAATTCGACCATGAACTGCGCGGCCGACCCGGCTCAAGAAGCATCCTAATCAACGCGCGCGGCTACAAGGAACGTGACCTGGGCGTGCAGCCGCCCCAGCCGGGGCACGACCTGGTGCTATCTCTCGACGCCCGCTGCCAACAGGCTGTGGAACAGGCATTGGGCGAACACATCGGCGCCGCCGTCGTCATGGACCCCAACAACGGCGACGTGCTCGCACTGGCATCCACTCCCACCTTCGACCCTAACGGGTTCATTCCACGTATCCGGCCGGAGACCATGGAGCAACTGCTGAAGGACCCGTCAAAACCACTGGCCAACCGCGCCGTTTGTGAACAATACGCGCCCGGCTCCATTTTCAAACTCGTTGTCGCGCTCGCCGGCCTGGACAGTGGCAAACTCTCGACAGCCTCCACCTCGTTTTGCAGCGGCGAGGTGCAAGTGGGCGGCCAACTAAAAAAATGCTGGATCAAATCCAAGGGTGGCCAGCACGGAAATGTAAACCTCCGCGCCGCCATCGTTCACTCGTGCAACATCTTCTTCTACGAGCACGGTATGACAATCGGCATGGCTCCGATCGTCGCGATGGCCAAACAGTTTCACTTGAGTGAGCGAACCGGCATTCCGCTGCCCCACGAGGCGCGCGGCCATCTGCCCGACCTGACGCATCGCCACCGGCCGGCGGAAACCGCCAACATCGCCATCGGACAGGGCGAGGTTGACGTAACGCCGTTGCAGATGGCCTGCGTCACCGCCGCCATCGCCAACGGCGGCACCGTCGTTGCGCCGCGGTTGGTGACGAGTATCCGGCAGACAAACAAAGACGGCGGGGTCGGGCCGGCGGTCGAGGAGTTCCCCCCGCGAGAACTCGGCAAGCTCACGGTGCAACCGCAGTTGTTGGAAATGGTCCGCAAAGCCATGCTGGGCGTCGTACAAGACGCCGACGGCACCGGCAAGAAAGCCGGCGTTCCAGGCATCGAGGTGGCGGGCAAGACCGGCACCGCACAGGTGACGGACCCGCAGGCCAACATCATCGGCCACCGCGCGTGGTTTGTCAGCTTCGCGCCCTACGAGAACCCGAAATACGCGCTCGCGGTCATGCTCGAAGACGGCGACAGCGGTGGCCAGGCGGCCGCGCCAGTCGCCGGCAAGATTTACGAGCATCTGTTTGCCACCGGTCCAGCCAGGAACAATGCCACTGCGAAGCTGCGGCAACGGTCGTTGGCATTTCAGAGAGGAGGCAGGCGCTAATCATGTCGTCTGTCCAAACTCCTTGGGGTGTATTCAAACACCTGTCGTGGCTGTCGCTGGTGACGATGCTCGCGCTCGTCATTGCTGGTGTGTTTGCCATCTACAGCGCCACCTATCGCGGCGAGGATACGGTGAATGCGCCGTTTTGGAAGATGCAGGCCATCTGGATCGGCATCGGCATCATCGGCTTTACCGCAGCAGTGGCAATCGACTATCGCCAAATCGGCAAGTGGACCTGGGTGCTCTACAGTATTTGCGTAATGCTGTTAATCGTCGTGCTGGTGGCCGGCGCCGAACGCTACGGCGCGCGGAGTTGGCTCGGCATCAGGGGCCTCGGCATCCAGCCAAGCGAGTTTGCCAAAATCGGCCTCGCGTTTGCGCTGGCGTATTACCTGAGCGATCCCGAACGCGACCCGCGCAGTTTCATGACGCTCGTGGTTTGCCTGGCGATGCTCGGTGGCACTGTTGCGTTGATTCTGCTCGAACCTGACCTTGGCTCCGCCGCTGTGCTGCTGCCGATGGCTGCGGCGATGATGTTTGTCGCCGGTATTCCGCTCCGGTACTACTTCGGCGCGTTATTGGCCATCGTGATGTTCGGCGCAGTGCTCTATGCCAACCTGACCGCTTACCAAGCCGAAAGCCAGCAACTGCGCCAAAGTTCGCCTGACAAGGCCACCTACACGCAACAGTTGGTCCAACTCAATCGGAAGTACATTTTGAAGCCCTACCAGTGGGAACGCATCCTGGTGTTTCTCAATCCGGAGCGCGATCCCTACGGTTGGGGCTGGAACCTGCGGCAATCCCAGATCGCCGTAGGTTCGGGCGGTGTCACCGGCAAAGGCTGGCTCCAAGGCACACAGAACGTGCTTGGCTTCCTGCCACGGCAGGTGGCGCCGAACGATTTTATTTTCTCAGTGATCGCAGAAGAAGGCGGGTTCCTTGCCTGCGGACTGGTGCTGATCGGCTACGCGGTGCTGCTGCTGAACGGGCTGTGGACAGCCCTGGCGGCACGCGACCGCCTCGGTCGGCTGCTGGCCACGGGCATTACGGTCGTGCTGTTTTGTCACGTTTTCGTGAACATCGGCATGACGATCGGCCTGGTGCCGATTACAGGCCTGCCACTGCCCTTGCTGAGTTACGGGGGGTCGTTCGTGCTGAGCACCATGATTGCGCTCGGTATCCTGCAAAACATCCGCGCGCGCCGAACGACATATTGACCGGAAAGACCAAACACCATGAATGATCCAAGACCACAACAACAACAGCCACAGCCACAGCGCCGGCATCAGCCGGGACAGCAGCCTCATCACCCACAGCAACAACCTGCGCCCAAGAAGGAGCATTTCTTTGCCCGCGGCGTTTCGCACATCAAGCGCATCGCCAGCAACCTCGTGGAGAGACTCGTCGGACGGCGCGTCATCTCCAACAAGGACATCATCATCAACGCCGAGCCTCTGGAAACTCGCGTTGCGGTGATGGAGAACAACCAACTGGAGGAACTCTCCGTTGAGCGCACCACCGAGGAACGCCTCGTCGGCTCCATTTTCAAGGGCCGCATCAAGAACCTGGAAAACGGCCTCAAAGCCGCCTTCGTGGACATCGGCGGCGAAAAGAACGGCTTCCTCCACTACTGGGACATCATGCCTGCCGCGCTCGATTCGAGCATTGAGGCCGTGGACCGCGGCGCCAAGCGCCGGGAACCGCAGCGACGCATCACCCAGAAGGACATCCCCAACCTCTATCCGGCTGGCAGCGAGATCGTCGTCCAAGTCACCAAAGGCCCCATCAGCACCAAGGGCCCGCGTTTGACCACCAGCATCAGCCTGCCCGGTCGTTACCTCGTCCTCATGCCCTTCAGCGACCAGAGCGGCATCTCGCGCAAGATCGAGGACGACCGCGAACGGCAGCGGCTCCGCAAGATTCTCCGCTCGCTGTCCATCCCCGAAGGCATGGGAGTCATCATCCGCACGGTCGGCGAAGGGCAGAAACAGCGGTACTTCGTCCGCGACCTTCATCTCCTGCTCACGGCCTGGCATCAGGTTGAGGAAAACATCAAGTCCAAACCCGCCCCCTCCTGCGTCTATCAGGAACCGGACCTCATTGAGCGCACCGTCCGCGACTTCCTCACCGAGGACATCAGCAAGATCATTGTGGACAACGAGAAACAGGCCGACCGCATCCGCGACATGATCGGCCAGATCAGCCGCCGGTCCCGCAGCAAGGTCAAGAACTACACGGACCCCGAGCCGATCTTCGAAAAAACCGGCGTCGAAAAACAGATCGAGCAGGCGTTTCGCCGCCAGGTCTGGCTCAAGTGCGGCGGCTACATCGTCATTGACGAAACCGAGGCCCTCATCTCCATTGACGTCAACACCGGCCGTCATAAGCCCGGCCGCGACCAGGAGCAGACCATCCTCCACACCAACCTCGAAGCCGCCGCCGAAGCCTGCCGCCAGTTGCGCCTCCGCAACATCGGCGGCCTCGTCGTCGTGGACTTCATCGACATGAAGAACCGCAAGCACCAACATCAGGTCTATCAGAAAATGCGCGAAGGGGTTCGCCGCGACCGCGCCAAGACCCACATTCTGCCCATCAGCCAGCTGGGTCTTCTGGAGATGACTCGTCAGCGTCAGACCGAGAGCGTGATCTCCTCCACCTTCGAGGATTGCCCCTACTGCAAGGGCCGCGGCATGGTCAAGAGTGCCCTCTCCATGTCCGTCGAGATCCAGCGCAAGATCAGCGAGGTTCTCCGCCGTCACCGCCCCGCGCAGTTCGATCCGGAGAATCCGCCCGATATCCAGCTCTGCGTCTTTGTGCATCCCGATGTGCTCCAGCGCCTGCGCAGTCAGGACGAACACCTGCTCATCGAACTGGAGAAGAAGTTCTACGGTAAACTCAGCTTCCGCGCTGACCCGGCCTTCCACCTCGAGCAATTCAAGATCGTCAACCTCAAGACGAACGAGGAACTGAAATAACCGGTCGGTGAACGTCAGCCCAAGCCTGCCGCCGCCACCCTCCGGCTGGCGGTGGCGGCTTGTGCTGTCGAACTGGAACAGTTGTCTTGCCCCGTCCCATTCGTTTCCAGAACAAAGGACAGGCGCGGTGCCTGTGCCCATCCCCAACGGCAATGCTTGACCGGCACGGCACGGCTCCCTACAGTTGGCGGTTCAATTTAGGAAGAATCGAAAGGATATTTGGATATGGCAGAATCAGGTGAGTCGAAACTACCCGTGCAGGTGTCCGGCGAAACGCTCGGCCCATGCAAACGGCTTTTGAAGATCGAACTCCCTACCGCGAGCGTGGAGGCAGAGTTCAACCGCATTACGAACGACTACACGCGCTATGCGCGGCTGCCCGGGTTCCGGCCCGGCAAGGCGCCACGCGCCATCGTGGAGAAGCGGTTTGTGGCGGACATCGAGCAGGAAGTGCAGAAATCGCTCATCCCGCGAGCCTACCACGAGGCACTGGAGAAGCAGGGACTGCGCCCGGTCGGGTATCCTGAGATCAAAGACGTGCAGTTTGGCCGCGGGAAACCGCTGGCCTTCACTGCCGAGGTGGAAATCGAGCCGGAATTCCCGATGCCAGACTACAAGGGTATCCCGGTGAAGCGGCAGAAGCTGGAGGTCACAGACGACGACGTGGCCAAGGCGTTGGAAGCATTGGCCGAACAACGCGCGGAACTGGCGGATGTTGCGGGCCGTCCATTGGCGATGGAGGATTTCGCGGTCGTGAACTTCAGCGCCGTCAGCGACGGCAAGCCGCTGGCCGAGATCGCACCGGAGGCCAAGGCGGTGGCGGAACGGCAGAATCTGCTCCTGCTCATGGGCGCGCAGTCGTTCGTGCCCGGTTTCTGTGAACAACTCGTCGGCGCGGCAGTTGGCGACAAGCGGCAGGTGCAGGTGGATTTCCCTGCCGATTTCCAGGTGCAGCCGCTCGCCGGCAAGAAAGCGACATATTTTGTGGACGTGGTCGGCATCAAGACGAAGAAATCGCCGCCGATTGATGACGCATTTGCGGCCGCGTTCGGCAAGGACTTGACGCTGGAGAAGCTCAAGGAGGCCGTGAAGATTGACATCCAACGCGAACGCGAGCGCGCAGCCAACAACGACGAGAAGAACCAGATCGTCGAAGCATTGCTGTCGCGGGCCACGTTCGACCTGCCGCCCCAGATGCTCGCCGCTGAAACGCGCAACGCCATCCAGAACCTCGTGCAGGAAAACACCGCCCGTGGCGTCACAAAGGAGACGCTGGTGGAGAAGAAAGACGAGATTTTCCAGTTCGCCAGCAAGAGCGCCGCGGATCGCCTCAAGGCGTCGTTCATCCTCGGTCGTATCGCCGCACTGGAGAAAATCCAGCTTCAACAAGCGGAAGTGGATCAGCGCATCGCGCTGCTCGGCTATCGCCACAACATCCCCTACCCCAAGCTTCGCAAGCAACTCGAGGAGCGCGGCGGCATCCACGAGATCGAAGAAGAAATCCTCATCGGCAAGACCCTTGAATTCCTTCTCGCGAATGCTAGTGTCACCCAGCAATAGGGCATTAACATGAACGAATCCAACCAGGTTCTCATCCCGATGGTGGTTGAGCAGACGGGCCGCGGCGAGCGCTCCTACGACATTTATTCGCGCTTGATGAAGGACCGTATCGTCTTCATCGGCACGGCGATTGACGACCATGCCTCCAACATCATCATCGCGCAGCTCCTGTTCCTCCAGATGGAGGACCCGAAGAAGCCCGTCCACGTTTACATCAACTCCCCCGGTGGCAGTGTGACCGCTGGGCTGGCCATTTACGACACGATGCAGTACATGACCACGCCGGTGAACACCTACTGCATCGGCCAGGCCGCCAGCATGGGTGCCGTGCTCCTTGCCGCAGGCACCAAGGGCCAGCGTTACTCGCTGCCCAATGCCCGCATCATGATCCACCAGCCCTGGGGTGGCATGGAGGGCACCGCCATCGACATCAGCATCCACGCCAAGGAAATCCTCAAGACGAAGGATCGGCTCAACGAAATCCTCGCCAACCACACCGGCAAGACCCCCGAGCAGATCGGCAGGGACAGCGAACGCGATTTCTTCATGAGCGCCGAGGAGGCAAAAGCCTACGGCCTCGTGGACGAGGTCGTGAAGTCCCGCCGCCAAATCGCGCCCGACGAAGCAGAAAAGAAATAGTTGTTGTAGATTCTGTCATGGCCAAAAGCTCCGCCAATCTCACGATGTGCAGTTTCTGCGGCAAGGGCCATGGCGAGGTGAAAAAACTCATCGCCGGCCCGGGTGTGTTCATCTGCGACCAATGCATCCTTGTCTGCAAGACCATCCTCGACAAGGAACTCGGCGCCGAGGCCAAGGCCGAAGTCAAACCCGACGCGCCGCTCGAGATCAAGCTGCCGAGACCGGCGGAGATCAAGCACCAGCTCGATCAATTCGTCGTCGGGCAGGACGACACCAAAAAGTCCCTCGCCGTCGCCGTCCGCAATCATTACAAGCGCATCCTGCAACAGCGCAAGCCCGCCGGCGAGGCAGATGCCGACGAGAAACACTCGCGCCACAGCCACCACGACGTTGAGATCGAGAAGAGCAATATCCTCCTCATTGGCCCGACCGGCAGTGGCAAGACATTGCTCGCGCGCACGCTCGCGCGTCTGCTCGAGGTGCCGTTTGCCATCGCCGACGCCACCACTCTCACCGAGGCCGGATATGTCGGCGAGGATGTGGAGAACATCATCCTTCGCCTCCTCCAGAACAGCGACTACGACGTCAAGCGCGCTGAGATCGGCATCGTCTATATCGACGAGATCGACAAGATCGCCCGCAAGACCGAGAACGTCTCCATTACCCGCGACGTCAGCGGCGAAGGCGTCCAGCAGGCGCTCCTGAAAATCCTCGAAGGCACCGTTTGCAACGTCCCACCCCAGGGTGGCCGCAAACATCCCCATCAGGAATACATCCGCGTCAACACCCAGCACATCCTCTTCATCTGCGGCGGCGCGTTTGTGGGCCTCGACAAGATCATCCAGCGCCGCCTCGGCAACCGCACGATGGGCTTCGGCACCGAGCACTCCGCCCACAGCACCAAGGAAACCGCCGACCTCCTCGCCCACGTCGAACCGGAAGACCTCCTGAGCTTCGGCCTCATCCCGGAGTTCATCGGACGCCTGCCGGTCATCAGCACCCTGTCCCCGCTCGGCGAGGACGACCTCGTGGCCATCCTTACCGAGCCGCGCAACGCGATGACCAAACAGTTCGCCAAGCTCTTCGATATGGAAGGCGCCGAGCTGAAGTTCACCGCCGACGCCCTGCGCGCCCTCGCCCGTTCCGCCATCCGCAAAGGCACCGGCGCGCGCGCCCTGCGCAGCCTGCTGGAGAAACTCATGCTCCACATCATGTATGAGTTGCCCGACCGCGACGATGTCGCCGGCGTCACCATCAACCGCGCCGTCGTCGAAGGCAAACGCCCCGCCCTCATCCGCAGAAAAGTCTCCGACGAAGCCGCCTGAGCTGTCGTGTCACTTCGTGACGCGGCTCATTATCACTTAATCGCCCTCAACTTCGGCGGCGCAAATAATGTTGGTGTGCGCCGGACAGAGCAATGAACCCCTTAACTTCCGTGGGGAGTTGCTTTTGCGCTGGACAAATAATCCGTCAACGATGTAAGTAAGATGGCAGAGGAGTTTCATCCTATCACCGTATCCGAGAAATGGTTCTATCATGTCAGCCGCGACTTCATTACCGCGTCATATCTGCCGTCACGTCCACCTTCGTCCTTGCGCCGTCTTACTGCTCGTTCTCTTCTGTTGCGTCAGCACGCGCGCACAAGATGACAGCGTCCTGACTGGCGACACTGTCTGTTTGGATGGCTCAGGAGGCATCACCACTGCGGGAACACTGAGCCTCAGAGGCGGTACCATGAGTTGGTACGGTCTCCATGATCCAACTTCTTCCACATTTCTCACGATCACAAACGGCTCCCTCATCTACACAAATACTCTCAATTACTCGACGAACAACAACTTTTTGATCGTGCCGGGCGGCATCTATGGCAGCATAAGTCTCCTCACCAATGGAAGCGTGGGACTGGTTGCAACTTCCGCTCTTGCACACCCGGTTATGCCGGTGACTAATATTTGGATTAGTGGAAGTACTCTCAGCGTTAGCAGCAGCCTAATCACTGGTAACTTAGTCTACACCAATCTTCTTCTTCTCAACTTCACCAATCGCACTTTCTCCACGCTTACAATTCCCGCCCTCAACCTCGGCGGCGGCATTCTCACCAACGTGGCCAGTAGTTCCATCCTCAACGTCCAGGACGGGACGTTGTCGATCAACAGCGGCACGACTTTTGCCTCCCGGCTCTATGTGACCAACGGCTCGGGCGGCGTTTTGAACTTCAACGCAGGCCTGTTAGCCTCTTTCGGCTCCATCGTCTCCAACGGCCTGTCGCTCAAGATTGGCGACGGCACCAACGTGGCATCGCTGATTCTCCCATCGGGAAGTCACACGTTTGCGGACGGTCTGACGATCGCTGCCAATGCCTCGCTGAGCAATGCCTCGTCGCTGAACGCATCCAACCTGGTCATCAGCGCTTCGGGCCGGTTCACCATGAGCGAGGGTTTTGCCGTGGTGAACATCGTGACCAACTCCGGCATCTTCATCCAGTCCGGCGGCATATTCGACCCAGCCTTTTACCATAACACCGGCACACTGCAACTCACCGGTGGCACGAACCAAGATACCGTCTTTCTCAACGATGTTGGTGCCATCGTCCAGCACAGCGGCGGCCAGCTTGATGTCAGCGTCGCCACCAACTTCGGCTCTTGGACCGTCTCCGGCACGGCGGCGGCCAACCTGACCAACTTCATCAACCAAAGCGGGGCCACGCTCTCGATAACGGGCGGCACGTTTAATACCAGCCAACTCACGGCCACCAATGCGGGCAACATTCTCAACTTCAGAGCCGGTCAGATCCACAGCGGCGGCAGTACCGTTTCCAACGGCGTTGCCTTCACCGTTGGCGACGGCGTCAAGTCCGCCACTCTAGACTTGCTCGGCGGCACACACAGCTTTGCCAATGGCATCTTCATCAACACCAACAGTTGGCTGACGGGCACGGGTGCCATCACCGGTATCATCACCAACGCCGGCTCCATCGCCCCTGGCGATTCGCCCGGCATTCTCACCATCAGCGGCGACCTGACGTTGCTCAACAACTCACGGCTACTGATGGAACTGGCCGGCACCAACAACGGGCTCTACG
>JACRJX010000041.1 GCA_016235595.1 Verrucomicrobiota bacterium
ACCGACGCCGGGGCCACCGAGCGTCAGGCCGATCTCGCGGATGCCGTTGGTGATGATGCCGCCGAAGGTAGTGTTACCGTAGATGTTGCTGACCACGAGCATCAGGCTGGTGAGGCCACCGGCCGGGGCCGTGTCCGTGATAATGGCATTGGTGCCCGAGAGGCCGTTGACAATCACGTTGGTGCCATACATGTCCACCGTGCCGGCGCTGGCATTGAGCATGCCGCTGCCCAACGCCGTGATATCGCCGATGCGGAGGGTGCCGGCGTTGAGCGTGACACCGCCGAGGAAGTTGTTGGAATTGGCGAGCACCAATGTGCCCGCGCCATACTTGTTGAGGCTGCCGGGACCGGTCAGGACATTGGTCAGACTGAAGACATTGGCCGCATTGTCCACATCAATGCCGCCGTTGAAGGTCATGCCGCCGCTGTTGTTGAGCGGGTGGCTGCCCAAGTCGGTGATGGACGTGCCAGTGATCTGGAGGATGCCACCGGCGAAGGTGATCATGCTGGTGGACGCGCCGAAGTTGGCCCAATCGCCGATGCTAAGCCGGCCGCCGCTGAGGATGGCGCCGCCGAGCCAGTCGTTGGTGGTGCCGCTGAGGGTCAGCGTGCCAGTACCCAACTTGTTGAGGCCGCCCGCGCCGGTAACGTAGCCCGCAAAGGCTGTGTCGTTAGTCTGGTTGATCAACAACACACAGTTGCTGATCATCAACTGCGCACCGGTCCCTCCGATGAGCGACCCGATGGCAGGGCCAGAGCCAGACAGGTAGCTGTTGCTCAGGCGGACTGCGAGAACCTCACCGGGCATGATGACATCCACCGAGCCGCCGTAGGGGCCGGTGCCGTTGGCGACAAAAACGGCAATGTTGTGGGCGCCAGCGGTCAAGTTGATGGGTGCGCCATTGGTCAACCTGATGCCATCCATATAGATGACCTCAAAATCGTCCACGGTGGCCGTATTGAAGATGTAAAGGCCGTTGGTCGGGGCGTTGAAGAGACCCTGCCAGCGGGCGACGGCATTGGCCACGCCCTGATTGGGCAGCGGCGTGCTGGCCGGATAATTGAAACTGTTAGTGAAGCTGGCGAAGAAGACCGTGTTGGGGGTGTTGGAGGCCATGAAAGCCTGAAGGTTGTTAATGCCCCCCATGCTGCTCTGGTATACGCCGTTCGTGAAAAACTCGCCCGTGAGGCCGTTGGCACCCACCGCGATAACGGTGGAGCCATTGCTGATGACCAAGGCACTGTTCAGCGTGGCATTGTTGCTGAGGATGAGCGTGTTGCCGCTGGCCAGATACGTGCCGGCGAGGTAACGCTGATTGTTGGCTACAATCAGCGTATTGCCACCAGTCACAGTCACTGAAGAGTTCGTAACAAGATTGGTGGTACTGCCAGCAACACCCGGCCCAGTGAGGGTCAGTCTGCCGCCCGAAATGTCAATGACCGTGTTTGAGTTGATGGCAAGCGCATTGGTCAAAATGCGCGTGCCGGAACTCGCCAGCACACCGCCGGTCATCGTGAGCGTGCCGGAGCCGAGAGCGGTGTCGCTGGCAAATACAAGTCTGCCGGCCAGGCTGATGGTGCCACCGGTGTAAGTGTTGTTGCCGCTAAGCGTCAACTCACCCGCACCCGCCAAACTGAGTGCGCCAATGCCGGAAATCGTGTTGGTGATCGTCACGGCCTGACTGGCGTCAACATTGATGAACCCTCCGTTCGCACTGATGATGAAAGGCCGGTTGTCAAAGGTGAACGAGTCGCCAATGCGCAATGCACCGCCGCTGGAAAGAGTCACCGCAGCACCTGCCGTGCCGAGGTTGTCATTGTTAAAGATGTAGACGGTGCCATTGGTGATGAACGTGCCGCCAGCGTAGGTGTTGCCGGTTGCGTTACTGAGGATCAGGGTTCCGGAGCCGGACTTGAACAGCGTGCCGGAGCCGCTGATCGTGTTCGTGTGAATGAGCAGAGAACCGTTATCCACATTGAACGTGCCGCCCATCACATCAATGAAAGTCGGCCGGTTATTAAGCGCAAAGGTGTTGGTCGTCTCCAGTGTGCCGCCGTTGAGTGTGAGGGTGGCGCCATTGATGAGACCCAGGCTTCCGGACACGCCGTCAACGCTGTCGTTGGTGATATAAAGAGTGCCCGCATTGATGAAGGTGCCGCCGCTGTAACTGTTGGTGTTGGCCATGATCAACACGCCGGTGCCAGACTTCACCACTGTGACGACGTTCGACAAATTGTTCGGGTTGTCCATGATGACCGCGCTGCTGGTCATGGGCAGCGCGGTGTTTTGGTGGATGATAAGCTCCGCTGCCGAACCACCACCGTCGCCGGCCGTCAGGAAGCCGTTGGCCATCGTCACGCCGCTGGTGCCGCCAAGCAGCAAACCGCCACTGAGCAAGGTCAACGTGTTACCACCGAGGTTGAACGCCGCATTGGCCGTCAACGCCAGTTTCAACGAGTTGATCTGCCTGAAGCCCGTGAGTGTGACGCTGCTATTGGTGGCCACATCGTTACCAGTATCCCAAACGCTCTCAGGAGCATAGGTGTAGGCGGTATAGTTGGAGATCGAATCGCGACTGGTATTATAGCTGGCCCAGTTGGTGCCATTCACCGTGGCCCAAGGGATGATCGTGCCGGCGGCGGGTATCGCCGGGACCGTTGTGAAGCGAACCATGTTCTGCTGATTTACGCCGATGTTCGTGCCAACCCGGCTGATGAAATCCAGCACGGCTCCCGTGCTGCGAACCAGCGAACTGAACGTCAACAAGCTGAAGCTGGTATTGGTGGTTGCGCGAGTCATGATGGTGTTGAGACCTCCCACCAGATGCAACGGGCCATTGGTCTGCGTGCAGGCCATCGTGATGCCGTCGTTGGTGAAATTGTAGGTCGCGCTGTTCATCCAGATTGGCACGTCATGACCCAACCGATAATAGTTGTTGGCCGTTGCCGTGTTGCTCACAATCAGTGTCGCGCCGTTGAGAATGATGTTCGTGCTGCCAGCGATACTGCCCCACATACCGCCGAGCACCATGGTAACACCTGTGTTCAGAAGCGTGGTGCCACTGTAAGTGTTGTTGTTGGTCAGCACCAGGGCATTGCCGCCGTAGACCGTGAGAGCCAGTTGCCGGCCGTTGGCACCGTCCGTAATGACGCCGCCAAAGACACGCGCCGGCAGGTTGCTCAACACGATCGTGTTCACGAGGCCCGGCGCGCTATTGTCCGTAATGATGCCGCCCAAAAGCGCCAGGTTGGTGGACACCAGATTGTAGCCGTTCAAGTCGAGCGTGCCGCCGCTGATGGTCAAGATTGGATTCGAGCCAAAGGCGAAGGCGTTGGCCTGTTTGAGAACGCCTTCGCTGATCTGCGTGACGCCCGTGTAGCTGTTGCTGCCCTCCAGCGTCAGCATACCCAAACCGTATTTATATAGGTTGCCGCTGCCGCTGATGGAGTTGGTGACGGTGAAGACGTTACTGGCGTCGGCGATGTCAAAACCACCGTTGAAACTGGACCAGTTCACCACGTGGTTCATCAGGTTGGTCATCGTGACGCCGGTGACCTGCAAAAGGCCGCCGTTAAAGGTGACGGGGGTATTCACGCCACCGAGGTTGAAATCGTTGCTGACGCTGAGACGACCGGCACCCAGAATAACGCCACCACTGAAACTGTTGCTGCCGGCCAATACGAGCATGTTGGTTCCCAGTTTATAAAGGCCGCTGGCACCGTCCTCCACTATCCTGCCGTAGAAGGTCGCGTCGTTGGTCTGCACGATCATCAACCGCATCGTGCTGGACAGGGCATTGCTCAGAACCAATGTGCTGGCGGCGTCGCCGCTGAGTGAATACACCGCCGGGCCGGAACTGAGCAGCGAGTTGGGCAACCGGATGAAGGAGTTGCTGCCCGGCATGCGGACGTTGGCCAAGAGGCCGTAGCCACCGCTGCCCTGACTGAAGGTGAACTGGATGTCGTGGTTTCCCGCGCTCAGTTCGATGGAACCTTGCGACCAAACGCCCGCAGCTATATTTGATGTCACAATGACGCCGTCAATCCACAAGAATTGGGGATCATCACCGATGATCTGGAAGGTGTATGTCCCGGTTGTAGGCGCCGTAAATGTGCCGATCCAACGCCCTTCGAAGTTGGCCGCATTCACCATATCGAATGGTGACGGGAAGTTGCCGTTCGGATTCCAACTCTGGCCGTAGTCGAAAGTGGGAATGATCGAGTTGATATTGCCAGCCGCAGTGACGTTGAAAGCCGAGAAGTGTTTTTGGGCATTGACGATGTCGTTGATATTGCTTTGTGGCACGCTGGCCACCTGGTAAAATTCTCCAACGAGGCCCGCCCCGCCGACTGCCGTGACGGTAACGCCGTGGACGAGAGTCAACGCGCCGTTGAGGACGGCGTTGGAAAGGATCAACGACCCGGCAGCGACCGTGACGCCATTACTATTATAGTAGTCCCGATCAAGCACCAGTGTGCCACTGCCAGCCTGAATGATACCACCGTTGCCTGTAACCCGGTTGGTGAAAAGCACGGTGTCGCTGCGGTTGATTACCAAGGTCCCGTAGTTGGCGACGGGCCCGTAGCCCACCATGCCGGAAGTGCCACCGTCGCCCAGTTGGAGGGTGTTGCCCGGGTTGATGGTCGTGATGCCGAGATACGAGTGATTGTTCGTGGTCAGGACGGTGTTGCCCGTACTGCCCGGCATACCGATGGTGACGTTGGTGTAGCCGATGCTGACGTAGTTTGGCGTGCCGCCGATCTGCTGGTTGTTGAAGATCAGCGTACCGCCGCCGCCGCCCAGCCCGACCCGGCTCGGTCCACCGCTCAAGATTCCCGTGTAATTCACGACCTGACCCGTATAGACGCCCAGGTAACCGTTGGGGAACAATGAAAGATCCACGTCTTCCCCCGCATCTTCAGTCAACGCCAACGTGAAGTTGTTCTCCGTAACGGCCAGTCGAGCCAGCAAGGCGGCGTTGCTGACGGTGTTGGTAGCCATGAAGATGGCATTGCTGTAATACACAGACCGTCCGCTGCCGCCCAATGCCCCGATGGTGCTGATTTGCAGCGCCCCGCCGATGAAGGTGTTGCCGGTGTAGGTATTGACGTTCGTCAGCAACAGTGTGCCTGAACCAATCTTGGTGAAGTTTCCGTTGCCGGAAATGATGTTGGTCGTCGTAAAGAGATTGCTGACGCTGACAATGTCAAAGCCGCCATTGAAGCTGTCCCAATTCACCACGTGGCTATCAATGTTGTTCATCGTGGTGCCGGTCACCTGCAACAAGCCGCCGCTGAAGACCAGCGCGCTGGTGGGACCCGCGATGTTCCAATCATTGGACACGCTCAACACGCCAGCGCGGATGATGGTGGCACCCGTGTAGGTATTGCTGCCAGCCAGTGTCAGAGTACCGTTGCCCAGTTTGGTCAGGCCGCCGCCGACGTTGGTGCCGAAACTGAACGCGCCCAATTGGGCGGCCTCAATCGCACCACCGCCAACCAACTGCACCGTCAGCCAGTCGTTGGAAAGGTAACCGGAACCCGCGCTGGTGATGACGATGTTTGTAACCTGCTGATACGTGGCACTGCCGGGCGTCAGGTCCACGATGGCGACCGCGGTGGCACCTGTGCCACTACCGCCGACAATCCGCACCGCGGGAGCACCGATGTAGCCGCTGCCGCCATCGGCGATGGCGATATTGGTCAGGCCATAGCCGGTCGGCGCCAGCAGGCTCTGTCCGATGGTGATGGAGTTGGTAAAGGTGTCGATGAAAGCGCCGCCTTGGTAAATGGTGGCAGCAGTCAGGCCCTGTAGGAAGGTGGCACCGTAGGAGCCAATACCATTGGAGTTGACCTGAAGCAGGCCGCCGTCAAAGTTGAGCAGTGCCAGGCCTGAACTCGCGGCGGAGAAAGCGTTGACGATGAGCTTGCCGCCGCTCAAAAGGTTTACCACACCGGTGCCGCCCGCTGTCCTGTTCACGTTCAGGTAACGGCTGCTGTTCATCGCGAAATTGGCCACGCCGGAGCCGCCGATGGTGATCTGACCGTAGCCGAGTTGATCCCAGTTGATCCCAACATCCGCCCCGTTGCCGGCATTGATCTGGCCGCCAAACACGTTCAGGATACCGGCGCCACCCGCACTGCGACCGGGGAAAAGATAGACGCCAGCGTAGACTGTACCGCCATACATGTCGAAAACGCCATAGGCAGCAGATCCGGGTGAGCCAACGTTGATTCGTCCGTTGACAATCAAGTCGCCGCCCGTGATCTGGTAGTAACCGTAACCACCATTCCGGCCCAATGCGAAGTTGTTGTCACCATCGCCAGCTATGGATCGGATCACACCGTTCGTTTGATAGAGAGCACCCGCAGTGCTCAGGCCGTTGCCCAACAAGAAACCGCTAGAGTTCACCGAGGCGCCCACATTCACCACGCCGCGGCTGCCGGCGGCGTTGCCAATGATCAACAGGTTGGCCGTGCTGTTGAAATAGTTGAAATTGACCGGGCCATAAATGTTCATCACGCCGCCATCCACCACGGAGTTCCAACCAAAGTTGTTGGAGCTGCCGGGCATGAAATTCAGTTCGCCGGCCCGGAGCATCACTTGGCCACCTTGGACGTTGGTGCCGTAATAATTCACGGTGGCACCATTGACATAGGTGGCATTGTTGGAGCCTTGGGCACTGAAGCTTCCGCGGACATCGTCGCCGTAAATGTTAATGACGCCGGTGCCGTTAAAGCTCACCGCCATGTAGGGACCGCCGTAGTTGGTGCCGATGCTGGCATTGACGTTGATGGAGTTGGTCGAATTGTTGATAAAGATCAGTTCGCCCGACTGGCCGTTCGCGCCGCCGACGGTCAGATAACCGTCGTTGCGCGACGCGCCAATGGTCAGGCCGCCGGAGTTGGTTGGAACGAAAATGCCGCCGCTTTGGCCGAGGCGCAGTGTCTGGCTGTTGTTGGTGATAACGGACATGCCCGGGCCGTCGGCAATGATCGAGTTGACCGTCACGGTCCGGCTCATCACGTAATACATGCCGTAGTAGTTGGTGGCGTCGGTGCTGGTGAGCCGGATGTTCTGGTTGCTGCTGATGCCACTGAGAGTGTTGGTGATGATGCCACTATTGTTAAAGGACACGTAGCTGTTGAAGTTGGTGATCTGCAGATTGGCGGTGCCAAACACGTTGGTCACCATGGCCCAGTCGCGGCCATTGACGATGGCCCAGCCGCCAAGAACCCCGGCGTTGTTGTTGGTCGTCGTGGTGGTAATCGAACCCATCCAATTCTCCGGGATGATGAAATTAACGATGCCGTTGGTGAGCCAATAGTTGTTGTTGGGCATCAAAAGCGGACCGCGATAAAGCGCACCGAGGTTCAACGTCAGGTTGCCGCCATAGTTGCTGGCAATAATGGTGTTGTTGCCGGCATTGAGGACGACACGGGCAAACGACTGGGTGACATCACCCCCGGCTCGGGGACCGTTGACAATCAACGTGCCACCTGTGGTCGTACCCACGCCGTAGCCACCGAGCGTCATCACTCCATTGGGAGCCAGGATGCTGCTGGCAGCGCCTGCCGCCGAGTAGTCCAGGATCAACTCACCGCTGACGACAGACATGGAACCGGTGTTCTGGCCGACAAGTGTCAGTGTGCCGTAGCCTTCTTTGATCAAGGCCCCTCCGCCAGTAATGCTGTTGGATACGATGATGTCTCCAAAGCCGCCGAACGTCGTGGTCCTGTTGACGTTGGTGATGCCGCCCAACAGAATGAGCACGCTGCCAGCGTCGGCGTTGATGCGCGAGGGGCTGCCCAAGGTAATAAGGCCGCTGTAAACATTCACTCCCGACACGTTGCGCAGCGCGCCATCATTGTCGCTGTAGTTGCCGTAGCTGATGCCGCTGCCATTGATCGTGAGTGGCACCCCAGCCGTGACGATATTACCGGCGAGTTGCAAAACCGCGCCGCTGTTGACCTTGACGGTATTCGCCGGCGTACTGGCAGTCCCCAATGCGGTGCCACTCACGGCCCTGACAGCGCCAGCATTGATGACCATGGACGTGCCGAACACATTGTTGCCACTCAACACCAACGTGCCAAGACCCAGCTTGTTGGTAATACCGTAACCACTGATGTTATTGGCCACGGTAAAGACGTTGCCATTGTTGTTGATGTCCAAAGAACCGTCGAAAGTGGTCCAGTTGACGACGAGGTTGTCGAAATTGTGGAGGAAAACATCGCGGATTTGAACCGTGCCGCCGCTGAAGGTCAGGCTCGATCCCACCCCGCCGATCGCGTCTATGCTGGCGATGCTCAAGAAGCCATTACTATTGACAACGGTGCTGGCGGCTCCGCCCCCAAAGGAGTTGGCGCCGTTCATCAGCACCATGCCGGACTGGGCACCGCCACCAATCATCAACAGTGCGGAGCTTTGCAGGTTGTTACCGTTGAGAATCAACGATCCCCCGCCACCGCCAAGCCGGTAAACGCTGTCGTAGGGCGTGATGACTCCATCATAGGCCACCGCGCCGGCCGCGCCGATCCAAAGGTTGGAGAGGCCCGGCGTGGAGAGGTTTATGTTGTCGTTGACGTTTGCCGCCGTCAGCGCGACGACTCCAAAGGTGTTGGTGGTGTTCAAACGATTAAGCCCCACCTGACTGTTCGCGAAGTTAAACTGAACCACTCCGTTCGAGGCAATGCTGATGGAGTTCACCTCTGGCACAGCGTTGGGCGTGGCGAACTGGAGTACGCCGTTACTGACAATGGTGCCGCCGGTGTAACTGTTGCTGCCATTCAACACCAACATGTTGGCATTGATTTTCGCCACAGTGCCCGACCCGGAGATGTCTCCGTTAATAACCATCGATCGGCCAGGGCCTGTGTCAAAAAAGTTGGTTGCCCCCTTCACGCTCACCGGGCCATCCCAGATCGTGACACCGCTTCCCGCCGGCCCGTTATTTTGAAACGTGCCGCCGTGGAGTTCCAAGGCATTAGTAAACGAGAGATTGCCATAGATTCCAAAAGTGCCGCCGGTGTAAACTTGAAACACGGTTGAACCCGCGCCCGCCAACTGCCCGACGCCCTGGATGCCAAAGAGACCGCTGTTGATAATGACGAAAGGAGTATTGGTAATGTACCCGGCGCCTGACATGAATGTCTGGTTGCTGCCCACCTTGTATAAGTTGTAGCCATTGCCCTCGAGCACCCCCAAGATATCGAAGCGGCCCCCGCCATGCTGGCCGATGGCGGTGTCGCCGGCGAGTGTAACGTTTCTCAAACCTATGTTGACCAGGTTGGTGCGGCTGTTGTAAATCGCGCCCGCTTGCGGCCCGATGCCCATGCCACTGACCATGACTGTCTGGCTGAGTCCGCTGATGTCGTACCCGTTCAGATCAAGCGCCCCGCCGGAATTGACGGTGACATAAACAGAACCCGTCGGACTGCCCAACACTCTCGGACCACCCAACCTGAGCGTGCCAGAGTTGACGATCGTGCCGCCGGAGTAAATGCTGGCAGGATTGTTGAGTTGCACGATGCTCAGCGGGTTGCCATCGACCGGACCGACGATCAGATTGCTCTGGCCGTTCACGGGAGAAATCGCGTGCGTGTAAATCATCAAACCTGCGCCACCACCAAACCGGACAGCGCTGGGATTGCTATTGCTCCAAGTCACTGAACCGCTGTAGATGGCGCCACCGGCGGCCGCGCTTCCCAGGAACGTTTCAGCGAGATGATTGCTGAACACGAGGTCGTTGCCGCAGTTAACGAGCATCACCACCGCACCGGTTAGCGAACCAGAAATCTTGGAGTCCAACCAGTTCAAATACACCTGGTCCAGAACACCGGTTGGACCAATGCTGCCACCGGGGCCAATAACGAGTGATCCCGAAAAGTTGGTGCCAAGCAATGAACCAGCCAGGATGACGGTGGGGCCATTATAGTTGTTGCCGTTGGTCAGAATCAGCGCCCCGATCCCCAACTTCGTCAAACCACCGTCAGGGCCGCCATTGAGACCATTGGTCAACGGTTGTCCCAGCGAAATGATGTAATTACTGGAATCAATGACCGCTCCACCTCCCATCACGGCGAAATCCTTGATGCCGCTCACAGTTGCGTCGGAAGAAAACTGCAATGTGCCGCCATTGAAGTAAAGACTGCCAACACCATTTCCGTTGGTCAGACCCGGCAAGGTCATCACACCGCCATTCAGGTTGATCGTGCCATGCGAGCCAACATTCACGGCGAGAACCGGAATCGTGGTCCAAACGAAGTTGCCTCCATTCATGTTGATGACGCCGTTGCTGTTCGCAGCGATGATGCCGCTGCCAACCGTGACCAAACCACCGGACACATTGATCGTGCCCTCCCCGTTCGTGGCGTTGATCAGGCTGGCGATGGTCAACCTGCCGCCGGAGACATTGAGCGTGCTGCCGGCGTTCACGAAATTGGTCAGGTTCGCCACCGCGGTGCCACCGATCGTCCATGTGCCAAAATTGGTCGCGTAGTTGACGTTATGCTCTCCTCCCGACTGCGACACCGTTGCTCCCGTGCGATTGATGAACGTCGGGCTGGAATTCGTGCCTCCCGTGAGCGTGAACGTTCCGTAGTTGTTTACCCCCCAGTTGGTGAAGGACGCGTAGCCGCCGCTCATGGTAAAGATGCTGTCGCTGGAGTTGCTCAGTGACGATGCAGTGAGTTGACCGCCCAACTGCGCCCATTGGGCGCCGTTGGTCAAAACAATCTCGGAAGCGATATTGGCCGTGCCGGAATTAGTGATGGCGCCACGGTTCGCGAACACGTGGCCCGCAACAAGAGCGCCGGGAGCATCGATCATCACGAGTGTCCCCGCGCCAACCGCGTTGCTCACCGTTAACACACCATCCGACCCCACGAAAAACGAATTGCTTTGAATCCAAAGCTGGACGAAACCACTGGCAGCGTCCAGTGTCGCGTGAGCATTCAGGCTAAAATCGGCCGTGGTAATAAGGAGATTGGTCGCATTGGCTGTTTGCTGGATATACAACGCGCCGATGCCGGTTCCTGCCGTGGCGTCAAACGTGATGGTGCGGACAGCGCCAGTCGTGACGTTACCCAGATAGGCTCCGAAACCTGGAGGCGGAGGCTGGCCCCTGTCCCAATTGGTGCTGCTAGACCATAAACCCGAATTGGTGCTGAGCCATTTGTAGTAATCGTCGAATTGTGCGTCCGCTGGTGACCAGAACAGCGTCAACAGCAAACAAAGCAATCCACCCCTTTGACGGGTTGTTAGAACTCGTCTCCCATTACTGGCTTGCGTGTGCATCAGGTTCTTCCAGCTAGAATAATCCTCGGTTGCGCCCGCTCCGGTCGCGTTTAATCCGCGCCGCGAAAGGTGGGTTACTGCTCGGCGGCAAACCTGCCAAACTCGCGAACAAAATCACCGACCTAACCCGTCGCACAACCTAATGTGTTTATGCTACTGATTTGTCACGAACGCGTCTAGGACATTCAGCGGCATTTTGTCTCACGCCCGTTACGGCCAGCTGGCTGCTATTAAGCTCCCTGCCCTCGTCCAAACATGTCACTTGACCCAAGAACAGGGTGAATCTAGACGTCCCTGCGCTCTTTCTCGATGAATGTGATATGAAGCCCGCTTCTTTCGGGATCAACAGGTTGAACCGCGGGATGAAATCCCCTTCCGGAATCCGGGAAGAAACCCGGCTTGCAGCCAGCTGTCTGCCGCGTGTCGATACAGCATAATCCCGATCGCTCATGTCTCAGAACTGATTCTCGTTTCCTGCGCCCGCCAGATTCTCTGCCCAGACACCGTGGGCGTTTACTGGCATCAGTCTAGAACTGGAAGCGCGGCGCAACAATTGGGGTAATCCCGCTTCGTAAACCGGCCTTTCCCCCGACCTCCGATAGGAAACCTCCCTTAGTGCGTTCCCTGATACCACGCGGTCTATCATTACATGCGACCGCGCTGTGGATTCACGTCCAACACCTGGATCGAGTGTCGTCGGCAAGCGAACGGGTGTCAGGGCTGAAGCATTCTCCCGACTAGGGCAAGTTCACACAGGCGAGCGAGGATGAAATCGCGTCAATGACAGGAGCGGGCGCAATGCCAAGAACAAGGACGCCGGCAATGAGCAGCACGCAAACCCCGCGCGTCGTCCAGTCAAGCGGGATGACCGGCCGACCGCCAGCATCGCGGAAGCAAGCTTCACGGACGACGCAGAGGTAGTAGTAGATGGCAATAGCCGTGTTGACCACGGCAATGATGACGAGACTGAGATGTCCTTTGGCCAGCGCGGCGGAGAGCAGCGTGAGCTTGCCCATGAAGCCGACAAAGGGCGGCACGCCCGCAAGCGAAAAAATGCCCACAACCAGCGTCACCGCCAGCAACGGCGAGCGGTGGTGCAAACCGGCCAAGTCTTCCATCGAGACATTGGCGCCGTCCGGGGAGACTTTGCAGATCACCACGAAACAGGCCAGCACCATGAACAGGTAGCCAACGATGTAGTAGAGCGCGGCGGCATAGCCAGCGTTGTCCAGTGTCACGAGGCCGATCAGCGCGTAGCCGGCGTGCGCGATGCCGGAGAACCCGAGCAGCCGCTTGAGGTCTTTCTGGATGAGCGCGATGAAGTTGCCGTAGAACATGGACACCACCGCCAGCAGCGTCAACAGCAGCACCACAGTCCGGTTGTCCGGCGTCGCCAGCGAAACAAACCGCACCAGCACCGCCATGGCGCCCACCTTGGCCAGTGAAGCAATGAAGCTGGCGGTTTCGTTGGATGCACCCTGATAGACATCCGGTGTCCAGAAGTGGAACGGGAACACAGCGAGCTTGAAGAACAGGCCGCAGAAGGTCATGGCGAGACCTGCAATGGCAAGCGGTGTGTGAACGACGGGCCGCAGCTTCTCGACCATCACCGGCAGCGAGGTCGTGCCGGTGAGGCCAAACAGATAACTCAGGCCGAACAACATGATGCCGTTGGCGGCGATGCCGAACATGATGTATTTGATCGCCGACTCCATCTGGCTGCGCTGGCCTTTGCGCTCGCGCCGCATCGGCACCAACAGATAGAGCGGGAACGACGACAACTCCAGCGCGATCACGAGCGTGATGACGTCCACGCAGCTCACCAGCATGACCAGGCCGCTGACGCTGAGCGTGACGAAAAGATAATACTCCGCCCGGATATCGTCGCGAATGTCGTCGAGCTTTCCGCTGAGCATCAGCACCAACGCGAAGCCGCAAGCGAACACCAGTTTCAGAATCTGCGAGAACAGGTCCACGCGATACGCGCCATCGAAAAGGAGAGCGTGCTGTCCCAAACAGCACGCGCAGGAGGCAATCGTGGCGACCGCGACCACCAACGCCGCAAACCTGGCCTGTCGCCCGCGCGACTCGCCGAGGCTGATGAAGAACAGGACGAGCGCGCCGGCCATCAGGACCAGTTCGGGAAGGAAAGCCATGAGGTTGAAAGAGGACATGTTTGCTTACCGGAGTACTGCGGCAGCGTGCGCCAACGGACCGTTGGCTTGTTCGAGGAGATGCTGCACGCTGGCGTGCATGACGTGGACGAACGGTTGCGGATGAAGGCCGATCCAAAACACGAACACCAGGAGCGGCGCAAGCGTGACAACCTCGCGCAGGTTGAGATCGGCCAGTTGCGAATGGTCAGGATTGCTGACGCGGCCGTAGGCGACCTTCTGCAACATGCGCAGCATGTAAGCCGCCGCGATGACCACGCCCGGCACCACGCAGAGTACCATGGGAATGGAGACTTTGAAGCCGCCGACCAGGACGAGGAATTCCCCGATGAAGCTGTTGGTGCCTGGAAACGCCAGCGATGACAGGCAGAAGACGCCAAGAAAGCCGGCGAACACTGGCATGAACTTGCCCATCCCAGCCGCCTCGCCAAGGTCGCGCGTGTGCAGCCGCTCGTAGATGATGCCAACCGCGATGAACAACGCGCCGGTGGTGATGCCATGGTTGATCATCACCAGTGTCGCGCCCTCAATGCCGTCGGCATTGAGCGCGAAGATGCCAAACGTCGCGAAGCCCATGTGGCCAACGCTCGAATACGCCACCAGTTTCTTCAGGTCGCTCTGCGCCAGCGCGGTCAGGCCGCCGTAGATGATCGCAGCAATGGAAAGCCACAAAACGTAAGGTGCGAAGACGTGCGTCGCGACAGGCGTGATCGGTAGTGAGAACCGCAGGAAGCCGTAAGTCCCCATCTTCAGCAGAATGCTGGCAAGCAGCACGCTGCCGGCCGTCGGCGCCTCGACGTGCGCTGCGGGCAACCACGTGTGGAAGGGAACCATCGGCACCTTGATGGCGAACGAGATGAAAAACGCCAGGAACACCCAACACTGGAACTCCGCCGCGTAGGGATGGCCCATCATGGCTCGGATGTCGAAGCTGCCCACCTTCAGATAGAGCGCGATGATGGCGACCAGCAGCAGCACCGAGCCGGCCATGGTGTAGATGAAGAACTTGATGGCGGCGTAAATCTTGCGCGGCCCGCCCCAGACACCGATGAGCAGCGCCATCGGAATCAACATCGCCTCCCAAAACACGAAGAAGAGAATGAAGTCCAGCGCGCAGAACACGCCGACCATCGCGGTCTCCATGACCAGCAGACAGATCATGAACTCCCTGACGCGCTTGGTGATGTAGCGCCACGAGCAAAGCACGCACAACGGCATGATCAGCGTCGTCATCAGCACCAGCAGCAGGCTGATGCCGTCAATGCCAAGCGAGTAGCTGATCTTCAGCGACGGAATCCACGCGACCTGCTCGACGAACTGGAACTTCGCTGTCGTCGCGTCAAACCACCACCAAAGCGGCAGCGAGACCACTGCGATCATCATGGTGCTCGCGAGCGTCCACCAGCGCAGCAGCCGCTCGCCGCGAATGAACGCCGCAACGGCAGCCGCGACGAGCGGGCCAAAGATCAGCACGCTGAGAATCGGAAAATCAGGATGGGGGTTCAAGAAGGTCATCGTGCGAAAGCGTGGTAAACGAAAAGGAAAATCACAATGAGCACGGCGACGACCGCAAAGGTGAGCGCGAGGGTCTCCTGCATCTGCCCGCGCTGGACGAAGCGGAGCCGGCTGCCAATGCCGCGAACGGTTGCCGCCAACCCATCCACCGCGCCGTCAATGACCTTGTTGTCGAACTGGCTCGACGCGCGCGCCGAGAACATCAGCGGGATGAGGCCAGCCAGACGATACAACTCGCCCACGAAGGCATCGGCGAGTTGGATCGGCCTCTTCGCGACCCACAGGAAGACGCGGCCGCCTATGCGGTAAACCCAGTCAAGGTCGATGTTCAGTCCGGCATGCGGACGCAACCTGCCCAGCTTCACCAGCATGAAGAAGGCGAGCGCGGTGAAGAGCAGAATCTGCAGGCTCTCGGAAACGTGGTAGGAAGTGTACGGGTGGTAGTCCGCCGTATACGGCAGCATGTTATATAGGTATGGCGTATAGCACCCGATGAACACGCACATGAACGAGGTAATGCCCATCGCCCACAACATGTTCCACGGCGGCTCGCCAGCACGCTCCCATGTCTCGGCCTTGCAGTGGTTCTTGCCGAACCATACTAAGTACGGTGCTTTGAGGCCGTTACAATAGAATGTGCCGATGGAGGCGAGGTTGAGCAGGAACGCTGCCCATAGCACGTGATGGTCGAAGCCGGCTTGAACGATCATGGATTTGCTCACGAAACCACTCAACAGCGGAAATGCTGAGATGGAAAGCCCGCCGACGAGCGTAAAAAGGAACGTCCACGGCATCTTCTTGTAGAGACCGCCCAGTTCTGTGAACTGGGTCCGGCCGGTCATGTACAGCACCGCGCCGCCGCCCATGAAGAGCAAGCCCTTATAAAGAATGTGCGCAAAAGCGTGGGCACACGCGCCGTTGATCGCCAGTTCCGTTCCCAAACCAACGCCAGTCACCATGTAGCCGACCTGGCTGACGATGTGGTAGGCGAACAGCCGGCGCATGTCATTCTCAATGATGGCGTAGACGACGCCGTAGAGCGACATGATGACGCCCAGCACCACGAGCAGTTCCATCCCCGCAAAACCGCGGCAGAGCGCATAGACCGCCGTCTTCGTTGTGAACGCGCTGAGGAAGACGGAGCCGTTGAATGTGCCCGCCGGATAGGCGTCGGGCAGCCACGCGTGCAAAGGCGGCACGGCTGCATTCAAGATGAAGCCGATGAGGATGAGATATGCCGCCAATGATGGATGATGGACATCGAGCGATGTGAAAGCCCAACTGCCCGTCGCCTTGCAGTGCAGCACGATGCCGGCCAGCAGCGACACGCCGCCCGCCACATGCACCAGCAGATAGCGGAAACCAGCCGCGAGCGATTCGGGCTGGCGGCGGAACCAGATCAGGAAGACCGATGAGAACGCCATCAGTTCCCAGAACAGGAACAGCGTCAGGAAATCCCCCGCAAAGATCGCGCCGAGCGATCCCGCGACATAGATCCATGCGGCCGCATGCTGGGCGTCTTCCTTGACGTGCAAGCCATAGAGCGTGCCGATGACGCACATCAAGCTCATGATGTAACCAAAGACAGCGCTAAGCTTGTCCACCCGGCCGAAGACGAGCGTCCAATCCAGGAATTGCACCGTGCCGAACATCCCCGGAACCATGTTGATCGTGTGCAGGAACGTCAGCAGCGGCACAAGAAAGAGATAGCCTTTCTTCAGCCGTGCAGGCACCACGGGCAGCAGGAGGCTTCCCGCAATCAAGATTGCCGCTGGATGGATCCAGATATTACTCATCGTAGTAGTCTTCGCGCGTCGTGACGCCGAAATGGCCGAACATCTTTGAGAAAATAAACAGCAGGATGCAGCCGACAAAACCGAACAGCGCCCAAAAACCCGGGACGTGCTCCGCCCACGTGTGCGCATGCTCCTTGTTCACGACGGCCGGGCTGGCGTCGAGCAGGACCAGCAGCGCCAGCCCTACGAGGCAGATGCGAACAACCACTTTTATGCGGTGTCTCAAGAATTCGATGAGGTGTGTCAGTTTCATCGCAAAACCGCTTTCGCAAGGCGCATGAAGAAGTCGGGATAAAAGCCGATGATCACGGAAATGGCGGCCGTGATGCTCAACGGAATCACCATCGCGGGATGCGCCTCCCGCTGGTGATGATGCGCGTCAGGCCTGGACGGCTTGCCGAAGAACGCGTGATAGACAATCGGAGCGAAGTAGGCGGCGTTCAGCACCGTGCTCGCCAGCAGCACGACAAGGATGCCGATGGAACCGGCGTCCAGCGCGCCAAGCAACAGATACCACTTGCTGACAAAGCCCGCGACCGGCGGCGCGCCGATCATGCTCAACGATGCGATGGCGAACGCGCCAAACGTAAACGGCATCGCCCGCCCCAGGCCGCCCATCTCCGAAATCTTCTTCTTGTGCGCTGCCACATAGATCGCGCCGGCGCAGAAGAAGAGTGTGATCTTCGAGAAGGCGTGGTTGGCAATGTGAACCAGGCCGCCCTCGATGCCGGCAGGTGTCAGCAGTGCGACACCGAGGATGACGTAGGAAAGCTGGCTGACGGTCGAATAGGCCAGCCGCGCTTTCAAGTCGTCCTTGCTCAACGCCACGGCGGAGGCAACCAGAATGGTGATCGAGACAAAGTAGGCTGTCGGCAGGCCGAGATTGAGGGCGTTCATCGTGTCCACGCCGAAGACATAGAGCATGACGCGAACAGTGGAAAACACGCCGACCTTCACGACCGCGACGGCGTGCAGCAGCGCGCTCACCGGCGTCGGCGCGACCATTGCGCTCGGCAGCCAGTTGTGCAATGGCATGATGCCGTTTTTGGCGAAGCCGAGGATGCAACAGATGTAAAGCGCCGTGACGATGCCATGGCTCGCGGTCGGCGGCAGGATGCCACTGCGAACGTTGTGCGCGAAGTCGAGGCTGCCAGTCAATACGTAGATGAGCACCATCGCCGGCAGGACCAGCCCCTTTGCGGTGGAGGTAAGATAGACGAGATATTTCTTTCCGCTTTCGTAGCCCTCTTCGTCTTGATGATGCGCCACCAACGGATAGGTGGTGATGCTGACGATTTCGTAGAAGAGATAAAGCGTGAGGAGATTGTCTGAGAAGGCGCAGCCGATGGCGCCGAACAATGCCAGCGCGAAACAAACGCTGAAGCGCGTCTGCGCGTGTTCGTGCAGTCCGCGCATGTAGCCCGCCGAGTAAAAAACCGTGATGATCCACAGGAACGACGCTGACACGGCAAAAATCATGGAGAGCGCGTCAGCCCGCAGCGTGATGCTCAAGCCCGGCAGCAACTGGAACAGGGTGAACACAAGCTGCTTCCCGGCGCGGATATCGGGAATCAGTGACACGGTGACCCCGAACATCACGCTGGCCGCAATGAATGAACACGCCTCGCGCAAATTGGGGCGTTTGCCGGCGGCCATCACCAGTCCCGCGCCGGTGAGCGGCGCCAAGACGGCCAGGAGAAGTCGGATGTCAGGCGTGGCTTCCATCGTTCAACCGTTCAGTTCGGAAAGCTCCTTGGTTTTGATCGAGCGGTAATTGCGATATACCGCGATGATGATGCTCAGCGCGATGGCCACCTCGGCCGCCGCCAAGCCCATGATAAACAGGACGAACACCTGCCCCACCGTCGGGTTGGAAACCGCAAAACAGTTCAGGGCCATGAAATTCAACGACGCGGCCAGGAAGATCAGCTCGCCGGAGATCAACATGCCGATGAGCGTCCGCCGCCGGATCATGCCAAAAACGCCGGCGGCCAGCAGGAACGCCGCAAGGACGAGGTAAATGTCCACCTGTTCGTAAGCGCGCAAGAGATTCATGACTGGTTCCTCCCCGGCCGCGCGATCACCAGCGCGCCGATGATGGCGACAAGCAACACCAGCGAGATGAGTTCAAACGCCATGCTGTAGGTGGTGAGCAACGAAGTGCCGATGGCCTTGACGGAACCGTCGTTTACCGGAGCAGCAGGCGGTGTCCATTTCTGCGCCAGACTCAGCCGCGACAAGCCCCAGCAAATGACCGCCCCCATCGCCAGCGCCACGACCCCTCCCAAAATGGCCGCGCCGCGCGATTCCTCGCGGGCCGGCTCGTCCGGCTCGGCCAGCATGACCGCGAACATGATGGTGACGCACACCGCGCCGATGTAGATGAGGATCTCCATCAGCGCCAGAAACGGGCTGTGGAGGAAATAGTAAAGTCCCGCCACACCGAGACAGCAGATCATCAGCCCGCAGACGCTGCGGATGATGCGCGTCGTCAGGACGGCGACCAGAGCGCCGCCAACAGTCGTCGCAACGCAAAAGTAGAAAATGCCCGCGACGATATAGTCAGAGATCGGTAGCGAGTTCATCGGACCTCCGTCTTGGGTTGTTCCGCAGGCTTTGCCTCAGGCTGTTTCGCAGACGGCGAGGCATCAGCCTGCGCCGCCTCCGCGACCTGCTCCGCCTCCAGCCGCTTGAACAGGTCCATGATGAAGTCCTCCTTGCTGGTGCCGGCGAGGTTGTAGTCCCTGCTGAAGCGAATGGCCTGGCTCTTGCACACCTCGACACACGAGCCGCACAGGCTGCACTTGGTGAAGTCGAGTTTGAACTCCTTGATCGACCGGTGCTTCTCACCTTCCCGTTTCACGCCTTCAACGATGATGCAATGGCTGGGGCAGGTTTTCTCGCAAAGTTTGCAGGCCATGCAGATGGGCTTGCCGGTGCTGGGATCGCTCACCAGCTCGATATGGCCGCGAAACTTCGGCGTCATCTTCAGCGCTTCGTGCGGATAATGCACCGTCACGGTCGGCTTGAAGAACTGCGCCATCGTCACGCGCATGCCCTGCACGAGACTGTAGAACCCGCCGAAGATGTCTTTGAGATACTCTTTCATGCTCGCAACACCTTTATCATGACGGCGGTCAGAACGAGCGTGAACAACGACAGCGGGATGAGAATCTTCCACGAAAGATTGAGCAAGTTGTAGAACTGCGTCCGGGGAAAGGTCCAGCGCACCCAGATGACGGTGAAAACCACCGCATACATCTTCAGCAAGAACCAGATCACGCCGGACCCGACACCGAAGGGGCTTTGCCAGCCACCCAGGAACAGCACGGTCGCCATCGCGCTGCCCACAACGATGTTGGCGTATTCGGCCATGAAGAACACACCGAACCCCATGCCTGCATACTCGGTGAACGCGCCCGCCACCAGTTCGCTCTCGGCTTCGGCCATGTCGAACGGCGAGCGGTTGGTCTCGGCCAGCATGCAAGTGAAGAAGATGATAAACGTCACGGGCATAAGCGGATTCACATCGAGCCGGAAGAGATTCCATTTCCAGAACCAGCCGGCTTGCTGATCGACAATCTCGCGAAGATTCATCGTGCCCGTGACCATCAACAGGGTAATGACCACCAACAACATGGGGATTTCGTAGGCGACATCCTGCGACACCACACGCGCGGCCGAGATGATGGCGTACTTGTTGCGCGAGGCCCAGCCGCTGAGCATGATCGCCATCACGTTGATTGCGCCGAAGGCGAACACAAACACCAGTCCGACGTTGATGTTCCGCCCGTACAGCGTCTCGCTGAAGGGAATCACTGCCAGGCACATCATGGAGGGAATCAATACCAGCAACGGCGCCAGCCGGAACACGGTGGCGTCGGCGCCCGTCGGAACGATGAGTTGCTTGCAAAGGAGTTTGACGCCATCCGCGATGGGTTGCAGCCAGCCGGCATAGCCGACCTCGGTGGGACCCGGCCGCCGCTGGAACCGGCCCGCGCCTTTGCGCTCGGCCAGAACCAGATAGGCCGCGTTCAGGCCGACAAACGCCATGACACCGACCACGTACACCAACATATATAGGAGTTCGGAGAGACTCATGTTGGGTTCCTAGCGGTCAATGTCGGGAATCACCAGATCGAGGCTGCCAAGCTCCGCCAAGGCATCGGGCAATATCATGCCCGCACTGGCCTCTTCAAAAAGACTGAGGTTGGAGAAACACGGCGTGCGCAACCTGACACGATACGGTATCTCCCTGTGGTCGCTGACGATCCGCACGAGCAACCGTCCACGCGCCGCCTCAACCGCAAAACAATAATCACCCGCTGGAGGCTTCAGCATGCGCGGCACGCCGTGGGTCAACGTCGGTCCGTCAGGGAACCTGCCTATCGCCTGCTCGATGATCCGGAGGCTCTGGGCCATTTCTTCCATGCGCACCAGGTAGCGCGCCATGCAGTCGCCCTCCGGGAACGTGGGGATGTCGAAGTCGAAGTCGCGATAAATCGAGTAAGGCTCGATCTTCCGCACGTCGTAAGCGACGCCCGCGCCACGGATCACCGGCCCGGTCGCGCCATACTTGCGGCACATCTCACTGTTGATGAAGCCGATGCCTTCGAGTCGCTTGCGCAGGATGATGTTATCGGTGACGAGCGTCTTGTACATCTTGAGCCTCGGCCTCATCCGCGCGACAAAATCGCGACAACCGCGAACGAAGTCAGCGTCCACATCATTACAGACGCCGCCGAAACGGTAGTAGCAGTAGGTCAGGCGCGAACCGCTGACGGCTTCGAGTATATCCAGGATTTGTTCCCGGTCATCGAATGCGTAAAGCAACGGCGTGAACCCGCCAAGGTCCAGCAGGAACGCGCCAAACCAGACCAGATGGCTGGAGATGCGATTTAATTCAGATGTGATGACGCGGATGTATTCCGCCCGCAGCGGCACTTCGATCTTGGCGGCCCGTTCCACCGCCGCCACGTAAGCGTGGTTGTAGGTCATCGCCGAGAGATAGTCGATCCGGCCGGTGTTGGGCAGGAACTGCGCCCACGTGCGGTTCTCGCCCATCTTCTCGTGCATCCGATGGATATAGCCGCAGATTGGCTCGGCGCGGACGACGTATTCGCCTTCCATCGTCAGCTTCAACCGCAACACGCCGTGCGTGGCCGGATGCTGCGGGCCGACGTTGAGCACAAACGTCTCGCGCGGCGCGTCGGAGGTGGAGATGATTTCGGGCGCGCTCACGCGACGAAATCCTTTCTGAGCGGGTGATAATCCGCGTCTTCCGGCAGGAGCAACGGCGTCAGGTTCGGATGGCCGAGAAAAACGATGCCGAAGAACTCGTGTGTCTCGCGCTCATGCCAGTCGGCGCCCGGATAAACCTTCGAGATGGTCGGGACCTCTGGCTTGCCTCGCGGCACACGCGTCCGAATCACGACTCGCCATGAGTTCATCGGATGGAAGTAATCGTAAACCACTTCCATTTCGTTTGCCGCAATCCAATCCACGCCCGTGACTGCATCCAACGCAAAGCCATGGGAGTCGAGAATCCCGGCCGCTCCAACAACCTGGTCGGGCTGCACGCAGACGTTCAGATGGTAGCCCTTGGCAGCATAGTCCTCCATCTGAACCGGACCCGTCGGAGCCGGCACAGTCGTGTCAGGCGCTGCTGGCAGCGTTTTCTGCGGAATCAATTTGTTGAATTGATCCGCGAGTTCCTGAAGGGAGTGGATCACTGGGGTGTCACCGTTGGCCACCGGCGTTTGCCGGTGAGCTTTTCTTCGAGCTTCAATATCCCCTCGATCAATGCCTCGGGCCGGGGCGGACAGCCGGGGATGAAAACATCCACGGGGAAAAGCTTGTCCACACCTTCGACCACGGCGTATTGGCCGGGAAATACGTACGGCCCCCCGGAGATGGCGCAATTGCCCATTGCAATGACCCACTTCGGCTCAAGCATCTGGTCGTAGAGCGTCTTCACTGCCGGCGCCATCTTCTTGTTGATGGTGCCGGCCACGATCATCACGTCGGCGTGCCGCGGCGAGGGCCGGAACACCTCGGCGCCGAAACGCGAGATGTCAAAGCGCGATGCGCCCGCCGCCATCATCTCGATGGCGCAGCAGGCAAGCCCAAATGTCAGCGGCCAGAGTGAGTTAGCCCGGCTCAGGTCCAGCAACTCATCCAGCTTCGCAAACTTCACGATCTGGGAGAGGTCTTGGGAGCTGGCTTTTTCAGATTCCATTCGAATACACCTTTTCGCCACGCATAAACGATCACAAGAGCGAGAATCCCCACGAAGATCAAAACCTCCACCAAATCCCGGATGGCAAATTCCCGGTTGTAAACCAACACCACGGGAATGAGGTAGAGCACGTCCACCGCAAACGCGATGAACACCAACGCGTAAAGATAATAGACCGCGCTGTAACGAATCCACGCGTCGCCGATTGGATCCATCCCGCACTCGACGAACTGCCCGGTCTTGTTGACCGTCTGTCGTGTCTTCCGGGGCGCCAGGAGTTTGGCGAGCAGAATCGGCCCAAGCGCAAACACCAGTCCGCTCAAACAAAACACGAAAACGTAAATCAAATCTTTGGCTTCTTCAGTTTGCATCATTACAACTCAACAACATCATCACTTTGAATCCGACAAAGGTCGGTGACATTAGTGTGTCTCCCGCCCGTCGGCAAGTCTTATGGAACCGGATGGAACCAAAGTAGCATTCGCCGCACCACCGCCCGCTAATGAGCCAACGTCGTGTTGGGTGGGCAACGTTTTGATCCGTCCCCCTCCCCGTCACCAACGCCAATTTCTTTCCTCCCACAAAGCGCGCGAAAGATGATATGTTGCCCAGTGATGGATTCGGAACCTTTTGAGAAACGCAGCGGCGACCGGCGAAAATTCTTCCGGGCGCTGTTGAATCGCGTCGTGGAACCGTTGGCAGAAACGGTGGAACGGCCGCTGGAGAGATTTGATCAACTCGTCAATCCGCCGCCGCCGCCGCCACCGCCCACGCCGTGGCGTCCCACACTGTTGCGTCCGCCTGGCGCGCAGTCGGAAAATGACTTTCTCACGATGTGCTCGCGGAGCGCCCGATGCGTGGAGGTTTGCCCCGTGCAGGCCATCAAGCTCTACCAGAGCGACGACCCGCAAATGAGCGGCACACCCTATATTGACCCGGAGCAGCAAGCCTGCGTCCTCTGCAACGACGTGCCCTGCTCCACCGCCTGCCCCTCGGGCGCGCTGATGCCCGCCTCCGTCGACTCCGTCCGCATCGGCCTGGCTGAATGGGCGCAGGAACTTTGCCTGCGGACGATGGGCCAGGAATGCAACACCTGTATCGAGAAATGCCCCGTCGGCGAACGCGCCATCTGCGTCCACGAGGACAGCTACATCGAGGTGAAGTCCGACGGCTGCACCGGCTGCGGCGTCTGCCAGTTTCACTGCCCCGTCTACCCCAAAGCCATCGTCGTCAAACCGATCTGATACCGATGACGCCGAGGCTGTGCCGGGAACCTGGCAACGGAATGGCCGCGGCACTCGCTACCGGCACAGCGCGCTCTTGATCATCTCCAGCGCAGCGTTCTGGTCCACGTGCCCCGAGGTATTGGATAAGGCCGTCAACATGGCAACGCGGCCGCTGATCACAACGGCAGCCTGAAGCATGAATCTGGCTTGATTGGGAGGCGGGTTGTCGACGGGCACGGTCCGATCCGTAGCTGTGTAGTAGCAACCAAACACTTCGCCCTCCTTGAATTCACGAACGACCAGTTCCTTCTCTTCCGCGCTGGCCTCTGCTCCACGCCTGTTCTGTTCGATAATATTTCGAAGCCAGGGCATCTCCGGCTTCTGTCCGTTGGGTAATTTCGAACTGGGCATCAGGCTCAGCAACACACGGAAACCGTTCACGTTGTCGCGCGTAAACTCCACGGTCATCATGCCCGGCATCGTATCGCGCGACGGCACCACGCGCCCCTTCCACGCGGCGGGCACCGCCAACACCAGCGTTCCGCCTTTGGGAATCGGATACATCCTCTCGACTTTGTTCCCAGCCAATGGCCGCCCAGCCGCAACGGATTCGTAGCGCAGTCCCCGGTCGAAGCGGCGGAATATCTCTTCGTCAGCCGGCTTTGGTTCGAAGATCGAGATGTGCAGATCCATCCATCGGCGGTTGAACACAAAGTAGTAGTGGGCATGTTTCTGTTTGAACTCCTTGCCCTTGAAAGGAACCACCGTCAGATACTCGACCCGGCAATAGCGTGGGTCACTTGAGACTCGCACCGAACTCTGATCAATGAGGGGATTCCGTCTGCCATGGGACCAGTAGAACTCGTAACACTCCTTGTGGCCACCTGTATCCGATTGCGGCCGTTCCACAAAGAGCGACAGATTGAACAGACCACCGTGTCCTTTGAATGTGAAATCCGCCCCACGCCGCGTTTCCTCGACGCGGTCCATGAAAGGCGCGTCCACCACCACACGCCATCCCTCGTCGGGTATCACGAACACTTTTTCGTCTGCCTGCAATGGCATCGCCAGCGTAATCAGCAGCCACACCCCCAATGTCATTCTCGTCTTCACAGCCGTTTCGATATTCATCGCCACCGTCCTGTCTTCTGTTTCCCAGTGCATCAACCTTTCCAGCACGTCCCAGCCTGTGCCCGGCTTCACCAGTTCACCGAGTTGCCTGTCTGCTCTTGCCAAAGATCAGTCCTCCACCATTTCCATTCTCCCTTGATTGCATCCTTTGCAGGATCAATCAGCGTCTTTCGGCGTGGTTGTCTGTGCAAGAACCGCGGCGGGACTGGGAAAAAGCAATGCAGCAGCGAAGGCGAAGAGATTGACTCGGGTCATCATATCCTCCTTGGGTTTGTGCGGTGGATTATACGCTGTAACTCGAGAGTAGCAAGGCTGTTACAGACACCGTCCCCAACACACAGAGGATACCGTGGTTGAAATACGGGCGGCGGCTTGTTAGGGTCGCGCGCTTTATGGAAAGCCGATATCTTGAAACTGTGCGCCGTCGCGTCGTCGTCTTCGACGGGGCGATGGGCACCAGCATCCAGTCGCGCCGGCTGCGGAAGGAGGACTTCCTCGAAGGCCGCGAAGGCTGGAATGAGGGGCTTGTGCTCTCGCGGCCCGATGTGATCGCGGACGTGCATGAATCGTTTCTCGCCGTCGGCTGCGATGTCGTGGAGACAGACACGTTTGGCGGCTCGCGCATCAAGCTCGGCGAATACGGCCATGGCACGGCCGAGGACGTTTACAGATTCAACTTCGCCGCCGCGCAACTCGCCCGTCGCGCCGCCGACAAGTTCAGCACGCCGGAGCGGTCGCGCTTTGTCGCCGGCTCCGTCGGTCCGTCCGGCATGTTGCCGAGCACCGACGACCCGGATCTGGGCAAGATCACGTTTGACGAACTGGCCGCCATCTACGCCGAGCAGGCGAAACCGCTCATCGAAGGCGGCTGCGACCTGCTGCTAATCGAGACGTCGCAGGACATGCTCGAGGTGAAAGCCGCCATCGCTGGCTTCCGAAAATGCTTCCGCGACCTCGGTAGCAGCCTGCCAATTCAAGCGCAGGTGACACTCGACGTCACCCAGCGGATGCTGCTCGGCACCGATATCGGCGCAGCCATGACGACGCTGGAGGCGCTCCGGGTGGATGTCATCGGCCTGAACTGCTCCACCGGACCCAAGGAGATGCGCGACTCCGTCCGGTTCCTTTGCGAGAACTCGCGGCTGCCCATCAGCGTCATTCCCAACGCCGGCCTCCCGGAAAACCGCGACGGCCACGCCGTCTACCCCGAGACGCCCGCCGATCTCGCCCGCCACCTGCGCGAGTTTGTCGCCGAATTCGGCGTCAACATCGTCGGTGGCTGTTGCGGCACCACGCCCGACCACATGCGCGCCGTGATCGAATCACTCCAGGGCGTCACCCCGCGCAAACGCAATCTCAACTGACCACGGGTTACTGATTTCCAATGTCTTTGTTCATTCCATACGTCTCCAGCGCGATGAAGCGCGTGGCGCTTCTGCAAGACCCCGCCCCGACGCTCATCGGCGAGCGCGTCAACGCGCAAGGCTCGCGCAAGATCAAGCAGCTTCTGTTGGCCGATGACTACGCCGGCATCGTCCAAGTCGCCCGCCAGCAGGTCGAAAGCGGCGCGCACCTGCTGGACGTATGCGTTGCCGTCACCGAACGCAGCGACGAGGCCGACCAGATGCGCATCCTCGTCAAGAAACTCGCCCAAAGCATCGAGGCGCCGCTGGTGATTGACACCACTGATCCGAAGGTGTTTGAGGCGGCGCTGAAGGTGTATCCCGGTCGCGCCGTGCTCAACTCCATCAACATGGAGAACGGTCTGGATCGCATCGAGACCGTCTGCCCCATCGCTGAGGAACACGGCACGGCGATCATCGCGCTTACGATCTCGAAGGAAGACGGCGGCATGGCCAAGACCGCCGACCTGAAGTTCCGCATCGCGGAGAAAATGGCCGCCATCGTCACCCGACGCTGGCGCATCGAGCCGCACGATCTGATCTTCGACGCGCTCACGTTCACGCTGGCCACCGGCGACGCTGAGTTCAGAAACTCCGCTGCCGAGACCATCGAGGGCATCCGCCGCATCAAAGCCGGCATTCCCGGCGCGCTGACCTGCCTCGGCGTTTCCAACATCAGCTTCGGTCTCGGCAAGCCCGCGCGCGCCGTCCTCAATTCCGTCTTCCTCCATCACTGCGTCCAGGCCGGCCTCGACACCGCCATTGTCAACCCAGCCGAGATCAAACCTTACGCCGAGATTTCCAGTGAGGAACGCTCGCTCGCCGACGACCTCGTCTTCAACCGGCGTAGCGACGCGCTGCCGCAGTTCATCGCTTACTTCGAGCAGCAAAAGACCGTCGTCTCCGCCGGTCCCTCGAAGGAAGAAGAGACGCTGGCCGCGCTCGACGCCGCCGGCAAAATCCACTGGAAAATCGTCCACCGCAAACCCGACGGCGCCGAGGCGCTTATCAACGAGGTGCTCTTCGGCCAAGCGGACGCCCAACAGATCGCCGCGGATTTCCTCGCGCAAAAGCAGACTGATGCGCCGGCGGCATTCGCGGCATTGAAGCCGCGCCTCGTTCGTCAGCCAGTGGACGTGCTCAACAACGTGCTGCTGCCCGCGATGAAAGAGGTCGGCGACAAGTTCGGCGCGGGCGAGTTGATTTTGCCGTTCGTGCTCCAGTCGGCCGAGGCCATGAAGCGTTGCGTCGCGCATCTGGAGCAATTCCTCGAAAGGCAGGAAGGCTCGACGAAAGGCAGGGTCGTCCTCGCCACGGTCTTTGGCGACGTGCACGACATCGGCAAGAACCTCGTCAAAACCATCCTCAGCAACAACGGCTACACCGTGTTTGACCTCGGCAAACAAGTGCCGGTCTCGACCATCATCAACAAGGCGTTGGAGGTAAAGGCCGACGCCATCGGCCTCTCGGCGCTCCTGGTCTCCACGTCGAAACAGATGCCAATCTGCGTGCAGGAACTCCACAAGCAGGGCCAGCAGATTCCCGTGCTCATCGGCGGCGCGGCGATCAACCGCAACTTCGGTTTCAAAGCCGGCTTCGTAGACGACGCGCGCACGCAGCTTTATCCCGGCGGCGTTTTCTACTCGAAGGACGCGTTTGAAGGGCTCAACTGGTGTGACAAACTCACCCATTCCACCACACGCGCCGACACTATCGCCACGCAGCATCAGGCTGCGTGCGAATCGCTCGGCATGATTCAGCGCCTCGACCAGCAACGCGCCGATACCGCCGCCGGTCCGCGTGCATTGCGCAGCAAGGTGAAGCTTGGCGTTGAGTTGCCCGCGCCGCCGTTCTGGGGATGGCGCGTCGTGCCCTACATCAACCCGCGTGAGATTTTCCCGTTGATTGACCGCAAGACGCTCTTCCTGCTTCAGTGGGGCGCGTCGAAGGAAAAGGACAAGGGCCGGCTCATCAGCGAGAAGTTCGAACCGTTGCTGCGGCAACTTGAAGACGAATTCATCGCGAACAACTACCTGACGCCGAAAGCCATCTACGGTTATTTCCCCTGCGCCAGCGAAGGCAACTCGCTCATCATTTACAACCCGCATGAGGTCTCGGAAGGCGTGCCGTTGGCCGATCTCACCGAGGTGACTCGCTTCAATTTCCCGCGCCAGCCGGCAGGCGCCAAGCAAAGTCAGAATCTCTGTCTTGCCGATTACTTCGCGCCGACGCCCGCGTTTGCGCGCCAACTCGGCGTCCAGAGTGACCGCTGCGACGTGTTGCCGCTCCAACTTGCCACCGTCGGCGCGCGCGGCACGGAGATCTGCGACGCGTTGAACGCAAAGAACGACTATACGCGGAGCTACTTCATCCACGGCCTTTACGTCGAGGCAGCCGAGGGAGTCGCGTCATGGATGAACGATCGAATCAAGCGCGAGCTGCGGCTCGACGCGCGGCGCGGCCTGCGTTACAGCTTCGGCTACCCCGCCCTGCCCGACCTTGCCGAGCAGGAAAAGATGTTCCAGCTGATGCCGATCAAGAAAGAGTTGGGCGTCGAGCTGACCACCGGCTACCAACTCAACCCGGAAGCCAGTACCGCCGCCGTGATTTTGCATCATCCCGAAGCAACCTACTTCGTCATCTGAAGTCTGCCTGCCGCAGTGCCGACCGGTGCACGCAGCTTCTCAGCAGCACGTGAGCACCGCCCCAAACAGCCCAAGCCACCGCCAGCATGTGGCGCTGAGAATCATCGCAGTCTTCAAGCTCGTGAAAGCTATGCTGATGCTGGTGGTGGCGTTCGGTGCGCACGCGTTGGTCAGCCACGATCTATCCCAATGGGCGCATGGCATGACAGGCGAGCTGCAAATGCAGATGCATTCGCATTACGTCCAACTCCTGTTGGCCAAGCTCGGCGCCATGCAACCCCATTCACTGGAAGCCATCAGCGCCGTGGCGTTCGGCTTCGCGATGTTGCTCGCGACCGAAGGCATTGGGTTGTGGCTGGAGAAACGATGGGCCGAATACCTCACCGTAGGCGTCACGGCGTCATTGCTGCCGGTCGAGCTTTACGAACTGTGGCTGCACGCGACGGCGATGAAGCTTGTGGTGCTCTGTGCAAACGCGGCGGTCGTCGGCTACCTGGTCGTCGTGTTGCATCGAGAGCGACGACCATAGTTCACCGGCGAACCATAGCCATTGAGACGATGCTCTTGGCGATGGCGAAGCGAGGTCATACTCATCGCGACCACGTGGCCTACTCCCTAAAAGAAGTAGTCCCGGTCCACGCCGTCATACTGACCCATGCGCAAGCAACAGTTTTTGAAATTTCCGGCCCGAACCGCACGGACAGAGATCGTTCCTACCGAGCTTCTCGAACAGGTCTTTGCCGCCATGCACAACGCGATGACCGCGTTTGACCTTCGTTTCGGATGGGAACCCCTTGCGGCGCTTGCTAGTGCGCTCGAAAAAAGGGGCCGTCGTATTGGTGTGGGTTGTTTGCCATACGTGCTCCTTCGTTATGTTGATGCATGCAATCAAACACGCCATGCGCAAACGAGTCAAGTTGGATTGGCTGCAGAACGAAGCCTGAATCCGTGTTGAAAGCGACATGGCGACGGCGCGCCAGAAACCGCCGGAGGCACAATGTCCGTCGGCAGCCGCCAACGATCACGGCTTCGCCGGCGCCTGCCAGACGCGAACCCAGTCCACATCCATCTTCGTCTTGCTGTCCACGAGCGAACCATAGCCTTCGGCGGGACAGTTGCCGGCCCAACTCTTGTCCTGAATCTCGCAAGTGAGCAGCAGATACTCGCTCCGCCGGGAGACGGCGTTGGTCGTGGCCCATTTCTCCACGCCGTCGTAGTAGAACGTGTATCGTTCCGGCGTCCAATGCAGCGTGTAGACGTGCCATTCGCCCGGGAGCGGTTGTGCGCTGAATTCCGGAGTGACCTTCGTGCCTGCTGTTTTGTGGTTCTTGCCGTAGCCGTCCCAGTGGAGGTTGATGACATACATGTCGCGCAGGTCCTTGCCTTTGTTGTCACTGGCGCGGTGTTCGACAATGTCAATCTCCGTCCCGGCCGTCGCGGGATCTCCCAGCGGCTTGCCCATGGTAGGCGGCATCATCCAGAACGCACCCCATTGACCCGGCGTAGTCTTGAAACGGATGGCCGCTTCGATGTAGCCGTACGTTGTCTCGAACTTGCCCTTCGTCGATAGAAAACCGGTATAGTGCTTGCCATCCTTGGTGTAGGTGGTGATCGACAACACCCCATCCTTCACCGCCACGGCATCGGCAGCGGACTGTCCACCTTTGCGGGGACCGACCATCGCCGTCCATTTGGACGCATCGAGACTATCGCCGTCGAAGTTGTCCTGCCAAAGCAACCTGTAACTTCGCGGCGGCTCAGCCTGCACAACGAGAGCCATCAGCGCAAAAGCAAGGAAGGGGGAAATCCGAGTGATCTTGTTCATGATATGCCTTTATCAGCCGCAAAAAACACATGTCGTGTTTACCATGCATGCGCGGCTTGGCAAAGCATTTGTTGCAGACACGCAGGAAGTCGCTGCGTGTGGCATCACTCCGCCCTCACACGACACACCCATTGCCGTGCCATGAGGTCGAGTCGAACCTCAGAACCAGCAATATCACCAAAGAGGTTTTGTGCAGAAAGAAGATGCTCAGGCTTTGCGGATCGTCCGTGTCTTGTGATCGTACGTCGTGCGGCGGCCAAATTTGAACGACTCCACGGCCATCAGGCATGTGACGGAGTGCAGATAGCCCGCCTCGATGGGCGCGCGCGTGGGCTTGCCGGTGCGCATGCATTGCAGCCAGTTGAGGAAGTGGTCGGGGGTTTCAATCGGCTTGACCTCGTTGACGCCGCGGATCTTGCCATCGCGCTTCGGACCGCCTTCGGCGCTGTAGGTCGGCGCACCCCAGTTGTCCAGATTCAGCTGGCCTTTCTCGCAGAAGTAACGATGGCGGTTGCCGCCCCCGTTGCCGAAGTTGCTCGAGTAAGCCACCATGAAGTCTTCCGGATACACCCAGAGCGCCTCGACATGATCGGGGCAGGTGAACTTGTTCTCGTCCTTCCATGTGAACACGCCGCCGTTGCAGACACAACTCTTCGGGAACTGCGCATCGGTGATATAGTTATAGAGGTCAATGAAGTGGCAGCCAAGGTTCGCTATAGGGCCGTCGGTGTAGTCGAGGTAACCATACCAGCCGGTGTAAACACCGGCATCGAATGCCCGCTTCGGGGCGTTCATCAGGAACTCGTCCCACGCCACGTCTTCTTTCCTCAGCTCCTTGGACTTCGGAAGGTGGGCTTTGACATAACCATACCAATAAGGCTTTTCACCGTTGCGGCATTGTTCGATGCGCGACGCCTTGCCGAGAATGCCGGACTTCCACAGTTCGTGGCAGGCAGTGCTGGAGGGCAGACTGCGGGTCTGCGTGCCGACCTGCACGACGATGCCCGCTTTCTTCACCGCATCCACGGCCCGGCAGAGTTCCTCCATGTTGCGCGCCATCGGTTTCTCAACATAAACGTGTTTCTTGGCCTTGGCGGTGGCTTCGAGTTGCATTGAGTGATGATGGTCGGGCGAGGCGATCATGACGGCGTCAATGTCCTCGCGCGCCAATATATCGCGATAGCTGACATACTGCTTCACATCGGTGCCATACCATTCCTTGCACATCGCGGCGGCTTCCTCTCGCGCAAACCGCCACGGATCGGAAACGGCCACGTACTCGACGTTCTCAGCCTTGTCATGCTTATGCACACCCGCCATGTGAGCGAACCGGCCGCGCCCACCGCAACCGACCTGGGCGATGCGGATGCGGTCGTTCGCGCCCATGATGCGCGCATAACTGCGCGCCGTCATGGCCGTTGCCGTCACGCCGGTGGCGGCGGCTTTGATGAAATCCCTGCGATTGTAATTTGTGTTCATGTTGAGAATTCCTTGGTTGATTATCCTATTCAGCGATCAGCCCTTCAAAATGGCACGTTTGGCGTGATCGTAACTCGTGCGTCGGCCGTATTTGAACGACTCCACAGCCATGAGACACGCGACAGAGTGCAGGTAGCCCGCCTCGATGGGCGCGCGCGTGGTCTTGCCAGTGCGCAGGCATTGCAGCCAGTCGAGGAAGTGGTCGGGCGTCTCGATCGGCTTGACCTGAACCACGCCACGGATGCCGCCGTCGCGCTTCGGACCGCCCTCGGCGCTGTAGGTCGGCACAGCCCAGTTGTCGAGGATGAGTTGGCCCTTCTCGCAGAAGAAACGGTGGCGATTGCCGCCTGAGTTTCCAAAGTTGCTCGAGTACGCCACCATGAAGCCCTCCGGATAAACCCAGAGTGCCTCGACATGGTCGGGGCAGGTGAACTTATGTTCGTCCTTCCACGTGAACACGCCGCCGTTGCAGACGCAACTCGTTGGGAACTGCACACCGGTAATATAGTGGTACAGATCAATGAAGTGGCAGCCAAGGTTAGCCACGGGGCCGTCGGTGTAGTCGAGATAGCCATACCAGCCGGAAATGAGGCTGGCGTCGAACGGCCGTTTGGGCGCGTTACCAAGGAACTCGTCCCAGTCCACGTCCTCCTTCTTGATGTCCTTGACGTAGTGATACCAGTAGGGCTTCTCGCCGTTACGGCACTGCTCGATGCGCGAGGCCTTGCCGAGAATGCCCGACTTCCACAGCTCATTGCAGCCCGTGCTGGTGGGGAGGCTGCGGATTTGCGTGCCAACCTGGACGACGATGCCCGCCGCCTTGACGGCGTCCACGGCACGGCAGAGTTCCTTCATGTTACGCGCCATCGGTTTCTCGACGTAAGCATGTTTCTTCACCTTGGCGGTGGCTTCCAAATGCATGGAGTGATGATGGTCAGGAGAGGCGATCAGCACCGCGTCAATGTCCTTGCAGGCCAGCACGTCGCGGTAGCTGGAAAACTGTTTCACGTCAGTGCCATACCAATCCTTGCAGAGCGCGGCGGCCTGCTCGCGCGCGATGCGCCACGGGTCGCTCACCGCCACGTACTCGACGTTCTGCGCCTTGTCGTGCTTGTGAACGCCCGCCATGTGCGCGAGCCGGCCGCGCCCGCCGCAGCCGATTTGGCCGAGGCGAATGCGTTCGTTGGCGCCGATGATGCGGGCGTAGCTGCGCGCCGTCATGGCAGTGGCTGCCGTGCTGATGGCAGCGGTCTTGATGAAATCTCTGCGATTACAAACGTTGCTCATTGTAGGGGGTGGCTCCTAAGTTGGCTGTTGAATGTGCGCTTCACAGTGTTGCCGATGGTTCGAGTCGCGTGCGCATCCTACGCCCCTGCTCGTTCGCGACGCTACATGGAAACCAACGGATGCTGGTATTTTTCCGACGCGCTCACACGCTCGCTCTCCAGAGCACAAGCCGGGTATTGCTCCTCCGCTCGCGGAATCACCGAGCCGTTGCGAACACGCGCATGGACTCTTCTGATGCCGATGAGAGCGCGCTCTCGCAACGTCACGGCCTGGCCTTTGCCTTCTTCGACTGCGATGGCTGTTTGGGAACGGCGGCGTTCATCAGTTTGCGCCATTCCAGAACGCGGGCGAACTCGGCCGCGTCGGCGGTGGAGGCGTTGTAACGGGACACGTCCATGTCCTCGTAGAGGGCGCGGTGCAGCGCAGCGTCGAACTTCGGGTTCGGCGTGTTGGTCTGCACGCCTGTCGCATCGCGCCACGCGCCAAGCCGGGCGCGGAGTTGCTTGACGCGCTCCGGCTCGCGTTCGGCGAGGTTGTTCTTCTCGCCGATGTCGTTCGCGATGTTGAACAGCTCGACGCGGCCTTCGTAGTATTCGATGAGCTTCCAGTCACCGTCGCGAACGGCGCCGTCAGGCTGCCCACCCTGGTTGTTGTAGTGTGGGAAATGCCAGAAGAACGACCGATTCGGCGCTTCGCCACCAGCGAGCAGCGGCGCAAGGCTTACACCGTCGAGACCCGATGGCACGGACTGGCCGCATATCTCCAGCAGCGTCGGCACCCAGTCGCTGTTCACCACTGGCGCGTTCACGACGCGGCCAACGGGCACCCGGCCCGGCCAGCGGACAATAAGCGGAATGCGCAGCCCACCCTCGTGGACGAAACCTTTGCCGGCGCGATACGGCGTGTTGTGCGTGATCTTCTGGTGCGGACCTTCAGGCACATGCAGGTCGCCGTTGTCGGAGGTAAAGATGACGAGGGTGTTCCCAGTGAGGCCGAGCGCATCAAGCTTTGCGAGAAGCAAACCGACGGTGTCGTCGAGCGTCTCAATGACGGCGGCATAGACCGGCTCGAACGCCTTGTTGTTTTTCGCGACGAGCGTCTCCTTTGCGGCGTAAGGAATGTGCGGCGTGTTGTGCGCGAGGTAGAGGAAGAACGGCCGATCGCGGTTCTCTTCGACAAACTTCATCGCGTGCGCGGTGAGGTCGTATTCGCCTTTGCCGCCCTCGGTCTCGGACGGCGTGGTGTTGGGCCGGCCGGCGTAAACCACGTCGAAACCTTGTTCCGCCGGCCCGAAACCTTTGCCGCCAAGATGCCATTTGCCGATGCACGCGCTGACGTAGCCGGCGGGCTTCAGGTATTCCGGGAGTGTCTTCTCCTCCAACGGCAACTGCTGGCGAATGACCGGATGCAACAACTTCTGCGGCGGGCAATCCGGCCGGCCCGGCAGATAAGTGGTCAGATGCAGCCGCGCCGGATTCTTACCCGTCATGATTGCCGCGCGCGATGGGGAACAGATCGGCTGCGCGCAGTAGGCTGACGTGAAACGCGTGCCTGCCGCTGCCAGCGCGTCGAGGTGCGGCGTGCGATGCTCGCGCCGCCCGTAACAACCGAGATCATTGATGCCGAGATCGTCGGTAAGAATGAAGACGATGTTGGGGCGTCGCTCTGCCGCACCAGCGTTGGAGCCACACAACGAGAGTGACAACGTCGCCGCAACCAGCGCCGGGAAAACTGCAAAACGGCGTTTGTTCATAATGCCTCGTCCAGTGTTCAAACCGGGGGACGTTGCCACGGGGTGCGATAAGGACGGCGCAATAGCCTGGTGGCCTCGGCGTCGCTGACCACTTCGCGCTTCTTCGGATCGTAGCTCAGCGGTCGGCCCAGTTGCATCGCGACATTGGCGAGGATGCAACTGGCGGTGGAAATGTGGCCTTCTTCAATGTCCGCGACGGGGCGGTTGCGCTTCTCAACGGCGGCCAGAAAGTTGAGCATGTGCCGGCGCGTGGCGGGCGCGGCATTCAATTCGATGCCTTTCTCGGTCACGTCCTCCGGGTATTTCTCCCGCTCGTAGAGACAGTCGAAGTGGATGGGGCTGGCCTTCTTGTCCTGCGGGATGAAGTCCGCGCGCATCGTGCTCGCCTTGAGCATGCCTTTGTCGCCGTGAAGGGTCAACGCCCACGGATAATCCGGGTCGGGCGGCATGCCCCATGAGCGATGCTGCCAGGTCAGCGTGAGGTCGTCGTATTCGAACGTGGCTGTCTGCGTATCGGCGATGTTGGACTTGCCCTCCTTCTGCACAAAGATGCCGCCCGACGAACTGATGCGCTTGGGCCAGCCCAAGCCGAGCATCCAGCGCGCGGTATCAAACATGTGGACGCACATGTCGCCGACGATGCCGTTGCCGTATTCCATGAACGTCCGCCACCAACGCTTGTGCGGCAATCCGTCATAGGGCCGCATCGGCGCCGGCCCGGTCCACATTTCGTAATCAAAAAAGTCAGGCACCGGCTGCACGGGCGGGTTGCCGTTGGCGCGCATGTGGAAATAGCAGCACATGTCCACGTGGGCAATCTTCCCGAGCAACCCGGCCTCGACAACCTTCTGCTTCGCCTCAATGAGATGCGGCGTGCTCTTGCGCTGAGTGCCCACCTGCACCACACGGCCGTGTTTGCGCGCGGCGGCGACCATCGCCTCGCCCTCAAGGACGTCTGTGCTGATCGGCTTCTGCACATAAACATCAGCACCACCCTCGACGGCGGCGATCATCTGCAACGCGTGCCAGTGATCGGGCGTGCCGACGACCACAAGGTCAGGTTTGTGCTCGCGCAACAACTCGCGGTAGTCGGTGTAAGTACGGGGAGCCGTCTGCAACTTTTGTCGCTGGCACACCAGTCCGCTGGTGGTGGCAAGCATGTTGCGGTCGGGATCGCAAAGCGCGACAACCTCGACGGGCGCAACCTGGATGAGCCGCAGCAAATCGCTCGTCCCATACCAGCCGCAGCCGATGAGCGCGACCCGGTATTTTTTTGCGGGCGACTGGCCGAAGGTGGCCGGCGCAACCCATGCCAGTCCGGCTGCCGTGGAAGTTCTCAAGAACGCGCGGCGGGTGAGTTGCATGGGTGTCTTTTCGGTCTGCTTGATCTGATTCATGGCGGTTGTGGGGGAAATGGTTACCAGTTCATGGACATCGGCGCAATGATGTCGTTTGCTCCTTCGCCAGGATCATCTCTCGCGCCACTGCAGAGCTGACAAAGGATCAGAGCATTCCCGCTTTCGCAGAACCCGGCCTTCTGGTATGTATCCTTCGTGCATCCGATCGCATTTCAATATGGCAGTTTTGTTGTTCACTGGTATGGCATCCTTGTGGCCTGCGGTTTTCTTGCGGGCATCTGGATGACTGCATGGCGCGCACGCCAGGAGAACATCCCCACCGAACTGGTTTTTGACCTGTCGCTCTACCTGCTGATCTTCGGGATGCTGGGCGGCAAACTGTTCTATATCATAGCCTACTGGCAGGATTTTCAGCACCATTTCAGCCGCGAAGGCTTCAACGCCTTGCGCAGTGGGTTCGTCTTCTATGGCGGCTTCATCTGCGCGGTCGTGGTCACGCTCTGGTATGCGCGGCGGCACGGCATCCAGCACTGGCGGATGGCGGACCTGTTCACGCCGGCGTTGCCGCTGGGACACGCGTTCGGCCGGCTCGGCTGCTTTGCGGAAGGTTGTTGCTACGGCGAGTCGACATCGCTGCCTTGGGCGGCGCACTATCCTGCAGTGCATCCGACCTATCCGCACGGGGTGCATCCAACGCAATACTACGAAGCCGCCGCCAACCTCGCGTTTTGCGCCGTGCTTTCGTGGTTCTATCCACGCCGCAAGTTTGACGGCCAGGTGTTCTGGATCTACGCGATTCTCTACGCCGTGATGCGATTCAGCATCGAGTTTATCCGCGGTGACAACCCCCGCCACTGGCCGGGTCATCTCACCAATTCGCAGGTCACCGCCCTCCTCTGGTTGGTGGCGGCCTTGTTTTTCCTGTGGCGGCTGCCGCGCACGCGGGCGGCGCACTGATTTGAGGTTGTCGTAAATGGGGACGAAGAAAGACGAGCAACGGTTGAAGCTCGCCGTCGGCGCAGACGCTGGCGGCCAGCGCCTCGATGTCTGGTTGCACAGCCAGTTGCCCGACCGCTCACGCGTCTTCCTGCAAAAATTGATCCGCGACGGCCACGTTACGGTTTCAAGTCTCAGATCACAGATTTCAAATCCCAAGCCCAACCGCCCTGTTCTGCCCGGCGAAACGATTGAGGTCGTCATTCCGCCGCCGACACCCTGCGAGGTGGAGCCCGAAGCGATACCGCTCGACGTGCTCCACGAAGACGCAGACCTGATCGTCGTCAACAAACCGCCGGGACTGGTGGTGCATCCGGCGGCGGGCCATCGGGCGCACACGCTGGTGAACGCGCTGCTGCACCATTGCCGCGGTCAGCTGAGCGGCATCGGCGGCGTCGAGCGGCCGGGCATCGTCCATCGGCTCGACGGTGACACCAGCGGCTGCCTGGTGGCGGCGAAACGCGACCGGGCGCACCGCGACCTGCAAGCTCAGTTCAAGGCGCGCACGGTCACCAAACATTATCTGGCGCTGGTCTGGGGAGTGCCCCGCCGCAGCAGCGGCTTCATCGAAGGCGCCATCGGCCGCAGCGCGAGCGATCGCAAGAAAATGCGTGTCGTCAGCCACGGCGGACGCGAAGCCCTCACTGAGTTTGAAGTCGTCAAGGTGTATGGCGAAGTGGCGTTGCTGCGTTGCACGCTGCACACCGGTCGCACGCACCAGATTCGCGTCCACCTCGCCGCCATGGGGCATCCGATCGTTGGCGACAAGGTCTATGGCGGCGCGCGCAAACATCCACTGGCGAAACACGCCTGCCGCCAGATGCTGCATGCGCAAATGCTGGCTTTTGATCACCCGCGCACCAAGAAACGGCTGGAGTTCACCGCGCCGCTTCCGCAGGATATGGCGGCGTTGGTCCGGCTGCTGGAAGCCGGCGGCAAAAACCTATGAGCCAATTTCACGAGGCGCTCGACGCCACCATTCGTCACCTGGAAGAACTCAAGCGCGCCGGTGTCACGCATATCTCCGTCCGTCGCGAGACGCTGGAGGCGCTGGCCCGGCCCGTCGCTGAACCGCCCGCTACGCAATACGCAATGCATCCTACCCCTTCCTCCACCACAAAAACACCGGCTTCAACTCCCGTCTCCGCATCGCGCGCCGAGCCGGTCGACATGTTCGCCGAACGCATCCAAGTAGCCGGCGCCACCAAGACCGAGAAACTCGCCTCATTGCGCCAGCAGGCGCTCGCGTGCGTCAAGTGCAAGCACCTCGCCGCGTCGCGCAAGCAGGTCGTCTTTGGCGTTGGCAATCCGGAATCGGAACTGATGTTCGTCGGCGAAGCGCCGGGAGCCGACGAAGACGCTCAAGGCGAGCCGTTCGTGGGCCGCGCCGGCCAGTTGCTCACCAAGATCATCGAGACGATGGGCTACAAGCGCAGCGACATTTACATCGGCAATGTTTTGAAGTGCCGCCCCAACATGCCTCCCGGCGAGAGCGGCAACCGCCAGCCAACCGGCGACGAGATGAAAACGTGTCTGCCGTGGCTCCAGGCGCAGATTGACATCATCCAGCCCAAGGTCATCGTAGCGCTCGGCGCAGTGGCCATGCGCGGCCTGATGCCGGAGATCAGCACGGGCATCACCAAACTGCGCGGTCACTGGTTGCTCTACCGCCAGATCCCGCTGATGCCGACCTATCATCCGGCCTACGTGTTGCGCGCCTACACCATGCAAAACCGCCGCGCCATTTGGGAAGACATGCTGCAGGCGCTGGAAAAACTCGGCCGCCCCATCACGCCGAAGATGCGGAATTACTTCAAGTCCGAGTAAAATGAGGCGGTGGCGGTGTTCGCCGTGCGTCTTGACTCCATCGCGCCGGCTGCTAGGCTGCCGGGAAGGTAACGATCATGTTTCAAATCATCTTCAATCCGACAAGCGCCGCGGAGCTGGCGAAGCTGCCGAAGGAAAAGCAACTGTTGTTGATGGGCCGGTTCGACGACGTGCCCAAGGACCTCGCCACCGACAACACCGCCAAATACGGCCGCTTCGCGCGCGAGGGCCGGCATCTCTACCGGTTGCGCGAGGGCGACTACCGCATCTATTTCGAGCGCTCGGCGGAAGGCATCGTCGTGCACCACATTCTGAGCAGGAACACGCTGAAGGATTTCCTGTTCCGCTCCAAGCTCGGTGTTGGCGAGGAAACCGAGTTGGAGAAACGGCCTGAATTCTGGCAAATGATCGGCGAGGCGGGAAAGAAGTAAGCCACCCGCTCAACCACCTGGGGCCGCCGGTGACGGCCGCGCCACGCACAGACAATGCAGAAATCAAAACGTTCTTCATCGCATAGCAACGGCCTTCCTTCGTGGGTCTGGCCGGCGGCGTTGGTGGCGTTGATCGCGCTCTTCTTCTGGCCGTGTTTCCTCACGGACCAGATTCTGATGTCCAACGACGCCTCGTTGATGACATTGAAAAGGGCGAAGGCGATTTTCCCCGGTGGAATGATCAGCGGCTGGGATTGCATCCATTGGCTGGGCACTCAGCAAGCCTACCCTGCCACGCCGACATGGTTCCTGCTCTACCTGATGCCGGCGGAATCGTTCGCGCGGCTGATCTACGTGTTCCATATCATGGTAACGGCGCTGCTTGCGTTCTACTGGCTGCGCCGGATGGAACTGTGTGACTTCGCGGCGTTCTTTGGCAGCCTGGTAATGACGTTTGCGGGCTCGTATGTGACCTATATCCTTCCGGGGCACATCGGCAAGTTCGAGATGACCACGTTTGCCATGCTGGCGCTGTTGTGCCTGACACGCGCGTTGCAGACAACGCGCTGGTCGGACTTCGCTTGGGCGGGCGTGGCGCTCGGTCTGTCGCTGCAAGGAGCGATAGACAGTGGCGCGCTGATGGCACTGCTGGTTGCCGCGTGGTTCTTGTTCAGCGCCGGCTGGCGTTGGCTCAGCGTGGATGACCCCACGCGCCGCAACTGGGTGATGGGATTCATGTTGATGATGGTCACGAGCGGGATCGTGGCCTTGCCCATCGTGCGCAGCCTGCTCGGCATCGGCCTGATCACCAATGTTCCCGGCACGCAAGAGGGCGACACCGGCGAACAGAAATGGCAGTGGGCCACGCAGTGGAGCTACCCACCCAGCGAAGTGATAGACCTCTTTGCGCCCGGCTATCACGGCTGGAAGACGCAGGATCCGCAAGGACCTTACTGGGGCGCGCTGGGACGCAACCCGCAGTTCGATCCGTATGCCACGCCCGCCGATCTGCTCAAGGCTGCCAACGCCGCCAATCCCGCTCAAGCCACCCAGCTTCTTCAGTTCTGGAACTTCCGCTTCAACGGCGATTTTCACGGCACCGTCACCTGGGTGGCGATCTTGCTGGCGATCGTCGCCTTGTTCGCGCGTGAACCCCGCCCTGCGGATGCCGAACCTCAGACGGATTGGCGTGACCCGTGGCTCCGCCGCCAGGGGCCTGCGATCATCTTCTGGGCGGTGATAGCGGCGGTGGTGTTGGTGACCAGTTTCGGCCGGTTCTTCCCTCCGCCGTTCCGACTGCTGCATTCGTTGCCGTTGTTCAGTTCAATGCGCAACCCCAATAAGCTGCTGGTGCTGCTCACGCCTGCGCTGGCGGTGCTGGCGGCCATCGGAATGGACCGGCTCTGGCACGAAACACAACCGCCCGAGACGGGTCGCAAGTCGCGGAACACGGATCGCTAGACCTCCATGAATCGGCTGACGAAATACTTCCTCATTGCGCTGGCGACTGCGCTGGGCATTTCGTTGTTTTGGATGGTCGTCCTTGCAGACAGCGTGGACAGTCGCACCCAGTTCTTCGCCAATGGCAGCTACGACATGTTTACGCCGCCCCATCCCGTCACCGGCGAAAAGGCTTCGCAGAACATGGCCGCCCAACCGGGCCGCGCCATGTTTCACTTCTTCGTGGTCACGATGCTGGCGGGCGCGATGATGATCACGTTGCTCTGGCTTAACGGCGCGGCCAAGCCGCTGCTGCGGTGGGGATGCTGCGCCGGACTGGCGCTTGTTCTCTTCGTCGAACAATGGCAGGCCAACAGCTACTTCATGGACTACCGATCGCCGGCCCAGGATTACGCCGACAACGCTGTCTTCCAACAACTCCGCGCCGACACCAGTCGCCCGCGTGTGGCATTCCTCACCCGCGCCGGCTTCTATAACAATTGGCTGAGTCTGCTGCTGCCTTACTACGATATTGATTCGATAGACATCCCCGCCGCATCACGGCCGCCGGCTGACTATGTGGCGTTCTTCGGCGCCGTGGACCGCGTGCCGCTGCGCAAGTGGGAACTCTGCTCCGTCAAATACATCCTCGGCCCGAAGGATGCCGCCGAACAGTCTTTCAAACAACTCGGCTGCGACAAGTTCATCAACGTCGTGATGGAGTTTGATTTCTTCGGCAAACAGGCGCTGTTCAAATGCACCCGCGCCCTGCCGCGGGCGGTGGTGCTGCACCGCTGGGAAATCGTCGCCGACAACGACAAGATGTTGACGCGGCTGACCGACCCGAAGTTCGATCCGCACACCACGCTGCTGCTCGACACCGATCCTGGCATCGCTGCCGACGCCAGCGCACCGTCTTCCACCGCCGTCGAACTGGTGAAGTTTGAACCCATGCGCGTTTCGCTGAAAACCAGTCTCAAATCCCCCGGCATCCTGATGCTCACCGATCGCTTCGACAACGGCTGGTCAGCGACCGTGGATGGCGCTCCGGCCAAAATCCTGCGAGCCAACTTCATCATGCGCGCCGTGGTGCTGCCCCCGGGCGACCATCGCGTCGTGTTCAGCTTCAGCTCGTCTGCCGACTTCGCGTGGTTCACGCAGGCGATTTGGGCCGCCATCGTTCTCGGCCTGATTGTCACCGCCGTCGGCGCACTGCGACGACGCAAGTGATTCGCAGTGCGCGAACGTGGAACGTCTCCATCTGCGCGCGCTCATGCACAAGTTTTCAGATTTTCCAGAATTATTTTGACGCGTCGGCGGTGTTTTGATTTACTGCGCGGCATTGTTTCGGAGTTTGTCGTGCGAGTTTGCGACGAACTGCATCAGTCACGGGGCGCCGGCGCCGAAAGATAGGAACCGAGCTTCGTGACTTTTGTTTATGCGGTCCGCCGGACAAGCCGGCAAGTGAACATAGTAGGAAGGAGATTTAAGGTTTCATGGCTACTGGCAAAGTGAAGTGGTTCGACAACAAGAAAGGTTACGGATTTATCGAGATTCAAGGAGGACCGGACGTGTTTGTGCATCACACGAACATCGTCGGCCAGGGCTTCAAGACTCTCAATGAGGGCGATGCGGTGTCGTTCGAACAGATCAACACCGACAAAGGCCCCAAGGCACAGAACGTCCAGAAGGTGTAACTACTTTGTGCGTAACGGCCCCCCTCGTCGCGCAAGCGGCGAGGGGGTTCGTTTTTTCAGGGGACGCAGAAACCAGGTGGGTCCCGAAGCCGTCGATGCGGCGTTGACAGGACCGGCGGTTGTTCCTAGGCTCCGCAATATGCGAGGCGTGTTCATTAGCTTTGAAGGCGGTGAGGGTTGCGGCAAGAGCACCCAGATCCGGCGGCTCGCCAAGCGGCTGGAAGGAATGGGCCGCAAGGTGGTCCAAACGCGCGAACCCGGCGGCACCCATCTCGGCGAGGCGATCCGCCATCTGCTCAAACACAGTCCCGCCGGTTATGGCATGTGCGCCGAGTCGGAGATGCTGCTGTTCTCCGCCGCACGCGCCGAACTGGTGCGCAAGGTGATCCAGCCGGCACTGGCGGAAGGCGCAGTGGTGTTGTCGGATCGGTTCCTGGATTCCACCACGGTCTATCAGGGAATCGTTCGCGGTCTCGATCCGAAGCTTGTCGCCTCGGCGCATCGCATGGCGGTGGGCGCTTGCGTGCCACAAATGACACTGCTTTTCGTGCTGCCAGTGGCCGAAGGGCGACGGCGGGTGATGCGCCGCGTGCGGCCAGTCGGCGGCAAGGAGGATCGGTTTGAGGCGGAATCGGACGAGTTTCATGGGAAAGTTCTGTTGGGCTTCCTTCAACTGGCCAAGTCGGAGCCGAAGCGTTTCAAGGTGGTGGACGCACGCCGTTCCATCGCGGACGTGGAGGCTGCCGTCTGGGAGTATGTGAAGCATGTCATTTAGGTCACTGGCCGCCTCACAGCCCGCAGTTGCCGCAGTGCTCCAGCGCAGTCTCGCCAACGACCGGCTCGCGCACGCCTACCTTTTCGCAGGCGACGCGTTGCAGGACATGGAACTGGCCGCGCGCGAACTGGCCAAGACCGTCAACTGCGAATCGCCAACGAAGCAGGGCAGCTGCGATCACTGCGACTCCTGCCGGAAGATTGACGCCTCTACGCCACCCGGCGGACAGCATCCCGACGTGCAGTGGATCCGGCCGGAATCGAAGTCGCGCCGCATTGACATCGAACAAACCCGGGAACTGGAAAAATCGCTTCATCTAAAACCGTCGGTCGGCCGGATGAAGGTGGGCATTATCGCAGAGGCGGACCGCCTCGGTCGCGAAGCGGCCAATTCATTCTTGAAGACGCTGGAAGAGCCTCCGGACCGCTCATTGCTGCTGCTGCTGTCAACTGCGCCAGAGCAGTTGCTCGAAACGGTCCAGTCGCGCTGCCAGCGGATTCAGTTCGGCGCGGCGGCGGCGCGCGAACCGGAGGCGGCGCATGCGCCGCTTGTGGACGGTTTGCTGGCGTTGCTCGGTGGCAGTGGCTCGGTGCTGAAAGCGTACAAATCGTTCGACACGATTCGCGGTTTTCTTGACGCCGAGAAGAAACGGATCGAGGAGCAGGTCGAACAATCGGCGCAACTCGACCATTACCGCCAGACAGCGGACTCGAAGTGGCTGGAGGAAAAAGAGAAGGAAATAGAAGCGCAGGCGGCGGCCGAATACCGGCGGCGGCGCGCGGCGGTGGTGGCAACGTTGGAGTGGCTGCTGCGCGACATGCTTGTTTGCATCGAGGACGGCGATGCGGCGTTGTTGTTCCACCGCGACCGCTGCGACGCGCTGCGGAAGCTGGCCGCAACGCAGACGCGCGAGCGGGCGCTGGCGAACCTCGAAACGATCGAGACGCTGCAAGATCAGTTGGAGCGCAATGTGAACGAGCCGCTGGCACTGGAAGTGGCGCTGCTGCGGCTCAGCGGCCTGACCACGCCGGCAACGGCGACGTGAAGCGCAGGAGCGTAAGCGCATGACAACGACGTGGCTGACGCGCACACTCCACGGCGCGTTGTGGACGATGGTTTTCCTGTTGCCGGTGAAGTTCGGCGGCCTCGTGCTCCTGCCGGACCGGCCGGTGAATCCTTCCGATTGGTGTCTTTCCCGCTGGCCGTTGGAACTGGCCGTCGTTTTCGCCTTCGTCTGGGCCGCCGTGGCTATCGTCGCCGCATGGCGTCAACACGGCGTGGCGCTCGGCGGCTGGGCGTGGTTGCCGCTGGTCTGGTTCGCATCGCAATGGCTTTCGGCCAGCGTGAGTCCGTGGCCGGCGCGCGCGTGGTCGGTGGCGGCATTCTTCAGCGTGGCAGCGATCTTCTTTTTCATCGGCTGGTGGCCCAGGGAGAACGAACGACGTTACCGGACCGTGCTGGGCGCACTGGTGGCGGCCACGGTGCTGGTCTGTCTGGTGGCGCTGCATCAACATTTCGTAGGTTTTGAGGAGGCACTGCGTTACGCGCGGGAACATCCGGAAAGCGTGCCGCCCGAAGTCCGTGCCAACCTTGCCGCGGTCCAAGGCAAGCTGGCGCAGAACCGGGTCTTTGGCACGCTGTTCTACTCCAACACCCTGGCTGGCTATCTCATCCTGATCGCCGCGCCGGTGTGCTGCTGGTTCTGGGGTTTCATTCGCGAGCGGATGGAAGGCGACGAGCGGGTTGTTCGCGTGGTGAGCGCCGCGCTGACGACGGCATTTGCAGCGATCGTGTTGTGGTGTTTGCTGCTGACGCGGTCCAAGGGCGGCTTCGTGATGCTGGCGCTGGCGCTGGCCGGTGGTCTGGCGCTATGCAGGCACGTAAACTGGCGCTGGCGCGTCGGAGTGCTGTCGACGTTACTGGCTGTCGGCGCGATTTTCTTCGGTGTGCAAGGCGCGCGGCGCGGCATGGAAACGCTGGAGGCCCGTGGCGATTACTGGCGGGCGGGCGTGGCGATGATTGCGGAACAGCCGTGGCTCGGTGGCGGCCCAGGCACGTTTGGAAAGCGTTACGTCGAGCGCCGGCGGCCAGAGGCGGAACCGACACTGCTGGCTCACAATAACTTTCTGCAGCAATGGACCGATTCGGGCGTCATCGGTTTCGCCAGTTTCACGGCGCTCTGGGTCGGCGCGTTGTGGCGCGGCGCGCGGCGGTTGCGCACCGGACCGTTCGACCCACTGGAGTGGGCGACGTGGATCGGCCTCGCGGCGTGGACGGGACATAACCTGGTGGATTTCGATCTCTACGTCGCGGCAGTGGCGTGGCCGGCGTTTCTGATGGCAGGCTGGATGTTGCGGCCGACCTCGCTGACGACCGGCTAGCTGGAACCGCCGCGAAATTCCACCTTGTCCAGTTCCATCCAAACGCTGCCGATGAATACTTCCGCCTTCGCCCGAAGCAGCAGCCGGTCGTTGTCGTCGGAGAACCACGCGAACGCCTCCTTGAACCGTTTGGAGGGTTCCAGTTCAAGCTTGTCGTTCACTTCGCGCGCTCGTAACAGCACCTTGATGGTGTTCTGACATTTGCCGGCAACATCAATCTTCTCCTTGCCGACAATCTTCAGTTCCGTCAGGTAAGCGGATGCTTCCGGGATCGTCAGGCAGCGATACGTTTTGCCGACGTGCAGGCGCTGGCTCCGCAGCCACATCATGGCTGTGGTCATGTCGAGGAGGCCCGGGAAATCAAAGCGCTTCGGCTTGGGCGTTTCATCGTTCCGGGTCGTCCGTGTCTGCGTCACTCCGTTGAGGTCGAAATCGAGCCGGAGCTTGACGGTCTTGTTCTGAAGCACTTCGGTGACGACATGGCTCACCGGCTTGAGTGTGACCGGATGCCAAAGCGCCGTGCTGGTCGCGTCCATGCGCCACAAACCTCGCACCACGCCGATCGTGCCGCCCCTGACGTCGAGCCGCAGCAGTTCGTTGGTCCGTGAAAGCTCCGCTGTCGCCTTGGCCGCCGTGAACACACTCCAGCCGAAACTGTAGCTCGCTCGCATGGGACGCAACGACGGAAACGGTCCCGGCTGCGGCGGGGAAAGCTGCTTCTGCCAGTCTGCCGCGCACGCCACCATGGCAAAGAACGCAACAAGAATGGCAGCGGCAGTTCTCATGATGCTGTGAGCGGCTGAGAACCGGTTCTCAGCCTCGCCACGGATGCCGCCACGGCGCGCGGTAGTCGCGCTTGAGCAGTTGGCTGGCGGCGGTGTTGCCGGCGATCTGCTCGGAAGCGGCGTCCCAAGCGATCTTCGCACCGGTGTCATAGGCGATCATCGCCAGCTTCACAGTGGCGGTGGATTGATACGCGTCCTCAATCTGGCAGGACGGTTGTTTGCGGCTTCGCACCGCGTCAAGGAAGTCGGCCATGTGCAGCTTGCCGGCGTCGGACTTGGTTTCGTTGACTTTGTGTTCCTTGCCTTTGCCTCTCGGGATGACGATCCATTTGTTGTCGGTGACGAAGACCGTCTCCTTCTCACCGTAGAAGAAGATTCCGTTGGAAACTTCGGGCGCGTATTCCGTTGCACCCCAGATGCGGTGACGCCAGGTGAAGGGCCATTTTTCAAACTCGAAGTGCGCCGTCAACACGTCGGGCGTGGTGATCTTGTCCTTGAAGTAGTAAATGCCGCCAGCGGCAGTGACGGTGCGTGGCGTCGTTTCGCCAAGAATCCAGCGCGTCGCGTCAACCAGGTGAATACCCCAGTCCACAAGATGGCCATGGCCGCTGGTTTTCTCCAACCGCCACGCGAAATGGCCGACCTGCGGGCTGTAAGGAATCTTCGGCCCCGGCCCGCACCAGAGGTCCCAGTCCAGCGACGATGGCGGCGCTTGCGGCGTCGGGTCCTTGAGGCCGGCAGTGTAGTGAATCTGGGCCTCGGCGCAGACAATGCGGCCGGCGTTGCCATCCTGAAGATACTTGCGCGCCTCAACGACCGCGGCGGCCTGACGGCGTTGGAAACCAATCTGCACGATCCGCCCGCTCTTCTTTGCCGCATCCACCATCGCGCGGCCTTCGCGGATGTCGTAGGCGAGTGGCTTCTCGCAGTAAATGTCGAGGCCCTTCTCCAACGCGGCGATGAACTGTAATGCGTGCCAGTGCGGCGGCGTGGCGATGATCACGACCTCCAAGCCAGGCATTTTCAGCAGGTCTTCGTAGAGTTTGAATATCTGCGGGCGCGTGCCCTGAAGTTTCTCGATCTCGGCGGCGCTCTTGGCAAGATGCTCACTGTCCACGTCGCACAACCCGATGACCTCGACGCCGCCGACCTTCAACGCGGCCTGGGCGTCCACCATGCCATACCAGCCGCAGCCGATGACGCCGAGCTTGAGTTTCCTGCCTTCCGCTGCGCTCCCGGCCGCGCGGCCGATGATGGAAGTGAGGGCGACAGCTCCCGCCGCCGTGCTGAGGAATGTCCGACGATTGATCTTCTCCATGACGCCTTGCCTTTCGTTGATTGTCGCCACCGTTTTGCCAAATTACGCCCGCCAGGTCGAGCTTTCGATGAACCGGCTGCCGGGTCGCTTCCGCGCTTGTCGCTGCCGGCTGCTGTCGATATAGTCCGCCCCTATTTCATTTATGGCAACGACGCGTCAACAATATCCGTTCGACCTCATCGAGCCGAAGTGGCAAGGCTACTGGGAGGCCCACAAGACCTTCCGCGCCAGCGACGGCGGCACGAAGCCGAAGTTCTACATCCTCGACATGTTTCCGTATCCGAGCGGCGCGGGTCTGCACGTCGGCCACCCGGAAGGTTATACCGCCACGGACATCCTCGCGCGCTACAAGCGGATGCGCGGCTTTAACGTCCTTCATCCGATGGGCTGGGATGCGTTCGGCCTTCCCGCCGAGCAATACGCCATCGAGACCGGCACGCATCCGGCCCAGACGACGGCGAAGAACATCGCCACGTTCAAACGGCAGATCCAGATGCTCGGCTTTTCCTACGACTGGGACCGAGAGGTGGATACGACCGATCCGGAATACTTCAAGTGGACGCAGTGGATCTTCCTCCAGCTTTTCAAGAAGGGTCTCGCCTACCAGCAATCGGTGCCGGTCTGGTGGTGCGAAGGTTGCAAGGCGGTGCTTGCTAACGAAGAGGTCAAGGACGGCAAGTGCGACCGCAAAGGCCATACCAACGTCGTGCGCCGGCCCATGCGCCAGTGGATCCTGAGAATCACCGCCTATGCCGACCGATTGCTCGAAGACCTGAAGCTGGTGGATTGGACCGAGTCCATCAAGGAGATGCAGCGGAACTGGATCGGCCGCAGCGAAGGCGCGGAAGTTGTATTTCAAATCTCAAATTCCGAATCTCAAATCACGGTCTTCACGACGCGGCCCGATACGCTCTTCGGCGCGACCTATATGGTGCTCGCGCCGGAACATCCGCTTGTCGAAAAGGTGACGACCGATGCGCAGCGCGCGGCGGTGAACGCTTATCGCGAGGCGGCGGCGAAGAAGAGCGAGTTGGACCGCACCAACCTGGCGAAGGAGAAGACAGGCGTTTTCACCGGCGCTTACGCCATCAATCCGGTCAACAACGAGAGAATCCCGATCTGGATTGCCGACTACGTGATGATCAGCTACGGCACCGGCGCGATCATGGCCGTGCCAGCGCACGATACGCGCGACCTGGAGTTCGCGCAGAAGTTCAACCTGCCGGTCCGCATTGTCGTACAAGCACCGGCAGGCCAGGAGAGCATCGGGTTTGTTGGTGACGGCGTGTCCGTGAACTCCGGCCTCATCACCGGGTTGCCGACGCCGGAAGCGAAGCAGAAGATCACCGCCTGGCTCGAAGAACGCAGCCTCGGCAAGAAGGCGATCAACTACAAGCTCCGCGACTGGCTGTTCTCGCGTCAGCGCTACTGGGGCGAGCCGATTCCCGTGGTGCATTGCGCGAAGTGCGGCGTGGTGCCGCTGCCGGAGACGGCGTTGCCACTGACGCTGCCGGAGATGAAGGATTACACGCCGCCGGCGAGCGGCGAGCCGCCGCTGGCGAAGGCGACGGAGTGGCTGAAGGCCGCCTGTCCAACGTGTGGCGGGCCGGCGATGCGCGAGACCAACACGATGCCGCAGTGGGCCGGTTCGTGCTGGTATTACCTGCGGTTCATTGACCCGAAGAATCCGCAGGCGTTCGTCGCGAAGGACAAAGAGAAATACTGGATGCCGGTGGACCTCTACGTCGGCGGCGCGGAACACGCGGTGCTGCATTTGCTCTATGCGCGCTTCTGGCACAAGGTGCTGTTCGACCTTGGCCACGTCTCGACGCCGGAGCCGTTCATGAAGCTCGTCAACCAGGGCATGATCCTCGGCGAAGACGGCCAGAAGATGTCCAAGAGCCGCGGCAACGTCATCAATCCTGACGAGGTCGTGCGCGAGTTCGGCGCGGACTCGATGCGGCTCTACGAGATGTTCATGGGACCGCTGGCGGACACGAAGCCGTGGAGCACCGAGGGCATTCAAGGCGTGCACCGTTTCCTCGGCCGCGTCTGGCGGCTTTTCGTGGACGAGAATTCGATGGAGGCGTTCGAGCAAGCGGTGGCAGCGGGCACGCCGGCGGAGCAGGCGCTCGCGTCGGTGAAGCTCTCCCCCGCCATCCGCGACGCGAAGCCGACGGCCGAGCAACTGAAACTGCTCCATGCGACGATCAAGGCAGTGACGGACGATCTGGAGGCGATGGGCTTCAACACGGCCATCTCGCGGATGATGGAATGCGTGAACGACGTCATGCGCGGCATTGCGGCAGGCCAGCCGTTTCCGCGCGAGATGGCGGAACAGTTCTTGTTGCTCGTGGCGCCATTCGCGCCGCACCTCGGCGAACAGCTTTGGCAGTTGCTCGGCCACCAAGAGTCGGTTGCTTACGCGCCGTGGCCGGCTTACGATCCGGCGTTGCTGGTGGCGAAGGAAGTCGAGGTCGTATTCCAAGTGAACGGCAAGCTCCGCGACCGTGTCAAAGTCACCGCCGGCCTGAGCAAGGCCGAGTTGGAGAAGGTGGCGATGGCCAATGAGAAAGTCCACCAGCACACCGCCGGCAAGACGGTGCGCAAAGTGATTGTGGTACCGGACAAGTTGGTCAATATTGTGGCCGCGTGACGATGTGACCGTCCGCGGCGGGTTGCGGTGAACTGATGAACCGCCCGGATTGGGATTACATCAAAGGCTGTTTCAGCCTGACGTCGAAAGAGCGCGTGGTCGTGATCGCCGCCGCCGCAGTGCTTGCGCTGGGCGCGGCGATGAAGTACTGGCGTGAGAGCCGCGCCCCGTCGGGTCCGGTCGTCGTGCCAGGAACCGTCGCGCAGTCGTTGAAAAAGTAGCCATGCAAAAACTAAGTTTCGCTGAAGCGATCGAAACCATCCGCACAGAGGATTCACGCTATGCGGAGGACGCCTATTATTTTCTGCGCGAAGCGCTGGATTTCTCGCTGAAGCTTTTCAAGAAGCCGTCTCACGGGGCGGTGAAGGACCGCCATGTGACCGGCCAGGAGTTGGTACAGGGCATTGGTCAGTTTGCGCTCCAACAATATGGCCCGCTGGCGAAGACGGTGCTGGAATATTGGGGCATCACGCGGTGCGAGGACTTCGGCGAGATTGTGTTCAACATGATCCACGCCGGCCTGCTCGGCAAGACCGAGAAAGACCGCAAGGAGGATTTCAGCGGCGGCTACAACTTCGACGACATGTTTGTAAAACCGTTTTTGCCGTCGAAGAAAGTGGCTGCGCGCACGCCGCGTCCGCCGGCGCGCAAGGAAAAGCCGAGGGAAACGGTTTAGCGCCGTCCCGCGAACGCCTGGCGAGGTTCCGTTGTCCAATCACCCATGAAACATACGCTCTGTCTTCTCAGCCTTCTTCTCACCATGACTGCCAACGCCAAAGACTTGAAGCTCGACTTGAGCGCGCTCGACGGCGGCTCGGTGCGCCGCGCGGTGCTTGATAACAGCATGATCGTGCTGTTGCGTGAGGACCACAGTGCGCCCGTAGCCACCGTGCAGATGTGGGTGAAAACCGGCAGCATTCACGAAGGCTCGCAAATGGGCGCGGGCCTCTCGCACATCCTGGAGCACATGCTGTTCAAGGGCACCGAGAAACGCGGTGTCGGCCGCATCGCACAAGAGGTCGCCGACAAAGGCGGCCACATGAACGCCTACACCAGCTATGAGCGGACGGTCTATCACATTGACGTTCCCGTGGACGGCGGCAAACCCGGCACCACCACCGGCCTCGATACTGCGATTGACGTGATCGCCGATTCGATCATGCACTCGACGCTGCCAGAGGACGAATACAAGAAGGAGCAGCAGGTGATTCTCCGCGAGCTGGCGATGAACCGCGACGATCCCGACCGCATGACGTCGCTGTTGCTCTGGAACACCGCCTACACGACGCATCCGTATCGGCACCCGGTCATCGGCTACGAGGAAATCTACCGCCGTCTGACACGCGAGGATGCCTACCGCTACTATAAGTCGCGCTACTCGCCGGACAACATGGTCTTCGTCGTCGTCGGAGACTTCGACGCGGTGAAGGTGGAGGCGCAGGTACGTGAAACGTTCAAGAACTTCCAGCGCAGCGCCGTCGCGCCGGTTTACATCCCGGAAGAACCGGAACAACTGGGCCGCCGCGAGGCGCACGAGGAGCGTCCCATCAATCTCTCGCGCCTGTGCTTCGCGTGGCACGTTTGCGATGCGCGGCACGCCGACGCGCCCGCGCTCGACCTGCTGGCCTACATTGCCGGCCACGGCAAAAGTTCGCGCTTCTATCAACAACTTCGCGACCGCAAGGGTCTGGTCCAGGCGGTCAGCGTTTCCTCCTACACGCCCAACTACCCGGGACTCTTCCTCGTGGCAGCAACGCTCGAACCCGGTAAACGCGCAGCAACGGAAGAAGAAGTGCTGGCGGAAATCAAGAAACTGACGGCCCGTCCCGTCCTGGCTGCCGAATTGGAAAAGGCCAAGAAGATCGCGGTGGCCGCCCAGTTCTCCAGTCTCAAAACGATGGCCGGCCAGGCATCGGACATAGGCGTGAACGAAACCGTTGCCGGCGATCTGGAGTTTACGCGCCGCTACCTGGAACGCGTCGCTACGATCACCGCGGCCGAGATCCAGGCGATCGCGCTCAAATACCTCCGCGACGACAACCTGACCGTCATCAGCGTCAATCCGCCCGGCACACTCGGCAAGCTCGCGCGCGCGAAGGCCGAACGCCCCAAGATCGAAGTGAAGCGGTTCGAGCTTCCGAACGGCCTGCGGCTGCTCGTGCGAGAGGATTCTCGTCTGCCGTTTGTGGATTTCTATGCCGCCAGCAAAGGCGGCGTGCTGGCCGAAACCGAAGCCAACAACGGCGTCACGGCGCTGATGTCGCGCCTGCTGCTCAAAGGCACCAAGTCGCGCTCCGCCGAGCAGATCGCCGACGAGATCGAGAGCGGCGGCGGTTCCATCGGCGCCAGCGGTGGCAACAACAGCTTCAGTGTCGCTGCCGAAGTCCTGAACGCGGATTTCGACAAAGCGCTCGGCGTGCTCGCTGATGTCTGGCTCCACCCGGCGTTTCCAGACGCCGCCGTCGCCCGTGAAAAAGAGATCCAGCTCGGTGCGATCAAGAGCGAGAAGGAACAGCCGACCTCCATGGCGTCGAAGCTGATGCGCCGCAATCTCTTCGGAGCGCATCCTTACCACATGACCTCCAACGGAACCGAGGCCAGCGTCGCCAAGTTGACGCGCGCAGATCTCGTCGCCCACCACGACCGGCTGGCCGTGCCAAGCAACATGGTGCTGGCCGTCTGCGGCAACGTGAAAGCCGACGACGTGCGCAGAGCTGTCGAGAAGCAATTCGGCAAGCTCAAGCGGACTCGTGGCGGTGACGTATTTCCGAAGAATCCGCCCGCCGCACCGCTGTCAGGCGTGGCACGCGCGGAGGAAATCGCTCCGCGCGAGCAGGCCGTAATTCTCATCGGTTACAAGGGCGTGACTGTCGTCAGCCCGGACCGGTTTGCGATGGAAGTGCTTCAGGAAGGACTCAGCGGGCTCAGTTCGCCGCTGTTCCGCCGTCTGCGTGACGAGCTGGCGCTCTGCTACTACACCGGCACCAGCCAGCTCCCCGGACTCGACCCCGGCTACTTCCTCTTCTATATCGGCACCGACCCGGCCAAGGCCAAACTCGCCGAGACGGAGTTGACCAAGGAGATTGGCAAGATCCGTGAGGCGGGCCTGTCTGCCGACGACCTTGCCCGCGCCAAGGCCAAGCTCATCAGCGAGAAGAAGATCGCCTTCCAGTCCAACGCCGACCTTGCGGCTGAGATCGCCCTCGACGAGCTATACGGACTCGGTTACAAGTTCTATCAGGATTACGAGAAGCGATACGAAGCCGTGACCGCAGGCGACATCCAGCGCGTGGCGCGGAAGTATTTCGGCGGCGCTGGTGTCATCGCCATCGTGCGGCCAAAAGCGAAATAGGAAAGGAACCATGCCCGAAGTCCAACAACAAGACCCGATGGCTGAGCAGCACGACACTGAGCTGTTCTACATGCTCGTGCGGATGATCTCCACCAACGCCCTGCTCGCGCTCGGCAAACTCGCGCCCGAAGGCCAGCAACCGCCGCCGCCCGACCTCGAGGCCGCCGCTGCCTTTGTGGACATGCTCGGCATGTTGGAGGCAAAGACTACCGGCAATCGCAACGAGCACGAGAACCAGATCATCAAGAGCAGCCTCGACCAGCTCCATATTATCTTTGTGGAGGTTGCCCGCAAGGCCGGCGCCGAAGCGCCTCAGCCTGCGGCAGACGCTGCGCAACCCGCCGCCCCGGCGTCACAGCCGGCTGCTCCCGAGCCGGCACCGGCCGCCGAGAAACCCGCCACACCACCCGCTCCCGCCGGCCCGCCGCCCGAGGAGAAGGTCAAGTACCGCAAGTCCTACGGCGGCAGTTAGGCCGATTGGAAACGCAGGCAGAATCGAGCGCAGGAGGCTGCCGATGTTCAAGTTGCTATTGCTCGCACTCGGTGGCGCGATAGGCACGCTCGCCCGTTACGGGCTGAACGGCTTGGTGTCGCATCACCAGAGCAAACATCTGCCGTGGGCCGCCGTCTTTCCGCTCGGCACGGTGCTGGTCAATGTCAGCGGCTGCTTCCTGATCGGCTTCATCGCTGCCATGTCCGGTCCGGCGTTGGGCCGCGGCTGGATGAAGCCGGAATGGCGCGATTTCTGGCTGATTGGTTTCTGCGGCGGCTACACCACGTTTTCCAGCTACGGCTTGCAGACGCTCAACCTCGCGCGCGACGCCGAGTGGCTGTGGGTGGCACTGAACATCATTGGCTCCAACGTGTTCTGTCTGGCAGCCGTCTGGCTCGGCCGCGCGTGCGGCCTGTGGCTGCAGAAAACATGAGGCGCAAACGTCGAAGACGCACCGTCTTCGACACCCAACACTCCATCATTCACCCCCCTACTCCATTTCCCATGAAACTCGAAGGCGAAGGCACATTGTTGCGGATCTTCATTGGCGAACTCGACAAGTGGCATCGCCGGCCGCTTTACGAGGCCATCGTCCTGCGGGCGCGCGAGCTGGGTCTCGCAGGCGCCACCGTTCTGCGCGGACCGATGGGGTTTGGAGCGCACTCGCGGTTGCATACGGCGAAAATCCTCCGCCTCAGCGATGACCTCCCTGTCATCATCGAGATCGTAGACAAGGAGGAAAAAATCCAGGCATTTCTGCCGGAGTTGGACCGGATGATCCCGGACGGCATGGTGACGCTGGAGAAGGTGCGCGTCATCATGTATCGAGCGGGCCGGCCAAAGGCGTGACCCCATGCATGCCGGCAATAGATGGCGGATGCGAAAAGGTTTGCAACGGCGGCTGTTTTCGCCAGTCTAACCGTCCGTCGTGAAGCATTGGCGATTCATCCGCTCTTGGGTTGGCGCGACGCTGGCGCTCGCGCTCGCTGGCGGTCGTGTCTTCTCGCAACAGCCCGTCACGTTGCCCCAGCACATCAACGAAGAAACCTTCCGCGCCATCACCCGCGCTCTCCAGTATCTCGGCGAGACGCAGAACCCAACGGGTTCGTGGTTCAACGCCGGCAACATGGGCAGCTACCCGACTGCGATGACCGCGCTGGCCGGCCTCGCGTTGCTGGCCAACGGCAGCACGCCACGCGAAGGCAAGTTCGCCCCAAACCTCAAGCGCGCCGTCCAGTTCCTCCTTGCCGAGGCCGAGGCCAGTTCCACCGGCGTCATCACCAGCGCCATGGAAGGCCGATCCATGCACGGCCACGGCTTCGCCACGCTTTTCCTTGCCGAATGCCTCGGTGAAACCGCTGACGAGAAGACCGAAATCCGCCTCCGCAACGCGCTCCACCGCGCCGTCGAACTGACCGCGCGCGCCCAGAGTCCCGCCGGCGGTTGGATCTACACGCCCGACGGCAGCGGCGATGAAGGCTCTGTCACCGTCACCCAAATCCAGGGCCTCCGCGCCTGCCGCAACGCCGGCATCAAGGTTCCTCGCTCCACCATTGAGCGCGCCGTGAAATATCTCGAACTCTGCCAGAACCCCGACGGTGGCATCAGCTACTCGCTCGCCCAGCGTGGTGGCAGCCGCCCGCCTATCAGCGCCGCCGCCGTCGCCACGCTCTACGCCAGCGGCCGTTACGACAGCACGATGACCACCAAGTGCCTCGACTACGTCCTCCGCACCGTCACCCCCAACGGCCGCGAAACCTACGGCCACTGGTTCTACGCTCATCTCTACATGTCCCAGGCGATGTATCAGGTCCACGACAAGCGATGGGACAGTTACTTCATCGCGCTCCGCGACCGCCTCGTCGGCACACAAAACGCCGATGGCTCCTGGAACGGCGACGGCGTCGGCCCCGTTTATGGCACCGCCATCGCCTGCATCGCGCTGCAATTGCCGTATGATTATGTGCCAATTTTTCAACGATGAAGCTCAATGAGGCCAGAACATGAATGAGAACATTCCTGTGCTGTTTGCGTTTCTGGCCGATCATTTATGCCATCAAGATCGGGCAAGTGCTGGAGAAGCAGGATTTGATAGCTGAGGTTCAAAAGGATATTACCCAATCGGCAGACAAAAGAACTGAGGATCCCACATGACCGCTGACAATCTAAAATCCGAAATCCAAAATCCAAAATCGAGCGACCTCGACGCCGCCCGTCATCTCCAAGAAGCACACGCAAAGCTACGTACCGAGCTCGCGAAGGTCATCGTCGGCCAGGACGAAGTGCTCGACCAGATGCTCATCTGCATCTTCGCCCGCGGGCACGCCATCCTCGAAGGCGTGCCCGGCCTCGCGAAGACCCTCATGGTTTCCACCATCGCGCGCAGCCTCTCGCTCGACTTCGCCCGCATCCAGTTCACGCCCGACCTGATGCCAAGCGACATCACCGGCACCGAGGTCATCCAGGAGGATCGCGCCACAGGCCAGCGCGCGTTCCGGTTCCTGCCCGGCCCGATTTTCGCCAACATCATCCTCGCCGACGAGATCAACCGCACGCCTCCCAAGACCCAGGCCGCCCTCCTTGAAGCGATGCAGGAACACCAGGTTACCGCCGGCGGCAAGCGCCACCCGATGCAGGAGCCGTTCTTCGTCCTCGCCACGCAGAACCCGATCGAGCAGGAAGGCACCTACCCGCTCCCTGAAGCGCAACAAGACCGCTTCATGTTCAAAATCTTCGTTCGCTACCCGAAGTGGGACGAGGAACTCCAGATCGTGAAACTCACCACCGCCGGCGAGCAAGCCACGCCTACGCCGCTGTTGACTGGAGAGGAAATCCTCGCCCTTCAGCAGATTGTCCGCCGCGTGCCCATCGCCGACCATCTCGTCCAATACGCGATGAAACTCGTCCGCCTCACGCGTGTCTCCGAGCCGGAGGAAGTCGCTGATTTTGCCAGGCAATACGTGAGCTGGGGCGCCGGCCCGCGCGCCACGCAGTTCCTCGTGCTCGGCGCCAAGGCCCGCGCGCTGCTCAAGGGCCGCTTCCACGTCGCCGCCGAGGACATCCAGGCCGTCGCCGCCCCCGTTCTACGTCACCGCATCATCACCAACTTCACGGCGAATAGCGAAGGCGTCACCCCCGATGTGATCGTCGAGCGTCTGATCAAAGAAACGCCCGCGCACGAAAGCGAAGCGATGAAAGATCCGGCAGTAAAAGCGGCGCTGAAACAGTGAACCTACAATGCAAACGAAAGAAGTTGCCACGTTGAGTTTCATAGACCCAGAGAACCGGGATGAAGCAGTCGTTATCGTGAGAGTCACCGAGGGATCTGTAGGTTTGTGTCTTTCGCTGAAAAAGGACGGTGATATGGAGGTCTTCATGCCTACAGAAGACTGTCGAAAACTAATCCAAGCACTTCAGTCGGCCCTCGCCTAGCAATCACCGTGTCGGAAACGAAACCCAATTATCTTGATCCGCGTGTTCTCGCGACGATTCATCGTCTCGACATCCGCGCGCGCCTTGTCGTCGAGGGGTTCATCAGTGGCGAGCATCGCTCGCCCTATCGTGGTTTCTCTGTCGAGTTCGCCGAGCACCGCGAATACGCGCCCGGCGACGATCTCAAGCACGTGGACTGGAAGGTCTATTCAAAGACCGACCGCTACTACGTGAAGCAATACGAGGAGTAAACCAACCTCCGCGCCCATATCTTCGTGGACGCCAGCGAATCCATGCGCTATCGCGGCCAGCACGCGGCGCTCTCCAAATACGACTACGCCGCCACGCTCGCTGCCGCGATGTCGTTCCTGTTGCTCCAGCAGCAGGACGCCGCCGGTCTTGCGCTGTTCGACAACGAGTTGCGTCAGTTCCTGCCGCCGAGCGCCAACCCCGCCACACTTCAGACGATCTGCCATCACCTCGAACAAGCCCAGCCGTCGCGCAAGACCAACGTCAGCGAGATCTTCCACGTCCTCGCCGAAAAGATCCGCAAGCGCGGCTTCATCGTCCTCATCAGCGACCTGTTCGTGCCTCTCGACGACCTCTTCCGTGGCCTCGAACACTTTCGCCACCGCCGCCACGAGGTCATGCTGCTGCACGTCATGGACGACGATGAACTGCGGTTCCCGTTCGAGGGCAACATCCTTTTCCGCGGCATGGAAGAACTGCCGAGCCTCAAGGTCGAACCGCGCAGTGTCCGCGCCGCCTATCTTGACGCTGTTGCCAACTTCACCGCGAAGGTCAAGCGGTTGGCCGCGCATCACCGGATTGATTACCGGTTGATCAACACCAAAGAAAACGTCGGCGCCGCACTGGCAGCGTTTCTGGCCTCGCGCGCGGCCACAGCGAAACTGGCGGGAACCAAGAGGTGATTTTGGATTTTAGATTTTGGATTTTGGATTGAAGAGAAAACGCGATGGACGAGAACGAGTTTAAGCGTCGGACCAAGCAGTTTGGGTTGCGTGTCATCAAGCTGGCAGGCGTGTTGCCACGCGAAATGCCCGCACAGGTCATCAGCAAGCAACTATTGCGCGCTGCCACCTCTGTCGGCTCCAACTATCGCGCAGCGTGCCGTGGCAAGTCCGTTGCCGATGTCATCAACAAGCTCGGCATTGTCGAAGAGGAGGCGGATGAATCGGTTTACTGGCTGGAGATGCTGATTGAGGCGGGATTGATGCCGGAAGCGCGGTTAAAGGACTTGCTCCGCGAAGCGAACGAGATCGTGGCCATGACGGTTGCCTCCATCAAGACGCTGCGCCGTGGCGCTGGCCGCCAATCCAAAATCCAAAATCCAAAATCCAAAATCGCGCAGTGACTTTCCTCAACACATCTTTGCTCTTGCTCGGCGCGGGCCTCGCCCTTGGCCCGATTATCATCCATTTGCTGAATCGCCGCCGGTACCGGATCATTGACTGGGCCGCCGCCGACTTTTTGCTGGAGAGCTTCAAGAAGACCAAGCGCCGCATCCGGCTGGAACAATTGCTCCTGCTGGCCATGCGAGTGGCCGGAGTGGGTCTCATGGGAGTCGCGCTCGCACGGCCATTCGTGCCGGAGCAAAGCCTTGCCGCAATGCTCGGCACGCAGGCCCGATCCGACCATGTCATCATCCTCGACGACAGCTACTCGATGGACCAGACGCTCGGCAGCAGCACCCTCTTCGCCCGCGCCCGCGACACCGTCATGCAAATCGCCGACCGTGTCCAGCCCGAGGACACCTTCGCCCTTCTCCTGACCTCGCGCACAGTGGATGATCCTTCCGCAATCCAGAATCCGAAATCCACGATCCAAAATCCTGTGTTCGCTCCAGCACATCTCACGGATCGCACCGCATTCAAGCGCGACGCCGCAGCGCTCGTGGCCTCCGACTATTCCACCGATCTCGTGCCGTCGTTGCAGGCCGCGCTCGACATCTTTGCCAATTCTTCCAACCCGGAGAAACGCCTTTACATCCTCACCGATTGCCGCCGGCGCGACTGGACCGACGAGAACAGCCGCCGTATCCGCGCGCTGCTGGAGAAACTGGACAAGAAGGTCGCCCGCGCATTCCTGATGGACTTCGGCGCTGTTGACGCGGCGAACCTTTCCGTCTCCGAGTTCGCCTGTGCGGAAAAGCATGTTATCCAGAACCTCCGCGCGAGATTCCTCGCCAGGATTGTCAATCATGGCTCGCAACCCGCCCTGAATGTGCCGGTAACGTTTCGCGCGGGCGACGTCTCATTGCCGCCGCGCATCCTCGACCGGATCGGTCCTGGCGAGAGCACGACAGTGGATTTCTCCTATATCTTCCGGCGACCCGGCGTGACTGTGGCGTCCATATCGCTGCCCGCCGACGCACTTGCGCCCGACAACGCCGTTCATCTTGCGCTCGACGTGCGCGACGGTGTGCCGGCGCTCATCATCAACGGCGCGCCCGACCCGGAACCGTACATCAACGAGACTGACTATCTCATCACCGCGCTCGATCCCGGCGGCAAGGGCCTCGGCGGATGGCGACCGACCGTGATCACCGACCGTGAGCTGCCCGCCGCGCAGTTCGACAAGTTTGATCTTGTCGTGCTGGCCAACGTCGCCACCTTGCCGCAGGCGAAACTGGCCGAACTGGGAACCTATGTCCGCAACGGCGGTGGCCTCTGTATTTTCCTCGGCGACCGGCTGGACCGCGCGTTCTACAACGCCGCTCTATTCAAGGATGGCACAGGCCTGTTGCCCGGCAAGCTCGGCGTGACGGAAGGCGACCCGAACAACGCGGAGAAATCTTTCCGCCTGAAAATCGAGCCGGGCGCGCATCCGCTTCAGACCGCGCTCGGTGGCGAGTTGGCCGCGCTGCTGGCCGGCGTGCATGTGCGGGCATTTGTGCCAATGGAAAGCAGGACGGGCGTCCCGCCTGTCCCATCATCAATAACTGGTCAGGCGGGACGCCTGACCTACTCTGTCCTCGCTTCCTTTTCCGACCGCGCCAACTCCCCCGCCCTCGTCGAGCATCGCTTTGGCAACGGCCGCGTGCTTGTCTTCGCATCCACCGCCAGCGCGCGCTGGCACGACTGGCCTGCCAATCCAAGCTTTCCTGTTTTCGTTCACGAGCTGTTCAGCTTTCTTGCGCGCACGCCCACTCAGGACCATACGGCCCGCGTCGGGGCACCCATCGAACGCGCTGTCGAGCCACAGTTCATAGACGGCAGTGTGGCGTTGAAGACGCCGCGCTATCCCGAACAACCCGCCGTCCGCCTGACACCGCGCCCCGTCGGCGAACAGATGCGCGTCAGCTTCACTGATACCGGGTGCGCGGGCGTTTACGAACTCACGCTCGAAAACGGCGGCTCACAACGCGTCGACCAGTTTGCCCGCAATGTGGACCCCGTCGAAGGCGATCTCGCGAAGGCCGACCCTGCCGCCCTCGTCGCCGCGCTCGGCGACGCACCGGTGAAACTGATGCCCAACCTGGCCACCGCCGAACTCGACCTGCGCGAACAAAGCCGTGGCAAGGAATTCTGGAAATACGTGCTCATCGCGCTGCTGGCCGTGCTGGTGATCGAGCAGACGCTGGCAAGAAGATTCACGCACTTGGCATGAAATAATGGAGTCATTGCTTCCAAAACTTTTCGGGTTTGATCCAAACGCCTTCACAGGCGCGCGGTGGAGTGATCTCTCCATCCGCTGGGTTGGGCTGCCGACGGCGGCGGAGGGCGGTTGGTGGTCGCTGGCAACACTGGCGTTGGTGGTGTTCCTGGTGTGGCATGCGGTGCGGGAGTATCAGCGCGAAGGCGCGGTGATCTCGGCGGGCGTGAGGCGGCTCCTCATGACGTTGCGGCTGGGCGCGCTCGGTGTGGCGCTGGCGATACTGTTCCAGCCGACACTGGTGATTGATCGCAGCGAGCGGCTGAAGAGCACGGCGTGGCTGCTGGTGGATGATTCGTTGAGCATGGGGATCGAGGATAAACAGGAGGCAGGAGGCAAGCCACAGGCGGCAAGGATTGAGCAGGTTAAATCACTCATCGCTCGTCATTCATCACTCGCTACGCTTGCGGCGACGCACCAGTTGCGGCTGGCGGCATTCTCGGACGGCTGGAGAGAACTGGCGACGAATGATCTCGCCGGTTTGAAACCGCAAGGCGCGGCCACATCGCTGGCGAATGGATTGCGGCAGACCCTTGAGAACTCGCGCGGCCAACCGGTGGCGGCGGTGGTGCTTGTCAGCGACGGGCAAGCCACCGATGGCGAGACGACAGCGGCGGCACAGTTTGTCGCGCAGCGCGGCGTGCCGGTGTTCACCGTTGGCGTCGGCAATCCGAAAGCGCCGCGGAACGTCGAGGTCGCGTCGCTCACCGCGAACCCGGTGTTGTTCAAGGATGACGAAGCAGTGTTCACGGTCCGCGTGTTGGCGAAGGAACTGGCGGGAACGACCGCGAAAGTGACGCTGCGGGAGAATCCCAACACTCCAATACTCCAGCACTCCAACACTCCTTCTGTGACCGGCCGCGTTGTCGCCGAGCAAACGATCAAGCTGCCGGTAAACAACCAGCCGCTCGACGTGACGCTGCGCGTGCAACCACAACAACTTGGCGCGTTCACCTACACCGCGGCTATCGAGCCGTTGGCCGATGAATTGACCGATCGCGACAACAGCGCGTCGTTCGTCGCGCGCGTCATCGCCCAGAAACCGCGGGTGTTGTTCATCGCCGGCAACGCGGGCAAGGAATATCGCTACCTCAAGAACCACCTGACGCGTGACGCAACGCTTTCGGTGAGTTGCTGGCTGCAAAGCGCCGACGCGGCGTTCAACCAGGAAGGCGACGCGCCGCTGACGACGCTGCCGAAGACGGAACAGGAATTGTTCGGCTACGACGTGATTCTCATGCTGGACCCCGACCCGCGCGAGTTCGACGCGGCCTGGGCGAGACTGCTGGCGCGGTTCGTTGGCGACCACGGCGGCGGGCTGGCGTTCATTGCGTCAAACAAGTTCACGACCGATTTTCTGATGGCGAGCGATCTGCGGCCGGTCGCCGACCTGTTGCCGGTGCAGATCGAGCGCGAGCAACTCACCGTAGCCGAGGCGCTCAGCCGCGTGAACCAGCAGGATTGGCCGTGGCTCGTCACAGCGGCTGGATTTGAGAATCCCGTCTTTCAACTCGACGCCGACCCCGAGCGCAATCGCCGCATCTGGGCGGCGATGCCGGGCTTCTATTGGGCGCAGCCGGTGCGCGCGCTCAAGCCGGGCGCGACGGCGCTGGCCGTGCATAGCGACCCGCGCCGGCAAACGCGGCAGGGGCCGCAGCCGATCGTGGCGACGCAGTTCTACGGGCCGGGTCGCGTGCTCTTCGTGGCAAGCGACTCGACATGGCGCTGGCGGTTCGGCGGCATGCGCGCATTCGAACAGTTCTGGAGCCAGGCAGTGCGCTACCTGACTCAAGGCCGATTGCTCGGCGGCCTGAAACGGCTCGCGCTGACAACCGACCACGACGAATACTCGCTCGGCCAGCGGATCACGGTGCGCGCGAAGGTGCTCGACGCGAGTTACAAACCCGCAGTGATGGAGAAGTTCGAAGCGCGCCTGAAAATGGGAAGCGCGGGTATTACATCTACCGACTTGCGCACACCGCTCGCGCCAAACGCGACCGGGACAGCCGCGATCCCAAACGAACGTCTCCTTCGCCTCGACCCGGTGGCAGGCGCAGCGGGCGAGTTCGAAGGTTCGTTGTTGGCCGACCAACTTGGGCTCTACGAAGTGTCGGCCGCGCTTCCCGGCGCGCGAAACGTGGCTAGCCTGAAGAACGTGCGCGTGACACTGCCGCGGCTGGAATTCAAGGACACGCGCATGAACGAACCGCTGTTACGGCAGATTGCGGCGCTCACCGGCGGCGAGTTCCTGACACTCGACCGTATCGAGGAACTGCCGGGACAGTTGCCGAAACGCGAGCAATTGCTGGTCAACGAACAGACGCAGGACATCTGGGACACGCCGCTGGCGCTGTGCTTGTTCTGCGGACTGCTCTTCACGGAATGGGTGATAAGGAAATGGAAGAATCTCGCATGAACAAGGATCTTCTGTTTTCACCGCAGAGACGCAGACCCTCCGCGTCCTCTGCGCCTTTGCGGCGAAGGTCTTCATGATGAACCCCTCCGTCCACCATCTTCTCCGATCGCTGCGCCGCCTCGTGCGCCTGCATCTGGCGCTCAGCGGGCTGGCGCGTCTCGGCGCGGTGAGCGTGACGGTAGCGCTTGGCATGTGGGCGTTGGACTGGTGGCTGCGGCTGGAGTTGGGGCCGCGTGGGATGCTCGGCACACTGGCGCTGATGATAATCGGTGTCGCCGGCTGGCGGTGGTTCCTGCGGCCCGTCACCCGCAGGTTCAGCGACGCGGATGTCGCGCTGGCACTGGAGCAGGCGTTTCCGCAGTTCGGCGACCGATTGCTGACGGCGGTGGAAGGGGCCAGGGGCCAGGCGCAAGGGGCAAGCGAAACATCCCTGCCGCTGCTGGAGCAGGTGGCGGCTGAAGCAGCGACACTTGCAGCAGACGTGCGACCGTCGCGAGCGCTCGATGGCGGCCGGCTCGTGAAGTGCCTCGGGCTCGGCATCGGCGCATTGCTGGTCATCGCCATGGTGGCAACGTTCTTCCCGAAAGAACTGGAGGTGTGGTGGCAACGCGACGTGTTGCTGCGAAACGTGGACTGGCCGCGCGCCACGACTTTGGAAATCGCCGGCTTCGCGAACGGCACGACACGAGTCGTGCGAGGCTCGCCGCTCAGCATCGTGGTCAACGCGTCGGGCCGGCGGATTCCGGAAACCGTGAAGCTGGTGCTGGATTACGAGCACGCCGGCCGGTTCCGCGAAGTCCTCACGCGCTCCGGCAGCGGGAAATTCCTGAAACGGTTCGATTCGGTCATCGAGAGCTTTCGGCTCCGTGCTTTCGGCGGTGACGGCGTGACGGACGAGTTGCGGGTCGAGGTGGTGGATCCGCCCATGCTGCGCAACGTGCGGATGCGCCTCGTTTACCCGGCCTACACGCGCCAGGCGCCGCGCGAGACCGGGCCGAGCGATGGCGCAGTCGAAGCGGTCGTCGGCACGCGGCTTGAACTGCGCGCCACGAGTACGCGTCCGTTGCGCTACGCGAAGATTCAAGCTCCAAACTCCAAACTCCAAAAAGGCTCCCAGCTTCAAGTGTCACGTTCGGTCCTGCCTGAGTCGAGCGTCGAGGCCGGGACCAACGTCTCCGCGCGGCTCGTGGTCGAGGAAAGCGGGCGCGTTCAGATTTCCATCGAGGACCTGGAGGGATTGCGAGCCGACCCGGCGCTGAGCTTCGCACTCGACGCGCAACCGGACCGTCCGCCGCTGGCGCGACTGACGTTGAGCGGCATCGGTGACAAGATCACGCCGGTGGCGACGTTGCCGCTGGCGGCCGAGGCGCGCGACGATTTCGGCGTGGCCGCGCTGAGCCTGGCGACATCCACCAACAACACGACCTGGCAGAGCCAGCCGCTCGCTGGCGCGGTGTTGGGCAACGCCGAGGTCCTTCTGGAAACACGACTGCCGGTCGAACCGTTGCGAGTCGTCGAAGGTTTGGTGTTAAGCCTTCGAGTGGAGGCAACGGACGCCGCAAAGCCACCGGGCCGCGGTGCGAGCCAGTCCCTGGCTCTGCGTGTGGTGAGCGCGGCGGAATTGATGGCGGACCTGAATCGCCGCCAGAAGGAGTATCGCGCCGAGTTCGAGCGGCTGACGCGTAAACACCGTGAGGCGCTCGACGCGATGCGGGCCATCCGGGAACGCGTGACAGCGGGCGGACAGCCAGACCTTGCGCAAATGGCATCGCTTGTGGCCGACGAGCGCGAAGCGGGCAACGGCTGCCAGACGATGTCGGAGTTGTTCCGACGCATTCTCGACGAGATGCAGAATAACCGCGTCAGCACGCCCGCCGAGCAAGAACGGCTGCGCGTGCGCGTTGTGGAACCGCTGACTGACGTAAGCCGGCAGTTGCTCGGGCCGGTGGTGACGCAACTCGGCGCGGTGACCCCGAGCGTGAGCGCACCGCTGGTGCCGGCGTTTGAAGAGGCCCAGATCGCCTACAACCAGATGCGGACGATTCTTGCCGAGATGATGCGCGGCGAAACACTGGCTGACGCCGTGGCAGCACTGCGCGAGATGCTGAAGGACCAGAGCCAGCTCAATGAGGCAACGCGCAAGGCGTTGGAGGCAGAACTGCAGCGGCTGCTGAAGTCACCATGATCACACCGTGTCTCTCACCGAAAGTCCGCGCCATGCGAAGAGCCACGTTTCTGACCCGACTCGCGCTCGCCGTCGGCATCATCGCGATTGCGCTGCGCCCGGCGATCGCGGCGGAGCCAACGGCCGCGCCACTCACGTGCATTCTCGGCGCGTTCGACGATGAACTGACGCTGCTGTACCAAGCGCTCGCTGGCCCGAAAGAGGAAGTACTGCGCGGCATTCACTTCGCCAGCGGCAAGCTGAAGGGGCGCAGCGTGATCGTCTGCCGCAGCGGCATCGGCAAGGTCAACGCAGCCATGGTCACCACCCTGCTCATCGAACACTATCAGCCCAGCGAGATCATTTTCTGCGGCATTGCCGGCGGCATCAACCCGGACCTGCACCCAGGTGACATCGTCATCGCGGCAAAGACAGCCCAGCACGATTTCGGCACACTCAGAGCCGAGGGCATGGAGGTGCGCGGCACGAAAAGCCCGGTCACGTGGCAACGCAATCCCCTGTTCGTGGAGCCGGACGCGCGGCTGATGGCGCTGGCAGAAGCGGCCGGCCACCGCATCAAGCTCGCTGACATCAAGACGAGCGAGGGCGAGCGCCATCCACGGATCATCAAGGGCATTGTCGCAACCGGAGATATCTTCGTGGCGTCGCCTGCAAAGAAAGCCGAGTTGCGCAAGACGCTCGGAGCCGACGCGGTGGAGATGGAAGGAGCGGCGGTGGCGCAAGTCTGCCGCGACCTGCGCGTGTCATGGCTGGTCATCCGTTCCATCAGCGACCGCGCGGATCACAACGCCCTCCAAGATGTGGACTCGTTCACCGCCGTGGCAGCACAAAATGCTGCGCAACTGGTCATGGACATCGTCGGACATCTGGCCGCCCCGCCTGCAACAGGGAAAGCCGGGACGTAGGTTCAGACGTTCGCCTGAACGCTCAACTCAGTTTGTATTGCTTGGCGACGTCTGCACCGAGTTGCTGCACCACAAGTTTCCGCAGGTCAATGGTCGCGCCGATCGTCGCGCCGGTGGCGAGCTTCTCACCCTCGGCCAAGCTTTTCTCGGCAGCCTCCAGCACCAGTGCCGTGTAGAAGCCAAGCGTGATCGGGCTGTTCATCGCCTCGCGCTCGGCGGCGGACAGCTTGTTGTTGCGAAACGCAAGAATCTGCTGGTAGAGACGGCCGGGGCTGCCGATGCCGTAACCACTCACGGTGTTGTCCTTCTCGAAGTTCTTGAAGAGCGGATTGACCTCGACGATGCCGTCGGCGTGAATCTCGCGCAAGCCGGGCTGGTCGAGGCCAAGATCAATCATGCCATCGGAGCAGATGATGCGGCTGGATTGCACGGTCGTGGACCACGCGGAGTTGGGCAGCGCCCAGCCGGTGAGAATGTGCGCGATGGCACCGGTGCTGAACAGAATCTCCGTGTCCACGAGGTCGTAACCTTTCACCGCGATGGGTTTCAGTGACGGCAGCTTCTGTGAGTAGCCGACGGCGCGCACCTGCATCGGCGCGAGGTTGACGATCTTCATCAGCGCGTCCGCCATATGGACCGTCAGGAACGACGCCGGCGTGTTTCTCTCGGCGAAGTCGGGCGATGCAAAAAAGCGCGGCGAATGGTTCGGGTCTGCCACGCTGAGTTTGTCGAGCATGTAGAACACCGCTGCCTGGAATTGTCCGTAGCGGCCACCCTGGAAACGCGCCTCAGCCTCCTTGATGCGCGGGTCCTCGCGCTTATGAAAATCCACTCCGAGGAAACGGCCCGTCTTTTTCGCCGCCTCGATCATCGCGTGCGCGTCCTTGAGCGTCGCGGCCGTCGGCTTCGGCACGACAACGTCGAGGCCCGCGTTCAACGCCGCCACCGTCGGCGCGCAATGCAGGTGATCCGGCGTATTGATCTGCACTGCGTCAAGCTCGGTCTTCGCGATCAACTCCTTGTAGTCGCTGAAGCGCCGGTCGGCCGGCAGGCCCGCAAGGTCGCCAAACCAGTTCCGATATTGCTCGTTCGGGTCAGCGACGGCGCAGATCTCCAATTGCGGTGTGAAACTGCTGCGGAAGTAAAGGTATTGGTAAATCTCGCGGACGACGGAGCCCGCGCCGATGATGCCGAGACGGAGTTTGGTTTTCATGATTGTTGTTCTGTCAGATGGTGCCAGTTTGTTTCAAGAGAAACATTGCGATAAATTCCACCGCGGCGCGCGCTTCCTCCAGCGAGAGTTGCTCCTGGTCCGAATGCGCGTGAGCCAGCGTGCCGGGGCCGAAGGTCAGCACGGGCATGCCCGGATACTCCGTTGCAAACAGCCGCGCGTCGCACGACACCGTCCAGCCGAGGATGGGCTCGTCCTTCCAGATGCCGGTTTCCTTGGCCGCGCTGATGGCGTTGCGCATCGAGGGCGAGTCGGGGTCGCCGTCGAACGCGACGTTATGAAGCTTCTCGTAGGTGACCCTCACCACGTCCTCCCCACGCTCCGGCCGGCCGAGCCGCCGCAGATAAGTCTCAGCTCCACGTTGCGCCGCCCTGCGCATCCGGTCCATGACTTCGTTGATGTGGTGGGTCGGCACGAAGCCCTGGCCGCCTTCAAGAACCAGCACGTCGCCGCAAGGCTTGCCGCCCAGTTCCAGCCGCATCGCGCCGCCGACCGTGGCTTCGATCTTCGGCCTCGATTGCGCAAGACTGCGGACCAAGTGTGCCATCTTGGTGATGGCACCGTCGCGCTCACGAATCGCGCCCATGTGGCCGGTCGCGCCGTGCACGGTTACTACAAAGCCGTTGCCCTCGCAGGCGAAATCGTAATGGACCGGCACCATCGGTTTGCCGGTCGCAGCTTCGATGACTTTGCTTTTGTCGCCGTAGAGGCCGGTGTAAGCGGCCAGTCCTGTTTCGAGACAGTCGCGCACGAGCAGTTCCGCCTTCTTGCTTGGTGCGCCATCGAATTGAATCGCGAACTTCACTTCGCCGCAAATGCGGCTCGGATGCTCGCCAAAAGAGCCTATGATGCCGTGACACGTCTGCACAGGCCGCTGCGGGAAAAGATCGTGGCGGCTCTCGGCGCGGATTGCAGCGCCCTCCTTCTCCATTTCCTCGTTCACGAACGCGGCCATCTCGAACAGCGACGCGCCTGCAACCTTCTTCAGGTCGGCGCGATACCAGACCGCGCCGCGGTTGGCCGGATGGAGTTTGAGGCTGGTAATCTCCAGCACGATCATGCTGTCGTAAAGCTTCTTAAGCTCGCGGTCCAACGCGAGCGACAACGAACCGTTGCCGCCTGTTTCCTCCTCGACGACGGCCATCATGACGACGTTCTTGTTCCACTTCAGCCCGGCCTTTGCCATGACTTCGGAGAGCACCTTCAGCGCGGCGACCGCGCAAATGGTCGGCCCCTTGTCGTCGGCTGAACCGCGGCCGTGGACGAGCTTGCCTTCGGCGCGCGGTGGAAAATACGGCGCCACAACATCCACATGGCTGTTCACCGCCACCGATTGCCCGCCACTGCCACCGCCGCCGGGGATGATGTAGAGGAGATTGCCGCGCCCGGCGTAGGTTTCCTCCGGCGTCAGGCCGTCCGGCCGCTGCGACGTCTTGGTAAAATGGAGCAGCGAGTAATTTGGATGCGACTTGATCGCGGGATTGATCGGCCGCCGTTCCATGCGCGCGCCGGCAAAGCTGATGCCGCTCAGTTCGCGCTCAAGGATTCGGAAGCAACCGTCCTCCGCCTCGCGCATGACCGATACATTCGGGTTCGGCGTCGTGTTGAACTTGCAAATCTCGACGATGAGATTCTTCAGGTAACGCTCAAACTCCGGCGTGCGCGTGCGGGCGAAGATTTCCTTGAGAATGGAGGTTTTGTCCGCCGGCACAGCAGCTTTCTTCGGCTGCTTGTGGGACTTCTTTTTCATGGCTGGCATGATGCGATCCTTCCTGTCTGCGGCGACGGAGATGGCGGCGAACTAGGCTTTCGCGCCCTCGTTCTTGCCTTCCGTCTTAAGCTTGTTCTTTGCGGCCTTGGCCTGCTCGCTCTTGGGCCAGGTCTTGATGAGGAACTCGAAGATCTGCTGGCTGAACTGCCGCTCGTGGCCAAGCGCGCTCTCGGCCAAGTGGAAGCCGAGATAGAAAACGTCTTCCGGTTCCAGCAGCTTCTTGTCCTTGGCGAGGCTGTCGAGAAGCTTGAACGAGGGATCGCGCATGAGCGCCGTGAAACCGCGCAGACACGGATCCTCGCCGCGGCGGCCAGGCGAGAGGTCCTTCGGGGAAGTTTTCAATCCGCTGAAGCTGAGTTGATAACGCACCGTCGCGTTGAACAACTCGGTATTCGCCAGCAAGCGCAATGATTGCACTGCGGCGGCGAACTTTTTGCGCTGGCGCAAATCTTCGCCGGCCTCGGCGATCTCGACATTAAAGCCGGCGGCATCCACGTTGCGAAGCAGCCACGTGTAGGCAGGGACGCGCGGATCGTTCTTCTCCAGCAGGTCGAGGCAACGCACGGCGAGCTTCTTCTTCGCGTCCTTCGCAAACCGTTCAGCGTGCGGCTTCAACAACTTGACGACGTTCCATGCGTCGTCGGCAGTCGTGACCTTGCCGAGCTTTTCCAGCAACGGCTGCGTCGCGTCCTCGATGCGGCAGAGCGCCTTCGCGGCAATGTCGCGCACTTCCTGATCGGCGTCGCTGAGCCAGTCGAGCATCGCGCCCACAATCTTCTTGCCCGTCTGGTGGCCAAGCTTGCGCACGGCGAAACGGCGGACCTCGGTATTCTCGCTCTTGGCGAGCTTCTCCAGGTCGCCGACGACGCTGGATGGAAACTCCAGCGGAGCGAGCAGCGCGATGGCAGGGCTGACAACGTTCTCGCGGTCTTCTTCCTTGAGCAGCGGCAAGACCTTCTTGATCATTGCGTCCACTCCCGCGCCGTCGCGGCTCAGATTTGATAGCGACTGCAACGCGTTGCGCCGGACGAACGCCACCTGTTTCGGGCCGATGTAATCCAGCAGCAACGAACGCGCCGCAGGGTTGCCGAGGCTGCCGAGCAGGATTAGACAGGAGGTGGTGGCGCGCATGTCTTTCTTCACGCGCGGCGTTTTCAGGAAGCTCGCGATTTGTTTGAACAGATCCTTCCGCTCCTCCTCGTTGGCGTCGTTGATATGGCGGCGAATGGCGCCGCAGATGGCCTTGACCATTTCGAAATCCGGATCGAACAGGCCGGTCAGCAGAAACCGCGTTGCTCCGTCACTGTGGAGCCGCGCGAAGACATCCATCAGCGCGAGTTTTTGGACCGTGGCGGCCTTCACCCAAACTTTTTCCAGTTCGGCCTCGATGTCCATCTTGAGCTGCGCGAGCGCCTTGCCGGCGACGTCGCGAAGCGCGGGCGGAGCATTGAGCAGCAACGGCAACAAGTACGGGAACGCCGTCTTGTGGCGCGTGCGGCCGAGGGCGTTGACAAGCTCCCGGGTCAGCGTGTCATCGGCGTGGCCGAGCGCGGAGCCGAGCGCGCGCACGACATCGGCGTCGGGGGGCGCGAGTTCGCCGAGCACGATGGCGGCGGCAAGGCGGCGGTTGGGAACTTCGCTGCCGAGCAGCGCGGCGATGATTTGGAGTTGCTTGTCCATGGTTTTAATAGGCTTCACCAATAGGCTTATGGCGTCGAGGAAAAATGTTGGCCTCTGACCACGGTGTCAGTGACACGGATACGGCTGTCTTCCAGCGCAAACAAAATGAGATCGGCCGAGCTGCCTTTTTCCAGCACGCGCGGCGCAAGGCCGAGCAGCCGCGCGGGATTTTCGGTGGCCATCCTGATGGCATCCGTGAGCGAGATGCCGGCCCACGCAACGGCGTTGGCAACACACCTCTCCAGCGTCGTCGCCGCGCCGAACAAGTAAGGCGTGCCCGGCAGGCAGATCAGGCCGTCGGGCTTGGCTTCCACTTCCACGCGGCCGTAACGATAAATTCCCGGCGGCATGCCCGCGGGTGGCACGGCATCGGTAACGAGGATGGAGCGCGCAACGCCTTTGGCACGAATGAAGTTCTTCACGACGTAAGGCGGCAGATGATGACCGTCGGCAATGAATGCCGCCATCAAGCGGTCCTCGGCCAACTGGACCTGGATGTAGTTGGCGTGGCGCGGCAGAACGGCGTGACTGCCATTGCCGAGATGCGTGGCCACAGTCGCACCGGCGGCGACAGCGTCGGCGATCTGCTGCGCGTTGGCACCGCTATGGCCCAGCCCGATCACGACGCCTGATGCGACAGCTTGCTCGATGAAGCGCGTCATGCCCGGCAACTCCGGCGCAACTGTGACGAGCTTGATGCGTCCACCAGCGGCGTCCTGAAACCGTTGAAATTCCTCCCAAGAAGGCGGTCGCAACACGTCGCGATAGTGCCCACCGCGCGGCCCATCCTCGGCAGAGATATAGGGCCCTTCGAGATGAAAACCAGGAATCGCGTGCGCCAGCTCCGGTTGTTCTTCCCGCGCGCGAGAGACGGCGCGAAAACACGCGGCCATGCGGTCGTGCGCTTCGCTGACAATAGTCACGAGATATTGGGTGGTGCCGTGGCGCAACTGCTCGCGGGTGGCGTGAGCCAGATCGGCGGCGACGAGGGCCGGGTTCTGGAAATCCACGCCGGCGAAACCGTTGATGTGGATGTCAAAGAGACCCGGCGCGACAAAGAGGTCGCCGCTGCCGAAATCCGGCGCGCGGGCCGGATCCAGTGGCGCAACGTCAGCAATGGCACCGTTGGCGTCGTTGACACGGATGTCCACAACCTGGCCGGTAACTGCGTGTTTGCCTCGAATCAACATGGCGACTCCTTAGTAGTAATCCACAGCATAGGAAGTCGCGGCGGCAATTTCCAAACTTTCTTTTTCGCAACCAGCCGCTATCCTGCGACGCATGTTTCCGAAACTCTACGCCGCTCTGTTGCTGGGTCTCTGCGCGCTGCTCGCTGGTTGCGAGAAACCCATGCCACCACCGGCGACACGTGTTGCAATGATTGTGAAGGCAAAAGGCGACGCTTACTTCGAAGCGTGCGCCCAAGGCGGGCGCAAGGCGGCAAAGGAACTCGGCGTGCAGTTTTTCTGCGAAGCGCCCGTGGACGGCTCAGTGGAGGAACAGATCGAGGCGGTGGACGGCCTTGTCACGCGCCGGATGGACGCCATCGTGATCGCGCCCCATGAGGCGATGGCGTTGGCGCCAGCGCTCAAGCGGGCGCGGGAGAGCGGCGTGCATGTCATCACGTTTGACACCGATGCGGATGAGAAGCGCAGCGGGCGGGAGTGGTTCATCAACCCGGCAAATGACAAGGCGGTGGGACGTGAATTAGTGAAGAGTATGATTTCATCAGCCGGCGCAAAGGCGCGAACCGCGATCATCACCAGCACCCGCACCGGGACGCAGCAGCAGCAATGGCTGCAGGCCATACGGGAGCAAATCGCCAAGGCCTGCCCAACGATGCAGATTGTGGAGATCAGGCGGTGCGAGGATGCCAGCACCGCCTTCGCCGCCACGCAGGAGATGTTGCAGAAGAACCCGGACATTACAGGCATCTTCGCGCTGACACCCGAGCTGCTGGTCAGCGCGGCCCAAGTGGTAAAGGCCGGCAACCGGAAACGATTCGTCACGGGCGTGGGCCTGCCCGGCAGCGCGCGGGCATTCGTGAAAGCCGGCATTGTGCCGTCATTCGTAATGTGGAATCCGGCGGACCTCGGTTACTTCACGGTGCAGGCCGCCGTGCAAGCCGCCAAGGGCCAGTTGCGCGATGACAGCACCGAATTGGCTATCACCAGCACCGAGGTTGTCAACGGGGTGCCCCGCACGAAGACGATCCAGCGAGCGATCAAGAACCGCGAAATCCTGCTCGGCGAGCCTATGATCGTCACGGCCGCGGAGGTGGATCAGTTCGATTTCTGAAGCGGCTGGTATCAATCACTCAAGGGCTGGCGTGTCGCGAACGCCCCTTGAATCAGCCTCACTTCGCCTGCTGTTCCCGCCTCGTCCATATAAACCTCCACGACATCAAACCGGACCGGGATGCGCGGATTGCCAAGCAGCCGCAGGTATTCGCGAGCGCAACTGGCGAGATGTCGCTGCTTCTCGCGGTTCACGGCGTCCGCCGCCGCGCCGTACCGGTCGCTGCCGCGCGTCTTCACCTCCACAAACGCCAGCACCTCACCGTCGCGCGCCACGAGATCAATCTCGCCATGCTTGCCGTGGAAGCGACGCGTGAGGATTTTATAGTCGCGCTGCCGTAGATAACGCGCTGCTGCCTGTTCGCCACGCTCACCTTTGACGAGATGAGCCGGCACAGCGATTTTCGTGTGGTTTCGGAAACGCTGCCACCAACCAAGCATGATCGAATGATGCCGTTCAAGGCTCGACGAATCGAGCAGATTCAGCGGCGAGCGAGGGACACGCTGTTGCTCGTGGCCAGTCGTTCGCTCAAGACCGGCGATCGCCGGCGGCTTTCTCCAAAGCGTGGCGATAGCACCGCGACATGCTCGTGCATGTGTCCAACGACGATTTGCCGTCGTCGTTCTGCCAGACTTCCTCGTAGCACGGCTTAGTGGGAAGTTTCTTGAGCCGCGTCTCCTTTAAAATGGTGCCGTCCGGTTTGCAGAGCAATTCCAGATACAACGGTTTTTTCGACCGGTTCAGCCGGTTGGACAGGATGACCAGAATCTTCCGCGTCTTGTTTTTTGTGTTCTTCGCCATAAGTCTGTTGGGTTGTTTCAGGCAGATTATTGAGAATGTTCGCGTTGTCGCAATCGTTTACTTCGACGGGCTTGTCTCCAGGAACACCGCCTTTCGGTCGCCGGAGGAGAATGACACCAGTGTCTTAAGCGGTTCGGCGCCGGTGTTGGTCAGCTTGTGCTTGACACCAACCGGAATACAAAGCGTCGTGCCGGGCTTCAGCGTAATCGTCTGGCCCTCGGAAAAGTGCGTGCCGCAACCAGAAAGGACGTAGATCACCTCTTCGCAATTGGGATGAAAATGGAGCGGATTGCCATGGCCCGGCAGGATGGTGGCAAGACCGACGGTCTGCTGCGCACCGGGCGCGAGTTTTCCGTTGCACGCCCACTTGATCGAGCCCCACGTGAACTCCTGCACCGGAAGCTGATCCTCGTGGGTGACGCAGACCGTGGGCTTCACCGAGGCTTTTTCCCCGCCATAGACATCCGTCAACCACAGACCCGACACCAACGCCGCCACAATCATCATTCTCATCGTTTATCCTTTCGGCATTCAGACCGCCGTCAACTTCTGCCAACACGCCCGTCGCATTGCAGCATGTTCACCGACCGCTGGCAAGTGCGCCTTCGCTGGGAGCCTGCCGGCTGTGGTTGACAGGTGACGTGGGCCGGCTAGGGTTGGCCGAAATAACGGGCCGGCTGAAACGCCTGCTTCAACCTGTGAAAATCGAAATGTTCAAAGTCAGCGGCATGACGTGCGCCGGGTGCGCGGCAAACGTCGAGAAGGCTCTGCGCTCGGTTGCTGGCGTCGCTGAGGTCAGCGTCAATGCCGCCACCGGCAAAGCCATTTGTAAGTTCGACCCGCATCAGGCCACCGTGAGCGCGCTGACCGCCGCGGTCAAAAAGGCAGGCTACGGCCTCGAGAGACCGGCTGGCACCGCGCCTGCCCTGCCGTGGTGGCGCGCGCCGTGGCTGCCGGTGGCCGTTGTGATCGCGCTAATCATCGCCGGCTGGGCGCTGCATTCGGATCCGATCCTGATTGCCGCCACCGCACTCGCAGCGTATCCGATTGTCTGGACCGCGTTGAAGACGCTGGCTCGCCGCCAAATCAACGCCGACGTGCTCGTAGCCATAGGCGTGATCGCCTCCGCGTCCGTCGGCCAGTTCCTCGCCGCAGCGGAAGTAGCGCTCATCATGCGAGTGGGCGAACTGCTGGAGAACTTCACCATCGAACGCGCCCGCCACGCCATCGGCAGCCTGATGGAACACATGCCGCTGATTGCCCGCGTTCGCCGCGACTCACGCGAGGAGGAGGTGGCCGTCGAACAGGTGCAGGTCGGCGATCTCTGCGTCGTGCGGCCCGGCGAGAAAATCCCCGTGGACGGCACCGTTGAGAGCGGCCAAAGTTCCGTCAACCAAGCCGCCATCACTGGCGAGTCGGCGCCTGTGGACAAGATCGCGGGAAACGAGGTTTTCAGTGGCACGCTCAACATCTCCGGTGCTCTCATCGTCCGCGCCATGCGCGTTGCGTCGGAATCCACTCTGGCGCGAATCGCCGCGCTGGTGGAGGCGGCGCAACAACGCGAAGCGCCGATCCAGCGCACACTGGACCGTTGGGCACAATGGATGGTGCCGTTGATGATCTCGCTGTCGCTGCTGACGCTGGCCTTCACACATGACCTGACGCGCGCCATCACCGTATTAATCGTCGCCTGCCCGTGTGCGTTGGTGCTGGCAACGCCAACGGCCATCGTCGCTGCCATTGCCCGCGCCGCGCAAGAAGGCGTGCTCATCAAAGGTGGCCAGTATCTCGAAGCCGCCGCCCGGCTCAAGGCGGTCGTGTTCGACAAGACCGGCACGTTGACGCGCGGCGAGCCGTCGGTAGCCGACGTGAAACAGTTCTGCCCGGAGCATAGCGCGGCGGAGATGATTGCGCTGGCGGCAGTGGCGGAAAAGATGAGCCAGCATCCATTCGGCCGCGCCGTGGTGGAGCACGCCGACGAGATGCAATTGCCGGTGCCGGACCCGACGTCGTTCGAGGCGCATCACGGCGAGGGTGTGTCGGCGCGGCACAACGGCCAGCGCATCCTTGTCGGCAAACGTTCGCTGCTGGAACGGCACGACGTGACGCTCGACGCCAACCACGGCGAGCACCTTGACGAGCACGAGTCGCACGGCCACACCACCCTGATGGTGGCACACGACGGCAAGGTCTGCGGCATCATTTGCGTCAGCGATGAGCCGCGCACCCAGGCCGGCGACGCCGTGGCAGAATTGCGGCGGCTCGGCATCGAGAAAATCGTCATGCTCACCGGCGACAATCCTCGTGTGGCCCGCTCCATCGCCACGCGCCTTGGCATCGCTGACGTGGAGGCCAACGTCATGCCGGAACGCAAGGCCGCACACGTCGAATCGCTGCGCCAGGCGTATGGCGCGGTGGCCATGGTGGGCGATGGCGTCAACGACGCGCCCGCTCTCGCCACGGCTGACGTCGGCGTTGCGATGGGCGTCAGCGGCACTGACGCGGCGCACGACGCGGCGGATATCGCGTTGATTGCGGACGACCTCCGCAAGGTGGCGTTCGCGATCGGATTGAGTCGCCACACGTTGCGAATCATCCAGCAAGGTTTGGCATTCGCGCTCCTGTTCAATGTCGTGATGATCAGTTCGGCGATGCACGGCATCGTCAGCCTCATCGGCGGCGCCGTTGCCCACCAGATCAGCAGCCTCGTGGTCATTCTCAACGCAATGCGGCTGCTCAGCTACGGCAAAGGCCGCTGAGGGTGAAAGTCGCCGTTTGACGCTCCAAAACCGCTCTGTTAGCGTCCCGTCGTGGCCGAAACATTGATCGTCAACGAAATCTTCAAGAGCATCCAGGGCGAGAGCACCCGCGCCGGCCTGCCGTGCGTTTTTGTGCGGCTCACAGGCTGCAATCTGCGCTGCTCCTGGTGCGACACCGCTTATGCCTTCACCCAAGGCGCGCGGATGACACTGGACAAGATCGTGGATCGCGTCGCCGCGTTCGATTGCAGGCTCGTCGAGATCACGGGTGGCGAGCCGCTCCTGCGGTCCAACTCGCTGCTGCTCATGACGCAACTGGCCGACCTTGGCTACACGGTACTGCTGGAAACCAGTGGCTCACTCGATATCGGTCTGGTGGATTCACGTGTCGTTCGCATCATGGATCTGAAATGCCCCAGCAGCGGCGAGTGCGAGCAGAATCGCTGGGAGAACATTCCAATGCTGCGCGCCAGCGACGAGGTGAAATTCGTCATCGCCACGCGCGAGGACTACGACTGGGCCAAACGGCAACTCGAACGCTGGCGTTTACCGGCCATTTGCAGTGTGCTGTTCTCGTGGGCGCATCCTTTGTTGCCGGATCAACGCGATCTGGAGCTAAAACCCGCCTCGCCGGATCAGCACCCGATCGCGATGCGCCAACTGGTCGAACAGATGCTCGCCGACAAACTGCCGGTCCGTTTCCAACTCCAGATGCACAAATACATCTGGGAACCGACGGCGAAAGGAGTGTAGTGCTGCCACTTCTCAAAACACGGGTTCCCGGTTCACGCTCGCGCGCGCAGGCGCGTCAGCTCCGGCGGCACGAATGTCAAAACACGACGTTCGTAAGCGCCAACTGGCCGATCTTCTGGGAGCGGGCGCGCGACTGCAATATCTGGGACGCCGACGGCAACCGCTACCTCGACCTGACTGCCGCGTTTGGCGTCGCCAGCGTCGGTCACAACAACCCGCATGTTACCGCCGCCGCCCGCCGCCAACTCGGCAGGCTGGCTCACGCCATGGGCGATGTGCATCCAAACGAGTTGAAGGTCCGCCTCGCCGGTGAACTCTCGGCACTGACCTTCGAGCGGTGGTCACGCTCCATCGGGACCCACGATTCCGGCAAAACCCTCTTTGCCAATTCCGGCTCCGAAGCCGTCGAAGCCGCGTTAAAAACCGCCATGCTCGCCACTGGCAAGCCCGGCGTCATCGCCTTTACCGGCGCCTACCACGGCCTGACGTACGGCGCGCTCGACGCGACGGCCTGGAGCTTTTTTCGCGCACCGTTTCATCCGCAGTTGCCCGGTTTCACCGTTCACGTCGCGCCAACCGAATCGGCCGTGCGCGCCGCGTTCGACCAAAACGAACGCGGCATCGGCGCCGTGATCGTCGAGCCGATCCTCGGCCGCGGAGGCGTGGTCGTGCCGCCGCCAGATTTTCTGCCGATGCTCCGCCGGGTTTGCGACGAATGCGGCGCGCTGCTGATCGCCGACGAGATCTTCACCGGCTTCTGTCGCACAGGCCGATGGTTTGCCGTCGAGCATTGGGGCGTCGTGCCTGACCTCATCTGCGTTGGCAAGTCCATGAGCAACGGCTTTCCCATTGCTGCCTGCGTCGGCCGCAACGATGTGATGGACGCCTGGCCCGAAAGCGCCGGTGAGGCGCTCCATACCTGCACTCATCTCGGAAACCCGCTCGGTTGCGCGATGGCACTGGCCGCCATCGGCGAGATGAAGCGGCAGAAACTCGACGAGCGTGTCCGCCAACTCCAGGATCGCCTGCCCGGCCGCGGCCTCGGCTTCATGAAAGGCGTCGAGTTGCCGGACGCCGCCGCCTGCCAGCGCGTCGTCCAGCGCCTGTTGCGCCGCGGTATCCTGGCGCTCGGCGGCGGCGAACGTGGCAACGTGCTGACGCTCACACCGCCCTTGACCATTCGCGAAAAGGAACTAGACTTCGCCGCTCGAGAAATTGCCCAATTGACAAAATAATGTGTGAGGCTTTGCCTCCGCTGTTTGCGGCCGAACCAGCGAATGAAAACCGCGCGAAAGAAAACTCAGTTCTCTGCCCCGAAGCCTCCGCCTGCCGGAGAACTCGATGCTCGTATTCTCGATTTAATCGCCCGCGGGACCGAACGACGTTTCACTGACGCCGGGTTTGACTCGCTCGCTCTGGCGCTCTTTCGCCACCAATTCGCTCTGAACCAGCCGTATCGCGGCTACTGTGAGTCGCTCGGACGCGAGCCGCGCAATGTGGCGCACTGGACGCAGATTCCCGCCGTGCCGACGACCGCGTTCAAGAACGTCCAACTGACGACGCTCCCGCCAAAGCAACGCACCACCGTCTTTCACAGCAGCGGCACCACCGCACATTGTCACAGCCGGCATTTTCACAGCGCGGCTACGTTGGGGCTCTACGAAGCTGCGCTTTGGCCGATGTTCCAGAGCGGGATGGGCATCCCCCCTGCCCTGCCACCAGCAACAAACAGACAGGACTCCTGTCCCGCGCTCATCATTCTTACACCCACTCCGGCAGAAGCACCCCATTCGTCATTGGTCCACATGATGGAAACTGTTCGTCGCAAGCTGGGCGCGCCATGCTCAGCCTACGCCGGCGCCGCCGTGCTCGAAGATGGCCCCGCACTCGTTGCGGCCGTTCAATCCAAAATCCAAAATCCAAAATCCAAAATTCTGCTTCTCGGCACCGCTTTCGCTTTCGTCCGCCTGCTTGACGCAATCCAGTCGCTCCCACTGCCGCCGGGTTCGCGCGTGATGGAAACTGGCGGCTACAAGGGCCGCTCGCGCGAAGTGCCACGCGAAGAACTTCACGCCTTGATCTCCCACAGACTCCAGGTGCCGCGCACAAGTATCGTCAGCGAATACGGCATGTGCGAGCTGTCATCGCAATTCTACGCGCCTTCGCAATCCGCAATCTTTCATGGCCCGCCATGGACGCGGGTGCAGGTGATTGACCCTGAAACCAACCGTGAGGCGAGTGAAGGAGAACACGGGCTGATCCGCATCGTTGACCTCGCCAATCGAGCCTCAGCCATTGCGATCCAAACCGAGGATGTCGGCGTGAGACGCGGCAGCGGGTTCGAGTTGATTGGCCGCGCGCAGCAGGCGGAGGCGCGAGGATGCTCGCTTATGGTGCCATGATGACCGCAGGACGAACCATCGCTGCCGCAGCACGCCTCTGGCTGAAACACAACAGCCCTTGGATGACCCGCGCCAAACGCGAACTCACAGCTTTTTCCCCGGCAATGGTGGAACTGGGCTTGCGCGAGCTGTTCACGGACATTGCGGCGAACGTCGAGGAACTTGAACGGCGCGAAGCCTTATGCTCCAAGCTCCACGCTCCGCGTTCCACGGTCTGCCATATCCTTTCCGGCAACCTCCCGAACTCTGGCATCGTCAGTGTCGTCATCGGCTTGCTCAGCGGTGTCCAAAATGTCGTGAAACCCGCCACGGGCGATCCGATGCCGGCGTTGCTCATGGAGTCGCTTGTGACTGTTGACCCCAAACTGGCGCGCCGCGTGAAATTGACTCACAACCGCGAGGCATATCGAGGAGCGGACATCGTCGTGGCCTACGGTGACGATGAAACCCTTTCATCCCTGCAGAAGCGTCGGCGGCGAGGCGCTGGCGCCACCTTCTTGCGTTTTGGTCATCGCGTCAGCATCGGCATGGTCAACTTCTGTCATTCCGCAGGCTGCGTTTCGCAATCCGCAATCGCCGCCGCAGCCCGCGACGCTTCATTGTGGGACCAGCAAGGCTGCATGTCGCCCCAGTGCTTCTATGTGCGCGGCGACGCGGCGGCCTTTGCAGGAGGGCTGGCGCGTGAGATGGAACGGTTCGACCGGCTCTGGCCGCGCGTCGAGTTGGACTTTGCGAACGCAGCAGCTATTGCGCGAGCACGCAACGAATGGAATTTTCGCGGACGTGTGTGGGCCAGCCAAGGTTCGACCCACTGGACGGTGGTGCTGGACGAGCGCGATGGCTGGGCGCCGTCGCCGCTGAACCGGTTTATTTTCGTGCGGCCAATTGAATCCCTGGCATCGAAGTTGGGGAAACAACTGCCGCTTTCCACCATCGGTTTCGTTGGTTTTTCGCTGAAGGAAGTGGTCGCGATGGCGCGGGCGGACCGTTATTGTTCGCTTGGCGAGATGCAGCGGCCGTCGTTGTTATTAACCCATGGGAGCCGGCCGCGAGTCGGCGATTTGATTCTATGAAAGTTGAGTTGATCAAGGATTTCACGTTCGAAGCAGCACATGCGTTGCCGAAAGCACCGAAGGGACACAAGTGCGCCCGGCTGCACGGGCACAGTTTCAGGATTGAGGTTCACGTCACCGGCACGGTGGATGAGAAGCGCGGCTGGCTGGTGGACTACGGGGACATCACGAAAGCGTTCCGGCCGGTTTACGAACAGCTTGACCATTACTATTTGAACGAGGTGCCAGGACTGGAGAATCCCACAAGCGAGAATCTGGCTCGGTGGATCTGGCGGAGGCTGAAGCCGGCGCTGCCGGGCTTGAGCGCCATCGGCGTGCAGGAAACCTGCACGGCGCGGTGCGTGTATCGTGGCAAATAAGCCCGAGACTCCCGTCTGTCGGATTACAGAACGGGTTTCCAGACTCATTACTCTTGTCTGGCCTTGAGCGACCAGTTTGGAGAATATTCCGGCCAGAGAGAGGAGTGCCTGGCTTGCGATATGAGCGACGTGATCCTGCGATTCGATGCGGTTGAGAAGCACTTCGACGCCACGCCTGCGGTGCACGGGGTGACGCTGGATATCAGGCGCGGGGAATTCTTTGCCCTGTTGGGACCGAGCGGCTGTGGCAAAACAACATTACTGCGGCTCATCGCCGGCTTCGAGCAACCGGATACGGGGCGCGTGATTCTCGATGGGGTGGACATGGCCCGTGTGCCGGCCAACGAGCGACCGGTCAACACAGTCTTCCAGCACTACGCCCTCTTCCCCCACCTCACTGTGACCGAGAACGTCGCGTTCGGTCTTCGCTATCAATCCAAAATTCAGAATTCAGAATCCAGAATCGAGGAGATGTTGCAACTGGTTCGGATGGAAGGTCTCGGTGATCGCAAGCCGGACCAACTCAGCGGCGGCCAAAAGCAACGCGTGGCATTGGCGCGAGCGCTGATCCTGCACCCGAAGGTGCTGCTGCTTGACGAACCGCTGGCGGCGCTGGATGTGAAGCTGCGCAAGGAAATGCAAATGGAGCTGAAGACGCTCCAACGGCGCGTGGGCATCACGTTCGTCTTTGTCACGCACGACCAGGAGGAGGCACTGACGCTGGCGGATCGCGTGGCGGTGATGAATCTTGGCAAGGTCGAGCAGGTGGGCACGACGGAAGAGGTCTTTGAGCGGCCAAAAACGAAGTTCGTGGCGGAATTCATGGGCGCGGTGAATTTCTTCGACGGGTTCGTGGTGCGGCCTGAGAAGATGCGGTTGCGTGTAACGGCTGTCGAGGGCGCGGTCGAGGCAAAGGTGGAGGGCAAGGTTTACCAAGGCGGGACAACGCGGTGGCTGGCGCGTACGATGGATGGCAGACTGCTGACGGTGATCGAGCAGAACGACGGCGTGCCCGACGCGGTGTCGCGGCTGAAATCGGGCGATCGCGTGTGGGTGAAGTGGGAAAAACGACACGAAGTGCCACTGCAATGAACGACAGGCAACGCAGGACAGGCACCTCGCCCGTCCCATCATCCATCAACAAATCGGCGAGACGTCTGCCCTGCCCTGCCGGGTCTCATTCCACGCTTCTTCTTATTTCGCCGACGTGGCTCGTGCTGGGGCTGCTTTTTCTCGCTCCGCTGGCGATCATGCTGTGGCTGAGCCTGCAACAGCGCGGGCTTTACGGCGGAATTGTAGCCGGACCGACGCTGGCCAACTATATCCGCAGTTTCGAGCCGGGATACGCCGTCATCTACGCGCGGTCGGCGTGGATCGCGGTGGCCACGACGGTGATCTGCCTGTTGGTGAGCTATCCGGTGGCCTACTACATCGCGCTGAAGGCGCCGCCGGAGAGAAAACATCTGCTGCTGGCCCTCGTGGTGATTCCCTTCTGGACGAGCTTTCTGGTGCGAACCTACGCGTGGATGTTCATCCTGCGCGATCAAGGCGTCATCAACTCGCTGCTGATGGCGCTGGGCGTGATCCACGAGCCGCTGACGCTGCTCTACACGCCGTTGGCGGTGATGATCGGGCAGGTGTATGCCGAGGTGCCGTTCATGGTGCTGCCAATCTACGCCTCGCTGGAGAAACTCGACCGCTCCCTGTTGGAGGCGGCGCGCGATCTCGGCGCGAGCGCGGCGGCCGCGTTTTGGCGGGTGACGGTGCCGCTGGCAATGCCGGGAACCGTGGCGGGTATCATGCTGGTGTTCATCCCGAGCCTCGGCACGTTCATCACGCCGGATCTGCTCGGTGGCGCGAAGGGCATGCTGGTCGGCAACCTGATTCAGAACCAATTCGGCCCAGCGCTGAACAAGCCTTTCGGCAGCGCGGTCGCGCTGGTGCTGACGGCGTTCGTGCTGGCGCTGCTGTGGGCGTATGCGACGTGGGCGAAACGGCGCGGGGAGGAGGAGGCGCTGTGAAGCATGAAGCGCGGAGCGTGGAACGTGGAGCGCCTGTGTTGCAGGCGGTGTCGTGGCTTGTGTACGCGTTTCTTTATGCGCCGATCGCGGTCCTCGTCGCTTTCTCGTTCAACTCCGAGCGGCAGACGGCCGTCTGGAAGGACTTCACGCTGGATTGGTATCGCGTGTTGTTCCGTGATGAGCTGATCGGTCACGCCGTCGCCAACAGCCTCATCGTTGCCGCCGTTGCAACGGTCGTGGCAACAGTGATCGGGACGATGGCGGGCCTGGCCATGGCGCGCCACGATTTCCCCGGCAGACGCGCCACGCGGTCACTGCTCTATCTGCCAGTGATCGTGCCGGAAATCGTGGTGGGCGCAGCGCTTGTGAGTTTGTTCGGGTGCGCCGCGATGCGGCTGAGCCTGACAACGGTGATTCTGGCGCACATTGCGTTCAGCATCAGCTATGTGGCTCTGGTGGTGCAGGCGCGGCTGGCGGGCTTTGACCGGTCGCTGGAGGAAGCGGCGATGGATCTCGGCGCGAACCGCTGGCAGACGTTCTGGCGTGTCACGCTGCCGGTGATTGCGCCGGGCGTGGTCGCGGGCGCGTTGCTGGTGTTCACGCTTTCGATTGACGACTACATCATCACGTCGTTCGTGGCGGGGCCGGGCGCGACGACGCTGCCGTTGCAGATCTACTCAATGGTGAAAACGGGCGTGACACCGGAGATCAACGCGGTGAGCACGCTGCTGCTGGTGGTAACGATTGGCTTGATTGCGACGGCACACCGGTTGCAACATCCGGCGAGATGAAACGACGGCTGCGATGTTGGATATTGGGTTGCGGGTTGTGGATTGGCTGCGCAGTAACGGGTGGCCTTTGGCTGAGCGGTTGCGGCGGCGGAGATGACGGCAAGCGGCTCAATGTCTATATCTGGACCAACTACATCACGCAGGAGTTGCTGGACCAGTTCACCCTGCAAACCGGCATCAAGGTGAAGTTCGACGTCTACGACTCGAACGAAGCAGTGCTGGAGAAGCTGGCATCAGGCGCGAGCGACTATGACATTGTGGTGCCGACGGATTACATGGTGCGAATCCTGATCAAGCAGGGTCTTCTGACACCACTCGACCACGCGAAACTGACGAAGCTCGGCAACATCACAGCGAAGTTCCGCAACCCGCCGTGCGATCCGGGCAACGCGCACAGCGTGCCGTATTTGTGGGGCACGACCGGATTTGCCTACAACAAGGCAAAAGTGGGGACCGTGCTGGACAGTTGGGCAGCGGTGTTTGAGGAACGGTGGAAGGGGCGCGTTTTGATGCTCGACGACATGCGCGAGTGCTTTGGCGTGTCGCTGCGAGTGCTCGGCCACCCGGCAAACTCAACGAACGCCACGGAGTTGGCCGCAGCGCGAGACTTGCTGATCAAACAGAAGCCGCTGGTCAAAACCTACAACTCGTCGGACTTTGCCGGCATCCTCCGCAGCGGTGATGTGTGGATTGCCCACGGCTACAGCGGCGAACTGGCCAAGGCATGCGATGAGGACAAGAACCTCGCCTACGTGATCCCGAAGGAAGGCTGCACGGTGTGGGTGGACAATCTCTGCATCCCGAAAAGCGCGCGGCACGTCGAGGCGGCGCACGCCTTCATCAACTACATGCTGGAGGGGAAGAACATCGCGGCGGTGGTCAACGCCATGAGCTACGCTTGCGCCAACGACGCGGCGCAACCGTTCATCAAACCGGCATTGCTCGCCGATCCGGCGCGCTACCCGGATGATGCAGCGCTGAAACAGTGCGATTTCCTCGGCGACCTTGGCGAAAGCCTGCAACTCCGCGACCGCTACTGGACGGAGGTCAAGGCGAAGTAACGAGCCGCCCCGGTTGGGAAACCCGGGTCTGGCACACCGTCGGCAAGCAGCAACTCACTTCGCCTTGCTGCCGATGCAGAAGAGCGACTTCTTGCCGCGGATGTAGATGCGGCCATCGGCGAACGCGGGGGATGAGAGCACTTCCTCGCCAAGCTCGGCGCGTGCCACTTCCTTGTAGGTGTCGCCGGCTTGCAGAACGACGCAGGCGCCTTTGTCGCCAAAGATGTAAACCTTGTCGCCAGCGAGGGCGGGCGACGATTTGAAGCTCATGTTGTCCAGTTCCTTCTCCCAAAGTTTCTTGCCCTTCGTCGCTTCAAAACAGGTAATCTGGCCTGCGGAGGTTGCGAGATAAACGCGCTTGCCGTCGCAGAGCGGACTGGAAACGTCCGGCAGGCCATCCTCGGCGCTCCACACAACGTGCGTCTTGGTCACGTCGCCGCTGCCGTCGGGTTTGATGGCGGCAAGTTTTTCGCCTTCGATCGCGGTGAACAGCAAGCCCGCACCAAAGACCGGCGAGGGAGTGACTTCGCCAGAGAGCGCCTCCGCGCGCCAGATCTCCTTGCCTGTGGCTGGATCGTAAGCCATGACCCAGGGTTTGGCGGCCACGATGAACAAATCGCGTTGGCCGGTGTTGATGAGGATCGGCGATGACCACGAGCCGGGCACGGGCCGTGGCGCCGATTCCCACGCGGTATTACCCGTGGCGGTTTCGAGCGCAATAACCTTGGATTTGCCGTCCTTGCCCGTGCCTTGGTCGAGTTGGATCAACAATTTATCGCGATAGGTTTCCAGCGACGAGGCGTGACCGTAGCTGTCGTCGAACTTGCCGAGGTTTCGCGCCCAAACACGATTGCCATTGTAGTCGAACGCGGCCACGTCGGCGTTGGTGAAGATCGCATAGACGCGACGGCCGTCGGTCGCCATCGTCGAAGGCGCGAAACCGCCCTCGTCCATCACCTGCGGTGCTTCGGGATCGGTGCCGGGCAGGTCGCCGACCTGTTTCTGCCAGAGCAGCTTTCCGCTTGTGGCATCGTAGCAGTAAACCTCGCGCTTCTTCTCCACCGCACCGGCAAGGAACACGCGGTTGCCCCAGAGCACCGGCGAGTTCGGACCGATGATTGGCACGGGCGCCTTCCACAAAATGTTCTCGCCAGTCTTCGCATTCCAGGTCGTCGGGACATTCGCGTAGGCGGAGATGCCGGAGCCGCTGGGTCCGCGGAAGCGCGGCCAGTTCTGCTTGAGTTCCTCCGGCGTTGGGAATGGCGTCGTCGGAGCCAGAGAGCCGGCTGCGGCTGTCCCCGTGGTTGCCGCGGCTTTCGCTGTTTGCGCCGGAATGAGCGTCGTCGTTTCCGCAGCCATCGCCCACGCTGCAGCGCCGAGCATCACACCGAGCATTGCCACTCCCAGTCGCGCTGTCGCGGCGGCATGGTCTTCGGTTTCATGGGTGCGCTCGGTTTTTTGCGTCTTCGGCAGTTTCCGGCGATAGATGGCAGACTGGACGGCGAACAGGAACACTGACGCGCCCACAATCAGCAGCAACCCGGCGCGCTCGGCGAGGAGGATGTGGCGGGAATGGTGCCGGCGCAGGTTGTAATCCACCATGCGAACCTGCTTCTTCAGCGCCTCGTCGTCGGGGTTCTGGACCAGCGACGCCTTCATCCGGACCAGTTCGGGTGCGGCCAGTGGATCGAAGGATCGGCTTTGGAGATGGTTGATGAGCATCAGCGCCGCGATGATGACGCAGAAGGCGCCCGCGACGATGGCGGTGCGGACCTGCGCTTGTGGCCAGTGGCCGGCGGTGGGCGAAGTGGAGTTCTGGGTGGCTGGCTGCATGATTTTAACTCTTTGGATTGCTTTGAACCGGCGTCAGCGGAATGACATTCCTGCTTTGTATCCGCTTCACCCGGACAATTTCTTTCGGGCAGTACACATAGCACCGGCCGCACGACACACAGTCCGCAGGGTCCGGATCGTAGACGTTCCTCTCGTGAGGCTCGGAAATCGAAATCAGCGTCACACCAAATACGAGTCCGACAAACGCGCCGAACAGCACGGTTCCGACGACAAACCTGCCGCGCACCCGCAGTGCCTCGGCGTAAAGCTCCTCCACCGGCTGGCCGGTCTGGCGGAACGCCTTGCTCGCGTCGGTCGGCTCCTTCACCTTGCCGGCGTCCTCGGCGGCGACCTGTTCGGCAAGACCGACCGTGGCGTGCATGCGCGAGAACGGCACGCTGAGACGCCCGCCGAGCCAGCCACCCAGCACGACAAGCAACGGCAGCAGCGCCAGCAGCGTGATCCGTCGGAGGGCAAGCTTGCGCGGGTCGGGATGCGCGTCTTTCAACATCGGGTCAGCGATGGCGCCATACGGGCAGGCGGTGTCGCAAATCTGGCAGTGTATGCAGTCCGTCGGGGAGAGCGTCACGTTCCACTTCGCATAACGCGACACCAGGCTCAACAGCGCGCCGTACGGGCAGAGGAAACGGCAATACGGCCGGCCAACGAAGATGCCAACAACCAGGAACGCCGCGCCGAGCGCGAGCATTCCGAAGCTGCCGGTGCGCCGGTAGAGCGCCACAAACGGGTCGTATTCGCAGATGATGAACGCGCTGCCGGTTGCCGCGAAAAGGATTCCCGCGCCTAGATAGACGAACGGCAGCACGCCGAGAGCGTGCTCCAGCCACGGTTGCACTTTCACCGGTTTCAGCAGCACCAAATCCTGCATCGCGCCCATCGGACAGACCGACGAACAGAATGTCCGGCCGAAAAACAGCGTGAACACCAGCGGCAGCAGGAAAAACGCCACGGTTGTCAGCGGCACGACGTAACTGCTGTTGAACAACGCCAGCACCACGTCCTGCACCGAACCGATCGAACAGACGCATCCCTGTTGGTAGAACCCGAAGTAGAGCAGCGAGAAGACCGACAACGCCAGCACGCCGTCGCGCGAGCGTTTCTTCAAAACCAGATAGGACGCCAGCGACAGCGCCGCCACCAATACCGCCACGTCGAGGTAGCTTTGCCACAACGCCCGCGTCACCGGCATGGTCGTCACCGGCATCTTGTAGCCCGGATCGAACTCCGGTGGCGGAAAACGTTCGACACCGAAAGCTGTGACGAACGGCAATATCAACAACGTCAGGTAGAGACAAACACGGGTCACTTGCCTCATGCCTGATGCTCCCGGTTCTTGAACAAATAAGGTTTGTCGGCTGGTACGCGCTGGAACGCCTGCCCCGGGCACGCGATGGCGATGGCACACTCGTCGCAGTTCACGCAGCGGTCGTGGCGCACTTGCAGGAAGAACGAGCCATTGCCGAACAGGACGCAACCTTTCACGCACTTCGCGCAGCCAATGCACAATTCCTCTTCAATGTTATATTCGTAATAGGGGTCCTCCAGCGCGCGACGCTTGATCGCGCCGGTCGGACAAAGCTGGTTCTCCGCGCCGGTATCGAGGCCGATCGGCTCCGGCTCAAAATAGCCGGTGCAGAGCTTGCAGTAGCCGCACATCGGATAAACCTGCACGCATTTCACCGCCGACGGATGCATCACACACTCCGTCGCACAGCGCGTGCAGCAGACGCACTTGTAGGGATCAATCTGCCACACCAACCGCTTCGGCTGGCTGCGGCGGAACAGCAGTGTCGTCGCCGCGCCAAGCAGGAACAGAAACGCGCCGCGCATGGTGCCGTTGAAGAACTGGCGTCGCGAAGGCTCCGGTTTGGGGATCGGGTTGCTCATGACCGCTTCGTCATCGCTCTCACCTCAGCCGCCTGCGGCAGGACGCATGTCGGCAACGACGCGCAACCGCGGCAAAGCCTGATCTTCGGGCACCCGGCCTGCTCCGGCGTCGCCGTTCGCCGCGCCACCAGCACACCGGCCACCGCCGCCAGCGCTGTCAGGATCGCGTAACGCAAACCGCTGCGCAAGAACTCGCGCCGGTGCTGGATTTGATGGAGGAGCGGGTTCATTTCTTTCGAGTAAAGACGCGAATCTCTCGCGAGAACGCATCCGCCAGCAGGATGCGGCCCGCCGAGTCCACCGCCAGATCCATGCACACGCCGCTCGCGGCGGTCGCATTGGGGTTCTCGATCTGCATCGGGAAAAGCTCCGGCCCGGCGACGACACCCTCGAAGTCGCCTTGGGCGCTGTAAACCTTCACGCGCGGCAACCCTTTCTCGCTCGTCACAAACCGGCCGTCCGACAGCCGCGCGAAGTGGATCGGGTTGCAGCAGCCGCAGAAGCCTTTCAAACCAAGGCTCTCCTCGCCCCAGTAGTTCCGGATCTCTCCGTCGAACGTGTAGGCTTCGAGCCGGTGCCGGCCCGGATTCACAACCCAGAGCAGCCCATCCACACCGACGCTGAGGTCGAGATGCGGACTCGGCACGATGAAACCGAGGATGTGTTTCTCCGGGTCCTTCTTGCCGATGCGGCCAAGCAATTTGCCGGCGAGATCGTAGCGCAACACCACGCGGTTGCCGGCGTCAGCGACGAATACGTCCTTCTCCGCCACCGCCACCGCTGTCAGCAGCGCATCGCTGCCCGCGCTTTCCCATTGCGCCTGCCGCGCACCTGAGAGGCTGAACACCTCCACGTGATTCTTCATGCCAACGAAGATGTTCCCCGTCGCCGCCACTGCCAGACAACGCGGCCGTTCGCTCAACTCGAACCCGCTGGTACGTTCGCCGGTCTTGCTGAAAACGCGAACCGCCTGGTCACCCGCCACATACACACGGTCCTCAGGCCCGGTCGCGACGGCACGCAACTCCTTGAAGCCTGTGGTTATTTTCGCCGACTCGTCGTATTGGATGAGCGCGGGATCGGTCTTGTAGAACTTCGACAGATCGTAGGTAAACTCCTTGCCGAGACTGCGCCCGCCACCGCCCGCGCCGATAGCCGGCTTCTCCGCCTGCGCCGGAAACGACAGCAAGCCGCTTGCACTCCCCAGTCCGAACAACGATGCGCCGCCCACGCTCCGCCGCAAAAACTGGCGTCGTGTGGCTTTCTCCAAACTTTTGGGCGCGTTGTTCATCAAATGCTGTTCAAAACCTGCCGTTCGGCTGACGCGAAACTTGCGGCATTGCCGTCTTGCTTGCAAGTCTAGGTTTGCGCGGCCGGATGCAACCATGGGCCGCTCCTTGACGAGAAGCGTTGGCCGGCACAAGATAGCAGTGTCGTCACTGAGCAAAAAGCAGAAACACACATGGCTGTCATTACACTAACCACGGATTTTGGCACGAACGGCTGGTTCGCCGCAGTCATGAAGGGCGTCATCGCTGGCATCGCTCCAGACGCGCGCGTCGTGGACGTGACGCACGAGATTACCGGGCAGGACATCCTCGCCGGCGCATTCGTGCTCGCGCAGTGTTTTCGCAACTTCCCGCGCGACACCGTCCATGTCGCCGTCGTGGATCCCGGCGTCGGCTCGCCCCGGCGCGCCATCGCGGTAAAGTCGCAGAACTACTTTTTTCTCGCGCCGGATAACGGCGTGTTGACGCTGGCGCTGGCCACCGTGGACGACTGCGCCCCGCTGCAAATCCGTTCCATCGAAAACGAACGCCTGTTCAACCGGCCCGTCAGCCGCACCTTTCACGGCCGCGACATCTTCGCGCCCGTCGCCGCGCATCTCGCCACCGGCGTCGCGTTCCAGGAAGTTGGCCCGGTCATCGAGAATATCGTACGGTTGGAAAGCGCCGAGCCGAAGGTGACAAAAAAGGGCATCGAGGGCCGCGTCATGTTCGTGGATCGCTTCGGCAACCTCATCACCAATATTGCCGCGCGCCATCTTGAACAACTTCCGGGGGAACCCAAGTCCTTCCGCGTCGGCTCTTCTTGGAACGGTGTGATCCGCAAGTATGGCCGCTTTTACGCCGAAGTTCCGCATGGCAAACCCATTGCCGTCATCGGCTCCAGCAACCACGTCGAACTGTGCGTCAACCAGGGCAACGCGGCAAAAACGTTCCATGCGAAGGTGGGCGATACGGTTCGCGTCTCGTAACACTCGCGTCTTTCCCGGCCACGTTTCGGCTGCCACCGCAGCCTTGCAATCGCCGTCCCGCAAACTAACCTTAACGGCGGTCCCTGACTGCTGGAATCCGATGGCAACAAAACGCAAATCCGATGTCGTACGCGTTGGGCTGGTGCAGATGGCCTGCTCGCCCAACCCGGCGGCGAATTTGAAGAAGGCGCTGGCGCGCGTCGAGGACGCGGCGCGGCGCGGCGCGCGGATCGTCTGCCTGCCGGAGTTGTTCCAGTCGCAGTATTTCTGTCAGGAAGAGGACTACGACCATTTCAAACTGGCAGAGGCGGTGCCCGGTCCGGCCACCCACGCGATGGCACGACTGGCGAAGAAACTTCACGTCGTCATCATCGCGCCGGTTTTCGAGCGGCGGACGCGCGGCGTTTATCACAACACCGCCAGCATTCTCGACGCCGACGGACGCTGGCTCGGCAAGTATCGGAAGATGCACATTCCGGACGACCCCCTTTATTATGAGAAGTTCTACTTCACGCCGGGCGATCTCGGCTTCCGCGCATGGAAAACGCAGCACGGGCGGGTCGGCGTGCTCATCTGCTGGGACCAGTGGTATCCGGAAGCGGCGCGGCTGACGGCGCTCCAAGGCGCGGAGATTCTGTTCTTCCCGACCGCGATCGGCTGGCATCCGCGCGAGAAGGCGCAACTCGGCACGGCACAACACAGTGCCTGGGAGGCGGTCCAGCGCAGCCACGCCATCGCCAACGGTTGCTTCGTCGCCGCCGTCAACCGCGTCGGCCACGAACGCCCTGCGGGCGGTGACGGCATCGAATTCTGGGGCCAGAGCTTCGTCGCCGGCCCCGACGGCCAGGTCATTGCGAAGGCTGGCGCGAATACCGAGGAGATTATTGCCGCCGACTGCAACCTCGACCGTGTGGAGTATTCGCGGACGCACTGGCCGTTCCTTCGCGACCGCCGTGTGGACGCCTATGGCGACATCACGAAACGGATGGTGGACTGAACACGATGAAGACCCGTCCACCAACACCTGCTGTTCTTGGTTACCGCATGCCTGCGGAATGGGAACCGCACGAGGCAACGTGGCTGACCTGGCCGCGTGGCGCAGGCGCAAGTTTCCCCGGCAAATTCGAGCCGGTCCCGGCCTACTGGGTGAAGTTGGCCGAGTTGCTCAGCCCGCATGAGGTGGTCCACATCGTCGTCCATGACGAAGCCCACGAAGAGAAAGTCCGCCATCTTCTGGCAAAGTCCAGGAAGCTTTGCCGCAGCCGGGTTCTGCTCCATCGCTTCGGCTGCAACGAATGCTGGTGCCGCGATCATGGCCCGATCTTCGTTCTCCGAAAATCCAGGTCCCAGGATTCAGCATCCAAAATCGCCATCCTCGATTGGCACTACAACGCTTGGGGCGGCAAGTATCCGCCTTGGGACCTCGACGACGCCATTCCGCAGCGTGTCGCGCAGACGCTCGGCCTGCCGTTGTTTTCGTCGGACATGGTGCTCGAAGGCGGTTCCATAGACGTCAACGGCCGCGGCACGTTGCTCACCACCGAGTCTGTCCTGCTCAACAAGAACCGCAACCCGGAGCTGACCAAGCGCCAGATCGAGCAGCGTCTCTGCGAACACCTCGGTGTGACTCATATTCTCTGGCTCGGCGACGGCATCGCCGGCGACGACACCGACGGCCACGTGGACGACATCACCCGTTTCGTCGGCCCACGCACCGTCATCACTTGCATTGAAGACGATCCTGCCGACGAGAACCATGCGCCGCTGCTGGAAAACCTGAAACGCCTCCGGGCAATGCGCGACCAGGACGGGCAACCCCTGCGCGTCATTGAGTTGCCGATGCCCGGCCGCCTCGACGGCCGTGGCCAGCGCCTGCCCGCCAGTTACGCCAACTTCTACATCGCCAACGATATCGTCCTCGTGCCGACCTACTCGCACCGGAACGACAAGCGCGCTCTGGCCATCCTCCAGCGCTGTTTCCCAAAGCGCCGCGTTGTCGCCGTCGAATGCACCGACCTCGTCTGGGGCCTCGGTGCGTTGCATTGCGTCACCCAACAGCAACCGGCAGTTGGACGTCTGCGCCATTGATTCCCTGATTGTGATTTCGGCAACGCGTCTCTACAGTGCGGGCCACACGGTCGAGGAATCATGATGAACAAGGCGATCCTATCACTGGTCGTTGCCGCGCTGGCTGCGGTCGCCGCGGGGCCGAAACCGGCGCCGCAGGGAGTTCCCGGCGACGGATTCCAGCCACCCGCGTTGCCGACGGCGGTGAACGCTCCGCTGATCTATGAACACAGCGCGGAGGCGGGACCGGACGAGACGTTTCTTATCGTCGGAGAAAAGCTTTCAACCAACCTCGTCGCGTGGGGAGTCAGCGCAGAGAATCCCGCCGGCCAGGCGTGGCCGGCGCGCGTGCAGTTCCTGACCGGCGGCTATCTGGCCGCGACGTTGCCGGAGAAGGCGCACGATGGGCCGTTCGTGGTATGCGTGAAGAACGCCGCCGGATGCTCCGCACCGCTCGTGTTGAACGCGCCGCAGCCGTGGTGGTGTTTTCCCAACACGGCCGCGGCAAACGACATGGTGCGCGTCTTTGGCCGCAACCTCGCGCGCCGGCCCGATTGCCTGGAGGCGTTCGTCTATATCGCGCAGGCTGGCCGCGCGGGTGTCTGGGTGGATGTGGAAGAAGCTGACAAATACTCCGTCTCCTTCAGCGTGCCGGAAGGTCTCGCGCCGGGCGACTATCAGGTTTGGATTCACGCCGGCGCGGGCGGCGAGTTTGGCTGGGGCGAACCGGTGACGTTGCGCGTGACGGCAGCCGTGGGAGAGAAGGCGCCGGCGGTCACGGAGTTGCCGGAGGTTGTCGAACTTCAGCGAGCGCTGGACGCGGCGGCAAAGCGCGGTGGCGGCGTGGTGAAGCTGCCGGAGGGCACGTTCCAATTCAGCGGCACATTGCGGATTCCGGCGGGCGTGACGCTTGGCGGCGAAGACATGGACAGGACGACGCTGCAACTGGTCCACGACCCGAAGGCGACATTCGCGCGGCTCGGCGTCAGTGGTTGGGGGCACGCGCCCGGCGCGGTCCACACGCCGGGCGACACGATGGAATACACGCTCGACGTGCCACAGTCTGGCGTGTGGACGGTCTGGCTGCGTTACGCGACGGAAATGTCGCCGTGGAAACAGCCGGGCGTCAGCGGCAAGCACGCGCTCATCGTGGACAACAGCGAGCCGGTGTTGCTGGAGAACCTGCCGAATACCGGCGGCTTCGGCGAATTCAAGTGGTCGAAGTCGGCGACGCTGAACCTGACCGCCGGCAAACACAAGCTCGCCTGGAAAAACGTGAAAGGTGGCGGCATCAGTCTCGACGCCTTTGTGTTGGCGCTCGATCCGGCGTTCACACCGGGCGATTCGCCATTTCCGAAGACCGGTGCCGGCGTGCAGGTATTGCAGTGCGAGGACTGCGCGAAATTCATTGCGAAAGACGGCTCACTGCGCAGCGGCGACCGCGCGGCAGTCTGGCTCAGCGGCAACGGCGCGGCGGTGGAGAACCTGACGATTCTCGGCAACGCGCAGGTCAATATCGGCATCGCAATCCGCTCGCCGGAACCGACGGGTTGGCTGCGTGACTGCCGCGTTGAGAAAGTCCGCGTCGCCGACTGCGACGGCAAGCAGGCCGAGAATTGCGGCGTGCAGGTCGTTCGCGCCACGCGAGCGCACATTGTGGATAGCGTGCTCTGGGGCCGCTCGCCGCTGTTCATCCTTGGCGCGCGGCAGACGGAGTTTGCGCGGAACCGGCTGGTGTCCGTGACGCGCTTTGGCGGCAATGCGGAGGCGGCGATTCTCGGTCGTTGCGAGCCGATCGAGGAGTGCGTCATCGAGGACAATCTCATCGCCTCGCCGCGCGGCGCGGAGGGGGGCGGGCCGACGGCGCGGCGGCTGTTGTGGTTCTCGACGGGACACGGCTCCATCGCGCGCAACTGGATTTCCGGCAACGGCGTCGAAGAGCCGCACGGTCCCGGCGCGACCGTCGGCGCAGGCCAGGCGCGGTTCGGCGGCGTGGCCGGCACAGACCAGAACGTCGGCGAAATGATTTTGTTCGAGGGCAATCATCGCACCGCTTACTTCGGACCGCTGGCCGGCGCGGACGGCGCGAGCGTGACGCTGCCGGCGACGTTTCCGCCAACGCCTGACGACCGGCTGGGCAGCGTAAAACGCGAGCAGCTCGCGCGCGACGCCGACAACAATGAGACGCCGTTTTGGCCGCCCGACGTGGATGACGGCTCAGCGGAACCGCCGATGGACGAATACTACGTCACCATCTTCAGCGGCACCGGCCAGGGACAGACGCGACGCGTGGTGAAACGCAAGGGCGCGCAACTGCTGCTCGACCGGCCCTGGCGCGTCGCGCCGGTGAAAGGCTCGGTCGTCGCGGTGGGCACGATGTTCTACCGCAACCTCATTGTCGGCAATCATACGCCCGATGGCATGACGGGCATCCAGCTTTGGATTTCGTGCGTCGAGAACGTCATCGCCGCCAACACCATCGCGCGGCAGCGCAAGCCGGGCTTGTTCCTCTATGCCAACGGCACAACGCTGGCCTCCTCGATGCCGCGCACGTGGAACCGCGGCATCAGCCCGTTGTTTTGGAACGTCGCCGAGGGCAACCGCGCCGAGGAATGCAGTGCCGGCGCGCTCGTCACCAGCGGCGATGCGCCGAAACTGCCGATTGAGTTCCCGCGCGCGCTGGGCAACGTGCTGCGCCACAATTCGTTCATCCGCAGCCGCAGCGACGGCGTGCTCCTCGTCAGTCGAAAAGGCGCGGCCGTCACGGGTGATACCTCCGCGTCGGTGGTCGGCACGGTGGTGGAGTTTAACGTGGTGCGCGACGCCGCGACCGCTTATCATGCGGCCGGCAGCAGTGACGCGATTGTGTTTCGCCGCAACCACGCGTATTTCTGGTATCCGGTGAACACTTCGACGAACGCGCCTGTGGCGTTTGCCGTGGACGAATCCGGCGCGACAGTGGCGATCGAGCAGAACTCGGTGGAAGGCATTCACGGCACCGGCGGAAAAGGCATCGTTGAAGTTCAGCGCGCCAAGGAAAAGGGAAAGTGAAACTCCAAACTTCAAACTCCAAACTCAAAAACAACTTCAAGTCCCTGGCTCCAACCCCAGGCATGCCAACGCGGATGCCCTTCGTGTTCGCCATGGGGCGTGCTCTTGGAATTTGCAGCCTGGGATGCGGAATCCTGTTCGCCATCGCTTCAGTTCACGCCGAAAATCTTCTCCCGAATCCGAGCTTCGAAGTGGGCATGGCGCACTGGAATTGCCAGGTAAACGACGCGGACGCCTTTGCGCGACGGCCGGCAATCGAATGGGAAAACCCGTCTCCGGATGTTCGCGGAACTGATGCCGCGCACGGGCGACGCAGTCTGCGCGTGGTGCTGGAGGAGCACCAACGGTTGACGCTGCGATCATTCTGGCACCGGATGCCGGCCGGCAAGGCGCGAACATTCTCGATTTCCCTCCGCACCGAACCGGGATCGCGAAACCTCGCCGCGCCGCAAACAGAAGTGGTGATCGAACAGCCGGGCGGCATGGCGGCTGCGACGGCGTGTCGCGTGTTTCCGATGGCTACGTGGCAGCGGATGTGTGTGACACAACCGGCGGCAAAGGCGACCGGCGGCTTGGTGCGCGTGACGCTACGGGCGCGCGGACCGCAGACGTTGTGGATTGACGCGGCGCAGTTGGAGATGGGCGAGCAGGCCGCGCCGTTCGCGCCGCGGCTGCCGGCGGAAGTGGCGGTGACACTGTCGCAGACGGAGCACTGGTTCACACCGAGTACGCCGCCGCAGGTCGTGGTGGCGTTGGCTTCCTACGCGGCGCAGCCAACGAACACGTCGTGGCAAGTGCGTGTCACGGGCCGCGATTTCAACGGGCGCGGTATTTTCCGTCACGACATGACGGTGGGCACATTGAGCAACGGGCTTGGCTCGGCATTCGTTTCTTTGCCACTGGGTACAACAGGCCATTATGTTGTGGCGGCGGAACTCGACGGCATCGAGTCGCGAGACGAGACGGCACTGGCCATCGCGCAACCGCTGGTGGCGCGGCCGCCTGCGCGCATGTCTCTGTTTGGCGGAACAGTCCGTTGTCGGCGTGAGCACTTGGACACGGCAGCCCGGATGGGCATGCGTTGGGTGCGGATGCCGTTGGTAACACAGTGGTTCGCCGTCGAGCCGCAGGCGGGACAATGGCAGTGGTTCGACGACATCCTGCGTGCGGCGTGGCGGCGCGGGCTGGAGGTGCTCGGCTCGCTCGACGCATCGGTCTACTGGGAGAACGGGCCGCAAGACCGCGGCTCGCGGCCGGAAGAATGGGACGCTTACGTTCAACAAACCGTTCATCGTTGCCGGAATTGGGTTCGCTCGTGGGAAGTATGGAACGAGCCGGACCAGCCGGGTCTGCTTGCCGGCCACGACGTCGAGGAACGGCTGCAAAACTACACGAAGTTGCTGCAACGCACGTATGCCGCAGCGAAAGCGACCGATCCCGGCTGCTTGATCGTGGGCGGCGCGCTCGGTGACCCGGCGCTCGCGTCGAGCTTGCTGCAAGCCGGCGCGTTTGACTCGATGGATGCGTTATCCGTCCATCTGCCGATCTTGTCTGGCGCGCAGGATCTGGCAGCGGATCCGCCGATGGAAAAAACGGTGGCGGCGATCAAGGCGACGATGCGCGCGCGCGGCGGCGAGAAACCGGTGTGGGTCACGAGCGGCGGTCTGCGAAACGCGGTCAGCAGCTACCGCGAGCAGGCGCTCAGTCCCATGGCGGGCAGCACGCGGCCGTTGTTGCCGCGTGAAGCGGCGGCGCTGGTTGTGCGGCAACACGTGCTCGCAATGTCGTCCGGTGTGGATCGGTTCTTCTGTGGGCTGGCGTCGCCGTGGAGCGTGTCCGAGGAGGATCCGGTCAATGTGTTTTTCGAATACGACGACTCACCGACCGCAGCCGCGGTGGCTTACTACGTGGCCAACGGCCTGCTCGACGGCGCGAAGTTTCTTGCGGAACGAACACTGGCGGCAGGAGCACGGGCGCTTGAGTTTGAGCGCGCCGGCGACAATGGCCGCGTGCTGGTGGCATGGGCATTGCCGGAAAATGGTGTGGAGGTGCAGATGCCGCTGGAGTGGGTCACGCCTGAATGCCGGACTGTGGACCTGATGGGCAACGTGGGGAAGCCGGAGAGCCCTCGCGTGCGATTGACGCAGTTGCCGGCCTATTGGGTGGCAACGAAGCGGTAACGACGCAAAGAATGGCGTCAACCGGCGTCGCGCCGTCTACCGGATGTTACGCCTTGCGTTGGTCTGCCGTGGCGATTTTCGCGGCCGGTAAGAAATTGTTTGCATTTGGGCCCATCGTCACTAAAAGTCCTTGGCCCCGGTTGGGGGTGTAGCTCAGTTGGTAGAGCGCCTCGTTCGCAACGAGGAGGTCAGGGGTTCGAATCCCCTCACCTCCACCAACCGTGGTCCGTCCCGGCGTCTGCCGGTTTTTACTTCCCCGCAATGATCAGGTCGAGGCGGTCGTTGAATTCCTTCAACGACAAACCGCCATCCTCGATGGTGAGCCAGCCATTGTAGCCCACCTCTTCGAGCGCCTGGCGCACGACAGGCCAGTTGACACTGCCATCGCGCGGATGAACGAACTTGCCGCCGTGTCCGTCGGCATTGAGTTGGAAGTCCTTGATGTGGCACTTCGAAAGAAGCGGGCCGAGCGCGCGAATCCAGTCCTCCGGCTTCTGGTATTTCATATGGTTGCCGATGTCGAAGTAAGCCTTCACCCACTCGTCGTGGAACGACGCGACGAAGTTCTGGAAGAGCGCCGGTTTCACCCAAAGATTGTTCCAGACGTTTTCGAGCGCGATGACCACCTTCAACTGCTTCGCCAGCGGGATGAGCCTCTTCACCGCTGCGCGTGACGTATCCGTGGCGTGATTCTGCGCGGCGATGTAATCCTTGTACTTCTCGTTGTCGCCCGCGACGACCTTCTTGACATGGCCGGTCTTTTTGTCGAACTCAATGTCGAATTCCCATGCTTCCGGCATGGCCATGCCTTTGCCGCCGATGCGGCACGGCACCAGCAGAACGGCATCCGCCCCAAACGCGTGGGCCGCGCGCAAGGCGTCTTCCGTGACCTTCAGCGAGCTTTCCACTTTCGCCGGGTCGTCGCTGTTGAACTCCGCCCAGCCACGCAACACCGCGTGGACGCGCATGCCAAGCTTGTCGGCGATCTTGCGGCACTCGGCAGCCTCTTCCACAGTGACGATGCCGCCCTCGACGCCCTCGAAACCGGCATCCTTCAGCTCTTGCAGTTCCTTCTCAGAAGGCTTCTTGCGGATCATCGCCTTGTGGAGCTTGGTCTTGAACGCAGCGCGTGCGTCCAGGGTCCCGGCGGCCCAAAGGCCAAGGCCGGCAGCAGCGGAGGTTCTTACAAAATCGCGTCGGGTCAGGTGGATGTTCATTCGGTCTCTCCAGCGTTCGTTGATGTTAGAAGAATTGAGTTCTTTCGCCAGTGCCGCGCAGCTTCTCATGTCTCTGCTGACGAGTCAAACTCTGAAGACTCGGAGGTGCGTGGAGATCCCTTTCACATCAGATGAATCTCCTTGACCACGGTTATGATCCGCCGCTATGAGCCGCGTCGCCAATGAACAAACTTCAGCACACCATCAACCAGATCGGCTGGTCTCCTGCCGGCGCCGCAGAGCGCGCGCAGGCACGGCTTGATTCCCAAACCAAACCGGCCGGCAGTCTCGGCCGGTTGGAGGAAATCGCTCGCCAACTCGCGGCCATCACGGGCGCGGAGCGGCTGAGCGCGTGCCGCAAGAGCATCATCGTCATGGCCGGCGACCACGGCGTCACGGCGGAAGGTGTGAGCGCTTATCCGCAAGCGGTCACAGCGCAGATGGTGTTGAACTTCCTACGCGGCGGCGCAGCGATCAATGTGCTGGCCCGCCACGCCGGCGCGCGGCTCGTGGTGGTGGACATCGGCGTCAACGCGGAGTTTCCACCGGAGACCCTGCCTGCGGACACATCGGGTAACGTCGAGTTTCTGCGCCGCAAAGTGGCATCGGGCACACGCAACTTCGCGCGCGAAGCCGCAATGACAAGCGACCAGGCTGTGACTGCTCTGACCGCGGGCATTGAGGTTGTCGAGGCGGAGATTGCGCGCGGCGCCGAGTTGATCGCCACCGGTGACATGGGCATCGGCAACACCGCGGCCAGCAGCGCCATCGTCGCCGCGATGACCGGCCTCCCGGTCGCTGAAGTCACCGGCCGCGGCACGGGCGTAAACGACGCCGGGCTGGCAAAGAAGATCCAGGTGATCAGCGACGCGTTGAAGCTGCACGGTTTGGCCAAGCCGGCAGGCGCAGGCAGGACGCCCGCCTTCCCGACGCTGGACGTGCTCGCCAAGGTCGGCGGACTCGAAATCGCCGGGCTGGCTGGCGTCGTGCTCGGCGCGGCGGCGGCACGACGACCGGTGGTGCTCGATGGTTTCATCAGCGGGGCGGCAGCGTTGGTCGCGTCGGGGCTCGCGCCGGACGTCACAAAGTTCTGTTTTGTCGCGCATCGCTCGGTCGAGGCAGGTCATCGCGCCATGTTGGAAACGCTGGGTTTGAAACCCATCATGGATCTTGACCTGCGGCTCGGCGAGGGCACCGGCGCAGCGCTGGCGATGCACCTGATCGAAGCAGCGGCAAAACTCTACAATGAGATGGCGACATTCGCCGAGGCAGGAGTCGCGGAGAAACAGCGATGAACTTCGAAACGATCTGGAGACGCTTGATGCTGGCGGTGCAGTTCCTCACCGTCGTCCGGGTGCGTGTGGCCGACCCCGTGACGAACGACGAACTGCGCGATTCGGCTTACTTCTTTCCGCTGGTCGGACTCGGCCTGGGTGTGGCGCTGGCCATGACGGGCAAGATGCTGCTTTGCGTGCTGCCGTGGCAGGTGGTGGCGGTGCTGCTCGTGGTGGAACTGGTGGTGCTTGCCGGCGGGCTGCACCTCGACGGACTGGCGGACATGTGCGACGGATTTTACGCCGGCCGTGATCGCGAGGACACATTGCGGATCATGAAAGATCCGCACATTGGCACCATGGGCGTCGTCGGATTGATCTGCGTGCTCGGCTTGAAATGCGTCGCTCTGGTGAACGTCGCCGCGCAACGCGGCTTGTGGATGGTCGTAGCCGCGCCCCTGGTTGCCCGCAGCGTCATCGTCATCGCTTGTGCGATGGGTCGCTATGCGCGTGAGGAAGGCACCGGCAAAGTCTATATTGGCCAGCTTGGCCGCGACCATGTGTGGATCGCGCTGGCGATGGTGGTGTTCGGCTGCACGATGATCGGGCATCTCGCTCCTGCCATGCTGGTGTTCGTGCTGACGGGAGTTTGGTTGATGTTCTTCATGCTCTACTGTAACCGCCGCATCGGCGGCATGACCGGCGACACCGTGGGCGCATTGAACGAAACGACGGAGATGATCGTGTTGATAGCGGCGAGTTACCAGTGACGGCCGGCTGCTAAATCTTCTCTATCGCATCCCCTGGCACCCAGCCCTTCATGCCATCGGCGCGCTCGACTTCGACCCAGCCGGGAACGCCTTGCATCCGCGACGGGCGTTCGCTGACGATCCAGAGTTTCTGGCCCTCATAGGCCGTGAAGTGTCGCATAGCGTCGTTCACCGGTGCAAATCGGACGACCACTTCCTTCGCGACGGTAATGCCCGCGGGCAAACCTTCCTCAACCGCGATCGCTGCACCGAGTCCCACGCTGGCGAGCAGCGCGACAACTCCGAAGGCGCTGGAAGCAGAGCGCAGCCTGCGCTTCCACTCGACAGCCGGCGGCAACCAGACCAGCGCGATGGCGCCGAGCAATGCCAGCCAGTAGCAGATGACAACCAGCCACGTCCACTCGTCCGTTGTGAGACTCTCACGCAGGTCCGCAAGCCACACAGACCAACTGCCGGCGGCGGCAGCGTCGTAGGATTTTGCCTGTTTCGCAACGAAGCCGAGGTTGCCATTGATGTCGCGGTCGCGAGGATCGAGCCGGCGGGCACGCTCGTAGTTGAGAATGGCGCGGCCGAGACGACCGGCTTTGAAGTGGGCATTGCCAAGGTTGAAGTAAAGGTTGGCGCTGCGCATGCCGGCGGCGAACAGCGATTCGTAGCGCGCGACAGCCTGGTCAAACTGTCCCTGATCGTAGAGCACCGCCGCCTCGCGGAACGCTGGCGGCACGTCGGCGCGAGCGAGCGAGGCAAAGCTGCAAATCCCAAGCACCAATCCCCAAATGAATTTCAAGCCCCAGGGTCCAAAGATCCGCAGTACTGTCAACGTCTGGGGTTCGGCATCTGGAATTTGAAGTTTCATGGGCCTTGTCACAACACCATCTTTTCCATCACCGCGACGACTTCGCGCACGATCTTCACCAGCCGCTCGCGATCCACCTTGCCTTGCATGTTTGGAGCGAACCGCGCGGCATCGCACGCGGCAAACACTTCTTTCAACGCCTGGCAGATCTCCGGCGGCAGGGCGCGAGGGCGGAGTTGCTCCTCAATGATGTCGCTGGTAATGCCGGACGACGGCAGGTTCAACCGGTCGCCGAGATAGTCTTGCAGTGTCTTGAACAAAGTCGCGTAGAACGCCGTCCACTGGCCCGCTTGCAGCAGTCGCTCGGCCTCGGCGAGCCGGCGCTGGGCGTTGCCGAAGGCGCGGCGCGTGCGAGCGTAGCGAACATCGCTGCGAAGGCGCTGCTGACGGCGTTGCGTAAACAGGGAAATCACCACTGCCAGCACCGGCACGCCCTGAGTGGCCAGAAACCACGTCTGCCGGTAGAGCGCAGGTTCGGTCGAGGCGGGTGCGCCGAGGTCAGGTTTGAGATAGACGACACCCACGCCGAGTTTCTCCGGTGGCCGCAACGCAGTGGCGCCGGGGGTGACGCCGACGACCACGGGTGTCGTGCCGGCAGGTGATTCCTGCACTCTGAGTTGGATCGGTCCGCGGCCAAGTGTCTGGTAGCGCCCCGCTTCCGGGTCGAAGAAACTGAACGTCACCGGCGGAATCACGGTCGCCCGCACCGACAGGGGCACGATGACCTGCTCGAACACTTTTTCGCCGGTGTAACCCATATCGTCGGTTTGCTTGCTCTTCACCACCGGCTCGTAGCTCTTGAAACCTTCCGGGGGCGTAAACTTCGGTGGCGCGAGCGTGGCAAGATTACCTTGACCGACGACGCGGATGGTAAGCGTCACCGGTTCGCCCGTGCGCAACGTCGTGGGGTTGGCGTTCACGTCGAGCGCGTAGCGGCCCACCGCGCCGGTGAAGTCCGCTGGTTTGCCGGCATCGGGCAGAGGCAACACGCGCACCGGCACCGACGGGGAAGTCACGGTGATTCTCTTCGTTTCGCCACCGCCGCCAAAGAAGCTCTCGAAGAACGCATCGTTGAAGCCGGGCATCTGCGGACGGCGCCCCGAGTTCACATAAACATCCAGCGCGGCTTGGGCAGGGCCGAGCGCGACCTGGCCAAGTTGGATCGGACAAGCAAGTGTTCGGAAGGTGTAAACAACGAATGACTTGCCATTCAGCACCTCCTGCGACTCCACTGGACGCGGCAGCTTGATCTCGCTGAAGCCGGTCGCTGCGATGGAGGGCATCTGGCTGCGGTAGCGGATGCCGTTGCGGATGTAGAGCTTCAAGTCCAGCGGCACCATTTCATTCAGGAAAAGGTTGGTGCGGGCCACGGAGAGCTTCATCTGAAAGAGGTCTTCCGTATTGACGCCCTGAATCTGGCCCTTGACGGCCTTGATAGCAATCGGCTGGCTGTTAAACTCCTGACCACCCACCTGCACTTTGAAGGAGGGGATCACCAACGCGCCTTCGCGTGTGGGAGTCAGCAGGAAAATGTGCGTGATCGCGTCGTGACGCACGCCGTTCTCGATGCTTACCTGCGTCTGCGCGCCGCCGTAAGTTGTGTTGAATCCATCCAGCGGCGGCAACTGAGGCTGACCCGTATTCGGCATATCTTCGCAGCGCAGCGCGAGTTGGATTTGCTCGCCGACGGAAACCTCCGTCCGATCCACCGACGCGGTGAAATTGACGGCATGGGAGAGGCTGGGAGAAAGCAGGCAGAGGGCAGAAGTCAGAAGACAGAGGACAAAAGACGAAAGACGGAAGGCCCCTGCCCTCTGACTTCGTGTCTCTGACTTCTGATTTCTGACTTCTTTCATTTTATTTTACCAGGTCTTTTCCGGCTCGCGATCGCGCGCCTTGCGCTCCGGCTGCCGCTCCTTCCATTGTTTCTCCTCATCACGGAGCGCGTCAAGCAACTGCTTGGCCTCCTCTCCGCTCATCTCGCGTTCCTTGTTTTCTGGCTGACCATCGTCGCCGGGTTTCTTTTCCTGCGGCGGCTGCTCGCCCGGTTTGGGTTGTTGTTGCTGCTGTTGGTCCTGCTTCTGCTGCTGTTGTTGCTGTTGCAGTTGCTGCTGCTGTTCGCCAGGTTTGTCTTTTTGTTGATCCTGTTTCTGCTGCTGACCAACTTGCTGCTGCTGTTGTTGTTGCTGTTGCTGCTTGTCCTGCTTCTGCTGCTGATTCTGTTGCTGTTGTTGTTGCTGCTCCTGAAGTTTCTTCAAGCGCAGTGTTACCAGCTTCTTGTTGAACGTCGCATCCTCATCCTTGGGGTCGAGCGCGAGCGCGCTGTCGTAACAAGTGATCGCCTGTTTGAACAGTTCTTCCGCGCGTTTGGGGTCGGCCATTTCCGCCGGGTCAGCCTGGCGGTAGCACGCGTTGCCGAGATTGTAGAGTGCGCGCTGCTGCAACGCGGTGTCTTTAGTGACCAACGACTGCTGATAAGCCTTCGCCGCCGCGTCAAACTGACGCTGGCGATAAACCGTGTTTCCCTCGTTGTAAAGCTTCGGCGGCGGGTCGGTGATGTCGGCGGCGAAAAGTGGAGAGTGTAAAGTGAAGAGTGAAGAGTTGAGGAGGAACGCAAGGAGGATAACCGAGACCCGTGAAGCAACCGGGGCTTGCGAGACGAAACCCTGCGTTTCCTTGCGCCGCTCGCGCAAAAACGCCTCTATCACCAGCAGCAACAGCGCCAAGCCAAGTGGCCACTGGAAGCGTTCCTCGAAATGCTTCATCAGTTGGGTTTCGAAATCCTTCGGCGCCATCGGCTCGATGCCGTTGCGGTAGATGGTGTCCAAACCGAAGTTGCCGGCGGAGGCATGGACGTAGTAGCCCCTCGTGGCCAACGCAACCTCCTGGAGCGTGGCTTCATCGAGCTTGGTCTGCACCACGCGACCTTCGCGGTCCTTCAGGAACTCGCGCGAACCACCCTCGGACGGCACCGGGATCAACTCTCCGGAAACCGTGCCAATGCCAATGGTGAATATCTTGATGCCAAGGTTTGCGGCGGTTCTTGCGGCGGAAACCGCGTCACCCTCGGTAGCCTCACCGTCGGTGATGATGATCAGCGCACGGTTGCGATCCGCGCTGCGGCTGAACCCGCGTGTCGCTTCCTTGATGACACCTGCAATATCAGTGCCGGCAACCGGAATGGCATCCGGCGCCATATCCTCCAGCATCAGTTGCACAGCGGCGTGGTCGAGCGTCAACGGGCAGGAAATGAACGTGGTGCCCGCGAACGCAATCAGGCCGACGCGGTCGCCGGCAGCCATCTTGAGCAGATCGCGCACGGCAAATTTCGCCTGCTCCAGCCGATTGGGCCGCACATCCTGCGCGAGCATGCTTCGGGACACATCCAGCGCAACGAAAATATCAATACCGCGCCGCCGGACCTCCTGCCACTGGTAGCCCCAGCGCGGCGACGCCAGCGCCAGCACCAGCGAGACAATCGCCGCCGTGACCAGCACCGCGCGCACGAAGCCAAGCTGTTCGTTCAACGTCGGCGCGATCACCGGCAGCAGGTGCGGCGCGGCAAACTGTTCCAACGCCCGACGGCGTTGCCGCCGCGCGAACCAGAAAAACGCCACCAGCGCCGGCAGAAGCCAGAGGGCGCTTAATGCAATCGGATTCCCAAATTTCATAATCCGTTCAATACGCAGCGCGGATTGCGTATTCCATATTGCATAAGATTCATCATGTGATGCTCGTCGTGCTTCACGGCAACTTCCTCAACCGCGTCTGCCCCAGTCCAACCTCGACCAGCAGCAGCGCCAGACCCGGCCATGCGAACCACGGAAATAATTCGTTCATCTGCCGATAGGATGGCGCCTCAATCTTGCGTTTCTCCAGCTTGTCGATCGTCTCGTAAATCTGCTGGAGCTGTCGCGTGTCGGCGGCGCGAAAGAACTGGCCGTGCGTTTTCTCGGCGATGCGTTTGAGCAAAGACTCGTCGAGATCCGCCTGCATCATCCGGTAGCCGAGCGTGCGGCCCGCGGAATCCATCACGGGCATGGGCGCGATGCCGCCGGCGCCGACGCCGATGGTGTAAACCTTGATCCCGAGCGCCCGTGCAGCGTCGGCAGCCAGGTCGGGCGCGAGCCGGCCGGCGTTGTTGCAGCCGTCTGTGAGCAGCACGACAATCCGACTCTTGGCTTTGATGTCGCGAAGCCGGTTGACAGAGGAGCCAAGCGCCGAGCCAATGGCCGTGCCGTCCTCGATCAAGCCGACGCGAACCCGGCCAAGGCCCTCGGTCAGCCATTCATGGTCGAGCGTCAGCGGGCACACCGTATAGGGCCGGCCGCCAAACGCGATCATGGCGATGCGGTCGTTCGCGCGTTTGCCAATGAAGTCGCTCACCACTTCCTTGACGACGGTCACGCGATTGCGGCGACGGCCGTCCTTTTCAAAATCCTCCGCCAACATGCTGCCCGACACGTCGAGGCAGAGAACGATGTCAATGCCCTCCGACACCGCCTTCTCCTCGGAGAGCGGTTTCTGCGGTCGCGCGAACGCAATCACCAGACATGCCAGCGCCACGCCGCGCAGCACGACCAGACCCCGCCGCAGTCGCAGCCACGGCGACGGCGCGAACTGCAACAGTGGCTCGACCGACGCAAACCGCAGCGACGCCGCCCAGCGACGCCGCTGCCGCCACCAGATCAGCGGCGGCACCAGCGCCAGCAGGAGCAATAACCACGGGTTGGCGAAAGTCCAATTCATGGGTTCAAGATGGCGGCGTGGCGGCCGACGCTTGACCGGCGGATTCCGTGCCCGGCGCGTGGGACTCGGAACCCAGAACAATTTCCTGCGGCACGGTTTCGTCCACGAACCGCGTCGCGGCCGCCAGCACGGCCTCCATCTCTTTCGGTCCCGGCCGGAACCGGGCGAACTTCACGAGGTCGCACTGCGTCAAGAAATCCGCGAGCAGTTCCTTGTGTGTCGGTCGCAATCGTTGCGAGCGCGTCATGTCCTGCAAAAACTCCTCCGTCGTCTGCTCGGCCGCGCGAAGGCGGAATTGCCGCTCGATGTATTGCCGCACTGCGTCCGACACCGCGACGTAGTAGGCCTCGACCTCGCCCGCCAGCATCAACCGCCGCGCCGCCTCCAACCGCTCGCGCGCTTCCTCGACGGCGTTCTGACGCGGCACAAACTGCTCCTTCGCTTCCTGTCGACGCTTGCGCAGCACCAGCCACACCACGAGCACCACCGCCACCACCACGAGCACAAGCGCCGCCCATACCCACCACGGCGGCAGGATGAGGACATCGGGCTTGATGTCGCGGATGTCGGCGTTTTGGATGTTGTTGGTCATCGTCCAATGAAACGTGAGCCAGGCAGCAACGTCTTACGTTCTACGTTTCACGTGTTGAGTTCAGTGTCTCGCCTCTCTCATCCTGAAGAACTTGATCAGCGGCTTCAAATACGGCTCGTCCGTGCGCAGTTCGACCAGGTCCACACCGCAGTGGCGCAACGTCTGCGCGCGCTCACGCTGGCGGCGAACGGCGGTCTCCCAGAAGCTTCGGCGCGTCGGTTCGTGCGAAGTGTCCAGGAGCACGCGGCTTCCGGTCTCGTTGTCCTCCAGTTCCACGATGCCAATGCGCGGCATCTCGATCTCGCGCGGGTCGGTGATAGCCACGGCCACCATATCGTGCCGCTGGTTCGCCACGCGCAGCATCTTCTGGTAGTCGTCGGCGATGAAGTCCGACAACAGGAACGTTACGCTATGGTGCGCCGTGATCTGTTCGAGAAACCGCAGCGCAGCCGGAATGTCCGTGCGGCGGCCCTTCGGCGTGAAGTAGAGTATCTCGCGGATGACGCGCAGGACGTGCGTCTTTCCTTTCTTGGGCGGCACAAACAGCTCGATGGCGTCGCTGAACATGATCAGGCCCACCTTGTCGTTGTTGCGGATGGCTGAGAACGCCAGCACCGCGGCGACCTCGGCGGCCAGCTCATTCTTGAGCTGGCGCACGCTGCCGAAAACCTCCGAGCCACTCACGTCCACCAACAACATGACGGTCAACTCGCGCTCCTCGGTGAACTTCTTGATGAACGGATGGCCCATGCGCGCCGTGACGTTCCAGTCAATCGTGCGGATGTCGTCACCGGGCTGGTATTCGCGAACCTCGCTGAACTCCATGCCCCGGCCCTTGAAGACGCTGTGATACTGCCCGCCCAGCACGTCGTTGACAGCGCGGCTGGTGCTGATCTCGATCTGCCGGATCTTCTTGATGACGTCGCGAGGAAGCATTGAAACCTGTATTCTAGATTCCGGATTTTGAATTGAGAATTGCCCTCCGCGGCAATCCAAAATCAGCAATCCAAAATCCAAAATTCATTTACGGCACTGGCACTTCGTCAAAGATGCGTTTCACGATGTCCTCGCTCGTCACATCCTCGGCCTCGGCTTCGTAGGTCGGGATGACACGGTGGCGCAACACATCCATGCCGATGCTCTTGATGTCCTGCGGCGTGACGTAGCCACGGCCGTGCAGGAAGGCGTGCGCCTTGCCGGCGAGCGTCAGGTAGATCGTCGCGCGCGGCGAGGCGCCGTATTCGATCAGGCCGGCGGCGTCTATCTTGTAGGCCTTCGGGTCGCGTGTGGCATGAATGATGTCCACGACATAGTCCTTGATCTTCTCGTCCATGTAAATCTGGTCCACCACCTTGCGCGCGCGAAGGATGTCGTCGGGGCCGACGATGGGCTTGAGTTCCGCCGGCACCGTGGTATGCGCGCGGGCGTCGAGAATCTGCCGTTCCTCCTGTTTGCTCGGGTAACTGATCTCGATCTTGAGCATGAACCGGTCCACTTGCGCTTCCGGCAACGGGTAGGTGCCTTCCTGTTCGATCGGATTTTGTGTCGCAAGCACCAGAAACGGTTCCTCCAGTTTGAACGTTTCGTCGCCGATGGTGACCTGTTTCTCCTGCATCGCCTCCAGCAGCGCGCTCTGGACCTTGGCCGGGGCGCGGTTGATTTCGTCGGCGAGGATGATGTTGGCAAAAACCGGGCCGCGCTTGACCGAGAAGGAGCCTTCGCGGGGGTTGTAAATGAGCGTGCCAACGAGGTCAGCCGGCAGCAGGTCTGGCGTGAACTGGATGCGCTGGAACTTGGTGTTGATGACCGACGCGAGCGATTTGACTGCGAGGGTCTTGGCCAGGCCGGGCACGCCTTCGAGAAGGACGTGGCCGTTGGCGAGCAGGCCGATGAGCAGCCGCTCGATCATATAACGCTGGCCGACGATGACCTTGCTCAGTTCGCCCTGGATCGCCGAGACAAAGGCGCTTTCCTGGCGAATGAGTTCCGTGAGTTCGCTGATGCTTTTTTCCGTTGCCATGTTGGGTGACTATAGAGACAGGCCCAGCGTGTCGAAAGTTCAATTTTCATTACAGGTTCGTCATGAATACCCTGTCGAACCCACCCCTCTCGGAGCCGGTCATCCTGCGCGGCTGCGGAAATATTCGCGCTACTTGGTCCGCGTATCGCGCAGCCCGCGGAAGCCTGTGATGCTGCTGCGCTTGAACGGCAACTGCGTCGCGCCGGTGACGGCGTCGCAACCGGCGGGCGGATCCATGAACGAGCCGCCACGAACCATGCGATAGCCGTCGAGACCCGCGTGGAATGAAGTCGCATACCAATCGAGCGTCCACTCGGCCGCGTTGCCGACGATGTCGCACGCGCCATAGGGGCTGGCGAACTTCTCAAAGCTGCCCACCGGCGACAGCTCGGCAAACTTGTCTGCATCGCCGTCACCGTTGCAGCGCCATGTGCCGCCCGCGTCTGGTGCTTCGTCGCCCCACGGATATTTCCGCTCCGGCTTCGGGTTCTGCACTTTCTTCGTCTCGTCGCCGTCGAGGAACAGGCCGCCGCGCAATGTCTTCTCCCATTCCGCCTCTGTCGGCAGCCGCAGGCCGCACCAGTCGAGAAACGCTGTCGCGTCATACCACGTGACATAGTTGATCGGGAACATCTCGCGCCCCGGCGTAACAGTGTAGGCATCGTTGTCGCCGCGTGTGATGCCGCAACGCTCCGTCTTGGCCATGTGCTTGTGCCAGCCGCGGCCATCCTTGCCGGTTTCGTTCAGGTAGTCGGCATACATGCCGATGGTGGTTTCGTATTTCGCCATCCAGAACATCGGCAGCGTGGCAGACTCCACCTGGGTCTTCGACTCATCGTAACCGCCGCCGGGGACGATCTTCATCTTGAACGCGCCGCCCGGCACACGAACCATGCGGATAGCGCGCACGCGAACTTCAAGCTGCGGCGCGTTGGTGAGGCCCAGCGAGCCCAGTCCCCACCAGAGAATCTTCTTCTTGCCGCCGGATTCCACGATGTCGTGGTCGCCGCGCAACGCCGTTTGCGGGATCAACTTCCAACTCGCGTTCGCGTTTTCACGGCAGCGGACGAACACATACGCCGGCGCGGCGGGCGAGAGATCCTTCACACCAAGTTCATACTCAATCTTGAAGAATGGCCCGCCCATCTCGGAGTTTTCGAGCTTGGCGGTAGCGTTGCTGATGGGGAGCCACTGGGCGGACGCCGGCAGACTGACGATCGCGACCAGGACGGAGGTGAAGAGGAAGCGTTTCATGATTCAGGATAGGCTTTAACGCGGAGGCGCAGCGTTGTGCCGCCACACCTCCGCGTTTTCTACGACTGTTTCTATTAGACGTTGTCGGGGATCACCCACGGCGCGCGATAGGCGCGTTTCAGGAACTTGTTGGCCTCCGGCGAGTCTTTGAACGTCTCCGTCTTCGCGTCGAAGGCGAGCTTCTTGTTGCCAACGCGGTAGGAGATGTTGCCAAGGTGGCAGAGCATCGCCGAGTAATGGCCCTGCTCGGCATTGGCCACCGGCTGCTGGCGGTTCTTGATGCAGGCGATGAAGTTGTCGTGATGCTCCTTGTCCGCCTGGCGGCCTGGCGCGGCCACGACCGACTCACCCTTCTCGTTGAACACCTGCCAGCCGTCGCCGTGGCGGCCGTAATACATGAAGCCTTTCGTGCCGAGCACCTCGATGCGGGTGGCGTTGAGCGCCCAGTTCGGCGGCAACTGGCCCTTGTCGCGGCGGTCCATCGGCGTCTTGGTCATGTAAGGCGTCCAGAGCGCCGACTCGAACAGCATCGTCAGCTTGCCGAACTCGAACGTGACCATTTGTGTGTCGGGAATCTCGCGGCCGTCGGTGAGCGCACAGACGCCGCCTGCGTGGCTGATGGTGTCCGGGAACGGCTTGTCGCCAATTAACGCACGCGCAAGGTCAATCTGGTGAACCGCGTCGCCGGCAATGGCGCCACAACTGAACTCCCAGCGGTCGAGCCAGCGGCGGCTCGGATCGTAGGGCAACACCGGCGCAGGTCCGCACCAAGTCTCGTAGTCGAATCCGGACGGCACCGGCGCGCTTTCGGCCGCCGGCTTCTTGCGCATCGGGTGCTGCATCATGTTGAAAACGCGCACGAGGTAAACATCGCCGAGTTTGCCGGACTTGATGTATTCGCAGGCATCCCGCAGATACTGGCAGCTGCGGCTCTGCATGCCGACCTGGATGACGCGCTTGTACTTGGCAGCCGCCTCGATCATCTTGCGGCCTTCCCAGGCGCTGTGGGTCATCGGCTTCTCAACGAACACGTCCTTACCGGCCTGGCAGGCCATGATCGAACCAAGCGCGTGCCAGTGGTCAGGCGTGGCGTTGATGATGGCGTCCACGCGTTTGTCTTCGAGCATCTTGCGAAAATCCTGCACGGCCTTTGGCGGTTTGCCTTGGGCTTCCTCGATCGCATCGCGCACGCGGGAGAAACGGCGCGAGTCCACGTCGCAGATATAGGCGATCTCCGTGTCCGGCCGATTGGCGAACATGGTGGCCACGTAGGTGCCGCGACCGCCGCAACCCATCAAGCCGATGACGACCTTTCCGTTGGCACCGGCTGCGTGGGCTTTGTGTTGGGAGACGATGGCGAAGGTGCCGAGGACCGACGCCGAGGTGGATACGAACTGGCGACGACTGATCGAGTCAGATGGCTTCATGTCCGCAGTGTCCAAATATAGGGCCGTTGTGTCAAGTGTCCGTAACGGTCATGCCGGTCATCGGCATCGGGCCGATACAGCGGGGCCTTGGGTCACCTCAGTCTCTCAAAAGCCGGCGTCGGTTTCTCAACGAAACCGGACTCCGTGCGCAGGATGAAGAGACACGCCCAGCCGTGTTTCATCGCGTGCGCGTAGCCGGCATCAGGACCGAGCACCATCAGACCCGTCGCCAGCGCATCGGCGCGCGCGCTTGTTTCTTGGATGATGGTGACGGAGGCGAGGTTGTGCGTGACGGGCCGGCCGGTGTGCGGGTCAATGACATGCGAGTAGCGGCGGCCGGCATCGGTAAAGAAGTTCCGATAATCGCCCGATGTAGAGATGGCACAGTCCTTCAACTCGATGATGCGCTGGATGGCGCGGCCATCATCAAGCGGTTTGTCAACGCCGGCGTGCCACGGGCGGCTGTGCTGACCGTGACCGCGCGCCTTCAGTTCGCCGCCAACCGCGACAAGGTAGTTGGTCACACCAAGTTTTTCGAGACAGCCGGCGACCGCGTCGGCGGCGTATCCTTTTGCGATGGCGGAGAGGTCCACGGAAACATCCGGCGACGTTTTCCGCAACGCCGGCGGATCAAGGCGCGCCTGCAGCCGGTGGTAATCCACCTTGCGGCGCGCCTCAGCAATGGCCTGCTCCAGCGGCGTCTCGCCGGTCTCGCGGCGCGGCCCGAACCCCCACAGGCGCACCAGCGGGTCCGCCGTCACATCGAACGCGCCGCCGGTCAACCCGCTCACGCGCAGCGATTCCGCGACCACGCGAGCCGTATCCGCCGACACGGCAAACCAATCGTTGCCGTGATATGCGCCGAACCGGCAGACTTCCGAGTCCTCACGATAGGTGGACATCGCCTGCTCCAGACGATCCAGCAGCACGCCGACCTCCCGCCGCGTTGTGTCAACTGCCACCGGCGTGGGCGGCTGGAGGAACTTCACCGAGTAAATCGTCCCCATCGTGCGGCCGGAGAGCGTCACCAATTCGGCAGCGGGTCTCGGCTCTTCCGCTGGCGCAAACGCCGCGGCAAGCAGACAAGCCATTGTCAGAAACGCAACGATACGGCTCATCGTTTCGGCCAGTTCAAGTGCTTGTGGAGGAAGTCGAATGTGCCGACACCGTGGATCTCGTGCGGGCCGTTGAAGTATTCGATCTCGCAACGGTCACCGATGCCGAGCATGTCGTAGCGGCGCTTGGTCTTGGCGTATTCGTAGGCGATCATCTCGTCCTCGCCACAGCCGTCGAAGTGGCCGCGCTCGACCATGAACGGCCGCGGGCAGATCAGCCACGACATCTCGGCGTAGTTGAACGTGTTGCCAAGGTTCCACTCGAAGATTTCATACTCGCCGGTGAACATGTAGCTGTTCCTGTAATTGATCGAGGCGTTCTTGACGACCCACTCGTTGTAGTCGCCGGAGCAGATCGAGAGACAATACCTCTCCAGCATCGCCGGCAGCCGCATCGCCGACTTGCCCCCATAGCTCAGGCCATAGAACGCGATCCGATCGCCGTCCACAAACGGCAGCGATGCAAGCCAGTCCAGTGTCCGCTCGTGTTGACGCGCGATGACCGCGAAAAGCGTCTTGCCCAGCGGGTTGAGCTTCCGCTGCAACACACGAAACGCGTCCTTGCCGATGTAGGGATTTTGCGGTGAGTAGGTGATGAAACCGCGCTCGGCGAGTTTGTTTGCGAATTGCGCGTAGGCCTTGTGCCCCTTCTTCGGGTCCGCGCAATCCTGCGGCCGACCCTCCAGCCCGTGCTGGCAAACGACCACCGGCCGGCGCTCGCCCGGCTTGAGGTCCTTCGGCACGAGCAAAATGCCATAAGCGAAGACGTCCGGCCACACATCGAGGATGACCTCGTAGCCGCGATACGTTGGCTCGTCATAGACCAATCGTGAACGTGGATTCGCCGGCAGCGACGCGGCCGGGAACCGGCCGATGACTTCGTCCCACAGATAATCGCGATACCGACGCGTGTCCTCCCGATACTTCTTCACCGCCGCCGCCGAATCCTTTGCGAGCGGAAAACCCCAGTTGCTCAGGTCGAGGCCCGGCTTTTTCCACAATTCCGCCCGCCGCGCCTCCCCTTCGCGCAGTGCACGTTGCGTGTGTTCGACGAGTTGGTCGAATTGGCGGTGGAAGCGCGACTCGTGATACGTGAGGGGAAGTTCTCGATCACGCGCTGTCGCTGCGGACTTGATTGTAGGTGGGAAGTTCACGGCCAGCCGCGCATCCGAACGCATTGCTTTGAGGAATGCTGTCAGCGATGCGTCGCTGCCGGGCTGGCCCGCGCCACCACCGTTTTTCACCATTGTAAACTGCGGATGAAGTCCCACCACGAGTTTTTGCGCAAGCGCAAACTCTTCTTCAACAGCAGCCACCGGTGGCGTCTTGATTTCGCCCGGTGCGGCCCCGCCAGCACGACCCTTCTGCACCGCAGGAGGCCCAGCGACTTCCGGTTGCCGGCACGCTTCGACAATCAGCACGCGCGGCGCGATCAGGCTGGCGATCCCAGAGTCGCCGAATTCGTCAACAAGTCCGAAAACATTCCGGTAGATCGGTTCGCGCCAAACCTGTTCGCGTGACTGGAAATAACCACTGACTACTGCTGCTGCAATGCGCGTGTCAGCCGCCGCGGCATAGAACGAAAGCAACCCGCCCTCGCCGTAACCAATGACGCCAATAGGCGTGCGTCCCTGTGTATCGCGAGCAAACCAATCCACCGCCGCGAGCACCTTCTGCGTTTCGTAGCCGATCATGTGGCGGCCCATCTCGAAAGCTGCACGGTAAACAAACTCGCGGTGCGGTTGATTGGTCATGCGAATCCGCGGGTTACCGGAGTAAGTGGCAAGGCGATCCATCAGCAGCGGCACCAGCACACGGCAGCCGCTCTCGGCAAGCCTTCGGGCAAACTGCGCCTCCGCTGGCACGCCGGGAGTAAGTCCGACAATCATTTCCGGCGTCCAGTCGCAGTCCGGCAACGCGATAACGTCGGCCAGCGGCTCTTTGTCAGGTTGCAGCAACAACCCCTCCGCATCCATTCCTTGCAGCACGCTCCAACGCACAACGAATATTTTGAAACCATTCCCCTCGCCCACCAACGCTGGCTCCGATGGCGTTGACACGTATTGAAGCTGCACCGGGACTACGCGCTCATCCACCATGCCGATGATTTTCTTGAACCGCTCGCGGTTTGGCTCGACGGACTTCGCGTAGGCTTCGGGGGAGGAGAAGTCGCGTTTCCACTTCGCGGCGCGGCGTTCGACGCTCGCGGCCAGTTCACGGTCGAGGAAACGGTCAATGCCGGCGATCATCTCCATCGAGAAGTCGTTGGTGCCCGTGAGCGGCTGCGTACCGGGCAGGAGTTTGTCGTCTGCCGCAACAGAGCCGGTGACGAGAAGCAACGCAAGAAAGGCAGCGAACGAGGAAGCGTTCATGGCCGAATCTTATGCCACGGCTGCGGTGATTTTGAAAGGCCGCTGTCGCCGACAAAGTCTCGCAAGCCGAAAAGCCCGCTTGCGCGTGGGACGGACGAGGCGACGAACCGTGGCGCGCCGGCAGACACGCCGCGTCCCTGCCCCTGACGATGCCGTTCAGCGCGTCAGCAACACCGGCACGTCGCTCTTGCGAATGACGTGGGTGGTGGTGGAGCCAAGGATCAGTTCGCGGATGTGCGTGTGGCCGTAGGCACCCATGACGATAAGGTCCACCTGCCGCCGTTCGGCGTATTCCAGAATCCGCTGCTCGGGATGACCTACTAACGTCTCGGACGTCGGCTCGATACCGTGGTCCTTCGCCGTGCGCACGGCGTCCTCCAGCACGCTGCTGACGCCTGTTTCCAACGGTGCAGGCACGACCGTGACGATGCTGAGTTTGAGGCCGAGCGTCCGGCATAGCTCGACGGCAACTTGCAGCGATTTGCTGGATTGCGCGCTGCCGTCGTAGGCCATCAGCACATGGCGCAGTTCACGGAACTTCGCCGGCGTGACCAGACAGGGTTTGATCGAACGGCGCACGACACGCTCGACGCTGGAACCAAGGAACTGGCCGATGGCCTGCGCATGCTCGCCCCGCTGGCCGAGCACGACCAGTTCGGTGCGCGTTTCCTCCTCAGCGATGTTCTCCACCACGCTGCCCGTGCGATGCAGCGTCGCGCACTGGACGCCGGCCTTGCGGCAACGGTCGGCGACCGCGTCGAGAATGACGCCGGCTCGTTGTGCCTGCATATCCTGCAGTTGAGGCAGCAGCGCCTGATACGGTTGCGCACCGATCGCGCCGGAGAGGTCGGCCAGCAGCGGCGCTTCGAGCAACCGCACGTCGGTCACGTGCAGGGCTTCGATGCGCGCACCGAGTTTTTGGGCGAGCCAAATGGCATAGTCGCCGGCCACGCTGGAATACTCGGAACCATCGGTGCAGAAGAGAATGCTCTTAATCATGGTGGCGTCTCCTTATTCGTATTAACTATGCTGCAACGTATTGCGGGAAGCAAAGTGAATTCGCAGCCGCCGTTTTCCTATGGCAATCGCGCTTTGACCGCGTCCAACAACTGCTGATAGGTATCGTGCGTCATGCCGGTCAAGCGGTGTTCTTCCTCGAACGAGTCGTTCTTATCGCTGATCATGGACGCATCGAGCGTGATAAGCCAGCCGCCGGACGAACGCGAAACGCTCACCTTGATCCGCTCCTCCACGGCGGCGGGATTCAACCAGGAACCGTAGGCCAGCCGGTTCATCGGGCTGCCCTTTCGGAAGAACTCCATCTGGTAGGAATCGCGCCCCGGAACGAAGGTGTCGAAACGCACCTTGTAGTTCTTCTCCATGAAAACATCCCGCAGCGCGTCATCAACCTGCACGTCCGAATGTCCCTCAATCCTGACCTGCGCCAGATTGTCGGAACCCGGCTTGTCCACCGTCGCGCAACCGGTGGCCATCCAGCAACACAACGTCGCCATAAGGCCAAGGCACTTTGCGTGCCGCCACACAGATTGTCGTCTCATGCCGTCCAGCCTCCCTGCCGGCTCTGCTGTGCGCCAGGAGAACCGTCGCAAGACGTCGCGGCTTCCAAACCTTCGGCTCAGCCCGCCGCCATCATGCCGGTCTTCTTGGCGTAGGCGAACAAGCCGCCGGCGTCAATCACCGCGCGCGCGTCGCCAAGCGGTTTCAGCGCGTAATGTTGGCCGGTCTTCAGCGCAACCAGTTCGTTCTTGTCGAGGTTCAGTTCCGCTTCGTCGCCGGTTTTGAAAACGTCACAGAGCCGCTGCGTGGACTCAACCGGATAGATCTCGCCGGTGGCAACGCAGTTGCGGAAAAAGATGCGCGCAAAGCCCTCCGCCACCACCGCCTCGCAGTTGGCGGCGCCAAGCGCCACGGGAGCGTGCTCGCGACTGCTGCCGCAACCAAAATTCCGCCCGCCAATGATGATGGAATACTCGGCGTCCATCGTGCCCGGCTTGACGAACCGCTCCGGGTAGGTGCTGTCGGGCAGGCCCGCCATTGCGTGGCTGCCGAGTTTCTCGTATTCCTCCGGCACATTCGGCAGGAGGTTCAAATACTGCGCCGGAATGATCTGGTCGGTGTCGATATTGTCGCGCACCACATACACTTTGCCACGGATGATTTTGCTCATACGGTGGAAACCCTAGCGTGAGGCGCGGGCCGAATCAACCCGGATGTCACTGTGCGGGGTTCTCCCCCTAGAGCACCTTCACAACAACCGCAGTGGCGTTGTCATGGCCGCCGCGCTCATCAGCGAGACGCAACAACTCCTCCACGATCTGCTCCGGCGCGGGACTATGATGGAGAATATGGCTGATTTCCACCGGCAGGATTTCCCGCGTCACACCATCGGAGCAAAGCAGCAAGATGTCGTGGTGCTTCAGTTCGACTTCGCAAACCTGCGGATTGTGCAACGGCTCCGGACCAAGGCTTTGCGTGAGCATATGCGAGAGCGAGGACTTCATCACCGGATGCTCCTCGCTAACGCCGCGGGTGAGCAGTTCGCCGGCCACGGTATGCGGAATGGTAATCCGTTTCAGCTTGCCCGCGTGAAAGTGAAAGGCCTCGCTGTCGCCGACATGGCCGAGGATGAGCCGGTGATGGGTAATCCAGCAAGCGGTCATGGTGGTGGCCATGCCGTGGTATCGCATGTCGGAGAGTCCATGCGCCAGCACCGCGTCGCTGACCTTGCGCAACGCCATGAGCATGGTCGCCACCGAACGGTCGGTCGCCGAGTAACTGTAGAATTTGAGGAACTTCGCCAGTTCCCGCAACGCGGTCGCGCTGGCCACCTCGCCGGCAGGCTGGCCCCCCACACCGTCCGCCACCGCGTAGAGCCGCATATGGTCGTCGCGCAGGAAAGCGTCTTCGTTGATCGGACGAACCCGGCCAATGCTGGTCGAGCCGTAACTGATCAAACGGAGTTCTTTAGCCTTGGTCATAACTGCTTATCCCGCACCATGTGAATTCGCGCGTAGGCTAAGGATTCCCGGCGTGGAAATCAACCACGACGCCCAAATTTCTTTTCCAAGTCGGCGTAGGACAACTGAATCATCGTCGGCCGGCCGTGCGGGCACGTGTAGGGAAGGTCGCAAGCGCGCAGCTCGCGCAGCAACGAGTCCAACTCCGGGACGCTCAACGAATCGTGCGCCTTCACCGCGTGGCGGCAGACCGTTGTCGCGATGGCATCTTCACCCAACCGCAGCTTCGACAACGATGAGCCACCAGCCCGCACCTCGTCGAGGATATCACGAAACAACTGCCGCAAATCCACCCGCGACGGCAACCACGGCGGCAACGCGTCCACCAAGAACGCCTTCGGCCCGAACTCGGACAGGCCGATGCCTATCCGTTGAAACACGGCCATGTGCTCACGCACGAACGCCGCGTCCCGCACCTCCAGTTCCAGCGTCGCCGGGATCAGCAGCCGCTGCGATGGCGCTGCGCCCTGCTCTAATTGTCCAAGCACCCGCTCAAACAACACGCGCTCATGCGCTGCGTGCTGGTCCAGCAACACCAACCCCTCGGCCGATTCGATCAGCACGTAGAGTTGTCCGAGAACGCCGATCACGCGCCAGTCGTCGGGGGACGCCGGATGTGAAACGTCGAGCGTCGGGCGTGGAGGTTCAGACGTGGCCGGCGTCGGGGCAGGCGCTCCCGCCAGCGGCGCGCTCAGCGCTCGATGCTCTGTGTCCCACGATGGCGCCAGCGGCAACCGTTGCTCGACGGGTGCGGGTACTGCATCCACTGTTGTGGGCTGCAACACCAGCCGCATCGGCTGCACCGAGGCAGCCGCGACCTGTGGCTCCAGCGCGCGCCGCACCGTCAGCGTCACGGCCGCGCGCACCGCGTATTCGTCGCGAAAGCGGACCTCGCGCTTGGCTGGATGGATGTTTACGTCCACCGCGCCTGACGGCACTTCAATGAACAAAAACGCAATGGGAAAACGGCCCCGCATCAACGCGGTGTGATACGCCTCCAGCAGGGCGAAATTGACGCCGCGGCTCTCGACGGGCCGTCCGTTGACGAAAACGTGCTGCTGGTCGCGCGTGCTGCGGCTCACGCCGGGCCGGCCAACGAAACCGCTGACTCGCGCGGCGGCAGTCTCGGACTCCGGCAACGGCACAAGATCCTGGAAAAACTCCGCCCCGTAAATCTCGCGTATGCGCTCGGCCAGTGTTCGAGCCGGAGCGAGGTCGAGGACCACGCGCTCTTCATCCTGCAACCGCCACGCAACCGCCGGATGCGCCAACGCGTGGAGCGTCACGATGTGGTGGATGTGCGCGCTCTCGGTCTGCGGCGTGCGCAGAAACTTCCGGCGCGCGGGCAGATTGAAAAACAACGACCTCGCCTCGACCGTCGTGCCCGGCGCGGCGCCGACTTCCTGGACGTTGAGAATCTTTCCGCCGGCTATCTCCACCCGTGTGCCGCTCGGCGCGTCGTGTTCGCGCGTGGTGAGCGTGAAACGCGACACGGCCGCGATGGAAGGGATCGCCTCGCCACGGAAACCGAGTGTGCGAACGCCGTCAAGATCCTCGGCGGCTGAAATCTTGCTGGTACCGTGGCGTTCCAGACAAAGCAGCGCGTCGTCACGGCTCATGCCCCAGCCGTCGTCGGCCACAGTGATGGCGCTGCGGCCGCCGGCCCGGAAGCCGACGCGCACCTGCTTCGCGCCGGCGTCGAGGGAGTTCTCCAACAACTCCTTGATGACCGACGCGGGCCGCTCGATGACTTCACCGGCAGCAATTTGGTTGACGACCTGCTCGGACAGCAGGTGGATGCGATTCATGCCCCGGTAAGATAACTTGACCGGGTCCGATGCCCAATGATAATTTGCGACTCTTAGCGGCGGCCCGGCAGGGACGTCGCGGATGGTGGGCGTAGCTCAGCCTGGTAGAGCTCCAGATTGTGGATCTGGCCGTCGCGGGTTCAAATCCCGTCGCCCACCCCATCTTCAAGAATCTCAGCTTTCAGATTTCAAATGTGAACTCGCGGCAGCGCGCCCGTAGCTCAATTGGATAGAGCATCTGACTTCGGATCAGAGGGTTGGGGGTTCAAGTCCCTCCGGGCGCACCAGCCTCAGTTCAGTAATGACCAGATTTATGAGTGCGAAACGAACGGTGAAAGACAAGGCGACAACGGCCAGCGGGCTGGTGCCGACGATCATAGCCTATTTCGGCAAGCCGGGCAGTTACAGCCATGATGTGGCCGCACGGCGATTTCAGCGCCATGCCCTGCTGAAATCCTGCCGGATGATTTCCGATGTGTTTGAAACGGTGGCGCGTGACGCCGCCGATTACGGTGTGGTGCCCATCGAGAATACCTTGGGCGGGCCGATCTACGATACGGTGGATGAACTGATCCGCCAGAACGAGCCGCCCGTGGGGCTGACGGTGTGCGAGGAGTTGTCGCTGCATGTCATGCTCTCGCTGCTCGGCCGCAAGCAGACGCCACCCAAGCGCATTTATTCGCACTTCGTGCCGCTGAAACATTGCGGTGACTGGGTGCGGGCGCGATATCCCGGCGCGGCCATCCTGGAGACCGAGAGCACCTCGGAGGCCGTGGAACGGGCCGCAAAGGAGAACGACGCGTGGGCCATCGGCAACCGCGGCGCCGCAGAGATGCACAAGCTGCACGTCATCGTGCCCAAGCTCGGCACCAAGGCGGAGAACATCACGCGCTTTTACCTGCTAGGCAGGCATCCGGGAGAGGCGCGCTCAGCCACGCGAACGCTGCTGGTGTTCGGGTTGGAGCATCGCCCCGGCTCTCTCGTGTTGGCGCTGCAGGTGCTGCAGAAACACAAGATCAATATGACGCGCATTGTGTCCCGCGCACTGCCGCACAACCCGGAGGAGTATCTTTTCCTCGTCCAATGCGAAGGCACCATGGCCCAGCCGCATTTTCAGAAGGCTTTTGCCGAACTCATGCGCAAGTCGCGACACCTGCGGTCGCTGGGATCGTTCCGGGTGGTCGAGAAGTTTGAATGACGAACGGAGGCGGATCGGCCCGATTGACCTTCGACGAAGGTTTGGTGGGCCCGGCTGGATTCGAACCAGCGACCAAGGGATTATGAGTCCCCTGCTCTAACCGCTGAGCTACGGGCCCGCACCACTGGATTTACCGGCACTTTTACAACTATTGCCTGCCTTTTCTTTTTTGCTTGCAACCCATTCTGGCAACCCTAAAGTACGACCATGAAAAAGGCCAGTAGCGAGCAGCCTTCGTCGCCTGCTTTCGTCCACGACTCTCGCGTTGAATGTCTCTACCGCCATACGCCAAGCAAAACCTTCTACGCAATTCTGAAACGCAACGGCCGTCAGGTCAAGCGGAGCCTGAAGACAAAAGATCGAGAACTTGCCCGACGACGATTGGAACAACTACGCCAGAGGGTTTCTTACCTCAAGAGCGCCGAAAACGCCAACATGATGTTTGCTGAGCTGACGAAGCAGTGGTTGTCTTCTGTCAGTCCAAATCTGAAACGCAGCACCATAGAACGATACGAAAGATCTCTTGAAATGCTTGAAGAGTATTTCAAGAAACCGGTGCGCAACATTTCCAGAATCGACTGTGAAGCGTGGGCTACAGCCAGAAGCAAAGGGTTCGCCGCTCGAACATTCAACCACGATATGCATGTCTTGTCCCGCGTTCTGGCGCTTGCTGAACGCGAGGGTTTGATTCTCGATAATCCTGCGCAAGTCTTGAAGAGACGCAAACAGCCGATCCCGCAGATCGTATTCCCATCCCGAGAGCAATTCGCAGTAATCATCGAAGAAATACGAGCTGAACCCAGAGCGAAAGAAGCTGCAGAGTTTTGCGAGTTTCTTGCCTACAGCGGTTGCCGACTCAATGAAGCAACACAGATGCGTTGGGGAGATATCAATTTCCAGAAGAGTGCCTTCACCATCACCGGCGGTGAACTGGGAACCAAGAACCATGAAGCTCGCACGGTTCCGCTATTCCCATCGCTGGAACGATTGCTTCTGAGGATGCGCGCAGCGTTACCAAATCCGCCGGAAGCAGAAAATCGAGTGTTTACGATTCGGTCAGCGAAGAAAGCGCTAGCCACAGCATCTTCAAAGGCAAATTTCCCTCACTTCACGCACCACAGCCTGCGCCACTTTTTCTGCTCCAATGCCATCGAAGAGGGTGCAGATTTCAAAGTAATTGCGAGCTGGGTAGGTCACAAAGACGGCGGCATGCTCGTAGCAAAGACCTACGGCCATCTGCGGGACGAACACTCCACGCTCATGGCTAAGCGGATGACGTTTGGCGTGCGTGAGCCTGTTCAGAATAAAATGCCCCCGAGTTCGAGTTGAGCAACAGGTGATCGATAGCCGCCACAGAAAGCGGCAATTCAGAAAAGTTGATGTCGAAGCAGTAGCGGCGTTGTTGCACGTCTAACCGTTGTGGGGATGGCGGAATTGGTGAGCCTCATCATAGCCGAAGAGGACCTCGGGAAGACGACGGTCGACGATGCCGTTCACCGAAGCACCCGGGCGCGCCATTTGCCGAAATCGCGATGAGCGACACCGGCTGTTGAGCAAAATCCGGTTGCCGTTTTGCACGTTTCCCTAGGATTTTTGGCGGTTTTGGAAGGGAACACCACAGGCCTGGAGGCGGGCTGGGCCGGGTTAACGCTCTCGTGAGATGTGACTTGCGAAACAACTCCGTGGAGTCTGCGTCAAACAATACAGGGCGGGCGATGCGAAAATGACCGCCGCGAGCCTGCAAAACACCCACTGCAAATGGTCGCCTCGTTTTCCGAACGCGTCCTGCGGTAAATGTGAGCGACCGTTTATTGGCGGCTGAACGCACGGAGCCGCATCGCCCGGTCGCGTTCACTCCCTCTGCCGTGGCTGAAAATTCGTTGTAAGAAATTCCCAACGGCTCGCGATGTAGAGGTGTATGCCAACGATTGGCCACTACATCTCATACTTCGGAGGCGCGTCAGAGCGTCCCCAACATCTCGCGGCTGTTCTGTGTCAGCGCGCGGGATTGGAATCAACCGTCTTGTTCTCGTTGATCCGAAGCCAACTGCGAGGTTTGCCATTTGCGCTGATGGCGAACTTCTCATCCCTATGCGCGGAAAGGGAAAACATCTATGCAGGCCCAAGTTCAACTCCGCTTCTACTCAGTGGAACAAACAGCGGTCGCACTCGGTGTGAGCAAGAGCTCAGTGCGTCGTCTGGTCCGTCGCGGGTTCTTTCAACCTTCACGGGTTTTGCGCCATCTGAGGATTTCAGTGGAGCAAATTGATGCGTTTGTGAAAACGACATCAGAACAATAAAGCCAACAGAAACAGCGACCTTTTTAAGGGTCAATTTTAAGACGGAAATTAAACAACGCGGATCTATTCAAAATGTCAGTCGATTGGCGGAACTGACGATCCGCAATAGAACATCCCGCCTGCATACAGGAGCAGCCGTTTGGAGCTTGGATTGGCCGGGTTCCAGCGGCTGCTCCCTTTTTTAGACTCGCAGCACGATCCGTCAACAACAGGCAAACAATGGCAGGGCTTGTCAGACAATTGTCAATTGAGTAGCCTCGTCTGCTCTTGAACACACCGAGCTTCAAAGCCATCCAACAGGGAGATCCACACGCCTGGGATGACGCATTCGATTGGCTATGGCCCACAGCTTTCGCGGTCGTAAACTTGAAGCTTGCTCGTTTCTGTCCTGAAGACGTTGAGGACGTGGCAATTCAAGCTTTGGAAACACTGGTGGAAAAGGTGGCAACTTTGAAGTCGGTGGACGAACTCAAGCCTCTGACAGCCCGCATTGCCCACAATCTGGCGGTTAGCCGGCTCCGTAAAAAGTATGCCGACAAACATGGCGGTGGAAAAATCGACTCGCTGAATGCGATGAAAAGCCAAGAGGTCAACCGGTCGCTTCCAAGTTCTCCTGGATCGCCTCTGGACGAATTGCACGAGAACGATCTAACGAAGCTGTTGACCGAGTCGCAGGAGGATTTGAAGCCTGAGATCCGGGATGTTCTGAACGACTTCTTCATCTCAAAGTTGACCTACGATGGAATCAGCCAGAAACGAGGCATACCCATTGGGACCGTCGGTGTTATGTTGAAGCGCGGTCTGGAGGCTATCCGACAGTGGGGAAAGCGGCATCCAGGATTGATGAAAGAACTGGAGGCGTTTGCGCGATGAACTCAATGAATGCAGATGACCAACAATTCTTCGATCTGGCCATGAAGTCGTTTGCCGGCCAAGCCAGCGCCGCCGAAGAGGCGGAGTTGAACTCTCTGCTCACCAGCCGGCCGGAACTGAAAGCCAAGTTCGACCGGTTGAAGGCGGATGCGGGTATTGCCAAGGAAGTTTTGCCGTTGATGGAAGCGACGGAAGCACAGGCCGGCAAACTGCCTGAATATGCTCGCGGTCGGCTGCAAACCAAGGTCCGAGAGACGCTGCGCAAAGGTCAGACTCCAACGACGACAGTTGTGACGCCTGCCCCTTGGAGATGGGGCTGGGCAATTGGATTGGCGGCCGCAGCAGCAGTGACAGTGGCTGTGTTCCTGATTCCTTCGCTAGTTGCTCAGAAGATGGTCATTCAAGTGGCGATGCTGGACAGGATTGGTGACACGCGTGGAACAACTTCAAATCCCGCCGCAATCATACAGCAGGCCTTGAATCAACCGAAGGTGGAAACATTTTCGGCGTCAGCGGAGTTGAAGCGCTGGATGGGAGATTGGCCAACGGACGGTCAACAACCAGTGGTGAAGGTTATCTATGATCGTGACGCCGGAGAAGTTCGAATCGTGGGACACATCAAAGGCAAGCCTTCGTTCGAGAAGACATTCCCGGTGCAGCGAGAACAGGATTTGGCGGCAGTCTTGAAAGCAGTGCAGGCGTTCATCCAAGAGCAGGCGCGATAAATCCATGAGGGCGGGTCAACCTGTCTTTCTCGCTGCTCTCTTGTTAATCTCAAATTGCGCCATTGGGGTCGATTCGGCTGAAGAAGTTTCCACGCTGGTCTCACAGATCGTATCGCTATATCAGCAAGGGAAGTGTGCCGAGGCTTTACCTTTAGCGCGCCGAGCCTTGGAAATCACGGAAAAGGCTCAAGGTCCGAATGATCGTGACACCGCCACCTGTCTCACCAGCGTGGCGGAGATCCTCGTCAGCCTTGGTGATTACACACAGGCTGAGCCACTTCACCAACGGGCACTGAAGATCAGAAAAGCAGTTCTTGGCCCAGATCATATCGGTACCGCAACCAGCCTCAACAACCTAGCCCTGCTCTATCATCATATTGGTGACTACGAGAAAGCAGAACCGCTTTACAAGCAGGCGCTCAAAATCAGACAAGCCAAGCTCGGTCCGGAACATCTCGGCACGGCCATGATCCTCAACAACTTGGCGGCGCTCTACTACGATATGGGCGACTACGCCAAAGCCGAGTTGCGTTACAAACAGGCGCAACACATCAAGGAAACAAAGCTTGGGTTCGAGCATTTCAGCACAGCGGCCGGCCTCAATAACCTGGCTGAGGTTTACCGTGCGACAGGCGACTACGCGAAGGCCGAGTCCTGTCATCAGCACGCGCTGGAGATCTACGAGAAGGTGCGTGGCCCAGAGCATCCCGACACCGCTGAAAGCCTCAACAACTTGGCTCAGATTCATGTGTGCATTGGCGATTATGCCAAGGCCGAACCACGTTTGCTGAGAAGCTTGAGAATTAAGGAGAAACATCTGGGTCCAAATCATCCGGCCACAGCAACAGCGCTTGGAAATTTATCGCTGGTGGAATTCACACTGGGTCATTCAGAAGCGGCTCTTGGCTGGGCAATCAAACACAAGGCAGCTGTGGAAGAGAATCTTGGCAGGGTTCTGGCTTTCGCTTCCGAACGTCAACGGATGGCGTATCAGCGCACCAAAGATTTACACGCGCTCTTGGGAACTTTGGGAAGCGCACCGGAACTTGCCGAGAGCCTGTTGCGAACGAAGGGCATCGTTTTGGATTCGTTGCTTGAAGATCAACTGGCGGCCGAAGCTCCCAAGAATCCAGAGGTCAAGAATACGGTTAACCAGTTGCGTGCGACAGGGCGCCAGTTGAACCAATTGCAGATGGGAATCCCCGGTGACCTCAGCCCAGAGGCCCTGAAACGCCGACAATCAGAACGAGAGAACTTGGAACAGCAGGTGGAAGAACTGCAAAAGATGCTGGCTCGAAATGTGGCTGGCATGGGGCAAACTCGAAGGGCGCTAAGAACCAAGGTTTCTGATGTTCAAGCTGTTCTGCCTGAGAAAACCGTCCTGCTGGAGTTTGTGCGATATGGCCATTACCTCGGAAAGGGCAGGTTTGAACAACGTTACGGAGCGGTGTTGATCGGAAATCCGCAAATGACGTTCAAAGACGCAAAGCCAGGCGAACCGGTTTGGGTGCCTCTGGGATCGGCAGAGACCATCGAGCAAAGCCTCAAAGACTATGGCGAGATGATGCGGGGGGTGAATGTAAACGGGGTCAACCTGCTCCACACCCTCTATACCCTGTTGTTTGAACCGATTCAGAAACGGCTGCCAAAGGACATCACTACGCTCGTCATCAGCCCGGATGTGGAGTTGAACTTCGTCAGTTTTGCCACATTCGTTGATGACCAGGACAAGTTTCTGGCCGAACAATACGCCATCCAATACGTCTCCAGCGGTCGGGACTTAGTGTTGAAGCGAACTGCTAAGACGGGAACTCGACGATTTGCCGCCTTCGCCAATCCCGCATTTGGTGAAAAGCCGATGTTGGCAGGAGCGCACAGCACCAATGCGGTTCAGTTGGCGGTGCTCAGTTCAGACCAGCGAGATTACAGGGGCGAGATCCTGAAGCCGCTGCCATACACGATCCAAGAAGCCCAATTCTTGCGTGAGAAAAGTTCATCCTGGAACATGGATGGATCGGTTTATGCAGGGGCTGAAGCGTCTGAGGTTGAGGTCAAGGCCGTCAGATCACCCTACATCCTGCATCTGGCAACGCATGGTTTCTTTCTGCCAGACACGATGACGACCAATTCAACAACAGGTCGGCAACTACTTGGCAATGACCGAGCGCCAATCGTCCCGCACAATCCGATGCAACGAAGCGGACTGGCTTTTGCTGGAGCTCAATTGACCCTCGACGCTTGGAAGAAGGGACAGACACCGAACACAGAAAACGACGGCATCCTGATGGGGCAGGAAATTGGAACGATGGACCTGAAGGAGACTTGGCTTGTGGTCCTCTCGGCTTGCGACACTGGAATTGGCGAAGCCCGAGCCGGAGAAGGCGTTCTGGGTCTGCGTCGTGGATTCATTCAAGCCGGTGCCCAAAACCTGTTGATGACGCTCTGGCCGGTTTCCGACAAGTGGACCGTGGATTTGATGAAAGCGTTCTACGAGCGGGCCTTGAAGGATAACAACGCACCCCAGGCTTTGGCCGAAGTGCAGCGCCAATGGCTGGCTCGCCTCAGGCAGGAAGGCGTCCTGACAGCCGCTAGATTAGCAGGCCCCTTTATCCTGACGTTCCAGGGCAGCAATTGACCGAAAGTGCTTCAGTGGGGTTTGAGTGTCGAGGGCATGAAGCAGCAGAAGGGGGATTGCGGTTCATTTCAAGGATGGCAGGACAAAAACGAATACCCATAGTGCAATCGTCACATAGCCACAGAATGAGGCTGCTATGGCTTTGCCTTTCCCTGGCGTGTTGGGAACTTTCTTGATTCGGTGTCGTGCAATGAAAGCAAGAACGACGGAAACCAAAACAAGGATGGGCGGCAGAGAGAAGCTTGCGTAGACGAAGATGTTAACTGCCATACAGCCAAGGTCGCTGCCCATCAATTCAGCAAAAACCGGCATCGAGGGCAAAGCGGCTATCAACAAATAGAAGGTGGGTGGAAGAAGCAGACCGCAAATCGCAAGAACCAGCGCGACAGTCACCATGCAGTTTTTCTTGGTCGTTGGTTCTGTTGTCATGTTCTTCAGCTAAAGTCTGAAGTCAACGGAGGTGTGATGGAACGCGCTGTTTAAACCGCGTTGTCATTGGGCAGTGTCCGCTTAATCCGACCGTGTGCGTAATGAACCTGCCCCATAAACAACTCAAACGCAGCTCCTTCTTTAAGCACCTCGTGTGGCGCTTCCGGGGCTACGAAGAAAATTGTGGCTTCTACCCTATCGGCAGTCAAATCGGGTGGGCCAGCCAAGACCACAACCAGAGTCCAAGTTCTCTCGCCCCATGTCGGGTCTTTCTCGAAATGCGCCCATCCCTGATACCAGAAAGGCTTGCCGCAAAAACTTGGAAGCACCCAGCCCCTCTGGTGGTCAATTGCTATTTCTGCGATTGCTTTGGGTGACTCCCAATTTGTCGTCTTCATTTGCAGCACGGCAGATTTTGGAACTTGGTTTTCCCCTTGTCGAGAGCAACCTGAGCGACGGCTGGTTGTTCAGGACTCCCCGAATTCGCCTCTTTCTTGAGCTGAAATCCCCCAGGAATTCAGCCCTCACCAGCAGTGTTCACGAAAGCTGTAATAAACCTCCGGGAAGCTTCGATGTAGTGCCAGGCAGCAATGATGAAAACAACGACAGCAATCGCAGGCGAGCCGGTGATGAAAGAAGAACGAAACAAAGTTGTAAGAAACCGCGGGCTGGTTGCGATGACTAGGTGACGGCGCAGTGAGGCAAGCAGCAGCAAACAAAGAGAACACGCGATGAAAGACCAGGAAACAGAAAGTTGTAAGAAAACCAAAACAGATCGCGATGTTCTTGGTGACGGAGAAGTGAAGCAAGCAACAACCGGAGAGAGCCAGATGATGAAAGTCCAGAAGCCAATGCAGGAAGCAGAACAGGAAGTTCGGAGCCAGACAGCGGAGACCAGCACCGCCAAGGCTCCAGGCTCTTCGGTCGGAACAGTGGCAGCATTCGGGGCCGGCCATCCCCGTGGTGGCGGAGAAGCAAGCCGGCCGATGGTCCTGAGTTCAGGTTCAGCGAATGAGCATCAGGGTCATCAACAAACAAACAACGGCTGCAGCCGCAAGTCGCTGAAGCAAGGAAACACCCTGAATACAGCCTTGGACACACTCAAGACCGGCAGTGTCCACGGAGGCAGTGAATCGCGCTGGTCAATGGCTCTGCGTTCATGTTCGGCGGATGAACGACAGGGACAATATCAAACACGCTGCGACCATAAAGCACCGCAGCAGTAGCCGCCAAAGTTCGAAAGGAAACCCAAATGAAAGATAGCGTTAGTAATAATGGTAACACCCGCATGGGCGTTAAGGTTCAGAACATCGCAACCCTGCCCAACAGCTCGGCACAGCACGTGCGCGCTGTCGGCGACCTCAAGGTCGGGCGTTTCGTCTTCAAAGGCGTCACGTTCAGCCGCGAGGATGGCAAGGAAGCGGTGGTGAAGCTCCCCTGGGAGACGCAGATGGTCTCCATTCCTGATGGCGATGATCTGACCAAGGTGAACCAGGAGGTTCGCGGCCAGATCAGCCAGGCGCTGGACGGGTTGAAGCAGGTCACTGCCAGCACCGGCCTGTGGAGCTGACCTGAGCCAATGGGCCAGAGCCCGGTGGGGTGCACACCGCCGGGCCACTGGCTCAAGGCTACCCAAAAGCGTATGGCGACATCAGCATCCCCTGCTCGATCTCAGATGAAACAACCTCACCCTCAAGAACATGAACATCGACCAAACAACGGGGGCAGAGGGAAAACTCAATCTCCACTACTTCTCCCGGAAGTTTGCAGAAGAGCATGGGGTCAAGGAAGCAATTGTTCTGAAGTTCCTCGCTCACAAGGTTAGGCGCAGCAAGAACGTTCGCAATGATAAGAAATGGTTCTTCGACCCCATCAGGGAGTTGGCCCATCGGTATCCCTACATCCCCAAGAGCACGATGGACAAGATCCTCAAACGGTTGGAAAGCAAGAAACTGCTCGAGATCGACAACTTCAACCGCCGTGGATACGACCGCACTGGCTGGTATACGGTTCCTCAGGATGCGCTGGATGCCGTGGAGAAGAGGCCACTCATCAAGGTCGATGTCGAAGTCGCCAATGAGCTTGGGATACCGGCAGGAGTGTTGATCGAAAACCTGCGATTCTGGGTCCAACAGAAAGCCAAGAAGCGGAAGAGGGGTGACACAACGACCATTTACCATGAAATGTCTCCTGCACGCCTGGCGATTGACTTGCCTTGCTTCGATCTGTCCACCATCAAGCGGGCGTTGAAATCGTTGGTCAAATCTTCTGTCCCTCGCATCGTCAAGCATCCGACCCTGAAGGCCCTTTATACGCTGCTGGAAATGGTCCAAGATGGAGGGCCAGAACGGGACAAGGCAGGTCCAAATCGGGACACGGGAGGTGCAGAACGGGACAACACAGGGTCAAAACGGGACGAGGGAGGGTCAAAACGGGACAACAATACCCATTGTAAACCATTAAGTAATACTATTGGTAATTCCGTTGGAAAGCCATTCAAAGAAGAAGTGCAGGCTTCGCCTGCTCCTGCTTTTGAATCCAACTCCGGACGGACGGATGACAAAGTCCTGGCAAAGGGACCCGATTCTCCTCAAGACGGTCATTCTGATTCTCCTTCATCCCCCGGCATCAAGGGCTGCGCCGGACATGTGAAGGATTCCGGGGAAAATAACGATTCCGAGGGCGGTATGGACGATCCGATCACCTACGACCAGCTCAAAACCATCAACAAGGAGCAGCAGTCTCTATTCAACTACAAGGCCCCCAAGATCCGCTACGAGGATCAACCCGAGGATGACCCTGGCTCCGTTTCCGTGTCGTTCGTCCGCAGCATATCCAGCTCATTCGTTGATTCCCTGCCCAATGCCACCATTCGGACGTTCATAGCGATTGAGGACATCGATAAGCTTGTTGCCGAGGTCAAAACCCTGCTCCTGCCCTATTTCCAATCCACCATTCACCAATACAACCCCGAAGAGTCCCCACGGTTCAAGACCGTCAAGCCAACCTTCTTCCGGGCTTCCTTGGAGTTCGTGGTCACTTCGATTGCGTCGCTGCGGGACAAAAGAACGTTTTATGGTCATTCCATCAACAATCTCTGGCCATACATCTGCCATCTGTCACAGGAGATGTTCAACCGGCTCTTCAAGGAAAACGGGAAACTATGGCAGGAGTGGTACGAGAAGAATAAGAAACAACACGTCAGCGTCGACGAAGCCAAGGAACCCGATCCCGCCCTCGCCCCAGCCAAGAAAACCCGTGTATTGCGAAATGCCCTGCAAGCCCGCAATGCCTGGGGATACTTCAACCGCTACAACGAATACGTCGGCGAGAACCGCTTTATCTTCAACCAAGCTGATCTGGAGGTTGCGGAAAAGCTGTTTGAGCTGAATCGGGGCTTCTGTGTCGCCCAGTTGCTTGACTTGATCGACCGATGTGCTGAAATACGCTACTGCGAGCTAATGCCTGAGGGCTTTGACAAGTACTTCCACGCCCGCCAAGGCTGCAAACTGGGCTGGTTCCTCAAGCACCTGACGACAATAGCTGGAGAACTGGATTCGCCACTATTCAGCGATTGGGTATCGTTGCCCAAGCCGGTCGAAGGCGCGGATGAAGGGGAACCGCCTGGATCGGCGGAGCCGGCTGAAGTCGGCCCCAAAGCCATTCCTTGAAGCATTCCCTGAACTCCTCCCTGATCCGTTCCTCAAACCGTTGTTGATGTCTTCCTTGATCGAGTTCTAAAGGATTCCTTCATCCCCACCTTGATCGTTTCTTGACGGAGTCCTTAATCCCCGCCAACTCGATTCCTTGATGTTTGGATGTTACCAGCCTTCAAGGATTCAAGATTGCCTGCAATTTGCCCTCCCTGATGATTTCTTGTTGTTCGCAAAGATTCCACCCACTTCAACTCCTTGTTCCCGCTATTGTGATCCGGTTCACGTTTCCTCGTTCGCCTCAAAAACCCCGGTATCTGCGAAAGACGAGAAGGCTCACAGGGAAGATCAGCCAGTGGACGGCGAAAGCATGCACGGCGAGTCACACCAGAAGTCAAACGAGTTAGGTGGCTTAACTAACTACTACTGCGGATGATACTGTTGAAATGAGTACATTGCGACGTCAACGGGCTCATGTTGATTTTCAAGGGTGATCGGGCATCGGCGGACCTGAACAAGGCTGAACCACGCTCCACCAGGTGAAGCTTCGTCAAAACAGAGAGATTCGGCCACCGAAGTGCTGCAAAGTCATGTTGGTGACGGTTCTCCTGCCCCCACCCGACTGCCGGCTACAAAGTCTAAATATTGCAGTTTCTGGAGTTCGTTGCCTGCCGCTTTGAGAGATCGTGGGCATTCGGTCGGCCTTTACCTGTTATCCTCTATCAGCCATCCTCTGAACACCCACGTCTGCAACCGTCTCGTTAAAATAAAAGCGACCGGGCTAATCACGTGTCCACTCGACCGTTTTACGCCACTCTTTGCTTTGGCATCGCTCAACATCTATCACTTATTCCAGCTGATATCAGTTATGACGATGCGCCGTGAACTCTTGATCCAGACCTTAGATCCGTCCACCACAGAGCGGCTCGTTTGGTAAGTGTTGTGTTTCGGGCGCGGGATCGCACCTGACCGACTTTGTGATCCAGGGGCGAGTCTCGCGGCCGATGTGCGTTGGTTGGTAGAAGCGGCACGCGCCTATTAGATGAAACACTGTATCGGAAGTTACACAAGTCGAGGAGGTATCCACAGGCGCGTGGTGTAGCGCCCAACACTGAATCGCGCTTCGGTCCCAGTCCCGTAGTCTGCATCTTATGTTGTGACTCCTCAGCGGAGTCGGTGTGCTCCACGAGTTCTGCATCGAGTTCGGCTAGCCTCGCTGCTGTGACTGGAACCTCAACCCACGTCAGATCCCAAGAACTTCTCTCGAACAACCGCCATTTGCCGTGTAGCTTTTCGGCGATTACAAAGAACAGGTCTACAACACGTCGGCTGGTACACCGTTGTTCTTCCCACTCTATTCTTGTCGCAGTATTCATGTTGGTTGGTCCTTCCGTCATACGTTGCATGTGCTCTTGCACCTCGCATGGTGTGTGCCACGGATTCCGAGCTACCGCCCCGCTATAGATTAGTTCGCCTTTAGTCACTGAAAGTCAGGTAGATGTGTTATATGGTAAGCGTTAATTGTATTTGCAGATGTTCACTTACAGACCTTTCCATTGGGGATATGCTTCCGCAGTTTAGAGAGAGGAATCCCCGTGTTCTGCAGCCGGCTTTCTGCTTCACTCCGAACCTGTTCGTTTGCGATGAGGATATCCCTTGCCAAATCCGGCTCACTTTCGAGATAAATGACATGGCACCCGCACCATAAGAACAGCGTGTTTGCGTGAGACGCCGAGCAGAAGAAGGGGAACGAAATCCGCACTTCGGGGAAACAGGTCGCCACTTCATGGAAAAGATGCCTTCTCGGAGTCTTTCGCACTGACTGCACGCCAATGTGCAAAGCATTTGGCACAAGATGGAAACCGAGAAGTTCTCATGTTTTTGCGATTTGCGTGCAGCGTGGCACAAAGACTGCGTAAAGGAGAACATGATGAACACTGTACACAGAACAATGTAGAAGGATCGCACCGTGAGGAAGGAGTTTCCGGCAGAACTTCGTTATTCGCAGAGGACGCTGAAGCAGCGAGTGTTTCTGGTATCTTCTACGAGTTTCACTTTGAACAACAGTGAAACGTGGATTTGGTGCTTTTGTTGTTGTTTTGGGGGAGGCAGTATCGCAGGAGTCGCCAACGTAATAGCACATCCATTCGATACGTCAGAAAAGGATTGAAGAACACGTTCTAGCATGTACACTAAGAGAAGATCTGTCTGGAAGCAATTTCCTTTGCACCGACACAGTTGCCATAACTGGAAAGAACAATGGTCGTGAATCTCAACAAGAAACCGCTTGAGAGGGATGGAATCGCTTTGGAACAGCCTGCCGGTCACGTCAGTACCTTTGTTCGATTTGCTGTAGGCAAACTGAAGTCGCCAAGTGATTCCCCATCCAATGACGGGGCTTCTCTGGCGCAACAATGCTTGGACTTCCTTGGAGACAAAGAGAGATTCCGCCCGCAGTTGTTCGTTTTTCTTCCAACTGGGGCTTTCGCTCCGTATCGTTCTGTTTTGCTTGGTGTTCGTAACCGCCTTGCCGATGAGGGCTTTGGGGACGTTCCTCTGATCGGCGCCTCTGTCGCGGTATGCCTTTTCGATGAAGATGCTTACGAGCGCGGAGCACTGTTGGTGTGTTTGGGATCACGGTTCATCAAGGCTGAAGCGGCGGTAGCGGTCGATGCCAAGGTGGACTACAAGCGCGCTGTAGGAGAGATTCTTGAATCTCTCAAGCTGACTGACAGGAGCGCACTGAACCCATTCAACAATCGATTCCTGTTCACGTTCTTGCCTGGATTATCTGAAGACGAGCTGTCTTCGGATTTCATAGGTGGAGAGACCGTTGGGGAATTGCGGAACCGCACTGACGGCAGGCTGCCAATGTTTGGCGGGGTGTCATGTGGCGGGTTAACATTGAGCCGCGGTTGCCAATTCAAGAACGACGCCGTTTACGATTCGGCGGCCGTAGTTGCTTTAGTCGAATGTCACAATCTGTATGGTTTGGCTTTGGCTGATGGCCTTAAGGAGGCGGGACGAAGCTTTCGTGTCACTAAGTCCACTGGTAATGGTCATGTGATTGAGGCGTTCGAAGAAGGAACACCTGAACACATAATGAAACAAATCCCCGCCGGATGGTTTCTCGGAGAATATTCTGCGGACGGTGAGCACAAAGTTGGAATTCCCCGGCTCGTTGGAAATAAGATGCATCTACGGCGGTCTTTCACGGATAATTCTGTTCTTCATTTGCTTCAGCCTGATACGACAAGTATGGTTGCGACAACTAGGAACGTGTTAAACCGGGAGAGGGAACGACTATGCTTGAAGCCATCTCGGCTAGCTGGGTTGTTTGGAATCGGCTGCGTCGGTCGTTACAAAGCTCGCGAGAAGATAGGATTGGATGTGCGACAAACTCTGCGCTGCTTGACTGGCGCTTATCCAGGAATGGGTTTTGCAGGTTGCTATATGGAGGGTGAAATTGGTGTGATGCCGCTCGGTTGTCCAGTTCTGGGCAATTGGAGCGTCTCAATGGCTTTCTTCGGCGATGACATAGCAGACCCCGCAGAGGCATTGCTGGGTTATGATCTATTTGAACAACGTGCTTGCGAGAGTGAACCGCAATCACTTGATGAAGCCCTTAACTGGATTGTTCGCGGCGTTGGGTACATGGGCTTCCCAGGGGCAATGGTTTCGCTCGTCATGAGTAGAGATCGGAACGAACGTTGGATAATCGCCCGCCATGCCTTTGGAAAGCAATGGGAAGACGTGATAAAGCCTCGCACCCAGCGCCCGCTGCCAGGGGGCGACATTCTAGCCATTGTGGCCCGAGAAGGCAAATCTCGCTTCGTTAAAGATTCAAACGAGGCTAGCGAATGCTGCCATCTTGATACAGTCCACGCGGCTGGGACCATGAGCCAATATGTTATGCCTTTGCGTGATCCACAGGGGATGACGCTCGCAGTCCTCCAAGTGGATTTAGGTGATATGCGGGACACGGAGAAACTCGGTGGGAAACGCCGAGCCGTCTTGGAAGCCATTGGACGCAGCGGGGCGACGATGCTCGGCCGGGTAATCCACACCGACGAGTTAAAAACATCACGGCTTCTTGATAAAGCTTTCATCGAATGCTTATCTTGCGAATCGGAAGACCTGGCTGTTAGGCAGTTCACCGACAAGGCATCGAAGATTCTTGACCTCAATGCCCATTCTCGGCTTTTGGATGATAACGGAAAGAATCTCCGCTTGGTGGGTGGCAGGGGCGACTATTTCACTCTCGCATGGACCAAACGGAAAGTTATTGAAATCGATGACGCTAGCCCTTCGGCTGAAGTCTTGCGCACCTGTTTGCCTGTCTATAGCAACGATACAAAGGGCGATTCCAACGCCATGCCAATACTTCGACAATATCAGTCGGACACGCCATTAGGCCAAGCTCTCCGCAACATGCGTGCCTTTGCGGACTTTCCGATCATGCTTCCTAATCAAAAACCTGAAGGACTCGTCAGCTTCTACTCGAACAAGCCGTGGATATTCACCGAATCCACGTTTCGATCACTGGCCGACATTGGGCAGCGGTTGTGTGTGCTTTTGACTCATATCAGACAGAGGCTGAAAGGCCATCGTCTTAGCGCAGAGGCTGGTTTTCTGAGGGAGATTACGCCTCAACTTGATCCAAACGTCGATTTGCACACCGCATTGCGCAACCAAGCTGCTCACACGATGGCTGCGGCAAGAGCAGATGTCGTCTCGTTTTTCCTTTGGGATGACATCAAGAAACGCTTCATCCTGCGGGCGCAAGCGGGTTGGGCGAACACGCAATGGGTGGATGTAGCGCGATACCGGAAACAAGAAGGAATGACGGGAACGCTTGCTCTAAGCTCCAAACCTGAATACATAGAAGACGTCAGAACGATTCAACACAGCACGCCCAGTGGATACGGTAAATATGTAGAGCTGATGTTCGGCGGGGCATTACCCGATGAGCAGACGTGTGAAGTCATTGTATTACCCCTCAGCTTCGCCGGTGGGTCCATTGGAGTCGTTACAATGCACCGCAGGAGATCAAGCAGCGTTGATGGACACATCACTGGTTTCGCCACTACGGAGCGGCATATCCTTCAGGAAGCAGCTGAGTGTTTATCCATCTATGTCGCCGCCCTAGACAATTACGACCGAGTACAATGGCAGTATAATGAACTGCGAAAGATAGCACACATTAGTAGTCACTTGTTAGAGGACACTTCGAGTGAGTCGATGTTGAAACACGCGTGTCACACGATCCTCAAAGAGTATGCGGCATGCTGTTGTGCCATTTATCTCGTACAGGAAGACAGAAAGACCCTCTTATTAAAGGCCTCATCTAAGGCCGACAATTGTACGTGCAAGCTTGACGAGCACATTCTTCCTAAAGACGTGGAGGAAACGCGAAATCCTCTTTGGCAGTCTTTTGTAACCGGGACACCAAATGATGTCCGGTCTGCCGCCGGTACAGATAAAGAGGATCTGACGAAGGTAAGTGACGAACTGCGCATAACACGCATTTGTTTGCCGCTTCGCGTCGGACATCAAGTTGTTGGAAGCATCGACGTCCGATGGGAAAAAGCACCTCCTACCCCCCCCGATGAGCCAGTTCCGCGACATGACATCAGATACTGGGAGTTCTTGGCAGCGGCGATTGCTTCAGCGATCGGCGCGCAACGTTTGCGGCACCATGCAGAAGGTGTGCGAAGAGAGCGATCTGTGCGCGGTTTGCATGCGATGTCCAGTGTATTGCAGAATGGTTTCCACGATCTGGCCCAGGGAATACAGGGAATTGGGGACGGCCTTTTGAACATGAAATCATTCGCTTCAAATGCGGAACTACGCGAAATCATCGAAGATTGCGTTTGTACAGTGGAACGCATTACGAATGTGCTGAGGCGGGCGCGAGACGCGGGAAATCGGTTAGCCGCCATTAGGGAATCGCCCTGTCGTCTCGACAACTTATTGCAGGAAGCGCTAAATAAATGTCGGTCCAAGATCAATGATCGAAACATCACGCTTAAATGTTCTCCTAAGGGCATCTCAGCGAATGTTGACCCGGGTCTTGTGATGGATTGCTTTGAGTACGTCGTAGACAACGCTGTCAAGTTCACGCCCAATGGAGGACAAGTTGAAGTGTTTATGAGATCCAATGGTGAGGACTGCGAAGTTCTTGTCACTGACAGAGGACAAGGAATGACAGAAGAAACAATTGCTAGGGTTTCACAGGGTGAACGAGTTGACACCGAGGCCCGCGGTGGCGGAATGGGGTTGTTTCTGACGCGCCTCTATCTCGGAAGTCACGGCGGCGACTTGCAAATCGAATCAAGCCCCGGAACCGGCACAACCGTCAAGCTGATTATTCCAATCAAGGAATCCGGAGGTGTCGTATGACATTGAAGCCACGTTTATTGTTTGTCGAAGATGAGAAACACACTCGCATTCGTTTCCAGCGCGTTTTATCGGCGCCCGAACAGAAATTCGCTGATGTTTACCAACTGCCTTCCTTTGACGTCACTACTGCTGCGACGGGACACGAAGCACAGCGACGTTTGGCTGAAGCTATCGCCTGTTTTAATCCGTACGACGTTCTTGCTTTAGACCTTGGACTGCCACGAGAAGACCCTCAGGGGGAACCAGACATGCTCGTTGGACTGGACGTCCTAAGAAATCTGGACGAACGGTCGTCTCTGGCCGTCGTTGTTCCATCGGTTCATTACGAGACATCAACATTAGTTGAATTACTGCGTGTGAGGCCGGTTCACTTCGTTCCCAAACCGTACACAGCCGAAGAACTAATAAGATCTGTGGCCGAGGCATATCGCTTCGGACAGAAGCACTTGGCGCAACGTGTGGGACTGCTTAATGAACAGCGCATGCGCACATGGCATGTGGTACAAGGGCGTGCACAGATTGCGGACAATATAGCTCGTCTGGTATCAAAGGGTATGGGTAGTGTGTTGCACCGGCTTGAACAGCTGGAGGACTTGCTTCATGATCGTTATCAATTAGACGAGGACCGCGATCATGAAGATCCGGTATGTGAAGCGCTAATGTCCTTACGAGACACAGTAGCCAAGGTATCGCAACCAAGTCTTAATGGTCGCGAGACTTGCGCTCGACGCGCTGAGACACAGGACACGGTTATTATTGAAGATGTTCTAGAACAGGCGCTACAGGAATTGTGGCCACTGATAGCCTATCGCAGATTGTCACTGACACGGCCGAGCGCGCGTAAGCATAGCATTCACACGTTTCGTCATTATATTACAATGCTCGTACAGGAGTTGGTGTTCAATGCAGCAAAGGCGTCTGCTCAGGGTGCAAATCTCCGAATTGCAGTGATGAGAGACGGAGAAACTGAAACATTGAATGTTGACATCGTGGATAGTGCCCCGGTGATCCCCAGTATACTGTCAACCCTAATCCACAACGGTGATCCATTGGCAGTTGGCGATGAACTCACAGCAGAAGAAGACCGGGGGTGGGGACTTTCATTAGTACAACGTGTTGCTAACAATATCGGTGCTCGTATCAGTATAGCACCGGAGAAATCGGGAAACAGGGTAACGCTTCACATTCCCCTTACCGCACGTGACTAACATAATTGTTATAGAGTCCAACCGGTGCGACCAAGAGCGCCTCCGTTCTTTGTTGACAAACAGCGACCGCCAGGTAGCTGTTTGCCAAGAAGGTCTGGAAGCTCTTCAGATCATCAATGACAGCGGAAAGCAGATTGATCTTGTTATCGTCTTATGGGAACTGCTTGGAGCACCAACGGGTGCTGAGCTTCTGGCGCATGTTCGTCGTGCGCGTTCCTCCGTGCCTGTCATTGTCACCAGTGGGCTTTTTGACTTGACTCGTGTGGCTGCAGCGAAGCAGTTGGGGGCTCGGGACTTCTTGCTCAAGCCTCTGGATCGGAAGCGGCTGCTTAGTGCCGTCGAGTCAGCCCTAACAGATGAGGAGGATGCCCCACTCGTGGAAGCGTTGGGGAAGAGGATCATCGGGAAATCCGCACCCATGCTCGCCATCTTCCGCAGTCTAGCGAAAGTGATTGCCCGCCCAACAGAAAATGTACTCTTGTGCGGTAAGAGTGGCACCGGGAAGGAGTTGTTGGCAGCAGCAATTCATGGCCTTGGTCAGACCCCAGTGGGGCCATGGGTGGCTGTGAACTTGGGCGAGATCCCAACGACCCTATCGGAAAGCCATTTCTTTGGCCACGAGGCAGGTGCTTTCACCGATGCGAAGAGACAGCGAATTGGCTACTTCGAGGAAAGTGAAGGCGGTGTGCTCTTTCTTGATGAGATCGGGGATCTACAATTGCCGCTCCAAGTCAAGTTACTGCGTGTTATACAAGAACGAACATTTCGGCGCTTGGGCGGTGGAAAGGATCTCAAGTTTACAGGCCGGTTGGTTTGCGCCACCAATCGCGATCTCGTCGCCGATGTCAGAGAAGGACAGTTTCGCGAGGACTTGTACTACCGTATCGCCGCGCACGAAATTCGCGTGCCATCTCTTTGCGAAAGAGGCGATGACTTGTGGCTGCTAACGGATCACTTCCTGCGGAAATACGGTGGCGAACGGAATATCCGCTTGACTCGCGAGGCGCGCGAACTTCTATCGCGTTACGCATTCCCGGGGAATGTACGCGAGTTGGAGGACATCATCAAAAGCGCAGTGATTCAATCTTCAGGAAGCGAACTCTCACTCTACTGCTTCCCGGTGGATTCCATGAAAGAACGCCAAGTAAGGCAACCATCCTTGACCGGTTTGGACGAAATCGAATGGCCAGTCCAGCTATTCACAAAGTCACAAAAAGATGCGATGACCGAGATCGAGAACGCATTCGACCGGAAGTACCTGCCACGCAAACTCGAAGAAGCGAAGCACAACATCGAGCTTGCGACCGAAAAGGCCGGTTGGAAGGATGACAAAACGTTTCGAGACAAATGGAAACAAGCAGGCATGGGGTCACCTTAAGAAAGGACGCAAGCATAGATGCCTCCTCAGTCACTCACTGTCATCCTTGCTGACACGGCGGCAGAACGTATTCAGACTATTAGAGATATCTTAGTGAGCGACTACGGAATCGCTCCTATATGCGTCAAGTGGTGGGATGAATTGGTAGCAGCGATTAGCGCGGACGATGCGAGCACAGTCCAGCTGGTGATCATGAGTTATGACCTACCCGGCGGAGGGGGCACCGCCAATGAGCGTATACCGGTCATCCTAAACAGTCTTCGCAGTCAACGTGGTCAAGTTATCCTTCTTGTGGGCAATCGGAGCTTCGAGGTGGCGCGTCAACCGGGGTTGCATGTCCTTTTCGCGCGATCGCGCAAGGACAAACGAGTAAATGTGGGCGACTTAAGAACGTGTCTGAGTTCGTGTATATATCTACCATTGCCATCATGCGCAATTCAGTACCCTTCACAAGACGATTACATACTGATAGAGATGGTACGCTCGTTAGGCAGAGACGGTGATTTTGCTCGAGGAAATAAAGTGTTGGCATTACTCGTTCGTAACATGTGGTGCTGCACGACGGCGCGAGTCAGCCGGCTTACTCAAGGGTACTCTGGCGCAAAGGTCTTGCGAATAGAGCATGGTCCTGAGGACCAGCCAGATAACTACGCTTTAAAAATATGCACCGAACCTGAGTTGTGGAAACTCAGAAACGAGATCGATCATTGGCAAGAACTCGAAACTACTCTCAGTCCACATGGTTTGGTGCGCCATGTGCCGAAGCTTGTCGTCCCGAGATTGTGTGCGGAACGACATAAGCAACTGGTTTGTGCTGGAGGATGTTACGCAGTGGCCTATCAGTTCTTAGGGAGCAGAGTTGGGACCTTTCTGAGTTTACGGGACGCGTATGTAGACACGGTCGCCAGGCGGCAGCAACTTGTTACAGCCACACATTGTAATATGCCGCACGCCACTTTGGCGGAAGAACTTATCAGGCAAGTGGTGGACTGTCTGGATGATGCGTGGTACCGCACAGCCATCGTTGTGAACGATGTGGCACTCTGGGATGTTGCAGCAGCCGAACCAGATCAGCTATTGATTCCTCCTCCATACAAGTTAACAGCGCGGCAAAGAGCGCATCTGCTTGGCGTACTAGAAGAATTCAGTGAAAGTTCCCGTTTTGGGCCGCGCCTTTTTCCGCGTGGCACATGGGTCACGGATTCGAGTGAAGTGTGTCGCTGGCTTACGTCACACCCTGCTTCTAATCCTATTTGCACATCTACAAATTCGGCCGTGTTGTCGCCAGTTCATGGCGATTTGAACAGCAACAACATCCTCCTCTGGCTCGAGAGATCGCAGCCTTTCCTGATTGATTTTGCTTGTTTCCAAAGTCGCGGCCACACTCTTCAAGACTTTGCGCGGCTCGAAGTGGAGGTGAAGTTTACCCTAATGGACCGGGACCAGGACTCGACGCTCGATGCACTCGATCACACACCCGCGCAACTCACTCGTTGGTGCGAACTGGAAAAGCAGCTCACTTCTACTGATTGGTCAGCTGCAGTTATATCAGCTTCTTCAGATTCCCTACCCATCCAACGGGCGGCGAATCTAATCATAGATATTCGCCAGAGAGCAAATGCCGTACATTCCACCGCCTACACTCGAGCGGGAGTTGCACGTTCTCATTTTCTAATCGAGTATAATGCGGCACTGTTGTACCATACTTTGCGCGCCATCGGGTATGACACGTTGTCACCGTTCAAACGCTTACTTGCGGTTTACAGTGCGGCTAGACTCATCCGTTCCTTCGAGATGCGCTAAGATTACCAAGCTATTGAGCGTCAAGGAATCCGTCCTGGCTAAAGTGGCTGAGATTGACAAGTCACTGACAGCCTTTGAATCCAGCAAGCCTGTGGCTGCTGTGGCAAACGCACCATGAGTCCCGCAGCCAGAGCCAAGATCGCCGCAGCTCAAAAGAAACGTTGGGCGAAGATCAACAAGGGCAAGAAGGCCGCGAAGCGGGTCGCCAAAAAGAAGTGGAAGATGTTCGCTGCGGGTCGTGCTGCCATCTCTGCCGCTGCCAAGGCGATGTGCGCTAAAAGGAATGCGGAAAAGAAAACCTAATCCGACCGGTCAGACCATCGATTTCTCTTTCCTTTGCCAACTTCACTGGCGTGCTGATTCGCTATTGCCATGCAATGTTGTCAACTGCAGCAATTCACTATCGATGCAATCCATCATCGGCAAGGCGAATGCGACGGTTTTGTCCATCCTTACCAGTCACTTTGTTTGATGCATCACGCGCCGTCATGCTACATCCATATGACGAATGCCGGTGATGTTTCTTGTCGCCAATGGCAAGAACTTTGAGTGGTATGGTGTTTTTGTTCATAACCACTCTAAATAATTGCTCTAGATGCCGCAATACGCAACCAAAAAAGAGCTAACGCCCGGGCTTTGATGATATGCACGCTCCAGAATGTTTCTGCTTTGAAGGCACGCCCGTTTGAGGGCACTGCATCAAACTGCTTCGATAACGCGCTAAACACCCGCCGATACACAACCTCACATTTTCGCAGTATCTACATTTCTTCGTACGGATCTGTTTCGGGCGCCAAATTCTACGCCAATCCTTTTTCAACCAAATGTCTGCGAACCTCTCAACATTAATGTTGCCTATCACATCGCCCACGAAACCACATGGCTTGACCTTTCCAGTAGCATCAATAAACGCATGGCATAAACCGGCACCACAAAATATTTCATTCGGACTTCCAACTTCCGGGGGGAGCACGAAAGCGTATCGTTCAGCTATCCTGTTCGCGGCTATGATGTAATCCGCCACATCCTGAAGCCCAGCACTGAGTGTTCGTGAATCAAAAGGAACCTCGACTTTGAGATCAAGTCGAACAGGATATCGTGACAGTCTAAGTATCAGTTCTTTTAGGTCGCGTGTTGATGTTTGTCCATAATACACGTGACTGATAATAACCTCCTCGAACAATCGGCATGCTATATCTAGTGCATGTTCGCACTTTACAAAAGACTTTCCCTTTCCATAGACTGCATCGATGCTAATCTGCAATGTTGAGAGCCCTGCACTGGCCCAACCTTTGGCAATCTGCGGAGACAACAATATTCCATTCGTAGACACGGTAACACGTTGATACTTTAGACCTCTGGCAACTGTGATTATGTCTTCTGTAAGGCGTGAGTACAGAGTGGGCTCGCCCCCTATAATATTCAATATATTGGCCCCAAACACTTTTCCGTCAGCCAAGCACTCTTCAATCAGGCGCAATGCGAGCCGACTCTTACCTTTGTAAAGATCGCAATATTCGCATCTCAAGTTACAACTCGTGGCCGGACAAATATTAAGTTCAGATATACTACGAAATGGAACGCGTCTTAAAGAGTTAACGATATTGTCAAATCCGAACACATTAGCGCTGTCTCTGTCTGATTCATAGAGCAAGCCCGACGAGATGGCGCGCGCAATAAACTTGTTCAAGTCCAAGTTCCGCGCCCCAAGTAATTCGATAGTGCGATTGCGCGCATCTGTTGCGTTACTCGCTCCATCGCACGCCACAAGGCATGCGATTCCATCTTCTGTTGTTGCAAAGCGTGAACGCCCAGGAGTTATGACACTGTATTGCGAACCCGTGCTACGAAGGATTGCTATGTCGGACAAGTGTAACATATAGCATCTAACAACGCGTAGTCCGGTCGGCACACTGATGTCTCAGTATCGTCGTAACGGTTTCCGACAATAACCCTACCCGTGAAGTGTCAACAGCAGTTCTTTCACCGAGAAACCTACTCAACAGAGTAAAATACCAAGTAAACTTGACCTCCCCGGCTATGACTGCTTCGGGACTGTCAATATGTATGTGTTTATGAATAGCGTTGAATAGCGCGCTCCTTAACCCATGAAGCATAGAAATTACATCATCTTGAGAAAACACGTCTTTGTTCTGCGGGCTCTGCTGAACAATCTGGTTAAGTAGTGTTGTAACGTGCAAACTGGTCAGGTGTGGTGGAAGAGCGTCCTTGTAGTGAATGGTTAACATCAAACACAAAGCGTAGGCTGGCGGCGTTAGCTCCACTGATATTAGTCTGCGATTGTGAAGGTCGAACACGAATCTGTCTGGATAAACAATTAGACGGCGGATAGGGCGTTGTTTTAGTCGATAAGATAGCGTTCCACCACCGTACCGAAATGGACTGTCAACAGTATAATATGTAGTTATGAATTTCTCATGTTGGTTGTTGGTATCTGTCAGTGGTATCCATCCTGGACGTCCGATGAGAGGGTTTGAGCTTACCGCAATCTTAAACATATTATGCGTGCACGCACAATCATTCTCTACGACTTCCAACTGTGCTGGGAGCACGACTTGAAAGCGGAGATACTTAATTGGAATGTATGACCGGACAGAAAACTCCATCTGCCCAGGACTCGCTGAAATGGTTTGAGGAATGCGTCCGTAAATCCAAATTCCGTAAGCGGTATTGCCTGCGTTATGCCCCGTCTTTAAGAGAGGGGCTTTGGTAAAGAAATCTGTTGGCGTCAGATAAAAACTATTGTTGAGTGTTCTTTCGATATAAGATCGAATTGGCTTGGCAGTGAGTTGTTCGACTCTCGCCCGGCAGAATGTGTTTCGCTCTTGACCATGTTCTGCGAAGAACAATGGCGTTTTAGTTGTTCCGTTAATTGGCATCTCTGAGAAATCGGACGATTGGTAGCCCAACATCAGATTATCCTCTGCGAAGAACATATGAGAATAATCCCGGATTTCATACAAATCAGGTTTACAAGCTATTTTTAGTTTTGGGAGGCAGTTGTTGGTCGGCCGAATAAAGAGCTTAAGCCAAAACGCGTCTGAGTCGCGCTCCTTCCACAACATCACTCCCGCATCTACAATGGTCGATTTGGCGGAATGTGCGGGGGGCCTATCTTCGTCGAGTGTCAGGCTAAACTGCGTGGTCTTAAAGGATACGCTGCTCATAGCTGTTGTTCAATGGAATCTGACCTTATTATTGGCGAGAACATCTCTAAGTGACTCACGAATGCACATTAAGTTTCCTCCTTAGCAGTGTTAGAGACTCATTGTGTGGATAATCAGAGAGCATTACATCAAGCAGCGACAACATGGTTATTTCAGTTCCTCCCCCTCCCAGCTTGAGTTCAGAAATGGCGTTATGCCAATTCGCATGGCCTGTGGAGTTTAGGTCAATCTTCGATGGATCACCGCCCGCCCGCCGCCACACTTGCTGATCTTGCGGGCCCAACGGATATAACGTGCTTGCGAGTAGAGTGAGGCGTTCCTGTGTGTCCCCCGATGAAGTATTCGCGAGGGCATTTGTGTTCTGAAGTTGTAATGGAGCGGGTGGCCGTAGCTGCGACAGAATAGCAAATGCCAAGGCGGCGGCGTGACGGGAGGCTTTTAACTGACTACCTGTTGTTTCTACCTTGCTTTTATGTGCGATGAGATCCGATATTCCTCTTATAAGTAGCGCATTGACATGTTCATTGGCATGAACTGCACGCAGAAAGCCAAGACCCTCCATTTCGACTGCTAATGCATCGGTGTAGTGTTGTTTCAGAAACTCATAGACAGGAGAACGCCGGGAAGCGATTACCTTGTCTCCGGCAGCGATTGGGCCGAGAAACACTCTTGGTTCGGCATCAGCAGCATAACGGGGGTCTTTGATTTTTCTCACCCACGTTGCCTGCTGCTTGATCTGTTTGGCCTTCTGTATCAGTCGATAGGAAGACTCGCCAAACTCGGGGCGCGGCTGGAAGCGTTTAGCCTCTTTCCCATATTCGAACCCGTAGACTTTTGTGGCAACAACCACATCAAGCAGAGCAACATCTTTCAGACCACCAGCAATACCAACAAAGAACACGCATTGCGGTCGTGAAAACTGAATTGCTCGCTCTGTTTCAAACGCGGCTTTTTCTTCGCCAGCTCCAGTTTGAGCCAGCAGCACTTCACACTGTCCCCAAGGCGTTCGGTAGCCCCCCCTTTCGTAGATTGTGCCTGCCGTGTGTTCCACGTGGGATGTTGTTTCCAAGTGCTCTCGGACCGCTTGAGTTTCCACCTCAAGTGCAGTGACAAACAACACCTTGTGTTTCGACACTTTTGTGCTCATGTATTAAAATCCTCCGCGGAACTTCAGAATCTTCTTATCTTATCAAACATGATAATTCAATGGCGAATTTAAATTCGGTGACAGCGAGTTGTCTGAATCGCGGGGCAACGTTGCGTCAATTTCACATCGGATTGAACCCCATCTCCTCAAGCACTACGCCCATCATCTTCAAGAGCAGTTGGCCATCTTGCGGTTTTCATCTGTCTGAGGCTTCTGCGGCATGATCTCGCTGAACTCCAACCCCAGCAAAGACAATGGTGGCAGTGGACCGAACGTTCTTCGAGGCTCCCCACGGCCATAAACGTAGATGTGGAGAGAGAATCCTTGATCCCGCTATCGAGCCCGCCCACAAGTTGTTCATTCGAGAAGCGCTGACGGTTAAGCCTGAGCGAATTCTGACCACAAGTGACTGCTTCGACAGCTACACGGCCTATTGCGAGATTCAAAGACTGGAACCGGTCGGCAGGAAGCCATTCACAGGTCTGATGGCTGAAGGAATCCGGGAACAGTTCGGCTTGGGATTCAGGAAAGACCTTCTCGGCTAGGATGGAAAACATCATCGAGGTTGGAAGGGGTTGGCTTGCCGCGCTCCTGATGTCCGCGTTGCTGTAGACGCCGCTGCTGCCGATATGGTTGACGTGAGCAAAAACTGAAGTTCGGACGGATAGAGGCGTCTGCCGCGTCCGTCGGGTTGAAATGCTGGCAACCGCGTGCTTCCCGTTGGGCAAAGGTTGTTTCGATGCTTGGAGTCCGGTCACCGCCTTGATGGAAATACCCTACGACGGGAAGGTGTCGTTGTGGATGAGCCGGTAGGCAACGTCGTTGCGGCGATGAACCCAACGCAAGTTACTTGTGTCGAATGTCGAGAATCACCACGAAATATGACGGGTAAATAATCTACTGCCGATAAATGTTGGCGAGTGTTTTTAACAAGATCTTTCGCATTTTATTCCGCGTCTCTCCGTGATGAGCCTCCCGATGATGATTCGGGCACAATGCGGCAACGTTCTTCACGGTATCTGGTCCGTTTTTGCTCAATGAAACTACGTGGTGCGTTTCCAAGTAGATTCTTCCGTCCACCATCTTGAACCCCATCTCTCTACACCACTCGCATTTCCCCTGCGCCCGGATTAAAACATTGGCGCGAACGACGGGGTCACGGACAAAAGATGTGCCGGAAACAACACGGCGTTTGGGTTTTCCTCCGGTGTCATCTGGAATCGAAAACTGATCCATAAACTTCTCTTCGCCGCGTGTAATTGTGCATTCGCCGGTTTCCCAGTCATATTTCGTGATGCGCCAACTGACGGGGTCAAGCAATCTCGCTTCGACATGAGACGCCTTTTCGGTCGGCCTGGTTCGTTGCCTCCCTGTAATAACGATGACTCGAATGGGAAGCTTATCCTTCACTGCCAACTGGAAAGCTTCGTCACCTTTTGTCGCTCGGTGTTTTTGAACACCGATGACTCGTTTTGCCCATTCGCGTGAATTGAGATTGACGACAATGCCACCATGTTTTTCTTCTTCAAACATATCGTGCCACAAGTTCAGGAGGACAAATTCTTTGGGCTCAACAAAAACCCATTCGTAACAGTATTTCGGGTTGGCGGCGGCGTGACGTGCGCCGCCTCGAAAATATTTCCAATCGCTGACATCAATGCCCGCCTGCTTGACTAGATCAATCTGGCGAAGCCGTGCTGTGGGTCGCAAATCTGAAAGAGTTGACATAGCGGTCGCACGGTTAGCATCCTCCGACCCGCCAGCGCAAGGCCAAAAGCCCCGATTCTCTCACCGCAATCGGCTCATATCAGAATCAAACCGATAGCTCCCCACCTCCACCTCCAGCACGTCGCGGTCGCCTTCCATGCGCAGGAATTTCACGCCGGGCGCTTTACCAATCCGTATTCCGCACTTCTTCGCCCTTCACGAATCACGAATCATCTTTCACGAGTCACGCCTCCCCATCTCCGTGACCAGCCGATGACCGGCAATGAATCCGTCAAGAAGCAGGAACCGACGCCGATTAGGGCGGTGCGTTGTCGGCGAGGGTTCAAGAAAGCAGGACGCACTCGGCGATACGAACCGAAACAATCTGCCTCTCTCTTGCAGTCACTTGGATCACTGCCGCAAAATCTTGTCCCTTCGTTCGGTGTGCGATCGCCGCAATGTGAGCGGCCTGAGTGAGCATCGCAACGCATCCCTCTGTCCCGAAGCCATGACATCCCGCGGCCACAATCATGATTCTGTCGGGGTTGAGGGGGTTGGCCCTCTTTATCAAAACACCAAAATCCAAACCGAAATGACCATTGACGTCCATCTCCGGAACAAAGTCCTTTGGCGTGGCGCGAAGAACGCATCGACCCACGTCGATATGATAAGGCACGCCCGCGCCCGTGGCGGACCAAAGCTGCTCGGTGACCTTATTTGCGGCTGGTCCGCCCAAAACAATCAGATTGTTATCCGACAATTCTGACAGCGAAACGCCCGCTCCGCAGGGCGATGTTGCTACGCGAATTTGAGCCAAGACTTGCTGTAATGCAGCAAATGAGCGTGTTTCGTTTAGGCTTACGCGCTCAGTGCTGCTGGGCTTGGGCCCTGGACGCGTGCTCAGCACGATCCGAGTCGCACCGCCCGAACGGAAAGCCCCGAAGACTTGCCGAATATGCCTTCGGCGGATGAACTCTGTCAAAATCCGGACTCCCAACCCGGCGCAAAAGAACACTAGATTACCTACCACTCCAATAATTAGGTCGTATGTCATCGGCGAGCCGCTTCCAACAACAGTATTTGAATTCCCACTACAGTAGGAGCGTGAGTGATTGCCCCGCTTGCGATCATCCGTTCCAATTCGGCCAAAGAATACAAGTGAGATGAAAACTGCCCTACCGAGCTGCGGCTTGTATATCGTCCTCGCACCAGATGCGTGACATGTTTTGAGACCGAGAAATCCATATTCAACGAAACCAGGAGGGTAGGCTCAGTCCACATAATTCCAGCTTCCTCCATCAACTCACGCGAAGCAGCTACCAACACGTCTTCTCCTAGTTCGATTTCTCCGCCGGGAAGTTCAAACGTGTCCGATGCGAGACCAGGTCGCTTCTGACGAACCAAAGTAATTTCACCTCCGTTAGTTACTGCAATGGCAACTACCGATTCCGGAAAGATTAGAAGGCCGCTTGTTTGATCGAAGTCAATTGGCGGGGTGGGCATCATGCTGGCGTCATCCCGAGTTCAGGCGCATTCAACGCGAGACGGTTCATCATCATTGCAACATTGTCTTCAATCGAATTCTGCTGAGTCAAAACACGGTCCCATGATCCGCGCTCCTGGAGAAGCGAAAATACGCGCGTTCCATAGCGACCTATTGTTTGGCGCTTCCTCCCACTTATGTGCCCATCTCGAGCAATAATCCGGTTCTGACGAATTGCCGGAGGGCACACCAAAAGGAATTTCGCGATACACGCTAATTCCGGCAACTCGACTAACGGTATAGTCCGCTCGGCGGAAGGCAGAGCTAAATAATAAGCTCGAACGGAATCTACGTATCGGTCAGCCACGACAACATCAAAAGGAGCGATCACATCTTCTCGATAGGACTCGAGGAAGGCGGCGGCAGTAAGCAGGTGCCTAGTTGACGCATCAATGGTAGCGCTTTGACGACGAATGTAATGCCCCACATTTCCATTAGAATAATCTATGTGGCAACAATTCACACCAAGGGTATTCAGTCGATTGGAAATAGCTGTAGAAATAGTCGTCTTACCCGAACCGTCCAGTCCTTCAACAACAATGATTTTCGGGCCTATCGTGCGTCGCTTCATTTGTTGATGGTGAATTCGGATCAGGCCTCAACATCTAACACCGCTCACGTCTTCTTCGCCAACTCCGCGCTGTGGGCTTTGATATTTTGGATGGGTTCGAGGATGTGATCCGTGGCGCTGTGGTCGGCCAAAAAGCAGAAACCGGGACTGCTCGATGGTAGCCACGCAAATCGGCTTGTTGTCTTTCAGTTCCTTGAAGCTCTCCCAACACGCCTTCATAACCCACTGTTGCAAGCATACACTTTTGGTTTGACCCGTCAACGCTGGAATCCTCTCCGCGCAACTCCAACGTTCAGGATCGACATCACCGAGCATCATGCAGGATCTCGATCCAGTGCGCCATCGCTTTCCGATTTTGCCCCGCAAGTTACGGGACGATGTTGGGAGACACGTTCACCCTCGACATCTTACTAAAGTGATGCTAAGCAACCACGTCACCCGAGAGCAGCGGAGAATACGTAATCATTATGAACCTGACAACTTTGACATCATCAGACCTCGCGAAGATCACCACGCTCCTCAAGAAGAAGGAAGCTCTGCTTGAACGTATCGGCAAGGTGGACGCCAAACTGTCAGCCTTTGAATCCGGCGAACCTGCGGCCGCTGTGGTGGCCAAGAAGCGTGGGATGAGTGCGGCAGGAAGGGCTGCCATAGCCAGAGCCCAGAAAGCCCGTTGGGCCAAGCTCAAGGGCAAGAAGGCAGTCAAACCGGTTGCGAAGAAGAAGCACAAGATGTCCGCCGCTGGTCGTGCTGCCATTGCGGCTGCTGCCAAGGCCCGATGGGCAAGAGTCAGGGCGGAGAAGGCTGGAAAATAGGTCTTCCCCGACGGCATTTCAGCAGATGTTGTTTTCAGGTGTCAGCCCGGCATCGAGCACAGCTACTTTTCCTTCACCTGCACCGTTCCGTTTGATGTTGGAACGGCTGGCGGGACTTGAATCGTGATTGGACCGGTTTTCGCCATTGCAACCTCTTGGTGGTTGATGTTGTTGTTTCCACTCACATCAATACCAAGAAGGAGACGCCTTCTTCAAAGTGCGAGAGATTCCCCACTTTATCAACAAAGCGAGACGACTGTTTGTGGTGTCGCGAGCGGATAAAGCTACTCGATGGCACAAAGCACTCGCGTGTAGGCTGCCTTGCCAGCATATACGGCCCTGTCGCCACTCATTGTTTGGATGTGGCATTTAAAGAACTTGCGCACAACAGTATCTCTGGCCAGTGTGGCAGATAATCGCCCGCATTGGTGATGTATTTAATCTGCAGACGTTCAGCCCAACAACTAAGTGCAGGCGATTGAGAAAACTCACCGAAAATTACTTCGAAGTTGTTCGAATGCTGTTTTGATACACTAACTTCAAAAGGTAAGATACTAGGATTAAGCAAAACCACTTTCGAGGCCGCTGCGGTTACTTGATTTAGTCGCGTCTTGTCTTCTGATGTTAATGTTCCTGAAATAATCACAGTTTTGCCCGAAACATTGTCCAAAGCTTCCAAAGACTCAACGAAACCTACAGGGGAAGGACTGGAATGTCTTCGGAATACCTTTCCGTAATAGCGTCCGACAATAGTCGAATCGGCAACCAGCCACGTGAGAGGCTCCCCCCAACCGACGATCACTCGCACTGGAGAACCTTGAACCTCGCTACGAGTACTGCCACATAATATGAACACGACATTCGTTACAACCGCGACACCAGCGGGGAAAGACCACCAGAGCGGTTTGGGCCACTGCCTGTGCTTCACACGATCCCAAAGCGCTGCCGCCAAGCTCGCGATGGGCACAACCCAGAGCCATGGCGACTCCGCAACGGTGCTAAACACGGCTGCTGTCGCAAATGCCACCCACACCCCCAGGGCAATGGTCCGAACTGTGCCTCCGGGAGTAGGCCAACAGATCAGGAAAACGATTGCCAAACTCAACACGTAAAGAAACCTCATTGGCCAACCAAACTCGACCAACCAAGTAAGGTGGCTACTTACCATCGTGCGGTATTGCTCGGACCGATTTACCGATTGGTACCACTGCATATAGGCACGACCTGAATTACCCAATCCCCAACCAGTCGGTGCATCCACCATCATTCTCGGAGCGATTTTCCACAGTTCGATCCGGTTAGTGATGGAACGATCTGTTTGCAGCACTTTGGGGGAACAGCGCTCATGAGCCTTGAGGCACACCGTAGCAAGCAGCAGAGTCAAAGTGGAAATCGTAACACCAATAATACATCTCCTAGGCCACGCCCCTCGCGCCCCCCTAATTACGACGAGCAATCCTGCAAACATGGCGAAGAGACCGCCTCGCGAAAAAGTATGAATCAGACATATCCCCATGCCCGTAAACAGCGCCAGAGCCACCCAGAACCCCCAGCGCCGAAGGCTGTTGAGCCACCACACTGCCACCATTAGCATGGCAATGAGAGCGGCGGTTTTGTTTGGATTCCCGAGCCCCCAGTCCATCCGCCAGATGCCTTGGTAGAAATACTCATCCATCAGCGATTGACCCATGCTTGCGCAATTGCCTTACTGGGCAGAGGTACGCGAAACTCAGATGGTACCATTGCTTGCTGTTCAACCGGAAATACTTCCTGATTGATTATGTCTCCAACAAACGGTGGACTTCGAAAACTAGTCAGCCATGGTTCAGAAGAACTGCTGACTGTATGTGACGGCCAGACTGCAATTGTCCGCCCTATTCGTTTGCTATCGGCATCACGCTGATCGCGCACGCTCAACGCGTAGCTGAAAAATTCCAAGCCCAGCTTATCTGCGACAGGATGTCCGCCGTGACCTAAGCCTGCAATGGCTTTATAAACAATCGGATAACCAAGTGTTTTGCATTCCGCGTAAAAACGCTTGGATCGTTCGTATCCAGCCTCTAGTTCTCCCGTCGTGAGACACCAGAGGACTCGATTGGCCTCTCGCGTCGGTTTGTCAAAGCTACTGGGCACATGCACATGCACGGCGAGAAAATATTCTGGCTTCCTCAAAGCTAGTCGACAAGCATATTGAGCAGAGCCGGAAATGCCCCACAATAGAAAGTCCTTGCTAGGCAAACCATACCGCCTCGTCAGGTATTCGACGCCCCGCGCCCAAGCTCGTGACACATCGTCGAAAGTGTCGTCCATTTCCCTATTAACAGACCGCTTCTGTTCGTCCCAGCTTTTCCTAGGATTCCAAAGACTTCGAGATCCCCAGCACAGAATCACGAGTTTGTTGCGTTCTGCAAATTGAAGTAAGCCCTTCATTTCCTGTCCTGGCTCTATGCTCTGCAGTTTTCGCCTGATTTCGGCCACATTGCCCGCGAGCAGGCACATCGCCAGCACACCATTGGCTTTTGTGGCATCCTGCATGCCTATGGGGGGGCGCAGAAAGAGCGTAATCTGGGGTTGCTTCGGATTCTCCGTCCGTACAACGTGCTCAATGACGGGGTCCATTGCCATCGGACGCTCCACCAACCTCCCCATCATCGCCCCGACTACGCGCTTTTCTGGATAATCCAGTGATTCCAATACGGTCGTTTCCGGAACCGTTCTTGCAGCAGCCTGATACTCGTCGCCAAACACCACCACCGCTTGCCACTTCGCAGATCGCATCTTAGCGGGAATCGTAAAAAATACGGTCTCTGCTTTTGAAGCGTTTAGAAACACTGGCATCGTGTATTTCTGACCGTTCATCTGTGTAACAACACTTGGTTTCACTAGCGTTAGGACGTGCTGACCCTTCTCGTCGAAAAAATGAACCCGGACAAACAGTGAATCTGTTCTTACTTTTTCTCTAGCAACGATCCGCACTTCGAGAAATGGGATGAAAGCCTTAGGGGGCTTCTTTGCTTCTAGTGTCATCGGAACTCTGGGCGGTCGCTGGTGGTATTCGATCTTCTGAATACAAAACAAGTCAGCCGCAGCCGCCGGGGCAGCCAGAGCCAATACGGCCGCAAAGTGTATTGCCTTATTTATGTTCATGGCGCATGGAGGTTTCGCCACTGTGACAGCAGTCTCACATTCGGCAGCCACCCGGTCAGCGACGGGTACTGTCGGACAATGTCGTCCGTAACGATGTTCCCGTTGTCGATATCAACCCAAAAACCAGTGCTCATCACCGACGGGCTCCTCCGGTTTTCGAGAATTGATTCGAAATAATATCGTACGAACGACTCAACCCTGCCGTCCGGAGAGTGGCTGTTGTTTGAAACACTGATCCAGAGCCATGTCTTGCCCGCCGCCCGGCCCTGTTTAAAATAGACGAGGGAAGCTCCGTACCGCTCGTCGTTTTCACCGCAAGCCACAATGCCAGGGGGCATGGCAGCTGACGGCTTCGGCTCATCCCACCATCCCGCTGAGTAGGCGCACCAAGCGATGACGCGATCCGGTTTCCACTCAGCAAAACGCGAGGTGAAATGCGCCCCGCCTGAGAAGCCGTATAGCAGCATGGGTCGCTCACGACCGTACAGCTTTTTAACGCCATCGAGGAGGAGTTTCCCCGAACCACTCTGCGCATAATAATATCCCTTGCCGTTGTGTAAATCCTCCAGCTCGGAGGCAAAAGAGACTCCTACCAAGCCGAGACTCTGTTTCTTAGCAAACGCTTGCCAGTCGGGGCTGCAGATCAGAGACTCCGCATTGCCGTTGCATCCAGGACAAAGCACTAACACAGCCTTGACATCCGCAATTATTTCGGCATGGTAAAGGTCTGCCCGTATCATGCCAGGGATGGGTTTGAGAGAACACCGCGTGATAGTCTCGGCACAATAAACATCGGCCAAGAAGAGGAACACTACAATTGCCCATCGCATCCTCATGCGCTTATTCGTTGGGCACAGACGCAGGGCGTCATAACTACCGAGTGCCGATGCCTGTTTCCTTAAGCACAATATCTACACCCGTGATCGTGTTGCCTTGGCTCGAGGGCAATGTACGCCAGTTGATCTTCTTCTTTTCTTCGACCGTCCTTTCTTGATCGTTAAGACTTTTCAACTTCAACTGCCACATAACATTCAGAACACGCCGAGCCGGACTGCTCAACCCCTCCGGTACGAGAGGCACCCTTGGCCTGTTTGCCTTTTCTTGTACGAACCCATCGGCCTTTACGTATATCTGAACAAAAAAGGGATACTCACCGTGTCCGGTCGGATCACCACCTGTCAAATAGCCTGCAATACGGTGAATATCCTGTGGAACTAGCCCCTTCAACTCGTACGACCCGTCAGCACCGGATACTGCAACGCGTCTGGGAAACTGCCTTGCAACCTCTTCCACCATCCAAGGGTCTGGTTCTCCACGCACCCTCGCACCCGCAATGGGCTTGCCATGAATATCAACTATACGTCCTCTAATAGTAACAAGATCCGAGCGAATGGTCAGTGTCACATTTGTCAGGTTTGCATTTACGAACACCCGTTGTTGGAAAGACACATCTCCCATTTCAGATAGCGATGCAGTGATCTGGTGCTCTCCGTGCTGTAAGCCGATGAATTTGTAATGTCCGTTTGCGTCAGCAACGATTGTTTGCTTGTCTGATGCTCCCTGTATCGTGAGCACGACATTTGTCGCGGGGCGTTTTGTGCATATTATTCTTCCCAAGGCTTGCTGGAACTCCTCCCACGACTTGGACGCATCAAGTGCTGTTAGACGATCCGAGGAGAGGTCCTGTGTGACATCTATAATGGTTCCTCCGATATCGAATTTGTTTGGTGGGGGGGTCAGTAACGGTTTGAGCGATATCCCTTTTACGGCTTCTCCTCCATATGCTGCGCTGGATAAACCGAGATACATGCATATCACGAAACCGCTAAACATTGTATGTGGCCTAAGTCGTTTCATACATATCACCGTTATTAGAGATTCAACTATTCTGCATTTTTACCGGAATATAGACACAGCAACACTCTTATTCCACATAGTCTCCACCAGAACAGCTGTCCTCGGTACCGCAGTCGTCCTCGGTGCTGCAGCTTTCCTCGGTGCCGCAACAGTCAGCCTCGGCACTGCATTCGTCAGTGTTGAATGCTCCCGCCGGAGGCTCATCTCCTCCACTGCAGCCTCCTCCAGCAGTACACTCATCAGCAGGAGGCTCACCGCCAGGGCACTCGTCCACAGTTGGCCCCCCGCCTGGACATTCGTCGGCATCAGCGACACATTCGTCGCTGTCTGGCATGCCCTCGAAACAGTAATCGTCGCTTTTGGCGGTCGCAGGGTCACAAGTGTCAACGGTAACCCCCCCACCTGGGCAATGATCCCACAAACCATCCCCTACCTTATCTGACTTTCCGTTACATGTGTCTTGCGCCGGTGTGCCATCAATGCATTGGTCGCTCCCCGTACTTATCGGTATGGGGTTAGGATCACACCAATCATCATTACCAGATCCGGACCCAGTGTTGGTGCCATTCGTACATACATCATCATTAGTGTAAGTGCATTCATCTGGACTGCCAGTCTTACAGTCATCCTTTGGACTGAGAATCTCGCAAAAATCTCCTGGGGTACAGTCATCGCCTCCGGCCGAGCCCGATCCCTCCGGTTCACAAGTATCCACTGCGGCATCCCCGCCCGGGCAAATGTCCCCCTGTGCAGTTGTTCCTTTTGGTGGGCATTCGTCTTCTGGCAGCCGTAATGTTGGACATTTGTCTCCGATATTGCTATCAAGGCATACATCGTCGGATGAAGCCCCAGTTGCACATTGATCTGATGTGGCGTCTTCCGCGTCGTTGCAAATATCCGCAGCATGATCGCCAATGTCACACCTGTCTTCAGGCTTTAAGCCATCAGGGAAACAATTATCCTGCGGCAACGCTTCGCCCGGACAATTGTCCGGGTCGGTTGGGGGAGCACAATTGTCATCTTCGTCCGCGCCACCCGGGCACGCATCACCGGCGGCGTTCGCTTCTCCCGCCAACAACGTGAAGTTCGACAATGCACCCAGCGCAGCAATCTTAGCAACGCTACGGGCAAACGCTCGACGCGAAATCGCTACGTCTTTGGTTGGCACCTTCGGAGGAACTGAGCCTTCTCCATCGTTTGACCGTTCGTTTCCGCGAGGCACAACATTGTTCTCTTTCATATACTGTCCTCTGCATTGCAGCCACGTTCACCACCACTGGTAACCATTCAATACATCTCTATCGCCGACTGCATTGTCACCCACGTTACTCGATTTGCTGTTTACTGCCGTAGAAGGGCGCCCACATTTCTTCATCATCTGTTTGCGGGCATAAACATATGCAGCGCTTTCGGCATATCTTTTTACCAGATCACAATGTCTGTGAGGCTTACAGAATGATCCGTCTGCTCGCGAAATTTCCCATGGGCACGGCCCTTTGCACTGCATCCATAGCCAGCATGACTCGCAATGATGGTCAATACTTGCTCGGTAATCGCGCCAGAATTGCTTGCATCGTTTCTCGTCGGGTCCATCCGTTATGTTGCCAATCCGCCATGCTTGCATGCCAACATACCGGTGGCATGGGTAAAGTGTGCCGTCCGCACCCACGGTCGTTGTGCCGCGACACGCGCCACACTTGAATGGACTTGCTTCAGACGTACGTGTGTCTTTTTCCTGTTCAGCGATGAATGACGCATAAGGGAAATATTTCGGCGTCTCGCCCGCTGCTAGTTTCTCAAGCATCCACGGGATAAGCTCCTCTCGTTCTTGGCGGTCACACTCTGCCAAGTCATCTTCGGTGCAATCAGCGAGGCTTGGATGCATCGGATTAACCGCGCGGCCAAGCACAATACGAGTAAATCCAAATGCCTCAAAGAACTTGATAAGGTTCAACATGCGAGGCACGGGATGAGTCATTGTGCAGCGCACGGTTACTGCGCGCCGACGTGCCATCAACTTCTTAATACCCGCTGCCGCCATATCAAAAGAACCGCGGCCTCCGCGAGTCGGGCATTGAGCGTCATGAATCTCTGGCGGCCCATCGAGGCTTACCATCAAACCAAAGTTGTATCGCTTAATATACCCGATGACTTCCTCGTCCAACAGGGTGCCGTTCGTCGTCATTGAGTAAGATACTTTTTTACCGTGTAGCTTGGCCAGCCTTTGGCTGTAATTGATGGCGAATCGCAGCACGGGCTTATTCAAGAGCGGTTCTCCTCCAAAAAAGGTGATACTCACGTTCTTGTTTCGTCCACTCACTGCAAAAAGCCACGTGATAGCCTGGCGTGCGACTGTCTCGCTCATCAGTCCTTGGTTGGGCACAATCTCCCGACAGGTTCCGCAATAGCAGTATTTACAGGCCAAGTTACACGTCTCCGCCAGTGCCAACTCAAGTTTAGTCCATGACGTGGAGTAGCGTTCATTGAGTTGTTGTTCCAGAGTCTTTGTCGTGATTGAGTAGTCAGGCACATCGAACAGTCCGTGCTTGGCTAGAAGGGCAGCTTCACGCGCCACACTATCAACGACTTCGGACGAAAAGCGACCATCAGTTAAAAGTTGTGCTCTAGCTTCCTTGATGGAGCAAGTGCGGCACAAATCCAAATAACGGTGCGTTGGTTCGTTGATGCGATAAAACCGGCAAGAAGATGTGTCATACACAAGCCTTTCACCAAGGCACTCAAAGGCGTGATACGGTGGCGGCTTTCTCCTGGACACCTCGCCAGACAAGCCGTCATCGCTACCAACGCGCGCACCGCTACTAGTCATAGAACACACATCTTTATTTGACATATGGTTTCGCCAGGATAGCTGCATTTGTTGTGTAGCTTCGAACTACCTGGCCGTTCTGAATCAGCCCAGCCAATCGCCCATCGTCCTCGTATACCAGAAATGTGTCGGTCTTCTCCCTCCTGATGCGTATCAACCGCCCTTTTTCATTATAGGACAGCGCGCACACGAGAGTTTTTACACCACTTTTAATCTCCTCCTCCTTACGAACTTTTCCCTTTAGCATTCCAGAGGTGAACCACGTTTTGACCTTCCTGATTCCATCGACCCCTTCGACAGTCTCTTCGCCTTTAGCATCATCCCTGTGCCAGAACTCCTTCTGGCTCTTCGCGTTGGTTCGAGCAATGGCAGCATTCCCTCTGGAAACAGAGCTTCTCGTTACACTGTAACGCCATTCGCCGTCGCGCATTACTGTTTGTGCTGCCGCGTTCCAGATAATCTCCCGGTTTTGTAGCTTCAGTTTCGGGTTGAGCTTTTCATCTACTCCATACATGAAAGTTTCGATCGTTCCATTCGTTCGGGTAATCTTGCTCAAACTTTCATCCACCCCTCCGATAACGTTCTGATTCTTGATCACCTGTACTCGCGGTCTCGGGCCGAGCTCCATCTCAATCTTTTCTCCATTGATCAGCATCAGCCCGCTCACTGCATTCGTCAGCGGCTTTCGCAGAACCTCCAAGACCGTCCGATTGCCTTCACAAATTCTTGCAAGGTTGTTCCCGTCATAGATATAATCAAACGTTCCTTCGGCCACCTCCATCGTGGAAATCCGCCCCTTTCGGAACACCAGGTTGTGTCCACACTTACACGAAGCTGTTATGGTGTTTCCTTGAATCTCCGCCGTCCAATGTCTCTTCGCCACAAGGAGGTTTCGATTATTCTTGTCTCGGCGAAACATCCGCAACGTCCCGTTAGGCTGAAGCAGGCAGAAACGATTTTCATCTACTTGCACAATTTTGGATTCAAGCAGGGGTATGCTCCAACCATAGCCAGCAAAGGGAGATCGGTTTCTGCTGTTCGACCTAAAAAACGCAAGGAGAGGCAACCGCTGTCTCTGGTTCGATTCCATCTCCCCCATCTTTCCGATCAGGAATACGTTCCCCTGACGATCCACTCCGTCAAAGTGACTCGGCGATATGACCCAGCTAAGGCCACAGGCGTAACCTATTCTTGGGAATGATAAGGAGATAAGCGTGGCGAGGCAGACGAATAGTAAAGATCTCCGAACATGAAGATCCGCGACCAAACCACAAAGACCCAGCTTAGAGGATTTGAAGAAATGAAACACATGCCTCATCACATCGAATACTGAAAGGCTTTCTGTTGTTACTGCTCGGCATCGCGAATGAGGCTGCCGCGTTTGCTGTGTCTTCAACAGATGGCGAGAGCGCTGTCCGCGGTTCACTTTCTTCATAAACCCAGACCACGCACCAACAGGCACACTTAGCGCCGCCACTGAAAAACCCGGGTGGTTTTGACATTGGCAGAACATGTGCGAGACAGCATACTTCACGCTATTGCGTATGAACCATACACACCTCGGTTTTCGTGTGTTCATGATCGCATCTACTGTAGTTCTACTACACTCCTTAGTAACTGCACAGAACTAAGTGCGTTTATGTCATAATATGACCGTTTCGGTCAATAGAAAAATACATGGACATTCCCCGATTTCTCAGGGGAAGTGAAAAAGCCAGGGTTGAGCCGCTGACGCTTCGCGCACGACAAGAGCCCGCGGCGCACTCCACGCGCCTAGTCGCGACAACAAGACCCCGATGCCGTCGACCAGCGCGTAGTAGTGAAACTCCGGCACGCCGAAGAATCGCTTCGCCACTCCGGTGACCCGCGTCACCAATACCGACAATTTTAATCGCTCCCCCAGCCACGACGCGCAGAAATACGCTGTCGCCAACACCAGCACGGTCAGGTTCTTCAACCGTTGGTAATCCAGCACGCGCATGTCTTCCAACCGATAGCTCTGTTTGATGAACCGAATCGTTTCCTCCACCAGCCACCGCGTCAGATACCCGCTCACCACCGCCCACACCGAGCAGCGCGTCGCCCGAACTTCCACGTGGGTCAACAACAGCAACGGTTCTTTACCGAAACCTCGGATCACCACCAGCGTCAACTCCTCCGCGCGCTGCCCCGGCAGCCGCACTTTGCGAAAGCCGTATTCGATGTGCGTTTTCCTCTCTCCGCCCGCCGCCTCCTGCACCAGCGTCTCGGCGTAACGTATCGGCACGCCTCAAAAAGGGGTGTTACCCAAGCCGGACGCATCCCGACATGGACAAACAGACCAAGAAACAAGTGCTGGCCAAGCTGCGCGAGCGCTACAGCCGCGCGGGCCGAGAATACAAATCCAAGATGCTCGATCAACTTCAAGAGCTTTTCGGCTTTCACCGCAAGGTGGCCATTCGGGCGGCAGGCTCGACATTGAAACCTCCGTGCTCGATTCCGGTGTTCAAAGTTGACGCCGTTTCCTGCGGGCTAGGAGCTTCTTCTCCAAAGCACGCAGTTTTCGACGCTGGCTCGGACTTGTTTTCAGTTTCACCCCTCTGAAGAACGCTCCGGGACTAACGTTCAGGGCTTCCGCCAAGGCGAGCAATTCTGTGTCCGTTATGCATCTCAACTGGGATTCGATCTTCGAAAGTGTCACCCGGCTCAGTTCCAAGCCAAGCTTGCTGCACCGCGCCGCAAATTGTTCCTGGGTCATTCCTCGCTTGCGGCGAAGCTCTGCAACTTGAGGTCCCGTGGTGTTTTGTTTGGCCGCCATACGTCTTTGAAGTTGTATTCGTGTCAGATCAACGGCTCGGAACTGCTCCAGTAACGGAACAACGTCAGATCGTTCGGCCAGCAATATAGTGCCCAGCCTGGATCAAGTCGAGCGGCTTCCCCAATCTCGCCCCCAACCAGGGTTGTTTATCGCTTCCCTGGGTACAACTCCTTCAATTCAACCTTCAACGCCTTTGCCAGTGTCCACAGCTCTGAATCCGACACGCACCTCAACTGGGTTTCAATCTTGGCCAGCGTTACCCGGGTCAACTCCAGCCCCATCACAGTGCATTTCGCCGCGAACATCTCCTGCGTCAACCCCAGCTTGTCGCGGAGTTTCCTGATCTGCGGACCAACGACGTTTTGCTTGTGAGAGGCCATGTTTCCAAGTTCGGAACTTGACAGTATCTAAACGCAGGCGTAAAAAGGTTCCGATATTGGAACAACATGAGTCGCGGAAGGATAACCATGAGAACATCTGTCATTAAGCTGGGAATCTCTGCAATGCTGCTGCTGTTTACGGTTGGGACCGTCATGGCGGCTGTTTACACCTACAAGTGCCCCAAGTGTGGATTGATCCAGCAATACGATCGCGCTGGGTTCTACAAGTGTCCCAAGGACGGATGGATAATGACAAGGGTGTATTAACAAATACTTGCAACGGAGTGCAAGACGAGGTGATGATTGCCGCCTCATTTGCTGAACGACAATGAAGCGTGTTGCTGTCTTTGTTTTGCTCTGGGCAGGCCATTGTTTGGCTGCTGATCTCACCACTCTCGATGGCAGGCCCAAATTCATCTCAACTGCTTGTTGACCAGATAATGAAGAAACGCTGAGAAGATGGACATTATCTTTCCATGCACGAAATGCGGACAGCAGCTCACTGTCGACGAAGCTGGAGCTGGTCAGATCGTCCCGTGCCCGAAGTGCAACCAGAGTTTGATAATTCCGTCGTTGAGTGTTGGAGCGCCTCCAGACAGCGGGGAAGCGACGACTTTCCCGTTCTCGTCATCTGTTGTGGAGAAACCCGTTGAATCTTCCCTGCATTCCGCAAGCGATGCCAGAACTAGTGCTGCTGCTGTTGCGAGCTTAATCCTAGGCATTCTGAGCTTATGCCTCGGTGCAATCACAGGCATACCCGCAGTTATACTCGGGCATGTATCGCGAAGTGCAATCCAACATTCAAAGGGAAAGTTAACAGGGGCGGGAAAAGCCTTGGCTGGGTTGATCATGGGGTATGTCTCCATCGTTGTGACCCTCACCCTCGCTGTGATAATAATTGGGCTTGCGGGTGATAACACTCCGCGTGCAGTTGCTTCCTATGGAAGCGCTCCTGATTACAGTTCTGCAATCGACGAAATTCTCAAGAAGGATCAGTTATTGGGAATCGCCATGCAAAACAAGCTGTCTGGCATGAAGATTGAGAGCGACGAAGACCTTAATAATTATGCACGTATTGTGAACGAGTATGCCACCGCCGCGAGAGGAATAGATCTGAGCAGATGTCCACGCGACTTCGCAGAGCAGTATTGGAGACACATTAGCGCTTGGTCAGGGAAGTCTCAGGAGTTGTTTTCGCATCCGCACATTCCATCAGGAGGCGAGGCCTTTTTTGAGGGGATGTTGCGCGGGCTGAACGGTGATTGGACTGGCGGTGCCTTTGAAAGGCAGGCAGAGTTCAAGACATTCGCACAACGGGTTCAAAATCAGGAATCTCAAGTGCGAGAAACATGGCGGGAAGTGGAGGCTCTCGCAATTCGCTACGGCGTCAAACTTTCAAAATGATCTTCGGACTGTTTATCGCGCCGCGAAGTTGACGTTTAACAACGGTCGTGAAACTGACAGTTATTCATCAGTAACGTGCAGCCGATCAGGGGAACGCAACGGCCATCTGCTCTCGATTTTGATCGTCATCAAGCGGTGGTGTAATAGAGGACGAAGAACCACTAGCCCCCCCCCCCCCCCTGATTCCCAGCCAGCTTCCGTGGTATAACAACGTGAAGGAAAGCTGATCAGCTTTCCGCCCCGACCCCTTCCCGTATGGTCGGGATCATTCATTCAACCACAGGAGGTTCATCATGTGCAAAGGCCACTATTCCCCAAAGCTGTCCCGTTCTCTCGTCTCAAAGCTGTACCACGCCGCCAAGGAGAAGAACGTGCCCATGACGGTTTTGGCTGACCAGATCATGTCGACCGCTCTTGGCATGAAGCAACAGCCAGAGCCAGTCGCGGCAGTTCATGAGACGCCGGCCAGCCAGTATCCGCAGCAGCCGTAGTTCCACGAATTCCACCCAGTTTCAAGAAGCCCGAGCCTCATCAAGAGGTGCCGGGTCTTTTTGTTTCACCCCCAACTTCACTGAAAGGTCACACACATGTTCAGAAGGAAACGTCACATCAACGCCAGAAACAACGAATGGTATGTCATCCACAGGAACAGCCCACAGAACAACAACTTGAGCATCGGCAGGATCATCGGCATGGGTGCCGGCGTTCTCATCCTCGCTCTGCTCGCCTGGAAATTGATCCAGTGGGTGTTCAGCCTGTTCGTGGCGGCGCTCCCATTCTTGATTCTGGCCGGTGCCGCCATCATTGCCTTTGTCATCGTTCGCAAACAGACCTGACCTGGCGTTCTTGTCCCGCACCCCTCAAACCACTGCCCACCTCCAGCGGGACACGCCAGGCATTTTCCGTCAACAACCAACAACCCAAACAACGAAAGGAGGAAAAGCCATGAGCCAACAACGATATTCACGTCCAGCCTACAAGGCGTTCGTGGAGGCCCTGCACAAGTCAATCGGCACAGCACACGTAAGCAACTGGAACCTCTACAGCGACTTCCTGGAGTTGTCGTTCATTGCAATGTCGCAGCCTGTCCGCAAGTGGCTGACGGGCGAAATCGATGCCAATCGCGAAGCTCGTTACATGGAAATCGTGAAGCGGTATCCAAACCCAAACGCGTTCGCGGAAGCGTTGGGCATCGTAGTTCTCGGGCTGGAGGAAGATACGCACGATTTCCTCGGCAATGTTGCCGGTGAACTCGGTTTGCTGGAAGGCGAGTGGCACGGCCAGTTCTTCACGCCGAAACATGTCTGCGACCTGATGGTGCAGATGAACCTTGCCGAAGAAGACAAGCCCGATCCGGAACACCGGCTGAAGATCTGTGAACCGGCGTGCGGGGCGGGAGCGATGGCATTGTCCGTTGCGAGCTTCCTGAAAGATCGCGGCTTTCATCCAGTCAACTGGTGGCTGGAAGCGATAGACAAGGACAGACGCATGTTCCACGCAGCCTACATTCAGTTGAGTCTATCCGGCGTGCCGGGGATTGTCCGCAACGCCGACGCACTTTCACTCGAACAGTGGGACGCGGAACTGACGATGGCAGGAGCGATGTTTCCGCTGCGACACGAAGCCGAGGAAGAAAACAAGCCAGCCATAATACGGCCCACAACGGACCAATTCCAACTGGAGGTCGCCAGTTGCGGAACATGAACGCGAAGCAACTGGCAGAACAAGCGGCCTACTGGCTGAAAGATAAATCCACCTGAAGTCTTTCCGTCAACCACAACAACCCAAACGAAAGGAATCACACATCATGGCTATCGTATTTGAAGCCAACTATAGCAAGAAACTGGGCCTTCCCGGTTTCAGTTCACATCAATACTCAGTCACCGTCAGAAGCGAGGTGACTGACATCAAGCAAGTGCCCGCTGAGAGCAACCGCATCTACAAGCTGTTGCAGGACGCCGTGGACAGGGAGATCCAGAGCACCGGCTTCCTGCCCAAGAACGGCAATGGCAATGGAAACGGCCACGACAAGCCCGCACCGAATGGCGGTGACAACGGCAACGGTCACGATGACACCTGGGACTGTTCGGACAAGCAGAAGGAACTGATCCTCAGGATCGTCAGCGAGAACAACCTCGACAAGCAGGAGATTGAAACGCTGGCTCTGGAGCGGTTCGGTCAGGGCGTCAAGAAACTCAATCGGCTCGAAGCCTCTGGCCTGATCGAGGAGTTGCTGGAGAAATACGCCGAGAAACCCAGCCGCACTCAGCGTCGCTATCCGGCCCGCCGATTCCGGCCAGGGAGTGCCAAGTGATCGCACCGGCAGTGGCTCCACCCAGACAGCCCGGCATCAAGGACAGGCTGGATGTGCTGCAGGAGACCGTTTCAGCCTCAAGGCTCAATTGCTGGCAACAATGCCGGCTGAAGTTCTGGTTCCGCTACGTCCTGCGACTGGCCAAGCCTTCTCCGCCAGCCCTCTACGTCGGCAGCATCGTTCATTCGGTGTTGCAGTCGTGGAATCTGGGAAGATGGCGACACAGGTGCATTGACGTCGAAGCCCTGAAGCAAACCTTCCATGAGAACTGGAAGGAGGAACAAACCGAGGCGTCAATCAACTGGCAGGGCGAGGAAGAAGCGGAGCAAGCGACAGGCTGGGCCTTGCTGGAGACCTACTTCAGGGAAACGCCCATCACGTTGGACGAGAAACCTGAAGCCGTCGAAGTCTCCGTGGAAGCCGATCTGTCGGAACACGGCCTGCCCAAGCTCATCGGCGTCATTGACCTGGTGAGAGCCGGTGGGCGGATTGTGGACTTCAAGACAGCAAGCCAGACGCCCACGGTCAAGAAAGCCCAGCACCTCCATGAAACGCAGACCTCCTGCTATGCGATCATGTATCGGGAATCCACGGGCAGGAAGGAATCCGGGATTGAGCTGCATCATCTGGTGAAGCTCAAGAAGCCAAAAATCGTGGTCACGCCGTTTGAACCGATGACGGACAACCAGCAGACGCGGTTGTTCAAGGGAATCGAATCCTACGTCGCCGGACTGGATCGTCAGGACTTCGTGCCATCACCGGGTCTCCACTGCCAATCCTGCGAATTCTTCAACGAATGCCGCAAGTGGTGCTGAACTAAACATCAACCAACGAGAGAGCCAGTCCTGATGATTCGGGGCTGGCTCTTCTCATCTTCAAGAAAGGAGCCATCATGCCAAACTGGTGCAACAACATCCTGACCGTCTTGGGCCCTGAAGCAGACGTTCAGGCGTTCAGAACACAGGCTGTGGGCCATTCCCCCAGGCTGACGACCACGGAGATCACTTCCGAGAAACCCGATCCACTCAACTTCCACAGCCTTGTTCCCATTCCAGACGAAGTTCTCAAGGCCGGATATGACGAAACAGGCTACCACTGGGAGAAGCTCAACTGGGGCTGCAAATGGGGAGCCCATCATTCCCAAGTGGCAGACGAGTACGCCGGGCGGATCGTCTACAATTTCGACACAGCCTGGTGCCCGCCGGTGGAGTTCATCGGAACAGCGGCAAAGCTGTGGCCCACGCTGACGCTCCTCTTGGAATACGAGGAACTGGGCGTGGGCTTCAAGGGAATCACCAAAGCCCACGGTGAGGAATTGGAAGATCACTGCGTCACCCTCTGACCGTCATCATCACGAAAGGAACCTCATGCAAACACAAACAATCAGCTATCCGTTCACGGTCGGGCAACTCAATGCCTTGAACCGTGAACAACGGGAGGCCGTGGAAGCCGTGGTGGAATACCTCAGCGACTTCCCTCTCAGCGAAGATCCAACCGACGAGGAAATCAGCACGTCATTGAACCTGCTCAAGTCGTGTGAGAGCAGCATTCCACCCGAGGAATTCGATGGCGACATTCTGGAAACCATCCGCAGGAAGTTCAGCGCCGTGTTCTGCGTTGGCCTTGAACTGGCTGACCAGGAACTCACCCAGCAGGGCTTCTCGCAATTCGTGCAGTTCAGCTTCTGTCCGGTCATCGAGCCGTGTTTCGATGATGCCAGTCACGTCGCCATCGTGGATTACAAGCTGCCGGTCTGCTACCTGCACGAATGGCACAAAGCCTGGTGTTTTCACTTCAGCAATCTGGAGGAACTCGCCGAAGCCGTGCTGAACGTAAAGAACCACTTGGTTACACAAGTGAAGCTGGCCCGGTTTCAAGACGGCAAGCATCCGATCTACGTCAGCGTGGAAGGCGGCGTGGTGCAGAACGTCGAGAACATCCCCGCCGGCGTCAGCGTCGTCGTTCTTGATTACGACGTGGACGCCCAGGACAGCGACCGCATCAAGCCAAGCCCCTTAACCGGCGAGTTGTGCTGGATCGCCCAATACTGAACCAACGATCCCACCACCGCCACAGGGCCAGATGCCGCAGCCATGCGTCTCTGGCCCTGATCCATTTCCAGTCTCAAACACCAACCCACAACCGAAAGGAGAACCGCAGCATGCCAACTATGAATGCAGAAACCATCAGCCTGTTCTACCGTTGCGGCAGCAGCGACAAGGAATACAGAGCCAGCATCGAGCCGAAGGACGGCTTGTTCGTCGTCAACTTCGCCTACGGCCGCAGAAATAGCACCCTCCAGACCGGCTCGAAGACCTCCAGCCCGGTGGATTACGCCACGGCAAGGAGGATCTTCGACAAGCTGGTGAAGGAGAAGACGGCCAAGGGCTACACGCCCGGCCCCAACGGAACGCCGTATCAACACAGCGACAAGGCCCAGCAGGTGTCGGGCATCTTGCCGCAGTTGCTCAACCCAATTGAGGAAGATGAAGTCGAGCAATTCATCAACAACACCTCCCACTGGGCTCAGGAGAAATACGATGGCAGACGGGTCATCATCCAGAAGCAGGACGTGGCCTGTCACGGCATCAACAAGAAGGGACTCATCATCGGGTTGCCTTCTGTGGTGCTTCACGAGATCCGAAACATCCCCGGCGTCTTCGTCATGGATGGCGAGAGCATTGGAGATATGTTCTACACCTTCGATCTGCTGGAGCTGAATGGCGAGGATTTGAGGCCCTTGCCCTACAATCGTCGGTTCCTGGAACTGATGAACCTCCTGGCCTCGGCCCAACACCCTCACATTGAACTGGCGGAGACGGCGTTCAAGCCGCAGCAGAAGAGAGCCTTGCTGGAACGTCTCAAGAAGGAGAACCGGGAAGGCATCGTGTTCAAGAAGATCGACGCTCCGTATGTCGCCGGGAAACCCTGCTGCGGTTGTGGACATCAGCTCAAGTGCAAGTTCTACGCCACGGCTTCGTTCATCGTTGGCAAGGTCAACGACAAGCGAAGCGTGATGTTGCAGCTCTACAGCGGCTCGATGCTGTTCAACTCTGGCAATGTCACGATCCCCGCCAACAAGCAGGTTCCACAGGTTGGAGCCATCGTCGAGGTCCGGTATCTCTACGCCTACAGGGAGAGCGGCTGCATCTACCAGCCGGTCTATTTGTGGGAACGGGATGATATCGAACCGGAGGACTGCGTCGTGGACCAGCTGAAATACAAACCCGCTGGAGCCGAGGACGAGTCGTAACCTTCAACAAGCAACCCAACAGTCAATCAACCCCGGAGAGCCGGACATGCCTTCAACGGTGTGTCCGGCTTTCCATTTCCACAGGAGAACCCAATGAACAACGAAATCACACTGCCGCTGGCTGAAGTCAAAGCGGCCCTTGCGGGACTTGGCAAGGTGGTGGGCAGGACTCACTCCCTGCCCATCGTCCAAGCCGTCAGGATCGCGAGAGACAAGGCCGGACAAGTGACCCTGCAAACAACCGACCTGGACAGTTTCGCCACATTCAGGCTGGAGAAGCCCCAGGAATCGAAACCGCTGACCGTCATTATTCCATTCAAGGAACTGGCTGCGGTCGTCAAGAACAGCTCCGGCAGCGAGAGCATTGGCGTTGAGCAAACTGCATCCAATCAGGCTGTGATCCGCTACGGCCTCGGTTCAACCCTGATGCAGCAGAAAATCGAGTCGTTCAAGCCGGACGAATGGCCCACGGCACCGGAGACCCCAGGAGAAACCATTCTCCTGCCCAATGGGATGCGGGATTCGTTGCTTCAAGCCATGCTGTGTTCCAGCCACGACCCGACCCGCTACGTCATCAACGGTGCATACATTGACGTGACGGACAAGAAGCTCAACTACGTGGTGGGCACCGATGGCCGCCACCTGTTCGCAGCCAATTCGTTCTGTTTGCCCCTGAAAGAGTCCCTCATCATTCCCAACACGAAGTTCCTGAACTGGCCGGGATTCACGCAAGACGGTGATTGGACACTGGGCGTGATGGGGTCGAAGGAGAAACGAATCGACATTCGCTTCCAGTCGGACCACTGGGATTTCACCGTCAAGATGACCGAGGGAGAGTTCCCAAGGTGGAGAAACGTCGTTCCCAACCAGCAAGACATGGTTGTGAAGGTCGAGTTCGGTCCTGAAGCGGTGCAGCTCATCAAACAGGTCGCTCCGAGGATGCCGGGATTCGATCACATCAACCAGCCCATTGGTCTGTCGGTGAAGGGCAACAACCTGGAACTGAAGGCCCGGAAGGACCACAAGGACGATTGGACGGTAATTCCGGTGCCCTCAGTGAAGATCGAAGGCAAACCCGTCACAATCCATCTCAATAGGACCTACCTGCTTCAAGCGATGGAGTTCGGTCTGACGCAGTTCGAAGCACAGGACAGTCTCTCTGCCATGCGATTCCGCCATCAGGGACGGCAGATGGTCGTGATGCCCGTCAACGTGGAGCCTGTCAGCCCCACAGCTCCGGTAAAGGCTCAGGAGAAGCCAACGGCGCCGATGACTCCAGCCACAACTGCAACAACTCCGGCCAGTGAAACCAAACCACCAGCCGCCCAACCTCAACCCACAACCACAACAACCACCGAAAGGAAAACTACCATGCCCAAGGAGCCTCAAAGCTCAACCAATGGCAATGCGTTGACCAAGGCCATCCAGCAAGTCGAGGTCACCAAGGATGCGTTGAAGGAAATCATCCACGGACTCAACGACGTGCTGGATACGCTCAAACTGGCCCAGAAGGAGCAGAAGACCACGGAGCGGGAGATGGATTCCGTCCGCAGCACGATCAAGTCGCTGCAAAAGGTCCAGATCTAGCCACCGACAACCACAGCAACAAGAGGGACTGTCCACAACCCCGTGGGCAGTCCCTTTGCTGTTTTCAGGAACAAACACATGAACAATGGTTCAAATCAATTGCTGGAAGTTCTCACCCGCGAAGGAGTGCTCATCAACGTCTCCGTCCGCTACTGGCGGGGCTGCAAGAAGCTCCGCGCTGAAGATGTCGGCCTCAATCCAGATGATGTATCCGACAGGCTCATCAGCCTGGGACACAAAAGGCTCTTGCCCAAGGATGCTTTGGCGGAATTGTCCCTCATCGAAGGCCGCGCCCATGCCCTGATCGAAGCCAACACGTTCCCATTCCTCAATGGCATCGGGCATTTCCTGCCGAATACCAAGCTGGAGGAAGTCACCGGCAAGTTGAAGGAGATGGAACTCGAATTCTGGGATGCCAGGAGCAACTTCCTGCAACGCTATGCCAGGCTCCGCAGGGACGCTGCCCAGGAGTGGCGTCAGATGGCCGACAAGCTGGTGAAGGACCCGGAGCAGCTCATGGCGACCATCGAGGCGTCATTTCCTGATCCTGACCACATGGGCAGGTTCTTCAGCTTCGATACCAGCCTGTTTCAAATCACGGTGCCCAAGAAATGCTCCGTGGAGATGGTTGCAATGGGCGATCATCAGGCAATCATCAAGGCCAGGTCGAAGGCTGTTGTCGAAGCCACGGCGAAGATCAAGCGGGACACCGAAAGGTTTATCGCCGATTCCATTGCCTCATTACGGGAACAAACAGCCCATCTCTGCGATGAGATCCTCCAGAGCATCAACGGCGGCAAGACAGAGGGCGTTCATCAGAAGACGCTCAACCGGCTGGTGAAGTTCATTGATCAATTCAAGAGCCTCAACTTCGCCAACGATTCCGAAATGGAAGAGCAGTTGGAGAATGTCAGGCAGGAATTGCTCTCCAAGACCGCCCAGGAATACAGGGATGATTCCGTTGCCCATCGCCAGTTGGTCCAAGGCGTCTCCAAGTTAAGGGACACCGCCAGAGAACTTGCCAAGCAGGATGCCACGGAGCTGGTCCAACGCTTCGGCGAATTGGGCCGCAGAAGGCTCCATCTCGCGGCCTGAGCAACAGTTCACATCCGCCAGACAGGGAGCCGCATCGAACGGGATAAAACCCGGGGTGCGGCTCCCTCCTCATTTCCACATCAACCATCAACCACAACGAAAGGAACAACCATGAGTCACTTCGTGACCATCAAAACGCAGATCAAGGACATCGAAGCCCTGAAGTCAGCCTGTTCGGAATTGGGTCTCGCTGTCTTGCAGAACGCCAAGGCCAGAGGCTACGGCGGCAGTGAAGTTCAGGCGGATCACGTCATCAGGCTCAAAGGCCCGTATGACGTTGCCCTGAACCAGCAGAAGGACAGGACGTTTGCCCTCTCAACCGACTGGTGGGATGGGCACGTCGAGAAGGAGGTCGGCAAGGATTACTGCAAATTGATCCAGCTCTACGCCGTCCACAAGGCCATCCGGGAGGCCAGGAAAAAAGGCCATCTGGTGAAGCGGCAGAACCAACAGGACGGCTCCATCAAGCTCGTCATCCAGGGATGCTGAACATGAACCGATCCATCGTCGTCGTCATCGGCCCCAAGGGAGAAATCCTGATCGAGGGAGTGGGCTTCAAGGGCGGCAGTTGCGAAAAGGCAACCCGCTACATCGAAGAAGCCCTGGGCACCGTCTGGCATCGGGTGAAGAAGCCCGAATACAGCCAGACATGCACAACCAGCAATCAACAGGAGGTGGGAGCGTGAAAACGAAAACCGTTCTCAACTTCCATCCATCGGGGACCGTCTGGGGAATCTACACCGAGTGCTTCGACCTTCGGGTCTTGGGCCGGCTGAGGATCTTCCGGGCCACTTCCATCCAGTTCAACCAGCGAAAGCAGGAATGGGAAGTGAAGGACCGGGTGAGGACGGTATTGTTCTCATCGCCTTCACGCCAGACCTGCCTCGATTGGGAACTGGAAAACGTCATCAAGCCGTAAAAGGAGAACCATCAACAACCATGAAGGAACAACTCAAACGCTACATCCGTGCAGGGTATCCGGGGCTGTATATCGTCTCGCACGAAGAACAACGTGTGGAAGCGGAACTCAAGGCCGTCGCCGATGAACTGAAACACAAGCTGTACGCGTGGTCGATCACCGACGGCATGGTGGACACGGCTACGGGAAGTGCTATCGCAGACTGCCATGACGCCGTGGATACCCTGAAGGCAGTATCGGAAATGCCGGAGAACAGCATCGTCCTGTTGAGGGATTACCACCTGTTCTTTGAGGAAGCCAATCCAGTGACCCTGAGAACGTTCAAGGACGAACTGCTCTCAGCTAAGACCAAAGGCCGAACACTTTGTGTCCTCGCTTGTCGGTTAAAGCTTCCAGCGGAACTTGAACGTGAAATGACCGTGGTGGAGTTCGCATTGCCCGGTCGCGAGGAGATCCACCACGTTCTGGAAGGGATCATCCAGTCCGCCAAGCTCAAGAAACTGGAGAACAAGGACCGCGCCAGCCTGATTGATGCAGCCACCGGTTTGACCACGCAGGAAGCCGAGAATGCGTTTGCTCTGTCGGTTGTTGAAACCGGTAAACTCGATCCAGCCGTTGTTGGCCGAGAGAAAGCTCTGACGATCAAAAAGAACGGCCTTTTGGAGATCGTGAACACCAAGGAGTCACTGGATTCCATCGGCGGTCTGGATGTGCTCAAGGACTGGCTGATCCAACGGAAAGAGGCGTTCTCGGATAAAGCCAAGAAGTATGGTCTGCCGACTGCCAGAGGTCTGCTCATCATCGGAATCCCTGGCACCGGCAAGTCGCTCACAGCCAAAGCCACGGCTAAGGTGTTCGGTCTGCCGTTGCTCAAGCTCGATGCCGGGCGGATCTTCGGTGGTCTGCTCGGTCAGAGTGAAAGCAATCTCAGGTCGGTGATCCAGACGGCCGAGGCCATTGCTCCTTGTTGCCTCTGGATTGACGAACTCGAAAAGTCGTTCAGCGGCAGCAAGAGCTCCGGGATGACCGACGGTGGAACATCCTCGCGGGTGTTTGGATCGTTCATCTCGTGGATGCAGGAAAAGACCAAGCCTGTGTTCATCGTTGCCACGGCCAATGACGTGTCGCAGTTGCCGCCGGAGTTCTTGAGGAAAGGCCGATGGGATGATCTGTTCTTCTGCGATCTGCCCAACCAGGATGAGCGTGAAGCCATTTGGAACATCCAGATCAGCAAATACGGCCGTAAACCTGAGGAGTTCGATCTGGTGCAGTTGGCCAAGGCGACTGCGGGATTGACCGGTTCTGAGATCGAGGGCGTGTTCGTGGACGCTCTGTATCAAGCGTTTGCTGCTGATCGCGAACCCACCGACCTGACGATTGCCCAGGTGCTCAATGACTTCGTGCCGTTGTCGAAGTTGATGAGCGAACAGATCAACGGCCTCAGACAATGGGCCAAAGGTCGTGCTCGGTTAGCAACTTCCACACCGAAATCCGAAACCAGACTGCGGAAGATCGCGGCTTGAACGGCAAAGAAAAGAAGTCCTGTGGGATTTCTTTTCTTTAGCCAGGAGGAGTTTTCATGACTTAAGCGCCCCGTTGACGCTGCCGGACGCTTCAACCCGCTTAAACTACGTGTTCGTTTGGCGGGCTGAATACTCCACAAAACTATCGTAGTTCCTTGTTCTCCGGCTAATGTTGCGTTTTCCCAGAATCGTGCGGTCAATTCGCCCCTGAAGATAATCAGTCATCTCATCGAAACGGCTGACGAGATTCCAGTAAGTGCTCGCTCCAAATTCTGATTTCAAGCTCGTATGGATTTCAGAATAGTGAAACTTCGCAGCGTGGCTGAAGGCCCCAAAGCTCTTGTCTGCTTCTCGAAACTTGTAATACTGCGTGACGAGATATTCGATGTAGTTCCGTTTCAACGGGTCCGCTCCAATGGTACCGTCTGTATAGTTGGGGCGGGGTGATTTCTTGCCTCGAAAGTTTACTACGTTTGCAATTGTTCCGGTGTTGATCGTATTTTTGACGGACAATTTCTTGCTGGTCTTTTTGCGTTGTTGAACTGCGCCAGGACTGTTCGCCATAACCTGAGCCTCACCGCTGCCGTCGGTCCCGATATATGAATTCAACAGGGTTAAGGCAAGCCGAGCCTCTTCCTGCGATAATTCGACGTTCCCATAGCGTTCGCGCATTTCCTTCATCTCTTGAAGCAAGTCCACGTCGTATCGGGCAGGCTCATCATCCACAATTTTGTGGTGCACGCGGCAAAGCAGTATGAGGTTCTCAAACGCATGTCGTTGATCGTCCGTTTGCGTTTCATCATATCGAGGGGTATTCGGTCTTTTCCCTTTGATGTGGCAAATTTCGCCTGTCACAGTGCCCGTTGGCTGAACAATTGGAACACCGCAGTTGGGAAACTCGCATTTATTCTGCGAGAGCGCAAATAGCCTCTTAATAGTTTTCTCCGATGGAGCATTCATTGCCGGTAATTGGACGTTCGTTGTCGGCCTTTCGTCACCTCTTCACGCGACCATTGCTATCGAATGATGGCAACTGAGCATGCTCTTTTGCTTTCGATGTCTTTCGTGAAGGTTGCATCGTCGGTGATAGCGCGGTCGGGATCATAAACCACAAAGAGTACGAACTTGTCTGTTGGATATTTCGTGATGTCAGATGCAATACCGTCGGAAGCCTTACTCGGGGATGTTCCCTTCCTAATATATTTCGATTCGATGAGCAAATCCGCCTTTTCCGCCTCATGATCTGGCACGACCTTCGCAACGGCAAATCGCGTTGTCGGAAACTCCCTGCGGAGTACATCCCCATGGGCACGAAGTAGCGCCTCAACCTGATCGTTGAATTCGTTTTCCCCCTTGGGTCTTCGTGCTTTGAATGCAACCGGGACAGTCTCCCGAAGTGTCGTCTCTATCTGATCCGCGAGTCTTTGTGCGTTGTCCTTCAGGTATTCACGATCAGCAATAAGCTGAAGTAGACTGCCATCTTTGATTTTGTAACACAGGTCATCATGTTGTTTCCGAATTTCCTGAAGTGCCATGACAACTTGCTTGCCATGTCGGTTGCATAATTGCCAGAGCTTGTCGACAGCATCTTGATCCCCGTTCGCGTCAATGCAGTCAACGATGTCGGTAAGCTCGTGGAGGTGTTCATATGCAAACTGATCATCCGTCATTCGAGCGAAGCCGGTAGCCTGTCGAATGTAGTCAAGGGCAGTTGTTCTGGTTTCGGGGGAGTCGACCGGATCAACAAAAATGTTGTTTGAGTAAATGCCAACGTTATCAACATCGTGGAGACCTGATGCATACGCGGCGAGTCTCCTGTCGATACATTGGAAACAGCACCCGCAATGAGTTGCCGATTCCAGTCGTTGAAAGGTTTTACTACAGGACACAGCACTGCCAATGAGATCACGTCCACCTGCACGTTCAAGCACTTGAAACACATCCGTTTTTGTGAGTTGCCAAAAGGGGTTCAGCACCTTTACCGGTGCCTCCTGAACTTCGGTCAGGAAACTAGACATCAAGGCATGTGTTTTAGGGTGTGTAGTGCGGCTTGCTCGCGCGTTAATCAGATCCTGTCTGCGGAGAAGATTCAAGAGGTGATGCCGTTTTCATACGCATAGAATGAATTTAGCGAAAGGCGGTGAGCAAGAGCAAAGGCGATAGCCCCAAAAAGAAACGCCCTCGTTCGTTGTGTTTCTTCTGCTGCGCGTTCGTTGCAGAGGCCGCATTCAAATGCGTAATGATGAATCCGTCCGGGGTGCAGTGCTGTTAAAGATCCAACAAGTGCTTTCTGTGTCCTTTTAGTGCTTGGCTGCCCGGATTGGTGACTTATCAAGCAGATGTCATCTTGCGTTGTGTGTAAACGCTCAAGAACGCCAGCCAACGAATCCAAGCCACCAGAGAATAAAGCAGCAGACGTTGGACGGTGTTGTTCAATCTTGAATTCCTCGCGGTCAAAAAGCGATGTGGGTGGCGTTGCGTGGCCGGAGAGAAACTTAAACTGATATTCCCGGTCGCCGGTCATAAAAGTGAGGGCAGAAGACAGTTTGTTTTTAACCACCGGCCGGTTCCAAAATTTGGCTTCTCGAACCCGAATCACAAAACGCATTGAGCGCGGCCATGCATGAAATTCGACAGCGTCCTTTGGTCCTCGGGTTGCCCATCGATCTGCAGCAAAAACGTATGCAGCGATTTCGAGCAAATCAAGGATTCGAGGCGGCAGGTGAAAGACTTGATCAACAAAAGTTGGGAGTTTCAGGTTGACGAGTCGGTTCGGGTCATTTTTTGAGTACGACAAATTGACGATTGCAGTGCCCGGTGGCTCATCAGCCGGTTTCCCGGCTCCATTACAGAGGAACAGAATGGGAGTGGGAGCGCTCATTTCGCTTCCTGCTCCCTTCGGAGTTCGTCACGCAACTTTCCAAAAGCAATTGCAAGAAACCCTTCAATTTCCCTTTGGTTTGGCACTCGCTCGCGCGTGTGGGCAGTAAACCATCCTGCCGCAAAGGACTGCGTGATTTTCGCTGTTTCGAACGCGTGTTTCGAAACACCGTCAATGTGAGCTTGGATGTCGTTTTGAAAACGTTCGCGTTGTTCTATGTTTGGACATGTCGCAGAAGCTGCCCTGTCGAGAAAGTAGTGTAGGTATCTTTCCGTTAGTTTTCCGAAATACAAGCGGGACAACTCGCAGAAACCTGCGCCGCACCCGAGATCGCGCCAGCTATCGTAGAAAGCGGATGATGGTTGAAGCAATGCCAACTGGGCGGTCGCGTGCTGCTTGTGCCATTGCCCAACGGCATCCGCTGCTGCTGCTAAGGCAAGTTGACCATATTCGGAATTGGCATCTTGCGGCGGCACCCGATCCCGAATGGCTCTCACAATGGAGAGCAGCGTTGGCTGGTCAGGCATGCGGATGTTTGACTGTTGGAGCTCGGTCTGAGGATCTGAAGACCGACATGCCCGAGCAAACGCCACCAAGAACGAAAAAGCCGCCTTGACCGCATCATCCTGGAATAAGGTCTCGTAGCGCGTCCGAACATTCTGCAAGGTTTGCGTGGCCACTGACGCGACAGACACGTCAGAGGTGTACATCGCACCCATCTGGCCTACCAGATGCGTCCAGCGTTGTGACTTGGGCAAGAAACCAACCCGCTCGTGACCCATAGAATTTCTTCTCAGTTCATTCTACAACCAAGATGCCGTGCCTCCGTTGTATCCTGGATGTCGGGAACATCGAGCGCGGAGTGTAGCGCGTCCAGCCGGTGAAACAACCCATTTTTCACCCGTTACGGTACGACCGTGTTTAGCAGATTCCTTGCCTGCGCTGCTCCAACCGCATATTCTCAGCCCATGCGAAAGCTGATCCTGCTGGCATCGGTTGCTTGGCATTGACGTGGCACTTCGATGTTGAACTCTGCGGTTGTTTAGCTCATTGTCCGCGCTAGCAAGGGTTGTGACGAAATGAACGAGCAGGGATTGCCATCGGTGGCTTGCCAGCTTTCGCTAGGCGAGGCGATGCCCAAGATGACTTCCACTTCGACGAAACGTCTACCACAACAAGTCTAAACGCGCATCATGGCCAAAAACGTGTTTTCTGAGATTCTCTCTTGGTCGAAAGAGTTGTCGCCATGGCAAAATGAAGTGATTCGCCGCCTATTCGCCAAGGGCGTTCTTACTCCCGCTGACAAGGATGAGATATTTGAGGAAGCAAAGGTCGAACACGGTCTGGCACCTGCGCCGCCTAAACAGGTCGACCTGATGCTTAAGGCAACAGATCTTCCCACGCCACCGACACCGGGGCAAAGAATTCAACTCAACGGCGTGCGAGAACTGCTCAATGTAAACGCGTTGAGAGGCGACCGCTTGGTGATCGGCAAACAACTGACGATCATCTACGGGGAGAACGCATCCGGCAAATCTGGATATGCACGCGTCATGAAGAAAGCGTTTCGAGCACGGGCTGTTGATCCAATTCTACAGAATGTCTACATTGCCAGCAGCACCATTAGACCTGCCAGCGCATTATTCGAAATCGAAGAAGCTGGCAAAGTGCGCGACGAAAAATGGACGGATGGTGTGCAGTCGCCAGAATGTCTTGGGCGATTCGCTGTCTTTGACTCCAAATGTGCAAGAGCCTATGTCAGTGAAAGCAATGAGCTTGCTTTTGTTCCGTATGGTTTTGACATCCTCAACGGCCTTGGAGCGATCACCAATGAAGTGAAGAGGCGCTTTCAGGAACTAGCGAGAAGCTCGGCCCCCAAGCCAGATGCGCTACAGCCACTTATTGACGATACGACAATTGGAAAACAATTGTCCGCGCTCACGACGACATCGAATGAGGCGGCCATTACAGCGAACGCCAAATGGGTAGCCGCTGATGATTCTTTGCTGTCAGATAAAGAGGCCGAACTCGCAAATCTGAGAGCGAACTCTCCACAGAAAACTCGTGAAGCGTTGGTCGCGCAAAAGAGGCGACTCGAAACTATTCGCACTGAGTTGAATACGGTGGCCGGAGCCATATCCGACGAGAAGGTGACGACGATCAAGAATAAGGTCGGCGAGTTGGTTAAATATCAGGAGGCCGTCGCCGCATCTGCGAAGCTCGCATTTGGCGATTTGGACTTGTCCGGCATTGGCGGTGATGTGTGGCGAGAGTTGCTAATAGCCGCAGAAGCATATTCCACTCAGGAAGCCTACCCAGGCCAATCCTATCCGGCACCAGTCAAAGGTGTGAAATGTGTGCTGTGCTTGCAGCCACTGGAACCGGCAGCCCAGGATCGGTTGGCACGATTCTGGAACTTTATTCAAGACGACACTTCCAAGAAGCGAGACACAGCGCGGGTGGCCGTCGCACAAGAGCAGGAAGTCTTGGCCAGAGTGCCGAAAACCTTGCCGAAGCACATTGAGATCCTCGAAGACCCACTGAAGGCAGCAGGATCGACTGTCTATGAAGCGGTGAAAACGTATTTTGCGGCAGTGCCGGGCCGTGTTCAAGCTATGGAATCCGCAATCAGATCAGGCGCATGGAATTCGATTGCACCGGCACCAGCTTTCGATTCAACGACTTGCAACACGGAGATCGCAGCCATAGAACGTCGCCTCAAGGAAATTACCGACGATGGCCAAGCAACCGCAGCCATACAGGCCTTATCGAAAGAAGTGGCCGAACTCAAAGCCCGGAAGCGTGTAACTGAGAACATCAATATTGTCACAGGTCACCTCAAGTCACTCAAGCTGTCCGCCGCTGCTGATCGTGCAGCGAGCAAGATCACGACTAATGCCATCTCGTTTAAGGCTGGAGATCTGCAGAACACTTACGTCACGGAAGACTTCAAAAAAACCGTTCAAGACGAACTCAAGCCCCTTGGTTTGGTTAGGGTGAGAGCGGGGGTCGACAGGCGATCCGAGAAGGGCAAGGTGTTGCACAAGGTTACTATTGACGGGGTGCAACACGCCACCCCGGAATCTGTGTTCAGCGAAGGCGAACGCACGGCGATTTCACTGGCCTGTTTCCTCGCAGAACTTCTAGCCAGCGACGATAATTGCGGCATCGTTTTCGATGATCCGGTCACATCGCTAGACCATCGCATTCGGGATGGAATCGTGAAACGTCTTGTAATCGAATCTTCCAAGAGACAAGTCATCATCTTTACGCACGACTTGGTCTTCTATCGGGAACTGGTTGCAGCAGCAGAACGACAGAAGGTGGACCTAACTTTCCAAAATGTTGAGGCACTAGGCACGAATGTTGGCATCCTCACGGATATTCCGCCTTGGGACGCCATGAAGGTGAACCAACGCGCAGGGCGACTCGACCAAATTGTGAGTGCGGCAAAAAAGGCAGAGGCAGCAGGCGATACAAGGGTATATAGGCAAATCTTTGGTGAATTCTACTCGTTGTTGCGTTCAACGTGGGAACGGTCAGTGGAGGAAGTCCTTTTCAACCAAGTTGTGCAGCGTCTTGAAAAGGAGGTCAAAACCATGAGGTTGGACGGGGTGCAGGTTGATGATGAGGCAGTTGAGGCAGTGTTTCAGGGTATGAGCCGTAGCTCAGACATGATTAAAGCGCACGATCATGCAGCCGCCAATAACTCATCACTTCCATCAACGGATGAACTGGCTCATGATCTTGAAGCACTCAAGCAATTCGTCAGCGGGCAAAAAACGAAGTGCAAGGACGCAGAGAAGAGGCTCGCGCACCTGAAGAAATAGGCCTCAATGTTCGAATTCCTTCCGCCATTCCGCTAAACCTCCGCCCCGATGAAACGTCTGCTGCGGCTTACGGTCACGGTTCTGGCACTTTACACGGGATTCCATGCCCGGCAACTCTTTGGTGCAAATGGACCTCTGGCCACGAATTCCTGGTCCGTATTCTTCAGTCCCCAAGGCGGATGCACTGAAGCCGTTGTCCGAGAACTCAACCACGCCACGTCTACGGTGCTGTTCCGAAATCCTTGGCGCAGGCACTGAAAGACGCGGGACTTTACAGCTCAGAAACCAGCACTCATCAAATCCGCAAGTTTCTTTCGAGCCTTATTTCTGACGCTTCTCGGCCTTCATAAAGAAATCCGAGTTTGTTTCCACCGTTTGAACTAGCCGCGTTCGATGATGTCGTTACGCACGCACTGAACGAAATAATCACTCCTAGATTCAAAACCAATTTCGGACATCCGTTTCTCAACTTCTGGCAACATCTCCTTTGGGATGCTGATCGAGGTGATCACCGTATTACGGCCCGGCAGTTTCTGATGCTCATTGCCAAGCTTCAGCCTGAAGTCTCCACGCCTATCGAGGTCTTGTTGCGCGCACAAGACGAAATATTTGCTGCAGGACTTGAATCCTCGTTCGCGCATCCGGTCCTTGATGTCCGGCAGCATATTCCTTGGGATGCTAATTGTGGTCGCCTTCACATTACGGCCCATGTGTTTTCTCCAGTTTCGTGCATAATTGCGCTTCTGCAAAAATTAGCAACTTCACCTTGAATCATCAATTACTTCATCGTTCAAAGGCCAACGCTATAGATCCTTCAAAAGAGGCGGGAGTCACGCTGCCGGTTCGTACCACGTTGCCATGGCCTTGACCTCTACGTCCAAAACGCTCCAGAGTCTGCTCTCGCAAGTTGAAACGGAGGGCGGTGCCTCGCTGAACACCGAATGTTGTGGTAGCCGAACCAATCAATCCGATCAATTGCGTAGGCCGGGAACGGCCATCAATCGGACCGTCTTCAGTTCTACGGCCCTTGGGACACCAGCCGCCGTGGGGGATGTTGTGCTCGATAGCCCAATCAAGTGCCGCTCGATCCGCTCCTGTCTGGCCGCCTGATACGAGTTTGGAGATCATGGCGACGAGTTCATCGCTCGGAATTGCCACTTCCCCTGCTGGTGAGGTCCACCTTGGTAGCAATAAACTTGGAACTGCCTTGTTTGGGTGACGTGAACTCGATTGTGGCTGAATCGCCCTTCCTAATGCTCTTGGGGTCGCACGGCTTACCGTCGCGAGTGATCCTGGCGTTCTTGATGGAGAACTCAATGTCCTGACGCTCTGTTTTTGATGGTATGGCGTTGCCGTTGGCCCTCTGTGTGTGACGGGGAACCAGTTTAACCTCGCCGTTGACAGTCAATACGATGGCCGTCGCGTTAACGACAACCCCTTTGAGAGGACTTTCGGCAAAGATGGCATACGGACTGAATCGCCCGGGGGGAGCCTGTGTTGCCGCATCGGGGATCATCAAACTCAACACCGTTGCCAGAGTTCCAACAATCAGTTTGGATGTTTTCATTTTTACGTAGGCTGTCGCCGGGTTTCTTGATACGCACGAATGTAAAAGGGGCTGAGGCCCCGGGTCTTTCCGGAATCCACGCATTCCTGAACGTATTTCCAGAACATTGGGCCACACGGCCTGATTATCGAATTCAGGTTTTGTTTACAGAATTCGAGAACCTCCACGTCAGGAACGATGTTGCATGTGGCCTCGTCCAGCCAGGATCGAGGGATGTCGTAGATGTTGTCGGGATTGTCCTCAATGGCGATGAGGCAAGGCTCCAATTCTTCTTCGGTCTTGGGAATGCCGATCCTCAATACAACCTGCTTGTCAGGCTTCAGAGGCGGTTCCAGTTCATCATGCAGCTCAACCGCGTCTGGGGATTGATCGGAGTCATGCCTTGGCAACTTCACATCAGCCAAGCGGAGTTTGCCCTCAAGGATTCTCCTGGCCTTTGACTTGGGAAGCGTGACGTAGAACAATTTCATGGGCCTCCGCTGTTCATGGGCAGATTGCACCTGCCGGAGGGAAAAGTCAGGTCAAATGACGCCGCCCCGTAGGTGTGTCAACAATTCAACAGTCGCAGGTCAAAATGAGAACACTTTGCACACGAGAACCACCTCTTGATGGTTGTCCTGAGCGTGGAACCGCGTGGCATCCCTCCTGCTACTCTCTGGGCCTAAGAAAAGCAGATCAAAAACGAACTGGAGACAACAATGAAAAAGATGAAGAACTCGGCACATGGCGTCAGCAGCCCGTGGACCTTGGGTGAATTGGTAACATTGGCCTTCGATGTCACACCCAATCGTGCGAGGGCCGTGAAGCTGCTTGGAGTATTGCTGGGCGGACAGCCAATCCGAGTCAAAGTGAGGGGAGGGTGATTCTGGAGACGACCCGACATCAGGAAAGCGAATCAAACCAACAACGAACAGGAGACTGCAATGATGAAAACCGTGGTGTCAGCGAACGATATTCGATGCCGGTGGCCTCCGATGAGATGATTGTAACGTTTCGGTAACGCCCCTTGCAAAGTTCCAAACATCGGTTACGGTAGCACCAATTTAAGAGACAGTTCTCGACGTGGACTTGGAATTAGCGGTCCGAGGGCCGAGGGGCAGCTCGGGAATTCCGATCCGCGTTTTGCTTTTCAGGTGGAGCCTATGAAGTCCGCTTTCCAACGAACCACGAAAACAGAAACAGAGTTGAAGGGGGTGCGACAGATTGTCGTTGTGGGCGATGTCGGCTGCACCGGTTTTGGTGATCTGAGCAAACAGGTGTTTGGTGCCGTGCTGCGTCATCAAGCCGATCTGTTTATGATTACAGGGGATCTTGCACATACCGGGGCCACGGAACAATTGACTGAGGTGATCGATTTCTGCAACACGCGAACGCAAAAGCCGGTGTTTGCTCTTTGCGGCAATCATGATTTGCCCGGCTACGCAGAATGTTGCGGATTGTCCACATATGCCATTGTGTTGCAGCGGGTGGTTCTGGTGTGTCTTGATAATTCAAAGGGCAGTTTTGAACCAGCCGACCTTGAGTTTCTACGGCATCAGTTGCAGAAGCATGATGGGAAACGGTTTGTCGTCCTGTTCCACGTTCCCCCACCACTTGAATCCATCCGATCCGTGATGAAAGAGGATGCGTGGCATGAATTGCGGAGGGTTCTGGATTCACATAAGAGCCGGATCGATTGCATCATCTGCGGCCACCTCCACGGCTTTCATGAGTATCACCTCGACGGCTACCACATTTTCATTACCGCAGGGGGTGGTGCCGCGATGATCTACCAAATGCCCAAGGAAGAATGCAAAACTTTCAACGCCCTGAGGTTGGCGTTCAAAGACGATGGGTCAATTGCCATCGAAATGATACCGATCCAAGTGTGATCTCGTCATCTCACGCCTTCAACTGCACCGTTTGCAGGGCGGGGATCAGACAGTCGGGCGTGTCGTTCGCCGGTGAATTGACGATCTGGCTGACCGGGTAGAACTCCATCTGTTCTGGTGGATACGGCTTCAGCAACGACAGCAACTTGGCCGTATCCAGCACCAGCGGATCGAGCCAAACATCTTCTGCTTCACGATTCAGGATTACCGGCATTCGATCATGGACGGGCTTAAGCAACTCGAATGCTGTAGCAGAGATTAACCTCAACCTTGATCTGATCAACTTGCCAACGAAGAACAAGTCCTCCAGCTGATGATTTGGTTAACGAGAACCGGTCGCACATGAAGAACAACAGGCGGACGGGATGTTGGGGGCGAGACGGACGATGAAGATGAGCAGGTTATGGGGAAAGCCGGAGGCGATGGGTTTTCGGTGGGGGCGGCTTGCCGGCTTCAACCCCAAAAAAAGTGGTAACCCGACTGGCAACCTTGGAGAAAAAAAAGGGGCCACATGGGGCCAAACAGGACAATGAAAAAACGTCGCAACTCTTTGCGGTTGTTCCGGTAGGGTATTCGGAACAAAAAGGGGGCACGTGGGACATTCCTGCTTGTCGGAATTATGAGTCCCCTGCTCTAACCGCTGAGCTACGGGCCCTGCAAGCACTTGCGACAACGCCAAGTCCCGCTGTGGGGGAATCTGTGGGGACTTGCTTCTCCAAAAGACCAATCGCACGCCGTTTCGACTCTGGCGCGAGATGCGCGTAACGCATGGTCATTTTGATGTCGCGATGTCCCGCGAGTTCTTGCACGGTTCGTATATCTACACCAGCCATCACCAAACGCGAGATGAAAGTGTGCCTCAGTGTTTGGAACACCACGTCCTTGCCCAGCTTAGCCGCGTCTCGCGCCGTCCAGAACGCTTTGTGATACCGATATGGCCAGAAGACTGGCGCTTGTGGGTCAACCTTCTCATTGCCCTTTAACAACGTTAACATCTCCCGCAGCCGCGTCGTCATCGGATTGCGGCACGGGTTGCCATTCTTGGTGTAGCCGCTCGCCACGCTGATCTCGCTCCGTTCAAAATTTACATCCGCCCACCGCACCGCTTCTAGCTCGCTGGCACGGAATCCAGTGTCCACCGCCGCCAACACCAGCGTTGCCAGCCGCAAGTTGCCGAGCGCGTGGCACTGCTTCAACAACTCTTTTTCCTCTTCCGCCGTCAAATACCTGTCCCTAGCATTGTACGCTTATGAACGGGAGACCTTCCGCCGACAACGGCCTTGCCAAACTGAAGCGCTGTCTGTGGGCAACGGCAGATCAACTCTGGGCCAATTCATCGCTCCGGTCCTCCGAATACTCAGCGCCGGTTCTGGGATTGATCTTTTTTCGATTCGCCGACAACGCCTTCATCAAAGCCGAAGCGGAGTTAAAAGGGGGCAGGTCACCCGCGCCTTTGCGGAGCCAAGAACTTGATTGGTGAGGATTGGGGGTGTAAACTTACAATTATTGGAAATCCGGATTCCGAGGCCAGGATCAAGAACACGGCTTGTTGCTTAGGCTAACGAGGAGGACGAAATGAGGCGATCGATTCTGGCGTGTATTGTAGGTGTGTTTGCCACGGTGGTTGTTGCGCAGGAGTTGTCGCCGGTGCGTATGGCTATTGTGCCAGTGAGCAACCGGAAGATGAGTGGATCGCAATCGGCTGCGTTGCAACCCATGGGCGGTCAGCAGTCGGGTGCGGGAAGGTATTTGCGGATCACCATTCTTAACGTCACAACGAAACCACTGACGGGTGTCACAGTGCGATGGGGCATCTTGAAATCCATGCCGCAGCATGCAGTAACAATGACTTTCGGCAACATGCGCAGACAGACCGTTCCTGTGGCTGCTTTCGGTGGCCAGGACACTTTCGATTTTAAACCGAGACAGGAGAAGGTTTTCGAGACTGAATTTCTCGACGCCAGTGTGGGCAAAAAATCAAACTCCGTGTTTCAGTCGAAAGAGAAAATTGAAGGACATGCTGTTGAGGTTTACTTCGATGGCAAAATCGTGGCGCAGGAATACGTTGGTTTCCGTGGCGCCAAGCATCTGCTGGAGGAACTTCATCCCATCGCGACAGCCAGCGATGATACCGTACGGGATACCACGTCCAAGATCATCCCACCGCCAGTGACATCGCAGGCAGCGTCAACGTCCAGTTCGGCATTGGCAATTTCGCAACGGCCGGCGTTCCCTACGCCGCCGGCAAAGAAAGGCATTCGTTTCGACGGACTGTATACGACCGCCGACGAGAAAGACATCAAGTTAGCAAGCGGTTTGAATCCCTACCGAAAGAACGTGACGCGCAAAGGACGCGATTACTACCGGTTCTACCCGGATGGAACGGTGGCGAGCGTTCATGTATCCGCCGGCCCCACAGGATCCGCGTTAGAGGAACAAAGCCAGAACGTCGGCAAGTGGTTTGGGCGCGGCCACAGGGGAGCGCAACAGGGGCGTTACATTGTCAACGGACCGAGAATCGAAATGACCATCGGAAGAACCAAACTTGAGGGAACAGTGCCAGAAGAAGACCAAGTGTTGAAGCTCGGTTCGATACAACTCCAGTTCATCTATATCGCAACCTTGCCATAGTGACCGGACTCACCTTTTCGAGCCACTGGCATGACAGTCTGTGGCTGGGTTTGATGTTACCTGTTCGTTGGGGTTCTGTCCGTCCCCAGCGCAGGGAGGGCGTAGCCCAACCGAGTCAGGGATGAACTTCATAGTCTCGACAAGCCACTCGCGCGCCGGTGTCACCCTGCCGGCAGATGGCGTCGGGAAACAGGATCACCGGGCGAATCTGATCAACCCCTGATATCCAGCCGGGATGAGGACCAAATCCTCACCAATGAATGCGCAGTCGGCTGAACCGCTGAGCTTGAACTGGCTTATCAGCTTCGGCTCGCGCAGGTCCGATATATCGACAAACGTCACGTCGCCTTCGACCCGGTTGCAGGCAACGAGGAGATTCCCGCGACAGGTCGGCTTGCCGCGAAAAACCGGACCGCCTTTGATTTTGTAAACCGGCAGGCCTTCGTAGTTGCCCTCGTATCCGGGCTTGTAGAACGAATAGCCGCCGTTTCTGGTCAGCAACGCGTACGGGCCGCAAGAACAATACCCGCCCGCTTCCATATCCGGCAGGATTCTCGGAATATCCGGCAGCGGCTTCGGCTTGCTGCCGCCGAGATCCTGCATGAACGTCCGGCCGCCGCACCACGTCCCGCAGATGTATCTGCCGTCGATGAAGCCGTTGCAGAGTTGGCGATAGTAAACCAGCCCGCCCCAACCGCGTTCGGTCTGGACAAGCCGGGGATGGCCGAGATCGGAAACATCGATGATCTCGTACATGTTGCCGCCCGCGTGAACCACGGCAAACCGTCCGTCAGACGACACGCGAACCTGCTTGATCGGGAATTTCGAAACATACGTGCTCACGAGCTGCAGCTTCGCGCCATCAACGTGGTAGATGCCCAATCCGCCGGCGCTTTCCGCCACATAGAGCTTGTTCCCATCGGCCTGCACATCCATCGCAAATCCGCGCGTGGCGTGTTTCGCCAGAAGACCAAGGTTCTTATCCAAAACGTGAAGCCCCGCCGACCCGCACGCGGCGTACACCACACCGTTCTTCTCGACGGCCGCGTAAACCTGTCCGCCAGGACGATAGTGTTTCACGCCGGTTGCGAGAGGCTTCGCCTCCGTTCGCATCTTGTCCGGATCCAGTTGGTGAAAATCGCCTTCGACTTTCAGTCGTTTTTCCGCCTGCCCTCCGTCTCCTGTTTCCGCCCTGGCAAGCTGTTTGTCTTGGAACACGTGCAGGTCAGAATACAGACCGGTGAAATACAGGTAGCCGTCAGTTGCGACCAAGCCGCAAACCGGGCTGTAGATTTTCTCCTTCGGGTCAAACGGCAAGACCGGCAAGCGCAGACCGTTCTTGGACTCCATGTTCATTTTGCGGAATCCCTTGTCACCGGGATGCAAGGGAATGCGGATCTGCGCCACTTCCTTTGGATTCTTGGGATTGGACACGTCCAGAATGAACACGCCGTTGTATGTGTGATACAGATACGCGTATGGATACGACAGCTTGACCCGCCACGTGTCCGGCCATCCGAAATAGAACCGCCAATCGAACTTCACCCGCGAGAGGTGCTTCGGATGCGCGGGGTCGGAGACATCGTAGATGTCCATGCCGTTGCCGGCGCCGTATCCCGGGTCCTCGAGGTGCAGATCCGCCCCGGGGCGATGATGCCCCATCGCGGCGTAGAGGATGCCATTGCGAACACAGATGCCGTCGCCGCGTCCATCCAGCTTGACGGTCGCGACCTGCTTCGGCGCTGCCGGATTGCGAACATCGCAAATCGCCACGCGCCGCTCCCCCCACGCCCCTGCGTAGAGATAACCGTCGCTGACTTCACACGATTGCGCCTCGCCCACGCGCATGATCGAAACATGTTTGGGATTCTTTGCATCAGAAACATCGATGATCTCCACGCCAAACCACCGGCAGGCGATGAATGCAAAATGATCGGCAAGGGCGATTCCCGTTGCGAATTCAATCGTGTCGTAGCGGGCAATAATTTTCGGCTGGGCAGGATCGGAAACATCGACCACGAACAGCCCGTCCTCTCTTGCAGTAATGAACGCCGTCTTGCCGCGAACAACAATCTGTCGAAGGTTCCCCACATTCTCCAGTTTCCCGACCACCTTCGGTACGGCGGGATTCTCCAGCGACAGGATCACCAGGCTCCGATCCTGGAGGGCATACAGGCGCCCGCCCTCGCGAACCACATCCATGCACCCGCCGATTCCCGCGCCCCCGGTCGGAACACGCTCGTTCGCGAATTTGATCGCAACCGTGTTGACGCTCGTCCCCTCCTGGGCAAGCACCACACACGGCAGGACCAACAACAGAATACAACACACAGTGTTTTTCATTTTTGTAAATGGTCTAAGGCAGAGCATCATCGGGTTGAAGAACAATGCGCGCACAAGTCTCCAGAATCCGGGTCATATCTCAACAACAAACACATTCCTCCAACAATTCCAGGAATCGCAACCGATCTTTGTCGCCGCGAAACACCCGCTTGCGTTCACACCAATTCTCTAGCACAGATCCCGGCGACGGTTAATCAGTGACCGGGTTCTGCTTTTGAGCGAAGCAAAGTGCAAACCATCCGTCCAGAGCAATCCATTGTCCGCAGCGTTTCGACGCGCTCGTCATGCTGGCTCAAACCTGTGTGTTCTTCGAGACAAATGGCACGTCGTGGGCGCGCGCGATGAGGTTGGCAGCGATGCGACCGGATTCGTAAATAGTGGGCAGGCCGCTGCCGGGATGCGTGCCGCCACCGACCAGATAACAATTGTCGAGTTCCTCAAACCGGTTTCGCGGCCGGAAGTACAGCATCTGCGACAACGTATGGGCGAGGTTAAACGTTGCGCCAAGGTGAATGTTCATTTCCTGCCATGTGTCCGGCGCAATGACAATCTCTTCGCGTATGTGGTTGGCGATGTCCTTCATCGTCGTGCGAGCGGCGATGGCCTGAAGCACACGATTGCGAAAAGCCGGCTTCTCACGTTGCCAGTCAATGTTGCTCGATTGATTCGGCACCGGCACGAGCACGTAGAGCGAAGAGTGGCCGCGTGGCGCCAGCGACGGGTCGGTGACACTCGCGTTGCGAACGTAGAACGAGATGTCTTCGGACAAAACCTTGCGCTGGAAAATGTCGGCAATGTTGGCCTTATAGTCGCGCGCAAACACGATGGCATGGTGCGGCATGTCATAGAGCTTGTCCAAGCCGAGGTAGAGCATGAATGTCGAGCAGGAGAACCGGCGCTTGTCAATGTTCTCCGGACTGTATTTCCGCAGCACACCCGGCGGCACCAACCGGTTCATTGCGTAGCCAAAATCGGCGTTAAGCACCAACTCATCGCCGAGCACCTGCTCGCCGCTTTCCAGTTCGACGCCGCGGACGCGCCGGCCATCGAGCAGGAGCTTTTTTACCGGAGTATTTAACCGCATCGTCGCGCCCAGTTCGCCCAACACCTTCGCCATCGCTTCGGAAATTTCACTCAGGCCACCCATGACGTGGTAGATGCCGTGTGCGTGCTCAACATAGGGCAGGATGGCGAACGCGCCGGGACATTCCCAAGCCGACATGCCGAGATATTTTGACTGGAACGTGAAGGAGAGCTTGAGCTTGTCATCGTCGAAATAATCGCCCAGCACATCCAGCAAAGAACGGCCGATACTCAGTCGCGGCAGCGCTCGCAGAAAGTCTCGCGAAAAATACTGGCTGAACGTCGCATAGTCCTTCTGCAGGCACGGATACATCCGATGGAACCGATCCTTCTCGCGCAACATGAACCGTGCGTAACCCTCGCGACTGCCGGGAAAGCGCCTTTCCAATTGACGGACCATCGCCTCGCGATCCGTCGTCGGGTCAATCGCGAAGTCCTCGAACTGGAGCCGATACATCGGGTCGAGCGCGGCGAACTGGAGATAGTCCCCGCTTTTGCGGCCCGCCTCCTCGAACACTTCGTCGAGGATGAACTTCATCATCAAAAACGTCGGCCCCGTATCGAACACATAGTCACCACAGCGGATGGACGCGTTGCGTCCGCCAACGTGTGCCTCCTTTTCAAACACAGTGACATTGAATCCGCGGCTGGCCAGCAACATTGCTGCGGTGAGTCCGCCCGGCCCAGCGCCGACCACGAGGATGTTTTTTCCCGGTTTCATGGCAGTTATGGCTTCGCCGTATCAATCACCACAAATAATTCGCGCAGCATCGCATCGGTGGCGCGACCCTGCCATTCTCGCAACAAACGCCCGTCGCGGTCAATCAGCAGTATGCCCGCCTGTCCCTTGGTGCAACCCAGCTGCCGGCTGACCTTCCCAGACCAGTCCAGCATCACCGGGTATTGTTGCTGCTTCTTGAACTGGCTCGCCACCATGCCGCGAAGCAATCCCGGAACAGCCGACATGTCTGCCACACCATCAATGTCAATCCTTGACCCATAACGCGCGCGGACCGGCTTGACCCAAGACTCGACTTGAGCCGAGCCTTTCTTGTCCGCGACTGTCAGGAGCGACAAATTCTCCTTTGGGAAATAATACCGATGCTCGCGTCCGTTCTGGTCGGTCAACTCGAAGCCGCTGATCTGCCTGCCCGCCGCAGGTGCGGCGGCGACTATCAAAGTGATGATCAATGCTAGACAAGGCACCAGTGATTTCATTTTCTTCACTTTCTTCATCATCTTTTCAGCAGGTTGCCGGAAGGCTTCATTGGGAGTGCGCAGATCGGCACTATGATCTCGGCGTTCTTCATGGTTTGACGAAGAAGGGTCATGTCTCAACATCAGGCATATCCTCCAACAACTCCAGGAATCGCAACCGATCCTTTTCGTCGCGGAACACCCGCTTGCGTTCATTGCCCCGGGCGACGACGTGACACCACCCGCCCGCCATTTCGATTCTTAACGGTCGTGCCATGCCCGCGAGAATGTGCCAACGCTCATTTCAGGTCAAGCGACATGCCTGACGTTGAGACCTGACCCCACTTGCGGAGTTTGCGAAAATGGGTGTCTTCTATGCCCGTGTTAAGTGATTTGTTTTGGTCTATTTCACTGATTCGGACATTCCCTTGCTGTTCACCTTGACCGTCCTGTCAGCAGTGAACTCGCCCTTCATGTAGTCCTTGCCATTATAGGTCGTCACCCAGGTTCCGGTTAGTTTGTCCCCTTGGACTGCCCCGCTGATCGTATAGACATAGTTCACACTGCCGCTTCCCCCTTGCGTCGTCTCGGTCTTAACAACCTTGAACGTGTTTGCCGTTGTCTCCACCTTGACCCGTTTCTGCGGATCGGGAGTGGAAATATACCCGCCACTCCCCAATGCGATGTCATTCAACCTTCCGTTGATGCTAAAGCTTACGTCAGGCACATCCCCCGCCCTGAACCGGCTCTCATTATCTGAGAAATACATCAATTGCAGCTTGATCTTGTTCTTGTCTGGCTGCGTTATGTTTGGTTTCAGGCTGCTCTCGAGCATGACTTTGTTTCTCTCGATGATCCTTTTGTTGCGAGTGTTTCCCGCTTCATCCGCAGCAGGGACCGTTCCTTGGTTCAGATACAGTTCTTCATTAATGAACTTTGTGGAAGCCATGCCATCGTAAACGCCCAATAATGGCTTTTCTCCTTTGGGTGTTGGACGCCTCGAAACCGCTGATTCAAGTGCATCTTTGACTGTGGCCTGATAGTCGTATCCGCCGTTTGAGCTGAACCGGACGTATCCCATCTTGCGCATCCGATCTTCCCAGTCAGAAGGTGTCATTGCATTCCACGCGCTGGCGTCGAACTGTGAGAATTGCTTGTTGTTGTTCAGCGCATGTCCCCATAGATCAAAGATATACACCTGGCCATTACAGGTGAGCGCCGGAGCACCGTGATTATAGTTGGGATCAAGAAATGCAGGCTTCCAAGTGTTCTTGTCCGCCATGATGTCAACGGCGAACCCCGCTTTTATCCCTGCGGCAACCCAGACTGTTTTGACGCGCTCCGTAAGGTCTCCGCAGGTGTAGTCGGTGAAGTCGTCATGCTTGGCCCGGTCCGCATTGCTTGCGTTAACGGTCTTGTTCTTATTCGCAAACGTTTTGCACAACTCGCCGCACAAATACTTCGCCTTGTCCAAGTCGGTTCCGTTTTGGATATGCGCAGGGGCGGAGGCCATTGTGTTTCTTCCGAACGCCTGCATATCGGTTCTCGTCTTCTCATCAAGGACGCTGAGCCTCCCATCCTTGGTCAGTGATGCTGATGCATCTGGTACGATGATCGTGAGAAGGCTGACCCCGGCGAGAACACACAATAGAAAGCTGACATACTTGGCTGGCATCGAATACCTCCCGCTAGTGGTTCGCATTTAGGAATTTCGCAACGGCTTCACTTGAAGCCGATCGTACGCCTTCGAGGAGCGGATGCCAGATTAAAACCAACTTCGTTGGCTGCTGACAGGTCGTTCTTCGATGCTCCCAACGGCCACAAACGCCGATGTGGTGAGCGAATCCTCAATCCGGCGATTGAGCCTGCGCACAAACTTTTCAGAGGATGGAAAATATCATCGAGGCTGGAAGGGATTGGCTTGTCACGTCCCCTGCGGCTGTTTCGCCCCGTGCATAGCAACCCAAATCTGGCTGGGAGGCGGCAAGGCTTGACTTCGCGGCGCGCTCCGAAAAACATGCGTGCATGATCTTTCAACGTCCATCTGCCATTATTCCACGCTGCGCTGCCGGCGTGATCGCCAGTGCTGCAACGTCCTTTCTGCTCGCGACACTCACGCCCACTGCGAGTTACAGCGGTGATGCCGGTTCCTTCATCATTTTCCTCGGCACGGGCGCGGCAGACATCGCCAGCCCCAAGACGGGGAAGAATCAGAACTGCCGATACATCAGGGAACATGGCGGCAAGAATGAGCGGCGCAACGCTGCGCTCTTTGTCCCCCCGAATGTGGTGATCGACTATTCCGCGACGGGACGCGCAGGGCTGCAGGCGGCGGGCATTGCGCCCACCGCCGTGGATTATCTGTTCATCACGCATTCGCACGGCGATCACTGCGATCCGCAGGCCATTGCCGGATTGGCGCAGGAGAAAAAAGGACGGCTGGTTGTTTTGGGCGATGCCGAGGCGATCAAAAAAATCAGGGTTCATCTGGAGAGTCTCAGCACAAAGCCGGATCTGGTGCTGCAGGAACTCAAACCTTATCAGGAGTTTGTGGCCGGGGAATGGCAATGCAAGGCGCTGCCCGCCAACCATGTCCCCAAGGAACAAGCGCTCCTCTATGTGATGAGGCGCGGGGACAAATCCTTGTTCTATGCCACAGACACCGCATGGCTCCCGATGGGGACGTTCAGTGCGCTGAAAACGGAAAAGCTGGATTGCGCCATCGTCGAGGCGACTTTCGGCGAGATGGAGTGTCCCGATACCATACCGGATTGCCAGACCGCCCACTTGAATTTGCCGCACGTGCGACAGGTGAAGCAGATTCTCGCCAAGAGGAACATCCTCAAGCCGGGCGCGCCCTTTTGCGTCACACACATGAGCCTCAATTGGTGCGAGCCACATGATCTTCTGGCGCCGAAGCTGGCACGCGAAGGGATCATCCTGCCCTATGACGGGATGCGACTGGAATTGCGGCAGGCTCTCCAAGGCCGCCGGTGACAATACTGCGCCCTTAGACCCCCGAGCGCGAAGACTTCACTTGATACTCGCGGCGGCTGGGTCATACCAGAGCAGGCCGTCGGCAGTCATGGTGGCAAACTTGCCGTCCATGCGGCCATCGGCGGGCGCGAGGGGCGCGACGTCGGGCAGGAAGGCGGGTGTCCGTCCAAGCAACTCCGCCAATACGCCCGCCAGAGACTTCTCGTTGTCCGCAAGCCCCGACAGGAAAACGGTCCAACCCTTGCCAACGCGGCGCACAAGAGGCGCGAGCCGCTGCTTGTCGAGTGCCAGACGCAATGACGTGGCGGCGGGCGCAGCTGACTCGGTGCCGGCGCGAATGAGTTCGATGCGGCTGACGCTGATGCCGAGCGCGCGCGAATCGTGCGAGCCGTGATCGGAGGGTTTCCATGTCTTCGCGGCGATTTCGAGGGAAGCGACCGCCTCGCCGCCAAGCGCGTCGGCGGGCACGATCAGGTCAAGGGTCTGTGAGCCGGCCTTCGTGATTCGCCCGATGACGCGGCCGTTGACGCGCACTTCATTGCCGTCGGCGGCAAGGGCATGGCCCTGCACCCCGATCGTGAGCCGCAACGTATGGCTGGCACCGGGCTTCACCGGCAGATAAGCACCCGCGCGCGCGCCGGTCCAACGCATCGTTGCGTTCGCCGACATGCGTTCGCGGCCGTGCCAGTCGCCGAAGATCCATTGATCGTCGCCTTTGCCACCGACATCAAGCACCCACCGCGCTGGCGCGTCGCCACCGAGGGCGGGCTTCAACAAGCTTGCGCAATCTCCGGCATCAGCCAGCATCCTTGCGCGCCACTCCTGGTTGTCATAAAGGCGGCCCCCAAGGGTTTCGCCTGCGCGGGTCGCGGCGATGAGAACACCGCCGCGCCGCACCCATTTCTCAATGGCTGCGGCTGCCCCCGGTTCGAGCACCAGCGCTTCAGCCATCACCAGCAGGCGATGGCGTTGCAGTGAACCCTCCGCAACAGTCAGCCGCGTGACGAAATCCACATCCACGAGGTCACGCAGGTTGCGGGCGACGGCATACCAGTGATGGACAGAATCCTGCGCGAGCGCCCACGTCTCGCGCGGCACGTAGAGCGCGGCATCCACGCGCGGCTGGCGCGGCACGAGATGGGCGGCGTTGGCGCGGAAGTTCCGCAGGCCGGCGGCGTTGTCGAGAACGTTGTTTGTGTAGTAGTGCAACTGCCGCGCGCCGGAGGCAGTGGCGTTGTAGATGCGGGCGACGACGCCGGTGGCGTTGACACCGCTGGCGGGCTCGAAGCCGCAAAACGTGCGGTAGTGTCGCGTGGCGGTGGCCACCTCGCGGGTAATGGTGAAGTTGGCGGCGTAGTCGCTGCCCTCGTTGGTGATGCGCACGCCCGCGCCAAATGGAGCGATGGCTTTGGTCTGCGCGGTGAAATCCGCGCCAAGGAACGGGCTGCCGTCACCGCCGGTGCAGAGGTAAATCTCCGTCTTTGGCATGGCCCGGCGCGTGGCGCGCACCCAGAGAGCGGACCAGTCGGTCATTGCCTGCTGATACCACTCGGCGAAATCGGCTCGCGCGCGATCCGAGGGTGCTTTGTCAGGCAGGAACGCCGTCACATCGGCGAAACTTGCGTGGCTCGCGCCCCATGCCTTGTCGAGCGCGGCGATCCCACCATATTTTTTCTTCATCGCGGCGCGAAACGCGGCGACGGCGAACTCGTCGCCCGCCCACCAGCCTCCGTGGTTGTGATAATCGCCCGTCAACCGCGCGGTCCAACCACCCTCGGGACCTGCGGGATAGATGCTCTCGCCGTAGATGCCGGTAACGCCAAGCAGCACCGACTCGATGACGCCGGCATCGCGGTAACGGGCCGCAAACGCTTTCACGAACCGTTCGACGTAGCGCGGCCAATCGGGATTGAAGAGGCTCTGCACCTTGCTGTCGCGGCCATGTTCGAGACAACGGTAAACGTGCGAGTGCGAGCCACGCTGGAACCATAGAGGCGTCGCGTAGGCAGGGCCGGCAATGAGAAACGGCACCCACTTTAGGCCGGCGGCTTTCAGTGTCGCCACTTGTTGGTCCCATTTGCTCCAATCCCACCTGCCCTCTTCCGGCTCAACGCCGGCCCAGTCCACGTAGCTCTCGACGCTGGTGACGCTGAGGGCTTTGAACAGTGCCGCATCGGCGGGAGTGGCGTCGTTGCCGAACGTCAACTCCATGCCAGCCGGCCGCTCAACCCGCAGTGCGTCCAACGAGGCTGCGTCTATCGGTTGGCCGGCATTGTAGCCGTCGGGCTTGCGTGGCGTGACGATGATCCGGCGCACGGCCAGATTTTGCGCACAGAGGCGGAAGTCCGTGTTGCCGTTCTGTCCATGGCCCAGCCGCACGGCGGGCAGGTGGAAAACACCGCGCCTCCATCCTCCGGCACCGTTCAACAAGACACTGTCGGCACAGTGAGCGTATTTGTCAGCAGTATCTCCAGCCGTGGCTGCCTTGTCGTATTGCAGCCGCAGCCATGTGAACGTGTCGTTGCAAACCTCGACGATGACATACAGATCGCGCGGACCGTTGGCGTAGGCCGGGTGGTCAATGCGCACGTAGAGGTAGAGGGACCGTTCGCCGGCGATGCGGCGGACCGGTTGACCGCCGGCAATCACGGGAATGTTCACGCCGTCACCGCCAGAGGGCACAGTCAGGCCGTTGCAGCGGTTGGTCCCGGTGAGTTCGACGGTGAGGTCCGGCAGCGCGACGGCCTCCGCGCTGATGGCCGGACGCAGCGAGGCGGGTGAGAACAACGCTGCGGCCAGAAGAACTGTGAACACCGATTTCGTCGCTTTCATGTCGAGACACTCCATCCTGCCGACGCACGGCCCCGCGAACACCGTCCTACTCGAACCGCTCCATCCAGCGATCGTCCACCTTCACGAAGAGTTCGAGGAAGACCTTCTTGTTCATCGCCACTTCCAGTTCCTTGCGCGCGGCCTGGCCGATGGAACGGATGCGGCGGCCGCCTTCGCCGAGCAGCATGGGACGGTAACGCTCCGCGCTGGTGATGATGTTGGCCTTGATATAGATGGTGGCGGGCGCGCGCTTGTCCCGGCGCGGACGGTCGGTGGCCTCCTCGATCTCGACGGCACAGTGATAGGGCAATTCTTCGCCGGTGTGGAGGAACACTTTCTCGCGAATCAACTCCGACATCCACTGCTCGTTGGTCATGTCAGTGACCTGGAACTTTTCGTAGAATAATGGCCCCGTCGGCAGGCGCTTGAAAATTTCGTCTGCCAACTGCGGCACGCCTTTGCCGTTCCAGGCGGAAACCTCCACAACCGCGTCATAGCGCGGCGCCAGCGCACGACAATCCTCCAGATAGGGCTTGTCGGCGAGGTCCATCTTGTTGATGGCAAGGATTCTCGGTTTCGGCACCTTGAGGATGAGGTGCTCCACGGCTCTTTCCTCCGGGCCTGCAGCGCGTGTCGGGTCGGCTACATGCACGACGAGGTCAATGCCCTCCAGCGCCTCATTGAGCCGCTGGTTGACGCGCTCGGTCAGCTTGTTGCTGACCTTCATGAACACTCCGGGCGTGTCCACAAGCACGGCCTGGCCTTCGGGACGGTGCATAACGCCGCGGATCAAATAGCGCGTGGTCTGGGGACGGGGACTGGTGATGGCCACCTTTGTGCCGACCAAGGCATTGAGCAATGTACTCTTGCCAGCGTTTGGGCGACCAGCGAGCACAACAAAACCGCATTTCCCCGTCGGCGTAACCGACGGGACTGGAGCCGGCTGGCTCATATTGGAAGAAAACAACAGAAATTAAGCAGAAAGCCGTTGCTGGCGCCGGGTGTTATAGGCGGCGCGTGCACGGCGGCGGCGGCGTTTGTCGCTGGGCTTCTCATAGAAGCGCTGCTTTTTCATCTCGTCCAGCACGCCTTCCATTTTCAACTTCTCGCGCAACCTTCGCAATGCCCGCTCCACCGGCTCGCCTTTGCGCAACTTGATTTCAACTGTCTCGCTTACGTTCATTCTATTTGTAGTAATCAGAGCCGCGTATTAGCCACTGAAAACGCCTCCGCGTCAAGCAAGCATTTTGCACGGTTTTTCGCACTGCCAAAAACTCGTCCCGCCGCAAACAAAGCAGGCAGGAATGTCGCGGGTGAAATATGGGACAGTGGCGGCCTTGGTTGCCATCGTGGACATGGCGTTGTGAGAACTGCCGGTGCCGAAACAACGAGCACCTACGCCAACGTTCAACGTCAAATAATCGCCCAAGCCATTGGTAACAAGGCACTACAAACGCCCAACGAGAACATCAGTGGAGGCGATCGCTAGCGAGTCACCGTTCGCCGGTGGTTGACAGGCGCGGGTGGCGCAACATCGGGACCGTGGAGGTAGATCCAGAGCAAGCGATTCAGGGCGGCAGCACGGTCGTCGGAGAGTTGGCCGAGGCTCAGGCCGCCGGACTCTGATTGACCGAAAGCGTTGGGCGGGTTCCTCTCACCGATGTCGTAGGATACCGGGATGATCCTGTGGATGCGAGGGTTGGCTTGCGACGTAAACGCATCCCACATCGGCACAGCAGCCAGATCGTAGATGCTCGTGGGCACGAGACCGAGCACTTGTTCGATGGTGCGAATCACCGACGGGCCGTCGTAACAACGCGATACCACCGCGCCACGCCGGGCATAGGGGCTGACAACCAACAGCGGCGCACGGTGCGAGTCCAGATGATCAAAGCCGCCACCCTGAGTCGGCAGAATCAGGATCAATGTCTGGTCCCAAAACTTGCTGCGTGATACGGCGCTGACGATGCGGCCGATGGCAACGTCGTTCTCGCAGACCAAGGCACGCGGACTGCCGGCGCCGCGCGCGGTGCCGACCGTCTGGTTGTTGGGCAAAGAAACCACCACGAACCGCGGCAGTGTGCTCTGCTTCTGAATTCGTTCGAGGTCCTTGAGGAACACTTCGCACCGTTTGACGTCCATGGCCGTACCGATGCCATCGGGCCAATTGGTGCATGAGGAGCCCTTGTAGAGTTCGGTTTGCGCAAACTGGCCATAGGCGCGGCGGTTCAATCCGGCCTGTCCCACCAGATTCCACAACGTCGCCGTGTTTGGCCACAGCAGAGGCCCCGTGCCGGCGTCGGCTGGATCCACGCGTTGCTTGCTGCTGCCGTAGCCGCCGGAAGATTTGCTGGTGGTGGATTTGGACGAACTTGTCGTCTTTTTCGTTTCGTCGACCGGCCACCACGACTGGCGGGGACGCACGCCGCCCATGCCGCCGAAAAACGAACGGGCGTTGCCGGCGAGCAACGGGCCATCGAGATAGAAATTATCGCAGAGCGCGAAATTGACGGTCAGCGCGTGCAAGTTGGCGGTGATTTCGCGGCCGAAATAACAGAACCAAGGATCCGCCGCGGCTCTCGACACGTCGCCAAAAACGCTGTCGAAACTGGTTCGACTCTGAACGATCATGATGACGTTGTGAATCGATGACGGCTGCCCGATGCGGCGCGGGATTGTTTGTTCGGCTGGAACAACCGTGCTCACGCGGTGGCCGGCGCGCTGGTCGTAGTCGTAGGCTTCGCAAATGCGCCGGCTCTGGTGCTGCAATTCCTGTTCATCCGGCAGCGGCAAAATCTGCAGAAGACCATGACCGACACGCTTGGTGTAAACATTCTCGGCCGGCACGTGGCCCAAATCGCGCGCACTGGCGATGTAGAGCTTGTCGCCGCTGGGCGCCATGGAAACCGCGGTTGGGCACCAGCCCGTGGGAATCATGCCAGCCACTTTGCGGCGCGTGGTGTCCACCACAAGCAGGTCATGGTAGAGAGCGCTGGCCACAAAGAGCCGTTTGCCGTCACGCGAGATAGCCATCGCCTGCGGCCGGCACGGTTGCGCGCCCTTGTTGCTGCCACCCAATTCGATGTCTGCAAGCCGCTTGCGCGTAACGACATTCACAACTGCCACCTCGTCGCTGCCCGAACAGGCAACGTAAAGCAGCTTCTCATCCGGCGACAGCGCAAGCGCCATCGGCTGGTCTCCCACCTTCACGCTGCCGGTCAACTGTTTCGTCTGCAAATCCACAATGCCGACGGTCGGTTCGCCCCAGTGCGCCACATAGGCATGCCGGCCGGCCTTGTCGAGGAGGACTGCGAACGGCCGCAAGCCGACGCGGATGGATGAGGCGGATTTCGGCTGCGCAGGATCACGCACGTCAAGGAGAGCAAGCTGGTCGGCCAGGAGGTTGGCGACACAAAGCGTCTTCCCGTCCGGTGTCAGCGCGATGCCCACCGGGAAGAATGGCGCGCCCGGCGGGCCAAAACTGAACCGCGCCAGCCGCGCTTCCTGCCACCAATTGCCGAGGTCATGGACATTGATCGTGTTGGCCGCGCCGCCGGAGGAAAAGACGCGCCGGCCGTCCGGCGACATCGCGACGCCGAAGAAAAACGCATCGTTGTTGCCAGCCGTGGCGATGGGAAACGCCTTGCCCGTTGTCGAGTCAAACAACCAGAGCGATTGCTGGCTCGTGCCGCCGTGTGAAATCACCACCCAGCGACCATCCGCCGACTGTGCCATGCCGAGCGGCAGGTCGCCCACGGGGACCAGCTTGCCCGGCGGCTCCGGCATCCAATCCCAACCGCCCACCAACGCCGGCGCGGCGCCATTCGTGTCGGCCGCGAACGCCTGAACAGCGCCCAGCACCACTATCAGCATCGCCAAGAATCGTTTCATGATTTGCAAAACCGTGTGGCCATGTTTGCTTCGCAACACTTTGGCGAAAACGACGATGTTTGACGAGAAAATTCCCCTGTGGTTACAAAAGGCGTCGCCAGCGACCGCCGGCCTGTGGCAGAATCGGCGGCACTATTTTGGAGAAGAACGTCATGTCATATCGAGCCTGGTTTCAGTGTATCAATCTGGAATGCGGAGCGACCTACCCGCTCAATTCCATCATCTATAATTGCAAGCGGTGCAACTCCCTGCTGGAGGTGCAACACGACACAAAGCAACTCGCCCGCCGCAGCGCCGCGGCGTGGAAGAAACTTTTTGAGGCGCGATATAAGACCACGCAGTGGCCCTTTGGCTCCGGCATCTGGGGCAAAAAGGAATGGGTGCTCCCGGAAATCGCCGACGACAACATCGTCTCGCTTTACGAGGGCGGCACCAACCTTTTCTGGGCCGAGCGGTTCGGCAAGCTCCTGGGACTGGACAACCTCTGGGTCAAGCTTTGCGGCAACACCCACAGCGGGTCGTTTAAAGACCTCGGCATGACCGTCCTGGTCTCGCAGGTAAAGCAGATGATCGCTGAAGGTGCGCCGATCAAGGCCGTCGCGTGCGCCTCCACCGGCGACACATCGGCGGCGCTGGCGGCGTATTGCGCAGCCGCCGGCATCCCGTCCATCGTCCTGCTGCCGAAGGGAAAAATCTCCATCGCCCAGCTCGTCCAGCCGATCGCCAACGACGCGCTCGTGTTATCGCTCGACACCGACTTCGACGGGTGCATGAAGGTCGTCCAGGAAATCACCAAGGACGAAACGATCTACCTTGCCAACTCGATGAACTCGCTCCGCGTCGAGGGCCAGAAAACCGTCGGCATCGAGGTGGTGCAACAGTTCGACTGGCATGTGCCGGATGTGTTCATCATCCCCGGCGGCAACCTCGGAAACGTCTCCGCCCTCGGCAAAGGTTTGCTCATGATGCGCGACCTCGGTCTCATTCATAAGCTCCCGCGCATCGTTGTCGCCCAGGCCCAGCGTGCCAATCCGCTCTATCGTTCCTACAGAAAGAAGTTCAAGTCGTTCGAGCCGATGCAGGCCGGCAAGACGCTCGCCAGCGCCATCCAGATCGGCAACCCCGTCAGCATCGAGAAAGCGATCCGGACGTTGAAACAGTTCGACGGCATCGTCGAACACGCCACCGAGTCGGAACTGGCCAATGCCGCCGAGCTTGGCGACAGGATGGGTATGTTCAACTGCCCGCACACCGGCGTGGCGTTGGCCGCGCTCATCAAGCTGGTGAAGCGCGGACAGATCGCGCGTTCCGAGCGGGTCGTCATCATTTCCACCGCGCACGGCCTGAAGTTTACCGAGTTCAAGGTGCGCTATCACGAGCGGCAGCTTGATTTCCCCTGCCGTTACGCCAACCGGCCCATCGAATTGCCCCCGCGTGTCGAAGCCGTCCGCGAAGCGCTCCAATATGCCCTCAAGCGCCGCAGCCGGCTGCGCGTTTGACAATCATTTCTGTTTCCGCTCGCCGCGAACGAGCGTGACGCGCTCGATGAGGCCGCTGAATTTCGGCGACCCCGGCTCCAACACAGGGCTGCCTTGGTCGGCGCCAATCTGCATCGTGTCGTGCGGGTCGCTTTCGATGAAGTCCGGCAGCGGCGCGCGACCCGCGAGGCGGCCGTTGACGTAGAGGACGATCTTGTGTTGGGCAGTGATGACGCCGGTGAGCGTAGCCCAGTCTGCGATGGCTTCGGGGGCGGTAATGGTGTGGGATTTATTGCTGATGACCACCGTGAACGATGGCCGGCCTTCTTTCAGCCATAGTGCGTAACCTTGCGACTTGCCGCCGCGGGCGATGATGACGCCGCCGGGCTTGGCAGGCTTGACGACGGCTTCAACGGTCCATGCGCTGTCCGCAGGATTCAGCGAAGGCGATTTCGGCACCTCGATGTAGCTCGTGCCGTCGAACTCGCGCGCCGCGTGGTTGTCGCGCCCCCTGGCTGCCGTCGTGCCGTGCGCCGTGCCGTGGTTGTTCTTGCCAGAGATGTCGGCAATACGTTGGCCGCTATCCTTCTCGAACGCGAACTCCAGTTGCACTTCCGGCGGCGCGTTCGGGCCAACGTCGGGTTTGCCCCACCAGTCGGGACGATCCACGTAATCGGGCACACGATAGCCGGTTTCTTTCAGCAAGCGGGCATGCTCGGATTCCAGTCGCGTGCGCAACGCGGCATGAGCCGGATCGCGGTAGAAATTGCGTGTCTCGTAGGGATCGGCCTTGAGGTCGAACAGCTCGGTCCAGTCGTCGTGGCCACTGTATTTGATGAGCTTGGCGTCGGTCGTGCGAACGGCAGTGATGTCAGGCACGCGGCTGTTGCGCTGTTTCTCGGCGAAGTATTCGTAAAACCACGACTGCCGCCAATCCGCAGGCTCGGCGGTCAGCAGCGGACGCCAACTGCGGCCCTGCATCTCCTTCGGTGCGGGCAACCCGGCGAGATCGAGCAGCGACGGCGCGAGGTCCAGGTTGAGCACCATTGCATCCACAACGCGGCCTTTCGCCGAAACGCCCAACGTGGGGTAACGGACGATGAACGGCACGCGCAGGCTCTCGTCGTAGGCGCTGCGTTTGTCGCCAAGACCATGTTCGCCGAGGTAGTAACCATTGTCGCTGGTGTAAATCACCACCGTGTTCTGCGAGAAGCCGAGATTGTCGAGCGCGTCCAGCAGCCGACCGAGACAATCGTCGGCGGCGCTGACGCAACGGAAGTAATCGAGATTGACCTGGACCTTGCCGTCCGCTGTCGGCACGGACTTGGCCTTGAGCGCAGTTCCCGGCACATAAGGCACGGGCGTTTTGAGATTCGGCACGGCGCGGGCCAGTTCGCCGGCGAAGCGATCCTTCGCGCGCTCCGGCGGCTCAAATGGTCCGTGCGGCGATTTAAAGCCGACGACCAACGACCACGGTTTCGTGCCGCCTTTTTGCTTTTGCAGGAACTCGATCGCGTAGTCCGTGGAGATGTCATCAATCCATCCTTTTGTCGTTTTGTCCTCGCCCTGCACGATGAAGGGAGGATTCGTGTAACGCGCGTGCCCGATGAAGCTCGCGTGCCAATCGAAGCCCGGCCGTTCACGCTGGCTGTCCATGTGCCACTTGCCGACGTAGCCAGTGGTGTAACCGGCAGTGCGCAGCAGCGTGGCGTGTGTGACGTTATCGAGCGGAAACGGGCGGAAATTCGACGCAATGCCATTGAAGTGGCTGTAACGACCGGTGAGGTTGACAGCGCGGCTCGGCGCGCAAAGCGAATTGACCACGAAGGCGTTCCGGAACCGAACGCCTTCCGCGGCGAGCCGGTCCATGTTCGGCGTCTTGAACCACGGGAAGCGCGCCTGCTCACCCTGCTCGCGCAGTGTCGCGCCAAACGCGTCATAGCGCTGGTCGTCCGTGTAGATAAAAAGCAGGTTGGGCCGGTTGTCGGCCGCTTGTGCTGCCATCAAAACCCCACAGATGAACGTTGTGGCAAGGGCGGTAATTGAACGTCTCATGATCATGGAAAGATGGAGAAGGTTTTTACTACGCTTCCTTTTTTGCATCTATTGCTGTTTGGATAAAATGCCGGCCAGCACCAGCGCAGCCGGACACCCGAAGCTGAAATGACGAAGAACGACATCTGGCTTTGCCTCAACAATGAAGCAACTCACTTCCGCTGGAAACCCCGCGGCATCAACTGGTGAACCGTGCCGATGACGCGCTTCTCGACGTCGGGCGCGAATCTCGTCGGGCGATCGTAATAGAGCATCGCCAACGCTCCCTCGTAGCCGCCCTCGGCCCATATGCGCTCGGATGGAATGTAACACGGCACGTCATTCGAGTAACCGTTGACCCAGAGCCTCTCGGAGTCGAACTCATGCTTGAGCCGCAACGAGTAGTCCACCACGACTTCGCCCGGCAGGAAGACCATCGCGAGATCGCGGCCGAAGTTCCACACCTGCACCACATACGGCAGCTTTGTCGGGAGTTTCTCGCCGCGGTCGAGTTTTGCGAGTTGCACCCTGGCGTGGTAGGCAGTCGCGCCGTTTTTGTCTTTCGCGCGTTTCTCCCACTCGGCGCGGGTCGGAAGCTTGTCAAACGGCAGCTCGATCTGTTTCGCGCGGCACTCCAGCCTGCCGGCAACCGGCCTCATCGTCCCCTTCACGATACGTTGCACTTCTTCGCCAAAGGCGTTGCCATACTCGCGCGCGTATTCGTAAGTGCGGCGGGGATTCGGATTCTGGTCCGCGCCGCAGCCAAGCGCGACGAGCGCGACCACGCCGGGAAGTGACTTCTCCAGGAACTCCTGCGCGCAACCGGGCCAGTCGCCATGGACTTTGTTGAAGCTGAGCGTGGTGGCGTGACAGGCGTAACTTGCGAACATCGCGCGCACCTTGCCGTCAGCGCCGACAACGCGCAGCACGGGCAGCGAATGGTCCTCCGGCCGGAATGCGTAGAGCCGCCGGTTATGGGCGAAACTGGCGTGGCCGAAACCGAGCGCCAGCCGGGCGGGTTGGCGGTCGGCGAGCGCGGCGAGCGCGACCTGCTCGATCTTGTCCATCAACTCGCGCGTGTAACGCTCTATGTTCGCCCGGTGTTCCTGCGGAATATCCGCGCTGAAAAGGTTCGGCAAAACGCCCGTCAGCATGGGTGCGGAGTGAGTGTGAGTGGAGCAGATGGCGACGCGCGGTCCCGTCACCTTTGTTCGCGCGCTGAGGCGCTTGATGAGTTCGTCACGCATCCATGCGGGCACGCCGCAGTTGTCCACCGTCAGCAGTACCGCGGGACCCTCGGCATCACTGCCGAACGCGAGCGCCTTCGCGAAGATGTGTTGCTCGACGCCCTCGTGCTCCTCACGGCGCGAGCCGTAACCGCTGAGGCGAACTGCGTAATCGGGCGTGATATCCGCTTTCGCCACTCCGACCATCTGGTCGGTGGCAGTAGCGGCGATGGACGGGTCGGGTGGGAAACTCCAGACAACAAGCGACACCAACAGCAACAGTCGGAGGTTGGCATTCATGAGCCTATGGTGCCCCAGATTTTCTTCTGTGCAACAACAAACCAGCAGTTCGATCTGGCAGTCACCCGTCGCGAGTTGCCAGCGAGAGCCGTGCTCACGCCTTTTGGGCTGGCTCGGTGATGTCCACGCCTTGCGATTGCAGCCGGGCTTGCAGCGCGGCGACATCCACGCGGCGCGGCTCTATGCGGTGTTTGACAGCAAGGGCAGCCGCGTTGCCGGCGGCCTGGCCGATCGTCATCATCGTGCGCTGCAAACGGCACGACGACGCAGCGATATGTGAGAAGCTGGCCGCCCGACTTGCGATCATCAGGTTTCGCACGCCCTTCGGCAGCAAGCAGCGATAGGGAATCCCATAGGGGCCATCCAGTCGGAGGTGCTGCCCCCGTCGGCCGTGCATGTCTATCGCGTGGTCGGCGATGGCGATGACATCCTTGTGCGATTGCTTCGAGATACCGGCCCGGCAGTCGTTCTCGGTCAGCACGCAGTCACCAAGAATCCGGCGGGTTTCGCGCACCCCGATTCGCGGTGCGATGCCGGAAATCGTCCAGGTGTTCCACTGCACTTTGCCTGAAGTCTGTGTTTGGATCGCGTGGAAATGCGCATAAACGCGGCGCTGTGCTTCGCGCATCAACCGGCTGTGCTCCATGCAGAGGATGGTGTTGCCTTTGATCATGCCCACGACATTGATCACAACATCACCGTTGGGCATTTTATCGTAGCATGCGCTGAGTGGACAACTGTCGCTCTTGACGTCCTTCGGCAAATACGGCTTCTGCGACACTCCCGTGTCGGTAATTCGGTAACAGAGTGTCAGCGCATTGAGTGACATCTCGGCCTTCTCGGGTGCGGATGGCTCATTGTAGAGCGACTTCGAATCCTCGCCCATGTGGTACTCGCAACCGGCATCCGCGCAGACATCGCCATCAGCCGTGCAGTCAATGAAGACATCCGCCTCGATGAGCAGCCGCTTGCCGGCGAACCACGCCTCCACCGCCTTGATCGTGTTGCCTTCGACCCGTGCGCGGCAGAACGTCGTGGCCAGCAACGTCTGGCAACGGCCCGTCGCTTCGAGCATCTCGCGGGCAGCGTAATCGAACGTTCGCGGCTCATACACCAAACTGGGATTCTTTGGCAGCCATTTGCCTTCCTTCACCCGTCCCGCTCTTCCGCACAAGGAATAGTCGATGCAGGAAACGCCTGACGGGTCTTCCTTCATCATCATATAGAGATCGCGAGGGATGCCGTTGGAGCCCATGACCGGCCGCCAGGCGCAAACCCACGCGCAGGTGCCGGTCCCGCCAAGAATGGATTCGCGTTCCAGCAACACGACCTTCGCGCCGGCACGCGCCGCGGCCAGCGCCGCGCCCGTCCCGCCGCTGCCGCCACCGATGACGCAGACTTCCGTCTTGATGGTTTCCTGCGATGCTGTGCGGATATCCGCCCCGAAGGCCGGGTTGTTTCGACCCAGCAGCATGCCACTGGCGAACGTGGCCAGAAAACCTTTTGCAGCAGCACGTCGGGTGATTTTTTCTCGCGGGGTTCCTGAAGATGCGGAATGCGGTTGTGCCATGCCAGCGAGAATGCAACGTCCGCCGCTCCAAGAAAAGCCCAAAAACAAATCCTGACGCCCGGTCGGGACAAGCCTTCTACCTAAGCGCCGCAACTGGATGCAGCAGCCGGTTGATACAACCACCGATGGTCAGCACGCCGAGTGTGGCAAAGGCGATCATCGCTCCTGCATATTGCAGGCCCCCTTGTGTCAAACTCATCACAAGAATCGCCACATACCACAGGCCGACGCCGATCCCCAGCCACAACATCCATCGGGCCGAACCCGGTCCCCAGATGCCCATGGACCAACCAATCAAGTATGGAAACACCAACACACCCCACCACATGGAACGTCCGGTGGAACCACCAAAACCTCCAACCATGCTCAACCCCACAACCGCGCCCAACCCAATCGCGATCAGAATGAACACCCACAGCCTGTAGGTAATGAACCGGCGTTCGCTCTGGCCAAGGAAGGCGCCGAGCGCCATCAGGCCACTGCCGGCGAAGATGAGGATTGATCCTTCCAAAGGGTCAATGCCTCCGACCACCAGGCCAATGCCACCAACAGTAGTCAGGATGCGCGACGACAGACTTCGTGCATTCCCGGTCGCCTTGGTCGTCGCGCCACTTGATTGATCGTTGCCATTCATGATTCTGTCTCCAGCAAATCCCGCGTTCTACCGAATAGGGCGCGCTTTCTGACCGGATATAACGCGGATGCCTGAAATGCTGGTTGACCTGCCGTTCCGTCTTGCTGGCAGTGGTGCGCCCGCAGTAAGTTCACACCATGAGCGACTTTGGAATACCCCAATTCCCGGTGGCGAGGCCGCGCCGCTTGCGCGCCACGCCAGCCCTTCGACGGCTCGTGCGCGAGACGCGCGTTTCCACCGACCACCTCGTCATGCCGCTGTTTGCGCGGCCCGGCAAAGGTGTGCGGCGTCCGATCGCCTCGATGCCCGGCAACTTCCAGCTTTCCGTGGACGAACTGGTCAAGGAGGCGCGCGAAATCCACAAGCTCGGCGTGCCGGCGATCCTGCTCTTCGGCATTCCCGACAAGAAGGACGCAAAGGCCAGTGGCGCATATGCGAAGCACGGCATCGTCCAGACCGCCGTGCGCGCCGTGAAGGACGCCGTCCCGGAACTGCTCGTCATCACCGATGTCTGCAACTGCGAATACACCAGTCACGGCCACTGCGGCATCGTCCACAAGCGGCGCGACGGCACGCTGGACGTGGACAACGACGCCACGCTGGAGCTGCTCGCCAAAAGCGCCGTCAGCCACGCTAAAGCCGGTGCCGACATCGTCGCCCCGAGCGACATGATGGACGGCCGCGTCGCCGCCATCCGCCGCGCGCTCGACAAAACCGGTTTCGAGCAGACGCCGATCCTGAGTTACGCGGCGAAGTTCGCAAGCGGCTTCTACGGACCATTCCGCGACGCGGCCGAAAGCCCGCCGCAGTTCGGCGACCGCCGCACCTACCAGATGCATTATGCCAACGGCGATGAAGCCCTGCGCGAGGTGGCACTCGACATTGCCGAGGGCGCGGACATCGTGATGGTGAAACCGGCGCTGGCCTACCTCGACCTTGTGCGCCGCGTGAAGGAGCGGTTTGGCATGCCAACGGCGGTTTACAACGTCAGCGGAGAGTTCGCGATGGTGAAGGCCGCCGCCAAAAACGGCTGGCTCGACGAGCGCACCGTGGTGATGGAAACCATGACCGCCTTCCGTCGTGCCGGCGCTGACATCATCATTACCTACTGGGCCAAGGATGTGGCGCGGTGGCTGGCGGCGTAGCGCGAAAATCCGGCGCAACGACACAGAGGACACGGAGAATCGCAGAGGCTTGCTGTCCTTTGCGCCTCTGCGTTGAACGTTGCCGTCTCACCCAGATGGCCCCCACTTGACTTCCACGGGCCGACACTCCACCCTCGTTTCGAGAACAAAAATGAAGGTTGACGATTTTAGCAAAGAGATCCGCGACGCAGTCAAAGCTTACGAGCTTTACGTTGTCTGCATCGCCAAGACGCCGGATGAGTTCATGGAGAGCGTGCGCTCACTCATGACCAAGGCCATCAAGGTCTATGAGAATCGCGCTCCGGGCCTCAAGCACGGCATCGCGCTCGATTCCCATCTCACCATCATCCTGAGCGAGCCGCCCGACGCGCCGGACGGCCGCCCGTTCTGCGGCATCTACTTCAACCTGCATTCGCCGTATCGCAAGAAAAGCGCGCCTGCGAAACCGAAGGCGTAACGCGAAGCTGCCCGGGCCGCCAGCCCAATAGGCTCACTTGCCGCAGCAGCAACAGGCAGGTTGCATCGCCTCGGCGAACGCTTCCGCCAGCACGGCAAGGCTCTCGTCGAGTTGCGCAACACTAATGACCAGCGGCGGGGCGATCTTCACCGTCGCGCCACCGAAGCCGACCGGCGCGAACATCAGCAGGCCCTTCTTGTAGCAGAGGTCTATGACGCGGAAGGCGAGGTCGCCGTCAGGTTCTTCGCCGCCAGGCTTGACGCACTGCACGCCGGCGACGAGACCTTTGCCGTGGACGGCGCCGATACGCGCCGGATACGTCTGCTGGAGCTTGGCGAGGCCGGCGAAGAGCCGCTCGCCCATCTTGGCAGCGTTGCGAACAAGCTTCTCGCGGTCGATCAACTTGAGGTTGGCGATGGCGGCGGCGCAACAGATCGGGTTGGCCGAATGCGTTGAGGTCATCGATCCGGGGGGATAAAGGTCCATCACCTCACTGTTGCCGAGCAGGCATGAGAGCGGCAACGAACTGCTGATGCCTTTGCCGCAGCAGATGAAGTCGGGGCGCACGCCGTAGTGCTCGAACGCCCAGTACTTGCCCGTGCGCCCGAAACCCGACTGCACTTCGTCGCACACCAACAGCGCATTGTTCCGGTCGCACCACGCGCGGAGCTTGTGCATGTAGTCTACCGGCGCGAAGCTCGCCCCGCCACCCTGGTAACTCTCCATGATGACGCCGCAAACGAGCTTCGGGTCCACCCCGGCGCTGGCGAGTTGCTTTTCGAACGACTCGAAGCTTGTGTCCTTGCAGCGGAAACCGTCGGGAAACTCGACCTGCGTGAAACCGGGGTCGAGATTGCCAATCCACGCCTTGAGGCCAGGAATGCCGCCCACCTGCTGCGCGCCGAGCGTGCGTCCGTGGAACCCGCGCAGGAAGCTGACCATGATCAGCTTCTTTGGGTCGTTGAGCCGGCCGCGCGTGCGGCAAAGTTTGATGGCACACTCGACGGCCTCGCTGCCGGTGGAGAGCAGGAAACACTTGTCCATCTTCTCAGACGCGCGTTCGACGAGCATCTGTGCGAGCTGGCTGCGGAGCTTGTGCGGGAAGAGATAGTTATGGAGCAGGCCGCTCTTCGCCTGCTTGACAATGGCGTCCACAATGGGCTTGCGGCCATGGCCGGCGTTGGTGACGAGCACGCCACTGGACCAGTCAATCCAACGGTTGCCCCACCAATCCTCCACGAGCGCGCCGTCGCCGCGCTTCCAGACCACCGGCGGCATGCCCTGCATGGACTGCGGCTCGTAGCGGCGCATGCCTTCGAGGACCGAAAGCGATTGCGGCACTGGCATCTTCGTCCGGATGCGGCGGAAACGGGTGGAGATTTTCGGAACGGCGACGGGGGTGATATCAAATTGTGGCATGGCTTCTATAACTCGCGATTCGTGATTTGTAATTCGTAATTCGTTTCCACAGGTCGCGCGGTTCATTCACGCGACAACAGCGGCCGGGATAATAAGACGGACAGGGAGCGCACACAACAAAATCAATTCATATGAAATCTTCTCGTGCCGCGCCTCGATTGCTGTGGTGTCTTGACTGGCAGGCCTATGCAACCGATGCGTAACCGCATTTTGCTGGCAATGGCGCTGGTCGTTGGAGCCGGTCTGGCGGCCGCGGCCGAGAAGCCGGAGTCGCTTATCCCTTTCGACAAGCTCGACTCGGCGGCGGTGGCGCGCGTCCGAAAAGTGGTGCCGGGCTACACGTTCTACCGGAAGCTGCGCACGCCGCATGGCGAATTCCGCTCCCGTCGCGATGTGTTTGAGTATCTGGGCGATCATCTCGACCAGACTTCGATTCTCGGCCAACAACTCAACGTCGTGAAATTCCGCTGCGAGCGCCTGCCGGATGGAAGCGTCTGGGCGGACAATCACGCGGGTGCGCGGGGGTTTTTGTGGCCGTTGTATGCCGCGCCGGGCGAGCGATTGTTCCTGGTTCATGGCAGCGACCGCAGTGGCGAGGCGGTGGAGGGCTATTCGGTGGTGTTCGTGCGTTATCAGGAACCGGAACCGGGCCTCATCCACTGCGAGGTGCATGCCTTCGTCAAAATAACAACTTTCTTCAGGCGGTTTCTGGCCGGCCTTTTCCTGCCACTGGTTACCGGCACGGTGGACCGGCGCTTCAGCGAAGTGCTTTCGATTCCAGTGCTGGTCAGCAAAGAGGCCACCCTTAATCCAGACAAAGTCGTGACGCTGATAGATTCGCTGCCACCGGCGGACGCGACGAAGCTGAAAGAATTCCGGGCGCTATTGAACAGACAGCCTCCGACGCGCCCGTAACGCAATCTGCTGGCGCGAAATCTTCTTGCTGCGCTTCGGCTGCTGTGGTGTCGTGACCGGCATGGCCATGCGATCGATCTACATTTGCCTCCCATTGGCTGTGGCGTTGACCATTGGCGCAGGCTTCGCGCGTGCAGCAGAGAAACCCGAGTCGCTGATTCCATTCAACAAACTCGACGCCGCGGCGCAGGCGCGCGTGCGACAGGTTGTGCCCGGCTACACGTTTTATCGAAAGGTGCGCCTGCCAAAGCCAACTGTCCGCGCCCGATACGACATCTTCGAGTATCTCATCAACCACCTCGACCAGTGTTCCATCGTGGCGCAACTGTTGAAGATCGTCGAGTATCGCAGTGAGCAGAGGCCGGATGGCTCCTACTATGCCGACAATCGCAAGGGCGCTGCCGGTTATCTCTGGCCACTCCTCGCCGCGCCAGGCGAGCGTCTTTATCTCGCGCAGGGCGCGGACAAGAAGGGCGAACCGGTATCGGGCAGCGCGGTGGTGCTGTTCCGCTACCGCAAAACACAGCCCGGCGTCCTCGAATGCGAGCTTCATGGCTTCGTGAAGGTGGATAGCTGGATGCAGCGGATCTGCGCGCTGTTCTTCCTGCCGTTCATCACGACCACGGTGGATCGCCGCTTTGGCGAGGTGGTGGACGTGCCGGTGCAGGTCAGCGAAGCAGCCACCGCCGACCCCGCCAAGGTGCTGAAGCTGCTAGACACGCTGCCGCCCGAAGACGCGGCAAAGATGAAAGAGTTTCGAGCGCTGCTGACCCAACAGGAGACGAAACCGTGAGTACCGCCCCCCTCCCGTTTGGCGAGAACGAGACACTGTTCGGGCGTGACCGGACGGAAGGAATCGTCGCGGTCGAACTGGTGTCGGGCGACGACAGCGCGATGCGCGTGTTCCTGCGTGAAGCCGGCCGGCTCAAGAGCGTGGCGCAACCTTTTCAGCCGTTCCTCTGGCTCACGGACGCAGCGTTCCTGAACACCTGGTCCGGCAAGGCGAAGATCGAACCGCTCACTGGCAACGGCGAGTTCCGCTCGCTGGCCACGTTCCGGTCGTGGTCGGATTTCCAGTCGGCACGGAAACACCTGCTCGACAGCACCGGCACAACCGCGGCCAGCCCGGAAGCGCCATTCTATTTCCTGAACGACCCGGTCGCGCAGCACCTGATGCGCACAGGCCAGACGTCGTTCAAGGGCATGCGCCTCGACCAGCTCCGCCGCCTGCAACTCGACATCGAGACCTACACCGGCGAGGGCTATGAGTTCTCCAACGCCGAGCGTGCCGAAGACCGCATCCTCCTCATCTCGCTCGCCGACAACACCGGGTGGGAAATGACCCTGGCCGGCGATGAGAAACAAATGCTCCAGCAACTCGTCGAGGTCATCTGCGAACGCGATCCCGACGTGATCGAGGGGCACAACCTTTTCAAGTTCGACCTGCCTTACCTCACGGCGCGGGCGAAACGGCACCGCGTAAAGCTCGCTCTCGGTCGTGACGACTCAGCCCTGAGTTCGTATCCGTCTCGCGTGCAGATCGCGGAGCGGACGATCAACTATCCGAAGTTTGAAATTCACGGCCGGCATATCGTGGACACGTTCCTGCTGGTGCAGTTCTACGACGTGAGCACGCGCGAGCTGGAAAGCTTCGGTTTGAAAGACGTGGCGCGGCATTTCGGTCTCGCGCCGAAGGACCGCACGTATCTGGAACCGCACGAAATCCCGAAGCTCGCCGACTCCGGCGCGGCCGGCATGGAAAAGCTGGCGCGTTACTCTCTGGACGACGTGCGCGAGACGCGGGCGCTGGCGGCACTGTTGTCCCCCAGCTATTTCGTGCAGGCACAGATGTTTCCCTACGCCTATCAGGACGTGGTCGTGCGCGGCAACGCGACGAAGATTGACACGCTCTTTGTGCGCGAATACCTGCACCAGCGCCGGGCGCTGCCGAGGCCGGAGCCGGCGCGGCCCTACGAGGGTGGCTATACCGACATTTTCCACGAGGGCGTGGCGCAAGACGTGTGGCACTGCGACGTCGCCTCGCTCTATCCGAGCGTCATGCTCGCGTTCAACATCGTGCCGAAGAAAGACGAGCTGGCTATCTTCAGTTCGCTGCTATCGGAACTGCGCGACTTCCGCCTGCGCGCGAAGGCACTGCTGCGCGAGGCGAAGGACGAGGCGGCGCGCAACCACTTCAACGCGCTCCAGCAAACGTTCAAGGTCGTCATCAACAGCTTCTACGGCTACCTCGGCTTCGCGCAGGCGCACTTCGGCGATTTCGACGCGGCGTCGGCGGTGACGGCCAAGGGACGTGAGACCTTGCAGGCGATGATCGCGTGGTTGCGCCAACGCGGCGCGCACATCATCGAGATTGACACCGATGGCATCTACTTCCAGCCGCCGAAAGACGTGGCCGGCGAGCCGGAGCGCGGGATGAAGCTGCTCGACGACGAACTCGCCGCCACGCTGCCGAAGGGCATCGAGGTCGAGTTCGACGCGCGCTACCGGGCGATGTTCAGCTACAAAATGAAGAACTACGCGCTGCTCGACGACGAGGGCCGCGTCACGATCAAGGGCGCGGCGCTGAAGTCGCGCGGGCTCGAGCGGTTCCAGCGTGACTTCATGGAGGACCTGCTGCGACTGTTGTTGGAGGGCCGGCGGCGCAAGGAGATCCTCGACAAGCTGGAGGAATACCGCAGTGCGCTCGAACAGCGGCGCTGGCCGGTCGGGATGTTCATGAAGACCGAGACGCTCAGCGACTCGCTCGACGTTTATAAAAAGAAAATCACCGCCGGCTCCGGCAAGGGCGGCCGCAACCGTTCCGCTGCTTACGAGCTGGCCATGCGCAGCGGCAAGCCGTATCAGCCCGGCGACCAGATTTCCTTCTACATCATCGGCGACACGGCGAAGGTGACGGCCTACGAGACGTGCAAGCCGGTCAGCGAGTGGGACCCGCAACGACGCGACGAAAATGTCGAGTATTATGTGGACAAACTCGCTGCACTCTATAAAAAGTTCTCTAGTTTCATCCCTGTATGAACGGAACCTGGATCCATATCGAAAATGCGGCGATCAATGTCGGTGTCGCCGCCCTCACCTATCTTGTGCTGATGGCCGCGGCGCATCCGGTGAAGAAGCGTCTGCGCGTGCCACTGGGTTTCTCATTTAACATCTTCGCCGTGCTCTCGGCAACGCTGGTGGCCTGGGGCTTTCATCAGGCGCATGCCGCGCCCTACACGGACCCGCCGTGGATGCTGTCGGTGCGCAACGTCCTCATCAGTGTGTGGGCGGTGTTTCTGGCGTTGCAGGCCAACAACGTGTTGGTGAGATTCGTTTGGCAATTCGCGCTGGAGGAAAAACGCCAGGTCAAAGTGCCCAAACTGTTGCGCGACCTGGCGAAGACGCTGCTGGTGTTGGCGGCTGTCCTCTGGGCGATGAAGTTTGTCTATGGCCAGCAACTCGGCACGCTCATCACCGCTTCGGGCGTCGTGGCCATCGTGCTCGGCTTCGCGCTTCAAAACCTCCTGGGCGACGTGGTGGCCGGCATCGCGCTGAACATGGAGAAGCCGTTCGATATCGGTGACTGGATCTGGGTGGGCGAAACAGACGGCGAAGTCATTGAAGTCAACTGGCGCGCCACGCGCCTGCGCACCCGCGACGGCAACTATCTCATCATCCCCAACGGAAACATCACCAAGCAGAACATCACCAATTTCCACTATCCGAACCGCGTGCATGCGCTGAAGTGCTCCGTGGGCGTCGAATACGGCGCCGCGCCCAACGACGTGAAAAACGTCCTGCGTCAGGCCGTGCAGCGCACCCCCGGAGTCCTCCCGCAGGAACCGCGCATCCGGCTGAAACAGTTCGGCGACTCCGCCATCAACTACGAGATCAAGTTCTGGGGGGACAATCGCGCCGCCTCCGACGACGTCCTCAGCGACGTGATGACGAACATCTGGTATGCGTTGCGCCGGGCGCGCATGAGCATCCCCTTCCCCATCCGCGACGTATTCATGCACCAGCCCGCCGAAGCGGACAGTGTCGATCAACGACGACGGGCCGATGCCGAACGCGCGTTGCGGGGGAAGGAACTGTTCAAACCGCTCGACGACAACCAGATCGCAGCGCTGGCCGGTCGCGGACGGCTGGTGCGCTTCGGCCAGGGCGAGATCGTCATCAGCAAGGGCGAGGCAGGCGACTCGCTGTTCCTGATCGTCAGCGGACATGCGGCGGTGAAACTCGCCAAAGAGGGTGGCGGCGAGGTGGTTGCCGGCACGTTGAAGGAGGGCGACACATTTGGCGAGATGTCGCTGCTGACCGGCGCGCCACGCAACGCGACCGTGGTGGCAGAGAGTGACCTGCGCTTGCTGGAGATTGGCAAGGACGCACTGGGCCCGGTGCTGCAGGAGAATCCATCTGTCGCCGAGGCGTTGAGCCGGTTGATGGCCGACCGCCAGCTTGCCACCGACGGTCTCTTCAAACAGCAGCAGCATACGGCCGAAGCAGCCGCAACCCGCAAGGACTATGCCACCACTCTGCTGCGCAACATCCGCAAGTTCTTCTCCATCTAAACTCGGCGGTCGAATTTCGTTCCGCGTCTTCAACGCCACGAGAACGTCGAGTATTGTGTGGACAAACTCGTGGCGCTCTATAAAAAGGTTCGCCAGTTTCATCCCGGCGTGAGCCGGTCGGAAGAAAGGCAGATTCATCTCCATGAAAAATCGCGTTCTGTTGTTCATGTTCGTTGCATTCACCGCTCCAGTCGCGCTCCTTCGCGGCGCGGAAATCTCAGCGCAAGGCAGCGCTGTGCTGGTGCCACCCGGTGAATACCGCGTGGGCAGTTGCGTGGTGAAAGTCACGCAAGCCGCCACACTCACGGTCGCGCCCGCCCCTGTCCTCGCAATCACCAATGAGCCGGTGAAACTTTCCGCCGACAAACCCGCCGGCTGGTCCAAAGGCACGCGGCTGCGCGCCTGCAATGCCCGCGACGTGAACGCCTGCGGTTCGTTTGTGCCCGGCTCGTTGGAAATCCGCCGCACTCAGGGCGCAGCACAACTCAAGGAAGGCGACGACTATCTCACGGACACTGCGTGGGCACACGTCGGCATCGGGACGAACAGTTGTGTCACCATCAAGGACACCGTCTTCGCGAGCTATCGCTACTCGTTGCTGCGAATGGATACCATCCAGGTTTCAGCCGATGGCCGGGCGACGCTCAAGGCTGGCGAGCCGCATATCAGCACGCCGGTGCCGCCGGAGGCCGACGCAGGCTGCACCGCCATCGCCCACGTGTGGGTGAACTACCGCGACACCGAGGTAAAGGCTGATCAGATTTACCCAATCACCGAGACGGCCGCACAAGCCGTCACGGGCAGCACGTCCGGCCGCATCCCAAAAACCCTCGCGAAGCTGAAGGCCGGCGGTCCTGTGAAGATCGTTTGCTGGGGCGACTCGGTCACCGCCGGCGGCAACGCCTCAAAACCGGAGCTGCGCTACCCGGACGTTTTCGCCGCCGGGCTGCGCGAGCGTTTTCCGCAAGCGAAGATCGAGATGCAGAACATCAGTGCCGGCGGTTCGAACAGCCGGCAGTGGCTTTACCCGGACAAGTTCAAGTATCGCGGCAAGCCGTGGCAGGAGACCGGCGTGACATGGCAGCGCATCGCCGATGCAAAGCCTGATCTCGTCACGCTGGAGTTCGTCAACGACGCGGGGATGACCCCCGCGATGGTGGACGAGGTTTACAGCGACATCCTCAAGCGTGTGCAGAACATCGGCGCGGAGTTGATCCTCATCACGCCGCACTTCACGATGTGGCGGATGATGGGTTTCAAGGGAATGCGCGAGGTGGAGCGGCGGCCCTACGTGCTGGCGCTGCGCGAGTATTCCAGCAAACACAATATCGCGCTGGCCGACGCTGCCGCACGCTGGGAACATCTCTGGAAGGAAGGGTTGCCCTACCTGACACTGCTGCACAACACCATCAACCATCCCGACGACCGCGGTCATAGGCTGTTCGCCGAGGAATTGTGGAAGTGTTTCCGATAGTGGCAGTGTCCGCAGAACATATTGTCCTGGACTGTTGCGCCGGGTCTTGTGCAAGAGCAACAGCCGCATCAGGTTGAACTGGAGCAAGTTAGCCCTGGAAATGGACTGACTGAATCACTTCCCGTCCAGGCGACACGCAGTTGTGCCTGGAGGACGATTATCTGGCCAGGGATTCTCAACCGTCCCCAACCGCGCTACGACACCCTGACGCCTTTTGCGGATGGACAAACGGTCTGTCAAAAGATTAAAAATGAGAAACCAAGGAATACAACTTCATGTCACCCTATCCGAGAAACGGTTCTACCATGACAGCCTCATCTCTGTCGTCCCATCTTCGTCGTTTCCTTCGCCTGCGTCCTTGCGTCGTCCTGTTGGCGGCCGCGCTTTTCGGCTTCCACGCGCCAGAGACAAGAGGTGACTCAGGTTTAATAGTAGTATCCGGCGGCGGCAGCATCGCAGAGGGGACAATGCTCATTGGCGCCGGTGGCGCCTTCGTTTATGACTACACGCCTGGTCTCCTTACGATCACAAACAACCTTCTCGTCTACACGAACTCTCTCGTTTATAACACGAACAATAACCTGCTATTCGTAGGTAATGGGGGAGTTGACGGACCCATTCTCATCACCAACGGCAGCGTACAACTGATTACGAATGCTGCCGCTGGGCTTTTTATTCCTTCGGGAGTCACAACCAACCTATGGAGCAGTGGGAATGTGACCCTTCTTGGTGCCGGCCTCATTACAGGCTCGTTAGCATACACGAATGCAACTCTGCTTAACCTCTCCAATCACACCTTCTCCACGATCACAATTCCCACCCTCAATATCGGCGGTGGCATTCTCACCAATGTCGCCAGCAATGCCATCATAAATGTCCAAAGCGGGACGTTGTCGATCAACAACGGCACGACTTCGGTTACCCGGCTTTATGTGACCAATGGTGCGGGCGGCATCTTGAACTTCAACGCAGGTATGCTGACCTCTTTTGGATCGATTATTTCCAACGGTCAGCCATTCACGATTGGCGATGGCACCAACTCGGCATCCTTGGTGCTTCCATCGGGAAGCCATACATTCGCGGACGGGGTGACAATCTCTGCCAATTCCTTGCTGAGCAATAGTGCCTCGGTGAATGCATCCAACCTGACCATCAGCGCCTCAAGCTTGTTCAGCATGAGCGGCGGTTTCGTCGTGGTGAACGTTGTGACCAACGGCGGCACCTTCATTCAAAACGGCGGCCTATTCGACCCGGCATTCTACGACAACACCGGCACGTTCACCCTCCTGAGCGGCACCAATCAGGACACGGTGTTCCTTAACAGAGCCACCGGCACCGTCAATCACAGCGGCGGCGAGCACGATGTCAGTGTCGCCACCAACTTCGGCGCGTGGAACATTTCCGGCACCGCCATCGCCAACCTCACCAACTTCATCAACAACGGCGGGACGCTGACGGTAAGCGGCGGCGGCCTACTCAACGGCGTTGTGACAGTGGGCGATACCGGTTCCTTCAGCCAACTTACCATTACCAATAGCGGCCATGTCCTTGGCTCCGGCAACGGCATAGTTGGCAACTCAGCCACCTCCAGCAACAATGTCGTCCTGGTTGGCGGCGCGGGTTCGGTTTGGAGCAACAGCTGGAACCTCTACGTCGGCAACGCTGGTTCCGGCAACAGCCTGACCATTAGCAATGGCGGCACGGTCCTCAATCGTGGCGCGGCTTTTGTCGGCTACGCGCCCACCGCCAGCAATAACTCGGCGCTGGTCAGCGGCGCCGGCTCGCTCTGGAGCAACTGGTCACTCTATGTGGGCTACTATGCCTCCGGCAATAACGTGACGATCACCAACGGCGGCCGGGTCATCGGCATCACCGGCGTCATTGGCGGCAGCGGTAACGCCAATGACAACTCGGTATTGGTCAGCGGCGCTGGTTCGCTCTGGAGCAACAGCGGCTCAGTGCATGTCGGCGCTGGCAGCAACTCCGGCAACAACCTGACCATTGCCAACGGCGGCCAGGTGATCAGCAGCGGGAGTCTCATCGGGTACCCCGGCGGCAGCAACAACTGGGTCTTGGTCACGGGCTCGGGCTCAGTCTGGAGCAACGCGTCCGTTCTGAATGTCGGTTATTCTGGCGTGGGCAACCGTCTGACGATCACCAATGGAGGCCATGTCTTTAACACCGCCGGTCTTATCGGCGTCCTTCCCGATGCAAACAACAACGCCGTTCTGGTGACCGGCAGCGGTTCCGTCTGGAGTAACAATGGCATGCTGGTCATTGGCGACGACAACAATTATGGGAACAACCTGACGGTGGCCAACAGCGGCCAAGTGTACAGCACCACCGGTTATATCGGCAGCTACAGCAGCAGCGGCAGCAATAACTGGGCCTTGATCACCGGTTCCAATTCCGTGTGGATCAATAGCAGCACGCTGTCGGTCGGCGAAGTGGGCCAATACAACACGCTGACGATCTCCAATGGCGGCTTCGTATCCGATACCACCGGCACCATCGGCAGGAACGCCAGCGCGAGCAACAACTCGGTGGTGGTCACCGGCGCTGGCTCGGTCTGGACCAACCGTGCCTATCTGATTGTTGGCAATAGGAGTTCCGGCAACGGCCTGACGATCTCCGACGGCGGTCAGGCTTTCAGCTCCACCGGCTACATTGGCGGTTCCGTCAACGGCGACTCCAGCACCCCCGGGAACGACAACTCTGTGTTGGTGACGGGAACCGGCTCGAAATGGGAGAACCGGAGCCTCTATGTTGGTTACAATGGTTCCAACAACAGCCTGACGGTCAGCGACGGCGGCGCGGTCACCGGCTATGGCTATATCGGCGCCAATGCCGGCGCGAACAGCAACCGTGTGCTGGTGACGGGCAACGGCTCAAGCTGGCTCTATCCCAGTCTTTATGTCGGCGACACGGGTTCCTTCAACCAGATGACCATCAGCAGCGGCGCACAGGTGTCGGGCGTCCATGGCTACATCGGTTATGACAGCAACTCGTTCAACAACACCGTTACCGTCACCGGCACCGGCACGGTCTGGAACAACGATTCCTATACCTATGTCGGCTACGCGGGTTCCAGCAACAAGCTGATCATCAGCAACGGTGGCACGGTTTCTGACTACGGTGCCGGCTTCATCGGGAATCTGGCCGGCGCGAACAACAACTCGGCGTTGGTGACCGGCGCCGGTTCCTCCTGGACCAATGCCGGCAACCTCTATATCGGCGAGATGGGTAACAACAATAGCCTGACGATCAGCAACGGCGGCCAGGTGTTCAACTCCGCGGGTTATATCGGCTGGAACGGGAGCAACAACTCGACGTGGGTGACAGGAACCGGCTCGGTCTGGAACAACAGCGGCAGCGTGATTGTCGGTGGCGGTGTCAACAACAACCTGACGATCAGCGACGGCGGTCAGGTGTACGCCGGCTTTGCCTATGTTGGCGATTTCGGATATGGCAACACAGCGGTGGTGACCGGGGTTGGCTCGCTCTGGAGCAATAGCGGCAATCTGTATATCGGCACACACGGCTACAACAACAGCCTGATCATTTCCAACGGCGGTCAGGTCGTCAGTAGGGACGCTAGCATCGGTCTCAGCACCCCTGGGTCGAACAACACGGTATTGGTCACCGGCGCGGGCTCGGTCTGGAGCAACAGTGGTAACGTGAATGTCGGTTATGCAAGTTCTGGCAACAACCTGGCCGTCATCAATGGCGGCACAGTGTTCAGCTCCAATGGCTTCATTGGCAAGGGTATCTTCTTTGAAGCCAACAGCAACACGGCGCTGGTCAGCGGCACCGGCTCGCTTTGGAACATCAGCAACAACCTCTTCGTGGGTGACACGGGGTCGTTCAACCGCTTGACCATCGACAATGGCGGCACGATCATCAACAGCAGTTCCATCATCGGCTTCTCCGGAACTTCCAGCAACAACACGGCGCTGGTCACCGGCGCTGGCTCGCTCTGGAGCAACAGCGACAGTGTGCTTGTGGGCGCCTTCGGCTCCGGCAACAGCCTGACCATTGCCAACAGCGGCCAAGTCCTTGCTGCCAACGGCGTCATCGGTTACGGCAGCTACACCAGCAACAATACGGTGCTGGTCACCGGCGCGGGCTCGGTCTGGAGCAATAGTGGCAGTCTTTACGTCGGCTACGACGGCTTTGGCAACAGCCTGACCATCACCAACGGCGGCCAGGTCTTCAGCGCCGACAGCCATATCGGTTATGAAATCAATTCGGCCAACAACACCGTTCTTGTGACCGGCACCGGCTCGGCTTGGAACATCAGCAGCAATCTCTACGTTGGCGACCTCGGCACCGGCAACAGCCTGACCATCGCCAACGGCGGCAGTGTAACGAACGCCAACAGCTGGATCGGCAATTGGGGCAGCGGAAGCAATACGGTAACGGTCACAGGTGCCGGTTCGATATGGAGCAACAGCGGCATCCTGGTGGTGGGCAGTTCCGGCGACAACAACCGCATGATCGTCACCAATGGCGGCCAGGTGTTCAGCGACTTTGGGGTCGTCGGCGGCGATAGTGACCTCGGTTACGGCGACTCGCCCTCCACGGGTAATTTTACGTCGGTGATCGTGACCGGCCCGGGCTCACTTTGGAGCAACTACGACAGCTTGTACATCGGCTGCTACGGTTCCAACAACACCCTGACGATCAGCAATGGCGGGCAGGTCTTCAACGGCATGGCATCAATCGGCGCCAATTCCGGCGCGGTGAACAACGCGGTCGTGGTGACAGGGGCCGGTTCAGTCTGGAATAACGGGACTGTTGTGGCCGGCTTCCACAGTTCCGGCAACAGCCTGACGATCAGCAATGCCGGTCAGGTCGTCGCCAGCGAAGGCGGCATGATCGGCTTCGGAGCCAGCGCCAGCAACAATTCGGTGCTGGTCACCGGCGCCGGCTCGGTCTGGAGCAATAGCGACTATCTGGCTGTCGGCTTCTTCGGCTCCGGCAACAGCCTGACCATCACCAACTCCGGCCAGGTCTTCAGTGATTTCGGTGTCGTTGGTTTCATGCCCATTGCCAGCAATAACTCGGTGTTGGTCACCGGGGCCGGCTCGGTCTGGAGCAACAGTGGCACCATCTACGCCGGCTACTGGGGTTCTGACAACAGGCTGACCCTCGCCAACGGCGGCAAGGTCTCCAGTGATGAGGGCATCATCGGTCTTCTGGCCGACGCCAACAACAACTCGGTGCTAGTCACCGGGGCCGGCTCGGCTTGGAACATCAGCAGCAACCTCTACGTCGGCCATAATGGTTCCGGCAACAGCCTGACCATCACCAATGGCGGAGTAGTGGCAAACGGCGATGGCTACATCGGCGCTGGTTTCGACTCGTCCTCCGACAGCAATACGGTGCTTGTCAGCGGCGCTGGCTCGCTTTGGAACAACAGCGGCAACCTTTACGTGGGCGCCACGGGATCGTTCAACCAATTGATCATCAACAACGGCGGCCAGGTTGCCAACGTCAAAGGCTATATCGGCCACGACAGCAACTCGATGAATAACGCCGTCACCGTCACCGGCGCCGGCTCGGTCTGGAACAACAGCAGCAACATGTATGTCGGTTTCAACGGCTTTGGCAACAGCCTGACCATCACCAACGGCGGCCAGGTGTTCAACCATATCGGTGCCGTCGGCGTCAACAGAACCGCAAGCAACAATACCGTGCTTGTGACCGGCACGGGTTCGTCATGGAACAACCGCAACGATCTCTATGTCGGTTACTACGGTTCCGGCAACAGTCTGGCCATCGCCAACGGCGGCGTAGTGGCCAACGTAAACGGTTACATCGGTTTCGACGGCAGCCTCGGTGGAGGAAACGACAACTCGGTGCTGGTGACGGGCAGCGGTTCGCTGTGGAGCAACGCCAACGCTGTGGTTCTGGGCGACTCGATCGGCCTCCTCGGTTCCCCTCATGCCGGCAACAACAGCCTGACGGTGACCAACAACGGCAGAGTGCTGGCTGGCGGCGATCTGAATGTGGGCTACAACGGTTCCGGCAATACCATGGTTATCGCCGGCGGCGGTCAGGTCATCAATGCCGACGGCTATATTGGTTACAACGCCTGGGCGAGTAACAATGCTGTGACGGTGACCGGCTCCGGCTCGGTATGGAGCAACAGCGGCTCGTTGTATGTCGCTCACCGCGGATCTGGCAACAGCCTGACCATTGCCAACGGCGGCCATGTGTTCAATTCCAACGGGAGTCTCGGTTACCACGCCACGGCCAGTAACAATACGGTGCTGGTGACCGGCTCCGGCTCGGTTTGGAGCAACAGTGGCTGGCTGTCTGTCGGTGACAGCGGCTCCGGCAACAGCCTGACTATTGCCAATGGCGGCCGGGTGTTCAGCGCCGCCGGGGATATCGGCTACGACGTCAGCGCGAACAACAACTCGGTGCTGGTGACGGGCACCGGTTCGATGTGGAACATCAGTGGTGATCTCAGTGTGGGTAATTCCAGCAGTGGCAACAACATGACCATCGCCAACGGTGGCAGCGTGTCGAACGTCAGTAGCTGGATCGGCAACTGGGATGGAAGCAATAACACGGTGCTGGTGACCGGGACGGGCTCGATCTGGAACAACAGCGGCGTTTTGGTGGTGGGCAGCAGCGGCAGCAATAACAGCCTGACCATTCAAAGCGGCGGCCAGGTCTTCAGCGATGCCGGGGTGGTCGGCGGTGATGGCGACCTCGGTTACAACGACTCGCCGTCCACGGGCAGCTTTTCGTCGGTGACAGTGACCGGCGCGGGTTCGCTCTGGAGCAACAACACCAGCCTCTATGTCGGCTACTTTGGCCACAGCAACAGCCTGACCATCGCCAACGGCGGCCAGGTGTACAGCACCACTGCCTATATCGGGGCCACTGCCGGTGCAAAGAGCAATGCGGTGCTGGTAACCGGTTCCGGGTCGCTTTGGAACAACAGCGGCGACCTCTACGTAGGCGGCACAGGATTGTTCAACCAACTGACGATCAGCAACGGCGGCAAAGTGCTCAGCGCGAGCGGCACCATCGGCTCGTTCAGCTCCGGCGGAAATTCGGTGCTGGTGACCGGTGCCGGCTCGGTTTGGAGCAACAGCAGCGACGTGACGGTCGGCGACATGTTTGGTGTCAACAATAACATGACCATCTCCAACGGCGGCCAGGTGTTCGACGTGAATGGCTCCGTCGGCAGCGGTCTCGGTGGCGTCAACGACGTGTTGGTCACCGGCACGGGTTCTCTGTGGTATAACAGTGGCGTTCTGGATGTCGGCCCTGGCCTGATTGGCCTCAACAGCTTGACCATCGCCGACGGCGCCACGGTCATCGCCACTGACGTCGGCATTGGTTCCATCACTGCCGGCGGCAACACTGTCACCGTCGATGGCGGCTACCTCTACGCCACCAACGCCACAGGCACGGGCGTGCTCAGAGTGCAAAAGGGCACCCTCTCGCTCACCAACGACGCCGTCGTCACGGCCGACCTTTTCCGCGCCAACAACGGAGCCAGCAGCGTGGTCAACCTGAACGGAGGCACGCTCAGCGTCGGCGCTGCCACCGTCTCCAACAATGCGTCGTTCTTCATCGGCAACGGCGTCTCAGAGGCGGCGTTGTTGTTGAGGAGCGGTGTCAGTTCCTTCGCCAATGATCTGGTCATTCGCAACAACGCCACGCTGACGATCTTCAACACCGTGAACATCGCCGGTAATTTCACCCAAAGCACCGATGGCGTGCTGATGGTGGAATTCGGCGGCACGGCGGCCGGCCAGCATGGCTACCTGAACATCGCCGGCACCGCCAGCCTCACAGGCCTTGTGGAAGCGGTCGCCTTCAACGGCTTCACCCCCACCAACGGCATGCAAATCACCTTCCTGCACGCAAGCGGCGGCTGGACGAATGGGTTCTCCACTTTCACCAACCTGACGACGCTGCCGTCGCAAACGGCTCTGGCGGCGTTCTTGATCTACCCGGATGCCAATGACGTGGCGGTGAAGTGGAACTATTTCTTTACGCCCTATGCTCAAACACCGAACCAACTGGCGGTGGCGGGCGCCTTGAACGCGGAAGTGAACACTCCCAACATGGCCGAGTTGATGAACTATCTGGGCGGGCTGCCGGTGGGTCAGTTGCCGGCGGCGTTCGATTCACTCTCGCCCCAGGGGTTGACGGCCATGCCGCAGGTGGGAACGAGCATGGCCAACACGCAGCTCGGCAATCTTCAGTCCCGCTTCGGCGCGTTGCGCAACGGTGTGGGCGGCGGCTTCAATGGCGGCTTCAGCCTGTTTGATCCGAGCGGCGTCATGGATTGGATCGACCGCCAACCGCGTCTTGCCTCCATGCTGTCGGCGGAGCAGGAACTGGCCATGACCAGGGAGACGCTCACCTCCGGCGTTATGCGACGGTCCTCGGACAATCCTTGGGGCGTGTTTGTGCAGGGCGCTGGACAGTTCGTAGGTGTGGATGCCGTCCAAAACGTCAACGGTTACCATGTGACCTCGGCGGGCTTGACCGTCGCCATAGACCGCCAGGTGCTCGATGCCGCCACCTACCCGCACGACCAGATCGTGGTTGGCATGGCGCTGGGCTACGCCAATAGCAGCACCTACCTGGCCAATGACGGCCGCGTGGACATCAACGGAGCGCAAGGCACCGTGTATGGCATGTGGTTCAAGGAAGGCTGGCACGCGGAAGTGGCCGGCGGCGGTGGCGCTAATATCTACGACACCAAGCGGCGGGTGCTGGGACAAGACGCGACCGGCGAGGTTCAAGGCCGGGACCTCCAAGGCATGTTGAGCGGAGGCTACGATTGGAAGATAGGCCAATGGAGGTTCGGTCCCCTCGCCACCCTGCAATATACGACAGTGGACATTGACGACTTCACCGAGAGCGGTTCGCTGGCGCCGCTGACCATCGGCTCGCAGAGCATGAACTCACTGCTGACCCAGGTGGGCATGCATCTGTCGTACCCGTTCGCCGTGGAAAAGACCCTGTGGATACCGGACCTGAGCCTGAGCTGGCAACACGAGTCCATGGACACGGTCACTGGGTTGAACGCGCAGTTTGCGAACGGGGCGGGGAATATTTTCTCATCCCAAGGCGTGCCGCTGGGGCGGGACGCGGCGGTGGTGGGGCTGGGGCTGACGGTGCAATGGTCGAAAGACTTTGCCACCTACATCACCTACGGCACCGAACTGCTGCGCAACAACTACTCCGTGCAGAACGTCAGCGCCGGCATCCGCTTCTCCTTCTGACGCATGGCGAACGCCGGAACGTCCCGGCATATCCAGGAAGGAAAACGAGTTGCTGAAGGGCCTCGCTGACGCTGCGCCACAGACGTCGAAACTCCAGGTTCCAACCCCAAAAATTCCCGGCGTTGGAATGCGGAGTTGTCCCGCGTGACGATGTGCGTGTTGGTGACACGTTTCGTGCGCCAAAAGTAGTATCAGGGGGCCGGATTTTTGTCTTGGCCGGCACGCGGCTCCGCTTTAGGCTGCCCCGCCGTTGTTCGTTTAGAAATAGGTCACCTGATGAAAACATCCAACAGGAGCACCGGAGTCATGCACGCTGCCAATCTGCCTATGCAACCATCCTTTAATCGCCGCCAGTTTTTGAAGACCACTGCCGCCGCCATCGGAGCGGCCGTTGCGCCCAATTTCATCCCCGCCAAGGCACTCGGCAAGGACGGCTGGGTCGCGCCGAGCGAGCGCATCGTGATGGGCGGCATTGGCCTGCGCGGACGTGGCGTCCACGACCTCAACTGGGCATTGCGCGAGGCGGACGTGCAGTTCATCGCCATCTGCGACGCCAACCGTGAAGCCCGCGAGCGCGTCAAGAAACTCGTGGACACCAAATACGGCAACACCGACTGCAAGGTGTATCCTGAGATGCGCGAGTTCCTGGCGACGCGGCCAGACCTCGATGCACTGCTCATCGCCACCGGTGATCGCTGGCACGCGCTGGCGGCCACGCTGGCCATGCGCGCTGGCAAGGACGTGTATTCCGAGAAGCCGTCCTCCATGACCGTCGCGGAAGGCCGCATGGTCGTCGAGACAGCCAAGCGGTACGGTCGTGTCTATCAGACCGGCACGCAGCGGCTCAGCGAACCGAACCACATTTTCTGCATCGAGATGGCCCGCACCGGCCGGCTTGGCAAGATTCACACCGCCTACGCGCACATCGCACCGTGGGACGCCGCCGCGATGCGCACCGACTGGCTGCCCGCCGAGCCGGAGCCGCCCAAAGACCAGATGGACTGGGACGCGTGGCTCGGCCCGTGCCCGTGGCGGCCCTACAATTCCGCTTACGTTCGCGGCGGCTGGCGCGGGCATTATGATTACCACACCAGTTGCATCGGCGAGTGGGGTGCGCACACATTTGCGCAGGCGCAGGCCGGTATCGACTCGCTCAATACCTCGGCGGTGGCGTACGAATACGTCAACAACGAGAGCGGCGACGGCATGGTTACGCACTTCGCCAACGGCGTGAAAATGATCCTAGCGCGCGACCTCAACAAGCAATACTGGCACGGCTCCTGTGGCGAGCGGTTTGACGGCACCGAAGGCTGGGCCTCCGCCGCTGACGGTTACTCGCGGCCGGACGTTTCTTCGCCGGCATTGCTGACGCACGTGAAACGCGTCATCAGCGAATACGTCGGCCGCACCGGTCGCTCGCTCGACCACATGCGGAACTTCCTGGATTGCGTGAAGTCGCGCGACCTCACCGTCGCCAATCCAGAGGTCATGCACCGATCCATGACCACCGTCCACTGCGCCAACATCTGCATGTGGCTCAAGCGCAACATGAAGTTCGACCCGGTGAAGGAGACATTCGTCGGCGACGAAGAAGCGAACCGGCTGCTCTCGCGCGCCATGCGCGAGCCGTGGCACGCGTGAGTTGAACAAAGACAAAAGGAAAAACGTGAAGACCCTCAAGACTTCCATTGGTTTATCGGCCGCGGTGGCGTGTTGTGCGCTGGCTATCCAGAGTTTCGGCGCCGATGCGCCCGAACCGAAAAATGTCGCACCCGGCGGCGTCAAGTTCGTGATGCACCGCGTGGACAAATACCGCAGCGAAGCCTGCGGCGTTGCTGACTTCAACGGCGACGGCAAACCGGACATTTTCGCGGGCGAGTTCCTCTACCTCGCTCCCGACTTCAAGCCAGTGAAGGTCCGCACGGTCAAGGGCAGCGTGGATGAGAATGGCAAGGGCTACCGCAACGATTTCGCCAACCTGACGCTCGACGTGGACGGCGACGGCAAGCCCGACATCATCAGCGTGGACTGGTTCGACAAGCACGCGATCTGGCTCAAGAACGTCGGCGCGTCCGGCCAGGAATGGCCGCAGACGGTCATCGAGCAAAACGGCAACTTCGAGACGGCGCAGTTGGGCGACGTGCTCGGCAAAGGCAAGGCGGACGCCGTGCTGCCCGACGTGAAACGCACCGTCTGGTACGAGCTGGTTGGCAAGGGCAAGTTCGAGGTGCATGTGGTCAGCGAAAAACCGATGAGCTTCGGCGGCGGCATCGGTGACATCAACGGCGACGGCCGGCCCGACATCATCCGGCCCGATGCGTGGTTCGAAGCACCCGCCGATCTGCGCAACGGCCAGTGGATCGAGCACCCGATCAAGCTCGCCAGCAAAGATGGCGTGAAATCCGAACACACCGCGCAGATTCTGGTCTTCGACGTCAACGGCGACGGTCGCAACGACCTGATCTGCAGTTCCGCGCACCGCTATGGCATCTACTGGTATGAGCAGGTCCGCGAGGGCAGCGAAATCAAGTTCAAGCAACACTTGATTGACGACACGTGGACCCAGGCGCACAGCCTCGTGCTCGGCGACCTCGACGGCGACGGCAAGCCGGAGCTGGTGGTGGGCAAGCGGTTCATGGCGCACAACGGCAAGGACCCGGAAGAGGATGCGCCGCTGGGAGTTTATTATTACAAGTTGGAGTGCAAGCCGGAGGTGAAGTGGGCCAAGCACGTCATTTCATACAACCAGGGCATCGGCTCCGGATTGAACATTTGCCTGGCTGACATGGACTGCGACGGCGACCTCGATGTCGTCGTTACCGGCAAATTCGGCGGCCCCGTGTGGTTTGAGAACAAAACGAAGTAACACTATGAAAATGAATCGTCGTGATTTTCTGAAGACCAGTTTTGCCACTGCGGCAGCCAGCGCGCTGCCCAACGTGATCCCGGCTTCCGCGCTGGGCCTTGACGGCACCGTTGCGCCAAGCGAACGTGTTGTGCTTGGCGCCATCGGCATCGGTGGCCGTGGAACCTACGTGCTCGGCTGTTTCCTGGAGGAAGCTGACGTGCAATTCGTGGCCATCGCCGAGGTCAAAGCCGCGCGTCGCCAGGCCGTCAAGGAGCGCGCTGACGCCAAATACGGCAACAGCAACTGCACGGCGTATCGCGACCTGCGCGAGCTGCTGGCCCGGTCCGACATTGACGCGGTGCTCATCGCCACGGGTCCGAACTGGCACGCGCTGGCTGCAGTCACGACCGCGAAGGCGGGCAAGGATGTTTACTGCGAGAAGCCGTGCGCCAAGACCATCATGGACAGCCTCTCGCTGGCCGAGGCGTTTCATCGAACCGGTCGCGTGTTCCAGGCCGGCACGCAACGGCGCAGCCTGCCGAACTTCGAGTTCGCCGTCGAACTGGCCCGCCGTGGCAGACTCGGCAAACTCACGACGCTCCATGCACATCCCGCCGGTTTGAACACCGTCACCAGCGGCTGGCTCGAACCCGAGCCTGAACCGTCCAAGGAAGAAGGCGACTGGGACCTTTACCTCGGCCCCGCGGCATGGCGGCCGTTCAACAAAGCGTTGTTCAATCGCGGCGGCAGCTTCGAGAAAGGCGGCGGCTTCGTCGGCGGCCCCGGCGGCGGCGGCTGTTTGGAGTGGGGTTCACATTGCGTGGACCAATGCCAGTGGGCTAATGATGCCGACAAGACGGTGCCGGTGGAATACTGGCCACAGGACGGCCAGTTGCACGCTCGCTACGCCAACGGCGTCAAGCTCGTCGTGCGTAACACGGATTGGCTGCCGAACATCGGCTCCTGCCCGGTGCGCTTTGAGGGCGAGACCGGCTGGGTCGAGACCGGCGACAACGGCGACCTCTACACCAGCTCGCCGGAACTGCTCGCCGGCAGACGCGCCAAGATCGGCGGCTACCCGGCGAACTTCCACGTCCGCAATTTCCTCGATTGCGTCAAATCGCGCGCCCTGACGCGAGCCAACGCCGACGCGGCCTGTAATACGCACATCGCTTGCAACGCCGGCAACATCGCTCTCTTCCTGGACCGCAAGGTCGCCTACGACCCGAAGAAGAACGAGTTCATCGGCGACGAGGAAGCCAACCGCCTCCGCGGCGAGGCGCTGCGCGAACCGTGGCGGTTCTAACAACCGACGCTCCAGAATTCATTCCCAATCTTAACCAGCAACGAAATACCATGACGCTCACCATTCCAAATCTCGTCCGCTGTGCCGCGTTGGTCGCGGCCATCGCGCTCGCCGGCCAGCTTCAAGCAGCGGGTCCCGACGCTGCAAAGGCCGCCGAAAAACAGCGCGAACTCATCGCCATCCTCAAGTCCGGCGCGCCGCCCGCGGAGAAGGCGATCGCGTGTAAACGGCTCGCCATCTACGGCACCAGCGAAGCGGTGTCGGTGCTGGCGCCGTTCCTCGCTGACGAGCACCTCGCCTCGTGGGCGCGCATCGCGCTGCAGAACATTCCCGATTCTGCTGCCGATGATGCGTTGCGCGACGCGCTCGGAAAACTGCACGGCAAACTCCTGATCGGCGTGATCAACACCCTCGGCGTCCGCCGCGATGCCAACTCCGTCGGCGCGCTCTCCGAGAAGCTGAAGGATTCCGACGCCGACGTGGCTTCGGCTGCCGCCGCGGCGCTGGGTCGCATTGGCGGCGGGACGGCCACCAAAACGCTGCAACCCCTGCTTGCCAGCGCGCCCGCCGCAGTCCGGCCAGCGGTTGCCGAAGGTTGCATCCTCTGCGCAGAACAATCCCTCGCCGAGGGAAAGGCCGCCGACGCGGTGAAGCTGTTTGACGCCGTCCGCAGCGCGAATATCTCGAAACAGAAGACCGCTGAGGCAACGCGTGGCGCGATTCTCGCCCGCGGCGCTGCTGGCGTACCGCTGTTGGTCGAGCAACTGCGCTCCAAGGACAAGGAATGTTTCAACATTGCCATGCGCACGGCGCGCGATCTGCCCGGCCGCGAAGTCGCGCAGGCATTGCTGGCCGAAATGGACCGTGTGACGCCGGAGCGGCAGTCATATTTGTTGCTGGCGCTCGCCGACCGCGGTGACGCGGAGACGCTGGACGTGGCCCTCAAGGCGGCCAAGAGCGCGCCGCAGCCGCAGCAGCTCATCGCGATCAGCGTGCTCGATCGCTTGAGCAACCCCAAATCCGCGCCAGCACTGCTCGCCATCGCTGCCGGCGACGACGCGAAGGTCGCAATGGTCGCAAGGCTGGCGGTGGCCAAGATGCCGGGCGCGGCAGTTGAAGCGGCCATTGTCGCCTTGTTGAAGCAACCGGGCGAAAACGCCCGCCGCGCCGCGATCGAGTTGATTGCTCAGCGCCGCATTATGAGCGCGATTCCGGACCTGCTGAAAGTCGCGGAAGATTCCAATGCCGCCGTCTCCGGCGCGAGCTTCAAGGCGCTCGGCGAACTGGCTGGCATTGGCGAAATGCCGATGCTGCTCGGCGCATTGATGAAGGCAAAGGACACGGAACCGGCCGAGAACGCGTTGTCCGCCGTCTGCGCGCGATTGAACCGGCCTGTCGCCGCCAACGTTGCCGTCCAGAAAGCGGTTTATGGCGATCTGCCGAACGGCCCGTCGGCCGACGTCACCGCCAAGCTCTCGGAGCTTGTGAAGGCTTCTCCGACCGTGCAGGTGTCCAACAAGAATTTCGGCGACCCCGCCGGTGGACGCGTGAAGCATATGCGCGTGGAATACACCGTCAACGGCGTGCCAGGCAAAAAGATGGTGCGCGAGAACGACACCCTGGAGTTCACCGCCACCGCCGTGCCACCCGAGCTGGTGGACGCGCTCTGCGCGCCGCTGGCCCAGGCGCCGGTGCCGGCGAAACTCGCGTTGCTGCGCGTGCTGCGTTCGGCCGGCGGCCCCAAGGCACTCGCCGCCGTGCGTGGTGCACTCTCCGACGCCAACGCTGAGATCAAGGAGACTGCCCAGCGCGCACTCTGTGACTGGCAGACGGCGGATGCATTGCCCGATGTGATGCAGATCGCCAAGACCGCCACGGACAAGAAGTTCAAGATCCTCGCGCTTCGCGGCCAGCTCCGGCTGATTCCGATTCAGGATGCTTCCGACGACCAGAAGCTCGCCTCGCTCAAGGAAGCGATGGCGTTGATCGAGCGCGACGAGGAACGCCGCCTCGCGCTGGCCGCCCTCGGTGGAGTTCCGACCGCCGACTCGCTGGAGCTGGTCATGCCGTATTTGAGCGCAGGCAATCTCAAAGGCGAAGCCAGCATCGCCGCCGTCGCCATTTCCGCGAAGATCGTCGGCCGGTGCCCGGCGCTGGTCGCCAAGGCCATGCAGCAAGTGACGATCTCCGATCCGAAACTCGCCCAGCAGGCCAAGCGGTTGCTGGCGCAGGCAAAGAAAGCCGCGCCGAAGAAATAATTGTTAATGAGAATCGTCGCCATCCTTGCCGTTGCCTGTCTCGCCGCGCTGGTCGCGCGCGGTGGCGAGCAATCGCTTTTCAACGGCAAGGACCTCGACGGGTGGGATGGTAAGCCCGGCTGGTGGCACGTCGAGGACGGCGCGCTCACCTGCGAGAGCACGCCCGAAAACCCGTGCAAGAAGTGCAACTACCTCATCTGGAAGGGCGGCGAACCGGCGGACTTTGAGTTGACGGCGGATTTCCGGATGAGCGAGAAGGCCAACTCCGGCATCCAGATCCGCTCTGAGCGCCGGCCCGATTGGGACACGTTCGGCTACCAGGCCGACATGTCCGGCAACGGTGCACTGGTCGGATTCATCTATCACCACAAGCGCGGCTTGATCGTCGCGCGCGGCGAAAAGGCCGTGCTCGCCGCCGACGGGAAGAAGACCGCCGGAAAAATCGGCGACGCGGCCGAACTGCTGAAGGTTTTCAAGAAGGGCGACTGGAATACTTATCGCATCATCTGCCAGAACCGGCAGGTGACGCTCTACGTCAACGGCGTCTTGATGGCGCAGGTGACCGACGAGACCCCGGGCGCCGACAAGGGCGGCATTATCGCCCTCCAGATGCATCCGGGTCCGCCGATGAAGATTCAGTTCAAGAACATCGTCCTGAAGACATCGAAGTAATCGAAGCAGAAGAGTTGTGCCGTGAAAATCAATCGTCGCGATTTTCTCAAGAAAACGCTGGTGGCGTCCGCCTCGGTCGCCGCGCCTTGCTTTATTCCCGCGTCAGCGCTCGGCCGCAACGGCATGGTGGCGCCCAGCGAGCGAATCGTGATGGCCGGCATCGGCATCGGCGGGCGCGGCACGCACGACCTCGGCTGGATGATCGGGGAACCGGATGTGCAGGTGGTCGCTATCTGCGATGTCCGCAAGAACCGGCGCGAAGCGGCCAAGAACATCGTGGACGGCAAGTACGGCAACAAGGACTGCGCCCTCTACAGTGACATCCGCCAGTTCCTCGCCGAGCGGACGGACGTGGACGCCGTGCTGACCGCCACCGGCGACCGTTGGCACGCGCTGGCGGCGACGATGGCCATGCGCGCCGGCAAGGACGTCTACTGCGAAAAACCGTCCTGCCTCACCATCGCGCAGGGGCAAATGATCGTCGAGACCGCCCGCCGGTATGGCCGCGTTTTTCAAACAGGCGCGCAGCGGCTCAGCGAACCCAACCACGTTTTTGCAATCGAAATGGCGCGCGCCGGCCGGCTGGGCAAGGTTCACACCGTTTACGCCGATATCCGTTACCGTGGCGGTTCGCGCCACGACTGGCTGCCAGAGCAACCGCTGCCGCCCAGAGAGGAACTGGACTGGGATGCCTGGCTTGGCCCGTGTCCTTGGCGTCCTTACAACGCCACCTACGTGAACCACGGCTGGTATAATTTCTACGACTTCGCCACTGACGTCGCCATGTGGGGCGCGCACACGCTGGCCCAGGCGCTCGCGGGGATTGACATGGAGAATGTCTCCACCATCGAGTTTGAATATGCCGGGCCGGATGCCACGATCGTGACGCGCCTGTCCAACGGTGTGAAGCTGGTCCTGGTTCGCGTGGACGGCTCGTGCTGGGACCCGTGCCAATACTGGCATGGCGCTTGTGGCGAGCGATTCGACGGCCCCGAGGGTTGGACCGCAGCGGCGGACGGTTACTCGATCACCGATGTTTCCAAACCGTCGTTGCTGCGCGAATACAGGAAGGTGTTGAACGAATACATCGACCGGACGCGGCGGCCCATGAACCACATGAGGGATTTCCTCGATTGCGTCAAGTCGCGCCGGCTTGCAGTGGCCCACCCGGAGATCATGTACCGGTCCATGAGCATCTGCCTGGCGGCCGACATTTGCGATGTGTTGAAGCACAATGTGAAGTTCGATTTCATCAAGGGCGAGTTTGTTGGTGACGTTGAAGCCAACCGCATGCGGTTCCGCGCCAATCGCGAGACGTGGCGCGCGTGATTTTTTGCTGACGAGAGACGACAGACTGTTTTGAATCTGATATGGAGACTATGAACATGAAAAACATGAAGTGGATGCTGATGGTGGCCGTCGCCGGGTTGATCGCGCTGCCCTTGCAGGCGCAGTGGCAGATTCCCGCTGATCCCGCGGCCAAGAAGGAATACGTCGCCAAGCTGCTCGTAACGGTGCAAAAGGCCGATGTTCCGCTGAACGAGCGGTTCGCCGCGTGCCGCGAGCTGTCCGTTCTCGGTGACAAGACCGCCGTGCCGGTCCTCGCAGCGCTTCTGCCCGACGAGAAGATGTCACACATGGCGCGCTACGGTCTGGAACCGATAGCGGACGCATCCGTGGACGTTGCGCTCCGCGATGCGCTCTGCAAGGTCAAGGGCCGCCTGCTGGCCGGCGTGATCGATTCCATCGGCGTCCGCCGCGACGCCAAGGCCGTCGAGCCGCTCGCCAAGCTGCTTTGCGACACCGATCCCCATGTCGTCTGCGCCGCCGCCGCCTCGCTCGGCCGTATTGGCAATGCTGCCGCCGCTGGCGCACTGGAGAAGGCGCTCGGAAGCGCTTCAGGGGCAAGCCTCAACGTCATCGCTGACGGTTGCATTCGCGCCGCCGAAGCACAGATGGCCTGCGGCAAATGCGACAAAGCTGTCGCTCTCTATGACTGTGTGCGTGCCACCAAGACGCCACGCCACATCCGCATGGCCGCAATGCGCGGCGCGATCCTCGCCCGCGGCCCTGCCGGCATCGCGATGCTCATGGAACAGATCAAGGGCGATGACAACGCCATGTTCTCCGTCGCCATGCGCCTCACGCACGAGATCCCCGGCTCGGCACTGACGCAAGCCCTCGCCGCTGAAGTCGGCAAGCTCGCGCCGGAAAAACAGGTGGTCGTTCTCCAGTCGCTCGGTGACCGCAAGGACACCTCTGCGATTCCCGCCGTGCTCGCCGCTGCCAAGGCCGGCCCGTCCAACGTCCGCGTCGCCGCCATTCGCGCGCTGCCGCAAATCGGTTGTCCCTCGTGTCTCGCGCCGCTGGTCACGCTGGCATCCGATGCCGACACTGAGGTCGCCGCCGCCGCGCAAACCAGTCTCGCCGGTTTCCCCGGCAAGGAAGCGGACTCGACCATTGCAAACCTGATGAACGCGCAGGACACGAAAGTGCGTTGCACGGCCATTGATCTGGTCGGCCAGCGCCGCGTCACCAGCGCGATGCCGGCATTGTTGAAAGCCGCCGAAGATGCCGACCGGCAGGTTTCCACCGCCAGTTTCAAGATCCTCGGCGATATGGCCGGCGCCGCAGAGATTCCCGCGATGATCAATCTGCTCATCAAGACGCAGGCGGCATCGGCTGCCGAGAACGCGTTGTCAGCCGTCTGCGCCCGGCAAGCTGAGCCGGCAGCGGGCAACGTCGTCATCAAGAAAGCGATCTACGGCGCGTTGCCTGACGGCCCGTCGGCGGAGGTAACGAAGAAAGCCACCGATCTGGTCAAGTCCGGCTCCATGACCCTGGAGGTAAACAATGGCAATTTCGGCGATCCCGCTCCGAGGAAGCCCAAGAAGCTGAGCGTGGAGTATACCGTGAACGGAGTCTGGGCCACCAAGACCGTTGCGGAAGGCGGGACGATCTTGTTCACGAGCGCGACCGCATCGCCGGCGTGTGTGGACGCGCTGTGCGGCGCGATGGCGCAGGCGCCGGTGCCTGCGAAACAGGCGTTGCTGCGTATCCTCCGCTCTGCCGGCGGTCCGAAGTCCCTCGCCACCGTGCGTGCCGCCATGCAGGATGACAACGCAGAGATCAAGGATACCGCCACGCGCGTCCTGTGCGACTGGACGACCGCCGAGGCTGCCGACGAACAGCTCGCGCTGGCGAAGACCTCGCCGAACAAGACCTACAAGGTGCTGGCCCTGCGTGGCTACATCCGCGCCATTGGTGACGCCAATGTCGACATTGCCAAGCGCCACGCGATGTGCAAGGAAGCGACCGCGCTGATCCAGAACGACACCGAGAAGCGATTGTTGCTCAGCGCACTCAGCAACGCCGGCGACGCTGAGTCGCTCGATATGGTGATGTCACACCTCGATAACCCGGCGATCAAGGACGAAGCCTGCCTCGCCGCCGTGGCCGTGGCCGAGCGATTGGTCGCGGGCAATCCCGCCGTCGTCGCCGACGCAATGAAGAAGGTTGTGAAAGCGACCAAGAACGAGGGCATCCTCAAGCGCGCTCGCAAGGTTCTCGGCCAAACCCGCCCCAAACCAGCGGCGAAGAAATAGAGCGCCCCGCAAAGCGGCATAGTCAAAATTCAGAGCAAACCCTCCGACGGAATGGTCCGTCGGAGGGTTTGCATTTGTAGTCGCGACCCCGTTCACAGGTGCATCTGCGGTCGGGATTCTGTGCCGGAAATAGTGCTGGCGCGGCCAAAGCACGGGTGTTATACACGCGCCCAGCTTCCGGCATCTGGAAACCTCGTTGTAGATCTGGTGCAACAACTGGAGAATGACCATGAGCCAACACGATCCTTCCGACTCTTCTCACTTCCACGCCCATTGCTGTCCCTGTGTCAGCCATGCCAGTGACGACCCATCGGTCGTCTCCCGGCGCGGTTTCCTCGGCGGTGGCTTGGCCATGCTGGGCGCGACTGCGTTGCCCGGCATGACCTGGCAGGCGCTCGCTGCGCTCAAGGCGGATCAACAACCCCTCGCCCGCCGACGACCACTGATAGTGAAACCGATCTTCTTCTACTCCACCTCGTCCCGGAGACCGATGACCAGTTGGCGTCCGTGGGGCGGCGTGGAAACACAGGCGCAGGCTGACGAGGAAATGCTGCGCATCTCCGGCGAACTCAAGAAACTCGCTGCGCGCGCAGATTTTCCGGTCAAATTCCTGCCGCTAACGCCGCTAAAGGGCGGCCCCCTCTCATCCGTGGAGGACCTGCAGATAGCGGATGCAGTGCTCGCCTACGCTTCCAGCGGGAACAAATTGCAGGTCGAACAGTTGGCCGACTCCGGCAAGGACGTGATCTTCTTCCTGCGGCACAAGTCGGGGCCTCTTTATCTGTACTACGAGACGCTCAGCCCGTGGACGTTGCGCCGCAGCAAAAACGACCGGCTCGCGGCAAAGACGGTCACCGAAGACGACGTGGTGGTGGACAGCGCTGACGAGATCCTCTGGCGACTGCGCGCGCTGTGCGGACTGCGCAATACCATCGGCACGCGGATTGTCGCGCTCGGCGGCGCGCTTGGTTGGGGCATCGGCCCGAAGGCGGCGGAGATGGCGAAGGAACGTTTCAAGCTGGAAATCGAAACGATGACCTACGATCAATTGAAGACGCTGCTACAAGAGGCGATGGCCGATGCCGCAGTGGTCAAGCTCGCCAAACAGCAGACGGCCGATTACTTGAAACTGCCGGGCACGAAGCTGGAAACAGAGCGTGATTTTCTGGAACGGGCGTTCGTGCTGACGCAAGTGTTCCGGCGGATGATGAAGCAGGCCAACTGCACAGCATTCACCATCGGCCACTGCATGGGCGCGCCGATGCCGATCGCGCGCACAACCGCGTGCATCCCGCTGAGCCTGCTGAACGACGAAGGTTACCTGGCGTTTTGCGAGTCGGACTTCGTCGTCATTCCGGCGGGCATGTTGCTGGCGAACATCTCCGGCAAGCCGATGTTCCTCAACGACCCGACCTATCCGAAGCACGACGGCGTCATCACATTGGCCCACTGCACCGCGCCGCGAAAGATGGACGGCAAGCACATCGAGCCGGCGCGCATCCTGACGCACTTCGAGTCCGACTACGGCGCCGCGCCGAAGGTGGAGATGCGCAAAGGCCAGGTGGTCACCAACCTCATTCCCGGCTTCGAACCGACGCGTTGGGCCGGACTGCTCGGCGAAATTGTGGACGCGCCGTTCCTGCCAATCTGTCGCAGCCAGATCGACATCCGCTTCAAGGCAGAGCCGTTGCAGGTCGCGAAACGCATGGGAGGGTTCCACTGGATTACCGGTTACGGCAACTACACGCGCGAGATCGCCTATGCCCTGCGGCGGCTGAACATCGAGTTCGACAACATCGGGTGATTGAATTTCCCGACGGTTGACAGCAACCGGCATCCCCGGTCAGAGCGCAGCGCCAGATCACGGCGCGGGTGTTACTTCTTCTTTCCGCCGATGCAATACAGGTTTTGCGCGGTGCGAACGAAAAGGCGGCCGTTGGCGGCGACGATGGAAGAGAGCACCGGTATCTCGTCCGTCGTGAAGCTGGCAAGAATCTTGAACTCATCGCCCGCCGAGAGCACCACAATCGTGCCGCGTTCGCCGATGCAGTAGATCTTTCCGTCCGCGCCGGTCGGTGAGGCGCTGAAGGTCTCCTTCTTGCCGATGCTGCCCTGCCACTTCTTCTCGCCGGTCTTGGGGTCGAGGCAGGCCAGGAGTTGCTTGTCGCCATCGAGCACGAAGAGCTTGCCGCGATAGGTCAACGGCGTGCAGACATCCGGCATGAGGTCGTCGAGCTTCCATGCGGTCTGCGCGTCGGGCGTGACGTGGCCCATGGCGCCGGCTTTGATTGCGAGGAATGGATGGCGTTTGGGCAGGCCAAGATAGATGAACCCCGGCGACGTCGCAGGCGACGTGATGACGCGCCAGACTTTTGCCTTGTCAGTGTTGAACGAGCCGCAACGCCAAATCTCCGCTCCGGTGTCGGCGCGATGGCCGGTAACGTAGTCGCCGCCAAAGAGGATGATCTCCGTGCCGCGTGTGCCTTCGTAGGGCAGCGGCGTGGCGTAGGATTCCTGCGACTCGCCCACGGCATCGCTCTTGCGAACATGACGCCAAAGCGTCTTGCCGGTCTGCGAATCGAGACAGAGCAGAAACGACTCCCGGTTCGGTTTGTCGTCGAGTGAATGCTGATAGGTCGGCGGGTCGCGCTGGAGCACCTGCACATAGAGCTTCCCGCGGTAGAGCAGCGGGCTGGAACCGTAAATCCACATGTAGGCCAACTTGCCAAACTCCTCCGCCAGCGCGCGCGACCAGACCTTCCGGCCGGCGAAATCGAACGCCGCAATGTCGCCCGTGGCAAACGTCGCGATGGCCAGCTTGCCATCCGTCACGACCGACGGCGAACATGCGTTGTTCTTGCCCTTCTGAAAATCGCCGCCCGGCACCACACGCTGCTGCCAGCGCACCTTGCCGTTGGCGGCATCGATGCAGAACAGCAGCAGGTTCTTCTCCGCATCGGGACTGGTGACAAACACCGAGTCGCCCCACACCACAGGCGTCGCGCTGCCTTTGCCGGGCAACGGCGCGACCCACGCGACGTTTTCGGTTTTGCTCCACTGCGTCGGCAGGCCGGTCTCCGTCGTGGAGCCGTTGAGAAACGGCCCGCGCCACTGCGGCCAGTTCTCGGCGCGCAACGTCAGAGGCGCAAGCGCGGCAAGTGTGAACAAGGGAATGATGAGGCGATGGAACATGATCTTGGGTTCTCCGATGAATCGTTGCGCCGACTTTGTCAAAAAACGCCGCCGCCGCAAAGCGGATTCTGTGCTAACGGGTCCGTTGAGAAGCTGCTTGAACACGAGGGGCGGCTGGTGTCTCATGGCGGCATGAAAACGTTTCGTTTCCCACGCATCGCAGGCATCGGTCTGATCGCCCCGGTCCTTCTCGTGGCGACGGCATCTTTCGGAGAAAACACCATGACTTCAGCCAGCAACCAATACATCGTTTACTTCGGCACCTATACGGCTGCGAAAAGCAAAGGCATCTATGTGAGCCGTTTCGACGCCACGACGGGCAAACTCGGCGCGCCCGAGCTGGCCGCGGAAACAAAGAACCCGTCGTTCGTAGCCGTGCATCCGAGCCATCGCTTCCTTTACGCCGTCGGCGAGATTGCCAGCGTCGGCGGCAAGAAGGGCGGCGCGATCAGCGCGTTCGCGATTGACGCGGCGACGGGGAAGCTCACGTTGCTGAACCAACAGTCCACCGTCGGTCCCGGCCCGTGCCACGTCAGCGTGGATAACGCCGGCAAGAACGCGTTTGCGGCGAACTACGGCGGCGGCAGTGTGGCGGTGTTGCCGATCAACAAAGATGGCTCGCTCAGCAAAGCCTCGGCGTTTGTCCAGCACACCGGCTCCAGCGTCAACCCGAAACGCCAGGCCGGCCCGCACGCCCACGCCATCAATCTCGACGCCGCGAACCGCTTCGTCTTCGTGCCCGACCTCGGCCTCGACAAGGTGATGATCTACCGCCTCGACGCGGCCAAAGGCACGCTCACGCCGAATGAGCCGGCGTTTGGCACCGTCCCGCCCGGCTCCGGTCCGCGGCACATCGCGTTTCACCCGAATGGCCGCTTCGCCTACGTGATCAACGAGATGTTGTGCACGATGACGACGTTCAGCTACGACGCCACGCGCGGTGAGTTGAAGGAGCTGCAAACGCTCTCGACGCTGCCCGCCGGAGAGTCCGTCCAGCCCGGCTACAGCACGGCGGAGGTGCTGGCGCATCCATCAGGAAAATTCGTCTACGGTTCCAACCGCGGTCACGACACCATCGCGATCTTTGCCGTTGACCAGCAGACCGGCAAGCTCACGCCCGTCGGCCATGAGTCCACCCAGGGCAAAGCCCCGCGCTGCTTCGGCATAGACCCGACCGGCGCATATCTGCTGGCAGCCAACCAAAACACTGACAATGTCGTCGTCTTCCGCATCGATCAGAAAAGCGGGAAGCTGACAGCGACCGGCCAGAGCATTGAGGTAGGCGCGCCGGTGTGCGTCATGTTCATGCCGGTGAAGTAACCGGCGCGGCGCGAGCAGGCGATGCGTCCGCTTATCGCTCTTCGGGTTGTGCGCCCTGCTGACGGACAGGCTCGATATTGGCGTTGCGGGCCTCGATTTCGATCCAGCTGTTGAAGGCGAGGTCGCGCTGACCAGGCTGGCCGTAACCGAAGAAACGCTCACCAAACAGCAACCGGTGCCGCAGCGACTTCTCCTCGGCAGCCAGTTTCTTGGGATCGGCCGGCTTGCGCTGCTTGACCTGCACGACCAGGCCACCAACGGCCGTGTCAACAAACTCGCTCAGTTCGCCCGGCGCCAGGAGTTCGCACGTGGACAACACCAGCCGCCCGTAGGGCAGGTCGCGCGGCGGTTCCGACATTGTGAACGCCGGTGGTGTCAGTGGCGTGAGGCCGGCTGCGGTGGCTAGTTGATCCAACGCCGGCTTCGGCTTGACCGTGGATCCAATTGCGGCCTTGAACTTGGCGTATTTCTCGCGGCCATCCTTGCGCGCTAGCTCCAACGCCCGCATCCGCGTGAGGTCCTCCACCACCTTCGAGCGGGCAGCGTCAAACGACGGCAACTCGCTCGCCTTGCGCGCGACGAAATTGATGAGATAGACTCCGTCCGGCGCCGGCACCAATTCGTAAGGACTGTCTGAGCTGAGCGTCATGGCGGCCCGCTGGAACTTCGGCGCGGTGATGTATTTCAGCTCGTCCTTTTCACTGAAGAAATCCGTGGTAGCCAGCGCCAAACCGCGCTGCTTGACGACGGTGGCAAGATCGGGAGGAGTCTTGGTCGGGTTTCGCGAGTCAGGCAGGACGGCGTCGTTGAGTTCACTGGCCGCCTCGTTGACCATCTTCATCGCGCGCGGCCGGGCAATCTCCTTGCGGATTTCGTCGCTAACGGCAGCGAGAGGCTTCACCTGTTTCGTTTTCGGATCGGTGAAGGTCTCTTTTTCCTTGTCGTAGCGTTCCTTGATCTCGGCATCAGTGACTTTCACCTTCGACAGGTAGTCGTCGATGCTGAATTTCAAGTAGCGGACCTTTACGCGCTCCGGGATGCGGTAGGTTTCCTTGCTCTTCTCGAACTCTTCCTTGATTTCCTTGTCGGAAAGCTTGATCTGCGCGGTGTAGTTGGTGGCGTTGAACGTGACCATCGCGATGGTAAGCTGCTCGTTGGCCTCGTTATAGGCCTGCTGAACGTCGAGCGGCGTGACCTTCGCAGTGCTGGCGACGATGTCCTGAAGTTTGTCAATGGCGAGCTGTCCCTGGACGATGGACACGAAGTCCTCCTCGTTCAAGCCCCACTGCGGCAGGATCGCTGCCACGAACCGTTGATAACGTTCCCGATCGAATCCCTTGTCACCCATGAACACGGGCAGCTGTCGGATGAACTCCACGGCGTTTTCCATCGGCACATGAATACCCAGTTTCTCGATTTTGCGCGACACCAGCAGCCGTTGCCACGTGGGCGCCTGAAGCTGCTCTTCCATGCGGCGGCGGTCAATCATCTGGCCCTGCCGCAGGTAATACATCAGGCAGAACGCGCTTTGTTGCTGTCCGAATTCCGCGTAGGGCACGGGCTTGCCATTTATCCGGCCGGGACTGGGACGCGCCATCCGGTTGCCGGGGTCGTTGCCGGTCTGCGATCCCCAGAACACGAACGTGATGATGATCACGACGGCGACCACCGCCATGGTAACCTTTTGATGACGACGAAAAATGTGCAACATAAAGGGCGGCCAACTTAGCGGCGGCGCTCGGAACGGTCAACGAAAAATGGCGCGAAAAAAAGTGAAATGCGCTTGTCAGAAGAGGAAGCACCCTGTGAACCCCGCCGATTAGCGCTTTGCAGCGTTTGCAGGTGGCGGAGGCGTTTTCGCGGCGGTGGCACGCTTCAGCAGACCGAGGAAGTCGCTGTCGGTGGAAAGCAGGAGGGTGGTGTCCTTGGAGAAGACTTTCCGGTAGGTCTCCATGCTCTTGAGGAACGCGTAGAACTCGGCCGCCTGTGAGTTCTGCGTGTAGGCACGAGCATAGATCTCGGCGGCCTTGGCGTCGGCTTCGCCGCGGATGCGTTGCGTCTCGCGATAGGCGTTGGATTGGATGGTGTTGAGGTCGAGTTCCTTCTGGCCGGCGATGCGCGCAGCGGCGCCTTCACCTTCAGAACGGAATGCCTGGGCGATTTGCTGCCGCTCGCTGATCATGCGCTGGTAGATGCGCTCCAATACTTCGGGGTTGTAATCCACGCGCTTGATGCGCAGGTCGAGCAATTCGATGCCGAATTCGGCCAGTTTTCCCTCTGCGGCCTTCTTGATCTCTTCTTCGATCTTGCGCCGGCCAACAGTGATGGACGGTAGCGCGCCCACGGAGCCGAGAATGGCGGAACCAGCGGGAGCTTTCAATGAATCGTCCTGTTTCGGCTTGCGCATCTTGTCGGTGCGAATAATCTCGATCAGTTCATGTCTGGCGACAGCGTTGCGCGTCTCGCTGCCAAGGATGTCTTCGAGCCGCGAGCGGGCGCTCCGTTCGTCGCGGATGCGCAAGAAATACTGCATCGGGTCCTTGACCCGCCACCGTGCGAAGGTTCTGACATGGATGTAGGTCTTGTCCTTGGTCGGGATGCCCACGGGCTCGCCGTCCCATTCTAGGAATCGCTTCTCAATCCGGTTAACGGCCTGAATGAAAGGCTGTTTGAAGTGCAGACCCGGCTCGACGACCGGCTCTCCAACCGGTTTGCCGAACTGGGTGATGATGACCTGCTCCATCATGTTCACCGTGTAGCAAATCTCGCCGAGGGCAAAGAACGCGACCAGTGCGACGAAGATGAGGATGAAGAAACTGCCAAGCTTCATCATTTCACCTCCCCGATTTTCAGCGTCTGTGACAAGGCCGGCAACCATTGTCGCAACGACTCATCCACAATGAACTTGTGTCCCGCCTGCGGCAGGATCTCACCCATCGTCTCGAAGTAAATACGCGCCCGGGTGATTTCGGGCGACTTGACGTATTGTTCGAGCATCGCGTTGAACGAGGCGACATCGCCCTCGGCTTCGTTGACACGCTTGGCCTTGTAGCCCTGGGCTGTGCTGATGGCCTGCTCAGCCTCTCCCTTGGCCTTCGGCACTGCCTTGTTGTAATCGCCGTTGGCGATGTTGATCGCATTCTCGCGATCCTGCTGGGCTTTGTTGACCTCATTGAACGATGCTTGTACCTGCTTGGGCGGGTTGACGTCCTTCAACTGCACTTGGTCCACCGACAGGCCCAGTCCGTATTTCGCGACCATCTCCTGCAACCGTATGAGCGCGGACGCTTCGATGTCCTGCCGGCCGATGGTAATGACCTCATCCACCGTGCGGTCGCCGATCACCTCGCGCATGACCGCCTCCGACAAGTCGCGGAGCGTCTTGCCGGGATTGCACACGTCGAACAAATACTGTTTCGGGTCGCGGATACGATACTGTACCACCCATTCCACGAGCGCCGCGTTCAAGTCGCCGGTGACCATGGATTTCTCCTCGTCCGGCTCTTTGCCAGCCTGGTCAGTGTTGCTATAGCCCGAAGTGGAGAAGCCGAACTCCATCTTCAACTGCCGGCGCGTGGGTAGCACCGTCACGTCGTCAATACCGAGCGGCAGTTTGAAATGCAGCCCCGGGCCAACCGTGGCAAGGTATTTTCCAAACCGCAACACCACCGCTTCCGACTCCGCCTCCACCGTGTAATAAGAAGTCCACGCAACCAGCAGAACGAGCGCGCCCACAAGACCGGCCCCGATACAACCAATCGAGGGCTTGTAGCCTCCAACGTCAATAATGATGGGTGGGGTTCTTGGGTCCATAATTCTGACGGGGGCAAGGTATCGAAGCCGTGGAAAAGATGCAAGGATTCCCGGCACGCCGGAGGCTGAAAGAGCTTTGACAACGTCCCGTCTGCCGGCAGAATCGCCGCATGAACTTTTCCGACCTCGTACGCGTGTCCATCGTTTCCATTACCTGCGCGCTGTCCGCAGCCATGGCTCCAGCGGCCGACGACTACAAACCCGGTCCGGATTCGCAACCGCAGCCGGGCGTGCCGAAGGGCGAGGTGCTGAAGTTCACTTTCGACAACAGCAGGATATTTCCCGGCACGACACGCGATTATTGGGTCTATGTGCCGGCGCAATACGACCCTGCCAAACCGGCATGCGTTTATGTGGGGCAGGACGGAGTGCAATACAACGCCCCGGTCGTCTTCGACAATCTCATCACGAAGAAGGAAATGCCCGTGACCATCGGAGTGTTCATCATGCACGGCAAGGTGAAAGCGACGGGCGATGGCGCGCTCGACCGGTTCAATCGCAGCTTCGAGTACGACGGCCTTGGCGACGCCTACGCGAGGTTCGTGCTCGATGAAATCTTCCCCGACGTGGAGAAACGGACCACGAGCGATGGCCGGCCGGTTCGCCTGCCGAAGAGCGGCAACGACCGCGCCATCGGCGGCGCCAGCAGCGGCGCGATCTGCGCGTTTACAGCGGCGTGGGAGCGGCCCGATGCGTTCAACCGCGTCTTCAGCGCCGTCGGCACCTACGTCGGCCTGCGCGGCGGCGACCGTTACCCGACGCTCATTCGCAAGTTCGACCCAAAGCCGATCCGCGTATTCCTGCAGGATGGCAGCAACGACCTGAACATCTACGCCGGCGACTGGTGGATGGCGAACCAGACGATGCAACGCGCGCTCACCTTCGCGGGCTACGAGGTCAACCACGTCTGGGGCGAGGGCGGCCACAACGGCAAACACGCGACGGCGGTTTTCCCGGATGCGATGCGGTGGCTTTGGAAAGACTGGCCCGCCCCGGTGAAGGCTGGTGTCAGCAGCAACGCCACGCTGCAAGCCATCCTCGTCCCCGGTGAAACATGGCAGCTCGTTGCTGAGGGCTTCAAATCCACGACAGGACCAACCGCCAACGCAAAAGGCGAGGTGTTCTTCAACGGGCCGCCCACCGGCGCGCCAACAAGCCAGCTTCACAAGATTGCTCTCGACGGAAAAGTCAGCGTCATCGTCGCCGACTCGAAACGCGGCGACGGACAGGCATTCGGCCCCGACGGCCGCCTCTACGTGGTCGCGTCCGCTACGGAACAGATTCTCGCCTACGACGTTGAAGGCAAAGCGACGGTGATCGCGGACGGCCTCAAGGGCAACGACCTCATCGTCCGTCACGACGGTCTGATCTACGTCACCGAGTCCGGCTCCGAGGCCAAGCCGAGCAAAGTCTGGCTCATCAAGCCCGGTGGCCAGAAGCGCGCCGTGGACACCGGCCTCCGGTTCGCCAACGGCATTACGCTCTCGCCCGACCAGTCATTGCTCTACGTGGACGACTACCGCTCGCACTGGGTTTACAGCTATCAAATCGCGGCCGACGGTTCCCTGAAGTTCAAACAGCGCTACTTCTGGCTGCATTGTCCCGACACGGGCGACGACAGCAGCGCCGACGGCATGACCACCGACCGCGACGGCCGTCTCTACGTCACTACGCGGATGGGCATCCAGGTCTGCGACCAGGCAGGCCGCGTCAACGCCATCCTGCCGACGCCCAACGGCCGCGTCAGCGCCGTCTGCTTCGGCGGCGAGAACAACGACACTCTCTTCGCCACTTGCGGCGACAAGGTTTTCAAGCGCAAGTTGAAGGTGAAGGGCACCCAACCTTGGGCCGCACCCCTGAAGCCGGTAAAGCCGAGGCTGTAAAAGCTCAAGTTATCCACACCGCGATTGCTCCCGCTTGCGCCGTGACTTTGGCGCGTGGCGCAGGCAGTATGCGCGCTGCAAAAATATGACCCAGAACATTTCAGGCAACGTCATCACCGCGCTCAAGCGCGCCAATCGCGTCGTCGTCATCACCGGCGCGGGCATCTCGGCCGAAAGCGGCATCCCGACGTTCCGCGGCGCTGACGGATTGTGGCGGAATTTCAAACCGGAAGACATGGCGACGCCGGAAGCGTTCCAGCGCCAACCGCACACGGTGTGGGAATGGTATGACTGGCGCCGCGGTCTCTGCGCGCAAGCGCAGCCGAACCCGGCGCATGTGGTCGTCGCGGCCATGGAGCGGTTCTATCATCATTTCCTGCTGGTGACGCAAAACGTGGACGGTCTCCATCCACGCGCCGGCAGCCGGCGGATGGTGGAGGTCCACGGCAGCGTGTGGCGGGGGCAGTGTCTGCAATGCGGCGCGACGTTGCCGTTGGAGCAGACGCCGCTGAAGGAACTGCCGCCGCATCACGAAGGTTGCGGCGGCATGTTGCGACCGGCGGTGGTCTGGTTTGGCGAGAACTATGATCCGGCGGCCTTGCAACAGATGCTCGCGGCAGTCGAGGAGGCGCAACTGGTGCTGGTCGTCGGCACGTCCGGCGGGGTGGCGTTGCCGGTGGACCTCGTCACGCAGGCGCGGCAGGCCGGCGCAACGATCATCGAGATCAATTCCGAACGCAGCGCAGTGTCGCGGCTGGCGCACGAGCGATTGGAGGGAAAGGCGGGCGAGATCCTGCCGGAGCTTTGGCGGCGCGCTCAACTGGCGTATCTCGTTGACGAAATTCGCGAGTGCGCGCAACGGAAAGGCCGGCGGCTCGTGGTTGGCATCGCCGGACCGCCGGGCGCGGGCAAGAGCCGGTTGGCGAAGACGCTGGCCGCAGAGCTGGGGCCTCACGTGCTCGTGCCGATGGACGGATTTCATTTCAACAACGCGCGGCTGGAGATGCTGGGCCTTCGCGCGCGCAAGGGCGCGCCGGAAACGTTCGACCGGCTGGCGTTCGAGCTGGCCATGAGGGCCTTGCACCTTGCAATGGAGCCCGTACGGCTGCCGGTGTATTCGCGCGAAACGCATGAGCCGGTGCCGGACGCATTCACGGCGGGGCCGGCGACGCCGTTTGTGATCGTCGAGGGAAACTACCTTCTTCACTGGCCCGAAGTGCGCGACGCGCTGGACTTGCGAATTTACCTCGACTGCGACCCCGCGCTGGCGCGCAAGAATCTGATCGCCCGCCACCAACGCGGTGGCGCGAGCGAGGAGGAAGCCATCCGCAAGTTCGAGCAGAACGACCGGTTGAATCGGGAGATAGTCGAAGCGACGCGCGGCGCAGCAGAGCTGCAAGTGTGGCGCGACGACGCCGGATGGACGGTAACGCGCGCAGCCGAGGGGCGTTGACGAAGGGCGAGACGCTCAAAGCGTGCCCAACCATTCGCGCGTCTGTTTCACGCACAAACCCCGGATTGAGAACCGGAACCCGGCGTAGGCGGCCATAATTCTGTTAGAACTTCACGGCGCAATATCGTCCGAACGCCGGCAGCGCGAGAGAACCGTCCGCCGCTGGCTGCAATGGCACGGGCGCGGCGAGGTGCGGCGAGTAAAGCGTTGGTTTCCCTCCCGACAGCCATTTGCCAACGCGCAGGCGGAAATCTTCCGGCGAGCCGTCGCCGTAATAGACAACATGGGCCACGCGCGCGTCGGGCAGCCGATAGATGTCCACAAACGTCAGCGGTTGCTTGCGGTCGCCGCCTTCCAACTCGGCGGCAAGACCTTCCTTCGCCAATTCGCGCACTGTTTTGAGGATATCCGGCGTGTGGGCCGGCATCGCGGGACGCAACCCGCGTTCGCTTTCGCCCGCGGGTTGCGAGATGCGGCCGGGACATTTCGCAAGATAGCGGACGTTGGGTTTTGAGGCGAGGTCGGGCAGCGGCGAACGTTCGCGCTGGCGGAAGTTCTCATCGCACTCGCCGCTGGCGCCGGTAATGATGACGCCACAACCGCGCTCGACGGCGGCGCGGATCGCCTCGCATTCGCGATCGCTCAGGCAGGTCTGGCTGGCGACGATGAGCACGTCGCGCGAGCCGAGTTGCGCGAGATGCGGCTCCTTGGCAACGCGATAGGCGATGCGGCCCAATAGCGCCTGCTCAAAACCCAGCACGCTGTTGTAAGCCGCGCGATGGTCGAATGCCAGCGACCACACCGAGTGATAGACCCAGACGTTGGCACACGGCTGCGAGCCGGTGTAGAGGGCCTCGTGCGCGCGGTTGAAACCCATGTAGCGCTTCATCGCCTCGAAAAACGCCGGCTGCTCGAAGAACGCCGAGCCGTCGCGCTTGTCGCCCGAGCGCAACGCCCACGTTGCCGTCAACATGTGGCCGCCGCACGCGAGGCTCTCGGCCATGTCGAGTTCGACGGGCTTCGGCTCGCTGGGCAACGTAATGCTGCCTTTGGCGCTGCGCAGCCAGTCGGTGGAGAGCGCGACGCGGCCAATGGCGGTGCCTTCCTTCAGGTGGCGCACTTTCGTGACCAGTTCGCGGTCGAGCACCTGCGGCATGTCGTGGCTCTCGGCGACGGCCAGATCGAGATAGTCGCCGTTGTCCGGCAACAGCCGCGTGCGATCTTTGCGCCAGAGCGCGGGGCAATCCTCATAGGTGACGAACGCCGCGCCGGGCTTGGTGCGGTGGGTAAACTCGCGCAGTTCGCGCAGCCGCCGGCCCATCAGGTCCGTGCGAAACCGAATCCATTCCTGCCAGATCGCGTCTTTCGTGTTCCACTGCGACGGAATGCGAACGTGGTTGAAATGTGGCAGACCGAAACGCTCGCGCGGGCTCGGGTTGTGTTCGGTCAGGTAACGCCGGAAAGCCGCCTGGCAGCCGTCGCAGTGGCAATCGTAGCTCGTGCCGTCGAACTCAACGCCGTCCATGTTCGCTTCCTGCAGACAGCGATTCATGACGCGCTGCAGGTAGGCGATGAACTCATCGTGAACCGGGCACGCCGACCATCGCCACGCTGCGCTGCCATAGGTGCGTTTGCTGCCGTCGGCAGCGCGTTGAATCCAATCGGCGAGGTTCGGCACTTCGTCGAGCATCGTCTCGTAGATGACGGTGCTGAACTGGTGATAGCCGAGCACGCGGATACCGCGGGCGTGGGCGCGGCGGGTGAAATCGGCAGCCCGCGCCATCTCGCCGGCTTCCGCCTTCAGGCCGAAACCTTTGTAGAAATGTGTTGTGACGACGTTGACGCCCGCCGCGGCGAGCTTGTCGAGAATCTCGTCGCTGTGCATGCGTTCATACCAGCGGCGCACCCAATGTCCCGTTGCGCGCCCGTCGCCGACGCCCGCGCCGTGACCGCCACGCGCGTAAAGGTCAATCGGCTCCCACAGCGCCCAGACCCAGCGCAGTTTGCCCGGCGCAATCCAGTCGGGCGCGGCGCTCGCCGCAGCCGCGGCGTTCCCAACGCCCCGGCCGAACCAAAGCGCGCCCGCAGCGAAAGAGGAGACGGCAAGAAATTCGCGACGATTGAGATACGGTGTCGTTTTCATGGCGGGGCGGCGATCAATGCTTCGTTGCACGGGGAACCAGGCAGTAGATGTTTGGCCGGCCACTGTCGGTTTCGCCGGCGTAGATGCGGCCATCGGGCAACACGACCATCGCGTGGAAGATACAAAGCTTGTAATGCGGCAGCACCACGCCGTGATTCTCCAGCGCGTGTTTCGCCGGGTCATACGTGAACAATTGCATCTGCGGAAAACCTCCGAAACCGATGATGCGGCCACCCGCGGCTTCGGCGAGCGCCGGGATGCGCGACGAGCGCACGGGCTGGCCAAGAAGTTCCACCTTGGCGGCGCCGGGCTTCAGGCGGCAGAGGTTGGCCGGCAGCGACGTGCCGAAGTAAACCGCCCCGTCGCGCGCACAATACGCCGAGTCGAAGCCGTTGGCCCAGGATTTGTTCTTTGCGGGCGACACGGCGCGAAACGGCTCGGTCGGCACTTCGATGGTCGTGCGCTTGAACGACCGGCGCTCGTGCTCGTAGCGCATCAGGTAGCAGCCGTCAGTGCGGACGGGCGCGCCTTTCCGCGCGAGCGCGCAGTTCCAGCATCCCCATGTCACGCCAGAGGCATCGCAAACGAGGTTGTGATGAGCCATCTGTGAAATGCGGCCGTAGTCCGTGACCGTGTGCGAGGCGAGATCGTGGACGAAGAACCGGTTGCCGGGGATGGTATAACCCGCGACGTAGCGTCCGCGCGGGTCCATCACCATTCCCTGAATGGCCTCGCCGCGCACCTGCGGACCAAGATCGCTGAGCTGACCGCCGCCCGGCTGGTAACGGAACAGACGGCCGCCTTCGTAGCCGTCGCTGTGAAACTCCATCGGGTAGGCATCCGAGATGTTCAAGCCCTGCCCGATGTAGAGACTGCCGTCCGGCGCTTTCACGAGCGCGTTGTGAATCTTGTCAAGGATGCCGTGCGTCTTCGGGTCGTCCGGGAAGATCTCGCCGAGATCGCGGATCGAGTCATCACTCGGGTCGAGCGCCGCCAGCACGCGCCGCTTGCCCGTCAGTCCGCAATAGACCAGGCCGTCTTTGCCCAGCACCATGGCTGTAACCGCGTTGGCCTCGGCCACTGGCACGCGCATCTCCTTCACGTCATACGCTTTCATCGAATGCGGCGTGCCCGCTCCGAAACATCGCGGCCAGGGCGCAAACATGGCCGCTGTTGAAACCGCGATGGATTGTTTCAAGAAACCGCGTCGGGTGAGTGATTGTGTTTTCATGTGAATGACCTCACGATTTCCATCGGCCCTGCCGTCACTTTCCGTCCTGGTTGCCTTCCACGCGAGCCGTGGTTGGCGCAGCCTCGCAACCGTTGGACAGCAGGTTCTGGACGATCCAGTTTCCGCGGCCGCCTTCGACTTTCAGCGATGGGCCGGGTTTGGCGTCGCGCCGATCGTCGCGAACCATGCAGCCGGCGACTTTGCTGTTCGTCACATCCTTCAGCAGCAGGCCCGCGTTGTCGCTGTCCAGAATCGTGCAGTTGGCGATGTTGAACCGGTCGCACTTCTCGATCATCAGCGCCGCTGGTTTCCGCCACGCACCGTTGATGTGCAGGCCGTCCAGTGTGCAGTCGGACGAGCCGCGGAAGACCACGCCGCCGTTGACCTTGGCTGCATCGCCGTAACCATAGAGCGGATTGCGGTCGAAGTTGTTCGGACCGACGACGATGTTGCTGCTCTCCTCCACCAGCAAGTCGTGCTCATAGCCCATATAGAACGTGTTGCCGGTGATGACCACGCCGCGCGCGTCGCGAAGGTGAACGTTCACCTTCACGTCGCTCAACACATTGCCGGTGATGGTGACGTGGCCCCAGCGCGCAATCGGCTGGCCTTTGGCGGTATCGCCGCGGCCGATGACGCGGATGTTGGCGCAGCCGGGTGCTTTGCCGCCGTGCTGTATGGTGCATCCGGTGATGGCAACCTCGGCGGTCCCTGCCCTGCTGCCGGAGCAATCAATCAACACGTTCGCCGTCGGCGGCGCGTTGGTGGCCATGTTCATCTCGATGTCGCAGGTCCCGATGTGGATGTTGCGGACGTTGCCGCCGCGCGAGACGATGCCGCCGCCGGCGCAATAGCTGATGTGGCAGCCGCTGATGTTCGATTGGTGGAGGTTCACGTCGTCGTAAAACACGCCGATGCCGCGGTTGTGGTAGATGTGGCAGTCGGCAATGAGCACGTTGCGGTTGCGCGTCGCGAGCCGGATGCCGTGCCGCGCGTCCCGAACTGTGGTGCGCGTGATCGTGATCTGCATCGTCCCGGTCGCCTCGATGCCATCGGCCTCCGGATGCGCGCCGACGATTTCCAGTCCGTCCACCATCGGCATCCGCTGGCGTTCCCAGACGTTGGGCTTCACCTGCTCGGGATCGGCGCTGCCCGCGTGCGTGCCGACAAACCGGAACGCCGCGCCCGCGCCCGCCATGACAACGCGCGCCACGCCGTCACCGGCCAGCGATGTGAACCCGGTCTTGTCAAGTTCGATGACGATGGGTTTGGTGACGCGATAGACCCCCTTCGGGAAACTGACGCGACCGCCGCTATCCACGGCCTTTTGAATCGCCGCCGTGTCGTCCGCCTGCCCGTCGCCTTTGGCGCCGCACGAGCGCACGTCGGCCGACAATGCCGGCTGGACGTGAAACAGGAAGAGAAGGGTTACAGTGAAACCGAACGGGGAAAAGAGGCGTGAGGCGCTCATGGATACATTCAACCCAATGCCGCCGCCCGCCGCAAGCGCAGATTCAGCCCAAAACACCGATGCTATTTCCGGCGCTTCGACGGCTTGCTGGCGTTGGGCGCGGCGTAAACCACTTCGCGTTTCTTCAACGCCGGCGCTTCGCCTTCACCGGTGCCGCGTTTGAGTTCGGCGATCTGGTCGCGCAACAGCGCGGCGCGCTCGAACTCCAGCTTCTTCGCCGCTTCGAGCATCGCCGCTTCCAATTCACGCATCAACTCGACCACGTCGTAGTCGGCGCCAGCCTCCTTGACGACGCTCGCTTCGACTTCGTGGCCCGCAACGATGCTCTGCAGGCTCTCCTGCACGCCACGCACGACCGACTTCGGCGTAATCTTGTGGACGCGATTGTATTCCATCTGCCTGCCGCGGCGATAATCGCTCACCTCGATGAGTTTCTTGATCGATTTGGTCATTACGTCGGCGTAGAGGATGACCTCGGCATTGATGTGGCGCGCGGCGCGGCCGGAAACCTGGATGAGCGCCGTGGCGCTGCGGAGGTAGCCTTCCTTGTCGGCGTCGAGGATGCAGACCAGCGACACCTCCGGCAAGTCGAGGCCCTCGCGCAGAAGGTTGATGCCGACGAGCACGTCGAACTTGCCATTGCGCAAGCCGCGCAGGATCTCGACGCGTTCGATGGTGTCAATGTCAGCGTGGAGATAGGTGACCTTGATGTTGAGGTCCTTGAGGTAATCGCTCAGGTCCTCGGCGGTGCGCTTGGTCAGCGTCGTCACCAGCACACGCTCCTTGCGCTCGGTGCGGGCGCGGATTTGCTCGATCACATCGTCAATCATCCCGTCCAGCGGCTTGATCGTAATCTTCGGGTCGAGCAGGCCGGTCGGGCGAATGATCTGCTCGGCGACGACGGCGCTCTTCTCCATTTCGAACGGCGCGGGCGTGGCGCTGACAAAAATCGCCTGGCCGATCATCGTCTGGAACTCCTCGGAGTTCAGCGGCCGATTGTCGAGCGCGCTTGGCAGGCGGAAGCCGTGCTCCACCAGCGTCATCTTGCGCGAACGGTCGCCCTCATACATCGCGCCGATCTGCGGCACCGTCACGTGGCTCTCGTCAATCACCAACAGGAAATCCTTCGGGAAGAAATCCAGCAGGCAGAACGGCCGCTGGCCCGGCGCACGTCCGCTGAGGTGGCGCGAGTAGTTCTCAATGCCGGAGCAGAAGCCCATCTCCCGCATCATCTCGATGTCGTAGGTGGTGCGCATCTTGATCCGTTGCGCCTCCAACAGCTTGCCGCGCTTCTCGAACCAGTCGATGCGCTCGGTCACCTCCGCCTGGATCGTCTCGATGGCCTTCTCCAGCTTGTCGGCGGACGTGACCCAGTGTTTCGACGGGAACACGCTCGTGCCCGGCAGGTCTTCCAGTCGCCGGCCCGTGAGCGGGTCGAACCGCGTGATGCGCTCGATCTGGTCGCCGAAGAACTCGATCCGCAGCGCGTCCTCGGCGTAGCTGGGCACCAGTTCGATCACGTCGCCGCGAACGCGGAAGTTGCCGCGCTGAAGCGCGATGTCATTGCGGTCATACTGGATGTCCACCAGCCGCCGCAGGAACGTGTCGCGCGGGAGCATGTCGCCCACCTTGACCGGCACCACCATGTTCATCCAGTCCTCCGGCGAACCGAGGCCGTAGATGCACGACACGCTGGCTACGACCACCACGTCCCGCCGCGTCAGCAACGCGCTCGTCGCCGACAGCCGCAGCCGCTCGATGGACTCGTTGATCGCGCTGTCCTTCTCGATGAACGTATCCGTCTGCGGGATGTAAGCCTCCGGCTGGTAGTAGTCGAAGTAGCTGACGAAATACTCCACCGCGTTGCGCGGGAAGAACTGCTTGAACTCGCTGTAGAGCTGCGCCGCGAGTGTCTTGTTGTGCGAAATCACCAGCGTCGGCCGCCGCTGCGCGGCGATGACGTTGGCCACCGTGTAAGTCTTGCCGGAACCAGTGACGCCGAGCAGCGTCTGGAAGCGATTGCCCGCTTCCAACGACTTCTCCAACGTCTCGATGGCCCGCGGCTGATCGCCGCGCGGCTTGAACTTGCTGACTAATTCAAAATCCATGCGCTAAATCCCGACCATACTTACCGCACCAAACCGCCCTTTGCCAGCTTTCCAGCGCTGGAGTGGATTTCGGCTATATATGGGATCGTCGGCTATTCAGCTCGGTGCAGTCAGAACAGTGGCGCTGGAAGCAGTTGCCACTTTTTGCCAAAAATCCAGCGACGGAGTCGCGGGATACCCAGCCGTGCCGGCTACTTGGCGCCACCGAGGCGGGCGTTTAGGTCCAGGACATTGGCGTTGGGCGGAGGGGTGAAGACGAACAGGGCGTCGTCCAGCGGGAGATTCAGCCGCACGGCACTGAGGTCCATGGCCAGCGCGGGATTGCCACGCAGGTCGATGACAACGATGCGATGGACAAAACCGTCGTCGGAACTGATCCACACCTGCAACGCGCTGATCTGCACGTCGCCGGGCATCGCGGCAGCCTTCGGTTTGCCAACGAGACGGTAGAACTGCCGGCCACCGAGTTCCTGCACGCCTTCGGTGACGAAACCGAGGCGCGGGCGGAACTTTTGCAGCAGTGCCAGCGGGTTGACCTCGTTGATGGGGTTCAGGTTGTGCGGGTCTTCCTTGGAACCGGCAATGGGACGATTCATGTCGAGCTTGTAGAGGCCGCGCAGCTTGTCCTGGCTGACGATTTGCCACGCGACGCCGTCCGCGCCGGAAATAATGGTCTGGCCGAGGTCGCGGCCTTTGATTTGCATCATGAAATCCGCGCGGCCCTTCTCGACGGCGGGCTGGCCGGGTCCGCTCGCCGGCTGGCGCATGAAACGCACCGTGCCGCTCTGGACGACGGAAAGGGAGCCTTCGCTGATGTTCTTGATGAAGTTGGCCTGCCACGATTTCACGGCAGCCAGCCGCGTGTCGTGGTACTTCAGCACCACGTCCGCCGCCGGCAGGGCCGGTTTGGCGGCCGGCGTCTGCGCGAACAACGGCGCAACGGCGATGATTGAGAGTAGAAGGTATCGAATCACGCCAGACAGTTTAGCAACGCACTGGCGTGAGACAATGCAATTTACGCCCAAGCTGAACAGCGCATGCAGTGGCCACGGGCCGGAAACATCCTGTCCTCACTCCCTGCTCAGCCGCTCGATGGCTCGCGCCAGCTTCTCGCGATGTTGCAGCAGCGGCGTCGGGTCGGTGCTGAAGTGCGTCATGTCGGTGAAGACCGACGCGGGCGCTTTCAGCAGCGCCTCAGCCGCCGCGTCCGGCTTCGATTTCAGCAGCTCGCGCAGCAACGCGAAATACTCGTAGTCCTCGACGCCGTCGCGCAGGATTTCCCAACGGAGCGAGCTGACGGGGCCATCAAGGAATTTCTGCTTCCGGTCGTTGTCGCGGTTGGGCGGATAGATGAAACGGCCGTCGCCGTTGCCCCACGTGCCGCTCTCACTGTAACTCATCGGGTCTTCCCACGGATTCTGCCGCGCGGGCGGCTTGAACCGCGTGCGCTGGTTCCACCAGTTGGTTTCCCAGATGAGGATGCCCTCGACGCCGTAGCCCCACGTCTGCCACAGCCATGTCCGCAGCTCGACCGCCGCGTGGTCAATGAACTCGGTGCAATACGGTGCGTGCGGCCAGCAGCAGATATACCACCAGATGTGCTCGCCCGCGCGCTGGCGTTCGCGGCAGATGTCCGGCCGGTGGTTCGGCGTCACCGGGCACCAGATATCCACAGCGCCGATCAGCTCCGGTCCTGGCTCTTCCGTCAACATTCGCGCCAGTTTCGGTGCAAGGCGCTTGATCTGCTCGTTGTTGCGGCGCACGGGCGCGTAGTCGTTCCGCTCCGGCTCGTCATACCAATAGAGATACGCCTTGTGCAGCCAGCCTTTTTGTTCGAGATGGTCCACAAGCTGCCGCGCGTAGTCGCCCCACAACGCCTCGTATTCCGGCGTGCCCTGTTTGAACCCGCCAAACTCTCCATCGTGCCACGGCTTGCCCTGGCCGCCCCACCCCGTCCCCTGCAACGGCAGCCGGAACGTGTTGAAACCGAACTCATCCAGATAGCGCGTCGCCGCCGCGTCGAACTGCGTCCAGTCCAGCTTCACGCGCGGCGGGTTGGCGGTCTTGTCGAACTGGATGCCGATCCTCGCCCTGCCCATCGGCCAGTAGGGCGAGATGCGGTGCGCGGCGAAGTTCTGCATGTATTTGTCCCACACCGCCGCCAGTTCCTCGTCGGTGGTGAGATTGTGATACGCCTTCACCGCCTCCACGCTGACGCCGAGCGCCGTTTTCAGGCGCGTCTCCTTCGGCAGCGTGAAATTCCAGACATGCACGCGCAGCGGCACCTTCGCCTTCCACGCCGAGCGGTCGAACTTTGACCGTGGTTTTTCTTTCAGCTCAATCACGCCTTGATAGTCACCCGCCGGCACACCGTCGGGAACGAACACAGTGAACCACAGTGGCGTGTTGCGGCCCACGTCCGCCGTGAACTCCTCGCCCTGCGCCAGCGGCGGCAATGGGTCGGGCCACGTTTCGGCCACACCGGTCTCGTCGGTCGGCGTGCCCACGCGCACGTAGCCGACGCGATGGACGGCAACGTTCTCGCTCGGGATCTTTGCGCCGCGCGGCCCGCGAAGGTCGCTGACGCTGACGCTGACCTTTGGCACCGTCTTCAACGGGTTGATCGCGATCTGGAAGCTCTCCCGTTCGTTGCGCGCAGCGCTGATGCGGATCAGCGACTGCGGATTGCCTTTCGGTATGGGCCGCTCCCGGCTGATCTTCCGCGCTGATTCGCACCACCAGAGTCCAACATGGGCTTTCTCCTCGCTGAGCCGCCAGCCGTAGTCAGACGCAAACAGCATCGGCACGCTCAGAGACACACGCGCTGCAAAGAGCTCCCGCTGGCTCCGCAGGTCACGTTCGACAAACCGCAATTCGTACTCACCGGCGTCATGCACATCGTAACCCAGTTCAACCACCTCCGAGTGGCCGGGATAAAGCGTGACGCCCCTGCTGGACGTCGAGACGCGCTGATCGCCACGCCACACTTCCAGCGTGGCAAGCACCTTGGTCTGCTCGTCGGAATCGTTCCGCAACCGCCACATTGAGTTGTGATCGCCGCCGGGCAGCGGATCGCCGAGCGTCTCGCAGGCGGCATTCAACAGCTTGTCCGATTGCTGGATCTCGACGAAATCCGTCCGCCCGCGGCCGTCGGTGGTCCGCCCGGCCAACTGCGCCTCGTAAGTGTAGCTGCTGACTTGAAACGACGCGGATTTCGGCTTCTCCTTCTCTGTTCCACTCTCGGCGCGCAGCCGCACATAAACCACGGCCGCAGGGAACATCCGCGCTGGCAGTTCCACCGCGTGCTCTCCCAAGCCGGCGGTTTCGCCCACCGATGTCCACGTCAGCCGGTCGAAACTCATCTCGACCATGCACCGCCCTCCCTGGTAATGGCAGATGTTGATCGTCACCTTGCCGTTCCGCTGCGTGTGGCTGCCGACCTGATGCTTGTAGACGACATAGCCGCCGGGGCCGAACGTCCAGCGGTTGCTGTTGAACCCCGCCATGTGCGCGTCAAGCGGATGCGAGTAGTTGCCGCCATCGCCGCCCAACTGCGTGTGGAACCGGTAGAGGCTGTCGCTCACCGTCTCGCCCTGGCCGAGTTCGACGCCGGCGATGCGTGCGTGGACTGCCTGCACCGGCCTCAGTTCCACGTCGTCGAACATCGCTGTGCCTTTCATGTGCCAGTGACCCAGCCGCAGGCAGGCGCCCGGCGACACGACTGTCGGCACTGTGAACACAAACGATTTTCGGTCCCACGAGTCGCTCACCGGCAGGTCGCGGTTGGCGAACGACGGCCCGCTGATGAGGCTGCCCGTCGTTCCCGGCGCGCAACGCGCATAAAATGAGAACCGGTAGAGGCGCGACGGCTCGAACTTCACGCCGTCGCATCGCCAGAAGTTCGAGTCCTCGCCCGAACCCGTCACGGCGACGCAGTGCGCGCCGGTGCGGCCTTGTGCGCTCCACTCGCCCGGCGGCGCCGAGAGCTTCCAGCCGTCGGGAGCGTTGCCGCCGCCTTGTTCAAACGATGGATTGGGAACCTGCGCGCCCGCCGTCCACGCCACCACAAGCACCGATAGCAACCAGAACCGTTTCATGGGCGGCAGCATAGATGCGCGCCGCCGGTGTTTCAACGCCGGGCTGAAACGCGAATTGTTACATTTTGGGTGCGTTGACTTTCCCTCCCGCGGCCCGTATAAAGCTCCTTTCCATGATAACGCGATATTCACGACAGCCGATGCGGGAAATCTGGACCGAACAGCGCAAGCTGGAAATCTGGCTCCAGATCGAAATCCTTGCCTGCGAGGCCCTCAGCAAGGCGGGCCTCGTGCCAAAGGCCGACCTCGCCGTCATCAAGAAACGCGCCAAGTTCGACATCGAGCGCTGCCGCGAGATCGAGAGGCTCACCAACCACGACGTCATCGCGTTCCTGACGTGCGTGAACGAAAACATTGGCCCGTCGTCGCGCTGGCTGCATTACGGCATGACCTCCAGCGACCTGCTGGACACAACGATGGCCGTCCAGATTCAACAGAGCGCCGATATTCTGCTCGACGACCTGCGCGCGCTCCGCGAGGTCATCGCCCGCCGCGCCCGCGAGCACAAGTTGACGCCGATGATCGGCCGCAGCCACGGCATCCACGCCGAGCCGATCACGTTCGGGCTGAAGATGGCACTGATGTATGACGAGTTTGGCCGCGCCATCCAACGACTGGAGAACGCCAGGGAAGCCTGTCGTGTGGGCAAGATCAGCGGCGCCGTTGGCACGCACGCGCATCTCGACCCGAAGATCGAGGACTATGTCTGCAAGAAGCTGGGCCTGAAGGCGGCGACGCTCTCGACACAGATCATCCAGCGCGACCGGCACGCGGAGTTTCAGGCGGCGATGGCCGTCATCGGCTCCTCGGTCGAACGCTGGGCGACGGAGTTCCGCCACCTCCAGCGCACCGAAGTGCTGGAGGCGGAAGAGTATTTCGGCGAAGGCCAGAAGGGCAGCAGTGCCATGCCGCACAAGCGAAACCCGATCACTTGCGAACGGCTTGCCGGCCTCTCGCGTGTGCTCCGGGGCAACGCGCTGGCGGCGATGGAGAACGTCGCGCTCTGGCACGAGCGCGACATTACGCACAGCTCGGTGGAGCGCGTCATCTTCCCTGATTCCTGCACACTGCTCGACTACATGCTCACGCTGTTGACGAAGGTCGTGGACCAGTTGCTGGTCTATCCGGAGAACATGGAATCCAATCTCTGGAAGTCGAAGGGCCTGTTCTTCAGTCAGAGCGTGCTGCTGGCGCTGGTCAAACGCGGTGCGACGCGCGAGGAAGCTTACAAGTGGGTGCAGGACGCCTCGATGAAGACCTGGCGCGGCACCGACAGCCTGCTCGCGAACATGAAGGCGCATCCGGAGATTTCAAAACGGTTGTCGAAGAAAGAGCTCGAACAGGCCTGCGACCTGAAACAACATTTCAAACACGTGAACTGGACGTTCAAGAAACTCGGCATCGAATAACATGAAAGCGAAGATTTACGTCACCCCAAAAAAAGCCGTGCTCGACCCGCAAGGCAAGGCTGTCGCCAACGCGCTCCACTCGCTCGGCTACGCTGCCGTCGGCGATGTCCACATCGGCAAATACATGGAGATCGAGTTGAAAGCAACCGATCCGGCTGCGGCAAAACAACAACTCGATGAGATGTGCCATCGCATCCTCTCCAATCCGGTCATCGAGGACTACCGCGTCGAACTTGAGGGCTGAGCCGCTTCCGCGTTTCGCAATACGCATCACGTCATGAAATTCGGCATCATCCAATTCCCCGGCTCCAACTGCGACCTCGACAAACTCTGGGTCTTGCAGGACGTCCTCAAACAGGAAGCCCGCTACCTCTGGCACAAGGACACCGACATCGGCGACCTCGACTGCATCGTCGTGCCGGGCGGCTTCAGCTATGGCGACTACCTGCGCACCGGCTCCATCGCGCGCTTCTCGCCCGTGATGAAGGCCGTCGCCGACCACGCCGCCAAAGGCAAGCTTGTCATCGGCATCTGCAACGGTTTCCAGATCCTCTGCGAAGCCGGCCTGCTGCCCGGCGCGCTGCTGCGCAACCGCTCGCTCCAGTTCCGTTGCGAGCACATTTACCTGCGCGTCGAAACGACACGGTCGCCGTTCACAAACGCCGCACGACGAAAACAGATCATTCGCGTTCCCGTGGCCCACGGCGAGGGCTGCTACTTCGCCGACCCGGAAACGATCACCGAATTGAAGAAGAACAATCAGATTCTATTCCGTTACGTGGATGCCAAAGGCAAGGTTGTTGACACCGCCAGTCCGAATGGCGCGGTCGAGAACATCGCCGGAATCTGCAACAAAGCACGCAACGTCTGCGGCATGATGCCGCACCCCGAGCGCGCCTCCGAAGAAACACTCGGCAGCACCGACGGCCGGGTCGTTTTCGAAAGCATCTTGAACCAGCTGCGCGGGAGCCAAGCGCAATGAACGAACCTGTTATTACCCCCGAAATCATCGCCGACCACGGCATCACGCCGGAAGAATTCGAACGCATCAAAGGCATCCTCGGCCGCGAGCCGAACTTCACCGAGCTGGGTATTTTCTCGGTGATGTGGAGTGAGCACTGTTCCTACAAGAACTCCAAGCCGGTGCTGAAAACTTTCCCAACCAAAGGCCCGAAGATCCTCGTCGGCGCGGGCGAGGAGAACGCCGGCGTCACCGACATCGGCGATGGCTGGGCCATCTCGTTCAAGATCGAGAGCCACAATCACCCCAGCGCCGTCGAGCCGTTCCAAGGCGCGGCGACGGGCGTCGGTGGCATCCTGCGCGACATCTTCACGATGGGCGCGCGGCCGATCCTGAACATGAACTCGCTGCGGTTCGGACCGATTGAAGGCGACGACGAGGCCGCGCGGCGCAACAAGCGGCTCTTCGCCGGCGTCGTCGGCGGCATCGCCCACTACGGCAACTGCATCGGCGTGCCCACGGTTGGCGGCGAGGTGTATTTCGACGAGAGCTACGAGGGCAACCCGCTGCTCAACGCGCTCTGCCTCGGCATCCTGCGCCACGAGCAGATCGCGCGCGGCGCGGCCAAGGGCACGGGTAACCCCGTTTTCTACGTCGGCCCCGCCACGGGCCGTGACGGCCTCGCGGGCGCGGCGTTCGCGTCGCGCGAACTGACCGAGGAATCGCACGAGGACCGGCCCGCGGTGCAGGTCGGCGACCCGTTCATGGAGAAGCTCGTGCTCGAAGCCGTGCTCGAACTGCTCCAAACCGACGCCGTTGTTGGCATCCAGGACATGGGCGCGGCGGGCCTGACCTGCTCGACGTGCGAGACCGCCTCGCGCGCTGGCACGGGCATCGAGATTGACCTCGCGAAGGTTCCGCAGCGCGAGCCGGGCATGACGCCTTACGAGATCATGCTGAGCGAGAGCCAGGAGCGCATGCTGGTCATCGTCCAAAAAGGCCGCGAGGCTGAAGTGCAACGCATTTTCGACAAGTGGGACCTCCCGTGGGCCGAGATCGGCTTTGTCACGGACACCGGCCTGATGCGCGTGAAGAACCACGGCAAAGTCGTCGCTGAGATTCCCGCCGCAAAGCTCGCCAACGACGCGCCGGTCTATTATCGCGAGTCGAAGGAACCCGGCTATTTCGCCAAGACGCGCGCATGGAAGGTCAGCGAACTCCCGCCGCTCAGCGATCCGCAGAAGGTTCTGCCAGAACTGCTCGCGTCGCCGAGCGTCGCATCGAAGAACTGGGTCTATCGCCAATACGACCACATGGTCCAGACACGCACCGTCGTATGCCCTGGCAGTGACGCTGCCGTTGTGCGACTCAAGCTCAGCTCGCCGCCGGCGAAAGACCGCTATCTCGCCATCACCACGGACTGCAACGGCACCTACTGCTACCTCGATCCCCAAACCGGCGGCGCCATCGCGGTAGCCGAGGCGGCGCGCAACATCGTCTGCTCCGGCGGCCAGCCGCTCGCGTCCACCGACAACCTCAACTTCGGCAACCCGATGAAGCCGGAGATCTTCTTCCAGGTTCGCGAGGCTGCGAAGGGCATCACCGCAGGCTGCAATACCTTCAACACGCCGATCACGGGCGGCAACGTCAGCTTCTATAACGAAAGCCCCACCGGCGCGATCGACCCGACGCCTGTCATCGGCATGGTCGGCCTCATTGACGACGCGGCGCATATTACAACGCAGTGGTTCAAGAACCGCGGCGACGTGATCATCCTCGCCGGCGACGCTGTGGACAACGCCGACCCGTATCTCGGCCTCGGCGGCAGCGAATACGCCAAGCGACTGCACCACATCAAAGCGGGTCTTCCGCCGCGGCTTGACCTCGCGACGGAAAAGAAGCTTCAGGACGCCGTGCTCGCGCTCATTTGCGCCGGCAAGATCAAGAGCGCGCACGATTGCAGCGAGGGCGGCCTCGCCGTCGCGCTGGCCGAAAGCTGCATCTCAAAGCATCCCGGCCGCAATACACCCGAACTCATTGGCGCCAAGGTGAATCTCAGTGCCTTCGCCAAAGGCACGCGGCTCGACGCACTGCTCTTCGGCGAAGCACAATCGCGCATCGTCCTGAGCGTCGCGAAAGAGAACGCCGACGCCGTGATCGCGCAATTGAAGACCCAGGGTGTGCCCGCCGCTGTTATTGGCACCGTCGGCGGCAAAGCACTGTCGATCAAAGCCGGCAAGGTCGCCTGCAAATGGACCGTCGCCGACCTTTACGACGGTTGGTGGTATTCCATCACGCGGAAGATGGCGTAAGGATAGCTGACGGCTGATGGCTGACAGCTTCATGAGCAAGAACATCGTCTATTTCGACCTTGAGACGCAGAAATCGGCTGCGGACGTGGGTGGATGGGACAAGAAGCGCGATATGAAGATGTCGATCGGCGTCATCTTCTCCACCGCCACCCAGAGCTACGAGATCTTCGACGAGAAGCACGTCGACGACCTGGTCAAGGCGTTGCTGCGGGCCGATCTCGTCGTCGGGTATAATATCATCAACTTCGATTACGAGGTGCTGGCGGGCTACACGCCGCTGGACCTGACGCAAGCGCCAACGCTGGACCTGCTGGTGGAACTGGAGAAGGTCGTCGGACGCAAGCTGCCGCTGGATGCGTTTGCAACCGGCACGCTCGGCTGCGAGAAGATCGCCGACGGCTTGGAGGCCCTCCAATGGTGGAAGGAGGGCAGATTGATGGAGATCGCCGAATACTGTTGTTTTGATGTGAAGATCACCAAGCTCGTCCACGAATACGGCTGCCAGCATAAACAACTTTTCTACGTGGACAGGTTTGGCAAGAAACGCGTTGTGCAGGTGAAGTGGTAAACCACCACGCTCACCTCGCGGCGCGAGAACCGAGGAGGATTGAGCATGAAAACGCGCATCTGGATTGGCTGGCTCGTCGCCATCGGCATGGCGGGCGCAGCGTCGGCAGAAACCCTCTACAACGGCATCGCGCTGCCGGCGGAATGGCCGCCGCGGCTGGCGGATTTTCCTGAGAACCCGGTCACGCCGCCTTACCTCGCGTCGCCGCCGGCCGTCATCCCGATTGACGTGGGGCGGCAGTTGTTCGTGGACGATTTCCTCATCGAGAGTACGACGCTAAAGCGGACGTTTCACGCGCCCGAATATCACGCCGCCAGCCCGATCCTGAAACCGGACCAGCCGTGGGAATCGGCGGGACGCGGGCCGGCCGTGATGCCGTTCAGCGATGGCGTGTGGTTCGACGCGAAGGACAAGCTCTTCAAGATGTGGTATTACGCGGGCCACGGTGGCGGCCAGACCTGCTACGCGATATCGAAGGACGGCATCCGTTGGGAGAAACCGAAACTCGACGTGGTGCCGGACACCAACATCGTACTCAAAGGCGGGCGCGATTCCAACACGGTCTGGCTCGATCACAACGCAACGGACCCGCAGCAGCGGTTCAAGATGGCGGTCTATGCCGGCGGCGGGATGTTCTCGCTGTTCCGGTCGGCTGACGGCATCCACTGGACCAAGGCGGGCGACGGCTCCAAGACCGGCGACCGCAGCTCGTTCTTCTACAATCCGTTTCGCGAGCGGTGGGTGTTCAGCATCCGCAGCGGCTCCAAGCGTGGCCGCAGCCGGCACTATTGGGAGACGACGGACTTCTTCAATTTCACGCCGCAGGTTTCAGAAAAGAAAGAGCCGGTCGTCTGGGTGGCCTCCGACAACGCCGACTGGAAACGCGACGATCTGCTCACGCAGCCGCAGCTCTACAACCTCGACTGCGCGGCCTACGAGAGCGTGCTGGTCGGGCTGTTCAGCGTCTGGCGCGGCGACTATCGCGGTGCGAAGCAGACGCCGAAGGCCATCGAACTCAATCAACTTGGTCGGCCGAAGCAGAATTCCATTTGCGTCGGATTCAGCCGCGATGGATTCCATTGGGACCGCCCCGACCGGCGACCGTTCTGTCCGGTGTCGGAAAAGATGGGCGACTGGAACTGGGGTAACGTGCAGAGTGTCGGCGGCTGCTGTTTGGTCGTTGGAGAGAAGCTCTACTTCTACGTCAGCGGCCGGGCCGGAAAAGGTTTTCCCGGCTGCAACTTTCATGACGCCGGCGCGAGCACTGGCCTGGCAATCCTGCGCCGTGACGGTTTCGCCTCGATGGATGCCAGTGACACCGGGGCCACACTGACGACGCGCTGCGTACGCTTCAGCGGCAACCATCTCTTCGTCAACCTCGCCGCGCCCAAAGGTGAACTCCGCGTGGAAGCTCTCGATGAACGTGGCGAGCCGATCGCACCATTCACGCGGGCAAACTGCCAGCCGATCCATGGCGACAAGACGTTACTGCCCGTGAGTTGGCGTGGCGGACGCGACCTGTCGAAGCTCGCGGGCCGACCGGTTAGGTTCCGGTTCCACTTGAAGAACGGCTCGCTCTACTCCTTCTGGGTCAGTCCCGACGCTGGCGGCGCGAGCCGCGGCTACGTGGCCGCCGGCGGGCCGGGATTCATGGGTCCCACAGACACAGCCGGCATCGCCGCTTATCGAATAAAGGAGACAAAATGAAAATGTCCATTGTGCGAATCTTTCTGGCCGCCGTCATCCTTGGAGGGATTGCGGTTGCAAACAGCCAGACCGCCGTCCGGCGCGAGACCATCGAGTGGTGCAACCTCAGATGGGAAAACACCAACGATCAGAAACTGCCGCGCGTCCTGTTGATCGGCGACTCGATTTCAGTCGGTTACGGCGGCGTGGTCAAGGAACGGCTCAAGGGCAAGGCCAATGTGGACACGCTGGCCACGTCCAAGGCGATCTCCGATCCCGGTTGGTTGAAGGAAACGGCCTATGCAATCGAGGGTTACCGGCACGCGGTCATCCACTTCAACAACGGCCTGCACGGCGGTCACGTGACCGGCCAGGACTACGAGTCGAGCCTGCGTGATTACGTCAAGAAACTGCGCGAGCTGGCTCCGCACGCGAAACTAATCTGGGCGAACACGACGCCCGTCCCGTCCAGCCAGAAAGGCGTGGCACTGGACGAGAAGGGAAACGCCACGGCGCTGGCGCGCAACGCGATTGCCGGGAAAGTGATGAAGGAAGCCGGCATCCCGATCAACGACCTCTACGGTCTGGTCGTCGGCGACATCGAGAGACTAACCGCGAGCAAAGGCAACGTTCATTACAATGGCAAGGGCAAGACACTCCAAGGGGAAGCCGTGGCCGACGCCATTTTGAAGGCGCTCAACCAGCGTTAAAGGAAATGGGATCGTGAGAGAAACCAGATTCCCAGCGGCCTGCAGTCCGACTCTTTGACGCTCTTACAGACGCAAGCCGGAGCTGCGACCAAGTTGCGTCAGGAATTCCTTGTTGGACTTGGTCTTGTTCAGAGCGGTAACGAGGCCACCCATCGCCGCTTCGGGCGCCATGCCAACGATCCCCCGGCGCAGGAGGGCGATCCTCTCCAAGTCGGCGGGCGGAATAAGCAGTTCCTCGCGCCGCGTGCCACTCTGGCCGATGTCCATTGCGGGCCAGATGCGTTGCTCAGCAACCTTGCGGTTGAGCACCAGTTCCATGTTGCCGGTGCCTTTGAACTCCTGAAAGATGAACTCGTCCATGCGCGAGCCGGTCTCAATGAGCGCGCTGGCGACGGTGGTGAGACTGCCGCCTTCCTCTGCTTTGCGCGCGGCGCCGAAGATGCGCTTCGGGATTTCCAGCGCGCGGCTGTCGAGACCGCCGGTCATTGTGCGTCCGCTGGTGCCGGTGACGGAGTTGAACGCGCGGCCCATGCGGGTGATGGAATCAAGCACCATGAACACGTCCTGTCCCATCTCGACGCGGCGCTTGGCCATCTCAGCCGCAAGCCGGCTGACGCGCACGTGATTCTCCAGTGGCATGTCGTTGGAGGATGCGATCACCTCGCCTTTGACGGTACGCCGCCAATCGGTGACTTCCTCAGGCCGCTCATCAATGAGCAGCACGATGAGGTAGGTCTCCGGGTGGTTCTTGGTAATCGCGGCCGCCATCTGCTGGAGCAGCGTGGTTTTGCCGGAGCGCGGCGGCGAGACGATGAGCGCACGCTGGCCTTTGCCAATGGGCGTCAGCAAATCCACCACGCGCATCGTGACGATGTCGGGTGTGGTTTCAAAAACGAATCGTTCCTTCGGGTTGATCGGCGTGAGTTTGTCGAACGACTTCACCTCGACCCACTTCTCCAGCGCCATGCCGCTCACGGTTTCGATCCTGGCCAGCGGCGGGCTGTTGCGGCCGCGGCCGCGATCGGGTTGGCCGGGCAGACCGCGGACGACCAGTCCTTCGCGCAGGCGAAACTGGCGGATCGTGTCGGCGGACACGAATGGATCCAGCGGATTCGGTTGAAACGCCTTGGCGGGGTTGCGGAGGAAACCGTAACCCTTCTCGGCAAATTCCAAAACGCCTTCGACAATTTGAGCTTGTGCTTCGGATGACATGAGATACCTGACTGATAGAGCCAAATGTCCAGAGCTAAAGTGAAAACCCGGAGATTGGCGGCATTCTGTCTAAGCGAATCCGGGCGGTGTCGCAACCAAAATCTCACTTCAAATAAACCAGCGCGCGCCGGCTGTTCGTTCATCACGAATTTCTTTACAAGAGGCAGCTTCGTGAAGATGATGATAGCCACGATGATTCGCCGCTCATCCAATGATGAGGTTCTTATGAAGCAAACGAAACCGTGCCGCCTCTCCCGCCGCCAGTTCCTCCAACGCGCAGCCCTTACCGCCGTGCCGCTCATTGTGCCGGGCCGCGTCCTTGGCCTCGACGGGGCCGTCGCGCCGAGCAACCGCATCGTCTTTGGCGGCATCGGCATCGGGAATCGCGCGCGCTATATCCTGCCGAACTTCCTTTCATTTGCCGAAATCCAGTGGGTGGCCGTCAGCGACGCCCGCGCGGAACGACTCGCGTCGGCCAAGGAGTTGATTGACACGCGCTACGGCACCAAGGACTGCCGCGCCTATCCGGACTTCCGCGACCTGCTCGCGCAGAAGGACATTGACGCCGTGCTCATCGCCACTGGCAACCGCTGGCACGCCACGGCCTCGATGTTTGCCGCGCACGCCGGCAAGGACGTCTACTGCGAGAAGCCGATCAGCCTCACCCTCAAGGAGGGCCGCAAGCTCGTTGAGACCTGCCGCCAGCTTGGCACGATCTATCAGGCCGGCACCCAGCGCCGTTCGACGGCGTCGTATCGGTTCGCGCGTGACATGGTGCTCCAGGGAAAGATCGGGCGCGTTCACACAGTCGAGAGCCAGGTTTGGTGCGGCAGCACGGTGCCTCATCAGAAACCAGCACCGGTGCCGGATGGCTGGAACTACGACATGTGGCTCGGCCCGGTGCAATGGCGCCCCTACGTCCCCGGTCGCGTCCAAGGCCACGGCTGGATGTGTTTCTGGGACACCGGCGAGGGCATGCACACCGACATGGGCACGCATTATACTGACCAGATGCAGTGGGTACTCGGCACTGACAACACCGGCCCGGTCGAGTTTGAAACCTCTGACATCGTCTGGCCCGATCCGGTGAAGTTCATGAGCGAAACAGCCATCTCCGGCACCTTCCGCTGCCGCTACAGCAACGGTATTCAAGGCGTCATCTTCCAACGCGGCGGGTTCAAGGACCGCTACATCCGTTACATCGGTGACGCGGGATGGATTCAGGTGGACGACGACACCGACGAAGTCACAGCCGAGCCGAAATCCATCCTGAGCCTGAAGAAAGCCGGCGGCGTAAGCTGGTCCAACGCGGGCGGCCACATTGGCAACTTCCTTGCTTCCATCCGCAGCCGCCGGCCCGCGGACTGCAATCCCGAAGTCGGCCACCGTGCGCAAAGCATCGTCGAAGCAATGACCATCAGCGCCCGGCTCGGCCGCAAGCTGAAGTGGGATCCGGCCACGGAGAAGTTCAACGATGAAGACGCCAACCGGATGACGTGGCGCGAGCCGCGCGCTCCGTGGTGCGTGTAAGGAGGTATGTCATGAACCGCCGTCAGTTCTTGCAGCGAACCGCCACGACCCTGACGGCGCCGCTGTTGGTCCCGGCCTCCGCGCTGGGCCTCAACGGCACTGTTGCGCCCAGCAATCGCATCGTCTTCGCCAACATCGGCATTGGCGGTCGCGCACGCCACGTCATGCCCAACTTCCTTGCGCAACCCGACATTGTCTTCACCGCGGTAAGCGACTGCCGTGAAGACCGGATGAAGTCGGCCAAGGAAATGATCGACAAGCACTACGGCAACCAGGATTGCCGCATGTTCTCGAACTTCCAGGAACTGCTGGCGCAGAAGGATGTTGACGCCGTGTTCATCGCCACCGGCGACCGCTGGCACACAACGGCCTCGGTTTACGCGGCGCGCGCCGGCAAGGACATGTACTGCGAGAAGCCGATCTCGATGTGCATCAGCGAAGGCCGCAAGCTGGTGGAGACATGCCGCCGCCACGGCACGATCTACCAGGGAGGCACGCAACGGCGCTCGACCGCTTCGTACCGGTTTGCCGTCGAGATGGTCCGGCAGGGCCGCATCGGCCGGCTGCATACGGTGGAGATTCAGGTCTGGACCGGTCCGACGGTCGGGCATGGTAAAGCCACACCGGTTCCGGCGGGCTGGGATTACGATACCTGGCTCGGCCCAGTGCAATGGCGGCCGTTTGTGCCTGAGCGTGTCAACGGCTGGAACTATTTCTGGGATACCGGCGAAGGTCCGATCATCGGCATGGGTTGCCATTATACCGACCAGATGCAGTGGGCGTTGCACCGTGACCACACCGGTCCGGTGGAGTTTGAGGGCGAATGCACTTGGCCCGACCCGGTGAAATACATGAGCGAGACGCCTGTCACGGCGGAGGTTCATTGCCGCTACGCGGACGGCATCAAGTGCGTCATGTATTCGCGGAAGACTTTCAAGGACCGCTACATTCGCTACATTGGCGACGAGGGCTGGATTCAGGTGGACGACGAAACCAATGAGGTCACAGCCGAACCGAAGTCCATTCTCAATCTGCGCGGCTCCGCTGGTATCAGTTGGACCAACGCCGGTGACCACGTCCGTAATCTGCTCGATTCCATGCGCAGCCGCCGCCCGACCATTTGTCATCCGGAGGCGGCCCATCGCTCGCAGACCATCTGCCAGGCGATGAACATCGGCCTGCGTCTGGGCCGGAAACTGCGTTGGGATCCGGTGAAGGAAAGCTTCGATTGCGAAGAAGCCAACCGCATGCGCCACCGCGAACCGCGCGCGCCGTGGTTGGTCTAGCCGCTGAAATTTTTGGAAAGGAACACACTATGAATCACCGAACCTCCGTCCTCCTGGCCGCTATCGGCATTGCGCTGGCGTTGCCGCTGCAAGCCGCCGACCTGTCCCCCCTCATTGACGCCGCCGCGAAATACGAATCTGGCCAGAGCGTCGAGCCGCTGCGGAAGTTCGAGCAACTGCTCCGCGACTCAGCCGCCACGCCCGCGTTGCGCGCCGAACTCGAAGCCGCCATGATCAAGTTGCTTGCGCCGGGAGCCACCTTTGAGGCCCGCCGGTTCGCTTGCCAGCAACTGGCGGCCATCGGCACCGACGCCTCGCTGCCGGCCCTGGCGGAGTTGCTGAAGAAGGAAGAGACCGTCGGCATCGCCTGCCTGGCGCTGGGCGTGTATCCGTCGGCCAAGGTCAACGGCGTTCTTCGCACCGCCCTGGCCAGTGCAGGAGGCCGGGCGCGCTTGCAGATTGTCACTACGCTGGGCAACCGGCGCGACACGGAAGCGGTGAAATCGCTCTCGGAGATGGCGCGCGACAACGATGCGCTTGTGGCCAGCACCGCCATTGTGGCCTTGGGCAAGATTGCCAACGAGCCGGCCCGCAAGGTCATCGCCGGGTTGCGCAAGGAAGCGAAGCCGGCCTTGGCCCGTATTGTGGCTGATGCCTCGCTGCGCGTGGCGGAAACCCTTGCCGCCACAGGCGACAGCAAGGGTGCGACGGCAATCTGCGAGGAACTGCTCCAGCCGGCGCAGCCGGACAACATTCGCCGCGGGGCGTTTGGCGCTCTGCTGCGGCTTGAGAAGGACGACGGCGAGCAACGCATTCTCAACGCGATTCACGGCTCGGACGCCAAACTGAAACCGGTGGCAATCGCGGCCATCGGCTCGTTGAAGTCCCGCGACGCGTCCAAGAAGTTCGCGGCGGAACTGTCGAAGCTCCAGCCGTGCGAGCAGGTATGCATGATCGAGGCGCTTGCGAGCCGGGGGGATGAGGCCGTGTGCGCAGCCATCAACGCACAGGTTTCCGCTGCTGACGTCGCCGTGCGCCGTGCTGCCATCGCTGCAGTGGGCCGGCTGGAGGGTGCTTCTGCCGTGCCGCTGTTGGTGGGGGCTATGCCAGGCGAGAAGTCGCCCGAAGAACTCCAAGACATTGAGACGGCTCTCGTCGGTCTTCGTGGCGGCTCGGCCACTGATCAGGCGATTGTGGCCGAACTGAAACCATCTCCCGCCGAGTCGAAAGTCCGTCTTTGCTCCGTGCTGGCGCGGCGCGGCGCCCATGTGGCGATGCCAGCGTTACTGACCGAAGCCAGCGCTTTCGATGTGGCAACGGCGCAGGCCGCGTTTCAGGCGGTTGGGAAGCTCGCCACGGCAGACGACCTGCCGGCGGTGCTTGAACGCTTGGTGGGCATGAGCGCCGATGACGCCCGTTCCGACGCCGAGAGTGCTGCGGTGCGCACCATGCAGAGGGTAACCGACCCGGGGCGGCGCACGGATGCGGTCATGGCGAGGATGGCGAAGTGTTCCGACCTTGAGGGTCGCTGCTCGCTGTTACGTCTGTTGCCGAGCGCCGGCGATGCGAAGGCATTGGCCGAACTGAAGGCGGCCTGTGCGGACAAGGAGGCTCGCATCCGCGCAGCGGCGGTGCGCTCGCTGGCGACGTGGCCCAATGTCGCCGCATGGGACATGTTGATGGCGGTGTGCCGTCAACCGGAGACCGATACGCTTCGCGTGATCGCACTGCGTGGGCTGGTGCGTCTGGCGGGCGATCTGAATGCGAAGCCGGATGTGGCGTTGATCGATCGCTACCGGCAGTTGCTGGCCGTTGCGCGTAACGCCGACGACCGCAAGCTGATCCTCGGCGCCCTCGCTGGCGTCGCCCATCCGGACGCGCTCAAGCTTGTATTGCCGCTGCTCTCGAACCCCAACATCCGCGCCGAAACGGAGCTGGCCGTCAAGAAGATCGCTACGGCCGTCAAGGCCCAGCATCCTGAAGCGGCCCGCGACGCGCTGCAGCGCCTGCAACCGCCGAAGAAGAGCCAGCCGCCGGCGAAGAAGAAGTAGCGTCCGAACGAACCGCCTGATGAGCGCTGCAGACTTTCTGTTGAAGGCCAGTGATCCGGGCGGCGGTTGGCCATACCGGCCAGGAACGCAGCCTTCGCCGGAACCAACGTGCCTGAGCTTGATGGCGCTGGCTGGCCGGCGCGAAGCTGGCGCTGCGCGCGACGCGGCAATCCGTTGGCTGCAATCACGGATGAACAGCGAGGGCGCGCTTACACTTATCGGGGACAACCAACCACATTGGAGCACGTCGCTGTTTGTGATCGCCCTGACGCGTCTGGGAGTCCGCAGCGATTTGCGGGACAAGGCGGCGAACTGCTTGCTGGCGTGGAAAGGCAGCCGCGTGGAGCCGAGGGAGGAAATCACCCTTAACGGCGCGCTCCAAGGCTGGCCGTGGGCCAGCGGCACGTTTAGTTGGGTCGAGCCAACCAGCTATGCGTTGTTGGCTCTCAAGCTCGCCGGACACGGTCGTCACGAGCGCATCGCGGAGGCGGAACGGCTGTTGCTGGACCGAGTCTGCGAGGACGGCGGCTGGAACTACGGCAATCGCGTCATCTATGGCGCGGCGTTTCAAGGATTCCCCTCCACCACCGCGCTGGCCACGCTGGCGTTGCAGGACTCGGCCGCTGCGCGTCCGGCCATTGAGCGCGGCCTCGCGTTCCTGGAACGCCAGATGCAGAGCCGCCAGTCCGCCCTGACGCTGGCACTCGCCATCCTTTGCTTCCAGGTCTTCTCCAAACCGACCGCCGCCCTCGTTACGGCGCTCAAGTCGCGGCAGCAGAGCGACGGAAGCTGGCAGCAACAGGTCCACCTGACTGCGCTGGCCGAACTGGCGCTTCAAGCCACCGCCGGCGGCGCCAACGTAATGACACTGCCCGGCGCGCGATGATTCGCCTTTCCGTCGCGGGTGATTATCGAATCCTTGTTGAACCGTCCACGTTTCGCACGCAACAAGCAGACGCTGTCTCTTCGTCGCCGTCCGCAAAACAGAGAGTGCGCTTGTGCCACCGGTGCGGGTATGATTTGCAGCGACGCCGTGCTATGATACGAACTGATATGCGGTGTCAGAACAGAGATTAGAGAAACTGAGGACCATGAGCGAGCAATCGAAAGACCTACACTTTGGAACGCTGGCGTTGCACGCCGGCCAGGAGCCCGACCCGACGACTCTGTCGCGGGCCGTGCCGATCTACGCCACCACCAGCTACGTCTTCAAGGACACCGAGCACGCTGCGAATCTTTTCGCGCTGAAGGAATTCGGCAATATCTACTCGCGGCTGTCTAACCCGACCAACGACGTGCTGGAGAAGCGCCTCGCAGCGCTCGACGGAGGCGCGGCGGCGCTGGCGTTTGCCAGCGGGCAGGCGGCGATCACGGCAGCAATCCTGACCATTACCCACGCCGGCCAGAACTTCGTCTCTGCGACAAGCCTCTACGGCGGCACGTGGACGCTGTTCACGCAAACGCTAAGCAAGCTCGGGATCGAAGTCCGGTTCTTTGACCCGAACAAGCCGGAGGAAATCAGGAAGCTGGTGGATGACAAGACGCGCTGCGTCTATCTCGAAAGCCTCGGCAACCCCAAGAACGATGTGCCGGACTTCAAGAAGATCACTGACATCGCCCACCAACTCGGCCTGCCAGTGATCTGCGACAACACGGTGATGACCCCGGCACTGTTGAGGCCCATCGAACACGGCATCGATATTGTCGTCTATTCCACCACCAAGTTCCTCGGTGGCCACGGCGTCCATGTTGGCGGCGCGATCGTGGATAGCGCGAAGTTTTCATGGGCGGACAACCCGAAAAAGTGGCCGGAATTCTGCGCGCCGGACACGGCATATCACGGCGCCGTGTTCACCGAAGCGCTGAAGTCGATCGGCAACGTTGCCTACATCATCCATATCCGAACGCACTGGCTGCGCGACACCGGCGCATGCATGAGCCCGTTCGCGGCGTTCCTGTTCCTGCTTGGCATCGAGACGCTGCACGTGCGGATGCCGCGTCATTGCCAGAATGCGCAAGCCGTGGCGGAGTTTCTGAGCAAGCACCCTGCGGTGGCGTGGGTGAACTACCCCGGCCTGCCGGGCCACCCGCAACACGCCAATGCCTGCCGGTATCTGCCGAACGGTTGCGGTGCGCTCATGGGCTTCGGCATCAAGGGCGGCGCGGCAGCGGGCATCAAGCTGATCAACAACGTCAAACTCCTTAGCCACCTCGCCAACATCGGCGATGCGAAATCGCTCGTCATTCATCCGGCCTCGACAACCCACTCGCAGCTCACGCCGGAGGAGCAGAAGAAGACCGGCGTGTCGCCGGAATACGTGCGGCTCTCGATCGGCATTGAAGACGTGCGCGACATCATCGCCGACCTTGACCAGGCGCTGAAGGCGTCGCAACATTGACGCCAGGTTACGCATGACAGAAAAACTCTTTGACAGCAGTGACAGCGTTCGCACCGCGAAACCGCTCCGCTACGCCCAGACCGTCACATTCGACAAGCCGGTGACTCTGGAGTTGGGCGGCAGTCTGCCGAGCGTCACGCTCTGCTATGAAACCTATGGCCATCTCAACGCCGCCCGCGACAACGCGATCCTCGTCTGCCACGCACTGAGCGGCGATTCGCACGTCGCGAAGCACGATGAGAACGACGATCCCGGTTGGTGGGACATCCTCGTCGGGCCGGGCAAGCCGATTGATACGGACCGGTTCTTTGTCGTCTGCCCCAACCTGCTCGGCGGTTGCCGCGGCTCCACCGGCCCTGGCAGCATCAACCCCGACACGGGCAAACCTTACGGCCGCGATTTCCCAATCATCACGGTCGCGGACATGGTGGAAACGGAGCGCCAGCTCGCGGATCATCTTGGGATTGACCGCTGGCTCGCTGTTCTCGGCGGCTCGATGGGCGGTCATCAAACTCTCACGTGGGCGACGCGCCATCCCAACCGCGTGCGCGGCGCGATCCCGATCGCCACATCGCCCCGGCTGACAAGCCAGGCGCTTGCGTTTGACGTCGTTGGCCGTAACGCCATCCGACGCGACACGCACTTCCACGGTGGCCAGTACTACGACAAACCGCACGGTCCCGATGTCGGCCTCGCCCTCGCGCGAATGATCGGCCACATCACCTACCTTTCGCCGGCAGCGATGACGCAGAAGTTCGAGGCGAACCGGCTCCATCCGCGCGACGTCGCGATCGAATTCGAGAAGACGTTCTCCGTTGGCTCCTACCTTGGCTACCAAGGCTCGAAATTCGTCGAACGTTTTGACGCCAACAGCTACATGGCGATCACGATGGCGATGGATTTATTCGACCTCGGCGACACGCCGGAGAAACTGGCGGCCACCCTCAGCCGCGCGCAGTGCCGCTGGCTGGTGCTGAGCTTCACCAGCGACTGGTTGTTCCCACCGGAACAGTCGCGTGACATCGTCAACGCGCTCATCGCCAACAACGCGGCCGTCAGCTACTGCAACGTCCAGAGCGATTGCGGCCACGACGCCTTCCTGTTGCCGAACGAGTTTGCCAGCTACGGGGAGATGATTCGCGCGTTTGTCAACAACCTCGCTGGCAACGCAGAGGCGAATGGCGATTCAGACAACACCGGCGAGCCGCGTGGCCACAGCCCGACCAGTATTTTTCACCAGCGGCGGCTCGACTACGAACGCATCATCGAGCTGATTCCATCCAGCGCGAGCGTGCTCGATCTCGGCAGTGGCCGCGGCGGTTTGCTGACCCGCGTCCAGAAACAGAACCACCACCGGCTCATCGGAGTCGAACTCAACGAGCAGGCGATCCTTGCGTGCATCCAGCGCGGGTTGGATGTCGTGCAGGCCGACCTCAACAAAGGCTTGCGGTCGTTCGCCGATCAGCAGTTCGACTGCGTCGTACTCTCCAAGACGCTGCAAGCGGTCCACGATGTCGAAGGCGTCATCGCCGACATGTTGCGCGTCGGCCGCATCTGCATCGTGAGCTTCCCCAACTTCGGCTTTCACAAACTTCGCCGCATGCTGGCCGACGAAGGCCGCTCACCGAAGTCTGCCGGCGTGCTGCGCCACGAATGGTATAACACGCCGAACATCCGCTTTTTCACCATTGCCGATTTCGACGATTTCTGCCGCCAGAAGAACATCCACGTCCACCGCCGTATCGCACTCGATACCGAGGCTAGTGCCGAGGTGTTTGAGGACCCAAACCTCAACGCCGATCTCGCCATCTTTGTCATCAGCCGCTGCGACAGCGCTCCGTAGCCTTGTTGCGCGCGAGCAGGCACCCTGCGGAGGCTCAGCGTATCGCTGCGCTGACTATATGGGAACAATCGCCGAATGTTCCAAGAGCCTGCGCCGGATATCGGCCAGGGGGACGTTCAAAGGCGTTGTCGCAGCATTCGCCGCCAGCGCGGCGGTCACGCCGGCAGCCTGCCCCATCGCCATGCACGAGGCCTGCACCCGCAACGCGGAATTTGCCAACCGGTCGCTGCTCAGGCAACGACCGGCAACCATCAGGTTCTTGCAGCCTTTGGGAATCAACGCGCCAAGCGGAATCGTCGGCACGATACCTTCCTTCAAATGCTCCGGCTTCACTCCATGCTCGACGTGAAGGTCGATCGGGTAAAATGAATACGCCACGGCGTCATCAAACACCCGCCCTGTGGTGTAGTCCTTCACAGTCACCGTCGTCTCGCCAACGATGCGGAACGTCTCGCGCACGCCGGTTTCCGGCTGCAACCGCTCGATGCGAAGCGTAGCAAATCCCGGTTCCTGCTTCAGGAACCGCACCACGCGCAGCAATGACTGTCTGCCCCGGATGTTCGTCGCTGTGTGCGTCTCGGAGGTGGACGAGTCGGCGCCCGGTACGTGCATTGCGTTTTCGCCGCCACCCCCCAGAAAGCCAGCGATGCTCTTATTGAAATCCGTCGGCTTGAGCGCGCCGGACTTTACCGCCGCAGTTGCCTTCGCTTGGAGCGCTTTCAGGTCGAGCGACCTGACGTCATAGCCGCCGAGCCGGTAGATGAGCGTGCCGGGTTGCGTGGTCTTCTCCCGTTGCCGCGGCAGGCTGATCATACCGGCCACCGACGCGTTGCCGGTGCAATCCACCAATTGCTTCGCGGCAACCTCAACACTTGTGCCTTTGCCGTCCAGCCGGATCGTCCAGCCATCGCCTGTCTGTTCGACGGCGGCAGGAAACTCGTAGTAGCGGAGTTGAACACCTGCTTTCACACACGCTTCCTCCGCAAGCGCGGCATAAAGCGCGCCGCAGAGACGAACCTGATGCTTCCAGTGCTGCCGTCCCGTCGGCTTCTTGAAGTCCGGCAGGTTGCCCCCGTTCAGTTCAACCGTTCGCGTCACCAACTCCCATCCAATGCCAGCGATGACCTGCCTGCCCCACGCGTGAAACAAGCCGGGAATATCCACGCCGCCGGTAGTCGTCGTGCCGCCAAGCTGGCTGCCAGCCTCGACAAGAATGGTTCGCGCGCCCAGTCGGCCCGCCTGAATAGCTGCGATGGTTCCCGCCGTGCCGCCGCCGACAATGAGAACATCCGCAGCCAGCCGTTTCACGCGCTGAGTTCCATCAGCTCGAACGACACCTGTGGCTGAAGCGACCCCGAGACTCGTCAGAAATGTGCGCCGATTCATGCCGCGAGAATTACCCCACCGGTGGCGGCTTGTCGAGCCCGGTGGAGAGACCGCGAAAGGTGGTTCACACCACCTGCGGTTGCAGCTTGAGCAGCCGGCAGAAGTCCACGAGTTGCTGGCGGAAGTTGCCGTAGAAGAACAGTTGATGAAAACCGGGATAGGCGAGCACGCTCTCGACGCCGTCGAACTTGACCATCACCGAGATCACGCAGCCGCCCGACGGCGGGACCTTCATGTTCTCCAGCACGTGGCCCGAGGAGATGATCAGTGTCGTTGGCTTCTCTTTCGTCGAGGGCACCACGTCGAGACTCGTCACCGACTGGCCGATGCGCCACGCAGGATGCGCGGTGGCATCGCGCTCGGCGTGGTGATGGCGCAAAACATATGGCTCGGCCGGCTTATCGAAACCGTTTAGTTTGGTTGGGCAGGAGCAATGCGCGCCGATGATCGCCTTGCGCGCCGTCTCGGGCACGGGGTCCTGCTGGAAGCCGGGCCGGTCGAACAAGTACTGCACGATAACGTGCGCGCCGACCGCGCCGATGTCGGCCTCGCAACCGGCGGGAATACCGTCGTCGTTCATGCGCGACCACGCCAGGCATGGCAGGCTCATCTGGGTCGGGCCTAGCGCACCGAGGCAATCCATTGAGATGCCGTCGGCCTGTTCCTGCTCCATGATCTTCCGCGCAACGACATAGCTGTGCGCGCCGTTGACAACATCCTGGCGCGTGGCGCCGATGATCTTCTTCGCGCGGCGGATGAATTGCGCGGCAAGGGCACGCATCTCATCCGTCTCGCCGAGCGATTTGTAGAGGTCCACAAACGTACTGGCTGGCACGTAGCGGAGTTGGATGCCGAGATCGGGCATGATGGATTCGCGCCGGTCCTTGCCCTGAATGACCACCACCCGTGTCGCGCGCATCTTTGCGGCGGCATGCAACATCTTCATTCCGTAGGCCGGTTGGCTGAAATCATCCGTTGCGTAGATGATCGCGCCGGTCCGCTCCGCCAACGGCGCTGTGTTGGTCGTGAACGATGAGCCAAGCGGCGAATAAATCACCGTCGGAATGCCAGAGTCCATCGCTTTGGCCGCCGTCGGCCACGAGTGTTCCTGGCGGTCCAGCAACACCACCAACAGGCCATCGAACTTGCCGGACTTCGCCTCCGCTATCCACGCCTCCGATTCCGCAAGGGTGTGGAGCGGTGCGGGCCGGATGTCGGCGTTCATCTTCAGCGACGCAGCGGTCTCCTGAATCTTGCGTGTGTAAAGTTTGCGCGCCGCCTCACCGTCATAGACCTGGCCCGGCCAGCGCATGCCGTAGTCGCCCTTGCGCCGCACGAAGGCAACCTTGATGGCCGGCACGCACTTCGACCCGGGCCCGCACGGTGCAAACGCTGGCACAACAGCACCCCATGCGCCGGCGATTGATCCGCCGAGCAACGTCGAGCCAGCGGCGACGGTTGAGGCGCGCAGGAAATCACGGCGCGTTAGATGGTGGGCATGACAATGAGCGGCGCAACGATTGGGGCACATGGCAGGTCTCCTCGTGGAATCAGTATTCATCTTGTTCCAGAAGCAGCGACGACTGACAGGTCTTACGACTACGCTTGTTTCGGCCAAAAACAAGGCTGAATTTCCGACATCCTCGTTGAAATCATCGAAGATGGGAAAAGAACGTGAATCCACTTCGTCCAAAGCGGCCCGGCCAGCAAAGGCGCTTTGAATCCGGGACCTACTTCTTCCTCTTCTTACCCGCTCTCGGCTGATCCAACTTCTTCAGCTCCTCAGCCGATGGCGGCGTCCACTGGGCGGGCTTTGGATTGTCCACCGTCAGTGGCAGGTTGTCGTCGAATTGCTGCTGGGCCACTTTCAACCGCGCGAGCATCTGTCCGACACGAGCCGCTTGCGCGGGATCGTTGGCCAGGTTCTTCATCTCATCGGGATCGTTTCGCAGGTCGAAGAGCTGCGTCACGTTGACTTCAGGATAACGGATGAGCTTCCAGCGGTCATCACGCCACGCGCGTTGGAGGTGGCGGTAGGCAAAGAACAATTCGTCGCGCACCGCCTTCGATTGGCCGGTGATCACGCGCTTGAAACTGCGGCCATCAATCCCCGCCGGCATCCGTCCGCCGACGAGGTCGCAGATGGTCGGGTAGATATCGAGCAGGTAGATCAACGCATCACTGCTGCCCTTCGGGATGCCAGGGCCAGCAAAGATGAGCGGCGCTTTCATACCGGCGTCGTAGAGGTTCTGCTTGCCGAGCAAGCCGTGGCTTCCGACCGCAATACCCTGGTCGGCTGAGAAAATGACGATGGTGTTGTCGAGCTGGCCGAGTTCCTTGAGCGTCTGTAGTATGCGGCCCATGTAACCATCCATCGCAGTGACGACGGCGTAGTATTCGTGCAGTGTCTGGCGCAAATCGTTCTCGGTGCGCGGCCACGGCAGCAACCGCTCATCGCGCACGACCATCTCGCCGTTGTCGAACGGGTGAACTGGCAGCCAATTTTTCGGCAGTGGCACCTTGTCTCGCTGGTAAAGGCCCAGGTAGTTACCGGCCGCAACGCGCGGATCGTGCGGATTGGCGAACGCCAGATACATGAAGAACGGCCTGCCATCCTTCTTCTCCTTCAAGAACTTCACCGTATCATCGGCGATCATCTTGCCCGGCTCGCCGCAGGTGCGGTCGAGATTCTCGTTGATGTACAGGTTGTAGTCGAACTTCGCCTGAATCAACGGCGCGGTGTTGCCTTTCTTGCCCTGATGATAGGTGACGTAGCCGGCGTCCTTCATTGAGAGCGGCCAGTTGGGCGCGTCGCCGGGTGCAATAGGGCCGTTGCCAGCCTTCGCGCCGGGCGGGATGAAATCCTTCCATCGGAAATACGCCCTGCCGCTCAGCAGCATGTTGCGGCTCGGCGTGCAGACTGCGGCCGAGTTACCACCAAGGCAGTAGGCATTGTTGAAGACGAACCCGCGATGAACAAGCGAGTCAAGGTTTGGCGTCTTGACGAAACTGTTGCCGAGCGCGGCGATCGAGTCGTAGCGCATGTCGTCGGCGAACAGGAAGAGGACGTTGGGTTTGGTTTCAGCGGCCCGCGTCCCGATGACGAGGCTCATGAACGCGCCAGCGAGGAGGAATGGGGCGAGTCGCAATCTCATAGGGGTATTTAAACCCGATGGATCGTTTTTGTCACGCCGCAGTTCCCCATGCACAGAGCAACGGCTGCGGAAACAACAGTAACTTGATGAGTTACCTCCTCAAATTGGGCTCGACCGGGCCACGCCACGCCCCTTATCGTTTCCGACGCTGGCACGGCGCTTTCGTATCGCGAATGCGTTGATGATCGTGCCTGAGTGAAAGAATCACAATTTCTGGAGAACAGCTCCATGTTGAAACGAACTGTGAAATCAAAGTCCGCAAGCGCCAAGTGCCATGTGCCACGCGGCGCCAAGTTGCTTCATGATCCGCTCTGGAACAAGGGCACCGCGTTCACTGACGAGGAGCGCGACGCGCTCGGCCTGCGAGGACTGTTGCCATCTCGCGTGCTCACCATCGAAGAACAGGAGCGGCGCGTGCTGGCCAACTTCGAGAAGAAGCCAAACGACCTGGAGCGCTACGTCCAACTCATCAGCCTGCAAGACCGCAATGAGACACTTTTCTACCACGTGGTCATGAACCACGTGGAGAAAATGATGCCGATCATTTACACGCCGACCGTCGGCCAAGCTTGCCAGGAATTCGGGGTGCTCTTTCGCCAGGCGCGCGGCCTCTACATTTCCATCAAGGACCGCGGCCGCGTCGCGCAGGTGTTGAAGAACTGGCCTCAGAAGGACGTGCGCGTCATCGTGGTCACCGACGGCGAACGCATCCTGGGGTTGGGCGATCTCGGTGCGTTTGGCATGAGCATCCCGATCGGCAAGCTCTCGCTCTATACCGCTTGCGCCGGCGTGGATCCGGCGCAATGCATGCCCGTCATGCTCGACGTCGGCACAGAGAACGACTCGTTGCTGCACAATCCGCTCTACACCGGCCTTTGCCAGGGCCGCGTGCGTGGCAAGGAGTATGACGCCTTGGTGGACGAGTTCGTGACGGCGGTCCACAAAACCTGGCCGAAGGCGCTCATTCAGTTTGAGGATTTTGCCAACATCAACGCGTTCCGCCTGCTGGAACACTATCGCGGAAAAGTCTGCACCTTTAACGACGACATTCAGGGCACGGCGGCGGTGACTCTGGCCGGCCTTTACTCGGCATTGCGCATCACCGGCCGGGCGCTCCGGGATCAAACGATCCTCTTCCTCGGCGCGGGCGAGGCGGGCACGGGCATCGGCAACCTCATCGCGTCCGCGATGACCGACGAGGGCATGTCGCCGGAGGAGGCGAGGCGGAAGTGCTGGTTTGTGGATTCGCACGGTCTCGTGGTGAAATCCCGCCAGGACCTCGCCGAACACAAGCTTCGTTTCGCGCACGACCATCCTTTCTGCGCCGACTTCCTCAGCGCCATTCGCACGCTCAAACCAACCGCCATCGTCGGCGTCTCCGCCATGCCGAAGACGTTCACCCAACCCGTGGTCGAGGCGATGTCGGAACTGAACAAGCGCCCGATTATCTTCGCGCTCTCCAATCCGACCTCCAAAGCCGAGTGTTCGGCGGAGGAAGCCTACACATGGTCCAAAGGTCAGGCCATCTTTGCCAGCGGCAGCCCATTCCCGCCGTGTGTCTATGGGGGCAAGACCTTCGTGCCCGGCCAGGGCAATAACGCCTACATCTTTCCCGGCGTCGGCCTCGGTATCATTGCGTGCGAAGCGCGGCACGTCACCGACCGCATGTTCGCTGAAGCCGCCAAGGCACTCGCCGCGCAAGTGCAGGAGAACGACCTGGCGATGGGCCGCGTCTACCCGTCGCTGCAACACATCCAGGAAGTCAGCGCCGGCATCGCCGTTGCCGTCGCCGAGTGCGTTTTCAAGGAAGGCCTCGCGAGCATAAGGAAACCCAGGAACCTGCTGAAGTTCATCCGATCAAAAATGTGGGCGCCGCAGTATCGCAACTACGTGTAGCCGACTGACGGCGAGGTCGCTGTCGCCATGCATGCACGGTTTGACCGTCGATCGATCGCGCGGTTGTCCTGGATGAAATGATCGCCCGGTCGTGGTCACCTCAACGGTGTCGGCAGGAAGTCCCAGTCGAGCACCATCTTCTCGGTCAGGGCGCGTTTCAATTCCAGTTCAGCCTCCTTGTATTCCGGCTTGCCGGCGAGGTTGTTGAGTTCACCGGGGTCAGCGTCGAGATCGTAAAGCTCGAACGTCGCCCGCGGTAACGTGAAGTAGGCGCGTTCGAATTGCGGCGCCAGCTTGCGCGCTTCGTGAGCCGCGAGAATCTCCTGCCAGCCCGGATCACGCTGGCTGTCCACCGGCGCGACGGCTTGGTGCGGTGTGCAGTTGTAGATGAGCTTGAATTTGTCCGATCGGACGCAGCGCGCAAGGTCGAAGGTGGAGGCGAGGATATCGGGCTTCATGCCGCCGTCCCCGCCGTGCGGGCCGCGCTCGGCAAAGATGTATTTGCGGCCCTCAAACGGCTCGCCGCGCAGCAACTTCAGATAGCTGACGCCGCTCATCACTTTCGGAGGTGTCACGCCCGCGGCCTCCAGCATCGTCGGCGTGAAGTCCTCGCCGGAAACGATCTGCTTCGTCACGCCACCGGGTTTGACCACGCCGGGCCAACGCACAATCAGCGGCACGTGGATGCCGGGATCGGTCAGCGCGCCTTTGCCGTGCGGCAGCGCCATGCCGTTGTCGCCCATGAACACAACGAGCGTGTTCCTGGCGAAACCACGTTTCTCCAAAACGTCGAGCACGCTCTGCACGTCGCCGTCGAGATGCTCCACCTCGGCGATGTAGCGCGCGAGGTCCAAGCGCACGCCCGGCAGGTCGGGCAAGTGCGGCGGCAGCGTCAGCTTTGCCGGGTCCGGCACGCCGCGAGGACCCTTGGCGTCCCACACGTGATGGGGATCGCTGAAACCAAGCCAGAAGAACCACGGTTTGTCCTTCGGTGCCGCGTCGAGGAACGCCGATAGTTTGCTGCCAAACTCCTTCATCCCACCGGTCTTCTCGACGTAGTCCACGCGATTGGTAAATGTGCGCAAACCATATTTCAGCATTGTCGCCCCAATCTCGGGCGAGGCGCGCTTGCCGGCGATTTGCGGCCCATCGAGATGGTAACTGCGTCCGCCAACGCCGGTGAAGTAACCGGCCTTGCCGCGCAACAAATCCGGCAGCGCCGGCAACTCTGCCGGCAATGGCGACGTGAAGCGCACCATCCGCACCGCCACCGCTGAGCGCCCGGTCATGAGCGTGGCGCGCGACGGCACACACTGCGGACAGCCGACGAACATCCGATCAAAGCGCAAGCCCTGCGCTGCAAACCGGTCGAGGTTTGGCGTCTGCACATCCTTGTTACCGTAGCAACCGAGATAAGGGTAGCTATGGTCGTCAGAGAGCAGAAAGAGGATGTTTGGCTTCTCAGCGGCAATCGCTTGGCCAACCATCAACATCAAGATCAAGACGATGCGTTTCATGGATGTCTCCTGTTCAATACCCCAATACCGTCCGCACGCACTCACGACTCATCTTCAAGCTCTCGCGCAACGGCCGCGTCAGCTTGAAACCGCGCTCGTGGGCCAACTCAATGACCGCATGACCCGCGAAATTGATTTCGCGCAACGCGGTGGCGATGGCCACGTAATCCATATCGCCCTCGCCCAGCGCTTCTGACCAGCGTCCGTCCTTCTTCTGGTCGCGCAGATGCAGAAAGACGATCTGCTTGCCATATTGCCGGATGAACGCAACGGGGTCCACGCCGCCGCGCACGAGCCAGTTGAGGTCGGGGCCGAGTTTCACGTTGGGGACGCGCGCAAGCGTTCCTTTGAGGTCGTGCAACTCGTTCTCGACCTCGTAGGTGTGATTGTGGAGGTTCAGCACAACGCCGTTTTTCTCACAAATGGCGATGATCTTCCGGAGCAATTCGGCCTGCGCGTCAAGTTGTTCCGGCGTTTTGCGAAGCTTCTGGCCCCATTTGATCGCGCCCACGGACGTACCGAGCGTGCGACCGCCGAGCTTCGCCAGCCGGGGAATTACCTGTGCAGCATCGTCAAGAATCTCCTGGTGCTTCGCGCGATCCCACATCGCGCCGCCGAAGGACATGCCAATGACGGACAGCTTGTGCTTCTGTGACAGATCACCGATGCGCTGGACAGCGTCGTCGGGTTGCAGTGCGGTGGACATCAGTTCGACACCGTCCAGCCCGGCGTAGCTCATGTCGGCGAAGATCTGTGGCAGCACGGGCGTGATATCGTATTTCGGCTGCGTGGCGGCATAGACCCACGGGTGAGCGCCAACAATGACCCGGCGCTTTGCCGATGGTGTGTCTGCTGAGCCAGCTGTCGCGCCGCAGCCGGCGATCACCGCGACACTGTATTGGAGGAAACTGCGGCGGGAAACACAGGCGTTAGTGCTCATAGGCGCATCTTCATAACAGATCGGAAGGCAAATCAAGCAAGCAATTGCCTCAGTCGTCAGCTTACGGACTCAGCCGGATGATCGTCGCTTCGCCCGGCTCCAATCGCAGCGGGAACACAGTGTGACCTACCTCGACGCGTGACGCCACGGGGAAGCCGTTTTCGTAGTCGAGGTCGGTGACAGACTTGAACACGCCCTTCACGCGCACCGTGCTCTCCGCCGTCGCATCCTGGTCCGGGTTGAGCGCGCAGAGGTAGCGCGCTTCGCCCTGCTCACGCAACACCAGTTCGAACACGTTCTTGTCATCGCACGCCGCGCGGTTGGTGACGGCTTCGATTTGCGCGATCAGCTTGTCCACAAACCCGCGCGTGCTCTTCATCTGCGCGAACGGCTTGAGCAGCGCGAACACCTTCGACGGGCCTGCGCAGATTTCAAGTGCGTCGCCCGGCTTCGCAGGATCATCCACCCATTCCCATCGTTTCTTATCTGAGAACTCCAATTTGAGCGGACGGCCGGGCAACGTGGCGTTGATGAGCTTGCCCGAATCGCGGCCAAGTTCATCGTAGACGCCAAACGGACCCGCCGTGACAAGCAGGCGAGGCTTGGCGTTGAGCCACTTGCCGATCGCATTTTGCAGACGCTCGTCGAGATAGGGTGCATACGGCAGCACGAGCACGTCGAAGTCGTTAAGACGCGCGCGGCCGTCAAGGAAGTATTCCTCGTGGACCAGATCGAAGTGGTGGTTCCGGGGATAGAGTTCCCAGAAGAGGTCATAGATCTCCGCCTGCGATGCGCCGATTGGGAAATTGTTCCGCATCGAGGCGGTCGGCGCGAGCACGCAGATGCGCGGTGTAACAATGCGGCTGTCGAGCAGCGCGCGTTGAAACCGTTTGAACTTCTGGAAATAGACCGGCAGCGCCGCCGTGCGATAGCGCAGCGTGGTCAGCGCGTAGGCCGGGTCGAAATAGTTGCCGTCGTAGTGAGTCAGGTATTCCGCCGACGTGTAGGAATACCACCAGACCTGTAGGAATGTGTTCCAAACCGTCATCCGAAAGATGTGTTTCTGCGTGCCGTGGCGGCGCGGCAGTTCCTCATACATCCGGTCGTGATCTTCCTGCACACCCCAGAAGTTCTCGTATTGAGCAATCGGCTTGAAGCCATTGTGGCGGCTGATGCTGTTGAGCAACATCAGCGTCGGCATGAATGTCCGTCCGCTGTTGTGAAATGCCAGCAAGTCGCACGTGTCGGCGAGGTTCGGCATGTTGAAACTGCGGAACAAGTTGCTGTTATCGGCCATGACAGGTTTGGTCGGGTCGGCTTTCTTCCACGCACGATAAATCAGTCGGCACCAATCCTCATAGCTCGCCTCGCGCCACGCTTCCCACTCGGCAGCAAGCGGCCCCGCGCGCCGGCGCTCGACGACGTGACGATCCGGCGGCGGCTGGATATCATCGAACGATGCGTAGCTCGCGTCCCAGCGGTGGTTCAGCGCAGCGATGTCCCCATATTTCTTTTTCAACCACGCGCGGAAATCCGCCTCCGCGTATTTGCCGTAGCCAACTTCGCGAGTGCCCTTCTCAGTGGCAACGTAAGGCCCGTAGGCTTCCCATTGGAACTCGTAGAACAGAAACTCATCGCGCGAACGAAACGTGCGCCCCATGTCAGTGACGATCTCACGCGCATAGTCACGCACTGCCGGATGCCACCAATTGATCTGTGCAGAGCCGGTAGATCGCTTCGACAACGCCGCCTCCGGCCGAAGCACGTGCATGATTTCCGGGTCACTCTTTGCACGGTCGAGCAACCATTTCGGCGCCCAACTGCCGTCGTGCAGCGTCATGAACAACAATAGGCAGCTCTTCTTCGGGATGCCAGAGGCGCGTATCTGCTCCCACTGTTTCTCGTAACTCGACCAATCGTAATGGCCCGGCTTGTCACTGCGAGGGCTGCCGGCGCTGGTGCTGTGGACCGGGTCAAAACAGAGCGGCTTCTCCAGTTGCTGGAAGTCCCACGTGCTCCGATTGGCATAGATGATCTGGTTGACGCGGCCATCGCCGCTGATCGAGGGCAACCCCGCCTTCAGCGGCGCAGGCGGCGGACGCCAACGTTGACCGGCGCCACGGCAGCGCGCCGTGGCATCAGCGATGGCGCGTTGCGCGTCGCTGCCGAGCGCGCCAAGTTCAACACCAAGCACGTTGGCTTGACTGTCGAAAGCCTCAGCTTTCGTGGCGCTCTTCAAATCAAGAAACGCTTCGCCATAGGCGCGGTATAGTCTTGCCAGCTTCTCTTCCGCCTGGTCCATCCTCGCACCGAGCTTGCCCGCATCGGGACATGACTGTCCAATGCGCAGACACCGGCGCACGTCCTCTTTGACGAACGCCGATTTCACGAGCGTTTCGTTGTAGCGCGCCGCCCGCGCGAGAATCGGGTCGTTGCGTTCCTTCAACGCGTGGAACTTCGTCAGCGGTGCGCCGCCCAGTTCCACGCGATACGGATCATAAACCCACAGGTCTGCGATAACGTTCTCGCCAACCTTGACCTCGCGAATCTGCACATCATCGATCCAAATCGTCCCGCGCGCCTCCCTCAGATAGAGACCGATGGAGCCTGACGAACTCGCATCCTTCGGCACGCGCACGTAGCCAGCGCGGTATTGCCACTCCCCTTCTGTCTTGCGCCGCGTGGGCAGCAACTCGACCGACTTCATCTTCCAGTCGGCTTTGGCCTTGTCGGCAGGCCGGAAGTTGAACCTTACGTGGAACGCGCGTTCGTCGAGTTCCGGCGATTTACGAAACCAGTAACCCACCTCATAGCGCGCGCCGGCCTTCATCGCCGTCGAACCACGCGTCACAAACGCGCAACCGTTCTCATCCGGTGCGACGATTTTCAACGACTGCTGTCCACCGTGCGCCACAGTGCTGTCGGCGGCATACGGGTAGCGCGTCATCGCGGCCTTCGGATCGTCCGAATACCACACACCCCAGCCTGTGGCGCCCTGCTCGAAGTCGCAGTTGGCAAAACCGGCGTTGTCGTCGGCTGCGGAGGTGGTGACAACAAGCGCAAGCAGAACGACGAGCAAGGATTTCATGGTGACGTTACTTGGGTTGTGCCGCCCGGTGTTGTTTAGGCGGCTGGACCATCAACGACTCGATGACAGCAGCAAGTTTGGCAGGGTCGCCTTTGATTTTCACGTAGTAGTGACGGGTGATGGGACCTTGTTCCCACGTGGTGACGCCTTCCTCATCCACGGTCACGCGACCACCGCGAACGGCTCTCCAAAGTTCCGGTTCCGCGCCGCGCACGGCGTAAAGCGCGGCGCCCTGGTCCCAACTTGGCTGGCCGCCTTCGATGGCGGGGCGTTTGCCGAACGGTTTAAGTTCGTAGGCGCGGCGGACAGGATTGTTCGCCGGTGTTTGCTTCAAGGCTGCGCCGGTGATGAGGACGTTGCCGACCTCGAAGCCGTGCCAAACGAGTTCGGTGGGCCATTCCGCCGCGGCAACACGCGCAGCCTCGCGATGGGTGCGGACGTTCGTCTCAGGCCGCTTGCTCTTCGGGAACTCGCCGCCCATGACAACCAGCCGGCGCACTTTTGCGAGCACCAGTGCCGGTTCACGCCGCCAGAGTTCGGCGAGGTTGGAGAACGCACCGATACTGCAAATCGTCACGCTGTCGTCGGGCTGAGCAGCGAGCACCTTGCGGTAGATGTCGAGCGCGTCGGGCATCTGATCGTCGGGCTTGGCGTTATGCGGAAACTCGTCGCGCAGGGCACGTGTGAAGGCGCTGGTGCGCTGGAGATCCGTTGGGCCAACCTTGTCGGTGCCCATGGGGATGTTTGGCCGGCCATAGTAGGTGTTGATGACATCTACAGCAGCGGCCGAGGCGTTGGTCTTGTCCTTGCGGTTGGTGACAACGGCGAGGAGTTCACACTCGCCACGGTCGGCCAGCGCGTGGAGCAACGCCAACGCACCCGCATCGTCGCAGTCGCCCGACATGTCGGTGTCGAGGATGACACGGACGCGCGCGGGCTTCGGCTTCGGGCCGAGCGCCTTGTTGACGAGGATGCGCGGCTTGGCGGCGGGCGAGACGAATTTGCCGGCCAGCACGTCCTCCTCGCGAAACTTCGCCATCAGGATCTCAGCGTCCGTATGGCGGTTCCAGTCGTAGAGGATGTGGATGAGACCGTCAGGCGCCTGGAACCCATCCGGATACGACACGCCTGCGCGTTCGTCAAGCAACAGGCCGCCGCGCCAGGTCTTGCCGTCGTCATCGGAGAGAAATGCTGACATGTGCGAACGCTTTGGCAGGCGCTGGTCGGTCGGCCCGTTTTTCACCAGCAGCAGCCGGCCCGACGCGAGCCGCCGGATGAAGAAGCGCGCGCTCACGTTCTTGATTGTCGCCGGCTTCGGCTCGCTCCACGTGCGGCCTTGGTCCGTGGAGTAGCTCTCCGCCATGCCATACTTCGTGCGCGCATGCATCCAGAGCCGGCCGTCGCGCAATTCCACGATCATGTGCTCGTCAAAATCACTTTCCGGAAACGCCACTCCACCGCGCCGCGTCCACGTATTGCCCTGATCGGTCGAGACGAGGACGTTCGCCATGCGATCCACGTCCAAGTCGTGATGAGCTTCGCGGAACTTGGCCGGGTTGATCTTGTCGCGCGTCCACAGTGACACCGGCAGGAGCCAATCCCCATTCTTGAGCACGGTCGGTTTGTTCAGCGTACAACCATCAGCAATGCGCACAGGCTTCGACCATACTGGCTCGGCAGCATCGGGATTGTCGCATCGAATATACCAGTCACCGGCGCGTCCATCGAAGAATCCGACCAGGCTTTGGTCGAAGAACAGCCACACGCGGCCGAGAGGATCGGTCCAGACGTTGCCAACCAACGCGCGCCGCTGCGGTTTGCCGCTCGGGTCAGCAGCACCGATGACAAGGCGCGGCTTGGACCACGTGTTCCCGCCGTCGTCGCTGGTAGCGAGAATGAAGTAGGTATCCGGTCTGTCGCCGGTGCCGGTCCAGCAACCCCAGATGCGGCCCTTTGGCGTGCGATCCATGCCGAGGATCATGGCGCCGGAACGCGCCTCGTCCTGATACTCCGGGCCGGGCGAAGTGATGATTAGAGGTGGCTGCAACGACTCATCAAGCACCTCACGGGGAGGCGGTGGCACAACCGGTTCGGCAGCGCGGACGCAGACGGCGGCAGCTACGAAAAACAAAACCGACGTTTGCCACAGGCAACAAAGATTCATAGTTGGATCCTCGACGACTTTTGTTTCATTCAACTCAACTCGCCCAATGACCGCACATAGTCAATCGAAGCGAGCAGGTCGTTCAGGTAGTCGCCAATATCGTCGGACTTGGTAACTCCGTGGAACGTTTCGACTTCGAAGCTGAACGGGCCAAAAAAGCCCGCCTCATGCAGGATGGTGAACACCCGCCTGAAATCAACCTCGCCCCGGCCGAGCCGTGGCAACGTGTGTGCCGCTTTGGTCTTGCCGCGAATGATGTCTTTGAGATGCACGTGGAAGACGTGCCTGGCCAAAGCCCGAAGCTCACGGGCTGCGTCGTCGGCTTTGAACGCTTCGTTGTAGAAGAGGATGTTGGCCGTGTCGAAATTAATCCCCAGATTCGAGTGACCGACTTCCTTCATTGTCCGCAGCGCCTCCGCTGCGTTGGCCATGATGCCGCCGTGGATTTCGAGCGCGATGCGAACATTTTTCCGGGCGCCATACGCAGCCACGTCGCGCAGCATGGAGTAGATGAAATCGCGCGCGTCGTTTTCGGCCTTCGTTTCGGAAGGGGTTGAAGCGCCTGCCGCATGAGACAGCGCCTTGTGATGGCAACCCATCACCAGCGTTCGCGCGCCAAGCCGTTGCGCGAAATCAATGCGCCGCTTGATGATGTTCTCAGCTCCGGGATAACCCGTATAGCCAAACAGGTCCACGCTCTCCACGCTGAAACCATCGCGGGCTATCAGTGACTGAAGGTCTGGAAAGCTATACCGCCAGTCGCCTCCCAGTGGGGCCTCGACCATCAGTTCCGGCACCAGCGACTTCGGACGGGCCTGTTCGACGGGCACCTCAAGCTGTCGGATCGGCGTCTTCTTGATCTGATCGATGCATTGGGCGAGATCGAATCGTCCCCAGGTGAAGCAATTCAGGCTGACAGAAAACGAGTTTTGCCTGCCGCTGGTGGATGCACGAGGCGTGTTCTTGTTCTCTGCGCCGAAGACGGGATTATCGCCAAGCGTCGCAGCGGCGGCACAAGTGGTCATGAACTGGCGTCTGCTGATGGAAGCTGTCATGTTGAATACCTTTCGCTGGGTCGGAGTTGCTCAGAATTTGATTGTCTCGCTCCGCGTGGTCATCCATCACAATACGTCACTCGAAGCGTGGGGATTATTTTGCGCGAAATGGCTGCGTCGTTGCAATCATTCCTTTGGTGATTACACTGCTGTCCACATGAAGACCCTCGCCATTATCTTTTCGTTGTGTGCTGTCATCGCTCACGCCGACACACCGCTGCCGCCACTCAACCTCAAGCCTGGCTCCGAATACGCCGACGGGGCGCGGATGTTCCAGGGCATCCCGGCGATCGAGCGCGCACCCAACGGACGGCTCTGGGCCGCTTGGTATGGCGGCGGCGTTACCGAGGACAAGCACAACTACATCATCCTCACGACCAGCGGCGACGACGGCAAAACATGGCAGCGGACGCTCATCTTCGACCCCGACCGCGACGGCCCGGTGCGCGCGTTCGATCCCTGCCTCTGGCATGATCCCGATGGCAGACTCTGGCTCTTCTGGGCGCAACGACCCGACAACAGACCGGCCGACTGTATTGCCATCACAACGACTGACTCTGGCAACGCTGCGGCAAAGTGGTCCGCGCCGCGCCGTGTGTTCGAGGGCATCATGATGAACAAGCCGACGGTGGCCGCTGACGGTCGCTGGCTGTTGCCGGCGGCAGTGTGGGGCACCAACGGCAGCGCACGGGTCATCGCCAGTTCCGACCGCGGCGCCACATTCGCGCAAATCGGTTCAGCGAACGTTCCGAACCCGAAAGATCGCAACTGCGATGAACACATGCTCGTTCAGCGCAAAGACAATTCGCTTTGGATGCTGGTGCGCACCCGATATGGCATCGGCGAAAGCACATCGAAAGACGGCGGCAAGACCTGGACTGACGTCGCCCCGGCTTCGATTCCACATCCGGCCACGCGTTTCTTCATCCGTCGGCTCGCCAGCGGCCGGTTGTTGTTGGTTCGACACAATCCGCCCAAAGAAGCCAGAGTCCGCTCGCACCTGACTGCGTATCTCTCCGACGACGACGGCCGTACCTGGAAAGGCGGCCTGTTGCTCGACGAACGCCGCAACGTTTCCTATCCCGACGGCGTGCAGGCGGCCGATGGCTTCATCTACGTCATCTACGATTTCGAGCGCATACGCGACAAAGAGATTCTCATGGCCACGTTCGCCGAGGACGACGTGTTTGCCGGCAAAACCGTGTCGCCCAAGAGCCGGTTGCGCATCCGGGTCAACAAAGCCAACGGTGTCAACCCGACGTTGGAGTCGCGCGGAAAGAAGTCCGCCAACGCCGACGGCGTGCCGTTGCTCGAAGGCCCCGGGTCCGAGATCGAGTTCAACGAAGGTCAGGCTGACACGCTCGTTCCCGGCGTGAAACTTTTCCTCGACCGCATCTACCCGGCAAATGAAGTGCCGGCAGCGTTGCGCGGCAAGTACTTCGTTCGCTTTAGCATCACCGGAGGGAAGGCCATTTGCCGCAGACCCGGCGTTGTCTATGTGCTGACACCCTCCGCTGGCCGCCAGCGCGACAGTCTCGCGGTGTGGCTGCCGAAACATGGCTTCAAGAAGGCGAACGTCCCCGAGTTCATGCTCTTCGACGGCGAGCAGAACGTCTGCTCCGTTTTCCAAAAGGAAATGAAGCAGGACGAGACGCTCGCGCTTGGCAAATGGGGCGTGCTGGTGCTCGCAGGCAAGGACGCAAAACTAAGCCGGCTCTCTTCCGTCGAGCTCGCCGCCGACCCGGACGCGTTGCAGTTGTGGGATGCGAAGGTCCCCTTCCCTCCCTACGAGGAAATGCGCGATCTCGACGTGGTGACGCACGTGCAGGTCGAGCGCGCCCAACGCGGCGGCTTCCACTACCTGCACGAGCCGGCCATCGCGTGGCACAATGGCATCCTTCACGCCGGCTGGGCCAACCACCGGCTGTTCGAGGCCAACGAGAAGGACGAGCTGCTGCGCGGTCGTCGTTCCACGGACGGCAGCCTGACATGGAGTCCCGCGACAACTTGGATCGCTCCTCCATCTCTGGGCGGCGAGTCGTGGAACCATCCCGTCATCATCTCGCACCAAAGCAAGCTGTGGGGCTTCTTTACGCGTTGGGAAAAAGAGGTGCCACGCGCGGAAATCTTTAACTTCGACGAAGCGAAGCAGACGTGGCAACCGATGCAAGCGCACATCCCCGGTTTCATCCCGTTCACACCGCCGCGGAAAATGCGCGATGGCAATTGGATCATCGGCGGCGAGCTTGGCTGGACCGAAGCCGCCGTCGCCATCAGCCGCGGCGATGACTTCACACAGTGGGAAACCGTGAAGATTCCGCGGCCAGACACAATGAAACTACTGTTCCCCGAGACGACGTTGTTCGAGCGCGGCCAGACACTCATCGCCATCTGCCGGCCCCGCGACATGAAAACCGCCCCTGCTTCGGTCAGCAAAGACTGTGGCCGCACATGGACGCCACTCTCGTTGAGCAACTTCCCGCTCTCTCAAAGCAAGCCCCTCTGCGGCCGGCTCAGCACAGGCCAGCAATACCTCATCACCTGCAACCTCGAACAAGGCCGTTGCTTGCTGAGCATCGCCGTGACCGCGCCCGACGGCGACACATTCTGCCGCGTTTGGAAAATCCGGCATCAACAGACACCCGTGCGTCGGTTGCTGGGTTCACCGAGTGGCAAAAAGACGCACATCGGCGGCAACACCGAATGGTCCTATCCCGCCGCTGTCGAGCATGAGGGCAAGCTCTACGCCATCTACACCCACGGCAAGGAAGACTGCGCTCTCTCGATCATCCCCGTCTCAACGCTGGCCGTGCGATAGAACACAGATGGAGGATTTGCAGGAACGTTCGCATCGGCCTTGACGCAGCAGGCACCAACGCGACGGTGTCCCGTCGTCCGGTGAAAGACGGCACAAACGGTTTAGTCAATCACCACGGTCACACCCAGACCCAGCGAAACGAAATCCGCTCCGAATTTCGCCTTCAAGATATTTACGGCTGACGCCCCGGTACAATGGGAGGGGGCGGCTTTCTGAACTTTGAGTTCCTTCAATCGGGCAGCAACAGCCTCAACCTCAGCAGGAGTTTTATCGAGCAGATGGAAGCCGCCAGCAATCAGATGAATGCGCCCGCCAATCGAATCCGCAACTTTTTCCACGATTCGTTCAATCCCAGGATGGGCGCACCCCGTAAGGATGACCCACCCCCGCGGAGAGCGCAGCGCCAGCGCGTGCTCCTTGATTTTTTCTCCCAACACACCAGTGAGGATCGCGCCCGGACAAAGTTCGCGGTTCTGTTGCGCGGCCGGAAAGACCTGCGCCGTTCGAGCCGCCGTCTGACGCCTCACGATGGGAGAAGGATCGGGTGGCAAATAGACGACCGCCTTGGGAACCTGTTCCAGTAGCGCGCCAAGACCTCCAGCATGGTCACCATGTGCATGTGATAGAACCACGATATCCACTTCGGAAAGGTTCACGCCGAGACGCCGCGCGTTCTCGACAAGAATCGGCCCCTTCGCTCCCGTATCGAAAAGAATGACTTTATCAAGCCCCCGGATCAGACAAGAGAAGCCCCAATCCTTCGTGAGCGATTCGTGAGTCCCCTGGTTGTCGTAGAGAACCGTCAAAGTGACAGGCGTGGCCTTGCTTTCTCCCCACGCACACGCCGTGAGACCGCAGGCCAGCAGAAAGACACCGAAGATGGAACGGATTCTCATACGCGTGATTCCTTTCACATGTTTCTCTATCGGCAACTGGAACTACAGAACTGCCCTGACTTGTTGTTGGGTCATGCCAACACCCAGCCTTGTCGCCTCCTGATTTTACCAATCCACCACAGAGCCGTCGTCGGGATCGTAGGTTTCCGGGTCGCGCCAGTTGTGATCGATCTTGGCAGCCAGCGCGTTTTCGTCCAGCTCAATACCCAAGCCCGGTCCGGTCGGCACAGCGATGTAGCCCTTCTCGATACGGAACGGAGTCTTGATATAGCCCTCGCCGAGCGACACCTGTTCCTGACAGAGGAAGTTCGGTATCGAAGCGGCTAATTGCAGGCCGGCGGCAAGCGAGATCGGGCCAAGCGGGTTGTGCGGCGCGATGGGCACGTAATAAGCTTCGGCCATGCCAGCGATGAGCCGGCATTCGGTGATGCCGCCCGCGTGGCAGAGATCCGGCTGGAGGATACTGGCCGCGCGCTTTTCCAAAATCTCACGAAAGCCCCACTTGGTGAAAATACGCTCACCAGTGGCAATCGGCAGGTGTGTGCCACGCGCGATGTCAGCGAGCACGTCCACGTTCTGGCACTGGACCGGTTCCTCGATGAAGAACGGCTGATATGGCTCAAGCGCCTTGATCAACAGCTTCGAGGTCTGCGGCTGGATGGCACCGTGAAAATCAATCGCGATATCCGCGCCAGGGCCGGCCGCTTCGCGCTTGGCGGCGAACTGCGCGACAGCGCGATCCACGATCTCCTTGCTGGCAATGTATTTGCCGTTGCGCCCCAAGCCCAGGCCGGTCTTGAACGTCGTGAAGCCAAGCGCCTTCTTCTTGGCAATGTCCTCAGGGCTGCCTGCGCCGGCATAGACGCGAACGCGGTCGCGCGTCGGCCCGCCGAGCAGTTCGTGGACGGGCACGCCCAGCGCCTTGCCCTTGACATCCCACAGCGCCTGATCAATCCCGCTCAACGCACTCGTGAGAATCGGCCCGCCTCGATAGAACGCGTGGCGATAGATGGCCTGCCAGTGATGCACGACACGGCGCGGGTCCTTGCCGACGAGATAGGGGGCGATTTCCTCGATGGCTGTCTTGCACGTCAACGCGCGCCCTTCGAGAATCGGCTCGCCCAGTCCGATGATGCCAGCGTTGGTGTGGACCTTGAGGAACAGCCAACGCGGTTTGACGAGGAACGTCTCCAGCTTGGTGATCTTCAGCGAATCGCGCGGCGCGACCGGGGCGTCTTTGGCATGAGTTTGCTCCGCTGCTTCCAATTGCGAGAACAACATCCCCAAGCCGACGGCGCCGAACATCTTCCCCGCCGCTTCACGGCGCGATAAACATGACCTGGGTTTCGTCTTCATTTCTTGTCGGCCTTCTTGTTCATCATGCTTTTTGCGCGCGCGGCGAGCGCATCGGCGATGCGCCTTCCGACCTCCTGGTATTTTTCGCGCGTCATGACAGTTTTGTGGATGACGCCATACGGCGTCTCAAAGGAAACACCGGGGATTTTCATTCCCTCCTGGCAAAAGCCGGTGAATCGCGGCGTGTTCCAGCGTGAGTTGTAGTCGCCCGACCGGACGAACTTGGCGGACGCAAACTCAGAGCCCAAGGATTCGCCCGCCACACCAGCCCACAACGGCGCTTGCTTTGTCACCTCCGGCAGTCCTTCCGAGTTATGGACGAAGGCAAAGACTCCGTCCGCGTCGCTGGCTCCCGGCGCGTGAAAGTCAAACCCTGCCAGCGGCCGGCAGCGTCTTGACCACCGGCGCATATCCTGCTGGAGCACCAACGTCTCGTGACGCATCGGCGGATTGCCCCACGCGCGATTCAAGTCATACGGGAAGTTGTCCTTGCCGTAGTCGCCCTGCTCGACGCCGTCAATGTTCGCCAGCGGCACCGCCCACACTAGTGGAGCCGCATCGCCCAGTTCCGCAAATCGCCGCAACACGCCATCCAGCACCCACGAGCCGCTGACCTCGCCGGAGTGCTGGCGTGCCATGAGATACAACCCCGGCCGGTCGCCTTTCGCGACGCCGTAGTCGTTACTCAGCCGCAGCAACGGCCGACCGCCCTGGCTGACACCCAGCGTGTCCACACGCCAGTAGCGCCCCGTCTGTTTGACCAGCCGATCCACCTCGTCGCGCCCGTAGGGAAATGCAAACGCGAAATCCAACGACGCCTTGGCCACGTTGAGCACCCACGCCGCCTGCCGGCGACCATCGGGAAGCTCGATCAAGTCGGGCGCGCCGGTCCGCTCCCAATCACCGTCCGCGGGACGGAACACTGGCCGGAAATCAGCGGGCCGCCCGCCACCGAGCATCGTCTCTGGACACTCAAGCACGAGCCGCACCTGGCCCAACGCACTGCCGTTCGAATGCGGCCGGCACACGCGGAAGCAGAACCACAAACACTCTGGTCCGCCGTGCGGGTCCGGCGTGAACCGCACTTCCGTTACCGCTCCGTCCTTCTGCACGCGCACGTTGGCAGCGTTGCCGAACGGAATGTCAGTCCTGACGATGACATCAGGGTCTGCCGCCAGCAACGGAGTGGCGCCCAAGGCGATGGCGAGAATGAAGATTGGCAATGGGTTCATGTTTCTTTCCTATGCGCAGATTACTGTTTCTTCCCGACGAAGTAGCCGCATGCGTCGAGATCGAGCGTGAACTTCCCGGCGGATGCACCGGGCTTTGCACCGTCGGAAACCAATGGATTGAACTTCCCCGGCAGTTCGATCTGCACCTTCAGCTTGCGGTTCGACAAGCTCGCGACGGTGACGATCTCCTCGCTGCCGGCGCGGCGCAGGAACGACAGCACGGCGTCGGGCTGGTCATTGTCGAGCCAGACGACTTCGCCATTGGCCAACGCCGATTCGGTGCGGCGCAACTGGCAGAGTTTCTGATGAACCGCGAACTTCGCTTTTGCCTTCGGCAGGCAGGCGGCTTGCCAATGGACCGGCCAGCGCGCGTAGATGCTCTGCAACGACGTGTCGCCAATCTCCTGGCCGTTGTAGAGCAGCGGCACGCCGTCGAGTGTGAAATGGACGGCGTCCACGGCTGCCGCGCCTCGTTCGCCGAGAACCACCTCCGCGCGCAACAGGTCGTTGACGATGTCGTGGTTCTCGGTGTAGCGGATGAACCGCGCGCCGCGCGGACGCTCGTCACGCATCTTCTGCCAGAGCACGCGCAGCGACGATGCCGGCAGGCCGCGGCTAAAGATGTTTTGGACCGCATGGAGCCATGTGAAGTTGTAGTTGATGTCGAACGCCTTGATCTGGTCGTCCTTTCTCTGGCCTTCGGCAAGGATGACGAGGTCAGGCCGGAGCGGTTCGAGGCGCGTGCGGGCTTCCTCCCAGAAATCCAGCGGCACGGCGTCGGAAACGTCACAGCGGAAGCCGTCCACGTCGAAGTCCTTCACCCAATGCGTCATGTTCGCCCAGAAATACTCGCGCAACCCGCGGTTGTCGAAGTCGAAGACGGGGAAGTTCCAGTGACCGGTCGAAATCTTTCCGGATGCGTCGCGCTTGAAGAATTCAGGATGCTTGATCAACACGGACGTCGGCCCGCAGTGGAAATAGACAAGGTCCATCAACACGCGCATGCCAAGCTTGTGCGCTGTGGTGATGAACGCACGCAGATCGGCCTCGCTGCCGTACTCCGGATCAACGCGGTTGTAGTCCTTGATGCGATACGGGTTTCGTGGATTGTTGGTGCCGGAGGCCTTCTGTCGCTTGCTCCAAAACTCCTGCCGCATGTCGGCGTCCTGGAGCTGGACCGGGCAGAGGTAGATGATGTTCGCGCCAAGTTCCGCCACTGAGGGCAACCGTTTCGTCGCGGCGCGCAGCGTCCCCTCCGGCGTGAATCCGCGCAGCCAGACCTGATACATGACCCCGCGCGTGAGCCACTCCGGCGACTGGCGGGCTTGGAGCGAAGAAAGGTTTTGCACCTGTTTCGCCGGCTCCGCGCTTATGGCGGCGGTCGCAATCAGTAGTAGTGAGGTCAACCTTGTCAGTCTGCTCATAGTCAATTGCCTTTTCGTTTTGTTGTCGGCTGGTGCCAGAACGACCGCCAATAGGCTTGGTCGGTGGCATAAAAGTCTATCGCCTGCGCCGCAGCCACCGTCTTCGGCAAGACGCCATATCGCTGCATCTCGCGGACATAGTGTTCATTTGGCTGAAAGCCCGCCATATCAAATCGCCTGCCGGTGGCCAGGCGCCCGGCTGCGTCGACGATGGCGTCGCGCAGTGCGCGGTAATCAGGGTCACCCGTGTCACGAAAAACAGGGCCGCGGCAAAGCCCCAACCCGCCAGTCTCGCGGGCCAGCGGCGCGCGCAGCAGCAACGACGCGTCCGGCCGGCTGAGGTTGCAGAGCGACTGGTGCGGGCCGGCTTCACCATATTTGTAGTAGGCCATGCGCCGGATGAAGGTGATCTCGCTGGCGTCGCCAATCAGCGGCTGCGCCGGTTTCGGGCCAAAACGGAAATGCGGCAGCTTCTTCATGCCCGGATACGGTTTCACCGTCTCCACGTGACATGAGCCGCATCGGCGTGTGACGACTTCAGCCGGGAACTGCACCGGATACATGCCGCAGCCCAGCGCCGCATACGTGCCGGGATACGTCGCGCCGCTTTCGATCCAAAGCCGCACCATTGTCTGCTCGCGCGCGGAGACGCGGGCGCCGTGGTGGCTGCCATCCATCAGTCCCAGCAGTGGACTGCCACCACTGCCGACCGAGCGCGGCGGGCGGTTTCCATAGGCGTTGCGCCCGTCGGCAAACAGGCCGCGCTTGACCAAGGCCCAGTAGCTCACCGAATAAAGTGGTGTGCGGTCGCCGGTCAACTCCACGCCGCCCTCGCGCCGTTCAGGCTGGTGACACTGGACGCAGTGCCGGTCGAGAATCGGCTGGATGTCGCGGGGAAAATCAAACACATCCGGCACGCCCGCAATCGGCTCGATCCGGCTCGGCGGCCGGTTCACCGCCATGGCGGGGGGTCGCGAATGCGGCGCGCGAGTCCGCGAATCGTGACAACCAACGCAACTCGTCGTCTCGCCCGGCTGCAACGTCACGAAGCTCTGCATTCGCTTCACGGACCGGTCGTGTTCGTCCAGCGCCACGAACATCAGCGACCGCAGCGCCGGCAATTCCATCGCCGCCGAGCCGTCGGCCTCGACCGGCACCGTGCCGAGCACACGTTCCAGAAGAAACGTGCCTCCAATCGTCAACGGTTCCTGGCCTCCGGAGAAGTTCACCGGTTTCGGCAGTTGCTCCAACACCAGCAGCTTCTTGATCTCACCCCGCCGCACGCCGGCCATGTTGCGGCCTTCATAGATGTCCTCCAGCACGAGACGGCCGGTCGCCTGTGTCACGTCGACGCGTGATGGAATCACCGCCTCGCGTGCGTGAGGCCGCAGGGGACACGGTTCGTGCAGTCCCAGTTTCGAACCGGCTGCGGGCGCGTGAATCAACTCCGTCTTGCCACGCGCATCCATCAAGTAGATCCCCGCGTGGTCGGCGACGAGAAACCATTCCGTCGAGAGCGGATACGGATCACGAAAGAGCCGTTTCTCCGGACCGATCGGCTGCACAGACTTCGCCTCATCGGGGCCGGCACTGGGATCAATCGCCACGATGCGGCCCATGTGCTCCGCGACACCGTGGCCGGGTGAGAACGACGCCACAACCTTGCCCGAACCGGGAATCGGTTTCGCATCAATGATCACGCCCCCAGGGTTCTCGTTGCCGAAATAGACCATCACGCCCGTGCCGTCCGGGTTGACGGTCCAGAGATGGTGGAACGCAAGCTGATTGCGGTCCACATACTCCCAACGCATGTAGAGCACACGGCCATCGGGCAACATCCACGGCGTGTTCTCCTGCTCGCCGTTGCTGGAAATCGCCCGCACGCCGCTGCCGTCGGCCTCGCAGCGGTAGAGCACCGCTACGCGCGTCCGCCAGCATGGCACGACACGCTTGCACCGGCTCGAACAGAACATGATCCCGCCGTCGGGCAAATAGGTCGGTTCAAAGTCATCGTCCGGCCCGGCGGTAAGTTGCCGCAAGCCCGAGCCATCCGTGTTGATCTCGTAGAGGTGATAAGCGTGCTCGCCACCTTTGCGATACGAGAAGAGAATCTTGCGACCATCGTAGTGAACCTGCGGGTCGCGAATCCCACCGCGTGCGTCCTCCAACAGCACGCGCCGTTTGCCCGTGCGCAGGTCGAGCCCGCACAGCCGCGCGCCCTCGCCGTAGGCCCACCAGACGCCGTCCTCATACTTGAAGCCCAACCGCTTGGGAATGGCGGAATCCTCGCAATAGTTGCCGAAGTTCCCATACCAATGGTCCCGACCCGATATGCGCTCCGCAAAAACGATTTCGTGAAAATCCGCCGCCGGACTGCCAAGAAACGCGCGCAGCATCGGCCCCGGCTCAGCGGCCGCAAGCCACGACGCAACAAACGTCATGCAACCCGCAAGGACTCTTCGGCAATTCATATCGATCTTCATGCTCCATCGCGTGGCGTGCCGTCAGCACCAGTTACACTGATGGTCTTGTCTTCAACGAATCATCCATTCATTGCGAACCCTGTGGACCGGACACTTCTGTCCGGCCTACGATCCAGTTGCGCGCATTCTCGTATGCGATGGTCCGCACGAGATAACCCATCTGTTTCTCATCGTCAGGCATGATACCAGCTTCCACCTGATCGCCCAGCCAGTCGCACAACACACGGCGGAAATACTCGTGGCGCGTCATCGAGAGCAGGCTCCGCGAATCAGTTGTCATGCCGATGAACGTGGAAAGCAGTCCATAGCTGGCGAGGGCGTCGAGTTGGTTGCGAATGCCAAGCGCGTGATCGTTATACCACCACGCCGGGCCAAACTGAATCTTGCCACGCACGCCGTCCCCGGCAAAGGAGCCGGTCAACGTCGCCAGCGCAGCGTTGTCGGCCGGGTTCAACGGATAGAGGATGGTTCGCGGCAGGCAATCCTTCTTCTCCAAATCATCGAGCAAACGGCAAAGGCTTGGAATGTCGCAGGTGTTGCCAATAGTGGCGTAGCCACCCGCCGGTCCGGCGAGCTTGCGCAGGCGCGTGCTTGTCTGCCGTTGCGCGCCGATGTGGCACTGCATGATCCAGCCGCGCCGGCCGTATTCGCACCCCAGAAACCTCAACATCTCCGAGTCACACTCAACCAACGCGTGGTCTGCAACCTTGCAGCCCATCTTCTGGAAGAAGTCCAGCCGCTCGGCAACGGAAGCTGGGTCGCCGGTGGGCAGTTCATCCACGCGCAGCGACGGCAATACTCGCGTGGCAAAACCCGACTTCGCCAGCCGTGCGTGTTCCTGCAGATCGTCGCCGAGCCGGTCGGATGTGCACAAGCACTCGACCCTGGCGCGCCCGATAAGTTGGCGAGCGGTGAATTCCGCTGAGCGCAGCTTCTCGTTGCACTGTCCCCAGATGCGCTCGGCATTCTCCGCCGAGAGCATCTCACCGATATCGAAGTAGCGTTTCAGTTCCAGCGCCGTCCAGTGGAAGAGCGGATTGCCGAGCATCTGAGGCACGGTGGCCGCCCACGCACCGAACTTCTCGCGGTCAGAAGCGTCACCGGTGATCAGCCGCTCCGGCACACCTGCGATACGCATTGCACGGTGCTTGTAGGGGTCGCTGACGAGCCAAAGCTGCGTGAGGTTCTCAAACGTACGGTCGTCCGCCAGATCACGCGCGGAGAGATGACTGTGGTAGTCAACGATGGCCAGTCCTTCGGCGAACTTGTGATACAGCCGCCGCGCCATCTTGGTCTTCAGTAGAAAGTCATCGTGGATCAGCTCAGTCATGGCGTTCCTTCCGGCTCGTGATAAACGCGGACTTCAAACACGCGCGCCGAATCGTCACCGTTCGTCTCCTCAACTGTCAATCAGAGTTTTGAGGCCGATACGACAGAGAAACGATGAGCGCGATGGCGCAGGAAATTGTTCTTCACCCCGGGTAAGACATGACAGTGTTCTTCTTCACAAGCAGAAGTCATCGGAAATTGAAACCGCAAAGCAAACCCATCACCGGCGATACGCACAGACGGCGTTACAGAGCAGCGACCCGCCACTGTTGACAAGCTTGAGCCGATCCAGCGGGCCGCTCACATCACCAAGGAATGCGCAATCGGCACTCTTGATGACACTGAGTTTGTCGTCCTGAACTTCCACACTGTACTTCCGTTGCGCAGGTGAGACACGAAGCGTAAGATTCTGCCACTTTCCAGTCGGTTTGAGGGAAACTTCGATGGCCGGCTTGCCATCGCTGGCGCAAAGCGCGAGCATTCCGCTCCGATCAAGCTTCAACCGCACGTGCAGGATGAAATCACCCGTAGCAGGCACGGCAAGTTTCATCTCCGCCGATGCGCCGTCTTCCAGTTTCAGCGCGCGCAAGTCGAGGGGAACGTAGCGCGGCACCGTGCTGAGGTCGAACACGCTCGGCCGCATTTCGGCATCGTAGTCGGGCACATCCGCGACCGTGGCGCGGCCGTTGATCTTCCACGCGGCTGGCGTGGCGCCGATGGCACTGCCGCGGAAGTTCTCGTACGCCAACAGCGACGGTTGCACGAAAACGATGTAGGGCAATTGTTTGGCGTTCGTGGCGTTCGGGCCCAGCGCCACCGCGCCTGCTGGAAACTCTTTCGACAGGATATCGAATTCGATCGCTTCCGATGGCGGCCGGTTGCGATAGCGGTAGGGCCAGTTCCAATGGCCAACCGTCAGCGTCTGGTGAATATCCTTGAACCCATCCTTTTCAAGCCAATCGAGCTTCTTGCCCTTTGGTTTCGCCACGAAGACAGTCGCGCGACCTTGGAGATTGAAGCGATAGCCCAAGCCGTAATCGGGAACATAGGTGGAACCTTTGCCCTTCCATTTGGAATAGACGGAACGAATGCCGCCGATCTGGAATACATTCTTCAGCGGGAAAGCGGTGAGTGAATACAACGACCCGTTGTAAAACGAAGGATCGTGCCGCTCGACCTGCGAGCCATACACCGCATCGCCGACACGCGCAGGATCATGGGTGACGACGTTGCCGAGGTAGGGATGACGTTGTGGCTCGATTTCGGTGACGAAACTCATCGAGTCCACCTCCAACCGCAGCCTCGCCTTCTGGTAGAGGTTATAGAGGGCGTAGAAATCCTGGTTGGTGCCACCACGAAACCAGTGACGCCACTTGTCGGTCCCGCATTGGTTGCGAAACGCCGCATTGAGTTCCTCCGTCAAGGGTCGCGCATCGAGCAGCGCCGCCAGCGCGCCGGCGTGGTCGCCGTCCTTGAGCCGCGCGATGGCGTCCTGGGTGGCGATGGAGAGCTTGTAGAGGCCACGCACAAGACGGATGGCATCGATGAATTCGTAGTCGAAGAAATAGCGGCGTTCTTCCGGGATCGAGGGCCGCAACGCGCGCGCCTGCTCCAGCACTTCGCCCAGATCCCGGATGCCCTTCTCGTAAATCTCGCGTTTGTATTGGTAGTTCAGCGCGAAGCCGTCACGCGTGCCGACGTCAATGTTGTGAAGGTTGGCGATGATGGTAAACATCGGCTCCATGACCTTGTGATAGAACGCATAGGTCTTGAACCCGTCGTTTCTGATGATGTGCGGATGCTTTTCGTAATAGGCATCGTAGAGCGCTGCGACCTTCGGCGCGGCGGCCTCGCCGAACTCCTCGCGGCAATAACGCGCCAGATACTCGCGCGGCTTGAACGCGGGATAATCCCACAGCATCTCGGCGATGCCGCGTATCTCGATCTGTTGGTGGCGCAGATGATTCATCGCCAGCAACATGTGCTGCGTGTCGCCGCGCTGGAACATCGCGTCCATGTTGACCTTGAGGTAGGTCTCGATCGGCGTGCATTTGGCGATCTGCGGCCCGCCACCGAAATATTGCGTGTGGAAATACTGGCCGTAACGACGCTGCGGGTCGCGTTTCTCGGTCCAGAATTTCTTCGAGTAGCTCATCCCGCTCATGGCCGCGTCGCTGAAGCCCGTGGTGACTTCACGCGGCACCTTGAGCCAGCCCTCGTCGTAAAACTTGCCGACTTCGGCGTAGAGCGTCGTCATCATCTCCAGGTCGGGATTCGGATCGAGCTTTCGCACCAGTCTCGCCTGATCGGCCAATGCCTGGCTGATGATCTCCGCGCGTTGCTGCGGCGTGCCGCCGTCGGGAAGGCTCAGTTCCTCGAACGGACCGTCGGCCCAGCCGCGCAGGTTGATCTCCCATGCCACCTGCGGTGAGAATTCCGTCCAGCGCTTGATGTAATAGCTCCAGAACTCGCGGAACGCCTCCGGGTGCAACCGATAGGAGAACTCCTTCGGTTTGCCGGCGGGATTATGCTGCGCCCAGTAGTTGTCCCAGAAACCCGTGTCGGCGCCGACGCCTTCCATTTGGTGCTGCGTGATGAACAACCCGCGATCCACCGCCGCCTGAAGCCGCTCGCGATCAGGTTGCCAGTCAATGTCCACGAAATACCACGCGAACATGTTCATCTTCAACCGCAACGCCGCCTCCCAGAGCCGCTCGAACACCTCCGGATGGATGGCGAACATGTAACGGCTGTAGCGCGTGCGCTGGATCAGCCCGCTCTCCAACCACTCCATGAAAATCGGATGATCGTTGAGCGTCCAGCCGCGATATTTCCAGGTCGGTTCCTTGCCCGGCCCGAAGTTGATGCGGTCGTCGAAGGTCAATTCGCCGCGTGTCGCCGGCTCGTGGTCGGCCCAGAACCAGAAGGGATCCACGCCGAGATGCTTTTGCTCGAAATCATAGATGCCAAAGATGGCGCCACGCACGTTGCTGCCGGCGATGGCAAGCACCTGCTCTTTGCCGCCGACGTTGTTCAGCACGCGGTATTTGAAGACCTCCCACTTGCCCGCGAGATCGTCCACACCGACTCCGACCGACGCGAGCAATGCCTTTCCCTCCGCGCAATCCGCGCTGCCGAGCACGATGCATTTGCCCCACGTCTCGCTGAGCGAGTGGACGATGTTCGGCGTGATGCCTGTGATCTTGGTGATATCGCGCTGAAGGTCCTTCGCAGCGGCCATCACGCCCTTGTGCTCCGTCTTTGCGAGTACGATGTAAGCCGGCTCCGCATCCTTGACCAACTCGATGCGCGGACGGGCCGGCGTATCGCCAAACACCGACGCGGCAACCAGGAACAAAAATACGACACTCTTATAATTTTTCATCGTGGATTGGATGGGTTGAAGCCTCCCTCAAAGCCCCTGCCACCTGGCAGGAACATGAAAAGACACGCGCGGCGGTCGCTCTCGCCAATGAAGATTGTGCCATCCAGACCGGCGGTCATCGCGTCGAACTGATAGGCCCGCTTGGCGTAATAGGGACTGCGGTCCACCGTCAGCACGCCCCAGTCGCGAAACCCTTCGCGGCCAGTCGTGTCGTAGCTGACGAGCTTGCACGTATCCTGAAACTCACCGCAGATCATGTAGAGCCTCTCATCGGGACCGAGCACTGCCGCGCGCACACGACGATGGATGCGTGGCTTGCCGAGGTTGACAATCTGCTCGCGGTCGGCGCGCATCTGGAAGAGATAGCCGTCGCTGGTGGTGCCGAAGAGGTTGCCCCTGGCATCGGCGATCCATTGCTCGATGACGGGGTAGCCGTGGTAGTTCCACGCCTCCCAATACTCGCCCGGAATCTGCATCGTCGTGCGGACCAGTTTCTGCGAGGTCGGATCGTAATAAATGACGCGGCCATCTTCGCCGGAGGTATAGACGCGGCCGTTCGGCGCGACATGGAGCGCGCGCGGTACGCTGCGCCATGTCCGTTCCGGCCCCGAATAAACCTGCCGCTCGACCACCGGGCCGACGTCACGGCATTTCTTTTTCCCCAAGTCCCACACGAAGAACCGCGCGTGCGGATAGCTGATGCCGTAGAGCTGGCGAGCCCTTGCGTCGAGCGCGAGCGCGTAGATCGAGTCGCCGGGCACGGGCACGCCGAGGTCCTCGACGGGACACGGTTCGCTCGTCAGTCGCGTGGTTTTGTCTGCGTCGGCATCGTAGCGATAGAGGTGCCCGCCGGAATAGTTCGTGTAGGGTGCGCACACATCTTTCCAGAGCTGCTGCTCGGTGGCGCGGAAGCCGCCTTGGAATTTCTGCGTCAGCGGCACCGGCGCGAGCATATTCAAACCGCCACCGATGAACAGTGAGCCATCGTAGTCCTGGACCAGCGCATGGTGCACGCCGCGCGCGTCGCCAATGCGACCGAGCGGACGGACTTTGTTGATGGCGCGGTCGTAGAGGAACAGGAACGAAGCCGTCTTGCCGCTGGTGGCGCCGTAGACGCGGCCGTTGCTGGCGGTGACAAGCGCCGTGATCGGGCTGTTGTCTGCTTCAATCTCCGTCACGTCGGGATAGCCGAGCGTGCGGAGATCAAGCCGGTGCGCGTCGAAGTTGGGGTTGATCCATTTTTGCGCGTGGGCCACACCCAGGGCGGCCAACAGCGAAAACAAAGCTGCAAATCGAGTGCGGTTCATCGCGTTTTCTCCTCCATCTCATCTTTGGCGGGCGTATAGCTCACCAAGCCCATGCTGAATGGCCAGCGGTTATCAATCTTGTTGGCGACGCGTTTCGGATCGCGCTCCTCGATCGCGCCGACGAAATAAATCTTCCCGTCCTTCTTGCCCGTGCAGGCGCCGCCGAGGCCGAACACACGCCGGCCATCCGGCGTGCGCATGAGTCCCAATTCGCGGCGCTGTTTCGTGGCGATGTCGTAGACGACCAGCGCCGACTCCGGCGGCACCGCCTCGCCCGTCAGGCGCGCGGTGAACTTCCGCTCGTCGGCGACGTCCCACGACACGCCCGCGTAATCGAACGCAACCGAAACCACCGGCGCATAGTAGATGCGGTGATCGCGCGAGATGGTCAGCGCCAGTGTCGAGACGGGAATGAAGCTGGGGTCAGCGTTGACGTAGCGCTCCGCGCAGAGCCGCACCAGCGGCGTGATCTTGCCCTCGGGACCGTCGCGAACGTCGAACTTGAAGAGCATCGAATCTCCCACCATCACGCCGTAGGCCACGCGGTCCACCGGGTCCCACTCGATGACGCGCCAATAGGTTTTGCGGTCAATCAGCGGGTTCGACATCGTGCGCGGTGTGGCGCGCGGATCAATCGGCAACCGCGTTGCGCGCAGGTCAAAAACACGATCCTGTTTCGGGTCGTATTTCCAGATGCGACCGATGGGGAACGAGCCATAGACGTTGCCCTCATCGTCGGCGAAAATCGTGCGGCAAATGTCCCAGTCGTCCACGCGGCCGAGGTCGGTCGTCGCCTTCTTGCGCAGGTCGAACGTGTAAAGGTGCCCGTCCTCCCCCAGCCCGTAGAGCCGCTGATACTTCGGTTCCAGAACAAAACCCAGCAGGCCCCACTGGCGATTGATCTGGCCGACGATCTCCAGCTTCCGCAGCTTCGGGTCGTAGCGGAGCCAATGCGGCCCGCGGTAGCTTGCCGGGTCCACGCACTCCGGCCCGCTGTCCTCGCAGAAGTCGCCGAAGTGGATGCGGCCCTGTTCATCCTCGCCCATGCGAACGTGGATCTTGCCGCTGGTGCGCACGCCCTGTCCGCGCTCGCCCTTGAACTCGGTGAGATCGGCAATGTGATGCATCGTCTGCGTGGCCGGGTCGAATTCAAAGAAGTGCGCCGCCTCGGCGTGTGTGCAAAGCCCGATGTAAAGCTTGCCACTCTTGGCGCCATAGAGCGCGCTCCACATGCTGTCCTCCCGCTCGCTGCCACCGGTGAAACGATGCGCCTGCACTGTGACGATGGGCGAAGTGGCAGGCTTGGGTTTTGTTTCGGCAAACGCTCCCTGCGCCGCCAGCAGCCAGACGGCGGCAATTAGTTTGATGGGTAGTCTCATGTCAGTTCCCTGTTTGAAACGCAGTCTTGTCGGCAATGACCAGCGGGTAATCTGTCAGCGGCAGCGCGTCGAACTTGGTGATCCTGTAAACGCGGCCACTCAGCGGGTCGAGCAGCGCGGGGGACTTGAGTTTATCGCCAACCGTCACCGTCACCTTCTGCGGCGGCACGTCTTTCGTCAGATCGGCGGGCGTCCAGAAGAGATAGAGCGGTTGGCCGCGCCGCTGGAAGCTAGCCGTCACCACAGCCGCGTCGCCCGCGCCCTCGACCTTCACCTGCAAGTCGGCCTTTCGGGTTTCGGCGTCGAACAATGCGCAGAGGTTCTGGTAAGCGAAGAAGGCCGGCTTCGGCGTGTAGTCCGAGCCGCGCAACAGGCCCTTCCAGTTCGTGCTGCCGCGATAGCCCACCAAGTCCACGATGAGGAAATACGAGGTCAACTCGACCTCCATCCGCAGGTCGCTGACGATGCGCCGCAGCAGCCACTTCGCCTGGCGCGTCTCATTCCAGTCGGTCTTGCTGAGAGCGCCCGCGCCGCCTTTCTGCGACGGACAGCCACACTCGCCCTGCCAGAGCTTGATGCGCGAACCGTTGTGCTGGACGAGCAACTCGCGCACGCCGCGCACATCCTCCTCGTAGCCCGCCTCCGGCACTTCGCGATACGGATGGTAGGAAACCACGTCCACATGCTCCGCGAGGCCGGCATCGAGGCATTTCTTCAGGTAATCCAAAGGCACGCGGGCGAACGCGCAGCCGATAATGACCGCGTCGGGCACGCGCTGGCGGATGATCGGCGCAGTGTCCTTCACCAGCTTCGCGTAGGCCGCCGCGTCGGGTTTGCCGGGCTTCCAGAAGGCGGTGATGTTCGGCTCGTTCCAAATCTCGTAGTGCCGCACGCGACCTTTGAAATGCTCGGCAATCTTCGCCGTGAAGTTTTTCCAGCCATCCATCGCCACCTCGTCAAAGACCGGCACCCAACCCACCGCCGTCGCGTCGGCCTTCGGCGTGTAGAGCGGGTTTCCGTAACCGAGGTTGAACCACGGTTGGATGCCAATCTTCAACAGCCCGTCCACGACCTCGTCGAGCCACGCGAAATCATACTGGCCGCGCGTCTTCTCCGTGCGCGCCCAACCGGTCTGGCAGCGTGCCCATTTCACGCCGAGTTGCGCGGCGTGTTGGTAAGTCTTCACGGGATCGAAATGCTGCCGGTCAAGCGTCTCATAGCCAACCGACAGCGGCGAAGCCTTGATAGCCGACGACGGTCGTGTCTTGAGCTTGCCAACGGCGGTGAGGCCGAACCCAGCGAACGGATTCGCGGTGTCAGCCCAAAGCGAGAACGGTTTGACCGCCGCCAGCGCGGCAGCGCCAGCACTCCACTTGATGAAGGCTCGTCGTGAAGGATTCATGTTCGCCGATACTATCTATTTACCCCGACCCCGCAGCATTGTTTTGTGCAAAGCGCGATGAAAAATGTGCAACCGATCACCCCAGCGCCACCGCGCGGTCGGTCACGATGAGCGGATGGTCGGCCAGCGGGGCGTCGGCGAGGATCCATTGATCGCCACGCTGCTCCGCGCCGTCGAGTTGATAGATGGAGGAGGTGAGCGGGTCCACGAGAACGGGTTGACTCAGGCGCGCGTCGGGGCGCGTGGCGAGCGTGAGATTGATGCGCGCGTCGGGGCGCTCCATCTCGTGGCCGCAAGGATGCCAATAGACGTGCAGCGCCTTGCCGTTGCGGGCGAAACCGGCGAAGACGATCTCGTCGGTCTTCACCGGCTCGGCTCCGGCAACGGAGGCGAAGCTCATCGTCAGTTCGGCGCGGACGGTCTGGGCGTCGAAGAGGGCGCACAGGCATTGGTAGGCGAAGTAGGCGGGCTTGGGCGTGTAGTCGGTGCCGCGCAGCAGGCCCTTGAAGTTGGTCTTGCCGCTGGGGCCTTCGCTGCCGAAGTAGTTCACGAGGTCCACCGTGTGGAAGTAGGAAACCAGTTCGATCTCCATCCGCAGGTCGGAGAGGAACCGGCGCAACATAAACTTCGCCTGGCGCTGCTCGGTCCACGCGTAGTTGGCGCGACCACCCGCGCCGCCCGGCTGTGATGCCGCGCCAACCTCACCGTGCCAGAGCGCGATGCCGGGCTTGTGTTTGGCGATGATCTTGCGCCACTGGCGGACGTCGGCTTCGTAGTTGTGCTCGGGGATGGGCCGATAGGAGTGGAATGATGCCTTCTGGATATGCTCGCCGAGACCGCACTCCATGCAGGCTTGGAAGAACTTCGTGTCCATGCCAGCGACCGCGCCGCCAATGATGATGGCGTCGGGCCGGCGCTCGCGGATGGCGGGGACGGTGAGCTTGACCAACTCGACGTATTTCGCAGGGCCGGGTTCGTCGGGCCGCCAGAAGCTTTTTCCCTGCGGCTCGTTCCAAATCTCAAAATGCAGCACGCGCCTGCGGTAGTGCTCGGCGAGCGCGCCGACGTAGCGCAACCACGCGCGCCGGGCTTCCTCGGTGCGTGTTGGAATCCAGCCCACGGCGGACTCGAACGGCGCTTCGGGCGTGTACAGCCGATTGCCGAAACCGACGCAGAACCACGGCTGGATGCCGATCTTCAGCAGACGGTCCACGACGGCATCGAGCCACGCGAAGTCATACTCGCCGCGCTTGAGTTCCGTGCGGCACCAGCCGGTGTGGACACGCGCCCATTTCACACCGAGCCGGGCGAGATGCGGGTAAGTGCGCTCCGGATCGAACATCTTGCGGTCGAGCGTCTCGAACCCGACCGACAGCGGTGACGCGGCGATGACGAGCGAGTCGCGCGGCGCGACCTTGCCGAGCACAGGCAGCTTGACCATCGGAGCCGCCGTTGATTTGTCCGCAAGCCAGCCGCTCGCGGTGGCGGCCAGACAAGTTCCCAGGAATCGGCGTCGCGAGATGGCGTCCATGTTCATGACCTCCGATGCTAGCTGGCGCGCGCTCCCCCGCAACCACGCATTTGTGCAGAGTGCTTTGAAAAACGTGCAACCGTTTCGCTCTGAGTTTCAGCGAGTTGTGCCAGTGGTCCGGCAATTCTGCAAATCCATCGCGCCCACGTCGTCTACTGGCTGCCGCAAAGATAGTCGCGAATCAGAAACATGACCTTGCCGCCGCCAGCGGCCGCACCGGCATTGATTGTCATCTGGATGGCGGCCCGGTCATTCGACGTGCGATCGCCATTCGCACCGTGGTCGCAGACATTGAAAATCTTTTCACCAGCCACATCCGCCGCAGCACCGAGGTTAGCGCAAGCGACCATCCCGAGCCAGAAGTGGCTCGGGTTCATGCGCCAACTTCTCCTTGATGCCGGATGGATTTCCTGAACGCCACCGGCGAGAAACCCTCGGCCTTTGTAAACGTGACGCAGAAACTGTTGGCGCTCTGGTAACCGCTCAGGCCGGCGATCGCCGCCACTTTGTGATTGCTCTCGGCCAGCAGCTTCTTCGCATGCTCCAGCCGCACGTTGCGGATCTGCTCGCCGGGCGTCCGGCTGAGGTGGTCGAGAAAAGCCTGATGCAACGCCCGCCGCGACATGGCCGCGGCACGGGCAACGTCGTCCACGCCGATCGGGTCGCGGAAATGCTCCCAAATGAAGCGCAGGGCCTTTGCCATGCGCGGCTCGTTCACCGCGAGAATGTCGCTGCTCTTTCGGACAATCACGCGTGCGGCGGGGATGCGCAACGGCTCGCGGGGCATGCGCCCACCGCGCATGAGACGATCCAGCAATGCCGCGCCTTCGTAGCCCTGCTCTTCGAGATTGATGTCCACACTGGACAGCGGTGTGCGCATCGCGTCGGCGGCCATCAGATAATCACCGGCTCCGGCAATGGCGATTTGCTCCGGCACGTTCAGGCCGGCGGCCTCGCACGACTCCAGGACATCCACCGCGAGCTGGTCGTTCGCGGCGAACATGGCAAGCGGTTTGGGCGACTGCTTCATCTGGCCAACGAGCCACGCGCGGCGTTTGGACCATTCCCCGCGACCGCTGCGAAACGCTGTGGATTCGTGCCATTTGATCCACGTGCAGTCAAAGCCAGCCTTCTTCAGCGCGGCCGCGAAACCGTTGCCGCGCTCATTGAACGACCAGTTGTCGGAATCGCTGAAGAACGCGAAGTGTTTGAAACCCCGCGTCAGGAAATGCCCGGCCACGAGCTGCGCGGCGTGCGCGTGATCCTGCAACACCCGCGCAAACCGCAAATGCGGCCGACGCAGGCTGAAGTCCACCGTCGGCCGGCGCACCGATTCAACAAACTCGACCAGATCATCACCCGCGCCAAGCCAGGCGAGCACACCGTCGCCTTTCCAACCCCACGGGATCACGCGTTCACGAGCAAGGTTGGCCGAGAGATGCCAGCCATGTTCCTGAGCGTATTCGGCAATACCCTTGTGCAACCGGTAGTCATACCAGCCGAGCACCAACAGTACGTTTTTCTGTCGAGCCATTTAATGTGCGCGTTGGATTGCCAGCGCTGCTTTCTCCGCGATCAGCACCGGCGAGTCGTAAAGCGGCAGTTGCTTGAACTTCACGTTGCCGTTGTCGGCCGACCAGCGATCGCGGGGGATCTCGTGGACATTGCCGGTGACCAAGTCAGCATAGACGGGGGCCGTGAAACGTGAAGCGTGAACCGTGATGTCCACTGGTGTTGTGGCGTTGGAGTCGGTCGGCGGCGCTTCGTTCAGCCACACGGTCACTACCCAGGCGTCGCTGTCCTTCTTCCGATAGCCAAAACCGGCGAGCTTCTCGTCGGACGGCGTCGTGAACTTGAAGTCGCGGATGCGCTCCAACGTGTCGTCGAACATCGAGAACACTCGCTGTGCAGCGAAGTAGGCGAGCTTGGGAGCAGCCACGGTCTTGTCGTCGTTGCAGCGCAGCAGACCCTTGCGGTTGAAGCCGGTCATTTTGGGCTGCGCATACTTGAGTTCACAGAGTGTGAACAGATTGAACGGCACATCCTTGCCATGATGCGCAAGCATGCGTCGCAAGTCCCACTTGGCCTGCCTCAGTTCCGTCCACGGTACGTCGCGCAAAGCACCGACGGTCTCGCCGCTGGGCGCGCCGGTCTCGCCCTGGCGGATTTCGATCTTGTCGGAGTAGCGCGCGACCAGTTCGCGGAAACGGTCCACGGCTCTTGTGTCGTCGGGATTCTTCGGATAACCATGGATCGTGATCGCGTCAATCAAATCGAGTTGGCCACGCTCCCTGGCGAGTTTCAGCAGCACCTCGGTGAAATCGGTCTTCCCTGTGCTCGCCAACCCCAGCGCGTAGATGCGGGCCTTCGGTTGTTCGCCACGAATGATGGCGGCAGTGCGAAGGTGGAACTCCGCAAACTCCTCCGCCGTGATGCCGTGGCCGCCGTCAGGTTCGTTCCATATCTCCCATTCGTGCACGCGGTCCCTGTAGCGCGCTACAATCGCCCTCACCCACGCGTCCCACGCCCGCAACGCCTCCGGCGACTTTGGCAGGCCCGCGCCCAAACCCGTCCCGCCGCCCCCGGGATAGATCGGGTTGCCGTAGGAGACTTCGAGCCATGGCTGGACACCCTGTGCGCGGGAGTCGTTGACGACTTCGTCGAGCCATTCCCAACTGTAGACGCCGGGCTGCTTCTCGCATTTGGCCCAGCCCGCCTGCACGCGAATGCCTTTCGCGCCGAGCGGGCCGAGGTATTTCCTGTAGTTGGCATAGACGGCAAAATCGCGGTCGAGCGTCTCGCCGCCAACGGACCAGATTGAAGACTTGATCTCCAGCGCCGAACGCGTCGCCAGCTTGCCAATGCAGGGGAACTCGCTCAGCGCGGACTTCCGGGGCGCGACCTGCGGCAGAGCAGCTAGGCGTGGAAGGGCTGCCTCCAACTTCGCCGTCCATTCATTCAACTGCCCGCAGTTCATCTTTCGATCGCCGCGATACCAGTCCTTGAATTCGCCACGACTGGCAAGTGCTTTGCCAGACTCGATAAGCGCGGTCGCTTCCTTGGTTGCCTGGATATGTCGTGCCACTTCCGTGGCGTCGCCGGCATCCAATGCCAGATCGGCCTCAGCGACGTGTTGGATCCAGCGCAGCAGGCCCAACATGATCCTGTGTTGCGCAACCAGGTTGTTCTCGAAGAACTCGCGCGCGTCGCCTTTCAACCTGCCTGCCAGTTCATCTGCCACGACCCCGACCCCGTGTTGGATTTCGAGTTGCGGGCGCAGTGTCTTCAACAATCCCTTGGTCTTGCCGTCGGACTTGCCGCCCTTCTCGATCCGCCTGACCAGCGTCTTCGCCAGCTTCACACCCGCGTGCATCCACTCGCCATCGAGCATCGCGCGTTTGCCGGAAGCAGGATCCGCCACAAAGGTGGAGAAGTGTTTGCGATAAGCCGCCTCGGCCGCTTTCGCTTCGCTGCCGAAATGCTGCTCGCACCACGCCGTCAGGTACTTGCCCGGATCGAACGCGGGGAAGTCGCGCAGCATTCGCGCGCTGGCGTCGAGGCCGAGCACGAACTCGCGGACGTTGGAGACGTTGAGCATCGCGTAATGCGTCGAGCCGCGCCGGACGGCGTCCTTGAAGATCTTGTGGGTCCTCCACACCGACACGCCTTGCACCAAATGCGGGCCGGTGCCCCAAAGTTGGTGATGGTAATAGATGCCGTAGTCCCGACCCGGCTCGCGTTTGACGTTGTAGAAATCGTCCTGCAACTCCCAACCTGGACTGTTGTCGGAGAAGATCACCGACACGCCCTGGGGAAACTTCAGGTGCCCTGCCGCGTGCAAGCCGGCGCCTTCCATCCAGAGCGTCGTTGTCGCGAGCGGTTGTGGGCGCTTGTCCACGCTGCGAATGATCTCCCACTGCTTGGCCATCGCGTCGGAGATGAGCTTGCCGCGCCCCTCGTCGGACTTCGGCACATTGGGATCGGCCAGCCAGACCGGCCGGTCAGCGATGCCACGCAGGCCCAACTGCCAGATGACCTGCGAGCCGAACTTCGCCCAGCGTCCCGCATATTCGCGCCAGATTTCGTGGAACTTCTCCGGCCGCTGCGTGATCGCGAACGGAACCGTCTCTCCGCGGTCCTGCCAGAAGTTGTTGAACCCAAACGCACTCACGCCGACCGGCTCGACGTGGTGCATCGTCACGAACAACCCGCGCCGCGCCGCATCCTCGATGAGCCGCGCCTCGGCCGGGTTGCGGATGTCCACGAACGATGACGGGATGATGAGGTTCATCTGCAATCGCAGCGCCGCCTCGAACACGCGCGCCGAGACCGACGGGGAAACGACCCGTTGATAATAGGGATAGTCCAGCTTCCGCTCGCCACCATCGAGACGGAATTCGGTGAGCAGATCCTCGTCGTTGACGAACCAGCCGCGAAACCGGAACGTCGGCTCGCCGAAACTGATCTTGACGTTGTCCCAGGCGAGCGTCGCGCGCTTCTGCGGCGGTCGAGAGGCCCAGTAGTAGAGCGGGTCCACGCCGAGATATTTCTCGATGAACGCATAGAGACCGAACATCGTGCCGCGCTCATCGCTGCCCGCGATGATGAGCCGTGAGCCGACGTTCTCGACACGATAGGCTTCCCACTTGCCCTTCAGCCCGTCGGCGAAGCCCGGCGCAAGCTTCTCCAGCAGCGCGGCGGATTAGGGCCGGTTCATGGAGACCATCACAATACCGGCGTCGTCGGCATGCTGCACGATGGCCGGCGCTTTGCCGGTGATCTTCTTCACGTCGTTGACAAGGTCTTCCGCCGCCAGCCGCACGCACTCCGGCTCGCCCGGCGGCACGAACACGGTGGCGGTTTGCTGTTTAGTAACAAGTTCAAACGCGGCGATGTTCTGGAAAGACAAGAGGAGGGTTAGAAACAAAGGGGCAAGTTTCATAGTCAGGCGTCCTTCTGTGTTGCTTTGTGAAGCAGATCAAAGAAACCACGTTTGCTGATGGAGTTGCTGGGAAGAGTGTTCATCTACTGTTTTTGTGCCATTTTCTTGAGCACCTCGCCCAAGTCGGCGATGTAAACCTTGCGCGTGCCGTCTGCAAATCCATTGAAGACAACATATCGGCCGGCGTGCCACGCCGGGTGCGGGTCCACGCGAAACTCGCCACGCGTGGCCGTGACAAAAATGCGGGCGATGTTGACGCAGGAACCGCGCTCCGTATCAATCAACCGGATGGGGACCGAGCCATCACCGAAGGCCACGCTCTCATGCGGATAGGCGTCGGAAACGATGAAGCGACCGTCGGGGTGGAACGACGGATGGCCGGAGCCGGGCTTGAAAATGGTGCGCATCTCGCTGCCGTCGAACTTCACGCGAATCATCTCCAAATCGGGATTATCATCGTTGTTGAGATTCATGCTGAGGTGAATTCCGTCGGGGCACCAATTGATGTGGTGGCCACCGCGCGCCCATTGCGCCGCGGTGACGGCAGTGCGGATATCGCTGCCGTCGCTGTTCATGGTAATCACTACGCGTTGCCGCTTGCCGCCGGACAATGGCGCCCATTGCACTGTCGTTAACAATCGCGTGCCCTGCGGGTTCCACTTGGCCTGGAAACAGGAGTATTCGTGACTCGCGGCATCGGCGATGCCGATGGAAGGCAACGCTTTTTCATAGAGAGTCTTCAGTGAAACCAGCATCCGGCACCGGCCGGTCCGCGTATCGGTCACGTAGAGTCCATCGTCTGTCACAGGCCCGATATTCCTGCCGACGCGGTCCCCGGGGATGATCACACCGTAGCCGGGCAGCGTCCGTGACGATTTGACGAGGTTGTGGGACAGCAGCGTAGCGCCATCCGGCGAGACCATGAAAACCGTGCCGTCCAGCACGCGGCGCTTGCCGGAGATGGGATCGAGTTGCACGGCAAATGCCTTCCACGTTTCGGGATCGACATCGTTGAAGTAAAGCTCCGCGTCGGAACGCCCCCACTGGACGTTGGCGCCGACTTGCACCTCCCAGCCGCGCGATTGCGCGACCACTCGCTCCTGGCCCGACCGCAAATCAATCACCACCACATCGCCGGCGTCACCGGGAGCCGGCGTGCGATTCTCATACGGCATGCGGAACAGCGCCAGGAACCGGCCTGACGGGCTGATGGGCGAGGTGTCGAAGAACCGGTGCAACATCCGCTTGCCGGGCATGACGTAAACCGGCACAGAAGGATTGTACGCGGTGTACTGCGGGAAATGGCTCAACGAGCCGATTTCCTGCCCTTGCGCAGCCATCCCTTGGTAACCGCTCACCATCGCCAGCGCACCCACGAGCGTCGCCGAAAACAGCCAGTGCAAAGGCCGGAGTTTCATGAAGGTTCTTTCACTCTTGTTTGAACACTTCCACGACTCTCTGTTTGTGTGATGGCTTCCGCATGTTTCTTTACCTCAGCACCAGGCCTTTCTCTGCAATCAGCACCGGCGCGTCGTAGAAGGGAATGTCTTTGAAGATGGTGAACCCGGCCGCCTTCACGATACGGTCCGTTGGGATTTCGTAAACCCGCCCGGAGATCAAGTCCACCCAAACCGGTTCTTTGATGGTGAGGTTTTTCACCACGACCTGCGCCGGCCGTGTCGCGAACGCATCGTCCGGCACTCCCGAGTTGTCCCAGATTGCCACGAGGGCCTGCCCCGTTTTCTTGTTGCGATAGGCGAAACTCGCTGTCCCTTTATCATACATCACACCGACGGCTGGCTGCTTCACGCGCTCCAACGTATTGTCGAACACCGCGACGGTGTTTTGGACCGCATAGTAGGCGAGCTTGATCTTCTCCACCTTCTTGTCTGCCGTCGCCCGCAGGAGGCCCTTGCGATTAATCTCGCGCCCCGTGTGGTTGAAATCGCAAACCGTGAAGACCGCCGACTCCACATCGTGTCCCAAATCGCCGAGCATTCGCCGCAAATCCCACTTCGCCTGGCTGTATTCCGTCCACGGATGGTTGGAGAGTGCAAACTTCGTCGCCGTTTCCGACGGGCAACCGTTTTCGCCCTGCCGCATCTTTGCCTTCGTCGAATACTTCGCCAGCGTCGCCTTCAACTCTTCGACCTTCTGATAGGAGCTGTCCGGGTTGAACTCATAGCCGTGATAGATGAACCAGTGGAAGAGGTCCACCTTGCCCTTCTCAGCCAAAGCCTTCAGGCAGCTCTCCAGCAGCTTCGGGTTGGAACTCGCCAGCGAAAGCCCGGCGATTCGGGCGTTGGGAATTACGCGCTTGATGATCTCCGCCGTGCGGATGTTGAACGCAGCGATATCCTCAGGCTTGTGTTTCTTGTTGATATCCGGCTCGTTCCACATCGCCCAGTCGCGGACCTTGCCCTTGTAGTGCTTCGCCATCGCCTCCACCCAGCGATCCCACGCCGCCAACGCCTCTTCCGAAGTGGGGAAACCGCCGGCCAAATCTGCGCCACCGCCGCCCTTGTAGATCGTATTGCCGTAGTCGGTCTCCAACAGGATGTTCAGGCCGCGCCCGCGAGCGTCGTCAATGACGGTATCCAGCCAGGTGAAATCATAGGTTCCTTTCACCTTCTCCGTCTTGGCCCATCCTCCTTGCATCCGGATGGTCTTGATACCCAGCGGCACGATGTATTCCTTGTATTGTTGGTAGTCGGCGAAATCGCGGTCGAGTGTCTCGCACCCCAAAGTCCAGTTCGATCCCGGAATCTCATTCGCAGCGCGCGGCTTGATGACGCCAATCTGCTTGAGTCCTGAATTCAGGTCCGTCTTCGCCCGGTCCGGCGATGTGTCGAGCTGTGGCCCTGCCACGGCTGCGCCCGATGCGGCACAGCACATTACGACCACCATTGCCCACTGTAATCCTTTGCGTGTCTTCATAATCTCATTCTCCAATTTCACAATCCCGGGTGAAACAGGTTCACCCAAAGCAGTTCGTCACCGATATCGCTCAACGGACCCATGGCCTTTTCGCAAGCCGGCTGGTTGTAAACCCGAGCCGTCTGCCGCAGCAAGCGCACAAGCGGGCGGGAATCGCATCATCGGGTTCCTTCCATCCAGATGTAGTCAATGCGGCACGTTCCCGTCGCCGGAGTGCCCGCCGTCAGGTCAAGCCGCAACTGCCGCAGCGTGCCGCTCCATCCGGGAACCTGCGACATGTCCACGATGTAGTCGCGCGGGGCGTTGTCGTTCGAGGTTGCCTCGAAGCTGCGCGACTTCGCATCGTCCCATGTGCCGTCGGCAGCGGTGATGAAACGCAGAGTCATGCGCGACGCGGAGGTGTGATTCTGCAGCCGCAATCGGATGGCTTTTGTGCGCGCTGTGGCGATCTTCAGGTTGTCCGGCGAGAGCAACCGCGCGGCGGGCGCGTTCTCGATTGCAACGATGTAGTAGCCGCCGGCAACGTATTTCACGGGATAGGATTTGCAGGACCACTGCGGGTGACGTTCCTCGCGTTCGCGCGTGCCGAGGTCTGCCTCGGTCCAGCCTTCCTTGTCCAACGGCGTATTGAACTCCCACGCCTTGGCCACCGTGACGCCGCGCGGCACGACATGGACTGTCATCGTGTCACTCGTCCACAATTCGCCGTCGTCGCCCACCAAGCGCAGAAGATAGTCGCCGGCCACCGAGAAGATCGCGTCGCACCTGGCGGAGGCCGGTTGCCTGAATTTCACCGCGCCCGGTCCTTCGAGAAGCTCCCAACGCGTCATGAGCCGCCGCTTGGCGGGTTTGCCGTCGTCGGTCACGGAACCGCCCAGACGCACGGTGGCGCGGTCGGAAATGATGTCGGGCCCAGCCTTGACTACGGGTGGGTTATTGAGCGGCAGGGCTTTCTCCAAAGCCTTTACCGACGAGTAGACGGTATTGTCCTGAAGCGTCCACTGCGTCAGCGCAGCGGCCTTGTTCGTGTAAAACTCCACGCCCGGCAGCAAGACGAAGCCGTTGTTCAAAATCTTCCCCGTGCTGCAACAGACCTTCGGGTCGGGCTTCGCGTTGCCCCAGATGAAGATTTCCGAAGGGCCGAGTTTTTTTGCCCAGTTGTTCCTGATGAAGCGCGAGCCGCGAATCTCCACGTTCTTCGGCTGCGGCGAGCGCAGACCCAGCACCTCGATGGCTGCGCCGGCATTGTTCTGGAACGTGCAGTTCTCGATGACGCACCCCTCGCCGCCCGCCTCGAAATCAATCCCGCCTTCGTCGTGGCTCTTCGAATCGGGCTGATTGCGGAATGTGCAGTTGCGAATGGTCAGCTTCTGCGGATGCACGAGCATGATGCCCATCGTACCCGCAAACGCATGGTAGCCGGACGCATCGAAGATGCAGTTCTGCATCACAGTGTCCTTCACCGAAACCAGCGCCGGATGCGGCGACGTGTTGAAGGCGTAGCTATCGTGGCAGTAGAGACGGTCGAGTGTCACGCGCTCGCCTTTGACAAAGAAGCCCCAGGAGGTTTGGAACATCTCGCAGTCTCGGACGGCAATGTCGCGGGCCGTCGCGCCGACCACCGCGATGCCTGCGGAATGACCGCCGAGGGCATCGTCCTTCGGCGGATCGTAATCGCGCCACTCCGGGATGCCGCTGCTGTTCGGCCGGTAAAGCCCCTCGATGTGGTGCGCAACACAATCTTCTATCAACAACCCGCCGTGGCCGGGCGTCGCATACGAAACGACGAGGCCCTTGCCCGCGTGGCTTACGATCAGGCTCCGAATGCGCAGAAAATCCGGGTCCTTGATGAGCACGCAACGGTCGCCGATGTGCCAGTTGCGCCGGATGATGGGCCGCGCACCCTCGCCGTAAGCGCCGATCTCCGCCCAACGCTCGGCGGTGCCTTTCGCACCGAGCCGCAACTCCTGATTGATGACACTTCCGCGTTTGATCAATAACCGCTCGCCCGCGCTCAGCGTGCGGCCGTTGATATTGGTGAAGTCCTGCCAAGCCGCCTCGGGCGAAGTGCCTGCGTTGGCGTTGCGCCCGCCGACGCTATCCACGTAGTAGGTTGCGGTGCCAAGAGCTGAATCCGCGGCGTAAGCGACCGTAACGTGCGTCAACAGAATGCAGCCAACGACGAAAAGACGGCCAGTTTGAATCAGTTTCATAGTTTCAATTCCATGAAGATCGTATCCGGCAACGGCGTGGCGTAATAAGCCGGAATACGCGAGAAGCCCAACGATTCGTAGAGCGACCTCGCAGCACTCATCGCCGCCAGCGTATCCAGCTTCATGCTCGCGTAGCCAATGACTCTGGCCTCGGCAATAGTCTTCTTTGCCAACATCCGTCCCACACCCTGTCCGCGAAATGCCGACTTCACGAAGAGCCGCTTCATCTCGCAGATCGAATTGCCCAGCGGCCGCAACGCAACACATCCCGCCGGGTTGCCGTCCGCCCACGCGAGCAACAACCGCCCGCGCGGCGGCGCGTAAAGCCCCGGCAGGCCCGCCAATTCGGCGGCAAATCCTTGGAAGCATAAATCTACGCCGAGCCATGCGGCGTATTCCTCGAACAACGCCCGCGCGGCGGCGATATCTTCTTTCGTGCTTGCTTGGCAGATGTTCATCACACGCCGGTCTTTGGCTTGGACTGCTTTCCTGTCATCGAGGTGATGGTAATCTTCCACATGAGCACCTTTGCCACCGATGTGGCCTCAAACGGCCAGGTCTTGCCGGAATACTGGCGCATGATCTCGTTGAGCGCATGCTCCCTCTGTGCCGGTTCGACTAGTTCGCTGATGGTGCCGTAGCCAATCACGCTTTCGAAGTTGAAGCTCCACTTGCAGGCGATCTGCGGATTACGGCGCAGTTCCACGTTGCGCTCGAACTCAAAACAAACCTGCGGGTTGGCCAGAAAACACTCGATCTTCTTTCCCTCCGGCGCCGTGTGCAGATAGATCGCCGCGCCGTCGTAGCCAAACGACATCGGCACGATATAGGGCGCATTGTCCTTCACCATCGCCACGTGGCACACGAGACTGCCGCGAATGATCTCGTCCATCTGCCGCCGGTCGGCGATCTCTTTATCGTTTCGTCTCATGTTATTTCAAGGCCCCGATGTTTGCCGCGTCGTGCAGCGTTTTCATCTCGGCATCAGTGAGCGCGCGGTTGAAAACGGCGAGGCCACCGAGGCGGCCCCGGGTCGTCGAGCCTTCAGGGAACTGCGAGCCGGCGGCATAACGCGCGCCGACACAGAAATCCGAGCCGCCCATCGGTTTGGTCTTCGCATGGAGCACAGGGTCGTAGCAGAAAATGCCGCGCCCGTGAAAATACGGATTCATGCCGCGATCCCTGCCGCCGGGGCCTTCGTGCGTGAAGTAGCGGTCAGCACGCTTGTCCTTCACCGGGGCAAGCGGACGCGCGTCGAGCACGCCGTTGATGTAGGCGCGGATGTATTTTGAATCGTAGGTGAAGCCCAGGGTCACCCATTGTTCCTCCGGCACCTCGTGTGCCGTCACGGCATAATCGCAGCACCACGGAAACGCGCTGCCGTCGGCCCGGCGTGTGACGCCGCCTTCGCTGGAAATGTGCGGCACGAGCCGACGTCCGCCGCCGTAGGTCGGCATGTTCAGGAGCATCGCGTATTGGCGCGTGCCGCCGTCGTCGTGCTCGCCTTTGCCCTCGCACCACATCCCCGCAACGGTGCGGCTCACCTCGAGGTCAATGAGCCGCACGACGGCGAACATCGAGACCTGCGCGTCCTTGCCGGAGATGTTGAGGTCACCCGTCTCGGCATGGCGAATGTGGAGGAACTGTTTCCCGTTCAGATCCGCCGAGTAACCAGAAAAAGGTCCGCCTGCGACGCGCGCGATGGGACCGCCCACTTCAGTGAGCGGATGTTTCTTCTTCGTGCCGCTGGAAATGCGCGGCTGGCCCCCTTCCTCACCGAATGTCCAGAATGCCACGAGGCCGGGCATGTTCTCCACGACCGTCCGGTCGCCTGATGGCGACCCAGCCAACGCGGGTGATGTGGCGGCAGTTCTCACAGGTGTTCTTTGGATTCAATCGCCATGCGCGCGAGAACCAGAGTCTGGCGTGTGTGTGGCCTTGTTGCGCCGCGACTCAGTGCGCTCGACAGGCTTGGGCAGGCGCACATGGCGGGTCGAAGCCAGCATATCCAGCAATGAATCTGCGTCACGGGCAACCGAGAGCATCGCAAGATGGGCCGGTTTGACGAAACCTTCGGAGCTGATGTGCTTGAGAAAGTCCAGGAACTGGTCGTAAAAGCCGTTCGCGTTGAGCAAACCCACCGGCTTGAGGTGAAGACCGAGCTGCAGCCAGGCAAGCATCTCAATGACCTCCTCCAGCGTGCCAATGCCACCCGGCAACGCCACGAACGCATCAGCCAGTTGCGCCATTCGTTGTTTCCGCTCGTGCATCGTCTTCACCGCGATCAATTCCGTCAGCCCGTGATGCGCCCGCTCCTCCGCAATCATGGAGTCAGGGATGACGCCAATGACCTTGCCGCCTGCCGCCAGCGCCGCATCCGCCATCGTGCCCATCAGCCCGACGCCGCCCCCGCCATAGACGACGGTCAGTCCGCGTCGCGCGCACGCCGCGCCGAAGGACCCGGCCAACGCCGCATAGCCGGGCGAATTACCAAACGATGAACCGCAATAGACGCAGACTCGTTTCATGACGCGAACCACAGGCAGTTTGACCAGTGTTTTAGAAATACCCGCCCTTCTTTGTGATCTGGTGGATGCTTTGACCCTCGGCGACCCAGCCGAAGATTTTCTTCTCGTTGGCGCGAATCTCCTCGGCGCGAACCAGCACGTCGTAGGCGATGTCACGCGGAACACAGACGACACCATCGCAATCGGCGAAGATCACGTCGCCGGGCTTGATCACCACGTCGCCGATCCTGATCGGCACCTGGTAGTGCGTGATGAGGCAGCGGCCGAGTGAGCCGTTCGGGATGCGGTGCTTGTAGTAAACCGGGAACGGCTTCTCCAGGATTTGCTTCGTGTCGCGAATGCCGCCATCAATGCACGCCGCTTTCACGCCCTTGCCGTAGGCGGTCGCGGTCATGACGCCGCCCCAGAGCGTGGCCTTCTCATCGTTGGAGGTGTCCCATACCACGAACGTGTCCTCGCCCATCTCGTCGAGCATCCGCGTGCGGAACGTCATCTCGCCGGTGATCTTCACATTCGGCGCGCTCTTGACGGTGAACGCGATGCCGGCCACGACATCGCTGTCACGCAATGGACGCAGGTGGCCCGGCAATGCCTGGTCGAGCAGGCAGAACTCGCGCAGCACGTCGCTGATCGCGCCCGTGTAAAGCTGCTCATAGCGCTTGAGCAATTCCTTGACGGGGACGGGGAACGTTTTGCTGGAGATGCCCTCGCGCTGGGCGATCAGCTTCTCCAGTTTCATCATCTTGGCTTCTTTTTGCAGCAGGTTTTCTTTCTTCATAATTATATCAGGATACGGTTTACAGTTAGTTGAGTGGACGGATCTCGATCGCCTCAAAGACAACCTCGGCGTTTTGCGCAAACAGGAACAAACCCGCGTCATGACTCGCTCCGATACGAGTGACGAGAGTCCGGTGTCCATCCACGCACAGGTCGGCAATATCGCCCTTCACAATCAGTTCGAACACAAACGGTTGATCAAGGCCGGTCACATCGTAGATGGAGGTTTGTTCGCTCTCATCGGACGAACTGACGTCGGGGCCACGAAGGCCGGCTTTTTCGCGGCGTGGCTCGAAGCGCAGTTCCGTGCCGCCCCGCATCTTGTCGGCTGCGCGAAGGCGCAGACCGAAGTAAGAGGCATTGGCCGCCGGCCGCACTCGCGCGCGAAGCAGGAAATCGCGCGGCACGTTGCCGAGTGAGGCAGCCTCCAGACCTTGCGGGGCGCTGAGCTTGACCGTGCGCGCAGCGGAGGACGGGCCAGCGGTCGGAATCATCTCCGCAGGCCATTTCGTGCCGAGTGTGCCGTCGGCGTGCTGGATGATCTCGCGGAACACCACTTCGCCGCCGTAACCGCCGGCGGGCAAAAAAGCCGCCCCGAGCCTGCGATCGCCGGTAAACGCCGCCGTTTTCATCACGCGTGCCTGCGGGCCGTCGAATACGTCCACCTTCGGCCGCAACCACGGCCCGAGCGGCTGCCGCGACATGCGATAGCGCGCGACGCCGTGGTTGCTGAAAACGAGGTAATACCAGCCATGCCACTCAAAATAGTCCGGGCACTCCGGCTGGTCTGGATAACCCGGCACGATGAACGGCTCGCGCTGTTCCCATTGCTTGAGGTCGCGCGAAACGAGCTGCGCGAGACAGCCACCGCGGCCGGCCAGCGGCGGATTGGCCAGTTCGGTTGTCACCAGCATATGAAACAACTTCGTCGTCTCGTCGCGAAACAAGACCGGATCACGGCCCGGCCCCGGCGCATAAGGCTCCTTCAGCGTCGCGAGCGGCGGATTCTTGGTGAAATGGACGCCGTCTGCGCTCGTCGCCGCGCACAACTGCGCGGGCGAGCCGTCGCTCATTCGCACCGCGTAGAACGCGTAGTAAGTGCCATCGTGGAAAAACGTCGAACCGGTGCAGATGGACCCCTCCATCTCCTGTGTGATCGCCACAGCCATCGGGTGATGCTCCCAATGAACGAGGTCGGGCGTCGACACATGCGCCCACTGATGCGCGCCGAGCCGCCACTTGCTCTGGTGATGGCGCCGGTCGAAGAGGTAGAACAGGTGAAACCGTCCCTCGTGAAAGAACGGCATGCAGTCACCAACATTCACGTTGAAGCCGCGCGGGCGCCAATACTGGCCCACCGGCCGCTGCGGGCCGAACATGTGCAGTTCGCGAGCTGACAAACCTGTGCGTCCACCGGAAAGTGCAAGGGCCTCGTCATCGCTGAGCACGCGATTCCACAACGCAACATGTTCCACCGCCGTACCGATCTTCATAGGGCCCTCTGCCGGCAGCAACGCGCCGAGCGGCCATTCCTCATCCACCAACACACCGTCCGCGAACAAGTCCAGCTTGTGTCCAGCGTAGCGCAATACGATGACATGGCTGGTTTCAGCGCCCAACGCCTCACGCGGCATCGCGAGTTGCAGCGCACGGTCCCGCGCATCCGTCGCCAGTTCAGCCAGCAACGACTGCTTCCCGGCAGACTGGCCGCAATAGAGCCGCACAGCCGCCCGTCCGCCTCGTCCTTTCCAACCCAGCAACTCATCAACCTGCGGGATATCCGACGTTCGCAGCCGCACGCATAGCGTCATTGCTTTTCCAGCGACAGCCGGTGCTTTCGTTGGCGCTGCCTCACCCGCCCGCCACTCGGCGACCGCATCGCGCGTCAGCGAAGCCGTATCAGCGGCGGCAACATGCGCCAGAAACAGCATCGAGAATCCGAAACGAAAGATGGTCATCGTCATGCCTGGACACCCTCAACTAACCCCGACGCTTTTTCGCAACACCTTCATCGTCTCGCGCTGACGCTGCTGAACGAATGCGCGGGCTTTCGCGATCTTCGCTTTCGCGGCAGCGGGATCCTTGGCAAACGCCAGCACCGTCGGGACGACCCGCTTGATGTCTTCTTCGTTGTCAAAGTCGAACAGCCAGTCGCCGAGGCCGATGTCACGCCACATGATCCCTTTGCTCGTCTGCTCTGTAAACCGGCAAACGATGGCCGGGATGCCATTGCCCACCGCCATGATCGGGCTGTGCATCTCGGAGCCAAAGATGCCAGCGGAACGGACGTAGGTGCTGATGGCTTCGTCGGTGAGCCAATATTTTTCGCGCCAGACGACCCGCGCCTTCACGTCGGCGGGCAACGGGTCGTAAAGCATCTCCTTTCCGACCTCCATCTGGGTGGCGTCCTCGGGGCAAAGCAGCACCTTCAGGGGTGTCTGGCGCACGACAGCGATAACGGCCTCGCGCAACGGCACGTGGTCGTGTTCCTTCATCTCCTGGTTGCGCGCGTGTTTTTTCTCGTCGAAGGCGAAGCCCTTCTTGACCTTCCAGTAAGGAGTGAATCGGAAACGCGAGAGGCAGCAAAGGAACTTGCCTTCTTCCAGTCCATGGGCTTTCAGGAACGCCTCCGCCGGCGCGTCGTTGCGCAGATCCACGGCGAACGCGCCGTCGGGCCCGAACTCCATCACCGGGCAGCGGACGCCCTTCTCCTTTGCGAACCCGAGCGAGACCGAATCGCGGAAGAACACAAACTTCGCTTCATTCAGCAACTCTTCGGCGACGCTGTTGACAGAACCGAGCGTGATGCCGTAGATGCCGTAGGGTTTGCCAGTCTCCTTGCGCCACTTCGCGACATCCTTCGCCGCCACGAACCCCGGCCCGGAACCGTGCAGCAGGAAGTCGCACTCGGCGAACGCGGCCTTGACCGCATCCGGTCCCTCGACAATCGGCACCTTCGGGAACCGCTTGCGCAGCATTGCGTCCACACCGTTGTCCACGCGCATCGGCCAGAGCCGCACTTCAGCTTCAGGCAGGTACTTCTCCAGCAACGCCAGCACGCCCGGCGTGTGGCCAATGTCGCCAATGTTGACGGTCTGCCAGGATGAGCGCAGCACGATACGGGGTGGACGTTTGTCCGCAGCGCGCAACAACGGCGCAAGCGCGGCGGCAAGCGTGGTCTGGACAAAGGTTCGTCGGTTCATGTTTTGTTTCCTTTCAAAGTTGTCAGTTCATCGAATACTGCATGATATTGGGCCGTGCTGGCAACGCCAGCCAAGGCGCCCGGTCGCGGTCCCACCACAGTGAACGCGTCGGACGGCTGTCATGGTCTCGTCTTCTCCAGCAAAATCGAGCAACCGCTGAAGAGGACAAACCTCTTGCGCCAGCCATCGGGTGTCTTGTCGGTGACGGGTTCCGCTACCACGGGTGTCCCGTCCTGCGCAAGATAGATGCAGCGAAAATCGTCGGGCAGTTTCGACTCCAATGAAAAATCCAGCGTGGTGCGATTTTCCTCACGCGAGTCAGTGACGTAGACCGTGTCCCCAGCGTCGAAGACCAGCACATTGGGATCGCTCGCGGTGAAACGGCGCGGGTAGCATTGGTCAAGCGTTCCTTGGAGAGAACCGTCCTTGACCTCCGCAGGCGTGACCAAGCGTGGGCTGGGACTGGTCTTAGGCCAGCCCGAGTTCTCCGGGACGACGGGCAGCACAAAATTTTTCCCTTCGTTGGGAACGATGTCCAGCCCGCCATCAGCAATGCCAAACACGGTCTTCCACAAACGATTGGGAACGGCTGGTGACACGTAGGAGTGTTCGTAGCCAGCGCCTGCAACCTCAGAGTCCGTAGCAGGATTGATCGCCGCCACTTTCACCAACCGCGCCACTTGGTCGCGCGTTCGACAGAGCTGGCGCTGAAGAATCAACCGCGCTGTCTTTTCACGCACGGTCCGCAGACTGCCGCCGCCGTCAAATGGACTGAACGCCACCAACCGTTCCGTGGCGAAGAATCTCGCGCCCGATAGTGCCGCCAGGATCATCGTATCCTTCACCAGACACGGGGGTGTTGACATGATGGCCGGACCGAAGGTGTTGCCGGATGCCTGCGTCGGATTGTTGCCAAGATAGATGGAAGGCCAGAATTTCGCCCGAAGGCTGCCACGGGCGACGGAATACTGGTTGGGCCAATACCAACCGTCGAACTGGAAGCCCCAGTTGTTCACGGTGCCGCTGAGCCAAAGGCCGACGCAATCGGCCCAGTTCAGCATGTTGTCGAATGGCTCGACCGTCTTCCACGTCGGCACGATCACCTCGCTGTGATCGCGCAGGAAAGCCAGCCACTGCGGGTCCGCCATCAGGTGGTTCCACAACGTCGCGCCACGGTGAAGATAGAGCGCCCACACGATTTTCCTCCCTTGACGCTTCGCCAACGCCGCAAAACCGCGCAAATGCTCCTGGTCCACGTCCACGAACCTCGATCCGCCCAGTTCCGCAAATAGCAGTGCTTTCACACACTGGTAGCGTTTGAGCAACCCCTCGACAGTCTCAAAGCTCGGCGCGGCTTCGCGCAACTTGGCATAACGCCGGACCACGAGCATGGTGGAAATGCGATGCTGCTCGCAGTAGTCGAGTGACGCCAGCAACGCCGCATGCTTCTTGCCGTACTCGGGATCGCGCTGAGGCGGGATCTTCTCGGTTCGGTCAGTCGAGTAACTCTTGACCTGATAAATCCACTCTGGCGCCACGTAAAGCGTCAGCCAGGCATGGGCCTTCAGATCGTCCGGCACCGCCCGCCAGCGGAACTCCGCATCCCAACAACGGTAGCCCTGCTCTTCAAACCAGCCGTCGTCGAAAATGAAGACCGGTGTCTCCTTTGGCGTGCTCGCGCCTAGTACAGAACTCATCCCAACAACGAACACGCACAGCCATTTGGCGAACCCATGTGTGATGCTGCAAGTCATAGGCGTTTTCCAAATCACCGGTGATAAACCTCCACCCGATCCAATTCCGCCGGACCGTTCCAGAGCACTTTCAATTGTCGGTTGCCAGCGGGAACGACACATTCGTATTCAACCATCGTGCGTTGCTGTTTGCCTGCTGCGCCGCCCGGAGGACGGGGCAGCCGGCGCTCGCTCCGCTTCGGCTGGAGCGCGGCAAACGTTTTGCCGTCGGCGGATACTTGCAGCGTCAAGTCAGCAATCTCCTTTGCGAAGAAGGCGACAACCTTCACCGATTCGATTGACCCGGGCACCCGGTAGCTGAGCCAGTCATCGGCGTTGCCCTTGGCGCGGAAAAGATATTCGGCATAGAGAGCGTTGTAATCATTGTTCAGCGTCAAGCCGTCGGACTTCGCCCGGACGCGCGAGAAATCCTGCAACTCGTCCACGAAACAAACGCGCTTGACCTTCACCGGGCCAACAACATTCGACGGCTTGGATGCGCCGGAAGCGTTGCGGGCAGTAACGCGATAGAACCACGTCTGGCCCGCGCGGACGGTCGTGTCGCTATAGAGCGGACGATAGGCCACGTCTCCGTCGCAAACGTTGGCGGCGATGGTTTTCCACGGCCCGCTCGCCTTCGACGCGCGCGCGATGTCGTAGCCGGTCGCGCCAGCCGAACCGCGCCACGAGAGAAACGGCACGTCGCCGATGGGCAGCAGTTCCGGCGCGTCGGGTGCAGGCATGGGCGGCACGGGCTTGCCTTCGATCCGAAACGCCGCCTCTCGCATCGCGGTCATAATGCCAATCTCGCGCTGGGCATCAGCGTTGGGGAAGCCGGGCCAGTGATACGACCACACGGCCGGATAGGTCATGATCTGGTGCCAGTAGAAGCCGCCCTCGTTGTGATGAAAATACATGCTCCAGAGCAGTGCGCCAGCGATGCCCGGCTCAGACTGCACGTAATCGAGAAACTCGCGCAGCTTGTCCACCACGTTGGCATGCGTGAACATCTTGCCATCAATGTAGGGGCCAAACTCGCCAATGAACATCGGACGCGCGCCGTTGAGCTTGGTCATTTCGGCGCGCATCGCGCCGGGCCAGCCGTCCTCCACACCGCGGTAGTTGCCGTAGAGATGGCGTGTGACGATATCGATGTTCGGGTCCACCAGCAGTGGCTGGCCGGGCCGGTGACGCGTCTCGGCCACGAGATGATTCTTGTCGAGGCTCTTGATGAACGCCGCCATCTCCGAAAGCCACGCATCGGGCGCGCTGTGCATCTCGTTCCCGAATTGCCATGCGAGCACCGCCTTGTCGTCGCGGTAGGCCACGCCGGTGATCGTGTTGATGCGCGTGAGCACGTAGCGAACGGTGGCCTTGTAGTCCTCCTTGATCTGCGGATCGGTGTAGAACTCGGCGCGCTTCTTGCCGCGATGCGCCGCATAGGTGCCGATGCCACCGAGGTAATCGCCGTACTCCGCCGTGAGGTCGAGCATCACGCGCACACCATAGCGGTTGGCCAGTGCCAATAGGTTGTCCACGACCTTGAACGCCTCCTCGTTGAACTTGCCCGGGCCAAGCACGTAGTGCCACTGCTTCGCCTCCTCATCCGGCTTGCGGATGGGCAGGTTCCAGGTCCGCACGACACGGCCGTTCATTTGGTCGAGCGTCTTGAAGGCATCCTCCTGTTCCCACGGCGTGGCCAGATGGAGCCGCTCCGGCAGGTAAAGCGTCCAGTCGTAAGGCAGCACCAGTCCCGGCATGTTCGCCCCGATGAACCGGAACTCCTTGTCGCCATTGTAGAGCTTGTTGCCCTGGCGGGTGATGAAGTGTTGGAAGCGGGTCGGCGCCGGGCGAACGGCCGATTCCTGGGCGGGAGAATCACCCACACCGGCAATGCTCAGCAGGCCGAGGAAGAGGGCTGCAAGAAACGTCGAGGCGCGATGGTTTGCATTCATGGGACGGGATTGCATGTTTTCTCCGGTCATTGGGTCAGTCATTTTCATTTACTGGTCGACAACGCGTAGTACGCGCATTCCGCGAAGAAGAACTCCGACATGTGGAGCTTTGAGTAGTCGTAATGGCGGATTGTGCGTTCGACGGCATCACGACCCGCGCCGTCTCCGGCGAGAGCGATGATCGCCGCGGCGGCGAGCGGCTGGCGCATGTAGCGGGCCTCGTAGCTTTTTCGTTCACCTCGCTTAGCCTTGTCTGCGATTCCAGACAGCTTCAAGGCGTCAGCTTGCGTGCGTTGTGGGAACCAAGTGGCATAGACTGCCCGCCAATTGGCGTTTCCAAAGACTTTCGTGTCATTGTTATCGAATTGCCTGTGCGACTCGACGGACGCGAGAGCGTTCTTGGCGTTGGCGGCGAGGCCGTCGCTGTATTGCGCACGGAGGGATTCATCAGTCTCCATCGCGGCGAGTTTCGCCAGCGAACCTTGTGATCCGACATAGATCCACAGCGCGTGGTCATCTATGCCTTTGATCGCCTCGCGGTCGAAAGCGTAGCCCACAGCGCATATCTCCGCACGCGTCTTGTCGCAATTCGCGGGGCGTTCGGCGAACGCCTTTCGGTAGCGTTCGAGCCAGATGTTATCGCGTGTCACATCAAACATCGCCCTCAGCATGAACAAATACCGCACGGCATCGCGGAACAAATGCCCCTTGAAACCGCCACGAAAATCGCCTTTGAAGGCACCATCGCAGGGGCATTTCCAGCCAGTGGTTTCAAGGACGTCCGCAACCTCCTGCATTTTCTTCGCGATCTGCTGACGCTCCGCGTCGGACGGCAAGCCGCTCATAAAATACGCATGGAGTCCGTAGAACCACGGATGCGTTTGGTCGTCTGAGCCGAGCGGATAATGGCATTTGCCATCCGTGCCCATGCCCCGCGCGATGAAACCGCGCACATCGGAAACCGAGGCGCATTTCAATAACCCCTGCGCCAGACGCCGCGCATTGGCCTTGTCGGCCGCAGCCCCGCTGCGGAGGGCGCGTTCGCACGCCGCCGGCAGATACATGCCCGTGAACATCGGCCCGTTCTCGATCGGGCTCCACCAGCCGATGGCATTTGGCCGCCCCAACCTGCAATCATCGGGAGTCGGTATCTCGCCGATGTAATCGAGGATGATGCCGTGCTTGTCGATGCGTCTGTTCCACAATTCCGAGTGAGCTTGCTCCACGGCATCGGGCAAGGCGCGTTGGGCAGCGAATATGCTCCCGCATGGCATCGCGACGAACGTCGACAGGATCACGCTGAGTCCAAATCGAGGCATGGGTATTAGATTCATGAGCAGGGATTTCATACGTTCCAAAATCAAGCCAGTTCACACTCCCGACGAAGACGAAAAGCCGCCGTCCACGGCCACGGTAATTCCAGTGACGAAAGCAGCCCGCTCGTCGTCCAGCAGCCAGCAGACTGCGCCGAGGAGATCCTGTGCTTCGCCAAAACGTTTCATCGGAGTGTGGGCCATCACGTTCTGGCCGCGCGCGGTGAGGCCGCCGTCCCCGGTCATGAGGATCTTGCGACTGCGCTCGTTGGCAAAGAAACCGGGCGCCACAGCGTTCACGCGAATGCCTGCGGGTGCGAGATAGGCCGCCAGCCATTGGGTGAGGTTGACCACGCCGGCCTTGGACAGGGAATAGGCGAGGTTTTTTGAGAGCGGCCGGTAGCTGTTCATCGAGGCGAAGTTCACGATCGCGCCCCTGCCCCGCTGCGCCATCTCCCGGCCGAACACCTGGCACGGGATGAGCGTGCCGATGGTGTTTAGCTTGATGACGTCGAGCATGCGCGCAGGGTCGAGATTGAAGAACCCCCGCATGTCTTCCGGCTTCTTGTCGCTGATCTCCGCGGGTTGAAACTCCGTGGTGGTCGTCACGGCGTCGTTGCGGTTGCCCCCTGCGCCGTTCACCAGGAATGCGCACGGTCCGAGTTGCTGCGTGATACTCTGACGCGCGTTTTCGACCGCCGCCGCGTCGGTGACGTCCACGCTCAACGGCAACACCGTGCCGCCCGCAGCGCGAATGGCCGCGGCAACCGGCTCCAATTTCGTCACAGTGCGGCCGAGCAAGGCGACTTTCGCGCCAAGTCGGGCGAGTTCGATGGCGACGGCGGAGCAGAGCGTCCCGCCCGCGCCGGTCACGACAGCAGTTTTGTTTTTGAACATGGTCTCGTTCATGCGTTCAATTCTCCTGCTTGGTTCCAGTTTCACGAATCTGCTTGATGCGGCTAACACAAAACACCAGCGTCAGGCACGCCAGCAATGGAAGGATGCCGATGGTCCAGAACACCAGCCCGTAACCGGCCTTGTCCACAATCTGACCAGCGATGTACGTGAACAGCGCGCCGCCAATGCTCGATCCCATACCGGTGAAACCGACTGCTGTGGCCAGGGACTGCGCGGGGAAAATGTCGGCGTGCAAAGCGTAGATGTTCGCGCTCCACATACCGAAGCCGAACGTCGCCACGCACACCCACGCAATAGCCGCCGCAGGCGTCGGCGCGCCGACCACCATCAATCCCGCGCTCATCATCAACCCACCGCATACCATGACAACCTTGCGCGCAAACAGGTCTCCCATGCCACGCGCCAGCAACCAATCCGAAGTCATGCCGCCGGCCATCTTGCCGAAATCCACCGTCAGGTAAGGAATCCAGCCGTAGAACCCGATGTCCTTCAACGAAAAGCCGCGCGCCTTGCTTAGATAATCCGGCAGCCAAAACACATAAAACCACCACACCGGCGTCGCCAACATCCGCGTGGCCAGCATCCCCCACACAGTCCCAGCGCCGATCATCCCGCGCAGCGCAGCGCCGAACCCGCCACTCTTCTTCGGAACCGGCCCTACCTCTGCCAGCACCGCTGCGCGGTCCCCCGGCGACAACCACACATGTTGCTCCGGTTCGTCATAGACCTTCAGCCATGCAACCAGCCACAAGAATCCAAGCACCGCTGTCCCGCCAAATGCCGCCCGCCAGCCGAACCACAACGTCAGCAACGCGACGAGCGGCGGCGCCAGCACCGCGCCGAGGGCCGCGCCGCTGTCAAAAACCGCCATCGCCATGCCGCGGCGTTGCGCCGGGAACCAGCGCGCCACGGCCTTGGCTCCCGCAGGCCAGTTGCCCGCCTCGCTCAGCGCCAGCAAACAACGAAACACGCCAAGGCTCATCGCGCCGCGCGCAAAGGCGTGCGCCATCGCCGAGAGCGACCAGCCCACGACGAAGTAACCGAAACTGCGCCGAGTCCCGATCTTGTCAATGACCATGCCCGCGCCGAGCTGAGCGACCGTATAGGCGAGCATGAACACCATCGTGATGGCGCCGTAGTCCGCGCTGGTCAGACCGAGGTCAGCGCGCAACGTCGGCAACAGCACCGACAGCGCCTGCCGGTCCAGGTAGTTGATGACCGTGGACAGAAACAACAGTCCTAGAATCAGCCAGCGTAGTTGTGCGAGTCGCATAGATTTTTGGATACTCCGTTCCGTGCCCCTGTCACACCAACGCCTTCAACAGCCACGCCCGGCTTTCTTCGATCAGTTTCTGCCCTTCTTCTGTAGTTATGAGAAACTCCCTGCGCGAGAGATTGCGTGTGTTGATTGGCTGGTCGGGTCGGTTGTTCATGACTGTCTTCCTCTACTGTTGCTGGCCCGGTTTTTCCGTGCGCACGGTGACGATTTCAGAAGCGCCAGTAGCGACTGCGCCGTCTGCGGCATCCTTCGCGATGGGTTTCTCCATCATGTCCGTGCGGCGCACACGAGCGTTTGAAGGCGACAACGCAGCGCGCACGCGGCAAGGCTGGCCGGTGGCTTCATACCAGCGCGCGACCACACCCTTGCCGTCTTCGGCCTGCTTCAAGCACGTCAGCAGCGCGTCCCCTTTGCCTGATGCGACAGTCACCGTGGCCAATGCCAGCCTCTTCGGCAACGACTTTCGGCTCCACGTGTCGTTCACCGTATAGGCCAGCAGCGGCTGCGTCGCTTCCCATCCGACGCGCGGGATGCGCGCCGCCTGCCACGAGCCGCCGTGCGGATGAAACCTGAAATTAAACACCAAGCCGACGCGCGGATCGGGTCCTTCCGTCGCGGGATCGGGCGACCGCATCCGGCCGCCGCGCAGGAGACAACATCGCACGGCAGTGCCACTGTCGCCGTCGTCAACGCGCGTCCAACGGTGCGAAGTTGCCATCGCAACGCCGCGCGCTTTGTCGCCAACATCGAGCCAGCGGCAGATTTCGCGCGTGCGTTCCCACGAGGCGCGCGAGCCTTCGTCGCCTCCAATGGGACCGCTGCCAGGCATCAACTGCTCCGCGCCAAACGCCCCCGCGCCGAAAGGCAAGCCGTAGGCGGCGCGCGCGTTCTTCAGCGGCACCTGGTATGAGAGTTCGATCCGTCCAAACCGCCGCAGGTCCCAATCAATCCGCACTTCGACATCCACCCACGGCAGGTCGCGATGAAGCGTATAGCGCAACTCCGCCGGCGCGCCCAGCACACTGCCCCGCACTGCCACCGACGTGAGCACCGGACCGTCGGCCAGCACGCGCACCGCTTCGGAACTGGCGGGCACGAACGGCTCGATTTTTTCGCGTGCGGGATCGTCCACCGACAGCCCCAGCGGCGGGCGGCGACAAACCTCCGGGAGTTCCTGACGTCCCGTGAGGCCCAAGCCGTTCACCACTTCGCTGGCCTTGCCACGCAGCGAGGCGAGTTTCACCAAGCCGCTGTTGCGCTCGATGGCCACTCGCACCGCGCCATTCTCCAGAACCAGCTCTGGCGACTCCGCTTGAAACCAAACGCGTTGGATCGTGTGCGGCTGGCCAGAGGCCCACTTCGCCTCGGTGGCGGCCACTTCAGCGGCCGTCGCGGGCTCGAGCGTATAGCTGGCGTATCCGAGACCCGGCACGCCGCGCGCCACGAATGCAAAATCAAACTCGCCGAGCGTCTCGCGACGGTCGGCGGTAATCTGGAACGGCACAGGCTGGCCGTTGGGGTCGCGCAACACCATCGCGCTGCCGTGAGGGAAGACGTCGCGCACGGTGGGATTCGCGGCATGATAGAAATTGACGTGTGCGCTCACCACGTCGGAGCGATCCCAGTTCAGCGTGTTGAACACGACAACCGGCACACTCTCGCGCGGTGCTTCCACGCGCTCGGCCAGCGCGGCCATCGCTTGCGCCGCCACCACCTGCGCGCGGTGCTGGACGTTGCGGCGTTCGGCAAATTTGCGTGCCTGACCACCGCCCGCGCCCTGCCCTCCGTAATTGTGGTCGCGGGCGAGCAGCAACGATTTCCAGATCTGTTCCAGTTCGGTCCGTGGGTATGGCTGTCCCGCGTGCAGCCGGGCGAGCGTGGACAACCGTTCCGCCGCGTCGAGCGCCCGTGTCGCCACCGCGTCCCATCGGCTGACGTGCGCGTGCGCCGGCTCCAGATACGGCCATGTCGAAGGCAATTCGCCACGCATCACAGGCACTTTGTCGGCAACACCGGCTGCGCGAATCGCGCGGAAGTAAGCGGTCGGCGTTGTGATGGCCAACTGCTGTTGTTTGGACGCCTCCGCGTTCCACGCACGCACGGTCGGTGCGAGGTTGGGCGGCGGCAGCCATTGGTCGAGACCGTAGTAGAACAACGGCGGCACACCGCCCTTGGCCATTTCGTTGAGCCGCTCTGCCAGACCACGCTTGCGCATCGTAGCCACGTCAAGATGAGCACCGTAGGTACAGGCGTGGTTGTAGCCCTTCGCGCTCCATGTCAACACGCGCGCGCCACCGGGTGACTCAAACCAGAACAACGTGTCCGGCGCTGCGCAGCGGGTCATCACAAGGTTGCGGATGCCGAGACCAGAGCAGATTTGCGGCAATTGCGGAACGACGCTGGGAATATCGGTGAGCTGGAGTGTTTCCAGTTCGAGCTTGTAGCGATCGCGCGCGTAGGCTTTCGCGTAGAGAATGTTCCGAACGAGGTCTTCCTCATCCTCTTGAGCGACGTAGATGCCGCTCCATTCTGCGCCGAGTTCCACGCGGCCCGAGCGGATGTATTCGTCGAATTTGGCGGCTTGTTCCGGATGCATCGCACGATAGGCTTCGAGGAAAAGCACATACTCGATGAGGAAATGGAAATCCGGCTGCTTTCCCAGAAGGTCGAGTGCGCCCGCGAAGACTTTCCCGCCGCGCGAGAGACACTCCTCGACCGTGCCCATGAACGTGAGGTCCAAGTGCGACATCGGCGCGACATAAGCTGCCGCCAACGGTTCCGGCGCGGGCGCAGGTTTTTTGGCAGCTTCGTCGGCAGCGGGCGCCTGGCCCACCCCAACCATCAGCAACACCAGCGCGCCAGCGATTGATAATGACATTTGAGGTTTCATCGGTTCTCTTCCCTTCCATTACGGAAGTCGTTTCCCTTGCTTGAGCAGCATTCCGAGGTATTCAGCCGAACGAACAGCCTTCTCTTCCATTTGCAGCTCCTCCAGCTCGAGTTCGAACAAACCGCGGTAATCAACTTCCTTGATGGCTGCGAACAAGCGCGGGAAGTCAATTTCGCCTTCCGGCACGCAGCGGTGATCTACAAAAGAACCCGGTTCCCAACGGCGATTTGCCATCTTGGAGAAATCCACTTGCTCCTGCCGCCGCACATTGTGGAGGTGGAAGTGGCAAAGTCTCGGTCCCAAGTCGCGCACCAATTGGCCGATCACGTCGTTGAGTTTCACGGCTCTCTGGTTGGGATCGGAAATGGATTTTACCTCGTCGAAGAACGAGCAGTGCCCCACGTCAACAGTTGCGCCCATCACAGGATGTTTGATGGCTTTCATCAACCGCACATAATCGTCATAGCAGCCCGCCGAATTTTCCACACCGATCCTGACACCCTTGCGTTGGGCGTAATCGCCCACCTCGCGACAGAACCGCGCCTGTGTTTCGAGATATTGATCGAGTGGTTCGGCGCGTTTGCGCAGCGGGGCATGAATGGTGACGACTTCCGCGCCAACGTAGCAGGCGCAGTCAATCCAGTCGCGCCACTTGTTGTCCCACGCCTGGTGTATGGAGATGTGTTTGAACCGGCTCAAAGCCTTTTTGATTCGCTGCCGCCCAGTCTCGTCTGCGTCATAGAAGCCAAGCGTCGGCAACTCGCCCAGCGAGTGCTTGGGTTTCCCGCCAGGAAGAGCCGCAACAGATTGGAATCCAAGCTTCCTGGCTGTTTCCAGCGCGGAGTAAACTTCGCGGCCTGCGAAACAACCCGTCACGTTGACCGCGATCCGCTCGTTAAATAATGGCGCGCTGGAGCTGCCGCCTTCGTCCTTCTGCCGCGGTGGCGCGCCAATCGCCAACGCGTGTCGTTCAACTGAGTAACCAGCGAGCAGCAAACCACCCGTAACGGTGGTGGCGGTCTTCACGAAATCCCTGCGTGAGATTCGCGGCGCGTTGTTGGTTTGGCCTGAGTTGTTGTTCATCGCGGGATTCTTTCGGGGCTGAAACCTCAAACGATCTGTCTCGTTTTCAAAGCGCCATGCCCCCGTCCACGAACAAGTCCACCCCGGTGATGTAACGGCCCGCGTCGGAACAGAACAGCAACGCCGCGCCCGCGCAATCGGACGGCTCGCCAAACTCACGCAACGCAATCATGTTACGCACGCGGGCGGCATAGGCTTCGTCGGCAAGCGCGGGGACATTGCGGTCGGTCATGATCACGCCGGGAGCAAGATTGTTGATGGTGATGCCGTCGGGACCGAGCTGCTTGGCGAGGTTGCGGACGAGGTTTTCTTGCGCGGACTTGCTCGCCGCGTAAACGATCATGTCCGGATGCGGACGCTGTTGCTGGACACTGCCAATGGTCAGGATGCGACCCCATTTCTTCGTGCGCATGCCGGGCACGGCAGCCTGGACCATCCGCAATGTCGCGTGGAAGTTCACCTGCATCTGCTGCTCAGCCTCCATTTGCGTCACCTCCGCCCACGCCTTGCGAATCTGAACCGAGGCGTTGGCTACGAGGATGTCGAGTCCACCCAACGCCGCGGTCGCATCAGTAACGAGCTTCTCGGGAACATCGGGCTGGCTCAGATCGCCCGTCACCGCAACGCTGCGTGGCGACAGTTTCCGCACATCGGCCAGCGTTTCATCGAGCGCCTTGGCTGGATGGGCGCCGTGCACCGCCACCGCCGCGCCACATTCAGCCAGACCCAGTGCGATGGCGCGACCAATGCCGCGCGAGGAGCCAGTCACCAACGCTGCGCGGCCCATCAGATTGAATTGTTTCATGCTCATAATGCTTTTCGTTTGTTCTGCAACCAAATCCTTCACCGGATGAGTCGCGTTTCTCGAAGAACCCGTCTGACCTGCTGGACATCCGCGCCGGCAAAAAACAGATACGTGCGCGGTCCAACAACCAGTTCGGATGAATCACCTTCGGAAACGCACGGCAGCCGCGTGCCAAACGGGCGCATCGCGACCAGTTTCGCCGAAGGCACGCGAAGCCGCCGCTCTCCCTCCCCAGCCCAAACAAGAACCCAAGTGTCATCCGGCTTGCCGGCTCGGCGAAACACGAATGCCTTGATGGCCCCTTGAGCGACATCGCTCAACTCTTCGATTTCCACCAACTCATGGCGGCCCTGTTCGTTGACGAACAGGTGGTGCTCGCGCCGGTCGGCGAGGATTCTCTGCTGTGACGCGGTCAGGTTTCGCTTGTCGCGCGAGTTCTGATAAATCCCGCGCTGCTCGAAGCAGGAAACGTAGTGCGCATCCTGTGGCGTGACGTTGCGCAGCAGACGGCGGTCGGCGTCGGACAGATGGTTGCCGAGCCGGGCATCCTCCCAAGTCTTGATGACGGCCAGGCAATCTTCGGCGCGCGGGTTCGTTCGAAAATCCTCCAGCGCGGCGTGCAGCGAAAGGGGACAGTCCCACGCGGCCGCGCGGCTGGCGACGTATTCGTAGATGTCAGGGCCTGCGCAGCCCGGTTTCGCGCGGCCGAAACGGCCCAACCATCCGAAATCAATCCGCGAAAAATCGAGCGCGCGCGCCGCCGCTGTCGGACACGGCATCAGCCGGCAGAAGTCCTTCATCCCATCGGGCGACGCGACGTTATCGTAGGCGTTGGCACGGCTCATCATATGCCAGCCGAAATGCGTGTAGTGTGCCGTCTCGCAAACCGGCGGCGGCGGGTCCAGCAACCGGAACACCCGATACTGCGAGCTGGCGACGTGATACCAAAACGGCTCGTGCACGTCCTCTGCCCCGTCGAAGTAAACCATGTCATACGGCCCGGTCTGGCGATAGATGTCGGCGAGCCGGCGTGCTACTTCGTCTTGAATATCGGTGTTCTGGTCGAATCGGATGAAATCCGGCCACGTGTCCACGTCGAGCAAAGCGCACGTCTCCCCTGCCCCATGCGAGGCCGCACGGGTCGCCTGATGGCCGCGCCGGCAACCCTCAAACTGGAATGGCGCCTGGCTGTAGCGCTCGTATTCGACCAGTTCTTTGCCGATCTTGAGCAGCCGGCGTCCTTTGTCCAACGTGCATCCTGCGGGATCCTCGCGCACAGACAGAATCGCAGCGTTGGCATCCACATCGCCCGCCAACGTGAATGCGCGAGCCACGTGCAACCGGTCGTCAGGCACAGGTGTCACGTAAGCATCCTTTTTCGAGGCCTTGCTGTAATGAATATGCAACCCCGTTTTCAGGCCCGCCGCGCGGATCGCATCGGTCACGCGCTTCAGGTCGGCCATGCCGTTCGGGAACCGATCGTTCCACTCGAAGTGTCCGGCGCCCTTCGAGAACGCTGTGTACGAGAGCAGGATCATGCGGAACCCACCCTGTTTCGCCCATCGGATGTATTCAGAGATGTTCTGCGGGTCGGGCCGGCTGGCCCACAGATAAGAGAGCCTTTGGAGCGGCGAGCGGCGAGACGCCACCCCCGGCGGCAGGTGAAAATCGCGTTCCACCGTGGCCATCGCATCGAGAAACTTCGCCTGCGGGTCGCGGCAGCCGACCAACACCGCCGTGGCTCCGCGGAGACCGACGGCGCTCTCGGCGGCGGCGACCATATCCACGCGGCGTTCCGCTGGCAGCATCTCGATGTGCGTCTGGATGCTGCCGCCACAAAGACAGACGCCGAACCGTTCATCAGACGCAAGGTTGACCCACTGGCCCAGCATCGGCAATCGGCGAAGGCCCAGCCGCAGAAATTCGATCCGATCCACCGGGCCGCCTTCAACGCCCATAAGCTCAAACGCCAGATAGTCGCTGGTGCGGCGCACTCGACAAGTGGCCGTGACGTCGCTAGCGCCAAACTCGATCGTCAGCTTGTCGCCCGTCTGTCGCACCCGCGTCGCGTCGAGATGCGAACCACCCTTGTAAACCCAACGCCCGATCACCGCCGCGTGCGGTCCTTCCGCCGTAGGCACCGAGCGACCGCCACGATAAACCGTCGCCATCGGGCACGGCGCATCCGCGGCGACGTACTCGGTGTTGTCCTGTTTTGCCACAAGGCTGCGCACCTTGGCGTCCTCGCCAATCTCCAAGCGGAGATGATCCGTCTCCAACACCACGGCAGCACCGGTCTCACAGACAGAAAACAGCAGCAGCGCCGCAAAAGTCAGAGGCGCTCCGCGTCTTAATAATTCCAGGAATCGCAGGATGTTCATGGACTTGTTACTCGATTGGAATCCTCAGCGCCTGCATGACGCCCTTCGTGTAGCCAAGGGCGAAAAGCCGGCCAAGCGATTCATAGCCGGGCTGATCGTTTTTCTCGCCTGCCATCGTCGGCACATGGTCCACGCGCAGCGGGCCGGTGAAGCCAAGCTCATGATAGAGCTTCAACATCGCCGGCATATCGGTGGTGCCATCATCGTGGAACGTTTCCTCAAACCGTTCCGCCGTGCCGCGCACGTCGCGAAAGTGAACGAAGAACATTTTGCCCTGCGCCGCGAATCGCCGCGCCCACGCGGCCACATCGCAGCCCATCAACTTGAAGTTGGCCTGGCAGAACGTGACACCGTTGCTGGAACTCGGCGAAAGCGCCATCGCGCGCTCGAAGTTCTCCGGTCTGGAGAGAATGCGGGCAATGCCGCGCAACGACGGCAACGGCGGATCATCGGGATGCATGCCCATTTGAACCCGAGCCTTCTCAGCCACCGGGATCACACGGCGAATGAAATAAGCGTAGTTTTCCCAGATGCGTTCCTCGCTAACCTCGCCTGCATCCGTCAGCGACGCTGGCACGTCGGCAACATCAAAGCGCGAGGTCAGCGCCCCGCCGCGCGTAGGCACATCGCCATGCGTGCGATGCCAGCCGATGCCAACCATGAAATTGTAGCAGAGCAGCGGAATGCCCAACTCACCCATGTTGCGCAGCATCTGGCAATACCGCTCGATGTCCTCGTCGCGCCCCTCGAGACCGAGCTTGATGCGGCTCATGTCGAACTCATCACCCTCCAACCCGTAGAGCGTAAGACCGGCCTCCGCAAAACACGACTGAATCGTGCGCAGCGAGTCCATGTCCCACGGCGGCTTCAATCCCGTCAGCTCCGGTGCGCACTTGCAGATGGCGTAACGCACGCCCATCTGACGGGCGAGTTGCCAGAGACGGTCTGGCTTGGCAGGCAGAAATTCAGCAAGTTTCATTTTTCGATGCGGACCCGTTGGGTTTCTGAGTTCCATGCGCTGACAGAAAATGAGGCCTGCGCTTGCTGGCTTGGATCACGCCAGAGAACTTCGATCTGAAGGTCGCGTTCTTCGCCCGGCGCGAGCCAGAAAAAGTTGTCGGTGGCATAAAACGCGCGCTTCGCGCCCTCGATATCGAGCCGCGTGTTGAAAGCGGGCTTCGCACCGGTATTCTTGACACGAACACGCAACTGGCTGCGGCTGCGGTCGAGTTGTGTCTGGCTGAGGAGCGACGCCGCCAGCGTTGTCGGTTGCAGTGCGGTTTGCGGCTTCAACCACGGGCCATTGTCGAGCGTGAGCGCCGGCTGTGGCGTGGCACGATATTTCTTGCGGAAGGCATCGTCACTCATCCGCGACAAGCAGCGCGGCCAATAGACCGAACGCGAGACAAGCTGATGGCCAACGCCGCGCAGCTCGGCAACGACGAAGAAGAACTTGTCGTTGAAACTGTCGGGAATCGTGAAGCTGCCAAAATCCAGCGCAGCCACCGACGGGCCGGGCTGGAGGTTCACAGGTTGCGTCTTGCGCCACAGCGACGTGAACGCTGCGTCGAAGATTTCCACTGAGGCCTTCAGGTTCTTCCGCGCAGTTGCGGGCGCGTGCGTGACATGGACGGCGAGCGGCAACTGTTCGCCTTTTGCCCAGATCAGTTCCGTTAGTTTCACGAGCACATGGGTCGGCTCGTAGGTGCGCTTGAGGAAATAATACGGCGCAGTCGGCTGGCCAAATCCATCCACGAGCATGATCGCGATGACCGGCCACGGACGTTTGAAGACCCACGGCATCAGGCCGGTCGTGACCGGGTAGTTGGCTTGCATCTGCTCGGAGAAGACCTGATAGAACTCGCCCGCGCTTATCTGCGTGCCTTCGGCGAGAGCCGCCAGCGAAGGCGTTTTCATATCGTCAATGTGCGACGCGCGGCTCAGCATCCGTGGCACGCGGCTGGCTTGATATTCCACGAAATGATGCATCAACTCCGGGTGCTGCGCTGGGAAGCTCTTTTCGACCATGCCGCTCAACGGTTTGTCGATCTCGCTTGCGTTCACCGTCTCGCGGATGCCCGACGGCTCCGGGATGTTGTGCATGCCGGCCTCGGAAATGTAAGGCACGAGCGAATAGAGCTTCACATACCACGTCGGGTCCATGTCGGGATACGTGTGGATGCTGCCGCCATCAGGACTGGTGCGCCGCATTGGCCTCGTTGGGTCAAAGTCGGCCACGCATCGCTCGAAGATGCCGAGCGTCGCCGTGTTGCCAAGCGAATAGGGATTGAACTCGTTGCCGCCACACCAGAGCGCGAGCGACGGATGGTTTCGAAGGCGGAAGATCGTCTGCATCACCTGCGCCTCCCAAACATCCTGCGGCCACTCCGGCGTGTCGCGGTTGCCGATGGGAAAATCCTGCCAAACCATCAGCCCAAGTTCGTTGCAGGTTTCGTAAAACTCCTCCGTCTCCAGTAAGCCGCCGCCCCAGATGCGGAAAAGCTGGATGCCGGCGGCTTGCGCCGCGCCAATGAGCCAGCGATAACGCTCACGTGGCAGGTCGAGCAGAATATCGGCGGGCATCCAGTTCATGCCTTTCACGAATATCGGCCGCCCGTTGACAATGAACTGCCAATCCGCCCAACGGTCCGTGGTGCGCGGCCCGGCGCTCGGCACTGTTCGGATCGTGCGGATGCCATAGTCAAACTCCATCGCATCCCCGGCGTTGCCTTCGCGAACGAGCGTGAGCTTGGCACGGTAAAGATTTGGCTCGCCCATGCCATTCGGCCACCAGAGCTTCGGTCTGGTGACTGTGAATGATTGTTTCACGAAGTTTCGACCCTCAAAGGTCTGAAGCGGGAAGGTTTGGTTGAAAGCAATCTTGCCAGAACCCTTCTCCGCGAGTTCCACGCGCAACGCGAAGCGCGACTTGCTGGGCTGAGAGCCGGCCCAACCGCGCGAACCGTCCACCAATTGCGTGTTCTTCCACGGATGCAGGCTTGACGGCAACGAGTTCGTGCCAGTGAACACTCCGAGGTTGAGTGTCAGCCTTGCCGCTTGTTCGCCGGCCATTTCAGTGACCATAAACGGCCGCTCCATGTGGTCTTGTGGCAAGATTTCGACACGCGCGCCGCGCCACATGCCCAGCGGAAAAAACATCTCGCCGCCGATGCCACCTGCAATGACCCATGGTTTGATGACCGTCCCTCCCGGTCCCATCGGTTTCCAGCCCGTCTTGTTGCCGAAGTTGCCGGCCTTGACCTCGACCACGACTTCGTTCGCTGCGCCGAACTTCGCGTGCTTGTTCACCTCAACAACCGGTCCGCCAAACATGCCCTCGTGCTGGCCGAGCAACACGCCGTTGAGCCAGATGCGCGCAAAGTAATCAATCCCGTCGAAGCAAAGGAACAGATGGCCCTCGTCTTTCTTAGCCGGCAGATTGAATGTGCGGCGGTAATACCAGACTTTCTGGTCCACCCAATCGTATTGCTTCGAATTCAAGTGCTCGTAGGGATGGCCGCACTTGCCGGCGCGGTGCAACGCCCACTGGACCGTGCTCGGCACCTGCACCGCAAACCAGTTGGTCAGCGTATTCAGTTCGGCGCTGGTGTTCACGGCGGCATCGCTCCAGCCCAACTGCCATTGGCCATCAAGCGTGATGTGCTGCGCGCCCGTCCGAGGCGTGATTCGATAAGGTTGCCAAAGGCCGTCAAGGACATTGGTACGCGCGGATGGCGCCGCGGCCGCGTCGGCCAGAACTACGCTGGCGAGCGCAGCCGCCAGCCCACAAGCAATTCGCTTCATCATAGGTTGATCAATCCTGCTTGGTTTCGTGAATGTAGTCTTTTGCGAAGTATTTTTTCGTCGCGAATAGAATCAGCGCCCCACCCAGCAAATAGACGAACGCCAGCGACGACAGGCCGACGTCGAGGCTGATATGCTGTTTTACATATCCCAGCAGCACCGGAGATGTCGCGCCGACCGTGAAGGCGCAGCAAAGCATCAGACCGGTAGCCGATGAGCGATACCTTTGCGGAATTACGTCAAACAGTGCCACAAAAAGATTCGAGTCGTAAATACCGCGGAAGAAACCGAAGGCTGCCAGCGCCACATAGACCGTCGTCAGGTTTGACGACGTGCCCATCAACCAGATGAACGGCGCGCCGAGCAACAGACCGAGGTACTCCATCTCCATCCGGATCGTCGGCCGCCGCGCTGCCAGCCGATCGGAGACGCGGCCCCCGATCATCACGCCGATGAATGCGAAGATGTAGTGCCATAGCATCGAGTTCAATGCCGCGTCTTTCAGCGAGAGATGGAACTTCTCATAGAGAAACGTCGGCATCCACGTCATGTAGCCGACGCCGGCAAACACCATCCCGCCAAAGGCGACGCTGAGAAAATACAGTGTCGGCGTGCGGAGGACGCTCCGGAGCACTTCGCCCAATGTGGGCGTGTCACTCTGTGATGTGATTTGTTGTGGTTTGTTCGCGTCACCCTGCGATGCGGCCATTTCAAAGTCACGGTGCTCATTCCTCAGCCGCATGGCGACCACCGCCGCCATCAATAATCCGAAACCGCCGAATGTGTAAAACGTTGCCCGCCAACCATGGCTTTCGCCAACCCAGCCTGCGATCCAACTACTCGCCACGATACCAACGTAGAGCGAACTCTGATGCACCGCCATCGCCTGCGCCCGAGTGCTGTGATGGTATTGGCCAATGAGCGAGTTGGCCGCCGGATAGTAGAACGCCTCACCGACGCCCGTGGCCACGCTGCGGAACACGATCAGCAGCAAGATGCTCGTGCTGAAGCCGGTGCACAACGTACCTACGCTGAACGTCAACAGGCTCAGGCAGACGATCCATTTCTTCGTGACAAAATCGCCGAGACAACCCGCCAGCGGCACAAACACGCCGTAGAGCAACGTGAACGCCGTCGCGACCATTCCCAACTCGACGTCGCTTACCTTCAAGTCTGCTTTGATCAGCGGCAAGACCGCGTTGTAGATCTGCCGGTCACCCTGGTTAAGGAAATACGCCACCCACAAGATGAACAGCAGTTCCCATTTATAGAAGCGAGGTTGTTTGTTCATAGCGGCGTGAATCTCAGCGTTTCGAGAAAAGGACGATGCGCGTTCCATACGGCTCAATCGGCATGGTGAATCTGGCCGCGTCAAGCGGCGCAACCTGCGGCTGGCCGTGCAGGCGGACTTTCCATACCCGCTGCAGCGCCGGCTGTTCGACTTCGAAAGTCATCTCCTTTGAGGTCGGATTCATGAGGAGGAGCAGGCGCTGGTCGCGATGCTCGAACGCGGCCCAATGCTCCGGTTTGCCGCCAGCCACGCGAAAACTGGAATCGCAGCGCTTGCCGTTGCGGAAAAGATTCTCGTGCGTGGCGATGATCTCGGCGGCTTCGCTTGTGTAGTAGAACGTGCCGCCATCCATTGTTGGCAGATACCAGATGAGGACGCCGTTGCAACCGCCATCCACAAATTGCTGAAGCAGACGGTTGCGCCAATTTAAGGGGTTGGGTGTGGCCGCCAGACTTGACCGCATCCAGCCTTCAGTCGCGCGCAACGGGGCAGATGCAAGGTAGTAGTTGTGACCGCCCATGAACGGCACGTTGCCTAGAGCCTCTCGCGTCGCCTCGATCATCTTCCGCGAACCGCCGTAGCCTGCGATGGCAAGGTCGAGGTGCGGCGCCAGCAACGCCCAGTCCACGCCATATTGTGCCCGCGTCGCGTCGGATTGATAACCACTGTAGACCGAAAACTCGATGGTCCGACGGCACCGTTTCAACGCGGCGCGCATCTGCCCCACGAGTTCGGCATTCTGGCGACAACGAAACATCACCCACGCGTCCTTGTGCCTGGCCAGAATCGTTTGCGCATCGAGTTGTTCGTTTGCTGCGATGGCCTGTTGTTTGCGAAATCCGGCCAGACATCGCGGGCAGAGACAGAACCCGCGCATGGATTTGCCACCCTCGCTTGGCGAGCAAACCGGTTGCTCGATGTCCCAGTTCACCGCTGTGTAGCGATCGCGTTCGACCAATTCCAGCAATTCGTCCTCCATCATGCGCCGCACTCCCTCTGCCTCCGTCGAGAGAAGCCAGGTTGGGCAGAAAATGTGTTCGCGGACCGGCTTTCCGTCATAGCCGATCGCGCGCAACTCCGGCCGCTGATCCAGCGTCTCGCGCGCCTTGCCGCGCGCCTCAAAGGGATGGCCCGGTTTGTTCAGCCAGACGCGATGACCGCGAGGCTGGAGCAGTTTCACAACGCCGTTCCGGACACTGCCGTAGGTCCAAGTCATGCCGCTGCGCCACAGGTTGTCAGCGATGGCTGCGGTCACTTTTGGCTCGCCATAGACCGTCTCGTAGAAACACGGCGCGATGCGAGCTTGCTTCGGACGAATATCCTTCAGCGGCGGAAGGATGACGAGTTGGGTTTGACGGACGTCTGCCGCCCCGCCACCTCCGGAGTCTGCCGAGGTGAAGATGAGACTGGAACCTTCAGGTGCGTTCTTCTCGGCGCGAAACAAAAGCGCGGCGATGTGCTTCATCCCCGCAACGCCAACTTTCTCGGTCTTTAGGTCGAGTTCGACGACGTAATCCTTCGCAGGTTCCACCTGCGTCGGTTTCAACTGCGGATCCATCCACAATGCCTGCTGACGGTCGGCCATTTCCGGCGGGCAGACAAACTTCGCGCAGCGGCTGCCATCCTTGCCTTCGGGCTTCACCAAATGCGACTTCCATTCCGGCTCGTCGAACGTGCCTGCGCTCAGCAGGTTTTCCTGCCGGTCCGCGCGGCGGAAGATGACGTTGTCGACCCAGAACGTCCCGCTGATGCCACGGCTCTGCCATTTGATGATCAACGGTTTCGCCTGCGCCGCATTGAGGGGAGATTTGATCGTCGCCCGCACGTGTTGCCAGTCATGGGTGCCGCCGCGCGAGATCGCCGGCTGATACTGGATCAATTTACCGTTCGCATCCTGCCAGCAAATCGAAAGCTCGAAGCCGAGCGATGGGTACGGGTCGTATTCCAACACGTGCCGCTCGTAGGCGACGCCGTCGCGCACGTCGCCGGATTCGTGGCGGACCCGCGCAGGCGGGTTGCCGAGGGTCGGCTCCACAGCGACGAAGCGCAGATAACGCGGCGTCTCCACAACGAACTGATACTTGTCGGTCGGGCCGGCCGTCTCCGGCAAATACGGCTTGAGCAACTGTGCCGTGCCGCGCGGGACGTAAACCTTCGTGAGGTTGGGGAAAAATGTCGGCTCTCCCGCGGCGGCTGAAACCGCCGCAATGAACGCGAACATCGCCGAACCCGCGAACAAGTGAAGTTGTCGGGAGATCATTGGAGAATCACTTTCAGCGCCACGTCCTTCTCGATCGGCGGCAACGCGTATTTTACAGTCTGCGAGGTCGAACGCGCATTCACCGTCGAAATAACCTTGCCGCTGCGCGTGTCCCAAAGCTCAACCTTGTAGGCGCCATCCTTCTTCACCGGCACCGCGATCTCTGCGCCGCTGATCGTCGGTGGCGCCTTGCCTTGGTGGCCGGCCTCATACCAGCTGAAAAACCGGTTCTGAACCCAAACGAGAGTCTTTCCTTCCGACTGCAAACAGAAGCCGCGCAGGTCGGCGTGCGAAACCACCGGCGTCGCCATTTCCCAGCGCACTTTCGTGAGCGATTCGCCCGCGAGGTAGTTGCGCATCGCGGCGCCGTGGCACATTTGGTTTCTCTGGACGATGAACGCACCGAGCCACTCGGTCCCACCGACGGCGTTTTTCAGAAACAGGCTGATCCAGAGGTGATTGTGGAACGAGATGGCCTCCGGGAACTTCCAACGTTCGCCGGTGAGATAATAGAGTGCGCGTTTCGGCCCGTAGGCATCTTCCGGCTTCGTCCACTCCACCATGCCTCCTTCCGGGTTGATCAGCGGGCGGTTGAACTGGCCATATTTCTGCATCAGCTCCAGGCTCAAAGTCACTGCGTCCACCTCGCGCTTGAAATACCAGTCGGGAATGATGATCGCGTCACCACCCTCTGCGATCGAGCGCGGGCCTTCGCACATGATGTGCGGATGCTCGTAAACGTCAATCGTCCGCACATAATGTTGCAGCCCCTTGATCCATGATCGCACCATCAGCGGTGAGAAGCGCGACCCCGCCTGCCCTTCGTCACCGATGGCCCACACCAGCAACGCCGGGCTGTCGCTCATCCGCGCGACGAAGTAGCGCAGATGATCGCGCTGCATCTCCAGCGCGCGCTCGTTGACGTAAAGCTCCTCGATGCTGCCGCACGGCCCGCCCTGGGCCTTGGAGTAAGGCAGCGTGTCCAGACCGTAGATCGTCGAGCGGCACAGGTCGTCGTAGCAGGTCACCCAGTAGATGCCGAGGGTCTCCAGCGTGCGCAGCCGATGCTCGCACTTCCACGCGACGTGTTGGTCAATGTAGCCGCCCTTCGTGTAGAGCCGTCCGAAGTACTCAGCGAGGCAATAGTCATAGTTGGAGCCGCCTTCCGCCTTGCGGCGGTAGTAGTCGTCGAGCCGGCGAGTGGAGACATGGCGCGGATTGCCGCCGAAAATATAGTTCTCATCGCGGAACCAGCCACTGGGCCCAATGCCGAAATACGACTCGCCGTTGTCGAACTCGAAAAATCGCGGGTCGCTCTTGCTCACGCGCAAGAAACCCTTCAGCTTGGAATCGGCGACCTCGATCTTCTGGTCGGGTGTGCGGCGAACACCGGTCTTGTCCTGCGCCAGCACGTGGAACTTGTGAATGCCGACTTCGCGCGGCCGGTAATACAACCGCCACGAGCTGCATCGCTTCGGCAGCAAAATCTCCTCCGTCTCGCCGATCGCAACCGACGTGAAGTCCTGCCAGAAGAACGCGGGCACCTTCTCGGTTTTCCCTGACGGTGTCTCCACGACCGCCTGCACGTTGATCTGTCGCGGGTCGAACGCGTTCTCGTAGCTCGCGGCCAACTCGACCGGGATCGTCAACAACTCGAACCGCTCCGCGCGCGCCGGCAGTTTCTCGCAACGCACCGCCAGCGGACGTTCATCGCGAGTCGCGCAGATTTCGTCAAGTTGGACGCGATGAGGGCCGGCGGCCTTCGCCGTTTCTGCGGGAAACACCAGCACCAGTTCGTCGTCGCGGAGAATGTAAGGCGGGATATCCATCGCGCCCAGTTCCGCTGGGGCAAACGCCGTTTGCTGTCCGCGCGCCAGCAGCGCATCACCCAAGTGCAGCGCGACTGAAAACGGTCCCGCCGCGCCTCCCGTCAACGCGATGCCACCGCGCGCAGTCCGCTCGAAAGGCAGGGTGCGATACAGGAACACATGTCCCAGAACACCGCCGCCACGCGCTTGTGCCGAGTCGTTTACGCGCACCATCAACAGGTTCTCGCCGCCGAAGCGGACCTGTGGCGTGAGATCCACGTTGACCGGATCGGGAACGCGCGCGCCCCAGTGATACATGTGTCGCGCGAGATGCCTGCCGTTGAGGTAGAAGTCGGCTGCATCGTCCACCGCCGTGCAGAAGAAGCCCAGCCGATAGCCTTTCAGTTCGGCGGGCGCTTGAAACTTCAAACGGAGCCAGGTGATCTTGTCGTTGAGTTCCGGGTGGCCGAGCGGCTCCCAACGACGCCCAATGCGGATGGATTTCCAACCTGTCGCTTGATTGACCGCCTCGCACTCGGTCTTCGCCCGCTCCGCGTCGCGCATCATGTCCGCGGCGCTGCGGCCGAATCCAACCTTTGTCGTCCACTGCGCATCCTTGGCGAGATACTCCCAATCTGTCTGTCGCAAATCCACCAGCAGTTTGTCGGCGCTGAACATAACAACGGGCTCACTGCCCAATGCCGTCTGCAACCCAACTGAGAGGGCCAGGAACGAAACACACAGAGCGAACGATTTGATATTCATGTTCTCATTTCCTCTCGCTGCCACTCTCCGGCAACAACTGCTTCAGGTTTTTCTCCAGATGAACCGCGAGCGGGCGCTTGCTGGTCAAATCCCAGAGCGTGGTGTTCATCTGGCGCAACGCGAACGTCGTCACCAGCCAGCCCTGCACCCAGCCGGTTTCGACGGACCACGCGCCCCATCCGGCGTCGGCGTTCGAGGCCCAGTAGTCCCAACGGCCGAAGTCGAACGCGCGAAACCACGTGCCGTCCAGTTCAGGCCGCCGGTCACTGCGGGTCTGGATGCGGCAGAAGAACTCCGCAAGCCGGTCTTCAGCCTTGCGCCACTCGGCGTCGCCGGTGGCCGCGGCGGCCTCGTGCAAACCGATGAACCCGGAGTTGAGTGTGTAGAGCAGATCGCACACGGGATCGCCGTTGGCCTGAATCAACGGAGTCTCCGTGGTGCCATAAGACTCGTTGGAAGGCTTGGCCCGGAAATGCTCCTTCCCCGGCGCGCCCAACTCCTCGGCCACCGCACCGCAGGCAGCCTGACTCTTGAGGAAATCGCCAACGATGCGACGCAGCCACTCGCGGTGCTCCGGCGTGTTCTCGATGCGCACCAGCCATGCCAGCGGCAATATCAGTCGCGCCCGCTCTTGCTGCAGACCGTTCCACCATTTCAGTTTGTCCGGATATGCCTCCATCAAGAGTCGCAACCCCGTCCGGGTGCGCTCGAGCAACGGACGGTAGCCGGTTGCTTTGTAGGCGACGAGGTTGGCAGCCAGCAGTTGCGCCGTCGGATGGCACGACAGGTTCAGTCGCGGTTCATTGAAGAAGTGTTGCCAGCCTTTCTGCTCGAGCATCTTCGGAGATGGGGCCGATTCCCGCAGGCCATAGAGGCCGGTCGTGCGGAAGTTCGCCAATATCGCCTGCAACACGCGGTCGTCCCAACGGTCGTCGCCGAGCAGCGTGGCGGCAGCCATGATGGACATGCAAATTCGTGCGTTGATCGCACCGTAAAACGCCTGATGCTGATCGGTTGGCTCTGCCAGCGTCGGCGAGCAGCACCAGCCGATCAATCCAAACGCTGGATGCGCCGGATTGCGCCACGGAGCCGTCGCGTCGAATTTGAAGAGCACGAAGTCCGCAAGATTCCGTCCAATCTTGACGTGGTTCGCATCATTCAGGAGTTTGCCACCGAGAACAAATGCCGCGACTTCTTCACCCGTGCAATCAGTTCGGAGACACCATCGCACGGTTTGGCTGCCGTCGTAGTGAATCTTCGATTTGTAGCCTTCGAGAATGCCCGCGCTGCCGTCACCAGCCGGCAATTTGAATCGGTCGTCTGCTTTAGCGGCTGTCGCACGTTCCGGCGAGTACCTCTTGCCCTGAGCCTCAGGCCCCCAGTCTCTGCCACGCCACGAGGGGTGGATCAACATACGCGCCTTGATCACCCACTCGTTGCCCCGGCGAATCGCCTCGCGCTCGGCGTCGGCTGGCAGCGGCTCCTGGGCACCGTAACTCGGACGCACCACGGGCGTCCACTTCAGTTGCGGCAAGGCAAGGCCCGGTTGGACCCAACCGAGGATCATCCGCCAAACCGGTGCCCACGCATCGGTCGGCGCATAGCGTGCCGTGACGAACTGACTGAGTTTCGTCGTCGCCACCAGAGTCTTCGCGCCAGGATGCTCGAACAGGATCGGCCACACGTCCTTCGCTGGCAGTCCATAGACTGCTGTGTCGAACCCAGCCACCTTCGCGACAACCATGTGCGGATGCTCCGCCGCGACCGGCACGAAGTGGCAATCGTGGATGCCGAGGATGCGCATCGGTTTGAGTTCTGGCCCAAACGCGTCGGAGACGATCACGCCGCGTTCCCATGTCGTGTCGCGCGGCTGGCCGACTTCGAGCTGGGGCAGCGTCGCGGGATATTCCACGTAGAGCCGCAGCTTCTTGCGCGCGGCTATCTCGAACACTTGCGGCGCGATCTGCTGTGTCCTGGCTGGGTAGCCATCCGCCAACAGCAATACGCCCGCGCCGTCCGGCGCTGCTTCGACCGCAGCCAGGGGCGTGTCATGACGCGGACACGTGAGGCCGTTGTCGGCCAATACCCGATACAGGTCATTGTCCGCCGCGCACGAGAACAACGGCATGGACTTCTCCAAAGCATTACCGGACACCCCGCTCATCCAAATGGCGGCAAGCAGTGCAAGAAATCGCGCTCTCGTGGTCATTGCAATCATCGCATCCCACTACTCCACCCACACCATCCGCATCCGCATCGGCTGGAGTGGAACCGTCAGTTTTCCGTCGGCGCAACTCAACGTCTCGCGACTCAAGGCGTCGGTCGCGGTCTTTGCCGCCACGCCGATGCGACGGAAATCCACCGTCACCTGCGCCGTCGCGGGTTGGTCGGCGGAAAGGTTCGAGACGACCAGCAGCGCGCGGCCACCCTTGCCTTTCACGCCGGGACGCGCATAGAGACTCACCTTCACCGACTCCGGCTGCGCCGTCGCCAGCGGTTTCGTTTCCCAATACGGATGCCACTCGGCCTTGCCGGCCCCAAAGCGGGTCATCGTGTTCCAGATGGGCGACATCTTCTCCAGCGAAGCGATGCCGCAGGGACGCACACGCACGTCGTGCAGCATCGAGAATGCGAGCGCGTGGTCGAACGTCCACTGCGGCGGCCGTTCGTAGGCCAGAAACTCGCACGGCACGCCGAAGTTGCGCCCCATGAACTCGGCTCGCAGCGCACCCAGCGGCAGGTTCTTGAGCGGGTCGCCCGACAACTCGCCACCGGCAAACTGTTCTCCGTCCCAATACGAGTCGGCGAACGCCAGCGTCGGCGTCGCGCAGCAGGTGCTTTGGTGGGCGTTGACGATGCCGCCACGCGAATGACACATGGCATAGAGTCGCTGCATGAACTGCCGCACGCCAAAGATCGGATAGGTCGGCCGCAGCGTGCCGTCGGCGGCGCGGTATCCGCAGCCGTGCCGCTCGTTGCAGCAAGCCCATGGCTCGACGGTGCCGTCGAGATAGACGCCGTCGAACCCGTAGCGCTTTTGTGCCTGCTCGATGCCGTCCGCCAGCCGGTTGCGCCAGATGCTGTTGTAGCAGACCTTGAAGTCGCGCTGCTCCGGATGGCGATACCAGCCGGGCGTGATGTCGCCCTTGGAGTTCTTCACCAGAATCTCGTCGTGCAATTCCGCCCACTCCGGGGCGAGCGGTGAGAACTCATAGCCGTGATAGACGAGCACTTTCATGCCGCGCCGATGGCACGCATCAACAATGCGTTTGAATTCGTTCCCGGGGAACGTCATCGGGTAGTTCTGGATGGGAGCCCAGTCTTCGTGGAATACGGCGGTCTTGGCGCCCAGCTTCGCGCCGCGGTCGAGCGTCGCGAGTGCATTGCGGTCGGGGAACGCGCGATGGCAGAGCCACCATTCTTTCGGCATGGGCAATGTCGAGCCGACGCCGAGCTGCGGCACATGCCAGATACGCCACTCGTGGAAATCCTTCGGCCACGGTTTCACCGGTGTCGCTTGGAAACCGAACGTGAACGTAATCGGCAACCGTACCGTCGAATCGAGCAACCGCATGCGCAGCACGATCTCACTGCCCTGCACGACGACCTCAATGGCGCGGTCGGCGGCCTGCGGTTGCCAGCCCTTGTCGGACTCGGCGAACCACCCCAGCCCACTGTCCTCGCGGCCAAGCCACACGAACGGCTTGAACGGCAATGTGAGGCCGGCTTCCGGCAACTCGCCACTGTTCTTTGATTTGCCCCACTGGCCGGGGAAGTAGTGGAACAGGCTGGCGCGCTCGCGCTTGATCGGCACCTCCAGCCAGAGCTGTTCGAGCTTCGGCGTCATTTTGCGCTGCGGCAGCACAACGAGGTCCACGCGCATCAGGCCGTCGAACTCGATTCGCGTGGTCGTGTTGACGATGAGATCATCGCCCGCCTGCCAACCGGTGACGATGGCGTGCGATTTGTCAGCGCGGAATACGAAGTTGCCGCCGCGCTTCCATTCGATCGGCTTGCCGCTGACGCTGCCAACGAGGCGGATCGGCGAGGCCAGAATCTCGCTGCCCGCCGTAACAATGGAGTGCGGCAACGCGCGGGTGAGCTTGTGCGAGCGTCCCCAAACACCGACTTCGACGCCGGACGCGTCGGTTTTCACCGTCACAGGCGTCCACGGCGGAATCAACTTGGGTGATTCGATTGCCTGCGCGCCCGTGAACGGCACACACAGCAGCACAGCGGCAAGCAACGTGAGCGAGTTGGTTTTCATAACCTCAACCTTTCCTATTTCGGCAACATCTGTGCGCACATCATCAGGCACCGCGGCATATGGAAAAACCCCTTGAACATCGTGCCCTTGCAGAACATGAACGGCGTGCCGTCCGGCAGGACGTGCGGATACCACTCCGGGAATTCCGGGTCGCGGAAATGCTTCCACGCCCATGCGTCAATCTTCCGGAAGCAGTCCGCGAAGAACCCGTCGCCGGAAAGTTTCCACGCGTAGAGACACGCAATGAGCGCCTCGTTCTGGCCCCACCACGTCTTGAGGTATTGCTTGCCGTCGAGCAGCGGCAGATCGCGCGCATCCTTGAAATAGAGAATCCCGCCGTGAACCGGGTCCCATGCGTATTGAAGGATGGCGCGCGTCAATTCGAGGCAGCGCGCGATCATCGCACGGTCGTTCACGCTCTCGGCGTACTGCATGACAAACCACATTCCCTCCAGCGCGTGGCCGGGATTCAGCAGCCGCCCGTTGCCGGAACTGAGGTCGGGTTTGCCGTCGGGCGGCATGCTCTCAAACATCATTTGGTGCTCACGGCTCCAGAAATGATTAAGCACCGTCTCCGCCGCCTGGCGCAACACGCCGTCGTAGTCCTTCGTCCGCAACGCACGCTGCAGGGTGAACAGTACGTTGGTCAGAATCATGTAGTGCGCGAGCGCCATCGAACCGCTTTTCTCCGCCGCGGCAAATCCGGCGCGATAGCTCGCCGTCGCCTGCAACGCGATCTCGCGGCAACGCGGCTGCGGGTCGGCGCGATACAACTCTGCCGCGCCGATGGCTGCGAACGAATCCGTGAAGACCGTGTAGCCGCCAAACTCGCGCAGCCCTGGCGACCCGTCGCGCTTCAACGAGAAATAGCTATGCCCGTCGGGTCGAAACGAGTGCTGGCTCAGGAAGTCGAATCCGCGGCGCGCATGCTCCAGCCATTCCGGGCGCGAGTAAGGCGAATTGTAGAGCGCCGCGAACATGAAGACCGCCCGCCACTGCATCCACAGGTATTTCTCCGCTTCCAGCAACTCGCCTTTGCGTCCCACCACGCTGAAATAGCCGCCGTGTTCGCGGTCAATGCCATGCTTCGTCCAGAACGGCACGACACGTTCCAACAGCTCGCTCTCGTATCGAGTACGATAACCTTTCATTTGTTTGATCCACTTCCGCCGGCAGCTCGAACATGTTCGAGCCAGCGGCTTCTTGTTACTTGGCGCAAAACTCGACCATACAGATGCCGCGCGGTTTCAATTCCAACCGCACGACCGGGTCGCGAGGATTGAACGATCCCATGCGATGCCGCCCGGTCTCGTCGGTGCGGTACAGTGCGCAGCCATCCTTCAGCCCATAGGCTTTCACGTTGATCGGCAGGCTCAGGCTGAGTTTCTCGTCACTGATGCTGGCCAAAGCGATGCCGATGTCGCCGTCGGGCGCGCGCCACGCGCCATCCAACGCCACAGGGTAAGTCCGCTTTGCGGGTTTCAGCGGCGTGTAGCTGCCCAGCTCGGCGACATCAATCTCCCGCGACGGCACATCGAGCGGCGGTGGGCGCAGCCATGTGCCGTGGAGAAGGTATTTGAGCGAGCGCATGCGCGTGCGAACCATCCGAGTCACGTAGTCCATTTCCTCGGCGCGCTCCTTCAGCAGCGATGGAAGGAAATTGGCCATCATCGGCTGCATGCCCCATGCAAACGTCCGCGCGTGGTCCAGGTAAAACTGTTGGGAGAACTTGCGATCGAGCAGCGTCAGGCGGCCGGGCGGGGTTTTTTCCTGCGGCCATTTCTCGTCGTAGGGCGGATGCACCAGCCCGGCCATGCTGCCGAAGACGATCGTGCTCGAATGGTAAACGGCTTCGAAAAACGGAATCGGTTCCCAAGGCGGACGCGAGCCGATTCGGTCGGCGCTCACGCTCAGGGCGAGCGTCAGGTCAATGTTCCCGATCCACGGTTCACCGCAGTATTCGCCTCCCAACGCGACACGGCCGCACGCCGCGCTCCGGTCGCGAATCTCGGTCGTGAGCATCGCCAGCCCCTCCGACCAATACCGTCCCGGCCCCGGAATGTGGCCGTGGGCCGGATCATAGCAATTGGCCCAGACACCGACCTGATCCATGTAAACCCCGTCAGCTTTCAAGTCGCACAGAACCTTCTCGGCAAGACCGGCGTATTTGTCGCGCCAAAATTGCGTGCCGATGCACATCGGGGCGCACGGGGCCTTCATGTAGGTATTGTATGTCTCGGTGCGGACCTTGCCGTCGGCTCCTTTGACGGCATAGGTCTCGGCGTTTTCGTGGGTCCAACTCTGCGTCATGGTTCCCCAAAGGCGTTGATTCATGTAGAGAAGCGCCCGCACGTCCTGTCGTCGCGCGGCGGCCAACGCGGCCTTGAACGCCTCGGCGCCTTCGCGGGGCGGCAGGTATTCGGGGAAGCCGGCGTCATACGGACAGTTGTGCCACCAATGCCACAAAACACTCACCGGCGCCTGCAGATGCTTTCGCATGACCGTCGCCGGCTCCAACACCTGCTGTGACCTGCCGCGATTCCACAGCCACAGGCCAGTCTCCGCAATCCACGCGGGCGTAAGTCCACGATGGAACCGGCCGCGTTCGGCGATGATCTTCGCTGACGGCGATTCGCGATAAAATTCCGCAGCAGCCGTCCAGTCGCCGCAGAACGCGCCCAACACCGCCGCGAATGGAAGCTGGAACCCGGTCATTCCCTCGGCCTGCTGTTCTGGCTCATGAATGATCTCGAAATGAAGCAGTCCCTTTCCATCGCCCCACATCGAGAAATCCTTCCGGTAACCCCGCGCGTCATCGCAGGCAGCGTAGAAACCGGGACCGTCCTGCTGATAGAAAGCCAGACACTGCACCGTCATGTCTGCTTGCGGAGAACGCCATGTGAGCCGCGCGCCTTTATTATCCCTGCCCTTCATCAGCGCGCGAGGAGCGCGCGCCAACATCCCCAATTGCCGGGGCACGGCGAGAACTTCGTCGGGGCGCTGGCGCAGACTCGATACTCGCGGAAACCGGACCTGCTTCAGTCGGACGTTCTTCGGCTTCGTGATCGACAATTCCCATCGGCTGAGCGGCGCGTCCTGCTGGCCGATCCGGACCAGGACTTCCACGCGCAACGGCTCCATCCCACCGGCCGCAACTTTGTCCCACACCAACCGTAGTCCGGGTTGACCCTCTGTCAGCCGCTCAATCTTTGGCGACCCCGCGCGCTCAGCGGTCAACTCCTGCGATGTCTCATCATTGCCAACAGAGATTTGCCACAACCCGAGCGGTGCATGACTGTCCGCGATCTGGTTGTAGCCTTCAGGCAGTTGGATCAACTCGCATAGCGAGCCAGTAGCCGAATCGAAGCCAACCTGCAGTTTACCATCCGCGACACGAATCAGTGCCGGGCTGGCACCTGACTCCGACGAAATCAACGCCGCCAGCAACACACCGAATACAGAGGACGCCAGTTTGAGTTTCAGAGTTGGTTTCCTGCGGTGATTTGGTTCTTCAAGCCTTGGTCGCGGCCTTCTGCTTGCGCAGCCGTTCCAGCGTCACTGCCACCGGCGACAGACGTTCGCCGGCAACCACCGGCGTCTGCGCGAGCTGCGCGCGGCTCTTGTGCAGCTCGTAGCACGCTTCGGCATAGTCCAAACCGGCCAGTTCGGCTACCAAGCGCGTGCCGCGGTCAATCAGCTTCTTGTTGCTCGTCTCCACGTAAGACATCCAGTTGCTCACCACGCGCCCCAGACGCGCCGCCGTGGCCGTCGAGATGGTGTTGAGCACGAGCTTGATGGCGAGATGGTCCCAAAGCCGGATCGGCGACGGCGGCAACTTGCAGCCGACGTGGCAAACGTTGTCGCTCAGGTTGCCGGTGGACGCCTCGGATCCCACCGCCAACACGCCTCGTGCCGAGAACCGCGCCGCGGCCGCGGCGAATGCATCACCCAAAGCAGTGCCCGGCCCGCTGGTTGTGGACTCGGCGCCGGCCAGCACCAATGCCGCACAGTCGCCTGCATTGGAATAGCGCGACGGATCATCTTCTTTGCCGACGAGGAACTTGAACAGTTCCGTGCGGTTCAGCACCGGCGGATTGCGCCGGATGCGCTCCGCAGCACCCATCTTCTGGTAGAGGGCCACGTCCCAAGTCAGGCAACGCGGATCACGGCCAAGCATCCGCAGCCAGGTCTCGGCGGTCGAATGCAGCGGGTTCTTCACGAAAGCCATGGGTCGCGGTGAGGTCGAATCGTCACACTTGCGGAACGGCGGCAGCGAAAACGTCGGCGCGCGCTCCGTGGTATCCGTGAAGATGTCGAGGAGGAACTCGTTGCCGAAATATGTCATCGCGTTCTTGCCGCGGCAAACCGACTCCTCCATGTTCACCCATCGTGCCATCGCCTCCACCGCGGACGGCTGGCCAAGGTCGCGCAGAAGCGACGCAAAGCGCGTCGCGTAATCCTCCGCGCTCACCGCTTTCTCCACACCAAGCGCCTTGCGCGCTTCGGCCGGGAGCGCGGTTTGCAAATGACGAACCAGCGCCATCTCCAGCGCCGCGCCAATTGCCAGCAGTTCCGACGTGGTCGCCTGCATCCGCGTTGAACCTGCGACGGACATGGGACCCGACGACAGGTCGAGCTTGACGATGCGCGGTTCCTCGATCACGCGCCGGGATCGCTCCACGTGCGCGGCCAGCACGTTCATGGGGTTGTTGCAGGCGAAGAACACCTCCGCGCCCGCTTCCAACGCCTGCCAAGCCGTGCCGATCACCGACGACGTTTCGCCGCCCTCCGTGATCGCCACCAGCACGTCGCCGCGCCCAAGACCCGCTTCCACAGCTTGCTGCCGGCCAAAGGCCTCATAGTCCTCGAAGAACTCCACCGAGCGCACCAACGCGTAATCACCGCCGGTCATGATGCTCAGCGCGGCGTTCTCGGCCCGGAGCGCGCCCGCACCGAGTTTGGCACGAGCCTCACGCCAGAAAGCGCGATAGGCCGCCTCCAGCAAAATGCTCAGCCGTCCCGTCGCGCCACAGCCGCTGAAACAAATGCGACCACCACGGTCCAGCGCCGCCGCCAGCGATTCGACGAGCCTGCGAAATTCCTCTGTCGCAAATACGCGCCGTGCCGCCGCTGTGACGTCCTCATCTACCACTTGCAGCATCTTGATTCCCGCGTGGACGTCCTTTGCGATCACTTCGGCCAATCCGCGTGTCTTCGGATGCGATTGTTCGGTCGGCAGCACGCCGAGGTGAAACTCGCCCTCGAACTTTACGAAATGTTCAGCTTCTTGTCTTGCGTCGTCCATGTCTGTTCTCCGTGGTTGATGATTCAAAATATCCGCGAGCCGGTCGCCAGCGATCGATACGGCAATGTGGATGATGGTGTGTATGCGCCTTTCGCTCCTTCGTCCAGTTCCGCAATCGCGGCATTTTTGCCGTCAATGAGTTCGCCGAGCCGCTGCGCCAGTTCGCGATAACGCGCCGCCTGCCCGGCAAATCGAATTTGCAGCACCTCCAGCCCAAACGGCTCGCAACGGGCCAGCCACAGGGTCCGGAACGACTGCGCCAATTTCTCGATGAGCGCGACTGCCGGTGGAATTTCGTCGCGCACCGCCGCCAGGGCACGAGTGTCCTTCGCCGCGTAGGCGTCGAAGAGGCGGGCGGCAATACCGACTTTGGCTGCCTGCACGCGGGCCACAAGCCACGCGTGGCCCACATCGCCGGCTGCGCGATCGTTGCGGTGCGGTTCCAACGCGCGCGCCACCTCGAGATAATGTTTCTCAGCATCGCGCAATGTGGGGCCTTTGCCGCGCGCGACCTTGCGGAGATACATCGCCAGCAAGGGATCGTCCCACATCACGCTGCAACTTTGCAGCGGTTCGTTAATCTTGGAGGCCGTCCGGTGGACCGCAAGGTCGGAGAAACACACGGCGCGAAAACGTTTGGCGAGCTTCTCTTCAGCCACAGTTCCGTCGCCGAAGCACTTCTCGGCAGCGTAGGCCAGCCCGGCGAATGACGAGTCGAGTTCCCAGAAGGCGCCGTCGTCGGACCACAAGGTGAAGAGCATCTCCTTCAAGCCTGCCTCGCGGCATGCGTCCACGCACGGGCTGGCGAATTTTTCGGTATTGTTCCAGTTGTGCCAGAAGTTGGGCCATGACCAGACGCCCGAGGCCATCACCGGCTCCGAACCCAGCGCGCGGTGACTGCTGATGCGATCGATGTAGTGTTTCTTGTCGGCCTTGTAATAGTCCCAGTAAACCAGATCGAGATTCTTGGGCAGCGCCGCAACGATTTCGGAGGGGATCTTGCTGTTCTTGTCGTAATGGTTGCCGGAAACGTTGGCGAGTTTGAAAAGCACGTCCGACCAGATCATGGGTCGCAGACCGTGGCGCTCACAGATCGCCGCGACCCGCTTGAGATGCTCGCTGTAGATGTCCAGCCCGCGACGGTAGCCGTTGCGGTCGAGGTAACGGCCGCGGCCAAGGTCGTAGGTTTCGTCCATGCCGAGGTGAAACCGCCGGCTGCGAAACACGCCGGCCCAGTGCGCGACCATTTTCTCGATGAGTTCATATGTGCGCGGCTCGCCGACCAACAGCACGTGCTCGGTGTCGCGCAGGCTGGCATATGGCGTCCATTTCAAAAGTTGTTCGAGGTGGCCGAGGGCCTGGATGGAACCGATCATCTCGATGCCAAGTTGCGCCGCATACTGGTCGAGCGCCTTCAGGTCGTCGGGCTTGTAGTTGCCGCGCATGTAGCCGAAACAAGGTTCGCCGGGCAATTGGTAGCCCGCTTCCGTATAGACCATCGCCACATCGTAGCCCAACAGCGCAAGCCGTCGGAGCCACTTGCGGAAGTGGTCGGGCCGCACCGTGGCGTTGTGGCCGCAGTCGAGCACAATGCCCAGAGTCGAGAATGCCGGCCGATCTTTGATCGTCGCACCGTCCTGCGCCAACCCCGCCAGCAGCGTACCCAGCGCGCGACCTGCATGGGACAGCTTGGCGTAGCGAATCACCGCCTTGTCACCATTCAAACGAACCGAGCAACCAGCCATGCCGGCATCCTGTTCGACCTGAAGCGACACCTCGCCGTCGCGTGGCGCACCATTCTGCATTTCGCGGATGGGGTACTCTTCACCAAGGCTCCGCAACATCGGACGGATGTCGGGCGAAACGGATTCCGCCCGCCAACACAATCGCGTCGCAGCGGGTGCCGTTTGAGCGAACACCAATAACAACACAACAACCAACATGGATGTCAGTTTCATGTCTTCTCTCCTCAGGGTTTAATACAACGTTGCATTCATTAGCGAATCGACCGGGGCCGTGCTGCCAGGCAACGCTCCGCTCGACATCGAAGCGAACGCCTGCAAAGCAGTGAACCGCTTCAGTACGTTTTAACAAATCAGGTACGGCGAGTTGGTAATTAGTGCGCTCTCCTTGTCTGTCGATCAATCCACTTCTGTCGGCTGTTCGAACGTGTTCCAACCGGCGCGCTCGAACTTGCCGTCGGCGGGCACAAGTTTGCGCAGGATGGAGGCGGTCGTAGCGTGTGAAAGGGAACCTTCGGCTTGCCACAAGCCGAGCGCGGCCTGGTCCTTCGACCACACGCAGGCAGCAACATAATGCAGCATGGGAATGCTCTGGACGAGATGATGCCATGTTGTCATCAGCAGGCCGGCGCTGTGGTTCGCAATGGCGCCCTTCGCCAGCGCGCGGATGTTGGCTGCCGAGTTCCACGGACACGCGATTGTCTCCAGGCCGCGCTCGCGGAAATGACTCAGCGTTGGAACCTCGCCTTTCACGCCGTAATGCCAGTCGGCGATCACGATCTTGCGGGAGATGTGGTCCAGCGCCAGATGCGTTGGCAACGTCGGCGAGCCGTTGGCGGCGAAGCCCGACGGCCATTTCGCGCGCTCCAGCAATGCATCGCCCCACATCATGGCGCGACGGCCGCGCTTCTCAACGTACGCGGCAAGGTTGTTGATGTGATCGGCAAAAAGCTGCACACGGTCCGCCTGCCGGCAGCGGTCACAGGTTCCGTGCGAGTACGCCTCGTCGCAACCGATGTGGTAATATTGCCCCGGTCCGGCAAACTCGATCAGTTCGTCGCACACGCGTCGCAACAGGTCCTGCGCGCGCGGGTTGGTCAGGCACCATGTCCAGCCGTCCGGCTCAAACAACGAAGCGAGCCGCGGGTTCTGGTCGAGCACGACATGCCGGCCGTGCCTGATGCGGCAGGCGGTGGCGTGACCCCACGAGTTGAACATCGGAATGACCTCCATCCCCATGTCGCGGGCGATGCCGACGAGCCTGCCCGCTTGCGCTTTCGTCCATGCCTCGGGCCATGACAATTCCTTCAATGCGTCAAGCTTCAGCATGCCCCAGAACTCCAGCACGACATGGGTGAATTTGAAGAACGCGGCAAGCCGGATCGCCTTCTCAATCATCACCGGCGACGTCTCGTGGAAGATGCAGAGGTGCAGCCCGCGGAACTTCATCGCCGGCCAATCCTGAATCTCAACGTGCGGCAGCGTGAACGCGAGGCCGCCGCCCGCCGCGTCGTCGGCGTCGAGCAGTTGAAGCATTGTGAACCATGCATGACGCATCGCTGCCGGCTCGGTCGCGCTCGCTGCGATGCCCGACGCGTCCACTTTAAGCGCGTAGGTGGCGTTCGCCTCTCGTTGTGGGGGGCGCGCGCCTGCGAGCGAGAACTCGCAAGCCTTCAACGCCGCGTCATGCGTGATCGCCAGTTCCACCGTGTTGAACGTGAACCGCCGCCACATGTCTATCATCATCTTGACGACACCCGCGTCGCAGTCGCGGCTCACCGCGAGCGCCGCGCGTTTGCTGAGGCTCAGCGTCCCCGTGCCCCACGTGACCTTGTTCGGATAGGGATGGATGCTTCGCGGCAACACACCGGTCGTCGGTGGCGTGGCCGATTGTGCACATGCCGCACGGCCAAGCGCGAACGTGCCGGCAATAGCGGCGGAGGTCTTCAGGAACTCGCGACGTGAGGTTGAGGTGAGTTGAGTGTGTGTATTCATGGTCTGATGGTCATTCTACGGTTGCTTGCCGGTGATGGAGGCATGTTCGGCGACGTAGCGATAACTGTAAAGCCAGCCGTTGGCCACATACCAAACATCTTTGCGATTCGCGACGTGGCTCAGATGCTGCACCAGGGTCGAGCCTTGAACGCCGTCCCGTCCCGGGCGCGGATCATGGATCGCGCTGTTGAGGTAGCGGTCAGGGTGCCACATGGCGTAGCAGATGCCACCGGCGGCGTGCACGCGGTCGAACGCCGCGTTCAATTCCGCAACGTCCGCGGCAAAGAAACGCCCCATCGGAGTGCGCCTCTTGAAGACGCGGTCATAGTCCTTGGGATTCAGCCCGCCGACGCCATAGAAACTGCGCGCGGCGTCCCACGCTGCGTAATCGGTGCTGGAAGGGGTGTCGCGGCCATTGTAGCCCCGCACGAACAGGAATTCGGCGGCATCCGTGTCCAGGACGGCATCGTCTTTGTATCCGGAGGTGAGGATGTGCTCGAAGACATGCTGGCCGAAGGGAATGTGACGAAGATGCTGAAGGATTTCGTCCCGGCAGCCGAGAATCTCCGCCTTGCAGCCGCGAACGCTGTAGGTTTTTGCATTGCCGGGATGAGTTTGCGCGTGAACGGCTGGTTCCCAACTGAAATCGCGCCGGTCCAATTCCTGCTGCATCGCATTCCACATCGCGTTGCTGCCGGCCATGTGCGTGTTGATGGCAATCGAAACGGGTAATTTGAAACCGCGGCAGACTCGCAAGGCCGCCTGATAATTGTCACATGGGTCGTCGTCTGCCGCGTGCCATGCTGCGCCGGGATTGGCTGTCGCCTTGCGGCCCCAGTTGTCGAGCGAGAGAGTGTAGGCCGCCTTGCGATCGTCATAATACCTGGCCACCCCGACAAACCGCGCCGAGGTCACGTTTGCAAACGACAGTTCGATGGAGTTGCCAGCCCCGAAACCCACCGAGACAAAAGCGCGCCCGCCGCTGTAGTCGAACCGCACACACTCGACGCCGTTGAAGAAGTTGGTGGCGGCCTTTTTGGGCAGGACTTTCCACCCCCCAGACGGATTGTCCCGGCGGCTGACCTTCGCGCCGAGAGACAAGCCCGAGATGTCGAAAACATACGTCACCGGATACTGGAAGCCCCACTTGTTCCACATCGTCTGGTCCACTGAGACGATGAACTCTTTTCCCACCGAATCAGCTGCGAAACCAGCCGGCATACAGAAAGCCGCCAGGAACAGCAACGGGAACAACAACCTCGCGAGCCGACGAATCTGCACCCGGATCACTGAGTCACGCCGCGAGGCCGCGGTGGGTGGGATTGGCGCATTCATCATCTTGGGATTGCAGTGTTGTCGGAGCATCGCATGTGTCAGATAAAGTTCACCAGCATCTCCAGGATTCCACGGTCAACCGTGCCGAATCGGTTGACGAGGTCACGCCGCATCATCTCCACATCATGCGCCGGGGCGTAATCAGACACATGCCGATACCGGCCCATCCGCCTGCCTACGATGAAGGCATCCCGATCGGACGGATTCATGTTCAGGAAGCGATCGATCGGCTCAAGCATCCGTTGCTTGTCCCCGGGCAGTTTCCCGGCCACGTCTTCCAGAAGGTTCATGATGTGATCGCTCAGCACGGTGCTCGTGATGCCATTGAGGCGCTCGATGCAGGTTCTGATTTCGCGGACTTTTTCCTCTTCCGTGACAGGCACCCATCGTCCTTCGGTCATCATGTGATAGAGGGGAGTGCCCGGCACCGGCACCGTGCTCCGGACCCGTATGAAGGTCGGGTTGACGGCAGAAAGCACGGCAGCCGACTCGACGGCATGTTCTTCGGACAACTCCCGTCCGCCGAGGCCCGGCATGAAATACTCCGAGAGTTCGATCCCCGCGGCCATCACATGGCGACCCGACCGAATCTGCTCCTCTTGCGTGAGACCTTTTTGGACGAGGGAGAGAACGGTGTTGGACCCAGATTCCATGCCGATGTGGATCCGGTTGAGGCCGGCAGCTCGCAGCGATTTCAATTCGTCCAGCGACTTGCGGCTGACCGTTTTGGCCCGTGCATAGCTGGTAATGCGTGCAAGGGTGGGAAAGGCCGCTCGCGCGTAATGCAGGATCTCCACCAATTGCTGCGTCCGCAGCACCAATGCATCTGCGTCCTGCAGGAAAAGGCTTTGCAGGCCGTGGCACATCCAGAAGGCCATCTGCCGTGCACACTCGGGCGCCACCTCATCGTCACAGTCCAGGCTCCTGACGGCCTCAACAACCGCAGCGCGGTCTGTCGCGGCGTCGCGCGGGACGTTCATGCGGCGGCGAATCTTGTCCGCAATAGCGGCCATTGCGTCAATATCCCTCTTGATTTCACCAACCGTCCGGATTGAGAACCGTTCGTTCTTGTACACGGGGCAGAAGGCGCACTTGTTCCAGTGACAGTGACGAGTGATCCTGAGGAGGATGCTCTCGGCTTCGCTGGGGGGCCGTATGGGGCCGGTTTCAAAAGCGATCATGGTGTCGAAGTCAGTATTGTCCCCACCAGTTCCCGCATCTGCTCGATGGTCTGGCACAGCCTTTCGGCAGGCACGAGTTTGTTCGTTGCTCTCGTCTTCTTCACGTCAGTCCGGTTTGGGGCTTCGAGCCGCATGGGCGTCTCCAGCCGAATGTTGTTAAAGCTCTTCGAGGCGATGCTCGCGATTACGGTTTCTTGCCAACGAAGAAACCAAAGGCTTCAAGTTCCAAAGCCAACTTGCCCTGTACCGGGACGGTCTTGGCTCTGTCGGAAATCAATGTGTTGAACTTCCCCGACAGCTCGATGTGCGCCTTGATCTTGCGGTTTGACAAGTTCGCGACGGTAATGATCTCCCCGCCGGCGGCGCGGCGGAGGAATGACAGCACGGCGGCGGGCTGGTCGTTGTCGAGCCAGACGACTTCGCCGCCGGTCAATGCCGGCTCGGTGCGGCGCAATTGGCAAAGTTTCTGGTGAAACGCGAACTCCTTTTTCGCTTTCGGCAGACAGGCGGCCTCCCAGCGAACGGCCCAGCGCGCGTAAATGCTCTGCGCCGACGTGTCGCCAATCTCCTGGCCGTTATAGAGCAACGGCACACCATCGAGAGTGAAGTTGATTACTGACATGGCATTAGCGCCATGCTCTCCGCAAACCACCTCGGCATGCCGCATGTCATTGACCCAGTCGTGGTTCTCGGTGAACCGGAGGAACTTGATGCCGCGAGGCCCGTCAGCGTGCTGCTTCTCCCACCGCGCGCGAAGCGACGACGCCGGCTCGCCTCGCGAGAAGACGGCAAATGTCGCGCCATACCACGAGAAGCCATAGTTGATGTCGAATGCTTTGAGAACGTTGGCGTATCGCTCTCCTTCCGCCAGTATGACGAGGTCGGGGCGGATCGGTTCAAGCCGCGCGCGAGCTTCTTCCCAGAAATCCAGCGGCACGGCGTCGGCCACATCACAGCGGAAGCCATCCGCATCGAAGTCCTTCACCCAATGCTCCATATTCGCCCAGAGATGCTCGCGAAGCTGTCTGTTGTCGAAGTTCAAGACAGGAAAATTCCACTCGCCAGTCGAGATTTTTCCCGAGGCGTCGCGTTTGAAAAACTCGGGATGCTTTATCAACACCGACGTTGGCCCGCAGTGGAAGTAGACAAGGTCCATCAGCACGCGCATCCCCAGCTTGTGCGCGGTGGCAATGAACGCGCGCAGATCGCTCTCGCTGCCATACTCCGGGTCCACGCGGTTGTAGTCCTTGATGCGATAGGGGTTTCGCGGGTTGTTCGTGCCCGATGCTTTCTGGCGCGTGCTCCAAAACTCCCGCCGCATGTCGGCGTCCTGAAGCTGGACGGGGCAGAGGTAGATGATGTTCGCGCCGAGTTCCGCCACCGATGGCAGCCGCTTCGTCGCCGCGCGCAACGTTCCCTCCGGCGTGAAACCACGCAGCCACACCTGATACATCACGCCGCGCGTCAGCCACTCCGGCGACGGGCGGGCCTGACGCGACGCCAGATTCTGTGCCGGCTCACCAGCGTGGGCACTCCCCCCCCACAACAGAAGCACTACCATCCATTGAGCGAGGAACTGTTTGGCTTTCATAGAAGAATCTCCGGCAACTGTCTTCCCGAACCCTGTGGAGGACTGAGGCTCGGCTTTGGGTGTGGTCACAGTCATGGCAACTCCTTGCGCCGTTGATTGGATGCGTTGGTTATCACGGCGTGGTTTTCAGCAACGTCGCAACCAGCGTACGTGTCTGATCGAGAGTTTGGCGCAGGCTTTCGGCCGAGCGCGCCCGCTTGGGCGCCATTTCAGCCAACGGCGTGTCGTAGAAATGATCCTGAATCACTTTCCTCGACGCGGTGAACGACGCGGGGCGGGTCCATGGTTTCTTTTCAGAGGACTGCAACCGGCCACCGACCCACTTCCAATATTCGTCCAACTCCGCCACATACACGTGTCGCACCAACTCGTATTGGTGGGCGCGACAGTAGCCGTTTTCCGAATTGCCCTTCAATGTCTGCTCAGCGTGAGGATTGATTTGCGGTTTGACGCCGCCGAGTTCGCGAGCGCACTCCAGCCGTTTCATGGTCGCGTGGAGCGAGAAATCATCGCTGAGCGCCAGCAGATCAGCGAGCTGCTGCATGAGACCTTTGCTCACCGTTTCCATCTGGCGCACGACAGCCTCGTCACCGTTTCCCTTCCGCCACGCTTCCATCGCAGCACAACCACGCATCAGTGACACCTTCAGCGCGCGGTTGATGACGGTGCGCGTGATGTCGATCGCGTCGCGCCGCCAGAGTTCGTTGGCGTAGCCGGCGTTTGCCGATTGCGCGATCTGCTCCAGAATCGCCGGCGCCTCGCGCAGCGGGGGAATCAACCGCCGGAGTTCTTCGCCTTGGTTGTGGATTCGATCCTCGGTCAGGTTTGTGTAGTCGGGATTGGTAAGAATTCGGAAGTGCGGGTCGAACTGCACCGCCAACCCCGACGGCTTTCGACCGACACCGACATGTGTCCAGTGATGTGTGGCCGCGATGGGCAAGAACGACCGCCAGATTTTTTCCATGCTCGTGGCGAGCGCAGGCGCGTAGCGGCCCGCGCAGAAACGGCCTGCGAACGCGTTCGCGTCGAGGTGTTCCGGACGCCAGCCGTTGGCAGCGAGATACTCCAGCAGCAGCGTGTTGTTGTGCGAGATCTCCGGCCAAAGCACGAGGCCGAGGCATTGCGCATCCTGCGCTGCTTCGCCGATGCGCTCCTGCAGGACGCGGTAGTCCTCGCGCATCTCACTGTCAGCGGCGAACGCATGGAACACGCCAAAGATCCACGGGAACTTCTTGTAGGCATCCCACTCCTGATATGTCTTCCTGTCGAGCAGGTCCGCGGTGTAATCGAGCAGGATCGTGCGCTGCGGATCGAACTCCTTCAGGAGGTTTTGCACGTCCTCATTCTTCCACTTGAACATCAAGTCCCAACTGGCGATCATCAGCGGCGCGTCCGGGTAATGCCGACGCAGGACTTCCTGAATCTTGCGGTAGGCGTGGAGCTTGCGCTGGAGATCCTCACGTTCATTGGAGCCAAAAGTCCGCTCGGCCAGGCCGATGGTGTGAAACAGCCGCGGCTCGCCAAACTCGCGGATGTGCGTCTCGGTCAGCTTCCAATACGCATCCCATGTCCGCTCATGCTCGATGTCCCAGATGGCGTGGGTGGAGAGCGTGTAGCCGGTCTTCTGGTCGCGCGTCACCGGAAAGTCGGGATACTTCTTCATGAACGAACTCGGCGTGTGCGAATACCAGTGTGTGATGGTCCCGGTATCCTCCGGGTGCAACAAGCCGCGCTCGCGAGCGTAAGCGAGCACGCGTTTGCGCAGCTCGCCGCGATACTTCAGTGGCCAGAAAGAAGTGCGGTCGTCGTAAGAGCGCGGCTTGGCATCGGGGTCCACGCCGTCGGTCGGCGGATAAGGCAGGTCGAACGCACGCTGAAACAGATCGTCAATGCCCGTGCGCAGCATGAAGAGGTTGAGCCGTTTCTTGAGCATCCAATCCAACTCACGTTTCCAATCTTCGAAATCCCATTGCTCGGCTTGAAACCGATGCGGCCCGCGATGGGCGAAATAGCGCAGTCCGCGATAGGTGAAACGCGGCTGTTCCAGGATGTCGCAACCGCTCAGTTCGATGCACGCACGCTTTGGAATCACATCGCCGTCCCAGAAGTATTCTGCGCCGGTTTTTTTGCGGAAGAAATCGTAAACCGCGTAGATCGTCGAGCGTCCCGCGCCTCCACCAAGGATCAGCAACGTCCTGCCTTCGTGCGGCAGCGACAGGATGCGGTAATCGTCTGTGCCGTAGCGGATGCCGAGGTTCTCGATGCGCGCCTGGAGGACAAGGCGATGGACGACCGGATTCGCCGCGTCGGAGCCAATGAGAACGATGTCGCCCGCCGGCAGCTTCCCATCATCGGGGTCTGCGCACGCGACCGTGCGTGGTTTCGCCCCGGTGACCTTCTGCCACATGTCGCAAAAGGCGTCACCAGCGACGCGATAGGCAGGTTCGCCCTTTGATGGGACAACAACTGTGGGCGATGAGGATTCCGCAAAGGCGCTCGATGCCAGGGTGACACCAAGCCCGACCAATGCGATTCGCAAAAAACGATGACCATTCATATCAGACCTCCTTCTCTTGTTCAGACTGCGCCTTCGTCACACACGGAAACACGACGGATTACTTGCCATCCTTCTTAAGCGACCGTTGCAGCAGTGCCGTCGTGTAGAACTCGTAGGACGCCACCTTGTCCGGCACGTCAATGACGTGGACTGTGAACCGTGCAGGCAAGCCGTGCTCCGGCAGATGGTCGCGGAAATAGGCGGCGTACGCGCGGCCGTAGGCTGTCCGCAGTCGCTCCAGTTCGGCAGCGTAGCCGGCGGGATCGCTCAACGGGCTGGGCGATTTCGGCTGGCAACCGAACACGTGCATCTCGATGAAATCCAGCTCTGTAATCGAGTCGCACACGCCTGCTTCCTTCAGCCAGCTTTCCCACGTCTGGAACACACGTGGAATCTCCTTGTCGGGATCCATGATGGCCGTGTCAGACAGGCCAAGATTACGCGTGGCGGATTCGCCACCGGTGAGGCCCGCGAGATAAACCTTGAGGTCGCCGTCCGCCAGTGCCTCGGTGACGACAAATGAAAAAACGGGCCGGCTGGCTCTATAATAATAGGTCAGCTTGCCACGACGCTTGATGTCGAATGCCATGGGTTCTCCTTTCGATAACTGTCGTTACAGCAACATGCCGCCATCCACGTAGAGCGTGGTGCCGGTGATGTAATCCGATTCGGGCGACGCCAACAGCAACACCGCGCCGACCACGTCCGCCGGCTCACCGACGCGGCGGCTGGGAATCTTCGCCAGGACGCGCGCGCGGTGTTCGGGATCCGCCAGCCGATCACGTGTCTCGTCGGTCAGGATCGCGCCGGGCGAGACGCAGTTCACTTGAATGCCCTTCTCAGCCAGTTCGAGCGCGAGCGATTTCGTCAGCATCACGAGGCCGGCCTTGGTGATGTTGTAAACTGAGTTGTTCATCATCGCCCGCACGTCGTGGACGCTGGAGATGTTGATGATCTTGCCCGACCGCTGCTCCGTCATCACCCGCGCGACGGCTTGCGACAGGAAATAGACGCCCTTGAGGTTGACGCTCACGGTCTCGTCCCATGCCCCGGCTGTGGCGTCGAGGAACGGTTGCCGGTGCGTTATGGCGGCGTTGTTGACGAGAATGTCAATGCGGCCGAAACGCTTGAGCGCAGCAGCGACAAGCCCCTCGTGTTGCGCGAGGTTGCCCACGTCGGTATGCACCGCGACTGCGTTCCCGCCGTCGACGCGAATGTCATTGACGACCTCCTCGGCAGCGGCAGCTTTGGAGACGTAGTTAACGACCACGGACGCGCCCTCGCGAGCAAGACCGACTGCGATGGCGCGGCCGATGCCACGGGACGCGCCGGTCACGATGGCGACGCGGCCTTTGAGTCTGGCTTCGTCTTTTGTTTTCATAGCTGCAACCGCAGTCCGTCACTCCGTGACGGCTTGTTCTTGATTCCGCGATGGAATCGCGGGCTACATTCCGCCGACGATCGGATACCAGTCCGGGCGGCGCGGATCCTGATGAAAACGGGCGTAGTAGTCGCCTTTCTCAGCGTAGTAGCGCTCGTATTTCGTCATCTTCTCCTCGTCGAGCACGACGCCGAGGCCGGGACCGGTCGGCACGCGCAGGCAACCGCCCTCATAACGCATCTTGCCGCCGACGATGATGTCGTCGGTCAGATAGTTGTAGATGGCGTCGCCAGCAAAACGCATTTCTGGAATCGTGCAGGCCGTGTGGAGCATCGCCGACATCTCGACGCCGAACTCCGCGCCGCTGTGCATGCCAACGCCGAGGTTGAACGTCCGCAGCACGGCGCAGAGATCCTTCACGCCGCGCGGTCCTTCCCAATAGTGGAGGTCGGTCAGCACGACATCCATTGCGCCGAGCCGGATCGCCGGGCCGAGATCGTCGAACTTCGCCGGATACATGTTGGTGGCGATCGGGATGCGCACCTGACGGCGCACCGCCGCGAGTCCCTCGATACCCCACGCGGGGTCCTCGAAGTATTCGAGACCAAGCGGTTCGAGCCGGCGGCCAATGCGGACGGCGGTGGCTACGCTCCAGACGCCGTTGGCATCAATGCGCAATCCGAAGTTTGGCCCCATGCGCTGGCGGCAGAGTTCCATCACGCGCACCTCGACGTCGGGGTCCACGACGCCGCCTTTCATCTTCACGGTCTTCACGCCCAACTCGGCATGGAGTTGCTCGCACTCTTCGACGAGGTCTTCGGCGCGCGTATCATCACCGCCGCCGGGCCGGTCGTAGCGCCAACTGATCTCGCCCATCAACGCCACGCGGTCACGCACCGCGCCGCCGAGCAGGTCGCACATCGGCCGGCCGAGTGCCTTGCCCTGAATGTCGAGACAGGCGATCTCGATCGCGCCGTAGAGCCGCGCGTTGGAAAGGTAATAGATGCTGCGCAGGACCTTGAGCTTGATCACTTCGAGATGGAATGGATCGAGACCGACGATGCGCGGCTTGAGCTTCATCAGCGCGCCGCGCTGGTCGCCGCCGCCAACCTCGCCGAGACCAACGATGCCCTCGTCGGTGATCAGCTCGAGGATGTTGCGGATGAAATAGCCGGGATGAACGCCCGTGTTGTGTCGCAATTGGCACGTGGTCGGGATCGCCACCGTGCGCACTTTCATGTCAACGATCTTCATCGTGTTTCCTTCTGCATCACCTAGGATGGCCGGCCCGGCCACCAGTTGGAGCGGTTTAATTCATGGGGATACGGTATCTCGCAAAATTGGGGCAGCTTCTGGTGAAAGTGAATGGCTCCCGTGGCATTCGAATATTCCTCCCGCAGTTCACCTTTGGGGTTCTTGCACTCGATGAAGCGATTGTCCCAGGTCCAGACGTCGTCAGACTTGCCGGTGCAAAAAATCCCCGGCACGCAGTTCTCGAACACATTGCGATAGAGCCACGCCGGATTGCCTCGCATAAAGGCGCCGCCTCCCATGAGGGCGTTGCGTATGGCCACATAGTTATCGTGAGCGAAAATCCACTTACAGCCCGCATGGGCATCAATTTCGTGAGCACGAAGGTGGTTGAACGCGTCCGTATTCTGGTTCCAGTTTGCCAACACGGCAGCATCTTTGACCATGCGGTTGAAACGAGCAGTATAGGAAGCGCCGTCCCCAGCGGCGATCCCGTGCCGGTGGTTCTCGAAATTGTTGTCTTCGATGAAGAATTCCTTCGTGGCCGAAGCACAGACGCCGTAGCCTTCGCCATAGCAGAAGTTCTCGTGGAAAAAGCAGTGATCCACCAGATTGCCACTGCCGCCGTAGCACCATACCCCCGCGTGCCCAAACAGCTCGATTTCGCAGTGATCGACTCGCGACCGCTGGCAATGCCGCAACTCAATCCCGGTGCCGTGGACCGATGGTTTGCCGACGTCACCGGGCAAGGCATACTTCCCCCTATTGTAGCCGCGAAAATAGGTGATCGGCAGACTTCGCAGATGGAGCCGCGTCAGACGCAGGTTCTGCCGCTTCTCGGCCAGGATCAGGGCCTTGGTTTCGAACCAAGTGCCTTGGATGATGGTCTTCGGTCCATCGCCGTAGAGGGTCACGTTGTCCGCCGGAATCTTGATCTGGTTTCGGATGACGTAGTTGCCAGCGGGAACGTAAACCACACCACCGCGCGGGCCGAGTGCATCCAAGGCTTTCTGTATGGAACTATCATCGAACGCCCCCTGCACTGTGACGTCCGGTTTGGGTGGTGTCTCCTCCGTATGGAGCAATCGCAGACTGGCAACCTGGATCGGCCCGCCCTTGTAGTAAAGCCTCACGCCGCGAAGCAGCGACACGGGATGTCCAGCCTGTGCCATCTCCACAATGATTTCAGCTTCCTTGCCGGCCTGCAGCGTGTCCAACTTGCCGCGATATTCCCGCCGGAGCGCGTCCATAAAGACCAAGCCGGCCACAGTCTCCCCCTCTGCCCGGACTGTGGCTAAAACGCGCACCCAATTGCGGGGAATCCTCTCCAGTTCATCCGAGAGACAGAGATCCACCGTCTTCTCTTCAACAACTGGAAGACGCTGCACCTTGAAGTCAATGATTGCGCTCGTGGAAATTACCGACTGCGGCGACTCAACAGCGCCAAGGCGTGCGACCAGCGCCATGACCACACCAAGACCACAGAACAAGTGGCGATGGTTTGGAAACTGGCGCTGGGCAACGATGTCCATGGGCAAACCTCAGCGGCCGGCGGATAACCGGATGATGTGATTATTGTCGTTGTTGGACTGCACGCGCAACGTGCCTTCGACTTTCTTGCCGCCGACATTGGCGACGTAGTGATACGTGCCGTGGAAACCGCGGAACTTGGCGCGGCCCTGCGCGTCGGTCAGCACCTCCGCGCACGTCTTCCATTGCTTATTGATCAACTGGTCGAGCGCACGGTAGGCAGCCTTCGGCTTGAGTTCCGCGTCAAGCAAGCCGCCCTTCGCTTCGTTCTCGCCTTTCACCGCGGTGCCGTCGCCGAGGTTCCACCACGTGATGCCCGCCATCTTCGGCGCAGCGAACCAGAGCCGGTAATGGTCGCTCACGACTTCCGCCTGCAATGCATCACCATCCTCACCCGCCGACGGGATCGTGATCTCGGTGATGTAGAGCGGGAGGTTGAACTCGGTGAACTTCTCGTAAAGGTCGAGCAGTTTGGCGGGATCGCACTTGGGGTCGGTGAGATAAGCATCCACCTTTTCGCGCCGGAAGAAATGATACTGCAAGCCGATGCCGCGAATCTTCGCGCCCTGCGACAGCAGTGTCTTGATCTGCGCGACGTAGGGATTGGTTTCGTAGGGCTTGAAGTTGTATTCCGTCACCTCGTTGATCATCAGCGTCGTCTTCTCCGGGAAAAGCGGAGCGACTTCCGTGAAGGCCCATCGCACGTAATCGCGATCCGGCGTCAGCAGCGGATATTTCTTCGAGCACACGAGCGACTCGTTGACCACGTCGAAGATCGGAATCTTGCCGCCAAATCGGCTGGCAATCTCACGAAAACGCTTGCGATAGAGCTCGCGCAATTGGTCGGCGTCTTTCGGCAGCCAGGACGGGTTATAGGCATGCCAGAGCAACGGATGGCCCTTGAGCGTGATGTTGTTCTTGGCTGCCCACGGCAGAAATCGGGCGGGGGGCGGACGGCGCCAGAAGTCGCTGGCGGGGTCCGAGTAACGCAGTTCGCCCTGAGTCGGCTCGGTGCCTTCCCAGTAGAACGGCACCGTGGCGAAGTTGCAGAGCTTCGCGAACGCGTCCTCGTAGCGCCGCTCTTTCTCCGGCGTATCGAGTTGGCCAAGCACGAACGCGTTGCAGCCGAACAGGAACTCGTGGCCCGTCTGACGCAGTTCGACCTTCGCGCCGCTGACGGGTTTGCCGGCCGCATCCAGCACCTCGATGCTGGCATCGCCTTTGCGATATTTCTCGATGTTGCGCTCAATGCGCTCGTTCATCGCCGGGTCGCGCCAGAGCTTGCGGTAAGCGTCCGGCGTGGCCGCCGTGGCAATCGTGGCAAGCAGACTCAATGTGAGGATGGGACTGATGATTTTCATTGATGATCCTTATGTTCTCTACTTGAGGGTCAGAGTCGTCCGGGCTGGGCCGGCCTTGCTCTTGAGTTCAAACGGAAATTCACGTTTCTCTTCGCCGACGGCAATCCGCAGCAGGTACTTGCCGTGGAAGCCGCGGAATTTCGCCCTGCCCTTGGCATCGGTTGTCAGCTTCAGGTGGGTTCTCCAATCGTGATTGATCAGCTTTTCGAGCGCCCGATATGCGGGCTTCGGGTTCATTTCCTTGTCGAGCAGGCCGCCCAGTGCTTTGTTTTCGTTCTCGTAAGCAGTGCCATCGCCAAGGTTCCACCACGTAATACCCGCCATCATCGGTGTGCTGAACCAGAGACGGTAGTAATTGGCCACAATCGCGGCTTGAAGCTCCACGCCGTTCTCGCCAACGCCGGGGACGGTGATCTCCGTGATGTAGAGCGGCAGTCCCAGCCGGCCAAGGCTGCTGTAGACATCCTGGAGATGGGCCGGCGGATAGAGCTTGCCGCTGAGCACGGAATTACGACTGATATGAAACTGGACGCCGATGCCCTCAACGCGCGCCCCGCTTTGCAGCAAATCCTTCACCAGCGCCATGTAATCGTAGGTGTCATAGTGGCCTTGAAGCTGGCCGTCGTTGATCAGTAGCTTCGCACTTCGCGGGAACAGCCGGCCCGCCTCTTGGAAACACCACGTGAGATAGTCGTCCGGCACCGCGTGCCATGTTTTGAAGTGAATGCGGCGCGGCATCTCCTCGTTGACTGCGTCCCAGATCGGAATATCGCGCCCATAGCGTTCGGCAATCCCGGCCATGTGACTGGCGCCCTGGCGCCTCAACATCTCGGCATCGTTGCGCGCCGTCCAATCGGGCATGAACTGGTTCTTCACATACATCAGGGCGTGGCCCTTCGGTGTAATGCCGTGAGCCTTGCACCACTTCACCAGCCGGTCCGGCGGAGGGCGGCGCCAGATGGGTGGTGAATCCTCGGCGAAGCGCGGCTTGCCCTGTTGCGGTTCCAATTCACGCCAGTAGAACGGCACCGTGGCAAAATTGAAAAGATTGGTGAACGCTGCTTCGTATTTGCGGTTGAGTTCCGGGGTCGCAAGCTGGTCAAGGGCAAACAGGTTGCACCCAAAGAGAAACTCGTGCGTCTGCTGGCAGATTTCCACGGTTGCGTTCGCCAACGGCTTGCCGTCTTTGCCAACAACTTCGACGGTCGCGTCGCCTTTGCGGTGTTTTTCAATGCCCTGCTCGATGCGCCCGGACACGGCAGGGTCGTCCCAAAGTGCTCGGAATGTGCCGGGAATTTCCGCGCGCGCGGTTGCGGCGAGGAGACTCAATGCCAGAATGAATTTCATGATCTCCATGCAGGTCTCCGTTCAGATTTGCTTCTTGCGAAGGGTCTGGATCACTTCGATAAGACGCACAACGATGGCATCGAGCAGCCGCTCGCCTTTCTCCGCCGTCGCGAGTTCGGCGTAACCCATACCGCCGTGCTGAGTCTGCGCTTTCATATCGAGCGCGACGTAAACGCCGCGCAATGCCTTCGGCTGCCGTGTGGCCAACAGGTCGTTGTGAATCGCGTCGCGCCGCACCAAATCCGGACGGACCGCGAGCATCATCGCCGTCTCCGCCTCGCACGCATGCCCGATGCTTTTCATCGGGCCTTCGACGATCTTCGCGATCTCCTCGGTGGCCACATCCCAATAGTTCGCACCGCAGAGTTGCGCGCCGGGAAACTCCACCGCAAGCTGGCGTTGGGCGAGGTGAAATCCGTCCTTGTTGCCGCCGTGGCCATTGAGCACGAACTGGCGCTTGAACCCGTGCCGCAGCAGGCAGCGCATCGGCTCGGCGATGAGTTTGATATACGTCTCGTTCTCCGCGCTCAACGACCCCGCCATGCCGAGGTGATGCAGGGACGCGCCGAGCCATTGCACCGGCAACAGCAACACGTCCTTGGGCAACGCCGCCTCGACGCGATCCGCAATGGCGCCGCACAAGATCGAGTCGGTGAAGAACGGCAGGTGCCGGCTGTGCTGCTCCAGCGCGCCGATGGGATGAACAACGATAACGTCGCGCTTGAGCTTGGCCACGTCGGGCCACGTGAGGTCGGCTAGTTTCATGGGGTCGCCTTCAAGGGTTCGAGGTCCAGTTTTCGATACACGATCTCCGCCTCCTCCGTCTGAATCAGGATTCGGCCCTGGGTCATGTTGCAATCCTTCGCTTCGTTGACCAGCTTACCGTTGACGAAGTAGGTAAAGTCGCCGCCGCGCACAATCGCTTCGACGTGCGTCCACTCGCCCATCGGCGACTCGACATCCTGTTTGCCGCGGAAGCCAACTTCATCCTTCCAGTCGGGATCGCGACCCCACCAGTTCAGGCGGAACGCCTCGAATGGCCGCAGTTCGGCGTTCTTGTCAAAGACCGGCTCGCCGTCGCGGTCCTTGCTGTAGCGTGCGCGAAGCGTCGTGCGCGAGAATGTGCCGTCCTCCATCCAGCCGCTCAACACGAGGATGTCGCCCACGCCACCCTCGATGATCTGCAATTCGATGCCCTTCATCCAGGGCGACTCAAACTTGCCCGAAAACTTCGCCTTGGGGGACATGGCACAGTTGCCCGGCCGACCCGTGCAGTGCAGCAGCAGGCCGTTGTCGCGAGCCCTTTTCTCGCGCTTGCCCGACGTAGCCCCCGTCCAGCGAAATTCCAGGACCAATCGGTAGTCGCGATAGCTGTTCTTCGTGATCAACCCGCCGTAACCATGGCCGGTGACGCGCAGCAATGGGCGGCCCGCAGCGTCCTTTTCCATGCGGAAAACCTTCTCCGGGTCGTTGTTCAAACCGAGCCCGGCGATCCACGTATCGAACTGCGCCAGACAATCCGGCGAGTCATTCACCAGGTGTATCACCTGCTTTGGCGTGATGGCAGCGGACTCACATTTGTCGGCGCCGAGAGCTGACAACGCCATTATTTGAAGAATTGCTGCGATGAAACATGTTCTCATGAGTACTTTTCCTTGGTCATACGTACTGCCGATTTATCATGTCCCGCCGACAATCGGATACCATTCCGGCCTGCGCGGGTCCTGATGGAAGCGGGCGTAGTAATCGCCCTTCTCTTCGAAGTACTTTTCATAGCGGCGCATCTTCTCCTCGTCGAGCTTTACTCCGAGGCCGGGACCCGTCGGCACGGCAATCTTGCCGTCCACATATTTCATCAGGCCGCCTTCGATGATGTCGTCGGTGAGGAAATGATAATGCGCGTCGCCGGCAAAATGCATCTCTGGGATCGTCGCGGCCGTGTGCAGCATCGCGGCCAGTTCAATGCCAAACTCCGCCCCGCTGTGCATCGCCACGCCGAGGTTGAACGTGCGGCAAACCGCCACGAGGTCCTTCACACCGCGCGGACCTTCCCAATAGTGCAGGTCGGTGAGCACGATGTCCACGGCGCCGAGACGAATCGCGGGACCGAGGTCATCGAACTTGTTCGGATACATGTTCGTCGCGATGGGAATGCGGATGGCTTTGCGGACGGCTGCGTTGCCTTCAAGCCCCCACGCCGGGTCTTCGAAATACTCCATGTTCATCGGCTCCAACCGGCGGCCGATGCGCGTGGCGGTGGCAACGGACCAGGTGCCGTTCGGGTCTATTCGCAATCCAAACGACGGCCCCAGCCGCTCGCGGCAAAGCTCGACGACCCGCGCCTCCTCATCCGGCGGCATCACGCCCGCCTTGAGCTTCATCGAGTTCACGCCGAGCGTTTCGTGCAATTCCTCGCAGAAATCGGCCATATCTTCAGCGCATTTGTCGTCGCCGCCCTGCGGCCGGTCGTAGCGCCAGAACAGATAGGCAATCATCGGCACCGCGTCGCGCACGCGTCCGCCAATCAAGTCCGACATCGGCCGGCCCAGCGCCTTGCCCTGAATATCTAGGCACGCCATTTCAATGGCCGCGTAGAGCCGCGAGTTCGACAGGTAGTAGATGCTCCGCAGAACCTTGAGCTTGATGACTTCGAGATTGAACGGGTCGAGCCCCAGGATGCGCGGTTTCAGTTTTGCCATCGCTCCGCGCTGGTCGCCGCCCCCCATCTCGCCAAGGCCGACGATGCCCTCGTCGGTGATGATTTCGATGACGGTCCGCAGAAAATAACCCGGGTGGACGCCCGTGTTGTGCCGCAACTGGGCGTTGAGTGGGATGGCGACCGTGCGTGCCTTTAGATCAATGATTTTCATTGCAGGTCCTAAGCGTGGCGTGTTGATTCAATTCGACGGCTTTGCGGGCCACGAGCCGCTGCCATTCGTCAAGTTGTTGTTTGCCATGGCCGTGAATCAGCCCTGTAAGTGTCAGCGCACCTTCGATCCGCCCCTCGGCGTCCAGCAACGGGGCAGCAATGCCAAAGATATCCGGCCGGTAGGTTCCAAGATCAATGACCACGCCATGGCGGCGCACTTCCTTGACGCGTCGCAGCACGTCGGCCGGCTTCTGCCAGTGCCAGCAATCCGGAGGCGCGACTCGGACGACTCGCGCAACCTCCGCGTCGTCCAACCCGCTGAGCAATACCGAACCGGACGCGCCCAGCGTGAGATGGAATCGCGATCCCGCTCGCACCGCCAGCGCCATCGGCTCGGCTGAATCCTCCCGCAATACCGTCAGCGCATAGTCGTCTTCGCGGGTGGAAATCTTGCTGGCGACGCCAGTGCAAGCCGTCAATTCCTGCAACGCATCAGACACCTTGCGGCTCAATAGTTCATGGCGCTGAATACGGTGCAGCAGTGGAAACAATCCCACGCCCAACTCGCAGCAGCCATCTGCACGCACTCGAATCCATCCTGCCTGGGCGAGAGTCTGGACGATGCGGTAGCAGGTGGCGGGGGCGATTTTGAGTGTGCGAGCCAGCGAGGTCGTTGTCGGCTCGCACTGCCCGTCCGCGATGGCATTCAGCACCTGAATTGCCTTTCGCAACACTGGAATCTGGTAGGCTCGCGTCATTTCAATAGAGAATACGTTCTCTCAATACAGAATATAGGCAGACGCTGTCAACTATTTTTCCAGGAGGCGGCATCGAAATCGGAAGGCCGCGTCATCCGGCGGGCTCCGGACATTTTTCCAAACATAAGCTGGCTGCGGCGCATGCAAAGCTTGCGCGCGACTCGCGGTGCGCTAAGCTAGCGTGAACGAACTGAGAAAACTCAATAACCAGAGAATAACATGCGCCAATATCTCGTGCTTTCAGCCATTGGCCCGGACCGGCCGGGCATCGTGAACGCCATCTCAAAGATCATCTTCGATCACGGCTGCAACCTTGAAGACAGCCGCATGGCCATCCTTGGCGGCGAGTTTGCCATTGTTGTTCTGGCAGCCGGCGACGCAGATCAGATTGCGAAACTCCGGAACGATGTGCCGGCATTCGGCAATAATACCGGCTTGATCATCACCACCAAACCGACAAGCGCACCCGGCGCCCGCGAGTTGAAGAGCGCCCGACGCTACACAGTCCACGCCGTCGGGCTGGACCACGAGGGCATTGTCCACCAGATCACCCACGCGCTGGCTTCGCTCGGCGTGAACATCGAGACGCTGGAGAGCACCACTGCGCCCGCGCCGCACACCGGCGACCCGCAGTTCATCCTCGACATGCAGATTCAGCAGCCCTCGCAACTCACTGAAGAACAACTGCGCGAGAAACTCACCGAGGCGTGCGAGGCGGTCAACGTGGATGTCGAGATATCGCCTGTAGGATGATTAACCCGCACCGCCATCTATTAGTTTTCAACTTCTGACTGCAAGCTCGCACCCCACTCCAACTCTGCTGACCAAGCACAACAAGCCGCTCAGCCGGTGACATCGGATTCCATCTCTTGATGCCATGATCAAACAGCCCGAAAGGTCTCAGTTCGGGCCAAAGCCAAACGCGTCGAGGATGTAACTGTTTGCCAAATATTGCTGTTCTAACATTTCCCGCCGAGTTTTCGCAATTAATCGCAAGAAGGCCCCGGTCGGGTCGCGGGCAGCAATAAGAAGCGTCGCCGATTCCTTCGCAAGCCGATTTATTTCTCGCTCCATCTCTAATTCCGACTTTGCATCAATAGCTTTCATGCTGCTTTCCCTTTCCTACAGCAGACGTCATAGAACTGCACAACGTCCAGCACACAAAACCAAAAGCACTTAAGAACTGACAATCGCTAGCTTCCTCAAATCGTCTGCGACAGGAAGCCGCCGTCCACGCGGATGTCGGCGCCGGTGACGAAACTGCTGGCTTTGGCGCTCGCCAGGAAGACGCACGCGCCAACCAGTTCCTGCGATTCGCCAAAGCGGCCCATCGGCGTGTGACCCCAGATCGCCTTGGTGCGCGCCGAGGGCGTGCCGTCGTCGTTGAAGAGCAGCTTGCGGTTCTGTTCAGCAGGGAAGAAGCCGGGCGTGATTGAGTTCACGCGCACACCCTTGGTGGCCCACTCACGGGCCAGGAACAACGTCAGACTCATGACGCCAGCCTTGGCAGCGCTGTAACTGACCACGCGCGACAACGGCAGATGGGCGCTGACGCTGGCAATATTGATGATACTGCCCTTGCCGCGCTTGCACATCGCGGGGCCGAATTCCTGGCATGGCAACAACGCGCCGCCAACGAGATTGAGATCGAAATTCGCGCGCCAATCATCCGCCGCGATGCTTTCGAAAGGATGGTCATTCGTCACGGTGACTTTCGGGTCGTTGCCACCGGCGGCATTGATGAGAACCGTCGGCGCACCCAGCGTCTCACTGATGCGCTCGTGCGCCTCGGTGAGACTGCGCCGCGACACGGCGTCGGATGAAAAGAACCCCGCCTGGCCGCCCTTGTCGCGAATGGACTTCGCGCGCGCTTCGCCGCGTTCCTGATTGCGCCCAAGCACAGCGACCTTTGCGCCCGCCGATGCCAATCCCTCTGCCAGTGCGCCGCCCAGAACGCCCGTGCCACCGATGACCACTGCGACTTCGCCCTTAAGATCGAAAAGATTCATGTTTGTTGTTCCGTTGGTTTCCTGCCAGCCACCGCGTTTCTGCGCCATCCGCACGCCCGTGTCAAGGCGCGTTGTGGTTTCGCCGCGGTCTCAGCAACAGTCCAGGCACTTCACTCTTGTAACTCTTGTGCTAATTTTGAACAGTAAGCGCAGCAGCCAAAAAAGCAAAGATGTCAGACGGAAGCCCAATCTTTCCAGCAACCGTGAAGCAGGCGACAACCATCCTCGCCGCCCTCCTGCTGGCCACCGCCAACGTCTTGCACGGCGCGCCGGCACGCGTGAACGTCGGACCGGACACCGAAGAGCCGCCGGACGACCTGATCTGCGAAATGGGCGCGGAGCCGGGCGCGGAATCCGTGGACCCAAGCCGCTGGAGCGGGCGGTTCGGCGGCATTGGCATTCAAATCGGGTTCAACGGCGATGCCGTCACGGTCGACGAAACAATGAAGGACGGGCCGGCAGAGAAAGCCGGCATGCGCAAAGGCGACCAGATTACGCACATCAATGACGAGACCGCCGCCGGCTTGAACGTAAACGATGTTGTCCGCCGCCTGCGCGGCGAACCCGGCTCGACGTTGAAGCTGACGATCTTTCGCGCCACTGGGAACCAGACCCGCGAGTGTCGCCTGCAACGCGGCCTTGTCAAAGTGGAATCCGTCCGCGATGCGCAACTGCTCGCCGGCAAGGTCGGTTACGCGCGACTGATTTCGTTCAACCGTTATACGGGCAGCGATCTGCGCGCCGCTCTCGCACCGATCGAACGCGCCGGCGCCCGCGCATGGGTGCTCGACCTGCGGCACAATCGCGGCGGACTGCTGCGTGCGGTGCGCGACGTGGCGAGCCAGTTTCTCGAGCCGGCGCAGCCGGCGCTCGTCTTGCGTCCGGCGCAGGCAGAGGAACAGCAACAGTTTTTCGCGAGCCGTTACGGTCCCCGCCTGAGCGGCCCCTTGTGTGTGCTCATCAATCTCAACACGGCTGGCACGGCGGAGGCGCTCGCGGCGGTGCTGCGCTGGCATCGGCGTGCGATTCTCATCGGCGCGAAAACCTGTGGCCACAGCGATGTTGTCCGTCTGGTCGCCGCACCCGACGGCACCGTGTCGCTCGCGCTGCACGGCGACATTGCCTCCATGGATGGAAAACGGTTTGGCGGCGGCGAAGGTCTTGTTCCCGACACCGAAATGGTGGCGGCTCCAGGCGAAGATGCAGCGGCCCCGCAGCGTGTTTTGCCAGGCCGGCGCGAAGCCGCCGATCTCGCCAACGACCGCGTCGTTCAACGCGCCGTGGCAGTCTGCGTCGAACAGCTCGATCGACGGAAGCAGTGACGCCGTCCAAGAGTGCGTTCTAGAGATACTCGCTGCCGAACTGTTCGCCGACGAGCTTGTGCATTTCCTTGATCGTTTCGGCCTGATCGGCGCGGCAAACGAGCGTGGCGTCGGGAGTGTGGATGATGATGAGGTCTTCGCAGCCGATCGTGGCAATGAGATGCTTCGGATCGTTGGACGCAACGAGCGAATTCTTCGTCCGGCGCAGCAGATGACGCGCGGCGATGGCATTGCCGTCGGCGTCGCGCGGGCAGGTCTGGGCAAAGAACGGCCACGAGCCGACATCGAGCCACTTCAGTGGCATCGGAACCGCCGCGACGCGCACCTTCGGATCGCGCGAGGCCGGCTCCATCACGGCAAAGTCCACACTGATCTTCTTCAACGTCGGATAGACCTCCGCAAGTACGGCGTTGCGTTGCGGCGTGTCCCACGCATCGGCGACGCGCATGATGCCGGCGTGGTTCTCCGGCGAATAGCGGCGGATGCAATCGAGCAACGTGTCCGCACGCCAGATGAACATGCCGCTGTTCCAAAGATAACGGCTCGCGCCGGCCTCGAAGTAGCCTTGTGCTGTGCCAGCATCGGGTTTTTCCTTGAACTGTTCGACAACTCGCGCGTCGCCCGCAAGCGGCTCACCGAGTTGGAGGTAACCGTAGGCGGTCGCCGGCGCGGTCGGTGCGATGCCAAACGTGACAAGAGCGTTCGGGAACTTCTCGACGACTTCATAGCCGCTGGCGACGATGCGTTGGAACTGGTCCACCGGCTCAATGATGTGGTCGGCGGTGAAGACGGCGATGATGGCATCCGGATCGCGCCGCGCGATGACCGCAGCGCTGAAACCGATGGCGTTAAGCGTATCGCGGCCGCATGGCTCACCCAGAAAATGGTCTCCTTTGAACGCGGGCAGCGACTTCTGGATGACTGCGCGGTGCTTGCTGGCGGCGCAGACAAACCGCTGTGCCGGCGGCACGAGTCCGTTGAGACGCTCGGTGGCGATTTGCAGCAGGCTCTTGCCACCAATGAAGGGGATGAGTTGTTTCGGCAACGACTCGCGACTCATCGGCCAGAGCCGCGTGCCTGAGCCGCCCGCCATGATCATTGCGTGTCGCATGACCGCATCTTGTATCCGACAGCCAGAATCCGCGCAAGTTCCCGTTCGACCGGGCCCCAAGTTGGCTCCGGCACCATGTCTGGCTATTTAAGAATACGGGTAAAGGCCATCCGCTTCAGAAAGGTAGCGACTCAGTTCAAGTGCGTAGGACGAACCCTGCTTAATCAGCACATCAAATAGTGGAAGACTAGCCTTACCTTCGTGCATCGCATGGATAAACACCGCAAATTCCCGAGTTTGCATGGCGACTGTGCTATCTTTGACGACGTCACGGAGCTTCGCGGGGAAGAGGTCAATCGCCGAAATCACCGCCTCAACGCACTGACCTATCGAGCCACGCACAATACCATTCTCGGGATCGATAAACTGAAGCAACTTCAGAATCTCTGTCCTCCCAAATGATGAGAACTCCCGAAGCAAATCGGCCTTCATCTGGCCTTCCACCGGAGAGCCTCCGTCTGCACCTAGATCGCCGTGCCAAGGAACATGAGCTAGATAAAACGGCAGTAGTGGGATGAGGTCATAAAATGCCTTCTGGCGCAAGTGCTCCAACAGAAGATCCCAGAAAGCTCTTTCGCCTGCGTGTGAGAGAAACAGCTGGTGAAAGCCAAACTGCACTTCGGCTTGGCGATTGGATGTAGCGTAGGCGCTCAGTTCCTCCAGCGGTAGATTCGTCCTTCCGTTAACGTGTAACGGAGCAAAAATGGTCTCAAACAACCTCTCTGAAAACTCATAATGTCGGAGGGCGGGAAGTTTCAAAGTCGAGCTGGTTGCTTCGGAGCGAAGTGCTTGCTTCAAATCAAACCAGTAAGCCGTTCTTAGACTGGGAACATAGACGATCCCAAGAACCGGCAATGGATGACGGAGCCAATAATCGCGATGGCCGCCAACAGGAAAAACCAACTCCGCCTTCTGGAAATCATAGTAACTCGCCCCGCTCTTGATCTGAACCGCAAAGCTCCGGTGCGCCGGCCGCCTACCAAGCATCAGCTCGATGATGCCGTCGATCCCCAAGTCGTCTTCTTGATCGATCTTGATAAACACCGACCCCGCATTCTCAACAATCGATCGAACATGATTCAGGCCGAGCTTTGAGCGAGTGATATTCGAACTGCGTTTTACGGCCTTCATGGGTTTTCAGGATTGCCCAACAATATTATTCACCTAAACCCGCCAACAAAAGGCAAAACGGCTGGCTTTGACACGAGCGGTCCACGGCGCGTCTATTGAGTTGGCGGCCGCTCAGAATCCGCGCAAATTCGTACTAGTTCGGCGCGTCAGTCCTTCCTTCGGCACGCGCTTGAGAACGAGATATTGGATGCCGTTCTTCTCGCAGAACTCGCGCTTCTCGGGTTTGTCGCCGTCTTCGTTGACGGCGTAGATGTCAGGCTTGATCCGCCGCATCTCCGGCTCGGCGTCGAGCCAGCCCCAGCCGGTCGTGATCAACGCCTGATGGACGTAGCGGATGGAGGCGCAGAGGTAGCGGCGCTCGTCCTCACGGAACAGCGGATGGCCCGCGCCTTTGAGATGCTCCACGTTCGCGTCGTTGCCGGCGATGACATAGAGATCGCCGTGCTCCGAGACTTCCTCGAAAAAACGGACGTGGCCGGAGTGAAACCAATCGTAGCAGCCGGTGACGACCACCTTCTTGCGGCCCGGCGTCGGCGGCGCGATGGCAAGATCCGCTTTCGGAAAACCGGCGAAGCTTTTGCTGGAAATGACGTGATAGGTGAGGTGGTGCGCCTCGCAGAACGCGCGTTTGGCGGGCGTGTCGTGCGGTTCGTCCACAGCCCAGATGTCGATCCGGAGTTCATCAGGACGGCTCCCCTCACCCTGGCCCTCTCCCCTCGCAAGCGGGGGGAGAGGGAAACTCGCCGCCGTTGCATTCGTCCGCACCAAACGGTTTGCCCGATCTTCCAGCGCGGAATCTCTCCCTCTCCCCGCGTTTGCGGGGAGAGGGCCGGGGTGAGGGGCCGTCCCAAATGCACTGCTCTGGACAAGCAACGGCAGCGTGTCGGGATTGAGCGCGCCGTTGACGATCCTGACGTCGCGCACGTAACGGATGGCTTCGAGCAAATAGAGCCGCTCGGCTTGCGGAAACTTCGGGGCCTTGCCGGTGACGGCGCGGACCGCGTCGTCGGACCAGAGCAGGACGCTGACATCGCCGAGCTTGGCGGCTTCTTCGAGGAAGCGGACCTGCGGCGAGCGCAAGTCGTCGAAACTGGCAGAGATGGCAACGCGTTTCATCGTCGTATCATTTCGCGATGCGAACTTGGACCCGAAACGCGCCGGGCACCGGCTTCTCGGACAGCACGTAAAGGTAGCCGCCGCCGCAGCCGGAATACATCGCGCCGGGATACCGCGACTGGTAATGCTTCATCAGCGCCACGAGGTCCACCTTCAGCGTCGGATGCCGGACAACGTGCGGCAGCAACGCTTCCCAGCACGTCATGCACTCGTTCATGGACGCGCCGAGTGCCTTGATGTCTCGCGCGAGGATGGCGTCGTAGCAATCCCTGCCCGACCGGCCAAGCCGTTGAATCCATTTCGGGTCGAGGTTCTTCACACCAAGCGGACTGTAGCCTTCGGGCCGCGGCTCGACGGGCAGCACGTTGATCACCTTCTCCAACCAGCGCGCGATCTTCGGGTCGTTGTTGGATTCGATGTGGACAGGAAAAACGCCACCGGCATGCGTGAACTCGTAGTCGAGCCGGTTCACGCCGGGATAGACCAAACCGATCATGTCCTGGCTGCCCGACGGTTCGGCTTTGCCTTTGTTCTCCTCGGCGTAGAGTTCCTCAACGAGCTTCGCCGGCTTGCCGGCTGGCAGTCGGCCGCCCCACAGCTTCAACGCGACCTTGCGCGTGCCGGTGGCCATGCCGGCGCGCTCCATCCAACGAAAGGCCGGTTCCAAGCCGATGACCACCATCGAACCCGGCGGAGTTGGATTGAGTTTCGAGACGAACGGCTGGTCAATCCAGCCGCCCGCCAGCGCGATTCGATACGGAATTCCGCCAATGACGTCCGTCAGCTTGCCGCCTGACTTTTTCGGCACAGTCGCATCCTTTCGCGGGTCAGATGACGTCACGAACCGTTGCCTTGCCGGCCTTGCGGTCGCGATACTGCTGTTCGATCCACTTGTAGGTGATGCCCAGGCCTTTGCGGAACGGCATGTTCGGCTCCCAGTTGAGCATCTTCTTGATAAAGGTGTTGTCGCTGTTGCGGCCAGCAACGCCACGGGGCGCATTGAGGTCGTATTTCCGCTTCAGTTTCACGCCGCCAATCTCCTCGACGAGACTGACGAGGTCGTTGACGGAAATCAGCTCGCTCGTGCCAAGGTTGATCGGCGTGGCAATCAGCTTGTCGCAGTGCATGATCATGTCAATGCCCTTGAGGCAATCGTCAATATACATGAAGCTGCGTGTCTGGTGACCGTCGCCCCAGATGACGATTTCCTTTTTGCCGGTGTCCTTCGCCTCGATCACCTTGCGGCAAATGGCGGCCGGCGCCTTTTCACGGCCGCCGTCCCACGTGCCCCACGGCCCATAGACATTGTGGAAGCGGGCGATGGCGGTTTTCATGCCGCGTTCGGCCCAGTATTCCTGGCAGAACATCTCCGAAAGCAGTTTCTCCCAGCCGTAGCCGCGCTCTGCGTAAGCTGGGTAGGCGTCGCTCTCCTTCAGCGCGCGGCAATTCGGGTCTTCCTGCAACTTCACGTTGTAGGCGCAAGCCGAGCTGGAATAAAAGTAACGTTCGCAGCCAGCGCGATTGGCCGCCTCAATGAGATGCGTGTTAATGAGAATGCTGCGCAGGCACTCGATGCGGAACCGCTCGATGAAACCCATGCCGCCCATGTCGGCGGCGAGGTTATAGACCTCCACCGCGTCCTTGACGGCAGCTTTGCAGTTGGCCTCGTCGCTGAGGTCCATGCACCAGCTCTCCACGCCGGGCGTGCGCTGATACCACAGCGGCAGCGGCTTCTTATCCACCGCGCGGATGCGGGTGAAGCCCTTGTCGTGAAGATGACGCACCAACGAACCTCCAATAAAACCACCGGCGCCGCCTACGAGGATCAGATCATTCTTGTTCATGTGTGCTTCCTTTCTACTTCAAAACTCTCGTCGCTTTCAAACCTCAACTGGGTTTAAGAAATCGAACACACGATACGCTTGATTGCCACGGCTGCAAATGGATAGGGTTGACCCTTCGATGGATATTATTGACCGCAAATCCAAACCGGTCCCCCAGCCGAAGTTCATCTCCACGCAGGTCTCCGACGTGCGTTACTACTACCTGGATCTGCGCCCCGCCCCGACGCGCGGCATCACTGTCGTCTGCGGCGGCCGCGAGCGGTGCAATCCCGAATACGTCATCAGCCGGCGGGAATTCCCGTTCCTCTCGATCGAATACGTCTCGCAAGGCCGCGGCGAGGTGAAGGTCGCGCGCCAGACATTCCGCCTGCAGGCCGGTTCGGTGTTCTCCTACGCGCCCGGCGTGGTCCACACGATCCGCAACGACCCAAAAGACCCGATGGTGAAATACTTCGTGGACTTCACAGGCAGCGAGGCGGCACGGATGCTTCGGGACAGTCCGCTGCGGCACGGCGTTGTCCAGCTTTCGGCGCCCGGAGAAATCCTCGATATCTTCGAGGACCTCCAACGACAGGGCAGCCGCAACGCGCCAGGAAGCGCAGCCATCTGCGCGGCCCTCGTGCGTCTGCTCATCCTGAAGATCCTCGCGTTCGCCGTGCCGGAAAGAGAAGCCGACGCGCGAGCGCTGGCCACCTACCAGCGATGCAAGCGGCAGATCGAACAACACTTCCTCAGCTTGCGCTCGCTGGCGCAAGCAGCACGCGCATGCCACGTGGACCAGGCGTATCTCTGCCGGCTCTTCCGGCGCTTCGACCACCAGACGCCCTATCGTTATCTCGTGCGGCTGAAGATGAACCGCGCTGCCGAGCTGCTGCTCGGCACTGGCAGGCTGATCAAACAGGTGGCGGAAGAACTCGGCTTCTCTGATCCCTATCACTTCTCCCGCGTCTTCAAATCGGTCCACCGCGTTGCGCCTGCGCAGTTCATTCAAGCGGGCCATCGGCGCTAACGGGCTGTCGCGGCTGCTTCTTATCGTAGATCGGTCAGCACAACATCCTTCTGGCGCGACTTCGGCGTAACGACGAGGTCCACCAGCTTCCCGTCGCGAACGCGACCCTCGACGGTCGTGCGGCCCGGGGCGTGGAGTTTGAAGTGGAGGTTCCAATCCTTTGGCCATGCGGGCAGGACGTAAATCTTCCCGCCATCGGCGTTCATGATCATGTGTTGGAGCGTGAGCAGGATGTTGCCGCCGTGGTCCTGGTCGGGCAGCCAGTCGAAGTTCGGCCCCCACATCGCCGGGAAACGGAAGTTGCGATGCGAGTTGCGAACCTTGTGGAGGATCTGCTTCTTCGCCTCGTCGGTCATGCCGAGCAGCGCGGCGCACTGGCCATCATAGCACCAGCCCGTCATGATCTTCGCGCCGCGGCGGTTGAACGTCTCAATGCCCGTTTCCAATCCGGGCCGGCCCACGGCGAACAGCCGGAACGGCCACATGGCGTAAAGCTCCGGGTTCTCGCAGTTGTTGCGCTTCGGATCGAACTTCTCGGCGGGCAGCACAAAACTTTTGCCGTCTTCAGAGCGCACGGGCACGGGTGGCGCGGCGGCTTTCAGCCTTGCCCACAGCTCGCGATCAGCGGCGGGCGCAGCGTCCTTCGGCAGCGCGAGCAGCCTGTCGAGCACGGACTGCAAGCCCGCAACGGTCGGCGTGTCGTTAACCACGTTGAACCAGTAGGTCTCGACGGCCTGCGTCGGGCTGATGACGAGCTTGCCGTTCGCGTCGCGTTGGAACCGCGTATCGAAGTAGCGCAACACTTCGCGCGCCATGGGCACGAGTTCATCGGCGAGAAACTTCGCATCGAGCGTTCGCTCGTGGCAGTCGAGCATGAGTTGCACCAGTTCCAAGCCCTGCTGCCACGAGTAGCACCAGTATTTGCAGGCCACATCGCCCGGTTGCTTGCCCGTCCGGTCCCAGCCGTAGTCGCGGTTCGCATAGGAGCCGAAGCTCGTCATCGTCTCCGGGAAATACACACCCTCGGCTCCGTAATAGAGCTTTGCGCGAGCCTTGCAGATCGGCAGCACGTCGCGGTACATGCGGAACACCGCCGCGCACAGGTCGTAGTCGCCGTTCGCGACCGCGGACCACGCCGGAAAGCGCGTGTTCTGCCACCAGAAACAATCACCCCACCGCCGCCAGTCCGGGTTGAACTTCTGCTTCGGGTCGGTGAGTTCCGGGTCCACGGTGAAGATCGAGCCGTTGAACTTGGTGGGGAAGTTGCCGCGCCCGGCGCACGCCGCCATCCAGCGTTGGAGCACATAGGCGCGCGTCACCATCGATGGCGTCGGCTGCTCCATGCCACCGCCACCCTCGGCCTTCAGCAACTTGCCGTTGAGATACAACCGCCTGCCATCCGCCGCTGCGTCGAACACCGCCACGACGTGGTTCCACGCGCCAAGCTGCAGCACATCGTTGACCGCCATCGCGTGCTGACCGGTAATGAACCGCAGGCTGCGGCCCGGATGTGTGTCGAAGAGAAACCCGTCACCCTTGCCAGCAGTGAGCTTGTCAAAAATGCGCGCGCTCCCCGCCTTTGCATCGGGCCGAATCCAGGCTTCGACCGTGAAGCTGTTCGTGAGCGCGAGGCACATCTCGTTCGGCACCTCGATGTGCCCACCTCCAAACGCCGCCACCCCTGCGCCATCTGACTCCTCAAACTTCATCGTGCCGACAACTTTCGCGCCATCCGGCGCAGTGTTGAACCTCCAGCCGGCCAGCCGGCCAGCCGCAACTGCTGCCGCATCGCCCGGCTTCCCCGACGCCAGCGACGCGACCTCTGCATCGCTCAGCGCACGGTGATAAACCGTCGCGCGGCTCATCGCGCCGCGGAACTTGCTGCCGCCGTTGCTGTCTGCGCCAATGCGCAGTGGATGCTGGTTCGCCGGCAGCGCCGCGAGGGCGACATTGTCGCCCTCAACGAAAATCCAACTGCGATTCCAGAACGCCTTCCACCACGCCGTCGTCGCTTTTTCAGCAGCGGCACAGTTGTCCGATGATACGGCAACGGCGGCCAGTCCCTTCTCCCAGGCCGTCAGTGTGTCAGCCACCGCCGAGTGTGTCGCGACTCGGATCGCAAATCGCTTCATGGGCGCGGATGATTTCAGCGCGCTTGCGCCGTCTTTTACGAAACCGGGCGCAGATATCGAGCCGCCGAAGGTGCGGTGCAGGATCGGGTCTTTCACCAGATCGGCGAACTTCTCCAGACTCTGGTGCTTCAACGTCAGCGGCACACACGAGTGTTCATTGCGGTGATACCACGTCACAGCGTCGCTCGCGTCTTTGACCACGTCTGCCGATTCCCGCACTTCGATCTCCGGTGGTCCGGCCTGCATGGTCCAGCTTGAACCTAGCTCGCCGCCTGTGAGCACCTTCTTCTCCGTCCGCCAGCATTCCAGTTGCACCTTCACACTGAGCGGCTGCTTGCTCTCCCCCACGACGTGGATCACCGGCGCGTTTGCATCCACGAAGATGCGGATTTTAGATGTTGGACGCTGAGTGTTGGGTTGCGGCCCGGCGGCATTGCCTGTGGTGATTTCAATGCATCCTTCGCGCAGCTTGAGTTCCTGGCGGAACGGCGCGCCCTTCGAGAACGGGTTCGGCGTCAGCGACGCGCGCACACCACCGAGCTTGAGCAGCCGCGACGCCTCGCTCCACGCGTCGGTGCGGGCAACATAGAAACGCAAGTCGCCACCTTCCTCGACCCAAACGTTGAGGCCGACCTCGCCATTGCCGATGGGCATCGAGCCGGCGGCATTCTGGCTCGGCGTTTCCCAAACGACGTTGTAGCGTTCCAATTCGGCCGGAGCGCCGGCGAATACAGTCGTAAATGCGAGAGCAGTAACAGCACAGAGGATGAGGAATCGGTTCATGGCAGGCAGCATTCTACACACACCACCCCCTGCGGGCAAAGCAACGATTCCAGGCGTTTTCGCGCCAGTTGCCGCCGATGTGCTATGTGGCGTGTTTCTTTCGCTACGGGAGAAGGTTCAAGGAAGGGACTCGTCAACCGCTCTGCGCACCGCAAAACTCAATGCGACCCCCGAATAGGGAGGGAGATCGCATCCGCCACAGACTACGAACTGGCGGCCGTCGGCGAACCACCCGATACGCCCTGCGCTGTCATCTGGCTCTGGGTCGTGTCAAAGGTGCACGAGGTCCTGACACCCACAGCTTTGATGACCAAAATGGCCAACACAGCGATCAACGCCAACACGAGGCCGTATTCCACCAAAGATTGTGCACGCCTGCTGGCCTTCTTTATGTTCATAGCTGCTCTACTTGTCATCCATGTCGCATTCTGCTTGTCGGTCTTGTATACGAGTTCACATCTTTGTGCAACTCCTCAGACAAAACGGGGTTGCGCCACACTCTTGCTCTCACAGAGTTTCTTTGCAACGCCGGGTCAACGAAAGACCTTGTCGGGATCCTCCCGTCCAAAACAATCCGCAGCCCCAGTTTCATCTGCATTGCGTCTGCAACCACAACACATGCTAAAAAAGCATGGCGGGCTCGTACTTGATTAAGACAGCCAAATAATACTCTCGCTCGCTATTCTGCCGCAATTCCTGTGCCAAACCCACTCCCGACGGGGTCTCATCAGGCCCTCGAGATTCTGGCTCGACCGACGCGGCTGCAACCACACGTAACCGAGGCCAAGTCATCCGTGATACCCCCCCCCACCACCTTCTGTCTGCGCAGCGGCATGGGAAACAGGCCGCCCGATGATTGCCTAGCCGCTATTGAAATCCCCGCTCAGCACCAACTGTTTTTTTCGCTCTCTGGCAAAATACATCATGGCTTTGAGTTCCTGTCCGTTGTCCAGGATCACGTCCACCCATTCCCGGGAATGCCAGGACGGACACTGCTCGAAGAAATCCAGTCGTCGCAGCGTCCGTTTATCCACCTCGTAAACTTCGCCGACAATCCAAGAGACCTTTTCACTCTTCACGACATAAGGAGACACCCCGACATAAAGAGCGAACTGCTCCTTGGTTCTCCCTTTACCAAGGAATCTTGCCTTTTCAAGATACCGGTGATGGCTGTTGCCGGAGCGCAGAACTCCGTGAACGAATACACACAGCTTTGATGGCTCACCCATCTCGAGTTTCATTTTGGTACAAACAGGAAAGGCGTGCCTGAACGGGCCGTGGCATATGTTCGTGATCCGATGGTTTCGGCGCCTGTTGCCGGCGTGCCGTTGCTGTCGGTTTTTGTTGAGTGTTTCCATACCACCTTCCCTGTGAAGCAGGTCGGGCCTCGGCGGCGCGTGAGCCGCCGAGGCCCTGAGCGGGCTGTTGTGGGGGGTGAGGTAGGCCAGCCCGCCTAAACTCTCCCTGCAATTGATCGAACGTTTCGATGTCTCCCGTCATCATTGCAGTCATCCATTTTCCCTTAGCAAGCCACACAAGAACGAGAGAGCGGTTCCAGCTTGTCAGGACGGTTGTGCATGAATCGCCGGAGACGTGCCACCGGCGTTCATCGAAGCCCCAGGCTTGGGCTCCGTTTCATGAAGCAGGCGCTCAACAATATGATGCGCGGTTTCACAGGTAAATGGTTTGGTGAGAAACGCGCTGGCTCCCGCCGCCTCCATCTCAGCCGCCTTGTTGTTTAGAACATAACCGCTCATCAAGACTATCTTCAGTTGCGGCTGCAGCTTGTGCATCTTCCGCGCGACTTCCGCACCATTCACCGCTTCCAGAAAATAATCCACGATTGCCAGGTCAAAATTCTGCGTCGCGACCAGTTGCAATGCGGTCTTGTCATTCGCAGCCACAGCGACGGAATAATCCGGCGCTGGGAAGATGGCTGCAAAGAATCGAAGGATACAAGGTTCATCATCGACGACGAGAATCCGGGCAGATGTTTCGCTCTTTTGACCATCTGCGCGACCCTCGTTGTTCTCGGATTTCCATTGATCAGGCATGCGGAAGTTCCTCGTCTTGGTTCAATTGCCACTGCTTCATTGCTAAGTTTGTCTCACATCTTCACTTAACCCACCATTTTAGGACAAGTGGCTGGATTTGACATGTCAGGGGGATACACCCAGACAGTCAGGAATTATCCTGCCTGAGACCACTGTTCTTCCTGACGTGACGGAGGCTGCTTTTGGGAGGAAAGTTGACCGGTGAGTCATGGAATTTCACATGTAAATGAGGACCACAACGGAGCCAAATCCGGCGGTGCCGAGCTGTTAACTCAGCCCATGCCACCCGTGTCCTCTTCCTGCCGCGCCAGGCACATTATCAGCAGCGATCAGGTCGAGTGTCTGTCACTCCAGAGCAAAGGCTGCAAGTTCGTTCTGAGCTTTGGCAAGGCCCGAATCTGTTTCCATCCACAACGGCAGGCGATCGCCGCGCGCAAGTGAGTCCAGAAGGAACCCGAAGGCAACTCTCCTCCAGAGGGTGAAGGCAACGATCGGGTTGCAAGACCATGCTGCAATTCGGACTCAAATGCGCCGCACTTCGCGGGATGTTGACAATTTAGTCGCGGGGCCGGGGTCAGAAGGCTGTTGCCCAACAGCCACACCCTCCTTTCTGACCCCTCCCCGCGGCGACTCCTGTCGACCTTTTCTCCGTCATGCGAGCGAGGGGAAAAACCGTGTCCAAAGAAACCATGACAACCTCTGGTCTTGAAGCCGGGCCAGAGGAGATGGTGTGAGCCAGGCAGCGGCGTGGGTGCGAACGAGTCCCTGCGGACGAAGGACAAGCGAATGGCAGCCAAGGAAGCCGGTCGGAATGTGTTCGCTCAAATTGGACCGCGCGCAGGATATTTAGTTGTCAACCCGCGCGAACTTCAGCCACGCAGTTCGGTGCGTCAATGCATTATCCCGCCTTGGATCGCGTCGCCGGGCACATCAAGCAACTGGATGCTGGAAATGGTCTTCATCGTCTTGTGATCGGCGAAAGTCCAGACGACCTGCTTGTTCGGTGTCACTTCGATGAGGTGCGGTCCATTGCCAAACTGTTTATGGCCAAGCCAGTTGCTCATGACCGTATTGCCGTTGGGCAGGCGCTGGAGACCCGCCATGAATTTCAGGCTGATGCCGGGCAACTCGTCACCCTTGACTTCCCACACGATTTTGCCGGCGGCATCCACCTCGAACACACGGTGACCGCCGGGCCGGTCGCCACAGGAGATGAGCGTGTTACCGTTGGGCAGGCGGATGGCGCTGTGGGGACCACCAGCCGCGGGAATCTCTCGCACCAACTTGCCCTGCGAGTCGTATTCGCGAACGGCCTGTTCGCCGTTGTGAGTGACGAGGTAATTGCCGTTGGCGAGCAGGCGCGCGTTGCGGATGTACGCGTGCCCTCCGTCCCTGCCTTCAGGCAGCAGCCGCACCTCCTTGACGATCTTGCCGTCGGGCGCGACCACAAGCAGCCGGCCTGTGTTGCACTCACCGATGAACGTGTTGCCGTTGGCGAGCCGCTGGCAGGCGTAGATTTCGCTCGGCCCCTCCACCTGCTTCGTCGTGCCATCCTTCTGCTTGACGGTGCGTTTGAACGGCGAGCCTTTGTAGTCGAAGACGATTTTCCTATCGCGTGTGACCTCCTGCACGCCGGTGCCGGTGTTGAAGAGGAGGTTGCCGTTGGGCAACACCCAGAGATCGTTGCACGAGCCGGTCTTGTATTCCCATTCCACGTTGCCGTCGGCGTTGACAATGAACACATTGCCACCGGTGTAGTCGGTGCAGGCGAAGCGATGGCCTTTGCCGGTCTGGAGCGGCATGTCGCCAGCCAGAAGGGGCGAGGCCAACAGGGATGAGAGAATGCAGATCAGATGTGTTATTGATTTCATGTCTTAGAGTTCCAGTGTCCACCGCGCTTGACGCAGCACGGCGCGCGGCGAGCCATTCATTAGTTCATACCACACTGACAACAGCGTGCCATCGGCCAACTCGACGGTGCTCGGATATCCGAGGTCGCCGCCCGCGCCGTCACCCGAAATGACCATCGGTTCCGACCACGTCTTGCCGCCGTCGTCGCTGACGCGGGCCTGATTACCGAACGGCGGGCGACGATGACCGTAGGTCATCAGCAGTTTGCCGCTGCGCAGCCGCAGCAGGTGCGACGGCAGGCCCCAGACGCCAATGGGATGCGGCACTGACCACGTCTTGCCGCCGTCAGTGGATTCGGTCTGGAGCGTCTCACCCGCATTGGTTTTGTTGTGGTTGCGAATCTGGACGATGATGCGACCGTCAGTCGTCTCGACAGCATGCAACTCATGGTAGCCTTTCTGCACGTCGTCGCCTTCGCGGGCGGGGATGGTGGCAAGCCAGCGCCACGTCTGGCCGTCGTCCAGCGACTCGCAAACACCCATCCGCTTCTCGCCGGTCCAAAGCTCCTTGCCAGCGTAGAGCAGCCGACCGTCGCTGAGCTGGATGGGCCCGTGCGGACTGTTAACGATGCTTGAATAACGCGCCGACCACGTCACACCACCATCGGTGGAACGGATCATCCACTGGCCGAGATCAGCCTCGCGCTGTCTGGCATCGATGCGGTTGTGTGCGGCCTGCCATGCCTTGAGTTTTTCGGCCGCCCACGCGCCTTTCGCGCCGGCTGCTTTCTTCTCGGCGGCAAGCAGACCTTTTTCGTATGCGAGTGAAGTGAACGTTGTCACAAGGATGCTGCCCTTCGCTGTCTCCAGCACGCCGCTGTCACGGTCATCAATGGAACCGTCGAGCAGCACCTGCGGCCAGCACCACGTCGCGCCGTTGTCGTGCGACACCATCAACTCAACGCGGCCGAACGGGCAAACATGGCTCTCTCGTCCGCCGGACCAGCTCACCAGCAAGTCGCCGTTGCGCCGGCGCGCCACGGTCGGCCAGCCGCAATAGTATTGCGGCTGCTGGCTGATGACTTTCGTTTCCGCGATCTTGATCACCGGCGCAGCGTGAGCCGGGCGTCCGATGCTGAATGCAGCTCCGGATGCGGCCACAATGGTCGTTCGGACAAATTGCCGGCGGGTCATCGTGAGGGACAGGTCTTGGTTCATAGAGACTCCTGGGTTCCTGGGCGAAACAACTGTGCGCTCATGGACGATCAGCCTTCAGCCAGTCCAAGCTCAGCCGGCGAATGCGCAGACGATTCAAGCCGCCAACCTTCGTGTCGCCGGCGCAGTAGGCCAGCAGGACCGCGTCGTTCGTGAAGTGGATGGCCGTGTAGCAATACCAGCCGCCGGGATCGCTCTCGACGAGCCTGCGGCGCGACCACGTCTTGCCGCCGTCGGAGGAGATTGCGGTCACCAGCGGAGTGCGCTTGCCTTTCGGGAACTCAAACGCGCCCGAGTGGTCGTTGAAGACGACAAGCAGGTCCGAGGAGTCCGGCAGGCGTTCGATGCTCGCAGGCGACACAGGTGATTTGAGCGAAGTGGCTTCCGGAATCGGCCAGTTTTTGCCACGGTCAGTGGAGTAACAACCGAATTGCGCACCCTGGTCTGTGCGCATCCAGGAAAAGAGCCTGCCATCAGCCAGTTCCACCACGCCGGGCTCCTGCAAACCGCTGCCCGTGCGCGCTGGCAACGCCCACCACGTGTTGGCCTCGCGCCACGTGCGGCCTTCATCGTCGGAGAAATACCACATCGCGATGGCCCGGATGTCGAACGAGCGAAAGTTTTTCGGGTCGGCAGCCCGCGAGCGATGGAAAGCCACCGATGCCACGAGCCGGCCGTCTTTGAGTTGAATGACGCGGTCGTTGTTGAGGACGAAGTAGCCCGGCGCTTCGATCATGGAGACCGGCTCCGACCACGTTTCCGCCTCGTCGCTCGAGAATCGGACGATGGGACGGCAATCAATCCAGCTGTTCTTCAGCAGATAGAACAGCGCAATGCGCCCGCTGCGCAATCGCAACAACGAGACGCTCATCACGTTGGCGCCGGCTTTGTTCTCGACCACCACCTTCGGCTCGCGGTTCCATGTCCGGCCGCCGTCGTCAGAGTGGAGACCCACGATACGCGCGGGACTTTCATCCGCCGCGCCGCCGTAGAACTGCGTGTAGAAAAAAAGAATCCGTCCCGACTTGAGCGTAACGAAGGAGCCTTCGGAGTTTCGCGGGTTCTCCTTGGACGGCTCGATGTTGACCACCACCGTGTTCTCCACCGCCAACAGCACACTGGCCGTCAGCAACGGCATCAACAACGCGCACAGGAATCTCATGGTGCCTCGCCTTATAACCGCGCAGCGGCCGTCTGGCCACGCTTTTCATCATCAACTCCGGAAGCGAAATGCCGCTGGTGAGAACGCCGCTGCTGCGACCGCCACGGTCTGCCGGGCTGAATCCTACGACTGGCGCGTGCGACGCCGGCGGGAGATCCAAGCGAAGCCCGCTCCCGCCAACAGCAACACGGCGCCGGATGGCTCGGGGACAAAGACGATCTGGCCACCGTTGCTTAGAAAGACATTCACCAAGCCGTAGCCATCCTTGTTGGCTTCGGTGATGGCGCTGCCCGCGGCACCCTTGAGCACTTTGGTGCCGTTGCTGTCTTCGTAGATGAACTCAATCCCCACGTAGATCGTCAACTGACTCAACTTCAATGTCGCCCCGTTGAACAAGTGCAAGACATCCACGTAGAGCGCCTCGTTGGTGCCGAGACCGCCGCCGTTGTTGATGTTGTTCACGAACTCAATGTGGTTGGTGATGTTGAGCGTGCCGACGGCAAAATTCCTATCGAAACCGAGGAACGACACACCGCGGTTGGTGCTGGCCACCTCGAAGGTGTTCGTCGCGGCGCCCACGCCCGTCAAGGGCGTCGAGCCACCGGCGTAGATCGTCCCGTAGCGCGTGTTGAAATCCATCCTGTTGGTGCTGCCGTTCAGGAAGTTCCCGCGCAGGAACAACACGTTATTGGATTGCGGCATGGAGAGCACGCCAGCCTGACCCAGCAACAGGGTGCCGGTGATGATAACCGTGGAGGGATTGACGAACGACATCGTGCCGTTATTGGTGACGCCGCCGTTGAATCGAATCAGGCTCTGGTTGGACACGCGGATGGACGCGCCGGCCGCGTTGGTCACGGTGCCGTTGAAGGTGGCCGTGCTCTGGTTGTCCACCCGCACGATGTTCTGGTTAAGCAAGCCCATGCCGCTAAAGGTGGCGTTGGTAATGGCGATGGTGCCGCTGTTGATGAACGACTGCGCGACGTCGAGCGTCGCTCCCGCGCCGATGGCTCGCAGCACGCCAGCGTTGATGGGAGTGCCCAGAGCGTCGCCGGAGAAACCGGCCGTGAGCCGCAGCGTGCCGCCGGTGGCCGTAATGACACCGTCGTTGCGAATAAGCGCAGCGATGAGTCCGTCGCCAAAGATGGAACCAGAGCTGCTGTTGGTGAGCACGCCACCCGTCACAACGAAGTTGGTGATTACGCCGCCGGCCAGAAGCTCCACGATGCCAGCGTTGATGAAAGCATTGGAGAATCGAAGGACACTGCCGTTGCCGACAAGGATCGTGCCGGCGTTGGTGAACGTGTTGACCACGTCGAGCCGCGTTACGGCACCCGCCGAATTCGCGTTGGTTTGCAGGATCGTGCCGGCATTGCTGAGATTCCGAATGAAGCTCGTCCGGTTGTTGAGGTCGAGGACGGATTGCGCCAGCGCAATGACGACGTTGCTGGCGCCGAAGGTTTCGTTGCCGCTGCCAGTCTTATTGACCTGCTGGTCCACCAAGCGAACCCAGGCGTTGCTGCCCGACACGGCGTCGCCCACCAGGAACGTGCCAAAATAGAAGTTGGTGGCGGCGCCGAGGCCGGCGGCGGCAAACACGCTGGCGACCTCGACGTCCTGAATGACCCACGAGCCGCCGGCAGAGGAACCGTTGAAGATATTGGTACCGGAGAAGTCGTTGACAAACTGATTGGTGGCCGCGTTCTCAAAGTCTCCGCCGACGTAGAGCGCGCCGCTGTTCAGGAGCGAGGAGTTGGTACCAAGCCTGAAACCTCCCAGCGTTCGCACGACGCCGCCGTTGGTGATGACCAACTGATTGCCGACCGTCGCGTAACCGATCGTCAAATCGCCGCGATTGCTCCAGACCGAACCCGAACCGGTCACCACCACCACGTTGCTGTTGGCGCCGGCGTTTTCGCCAAAGGAAGCGTCAGCCGTCACCAACCGACCGCCGGCATTGATGGTCAGCCGGTTGCCCATGCCGTAGAGCCCCATCGCGAATCCATTGCCATTGCTCCAAACCGAGCCGCTGCCGCTGATTAACGCGGTGTTGTAATTGGCGCCGGGAAGGATGCCAACGCCACCCGTGGTGGAATTGATGACCACACCGCCGTTGGTAACAATCAATGAGTTGAACGAGCCACCGTAGCCCACACCAAAACCGTTGGTGTTGCTCCAGAGCGCGTTGTTGACCAGCACGCTGTTGCTATTCGCGCCAAGGCTGTAGCCGATGAAACCCATGCTGCTCACCGCCCGGCCACCGTTGGTGATAGTCAACTGATTGCCACTGCTGACAGCGCCCACCTGCAAATCGCTGGAGTTGCTCCATACGGTGCCTGCGCCGGACACGCTCACGATGCTCGTAAGGCCCGCGACGCCGCCAAGGATGGTCGCACGGGAACTGCTCACCGTCACGGTATTGGTGCCGCCGAGGATGTTCCACGTCGCGGCCAGATTTGTTGTGGCTCCAATGAAGAAATTACTGCCGATCGGAGCGACAATCTGCGAGCCGCCGCGCGTGGTCAACGTGCCGTGGTTGAAATTGAAATACGAGTTTGTAGCGCTCGCGCTGTTGTTGGCAACGATGAGTTGGTCGGCAGCAATGATGCCGCCGATAAAGTTCAAGGCACCCCTGCGGACTTCAAGTGTGGCGGTGGCCGACCCGTTCGTCACATAGAGGTTGCCGCCATTAACATTGATGGTGTTGCCCGTGGAGGTGGATCCGTTGCCGGCAATCATCCAGGGAGCCGTCACCGTGCCGTTGCTGCTAATGGTCAGTTGAGCCAGCGGGCCATTGAAACCCACATAGATATTGCTCAGGCTGCTCCAAAGCGAGCCATTGCCGGTGACCAATACGAGGTTGTTGGAGGCTTGCTGATCGTTGTAACCGATATAACCGTAACGATTGTTGAGGACCTGGCCTCCAGCCGCAATCGTCAGATTGTTCGAGGAACCCCAAGAACCCGCGTACAAATCATCATTGCCGAGATTCCAGACCGAACCTGTGCCGGTAACCAATACGCTATTGTTGCGGCCGGCGGTTTGGTCTGCAATGGTGCCGCCCGAGGAAGAAACTGTGGCGCCATTCTCAATCGTCAGGTTGTTGCCGTATCCATGAGTGCCAACGACGACCGAGCGAGAAACACTCAGCGTCGAACCTGTCCCGCTCACCAACACGCTGTTGTTGCTCGCCGATGCCATGTAACCGACGAACGTGTAGAAATCAGAAACCTGACCTCCGTTAACGATGCTCAACCGGTTTGATGAACCGTTGTAGCCAACGTAAATGGTGCTGGAACTGCCCTGCCAACTCGAATTCGTGCCGGTTACGACTACACTGTTGCTTCTTGACGACGCCGTATTGCCGATGACCATATTGATCATCTCAACCTTCACCTTTCCCCCATCCGCAATCGTCAGGCTATTCGAGGAACCAGAACCTCCCACCTGAAAATAGGTGCCGTTATCCCAAGTGCCCTTGCCAAGCTCCCACGTCGAATTCGTGCCGGTCACCAGCACACTGTTGTTGCCGGCGCCTTCGTTATAGCCGATATACCCGCCCTTCACGCTGGAAACGTAACCGCTGTTGGCAATCGTCAGGCTGTTGCCGGAGCCGCTGTTGCCGACATAGAGATTACTATTGTTGTACCAAGCCGAGCCGCTGCCCGTCACCAACACGCTGTTGTTACTCGAGCCGATCTGGCTGCCAATAGAGCTATTCGTGCTCATCACCTGACCGCCCGCGGAGATGGTCAAGTTGTTGCCGGAACCGTTGTCGCCAATATTCAAGTAGCCGCCGCCGTTGGTGACGCACCATAGCGAGCCGCTGCCGGTCACCAGCACAGAGTTGTTGGTCGCACCTGTCTCCCCGCCTATGCTGGTATCACCAGTCAGCAGCCGGCCACCGTTGTTGATCGTCAACCGGTTGCCCGCGCCATAGAGACCCACACAAAAGTCCGCGCCATTGCTCCAAACCGAACCGCTGCCGCTGATCAGCGCGCTGTTGTTGTTCGCGCCGGGGAAGACGCCAACACCGCCGGTCGTGGAGTTGATGACCGCGCCACCGTTGGTAATGACCAACAAGTTGAACGAGCCGCTGTAACCCACCGCAAAACCGTTGGAGCTTCTCCAGATCGAACCACTGCCGCTGACCAACACGCTGTTGTTATTCGCACTGGCACCGTAGCCAATGTAGCCCATGCTGTTCATCACCCTGCCGGTGTTGATAATCTCCAGGCGATTGTAGGAACCTGTTGCGCCGACCATCAGATCGCCCGTGTTGGTCCACAATGAACCCGTGCTCACCCACGCGTTGTTGTTGCTCGAAATCTGCGAGTTTCCGACAACACCCGCGCCGGAAATGAGCACCCCTATATTCGTGATGATCAAGCCGTTGTCTGCGCCATTGGTGCCCACCATGTAGGCGCCCGGATTGTTCACAGTGATATTATTGATGATATTCGTGAGCGGGGTGCTGCCGTTGGCGTCGACATAGATCTCACCGATGCTGTAGAGGAGGCTGGTGTTCCAGAACAAGGCTCCGCTCAAGGCTGGCAGATTGGTCTGGCTAAAGGCTCCCGTGCTCCCGCTGAAGTCGAACATGTCAAACCGGTCGCCCAGCAGCGGAACGTAGCCATCGAGCAAGACAGTCAGGGCGCCTCCGAAGTTGAACGTGCCGGCGATGTTGATTTGGTCGAAAAGCCACGCGTTGGTGCCGGCCAACTGCATCTGCAAGAGTGCATCGGTGAGCAATGTCAGGGAACTGCTGCCGGTGATAATGCCCGCCGAGTCGCCGGGGGCTATGGTGCCCGAGACCGTGATGGCCCCGGTGATCGCACCCGTGCCGGTCAGCCAGGCGTTGGTGTTGATGAACAGCCCGTTGGCAAAAGAGTGACTGCCGCCCAACAGATGCAGCGTTGCGCTGCTGAGACCGTTGCCGACGCGGAACAACGAGCTGTTGTTGATGGTGCTTCCGCCACTGTTGAGCATGCCACCGTTGAAGTTGACCACGCTGCTGGCGAGATTGGTAACGACGAGACGGTTCACGGTCACGGTGCCACTGTTGAACGTCAGCGAGCCGCGCCGGATCTCGAGCGATCCGGTGCCAGCCGCGTTGGTGGCGTAAAGATTGCCGCCCGAAACCGTGATGACGTTGCCAGTGGACGTTGTGTTGTTACCCGCGACAATGTAGGGAGCCGTGACGGTGCCGTTGTCGCTGACGGTCAGTTGAGAGCCGGGTCCAGAATCGCCCACGACGAGACTATTGGTGCTGATCCACGACGAACCGATGCCGCTGACCAGCGCGCTGTTGTTGCTCGCGCTCGCGGTGAAGCCAATGATACCATTGCTGGTCAGGACCGTGCCACCGTTGGTAATGATCAACAGGTTGAACGAACCGCGATAACCTACAGCGACATGGTCGCTGCTGCTCCAAATCGAGCCTGCATCTCTGATCACAACCCGGTTGTTGCTTGCGCTGGATTCGCTGCCAATGTCACTGTAGATGCTCATCACTTGGCCGCTGTTGGCAATGGTCAGTTTGTTGTAAGAACCGTATTCACCAACATTTATGGACCCGTTGCCGACAGCGCCATTCCAGAGCGAGCCGCTGCCGGTCACCTGCACGACGTTATTGGTCGCGTACACATCCCCGCCGATGGAAGCCTCAGTAGTCACCAGCAGGCCACCGTTGTTGACCATCAACTGGTTATCCGAACCGTAGTAACCTACAGCGAAACCGCTCCCGTTGGACCAGATCGAACCGCTGCCGCTGATGAGGGCACTGTTGTTGGTGGCAGTGGAAAGGACACCGACGCCGCCGGTGGTGACGCTGACGACCACACCACCGTTGGTAATAACCAACTGGTTGAACGCCCCGGCATAACCCACCGCGAAACCGTTGGTGCTGATCCAGATGGAGCCGCTGCCGCTGACCAGCGCGCTGTTGCTGCTCGCCCCGTCCACGGCACCGATATAGCCAAAACCGTTCACGACCCGGCCGCTGTTGGCAATGACCAGCCTGTTGCCGGAGCCGAAGTCACCCACACGGAGATCAACACTGTTGGTCAAGAGCGAGCCGCTGCCGCTGACCAGCACGCTGTTGTTGCCCGCGAAAGCCGTGCGGCCAATGTAGCTGTTGTTGTAAAAAACCTGGCCGCCGTTGGTAATGGCCAGGCTGTTGTAGGAACCGTTATTGCCGACGAACAGATCGCCACCGCCCCAGACCGCGCCACCGGCAACCACCACGGCATTGTTGCTGGCGACAGTGCCATCGCCGATGTAACCATTGGCATTCGCCACCCAGCCGCTGCTGGCAAGGGTCAGGCTGTTGGAAGAGCCGTTCCAGCCGACCCAAAGGTCACCGCTGTTGGTCCAGCCCGATCCGGCCCCGGTGACCAGCACCCTGTTGTTGTTGGCATTGGCATCACTGCCGATGGTGGCGTTGGCGCTAAAGACCCTGCCACCGCTGGCAATGGTCAGGCTGTTGAAGCAGCCCGTTTCGCCGACATACAGATCCAGGCTGTTGCTCCAGATCGAGCCGCTGCCAGTGACCAACACGGAGTTGTTGTTGGCGGTGAAGTCCTTGCCGATGGTGCCGTAATTGTTGTACACGATACCCCCCGCCGAAATGGTCAGGTTGTTGCTGCTGGAACCGTTGCCGTGGCCGATGACCAGATCCGCAGCATTGCTCCAGATCGAACCAGCGCCGGTCACCAACACCTTGTTGCTGCTGGAACCAATGCTGCCGTCGTCATAGCCAATAAAGCCAAAGCTGTTGGACACCATGCCACCACTGTCGATAATCAAACTGTTGCTGTAACCAAAACAGCCCACGTAGAGATCGGCGCTGTTACGCCAGATCGATCCGCTGCCACTGACATACACGGAGTTGTTGTACGCCCCACCGGTCAGTGGGTCGGTGATGCCAATGTAACTGTTGCCGCCAAAAACCTGGCCTCCGTTGTTAATCGTCAGGCTGTTGGCATAACCACAGTTGCCAACGAACACATCGCCGCCGCTGTTGTCCCAAATCGAGCCGGAACCAGTAACCCACACGCGGTTGTCATGGGCCAGGAGATCATTGCCAATGATACCGTTGTAGTTCGTGACGGAAGCTCCGCTGGTAATGTTCAGGCTGTTAAAAGACCCCGCATTGCCGACATACAGGTATGAACTGAGATTCCACGTCGCGCCAGCGCCTGTCACCGTGACCGTGTTGTTGGCGGACGCATCGCCGATGTAACCCATAATGACACCGACGAGCTTGCCGGGCGCCGTGATGGTTAGAGTGTTGCCGTTGGAGGAAACGCCGATGTAGGCATCGGCACTGCCATTGTCCAACGTCGAGGTGATGCTGTAGGAATGGCTGTCGTTAATGTAAACAGGAACGTCTGGCGCTGCGGCTTGTGCAGGCAAGGCACAAGCAAACGCCGCCAGCAAACCTCCCAAGGCCAGCCAACACCAATCCTTAAAATGGATGCTCCTGACTTCCATGAACAACCACCCAACCAATTCCTGTCGCATGGCTCCAATAGCTCAAACGCCGAAACCTGAATGTTTCGGCGTCAATATGGCTCCATATTCCTTTAATCTGATCCGGTTAACCGCGAAAAAGTTCTACACCCCTCCAGTGTGAATCGCAAGCTTCAATAACCCCCAAAATCCCGCGTTGACCGCGCCGCCGCCTCCGGTATCATCCCCTCCTATGACCAAGGTTTCATCCAGCAGCACATCGTCGGCCATTGCCGTCATCGGTGGCGGCAAGATGGGAGCCGCTCTCATCCAAGGCATCATCCGCGCCGGCGTGGCTGCAGCCAAGCATATTTGGGTGGCAGAACCCGCCGACGCCCTGCGCAACGCCCTCGCCAAGGATGCCGGCGTCAACGTCACCAACGACAACGCCACCGCGGCAAAGAACGCTCGCGTTGTCATCCTCGCCGTCAAGCCCGACGTCGTCCCGGCCGCCCTGGCACACCTCAAACCGGTTTTCACCAAGGACCACCTGCTGCTGAGCATTGCCGCTGGTGTCACTCTCACCAAGCTCGAAGCCGCGCTCCCGGCGGGCGCGCGCGTTATCCGCGTCATGCCAAACACCCCGTCGCTGGTCGGCGCAGGTGCGGCGGCTTTCGCACTCGGTAGCGCCGCTACCGCCGTGGATGCTGCGCTCGCGCAGAAGATCCTCGGCGCGGTCGGCATCGCCTTCCAGTTGCCAGAGAGACTGCTCGATGCCGTGACCGGCCTCAGCGGCAGTGGCCCCGCCTATATCTACGTGGTGATCGAATCGCTCAGCGACGGCGGCGTGGCGATGGGCCTGCCGCGCGACGTCGCCACCCGGCTCGCGGCCCAAACCGTCCTCGGCGCGGCCAAGATGGTGCTCGAAACCGGCCTGCACCCGGGTGTGCTCAAGGACCAGGTCACCTCGCCCGGTGGCACGACCATCGAAGGCATCCACGCGCTCGAAACCGGTAGCCTGCGCGCAACGTTCATGCGCGCCGTCAAAGCCGCCACCGAAAAGTCGAAGCTCCTCGGCGCGAAGTAATTGCCGATTCGCGCGACACAGCATCAATTCCTTGTCGCATAATGAACCTCCGGCACTTCGCACACGCCACCTACCAAATCGTCACGACCGAGCGGGTCGGGCCGACGATCTTCGATCTGTGCGACGAACTGCTGCTGACGCCGTCGCCGTCGGTCGGCAACGACCATCTGCGCCGCTTCTACAAAACCGCGATCGCCAACATCGCGCTGCGGCCGGTCCTGAACCGCGCCGGCTTGCCGCAACTGCGTGACCAAGCCCGTTTCCGCGCGTTGCAGGATGCGCTGCGGTCGGCGCGCGACGACGCGTCGCCAGACTGGCGCGCCATCGGCCAGCCGCTTGCCGAGTTGCTCGATGAGCTTCCTCAATCGCATCCGAAACCGTCGTCGGTGCCGGCCCCGACGAAACCGGTTTCGCTTGAACGCGTGGACGGCATCATCCGTGGCTGCGCGGCGCACCTGCTCGGCTCGTTCGAGGCAAATGGTTTCATCCCAACTTACGCCGCGTTCAACCTCGTCGGCGACCCGGACGTGCGCGGACGCGACCTGCTCGTGGCGCTCGACGGCCTGAACGCGCGTACCTACAAGAACGCGACACTGATCTTCAACCTCGCCCGGGTCTTCTTCCTCGCCAATCCGCACGTTGCCGCGCTCATCAACCCGCCGTGGCACGGCATCGCCGAGACGATGTGGGCACCGATGCAAATCCGCCACCGCGCCGCTTACTATGACGCGTTCTTCGCCGAGACGTTGATGGATTACCTCGACAGCAGCCTTGCATCGCCCGAAGCGGCGAGACCGGCGCGCGACGCGATCGGCCGGATGATCGAGTTCTGCCTCGACACCAGCCGTGAGCGCGTCCGGCTGCCGGGCGGCAAGGAATTCGATGTCGTCACCGCGCTCGTGCCGCCACCGCATTGCCGGATGAGCCGGTTTTTCTGGAAGCTCAAGAGCAACCTCGGTTTCGGACTCTACGTGCCGGACTGCGATACGACGGCGTGCTCGCTTTCGGCGGCAACACAGTTCGGCGCAAAGCATTCGCTGCTCGACCAGCCGATGCCGGACTTCTACGCCGCGCATCAGCTCGGCCATCTGAACCACCATCATCCGGCGACCGTCCCCATCAATGACACCATTGACTTCGACGGTGGCGTGGTGACGTGGATCGCAAACCTCGCGGGCGACAAGCCATTCGGCAACGACGTGGACCCGACGTTGAACCTCGACGTGCTGGAGGCCTGCTTCCGCAACCACGAGCGTTGGCAAATCGTCGAGAACCCGCAGCGGTTGGAGACACTACGGCGCATCATCCGCTTCCAGGACCGCCTTGCCGACACCGGCGCATTTGCCAATCCACGCTCGCACATCTATTACCTGCCGGAACTTTACTGCGCTTACTTTGGCCGCTGCTACGCCGCGTTCCGCGCGCTGCCGGAGCCGAAGCGCAAGGCACTCGATCCCGCCGGCAGCTTCGAGATGATCCGCCGACAAGTGCTCGCCTACGTGCAGGACGAACTGCTCACCGTGGAAATCAACGTCTTCGACGCAGCGCTGGCGTTGTTGGCGCTGGCAAAACTCGGCGCGGAGCCGACATCGTTCGCGCCCGCCCTGGCGTGCATGGACCGCAGCTTTGGCGAAGGTGGCCGGCGCGCGCCGTTCAAGGCTTACGAGTGGAACAAAATGAAAACGCCGACGCGCATCCTCGTCGGCAGTCCGGAAGTGACGTCGGCGTTCGTGCTGTCGGCGCTGGTCCATGCGCGGAAGTTGATGAAGAAGTGAGCGTAGCTGGCGGCGCAGGAGATGGAGTTTGGACCGACGGTCAATCTCCACCGCGACATCGTCATCGGCAAGTCGCAACGATGGGGCAACGTGTCCTCCGCCGATTTCCAAGGCGCGATGCGCCACATTCGAATCTACGGACGCGCCCTCAGCCCGGTGGAAATTGATAACCTCGCCCGCGACCGGCGGTGAGTGCGCTGCAATCCTCTACCTCTGCAACTCCAACCACAGCGCGCGGTAGTATTTCATCAGACGCACCGGGTCGGTGGTCTCGGCGATCTCGCAGAGGGTGAAGCGATCGTAGTTGATCTGTTTGAAGCAGGCGAATAACTCACGCCACGGATAGGCGGGATTGCAGAGTTCGTTGATGTGGCAGCTCTTGATGTCCTTGGCGAGAAGGTTGAAATACTCCTTCACGGAACCGTTGACGATGTCACCAGCGTTGGAGTTCCAGCAAACACCGACGGCGCGATGATCGCAGTGGTCCATGATCTCGCGGATGTGCGGCGGGTGGGAGCTGTCCTTGCCGTGAACCTCCAGCCAGATTTCAACGCCGAGGTCACCGGCCACCTTGCCACACTCGGCGAGGGACTTGCCGATCTGCTCCAGCGTCTTGTGGACGGGCACGTCCTTGGGGATGCCGTTGGGGCGGACCTTGACGCCGCGCGCGCCGATGTCGGCGGCGAGCTTGGCAAACTCGGCGCAGGTGGCGATGTGCTTGCGAACGACAGCCGGGTCGGGCGAGTGAAACTCGCAGGTGGAGCCGAGCCCCCAGATGGTGAGGCCGCCATCGGCGCAGCGTTTCTTGACTTCCTTGCGCTGCTCCGCGGTGAGCGACGGTTCCACGCCGTGGGCGTGGGTGGTGCGGAACTCCACGCCTTCAAAGCCGGTGGCCTTGCAGTTCTTGATGAGGGTGGCGAGGTCCCACTTGGGGGCGAGGTTGTAGGTGACGAGTCCGAGTTTCATCGCGCTGTCAGGTTCCTTTCTGTTGACGCGGGAGTGTGACACGACGCGGGGAATTTTCAAGAGCGGGGACAGCGGCAGTTTTTTGCTTTTCATCCAGCCGGGTTGGCCCACTATACGATACGACACTTTTCACAGAGGAAAGGACACGACCATGTTGAAGCAAGGTATTCTAAACCCGGCGATCAATTCGCTGCTCAGCCGCGTGCGCCACACCAACACGCTGGTCATCGCTGACCGCGGTTTCCCGTTCTGGCCGGAAATCGAGACGGTGGATATCTCGCTTGTGGACGGCATCCCGACGGTGTTGCAGGTGCTCGCCGCCATCCGGTCCAACTTCGTCATCGGCCGCGTGTTCATGGCAGAGGAGTTCATCCGCAACAACACGAAGGCGGTGCAAAACGCCTTTACCAGGACGCTGGCTGGCGTGCCGTTCGAGTTTGAGGCGCACATTGAGTTCAAGAAACGCGTGCCGCGCGCCATCGGCCTCATCCGCACCGGGGACACGATCCAATATGCCAACACGATTATCGAATCCGCCTGACAAATCCGCACCTATGACCGAACAACTTTTCCATAAAACTGCCGCGCAACTCGACGCGCGCAACATGAAGGAACGTCTGGCCGCGCTGGTCAAACTGCGTGGGCTGGAGCAACGCGGCGCCATCAGTCCCGCGACGCCAAAGATTGGCCCCGCGCTGCCTTCCTACGATCACGTTCACACCAACGCCTCCTACGGCAATGCCGCGCCCGGTGTTTTCTCGGTGGCGCGCATGGTGTGGGCCGCGCACGAGGCGCGGGCGTTCTCCATCCTCAGTGTCGAACACGAATCGGTGGCGCACATGGACGAGGCGATCCAGGCGGCGACCATCGTCAACCGCGGCATGGAGCAGCCGTTGCGGCTGGCGCTGGCGGTCGAGTTCAAAGCTCCCATCGCGCTGAATGACGCCGTCTCGAAGAAATTCAGCGACTCAATCCTGAAGGCCTGGGGTCAGGGCGAGGCAGCGTGGGTGGTGGCCGTCGGCGCGCGCCGCACGCCAGAACTGGAGCGGCTCGTCCGCCGGTTTCAAGAGGCGAAACGCGTGCGGTCGGAACAACAATTGGAAAAGTTGAACAAGCACTTGAAGCTCAAGCGGCCGCTGAAACTCTCCGATATCCTCACGTCCGAAGGCAACGTGACAGACCGGCAGCTGACACTGGCGGTGGCGCGCGCCGAACTGGGCGACGTGGACGAGAAAACACTCGCGCGTCGCGGCAGCGAGGTGCGGCGGATGTTGAACCCGGGCGGCCCGGCGTATGCGCCGTTTCCGCCGGGCCTGCCAACGTATCAGAAGCTGGTCGGCCAGCTTGCGCGTTGGGGCACACTGCCGACGTTCACCGCGCAGCTTCGCGAGCAAACGCTGGAGGAGTTTCTGCCAACGTTGAAATCGTGGGGCATGGCAGCGCTGGACACAGCAGGCATCGAGCCCTACGAGCCGAACGCGGCGCGCGATATCGCGACATTCGTCCGGCTGGCGGAGCAGCACAAACTGGCGTTTTTTGGCGGCTCCGACTACCGCGGTGTCGGCACCGGTTGGCAAGAGCACGCTGCGTGGATGGATCATCCGTTGATCCGCGCCTCTATCGAGCGTGTGGCGCACCGGTTCTGAACCTCGGGTTTGGGATCAAGGGCAGACGCCGGGTGGTCACTGGGCGAGTGCAGGGTTGCACCCGCGGTTGCGAACAGTTAATATTTATGACGAGGCTTTTAAGAACAATGAAGACGATCTCCCTGATGGTCTTGCTGGTAACAGCGTGCGTGGTTGTCGTCGCGGACGACGCAAAGGCTCCTGCGGCGCCGAAGAAGAACAAGATCGTCTTCGAGTACTCCTACCCGCCGCCGGTGACACAAAAGCCACCGACCGCAGCCGAGACAGCTCCGCTGCCGCGCACCGGCTCGAAGGACTGGTTGCAACGCGTGGATCAGCGTGACCGCAAGCTGATGGCGCCATGGGAATGGCGGCGCCTGAACGCGGGGAGAGATTCGTATTCCTTTGCCGAGCCGCCGCCGTCGGTGAACGGCTTCACCAGCCGGTGATCGCTCTTTACTCCTCGTCGATTGTCCGCTGACCATCGACCGGTGACAAAGGCGATTCCGCACGCTTCACTTTCCCCGCGGCAAATTTCGCCACCTGATGCGCGACACGGTGCAACACGCGCACGTCGCGGTTCTCCAATACGGCTCGGCTGAAGACGCGCCGCAGCGGACGGGCAAACGATTCCGGATCGTCATGATGCGGGCGGAAACCCACCTGTACCATCGCGCTGACGAAATGCTGGATCGCGCGCTCGACTTCAAGGTCGGGCGCAAGATCAAGCTTGGGGCCGGCGATCTTGCCGAAACTGCCGAGGAAGATTTCGTAGGCGACCACCTGCACGGCCTGCGCAAGGTTCAGCGACGGCACCCGATGGACCGCCGGCACGGTGGTGCAGAGATGACAGCGGCCCAGTTCATTGTCGTAGAGGCCCTTGTCCTCGCGGCCGAAAACGATGCCCACACGGAACTTCTGCGACACCTCAACGATGTGCGGCACGATCTCGCGGATCGGCTGCACCTGCGGAACGCCGACGTCGCGCGAGCGATGCGTGGTGCCGACAATCCGGTGGATTCCCTCAAACGCCTCGTCAAGCGAACCGACGACGCGAGCGCCTTGCAGCACGTCATCCGCGCCATGCGCAAACGCCTGCGCCTGGCGGTTGTCCTTGAACCTGCACCCACCCACCACGATGAGTTCGGTGAAGCCCATCGTCTTGATGGCGCGCGCGGCGCTGCCAACATTGCCGGGCGTTTGCGGCTCGACGATGATGAACGCAACATTGGCCAGGTTGCGTGGCACCGTCAGGTCGAGGACTTTGTGCGAAGGTTTTTTCATTGAAGCAACAGCCAGTTGCCAGATGCAATTGGACGCAAACCTTAGAGAGTCCGTGGTAGCTTGACGAGTGGTTTCTCGCCAACATCCCGAAAGGAACAAGGCAGGCCGGCCTCCCCTTCCGGTGAGATCAAAACCAGGCTCAAGCGAAGAGCGTCTTTCTTCTTCGATACGTTCAGCGGCAATGCCTGGCCGCCGCATGAACAACCGCCATAAAACTATGGATTGGAGGGAGGAGGCGGGGGCGCGCCGTCGCCGCCTGGCGCTGGCATCGAACCGGGTTTGATATGAATGGTGAACCCTTGCTTACTGACGGCCTCGCGAAGTTTCTCGTCCTCGCGCATCTTGCGGAAGAAATCCCGCACCTGGTCGCCGGTGACTTTCTGCTCCTTTCCATCGGCGTCGGTATACGTGAGCGTGGAGGTGCCACCGCCAAAGGGAGCGCGTCCGCCGGGACCGCCACGGCCACCTGGCCCGCCGCGAAAACCACTTGCCAGCCCCGGCTCGCCTTCGGGCTTCTCCAACACCAACGTATGGACGGTCTTGGCCATGCCCTCGTGGATAAGTTCAAACCGCATGGTTGTGGCGAAGTTTCGTTTATTCAGAAGCTCCTGGAGTGTTTCCACGCTTGTCAACGGTTGGCCGTCAGCACGAAGCAGCACGTCGTATTGTTCGACACCGGCCACCGCGGCGGGACCTTCCTTGGAGACATCCACAACCACCAAGCCGGCGTTCTCAGGCAGGCCTTGTAGATATTTCTTCAAATGCGCCCGCGTGGAGTCCCTCAGCGACGCGACGCGCACGCCAATCCATTTCTGAGGCGTCTTGTCCGCCGCAGCGGCGGTGTTGGTGACCCGCCTCGATTGTGCCTTGGGCTGTGCGGGTGCAGCCGTATCTGCCTGGCTGAACCCGGAGGTTGCAGAGAGAGCGAGCACACATCCGGCAATAAAAATTTGCGTCAGTTTCATATTCATTTTGCTCCTCAGTTGAAGGTTACGACAAGTCGCTTCCGCCGCACATAGAGTCCCGCTCTTGCCATCCACTTCACGACACATTTGGGATGAACCGCGTTTTTGGGGGGACAGACTCATGAAGAATCGCGATAAACATTCCCTTACGAAAACCGCAGTTTTTCCTCCAGTTCGCGGATGCCACGAGTCATCGGCAACTGCTTCCCGTTGTGCAGGACGACAACATATTCGCCCTTGAAAAGCGGTTGAAGTTCCCGGACTTGATCAAGGTTGACCAATACGGAGCGGCTGATGCGCAGGAACAGTCCCGGGTCGAGCTGCGCCTCAAGCGCGGCAAGCGTCTCACGCAGAACATGGTTCTGTTTGCTGACGTGCAGCACAACATAGTTGCCCGCCGACTCGATCCACTCAATCTGATTGACCTTCACCAGCGCCACACGTTCGTTCTCCCTCACGGTCAAACGATGGAGATAGACCGGCGTGGGTTTGCGTTCGCCCAATAATTGCAGCAGCCGCTTCGAAACGTCGTCGGTCTGCCGCCGCGCAATCTGGTCGCGCACCCGCTGCACCGCCTCCTTGAAGCGCGATTGCTTGAACGGTTTCAGCAGATAGTCCAACGCATGAACCTCGAACGCCTTCACGGCGTGCTGGTCGTAAGCCGTCACGAAGACAACCGCCGGCAACTTATCTTTGTCGAGCCGGCTCAACAACTCGAAACCGTCCATTTCCGGCATCTGCACGTCCAGAAACAGCAGATTCGCCGGCTGCTTTTTTATGGCCGCAAGAGCCTCGTCGCCGTTGGCGCATTCACCGACGACTTCGATGTCCGGCTCCTTGGCGAGCAAGGTCCGGATGCGCTCGCGCGCGAGCGGTTCGTCATCCACGATGAGCGTCTTGATTTTCAAGCGGCGTCCTTCCACTCCGGTTCGGGATCCATAGGTTCAAAACGTAGCGGCACCTGCAGGCTGACAGAAACACCGCCATCCGCCAAGGGCTGCATGACCAGTTGCGCGTTGGCCCCGTAAAGCTCATGGAGCCGCGCGCGGGTGTTGGCCAGACCAATGCCGGGCCGGTTGGCGGCAGGAGCCGCGCCGAACACGCCCGTGCCACTGTTGCTGACGACCAGGTTCAGGAACGCGCCTTCGCGCTCGGCGCGAATCGCGACGACGCCGGGATTGCGCATGGGCTCAATACCGTGCCGAATGGCGTTCTCCGCCAGCGGCTGCAAGATCATCACCGGCACTTGCGCGTTGATCACGCCCGGATCGATCTTCTTCTCGATGCGCAACCGATCGCCCAGTCGCATCTGCTCAATCTCCAGATAGCAGTCCAGAAACTCCAGTTCTTTGCGCAGCGACACCTCCTGCAACTCGGAACGGTCGAGGGCCAGCCGCAACAGGTTGCTGAGATTGGCAATCATGTCGTCGGCAGCATGCGGATCCTTGTGGATCAGCGTGGCGATGGCATTCAGCGCATTGAAAAGGAAATGCGGGTGCAGCTGCATCTTCAGCGCCTGCAATCTCGCCTGCGCCAGGCTCGCGGACAACTCCAGTGCTTTACGCTCGCGCTCTTGCGAACGGCGGTAATAGGTCAGCGCGTGAACAGCACAAACGATCACCCAGTAAACAGGCACATGGGACCGCGCCCGCAACCAGAACCACGAAGTGGGCGGGGGCCTGCGCCCACGGCGATCCAGCGATCCACTGCGCGACGGGTCGGTTCTGGATTCCGTCCGCTCCCCCATGGAGAACGAGGACACATTTGTGCCGCCAACCCCGGAGGTCGACGTTGTGCCGGCCGGCAGGCCAAAGCCACGGTCAGTTTCGGTTCGCGGCGCGAAAGGAGATTGGCGTCGCTGCATCCAATCGCTCCTCCACGGCGTCGGCGGCAACATCCAATCTGCGATCCAGCCACAGGCTGCCACAGCCAGTGCGCAGCCGGCAATGTGACCGGGCACACTCAGCAGCAACATCTTTCGCTCGAACGGCAACCGCCGCGCCAGCCAGACAACCACGGGCGACAACAATGCCCACGGTGCCCAGTCACGCATGGAGATCCTCAGCGATTGCTCCCAACTGAACCCGGCGGCGAGGACGAAATAGCCGGCCATCGCCAGCGTCAGCAGCGTCCAGAACGCCAGACACGCGCCGCACACGATCAAGATTTGGCTCCGGCGCTTTCGCACGTTCAACATCATAAACCGTTCCCTCTGATACGCACAAAGATTAAAACCGCCCCCACCGCCGGACAACGACACCGGGACGAACGCTTCTCTTCCCAAGGTCGACCGGGCAAAAGCAGTGATGAATGACAGAAAACTAAAACCGCCGGACAACAACGTCCGCTTTGCGCCGAGGCCACGCTCTGTTGGCAACTCGGGCGCGCGGCAGCTTTGACAACCTCAATCTTGCGCGTGCAGGCTGACGTTCACTTCTCCCGGCGGACCAGCGTTTGGAATGTCTTGTGAATGAACTCGATGTCGGACTGCACTTGCGGATAAACGGCAGCAGGCGCCCACGAGATGACTCGATAGGCGCACTCGTTCTCTTTGCTGATGTAAACCGTGCAACAGTATCGCCGCTCGGTCCCATCCTGTGTGGCTCGGGCTTCTAACCGCATGGCTTCGAGCTTGTTGATGGTCGTCTTCTCCTCCTTCTCGACGACCACGTCAGGGTTTAGAGCGCGCACATCGGCCAGACAGCGGTCCCGCAACGCCAGCAGCGACGGCATTCCCCGCTCAACATAAACACGGGTCTGAGCGCGCAGCGTGTGCTGGTTCAACACAGCCACGGTGTCTTTGGGACGAACAGCAGGCAGATCCTCCAACCACTCACGCGCAGGCACGATGAAACCAAACTTCCACTGCTGGTCGATGAAATAACGCCCGCCGCGAGCCGCCGGGTTGTCGGGAACCTCTCGAACATGCGGCGGACTCTCAATCTTCCAAAGTTGCTGCGTGTAGGTAAAAATGCCCACCAGCGCACCAAGCACCAACCCGATCGCACCGGCCAGATGGCCGCTCACCGTCCGATGGTGACCAGGAAAATAAATGCGAATGAACCCCATCAACGCCAGCAGCACCGCTGCGCCGCTGCACACGTAGCGCGCGTAGTGAGTCACCCGTGTCAGCCGGTAAACTTGCTGGGCCAACAGCCACGGACCGAGAAGCTGTTCCACCGGCAGAAACGCAGCCAGCGCAATCGCCACCGATGCGTAAACGTAATGGTTTTTCCCCGCCCCCCGGGATTTCCAAACCCATATCAACCACCCGCCGCCCAGGACGACGATGGCCATGTAGATCAACGTCTCCAGCAACGCGCTTTCGTAATCTCCTGGCGTTGTTGAGCGAAATGGATTCACGATGCGCAGAATACGGGTCGTCGCGGTTTACGGCTTGATCAGCGGCAACCGATATTGCTCGGCGATTTTGCCGAATGTAACGCCACCTTCGACCATGTTGAGACCCGATCGAATCGCGCTGTTCTCATCCACCGCGCGCCGCCAGCCCTTGTGGGCAATCTCCAGCACGCAGGGAAATGTCGCATTGGTCAGCGCAGAGGTCGAGGTGCGCGCCACCGCTCCGGGCATGTTCGTCACACAGTAATGAACGACACCATGCTTGATGAATGTCGGCGCGCCGTGCGTCGTCGGCCGCGACGTGGCAATACTGCCGCCCTGGTCAATCGCCACGTCCACAATCACCGCACCGTGTTTCATTTGTTTCACCAACGCCTCGCTCACCAGCACCGGCGCTTTCGCCCCCGGCACCAGCACCGCGCCAATGAGCAGGTCGGCGTGCTGCACGACATCGCGGATGTTGTAGTCATTGCTCATCAGCGTCGTGACGTTCTTAGGCATGACATCGTCCAGATAACGCAGCCTTGGCAGCGACACATCGAGGATCGTCACGTCCGCGCCCAGACCCGCCGCCATCTTCGCCGCGTTGGCGCCGACGATGCCGCCGCCGATGACGACCACCTTGGCCGGCGCCACGCCCGGCACGCCTGCCAGCAACAGCCCGCGTCCTTTGAAAGGCTCCTCCAGATACTTCGCCCCCTCATGCACCGCCATCCGACCCGCGATTTCGCTCATCGGCACCAGCAGCGGCAACGACCCGTCCGCTGCCTGCACCGTCTCGTAGGCAATCGCCACAATGCGCGCCTTCATGGCTGCCTCGACCAACGCGCGGCTGGACGCAAAATGAAAATAGGTGAAGACGATTTGTTTCGGTTGTAACCGCCGGAACTCCGACGGTTGCGGCTCCTTCACCTTCACGATCATCCCGGCTCGCGCATAAACCTCTCGCGCAGAACCCACCACAGTCGCCCCGGCTTCGCGGTAATCCTCGTCGCTTGCGCCGCTGCCTTCCCCTGCGTCGCGCTGCACCAGCACTTGATGTCCCGCCTTGCGCAAGGCGTGCGCATGAACCGGCAGCAAGCCCACCCGATATTCGTGATTCTTGATTTCCCGAGGAATGCCGACGATCATGTCGTGAGAATAGGAGCCGCGCCCCATAGCTGCAAGACAGAACAAATAACCGAAACACCACGCCCCCACCCGCAAAAAACAAGCTGGCGCGTGGACGATGGCGGACGACTTGCGCCCGCCGCCGTTTCACGCGCCAGCTCCGTTTTCTGGCACGGTGAAGAAAGTAGTGGGAGGCCCCCTGATACCAGGGGGAACGACCAGACCGCCGAGTCGGTTGATCGCCTGAGGAATCACCTCCCACAAAAACCGAATGTCAAACAGCTCTGTCGAACGTCACTTACTCTATCGACACCGAAAAATGGTCTCTTCAGAATAAAATGCAAGTGAAACTTGCTTTAGACGCTTTCAGATTTTTCTGGAAGGCGTACGCTCTTGTTCCCCGCGCGCCACTGCGTCAAGCAGCGCCTTCACCCGGCTCATCGCGCGTGCCCGGTGGCTGAGGGTGTTCTTCACGTCCTCGCCAAGCTCGGCGAACGTCAGTTCGCAGCCCACCGCCACAAAGAGCGGATCATAGCCAAACCCACCCACGCCGCGCGGCTCACACAGGAGGCGGCCTTCGCATGTCCCCGCGCACGATGCCACCATTCGATCGTCGCGTTGCTCGCACGGCACGCCCATTTGTTTCGCCGCAGCCACCAATGCGGGCGAGGCGCCGGCAATGGCGATTACACACTGAAAGCGTGCGGTACGTTTCTCAGCCGGCACACCGGCCAGTGCGCGCAAGAGCTTCGCGTTATTCTGCTGGTCGTTGGGCCGCGGACCGCCAGACTCTTGCGCGTAACGCGCCGACATCACGCCCGGCGCACCTCCAAGCGCATCCACTTCAAGCCCGGAGTCATCGGCGAGGGTAAACACGCCAAGCGGCGCGATCCGTGCCGCCCAGACCGCTTTCTTGGCTGCGTTGCCGGCGAACGTCGGCTCGTCTTCAACAACGTCAGGGGCTGACGGCACGGCATCCAAGCCAATCACCTCGAAACCGGAGCCGAGGATGGCGCGGAGTTCGCCGAGCTTGTGCCGGTTGCGTGTCGCTGCAAGTAGTTGCATGGGCGGAAAAGTGCGGACTGCTTCTGCGGAAGGCAAACAAAAACTCGTGCGGAAATGGCAGACGTTCGCCGTGATATCCTGCCGTTTGTCGCGCCCAACCCCACATGCAAGTTTTGACGAGACAGATGAAACCGGTGGACATGCACGTTCATATCGTGGGCAACGGCTCCAGCGGCAGCGGTTGCTGGGTGCGACCCCGTGGCCTGCACCGATTGCTGGCGGCATTCATGCTTCACCATAACGGTCTGCCACACGACGCGCTCGCCCGCGACCTCGACCGGCTTTACCTTGAGGTGTTGCTCAAGTCCCTGCACTCCTCCTCGTTGGGTGCAGCCCTGATTCTGGCGCACGACGACGTGCATGACGAATCTGGACGGCAGATGGAGGGCGTCGGATCGCTCTACGTGCCGAACGTTTACGTCCTCGGCCTCGCGCGCCGGTATCCGGAATTCCTGCCGGGAGTTTCGATTCATCCGGCGCGGCCCGACGCGATGGAGGAACTTGATCGCTGCCTCGCCGCAGGGGCCGTCATGATGAAGCTGCTGCCGAACTCGCAGAACATTGACTGCAATGACCATCGCTACACCCGGTTTTGGGAGCGCCTCGCTGAAGCCGGCCTGCCGTTGCTCGCGCACACCGGCGGCGAGCACACCGTGCCGATCCTCAGGCGCGAATGGGCCAATCCGCAAGTGCTGGAACGGCCGTTGCAGTGCGGCGTCACCGTCATTGCCGCGCACGTCGCTGGCAAGGGCGGCGTATTTGACCGCGACTACTTCGATGTGTTCACCGAAATGACCCGCCGCCACCCGCGCCTCTATGGCGACCTCAGCGCGTTGAACATTCCGTTTCGCAGCAAACACCTCCGAGCCTGTTTGCGTGAACCGCTGATTCATCGGCTTTTGCACGGCAGCGATTTCCCCGTGCCGGTCATGGGCCACTGGGCGCGGATGCGGGGGGTGGTGGACTGGGAAACATTCCGCCGCCTGGAGCGCGAGCCAAATCCATTGGAACGCGACTACCAACTCAAGCGCGCAATGGGTTTTCCTGTGGAAACCTTCACGCGCATCTGGCAACTTCTCCGCCAACCAACTGGCCGGTTTCTTGAACCATGAAATATCAACTCGCCCTTCTCCTCGCACTCGCGCAAGTCATCGCCGCCGACACGCAGCGGCCCGGCGACAACCTTGCGCTCGGCAAGCCCTGCACGTTCGATCCGAGGCCGAACTACAGTTACTGCACCGACCCCGGCGACAAGACGCAACTCACCGACGGCGTGCACACGAAAGGCCACTTCTGGACTCAGAAGAGCACGGTCGGCTGGAGCGGCGCGGCGGGCATCACCATTACGGTTGACCTCGGCGCCGTGCAGCCGATTCGCGGCGTGTCGTTCAACACCGCCGCGGGCGCAGCCCAGGTCACGTGGCCGGCAAGCATCGTCATCCTCACCAGCGACGATGGCAAAAGCTTTCACCCAGCCGGCGAGTTGATCAACCTCAGCATGAAGCACGGCGCCGCGCCGCGCGACAAGTATGCCGTGCATCGTTTTTGGACCGATGAGTTGCGCACGCACGGCCGCTTCGTGTCCTTCCTGGTGATGCCGGGCGGACCTTATACGTTCGTAGACGAGATCGAAATCTATCATGGCGAGCCAGACTGGTTGAAGCTGCCGTTCAGCGGCGAAGGCGTGACGAATGCGAAAGCCTACCAACTCCACGCGGCGTTCGAGCAGCGCATCCGCAAAGACCTGATCGCCGTGCGCGAGGCCGCCGTGAAGCTGAAAGGCGACGCGTCGAAGAATATTCTACCTGAACTTGACGCCGTCGAGCGCGAGTTGCCGTCCATGCCACGGCGGCATGACCCAGCGTCGCGTGTCACGTTGCCGCTGAATCCGCTCCATGAGCGCGTCTTTCGCGCACAAGCGATGGTCTGGCGCGCGCAGAAGGCCGCCACGCTCGCCGCGTCGCCGGCAAATCCCTGGGACCCACTCGACATCACCGGCAAGCCATCGAAAAAGACCGGCGCTGTCAGCGTCACCATGATGCAGAACGAATATCGCGCCGGCGCGCTCAACATCAGCAACGCCGGAGACAGCGCCGCTGAGTTGCGTTTACAGATCGCCGGCCTGCCCGGCGGAACGAACCCGCCCTATGTCACCGTGCATGAGGTCGCATGGACCGACACGCGCAAAGGCATCGCCGTGGCGGCCGCGTTGCCGAAAGCGCGGCGCGACGGCGACGCATTTATCATCACGGTGCCATCGGGCATGGTGCGTCAGGTCTGGTTCACGTTCCATCCGACTGACATCAAACCCGGCGCGCATCGTGGCACGATCTCGCTGGCCCGCGGGAAAACCAAGCTGCGCGTGCCGCTGACGTTGCGCGTCTATCCACTGCGGTTTCCCGATCAGCCAAAATTCCATCTCGGCGGGTGGGATTACAGCGACGCCGTCAAGGGCCGCGATGTGACGATGGAAAACCGCGACGCTTACATCCGCCACCTGCGTGAGCACTTCGTGGACTCGCCGTGGGCCACCGCCAGCGTGCTTCCTCACAACCTTGACACAGCGCGCTTTGACGAGTGGCTCCGGCTCTGGCCCGGCGCGCGGCAGTATTGCGTCTACGCGGCCGTGGGTGAGCAGATCGGCCGGGCGAAGATGGGCACACCGGAGTTTGATGGGAAGGTTCGCGAATGGATTACATTCTGGGCCGGCCACGCAAAGAAATGCGGACTGCGGCCGGAGCAACTGGTCGTTCTTCTTGTGGACGAACCTGCCGAAGATCATCGCGACAATATCATTCTGGCGTGGGCGAAGGCGGTCCGCGCAGCGAACACGGGCGTGACGCTGTTTGAGGACGTCTGCCATGCCAACCCGCTGAAGGCCAACCAAGAGATGATCAAACTGTGCCATGTCCTCTGCCCGAACCGCCCCCATTTTCTGAGTTCCGCGGCGAGCTATCGCGACTACTTCGCCCAAAAACACGCCGAAGGCATGGAGCTGGCGTTTTACTCCTGCAACATCGGCGCGCGGCTGGCCGACCCGTATTCGTATTTCCGTCTGCAAGCATGGACGGCGTGGCAATACGGCGCCGAGGCGTCATACTTCTGGGCGTTCAGCGATTCCGGCGGCGGTTCGTCGTGGAACGAATACGCCATGACACACTCGACCTGCTATACACCGCTCTTTCTCGACCCAGCCACCGTTACGGGCAGCAAACAGATGGAGGCCATCCGAGAGAGCGCCGAAGACTACGAGTATTTTGTGATGTTGCGCGCCCGCATCGCCGCGGCGAAGAAAGCGGGACAAAAAGGTGCCGTCGTCGAACGCGCAGAGAAACTACTGGCCACCGCCGCCGACCGCGTTCTCAACGCGCCTGACGCCGACAAACTGATGTGGACCGATTCGAAGGACCGAACGACGGCTGACCGCGTCCGCGCGGAAATGTTGGAAGCGATGACTGCATTGGTCGCGCCCAACGGCAACCGCTGACAACGCCCTGCGCAACGAGGCGACCAGCTGGCCGCGATCCAGCCACGCCTTCGCAGCGGCTTTTGTGAGTCTGAGCCCGCGTGTAAATTCTCGCTAACGGAGCGGCGCGGTGGTATATACTACGCGTTACGGGAGAAGAGCCATGAAGCCTTCAATATGGTTGCTCATGCTACTTGCCTTTGTGTTCTGCCCCCTCTCACCCGCCAAACCACCGCCGGAAAGACTTCCCGAAATCGGTGTCACCCGCGGCATCTGTGTGGTGCTCGGCGATCCGAAGTGTGAGTTGGCCATCAAGCTGGCGAAGAAAACCGAGCTGCTGGTTTATGTCCAATTGCCGGAAGCCGGCGAGGCGGAACGGGCGAGGCGGCAAGTGGACAGGGCAGGCCTTTACGGGGCACGCATTCTTGTCGAGAGCGGCCCGATTGCCAGCCTGCATCTGGCTGACAACGTTGCAGACGCGCTGGTGGCTGTAGGCGAGGCGGCTGCGATGCCGGAAGCCGAGGCGCTTCGCGTCCTGCACCCTCAGGCGGCGGCGTGGCTCGGCGGCAGGAAACTGGTGAAGCCGATTCCGGCGGGTGTGGATGAATGGAGCCATTACTACCACGGCCCGGACAACAACCCGCTTTCGCGCGACGCGGTCGCTCGCGCGCCTTATCTCACTCAGTTCCTGGCCGAGCCGCGCTACGCGCCGTTGCCGCAAGTGGCGGTCGCGTCGGGGGGACGCGTGTTCAAGCTGTTCGGCCACATCGCCTTCAAAGAGCGCGAGGAACCGTGGCTCGATACGCTCGCGGCATTCAACGGCTACAACGGCACGTTGCTGTGGCGACGCGAGCTTCCGCCGGCGCTGATGGTCCATCGCAGCACGCTCATCGCCACGCCGACGGTCGTTTACTTCGGCGACGACAAGTCGTGCAAAATCCTCGATGCGGCGACGGGCAAGTTGCGCGGCGAGATCGCGCCTCCCGCCAAGACGGCCGGCGGCACGTTCTGGAAATGGATGGCGCTGGAGGGCGGCGTGCTCTACGCGCTCATCGGCGAGCAGGAAGAGCGCGACCCCGTCATCCGCGCCAAACGCGAGACGCATGGCTGGCCGTGGAACCCGCTGTCGCCGGGCTACAACAAACCCGAACACACATGGGGTTTCGGGCAGACGCTGCTGGCGATTGACCCAAAAACGAAGAGAGTGCTGTGGCGGCACCGTGAGGCGGAGCCAATGGATAGCCGCGCCATGTGCATGAAGAACGGACGTATCTTCGCGTTTCGTTTCGGTTCGTATCTGACGTGCCTCGACGCAAAGACCGGCAAGGAGCAGTGGCGGAAAACGAAAGATAATGCGACCGCGCTGTTCCACGCGCTGGGTGACTACCTGCCGCGCCAGGACTGGCGCACGAACTGGCGCACGACGGCTTACCTCAGATGCAGCGACAAGGCGCTCTACTTTGCCGGGCCGCCCATCAGCAAACTCCTCGCCGTCTCAGCCGAAGACGGCAGCATGCTGTGGGAGCATCCTTACGACAACTACCAGATTGTGATCTGCGACGACGGCCTCTACGGCTTGGGCGGACAGATTGACCGGGACCCGTCACGGAAGTTCGATCCATTGACCGGCAAGATCCTCGCCGAGATTCCGCTCGGCCGGCGGGCGTGCTCGCGTGTGACCGGCTCCACAGACGCCATCTTCTGCCGCGCCGGCGAAGGCTCCACGCGCCTGGACCGCGCCAGCAACCTCCCGCAACTCGTCTCGCCAATGCGCGCGCAGTGCCACGACGGCGTGACCATCGGCAACGGCCTGCTCTACTGGTGGCCGTCCACGTGCGACTGCAATCTGACGTTGTATGGCATCACCTGCCTCGGCCCGGCGGGCAGTTTCGCTTTCAACCGCAAGGCCGTCGAGTCGGAGCGGTTGGAACGGTTCATCGCCAGAGACGACAAGCTCGCGGCCTTGGACGAATCGCCCGCCGACTGGCCCATGTTCCGCGCGAACAACTCCGCGACTGTGACGACCCTCGCGACGGTTCCCGCACTGCCACACTGCAAGTGGCAGGACGACCCAGCCGTGCCGTACACGCCGACCGCGCCGACCGCAGTGGGCGACCTGGCCTTCGTCGGCGGTTCTGACGGCATCGTCCGCGCACTGGGCGCCACGACGGGAAAGATGCGCTGGAAAGGCTATACCTGCGGCGACGTGCGTTATCCGCCCTCGTTCTGGCAGGGCCGCGTGTTCGTCGGGTCCGGCGACGGTTATGTTTATTGTTTCGAAGCGAAGACGGGGCGGCTGTTGTGGCGGTTTCGAGCCGCGCCAGTCGAGCGGCGCATTCCGGTCTATGGCTCACTGCAATCCACATGGCCCGTCGCCAGCGGCGTGCTCATCGTCGACGGCGTCGCCTATGTTGCGGCAGGCATCGCCAACTACGACGGCACGCACGTCTATGCGCTCGACGCCGCCACCGGCCACCTCAAGTGGCAGAACAACACCTCCGGTCATCTCGATTCCGAATCGCGCACCGGGGTCAGCGCGCAGGGACACATGATGGTAGTGGACGGCCGGCTCTACCTCGCCGGCGGCAACGCTGTCTCGCCCGCCATCTACGACATCGCCGACGGCCGCTGCCTCAATGATCCGGCTGTGTTGCACCAAGTATCGAAGAACAAAGTGCCCGGCTCCATCTGTCCACGCGGCAGCGAACTGTATCGGCTCGGCAACGTAGTGAGAGTCGGCGGCAAACCGCTTTACGCGCACCCGAAATACCAAGTCTATGACAATAGCGTCGTTAACAAAACCCTGCTGGCGGCGACGGGCGACCGCGCCATCGCATGGGTGAACAGCTCTGCGCTAATGTGTTTCCCGCGCAACGATCTGCCGGCTGTCGCCGGGAAAATCCTCTCCTCCTGGGGCAATCCGAAACTCCCCAACCTCTCCCCACTGTGGGCGAACAAGTGCAAAGACATCATCGCCCTCGCCGTCGCGCCGAATGCCGTCGTGGTCGCGAGGCCATCGGAGTTGGTGGCGCATGATTTGCAGGACGGCAAAGTCCTCTGGACTCAGCCGCTGCCAGCTCCCCCGGTCCCGTGGGGTCTCGCCGTCAACCGCGACGGCCGCATCATCGTCTCGCTCGAAGGCGGCCAAGTGGTGTGCTTCGGCGCGGTCGCGCGGTGAGACAGGAAGTCCGGCAAGAACCGCAGGCGGCTTCCATTATTTCTTTGCGTCGGCGCTCAACACGATGTGCGACTTCGCGGGGACGCTGCAACGGATCTGGCCGTCGCGAAGTTTTGCAACCGTCGGCACGGACGCTTCGCCACGCGCCTGGAAGCAGCAAACCTTAACAACGCCCGGTGCCGTGACGGTCGCCGTTGACGCGGCTTTGTGCGGATTGTGGATGACCATCAACCACTGGCCATCCGCCACGACTTCCAGTGCGCGCAAGCCGCCGGGCAGTTCGTGACGTTTCACCTGCGCAGCGGGCTGGCTATCAGCAGGCAGGACTTCCACGGTGAAGAACTGCTCCGTGCCGGCGGCGTAGGTCCTGGGTTCCTTTTCGCCGGACTTCACGCTGTGCGCGTCGCGGAGGACGATCTCGGCGCTGCGAAATTTTTCCGGCGGATCCGTGTAGAAGGTTTCGGATGGCTCTGTGATCGTGTCGGCGTAGTTGTGTTCGTGGAGCCGGACGCGCAGGCCGCCGTAACGGAACGTCGTTGCATCCAACTTTTCAATTTCCTTCTTCAGGCCAAGCCGCACGCGGCCGTGGATGGAATACGCTTTCTCTTCCGCGAGCGGCCGGATCGAGAGCGTGCCGACGAGCCGGCGTGGCGTCATCAGCCATTCCTGCTGGCCCTCCCAATTCGTCAGCGTGGACTTGCCACCCCACGAGACGTTCTGGATGCGGTAACGCGTCGTCAACGCCGCGAATTCCCTGGCGACCGTGACGGCATTCTCCTCGTTCGCCGATAGGTAGCGGCAGACCCGCCAGCGCAAGCCGTCAGGCTGCAACCGGAACTGGCTCGTGACCACCTGCAACGCCGCGTCGAGCGGGAACCTCGTTTCCTCCCGCGAGGTCAGCATGGCGCCAACGAACGTGTCCTTGCCTTGCGCGCCCTTGCCGTGGTTGCGCGTGGTGCCGGCGAACGACCAGTGCCCAAACCGGCCGCGCGGACCCTGCACGTCGCGGTCGTAGATGATGTAGCCGTCGCGCTGCGGCGCTTCGGGAAAACCGCGCCATAACGTCGCCGCGTAGATGGCGTAGTAATGGCTCGGTTTTGCCCACTTCAGCTCGACGTTGGCGACGCGGCGGTTCTGCGCCGCAAGCTCAACCGCCTTGGGCCGGAAAATGTGCAGCATCGAGGCAACGACATCCGGGCCGATGGCCGACGCTCCAGCCCAGTAATGCTTCCAGAAACAGTCGGTGTAATATTCCGGCACGCCGCCCGGCTCGACGTTATTGGGATAGTAGGGAGCGCTCGCCAGCACGAGGTCTCGCGCCACGCGGCTGCCGGTCAGTTGCCAGTAGCGCGCGAGGTGCGTCACGTTGATCTCGTGATAGACGAAGCACTCGTTCTGCCGGCCGAGATAGGTGAATGCGCCATCAGGATAGAGCGAATTCGCGATGAGTTTGAGAAACCGCTCGGCTTCGGCGTGCCAGCGCGGCTCATCGAGGATACGCGACGCCAGTTCCATCAGCAGCAGATAGTGAACGTCCATGTTCGGATACCAGCCCGCGCCATGGCGGTCCACCTTCTCGCCGTAGGTCTTGAGTTGGAACTCCGTCACCGCGCGCGCCGACGCCTCCCACTCCTTGCGTTTGCTCTGCGGGATGAGGTCGGGATATGTCTCGCGCAGCAACAGATACGCCTCGAACGCCGGCACGTAGCAAAAGCGGTTGATGTTCGGGTCGTGGCCGGGCATGCCCTTGCCGCCGGTGCGTCCGACGTTGAGGTCGCCGTTACGGTGGTTTTGAAAGACGCCCTGCATCCACCGCATCGCCTGCGCGATCAGTGCCGGGTCGCCGCGCAACGGGCTGGCCGGATGGCACGCCGCCCATGTCATCGTATAGGTCCGTGTCCCGAACCCGGCAAACTGCCAGAAGTTCTCAATGGCCTTGTAGCCAGCCTCACCTTTGGGGAAACGTTGTTTCACGTCTCGCACGCGTTTGGCTTCATTCAACACCGGTTCCAAGTAAGGATTGCCCTGGGTTTCCACAACCGGCGGCAGCAGACTTGTGGTCGCACCACTCCGTGACGCCGTTTTTGGAGATGGTGATGGCGCGACACTCAGTGACGCGGTTGCTTTGTGCACATCGTCCAGCACCGCCTTCGCTGCGGTGCCCATGCCAGCCGCGACTGAAGCCTCGACGTCCTCGACGGCCCAGAGCAGCACGGCGCGTTTGCGCGCCACCTCGATCGGCTCCGACGGTATCGCCTCGACCTGCTTGCGCAGTCCGGGGAGCGTTTGGGCGACTTCGTCGAGCGCGGCGCGGTTCTGCTGCGCCTCCAGTTCCTGTTGCCGCACGCGCGCGGCCTCTGCGAGCCGCCTTTGCTCTCGAAGCGCCGCTATCGTCCGTCGCTTGGCACTGTCGCGCACGATGCGAAAGTCGCCGAGCTGAATGTCCATCGTCGCCGAGCTGTGCGGCACGCGTGTGATCATGAACTGCACAAACACGATTTGGCCGAGATCGCGCACCGGGTCGCCACCCGTCGGTGTGATAAACCGCGTCAGCGACGCCTTGCACTCGCGCCAACCGGTGAAATCGAGCGTCACAGCCTCGGCGGTGTTGACGTAATAGAGCGAGCCACGCCCCTGCAACCCCGGCGCGCCAAGCTGGAACTGCAACCGATGTCCGCTGCCGTCGCCTTTGACCCAGTAACGGATGCTGCCGGCGTCCGTCATGTCGAGTGGTTTCTTGAATTGCAACGTCGCCCACGTGAACTCGAACGGCGCGAACGCACTGCGCCAGTGATGAACACCCGTGCGCGGCCCTTCGTCCGCTTGCGGCTCGAACGTGTTGTTGTCTTTGTGCCGCCACTGATCTACCAACGCCTTGTCGCGCGGCCAGTCGAAAGCAAGGTCGGCCGGCGCAGCGACAGCACAGGCGGTTGCGAGCACTAGAACAGGAAGCGTTGTTTTCATGGCAATCAAGGGTTCTTCAACACCAGCCGCGGCTCACCCCACGCGGCCCAATCAAAGCTGAAATCACCCAGCGCGTCGGTGATGAGGCTCAGCACGACCGTCTGGCCGGCATAGCGCGTGAGATCGGCGATCAGTGGTTTCCATGCGCCAGGGCGCAACTGTGCCGAGCAAATTTCGCGGCCGTTGACTTGCACGATGAAGCCAACCCCGGCGGAGTTCGAACCGTCGCGGATGCCCGCGAACGCCTCCAGCCGCGCGGGCGTCGGCGGCAGTCGCAGCAGGTAATCCACCACCATCCGGCCGTTCGACGGTGGATGGGCGTTCAGCGCCGCCTTCTTCACTCCGCCCACAATCGCATCGCCGGGTGACGGACTCATAAAACTGTGCGGCACACTTTCGGTCCCGTCTTCAGCGACCAACGCCGCCGTGTGCGGCGCGCTGCGAAGATCGAGCGGGAGATTGGCCGTGTGAGGCTTCGCAAAGAGCAGATGGAAACTTCCCGGCAGCGCGAGCGACACGGCGTAGCGATTGCCGCCCATCGACTCTATCCGCAACTCACCATCGGCTCCCAACGCAGCACGAGGCTGGCGCGGGCTGTGGACAACCACCCTGCGTGGTTCATGCGACTCGGCGACAACGCGCGGTCGAAAGAACCGCCCCTGGTCAAAGTTCACGTTCCCTTTCGGGCCGGGATTCGCTTCCAACCGCAGCACGATGTCGCGCCCGCGCAACGGTGACAGGTCGAGCGTCAATGGCGCGGGTTCGGTTGCGGCGTTATGTGTTTCCGCCGCGAGCCGTTGTTTGCCGGCGCTTGCCTCGACGCGAAATGTAACACCGTCGGATTTGCCAGTGTTCTTGCGCAAGCCCACGCCGGAATTGAAACGAATCACCGGTTGTTTCGGCAACCGCAACCGGTATTCGACAAACGTCGTGCCCGGCAGTCCCGTGCCGCGCCACGGCGGATGAATGAAGATGCCGTCGGACTCCATTGCGACGTTGCCGCCGGATTCGTCCTGCAATGTTTGGCCATCGCTCCGCCGCTCCACGCCATCGCGCAACCGCACGCCGGCGGCAACGCGGCCGGGGAAGTCCCAAAGCCGCGCCACCTCCGTATCGGACACATCAAGGCTGATAGTCGCCGTCGCGTCGCCGACACTGGCGCGGCGCACCCTGACGCCTTCGGGCAGCGCCGCGATATGGAACGCGTCGAGGTCGCGCGGCCATTGCTGGTGCGTATAACTCTGCGATGGGTCCAGCCCGAAAAGCCGCTTCTCGTCGTAGGCCAGCCAGCCAGCGATGCTCCCCGGCACGCGCGCTTCGCTCACGCCTTCGATGCGCCGGTAGATCTCGCGTTTGTCACCATCAACCAGCACCGCGCCGTTCTCCCGGCGCAACACCGCCCGCCCGCCGTCGGCTGAGCGGTAAACCATCAGCGCGTCCTTCGGCCACGGCGTGGTGAAGTCCGGCAGCGCTTGCGTGTGCTGGAAGAACTGTGCTTCGGCGAAGAACGGCGCGAGTAGATTGCCCGACTCACGCATCTGCTTCACGCTGGGGTGCGACAACGTCGGGATGACGCCAAAGTGGTCGTAACCGCGCCGCCACGCCTGGTAGAGCGGACCGCTCGACGGGTTGGACATGCCGAGGTAACCGTAAATGGCCGTGTGCGGCGTCAGGAGCGACGAACTGACCGGATGCGCCGCGGCGATCCAGCGGTTGTCCCACGTCCCTTCGGCGTGATTGAGGCCGGTGAGATGGCGCTGCGCAAACTCCTCGTAGCGATACGTGACCTCGTTGAGGCCCTCGCCGGAAATCGCCACGTCGGGCAGCGCGGCGCGCAGTTCGCGGTGGAGCGCGAGAATGCCTTCCGCGCAGTTCATGCCGTCTACGAGGCCGTTGTTGTCGTTGTAAATGCAGAGCGTCTGGTCAAGGTGGAGCGCGTCCACGCGATGTTTCGAGCAGAACTCCTTCATCCGCGAGACGAACAGTTCGCGCCACGCGCGGCTGGCGGGATTGATGTAAGCGAACTTGATGACAGGTTGGGCCCGCTCCCACAGCCACCAGAGCGGCTCGTTGTTGAAACAACCGCGCATGTGCTGGTACTTGAATTTCTCGTAAAGCGGATGCAGCGGGTCGCAGCCGAAGTAGTTGACGTGCGGCATGACGCGGAAGCCGAGCGCGTGCGCCCGCTCGTTCCACGGCCCAAACTTCTCGCCCGCGGTGTAGTCGGGATAATTGCGGTCGTAGCCGTCGCGCCGCCAACCCGGCACGTAGAGCAGCGTCTGCTCCGGCTTCAGCCGTTTGGCCAGTTCATCGAGCAGTTCCATCTCCATCGGCACGATGATGACGGCGCGAATATCACGCGCCCACTTCGGTTGTGTCGCGCGCGCCGCGGCAAGGTCAAACGCCTTTTCCGCCCACTCACGGTAGAGCCGCGCGCCTTCGAGCCACGAGCCGCGATACGGCCGCAGCCGCCACGAGACCGACTTCAATTCACGCGCATTGGCGAACGGCGCAGGCGCCTGAGTTTCAAAGGAGAGCGTCATGCGGCCGGCGCGACGGCGCACGACCAGTTCCTTGAACTGCATCGTCGTGTCGTCGCTCATCACGAGAAAACCGCCGCGGTTGCCCTGAAGCAACACGAACTGCGCCTCCCAGCCCATCGGCCATGTGAAATGCTGTTCGCCATCGGGCGTTCCCGGTCCAAACCTCAACCCGCTGCGGCCCGGCACAATCACTTCGATATCCTTGGCCAGTTCCGCAATACCCCATGACACGCCGATCAGTGGCGGTGTTTTAACGCAGGCTTCCTGGCGGACGACAATGTCGTTGTCTTCGGTCGAGATGTGTTGCGTGACCCGGACGGCCTCGCCGGCCGCCAACACTTTGTCGCGCGCCACGCGCGCACCCGTTGGCGGCGTGGCTCCACGGGGTGCCACAAGCGTCTCGCCTGTAAGCCGGTTATGCAGACGCACCAGCACGCCATCCCGCGTCCAGTCAGGTGTAACGTCCTGAGCGGCGGCAAGGCTGGCTGCCAATGCAAAGACGATGAAAGTGCAAGCGCGCATGTTGATCCCAAATACGTTTTTTCCGGTCGCGAATTGCGGCCGTCGGCAAACTCAGACAAACCGTCTCGGCTGGCCCGTGGCGGCAAGGACACTGCCCCAAATCAGGCCTTCGGGATCCAGACGTTTCTTCTGGCTGACAGCGAGCGAGATGGGCAGATGCGTGAAGGTGCCGTTCCAAAACCCGACGACCATGTTGGTCTTGCCAGCCATGGCGGCGTGGACCGCCTTTCGCCCAAACTGGTCGCACAAAATCGCGTCATCGCAGTTTGCCGGCGCGCTGCGGATGTAGTAGCTCGGATCGAAATACTTCACATCCACGGGAACGTTGTTGCGTTTGAACCACGCGGCAATCTGTTCCTTCAAGAACACGCCAATGTCGGCATGACGCTTGTTGCCCGACGCGTCTTTTTCGACCGGCAGATCCTTGAACAAATCCTGACCGGCGCCTTCGGCAACGACGATGACCGCGTGACGGCTGTTTTCCAGATAGCGACGGAGCGCTTCGAACAACCCATTCGGTCCTTCAAGCGCGAAAGGCACCTCGGGAACGAGGCAGAAATTGACGTCCTGGCTCGCGAGCGTGGCGCCAGCGGCTATGAACCCCGCGTCGCGTCCCATGACTTTCACGAGGCCGACACCGTTGAACGCGCTGTGCGCCTCGCTGTGGGCGCCATCGAGGACATGGCGCGCCTTCTCCATCGCTGTGACGATGCCGAAGGTGCGCGTCACATACATGACGTCGTTGTCGATGGTCTTGGGAATGCCCACCACGGCGATGGGCAACCCACGCTTTTGCGCTTCAGTGGCCACATCGCAAGCGCCTCGCAGCGTCCCGTCACCCCCGATGCAAAGCAGGATGTTGATCCCGCGCTCGACAAGAAAATCCACGATAGTGTCTGCAGGCTGCGGGCCGCGCGATGAACCCAGCACCGTGCCGCCGTCCTCGTGGATTTCCCGGACCAATTCCTGCGTCAACTTGACCGGCGGCAAACCTGCCTTGGGATTCAGCCCGGCGTAGCCGTAGCGGATGCCCAGGACGTTCTTCACACCGTAATTAAAATGGAGTTCCAGGAAGGCCGAGCGGATCACGTTGTTCAATCCCGGGCAGATGCCGCCGCAGGTGACGATGGCCGCCGTGGTTTTCGCCGGATCGAAGAACAGTTTCTCCCGCGCTCCGGCTTTCTCAAAGAAAATGTCGCCGGGCAAATCGTTGTCGCCACCACATTCCACCTGATAGCGGACGCGCGCGGTGTCAGACACAAACTGCGCAACGCCATCGCCGCAACGGGCGGAAAGCCGCAACGGCGATGGGATGTTTCGGGGACCGAGGTTGGTGATGACCGTGTTTTCGGGAGTGATCATGGCTGACGGGAGATTGTTGCCATCAGCGGTCGGAGTTCAAGAAACTTCACACAGGAATCCGACACCGGGATTGGAACGGCCCTGACCACGAAATGGCGGCAAGCTCCCGTTCTTGGCAACCCGCATCACGGGGTCGATGCCGGCTGGCTCTGCGGCATCATGGACTTGATCATCTCGCGCTGGCTCTCGATGAACTTCTCGTAGCTCTGCTGTTGTTCCGCCGTCAACACGGCGCGCAACGCTTCCTTCTTGGCATCCAGCATCTGCTCCCAATTGCCGGAAGCCGGCACGGGTGAAGCGCCCTGCCGACCGATGTATTGCTGGTATTGCTGTTGAAGAATACTGGTGACCTGTTCCTGCTGTTGCGCGTTGAGTTGGAGCACCGGCGAGAGTTGCATTAGCTCAGCCTGCGTCGCCAACTGCACCTGCTGACGCTGTTCGTCAGTCTTGTATTGCTGGTAGCCAGTCCACTGTTCGGGTGTGAGGATCTGTTTGAGTTGCTCGTCGAGGTTGAACTTCGCACCGGAACTCATATCCTCCGCCGTCAGCTTGCCATCGTACATTTTCGAGGCCATCTCCGCCTGTTGTTCGGCTTGTTTGCTCAACAACGCCTGGACGGCTGCGGCTTGCTCATCGGTCAAGCGCAGGCGGGATTTCAGGGCTGCCAGTTTCAGATCGGCTTGCTGCCTGACCGCAACAGCGATCATTTTGCCCATGCCCGCCCGTCGCGGTGCAGCAGCCGGGTCGCCGGCACGGGAAGACTTCGGCTCAGGCTTGGCCAGTTCGGTCATGTGTTGGTCCAGTTCTGAGAGCAGAACCGACTTCTCCTTCCTCAACCGGCGGATTTCATTGCTTTGCTGGGCGAGCACCTGCTGAAGCTTGGCGGGATTCGGCGCCGCAGCTGCCGCACGAGGCGGCACGGGCCCGGATTCAGGAGGAGCGGACGGTTTGACTCTGCTCAAATGCAGCACGAACGCGAGGGCAATGACGCTCAACACTCCCACAGTGGCAAGCAGCGCGATCCTCATAAAGTTTTCCTTTTAGTTACGTTTGAACCAAATCACATCATACTGCCGCTCACGCGGCAAAAACATCCAAAAACTGAAGAACAAAGCCATCGTGTTATTTCCTCATACGCTTACGTGAACGCTGCGAACAGCGCTCGCATCTCTTCCTCGACCAACGCAGGCTCGGCGAGCGTCTGGGCAACTTCCTCGCGCAACAAGGCACGATAGCGACGGCGCAGGCGGTGCACCGCAACACGTGCCGCGTCCTCCGAGATGCCCAGCGCGGCAGCGGCTTGCGGATAGGAAATCGCTGACTTGTCCGCCATCAGCAACGGCTTCAAATACGCGAACGACTCCGTCTTCCCCTCGGCGCCGCACTCGTCGCGCAGTCGGCCCACGACGCGCTCCAGCAACGCCACCGCCCACGCGCGGTCGTAGAGTCTGTCCGGGCTGAGGTCATCGCGCAGGTCCAGTTGGTAGCGCGTGTCAGCGTCGCGCCAGTCGAGCGAGAGATGCATGGCGCGCGCGCCGCGTTTCTGGCGGCCGGAGCGGTCCCATTCGTTGGCGAGGAAATGTTTCAGAGACGCCAGCAGAAACGCACGAAACCGGCCACGCTCGCTGCTCAAGCCTTCGAGATAATTCTTCTGGAGGAATCGTTCGAAGAATGCCTGCGTGAGGTCTTCGGCGTCCTCCTTCGACTGGCCGTGGCGGCGGACGTAGGCGTAAAGCGGATACCAATAGACGCGGCAAAGCTCCTCCAGCGCGACATCGGCCTGGGGTGAGCTTTTGCGCCCCGCCGCGAGCACATGGGTCCAGCGCGTGGTAACGAACCCCACGTCGGGCGTCGGTGGCGTTGTGTTGGTGCTGGAAGTCATACAGGGAGTGTCATCGAGATTGTCGCTCGGGTATATATGACACGGGTTGCTTGGCAAGTTCCAGTGCGCGAAGGAGGATATCATCCTTCTCTTTGCTCCTCGAATCTCGGACCTGGATGTCCGGCGGAATTCCGGTCGTTGAATAATCGCGTCCTGTTATTGAAAGCACTGTCGGTTCGGTGCGAAAGAAAATCGTCTTCCCGCCCACCAGCTCCGCCATGTCTTTGCCGAACAGAGCGCCGGCTGTTTCTTCGCCAACGAGGGTCGCCTTGGAGTTATCGCGCAACGCCATGGCCAGCATCTCCGCCCCACTTGCCGAGTTCCTGTTCATCAAGAGAATCAGCCGCGCCGCGGTTCGAGCACCCGGGTGGGACGTGAACGCGACGAGGCGACCGTCTCGAAACGCCAGAATCTGAAGCAGCCTGCCATCGAGGAACATGTCCGCAACGGCATTGGCTTCTTCGGGCCGGCCTCCCACATTGTCCCGCAGATCAAATACGATAACGGCTCTCTGATCGTTCGTCCGTCCCTGGATCATCCGCTTGACCCTGTCCGCAATGCCGGCCCCTTCAAACGTCGGAAGGGTGATGAGCAGGACGTGGGGCTCGATTTGCCGCGCCTCCACCCTGACCGCTGACCCAGCGCGCGTGACGTCGAAGGTTAGCATCATGCCGTCGCGCTTTACCGTGAGTCTGGCAACGCTGCCCACCGGCCCTTGGAGAATCTTGAGCGCGTCCTGTGTTGTGCTGGCTTCCGCCACTCCTTTTCCATTCACAGCAACCACAACATCCCCGTTTCGCACGCCTGCGTCCGCAGCCGGGCCACCGGACACAAGTTCCACGACAGGCCACCGGTGCAACCTCAAACCGACAAAGCCTCGTTCTTCTGTCGCCGTCTCGCGAGCTTTGGCCATTCTCTTGACGTCTTCGATCTGGTCTTTGGAGAGCACCCAGCCTGCGTTTGTGAGAATTCCATTCAACCCCGCATCAATCAACCGGTTTTGATCGGTCGTCGCCGGGGCAAGCGACACGAACTCTTTGAGAATCGAATCAAAGCTTCCTGTTTGCGAGACAGCTGACACCCATGTTTCCTGTTGAGCCGTTGCGGTCTTGCCGTTCGTTTGCCGCTCGAACTCCCTGCAGAGTGACTCGACAGTGGCTCGTGCCAATCGCGTGACATCCGGCTTTGGATAGCTTTTGGCAAGCAAGACGGCGAGCGCATGATCCAAAGCATTGGGAAACCGGTCGTGAACCGGCTCATCTACCTTCTTCACGAATCTCTCAACGATGGCCTGTTCCTTTCCTGTGAGAAAGACTTCCACGGTCTTGCTTGCACTGGAGGTATTATCCGCCAGCCAACCTTGGGTCAAAACCACAGTGTCTTTCCGGATGGGTTGGATATCAGCACTGTTCAACGGCGCGGCAGCAGCAGCCAGAATAGCAGGCGGTGAAGCTTCGCCGATCCGGCCGGGAAGCAAGAGGAACGCGGCAAACGCGGTCGCCAACATGATTCCCGCGAGCGTTTTCATTCTCCTCTCGTTGTTTTGGGCCGGGCTTGTTGTGACGATAATTAGCGAGTGACGCTGGTATTCAGCATCTGCACGGCTTTTTCAAGCACCGCGTCGCGATTGGGCCGGGCCTCGCGCGAAAACGGCACCTCCACATCGGGAGCAACGCCTTGGGTTTCGATGACGTCACCGTTGGGAGCGAACTCTTTCCACGATGGGAGATACACCGTCACACCATTGCCGAGGGCGTGTGGCTTCGGGTTGCCGGAACTGCCATAGGTGCGCTGACCGATGAGCGTGACGGCAGGCGATTGTTTCATCATCAGGATAAATGACTCGGCCGAACTCATGTTTGCCGGGCCGATCAGGACCGCGACCTTGCCGCCATAGTGCGGACGCCCCGCCGACGGCTCCAACCAACGCTCGCGGGGCGCGCTGAAACCAGTGGATGATTTTGCATCCAACGTAACAGTCCGCCCATAAAGCACCCGGCGTTCGACGAAGCAACCCGCAAACTCGCCGGCGATGCTGTCGCTGCCACCGCTGTTGAGGCGCACATCCACAATGAGCGCCGGCGCACTGCGGAATTCTTCCAACGCTTTGAAGGCCGCCTCATAGGGGCCGCGTCCTTGTGTGCGATTCCACGAGTGAATCGCGATGTAGGCCACACGTGGCGCGGCCCAGCCTGTAGCGACCGTCCGGTTCTGTTGCGTCCATTTCGACACCAACCGCGGCAACAACTCCGGGGCGACATTGCGTGTGACGTTGCGCCGGAACGCCGGCACCGTTTTGCCGTCGACCTCCAGCCAGATGTGCGAATCGTGCGTCGCAGCGAGCATCTCACCTGCGACAACGGCAAACTCACGCGCCGAGGCCGCCGCTTTCAACCGCGGCTCGAATCGCGGCCAGAGCGACGCCCAATCGGCCGTGTGCGTTTCGCGGTGTGAGTAGTGATGTTCAACAGCCTCTCGCAACCGCCGCACCGCTTCGGCGTGATTAGCGGGCGATGCGGCCGCCGGCGATACCCCGCTTGTAGCCGCCCGTGTCGTGAAACGCAACACCAGCGGCTGCACGGGCACGCCGCCCGCGCTCCTGAAGTTCGCGTGTCGGGCGCTGTTGATGCCAACGACGTATGGGTGGCCAGGCTCCAATTCCACCGGCAGGACGCACTCGCGGGCGCTGCGCCAAAACGGTTTGCCGCGCAGCTTCGGAAACTCAGACCCGCCGCCGGTGAACGACGCCCCGCCGCGATCCATGTCCTGATCGAAGCTCACAACGATTTCTTTCAAGTCCGCCGACACGTCCGTGGTGCCATTGACAGGCTGAGTCGCCGTCACCTGCGGCGCGGAGGAGCCAGCGGCAGCGGCTGCGGCGACTGCGCAGACCGAACCGCTCGCACAAAGAAGCACGGCTGTCAGAATTCCTGGTAACGTCCTCGATTCCCTATTTCTCCAATGGGTATTCATATTCGATCTCGTCCTCAATGGGCGTGCCATCGCCGTCGTGCATCGGTATCTCAGGCTTCAGGCGGCGCGCAGCAGTGACCGCACCCCGATGAACCGCGACCCGATTCCAACCGAGCGCCTCAAAAAACTGCCGGGCAGAGCGGTTGTTGTTTGTGGTCACAAGCCAGAGACACATGCATCCACGCGCGTGCGCAACCGATGCCATCTCCGACAATAACCGGCGTCCAATCCCCTGGCGCTGACGAAGCGCAATGAGGGCAACGACCTCGCATCGAGCGCCCACGATGTTATAGCAGAGCAACCCGAGCTTCCCGCCATCTTGCTCAAACACCAATCCTGGCAAAGAACGCGTATCATGACGGATTCCACGAGAGACGATTCCCGACGTGCCAAAGTGTTGTGCCACGACAGTCGTTACCCACTCTCGATCTGACTCCGTAATAGTGTGCGTTTTCATTTGGACGCTGCAAGCAGGATTCTCAAGCGCCTCTCTCCTTTCATCATTTGGCTGGCAGACGATGGCAGCGACCCAGCCGCATCATCTCCATGCCGGCGGCCGCCTACCAGCCGAGCCGGTCCACTTCCGCTCGCAGCTTTTCCTGCTGCGCGGGGGTGAAGGCCGCCAGCGCCTTATCGGTCATCTCGCAATAGATTTGCTGGGGCTGGTCGAAATATTCGGTCTCGATGGCGCGCAGAGCGGCGCACTGCGGTTCCGTCAACTCGATCAGGCCATGTACACTCCCGTCACGCAGTGCACCCCGCAGCGAAGAAACGACCTGGTTCTCAAACGCGATTTCCTTGAAGGCGACCCACTGCTGGGGCGTGAGCGCCGCTTCGATCTGCTTGCGGAGGTCCGCCTTTTCCTGCCGGCGCTTCCCGGCGATGGCCTGGAACCCCTTCTCGTCCCCCGGGGCGAGCTTCTGCTCCTGCATCTGGAATTCGCCGAGCGTCGTCCGATGCGCGTTGACAATCTTCCGCACGCGCTGGCGCTGCGTGGCGGTAAGACCCAATTCCTCGGCCGCTCCGCTGTCAGGCAAGCGCGACGGCAGCATGGGATACGGAAAGCTCGCGCAGCTGGCTTCGGGATTCTTGTCGGACGAGTATTGCCGGCGGAGTTCCGCCTGTTGTTGCGGCGTTAGCACGGCCATCATCTTCTGGACCTTTCCCCGGACCATGGCGCGCAGCCGGTGTTGCTTTTCTTTGCGGAACTGACGCTCCAGGACGGATAACTGGTCTTGCTGATCCTGGGGCACGCCCAGCCGCTGCAAAACCCCCGGCTCGAACATCACGCCGCTGCCAAAGGCGAAGGTGCGGAAGGTCAACTCCTTCAGGGCGCGCAACTGTTCGGACTTGAAGACCGCTTCGATTTCCCGGCGGGTATCGCTCCATTGCCGCTCCAGTTTGACGATCAACTCTTTGGAGAACGGCAGCTTGTCTCCCATGCTGGTTGGCCGCACGAGTCCGGAACGCGCTTTGACGGCTTGTGCGGCCAGATCCTTATACTCGGCCGTCTCGGTATCGGCCAGTTCCTTGCCGGCGATCTGCCGGCGCGCGGGCCAGTATCGGGCCGAGATTTCCTGCAACCGGGTTCGCTGCTCAGGCGAAAGTTTCAGCGCCTGTTGGACCGACGGCTGCCACAACAACTGATAAGCCGGCAGATCAATCGCCCCGGGCAGGACGATATTGACCAGCGGCTCCGACGCGGGATGATCCATGCTGACGTCCTCGCGGCTTTGCCAGCGAGAGAGCGTGCGCGCCCCGTAAAAGTCCGAAAAGCCCTCCCCGGGCCGAGAAAGAACGACCGTGTAGGCAGCCGGGATCACGCTGCATTGCTTGTCGTATTCGTTGTAAGCCAGTGGTTCGCCGTCGTTGCCAATCCAGGTGTGGCGGCTGCGGACGAGATGAAACCTCTCGTCCGGCGGCACGCTGAAGGCGGCGAGTTCTTGCTTCTCCAGCATCGACGGTTCGTCCTCAGGTGTCTTGGCGCGCTCGTTGCGGATTTTTTCCAATTGCTTCCAGGCCGCGTCCGCGTGCCGCGCAAACGCCTCCCGCGTGTCATCGGCGGTGGGGAAGCGGTCTTCGCCCAGGTTTTTCCACTCGCCGTCAATCCGCCCGAACGTCCGCCCGCTGAACGGGTGGCGGTCCTTGCCCGGCGGAAGCGGCAAATACGTGATCACGCTCGCCAAGTCATCGCGCCACGTCAACACCTCCACGATGCGCGAGTCCGCAACGGCCTTCTGGTAAACGGCCATGCCGTTGGGATCGCGCTTTTCGAGTCCACAAAGCGAACGCTCCACTTCGTCCCGTCTTAACGCCAACCCGCTTAAATCGGAGAGTGCCTCCGCATCCGCGCGGGTGACGGCCCGCTGCCACGCGGCGCAGGCGGTCTCGGGTGTCGAGAGGTCGGCGGTATCCGGGAAATCGCGCACGGGCTTGTCCACGCTGCGCCGCTGCACGGCGGGCGACGGCTTCCCCCCCTTGGACGCGTTGAGCGCATCCACGATTGCCTTGGCCTCGGCGGCGGTGAACTGGCCGGCGATGACGGCTTTGTCGCGAATCACCGACATGACCGTCGGCGCGGAGAGCACCTTGCCGTTGAAGATTACCGCGAGGCGCTTGCCGATGTTCGCACCGGTGATCTGGGCGAACCGTTTCCCGCCAGCTTCGTTGAAGTCAACCTCCACCGACACGCCACGCTCTGGCGAGACCACCACGGAGGCGCGAGCCACGGCGGATTCATCGAGCAGAATTTCCCTGCGAACGTGTAGTGGTTGGTTGTTGCCCGGATCGGCAAGTGTGTCGGTGGGCGCGGTATCACTGGCGTCGGCCACGAGACGGAATTGTAGGCGCGGCAACGGCTTTGCCTCGGCACGAGAAGCGGTCTGCTTGCTCTCTCTCTCCAGCCGCACTGCGATCGGCAGCGGCTGGCCGGTTTCAGAATTGAACTCGCCGATGACATACGAACCATCCGCTTCGGGTGCTGGCGTGCCCGGGCGAAACACAATCTTCCCAAGCATTGGACCCGGCGGGCCATCAAGTCTATAGGACGCATAGATGCCATGCCTGCTTTTGACGACCCAATTGACACCGCGTACAAACCAACCTCTCTCGATCGTGACATCAAACAGGGTGTCGAGATACAGATATCCGGGCGTCCAACGATTGGTCATCGTACCGAACGTGAAAATCATCCCCTCACCATTAAAATTGCGTTGTTTGACGACCGCCTTATCCGCGCTGACCACCACGCTTTCGATCTCCGGCAAGTCGGCACTCGCCTGCGGCACAGGCGACGGCTTCAAGTTCTCCGGCCACTTCACCGTAAACCGGACATTGCCCAGTTGTTCGTTGCCGGTGACTTCCCAATGGCCATCGCCGACGGGGCGCGCGTTCAACGTGCCTTTGATGTTCACCCAAACGTTGCTGCCGCCCACGCTGCGCAACTCCTGCGGATTGGTCAGTATGATATCAGCCCGCGTCCAATCCTGCGCCACAACAACCTTGAGGTGGTCGCAACGCACATGGAAACCCTCCAACTTCTTCGGGGTCTCCACGCGGAGCACCGCTTCAATCCTCTCCAGATAGACCCGATTACGCTGTTCAACTCGGGCGCGTCCATCCTTCAGACCCGCGACGACGCCAAACACACAAGAAGCGACGAGGCTACCCGGCCCCACCAAGAACGGCAGCACCGCCGCCACGATCACCGCCGTTTTGCCAGCGCCCGACTTCCAGCCGATGATGCCCAACACGATGGCAGCCAGTTCACACAGGCTGGTGATGCCAATGACGCCGAGCCACAACGATATTGCGGGCGGTGTTTGCGGCGCCACCCCCATAGCGATCAGCATCGCGGGCAAGATCAGCCCGCCAAGGCACAGGCAGAGCGCCAGCCGCCCCATGCGCTGCGGTTTGTCACCTTTCTTTCCAAACCAGACTGACAACACAATAATGACAAGCGCAGTCGCCCCCGCAACCAACACCATGATCTTGTATGCCATGGATTGCTCCGTCTGTTGCTGACTCCAAAGGACTTCTGGCGCTGCCTGGGATGGTGCTGGCATGGGAGTCGTTTGAGATTGGGCATCTTGCGCGATGGGCTTCTGGACCACCTTGACAGAAACGAAATTTTTACCTGAAAGCCAGATTCCCTTGCAGAGGCCCAAGCCGACGTTGCCCTTTTCCGCAAGATACGGGAAGTTGGGCAAGCCCGCGCTGGCCACAATCCACGCGCGGTTGCCAGGGGCGCCTTTTCTGTAACGATATCCCCAGCCGCTTTTTGACTTTTGATAACCTGCCGCGCCTTCTTGCGCCGTCTTTGCTGTGGCGAATGGGTCCGCCGGCAATTCACTGAAATATTGCGGCACAAGTTGGTCGAGTGTATCCGGCAGTTGGCCATCATGCTCGTCCGCAAATCTTTCGAGAGATGTCCACAGCAACATGAAGTCGCGCGTTACCTGCTCCAACTTCTCACGATCCTCTGCCGACAGCTTGCGATAGGCATCGGATTTTCTAAAGTCATAGGAACCCACAATGATCGCAGGTGGCGAATTGGTCTGGGAAGAGGTTGCGCCGGCCGGGATGGCGGCCGGCATGCCGGTTTGCGAAGCTTCGACTTCAGCTACGCGCAACTCGGCTTGCCGCAGTTCGACGGCATTCTTGGCCGCCTGATAGTCAGGGGCAGCCATGACTCCCCCCTTGAAGAGTGCCTCGGCATGTTGAAGCTGACGTTGCGCTGCTGCCAGCCGCACTCGAGCGACTTGCACGGGGTCGCCGGTGATCTCGGCTTCCAGCAATTCCACCTTGTCTTTCGCCGCTTGAAACTCCGGAAACGCAAGCGTACCTGTCTTGAACCGTGCCTCGGACAAAAGCAGGGCCTCCCGGGCTTGACGAAGCTGCACACGCAGCACCTCGAGTTTGGCATTCGCCAGAGTTTTCGTTGCAGACGGTTTCTCCACCCGAACCGTGATTGGCGATGGCAAACCGCTGTCGGGGCGAAACTCGCCGATGACATACGCGCCGTCCGGTTCAGACGACAGCGTGCCTTCGCAAAACACGATCCGGCCCTGCTGCTCCGTCATGGGACCAACACTGTTGCCACCGGCGGTAAAGAGCACGTTGCCGCGCGGATCCTTGATGGTGCAGTTGAAGCCGCGTCCCCACATCGGGCGTTCGATGGTGGCAGTAAACGGAGAATCCTTGAGGAAGCAGCTAAGATGTCCCTTCCCTACCCCGATGACGAATCGCGCGCCCGTTGAGCCGCATCCCTCGATGACGACTCTTCTGTGATGTACCACAACGCTGGAGATTGTCGGAAAGGCGTTGGGCGTTGGCGGCACGCGAGGATGTGCAGGCAACGGAGCCGCGACCCGGGTATTGAAGATCACTTTGCCAACGACGCTGGAAACCGGAACTGACTGAGGTGGCACGTTTCCACGCCCAACCTGAAGCGTGCCGTTTGCCGGACCTGCTTGGGCCACACGCCCGAGCATTGCCTTGCTGCCGGCCCGGTAGACAACAATATCGCCGGGCGAGTAGGTGCGAGCCAGCTTGGAAACCCAGACATAGCTTTGCTGCGGAATCTCCGGGGCAACGACATCGGACGCCGCATAATAGGGAACAACAACCCACGTGCGCACTGCCAGGGCGACAGCCACACCCACCAGAATCCCCCAGAATAACCTAGGTCCGCGATGCTGCGCGCTGGCGACGGCTTCTGGTCTCCAACCGGACAATTGATCCAACGGCATCGTCCAACCTCGAATCAAGGAGAATGCCAGTTTAAGCAACAGGAGGAGGGTCAAAACGGCGATGATAAATGCGCCAGCCTGCACAAACCACAGCACCGCGAGAATCACTCCAATTCGAAGCAGCGCAATCCGAACCACTGGCCAGTGAATCACCCGCTGCCCCTCTCGTTGAACAACGAGTGACAGCCGTGGTTTGCCCGGAGCGCGCCAGACATGTCGGAGGATCAACCAACCCACCACGATTGCTATGGCAATCCATACCGCAATCCGGGCCATGTCGGCCACTGAGTAGCTGTCAACCAAACCGGTCGCAGAGATCGTCCGCGTCCAAGCCCAGGTGAGCACCGTCACGCCAACGGCCATGACAGCCGCCATGACCATCACCAGCAACGCACCGACGATTTTTCTCGCCGTGCTGACCTTGGCTGCCGGCGCGGCTGCGGGTCGTGCCGCATCGCTGGCCCCCAGTTTTAGCGCCGCTATGCGCATGAGGACGCATACCGCCATCAACCCGAACACCCACGGCAATTCGCGGGGTTGGAACATCGGCCAAGGTTCCTCCGTCAGCAGCCAAAGCATCAGGGCAATGGCGAGATTGACGCCCAACACCGCCAGTCCGAGCGTCCCGCAGAACAGCAACACGTCCGGCCAGTGGAGACGCCGCCAGACTTCTCCGGTTGCCACCGCGGGCTGTGCGGCCGCCCCCGCCGTTGGTGTCCCGCCTTGAGGCGGCCTCGGTTCCGGCCCGGTTGAAGCCGGGACACTAACAGCCGATGGCGCAGGCGGCGTTGCCGGAACAGCATCAATCAAATCGAGGCGATAGCTTTCAATCCGCCATTCGCCATTAGGTTGCAGCGCGGCGACCACCGTTTCCATCGCCGTCCGCTCGTTGCCGAAAGTGGTCTTGCAGCGGGTTTCATGGCGTATCCCGACGTTAAGCCAACAGAAAGGAAACTGTTCGCGCCGCACAGCTTTGCCCAGCGGGCGGCGGTTCTTTTCCATCCGCGCCATCCATTCATCCTTGCCAACGTCCCGCTGAAAATACGGGGCAGCCAGCCCCCAAGCCCGCGCATAATCCTCATCCTCCAATGCCTGCCAGAACTGCAGAAGGGGCAGCGGATTCGCTGCTTGTTGAGCGAGTCTGCTCGACGCCGGGACACCAAAAACCGGCGTATCCAGCGACATCAACTGATCCACCGGCATTGTCTGTCCGCGTCGGATGCGGATGCCGGTAATCATGAGCGCAGAGAAGAACGTAACAAGCATGGCGTTTGTGTTGATTCTTTCCTCCAAGGCCGAGGATGCCACAATCGTTGCGACCTCCATGATGGCCAGCATCAGGACGAAGGAGAGCAGGACACCGGGCCAATTGACGACCGCCTTCCCGCCGCGCCGCCCTACGACGACGAATTGCCGCGCCGATGGTTCCCCTCGTTTGCTCCGGGCAGCCATCTCGATCATGAAAGCAACGCCAATCAAGCCAAACAGACCCGCGAGACCGAAGAAACCAAAACACCCTTGCCATTCGGGAGATACGTAGCCAAAGCAACCAAGCGAACCGAGAAAGCCAAGCGCGGAGAGATTCGCGCATTTGAAGGCCAGCGGAGACGTGAAAGTGATGCCGAACAAGTAGCCAATGAAATGGCCCCAACCCATCGTCGGGGATTGCCACGTCTGGCCCGCCGCAGGCGCGCTTGCCGGCGCAGTCTGGGCGGATGCGCCGGGTGAAGGTGGAGTGGTCGCGATGGTCTCCACCTGCGTCTTGACTTCACTGACTTGCTGGTAGCGCCGCGAAGGTTCCTTCTCCAGTGCGCGCAAGACGACCTCGTCGAGGCGCACGTCAATGACCACCTTTTTCGACGGCGGCTCGAACTTGCCCTTGGGCAGTTCGCCGGTGAGCATCTGGTAAAACACGACGCCCAGTGAGTAGATGTCGGCCCGGTGATCCACTTCCGACGGATGTTCTGTCTGCTCCGGGGCCATGTACTGCGGCGTGCCCATCACCAAGCCCCCATCGGTCTGCGCGGGAAGAGGCGCAACGGCCCCGCCAGCGGCGGTTGTTGCCGGTTCGCTCGCGACGATCTTGGCCACGCCAAAATCGGCGATCTTCACCTGACCGCCTTTGCTGAGCAGGATGTTCTCCGGCTTTATGTCGCGGTGGACGATGCCGCGGTCGTGCGCGAACTGGAGCGCGTCGCAGATGGGCGGAACAAAGGCCAGCGCCTCTTTCGGTGTGACGCGGCCTGCGTTGAGCAACTGCCGCAGGTTCATGCCGTCCATGAATTCCATCAGGAAGTAGAACAACCCGTCGGCCTGCCCGAACTCGTAGAGCGTGACGATGTTCGGATGGTTGAGCTTGGCCAGCGCCCGGGCCTCGCGTGTGAACCTCTCGGCAAACTTTGGATCGTGGCTGACGGCGGGCGGCAGGATTTTCAGCGCGACGATCCGGTCGAGATGTTTCTGGCGCGCTTTGTAAACCGCGCCCATGCCGCCCTGGCCGACGAGCGAGAGGATTTCCAACTGCGGGAAAAGTTTCGCCAGATCAGCAACGCTCGGCGGCGTGAATGGCGCTGCTCCGGGCGGCAGCGCGGTATCGGCGGCAGCGCCTTGCTTGAGCAGGCACGCTGGGCAAAGTCCCGCCAGCGCGCCCGCCGGCAACGCGGCGCCGCATTGAGGGCATGTGTTTCCGTTCGGCATGGCCGGATTCGCCTGTGACGTATTCATACACCTACCTCAGAAGCGAATCCGAGAATTTGTTACAGGAAATCTTCACCGCGCCGGTGTTGGATCTTGCGAGCCGTAAACAAGGTTATGCAAGAGCTTGGCGCCTTCTCGCTTGCACTGAATGATCTTCTCGTAACCTTGTTGTTGCTCCGGCGTCAGCACGGCGCGCAACGCCTTTATTGTGTCATCGAGTATTTGGTCGCGAACAGCAATATCTGAAACTCCCTGTTTAGCAGCGTATTGTTGCTGAAGAATAGGGCTGATCTGTTCCTGTTGTTGCGGGCTGAGCTGGAGCCAGATGGACCATCGTATCAGTTCACTCTGAGCACTCACTTGCACCTCCCGGCTCCGCTCTTCGGCCCGGTATTGTTGATAGCCAGTCCACTGCTCCGGGGTGAGGATCGGTTTGAAGATCCGTTCGTCCCGTTGATCATTGATTTCGCCCAGCTTGAGGTTGCCAGACATCATGGACTCTTCGTATTCTTTTTCCATCGCTTCCAGTACGGTCTTGGTTTGTTTATCGCTCAAGTGCAGGCGGACTGCCAGCGTGGCCAGTTCTGAAGCGTTTCCCTGCCGGACTTCTGTGGAGAAGCGCTTGTGCATTTCGGCGAACACGCGCCTGGCGGCGTCCTCCTCGGTTGCGCCCTCCGGCGCAGGCCCAATCGCCGCAGCCACGGCGTTCGATAATCCTCCCCACAACACCCGATTCTCCGTTTTCAACCGCGCCACCTCCCGGCTCCGTTGGGCCAGCTTCTGCTGCAACTCCTCCACGAGATAGGTTTGCACCGCCGGTTGCGTGGGCAGCATGCCGGCGGCTGTCGGTCGGGACACGCGCGGTGCCACCCGGGACACCCAGGGAATGGCCATGGCCACCGCCACGACCGCCGCTCCCCATGCGATATGGCAAACTTTCCTGTTCATACTGCTTCCGGCCTCCCGGCGGCGGTATCACGCGCCGGTGTTTGATTTCTTGCATCGCCCGTCATGTTCGTCAGTCCCCATATATCTCGCGCCGTACCTTGATGAACTGCTCATAAGACAGTTGTTGCGCCGGCGTCAGCACAACACGCAACGACTCCTTCTGCACGTCCTCCCATTGGTTCGCGCTGAGAGCCGGTCCGTATCGTGGGGTGGCGTTTAGTGCTTGAAGAACGGCGCGGGCCTGTTCCTGTTGTTGCGGGCTGAGTTGGAGCACCGGCATCAGTGCGGCCACTGTATTGTAGACCGACACTTGATGAAGGTGGCGCAAGTCATCGTCGAAGTACTGTTTTAAGCCGTGTCGCTGGTCGGGCGTAAATGTCTGCAAAACTCGATTCAGTTCCCCGGCTTGATGTTCACCGTCGTTGGCCTTCTCTTTTTCACCACGCTGTGATGACCCTTTTGTAATGCTGTCAGCGGCCGAGTTCAGAAAAGCCTGCATGAGCCCGGCTTGTTCGTCGGTTAGGTGCAGGCGGGCCCTGAGGTAGGCCAGTTTCAAATCGGCTTCCAGCCGATACTCGGCGTCCACAGTCTTTTTGACTTCGGCATTAAAGTGGGCGACGAAATTTTCCACGTCCGCGGCTTTCAGCGCCGTCGCGGGCACCACGGCTGCCGCGCTCAACAGGGCCTCCCGCAACATCTGATTCTGCCTTCGCAGCCGCGCCACCTCCCGGTTCAGTAGAGCCAGCTCCTTCCGCAACTCGGCCGCCAGATTCGCCTGCGCCGGGGTGGTTTGCTCCAGCCCGGCCAAACGGCTTTTTTCCTCGCGCTGGTGAAGCCGGTGTTGTTGCACCAGCGGCATGGCGATGCCCGCGGCCACCACGGTGGCCGCCAGAATGAGTTTCGTTTTCGTCGTCAGGATCGCCGCCATCTTCGCGACGAAAACCGAACCGGCCGCGCCGCTTGCGGCCGCCGCTGCCAGCGAAGCAGCGCAGATGCTTGTCACCATCGCCGGCGGCGCCGCCACCGCCGCCTGCTCGCTCATCAATCCAGCCAGCGCCACCGCCGACAGCGCCACGCCCCGGCGCGTGAGCACGGCGCGAAGCTTCTCCAACGCGCGGGCAACCCGCTTCTGCGCGGCATCTTCGCCAATGCCGAGAGCCGAACCAACCGCGCGCAGGTCGCGGTCTTCAAGGAACCGCAACAACAAGGCCTCGCGGTCGCTGACGGCCAGACGGCCCAAGGCGTCGTCCAGCACCGGCGCAAGTTGCGCCCAAACTGCGTCGGGAGATTCCGTGGAATTCATGATGGCAAACTCGCGTTCGCGCTCCCGGCGCCGCTGCTCGGAGCGCAATGCCTTGCTGGCCTCATAGAGCGTGTGATGATGCAGCCAGCCGGCAACGCTGCCTTCGCGCCGGAGCCGGCTCGCGTTTCGGGCCAACCCGATGAACACATGCTGTGTCACATCCGCCGCCAGGCCGTTGTCGCCATGGGTCCGGCGCAGCGCGGTGGCATAGACCAGATGGACGTGACGCTGAACCAATTCCGTGAACGCGCCGTCAGCGGCGTGTTCCACGAAATCCGTGAGCAGTTGGCCATCGTAATTCATGGTTTCACCCATATACAACCCGCTGTGAACAAGAATCCGACATTTTTTCGACTCAGACATAACCGGACTCGCTTCAGGTGAATCCACATATCTTCCTGTGAAGCAAAACCGGAGATTTGTTACAGGAAATCTGCGTCTGAGATTACTCTTTCTACAGTTGACTCCCATACCGGAAGGTCAACCGGCCGTTCCCGGCGACGGATTCAGTTGCCAGCTTGCCGCTGTTCTTCTGGATCGCACGGGCTGAGCCGATGTTCGCGGTATTGCACATGATCAAGACTCGTTTGGGTCACATCACACGTGCGTTTCCAACACCAAAGCCAGCATCTGCGTCGCATGACCTTTCCGACGCCGGGCCGCACCGAGGAGCCAACGTGCCCGCCGCGATGAACTCGCGCAGATAATCCCGCTATGCCTGCTCCATCTCCAGCGTCGGCTCGATCAGACGGATGCGTCCGGTTTGCATCGGTGGTCACTTTTTCTTCGGCAATGCGCGTGTCGCGCCGGTGGAGATGCCGCCGTCCACCAGCAGCGTCTGACCGGTGATGTAACCGCTCGCTTCCGACGCCAGAAACACCGCTGCGCCATCGAGGTCCTGCGGCTGACCGGGACGTTTCAGAGGGATGCGGTCGCAGAGATACTCGACCCACTCCTTGTTCTCATACATTACCGCGTTCTGCGCGGTCTTGAACCAGCCGGGCGCGAGACAGTTCACAGTGATGCCGTGGACGCCCCAGTCGTCGGCAAGACTCATCGTGAGCTGCTTCACACCACCACGACTCGCGCCGTAGGGGCCAAGTCCTGCGTAGCCGGCAACGCATGTCACAGAGCCGATGTTGATGATGCGGCCGTATTTCCGCTCAATCATGTGCCGCGCCACGGCCTGCGCGACGAAGAATGTGCCGCGCAGGTTGGTGTCGAGCACGAGGTTCCAATCATCCCAGGTCACATCCAGCGCCGGCTTGCGAACGTTGCAGCCGGCGTTGTTCACGAGGATGTCAATCTTCCCGTAATGTGCGACGGCGGCGGCCACCATCTGTTGGATGCTGTCGTGGTCGCGCACGTCGAGCGCCAGCGGCAACGCGCGGCGGCCGAGCGATTCGATTTCCTGCTGGAACGGCGCCAGCGTTTTCGTGTCGCGGCTGGTGATGACGAGGTCTGCGCCGGCGTGGGCAAGCGCGCGGCCGAGATACTGGCCCAGCCCACGGCTCGTGCCCGTGACGATGGCAACGCGGCCGGTGAGGTCAAAGAGGTTGGTGTTCATGGTTTTCGTTCGGATTTCATTCGCCCGGTTTCAAAATGATTTTCATCAAGCCCGGTTCCTTGCGGTAGAGACGCTCGAACCACGCCGCGCCTTCCGCGAGCGGAGCAACCGCACTGATGAGCGGCGACGCCTGCACCGTGCCGCGCGCCAGCAGATCCAGGCAGTCGGCATACTCGCCGCTTGATGCACACGAACCGCGAATGGTCAGCTCGCGCGCCACCGCGACCTGCAACGGAAGTTCCACCTTCGGCGTGACATTGCCCACCAGTGTCACCGCGCCGCCTTTGCGCACGCTGCGCACCGCGAGGTCCACTGTCGCCGTGATACCAACCGCCTCGAAGGCCAGGTCCGCGCCGCGATTATTTGTAAGCCAGAGGATTTCCGCCGGCGCGTCGGCGTTGGCGGAATTGATGGTGGCAGTCGCGCCGAGTTGCGCCGCCATAGCCAGACGCTCTGGCGCAACATCCACTACAATGATCTGCTCGCACGCTGCCGCTCGCAACGCCTGAACCAGCATCAAGCCGATGATGCCTGCCCCGATGACCACCGCCGCCTGACCGCGCGACACTTGCGCGATTCGCGTGGCGTGGAGCGCGATGGACAACGGCTCCACCAGCGCTGCGTGCTCGAATGACAGCGCGTCCGGCAGGCGATAAAGGATGCGCGCCGGCACAGCCACGAACTCCGCAAACGCGCCGTCCTGGCGGTATTCATCGCACGAGACACCGAGCACGCGCCGGTTGCTGCAAAGGTTGATCCTGCCCGCATGGCAGAAGTCACACTGGCCGCAATAAATCGTCGAGTCGAACGTCACACGGTCGCCCGGTTTCCACCCGGTCACCGCGCCGCCGGTCTTCGCGATCACGCCTGCCGCCTCATGACCCATGATAATCGGCGGCCGGCGCCGCCCGGTGCTGCCGTCCATGCCATGCACGTCGCTGCCGCAGATGCCGCACACCTTGACGGCGATGAGCGCCTCGTCCGGCCCGAACTCCGGCACCGGCACATCTTCACAGGTGAACTGCTTGTAAGTTTTAAGAACCAGCGCTTTCATGGATTATAAGGAAGGCAAAGGCTAACGCCCGGCGCGCACATCGTAAGCGAACAGTTCGTTCAAGTGGCGGATGTAAAGCCGGCCGCCGCAGATCACCGGATGAGAGAGACATGGCGGCTTGTTTTCCCACGGCGGCGTGAACCGGCTGACGACCGTCGCGCGCTGTGGCGTCACGTCCACCAGCGACATCGAGCAATCGTTGCCGAGACAATACAGCCGGCCGTCGGCGTAGGTGACCGAAACCTTTCCGATCTCGCGGGCATTATACATCGTCTTGCCGGAGGCGAACTCCAGGCAAACGAGGCCTTTCTTGTAGAGCCGGCAGCCGCTGCCGTAGAGGTAACCATCGAGCGCTATCACGCCCCCATGGCAGTTGTCGAGGTCGGTGCCGAACCACGCTTCCGTCGCGCCTCGGCCGTCGGCGTTGACCTTCACCATGCGTCCGCCAGCCTTATGGCCGCTCGTCACGTAAACCGCGCCTTCGTTATAGATCGGCGACGTGACGTTCTGATCGCAGGTGCTCGGATGCTTGTGGCTCCAAAGCAGTTTGCCCGTGCGCACATCCACCCCCAGGATGGTCTCATGGGCCAGTGTGATGAACTGGCGCACGCCATTGTGCGTCACGATGATCGGCGACGTGTAGGCGGCGCGATCAGTGATTTCCGTGTTGGCCCAGATCGTCGCGCCGGTTTTTTTATTGAGGGCCACGACACGGCCTTTGGCGCCGCCGGGCATACAGAGCAGCATGTCACCTTCGATGATGACGTTCTCCGTGAACCCCCAGCCTCCGCTTTGGGCATCGAATCGTTCCTTGAGGTCCACCGACCAGAGCGGTTTGCCGGTGGCAGCGGTGAACGCCGAGAGCAAACCGTGGGCGTTCATCTGATAGACGACGCCGTCGTTGTAGGTGGGCGTGGTGCGCGCGCCGGGCTGCGCGCCTTTCCATGCTTTGCCGTTCGGCGCCTTCCATTTCAAGCGTCCGCCCAGATCCACCGCCAACACCATCAACTCGTCATCAAAATCACCCGTCGTGAAAAGGAGTCCTTCGGCTATCGAAACGCAGCCGAATCCCCGGCCGCAGTCGGAAAACTTCCAGAGCAGCTTCGGTCCCTCCTTCGGCCACTCTTTCAGCAGCCCGGTGTCGCGCGAGTGGTTGTCGCGAGTTGGCCCGTGGAACTCCGGCCACCACGGCTCCGCCGCCATTGCATGCGCCCACACCACGACGGCGGTCAAAGCCGTTAGCGCGGTTCGCGGAAACAGAACCCGTGGGTGGATGACAGTGCGTGCCTGAAGCTGGCTCATGCTCAGGAGATTCCCGAACCCGCGCCGCCGCGTCAAGCACAGCTTCCGTTGGCCGAAACGGCTCCACAGCCGCCAACAGTCACCCGGTTGCCGGGCGGGACCTGCCGACGCGCCGTTCGGACTATCCCCAGAATATCAAACCGGTATCGAACGGATTGCCGAGATCGGGATGATGCGGCAGGACGCGGATGGTGAAACCGTGGCGACCCGTTTCCTGACACGGGATGACACCGACATACCGGTGCGCGCCGTCGGGATAAGATTGCTCCAGTTTCATCGGCACAGGAGTGATGTGTGCAAGTTTGCCGTCCGGCCCCAGAGGACCGCAGCAAATCTGCACGGTCACCTGATCCGGACCGAGGCCGTCGAGCCGCAACGTGGCAGCGACGGGCACTTCCGAGAAGATGGAGAATGTGTCGGTGCTGCCCATCTCCACCGCGGCAAGCTGGATGTGGTTCCAGTGCGCCGCCATGTGCCGTTTGCGCTCCAGCAGCTGGCGAGTAGCCTCGAGCCGGTTGGCCGTCAACCGCTCATAGCGCTGCCCCAGCGGCACGTAACACGTGTCGGCGTATTGTTGGAGCATGCGGTCGGTATTGAACACAGGGCCGAGGGTGCGAATGGAGTTCTTCATCCGGGCGATCCATCGCGGCGGCAACTGATGCTTGTCGCGCTCGTAGAACGCCGGAACAATCTCCTTCTCCAGCAGATCGTAGAGCGCGCGGCCCTCGACATCGTCCTGGTAACCGGGGTCGGTGTGTTCCTCGCCGTTGCCGATGGCCCAGCCGTTCTCGGCCGCGTTACAATCCGATTCGCACCACCAGCCGTCGAGGACGCTGACGTTGAGGACGCCGTTGACAGCGGCCTTCATGCCGCTGGTGCCGCTGGCTTCGAGCGGACGGCGCGGGTTATTGAGCCACACATCGCAGCCCTGCGTCATGTAGCGGGCCACGTTGACGTCGTAGTCCTCGATGAACACGATGCGCTTCGCGAACTCCGGCTGGCGGATGAACCGGACGATCTGGCGCATCAGTTCCTTGCCGGGACCGTCGTGCGGGTGGGCCTTGCCGGCAATGATGATCTGCACCGGCCGGTCGGGATTGTTGACAATCCGCTTCAACCGCTCCGGGTCGCGCAACAGGAGCGTCGCGCGTTTGTAGGTGGCGAAACGGCGGGCGAACCCGATGGTCAGCACGTTCGGGTCGAGCGCCTCGGCGGCGGCGGTCAGCTCGGAAGCCGGCGCCGAGCGGCGGGTGAGCTGGTTGCGCAAGCGCACCCGCGCGTAGGCCACGAGCTTCTCGCGCCGCTGCTGGTGCGCCTTCCACAACTCCGCATCGGGCACCTTGCCAATGGCCAGCCACGCCGACTGATCGGTGAGGTCCTTGCGCCAACGCTCGCCCATGTAGGTGTCCAGCAACGCCGCGATGTCGCGCGCGAGCCATGTCTGCGTGTGAACGCCGTTGGTGACGGCCTCGATGGGCACTTCCTGCGTCGGCACTTCCGGCCAGAGCCGGTTCCACATCTTGCGGGAAACGCTGCCGTGGAGTTGGCTGACGCCGTTGCGCTTGGCCGAAAGCCGGATGCAGAGCACGGCCATGTTGAACCCTTCATGATGATCCTGCGGATTGTGCCGGCCCAGCGCCAGAAAATCATGCCGCTCAAGACCCAGCTCGCCGCGGAAACCGTGGAAGTAATGTTCCACCATGTCCGCGTGAAACACGTCAATGCCCGCCGGCACCGGTGTGTGCGTCGTGAACGCCGTGCCCGCCGACACCGCCTCGCGCGCTTCCGCAAACGACACCCCATGCTCCTTCATCATCAGCCGGATGCGCTCCAGGCCGAGGAACGCCGAGTGACCTTCGTTCATGTGGCACAGCGACGGCCGGATGCCGAGCGCCTGCAATGCCCGCACCCCGCCGATGCCCAGCAGGATCTCCTGCCGCATCCGCATGTCGTGGTCGCCGCCGTAGAGCGTCGCCGTGATCTCACGATCCGCAGGCGCGTTCGGCTCGATGTTCGAGTCCAGCAGATACAACGGCACCCTCCCCACCTGCACTTTCCAGATTTGCGCGTGCACCTTCCGCCCCGGCATGTCCACGCTGATGACCACGGGCTGGTTCCCGCCATCGCGCACGAGCGTCATCGGCATCGTTGAGAAATCGTTGTCCGGGTAAAACTCCTGCTGCCAGCCGTCCGCGTTCAGATGCTGGTGGAAATACCCGCGCCGATAGATCAACCCCACGCCCACCAGCGGCACGCCGAGATCGCTGGCGCTCTTGAGATGATCGCCCGCCAGCACGCCGAGGCCGCCCGAATAAATCGGCAGACACTCGTGCAGCCCGAACTCCAGCGAGAAATATGCGTAGCACGGCGCGCCGCTGCCGTCGTATTTCCGCTGAAACCACGCCGGCTCCGTCATGTAACGCTCCAGCCGCCCCAGGATGCGCTTGAGCCGGTCCATGAAACCGCGGTCCGCCTTCGCCGCCTTCAGATGATTGTAGTCGATCCTCGCCAGCAACAGCACCGGGTTGTGATACACCGCCTGCCACAACGCAGGGTCGAGCTGCTCGAAGAGCGCGCTCGCCTCCGCGTCCCACGACCACCACAAATTGTTGGCCAGAGTTTGCAGACCACGCAACTCCTCCGGCAATGTGCTGACTACGTTGTATGTGTGAATATTCTTCATCGATGAAATCCAATATACTTCTTGAGCCGCTCATACCGCAACAGGGATGCCGGCCCGATTCAACGGGCAAAAGTGGCCGGCGACTATATTGCTTCCGGCAGATTGTTCAACCACGAACTCATCGCAGGTTTCTTCAACACCCCGCGATCAATGCATAATGCAGGCCCGGCGCCCTCACCGGACAAAATCATCGTAAACAATCGCCACGTCGGGGACGTAACCTACAACAACCTTGTCACCATCAAGCCATGCCGTATAATCCGCCGCGAAATCTCACGGAGGAAATTATGAACCGAGTCAGACTTTCCGCCTTCGCAGCCGCGCTGCTGCTGTCCAATCACGCCGCCGTCCTCTTCGCCCAAGAAAAAACCATGACCACGTCCACCGGCATGGAACTGGTCTGGATTCCGCCCGGCGAATTCATGCTCGGCAGCACGCCAGAAGAACATGGCAACGTCCACAATGAAGGCGAGCAACCGCGCAAGACGAAGATTCGCTCTGGTTTCTGGATGGGGAAGACAGAATTGACTGTTGGCCAGTGGAAGCGGTTTTTGGACTCGACACAATACCAGACAGACGCGGAAAAGAAGGGTCTGGTTGATCGGGCGCCGCAAAGCAAAGACTCGAACTTTGCACCTCTCAAAGGCGCAAGCTGGCGCGACCCGAATTTCGGCTTCAAGCTGAAGGACAACCATCCTGTCACTTGTGTTAGTTGGAATGATGCGGTGGCTTTCTGCGAATGGCTGAGTGAGATTGAGAAGAAGGCGAACAAAATCCCGGAGGGGTTGGTATATCGGTTACCGACGGAAGCTGAGTGGGAATACGCGTGCCGGGCGGGGTCGCAAACAAGATTCTGGTGGGGAGATTCGGATGGCGGTGCGGAACGCCGGTGCAATCTCACCGGATCGTCGGACGGATTCCAATTCATATCACCTGTGGACCACTTCGGGTCTCGTGGCCGAAATAGTTTTGGATTGGCTGACATGATAGGGAATGTGCGCGAATGGGTTTTGGACGGTTATGATCCAGCAGGAGCGCACGGAGAACTGTTTCCCGGTGGTGAGGTTCATGTCTTGCGTGGCGGTGCTTTCGATTGTCGACCCATTAATGCGCGCTGTGCTCTCCGGGATGCCTATCGCTTCACTATCAGTTGCGCCAACGGTTTCCGCGTGTGCTGTGGTGTGCCGGGAGGCAGTGGCCAGTCTCTCGGTGTGATTGCTTCCGTTGCTCAAAAAAGCACCGAAGAGAGGAAACCCGCTGTTGCAGGCGTCGCGGATAGTGAGATGCAGAAGGACGCCAGGAAGTTTGCGCGCAACCAGAGCAGCATCAAGGGCCTCTACGTTGTCCGCACCGAGGCCGGGCTGCGCGTGGGCGGCGCGCAAGACATCATCGCCACCGCCGAACGCGCCGGCAGCGACCGCGAGACGATCTGCGACTTCGTTACCGATGTCGCCAAAGACACCCAGATCTCGATGGAGGAGGCGGAGCGGTTGCTCAAGGTCCGCCATCCGGTCTGGCAGGCGGGCTACAAGATTCGATTCAGCTACTCCAACAAATACACCAAGCAGGCCGGCGGCTCGGCGGGTGGGGCATTCTCGGTGCTGCTGCTGTCGCTGCTGGACGGCATGCAGATTGACCCCGGCTTCGCCATGACCGGCGATGTGACTGTGGACGGCAAGATTCGCGAGGTCGGCGCGGTGGCCGAGAAACTGCGCGGCGCGCTGCTGGACAAGTGCCGGATCGTCGCCATCCCGGAGGCGAATGAGGAGAACCTCAACGATCTGGCCGTTCTCTACTCGCCCGCGATGCTCTGGAGCATGCAAATCCTCTCCATCGCGACGCTGGACGATGCGGCGGCGGTGGCCCGCACGGACCGCGCGCCGAATCTGACGAAGGCGATGGAGTTGTTCGGCCAAGTGCAACGGTCGCTGTCCGCGAACGCGACGGTGTATGCGCTGCGCAACCCGGCGATTTTCCAGACGCTGCAGCAAGTATTGCAACTTGCGCCCAACCATTCGTCGGCGGAATACATGCTGCGGGTGGCGAACAACCAGTTGCCGGCGACACTGAGCCTGGGCGGGTCGCTGGATGAGATCTGGGCGGCGCCGGGGCCGTTGCTGGGGTTTCTGTTCTCGGACTACAAGGAGCCGGAGAAATCGAAGCGGTATTATTTCGAGAAAGTGCCGAGCGGGGCGTTCAAGGCGGCGATGGATCGGCTGAACTGGCTGCAATTCCGCCTGCATCCGAAGACGCGGGAGCTGAAGACGGCGATGGTTGATTACATGCTGAGCCTGGACCAACTGCACCGGCAGTCGGCGTTTTCGTCAGGCACGCTGAAGCTGCACCTGATAAAGCGCGACAAGGTGTTGAGTGAAGCCCACCTGCTCGGCACGGACCGTAAGACGCTCGAAGAAATGATGCACTGAGGGGCGGCAAGCGGCAGGCGGTGAGTGGTAAGCGGCGACATAGGACCGCTCTTGTTTTTTCCGTCCACCGTCTTCCGTCACCGGTTTTCGGTCTTCCGCCAGATGCGCGAAGGCGAGGCCCTCAGAGTAGGACAGGCATCCTGCCTGTCCATCAATGAATGACTGGACAGGCTGGAAGCCTATCCCACTTTATTTCAACGGCACGTGTGTCCGGCGACTCAGGTTTTTTTCGAGCCGGTGGTGGGGACGCAGATGCGGGCGTCGGCGGGACAGTCGGCGGGGCATTCGACGAGCACCTCCACTTTGTAGCCCACCGGCTTGAAACGACGCGGGGTGGAAACGGTGCGGACGGCGATGGCCTTGTCGTCGATATCCCAGACCTTGCTGCACGCGATGCACCGGGCGTGATGGTGGCTGTCGCGGCGCGGGTCGTAGCGGGCAGGCCCGCGATCGGTGCGGGGAATCTTGGCGAGTTGGCCGCAGCCCACGAGCGCCTCCAGCGCGTTGTAGACGGTGGCAAGGCTCACGTGGGGCAGTTGGCGGCGCACACGCGCGAACACCTGGTCAGCGCAGGGATGACCGCCGGCGGCGACCACAGCGTCAAACACAGCCTGCCGCTGGCGCGTCATGCGCCGGCCGCGCTCGTGCAACACCTGCCCGAGGGCGCTCTGTTCGTGTTTGTTCGCTGCGGCTCGCATGGTCAGTGTTTCGGGGTGAAGAACTTGCGGATCTCGCCGACGACCTCGATCAAGCGGTCCACCTCGGCCTGTGTGTTATAGAAGTAGAAGCTGGCGCGCGCAGTGGATTCGACGCCGAGCTTGTGCATGAGCGGCTGGTTGCAGTGGTGACCGCCACGCAACGCGACGCCGAGCCGGTCGGCAAAAGTCACCACGTCGTGGGCGTGCACGTCGTCGAGCAGGAAGCTTACGAGGCCGGCGTGGCCGGTCTTGGGCCCGAAAAGCCGGATGCCGCCGAGCGACGCGAGCCGCTCGTAAGCGTAGGCGGCCAGTTCGCAGTCGTGTTTGAAAATGGCGGCCCGACCGATCTTATCAAGGTAATCCATCGCCGCGTGCAGGCCGAAAGCGCCGGAGATGTCGGGCGTGCCCGCTTCGAACTTGTGCGGAACGGTGTTCCACTCGGTCTTGAAGAAGCCGACGTGGGAGATCATCTCGCCGCCGCCCTGGTAGGGCGCCATTTTCTCCAGCCGCTCCTTGCGGCCGTAGAGCACGCCGATGCCGGTCGGCCCGCAAATCTTGTGGCCGGACATGGCGAGGAAATCGCAGCCGATGGCCTGCACATCCACCGGGCAATGGCCCGCGCTCTGCGCCGCGTCCACGAGCGTGACGACGCCGTGTTCGCGCGCGCGCCGGCAGAGGTCGGCCGCGGGGTTGACCGTGCCGAGGGTATTGGAGATGTGCGTGAAGGCGAAGAGCTTGACGCCATCCTTGAGCAGCTTGTCGAAGTTCGAGAGGTCGAGCAGTCCTTCGTCACCGGTGACCGGCACATAGAGGAGCTTCGCGCCGACGCGCTCGGCGATGAGCTGCCATGGCACGATGTTGCTGTGGTGCTCCATCTCGGTGAGCAAAATCTTGTCGCCGGCCTTGAGGTGCGTGCCGGCCCACGAGTGGGCAACGAGGTTGATGCTCTCGGTGGTGCCGCGCGTGAAGATGATCTCCTCGGCGGCACGAGCGTTCAGGAAACGGGCGGCTCGCGCACGCGCGGCCTCGAAGCCGGCGGTGGCGCGGTTGCTCAACTCATGGATGCCGCGGTGGACGTTGGCGTTGTCATGTTCGTAATAGCGACGCAACGCGTCCAGCACGGCGACCGGCTTCTGGCTCGTGGCGGCATTGTCGAGATAAACCAATGGCTTGCCGTGGACCTTCTGGCTGAGAACCGGGAAATCGGCGCGGATGGCGGCCCAATCGGGTGCGTGCGGGTTTTTGGCTGTGCTCATGGTCTGCATTGTCACATCAAACCGAGTTGAAGCTTCGCGGCCTCGGTCATCATTTGTTGGTTCCACGGCGGCTCCCAAACGATGTCCACGTTCACTTCGGTGACACCGGGAACGCCTTCGAGTTTGGCTTTGACGTCGGCGGCAATCGAACCTGCCATCGGGCAGCCGGGCGCGGTGAGCGTCATCTTCACTTCCACGCGGTTGCCGCCGGCAGGCAGTGGCAAAACCTTGCAGTCGTAGATGAGCCCAAGGTCCACCACGTTCACCGGTATCTCCGGGTCGAAACAGGTTTTCATCTGCGCCCAAACAAGTTTCTCGTCCACAGACCCGCCAGGCGCGGGCGCGGCCTGCGCGGGCGTCACTGGAGGTTCGCGGCCGATGGCGTCAGCATTCTTGCCGGCGATGCGGAACATGTTGCCGTTCACCACGACCGTAAAACTGTCGCCAAGCGCCTGCGTGATGACGGCTTGCCCGCCCTTTTGCAGCGTTACGGTGGCGCCGGAAGGCACCATCACCGCCTCGCAGTCGCGCGTCAAAATCACTGTGGGATCCGTGGCACTCATGGTTTGGGTTCGGTTGTGTTCTCCTCGGTCGTGACGGCGCACGGACGGCCTTCCAGCGCCGACACAAGCGCGTGCCATGCGAGGATGGCGCACTTCACGCGCGCCGGAAACTTGTGCACGCCGGCGAACACGGCGAGCTTGCCGAGCTCGCCACTCTCAGCATTTTCAGTGGTGACCAACTGGCGGAATTGGCTGAACAACTTCTGCGCCTCGGGGATCGTCTTGCCTTTCAACGCGGTGGTCATCACCGAGGCGGAGGCCTTGGAGATGGCGCAGCCGGAACCTTCGAAGCTGATGTCGCTGATCACGTCGCCGTCGAGATGCAGGTAGATGGTGATCCGGTCGCCGCAGAGCGGGTTGTGGCCGTGCGCGACACGGTTGGCGCCGTCGAGCTTCTTGAAATTGCGCGGACTGCGGCTGTGGTCGAGGATCACCTGCTGGTAGAGATCGTTGAGGTCGTCAAACATGGTCAGCCCTCCACCGCCCGGATTTCCGCATCGAGACGGTTCTGGAGAAATTCATCGAGTTGTTTGCGCACCGGCTCGACACCGATGCGGGCGAGGATGTTGCTCGCGAACGCCTGTGTGAGCATCCGCCGCGCGGCGTTGTGGCCGATGCCGCGGCTGCGCAGGTAGAAAACAGCGTCCTCGTCGAGACGGCCAACGGTCGCGCCGTGGGTGCACTTCACGTCGTCGGCGAAGATTTCCAACTGCGGCTTCGTGTCCACCGTCGCCTCGTCGGTGAGCAGCAGGTTGCGATTGGTCTGCTTGGCGTCGGTTTGCTGCGCGCCGGGCCGGACGAAGATCTTGCCGTTGAACACGCCGCGCGACTTGCCGCCGAGAATGCCGTGGAAGAACTCATGGCTGGCGCAACGCGGCTGCGCGTGGTCCACAATCATGTGATGGTCCACAAGCTGGCTGCCGCGGGTGACGTAGAGGCCGTTGAGCACACACTCGACCCCCTCGCCGGTCATGACGGTGTTGATGTCGTGGCGCGCGATCTGCGCCCCAACGGAAATCGAGTGCGACATGAAGCGGCTGTTGCGCGCGAGGCTGGACTGGACTGTGGCAACGTGGAACGCGTCAAGGTTCTCGTCCTGAAACTTGCAGATCTCGACGTTGGCGCCTTCGCCGACCGCGATTTCCGTTACCGCGTTGGTAAGACCCGGCGCGTTGCCCGCGCTGATGTAGCTCTCGACGACCTTTATCTGGCTGCCGGCTTCCGCAACGATCAAGTTGCGCGGATGCGCTGCCGTGCCGCCCTCGCTGGCGACGGCAACGAACAACAGATGAACCGGCTCCTCGACGACGACGCCTTTCGGCACGAAAATGAACGCGCCATCGGCAAAGAACGCGGCGTTGAGCGCCCGAAAAGCATGATTGTTGACGCTGGCGTAGCAACCGAGGTGCTGCTTCACGAGATCAGCGTCAGAGGTCATCGCCGCGGCGAGGCTGCCGAGCTTGACGCCGGCCAAACATTTGGAGATGGCGGAAAGCTCCGGCGCGAAGTGGCCGTTGACGAAGACGAGCCGGCTGCCGCCGAGGCCAACGAACGTGAAGGGCGCAGCCTTCGCCGCCATCAGCGCGGCCGGCGAAGAATTGACCGCCGGATTGAACGGCAACTGCGTGATCGGAGCAACGTTGGTGTATTTCCAATCCTCGTGGCGCGGCGTCGGGAAACCGAGCGTGGCAAAATGCGAAATGCCGGCCCGCCGCAGTTCGTTCACCCACAATGGGAAGCGGCATGCGCCGTCCTTTTCGAAGGCGTTGAACGCCGCCAGATGCGGCCGCACATTATCGGCCGGGCCGGGCTTGGCTTGCTGTGTCGTCGTGGTCATCGTGCCTTGTTGGATGGATGACGTTCAGAGGCACGGCTGGCAAGCGAGCCAGTCGTAGCCTTTTTCCTCCAGCTCCAGCGCCAGTTCCTTGCCGCCCGACTTGACGATGCAGCCATTCAACAGGACGTGGACAAAATCCGGAACGATGTAGTCGAGCAGCCGCTGGTAGTGTGTGATGACGAGCGTGGCGTTGTCGGGCCGGCGCAGCTTGTTCACGCCGTCGGCGACATCGCGAAGCGCGTCAATATCGAGGCCGGAATCGGTTTCGTCGAGGATGGCCAGCTTCGGTTCGAGCACGGCCATCTGGAAAATTTCATTGCGCTTCTTCTCGCCGCCGGAAAAGCCCTCGTTGAGCGGGCGGTTCAGCAAATCCTGCTCCAGATGCAGCAACTTCATCTTCTCCTTCACGAGCGCGAGGAAGTCCATCGCGTCGAGTTCCTGCTCGCCTCGGTGTTTGCGGACTTCGTTGTAGGCGGCCTTGAGGAAGTAGGTATTGTTGACACCGGGAATCTCGACGGGATACTGGAACGCCAGGAAGATGCCTTCATGAGCGCGCTCCTCCGGCTCCAGTTCGAGGAGATTCCTGCCGTTGTAGAGGACCTCGCCGCTGATGACATTGAAGGTCTTGCGGCCCGCGAGCACCTGCGACAGCGTGCTCTTGCCGCTGCCGTTCGGCCCCATGATGGCATGGACCTCGCCGGCGTTGATGGAGAGGTTGATGCCCTTGAGGATGTGCTTGCCCGCGATGCCCGCGTTCAGGTTTCGGATTTCGAGTAGTGCCATTTGCTTCGCCCTTCAAGTTCTAGCCGACGCTGCCTTCGAGACTGACACCGAGAAGCTTCTGCGCTTCAACGGCAAACTCCATCGGCAGTTGTTTGAAAACTTCCCTTGAGAAACCGTTCACGATCATCGAGACGGCGTCTTGCGTGGAAAGCCCGCGCTGATTGAGATAAAAAACCTGATCCTCGCCGACCTTCGAGGTGGAGGCCTCGTGTTCCACCGTGGCACTCTTGTTATGCACCTCGATGTAGGGGAACGTGTGCGCGCCGCACTTGTCGCCAATGAGCAGCGAGTCGCACTGCGAGAAATTGCGCGCGTTGGTTGCGCCCTTCATGATCTTGACCAGGCCGCGATAGCTGTTCTGGCCGCGGCCCGCCGAGATGCCCTTCGAGACGATCGTGCTGCGGGTGTTCTTGCCGATGTGGATCATCTTCGTGCCGGTGTCGGCCTGTTGGCAATTGTTCGTGAGCGCCACGGAATAGAACTCGCCGATGGAGTTTTCGCCCAACAGGATGCAACTGGGATACTTCCAGGTGATCGCCGAGCCTGTCTCCACCTGCGTCCATGAAATCTTGGAGTTGACGCCGGCACACTTGCCGCGCTTGGTGACGAAGTTGTAGATGCCGCCCTTGCCTTCCTTGTCGCCGGGATACCAGTTCTGGACGGTGGAATACTTGATCTGCGCGTTATCGAGCGCGACCAACTCGACGACGGCAGCGTGGAGCTGGTTCTCATCGCGCATCGGTGCGGTGCAGCCTTCGAGGTAACTGACGTAGGCGCCTTCGTCAGCGACGATCAGGGTCCGCTCGAACTGGCCGGTATTGATGGCATTGATGCGGAAGTAAGTGGACAGTTCCACCGGGCAGCGCACGCCTTTCGGGATGTAGCAGAACGAACCGTCGCTGAAGACGGCGGCGTTCAACGCCGCAAAATAGTTGTCAGTGTAGGGCACGACCGAGCCGAGCCATTTACGGATGAGGTCGGGATGTTCGTGAACCGCCTCGGTAAACGAGCAGAAGATGATGCCTTTTTCGGCCAGTTGCCCCTTCAGCGTCGTGCCAACGGAGACGCTGTCCATGATGGCGTCCACCGCCACGCCCGCGAGCCGTTCCTGTTCTTGGAGCGAGATGCCGAGCTTGCGATACATCTCCAGGATCGCCGGGTCCACGTCGGAGAGGCTCTTGGGGCCGGGCTTGCGCGCTTTCGGCGCGGCGTAATAGACGATGCTCTGGTAATCAATCGGCGGGTAATGGACGTTCGGCCACGTCGGCTCCTCCATCTTCAACCAGTGCCGATAAGCCTTGAGCCGCCACTCCAGCATGAACTCCGGCTCGTTCTTTTTCCGGGAGATGAGGCGGATGATGTCCTCGCTCACTCCCGGCGGAGCCGTGTCCGTCTCGACGTCCGTCGTAAATCCGTACTTGTAGTCGGACTGGACGAACTGCTCGATGGTCTTGTTCGAATCGCTCATAGACAAACCTGATGCTGCAAAAACGCGCTACACACTATTTGGAACTACTCTTGATTGCACGCGGAATATAGTGGCACGTTGCCGCGAGTCAACAAGGGCGGTGAAAATGTTCTCACCTGCCCGGCGGGACGAAAGACCACGAAAGGTCGGCTATTCCGGCTTGGCCTCCCGCGTCATCAGGTCGCGCATCGCCAGGCGGGGGCTCTTGCCTTCGTTGAGGACTGCAAAAACCTCGCGGGTGATGGGCATTTCGACGCCGATCCGTTGGGACAACATGACGGCGGACTTGGCGGTCTTCACACCCTCGGCCACCATTTCCATCGAGGCCAGGATCTGATCGAGCGTCTCCCCACGGCCAAGGCGTTCACCCACGCCGCGGTTGCGGCTCCATTTACTGAAGCAGGTCACCATGAGATCGCCGATGCCGCTCAGGCCGAAGAATGTCTCCTGTCGTGCACCGAGGGCCACGCCGAGCCGCGACATCTCCGCCTGTCCACGCGTGACCAGCGCCGCCTTGGCATTGTCGCCAAGGCCGAGGCCGTCGGTGATGCCGGCGGCGATGGCAATGACATTTTTCAGCGCCCCGCCCAACTCGACGCCAACGAGGTCGTCGCCGGTGTAAATGCGGAAGCGGTCCGTAATGAACGTCTGCTGCACGAGACGCGCGAGAGCGGCGTCGAGCGACGACGCGACGACGGCGGTCGGCGTGCCGCGCGCAACTTCCTCGGCGTGACTCGGGCCGCTCAGCGCTGCCACCGGCACTCCAGGCAGGATTTCGGCGATGACCTCGGTCATGCGCTTGCCGGTTTCGTTCTCGATGCCTTTGGAAACACTGAGGACGGGCAAGGACAGGCGCGGCAGTTTCTGGCAACTCTGGCGCATCGTGTGCGAAGGCACGGCCATGACGACCAGTTCCGCACCCTCGACGACATGAGCCATGTCGTTGCTGATTTCCAGCTCAGGCGGCAACGGCACACCGGGCAGGAAATGAACATTTTCGTGCTTCGCCTGCATCTCTGAAACGTGAGCCGGCACGTAGGCCCAAAGCCGCACGCGGTGGCCCTTGCCGTGCAGCAGCACACTCAAAGCCGTGCCCCAACCGCCGGCGCCGATGATCGCGATGTTCATGATGATTTCTTCTCGAATTTGTGTTCCGTGCCCGTCAGCAGCCGCTGGATGTTTGACTTGTGCCGTACGACGGTCACAACGGCGACCAACGTCGCGAACGCGGTAAATTTCCAGTTGCCTGAGAAACCGAACACCAAGGGCGGCAACGCGGCCGCCCCGACGATGGAGGCAAGCGAGACGTAGTGCGACAATAAAAACACCACCAGCCACACCATGGCAATGATGAGCAGCGCCGGCCAACAGATGGCGAGAAACCCGCCCGCGGCCGTTGCAACACCCTTGCCGCCCCGGAAACCGAGCCACGGCGTGTAATTGTGACCGAGGACAGCGCAGAGGCAGGCAATGATCTGGGTGATGGAACTGTCCAGTTGCGGCAGCAGTATCGGCGCGAGGAAGGCAGGCAGAAAACCTTTCAGCAAGTCCACGGCGAACACGCCGCGGCCGGCCCAACGGCTGACACTGCGGAGAACGTTGGTCGCGCCAATGTTGCCACTACCCACTTGGCGAATGTCCACACCGTAGGCACGCGCGACGAGGTAGCCCGTCGGCAGCGAGCCCATCAGGAATGCCACAACCGCAACAACTGATTCAGCGAGCCAGTCCACGAGGCCACTCTAAGGTTCGGGAACGATAAGCTTCAATCCGAAACTGCCGCCAGCGCCCTCGAAGGCACCGGCGAAAGCATGGTCACCGGAAGGTCGGCAGGAAGCGGTAATAAACCTCCAGCATCATACACAACATCGTCGTGTGATAGACCGGGCTGTCTTTCGGATTGGCGACTTGCACCCACCATTTTTCGGGGGCGACGTTGGGCGGACGCACAGGAACATCCTCCCTGCTTCCTGGCACCGTCCAGTGCCCGTCGGCTACTTGGTTCCTGAGCAACGTGTCGCGGAATTCACGGTTCCATGCAACCCAGTAACTGCCGCCACTCTGGAACATGGCCTGCGTCACGTAATACCACACGTAGCTGCTGCCCTCGCCAGCCTTGTTCCAATCGCATTTGAAATTGCTGGCTGTTTTCAGCGCGCCGCGCGCCTCCTTGGAGTCGCCCGCGCCGAGGAACATCATGCTCAGGATACCGACCCCCACCAAGCCATCGGAGCCGCTGCCTTTCTTCACATATCCGAAGCGGCGGGTCTTGTCGTCGTAAACCGCCTTGCAGAAATCCAGCGCCTTGCGCATGGCCTCATCCAGCCCCTTCACACGCACGCCAGCGTTCTTGGCGGCCTTGAGCGCCTGGATGTTCCAGCCGCTGATAGACAAATCCCCACCCAGCGGACGCTCGTCCGGCCGGGTCATTTTATTGTTATAACCGTACTCCCATGCGCCAGTCGGAGATTGCGATACAATGATTTTCTCCACCGCACCTTCGAGCACCGTCAACAGGTCTCCGATCTGCGTTAACGCGTAATCCTCCGCCAACGCATACGTCGCGATCGCGTGCTGATACTCCGGATGCTGCGCTGAAAACACGTTCTTGTTCTTGCGGCCGGTGTCCATCAGCCACTGCACACCCTTCTGCACCGTTTCGCCATATTGTTTGCTGGTCTGCGTCTCGCCATGCGCCAGCATTGTCAGCAGCGCCAAGCCCGTCATGGATGCTTTGTAGGAACCACCCCACGAGCCGTCCTCATTCTGGTTCTTCTGCAGCCAGTTCAACGCCCGATAGACCGCGCCTTCCAGTTGGTCCGCCTTCGTTGCACCCCCACCGTAGCGGGTAATCGCGCCAGTCCGCGTCTGGGTGTTCAGGCGTTGTGAATACATCGTGTTGATTTTGAAGTCCTTCGGCAGCGACGCAAGGCTCTTGCTTATGTCCATCTGCGGCACGGGCGTCGGCACCGGGATCACCATCGCCGCCGAAGGCAGCGGCGTGGAGATCATCGTCGGCCGTGGCGCCACGCTTTTGGCTGTCGCCGTCTGCACCGGCGTCGTCTTCTGCCTCTCCGGCGGCGGAGGCGGCGGAGGCGGCGGAGGCCCCGGCGCAACTTTTTGCTCCGGCGCCGTGAACTGCGTGATCACGGTCGCGCCTTTTTCGGAAACGGTGTACGTGCCGAAGATCAACAGGAAGAGCACGTGCAGGAGCACCGCCACCAGATAGAACGGCAGGCTTCGGAACCGCGTCATAAACGCGTGGTTCAGCGTCTGCGGATTGAACACGGACTGTGTTGGCGCTGGTGCTTCTTGCATGACGCAGGAAATTACACACCCTCCTTGTGTGCGGCAAGAATTTTACGCGAGGCGGCGGGATGCGCCACGGTTACCGGAAGGTCGGCAGGAAGCGGTAGTAAACCTCCAGCATCATGCACAACATCGTTGTGTGATAGACTGGGCTGTCTTTCGGATGGCCGACTTGTGCATGCCAGTCCGGGCGGGCGTTGGGCGGACGCTGAGGAACATCATCCCTGCTTCCTGGCACCGTCCAGTGCCCATCAGCCACTTGATTCCTGAGCAGTGTATCGCGGAACTCCCGGTTCCATGCGACCCAATAACTGCCACCACCTTGAAACATGGCTTGCGTGACGTAATACCACATGTAGCTGTTTGCCTCGCCGGCCTTGTTCCAATCACACTTGATCCTGGTGCTGGCCTCCCTGATCGCGCCACGCGCTTCTTTGGAATCGCCCGCGCCAAGGAACATCATGCTCAAAATACCGACACCCAGCAAGCTGTCGGAACCGCCACCCTTCTTCGCATAGCCGAAACGGTGGGTCTTGTCGTCGTAAACCGCCTTGCAGAAATCCAGCGCCTTGCGCATGGCCTCGTCCAACCCCTTTACATGAACGCCAGCGTTCTTGGCGGCCTTGAGCGCCTGGATGTTCCAGCCGCTGATGGACAGGTCCCCGCCCAGCGGGCGCTCATCCGGCCGGGTCATCTTGTTGTTATAACCATACTCCCACGCACCAGTCGGAGATTGCGATACAATGATCTTCTCCACCGCTCCTTCCAGCACCGTCAGCAGGTCACCGATATTCGTCAACGCATAATCTTCCGCCAGCGCATACGTCGCAATCGCGTGTTGATACTCGACGTTCTGTGCCGCAAACACGTTCTTGTTCTTGCGGCCGGTGTCCATCAACCACTGCACACCCTTCTGCACCGTTTCGGCGTATTTACTCTTGGTGGGATCCTGCGTCTCGCCATGCGCGAGGAACGTCAACAGCGCCAAGCCCGTCATGGATGCCTTGCGGGAACCACCCCAGGAACCGTCCTCATTTTGGTTCTTCTGCAACCAGTTCAACGCCCGATAGACCGCGCCTTCCAGTTGATCCGCCTTCGTCGCACCGCCGCCGTAGCGGGTAATCGCGCCAGTCCGCGCTTGGGTGTTCAGGCGTGTTGTATACATCGAGTTGATTTTGAAGTCCTTCGGCAGCGACGCCACGCTCTTCATGTCCATCGACGGCACGGGCGTCGGCACCGGAATCACCATCGTCGCCGAAGGCAGCGGCGTGGAGATCATCGTCGGCCGCGGCGCCATGCTCCTGGCTGTCGCCGTCTGCACCGGCGTCGTCTTCTGCTTTTCTGGCGGCGGAGGCGGCGGAGGCGGTGGAGGTCCCGGCGCGACTTTCTGCTCCGGCGCTACAAACTGCGTAATCACGGTCGCGCCTTTTTCGGAAACAGTGTAGGTGCCGAAGATCAGCAGGAAAAGCACGTGCAGGAGCACCGCCACCAAATAGAACGGCAGGCTGCGAAACCGCGTCATGAACACATGGCTCACCGTTTGTGGATTGAGCACAGACTGAGTTGGCGCAGGCACGTCTTGCATCACACGGGAAATTACACACGCATCCTGTGAGCGGCAAGTGATTTTCTGCGTGCGCCAGCGTATTCTTTACCGCGCGGCATCGAGTTCGAAACGATGGGCGGCGAACTGGTCCAGAGGCAGGTTCAACGTCGTCTCGAAGGAACGACGCTCGCCAGCGCCGAGGCCGGTAAAAATAATCGGGTGCCGCCGCGTCACCTTGCCGCGGTTGTCGAGCGCAACGAGGGCCACGACAACGAGCGAGAAATGCCGCGGGGTGTCATTGCAGAGCTCGCCGGTCACGCGCGTGCCACTGTCGTCGGCGTAGGCGGAAGAGCTGGCGAGATTGAAAATCTCGATCTGGCCGGTGCCGCGCGGCAGTGGGTTGTTGTGGAAGCTGAGACCGACCGGAGGCATCGCCGGGTCGTCGCGAAGCAGTGGGTTGGTTTCCGACGGCGGCAACGCTTTCTTCAGCGCAGCGGTCAGGTCGGCAACAAACTGCTGCTGCGTATCGGCACGGAACCGTTCCAGCCGCGAGCGCTGCCACCAATCCAACATGAAGAGCGTGACGGCAACCATCGCGCCGATCACAGCGATTTCGATAAAACGTTTTAGTGACAGCATAATCTCCGTGCACAGTCTACGGGTTCAGTTCGACGATGTCCATCTTGGAGCGTTCGGCCACCCCAACGCCCATCTCGGCAGCGAAACGCACATGGCGCCCGCGCTCCGCGAGGAGCGGCATGCGGGCGGCCTTGCGCCGCTTGTCGATGGCCTCCAGCGCCAGCGCGTCGAGCGCCACCGGGTCGCGGCTCAGCCAGATTTCCCCCGGCGTCCACGTCGCTTGAGGTTGAAACCCCGGCCCGCCGGCATATTGAGCCACCAACGCGTCGAGAATGTTCAACACCAGTTTCTCGCTGAGCGGCGGTCGCGCACAAAGTTCGGCAATGCCCGCGTCATAGTGCAGGTTTTCCGTCTGAAAGCGCCGGTTGTTGTCCACCGACCCCATCGCGATGTTATGGAGACAGCCGCTCACGCCGACATACTTGTTGTCCATGAGCACGGGGATATTGATCAGTTTGGTCACCCGCTCGGTGACGATGCGCGAGTAATACGACCGCTCGCTGATCTCGCGCTCGCCGAATTCCAAATCGCCCCAGATGACCTTGCCAACCTGTGGCACCCGGTAATACACGCGGCTGTCCCAGCCCATGTTCGGCAGTGTGCCCATGCACAACGGCCCCTCGCCGCTCTCGCGAAGCTCCCAACCCGCCGCAACCAGATTTTCGTCCGACCGGTCCCAAATGATGATGTTCCTGGCCGCCACGCCCGCGCGCTGCAGGCTGTTCACCACGGCGTGCACGACCTCGTGCCGCGTGCCCATCGCCGGGCCGGGCAGGGAGTTGATTTTGATGCCAACCACGTCGTCGGGCTTCACAAGCTCGCGCCACGCCGCCGCAGCGTCTGCCGTCCTCGTCAAAGCCACAACCGCCCGATCGATCATCCGCGTCACACGGTCGGTTTGCGGCGTGTAGAACTCCATCGCCCGCGCGTCACGGACGATGACCACGCGCGACGGGCGCGCCGTCTTCGCCGCTGGCGGCTCGGGCAGAAACGGCCTTTGCGCTTCGTTCGGAACAACGACGGACAGCCACACCCCGGCTGTGGCGGCGGCTCCAAGCCGTCGCATGAAAGTTCGTCTTTGCATGACGTGGCGGTTATCTTGACACACGACGCCGGTCATGTTAGCTGGCAGACGCGCGGGAAGCATGAAAAAAGTGTTGGCATTACTAATGGCGGCGGTGGCATCGCTACTGGCAAGTTGCGAACCGCTGGATCCAGAGTCGCAAACCAATGCCGGCGCCGAGGCGCTGGCGCGCGGCGGCTCCACCAACCTCGTCCGAGCGGTCCGTCTGCTGGAGCAAGCCGCGCGCAGTCTGCCCAACAACGCCCGTTGTCAAAACCTCCACGGCCAGGCGCTTTTTGAATTCGGCGATCCGAAGAGTGCGGCAGTGGCGTTCCAAAAAGCCGTTGCTTGCGACAAGAACAATCCTGCGTTCCGCTACAACCTCGGTCTCGCCGCGTATGCCCAGCGCGATTTTGCCACTGCATTGGAGCAGTTCCAGAGTTGCGCCGCCCTCGATCCTCGCAACGTCCCGGCATGGCTGTTCCTCGGCGCGACTTACCTTCAACTCAACAGACTCGACGAAGCCTATCGCGCCACGAGCAACGCGCGTGAACTCGATCGGAACAACCCCGACGCTCTGTCCAACCTCGCGGTGATTTCCTGCCGTCGCGGCCGCCCCCGCGACGCCGAGACCTGGCTGAACGATGCGCTGCGCGCTGCGCCTAACAACCCGCAGGTCGCGCTGAACCTGGCGCGGCTCTACGAGCTCGAACTCAAGGACAAGCGGCGCGCGTTGGAGTTCTACCGCCGTTATACAGCGCTCGCACCCGACTCGCAGTTCCGATTCGCGGTGCTGCGTTCGACACGGCAATTGGAACTCGACCTGAACCTGCCGCCGTCATCGCCGCCAACGCCGATCGCGGCCACTGCAGCGGCAACCAATGCCCAGCCGTCGGCCATCCCGACAGCGATCAGCACGAACACGGGCACACCGGTGTCTGCCGCGGCCCTGACCTCGAACCAGCAACCGGCGGCGCTTGATGCGTTGATCTCTCAACTGAAAGCCGCTGGCCGCAACCGCGATGCCGCCGAGGTCGCGCTCTCGCTTGCCGATCACTACCAGCAACAGCACGACACCAACCGCGCTGGCGCCGCCTACGTGCAAGCCGCCGAATTGGACCCGATGAATTCGCTGACACACTTCCGGCTCGGCGAATTGTTCCTGTCGCAGGGCCAGAAAGCGCAGGCGCTGCAAAGTTTCCAGGAGTCCGTGCGCCTGAAGCCGGATTTCGTCGCCGCACTGCGCTGCGCCGCGCCGTTGGCTGTTGACCTCGGCCAACCCGCCGTCGCCGTCGCCGCCTACAAGCGGATCGTCGAGTTGGACCCCAGTGACGCCAACGCGCTGTTTCATCTCGGTGATCTACAGGAGCGATACCTCAAGAATCGCTCGGTTGCGGAACAAACCTATCAGGCGTACTTGAAAAAATTCCCGACCGCTGCCGACGCAAGCGTTGTGCGATCACGGGTCAACAAGTTGAGTGTCACCAGTCGCGAGAGCACCAGGCACGTGGCCAAGCCCGCGCCGAAAACAATCGCGCGGACGGAAGAGCCTCCGCCAACGAAGCCTCCGCCGCCCGTGACGCCTCCCGTGCCTGCGCCGGCGCCACCCCCCGTGGATCGCCGCACGCCGTTGGAGCGCTATCAGGACGCATTCGCGCTGCTGCAACGCGGCGCTTACGCCGAGGCCGCGCCGCAGTTCGAGGCGCTGCTCCAGAAAGACCCGGGTTTCTCGAAAGCGCATCTGGCGCTCGGCCAGATTTACTCGCAGCAAGTCGCCACGAAGGACAAGGCACGGCAGCACTACACCCGCTTCCTCCAGATGCGCCCCGACGATCCAAAGGCGCCCGAAGTGCGTCGCTGGCTGAACGAGAACCGGTGGTGATTCTCCGCGCCTTTATTTCACAACCGGCCGGATAACGATATTGCGGTAATCCACGCTCGTGTGATCGCCCTGGAAATAGATGGGGCCGGGGCGGAATTCATCCGAGGTCAACGCGCCGCCGGTGCAGCCGAGCACCGGCTGGTTATCAATGATCTTCTTGCCGTTGAGGATAACCGTCGCGTGGCGGTCCACCAACGTGATATCCATCGTCTGCCATTCACCCGCCGGCTTCTCCGCTGCGACAGTCGGTGTGATACGGCTGTAGATGCCGCCCATGTTGTGAGAGTCGAGCGGCTTGCCGCACGTGTCGGCCACCTGCACTTCGTAGATGCCGCGCAGATAGACGCCGCTGTTGCCACCCTTCGGCACGCGCACCTCCAGCGTGAGCCGGAAGTCCTCGAATTCGCGCTCGGTGCGAAGATTGGCGTAGCCCTTGTGCTTGCCCGGCTCCTGCGGAGCGTCGTTAACCAGGATGCCGTCCTTGACACTCCAACCATTGGGAGCCTTCGGGTTGAGCACCTTCCAGCCGCTGAGATCCTTGCCATTGAAAAGGCAGACCGGCTCGCCGAACTTCACCTTCGACAAATCCGGCGCGGTCGGCATCGGCGGGATGCGCTTGCCGCTGAAGTCGGCGCGGCCAAACTCCTTGCCCCCCTCGCTGCACTTGACGGTCACGAGCTTGAGGCAATCACCATCCCGCGTTGCGGTGATGGTTTCGGTGATTTTCTTACCCAGCTTGCCATCCTTGCCTTTAGGCTGCTGGATGCGCGTGACGATCAACTTGCCATCCTCGACCTTCGCGCCAGCAGCGGGCAACACACTGCCGCCACCCCAAAGGACGCTGGCCTTGAGGGCACCGTCCTTTTCTTCGACGCCGAGCCAGCCCGCGCCGCCACCGGGGATGGTCAACGCCCAGTTGCCGATGAACGGCTTCGCATCATCCGCTGCGAACGCCGCGCTGCAAAAAACGAGACTGAGAACGATCGGGAGAGAGAGCAGGTATTTCTTCATTCCTTCTTTTGACTCCAAACCGGCCAATGGCTTCAAGAAAAATCGTCAACTGTTTTTTTGTGCCGATTGAAAAACAGTGGGTTGAGATTTGAACAACTGCGGGGTAGGATTCGTCGAAGCAAGCGACGTTTTAGTGCAAGGAGCAACTATGAAAGAAATGAAACTTGCAGGAGCAATGTTGGCCGCGTGTGTGGTGTTGGCCGGTTGCACGGCCACTGAACAAGGCGCGGGCTACGGCACGCTCGGCGGCGCAGCCATTGGCGGCGCGGTCGGCGGCTGGCAGGGTGCCGCGATCGGTGCGGGCGCAGGCGCGCTCACTGGCGCAGTCGTGGGTAACGCCGTCGATCAGAGCGAGGAACGCAAGGCGCAAGCGCAGCAGGCTCCGCCTCCACCGCCACCTCCGCCACCGGCGTCAGTCCCATACGGAATCCGCACAGACAGGCCCGGACTCGTCAGAAGCCCGTGGAATCCCAACGGGCCATTGGTGGACGTGACCGGTTTCCCGCCAGGCTCGGCGGTGAAGGATCCGACGACGGGCAGGAACTTCCTCGTACCATAACAATAACAAATATTTGCGGGCGCAACGCCGGCTGAAATACCGCGAACACTGCGGAGCGGCGGCAGCGCTTGGTCTGTTAGCAGGGTGAGCTTTCAAGCTCGCCCTGCTTTTGGTCTGGAGGCATCGGGTCGAGTTGGGCATTGGCCACATTCGGCTGGCGTGTTGCCCCGAGTTTCAACTGAATGAGTGGTCGCCACGAAAACCGAAGTCAGTTATCATTCCATCCCTCACAACCTATGAAATCATCGTTCGATCTTATCGTCGCCGGCCACATGGTGGCCGATGTCATCAGCCGCCCCGTCGCACTCGATCGGCCCATCGGGTTCGGCAAGCTCTTCCACAGCGAGGCCGTTGAGCTGCACACGGGTGGCAACGTCTGCAACGTCGGCATCGCCGCCACCAAGCTCGGCTTGCGCGTCGGCGCGCTGGGCCGCCTCGGCGACGACAACTGGGGCGCGTTCCTCCAGCAACGCCTGCGCAGCGCCGGCCTCGACCTTGGCGGCGTCATCGTGGACAAGCATGGCCAGAGCAGCGCCACTGTCGTCTGCGTGGATCCGAGCGGCGAGCGCACCTTCTTTCACACCGGCGGTTGCGGCAACCAACTCACCGCCGCGGATATCATCGCGCAGCTCGGTTACATCAAGCGCAGCCGCGCCGTCGCCCTCGGTTATTTTGGCCTGATGCCGAAACTGGAATCGGAGTTTGGCCGCGCGTTGCGCGCCATCCGCCGCGCCGCGCCGAAGACGCTGACATCGCTGGACTGTGTTGCCGGCGCGAAAGGTTTCGACAATCTCGCCAAAGCGCTGCCGTGGCTGGACATCTTCGTGCCGAGCCTCGACGAAGCGCGCAACGTCAGCGGGGAGGAGTCGCCGGAGAAGATCATCGCTTGTTTCCGCGCCGCGGGCGCGCCGGGCATTGTCGGCGTCAAACTCGGCGCGGAAGGCTGCCTGCTTAACGATCCCTCCGAACCGGCGAAGTCGCTGTACGTGCCGCCGGTGCCCGCGAAGAAAGTTGTGGATGCGACCGGTGCGGGTGATTCGTGGCTGGCGGGGTTCATTACAGCGCGGTTGCACAGCTTCAGTGTGCGCGATGCCGGCATCTTCGCGAACGCCGTCGGCGCGTGCTGCGTGCAAGCCATCGGCGCGTCCACCGGCATCCGCTCGTTCGACGAAACGCGGCGTCTCGCGCGCCGTTCCGGTTGCAAGGCCTGACGGGGCGGGCCGTCAATACCTCGGCACGCCCGGGTCCACGTCGGTGGACCAGGCGTCAATGCCGCCTCTGACGCTCTTGAGGTCGGCGTAGCCCTGCTCGCGCAGGAACTGGAGCGCCTTCATCGAACGTCTGCCGCCTTTGCAATGCAGCACGATGCGGGTGTCTTTCGATAACTCGCCGAACCTCTGCGGCAGTGCCGACAGCGGCAGCAGCGTCGCGCCGGGAATGTGGCAGATAGCCCACTCGTCCGGCTCGCGCACATCCACCAACGTGAACTTCTCGCCGCGTTTCAACATCGCTGCCAACTCGACAGCCGTGATTTCGTCTCCAGCGGGCTGTTCATTCATGGTGGGTTCACCTCTCACTCCGCAGAACTGCTCGTAATCAATCAGCTTCGTGATCACAGGCCGCTCGCCGCACACGGGACAATTCGGGTCGCGCCGCATTTTCATTTCGCGAAACTTCATGTCGAGCGCGTTGTAGAGCAGCAGCCGGCCGAGGAGCACATCGCCTTTGCCGAGGATGAGCTTGATGGCCTCCGTCGCCTGGATGACACCAATGATACCCGGCAGCACGCCGAGCACGCCGCCCTCAGCGCAACTCGGCACCATGCCCGGCGGCGGCGGCTCCGGGAACAGGCAACGGTAGCACGGCCCACCAAGGTGCGGCGCAAAGACGCTGGCCTGTCCCTCGAAGCGGAAGATCGCGCCGTAAATGTTCGGCTTCTTCAGCAACACGCACGCGTCGTTGCTGAGGTAGCGGGTTGGAAAATTGTCCGTGCCGTCAATGACGACGTCGTACCGGCCGAAGATATCAAGCGCGTTCTCGCTGCTGAGCCGGACGGCATGACACTCGACGGCGACGTTTGGGTTGATGTCGTTGATCCGCGCGCGGCCGCTCTCCAGTTTCGAGCATCCCACGGCGCCGGTGCCGTGGATGATCTGCCGCTGGAGATTCGTTTCATCCACAACATCAAAATCCACCAAGCCAAGCCGCCCGACTCCCGCCGCCGCCAGATACATCGCCGCCGGCGATCCCAGCCCACCCACCCCGATACAGAGGACACTGGCAGCCTTCAACTTCTCCTGGCCGACCAGGCCCACCTCCGGCAACGTCAGGTGCCGCGAATAACGCCGAATCTCTTCGTTCGTCAGCTTTACTGGAGTTGGCTTGTCCATTGTCCTCGGCTCAAACAGAAAGGCTCCGCCCCCTAAAAATGCGCAGCGATTTGGTCAGGAGAGGAATCAACCTCTCTCCTCGTCGCTGCTCTCGGCGGGCGGTTTCATGCCGACGATTCTGCCAGCAAGCTCGGCCCGCGCCAATGCTTCATTCAAGTCGCGGACAAACACCGTCTTGCTTCGCGATTTTTCGCCGCGCAACAACTCGCACTGGCTGCGTTTCACGCGAAACAACTTCGCGAGACACTCCAGCAACACCTCGTTGGCCTTGCCCTCGACCGGCGGCGCCTTCACGCGCACCTTCAATTCCGCGCCATGTAACCCCACCACTTCGCTGCGCGACGCACCGGGCTGGACGCGCACCGAAAGCTGGCAGCCGTTTGGAGTTCTTTTCAGGAATGGCATAGTCCGTTAATTTAGCGCAGTGTTTCCACAATGCGAGTTTTCGATGACGGGCCGCGGTTGTTCTCTTGTCGCCCGCCAACAAAAGGCTTTTGCCATTACGGCCGGTTTGTTACAAGTCGGCGTTTTGAAACGCGGAGCCGGCGACGCCGGCAACGTTTTTGAACGGAAACCAAAACATGAAATGCCTTGATTACCGCTCGGCGGATTTTGAAGCCGGACTCGCGGCGCTGGAGCAGACCAGCCTGTTCGACCCGGCCATCGAAGCGCGCACCCGCGACATCGTTGAAGCGGTGCGCCAGCGCGGCGACGACGCACTCGTCGAGGTGACGGCGCGTTTCGACGGTTGGTCGCCGGCGACGGCTAGAGATTTCCGCGTTACCGACGCTGAACTGCGCGACGCCGGGAAGAGTGTCAGCGCGGAGTTCAAGCGGGCCGCGAAGTTCGCATTGCGGAACATCGAGTTCTTCAACCGCCGCGGCCTCCGTCGCGGCTGGTCCGCGCGCAATCCGCAAGGCGCGCGCGTCGGTGAAAAATTCGATCCATTGCGGCGCGTCGGCATCTACGTCCCCGGTGGCACCGCGCCGTTGGTTTCCACGAGTCTCATGACCGTCGCGCTCGCGCGCATTGCCGGCTGCCCGCAACGGGTTGTCTGCACGCCCGCCGGCAAGGATGGCCGTGTCAATCCCGCGATCCTCTTCGGCCTGAAACTCTCCGGTGCAACCGAAGTTTACAAACTCGGCGGCTCTCAAGCCATTGCGGCGATGGCGTTCGGCTCGCCAACCATCGGGCGCGTCGCAAAGGTCTTCGGTCCCGGCAATGCCTATGTCGTCGCGGCCAAGCGGCTCCTGTTCGGCCATGTCGGCGTGGACTTGTTGCCCGGCCCCAGCGAACTCCTCGTCATCGCTGACGATTCGGCCAATCCAAAGCTCGTCGCTGCTGATCTTCTTGCGCAAGCCGAGCACGGCAGCGGCCATGAGCGTGTGTTCCTCGTCACGACTTCCGGGAAACTTGTCGCTGCTGTCGAAGCAGCCGTTGCGCAGCAACTGGCGACGCTCTCGCGCCGTGACTTCATTGAAAAAACGCTCGCCGCAGGCGGCGTCGCGGTGCGGGTCGGCTCGCTCGCGCAGGCCGCTGACATCGCCAACCGCATCGCGCCGGAGCACCTCGAACTGCACTGCCGTGGCGCGCGCAAGCTGTTGCCGAAGCTGACAACCGCCGGCGCGATTTTTATCGGGCCGTTCAGCCCGACCGTCGCGGGCGATTTCGTCGCCGGACCCAGCCACGAGCTGCCAACCGGTGGCGCGGGCCGCATCTTTGCCGGGCTGACGGTGGACCAGTTCCAGCGCCGCACCAGCGTCGTTGAGTATTCGCGCGAGGCGCTGCGGAAATCGGTGGCTGCCATCGGGCAGTTTGCCGCTGCCGAGGGTCTCGACGCGCACGGCCGTTCGGCCAGCATCCGGTTCGAGCCATGAGCTATCTCCGCCCCAACATCGAGCGATTGCACGCTTACGTGCCGGGCGAGCAGCCGAAGGTCGCCGGCCTCGTCAAGCTCAACACCAACGAGAACCCCTATCCGCCGTCGCCCAAGGTCGCCGCGGCCCTTCGCAAAGCGGTCGGCGACGGCGCTACGCTGCGGCTTTATCCCGATCCGGTCTCGAACGCGCTTCAGGTGAAGATCGCCGCGCTTTACGGCTTCAAGCCGGAGCAGGTTCTCGTCGCCAACGGCAGCGACGAGGTGCTGACGCTGGCGTTGCGCGCGTTCGTTGACGACGGCCAGCGTGTGGTCTACGCGATGCCGAGCTACTCGCTGTATCCGGTTCTTGCCGACATCCAGGGTGCAAAAAAGCTGGAACTGGAAATGAATCCTGACTTCACGCTGCCGGAACGGCTTTTCCACGAGCGCGCGCCGCTGAAGCTCGTCACCAGCCCCAACGCCCCGAGCGGTGTCGCTGTGCCGACGAAAACGCTGGACCGGCTCTGCGCGGCCTCGCGAGGTGTCGTGCTGATCGACGAAGCCTACGTGGACTTCGCTGACGACAACGCGCTCCGCCTCGTGAAGAAACACCGCAACGCGCTGGTGGCTCGCACACTCTCAAAAAGCTACTCGCTTGCCGGGATGCGCGTCGGCTTCGCCATCGGCCACAAGGCGCTCATCGAGGGGCTGATGAAGGTCAAGGACAGCTACAACGTGAACCGGCTCAGCCAGACGGCGGCACTGGCGGCGCTCGGCGACCGTGCGCATTTCGCGGTGAACGTCCGGCGCGTGAAGGCGACGCGTGAGCGGTTGCGCAACGCGCTGCGAGCATTGGGCTTCGATGTGCTGCCGAGCGCGACCAACTTCCTGTTCGCAAAGCCGCCAGCGGAACTGACGGCACAAACATTCTACGAGGCGCTGCGCGCGCGGAACATCCTGGTGCGCTGGTGGAGCGATCCGCGTGTGCGCGACCGGGTGCGGATTACCATCGGCACGGACGTGGAAACGGATAAGCTGCTCGCGGCAACGTTGAGCATTCTGGCGGAGGTCCAATGAAACGCATCGCAAAAATCAAACGCCACACAGCAGAGACGAAAATCGATTTGACGCTCAGCGTGGACGGTCACGGCAAGGGCAACGTGAAGACCGGCATCCCGTTCTTCGACCATATGTTGACGCTGCTGGCAAAGCACTCGCTCTGCGACCTGCGGTTGCGTTGCAAGGGCGATATCGAGATTGATTTTCATCACACCGTCGAGGACTGCGGCATCGCGCTGGGGCAGGCGTTTGCACAGGCGCTCGGCGACAAGCGCGGCATCAAACGCTACGGCTGGTCGCGCGTGCCGATGGACGAAGCGCGCGTGGAGGCAACGCTCGATTTCAGCGGCCGGCCGGTGTTGGTCTATGAAGGCAAGCGCCTGCTGAAGGCCGGTGGCGCAGTGATCGGCCGCACGGCAAGCAAGCGGTTCACGCCACAACTCGTGGAAGAGTTTCTACGCGCCTTCGCCACCAGCGCGGCGATGAACCTGCACATCGTCATTCAATCCGGCCGCGATGCGCACCATATGATCGAGGGCGTGTTCAAGGCGCTTGCGAAGGCGCTGGACCTCGCCTGCCAGCGCGACGCGCGCGTCCAAGGCGTGCCGAGCACCAAGGGAACGCTGAGTCGCTAACGAACCGGTTTCAATCATCCCTGGCGGCCGAAGCCCCGGCAGAGATGACCACCGGCTTACTTCTTCCCGCCGAAAAATCCCTTCATGAGATCGCCGGCTTTGCTTTTGAGGGCATTCGTCCCCGCTTCGCCCAACGCCGCAGACGCAGCTGCGTTGTAGTCTATTTGCGTGGCGCCGATCCGGCCGCGCACCGGGACAGTGATCGTTGCCGGCAAATACTGGGCGACGGTGGCATTGGCATCGCGGATTTTTTTCGGCATCGGCAGCCCGACCTGCATATTGAGCGTCTGGTCGAATCGCACCGTGCCCGCGAGTGTGAGTTCCAATCCGCTGAGATGCATCACGGCCTTGTCCATTCGAAACTCGCCGCGCTCGATGACGAAGTTCGTCGGCTGGATGTCGCCGGCAGCGTCCGCCTGTCCCTGGCCCACGAAATTCGTAATCTCGGCCAGCATCGGCACGCCTTGGATGCGCAGGTTCTTGGCCATGAAACTCCCCTTGCCTGTCAGCTTGGCGGCGAGCAGGTCCGTCAGGTTGGCCGGCTTCGGCAACGGCAGCGGCCCGTCGTAGGTCACGTCCGCGTCGAGCGACGCAGCTCCTTGAATCGCACCTTTCTCGAGGAGACCGAGGAACCGCGCCAAGCCGAGGGTCAGCCCGATATCCTTTGCCGACAACGTCAAGTGCGTGCGTTTGTTCACGTCCACGTCGCCTTTCAAGGACGTGGCGCCGCCGTTGATCTTGCATGCGTAGTCCAGCGGAAGCCGCCCGCCTTTCATCTCGGCGGCAAGTGGCGGTCCCTCAATGATCACGTCGGTATACGCGTAGGTCCCGTAGCTAAGCTTGGCAACGAGCGAGATGTCGCCGAGCCACGCGAGCGTATTCGTGCCGGGCGAAAGCGGACCGGTGAACGCGATGGATGCGGATTGCGCTCCCGTGCCGCGGATTTCGCCGGCATCAAACGCCGTCAACAACGGCTTCAATCGCACCGGGTCGTAGGTCAGATCGGCGACGAGGTTCTCGGCGGACAATGGTTGGCTGGCCAGCGAGCGGATCGTGCCGCTGACAACACCGCGCGCGACTTGGGCACGCAGTTCGCTGCCAGTCGCGATGGAAACGGTGAATCCATCCTTCGTGTTCGCGAACGTGCCGGTCAGCTTCGCAACAGGCTCCGGCTCGTCAATCGCGATGCCCTTGGTTTGCGGGCCTTTGAAGCGGATATTCTGGCCCGTGAGTGTAGCCGTGTAGGGAAACGCACCGCCGCTGGCCTTGACATCCGCGGCAACCTTGAGATTGCCGGCCAGCTCGGTGTTGTTGGTGAGCGCGCCGACTGCGACGGCCACAGTGCCCAGCGTGGTGAGGTCCGCCGCGCCTTCAAGGTGGCCGTCCAACGTGGCCAGCTTGCCCTGCGCATCGAGAGCAACGTTGGCTTGCGCGTCGAGGTTGGCCAGCGCCGTCTTCAGGCTGGCGCGAGTGACACGATAAGAGCCACTCGCCGAGTCGAGACTGGCCTGCACATCGAGCGAAGGTTTGCCGAGCGAGACAGGCCCACCAGCCAGCCTGGCCGGCTTCAGCGTTGTCTCCGGCAAGTCGAGCTTCGCGGCGATTTCCTGTTTCGCGCCGAGCAGCGCGCCGCGCAACCGCATCTCAAACGGGCCTGCGCCGCCCGCCACGGTCGCACCCTTGAAATAACCGGGCGCAGCCGCCACCAGCGCCACCGGGTCCAGCGAGCCGGCCATCTGCAAATCGCTCTGGTCGCTGTTCGGATCGAGCGCGAGTTTGCCTTTCAGTGACGCGACCTCGATGCCGGCGATTCGCGCCGCGCCGGAGAAGATCTCGATGGGCGTCTTCAACGGATCGACCGCGTTGACCGTTGTGACAATGTCGCAGGTCAACGTCTGCGGCCAGCGGATGGCGGATGGGGCTTTTGGCCCCGTCATCGCAAAATCCTTCAGCTCGGCGTGCAGTTTCTTCACCGCCAGCTGGGCGAGCGTGCCGTCGGCTTCAAACTGCGCGGTGACGCTGCCTCTGCCGTCCATGCCTTCGAGCGACACGCCCCAAACACGCGCGAGATCGAACAACGGCTGAACGTTGCCAGCGGCATTCGCGGCTGCATTCACTGTCGCCGCGCCGATATCGCCTCCCTTTGGCAGCACCACCGATGCGGCTGCGGCAAACGTCGCGCCGGGCATGGTCACGCGCACCTCCGGCACCTCGTAGCGACCCGCGCCGAAATCCGTCGTGCCACGGCCAGCCACTTTGATTTCCAGCGGTTGCCGGCCCGCCACCGCACCCGCCGGCAGGACTCTCGCCACAAGGCTGACCGATTTGAACTCGACCTTTGTCCAGCCGGGCGAGCCAACACCGGTCAGTTCCAGTTTGCCGTCGGGAATCTGGATACCCGATGTTTTGAGTCCGTTGATCTCGGCCTGAAGACTTATCGGCGTGCCGGCTTGGCCGCTTGTTTCGGGCGGAACGATCAGATGGGCGTTCACACGGCCAGACAGCGGCAGCGTCGGCGGAATCAGGTCAGTGAACCGTCGCGCCTTTGCCATCAGCGCATCCAGATCGGCGGAAGCGTGCAGATCAACCTCCAACGCGGAGCCAGCGCCTTTCTTTTCAAACTGCAGCCGGCCCTTGGCGTCGAGCGCGTCGTCCATGTGCGCTTTGAGGTCTTCGATGTGATAGACGCTCTTCTCGATATTCACCGCGAGCCGCAGCCGCGCCGCGAGTTCTTTCACCAACGGCACCAGCGCCCCATCCGGCCCGGTTTCAGCAAGACCCTCGCCACGAATGTCGAGGTTGCCCTCGATGATTTTGGCGGAGGCTTTGAGGCCCTGAATGCCACCCGTGATGCGACCCTGCAACTTCCGCCCGGTGGCAATGACGCCGGGAAACCGCTCAGCCAGCGCCGCGATGTCCGCCTGCATCGTCACGTCGCCCTGCAATGCCGGCGCTGCCGGGTCGGCCGTCGCCACACCCTTGAGGGAGACCGACGCGGCTGGTGACGTGAGCTGCAAATCCAGATCCGTCTGGCGGGCGTCGCGCGCTTTGAAATCGTAAGCGAATCGGATCGCGCCTGGCTTGAGGGTCCGGATGACGTTCGTGCCGCGGCTGGCGAGCAGGAGTGTAACCTGCGACACGTCGAGTATGATCTGTCCTTTGCCGGAAGGCTTCGCCATGCCGTCGAGCGCAAGACGACCCGAGCCGGCAAATGTGCCCTCGAATTTTTTCACCGACCCGACCGAGCCGAACAGCGGTGTCAACGGCGCCAGCAACGCCGGTGTAATGGCGTAGTCAAGCTCGGCCTTCATGTTGGCAATATCGATTTTGCCGCCGCTCGCCACGAGCACGTGGGCCTTTACGTCGAGCGATCCATCGGCGTTCTTGATAACGAATGTCACTGGTTTGTCGAGTGAGTCCACGCGCGTCTCAACCCGCAGTGGCGACAATGCGACAGGTTGCGGCAACGCCGGTGTTTTGACGCTGATACCCAGGTCTTCGATGAGCAGGCTCGCGACGACGATCGGCGCCGCCGCGACCGCTTCCGCTGCCGGTGGCGCTGAAGGCGGAGCAACCGGCGTGGTCGGGACGGCTGGCTTTGGTTTCTTCGCCAGGCAGGCAAAGTTGAGCCGGTCCTTGTCATCCTGCTCGATAAAGACCTGCGGTTTCACAACGTGGAGGCTGCCGTTGAGGACCACTTTGCCGCCCAGCAGCGCCAACAGGCTGGGGTCGGCTGTGATGCGCTCAACGGTGACGCACGGCCCGGCGGAAAACCCGGCCGGATTGCCGATGCGCAGGTCCTCAAGCTCCAGTCCACTGAACAGCGAGAACGACAACCGGCCGATCGTCGGTTCGCCGTTGAGCGAGTCGCGCAACGCGTCAACGACCTTTGGCCGGACGACCGCATTGGTAATGACCGGCATCAACAGGACCAGCAGGACGAGAACTGCCAACAAACCTCCCAAAATGAACAACCATTTCTTCCCACGGCTTGGCGCGGGACCGGGTGAAAAACCTTCAGGCGTAGTCATGAAACAATGCCTCCAAGTGTGCTTGTGGTGTTGAAAACTTGTGTAAGTTGGACCAATCATGCACGAATATCAACTGTGGTCTTGCCATCCTGTAGTTGAGTCTGGTGAAATCCTTGCATTAGCCGGCGGCTTTCGCTACAGTCCGCGGCGCAATTTCATGAAAAAACTAGTTGTTTTCGCAGTTTTCGCGACGGTGGTTTTCATCCAGTGTGGGCCGCTGTTCGCAGCCGCGCCAGCGCGTGACGCTTCCGACCTCTTCCTGCGCGCCTACCTCCAGATTCAGGAGGGTGACAGCGCATTTGATAAGGGCGACTACACGGCCGCGCAGACCCGCTACAAGGACGCGCTGACCATCCTCAAGGACATCCAATCCGTCCAGCCCGATTGGAACCCGCACATCATCAATTTCCGCGAACGCTACTGCAACCAACGCGTCGACGAGGCCAAAGCGCGGCTTGCTGGCAACGCGTCCGCAAAGACGCCCGCCGCACCCGCCGCTACCGCCTCAACGCAGACCACGCCGCAACCACCCGCAACGGGCGCCGGTGCCGGTGGGGCCGAGCAGAAACAGCCTTCGTCCGATCTTTCCCAGGAATTGGAGCGTCTGCGCGAACAAGTCCGCCGCATGCAAGCCGAACGCGCTGCCGCGCCGCCACCGGTGGTTGCACCCATACCAGCTCCCGCGCCTGCGCCCGTGCCCACGCCCGAACCAAAACGCGCCGAAGCCGAAAACGCGCAGGTGAAGAAACTGGAGTCCGAACTGGCCGACATGCGGAAGCAGTTGCAGCAATTCATTGGGGATAAACACCAGACGCCGCCGCCCGTGCCGTTGCCCAGTACCGACGCCCAGCGCGTGACGGAGATGACCGACCAGATCGCGACGTTGCGTTCACAACTGCAACAACTGCTCGCCGAACGCGCACAGTGGGAACAGTCGCGGCAGGAGTTTGCGCGATTGCAGGCCGAACGCTCCTCGCTGCTCAGCCAGCTTCAAGAGAAAGACCAGCGTCTCTCCGCCGGCCCATCCGCGCTTGAAGCCAGCCAGGCGAAGGCACTCACCGAGCAACTGGCGCAATCGGCCCGCACCATCGAGGCGTTGCGCTCCGAAAGCAAGCAGCTCTCCGCCGAGCTTACCACCGTCCGAAACGACGCGCGCGACAAGGCCACCAAGGTTGCCCAACTCATGCCGCTGACCGACCAACTCACCGCCACGAAGGCGGAAATTGCGAAGATCCGCGAAGAGCTTGCCGCCAAGGACCAGCAGATCATTGCCAAGCAACAGGCGCTCGTCACCAAGAGCCAGGAAGCCGCCCAAGCGGAGATGCAGATCAAAGACATGGCCGCTCTCCAGAAATCCAACGTCAACCTCCGCCTCTCGCTCGACAAGGTCGAGTCGCTCATCACCCTCGGCAAGAACCGCGAACAAGAATCGTCCGCGCAGATTGATCAGCTCAAGCAGCAACTTCAGGAAGTGAAGACCCAGCTCACCGAAGCCCAGCGCAAGGATGCCGAGGTCGCGAAGCTTCGCAAAGAACTCGCCGACAAGAATCTCGAGGTCAACCACGCACAGGATCAGGTCAAGAACCTCACTCCACTCCAGAAGACCAACGCCGATCTCCGCCTCTCGATGAGCAAGGCCGAGGCCCTCGTTGCCGCCGCGATGAATCGCGAACGCGAATCGGCCGCGCAATTCGAGCAGCTCAAACAACAGCTCAAGGAAGCCGAAACGCAACTGGCCGACGCGCGCCGCAAGCCCGCGAAGCCAGCCGCGGTGTCCGCCGCTGACGCTGCCGCTGCCGCCCAAGTCGAGGAACTGAAGCGAAAACTGGAAGAATCCGAACGCCGTGCCGCTACCGATCGTGCCCAAGCCGACGGCGCCGCTGCTGCCCAGGTCGAGGAGTGGAAGCGGAAACTGGAGGAGGTCGAACGCCGCGCCAAAGCCGATCGCGCCGCTGCTGCCCAAGTCGATGAGCTGAAGCGGAAGCTGGAAGAAGCCGGGCGCCGTGCCACTACCAATCGTACCCCAACTGATGCCGCCGCTGTGGCCCAAACCGAGGAGTTGAAACGGAAGCTGGAGGAAGCCGAAGGCCGCGCCAAAGCAAACCAAGCCGCTGCTGCCCGAGCCGAGGAATTGAAACAAAAGCTGGAAGAAGCCGAGCGCCGTGCCAAAACCGACCGCGCTGCCGTTGCCCAAGTCGAGGAGTTGAAGCAGAAGCTGGCAGAATCCGAACGCCGCGCCGCTGTCGACCGCGCCAAGGCCGATCACATTGCTATGGCCCAAGTCGAAGAGTTGAAACGGAAGCTGGAAGAAGCCGAAGGCCGTGCCAAAGCCGATCGCGCCACTGTTGCCCAAGTCGAGGAGTTGAAGCAAAAGCTGGCAGAATCTGAACGTCGCGCTGCTGCCGACCGGACCAAGGCCGACCGCACCGCTGTGACCCAGGTCGAGGAGTTGAAACGGAAGCTGGAAGAAGCCGAAGGCCGCGCCACCGATGCCGCCAAGAACCGGGTGACCCTGGTGAAGGAAAGGGACCTGCTCCAGCTGGCTATCGAGAAGAAAACGACCGAATATCAGCAGTTCACCCAGAAGACCGCCGCCGACCGCAAAAAGCTGGCGTCGCTGGAGAAGAAATACAGCGAGTTGAACCATCAGGTGAGCGTGCTGGAAATGACCAGCCGCAAGCTCTCGCCGGAAGAAGAGGCGTTCTTGAAACGGACCGAAGTGCTCGTCCAGCAAACCGGCAGTGACAGCGTTAGCGGCGAGATCAACGCCAACGTCCACCGCGCCAAGGAACGCGCGTTGGCACAGGTCGCCGCGCTCGATGTGCCCGCGAGCATCCCGCTCCGGCCCGCGCCGAAGGTCGCACAGGCCACGCCCGCGCCTGAAACGACTCGTGTTGCCAGCAACTCCACCAACAGTGCCGTCCGTACCAGCCCATCGCAGACGACGACTCCGCCAGCAGCCGCCGCGCGCACCAGCCCGCCGCAGATGCCGACTTCGCCAACAGCTGCCGTTCCCACAGGCGCGTCACAGGCGGCGGCTCCGCCAACAGCCGCTGCGCGTTCTGCTGCGCCGGAAATCTCGGCGGACCTGAAACCGCTGGTGGACGAAGCCCGTGATCTCTTCAGCCAGAAGAAGTTTGAAGAGGCCGCCGTCAAATACCGCGAGATCCTCAAGCGCGACCCGGAGAATCTCTTCGGCCTCTCCAACCTCGCCGTCATCCGCTTCCAGCAGGACCGGCTCGAAGAAGCCGAGCATCTCCTCAATCGCGCGATCCAAATTGCGCCCAACGACGCTTACTCCCACGCCACCATCGGCATCATCTACTTCAAGCAGGAACGCACCGACGACGCCATCGAGGAACTGACCCGCGCGCTCAAGCTCAATCCCGGCAACGTCGAAGCCCACAACTACCTCGGCATCGCTTGCTGGAAGAAGGGCTGGCGCTCTGCGGCTGAACAGGAATTGCGCCGCGCCATCGAGATGCGCCCGGACTACGCCGACGCCCACTACAACCTCTCCGTCATTTACGCGACGCAGAAACCGCCCTTCCTCGGCCTGGCCAAGTTCCACTATCGCAAGACGCTCGAACTCGGCCGTTCGCGCGATCTCAATCTGGAAAAGTCCCTGGCCGGTGACACGTTGGATAAGTAAGCCCGGAAATCCAGATTCGCTGTGTAGTGCCGGCGCCCTTGCCGGCACGACTCCGGTTTCCAGGCTTCAACACGGAGACGATCATGAAGCTCAGCGCACGAAATGTGTGGACTACCGTAATCCTGGCGATGTTTTCGTGCCAAGCGTGTGCCGCCGCGGAATCGGAACCATGGGTGCCGTTCCATCTGCCGTGGGAAGCGCCGCCGGGCGCGGTTGCCGACGCCCGCTTCCTGCTCGACGCGCCCGCGGGCAAACACGGCCCGATCACGGTGCGCGACGGCCACCTCGCCTTCAAGAACGGCAAACGCACTCGCTTCTGGGCCACCAACCTCTCCGGTGAAGCTTGCTGCCCGCCGCCCGAAGTTGCGCCCCGCGCCGCCGACCGGCTTGCCAAGTTCGGCTTCAACCTCGTCCGCTTCCACGGGCTCGACTCCCATTGGGGCAAGACGCTTTTCCCAAAGAATGCGCCCGACACGCAGCACTTCGACGCTGAACAAATCGACAAGCTCGACCGGATGATTGCCGAACTGGAGAAGCGCGGCATCTACATCAACCTCAACCTCCACGTCGGTCGTCACTTCACGCCCGGCGACGGCCTGCCGCAGACCGAATCCCTCGGCTACGCCAAGTACTGCGTCCTCTTCGACCCGCGTATGATCGAGCTGCAAAAGGATTACGCCCGCAAGCTGCTCGGTCATCGCAATTCCTACACCGGCCACACCTACGCCGACGACCCCGCCGTCATCATCATCGAGTTGACCAACGAGAACTCGCTCTTCGGAGGTTGGACCAGCGGCTTCCTGCGCGGAAAACAGACCCAGCGCAACACAGGCACATGGGCCGACATCCCGCCCTACTACGGGGAGGAGCTCACGCGATTCTACAACCAGTGGCTTGCGAAGCGTTATCCGACACGCGAGATGCTCGTCGCAGCGTGGCAGGATGGCGCGCGACTTCCGGGCGCGCAATTGCTGAAGAACGCTGACTTTAGCGGCGGCGTCGAAGGCTGGGAGCTTTCCAAGCAGCAATCGGCCACAGCCAGGCTCGAAGCGACGCGCGAGGCGCCCGGCGGCAAACCGTGCGCGAAAGTCACCGTCACAAGCGTGGACAGCACGCCGTGGCACATCATGCTCACGCAGCGTCCATTGAAGCTGCAAAAAGGGATGAAGTATCGCGTCGCGTTTCGCGCACGTGCCCTGGCGACACGCCGGCTTGCTGCCGAGGTTTGCCACAGTTCGCCCTATCGAGGCTATGGCAACTCGCACTTCGAGGTCGGCACGGAATGGCGCGACTGTCAGTTCACGTTCATCGCGCCGGAGGACGACGATCAGGTGAGGCTCAGCTTCCAGTTTGGCGAAGCGATTGGCACCGCATGGATCAGCGACGTGATTCTGCATGAAGCGCCGGTCTACAGCCTGCGCAATGACGAAGACCCGGCGCGCGGCACGGTGCGGCGACTGGAACCTGAGGAGTTTGCGGGCCATACCGTGGCGCGTTTTCGCGACGAGGGCCGGTTCTACTACGAGCTGGAAAGCCGCTACAACCGCGAGATGTATCGCTTCCTGCGGGACGAGCTGAAGGTGCGTGCGCTCATCGAGGGCACCAATCACAATTACGGCCTGCCGTGCCTGCGGGCCGAATCGTTGCTCGACCTGATGGACTGCCACGCTTACTGGCAGCATCCGCGCTTTCCGCGCCAGCCGTGGTCGCGCACCGACTGGGACATCGGCAACACCGCGATGCTCGATGCGCCACTCGGCAACTGCATCTCTCAACTTTGCCGCTCATCGGTCGTTGGCAAGCCGTTTACCGTCAGCGAATACAACCATCCGTTCCCGAACGAATACGGCTGCGAGATGCCGCTGCTGTTGGCGGCTTACGCGAGCCTGCAAGACTGGGACGCGGTCTATGGCTACACGTTCAACCACCGCTGGGACGACGCGCTGCTCGGCGGCGACCAGGTCACGGGCTTCTTTGACATCGCCAACGAAGTCAGCAAGATGGCCCAGATGCCGACGGCGTCGCTCATGTTCCAGCGCGGCGACGTGCGCGTCGCGAAGAAACTCGTCACAGTCAGCTACGACGAGAACCGCACCTACGACAGCCTCAAAGAAAAACGATGGGACCGCATCGGGTTCCACCTCGATGGCGAGTTTTCGCCGTTGCTGCCGCTGGTGCATCGTTTCCGCGTCGAGCGCTTCGATGCGGCGCACACGACGAGCGTCGCCGGCCTCGGTTTCACGCCACCGGAAGGCCGCATCGCCAGCGACACGGGTGAACTGCTCTGGGAATCGGGTGAGAAGCGCACGGGCCGGCTGACAATCAGCACGCCGCGCGCGCAAGCCGCGGTCGGCTGGATTGGCGGCAAGACGCTCAAGACGACCGACGCGGAATTTCACCTCAACACACCGTTCTGTGCCGTCAGCCTCGCCGCGCTCGACGGCCAGCCGCTCTCGAAGTCAAAACGAATACTGCTGGTCGCCGTCGCCCGTTGTGCGAACACCGGCATGAAGTGGAACGCCGAGCGCACCAGCATCAACGACAAATGGGGCGGTCCTCCGCTGCTCATCGAAGCCGTTGAAGGACGGGTTGTCCTGTGCCGCGACCCGAAGGCGGCGCCGTTGCAGCTTTTGCCGCTCGATGGCGTAGGCAAGCCACGCAGCAACGACGCTTCGACACTGGTCCAGGATGGCGTCGGCGCAACTTTTGATCTGAAGTCCGCCGACGGCACAGCGTGGTATGTCCTGACTGCCAAGTAGCCAGGATGATAAACTGCGCCGCTGGGTCGGGATTAGAACCGACGACCGCGTGTCCCTTGAGGCGGCGCCTGCTTCGATTCCTCTGGAGCTTGCTGGTAGCGGGACGCGGCGGCCTTGCGGGAGGCAATCTGGCGATCCAACTCAGCAATGCTATTGAGTAGCGCACGCCGGTCAGCGGCCGGGAGGTTTGGATTGTTCAGTTCCGCAGCCATCCCGTCGCGTTGCTTCTGCAACTGCGCGATATCGTCCTGCATCCGCCGCGCGCGCTGCTCGGCTGGTGAAAGCCGCATTGGGGCGTTCATCTCGTTCACCGAAGCTTGTTCGCGAGCGAGGCGGACTTTTTCGGCGAGCGCCTTGCGCTGCGTCTCCAGGTTTTGCGGCAGGTTCCACGGCCAGCCTTCGCCGCTCATGAGCAGCTTGAACGCCGTGTCGTAGTCTTTCGCGGCGACCGCGGCTTCTGCAATGCCCAGTCGCGCCCACGAGTCCACCACGTTCATCGTCTCACGGTCTTTGGCGGTCGCCGGCCAATTGGCGAGGCAGGCGCGGATGGCGCGAAACTCCTGCTGCGCCTCGGCAGGCCGACCCACCGCGATCAACGTCCGCGCCGCGCCGAGACGCGACCACGCCATGAGGCTCGCCAACGATGGGGCGTCCGGGATCTTCGCAGGATCCTGTTGCGGATCGGGCAACATCGCCGTCGGCACCAACTGGACCCATTCGTCCTTGGTGAAACGTTTCTCGATGCTGAGGTTGGCGGAATAAGTCTTGAGCGCCTCGTCGTGCTGGCCAGCGGCGGACAACGTGCTGCCATGTTGCAGCCGGACGGCGACCGGCAAGCCCGGCTCATGCAGGCGCAACGGGACGTTGTTGGGCGCGACGAAGCTGGTGCCCATCAGTCGCGCGCGCGCCTCCTCCAACGCCAGCGCGGCGCGGCGTTGCCGCCCAGCGCCGCGCGTGTCACCGCGGCCCTCGGCGACGACGCTGCGATACGCTGGCGCGCGCGCGTCGGCCGGGTCCAACTGCGCCGCGCGGTCCAGTGCCTCGCTCGCGCTCTTCCACGCGGTGCGCACGCAGGCGTCCCACGCGGGCTTGAGTGCCTCGACCGCCGTGGTGTGCTGCATCGGCCCGGCAAGTAAACCGAAAGCGTGCGACGGGCGGGCATCGCCCTGTCGTTTGAAAACTTCCGCGAGGCCCTTGAGCACGTCGCGGTTATCCGGGTCGCAACCGTAGGCTTCCTCGAAGACGTGGCGGGCCGACTTGAGACTGCGAAACATTGAGCCGAGCGCCTTGTTGCCGTCAGCAACCAGCGCGGGGACAACCTGCGATTTCACCCGGGTCGCTTCGTTGTCGAGTCGGCCTGCTTCTTTCCGGCACGCGGCCGCCTTTTCGTCGAGCAAGGAAGCTTCGGCCAGTTGTTGAGCCGTCGGCGGATAATGGGTGCGTTTTATCCATACGCTTCCATCCGAGCGCGTTTCCCGCGACTCGTCTGTGTGTCCGCTTCGCAAACTCTTCGCGGCCCCCTCCATATCCGCGGCGCGATCCAGCAGGATCCGTGACTTGAGCGCCATCGCGCGCACGTTTCTCGGCTCGACGCCGAGGCCTTGGTCGGCGAGCGCCTCGGGATTACCGGATCGCCTGAGTCTGTAGAACACCCAGCCCTTGGTCGCCATCGCGTTGACGTTGCGGCCGTCCAGCTTCAGCGCCGCGTCGGACGATTCAATGGCGCGCTGCAACTCCTGCGCCCGCTCCCCGTGGCTCTGGGGTCGGAGCTGCTCGGTGGCGCGCGGGCCGTTCCAGACGACCGGCACGATGTGGTGGTCAAAGAGGAAACGGCCGAGCATCTCGTAGCGATCGGCGCTCTTCGGCTCACCACGAATGGCGTCTCTCATCGCCCAAATCCGGTCCTGGTAGGCCTCGTCATATCGGAGCCGGACTGCGTTGAACGACCGATGCAAAGCGAGCGCCGCCTCAACCAACACGCCGGTGTCGGCGTCGGATTCCACACGGCGCGCGAACTCAGCGACCGCATCACCGATGACGCGCGGGGCCGCGAGCCGGCTCATCTTGTCCTTTGCGTCATCGGTCTTCGTGCCAAGCGCAACGGCCGTCTCCAAATCCGCTCCCGCGCGGCGGACGTCGCCGAGCATCGCGGCTGCCTGCGCGCGGCCAAGATAGCCGTCGGCCCAAAGCGGCTGGATGCACAAGGCGCGGGTGAATTCCTCCCGCGCGTGAAGCGCGTCGCCGCCGCCCAGGAGGCACCGCGCCATGTCGCCGCGCAACACCGCGTCATCCGGCTCCGTCTGCCGCAACACGCCAAGGTCGTTCAGTGCCGCCGCCCAATCACCGCGCGCCATCGTCAACTTCATGCGAGCGATGACGAGTTGATTCGCTGCCGGGCCCGTCGCCTTGTGGCGCTGGGCGTACGCGCGGGCGGCTTCGGGAAAAAGTTTCTTCACCGGTTCGCGAACGGCCACCTGTTGCTTGGTCTCGCGGTCGTAGTAACTGCCGTGGGTGCGCGAGGACCAGTAGTCCATCGCCATATTATTATAGACCATGTCCGCGTAGTTCGGCGGCACGCCCCTGACGGAGAAGTATTGCGAGCCGGTGGCCGGGTCGCCGCCCATGCGGCAGGCCGCGGCGAGCCAGAGTTTCGCTTCGTAATCGTCGCCGCGCAGCCTTAACGCGCGCTGGAGGTCGGCGATGGCGGCGGGAAAGTTCTCGGCGAGCGTGTTCGCCACGCCACGCGCGCGGAGATAGTCGGCGTTCTCCTCGTCTCCCGCAATGGCGCGGCTGATGAGGTCAACGGCGCGTTTGTAATCGGCGGTTTCGAGCGCCTCGACTCCTTCGATGTAGGCAGTGGCCAACTCGCGCACAGGCGGCTGGGTCGGACTTGGATTGCCTGCAAACAATGGCGGGACAGATAGAAGAAAAACAAGACCGCTGCTGCAGAAGCGCCGACGGAAGCCAGTATTCATGACACGTCTCCTCGTACTGTTAGCTCGTCGCATGGCCCCGTTCGGGGCCAACTGGGTGAAATTATAGCCCCTCATCCCCCGGTTGCAACTGCTCCGTGCACACCGGAGCGCGCCCGGCCCGTTCCACTCCACGCCACGACATTGTGAGCGCCCGGTCACCACCCACGGTGGTGATCGGCAACCGGTCATCAGCAGTCAGACTCATCACCGGTTGCTGATGAATGGCGTTCAGCCTTGCCCTTCCGCTTCCGCTTTCGCCTTGAGTTGGCGTTCGGCGGAATCTAGCCTCGCGTCGTGTTCGGTTGGAGACATAGGAGCCACCCATCATGAACGCCGATGAACTTCGTCAGGTCGTTTGCGTCGTGCTCGCCGCCGGTCAGGGCACGCGCATGCGGTCCCACGACACCCACAAGGTCTGCTTCGAGATCGCCGGCGAGCCGGCCATCCTCCGCAACTTGCGCGCGATTGAATCCGCCGGCGTCACGCGCTTCATCGTGGTGGTGGGTGCGATGGCCACCCATGTCATGACCACCGTCGCCTCGCGGCATCCAGGCGCGATGTTTGTCTACCAGGCCGAGCCGATGGGCACCGGCCACGCCGCGCGGCTGGCGGCCAACGCGCTTGAACGCATGGGCCACCGCGGGCCGGTGTTCGTCACGATGGGCGACAAGATCATCGAGCCGCGCGTGGTGAGCGAGCTGCTCGACACCTTCGCAAACACGCAGGCCGACCTGGCTTTCATGACGATGGCGAAGGCCCCCGGCGACACCGAGGGCCGCATCGTTCAGGCTTCCGACGGCGCTATCCTCGGCAACGTCGAGTTGAGCGACATCCAGCGCGCGCAACTCATGGAGCGGCTGGCCCGCGCGGCGCGCGGCAAACGGACCGTCCAGACGGAATCGTTGCGCCAGCTCGCCTCGGCCGCGGTGTCGAATCCTTCCAAACTCAAGCGGCTTCTTGGCCCCGTCGCAGCGCTGCTGGATCAGGAAGGTCCGATCAACGCCGCTGCGCTGAAACAACAGATCGAGGCTGCCGGCCGCACTGTGACGCTGGCCGGCCGTGCCTTCACCGCGGCGCAAATCGAGGCCGCGTCGCCGACCGTCAACATCTCGCTCTACGTGTTTCGCGCCCAGCCGATGTACGAAACGCTGGCCAAACTCAAATCCAACAACGCGCAAGGCGAGTTCTATCTCACCGACGCCATCAACGACATGGCGACCACCCGTGGATCGGATAGCGAGTTGCTCCATCGCGTGCGGATGATGGTCCTCAAGGACCGCGATGCGGTCTTGAGTTACAATTCGCCCGACGAATTGCTGCAAGTCGAGAGCGTGCTGCGCCGGCGTCTGGCGGCACAGGCCGGCAAACCTCTCGGCAAGCCTTCCCCCATCAGCCGGAAGATCCTGAAGCCCGTATCGACGTGGATCACGCTGTTCGAGAAGTTCCCGCCGAAGTTTCGCTCGCACCTTGCGACGCTCTATGGTGACGACGGTGCCAGCCTCGATGAACGGCGCGCCGCCATCCTGGCCACGCTCAAACTGTTCGCCGCGCGTTACGGCAAGGACCGCGAGGTGGTCATCTCCCGCGCGCCGGGCCGCGTGAACCTCATGGGCCGCCACGTGGACCATCGCGGCGGCTACGTCAACGTCATGGCCATCAACCGCGAGGTAGTCATCGTCGCCTCGGTCCGCCAGGATGACACCGTCCGGCTCGTCAACGCCGACAGCCAGCAGCATCCCGACAAGGAGTTTCGCATCGCGGAACTCCTGGGCGGACTCACGTGGGAGAACTGGCTGCATTACGTCAACTCGCAGCGCGTCCAGCAGATTGTCCTCAGCAGCCAGGGCGACTGGTCCAACTACGTCAAGGCCGCCGTCCTCCGCCTTCAGGAATCCAACCGTCACGTCCAGGTGCTCGGCATGGACTGTGCCGTCAGCGGCAACGTGCCGATGGCCGCGGGCCTCTCCAGCAGTTCCGCCGTTGTGGTTGCGACGGCGGCAGCGGCGGTGACGCTCAACCAGTTCGACCTGACGGCGCAACAGTTTGTGGACCTCTGCGGCGAAGGCGAATGGTTCGTCGGCAGCCGCGGCGGCTCGTCCGATCACGCCGCCATCCGGTTCAGCCAGCGCGGCAAGGTCGCCCATGTCGGATTCTTCCCATTCCGCATCGAGGGCAACTCCCAGTTCCCGCCGGACCTCGCGCTGCTGATCGCCAACAGCCATATCCGCGCCGCCAAAAGCGCCGGCGCACGCAGCCGCTTCAACGAAAAAGTTGCCACCTACGAGATCGGGTTTCTGCTGCTGAAAGATCGCTTCCCGCAATATGCGCACCTGCTCGAACACTTGCGCGACCTGAACCCGGCGCGGCTCGGCGTGAAGGTCGGCGAGATTTATTCGATGCTGCGCACCCTGCCCGAACCGGTGACGCGGCAACAGTTGCTCAAGACGCTCGCGCCACAACATCGCCCGCGGCTGGAACAAATCTTCGCCTCGCACCAGGAGCCCGACGGCTACTGGCTGCGCAGCGTGGTGATGTTTGGCATCGCCGAGTGCGAACGCAGCCGTCTATTCGCAAGCCTGCTGCGAAACCGCGACCTTGCGAAGATCGGGCAGTTCATGCGGATCAGTCACAACGGCGACCGCGTCAGTGGCCTGGGGACCCACGGCCGCATGCAGCCGGAGGACTGGCGCGTGTCGGACGCGAGGTTGGACTCGCTCATCGAGGATTTGCGCAGCGAAGAACCGTCGCGCGTGAGCCGCGCCCAGCTCTGGCTGCAACCCGGCGGCTACGCGTGCAGCACGCCGGAACTGGACCGGATGGTGGACTTGGTCAACCAGGTCGAAGGCGTCGTTGGCGCACAACTGGCCGGCGCAGGCCTTGGCGGCTGTATCATGGTGCTGGTAAAGAAGGAAGTGGCGGTGGACGTTGAGCATCAGTTGGCGCGCCACTACTACGAACCCGCCGGCCTCGAACCCGCCGTCACCATCTGCGTACCCGTGGAAGGAGCGGGCTTGCTGACGGCGTAGCGATGACGCCGCGTTTCAATTCTCGGAGCCCCGTATTCTGAATACATTCCGGGTTCTCTACGAACCTTTCGTTTGGCATACTGGACAACACCATGAAACGATTTGCGATATGTTGGTTTGCCGCGCTGACGGCATTCGCAGCGGATGATCAGCGCACTGTCGTCCGGCCCGCCGACACCGGCGAGGCACTGGTGAACCCCGGCATGGGCTGGACGATGCATTTCTACTCGAACCTCATCGAGAACTACGGCTCAAAACTCCCGGCCTCCGACACACTCGATGATTGGCCGGGTCTCTCGACGATCTACCTGCGCGTGCCGTGGTCGTTCCTGGAGCCGCGCGAGGGTGATTTTAACTGGTCGTTGTTCGACACGCCCGCGCAACGCTGGATCGCGAAGGGCAAGCGCATCGCCATCCGCGTGAGCTGCTCGGAGAGCTGGTTGCGCTGGGCCACGCCGAAATGGGTCGCCGACGCGGGCGCGAAGGGCATCGAGTTTGAGTTTGGCAAAGGCCCCAAGGAAGGCGGACCGCTCTGGGAGCCGGACTATCTCAACCCGGTGTTCCTGAAGAAGCTCGACCGATTCCTCGCCGCGATGGCGCGCCGCTACGACGGCAACCCGAACGTCGAGTTCATTGACATCGGTTCGTTCGGCATGTGGGGCGAGGGCCACACCGGTTTCAGCAGCCGGCTGAATGAGGAGCAGACGCTCGCCGTCGCGAAGCGGCACATGGACCTGCACTTGAAACATTTCAGGCGCACCCGGCTCTGCATCAGCGACGACGTGGCAGGCTCCGGCAAACCAGGCCGGCACTTCCCGGCAATGGACTACGCCCTCTCGCTCGGCATCACGATGCGCGACGACAGCATCCTCGTGCAGCCGCCGCCGCATTCATGGTATCACGCCGACATGGCGCAGGAGTTCTGGCCGCGGTTGCCGGTGATCCTAGAGCACGAGCACTACGGATCGTCGAAGAAGCGCAACGCATGGAGCGGCGACCTGCTGCTAAAGTCCGTGGAGGACTACCACGCCAGCTTCATGTCCATCCATTGGTGGCCGCGCGAGCTGCTGGCCGATAACCTTGAGACCATCACCCAGATCAACCGCCGGCTCGGCTATCGGATCCAGTTGCGCGAGATCAACTGGCCCGCCGAGTCGCCGCTGGGCGCGCCATTCACCGTGGAGACGAAGTGGGCCAACGCCGGCGTTGCACCGTGCTACGGCGGCGGCTTCTGGGCACTGACGCTCAAGGACGACAAAGGCGGCATTGTGTCGGTCAACGTGGACGAGAGCTTCGACATGCGCGATCTGCCGGTCGGACCGCCGGACCAGGCGCTCGCGAAAACACTGCGGGCGTACTTCACTGTTGCGCGGCGTCTGGAAGACCCGCGCGGCGCGCACGCGCCACCCACCACGCCGGGCAGTTACAATGTCTTCGTCTCCGTCGGCCGCCGGGATGGCACGCCGGTGATTGCCCTGCCATTGCCTGATGATGACGGCCAGCGGCGTTATTGCGTCGGCAGGATTCGTCTGGGCGAGCGAGCGCCGAAGCAACCGTAGCAACCGACATCTGTCGGCTTGCCACGCACGAACGCGGGTTGCTAGGGTCTGCGCAACGCAACGATTCCGAAAGGATCACTCATGCAACCGCCACCGCTTCCGCCCGTCGCCGGTCCATCCCCGCAACGCAAGACCGCCGGCCTTGCCATCGCCAGTCTCGTGCTGGGCATCCTCAGTCTGTTTTTCGGGATGTGCATCACCGGCATCCCCGCGATCATCCTCGGCATCATCGCGCTTGTCCGCCTCAACAAAACGCCCGGCCTCGGCGGCCAGGGCCTCGCCATTGCTGGTCTGGTCACCGGCGGAGTCGGGACCGTGTTGATAACACCCATTCTCCTCGCGATCATGATACCGACCTTCGTTGGTGCCCGAGACAAAGCGACGGAGGCTGTTTGTATCAGCAAGGTGAAGACGTTATGCGTCGCGTCCATCGCCTTCGCACTGGAGCACAACGACACACTGCCGAAGACGCTCGACGATTTGAAACCGCATCTGGGCGGCGACGCAACGGCGGTTGACCTCTTTGCACGCTGTCCCTCCGCAACTGGCGCGCCCGAACCGAGCTACCGCATTGAACATGCAGGCGAGAAAACCGCCGACCTGCCCGCGATGAAGACGCCTATCATCGTGGAGACAGAATGCCGCCATCACGGCAAACGCGCCGTTGGCTACCTTGACGGCCACGCCGAAATGCGCGCCGGACCGTAGAGCAATCGCAGCCCGTCACTTCATGATGGAACCAAAAGAGAGAAGAGAATGAATCAGGAAACCAAGTCATTCACTTTCATCGCAGCCTGTTGTGCGCTCGCCACCGCCATCGCCGGCGCCGCAACATCGTCCAAAGACTACAAGGACTACCCCATCCAGCCCGTGCCATTCACCGCCGTGCACGTGCAGGATTCATTCTGGTCTCCGCGCATGGAGACCAACCGCGCCGTCACGATCTGGTATGACTTCCAGCGATGCGAGGAGACCGGGCGTATTGATAATTTCGCCAAGGCCGGCGGCCTGATGAAAGGCGAGTTCAAGGGCATCCCGTTCGACGACTCCGATGTCTACAAGGTCATCGAAGGCGCAGCCTACTCGCTCGCGCTCGCGCCCGACCCGAAGCTCGACAAGTATCTCGACGACCTGATCGCGAAGATCGCCGCCGCGCAGGAGCCGGACGGTTATCTCTACACGGCGCGGCGGCTGTTCCCGCCGGAGAAGATGCCCCGCATGTCCGGCAAGACACGATGGTCCAGTCTCGCCGGCAGTCATGAACTCTACAACGTCGGCCATCTCTACGAAGCCGCCGCCGCACACTTCCAATCCACCGGCAAACGCTCGCTGCTTGATGTAGCCACCAAAAATGCCGACATGCTCTGCAAGACCTTCGGCCCCGGCCCCGACCAGCTCAAGGAGCCGCCCGGCCACGAGGAGATTGAGATTGGTCTCTGCAAACTCTACCGCGTCACCGGCCAACAGCGTTACCTCAATCTTGCGAAGTTCTACGTCGAGCTGCGCGGCCGCGAGGACACCCATAAGCTGCGCGGTCCCAACCAGCAGGACCACAAGCCCATTTACAAGCAGGACGAGGCTGTCGGCCACGCCGTGCGCGCGGCCTACTACTATGCCGGCGTCGCCGACGTCGCCGCGTTGACCGGCGACAAGAAGCTCATCGCTGCGATTGACCGGCTTTGGGAAAACGTCGTCTCCAAGAAGCTCTACCTTACCGGCGGCATCGGCTCAACGCGCCACGGCGAGGCGTTCGGCGCGAACTACGAACTGCCGAACAAGACCGCCTACAACGAGACCTGCGCCGCCATCGCCAACGCGCTCTGGAACGAGCGCATGTTCCTGCTCCACGGCGACGCCAAGTATCTCGATGTGCTCGAACGCATTATTTATAATGGCTTTTTGTCCGGCGTCGCGCTCACCGGCCGCGAATTCTTCTACCCGAACCCGCTCGCCAGCGATGCGCGCTACACGCGCAGCCCGTGGTTCAACTGCGCCTGCTGCCCTGTCAACGTGGCGCGCTTCCTGCCGGAACTGCCTGGTTTCATCTACGCCACGCGTGGCGGCGAGGTATTCGTGAACCTCTTTGCCGGCGGCACCGCGAAACTGAAACCCGGCAAGACCGCCGTCGAGTTGCGCCAGCAGACGCGCTACCCGTGGGACGGCAAGGTCACGCTCACCGTCACACCGGAAAAGAAGACCGCGTTCACGCTCAACATCCGCATTCCCGGATGGGCGCGCAATACGCCGGTGCCCAGCGACCTCTATTGCTATACCCCTGTAGGCGCGGTCTCTGATCGCGATCTCACTCCGACCCTCAAGCTCAACGGCCAGCCCGTCGCGTTCAAGTTGAAAAAAGGTTTCGCGCAGATTAACCGCACGTGGCAGGCCGGCGACACCGTCGAGTTGGAACTGCCAATGCCCGTGCGCCGCGTCATTGCGCATCCGGCGGTAAAGGAAGACGTGGACAAGTTCGCCGTCGAACGCGGCCCGCTGGTCTATTGCGCCGAGGGCGCCGACAACGACGGCAAGGTGCTCGCCAGAGTGCCGGGAGAAGCCGTGTGGTTTGAGACGCAGGAGCGGCGCGATCTGTTCGGCGGCATCGTCACCATCAAGGTCGTCCCGCAAGGCAACGGTGATGCGCTGACGCTGATTCCAAATTGCCTCTGGGAGAACCGCGGCCCGAACGAGATGACCGTCTGGTTCCGCACCAAGCCCGCGCCGCCCGATCCGTGGTCGGCGTCGTATTGTTTCCCGAGCGACAGCATCGAGGCGTGTTTCGACGGCCTGTTGCCGAAGAACTCCAACGACCACGCCATCCCGCGCATGACATGGTGGGACCACAAAGGCACCGCCGAGTGGGTCGAGCGCACCTTCGACAAACCAACGAAGTTCTCCGCCGCCGAGCTCTATTGGTTCGACGACACCGGCAAAGGCGGCTGCCGCGTCCCGCAAAGCTGGCGGCTACTCTACAAGGACGGCGCGCAGTGGAAGCCCGTCGCTGCCGCGGCCGACTTCGGCGTCAAGCGCGACCAATTCAATCGCGTCACCTTCGAGCCAGTCACCACCACCGCCCTGCGCCTCGAAGTCCAACTCCAGCCGCAATTCTCCGGCGGGATTCTGGAGTGGAGGATGAAAGAGTAACAGCCGTCACCGAATCCGATAAGCACCGGGAATCAACCTCCAACGACCAGTGATTGAGCAAGCCGAAAGGGCGTGATGCACACTACAACAGGTTTCCGGACATTGATTGCGGATAATGCGGAGTGGATGAAGATCATCGAGAAGCAATCGGATTTCTCCATGCTCGGCGATTTGCACGAGAGGCTCGCATTCGAGCAGCTGTTGTCGCGGATTCGGCCGTAACTGCGCCGCGTCACGGCAGGAAGGTCTTCTTCTTCAACTTGTCGGGGAGATATTCTTCCAGGACGTAGTTGAGGCCGTGTTTGGCGAAGGCCTGTTGCTCGATGCGGACGCCCATCTTGAGCATCTGCTCGATCGCCTTCTGCCACTCCGGGTAGTGCCTGATGAATGGGTCGTTCTTCAACGCGTCCTGCGCGCGCTTGATGTCCACTTCCTCCAGCGGGTGTGTCGCGTCTTCCAGGTCGTAATCAATGATGTCCTGCGGCGTCACACCGAGGTAGTGGGCCTGCGGCACGCAGAAGAACTTGTTGATGTGCGCGGACTGGCCGGAACCGACCTTGAGGGTGCGGTAGATGTTGCCGTAGCCATAAGGGTCGCCGTCGGTGAACGCCAGCACCGGCAGGCCCTGATCGTCGGCGAGCCGCCGGATAAAACGCCGGCAGGCGCGCGTCGGCACGCCGCTCATCGAGATGATGATGCAGTTGGCTGTCTCGTAGTAGCGATGGTGGACGAGACGCTGGAAGAGCGAACTGGTCTCGACGGCGAGGACGAACTTCGCCTTCGTCTCGAACCGCAGGTGCTCGACCTGGCTGGGAATGCTCCATGCGCCAGTGCCAAGCTTGGCGCAGTTGATGCGAATCTCCTCGTGCGTGGCCGGGTCGCGGTCAAGTACTACCAGCGGGCCAGTCACCTCGCCGCCGCGCTCCTCCGGGATGTAACCGAGCTGCTCGCGGTTGACGCCGAGCATCGCCTCCATGTCATCGAGCAGTGTGTCACTCTCCGGCTGTTCGTCGAAGCGGCACTCGCCCCAGCTCTTGGCGTTGTAATAGACCTCACGTTTGCCGGCGATGTCGTCTTTCAACAACAGGTCGTTCTTCGTCGTGGCAAGCAGGCGCACCGACTGGGCGAACGTCTTGACGGTGTTGTAGGTAAGCGTGCGCGTCGCCTCCTTGCCGATCATCTCGAAGTAGCCCTTTTTCGGGTCGTACTTGACGTTGGAGAGCGAGCGAATCGGGAAGCGCATCTCCGGCTTCTTGGATTTGCGGATGATGTCGGTGTGAACTTCCACCGCCACCTCGTCAATGCGCTTGGCTGCGTCCTTCTTCGAGATGACGCGCGGCGCGGTGGCGGGCGCGATGGATTGGGTGTTTACCGGTTGGGTCTTCTTCATTGCCAGTTTTCTCAAACGACTTATCGGCCAAGAAACCGTTCAAATTCCCCGCCGAGCAATTGTTTCACATCGCGTTCGATCTCCGCGGCTGTGAACTTCCAGCCGGCGGCGAGCAGATCACCGTATTTGTCGGTGAGCACGCGCGCCAGGATCTTGCGGAAGTGGTCCCACTTGTAGATGAGCTGGTCGAGAATGCGGCAGTCGGAGTGCTGCGGCGTCACGCCGAGGCCGAGCAGTTCCAGCCGCATCCGCGTCATTTCCTCGATGAGAACGGGGTTGTTGAGGAACCACCAGCAGCCGAAGATGTGGAGGTTGCGGAATTTCCGCGCGGCGACGCAGAGCGAGTGTTGGTTCTCGCGAGAGAGCATCGTCACGAGGAACTTGTTGTCGGGATACTTCGCACAGAGGTTCGTGACGGCCTCCACGGACGACGGTTTCACGACACCATCGCCGGCGAGCCGCAACGCCGGGTTCACCTGCCGGCTGACGCCGATCATCAATGCAAACGGGATGCCGTGCTCGCGGCAGTGCGGCACGATGCAACGCTCGATGAGCTGGCCGCACGTGGAGCTGTCCGGGAACATGAATTCCGGCGTCAGCGAGACGGCGCAGTAAAGCGGGTTCATGCGCTTCGTCCAATCGGCGAGGAAACGGCGCACCTCGCTGGCGGTCTTGTCGTTGATCTCCGATTGCACATCGTAGCCGAACTCGCGCAGCCTCGGCGCGTTCGCCTCCCAGCCCATCAGGATTTCGTCAATGCGCAGCGCCGCCGGGAACCGCTCGTCGCGGGCGAACGACTTCTGCCACACCGGCCGCTCCAGCGCGTCGAACGGGTTATTGGTCATGACAGCGCGCCGGACGCGGGCCACGTCGAACACGCGCGTGACGAACCGCTCGGGCGTCCAACGTTTCAGTTCCTTGCGGACGGCGGCGAGGTCGCGCTTTTTCACATCGAAGCCGAGCGAGTTCAGGCAGGTGACGACGCCGCGGCAGGCCTCGGAAAGGGGCGTTCGCTCGATGAAGAGCCGCTGCCAGACGAGGTCGGCCTGCTGCGTCTTCGGCAGCTTCCAGAAGTCGTTGTAGGGGATGGCGTCGGCGCGCGTCACTTCGGCAACGAGGTAATGATAGGTCAGCAGTTCATCCACGCCCCACAGCAGCAGCGGCCCGAACGCCGGGTCGTAGAGGTGCGTGTGAATGTCGTAAACCGGTGTTGTTTCTACAATCCGGCGGACGGTGGCTTGGAGAGTTCCCTTGGTAATGGCTGCTTGTTTTTTCATGTTCCGTTTCCCATCACGTCTGCAAATGCGTCCGCTCAAGCATCGTCTTGAGCTTGGTAATGATCTTCTGCTCGTCCTTGTCGCCGAGGCCCAGGATTTGCTTCAGGCCGAGCGCAAGGTGCGGGACGTAAAGCTGCATGTAGTCGCGCTTGCGTTGCGCTTCGAGATCGCGGCGGCGGCGGCTGAGATAAACCGAAAGGTGACGGCCGAGTTCCTGCAAGCCCAGCGTGATCTCGCGGAGGATTTCGTCGTAGCCGGCAAGCGCTTCCTTGCTCTCGCTGGTGAACGGCACCCAGACGCTGGCCATGTGGACCAGCAGCGTCAGCGGCCCCATGGGAAGCTGTCCGCGCGGCTGGCTCAGGCCGTAGTTTTTCCAGTCCACGCCCTGGACCGCTTTGGTGATGGAACAGGCGCCTTGCTGGTAGAGCAGCGGCACGCGGTTGGCGAAGCGCAACAGGCGGATCGGCTCCTCGGCTGTCGGCGATTCGTTGTTACGCTCCTCGCCCTTGGGTTTGCCGGGACTCTTGTAGGCGAGCGCCAGCTCGATCTGGAACGGGTTGCCGCGATAAACCGACGGCGGGCGCGTGACGGCGTCGTAGAAGTCGGCGTCCACTTCCTTCTTCAGGCCGGCGAGCAACTGCTCCTCGCCAATGGGCGAGAGGCAATCGAGCGGCGGGTTCATCAACTTGGTGTCGTTGATCGCCTTGAACAGGTTCTCGCTCTCGCGAAACGCGACGTTGCTGGGGCGCGACTTCGGCTCGACGCCGGCGTGCTGGCAGATCTCCAACGCAACTCGGTCGCTGACGCGGCTGAACTCGCTGTGCAGGAACGACCGGATGTTGCGGGCGCTGGTGTTCTTGAGCATTTGCATCAGCATGCCCAACTCGATGCCGTGCGGATGCGGCTTGATCTCCTGCGGTTGCGCCGGCAGTTGTTTTGCGCCGCGCTCGAAGACCATCCACTCCGGTTCCTTTTCTGGAATGTGGGAGGGGCCTGAGTGCCCCGACTCCGAAGATGTTGTAGAAGGTCGGTGCGCTGAGGCCCCTCCTGTATTCTCGGCGGCGGGCGCGGGCTTTTCCTCCTTCGGAAGCAGCCAGAGACGATAGCGGAACGTGACGTGCGGGTTGGCGATGGCGCAAGCCTGGATGTATTCGTCCACGCTCTGCCGGCCGCGCTGGTAGGTCGCTTCCAGTTCGATTTCAACGCGAGTGCCGTGGTGCTGGTCCCAGTTTACCTCGTCGTCCTTGACGATGTGTGGCTCGTTCTTGCGCGTATCAATCTGCAACTCGTAGTAGTGCGCCTTCTTCTTCGGGCCGATCTTCGACGTGATCTTCGTGGCGACGCCGGTGGTGAGCTGGCCATACATGCCGGCGGCGGAAATGCCAATGCCTTGTTGGCCGCGGCTCATGCGGAGCCGGTGGAACTTTGAGCCGTAAAGCAACTTCGCGAAGACCTTTGGAATCTGCGCCTTCACGATGCCGGGGCCGTTATCGGTGATGATGACCCGGTAGCGGTTCTCGGAGACCTGGATCAACTCAATCCAGACTTCCGGCAGGATGCCAGCCTCCTCGCACGCGTCGAGCGAGTTGTCCACGGCTTCCTTGACGGTGGTGAGCAGCGCCTTGCGGGCGTTGTCAAAGCCGAGCAGGTGGCGGTTCTTGAGGAAAAACTCCGAGACGGAGATATCGCGTTGCTTCTTGGCCATCACCTCCGCGGCGTTCTTCGGTTCCTCCGCGGCGGGCGTAGCCGCGGGCGGCGGCTCGGCTGTAGCGGCAGTCTCTGACCGCCGTTTCTCCTCCTCCTTGCCTTTTCGGCGGTCAGAAGCCGCCGCTACAGGTTTGGCTGGGGCGGCGGGCGCCGGTTTTGGTTTCTCTTCGTGAGCCTTCTTGCCGGCAGGAGCTTTCTTGCCGGCCTTCTTGGCGTGTTTGTGAGCGGTTTGACTCATGTGTTCAAAACGTGATATTGCCGCGAACGGCTGTTCCTTTATGCCAAGCCTGCGGCGGCAAAACAATCTCTTTGCTCGCTGAACCTGACGCGACCTCGGCGCCGTTGACGCCAACGATCGATTACGGCAGCATCGGCGACATGGCACTGCGCGAGCCGATTGCGATCCTCTGTTTGTTTCTGGCAGCAGGTTGTTCCACAACCCAACCGTCGGCGCAACGCGAGTGGATTGTTGTCGGCGGGGATGGGAAAGGTTTTGTCTTCCAGCCATCGGGGAAACCGTTCACGCCGTGGGGCTTCAATTATGACCACGACCACAAGAGCCGGTTGATCGAGGATTACTGGGAAAGCGAGTGGCCGACGGTGGAGGCGGACTTCCGCGAGATGAAGGCGCTCGGTGCGAATGTCGTCCGCGTCCACTTGCAGTTCGGGCGGTTCATGGACGGTCCGGATCGGCCAAACGCGCGTTCGCTGGCGCGGCTGGAAAAGTTGGTGGCGCTCTGTGAAGGATTGGGCCTTTACCTCGACCTCACCGGCTTTGGTTGCTACCGTAAACAAGACACGCCGGCGTGGTATGACGCGTTGAACGAGCCTCAACGGTGGCAGACACAGGCGAACTTCTGGCGTGCCATTGCCCGGCAGTGCGCCAGCCACAACAGCGTCTTCGCCTACGACCTGATGAACGAACCGGTGGTGCCGGGCGAGCGGCTGGCACCCGGCGCGTGGCTGCATCCGGCTTCGTTGGGCGGTTTCCATTTCGTCCAGCGCATCACGCTCGACGCGGCGGGTCGCGACCACGCCGAGGTGTTTCGCGCTTGGGTTCATCAACTGGCCTCGGCCATCCGCGAGGTGGACCGGCGTCATCTGGTTACGGTTGGTTTGCTGCCCATCACGTCTGGCTACGCTTACGCCGCGGCGGCGGAGATGGACTATGTCAGCGTCCACATCTACCCGGAGAAGGGAAAACTCGAAGAGTCGCTCCAGACGCTCCAGCGCTTTTGCGTCGGCAAACCGGTGGTCGTTGAGGAGATGTTCCCGCTGAATTGCGACGCTGATGAGTTGGGCGCGTTCATCGAGCAGTCCAGGAAGTTTGCCCGCGGCTGGATCGGTTTCTATTGGGGCCGGACACCGGAGGAACTGCGCGGCTCGAAGCAGATGGCGGACGCGTTGACGCTGCGATGGCTGGAGTTGTTTCAGAAGATCAACCCAAACCGCTGAGTCACCGGACTCCGGCTATCTTGCGCGGCGGGGCCGGTATCGGGTAGTTTTACAGCGATGAACGATGTTGGAAAGATGCTGGTGCTGGCCGGTCTGGTGCTGGCCGGCGTCGGCGCGCTGCTGTGGCTTGGACCCAAGCTGCCATGGCTTGGCCGGTTGCCGGGTGATCTCTCGGTGGAACGGTCCAGTTTCCGCTTTTACTTTCCGCTGACCACCTGCATCATCGTCAGTCTGTTGCTCACGTTGGCGGCATGGTTGTTTCGGCGGCACTGAGCGGCAGCGGTTTCAATGATCTCATCATGGCAACACTAGGCATCCGTCGTCCGCGCAACGTGAATTGGTTGCGTTCGGCGGCCATTCTTTATGGCGATTGGGGCACGAGCAAGGCCTATGTCGTCGGTATCGCGTTTGCCTTGGCGGCCTACTCGAGCTTCTGGCCGGTGCTGGCGGTCTGCGTGCTGACGGCAGTGGTCGGGTTCAACTACAGCCGTGTCTGCAAATACTATCCCGACGGCGGTGGCGTTTACTCGAGCGCCAAGGCGCATTCAAAATCGCTCGCGATGATTGGCGGCTTGTTGCTGTGCGGCGACTACATCGTGACGGCTTCGTTGAGTTGTCTGGATGCATTCCACTACTTCGGGATACACGAGCCGGTGCGCTGGGCGGTGCTGGCGATTTTCTTCATCGGTGCGATCAATTTCTTTGGGCCGAAACACAGCGGCAGTCTGGCGATCCTACTGGCGGTGCCGACGACTGTGGTTGTGATGGTGCTGGCGGCTTTTTGCGCGCCTCATCTGGGCACGGCCGTCAGCCAGGTCGGCGCGCCCAGCGGGGGCTGGAATCATAACTGGGTCATTGCCGTTGGCTTGATCCTGACCCTGTCCGGCGTGGAAACGGTGGCCAATATGACGGGTGTCATGGAGATGCGTGCGAGCGGACCGGGCGAGCCATCGATCGACTCGACGGTCAAGCGCACGATCTGGCCGGTGCTGATCGAGGTGTGTGTTTTTACCGCGTTATTTGCGCTGGCCATGCACGCATTGCCGGGATTGGTGGTGCAAGACGGGCATGTGCTCGCTCCGGATCACGCGACCAATCCCCAGCATCGCGAGTTGGAGGCGTCCATGTTGCGCTACATGGCCGAGGTATTCGCCGGCAACTGGCTTGCGTGGGTCGTCGGTGGGGTGTTCGGCCTGCTGCTGCTCTCGGCCACCAACACGGCCATCGTCGGGCTGGTAAGCGTGTTTTACATGATGGCGCACGACGACGAGTTGCCGCGGCATTTCACCAGCCTCAACCGCTTCGGCGTGCCGTGGATTCCGTTGCTGATCGCCACGCTCGTGCCGATGCTGGTGCTGGACGGCGTGGGCGCTGTCGAAGGGCTGGCGGCGCTCTATGCCATCGGCGTGGTGGGCGCCATCACCGTGGACCTGGGTTCTTCCGCGCTGAATTTCTCATTGCCGATGAAGCGGTGGGAACGCGTGCTGGTGGGCGGCACCGTGCTGGTGCTGGCAGCGATCTGGGTAACGATCGCCGTCACCAAGCCGTATGCGCTGCTATTTGCAGCCTTGGTTGTGGGGATAGGTTTTCTCATGACCAGCCGATGGGTCAAAGGCCCCGTGCCTGCGCCTGCCGGCGCCGAAGTGGATATTTCGGCTGAGGGGATACCGGTGCTGGAGCCGGTTCTGCCAACGGGCGAAGCGGCTGCGGCGACAACGACAGGCGCCATTCTTGTTGCAGCGCGCGGCGTCACTGACGTGCTGAAATTTGCCGTCGAGGAAGCCGCCATGCGCAAACATATCCTCTACGTGCTCTATGTGCGCGAGATCGCCGTGACCATTCCCACCGTTTCCCACTGGCGTGATGATCAGCAGGCGACTGCCATCTTCAGTGTCATCCGGGAGTATGCGAAGGAACGCGGCGTGCAGGTACTGCCGGTGTATACCACCAGCAACGATCCCGCGCCGATCATTCTCGATCTCGCGGCCACGCTGGGGGTGGAATATCTCATTCTGGGTGGCACGCACCGAAGCCGGTTCGTCAGCCTGCTCAAGGGTGACGTGATTGGCAAAGTGGCGCATCAATTGCCGTCGAACATCCGCCTGCTGATCTTTGGCTGATTCCATCCCTGCAAAAGCGAAGTGGCGTCCCGTCGCCGGAACGCCACTTCATAAACGTCGTTCGTTTGGCTGGGCGGCGCACAACCGCCCGCGCAAACTAAACCGCCTTGCCGCCGCGCTCGTCGGTGCGGATGCGAACAGCTTCCTCAACATTCATCACGAAGATTTTGCCGTCGCCGATCTTGCCGGTCTTGGCGCTCTTGACGATGGCGTTGATCGCCGTTTCGACCATGTCGTCGCCGACGACGATGTCGAGCTTGAGCTTCGGCAGGAAATCCACCGTGTATTCGCTGCCGCGGTAGATTTCCGTGTGGCCCTTCTGGCGGCCAAAACCCTTGGATTCGGTTACCGTCATGCCCTCGACTCCTACTTCGGCAAGCGCGGATTTCACTTCCTCGAGTTTGAAGGGCTTGATGATGGCTTCGATTTTTTTCATGAATCTTTCCTTTGTTCGCCTGCGCTTAGATTAGACCAAATTGTAACCTTCTTCGCCATGATCGGTAATGTCCAAACCCTCACGCTCTTGATCAGGCGCGGGACGCAGACCAATCAATGCCTTAACGGTATAAGCGATAATCGTCGTCCCGACAACTGCCAAAACAAGAGTCAGGCCGATGGCCTTCAGTTGCTCCAGCCACAATGTGCTGCCGACGATGTCTTTCAAGTTTGTGGCCAGATTGCTGTTCACATCCAGCGTGGCCAGCACGCCGGTCAGGAACGCACCCAGGGTGCCGCCCACTGCGTGCACACCGAACGTGTCCAGCGCATCATCGTAGCCGAACCAAGCCTTGAGTTTGTAGCACGCGAGAAACGGCACCAAACCGGCTGCGAGGCCTATGATGATGGCGCCCGTTGGGTTCACGAAACCGCAGGCAGGCGTGACCACGACCAGACCCGCCACCGCGCCCGAGCAATAGCCCAGCACGCTGGGAGTGCCTTTCAGGATCCACTCCGCCGCCGCCCACGTGAAACTGGCCACTGCGGTCGCCAGCGTCGTGGTCATGAACGCGTTGGCCGCAACGCCGTCCGCCGCCACCGCGCTGCCGGCGTTGAAACCATACCAACCCACCCACAACATGCCGGTGCCGACCATGCACAACACCATGCTGTGCGGCGGCATCTTTTCCTTCCCGAAACCGACGCGCGGGCCAAGAATCATGCATAGGATCAGCGCCGACCAGCCGCTCGACATGTGCACCACCGTGCCGCCCGCGAAGTCAATTGCCTTGATCGCAGCCTTCGCGTTCCAGACGCCGTTCATCAGGCCGTCAATGCCCCAGACCATGTGCGCCAGCGGGAAGTAGACGACGAACATCCACGCCGTTACAAACGCGATGATCGCGCCGAACTTCATGCGTTCCGCGATCGCGCCAACAATCAGCGCCGGCGTGATGATTGCAAACATGAGCTGATACATCGAGAAGACGTTATGTGACACCCAGAAGGAGTAGTCCGTGTTCGGAGCGGAATCCACGCCCTTGAGGAACGCGAATTTCGTCAGGCTGCCAAGGAACGAGTTGCCGCTGGCAAACACCAGGCTGTAGCCGCACAGCCACCAGAGGATCGTCACCAGCCCGGCAATGCCGAGACATTGCGCCAGCACCGACAACACGTTCTTCTTGCGGACGAGGCCGCCGTAGAACAACGCCAGACCTGGCAACGTCATGAACAATACGAGCGCGGAGCTGGTCATCACCCAGCCGTTGTGACCGGGGCCGGAGGTCGCTGAGGTGGGTGTCGCCAAGCCATCGGGAATCTTGCCGTCCTTGTCTTTCAGCGGAGCTGTCGGATCGCCGTTGGTCACGTAGGCTTCCAACGAAGCAATGCGTTGCTCCAGCGTTGGCTCCGGTTTCTTGGGAGCGGCGGGCGTCGGATCAGCCGCCCACGACAGGCTGGCTGCGCTCGCCAAAAGCGCCGCCAGACCGCCGTATAGCAGCATCCGTTTGCCAATGTTTCGGTTCAGACAGATTCGTTTCATTTTGTTCCTTGCTTTGATATGGGAGCTTCGCTCCCACCCGCGTTCACACACGTTTCAGTTGCAGTTGTTTTGTCTCGACAGGTCCAATCTGCTCTTGGCGGATTACCAAGCAACGCCGGTGCCAACACCCTGTGCGCTTGACGGGCAGATGCAGGCTGGCGAATTTTGCGCGGGGTGATTAAAAGAAAGGCGTAAGTGATGAAAACTGCTGACTTTGACTACACGCTGCCGCCCGATCTGATCGCGCAACAACCGTTGCCCGACCGGGACGCTGCCCGCATGCTTGTCCTGGATCGCGCCAGCGGCGGCATCCGTCATCAGCAGTTCACGGCGTTCCCGCAGCACCTGCAAGCCGGCGAAGTCCTCGTTCTCAACGACACCAAGGTTATTCCCGCCCGTCTCATCGGCCACAAACCGACGGGTGGCGAGGTTGAGCTGTTGCTGGTTGAAGAACTCTCCACCTTCCGCTGGCTCGCCCTCGCCCGGCCTGCGAAACGATTGCGCGAGGGAATGGAGATCGTCTTTGCCGGGAATCCCCAATCCGAACCGCTCCGTGCCCTCGTCGAAGCCAAACACGACGGCGGCGAGGTCATCGTCCGCTTCACCGGTGTTGACGACCTCTTCGCGGCGCTGCAACGCGTCGGCCACGTGCCGTTGCCACCCTACATCCGCCACGGCGAAGACGCCCCCGCCGACCGTGAGCGTTACCAGACCATCTTCGCGCGCCAGCCCGGAGCCGTCGCTGCGCCGACGGCCGGCCTGCACTTTACGCCTCGCACATTCGAGGCGCTGGCCCAACGCGGCGTGCTGGTGCACCGGCTCGCGCTGCACGTCGGCCCCGGCACGTTCAAACCGGTTGCATCCGAAGACATCGAACAGCACGTGATGCACATCGAGCGATTCGACATCCCGCCCGACACGGCCGCCGCCGTCAACGCCGCAAAACGCGACGGCCGCCGTGTCATCTGCGTCGGCACCACCACCGTCCGCGCGCTCGAAGCCGTCGCCGACACCGAAGGTCAGGTCCGCGCAGGCGCGGGCGAGACGGATATCTTCATCTACCCGCCCTACCGGTTTCGCATCGCCGACGCACTGCTAACAAATTTTCATCTGCCGCGCTCGACGCTGCTGATGCTGGTCAGCGCCTTGGCCGGCCGCGAGCCGGTGCTGCGCGCCTATGCCGAGGCGGTGCGGCAGAGGTATCGGTTTTACAGCTACGGCGATTGCATGTTAATCGTTTGACCTATGAAGCGCCCCTTCGTCCTTCTCAACATGGCCATGACGCTCGACGGCAAGACCTCCACTGTCGAGCGGCAGCCGACCGACTGGACGAGCAAGCGCGACAAGCACCACCTGATCGAACTCCGTGCCACCGCCGACGCTGTCATGGTCGGCGCGCGCACGGCGGAGACCGACCGCACGAGCCTCAGTATCCCTGACGTGCGGCGTCAGCGCGCGCGCCTCAGCCGCGGCAAGCCTCCGCATCCGCTGCGTGTGATCGTCAGCGGCAACGGCTCTTTCCGGGAAAACATCCGCGCTTTCGAGCGACAGGTGTCGCCGATTCTGATCTTCACTTCGCGCCGCGCGCCACGCGCCAAACTCGACCGGTTGGCGCGTCTCCCGGACGTGCATGTCTATATCGTCGGCGAGCGCGACGTGGATGTGCCACTGATGCTCGACATCCTGGCGCGCGACTGGAAGGTGCGACGGCTGCTTTGCGAAGGCGGCGCGAGCCTGAACTGGTCGCTGTTCGTTGCCCACGCCGTGGACGAAGTATTCATCACGCTCTGCCCGCGCGTCTTCGGCGGTGCAAACGCGCCCACGTTGGTGGACGGCGTGGGGTTTCCCCGCAACGCAATCCTCAACGCAAAGTTGCTGTGTTGCGAACGCAAAGGGCAGGAGTTGTTTCTGAGATACCGAATTCTGTCGTGATCATTTGGGACGATGGGCATCCTGACCGCTGCGATGGGCAGCGGGAGACAGGCAATGCGTCGAGTTGTTTTCACCTGACAGCAGCTTGACGGGCAAGATGCCCCGTTCCCTTGCGACGGGTGGAAGCGAACAATCCTTGTGTTATTCCTTCGCCGCCTTGCCTTGGATTGGCAGCCGGATGGCGAAGGTGGTGCCTTGGCCGACCTTGCTCTGCAACGTGATGGTGCCGCCGTGGTCTTCGACGATCTTGCGGACGATGGGCAGACCCAGACCCGTACCGTGCTTCTTGCCCATCGTCACGAAGGGTTGCCAGATCTTCTCTTGCGACTCCGGCGGAATGCCGCAGCCGCTGTCGGTGACCTGGATATGCACCATGTCGCCATCGCGCGCCGCATGGAACCGCAACGCACCCCCCTCCGGCATCGCGTCGGCCGCGTTGATGGCCAGGTTGTAGATGACGCGCGTGAATCGCCGCCGGTCCAGCGGTATGGCGTCCGTGTGATGGACCTGCGTTTCCAACCGGATGCCGCGCCGCTCGAAGTCCAGACGCAGCGGTTTCATCGCCTCGTCGAAGAAGACGTGGAGTTGCGTCGGCTCAGGATTCAGTTGAGTCTTGCTGCGGCAGTAGTCGAGAACCTCGGTGGTCATCTCCACCATCCTGTCCACTTCGTCCATGATAAGCTGGAGATTCTCTGCCGTGTCAGGCTCATGGTGCTTGGACTTCACCCACTCGGCCATCCCCCGGATCGTGGTCATCGGGTTCTTGAAGTCGTGAATGATGGAAGCGGCCATGCGACCAACGACGCTGAACCGCTCACGCTGGACCAGTTCGGCGATGTAACGGTCATCGGTCCTTCGCAGCCGGTCGTTGGCGTTCTCCAGCAGGTTGCGCGTCACGCCGAGGTCGGCGCGCAGTAACGTTTCGAAGGTTGGGAAGTCCATGCGCCAGAGCCGGCAGTCGGTCTCCGGCTCGGCACCGGCCGAACGCCCGTGGTGGCCAAAGAAGGCCATCTCGCCAAAGTAATCGCCCGGACCGACGCGGCCCAGGGTTTCCTCGGTCCCGTCGGGCAGTGACTTAAAAACGCGCACACGGCCAGACTCGATCAGGTAGAGATAATCGCCGGCTGAGCCTTCCTCAAACACCTTGCCTCCGCCCACGCGGTAATCCATCGGGACACAGCGCTGCAGAAACGTGGCGATCGTGGCGCAATCCAGGCCCGCAAACAGTTTGTTATTGGCCGGCGGGCAGGCCGCCGGTGAACTGAAAGGGGTTGGCTCGCAACCGCTCATCGCGTAGTCAGCGCCCGCAGGCCCTTCTTCAAGTTGGAGGGACGAAGCACGACCAAGCCTGTCTTGGCCGACGGTCCGGAAGCGCAATAAGCGTATTCGATGTTGACGCCATGTTTGGCAAATTTGCGGGCGACCTGCGCGAGCGAACCGGGACGGTTCTTTTCCTCAATCGTCAGAACCTGCTGGTCCACGACCAGCGTGCCACGTTCCTCGAAAATCTCCAGTGCCTTGCGCGGGTCGGAGCAGATGAGGCGCACGACGGCATGATCCACGGTATCACTGATCGTCATGGCAAAGATGTTGACCCCCTCGGCAGCCAGCGTTTCGCAGACGTTGGCGAGCGTGCCAGGCTTATTGACAAGGAAAATGGAAAGCTGTGTGGTGATCTGACATTTCATAGTCGGGGTCTCCTTTGGTTCAGTGTTGAATCTCCGAATGGTTCGCGTTGACCTCTGGCACTACCAAAGTCCAAAACCACCCACTTTGCAACTGCGAGATGCGCCCTTGTTACAGGGCGCTGTCCGACGACAGACCGTCAGGCGGGGTGTTCCGCCAACTACGGAGCCTTCTGCTTCGGCTGGCGCGGCATGGCGACGCGGCCGGTCCGCGCGATTTCGATGATGCCGAACGGCTCCAGCAGATGCAAAAACTTGTTCAGCTTGCCCTCGTCGCCGGTAATCTCCACCATCAACTCCGCGCGCTGCACATCCACAATCTTGCCGCGGAAAATGTCGCAAATTTGCATGATCTCACTGCGCGCCTTGGCATCGGCATTCACCTTGACCAGCGCCAGCTCGCGGTCCACGTATTCGCCCTCGCGGAAATCGTGGACGTTGACCACGTTCACCAGCTTGTTGAGTTGCTTGACGATCTGTTCCAGCGTGGCGTCGTCGCCACGGGTGACGATCGTCATTCGCGAAAAGCCCGGTTGCAGCATCGGCGCGACATTGAGCGTGTCAATGTTGTAGCCACGGCCCGAAAACAGCCCGGCGACGCGCGCCAGGACGCCGAACTTGTTTTCCACCAGCACTGAGATCGTGTGTCGCATAGCGGTTTCTTATAGGTCATCGCCCCGCTTCCTGCAACCCGTAACCAACGTGCCGACAGCGCCGGGCAGGCTCATCGTCGCAGTCGCCGGGGAAAAGCAGGTCTTGCGACGACGGTTTCCGAAGGGGTCAGTAGCGCCACCATATCTTCAGGAGATCCCGTGGCGCTTGGGACGCATACTGGGAGAAGAACCGGGACTTTTCCGTGTCGCGCCACTCGCGCAGATGCACCTCCGCGATCGCGCGCCGGGCTTGTCTTCTGCCTACAAACTGAATCAGCCGGGCCAGCACCTCGACGTCAAACAACCACGGACTGAGAAACGGTTCTCGAAAGATCTTCTCCGCCGCCTGCCGGCGAAACACTTTCGCGCCACATTGGGTGTCGCGAAAACGCATCCCCAGCGCCGCCGAGGCCGCCTGCGCAAACACCCAACTCGTGAAACGCCGCCAGGCCGGCCTATGAACCTTGTGTTCGGGATCCCGGCGGCGCACACCAATGGCCGCGAGCGCTTCGGGATGCCGGTCGAGCGTCGTCATGAAATCGTGGATCAGTTCCAGCGATGCGGAGAGGTCGGCGTCCCAGTAGCCAACGAAATCGCACGCGCCTCCGGCCAGCACGCGCCGCATGCCCTGGCGGACAGCCTCTGCTTTGCCCGAGTTGCGCTCCAGATGAACGACCTCGACGCGCGGATGCCTCTTCGCAAACCCGTCGAGCATCTCTGGCGTGGCGTCTTTGCTGCCGTCGTTCACGAACACCATGCGGTCGTCCCGCTCCTGGTTCAGGTGCGTGTGCCAGGCTCCAAGCTTGAGCCGATGCGCTTCGTTGTAGCACGGCACGATGAGCGCCAGACGGATGGGAGAGGTTTGTGTGTCGGACATCGTTCTTCTCAGACTTGTCGTTGCCGGTAGTCGCGCGGCGTGCAGCGCATCTGCCGGCTGAAAACGTTGGTGAAATACTGGCTCGACGAAAAACCGCATGCGAACGCAATTTCCGTGATCGTCGCATCGGGCCGGCGCGCGAGTTGCTCGCAAGCCCGCTCGATTCGCGCATGGGTCAGATACCGGGTCGGCGTCATATTCGTCAACTTGCGAAAGTAATGAACAAACTGTGTCACTCCCATGTGACAGCTTTCCGCCATGGATTCAAGCGTCCACGGTTGGTCGAGCGTTGCCGTCAACTCGCCGAGAAACAGCCGCAGCGTCCGCTCAGCACTGGTCAACGACTCGCGCAGGGGGATCTTTCGTTCCCGGAAAACCTCCAGCAACGCCAGCAATACCTCGTTAACCAGCACCGCCAGCCGCGAGCAACGACTGCCGTCGCGGTCCTCGTCCACCGCCTGCGCAATGCCAAGGAACCCCCGCCGTGTTTCCTCCGAGCCGGGCCAGACGTATTGTTCGTTCTGGCGCAGACAGCGCGTCAGAAAATCCAGGTCCGGGCGGTTGAGGATGATCCACGCCGGCCACGTCCACGTCTGGTGCGGCCGGCGCACGCCGACGTCGAGGATGAACCAGATCAGCTTGCTCGATCCGATACACGGATCGCCGAGCTGGTGCGGCTGCCATGGGCGCGTGATCATGAACTGGTCATGCGCCAGTGTTTGACGATTCGTCTCGATGAACACCGGCGTCTGTCCGCTCGCCATGAACGCGATCTCAATGCCCTCGTTCCGGTGGACCGGCAATCCCCAGTGCTGCTTGGGCCCGGCGTCCCAATAACCGATGCTGCGCACGCCCGGCAGTTGTTCGCGTCCGAGCCGCTGGCCGGGATAACCCTCTCGCGCCAGCGCGCTGAGCCGCACTTGGCCTGCGCGCACGGCTTCCACCAGCGGCTGGCAACTGTCTGCGTAGTAGGTCTTGCCCGCTTCGCGATAAGCTGGCTGGTGGCGGATGACGGCTTGGCTCATGATCGTGTCGGTCGGAAAACCGCGTGGCCAGATTACCCGCAGCGCCCGTATTTGTCATCTTCTCTTGCCATCGCGCGCCGCCCGCAGCAACGTTTGCTAATGCAAAACGGACTGCGAGCGTTTAGAATTGCGAGTTGACGAGCGCACCTAAGCTTTGGATAACAATAGACTGCAAACCATAATCTGCGTGAACACATCAGTGAAAAAAAGCCCCACAAGTCAATTTGGAGTCTGAATGGGAAGCACAACGGCTGCCCTAGTTGCATTGAGAGAGACTCTGGCTGAATCGGAAGAGCCGATTCTGAGGGCATTGAAGTTTCGGATTCACCTGCCCTTCAACCAGGGGTTGTACTCCAAGCTGCCTCTGATCGGCCTGAGCCGGTTCGATGTCACGTTGTATTACAATGAACTCGGGCGCGCCCTGTCCGGAAGCTACAAACACGGCGAACGACCGTTGAGCGCCTTCTGGCTGCCGAACACGAGGCTCCCTTCCATGGATGTGACTCCCGACATCCGGCAGGGGTATGTGCGGGTCCTCCAACAGTTATGCAGCCCGGAAGACGACCCCAAGACCTATGGCAATGCGTCTCGCGGGGATCTGGATGCGCTTTGGTTCTTGTCGAAGCGAATCCACGAGGCGGGCATCTCCGTTGGCGAGAGAAAGCTGAGCGACGCGGATGATGAGACCATGGTGCGCTACAAGAACGAGGCCCGTGGAAAAGACGTGGACAGGCTGGCGGGCTTGCTCAAAGACGAAGAGCAGGAAAGAGCCGTGATTCAAAGAATCCAGTGGAAGGCCGGGCAAATCCAACTGGATCCCGGCATCGCAGAAAGACTGTTCCGGGATCTGGTGTTTCCCACCACCTTGAAACTGGAGGCGATGGTCATCATCAACGCCTACAGGTCCAATTAGAGAAGCGGTTGGTTGATGGCCCAAAAAGAGTTCGGGCGGATTTGTTGCCAAACCCGCCCGAGTGATTCCTGCCGGTCTTTGACCGGAACGGCTATTTGGCGCCGTATTCGCCGCACTTCTTCTCGATGAGTTGCTTTTCCAGACGCACGTATTTCGGCAGGCCGCCTTCCATGGGCGGCGTCACTTCACCTTGAATCAGCGGGCGGGCGTATTCGATGAATTTCTCGTTCGGCAGGATGCCCTTCTCATTGAGCCAGTCGCGCGGCACCAGTTTCTCGTTGTTGGCGATTTCGGCCAGCGGCGTTGTGCCGGCGCCGAATTTCACACTGTCGCCGGAGCCTTCGCGGGTGAGAGTCACCATCACGTCGGTCTGGCCCTCGACCGCGAGCTGCACAGCGCGCGCGCCAGCCATGTAGGCGTTGTCGCGGTCGGTCTTGCTGGCGCAATGACTCGCCGAGCGTTGGATGACGCCGAGCTTGGCGGTGCGGCACTTCACGCCGGCTTCCTTCTCGATGATGTTGCGGATGCTTTCAGCCACGCCGCCGAGTTGCGTGTGGCCGAAGGCGTCCTTGACGAACTTGCCGTCCATGAAGTTGATGAGCTTGCCGTCCGGCCCGAGCAAACCTTCGCCGACAACGACGACGCAACGGTTATACTTGGCGACGACTTCCTTCACCTCGGCGACAAACGCTTCCTGCACGAACGGCACTTCCGGCAACAGGATGATGTGCGGGCCGTCCTCCTCGGAACGCTTGGCCAGCACGGTGCCGGCGGCGATCCAGCCGGCGTGGCGGCCCATGACTTCGATGAGGTTGCATGTGGGATTGCTGCACATCGCCTCGGTGTCACGCGAAGCTTCCATCACAGCGGTGGAGAGATACTTGATGACACTGCCGTAGCCGGGGCAGTGGTCGGTGAACGGCAGGTCGTTGTCGATCGTCTTCGGCACGCCGATAACGCGCAGGTCGTAGCCCTGCTCCTTCGCCAGCTTGTTGACCTTGTCGGCGGTGTCCATCGAATCGTTGCCGCCGATGTAGAAGAAATAGCGGATGTTCTGCGCCTTGAAGACTTCGAGGATACGCTCACAATCGCGCTGGGCCTCGGCGGCCTTGGCGGCGTCCTTGCTGTCAAACGCGAGCTTGTGACGGCACGAACCGAGCGCGGCGGCCGGCGTGTAGAGCAGGCCTTTGATCGTGCTGTTCTTCTCATCTCCCAAATTGATGATTTGTTCGTTGAGCACGCCGAGGATGCCGTTCAAGGCGCCGTAAACTTCCTCGATTTGTTCGTGCTTGAAAGCCTCTTCGATGACGCCAGCGATACTGGCGTTGATCACTGCGGTCGGCCCACCCGACTGCGCCACGATGCAATTTCCGACTAAGTCTGCCATAAAGTTGTTCCTCTGCTATAACGACGGCATATGTTCCAAAGTACAGCATACTTGCAAACGGTCTGCGGCAAGTCAACTCCCTGATTCCCGCAACCTCCCCTGTTTCTTTCACCTCGCGTTTTTAATTGCAGAAAGCCGCGCTTTCAGCCGCCTTGACAGTCGCCAGCTTCTCCAACATCATCCGCAGAAAGAACAGGGCACCATGGCAGATTTTCAACCATTCCAAGCTTTGAGTTATAATCTTGATCGCCTCCGACAGCAGCCGGAGCGAGGCGCCGGCCTTGCCGACGTGCTCACCGAGCCTTACGACAAGATCACGCCGGAAATGCAGACGGCCTACTACGGACGGCACGACCACAACATCGTGCGCGTCATTCTCGGCCGCGAAGAGGCGGGCGACACCGATCAGCGCAACAAATACACGCGCGCAGCGGGGTCTTTTCGCGCCTGGCAGCAGGAGAAGTTCCTCGTCCGCCGCGATCGGCCGGCGATTTTCGCCTACGAGCAGACATTCCGCGTTGGCGACCGGGAACTGACCCGCCGCGCGTTGATCGGCCGTGTGCGGCTCAGCCGGCCGGAGGAAGGCCAGATTCTGCCGCACGAGCGCACACTCAGCAAACCGAAGGCCGACCGCCTCAACCTGTTGCGCCACGCGCAGGCGCATTTCGGCCAGATTTTTCTGCTTTATCCGGGCAGCGGCGCGGAACTGGCTTCGGCGCGCGCCGCGGCGACGCCGATGGCGAAATTCGAGGATGCCTACGGCATCCGCCACCGTCTCACGGCCATCGAGGAAGGCGCGGATCTAAAAACGGTGCAACAAGCGCTGCGACCGCTCAAATTCTACATCGCCGACGGCCACCATCGGTTTGAGACCTCGCTCAACTATCGCGAGGAGATGCGGCGGCAGCATCCGAACGCCGGCCCTGATGCGCCGTTTGAATTCACGATGGCGACGCTCGTGGCGATGGATGATCCGGGCCTCGTCGTGTTGCCGACGCATCGGCTGGTCCACAACATTGCCAGCTTCAGCGTCGATGCGCTGCGCGGCGCGCTGGCGGAATGGTTCAATCTCGAACCTGCCGCCGACCTCAACGCGCTGCTCGCGCGCATGGGACAAACGCCAGCCGATGATCACTGGTTCGGATTGTTCCTTCCCGACAGTGGTTTCACGCTGCTGAAGCTGCGCCGCGACCGCGACCGCGCGCCTCTGTTTGCCGGGCAGCCGCCGCTGTGGGAAAACCTGGACGTTGCAATCCTGCACACAGTGATCCTCGACCGGATGCTTGGCATCAACGAAGAGCGGCTTCGCGAGGAATCCAACCTCCACTATCTGCGCGAGGCAGCCACAGGCGTCGAGAGCGTTCGTGGAGGACAGGGCCAGGCGTTCTTCCTGCTGAATCCGACACCGGTGCGCGCGGTGCAGGCCATCGCCGACGCTCGCTCGCGGATGCCGCAAAAGAGCACGGATTTCTATCCAAAACTGCCGACGGGGATGACCATCTACGACGTCTCGGTGTAGGCAGCGACGCTGGCGCTCCGCCACGCAGGCGGAAGTTACGGTTTGGCCGGCGCGACGGCGGGCGTGGTCTTTTGCGGGCCATCGCCGAGCATCTTGAGCTTCTCGGCAACGGACTTGTTGTTCGGCTCGATTCCAATACCCTTGCGAAGTTGCTCGCGGGCGAGATCTTTCTTGCCGAGTTTGAGGTAGATGTCGGCGAGATGCTCGAACACGGTGGCGTCTTCCTTGGCCGCGTCGCTCTTGGCCGCCTCGCTGACGTATTGGAGCGCCTTGCGGTAATCGCCCTTGCGGTAATAGACCCATCCGAGGCTGTCGAGGAACGCGCCGTTCTTCGGCTGGATCTTCAGCGCGTGTTTGACCAGTTCCTCGGCTTCCTTGAGGTTGATGTTTTTCTCGGCAAACATGTAGCCGAGATAGTTGCAACTCTCGTCGTTATCTGGATTCAGTTTGATGGATTGGCGGAAGAGCTTCGTGGCGAGGTCGAACTGCTTGGCACGCTCGGCGGCGGCGCCGTAATAGAAGTAGAACGCGCTGTCCATCAGTTCCTTGTCTTCGGTACGCGCCTTGGCCATCGCCTCCGCCTGCGCAAACGCCTCCACGGCCGCCGGATAATCCTTCATGCTGCTATAGATCAGCCCATGGAAATAAGGCACGCGCGCGCTGACCGGGAAACGATCCCTGGCGCGCTGCAAAGTCTGGATCGCTTCCTTGGGATGCTTCTGCGCCACCTGCAGCCGGGCCACGCGCAGGTAAAGCTCAAGTTCCTTCGGGTTCAGGATCAGCGCCTGCTCGTAGTTGGCCTGGGCGCGTTCGAGCATCTTGCTGTCTTCGTAAAAATTCCCGAGCATCCGATAGACTTTCCAGTTCAACGGCTGGCGCTTCGCCACTTCCTCGATCTGCGCAGCACCCTGGATGAAATCCTTTTTTGCGGCGTAGGCATAGGCGAGCCGCTCGCGGACCTCCAACACGTCAGGTCGTTTTTCCAGCAGTTTCTTATAGAGGGCGATGCCATCGTCGGGCCGACCGATCATGACGTAGTAACCGGCGAGACGAAATGGAACGCTCAAATCCTCCGGGGCAAATCCCTGGGCTTTTCCGTAGCACTCGATGGCGCGGTCGGTCTTGGGCTTCTGCTTGTAAACGATCTTGACGGCCTTCTCGATGTCCGGGCCGCGCATTGCCACCACGTAGAGATCGCCCAGCGTGGCCCAATAGTGGGCATCCTCGCTCTTCTGCGCAAACGCGCGCTCCAGTGCCTTGAGCGAGTCGGCGGTTCTCCGGTCCCTCAGGTAACAGCCGACGAGCGATTGATACGGCCCGATCTGGAGCGGGTCGAGCTTGCTGGCGGCAGTGTAGGCGATGGCGGCTTTGTCCTTCTTCCCGACGGTCTGATAAGCGATGCCGAGGAGCAGTTGGATTTCGTAACGCTTGCTGTTCGCCGCCGCCGCCTTGGTGAGCACCCCGAGCGCCTTGTCGTTCTGCTTGCGCCGCAGATATTCCGCGCCGAGCTTGGCGGCCAGTTCCACCTGGCCCGGGTCAAGCTTCAGCGCGGCCTCGTATTCGGCAATTGCGCGCTCCGGTTCCCGCCGCAACTCGTAAAGCTGGCCCGCCGCATAGTGCGCTATCGCCTCGGCACGAGCCTGCGCTTCGGGTGTGAGTTGGAGGATGTCGCGGCTGGGGGCGCGCTTGATGTTTTTCGTCGCCGTTGAAGGCGCCGGTTTCGACGGTTGGGTGGCCGTGGCGCCGCTGCACCACACGCCGCCCGCCAGCACCAAGCCAAACGCCACCGCTCGCGCAAGCCAGCCGGCTGCGCGTCGGAAACCTTGTTGGTCTTTCAACACAAGCTTTCTTTCCCGCGAAGCGCGCCGGCCTGTGCCGGCGCGCGTGTTCCATGGCTACCGAGCCGGCCGGACGCCGGCACGGCTTACTTCTGCCACGCGCGTTTCATGTGACGGTGCGCCTTTGAACGCTTCCGTCGCTTATGTCGATTCATCTTTGCTTTGCGACGTTTCTTGATGGATCCCATGGACTATTTCCTTCGGACAGTGTTTGAAAAAACGGGTTGGGCGGCTTACGCCACCACTTTGTTCAACGGATACTCGATGATGCCCTCCGCGCCGACCGCTTTGAGCTGCGGGATGATCTCCCGCACGATGTTCTCGTCAATGATCGTCTCGACGGCGACCCAGCCACGCTGGCTCAGCGTGCTGACCGTCGGGTTGCGCAACGCCGGGAGTTCTTTCAACAGTTTCGGCAATTGCTTGCGCTGAATGTTCATCTTCAGGCCGACCTTCTCCTGAGCCGCCAGCGCGCCTTTGAGCAACATCACCAGCACCTCGATCTTGTGGCGCTTCCAGTCATCGGCCCACGCCTTGCGGTTGGCAATGAACTGCGGATACGACGTCGTCAGCGTGTCCACGATGCGGAGGTTGTTCGCCTTCAGCGACGAACCGGTCTCGGTCAGCTCCACGATCGCGTCCACCAGCCGGTCGGCAGCCTTCACCTCGGTGGCACCCCACGAAAATTCCACTTCCGCCTCCACGCCGTGCCGCTTGAGCCAGCGGCGCGTGAGGTTCACCACCTCCGTCGCGATCCGCTTGCCCTGCAAGTCTTTCGGGCCTTTGACCGGCGAATCGTTCGGCACTGCCAGCACCCAGCGCGCCGGCATCAGTGTCTGCTTCGAGAACGCGATCTCCGCCACCGCGTGCACGTCGCTGGCGTTTTCCTCGATCCAGTCCTTGCCCGTCAGCCCGGCGTCGAGCGAGCCCAACTCCACATAACGGCTGATTTCCTGCGCACGGATGAGGCGCACCTCGATCTCCGGGTCGTTGATTCGCGGCACATAAGAGCGGCTGCTGACGTTCACGACAAAGCCGGCCTTCGCCATCAGGGCAAACGCCGACTCCTGCAGGCTGCCTTTCGGCAACCCCAGTCGCAGCACCTTCTTCGATGTTTTCTTTGTTTCGCTCACAACGGGTCGCAAACTATAGGTAGGCCCCCGCCGCAAATCAACGATTGTTTCCGAAGAATAGCGCCTTGGGTTGCGGCAGGCCGCCTGCCCTCACGCGGCGGCCCGGCGCAAGATAATCAGCCACGAGTGAGTCCCGGTCCAGATCTCCTCGGGATCTCAAACGGCTGCGGAGCAAGAAGTTCGGGTAGGGCTCGCCGTCCCTGGCGAGCCGCAGTCGCTGGAAAGTGAACGGAGACGGTTCAGCGGGGACGCTTCGCCTGCCTTGGGTTTGATCGTGTTGCGGGCAACTGTGGCGGCGATCTTTGACCCCGAACGCTTTCGGGACTGACCGCCGATGACCGTAAAGAGGACATTCCTGTCCGCCCTCTTTGTTCGCGGACAAGAATGTCCGCGTCACGTACAAACGGTCGCTGACCATCGTTACAAATCCTCCACCCCGTCGGGGTGGAAATCACTCAGCCCGGCGTTGGCCGGTCCTCCGGCCTACGCCGGGAAACCATCCCAAATAATAGTCAACCCCGAACGGGGTTGAATCAATGACCGGTTTGGATTCAACCACTTTCAGGGTTGTGGATATTTCTTTGGATATACCCGGGGTAGGCCGGAGGACCGGCCAACCCCGGGCTGAATGATTGAATCCCGTTGGGATTCCCGGATTCATGGTGACCAAGTTTCGGGGTCAGGGTCTGAGAGAAAGACCAACCCCAGTTTCCATGGTCGCGGACCCCCGATTCCGCTGGCCCGCAGACTGGTTTCTTTAGGCGAGAATTCGTGTTGCTATTGAGGCGCGTTTATGATTGCGTCGCGTTGACCCAAGGAGAATTCGAGATGGCTATCTATGGGCAAGCTATCTGTAGAACCTCAAACCTCCGTCAACCGCGACGGCTCGTGGCAGGCTGGCCACGAAGGTACCAAGAACAGCTTCACTATCGGCGGCCTGACGCCCGGCCAGATGTATTACTTCCACATGGCCGCCTTCGGTCCCGACGGCTGGGAGCCCTCGGAGCGACATCGCCCAGCGCAGAGTGGCGTAGCGGAACACAAACACGCGAGAGAGCTGGAGCGAAAGCTCCGGCTCTTTTGCAGGGATGAATCGAGACTATGAGCGAACACAAGTTTTACTTAAAGCCTTTACCCGCCGCCGTTGTTTTCCAGAAGTTCATTGATGTGCTGCAAGAGATTCCAACAGTTACAACCATCTTGGATCTCAACATCAGCACGAACTTGTTCGGTAAGAGTTTCACGCGCAACCTTCCGACGAAAGCACTAGTGGAAAACGGTGAGGTGCGATCCACTCTAGCATCTTTACAGAAGCGAGAATTCGTCCAACTAGATTCGCTCTCAGCAAACATCAACCCACACCGTGCGTTAACTTATTACGCAAGAGAAAACTCCCCTGCCTACATCCAACTCCGAGTAGATGACACTGCCCCCGATTTTGTTAGCCAGACGGCAGATATTCTCCACAAGCATTTCAACCTCTGTCGTCACGACGAACTAATTGCCTCATCGCTGCCCGAGAATGAACAACGCGTTTTTCGGTATGCACAGGCGACAATTTCCGATTTCGCCACGCAAGCCGCCAAACTTGCGCAGTCAGCAGCAACTCAGACGGAGGAATTCACGCGTTTACTTCGCGAAAAGATGACCGATCTGGATCAGCGATACCAAGCGAAGGCCGATGATCTTGAGTCTCGATACAAGGTAAAAGAAAAGGAACTCGAACAACGCGAACAGAAGCACGTCGAATTGGTAAAGGAATTTGACGCGCGCAGCAACACCCTCGTTCGCCGCAATCTTCTGGCGCAGTATCAAAAACAAATTGATGACCAGAAGAATTGGCAAGCATCTCAAACGACGGCAGACAAGCGTCGCATAATTCATTGGATTTGTCTTCCGACGTTGGCTCTGTCAGCTGGCTGGGTTGCTTGTATCGTCTCGAAATTGATGAACACACAGCAATTTGACTGGCACAACTTGCTTTCGTTCACGCCGGGCACGTTGCTCTTCATCTCAACGGCCATCTTCTACATCAAATGGAACGACCATTGGTTCCAGGAGCACGCACAGGCTGAGTTCACCAATCGCAAGTTCGCAGCCGATATGTTGCGAGCCAGTTGGCTCGCAGAACTAGTCATGGAATGGGAATCCAAGAAACAGACTGAGTTCTCCCCCGAACTGGTCAACCGACTTTCCATGAGTCTTTTCGAGGCTCCTCGAATGCAATATCGGAGCCAACATCCTTTCGATCAGCTCCAAGAACTGTTTAAGACAATATCACGAGTTAAAGTCTCGAAGGATGGAGTCGAAGTCGCGAAAGAGAAAGACAACTCAAAATGAGGAGATGATGACGCCTTGCTTCATCATTTCCATCCTCATCTGTCGGCTTCGTCCTCAAAGAATTGAGAAAGTCATTGATTATGCATGCATTTGGATACGAGAAGAAAGAAAGCAGTTCTAGCAAGTCGGAGATAACGGAGGTTGACGGAACCAAGAAGGTAAGCGAAGAAAACCATTCCAATTCCGCTAGCCTCCTCGACAATCTGGTCGAGACACTTGGAGCCTCAGGGATCATTGCTGTTGTAGTCATCTCAACTGCCTGTGCAATCGCAATCATACAGGCGGTCCGCGGAACACAAGTTGAAATACCGAAGTTTCTTTACGAGTTTTCCATTTTGATTCTAGGGTTTTATTTCGGACAACGGTCATCCACTCGCAGAAGTCAATCACGTGACGCGTCATCGAAGGTCCCAGTCGGATTCTGTCGGCAGGAAAAAGGAGTGAAGTGAATTCCACAAAGCTACGTTCGCGAAGTGCGAATTGATCGCGGCACTCCGCCAAGAGGCTTTGCGCCTGCTTCTGATGTGAGTGCTGGCTGCGGGCGGAGTGCTGGCCGCGGTGGCGGCGCTTGACTTCGATCAGGGTGATCGCTTTTTGCATCGAAGCCTCGACGGTGGCGACTTCCTCGTCGCTGAGTTTCTGGGCGAATGCTTGCTCGGCGCGATTATCCGCGCACTTTCGCCAGATAGTCATCCACGCCCAGGTTGCCGGGCAGTTTGCCGTGCCCGCGCCATTTGCGGAACACGTCCTGGCCTTGGCGCTTGACGGCGATCAAGCGTCCGTTTTGGACCTCAAAGTCCAATTCAGTTCCCGGCCGCAGCCCCAACCGGTCGCGGCAGGGCTTCGGGATCGTCACCTGCCCTTTCTCGGAAACAATTGCTTTCATACCGGCACGCTACGAATTCCTAGCATTTACGTCAACCAACGTCCACGCAGACGGCCTGCACGGTGATTTGCCTGGTGGAACGAGCGTGCGATTGCTGCTGTTGAGCCGAAGGAAAGCGTGCGCGGAGCGCCCGCTCCACCCCATGGCAGCAATGTGGTTTTGCGTCCTTCGTGACGCGGGTTACTTGTGCTGGCTGCGGGCGGCGGGTTGGCCACGGTGGCGGCGCTTGACTTCGATCAGGGCGATCGCTTTCTGCATCGAAGCCTCGACGGTGACCACTTCTTCGTCGCTGAGCTTCTGGGCCAGCCGCTGCTCGGCGCGCTTGCGGGCATCAATGGCGGCGACCTCGTCAATCGACTCGGCGCGCAAGGCCATGTCAGCCAGCACGCGCACGGCCTCGCCGGTGATTTCGGCGAAGCCGGAACCGATGGCCATCACGGTTTCCTCGCCATCCTTGGTGATGCGCAGCTCGCCGGGCACAATCGTCGTCATCAGCGGCTCGTGGCCAGCCAGCACACCGAGTTCACCGGCTGCGCCGGGCAGCACCACCATGTCCACCTGCTCGGAGTAGGCGATGGCTTCCGGCGTGACGATTTCGAGTTTGAGCAGCGAAGCCATCAGCTTTCCTTGATCTCTTCGATGCCGCCCTTCATGTAGAAGTTGCCCTCGGGCACTTCGTCGTGCTTGCCTTCGAGGATTTCCTTGAAGCCGCGCACGGTTTCCTGCACGGGCAGTTGTTTGCCGGGGCGGCCGGTGAAGACCTCGGCCACGGTAAACGGCTGGCTGAGGAAGCGCTGAATCTTGCGCGCGCGGAAGACGGTGAGCTTGTCGTCGGGCGAAAGCTCGTCCATGCCCAGGATCGCGATGATGTCCTGCAGGTCCTTGTAACGCTGAAGGACGCGCTGGACGCCGCGGGCGGTGTCGTAGTGTTCCTTGCCGACGATGTCCGGCGTGAGCGCGCGGCTGGTGGATGAGAGCGGATCCACGGCCGGGTAGATGCCGATGTCCGTCAGGGCGCGGTCGAGCACGATGGTGGCGTCGAGGTGCGTGAACGTCGTGGCCGGCGCGGGGTCGGTGATGTCGTCGGCGGGGACGTAGATGGCCTGAAAGGAGGTGATGGAGCCTGTCTTCGTCGAGGTGATGCGCTCCTGCAACTCGCCCATTTCGGAGGCAAGGGTCGGCTGGTAACCGACCGCGCTCGGCGTGCGGCCGAGCAGCGCGGAGACCTCGGAGCCGGCCTGCGAGAAACGGAAGATGTTGTCAATGAACAGCAACACGTCCTGGTTCTTCTCGTCGCGGAAAT
>JACRJX010000042.1 GCA_016235595.1 Verrucomicrobiota bacterium
ACAGGGTGGGCTCAACGGTCACGGCCGCCTGGGAGTAGCGCGAACGAACGGCAATCTCGACGTCGGTGTTGTCAGTCACGGGATCCTCCAGCTCCAACAGCGGGGCACCAGCCCTTGCCCTTGGTTGCACAGTCCCGCGAGCCCGCGTGCCGTTACGTGGCCGGCGGCCGGAGCCAACCGAGCAAGACTCCAGACCTCCTGACCTACCCCCCGCCGCGAATGTGACATCTCATGCCTCGCGGATGGTGTAGGACAGGCGGAGCCTGGTGCCGGGGTAGACCGTGTTGGTAGCCGTGAGTTCCTCACACAACTTGGCAATGGCGCGGGTGCGGCTGGGACTGGCGGCGGGGGCCAGGGTGATGCGCAGTTCGCCAGCGCCAACGTGGATGTCGCCGGAGAGGTTCATCGCCGAGGCAATCAACTTCCGACCTTCGTCGTCTTCGCGGGAGTAGTGGGGCCGAACCATCCGAAACAGCGCGGTCTCGGCTTGATAGGCTACCGACTTGACAGTATCCGTGAGCCGCTTCGCGTCAGTCTTGAGCCGCACCACGGGTTTGCCGTTGGCTGCTTCACGTGCCGTGACCCGCTTGGGGATCTCGCGCAGGTGGCGACGGAGTTTTGCGGCCTTCTCGCGAGCGGCACGCAGTTGTTGGTTGAGGGCACTGTTGGCGATCTTGAAGCCACGCATGCTTGGCCGCTGGGACTCGTCGTTGTCGGCAGCTGCGGCCCCCATCAGGCGCTCCAGGCGGACCACTTCCGCGCGCGCCGCCCGCAGTTCGCGCTCCTGTTCCTTGCGTTCGGGATTGGGGACGTCCCGCTTGGGATCCGCCTGTTCCGTGCCGTAGGCCCACAGCGCGTCAATGGCAAACTCCGCCTCCATGTACTTGAAGAAGTTCTCCTGCCGCCACCGCTCGAACATCCGGTAGGCCACTTCCACCGCGGAGAGGTCCGCGCGGCTGGTCACGATGGATGTCTGGTGTTCCTCGTCGTCAGAAAGCCGCACCACTTCCCGCAACGCCACCACCCCGCCGGGGTATTGGAACCGCACTCTGCGCTCCGCCAGTTGGTACGTCACCGTGCGTCCATCAAACTTTCCCTTGTGGGGTTTGAACCATGACCGGCGAACCTTCGGGATGCGGCCTTTGCGATAGGTGAGGATGTCGAAACCCATGCCGATGAGTTCGGCAAACAGTTTGGGGCTCCACCCACCTCGGTCAAACACAATGGTCACCCGCCGGTCACCCACGACAAGTCGAACTTCCTTGGCAATCGGCAACATCTCCTTGGCCAGCGCCGCGGTCGGCGTCGCCGTGATCACCAGCAGCGGGTCGCCATCCCGGTCGTTGACCCAGTGGTCCGCCGTCGCTGGCATGGACAAACGCATCCGGGTGACGTGCATCTTGCCGAGTTTGGTGGAGCCGCTGTACACGCGCACGTGGCCATCCACGTACAGGAACCCCATGGCATCGGGCCGCTGCGTGGCCCGGCGTTGCGCCAACTCTCGCATGAACTTCTCGCTCCGGCCCTGCATGGCCAGGGACGCTACTTTCTCTCGCAGCGTCTTCACTTCGGGCGCGCGGTCCAGTCCCAACACGCGCCCCAGATCGGGTGGGCTGTGGTGGCGCAGTTGCTCCGGGTGCTTGATGCGCTGCAAGGCCATCAGTGCCAAACACAGGAACACCGTGCGCACGCCGTAGAACGCTGCGGCCCAGCCCGAATACACCTTGGTGGCAATGTCCAACATCCCGGTTTCCAGCAGCGCCGGCAATGCCAACAGCACGCCCAGGCCCGCCACGTCCTGGCAATCTCCAAACTCCGGCTGCGCCTCCGTGATCAATCCCACACGTGCGAAGGCCCGGTCCATACTGCGGTCCCACGGGTCCGTGCCGGTCAGGACGTCTGCTTGCCCCGTCGTCACTGGCACCACTGCCGTTGTGCCAACCGGGATCGCGGTTTCCTGTTCCACCGGCGTGGCGCTGGATTCTACCATGCTGACGTCGCCAGAGTGGGGCGATTCGCGGATTGGCTCTGGCCCATCCCTCGGCTCCGAAGCCGTGGTCGGCGTCACAGCCAACACCGCGGTCGGCTCATTGGTTGCCGTCCCTGGCACTGCCTCAGCGACGCTGGGTGTCGCGCGCTCGATCTCGATCTGCTGGGGAATGGGCGCTTGGTAGCCCCCACGCTTGAGCGCCTTCCGAATGGCCCCCTCCGTCACCCCAAGACGACTGGCGATGGCGACGTTGCTCACTCCTGCTTGCTTGAGGGCCAGCATTCTCCGCGTTTCCAACTCC
>JACRJX010000043.1 GCA_016235595.1 Verrucomicrobiota bacterium
GAACACGCGGCCGGAAACACTCCAGCTTGAGTTGCCAATAAACCGTTGGTCGCCGTAGACCAACTCCTGCCGGCCGGCTTTCATCACGAGGGGGAATAGCTTGGGGTCGCCCAGTTGGATGTAGGCCTGCTGCAAATCGGTCTCATCGGCGTCCGGCGAAGGCACGCGTTCATCCCAGAACTCGTCATTGTGACGCGCTTCGGCAAACACCGCGAACCACGACACCGGCTGGTAGCCGACGTGGAACTTTTCGCGCAGCCACAGCATCTCGTTGTTGTTCGGCAGCCCCTTGCCGATGAAATCAGTGTTGGGATTGATCCGCGATGTCAGCGGCCTCGTGCCCGACGGAGTAGCTGTCATCGTGCTGGCGGCGGGAACCGCGCCTTGGGAATCCGCATAGCGCAGCCTGAACTCACCGCCGATGTCCCATGCGCGCATTTCCTTGGACTCTGCGCGAAACCAATCGTTCAACAGGCCGGCACTCGCTGGTGCAGGCGCGGAAACCACGTGGGTCGTCGCGACGCCACGACCGGCATCAGCGCTGGCTGCTGCGGCCGGCTCGACCACCAGCAACGCCACCGCAAAGCCAGCCAAAGATGCTTTGATGGCAGAAGGCACTTTCACAATCGAAGACCACGATCTCATCACAAGTTCTCGTGCTTTGCACAGAAACAAAACACTTCCGTCAGGATATATACGTCGGGGAACAAGGAGAAGAAAGAAGCAGAACTGCTTTTTGAGAATCCGAATCCGTGCACGGGGTGCTTCTTGCGTCTCCACGGGCGTCTGAACACAGCCGCTGGGGATGGAAGAGCCCAAATGCCACGATGAAGTGCTGATGCGCCGGTTTCAGATGACGTTGGACGAAAGTTCCTTTCCACTTCTGCCAAGCACCCATTGGCAATGCTTGTGACGCAGCCCCCATCATCCGGGTCAAAAGTCCCGCATTCGGTTGCCGAAAACCCTTCTTGAAAGTCCGGCAAACTTCGTATCTATTAGCCGTCCGCTGCCTCGGCGGTAGGACAGCAGAATCGAAACGTCACCAGAGAAAGGAACAGCTTCCAAATGAAGTCCAGCGTCAAGAATCCGTGGATTGGTTCATTCCCCAAAATCGGCATCCGTCCGACCATTGACGGCCGGCGCCGGGGCGTGCGCGAGTCGCTCGAAGGCCAGGTCATGGCAATGGCCAGGACCGCCGCGAAGTTCCTTTCGGCCAACCTGCGCTATCCGAACGGCAGGCAGGTTCAATGCGTGATCGCGGATTCCTGCATCGGCGGCGTCGCCGAGGCGGCGGCGTGCGCGGAGAAATTTGCGCGCGAAGGCGTCGGCGTATCGCTTACCGTCACGCCGTGCTGGTGCTACGGCAGTGAGACGATGGACATGGATCCGCTCATACCCAAGGCGGTCTGGGGTTTCAATGGCACCGAGCGGCCCGGCGCGGTTTATCTTGCCGCCGTGCTCGCCGGCCACAACCAGAAAGGACTGCCGGCGTTCGGCATTTACGGCCGCGACGTCCAGGACGCGGGTGACAGCGCGATTCCCGCCGACGTGCAGGAGAAACTGTTGCGGTTCGCCAAGGCCGGTCTTGCCGTGGCGTTGATGCGCGGCAAGAGCTACCTCTCCGTCGGCGGCGTCTCCATGGGCATCGCGGGCTCGATCGTGGATCAGCCGTTCTTCGAGGACTACCTCGGCATCCGCGTCGAGAGCGTGGACATGAGCGAACTGGTCCGGCGCATCGAGGAGAAGATTTTCGATCCGAACGAATTCAGGCGCGCGCTGGCGTGGACGAACGCCAAGTGCAAGGAAGGCAAGGATTGCAATCCCGAAAAGCAGCGCCGCTCGGCTGAGGCAAAGCAGAAGGAATGGGAAACCGTCGTCAAGATGACGATGATCGTCCGCGACCTCATGATCGGCAACCCGCGCCTCGGCAAGCTTGGCTTCGGAGAGGAAGCGCTCGGCCACAACGCCATTCTAGGCGGCTTCCAAGGCCAGCGCCACTGGACCGACCACTTCCCGAACGGCGACTTCCTCGAAGCCATCCTCAACTCCTCATTCGACTGGAACGGCATCCGCCAGCCGATGATGGTCGCCACCGAGAACGACAGTCTCAACGGCGCGTGCATGCTCTTTGGCTACCTGCTCACCAACACCGCGCAGATTTTCGCCGACGTGCGCACCTTCTGGAGCGCCGACGCCGTCGAACGCGCCACCGGACACAAGCTGGAGGGCGAAAGCGCCAACGGGCTGATTCACCTCATCAACTCCGGCGCCGCGACGCTCGACGGCACCGGCGAGCAGATGATTGACGGCAAGCCGGCGATGAAGCCGTTCTGGCAGATCACCGACGCCGAAGCCGAGGCGTGCCTCGCGGCGACGAACTGGCCGTCGGCGGTCTACGAATACTTCCGCGGCGGCGGTTTCTCCTCGTGCTACCTCTCCCGCGGCGGCATGCCGATGACCATGAGCCGCATCAGTCTCGTCAAGGGCCTCGGTCCCGTGCTGCAACTCGCCGAAGGCTGGTCGGTCGAGATTCCGGCGAAGGTTCACCAGACCCTCGTCGAGCGCACCAACGAAACCTGGCCGACCACGTGGTTCGTGCCGCGCCTGACCGGCTCCGGTGCGTTCCGCGACGTTTACAGCGTCATGAACAACTGGAGCGCCAACCACGGCGCGATCAGCTACGGCCACGTCGGCGCCGACATGATGGCGCTGGCCTCGCTGTTGCGCATCCCCGTGGCGATGCACAACGTGGCGGACGAACAAGTGTTCCGCCCGAGCGCGTGGGGCCTCTTCGGCGCGCAAGACCCGCAAGGCGCTGATTACCGCGCCTGCGCGAACTTCGGCCCGCTCTACGCGTAAGCGGCAAATTCAGCGAGTGATTGACGACCGGGGACGGCGCAAGCCGTCCCCGGTTTTGTTTTGGGAATGGGGTGACGACAGGATGGAAGCCAGCGGCACCAGCTTCCTGTTTTTACAGCGCAGGCGTTTTCAATCCTGCGGCCTTTGCGAGGGCGATCTGTCGTTGGTCAAACGTAAGAAACTCCGCTGCGCCCAGAACGACGGCGGCACTGACGTGCAGAATGTCCAGACTGCGGGTGCCCAGCGTTTCGGAATGCATCGCGCTCAGACGCTCCGCCTCGGTCGTCACTTCGGCCAACGGTGGCGACGTGGCGGCCAGAACACCCGCAGCCAGATCCGCCAACATGGCGTTCAGCGAGGCATCCCGCTGGGCCGGTGTAATCTCTCCCCGAAAAACCCGAAGCCGCAACGCGTTTCGAAACTCCAACTGGTGCAGCCACGTCATCGGCAGCGGCAACGCCTGCCGCGCCATCCGCGCCACCGCCTGCCGGCTGTGCGCGTCCGGCGCATACAGCGAGCAGAGCAGACCCGTGTCTGCGTAGGCCGTCATGATTTGCCTCGGGCTTCGGAAACCAGATCGGTCCCAGTGGAAGACAGGACGTGCGGCCCGTAAATTGTCCGGAGCCTCGCGGCAAAATCCGGCACCGCCACGCGCGCCTTCCGCTTCGGCGGCGACAGGATCGCCACCGGTTTGGCCCGCCGGCGCACCTCCACCGTCTCGCCTCCGGCCACCCACGAAAGCACGGTCGTCATGTCGTGTTTCAATTCACGGATCGTCGCGCTTTTCATATGTGACACATTATCGTGACACCGAGCCCGCGTCAATAGCATGTTGCACACGAGGCGCGGACCTGGTGGCATTGGCCTCGCTGCTGCGCATCCCCGTGGCGATGCGCAACGTGGCGGACGAACAAATATTCCGTCCGAGCGCGTGGGGCTTCTTTGGCGCGCAAGACCCGCAGGCGCCGATTACCGCGCCTGCGCGAACTTTGGCCCGCTCTACGCGTAAGCGGAATCAGGCGTTTCGCTTGTCCAAATAACGCAAGCCAGCCAGGCAACGTTCTGATCGGTGCGGTGGTCATTTGAGCAGCGATCACCGCACTGTCAGGGACCCAACTGACACGCTTCAAAGCGTGCCGGTTCTTGGCGGGGCGGCTGACGGCAAACCGGCGAAAAGTGCGCAAGCGCTTATCTCCACGAGTCGCCGCAGGTATGCGCGCGACGAAATGGGGCCAATGTGGAACGAAGACCCCCTTGCCCTGCAACACCCCAAAAAAACCTCTTGCCATGGGGCGGCGCTCTTCGTTACATCTGTCCATGGCAGCTAAACAAGCGGATAACCTCGACGGGCAGTTTTTTCATCCGGCGGACGAATTTTTCCCGGCTAACTCCAAATTCGGCCTCACGTTCGACGACGTGACTCTGGCCACGCAGTTCTCCGAAATCCTCCCGCGCGACACCGTGCTGGAGACGCGTCTCGCCGAAGGACTGCACCTCAACATCCCCATCGTCTCGGCGGATATGGACACCGTCACCGAGTCGCGCATGGCCATCGGCATGGCGCTCAACGGCGGCCTCGGCCTCATCCATTATAATATGCCGGAGCGCCAGCAGATCTCCGAGGTCAGCCGCGTGAAGAACGCAGTGCACGGCCTCATCCAGGAGCCGATCAAGGTCGCGCCGGACCAGTTGATCGGCGACGTGCTGGAGTTGATCGAGTCGAAACGGTTCGGGTTTCGCACTTTCCCGGTGGTGAACGCCGATGGGAAACTCATCGGCCTGCTCTCCGGGCATGTCGTCAAACCGCGCTACGCAAAACGCAAAGCCATCGAGGTGCTGACGCCCCGCGGCCAGGTTCAGACCATCAATAAGAAACAACTCGGCCGTGACGCGATTGCCGCCGCGGACAAGTTCTTCACGGAACACCCCGGCATCCACAAGCTGCTCGTGGTGGACGATGACGACCGGTTGCGCGGCTTGTTCACGCTGGCCGATGTCGAACGCATCATGCAGGAGCGCATCGCGCAGTTCAAACCGGCCCGCGATGCGCATCACCATCTCATCTGTGGCGCGGCGGTCTCGGCCACGCGCAACGCCTTCGGCGAACTCGACCGCGAGCGCATCCTCAACCACGTGGGCGGGCTGGTCGAGCGCGGCGTGGATGTGGTGGCGGTTTCCACGGCGCACGGCTTCAGCAAAGGCGTCGGTGACGCGGTGCGGATGCTGCACGACGCATTTCCGAAATTGCCGATCATCGCAGGCAACGTCACCAGCGCCGCAGGCGTGGAATTCCTGGCGAAGGCAGGCGCGAGCATCATCAAGGTTGGCCAGGGCCCTGGCTCCATTTGCACCACGCGGCTCGTGGCGGGCGTTGGCATTCCGCAACTCACCGCGCTCTACATCACCTCGCGCGAAGCGAAGAAACTCGGTGTCACCCTCGTTGCCGACGGCGGCATTACCAAATCCGGCGACATCGTCAAGGCGCTCACGCTGGCCAACGTCGTCATGTGCGGCGGGCTGCTGGCCGGTTGCAGCGAAGCGCCCGGCGACGTCATCGAGATCGGTGGCAAGCTCTACAAACAATACCGCGGCATGGGCAGCCTCGCCGCGATGAAGGCCGGCTCTGCCGCCCGCTACGGCCACGACAAAGACTCGGCCCGCAAGATCGCCGCCGAAGGCATCGAGGCGCTCAAGGAATCCTCCGGCTCCGTGGATCGCGTGCTCGCGACGCTCATCGGTGGCATCCAGTCCGGCCTCGGCTACCTCGGTGCCGCGAACCTCGCCCAGCTCCGCGAAAAGGCGCGCTACATCCGCGTGAGTCCCGCCGGCATGAAAGAAGCCGCCCCGCACGACGTGGTGGAACTCAAGACCGGCGTCTGAAACCGCCCCGCATCACTTCGCGCCGCGCGCTTCTCAACGACGCGTCTGCCTGGTGCGATCCGTGCTTGGCGACGCGCCATAGAGACGGCGGTAGAGACGGTTGAAGTGCGAAAGATGGTTGAAGCCGGCGGCGTAGGCGATGGCGCTGATGGATTCGCCGCTGCTCAACAGGAGCCGCCGCGCATGGTCGAGCCGCACGCGGTTGAGAAACTCCGTGAGCGTGCAGCCGGTGTAGCGCGGGAATTGCCGTTCGAAGGTTGCCTTGCTCATCGCGGCCAGTTGCAGCGCCTCGCTCAGCGGCAATGGCTCGGCGTATTTCTCCAGCACGCGGCGGATGACGCGCTCGATGCCGGCTTGATGGCGTTCGCCTTCGCGCACGCTGAACGGCATCCGCGAGAGCACACGAGACTGCGACGACGGCAGTGCGGCCAGTTCCGCCAAAACTTGCAGCAACATTCCCAAACGGCCCGCGGCGGACAGTTGCGGCATGGCCAGCAGCTTTGGCCCGATGCGTTTGCAGACCGCCGGCCCGAACACCAGCCCGCGCCGCGCGCGTTCCCACAACGGCGCCAGCAGGGCAAACTCCGGCAGCGCGCGCAGCGGATGGTCCAGCGGCCAGTGGAACTGCATCGAGATGCCCGTCGAGCGGTGCAGGCCTTGGACGCAGTGCGGCAGATGCGGTCCGAGCAGTTCCATTTCCGGCCCGGTGAATCGCTCGATGTGGTCGCCCACGAGCCGCAGGCCGCTGCCGCGCTTGATGAACGTCAGCTCCATCTCGCGATGGAGATGCCAGTGGTCGCCCGCGCCCGCGAAGGGCACCACGTGTCCGTCGGCGGTGAATTGCTCCACCTCGCGGAGGTTGTCGCGCCAGCGATGCAGCCGGAACGACAGACCCGCCAGCGGCGTAATGGTTTCGACGTGGATGGTCATGACGGCACTTCGGAATCCGGGCGTCGGGTCACGACGCGCTGCGGAGCAACTCTCTGCACGCGGCGACGACGTCGGCCTGCAACCCGCGCTCCCACTCGTCCCAACGGGCCGCGTGGCGATAGAGGGCCAGCGCCGCCAGCTTCTTGGTGACGATGGCATCGCGATACGCTTTCAGCTCCGGTGTGTTCAATGTCCGGCGAATCTTTGCCATGCCAAGATGATCCACGAGCACCGCCGGGATGTAAGCCCGCAGGGCGCCGTTGATAATCTCGTCGTGCGCCAGCAGCCGGCCGAGTTTCTCGTGCAGCTTCGCCTGCAACGCAAACAGCTCCTCGCTGGTGCGGGCCGAAAGTTTGTGGAGCGGCGTCTTCTCCTTGGCGTGGAGCGCCAGCAGCATCCGCGTTTCGGCGACCGCGTTGGCGCCGATGAGATCGAACACCTCGCGGATCAACCGCGTCCGGGTCTTCGGGTTCTCGACGAGCACGCGCTCGTAATCGTCGCCGAGCAGGAACGCCGTGAGCACCTCTGCGATGGCGCTGGAGGTCACGCCGCCTTTATTGGCGCTGGAGTCCTTGATTTGCAGGATCGCGCTCTCACGGGCGATGACGTCGCGCGCCGTGTCGTCGAAGAACACATTGGCGCCCTCGACGATCACGCGCAGTTCGCGGAAGACGGAGAGGAAGTTCCGGACGTTGCCGGCGTTGATGGTGTCCTTCAGTCCGCCGCATGGCACGAACGCCTGGATGTTCGCCGCGGCGATGCAATGGCGGCTGCCCGGGTTGGTGAGAAAATTGCGATGGAAGAAGTTGCCGTCCTCGACGCGCGTCCCGTCCGGCAGTGTGAAGCGGCCCGGCGCGCGCAGCACGCGGAAGCCATGCCGGCTGAGCTTTTCAACGGGATACGCGAGGCTGTTCAGGCGCGGATGCGTGTGCCGCGCGAAGGCGATCTTCATCAACTCCTTCTTGTCGAGACCCGCCGGGTCGAACAACACCGAGCCGCCATCCAGGAGCAGGCAGATCCGGCCCTTGAACGATTGAATCTGGTTCGCGCCCAGATCGCCGTCCGGGCCGCCGGTCATCATCAAGTTGACCTGCTCCTCCTTCATGCCGACGTGGTCGAGCAGTGTGCGCAGGCTGGCCAGCACGCCCATCGTGGTCATGCCGCTCGTGTCGATCTTGTGGCCGATCTGGCCGAAGATCTTCGCCGTGTTGCCGGTGACCCATTGGGAGATGCCTTCGAACTGGAATTCAATTCCCTTCCCTTCGTGCGGCAGCAGGCCGAAGACCTTCCGGTCGCGTGTCAGCCCGTAAGCGTCGTGCGGGATGCCGATGCTCTTGCCGGTGGTGATCGTCCGCCAGTGTTTGTAGCCGCGCTCGCGTGCGCGTTGTGCGACGGCGTCCATGAACGACGCGGTGCCCTCGTCGGGGCCGAAGAAAATCATCTCCGGTTTGCCGAGGTAATCCACGATGTCGCGGGACGGCTGCATGAGATCCATCACGCCTTCCGTGAAGTCGAACGTCGCGCTGAGACCGTCGTAGGCGTATTCGGGATGCGGGACGATGACGGCCTTGGCGCCGCTCTCGGCGATGTCCTTGTGTTTGAGCCGCTGCGCGACCGGGCCGAGCGCGTAGTCCAGCATCGGCATGTTGTCCAACTCGATCTCGTAGTTGGCTGGCGTGACTCGCACGAGCCGCACACCGCCGCGGGCGATGTCTTCGGCGCGCATGTGGATGCCGACGGCGTAGAAGCCGACCACGAAAAATACGCCGTGGACCTTGGCGGGGAACGCGAGCGGGTCGAGGACGGTCGGCGCGAACCGGAACGCGAACGACCGCTTGTGGGTTTTGTAGAAATTGGTCTTGAGCGTGTCGGTGATCAGCCGGCCCATGAACGTGAAGATGTCGCAGGCCGTTTTGTCATCGAGAAACGCAATCGCCACGCGGCGGTTGAACGCCTCCAGCGCCCGCGTCACGGTCCGGTTGCTCGCAGCGGCCCGACGGCGCGGGTCGAAGCGACGGCTGAAAATCCCGTAAAGCTGCTTCAGCAGGTCCGGCAGATCGAGCATGGTGTTGAGAATGACCTTGCGGGTGTACTCGGCGCGGTTGGATTCGAAGACGCGCTTGGCCATCGCGTCGCGCAGGTCCGGCCGGCCCAGTCCCTCCATGATGTCGCGGTCGGCGGGAAGGTTCTTGTGGATGAAACTGTGGACGAACGCAAACGCGTTCAACGCGAAAATGTATTCGTCCAAACTCAACACGCCACCGACGTAGAGCTGATCCAGTTCGTTCGGCTGAATCGCCAGCAGCGCCTGCAGCCAGTCCAGCGCCTGCTGCAATCGCGGCACCGCCGGTTTGCCATGCAGATACAACGAGCAGACTGACTCCATGTGGCCGGTCGGGTTGCGGAAGATTTCCCAATACGCCCGCCCGAGTGTGATGCCGAGATCTTCCAGCATTTTGCGGATCACCGGCACCGTGGAGCGGTTGAAGTCCTCCCGGAACATGATTCGCGTCTCGCGCGTCCGTTTCGTCTCAGTCACTTCGATCAGCGGAACGACGCTGCCCAGGGCGCGCTTGAGGAACCCTTCGTAGCGCTCGCGCGTTTCCGGTGGCATTTCCGCGCTGGCCGACGGCCCGGCAAAGGCGAACGCCGACCTGCCCTGCTTCAGTTCTACGACTTCCGGACACGGATCGGGCCGGATGATGTAGGTGTAATACTGATGCGCGTGGCCGAAGTAATACTCCACCCGATGTCCGGCCATGACGGGATTGAGCACGACCTCCATGCGGTCGCGGGTTTGCGCAGTGGCGATGCGCACCTGCACGCCGCCGTCCACGTCGAACTGCACCTCCGAAACGGCCCCGCGCAGGACGAATTCGCCGTTCTCCGCCAGCATGTTGGTGCCAATGACGCGCAGCACGCGCTTGAGGGCGTCTTTGGAAATGTGCCGGAAGAAATACGCCGGCAGCCCAAGCTGGGTCAGCAGGATCCGCGCGGCGTGGTTGACACAGCCGGCGGTGAGCAGTCCCTCGTTGGACAACTCGATCACAGCTTCGTAGAGCAGGTTGGGATCCAGACTGGCCTTCTGGGCGATCTGGAGGACTGAATTCGATTTCGGGTCAATGGACACGATTGGTTCGACAGTGGGGTTTGGGCTTTCAGGCATTTCGTAATTCTCCGTGAGACTTTCAAGCCTAGCCTCGCGCCAAACGCCAAACAAGCGCATAAGTGATCGAGGCGGCACATCCACGAGGCGGCGAACAGACTGGAATTCTCCGCCAGCAGCGTGTTAATCATCGGTCGTGACCACAACGAATCCTTCCCCGACCTGCATCCGCTCCATTGAGGTGGAGCCTCTCGATATTCCATTGTTCGCGCCGTTTGGCATTTCGGGCGGCGCGCAGGTGACGGCCAACAACGTGCTCGTGACCATCAAACTCGCCGACGGCACGCGCGGCTATGGCGAAGCGGCGCCTTTCGCCGCCTACAACGGAGAAACACAGGCCGGCGCGTTGCGCGTGCTCCTTCAGGCGCGCGAGTGGCTGCCCGGCCGCAACGCCCGCGCCTGGCGCGCCCTCGCCGCCGAGTTTTCCCGGCGTGGAGGCCGGACTTGCGGCGCGGCACAATGCGCATTCGAGACGGCGCTGCTCGATGCGCTCAAACGCCGCGAGCGCGTGCCGCTGTGGCGCTATTTTGGCGGCGCAGGCGTGGAGCTCGAAACCGACATGACTGTGACCACCGGATCGCCCGCCGAGGCCGCCACGGCTGCGCGCGCCATTGTCGGGCGCGGCATCCGTTCCATCAAAATGAAAGTCGGTGGCCGGCACGGAACCGCTCACGATCTCTCGCGCATCGCGGCGGTGCACGAGGTCTCGCCGGAAGCTCCGCTCATTCTTGACGGCAACGCTGGGATTTCCCGCACCGAGGCCCGGGAACTGGCCCGCGGCATCAAGCGCCTCCGGATCGTTCCCGCGCTGCTGGAACAATGGCTTGCCAAGGACGACCTCGATGGCATGCGCGCGCTCGGCGAGGAAACCGGCTGGCTCGTCGCGGCCGACGAAAGCGTTTGTTCGGCGCGGGACGCTCAACGTGTGGCGCGAAAACGAGCGGTGCAGGTCATCAATATCAAACTGATGAAAGCCGGCATTGCCGTCGCGCTCGATATCGCCCGCGTGGCGCGCGCGCACCGCCTCAGCTTGATGATCGGCGGCAACATTGAATCCATCCTCGCGATGACTGTCTCCGCCTGTTTCGCGGCCGGGTTGGGCGGGTTTCGGTTTGCCGACCTCGACACGCCGCTCTTCATGGCTGAAAATCCTTTTCGTGGGGGCTACAAGCTGAATCGGGCGCAGATATCCGTCGCCCGCATCGCCGCCGGTCACGGCGTTACGCCGCGTTGAGACGTCCTCAACACGGGTGTCTCGCCATCCCGGTGACGCTTGCCGCGAGGGCAGTCACCGATCTGGCGCTGGTTGCCAGAGTCGTCTGATGACCCAGACCATGCCGAGGCCTGTCACCACAAAAACCGCCGTCAGCAGCAACGCCATGCCGGTGCGGCCGTAGCAGAAGTTTCCCACCGCAAACAAAGACGACCAGATCATCGCGCAGCCAAGCGTCCAGCCCAGCAATGCCAGCGGCACTTCGGACGCTGTCGCGCGATGCAACGCGTCGCTGACACCGGCCTCGGAGCGAATCGGTTCCCAGCCGGGGCCGGCCGGATGAACTTTGCGGTAGAACTCGACCAGTGTTCTGCGATCGGTCTGCGGGCCGAGGTAGGCCGTCAGGAGCCAGCAGATGGTGGTGAACGCCACCGTCAGCAAGAGTTGGACATGCGTCGAGAGATGAAGCGCGCCGGTCTTGTGCAGGATGAACAGCGCCACCGAAACGGCAAAAGAACTGATCATCGCCACGACCTCGCACCACGCGGTGATCCGCCACCAGAACCAGCGCACGAGATAGAGCAGACCCGTGCCGGCGCCAACCTGGAGCATGAGGTCGAAGTTGTCTTTCGCGGAATCGAGCACAGGTGTCAGCAGCGCCGAAGCCACGAACAGCAGCACGGTTGTCAACCGCCCCACGAAAATGTAGTGCTTCTCGCTCGCGCCGCGCCGCACAAACCGCTGGTAGAAGTCGTGCACCAGATAGCTCGCGCCCCAATTCAAGTGCGTCAGGATGGTGCTGGAGTTTGCCGCGACCAATCCGCCAACCATCAGGCCGACAAAGCCGACCGGCAGGAACTTCAACATCGCCGGATACGCGATGTCGTGGTTGACCAGCGCCGGATCCACGCCCGGAAACGCGCGCTGGATGTCGCTGAGTTGCGGATAAACGATCAACGACGCCAGCGCCACCAGCAGCCACGGCCACGGCCGCAACACGTAGTGGGCGATGTTGAAAAATAACACCGCGCCGAGCGCGTCACGTTCGGACTTCGACGCGAGCATCCGTTGCGCGATGTAGCTGCCGCCGCCGGGTTCCGCGCCGGGATACCAGACTGCCCACCACTGGACCGCGATGGGCATGATGAACACCGCCACGGCGATGTCCCAGTGGTTGGTGAAGTCCGGGAACATGCTGAGGTAGTTGATGCCGCCGGGGCCTGTCATCGCGGAAACCTTTTCAACCAAGCCGCCCAGCCCGCCGACCTGCGGCAATTGCACCGCGAAATACGCCGCTGCGATCACCGCCGTCATTTTCAGGAAGAACTGGATCATGTCGATGACCAGCACGCCCCACAACCCGGAGTGGGCCGCGAAGACGACGTTGAGCAGACCGACCATCGCCAGCGTCTGCCAGAGCGACAGGCCGAAGAGGATGTTGGCGATTTTGCACGCGGCGACGTTCACCGACGCCATGATCAGGCAGTTGAAGAACAGGCCGAGGTAGATCGCCCGAAACCCGCGCACGGCGCTCGCGGCCTTGCCGGAGTAGCGAATCTCGTAAAACTCCAGGTCCGTCATCACGCCAGAGCGCCGCCAGAGCTGTGCGTAGAAGAAGATGGTCGCCACGCCCGTGAGCACGAACGCCCACCAGCACCAGTTGCCGGCCACGCCCTGGCGGCGAACGATGTCGGTCACCAGGTTCGGCGTGGAGCTGGAGAACGTCGTGGCCACCATGGAGAGTCCCGCCAGCCACCACGGCACCGAACGGCCCGACAGGAAATACTCCGTCATGCTCTTGCCCGCGCGTTTGCCAAAGAAGAAAGCCGGCGCAAAGCAAAGCCCGAGCGACACCGCCACGATTAGCCAGTCAATCCAAGTCAGGCTCATGAGTCTTGGACGTCACATCGCCTCACCGCCAACTTTGGCGATCCATTCCCGCGCGAACTCGACGCTTGGCAGACCCATGTCGCAAAGCGTGCTCGACAGGAAGATCAACTCCTGGACGCGGCCCTCACGGAGCCATTTCAAGCCGCGCTCGCACTGGAGCTTCATGAGTTCAACCGGCATCGGCCGCTTGTTGAAATAATCCCACATGTAGAGGCCGAGCGACTTGTGGGCCTTCGGCGCAAGTGACTCCAGGTTTGCGAGGCTCGCATCGAGGTCGCGCAGTTCTTCGCCGTTCCACGTCCAGAGCGTCAGCATGTCGAACAAGTCCAGGAAACCCTCCAACGGCGGCTGACATCCTTTGTAGCGCGGGTGTTTGGGCTGGAGTTCGTGGGTGTAGAGCGTCACCCATATTTCCATAGGGCGGCCAACGGATTTCAACCGCTCGCGCGCGGACTTGAGTTCCTCCGGCGTCACCGCGGGCTGGCCCACGACGCGGCCGTCGGGCTGCTTCTTCGAGTGGATGATGTAGTCGTCCAGGAAGATGCCGCCGATGTTGGGATACTTCTTGGCCAGGCCAATGACGTGGTGAAGCTCTTCCATGCCGCCCTTGCCGCCGCTGCCGACGACCGACCAGATGACCTTCTTCAGCGGGCGAAACGCGATGGCGTATTGCTCGTATTCGGTCTTGGCGCGCCATTGCTGGCTGTTGGGCAGCGAGGGCAGGTCGCGGTTCCGGACTAGGATGAGATTCGGCACGTTGAGGAAGAACGCGCCCTCCGCAGGCGTCATGCGCGAGCCGCCGCGGTAGCCGCCAACCTCCATGTAGTTGTTGCTCGATCCCGCCGGCGTCGTGAAAAGCCAGAGATGATCGCGGACGGTGGCTTTCGCGGCGGCGGCAGATGGCTGCGCCGCCAGCGCGTTGTCGCGAGGCGACATGGTGATGAGACCCGCCGCTGCGCCAAGCAGGGCGCGCCGCGAGATGGCTGTCTTCGATTGGTTCGTGTGCATGAGAGTTCTTCCTTTGATGTTGATCACACCGCTTTTCTTGCTTCCTCCAGGCTTCTGCGCGCCGCCGACATCAGGTAGCCGCTGTCGCCGCCGAGCGCGAAGAGACGGACGCCGCGTTGCTTCCACTCGCGCAGCGCCACCGGATCGTCGCCGGTGAACGCGCCCAGCACCACGTGATGGCGCGCGGCTTTTTCGGCGATCTCGTCGAGCAACCGCTGCACCTCCGGGGCGCCGCCTTGTCCCAGCAAACCCACGCTGCCCGAAAGGTCGCTGGGACCGATCATCCAACAATCCACACCGGCCACCGCTGCGATCTCGTCGAGGTTCCGCACACAATCGACATGCTCGATCTGGAGGATTTTCCAGAACGACTTGCCGGCGTCACGCATGTAAGTGGAAAAATCATCCATGCCGTAACGCACGGCGCGGCGCGGACCGCAGCCGCGGATGCCGTGCGGCGGATATTCGCAGGCACTGACGGCGAGCCGCGCGTCGGCGGCGGTGCGAATCATCGGGAAAATCACACCATCCGGTCCCATGTCGAGGATCGGCTTCACCATCACCGGGTCGTTCCACGGCACGCGCACGAAACTCGCGGTCCCGCCGCTGGAGGCCGCCATCAACTGCTCCTGCACATGCGCCTTGGTGAGCGCCGTGTGTTCCATGTCTATCCACAAGAAGTCGAAGCCGGCGAAGCCGAGCATCTCGCTGACGCTGGCGTCGAGCATCGAGACGGCCGCCCCGAACACCGGCTCCTTGCGCTTCAGTTTCTTTCGAATCTGGTCCAATGGCCGCGTGGCCTGTGTCTTGTTCATTGTGCCTCGCAATCCCAAACCACCACTTCGAACGGCTGCAATTGAAACTCGTGCGGCTGGGCCGTCGACACCGTGACCGGCGGCTTGGTGGCATCGGATTTCCACGGGCTTTTCAGCACGTAGCGCCGCGGCGCGCCGGCGGGCAGCTCAAACACCTGGGCCACATTGAGCTTGAACGTCGCCGGCTGATCGTTGGGGTTGCGCAACGCCAGCGTCGCTTTGCGTGGAGACCACGCCGCCCATCCATACACTTTACCAAGTGAGGGATCGCCGCCGATCCAGTGCGAATCGGCCAGCACATTGGCGTTGCGGCGCGACCAATTGGCGGCCTCGGCGAGTGTGTCCCACATGGCGTCGGTCATCAACGACGTGTCTATGTGCAGTTCCGGCATGCAGGTTCCCGTGGCGAAGTAGGAACGGATCTCCGCCGTCACATCCGCCGGCTCGCGACTGACGCCAGGCCCCACGAGGTCGCCCATCTTTGTAAGGGACATCTTGTGAATGATGATCCCGTGGAGCATCAGATTGGCGATGGGAACGAGCGGCCCGCGTCGGACGGTGCCTTGGTAAATGGCGTTGTCGCGGTAGGTAATCCACTGCTGGCGGTCCGAGCCTTTGCCGAGCTGGCCGTGATCGTTTTCCTGCCGCCAGATGGCATCGGCCCACAACAACCAGAAGGGCGACGGCCACGTGCCGGCGGTGGGATTGAGGAACACGTCGGGCTTGAGCTGGCGCAGATCATCGCAGAGCCGCAAGAGGCCGAGGACATCACCGGCATACACGCCGGGGCCGGGTAAATTGTTGCCGGCGGCGAAGCGGTCGAACTTGAAGTAATTCACGCCATAATTCCGGACCATGTCGGAGCAGGCTTCACGGAAATGGTTGAAGTATCGTGGTCCAGCCAGCGTGAAGTCCGGCCTCGCTCCTTTCTGAACCGTCTCAAAGCCCATCCGTTGTCCCGCCTCGACACGCGCGGTCCGCCCCGAGTAACCGCCGCTTGGAGACAACCACACGCCCACGCCAGCGCGATATTTCGCGGCGGCTTCACGCGCGTTCGCAAAGCCGTTGGGGAATCCTTTGTGGAACTTCCACACCAACCCGGGGTCGTCCCATCCGTGGTCATGCACAAAGGAATCCATCACCACGCCGCGTTTCTCAACCAGTTCGCGGCCGAACACGGCGATACGGTCCAGCCAGAGTTTCTCCTGTTGTTTGATGTAACGCTCAAACTCCTCCGGCGTACCCCGAAGCCGGGCGTTCCAGAACCAACGGCCGCCCACCTGCGAAGCGCAGTTGTCATGCAGGAACATGCGATACGACACCGGCCGTTCCCGTTCCAGATAGTGGAGGAAACCTCGCCGCATCTGGCGTTCCGGCGCCACGCCGATGACGCAACTAAACGCGGCGGACCGCTGCGGTTCGACGACCAGCCCATGCGGATACCTGCAACGGATCAACGCCGACCCGTCGGCCGCCGCCATCACCTCATTCCGCGACATGGGATGTTCGACGGCCACAAACGCGTTGCCGGCCAGAACGGGCGAACCGTCCACGCTGCCGGCGACTTCGGCTCCTGGGGCGGCGAGTTCGAGCAGCACCAGTTCGCTCAACTCGACGGTCTGCCGCGTTGCTTGAATCACCACGTGCTGGCGCACATAGTTGGCCCCATCGCGTAACACCGCGCGCCACAGCACCTCGACGCCCGGCTCCGTCGAGACCAACCGGGCCGACAACTCCCAACCGCCAGATCGATCGCCCAGCCGCAGCGAACCGTTGTCTGGCTCCAGCCGCTTTAGCGCCGGTTGCGCGGCAAGTTTCAGCTCGGACGCCGCCATCGTGCGCGCCCGATGATTTGGCGATTGCTTGAGAACAAAGTGGAAACACTCGCCATCCGCGAACGAAAGGACGGTGGAAGATTTCCCAAACGTCAACCGGTCCGGTTTCAGACGCCCGCTGTCGAATTTCCAACGCACGGCGATGGCGTCGTTTTCGAGCACTGCACCTGTGGCCGAACAACTCGCTCGCGCCGCGCCGGGCGGCGGCCCGGGATAATCCACGGCTGCCGCCAGCGAAGCCAGCAGGAGTGTCATCAAGCTGAGGATGTGTTTCATGGTTCTTCTCCTTCAACTGTCAAAAACCGCGACTCGGGCTCACCAGTCCCTGCAGTGTTTCCCCTTTGGCATAGCGCGCGAGATTGTCCGCGAACCACTTGTTCTTCTTCGCGCGAAGGTTCCGCGTGAATCCCGCCGTGTGCGGCGTCAGCAACACACACGGCTCGTTCCACAGCGGGCTGTCGGCCGGCAACGGCTCCGCTTCGGTGACATCCAACCCGACGCCGGCGAGTTGCCCGTTTCGCAATGCCCCGAGCAGCGCGCCCTCATCGATCACGCCTCCCCGGCCGGCGTTGACGATGAAACTGCCGCGTGGCATCAGCTTGAGTTGCTCCGCCGAGATCATCCGGCTTGTGGCCGGCGTCTTTGGCACAGAGCATATCAGCGCGTCCGATTGCCGCAGCAAATCGCCAAGCCGGTCCAGCCCCCACAGCGCGCGAACGAAATCCGGCTTGTCGGCGGGAAATGCATCCACGGCAGTGATCTCCATGTCGAAGGCGCTTGCGCGGGAAGCGATGGCGCGACCGATCTTGCCGAACCCGAGAATGCCGAGTTTCATGCCGGAGATCTCCACGCCCGTCACCGCCTGCCATTTCCCTTCCCGCTGAAGGTCGCGCTGGAGGTGCAGATTCCGGGCGAGGGCGAACAGGAGCGCGATGGCGTGGTCGGCGACGGTGACGGTGATCGCGCCGCCGAGCGTGGTGAGCAGGATTCCGCTTTTCGCAAACGCGTCATACAACATGGTGTCGGCGCCGGTGGAGTTGAGTTGAACCCAGCGGAGACTATCGGCCTTTGCGAGGTCTTTTTCCGGCAGGGGTCCATACAACACCTCGACGCCCGGCAGATGTTCCGCAAGACTCCGGCCCGGTTGAAGGAAGGTCAGTTCCACCTCTGGGGACACCAAGGCTCTCAGGCCCTCATCGGATGGCACGTCGTTTTTCTCGCTGGCCTCGGGGCACCACACCGTCACGAGTGTTTTGATCTTTCTCACAGGCCGTTTCCTTTCCATGAATCCTTTTCCTGCGCCCCATCATCGCGTAGGCTGCCGGGTGGAAGCAACGTCCGGTTCTTGTCTGGTTCGCCAGATTACGTGTCTCAGATTGACATCATGGCCATTTTCAGCACGAACGAAATACACGTGAGTCAATGCTACCTGCGCCGCACGAGCGCGAGTTGGAAGCACGTCCGGCATGTGCATCGCGACATGAACGAACTGTTTCTCGTGCTGAAAGGCTGCCTGAGCGTCGCCACGCCGCGAGGCGCGATCGAGGCGCGCGCCAATCAGGTCGTCGTTTATCCCAAGGGGCTTGCGCATCTACCGTCGAGCCATGCGGACGAGGACCTTGAAGTGATCGGCATGGCGTGGACCGGGGAAGCCCTGAAATGGGACGTTGGCAAACTCGTGCAATACGACAGTCTCGGCCGGCTCCGCCATCAGCTCATGTGGATGCTCGATTCGACGCCCGGTGGGATGATTGACAATGACCCGGTCGCCGACCTGTTGGGCCGCAGCGTGTTGCTTGAGTTCAACCGGCTCTGCGCCGACGACGCTCCCGACATGATCGTGAGGGCTAGAAGGTTCATGCGGGAGAACCTGGAGCGGCCACTCGGGCTTGAGGAACTCGCGCGCGCGGCCGGGCTGAACCGCTGCTACTTTGCGCGCGCGTTCAAGAAAGCCGCCGGTGAAAGCCCGATGCACGCGCTCGCGATCATGCGGATGGAGGCTGCCCGCGACCTGATCCTTCATACCACGCTGCCGCTGAAAAGCGTCGCCAGCCAGACGGGTTTCGCGGACGAGGCCCACATGTCGCACACGTTCAAGCGGCTGCTGGGCCGGTCGCCCGGCAGTCTGCGTCGAAGAAGCCGCAATCCCGAGTGAGGGGCGACAACTTGTTCTGTTCCGGTTCCCGCGCTTCTAAAAGTGGAGATACTTCACCAGTCCGGTGATGCCCACGGCGATGACGGTGACCAGCACCGCGAGCCGGAAGTTGCGCTCATTGGTTCGCTCTTTCAGCCACAAGCCCAGATGCGCTGTCGCCAGCGCCGGCAGCAATCCCGCGGCCGACAACTGCAACAGATGGCTGTTCACCATGCCGAGCGCGGTGTAGCTCGCGGCGGCGGTCGCCGCGAGACAAAGGAAGTAGGCAAGCAACGAGCTTCGGAAAACATCCTTCGCCCACTCACGCGACAAGGCATAGACGACCACGGGTGGTCCCGACTCCGAGATGCTGCCGCCGAGTATGCCGCTGAGCAGGCCGACGGTGGGTTCCGTCGCCGGATGCACGGGAAACCGGACTCGCACTCGCGCGAGAAAGAGAATGCCAAACACGAGGGTGATGATGCTGATGGCTGCGCCGATGATGTGGACGGGCAGGTGTTTGAGAGCGTATGCGCCGATCGGGACGCCGGGCAGTCCCCCGATGAGCAACCTGCGCACGGAGCGCCATTCGACGTGACGGCGGCCCTCGCATACCAGGAAGAGGTTCACCGCCAGCATTGTAAAACAATATGCCGGCACCGCCTCGCGCGGTGACATGAAGAGCGCAAACAATGGGATGGCCATCAGCGAGCCGGCGAAGCCCACGGTGGACTGTACCAGCATGCCCAGGCTCGCGATCGCTGCAAAGACGGCAAACTCCGTCATGGTTTCTTCAAGAACTCCAGGTCACGCGCGGCACTGTCGGCGCCGCGGGCCATCAGTTCGTCGCGCGCCTCCTGCCAGAACGAGCGCACCGGCTCCGGCACAGCCGGCGCATCCTGGAAACGCGCTTCCACAAACACATCGGCCATCCGGCAGGCCAACTCCGGCGTGACAACGTCTTCTCCCATGCACAGACAGTTGGCGTCGTTGACCACGCGCGCCAGCCGCGCGGTCTTCTCGGACTCGCAACTGACGGCGCAAATGCCCTTGAACTTGCCCGCCGAGATGCTTGCGCCCGTGCCACTGCCACAACAGCTGATGGCCAGTTCGGCTTTGCCGGAATTCAGCGCGTGCGCGATGCGCTGGCCGACGGCGGGGAACTTGCAGAACTGCGCCGTGTCCGGACAACCGACATCAATCACGGTGTGGCCGTGCGCCTGCAAGTGCGCCTTGATCGCTTCCTTGAGCTTGAAGCCTTTCACAACCGAGCCAACGGCGATGTTCATCTTACGTTCCCTTCGATTTCCTGCTTGCCGCCAGTCGCCGGCACGCGTCGGCGATGTGTTTCGGGCCGAAACCGTGTTTGTCGAAGAGGTGTTGCTCGCTCGCCACTTCACCGAACTGGTTCGGAACGCCCAGCCGGATGACACGCGTTGGGCATTGTTCGGACAAAACCTCACACACCGCGCCGCCGAGGCCGCCCAGGATGTTCTGGTTCTCCACCGTCACCACGCCGCACGTTTTCTGTGCCGACGCGACGAGTGTGGCGGCGTCGAACGGTTTGACGGACGGATAGTGCAGCAACTCAACCGAGACGCCGGCGCGCGACAACTCGTCCACGATGCTGACGGCAAATTGCGTCATGTAACCGGTCGAGACGAGCGTCACATCCCGGCCTTCGCGCAGGACGATGGCCTTCTCCGGGTTGAATGCGTATTCAGTGTCGAAAATCTTCGGGACCTTGGAACGGATGAGTTGCATGTAGGTCGGCTGGCGGTTCGCGGCCATGAAACGCATCACCGAGCGCAGCTCCAGCGCATCGCACGGACTATAGACGTGCATGTTCGGCATCGCGCGCATGATCGCCAGATCCTGGAAACACATGTGCGTGCCACCGTTTGGCCCAGCCGTGACGCCCGGCGCGGTGCCGACAATCTTCACGTTCATGTTTGCGTAGGCCACGCTGATGGTGACCTGGTCATACACGCGCCGTGTGGCGAAGCAGGTGAAGCTCGCGCAGAACGGCACCTTCCCCTCCGACGCGAGGCCGGCGGCGATGCCGATCATGTTTGCCTCCGCCACGCCGATGTTGAGGAAGTTCGTCGGGTGACGGCTCGACACCGTCGGGTTGGTGCCGGAGGCTTTGCTCAGGTCGGCCTCGAGGCACACCACATTCGGGTTTTGCTCGATGAGTTCGTTCAGTGTCTCGCCATAGACGAAACGCATCTCCATGCTGTGAAAATCCTTCCCCATGTTCGTTCCTCAGTATGGCAGCGTCGTCCTCGCCGTCAGCGAGTTCATGAACCTGTCGCAGGTTGCTTGGTCGGGGACCTTGATGTTGTGGCTCTCAGGCTTGTTTTCGACGAGGCAGCAGCCCTTGGCCTTGATCGTGTGCGCGATAATCATCGCCGGCTTGCCGCGGACGGCGATGGCCGCGTTCAGCGTGTCGTGGATTGAGTCCCAATCGTGGCCATTCATCTCGAACACCTCCCAGCCGAACGCCCGCCACTTATCGCACAACGGCTCCAGCGAGAGCAGCGTGTCGGTGAAATCATCGATCTGCAGCTTGTTGTAGTCGGTGATGGCGACGAGATTGTCGAGCTTGTGGTGCCCGGCGAACATCGCGGCTTCCCAATTCTGCCCCTCGTTGCTCTCGCCGTCGCCGATGATGCAGAACACGCGATGCTTCTTCCCGTCGAGACGCGCGGCATACGCGGCGCCGCAAGCGCACGACAGTCCCTGGCCCAGCGAGCCGGTGGTCATGTCGATGCCCGGCACGCAGCGCGCGTCGGCGTGGCTCGGCAACCGCGTGCCGTCGGCGTTGAGCGTCTTCAGCCACGCCATCGGGAAGAATCCCTGATAGGCCAGTGCCAGATAGAGCACGGGTGCGGCGTGGCCTTTGGAGAGCACGAGCCGGTCGCGATCGTTCCAGCGCGGGTTCGCGGGGTCCGTGCGCATGATCCGGTAGTAGAGCGTCATGACGATTTCCACGAGGCTGAGCGCCCCGCCGAGATGGCCCGAGCCGGCGCGACAGATCATGTCGGTTATGACGTAGCGCCACTCCGCGGCCATCCGGTCAAACTCGGCGCGGTCAAACGCCGGTTGTGCGGCTGAGTTGTCCATCATGGTTCCTTTCAAGTGCTCAAGCCAGCCGCTCAAACATCGTCACGAGATCGGCCTCGGTCATCGTTCGCGGATTGTTCCGCATGAGCGGGTGAAAACTTTCCCTTGCGAGACTTGGAATGTCCGCCGTCGGAATGCCTGCGTCGCGCAGCGTGCAGGGCAAACCGCCGAGCTGCTTCAGCTCGTGAATCAGCGCGGTTAATTCCTCCGCGCTGGCGAGGCCGATGCCGCGCAAGAATGACGTCATGCGCTCACCCATCACGGGCGCGTTGAAACGAATGGCTTCCTCCAGCGTGAATGCGCAGGCCGTGCCGTGGGCCAGATGGTAGCGCGCCGAGAGCGGGAACGAACATGCATGGACCATCGCGTTTTTCGGCAACTGGAACGCCGCGCCAGCCAGCGTCGCGGCGCAGCTCATCGCGGAGCGTGCCTCCGCATCGCCCGGTTGCTGCGCGGCGCGCTTCAGGTTGGCGCAAATCAGCCGCGCCGCCTCGATGGCCATCAAGTCACAGATCGGCTGATGGTTCCGCGACCAGTAGCCTTCGATGGCGTGGCTCAACGCATCGAGACCCGTCACCACTGTGATCTTGCGCGGCAGCGAATGCGTCAGCTCCGGGTCAACGACTGCGTGGACCGGATAGAGGGCATCGCCCGCGATGGGGCCCTTGATCTGCTTCTCGGTGTCGCTCAACACAGCGAACGGCGTGACCTCAGAGCCGGTGCCCGCCGTTGTCGGCACGGCGATGAGTGGCAGATGCGCGCTGCCAAGTGGCACGCCTTCGGAGTGAACGGCACGGATGCTCGGCAGATTCCCGGCAACCAGACACGCCGCCGCTTTTGCGCAGTCCATCGCGCTGCCGCCGCCGATGGCAACCACGACATCATGCCGCCCGGCTCGCAGCTGCGCGGCCAGCGCATCCACCGACGCCACGGTCGGGTCTGGCGTTACGTCAGAGAAAACAGGAACTCCGGGCAGCATCTCCTGCACACACGCGAACGGTGGCAACCGTACCAGTTCACGATCGGTCACCAACAAGGGTCGCGCGCCGTGCGCAACGGCAATCTGCGGAAGCTGCCGCACGCACCCGTTTCCCAATGTAACGGCGGTAGGCAGCTTGAACGTCCAGAGGTCCGCGACACTCATCGTTTTGGTGTCCATTGATGCAGCGCCAACGCCGCCGCGCCGATCGCGCCGTTGTATTGGCCGAGCGCGGAATTCACGATGACGGGATCGCGGCTGGCGTCGCCGAGTTCATGAGCCGTCTCGCGAACAAACGCGAGGAAAAGGTTGCCGGAATCCGCCAGCGGACCGGCGAAGACAATCCTCTCCGGGTTGAACAACTCGTTGACCTGATGGGCCACCCAGCCATGCACGCGGCCCGCGGCCCGCACGAGCGACAAGGCGAATGCGTCGCCGTCGTCAGCAGCGGCGAGGATATGGTCAATCGTCAGTTCGTCTTTCACGCCGGCCAGAGAGCTCTTCTGCTTGCGGCTCAAGCCGCGCTGAGCCGCAGCGACCATGCCGGAGATCGAAGCGACTTGTTCCAGTCGCGCGCCAGCCTGCCAGCGCCATGCATCCTCGCCACGCGACGGCGCATCGTCGGCCAATTCCGCTGGCACGGGACAAACCCAATGGCCGATCTCGCCGGCACGATGTTGCGCGCCGTGCAGCAGATGACCGTTCACCACCACACCCGCCGCGATGCCGGAGCGAATGCCGATACAGACGAAGTTCTGCAAACCGCGCCCCGCGCCAAACCACAACTCGGCCAGCGCCATCGTGCGAATGTTGTTCTCCAGAAACACCGGCACGCCGAATCGCTCGCTCAGCCGCGCGCCGAGCGGCACGTCGCTCCAACCTTTGATGAAATTGTAGTGGACCGCGACGTTGGTCACCGGGTCAATCGCACCCGGCACGCCCACGCCAATGCCAAGCACCGGCCGCGGGTCGTGCTCCATCATCTCATCAATCGCGAGTTCGATCTTCGCGAGGATCTGCGTCGCGGAGTCCGTCGGCCGGAGCATCTTGTGGACCTGCCGCAACGGTTGCTGCGAGAAATCCACGACGGTAGCCATCAGGTTGCGCGCCTCGAAATCCACCCCGATGAACCGGCCGCCATCGGAACTTGGCACGAGCGAGGTCGGTGGCCGGCCAGCCGTCTCGCGCCCGGCGGCTTCGGTTTCGAGCAGGAAGCCTTCGTGCACGAGCCGGTCCACGTAGATTCCCGCCGTGGAAGGCGCGAGTTTCAGCTCGCGGGCGAGTTGGGCGCGCGAGAGGCCGCCGCGCGCGCGCACACGGCGCAGCAACTCGGCTTCGAGACTGGCGACTTGCTGGTGTTTGGATTTGATGCGTCGCGCCATATTCAGAACCTCACCACTGTGTCTTTGTCCACGCTTGCGTTTGCGCACCCCCCGGCGATGACCCGTGCATGGTGGCGGTCCCGCGCGCCATGCCCAATGAGCCCCAAGGGAACTTCTCTCAAGTGCATCTTGCGGAGATTATTTTGAAATCGAAATTAGTGTCAAGCCTTCAAAAGGCGTTCAGGCGTAAACCGTGTTCATGGTTCGCGACCCCAACAAGCCGCTGGCGGTCTGAACGGATGTGGGGGATGAGCCGCGATCAGCGAGGGTTTACCCGGTCGCGGGGTGAACCGCATTGCGCCACTGGCGGGGCGTCTGGCCTTTGAGTTGGCGGAACGTGGTGGCAAAGTATTGACTGGTGCTGAAACCACACGCCAATGCGATGTCTATGATGCTCAGGTTGGGCTGCTCGCGCAGCAAACGCGCGGACGTATCGACGCGGCAGTGGGCGAGGTATTGGGTCGGCGACATGTTGGTGAGTTGCCGGCAGTAGGAGGTGAAGCGGCTGCGTTTCAGCCCACACTGCTGCGCCATCGTGTCCACGGTCCACGGCTCTTCGACGCGGCGCGGCAACTCCGACAGGAACAGTTCCACACTCCGTCGGGTGGTTGTCAGCGAATCATCGAGCGGGATGCCGCGGCGGTCGAGCATCTCGCAGATCGCGAGCAACAGTTCATTGATGGCCAGCGCCATGCGCGTGCGGTCAAACGGCTGGGATTCCCTGGCTGTGAGCCGCGCGATTTTGGCGAAACAGCTCGCGATGGTCGCATCCGCCTTCCAGACCGGCTGCTCGTTGTGGCGCAACAGGGTGGTGAGCCGTTCGCGTTCGCTCGTCGTCAGGATGAGCCATCGCGGCCAGCGCCAGCTTTGGTGCGGACGGCGCATGCCCACGTCGAGGATGAGCCAGATCATACGGCATGCTTCGACGTGTGGCAGGCCGAGCCGGTGGCGTTGCCACGGGCGCGTGACGGTGAGATGGCCGGGACGAAGCGGGTAGCTCTGGTCGTCCACGGCGAAGCCAAGCCGGCCGCTCTCAATGAAAACAAATTCGACTCCCTCGTTGCGGTGCCAGTCGAGTCCCCACGTCTGGTTGCAGGGCACGTCCCACGAACCGGCCGAGCGCAGTTCAGGCATCAATTTGTCAGCGAGCTTCAAGCCGGGATACGTGCCATGGGCGACGGCGCTCATGCGGATCAGGCCCGCTTTCGCCGCCACCTCAACGGGCCGGCAGGTGTCGGCGCGATAGTGTTCGCGGTTGCCGCGGAAGATTGCCGGTTGCTTGCCCATGTTCAAAATCGGCCAATGCACGCTGGCGAACGACATTCGCATCGCCAGCGTGTAATCTACTACCGTCAATCAATAACAGAATTGCACCGTCTGGAACAAATGATTATCGGTTGTTTTGCTCTCATCCGTCCATTCTCGTCGCTGCGCCAGCAGTTCGAGTTGATCCGCGAACTGGGGATCGACTATGCCGACCTGACCGACAGCCACGATGGCGCTTCTCTCGGCAGCGAAGCAGGCTTCGTCGCCGCATACAGCCTCGATTCGCATCCTTTGACGATTCAGACGATGGCGCGCGAGACGGGTCTGACGCTCACGAGCGTTTGCGCCCACGCGAATCTGCTCGATCCTGCCAGCCCCGACCGCTACGGCACGGCGCAAATCATCAAAGCCATCAAACTGGCGCATTTTCTCGGCATCAAGCAGGTCATCACCACCGAGGGCGACCCGAAGACGGAATTCGGCCATCGTCTCTCGGATGCTGAACGGCTGTTTACGATCAAGGAGAAGCTCCACGAGCCGGTTCGCTGGGCTGCGCATCTCGGAGTGGATTTACTCCTCGAACCCCACGGCATGCTCACGGATACGGTCCGCGGCATGGAGGCAATCCTCAATGCGCTCGGTCACGAAGAAACCGTCGGAGTCAACCTCGACACGGGCAACAGTTGGCTCGGCGGCGGAGACCCACTGGAGTTCGTCAAAGTTTTCGGCAAACGCATCAAGCACGTTCACTGGAAAGACATGTCCGCCGATTGGGTTGGAAAACGCGGCCAGATGTTCGGTTGCGGCATGGGCACCATCCCGCTCGGGGACGGGGTGGTGGGAATCGAGCCAGTCGCGCGCGCGCTGCTGGATGCCGGTTTTCATGGTCCGACCACCCTGGAAGTGGCCGGCGAGGAAGCAATGAAGAAATCCGCCAACCGCCTGCGACAGTGGAGTGGTTGCGGTGTTTGAACCAGAGTCAACAGGAGAACGCCTTATGAAGAAACAACGAAACCATTACAGCGTCTCGCGTCGCGAGTTCATCCACACCACCGCCGCCGTCGCCGCTTGGGCGGCCATCGGCATCAAACCGACACACATCCTTGCCGCCAACAATCCCAAGGGCGAGGACACGAAGAAGATCCTCAATTACAACCCGGACATGGAATACCGCCTCTGCGGCAAGACCGGCTGGATGGTCAGCGCCGTCTGCCTCGGCGGCCACTGGAAACGTGTGGACCAAATGGTTCCCGGCGTTTTCGGCAAGGGCAGTTGGTTGAGCGCCGACCTCAACAACAAGGATTTCCAGAAGAACCGGTATGACGTCGTCACGCGCTGCATCGAGCGGGGCATCAACTACATTGACGCCTGCACCCACGCCGAAATCATCGCCTACAGCCGCGCCATGAAAGGCCGCCGCGACCGGATGTATCTCGGCTGGTCCTGGTATGAGCGCGAAAGCCGCAACGTGAAATACCGCACCGCTGATGCGCTGATGGAGACGTTCGACATGAGCCTCAAGGAGTGCGAGCAGGAATACGTGGACGTTTGGCGCATCGTTGCCAACTCCGACGGCAAGAAAGGACCCGACGGCAAGCACATCATGGCCCACACCGAAGCCGAGTCCGAGCAGATCGCCAAGGCCCTCGAGCGCGCCAGGAAAACCGGCCGCGCCCGCCGCACCGGCATTTCCAGCCACGACCGCATCTGGCTCGAGTACATGATGAAAACCTTCCCCGACCAGATCGAGGTCGTGGTCACGCCCTACACCGCGAAGTCGAAAGTCCTGCCACAGGAGAGCTTTTTCGACACGGTGCAGAAGTGCAACTGTGGTTTCTTTGGCATCAAGCCGTTTGCCGGCACGAGCCTCTTCAAAGGCAACAGCGCGCCCAACAGCCCGAAGGCCGACGAAGACGACCGCCTCGCGCGCCTCGCCATCCGCTACATCCTCTGCAACCCCGCCATCACCGCGCCCATCCCCGGCATGATCAACGCCGAGCAGGTGGACAATGTCGCCCTGGCCGTCAAGGAGCGCCGCGAACTCGACGCAAAGGAGAAAGCCGAGCTTGAGCATGCGATGGACCTTGCGTGGCAGAACCTGCCACCGCATTACCAATGGTTGAAGAACTGGGAATATGTGTAGGCGGAAGCGTCATGCGTGATCCGTAACCCGTGACGTGGGATCTGAAAATGTGGGAGGGGCCTTAGCGCCCCGAGTGTCCTGTTATGAAACCAATCAAACTCTGCACATCCGCAGCTTTCACCGCAGTGGCGCTGGCCGTGTTCGCTGCCGCGCCGCCGCCCTTGAAGGTGGACAAGTCCGCGCCGCTGCTGCTCGACGATGCTCCGGCCAAAACAGTGCCGGTTTCGCCGAAGCTCATTTGCTACGACTGCCACGGCACGTTCCGCGAGGATCCGTTCTCCATCAAGCACGCCTCCGTGAACATCACTTGCGTGACCTGCCATGGCGAATCGCGCGCCCACGCCGACGACGAAGACAACACCACGCCGCCGCAAACCATGTTCCCGCGCGAGGCTATCGCCAGGCGATGCGCCGAGTGCCACAAAGAACACAACGTTGCGCCGGCGAAGGTGATTGCCCGCTGGCAGGAGCGCGACTTGCAGAAGCTCAAGCCCTCCAATCTGGTCTGCACGGATTGCCACGGTAAACACCGCATGAACGTGCGGACCATCCACTGGGACAAGAAGACCGGCAAGTTGCTCGACGCGCCAAAGAAGGCGGCGAAGTAGAAAATGAAAGTTGAATTGACCGCCGCACGGCGTTTTTGTCTCTCCGTTGTCGGGCTGTGGCTTGTTCCGTTCGCACTCGCGGCTGATCCCTGGATGGTTCTCGAAGGCGATGCCGGCATCGGTCACGGCAAGCGAGCCGTGCTGATCAGCGGCGACGAGGAGTATCGCTCAGAGGAAGCGATGCCGATGTTGGGCAAACTGCTGGCCGTCCGCCACGGCTTCAAATGCACGGTGCTGTTTGCGATCAACAAGCAAACCGGCGAAATAGACCCCAATACGACCGACAACATCCCCGGTCTTCAGGCGCTGAACGCGTCCGATTTGATGATTGTGTTCCTGCGCTACCGCGACCTGCCGGACGAACAGATGAAATGGGTGGATGCCTACCTCCAGACCGGCAGGCCGGTCATCGGCATCCGGCCATCAGTGGTCGCGTTTCGCAACAAGCCGGGCAGCCAGTTCCAGAAATACAGTTGTGGCTACAAGGGTGATGACTACAAGAGCGGCTTTGGCCAGCAAGTCCTCGGCTCGACCTGGATATCGCATCACGGCCGGCACAAAATCGAAAGCACGCGTGGGTTGGTCGTCGAGCAGATGAAATCGCATCCTGTCTTGCGGGGAGTTGGGACGATGTGGGGACCGAGCGATGTTTACACCGTGCGCACACCGATTCCCCAGGACGGAAAGGTGCTCGTCATGGGCCAGGTTCTGAAGGCCATGGACCCTCGCGACCCGCCATCTGACAAACCTCAGATGCCGCTCGCGTGGACCAAGTCGTATCCCACACCGAAAGGCGACGCCCGCGTTTTCATGACGACGATGGGGTCCAGCCAGGATTTCCTCGACGAACATTTCCGGCGCATGGTGGTCAACGCCTGTCTCTGGGCGGTGGGCTTGGAGGAGAAGATTCCCGCCAGGACGAATGTTGACTTCGTCGGCGGCTACAAGCCGCGGCCGTTTGGTTTTAACACCTTCCAGCGAGGCCTTCGCGTCGAGAACCTGGCTGCAAGAGAGTAGGCATCCGCCCTGACCCACCGGGCCGCGCATTTCCGCTGCGGCATGTTCTCTTGGGCCCACAGGCCGCGGTTGCTCGGCGGACCGTTCCCGCGCGCGGCATCGAGGCGCAGGATTTCGGCTTTACTCGCGGGGCTTCATTTGAGTATTTCTTTTGAAATCGAAATTACCGCTGTTCACCCAACACAAGGATTTACTCATGACTGCATCCATGGATCGCCGGCAATTCATTCAAACAAGTGGACTTCTCCTGGGAGGCGTGGCAGCGGCGTTTCCGTCGGGGCGCATCGTGGCTGCGGAACCGGGCGGGCGCATCAAGAAGGCCGTTGGTTGGGGCATGATTGCCGAGCCGAAGCTGTCGGTGGAGGACAGGTTCCGTGTTGCGAAGGACGTTGGTTTCGAGGGAGTGGAGGTGTCGCGCAACTCCTCGAAAAAAGCCGAGACGGAGCCGAAGGACCTTGCGCGAGCCAGCGAGAAGGTTGGCATTCCCATTCACGGCGTGTCGAATGGCAGCAATCCCGACCTCAAGGAGGCCATTGACGACGCTGCGATCTACGGCAGTGACACCGTCCTGCACGTCGTGCGCACCGATCCTGAGACGTCGTTCATGGAGAACTACAAGCGCTCGCAGGAGCTGATCCGGTCGGCGATTCCCCATGCCGAGAAGAAGCGCGTCAAAATCCTGGTCGAGAATGTCTGGGCCACGTTCCTCATCGAGCCACTGACGATGGCCCGATACATTGACGAGATTGGCAGCCCGTGGGTGAAGTCCTATTTCGACGTGGGCAACGTGATGCGCTGGGGCTGGCCGCAACACTGGATCGAGGTGCTCGGCAAGCGGATTGAGAAGATTCATATCAAGGAATACAGCCTGAAGATCGGGATGAAGGAAGGTATGAGCAAGGGCTTCAGCCTGCCGATCGGCCAGGGCGACATCAACTGGAAGCGAGTGCGTGAAGAGTTGAAGAAGATCGGGTTCCAGAGCTGGGCCACGGCAGAAGTGCGCGGCGGCGACCGTAAAGCGCTTGCTGAAATCTCCGCGGAGATGGACCGCGTCCTTTATTCCTGATGGGTCTTGAATGAAAACACGACGCCAATTCCTGCGCGCCGCCGCGATGACGGTTGTTGGCGCGCCCTTCATCCTTCCCGCCGGTCTGCGCGCCGCCTCGCCGAACAGCAAGCTCAGCCACGCTTGCATCGGTGTCACGGGGATGGGCCACGGCGACCTCAAGAACTTCCAGAGCCACGAGCGCGTCCAGATTGTCGCGCTGTGCGACGTGGACGCCAAGCACCTGGAGGCGGCTGCCAAAAACGTGCCGGGCGCGCGTCTTTACACCGACTGGCGTGAGTTGTTTGAGAAGGAGGGCGACAAGATTGATTCGGTGAACGTCACGACGCCCGATCACATGCACTTCCCGATCGCCTACACGGCTGTCCAGCGCGGCAAGAACCTGTATTGCCAGAAACCGATGTGTCACGACCTGGCCGAGGTCAGGAAGCTGAGCCATGCGGCCATTGAGAAGGGCATCGTCACGCAGCTTGGCACGCAGTTCGCGTCCAGTATCGCCGACCGCATGACCGTACAGCTCATCCGGCGCGGTGCGATCGGCAGGATCAAGCAAGTCTATCTCTGTTCCAACCGTGCCGCGATAAGCCGCCTCAAAGGTCCGCGCCCAACCACGAGCGAAGAGCCGCCGCCGCACTTGAAATGGGACCACTGGATCGGCAACGCGCCGATGCGGCCATTTGTGTCTGACATCTATCATCCGAGGAAGTGGCGCGCCTGGCAGGACTTCGGCACCAGTTGGTGCGCCGACATGGGCTGCCACATCCTTGACGGCACGTGGCGCGGCCTCAACCTGAAAGCGCCGACGACGGTGGTCGCCGAGGTTGAGGAATCGTGGAAGAACACACCGGAACGCCGCGCTGACAACTGGCCGCAGAGCGAGCATGTGACGTGGACATTCCCCGGCAACGCGATGACCGAAGGCAAGGAACTCACGGTGGAGTGGTTTGATGGGGCGATGTTGCCGCCCAAGGAAGCGCGCGCCCTCAACCCGACCGACACGTATCCGCTGGAATCCGCGCTGCTGATCGGCACTGAGGGCGCCATACTCCACGAGCACCAGACGGGACCACGATTGCTGCCAAAGGAGAAATTCCAGGCCTACGAGCGTCCGAAGCCGCTGCCGCGAAATCATTACCACCATTATGTGGACGCATGTCTCGGCGGTGAGAAAACGGAATCGCACTTCGCCCAGACCGCGCCGATGACCGAGACGATCCTGCTGGGCACCATCGCCATCCGTTGCCCCGGCCAGAAGCTGGAGTGGGACGCCGCCGCGATGAAATTCCCCAACTGCCCGGAAGCTGAGCGTTATCTGAAGCGAACGTATCGCGCCGGCTGGCAGGTGGGATGAGAGCTGATCGAAGACTGTCCAAGGAACCGCACCCATGAGCAACACTGTTGCGGTCTCCACTCCGGCCCGCTGGTATCAAGGTGTGACCGGCTACCAATGGCTCGTGCTGGTGATCGCGTCAGCGGGCTGGGTGTTTGATGCATTCGAGGGGCAGCTTTTCAACATTACCCGGAACGATCTGCTCAAAGACATCATGCAGGCGGCGGAGAATGCGCCGGAGGTGCGGCAGTGGGGTGACATTTTCCTCGGCGTATTCTTGGCGGGGGGTGCGTTCGGCGGGATTCTGTTCGGATCGCTGGCCGACCGGTGGGGCCGCAAACCGATCATGGTGGCGACCATTTTGTTCTACTCCGTGTTCGCCGGGCTGACGTATTTCGCCACGGAACTCTGGCAGGTGGGTGTGCTGCGATTCCTGGTGGCGATGGGCGTCGGCGGCGAATGGGCCGTGGCGGCAACGCTGGTGGCGGAAGTCTTCCCAAAACACGCGCGCGCTCACGCATCGGGAATTTTTCACGCGACAAGCACGATGGGCACCTGGGTGGCCGCAGCGGTGGGACTCGCGGTGGGTTCGCAGTGGCGCTACGCGTATCTGATCAGCGTGCTGCCGGCGATGCTTGTGTTGTGGGTGTGGTCAAGCGTGAAGGAACCGGAAAGCTGGACGAGTGCGCGCGACAAGGCTGCCGCGGGCGAGGGCGGCAAGCTCGGCAGCTTTCGCGAGCTTTTCTTCCACCGCGTTTGGGGACCGCGCGCGCTGCTGTGCATGGTGCTCGCTGCGGTGGGCCTCGGCACGTTCTGGAGCGTGACGGTTGCGGGCCAGGATCTCATGCTGGATTTGCTGCGACGCGGGGGCATGGATTCGGTCGAGGCGGCGGCAAAGGCCAAGTTCGCCTATGGCGGTGTGGAAGCGATTGGGATGGCGCTGGGATTGCTGTCGTTCGGGCCGCTCTGCGTGCGGCTGGGCCGGCGACTAACGTTCATCCTGCTACAGGTTCTCTCGCTGATCATTGTGCCGATCACCTGCTACCTGCCGACGACCTACATGCAGTTGCTGGTGCTGCTGCCGTTGATGGGGTTCGCCACGCTCAGCATCCACGCGGGCTTCGCGATTTATTTCCCGGAGCTGTTCCCGAGCCATCTTCGCTCAACGGGCGCAGGCTTTTGTTTCAATGCAGGCCGGCTGCTGGCTTCTCCGGTGCTGATTTTCTCCGGCTGGCTGAAGGCGTTGCCGGGCATGAATCTCCAATTGGCAATCACGCTGATGGGATTACTGTTTGTGATCGGCATCGTGGCGGTGATATTCCTGCCGGAGACGAAGGATCAACCGTTGCCGGAGTGATGAATCATAAGTGATGAGTGAGCTTCCTGATTACTTGAAAGTGACGGCGGCCGACCTTGGCAAAGGCACGCCGGTGAAGGTCCGCATCCTTGGCGACATGGCGTCCATCGGCCGCGATGTGGCCGGAGCGATGAGGCAGGAAATCCTCGACGCGCAAGCCGCGGGCCGCACTGCGACGCTCATCGTGCCCGTCGGGCCGGTGGAACAGTTCCCGTTGTTGGCAAAGATGATCAATGACGAGCGCATCAACTGCCGCGACGTCGTCCTCATCAACATGGACGAATACCTTGCCGACGGTGACCGGTTCATTCCCGCCGATCATCCGTTGAGCTTTCGCGGTTTCATGGACCGGCTTTTTTACAACCGGCTCGACCCTGCGCTGGCGCCGTTGCCTGAAAACCGCGTCTTTCCCGATCCGCAGAATCCGGCCGCCGTGCCGCAACTCATTGCGCGCCGCGGCGGCGTGGACGCGTGCTTCGGCGGCATTGGCATCAACGGCCACTTTGCCTTCAACGAGCCGCCTGAGCTGGGCGAGACGATGAGCGTGGAGCAGTTCGCCGCGCTGCCGACTCGGGTGTTGTCGCTGACGCGCGAGACGCGCACGATCAACTCCGTCACCGTGGGCGGCGAGATCGCCCTCATTCCGCACCGGGCTGTTACGGTGGGCATGAAGGAATGCCTCGCTGCGCGGCGGCTGCGGCTCTACTGCAACCGGCCGTGGCAGAGCGCCGTGGTCCGCCGCGCGTTGCATGGGCCCATCACGGCGGCATGCCCGGCGTCGTTGATGAGGTTGCATCCCGACGCGGTGCTTGCCGTCGCCGACTACGTGGCCCAGCCGCCGAACATCATGCTGCGATGAACGTCCTTCTCGTCAACGCCAACACGATGAAGCCGGCCATCGCGCCCATCGGTCTGGACTATCTTGCTGACGCGCTGGTTGCCGCCGGGCACGACATTCAGTTGCTCGATCTGTGTTTTTCGGACGATCCGGCGGCCGATGTTGCAGCCGCATGCCGCTCGTTCGCGCCGCGGGTTGTCGGCGTCACCGTGCGCAATACAGACGACTGTTACTTCAGCGGCCAGGCTTTCTTCCTGCCGGAGATCAAACAGATCCTCGGTTTGCTGCGCCAGCACACGGATGCGCCGATTGTGCTGGGCGGGGTAGGGTTTTCCATCATGCCGGCGGCGGTCATGGAGTTTTGCGGCGCGGACTTCGGCATTGCGGGTGAAGGTGAGATGGCCTTCGTCGGGTTTCTTGACTCGCTCCAGCGCGGCCTCGCGTGGGAAACGGTGCCCAATCTGCTTTTCCGCGAAAACGGCGCCATCCGCCAGAACCCCGCGAAGCCGGTGAACCTGTCGCAATTACCGCCGCGCCGCCGCGCGTTCGTGGATAATCGCCGCTATTTCGCCGCTGGAGGCCAGGCGGGATTCGAGAGCAAACGCGGCTGCGCGATGCCGTGCGTCTATTGCGCCGAACCGATTGCGAAAGGGCGCACCACGCGCCTGATGCCGCCGGCCGCCGTGGCGGCGGAACTGGCTGCGCTTCTGGCGCAAGGCGTGGATTGTTTTCACACCTGCGACAGTGAATTCAATCTGCCTGCCGAGCACGCGCGCGAAGTGTGCCGCGAGATCATTCGCGCCGGGCTGGGCGGGAAGATCCGCTGGTATGCCTACTGTGCGCCGAAACCGTTCGACGCTGAAATGGCCGCGTTGTTCAAGCGCGCGGGTTGTGCGGGAATTGACTTTGGCGCGGACAGCGGCAACGACGCGATGCTCAGTCGGCTGAAGCGGCCGTTCCGGTCGGACGATCTCGCTGACACGGCGCGCATCTGCCGGGAACATGGGATTCGGTTCATGTACGACCTGCTGCTGGGTGGCCCGGGTGAGACGCGCGAGACATTACGGGAAAGCATCGCGCTGATGCGCCGGGTGGAACCAGACTGCGTGGGGTTGTCCATCGGGGTGCGCATTTATGACGGCACAACCGTGGCGCAGTGGGTGCGAAGCGAAGGCGATCCGGAAGGGAATCCACACCTTCATGGCGCTAGCCGCGGCAACGGAAAATTCCTGAAGCCGGTGTTCTACATCGCGCCCGCGCTGGGCCGCGACATTGTTGCCGTCACGCGCGAACTCGTGGCGGGTGACCCGCGTTTCTTTCTGCCGGAGGTTTCGGCCGACAACGCGAACTACAACTACAACGACAACACAGCATTGGTGCAGGCCATCGCTGCGGGCGCACGCGGCGCCTATTGGGACATCCTGAGCCGGATGGGACAGCGATGACTTGTTGTGATTAACAAAAGACGCGAACCAACTGACATCAACATGAGACTTCATTTTGGCTCCGAACGTGTTTTGACCGTGGTCGCGCATCCTGACGACGCGGAGCTGTTCTGCGCCGGCACGTTGGCGCGCGCGAAGGCCGACGGCGCGGCTATTGCCATCGCCGTGCTCTGCAACGGCGACGGCGGCCAACCCCACAAACCCATCCGCAACCTCGCCGCCGTCCGCCGCCGCGAGATGGATGCCGCCGCGCGGTTGCTGGGCGCGGAATTGTATTGTGGCAACATCTCCGACGGCACGCTCGCTGACGACCGCCCGGTGCGGCTGCTGCTGACGGAGGTCTATCGCCAGTTTCGTCCGACGCTGGTGCTGGCTCACTCGCCGACGGATTATCACGTTGATCATCGCGCCGCCAGCGCGCTCGCCGAAGCCGCCTCATGGTTCTGCAGCTCGCGCGGACAGAAGACGAAATCGTCGCCGCTGCCGGCCTCGCCCGCGCTGTGGTGGATGGACACAATGAACATGATCGGTTTTGACCCGGGCTTCTACGTGGATATCTCGGGGTTCACGCCGCTGAAAGAGAAGATGCTGGCGTGCCACCGCAGCCAGATGGCACGCAGCGGCGACAGCAGTTTCTCGCCGTTGCTCGACTTGATGCTCCTGCAAGCGCACGCCCGCGGGATGCAGGCTGGCGTGGCGGCGGCGGAAGCGTTTCGAGCGTATCACGCGTTCAAACGTGCGCGCGCGTGGTGACCCGCTTCTCGCAAAGAAAGAGAACCATGAGCCAACCCAAGCCAGCCACCTTTGTCCCGGCCGATGCCGGGGCGTTTCGCTACATCGAAAAATCCAACCCGCAGAATTCCAACCTCCAGTTCCTGACCTACGGCGTTTACGAGTTGAGCGGACCGGTCACGTCCAGCCCGCTCGCGCATCCAGGCGAGGAGGCGTTGCTGTTCTGCTGGCAGGGCGAAGCCACGGTAACGCTTTGCGGCGCGAGTTATCCGCTGCGCCACTATGATGTGCTCTACGTGCCACGCGGCTCGGCCTATCAAATCGGCCAGGCCGGAGGAGAGAGCCGTGTGGTCGTTTGCCGCGCGACAGCGGAGAAGGCGCATCCGGCGTTTCATGCCAGGTGGAGCGAGTTCTCTCGCGATGAGCGCCGCATCCGCCATCTCAAGGGCAAGGACGTGTTCCTCATGTTCGATGTAAGCGAGCCGGCGGACAAGCTTATCGCCGGCTACACAATCTTCCAGCCCGGCCAGCGTTCATGGCCACCGCACAACCACACCGATCAAGAGGAAATCTACATCTTCATCAAAGGTCACGGCACGATGGAGGTCTATGCCGACGAGGAGACCAAGAGCTTCGTGCGCTCGGTGGGTGAAGGCGACGCGGTGACGATCCCACTGCTGAACTATCATCCTGTTTTCAGCCAGGAGGAGGAACTGCATTTCATCTGGTGCATCGCAGGCAATCGCTACTGGGTCGGCGACAAGAACAAGGATTTCATGACCGGCAAGGTGGAGAAACTGACGACTTGAGACCGGAGGCAACGCTGCCCGGCGCTGCAAGAGCGTGGGCTTGAACCTGGCCGAGCGAGGACGATGGTCCTTCGGAAATGAGCCGGTCAACAGCGATGGTTGACTTCGGAAGTTGAAGAAGCCGCATTCTTGGTTATGCTTCGCACTGGCAGTTCAAGGAACGCTTGCGGAGGCAAACGAATGAAAACGTCCAGGGTGATCAGAGTCGGCATCGTCCTCGCGATGGCGCTGTGTAACGGTGTCATCGCACAACAAGCTGAGCTCAAGGAGGTGGCACAGCAACTCCAGAGCCAGCAACCATTCGACCGAATCAAAGCCGCCCAATCGCTCAGCAAAATGCGAGACCCGGAAGCCATCGCTCTGCTGGTGAAGTGCCTCAACGATTCCCACGCGGCGGTTCGGCTGATCGCTGGCGCCGCGCTTGTGAGGATCGGCCAGCCCGCCGTGGAGCCGCTTGTCCAAAGTCTTTCCAGCGCCAACACAGACGGCCGTCGGGCTGTTGCGCAGGCGCTGGGTGGCATCGGTGACAAGTCGGTCGTGACCCACTTGACGTCGCTTCTCACCGACAGTGACGCGACCGTCAAAGCCGCCGCGGAGGAAGCGTTGGCGAAACTGAATACGAAAGCGACTCCCGCGACGAATGATGTCGCCGCACCATCGACCAGTGAGTCGAAGCCCAATCCGGCGGTCGAGCCGCCGGCCCCCAAAGACGAAATGAAGGAATTCAAAAGCCCGCTGGGGTTCTCATTCAAGTATCCCGCCGACTGGATCATCGCCACAAAGGAGCAGACTCAGAAAGCTGGCAAGGCGTTGAAATCCGTGGCGCCAAATATCAAGCAGGTGAACCTGAACCACATGGCTGTGGCGGTTTACAATCCGGTTTCCCTGGAGTTCGCCGAGAACCTCAACATCGTGGTTGCCGGCGGCGCCATCCCCGTCGGTACCAACATGTGCAGCAAGTATACCGCCACGATCATTGATGGATTCCGAAAGACCGGCATTACCGTGTCCGATGTCCAAGCCGGCCTCGCCACGGTGGCCGGCCTCAACGTCATGTCTGCTCACTGGCGGGCCACGTGGCCTCATGGCCGCGTGTTGATCCGGCACTGGCAGGTCTCGGTTCCACACGGGCGGCGGACTTTCATCGTCACCTGCTCCGCGCGCGACACCGATTGGACACGACTGGAGCCTCTATTTGAACACATGGTCAACAGCCTGCGGTTCGAACCGGACGCGATACCTTCCTTTGACGCGTTGCCGGGTTACGCGAAGGGCATGATCATCGGCGCGATCATCGGCGGGATCATTGGTTTTTTCGTCATAGCGTTCAAAAAAATATCCGGCATTTGGAGCAGCCCGCCTGAATGAACGAAGGTGGATCGCCTTTGGACAGCGTGACTCAACCAACCAAGTTCGTGACACACGGCGGGTGAAGTGCAAAGATGCGCGGGTCGTCGCCGGTGACAACCGTTTCGGCACGATCGTGAACGCATCCTCAACTCATTGGAGTCATGCCATGACTGGAAGAAGAACCCTCACTTACTGGTCGTTGTCCCTCTTATTGTGCGCAGCCGTGCTTGGCGGGAGTGGCGTGGCCGGGCCTGTGGAAGCGCAGGAGCCGGCAACGTGGAAGGCCGGCGTGGCATCGGTGAAAATCACGCCGGAGGGGCCGATCTGGATGGCCGGCTACGCGTCGCGCAAGAAACCTTCGGAGGGTGTTGCCGCTGATCTCTACGCCAAGGCGCTGGCCATCGAGGACGCGCGCGGGACACGGCTGGTCATCGTGACGATGGATCTCATCGGCGTGCCGCGACCGTTGCGCGACTGGCTTGAGAAACAAGTGAAGGAGAAGTTCGCCCTGCCGCGCGAGTCGCTGCTGGTGAACATCTCGCACACTCATTGCGGGCCGGAACTGCGCATGGCTCGGCTGACGGACGACGATGTCAAGGCCGGGTTCGCACCCGCGACGGAGAAGTATATGACGCGGTTGCAAGAGCAGCTCGTCATGCTCGTCGGCGACGCGCTGAAGAGGCTCGCGCCCGCAACACTGGATTTCCAGCGCGCGCGGTGCGGATTCGCCATGAACCGCCGCCGTCCGACGCCGACAGGCTACGCCAACGCGCCGAACCCCGACGGGCCGGTGGACCATGACGTTCCGGTCCTGCGTGTCTCCGACCCGAAAGGCAAGCTTGTAGCCGTGCTGTTCGGCTACGCCTGCCACAATACCACCTGCGGCGATTACATGATTCGCGGCGATTACGCCGGCTACGCGCAGCAATATTTCGAGGAAGCGAATCCGGGTGTGACTGCGATGTTCATGATCGGTTGCGGCGCTGATCAGAATCCGTATCCGCGTCGCACGGAGGAGCTGGCCAAATACCACGGACGCTCGCTGGCGGTGGCCGTCGGGGCGGCGCTGGAGACGGCGCCCAAACCACTGCGCGGTCCGCTGCAGACGGCGTTTGCGGACGTGACGATTGACTTTGCGCCGGCGCCGCCGAGGGAGGAGTTGGAGAAGATCGCCGCGACAGCCAAGGAACCTTACCGCGGCCACGCCGGGCGCTTGCTGAAGCAGCTCAAGGAGGACGGCAAGATACGCTCGACGTATCCCTGCCCCGTGCAGGTGGTGCGCTTCGGTTCAGACCTGACCTTGATCGCCATCGCCGGTGAAACCTGTGTGGATTACTCGCTCCGGCTGAAACGCGAGCTGGCCGGCCCGGCGGTCTGGGTTGCAGGCTACAGCAACGACGTGTTCGGCTATCTGCCCTCGCAGCGCGTGCTGCGCGAGGGCGGCTACGAGGCGGGAGGCGCAATGATATGGGGTTCGCTGCCCGGGCCGTTTACCGAAACAGTCGAGGAGCGTGTCGTGTCCACGATCCTGAAGATGGCTCGTAAGCCGATTCATTCCTTGCCAGCCGCCGTGGACTTGAAGCTGGGCGAGCAAGCCACCGTGAAACTTTGCGACGGCAGACCCGCAACCGTGAAACTGATCAGTGTTGAGGAAAAGCGGGACAGTCTGCGGCACGCCATGCGCGGGGCGCGAGTCGCGGTGCAGGTGAACGGCCAGCAGGTGACACTCGATTGCGCGACGTATCACCTGCCGGTCACGGCCGGCGGCGTGCAGATAGATTGCCCGATCACGAAGGGTTACAACGAGGGCGGCGACCACTGGGGCCTCGATGCCGACGCGCGACTGCGGCTCTGGCCGGCGGGTTATCCGTGGATCACGCCCGGCACGTTTCGCTATCCCCTCAACGAGCGATGGTTTGCCAGTCACACGTTGATGGCCAACCAGATCGCCGACGGCGATCAGGTCAGGAAGAAAGCGATCTATTATCATTGGGGCCTCGACTTCGGCGGCGCGGAGCGCATGGAAGATGTATTCGCTGCCACAGACGGCCAAGTCGTGTCGGTTGCCAACGAAGTGTTGGAGAAGGACAAGTATCCACCGCTGGTGAAACCGCGCGCGGACGTGATTTATCTGCGCGACGGTCGCGGCTGGTTCTATCGCTACAGCCATCTCGATTCGATTGACCCGGCCGTGAAGCTCGGCGCGAAAATCAAGATCGGCCAGAAAATCGGTGTGCTTGGCAAGAAGGGCGCCAGCGGCGGCTGGTCGCATCTGCATTTCGACGTTGTTGCACCGCAGCCGAGCGGCCGGTGGGGCATCCTGGAACCTTACGCGCTCGTTTGGCAGGCGTATCACGACGCACATCCACTCGCACTATTGCAGGCTGTGGCGCGGCCGCATCAACTGGCCGCTGTGGGCGAGACGGTCACGCTCGACGGCAGCCGTTCATGGAGCCGTAGTGGCACGAACCACATCGCCAACTACGTGTGGACATTCAGCGACGGCAAAACCGCGCGTGGCGCGAAGGTCGAGCGGCGGTTTCCCAAGCCGGGCACCTATAGCGAAATCCTCAAAGTCACCGACAAGAGCGGCAACATCAGCTACGACTTCGCCGTCGTGAAAGTGGTTGACCCCAACCAACTCGACCAGCAGCCGCCGTCAATTCACGCCGCCTACTGGCCGACGTTTGGCATCAAGGAAGGCGATGAGGTCACGTTCAAAGTCCGCTCCTCCCATGTCGCACCCGACGAGGGCGAGGAGGAATGGAATTTCGGCGATGGCACGCCCACCGTCCGTGTCCGTTCCGACGGGAACACGCAGGCGCTGGCGCCCGATGGTTACGCGATCACGACCCACCGCTATGGGGGCGCCGGCCTTTATCTCGTCAAAGTGTCCCGCATGAACCGCCGCGGCGAAACTGCCACCGCACATCTTTCCGTGCGGGTCGCACCTTGACGCCCGGTGTCATCGCGAAACCTCCAACTCAACGCCCACACCGCCGGCGGCCTTGCGGCCATCGTGCTGTGGAGCGCCACGTTTGCGTTTGCCCGCAGCCTGTCGGAACAGGTCGGGCCTCTGACGGCGGGCGCGTGCGCTTATTTGATCGGCGGGTTCTTCTGCCTCGTGCGGTTATGGTGGTCGGGGAAGACGGCCGGCCATGGGCTCAACCTGTCGCCGCGCTATCTGCTGGGCTGCGGGTCGCTGTTCGTGGTTTATACGGCGGCCATTTATCTGGCGGTGGGCCTGGCGAAGGATCGCGAGCAGGTCCTCGAAGTCGCGCTGGTGAATTACCTGTGGCCCGCCCTCACCATCCTCTTTTCGCTGCCGCTCCTGGGCAGGAAAGCCAGCGTGTGGCTGCTGCCGGGAACGGCGCTCGCCCTGGGCGGCGTGTTGTTGGTGATGACCCAGGGCACTCACACCACCTGGCAATCGTTTGTGCGGCACGTGCAGGACAACCCGGCAGCGTATGGGCTGGCGTTGCTCGCCGCCGTTTCGTGGGCCTGCTACTCTAATCTCGCCCGGCGCTGGTCGGGGCCGGAGAGCGAGGGAGCCGTCGAGTTGTTCATGCCGGCAACGGGAGTTGTCCTGCTGGTGATACGCTTGCTCACGACCGAACCGGCCGACTGGACGGCGCGGTGCGTTGGCGAGGCGGCCGCTCTGGCGGCGGTCACGACGGTGGCTTACGTCTTATGGGACTTCTCCATGCGCAAGGGGAACATGCTGCTGGTTGTGGCGTGTTCTTATTTCACTCCGCTGCTTTCGACGCTGGTGAGTTGCGCCTACCTGCGCGTCACGCCGGGGCCGGCGCTTTGGGTGGGTTGCCTGTTGCTGGTGATGGGATCGCTCGTGACCTGGCGATCGGTCTCAAACGGGCCGCCTCGATCATCCTGAACTTGCTTCAACGATTTACAGGTGTAGCCGGACAGCACCGGATGCGATAGACTGCCGGGCCGTGAAAACAATTCGCTGGATGCTCATCTTCTTCTCCTGCTGCCTCATTGCCCGGGCTGCAACGCCCCAAGCGGCGGTGGTCATCAAGAACGACTACGTCGAGTGCGCCATCGGCGCGGATGGCAGCAACCTGCGCTTCGCCGACCGCCGCGCGGGCGTTGATCACTGCGACCACAAGACAAAGACGGCTTTCGCCCGCGTGAAGAAGGGCGGCAAGGAATTCGGAGCAACATCGGCGGCGTATGAGCGGGGCTTGTTGACGGCACAGTTCGACAAGGCTGGCGTGACCGCGAAGATCAAAGTCACGTCGAAGGGCCATTACTTCATCTTCGAGGTGAAGGAACTCCAAGGCGACGGTGTGGAAGGCTTCACGTTTGTCGACATTCCGCTGACACTCAAAGGCTTGCCTGAGGAGCCGTTCGCCGCCTGTGCGCTCGCGCTGAACTTGCAGACCAACGTGCCTGAGCTGCCCCGCGCCAACAGCCGATTGCGGGCATTCTGCTATCCGCGTTTCGGATTCGCCGGTGCGAAAGTCGCCCTGATTGGCTGTCCGCAGAAGTCATTGCGCTCGGTAATGAAAGAGGTCGTCAGCGCCGCACCGGAGTTGCCGCGCACGCGCATCGGCGGGCCGTGGGCGCAGGATTCGGTCAACAATTACGGCTCGTACCTCTTCAACTCCGGCGACATGTCGGAGGAGAAGGTGGACAATTGGATTCGCCTCGCGCAGAGCCTCGGCATCACCCAGATAGATTTCCACGGCGGCCGATCGTTTCGTTTCGGCGACTGCCAGCCGGACCCGAAGACGTATCCGCGCGGCCGGGCGAGTTTCAAGGCGGTCATAGACAAGCTGCACAAGGCGGGCATCCTCGCCGGGCTGCACACCTACGCGTTCTTCATGGCGAAGAACTGCCCCTGGGTGACGCCGGTGCCGGACCCGCGGCTCGGCAAGGACGCGACGTTTACGCTCGCGGTGCCGTTGACAGCCGAAGCGGTGGCCGTGCCGGTCGAGGAGAGCACAGCGACGATGTCGAACGTGACCGGCTTCTTCGTCCGCAACAGCGTGACGTTGCAGATTGACGACGAGTTGGTCACCTACAGTGACGTTTCGCGCGAACCGCCTTACCAGTTCACGAAATGCAAACGCGGCGCGCACGGCACGCGCGTGGCGGCCCACGCGAAGGGCGCGAAGGTGCATCACCTGCGCGAGTGCTTCGGGTTGTTCGTGCCGGACGGCGACTCGACGCTGCTCACCGACGTCGCGGCCAAAACGGCGGAGATGTTCAACGAGTGCGGCTTCGACATGATCTACCTCGACGCGCTCGACGGCGAGGACGCGATTGCGGGCCGCGAGAACGCATGGCACTACGGCTCGAAATTCACGTTCGAGATCTGCAAACGGCTGAAGCGGCCGGCGATCATGGAGATGAGCACATTCCATCATCACCTCTGGTTTGTGCGGTCGCGGATGGGCGCGTGGGACCATCCGACGCGCAGCCACAAGAAGTTCATCGACATCCACTGCGACGGCAACGAATCGTGCCGCCGGATGTTCCTGCCGGCGCACTTGGGCTGGTGGGCGTTCAAGACGTGGACCGGGCCGCAGGGCGAACCGACGTTCGCCGACGATATCGAATACCTCTGCGCCAAGACGCTCGCCAACGACAGCAGCCTCTCGATCATGGGCATCACGCCGGAGAACGCGCCGAAGACGCCCGCGCTGCCGCGGCTGGCTGCGGTCGTGAAACGTTACGAGGAACTGCGCCGGGCGAAGTATTTCTCCGAATCGGTCAAAGAGAAACTGCGCGTGCCGGGCGATGAGTTTGCGCTGGTGGAGCAACCCAAGGGCAAATTCCAGTTCCGACGCGTCCAATACGAGAAGCACAAAGTCTGTGGCCTTGATGGCTGGAGCAACGAATGGAAAACGGCGAACAAGTTCAATCGCCAACCGCTGCAACTCCGAATCGAGGCGCTTATGTCTGCCGGCCCTTGCGACGCGCCCGGCAATATCACGCTCGCTGACTTCGCCGACACGGGTGAATTCGCGAAGCGCGTTTCGCACGCTGCCATCTCCGCGAAGCTCGAACCGTCAAGCCAGTGCGTGAAAGACGGCAAGGTCAGCGGTTGCTACACCGTCACCAGCAAGATGGCCACACGGCAGGGCGTGTGGTCGCGCGCGGGCAAAACCTTCTCGCCGCTGGCGAATCTCACCGGCCACGAGGCGCTGGGTGTATGGGTGCACGGCGACGGCAAGGGCGAGGTGTTGAACCTCCAGTTGAAAAGCCCCTCGCATCTCTCGCACGCTGATGGCGATCATTACATCATCGTGGACTTCACGGGCTGGCGTTACTTCGAACTCGTCGAGCCGGAGGGGCAGCGACACGCCGACTACACGTGGCCTTACGGTGGCATCTACTCCATCTATCGCGAGTCCATTCGCCCCGCCAGCGTCGAGAGCCTGAACTTCTACTTCAACAACCTACCGCCCAAGGATACGGTCACGTGTCACCTTGGCCCGATTCGCGCGTTGCCGACGGTGAAAGCGAAGCTGCGCAACCCGTCCGTCACGCTTGGCGGCAAGACGATCACGTTCCCCGTCGAAATCGAAAGCGGGCAATACCTGGAGTTCCGTTCGCCGACGGACTGCAAACTCTACGGCCCCTCTGGCGAGGTGCTCGGCGACGTGACACCGCAAGGCGACGCCCCGGTCCTCGAACCGGGTGACAATCAGGTCAAGTTTACGTGCGAACCGCCCGCGGGCCTCAACCCGCGCGCCCATGTTTCGGTGATCAGTCACGGCGAGTTGGTTGGGAAGTAGGAAGCGTCCGATGACGACTGTCAAGCGACTGCCCATGCGCCGCCGTTCAGCGCAACCTTTGGTGGCGCTGGCGTTTTCGCTGGCTCTTCCGCACCTCGCCCGCGTGCTGCGAGGCATTCTGAAATACGCCCGCCAGCACACGCGGTGGCGATTTGCGACTTCCGAAAGGAGTTACTGTCATCTCGCCGAGCTTGCGGGTTGGGATGGGGATGGAGTGATCGGGTTGGTGGTCAACAGCCGCGACATCACCGTCGCCAATACTCTCAATTGCCCCGTCGTCAACTGCTCCGGGTCGCTCGCCGCGGTCAACCTGCCGCGCGTGCGCCCGGATTATTTTGCGGCAGGGACTTTGGCTGCGGAACATCTGCTCGACCGCTGCTTCCGGCGTTTCGCCTTTTACGGCATCCAGGACCTTTTCTACTCGCAGCAGCTCAAAGCGGGTTTTGTCGAACGGCTGAGCGCCCTTGGCTTTCCCGTATCGGTGCTCGAAACCGCGATGACGGCACACCGGGGCCAGCCTTGGCGGGCGCGGCGCGAAAGGCTGGAGAAGTGGCTTCAGCAGCTTCAGACGCCGGTGGGGCTGTTTTGCGCGGAGGACATGCGCGCGGCGGCGGTCATTGAGGCGTGTCATTGGGTCGGTTTGCGCGTGCCTCACGACGTGGCGGTGATCGGGTATGACAACGACGAAACCATTTGCGAGTTGTGTGATCCGCCGTTGACGAGCATTGACCGGCGCGACGAAGAGGTGGGTTTTGCGGCAGCGCGGTTGCTGGACGCTTTGATGGCCGGCCGCGAGAAATTGCCGGTTAGGGAAGTGGTGGTGGCGCCGGGACCGGTGCACTGGCGCGCTTCGACCAGCGCGGTGAGCGTGGAACATCCTGTGCTGCGCAAGGCGGTCGGGTTCATGCATCAGCACTATGCGCGCGGTGTCGGGTTGGAGGAGGTGGCCGCGCATTGCGGGTGCTCGCGCCGCTGGCTCGAACTTCGCGCGCGCGGCGTGCTTCCCGGGACGCTGCTGGATTATTTGAACGATCTGCGAGTGCGCAAAGCCCGGGTGCTGTTGGCGGCGGGCGGTGATTTGCTGCTGAAGGACGTGGCATGGGAGTGTGGGTTTTCCAGCGCGAAACACCTGATGGCGGTGTTGCGGCGTCATGGCGTCGCGAAGCGGAGGACCGCGCGAGTGCGATCCTGAGGACTGCGCCACCACGGCCCGCGTGTGTTCGCAAATGCAGTAGTGATTTCGCAAAACAGTCGTTGGCAGGTGGCGAACGGGGCTTATGATGGCTGCTCGACACAAGGAACGAGACCATCATGGACCGTCGAGAAATAGTTCGCCGCGCGGTTGAATTCGACCGCCCGCCCCGGCTGCCGTTCTGGCAACACTGGAACCACAAAATGCCGGAGTTCCCCGACGATGTCTGCAATATATGGGAGATGGACCGCGCCGAGGCGGGCTGGTTCTTCGACAAGGCAACGATGGATGACTGGAGTTGCGGCTGGAGCGCCACTGATCTCGCAAACATCGGCCAAGTGAAAGACTGTCCGTTGGAATCCTGGTCGGCACTCGACCATTATCGCCCGCCGAATCCGCGCAATCCATTTTATTACGACCGGCTCGGCCCGCTGCTCGATGCCGCCGCGGACCGTTACGTGGCCGTGACCGCGCACAGTCTGCTGTTCTCGCGCTTGCACAAGCTCCGTGGCTTTACGGCAACGATGGAGGATTTCTATCTGGAACCCGAGCGGGTGCGCCGCGTGCTGGACATGATCGTTGATTTCAAGGTCCAGCAATGCTTCGAACTGAAACGCCGCTTCGGCGACCGGATCCACGGGCTGTTCGTGACGGACGATTGGGGGACGCAGGCCGGCCCGTTCATCGGGCGGAATCTCTTCGACGAGTTCTTTGCGCCACGCTACCGGATCATCTTCAACGCAATCCATGACTGCGGCTGGCACGTGATTCTGCACAGTTGCGGACGAGTCAACGCGCTGGTGCCGTCGTTCCTCGCCTTGGGCGCGGATGTGCTCAACATGCAGCAATCGCGCAGCTACGGCCTCGTCGAGTTCGGCGAGCAATTCAAAGGCAAGGTCTGTTTCCTGGCGACGGTGGACATCCAGTCCACCCTGCCGCGCGGGGTTGAATCCGAAATCCGCGAAGAAGCCCGCCTGCTGGCGCGGCATTGGCGCACCGCCGAGGGCGGACTGGTCGTGTTCGATTACGGCGCTTGGGAAGCGGTCGGTGTCGCCCCGGAAGCCCCGCGCATCATGTTTGACGAGTTCGCAAGACTTCAGGCAGACAGCGTATAATAAAGCGTCCCGACAACCAGAGGAGAAGACATGAATCCATCCCGTCGTCAGTTCATTCAACGTGCGCTGGCCGGTACCGGCGTGCTGGCGTTTCCGAACATCATCCCCGCGCGCGTGCTCGGCGCCGACGCGCCGAGCAAGAAGGTCAACATCCTCCAAATCGGCTGCGGCCGCATCGCTCGGACCCTGGACCTGCCGGGTTTCTTGAAACACGACGCGGCCCGAGTGGTGGCGGTGTGCGATCTCGACTCCATTCGTCTCGCTGACACCAAGCGATACGTCGAGGCATTTTATGCCAAGAAGAACGTCTCCCTTACGGTCGCAACCAGCGGCGACTACCGCGAGGCGCTCCAACGGAAAGACGTGGACGCGGTGTCCATCAGCACGCCCGACCACTGGCACGCGCAGCCGGTTGTCGAAGCGTTGCTCGCGGGCAAAGATATCTACGTCCAAAAGCCGCTCACCATGACGCACGCCGAAGGGCGCGCCGTCAGCGACCTTTTCCGCCGCCATCCGCAGATGTTCCAGGTTGGGAGTCAGCGGCGGTCGAGCAGCGGTTTCCGGCAGGCTTGCGAGGTCGTCCGCAACGGCCGCATCGGCAAACTCCACACCGTGAAGGTTGGCCTCCCCACCGATCCCTCCGGCGGTGACCCGAAGGAGATGCCGGTGCCGACCAACCTCAACTACGCGATGTGGCTCGGTCCGACGCCGCTCGTGCCCTATTGCGAAGACCGCGTCCATTCGCAGAATCCCGACCCCAAGAAACGCTTCGGTGACCGGCCCGGCTGGTTGCGGATTGAAGACTACTGCTTGGGCATGATCACCGGCCACGGCGCGCATTATGTGGACATCGCGCAATGGGGCATGGGCACCGAGCTGACCGGTCCCGTCGAAATCGAGGGCCGCGCCGAATTCCCTACGCAGGGGCTTTGGAACGTCCACGGCGCGTATCATGTCGAGGCGAAATACGCCAATGGCATCACGCTGATCATAGACAACACGCTGCCCAGCGGCGTCCGCTTCGAAGGCTCCGACGGCTGGGTTTGGGTTACAGGCAGCGCGCAGAAGGTAACCGCCAGCGATCCCGCAGCGCGGAAGAGCAAAAGCAAGCCGCTCGACGCAAGCAATCCCGACATTCTCACAACGCCGCTCGGCCCGAAAGACATCCGCTTGCACGCCAGCCCGAAGGACGACCATCACCTCGATTGGCTCACCAGCGTGCTCACGCGCCAGCCCGCCGCGACGACGCCCGAACAAGCGCATCGTTCCACCAGTGTGTGCATCGTGTCGTGGATCGCCATGAAACTGGGGCGCAAATTGCGCTGGGATCCGCAGGCCGAGCGATTCATCGGCGACGATGCCGCCAACGCCCTGCTCACGCGCGCCGAACGCGCTCCTTACGGAGCCTTGTCCTTTCTGAAGAAAGTCTGATATTCAGTGGCAGGTTCGCTTGCGAGTCGCTCGCCGGACTCAACCCGCGCGCCCATGTTTCGGTGATTGCTCGCGGAGAATTGATTGGAAAATAGGAATCGCGCCCGATGAAAAATCCTGCTGCACGACGGTTCGTTGGATTTCTGTTCGTCTGGATCGTCGCAGCTTGCGCCGTGGCGCTCGCCGAAACACCGCGCAACCTCCGTTGCGAGTGGCAGATCAACTCTGACGCTGTCCATGATCCGTGCCCGGAGTTCTACTGGGAATGCGCGTCGCAAAGCGCATATCGCCTGGCGGTGGCCACGGCGCCAGGTGCTTTCGCCGCGCCACTGTGGGAGGTTACGCGAACCAGCAAGCTGCCGATCATCGAATACGCGGGGCCGCCGTTGAGTAACGGCGCGACGTATTTCTGGAAGGTCTGGGTGAAGGATAAGGATGGACGGCCGCTCGGCGAGCCGCCGGCGCAGCGGTTCACTTTCGCGCGCCGTCCCATGCCACACGTTCTGCCAACGGCGCGCACGTTTGTGAACTTTGCCGGCAACGCCGCGTGGGCGAAGGACAAGATTGACATGTGTTTCCGCAAGGAAGCCAAGCAGGGCCGCGCCGACATCCTCGCGACCCAGTACGCGCTCATTTGCACGATGGTCGTGCCCTCGAAGAAGGCCGACGACCTGCGGCGGTTTTGCGAGAAGCACGGGCATGACTTCGAATCCTGCTTTTGTCATTTCGCGCGGGACACCGAGGTGACGCTCCATGTCGGCGCGGAGCTGGCAAAAAATCCGCGCGAGAAGCGGCTCTGTCCCGGTTGGGATACGCGCAACGACCGCAACGGGGACGGCCACGTGGACGACATCGAATTTCGCAACCTCTCCAACCCCAACGCCACTGCGCGCGAGCGTCGTGCAGCGCGCATCCCGATTTATTTCTGGGGGCCGCCGCGCGACGACTACGTGGTGAACGTCGGCAACCCCGGCTATCAGGAATTTATGGCGAAAGTCCACGCGCCGGAAGTGGCTGAGGGGTTCGACGGCATTTACTTCGATACAGTGCCGACCGATGTGGCGTCTGCGGGCCGGCGAAATCCCGTCGTCGAATATCCGCGCCCGCCTGACGATCCGGACCAATGGATGCACGACGTCCAGATGTTATTGGCGCGCATCAAGATCGCCATGCCCGGCAAAATCATCACCGCGAACGGCTGGCACGCGGACCCGATGGTGATCGAGGGTTTCCAATCGGAGAACTGGTTGAACATCACGGCCTCACGCGAACGCTGGCAGGCCGTGGTTGACACCGCGCGTGCTTGCGACCGTCGCGGAAAGGTCCAGATGATCCAATACAATCCGATCTACGACGAGAAGCTGGCGGAATTTGGACAGAAGGTCGAAGGCGTCAGCCGCGAGCGTGACCAGCTGTACGGCCTGGCCTCGTACCTCATGGCTCACGGTGACTTTACCTACTTCGGCTTCGGCTCGCATCCCTACGCGCGCGTCACGGACCTGTGGTTCAACGCCATCGCCGCCGACCTCGGCCAGCCCGTGGGCGAATTCCGCCTGCTCAGCGAAACCGAGCACTCCACAGTGAAGGATGCGACAAATCTGCTGAAAAACGGCGGCTTCGAAAACGACGGCGATTGGCGGCTCGTCAAGCCAGTCGAACGCGATGACAATGTCAAACACGGTGGCAGGTTCAGCGTGCGGATCACGAGTGAGTCCACACAGATCAACAACATCAACCTGCAACATGTGACGCTAAAACCGCGGACCCCCTACACGCTCACGGCCTGGGTCAAGACCGATAACGTGCGCGGCTCGCCCGGCGCGCAGGTGTATCCATATGAGTTCAGTGGCGCCATCGGGATGGGGCAACCCATCACGGTCGTCGGCACGACCGGTTGGAAACGATACCGGCATGTATTCACCACCGGTGACGATGGCGATGGCCGCATCAACTTCCGCATGTTTGGTGCGACAGGCACGGTGTGGTTCGACGACATCGAACTGCTCCAGGGTGCGATTCATACTGACACCATCTTCGCGCGCGAGTTCACGAAAGCTCTCGTGCTCGTCAAACCCCACGGCGGCGGCAGCTACGGGGACGAAACTGCCTCGCCCGTCAAATTACCCGCCGCGCTCCGTCTGCTCCGCGCTGACGGCACGCTCGGCGAACCGGTGACCAAGGTCATGCTCCGCAGCGGCGAGGCTGCTATTCTGGTGAAGCCATGAATGGGGTGGTCGAAGCTTCCAGTTCAACAAGTTCGCGGTCATAATCCCATGCCGATGAAAAACAGTGTTCTCCTGTTGTGTGGCGCGCGGCTGCGTTCCGTCGTCGCAAGCTTGAACGGCGGGCGCTGCGTGAACCTCTACTTCAACTGAAAACAAAGAGCAGACGATCCATGAAAGAATACCGTTTATCCCGCAGGACGTTCATTGGACAACTGCCGCTGGCTGTCGGTGCGTTTTCGTTGGCTGCGCGGCCTTCCCTGGCCGCCGAGCGCGGCGTTTTGAACGTTGGTTTCATCGGCCTCAAAGGTCATCAGGGCACGGTTATGTCGGCCTTGAAAGAAGCAGGTTGCCGCGCCGCCATGGTGTGCGACGACGATCGCACCATGCTCAACCGGGCGAAGAAGTGGCCGACTGCCGACGCTGACACGAAGTTCCACACCGACTGGCGCGCCGCACTCGACGATGGAAAGCTGGACATCGTGTGCGAGGCGGGTATGGACAGTTCGCGCGCGACGATTCTCAAGGCGTGCGCCGAGCGCGGCATTCACGTGATCAGTGAGAAGCCGCTGGCGTTTACGCTGGACGAACTGGCCGGGCTGAAGAGCGCCGTCGCCAGGGCGCGCACTCATCTCTCCATGTTGCTGACGATGCGTTTCGAACCGGCCTACAGGGTGATTCGCGAGCAAATCGCCGCCGGCGCCATTGGCAAAGTCTGCCAGGCGGCGATGCAGAAATCCTACAAGCTCGGCAATCGGCCCGAATGGCTGCGAAACCATAGCACGTTCAGCGGCATCATCCCCTACATTGGCATTCACGCGCTCGACCTGATTCGTTGGACGACGGGATGCGAGTTCACATCGGCGATGGGTTTCCAGGGGAACACCGGCCATCCCGACCTGCGTGACATGGAGGACAACGCGAGCATCGCTCTCCAGCTCGCCAACGGCGGTTCTGCGGCCGTGCGGCTCGATTATTGCCGGCCCGCCACCGCGCCAACGCACGGCGACGACCGTCTGCGCGTTGCCGGCAGCAAGGGGGTCATCGAGTCCTCCGAGGCTGGCAAAAAAGTCACGCTGATCACCGAAACAGAGCCTCCGCGCGAACTGCCGCTGCCGCCGCCCGGGAAGCAGTTCCTGAATTACGTCCGTTCCATCCAGGGCCAGGAACGTTGCGTCGTACCCGCTGAGGATTGCTTCCGCATCACGGAGGTCGTGCTCAAGATTCGCGACGCCGCAAAACGCGGCGAGCCGGTGAAATTGTGATGGGCGCGGTAGGTCGCGCGAATCACGCTGCGACGGTTTATTCCACTTCCTTTGTTACGATTTGGAGAATTCGTTGCTCGCGCCGTTCTCGCGCCCGGTCAGAATGGCTTTCGTCAAACGGTGGCATGAGACTCCAGTGCCAGCTTTTGAGACCGCCAGCCAGTAGTCAGAACACAACGCACGCGCTAGACTATCGCACCATGAAGACGATCCGCGGCTGTTTCCTCGTCGCGGCGGGCGTGCTGCTGACCGGCTGGCTGTCGGTCCAGGCAGCCCCGTCGTCCAATGTTTTCCGCGCCGGCGCGTTTGCGGTGGATATCACACCGACGAATCTTCCCGTCATCATCAATGGCGGGTTTCTTTCCAAAAGCGCCAACAAAGTCCATGATCGGCTCCATGTGCGGTGGCTCGTGCTCGACGATGGGCGTACGCGCGTCGCGCTCGGCGTCATGGATACATGCGTCATTCCGAGGGAGTTCGCCGACGCGGTGAAGGCACGCGCGCAGAAACTCACCGGCATCCCGGTGGATCGAATCATGCTCTCTGCGGTGCACACGCATAGCGCGCCGTCGTTGATGACGTGCCTGGGCACCGATGCGGACCCGCATTACCCGGCGTTCGCGTTGCCGCTCATCGCCGAGGGCTTGCGGCAGGCGGTGGATAATCTCGCGCCGGCCCGCGTCGGGTGGGCGGTCGCGCAGGCGCCGGAGTACACGCACACGCGCGTCTGGATTCGCCGACCCGACAAGATGCTGACCGATCCGTTCGGCCAAGTCTCGGTGCGCGCCAACATGCATCCCGGCTACCAGAACCCCGATGCCATTGGCCCGGTGGGGCCGTCTGACCCGGTGCTGACGTTGCTGGCCGTGCAATCACCCGATGGCCGGCCCATCGCGGTGATGGCAAACTACTCGATGCATTACTTTGGCGCTCCTGCGGTTTCGCCAGATTACTACGGTATGTTCGCCGAGAAGATAGGACCGCTCATCGGCGCGAAGGACTCGAAACCCGCGTTCGTCGGCATCATGTCGCAGGGCACCAGCGGCGATCAGCACTGGATGGACTACAGCAAGCCGAAGCCTTCAATGACCTTGGATACCTACGCCGGTGAACTGGCGCGGATTGCGGTTGATGCTTACAAAACCATCACCTTCCACGACTCGGCGCCGCTGGTGATGCGCGAACAAACGCTGCGGCTCGCCACGCGCCAGCCGGACGCGAAGCGACTTGCCTGGGCGCGCGATCTTGTTGGAAAGATGAACGGGCGCCCGCCGAAGACGCAGCCGGAGGTCTATGCGCGGGAGCAGCTCTGGCTGAAAGAGAACCCAACGCGCGCCGTGAAGCTTCAGGCGCTGCGCGTTGGCGAACTCGGCATCGCCATCTGGCCGTGCGAGGTCTTCGCGATCAGCGGCCTGAAGATCAAAGCCCAAAGCCCCCTCCAACCAACGATGAACGTCGAACTGGCTAACGCGGAGGAAGGCTACATCCCGCCGCCGGAACTTTATCCGCTGGGTGGCTACAATACGTGGGCCTGCCGCAGCGCCGGTCTGGAAGTTCAGGCCGAGCCGAAGATCGTGAACGGGTTGTTGAGCATGCTCGAAGACATCAGCGGCCAACCGCGCCGCAAGGTCGTGGTCACTCATGGCCCCTACGCGCAGGCGGTGCTGGCGGCGAAGCCTCTGGCGTATTGGCGGCTGGAGGAATGGAGCGGCCCGACCGTGCTCGATGCCACCGGCTCGCGCCGGGACGGCAAGTTTGAGGGTGGCGTCGCGCGCTGGCTGGACGGACCGCAGTCACCGGCATTCTCCGGCGCGGGCGCGATCAATCGTTGCCCGCACTTTGCCGGCGGTCGGCTGAAGGCGACGCTGAAGGAGTTGAAGAATCCCTGCACGGTCGAGATGTGGTTCTGGAATGGATTGCCAAGCGATTTGCGGCCGGTGACGGGTATGCTCTTCGCTCGCAACAACGAGGGTGACATTCGCCAGGGCGAGTTTCTGACCCTCGGTGGCGCCGGCAACGCGTCGGGAAAGCTCGTGTTCAACGGCACGCTGACTGGCCGCACGGTTATCGCACCGAAAACCTGGAACCACGTCGCGCTCGTGCGCGACGGCGAACGCGTGATCGTTTACCTGAACGGCAACCGCGAGCCGGAGATTTCCGTTAACGACCCGTCGCTGGCGCAGGCCCGCTCAAAAAGCATTTTCATCGCCGGCGATGCCGGCAACGTGGCGAACTTCGAGGGCAAGATTGACGAGGTCGCCATCTACAGCCGCGCGTTGTCGCCCGATGAAATCTGCGGTCACTACCAACGTGCCGGCACCGTTGCCGGCAGCGTGGTCCTGAACCCATAGTAAGAGAGGAGAGAACCACAATGAAGGCCGATCATTCCATGAGCAGGCGGACTTTTGTTGAACGAACTGCGGGAGCGGCTGCGGTCCCGCTGCTGGCTGCCGCCTCCGGCGCGCTGGGTCAGGAAACCGCCAAGCCGGTCGAACGCAAGCTGCGCATCGGCGTCGTGGGGCTGGGCAGCCGGGGAAGCTGGATTGCCAATCTGTTCAAACAACATCCGGGATACGAAATCGTGGCGGCGGTGGACTATTTTGAGGAAAGCGCCAACGCAGCGGGCGACAAGCTGGGCGTGCCGGCAGGAAAGCGGTTCAGCGGACTGTCGGGCTACAAGCGCGCACTCGACAGCGGTGTCGAGGCGCTGGTGCTCGAGGGCATCCCGTATTTCTATCCGGAGCAGGCGGCTGCGGCGATTGATGCCGGCTGCCACGTATATACGGCCAAGCCGTTTGCGGTGGACGTGCCGTCTGTCTTCAAGATGCAGGCGCTTGCCAGGAAAGCGACGGAGAAGAAACTCTGCTTCCGCGTGGACTACCAGTTGCCGACAGATCCCGCGAACCAGGAAGTGAAGAAACGCATCGCGGAAGGCGGACTGGGCGGCCTCGCGCACATCTATTCCGGCGGCACCTGCGGGAAGTTGCCGGACCCGCCGGTCGGCCCGACCATCGAGAACTTGTTCAAGAGGGCGTGGTATTCGCATATCGGAATGAGCGGCGATCTGCTGCTGTTGTATGACATCCACATCATTGACGGCATCACGTGGGCGACCGGCCAGCGCGCGGTTGGTGCGAGCGGCTACAGGCGCATCGTCCGGCCCGACCCGCACGGCGACCGCACGGATTGCGGCGGCGTTGTGTTCCAGCTTGCGGACGGGACGTGTTGGACACACACGACACAGCTCCTTCAGAACAACACGTTCATGTATAACCTGGAGGCCGACCTCATGGGGCTGGAGGCCACGGCGCACCTCGCTTACAACGGCAAGGTGTGCGTCCGCGGCGGCGCCAAGCACTACGTGGGAGAAGTGGCGAAGGGCATCTATGCTGAAGGCGCGAAGGCCAACATTGCCGAATTCTATCGCTGCGTTACTGAGGGCCGGTTTGACAACGAAACGGCGCACCGTTCGGTGGATTCCACTCTGACCGGTATTCTCGGCCGCGAAGCCATGTTGCGAAAGACGTGGCTGACCATGGATGAAGTGATCAAGGAAGCCAAGACACGCGAAGTCAATCTGCGCGGTCTGAAAGTGTGAAGTAGGCTTAAGAAGGAGTTGCTATGAGGCTCGTTAAAGTTCTGTCGGCCCTGACAATCATCGCTGTGGGGCACGCCGGCGAGCCGGCGAAAGGCGCAACAAAACGACTGGACCTCGGCGGCGGTGTGACGCTGGAAGTTGTTTACATCCCACCGGGCGATTTCATGATGGGCAGCACGCCGGAGGAGAAGAAGTGGGCGACCGGTATCGAAGGCGGCGCGACACCGGGGACGACGCGCGAGTCATTCGAGGGTGAACAACCGCGACTGACGCGCGTGAAGAACGGTTTTTGGATGGGCCGCACGGAGGTGAGCGTGGGCCAGTTCCGGCGGTTCGTAGAAGAGACCGGCTTTCTGACCGACGCCGAGAAGCCCGGCGGGGAGACGCAGGTCTTCAATCCCGGATGGGACGGCTATCACCTGACGACGAAGATCGTGCATCCGTGGAAATCAATGGCCGGCAAGAGCTGGCGCGACCCGAATTGGGCGTTCCCGAACCGCGACGTCTTTCCAGTCGTGTGCGTGAGCTACAACGACATGAAGGCCTTCTGCCGATGGCTGACGGACCGCGAACGCAAGGCTGGCCGGCTGCCCGCGGGCTTGGAATACCGTCTGCCGACGGAAGCGGAATGGGAATATGGCTGCCGCGGCGGCAGCAAGGAGAGCCTCTATTTCTGGTGGGGCAACGAGCTTGAGGACGGCGAAGGCCGCCTGAACATCTCCGCCATGGATTTCCTGCCGGGCCGGACCAAAGCTTGGCCGCTGGCGAAGGCGCCGTGGAGTGACGGCTTCCCGTTCGTCTCACCTGTGGATCACTACGGCGAAAAGGGGCGCAACGGTTTCGGCCTCGCCGACATGTGCGGCGGCGTGTGGGAGTTTGTCCTCGATCACTTTGATCCGAAGGGCGGGCACGAGGAGGTCTATTATGAGAATGCACAGCAGCGCACCGTGTCGCGGCCCGTATGCCGGGGCGGGAACTACTTCGACGTTCCGGGGAATGCGCGCTGCGCCGTTCGACTGGGAATCCGGAGCGTGACCTACTCCGACTCCCGCGACGGTTTCCGCATTTGTGTGGGCGCGCCGCAGGAGGAGACCGTCCAGCACGATCAGCCCGCACGAACGAGAAGCGGCGGCAAACCGTCCGCTCCTTGAGTCCGGCTCTTCCAACCTCTTTCGGCTGCGTTGTTATGCCTGAGACCAGAGTGCCAGCTTTTGAGACCGACCGCCGGTAGTCAGAACGAGGGTCGTGCGCTAGACTGCGCGGCCATGAAGACGGTTCGCGGCTGGTTTCTTGTCGCGTCGGTGATGCTCGCAAACGGTCTCGCATTTGCCGGCGAGCCGGCGGCGGGACAATTGCACGTTGGCTGGGCAACGGTGGATATCACGCCGTCCTTGCGCGTGGTTCTGGACGGCAGCGGTTACAAGCGGGTCACCAAGGAAGTGGAGGACCCGGTGACGGCCACGGTGCTGGCGTTGGAGACGCGGGACGGAAAGCGGGTGGTCGAGCAGGCGATCATGGTCAGCATGGACTTGGTCCGGATGACGACGGAGGTCCACGAAGGCTTGCAGCGCGAGGCGGCGAAACGGCTGAAGGATTTCGACAGCAGCAAGTTGTTCTGCGGCGTGACACATTCCCATTGCGGGCCGAGTATCGCCTACGACAAGACCGGGCCGGGGCAGTTGTACGACATCAGCAAGGAGACCGACGTGATGACGCCGCAGCAATATATCGTGCTGCTTTACGAGAGGGTCGGCGCGGCCATCGCGAAGGCGTGGCAGGACCGGAAGCCCGCGGGCGTGAGTTGGGGGTTGGGCCACGCGGTGGTCGGCTACAACCGGCGCCTGACCTACGCCGACGGCTCGGCGATCATGGGGTTCGACACGGCCCGGCCCGACTTCTCGAACATCGAAGGCTCCGAGGATCATGCGGTGGAGATGCTGTTTTTCTGGGACGCCGACAAGAAGCTCACGGGAATGTTGCTGAACCTCGCCTGTCCGTCACAGGTCGGCCGCAAGGCGATCAGCGCCGATTTCTGGCACCCGATACGCGAGGGCATCAAGGCGAAATACGGGCCGAAGATCCACGTCTTCGGCCAGTGTTCGGCGGCGGGCGACCAGTGCCCCGTGCCGATCATTCGCAGCAAGGCCGAAAAAGTGATGACCGAGCGCCGGAAGCTTTCCTGGAAACAGGAACTGGCCAACCGTCTGATTCGCGCGGTGGATGATGTCTGGCCGTTTGCGCAGGCTGATGTGCAGACACGGCCAGTTTTTGCGCACCGGACGATCAAGACGAACATCCCCAACAAGAACTCCATCAACGAGGCCCGCTGGCTGCCTTCACAGGCGCCTGTCGAGCTTCACGTGCTGCGGCTGGGCGATGTGGCGATGGCCACAAATCCGTTCGAGTTGTTTATCGACTACGGTGATCAGATCAAAGGGCGCAGCAAGGCGGTGCTGACGTTCGTGTCGCAGTTGACGTGCGACTACAAGGGCTATCTGCCCACGCGGCGTGCGGTGGCCGGTGGCGATTACAGCGCGGTGAATCACATCGTCGGCCCAATCGGTGGCCGCGTGCTGGTTGACGAATCAGTCAAGGCGATCAACTCGCTGTGGCCTTGAGGATGCAATCCCGGTGACCAAACTCACACTCATAGGACGGACGTTTGTCGGATGGATTGCGGGAGTCGCCGCAGTCTTGTTACTGACCGTCGCGTCTGCCGCGGATCTGACGCGGCCGAACATCGTCGTCATTCTCGCCGATGACATGGGATTCTCGGATGCGGGATGCTACGGTGGGGAAATCCGGACGCCAAACCTGGACCGGCTCGCGGCTGGCGGGCTGCGGTTCGCGCAATTCTACAACTGCGCGCTCTGCGGGCCGTCGCGTTCGGCGTTGATGACAGGATTGCATCCAAGCCAAGTCGGGATGTTCAACTGGACGGGCAAGCTGAACAACCGCTGCGTGACGATGTTCGAGCTGCTCAAGCGCGCAGGCTACGCGACGTGCGCGGTGGGACGGCTAGATATGGTGACGGCGGAGGACTGGCACGACCCGGCGTGCGTCGCGCGCTACGTGGACCGGTTTCTCGGGAATGCGGGCGGCGGCGGGCCGGGGCATTACTTCAAGGCTGTGCGGACGATGAGACATTTCATGGATGGCCAGCCGTTCACGCTGCCCGAGAACTGTTACAAGACCGACCTAATCACCGATTTCGCGGTGAAGTTCATCGCCGAGGCGGCGACGAAACCGCAGCCGTTTTTCCTCTATGTCGCCGAATACGCTCCGCACTGGCCGCTCCACGCGAAGCCGGAAGACATGGCGCGCTATCGCGACCTCTACCGGAACCTTGGCTGGGACGAGGCGCGGGCGCGACGCCACAAGCGGCTGATTGAACTCGGCCTCATCAGCAAGGATTGCCCGCTTTCGCAGCGCGACTCGCGCGCGCCGGCGTGGCAGGACGCGCCGCACAAAGACTGGGAAGCCCAGCGCATGGCCGCTTACGCTGGCCAAGTGGATTCGCTCGACCAAAGCGTCGGCCGCATCGTGGAGGCGCTGCGCCGCGCGGGCGCGGACAAGAACACTCTGGTGTTGTTCCTCTCCGACAACGGCGCGTCGGACCAGGCAGTGAAGGGGCCGTTGGACAAGCCGGGCGAAACCTGGCGGCTCGACGGCACGCCCACGCGCGTCGGGAACACGCCGGACATCCAGCCCGGCATTGCGGACACGTTCGTGACCGGCGGCCCGCCGTGGGCCAACGTGTCGAACGTGCCTTTCCGCGAGCACAAGGCTACGAACTTCGAAGGCGGCATCGCAATGCCGTTGATCGTGTGGTGGCCGGGCGTCATCCAAACAACCGGCACGATTTCGCACGAGCCGGGCCATATCACAGACATCGCGGCCACCTGTCTCGACGCGGCGGGCGTGGCGTATCCAAGTGAGTTCAACGGACGCAGCGTGCTCCCGATCGAGGGGAAAAGTCTGTTGCCCGTCCTGAGAGGTGGCGCGCGCGATGGCCACAAGACGTTGTGCTGGGCAACCTCGGGCTGCCGCGCCATCCGTGCGAGCCAGTGGAAGCTGGTCGCTGGCAAGAATGGCCCGTGGGAGTTGTTCGACCTTGCCACCGACCGCGCCGAGTCGCAGAATCTCGCCGAGAAGTTTCCCGACACTGTGAAAGACCTCGCCGCCAAGTGGCAGCAGTGGGCCGACCGTTGCGGCGCGAAGCCGCGCGCCGCTTCACCCAAAAGTCCCATTTCAAAAGCCAAGAAGTAACAAATTAACCCCCATCAAGGAACCCAATCATGAGCCAACATATCAATCGTCGTGATTTTCTGAGGACGACCGCCGCCGCCGCCAGCGTGCTCGCGGTCCCGAACATCATCCCCGCCACAGCTTTTGGCGCAAACAACAAGATCACCATGGGCTGCATCGGCGTCGGCAGCCGGGGCCGCGCGGACATGAATGTCTTCCTCGGCTTGGACGACTGCCGCGTCGTGGCCGTGTGCGACCCCTACAAAGACCGGCAGGAAAAGGCCAGGAACATGGTCGACAGCAAGTATGGCGACAAAGGTTGCGCGATGTTCGGCGACTACCGTGACCTGATCGCCCGCAAGGACATTGACACGGTGATGATTGCCGCGCAGGACCATTGGCACTCGCTCATTGCCACGGCCGCCGCCGCCGCGGGCAAGGATATGTATTGCGAGAAGCCGCTCGGCGTCTCAGTCGAGGATTGCCAGGTGATTCGCAAGGCGATCCGCAAGCACAAGCGCGTGTTCCAGGCCGGCACATGGCAGCGCGCGCAGGGCAAGTTCCGCCAGGCGTGCGCGCTGGTTCTGAACGGCTACATCGGCAAGGTGCGGGAGGTTCAAGTCTCCGCGCCGGGACCGCAATACCAGCCAAAGTATGCCGGTCCGATGGACCCTCAGCCCGTGCCGGACGGTTTCGATTGGAACATGTGGCGCGGCCCGGCGCCGACCCAGCCCTACAATCCCGGTCGCGTCGCGTGGCCGGACTGGTATTTGATCTGGGACTACTGCGCTGGATTCATCTGCAACTGGGGCGTGCATCATCTCGACATCGCGAACTGGGGTTGCCCGACGATCGGCAAGGAGCCATGCGAGCTCGAATGCAAGGGCGTTTATCGCAAGAAGGGGTTCACCGACAACATCGAGAGCTGGAACGCGACGTTTACCTTTGCCAGCGGCCTGAAGATGATCTTCACCGATCAGAACCAGCAGCAAGTCGGCACGAAGTTCATCGGCGACAAAGGCTGGGTCCACGTGGATCGCGGTCCCGAAAACGGAAAGATCTCGTCCGATCCAGCATCGTTGGTCCAGACCCGGCTGAAGTCCGGCGAGACCCATGTCTATCGGTGCGCCGAACCGGGCGACGATATCATCACCATCAAGAAGAAGAGCGGCGACGAGATTGCGTTCAAGTCGTTCAATCACGGCGATGATTTCCTGAGCTGCGTGCGCAGCCGCAAGGATCCGGTGTCGAACATTGACGCGACACACGTCGCTTCTTGTCTCGGCCTCATTTCCGAGATCGCGGCGCGGATGGAGACAAAACTGAAGTGGGACCCGAAGAAGGAGAAGTTCATCGGCAACGACGAAGCCAACAAACGACTGACTCGGCCGATGCACAACGGATGGAAACTGTGAATGACGCGGACGCAGCCGCTTTGCTCGCTCGTCCTGTCCAAGAGGAGTGCACAATGAAAATACAAATGAACCGTCGTGATTTCCTGAGAAGCTCCGCCGCTGTCATGACTGCCGGCTTGCCCAACCTCATTCCCGCGTCCGCTTTTGGCGCGAACGATAAGGTCAATATGGGTTGTATCGGCCTCGGCATCCAAGGGAGAGGCAACATGGGAGCGTTCCGCGGGAACCCGGACGTCCGGGTCGTGGCCGTGTGCGACGTCCACGAAACCCAGCGAAACCAGGGCAAGAATTCGATAGATGAGTTCTACAACAACAAGGACTGTGCGGCTTACAAGGACTTCCGCGAGTTGATGCAGCGCAAGGATATTGACGCCGTGCAGATCACAGCGCCGGACCACTGGCATGTGTTGATCGCGTTGGAAGCGGTCCGGCGAGGCAAGCACATGTATTGCGAAAAGCCGGTCGGCTGGAGCGTCCGCGCGGCGCAAGCCCTGCGGAAGGCAGTGAAGGAGAGCAAGGTGGTGTTTCAGTTCGGGACGCAGCAGCGATCCACGGGCAGCTTCCGACGCGCGTGCGAACTCGTTCGCAACGGGAGAATCGGCAAGTTGAAAACGATCCTCGTCGGCGTGCCGGGAAGCTGGATATGCCCCAAACAGCCCACCGAGCCAGTGCCGAAGGAACTCGACTACGAACTGTGGCTCGGCCCGGCGCCGATGGCGCCTTACTGTTTCCAGCGCTGCCGCCCATGGACGAAGGGCCAGGGTTGGGGCGGCTACAGCATCTGGTATTGCATCTCCGATTATTGCATGGGGATGATCGGCAACTGGGGCGTACATCATCTCGACGTCGCACAGTGGGGGAACAACACCGAACTGAGCGGTCCGACGGAGATCGAAGGCACGGGCAAGTTCCCGAACGACATGCTCACAGACTGCGCCACAAGCTGGCAGATTGAGAATCGCTACGCCAACGGCGTCACCTTGATCCACATGGACGATGCGACCGCCAGGAAGCACCCTTTACAAAAGGGCGGCCACGGTCATGGCGTGTTGTTCCTTGGCACCGAGGGCTGGATTCACGTGGACCGCTCGGGCATGGACGCCGAGCCGAAGTCGCTGATCAAGGCGCAGACCGCGCCGAACGAAATCCATCTCTTCAAGAGCACCAACCACCAGGCGAACTTCATTGATGCCGTCAAAGGCGAGACCAAACCGGCGGCTCCGATTGATGTCGCCGTCTGCACGGATATTCTGTGCAACCTCGAACAAATCGCCATCAAACTGAATCGCAAACTCCGCTGGGATCCGGCGCGTGAGGTGTTCGTCAACGACGACGAAGCAAACCAAATGCTGGACCGGCCCATGCGCGCTCCGTGGAAACTGTGACCGCATGACAGCCCGACCTATGAAAACCGTCGCCACACTCGCCATCGCGGTTGCGCTTGTCCCCGGTCTTTGCGCTGCCGCCGAGACCCAGTCTGCACCGCCGCCCTCCGTTGCTGCCAAAGAACCGCTTGGCTGGCGCGTGGGGCCGACGGCGTGGAGTTTCCGGTTGTTCACGTTCTTCGAGGCCGTCGAAAAAACCGCCTCGCTCGGCATGAAGTATCTGGAAGCCTTCCAAGGCCAGCGCATAAGCAAGGAGAGCGACCTTAAACTTGACGCCAGTCTCTCCGACGACGCGTTCGCCCGGATTCGCGCCAAGCTCGATGCAGCCGGGGTGAAGCTGACCAGTATCTACATCCACAACATCCCCGGCGACGAGGCTGGTTGTCGCCGGGCGTTTGAGTTCGCGCGCAAACTGGGCGTGGAGTTCATCGTGTCCGAACCTCCGCCGGAGGCGTTGGACACCATCGAGAAGTGCTGCAACGAGTATCGGATCAATGTCGCCCTCCACAACCATCCCGAAGGCAAATCGCGCTATTGGCATCCGCGCGAGGTGCTCAAGGTCTGCGAAGGGCGCGGCCCGCGCATCGGCGCGTGCGGCGACACCGGACACTGGTTGAGGTCGGGTCTGAAGCCATCCGAGGCTGTGCAAATGCTCGGCCGCCGGCTGCTCACGCTCCACGTCAAGGACCTCGACGAAGCCAATCACGATGTGCCGTGGGGCACGGGCAAGAGCGGCATCGCCGAACTGTTTCAAACGTTGCACCGCCTGCAACTCACGCCGGCGCTGTTCGGCATCGAATACGAAACCAAATGGGAGAACAACCTTCCCGAAATTGCGCAATGTGGCAGCTTTTTCGCGCAGCAGACCCAAAAGCTCGCGACGCCGGCTGCCAAGTAGCTTTGTGATCCGCTTAACCTAAACTGAAAGGAAAACGAACATGGGCAAGATACACGTCGGACTGAACACGGAATTCTCACGCAGCTCGGACAAGCCGTTCGAGTGGGCGGTCCAGAAGGCCGCCGAGATGGGCTACAAATACATCGAGCCGATGGTCCACCTGGGCCGGGAGTTGATGAGCGAAGCGGGCTATTTCCACACCGTCTCGATGTTCGACGACCCCTACCGCATCAAGGACGCTTGCGACAAAGCCGGCCTGATCATTTCCGGTCTGCAATCGCACGGCCCGCTTGGCCGGCCCGAGGTGCATGGCGAATACATCAAGCTCGCCATCCGTGTCGCCGCCGAAATTGGCGTGCCCGTCGTCAATACGGACGAAGGCATCAAGGCCAAATGGACGACCGAGGAGGAGGACTTCGTCCTCATCAAATACACGCTGCAAGAGGCTGCGTTCATTGCCGAGCGGCGTGGCGTGAAGATCGGCTTGGAGCCTCACGCTCAATACTCGCGCCATCCCGAAGGTCTCGACCGCATCTACAATCTGGTGAAGTCGCCCTCCATCGGCATCAACCTCGACACCGGCAACGCCTACCTCTGCGGCCACGATGTCTATGAATGGCTGGAGCGCGTCGCCTCGCGCCTCGTCCATCTCCACGCAAAGGACATCTCGGTGAAACACTCCGAGAGCGAGCGAGGCAAGGTCTCCGGCACGCCGGTCGGCTGCGCGTGCGGCGAGGGTGTTCTCGATTGGGCGCGCATCATCAAGATCGTCCGCGAGAAATGCCCGCGCGACATCGTCTTCTCGGTGGAGTGCGGCACGCCCGACCAGGCGGCGAAGAGCCTGAAGCACCTGAATTCGTTGCTGGCGTAACGGCAACCCACAGGGTCACTGAAGTGAGGAAACTTCTCTTGTTCGCGATAGCCGCGGCGGTGGTGAATTCCGCCGCCGCGGCGGAACTCCGGATCGGCGCGGCAACGGTGGATATCACGCCGGACCAGCCCGTGGCGCTCGCGGGCAATTTCAGCACACGCATCTCCAGGAAGCCGGAGACGCCGATCAGGGCGGTGGCGCTCGCCCTGGAATCCAAGGACGCCGACAAGCCCGCGCAGCAGGCGCTCATTGTCTCGTGCGATCTCGTGGCCATCCGTGATGGTGTTCAGGACAAGTTTCGCGAGAGGCTCAAGCCGTTGCTGCCGGATCTGGACATGCGCAGGGCGTTTCTCACCGCCACGCACACGCATACGGCACCGCTGACGATGGAACTGCGCGAGAATCTCTACCTCTACGACATCCCGAAAGAGGGGATGATGCAGCCGGCGGAGTATGTGACGTTTCTCGTCGAACGGCTCGCGCGCGTTGCTGTGCAGGCGTGGCAGGGCCGCAAGCCGGGCGGCGTGAGTTGGACACTGGGCCATGCCGTGGTCGGCCAGAACCGCCGCGCGGTGTATGCGGACGGCCACGCGCAGATGTATGGCAAATCGAACGACGCGACGTTCCGCGGGCTGGAAGGGCCGGAGGACCATGCGGTGGAGATGTTGTTCTTCTGGAGCGCGACGAAACAACTCAAGGCCGTTGCCATCAACCTTGCCTGTCCCGCGCAGGAGTTGGAATCGCACCGGGAGATCAACGCCGACTACTGGCATGAGGTGCGCGCGCGGCTCCAGAAGAAGTTCTCACCGAAATTGTGCGTGTTGGGCTGGACAAGCGCGGCAGGCGACCAGTCGCCACATCTCATGTATCGCAAGGCCGCCGAGGAGCGGATGCTGAAAGCGCGCGGCGTGACACGCGCGCAGGAGATCGGCCGCCGCATCGGCAACGCGGTGATGGACACGTTCGATATCGCCAGGGCCGACATTCGCACCGACGTGCCGTTCGTCCACGCTGTCGAAGACCTGCAGTTACCGCCGCGCAGAATCCTGCCGCGGGAGTGTGAGACCGCGAAGCGCAACATCCTCGTGTTGGCGAAGAAGACGGACAACTACTCCCGCACCATGCTGGGCCGCGAGAAGGAAGTGGTGCGGCGTTTTGAAGAAGCCGACAAGCTGCCGCCCTATCCAATGGAGCTGCACGTGTTGCGCGTGGGCGACGTGGCCATTGCGACCAGTCCCTTTGAGTTGTTCCTCGACTACGGCGTCCAGATGAAAGCGCGCAGTCCCGCCATCCAGACCTTCCTCATCCAGCATGCCTGTAATGCCGGTCTCTACCTTCCCACACCCAAAGCCATCGAGGGCGGTCACTACAGCGGTCTGCCGCACACGAACCTCGTCGGTCCCGAAGGCGGTCAGATTCTCGTGGATCGCACCATCGAGGCGATCAAGGCACTGTGGCCGGCTGTCACGAAGCAATGAAACGAACCCTGAAAAGACTGATACGGTTCCTGGTGCTGTTCTGCTGGCTTGCGCCAGGCACAGCAACTCTCTGCTATGCCGCGCCTCCGCCACCCGAGCCGGCGGTGCGAAACGAAGTCGAGGCTGCGCTTGCGAAAGCCGGTGCCGCGAAGGAATCCGTTCGCAAACTCTGCGTCGTGCTGCTGGCCGACAAGAAGGATCACCGCGAACACGAGCACGATTACCCGGTCTGGCAGGAACGCTGGGCATTGTTGCTTGGCGGCCAGACGGCATCCCGCGCGACGCAGGTCAATCTGTTTGGCCCGGCCACGGCGGACGCGAAAGCTGGCGCCGGAGCAGAGAACACGGAAGTTGTTTGTGCGTGGAGTTGGCCGACTGAGAAACAATTCGCCTCCGCGAACGTGATCGTCGCGTTCTGCTATCTGTCGTGGACCGACGACCGCAAACGCCAGCTCAAGCAATACCTCGAACGCGGTGGCGGGTTGGTGTTGATCCATTCGGCGACATGGACCAAACCGAAAGCGGACCCGGATGTGGCGGCGCTGGCGGGCGTGGGCGGCTTCACGCGATATCGCCATGGGTTGTTGCAGGTGGAAGTCGCGACTGCTGATCACCCGATCTGTCGCGGGCTGCCATCGAAGTTCTCATTTCTCGACGAACCCTACTGGCCGCCGACGCCACCGATCACAGCGGATCGCGTGACCACGCTGGCGGTTTCGCGGGAGAAGACAGAGCCGACCGGAGAACAGACAACGCCTCAGCCGATGTTCTGGACCTACCAAACGGGCCGCGGCCGCGTTTTTGGCTGCGTGCCGGGACACTACACGTGGACGTTCGACGACCCGTGGTTCCGCCTGCTGCTGCTGCGCGGCATCGCGTGGGCTGGCGGCGAATCCGCCGATCGTTTCGACCCACTTGTGTTGCGCGGCGCGCGCGTCACGAACAAGTGACGCGCGCCGGCCGTTCTTCCTACGCCTTCTTCAACAGCGCGGCGCTGTGGGCCTGAATCTTCCGGATCGCCTCAAGGATCTGGTCAATGTCGCTGCGGTCGGCCAGAAGCATGTTCTGGCTGATCGCGACCATCGTCTCGCAGGCTTGTTTGTTGCCTTTCAGGTCCTTGAAGCTCTCGCGGTAGGCCTTCAGCCGATCGGCGCTCCAGAGGCGCTTGTAGCCGCGGGAGTTGATCGCCACGTCGAGCAGGCCGTCGTAGTATTGCTCACGGTAGGGGCTCGAGCAGGGCACGCCTTCGGCCCGGAGTGCCGCCATGAACTTGTCACGCGAGAGGCCGTTGAACTGCTCCGCGTTGTAGATGAACGGATAGAGATGCCACGCGGGCCGGCTGTTCTCCGGCAGGCGGATGGGCGTGATGCCGGGAATCTTGCCGAGGTTGGCGCTGAGATGGTCAGCGTTCGCGCGGCGGATGGCGGTCTGCTTCTTTAGCTTGTCGAACTGCTGGAGCAGGAGCGCGGCCTGGAACTGCGTCATGCGGTAGTTCATCCCGGGGGTGAAGCTGCCGGTGCCCTTGAAGTTCCCGCACGAACGGCCGCAGTTGTGGTAGGCGTTGCAGCGGTCAATGACGTCCTCGCTCATGCTGGTGATGGCACCGCCTTCACCGGAGGGGATGTGCTTGGACTCCTGGAAACTGAAGCCGCCGACGTCACCGAGCGTGCCGCACTTGCGGCCCTTGTATTCGGCGAGCCACGCCTGGCAGGCGTCCTCGACGACGGCGAGCTTGTGTTTCTTGGCGATGGGGTTGATCTGGTCCATGTCGCACGGCATGCCGTAGATGTGGACTGGCATGATGGCGCGTGTGCGCTCCGTGATGCGGCTCTCGATACTCTTCGGACACATCGTGAGCGTGGCTGGGTCGGTGTCGGCAAAGACCGGTAGCGCCGAGTTGGCCAGGATCGCGTTGTAGGTGGCGATGAAGGTGTAGGGCGAAACGATGACTTCATCACCGGGACCCACGTCCATGACATGCAGGCCGACAATGAGCGAAGTGGTGCCGCTGGCGACTGCGAGGGCTTTCTTCGCGCCGAGCATCTCGGCCCAGGCTTTCTCGAATTCAGGCACGTGGGGGCCGGAGAGGCGGAACCATTTGCGGCTGCGATAGACCTCGAGCATCTTCGGCTCCCATTCTTCGCGCCATTCAGGCCACGCGGCCCAGCCACCTTTGTGGGCGGGCGCGCCTCCGAGCAAAGCCGGTTTGGCTGCGTCTGCGGCGAAAACATTCGGCCCGGTGTGCGCGCTGAGCCAAGTGAGAGCGGCGGAACTGGCGGCGGTGGTTTCCAGGAAACGGCGACGATTCATGTTCGGGTTCATGGCGTGCTTTCGGTTGGAGTTGGCTGTTGGCAAATGGTGACGTTGCTAAAACTGCCATACACTTAGATGCCGGGCGAAGTCAATCCTCGAATGCCGATGGCGACAGCGCGCAGATTGTGTTCGGTCCCCTTGAAGCCGAAGGCAGCTTCAAGCGCGTCCAAACGGTGCCGATGAACCTCGCCTCATCCGAGCCGGACGAAGCCTTCCACTTCACCGGCAGGATCGTTTGCCAGGCCAGCGGCCGTTTCGGCTACGCCGTCCGCATCCTGCCGCAGCATCCCGACCTGGGCGAACCGCTCGACATGCGGCTCGTTCACTGGGCGTAGCGGCGTCGGCGATTACGGAGCGACGACTTCGAAAGGAATGAGGGGGAGGATGCCGAGCGGCCTGCCCTTGAAAACGGGCTTTGGCTTCGGATTCACTTTCGATTTTTTGGAAGGCGGCGGGGGTGGCGGGGGTGCTGAATAGGCGTCCACGATGAGATTGCCCTTCTGGCCGGGCTTGAGCTTCGCGGCGTCACTGCCGAGCTCGACGTCCATGCCGTCGTCCGACGGGGAGACGCTCTTAATGACGATGCCCGCGGGCGCTTCAGCCAATTCCAAGCGCACCTTGCCCGCAGCCTTGGGTGGCGCGGCAAGCCGGACCTTGGCCGTCCCGCCAGCAGGAATCTTGATGGGCAGATCGCTAAGAATTTTTACAACGGTGCCGATACCCTTGGGCATAAACGCACCCCGCACGGTCACTTCGAGCGCCTGCGAGGGAACGAGGTGGCGATATTCGAACGCCTGCATCATGTCCTGCGCGGGAACAGCGGCGTGGACGATTTCGCTGCCGTTGACTGTAGCGCGGCCTTCGAGCTTGAGCGTGGCGGGTTCATCCTGCGGCGCGAGCGGTGTGGTCAGCGCGATCTTCACTTGGTTGGTGTTGGCCGGTATCAACACTTTGTCGAGTTTGAATCCCGGCGGGGCATCCTTCAGCAGGATCGAGACCGGCTCGGAGAAACCGTCTTTGCGCAGCGCATAAACCGTGGCGGAGACGCTGTTGCCGGTGCGGGCGTTGAGGCTGGAGGGCACGACGCGCAACGCGAAGTCGGGCTGCGGCGCGCTGATGCGAAGGCGATAGCCATACTCCGGGCCGCCTTTGTGCTGAGTGTCGCTGATGTAAAGGAGATAGGTTCCATCCTTGGGCAGCGTTGCGGTGAGATAGGAATCGGCGTGATGCGTGGTGAGCCCCGCTCCCCGGTCGGTGTTGTCGTCGTTGAACGCAATCTGGTTGCCAGTGGCGTCGGTGAGTTTCAGGACCGAATCGAGTGGGGAGTTCAATCGGCGAGCCATGACTTCAGCGACGATTTCCTGGCCGGCCTTGCCGTCAAAGCAAAAAACGTTGGAGTCATCGGATTTTGCGATACGGCCGTTGATGATGATCGGCAACGTGACGCGCTGGGCGTGCGACTTGCCACCGCGGGATTTCTCGGCGAGACATTCCGGCAGCGTGTTCACGGCGAAAGGCATGAAGTTGGAAACATGGTTGTCTTTGCGGACGCTGAGCGGGTAGATGCCGGGCGTTTTGTGGCTGTCGTCGAGCGTCAAGCTGGTGACGGGAAGGTTCCATCCTTTCAACTGCACCGTCGTCTTTTCACCGGCAGGACCGCCGAGCGGGAAAATGCTGGTGATGAACGGCGTCTCGCCGATGGTGATGCGATAGACGAAATCCTCGCGGCCGCGAAAGATGGAGTCCTTGATCTCAACAACGTATTCGCCGTCAGCGGGAACCTCGTAGTAAATGACGGGGTCGGGGTTGAAGCGGAAGTCGTCGGTGTAGGCCATCTCCTTGCCCTGGCTGTCGTAGAGCGAGAGCGTGGCCTGGAACCAGCCCGGCACTGCGTCAGAGATGTAGGGAATGAGCTGCTGCGCGTTGACGGCGATGACGAGCTTCTGGCCCTTCGTGGCGTTGAAGCGAAACCGGTCCACCTCGCCGGGCAGGATCTGGCCGTTGACGACCGCAGGCAGCGTCACCGACATCACTGTTTTGGGCTTCGTGTTCCGGGCGGAGGCGATCCGGGCCACGGCGCTGACCTGCTGGGCAATGCTCTTGGAAGCCGGCTCGGAGAATTCCTGCATCTGGCCGACGTGAAACACCAACGGGTTCGAGATGCCGCCGGCGGTGACGAGGCGGAGTTCGCGCTGGCCTGGCTCGGCGTCGGGCGCCACCGTGATGTTGCAGACGGCCAGTTCGCAGATGGCGGGGTTGGCGGGCCGGCGCACGCCGCCGGAGATTCTCCGCCGTGCCTCATTGAGTTGCTTCTCGTCTTCCGCCGTCCAGGTGGCGTCGGCATATTTCTTCTTCAGAGCCTCGATTTCCTTGTCCTCTTCCGCGCTGTCCTTCTTGATGCTCTTGGCGTTCTTGAAACTCCGGAAATTTTCCAGCGCCTTGAAATCCTTGCGCACGACCGCCTTCTTGGCTGTCAACTCATCCACCAGGATGCGCAACTCGTTCAACTCCTTGCCTTGGATCGGATGAATGAAGTCGGCGAGGGTGGCCGTCACGCCGCCGCCGGTGACGTGGATGTTGGTGATGCCGCTGAGGAACTGTCCGGCGATGACGTGCTCGGAGGTGGTGCCCTGCTGGGCGCCCGCGGGGTAGACGTAGCCGATGGAGAACGATCGGGATCGTTGTTGCGCCTGGCCGGCCGGCACGAACGCCAGCAACGCCACCAAGCCCGGGATTGCGAGCCATTGAATTTTACGCATGAGCCGTTGGAATGTTCGCCCAATATAACAACGCGGTAAAGAGTAAGTTGCGCCGCAACCAGAGGTGCGATCGGCGGCCGAGTCTCAAACGACGGTGAATCACATTCTCCAAAAGCGATTCCAGGGACAATGGCAGGCTGGCGGCCGGCTCATTTCCTTCTTTGAATCTAGCCACGTTGCGCTTGCGCGGAAGAGGATTTGGACAGAAAGGGGAGTTCAATGTAAGTGTAAGAAATCCACCCCACAATGACGCAGACAACGCCGGCGGTCAGCGCCAGCAACGTGTAGAACCACGTTCCGCTGATTCCCAGCGCCAGCAGGCAGGGTTTGGCGCCATAATAAATCAGAATGATGTTCCATAGAAAGAGGCTGTAGGATATTTTGCCCAAGAAACAGAAGACGCGGCTTTCCATCAACGCGCGCAACGCCGTTCGGGATTTCAGCAGGCCCAAAACCAGCAGAAAACCGCCGACGGCTGTTTCCAATTCCATCCCGATATTCTTGTATCGCGCGGGCAAACCAAACCACGCATGCAAACAAAGCACCAAGCCCAGATAAGTTCCCAGCCGCCAGAAGACAACGCCGCATACGCCGGACATGTCCAGCAGGTTCCCGGCATATAACCGCGCGGCCAGCATCCCGAAAGCGAAATAATCAGCCAGTGAGAGCACATTGGTCTGATAAACCTCCGGCAGGTTCATCGGGTTGATGGTTGCCCGGTAAAAAATGGCGGCTGCCAAGGTCAGGACGAAAACGCAGGCGAAGGAGATGTCTTTTCGGGTCATCAAAGCCACCCAGGGCAGAACCGCATAGAACCAAATCTCGGGAGTGAGAGACCAAGTCCCCGGGATGTAGTCCAACCCCATTTTTAAGCCGAGACGCGCGAAAAGCGGTTCAGCAGGCAGTTGAAGGAAGAAGGCATTGATGACGATCCTCAACAGGTTCGGTGCCTCGCGGTTCATGATCCCGGCGCAGACCACCGTGTAGAAGATTATCACAAACCAGTAAGCCGGCAGAATTCGCAGCGCCCTCCGCCGGTAGAATTTCTGTGGAGACGAGAATTCTTGTGCTTTCGCGACCCGCATGGCGTAAGGGAGATAGAGGAGGAACGCGGACAACACAAAAAACAACCGCACTGAGATCGCGGCCAAATAGGCGATGGCTTGACCGCGAACACAGACGCCCCACACCACCCAGTCAGGCAGTTCTCCACCCCGGCTGGGTGCGGCAGAACACCAGACGTGGCACACCACGACGAACAGGATGGCCATGCCCCTCAGACCATCCAGAGAAGGAAACCACATGCCGAACGATACAGTGTGCGGGCGATCCTCCGAACTCACGGGCGGAACATGGACGCGGGCCAATTACGTGCTTTACGGTTCTTGCTTTTGAACGACCTCGAACGGAATCGCGGGCAGCATCGTGGTCGGACCGCCCTTACGGGGGGCGGATTTCGGCGACTTGGGGGCTTTGGCGGGCTTCGGCGGGAACGCACCGACGAGGAGGTTGCCCTTCTGGCCGGGCGTGACTTTGGCCGCGTCGCTCTCCAGCAGAATCTCCATCCCGTCATCCGACGGAGAGACTTTCTTGATGATAATGCCTTCCGGTGCTTCAGCCAGTTCCAAGTGAATCTTCTTGCCGAAGATCTTGTCCTTGGAAGCCGCGGCAATCTTCAGGCTCACAGTGCCACCCGCGGGAATCTTCACAGGCATGTCACCGAGGATTTTCACGGAGGCACTTTTGTTTGAAGCGCGGCCAGTGACGGCTACGTCCAGCTCCTGTGAGGGCACGAGGTGGCGGTACTCAAACGCCTGCATCATGTCCTGCGCGGGGACGGCGGCATGGACGACTTCACGGCTGGCGATGGTGGCACGACCTTCAAGCTTGAGGTTGACGGGGTCTTTCGTTGGTTCGGACGGGGCGGTGAGGGTGAGCTTCACTTTGTCCTCTTTCGCCTGCACCTTGGCGCCGCCGAGTTTGAAACCCTTTGGCGCGTCCTTGAGCGAGAGAATGATATCGCCGGTGAACCCATCCTTGCGCACCGCATAGACGGTGGCGGGAACAGTCGCGCCGGCGCGAACGTTGATGCTGGAAGGCACGACGCGCAAGGCGAAGTCGGGCTGCGGCGCGCTCAACCGGAGGCGATAGGCGTATTCGGGACCGCCTTTGTGCTGGGTGTCACTCAGGCGCAACAGGTAGGTGCCATTCTTTGGCAACGTCGCGGTGAGGTAGGAATCGGCGTGATGGGTGGTGAGACCGGCGCCCTTGTCCGTGTTGTCGTCGTTGAAGGCGATTTGGTTGCCGGTGGCGTCGGTGAGTTTCAAGACCGAATCAAGCGGTGAGTTGAGTCGGCGCGCCATCACCTCAGCAACGATTTGGTCGCCGGCCTTGCCATCGAAGCAGAAGACGTTGAAATCGTCGGGCTTGGCAACACGGCCATTGATGATAATCGGAAGGGTGACGCGCTGGGCGTTCGACTTTCCATGTTTGGACTTCTCGGCGAGGCATTCCGGCAGCGTGTCCACGGCGAACGGCACGAAGTTGGAAACATGGTTGTCCTTGCGGACGCTGAACGGGTAGATACCAGGGAGTTTGCCGCTGTCGTCGAGCGTGAGGCTGGAGGCGGGAAGGTTCCAGCCTTTCAACTGCACCGTCGTCTTTTCGCCGGCGGGACCCCCGAGCGGGAAGATGTTGGTGACGAACGGAATCTCACCGACGGTGATGCGATAGACAAAATCCTCCCGGCCGCGGAAGATCGAATCCTTGATCTCGATGACGTATTCACCGTCAGCGGGAATCTCGTAGTAAAGGGCCGGGTCGGGGTTGAATTGGAAATCGTCGTCGTAGGCCAGTTCCTTGCCCTTGGCGTCGTAAAGCGAGAGCGTGGCTTGGAACCAGCCCGGCACGGCGTCGGAAATATAAGGGATGAGTTGCCGCGCCTGAACGGCGATAACGAGCTTCTGGCCTTTCGTGGCGGTGAAACGGCAATGATCCACCTCGCCGGGCAGTATCTGGCCGTTTACGGTCGCCGGCAGGGTGATTTTGAGTTCGGCCTTGGCTTTCCTGTTCTTGGGACCGAAGGCAACCTTCGATATCTGGCTCTTCTGTTCGGCGATGTTCCGCGAGGCTTCCTCTGAGAACTCCGGCAACTGGCCGACGCAGAACACGACCGGGTTCGACAATCCGCTGGCCGTGGCGAGCCTGATCTCGCGCTGGCCCGGCTGGGCGTCCGGCGCAACAGTGATCTGGACGGTGACCAGTTCGGAGATGGCGGGATTGGCGGGACGGCGGACGAGCGTGGCCATCTTCTTGCGGATCTCAGCCATTTCCTTGTCGTCTTCCGGCGTCCACTTGGCGTTGGCATATTTTTTCGCCAGCGCCTCGGGCGTTTTGTTGGGCGGCGTAAACTTGTCCGGAACGTTGTCGGTCTTGGACTTGTCCTTCTTGCCATCCTTGGAGCCCTTGAACCGGATTGAGACGGTGCCTTTCGAGAGATACTCCCGTTTCTCGAGTAACTCTTCCATCCTTCCCCGCAGTCTGTTGAATTCGCCCGTCGTGATCGGCTTGTAGAAATCGGTGACGACGGCTTGCACGCCGCCGCCGGTGACGAAGACGTTGGTGACGCTATTGAGGAACTGGCCGGCGATGATGTGTTCGGATGTGGTTCCTTGCCGGGCTCCTGCCGGGTAACAATAACCGATCGAAAACGTCCGCCCTTGTTTCTGCGCGTGTGTTGACGACGTCACTGCCAACAACGCCGCACAACCAACCATCAGATGCCATCGTAACGAATTCATAAGAACTTTATAGACTCGCAGGCCAGACACGAGTGTCTGGCCTGCGCTCAACCATTCTGAAGGCAGGACAAAAGTGTCCAGCCGGCAATGCTTACATGATTTCTGTCAACCGTCCGCCCGTGGAGCCGGCGACCGAGCCACTGGGCAGTACGGTCACGTCAAGGCCCTGCGGATGAGGCAGCTTTGCGGTCCCGTCAATGCCGAGCAGTTCATACATGCTGCCAATGAGGTCCACTGGATAAACCGGACGCTCCTTGACTTCTTCGCCCTTCTCGGTGGACGAGCCGACCACGCGGCCGCCCTTGAAGCCGCCGCCGGCGACGACGTGGCAGAAAACCTTGCCGTAGTGGTGACGTCCGCCATTCCACGGCGCTTCCCACGCGATCTTCGGCGTGCGGCCAAATTCGCCGCCCCACCAGACGATGGTGCTGTCGAGCAAGCCGTGATCGGCCAGGTCCTGCAGCAGCGTGGCGAACCCCTTGTCCAACTCCGGCAACTTACGTTGCATGGACTGGAAGTTGCCTTTGTGCGTGTCCCAACCTTCGAAGTTGATGGTGACGTATGGCACGCCGCGCTCGACGAGCCGCCGCGCTACGAGGCAGGACTGACCGAACTTGCTCTTTCCGTAGCGGTCGCGCAGTTCGTCCTTCTCTTGCGAAAGGTCAAACACCTTGCCGGCGTCTCCGAGGATGAGGTCGTAGGCCTGTTTCTCGCACTGCGCCGCCGCCGCCAGCCGCTCGTTGCCCGGCATCGCCTGATCCAGCGAGTTCAGCTTGTGAAGGAACTCGCGGCGGTTCTTCTGCCGCTCTTCGCTGATGCCCTGCGCAACAACGCCCTCGACGACGAATTTGCCTTGCGACGGATCGCCGCCGGTGGCGAATGGTTTCGCGCGCGAGCCGAGGAAGCCAGCCTCCGAGAAGCGGCCCTGCAACTGCGTCATGACGATGTAAGGCGGGATGAGACCTTTGTAGCCGGCGGTGTAGCCCTTGAAGAGAGAGACGACCGCGCCGACCGACGGGTAAACCTGGCCGTCGCCGGGCTTGCGCGCGGTCTGGACCATGTAGGCGGCTGTCTCGTGGCCACTGTTGCCGTGGGTCATGCTACGGATGATGGAATACTTGTCGGCTTGTTTGGCCAGTTGCGGCAGCAGTTCGCAAATCTGGATGCCATCCACGTTGGTCGGGATCGGTTTGAGCGGGCCTGCATAATCCTGGCCCGCGTCGGGTTTCAGGTCGAACGTGTCCATGTGGGAGGGGCCGCCCCACATCCAAATCTGGATGACGGACTTGGCTTTGGCTGTCTTGGGCTTCGCCGCACCCGTTTCACCGAAAGCACGGACTGACCAGCCGTCGGCCATCAGCAACCCGGCCGCGCCAGCCAGACCGCGCCGCATCGCCTCGCGCCGGCTGATGCGGCTGCCATTCGAGTCTGTAATTATATCTGCCACTTTGTCCTGCGTGAACTTGCTCATGATAACGACTCCTTCTTGGGTTACGCCTGCGGCTTCAATGCCGATACAAGAACTCTGCGCTGTTGAACAATGCCCATGCCAGATCCATCGCCGCTTCGCGTTTGGAAGTGGTGGCCTGCATATATTCCGACACGGTCTTCATCTCCTGCTCCGTCGGAAAACGGGACAGGATGGTGAGGTAAAGTTGGTTGATCACCTCGCCCGGCTTCCTGGTTTCGGCGGCCGGGTTGGGATTTGATTCCCTGCGGAACTTGCCCCGCTTGTTGGGAGGTTTGCTGGCGCCGGATGAGAAAAGGGCTTGCAGCTTCGGGCTGCCCTCGATCTTGCGCTGGATATGGCTGGAGTTCAGCATGTGCAGCCGTTGGTCGGCGGTGGGTTTGCTGCTGCGCTCCAGTTCCAGACCTGTGTCGCGCGATGGACGCCCGAACATTTCCAGGAACGAACTGGTGATGCTCGAGTCGGGCAGGGCGATCGAGCGCTGATCCTCCGGGATGAACGTAAACGGCTCCGGGACCGGGCTGGAATATTTCTCCGTGGTGCCGGTGATCTGGTTCAGCGCATCAATGAGCACTTCCGCTTCCAGCCGGCGCAGCGGATAGCTCGCGAAGTTTGCCTCGGCCTCGGGCGATTTGGTCTTCGGCACAGACGAGAGTTGATACGTTTGCGAATTCAGGATCAGTCGGAAGAGGTGCTTGAGATCATATTTCCCCGCAACCAGTTCCTTCTCCAGATACGCGAGCAACTCGGGATTCACCGGTTTGTTATCGGGCCGGATGTCGTCCGGCTCATGGATGATGCCCCGCTCCATGAACCACGACCAGGCGCGATTGACGATGTTGCGTGCGAACCAGGGATTCTTTGCCGTAATCAGCCAGTCGGCAAAGACCACCCGCGGATCGCGGCCCTCGGCGATCTTGACTTGCGTGCCGTCCGGGAAGACTGCCGTTAGTTTGGCTGACTTCGAGCCTTCGCTCTTCTTCTTATTCCCGTTCTTCTCCGCAGCCTCCGCCGGCGCCGTGGTCGCCTGCTCAAGGCTGTTGGTTGCCAGCGTGGCGGTCTTGGCGGGATCGAAAAAGATGATCTCCTCTTTCCATTCCCCGGTCTGCTTGAAGGCGATCTTCGAGAAGAACTGCGCCATGCCGGCCAGTTGTTCTTTGGGCCACTTTTCAGCCCGCGTTCCCATAAACGTCAGCGCAACGGCCTTCGCAATGGTTTCCTGGTCTTTGCTCTGGACGGCGCGATAGAAGTTGACCTGTCCAACGCGGAAATTGCTGCCGTTGGCTGTGAGCATCTCGCGCACGAACTTGTCATACGGCATATTCTCGCGCAGACAGTCATGGACCCAGCGATGATACGCCTGGGCGGCGTTGGGCCAGAGGTTGATGGGAAACTCCGCCCTGATCCGCAGCAAATCGCCCCACTTCATCGCCCAGTAGTCGGCGAACTCGTCGCGTTCCAGCAACCGGTCAATCAACGCGCTGCGTTTCTTCGGGTCCTTGTCCTCCAGGAACTCGCTCGCCTCTTTTGCCGTGGGCAGCGTGCCGATGACGTCGAGGAAAGCGCGCCGCACAAACACGGCGTCCGAACAAATTCTGGCCGGCTCGACGTTCAGCTTCTTCAGCTTGGCGAAGACGCACTCGTCAATCGGGGTCTGTGTCGACAGGGCGGCGTCGCTTTCAAATGGGTTTCCTTCCGCCTTTGGTGTGGTGGTCCCAACCCACGCTGCCAAAAGAATCACCACTGAAAAAATGCGCATCTTCATCCAGCTTTCTCAGGCCTTTTTATACTCGATCTTGCGCGGGAATAAAACCCTTGCGCTGTTTGTCTAACATCTCGTGGCTGAGAAAGTTGCTGTTATTTTTCTCACTGGAAGCGAAAAACCCGCCCTGGCAGACACGACCCTGCCCCCTGCGTGCGCTATCATGCAGCAACCGCGCGGTTTCGGCAAAACCCGCTGGTGATCACTTCTGGACGGTGATCACCGGTGAAGCGCCCGCGCGCCTCAATTCGTCCCAGGCAACAGCCTGCAATGTGTGCGTGCCTCTGGCCAGGTTGCTCGTGTTCCAGATGAACACCGGGTTCGCCTGCCGGCTGTAGCCGGCGTACCAACCGTCAATATAAACATCCACCTCGGTGATGCGGTGGCCGGTTTCACTGGCCTTGACTGTAATCCGCTGCTGGCTGCTGACCGTGCTGCCATTGGCCGGCGAGGTAATGGCAACGGTCGGGCCGATCCCTGAGACGATATTCTGGACGACGATGTTGACGGTGGGCGAAACACCCGCGTTACCGGCCGCGTCATAGGCCCGCGCCTGCAGCGTGTGTATGCCGTCCGATACGAGCGTGGTGTCCAGGGCGAAAGTGGCGGCTGACCCGCGACGGCTGCCGATCAACCGGTTGTCGAGGAAACACTCGGTCCGCGTGACAGCGACATCGTCGGTGGCGTTCAGGACGATGCTGACGCGTCCACGAACAGTGGCGCCGTCGGTGGGTGAGGTGATCGTGGCGGTTGGCGCGGTCGTATCCACCGTGTTCTGGACAGTGAAGCTGACGGTCGAGGAGGTGCCGATGTTGCCGGAAGTGTCGTAGGCGTGGGCCAGCAGCGTATGCGTGCCATTGCTGACCTTGGTCGTGTCGAGGCCAAATGTCGCGCTGGTTCTGTTACGGCTGCCGAGGAGGCTGCCGTCAAGATAGCAGTTCACCTGTGCAACACCGGTGTCATCCGTGGCACTGACGGTGATGCTGATGACACCCTTCACTGTGCTGCCGTCGGTTGGCGAGGAGATCGTGACCACGGGGGCGCTGCTATCGGCGGCATTCTGGACCGTGATACTGACATCCGTCGAAACGCCTATGTTTCCGGTCGCGTCGCGGGCGCGGGCTTGAAGCACATGCGTGCCGTCGGCCACGGTGGTGCTGTTCCATGAGAACGTCGCAGCGGCATTGGTGCTGGTGCCAATCAACGTGCCGTCCACATAACATGCCGTCTGGGTTACACCCACGTTGTCACTGGCGCGGACCGAGATGCTCGCCGTGCCCTTGAGGACGCTGCCACTGGCCGGCGTGACGATGGCGACGCTCGGCGCAAGGGTGTCGGACGGTGTGGTCGCGCCGGTGGCTGTGACGGCGCCGTAGGCGTTGACGCGGCCGTAGCCGTAAGAGGTGTCGTAGCCAGTCGCGCCGAGGTCGTTAGCGGTCGTCTTGAGAATGTTGACGATCTGTTCGTTGGAAAGCGCCGGGTTGGCGGAGGCGATGAGCGCGGCGACACCAGCAACGATGGGGCTGGAGAACGACGTGCCGGACCAGGAGGCATAAGCGCCGTTGGTATTGCAGGTCCAGATGCCGACGCCGGGCGCGGCGAGCGAGACAAACGAGCCATAGCTGCTCCAACTCGCCAGCGTATCGTTTTGCTGTAGCGCGGAAACGGCAACGACGTGGTTGCAGGCACCGGGATAATTCGGCTGGCTGCTCCCGGAGTTGCCGGCGGCAGCCACGATGACCACACCCTTGTTCCATGCGTAGTCAATCGCGCTTTGCAGCGTGCTCGATGCGTAGGAACCGCCGAGGCTGATGTTGATGACGCGCGCGCCGTGGTCGGCGGCGTAGATGATGCCGTTGGCCACGTCGGAGTAGCTGGCCGATCCGGTGGAGTCGGTGACCTTGATCGGCAGGATCAGGCAGTTCCAGGCAACGCCCGCGACGCCGACACTATTGTTACCCGCAGCTGCCGCCGTGCCGGTGACAGCGGTTCCGTGGCCGTTGTCATCGGAGGGATCAGAGTCGCTGTTGACGATGTCGCAGCCCAGCAGCAATCGCCCGGCCAGATCGGGATGTGCCACATCCACCCCGCTATCCACAACGGCGAGAATGACATTCGTCCGGCCGGTGGTGACGTCCCAAGCCGAGGGCGCCTGGATCTTGGGCAGGTGCCACTCGGAACCGCTCGCATAGTAAGGATCGTTCGGTGTCAGGCAGGGGCGGGCAATGTAGTCAAGCTCGGCGAACTCGATGTTCGCGTTGTTCTTGAGCGATTGCATCACCGCATCGCGCTGGGCCGGAGACACGGTCATCACGCGGACGCGATTCTGCGTCATGTGGTTGTGCTGGCGCATGCCGTGGGTGGCATAGAGTGACCGCAACCTCACTTCGGTGACGTTGGCTTTGGGTCGGATGAGAATGCGGTCGGGCCGGGCGTCCGCTGCCGCGGCAACCTGGGCGTTGAAACCGGTGGTCACCACGGCCACGGTCAGGCAAAGCAGAAGGCCGAGCCGTGGGAATTTGGAAATAACCTTGTTTTCGGACGTGCGGGAGAGTTTTTTGCTCATCATGTGACACCTCCTGTTGGATACCGCGCTTAAGCTTTGCTCCACCTGGACCGCCAAAGTAACACGAACCTGATGCTCGGCTGCGACGAACTATACTATCGCCTTGCAGTGAGTCAAAAATGAAGACGACATCCGAGATGACGATTTCGTAATGAATCAAAGGGCAAACTCGTTAATGTTGGCAACCTGAGCTGACGTGGGCAATGATGTTGCCGACGTCCACGAGGCGCTTGCGAAAGCGCCGTTCATGGTTTAGAGGTTGCGCTGATTCGATGGTGAGGCCAGAGATGGGTTGGAGGTTATGACTTGGATATTTGTTATGAGCGCGTTTCCTGCGGTTGATCCAATTCCGCTGCCGGCGCCCGTGTGGCTGTTCAAACTGCTGCACATCGTGACGTTGACGCTGCATTTCTGCGCCGTCGAGTTGTTGCTCGGCGGGTTACTCGTGGCGACATGCCTCTGTTTCTTCGGCGGGCTCCGTGGCGGCGCGCCTCTATTACGACTGAACGCAGCGGCATCGCTCACGCGCCGGTTGCCGATCGTGATGACGTACGTGATCAACCTCGGCGTGCCGCCGCTGTTGTTTGCGCAGGTGCTCTACGGCCGCGCGTTCTACACCAGCAGCGTGTTGATCGGCGCGTATTGGATTTCGGTGATTCTGCTGCTGATGGCCTGCTATTGGCTGCTCTACCGGTTCGATGCGAATGTCGCGCGCGGCCGGTCGGCGTGGTGGCTGGGATTGCTTGCGGTGCTGGTGGCGGGAACCATCGCGAGGATTTACTCGACCACCATGACCTTGATGATCCGGCCGGAGGTGTGGACGGCGATGTATTCGGCGTCTGCGATGGGCAATTACTTGCCGCCTCCCGACCCAACGTTGACGCCACGCTGGCTGTTCATGCTGGCGGGCGGGCTGGTGTTCGCCGGGATGGGGATGGTCTGGCTCGCGGGACGGAACCAGATCGAAGCCTCCGTGCGCAGTTATCTCGCCGGCCTCGGCGGCAAACTGGCGGTGGCGGCGGTGATCACACAGGTGCTCGTCGCTCATTTCGTGTTCCACAATCAACCGGACAAGGTTCTCAAGGGACTGGTGGCGAGTCCGCTTTATCTCAGCGCGGGCCTGACATGGTTTGCGGCGGCGGGATTGATTCTGCTGACGGGCGTGTGGGCTGGCTTCAAGAAACCGACGACGGCCGCGGCGGGCTGGCTGGGCGTGACGTTTGGCTTCGTGGCCGTGCTCGGCTGGGTGGTGTTCCGCGATGGCATCCGCGATCTGACCCTGCTGGGCAATGGCTACGATGTGTGGCAGCGAACGATCGTAACGAACTGGTCGGTGGTCGCGCTGTTCCTCGCGCTGTTCGCCGCCGGGCTGGCGATGATCGGCTGGCTGGTGTGGGTGATGCTGCGCGCCAAACCGGTTTCGGAAAAGGTGGTCTGATGAGCAAAACAAACTCCAACAACAACCCGCAGGCCGGCAATGGCTGCGGCTGCTCGCGGCAGACGTTTCTGCGCGCCGTGCTCGGTGGCGCGGGTGTCGTCTATGCGGCGGGAATGGCCTATCCGGTCTATCGTTATGTGGCGTCACCGGTGGAGAAATCGGCGAAAGAGGCTGCGGTCACGGAGGTGACGCTGAAGGACGCGCAGAAGCTCGCGCCCGGCAGCGCGATGATGTTCAAGTTCGGCTCCAAGCCGAGCCTGTTGATCCATCACGACGATGGCTCGTGGACGGCGCTCACGGCGGTCTGCACGCATCTCGGTTGCACGGTCAGCTACGAGGCGGACAAGAAACGCATCCACTGTGCCTGTCACGGCGGCGTGTATGACCCGAAGACCGGAGGCAACGTGAGTGGTCCGCCGCCGAAACCGTTGCTGCGTTACGCGGTGAAGGTCATGGACGTGGCGGTCATCGTTTCAAGGAGTCCGCAAGGCGCATGAAAGCTTTCTTTTCATCCATCTACGCGTGGGCGGACGAGCGGCTCGGTCTGGAGGAGTGGGTGCAGTTCGCGAAGCACAAAACTGTTCCGGTTCATTCGCAGGCGTTTTGGTATTACTGGGGCGGCCTGTCGTTGTTCTTCTTCGTGATCCAATGCGTGACGGGCGTGCTGCTGCTGCTCTACTACCGGCCCGGCCCGGAGGCTTACGATTCAGTGCGGCAGATCACCTACGACACCGACTTCGGCTGGCTGGTGCGGTCGGTCCACTCATGGTCGGCAAACCTGATGGTTGCGGCGATCTTCGTCCACATGTTCTCGGTCTTCTTCATGAAAGCCTACCGCAAGCCGCGCGAGTTCGGCTGGTGGAGCGGCGTCGGGCTGCTGGGCATGACGATGATCTTCGGCTTCAGCGGCTATCTGCTGCCGATGGACGAGCTGGCGTATTTCGCGACGAAGGTGGGCATGGAGATTCCCTCCACGATGCCGGTGATCGGGCCGAAGCTGGCCGACCTGGTGCGCGGCGGGCCGGATGTGAACGCCTACACGGTGCAGCGGTTCTTCGCGTTGCATGTGGTGGTGCTGCCGGCGATCTTCCTGCTGCTGCTCGGCTTCCATCTCTGGCTGGTGCAGAAGCATGGTAACGCCGTGCCGCCGTCGGAAGAGGCGAAGCCGGAAGCGCAGCGCAAGAGCGAGCCGTTTGTCCCGACCTTTATGATGAAGGACTTCGCGATGTGGCTTGTCGCGTTCAATGTCCTCTGCGTGCTGGCGTTCCTGTTTCCGTGGGATTTGGGACCGCAGGCCGACGTGCTCAAGCCATCGCCGTTGGGTATTCACCCTGAGTGGTATTTCATGAGCCAGTTTCAGGTTCTGAAGATCTTTGGAGACTGGTTTCCCGGCACGCTCGGCGAAATCCTCGGCATCGGGGTCTTCACGGGTGGAATGGTTTTGTGGTTCTTGATTCCGCTCTACGACAACACGAAGGAAGCCGGCCGCCGCGCACGGCGCGCAACGTATTTCGGGCTGTTCGCGCTGATCGCGCTGATGGTCACGACGATCTGGGCGTATCTGGCGATTTAGAAAAAGACGAAGGCTGCAAACGCTATGAACTATCCGTTCTGGGACGTGCCGTATATCGGAAGCGGCTGGGTGATCGGCATTATTGCGATCTTCCACATGATGATCGCGCTGTTCGCCGTCGGCGGCGGGTTCTACCTCGCGCTGGCGGAACACAAGGCGTTGCGCGAGGACCGGCGTGACTGGCTGAAGGTACTGCGGGGCCACTCGAAGTTCTTCCTCATCCTCACCGGCGTGTTTGGCACGGTCTCCGGTGTCGGCATCTGGTTCGCCATCGGGCTGGCCAATCCCGAGGGCACCAGCGCGCTCATCCATAACTTCGTCTTCGGCTGGGCGATGGAGTGGGTGTTCTTCATCGCCGAGCTGACGACGGCGGCGGTTTACTACTACACGTGGGGCCGCGTTTCGGACGCGCTGCATCTGAAGGTCGGCTGGCTCTACGCGGCGACCTCCTTTTTCACGCTCGTCATCATCAACGGCATCCTCGCGTTCATGCTCACGCCCGGCGACGCGTGGCTGGCGGTGGCCGGCACGGGTCAGGAAGCAAGCCGGTTCTGGCAGGCGTTCTTTAACCCTACCTACTGGCCAAACCTCGCCATCCGCTGCCTCATCTGCGCCTCATTGGCCGGCGTCTGGGCGCTGGTCACATGCAGCCGCATTGACGGCGCGAAAGAGCCGGAACTGAAGACAACGATGGTTCGCTGGAGCGCGAACTGGCTGTTGCCAACGTTCGTGCTGCTGCCGCTGGCGTTCGTCTGGTATCTCTGGACGGTGCCGGAGTCGCAACGCGCGCTGCTGCAACTGGGCATCTCGACCATCGGTCCGGGCATGTTCACGCAGGTCACCCGCTCGGTGCTGATCGTCGTCGTGACTTCCGCCGTCATCGTCGCCGTGACGTATCTCTTCGCGTGGCGGACGCCCGTCGAGTTCCGTTTCGGTCAGGCGATGACTGTGGTGGTCCTGGCGCTGTTCGCCACCGCAGCCGGCGAGCACACCCGCGAAACGCTCCGTAAACCTTACGTGATCGGCCGCTACATGTTCTCCAACGGCGTTCGTGTGGCGAGCGTGGACAAGCTCAACGCCGAAGGCTACCTCACGCATTCGTTCTGGATGCGCCAGGGTGGCGACCCCAAACTGGCGCGGGGTGAAGCGATGTTCCGCGGCCAATGCATGGCCTGCCACACCGTCAACGGTTACCGCTCGATCAAAAGTCTGCTCGGCGAGCGCAACCGCGAAGCCATTGGCAACCTGTTGACGCTGCTGCACGACTACAAGCCGGATTCCCCCTATCGCGCCTTCATGCCGCGTCTGGTCGGGACGAAGGAAGAAATCGCCGCCCTCGGAGACTATCTGGCTGCGTTCAACGCAGCAGCGCCTGCGGCCGCGCCGTTGAAAGAAAAGACCGCCAAACACTGAGCGGCTTTGAAAGTGGGACAGACGTCCCGCTTATCCTGTTTGCGAGTTGCCTGCGCCGCGTTGACGCGATCCATCACCACTTCACGATCTGCGGCAACCGCGGGATCGCGCCGCTCATGCTGAGCAGCGCGTAGCCGTGCTCTTCCTTTGTCGGGCGCACCAGCGTCTTGCCGCCGGCGTTTTCCACCAACAGCAGGCCGGCAGCGATGTCCCAGAGTTTCACGCCGAACTCGGCGTAAGCGTCGAATCGCCCGCAAGCGACGTAGGCCAGATCGAGCGCGGCAGCGCCGAGTAGGCGGAGTTTGCGTACGCGCGGCAGCAGCGCGTTGAAGACCGCCTGACCGCGCCGGATGGTTTCCTTGTCCTTGAAAAACGCGACGGTGCAAATCGTGTCGGCGAGTTTGCGCCGCCTTGAGGCGTGGACGACCCGGCCGTTGAGGCGGGTGGGCTGGTCGAGCGCTGTGGAGAACATTTCGTCGCGCATCGGGTCGTAGATGACGCCCACGACAGTGCGCCATTCGTGTTGCCCATTGGGTTTTATGACACGCTCTTGTGCGGCGATGCTGACGCAGAAGACGGGGATGTTGTAGAAGAAGTTCACCGTGCCGTCGATCGGGTCTATCACCCAGCGGATTTTGGATTTTGGATTTTGGATTTTGGATTCCCTCGTGTCTTCCTCGCCGAGAATCTCATGGCCGGGAAAGCGGCGGAGGATGGCGCGTTCGATAATGCGTTGGCTGCGGACATCGAGTTCGAGTTTGATGTCGTGGGCCATCGTGGCGGTCACGCGCAACGGGCGGTGGAAATGACGGCGCTGAAGTTCTCCCGCGGCACGCGCGGCGGCAATGGCAGTGTCGAGCAGGGGTTGGTAGCGGTTCATGGAATGATTTCGTGACGCTGTTTGACGGCTGCTTGAAATGCCTCGCGGTCGCTGTCGGTGGCCCCGGCAACCAGTTTTTCCAGCGCCGGCAGCAGGTCGGCGGCAACGTCCAGGCGGGGCACACTGACGTAGTCGGCGCCGGCCTTGTAAAGTTCCCGCGCCGCCGCCAGCGTCTCCGCCGTCACGACGACCTGCGCCTTGGGGTTGACCTGACGGACCAGATGGAGAATGCGCAGGTTGTTGATGCCCTTCAGATAATGGTCCGGGATCGTGGAGATGATGATCTCGGCTTTCTCGATGCCGGCGTGGCGCAACGAGTCGGTGTGGCTGATATCGCCGTAGTGGACCTGGATGCCGCGCCGCCGGAGCTCGTGGACGGCTTCGGGATTGAAGTCCACAACGGCCATCCGTTCCTTGAGCACGGGCGCACGCCGCTCGATCTCTTCCAGCAGCGAGCTGGCCACCTTGGCGAAGCCAAGCAGCATCAACCGCGGATGTTCGGTCTCGAGATGTTGCTCGGCCTGATCGAGGTCGCGCACACCGCAGCGTTTCAGCCATCGGCTGATCACACGATGCAGTTCGAAGTTGTAGGCAATCTTGTAGGTGGACACGGTCGCAGTCACGGCGAACGCGAGCACGATGAGCGTCTGCGCAGCCTGGCTGATGTGGCCGTCCTTGAGGCCGACGGCGGCGATGACGATGGAGAACTCGCTGACATTGGCGAGGTTGATGGCGGTGATGAGGCTGACACGATGGCCGTTGCGCAGGCCCAGCAGCAGCGGGGTGACGCTGACGTAGCGGGACGCAGCGACGAAGATCGCGCAGCCGATGGCCGCCAACAGCAACTCAGGCGTCGGCCGCGGGATGCCCGCCCCCAGCGCGACGAAGAACAACGTGATAAAAAAATCGCGCAGGCTGGTGAGCTTGCTGATGACGTCGAGATTGTAGGGGAACGTCGAGATGCTGACGCCGCCGATGAGCGCGCCCATCGCGCGGCTCAGTCCCGCGGCGTCGGCGGCGGCCACGACGAGGAAACACCACGCCAGCGAGCCAGCCAGGACCAGCTCCGGCACCTTCGCGATGCGGCGGAACAGCGGCGGCAGCACATAGCGTGTGGCGGCGAACGCCGCGGCGATCAGGCCGACGCCCTTGACGAACGACAGCAGCACTGGCAGGAAACGCGGGTCCTGGAGGTTCGGTTGGACGCCGATAAACAGGATGGCGGCGACGTCCTGCAACACCAGCACGCCGAGTGTGATTCGGCCCGGCAGCGTATCGAGTTCGAACTTGTCATGAAGCAGCTTGACGACGATGAGCGTGCTGCTCATCGCGGTGCAGACGGCCAGATAAAGCGCGTCGAACTGCCCTCCGCCGATGCCGAGCCAGCGAAAAAACAGCCAGCCCAGCGTCACACACACACCGATCTGTACCACACCGGTCAGCGTCACCACCTTGCCGGCCTCGCGGATCTTCTTCAGATCCATCTCCAGGCCAATCATGAACAGCAGCAGAATCAGGCCGATCTCGCTGATGGTTTCGATGCTGTGGACGTCATTGAGCCAGCCGAAGCCCATCTCTTTGCCGAGCAACACGCCGGTGGCGATGTAGGCCAGAAGCAACGGCTGGCGGATCATGTGCGCCACGTAGGCAAGCGCCACCGAAACAAGAATACATCGTCCGATGTCGGCCAGAAGGTCAGCGTGCATGAGCGGTGTCAGTGGGGACGCGGGGTTGGTTGACGGCGGTTCACGGTTTCTTGGTCAGCGCCGCGCTGCGCAACATCCACTTGCCGCTGTTCGGCGCGGGAAAGGATTGTCTCCGGTTCATCAGAACCCCGACCAGCGTGGAAGCGTTTTGTTTCTCGATGGGGTCGGTGGTGGCGGTGGCGCGCCGATGCAACAGCCAGATGAGTTTCTTCTCGGCGAGGCTGTCTGCTTCGAGCGATTCCTGGCCGTTCCACTCGCGCGCATGGACCAGCAACTGCCAGCGGTCTTGCGTCTGCTTGCCCTTCGACGCTGGCGCCGGCTTCGCCTCACGCAGAATGAGATGAAACGTCTGCTCGGGGGAAACCTGGAGGTCATTGCGGATGGACTTCTTGTCGCCGAGCACGTCGGTGAAAATAACTCGCACGCTGGCGTCGTTCGGCAGCCCGGCGATGACCTGCTGCATCGTGCCGCCCGCGGCATGGCTGTAACGGGCGCCGCAGGCAACAAGAAGCGACAACCCCAGGATGACTGACAATCGGTTCATGATGGGTCATCTTATCCCAGCGCGGCGCAGCCGCAACCAAAACGTAGCTGCCGACCTCAGGAGGCGGTCCGGCGGCATGGTCGCATTTCACGAGGCGAAGCTTTGCGACAGCGTATTGACAACCCAGACACGCTTGTTGTCCACGGCCCATGCTTTCAGTCATGGGGCCGGAAACCCGCGTGACCGCCACCGCCCATTCCGCGATCCAGCCATCGTGCTTTTGTGGTGTTCTTTGGGTCTCATATGGCCGGTTGAAATCGGAGTGAGCCGGATTTACCAAGTTTGAGGTAGAACGGAATTCCAAGTCTGTTGCTTGGTCCTCCTGAAACGGAGAAACGCCCGGCCAGTGCGCCCTTGGGTGGGGCGAGCCGTCCCTGGCGAGCCGCAACCATTGCAGCGCTAGTGATGACGGCTCAGCGGGGACGCTTCGCCCTACCCGACATGAAATGTTCTGGACACGCTGAAACGCCGACGCGAAAGTCTGGCCGCATTACAAGCAAGGTTGTCCAATACTTAATGGGCGTTCGGAGTGCCCAGCGAGGTTTTTGCCATGATACTAGTTGCGAAGACCATTGAAGCGGCGTGGACGGAGGGTGCACAGCAAAAGCTGATTTCCTTTTGGTCAGCGAGGCGCTTTCTTTTCTCTGACACATCTGCCGCGCCTTTTGTTGCGAAGAGAGGTCATATTCTATGGAACCTCATCTCGTATGACATGACGCGGCTTCGCGCGGACTTGACTATCGCTTCATCAACTCCCGACCGCATCGATTTGAGGATGAAAGTAAGTTCGGCTTTCCAACAGATTACTGACTGGAACCGAGCCTATCTGGATCTTGAGATGGCGACATGTGAGAGTTTTTTGCTCCGCAATGACTTGCGTGAGGCCGAATGGACTGAGTTCATGAAGGCTTACCGTAAGGCAGCCATTATTTGGACACTCACTTTTTCAATAGGCGGGCGTCGTATGCCACACAAGACTGATTCAAGAACGAACTCCTAACCCTCCTACAACCCCTTCTTGAGAAACTCCAGGTACGCTTTTACGTCGCGGGTCATGCCGGCGAAGCGCGCGACTTCCTTGTCGTCAGGACTCATGATGACGTAGAGCGGCAGGGCGGCGTCGCCAAAGCGTGCGACCTGAAAATCCTGATTCTGCTGGCCGTGCGGGCCGCCGTCGGTGTAGAGCCGCACGCGGACGAACTTCTGGAGCGCCGCTTCGATCTCCGGTTGCGGGAACATGCTGATTTCCATCCAACGGCAGTTTGTGCAGGTGTAGCCGGTGAAATCTATGAACACGCTCCTGCCTTCGGCCTTCGCCTGTTTCAACGCCGCCGCGTAATCGTCGCCCCACGTCAGCTTTTCCTGCTGCTTCAACGCGACCGGCGTCGGCAGATAGGAGTCAATCAGGTTCGGCGGCGGAATTTTCACCAACCCCGGCAGCATCACCAGTGCCAGCACGAAGAACAGGAGGCTGAACATCACGCGCATGCCGCCGACACTTTCCACTGGCGAATCGTGCGGCAGCCGGATTTTTCCAAGGATGTAGAGGCCGGTCAACATGGCGAGAACGATCCAGCTCGCGAGCACCACTGGCGTCGAGAACACGTCCCACTGCCAGATCAGGTCGGCGTTGCTGAAAAACTTCATCGCTGCGGCGAGTTCGAGGAAACCCATCACGACCTTGGTGGAGTTGAGCCAGCCGCCGCTCCTGGGCAACCGCGCGATCCAGCTAGGGAAGAGCGCCAGCAGCACGAACGGCGACGCAAACGTCGCGCTGAACACACTCATGCCGATGAGCGGCCAGAACCACGCGCCCTGCGTGATCGCCACCAGCAGCGGCCCGATAAACGGCGCGGTGCACGTGAAGCTCGTCAGCGTGAACACCAGCGCCATGAACAACGCGCCAACGGTGCCCGCGCCGGCGCGCGACTGGGCCGCATCAATCCACGACGACGGCAGTTGAATCTCGAACAACCCGAACAAGCTCAACGCGAACGCGACGAAGAGCAACCCGATGCCGATGTTCACCAGCGGGTGGGCGGCGAACTTGTTGGCGCTGCCCGCCCCAAGCAGCAACGTGAGCACTACGCCGACGAGCGTGAACGTCGCGATGATGCCGAGGCCGTAGACTGCCGCGAGTTGCAGCGCGCGCCGCCGGTCGTGCGAGGCTTCCTTGGTAAAGAAGCTCACGGTGATCGGGATCATCGGGAACACGCAGGGCGTCAGCAGCGAGATGAGGCCGGAGACGATCGCCAGCAGGATCAATCCGCCCAACCCGTCGGCTTGGGTGCCGAATTTTCCCGCCGCCGGTTTCACTTCCGTGGATGGCGCGGCGGCAATCGTCGAGACAGACTCCGTCCGCGGCGCGCCCGATTCGATGGTGAACTCCGCCGCGAACACTGCATTCATTGGAGGCAGACAGCTTTGCGCGTTGCAGAGCATGAAGCGCATCCTGCCTTCAATCCTCTGCTTGCCCGCTGCCGTGCCGGCTTTCAACACCAGCGGCGCGGCAAACTCCACCTTGCCCTCATGCTGCTCGACATCCATGTCGAACGCCGCGTCGCGCACGCGCTTCGGCGCAGGACCGGTGAACGCCCCTGCCTTCTCGACGACGGCATTTTCTGCCAGAGTGATCGTTGTCTTCTCGGGTCCGCCGGGCTTTTGGGTGAGCGAGTAGAGGTGCCAGCCCTCGTCTACGACGGCGGTGACGACGATCTTCACCGTCTCGCCGGCATGCGCGACCGTTGGCTCGACGCGGGCGCTGACCTCAACGTGACGCAATGGCGCAGCCCACGCTGCGGTCACCAGCCAGCAGATCAACAGGCTGTGAATGAGTTTCATAATCGCCTATCTTGCCACAACTTCCCGCGCAGCGCAGGAAAACTTCGTTCCAACCGAAACATCACGGTGCCGGTTCTTTGCGTGTGACGCCGCGCAGTTTCCATTCTTTCTCCATGCGGCGGAAGGTGAGGCGGTAGTCACCACGTTCGCCTTCCAACCGGGTGTCGCCAGCAACACGACCAGTGACGTAAGCGTGCAAGTCTGCGGTGGCGTCGTCGTTGTTGACGCGAACGATGGCACGGCCTAGATGAATTTCCAGGTCGCGATAGTGTTGTCGCAGTGCGCGGACGGCAAGGATGAGAGTGCGTCGGTCGTTGTCCCAGTCGTCGCGGTAGTCGGGGGCGATGGCGTCGTCGAGCGTGAACAGGTTGCCGGATTCGACGAGTCGCGCGAGCGATTCGATTTGCAGCAGCACGCGTTTCTCATCGGTCATCAACAACCGCTCGCAGACCCACCAGGTCAGCGCGAAAAATGTCCACGCGGCGGCGATGTAGAGGAACCAGCGTTTCATGAAATCATGACCGATGAGCCACGACGAACGAGTTGCGATAGGTCACGGACAGTCAATTACTGCTTCTGTTCAGTTGACGGCAGAGATTCGCCCCGGCGGCGGACGGGTTCGGGGAGTTGGTTGCCGAGAGCGGTCTTGGCCTGGTCGTAAAAACGACGGGCGTCGTCAGCGCGGCCGGTTTCCCAAGCATAGAGGGCCAGCGCGGCGAGGACGCGGCTGTGTTGCGCGGTGACGCTGCCTTGGAGCATGGCGTAGATGGTTGGCTCCGTCAGATCGCTCCAGCGCAGCGCGATGGTGCCGACACCGACGGCGATGCTGAGGCTGTCGGCGGTGGCTTTGACTGGCTTGCCTTGAAGTGTCCGGCCGCGCACGAGTGTGAAGTCGCGCGCCAGCATCTCCCCCTTGCCGATCCTTGCGATCAGGTGGTTCTTCAATTCGGCGAGCAGATGCAGTTCGCTGGAGCGGGCTTCGAGCCGCGCACGAACGTCGGCGTCCGTGGTTTTGGCGAGCTGGGTGACCATGTATTGGCAGGCGTATTCGATGTAGAAGGTTCGCGCCCAGCCTCCGGTCGGCTCGATGATGGCGCGTGCCTGGGCTTCGGCCTGCTCGCGGCGCGCGGCTTCAGCTGCGATCTTGGCTGCGGCTTCGTTGGCCATTTTCTGCTCATGGTTGGCGCGCGCGGTTTGCGTTTCATGCCAGGCGTTTTCGATGTTCAGCCGCACCTGGAGTGGAGCGTTTTTCCACTGTTCCTGCGCCTTCCGAATCGCGGTTTCAGCGTCAGCGAACCTGGATTCCTTGACGAGGGCGGCGACGTCAGTCAGGAGCTTCTGCACTTGCGCCTCGGTGGGGCCGGGCGGCGGCGACAGTGGGGCGTGGGTTGCTGGCGTCGCCGGAACGGGTGTGGAAGGTTTAGGAGTAAGCGCGGCGGTTTCTTGCGTGCCGGTGGCAATCGCCGGCCCGTGGAGGTTGTCAGGCTTTTTCTGGATGATGCCATTCTTCGATTTGATAGCGGCTTTTTGCTTTCCGCTGGGAGAGGATCCCTTGAGCAGGGCGACGGCCCCGACAATCACGACGACAAGGGCGAGCACGACGGCTGACACAAGCGCTATGATGCGCCGGCGATCCATGGTGGCGAACGCAGCGACGACCGGCTCGCTCCGCGGGGGCGCGAGAAGGCGGTCGAGTTCCTTCAGAAGATCGGCGGGCGACTGGAAACGATCGGCCGGGTTCTTGGCGAGCAGCTTAAGGATGATTGCCTCGAACGCTGGCGTGATTTTCGGGTTGAGACTGCGCGGCGGCGGTGGTGGGTCGGTGATTTGTTTACCCATGACCACGGCCGGATTGTCGCCGTCGAAAGGAGGACGGCCGCAGATGAGCTGGTAGAGCGTAGCGCCGAGCGAGTAGAGGTCGGTGCGAATGTCGAGGTTCGGTTCGCCGCGGCATTGCTCGGGCGCGCAATACTGCGGCGTGCCTTCGGTGAAACCGCTCTTATCGGCGGGCGCGCCGTGGCGCTGCGCGAGGCCAAGGTCGGCGAGCTTGGCGCGGCCATCGGCCGTGAGAAGGATGTTGGCGGGCTTGATGTCGCGATGGATCAGATGCACGCGCCGCCAGGCGAAGTCGAGCGCCTGTCCCATTTGCTGTGCGACGTCGATTGTCTCCTGTTCGGAGAACTTGCCGACAGTGGCCAAACGCTCGTGGAGCGAACCACTTTCGACCAATTCCATGACGAAGTACCAGATGCCGTGGTGGACGCCGGCTTCGATGGCTTGGACAATATTAGGATGGCTGAGCTTGGCGGCAGCGCGGGCTTCTTGGAGGAATTTGGCTGTGTATTCGGCGTCGGAGGCCAGCTCGGGCGCGAGGATCTTGACGGCCACAAGCCGGTCCAGCGACAACTGGCGCGCGCGATAAACGGTACCGCGACCGCCTTCGCCGATCTTGGCCAGGATTTCGTAGCCTGGAATCTCGTTGGGTTGATCCATCACGTCAGCAGAATACTAGCGTAGCTGCGCGACGGGGGGAATAACCTTTTGTGCCGTTCTTCAGGAACACTTCTCCGCGGGTCTGCGCCGACGGAGAAGCTGAAGCTGACGAGATGTGGATACACCTCGCCTTTCGTTCACAGAAGCAGAACACCCGGGACGCCGCTACACGGCTTTTCCAACGAGCCAGCTACTTCGCGGGCGCGGCCGGTGTGGTCGGCTGCATTGCCGGCGCGGCGGCTGCCGGCGCGGCTGGCTGGTCGGCCGGCGGCGCCTGTTGCTGAACCTGAACGACACCGTAAGCTGCCAGCAGCTTCACCACATTAACGTCCTTGGTCTGCTGGACGTATTGCAGCAACGCGTCGCGGAAGCGCGCGAAGTTCTGCACAAGCGGCTGACCCTGTTCGATCTGCCGCTTCATGTTCTGGATGCTGCTGTCGAGGTTCGTGTTCTGCAGCGAGATATACAAGCCGACGCGCCAGCTCAGGATAAACACAAGGATGGCGACAACGGCGATGCTGATGCCGAGGATCGGCGACTCTTCCGATGATTTGAAATTCGGTTGGCTCATGGTTCTATTCCAAATAGTTTAGCGGCTGCGGGCAGCGGAAGTGGATGAGGAGGAGTTTTGCGACCGGGCCGGCTGCGTGGCAGAGGATTGTTGGGCCGGCTGCTGCGGCGCGGGCTTCAGGCCGAAAGCAATCAACGTAGGGTCAATCGCCGGCTGCCGTTGGCTGTAAACCAGCAGCTCTTGGGCCACCCGTTGAGAGACCATCTGGAGGGACTGCAATTGGTTGACCTGCACCGAGAGCGTGCGCGCCTCATCCAGAAGCTTGGCATGAACGCTGCCGCGAGACCAAGCCAACACCACCCCGATAAGCGCTAGAATCACGCTGATCGGCACCACAAGTTTCTTTATCAATTCTGACATAGTCTTCTCCTTACTGCCATTCCTCTGGCAAGTTGAGCCGCGAACTGTACATGGCCGGCCTGAAGTAGTCTATGACAATTTTTCCAAGTTCCATGCCGATCCAGGGCCGCATGGGCACCATCCCGGTAGCGGCATTGTTTCTAGCGCGGGTTTGCTGGTGATTGCGCTGTTCTTCGTTTATCGCAGTACCCACACCTGATAGACTATCAGGAAACAGCCGCCATGAAACACCGCGTGGTCTCAATTCCTGGTATCCTGTTAATTCTGGCTGTCGCCGATGTTTACGCGGGACCGGTGGTCTTGGAAACCGCGACGCTCCGCTTGGAAATCAACAAGTCGGGTACGGTCCATAGCCTGAAGACCAAGCCGGAAGGACGCGAGTTGCTCGCACGACCGGACACAGAGCCGGCGGCAGTGGTTTATTGCGGAGGCGAGTGGGCTTACGAAACGGGCTGGACCTACGCGCACGCGGTGCCGCCGTTGTATCAGGGAGGTCGCGCATTTCCGGCCGCGTCGGCTGATTTGGTGGACGACCGGCTGACGATTGGTTTTGGCGACTCGGGTGCCAGCGTGACGTACAAGGTTGTGAAGCGGGCCGACTATCTCATGCTGGAAGTCGCGGATGTCCGGGGCGGGCCGGTCCATCACCTCGACTTGCTGCGGCTGCCGCTCCGGAGGCTGCCGAACCACGGCGCGTGGCTCAACATCGTTTGCGACGATCGTTTCGGTGTCTGCCTTTGTGTCGGAAACGCAAGGACCGATGCGCAGACAGAGTCACACGCCGGACATCTGACGCTGAAAACCATGGCGGAGGCTGATAGCGGCTTGATCGGCGCGCGTGCCGTGCTGATCGGCTGCGCGAAGCCACGGACGCGTTTCCTTGACGTGATGGAAGGGGTAGAACGCGACCTCGACCTGCCGCCGGGCGCGCGGCTGCGGCGCTCGCCGATGCAGCGATATTCCTATCTCTGGGCCGATTACATCACGCCGGAGAATGCCGGCCGTTACATCGCGTGGGCCAAGCGCTCCGGCATGCGGATGGTGTTGTTTTCCTACACTGCATTTAGCAAGGGCGCCGGCCACTTCGTGTGGAACGAATCGTATCCCAACGGCATGGGCGATCTGAAGAAGGTTGCGGATATGATTCGCGCTGCCGGCCTGCACGTCGGTCTGCACATACATTACTGTAAGGCGCGCAAAGGAGACCCCTACACGACCCCCGTGCCTGATCACCGGCTCCACAAAGAGCGCCGCTTTACCCTTGCGGCTCCTCTGGATGCCGTCTCCGGCGCCGTCGCGGTGAAGGAGAACCCTGCCGGCTGCACGCTCGACAAAGGGCGGCGCATTCTCCACGTCGGCGACGAGTTGATCGCCTACACCCAATACACAACGCAGCCGCCGTATCAATTCACCGGCTGCGAGCGTGGCCATCTGAAGACCACGGCCACCGCTCACCGGAATGGCACGGAAGCCGGCCTGCTCGACGTGGACACGTGGGACATCTTCATCCGCTACGACCAGAACACCGACATTCAGGACGAAACCGCGCGGCGGCTGGCGGACATCGTCTCGCAAACGGGTCCTTATGAGATGGTCTATTTCGATGGCGCGGAGGACGTGCACGCGCCCTACTGGTATCACATCGCCAACGCCCAATATCGTGTTTGGCGTCTTTTGCATCCGCCGCCGCCGGTCACCGAAACACCGCGCTACCCGAACTTTGCCTGGCATCTGATCACTCGCGGCAACGCCTACGACCGCATCGCCCCGCCGGACGGCATGAAAGACTTCTGCGATCTGATGGCATGCCCATCGGCGGCGGCGCGTGTGCATGACTTCTCGCGGATCGAGTTTGGCTGGCTCGGCAACTTTGGCGACAGCAAGCGCGGCTGCGCCGGTCCGGACGTATTCGAATACATCGCCAGCCGCGCCGCGGCGTGGGATTGCCCGATCTCCATCCAGATACGGGCGAGGGAACTGGAGAGCAACCCGCGCGGCGAGGATTGCGCCGACGTGCTGCGAACGTGGGAAGAAGCGCGACTGGGCAACCGGCTCACCGAAGCCCATCGCCGGTTGCTTCGCAACGTCAAACCATCGCAGGAGCATTACGTGACGTGCTACCACGCTTTCCCCATCTGGGAAAACTATGCGAAGGACGGCACGCTCACACCGGTCCAGCGCGAGATTCTCGCACAGCGCCGCGAACATCATCTGTTCATCAACGAAAAAGGCCGGCACGAACTGGTCGAAATCAAGGAGGTGCCGCTCGCAGTCGGCAGCCCGTTCAAGGCGTTCCGGTTCCAGCGCGTCTCGCAGCCCGGCGATACTTACGTTCTCATCTGGGCCAGACGCGGCACGGCCGAGTTGCGCCTGCCCGTCGCCGCCACGCGCGTGACTGTCTTGCGGCCGTTCGGCAAATCGCTGCCAGTCAAGGAGGAGGCGGGACAGGTTGTGATCACCATCGGCAACCGGCACTATTTCCAGTTTCGTGACACCACGCCGGAGGACGTCACGAAGCTGTTTAGCGCAGCAAAGTCGTAACCACGTCTTGGCAACCCGCCACTCCATGATAGTCGGAGAATGCGGCCACGAAGTGCGAGTTGGGGAGTGCTGCGAAGAACTCGCGCAGCCAGAAAACGACGAAGCGGGAGTTCAATTCTTCAGCCTCGCGCCGTTTCGAGGCGGAAGAAGGAAATCTCCGGCGGGCAGTTGAACCGCACCGGCGGCGGGATCATGCCGACGCCGCTGTTCACGTACATGTACGTGTCGTCGCGACGGAAAAGGCCATGCGCGTATCTCCGGCCGTAGAGCGACGGCACAAACGGTGGTCCCACCCACGGTAGCCTCACCTGTCCGCCGTGGGTGTGGCCCGCCAAAAGCAAAAGGGCGCCCCGGTGCGACCAGTGCTCGAAGACATACGGACGATGCGTCAGCGCCAGGGTGAACGGCGCGTTCACGCCCGCGAACGCTCGTGTCACGTTTGCGACCCTCGTCCAGGGATCGTCAATGCCGACAATCGGCAGCGGCTCGCCGTTGATGCGGACGGTGGTGTGCTCGTCGCGTAACACCGTGATGCCCACGCCGCGGAGGGCGGCGGTCACGGCGTGCGCGTCAAACCAGCGGTCGTGATTACCCAGGCACGCGAACACTCCATACCGCGCCCGCGCCCGGCCCATGCACGCCGCGACCTCGCGCATCAGTTCCGGCGCTCTTCGGCGGTCGCTCATGACCGGCGTCTCCAGCCACCAGAAATCCCAGCCATAGGTCAGGTAGTCGCCGGTGAAAGCAATCAGGTCCGGCTTCAACGCGTTGGCGAGGTCCATGCAATGGTTCAGATACGCGACGCTGACGACGTGACTGCGGTGCAGGTCGCTCAGTTGCGCGATCGTCAACCCATCGAACGCGCGCGGCAGTCCGCGCACGGCCAGCCGCAGCCGGTTGATGACGACCCGCCGCGGTTCGATCAGCGACGCATACCCTGCGCAGCCCAGTCCCAGAGTGGCGCCGGACCACAGGAGTGATTTCAGAAACTTACGGCGGTTCAGTGACACAAGCGTTGGACCTTGGTGGAAACCAGATCGTTGAACAATCGGCTGTCCCCTCTCACGGCTGCGTTGCTTCGAGGTAATCGCACAGCCGGCGGACGTTCTTGATGAACACCTCCGTCTCGATGCGGTCGCTGAACTCCCAGTTGCGTCGCTGGACGTGGCCTTGGGTAACCCAGCGGCCCTGGCTGTCGAGCGCGGCGATGATCTCTTTCACGGCTGACGCGAGCGCTTTGGCAGATGAACGTCCAGCCTTGGAGGTTCTGGCTTGGCGCGCCTTCAGGATCGTTTCGCGGCCGTCGCGTTTCAGCCGCTCGTAGAACGCAATGGCCTTCTCCACACCATATTCGCCGCTCCACGAGTAGTGTTTCTGGCGCTCCTCGCTGATGTCTTCGAGCCGGTAGTGGATCTTCCCGTCGCGGTCACCGAAAATCTGCTTGTTCGTCTTCAGCTCGTAGTAGCGCGCCCATTTGCCCGGCGCGAGGGCGCTCCGTTTGAACCATGCGATGGCCGCCGGGAGCGGCTGGAGGTATTTCTCGTCGCCGGTTTCGACGTAGAGGTCCATCAGGATATGCATCGCGCCGACGCTTTCGTTGCCGGTAATCGCCGGCGGCTCGAATGCGCGTGCCCACGCTGGCTCCATCTGCATGTTGTATTGCTGCGCCCACGCCGGCTGCGGCTCGGGCATCTGGGCGAGGACGAGGAAGCTGCCGCCCTTTTTGGCCGCGTCGAGATACTCCGGTTTGCCGGTGTGATGGAAGGCGTCGAGCATCGTCTCAATGCAGTCGCGCTGGGTGTTGTCGTTGAGCGTGTAGTGGAACCAATAGGGTTGCTTGACGTACTCGCGCGAATAGTTCTCGGGGAAGCGGGCCTTCGTTACAGGGCATTCGTCGGGCTTGTGGGGCTGGCCGTCCCAGCCTTGCGGCCATGCACCGTTGGGGTATTGCGCTTCGAGCATCTTCTTGAGGCCGTAGTCGAGTGCGTCGCGAATGCGCGCGTTGCGCTCGTTGGGGGCGGCAGCGTTCTTGTCGTCCTCCTTGCTGGCGGTGGCGAGGGCGAGCAGGAAGCGGATCGCGCTCTGGGTGTTGTTGTCATCGAAGGTGGAGATGTTCTTTCGCTTTGCGACCTGCTTCGGCGAGAGCTTCCCTTTGTCACTGCGCAGGAACGTGCGCTGGTTGTTCGGGTCGAAGTCTATCAAGTAGCCCCACCCGCCCGATTCGAGCTGACCGCGGGCGAGGGCGTCGCCAGCGGCTTGGGCGGCGGCGAGGTGGCGGGCGTCCTTCGTGACCTGATAGGCGCGCAGAAACGCCATGCCAACCGATGGCGTGCCGGGCGGCTGAATCCAGATTTGCGTGGCGGTGGCCTTGCCTTCGCCGGCGCGCTCCTTAAGGTCGAGCGAGTATTTCCAGAGATAGCCGCCCTCGGTGGAGATCGAACACATATAGGCGGTGGCTTTCTCCAGCGCGGCGCGCGCCTGCCCGCGCAGGTCGCCATCGTCGGCCCAACTCGGGTGAATCGCGAACCCCAACAGTGCCAACATCAACAGTGCGCATCGGATGGTGCTCATGCCCGTAGAGAATAGCAGGTTGCGGATGCCGCCCGCCAGCCGGCAGTACATCGTTTGCGCGGCTTTTGGCGCTTGACGTTGCGCCCGCGCACTCTTACTCAAGATGGTGCACAAGGAGACATTCATGACACAAGCTTCCAGCGAAAGCAGCCAATACAGCCGGTGGATGGCCTTCATCGCGGCGTTCCTGGGGTGGATGTTCGACGGCGTGGAGATGGGGCTGTTTCCGCTCGTGGCGACGCCGGCCATTGAGGCGATGCTCGGCCCGGAAAACCTCGCCTATAAGATGCCGTGGATCACCGGCATCACGGCGGCGTTTCTGATCGGCGCGGCGGCGGGTGGCATCATGTTCGGCTGGCTGGGCGACCGGATCGGCCGGGTGAAAGCGATGTCGCTGAGCGTGCTGACCTACTCGATCTTCTCCGGCGTGTGTGGTTTTTCGCAAACCCCGTGGGACCTCGGCGTGCTGCGATTCATGGCGGCACTGGGCATGGGCGGCGAATGGGCGCTGGGCGTGGCGCTTATCATGGAGGTTTGGCCGGCGGCTTCGCGGCCGACGCTGGCGGGATTCATTGGCGTGGCGTCGAACACAGGCTTCGTGCTCACGGGCCTGATGGGCCTGGGTCTGGCGCAGGTCATTGGCGATTTGGGCGGTATCTTGAAGGCCCTCCATGTGCCGGAGAACATCACGAAGTCGTTGCTGGACCATAGTGGCTGGCGGTTGCTGATGTTCCTCGGTGCGACGCCGGCGCTGTTGACGTTGTTCATCCAATTCTTCGTGCCGGAGTCCAAACGCTGGCAGCACAGCGCCGCCACGGCGACGCGGAAGAACAAGATCAGCGACATCTTCGAGCCGGGCATCGCGCGCATGACGATCCTGGGCACGATCCTCGGAGCACTCGTTCTGCTGGGCACGTGGGGTTCGGTGCAGATGATTCCCAACTGGGTTTCCAAACTCACCCCGGATCCGACCGCTCGCGCGCTCTGCGTAATTTGGTGCGGCGCGGGCGCGATCGTCGCCACGCTGCTGGCGGCGTGGCTGGCCCAACTGACTTCGCGCCGCATGTCTTACTTTGTGTTTTCGACGCTGTCGTTGGTGTCCTGCCAATACCTGTTTCGCGCCGACATCGAATACGGCAACTATTTTCTGTTCTGGGTGACGATCGTGGGCGGCACCACGGCGAGCTTCTACGGCTGGCTGCCCTTGTATTTGCCGGAGCTGTTCCCCACGCGTTGCCGCGCGACGGGTCAGGGGTTCGCCTACAACATTGCGCGCATCGTTGCCGCCATCGGCACGATCATCACCGGCTTTGTGCTCAACATCGAGACCGCCGCCGGCTGGGCCAATCTCTGCGGCATGGTGAGCCTGGTGTATATCATCGGCATGGTGTTCATCTGGTTCTGCCCGGAAACCAAGGGCAAACCGCTGCCGGAGTAGGAAAGCCGAAGCGGGACCCTCGCCCGCGTCCTCCAACAAACAACAGCGGCACAGGCGAGATCACCTGTGCCGCTGTGCAAACCACTTCAGCTTCCGCTGTTCCCGCATTCCTTGGCGTGTTCAGCGGGCTGTTTTCGAATCTGCCGGTTTACTTGCCGTGCAGTGCTTCGTAAACATGGCCGACCATCGCGGCGGATGGCGTGAGCGTCTTGGCACCGCCCTTCCATCTCGCCGGGCACGCCTCGTCGGGATGCTTCTGGAGGTAAGCGTTCGCCTCCATCTTGCGCGTCAACTCGTCCATGTTGCGGCCGCAGTTGTAGAAATTCACCTCAGCCGACGCAAGCTTGCCTTCCGGGCTGATGATGAACGTGCCGCGCAACGCGAGGCCGGAGCCGCCGTCATACACGCCGAACAGCTTCGACACCTTGCCCGTCGGGTCGGCGCCCATCGGGTATTGGACGTTCTCCATCAGCTTCTCGGAATTCCTCCAAGCCAGGTGCGAGAACTTCGTGTCGGTCGAGACCGAGATGACCTCCGCGCCGAGCTTCTTCAGCGTCGCGTATTTGTCGGCGAGATCGGCCAGCTCCGTCGGGCAGACGAACGTGAAGTCCGCCGGATAGAACACCAGGATCGTCCACTTCTTCGCTTTCTTCAGTTCCGCCAGCGAGATCTTGCCAAAGTCGCCCTCCGCCGGATCATAAGTCTCCATTTCAAAATCCGGGACCTCCGCGCCAACCTTTACCACTTGTTCGCAACAACCTTCGCTCATTGTGTTTAGCCTCCAATAACTATTTCAGTTTGAACTACCCAACACCGTCCTCATTCATAACGGTGTGCGGCAACAAACCACAGTTCGGCGGAAAGTCAACGGCGGGTGTCCTTGCCCGGTGTCCGACGGCGGGATTTTTCGTCCGAAAAACCCGAGGTCAATCCCGCAATGGCCGGCCTTCGGCGTCGGTCGTGATGGCTGCGCCGGCCAGGATACAGATGCCCTCGATGAATCCCCAAATCTGGCCCAACCCGCACGTCAGAAAGGTCACCAGAATCTGGACGACGCCGATGGCGACGTAGCCGAGGTAGAAGCGGTGGACGCCCAGCCCCCCGAGAAAGATGCCGAGCACGCCCGCTGCGATCTTCGACTTGCATTGCGCGTAGGCTGGATGGATCGCTCCGGTCATCACGGGCGGCGGACTGGCTGCGACGCCGACAAACTCGGGAAATGTGGCCAGCGGTTTCCACTCGCCGCCTTCGACGCGCAAAAGCGTCTGCGACGTCGCGCGGCCTTCCGCAACCCACTGCCGGACCTGCTCCACCGACACCGGCCCGTATTGCCGGCCGTCGCCTCCGATCATGTAATGTGTGCTCATGATTATTCTCTCCAGGTTTCCCGAAAAACACCGCATCCCATCAGATCAGCGATACGCCTTTCGGCATCCGCACCACCAGCGTGCCGGCGATCTTGTCGTGCCACGCCTGCTTCTCGCGGTCCCAGGCGATCCAGAAGAAGCCGAGGCCGATCACCGCCAGCGACAAGAGGCTGGCCAGCGCGCGCACGACCGCGACGCCGAACGTCAATGGCTGGCCATCCGTGCGCACGATTTTCATTCCGAAGACGATGTTGCCGATGGTTGTGCCTCGCCACGTCCACAACGCGATCAGGTAAACCAGCAGCAACAGTGTTGGCCATGTGTCGTTCAACACATCATTGTGTTGCATCCCGCACGGCGAGATCACCAGTGAAATCACGATGCAATCCAACAACGCCGCGCCAATGCGCATCCAGAAACCCGGGCGAGGCAGCGATGTCAACTCCAGAGGAGACACGGCGGGCGGAGTTGCCGGAACGGCGCTCGAAGCCGCCACCGGTGGGACGGCAGTTGCGACTGGCTGCGGAACGACGAACGGCGGAACTCCCGCAGGGGCCAAGGGTGGCGCCTGTCGTTTCGTGCGGCCAAACAACGCCAGCCACGCCGCGCCAAAGCCGAGCATCATCACCAATCCCCACACGATGAATCCGGCCACCGGCAGCATGTAGGCCAGGTTGAGAACCACCGTGCCGACCCCCAGCGCCAGCAACGGCTGTTCCAGCCGGGATTTGTCCCCGAATTGCCCGAGCCGCTGGCCGACGCACCGGTAGACCGCGATGAATCCAAACACCATCGCCATCAATGCCGCGAAGACCACGAATGGAACCACGGGGATGCCGATGCAGGAGATCACCAGCAGGAGACAGAGAGGCCCAAACGCCGCCAGCAGCAACAAGCCAAGAAGGAATGATTGAACGGGCTTCTCGCGAACGGCGTCAGTGCATGCCTGCAACGGCCGCGGAAAAAGAAGGCTCAGCAGAATATTGAACAGAAGCGCCACCGCCACGAAGATCCAGCTTGCCAGCGTCGACGGCGGCAACAGCGCGCCGCGCAACAGGCCTTTGTCGATCCAGTCCCTGAGCCATTCCGGCGTCAGGTCAGGCCAGCCGATCACGTGTTGTTCGCCGTCTGTCTTGAAACCCGGTTCTGCTTCGATCCGTCCTCCCACCACGGTCACGTCGCCGCGAACCACGGCGTTTGACGCGGCGTGCAGCGTGCCGCCCACGACCACAACCTGTTGGCCTTCGACGACGGCCGTGGGCGCCAGCGTCAACGAGCCCAACACCACGGCAACGTCGCCCCGCACCTTGCCGGCGATGGTGGCATTGCCGCCTATGACGACGACCTCGCGTGACGTCTTGCCTTCCTTCAACTCGAAGTTCTCACCCACGACGACGATGTCGCCGGTGTTGGAGGACTTCCTGGCTGACTTGTGCGTTTTCTTGTCGCCGAACTCGATGCAGACTGTGACCGGCGCTGGATTATTGGTGGTTGCTGGCCGGTTGGTTCCCGGGTCTGCCGCAAACGCGGAGGTGGCAAGAATCGCCGCGGCGAGCGCGGCCAGCGAGAAAGATTGGAGCCTGTGCTTCATCATGGTTGGGTTTCCTTCAGTATGATTTGTCTGGCGGCACCGCCGAGCGCGATGACAGCGGCCACGAGCATCGCAGCGGCAGCCGTTGCGTAGATCAAGAATTGCCGCACCAACACGTTCCACAGTGGCAACGCAATCTGCGTCGCGCGGTCGAGCGCGTCGCCGGCGCTTGCGAGAATGGCATTGAGCTGGCCGCCGATGTTCGCGAGTGACTCTGCGCCGGGCAACGTCTGCCATGGCGCGAACACCCATGCCGCCAGCAGCAAAGCCGCCACCACCGCCGATGCCGTCTGCCAGCCTCGTGGCCACTCGAACCATGTCTGCCGATACCACGGCAGCGCGGCGCGCGCTGCGATCGCCGCCATCACGCGCGGCGCGAGCGTCTCCGGCGCGCGCGGCGCCGGCAGTGACCGCAATTCACGATCCATCCACTTTTCCAAATCCTGTTCCGGGTTCATGGTTTGACAAACTCCAGTCTCCGCTTCAACGCCAGCCGGCCGCGATGAATGTCGGTCTTCACCTTGCCGACCGATGCGCCCAGCCGCGAAGCGATCTCGTCATAGCTCATGCGCTCGAAGTGAAACAGCACCAGCGGCACGCGTTGGGCGTTGGGGAGCTGGCGCAGCGCCTCTTCAAGCTCCTCGCGCCGCGCGACCGGCGTCGCTTCCGGTGCTGCGAGCGACTCGGAATAGTCGCCGGTCTCTTCCTCATCCGGCGTCTGCATCTCCGAGAACAACCGCCAGCGGCGGCGGTAACGCGAGAGATGGTTGAGGCACAGGTTCGTCGCCACAGTCCGCAGCCAGCCGCCGGCGGTCGGGCTGCTGCCGATTTCCGCAAATCGCTCGTAAGCTTTTAGGAACACCGCTTGCGCGATGTCTTCCGCATCGGTTGTGTTGCCGAGCAACCGCACCGCCGTTGCGAAAACCATGTCTTGGTGGTTCCGCATAAACACCTCAAACTTTTGCGGGTCGGTCATAATCTGGCCAGAACCTGTTCGTGCTCATCGTAGTGTATGACACAGCCGGCGGGAATAAAGTTTCAGGAATATCTGCGACTGGCCGGCGTCGAATTGCCAGGCTTTGCCGGCTTCAAGGTCAGAGCCGCCAGCACGGGTGGATGATTTGAGCGTGCGCCTCTAGAGCTTGCGCAAGTGGATGTTGCCGGCGCTGGTCTTGAGCTCCAGCACAGGACCGCCGCCATTGATTTTCCCCTGGAGATGATGGCTCTTTTGCTCGCCATGCACGGTCACGGGCAGGTCGACAGTCACGCGGCCCGCGCTGGTTCTGGCATCGAGATCAACGGCGAGAGCCCCGGAAAGGTCCACTCGAATGCTGCCGCCGGAAGAGCGCAACGAGCTGTTGCCTTTGGGTTGGACGGCAAAACGGGCAGAGACGGAGCCGCCAGAGGTGGACGCGTCAATCGTGCCGCCAACGTCGTCAATGGTGATGTTGCCGCCGGAAGTCTTTGCAACGACGTCGCCCTTGGCATGACGGATGGTAATCGAGCCGCCATGAGTCTGCGCAACCAAGCTGCCTTGGACTTCGCCGGCATCAATGCTTCCGCCGGATGTTCTCAAGTCCGCAGCCTCGGTCGCGCCGGCGAGCGCGACGTTCCCGCCCGAGGTTTTCGCCCACACCGGGCCTTGGATGCTGCCGATCTTGAGATTGCCACCGGAGGTCTCGACCTTCACCTTGCCGGTGAGGTCGGAAACCGTGATTGAACCTCCAGCCGTTTTGAGATCCACGTTGTATTTCCTGGGCACGCTGATCATGAAGCGCACCTGGAGTTGATGACGCCACCCCTGCCAGAAATGACCGCCGCCTTTGTATCTGGCTGTAATCTCAACCTTGTCGCCCTGAGGGTTGAAAGTCAGTTCATGGTCCTGAAGCATCTCCTTCTCTTTCGCCTCGGTGGGGCCTTTGGCTTTGCGGACCACCTTGACTTCGACGGTTCCGCCCTCAGTCGCCGCGACTTCAATGGAGCCGCGGTCAGCGTTGACTATGAGTTGCCCGCCGGTGCTTACGGCGAACGACTTCTCCACACGATCTTCGGTCTCCGCATACGCAGCCGGGGAAGCCGAACAAATCAAAGCCCCGGCGAGAAACGCTGTGCTGGCAAGTTTGGCAATGGTCGTTGTCATCATAATCAGAATCCGGGTTTGTTTGTCACAGTGTCATGACACGGCAGGCATGAACAAAGTTTCAGAAAAACCATTGCGAGCAGGAGACTTTTGCGCGAGCCGCATGTGCCTGCGTCAGAAAGGCGTTACGCCCTCCCTCGGGGAGGCGTGACTGCAACCTTGGGAACGATAGTGTGGCTATGCCGCCGCCAGTGCGCGATTGATCCGTTCGATGGCTTCGTCAATTTCGGCGGTGTTCTTGAAACCGATGACGACAGCGTGGATTTCCGGCTGGGACATGGCGAAGCGGATGGACTTCTCGCGATCCTCAGCGTTGGTGAAGTCGCCGTTGCCGATGATCTTCATGCCGATGACGCCGTGGCCCTTGGCGTGCATCTTCTTGATTTCCGTCATCACCGGGCTGACGCGGGTGGCGTCACTCGTGGCATTCCACTTTTCTTCCATTGTGTCCACAACGTGGCCCTGCGGGTTGATGCGGACCAGATGCACATCGGTCCAGTCGCACTCGGCGCCAGTCTTGAGCGCGGGCAGGCTATGGCAGGAAACGCCCTTGGCGCGGATCCATTTGCGCGATTTGGCCTCGTCGAAGCCGTCCATGATGCGTTTCCAGTCGTCGGTCCAACCGTGCTTGACCATGCAGTGGATGAGCATGGAGTCAATGTAGTCTGTGTTATAGACCTTGCGGTGCTTGTCAATGGCCGCGAGCACGTCCTCCGGCTTGCCGGGAATCTTGGACTGGAGGAAAATCTTCTCGCGTGGCAGGCCCTTGATGGCGTCGCCGACCCACTCGAATGTCTTGTAGTTCTGCGCGCAATCAACGTAGGTGATGCCGCGCTCGTGGGCGTAACGGATGAGTTTGTTGAACGTCTCCTGGCCGAGGTTGCGCTGGACGTTTCCGCCGTTGGAGCCTGCGCCGAAACCGAGCCGGCTGATCTTGAGTCCGGTCCTGCCAAGCGCGACCTGGTCGGTGGCCGTGCGCTTGGCCGCGCCCGCCGCGTGAAGCAACGATGGCGGCAACAAGGCGGCGCTGGCGATTGTGGCGGTGCGGTGGAGGAACTGGCGGCGGTTCATTCGGCTCGAGTACATGTCATGTCTCCGTTGCGTGGTTGATGATCTCGACGGCGCGGAATTCTACAGTGTGCATGGCAGCGAATCCATCTCAACCCACGGATGGCTTCTCATCGCGCAACTTCTTCGGTTGGTAAACGCAGAAGGGTTCCTCGGACATGTAGTTGCCGTCGGCGTGGTAGGCGCGGGCGCGGCAGCCGAGACAGATGCGCTTGAACTCGCAGCAGCCGCACTTGCCTTCGAGCTGGTCGGGGTCGCGCAGCCTGGCAAACAATTCCGATTTCTCCCAAATCTCGCGGATGGGCTGCCGGGTGACGTTGCCGGCGCTCAACGGCAGATAGCCGCATGGGAAGACCTCGCCCGTGTGCGACACAAAGCAGATGGAACTGCCAGCGAGGCAGCCTTTGGTCATCGCAGCCATGTCGTGGCGCGGCTTGTCGTGACCGTGGCCCGGCTCGACGCGGATGCCGTCGGCGACGGCGCGCTGGCGGACGACGCGGAAGTAATGCGGCGCGCACGTGGCCTTCACGTGCATCTGGCGGAGCCGGCTTTTGTCGTAGAGCCAGTTCAGGACGCGCTCGTATTCCGCCGCGGGCAGCATGTTCGACTCGGCGATCTGCACGCCGCAGCCCACCGGGACGAGCATGAATAGATGCAATGCGTCCGCGCCGAGTTCCAGTGCCGTGGCGTAAAGCGTTTCGATCTGATGGATGTTGTGGCGGGTGATCGTGCAGTTGATCTGCATGCTCATGCCGAGGCGCTTGAGGTTCCGAAAACCGCGCAGCGCCGCGGCGAGCGACCCGGGCTGGCGGCGGAAATCGTCGTGGGTTGTCTCGTCCGCGCCGTCAATGCTGATGGAGACGCGGCGAATGCCCGCGTCCACGATGCGCCTGGCCATGCACTCGTCAATGAGCGTGCCGTTGGTGGCGAGCGCCACGGGCAGGCCGAGGTCCCTCGCCTCGGTGGCGATCTGGAAAATGTCGGGCCGGAACAGCGGCTCGCCGCCGGAGAGCACGAGAATGGGTTTGGCGAAGCTTGCCAGCTGGCGAACGAACTGGAGCGCCTGCCCGGTCTGCATGTCGTTCTGCATGAGCTGCCGGGCGACGTCGAGGCGGCGGCAATGGATACACTCCAGATTGCAGCCGGCCGTCGTTTCCCAGAACAGCAGCCGTAGTTCGTTTTCGTTAGGCGATGCCTGATTCATCCATTTGCTCGATTGGGTTGACGTGGCGTTACTATCGCTTGAAACACGCCCTTGTCCAGCGCGGGGTGAAGGCAGAGAATTTGATTTTCGCAGCGCGGACTTCGTGCTAAACGGTGCGGCCAACCATGAACCTCACCTATCTGCTGCGAAGCTGCCGGCTGTTCTCGGACCTGGAAGGCGCAGATTTGGACGCGGTGCAACGGATCGCCAGCTCGAAGGAATACCGTAAGGGTCAGGTCATTTTCAACGAAGGCGAACCGTAGCGCGGGTTTTTCCTTGTCGTGACCGGTTCGGCAAAGGTTTATCGCGTCGGGCCGGATGGGCGGGAGCGGGTCTTTCATGTCGTGCCGGCCGGCGAGGCGTTTGCGGAGGCCGCGATGTTCATGGAGGCGTATCCGGCGTCAGCCGAGGCGCTGACATCGCCCACGACCGTGGTGGCGATCGACAAGAACGGCTTCAAGCAACTGCTGACGCGCGATCCGCGGCTGAGCTTCAGGATTATGGGCACGTTGGTGAAGTGGCTGGCCCGCATGCGCGATGCGCTGACCGATCTGACGATGAAGGATGTGCCAGCGCGGTTCGCGAGCTACGTCTTGAGCCTGGCCATCGAGCCGGGCCAGCCGATCAAGGTTGGCGTCAGCAAGACGATGCTGGCGCAGATTCTCGGCACGACGAAAGAGACACTCTCGCGGCTGCTGCGCCGGCTGGCGGAACATCGTATCCTCACCTACCGCGGCAACGTCATCCGCATCGTCAACCGCCCGCGCTTCCAGAAGATCGCGCGCGGCGACGAGAAGATCTGATCCTGCGGCCGCCGCACGGCGTCAACACGAGGGCGAGTTCCTCAGATCTTCGCCTCGTCCCACTGCTTGCGGAGGCATTCGAATGCTTTCGGGACTTCCTCTTCGGGGTTGGTGCCTTTCTTGCAGCCGCACTCAAGGCTGCAAAAGTCCTGATAGCCGATTTGCTTCAAACCCTTGAAGCCTTCGACGAAACTGTGTGGCTCCTGGGCGGGCAGGATGCGATGGTCGCGCGTGGCAATGTGGACGTGGTGCAGCCATTTGCCGGCGGTGACGAACGCCTGCGTCTGGTCCGTCTCCTCCAGCGACATGTGGTAGAAGTCACCCATCATGCAAATGCCCTTGTTGTTGAGCTTGTTGCAGATGGCGACGGCTTGTTCGAGCCGGTTGATGTAGAAGGTCTCCTTCTTGGTGAGCGGCTCCAACAGAACGCGACTGCCGACCTTTTTCGCGTAATCGCCGATGGCGGGCAGGATATCGAACAGGATCTTGTCGAGTTCCTCCGGTTTGAGGTCGCTCTGCTTGTGGAAGCATGGGACGAAGATGACGCCGTTGGACTCCAGTTCGGCGGCGGTGTTGAGGGCGGACTTGATGGCCTCGATGCCGCCCTTGCGTTTCTCCAGATCGAGCGAGACGAGGTCACCCTTCTGCGAACCCCAGCAGAGCGCGGCGACCTTGATGCCGGTGCCTTTGAGTGTGTCTTTGATTTCCGCGAGGCGGTTGGCCGGATTGCCTCCAAACTCGATGCCGACACAGCCATACTTCTGAAGGTTGGCGACCTTCTCCTTCAATGTCTTGCCGGGGATGCGGCCTTCCTGGCTGCAAAGTCTGAGGACGGCCGGTTTTCGAGCATGCCCAGCGGCCAGCGAAGGCAACGCGAATCCGGGCAAAGCGAGCGCGCCCGCGCCGACGAGGGTGTTCTTCAGAAAAGAGCGACGGTTCATAAGCGAAATCTCCACGGTGTTAGGTTTCTTCCCGGCAGTTGGCCGGTGTTCATCACCGGCGCGTCGGCCGCAAATCCAGCATCAGTTAAATCTGACGGGTGCTCCAAAGTCAACCGATGGCGAGAGGGTTCTTCTCTCGTCGTCATCGGGTGCGCCACACCATGAACGCGCCGATGACCGTGAAGATGCCGTCGGCCATCCAGACTGCAACGGTCGGGTCGAGTCTGCCGTGGTTTCCCAACTTCACACCGAGATAATAAAGGACGAAATAAAGCAGGAGGCGCCCCATGGCCGAAGCGACGCCCGCGAGCGCGCTGCGCCGGCTTGTGCCTGCGCCGAGCGGCAGGGCCATCAGGCAGGCAACGACACACGACCAGGGAGCCGCATAACGCAGCTGAAGGCTGACGCGGAACTTGGACAACTCCTCTTTCGGGTGCAACTGCAGGTAGCGGCGCACCTGGCGAATGGTCATGAATTCCGGTTCTTTCTTGGAGAAGAGCATGATGTCTTCCGGCAGGTCGTTGATCGCCGGATCCTCCCACCGCGGATGGAACTTCTGGACAATGCCCCCGCCCTGCATGTTGTTCGCCGGGTAGGTGATGACCTTCACGTCCTGGAACAGCCAATGGTCGCCCACCCAGTAGGCGAAGCCGGCGTTGATGGCCTGTTCCGGCTGGCCGCGCGTCTGGCAGTGAAGGTCCACGTTCTCGGCCGACAGCGTCTTGGTGTTGAAAGCGCGGAACAACCATTTGCGTTCCTCACGGTTGTTCACGTAGGTGAGGTTGTGCATCGTGTAGGCGTCTGCCTCGCTGACCGAGCCGCGGCCGACCCTCGAGAGGGTTTTCTGCTGCTCCAGCAATTCCGAGGCCCGCTCGGCGGACGTCGGCACGAGCACTTCGTTGATCAAGAACAGGCCAATGCCCATCCCCAGCGCAGCCAGGAGCACTCCCACGCTGCTCCGCAGCAGGCTCTGGCCCGCAGCGCGCATGGCCGTCAACTCGTTGTTCTTGGACATGGTGACGAGCGCGAAGACCAGACCGAAGAAAATCGACGCGGGCAGCGTCGCGGCGACCGCGCCCGGCAGGATCAGCAGGTAATACAAAATGATCGTCAGCGTCGAGGAGCCACAATCAAGAAACTCGCGCAACGATTGAAACATGTCGAACACCACCTGCATCAGCACAAACGCCAGCAGGCAGTAGCCGAACGCCGTCAGGAATTCCCGAAGGATATAGCGGTCCGTTAAAAGCACGACCACAGCCTAGCGGGAGAACGCTGGCGAGTGAAGAACGAAGAATAGCCGGGCGACGACCGGCGCAGGACAGCCCCGGCTTGCCTGCATCAAATCCATTGGCTCATGGCGACCCTTGCGTGTAGGTTACGTGCAGTCAATCTGAACCACTCAATATGGAGACCGCCTTATGTCACAGAAAATGGTCATGACTCTGATCGCTCTGGTCGCGCTTTCGTTTGGCTGCGGCAAGAGTTCCACTTACGAAACCAAAGACGGCAAAGTGAAGGTCGAGGAGAAAAGCGGCCAGGCCACCTACGAGGTGACCACCAAGGAAGGCAAGCTCAAGATGGCGACCGGTGACAAGGGAGTCGCCTTGCCCGACGACTTTCCGAAGGACGTGCCCATCTACAAAGGCGCCGTCGTGAAAATGGCCGCCTCACAAGGCAAGCAACTTATCGTGCACCTCCACGTGGCCGCCTCTTTTACTGATGCCGGCAAGTTCTATCAGGATCAGTTGAAGAGCCAGGGATGGGAGATTGGCACCACCATGAACATGGGAGACACGAGCATGGTCACGGCGAACAAGGCAGGCCGGCAGTGCTCGGTGGTTGCCGCCAAGCAGGACGACGGAGCCGTGATCCAAATCTCCGTCTCGACCGGGTCGTAAGACCGTCACCGGCCTGCTGACCACGCCGCGCCACATCGCAGCATGCTGCGGATGCGTGGCAGAGCGGGTGTCCATATTCGTTCCGCAACGGGCTTGGAAGTCCGTCACACACCGCTCACAACGTCACGCCGCACTCTTTCGCGACGCCACGGATGTGTTCTGCCGCCGCGGTGTATTCTTCCGCCGTCTTCAGGTGCTCCAGCATCAACGGCACCTCCTGCGGCAGCGCGGCGAGACCTTTCAGGTATGCCCGATAGTCGAGCCGGCCGGTGCCTGCCCGTGTCTCGCGCAGCGTCACCAGCATTTCCGGCGTCATCGTCACGTCCTTCGCATGCGCGCTGACGATATGCGGACCGAGCTTGCGGATGCAGTCGTTGATGACGGCGGCGGTGTCGTAGTAGGCGCGCGGACAGTTGATGATGTTGGTCGCGTCCAGATGCACGCCAAACGCCGGCCGGTCCACGGCCTTGATGATCCTGAGATAGGCGTCGGGCGAGTCGGGCCACGCCCACTGCATCATCTCCAGGCAGAACTTCGCCCGCTTCGGCTTGACGGTGTCAATAATCCGCCGCGTGTTGGCGACGACGAGGTCGAACGCCTTCTCGGTCAGGTCGTCGGGATGCGGTCCGGCTGGATGGTCCGGGCTGAACGAGCCGGAGTAGTCCACCGCGCAGAGCGCGCCAAGCCGGTCGGCCAGGTCGAGCCGCCCGATGATAAGGTTGATGTTCTTCTCACGCGTCGCTGTGTCGGGATGCATGGCGTTGCACCACGCGCCGACCTCGGCGATGACGATGTCCTCTTTCGCAAACGCCTCGGCGACCTTTTTGAGATTGTCGCAGCTCGGATCGTCGAATGCCGGCCGCGGGCAATACGCCGCGCGATAGCCCAGCCGCCGGTGTTCGCGCGCCAGTTCCACGGGATCCTTTGATTTCAAAAAGACCGGGCCGCCGAATCGAATAGCCATGATATGTTCTCCTGTTTCTTGGCTGCGGTGGCGATTTCGCTCTTGCAGCGCAACGCCGGAAGTCGAAACTAAAGTCGCTCATGAAACAAGCCAGTTTTTCGGTTCTGCTTCTCGTGCTGTTGTGCGCTGCGCCGACGGCGGCGCTGGCGTTGGAGCGCTACGAGTTTTCCCGGCCACAGATGGGGATGCGATTCCAGATCGTGTTGTATGCGGCGGATGAGAAGACGGCTGAGGAAGCGGCGAACGCCGCTTTCCGGCGGATCAAGGAAATCAACGCCATCATGAGTGACTACGAGCCGGACAGCGAACTGAGCCGGCTCTCGCGCACCTCGGGCAGCGGGCAGGCGATGCCGCTGGGCGAACGGCTGTGGTTCGTGCTGTCGCGGGCGCAGGAATTCTCCAGGCGGAGCGATGGCGCGTTCGACGTGACGGTTGGCCCGTGCGTCTGGTTGTGGCGCAAGGCACGGCGCGAGCACCGGTTGCCCGATCCGGCGACGCTCGCCGAGGCGATGAAGGCCGTCGGCTACAAGAACGTCCAACTCGATCCAAAGCGCCGCACCGCGAAGCTGCTCGTGCCGAAGATGCGGCTCGACCTCGGCGCCATTGCCAAGGGTTATGCCGTCAGCGAGGCGGTCACGGTGTTGCGCGAGCGCGGCATCGCCAGCGCGCTGGTGGTTGGCGGCGGGAACATGAGTATGAGCGATCCCCCACCCGGCAAAGCCGGCTGGCGCATCGCCATTCCGACGCTCAATTCGCCTGATACAACGGAGGAGAAGACGCGCTACGTGTTGCTCTCTCGCATGGCACTGTCAACGTCGGGCGATTTCTTCCAGTTCCTGGAGATCGGCGGCAAACACTATTCTCACATCGTCAACCCCCACACCGGTATCGGTTTGACCGATCATCGCCAGGTGGTGGTCATCGCACCCGACGGAATTACCGCCGACGGCTTGTCCACGTGCGTTGGCGTGTTGGGACCGAAGGCGGGCATGGAAATGATCACGTCAACGCCCGGCGCGGAAGTGCTTATTACGCAAAAGCCCGGCGACAAGGTCGAAACCTTTGAGTCGCCGGGCTTCGCGAAGTTCTACGAGAAACCGTAGCTACCAGCAGGGCTCTAGTCGCCCTTTTCGACGCCGCTGTGCCAGTAGCCGTGCACCACTTCTGGCGCCGGCACGGCGAGCGGACGAACGATGCGGAAACCGACAAACTGCGCGTCGGTGTGATACCAGATGCTCTTGGGCAACTGCGGATCCTGCACCTTCCACGATGGATCGGAACCGTACCGCGCGGCGGCACGGAGACGATCCGGCTCGTTTTGCCACGAACCGCCACGGGTGGCGTGCGGATAAGGCTTGGAGGGCTTCACCCACGGATCAGTCTGTGCATCCTTGGTGTAGGGCAATTGCTGGTCGAGCGTCCACTGCCAGAGCAGGCCGTGCATGTCGAAGAGGCCCCACGGGTTCGCCTTCTTCTGGCCGATCTTCTTGCTGGCGCCGCCGCTGTTCTTGGAGAACCACGCGTAGTCGCCGAGCTTCGACGCGTCATCGCCGAAGAAATACGCGGTCTTCGTTCCGGCGCGGCAGGCATACTCCCATTCCGCCTCCGTCGGCAGCCGGTAATACTGGCCGGTCTTGGCGCTGAGCCACTTGCAATACTGCGACGCCCCATGCTGCGTCATGCTGATCGCCGGGAATCCGTCGCGGCCCATGCCGAAAGTCATGTCCACGTAAGGTTGGGAAGGCCGCGCGATGGCGTCGGCCACCTTGTCGGCCTCGGCGTTGGTCTTGTGCGCAGAACGGGTCTTCTTCTCCTCCTCCGGCAACATGAAGAGTTCGTATTCGTTCCATGTGACCAAATGTTTGCCCATCCAGAACGGGCTGATCTTGACCTGATGCTGCGGTCCTTCTTCCGGTTTGTGACCGGCTTCGCCGTCGGGGCTGCCCATTGTGAACTCGCCGGCGGGAATCGGCACCATCGAGAAGGACACGTCCGAGCCGGGAATCACGACACTATATTCCTTCATCTGTGCCGCGTCCTTCACGTCGAGCTTCGCCACGATGTTCTTGTGGATGGCGGTCGTCGTCTCCAACGCCTTCTCGGCAGCGGGATCGGCCTCCGCCTTCGCCTTCATCTTGCAGACCACGCCATCGGGCCAGGCAGCGCCTTGTTCGATCCAGAGCTTGATCAGCTCGATCTTATCCTTCGACATGGGGCCGCCCTTCTTCTTCGGCGGCATCAAACCCTCGTCATCGGCCGGCAATATCGCCGTCGTGTAGAACGTGCTCTTGCCTGGATTGCCGGGGATGACGCAATTGCCAGCGCCGCTGGGCTTGAGCGCGGCGGCCTTGGTGTCGAGCTGTACGTCGCCGGCCGCGTGGCCTGCGCGATGGCAGACGAGACACTGTTCCTCGATGATCGGCTGGATGTCCTTGACGAAATCCACCGTTTTGGCGGCGGCTGCGGGTGCGGCGGGAGCCGCCTGCTCGGCCTTCTTGGGTTGCTCCGCTGGCTTGGCTTGTTCAGCCTGCTGGCCGCAGCCGGCAAAGATGAGCGCCAGGGACAGGGTTCCGATGGAGAGATAAGATGATTTCATAACATTCAATGTCGACAGTCTAGGGTCTGGAGCTTCAGTTCGGCTACACAAAAATTGCTCTTGAATTGGGCTGTATTGACCGATCGATTGTGAACGAAACGTGAAACGCAACCCTTGCGTCACGTTTCACGTTCCGTTCTGCGATTAATTGGATGCAACTCGGTGTTTAGAAAAACTTCGTGGTTCCTGGCACGGCCATCGGGGCGACGGGGAGTTCCTGCTTCCAGTCGAGCACTTCGGGCACGAGGCGCTCTTCGGAGTTGAGGGCTTTCTCCCAGGTAATCTCCTGACCGGTGTAGGCAGCCATGCGGCCCATGATGGAGGACATGGTGCTGGTGGCCATGCGCTCGCCGTCGTTAATCGGCTCGCCCTTGCGGATCGAGGCGAAGAACTCGTCGTGCTCGGTCTGATACATGTCGTTCTTGTCGCCGCTGTAGGCCCACTTGGTCTCGCCGGTGATTTCTGGCTGGGGGCCTTCGCCGATCGTGCCGACGCCCTTGGTGCCCATGATGTAGTCGGCGACCTTATTGTAGCTCTTGGGCAACTGGCGGTGGCCGAAAAACGCGCGCACGCCGTTGGGCCAGACGTAGTTGACTTCGATGTGATCGTAAATGTTGCCGCCGGGATTGGAGACCTGCCGGCCACCCACGGCGACACACTTCTGCGGCGGCTCGTCCTTCATCGCCCAGAGAATCTTGTCGAGCGTGTGGCAGCCTTGCTCCACGAGACCGTCGCCGCAGGTCCAGACGAAGTTATACCAGTGGCGCAATTGCCACTCGACGTCGCTCATGCCCGCGGGGCGCACTTCGGAAGCGGACATTGGTTTCACCGGCCCGGACCAGTAGCAGCCGTAGAGTGCGCGCAGGTCACCGATCGCGCCGCCGAGGATGCGCTTGAAAAACTCGCGCCGCGCGTAATCGTAGCGCCAGCAAAAGCCGGCGACCACTGCGAGCTTCTTCTGCTTGGCGAGCTTCACCGATTCGAGCACCGACCGCACGCCAGGGGCGTCGGTGGCCATCGGCTTCTCCAGAAACACGTGCTTGCCCGCCTCGACAGCGGCCTTGAACTGCTGCGGCCGGAATCCCGGCGGGGTCGTCAGCAACACCACATCCACACCGCTCGCGATGACCTTCTTATAGGCGTCCAGCCCGATGAACTGCCGTTCGGGCGGACAGTTGATCTGCTCCGGCGCAATCTTCTTCAACTGCTCCAGGCTGTTGGTGATCTTCTCCGGGAAAACGTCGGCCATCGCGTAAAGCTCGACATTGCTGTCGGCCTTGAGCGCCTGCTTGGCGGCGCCGGAGCCGCGTCCGCCGCAGCCAATGAAGCCGATCTTGAGCTTCTCGCTGGTGCCCGCCGCGCGGGCTTCGCTGGAAAGGATGAACGGCGCCGCCATCGCGGTGGTGACAACGGCTGCGCTTGAGGTCTTCAGAAACTGTCTGCGGTTGGTCGAGTTGACATTGATATCCATGTGGTTCCTTGGTTGGTTGCGTCGAGTGATAAATCCTGCGCCTGTCGGAGTCAAGTCGCGCGTTTCATTTCCCGGGAATCACGGGAATCACCCACGGGATGAGATGTGCGAATGCCATCGCAATGAGGCCGATGACTGCCGTCAACAGCAGGCTGTGCTTGAGGGTCCAGCGGAAGAGCTTGCTCTCGTCCGACTGCGGCATGCCGGTGGCCGCGACGGCGACGGCGATGCTTTGGAGCGAGATCATCTTGCCCATGACACCGGCGGCGGAGTTGGTAGCGGCGGTCAATAGTGGATTCAGGCCGAGTTTCTGTGCCGTGACCACCTGCAGGTTGCCGAAGAGCGCGTTGGCTGAGGTGTCGCTGCCGGTCACAAACACGCCGAGCCAGCCCAGGAACGCGCTGAAGAACGGGAAGAACCAGCCTGTCGCCGCAAACGCCAGTCCCAGCGTCACCGTCATGCCGGAATAGTTCATCAGAAACGCGAAGCCGAGCACCGACGCGATGGTTAGCACCGGCAGCGCGAGCTGGCGCAGCGTAGCGGCAAAGACCCGCGCCATCTGGCGTGGCCGCATTCCGATCGCCAGTCCGCCAAGAATCGCGGCGAACATACAGCCCGTGCCCGCCGCTGCGAGCCAGTCGAATTTGAACACCGCCGGTGTCGCCGTTATTTCTTTCACCGCCGGCGGCATTCGCATCACGTGGTTGTGGAGAAATGGCACGTCCAATCGCAACGTCACGGTCTCCAGCCGCACGCGAATCGGATCGAAGCCCCACAGCAGCACAAAGACCACCAGCAGCAGGTAAGGCATCCACGCCTTCAAGACTGCGCCGGTGCTGTGAGCACGATGCTGTGCCGGCGTCGCGTCCTCGTGGAAGTAATCATCGGCCGGTTTCCAGAACTGAAGCAGCACCACACACGCGATCACCGCGGCCAGCGACGCAAGGATGTCTGTCAGGTAAGGGCCGTGGAAATTGGCGACGACAAACTGTGTGCCGGCGAACGCGACGCTGACTGCGGCAATGGCTGGCAGCACGCCGCGCGCTTTGCGCCAGCCCGCGAACACCACCATCAGATACAACGGAATAATCAGCGACAGGATCGGCGAAATGCGGCCGACGCTCGCGCTCACCTGGTCCAACGGCAGACCGGTCAGACCCGCCAGTGTGATGATCGGGATGCCGATGGATCCGAACGCCACTGGTGCGGTGTTGGCCAGCAGGCAGAGCGCCGCCGCTTCGAACGCCGACACGCCGACACCCGCCAGCATTGCGCCCGCGATGGCCACCGGCGCGCCGAAGCCCGCCGCGCCTTCCACGAACGCGCCGAACGCAAACGCGATCAGCAACACGTGCAGCCGTTTGTCGTCCGTGAGGTGCGCGATGGAGTCCTTGATGACCTCAAACTGCCCGCTTTCCACTGTGAGCCGGTAGAGGAAAATGCCCGCCAGCACGATCCAGCAGATCGGGAACAATCCGAACGCCGCGCCGTAAAGCGCCGCCGCAACCGCCACCGTCACCGGCGTGCCGAAGGCGAAGCAGGCGATGACAAAAGCCGTCGCCAGCGCCACCAGCGCGGATTTCCACGCCGCGAGCCGCCGCACGCCAATGAGGTAGAACAAGAGAAGAATGGGCAGTGCCGCCACCGCCGTCGAGAGCCACAGGTTGCCGCCAACGGCGGTGTAGTTCTGGTGCCACATGGTCTTTGCTTATACTTTGCCGTCGGCAGGTTGTTCGATGTTTATTTGACGCGAGATTCGTCTCCGCGAAAATTGTCTCACAGGCCAAACAGAATTTGCAGCGCGGCCGGGTCTCTCAGAATGCCTCCAACCTTGCCGCTCCGCTGCCTTGTCACTGCTTCAGATGTTTGTCGAAGAAGGCCGTGACGGCGGTGCGGATGGCTTGCGGGTCCGGCTCGGCTGGAGGAGCGTCTTTGGCTGCCATCATGTTGTGGCCGCCGCCTTTGACGCGGAGCAAATGGACAGGCACGCCGGCTTTCCTCAGCGCAATTTCGAGCCGCTCGGACTGGACAAAGGGCACCGTCCTGTCGGCGTCGCCGTGGACGATGAGGAACGGCGGGTTGCCGGGCTTGACGTAAACGATCGGGCTGCCGTCTCGCCACGTTTCCGGTTTCTTCTTGAAAGGCTTGCCGAACAAACCGAGCAGCGCCTTGGAGTCGTTGTCGTCCTTCGCGCCTTGGATGCCCGCGCTGCCTTCGGTCATGTCGGCAGGCCCGCAATAATCCACGACGGCTTGCACGCGACTGCTGACGCCTTCGTAGCCGCCGCAGCCCTCAAACCTTGCATCGTCCATTGTGCCGAGACACGCCACCAGGTGTCCGCCGGCGCTGGAGCCCCAGCAACCGATGCGGTTCGGGTCCACGTTGTATTTTGCGGCGTTGGCGCGGAGCCAGCGCACGCCGAGTTTGCAGTCCTCAATCTGCGCGGGCCATTTCGCTTCGCCGCTGAGGCGGTATTCGATGCTGGCGGTAAAGTAGCCTTGAGTGGCGAGCCACAACGCACCATTGCCCCGATGCGAGCCGCCGGACCAACCGCCGCCATGGATCCACAGCACCGCTGGCATGGGCTTCGCGGACGGTTTCTCCGGCCGGGCGATCTCAGCGTGCAAGACCCGATCGCCTCCTTTGCCAATCTCAACATCGTGAATCAACTCGACGCCGGACGGCGTCTGAGACTTCGGCAGACCTTCCGGTTTCGGAGTCCGGGAAGGATCGGCGGCAAAGCAGCATGCGGCGGATACCAACAACGCGATGGTGAATCGGAACGTTCTCATCAGCTTCAGTGAAAAGGCCGGAACAAATGCGAGAAGGACACCGCATCCACGAGCTTGGCGCCAAGCATGCAGCCGGCTGCCAGCAGGAAGGCCCCCGACACGCGCGTCAGCAGGCGCAACATTCGTGGCGAGACACGCTGATGCCCGCGCGATGTGGCCCAGGAGAGCAATAAGAACCACAACGTGCCGCCTCCCATCATGCCGCCGACCATCGCGAGTTGGCTGAGGACAACCGGTCGCACCCAGCCGCGCGCAAACAACATTGCTGCCAGCATGCCCCATACGAGCAGAATGCACGGATTGCCGAGCGTCATGCCGAAGCCGAGCCAGTAGCCGCGATGCAGATGCAGCTTTGTCTCCAGTTCCTGTTCCACGCGCAGGGACGTGCTCTCTCCAAAACGATCCTGCGTCAGGAGATATTTGAGACCCAGCACGGTCATGACCAGAAAACTCACCAGCGCCATCACCGTGCTCACGGTTGGCAGCGACAGCACCGATTGAAACCCCGCCAGCGCCAGCCCGCAGTAGATCGCTTCCGCTGTCACTGCGCCCACGCCGATCAAGAACGGCCGCAGGAACCCGCGCGTCAGCGCCTCACTCATGATCGTGACATTCACCGGCCCCACAGGGATGGACACCAGAAAGCCGCTCACCAAGCCGGCGAGCATAGGTGTGATGAAGTCGGTGGCAGCGTTCACGACACGTCGGATTCGTTATCTTCGATTTCGATTTCTTTTCGCAGCCGTTTGGAAATCCACGGCCGCACCATGCCGTAGATGAGGTAAAACACGAACAACGCCGCCAGCGTCACCTGTGGCCATGTGCAGCCGAGGAACAACACCACCAGCGCTGCTACGAACGTCGCCAGCGACTTGCGCATCGTCCAGTCCACATGTTTGAAAGTGGGATACTTTACTGTGCTGACCATCATTGCCGACAGCAGAAGCATCAATGCCGGCAACGCGTAGCGCCACGGCCCCAGCGGATGTTCCGGCGTGCCGACTGGCGTGATGATGTCCTGCTCTTGCAGCCAGATCATGAACATCGTCACGCTCACGACCATTGCCGCCGCCGACGGAATCGGGAAACCGACAAACTCGTTGGACGAGGCGCCACGGATACAGAGGATGTTGAATCGCGCCAACCGCAACGCGCCGCACGCCAGATACACCGCCGCCACCATCCAGCCCGTGCGGGGAAATTCCTCCAGCACGATCCGATAAACCATGAACGCCGGCGCCACGCCGAAGCTCACCAAATCCGCCAGCGAATCGAACTCGCGGCCAAACGCCGACTCTTTCCCGCCAAGCCGTGCCACGCGGCCATCGAGAAAATCACACGCGAACGCGCCGAGGATGAGCCAGAGCGCGTTATGGATATAATGGATGTTGGGCGCGGCCTGGTATTTGAAAATCCACGTCAGCGCGAAAAAACCGCACAACAGATTGCCTGCCGTGAACAGGTTCGGGAGGAAATAAATCTTCCCGAAATCCGCGCTGTCCGGGTTCATGCCCGGTGGCTTGTCATTTCCGGTAGCCAAGGATGCTCGATCCTCCTTTCACTCGGTCGCCCGGCTTCACCGCAATCTCGCAGCTTGCCGGCACGTAGATCTCTGCGCGCGAACCGTAGCGGATCATGCCGATCCGTTCGCCGCGCCCAACGCGCGCGCCCGGCTTCGTCCACATGCAAATCCTCCGCGCAATGGTGCCCGCGATGAGCCGAACGGTGACGCGAAACTCGCCGTCCTGCAAGCCGAGAATCTGGTGCTCGTTCTGAAAGGCCGATTCCGCGCGCAGGGCGTTCAGGAACTTCCCCGGCACATGCTCCGAGAACTTCACCTCGCCACCGATCGGCGCCCGGTTCACATGCACGTCGAAAACGTTGAGGAAAATCCCCACCCTCTTTGCCTCGCCGCCGAGAAACTTCTCCTCGCGCGCCGTGCAAACATCCACCACCTTCCCATCCGCCGGCGAAACGATGGCGCGCGGGTCGGCGGGAACCTGCCGTTCCGGATCGCGGAAGAAGTTGATGTTGAACGCCACCAACAACAATCCCACCATGCCCGCCACCGGATGCCACCAGGCAAGCGCCGCTGCCACCCCCAATAGAATCAGGTGGAGAAACCAGGACTCGGACCATGTGCGCGCTGAAATCATAACCCGGCCCCATTGTAGCGATACCCGCGGCGAAGTGAATGCAAAAGCAACTTCAGCGTGGTCAAATTCATGGGATGAGATGGGATACTCCTCTTGTTTTGCCTCGGAACGGGGTTCGGCATGAACCGGGGCGTTGCGGCAAGGGGGTGTCAAAAGTCTTGCTCAAGCAACCCGCGGACGCTATTTTCCCGGCTTGGAGTTTGCCATTCTACCGCGAGATGTGCCTGCGGTGGAGTTTGCTTTGCTGAAACGAATAAGGAATGAATATGAAACGCATGATGATGTATGGACTTTTTCTGGCCTCAAGCGCCGCATCTGTTTTGGCCCAAGGCGGCGGCGCCGGAGCTGAAGCCGGTGGCTCGTCCGGTTCCATGTTTGGCTGGATTCTGGCCGTTACGGGTTTGATCGTCGTGTTGGTGGTGATCGCGCGGCGGTTGAGCACGGGCGAGGCATGGAAACAGGAGGTGCCAGTCATCGTCATTGGCGCGTTGCTGCTGAACATTGGCGTCTGGCGCGTGTGGGCGACCAAGCAAGATGATTTGGAGAAGACCAACCGCACGCTGCAAAACAAGATGCAGGCCGACCAGCGACAGATGAAGCAGTTGCAGGCCTCCAACGATCAACTACAGCAAAACAACGCGCAGTGGAAACAGCGTGACGCCGAGTACCAACAGCTTATTCAAAAGTGGGAGGTTTACATTGCCGAGATGAAGAAACGCTTCGAAAGCCCGAAGAGCGGCCCGGTCCGGGTGACGCCCGGAGGCAAGGCCGCCGCAACGAAAGCCGGTGCCGGAGCGAAGACGACGACAAAGAAGAAGACTCCCTAGCCGGTCCGGCTGGAAGACATCAGATTCAAACAAAAAGCGCAGAGGCGTGAGTGGTTCGCCCTCTGCGCTTTTTTGTTTGGAAACCTCTGCCGATCCCTGCCGGCGGCGCAGCGGATTTATTCGAGGCCGAGCCGCTTGGCGACATCGCGGTAGTTCATGTCCACCTCGTAAACCTTCTGATAGCACTCGCCGGACTTCACCTTGTCACCCTTCATTTCATGGGCGACACCGAGATTGTAGAGCACTTCCTTCTTCGTGTCGTCCATCGTCGGGATTTCGCTCTCGGCCGTCGCGAACTGCCGGATGGCGATGTCCATCAGCTTCTGTTTCAGGAAGCACTGGCCGAGGTAGTTCAACACGCTGACGCGCAACTGCGGGTTCTTGATCGCGAGCTGGAACTGCTGGATCGCGCCCTTGGTGTTATCGCGCTGGAAATATAGCTGGCCCAGTTCGTAGCGGAAGCCGAGATCGTTCGGATACTTCTGGACGCGCTTCTCGCATTCCTCAAACAGGAAGTCGTCGCGTTCCTGTGTCGCCTTGGCCAGTTCCTGTTTCAACGCTTCGTTGTCGGGCGTTTGTTGCAGTTCGGCCTCCTTCTTGGAAATCTCCACTCCGAGCCGCTTCAAGCGCGTGTCGGTAATTTCCTTTTCCAGCGCCGGATCGCTGCCCTGTAATTGAAGGATCTGGTCGAACAGGCCCAGCGCGTTTTCAAATTCGTTGTTCTGGGCATAGAGGCGGGCCAGTTGCCGCGCCAAAGCCAGGTTTTTCGGGTCTTGGGCGAGCTTCTCGTAGGTCTCGTTGATGAGGTTGGCCACCATCTCCTCGCTTTTGACCACGCGGCTTTGCTGCTCGATGGCTTTGGCCTCCTCCTTGTCCTTCATCTTGTCGCGATAGGAGCCTTCTTCGTTCCAACCGCCTTTTTTCAGCGCGCCCTCGGCGGTGGCGTCCTTCATCGCTTTGAACGCCTCGGCGTCCGCGGGATCGAGCTTGATGACCCTCTCGTAAGCCTTGTAAGCCTTGTCGTTCTCACCGATGCGCGCATAGAGCGCTCCCAGCCGCTTCAGTGCCTTCACATCGTTGGGCTTGTGCTGCACCACCGATTCCAGCAGAAACGCCGCCGTTTCCGGCAACTCCATTGTTTCTGCCGCCTCTGCGGCCGCGCCCAGCGCCGTCGCATTGGTTGGATCAATGTTGAGGGCTTTCTCCGCCTCGACCAGCGCAAGGGGCGGGCTTTTCTTCAGCGATACCTGCGCTTTCATCGCCTCGGTTACCGCCTTCATGGCGGCCATCTTGCGGCTCACGATGTTCTGGCCCTGGAACTGGCGCATTTGAATGCTGCGCAGCAGCTTTCGGCCGTCCAGGAACGCCGGCTCAAGCTCCAGAATCTGGATCAGCAGTTCGATTGAGTAGTCGTAGTTTTGGTGCTGAGCCGCTTCGCTGGCGCGCTTGTAAAGAGAACGCGCGCGTTCGGAAAGGTCTTCTACATTTTTGGCTGCCATGATGTCTCCAAACAGTGTTGCGGTTTAAAGTGGCACAATATCTGTCGCGCGCGGTTTTCGTCAAGGCCGCTTGCACGGGTTGGGGGCTTGCGCTACGCTTCGCGCATTGTCATGGAGACGCAACCGGATTTTCAAAACTTGCTGGACGCCGTCAGCCGCCGCGTGCTGGATGGCGGCGAACTCTCTTTTGACGAGGCCGCGCGGCTCATGGAAACCAACATCGGTGCCGACCTCCATGATCTGTTCGCGCGGGCCAATCGCATCCGCGAGAAGTTTAAAGGCAACAAGGTCCACCTCTGCTCCATCATCAACGCCAAGGCCGGCGCGTGTCCGGAGGACTGCAAATTCTGCGCCCAGTCGGCCGCGAACGCGACGGAATCGCCGCGCTATTCGTTTGTGGACCGCGACGCCCTTCTCAAGGCCGCCGCCGAGGCGCGCGCGAACAGCGCGCAGGCGCTGAGCGTGGTGACGGCATGGCGCGGGCTGAAGGAAGGCCCGATCCTCGACGAAGTGTGCGCGAGCATCGAGCAGATCGCCCGCAGCGGCACGGTGCGCGCGGACGCTTCGCTTGGCATCATTCCCAACCAACGCGTGGCCGACCGGCTCAAGGCGGCAGGCGTTGTCTGCTACAACCACAACCTCGAAACCGCGCGGGAACATTTCCCGAACATCTGCACCACGCACACCTACGACGAGCGCGTGCAGACGGTCCGGTATCTGAAGAACGCCGGCATCCGCGTCTGCTGCGGCGGCATTTTCGGCATGGGCGAGACGCGCCGGCACCGCGTCGAGATGGCGTTCGCGTTGAAGGAGCTCGACGTGGACATCGTGCCGATGAATTTTCTGAACCCGATCCAGGGCACGCCGTTCGAGCACATGACACCGCTGCCGCCGATGGAGATTCTCAAGACCATCGCTGTCTATCGGTTCATCCTGCCGCGCAAGGAGATCATGGTCGCGGGTGGCCGCGAGGCGAACCTGCGCGACTTGCAGCCGCTGATGTTCCTGGCCGGCGCATCTGCAACGATGATTGGCAACTACCTCACCACAGCCGGCCAGGACCCGAAGAAGGACTTGCAGGTGATCAAAGACCTCGGCCTCGACCCGCACTGGGACGGCCACTGGACCCACGTGGAGGGGAACGCGCACCGTCAGGCCGCCTCGCCGTGACCAGCGACGCAACCGCGGAAATTTATGGAACCGACTGCCATCCTGATCAGCGAAAACGTGGTGTTGCTCTCGCGCATGACCAACGATTTGTGTCAGTCGAGATACCGCGTTTCGCACTTGCGCGATCCAGGCGAGTTGCTGGCGACTGCTCGCGAGCAACGACCGATGGTTGTTATTCTCGACCTCGATTTGCGCAATCGCGACACGGTGTCTGTCCTGAAGAAGTTGAAGAGTGACGCGGAGTTGAGGCACACGCTGGTGCTGGCGTTTTGCGACGGCGCGAACGAGCCGTTGCTGGAAGAAGCGCGCGCGGCCGGAGCCGACATGGTGACCACGCGTGACGCCGTCGCCAGTCACTTGGTTCCGCTCGTTGAGCAGTTGCTCGGCGTGTAGGCGCCGACGGGTGGGACGAGCTTTCAGATTCACCTGCCGTCCGATTTGGAATCAACCGGGCTCATGGGGAGACTCGTCCCATTCAGTGGGTTTTTGTTTCCAGCATCACAGATTGAAGTGGTAGCATCGGCAGCAGTAAAATGAAGACTCGCACGACGAATCCTGACAAGGTTGGTGAAGATCATAGTGTGGCGAATGTGGCGATGGACGCTGCCAACCAACTCCGGCGCGATATCCTGGAGAAACTCTTTTGCATGGCCGGGAAGTTTCCCGAGGTTGCCACGAAGAACGATTACTACCTTGCCCTCGCCTACGCCGTGCGCGACCGGATTGTTCGTAATTGGGTTAGTTCCGCTGAAACCTACTTCCAGCGCGCCCCCCGCAGCGTCATCTATCTCTCGGCGGAATTCCTGATCGGTCCGCAGTTGGGCGGCAACCTTCTGCGCCTCGGCATCACCGAACAGGCGAGGCAGGCGGTGCGCGGCCTTGGCCAGGATCTCGATGAATTGATCGAGCACGAGGAGGAGCCGGGTCTCGGCAACGGCGGTCTCGGCCGGCTCGCCGCATGTTATATGGAGTCCCTCGCGACGCTGGAGATCGCCGCGATCGGTTACGGTATTCGTTACGAGTTCGGCATCTTCGACCAGGAGATTCGCGACGGCTGGCAGGTGGAGACGGGCGACCGCTGGCTGCGGCTCGGCTATCCGTGGGAGATTGTCCGGCCGGAAATCGCGTTCGAGGTGAAGCTCGGCGGGCGCACGGAGCCGTATCAGGATGAGGTCGGCAACTACCGCGTCCGCTGGGTGCCCAACCGGATTGTGATGGGCACGCCGTGCGACACGCTCATCCAAGGCTACGGCGTGCGGACGGTGAACATGCTCCGCCTCTGGAAAGCTGAGGCGCACAACTCGTTCGACTTCCAGGCGTTCAACGTCGGCGACTACTATCGCGCGGTGAACGAAAAGGTCGTCTCGGAGAACATTACCAAGGTTCTTTATCCGAACGACGTGTCCGCCGCCGGCAAACAGTTGCGGTTGGAACAGCAATACTTCCTTGTCTCCTGCACGTTGCAGGACATTATCCGCATCTATCGGCAGCACCGGACGCCGCTCGACCAGCTCCACGAAGAATTTACCGCCCAGCTCAACGACACGCATCCCTCGCTGGCCATTGCCGAACTGATGCGCCTCCTTGTGGACGTGGACGGCATGGATTGGGACCGCGCGTGGAACATCACGCGCCGCATGTTTGCTTACACCAACCACACGCTCATGTCCGAGGCGCTGGAGAAATGGCCGCTGCCTCTCTTCGCTAGCGTCCTGCCGCGGCATTTGGAGATCATCTACGAGATCAACCGCCGTTTCCTCGCCGGGGTCCGCGTGAAATTCCCCGGCGACGACGGCAAAGTGCAGCGGCTCTCGATCATTGACGAGGCCGGCGACAAATACGTGCGCATGGCGAACCTCGCCTGTGTTGGCAGCCACGCCATCAACGGCGTCGCCGCCCTTCACACGGAACTGCTCAAGCAGACCGTGCTGCGCGATTTTCATGATCTCTGGCCGGAGAAATTCTCCAACAAGACCAACGGCGTCACGCCGCGGCGGTTCATGGCGCTCGCCAACCCCGGCCTCACCGCGCTCATCACCCGCCGCATCGGCGACCGTTGGCTGAAAGACCTCGACGAACTCCGCAAGCTGGAGCCGCTCGCTGCCGACGCCGGCTTCCGTGAGGAATGGCGGCAGGTCAAGCACGCCAACAAGGAACGACTCGCGGCTGCATTGCGGAAAGCCACGGGCGTCGAAGTGGAGCCTGCGACGCTGTTCGACATCCAGGTAAAGCGTTTCCACGAATACAAACGCCAGCAACTGAACCTCCTGCGCGTCGTCACTCACTACCGCCGGCTCAAGAACAACCCGCGCCTCGATTTCACGCCCCGCACCGTCATCTTCGGCGGCAAGGCCGCGCCGGGTTACCTCATGGCCAAGCTGATCATCAAGCTCATCAATTCCGTCGCCGCCGTCGTCAACGCCGACCCTGACACGCGCGACCGCCTCCGCGTCGTCTTCTGCCCGGACTTCAACGTCAAGAACGCTCACCGCATCTATCCCGCCGCCGATCTCTCCGAGCAAATCTCAATGGCCGGCACCGAGGCTTCCGGCACCGGCAACATGAAGTTTGCCCTCAACGGCGCGCTTACCATCGGCACGCTCGATGGCGCCAACGTCGAGATTCGCGAGGAAGTCGGCGCCGAAAACTTCTTCCTCTTTGGCCTTACCGCGGAGGAAGTCCGTGAGCGCAAAGCTGCCGGTTACCGGCCGTGGGAAGTCTGTCAGCAGAACGCCGACCTTCGCGACGCGCTTGATGTCATCGGCTCTGGCGCGTTCTCCGGTGGTGACAAGGAGCTTTTCCGGCCCTTTATCCGTTCTCTGCTTGAACGCGACGAGTATCTGGTCTTCGCCGACTATCCGTCCTACATCGAGCGACAGGAGGATGTTGCCCGCGCTTATCGCGATACGGAGCAGTGGACGCGCATGTCGATTCTCAACGTCGCGCGCATGGGCAAGTTCTCTTCCGACCGCGCCATCCGTGAGTACTGCCGCGATATCTGGCACATCGAGCCAGTCCACGTTTCCGACGACAAGGCACCCTGCTGATTCAGGTCTGCGTTGGTGTTGGACGAATTCTCCGGGCGCAGAAAGAGTGAAGGATGCTCCTTCTCACTCTTCGAAGCTGCACACAACAAGTTGCTGTGCACGGAAGACAACCAGCCCTGTTTCCCGCTGAAACGCTTACGCCTTCGGTTGTTGCTTCGCCCAAGTGTCCCGGAGCGTGATGGTGCGATTGAAGACCAGCGTGCCGTCCTGCGTGTCGGAATCCAGCGTGAAGTAGCCGAGCCGCTCAAACTGGTATCGCTCGTCGCTGGATGCCTTTGCCAGCGACGGCTCCAGCTTTGCGGTCAGTACTTCGAGGCTGTGCGGGTTCAAGTGAGCCTTGAAGTTGCCATCGGCGTCCGGCTCCGGCACCGTGAACAAACGGTCGTAGAGCCGCACTTCAGCCTCGAACGCATGCGTGGCGCTGACCCAGTGGATGGTTCCCTTGACCTTGCGGTTGGCGGTCGGGCCGCCGGTCTTGCTGCCGAGATCGGCGGTGCAACGCAGCTCGGTGACGTTGCCACTGGCGTCCTTCACCACTTCGTCGCACTTGATGATGTAGGCGTATTTCAACCGCACCTCGCCGCCGGGACGCAACCGGAAATACTTCGGCGGGGGCGTCTCCATGAAATCATCGCGCTCGATGAAAAGCGTGCGGCTGAACGGCACCTTGCGCGTGCCGGTGGCGGTGTCTTCGGGATTGTTGATGGCGTCGAGTTGCTCGACGTGGTTCTCCGGCAGGTTGGTGATGACGACCTTGATGGGCCGCAGCACCGCGAGCCGGCGGTGTGCGCGGCGATTGAGGTCTTCACGAATGACGTTTTCCAGCACGGCGACGTCGGTCAGGCTGTCGCGTTTGGTGACGCCGATGTGGTAGGCGAAGGCGCGCAATGCCTCGGCGGTGACGCCGCGGCGGCGGATGCCGCTGATTGTGGGCATGCGCGGGTCGTTCCAGCCGGTAACGTGGTTCTCGTTCACGAGCTGCATCAGCTTGCGCTTGCTCATGATGGTGTAGCCGAGGCTGAGGCGCGCGAACTCGAACTGATGCGGCAACGGCCGCGGCAGGCCGAGGTTTTCCAGAATCCAGTCGTAGAGCGGGCGGTGAACCTCGAACTCCAGCGTGCAGATGGAGTGCGTGATACCTTCGATGTAGTCGCTCAGACAATGGGCGAAATCATACATCGGGTAGATGCACCACACGCCGCCGGTGTGATGATGCTCGGCGTGGCGGATGCGGTAAATGACCGGATCGCGCATCCAGATGTTCGGCGAGCCCATGTCAATCTTCGCCCGCAACGTGCGCGAACCGTCGGGGAACTCGCCGGCGCGCATCCGCTGGAAGAGATCAAGGTTTTCTTCGATGGAGCGATTACGGTAGAGGCTCTCTTCGGATTGCTGATCCGGCGCGCCGCGCATCTTGTCTATTTCCTCGGCCGTATGGTCGCAGACGTAGGCCTTGCCTTTGCGGATGAGCTGCAGCGCGTACTCGTAAATCTGCCCGAAGTAATCGGAGGCGTAGAACGGCTCGACGACCTTGGATTTCGGATTTTGGATTTCGGATGTGTCGGCCGGACCAAGATAGAAATCCGGCTTTCCGTCGACCGTGACTGTCTCCGGCGTCTTGCCTTTCGGTTTCAGGCCCAGCCGGTCGTCAGCCCATCCTTCGATAAGCCAGCGCACATCCTGCTGGATGGACTCGACGTATTCGACATCTTCCTTGGTTGGGTTCGTATCGTCCATGCGGAGGTTGCACTGGCCGGCGAACTCGCGGGCGATGCCGAAGTTGAGACAGATGCTCTTGGCATGGCCAATATGAAGGTAGCCGTTTGGCTCCGGAGGGAAGCGCGTGACGATCTTCTTGTATTTGCCAGCAGCGACGTTCGCCGTGACGATGTCACGGATGAAGTCCGTCGGAGCCGGCGCGTTGCCCGCCTCAGCAGGCGATGAATTAATCGGGTTTGCCATGAGCCGATATTAAACGGCGGCTTGGCACGGATGCAAACCGCAAACAGCCCGCCTCAATAACCGCCCTTGCCCAATGTCGGGGTCTTGGCGGCTGTCTGTGCGCCTGCTTTTTCCGCCGCTTCACGCCGGCGATACTCATCCAGCATCGCCGCCGTGGCCGTCGCGCCGCAACGACTGCCGCCGAGGTCGCGGACCTTGATGAGGCCGTCGAGGTCGCGCACGCCACCGGCGGCCTTGACCTGGACCTTGGCGGAAACGTTTGCCCGCATCAACGCAAGGTCGTGCTCGGTGGCGCCTTTGTAGTTGTAGTTGCCGTCCTTTTGTTTCACGAAGCCGTAGCCGGTCGAGGTCTTCACCCAGTTGGCTCCGGCACGCTCGCAGATCTGGCAGAGTTTCACCTTGATCTCGTCGTTTGGCATGAAGTCATTTTCAAAGATGACCTTCACTTTCGCGCCGTGTTTGTGGGCTTCGTCGCAGACAGCCTTCACATCGCGCTCGACGTAGTCCCAATCGCCGCCGAGGGCCTTGCCAATGTTGACGACCATGTCTATCTCGACCGCGCCGTCGCGGCAGGCCAGCTCGGTCTCATAGCGCTTCGACTCCGTGCAGGAGTTGCCGTGCGGGAAGCCGATGACGCAGCCGACCTTGACGCTGCTGCCTCGCAGCAACTCGACGGCGCGTTTGACGGTGTAGGGTTTGATGCAGACGGAGGCAACGCCATACTTCGCGGCCAGCTTGCAGCCGTCCTCCAAGTCCTTATCGGTCATGGTGGGATGAAGCAACGAATGGTCAATCATCCCGGCGAGTTCTTCGTAGGTGTATTTCATGTTCAGGCAAAGAATGGTTGGAGCACGTTGCGGGCAACCCTGACGGCGGCTTTCCGGCCTTCGAGCGTGTTGCCAAAGGTGCCGTCCTCGACTTCGATGCATACCGGGCCGTCGTAGCCGACATCCATCAACGCCGCAGTGAACCTGGCCCAGTTGATGTCGCCGTAACCGGGGATGCGTGGCTGGTGCCACTCCAACGGATAGGCGAACACGCCCACGTCGTTGATGCGCTCGCGGCGGATGCGAACGTCCTTGGCGTGAAGGTGGAAGAGCTTCCCCTTGAACTCGCGCAGCGGTGAGAGCGGGTCCATCCATTGCAGGATGAAGTGCGACGGATCGTAGTTGAGGCCGAAGTTCTTGCTGGGAATGTCGCTGAAGGCGCGCCGCCAGATGACGGGCGTCGTCATCAGGTTCTTGCCGCCGGGCCACTCGTCGCGGGTGAACAGCATCGGGCAGTTCTCGATGCCGATCTTGATGCCGTGGTCCTCGGCGAACGCGATCAGCGGCTTCCATGTCTTGAGGAAACGCGGCCAGTTGTCATCGACTGACTTCGTCCAGTCGCGGCCGACGAAGGTATTCACGTTCTTCAGACCGAGCTTTTCCGCCGCCAGGATGACTTTCTTCAGATGCTGCACCGCCACCTTTGCGGCGGCGGGATCGGGATCGAGCGGGTTCGGGTAGTAACCGAGGCCGGAGATGCCGACGCCGTGGCTGGCGCAGAGTGCGTTGACCTCATCCGCCTGCGTCTTCGTGAAGCCGGTCACGTCAATGTGTGTGATGCCGGCGTATTTGCGCTCGGCCTTGCCAACAGGCCAGCACATGATCTCGACGCACGCGAGACGTTCCGCGGCGGCGAATTTCAGAACATCCTCCAGCGACAACTCCGGCAGAATAGCGCTAACGAATCCAAGTTTCATATGATGCCTTTCTTGTAGTCTATACTTTTGCCCACGACTTCGACTTGCTGCTCTTCATGATCGCCTCGCAAACGGCAACTTCCTGATGACCGTCCTCGGCGGTTGCAAAGAACCGCTCGCCTTTGCCACCGGCGATGGCGGCATAGATGTTGCGGAAGAGCATCTTGAATGTGTCGGGGAAACCCTCGACGTGGCCGGGCGGATAATCCATGAAGCCTGCCGCGCCGTCGCCGAACGCAGGTGTGGCGCGCACGGCCGTCTCGTTCGCGCCGTCGCGGTTGCCGAAGTGCAGCATTTCCGGCTCCTCCGAGCACCACCACGCCGACTTCTTCGAACCATAGATTTCGATGCGGATACAATTCTTGCGGCCGGCGGCGACCTGCGAGACACCCAGGTTGCCGCGTGCGCCGTTGGCAAACTGCAACAGCACGCTGGCAAAGTCCTCCGTCTCGACCTTGTAGGTGGCGTAGTTCATCTTCACGTCGCTCTTCGCGAAGGTCTGCACTTCGCCGAGCGGACGGCGGCGCGTCTTGTGGAACGTGCCGAGGTCGGCGAACACAGACGCGATCTTCGCGCCGAGGATGAACGAGACGGTGTCCATCCAGTGCGTGCCAATGTCGGCGACGGCGCGGAGCTTGCCGCCTTCCTGCGGCAGCAAACGCCAGTTGTAATCGGTGTCCTTGAAAAGCCAGTCCTGCATGTAGGAGCCGTTCACGTGGATGATGTCGCCGAGTTCGCCAAGCGCGACCCTGTGACGGAGCGCGAGCACGGCGGGATAACACCGGACGTTGTAGTTCACGGCGAAGACCTTGCCACTGCTGCGCGCCAGTTTGAGGATCTGCGCCGTCTCGCGCGTGTTCATCGCCAGCGGCTTTTCGCAAATCACGTTCTTGCCCGCGCGCAATGCCGCCAGCGACATCTCACAATGAAACCGGTTCGGTGAGGTGATGTGGACCACGTCCACATTGGGCGAACGCAGCATCTCGCGATAATCGCCGAAGGCTTCGGGAATGCCGAACTTGTCGGCTGCCGCTCGAACACGATCCGGCAGATCGCAAAGTGAGGTGATGTTCACGCCGAGCCGGCGCAACGCTTCCAGATGAACCGGCCCGATGAATCCCGTGCCGATGATGCCTGCTTTGATCCTGGTCATGATGGTTTCTTTTTACTTTTTCCTGTTCAAATCCAACAGCACACCCGCCGCCGGACGGGCGGCCTGAATCGGGCCGAGCCGGTTGTGAAACTCGTAGGCGTCGCCGCGATAAAGCGTCTGCTCGCGCCAAAGCGGCACGCCGCCGCCAAGGTAGCCGATGGCAGTCACCAGCAAACCTGCGGTGCCGTTGGCGACTCGCAACAGCCGCGCGTCGGCGTCACGGATCGCGACCGCCCGGATGACCTCATCGGCGCCCGCAACTTCCAACTTCAACCGCAGCGTCAACGCGGCGTAGAGCGAGCCTTTTACAGCGTTCTTGTCCAGCCCGGCACAGAACCGCGCCACGATGTGCCTCCGTTCCACGATCACCGGCACACCATCGGCCAACCGTAGCCGCTCGACGTAGCAAAGCTCGTCGTGCGGCTGGACACGCAACGCGCCGAGCACCTCCGCGCCGGCCTGCGCCGCTCGCATCGTCTCAAACCGCAGCACCCGCGTCGAGGGCTTCTTGCCGGCGGCTTCGGCCTTGTCGGTGAAGCTCACCAGCGCAGCGAGGTCGTAATCGAGCACGCCACCGCGCACGAATGTGCCGACACCCTTCTTGATCTCCAGCACGCCCTCGGCGACCAAATGCGAGAGCGCCTTGTTCGCAGTGACGCGGCTGACGCTAAAGCGCCCGGCCACCTCGCGCTCGGCCAAAAACTTGTCGCCCGCCTTGAACTCACCGCCGCGAATCAGATCGCGAAGCTGGCTGTTCAACCGGCCGTAGATTGGACTTCTGGGTGACATACATGTGGCCTAGCCACGGTGGGATTTCTAACAAGGTGTGTTTTTGATGTCAAGAGATTGGCGGTGTAATATGGAAGCATCTTGACAAATCCAAGCAGGAATCTAATCTACTTGTGGCTAGGCCACAAGGTTCTGCGTGGAACGTGCATGAAGGACATTTGGACATTGTCGCGGCGCGAGTTTCTGGCAAACGCCGGGATGGCGGCGGGCGGACTGGCTGTGTTCGGCAGGGCCTCCGTGGCGGAGGCGGCGTTGCAGACGGCGCACCCGGACATGGCGGCGCTGCGGCGCGCGATGATGGACTCCCCCTTCGGCGTGGCACTGCATCGCGCGAAGGTTTTCACCGAAGTCTTCCGCAAACACGAATCGGAGCCGTGGATCGTCCGCAAGGCGATGGCGCTGCGGGAGTATTTCGAAACCGTGCCGCTTTACCTGCGCGAACACGACGGCATCGCCGGCTCGATCAGCGAAACACCCGGCGCGATGCCGGTCATGGTCGAGCTGGGTATCGGGGAGAACAACATCTATCTCAGCGAGCGGCCCGACCGCAAAGGCCATCTCAAGGACAAGGTGCCCGACGACATTCGCCACTATTGGAAGAACCGGAACCTATGGGGCCGTTATCGCATTGAGATTCTCGGCCAGCCGCCGGTGAAGAGCCACGACGAGCTGCCGCTGAACTGCCCGCACTACAAGTTCATCTCCAACCAGGGCCACCTCTGTCCCGGCTACAAGGAATTGCTGCGCGCCGGCATCGGTGGAATGCGAAAGAAAGTCGCGGCACGCCGGGAAAACGAGACCAACGCTGAGAAACTCGCGTTCCTCACCGCGGCCGAACATGCGCTTGCCGGCCTCTCCGCGTGGGCGCAACGCTACAGCAAATTTCTCGCGACGGAGGGAAAACAAGAGATGTCGCGTCTCTGTGCGAAGATCGCAACGCAGCCGCCGGAGACGTTCCGCGAAGCCATGCAGCTCATCTGGCTTGCGCATCAGGCGATTCACATCGAGGGCCACGGCTACTCTTGCACGCCGGACCGGCTCGACCAGTTGCTGCTGCCATTCTACGAAGCCGACCGCAAGGCTGGCCGGCTCGACGATGCTGAAGTCATCCGGCTCACCGAGAACTTCGTGCTCAAGATGTTCGACAACACTTATTGGGGGCCAGAGCATCACCTGACGCAGGGCTTTGTCGTGGGTGGTTCGGCATCGGATGGGCGCGATCTGACCAACCGGCTGAGTTGGCTGATGCTCGAAGGCGCGACGAACATGGCGTTGCCGGAACCGCTGGTCTGGATGCGCTGGCATCCGGCGATTGACCAGAAGTTCTTCGACTTCTGCCTCACGCGGCTCCAGCGCACGACCTGTTACCCGATGCTGTGGAACGACAAGGTCGTGCCGGAGGGCCTGATGGAACTCGGCGTGTCGCGCGAGGATGCGTTCAACTACGTCCCCGTCGGCTGCAACGAACTCGGCGTGCCCGGCCGGTTCTACTTCAACCCCGGCGCGAACGTCAGCTACCTCGGCGCGATCGAGGCGGCGTTGACGAGCGGCCAAGGCTACAGGAAGCAATGGAAGTGGCGCAACGTCGCGCCAGCCGTGGACAACCTATCTTCGTTTGACCAATTCTCCGCCGCGGTCGGCGCTTACATGCGCGAGGACATCAAGAAGTCCTACGAGCGCGAGATGCAGATGCTCAAGGCGCAGATGCAGTGGGGCCAGACTCCGCTCACCTCGTGCTTCTTCGACGGCTGCATCGAGAAAGCCCGCGACCTGACGCAGGGCACCCAATACAACATCCTCTCCTGTGGCGGCATCGGATTTGCCAACGCGGTGGACTGCCTTGCCGCGTTGCGCGAGGTTGTGTTTGAGAAGAAGCAAGCCACGCTCACCGACGTGGCCACCGCCTGTGCCGCAAACTTCCAGGGTCACGAGCGCCTGCGCGCCAAACTCCGCGCCGCGCCGAAGCACGGCAACGACGACCCGCGCGTGGACGACATCATCCGCCTCGTCGAGCGCCTCCGCGACGAGCCGATGAAGGCCATCTGCCGCGACCCGCGCGACGGCAGCAAGTTTGGCAACAGCCACGTCGTTCGCAGCGGCGCCGTGACGATGGGCCGCGGCACGCCGGCCACGCCCGACGGCCGCCTCGCCGGCACGCCCGTGGCCAATTCCGTCGCCGTCTCCGCCGGCTGCGAGCGCAGCGGCCCGACCGCCACGCTCAACTCCGTCTGCAAGCTCAACGCCGCGAAAAGTTGGCAATGCGCCTACCAGGTGAACATCCGTTTTCACGCCGGCATGATTGCCGATGCCGGCCAGCGCGAGAAATTGCGCGCCATGCTGAACGTCTATTTCCAGAATGGCGGCCAGGAGTTGCAGATCAACGTCGTGGACAGCGCCACGATGCGCGCCGCGCAGAAGGACCCCGACCAATACCGCGACCTCGTCGTCCGCGTCGCCGGCTTCAGCGAGTTCTTCGTCAATCTCACCCCCGACATGCAGGAAGAAATCATCGCCCGGACGGAGCACATGTGATGGAAGAGTTACATAAGAGTTTTGGATGCAGGCTGAATGCCGCTTGCATTGGTGGACTGACGGCGCTTTCGGCGTTGGCGCTCTGTGCCGCAGTTCCTGTTTCGTTCTCGGCGGAACGTTCGGCGCCCAGCGAGGCTGCAAAGCCGAAAGGCCTGAACGTCACATCGACGGCGTTGGTGCACGAGAACGAATATCCGCCGGGGACGGTGCGGATGACGTTCACCAGCGCGTTTGATGGCGCGGAGGATTGGGCGCTGTTCCTGCCGGGCGATGTGCGCAAGCACACGATCGTCTACATGCACGGGTCGTTCTCCGAAGCCGACCAGATTTTCACACGGAAGGACGTTCGTGATTTCTGGCTGAGCCGGATCCGGGAGGGGCGGCATCCGCTGCTGTCGGTCAACATGCGGGGCACGTCCTATATGAGTCCGGCGGCCGCGGCGGACCTGACGGAGTTGCTCGACTACTACCGGGAAAAACTCAACAGCGATCGGTTTGTGCTGCTGGGCGGGTCGGGCGGTGCGTCGAGCGCGATGGCTTACGCGGTGCTGCATCCGGAGAGGGTCCACGGCGTCGTGGCGATGGGGATGTGCGACATCTTCGCGCGGCTGAATTTCGCGCGGAAGAGCAACCTGCCAGTACTCCAGAAGCTCGCGAAGACGGTGTTCGCCGCGTATGGCGGCACGCTGGAGGAGAAGCCGGACCTTTACCGGGCGCGCTCGGTGCTGGCGCACACCGACCGCCTGACGATGCCGATCATCCTGACGATGGGCGAGGACGACGCGCTGATTCCCGTGGCGGAGACGCGGAAGGTCGCGGCGGCGATGAAGGGAAAGAAGAACTTCACCTATCACGAAGTCCCGAAGGGCAACCACGACTCGGCCCTGTGGGTGGACATTGACCTTGAGGCGCTTCGGATACGTGAGAAGTAAGCGGACGCATCCCTTTGCAGGAGTCACCACGGAGTTCCAGACATGAGATGCCGGGAGACAAGCGCGCCCAGCGGCGGCGGGATCATGGTTCCTTGCGCGCCGTTTTGAAGGAGGGCATGTCGGCTTCGGGGGTGGCCAGCATCAGCTTCCTGCCGGTTTCGATGGCTTGCAGCATGGTTTGATAGTCCGGGTCTGCCGTGCTGGTGAAGAGCGGCGGCGTCTGGCCGTGCTGCGGCTTCGTGATGCCGCGACCACCAGCCGCTTTGCTCAGGTGCGCTGTCAACGCAGGACTGAGATGCGGATGAGTCAGGTTGATCCACGCGAACCGGCCGGTCCAGTCGATCGTTTTGTCGTATTTATCGTGGCAGCCAGCGCAGCGGCGATTATAGACGCCCGAAAAACTCTCCGCAAACCAGGCTGAAAGACGCCCCGTCTCAACGTCGGTCCACAAATCGCGCTTGCCGGGTGACTGCGGCCGGCTGTTCGCGTAGGTGCCGTAATAAGGAACATTGGCATCCATCCACAGGTAGATTCGCTGCCGGTCTTCGAGGGGAATTTTCCGGCCGCAGTGATCGGAATCAATGATTTCCGTGAGCCGGCTGGCGAAGCAACCGGTCCACAACGGTTGATTGACCGCAGTCGGCGTCCGCAGCAGCCAGTAAAAATGAACCAGCGGTTTTCCCTTCGCCGCCTCTTCCGGCAACATCTCGCCGGTCTCCATGTTATGCTGGCGATACGACTGGCTGCGGCCCAGCAAGTTGTCGTAGGCCATGTTGAAGTAACGCGTCTTGTCGCCGCTGAGGTCGCAGCCTCCGGCCGGGTTGCCGCCGCTGTGACATCGGATGCAATACCTGTCGAGCACCGGCTGGACGATGGTTGGAAAATCCACGATGCCATCGTTGCCCCACGCCGGCTTTACCAATTCCCGCGGTGGATGGCTGGCCGCCATCGGCGGCTTCGCGTTTGCAGGGCTTGACGATAGCCGCGCCTCGTGGCAGCCGATGCACCCGACCTGTTCGCCGGGCATGAGTTGTGCCGCGGAGGTCATGCGCTGCAACTCGCGACCTTCCGCATCGAGCACTTGGAAATAGATCTCACGCAACGCGGGCACGCGGAAATGAGCCGAACCATCCTCCTCGACCGGCACGGTGCCCCAGCATCGCTTCGCGTAGTAAGTGCCGTAACTCATCACCGGCGATTGGTCGTAAGCACGCGAGCGCAGGTCCTCGGTCTTCCGGACCTGTTCCATGACGCGCAGGTATTTCACCCGGCCGCGCTGGATCGCCGGCTCCAGACCGCGATAAACGTCCGCGAGCAACACGACACCCGTTGAGTCATCAGCTTGTGCCTGGATTCGAGGAGGAATCGTCACTGTCACCGGCGTGGGCCGCAGTGGAATTGGGAAGTAGCAGCCCATGACCGGGTCTTCGTAAAGCAACCGTTTGTTGTCGGCTGCATCGAGCAGGAAAATGCGGTAGCGGGACACGCCGCCGCCGTAGGAACACAGAAACGTCTGTTCGCTCAGCGGAAACGGGTCGCGATACGACCACTCGTGGCGTTTGTCGCCAATCACCGGAAACTCCTTGGTGATGTAAACGAATCCCCTGCCCTTCGGCGCTTCCGGCCCGAACGTACGCTCGATCAAGCCGATTGCGCCGTGCGGAAATCCATGATGTGGCGCAAACGTTGCGACGACCTTGTCGTTGCGTCCCGGCAGCGGCCGCGCCTGCCAGAACGTGCCGACGTCGCGGATCGTGTTGCCGAAATACAACTGATACACCGTGCCATCGGGATATTGCGTCCAAAGGCTCTGGCGAAAAGTGAGATCGCGGTCAACGTATTCCCAGCGTGTGAACAGCACGCGGCCGTCGGGCAGCATCTGCGGGCTGAAATCGGAAAGCGTGTTCATGCTGACGCAGCGGATATGGCTGCCGTCGGGCGACATGACGTGGAGGTTCGTGGCGGGACCCGGCTGGCAGAGCGTGTAGCCAAACCGCCGCGTCGAGACGAACACGATGTCGCCGCCCGGCATCTCGCACGGACTGATGTCGTAGAACGGCCCGTCGGTCAACTGCTTCAGTCCGCTGCCGTCAACGCCGATGCGCCAGATATGCCAGTGCTGTTCCGCTTTCCGCCGGTAGGAGAAGAACAACGTCCGCGCGTCGAGGGAGATGTTCAGATCGTAGATGCAGCCGTCAGGATCGGCGAAGATCGCCTTCGCCGGTTGCCCGGGCCGCGTCGGATCGAAGATGCGGATGCTGCAACCCGGCGCTCGCGGCTGGGCCGCCCAAATGTCCTGGCCGACCGCCGGAGGCGCGCTGAGCGGATGCCGCGTGATGAATGCAATGGGCGGCAGTCCTTTCAAAAACAACGTGGACGGGCACGGACGGCGGACAATCTGCTTCTCGAACGGAATGTTCAGCGCCTGGCTTCCAGTCTTGATCCGGAAATTGCGGAACTTCGCCTCGCGCTGCCACGGGCGAAAACCCACCGCGCCCGACGCGAGCCGATGCACGGTATCTTCGCAGGCCGCGACCACCTTGCCGTTGACCGACACTTCGAGCGATGTCTCCGTCATTCGCACCGCGAGAGGAAACCATTGACCCACCGGCACGGCGCAGGGCACGTCTTTGATCAACTCGAAGTTCTGCCGGTGCCTTCCCAGCCGCAATGTCTGCCGTTGCGCATCGAGCGAGATTTCATAGCCGTTGAAGCTGTCCGCGCCGACGCCCGGCTCGGTGACCTTGACGATGAGACCGGCATTGCCGCCGCGTTTGTCGGGCAACAACATTTCCACATCAACCTCGCCCCTGGCAAAGACCGGTTCCTCCAGCACCAGCTTGGCTCCGGCGTCCGGCCCGACTGACAGCACACCGTTCTTCATCTGCCAGTTGCCGCCGTAAGCCTTGAAACCTTTCGCCAGCGGCGTTTCCTCCACCAGCTGAAAACCTTCATCCGGATCCATGCGGCCATCGAGCGCGCCGTGCGCAGAAGGCGAGCCAGTCCACCCAACGAGGAACAACGCAGCCAGTAGTATTTGTTTCACTCCATCATATCCGACACCGGCGCACAGTAATGTGAAGCGGAGCGTGCGCGGGCTACTTCGTTGCCTTCTTCTCCATTTTCTTCTCGGGTTCCTTTGCCGCACCGGCATCGAGCTTCTTCTTCACGTCTGCCAGCTCCTTGCTCAACCGCTGGTTTTCCTTCTTCACGCCGAGCACTTCCTCGCGCAGGTCTTTCAGATTGTCGGCCGGCTTGTTGACGGCGCGCAACGCGGCGACAGCCTTCTCGGCCGCCTGCTGCTGCGGTGTTTCCTTCGAGGCAGAGGCGAAGGTTTGCAGAAGCACAATTGCCTCAGGGTCTTCGAGCGTGCCGAGCGCTTTCATTGCCGCAAGCTGGAAACGCTCGCGTTTGTGATTGAGGAAGCCCGCGAGGAACTTGCGCACGTCGTCTCGCGATTTCTCGTTCCGCGCCAGGAATGCCAGCGCGTCCAGCGCCTCGCCGAAGCCGTAGCTGGTGAATGCCGCTTCGCGTTTGGCGAGCGTCTCACGCAACGGCGCGATGAAGGAGGGGTCGTCCTGCGCGCGCATCGCGGTGATCGCGGCGTCGGCGAGGCGGTTGCGGTAGGAGTCGCTGTTGAGGAACCGCAGCAACGCTTCGCGCACGGCGGGTTGCTGATAAGGCGCAAGCCCCTTGATCGCCACGGCGAGGACGACGGGATTCCGTTCGGCGTCGACACAACCGCGCAGCGCCTCCAGCGCGCGCGGATGGAAAAAGCCGGCGATATCGCCAACGACGGCGTGGCGGGTGCGCGCGTCCGGTTGTTTGACCGAGGCCGCCAACGCCTCGAGCGCGTCGTCGTTGTGGATCTTGCGCAGACTCTCGGATGCTTTTACGCGCACGCCATAGAACGCGTCGTGGTTGAGCGCTTCCTTCAGCTTCGCGATGGTGGTGAGATCACTCTTATCGGCAAGCTGTTCGGCGGCGAGGAGCCGGCCGATCATGTCCGTGGAGTCCGCGAGCTGCGCGTAAAGCATCGCGGCCGGCAGTTTGAAATTGATTTTCGCCAGCAGCGTGTACTCCGGGTCCACGCGCACGATCTCCGGCGCCTGCCGCAACGGCACGTAGAAGTCCTCCTCCTTCTCCTTCACGTGGACTCGATGGTCCACCGTGCCGGCCTTGGACTTGAATCGCAGCGTCAGCGGAAACTGGAACAGCATGACATTGTCGTTGACCGGCTGCGTCTGGCGGACGGTGGCTTTCGCGAGCTTGGTCTTCGCGTCCCAACTGTAGCTGACCTCCAGTTCCGGCTGGAGCGCGTGATAAACCCACTGGTCGAAGAACCGGTCATAGGAGCGGCCGGAGAGTTCCTCGATGACGGAGTTAAGATCCTCGGTGACGACGTTGCCGAAGGCGTGGCGGTCGAGATAGGTTTTGATGCAGCGGCGGTAGAGATCGTCGCCGAGCTGGCAGTGCAACATGTGGAGCACCCAGCCGCCTTTCGGATACGCGCGGTAGTCGAACTGATCGAAGGGCGTGGCGTAGCGGCGGAACATGATCGGGCGCAGCGGCGCACCGCTTCTGCCCAGCACGTTCTGCGCGTCCCTGTAGAGGCCATAGAGCATCTCGTCACGGCCGTGCCGGTCACCCATGTAGAGGTTGGCGTAGTAGGTCGCAAAGCCTTCGTTGAGCCAGAGATGGCTCCAGTCCTTGCACGTCACATAGTCGCCGAACCACTGGTGCACCAGTTCGTGGGACACCAGCACTTCGCTCGACGAAAGCGTCTCCGTGTCCGCGCGGTGCAACGTGCGGTCGGTGAGCGTCGTCAATGTCGTGTTCTCCATGCCGCCCCAATGGAAATCCAGCACCACCACCTGGCCGTATTGCGCCCACGGATACGGCATGCCGATCTCGCGCTCGAAGAACTCCATTGCGGGTTTCGTGTCGGCGAACGTCAGCGCCGCTTCCTTTGCGTCGCTCGGCGGCGTGTAGAATCGCAGCGGCACATCGCGATACGTGTCCTCCAGCTTCGTGAAGAAGCCCGCCGCCAGCGTGATCAGATAGTTCACGTGCGGTTTGTCCTGCAACCAACGCACGGCCACGAGGCCGGTCGCCGCGTCCTTCGCTTCCGAGACCTGCCGGCCGTTGGAAAGCACCGTCATGCCTGCCGGCACGTGGCAAGTGACCTCCGAGGTAAACTTCAAGTTCGGGTAGTCGTAGCACGGAAACCAATGTCGTGCCTCGGTGGACTCGCCTTGCGACCAGACCTGCATGTCGCTGGCGGGATAGCCGTTTGACGGTGTGCGAAAGTAAAGACCCTTCACCGGCTGCGCCGAGTAACGGATCGTCAGCTTTGTCTCGCGGCCCGGCGGCACCGGTGTCGCAAATGTCACCACGATCTCCTTGTCGGTGACCTGATACCCCGCGAGCGTCGCGGAACACGTTACCGCGCTCACCGTGAGGTCCACCGCATCGAGCCGCAGCTCATCGAGTGATTTGGCGATCGGCTTGAACGTCAACGTCGCCGAGCCGCGCACCGTGCGCTTTTGGAAATCCGGTGTGACGTCCAGAGCCAGATGGCGGATGTCCACTTTGCGATCGGGGGCGTATTTGATGTCGCCGACGGACTCCGCGCCCGCAGCCAGTGCCGCGCGATGGCGGCAGAACAGCGATTCCGCTTCGGTGGATTCGGCGGCGAGCGCGACGCACGACCACAACGCCGCAACGCCCAGGGAGAGGAGATGGCAGGCTTTCATAAACCGCAGCTTCTAGCGCAAAGCCGCTGCCTTGGAAAGCTTCATCATCGAAACACGCATGGTTCGCATTTCCGGTTGCAAGCTTCGGGCGGTTCAGCTACAGGCATCGGCTATGCGCATCGTGGTGCAACGAGTCAATCGCGCGTCGGTTCGCGTGGACGGCCAGACTGTCGGCGAGATCGGCCGCGGGTTGCTGGTGCTTCTTGGCATCGGCAAGGAAGACACTGACGCGGACAGCGACTACATCATCGGCAAGATTCTCTCGCTCCGCATCTTCCACGACGATGAGGGAAAAATGAACCGTTCAGTCACGGACATCACCGGCAGCGTGCTCGTGGTATCGCAGTTCACGCTCCACGGTGATGTGCGCAAGGGCACGCGACCCAGCTTCTCTGACGCCATGCCGCCGGCCGACGCGGAGAAATTCTACGGCCGCTTCATGGAAAAACTCCGCGCTGCGACGCCGCTGAAGGTTGCGGAAGGCCGGTTCGCGGCGATGATGGACGTGGAGTTGGTGAATGACGGTCCGGTCACCATCCTGCTCGACAGCCAGCGGTCTTTCTAATCCGCCGTCGTCGGTTCCTGGCCGTCGGCGTTTCTCACAACTCCCTGCTCGCACTTGCCGCCGCGATTTGCTTATATTCTGCGACAAATGTCCGACGACCAGTCCAAATTGCGTCGCATTGGCGGTTTCGAGTTGTTGCAGAAGGTCGGCGAGGGTGGAATGGGCACGGTGTGGAAAGCGCGCCAGATCAGCCTCGATCGCATCGTCGCGTTGAAACTGCTCAGTGCGGAGTATTCCCAGAGCGCGGAATTCATCGGCCGTTTTCGCAACGAAGCGCGCGCCGCCGCGATCCTGACGCATCGCCACATCGTCCAGGTTTATGACGCAGGCAAGGCCGACGATGCCAACTACCTCGCGATGGAGTATATCGAGGGCAAGTCCGTCCGCGCGCTGGTGGACGCCAAGGGCCGGATGAGCGAGACGGAGGCGCTCGACATCGTGCTGCCCGTGGCGACGGCGCTCCGTTACGCGTTCGAGCGCGCGCAGCTCATTCACCGCGACGTCAAACCGGAGAACATCCTCATTGACCGCGATGGCGTGGTGAAACTGTGCGACCTCGGCCTGGCCAAGATCATCACCGGGCCGGAGTCGCTCAAGCTCACGCGCAGCGGCATGACGCTCGGCACGCCCTTTTACATCTCGCCTGAGCAAGCCGAAGGCCGCGACCTCGATGCGCGCAGTGACATCTACGGCCTGGGCGCGACGCTCTACCACATGGTCACCGGCCAGGCGCCGTTCGGTGACGAAGTGACCGCCGTGGCCATGATGAAACAAGTGAAGGAAACGGTGCCCGACCCGCGCCAGTTCCAGCCGCAACTCACCGAGGCCATCTGCATGGTCATTGAGAAGATGATGGCCAAGAACCGGCACGACCGTTACCAGAACTGGGCGGAGTTGATCAGCGACCTCCAACTCGTGCGCAGCGGACGCCATCCGGTCAACGCGCGCGTGCCACCGAGTCGTTCCACGATGCAGCGGCGTGAGAACACCCTGCCCGCCGAGCGAAGCGCGCGCGCCGTGGAAGAGGGGCCAATCATCGTCGTCGAAACTCAAGGTGTGACCGTGACGCCGCTGATGTGGGCGGGTATCGCGTTGATTGTCCTGTGCATGATCGGCAGCGTGATGTTGTTCGTGCTGAGCGAGCGGCGCGAACGCGAATTGCGCGCACAGTTGGACATCCGGACGGCGGCCGCGCAAGCCGACGCCGCCGCCCGCGCCTACTATGAGGCCGTGGAGTTTGCGCGCACGCATCCGCTCGATTACGACGATGTGGCCAGCCGCTTCAAGCGCGTTCGACAGGACTACAAGAAGACGGAGTTTGCCGCGCAGGCCGCCGAGCAGGCGGACCAGTGGGAAAAACGCGGCGCCGAGGCCAGGAAACAACGAGCCCTCCGGCAAACCGCCGCGCGTGTTGCCCGCGAGGCCGCCGCGCGCCGCGAGGCCGAGGCCCGCTCCAAGGCTGAAAAGGCTGAGATGGAGCGCAAGACTGCGATCGCCGTGAAGGAAGCCGAGGAGAAACGTCGCGCCGCCGAGGAAGCTGCGCGTGTTCGACAGGCCGCGCTGGCCGCCTACAACGAATTCTGCCCCGCGTGGCTGACGCTGCTGGGGCGGCGCGATTATGCCACTGCGCTGAAATCGGCACAGACCGCCGCCGCCGACCCGAAGCTCGCGCCGCAAAAAAAGATCATGGCCGCGCACGTCGCAGCCACACAACGCATCACCGGCTTCATCACCCGGCTGCTGGCTGCCGACAGCCCGTTGCGCGGCAAAACAGTCGTCCTCAGCCGGGTCAGCGGCGCTGTTGTCGCGGTCACCGCCGGGCGCAACATCACGGTCGAGAAGATCGCGGGCGTCGGCGCGACGGTGCCGGTGCTGACGATGACACCCGATGATTTCCTGAGGCTTGCCGCCGTCGTGCTCAAGCCTGGCGATGCGGGCGACCAAATCAACGGCGCGTTGCTGGCGCTCGCCGAGGGCCGGGTCGAGCCGGCGCGCGCGGCGCTTCAGAGCATGAGCGATCCGGCGGCCGAGCCGTTCAAGCAGATGATGGTTGGCATCGCCGAAGCGCAATCCGAGCGCGACGCGGTGGCGACCCTGGCGGACCTTCGCGTCCAGCTTGACGCTCGACAATGGCCCGTGGCGTTTGCCCGTCTGCTGACGCTCGACACGCTTTACACCAACACCGTTGCGGTTGCCGCTGCCGGCAGTGAACTGGCCACCGCGCGCAATCAGTTGATGGCGGCGCCGCTGAGCGCAGCGACCGCCGACCCGGCGGCGCGGCTGGCCCTTTCGGAGATTCGTCGCGCCGCCGACGCGCGCGAATGGACGCGAGCGCTGGCGGTGTTCACCGCGCTGGACGCGCAATTGGACGATCCGGCGGCGCCTGACGCGATCACGCAGCCAACGCAGGTCGCGATCGAGGCGCAACGGCGGCGGCTGGTCGCCGAGTCCGGTTTGTTGGAAGCCGCGGCGCTCGGCGATGTGGCGCGACGGCGCGCGGTCCAGAAAGCCGGCGGCCATGTCTGGGTCGTGAAGAGCGACGGCACCGGCAACGCGGCGACGTTGCAGGAAGCGCTCGCGAAAACCAATGGGGACGACGCCATCGAACTGGGCGAGGGCACACACGTTGTGTCGAAGTTCGATGGATCGGGCAAGCCGAACATCCAGATCTATGGGCGCGGCGGCACGTTGCCGGTCGTCACCGATGTGACCGGCGCCGAGACCAACACGGTGGAGCAGTTCCTGATGGCTTGTGGCGACAACTGGCGGCTGGAGAACCTCCACTTCCAGTTCAGCGGCTCGGCACTGCACCAGCGCGGCACCAATCTGGTCGTGCGCGGCTGCGCGTTCAGCCGGCCGCCCGATATACGCCGGCCGGGCAGCGTGCTGTATGCGACGTGTGGCGGCGACTGGCGCGTCACATTCAGCAACTGCCTGCTCGCCACACCCGGTTTGGACGCGATATACGCGTTTCCGCTGAAGGACAACGCGCCCCGCTACAACATCGAGGTGAACCACTGCACGCTCTGGCTGGTGGTTGGGTCCGTGCTCAATACCTCGCGTCGCACGTTCGAGCGCCACTTTGCCCTCAATTTCCGCAACAGCGCAGTGGTGGCGATGCGCATGGCATCGACGTTGTGGACGCGCGACTTGATGCGCAGCGGGCTGACCTATACCGGCGACCGCAACCTCGCCTATGTGGGGCGCTATGCGGACGAGACGCCGACGCTCAGCGACGAAAACTGGAAGGAGCTTTATCCCGGCCAGGACACGGCCTCGGTGGTCACATTGGTGCCTTACGGCACGCTGACGGGGTTGCGGCGCGGCCGGTCCGCGACGGCGTTGCGCGACTTTACCTCGCCCGCCTCGAGTGACCTGCGGTTGGCGTCTGATAGCGGTGGTGCGACATTGGCTGATGATGGCGCGGAGACGGGTGTGCGGTGGCCGGCGTGGCGATGGGAACAGTTCCTGAAGAACGTTGCCGCTACCGCGCCGAACGACTTGGTGGAATCCGGCTCGCTGCTGGCGGCGGTGACGCCACCGGCGTTGACGGAGGCGCAGCAAACGCAGGCGGCGGCGATCCCGCTGACCGCGTTGTTCAAGGGCGTCGTCCGCGAGTTGCCCGACAATCGTGTGGAACTCGCGTATGATTTCGCCAACGCGGATCAGTTGGCCGACTGGCATGTCCTCGGTGCGAGGACCTCCACGGGTGCGACGGCGGGGTTTTCCAGTTTCGTCGTCTCCAGCAACGCCGTGCGGAAAACCGTGCTCGATCTGTCGCTGTTGGCGCACAACGCGCGGTTCAAAGGTGACGTGTCGCTGCAGTTCAACGCTGTCGTTGAACGAGGCGAGGTGGTTGCCGGCGTATTGTCTTTTCCCAACGAACGGCTCGCGGCGGTCGTGGACCTTTCCAGTGGATTGCGCGTGGTTAGCCGCGAGACGGCCTCCTTCGATGTCATCACCAATCTCCACGTGAAGATGACCGGCCTGCGGGCGTTTCCGATGACTGTGGGGACCGATAGCAGCAAGCTGATGGAAATTGTGCCCGACGTCGGCGCGCTGGAAGCGCCGTTGCCGCGCGCGCGGGCCGTCTGCGAACTGGGGTTGGCTGCGGACCGCACGATTGCGCGGTTCTCGCAGGTGCGGCTGCGAGGCGTGCTCGACACCAACTGGCTCGCCGCGGCGCGCGCGCGGGCCGTGCTGGGGCCCGCGGCGGACGCGAACACAACCGTCATCCCGGCGCCGTTGCCGGTCGTGGCCCCATCCACGAACGCCGCGCCAGCCGTGACTGCAATCACCGGGACGAACGCCGTGCCGACCGTGGCCGCAATCACCGAGACGAACGCGGCGAGCGCCGTGGCGCTGACGCCGCAGCAACAGTTGAAGGCGTCGCAGATGCTCGTGGCCTCCTTGTTCAAGGGTACAGTAAGGGAACTCGGCGGCAACAGGCTGGAGTGGACCTATGATTTCACCAAGCCGGAGCAGCTCGCGGATTGGGAGAGCGCCACGCCCACTGCGTGGGCTTACGACGGCGCGCAGTTGGCCCGCAAGCCGGGCGCGACCCAACCGCTCTGGTTCCGCGCGCGGTTGCGGGGCGATTTCACCGTCTCCTGGGAGGCGCACGCAACGGGCGCCGAGACCTGCCACCTCGTGATGCGCTACGGCAACAGCGACGATACGCCGAGCCTCGTGGCCGGCATCGGTGTGTTTGACACCGGTTCCAGCGACGGCGCGACCGCCCGGGGTCTCGGCATCGGCAGACGAACGCCGCCGAGCCGCATCGTGCGTGAATTGAGCCGCCACGCTGTTACGCTCGGGTCGGACCGTTCCACGTTGGAGTTCTCTTGCTCGTATATCGGCGAACTGTTGAAGCTGCAACTGCGTCACCGCGGCTCAGACCAGGCGTCTGTCCGCGTTGAATCGCACGTTTTCCACGCCGACACGGACGTCATGCTCGGTTTCGACAGTGACCGCAGATCGCAGATCGAACTGGACAACATTCGCATCACCGGCGTCCCCGACCCGGAGTGGGTTCGTGCCGAGCAGACGCGAGTGGTGTTGCAGCCGGCGAAGTAGAATCCGCGACGCGCGCGAGGAGACGGAAGAATGCCGGAAGCCTTTCGCTCAGGAACTGCGGCGCCTGCCCGCTGCTGAAGCGGGTCACATGTTCATGGTGTCCAGCTCGGGACGATCCATTGATTCCACGTAAACCAGGTCCGTGTATCGGCGCAACAGCGCCTCGACACGCGCCAGCAACTCGGCGGGCTTGAACGGTTTGGTCAGGTAATCGTCCGCGCCCGTGTGCAGCCCCTGAACCTTCATCTCGGTGGAACTGAGCGAGGAAACGACGAGCGTCGGGATGTGACGTGTGGCGGGCGTGGATCGCAGCCGCCGGCACACTTCCAGCCCATGCATTCTCGGAAGCTCCATGTCCAGCAGGACCAGGTCTGGCGTGTGTTTGATTGCTTCTTCCAACCCGAGCACACCGTCGTTCGCGGTCATGGTGTCGTAGCCGGCTTCCCGCAGATGCAACTCGATAAGGTTCGCCATGTCCGCCTCGTCCTCGATGATGAGGATGAGTTTCTTCTCGTGCTCGCCGGCCTGATCGCCCACATGCGGACAAGGGATGATGTCGTTCAGCAGATTCATCTTGGCGCAAATATAGTAGGCGATAGCGCCGACAACAAATGCCAATACCGGCGCTGCGGGCACATTCACGCCCACGTTCGGCAGGATGCCCACAATGAAGCCCAGCAACCATGCAACCCAGCCCGCTGGATTGAAGCCCGCTCGCGGGCCGCTCCACTTGCCCCCATTGAGCAGGTAGTCCACCATCATCGCCCCGCAGATCGGACCGAAAGAGGCGCCGATGATCACAAACACGCCGGCCGCATCCCCTGCCAGTCCGGTCACTGCCAGCACGACGCTCACCACCGCGCCAATGCCCACTGAAATGAACGGATTCACCTTCGGCAGCGTCGTCTTGAAGCTGTTGGCGGCAATGAACGACGAGAAACACGCCGGCGGGAAGGCCGCCACGGCCAACGCAAACATGATCCATTTCGCCACATCTTCGCCCAGCACCACAGGAATGAGATTGAACGAGTTCAGAATGAAGCCCTTCTGTCCCGCACCCGCCGCCGCGGCTTTCAAGCTCAGTTCGGGCGAACCATGAACTCCCGCAACCACCAGCATCGAGATCCCCGCCGTGAACACGATCGCCAGCGCAACGCCCACCAACCCGCCCATGCTGACGTCCCGCTTGTCCCGGCTGTTGGTGCCAAAGTCCACCCCCGCCGCTCCTGCCGTCGCAAAAAAGCCCACCACGTAGGTCATGATCATCGCCACCACGCCGCACACGCCCAACGCGGCTGACGTACCCGGCTCGACCGCTTGTTGGAGAGTGATGAGCTTGGCGGGATCGAAGCTCCCGATGCTCCCCGCGGTCTTGGCCAACAACAGCAACAGCGTGATGAGCGGAATCAGCGGCAGGAATGTCGCCACCTTGGCCACATACTGGATGCCTTTCAGCCCGACAAACGCCGCCAGCAATCCCCAGATTACCATCAGAACCTGGGCCGGGACGGGAATCACTTTCGCCAGGGCCAGCGAGGCAAAATAAGTGTTCACACCCAACCATCCAAATTGCAGCACGCCCATCAGGAAGCCGGGCATCAAGAAACCGCCCTTGGCGCCGAACGTCGAGGTGCCGACGATGTAGAGCGGCAGCCCGGTCTTCATCCCCAGCAGCCCCGGCACGAGATAAAACAGGTAGTGGCAGATCAGCGCCGAGATCACCAGACCCCCGAGGGCCACACCGAGTCCCTGCGCGAGCGTGCCGCCGAGATTGGCCGCCTTGGCCGCGTCCTGCCAGAACACGAACCAGAGGAAAATGCCTGCGTAGGTCGGGGCGGTGTTCTTATACCAAGGCGCTCGATTGCCCTGTGGGTTGGGCTTCGCGCTGGTGATGTAGTCGGGGAGCGGTGAAACGTTTGTGTTACTCACGGCCTTCCTTTTCGCTTCTTTTCAAGTCATTTCGCAAGTCTAAAATGTGCCGGCGCCGGCGCGCATCTTAACCGGCGGGCTTCATCAATAGAATACGACTCTACTGCAAAAGTTTGTTGATTCCAAACGGGCGGCGGCTATTCTCGCGCGCCATGAATCCAGAAGAACTTCGCCCCTTTGTCGCTGCCAAGCTCGCCGCCGCCAAGGGCCTTGTGCCCAAGCTCACCGCCACCGTCGGCTTCGACGGTTTCGTGGATGAAATCATCCGCGTGGTGGACAAGCGCGAGGCGCTCGACAAATACACCTTTGTGCCGACGATGACCAAGCTGGCTGAGAAGGTCGCCGGCGCGGCGGGCAAGAGCACCAACATGCAGCTCGTCGTCCAGATGATGAAGCTCGGCGGCAACGGCCCGATCATGGCCAACGCGCTGGCGAGCATGGGCCTGAAGGTCACCTACATCGGCAACCTCGGTTTCCCAAACCTGCATTCTGTCTTCGAACCGATGGCGAAGCGCGCGAAGGTCATCAGCATTGCCGACCCCGGCCACACAGACGCGCTGGAGTTTGAGGATGGCAAGATCATGCTCGGCAAACACGAAACGCTCGGCGACGTGAACTGGCAGAACATCGTCAAGCGCGTGGGCCTGCCGACGCTCAAGAAGCTGTTGACGGGCAGTTCGTTCGTCGCCTACGTCAACTGGACGATGCTGCCGCACATGAGTGACATCTGGCGGCAGATCCTGTCCAAGGCGTTGCCGAAGGCCGAACCGAAACAGAAGCCGGTTGTCTTTTTCGATCTTGCCGATCCGGAGAAGCGCACCGCCGCTGACATTCGTGGCGCGCTCGACCTGATTCAGAAGTTCGGCAGGTTCTACCGCGTCGTTCTTGGCCTGAACCAGAAGGAGGCGCACGAAATCGGCGAGGTGCTCGGCCTCAACACCGCCGATGAGTCGAAGGATTCGATTGCGAAACTGGCGGCGGACATTTTCGCTGCGCTGAAGATCGAGCGGCTGGTGGTGCATCCGACGGCCTATGCGGTGGCGGTGGACGCGAAAGGCTCGGCGCTCGTGGACGGGCCATTCTGCGAGAAGCCGCTGATCACGACGGGCGCGGGCGACCACTTCAACGCCGGTTTCTGCCTCGGCAACCTGCTCGGTTTCGACAAGGAGATGTCGCTGTTGGTGGGCGTTTCCACGAGCGGCTTCTATGTCCGCACCGGCAAGAGTCCGGCCGTGGCCGACCTCGTCAAGTTCATGCGCAACTGGCCGCTGAACTGACGGCGCTGAATCGGAATCGGGCGGGCGCTTGTAGGTTATTCGTGCTCCGCGGAAAATCCGCCTTGCGGCTGAACCGCCGGCTTGGATTTCCGCCGCCCATTCCTTATAGTTTGCGCCATGCCAACCAAGAAACACGCCACCTGGGGCGGGCGCTTCACTGCCGGGCCTGCTGAAGCCGTCCAGCGTTTCACCGAATCAGTTTCCTTCGACCACCGGCTCGCGCCTTACGACATTCGCGGCAGCATTGCCCACGCGAAGATGCTCGCGAAGATCGGTGTGCTCTCCCGCGCCGAGTGCGCCGCCATCGTCAAAGGCCTCGAACAGATCGGCATCGAGATCGCCGCGGGCAAATTCAAGTGGCGCGCCGACCTCGAAGATGTCCACATGAACATCGAGTCCGAGCTGACCCGCCGCATCCCGGCCGGCGCGAAGCTCCACACCGCCCGCAGCCGCAACGACCAGGTCGCGCTCGACGTGCGCCTCTACGTCCGCGACCAACTCCGGCTCGTCCAACGCGACCTGCGCGACCTTCAGTGGTCGCTGCTGATGCTGGCGTCGGTCAACGACAACATCGTCATCCCCGGCTATACGCACCTCCAGCGTGCGCAACCGGTGTTGTTCGCCCATCACCTGCTGGCCTACGTCGAAATGTTCGACCGCGACCACGGCCGGCTCGACGACGCGTTCAAACGCGTCAACGTTTGCCCGCTCGGCTCCGGCGCCATCGCCGGCTCCACGCTGCCGATCGACCGCGAGTTCGTCGCGAAGGAACTCGGCTTCGATGGCGTTACGCAGAACTCGATGGATGCCGTCAGTGACCGCGACTTTATCGTCGAGTTTCTTGCCGACGGCGCGCTCATTGCCCTGCACGTCTCGCGCCTGGCTGAGGATCTCATCCTCTGGGCCTCGGCGGAGTTCGGCTTCATCCGCATCGCCGACGCCTACACCACCGGTTCTTCGCTGATGCCGCAGAAGAAAAACCCGGACATCGCAGAGCTGGCGCGCGGCAAGACCGGCCGGGTCTATGGCAACCTCGTCGCGCTGCTGACGCTGCTGAAAGGTCTGCCGATGACCTACAACCGCGACTTGCAGGAGGACAAGGAGCGCCTCTTCGACACTGCCGACACGCTGTGCTCGACGCTTGGCGTGCTGGCCGACATGCTGCTGAACACACACGTTGCCAGCGAGCGTTGCGAAGCTGCCGCCAGCGATCCCGCGCTGCTCGCCACCGACCTCGCCGATTACCTCGTCAAGAAAGGCGTCGCCTTTCGCCAGGCCCATCACATTGTCGGTGCCCTCGTGGCCGAGGCCGAGAAGCAAGACAGACTGCTGAGCGCGTTGCCGATGGAAACATTCCGCGCACTCTCGCCAAAGTTCGACCTCGACGTGCGGCAGGTCTTCGATGTGCGCCATGCGCTCATCGCGCGCACCGTCACCGGTGCCCCATCCCCCGCAAACGTGCAACGACAGTTGAAGCGGTGGGAGAAGGCGCTGAGCAAGTAGAAAGGGATCGTATCGAAGGAGCCACCATGACATCTCTAAACCTTGCCGGTCTCTCGCTTAATCTGGTTGGCACAATAATTGTATTTGTGAGTGCCACAGACTTCATGAAATGGGTGCGTTCCAACGTCAATGCACATGAACTTACGGATAATGCCATGCAGAAGACACCACCAAGCTCTTCGGTTCTGAGTGCGTATCGCGAGCGACTGTTGAAAAAGAGCGAAGGGCGACTTACTGCTGGGCTTTCGTTGATCATCTCTGGGCTCTGTTTTCAGTTTATTGCCGTCATGTTCGAACTCATGACGAACATGGCAAAGAGATAAGGCTGGCTTGAGTGTGTCTCGTGCCATTGCCGGTGGATGTGAAGCGGCAGGCAAAACACAATGAAACCACGCAATCGCAAAACATGGGAAGAGACCGCGCTCATTCTCGCGGAGACCATCGCGAACTGCCGGTCGCAGGATCCCTACGTGCAGGTCGGGGCCTGTGCTGTCATGCAGGACAACTCGGTGAGCCTGGGCTACAACGGCCCGCCGCCGAAGATTGAGATCGACTGGTCGGACCGTGACACCCGGCTGGCGCGGGTCATTCACGCCGAGGTCAACGCGTTGCGTTCGGTCGGTCCCGGCGAGTGCAAGTTTCTGGCTGTCACTCTGCTGCCGTGCCGGAGTTGCATGACGTTCATTGCCTCCAAAGGCATCAAGCGGATCGTGTTCCGCGACGTTTACGAACGCGACAAGCTGGCGTTTGCGCTGGCGAAGGAGTTCGGCATCGAACTGGTTCAGATTCCGCGGAAACGAAAGCGAGGCTGAAAGCCCGCGCCAGCCGCCTCCCAGTTTTTTGTGGCTTTTGTGCCTCCTTGTGGCTCATAAAATCCCGTCATGCACGATTTCAGGTTCAAGGACGGCCGGCTTTGTTGTGAGGGCATCGCGCTCGAGCGGCTTGCACGCGAATGCGGGACGCCGCTTTACGTTTACAGCCAGCACACCATCACCGACCATTTCCAGAAGCTCGACCGGGCGCTGGCGGAGCTGCCGGATCGTCTCGTCTGTTTTGCAATGAAGGCCAACTCCAACGCCGCGATCCTGCGGTTGCTGGCCAACCTCGGCGGCGGCTTCGACATCGTCAGCGCGGGCGAGCTTTATCGTGTCGTGCAGGCCGGTGGCGACCCGCACAAGTGCGTCTTCGCCGGCGTCGGCAAAACGGATGAGGAAATCCGCTACGCTCTGGCGCAGGGCATCTATTGCTTCAACGTCGAGAGCGCGCCGGAGATCGAACGCATCAACCGGCTCGCGCAGGAGATCAACGAGCGCGCGCCCATCGCCATCCGCGTCAACCCGAACGTCGAGGCGCACACGCACGCGAAGATCACCACCGGCACCTACGAGAACAAGTTTGGCATCGCGCTCGAAGACGTGGCGGCAGTCTATGCCCGCGCCGCGAAACTGCCGGGCATCCGCATCCGCGGGGTGCAGATGCATATCGGTTCGCAGATCACCTCCGTCGGCCCCTTCGTGAAGGCGGTGAAGAAGGCGCTGTCGCTCGTGAAGGAGCTCAAGCATCTCTACGACATCGAGTTCTTCAGCATCGGCGGCGGCATCGGCATCTGTTACGACCCGGCGCTGGAGAGCGGGACACCGGAATGGTGGAGGCGCAATCCGAAGGCCCGCACCTGGCTGACGCCGCAGCGTTACGCCGCGAGCATTGTGCCGTTGCTGGCGCCGCTCGGTTTGCGCATCCTCATCGAGCCGGGCCGGTTCATCATCGGCAACGCCGGCGCTTTGGTGACGCGGGTGCAGTATGTAAAGTCCACGCCGGAGAAAACCTTCGTCATCGTGGACGCCGGCATGAACGACCTTATCCGGCCGGCGTTCTACGACTCGTATCACCAGATTGTCCCGCTGCGGAAGGCACGCGGCACGCTCGTGGCCGATGTGGTTGGGCCGATCTGCGAGAGTGGTGATTATTTCGCCAAGAACCGCCGGGTCGCCGCCGTGCGCGAGGGCGACGGCCTTGCTTTGCTGAGCGCCGGCGCTTACGGCATGGCGATGGCCTCAAACTACAACTCGCGCCCGCTCGCTGCTGAAGTGTTGGTCAACGGCAACCGTTACGCCGTCGTTCGCGCGCGCCAGACGGCCGAAGACCTGACCCGCGGCGAGAAAGTGGCCGGCTGGCTGAAGGAATGAACTGTCATGGCAACCTACGTTTACGAAACCATCCCAGCGGCCGGCGGTGAAGTGCGCCGTTACGAAATCCGCCAGAGCATGAAGGATGCGCCGCTGACGAAGCACCCGGAAACCGGCGAGCCGATCCGGCGTGTCATCACGGGCGGGTTGGGCCTGATCGGCGTGGGCAGCCGCGGAGGGTCGCCGGCCGCGCCGCGCCGCCCCTCGCACGGTGGCGGATGCAGTTGTTGTCACTGAACACCCGTTTGGATTAGCTTCTCCGCGAAATCACGGCGCGGAATAGATCATCCAGAGGCCGCCGAGGAGCACCAGCACACCGCAGGTTTTCTTCACGATGGCGAGTCCCTTGGATTGTTCGTTCCAGCTCAGATATCGCTGCACCATCTCGGTGAACGTGCCTGCCAGCACGATGACGGCGCAATGGCCGATGCCGTAGGCCAGCAACAACGACGCGCCATAGAGAGGGGCGGACTTTGCCAGCTTGAAGGTTACCGCCAGCATCGGCGCCATGTAGGCGAACGTGCACGGGCCGAGCGCAATGCCGAACACCAGGCCGAGGATGAATGCCGCGAGCAGCCCACGCCGCTTCATGTTCACCTGGCCCGGTCCGGACCACGGCATGGGAATGACGCCGAGCAGATGCAGGCCGACGAGGAAGAAGATCGCCGCGACGAAATAGTTCCCCCACCCGCCCACGTCGCCCATCATCCGGCCGGCGGCGGCGGTGGCGACGCCGATGACGGCGATGGTCAACAGGATGCCCACTGAGAACAGCGTCGCGATCCAGAACGCGCGCGCGGTGCTCACGCGGCCCTGGCCACTGATGAACCCGACGATGAGCGGGATGCTCGCGAGATGGCAGGGACTGAGAAGAATGCTGAGCACGCCCCAAACCGCCGACGCGCTGAGCGCGATCAGCGGAGCGCCTTCGACGGCCTGGCTAAGTTGGGTGAAGAGTTGTTCCATGCCAGCCGGCTATTAAGTTCCTGTCCTGGCGCACTCGTGTTCCTTGACTAAACGGGTTGCGATGCGCGCGGCTTCGCGAGTGAGGAATGCGCACTTTTCCCGGAGCTTGTTCTCCTTGAAAAACTTCATGCCTTCGGGCGTATCGAGGCGGCAACCCATAAGCTTCTCGCAGCGAGTCGAGCCAAACTGCCGTTCGCATTCGTCCAGAAACATCCGGGCCAGCCGCTGGTTATCCTCGCGCGGCTCCGCGGGATGATTTCGGCCTGTCGCCAGGCTGATGGCAAGGACGCCGCCGCTGACGGCGCCGCAGATGTCACCCGTCCGCGCAACGCCGCCACACAGGCCCGTCGCAATTCGAGGGATGATTTCGGAACGGATGTCGAGGCTCTCCGCGATGGATTGGAGCACGCTTTCAGCACAGCAGAAGCCTTGCTGGAAAAGTTCCGCAGCTCGTTCTGCAACCTGGTCGGGTGTCTGTTTCAAAGCTCCCTCACTTTAGGCGATTTGTCCCTCCGAAGTCGAAGCCAAGTTCCTTCCACTTCGCCAGCATGTCTTCCTTGGCAAAGAATCCTGTATGGCGGAACAACTCCTTGCCGTCGGCGTTGAAGAAGATCTGCGTCGGAATGATCTCGACGACGTGTTTTTGCGCGGCGTCAGGGTTTTTCCACACGTCGATGAACTCCACGTCCAGCCTGCCCGCGTATTCCTTCTTCATTTCTTCCAGGATGAGCGCCATCGCCTTGCAGGGAATGCACTTGTCCGCGCCAAGATCGAGGAGTCTGGGAATCTTTGCGGCAGATTGGGTTGCCGGCGGATTGGCAACACCGGTGGACGCAGGGAGCCGGCTCTGTTTGAGTACGACGACTCCCGCTACAAGCGCGATGAGCGCCACGACGATCATAACCTTGGCTGATGTTTTCATAGGAGGAACACAATCCAGCAGGATCAGCTCTGGAGCATCGGCCGCGCGGCGTCAGCGGCTTTGGCGATGGCTTCGGCGGTGGCGGGCGTCTTGCCCTTCTCCATGCCGAGTTCGTAGAGCTTCAAGTGGGCGAATTTGGAGAAGCCCGCGACTTCAAGCGTCTTGCGGGCGCATTCCTGCTGGCAACCATCTATCACGAGCACCTTCGCCGCGCATTTGGTTGTTTCCACGATGCCGGGCACGCGCCCGCCGATGCCGGCCAGACAGAACATCCGGCCCACGCCTTCGGCCATGAGCTTGCGCGCGGTTTGGTCTGCGATGGCCCCGACGTCCGCCGAGCCGGAACAGGGGAAGATCAATTTCGGCGCGACCCCGCAGGCGCACACAGGCGCGGCATTGGCTTTGGTGTCCTTCGACGTTTGTTCCGCGCCTCTGGCCACTGCGACGGCCAAAGCGCCGGCGGCGGCTGAGCCGGCCGCGCCGATGAATTGTCTGCGATTCACTTTCGGTTTCATGGCTTCCTTTCGTTTCATGGTTTCATCGTTGCCAAGCCGCGGGCCGCGAGGATCAGGCGAGCAGCTTCTTGATTTCTTCCACCGACGGCACTTTGCCGGCGATCTTGAGAGTGCCGTTGATCACCAGCGCCGGGGTCATCATCACGCGCAGAGCTGTGATCTGCCTGTGGTCAGTGATCTTTTCCAGGGTGTATTCCAAGCCGAGTTCCTTCGCGGCCTGTTCCGTTGCGCGTGCCAACTGCTGACAGCGGCTGCAACCCGGTCCAAGTACGAGCAGGCTGATCATGGTTTCTCCAGATTCCACTGACGCGGCTAGGCCAGCAGCTTCTTGACTTCATCCAGCGACGGCACTTTGCCCACAACCTTGACGACGCCGTCCACAACGAGCGCCGGGGTCATCATCACGCCGAAGTTCATGATGGCGTTGATATCGGTGACTTTTTCGAGTTGGTAATCAAGACCAAGCGACTTGGCGGCTTGTTCGGCGGTTTCTGCCAGCTTGGTGCACTTTGCACAACCGGTTCCGAGAATTTGCAGTTTCTTCATCGTTTTCCTTTCCATCGAAATCAAGGGAAGAAGTATCCGAAAATCATTCCGGTGAACGTTCCCATGACTACCACCAGAACTGTGAATACAACAGTCTTCTTCAGCCCCATAATACTACGCAATACCAACATGCTCGGCAGCGACAGGGCCGGCCCAGCCAGCAGCAGCGTCATCATCGGCCCGGAGTGCATGCCGAGTTTGCGCAACGCCTCGCAGATGGGAATCTCGGTGAGCGTTGCAAAATACCAGAACGCGCCGATGACGCTGGCGACGAGGTTTGAGAGCAGTGAGTTGTCGCCGACCAGACCCGCAACCACTTTGTCCGGCAACAACGCGCCGATGAACCCGGTAACGAAGACGCCGCCGAAAAGCAGCGGGACGATCATCTTGGCAAAGTCCCATGTGTTGGTCATCCAGGACTTGAATTCGTCGCGCGTCAGCCATCGCCATGACATCCACAGCACGGCGAGACCCATTGCGCCGGCCAGATACCAGCGGGCGTGATAGACCGACATGACCCACGTCCTGGCTTCCTCGACTTGCGCGATGTCTTTCTTGGGCAGTGTCACTTTCTCGCCGCTGACCTGACCTTTCCAATCCTGCTGAAGCTGGAACATCACTTCGTCCTTCATTTCCTGAAGGGTGACGGCGGCGAACTGGCCGCCGTCGTTTGTTCGCACGACGACGTTGCCGGGATTGAACCAATCGCTGAACACCAGGAACGCCACCATGCAACCGAGGAACGCGGAAGTTTTCCAGAGCGGACGGTGCGGCGTGTCGTCGGCCGGCATTTGTGGCTGCGCGTTGATGCGGTGTTGTTCCTCGTGCCGGAAGATCAACGCCATCAGCAGGCCGATGAGGATCGAGAACACGACAGCGCCGACCGCACGCCCAACGCCGATGTCAAAGCCCAGCACGCGAGCCGTGAGGAAGATCGCCAGCACGTTGATCGCCGGGCCGGAGTAGAGAAACGCCGCCGCCGGGCCGAGGCCCGCGCCGAGCTTGTAGATGCCCGCGAACATCGGCAGCACACTGCACGAGCAGACGGCCAGGATCGTGCCGGCAACCGACGCGACGCCATAGGCCGTGACCTTGTTGGCCTTCGGCCCGAGATGGCGCAACACCGCCTGCTGCGAGAGGAACGTGCTGATGGCTCCCGCGATGAACATGGCTGGCACGACACACGCCAACGTGTGGTTGCGGACATACCATTGGAGCAGCTTGAAAGCTTCGAGGATGGCGCCGGAAACAGCCGTGTTCGACAGTGGCAGCCAATACGCCACGACAAACACTCCCACAATCCATCCCGCAAACTTGAGTTCTTTGTTCATGATTTCGCCGCCAGACTTTGCTGATACCAGCCGCGCGAGCGGTTGCAGACGTTGCAAACCGACAACATCACCGGCACTTCAACCAGCACGCCGACGACGGTGGCCAGCGCTGCGGGCGAGTCCGCACCAAAAAGCGTGATGGCCACCGCGACCGCCAACTCGAAGAAGTTGCTCGCGCCGATGAGCGCGCCGGGCGATGCGACGTTGTGCTCGACGCGCAGCCGCCGCATCAGCAGGTAGCTCAGGCCGGAGTTGAAATAGACCTGGATGATGATCGGCACGGCGATGAGCAACACTGCGAACGGGCGGCTTGTGAGATTCTTCGACTGGAAAGCGAAGATAAGCACCAGCGTCAGCAGCAGCGCGCCAATCATGACGGGATGGAACTTCGGCAGGAACTTCTGTTCGAACCAGGCGAGGCCGTGCGACTTCAGCAGCGTCGTGCGCGTGATCCAGCCTGCCGCCAGTGGGATGACGATGAAAACGACCACCGAGGTGATGAGCACCTTGGCCGGCACGACGACGTTGGCGACACCGCAGAGAAACATCACGATCGGCGCGAAGGCCACGAGCATGATGAGGTCGTTGACCGCCACCTGTACGAGCGTGTAGGCCGGGTCGCCATCGGTGAGATAGCTCCACACGAACACCATGGCCGTGCACGGCGCCGCCGCAAGGATGATGAGACCGGCGGTGTAGCTCTTTGCTGTTTCGGGATCAATCCACGCCGCGAAGACGTGCTGCATGAAAACCCACGCCAGCAACGCCATGCTGAACGGCTTGACCAGCCAGTTCACAAACAACGTCACCATCAGCCCCTTCGGCTTGCGTGCGATGCCGCCAATGGCGCTGAAGTCCACCTTCAACATCATCGGGTAGATCATCAGCCACAGCAGGACACCGATGGGCACATTGACCTGCGAGCCTTGGCCGAACTCCCATTTGCTCAACGCAGCGGTCACGTCCGGAAGCAGTTTTCCGAGCGCGACGCCGACGATCATGCAGAGGAAGACCCACAGCGTCAGGTAGCGTTCAAAAAAAGCGAGGCGCTTTTCGGTCTGGCCATGAGTTTTCATCCGCAGCAGTTTCCTTTCTTGTTGGGTGACACGGCCGGGCCGGGGCAGCAGACCTTGTCTGCCGTGGGCGTGAAGTCACCTTGCAGGAAGCGTTCGGCCAGTTGCAGCACCGACCTCGCGGGCGCTTGTTTGACGGAGTTGGCGGTTTTCACTGCCACGGCCATGTCTTGCGGCGACACGCCGAGTTTGCGCGCCTGACCGTAGTGATACTTGAAACAAGGCTCGCAGTTTGCGGTGATGGCAGCTCCGATGGCGACCAGTTCGTTGACCGCCGGCGTAACCAGACTCGCGCCACACCCGCAGGTTGCCGGTTTTTGCGCTTGAACACTGAGGCTCGTAATATAGTCCGACGGCTTCGTGCGCTTCGGCAGGTGCTTGAGAATTTTCTGGTAGAGCGGGTCTTTCCAGTCGGTCATCGTGTCGATGTAAGCGCTCTTCGGTGTCAGCTTGATGTCGGCCAGACCGGCCTCCCGCGCCATGCGTTCGGTCTCGCTCGCCAGCACCGCGCCGGCGATGCAGCCAACCAACGCCTCGATCATCCCCGTCACCGCTTTCGGCAGCGGTTTGATCAACGCGAGATCTGACACTGCCACCCGCCCGCCGGGCTTGAGCACACGCGCGATTTCCTTCCAAACCTGTGGCTTGTCGGGCGAGAGATTGATGACGCAATTGGAGATAATCACGTCCACACTTGCGTCGGCCACGGGCAGGCGCTCGATCTCGCCCAAACGGAATTCGACATTGTCGAGCTTGGTGCGCTTGCGGTAAGTGGCGATGTTCTTGCGCGCCTTGGCCAGCATCTCCGGCGTCATGTCCACGCCGATGACGCGACCCGTCGCGCCGACCTTCGGCCCGGCGATGAATACGTCGAAGCCGCCACCCGCGCCAAGGTCCAGCACGACCTCGCCCGGTTTGAGCGAAGCCAGCGCTGTCGGGTTGCCGCATGAAAGGCCCATGTTCGCACCGTCCGGCAGCGCAGTCAGTTCCTTGGCATCGTAGCCAATGTGCTGGACGAGTTCCGCCGATGCCGCTGCATTGGAGCCGCAACAACCCGGTTTGGTGGAGCAACAGGAACCGCCGCTGACGGCAATCTTGCCGTAGCCTTCGCGGACTTTCTGCCGCACGGATTCAGGTTTAAGCGAGGATCGGTTGTTGCTCATAGGGATTGGTCTCTCAATGGCTATGTGTCATGCGAGCTACTCATCAGCACAGGGTTCATCATCCGTTGCTATTAATTGGCGGTGAGTACACCCGGCAGACTCTCGACGAAGCGGCGGATTTCGTCGCGGATGCGCCGATAGACCGCCAGTTTGGCTTCGCCCTCATCCATGTTCTTGGTGAGCTGAGGTGGGTCGTCAAAGCCGACATGGACCACCTTCGTCTTGCCGGGAAAGAGGGGGCAATGCTCGTTGGCATGGCCGCAAACGGTGATGACGTGGTCGAACGTCACGCCGGTCAGTTCATCGAGCATCTTGGAATGCTGTTTCGAAATGTCCACGCCCGCCTCGGCCATGACGCGGACGGCGTGCGGGTTCATGCCGTGTTTCTCGATACCCGCGGAATACGGCTCGATCACGTTGCCCTTGAGATGGCGCGCCCAGCCTTCCGCCATCTGGCTGCGACAGGAGTTCCCGGTGCAAAGGAACAGGATCTTTATCTTCGGAGGTGGCGTTGGCATATCGTCGTCGGGTCCACCTTCAGGATTTGTTTCAGTTTCTTGCGATCTTCAACGGCTTGGGGCGTGTCCCCCAGGGACTTCTGCACCCATTCAATCGCCTCGCGCACGGCAACGCTGGCCTCCTTGCCTGGGAGTCGGTAATACACCCACCGCTCCTCCTTGCGGGACTCGATCAACCCGGCGTGATAGAGGATGGACAGGTGTTTGGAGATGGTGGACGGCGCCAACTCGCACAACTCGCCGATCTGGCAGACACACAGCTCGTCGGCCTTCAACGCCAATAACACGCGCACCCGATTCTCATCGGCCAACGCCTTGGTGATTCTCATAAACTCGCGCATGACACACCCTATAATTCGTCGTATGACGAAATGTCAATATGAAAAATCCCTGCCATTCTCAGAAAACGAAACGGGAGGGCGTGTTGCCCCACGACAGCCCGAAGGCGCCACCGCTTGTCGGTTGACAAAACGGGTGCAGCAGGTTTTTGTCAGGCACGTCAATTTGGAGCCGAGTGGAAAAGAACGCCAACAACCCAGCGCCTGCACCCGCCGCCGAAACCGGCTGGCGGCAGGCATCTGCCTCCACCAGCCTGTCGGAAGTCCACCGCTCGGTCGAGGTGCCGCACTCCGCCGGTTTCTTTCGCAAGATGCTTGCGTTTGCCGGGCCGGGCTATCTGGTGGCCGTCGGCTACATGGATCCGGGCAACTGGGCCACCGACATCGCCGGCGGCTCGGCGTTCGGCTACACGCTGCTGTCGGTGATCCTGTTGTCGAACCTGATGGCGATCCTGCTCCAGACGCTCGCGGCCAAACTCGGCATCGTCACCGGCCGCGACCTCGCGCAGGCGTGCCACGACCACTACTCGAAGCCGGTCGCCATCACGCTCTGGGTACTGTGCGAGGTGGCGATTTGCGCGTGCGACCTCGCCGAGGTGCTCGGGTCGGCCATTGCGTTGAACCTGCTCCTCGGCTTGCCGCTGATCTGGGGTGTGTGCCTGACCACGTTGGATGTGTTTGGCATCCTTTATCTCCAGAACAAGAGCTTCCGCTGGATCGAAGCGCTGGTGGTGACGCTCATCTTCTCCATTCTTGCCTGTTTCGTCGCGGAAATCTGGTTCTGCAAGCCGGACCCGGTCGCCGTGCTCACGGGCTTCATCCCGCGCACCGAGATTCTCAAGAACCCGGAGATGCTCTACGTGGCGATTGGCATCCTCGGCGCAACGGTGATGCCGCACAATCTCTACCTGCACTCCTCCATCATCCAGACGCGCAAATACGAGCTGACGCCCGACGGCAAACGCGAGGCCATCCGCTTTGCCGTCTGGGACTCCGTCATCGCGCTCTCCACCGCGTTGCTGGTCAACGCCGCCATCCTCATTGTCGCCGCCGCCTCGTTCCACCGCGCGGGCCACCACAACATCACCGACATCAAGGACGCCTACCAGATGCTCTCGCCTGTGCTCGGCGTCGGCGTGGCGAGCACGTTCTTCGCGCTGGCGCTGCTCGCCTCGGGCCAGAACTCGACGCTCACCGGCACGCTCGCGGGCCAGATCGTGATGGAGGGATTCCTCAACTTCCGCATGAAGCCGGCGCTGCAACGGTTTCTCACGCGCGCGATCGCGATCACGCCGGCCATCATTGCCATCGCCATCTACGGCGACGCCGGCGCCGGCAAGCTGCTCGTGCTCAGCCAGGTTGTCTTGAGCCTCCAGCTTGCGTTCGCCGTCATCCCGCTCGTGAAGTTCACCGGCGAACGCGCCAAGATGGGTGAGTTCACCAACCCGCGCTGGGTCGCCACGCTGGCGTGGGGGGCCGCCGCCATCATCGTCGTGCTCAACGTAAAATTTATCATCGATTATTTTGGCCTTACCGCTTGGCTGACATCGTTGTTCACATAGGAGCTGTCATGTATCAGAAGATCCTCGTCGCATTGGAAAACAGCCAGGCCGACAAGAGCCTGCTGCCGCACATCGTCGAATTGGCGAAACTCCACAAGTCGAAGCTGTTGTTGGTCCACGTCGCTGACGGCTGGGTCGCCCGCAACTACGACAAGCTCCAGCTCCGCGAGTCACAGGAGATGATTGATGACCGCGCCTACCTCGATGAGACGGCTAAACAGTTGCGCAGCAATGGCTTAAATGTTGAAACGTGTCTTGCTCTTGGCGATCCGCCCAATGAGATACTCAAGACCGCCGAGCGCGAACAGTGCGACCTGATCGCGATGACCACCCACGGCCACCGGCTGCTTGCGGACATTTTCTACGGCAGCACCATCGAGCACGTCCGCCACCGCTCCATGATTCCGCTGCTGATCGTCCACGCGGGAACGCTCAACGCAGGTTGACGGCGGCTCCGTTTGGCGGGCGACGGGCCGGTCGGGGAGACGCCCCGGGGCATTTTCACCGCATTTCCCTCTTGCGTTTCGCGCGCCAGTCGCAAATCATCACGGCCCTTTGTGTGGAACAAGCGATGAACCCCAACGCTAACAAGCCGAACGACAGGATCAAGCCCGCCGATGGCAAGCCCGCGCCGGCGCCGGAAACGGCCGCCGAGCCGGAGGAGTTGCCATTGGACCTCCAGCTTTTGGATTTCTGGGACAAGAACAAGAAGCTCGTCATCGCCGCCGTCTGCGCCATCGTGGCTGGCGTGGGTATTTATCTGGCTGTGGATCGGTGGATGGAACAACAGCGCGAAGAGCAAGGCCGCGCACTGGCTGGCGCGAAAGAGGTCAAGGATTACGCGGCGGTGGCCAGCCAGTTCAAGGGCGAGAACGTCGGCGCGTTTGCACTGTTGCTGCTGGCAGACCAGCAATACCAGGATGGCAAATACAGCGACGCTGAGAAGACCTACAATCGTTTTGCCGAGGAGTATCCGAAGCACCCGATGCTCGACTCGGCGTTTTATGGCATAGGCGCCACCCGCGAAAGCCGGGGCGATTACGCCGGCGCCATCAGCTCTTATCAGCGTGTCGCGGAGACCCCCAACCCTGTGCACGGGCTCGATGCCCGAATGGCCATCAGTCGTTGCCTGGAGGCCACCCAACAGTGGAAGAAGGCGCGTCAGGGCTACGAAGACCTCATCGCCGCCCAGCCCAACTCCTCATTGGCCGAGCGCGCGCGCAGCCGCATCATCACCTTGGACCGCGAGGCCCGTGCGCGCGGCGAGTCGTTGACGCCGCCGCCCAAGCCGGCCAGTGCTCCGGCGACGATCCCGCAGGTATTGTTACCGGCCACGCCCGCGACGCCGGCAACTCCGGCCGCGAAGCCGTGACCTGCGCGGTTCGCAGCGAAACTTTTCCGTGCAGTCGGCGTTGGTTCATGGTAACGCTTTGACCCGGCTTTCGGAACTGACTATAGTGGGTGGCTGTTGTGGATAACGTTGCGACCAAACCTACCGCATTGAATTTGCGCGAACTGCTCCAGTCGCTGGCGCCCCTCACGCCGGAAGAACTTGACCGTATTTTCACTGAGCGCCAGCAGCAACCGGGCAAGTCGCTCATTGAGATCATCGTCGCCACGCACAAGGTGAAGGAGGAGCCGTTGCTGCGCGCGATCGGCGAGAAGCTCGGTCTGCCATTTGTCCACCTGGCAGAGATGGAACTGGACCGCGTCGTCACCTCCAAGCTCCAGCCCAAGGTTGTCTTCCAGCACGTGGTCGTGCCGATCAAGGCCGAGAACGGCACCCTTTGCGTCGCCACCTGCGACCCGTTCAACGAAGCCGCCCGCAGCGCTATCGGCTGGCTCACCGGCCAGCGCGTGCAACTGGCGCTGGCTACGCGCGAGGAGATTGAGAAGGCGCAGAAACGCTATTACGGTGTTGGCGCTGACACGCTCGACCAGATGCTCGCCGCCGGCGGCGTCATAGATATTCCCGCCAACGAGCGGATCAACATCGGCGACATTGACGAAGCCTCGCAGGAGGCGAGCGTGGTGAAGTTCGTCAACCAGATCATTGCCGAGGCCAAGCGCGACCGCGCCACGGACATCCACATCGAGCCGATGGAGGAGGACCTGCGCATCCGCTACCGCATTGACGGCGTGCTGGTGCAGGTGCCTGTGCCGGCAGTGCTGAAGCGGTTCCAGGCGTCCATCATCAGCCGCGTGAAGGTCATGGCCAATATGGACATCGCCGAGAAGCGGCTGCCGCAGGACGGCGCGATCAACCTCCGCGTTGGCGGCGAAGAGGTGGACATCCGTGTCTCCACCATCCCCAGCATCCACGGTGAGAGCGTGAGCCTGCGTTTGCTGAGCCGCAGCACGATGCTGCTGGGTCTCGACAAGCTTGGCATGGCGGCCGAGGATGAAAAAGTTTTCCGCCGCCTGATCGAACGTCCGCACGGCATCATCCTGGTCACCGGCCCGACCGGCAGCGGCAAGAGCACGACGCTCTACGCCTGCCTCAGCACGATCAATACGATTGACCAACGCATCATGACCGTCGAGGACCCGGTGGAGAACCAACTCCGGGGCATCATCCAGATGCAGGTGCGGCCGGACATCGAGCTGACCTTCGCGCGTGGCTTGCGCCACCTGCTCCGCCAGGATCCGGATGTGATCATGATCGGCGAGGTGCGCGACCTGGAGACGGCCGAGATTGCCGTGCGCGCATCGCTCACGGGCCACCTCGTCTTCGCCACGCTTCACACCAACGACGCGCCGAGCGGCTTCACCCGGCTCATTGACATGGGCATCGAGCCGTTCCTCATCACATCGTCCATCGAAGCGATTGTCGCCCAGCGGTTGTTGCGCACCCTCTGCCCTGCCTGCAAGGTCGAGGACAAGCCGAGCGAGGACCTGATGGAGCGGCTTGGCGGCAAGGATGAAAAATACCGGCACACAAAATTTTACCGCGGTGTCGGCTGCGAAGAATGCCGCCGCACCGGCTACCAGGGCCGGACTGCCATTTACGAAATCATGTTGATGAGTGATTCGTTGCGGCCCCTGGTGGTGGATCGACGTCCCGCGGCTGAACTGAAGAAGGCGGCCGTCGCTCACGGCATGAGAACACTTCGCGACGACGGGATGCGCAAAGCAGCGCTGGGGGTCACGTCGTTGGAGGAGGTGCTCCGCATCACACAGGAAGACGAGGCCTACGCGGACGAGTAATGGCCTGTGGTTGAAATTTTTCCCCGATGCCAGACTTCTCCTACAGTGCGCGCAGCAAGAACGGCGAGGCGGTCAGCGGGCTGCTGACCGCTCCGGACCGCAAGGCTGTGCTGACGCAACTGGTCGCCCAAGGCTACTTCCCCATCGCCGTGGACGCCGCGGTGCAGAAGAAAAGCGCGCTCGCCCGGTCCTCGAAAGCGAAAGACGCGACACCGGCAGCCAAGACCGGCGACGCGGTGAAAAAGGTCCGCGTCAATTCCCGGCAGGTAATGTTGTTCACGCAGCAACTCGCCAACCTCCTCAAGAGCGGCATGAGCCTGAAGCAGGCGCTGGAGTGCTTGACGCGGCAACAGAAGAACAAGTCGCTCGGCCCAATCCTGGAGCAGGTCGGCGAGGAAATCATGCAAGGCGCCAATCTCTCCGACGCGCTGGCGCGGAATCCGAAGATTTTCACCCGTTTCTACACCAACATGATCCGCGCCGGCGAGCAGAGCGGCACGTTGCCCGAGGTGCTGCGGCGGCTGACTGAACACTACGAGAGGCTCGCCGACATCCGCGAGAAGGTGACCTCGGCATTGCTCTATCCGGCCATCATCCTCGTCGTGGGCATCATCGTGGTGTTCGTCTTCATGGTGTTTCTGCTGCCGAAATTCACGCAGATGTTCCAGGATCTTGGCACGACGTTGCCGCTGCCAACCCGGATCCTGATCGGCGTCGGCAATCTCGCCAGCAATATCTGGTTCCTGGCCGGGCTGGGAACGGTCATCTTCGCCGTCGTATTCGGCTACAAGAGCACCATGCGGACCGTCGAGGGGCGGTTGATGCTGGACCGGTGGAAGCTGCATATTCCGCTGGCTGGCAATACGTTGAAGGCGGCGTTCTTCGCGCAGTTCAGCCGCACGCTGGCGACCTTGTTGGGCAATGGCGTGCCGGTGCTCACTGCGCTGAAGATCGCCGAGGATACGATGACCAACCTCGTCATCGCCCGCGAGATTGCCAAGGCCCGCGAGCGCGTCACCGACGGCACCACCATTTCCGCGCCGCTGGCAGCCGGCCAGATCTTTCCCTCGCTGCTGATTGACATGCTGGCGATTGGCGAACAAACCGGTGATATGCCCACAGCGCTTAACAACGTCGCCAGTTTGTATGAACAAGAGTTGACGCAGGATGTCAAACGTTTCACCACATTGTTGGAGCCCGCCGTCATCGTGATGATCGCGCTGGTGGTCGGCTTCATCGTGTTTAGCGTGCTCAGCGCCGTCATGAGCATCACGTCCGGATTGAATCGGTAAATAGGAGAGAACAGAAGATGAAACTGAGATGGAACAAGCATTCGGGCTTCACCCTTATCGAAATCATGCTGGTCATCGCCATCATTGCGCTGCTCGTGGGCACGGTGATCGTCAACATCGGCCCGCAGCGGAGAAAGGCATACGAAACCCAGGCGAAAAACCAAATCAGCGCCTACAAGATGGCGTTGCAAACCTACAGCCTCGACAACGGCATCTACCCCACCACCGACCAAGGCCTGCAAGCGCTGGTTGCGGCGCCCACCAGCGAACCGGTGCCGGCGAAGTGGCACGGCCCTTACACCGACCCGGCCGTCATCAAACCCGATCCGTGGAACCGGCCCTACATCTACGTCTGCCCCCCGCAGCAGAATTCAGACCCCGAAGGCTTCGACCTCTACAGCTCCGGTCTCGACGGCCGCCCGAACACCGACGACGATATCGTGAGTTGGAGATGAGGGATCGTGGCAGGTGAAACGTGATGAGTGAAGCGGGGCCAAATGGACGGCAGCAGCCAGCACCTCGCGCGCGTTGGACATCTCTCCTGACGTTGCGTTCGTCCCCCGCTTTGCGCCGTTCATCACTCATCACTCGTCACTCGTCACTCCCCCCTCGTCACTTTGCACGTTCCGGCTTCACCCTGATTGAGACGATAGCGGTGATCGTGATCATCATGCTGGCGGTCGGCGTGGGCATGCCGACGTTCTTGCGAACCTATCGCGGTGAGATTTTGCGCAGCGAGACAAGCACGTTGAGATCCACCATCCAGCACGCGCGCTATCAGGCGATCGTCCGCCAGCGCGCAATGTCGTTAAACATGGATTTTTCGGAGCAAGTTTACTGGATTGAAATGCCGGACATCACGGAGACCAACCTGGTATTGCAGGTGTTGAGCCTCAGTACCAATGCGCTGGCCTTCGCCGATGGCACGGTGCCCGAAACCGCGTCGCAAACCGACGACCTCTCCACCAACGCCGTCATCGCCGCGCTGCCCACGTCCACCCGCCATGAGATGGTTTCGCCGGCGCGCTTGCTGCAAGTGCAAGCCGCGGATGACACCGTCACAGCCAGCGGCACTGCTTCGATCGTGTTTTATCCCAACGGCGCCTGTCAGGGTGGCTCCATCTTCCTCGGCGGCGCCGACGACGACACGGTCGCGATTGAGGTGGACCCCATGACGTCGCTCTCAAAACTGCTGCCCAATGCGCCAATGAGATGACACGCCCATGCGCTGCGTTTCACGTTTCATGCCTCACGTTGTTCGCTCCGGCTTCACGTTGCTGGAGGTGATGTTGGCGGTGGCCATCGTCGGCACGGCGCTTTTCACCATTGCGATGGCCATCGGCCGCTGCACCGACTCGGCCAAGAACGCGAGCAACTACACCGTCGCGCACGATCTGGCGGAGATGAAGCTGATGGAGTTCAGCAATCCGACCAACTTTACCGTGGGCGTCACCACCGGCGATTTCGGCGACGGCTTTCCCAACTTCCAGTGGCAGCGCGAGATTATCGCTGACGACAATCAGCTCGAATCGCTCTACAAACAGACGCTTGTCATCAAGTGGCGCGAACGGAACCGCGAATACGATGTGACGCTGAACACGATTCTTTACAATCCAAGCTCCACTTCCAACACCATGGGCAATGCGCTGGGTCCCAGCAACCGTGGCCGGTCCGCCGCCGGAGGAAGCTGATGAGCGGAAACGATTCCATCGCTCCATTTTCCCGCCGCGACGGCTTCACGCTGATCGAGCTGCTGTTGGCAACGGCGATCATGGCGAGCATGTTGGCGGCGGTGTTGATGACATGGAACACCGGACTGGCTGCACTGAAACGGAGCCGTGATCTGACCGAAGGTCTCCAACGCCAGCGCGCGCTGACAGACATCATCTCGCGATCGTTCCGCACGGCGATTTTCTCACAGGAAAACGCCACTTGGTACGCCTGGGACACCCAGGACAATGGCGAGAGCGACTCCGTCAGCTTCGTGGCCACGGACGTGCCAGCGGTGGGGGCGATGGCGCAAACGAGCGGCGTGCCGCAGCGCATCCAGTTCTGGCTGGAGACGGACGAGAACAACAAACTGGTCCTGATGGCGCGCGCGCGGAACTTTCTGGCTGCCGACGTGGATACCGCAGGGCAGACCATCCGGCTGGCCGACTGGGTGAAGAGCTTCAACATGCGTTACTATGACGCGGCCAATGACCAATGGATGGACACATGGGACGATGCCACCACCATGCCGGGATCGCTTGAGCTGACCATCACCATGGCGAATTCCAATCCCACCCAGGCGGACGTGACGTTGGTGAAGAACATTGATATCCCTTGCAACGCCGCGGCGCAGATCGGCACTGTGCCGACGGCGTCAAGCAGCAGGACGACCAGCAGCTCCAGCAGCGGCACGAGCAGCGGGCGCAGCGGCGGCGCAAGCAGTGGCACAAGCAGCGGGCGCAGCAGCGGCAGTTGAGACGAAAAGATGAATCGCAGCGGCTTCAAACTTCAGCGGGACATGGGACGGCGACACGGCGCCATCCTGATCGTCGTGCTTTGGGTCGTCCTGCTGCTGTCGTTGATGGTCAGCACGTTTGCCTTCACGATGCACATTGAGACGCGGCTGACGAGCTATCACGACCGCGAGTTGAAGGCGAAAGCGCTGGCCATGGCGGGCATCGAGTTCGAGAAGGCGCTGCTGGCGGCGAAAGTCAACAAGGCCGGGCAAATCAACAGCTCTGATGGTTCGGTGCGCCAGTTCTCCTCGACCACCGCCGATTACTATTCGGAGCCGTGGCATAACAACTCCGACCTGATCGATCGTGCGATCACGGGCAACGTGGAGGATGGCACTTTTACCGTGCAAGTGGTGGACGAACAGTCCAAGTTAAACGCAAATGCCATCACGCCGGAACAGTGGAAGATATTGTTGCAGATTAGCGGTGTGGACCTCGAAACCTCCAACATGATTGTTGACTCCATCGGCGATTGGATAGACACAAATAGCTCAAACAAACTCAATGGAGCCGAAGACGATTATTATATGGGGTTGTCGTCCGACCAGGGTGGGCCGTATCATTGCAAGAACGCGTCACTGGACAGGATTGAAGAACTGCTGCTGATTCGAGGCATGACACCGGACATTTTCTATGGTCATTTGGGACAATCGCGCGGCGAGACAACCTACACGGGTCTCGCACAGTTCCTGACCACCATGCCGTTTATCAAGGTCAACGTGAACACCGCCTCCAGCCAGGTGCTCCAATGCATGCCCGGCGTCACCGCTCAGATGGCCGAGCAACTCATCCGCTACCGGCAAGGCGACGACGGCATCGACGGCACCGATGATGACAAGCCGCTTCTGGAGGTGGGCGCGATCGCGAACGTCTGGAGCGGTACCATGTCGCGCAACGCGATGCGCGCGCTGGCCAACTCCCTGGGCGTCTCAAGCTCCTACTTTACCATCTATTCCACGGGCGCCGTCGGCAGCGTCCGCCGAATGATTGTGGTGACCCTCTTCCGCAACACTGACGGGAGCTTCCAGACCATCAGTTGGAACGAACTGACGCCGCGCTGATACGCACCGATGAAATCGAAAACTCCCCATCGTCTTGGCATCGCGTTCGGTTCCGCGGGGCTTGACGTTGCCGAAGTGGCGTATGACGGAGGGCAATTGCGCGTTGTGCGCTGTGAGACGTTTGCCGCGCCAGCGGTGGCGGCCAACGGCGACAAGGCCGCAACGGCCGGCCCCGTCTGGCCGGTCGAGAAGCTCAAACCGTTCCGGCCGGCAGCGGCACGAGGGGTGCCGGTGTGCGTCGGCTTGCGATCGGCGGACGTGTTCTGCAGGCTTGTGACACTGCCGACGGCCACCGAGGCTGAGCTGCGGCCGATGTTGGAGATGCAATTGGAGAACCTGTCGCCGCTGCCGACGGAGCAGGTGGTGTTCGGCTTCGAGGTTATTCGCAAGACGGAGAAACAATCGGATTTGTTGGTGGCCATCGCGCGGCGCGAGGCGGTGGTGGAGCGGCTCGAACAGCTCCGCGAGGCGGGCTTCGCCGTCGAGACACTCGACCTTGACGCGCTGGCGTTGCTGGGTTTTCTCGGACATGAGAAACCCTTGCGCGACAGGGAACTTTCGGCGCTGGCGCTGGTGATTCTGGAAGGCGACTCGGCGACGCTGCTGCTGGTGCACGAGGGTCAGCCGCACTCAATCATGGCGGTGCCGTTGGGCAGCGACGTGTCGGTGTCAGATGCGGCCACGCAGATCGCCGGCGCGCTTCATCTGGCGCAAACCGCTGTGCAGGCGTCGCAGCCCACGGCGGCCTGGCCGTTGGTGCGCCTGCTGCAACGCTCGGCCGAAGGCACGCTGGGCGCCCGGTTGGACCTGCCAACTCTCGGTGCTGCGTTGGCTGAACGGCTCGGGACCCCATGCGAACCGCTGGACTTGAGCGAGCGACAACGCGTGGGTTTGGGCGCGGTCGGCCTTTGCGTGCGTGCCGGGTCAGGCCGGGCACGCATGAACCTCGTGCCCGCCGAGTATCAGGCGGAGCGCCACCGCCTTGCGCGGAAACGGCAACTCCGGCTGGCAGGGATTGCGCTGGGAGCGCTTTACGGGTTGCTTATCGTGGCTGCGGTGGCTGGCTTCGCTTATCAGTTCAATCAGCTGGGTGGACTGGAAGAGAAGGCCGACGGCCTGAAATCCCCCTACGAACGCGCCAGCGCGTTGCAAGCCGACTTGCGCGTGTTGCAGGAATACGTCAGCAATCGCAGCGTGCCGCTGGAGATTCTTGCCGAGTTGCAGAAGCTCAAGCCGGACGCGGTGTGTCTGACGGAGTTTCATTTTGCCGATGGTGAGCAGGCGGGACTGAGCGGTTACGCCTCGTCGGCCTCGGTCGTCAGCGAGTTCGAGGCGAAGCTGCAGAAGTCGCCCTATTTCCCTGGCGGAACGGTGCTCTCGCCGCTGACGAACCAGAAAATGGCTGGCAACGTGGTGGTGCGGTTCACCATCCAGTGCAAGATCAAGAAGTCGGCGAAACACGAGACGCCGGGCGGACGCCGGCGTTCGCGGTAACACACAAACACAGAGAACCATGGCGCTTTCTCAACGAGAAAAAATCCTGGCCGGCGCATCGGCGGCGGTGGTGTTCGTGTGCCTGAATTGGTTCGCGGTCGGCCCGGCCCTGGACACCTGGCAGGAAACCCAGGAGAAACTCTCTCAGACCCGGCAGAGGATCAAAGGCTACGAGGCTGCGCTGGCGATGGAGCCGCAATGGCAGACCCAGCTCCGCGAGTTGCGGACGCGTCTGAAACGGAGCGATCCCGGCCAGAGCGGCGCCGACATCATTACGCGCATCGAAGGAGTCGGCAGCCAGTTGGGTTTCAACTTCAACCAGCGCGCGCCGTCGGCGCCGGTGGATCGCGATCGCTATACCGAGAAGTCGGCGACGTTCACGTTCCAAGGCCAGTGGCCCGGTCTGGTCAGGTTCCTGTTTGCGCTGACCAAACAGCCGGAGATCTACCGCGTCACCACGCTGCGGTTGCGTGCGGAGACCCGGGATCCGAACCAGCTTGCCGGCGACATGACCATTGTGACTTATTACCTGACTGGCAACGAATCCAACGCCACGCGAAAGAAACCCGTGGACACTTCAGTGCCAGAGCGACAGGATAAACCCGTCAACGACGCCGAAAAATGATCATGGCGGCCCCGGTGAAACAACAACGTAGAAACTCGACCGCGACGCAACGGTTGGCGACCGTCGGGTGCGGGCTGCTCGTTGCGTATGCGGCTGCCTCGTCGGCGCAGACCAACGTCCCGGTGGCCGCGGCGTCACCGGCCAGTGCTGCTCCCGCCGCCGCGCGGCAAACCAACGCCGTCAGCCAGGTGGCGGTCGCGCCGCCCGCCACGAACACCGTTTCACTGGTTGACACGATCCAAGCGGATTCGGCTTTCCAATCCTACACCAACCTGCTTGAGCACTCGCTCTTCGTGCCGGCTTCCGAAATCGGCGGCGGCAGCGGCGGCGCTGGCGATCTCGGCCCGACCTTCGCCGGCGGTTTGCGGGTGACTGGGTTCTGGAAACACGGCGACGTCGTCGAGGCCAGTCTCGAGGATCGTAACGAGCCGGACAAGAAGATGTTCGTCAAGATGGGCGATATGATTGCGGACACGGAGATCAAAGTCGTTGGTTTTGATCTGCGCGGCCGCGCTGTGTTGCTGAAAAAGGGCGACGAAGAAGGCCGGCTCGAATACGAAAGCGAAGCCATGGCGGCGTCTACGACCGGAAAACCCGGCGCGCCGGGAATGCCTGCCGCGCCTGGCCAGCCGGGCTCGGCGATGATGCAACGGCCTGGTATGCCGCCAACGCCGCCGCAACCCGGCATGCCCCCCGGTTCTCGAACCGGCGCCTTCCCTTCCAGGACTCCGCCGCAGGCTGCCACCGCCGGTGGTTCCGGCGATTCGAACCGGCAAGTGTCGCGTAAAGAACAGCGCGAGCAAACCATCACGCGATTGCGGCAGATGATGCAAAGCACCACCGACCCGGCAGCGAAGCAGCGGTTGCAGAATTACATCCAGATGCTGGAGAAGGCCAACTCCCAGGAGTAGGCTGGTGTCACCCAACAAAATCGGAAAATGAAAACGAAACAACACGCTCGGAACCTGGCAGATCAGCCGGCAGTCTCCGGCCGCGTTGCCGCTTTAACTGAGGGAGAAGTCTGGTCATGAAAACAGGGCTGTTAGTAGCGCTCGCGTTCCTATGCGCCGTCAGCGCTCGGGCGCAGCAGACTCCGAACGCGGACGCCGCCAAGGCGACGATCCGCATCCGCGCCAGCGACCTGATGCGGCAGTCATCCCAAGGCAGCAATACGGTTGTGGTTGCCGCTGCGCCGCTGGCCGCATCTCCGGCTGCGTCCCCGCGGCCAACCGCTGCCGGCGCGCCGCCTCCGGGTCCGGCTCCCGTTCCGGGAACTCCGCCTCCGCCTCCGGGTCCGGCGCCCGTCACAGCGCCGCCGCGCGCGCCCATGGCCGCTCCGGCCCCAGCCGTTGCCGAGCCGGCTCCCAAGCAGACGTTCCACCAAAGCACCCTCACCGGCGACGAGCCGATTGAGTTCGACTGGATGAACGCCGACCTCTCACAGGTACTTGCCAAATACAGCGAGCTGACCCGTCGTAGCGCCATCATGCAGCAGGGCTTGCAGGGCATGATCACCTTCCGCTCCTCCGGCCCCCTCAGCGTCGAGGAAGCCATTGGCGCGCTCGAGAGCGTCCTGCTCGTGAACGGCTACGCCATCGTCCCGATGGGCGAGAAATTTTTCAAGGTGGTGCCGTCGCCCTACGGCCCGCAGGAAGGGTTGCCGGTCTTCACCGAGGACATGAAGATGCAGCAGTTCGACCGGTTGGTGGCGCAGGTGGTGCGCGTCAAGTTCCTCGACCCTACCGACGTGGCGCGCGCGTTGGGCGGCAGCGGCACCACAGGCGCGCCCATCATGCAGGGCGCTCCGCAAGCGGCCGGCGGCGGCGCCAGCGGCCGCGTCTTCATGCATCCCTACGGCCAGATCATTCCGTTGCCGCGCTCCAGCGCCTTGTTGTTGATTGATACCGCGCTGAACGTCTCGCGCCTGAAGCAGATCATCGAATACATGGATACCACCAGCGAGACGAAGATGGAGACGCGCGTCTATGTCTTGGAGAACGCCGACGCCGTTGCCGTCTATGGTATTCTCCAGCAACTGATTGCCGCCGACCAAGGCACCGGCGCGTCGGCGGGAGGGCAGACGGGCCAGATTGTGGGGAACATGCCCGCCGGGGGATTTTCCATCGGCCGCAGCCGGCCCAGTGTCACTTCTATCGAGGAGAGTGTCATCATGGGCCGCGTGCTCCTCAACTACGACCTGCGCACCAACGCCCTCATCCTCATTACGCAGGAGGTGAACTTCGCGTTCTTCGAGAAGATCCTCAAGGCGCTCGACGTGAAAACCAACCAGGATTTCAAGACGCGCGTCTTCTTCCTCAACTATGCCGACGCCACAGACATGGCCAACATGCTCTACCAGTTGGTCCAGGGCGCCGAGCCGACGGCCGTGGGCGGGCGGACGGGTGGAACAGCCGCCTCGCCTTACAGCAGTCGCACCGGCACGACCGGAACCAGCGGGCGCTCCACAGGCTTGGGAGGCGGCACCGGCAGCACACGCAGCGGCACCGGCAGCACACGCAGCGGCAGCACCAGCGGCCGAACCAGCACCAGTTTCAGAACCAGCGGTTCGCGAAGTACCACCACCTCGCGGGGCGCGGCCGCCGCCGGCCGGTCCACGACTCCTTCCGTGCCGGGAGCGACGGGCGCGGCCACCGGCGCCAACGTGCCGCAGCAGTTGATCGAGATCATCCCCGACGTGCGCAACAACGCGCTGGTCATCTTTGCGCCAGAGCAGGATCTGGAATCCCTCACCGATGTCATCAAGCAACTCGATGTCTTCCCGCCGCAGGTGGCCATCGATGTGGTTGTCGCCGAGGTGAGTCTGGACAAGGACACTTCGGTCGGCGTCGATCTGTTCCAGAAAGCGTTGACAAGCCCTTCACGGGCGGGGGCCGGCATTTCCACGCCCGACGGCGGCGGCATTCCATCCACGAACGGCCTTTCGCGGTTGATTGATCCGCGCACCATCACCAGCCCGCAGGCTTTGGCAGGCGCCGGCTTGACGGGTGGGTTGAGCTACTTTGCGAGCTTCTTCAGCGGCGATCTGCGTGCCGTCATCAGCGCGTTGGCGGAGAACAGCTCTTTCAAGGTGCTTCAGACGCCGCATCTTTACACCTCCAACAACCAGACTGCGCGCATGTTCGTCGGCGAGTCGCGTCCTGTCGTCACCTCCACGGTGAGCGACTCCGCCGGCAGCGGCATCGCGTCGCGGTCAAACTATGACAATGTGGACATTGGCGTCGGTCTGGAGGTCACGCCGTTGATCAACCCGGATGGCGTTGTCACGTTCAACATCTACCAAACGGTGGACGACGTGAAAACCTATACGGTCATTGATGGCAACCAGGTGCCGGTCCTGAGCCGCCGCGAAGCCGAAGCGGTGGCGGTGACCTGCAAGGATGGGCAAATCATCATCCTCGGCGGGTTGACCTCCACCGTCCGCAAGCAAATAATCAACCAGGTGCCGATCGTTGGCGATATCCCACTGTTGGGCTACCTCTTCAAAAAGACGGAGTGGATCGATGCGAAGACCGAACTGGTGTTCTTCCTGCGTCCCAAGGTGATCCGCACCGTCGAAGAAGCGCAGCGCTACACTTGGGGCCGCATTGAGAAGAGCAAGGATCTGCGTACCATGCCGCTCCGCGACGGCGACGGCTATAGCCCGGTGCAGGACAAGCTCCACATGGAGAAACTCAAGGCCATTGACCGCTTCGACAAAACCGACAAGTTCTAGTATGAAGAGCTTCCGGCTCGGCGGAGCCGGGGCCCCACACGAATGGGAATGGCCCGCTGCCATCGCGTGAGGAATGTTGCGAGCAACAGGGAACGAAGCCATGCAGACGCCGACAGAAACGCCGGATGACTCGAGTGTCGCGAAACCCGCGACGTTCGATCTGCTGGAGGGTTTCACCTCCGAGCAAGCGGCATTGCTTTGTTCCAAGCTCACGACCCTCTCCATCAAGGCTTGTGGCCTGTTCATTCATGCCGGTGAACCCGGCGACTGTCTTTACATCATCCGCAAGGGTGAAGCTGAAGTGTGCGTGGCGTCGCCCGATGGCAGCAGCGGTCGGAAAGTGCTCGCCCGGCTCGGCCCCGGCCACGTGGTCGGCGAGATGGCGCTGCTGAATCGCGAGCCGCGCAACGCCGACGTCATCGCCACCACTGATTGCGAACTGGACCGGCTGTCGGCGGTGGATTTCGAATCGCTCTGCGGCCGGGTGCCCGTGCTGAAAATGGTCCTGACGCGGCTGGTGGCGCATCGGTTGAGCTGGTCCGGCAGCGACGTTCTGGCGCGGCGCATCGGCTCCTACACCGTGATCGCCCCCATTGGCGAAGGCGGCATGGCATGGGTCTATCGTGCCATCTGCAACACCGCTCCGGCGGACGATCCGGAGCGCCGCGTGGTGGCGCTGAAGATGCTCCCTCATTCACTCGTGACCCGGCCCGGCTTCCTTGAACAGTTCCGCCAGGAAGCCAACGTCATGACCGGCCTGCGGCACGAGAACATCGTCTCGCTCTACGAAACCATCGAGATCTACGGCACCATGTTCCTGGTGCTGGAATACGTCCAGGGCCGCAGTCTGCGCGACTGGGTGGGGAGCCAGGGCAGGCTTTCCCCGGATGAAGTATGGAGCATCGCCTGCAGCATCACGCAGGCTTTGTGCGCAGCTCATGCCCGCGGTGTCATTCACCGCGACGTGAAGCCGGACAACATCATGTTGCGCCAGGATGGCGTTGTGAAACTCATGGACTTCGGCATCGCCGTGCCCCTCAAAGGCCCCACGGTGGACCTCGGCGGCGTGGCCATTTCACCCCGTTACGGCGCCCCGGAGATTTTCGCCGGCGAACGCGGCGACCCGGCCGCCGATTTCTACAATCTGGGGATCATGCTTTACGAAATGGTCACCGGCCGTTCGCCGTTTACGGCTGACTCCTACGAGGAATGGGCGGAAGCGCATCAGACAATCGCGCCACCGCCGCTGCAACAGTATTGCCCCGGTCTGCGACCGGACTTGGAGGCGTTGATTAACGCGGCGTTGATCAAGAATCCTGCCGAGCGCTGGCAAGCCATTGCGCCGCTGCTGGACCGGCTGTCGGTCAAAACGGTGGTACAGGCCCCGGCGCCGTTGGCCGGGGCGCAGCCGCATATTTGCACGACGAAAGACGGCAGCCGTATCGCAGCCGCCGGACCGTCGCGGGCGATGATGGCGTTCTGGGTCCGGTTCCCCGGCGAGCCGAAAGAGCGCGCGTTCCTGATGACCAAGCCGCTCGTCATCGGGCGCGATACGCCGGCCGATATCCTGATTGCCGACATGATGGTGTCGCGCCGACATGCTGAATTCTCCGTCACACCCCAGGGTTTGCACGTGCGCGACCTCGATTCCAGCAACGGCTTGTTCGTCAACGGGGAACAAGTGACGGAAGCGGATCTGCACCAGGGCGACCAACTGCGCATCGGCTCCACCCTGCTCACCTTCGAGCGGGAGAGTGCCACTGGCATCCACTTCAGCGTCGCCCCGTGCGTGAATCTCCCGGCTGGGGATTAGGGAGGCGTCAGCGGATCGGCCGCGCCCGGTTGCGTTGCCGTAAACTTCCTCAGATACTTCAGCGCAACCGCGAAATCCTTCGGCAATGGCGCCACCAGTTCCAGCCGTTGGCAGGTGGTTGGATGTGTCACCGCCAGCCGCTCCGCGTGCAGCGCCAGCCGGCCCAGCAACGGACGTTCCGCCGCCTCCGAGTGCAGCTTGTAGCCGGGCTTGAGCTGCGACAGATACAACGCGCTCCGCTCGCCCTCACCGTAAACCTTGTCGCAAAGGATCGGATACCCCGCGTGCCGCAGGTGCACGCGAATCTGGTGCGTCCGCCCCGTCTCCGGCTCGCAGGCGACCAGCGTGCAACTCAGGAAAGGCATGCTTTCCCGCTGCCCGCGCAACGCCCGCAGCCGGAACCGCTCCAGCACCCGAAACCGCGTCAGCGTCTGCTTGCCGCCGTGGCGGAGCTCGATCTGCAGCCACGGCCGCGCCGGATGGGGGCCGAGCTTCAGTTCCACTTCGAACGCATCTTCCGCCGGCTCGCCTTCCACCAACGCCACGTAGGATTTGCCGACGGTCCGGTCGTTGAACTGTTTCGACAGCTCGCGCAGCGCGTCGTGCGTTTTCGCCAGCAGCAACACGCCGCTGGTGTCCGCGTCGAGCCGGTGGACGTTGGCGAGCATGGTCAGGCCGCGCTCGCGCACCCATGCCGCGCCAGTGTCGAGCGCACGCCGGACACCGGACATGAGGTTCGGTTTCTCCGGATCATAAGTGTCGGGCGAAATCATCAGCCCGCTGGGCTTGTCCACCGCCATCAGCGCGTCGTCTTCGTGGAGCACCGGCAGTTCCACCGACACGCCGGGCGCCAGTGGCAATCGAAAGCTGTTCATCAAGTTACTCATCGCACATCACACGTCCATCTTGCAGTCACAAAACCATTGTCCTAGATTCTCCCGTCCACGTTATGAAACAAAACAGGAACGAGCAAGACGTATGATCATGCCGCGCGAACCAGGCTACATCGAGCGCGCCGACGCCTCCTACGACGCCGGCCAGTTCGAGAAGGCCATGGAGCTGTACCAGAAACATATCGAGATGGAACCGGATGCGCCGGAAGGCTACGAGGGACTCGGCCTGAGCCTGTGGGCGCTGGAGCGCCATCGCGACGCGCTCCGTGCACTGGACACCGCGCAGAAGTTTGACCCCGAAAACGCCGGCATCGCCATCAACCGCGCTGCCTTGCTCACCGACGTGCTCGAACGCCACGAGGAAACCGTCGCCATCTGCGAGGGCCTCGCCCGCCGCAATCTCAAGCGCAACGACGTGCGCGACGCCCGTTACTTCGCCGCCAAGGCGCACTTCCGTCTCGGCAACGATGCCGAGGCGCTGGCCCTGCTCGACGCCGCGTTGCGCGACGCGCCCGGCGACATCGAACTGCTGAGCTGGAAAGCGCATGTGCTCTTCGAGAGCGGCCACTACGAGAAAGCGAAGCTCGCTCACGAAGCGTGCCTGAAACTCGACAGCGAAGACCCCGGCATCTGGTGGGATTACGGCCTGGTGATCGAGAAATTGGGCGAGGAGGCTGCCTCCCTCCGGGCGTTCGAGCGCGCGCACGAACTGGATCCGGAGGATTTTCCGCTGCCGGTGCCGATCTCGGCGAAGGAGGCTGAGCGCATCGCCGTCCGAACGCTGGAGGAGCTGCCGGATGATTTTCGCGATGCCATTCGCGACGTGCCGGTGATCGTGGACGATTTCCCGTCGCGCGAGTTTGTGCTGGAGAACCCGACGCTCGGCCCGCAAATCCTCGGATTGTTCACCGGCAACACCCACTGCGAACAGCAGCCAGTGCCGACCGCCATCATGATCTTTCGCAAGAACCTGGAGAAAATTGTTGTCGACCGGGAGGAACTCCTTGTCGAAATCCGCAAAACACTTCTCCACGAGATCGGCCACTACCTCGGCCTGAACGAGGACGATCTGAGAGAGCGGGGATTGGAGTAGGAACAGGCGCCCGCCTGCGTTCCGAACCAACCCAGTCCCACAATCGAAATGAACGAACCTGCTGCAAACCACACGATTCGAGTGATCCTCTTCGACCTCGGTGGCGTGCTCGTGGAGTTCGACGGCATCGCGCCGTTGATCACCCTCTCCGGCAACAGGCTGGACAAGGAAGGCGCCCGCCGGTTCTGGCTCACGTCGCCGTCGGTCCGCCAACTCGAAACCGGGAAATGCGGCGCGGATGAGTTTGCCCGCAGCGCCGTCGCCGAGTTGGGCCTCACGATGGCGCCGGATGCCTTCCTGCGGCAGTTCGTGAGTTGGGACCGCGGCCCGATGGACGGCGCGCTCAGCCTGCTGGACGCGCTCAAGCCGCGCTTCCTCCTGGCCTGTCTCAGCAATAACAACGAGCTGCATTGGAGTCGGCTCTGCGACGAGACGACGCTCCCGGGGAAATTCCACCGGTGTTATCTCTCGCAAGAGATCGGTCTGATGAAACCGGACCCAGCCTCGTTCAGCTACGTGATTCGCGATCTTGAAACCGCTCCGGAACACATTCTCTTCTTCGACGACAACCCGGAGTGCGTGGAGGCGGCGCAGCGGTTGGGGCTTCACGCCCGCCGCGCGCGCGGTGTTGAAGAGGTGAAGGCGGTGTTGGCGGAACTGGGACTGTATCCCGATAACGCGGGTTGACGGCGGCGCGCCTACTTCGCTGCGTCGGGGGGAGCGTTAAAATCGTCGATGAACCGCTGGATCAGCGCGGCGTTCCAGTTGGCCGGCATCGGGCTGTCCTGGTTCGCGATGAGGTCGTCCACAGACGGCTGTTTCGATGGCACGCCGTCGGCCGGCACTTCGAGCCGCGCGATCCAGACGACCGCGTTGAGAACGACCTTGCGGAAATCATTGTGCGCCCAGTTCCAGTGGACGTGGCCGCCGGTGAAGCCAAAGCCGCGCGCGCCGTCGGGCCGTTGATAGGCCCAGCCAACGTCCTCGGCCATTCCCATCCGCGCGCGGACCGCGGGGTTGCCGCTGTGCGGACCGTCGGGACGCTTGCGCGTGCTGTCGGGCGGCACGGCACTGAGAATCGGCGTCACGCCCTCCATGTTTTCGCGGAACCGCATGTGGCAGTACCACTCGTCGTGAATCCGGAACGGCTTCACGCCACGCGCGACCGGGTGCTGCGGGAGTTTGTTGAACTTGGCGATCCACGATGGATTGATGGACCAGTGTTGTTCGTAGCAACCGCCGATCCAGTCGCGCATCTTATCCATCGTTTCCTTCTTGCCAGGGTCCACCGTGTAATGGAGGCACGCGAGGCCGACGCCTTTCTTCATCAGCGCGTCGAGTTCGGCGAGGTGCTCGTTGAGCAACCGGCCGCCGTCACAGTAGATGACGATCGCGTCGGCGCCGTCGAGCACCGCCGCGTCGGCCGGCCAGCCGCGCGAGACAATCGCGTGGAGCTTGTCGGGCATCGCATCGTTCAGCGCCTTCGCGAGAAGTTGGCAGCCGGCATTGTGCGCGTGCGAGCCGAAGCCGTGGCTGCCCGCGCCGGCCAGGAAGACGATCTTCTTCTTGCCGTCAGCCGCGCCGGCGTTTCCGGCGAAGCAGAGGACGAGAACCACACCCAGCGGCACGAGCAACGAGCGAATCAATTTCATAATAATGCCTCCGACGGTGGAACTCTTATCATTCGACCTCGATGGAATCCAGCCTCAACCGCAGGAGCTTGTTCTGCAAGATTTGGCGTGGACGATGCCGGCCCCAGCGGTAGTATGACGGTCAGGAGTACATCATCATGACGACCCAAATGTTCGCGCGCGCGTTCGCTCGCAGTCTCTGCTCCATCCTCTGCGCCGTCATGGCGACGGCATGGCTGTGCCCCGCGACTGGGTGCGCGGCGGCCGACGCCGCTAAGCAATTGCCCAACATCGTCATCATCTTCTGCGATGACATGGGCCATGCGGACGTCGGTTGTTTCGGCGCCCAGGGCTACACCACGCCACACCTCGACCGCATGGCGGCGCAGGGCGTGCGCTTCACCAACTTCCACGTCCCGCAGGCCGTCTGCTCGGCGTCGCGCGCGGCGCTAATGACCGGCTGCTATCCAAACCGCATCGGCATCCACGGCGCGCTCAGCCCGAAGGTGAACCACGGCATCGCCGATGGTGAGATGACTCTCGCGGAACTCGTGAAGCAGAAAGGCTACGCGACCGGCATGGCAGGCAAATGGCATCTCGGTCATCATCCGCAGTTCCTGCCGGTGCATCACGGCTTCGACGAATACCTCGGCCTGCCTTACTCGAACGACATGTGGCCGCTTCACCCGGAGGCAAAGAAAGGAACGTATCCCGGCCTGCCGATGATCGAGGGCGACAAACCGATCAAGGTCGGCCTCGACCACAAGGACCAGGAACAACTTACCACGCAATACACCGAGCGCGCGGTACGGTTCATCGAAAAGAACAAGGACCGTCCGTTCTTTTTCTATCTTGCCCACTCGATGCCGCACGTGCCGCTCCACGTCAGCGACAAGTTCCGCGGCAAGACCGCGCGCGGGTTGTTTGGCGATGTGATCTCGGAGATTGACTGGTCGGTCGGACAGGTGCTCGCCGCGCTGGAGCGCTGCGGCGTCGCCGGCAACACCTGGGTCATCTTCGCGAGCGACAACGGACCGTGGCTTTCCTATGGTGACCACGCCGGATCGGCCGGACCGTTGCGCGAGGGCAAGGGCACCGAGTGGGAGGGCGGCACGCGCGTGCCGTGCATCATGCGCTGGCCGGACAAACTCAGCGCGGGCAAGTCGAGCGACGCGATGTTCATGACGATTGATCTGTTGCCGACGATCGCGAAGCTGATCGGCGCGAAACTGCCGGAGCACAAAATTGATGGCCTCGACGTGTGGCCCGTCATCGCCGGCAATCAAGGCGCGAAGAACCCGCACGAGGCCTATGCGTTCTACTACGCGAACAATCAATTGCAGGGCGTGGGGACCGCCGATGGCCGTTGGAAACTGCTGTTCCCGCACGCCTACCGCACGCTCGGCGGCAGACCCGGTGGCAAGGACGGCATCCCGGTCAAATACGAGCAGCGCGGGGTCGAACAGCCCGAACTCTACGATCTCCAGAACGACGTGGGTGAAACAAAGAACGTCATCGCCGGGCATCCCGACATCGTGAAGCAGCTGGAAGCCTTTGCCGAAAAGATGCGCGCCGATCTCGGCGACAATCTGACCAAGCGCAAAGGCGACGGTGTCCGCGAGCCGGGGAGAATCCCGGAACAGTAGTCCGGCTCGTCCGCGTCATATTTGGCTTGAGCCGACCCGGCGAGTCCCCTAGAAGCAGTATGACATGAGTTCAACTCCTGCCCCTTCCAAACCTGCTCCTCCAAAACCGCCGCGCCTGATGTCGCTCGATGTGTTCCGCGGCTTTACGATGCTCGCGATGGCTTCCAGCGGGCTGGGCATCATTGCGGTCGCGAAGAAGATGCCGGACTCGATCTGGGCGAGCATCGCGCCGCAGTTGCAACACGTGGAATGGATTGGCTGCAGCGCATGGGACCTGATTCAGCCGGCGTTCATGTTCATCGTGGGCGTGGCGATGCCGTTCTCGTTCGCGCGGCGCGCGGCCGATGGCCAGTCGTTTGGACAGCAATGGCGGCACGCGCTGGTGCGGGCGGCGGTGCTGGTGTTTCTGGGCGCGATGCTCTACGGGCAAAGCACGCGCGCCTATGTGTTCACCAATGTGCTCGCGCAGATCGGGCTGGGCTATGCGTTCGTGTTCCTGCTCATCGGCCGCGACTGGCGCGTGCAGTTCGGAGTGGTTGCAGCGATCCTCGCGGGCTACTGGCTGGCGTTCGCGGTATATCCGTTCCCGCCACCGGATTTCGATCATGCGAAGGTTGGCGCCAAGGGCGCGGAAGTGTTGCCCGGCTTCTGGGCGCATTGGAGCAAGAACACCAACCTCGCCGCGGACTTTGACCGGTGGTTCCTGAACCTCCTGCCGCAGGCGAAGCGGTTCGAGTTCAACAGCGGCGGCTACCAGACGCTGAACTTCGTGCCCGAGACGGTGAACATGATTCTCGGCCTGATGGCGGGGGAGATGTTGCGGCGCGAGACGAACAGCCGCCGGCGGCTGGGCTGGCTTGCCGTGACCGGCACGGTATGCCTCGTGCTCGGCGGGGTTGCGAGCCTCACGATCTGCCCGATGGTGAAACGGATCTGGACGCCGTCGTTCGCGCTCTGGAGCGCGGGCTGGACGCTGTGGCTGCTGGCGGCGTTCTACCTGGTGATTGATGTGGCGGGCTGGCGGCGCTGGAGCTTCCCGCTGCTGGTCGTTGGCATGAACTCCATTGCGATCTACTTGATGGCGCAGCTCTGGCCGGGATGGATCAGGACATTGCTGAAGGCGCACATCGGGCAGGAATTTTTCAGCGGGACCTACGGCCCGATCTGGGAGCAATCGGCCGTGCTGCTGGTGCTGTGGATGATCTGCTGGTGGTTGTACCGGCAGCGGGTGTTTCTGAAGATCTGAAGCACGCGCTGAACATCGGCGGTCGCTGGCCAGGCGTAAGGACAGCGGCGTGCGCGAAACCGGTGATCCCTTGCGTCGCGGCCAGGCTTTGACTTTGCTGTTGTATAGCGCACGGCAGGAGCTACACTGCCGCCAAGGTTAACAAGGACATCACCATGACGGTGCCAATGTCGCAGCAAGACCCCCAACACCAGCGCAGACCGTTGTCCCCATCCGCTGCGCATTGCAGGACTCACCTCACGCACTGAAGGAGAACGCCCCCATGAACAATCAATTCACCCGCCGCCATTTCATCCAGAGCGCCGCCGCCAGCTCTGCCGCACTCGCCTGGCTCAGCGCACGCACCGGTCCCAACGTTTTCGCAGCCGACGCCGCCAAACCCGCCATCCTCGGCGGCAAACCCGCCCACACCGGCGGCTGGCCCAAGTGGCCGGAGTGGCGTCAGGAATGGGAAGCGCAGATTCTCGATGTGCTCCGCAGCGGCCGTTGGTGCCGCGCGGGCGGCGGCGGACAGGTGCCGGAGTTTGAGGCCGCCTGGGCCAAGCTCCTCGGCGCCAAGCGCGCCCTCGGCACCGCCAGCGGCACCACCGCGCTCATCACCAGCCTCTACGTCGCGGGCGTGGACGCCGGCGACGAAGTCATCTGCTCGCCCTACACCTTCAGCGCCAGCTATAATGCCATCCTGATCCAGAAGGCCCTGCCTGTCTTCGCCGACACCGACCCTGAGACGCTCACGATGTGTCCGAAGAGCATCGAGAGTCGCATCACGGAGCGCACCAAGGCCATCCTGCCCGTTCACATCTACGGCATGCCGTGCTACATGGACGAGATCAACGCCATCGCGAAGAAACACAAACTCGCGGTGGTCGAGGACGCCTGCCAGGCGTGGCTGGCCGAATACAAAGGCCGCAAGTGCGGCACGCTCGGCGACCTGGGCTGCTTCAGCTTCCAGAACTCCAAGCACATTCCCTCCGGCGAAGGCGGCGCGGTCACCGGCATGAGCGACGAGCTGCTCGACCGCTGCCACTCCTTCCACAACTGCGGCCGTTCCGTCGGCAGCTTCAAGGGCCACGGTTGTTTCGCCCGCGGCACCAACTACCGGATGCAGCACTTCCAAGCCGTCATCCTCCTGCAACAGATCGAGAAACTGGTCAAGGAAACCGCGCACCGTCAGGCCAACGCCGACTACCTCATCGCTGGCCTGAACCAGATCGGCGGCCTCGTCCCCGTGCGTTTGCCGGAGAACAGCCGCGCCGTGTGGCATCTCTTCCCGATGCGCTACGACGCGGCGCAGTTCAACGGCCTGTCGCGCGGCAAGTTCATGCAGGCCCTCGGCAAGGAAGGCGTCCCCAGCAGCGGCGGCTACGGCGAGCAATACAACGACGGCATGTTGGACGAAGCGATCAACTCGACCGGCTACAAGCGCCTCTGGGGCGCCGACCGGTTGAAAGCCTATCGCGAGAGCTTCAAGGACCTCAAAGGCAACGCGCAGGTTTGCGCGACCACTGTCGCCATCGGCCAGAACATGCTGCTGGCCGACCGCAGCGCGATGGACCAGATCCTCGACGCCATCCGCAAGATCAAAGCCCACAGCGCCGTGCTGGCGAAGAAGGCGTGAGAAGATTCACTTGATGTTGAGACCCAACTCAATAACTTAAACCAGCGCTGTTCCTTCAGGCGGACAGAATCAGAAATTCTCGTCCTTTTATTCCTGACAGGACCCGGGAGAACTTCATGAACACATCACGCCGTTGTTTTCTTCAATCGTCGGCCGCGTTTTTGGGCGCCGGTTCCGTGTCGGCTGTCGATTCCACCCGGGTCGAAGATCCGCGCCAGCATTATTTCGACGCCTTCTACTACAAGGAGCCGCCTGCGTTCCAGTTCGAGTATCCGTTCGACGGAGGCATTCTCCAGGAAGGCTACGGCTATCCTGTCCTGGGCGCCGAGACGGGAACCGACGGCGTCAAACGCCTCAAGGTTCATGTCGTCGTCAAGGCTTCCGGCGTATCGAATCTGGAAGTGGTCATGCCCGACGGACAGGTCGTTCCGACAAGCATGGTATCCGGCCTGTACATGGGCACGGTCCTGCTCAAGGACCGCGTCACGCCGATCAAGGCCCGGGGCAAGCGCAACGGCAAACAGGTCGAAACCGTTTGCCGGGTCGTCTGGGCGAAAAACGTCTACAAACGCTACCGGTGCTACATCGATGACCACAGTTTCTTCTTCCGCGACATCCTGCAGAAGAATTACAAGAGTCTTTTCGACTGTTTCTACTTGGCCAAGTTGCGAGAACTGAACCGGCGCTATAAAACGAAGTTCAACCTGAACTGCTTCAACTCAACGCCGGAACGGGATTTCACCCTTTCGATGTTTCCGGACAAGTATAAGCCGGAGTTTGAGGACAACGCCGACTGGCTCCGGGTGGCATTCCATTCGGAAAACGAATTCCCGGGCGAGCCATATCGCGAAGCGCCGCCGGAAAAGCTCGCGGCGGACTTCGACTTGGTTGCCAAAGAACTCAAGCGGATCGCCGGAAAGGCCTATACTCCTGGTCTGCAGATCCATTTCGCGATGGTTCGGGCCGATTCCTACAAAGTGTTGGCGCAGCGGGGCGTAAAAATGCTCCAGACAAGCGGCAGGAAACATCCATCGACCGGCGATAAGTTCTGTGACTTCATGTTGCCGAACTCGATTACCGCCTACATCCGCGAGAACCAGGGCTGGATGGATTTCGATTCCGGCGTCATCTTCTACAATGGAGCCTTGCCCGCGACCTGCGAATGGACCCCGGTTGAGCAGACGATTCCCCTCATGCATCGCAAGCTCGACAACCCCAGACTGAATACCCTGATCAACATCGCCGGACACGAGCAGTACTGGTGGCCCTTTTACAAGAACTACAAGAAGGACAACTTTGATCGTTGGGAAACGGCCATTCGCTACATCACCGAACGGGGTTATAAACCGATCTGGATCGAGGACGGTTTCTTCGGCGGCGCCGAATGATGATGCACAATGCGGCATTCGGTCCATCGCCGCGCTGCTCTTGCCTGTTGGACAGACTCGGAGCAGGGGTCTTTGGACGCCGCTAAAAAAACTCGCACCGCCAAATGCGATATTGTAGGCGGGGTACCCGACCCAGCTCACGTCGGAATCCGCGTTCCATGGTCTTTTTCAACGGCTTCCAAAGCCGTGATACAGATTTGTTTCCTTGCGAGTTGCTGGGAGACGACAGAATGGAGTGATGGAGCGATGGACAGATTGAGAATCGGAGTAGTGGAGTAGCAGAGTGTTGGCTGGAGGAAGTGCGGCATCTGATGAACGAACACGTTGAGATCAACAGTTAACCGAACACCACTATGAAAAGGACACTGCTGGTCATTGCTTTGGTGACAATGGTTTCACATGCGGCGGAGTCTCAGCATGTGGTGGGGACGCGCCCGGCGAGCCGCCCTGCAGTGGCGGAGTATGTCCTCTACGATGATTTCTCGTGGCCCAACACCACTCTCGACAGGATGAAATGGTGGCGAGGAGGTTTGGATGGCGTGGACGGCACCAACGCCATACTGAACGAGTCGGATCTTACGTCTTCGATGATGTTCTCCGAAGGTGACTTCAAGTTCGTGATCGGTGGTCCCTCCGCCTCGTCGCAGGGGCTTTTTGGTTTGGGTGACATTGACGACGGTGACCCGTTCCTCATTCTTTCCGACAAGGGGGGCGGCTGGCGTTTTCACGTTCGAAGCGGCTCGAAGACTCACACAGGCCCGGTCATTGCGTCCTCGCTGGCCAAGGATGATGTTGTCGTGTTCCATTGGGACTCGAACGGTTCCAGTGTTTCGATAAATGGAATAGTGAAGGACTCGCAGTCCACCGTGCATCCGCCCCACATGCCGCTGACCATGCTGGAGTGGACCGGCACTGCGACCCAGCCGGATAGGGCTAGTGGAAGGATCGTCCTGGACTCTGTCAGCTATTCAGCTTCCCCGGTTTCCAGCCCGAAGCCTTCGACGACGACTTTTGTCGCGTCAACCGGCACGAGAGTGTTATCCGCAAAACTGGTGGAGGACACTTTCGTTGACTGCTCAAACCCCGGCACAAATTTCAATGGAAGCACGCATCAGATCTACATTCGAAACAGCCGATACCATCCCGACCTCACCGGGGCGGGGAAGACATTGGACGCAGGCCATTTGGGATTGGTTCAGTTCGCCTTGCCACAACTTCCTGCCGGCTGGAATGTGACCGCCGCGCGGCTTGCGGGTGAGGTTGCCCAGAATCATAAGTCGTATGGCATGCCCGGTTGGGCGCCAGGCAGGCCGATAGAGCTGGAGGTGCTGGGTCTCAGTGTGAATTCTGATCTTGCCGCGGTTACTTACAACGCCGTGCATGATGCCGCGGGCCGCGGCGTGATAACCGATTACACGGCTTCAGGCAGTGTCAATTTCACATTCGGCAATCAGGCTCAGTCGCTGGAGGTGTTGCGATTCAATACGTCCGCGACACCTGCCGGCAGCCTTTTGCAGTTCCCGGATCAAGAGGGCAGGCTGTGCGCATTCGTGCGAAGCAAGATCAGTCGCACCGGACCTGTGGTTATCACACTCGCCATAGGTCCGGGTCGAACGCAGGCTGTATCGGGGATGGACTGCGACTTCAAGTTTTACGCCAGGGAGAATACGGCCGGCCGGTCTCCTCTGTCGCTCACGCTGGAACTAAAACAGGTGCCGTGACTGTCGGCGTGGTCAACCCCTGACTCTGGACAGAGTCCTTGTCGCTCCGGTGGCGAGGGTGGAATGGAGTAATGGAGTGTTGGAGCACTGGAGTGATGGGACCGGAGGAATGCGGAATAAGCCGAAGGCGCGCGGCATTGGTAATTGGTGGTGTGTGACTCGTGTGCGTCCATTTTCACGCGTTGCGGCGATCTGGGTTTCGCCTTGACGGTTTGAAGTGTGGGCGTAGGCTGCGCGGCTGCAAGGTGAGAGCGTATCGAGAGAGTTTCAAGGAGCGAGAAGCAATGCCAAGGTTTGCGCCACCACTGCCGGCCTTTCCCAGAATCTGCTGCTGGCCGGCTGCAACTGACATACATGACTGAAGGAGATTCCCCATGAAGACACACAAGATCAGCCGAACTCAATTCGTCCGCGAGGGAGCATGTCTTGCGGCCGGGGCGTTCTTCAGCGACGTGTTCGCTCCGCAAACCGCCTGCGCGCAGGAAAACCGGCCGCAATGCACATCTCAACCCTCCGGTTGTCCCGGGACGGCGACCGCCGGGAAATCCGGTCTCACATTGCGGCCTTACGAACTTCTTTGCCTCGTGTGTTCCCTCGGCGAAAACCAGGGCTGTCCCCAGAATGCGAAACTCGCGGCCGCGCTGGAGAAGATCCGGCGGCAGCCGGACATTCCGCTGACGCTATGCTGCAATGCGGGCGACGTTTACTCCTACCAGGACCCCGGCACCGAGGCGGACACCGCGGAAGGCCGCGACTACAACCGCAAGCGCGACTTCGACATCCTGCTGAAGCTCGACGCCGCGCCCGGCGCCACGCAACCGGCGCGGATTTGGCTGGCCATGCTGCTCAAGCGGATTTCCACGGTGGCGGGACTGTGCGCGTACAGTGGTGTCACGTCGGAAGCCTGGAAAGGTTGCGCCAAAGCCGCGAGCGGCTGTTACGAACGGGCGCAGAAGCAGGGCTTGAACCTCCTCATCCCGCCCCGCGACGAGGCGGAGATGACGCGCGAAAAGGAAGCTTCGATCGCGGCGCTGAAATCCGCCAAGGAAGTCACCATCCGGCCTCATATCCTTGTCTGCGCGGTGTGCCAGTATGGCGGCGGCACACGTCCCCCATTCAAACCTGACAATCTCCCGGAGCTCTTGCAGATGATCCTCACCGAGCGGCCGGACGTGCCGGTCAAATTCGTGCGCGGCGCGGATTGGATGATGTGCGCGCCCTGTCCCTCGCGCGTCGCGGCGACCAATGCCTGCGTGTGCGGCGCCATCAAGTCGGGTGGCCTATACAACGAGTTGAAGGATCTCAACGTGCTTCAACGTCTCGGGCTGAATTTTGGTTCCACCATGAAGGCCCGCGACCTGTGTCTGCTGATCTTCGAGAAGATCCCGACCGTGACAGGCGTGTGCGCGCTGGATATCGATGGCTTGGCCGCGCAGTCCATCTGGCGCGACGGTTGCGGCGGCAAACCGCACCCCTTTTACGACAAGGGCCGCAAAGCACTGCTCGAGAAACTGGGCGGGAAAGCCTGAAGACCGCCGCCGTTCGCCCCGGCGGCGATGGCGGCTTGCGCGCCAACCTCGGTGACTCGCTGACCCGGCGCAGGGACAGCGGCGTCCGGGCAGCCCTTGCGTTGCGACCGGACTGCGACTTTGCTGTTGTATCGCGCACGACAGGCACTACACTGCCGCCGAGGTTATCGAGGACATCACCATGATGGTGCCAATGTCGCAGCAAGCCCCCCAAACCGGCGCAGATCGCTGTTCCCATCCACTGCGTACCAACCAGACTCGCTCAACCAACCAAAGGAGTTCCCCCTCCCCATGAACAACCAACTCACCCGCCGCCATTTCATCCAAACCGCCGCCGCAGGCTCCGCCGCGCTCACCTGGCTCGGTGGGCACAGTGGCTCGAACGTCTTTGCAGCGGATGCAGCAAAACCCGCCGTCCTCGGCGGCAAGCCCGCCCACACGGGCGGCTGGCCGAAGTGGCCGGAGTGGCATCAGGAATGGGAAGCCCAGGTCCTCGACGTGCTCCGCAGCGGAAAATGGTGCCGCGCGGGCGGCGGCGGCCAGGTGCCGGAGTTTGAGGCCGCATGGGCCAAGCTCCTCGGCGTCAAACGCGCCCTCGCCACGTCCAGCGGCACCACCGCGCTCCTCACCAGTCTCTATGTCGTGGGAGTGGACGCCGGCGACGAAGTCATCGTCTCGCCTTTTACTTTCAACGCCGCCTACAACGTCATCCTGACCCAGAAAGCCCTGCCGGTGTTTGCCGATACCGACCCCGAGACGCTCACGATGTGTCCGAAGTCCATCGAGAGCCGGATCACCGAGCGCACCAAAGCCATCCTGCCAGTCCACATTTACGGCATGCCCTGCGACATGGACCCGATCAACGCCATCGCGAAGAAACACAAACTCGCTGTCGTGGAGGACGCCTGCCAGGCGAACATGGCGGAATACAAAGGCCGCAAGTGCGGCACGCTCGGCGACCTCGGCTGCTTCAGTTTCCAGAACTCCAAGCACATGCCCGCCGGCGAAGGCGGCGCGGTCACCGGCATGAGCGACGAGCTGCTGGACCGCTGCCATTCGTTCCACAACTGCGGCCGTTCCGTCGGCAGCTTCAAGGGCCACGGCTGTTTCGCCCGCGGCACCAACTACCGGATGCAGCATTTCCAGGCCGCCATGCTCCTGCAACGATTCGACTATTTACAGAAGGAAACCCAGATTCGTCACGCCAACTCCAGCTATCTCAACGCCAATCTCGGGAAGATTCCCGGCATTGCGCCCGCGCGTCTGCCGGAGAACAGTTGGGGGACGTATTATCTGTTCCCGTTCCTATACGACGCGCAGCAATTCAACGGACTGCCGCGCGCCAAATTCATCCGTGCGCTCGGCGCGGAAGGGATTCCCTGCGGCGCCGGCTACGGCGAACAGTATAACGACGGCATCATTGACGAGGCGATCAACTCCACCGGCTACAAGCGCCTCTGGAGCGCCGACCGGCTGAAGGCGTATCGGGAAAGCTTCAACGAACTGAAGGGCACCAAGAAAGCCTGCGAGACGGTCGTCTGCTTCTCCCACAGCCTGCTCATGGCCGACCGCAGCGCCATGGATCACATCCTCGATGCCATCCGCAAGATCCAAGCCCACAGCGCCGAGTTGGTGAAGAAGGCGTGAGAGGAAATGTCTGTTGAGACCTGAACCCCAATTCACAGTGACTTGCGGGGGGTGCCCTGTTCTACCACGAACCTTGGTTCTCGTGATCAGGGCTTGGAACCCAAAATGCCCTTCGTTTGGGCGGACTTGATTATCTCATCAAGGCTTCCTTCAGCAGAGACAGAAGGAGGCCGGGGACCGGGCTTTTGTTCCGTCAGCACGCGCCTCATCGCTTCCAGAATCGGTTCTTCCTGGGCCGTGAATGTCACCCTTCCCACCTCTTTGTTGTTTCGCTTGGTCGAGCCCAGGAAAATGATGTTTCCGCCCTCCAACCCTTGTTCAAAGACGATCCTGGCTCCCACGTAATCGTTTGGCCGGACTGCCTGGGAAACCAGCTTCTTGGCATTCTGTGCCAGCGTGTTCGTTCGCTTGCGCAACCCCTCCGGTATGCCCGGATATGTTTTCACTTTCTGGAGTTGCTGTTCGAAGAAGTAATAGAAGCGCGATTCCTTGTTCAGTTTCAGGAACTCCACCTCAAAAGAACCCGGCCTTGAACTCAGGATCAGGTCCATGAATTCCCTGTTGGTCTCGAGCGACGATTGAAATCGTCCGGCGGATATTCCTTCGTTGATCTTTCTGGCCACGTCCCGGCTGACTCGAAGTGTGGCGCGAAAATTGATGAAAACATCCCCTCCCGCGGCTGCGGGCACCTTGACGGTCGAGGAGAATTCAGTGCTGCCAAGTTCAACGATGTCCTGATGGTTGCCGGAGGTCTTTTGTGCGCCATCCGCACCCTGCGATGTTTGACGATTGGCCGAAAACGCAGGAAGACATGAAATCGTCAAAGCGAGAATCACTGCTGCAGACCGCAGTGTTTTCAAATGCGATGTCAGTTTCATAAATGGCAGGGGCTGACCTGCGCTCGCCGCCTTTCCACGCCTGATCAGTAGTAGTCGGGCACGAAAGTCTGTTCGGAGAGGGGCGGACGCACATACCCTTTGTCTGGCGGGCGTCGCGGCAACTTGATCGGGTCGGGCGTCAAATCTTTATACGGGATCCGCTTCAACAAATGCCGGACACAATTGAGCCGCGCCCTCTTCTTGTTGTCGGCGTTGACCACATACCAAGGCGATTGCTTGTTGTCCGTATACGCCATCATTTCATCCTTGGCTTTGGAGTATTCCTGCCAGCGCCGGCGGGACTCGAGGTCCATCGGGCTGAGCTTCCAACGCTTGGTGGGATCTTCGATGCGGGATTGAAAACGGCGTTCCTGTTCCTCATTGCTGACCGAGAACCAGTACTTGATGAGGATGATGCCTGAACGGATCAGCATGCGTTCAAATTCCGGGCAGGATTGCAGGAAGTCCCGATGTTCTTCCTCCGTGCAAAACCCCATCACCCGTTCGACGCCGGCCCGGTTGTACCAGCTTCGGTCAAACAGCACCATCTCTCCCGCCGCCGGGAGATGCGCCGAATAACGTTGGAAATACCACTGGGTTTTCTCCCGCTCGGTCGGGGTGCCCAAGGCCACCACCCGGCAGATGCGCGGATTCATCCGTTGGGAGATTCGCTTGATAACGCCGCCCTTCCCTGCCGCGTCGCGTCCCTCAAACAGGACCACCACTTTCAATCCTTTGTGCTTGATCCACTCCTGCAGCTTGACCAGTTCGATCTGAAGCCGTTTCAGTTCCTTGTTATAGAACTTGTTCTTCAGCTTCTTGGGTTTCTTCTCGTCCTTGTCCTGTTTTTTGTCGAGGGGTTTCTGGTCAGCGGAGGTCAGAGCTTCCGGCTCCTGGTTCTCCCGATCTTTCTTCTTCTTTTTTGACATGGTAGGTGGCTCCTTGCCCGCGGTGATCGCCTCAATATCGTGGCGGGAGAGTAGCTGGCAGCCGGTGAAATCTCAAGGAGGTTATGGCTGTTCCAGGGATGCGCGGAAGGGGACGTGACGGCAACTGCTTGCTCTGTGCGGAAGCGATGGATCTGCTCCAATTTGTTATTGTGCCGTATTGGCAACGGGTTATACTGCCACGCGAATCGTGGAGGTCACGCGGAGGAAACCACGATGGCGGAAATGACATAAGAGGATTCGCCCGACGTTGAACACGGACTCTCAGTCACCCAACGCACCATCCGAACGCATGAGTCATTCCATCCGATGATTATTTCACGAAGACAATTCCTCGGCATGACAATGGCCGGCATTGGCGCGCTGCCATCGGGATTGGCATTCGCGAACAAGGAGTCGTCCAGCGCTTTGAAGGTGGGCTTCATGGTATGGCGCATCGGCGATACGCTGGACTTCGACAAGCAGGTGGAATGGGTCGCCAATGCCGGGTTCGAATCCATTTCGTTCCACTCTTCGGCCGGACAACCTGGCAAGTGGCGGGGCGTCGAGCCTGCCACTGCTGACGCGACGGAACGACAACGCATCAAACGGCTGCTCTCACGATTTACCGGTTATGAGATTCACGCGCCGTTCGACGCCGTCGTTCGGCCGGAAACGCCCGAGCCGGTCCTGAAGAGACTGGAGGAGGTCCTTGCGTTCGCCGGTGATGTTGGAGCCAGGATCGTCACGGTTCATGTCGAGGCACCCTGCAGAGGATCCTTCGACTTATGCTGGCAGAAGGCGTTGGACAGACTGGATGCGGCTGCGGCCAAGGCGGGTGTTCGTATCGGCCTTGAGTTCAACAGCGGGTTTGAATGGCTGCGGCACCCGCGCCGCCAATACATCGGCGCAACGCTGGACGTGGGGCACATGTATCAGCACGATGGCGCCGGTTACCGTCCCTACGGGACCCTCGAGGGCCTTGTGAAGTTCCTCGACGAGGTTTTGTTCCATCTGCACGTCCACGACTACGACGGAAAGAACGACCATATTGAGGTCGGGACGGGGCGGATTGACTTCGACGGGATGCTCAAGGGTCTCGACGCGATCGGCTATCGCGGCGCGCTCTGTCTCGAACTCAATCCCGATCGCTGTCCGCCCGACGGCGTCCGGCGCAGTGCGGCCTTCCTGCGCAAGCACGCCGCCGCATTGAAGTAAGAACACAGTGTCGCTGCTGCGGATGAACCGGCATTCAACGGGCCATCCTCGCTTTTCACTCCGGCAGGTTTGGTTTGACACTGCGGGGGGCATGCACTATTTGGGGCACCATGAAAACGGACGAGAAACATTCCCCCACTCACCACTGCGCATGCCATCATGAGGACGCGCAATGCCAGGGAAACCATGAGCATGGGACGACGATCAACCGCCGGCGGTTTCTGGCGGTTGGCTCGGGGTGCGTCCTTGGCGCATTGGCCGGCTCGAGCAGCGCGGCCGACAGCAAGGCGCAACTGGTGGATATCGGAGCGCTCACCCGATTTTCCGAAGAGGGCATTTCGGAGGAGTTCACCAAGGACAATTTCTTCGTCATCCGCTACCAGGACCGCCTCTTTGCCGCCAGCACAACCTGCCCCCACATGGGCAACCCCCTCCAACGCGACCCGCAGGACGTCAAGCGCATCACCTGTGGCATTCACGGGTCGGTTTTTGATGGCGAAGGCGTGGCCACAGTCGGCCCGGCGTCAAGCGGCCTCATCCGTCTGGGTATCACGGTGAACAAGGAAGGCCACGTGATAGTCAACCCGGTCAAAGAGTTTCCGCAGGACAAGTGGACCGACAAGGCCTGCTACGTCGAAGTGAAGTAGCCGCGCCTAGGGCCGCGTCACGCGCAGGTAGTAGCTTGTGGTCTGACCGGAGGCCAGCTCACGAACGCGGATTTGCCACATGCCGGGCTGGTCATTGGCCGCGAGGTCGAGCTTCAGTTCCAACCGGCCGTCCTTCGCGCCGTAGTAACCGGTCCGTTCGGCATCGCGTCCGCTGGAATCACGGATGTCCACGCGCACGGGGACGATTGCGTCAAGCGGGCGGCCCGCTTTGTCCACGACGGCAATCTTGACGGTAGCGGCTTCGCCTAGTTTTGCGGCAGCGGCCGACTCGATCTTCACGCCGGCAATCGCCTGGTCAGTGACCATGAACACGCGGCCTTCGCACGGGCCAAGCGCGGCCGGTATGCGAAGCTGGCCGCGCGAGGCAGTGGTGGGGACTGCCTGGTTTGCGATGAGGTCATAGACAAAACCCGATTTACGGGCGAGCGAGAGCGTTGTTTCCGAGGGAAGTCCGTCTTCCATTACCAGCCCATGCTGGCCGACGTAGGTGCCGAACTCGCGCTTGTCGTTGATCGCAAACAAATAATCGGCCTTTCCGAACGCGCGGCAACGCGTAACGACGTCGGGGTTGGATGAATCACCGTAGCGACGGTAATGCTTGTCGAGTGTCTTGCGCAACTCGGCGGCTTTTGCGACCAACGCTGTGCGGTCCTCGTCCGCCTTGCGGGTGCGCGTGTAACTCTGGATGACGATGTCGGCCTTGATCGCCGGGCAAAGCCGCTCATCGCCGACGATGATGCCGCCATTCTTCTGGAACTCCTTCACCTTCGCCGCGACCGTCGCGGTCAGCACGTCGCAGTCGAACATCACCAGCACGCGGAAGCCGTCGAGACCGCGTTCAACGACTGTCTCGTCATAGACGATCTCTGGCTGCAAGCGAGCCCACATCATTACCTGATACCCGTCGCCGGACCACGTATGGCCCCAACCATAGGTGCCGCGCCGCGCGAACATCTGCGACGCAAAGCTCTCCAGATACGCCACGTCGCTCTTGCGGTCGGGCACTTGCATCAGCGCCGGGCCGAGCGGTTCGACAACCTCCTTTACCAGCCGCCGCAGTTCGTGTTGCGTCTGCGGGTTCGTGTAGCGATAGCCGGAGGAGCCTTCGCATGGCACCAGCGCCTGCCAGCCGTGATACATGATGCCTTGGACCGGCCGGGCCATCTTCGTCCAGAACGCCTCGCGCAAGTGCATCGGCGCGATGGTTGGGAACGCCGCGTCGGGGTCGGTGTCCTCCCACGGCGATTTGGTTGCCTTGGTGACCTCGTCGCCTTTCTTCATCGGCGCGGTCTGCGAGCGATACCAGATGATCTGCGTCATTTTCATCACCTGTTGCGGGTGTTTCGCGCCGCGTGCCATCGCGAAGAGTTCATCCGTCGCCACGCCGATGCGGATCGGGTCGGGATAGGAGTAGGTCCATTGCGAGATTGCATCCACCGCGCCGCCGCTGCCATAGACGCTCGCGACACGCACGGCGGGATCGTGGAAGGTCCAGAGGTCGTTGCGGCCGGTGGATTTCAGCCCGCGGTGCAGTTCTGTGTTCAACCCGTTCCACCCGTCGCCCGTCTTCCAATACCACTGGCAATAGCGATAGACGGAGTCGTCGTCGCGGATGACACAGTTCGCGGGGAAATTGGGCAGTTTTGCGCGATCCACACCCCACTTGCCGCCGATCTCAGTGGGGATGTCGTTGCCGGTAGCTTTGCGGCAGGCGTCGCGGTCGTGGTCGTGGTAACACAGTCCCGCTCCGTCGCGCACCTCGGTGTGCAGCAACGCGGAGTTCCATGCCGGGAACGAACCGTAGGTTTGCGCCACCGACGCGCCGACGTTGTAGCAAAGCTTCTGCATCTCGGGGAACAAACCGCAAATGCTGGGCCGCTGGTCGTTGCTCTTTCCTTTGCGGTCAATGCGTCGGAACTCCTTCCTGGCATCCGCCGCCCAATGTCCCGGCGAGAGGCTGATGCAGATGCCGAGGTCGTTGGCCAGCGCGATGTCCAGCATCCGCTTGGTGTCGGCGACTGTTTCCGGCTTGGATGCCACGGTCGGTTTGCCGGCGTCCCAAATCGCGGAGAAATCCGCTCCCATGCCCAAACAGTGCGTGAAGCCAATGTGCTTCAAGCGCGGCAGTTCCTTGATGACGTTGTCGATGCCGCCGACGCCCCACATCAACACCGGCATCCGCTGCGGCAACGGTCGTGGGACGATGACGATCGGGAAACCTTCCTCGCTGACATAGGGCTTGTCGCCGGGAATCTGGATTCTGGCCCGCAGGCTGTATTCGCCGGGCCGCAGCGACGTGTCGAGCGCGTAATCCACTATATGACGGGCGCCGCCATCCAGTTCCGGCAACGCAAAAGTCTTTTCGCCAAGACCTTCCAATGAAACACAGGCGGTGGCGCCTTTGAGTTTTGTCCGCTGGAGGTTGGTGACCGCGAATCGCAGCAGCGGCGCTTTCTCCATGCGCACGAAGCTGGTTCGATCCGAGACGACGGCGAACGCAGCCGGGCGGAACTCCAGCACGCCGTTGCTGAGCCGCACCTGCGCAATGAAGCCGGGGAAACCGTGATAGTAGCTGCCGATGCGGTCGCCGATGGAGAGCGGATGCTTGCCGGGCGTGATCGCCGCGCGGCCCGGCTTCTTCACGCCGCCGAGCGCGGTGCCGTCGCGCCAGAACCGTCCATCGCCCGCGCCGTCGTAGGTGAACGCAATGTGATACCAGGTTCCTGTTTCATACTTCGCCGGCTCGGAGGCCCATCGTTCCGATTCATCGCCGAAGCCGAGATTGGCCACGAGCCGCCGCAAGCCGCCCTTGTCGGCAGCCGAGAGTGTCACCTGATAGTCGCTGTGGGCGACGTACTTTTTGTCGAGCAGGAACGCCTCCGGGTAGTTGGCCAGCTCCTTCTTCGGCTTGATCCACATCTCGATGGTAAACGCGCCTTTTGGCGAGAGCGCCGGTTTGCTGGCGGCCACCGCCGCATGTCTTTTGTCTTCGACCGGATGGCCGCAGAACGATTCAAGGCACGGACCAAACCTGCCGTCCTTGGCGATGACCGCGCCCTGCAACTTCAGATCCAGCTTGTTCGCTGATGTATCATTCATCTCCGTGCCGGCTGCGAATTGCCAGCAGGCGATGACGTGTTTGCCGGTGGCGTCATTGCCGGCGTAAACGGCCTTCCAAGGTTCGCAGGAGCGTTGGGCGGGTTGTTGCGCGAATGCGCAAACGCCCAGGAAAAGGCCTGTAAAGCAGAGTGTGGTGAGTTTCATGTTCAGTTCCTTCAATCGCTGGATTTCCTGTAAACGATCAACGCCGCGCCTGGCCGTTGCGGCAAATGGACGGGCAAGCCATCATTCATCAGTTCCCGGCCGGTCATGCGCTGCGACTCGCGCGAGTCCAAGTCGGTGACGACATAATGCGCCACGGATTGCAGTTCGCGCAATCGAAACCGTGCTGCCGCATCAGGGCTTTCCGCGCGGCGAAACGCTTGAACGACGCCGCCACCGATCTCAGGCTGGTCGAACTGCCACGCCATCCAGATGTTGTTCGCACGGCTATAAGGTGTCAGCGGATAGAAGTCGCCGATGAGATACGACTCGATCTGGCGAAACTCGCTCACCATCCGGCGCAGGAACGCGTAGTCGAGGTCGGGTTTTCGCGTGTTCCAGGCGATGCGAAACATCGGGCAGATGGAACTGCGAATCATATAGGAATCGTGGGCGCCGGTGCCCGACCCGTAAACCGGCATCCAAAGCGAGAGACCGTGGGTCTGGCACTGCTGGCCGATGGGCTCGCTGAAGTAGTCACTTCGGAGCAATGGTATCGCGCGGCGCATCGTTTCCAGGTCGTTACGCCGGCCGCCACTGGCACAGGTGTCTATCCAGAGGTTCGGATGCCGGCGCAACAACTTGTCCCAATACGCGAGGTAACCGCTGACGTAAGCGTTTTCGGTGATGCCTTGCCGGTCCGGGGCGTCGTTGGCCCGCCAGTAGGCCAGCGGGTCGATGTTGAAATCCTGCCGATACACATCGATGCCTTCGTCGGCCAGTATCTTGCTGACGTGGTCAGTAACCCATCGTCGCGCGTCGGGATTGCCAAGGTTGAGCAAGCGGTTGGCGAACTTCCCCAACTGCGGCGTCTGAGAGGATTCCTTGGGGCAGCCTAACAACCACTCCGGGTGGTTTTCATACAACCACGAACCGGGCATGACTCGTTCTGGCTCAAACCACACAACAGTCTTCATGCCATGGGCGTGTGCGCAGTCGTTGACCTCGCGAAGTCCGCGGGGGAAACGCTTGCGGTCCACTTCCCACGTGCCGGTGTAAAACCACTTGCCCGGATGCGGATACCAGCCAGCATCCATAATCCAGTAGTCGAGCTTGATCCCTTCGCGCACATAACCGTTTATCAATGCCATCTCTCTCCCGGCATCGGTGAGGTTCCCACTTGTGGATGCAAAATGCGTGGACACCGGCTTGCCGGCGACGCGAGGCGTGTTGTGCGCCAGCATCCAGCGGCGCCAGATGTTCTGCGAGCGGATCCAATCGCCTTGCCAAAACTGCATCAAGACCAGCGGACTGCGGATTTCCTCGCCGGGACGCAGCTTGAGGTGCGTCAACTCCTGTCCCGCCTGGAGGCGCAAGCCGCGTGATTCATCACGAGTGAATCGGGCGGCCCATTGACCGGGCCAGCCGATGACGACAATCACGCCTTGCTGTGACCATTCGAGGTTGAAGTAGGACAGATCGCTGTTGGTGGGCCGCCCGCCCGCCGCGCTGATTCGCTTTTCGGCTTTGGGTCCCAGTGCTGTTTCAAGCGGCTCAAAATCGTTTTGCTGGCACGGGCTGCCGACGTTGTGGTGCAAAAGAAATTCGCCCGACGGTTCACGTTCCAGCCGCGTGTCCAGCGCAAGGATGTCTGCGAGGATCGGCGTGTCGGCTGCGCCCGTGTTCTTGAAGTGCAGCGTCCACTCGACAGTTGGGAAATCGGAGTAGGCGACGGCCACGCAGCGCAGTTCGAGGCCGGTCTTCGGGTCTGTCCAGACAATCGTGTGCTGGGTGCGGTTGGGGTCGAGTTGGGCGGAGGACCACTTCACCTGCCACGCCGGCAACAGTTCCGCCGAGCGACGCCCGTCGTAGCTGAACGAGAACGGTAGACTCTGTGCCGTCGGACCCAGGTTCGCCTCGGTCCACACGCGGGCCACCGTCATCTCGTTGGCGCTGGGAGTGACAGCCAGAGCATAGGACTCAACGACGAGGACAACGGCGCAAAGCGTTGCGAGTTTCATGGCAGTCTCTTGCGGTTGATTTGAGCTTGAGACTTAGACCGGCCCGCGTGGTTTGACAACTCCCAAGTTACGGCGTGAACTGACGTCGTTGCTCACGCCAGATTGCCGCAACGCTCGTCACAGTTCCCACCCACTACGATACGGTGGGTTGAGGAATGAATTGGCCTCCGGGCAGTTCGTGAACCGCATTTTCTCAGCGTCCCACTCCAGCTTCTGGCCGCCCATCTTGATCGAGATGATCCCCAGCAACGCCAACTCCGTCAGCGGACCGCCATAGGAGAAGTCCGACCCGGCTTTGCGGCCGGTGCGGATCGCATTGAGCCAATCCTGATGATGCTCTTTCACACGCGGGAGAGTTTTATCCGGCCGCTTGTACGCCTGCATCTTGGTCTCCGGCACGATGCGCACGCCGCCCGCGCCGTGCGAGCCGTAGGTGATGGTGCCTTTGTCGCCGTACACCGCAGCGCCGGTTTCGATATCCTGGCGCTCCGGCTCCAATTCCGGTGGTCTCGGAATCTGTTTGGCGCCACTGTGCCAGACCAGTTTGACCGGTCCGCGTTTGCCCTTGGCGGGAAATTCGTAGGTGATGATGTCGCTGGGCGGATAGGCATCACCCTGCGTCTTGAAGTCATAGTCTTTCGTCGTTGCTTGGACCGTGGCCGGCGCGCCAAGGTCGAGCGCCCAGAAGACCGGGTCCACGACATGGCAGATCCAATCGCCAACGGTGCCATTGCCGAACGGCACCCAACCGCGCCAACGGCCCGGCAGAAAATTCGGGTTGTAGGGCCGTTGCTTCGCCGGACCGAGCCAGATATCCCAGTTGAGCGTGCGCGGCACCTCGTGCGTCTCCTTCAAGCTCGGCAGCACGGGCACCGCGGAATTCACGGCTTTGCAGCCGGCGTGGACGGTATGGACGTTGCCGATCGCGCCAGCCCAGATCCATTCGCAGAAGATGCGGATGGACTCGGAGGAATGACCCTGGTTGCCAAGCTGCGTGACGACGTTATGTTCGCGCGCCGCCGCCATCAGCTGGCGGATCTCGTAGACCGAGTGTGCGAGCGGCTTTTGGCAGTAAACGTGTTTGCCACGCTTGATCGCCGCCATCGCGGCGACGGCGTGCGTATGGTCCGGCGTGGACACGGTAACCGCATCGATCTGCTTCTCGACCGCGTCGAACATCTTCCGGAAGTCCTGGAACCGTCTCACGTTGGGGAGCTTCTGGAAAGTCTTGGCAGCGCGCGTTTCGTCCACGTCGCAGAAAGCGACGAGATTCTCCCGGGAAACACTCATGACATCGCCATGGCCCATGCCGCCGACGCCAATGCTGGCAATATTGATCTTCTCGCTTGGCGGCGTCTGGCCGCTGGCAGCGATGACATGGCGCGGCACGATCATCGGCGCGCCAAGCAGCGCGCCTGCGGTGCAACTCCGGAGGAAATTCCGGCGTGAAAGTGTGAATGTCGGATCGAGGGGCTTGTTCGTTGCGTGTTTCATGTGCGTTCTCAGGCGGCGGATTGGACTTGAGACTTAGACCGGCTCGCGATATTTGACAACCACCAAATTCTCTCACAATGAAGAACTCACTCGCAGTCCTGGCCTTTGCTCTCACCATCACTTTGTCATTCGCCGCCGACGGCAAATCTGTTTCAATCTTCGACGGCAAGACATTCGCCGGTTGGGAGGGCGACACGAACAAATCGTTTCGCATCGAAGATGGCGCCATCGTGGGCGGTTCCCTGAAGGAGAAGGTGCCGCGCAACGAATTCCTCTGCACGACGCGGAGTTACACCAACTTCGTGCTGCGCGTGAAATTCAAGCTGCTGGGCCGCGGCGTCAACGCCGGCGTCCAGATTCGTTCTGCGCGGATTCCAAACCACCACGAGGTCAGCGGCTATCAGGCTGACATGGCCGACCCGTCGTGGTGGGGTTGTCTATACGATGAATCGCGCCGCCGCAAGACGCTCGCCAAGTCAGACATGAACGAGTTGAACAAGGTGCTCAAGCGTGACGATTGGAATCAATACGAGATTCGCTGCGAGGGCAAACGCATCCGGCTTTCCATCAACGGGTTGCAAACGGTGGACTACACCGAGCCGGACAACGCAATCTCACAGCAAGGCATCATCGGCCTGCAAATCCACGGCGGCCCGCCGAGCGAGGCGTGGTACAAGGATATTACCATCGAGGAATTGCCATGAAAACGATCGTCGTTCTCACTGTGCTGCTGGCGGCAGCAACGCTGGCTGATGCTGCGCGCAAACCAAACGTCATCGTCATCCTTGCCGACGATATGGGCTACGCCGACGTGGGCTTCAACGGCTGCAAGGACATCCCGACACCCCACATTGACTCGCTGGCGGCGCACGGCGTGCGCTGTTCGAGCGGTTACGTGTCGCACTCGTTTTGCAGTCCGACGCGCGCGGGGTTGATGACCGGGCGCTACCAGCAGCGGTTTGGACACGAGAACAACCCCGCGTGGCTGCCGGAGGATACGAAGGTCGGCCTCCCAGTGAACCAGACGACCATTGCCGATGTGATGAAGTCGGCGGGTTTCGTCACCGGCGCCATTGGCAAGTGGCACTTGGGCGCGGCACCGTGCTTCCATCCGAACGAACGCGGTTTCGTGGAGTATTTTGGTTTTCTCGGCGGTGGCCATATCTATCTGCCCGGCCTGAAAGGTGGCGTGGAGTACACCGTGCCGCTGTTGCGCAACAAGGAGCCACTGGAGTTGAAGGAGTACATGACTGATGTGCTCTCGCGTGAGGCGGCGGCTTTCGTCGCACGGCACAAGACGGAGCCATTTTATCTCTATGTCGCTTACAACGCTGTACATACGCCGCTGCAAGCGCCGGGAAAGTACCTGAGCCGCTTCACGAGTATCGCCGACGAGCGGCGGCGCGCTTATGCGGCGATGACCAGCGCGATGGACGATGGCATTGGGCTGATCCTGCGTGCGCTGCGCGACAACGGCCTTGAACGCGACACGTTGGTCTGGTTCTTCAGCGACAATGGCGGACCGCCCTACAACGTTTCACCGACCCACAATGACCCGCTGCGCGGCAACAAGGGCACCTTGTATGAGGGCGGCATCCGCGTGCCGTTCGTGGTGCAATGGCGCGGGGAACTGCCGGAAGGCACGGTTTACGAGCAGCCGGTGATCTCGCTCGACGTGCTGCCGACAGCCGCGACGCTCGCGGGCGCAAAGCTGCCTGGCGGGTTGAAGCTCGACGGCGTGAACATCGTGCCGCACCTCAAGGGCGAATCCAAAGGGCCGCCGCACGAGCGGCTTTTTTGGCGCACCGGCGGCGGTGCAGCGTGGGCGGTGCGCGAAGGACGCTACAAGTTGTTGAAACCCGGCAAGGACGCCGCACTGCAGCTTTTTGATTTGAACAGTGACATTGGCGAGGCCAAGGATATTGTCAGTGAGAAACCCGACGTGGTGGCGCGCTTGCAGAAAGCCCACGACGCGTGGAACACGGAGTTGATTCCGCCGCTTTTCGAAAGTCCGAAGCCCGCGGCGAAGAAGAAGGCAAGGCAAGCCGGCAGGACGAAGTGAGCTTGCAGACATTCAAACGAAAGGAACGAACCGCATGAAACTGGCGAGGGTAATGGCATCTGTTCTGATTTTGGGGGCGATCTGCCTCGGCGGCAGCACGACTTTCGCGGCAGACTCGGCGGCGGTGAAGAAGGAAGAGACGAGGATGAGTTGGTGGCGCGAGGCGCGCTTTGGCATGTTCATTCACTGGGGTCTCTACGCCGTGCCGGCAGGCGAATGGCAAGGCAAGGAAATCAAGGGTATTGGCGAGTGGATCATGAACAGCGCGGCGATTCCCGTTTCCGACTACGAGAAGCTGGCGAGGGATTTTAACCCGGCGAGATTCAACGCCGCCGAATGGGTGCGCATTGCCAAGGACGCGGGGATGAAATACATCGTCATCACATCGAAGCACCACGACGGCTTCTGTTTGTTCGACACCAAGGCGACCCGCTACAACATTGTAAAGGACACGCCCTACGCGAAGGACGTGCTGCGGGCGTTGAGCCGCGAGTGCAAACGGCAGGGTTTGAGGTTCTGCACCTATTATTCCATCATGGACTGGCATCATCCCTCGCAGTTTCCCGGCAAGTCCAAGACGGGTGGTATCGCCTACAATCCGAGCCAGATGTACGCGGATCGCAAGGCCGAATACGTCGCCTTCATGAAGCAGCAGCTCCGCGAACTGATCACGAACTACGACACGGGGGTGCTGTGGTTTGACGGCGAGTGGTGCGACTGGTGGACCGAAGATGACGGCAAGGACCTTTACGCTTATCTGCGCAAACTGAAGCCGTCGCTCATCATCAACAACCGCGTCGGCAAGGGCCGCAAAGGCATGGAAGGCCTGAGCAAAAGCAGCGAATACTGCGGTGATTTCGGCACGCCAGAGCAACAGATTCCACCCAGCGGATTCCCCGGCGTGGATTGGGAAAGCTGCATGACGATGAACGACACGTGGGGCTTCAAGCGCAATGACAACAACTGGAAGTCCAAGCAACAGTTGATCCGCAACCTCGCCGACGCCACGTCCAAGGGCGGCAACTTTCTGCTCAACGTCGGCCCGACCTCTGGCGGTTTGATTCCGTTGCCGAGCATCGAACGGCTCGAAGCGGTGGGCCGCTGGATGAAGATCAATAGCGAGGCGATCTACGGTACGACAGCCAGTCCGTTTGAGAAGCAGCTCCCGTGGGGTCGCGTGACGCAAAGGCCTGGACGGCTTTACCTGCACGTCTTCAATTGGCCCGAGAGTCAGAAGCTCACGTTGCCTGCTGTTCAGCGCAAAATAACAGGTGCATATCTGCTCGCTGATCCGAACAAGAGGCCGCTGACCGTGTCACAAACTGAAAGCAGCGTCGTGATCTCGGTGCCGTCAGTTGCGCCGGACGCCAATAACTCTGTCGTGGTGGTGAAAACCCACGAGGGCAAACGCTGACCCTGCAAGACCGTTGCTCAACACGAAACGTCCATTGAGCGGCTCGTCCTCTTCATAAACAGGTTGCGGGCCTGTGAGCCTTTCGGCCCTCCTGGACCGGCTGCCCTATTTGTGAAGTTGAGTGTATTTCCTGCGTTCCAGGAGAGAACACGCCCAAAACAGGAAGGCGGGCCACCACGGTGACGGTCTTCCGCCACGACTTTCACCGCCCTGCACTCCTCAAACACGGACTCGGTCAGACGACGGCATCTGCAGCCACCGATTACAGGTCCGACAGGAGAACAAAAAAAAGGAGCCGGATTGCTCCGGCTCCTTTTTTTGTTACAGCTTTGTTGGAACTTGGATTACTTGCTGGCCAGAGTTCCGGCTTCCTCGAACGGCCAAACCGTCGGAGGATCCATGATGGCTTCATACTTCGGCAGGAAGAAAAGTCCGCCTTCGTAGATGCCCGCGCCGAGGCGAGCGATCGCGAAGCCGAGACCCTTCATCGGGCCGAACAGGATGCCCGCGCCGGCGTCACGCTGTTGGGACACCACATAGATTTGCTTGGGGATTTCAATCCAGAACGTGGCAATGTTGGTCCAGCCACGCACAAGCTTGCTAATGTGATTGTCCTGCTCTTCGGCCGCGCTGACCGAAGCCGTTCCCAACACAGCAATGGCCGCAATGGCCGCCAAGCAGATGCTCAGTTTCTTCATACGTTCTATTCGCTCCTCTGTTGATTAGCTTCGCACTATTACCTCTCTGGCAGGGGTGGCGAAGCTTATCCCCAAGCCAAGACTTGTTTTGTGAACGTCCTCTACAGTCCTCTAACTTGCCCGCACTCTTACAGCCAACCACCGGCACTGTCAAGTGCCCTTTTCGAGCTGCTGCCGAAACCAACTACTTGCTGGCCAAGGTTCCGGCTTCCTCAAACGGCCAAACCACCGGAGGATCCATGATCGCCTCATACTTCGGCAGGAAGAACAACCCGCCCTCATAGAGGCCTGCGCCGAGACGAGCAATCGCGAAACCGAGACCTTTCATCGGGCCGAACAAAATGCCCGCGCCGGCGTCACGCTGTTGGGACACCACATAAATCTGCTTGGGAATTTCAATCCAGAACGTGGCAATGTTCGTCCAGCCACGCACAAGCTTGCTGATGTGATTGTCCTGCTCTTCGGCTGCCTGAGCCGGAGTGGCAAGGGCCAACACCGCCACCGCAGCCACTGCTACGATTGATGCCATGACTCGCTTCATATTGCTCCTTTCGTTCGGAAACCTCTCTAACTGCTAGAACCTATATTATGCCGCCTGTATTTTGGCGCGCAAGATTTTTTTTCGTGAAAGATTCTCTGAGCGGGCAGGCAGTCAACTGGCTGAATCGCGCGTTTCCGCCCGGAACAGCCAGATGCCCGCGACCAGCACCGCCGTCTCCACCCATAACGTTGTCGCGCCAAGGCGGCCGCCGAGCGGTCCGAAACAGCCGCACTCCGGCGACATGCCGCGCGCCAGCGTCATCCCACTCGCGGCCAGAAAAACTGCCGACATGCCCGCTATCAACGCCAACGCCGCGCCGCGCCACCGCCCGATGATTGCCAGCACGCCGGCGACGACTTCCCACCACGGCAGCAACACCGCGACTGCCGGCACGAGCGTTTCTGGCAACAAATCGTAATTCGTGATCGCGCGGGCGAATGCTGTCGGGTCGGCGATCTTCAATGCTCCTGCCACGATGTAGATGCCGCCAAGCAGTCCCAGCATCGCGCGCGTCGGGAAGGTTTTCATGACGCGCCGTTGCCGGTTCACCGCAGCGGCAGGGCAAACCAGAAGGTGCTGCCTTTGCCAACCTCGCTCTCGATGCCGATGCTGCCGCCGTGAGCTTCGACAGCGAGTTTGCAGAAGGTGAGGCCGAGGCCGGTGGAATGCCTGCGCGCCTGTTTGTCCACTTGGCCGAACTTCTCAAAAATCCTGGTGTGAAACTCGGCCGGAACGCCCGGTCCGGTGTCTGTGACGGCCACGCGTGCCATCGAGTCTTTGCGGCTGATGGTCAGGCGGATCAGGCCTCCGTCAGGAGTGAATTTGATGGCGTTGCCAATCAGGTTGCTGATGACGCGCTGGAGGATATCTTTGTCGGCGTGAACGCTGAGCGGCCCGGATTGTGATTCGATGCTGAGCTGGCGCCGGCCTGCGAGAACACTGTGGGAGTCCGTGACCTCCTTGGCGACAGCAGCCAGATCGCACACTTGGCGGTTCAGCGGCATCTCGCCTGCTTCCATGCGGCTGACATCGAGCAGGGTCGTGACCATGTCGAGGAGCTTGGCGGTGTGCCTGCCAATGACGTCAATGTAGCCGACTTCCGACGCATTGAGCTTGGCGGCGATCTTGACTTTGATCAGGTCCACGTAACCCGCCATCAGCGCCAGCGGCGAGCGCAAGTCATGGACGACGAGGTGGACGAGGTTATCGCGGAGGGTTTCGAGTTCGCGGAGGCGATCATAGCTTTCCTTGAGCTGCCGGTTCTGGCGTTCGAGATCCTTCTGGAGCTGGCGGAGCTTGAGATGGGTCTCGACGCGGGCATGGATTTCCTCGAACTGGAACGGCTTGGTGACGTAGTCGACGCCGCCGAGGCCAAACGCCTTCACTTTGTCCATCGTCTCGTTCAAAGCACTGATAAAGATGACCGGGATGGCCGCAAGGGCAGGATCGTTTTTGAGGTGGCGGCAGACTTCGTAGCCGTTCATCTCCGGCATGTTGATGTCGAGCAAGATGATGTCGGGAGGATCGCTCTTGGCGGCCCGCAGTGCCATTTCGCCGCTGGGGACGGGGCGCGCTTTGTAGCCGTGGCTTTTAAGCATGCCGTTCAGCAACTGGAGGTTTTCCGGCGTATCATCCACGACCAGGATACTCGGCGCGGCGACGGGATGTGAAGGAGGGTGCATCGTTTGTCAGTGGGTTTCCGGTTGCAGGAGTTCAAGCAACCTCTCGTAGTCGAACCGTTCCATCAATTGCCGCAACGCGCTTGAGAGAGAAGCATCGCGCGATTCGACCTGGCCAATCAGCTCTAGCAGGCGGTCAAGGTCGGCGTTGATGGCGGCACGGCGCATTGCATCTATCAGGTCGCGCGGCAGGGCGGCCAGCGCGGAACGGTTGATGCGTATTGAGACACCGGGCGCAGGCACGGCGAGCGCGCCGGTTTCCTCGGCATAGTCATATTTGACGCCGAGAAACTCGCGAATGGTTTCCAGCAGCATCGCCTCGCGGTAGGGCTTGATAATGAAATCGTCGGCGCCAGCAGCCAGAATCGCCTTGCGGCTTTCCTGAAAGGCGCTAGCTGTGACGACGATGATCTTGACCGGCGATGTGACCGCCTTGGAGCGGATACGGCGGATGACCTCATACCCGTCCACGATAGGCATGCGCAGATCCAGAAGGACAAGGTCGGGCCGCCAGAGTTCGTATTGGCGCAACGCCTCCTGGCCGTCGGCTGCCTGCGCCGTTTCAAACCCGACCATTTCGAGCAGGTTGCGGAGCAGGGTGCGGTTGTCTTCGACGTCGTCGGCGATCAGCACGCGATATGGGCGCTGACCGGGCTGAAGTCTCAGGACCTGGCGCAAAGCGGGCTTGCGGCCGACAGCCGACGATTCGCCCTTCACGATGGCCACATCGAACCGAAAAACGCTGCCCTTGCCGATCTGGCTGGTCACAACGATGTCGCCGCCCATCAGCCGGACGAATTCGCGGCTGATGGCCAGCCCCAAACCCGTGCCGCTGCCGGCGTGGCGTCCGGCGCGGGTCTGCTCGAACGGATCGAACAATCGATCCACCTCCTCCGGCGCGATGCCTGGCCCGGTGTCTTCCACCTCGACCTTCAAGCGCAGAGCGTTGTCCTCCGTCGCTTGTGTCTGCACGCGCAGCGTGATCCCGCCTTCCTCGGTGAATTTGACAGCGTTGCCCAGCAGGTTGATCAGCACTTGGCGCAGCTTGCTTTCGTCTGTCACCACGAAGCGCGACACGTCGCCGATGCGCTCGATATCGAACCGCAGCTGCTTGTCGTCAGTTCGCAGGCGGAACATCATCTCCATGTCCTGGAGCAAGGCGTACAGGTCGAAGGTTGTTGGATTCAACGTCGTGCGGCCGGCCTCGATCCGGGAGACCTCCAGGATATCGTTGATCAGCGCCAGCAGATGTTCGCCGCTGCGGTTGATGGTGTTCAGGTGCTGCCGCTGCTGCGGCGTCAGGATGGGATCGCGCTGCATCAACTGGGAGAAGCCGAGGATGGCGTTCATCGGCGTGCGGATTTCGTGCGACATATTCGCCAGAAACATGCTTTTGGCGCGATTGGCGGCCTCGGCCGAGCGCTTGGCTTCTTCGAGTTGTTGGATGGATTCCTCCAACTTCTTGAGAGCCTTCTCGGCGCGCCGCCGTTGCGTGTCGGCATCCTGCATCATGCTGAGCGCAATCCGGCGGGATTTTTCCGGATCGCGCGCGTGGTCGTCGAAGTGCTGCTCCATGTTACTGTTGAAAGCCATGGCGTCTCCGTGGGCCTATGCCTTGCCGGGCGCGCTTCCTGCAGGATTGTCCCGCCGCCAGACCGGCGGGTAGGCGGGCGAACGGTTCAGTTCACCGCAAAGCCGGTTCACCTCTTCCTTCAATTCAATCACACGCTCCTCGCGTCCGATCATGGCCCGGTAGAACGCTTCCAGTTCGGCCGTGCGTTCCTTCACCATTTCTTCAAGGTGATCGCGGTGCTGGTTCAGTTCCTCCTCCGTCCGCTTGCGCTCGGTGATGTCCTCAGCCACCGTCAGGATGCATCGCTCGCCGCTGAACTCGATCATTTCCGCCGACAGCCGCGCGATGTGCGCCTCCGCGCTCTTGGACCGGAACCGGGCTTCCACATCGCGGTAGCTTCCCTCGGTGATCAGTTTCCGAAAAGCCTGCTCCAATTCCTGCGGATTGGCCCACAGTTCCACTTCCGAGGTTGTATGTCCGACCACCTCGTCGCGGGTGTAGCCGGTGTATTGCTCGAAGGCCTTGTTCACCTCGATATACCGCCGGTCCTTGAGCGAGACGATAATCATGATCGTCGGGCTGGCTTGGAAGGCCTTGGAGAACTTCTCCTCCGACTTCTGCAGCCTCTCCTCCGCCATGTGTTTGTAGAGCGCCATTTCGATGACCGTCTTCAGCTCGCGATCCTCGAACGGTTTGAGGATGTAGCCGAACGGTTCCGTGACCTTTGCCCGCTGCAACGTCGTGTCATCCGCATAGGCCGTCAGATACACCACGGGCAAATGCCACCGTTGACGGACCTGTTGGGCGGTTTCGATGCCATCCATCGCGCCTTCCAAACGTATGTCCATCAACACCAGGTCAGGCCGCAGTTGGCCGGCCAGTGTGAGCGCTTTTTCGCCGCTGGGCGCCGAGCCGACCACCTGGCAGCCAAGAAGATCCAGCCGCACCTTGAGATCGGCTGCGACGATCGGCTCGTCTTCAACAATCAGGATTCGGGGATGACTATTCATAAACGTTATTCTCCCTGCTTGGCTTGAAATGTAATGTGAAAGGCTACGCCGTGCTCCCGCGATATTTCAACGGCGCCGCGCAGTTTTTCCACCAGCATGAACACCAATTGATGGCCCAAAGTCCCGGTCTGGTGAATGTCCAGTTCCGGCGGCAAGCCCACGCCATTATCGGCAACCCTCAGGATAATCTGTTCTTCCGGTGTCGTCCGCAACTCGACTTCGATCCGCCCTTCCCGTCCGCCGGGGAAGGCGTGTTTGATCGCGTTGGAAACAAGCTCGTTGATAATCAGGCCGCACGAAACGGCGCGATCCAGGTCAATGCTAACATCTTCCAGGTGCGGCTCAAGCTTGACGCGCGCCGCCTTCGGCCCGTAGGAACGGAAAAGATGGCTGCAGATGTTCTCGATGTAAGCGGCGAAACTCACATGCGCCAGGTTCTGAGACTGGTAGAGCGTTTCATGCAGCAGGGCCATGGAGCGAACACGATTGCCGGTTTCCTGCAAGGTGTCGAGCGCCACCGTGTTCTTGGTGCGGACCGACTGGAGGTTCATCAGGCTGATCACAATCTGGAGATTGTTCTTCACGCGGTGATGCACTTCCTTCAGGAGAACGGTTTTCTCCTCGAGGGAAGCCCGAATCTCCTCCTCCGCCCGTTTGTGGGCGGTGATGTCGCGGGAAAGGCCGATCAAGCCGGTAATCTTTCCCGTCTTGTCGCGTAGCGGCACCTTGGTGGTGGACACCCAGTTCACGCGCCCATCCAGCCAGATTTCCTTCTCTTCTTTGCCCACCATGGCCTCGCCACGGCTCATGACGCGACGCTCATCCTCAAGCGCCTCGCGCACGTGTTCTGCCGCAAAGAAATCGGCGTCCGTTTTGCCCACCGCCTCGCCGGGGTCGCGAAGCCCAAACGACCGGCTCATGGCCTCGTTGATCCGCACAAAACGGCTGTCCAAGTCCTTGAAGTAGATGTTGTCGGGGATGGTCGTAATCAAGCTGTTGAGGAGGCTTCGTTCCCGTGCCAGCCCCGCCTCCACGTGTTTGCGTTCCGTGATATCCTGAACCATCACGAGACAATACATGGCCCGTCCTTGTTTGTCGCGAATGACCGTGGCCACCGTCGAGCACCACACAACTTCTTTATCCTTGCGGATGTAGCGGTTCTCCGTGCGATAGACCGAAGTATCTCCGCGCAAGAGTTTCTCAACCGATTCCACGTCCTGTTTGAGGTGCTCCGGATGAGTCACATCCTTGGCGATCAGGGAGGTGAGTTCTTCCTCGGTGTAACCCAACATTTTGCAGAACGCAGCATTGGCATGGACATAGCGAAAATCCGCGCCCACGATGGCCATGCCGGTCGGGCTTTCCTCGAAGATCTGGCGAAAACGTTCTTCGCTTTCGCGCAGCTTTTCTTCCGCTTGCTTGCGCTCGCTGATGTCACGGCAGTCGGAGAGGATGGTGGGCTTGCCGTTCAGCTCAAACATGTCGGCGCTGATCTCGACTGCGACCCTTCGTCCATCCTTGGCGACATGCGCGCCTTCCCAGAGGGTATGCTTCTTCTGCTTAAGCTTTCCCATGATCTCCGGAACCTGCGGGAGAAACTCCGGAGCATCGATGTCGGAAAGCTTCTTTTGAATGAGCTCTTCCCGGCTGTAGCCCAGGCGCTGACAGGCCACGTCGTTGACTTCGATGATTCTGCCGGGCAAGCCGTCCCCACCCGGTCCCTCGGCAACGAACACCGCGTCATAGCTGCTGTTGAAGAGCAAGCGGTAACGCTCTTCGCTGGCTCGCAAGGCTTCCTCTGCCAGCTTGCGGCCGGTCACATCCCGGAAACTCCACACCCGTCCCACCGGCCGGCCCTCGATGAATTGCGGCAGGGAATAGCGTTCAAAAACCCGGCCATCCTTGAATTCCAGCACGTCAAACCCGGTGACTTCCGGATGGGCATAGAGCTTCTGCACTTTGGTGACGAAGCCTTGCGGATCTTTCAATTGACCCAACATCAGTTGGGTCGCCTGTTGGTCGCGCCCGGCGGTCATCAGATCACGGTTTCTCCACTCGGGAATGAACTCCTTTGGAATCCGCCACATGCGGATGAACCGTTCGTTGAAATCCACAATCCGCCCCTGAAGATCCACCACCAGAATCCCGTCAGCTGTGGATTCCAGGGTGGCTCGCAGAACCGAAACGGAATGCCGGAGCGCCTGTTCCCGCTGCTTGCGCTCGGTGATGTCGCGGGCCACATGCACGCTCCCGATGAGCTTCCCTTCCGAGTCGCGCAGGGGCGAGACGGTTTCGAGGAAATCACCACTCAGCCGGATCTCGTGAACTTCGGCGGTGTGCTCAAGACCATCTGTCAGCAACTGTTTGTGCGGACAGAATTCCGGCGGTTCGGTTGTCCCATGAACGACAGAATGGCATGTCTGCCCGATGCATTTGTTCAGCGTCAGGCCGAGCTTGGCCGCCATGGACCTGTTGGCGCGGACTACCCGATACTCGTTGTCGAGGATCGCCACGAGGTCAGGCACTGCGTCGAACGTCCGCTCCCAATCCTCCTTGGCTTGAAGAATGGCGTGCTCCGATCGCTTGCGCTCGGTGATGTCACGCGCAATGCTGGAGGCGCCCACGACCTGACCCGTTGCATCCCGAATTGGCGAGATGGTTAACGATACGTCAATGATCTTCCCGTCTTTCCTCCGGCGCTTGGTTTCAAAGTGGGTGATCCCTTCTCCGTGCCTGATTTTCTCCAAAATCGTCTGCAGTTCGTTGGGCCGATCCGCGGGAATCAGAATGGAGATGGAGCTTCCGACGATTTCCGTTGCTGTATAGCCGTGCAGTTTCTCCGCGCCCGAATTCCAGTTTACGACGATGCCGTCGAGTGTTTTCCCGACGATGGCATCGTCCGAGGACTCGACAATGGCCGCCAATCGCGAGATGACCCCTTCGGCCACCCGGCGTTCCCGTCGCATCTGCGCTTCCCGTATTTCCCGCTCCACCGCGGGCACGAGGCGGGCCATGTTGCCCTTCATCAAATAATCGTGCGCGCCCGCCTTCATCATCGTCACGGCGGTGTCTTCGCCAATGGCGCCGGAGACAATCAAGAACGGGATGTCCAGTTCGGCCTGTTGCAGTAGCGCCAGCGCAGCGGGAGCGTCAAACCGCGGGAGGGAGTAGTCGCAGATGATCACGTCCCACGATTGCCGGGCCAGCGCCGTTCGCATCTCATCGGCGTCTTCGACCCGTTCCGAACGCACCTCGTAGCCCGCCTTGTGCAACGTGCGAACGACCAGGTCCGCGTCGCTCTCCGAGTCTTCAATCATCAGGAGACAGAGCGACTTGGTCATTGCGATCTCACTTTCGGCGGCGGTTCATTCAAGGCCAGCCAATAAGCAGCCAACTGTTTGATGGCGGTGTCGAATTGGGCGAAATCCACCTGTTTACGAACGTAGCTGTTGGCGCCCAGATCGTAGCCAGCCGCCAGGTCCTGCTCTTCTTTCGAGGAGGTCAGGATCACCACGGGTAACCGGCGGGTGTTCTTGTTGGCGCGGATGCGGCGCAACACCTCCAAGCCGTCCACTTTGGGCAGCTTGAGATCGAGCAGGATCATCGCGGGCAGCTTGGACACATCCCGGTCGGCGTATAGGCCGCCCCCCAACAGATAGTCCAGCGCCTCCTGGCCATCCTCAACGACGACGAGTTTGTTGGCAACGCAGGCCCGTTGCAGCGCCCGTTGCGTCAAGGCCACATCGCTCGGGTTGTCTTCGACCAACAGGATGGGTTCAGCAGCGTCACTCATGGTGCCTCATTGAGCGTAAAATAGAAAGTGGCGCCTTGATTGACCCGCGCCTCGGCCCATATCCGGCCGCCGTGGCGCTGAATGATGCGCTGCACGGTGGCCAGCCCGATGCCTGTGCCGGGAAACTCTGAAGCTTTGTGCATGCGTTGAAACGCGCCGAATAATTTCTTCGCGAAAGCCATATCAAAACCCGCGCCGTTGTCACGCACGAAATAAGCCGGGCGGTCCTTCACATGCGTCATACCGAACTCGATCTGTGCCGTGGGCTGTTTGCTGGTAAACTTGACGGCGTTGCCCAGCAGATTGGTCAGCGCGATCCTCATCAACCGCTCGTCGCCCTCATTGGTCAGCCCTGGCTGAATGGTGAACTCCAGCTTCCGCTGCGGAGAGTCTTCCTGCAGCCGGTGGGCGATGTTTTCCGCAAGACCGGTCAGGTCCATTGGGTTCGGCCGCATCTCGGCGCGGGTCACGCGTGAGAGTTTCAACAGGTCGTCAATCAACTGGCCCATGCGCTGCGTTTCAGTGCGGATGCGGCTCAGGTGCTGCCGCGCCCGCTCGTCCAGTTTGTCGTGGTAGTCCTCCAACAACGCCAGGCTCCAGCCGTCAATGCCGCGCAGCGGCGCCGTCAGGTCGTGCGACACCGAGTAGGCAAAACTCTCCAGTTCCCGGTTGGCGGCGGCGAGCTGGATGGTGCGGTCGGTCACGCGTTGCTCCAGGTTGGCGTTGAGCTTGCGGATTTCCTCTTCCGCCAGTTTACGCGCCGTGATGTCGAAGTTCACGCCCACGATGTTGGTGACCTGCCCCTTCTCGTCAGCGATCACGCTCGCGGCGGCTTGGATGTGGCGGACGACGCCGTCACTGGTCCGAATGATGCGGAAATTGAAGTATCCCGCTTTCCGTTCCGTGACGGCGCGGCGCAACTGGCGCTCGAACAGGATTACGTCCTCCGCGTGGATCATCTCTGCCCATCGCTGGTAGGTCATGGGTTCTGCCGCGACGAGGCCATACATCTCAAACATCCGGTCGTCCCATGTGACGGCGTTGGTGACGACATCCCATTCCCACACGCCCATCACCGCGGCCTCGGTGGCCAGCGCCAGTCGATGGCTGTAGGCCCGCAACTCCTGCTCCGCTTGCTTGCGCTCGGTGATGTCCACAAAAATGGAAGCGATGATGCCGGCGCCCGTCCGGAACACGCGCATGTCGTAGAATCCGAAAACGCGATCATCCTTGTAGGGCATCTCGAAGGTCTGGGGACCGAGTTCTCCACGAGCCACCTTGCGATGGATTTCAAGAACCTCCGTGTCCCGGAGGTTGGGGAACACCTCCTCGATCGTTTTCCCGATCAGACCCCGGTGTTCGCAGTCCATGATGCGTTCAGCCGCCGGATTCGTTCCGGTGAGCACCAAGCGCCCGTCGGATTCAAGGCGGTAGAAGTGCATCGCCGCGGGTGAAGACTCGACAATGCTCCGGAACTTTTCTTCCGACTGCCGCAACGCTTCCTCAGCCCGCTGGCGTTCCGTGATTTCCTGCTTCAACCCCACGTTGACCTGCGCCAAATCGGTGGTGCGTTCCTTGACGCGCTGTTCGAGCGAGGCGTGCAATACCCGCAACTGTTCAAACAGCTTGTCGAAGGCGACGCCCAGCACGTCAATCTCATCATGCTCTTGCGCTTCCAATGGCGATATGCGCGTGATCTCAGATTTCGAGGCAATCTCCCGGATGTGCAGCGCCATGGCCTGCAGACGCCGCGATACCACCAGATGGAATACTATGATGATCAACCCAAACAAAAAGGTCAGCCACATGGCCATGACGATCTGTTTCCAGCCCATCTCAGAAGCCATCGCCATCGCCACCGTTTCAACGGGTATCGCGACCGTGTCCAGTCCTGCCACGTCTCCGACCCCGCGACAAAAGCCCGCCGTCGTGCCGTATCGCTTCACCAACGCGGCCGGCGCATCCTTCGGGTCGCCGTGGCAACGCAGACATTCCGTCTTCACCCGCCGGACCTTGAACTGCGCAACATAGCGCTGGCCGTTGATCTGAGTCTGTTCGGTCTTTTGGCTGACTTGCGGGTTTCGGCGGAAGAAATCAATAACCCGCAGTTCTTGCGGGCTGGCCTGATTGGCCGGATTACGCGGCTTGTCGGAGATGAAACGGACGATGTAGCCCGGGAATCGCTTTTGGACTTTTTCGAAGACGCTTTGTGAAACGAACATGGGCGACATCATCTCGGGGATGTATTCCTCCTTGCCCACGATCTTCCGGATGACCGGATGCATCGTTTCAGACACATACTCTCGAACGGCCAGGTTGAACTCCATGGCCATGGCTGCCTGCTGGCCCACCAGATCATTCGCGTGGTGCTGGCTCGTCACGTAGATCTCGCGGAAGATGAAGATCGAGAACACGATGGCGACGATGCCAAAAGGCAGGAAAAACCGCGTGGCGATGCTTTTCATAGTCCTGCTTCTTCGGTATTCACAACCGTCCGGCGATCTTTCCGTTTTCGTTGTCACAAGAAACGTATCCATGGTTTGTTTTGCGCTGCCGGGACGCTATTATTTTTGTTTCGGCAACGGCAGCTCGTTCAGCAACAGCCAGTAAGAACCCATTTGCTGAATGGCGTCCGTGAACTCGGTAAAATCCACTGGTTTGCGCACGTAACTGTTCGTGCCCAGATTGTAGCTTTGAATCAGGTCCTGTTCCTCTTGCGACGAGGAGAATATGACGACGGGCAGCCGTTGCGTCCGCGCGTCGGCGCGGATGCGGCGGAGCACCTCCAGCCCCGATACTTTCGGCATTTTCAGATCCAGAAACACGACCGCAGGCATCTGGCTCGTATCGCGTTGGGCGTAGACGCCCGTGCCGAAAAGGTAATCCAGCGCTTCGGCTCCGTCCCTCACCACAGAAAGGTTATAGACGAGGTTGCTCTTGGTGAGCACGCGTTTGACCAGATGCTCGTCATCGGCGGTGTCCTCAACCAGAAGGATCGTTGTGCTCTTCATGCCGTTTGCTTCTTCTTATTCATCACGCTGGCGGAGGCAATGTGAAGAAAAACGTCGCGCCTTTCCCCACAGCGCTCTCGGCCCGCACCTTGCCGTCGTGCCGGTGAATGATGCGCTGCACTGTAGCCAGCCCGATGCCGGAGCCTGGAAATTCGCTGTTGGTGTGCAATCGCTGAAATGCGCCGAATAATCTGTCCGCATACGCCATCTCGAAACCTACGCCGTTGTCCCGGACAAAGTACTCGGCTGGCCCTGACGGCGGCCGCCAGACGCCAAACTCTATGCAGGCGTCCGTTTGCTTGCTCGTGAACTTCCACGCATTGTTCAGCAGGTTTTCCAGCGCCACGCGCAACAGGCGTTCGTCCCCGGTGACTTCAAGCCCTGTTTGACAGCGGAACTCCACCAAGCGATTGGGGTCGCGCTCGCGGAGTTCCCCCACAATCGTCTGCGCCATCGCGCTCAAGTTGACGGTTTCCCGGCGCATTTCCTGGCGCGAGGTGCGGGAGAGCGCCAGCAAGCCGTCTATGAGCTGGCCCATCCGCTGGGCGGCTGCCCGAATGCGTTGAAGGTAATCCCTGGCCTCTTCATCGAACTTGTCGCCCCAGTCTTCCAGCAGGGCCTTGCTGAAACCATCCAACGCCCGCAACGGCGCCCGCAAATCGTGTGACACCGAATAGGAGAAGGATTCAATTTCCTTGACCGCGTTTTGAAGCTCCGAGGTGCGTTCGAGGACGCGTTGCTCGAGCGTTTCATTCAACCGGCGGATTTCCTCCTCCGCGCGGTGCTTGTAGAGCGCCATCTCGATGGACGTCTTCAATTCCCGGTCTTTGAATGGTTTGAGGATATAACCGAACGGCTCCGTCACCTTCGCCCGCTTCAACGTCGTGTCATCCGCGTAGGCCGTTAGATACACCACGGCCAGATGCCATCGTTGCCGCATTTGCTGCGCGGCCTCAATGCCATCCATCGCTCCCTCCAACCGTATGTCCATTAACACCAGATCGGGCGCCAGTTGCTCCGCCAACGCCAGCGCTTTTTCGCCGCTGGACGCCGTGCCAACCACCTTGCAGTTCATCATTTCCAGACGAACCTTCAGGTCGGCCGCCACGATCGGCTCATCTTCAACCACCAAAATTCGTGGATGCTCGTTCATATGCCATACGCTCTTCTTCGCATTTTGCCTGAAACACGATGCGAAAGACAGTCCCATGATCTTGCATCACATCCACGGCGCTGCGCAACTTTTCCATCCACATGAACACCCCTGGATGTTCCCAAGGTCTCCCTCCCAGGCTTGACGGCTGATCGGCCCGATTGAGACGAACGGCTTTCTCGCGGGTCGTTCCTATCCGTCCTGGTTGAGTTATTCATTTGGTCCCGGCAGGTTATCGGACGCCAGCCTTGACGAAAATGGAAAAACGGCAAGCTTAATCCTCTCCTCGATCATTCCCACCTGCTTGCGCTGGCATGCTCGCCTCGTCTTCCGTCGGATTGACTTGGCGCTGGCGGGCGGGTATTCGATGAGGCATGAAGCTCGCATTCCTTCGACATTTTGCAATTCTTGGGTGTCTAGCCGCGTCTTCCGCTGTGGCTGGCGATATGACCGCACCGTCGTTTGCCGCCGCCAAACCGATCTGGCCGAAGGGGCGCGAGACAGAGAAAAACCTTTTCGTTGGATTTCGCGCAAGCTTCCAAGCGCCAGCCAAGGGGCGCGTGTGGTTGCGCGCGACGGGGTCGGCATTGTACCGGGTGTGGCTGAATGGCGAGTTCCTCGCGCACGGACCGGCCCGCGCGGCACACGATTTCTTCCGCGTGGACGAACTCGACATCACCGGCCGCCTCAAGCCTGGCGCGAATCTTGTTGCGTTCGAGGTCGCGGGCTACAACGTCAACAGCTTCTACCTGCTCGACCAGCCGTCGTTCCTGCAGGCGGAAGTGGTTGCGGAGGGACGCGTGCTGGCGAGCACTGGCGGCGTGGGTCGCGCGTTTGAGGGGACGGTGCTGCGCGAGCGCGTGCAGAAGGTGCAACGCTACAGTTTCCAGCGGCCGTTCACGGAGGTGTATCGCCTCACGCCGGACAGCGGCATCTGGAGGCGAGACGCGGCTGCGCGTGTGGAAACGGTGAAGTGCGCGGTGCAGCCGGTGAAAGCGCTGTTGCCGCGGCGGATTGCGCAGCCGGATTACGCGTTGCGCCAGCCGTCGTGGCGCGTGTCGGGAGGCGAACTGCGGACGGGTGTGGCAGTCGCGAAGCCGTGGAAGGACCGTTCGCTGACCGGCATTGGGCCGAAGCTCGGTGGTTATCTCGAAAAGGAACTGGAGACGATCCCGTCGCTGGAATTGCAGACTGTCGCAAACGCCCGCATGACGCCGATTGACCAGCCTTACACGCCCGGCCAGTTGCTCGCGTTGCGCCCGGGCGGTTATGAGATTGCGGACTTCGGCTGCAACCTGACCGGTTTCATCGGCGCGCGCGTCGTCTGCCGGAGCAAGACACGGTTGGTTCTCGCTTTCGACGAGATTCTTTCCAACGGCGACGTGGACTCCAAACGGCTGGGTTGCGTGAACGCAGTCGTCTGGGAACTGGAGCCGGGCAGCTACGAACTGGAGTCGTTCGAGCCTTACACGCTGCGTTACCTGAAGCTCATGTCGCTGGGCGGCGACTGCGGTGTGGAGCGGCTCTGGCTGCGCGAATTCGTCTCTGCTGGCGTCGGCCAGGCGCAGTTCGCGGCGAGCGACGAGCGGTTCAACCGCCTCTTCGCGGCCGGTCGCGAGACGTTCCGGCAGAACTCGCTCGACATCTTCATGGATTGTCCGTCGCGCGAGCGCGCAGGCTGGCTTTGCGACAGCTTCTTCACGTCGCGCGTGGCGTTCGATCTTTGCGGTGATACCCGGATCGAGCGCTGCTTCCTGGAGAACTTCCAGTTGCCGCCGAAGTTCAAGCATCTACCGGACGGCATGTTGCCGATGTGCTACCCGGCCGACCACTACAACGGCCAGTTCATCCCGAACTGGGCGCTCTGGTTCGTGGTGGAACTGGACGAATACCTCGCCCGCAGCGGCGATCGCGCGCTGGTGGACGCGCTGCGCGGGCGCGTGCTGCATCTGTTCGAGTTCTTCAAACAGTTCCGCAACGAGGACGGCCTGTTGGAGAAGCTGCCGAGCTGGGTCTTCGTCGAGTGGTCCAAAGCCAATAGCTTTGTGCAGGACGTAAACTATCCGTCGAACATGCTCTACGCCGCCGCGATGGCCGCCGCCGCGCGGATGTACGGCGTCGAGGAAATGACGCGCGAGGCGGAACGCATTCGTGAAACAGTCCGCAAGCAGTCATTCGACGGCGAGTTCTTCGTGGATAACGCGGTGCGCAAGGACGGCAAGCTGGTCGTCACGCGCAATCGCACGGAGGTCTGCCAGTATTTCGCCTTCTTCTTCGACGTCGCCTCGCCGCGGTCGCACGCGAAGCTCTGGCAGACACTCGTGGCCGACTTCGGTCCGCAGCGCAAGCAGACCCAGGCGCACGCCGATGTGCATCCGGCGAACGCGTTCATTGGCAACGTGCTGCGGCTGGAGCTGCTCTCGCGCAACGGCCTTTGCCAGCAATTGCTCGACGAGTCGCTCGCCTACCATCTCTATATGGCCGATCGCACCGGCACACTTTGGGAACACGATGGCACACAAGCGAGCTGCAACCACGGTTTCGCGTCACACTGCGGCATCCATGTGCTCTACCGCGATGTGCTTGGGCTGCGTGACGTGGACACTGTCAGGAAAACTGTCGCGCTGCGGTTCAGCGACCTGAAACTCGACTGGTGCGAAGGCATTCGCCCAACGCCGGACGGTTTGGTGACGCTGCGCTGGCGCAAGGAGGGTGGCAAGCTCCTTTACCATGTGGTTGCTCCCGCCGGCTACGCCATCACCGTGGAAAACCGCGGCAGCCTCGAACTGATCCGGCAACCATAGCCAAGAGCAGCCTCGGCCTTCCTTCATGCTGCTCGCAATGACGCAAGCGCTGGGTTTTCCTGCGAGCCCGAAGATTGAGCCCTGCCGGCTGTCGCTCAACCCTTGTGTTCCGCGCGATAGGATTCCGAAATCCAGCGCGGCGCGGTCTGGAACAATTCGGTCACGCTGTGAAGCTGCAGTTTGACCCTCACATTTTCCTGAAGCGCGCTGAGGTCCCTGAGCCGTAATTGGAGCAACTCTGCGATGCGAGAAGGCGAATAACCATGGGCGATCAGTCTCAGCACGTTCGTCTCAGCCTCCGTCAGGGTTTTCAGCAGCGCAGTTTTCCTGGCTGTCCACTCGTTGGTGTCCATTGTTGAGACTGCCGGCCCCGTCTTTTCGACCCCCAACGTTTGACCTGCGGCCAGCCGGCGGACCGCCTCGATGAGCTTCTCGGTGGCTTCGTGTTTCATCACATAACCGCGCGCCCCCGCGTGGATGGCCTGCTCCGCGTAATACTGTTTTTCATGAACGGAGAGCACCAGCACAGGCATTTGCGGGTATTGTCGGCTCAGCGTCGTGATCAAGGACGAGGCATCCTTGTCTCTGAGCGACCAGTCCACCACGGCGACATCGGGATGGAGTTCTTTGACGGCGGCGAGCGCGCGGCCCTCGTCCTCGGCTTCGCCGCAAACGACCAGGTCGGGTTCTTCGTTGATCAGCCGCGTCAGTCCCATGCGGACGACGGCGTGGTCATCCACCAGGAGCACGCGTTTCTTTGGCGCATTGGCGCAAGTTTCCTGTGAATCCATATAGACTCGTTCCAAACCTGCAGATATTACAGGCGGCAACCTTTCAGGCACAATGAGGGTGCGCCCGTTTCGCTTCCAAGGGTTTCTCCATGACCCGGCCTAGGGGAAAATCCCTACGACCGTTTCGTGTGAGGCTTCGGCTTCTTGGCGCGGGCACGTGTCGGGGCCGGGAACCTGGCTGCAGGCAACAACGTCTGCATCATCGCATCGCGTTCATCAGACCGGGCTGCCGGCGGTTGGAAAACCACGGGCCCGAATCATGACTTCGCCGTGTAATCGCAGGCTTGCCGAGAAGTGTGGCGCTCAGATTTCGCCCATGTGCTGCGCCCATCCAATGGCGCATTGGAGCAACTCGCCGCTGGAGGAGAGATTCAGCTTGAGCTTGATGTTGGCGCGGTGTGCTTCGACCGTCTTGACGCTGATGGCCAGTTGTTTGGCGACTTGAGTTGAACCGTAGCCCTTGCCGATCCACATCAGCACTTCCATTTCCCGGTCGCTCAGAACATCCAACGCCGAGCGCGTCGCCCCTGCGGCGTAGCCGGTCACCTTGTCCAGAATGCCCGCCGCAATCCGGCTGCTGATATAGACCTTGCCATCCAGCACACTGCGGATGGCTTCCAATACTTTTCCCGAGGCTTCCCGTTTCATGACGTAGCCGCGGGCGCCGGCACGCAGGGCGCGCTCGGCGTAGACGGACTCATCATGCACGGAGAGCGCCAGGATCAGCAAATGCGGGAAGCGCACCTTGAAATCCTTGATCAATTCCAGTCCGCTCTGGTCCTTGAGCGAAATGTCCACCACCGCCAGGTCGGGTTTCCCAGTGTCTGCGGCCGCCAAAGCGGCCGGCCGGTCTTCCGCTTCGCCGCAGACCATGAGGTCGGGCTGATCATTGATGAGCCGGGCGATGCCCTCGCGCAACAGCGGGTGGTCGTCCACAATCAAGACCCGCTTCTTCGTGCTGGTTTGCTTCTTGTGGCTCATGAAGTTGCCTCGTCCGGCTTGAACACCTCTCGGGGCAGTGTGCAAGTCATCACGGTGCCGCGCTCTTTGCCGCGCCGCACTGTCAGCGTAGCACCCATGGCGTGGGCACGGTAGTCCATAATCTCCAGACCCAGACCTCTTCGCGACCGGTGATCTGGCAGACCGCAGCCATCATCGCTGACCGTCAACGTGATATGGTTCTCATCGGCCTGAAGCGCGATGATGATGTTTGCGGCCCTCGCATGGCGAAGCGCGTTCTGCAAGGCTTCCTGTGCAATGCGATACAGGTGTGTGGCCACCGTGCGATCCGGGATGACCACCGTGACGGGACAATCGAAGCGACACGCCAGCTTGCTCTGGCTCTGCGCGCCGTCCACCAGCTCCCGCAGCGCGATCATCAGGCCCACGGGCTCGTCCGGCACCGGGTGCAGACCGCGCGTGACCTGGCGCGCCTCCTCGATGCCGGTGTTGATCAACTCCGTGACACGCGCTGTCTCAGCGGCTTCGGCCATGGATTTGGCCGCGAGCTTCCGCTCAAGGCTGCGGTTGAGCAGCGCGATACCGGTGAGACGCTGGCACAAGCCGTCATGCAGATCCTGGCCAATCCGGCGCTGTTCGCGCTCGCTGATTTCCATGACCTCCTTCTCCAGCCGTTCCCGGTGCGCGATGTCCGAGGTCAGGATAATGGTGCTCGCGCCGGCCACCACTACGGCAAGCAGATTGCCGAGGATGACAATGGTGATGGTGCGGCTGGCCAATGACTCCGCCAGCCGGTGACGTTCGTCGAGCAGCTTGTTCTCCAGAGTTTCGATGTCATCCACTGCCTGGCGGACTGCATCCATCAATCTCTTGCCAGGACCGACAATCTTGCTTGCCGCCTCAAGACCCTCCAGCTTGCGCGTTTCAACGCTGATCTTGAGTTTCCCGAGACGCTGCTGGATCAGGTTCTCCAGGATGGCCAGGCGTTGTTTGATGGCAGAATCCATCGTGATCGCATACAGCTGTTTCATGTCTGTCTCAACGGCACTGACCGATATGTGATAAAGATCGAGATAATGCTCGTCTCCGCTGATGACATAGCCGCGCGCTTCGCTTTCGGCGCTCGCCAAGTCGCCGATCGTGGCCTCCAGCTTGGCGATAATCTGATGGGAACGGGCCACAATATCGGCCGACTCGGCAAACTGGACGGCGCTGTGATAGGCCACGGCGCCGATGACCGCTAAAATCAGCAGTGCCAGTGCGAAACCGATGGCTATTTTCCGGCTGAGGCTGATTTCGAGTTTCATCCGAGCGTCTTGTTGTGCCGCAGATTCTTCGGCCGCAAGTCGGCCATCGCGCGGCTGCCTCAATCATTATGCCCTCTGCCGGTTGTGGTGCAATGGTTTTTAAGGCAGGGCCGGCGGGATGCCTGTCCTGCCTGACCACATCACAAGTCAGTCACAATCCAGCCCCGATCTCGCCCGGCCTTGCTGTGCGAGGATTTTCTGTTTGTGATGGAGACGGCTGGGTTTACACTGCCGCGCAGTTCAGACAAACAAGCGCGGAAGAGAATGATAGCGGTAACGGCGAGACAAACTCATGTCCCCAAAACAAAAGATCACTGTCCTTGATGGCGTCGTCATCCTGCTGTTTCTGGTCGCGGCGACGTGGTTTTGCGCCGGTTTCTACTTCCCAGACCCGTATGCCTCCCACCGGTTCGGCGAACAACTCATCGCGTTGCTGGTGTGGGCCGCGCGAATCATCACACCGTTGGTCTGCGGTGGCATCCTTCTGGTCTTTATCATGGTCAGGACCGGCAGGATGTCTTCCACGCACGCGGCGATGATGGCGGGTTCGATCGTGGTGACTCTGCTGCTTTTGTATCCAGTGGGAAGTTTCCTCTATGCGCGCAAAAACAACGTTGAGCAAAGGACGAAATACTACCACCCCTTCCTCCAGTTGACGCCGCCCCTGCCGAAACAAATGCCGGCAAACACTCCGGGGATTCACATTTTCTGTCTCGGTGGTTCAACGACTGAATACGCTGACAAGAAGGCCGGCGGCTGGGTCGGACGCACCGAAAAACTACTCCGGGATCGAACGGGCCGAAAGGATGTCATCGTCCACAACCTTGGCCGGCAGTGGTTCACGTCTCTGCACACCCTCATCAATTACGAGACAAATCTCCGGCAGCACAAGCCCGACCTCGTCATCGTGATGCACGCCATCAACGATTTGCTGCAAAACGCCGATCACAGCTATTTGAGCCACGGACCGTTTCGCGAGGACTACGGTCACTTCTATGGACCCGTCACCCGGTTGATACTCAACAAAGGATTTCTCGGCGACGTGTTTGGCAGCATCCGGCTTTGGTATGCCAAGCCCCGTGAAACCATTGAGGCCCACGCGTTTCCGGGACTCGTTCCGTTCCAGCGAAACCTGTCCACACTGATGGATCTTGCGCAGAAGGACGGCACTCCCGTCGTGCTCATGACGCAGCCAACGCTCCTTAAAGACACCATGAGTCAGGAGGAACAGAAAGTATTGCACATGGTTGCCGTGGAAGCTTACGGGCCGGCGAAAAAATGGAGCTATGCGACCGCGTCGCGAGGGATGAAAGTCTATAACGACTGCACGAGGAATCTGGCCAAGAATCGCGGAGCCGTGCTGATTGATCTGGCGCAGGTCGTGCCGCAGACACTCGACTACTTCTGGGATGATGTCCACTATACCGAGAAGGCCTACGCGGCAATCTCCGAGTTTGTTGCAGGCGAGTTGCTCCGGCAGAAAACCCTGGATCATCTCATCAAGACCCGGTCGGCTGACAAACCGAACCGCGCTCCTTGAAGACGTGGCTATAGCCATCCGAAAACAACCAAGCCCCGATCTCGTTCTTTGCGAGATCGGGGCTTGTTGTTTGAAACGAACGAGATCGCGCGCTACGCGGTTGGAGCAGGCGGCTCGATTGGCGGCGGAGCAACTGGCTCGGTGCTTGCCGCCGGTTCGGCAACGGGCGCGACCGATTCCGTGACGGGTGCGACCGGTTCGGCAGCGGACGCAGCCGATTCAGCAACAGGCTCGGCCGCCGGTTCGGCAACCGGCTCGCTGACTGCGGTGGCGACCGGCTGCTGAGCTTCGGGCATGATGGGTGCTGTGACGGGCGCGGGGGCGGGCGTCACGTCGGCCTTCGTGGTCTCCATCGTGCTGTCGCCTTCGTAATGGTCGAGCGGCTGCGCATCTCCGTGGTCCTCGGCGCGGCGGGTGAACTTCACCGAGACAATCTTCGAGACGCCGCTTTCCTGCATCGTCACGCCGTAAAGCACGTCGGCCATGGCGATGGTGCGCTTGTTGTGTGTGATGAGCACGAACTGGCTTTGCTTGAGAAAACGGCGGAGGATGTTCAGGAAGCGGTTGATGTTGCTCTCGTCCAGCGGCGCGTCCATTTCGTCCAGCACGCAGAACGGGCTGGGCTTGACCATGTAAATGGCGAACAGCAGCGCCACGGCGGTCATCGTCTTCTCGCCGCCGCTGAGCAGCGTGATGCTCGTGAGCTGCTTGCCCGGCGGGCGCGCGACGATCTCGATGCCGCTTTCGAGCGGATCGTTTTCGTCGAGCAGGATGAGATTGGCCTTGCCGCCGCCGAACAGCTCGCCATACATCTCCTGGAAGTTCGTGCGAATTCTCTCGAACGTCTCGCTGAAGAGCTTGCGCGTGGTGGTGTTGATGTGCGCGATGGCCTTGAGCAGGTCGTCCTTGCTCTTGACGAGGTCTTCGTGCTGCTCACTGAGGAATTTCTGCCGTTGTTCCAACTCGTCGTATTCGGCGATGGCTTCGAGATTGACCGGCCCCATCGCGTCGAGGCGTTGCTGCATCTCCGTCACCTGCATTTCCATCGCGGCCCAGTCGGGCCCGAGGCCGGCGGCGGCGGTCTCCTCCGGCGTGAGCGTTGTGGTCTGCGGCTGGCCGGTATCGGCGATGGTGATCTTGAGCACCTCCGGTGGCAGCTCGTCGAGGTTGAGCTGATACTGGCGGGCGATGCGCTCCTTGAGGTTTTGCATCGCCATGCGCTTCTCGGCAAGCTGCAGGTCGATCGTGTTGTGCTCCGTCCTGGCTTCATCGATCTGGCGGCGCTGCACGCGGACCGATTCCTCCAGTTCCGCAATGCGCAGGGCAAACGCGTGGCGCTGCTCCTGTTGCTCTCGAAGTTGACGCTGGAGTTCGTCGCGACGGACGGCGCAGGTCGCAACAGCCTGGTCGGCTTCGGTGATTTCGGCGCGGAGGCGCACGATGCGCTCGGTGTAGTCCGCGCGGTCGCGCTGGCGGGCCTCGATGAGGTCGGTGAATTCGGCGATGCGCGCTTCAAGCGGCGCTCTGCCGGCGTTGGCGTTGTTGTATCTCTGCTGTTCCGTGGCCTGTGCGATCTTCGCCTCGGTCAGCTCGTCCAGCCGGTGCTGGCGATCGGCCTGCAACTGCGTGGCGTTCTGCCGCTCGGCGCCGAGCTGGCGGCGCAGTTCGCTCTCGCGCTGCTCGATGGCGGAAAGCTCCTGTTGAATCTGCGACTTCCGCTCGGCGTCGCCGGTGCCTTGGTGCGAGAGCTGTTCCAACTCCCACGTCACGGTCTCGGTCTTGTGGCCGAGCTCGACCAATTCCTTCTCCACTGACGCCAGTTCACCTTCCTGGGTGGCGATCTGGAGTTCGGCGGTGTGGACCAGTCTGCGCGTGGCGGCAAGCTTTTCTTCCACACGCACCGCTTCGTTGACGCTGGCCTGCTGGCGCGCCTCGGTCTGCGTGGCCTGGCTCTGCAACCGCGCGAGCGTCTCCGTCAGCTCGGCGATCTGGCTCTTGCGCGTGAGGATGCCGGCCGCGACACCCGCACCGCCGCTGATGACGCCATGGCGGTTGACAAACTCGCCTCGCGGCGTGACGGCTTCAACACCGTTGCTGCGGCTGATGATTTGCAGCGCCGTCTGGAGGTCGGGCGCGATGACGACCGACGCGAGCAGCGAGCGGACAAGTGGTTTCAACGCCTCGTCGCAGCGCACATGGTCAATCGCGAAGCCAATCGCGCCTTCGAGCATCATGTCAAGTGACGGGGCGATCACGCGAGGCAGGTCCAGCGGCGCCAGCGCGGCGCGGCCCAGTTGGCGCTCGTGCAGCGCGGCGATGATTTTCTCCGCACTCGCGCTGTCGCGCACGACGATGGCTTGGAGGTGGCTGCCGAGGGCCGCCTCGACGGCCGGCGCAAACTGCGGGTCCACTTGGATGCACTGGGCCAGCGCGTTGAGCAACGCGTCGGGCGGCACTTCGGCGCCGTGCGTGTTGCGCAGCACCGCCAGCGAGCCGGCGGAATAGCCTTCGTAATCGCGCTCCAGCTGGTTGAGCAACTCCAGTTTCGAATTCACCTCGGCGATGGAGCGCAACTCGGCGCTGGCCGCAGCGGAAAGCTGCTTCATCTCGGTGTTGGCTTGCGCCAGCGCCTGCTCGAATTGGGCGATTTCCTCCTGAAACTTGCCAATCGTGGCCCGGCGCCCGATGAGTTCCTGCTCTCCCGCGTCACGGGTTACCTGAATGCGTGATGCGCGTTGCTGCAGCTCGGATTTTTCGGTGCCGAGCCGTTCGAGTCGCAAGCTGCTGTTGCGCTGCTGAATGTCGATAGAGGCCAGTTCGCTGCGGAGTCGTGAGGCGTTGCTCTCCTGCTCAATGATCGCCGCGTCAGTCTGCGCGACGGTCTTCTCGGCTTCCACAAGCTGCTGGTCCAGCGCAGCGACAGCCTCCTGCTCGGCCTTGAGCGCGGCGTTCTTCTCGGCGACGACCGCGGCCATCGCCTTCAACTGCTCTTCCAGAACGGCCAGCGCGGCGCGCTGGTCCGCGGCGCGCTGCTCGGCAACGCCGATGTCCACGCTGTGCTTCTGGATCAGTGCGTCGAATTCCGATATCCGTTCGTTGTTGAACTGGATGCGGCTCTGGTTGCGCTCGATCTCGCTGCGATTCTCCTGTTGTTCCAACGTGGTCTGCGCGACGGCGTGGTCGAGCGATTCCTGCCCTTGGCGCTGGCCGGCCACAGCGGTCTCGCTTTGCTCGACGGCGCTCGTGGCAGCCGCGATGGTTGCGTCGAGCGCGGCGATCTTCGTCTGGAATTCGGCGACGGCGGCTTCCAGTTCGTCAAGCCGGTGGCGGCTTAGGCGGCAGTCGAGCGACCTGAGTTGGTCGTGCAGTTCCTTGTAGCGGCGCGCCTTGCCCGCCTGGCGCTGGAGCGAACCGATCTGCCGCTTGACCTCGCGAATGATGTCGGTGACGCGGACGAGATTGGCCTCGGTGTATTCGAGCTTGCGGAGCGCCTCCTTCTTCTGCGTCTTGAACTTCGTGATGCCGGCGGCTTCCTCAAAGATGGCGCGGCGGTCTTCAGGATGCGAACTGAGGATTTGGTCAATGCGCCCTTGCTCCATCATGGAGTAGGCCGCACGACCAATGCCCGTGTCCATGAAGAGCTGCTGCACGTCGCGGAGGCGGACCGGCGTCTGGTTGATGAAGTAATTGCCCTCACCATTGCGAAAAACGCGGCGCGTGATCTTCACCTCGCCGTAGTCGAGCTGCACGCCGGCCACCGGTGACAACTCGCCGGGTTTGATTTCGGCGATGGTGATGCTGACCTCGGCCATGCCGATGGGCCGTCGGCCGTCGGTGCCGTTGAAAATCACGTCGGCCATTTCGCCACCGCGCAATGCCTTGGCGCTTTGCTCGCCGAGCACCCAGCGGAGCGAGTCGGAAACATTGGATTTACCGCAACCGTTGGGACCAACGATAGCCGTGACACCAGGGAGAAAATCGAGGCGGGTTTTTTCCGCAAACGACTTAAAACCAACTATTTCAAGGTTTTTGAGATACATGTGAGAAGAACGTGTGAATAACTTGTGCGTAGGTTGCCAAAGGACATGGCTCATGTAAAGCGAAAACACCATTAGCGGTGGTTGCTATGTTGCCTGACCCCAAAATATAGGGTTTAAGCCCCTCTGTCACAGCCCCGCCAATTTCATGTCAATAACTGCGTATCTTGCCATTCCACAAAGCGTTTCGTCTGGGTCTTCGACAACAATACGCAGGGTCTCTCCTATCTTCCACTGTCTCACTTCGAATTGAGGCGAGCCGTGTCCATCAATGCCACCATGAGGCATCAGGATCTGGTCTGGCAACAACTACTTCGCTCAGAGGTCGCAAAGATACAATTGTCCTTTGCCGGCGACGCTGTTCCTGCCGATGAAGTGTCTGCCATCGTGAAGGAGTTTGCTCACCGTGACCGGCCCGGCTGTCGTGTATATCGGTCGCTCCATGCCCGAGTTCAGGCTAATGTTTGCGTTGGCATTGAGCGATGCTCGTGATAAAATAATCAATTGCCGGTGGTGGTGAGCAAGGCGGTGTTTCAGGATTCCAACCATGAAGAACCGTATCGCCCGAGCGGTCTTGCGGGTTGTTCTGCCCTATGTCTTGTTCGCCACGTTGTGGATTTCGTTGTCCGACCACTGGGTGGAAACCCTGCTTTCTGATCCTGCGGCTCGCACACAATGGTCCATTTACAAGGGCTGCGCTTTTGTGATTGTCACGGCGTTGCTCTTGTATGGCCTCTTGCGCATGGAGTTGAAGTCACGTGAGCGGGTTGAGGTGGCGTTGCGGGAGAGCAAGGAACACCTGTGGCTGGCTCTGGATGCGGCGCAGATGGGTCAGTGGGACTTGAACATTGACACCGGTGAAGTCGTGTGGTCGCCGGAATGCCTGGCCCTTTACGGCCTGCCACCCGGCACGCATCTGAACCGTGAGGAGTTTATGGTTTTGGTGCATCCGGACGACCGTCCGGACGTGAACGAGGCCATCCGTAGGGCGGTCGAGGAGCGGGCGAATTACGATAATGAAAGGCGCGTGGTCTGGCCCGATGGTTCGATCCACTGGCTTGCCTCGCGCGGCCGGGTTCATTGCGACGCGACGGGTCGGCCGGTGCACATGATCGGCGTCAGTTTTGACATCACCGCGCGCAAGAAGACCGAAGAGGCCTTGCGCGAGAGCGAGGCGCGCGCGCAGAAGGCGTTTCGGGTCACGCATCAACGTCTTGAGAACATCATCGAGCATCTGCCGGATGCCACGTTTGCGATTGATCAGGACAAGCGGGTTATCGCGTGGAACCGGGCTTGCGAGATCATGACGGGAGTGAAGAAGGAAGCGGTGTTGGGCCAGGGTGATTACATCTATGCCGAGCCGTTTTACGGCAAGCGGTGCCCCATCATGATTGACCTGCTCGATCAGCCCTCACCAGAGGTGGAGAGTCGCTATACCTACGTCCAGCGAGTCGGCGATACGATCACAGCCGCGGCTTTCAACCCTCGTATGCGGGGCGGCCAGGGCGCTTATCTTTGGGGCGCGGCGGCGCCGCTGTTCGACCAGGAAGGCCGGCGTTGTGGCGCCATTGAGGTCATGCGGGATGTGACGGAATAGAGGCGCGTTGAGCAGGCGCTGCGTGACAGTGAACTCAAGCACCGCACGTTGTTCGAAACAGCAACCGACGCGATCCTCCTGATTCGCGGAGATCGATTCATTGATTGCAACCCGGAGGCGTTGAGGGTGTTTGGCCGCAGTCGGGAAGAGATCGTTGGCACGCCGTTCCACAAGCTGTCAGTGCCCACCCAACCCGACGGACGGCGTTCCGAAGAGAAAGCCCTTGAGATACTCAAGCAAGCGATGACGGGAGGGCCGCAGTTCATTGAATGGGAATATGGCCGGCCCGATGGGATCCCGTTTACTGCGGAGTTAAGTTTGAACCGTCTGGAACTGGACGGGGATGTGTTGCTCCAGATGCTCTTGCGCGACATTACGGCGCGCAAGTACATGGACAAGGCGTTGCGCCAAAGTGAAGCCACCATCCGCAGTGTATTCCGGGCCGCGCCGGTGGGTATCTGCATCGTGAAGGATCGGGTGTTCAGGAGCGTGAACCAATATTGGTGCGAGAAGTTCGGGTATCCGGAAAGAAGCCTCCTCGGCAAGAGCACCCGTTTGGTGTACGAGAATGACGAGGAGTGGAGTCGGGTCGGAGGAATATATGACGAGTTGCGGGCACAAGGTCTGGCATCCATTGAGACCAGGCATCGTTGCAGTGATGGATCGATCCGCGAGGTCATCCTGACCGCCGCTCCCATCCAGCATGATGACTTTTCGGCTGGCGTTGTGACCGTCACCTACGACATCACCGAGCGCAAACGGGCGGAAGAGAAGATACGACAGCTCCATGAAGATTTGCAGCGCCATGCGGCGGAATTGGAACAACGCGTGGCCGACCGCACCGCCGAACTGGCCGTGGCCAGAGATCAGGCTGAGGCGGCCAACCTCTTGAAGTCCGCGTTCCTGGCCACCATGTCTCACGAATTGCGCACGCCGCTGAACTCCATCATCGGTTTCACCGGCATCATTCTTCAGGGGCTGGCCGGGCCGTTGAGCGCGGAACAAACGAAACAACTCGAAATGGTGCGCGGCAGCGCGCGCCATCTCCTGGCGCTGATCAACGACGTGCTGGACATCTCCAAGATCGAAGCCATGCGACTGAAGGTGACGCGCGAACCGTTTAACATGCGTGCGTCCATCGGGAAGACGGTGGAGACGGTGAAGCCGCTGGCGGAAAAGAAGGGACTGGCATTTCACGTGGAAATCGCGCCGGACGTCAGCACGATGGTCAGCGACCAGCGGCGGGTGGAACAGATTCTGGCCAACTTGTTGAACAATGCGATCAAATTCACCGAGCATGGCCAGATCACGCTGACGGCGGAAATGGCGTGGAACATGCTGCGCATCTCGGTCAAGGATACGGGCATTGGGATCAAGCAGGAGGATTTGGGAAAACTATTCCAACCGTTCCGGCAGGTTGACACCGGGCTGGCACGCAATCGCGAAGGCACAGGGTTGGGCCTGGCTATTTGCCGCCGGCTGGTGGAGTTGCTTGGAGGCGAAATCCAGGTTGAGAGCGAGTGGGGCAAGGGCAGCACCTTTACGGTGCTGCTGCCCGGCCGAAGTGGAGCCATATGATGAAACGCAAAATTCTTCTCATCGAGGACAACGACCAGAACCGGTATATGACGACGTTTCTTTTGGAAAGGCACGGATATGAAGTCGTGTCGGCCGTGGACGGTCCCACCGGGATCGAACTGGCCTCCAGGATCCAGCCGAGCCTGATCCTGCTCGACATCCAGTTGCCGCAGATGGATGGCTATGCCGTGGCGCGTGCCCTGAGGCAAAATCCGGCTCTGGACAGGGTGCCTATTGTGGCGGTCACGTCCTACGCGATGGTCGGCGACCGTGAGAATATCTTGGCGGCAGGCTGTGACGGTTACACGGAAAAACCGATCAACCCTGAAACATTTGTTGCGGAGATCGAGCGATATCTGCGTCCGCGCAATGGAGGGAACACGTCGTGAATCGAATACTGATCGTCGATGACAAGCCGGATAACCGCTATTTGCTGCGCGCCCTGCTGACGGGCCACGGCTGTGAGGTGGACGAGGCTTGTCACGGGGCTGAGGCGCTGGTCAGAGCGCGGCAGACGCCGCCCGATCTCGTCGTCTCCGACCTTCTCATGCCCGTGATGGATGGTTACACGCTTCTGCGGCACTGGAAGTCAGACGACCGGCTCAAACAGATTCCATTCATCGTTTACACCGCCACCTACACCGAGCCGAAAGACGAACAACTGGCGCTGGACCTCGGCGCCGACGACTTCATCATCAAGCCTGCCGAACCCGAGCCGTTCATGGTCCGCATTCGGGAAGTCCTGGCGAAGCAAAAAAAAGGCGAGCTGTCGCCGTCGAAGTTTCCAAAGGATGAGGACCGGGTTCTGCTCAAGCAATACAATGAAGTTCTCGTCCGCCGGCTGGAAATCAAGATGGAGCAGTTGCAGCAGGCCAACCACGAATTGGAGCGCGAGATCAACGCGCTCAAGCGGGCGGAGCAGAAGATTGTCAACCTCGCCGCCATCGTGGAGTCTTCCGATGATGCGATCATCGGCAAGACCATCGAGGGAATCATTACGAGTTGGAACAAAGGCGCGGAGAGACTCTATGGCTTCACAGAGGGCGAGATCATCGGCAAGCCGATCTCCATGCTCTTCCCGCCGGGACATGAGGATGAGATCCCGCTGATCCTGGCGAAGATAAGACACAGAGAGCACGTTCAACATTATGAAACGGAACGCCGCAGAAAGACGGGAGAGCTTGTCCAAGTATCCCTCACCGTTTCTCCCATTGAAGACTTGGAAGGCCAGATCATAGGCGCGTCAACGATTGCGCGCGACATCACTGCGCGCAAGCGGACGGAGAAGTGCATCCGCAAGATCAGTTCGTTGCAGACTGCGCTGCACGAGCCGGGCACTCTTCACGAGAAGCTCAAGCGAATTACCGACGGCGCGGTGAATACCTTCGATGCCGAAGTCGCCCGTATCTGGCTGATGGGCCCGGGGGATCTGTGCCATTTGGGCTGCATGCACGCCGGGGTCGTGGAAGGCCCGCATGTGTGCAGACATCGGGATAAATGTCTGCATCTTGTGGCCAGTTCCGGCCGTTACACGCGTCTGGATGGCAAGGCGCACGGTCGCGTGCCTTTTGGCTGCTACAAGATCGGTCTGATTGCCTCCGGCGAGGCTGATGGGTTTCTAACCAACGACGTCACGAACGACCCGCGGGTCCACAACCGTGAATGGGCCAAATCGCTGGGGTTGGTTTCGTTTGCTGGCTATCAACTGCGCCATCCTCACAGCGGAACGATGGGCGTCCTGGCGCTCTTTGCCAGGCACCCCATCACTTCAGAGGAAGATGCGCTGCTCAGGAGTTTCAGCAATCTGATCGTTCCGGTGATCCGAACGGCGCAGGCGGAGGAGGAGCTTCGAAAGCTCAACGCTGAACTGGAGCAGCGTGTCGGCGAGCGCACCGCACAACTGGAAGCAGCCAACAAGGAACTCGAAGCGTTTTCCTACTCGGTGTCACACGACCTGCACGCGCCGCTGCGTGCCATCAACGGCTTCAGCAACATGCTCGTCGAGGAGGGCGCGAATCAACTCAACGAGGAGGGCCGGCGCATCGTGGACGTCATCCGTGCCGAGACCAAGCGGATGGGCCAGTTGATTGACGATTTGCTCGCGTTTTCCCGAATAGGCCGCCAGGACATGCAGTCCATCGAGGTTGACATGGGCGCTTTGGCACAAACGGTCTTCGACGCGTGCGCGGCGCAAGCGCCGGGCCGCAAACTTCAGTTCAAACTGCATCCCCTGCCGCCAGTTCGAGGTGACAAGAACCTGCTCCGCCAGGTGTGGGTGAACCTCATTTCCAACGCAGTCAAATACACGCGGCCGATGGACGCGGCGAAGATTGAGATTACTGGCCATGCGGGAGACCGTGAGCTTCATTACAGCGTGAAGGACAACGGCGCCGGCTTTGACATGAAGAATGTCCACAAACTCTTCCGCGTTTTCCAGCGGCTGCACAGCGAAGACGAGTTCGAAGGCACCGGTGTCGGCTTGGCGCTGGTCCAGCGCATCGTTCAACGCCACGGAGGCCGCATCTGGGCGGAAGGGAAAGTCAAAGAGGGTGCGACGTTCCACTTCACGTTGCCTGTAAATAGATAGCGGGCAAAACGCGCTATGAACGCCCCTTGCGAGATTCAGATTCTCCACCTCGAAGACCGCGCCACAGAAGCCGAACTGGTGGTGCATGAGTTAAAGAGGGAGGGCATCACGTTCGATATGAAACGGGTCTGGACGGAGGCGGATTTCATCGCCGGCCTGAAGTCGCCCGCGCTCGATCTCATTTTGGCCGACTACTCGTTGCCAACCTACGATGGTCTCTCCGCCTTGAAGTTCGCGCACAAGGAACGTCCCGAGGTGCCCTTCATCCTGGTTTCGGGCACCCTCGGCGAAGAAATTGCCATTGACGCCTTGCGTGAAGGCGCCACGGATTACGTGCTGAAACAGAGGATCAACCGCTTGGGGCCAGCGGTACGGCGGGCTTTGAAGGAAGCGCAGGAGCAGAAGCAGCTCGTACAGATGGACCAGCAGTTGCATCTTGGCGAGGAGCGGCTCCGGCTGGCGTTGGAAGCCGGCCAAACGGGCGCTTGGGAGTTCGATATGGTCAGCGGCGCGTCCTGGCGGACGCCGCGGTGCGATCAGATTTTTGGCTACGACTCCCCGCCGTCTGAATGGAATTACGAGATCTTCCTGAAACACGTCGTGCCTGAGGATCTTGAACGGGTCAAACGCAGTTTTGCGCAGGCATTGTCCACAGACCGGCTCAGTCTCGAATGCCGGGTTGCCCGGACGGGGCAAGAGCCGCATTGGATTGCGGTCCAAGGGCGCGTCAGCCGCAATAAGGAAGGTGAGTGCATCCGGCTGATGGGCACGGTGAGCGACATCTCTGAGCGCAAGCTGATGGAAAAGGCGTTGCGCGAGAGCGAACAACACTTCCGCCTGCTGGCCGACAACGCGAGCGACGTGATCTGGGCCTTGAACACATCGGGCCGGCTTAACTACGTAAGTCCCTCGGTTCAACGACTGCTCGGCTACTCCGCGGAAGAGATCTTGTCGCTTGACTGGGAGCAGTTGCTGGTGGCCGCATCAGCCGCGCTGGCCCGCAAGAAGATGGACGAGATCATTCCCAAGATGCAGGCCGGCGAACGCGCGCCCGAGATTCTCGAGCTGAATTTCATTCACAAGGACGGCTGGACGGTATGGTGTGATGTCAGCTACAGCGGGATGTTCGACTCGTCCGGTGAGTTTGTCGGCATCGTAGGGGTCAGCCACGATATCACCGAGCGCAAGCAGGCCATCGAATCACAGATGCGCCTCGTCACGGCCCTGGAACAGGCGGAAGAGTCCATCGTCATTACCGATGTGCAAGGCACGGTTTTCTACGTCAACCCCACTTTCGAACGAATCACCGGATACACGCGGCAGGAAGCCATTGGGCAAAACCCGCGCATCCTCAATAGCGGCAAGCAAGACGCCGCATTCTATCGGCAAATGTGGGACACGCTCAGTCGCGGTGAAGTCTGGCACGGCCATTTCATCAACAAGAAGAAGGACGGCACCTTCTTTGAAGAAAATGCCACCATCTCGCCTGTGCGGGACGGGACGGGCCAAATCGTCAACTACATCGCTCTCAAGCTCGATGTGACCCATGAACTCGAGCTCGAATCCCAATTGCGCCAATCACAGAAGCTGGAGGCCATTGGCACGCTGGCCGGCGGCATCGCCCACGAGATCAACAATCCCGTCAATGGGATCATGAACTACGCGCAGTTGATCGCCGACCAGTTGCCAGCGGACCACCCTGTGCGGGGGTATGCCGCCAAGATCATGAAGGAAACCGACCGGGTGTCACTGATTGTTCGCAACCTGCTGGCCTTTGCGCGGCAGGGCAAGCAGGACCGCAGTCCTGCGAATCTGAACGATATCATCGACGCGACTCTTACCCTCATCCAGGCGGTGATACGGCACGACCAGATCAATCTGGTGGTGGAGGTTCCGGAGGGACTGCCCCAGATGGAATGCCGCAGCCAGCAGATAGAGCAAGTGCTGATGAACCTGCTGACGAACGCGCGGGACGCGCTAAACGAAAAATACCCGGCCTACCACGAGGACAAGATCATCCGCATCAGCGCCCGTTTGTTCGAGAAGAGTGGCAAACCGTGGATTCGCACGACCGTTGAAGACCACGGCAATGGAATCCCGGCGGAAATCCGCGATCGCATTTTCGATCCTTTCTACACCACCAAGCCGACCGGCAAGGGAACGGGCTTGGGACTCTCCATCAGTCACAGCCTCGTTGAAGAGCACGGCGGGAAATTGTTTCTGGAAACGGAAGCGAGCCGCTATACCCGCTTCCACATGGACTTGCCAGTGAAAGGAGAAAACCCGCCATGAAGCCGCGGGACATCAGGTTTCGATTGGGCGCGGCGTTTGGCCTGCTGGTGATGGTGATCGTCTTTGTCGGCTGGCAGGGAGTGAGCCAGTTGAACCGGTTGCATCAGCAGATGCAGTCCATCGTCGAAGACAAGTGGGTGAAAGTGCAGCTGGCTGCCGAAGCGCGGTATCACACCGCCCTGAACAACCGGATTACCATGCAAGTGTTTCTGCTGGAAGACCGGGAGGAAATCAACCGTTTGCTCGCGCTCCGTGTGCAAAACAGCAACCGAATCACGGAGCTGTATCGGGCCATCGGGAGGAAGCTGAATTCAGAGCGGGAGAAGCAGCTTCTGGCCGCGGTTGAAGCCGCGCGGACGCCCTACGTCGAGAGTTACAAGCAAGCCCTCGTGAAGCTGCTTGACGAGCGCAAGCGCGACGAGGCCCATGCCATCATGGTGCAGGCCACGCTGCCGCGCCTCGTGGCCTATTTCGCCGCCTCGACCGACTTCGTCCAGCACGAAAACGACGAGATGAACCGCGTTGCCCGGCTGGCTGATCGCGATTTTGCCGCTGCCCAACAGCAGTTTCTGATCTGGGTCATCCTGGCCAGCCTGATCACCCTGGCCATCGCCGTGTTCTCGACCTCGCGTGTGACTCGGGAGACGAGCCATCGCATGGAGGCCGAGCAATCCCTGCAACAGGCGCACGACCAGTTGGAGCAGCGGGTGCAGGAGCGCACGGCGGAGCTGTCCAAGGAGATCGCCGAGCGCAAGCTGGTCGAGGATGCTCTCCGTGAAAGCGAAGAGAGGTTTCGGGGCTTGAGCGCGGGCGCCCAGGACGCCATCCTGATGATTGACCACGAGGGAAAGACGACGTTCTGGAATGCGGCGGCGAAGAGGCTCCTCGGGTATTCGTCCGCGGAGGTCCTCGGCCAGAACCTTCACAATCTGATCGCTCCCGCGCGCTTTCTGTCCGCCCATCGCAAAGCATTTCCCAAGTGGTGCGAGACAGGTGAAGGCGGGGCAGTCGGCAAGACGCTCGAACTGGCCGCACGGCGCAAGGACGGCTCGGAGTTTCCGATGGAACTGTCGTTGTCCTGCGTCCGCGTCGGCAGGTACTGGGCCGCCATCGGCATCATCCGTGACATCACTGAGCGGAAGAAGGTTGCGGAGACGATGGCGAAGAGCGAGGCAAAATACCGGGCGTTATTCGAATCCTCGCGCGATGCCATCATGACCACGTTCCCGCCCGACTGGAAGTTCACGAGTGCAAACGCCGCGACGATCGCGCTGTTCAGAGCCAAGGACGAGAAACAGTTCATCTCCCTCGGCCCTTGGGATCTTTCGCCGGAGCGGCAGCCGGACGGGGATCTGTCCAAGGACAAGGCGAAGCGAATGCTCGGGACGGCGATGGAACAGGGCAGTCATTTCTTCGAATGGGTTCACCAGCGGCTCGACGGGGAGGTGTTCCCCGCGACCGTATTGTTGACTCGCGTGGAGTTGGATGGAAAGACAGGGCTTCAGGCGACGATCCGCGACGTCACTGAACTCAAGCGGTCGGAGGAGAAGCAACGGCAGCTTGAATTGCGCCTGCACGAGCAACAGAAGATGGCCGCCATCGGCACGCTGGCCGGTGGCGTGGGGCACGAGATCAACAACCCCATCTTTGGCATCATGAACTACGCGCAGTTGATCCAGGACAAGTTGCCAACGGACAGCCCGCTGCAAAAATTTGCCGCAGCGATTGGCCGTGAAAGCAACCGGGTTGCGAGGATCGTCCAGCAACTGATCGGGTTTGCCCAACCGAAGACGGAGACGCATAGCCCCGCCCGCATGGCAGACATCGTAAACGCAGTGTTGCTGCTGGTTGCCAGCTCCTTTCGCAATGACCAGATCACAATCCAGGTGGACGTGCCCAAGAACCTGCCCGAGGTTCCATGCAGTGAGCAGCAGATCCAGCAAGTCCTGATGAGCTTGCTGACCAACGCACACGAGGCGTCAAACGCAAGGTATCCCGGGGCGGATGCGAACAAGGTGATTGCGATCAACGCCCGGCAGGTTGAAAAGGAGGGAGCAAAGTGGCTGCGGGTCACGGTGGAGGATCACGGCATCGGCATCCCGCCGGAAATCGCCCAACAAGTGTTCGACCCGTTCTTTACCAGCAAGGACCGCAGTAAACACTCCGGTTCGGGTCTGTCCATGAGTGCCGCTGTTATCCGGGATCATGGCGGACACCTGGCTGTGGAAAGCCAGCCGGAACGATACACGCGGTCCTACTTCGATCTTCCGATGCCGGAAACGAAGACAACATAAGAGGATCGGATGATGTCAGGCGCACCAATCGTCCTGCCTGCAATCGAGAAGTGCCGCAGGCTCTGAACGTTCTCCGCCGGGTTTGCGCCCTTTCCGCGACGGCGGCCGCCCGGAACAATCGCGCCACCGGGGGGAATCCGTTCGCTTCCGCTCTTTTTGCGAATGCGAGATAACGGCGGTTGGCCTGGCTTTCTCCAGCGAACGCTTCCTTTCTCCGCCGACAGATGGTGGTGGCGATATGCTAAAATTTTAGCATTTAGTTCTTGCATGCCGGGCGATATGTGCTAATATTTTAGCATATGAAACCCAAGCCTCACGACCTCAGCCGCCGGGAGCGGCAGATCATGGACATCATCCACGCCCGGGGCGAGGCGACGGCGGCGGATGTGAGCACGGCGATGCCCGACGCGCCGAGTTACTCCGCGGTGCGCGCGCTGCTGCGCATTCTCGAAGAGAAGGGCTTCCTCAAGCACCGCGAAGATGGGCCGCGTTACGTTTATCTGCCCGTCGAGTCGCGCGAGAAGGCGCGCCGTTCGGCGCTCCAGCGTGTCGTGGAAACGTTCTTCGAAGGCTCGCTGGCCAACGCCGTTGCCGCGCTTGTGGACGACGAGCAGCTTTCGCCCGACGATCTCAAGCGGATCGAGGACGTTATCAAGAAGGCCAGGGTCAAGTAGGAGGTGGTTTTATGAACGTTGAGAATATCCTTCCTCTCCTCTGTGAACTGCTGTTGAAAAGCGCCGTCATCCTGGCACTGGCCGGGTTGGCAAGCAGTCTCTGGCGCAGCGCTTCTGCTGCCTCGCGTCACGCGGTCTGGGCGCTTGCCTTGGCGGCCCTGCTCGCGCTGCCACTGACGAAACTTGCCGCGCCGCTTTGGACGGTTGAGTGGGGCGCGTCCACGCCGGCACGGGCAGTTGTGCCGCTGACCTTGATGCCGATGACACATGCGACGGCTGTTGCCCCACTGTCAAGGGACGCGTTGGCGGCGGGAACATGGAGTCTGCCGCCATGGCGCAGTGTGTTGGTGTGGGGGTGGCTGCTGGGCGCCCTGTTGCTGCTGGGTTATCGGGCGATGGGCAGTCTAAAGCTGCGCCGCGTTCGGCAACACAGCGCGCCCCTGAATGATCAGCGCGCGCAAACGCTGGCGCGTTCGGTTGCCGTCGAGTACGGACTGGCGGGCGCGGTTGACCTGCGACGGGCTGCGGCGTGCCGGGTGCCGCTGGCGTGGGGTGTCGCGCGACCGGTGGTGCTGCTGCCCGACGCGGCCATCACGTGGCCTGATCATCGGCTCGTTGCGGCGCTGCGGCATGAGTTGGGCCACCTTCGGCGGCGCGATTGTCTTGCGCGGCTGGTTTCGCAACTTGTGTGCGCCCTCTACTGGATGAACCCGCTGGTCTGGCTCGCTGCGCGCCGGTTGCGCGTGGCGCAGGAGCAGGCGTGCGACGATCTGGTGTTGCGCAGCGGCGCGAGCGCGTCGGATTACGCGGACCAGCTCATGGAGATCGCGCGCAGTCTTGGCGCAAACCACCGATTCAGCCAGCACGCGATGGCGATGGCGCAACCGTCCACGCTCGAAGCGCGCGTGCGGGCCGTCGTGGACGCGCGGCGAAACCGCCGGCCGTTGGGCCGCAGCGCAATGGCGGTCGGCATGGCGGCGGCCGTGGCACTGGTCGCGGCCAGCGCACTGGCGCAGGTGCAGAACAAGCCGGACCCAAACGAACCGAAACAGCAAATCATGGTGGAAGCGAAGATCATCGAGCTTCCTGCCAGCCAGGCCTCAGCGTTCTTGCCGGACAAGAATGGCAAGGCAACGCTGTCCAACCCGGCGGAAACACAGGAAATCGTCAAAAAAATATCCGCGATGAAAGAGGCGGACATGCTGTGCGCACCGCGTGTGACCACCTTCTCGGGACAGCGAGCCAGGGTTGAAGTGGGTCGTGAATTGCGGATCGGTAAGGACGGATCCAAAACGGTCTTTGACGGCATCACGCTTGATGTGCTGCCGAAGGTGCAGAAGAACGGGCTGATCCTTTTGTCATCAACGCTGACCATCCGCCACCTGCTGCCCGACGCAAAGGAGCCGTTCACGGAACAATCGTTCCGTGAACGCAACATTACGACCACCGTCACGCTTGCGTCCGGCCATACGCTGGCGGCTGGCGGCGTCCAGAATGATGCGAAAGGTCGGGCGCTGCTGCTGATGTTGACTGCGTCGCTGGTCAATGACGCTGGCGGGAAACTGTCGCCGCCGGCGAAACCCGGTACCGCCGAAGAGAAGGCGCGGCGGATCATGGTGCCGCGCTTGGAATTCCAGGAAGCGTCACTGGCAACCGTCGTGGACTTCCTTGAGGACGCGAGCCGCGCATTTGACCCGGAGAAGAAAGGCGTCAACATCATCCTGCAAATACCGCCGGGCGCGAAGCCGCCTGCGATCACGCTCAACCTCCGCGAGGTTCCTCTGTTCGATGCGGTCCGATACACGGCGGAAGTCGCCGGCTTGACGATGATCGCGGATGAAAACGCTCTCGTGCTGAGTCCGGCTAAAGCGCCAGCAGCCGGGACACCACGCCTCGCCGCCCCAGTCGGCGCCGCCGCGGAAAAGGCGAAGCGAATCGTGGTGCCGAAAATCGAATTTCAAGAGGCGCCGCTGGCGGACGTCGTGGAGTATTTGAGGGACGCGAGTCACTCACTTGACCCGGAGAAAAAGGGCATAAACATCATCCTGCAAATACCGGCGGGCGCAAAGCCGCCTGCAATCACGCTCGACCTCCACGAGGTTCCTTTGTTCGATGCGGTCCGATACACGGCGGAAATCGCCGGCTTGAAAATGACCGCGGACGAGAACGCTCTCGTGCTGAGTCTGGCTAAAGCGCCAGCAGCCGGGACACCGCGTCCCGCCGCCCCGGTCGGCGCGGCCGCGGAAAAGGCGAAGCGGATCGTGCTGCCGAAAATCGAATTTCGAGAGGCGTCGCTGGCGGACGTCGTGGAGTATTTGAGGGACGCGAGCGGCACATTGGACCCGGAGAAAAAAGGCGTCAACATCATCCTGCAAATGCCGCCGGGCGTGAAGCCGCCTGCGATCACACTCAGCTTGCGCAACATCCCGTTGCTGGATGTGTTGAGTTATGTCGCGGACATCGGGGGCTTGAATCTCGTCGCCGATGACCACGCGTTGCGGCTGGTGCCGAAAAAAACAAAGTGAGCCAGCCGGTGTCTCCGTAACCGTTTCGTCAGGAGGGCATCGCGCCCCGCAACTGTTGCGGCGGCGCAAGAGTTCACGCTGGCAGTCAGCGACCACCGTATTCGCAAGCTTGCATTTCCCTCTGAACAGAGTAGAACGGCGCCCATCGCTGTCCGACCCAAAACGAATAGTGGAATTCATGTTTGAGGACGTGCTTTCGCGCCCCGCCAGTGTGCCGTCCAGGTTGCCAGCACGCCTGTAGGTGGATGGAGGAGCCGTAATAATTGCGACTTCCGCCGTAAGAGCTGCGACACGCGCGATGCGGCCGCGGCATAGAATCCTGAGTGGTGAAAAGGACCGAAACGTCCGGAACTTAAATGAACCACGAAATCTGGGACGTGCATACTCACCTCGCCGGCGTGCCGGGCAACACGCCGGAGGAGAAGTTGGAACGTCTGCTCGAATACGCCGACCGCATGGGCATCGCGCGGCTCTGTGTGTTCTTGGGGATGAAGTGGAATTACGACCCGTCCCCCGAAGACGTGCGGCAACAGAACGATGACGTGCTCCGGGCGGTGAAGCGTTTCCCCGACCGCGCGTTCGGTTTCGTCCATCTCAATCCGAAGCAGACGCAGGCCAGCCTCGACGAACTCAACCGCTGCGTCCGCGACGGGCCGATGGTGGGCGTGAAACTCTGGGTCGCGCTGCACTGCAATGATCCGAGACTCGATCCGATCATCGCCCGCGCCGCGGAACTGAAGGCCCCCGTCCTGCAGCACTGCTGGGACAAGATCACCGGCAACCTGCCCGGCGAATCCACGCCGATGGACATGGCGGAATTGGCCGCGCGGCATCCGAAGGCCACGCTCATCTGCGCCCATTGCGGCGGCGACTGGGAACGCGGTCTCCGCGCCATCCGACCGCATCCGAACATTTACGCCGACATTGACGGCGGCGACCCGACCGCCGGCTTCACCGAAATGGCGGTGCGGGAGTTGGGCGCGGAGCGCGTCCTCTACGGCAGCGACGCCGGCGGGCGCAGCTTCGCATCGCAACTGGCGAAGGTTTATGGCGCAGAAATTTCCGACGCGACCCGGCGGCTCATCTTTGCCGGGAATCTCAAGCGCCTGTTGCGCCCCATCCTGGGCGAGAAGGGAATCAAACTGTGAGCCAGAAGCCATCAACCGATTCCCTCGACCGCCGCGATTTCCTTAAAGTCGTTGCGGTGGCAGCCGGCGCGGCATCGCTTGGCCGCGCGAGCGTCGCGGAGTCTGCGGACGCCACGGCGTCCGGCCTCACGGACACCAACGTCTGCCTTTCGCGCTGGCCGTTGCGCCGGCTGGCGCTTGACGACACCGCCGCTCTCGTCGCGAAGCTTCGCGCCCATGGCGTGACACAGGCGTGGGCGGGCAGCTTCGACGGCCTGTTGCACCGCGACATCGCCACGGTGAACGCGCGGCTTGCCGACGAGTGCCGCCGTCACGGCGACGGCCTGCTGGTTCCGTTCGGTTCGGTGAATCCGAGGTTCGCCGACTGGGAGGACGACCTGCGCCGCTGCGCGGAGGAGCATCACATGCCGGGCATCCGGCTGCATCCGGCCTATCACGGCTACAAGCTCGACGACCCCGCTTTCGCGAAACTGCTGCGACTCGCGACGGAGCGCAGCCTGGTCGTGCAACTCGTGTTCGTCATGGAAGACCGCCGCATGATGCATCCGCTGCTTCAGGTGGAACCGCCGGTCGTCAAGCCGCTGGCCGATGTCGTTCGCAAAACGCCCGGTTTGCGGCTGGAGTTGCTGAACTCATCAACGGTCCTGCGGGGCCAGCCGTTGCTCGATCTCGTGAAGGCTGGCGACGTTCATGTGGACATCGCCATGCTCGAAAGCGTCGGCGGCGTCGCCAGCATGCTGGAGAAAGTGCCGCTGAACCGCGTGCTGTTCGGTTCGCACGCGCCGCTGTTCTATTTCGAGTCCGCTCTGCTGAAGCTCAAGGAATCACCGCTCAACGAAGAACAACTGCAGGCCATCCGCTGCAACAACGCGCGGCGGCTGCTTGCGAAGAAGAGTTAACCAAACGAGGAGACGCCCATGAAAGACCCACAACCAACTGTTTCCCGCCGGGAATTCATCACTGCCACGTCCGCCGCGCTGCTCGCCAGCGGCGCCACCGGCGCGACATCCACCGCTGCCGAATCCGCCGACGCGTCGAAGCTCGCGATGCTCGGTGGCAGGAAGGCCGTCAAGAAAGCGCCCTCGTCCGTCCGGCGCTGGGGCGACCTCGAACGCGAGCGGCTCAACGCCATGCTCGAACAGGACACGCTCTTCTATTGGAAAGGGCCGCAGACCACGCTGGCGCTGGAGCGGTTCAGGAAAATCCACCCGTTCAAATACGCCCAGACCTGCACCTCCGGCACCGCCGCGCTCCACATCGCGGTCACCGCGGCGGGCATCGGGCCGGGCGACGAGGTCATCACCTCGCCCATCACGGACATTGGCACCGTCATCGGCGTCCTCTACCAGCAGGGCGTGCCCGTCTTCGCCGACCTCGGCGCCACCACCTACAACCTCGACCCCGCCGACGTCGAGCGCCGCATCACGCCCAAGACCAAGGCCATCATCGCCGTGCATCTCTGCGGCAACCCGTGCGACATGAACGCGCTGAAGGCCATCGCCGACAAGCACAAGCTGGTCCTGATCGAGGATTGCTGCCAGGCGTGGGGCGCGAAGTATCGCGGCCAGCCCATCGGCACCGTCGGTCACATCGCCTGCTGGTCGCTCCAGAATTCCAAGCACATCACCGCCGGCGACGGCGGCGTGGTCGCCTCCAGCGACGAGCGGTTTGGCCCGTTGCTCCAAAGGTGCGGCGACAAGGGCGGGGATCGCGTCAAGGGCGGCGGGTTCCACATGTTCGCCACCAATTACCGCATGAACGAGCCGTCGGCCGCCGTGTTCGCGGCGCAACTGGAGCGGCTCGAAGGCGTCGCCAGCAAGCGCGCCAAGCTCGGCAACCTGCTCACCGAGAAGATCGCCGGCATTCCCGGCATCCTGCCTCACCAGGTGCATCCCGAGGACCGCTGCGTCTATTGGTTCTACTTCATGCGTTTCAAGCCGGAGTCGTTCCGCTGCAAGCGCGCCGAGTTCGTCAAGGCCCTCGCGGCCGAGGGCGTCTCCTGCTCCGCCGGTTACATCGGGGTGCCGCTGCATCGCGAGCCGGTGTTTCAGAACCACGCCTTCTTCGCCGGCCACTGGCCCGTGCGTGAGATGGGCCTGACGACGATGGACTTCACGAAGCACCAGACGCCCGAAGTCGAGGCCATCCTCCAGAACGGCATCCGCTTCACCATCCATGAAGGCATGACCGAGGAATACATCCTAGGCGCCGCCGAAGCCGTGCGCAAGGTCGCGAAGCATTTCGCGGTGTGACCAACAAACGGTTCATGAAAGTGCACTGCCTATCCGGGCCTGCCAGGATTCTGATGGCCAGCCTAGCCGTGCTGGTTTCAGGATGGCTCCAGGCGGGCGAGTTGGTTTGGAACCGGCCGGATTTCCTAAAGCGCGTGCGAATTATTCCCGGGGAACGCACGGCATTTGGTGCGCCCAGCTTGTCAGTTCTGGAAGAACAAGTGCGACGGCCTCTTACCCCAAACGAACGCGCGTTATACCAGCGAACCGATGGCGGACCGTGGAAAGCGTATGAAGACGATTTACTGCGGTTTGAAGTGCCAGATGAACCGTTGCTGAAGATCGAAACCGTTGCCCCAAAGGAGGCGAACAAGCTGTCGTTTGTTGGGGGCGCGGTCGGCACCACTGACAGACACTATGAACGAGCCTATCGCCTCACGGTCGGCGAGAATCTGCCATACGGAATCATTCTGGTTTCGAAGGCGGATTGGTTCGATGAAGGCATCTGTCTCTGCGGCCCTATTGCTCTGAAGAAGTTTCAACTTTGCGAAGGCACACTGCTAGAATTCAGCCTCTTGCCGGACGGCGCCGTAAAAAAGGTACAAGCACTCGGCGCGCGTCGTCGTGCGGTCCTTTTTGAGTGGACGCATTCAGCGATCACCCAAGTAGCTTACGCACGAATCGGCAACTCGCTCAGACTCAAAGAACCAAGCCCAATGACGCGTAGCGCGTGGATCGCAACCACTGCGCAACGCCGGAAGGCCGAGTTTCTACCGTGTCTGGGATGGTTGGATTCGGGTTTCGCTGAGGCAGACGTAATCAACCTGCTGGGAAAGCCGGCCCGCCGTGAGTCGAGTGCTCTCGTTTACGCTCGCGAAGAACGGCGTGACGCAGGTGATGGTTATCGCACTACGGTGCGGGTTCCTTTGACGAACGGCATGTTTCACAAGTTTGGCAAAGATTGGTTTGTAGCCAAGGAGCTTGTTCCTCCACGCGGGTCTTTGGCTTGGGCGCTGAAGTTGACTAATAAGACCTCATCAGAAGAAAGAGCCAAGTCAACTATAGCAAAAGCAGACAGCGACTTGATGTTTGATCGCTTCTTGAGCGAAGCACCCAAAGTCAGCTCAATCGAATGGAATCAATGGTGCAGTGTTGTTTACGCGCTTTCAGAGAAAGGCATCCGGGACGAACGCGTGTTGCCGCCGGTGAAGCGCCGGTTCCTTGAATCGAGTGTCAACCAACATTACGCAGCGTGGGTGCTTCACAATTACAAAGCAGAAGGGCGTGACGAACTATTCGCGAAGCGATTGTGTATGACGCTTGATGCCAGGAAGAAGACAAACTCGGAGACTCCCTCTTGGGATGACCCGCTAGACGACGCAAGCGACCTTTATTCGTTCTTGGACGCCAAGCATCCCGAGTTTGCCCCGCTGCTTCGAAAGGGATTATACCATCCCTCCGAACATATCCGTGGCAATGCCCTCTACCGAGCTGACCGCATGCCGTCTCCCGAAACTCGCGAGGCCGCGCGCAAAGCACTGCAAACAGAAAAGTCAGAACATAGCCGAAAAATGGCTGCTTACCTCATCAGGGATATCGGCACAGCCGAAGATCTCCTGTGGCTCCGTGAGAGCGCACAACGCGAATCCTCGAAAGATGTGCGGAAGGCAATAGATGAGGCTTTGAAGGAAATCGCCGAGCGCACCGCACGGTAGGAGAAATCAAATGAAACTGAACAAATTGTCTAACAAACCCGTTTCCGCGATCACCCGCCGGCAATTCATCCAGCATTCCGCCGCGGCGGCGACGGTTGCCTGGCCCATGCTGGCCGGCGCGCGCACCTTCGGCGCCAACGACGAAATTCGTGTCGCCATCATCGGCTGCGGCGCCCGCGGCGGGGCGCACATCGCCGGATTCGGCCCCCAGAAGAACGTGCGAATCGCGGCCGTTTGCGACCCGGACCGCCTGCGGCTGAAGGCTGCCGCGGATTTGATCGAGAAGAAATACAAGTATCGGCCCGACGAGGTGGTGGATGTCCGGAAGCTGATGGAGCGGAAGGACATTGACGCGTTCAGCGTGGCGACGATGCAGTATTGGCATTCGCTGCCCGTCATCTGGGCGTGCGAGACGGGACGCGATGTGTATGTCGAGAAGCCGCTCGCGCACTTCATCTGGGAAGGGCGGCAGATGGTCAACGCGTCGCGCAAATACAACCGGCTCGTGCAGATCGGCACGCAGGCCCGTTCGCGCGACACCGACCTGCAGTGCTACGAGTTCCTCCGTTCCCGCCCGCTCGGCAGGATCAAATACATCGTCTGCTGCGCCAACAAGCCGCGCAAGTCCATCGGCCGGCGCACCACGCCGCTGCCGATCCCCGACACGCTGGATTACGAGTTGTGGTGCGGCCCCGCGCGCAAGGAGCCGATCTTCCGCGAAAGGCTCCAATACGATTGCAGTTTCATCTGGAACACCGGCGACGGCGAGTCGTGCAACCAGGGCGTCCACGAGCTGGACATGGCGCGCTGGGTGTTGGGCGAGACGGGCCTGCCGAAGCGGATGATGAGCATCGGCGGGCGGTTCGTGTTCAACGATGTCGGCGAAGTGCCGAACACGCAGATTTGCTACTACGACTACTCCGTGCCGGTCATCTACGAAGTCCACAACCTGCTTGCATCGAAGGACGCGAAGGACGCGCCGGACTACCGCGGCGTCAAGACCGAGACGTTCGTGCAGTGCGAGGGCGGCCACGTGTTGATGCACGCCGGCGCGGTGTTCGACAAGGACGGCAAACAGGTCAAAAAGTTCACCGGCGGCGAGCGGCACTTTGAGAACTTCATCGCGGCGATGCGCAGCGGCAAACGCGAGGACCTCCACGCCGAGGTGCTTGGCGGCCACATCTCCACGAGCATCAGCCACGCCGGCAACGTCTCCTACCGGCTCGGCCGCAAGGCCGGCGTAGCCGAGATGCGCGCGCAGATCGGCGAGTTGCCGCTGTTCCAGGAAACGCTCGACCGTTACCTCGCCCACCTCAAGGCCCACGACGTGGAGCCGGGCGAATCCCTGCTCGGCCCGTGGCTCGAATGGGATGAGGCCAACGAGCGTTTCAAGGACAACGCCAAGGCCAACGAACTCGTCCGTGGTTTCTACCGCAAGCCGTTCGACGTGCCGGAAGTGAAGGTGTAGACGCGCCGCGTCGCGGGCAGGGCCGGCCCTGCTGGACAGGCCGGAACGTGTGGAAACGGTGAAGACCCGGCACGCCCGGCGGTCGCGCCCTGCCTTTATGTGTTACCCATGTCTTGACTGCGCCACGCGCCTCCGAACTCTTGCCTCTTCCCCCTTGCCACTTTCCCCTCTCTTCTTCCCCATCTCCCGCCGCAACCGCGTCAGGAGCCGCGTCTCGTTCTTGCGCGCCAGCTCGTGTTCCCAAATCCGCACCACCCGCCAGCCCATCCGCCGCAGCGTCCGCGTCACCCGCCCGTCCCGCGCCTTGTTCGCCGCCAGTTTCTTTCGCCAAAACGCCGCGTTGTTCGCCGGCTTCGTCCGATGTTTCGGGCAGCTATGCCAGAAACAACCGTCCACAAAGACCGCGAGCTTCAGCTTCGGGAATACGAAATCGGGTTTGCCGAAGACAGGCCGGGAGCGACGCCAGCCGGATATGTGGTGTCGGCGGAACAGGGTCATCAGCGCCAGCTCCGTCTCCTTGTTCCCGCGCCCGCGAATCCGCGACATCACTTCTGAGCGCTTCCGCTTGGTGAAAACGTCAGGCAAGACTTACACCTCCACTAATTCCACCTTCTCGTAAAGAGCTTCGATGTTTTTCGACGCCACACGAAACTGGCTCCGACGCTTTATCGCCACTTTGCCCGACGCGTGCTCCAACTTGATGCCAGGATCGTAATACACCGCGCCATCCGCCATCGCATGTAAGAAACGGAGTGCATCCGTTCCGACCGCCAGCCGCACGTGATCGCCGTAGGCATATTGCCTACGCGGCTCCTTTCGGCACTGTGACGGCACATAGACCGCCCGCGCATGCTTACGTGCCCAGTGAGTAAGCAAACCGCCGAATGCCCACGCAGCCGCCACTTCGCCCGCGTCAGACACAAGGGCCAACGCGCCTTCCGCGTCCGTGATAACGCCACGCTCTACATTATAACCCTGTAGCTTCAACGTCAGGCCAGTGGTCTGATGCCGCTGCCCCGCCTTGTGGATGCCGCCGAAGTTCAGCCGGTCGGGCCGACCCAACTTGTCGACGTAGCCGAATCGGCGCACGAATGCCTCTGGCCCTCGCTCCTTGTAAAACCCGCCCGTCGGCTCCGGCGTCATCAAAGTTATTGTGCCAGCCGCGACCCGTTCGAAACTCGCCACCGCATGCTGCTTCACTTCCCAGCCAAGAAAATCCGGCTCCGCATCGCTGTTCTTCGGGACACCCAGTTCCGCTTCCAGTGTGAATCCACCGCACTGCGGTGCGTTGCACGGTTTCATTCTTCCGTCCGAATCAAGTTGTTTGGAATCAATCCATCCAAGCCGGTTGATGCGTCCCAATTCCGCCAACAGCTTGCTGCGAGAGTCTGCCTCCTTGGGCACGTTGGGCAACGGCACCTCTCGGAAAACAACGAACGCGGATGGGAATGATTGCGCGTTGAATTCCAAAGCAACTTGCGAATTTCCAGCGGCAACATAGCCCAACACACGCCTGTCAGCGGTGACGCCAAGGAAAAGGATGCGCCCCGCAAGCTGCCGGATGAGTTCTGGAGGACCGGCTTTCGCTCGCTCCCGATCAACCATCAACTGGTTCGGCCCACCCTTGCAGCCTCTCAAGAATCCCGAAAAGCGGACTTCGGGATATTGGGAGTATAGAATCAACTGAGCACCGGGAGCGGGCGCTGTCTCGCCGGTCTCCAGTAACCATCCAAAGTTTAGGTGAGCTTTGAAGCTCGGTCCTCGTGGTGTGTTCTCCGCAAAGATTTGCTGACTAGGAAATACATTTAGTGTCTCAACTGCTCCTGCGAAATAGATTTGATTTTTCGAGTTGTCATTCTCAGCCAGCGGTTTGGCGTAGAGCTTCTTGACCCCAGCTTGCTCGAAGAGCGATTTGAGTTGATCCAGCGTCACGGCTCAATCTTTCTTGGTTCGCTTGACCACGTAGCGCACTTGTTTCTTTCGCACCAGTGGCATGTCTAGCGCCTCTCTTTGTTGTCGCTCCGCGACTTGAAGCACGAGATCAGGTGTGATGTTTGGAGGCCTTTCCAAACTCAGTACGACTTCTTTTGCAATTCGCTCGACCACAGGCACGACGACGGAATTCCCGAACTGGCGGTAAGCCTGTGTGTCAGAGACTGGAATCTTGAAATCGTCTGGATAGCCCATTAACCGACTGCATTCGCGCGGCGTAAGGCGGCGCGGGTTTTTTCGAGGGCCTTGCGAGATGAGGATTTCAGAACCGTCCTTGTGGTAGCGGGCACTGAGAGTTCTAGCCACGTCCTTGCCGGTGAATAAGCCGAAGCCGAAGCCGTTTCCGGCAGCTTGATGTTTTTTGGCGTAGTCTTGGAGGTATTGCCACAAGTGGTCGGTAAGCGTGTATTTATCCAAGACGTCCGCGGCGAGGATGGTTTCGAGCTTCGGTCCCTCCGCGGGGAACTCCGGGAACTCGAAGTAACGCAAAGGCTTGAAGCCGACGAGGAATATGCGCTCTCGGTGTTGCGGCACCACGCTCCGCGCGTCTATGACTTTGTAATAGACGGTGTATCCGAGGTCCTCGGTGAGCGTACGGTAAATGATCTCAAAAGTGCGGCCTTTGTCGTGCCGCTTGAGATGTTTGACGTTCTCCAGCACAAAGGCCGGCGGCTGATGAAAGCTGATGATGCTGGCGAGGTCGAAGAAGAGATTGCCCTGCTTCTCGTCATCGAAGCCATGCTTGCGACCGAGGCTGAGCTTCTTGGACACGCCTGCGAGACTAAACGGCTGGCATGGAAACCCGGCACAGAGAATGTCGAACTTCGGTATATCGGCGACGGCCACATCGTGGATGTCGCCTTGCGGCGTTTCGCCGAAGTTGGCGGCATAGGTCAACTGGCTGAACTTATCCCAGTCACATGAGAAGACGCACTCAGCGCCTGCTCGCTCAAAGGCGATGCGGAAACCGCCAATGCCGCAGAAGATATCAACGAAGCGGAGTTTTCTATGCTCGTTGCCAAATACGGCGCGATCCTCACGCACGGCAGACGGCTTCGATTTGGTGACGCGTTGCTTCAAGCGTCCACGCCTTCCACGAGCTTAGGCGTCGTGATGCCGAGCGCCTTGGCGAGGCGGGCGACGTTCTTTATGCCGGGGTTGCGCAGGCCGCGCTCGATGCCGCTGATGTAAGTCGGATCAAGGCTGGCGCGCTCGGCGAGTTTCTCTTGGGTCAGGCCGCGCGCTTCGCGCTGATGGCGGACATTCTGACCAAGAGCGGCAAGGGTGGAATCACGTTTCGGCATGACTGATAGTCCATGCCAAAACGATCGAAAGGTCTATGGACTATGAGTCAGGTTGTGGCGTTGGTTTGTAGAAGCGGGAACGATGGCGGAGAAGCGGCTGGTTATCGCAACGCGGAGAAGAACCTCTCGAAGCGCGGCAGGTGGGAGCCGTTTTTGTCCACCGAGGCGATGACTGCGGAGGCTTTGCCGGCGATCAACCGCCGCTCCACGACGCCGAAGTAGCGCGAGTCCTTGCTGTTGTCGCGGTTGTCGCCCATGACGAAATATTCGCCGGCTCGCAACGTCAGCGGCGGAAACGAGCAATGCGGCGACGGGAAAAACGGGCGGGCCATCACGGCGTGCGAACGATTTTCAACCGTTTCCGTAGCGAATTTCGCAACGGCCTGCTCGGCGGCAGGCACGCCGGCAAACCCCGCGGGCGGCAGAGGCGCGTAGCGGGCACGCTGGCCGTTGATCCAGAGCGCGTTGTTTCGCAGTTCGATGGTGTCTCCCGGCACGGCCACGATGCGTTTGACGAGACGGAGTTCGTCCTCCGGCGAGAAGAGCACGACGATGTCACCGCGCGACGGATGATCCCACTCCGCCAGATGCGTCGTGGTGAACGGAATCTTCAGGTCGTAGGCGAGCTTGTTCACAAAGACGAGATCGCCCTCGATGATCGTCGGTTTCATCGAGCCGGTGGGGACGAAATTGTAGTCGGCGAGCGAGGACTTGATGGGGCAAATGATCGCAGCCATCACAGCCAGTGGACGGACCCATTCACGCCAGAGTTGTTTGAGGACTGAAGGGATGTTCATGGAATGCTCAGGTGCATCCTTTGACCGGCGGGAGGAAAGAGGTGTTCAAACTCTTTGCCGGCGGGCTGTGTAGCCGCCGACGTGAGGAAGAGGAATTCGAGATGAAGCCGAAGGCCCTGGACTGCTGTAGGAACTACAGCTCTTGCCGCTGGCACCGTTGGCGGGTCGATCGCGAAAGCTGCGATGCTCGCAGCAGTCCAGAGCCTTCGGCTTCAAGTTCCAGACAGCCAAATTCATGGCCAGGGCGCGGTCAGTGGTTTCCGGCAGCCCGCAACTCCGTGGCGGGGTTGCATCCTTCTCAATGCGCTGCGCTCCAACAAAACTACCGCCGTCCCCAGGATGCTTCGATCTCTTCCAGACTTCGTCCCTTCGTCTCCGGCACCATCGCAGCCACAAACACCAACGCCGCGAGGCTGCACGCGCCATAGACCCAGAAGGTCAGCGCCGGGCCGATGGCGGGACTGTCGTTCAACATCGGGAAGGTTTGCGCCACGATGTAGCACGAGGTCCAGATCACGAACGTCGCCACCGACATCGCACGCCCGCGCACTTTGGTGGGGAATATCTCCGAGCAGAGAATCCATGAGATCGGCCCCAGCGCCATCGCAAACGCGCCGATGAACGCCAGGATCGCCAGCATCAACGGCAGGCCATTGTAGCCGGCGTGGAACATCGCCCCGACCGCCCCGAGCGCCGCGACCTGCACCGTCAGGCCGATGAGCAGCAGCGCGCGCCGCCCGGCCTTGTCCACGAATGCAATCGCCACGAAGGTGAATACGACGTTCACCAGGCCGACGATCACCGACGACATGAACGAGTCCTTCACGCCCACGCCTGCCGTCGCGAAAATCTTGGTCGAGTAATACATGATGGCGTTGATGCCGCTGAACTGGCTGAAGGCCATCAGCAGCGCCGCCACGATGAGCGGCCGGCGGAACCGCGCGTGGAACAGTTCCGCGAACCGGCCTTCCTCCCCGCCCAGCACCGCGCGCACCGCCGTGATTTCCTGCGCCGCGTGCTCCGGCCCGCCGACGCTCTCCAGAATCCGCCGCGCCTCGTCGTCGCGCCCCACGCCCAGCAGCCAGCGGGGGCTTTCCGGCACAAGGAAAAGCAATGCCACCAGCAGCGCCGCCGGAGCGACCTCCGCCCCCAGCATCCAGCGCCAGCCGCTCGCCGCATTCCACGCCTCGTCGCCGAGGCCCTGGATGCGCGCGTTGATGAACAGCGTCAGAAAAATGCCGACGACGATGCCGAGTTGAAAGAGCGAGCCGAGCCGTCCCCGTTTGGCCGCCGGCGCCAGTTCCGCGATGTAGATGGGACAGATCATCGAGGACGCGCCGATGCCCAGCCCGCTGATGAACCGCGCCACGAGGAACTCCATGAACGTCCGCGGAATCGCCGACAGCAGGCCGCTGAGGGCATAGAGGATCGCGCAGAGAAACAAGACCTTTCGCCGGCCGAAACGGTCGCTCAGGAATCCCGCGCACATTGCGCCGGGGATGCAGCCGAGGATGGCGCTCGCGCCGGCGATGCCTTCCTGCACCGCGTCGAGATGGAAGTGCGCCCGGAGGTATTGGTTGGCGCCGTTGATGACCGCGGTATCGTAGCCGAACAGAAACCCGCCCGTCGCGGCAACGAGCGTGACCAGGGCCAGCGAACTGCCGGTTTTAATGGGAGAGGCCGGGGGTTGCATTGGTTGGAGATTGAGATGGCGCCCAGACGAATAGTTTGCCAAGGCAGAGCCGTGCAAGCTAAAACACCACGAAGGAAAACACCATGAAGCGATTCATCATCACGGCTCTCCTATTGGTCGTCTCTCCAGCCCTCGCGGAATTCACACGGTTGTCGCCTGTGCCGCCACCGAAGATCATCGCGTCGGCAACAGAGTTTCCCGGCGGCAACTATGCCGCCACACGCCTGCTCGACGGCAACCTGAAGACCGAGTTCGCCTCGCACGGCAAAGGCACCAACACGTTCGTCGAGTTCGATTTCGGCGCGCCCGTCCGCATCGGCGGCTTCCGGCATCAGGACCGCAACGATCCCGCAACCATCGCCGCGTCGGAGCTTGTGTTCAGCGACGCAGCCGGCAAACCGCTGGCCACGGCGCAGGTCACGCACGTCAACCAGCGCGCCGGCATCACGTTCTTCGCGCTCCCGGAGCCGGTCGCTGCGCAACGCGTCCGGTGGCGCGTCACCAAGCTCGGCAGCCCGCACGGCACTGTCGGCGGGGCGGAGATCGAGTTTTTTGCCGCAGGCCAGCCGGAATCGTCGCCGCGCGGCATCGGCATTGAAGCGCGGACGGTGCAGATGATTGACCGCAAGAACGTGGGAGGGGCCTCAGCGCCCCGACCGTCCGCACCGGCGCTCGTGCAGCCGCTGCGAGTGACGCTCGACTATCCTTATGCGCAACCGTTGAAGACGCTCGTCCGGGTCGAAGGCCAGGAAGCCCGGCCGCTGGAACTGAAATTCGGCAGCCAGGCGCTCGAATACACCATAACCGCCGCCGACACCGAACGGACGCTGAACGTCGCCATCGAAGCCGGCAGCGAGAAGATCGCGTCACGCGCCATCACGGTCAAGCCGTCGCGCAAACTCACCGTCTATGTCCTGCCGCACTCGCACACCGACATCGGTTACACGGCCATCCAGACCGACATCGAGGAGAAGCAAATCAACAACCTGCTCCAGGGCATCGCTGACGCGCGCCGCACCGCGAACTATCCGCCGGGCGCGCGGTTTGTCTGGAACGTCGAGGTCATGTGGGCGGCCGACCTTTTCCTGCAACGGCTCACGCCGAAACAGCGCGCGGAGTTCTTCGACGCCGTCAAGCGCGGGCAGGTCTCGCTCAATGGCATGTATCTGAACGAACTCACCGGCCTGTGCCGGCCGGAGGAATTGCTGCGGTTGTTCCGCTACGCGACGCAACTCGGCGAGCGCACGGGCGTGGCGGTGGACTCGGCGATGATCAGCGACGTGCCCGGCTACACGTGGGGCACGGTCACCGCGATGGCGCAGGCGGGCATCCGCTACTTCTCGGTCGCGCCGAACTACCTCGACCGCATCGGCGACATCCTCGTGCAGTGGGAGAACAAACCGTTCTGGTGGGTCGGCCCCGACGGTAGGAACAAGGTGCTGGTCTGGATTCCGTTCTGGGGCTACGCGATGTCGCACCGGTTCAGGACGATGTCGCCGCAGCTCGTCGAGGATTTTTGCGCAGGCTTGGAGAAGCGCGACTATCCCTACGACATTGCCTACGTCCGCTGGGCCGGCCACGGCGACAACGCGGTGCCCGATCCCGTCATCTGCGATTTCGTGAAGGAATGGAACGCCACGCATGCGTGGCCGCAGTTTGTGATCGCATCCACGAGCGAGGCGTTCCGCGCGTTCGAGAAACGCTACGGCGACAAGCTGCCGCAGGTGCGCGGCGACTGGACGCCCTACTGGGAGGACGGCGCGGGTTCGTCCGCCGCCGAGACCGCGATGAACCGCGCCAGCAGCGAGCGGCTCGCGCAGGCCGAGACGCTCTGGGCGATGCTCGACCCGAAGCGTTACCCGGCGAAACGGTTCGAGGAGGCTTGGAACAACGTGCTGCTCTATTCCGAGCACACGTGGGGCGCGTATTGCAGCGTCTCGCAGCCGGCCAACCCTTTCACGTCCGACCAGTGGAACATCAAGCAGTCCTACGCGACCGTCGCAAACCTCCAGTCGCGCCAACTGCTCAGCGACGTATCCGTGGCCCGCCATTCCGCGGCGGTGAAGAGTGAATCGAAGGAATCCCTCCGCGTGGACATCTTCAACACCACGTCCTGGCCGCGCAGCGAATTGGTGTTGATTCCGCACGAGATCTCCGAGGGCGGCAACTTCGTCACCGACGACCAGGGCCAGGCCGTTCCCGCGCAGCGGCTCGCCAGCCGTGAACTCGCCGTGCTCGTGCGCGACCTGCCGCCGTTCTCCGGCCGGCGCTATACCATCTCGAAGGAGGGCAAGGCTCCAGCCGGACCCAAACTGACCGCCAGCGGCGCCGTCATCGAGAATGACAAACTCCGTATTCGCCTCGACGAGAAGACCGGCGGCATCGTCGAACTGCGTGCCATCGGCATCGAGGTGAACCTCGCCGACACCGCCAGCGGCCACGCCATCAACGACTACCTCTACCTCATCGGCGACGACCTCGCCGCGCTCCAGCGCAACGGCCCGGTTAAAATCACCGTCCGCGACCGCGGCCCGCTCGTCACGTCGCTGCTCGTGGAGTCCGACGCGCCGGGCTGCCACAAGCTCTCGCGCGAAATCCGGCTCGTGGCCGGCGCGGACTACGTTGAGCTGTTCGACACCGTGGACAAGAAACGGCTCGAAGCCGCGAGCTACACCGCGAAAGAAGGCAAGGAGAGCGTCAACATCGCCTTCCCATTCAATGTCCCCGGCGGCGATGTGCGGCTCGACGTGCCACTCGGCGTCTTTCGTCCCGAAGCCGACCAGATGCCAAGCGCGTGCAAGAACTGGCTCACGGCCGGCCGTTGGGCCGACGTGGCCAACAAGGACTTCGGCGTCACGTGGGTCACGCTCGACGCGCCGCTCGTGCAGGTCGGCGGCATCACCGCCACGCTGCTGAACTCGCAGACCAATCCCGACACGTGGCGCAAGAAAATCGAGCCGACGCAAAAACTTTATTCGTGGGCCATGAACAACCACTGGCACACCAACTACCGCGCCTACCAGGAAGGCCCGGTGCAGTTTCGTTTCGTCCTGCGTCCGCATCGCGGCCCCTCTGCCGATGCGGAGAACTCGCGCTTCGCCACCGGCTTCAGCCAGCCGCTGGTGGCAACGCCCGCGCGCGGCCCTGCGCCGTCGCCGACGCCGTTGCTGCGCGTGGAACCTGCCGACGTGCTCGTCACCGCGCTGAAACCGAGCGACGACGGCAAGGCATGGATTGTCCGCCTCTTCGGTGCCGGCGGGACTCCAGCCAGCGCGAAGTTGACATGGTCGAAGCCCGCGCCCAGGCGCGTCTGGCTGAGCGACACCAGCGAGAAGCCTCTGCAAAGAGCCGCCACCGATATTGCCGTGCCCGCGTGGGGCGTGGTGACGCTGCGGGCCGAACGCTGACAGGCTGGATGATTGAGCGCTGGCTGCGCCGCTGCAGCCGCCCGACCATCTTCCCGCCAATTCTCTCTCGACAGGACGGCACAGGGCCGACAACATCGCGGCCGGAGACGACGAAACATGCAAGACGCCCTTCTCATCATCCTGCCTCTGATTGGGCTCATCGTCGGTGGCCTGGTCGGGTTCATCATCGCCGCGCGCAAAGGACGCGAAGCGCAGGCGCAGGCTGACGCCGCCGGCCGCATTGAGGCCGAGTTGCGCGGACAGGTCCAGCAGCGCGACACCGAACTGGCCGCCACGCGCGAGAAGCTGGCCGCCGAGCAGCAGGGCCGCGTTGCCGCCGAGACGAAGGAGCAGAACGCTGCCGCGCGCCTCGTCGAGCAGCAGCAACAACAGGCGCAGGCGCTCGCTGACGTCAAGATCGCGCAGGACAAGGCGCTGGGCGATTTGCGTGACGCGTTTGCCGCGCTGTCGTTGAAGGCGCTGAAGGAAACGCAGCCAGAGTTCTTGCGGTTGGCCAACGAAACCTTCGAGAAACTGGCCAAGACGGCCGACGGCAACCTCAAAGCGCGGCAGGAGGCGATTGACGGTGTGATCAAGCCGCTCAAGGACCAGTTGGCCGAGTATCAGAAGCGGTTGCAGACAGCGGAGCAGAAACAGACCGAGACGCTCGGCGCCGTCCGCCAGCAGCTCGAAACGCTCCAGAACCAGAGCCAGTCGCTCGCCAGCGAAACCAACCAGCTTCGGCGCGTGCTCAGTTCCAGCCAGGCGCGCGGCCGTTGGGGCGAGGAAACGCTGCACCGCGTCGTCGAGGCGGCGGGCATGAGCACCCACTGCGATTTCGTCGAGCAGACGGCCTCGGGTGACACACGCCCCGACCTGTTGGTGAAGCTGCCCGGCGACCGTGTGATCATCGTGGACTCGAAGGTGCCGGACCTTGAATTCCTCGCCGCGCTCGGCACGGCCGACGAGACGACGCGCCGCGAGAAGCTCTCCGCCCATGCCGCGAAACTCAAAGGCACCATCCGCGATCTCGCCGCGCGCAACTATCCGAAGCAGTTCCCGGCCGCGCTCGACAAAGTCGTGCTCTTCGTGCCGGCGGAGTCGCTGCTGAGCGCCGCGCTGGAGGGCGACCCGAACCTCATCGTGGACGCCGCCTCGCAGAGCATCCTGCTCGCGACGCCGTCATCGCTCATCGCGTTGCTCTACGCCGTGGCGATGAGTTGGCAGCAGGACGCGCAAACACGCAACGCACGGGAGATCGGCGAGGTGGGCAAGGAACTTTTCGAACGCGTGACGAAGTTCATCGAGCATTTTGTTGGCATCCGCGAGGGGTTGGAGAAGGCCGGCAAGGCGTTTGATAACGCGCTCGGCTCGTATGAGCGCCGTGTGCGGCCCAGCGGCGAGAAGTTGATCAAACTCGCCGGCGGCTTGGCCGACGCGGAACTGCCGGAGATCAAGCCAGCCGAAACGATGCTGCGTCAACTGCCGGACGATCGACAGAGTGGCTGAAGCGGCGACCCGCTTGTGGGCCGCCGCTGCCACGGCAGAGAGGTTCTGATGTTGAAGTGCCGGATTACGACGCGAGGCTCTTCATCATCGCGATCTCTTTCTTAAGCACGCCCACCTGTTGTTCCGGCGGGAAGTGTTTCAGGCACTCGTTTTCCAGACAGAGGTCAGCCTGATAGTTCACCTTGCGCAGGATCGCCACGACACGCTTGTAGTCAATGTCGCCGTCATAGATCGGCGCGGAGTATTTGGCGTATTCCCAGCCGATGGGGCGGCGGACGTTGCGTTGGTCCTCCGGGTAGCGGACGCTCTTGCAATGCGTATGAACCACGCGCGGCGCGAACTTCTCGATGATGCCGTAGAGCGACTCCAACGGATGGCCGAACCAATAGAGGTTCAACGCGTCGAGCGTCAGGCCAAGCTGCGAAGAGCCAACCTCGGCGAACATTTTCTCCAAAACGTCCGGGTTGTTGGTGAACCGGCCGTGGTTCTCAATGCCGTAGCGGACGGGCTTGCCGTCGGCAACTTCGCAGATGGCTTTGCAGGCTTTGACGGCCACTGGCAGAAACTGGTCGATCGGCGTCTTGCGCGGCACCACATCGATGCGGATGATTTTGACCTTGAGTTGCTCCATGGCCGGCAAGAGCTTTCGTATGCAGGCGACCTCCTCGTCCAGCTTTTCATCGAACTTGTTGTGCATGCAAAACGCGGTGATCGTGGCGTGGTTGGCGGCCAGATCGTCCGCGAGCATCTTCACACTGTCAGAGTCGACGAGACTGTATTTCTTGTCAGGATGGAAGAGGCTGGGGCAGAGCAGATCCAATGTGATGTCCACCTCCAGGCAGGAAACCCCGATTTCCTTCATGGCGGCCCAGCAGTCGGGCTTGCCGGTGGTCTTGAGCAGGACGTCGCGGCTGGCGACGGCGAGGCGGCGGCGTTTCTCCGCGCCGTGGCAGAGGCTGCTTGTGAACGGCAATCCTGCGGCCAGCGCGAGGCCGGCGGTGGTGTGCAGGAAATGGCGGCGTGAAATGTGGTGATCGGTTTTCATGGCAAGGCTATTTGTCTTTATGTTCGGTTCTGGCTCAGGGTTCAACGGCTGTCGGACCTGCAAGTCTCTCACATAGTTTGAGCGACCGCGCATCCTATGCTGACCCGTGTCCGTGCCGCTACACGAAAGTCTACGCGCACTGGTACTTTCCCGACGCAGGCAGGACGCCAGCCGCTTGCCTGTAATGCGGAAATCGGTATGATGACATCGATGAGTGGCATCAACTGCATGGCCGTGTTGAAGGCGCTAAGCGAACCGACGCGGATGCGTATCGTCCGGTTGCTGCTAAAGCAGTCGCTTGGCGTGAACGACATTTCCGAGAACCTCGGCGTCTCCCAATACAACATCTCCAAACACCTGCGCATTCTGCGCGAAGCCGGCCTGCTGGAAACCGAGAAGAAAGGCAAACTCCGGCTCTACGGAATCGCCAGCGAACTGGCCGACCGCCTGGCATCGAACCGAAACGTGCTCGAACTCGACTGCTGTACGTTCCGATTCGACAAGTTGCCGAAATAATTCCCCTGCAACATTTCCCTTGCCCTGCGGTGTTGATATATGCCAATACAGGCATACGTTCAAACAAAGAACTTCATGAAACCATCGGCAGCTTCCGGCTCCATACAAACCAAGGCCCGCTACATCATGATCGGCGGTTTCCTCGGCGCGGGCAAGACCACCGCCGTCGGAAAGCTTGCGCGACAGCTCACCGACCGCGGCCTGCGCGTCGGCCTCATCACCAACGACCAGGGCCGCGAGTTGGTGGACACGCTGACGCTGCGGTCGCAGGGTTTTGAGACGGCGGAGATTCTCGGCGGCTGCTTCTGCTGCCGGTTCAACTCGCTGGTTGAAGCATCGCAAAAGCTCTCGACCCAGGCGCGGCCCGACGTGTTCATCGCCGAGCCGGTTGGCAGTTGCACCGACCTCGTGGCCACCGTCACCTATCCGCTGCGGCGTCTCTACGGCAACGACTTCACCGTCGCGCCTGTCAGCGTGCTGGTGGACCCGATTCGCGCGCTCCGCGTGCTCGGCGTGGAAAAAGGCGGCGGTTTCTCTGAAAAAGTGGCCTACATTTATGCCAAGCAGCTTGAGGAAGCCGACCTGATCGTCATCAACAAGAGCGACCTTCTGGACACGGCGCGTCTGGAGACATTGCGGAAGGCGCTCGTCGCGAAGTTTCCACAGAAGGAGATCATGGTCGTGTCGGTGCGCAACGGCGTGAATCTCGACGCGTGGTTTGCGCGGCTCACGAGCGAGACGCAAACCGCGCAGCGGACGATGGAGGTGGATTACGACCTCTATGCCGACGGCGAGGCGCTGATGGGCTGGCTCAACTGTACCGTCCAACTCACGGCTGAACAACTTTTTGACGCCGACAGTTTGCTGCAACAGCTCGCGGGCGAGATTCAAAAACGGCTGCAGGCGCAGCAGACCGAGATCGCGCATCTCAAGATAACCTTCAGCGCCGGCGGGAGCGCGGGCCACGTGGCAGTGGCAAACCTGGTGCGGAACGATTTCGTGCCGGAACTGTCCCTGAAATTGGACGAGCCGGTCAAGGGTGGTGAACTGATCGTCAACCTGCGTGCCGAAGCCCCGCCCGACACGCTCGCCGCCGCCGTCAAGGAATCGGTGCCGGCGGTGATTGCGAAGTTCCCGACATTACACGCGAAGCTCGATCATCTGGAGCATTTCCGCCCTGGCCGGCCGAACCCGACCCATCGGGACAGACGAGTGATCTGAACGATGCGCGGGATCCTCCGATGAACCGATTCCCGAAATGGTGGACAGGCGAATTCTTCGGCACGTTTCTGCTCGTTTTCTTCGGCTGTGGCAGCGTTTGCGCCGCGGTGACGACCCACGCTCAGGTGGGCGTGTTTCAGGTCGCCATCGTGTGGGGACTCGGTATTGCGATTGCCATCTACCTGACGGGCGCGTTGAGCGGAGCGCATCTCAACCCCGCCGTGACGTTGAGCATGGCGGTGTGGTCGGGCTTCCCGAAAGCGCGCGTGTTGCCTTACATTGCCACGCAATTGCTCGGTGCGTTTGCGGCGTCAGCAGTGCTTTACTTCGTGTTCGGCGACGCACTGCGCACATTTGAGAAAGCCAACGGCATCGTGCGCGGCGCCCCGAGCAGCGAGGCCAGCGCAATGGTCTTCGGCGAGTTTTATCCAAGCCCCGGGGGCAAGCCGCTCACCGGCGAAGCGCGGGCACGCATGAGCGCGCCGGCGGCGTTTGGCGCGGAGGTCATCGGCACGGCGGTGCTGCTGCTCGTCATCTTCTGCGTGACGGACGAGTGCAACAGCGCGCGCCCGCAAATTCTCGCCGCCGCAACCGTCGGATTGACGGTGACTCTGCTGATCTCGCTGCTGGGGCCGTTAACGATGGCGTGCTTCAACCCGGCGCGCGATTTCGCGCCACGCGTGTTCTCCTCGCTGATGGGTTGGGGCGCCGTGCCGTTCACAGTCAACGGCCATGGTTGGTTCACGGTTTATATCATTGCGCCGCTGCTGGGCGGTTTTCTTGGCGGCGGCATTTATCGCGCTTTCTTCAAGCGCGCTTACGGCGGCTGAAAACTCCGGGGTCTCGCCGACGGAAAATGTGTCGTTAATTGAGGGGCGCTCCACTACAGTATCAGCTATAGCGGATATTGGACGAAGTGACATCGCTCGAAGGACAACAGTTTCATGACTACGAAGTGCTGACCTTGCTTGGACGGGGAAGCGTGGGCGCTGTCTATAAAGCGCGGCAAGTCACGCTGGACCGTCTGGTGTCGTTGAAAGTGTTGTTGCCGGGGCTTTCGCAGGATCGCGAGTTCATCGCCCGGTTCAAACAGGAAGCCATCGCCGCCGCCAGGCTCAATCACCCCAATCTCGTGCAGGTGTATTCCGCCGGCGAATGCGACGGCTTGTTCTATCTCTCGATGGAGTTCATCGAGGGCGATTCACTGCAGCAGCGGCTCGAACACTCGGGACGGCTGGACATCCAGCAATCGCTGGCGACCTGCTACTACGTGGCGCACGCGTTGGACGAGGCGTGGCAGCGGGGCACGCTGATCCACCGCGCAATCCAACCGAGCAACATCTATCTCTCACGGCACGGCGAAGTGAAACTGGGCGATCTCGGCGTGGCGAAACCCGCGGGCGCGGCGTTCATCGGAGACGGCGGCAAGCCGTATTACATCAGCCCGGAGCAGGTGCGCGGTGAATCGAACATTGACCTGCGCTCGGACATCTACAGCCTGGGCTGTGTGCTTTATCACATGCTCGCCGGCCAGCCGCCCTATGACGGGCGGACGGCAAGAGCGGTGATGCAAAAGCACGCCGACGATCCGACGCCGACGATCACAAAGACATGGCCGGAGTGTCCTGCGCAGGTGGCGTTGCTGTTGAGCAAAATGATGGCGAAGGACCCGGCGGCGCGGTATCAGGACTACGCGGAGTTGATCGCCGACCTCGTGCGCGTCAGCGAACAGTTGGGACTGGCTCCGGCCGGCTCGGCACAACTTGTCGCGCCGAAGACTCCGCGGGCGGTGAAACCCGCCACCGCGAGGACTGCTGCCAGCGCATCCCGGGGACCCTCCTCGTCCATTTTCATGGTGGCGAGCGTCGTCATCATTGCGGCGGTCGTTGTGATGGTCTGGGCGCCGTGGAAAGAGCGTGGAACGTCGGGCGCGAAGCGCGAAACATCGAAGGCGGCGCAGTCGCAGCGGGTTGACAGGGAAGACGCGAAGGCGCAAAGCGAGGCTGCCAAGGGCCAGCCTGCGTTGCCGAAGCAGGCCACGCCGCTGACATCCGCTCCCGAACCTTCAGTCGCGCGTCACGGTTCATCCGTCGCCTCCGCCTCCGACGCTTGGGCTGCTTCGATTGCCTCGCTTGCGCCCGAAGAACGAATACAGCGCGTCGTGGTGAGGTTGAAGGAACTGAATCCCGGCTACGACGGGCAGGAGAAGCACAAAATCGCCGACGGCCGGGTGACTGAACTGACGCTTTCCTCCGGGGTCATCAAAGACCTTTCGCCTGTCCGGGCGCTGACCGGTTTGCAGAAACTAGTTTGCAGTGGCACGAGGACCAAGGGAGCGCTCAGCGACCTGTCGCCACTGCACGGCATGACGCTGACCAGCCTGCGCTGTCCCAACTGCCAGGTGACCGACCTTTCGCCGTTGCGCGGGATGCCGCTGGAACACTTGAGCCTCGTCGGCAATCCCCTCAGCGATCTCCAGTCACTGGTTGGCAAACCACTGACGCAGCTGTTTCTGGCCGGCACACAGGTCAACGATCTCTCGCCGTTGAAAGGCATGCCGTTGAGCGACCTGTATCTGGAAGGCACCCGGGTCGTTGACCTTTCGCCGCTGCGCGGAATGCCGTTGTCACGGTTGAGCCTGACCCAAACGCTGGTGGCTGACCTGACGCCCATTCAGGATGCGCCTCTGACGTTCCTGAACATCAGTGGCACAGCCGTCAAAGACCTTTCGCCGGTGGCCAAAATGCCGTTGCGTTACTTGATCTGCGACATGGCCGCCGCCGGAAACAAGCAGACGGTGCAAATGTTGATGGCCATGACCACGCTGCAAAAAGTCAACGGCAAGTCCGTCAACGACTTCATCCAGGCCGTAAACGCCGCAGCGGCCATGGCACCTCAGCCGGATCAAACGGCGCAGGCCGCCCCTCCGGCACAGCCATCCGATCCGTTTGTGACCGCCGTGGCTGCGATGCCGGCCGAGCAACAAGTGGACGCTGTGATCGCCAAGCTGCGCGAGATCAACCCGCGCTTCGACACCCGCGAACAGCACCGGGTCACCAGCGGCACAGTGACGGACCTGACGGTTTCCACGGCGGCCATGACCGACATTTCGCCCGTGCGCGCGCTGGTCAAACTCCAAAGGCTCTCATTGGCACCTTGGGCTGGCCAGGCTCGCGGCGCGCTGACGGACCTTACGCCGCTGAAGGGACTGCCACTTGCCGGACTGTGGTGTCACAACACGCAGGTGGCCGACCTCGCGCCGTTGCGCGACATGCCGCTGACCGTGCTGACGTGCGACGGCACGGCGGTGCGCGACCTCGCGCCGTTGCGCGGCATGAAACTGACCGTCTTCGGGTGCAGCAACACCGCCGTGGACGATCTTGCGCCGTTGGAAGGCATGCCGCTGACCGTCCTTTGGTGCAACAACACCAAGGTCACAGACCTCTCGCCCTTGAAAGGCATGCCGCTGAAGGAACTCCGCTGCGACTTCGACAAGGACCGTGACGCACTCATCCTCGACGGCATCGCCACGCTGGAGAAAATCAACGACATCCCCGCCGCCTCCTTCTGGACGAAAGTGGGCCCCATCGTGCTGAAATCCGGCGGCCGGCGTTGATCGAGCACCTTTGAAAAGGGCCAAATACCGGGCGAATCTCTTCGTTGTTCAGACACCGTTTGACTTCGCGGCGTCCACCGCTATGATGACCATGTCTCCCTAATGAAGCCTGACGACCAAATTTTTTCGAGCATCGCCGAAGACGAATCGGAACCGCTGCCAGTTGACGACAGCGAGGGCCGGCCACGCGAGGCGTGTGGCGTGTTCGGGGTTTACAATCATCCCAGCGCGGCGGAGCTGACCTATTTTGGCCTCTACGCGCTGCAACATCGCGGCCAGGAATCCGCCGGCATCGTGAGCCACGACGGTGAACGGATGATTGAGCACAGGGATATGGGGCTGGTGTTTCAGGTGTTCAAGGACCACATCCTGCGGACGCTCAAAGGCAGCATGGCGGTGGGGCATGTGCGTTACTCGACCACCGGTTCATCCTCGCTGGCCAACGCACAGCCGCTCATCGCGCGCACCGGCCGCGGCCAGATCGCTGTCGCCCACAACGGCAACCTAGTCAACGCCGATCCGTTGCGTGACGAGCTGGAAAGCCAGGGCTCCATCTTCCAAACGACCACCGATAGTGAAATCATCCTGCATCTGATGGCGCACGGCATGAAGAACGATGCGCATACCAACCTCTGTGAATCGCTGCGGCGGCTGCAAGGGGCGTATTCGCTCGTCATCATGACCGAAACCGAGTTGATCGGCGTGCGCGATCCGTTCGGGTTCCGCCCGCTCTGCCTTGGCAAGATGAAGTCGCCGGGGCCCAAGGGCGGCGACGCGTGGTTTCTTTCCAGCGAGACCTGCGCGCTCGATCAGATTCAGGCCGAGTTCGTCCGCGATATCGAGCCGGGCGAGATCGTCATCATTGATGCCAACGGCGTGCGCAGCGTCAAGCCGTTCAACCCGACGCCGTGCCATGCGCTGTGCATCTTCGAGTTTGTCTATTTTGCGCGGCCCGACTCGACTCTCTGCGGCCAGACTGTCCATCGCGCCCGCGTGCAGCTCGGACGGCAGATGGCTCGTGAGCATCCCGTGGACGCTGATATCGTGGTGCCGGTGCCCGACAGCGGCAACTCCGCCGCGCTCGGCTACAGCCAGGAAAGCGGCATCCCGCTGGAGATGGCGTTCGTTCGCAACCACTACATCGGCCGCACGTTCCTCCAACCGAGCCAGCTCATCCGCGACTTCTCCGTGCGCGTGAAGCTCAACCTCATGAAGGACGTCGTCCGCGGCAAGCGGGTCATCGTGGTGGACGACTCCATCGTGCGCGGCACCACCAGCCGCGCGCGCGTCGTCAGCCTCCGCGAGGCCGGCGCGAAGGAAGTCCACATGCGCGTCTCGTGTCCGCCGCACAAGTGGCCGTGCTTCTACGGCATTGATTTTCCGCAGCGCAAGAAACTCATGGCGGCCAACTATTCCATCGAGGAAATAAAGCGGTTTCTCGGCGCCGACAGCCTTGGCTACCTGTCGCTCGAAGGGATGATCAACGCCACCGGCCTGCCCGCCAACCAGTTCTGCACCGGCTGCTACACCGGCGACTATCCGGTGAAGAGCGACCCTGAGATGGACAAGCTTGTTTTGGAAAAACGCCACGCACGGCCCGCCAAAGTCGGCGACCTCATCGGCGAAGATCTACAGAGACGGTTGTTATGAAAAATTCTTCCGCTTACGCTGCCGCCGGCGTCAACATCGCCCTCGGTGACGCCCTCAAATCCAAGCTCCCCCAGCTTGTCGCCCGCACGCGCCAGCCCGGCTGCCTCGGCAAGATCGGCGGCTTCGGCGGCCTCTTCGAGCTGGACACGAAACAATACCGCCGCCCCGTGCTCGTTAGCAGCGCGGACGGCGTTGGTACCAAGCTGAAGATCGCTGTCATGACCGGCCGCCACGACACCGTCGGCCAGGATCTCGTCAACCATTGCATCAACGACATCGCCGTGCTCGGTTCCAAGCCGATCTACTTCCTCGACTACATTGGCATGGGCAAGCTGGAGCCGACGGTATTCCATCAGCTCATTGCCGGTCTCGCCAAAGCCTGTGCTGCGGCCAAGTGCGCTCTCATTGGTGGCGAGACCGCGCAGTTGCCCGACATGTATGCGCCCGGCGAATACGACCTTGCCGGCACCATCGTCGGCGTCATCGAGCGCGACCGCATCCTCGATGGCAGTCGCATCCGCCCCGGCGACGCCATCATTGGCCTGCCCAGCACGGGTCTCCACACCAACGGCTACACGCTCGCCCGGAAGATTCTCTTCGGCGAACTCGGCTACCGTTTCGACGACCGGTTGGAGGAACTCGGCTGCACCATTGCTGACGAACTGCTGAAGGTCCACCGCAACTACGGCCCGCTCATCCTGAAATTGCGCGACAAGAAATCGCCGCTGGCCGACGCGCTCAAAGGCTGCGCCCACATCACCGGCGGCGGTTTCACCGGCAACATCCCGCGCATCCTGCCGAAGACCGTGGACGCCGTCATCCGCCGCGGCTCGTGGCCCGTGCTGCCAATCTTCTCCATTCTCCAATCCGGCGGCAACGTCAGCGACGAGGAAATGCACGAGGTCTTTAACATGGGCATTGGCATGGTCTTCGTCGTCGCTGCGAGCAAAGCCGACGCTGTTCGCCGCGCCTGCGGCAAAGGCGCACAGTTCGTCGGCGAGATCGTGAAGGGCAAAGGCATCTGCCGGTTGCAGTGAGCAGCGCAGGCATCCTTGCCTGCGGTGTTTGCCGATACCGCGAGCCGTTGCAGGCGAAGATACCTGTGCTACGGTTCAAGAGACGTCCAATGAAACCAAGACTCTGGCTGGCGATATCGCTGTTCGTTTTTGCGGCTATGGTCGCTGTCTCCGCGCAGGAGAAGGACAAACGGCTCCATTCCGGCGGCTCGAAAGGCTGGGGCGTGCAGAAAGCGGAGATCAAAGACCCGCAATTGCCGCGCGTGCTGCTCATCGGTGACTCGATCCTCAATGGCTACCGTGCGACGGTCGCGAAGGCGCTCGAAGGCAAGGCGAACGTGGACGCGTGGGTCAACCCACTCCATCAGGCTTCCGGCGGCCTGCACGAGCAGCTCAAAGAAGTGCTCGCCGGAGGGCCTTACACCGTCATTCATTTCAACATGGGCTTGCACGGCTGGCCAAAAGGGCGCATCCCGGAAGGCCATTTCATCCCGCTCACGCGCAAGCTCGTCCACACGATCCGCGACAACGCGCCTCGCGCCGCGCTCATCTGGGCCAGCAGCACGCCGGTGACGGTGAAAGGTGAGCCGGGCAAGCTCAACCCGGAGATCAATCCGATCATCGTTGAGCACAATCGCATGGCCGCACAGGTGATGGAGGAGGAAAACATCCCCGTCAACGATCTCTACACGCTGATGGTGACGAAGTTGAATCTCGCTGCCGGCGACCAGTTCCACTGGAAACAGGAGGCCAAGGTGATTCAAGGCCAGGCTGTCGCCGAGGTCGTTGCAAAGTATCTGCCGGCGAAAAAGTGACCGCGCTATGAGCGCCAACCCCCGTAAACCACTCGTCACCTATCCCTGCTGCTGGGACTACAAGATCATCGGCATCGATGCCGGGCGGATACGCACGGTCATCGCCGCGGTGGTGACGGACGCCGAGCACACCGTTGCAGATTCCAACCGCAGCCGCGGCGGCAAGTATTGCTCCGTTGCCCTCGCGGTGAATGTTCGCGACGAGGAGCATCGAAACCGCATCTTCATGGCATTGCGCAGTCATCCTGACGTAATCATGGTGTTGTAATCCGACAGACGGAATTGATTTGGATCAATTACTGCCGGCCCGGGCTGGGTTAGGTTTAGAGGAAATCGCGGCAAGGAGCAGAATTGAAACGCTGGACTTCCATTAACAAGATCATGCTGGTGGTGTCGGGCACGGTCGCGGGCTTCGCCGTCGGCATCGGACTGTTCACGTTTGTCTATGCCAAGGGCGCGTCGTATTTGACCAACGACCCTGCTGCGTGCGCCAACTGCCACATCATGGGCGATCATTACGCGGCGTGGATCAAGTCGAGCCACCACGCCGTGGCGGTGTGCAACGATTGCCACACGCCGCCCGGTTTCTTTGCGAAATACCTGACCAAGGCTGACAACGGTTTCTGGCATTCGTTGCACTTCACCACGGGCCGCTTTCCCGACCCGCTGCGAATCAAGCCGCGCAACCATGACGTGACGGAGCGCGCCTGCCGCAAGTGCCACCAGCCCATCGTCGAGGCCATCGAAGGTCCTCATAAGGCCGGGTCGCAGATCTCGTGCGTCCGTTGCCACGCTGACGTAGGCCATCCGCTGTGAGCGAAAGATTTTTGGAAACGAACAGGAGAACCCCTTATGAACGCAAACAACAGTCCGAGCCAGCAGCCCGATCCATCGTTCTCTTCACGCAAGGCGCTGAAGCTGGTCGTGGTCGCGGTCATCGTCGCGGCCGTCGTCTCCTTCGCGGGCATCGCGTTCCTCGTGAACATCATGGAGCGCAAGCAGGAGGGGAAGAACCCGTTCTACCGCGTCGTGGAACTGACCGACACCACCGAGGACCCGGCCGTGTGGGGTAAGAACTTCCCGCACCAGTATGACGACTACCTGAGAACGACCGACCAGGTGCGGACGAAGTTCGGCGGCAGCGAGGCCATGCCGCGCACGCCGACGCAGGCCGATCCGCGTTCAGTCGTGGCGCAGTCCAAACTCGATGAAGACCCGCGCCTGAAGACGATGTGGGCCGGTTACGCGTTCTCGATAGATTTCCGCGAGGAGCGCGGCCACGCATACATGCTGGATGACCAGACCTACACTGACCGCCAGCAGAAGCCGCAGCCCGGCGCCTGTCTGCACTGCCACGCGTCGATCTATGTGCCCTACAAGAAACTGGGTGGCGGGGACTTGATGAAGGGATTCGAGAAGATGAACCCGATGCCGTTTGCCGAGGCGCGCAAGCTCGTGGAGCATCCGGTGGCGTGCATTGACTGCCACGATCCCGTCACGATGGCATTGCGCGTCACGCGGCCCGGTTTCCTCGAAGGCATCAAAGCTCTGAAGGCTTCGGAAGGCGTGAAAGATTACGATGTGAACAAGATGGCGACGCGGCAGGAGATGCGCTCGTTTGTTTGCGGCCAGTGCCACGTCGAGTATTACTTCAAAGGCCCGGAGAAGCGGTTGACCTACCCGTGGCACAAGGGGCTGAAGGTCGAGAACATCCTCGCCTACTACGACGAGGTGAAATTCAAGGATTGGGAGCACAAGGAGACGGGCGCGCCCGTGTTAAAGGCGCAGCATCCGGAGTTTGAGATGTGGAATCAGGGCATTCACGCGCGCTCTGGCGTCGCCTGCGCGGATTGCCACATGCCCTATAAGCGGGTCGGCGCCGTCAAGATCAGCGACCATCACGTCCGCAGCCCGGTGTTGAATATCAACCATGCTTGCCAGACCTGTCACAAGTGGCCCGAGGCCGAGTTGAAGGCGCGCGTCGAGACCATCCAGACCCGCACGTTCAACTTGCGCAACCAGGCGATGGACGCCCTGATGGACCTCATCAAGGACATCAAGGCCGCCAGGGATGGCGGCAAGGCCGGCGAGACGCTCGCCAAGGCGCAGGATTTCCAGCGCAAGGCGCAGTTCTATCTCGACTTCGTTGAGGCGGAGAACTCGATGGGTTTCCATGCCCCGCAGGAGGCTGCGCGCATCCTCGGGGAGTCCATCAACTTCTCGCGCCTTGGCCAGGTGGCCATCCGCGACGCGAAGTGATGCCTCGCGGCGGATGGCTGCGCACGGCAGGAAGACTGTTTCGCGCGGAAAGCTTGTTGCCGCGCGCGGTGCTGCTATAAACATCGCGCTCTTGGAATTACCGCGAAGGATGCTCATGAAGACACTGATTCGTCTCCGTCTCACCGGCGTTGCGTTGTGCTTGCTGGCGGCGCTCGTCGTTGAGGCCGCCGACCCAATCACCGCCGAACTCAAGTCGCCCGATGGCAAGGTGGCCGTCACGGTTGCGGTGCGCGACGCTGGCGGTGAGAAGGGTGGCTTGTTCTACAGTGTGTCCTATCGCAGCAACCCGATCCTGACGGAGTCGCGACTCGGTTTCATGTTCAAGGACGGGCCTGCACTCGTCGGCGGATTCAAAATCGTCCGGCTCGACCGTAGCAGCCACGACGAGACGTGGAAGCCGGTCTATGGCGAGCGCAGTAGCTACCGCGATCATTACAATCAGCTCGTGGTCGAGCTGCAAGAAACCGAGGTCTCTCGCCGGTTGCTGACCCTGACCTTTCGCGCTTATAACGAAGGCGTGGCTTTCTGCTACACGTTGCCGAAGCAACCAGCGATGGAGCGAGTCAGCATCACGAAAGAGAACACCGAATTCCGCTTCGCTGCCGACCACACAACGTGGGCGGTTTACTCCGCGCAGGGCAACTACGCAAAGGTCACGCTCAGCCAGATCAAGCCCGGCTGCGAACGGCCGTTGCCAGTGCAGATTGCGGACGATTGCTACGCCGCCATCGGCGAGGCAAAACTGGTGGATTACGCGCGGATGAAGTTCGTGCCGCTGAAAGGCGCCGCCCACAGTCTCGTCAGCGACCTGACCGGCGGCGTGGAAGCGGCGCTGCCTCTGACAACGCCGTGGCGTTTCGTGATGGTTGCCGACTCGCCGGGCCGGCTGCTGGAAAATAATTTTCTTCTCCTCAACCTCAACGCCCCATGTGCGATCGCCGACACGTCGTGGATCAAGCCGGGCAAGGTAATCCGCGAGGTGACGCTCACCACCGTCGGGGGAAAAGCGTGCGTGGACTTCGCGGTGAAGCGCGGCCTGCAATATGTCGAGTTCGACGCCGGCTGGTATGGCCACGAATACGACGACGCAGCCGACGCCAGTGCCGTCAACGTGGACCCGAAGCGTTCCAAGGGACCCCTGGACCTGCACGAGGTCATTCGTTACGGCCGCGAGCGCGGCATCGGCATCATCCTTTACGTCAACCGCCGGGCGCTGGAGAAGCAGCTCGACCAGATTCTCCCGCTCTACAAGAAATGGGGCGTGGCAGGCGTCAAGTATGGCTTCGTCAACGTCGGCACGCAGCAGTGGACGACGTGGCTGCACGAGGCCGTCCGGAAGGCAGCGGCGCACCAGTTGATGGTGGACATCCACGACGAATACCGCTCCACCGGTTACAGCCGCACCTATCCGAACCTCATGACGCAGGAGGGCATCGCCGGCGACGAAACCAGCCCGGCCAATACCAACACACTGACGATCCTCTTCTCGCGCTGCCTCGCCGGCGCGGCCGACAACACGATCTGCTACTACGACGCGCGCGTGGACCGGCTCGCCACGCACGCCTATCAACTCGCGAAGGCCGTTTGTCTCTACAGCCCGTGGCAGTTCCTCTACTGGTATGATCGCCCGCCCGCCGCTCCGGCAAAAACCGGCGGCGCTGGTGGAGGCGCGCCCACCGCCGGCGACGAACCGGAACTGGAGTTCTACAACGCCGTGCCGACGGTATGGGACGACACGCGCGTGATTCACGGCCGCGTCGGTGAGTTTGCTGTCATCGCGCGGCGCAGTGGCGCGGAGTGGTTCGTTGCCGGCATGAACAGTGGCGAAGCGCGCACGCTCGATGTGCCGTTGAATTTCATGGCGCGCGGCAGGAAGTATGTCGCCCACATTTACAGCGACGACCCGTCCGTGCCGGCGCGGACGCATGTGAAGATCAGCCGGCAGCCGGTGGATGCCGGCGCGACACTGAAGCTGGCGATGTCGGCGCAAGGCGGCCAGGCGATCCGCATCGTTCCTGTGGATGGTGAGGCCAGATAGCAGCGTCGGAACGATGGCGCTTCGCCCAGGTCAAGAATCGTCATCCGCTGGTCAATTCTGGCTATTTACGCCGGCCGGCGGTTGGCTCATGCTGGCGTCCGTTGGGCAGTGATGCGGAGTCGCAGGTGAAGCAAATTTGCAGAGGTTGCCGTCGCCCGAAAGTGATAAACTCCGCGGCCTGTAATGATGAAACCGAAAGACTCGGCTGATACAAGCCCGCTCAGGGCCAGACTCGCTTACGAGCCGCAGGTGCTGAAGTTCGGCACCAGCGGGCGTCGCGGCGAGGTTGTTCATTTGACGCAGCTTGAGATCTACATCAATGCTTTCGCAGAGCTGGAATACCTCCAGTCACTGTCGCGCGCCGAAGGCGGCATCGTTCGTGGCGACGAGTTCTTCTTCGCTTGCGACCTGCGGCCCAGTTCCACGCGCTTCGTGCCGGAGGAGAAAGGCCGCGGCGAGATTGCGCAGGCCATCGTGCGCGCCATTTGTGACGCCGGCATGAAGCCGGTGAATCTCGGCATGATCCCGACACCGGCGCTGACCTGCCACGCCATCGGGCGTGGCAAGGGCAGCATGATGATCACCGGCAGCCACATTCCCTTCGAGCGGAATGGATACAAGACCAACACCGCGCGCGGTGAGTTGCTGAAGAAAGACGAAACGCCGATCAATGCCCGCGTCGAGCAGGTGCGCGAGCGGCTTTACAACCAGCCGTTTGCCGAATCGCTGTTCAACGAGCAGGGGCTTTTCAAATCGGGCCATCAGGAGCTACCGCCGGAAGACGCCGGCGGGCGAGTGGGCTACATCCGCCGTTACATGGAGTTTTTCTCCGGGCGCAGCCTGAAAGGCCAAAGGTTGCTGGTCTATCAGCACTCGGCGGTGGGCCGCGATATGTTGGTGGAGATATTGCGGCAACTTGGCGCGGAAGTGATTCCCGCCGGTCGCAGCGAGACTTTCGTGCCGATTGACACGGAGAATATGGACGAGGAGCAGCTCGGCAAAATCCAGACGCTGGTCAGCGAAGCCGTGGCGAAGCACGGGCCGCTCGACGCGGTGGTCTCGACCGACGGCGACAGCGACCGGCCGTTGATCCTCGGTGTGGAGCCGTCGGGCCACGTGCAATTTTTTGGCGGCGACCTCGTCGGCATGATTGTGGCGGAGTTTCTCGGCGCGGACGCGGTGGTGGTGCCGATCAGTTGCAATGACGCGATTGATCGTGGCTCGCTGAAAGAATGCGTCGAGCCGAAGACTCGCATCGGCTCACCATTTGTCGTTGCTGGCATGGAGAAGGCGCGCGCCAGGGGCCGGAAGATCGTTTGCGGATGGGAGGCCAACGGTGGCTTCCTGACTGGCTCCGACATCGCGCGAGGCGGCAAGTTGCTGCGCGCGTTGCCGACACGCGACGCCATGCTGCCGATTCTGGGCGTGCTCTTCAGCATGGCCGAGAAGGACGTTGCGATGACCGCGCTGTTCGAACGGCTGCCGAAGCGCTTCAGCCGCGCGGCGCTTCTGAAAAAGTTTCCGCGCTCCGTCAGCCTGCGGATTGTCGGGCGGTTTTCGCCGGCGGATGGGACGATCAAGGAAGTCGTCTTCGGGAAAGGTGGGGTGATGTTGCTCGACGAGGACCGGCGTGAGTTGCCGGCGTTGGGACCGCTGACGCAAGCGATGCTCGACATCAGCCAGACACTCAGCAGGTTTTTCGCGCCGTCGGCGGGCTTCGGCTCCATCGCGCGCATCAACTATACCGACGGCGTGCGCATCTATTTCAGCAACGGTGACGTGGCACATGTGCGCCCGTCAGGCAACGCCGATGAGCTGCGCATCTACGCCGTTGCCGACACGCAGGCGCGCGCCGATGCCATAGCGAAACTGGGCGTGGCCGAGCCGGACGGAATTTTGCGACGGTTGGAACAAGCAGTGACGGCGTGATGCCGTCGTTTTGAAAAGAAAGAATCCATGAACAAAATCACACTGACGCTGGCATTGATCGTCTTCGCCTTGTTGGGCAGCGGCTGCGCTGACCAGCCTGCAACCGATTCGAAAGCGGCCCCGCCATCCGGCGCGGCGCAGACGGGAGCGCCTGCTGCCACGAAACCAGCGGCGCCAGAACCCGCAAAGCCGGCCGCACCGGTTGCCGCGAAACCCGCTGCGCCGGCCGCCACGCAGACAGCGACGCCGGTTGTCGCGAAACCGGCAGAGCCCGCCGCGCAAGACAAGTTCCAGCCGACGATGGACTCGCTCAAGCAATACGAGTGTCCCGACTGGTTCCGCGACGCGAAGTTCGGCATCTGGGCGCACTGGGGGCCACAAGCCGTGCCGATGGATGGCGACTGGTATGCGCGCGGCATGTATGAGCCGGGCAACAAGCATTACAAATATCACCTTGAGCACTATGGCCACCCGTCGGAGTTTGGCTACAAGGACATCATCCAGCTCTGGAAGGCCGAGAAATGGAATCCCGACCGTTTGATGCAGCTCTACAAGAAAGCCGGCGCGAAGTACTTCGTCAGCATGGGAACGCATCACGACAACTTCTTCCTGTGGAAATCCAAGCTGCACAAGTGGAACTCCACCAACATGGGCCCCAAGCGCGACGTGGTCGGTGATTGGCAGAAGGCGGCAAAGAAGCACGGCCTGCGTTTTGGCGTCTCGGAACATCTCGGCGCGAGCTTCACGTGGTTCCAAAGCAGCCATCGCGCGGACAAGGAGGGGCCGAAGGCCGGCGTGCCCTACGATGGCGCGAACCCGAAGTGGTTTGACCTCTACCATTTCCCCGCTGCGCCGGACGACAAGGCTTGGTATAGCACGAACCCGAAGTGGCACAAGCAGTGGTTCGCCGAGATCCAGGAACTGGTGGACAAGTATCGGCCCGACCTGCTCTACACCGACGGCGGCGTCGCGTTCGGCACCAATCACGCCGTTGGGCTCAGCATGATCGCCCACCTGTACAACAACAGCGCCGCGCTTCACAAAGGCAAGGTCGAGGCGGTCTATAACTGCAAACAAAAATCTGACGGTCGCTGGGTCGAGGACCTCGAACGCGGCATCATGCCGAAGATCGAACCCTATCCGTGGCAGACCGACACCTCCATCGGCGACTGGTTCTACAATCGCAACTGGAAGTTCCGCCCGCTGAGCTGGGTCGTTCACATGCTCGTGGACAATGTCAGCAAGAACGGCAACCTCCTCCTCAACGTCGTCCAGCGCCCCGATGGCTCGCTCGACCCGGAGGTGGAACAGATGCTCAAGGAGATGGCCGATTGGACCGCCGTCCATGGCGAAGCCATCTTCGGCTCGCGGCCGTGGCTGGTCTATGGCGAAGGCCCGGTCAGGGCCAGGGGCGGCCACTTCAAGGAAGACTTCAAGTATTCCTCCAAGGACATCCGCTTTACCACCAAAGGCTCCACCCTCTACGCCATCGCCCTCGGCTGGCCACAGGATGGCCGCATTACCATCCGCTCCCTCGCACGGCCCACGGGCGAGCATGTCAACCTGATCACCAACATCACGCTCCTCGGTTCCCGCGCGGAGCTGGACTGGAACCAGACTGCTGACGGCCTCGTCGTCAAACTCCCCGCGCAGAAGGTTTCTGAACTCACCGTGGGCCTGAAGATCACGGGCGACAACCTCAAGCCCGTGCCGTTCGTGCAGGTTTACGAGCCGATCCACGCCGACGACAAAGGCAACTTCAACCTCCGCGCCGACGATGCCGACCTCCACGGCACCCGCATCAAACAGGAAACCCGCGGCGTCCACACTCACATCGGCTTCTGGGACAACAGCGACGAATGGGTCTCGTGGCTGGTGAAGTTTGACGCGCCGGGTAAGTTCAAGGTCAGCGCCCAGTGCGCCACTGTTCACGACGGCGCGGAGTTCGCTGTCGAGCTTGTCGGCAAACGCGCCGGAGCCAAGACCACCAAGACCTCTGCAAAGGACGCGAAGGGCGCCGGCGTTCCCGCTACCTACAAACGCCTTGCCGCCAAAGCCCCCAAGACCACCGGTTGGGACGACTTCAAGAGCGTCAGCCTCGGCCAGATTGAGGTCACCCAGCCCGGCGAACAGCTCGTCACCGTCTGCGCCAAGGACCCGGCCACGTGGAAGGCCATCAACCTCCGCGCCGTCCGGCTCCAAGCCGCGCAGTGAGAACGTGGTGCGAATAGATACAGGCCAGGTCCCCGACCCGGCGAACTACTGGACATTCCATCGTTCAATCATGAACCCCACCAACCCTCTTCACCAAAGCACAAGCAGCCTGACACGGAACGTTGTGATTCAAAGTCCCGCTCGTGTTTGGATTCGCCGGGAATGTGGGAGGGGCCTTAGTGCCCCGACAGTAGCCGCGAAGTCACTGGCTCGCCCGCGCGAAGTCGGGGCGCTGAGGCTCTTCCCACAGTCAAGACGCGCAAAAGTTGGCCGACACTTCCAATCGCAACTGACCCGGACCGCGGCCCTGGCCCTGTGTCTCGCGGTCGGCGGGGTCGCGGCGTTCGCGGCAGACGCGCCCGCCGCCAATGAAATCCCGCTCCTCGTTTCGCAGGCCGCTGACGGCGAGATCGTCGGCTGGCGTTCGTTCCACGAGAAGGCCGGCACGAAGACCGCCGAGGTGTGGCGCTTGCAGACCGACGGCGTGCTGGTCTGCGCCGGCGTGCCGCGCGGTTATCTCTACACCGAGAAGGACTACGCGGACTTCGAGTTGAGGTTTGAGTGGCGCTATCTGCGCGGCGCTGCCAAGAGCAACGGCGGCATGCTCGTGCGCATGACTGGCGAGCACTGCATCTGGCCGAAATGTCTCGAACTCCAGCTCAACATGGGCCAGGCGGGCGATTTCTGGGGACTCCGCGGCTACGCGCTCTCCGGCCCGGCCGAGCGGATGAAGACGATGGAGCACAAGCTCTTCGGCACGTGCCGCAACCTCAAGCGGCTGGCCGACCTCGAAAAGCCCATCGGCGAATGGAATCGGCACGAGGCAGTGGTTGAAGGCGGCACGGTCACGCAGAAGCTCAACGGCACGCTCGTCAACCGCGCAACCGGTTGCGAGACGGCTGCCGGGAAGATTCTCATCACGGCCGAGGGTCAGGAGATTCACTTCCGCAACATCCGCCTCATCCCGCGCAAGAGCGGGTCATGATAGCGAGTTGCACGGATTGAACGATCCGGGCTACACACCCTGACACACGGCCGGTTGCCGCGCCACACTATGCGGTTGGTGGCACGGGCGGCTCGGGCGGCGCAGCCGGCGGCTCTGCCGGAGCTGTCGGCGCCTCAATCGGAGCAGCCGTCGTTTCCGCTGATACAACTACTGGTTCAGGCGCGGGCGGCGCGGCGACGGGGACGGCCGGCGGAGGCGTTGCTGGAGCGGGCGAAGGTGCAGCAGCGACGGGGGCGGCGACGATGCGGCGAAGCAGTTCGATGCCTTGGCGCACGTCGGCGATCTGTCGGTCGCCGGAAATCTCGCGTTCGATGCAGAGCGGCCCCGTGTAGCCGATCTCGCGGAGCTTGGCAATGAAGCGCTCGAAGCCGACCTCACCCTGGCCGAGTGGGACTTCCGTGCCGAGTTTGCCCGGCGCGGCGGGTGACCGGCCATCCTTGCAGTGGACGGTGACGACGTGAGGGGCGAGTTTGCCGAGCGCCTCAATGGGGTCGCCGGAACCGTAGAGGATCATGTTAGCCGGGTCGAAGTTGACCTTGACGTTGGATTCCCGCGTGTCGGCGATGAGGCGCAGCAGGGAGTCGGCGTTCTCCTGGCCGGTCTCGAAACAGAGTTGTTGGCCATTGAAACGGCAGTGTTCGGCAAGCACGCGCAACATGCGCGCGATGGGCATGTAGGCCGGGTCGTCGGGGTTTTCCGGCACGCAGCCTACATGGAACGCGAAGCGTTTGATGCCCACCTCACAGCCAAAATCGCTGAGTTTCTTGGTGATCTCGAGCCGCGCGGCGCGCAGGGCCAGCGGCACAAGGCCTACGGTGTTGCGCACGGAGGCGATGTCGGCGTAGTTCTCGCCGTCAAACGCGGCGAAGAGCGTCACCCACTCAATGCCGGAACCTAGAAGCTGTTTCGCCAGCGCGCGGCGTTTGGCGGGACTGTTGATGTCATGCCCGAGGACGCCGACTTGCCCCACGCTGAGGCCGAGGGATCTGATCGTGTTAATCTTCGTTTCAGCTTCGTTGGCCCAGATCATGAGGCCGATATCAAACGGTTTCATTTTTTCCTTTTTTGGTTTGCGGTCATGCGCGGCAGCGCTCCGTCCATTGGCGCGTTTGATACTTCTCTGAACAAAGTTGTTCTGCCAAGTCAAATAACGCCGGTGTCGGATGAAACTCTTCAAAGAACGCGCCGAGTTCGCGCTCAAAACCGAGCCGCAACGCGCCGTCGAGTGCAGGCGGACGCCCAGAATCAGTGGCGGATGGTGGCAGGAGAATGGAGCCTTGGTGCAACAGGCCGCGCTTGAGCCGGCGTTGCGCCGCACCGGCGACTTTCGCTCCCGCGACGACGACATCGTATTGAACCGGCCCGGCGAAGCAGACATTGCGGTCGTTCGGCCCGCAACATGGCGCCAACTCAGCGGCAATACCGGCGAGTTTCAACGCCGTCGTCACCGCGCCGTGGAGGAGCCGGTAACTTTCCGCCGTCGCCATCCCGTAGAGCGAGTGCGTCGTCGGCACGACGACCGTGTAGGTGGAGTCGCGCGCGTGATCCACCAGCCCGCCGCCGGTCGGCCGGCGCACCACGGGCCGACCCGGAGCCAGGTCCGGCGAGAATTTCTGGAGCAGTCCGATGCTCACCGCCGGCGCGTTCCAGCCATAGACGCGCAGCAATGGCCGGCCACGATCAGGCGCGGTGCGCAGCAACGCCTCGTCCAACGCCATGTTTATGGCTGGATCGCGCGTCCCATCGAGCCAAAAGTGCCAGGGTTCGTTCATGTTGAAGCCGGTGCTTCTATCACGGCAAAGCATGGAGTCAAGCTTGTGGCGGGCAGGTGTCCCGCAGGGGAGGTGCCGCCGGATGTCGATTGACCTTGGCTTTACATTTGCGGCGGCGGGCAGGCCCGTGCTAGAAAGCAAAGGTGGACATGTCTGAACCAACACCAAAGAAGAAGATCAAAATCGCCTGTTCCAATTGCGGCCAGCATCTGGACGTGACAGAGCTGGCGGCATTCAGCCGCGCTCTTTGCCCATCGTGCAACACCAAGCTGCTTGTGCCGATGATCATCGGCAACTACCAGCTGCTCTCTCCGATGGGCAGCGGCGGGATGGGGACAGTTTACAAGGCATTCGACTCGGCGCTGCAACGATTCGTTGCGGTCAAGTTGATGAAGAAGGAACTGGCCGCGAACCCGCAGTTCGTCGCGGACTTCACCCGCGAGGCGCGCGCCGCCGCCGCGTTGAATCACCCGAACATCGCGCAGATTCTCAGCTTCGGCCAGACTGACGCGCCCGACGGGCAGTATTACATCGTCATGGAACTGCTGGAGGGCGGCAGCCTCGATCACATGATCGAGACCCACAAGCGGGTGGCGGAACTGGACGTGCTTAACATCGGCATTCAGGTGGCCTCCGCGCTCAAGGCGGCCTATCAGCGTGGCGTCATCCACCGCGATATCAAGCCCGGCAACATCCTCTTCAACTCCGAAAGCCAGGCCAAGGTCGTGGACTTCGGGCTGGCACAATTCGCCGGCGCCGAGGAGGAGAAGAAGCAGGAAGACGGCATTTGGGGCACGCCCTACTATATCGCGCCGGAGAAGCTCAACGGCGAGCGCGAGGACTTCCGCAGCGACATGTATTCGCTCGGCGGCACGATGTTTCACGCGCTGGCAGGCCGCCCGCCATTCGAGGCGAACACCGCCACCGAAGTGGTGCTCAAGCATTTGCGCGAGCCGGCGCTGTCGCTGAAGACATTCGCGCCGGACATCTGCGACCAAACCATGCAAGCCATCGGCTGCATGTTGCGCAAGAACCGCGAGGACCGCTACTCCAGTTACGATGAATTGATTGAGGATCTCGAAGAAGCCAAACGCTCCGCCGTGGCTCATCAGCGGGAGGTGGTGGCGCAGAAACGCAGACCGCAGGGACGCGCGGTTGCCGCGGCCCCCAGACCGAGCGCGCCGAGCGGTTCCTGGAAGAGCGTCATAGCCACGATCGTCCTGCTGGCGGCCTGCGTCGCATGCGGCTATTTCTTTTGGAAGTATCGCGAGATTCTGTTCCGTTCCAGCGACACAGCCTCCGCCAAGACGACGCAAGAACAGCAGACGGGCCAACCGGCTGCCGAACAGAGCTGGCTCGATCTCTGGGATGCCGCCGACAACAGTCTCATCGCCGGCCAATATCCGAAGGCGATTGAAGCCTACCGCAAAGCCCGGCAGAAATTGAACGACGACCCTCCGCGGCAGAGCATTCTCGACTGTCAGATTGGCGCCGCGCTGTTTCTGATGGGCAAGCCGGAGGAGGCCCGCAAGGCGTTCTCCACCGCCGGCGAGAAGATGGAGATCGGCATCATGCCGGAAAAGATCAACCAGGAAAGCTACGGCCCGTTGCTTGGCCAGTTGATCGGCGGCGGCTTCAAGCTCGACCAGATCCAATCTGCGCTCAAACAGCAGATGCCGGCCGCGCTGGTTCTCGCGCAGTTCTACCTCGGTGTTCAGGCGCTGGGCGAAGGCAAGCTGGCGGAGTGTGCCAGGTTCTTTGACACCTACACCGCCGCCAAGACCGACCTGGATCCGCGATGGGTCACGCTCTACCAACCGCACGCGAAGTCCATCGCGACGCAAATCCATCTGCAGACCCAGGGCATCGAGGACGCCAACAAATTGATCGCTGGCGGCAAGGTTGCGGAAGCGTGGAAGAAGATCGTAGCCCTCAAAGCGCAGGTGAAACATCCACTCCTGCAATCACCGTTCGCCGCCATTGACAGTGCCATCGCTGGCAAGTCGAAAGAACTGGATGACCTGGAGCACGCCAGAAAAGTCCGCGAACTGTTCGCACTCGACAAACAATCGCTGGAGCAGGTGGACGCCACAGTGGGCGCTTTCATCAATGATTGCAACTTCGACCCGCTGGCCAAAGCCTACGCCGCCGCCGCCGAGAAGATGAAATCGCCACAGGTCAAGCAGGTGGCCGAGGACCGCGCGATGGTTTACCAGCGGCTGACGGCGCTGAAGACGCTGGTCATTGAAGGCGTCGCCAAGACGCCCTACGCTCGCAACGACCTCGTGACCCGCGCCAACACGCGGCTGGTTGGAGCTGTCACCAAGGCAGACGCCGACAAGATCGTCCTTACCGTCAAGGACCGTCCCGACCAGCCGGTGTCGTGGCGCGACTTGGCGCCCACGTCCGTGGTGACCTTGTTCACCACCTACGACAGCCTTGCCACATCTCTCCAGCCTGCCGCACACGGCGCGAACTATGTGGCCATTGCCTGGTTCGCACAGACGCAGCGCCTCGAACAAACGCTCACCGACAGTTACGTGGACACCGCCGTCAAGTTTGCGGCGGTTTCCCGAAACGAGTGGGATCGCTTCAACACGCCGCTGGCCGGCGCTGCCGCGTCAGGGCAACCGACGACGACCGGAGGAGCTGCTGGCATGACACAGACCTCCACCGATGTGGATTTCGAACCCGTGAAAAAGAAGAAGCCGGCTGCGAAGTAGTTTTCCCGTGGTTGCGGTCGCGACTTTTGGCCGGTTCCGCCGCTCCCCAAAGCATGGCCATCCAACTTCCCCTCGACACTATCGGTCGTGACAGCCTGCGTTTGTGGGCACGCTGGCTCGGGGCGGCGTTGTGCAACGACGCGCGGCGATGGCTGCGGCCCGGTGCGGACCCAACCCCGGCGTTTCCGTCGCAGTTCCTCATCGGTGTCACCTACAAGTGCGACAGTCGTTGCTCACACTGCAACATCTGGGCCCATGACCGTCAGCAACCTGAGGCGGCATCGCAGGAGATGACGCACGCCGAGTTCGAGCGGTTCCTCGACCGCAACCCGCAGCTTATCCAGATCGCCACGACCGGCGGCGAGCCATTCAACCGCGACGACATCGCGGAATTCTGGTTTGCGCTGGACCGCCGCGGCTACCGCACCGGCTGCGCTACCAACGCCATCGAAACCGACCGCATCATCGAGCGGGAAAGCCATCTCCTCTCGCGCCTGAGCGGCCGTCATCTCCGCCACTTCGGAGTCTCGATTGACGGCGTTGAGGCAGTCCACGACCGCATTCGCGGCATTCCCGGCAATTTTGCCCGCGCATGGCGGCTCTTCCAGTGGGCGTGCGAGCAGGAACGACGATATCCGTTCTATCGGGCCGAGATCTCCAGCACGCTCACCGCCGACAACTACCGCGAGTTTCCCGCGCTGGTCGGGTGGCTCGTCGGGGAAGGTGTGCCGCCAAACAAGATCGCCTTCATGGGCGCGCTGCCGTCGGCCCACTACTACCGGAACGAAAAAACCTGCAAACCCGTCGTGGCGCGCGACGAACTCGCCAGCATCATTGAGGAATTGCGGCGCAAGCATCCCGGTTTCGGGCAGAATTATTTCACCGAAAGCCACCTCCGATGGCTGCGCGACCCCACAAGTGGCATCGCCTGCGTCGCCGGGACGGCATTCGGTTACATTGATCCCTACTGGAACGTGTATCCGTGCCTCGTCCTCGACCGCAAGCTCGGCAACCTCCGCGAGTTTGACTTCGACGCGCGCAAACTCTGGCGCTCGTCCGCCGCGCGCGACTTCCGCGCCGAACTGGCCGCAAGACCTTGCACGCTCTGCTTCAACGAATGCAACCGCTGGCAGTCCATGCGCGCTTCGATCTCTGGCTTGACGCAGATTGCCTGGCGGCAGGCGGTGAGAAGGTTCGGTGGCGCGCAGCGGCGATGGCGAATGTGACGCGGAAGGGGTCTCTATTTTGCCGCGCTTGAAAGGGGGCGCGTTTCCCAGTCGGTTTTCTTCTCCAGATACATCAACCACTGCGCTGCCGCACTGAGCAGGTGCGCGTAGCCACCGGTATCGGAGAACTTGTCCCACACCACGCCCGGCAATACCGAGTGGCAGCCGATGCCGGTTGGGATGTAGCCGTATTTGTCGAAGATCGCCTCCCACGTCCGCAGACCACCGGCCAATTCGTGCTCCAACCACATCGCCACCTGCCGCTCGCTGCTCGCGAGACAGAAGTTGCGCGTCGCGTCGCCGACTTGGACCGAGCAGCGCCCATGCTCGATGCCGTTGGCCCACGCCTTCTGGCCTTTCATCGCGGTGTAGGGCAGGTGCAAGTAACTGATCTTGAAACCGTCGCGGGTCGGAACAATCTCGGCCTCAACCACCAGCGGTTCGCCTTTGTCGTTTACAGCGCGCACCGTCCTGTCCTTGCCGAGCGTGACGACAGCGTGGCTGCCATGAGCGTCGGGCCGGTTGAAGATATTGATTACCGTTGCGTCGCCTTTGCATTCACCGTCCATCCTCAACTTCGCGCGACTACTGACGAGGCGCAGTGTTGCGTTGCTGAGCGTCACCGACCCGAGCGGTGTCATTTCATCCAGGGGTTTTCCAGCCACTGGGAACTCGTCGAAGTGGACACGCACATCCTGACTCGCTTCACGCCGGCAGCGTTCCTCCCAGATGCCCGGATACGCCCGTAACGCCTGCAACGCCCAGCCGCAGCAGACCATAATCTGCGGCCCCATGCGCGAACCGATCTGACGCGGGCGCTTCGAGGGGCCTTTACGGTCGGAGCGGTAATCGGCCGGCTTGCCGTCCACAAACTTGTAGGGCGCGAGATCGAAGACGTTGATACCGGGCGGCGCCGGCGCGTCGTCGCTGTAGTGACTGTAGAGCATCGGCAACGTCAACGAATCGTAGATCAGCCGAAACGCCGCCGGCTCTGCGAGGGTGCCTTCGCGCGCAAGGGCGACGTAATAGCGATACTCCTGATCGTCAGCAAAACCGGGTATCGTCACCGGCTCACCCGGCTTGAAGTCGTAGAGCGCACGGCGGTAATCGCTGCGGCCGGTCCCGATGGATTTCCATGTCTCTGCCGGGAGAGCCTTTCGTATTGCCGCGTCGCCGCTCGTGATCGCCAGCGCCGCGCGCACGGCGGGAATGCCGGGCGACCCGTGCCGCGCGCGGCAGTCTTGCAGGTTCTTCGCCGCCTCAGCAACCTCCGCAGCCAGTGTCTTGTCTGCCGGATCTATCGAGTCTTTCAAGAGCAGCCACGCCGCCTCCAACATGACTGCGAGATCCTGGGCCATGTGGTTCGACGAGCCGAACGAATAGCCGCTGAGCCGCCGATCAGGATTCGGCTGACCGGCGAGTTCGTTGCGTCCTGCGAAGTTGACGTGTTCGTCCTTGTCGCGACGCGAGAGCATGTCGAGGCTCACCGACCCGCCGTCATCCCACCAATACGGCACGAATCCCTTTTCACGCCCTTGCAGCAGCCACTCCTTGCTGCCGCGCCAGCCGCGGTCGTTGCCGGGTCTGCCGTCGTTGCGCTCGGAGGTGAACAGTTCGTCGCCGTGGTTGAGCATCTTCAGGTAAAACGGCAGCACCCATTGCGTCAGGAGTTCCTTGTAGAACTTGTCGCCCGTTGCCCGATGCGCGTGGACCAGCGCCGCTGCGAACCATGCGCCGTCGTGCATCGTGTCCAGTCCCTCACCCTGCATGAACTGGTCAACTTGGCCTTTGCGTTCGACGTGGAAGTATTCGTAGATCATCCCGCGCTGCGCCGACTTCGCATCGCGTTTCATGTGGTTGTCGAACACGAATTGCGCCAGCCGCTTCATGAACGCCCGCGTCTCGTCCGCCGTCATGGGGGCTTTGAGATGCGCCTGCGCCCACGCCGGGTCGCGGTCGAGATCGGTGTTTTCAGCCGCGATGGCGGCGGCCACGCCTAGGAAGACTGCGAACAGCGTCTTCATCGGCGGATCAACGGCCCTTTTCTTCCACGAAATAAACCCGGTCAATCAGGATCTCCGGCACGGCGGCGGCATTCTTGCAGCCGGCGAACCAGACGTAAGGCTGGCCCTTCGCCTCAAAGACGCCGAGATCGCAGGGTTTCCAATCTGTCGGCGCGTTCTTGGCCGTCACGCGACGGCTGGCGATGCTCTTCTTCGCCGCGGCGTCGTAGAGACCGACACTGAATGCGTCGCCGGTGTCGGCGAGTTTTCGGACCTTCACGACCGCAAACGCGCGGTAGCGTTTGCCAGCCTTGAGGTAGTTCGGTGGCAGATGAAACTGGATCGCCCACTCGTGCGTCGCGCCGGTGAGCCAGGCGCACGCGCCGTCGGAGGCGGTCTCGTCGGCACGGATGCTGCAGAGCGTGCCTTCCTTGTAGAGACTGAACTCGTCGTCCTGCACATCCACCACGCGGCCCGCCGGTAACTGCTCCGTGCCAGGCGGCGGCGCGAATCGTGCGCTGCGCGCGGTCATGCGCGCCAGCAACTTCTCCTTGAACAGCGCGAACTGTCCGCCTTCGCTGATTCGTGTCACACCCGCCACGGCGGCAGTTGCCAGAAACTTGTCGGCGGTTTCCTTCTCCGACCAAGCCGCGCCAAACGGACCGGCCTTCTTGCCAGCGCGCAACGCATCGCGTGTCCAGGCGCGACCGCGGTTGAGCATCACGTATTGCACCGGCATGTGGGCGATGCGGACGCGCTTGAGAATCTCAGGCTGTTTCGCCGCAAGTCGCTCGGCCTCGACGAAGAGCTTCTCCGCCTGCGCAACAATCTCCGGCGTGAAGCATGGCGCGTTCGGCTGGACGTAGCATCGGATGTGGATGTTGTCGCGCTTCACCTTGTCGTGCAGCAGCCGGATGTACTTGCGGATCGGTGGCGCGGCGGGACCGTAGTAGCCGTCGACAAACTCGTCGAGCGCGCGCTTCGCGCCGTAGCCGGGATTCCACAACAGCCGCGCGATGATGTAGCTGCGCAGTTCCAGCATTTCGCCGCCGGGCGACTGATATTCGCCCTGCTCGAAGATGCCGCGCACGCCGTGGGCAATGAAGAACCGGATGTTGGATTGCAGCACGTCGAAGTTTGGATGCGGCAGGAGATAGTGGGCGAAGTTGGTGACGTAGTCCCAGATGTAGAGCCGCTGGCAGACCTTCGACCAGCCGACGATGTCGTCCACAAACGCCTTGTTCTGCGGGCATTTCTCCAGCGGATGGCTGAAGCAACACTCGATGCTGCAGAGCCGCACGATGACGTTCGGTCGCGGGCGGACGAGGCGGGGCGGCTTGCGTGTGTATTGGTAGGCCAGCGTGTCCACCGCGACATTCGGGAACTCCTTCTCAATGTTCTCCGCGATCTGATTGACGAAACGCAGGAGCGTGCCGCTGTGGCTGCCCTCCTCATCGTCCACCGCCTTGCACTTCGCGCACTCACACCAGCCGTGCCAGTCGTTCTGCGAGACCGAGACGATGGTGGCCTGCGGGTGTTTGCGCAGCCACGCGCGAACGGCGGCGGTCACCTCGCGCACGACCTCCGGGTTGGTCAGGCACAACTGGCCGTGCTCGTGGAACCGCTTGCCGTTGCGCTCCGAATACCACTCCGGGTGCTGCGCGAAATGCTTCTCCGGCGGCAGCAGCGGGTAGAACGTGTGGACGAAACCCTGATACACGACCTTGCCGCCATGCGCGTCCGTCAGCCGCACCGAGTGGCCGTTGCTGAAATTCCGTGCCGCCCAATCGCCGTCGTAGCCGCTCCACGAGAACGTCTCGCGATATTCCAACTGCGGCACGACCGTGCGGTTGAGGTCGCGCACTGCCAGCCGCGCGCGCTTCGGAATGCGGCTGCAATCCGGTGCAAGCCATCGGCAGCCCAGTTCCTGATCGAGAAACGAATATACAGCGTAGAGCGTCCCGCGCGGCCGTCCACCCGCCAACACGAGATGCGGCCCGCAGGTGCGCACGATAAACCCTTCGCCGCCGAGCTTTGCCCAATCCACACCGGACGCAGCCCGGTCCGCCTCGGCATCGCGACCCACGAGAATGGCGCGCGCCGGCAACGCGCCGGCCTCACGGATCGGCAACTCGACGCTGCTGATCTCTTTCAGATACCGTTTCAATTCCTCCGCCGCGTGGCGCTCGGCGGGCGTTGGTTCGGCGCAAAGGCGGATGACGTAATTGCTCTTGTTGTTTTCAGCCAGCACGCGGCTGGCAGCGTAGAGATCGAGCGCACAGCACAAGACGGTGACAACGATCATCATGGCGGTCTTCTTCATGGAATGTCTTCCTTCCGTTGCGTCTTTTGTTTCAACCAGTCCTTCGCCTTCTCATGCGCTGATTCCATCACCAGCGGACGGACCAGCGTCTGCCACGGGGGCGGCGTTTCGCGAACCACGGACGGCGCAGACGGCAGGTGAATGCCCGTCAGTTCCGCCAACAACTCGCGCGAAAACGGCATATCAAGCCGCGGACGAGGCGCTTGCTTCATCTGCGCCACGCCGGGTGGCTTCACAGCGAGCGCGTCGAGGTGGCGATTGTAAGCGATGCGCGCAAGCGGCTCCAGCGCAACAATGTCCTCGGCGCAATAGCGCAACAGCGTTGGCAATGCGCGGTCATCGCCAGCCTGATGCCGGCGCCAGAGCAGCACGGCAGTCCATCCGTCCGCTTCTTCAACCACTTCGGGCCGGTCGAGGTTCGCTTGCCGCTCAATGCTCTTGAGGCCGCCTTTCAACCCGACGTGCCGCAGCGACGGGCAAAGGTCCACGTGCAGCGGCGGCAGGTGGATGCCGGGAAACTTCGCGCGGATGAACGGCAGGTCGAACGGCCCGCCATTGTAGGTCACCACGAGCGAATACGGCGCGAGCGCTTCCGGCAGTTGGTCGAGGTCGCGGCCATTGACGAGCATTCGCGGCGCGCGGCCGTCATAGAGGCCGGTGCAGGTGATCTCGCCGATTTCCTTCGGCTCGCCGGTGGTTTCGATGTCGAGATAAACAGCGTGGTCGGTGAATTCCCCCAGCCAGCGCCACGCGTCGCGCGACGGCCAGCACTGCGCGAAGTGCGCCAGGTCGCCGCGTTCCGCCGCGCGCAACGCCGCCTCGCAACCGCGCTTCACCCAGTCGGCCTTGACGTGCGCGATCCGCTCCAGCGGCGTGTCGAGCGCCGTCTGCCAGTCGGTGATGCCCTCGCGCCAGAGCGCCTGCTCCAGCTTCGGGCCGACACCGTAAATATGAATGAAGGAATGGCGGAACATCGTTTTGACAGACATCAAGAGTTAAGAGTGAAAAGCTGAGAGTTGGCCGAACACAAATCCTTCCAACCGCACCTTCCGAGACTCATCACTCTTCATCCAATCACCCGCTTCTGCAGCGTCATCAGCTCGCGGACGCCTTTCTCAGCCAGCGCGAGCATCTGGTGAAGCTGCGCGGTGGTGAACGTCGCCTCCTCGCCAGAGCCTTGGACCTCGACGAACTCGCCGGCGTCGGTCATCACCACGTTCATGTCCACGGCGGCCTTGGAGTCCTCGGCGTAACAGAGGTCGAGAATCGGCGTGCCTTCGAGAATGCCGACGCTGACGGCGGCAATTTGCTGCTTGATCGGCCAGTCGGTGATCAGCCCTTCCTTTTGCAGCTTGCGCAGCGCCAGGCAGAGCGCCACAAACGCCCCGGTGATCGCCGCCGTGCGCGTGCCGCCATCGGCCTCCAGCACGTCGCAGTCAACCCAGACGGTGCGCGGGCCGAGCTTCTCCAGGTCAATTACGGCGCGCATGGCGCGGCCGACGAGGCGCTGGATTTCCACTGTCCGGCCGTCGAGCTTGCCGCGCGTGCTCTCGCGTTGTTTGCGTTCGCCACCGGCGTAGGGCAGCATCGCATACTCGCCCGTGATCCAGCCGCCGGTCACTTTTTGCGCCCGCATCCAGCGCGGCACCTCTTCCTCGACGCTGGCTACACAGATGACGCGCGTGTTGCCGAACTCGCACAGCGCCGAGCCGAGCGCGGAGCGGACGTAGTTCTTGCGGATGCGCACGCGGCGCAACTGGTCGGGCCGGCGTTTGTCGGGGCGAACGAAGTCGGTGGTCATGCAGACCTTATAAGCGACCGCAGCGGCGGCGGCAAGGCTGGGGGTGTTGCCGTTCGCTTGAATTTCCCCCCGCGACTCCGCACACTGCGGGGAGTCTCGTGAGCGAACCTTTTGACAACGAGGAAGTGCCCGTCGTAGCGCCGGTCGGAGCGCCGCCTCCCGAAAGCGGCGTCAGCCAATGGACGCTCTGGAAGTTCTACGCCCCGCTGGCGGCCAGCAATGCGATGATGACGATCAGTCACGCCATCATCAACGGCTCGCTCAATCGCACCTCGCAGCCGGCGCAGTCGGTCGCTTCCTACGCCGTCGCAAATTCCATTTGCGTGCTGGCCGAATCGCCGATGGTGATGTTGCGGCAGACTGGCGCGGCGCTTGTGCGTGACCGCGCGGGTTGGGGCACCTACATGCGCGTAGCGCTGCTGGCCGGCTTGGTGGACCAGCTCATTTGTCTGGCGGTTGCGTGGACGCCACTGGCGTATCTTGTGATTCACGGCTGGATGGGCGCGCGCGACGAACTCTTTCCGGCAGCGGTTGACGTGTTCCGGCTGCTGATGTTCATCTCGCTGTTCTCGGTGCTGCGCAGCGTCTTTCATTCGGTGCTGTTGGTGAAACAGAAGACGCTCTGGATCACACTCGGCATGGGGTTCCGCGTGGTAATGATGCTCGGTCTGGCGACGCTCTTCACACAAACAGGCTGGCTCGACAGCGGCATGCGCGGCAGCGTCATTTTCCTCGCGGGCATGGCGGTCGAGGCGGTGTCGGCATTCGGCAGCTTCCGGAAGTGGTTTCACACGCTGCCGCAACAGCAGCCGCGCTCCGAAGCCGCCGCGCCGCCGCTGACGTTCCGCCGCGTGACGATGTTTTATCTGCCGCTGGTCGTCGCCGCGATCACCGGCGCGATGACGATGTCCATCATCAACGCCGGACTTTCGCGCATCCCCAATCCACAGAGCGTCATTGCCACCGCCGCCATCGGCAGCGTCGTCACGTATTTGCTGATGGGGCCGCTGTTCATGATCCATCAGGTGTCGCTGTTCTTCAGCGCGCCGCTGGTCGGGGCTCATCCACACGACCGGCGCGACCGCACGGTGGGCTGGTTCTGCGTGCAGACCGGCGTTGGCGCCACCGCGATCGTCGGCTTGCTGGCGTGGACGCCGCTGGGTGACTGGCTGTTGCTGCACGCGTTCCAAGCGCCGGCGGCGCTGTTGCCGCTCATCAAAGACGTCCTGCGCATCTCGATGTTCCTGCCGCTGATCGCCGTCTGGAACGAGTACCGCAACGGCAAACTGCTCGCGGCCGGTCACAGCCGCATGTTGACGGCGGCCAAACTCTTGAACGTCACCATGCTCGTGTTGACCGTGGCGGCGATGGTCAGCATGGCGCCGTCGCTCGGCGCGCGTATTTCGCCCATCGCGAGCTTGTGCGCGTTGGCGGCGGAACAGGTCGTCCTCCTCATCGTCTGCGCGCGGTTCAAAAAGGCGTAGCGCCGCTACAGCCCGTGCGAGCGCAGCACCGCGCCAAGCCGCTTGATGCCTTCCTCGATCTGGGCCGAGGGCGTGCCGCCGAAGGAAAGGCGCATGCAGTTGTTCGGCTTCGGCCGCAGCGGCGAGTTGGCGAAACACAGATCGCCCGGCACGTAGAGCACGCCGGCGTCGAGCGCCGCGCGGAAGATGGCGCCATCACGGCCCGTGTCATGCTGCGCGGGCAGTTCCGGCCAGAAATAAAGACCGCCATTGGCTTCCTGCCACTTGGCTGCTGGCGGGAAATATTTCTTCAGCGCGTCGCCCATCAATTCCTTCCGCCGGCGGTAGCCGGCGTGCATCTTGGGCAGATGCTGGTCGTAGACGCCGGTGCGCAGCGCGAGCGCGATCAGGCACTGGTTGAAGTTTGGCGAGCCGAAGTCGTGGTTGCCTTTGGAGCGCAGCACGTGGCGCATGAGGGACCGCGGCAACACGCCGTAGCCAACCTTGATGCCGGTGGCGAACGGTTTGGTGTAGGTGTTCGAGTAGGCGATGCGCTCGTTGGCCATGTCGAGTGACTTTAGCGAAGGGGTGTCCGGCCCGGCGAAACGCAGGTCGCGATAGGCGGCATCCTCCAGCACAAAGATCGGATGTCCCGCCGCGGCTTCGTAATGCCGCAGGATGGCGTACGCCTCGCGCTTTTTCTCAAAGCTCGTCGTCCAGCCGGTCGGGTTCTGAAAATAAGTGACGAGATAAACGAATTTCAGCCGGTCGAGCACGCCGTTGTCCATCAGGCGCTGGAGCGTTCGTTTCAAGTCGTCAGGTGAAATGCCGTCCGGTTCCAGCCGCACCGGCGTCGCTTCGATGCCGAGCGCCTCGCAGATGCCGAGATAAACGAAGTAAGTCGGGTCCTCGACCAGCACGATGTCACCCGGATCGCACAGCACCTCGCTGAGCAGGTAGAGCAACTGCTGCGAGCCATTGGTGATGACGACATCGTCGGCCGTCAGCGTCGCGCCCGGCGTGATGCCGTCTTGCGCGCAAACGCGGTTGAGCGTCAGCTTGCGCAATTCGGCGTCGCCCGCCGTGGAGCCGTATTGCAACGCCGCGCGCGCCGCCGCGTCGTCGCGCACCAACTCGGCGGTCAGCGCGCCAACCTCCGCCACCGGCAGCGTTTCGTTGTCGGTAAAACCGGCGGCCAGCGAGATGAGATGCGGCTGGTCCAGCGTCAGCTTCATCAGCCACGAAATGGCCGGATTGCTGGAGCGGCGGGCAAGAGATGAGAGGAATATGCCTTCGTTCATGATGATTCGTTACCCGTGATTCGTAACTTGTGATTCGAGACGGCGGTTGCGTGTCGGCTGCGGATTACGAATCACGAATTGCGTCTTACGATTTTCTCCTCGCTTTCAATGCCGCCTCCACTTTGTTCGCCGGCAGGCAGTTGATCACGTCGGCTTTCGTCAGCCAGCCCTTGCGAGCGATGCCGACGCCAATGGCGAGGTATTGCAGGTCAGCGATGCTGTGCGCGTCGGCGTTGATGGCGCATTTGACGCCGCGCTCCTTCGCGAACTTCCACCAGCGCCAGTCCATGTCGAGCCGATGAGGGTGCGCGTTGATCTCAATGATGACGCCGCCGTGCGCCGCCGCCTCGATCACAGCGCGCATATCCACCGCGTAAGCTTCGCGTTCCAGCAGTAGCCGGCCCGTCGGATGCGCCAGTATCGTCACGAGCGGGTTGGACATTGCCTTCACGATGCGCGTCGTCATGCTTTTCTCGTCCTGGGAGAAACGGCGATGCACAGCGGCGACAACGTAATCGAACTGCGCCAGGATATCGTCACTGTAGTCCAGCGAGCCATCCTCCAGGATGTCCGCCTCAATCCCGGCAAACACACGGAAACCGTGCTTCTTAAACTTTTCGTTCGTCTTGCGGACGTCGGCGATGTAATCGGGAATCTGTTCGTCCTTCAGGCCGCGCGCCTGAAACTCGCTCTTGCTGTGGTCGGCGATGCCGAAATAATCCAGCCCCAGTTCCAGCGCCGCCTCCGCCATCGTCTCGATCGTTTCGCGGCCGTCGGTCCAGGTTGAATGATTGTGCAGCGCGCCGCGCAGGTTCTCCTTCTCGATCAGTGCCGGCAGTTCACCCTTTTCCGCCGCCTCGATCTCGCCATTGTCTTCACGCAACTCCGGCGGAATGTAATCGAGTTCGAGCGCCTTGTAGATTTCCTCCTCGGTGCGGCACTTGACGACGCTGCCGCCGTCGCGCGCGCCGGCCGCGTCCTTTTCCTTGCCGGCCTTGCTGAAACCGTATTCGTTCAGCGACAGCCCGCGCTGGAGCGCGCGGCCGCGGAGGGCGATATTGTGCTCCTTCGAGCCGGTGAAATAATTCAGCGCGAACGGGAACTGCATGTCGCTGACCACGCGGAGGTCCGCCTGGATTTCGCCGTCGAGCACGACCGATGACTTGGTGTCGCCCTTGGCGCTTACTGAGGTGACACCCGGCAGCTGCACAAACATCTCCATCAACGCTGGCGCATCCTTCTCCTTCGCGCTCACCAGAAAGTCGAGATCACCGATTGTCTCGCGGCAGCGCCGCAGGCTGCCGGCCGCTCCGCAGCGGATCGTGGCCGGGTGCGCGCGCAATGCTTCCAGGATCGGCTGCGCCACGGCGAACGCCGTGTGGTAATGGTGCCGCCCCGCGAAGCGCCGCAGTTGCTCGATGCCTTGGAGGATTTTCTCCTGCGATTTCTCGCCGAAGCCTTCGAGCGCGGCGACGCGCCCGTCCTTGCATGCCGCCTCCAGTTTTTCCACCGAGTCCACCTTCAGCTTTTTGTAAACGACCTGCGCCCGCTTCGGACCGAAGCCGGGAATGGTGATCATCTCCATCAGCCCGCCCGGCAGCGACGCCTTCAGTTCCTCGTAGTAGCCGAGCCGGTCCGTCTTCCACAGTTCGGTTATTTTCTGCGTCAGCGCCTCGCCGATGCCTTTCAGCTCGCCGAGCTTGCCCGTCTCGATGAGTTCGCCGAGATTCTGTTGCAGGCCGTCAATCAGCCGCGACGCGTTGTGATAGGCGCGGGACTTGAACGGGTTTTCGCCCTTCAACTCCAGCAGCGTCCCGATCTCATCGAGGATTTCCGCAACCTTCGCCTTATCCATGCCGGCAGGGTAATACTTCAATCGGGTTGTTTCAACGCTGTGAAAGAGTGGCGATGCCCAACGCACTTGACTGCCCTTCGACTGCTGCCTACTCTCGCAGCCAAACAAACAAGGTTGTCCAGTTTGTCTTCTGAGGGGAGTATCCATAAAACAGTTCTGTCTGCGGCGGGTTGTTTGTGTCAGATGTTCAAAGCAGGGATGAGATGAAAGTAACGACGATCGCACTCATGGCAGCTGTCGTGCTGGCGGCCTTTATTGGCGGTGTCATCGGCATCTCATGCCCGATAGAACGTGGTCTTGGATGGATGTTCATTGAACTGATGCCATGGAACCTCGTCTCGGTGCCTATGGTCCTCGCAGCGGGGGCTGGTGGGCTGCTATTTGCAATCAGCCATCGAATCCTGCCCCACACGCCGGGTCGATACAGCCAGTTCATCTGGCGGGTATCTCTCTTGTGGTGTGCTGCGTCCATCGGGACGGAATTCCTGCCCATGGACCTCTTCGACCGGCCGCCCGGCACGCGCCTTTTGTGTTTCCCCCCGGATTCTCGCGTTCTCTCCTGTTATGCTGTGGAGACATATCCCGAGCTGAAGCGCGCGGGAGGTTTTAAACTGCTTAAGCAGGGGTACTTTGGGTGGACATGGCGAACTCGAAGAGGTTTCTCCGGCCTTGACGGATTGGATATCGGCCCCACTGTTTCGTCGCTGCACCTCATTCCATCGCGACAGTTATCGCTTGGACTAATTACTCTCCGTTGGATTTCCGTTTGTGTTTTTGAGTCAGGGGGTAGAACCAACGCGATCGTGCTCTATCCCATAGGAGGCTTAACCAGCGGGGATTATGGTGTTATCGTGACCTTGTCTGAGAGAGTCGGAGAGACATGGCAGAAGATATACGAGGAAGAGAAATATATAGACTTGGACGACTGTTTCTTCAGAAGCCGGGCATCTATCGCCACCTCTATAGTGGTCTGTCCGGTATTGATCGGTTTCGCGGTCTTGCTGATCGGAGTGTTTTCCAGAAAACGTGTTCAACAATACGCCGCAGTGAAGACATCCTTGTTGATGATCCCGGTGACCGCTATCCTGCTTTCAGGGTTAAGTTGGGTTTCCATGATTTTCACTCTAGTCAACCTGCTTGGCCCGCTGGAAGCATGGACGCATGACTGCACCCACATCTTGGATGCCCTCTTTCTGGCCGCCTTGGCCTTTGCCCAACTCGGCCTCGGCTTCGTCTTGTACACGTTCATTCGAGCTTATGAAGAGCGAAAGAACAAACACAGCTCGAACTCTTGACTGGTTGGGTGGCTTCGACCGCGGCTGATGGCGGCGGGCGTTCTTCACCGAGTTTGTTCGTTGTGACCAACTCGAATGCCGGGCCGGCTCTCAGATCGAATATCCTGACGCCAACATCAAAGAAGCGGAAATGCCTGCTGCTGAGACCGCCCGGGGCGCTTGACCTGCCGCCGCGGCTTGTTACACTCGTCACGGTTTATCCGAGGGTGTCATGGCGGAACTGACAGGCCAAACATTCGCTGGCTACGAAATCCTTGCCAAGCTCGGTCAGGGCGGCATGGGCGCAGTTTACAAGGCCCGCCAGCCGGTTCTCAACCGCCTCGTCGCCCTCAAGGTCATGTCCCCGCATCTCAGCGATGACCCTGCCTTCGTCGCACGTTTCATGCGCGAGGCCACCAGCGCCGCCAAGCTCAACCATGCGAACATGGTGCTCGTTCACACCGCGGGCCAGCGCGATGGCGCCTACTATATCGTCATGGAGTTCGTGGACGGCCTTTCCTTGCAGGACCACATCGCCAACCATGGCCGGCTCGACGCCCGCGAAGCCGTGGCCACCACCGTCTATGTGGCCCAAGCTCTCCAGTATGCGTGGGACAAGGCCCGTCTCATCCACCGCGATATCAAGCCCGCCAACATCTTCCTCTCCAACGCCGGCGAGGTGAAGGTGGGCGACCTGGGTCTGGCCAAGAGCGTTGGCCAGTCTACAGAGAGCCTGACGCAGACGGGCATGATGATGGGTTCGCCGCATTACATCGCGCCCGAACAGGCTCGCGGGCTGAAGGACATCGATTTCCGGGCGGACATCTACAGCCTCGGCTGCACGCTCTACCACATGCTCACCGGCCACCCGCCTTACACTGGCGAAGACTCGATGGCGATCATGATGAAGCACGTCAACGACCCACCGCCGGCGATTTTCCGGGCGCTGCCGGGCTGTCCGGTGCCGTTGGGGATGCTGGTGGGCAAGATGCTGGCCAAACGGCGCTCTGATCGTCCGCAGAGCTACGAGGACCTGATCGCCGATTTAATGGAGGTTCACGGCAAGCTGCCTGCTGTCGGCGGTCCGCGACCCACCGAGGCCAGCGCGCGTCCCGCGGCGGTCAACGCACAGGTGGCGGCGCAACAAGCCCGGGAGGGCGCACGAGTACAGACGCCGGCGGTTGCGACACCAACGGTGCCAATGACCAGAAAGAAAACATCTCCAGCGATGATCTATGGTATCGCGGGTGCGGTTGCAGTCGCGATGCTTGGAGGATTGTTCCTGTGGTCGCCGTGGAAATCCGATTCTTCCTCAATCCTCAATCCAAAATCTAAGACCCAGAATTTTGGTGCCGCCGCTGCTGCCGCGCTGAAACAACTCGGCAACGTCTTCACCAACTCGGTCGGCGCGGAGATGGTGTATATCCCGCCCGGCGAGTTCCTGCTCGGCAGCACCAAGGAGGAACAGGCGTGGGCGGAGGCCAATGGGATGAGCGAGCGTTTGCTCCGTGAGGGTGAGGGGCCTCGCAAAGCCAGGATCAAGCAGGGCTTCTGGATGGGCCGTACGACAGTGACCGTAGGCCAGTGGAAGCAGTTCGTGAAGGAGACAGGTTATGTGACAAAGGCCGAGGAAAAAGGCGAGGCATCGGCTTGGGACGTGGTCAAGAAGAAGTACGCACCCAGGAAGGGGATCAACTGGAGAGACCCGGGCTTTGGCTTTGCGTTGAACGATACCCATCCAGTGTGTTGCATTAGTTGGAACGATGCCGTGGCGTTTTGCGAGTGGCTGACGGAGCGCGAACGGAAGGCAGGCCATCTGCCCGCAGCATTTGTGGTTCGATTGCCGACGGAGGCCGAGTGGGAATATGCGTGTCGCGCGGGGACGCAGACGAAGTACTGGTGGGGCGACAACAAGGAAGACGGCAAGGGACGGTTAAACTGGTTCGCCAAAGGCAACGGGTATAAGTCTGTTGCGCCAGTGGACAGTTTTGGGGAACGCGGACGGAATCGGTTTGGCTTGGCCGACATGTTGGGCAACGTTCGGCAATACTGTCTGGACCGATATGATGCCGAAGCCGCGCATGAGGAGTTGTGGAACGATTTCACTCGTAGCCATGTGATGCGGGGTAGTTCGTTCCGTAACGGATATGCCTTTTGTCGATGTGCGAGCCGCGCCATGGCTTCACCCTCCAATATTTGCGAGGACTACAGCTTTCGGGTCGTTCTGGGCGTAGATGTCTCCGATGCGAAAGCCTCGACGCCTTCAGACTCGTCAGCGGCCAAGCCGGCGGAAAGCAACATCCTGGCTCCAGCGGGGACGGTGCGTTGAGCCGAAGAATCGAGAAGCCCGAAATCGCGGGCCGTGTCTGTAGCCGCCGTCGTGAGACGGCGGACAGGGCACGCGTGACGGACCCATCCCCCGGCTCACGTCGGGGGTACGATCGGCAATCACACGACCGACAGTTCTGCCTTGGTTGCGCGGTTCGCTTGGCTTGATGCTGTTCTTGACGCGCTGCTGCGACTTGTTAGACTCCGTTTCCATCCATCCAAGAGAGGCTATGGCGGAACTTTCAGGGCAGACATTCGCGGGCTACGAAATCCTTGCCAAACTGGGCGAGGGCGGCTTCGGCGCTGTCTATAAGGCTCGCCAGCCCAACCTGAACCGCCTTGTCGCGCTCAAGATCCTCGCTCCGCATCTGGCTGCCGACGCCGACTTTGTCGCCCGCTTCAAACGCGAAGCCACCCTCGCGGCCAGCCTCAACCATCCCAATCTCGTGCTGGTCTTTGCCGCGGGCCAAAGCGACGGCAGCCACTACATGACGATGGAATTCGTCGAAGGCGAAACTCTTCGGAACCGCATCGAGAGCCACGGCCGGCTCGACCCCCGCGAGGCCACCGCCATCGCCGTCTATGTCGCCCAGGCTCTCCAGTATGCCTGGAACAAATCACGCCTCATCCATCGCGACATCAAGCCCGACAACGTCTTCGTCTCCAAAACCGGCGAAGTAAAGGTGGGCGACCTCGGCCTGGCCAAGAACGTCGGCCAGTCCACCGCTGGCATGACCGCCACGGGCATGATGATGGGTTCACCGCACTACATCAGTCCCGAACAAGCCAGCGCGAAAAAGGAGATAGACTTCCGCGCCGACATCTACAGTCTCGGCTGCACGCTCTACCACATGCTGACGGGCAGGCTGCCTTACGAGGGCGACGAACCGATGGCGGTGATGAACCTCCACGTCAACGCGCCGCCGCCGGCGATCTTCAAGGTGTGGCCGACATGTCCGATGCCGCTGGCGTTGCTGGTGGGCAAGATGCTGAAGAAGAACCCGCGCGAGCGCCACGCCAGCTACGAGGAATTGATCGCCGAACTGACCGCCGTGCATGAGAAACTCACAGCGGCGCAGACGGCAGCCGCCGCGCCGCCGTCGGGCACCATCACGTTTCTGTTCACGGACATCGAGGGCAGCACGCAGCTTTGGGAGAAACACCCGCAGGCGATGCCGATCGCACTGGAGCGGCACAACCAGATTCTGCGCCGGACGATGGAGTCCCATGGCGGTTTCGTGTTCAAGACCGTCGGTGACGCTTTCTGCGTGGCGTTCGCCTCCGCGCCCAACGCGATGGCGGCGGCGTTGGCGGGGCAGCGCGCGCTGTCGGCCGAGCCGTGGGGAGCGACGGGGCCGTTGCGCGTGCGCATGGCGCTGCACACCGGCGCGGCAGAGGAGCGCGGCGGCGACTACTTCGGGCCGACCGTCAACCGCGTGGCGCGCGTGCTGGCGGCGGGCCACGGCGGCCAGATCCTGCTTTCCAACGCCACCGAGCAACTCGTGCGCGACCATCTGGCCGAGGGCGTGAGCCTGGGTGATCTGGGCGAGCGTTCGCTGAAGAACCTCACGCGCACAGAGCGCATCTTTCAGGTCAACCTTGCCGACATGCCGACGCAATTTCCAACGCTGCGCGCGGCGGCCAGTCCTTCAACAACTCGTCGTCGCCGTCAGCGCATGATGCTCTATGGCGGCGCGGGCGTTGCGGCGGTGGCCGTGCTCGCGGGGTTGTTGCTGTGGTCGCCGTGGAAGGAGCGTGAAGATTCCCCGTTGGTGTCCGGCCTTCAGGCGGAATCTGTTTCGTCAAAACCGGCTGAAGCCGGGACGCCAATGATCTCGCCCGCCGCTGCCGCCGCCGCGCTGAAACAACTCGGCAACGTCTTCACCAACTCGGTCGGCGCGGAGATGGTCTATATCTTGCCGGGCGAGTTCCTGCTCGGCAGCACGAAGGAGGAGCAGGCGTGGGCGGTGGCCAACGGCCGCAAGGAGAATGAAGTCAATCGCGAGGGCGAAACACCGCGTAAGGCCACGATCAAGCAAGGTTTCTGGATGGGCCGGACGGAGGTGACGGTGGGACAGTGGAAACAGTTTGTGAAGGAAACGGGCTATGTCACCGACGGCGAAAAGAAGGGAGGGTCATACTCGTCGCAGTCCGGCAGGCCGGTGTTCAAGAAAGGGGCAAGTTGGCGCGATCCAGACTTTGGGTTTGAACCGCAGGACAACCATCCGGTGAGTTGCGTCAGTTGGAACGACGCGACGGCCTTCTGCGGGTGGCTGGCGGAACGGGACCGAAAGGCTGGACGGCTGGCGGATGGTTGCACGGTGCGTCTGCCGACGGAAGCAGAGTGGGAGTATGCGTGCCGCGCGGGAACGCAGACAAAGTTCTGGTGGGGCGACTCGAAGGAGGATGGCAAAGGACGGTTGAATTGGCGCGGAAAGACTGACGGGCATGAGTTCGCAGCCCCTGTGGACAGTTTCGGCGCCCAAGGTCGGAACCCGTGGGGACTGGCGGACATGCTGGGCAATGTTTGGGAATGGTGCTTGGATGAATATGACACGAAACAAGCGCACGAAGAATGTTACAGGGGCAATCCCCGCGCGCGGGCGTTTCGGGGCGGAACATTCGCCGCCGAACCCTCCTATAGTCGCTGCGCCTTCCGCTACGGAATCCTTTCGGACCACTCGACTTGCGACCACGGGTTTCGGATGGTGATGGGCGTGGATGTGTCCGGCGCGAAGACAACAACAGCTTCGACTTCGCCAGCACCTGCGCCGAAGGACACCGAAGTGCTGGCTCCGGCTGAGACTCGCGACTCGGCGCTGACGGCCAATCCGAAGCGAGGCGAAGTCTGCACGCTGGCCCTCGGCGGCAGCGCGACGCTGGAGTTGGTCGGCATCCCGCCGGGCGAGTTCCTGCTCGGCAGCACGAAGGAGGAGCAGGCGTGGGCGGTGGCCAATGGCGGGAAAGCGGAATACATAAAGCGCGAGGGCGAAACGCCGCGGAAGGCGGCGATCAAACAGGGTTTCTGGATGGGGCGAACGGAGGTGACCGTGGGCCAGTGGAAACAATTCGTGGCGGTCACGGGTCACGCAAGCGAAGCGGAGAAGCAAGGCAATGCCTGCTGCTACGACCGGGCGGCCAAGACCTTTACAAACATGGAGGGGAAAAGCTGGCGGGACCCGAACTTTGGCGCGGCGCCGGAAGACAACCATCCGGTGTGCTGCGTGAGTTGGAACGATGCGGTGATGTTCTGCGAGTGGCTGACGGAGCGCGAGCGGAAGGCGGGGCGGCTGCCATCAGGCATGGTGGTGCGCTTGCCGACGGAAGCGGAGTGGGAGTATGCGTGCCGTGCTGGCACGCAGACGAAGTTTTGGTGGGGCGACTCGAAGGAGGAAGGCGAGGGACGGTTGAATTGGAACGGGACGGCGGACGGTTTTCAGTTTACATCGCCGGTGGATCATTATGGTGCGCGCGGGCGGAATGGTTTTGGTTTGGCGGACATGGCCGGCAACGTGCAGGAATGGTGTTTGGACAACTATGATGCGACGGGCGCGCATGAGGAGTGTTGGAAGGTCGGTGCGTCACGCGTGTTGCGGGGTGGCTCGTTCCACGGCCTTATGCCCGCCCTGGCACGCTGCGCCTGTCGAAATTCCTTCGGTCCCGGCGTCTCGAATTCCAGCTACGGGTTCCGGGTGGTTGTCGCTTCGCCGCGTTGAGCCATCGAATCGAGAAGCCCGGAATCGCAGGCCGTGGCTGTAGCCGCCGTCGTGAGACGGCGGACGGGACGCGCGTGACGGGCGCATCATTCCCCCGACTCACGTCGGGGGCTACTTGAACGTCGGGGCTGTGCGTAGCCGCCGAGGTGACGAGGCGGACTGGCCGCGCTGGTCGAGCGAACCCCGTCGAGCCCTACCGCCCGCGCTCACTTCCCGATGCAATAGAGGTTGGTGAGCGTGCGAATGAAGAGCTGGCCGCGGCTGATGGCGGGTGAGGCGTAGCAGGATTCCTTCTCCTCGCCGAGCGGATTGACAGCGACTTGCTCGAACTTCGGCCCGGCCTTGATGACATGGGTGTTGCTGTCGTCGTCGAGGAAGTAAAGCAGATTGCCGGCGCGGACCGGCGACGGCCAGTGATGACGGCCGAGTTTTTCCGTCCAGAGTATCTTGCCGGTCTTGGCCTCAAGGCAGCTCGCGTGGCCCATTTCGGACACGATGAAGAAATACGGCCCGCATACGATGGGCGACGGCACGTAGGAAACCATTTTCGCATCCAGCTTGTGGCGCCAGGCGATGTGCGTTTGGGTGATGTTGCCCGTGCCATCCGGCCGGATGCCGACGAAGTGGCGCTCCGGGAAACCGCCGCTGATGAAGAAGACGCCTTCGGCGAAAACCGGGCTGGCGACGAACTGTTCGGTGGGGCCGTCCATGAGCCAGTGTTGTTTGCCGGTGGCGGGATCGTAGCTGGCAACACACACGCTGCCGCTGAGGACCATCTGTGTTTTGCCGGCGGCCTCGACGATGATCGGCGTGCAGTAGGAACGCGTGCGGTTCGGGCGATCCGTGCGCCAACGCTCGACGCCCGTGTTCTTCTCATACGCCACGATCCATGCCACGTCGTCCTGGTCGCAGTTGAGGATGACGAGGTCTTTGTGAAGCACCGGCGAACTGCAAAACCCGTGCTTGGAGGCGAACGTGCCGGGCGATTTGCGCCAGAGTTCCTTGCCCTCCATGTCATAGCAAGCGATGGCGATGTTCGGCTTTTGCAGGAATGCGACCCAGACGCGCTGGCCGTCGGTGGCGGGCGTGCCGCTGGCATAGCTGTTGAGCCGGTTCATCTTCTCTGGCGGCGAGGTCAGCACGGTCCGCTCCCAGAGCGTCTTGCCGCTGCGCCGGTCGAGGCAGAGCAATATGCGCTTGTCACCGTCGGCGACGTAGGTTGTCACGAAAACTCGGTCGCCCCAGATGATCGGCGAGGAGTGCCCTGAGCCTGGAATGGCGACTTTCCACGCGATGTTCTGGGTGCCGTTGGTGCCGCTGCTCCAGCGAGTGGGGATGTTCGTCTCGTCTGAAACGCCGTCGAGTTGCGACCCGCGCCAGCTCGGCCATTCGCTGGCGAAGGCGGTTGTTGCAAAAACTGCCGCTGCGATCCCAAGGCACTTCAGTTTGATGAACATGGCCGCGTAGTTTACCGGGAACCGGCGGAAAGTAGATGCAAAAAAATCAAGCCCGCGGCGCGGGGGCAGCCGGATCGCTTCGGCTCAGACGTAAACCTTCTTCAGATACTCGATGGCCTGGCGCGCGATGGTTTCGGGGTCGGGATCGTATTTGAAGACTTCCACGGAGACGTAGCCGTCGTAGCCGATCTCGTGCAGCGCGGCGACAAACGGTTTGTGGTCGAGACCGCTGGTGTTGGGGCCGCGCCGGTTCGGGTCGTTGGCGTGAAAGTGCCGGACGACACCGCGCGATTCGCGGATGATGTCGGGGATCGGCCGGCCTTCGTCGCACATGGCCTTCACGTCGAGGTGCAGCGCGAAGTTCGGGCAGTTCACCATGCTGACGAGCCGGCGGCCGTGCTTGGCGGTATTGATGAAGTTGGTGTCCGGGCGGCCGAGCGGCTCGATGGCAATCGTCACCCCGCGCGCCGCGGCCCGCGGCATGATGGCGCGGAAAACCCCGGCGGCGAACTCCATGCCCTGCTCGATTTCCACGCCCGCCTGCAAATCGCGCTGCTTGGGCGAACCCCACACCAGCACATCACCGCCGAGGTCGGCGCAGAAATCAACGAGCGCCTCGCCGTAGTGGGTGGTGGCTTCGCGCACGGCGCGGTCGGGCGAGGTGAGATGGAAGCCTTTCGTGAACGCAAGCAGCCAGTGCAGGCCGATGATTTTGACGCCGGCGGCAGCGGCGGTATCGCGAAGTTTCTTGCGCTCGTCGGCGGAGATTGTGCGGACGTCGTGGCTGAAGGTGAACGGCGCGAGTTCCAGCGCTTGGTAGCCGAGTTGCGCGGCGCAGCGGCACTGTTTCTCGAACGGCCAGGGTTCCCACGGCATCTTCTCGGCTGGCGCGAAGGTTTCGTTACAGATGGCGTAGCGCACGGCAAATCCTCCTGTGAAGCACGGAGCGACAAGCGCCGTCGTGCGGGGCAATCAAAGGTTTTCGCTGATCAACTTCTGGAGCTCTTTCTTCGGCTTCGCGCCCGCAGCCTGCGCGACAACCTGGCCGCCTTTGAACATGATCAAAGCCGGGATGCTCGTGACGCGATACTGCGCAGCCAGTTCGTTGGCATCGTCCACGTTGCACTTGGCGATCCGGGCCTTGCCGTCGAACTCGACGGCCAGTTGGTCGAGCACCGGGGCGATCATCTTGCAGGGACCGCACCACGGAGCCCAGAAATCCACAAGCACCGGCAGGGGGGATTTCAACACCTCGGCGTCGAAATTGGCAGCGGTGATTTGAACAATATTGGAGCTTGCCATAAATCAAAATCCTTTGAACAGCGACGTCCCGCCGGGGAATGACTGCGCGGAGCTTCGCGGTTTAACCCAGGTGCGCCTTCAGCAAAGACCAGACCGCTATGCCGGAAACGAGCACCACCAAGATACTCAATATCAAGTCCACCAGCGTTGGTCCACCCGCTATCATCTGGACTGGAGCGGGCGCCGGGACAGCCGAACCGGGCGCGAGAGGCGGCGAAGGAATCTTGGGAATATCCGCCGTCTGCAACTTGACCGTGGGCTTTGACACAGACGTGGCAGAAGACGACGACGCAGGCTGGGCTACCGGTGAGGCTGTGGTCGCGGTAGGAGCCGCCGCGGCTGTGACGGTGGACGGAACCTGTCCGATGGGTTGGGCGCGGATGGTGGGCGGCGGAACAACAGGCGCAGCCGGCTTGGTGGCGCCGGGAACACTGCCTGTGGTTTTCTTCAGCCGCGATGTCTCTTTCTTCGGCACGACCGGCATGGCCGCTACCGTGGCACCCAACTTTGGCGCTCCTCCCGTGGCGGATGGGCTGGCAGCCGCACCGGCGGCCGATGGCGGCACCGGCCGGGGTGGCAATGTGATGCGCACCGTGTCTTTCTTTTCTTGCTTACTAGCGTCGCCCGCCGAAGGAGTCTCAGCCATAATAACCTCTCAATTTCGGCGCAGTATAGCCATCGTCCAAGACCTGTCAAAGTTTTTCTCCCGGCGGCGTGTCATTTGTCGCGGCCAACACAGAGGCTGGCGTCAGCGTTGCCAGTGTGTGTTGGCAGCCATCCTGCACTTGACCGCTGGCGGATGGTCTGTAGGCTGCCCGATGGCATGAAAACAGTCTTCGTCGTTACCCTGGCCGCCACTCTCTGCCTCCCGCTCGCCCACGCCCAACAATCCGCCACCGGCACGCTCGGCGCCATCGAACGGCTCGATCCCGCGCTGGACAAACTCATTCTGCCCGGCGCGGTCATCGAGAAAATTGCCGAGGGTTTTGATTGGTCCGAAGGTCCCGTGTGGATGCCGGCCGAGGGCTGCCTGTTGTTCTCCGACGTGCCGCGCAACACGGTCTATCGGTGGACAACCAGGGTGGGCGTCAGCGTGTTTCTGAAATCGAGCGGCTACACCGGCCAACTGAAGTCCGGCCAGCAGGAACCCGGCTCCAACGGTCTCACGCTTGACGCTGAGGGCCGGCTGGTCCTCTGCGAGCACGGCGACCGCCGCGTCGCGCGGCTGGAGAGAAACGGTCGCAAGACCACGCTCGCGGATCGCTACGAGGGCAAGCGGCTCAACAGCCCCAACGATCTCGTCTTCAAATCCAACGGCGACCTTTACTTCACCGATCCGCCGTATGGCCTGCCGAAACTCAACAACGATCCCACCAAAGAACTGCCCTTCAACGGCGTCTATCGGCTCGCCAGAAACGGCGGGCTGACGTTACTGATCCATGAACTGATCTTTCCCAACGGACTCGCGTTCTCACCCGACGAGAAGACGCTCTACGTCGCGAACTCCGACTCGCAGCGCGCGATCTGGATGGCTTACGACGTGAAGCCCGACGGCACGCTCGCCAACGGCCGTGTGTTCTTCGATGCCACACCGCTGCGCAAGGGCCGTAAAGGGTTGCCCGACGGCATGAAAGTCGATGGCCGCGGCAACATCTTCGCCACCGGCCCCGGCGGTGTGCTGATCTTTTCCCCCGACGGCAAACACCTGGGTACGATCAAGACCGGCGAAGCCACCGGCAACTGTGCCTGGGGCGACGACGGTTCCATCCTCTACATCACCGCGAACATGTTCCTCTGCCGCGTCAAGACGATCACGAAAGGAACAGGTTTCTGAGCAGCCCGCAGAGTTGACTGCACAGACCTCCCGTACGAAAACAGTTTCGGCAGCGCCCTAAAACACGAAAGGCTCCGGTGTTGCCACCGGAGCCTTTCGGAATCTATCGTTTGCAGGACGGCTACTTCTTGCCTTCGTCCTTCTTGTCTTCCACCTGCTTCTTCTCGGCTTCCTCGAACGCCTCGCCGAGACCGACCATGTCTTCGCCAGGCTTGAGCTTGTCGAACTCCTCACGAGCCGCTTCAAGCTGCTCGGCGTTGTAGTTGGCCGCCTTGATGGAGAGGCCGATGCGGCGCTCAGAGCCATCGATCTTGATGACACGGGCGCGGACATTGTCGCCGACCTTGAGCACGTTCTTGATCTTCTCGACGTGCTCTTCACTGACCTGGCTGATGTGGACCAGTCCGTCAATGTCATCCTGCAACTGGATGAATGCGCCGAAGCTGGCAAGCTTGGTGACCTTGCCCTCGACGATGTCGCCGACCTTGTATTTCTGCGCGATCTGCTTCCACGGGTCTTCGCCGAGCTGTTTGAGGCCGAGCGAAATGCGCTGTTGAGCGCCGTCCACTTCGAGGACGACGGCGTCCACTTTGTCGCCCTTCTTGAGCAGCTCGCTGGGGTGGTTGATCTTCCGCGTCCAGCTCATGTCGCTGACGTGGACCATGCCGTCAATGCCTTCCTCGATCTCGACGAA
>JACRJX010000045.1 GCA_016235595.1 Verrucomicrobiota bacterium
CATCTATGAGGACGGGAGCGGGACGAAGACGCTGAGGGGCGTGGCGGGCGAAGCGATCACGGAGTTCAACAAGGACGGCTACGGGCTGGCGAACGTGTTCCTGGACAACGGCGGACAGATTGTCTTTGTGCCGGAGCCTTCGACGGGAGTGTTGCTGGGACTGGGTCTGGCCGCTCTGGCGGGTTCGCGGCGACGCTTCCGCCGGCGAAGCCAAACCTGAAGTGCTTGCTCCGGCAACTTCTGTTCATCGCAGTAGTGAGTCCGCAGCACCGAAAGCGTCGCGCTTTCGAATTCCACTCCCCTGCCCTGTTTTTCACCCTGCTGCGAACGGATCCAAGCGCGCAAAACGCTCGCCACTGAGTTGTGTTGGTGGTATTAATCCAGCCCATGAAGATCAAACTGACGGTGGAGATTGCCGTTGTGTTCATGGCAGTGGTCATCTTGGGGACGTGGCAACGATGGCTCAGATGGCCTGAAGGCGCGCTGATCTGCGCCGCCCTGTGCGTCGTCACGGCGCTGGCGGTCGTGCGCAGAACAGGCACGGGTCCAACGCAGAAACCGTGATGTGCTTCCTACGCCTCGCCGGGAACCAAGAAACATCAACGTTCGCGCAACACTCCCTGCTAGTGTCGCGCGGAAGTGGGAATATCCGCACTCGTGAGAATCCGACTCTTGGTGGAAACATCTCTGCTGTGTTTGGCGGCCATCGTCTTCGGAACATGGCAGAACTGGATCAAATGGCCTGAAGGAACTTTGATGACTGCGGCGTTGTGCCTCATCACTGCCGTAGGTGTCCTGCGCAGACTCAGGAAACAGATCCTGCCATGATTCAACGTCCAACAGGACCGATCCCCTCCTGAAGCCTCCTTCAGGAAGCCATATGGAAGTTGTTTCCTGCTCTCGTGCAAACAATTCGTCATGTGGGATAGCAACTGCTGGAGAGGTTTTCACCTTGAGTTGGACGGGCGCGGCGTTTATTTTCGCGTTCATGGTGGGTTGACATGGAGAAACCAGCAATGCCAGCGCAGAATCCCGCCCCCGTGCCGGCGGGCTCGGATTCCATGTCATTAAAAGACATCTGCGCACCGTCCGTCGCAAGAACTCTGACGCCCGCCATTTCGGTTTTCCGGTCGCTTGATGAACTCGAGTCCCTCCGTCCTGCGTGGAAGGAGCTTTGTCAACATTGCGCCGCAGACCTGGACTTTTTCAAAACCATCATCGCCAAGCGCCCTGCTTTTGTCCGGCCGCACGTCATCGTGTGTTCAGCCGTCACTTCCCCGTCTGCCATCCTGGTCGGGCGGATCGAGCAGCGTCCCTGGAGGTTCTGGCTGAAATCCCAAAGTCAACGTCCCGAACCTGTGTCCGTGTTGATCGTTCCTGAGGGTGGCGTTATTGATGGCGGATCCGCGACGGCATGCCATCGTCTCATCTCGGAGGTCATGAACAACCTTCGGCATGGCGAATTCGACACCGTCATGTTTGGCGGGCTGAAAAAGGGAACCCACCTCGACGACGCCGTTCGCTCCATTCCGCCCCTGCATTGCCGCGACCACGGTCAGATGCATGTCACTCAATGGATCGGGCATCTGCCCGGCACACTGGATGAATTTCTCCGTCGCATCTCGTCAGCCCATCGTTCGGTCTTTCGCAAGAAACAGCGCAAACTGGAGGCGGCTCACCCTGGTTTGGTTAATTTCCGATCATTCACGCAGCCCGCTGACATTGAAGAGCTTGGAGTAGCTGCGGCGGAAGTTGCGCGGCAAACCTATCAGTATCGCCGGGGTGGCAGCTACAGACCCTCCGCTGAAGGAAGAGCTTTTCTGGAGTTGTCCTCGCGCAACCAATGGCTGCGCGCCTATTTGCTCTACGTGGACAAACGCCCCATCGCTTTCTGGATCGGCACGCTGTACCGGGATACCCTGCGTCTCGACACAACGGGCTATGTTCAGGAGTTCAAGGAATTTGATCCCGGTATGATTCTCTTCCTGCACATGGTCGGCGATCTCTGCAAACAAGGGGTCAAGAAACTCGACTTCGGCATTGGTGAATCCATCTACAAATCACGATTTGGCGACGAGAAGTTGGAAACCTCCACAGGCTGCATTTTCGCGCCAACGAGCAAAGGCATGGCGCTCCTGGCGTTGCGGTGCCTGCGGTATTCTTTCGAAAACGCGAGTCGGCAAATCGCGTCACACTTCGGCGTTGACCACCCTCTGAGAAGATTCTGGCGTGCCCTGCCCGCCTCCCTACGACTGAAGCAAGGCATGGAAGTGACCCTCGCGTGCTTGATGGTCATCATTTCTGCAACGTGGCAAGGCTGGCTGAAATGGCCGGAGGGAACGTTAATCGCCACGGCCTTGTGTTTGATCACGTCCATGGGAATCATTCCAAAGGGGTCGAAGACTCCTCCGCCGAAATCATAACGTTGCACGGACACGTAACATAATGAACTTACGCATGCTCATTGCGCACCTGGCCTCCTTGACGCTGATTCTTCCGCCAACCATTCACGCCGCCGGTCGGGCCGTCGAAAAGGAGGAACGTCCATGGTGCGACTCATTTTCCCCGTACAAGGCGGACCTGAGCGACAGCGGCAAGAACCCCTTCTTCTTTCTATGGCCGCGCCACCGACTGCTCCTTCAAGATGGAAAAGAAACACGAGCCATCAGCGTCCTGAATGAGACGAAAATCATTGATGGTGTGAAGACTCGCGTAATTGAAGACCGGTGGATGAAGGATGGCAGACTGGTTGAGGTGTCCAGAAGCTATGTCGCCATCAGCAGAACAACCGGCGACGTTTATTGTTTTGGCAAGGATGTGGACGCCTACGAGAACGGCAAACTCATTGGACACAAAGGGACATGGATGGCGGGAGCAAACGGCGCCAGATTGGGTCTTCTGATGCCGGGCCGACCTGCTGTAGGCGACAAGTATCACAGGGAGGTGGCGCCGGGAGTCGCAATGGACCGCGCCGAGGTCATCAGCACGACCGAGACTCTGACCACATCCACGAAGGTTTTCGAGAGATGTCTTCGCACACGGGAATCCAGCAGCCTGACAAGCCGCAGCCAGGACACGCTGTATGCTCCGGACGTAGGACTGATCAAGGCAGGGAACCTGATGCTGAGCGAAATCGACTGCCCTTTGTGCAAGGGTACAAAGGCAGGCCCCTAGAACAGAGCCTCATCAACGTGCCAGCCAAACACTCACGCATATCGCTGCAACCAAAACGCGGAGTAAAACCCGAGAATCACGCACACAACAGTGAGGATCGTGCATTCGTTCACGCCTCGCATGAGATCGTGGATCACGCGCTCATTCTGCTGTCTCTGGCTGTTCAGAGATGAAATCTCCTCCTCGCAGAAGTTGAACACACGCCTGTGCTTGTCCACTAATTGACGCGCAACCTCAATGTCGATCGTTCGCGTGTTCCCGGGCAGTTCCAAGCCGACTGCATCCGCAAATCGTTTGTTCAACGTTTCCTTGGCCGTGTCCAATGCCTGCCGGATCGCCAGATCAATATTAGCCACCCGATTCCGGCGAACATCCATCTTCGCTGCGTGGCTGGAAATAATCACGAGACCGGCAGCGCAACCAACGATCGCCAGAATCAGAATCGCGGCCGTTCCCCAGATACGATTGGAACCTTTCACAGGAAATATACTCGTCCCGCCCCTAACGTCGCGCAGGCGGCGGCTGTATATACGGCGATTCCGGCACGTATAAGGGCTGTTTTGGCGACGTGGTCAATGGCGTATTCAGGGGCGTCGCGAGAGGGGCGGAAGAAGTGGGAGGCGACAACGACATGGGCGAAAGCTGCAGTGGCGGTGTGCGTTGAAGCCCGGTCATTGAGGTGTTACCAGACGAGAACATCGAAGATGTGTTTGCCGATGGATCCAAAGTGTAAATTGGTTTGGCCGGAGGCGTAAACATCGCATTGGGCTGCCCGCCAAAGGGTGACGGAGACGCAGCCATGTACTGAGGCGACATCAAATAGCTCGGTTGCTGCATCGGCGCCGAAAACCGGGTGTCAAACGACGAAGAGGAGAATGTGGATCGCTGCGATGCCGTGAATTGCTGCCCCATGGTATAAATCGGCTGCTGTTGCGTCGCCTGCGGAGTGGATTGCATCGGCTTGTATGACGACGTGAAAGACGGTACCTGCGATGTCGTGGTGTTCGGCAGGGCCCCACCTGTAGATGGTTGCTGGACCGTGCCAAGCGTCATCGGTTTGGATAGCGGTTGCGTCGCCGTACTCTGTGGCAGGGTTGAAGAACTGCGGTTGCCTGGCTGATTGGCGTTGTTGAAATTTCCGGGCGTATTCTGGTTGAACGTCCGGTTTTTGTACAGGCTCCCCGGCGTGATGATATCCGCACGCCTCTGTTCGAAGGGTTGAATTCCACTCCTCCCTTGGCCAAAAACCGGTTGCCACACACTAACAAGGGCAACCACTACAGCCGCAAGCACGTATCCAGCTTTCATAACCACAACAATCTTCCACCGCAACACAACCTTGGCAAGGACTATTGTCGTCGTTGCATGGACGATTCTACACCGTCCAGGTAGTTCTTCATCGGCGTTGGTGACGGCATGCCGGCTTCGCCGGGTTTTCCCTGCTTGAACCACGCCCCAAACCGTTTTGCAAGATCCTCCGGGAATAGCGATGCCTCCACCGAACCGACATAGTTCGTAATGGCTTCCGAATCGCGATCCGCCTGCCGGCTCTCCTGCAATGCCCGCGCCACCGACGTCTTGAATTGTCTTGCGTTGCGTTTTCGCAGCCAATGAATTCCATCGATGTAATCTCTGACCGCGCCGCGATACAGCGGATGCGCCAGCGACGCCAGCGCCTGCAACCGCGCCTCGGTCGGCGTTACGATCGCTGGCAATGCCTCCGGATCGTCGCAGAACTCCAGCACCTTATCGAGCGTCGTCACCCCGCTGATGCGTTTGCGCGCTTTACCGTGGTATGGCCAGAGTGATGACCAGAAATCGCGAGGACGCTTCCCTTTCGCATCTTCCGGCACCACAACCACCAATGCCTCGGCCAGCCGTCGCCGCGTTTCGGCTGCCGTATAACTCTGCGCCACGATCATGTGCGACACCCTCACCATCACCAAGGACCACCACTTCTCGGCGCTCACCGGATGCCCAAACGATTCTCCGAACGCCGCGCGGAATGATGTCATCCAGTTCTCATTTCGCTTCAAACCAAGCAGGAACTTCCGTAATTTCGCGCGACCGTCGGGTTCGTTCTCCAAAGCTTCCAGCAACGCTTCGCACTGCGCGCCGTAGAGCGCGGCCGCTGTGGGACTGGTTGGAAGCGCGGTCGCCTCGGTCATGTCGCGGAACGTGGGCATCTTTTCTGCCGCGAGCGATTGCTTCAACATCTCCAGCGTCGTTTCTCGCGGACGCTCCTCCAGTTTCCGCGTCAACGCATGTTCCAACCACAACGGCACGCGCGCAATCGTCTGTCCACCTTCCACCCTGCCCAGCTTCCGGTTCGCCATCTCTGAGCAGAACATCCCGACCATTGCTTCCACAAATCGTGACACATCCACCGCTGGCGGCGTCTCCGCTTCAACCTGAAATCGCAAGTAGCCGGACACCGACACCACGGAGGAGCGCAACCCCGCCACATCCCCCGGCATCGGCAACGCACTGTCCGCAGGTCGTTCCCGGAATATGACCACCACCGGCGCACGCCACGAATTATCAACCCCCAGTCGTGTAATCAACTTCGAGCGGACATCCTCGCAGAACGACACCAAGGCCGCCGCGAGCGCGGCGTCAGAACAAAACGCGTGAACCTGGCCGGATACACCCACAGCGCGAACCAACGCGTTGGTTGTTCCCCCCGAGCAAAAACACACACTGATCAGCCACGCGCCGAGAACGGCCACCGCCAACAGACTCTGCCGTCCCGGTCGCATCGTCAGCGCGCCGCGCCAACACATACCACGATATTGTTGGGCGCCAGCGCAACCGCACGAGCCTCTTTCAACAGTTTCCACTCCGCGTCAAATCCTTGAAACCTGAAACAAAGATTCCCAAACAACTGCGCCACCACATCACCGCCCGGCAATGCATGCAACGGCAGTCGGCCGATGAACGCGGTGGTCCACTTCACCTTCCTTCCATCACCGCCATCCACAAACGAGCCGTCCGACCGAAAGATGAACTGCTTCGTGTAACTCTTGATGCGTATTTCGGCCACCGCCTGAGCTGTGAACCGGTTGCTGCCCAACTCGATCTGATACTTGGCCCATCGTGGCAGAAACACAGCCTCTGGATTGTCCGGTGTGACTTTCACCTGCTGGGGCGATGCGGGGTCGTTAAGATAGGAGTTGATCTCTTTGTTATTGAAAGTGATGGTCAACGGCGTGCCGCGCTCCTGCGCTTGTTTCAACGTGTCCAGCCTTCCCTTCGCTGCCAGCGCGAACGCCGCGCTGCTGGGCATGTCCTCAAATGGGATTTGCTGCCAGACCAGCACCCCCGTCACCCCCAGCACCGCAAGGATGGCCAGGCTGACAATCTTGCGAATCACACGCCCGATGGATGCTCCGCCACCTGCCTTCTGGACCTTGACGACCACTTCGCCCGTGGCGCCTGTCGCCTGATCCTCCGTCACCACCATGGTCAGATCGATCTTCGCGCCGCACTGCATGCAGTGCACACGACCAATCGGGTTATCATAGTTGCAGGCTTTGCATTTAATCATTTCTTTGCCCCCGTTTCGCTGGAACCAGACTTTTTGGCCGTGGATTTGCTGCTCGTGGCGCTGACGCTGCCGGACGATTCCTTCTTCGCCGCCGACTTGTAACCTTCGCTGCGATAGTCGGTGATGTAAAACCCCGACCCTTTAAAGATCAGTCCAGCGCCGCCACTGATAAGCCGTCGCACACGGCCTTTGCACTGCGGGCACGTCTTCTTGGCCGGTTCCTTCATGGACTGGAACAGCTCAAAGTGATGACCACATTTCCCGCATTCGTATTCGTAAGTCGGCATATAGCTTCATGACAGTGTGCTGCCACGGTTCGGAAAATCAAGTTTGAAAACCAGCGCCATCGTCGTTACCGTCACCACATGTTCACAGCCGAACCGATCCGCTCCGTCCATTTCCTCGGTGTTTGCGGCACCGCCATGGCCGCCGTCGCCTCACAGCTCAAACAACGCGGCCTTCGTGTCACGGGCTCCGACGAGAACGTCTATCCGCCCATGTCCACGTTCCTGGCCGAACAGGGCATCACCGCCCTCTCGCCCTACGCCGCCCACAATCTCGACGCTGTCGGCAAACCCGACCTTATCATCATTGGCAATGCCATCAGCCGCGGCAACCCCGAAGTCGAAGCCGTCCTTGAACGCCACCTGCGCTACGCATCATTGCCCGATGTCATCCGAGAGTTCCTCATCCGAGGCCGCACCTCCATCGTCGTCACCGGCACCCACGGCAAGACCACCACCACCTCACTGCTGGCGTGGACATTCCAACACAACGGCCATGCCCCCGGCTACATGATCGGCGGCATCCCTCTTAACCTCGACAGTGGATGTGCCTGCCCGCCCGACGCGCGTCATTTCATCATCGAAGGCGACGAATACGACACCGCTTTCTTCGACAAGCGCAGCAAGTTCCTCCACTACCTGCCCGACACCGTCATCATCAACAACATTGAGTTCGACCACGCGGACATCTTCCCCTCGCTCGACAGCATCAAGCTGACCTTCCGCCGTCTCATCAACGCCGTCCCGCGCAATGGCATCGTCCTGGCCAACGGTGACGACACCAATGTTCACGACGTCATCGCCAATGCCCCCTGCCCCGTCAAAACCTTTGGTCTCGGCCCTGACAACGACTTCCGCGCCACCGACCTCGTCCTCACGCCTGATGGCTCCTCCTTTCGCGTTTCACGCTCCACGTTTCACATTCCCCTCCTCGGCCAACACAACGTCCGCAACGCTCTTGCCGTCGTTGCCGCGTCGCTCCATCACGGCCTCACGCCAGAGCAAATCCAAGCCGCGTTTGTTGGGTTCCGCGGCATCAAGCGCCGGCAGGAAATCCGCGGTGAAGTGGCGGGAGTCACCGTCCTCGACGATTTCGGCCATCACCCCACCGCCATCCGCGAGACCATCCGTGCCTTCCGTGTCCGGTTTCCCGGACGCCGACTCTGGGCTGTCTTTGAGCCGCGCAGCAATACCACCCGTCGCTGCGTCTTCCAGAAGGAACTTGCCGAATCGCTCGCCGAAGCCGACGGCGTCTTCGTCAGCCAGATCGCGCGGTTGGAGCAGGTCCCCGAACACGAGCGCCTCTCGCCAGACAGGCTCGTTGCCGATATTGCCGGGCACGGTCGTCCCGCGCATTACCTTAAAGACGCCGACGCCATCATCGCCGCGATTATGCCGCTGCTGCGCCCCAACGACGTGGTCGCCGTCTTTTCCAATGGCGGTTTCGGCGGCATCCACGGCAAGCTCTTAAAAGCGCTGCAGGCCAGGTAACGCAGGCTGCACTGCCGGCGGATCTCACGCTCAGGACATCTTCTGACGCGCTGGCAACCATCGTTCCACGATCATGGCGGCAAATATGATCAGGTAAACATCCAGCGGCATCCGATAGCGGTCCTTGGAAAGCGTCACCGCCGCGACGAGTATGAACGTGGCGAAGTAGATGACAACGATCGCAGCACGGCGGCGGTCAAAACCTCCCCGCCACCAACCGAACACCCCCAGCAGGAGCACGGGTCCGAAAGTAAGCACACCGACCAGTTTGACAAGCCAGGTGCTGTAGATACTCTGCGTCTGCGTTTCGGGCCAGAGCCGGAAAAAGTTCGCGGCTTTTCGAACCCAAAGCCACGCGGTGCGGGCTGGATGCTCGCGAACATAGCGCAAGGCATCGTCTCGCAGAATGTGTTCGCCAGCCAGTTCATTCGTTCGGAAAGTGTCGCGATAGGGCACCCAGAGAGTTCTCGGCTCCAATCGAATCTTGCTGCCGGATGAGCCCGTTGCTTTGGGGTTGTTGCCATACCAGAAGCAGAGCCATTGCTGCGTGCCCATGACCGGCTCGCCAAAGACCCACCCGTTTCGCAACGGCCATGGCGCAACAATAACCAACGTCAGTGCCGCCACCCCTAACGCTTTCCGCCACTGCCGCCGCCCCAGCCACAGCGGCGTCAGCAGCACCGCAGGCAGCAGATACGGGATGGTCAGCGTTCCTATGCCCAAGCCGACACCCGCCAGGATGACAGCGGAACGGCCCGCGCCGTTATATATCCGCAGCAAGCCCAGCGTCCCCGCCAGCAGCGCCACGGTGAAAAGTGTTATCGGGAAGAGCGTGCCTGCGGCATAGACATAGACTGGATAGACCGCCACGGCGACCGCCGTCCACAAGGCCGCGCGTTCCGACGCGCCCAGTTCCCGTGCCACACGGAAAGCAAGCCAAATGGCCAGGCCCCACAAAAGTGATTGCCAGACCCGAACACCCGCAAAGCCGCGGTCGAGACTGTAAGCCGCCGCGAGGAACAGCGTCTGGCCCGGTGTGCGGAACGCCGTTGGATGCGTTCCGTCCATCGAGTAAATGCCGTGGTCAAGGAGGTTGCGGGCGATGGCGTCGTACTCCCGTTCGTCCTGCCACACAAACTCGTTCGACAAAGCACCGCACCATAGCAGCCGCAACGCGATTCCCAACACGACGATTCCCGCGACGCGACTCGCTGCGCTCGATTCGGCGCGAAGCCGGTCAAACAACCAGACACCCGCCGCGGCCGCGAACATCACCAGCAATGGCTCGGTCGGTAACCGAAACCGCGTGCAGGCGGTCAGCAGAGGCAGCGAGAAGGCGAACAAGCCCCAGACAAGATATAGCGGCAACAGTTCCCTCCAACGACGCGCATACAACAACAAGCCGATTACCCCGAGCAGTAACACCGGGTAATAAGCCGCCACATTAACAAACAGACGACGAGGTGAAATATGCTCGATGGATTGAACGATGGGACTGAATGCGGCGTGCAAGGTCAGCAACTTCTTGCCGTAAAGCACCGCGCATCGCAGCGGATGATCCCTCATGTAGCGGCACGCTTCCTGGCGAAGAACATTGTCGGCGGCGGCGTCATTGAGACCAGCGATCCGGGCACGAAGACCTCCGATGTACGCACGCGCATTGGGCGAATCATCCACTTCGCGCCAGTAGTCGTCTGTGACGCCCAGATACCTGTCACCAGCATTACCCCGGCTGAAGAGGCAATTGCCGCGCCATAGCGTCAATCCACCACCGGTGGACAGCAACACCAGATGACCGTCGTAGGCGAACCAGTTCCGCGCGGTCCACGGCGCGATCACAGCCGCCGCGCTCATCCACATCACAAGCGCCAGCAACAGCCTCCGCCGCCACACGAGTGATCCAGTCAGCAACGGCACAAGGCCGGCCACGGGAACCAACGCGAACGCCACAGTCCGACTCAGAGCCGTCAGACCCAGACACACTCCAACCAGCACCGACTTCCCAACCTCAGGCGCTTGGTAAAGGCGCACGAGCAGATATGTGCTCAACATCAACCAGAAGGAATAAAAATTCTCAATGTAAAGGACGCCGGCCAGGTAGATCAAAGGAGGATACAACGCCAGTGCCAGCCCGGTCCACAATCCGACACGCCGGCTGAACATCCCACCCGCCAATGAGGCCGCCAACACGCACACACCCGCCCCCAATAGCGATTGAATCAACCGAATAACAACGTAACTATGTCCAAAGAGTTTGTAGCAGAGCGCCAAAAACATTGGCCACAACGGCGTGGAATAGTAGCTCGCGGCCACAAACCCACGACCCGCAAGCAGACCGAGAGCCGTTTCGTCATAGACTCTTTCGTCCGGCCAGTAGATCTGATGCGGGTCGAGTGTCAGCCCATACGCAACACGAACCAGCAAGGCGAGTAAGAAAACCCAGATCATGCAAATAAGGACGACACGATTAGCGAGGCGCTCCACCTTCGACGCGCGGAGGATCGCTTTTATCGGTCACCGTTCGATCGGCAAAAACGTTGGCCTTGACGATGAAGTAGAAGGCTGCCACGCCGTCCTTCCAATTGATCTTCTTGCCTTCACTGTAATCGCGGCCGTGATAAGCGATGCCCACCTCGTAAATGCGCGCGCGATGCTGGGCCAAGCGTGCCGTCACCTCCGGCTCGAAACCGAACCGGTTGCACGTCAGCCGCAACTGCTTGAACAAGCTTGCCCGGAACGCCTTGTGACATGTTTCCATGTCCGTCAGGTTGAGGTTGGTAAACATGTTGGAAACCAGCGTAAGCAACCTGTTTCCCACCATGTGCCAGAATAACAAGACCCGGTGCGGCCGGTCGCCGATAAAACGCGAACCGAACACCGCATCGGCCACCCCATCAAGGATCGGCTGGATCAGCTTCGGATACTCCTCCGGACTGTATTCAAGATCGGCATCCTGGATGACAACAATGTCCCCGGTAACGTGTGGCTGGGCCGTGCGAATGGCGGCACCCTTGCCTTGATTGCGATCATGGAAGAACGTTCGCACCCCCGGCAGCGCCAAGCCTCGTAGGACGTCGCTTGTGCCGTCAGTGGAAGCGTCGTCCACGACCAGTATCTCTTTCTCAAAAGGCACTGCCCGAACGCGCTCCAGAAGTGTGAGCACGGTCTTCTTCTCGTTGTAAACCGGCACAATGACCGACAACTTCATAAGTGAAAGTGGCGTTCGATCAAGCCTTCAACTGCACGCGTTCGTATTCAATAACGTTCTGCAGAGTCTCCGCAAGCTGCGTGCGTGGCTGATATCCAATACATTGTTTGACCTTGGTCAGGTTGGGAACACGCCGCGGCATGTCTTCAAAACCTGCCTCGTAGGCATCGTCGTAGGGAATGTAAACCAGTTTGCTGCGGCTGCCGGTCATCTTTTTCACCAACTTGGCGAGATCCTCGATACTGATCTCGACCTCGTTGCCGATATTGAATATTTCACCCTGTGTGTCTTTGGCATCCATCAGGGCCATCAATGCACCGACAACGTCCCCCACATAGCCAAACGTGCGTTGTTGTTTTCCCGACCCGTAAATGGTGATCGGCTTGTTCGTGAGCGCTTGCCGCACAAAGCTGGGAATGACCATCCCATAGCGCCCGGTCTGGCGCGGACCGACCGTGTTGAACAGCCGCGCAATCACCACAGGCAGCTTCCGTTCCTTCCAATAGGCGATCGCCAGGAACTCGTCCATCAGCTTCGAACAAGCGTAGGACCAACGGCCTTTGTTCGACGGCCCGATCAACAGATCGTCGTCCTCGCTGAACGGAATTCTCGTGCTTTTTCCGTAGACCTCGCTGGTGGAAGTCAGCAGAACCTTCTTCCGTTTCTTGGCTGCGGCCTCGAGCACGACTTGCGTTCCCTCCAGATTCGTTTTGATGGTGCGAACAGGGCTTTCCACCACCAGCTTGACTCCTACCGCCGCCGCCAGATGATAAACCACATCGGCATCGTCCACCATCTCGGCCAGCAGACGCTGATTCAGCACGTCATCTATCACATACTCAAAGCCTCCCTGCTTCTTCAGTTCCCGGATGTTCTGCATGCTGCCGGTGGAGAGGTTGTCAAGCACCGCCACTCTGTCGCCCCGCGCCAGCAGCGCTTCAGCCAGATGCGAACCGATGAAGCCAGCGCCTCCTGTGATCAGTGCTTTCATTATGCTTTGGTAAATTCATGCTTACACGTGTTCCTACCGTGCTTCAATCTCAAAACCCGAAGCCCTGTGGAGCCGCATCCCCAAAGCCCCCCTGCCCTTGCATTGCCCTGTGACGGCTGATAGCTTTCATCATTACTTATGGAGATTCGCCAAAGGATTCTGAACCTGCTCGCTGCGCCCAACTATCGGCCGCTGCGTCGGCATGAGTTGACAAAGGCCCTCAAGCTTGCCGACAACGAGCGCACGGAGTTCCGCCGAACGCTGGCGGAACTGCTTCACAAGGGCGATGTCGTCCGTGTTCGCAAGGAGCGGTTCGTTCTGCCCGCCGAGGCCGATCTGATTGTCGGCAAACTGGAGATGAACGAGCGTGGTTTTGGGTTCGTCATCCCGGAAGCGGACGCCGAAGGCCGGCCCACCGCGCCTGCCGACATCTACATCTCTGCGGACAATGTCGGCGTCGGCATGCACGGGGACCGTGTTGTGGCGCGCCTCCACAAAGGCTCCGTCCGCCGCGACCGCCGTGGCAAACCGCAGCCGGAAAAGCTCGAAGGCCGCATCATCCGCATTCTGGTGCGCGCCAATGAGACGCTCGTCGGCACGTTGCAGAAGTCGAAGTATTTCCACGTCGTCATCCCTGACGACCCCCGCATCATCAATGACATCTATGTCAAGCCGCACCTCAAGGCCCGCGTCGGCGACAAAGTGGTGGTGAAGCTCCAACCGTGGGAATCGCGCCATGTCAACCCGGAGGGCGACATCGTCGAGGTGCTTGGCGCTGGCGACGCGCCCGGCGTGGACATGCTCGCGATCATTCGCAAGCACCGGCTGCCGCAAACCTTCCCGACCGACGTGTTGCGCGAGGTGGAGCGCATGCCGGAGAACCCAACCGAGGAGGAGACTCGCGGCCGGCTTGACCTGCGCAACGAGTTCATTGTCACGATTGACCCCGACGACGCGCGCGACCACGATGACGCCGTCTCCGTGGAGACGCGCCCGGACGGTTCGTGGCGGCTCGGCGTCCACATCGCCGACGTGTCGCACTACGTCCGCCAAAAGACGGCCCTCGACCGCGAGGCGCGTGCGCGGGGCAACTCGGTCTACCTGGTGGACCGCGTCATCCCCATGTTGCCGGAGAAGTTGTCGGCGGGGCTTTGCTCGCTCTTTGGCAACGTGGACCGGCTCGCGAAGACGGCGTTCATTGACTACAACACTCAAGGCGTGCCGAAGCGCGTCGAGTTCCACAACAGTGTCATCCGCGTTAAACACCTCATCACCTACCGTGAGGCATTGCAGCGTCTCAACAGTCCCGACGGCGGTGGCGACGAATTGACCCGCAATCTGAAAACGATGTGGCAACTTGCATCGTTGCTGCGAAAGAATCGTTTCCAACGCGGTTCGCTCGACCTCGATTTTCCCGAGATGAAGGTGCGCCTCGACAAGCTTGGCAAGCCGATCGCGCTGGAGAAGATCGAGAACGACATCTCGCATCGGCTCATCGAGGAGTTCATGCTCGCCGCGAACGAGGCTGTGGCGCGCCATTTCAAGAACTCGGTGGTGCCCGGTCTCTACCGCATCCACGAAAATCCAGACCCGCAAAAACTCCTGGAGTTCCGCCAATTTGTCGCGGGCTTCGGCATCAAGGTCGGTGACCTGACGCTCCGCACGGAAGTCCAGAAGCTCATCGAGGCGATGCGCAAGCATCCGCAGGAATACGTGCTGAAGGTGAGCCTGCTGCGCTCGCTCAAGCGCGCGATCTATTCGCACCAGCCCGTCGGCCACTACGGCCTCGCGAAGGTCAACTACACGCACTTCACCTCGCCGATCCGCCGCTACCCGGACCTGATCGTGCACCGTATCCTTGACGCGCTGGTGAAGCACCGGCCAACCGGCTATCTGACGGAGCATCTGATGGACGTGGCGCGCCATTGCAGCCTGACCGAGCGCACCGCCGATGAAGCCGAGAATGAATCGAAGAAGCTCAAGACGCTGGAGTTCTTCAACAGCATGCTCCGCAACCGCAAGCTCGCCCCTTTCGACGCCCTGGTGAGCGACGTGCGCAACTTCGGCCTCTTTGTCGAGCTGCCGGAACTGATGATCTTTGGGTTGGTTCACGTCTCCACAATTGACGACGATTTCTACAGCTTCGACGATGTGCGCCGCCGCCTCGTCGGCAAACGCACCCGCCGAACGTTCAAGATCGGTGACCGCATCAAGGTGATCGTCTCGCGCGTGGACCTGTTCAAGCGGCAGGTGGACTTCCAACTCGCAAAGGCCGAGTGATGCCCGAGATGACACCCAAGCCTATCCTGATCGCCCTGCTGGCGCTGGTGTTGAGCGGCTGTGCCACAACCGAGAGCGGCCCCCGGCCGCAAGTCACCCTCAGCAACGGCAAGGTAACGCAGATTGATTTTGCCGGCGTGGACATGCGCTTCGATCTTGTGGTCAAGAATCCGACCGACCGCTACGTGAGGCTGGACGCTTACCGCTGGGACCTGCTCGTCGCCGGCAAGAAACTGGCCAAGGGCCACAGCAGCGGGTCGCAGCCGGTGGATTCCAGCAGCGACCTGATTGTGCCCATCGACGTGTCGGTGAAGAACGGTGCCGTGTTTGCCGCCATTCGCACGGATCATCCAAAGAAGCTGCCGACGTACGAACTGCGCGTTGTTGCGCTTTTCGCTGGCGGCCTTATGACCCTGCCGCAGGATTTCGAGAAGCGCGCCGAGTTGCCGATCCTCTATAAACCGGTCACAACGCTGCAGAACTTCCGCGTTGTAAAGCAAACCGCCGACGCCGCAACAATCCGATTCGACGCGCTTCTGGAAAACCTCAACAGCTTTCCAATCCACCTCGACAAGACCATTGCCAACCTCCATCTCGCAGGCCGGCCCGTCGCGCAGGAATTTCAGACCAAGCCGCGGGATATCCCTCCGCATGGCCGCGTTGTCGCTGACTACGAACTGGACCTCGACCTCGCCGTGCTCGGCGAAACCGTCGTCAACGCCCTCCGACAAAATGAGGTGAGCTATCAGTTCGACGGCACCACCGCGTTCGATACTCCCTGGGGTCGGAAGTCGTTGAACTTCATGCAGTCCGGCCGGCTGCAAATCAAACGCTAGCGTCAAGCCATGACGCCGTCCGTCGTTAACCCCGGTCGGTCAGAGTTGCTGGGTGCCATACGTTCTGAAATCGCCGCGCGCGGACCGCTGACATTTGCGCGCTTCATGGAACTGGCGCTCTATCATCCGCAGTGGGGCTACTACACCGCGCCCGACGCGCCCAACCGCATCGGCTACAGCGGCGACTACTACACCAACGTCTCCGTCGGCGCTCTGTTCGGCAGACTGCTGGCGCTGCAGTTCGCCGAGATGTGGGAGGCCATGGGCAAACCCGCAAAGTTCACGCTGCTTGAGCTTGGCGCGCATCGCCGCCAGCTTGCCGCCGACATTCGCGCCTGGACCACTCGCGAACACCCCGATTTCAACGCGGCGATCGACATGGTCGCACTGGATTATCCCGGCGAACTGCCCGATGCCGTCACCGGGTGCATTTTCTCCAACGAGCTCGTGGATGCGCTGCCGGTGCATCTTATCACCCGCTGCGCCGGTGAATGGCTGGAGATGTTCGTGACCGAGCGCGACGACGGGATCGCATTCACCACTGCCCCACTCTCCAGCGACGCCTTGCGGGAAGAAATGTCGCGGCTGCCGTTGCCAGACGCAGACGGTTTTGTCACGGAGATCAACTTGGAAGCCCGTCGCTCGATGGAGCGTATTGCTCGCTGCCTCCAGCGTGGCTTCGTGCTGACGATTGACTATGGTTATCTCGCCGAGGACTACTACGCCCCACACCGGAAGGCGGGCACCCTGCTCTGCTATCACCAGCACCGCAGCGATGGCGACCCGCTAGTCCGCGTCGGCGAGCAGGACATCACCGCCCATGTCAACTTCACTGCGCTGGCCGAACACGGCGCCAAATCCGGGTTACCGCTTCTCGGTTTTTGTGATCAATCACACTTCGTCGCCAGTCTGATCGAGAAGGCGGGTCCTGGTTTACTTGCGGAGTTATCTCCCAAGGCTGCCGCACAGCTTAAGACGCTGTTGCATCCGGAACTCATGGGCCAGACTTTCAAAGTGCTCGTGCAGCACCGAGGCATGGAAGACACGCGGCTGAGCGGCCTGAAGTTTGCGAGGAGTTCTGTGTCCTGAGGCAGCACCGGTATTCTTACCGGCCTCAGGATTCCCGGCGCGCACCCCAATCAAACGCGCCCTTCTTCAATGCGTAAATGAAGCCGATAAACAAAATGCCGATAAACGCCAACATCGAGAAGAACACTTGCGCGCCCGTCCCCGGTTCCTTCAACAGCGACTTGAATACCACCGCCCACGGATAGAGAAACACCACTTCGATATCGAACAAGATGAACAGCATCGCCACGAGATAGAATTTCACCGAGAACCGCGTATGAGGCGCCGTAATCGGCAACATCCCGCATTCGTAGGCCGTGTCTTTGATCGCCGGCCGCCGGCCCTTCTGGCCCATCAGCGTCGACATCACCAACAGCCCCGCCGAAAACGCGATGGCGATGATAATTAACATCCCAATCGGAAGATACTGGTTGAATTCCGGACTCATAACTTGACGACGTTACGTTCGCCGGAGAACCGAGGCAAGCGTGAAACTTCGTTCGCGTCACCCGCAACATTCGGTTACGTCCTTCTTGAAACCTCCCCCGCCCTCCCCTAGCCTGCTCCCATGGTCTGTTTGCTACTGGCCGCCGCGCTCAACGTGTCGTTCACCGTCACGAACGACACGGCGGTGTCGCGCCGCCACGCGCTGGTGGCGGCAGAACTGCCAGTGCCCGCGGGCGCGGCCAGCGACCCAAAGCAGGTGCGCATCGTCGGCTACGACCAACTCTCTGTGGCCGCGCAGATCAGCGCAATCGCCAAATGGCCCGATGGTTCGCTGAAGAGCGTCCTCGCACTCTTCACCTGCGACCTCGATCCGACTGAAACGAAGACGTGGTCACTCATCCCCGGCCGTTCAACGACGCGGCAGCGGGACGAAGCACACATGACCACTGAGGACGGTATCGTCATGTTGAACACCGGCAAGATGTGTTATCGCGTCGGTGACCATCTCGGCGCGCTCACCCTCGATCCAGCCGCCGGCGAGTCGTTCGTGGTCGCGCCGCCCGAACGCGATGTCGTCGAGGAGAACGGGCCCGTGCGTGCCGTTATTCGACACGAGGGTTGGCTGACGCGCGGCAGTGAGAAACCATTTCGTTACACGCGGCACTACGCTGTGATCGCAGGCCAGCCAGCCGTGCGCGTGACTACTCGCATTGAAACCGCCGCCAACTCCGACGGCGCGCAAATCAAGTGCGCATGGGTTCCCGTTCGACCAGCGGCACAGCATCGGAAGGCGATTGTGCTCGCCACCGCTGGCAGCACGAGCACGCTTGCGCCCGGTGACGCGCGCCGACTTGAGCAACCAGTCGTCGCCGAAGCGCGCCTCCTCTCCGACCGCCAGCACCCCGGCTGGCTCGACTTTCGCGGCGACGCCAGCGGAATGTTGTTCGCGGTGAAACTTTTCTGGCAGCGTGCGCCGAAAGCCCTTGAGATCAAACCCGACGGGACGGCCCGCTACGAGATCCACTCCGCTGCCGCCCCACCGCTGCGCCTGACGGCCGGCGCGCCCCTGACCGATGAGTTCATCCTGGCGTTCCACGCCGATGGCGAAAGCTTCGACAACGCGCTCGTGGAGATGAACCAGCCGCTGAAGGCGGTCATCAAGCCGCCGGTTGCGAAGCCGTGATGTTCTTCCAGAACCGCGCCAAATCCTCCGGCAGCGGCACGAGCCATTCCACCGGTTCCGGCCGGCCATACGGCACCAAGAGCCGGCACGCATGCAACGCCTGCCGCGGCAGCAGCAGTTTTTCCAACAACGCCGGCGTCACGCCCGTTTCGATGAACTTCAGGTAGAGCCGTTCATCGCCGCCGTAGATCTTGTCGCCAACCACCGGATGGCCGATGTGCGCAAGATGCACGCGAATCTGGTGCGCACGCCCCGTGTGCAACTGCAATCGCAACATCGTGAACTCTTTTGCCCGCTGCTCCACCCACCACTCTGTTTGTGCGTGCTGGCCATCCGCCTCAACGCCACGCTTGATCGCCACCTCACGACCACGCGCTAAAGCTATCGGAGCATCGACCACCCCGTGCTCGCCATCCATGCACCCGTGGACAATGGCGAGGTATTCCTTGGTCACCTGTTTCTTCAGAAACGCGCGGTGAAGTTGCGCCGCCATCGCCGCATCCTTCGCGATCAACATCAACCCGCTCGTCTCCCGGTCGAGCCGATTGACCATGAACGCCTCGTTGCGCCCGAAGTAGGCGCGCACGCGTCCCACCAGGCTGGAAAGAGGCCCGTTCTTCGAGGGATGGCAGACGAGGTCCGCCGGCTTGTTCACCACCAACAGCCGATCGTCCTCGAAGACCACGTCCACTAAAGGCGATTCGCTCACGCCGCCACAGTAGCCGACTCTGCATGTCCAGAAAAGCCATGCTCGCAAAAACTTTGTCAACCCTCTACCATCCGCCGCAAAGGTAGAGACATTCATGAGACCCCACATGACTTTCCGCTCACTCATCCATTCCATCAGTCTCGCCGTGTTGCTTGTGGCTTTGTGCTCGCACGGTGCCACGCCCGCCACGGAGGGATTGCGTCTGGCCACGTTTGACGTGGACGCCACGCCGCCCGTTGGCTCGATGCTGGCCTACGATCCGGTCGTTCGCGTGGACGAACTAACGTTGCGATGCCGGGGCATCGTGCTGCTTGGCGCAGGCGAGCCGATTGTGCTGTGTGCCGTGGACTGGATTGGCATCGCCAATGAGTCGCAGGACGCCTTCCGCGAGGCATTCGCCAGGGCTGCCGGCACGACGCCCCAGCGCGTCGCCGTTCACACGGTGCACCAGCACGACGCGCCCGGCTGCGATTTCACGGCGGAACAACTGTTGAAGAAAGCGGGGGTGAAAGATCTTGGACGTGTCGAGAGCACCTTCACACGCAAAGTGCTCGCTCGCGCAGCAGAAGCGATACGAGCCGCCGTTGCCGAGGCAATGCCTGTGACCCACTGTGGCTGGGGCGACGCCGAAGTCAAGGAAGTGGCGTCGAACCGGCGTATTCCGGGACCCGATGGCCGCATCCGCGCCACACGCTACACCACATGCAAAGACCCGAAGATGCGCGCGGAGCCTGAGGGCGTCATCGATCCACGCGTGTCATTGCTGAGCTTCTGGAACAAAAAAATACCATTGGCAGTCCTGAGCTACTACGCCTGCCACCCTCAAAGCTACTACCGCATGGGCATTCCCAGTCCCGACTTCCCCGGCATCGCGCGTTTCTTCCGCCAGCAGGCCGTCCCAGAAGCGCTTCACATCCACTTCAACGGCGCTGGAGGCAATATTGGCGCGGGCAAATATAACGATGGCGCACGTGAGAACCGCGTCGCGCTCGCGTTGCGGCTGGCCGATGGCATGAAGCGTGCCTGGGACGCGACGCAAACCTTCCCTGTCAGCGCGGCCAACGTCCAGTGGCGCGTGGAGCCGGTCGCGTTGCCCGTGGCGGTCCATCTTGACGAGGCAAAGCTGCGCGCGGACGTGGCGAATCAGAAGAACCCCAAGGGTGCACTGGACGCTGCCGATCACCTCGCGTGGCTGAGCCGTTGCAAAAGCGGCCACAAGATCAATATCGCGATGTTGGGAATCGCCGACGCGCGAGTCTTGCACATGCCGGGCGAGCTTTTCGTAGAGTATCAACTCGCTGCCAAGAAGATGCGACCCGACCTCCACGTGATGATGGCCGCCTATGGCGAATACGGTCCCGGCTACATCGCCACCGCGCGCGCCTACACGGAAGGCGGCTACGAAGCCAGCGCCCGTGCTTCCGATGTCGCTCCAGAAGTGGAGGGCGTATTGATGACGGCTGTGCGGAAACTACTGGAAGCCAAGTGATCTTCTGACGCCAGTGAATACAACCTTCGCCGCAATCGTTGCCAGTATCGTTTTCTGCGCCGTCAGCTATGCGCAAACACCACAACCGCTGAACCCCGGCGATGCCCCGGTCGCAGTACCCACCTTCCACTGTCTCGGACTCTACTGGTCGCCGGCAGGCGGCGCGGCGGACAAGGCGGTCCAGATTCGTTATCGGCGGCAAGGCACATCGGAATGGAACGAGGCTCTGCCGATGCGCTACAACCCGATCCCAAAGACCGACGAAGACCTCGCCGACTACCGCGGCAGCATCGTCCACCTCATACCCGCCACGACCTACGAAGTTCATCTGGCTCTGGCAGGAACACAAACGTCCACAAATCTCACCGCCACGACCTGGAGCGAAAAGGTTCCCATTGGCGAAACGATCCGTGTGGGTAACCGCGACACCCCGCTGGCAATCACAGAGTCAGGCACGCCGACAGCATGGCGCGTCTATGACGGGCGAGCTGCGACGATTGACGTGCGTCACCGTCATGATTCCTGCATCACGGTCAACGCCTCCCACGTGATCCTTCGCGGCTTCACACTCAAAGGCGCTGGCGCTGCCAACAACGTCAGCAGAAGACCTATCGGTGCCATTCGCATCGAGGGCGGTCACGACATCATCATCGAGGACTGCGACATTACCGACTGGGGCCGGCTCAATCCCAAGACCGGGTTCGGCTTCAACATGGATTCCGCCATCCTTTCATTCAGCGCCGAGTTGAAGCGCCTCATCGTTCAGCGATGCAAGCTGCATCATCCAACCTACGATGGCAGCACATGGTCCGAACCGGTCTATCCCACGCACACGATGGGGCCGCAGTGCATCTCGCTCTTCAACACGGCCGGCAATCACGTCATCCGCTACAACGAATGTTTCTCCGACCTCGACCACATGTATAACGACGTGATCGGTGGCGGCAGCAACGGCAGTTTCCGCGGTTCGCCGGGCCACGACTCCGACATCTATGGCAACTTCATCAGTCACTGTTGGGACGACGGCTTGGAGGTGGAAGGCGGCAACCGCAACGTGCGCATCTGGGACAACTACATCACGCAGTGCATGAATATGATCGGCAACGCGGCCACTTCCATCGGCCCGCTTTACATCTGGCGCAATGTCGTTACCCATAGTCAGTCAAAGCCCGGCGCAGGCGGCATGCACTTCCTGAAGATGGGCTACGCCACCAGCGAAGACTGGATGACCGGCCACCAATACATCTTCCACAACACCCTCTTCCGTTCCGACGAGTGGTTGCCCGTCGGCGGCTTCGGCGGCAACCGCATCGTCAAGCACACCGTCTCGCGCAACAACATCCTCCATGTCCGCACCGCTGACGGCCGCAGCCACAGCGATGCGAAACAGAACACCGACAACGATTACGATTACGACCTCTACAACGGCCAAGTCCCCGCCGGCTGCGAAGCGCACGGCGTCCGTGGCGAACCAATCTACGTCCCCGGCGCCGGCTTCGATGCCACGACCAGGATCGGCCGTTTTCAACTCACGCCCAACAGTCCCGGCGCTGGCGCAGGCCAGCCGATTCCCAACTTCAGCGACGGCTACACCGGCCAGGCTCCCGATATCGGCGCTCACCAGCACGGCGTGCCGCTGATCCAATACGGCGTTGGTGCGAAACAGCCATGAACAACTTCTGATTGCGTCACTGAAGCACCCAACCTTGACAGCAATGAAACGACGCGCGTGGATCAAGACAACAGCCCTCTTCGGAGCCGGCTGGATGCTCGGCACCGACGGCAGCCGCACCGCACACGCTGAAGCCTCATCCGCAAGCGCGCAGTTCTCGACCCACGATCTGCTCGAACAATACGAGCGGCGTTTCGCCGAGGCGCGGTTGCGGATGCCGGACCGAAACCCGGCCGTGCCGGCCGACCGCGACGCTATCGCTCGCGTTACCAAGGACTGCCTCGGCGTCCGCGACGAATGGATGCCGAAGATTCAAGCGGAGAAGGTGCGCGAGGCGGCCTTCGACGGCGGGCGCATCGAGATGCTGCGCGCCACATCATGGCCTGGCGTTACTGCGACGGCGTTGCTCTACGTGCCGGCCGACGCGGCAGACCGGCCGTTGCCGCTCGTGGTCCTGTGCTGCGGGCACGGCAAAGGCGGCAAGCTCACAGACGGCTATCAACGCATGGCGCGGCATATCACGCAGCGCGGCGCGATGGTCCTGTGCCCCGACAACCTCGGCCAGGGCGAACGTGTCGCGATGGGCCATGGTGATTGCGTCAAGCCGTTCGCGTGCGGCACAAGCGTCCAAGGGTTGATCGTCATGGAAACGCTCGGCTGGGTCGCTTGGGTGCTGAAGCAACCGCGCGTTGACCCGTGCCGCATTGCGGCCATCGGCAACTCCGGCGGCGGCACGCTCACGGTGTTTCTGGCAGCGCTCTGTCCGGAGTTGGCCGTGCTTTCCTCCTCAGGCTATCCGAGCACGTTCGATTTTGTGGCGCGCAAGGAAAAGAAGCACTGCCACTGCAACATCCTGCCCGGCGTGGTGGGCCAGTTGGAAATGTGGCATCTACTGGGCAGCTTCGCGCCGCGCCCGCTGTTCATATTCCAAGGCGACGGCGATCCCCTCTTCCCGCCGGACCTGTTTTATCACACCGCCCGCAAAGTCCGGCATGCCTATCGCGCGCGCAACGCCGAGAAAGCATTCGAGGCCCGTGTCATGGCCGGCGGCCACTCGTGGGACGTTCCGCGCAACGTCGCCTTGGGTGATTTCCTCGCACGCCGGCTTGGACTGAAGCGATCCGCGGGCCGCGCGGACGAAAAAGAACCACTTCTCTCTGAAAAAGACCGATGCGTGGATCCTTGGCCGGCCAACGCACTCACCACCGATCAGTTGGCTGAGCAACTGGCCGGCCGCCGCATTGACGACAGCGTGCATCTCTGGAACATCTTCCCGCCGACCGTGGCACGCGATTTCCCGCTGGAGGACATCGCTCAACGCGGCTCCACGCGCCAGATTCTCGCCCAATTCGAGGCGTTCCTGCGCCAGCCGGGCGCAAGGGACAAATCCAAGTCACGGTAACAAAGGAAACAGAAAAGGACGCCATGAAATACATTCTTCGCAACAACCTCATTTCGACCACCGCCGTTGTCCTAGCGGCTCTCTGCAGCCTCGCCGCTGATGGCGCAAGCACCGAAAAGCTACCGAAAGTGACAGTGTCCAATCTGCGACGCGTGTTCCACAACGGCGAGCACAACGCCTTCACTGATCTCGTCCGGTTCAAAGGCAGGTTCTACCTGACGTTCCGCAGTTGCCCTGACGGCCACATGGTTCACCCGACATCCTCGATCATCATCCTCGCCAGCGACGACACGAAGGAATGGAAGCAGGTGCATCGCTTCAACGTCCCGCTGCGCGACACGCGCGACTCGCACTTCCTCATCTTCAAGGACAAGCTCTTTGCCTACACCGGCACGTGGTATAGCGGTCCCACGACGCTCGCGCGGGAGGACTACGACCTCAACAAACACCTCGGCTACGCCGCGTGGACCGACGACGGTGCGAAGTGGCACAGCCCGATCATGCTCGAAGGCACCTTCGGCCATTACGTCTGGCGGGTCGCCGCGTTTGGCGACAAGGCGTATTTGTGCGGCCGGCGAAACATCGGCTTCAACATCACCGCGCGCGGCGAAGGCAGGAAGGTCGAGTCGCTCATGCTGGAGAGCGACGACGGCCTCATCTGGCGCAAGCGTGCTGTGTTTCAAGAAATCGCCGGTGACGAGACGGCGTTCTTGTTCGAGTCAGACGGCAGCGTGCTCGGCGTGGGCCGTCGCGGGAGCGCCCCTGCACAACTGCTGCGCTCCAAGCCGCCCTACACAACATGGGACCGCAAAGACCTCGACCGCTACGTTGGCGGCCCGTTGATAACGAAATGGGGCGATCGCTACGTCGTCGGCGGGCGTCACTCAACGAAGGCCGGCCCGAAGACATCGCTCTGCTGGCTGGTGGGCGACCAGTTGCACGAATTCGCCGAGTTCCCCAGCGGCGGCGACAATTCCTATCCCGGCTTCATCGAACTCGCCCCCAACCGCGCGCTGGTCTCCTACTACTCCAGCCACGAGAAAGACGCAGGAGGCAAGACGATCACAGCGATCTACATGGCGGAGTTGGTGCTGGAGAAATGAGTCGTTGAAAGGAAACCTCCCATGACAGACTTGTCTCGTCGAGCGATGCTGAAGTTGGGAACCGCTGGGTTCGCGGGGTCGGCCCTGCCGGCGCTCGCTTCAGTGAACGAAACCACCGGGAAGACGTGCGACGGTCTGTGCAACGCCGCCATCAACATCCGCGCCCATCAACTGCTAAGCCTCGTCTGCGTCCTCGGCGGCGCGAAATGCCCGTTGATGGAGGCGAGCAAGGCGCGGGAGGTCTTGCAGCGGCTTGGCAGCGACCCAACGATCACGATCCGTCTGATGTCGAACGTGGACGATGTTCCGCATTACACCAAGCTGGGGCCGGGAGTAGAAACCTCGCCGAACGCACAGGAGGTGCTGAACCGCAAGCGCGACCTGGACGTGTTCCAGCGGCTCGGTCTTGCGCCGGGCGACACGCGCCGTGCCCGCTACCTCTATGAGTTGCTGTTCAAGCGCATCGAGTCCCTGAAAGGCATCTGCGCCCACGACACGCCGGGATGGGAAGGCTGTCCGTTGGCGAAAGGCGGCGCGTATGAGCGCGTGCGCGCGAAGGGCTGGAAGGCGGTCGTCTATCTGCGGTCGGACCAGGAGCGCGAGCAGTATCGCCGCCGCAACGTCGAGCGCGTCGAGAAGGACAAGCGACTTTTCATCCGGCCGCATCATTTGATGTGCTTGTCTTGCTGGTATGCCGGCGGCAAGAGCAAGTCGCCCCGCGCAAACGATACGTTGTTTGAGATCTGGCAGCGCATCCGCCGGGAACCGGACGTGCCGATCACGCTCGTGGAGGGCACGTGCATGGCGTGCGATTGCTGCGACGGCTTCCATCCGTCCAACGGCCGCTGCGTCCATTCGTGCGGGCTGGTCCGCGACTATAAGAAAGACCTCGACGTGTTCCAGAAGCTCGGCCTGATGCCGGGCGCGACGATGAAGGCTCGCGAGCTGTTCGCCCTGTTGTTCCAGCGCATCCCGTCCACGCGCGACATCTGCGCTTACGGCGACGGCATCGAGCGATCCGAGGAATGGAAGATTTGCAGCGGCCCGGACGGCAATCCCGGCTATGTGGCGACGCGAAACACCGGCATCTTCAACTGACATGACTATGAAAACCTCCCTCAACATTACACTCACCATTCTCATCGCTCTAACCACTGTCACCGCCGCGCCTGCACCAAAACCTCCGCCGTTCCGGGCCGGCGCAGCTGCGGTGGACGTCACGCCGAAACAGTTCCCGCTCAACATGCCAGGCGGGTTCAGCGCGAACATGGCCGAGAGCGCCCACGACCCGCTCCACGCCCGCGCGTTGGTGCTCGACGACGGAGCAACCACGCTCGCGATGGTGATCGTGGACAGTCTTGCCGTGGCTGTTGAAACCGCAAACGACGCCAGAGCCATTGCCTCGAAGCGTTGCGGCATCAAGCCGGAGAACATCCTCGTTGCCGGGACGCACGCCCACAGCGCGCCGTCGTCGAACTCCACCAACGGCCCGCCTCCGGCTGTCGCGTATCGCAAGCTGCTGGTCGAAGGAATCGCCGAGTCCATCGTCCGCGCTCACAGTGCGCTGCGGCCCGCACAGGTCGGCGTCGCCGCGCATCCGCTGCCGGATGAGGTCTTCAACCGGCGCTGGTTCCTCAAGCCGGGCAAGATGCCGCTGAACCCCTTCGGCAAGCTGGACCAGGCGAAGATGAACCCCGGCACGAGTCCCGACGTGCTCGACCGTCCTGCCGGGCCGACCGATCCGGACATCACCATCTTCTCCGTGCAGGACGCGAGACGCCGGCCGCTCGCCCTTCTCGCCAACTACTCTCTCCACTACGTCGGCCATTTGCCAAAGGCGCAGGTGTCGGCGGATTACTTTGGCGAGTTTGCCCGGCTCATCCCATCGCGGGTCAACGGCGACACGAACTTCGTCGCGATGATGTCCAACGGAACCTCTGGCGACATCAACAACATCCCGTTCAACGTCACGCGCCCGCCGCGCGAACCGTTTGAGCAGATCCGCATCGTCGCGCAAAAGGCCGCCGACACCGCATGGCACGCGCTCCGAAAGATCGAGAAACACAATCCCAACGCGCGGCTCGGCATGTTGCAGCGCGAGGTCACGTTGAAGTATCGCCGTCCCACCGCCGAGCAGGTCGCTGATGCGAAGAAGGTGCTCGCGACCAAGAAAGCCGACCGCGAAAAACTGCCGCGCCTCGCCGAGAACTACGCTCGCGGCACCATCGCTGCGGCCGAGCGCAAAGACGAAACAACCAAGGTCATTGTCCAAGCCATCCGCATCGGCGACTTCGCCATCTGCTGCCTGCCGTTCGAGGTCTTCTGCGAGATTGGCCTCGACCTGAAGAAACGCAGCCCATTCGAGCGCACGATGGTCATCAGCATCGCCAACGGCCGGCACGGCTACCTGCCGACGCCCGAGCAACACAAGCTCGGCGGCTACGAGACATGGATCGGCACGTGCAGCGTCCAGGAAGACGCCTCCGTCATCCTCACCAACAATCTGCTCGAAATGCTGGCCCAGTTGCGGAAGGAAAAGTGAAACCCCTCGTCGCCGCGGGACAGAAAACGATGAACGACGCGACCAATGCGAAGAAGCCATCGCAGGAAGTTCCCAACAAACCTAAAACCCCGTGATGATCGGTAGTGGTGCGCCATCCAAACAAACAGCCATGAAACCAATTCTTTCCATCCTTGCCGCACTGTTCGTCTCCTTCTTGAGCGCACACGCTGAAGACATCCGCTTGCAGCCACTCAAAGACCTGAACGGTTACTTCCCCTTCAATCCTCCGTCGTCGTTGAGCGACTGGAACGTGCGAAAGGAGTATGTGCGGCGGCAGATTCTGGTGGCGACGGGTCTGTGGCCGATGCCGACGAAGACGCCGCTCAATGCAGTGAGCCACGGCAAGATTGACTGCGGCGAATACACGGTGGAGAAAGTTTATTTCGAGAGCGCCCCCGGCTTCTTCGTCACGGGCAATCTGTATCGCCCGAAAAACATCAAGGGCAAGGTGCCGGGCGTAATGCTCGCCCACGGCCACCGGCAGAATGCGCGTCTCGATCTAACTGCCGAGGACAAGCTGCGCAGGGACATCGCCGACGGCGCGGAGCGCTTCGAGAAGGGCGGACGCAGCACTTACCAGGCGATGTGCCGCCAACTCGCCCTTATGGGCTGCGTTGTCTGGCAGTGGGACATGCTCAGCGACTCGGACTCGATCCAGTTCTCACGCGAAGTGGTGCATGGCTTCGCCAAGCAGCGGCCAGAGATGAACACCGTGGAGAACTGGGGCCTCTACAGCCCGCAGGCGGAGTCGCATTGCCAGTGCATCATGGGATTGCAAACGCTCAATGCCATTCGCGGCCTTGATTTCCTGCTCAGCCTGCCCGAGGTAGACCCGGAACGCACCGCCATCACGGGCGGCAGCGGCGGTGGCACGCAGACGATGATGCTTGCGGCGATTGACGACCGCATCAAGCTCTCCTTCCCGGTCGTGATGGTCAGCACCGCGATGCAAGGCGGCTGCACCTGCGAGGGAGCGAGCCTGCTGCGCGTGAACACCGGCAATGTCGAATTCGCCGCGCTGTTCGCGCCGAAACCGCAGGGTATGAACAGCGCGGACGACTGGACGAAGGAGATGGCCGTCAAAGGCTTCCCTGAGTTGCAGAAGCTCTACGCAGCCTACGGCAAGAAGGACAATGTCTTCCTCCTGCGTGGCGAACACTTCCCACACAATTACAACGCCGTCACGCGCTCCGCCTTCTACACGTTCCTCAACAAGCACTTCAAACTTGGCTTCAAGTCGCCCGTGATCGAGACAGACTTTGAACCGCTGCCGCCTGAACAACTCAGCGTCTGGAACGACAAGCATCCCGCGCCGAAGGCCGCCGATCCTGATTTCGAGCGCAAGCTGCTCAAGTGGTTCACCGACGATGCCGACAAACAACTCCGCGCTGCCGCGGCGACACCGGAAGGCATGCAGAAGACCATCCGCCCAGCGGTGGAAGTGCTCATCGGCCGCACGTTTGCAAATGCAGGCACCATCGAATGGAAATCGAAAGACAAAGAAGATCGCGGTGACCACCTCGAAATGACCGGCACGCTGCTCAACAAGACTCATGGCGAGGAATTAAGCGCCGTCTGGTTCCAGCCGAAGCAATCCAACAGCCGTGCCGTTGTCTGGCTCGATGACAACGGCAAAGCCGCACTCCGTGACACCGACGGCAGTGTGAAACCCGCTGTGATGAAGCTCGTGAAGGCTGGCGTGACGGTGCTCGCCGCCGACTTGTTCTTCCAAGGGGGCGAACCCGTGAAACAAACGAGGGTCGTGCAGCAGAAGAACCCGCGCGAGTTCGCTGGCTACACCTTCGGTTACAACCACGCGCTCTTTGCCCAGCGCACGCATGATGTGCTCACCCTCGTGCGTTTCCTCCGCAATGAAAAGGCCGGCGCGCATCCGAATCCGAAGACCATCGCCGTCGCCGGCTGGGCCAGCACTGGCCCTATCGTCGTCACGGCGCGCGCTCTCGCCGGTGGAGCAATTGAACGCGCCGCCGTTGACACCAACGGCTTCCGCTTTAGCAAACTGCTCGACTACCGCGATCCCATGTTCCTGCCCGGTGGAGCCAAGTATCTCGACCTGTCCTCCATGATCGCGCTCAATGCCCCTCACCTGCTCTGGCTTGCGGGCGAGCGTAAGAAGCCCGAGCTATCTGGCGCCAAGTTCGATCAACTCACCATCTTCACTGGCCATGCGAAAGACAAACAAGCCTCGGCCATCGAATGGCTCCTGAAGTAGCATCGCGCCCCGCTTTGCAGGCAAGCCACGATGAATGGAGATGTTTATCAGCAAAGGAGCGTTGAGTGGACGAAGAACTGACTGCCATTGTCATCTTGGGAGCGCCCAATGATGAACAGGGAATTCTTTCCAGCATTGCCAAGGAACGCTGTGAGCAGGGGCTGCAAGAGTATCAGCGACATCCCGGGGCCAAGATTCTCCCCACCGGCGGATGGGGGCCTCATTTCAACACAACGGCCAAGCCGCATGGTCACTACGTGCGCGAACATCTCAAAATGCGTGGCATTCCCGACGAAGCGTTCGTGCAGTGCGCGGAAAGCTCCAACACAATCGAAGACGCCAAACTATGCCGCCCCATCGTTGCGCAGCACGGCTTCAGAAAGTTGATTGTAGTCACGTCGGATTTCCATGTGCCGCGCGCACGTTTTCTGTTCGAGCAGGAGTTTCCGGGATTCTCAATGGAGTTCTCACCATCCCGCACGCAGCTTCCCGAAGACGATTTGCGGAGGCGAATCCTGCACGAACAGACTGCCCTCGCCAAGTTGCAACAGAACAATGCGGCGATATAGACGCGGCGAACACCGGTTCGCCCAACTTGGGCGTTTGACAGATTTCAAACCGGGTGGCGTTATACCGCGCGGGAAAGCGCGCCTGCTTCGGTAGAATATGGACACTACTGGACAGGAAAGGATGGCTGACATGAACGCGCGTAATCTCTGGTCCAAGATTCTCACAGTGGCTGGCGGCATCGGGATGGCGGTCGGAGCTGTTGACCCGTTGGAGGGATCGCTCCTCATCCTTCCCGGCAGCGGCCTGCTCGCACTCGGCGTCTGGCTCAGCCAAGCCGAACGCCGGGCGATCGCCTGCAAGGTATGGGCGTTCATTCTGATCGTGGCTGGAATGGGGGCAATGTGTGGACTGGGCATGGCGGGCGGCTGTGGCGGCTCATCGGGACGTTCGATTTGGTGGGGTCTGCTAGTGCTGCCGTATTTGATTGGGTGGTCCATGGCGATGTGGGGGCCGGGGTCGCCGCGCTGGTTGGCGGTGCTGGGTATCGGCGTCGGCGTGTGGTTCCTGAATCTGACGTTTATCGCCAAAGGGGGCGTGAGCATCGTTTGCGGCACTGTCGGCGCCCTGACCATCGCCGGCTCCATCTACCGGCTCTGGGCGGGCCGGAGAGTCAAGACGATGACGGTGGTCGCCTGAGTAGAAAGGAGCAAGTCATGAAAGACACATTGTTGATAATCAGGAACGGGGCATTACTTATGCAGTTTATGGGGTTTGTCGGAATGTTAACTACGCTTAACGCGTCGTTTGACATTCCATGCAATATCTTTGGTGTGTCAGGCTTGGTGGTCCTGCTACTGACGATCAAGCTTGGTGAGCCCAGAATCCAGAAGCTGTTCTTCATCCTCGCTGGTGTGGCGGGGGCGGGATCGTTAATCGCCTTGAACGGGTTCAAACTCTTGGCTTGGTTTGGACACACACCCGGCGGGGATGGCGGCGGCATCACCGTTCCGATGCTCATTCTTTGCCCGGTATTGTTCCTCATCGGTAGCATCGGTGCCATCGTGTGTCTGGTCCGGTCACTGAAGTGAGGAAAGGCGAAGGACTGGAGCACGCCCTAAGTAATCGCGTCACGGAGTGACGCGGCTACTTTTCTTGTGGCGCGGGGGCGGCGGGCAGTGGCAGGCTGCCACTTGCCATGAAGAAGCTCTGCATCCTCTCTCTCGCCGCCCTGCTGCTGGCTCCGTTGGCCGAGGCGGCTCAACTCCAAGCCGGCGTCGCCAAGGTGGACATCACGGACCGCACGGTGCCCGTCAATGACCCGTTGTTCGCCAAGGCACTGGTGCTGCGCGATGGCACGACCACCGCGGCCATCATCACCGTGGACGCCGTCGCCATCGGTGAGCTTGGCAGGATCAAGACCGGCTTCCTCGCCAACGTTCGCGCGCTGCTCCAGAAGGAATTCAACATCCCGCCGTCGAACGTCCTCGTCAACGCCAGCCATTGTCACGGCATCGTGTGCAAGGACTACGAGAAGCTGACCGTGCAGGCGGTGCGGGACGCGTGCCGGAACATGGTGCCCGTGAAGATTGGCGCGGGACGCGGCCGCGAGGACCGCGTCTCGGAGAACCGCAGGCTCAAGTTGAAGGACGGCAGCGAAACCGACGTGCGCCATGCCTATTCGGTGGCTCCCGACGAACAAGTGGTCGGCATCGGGCCGATGGACCCGGAGATCGGCCTGCTTCGCCTCGACAAACAGAACGGCCAGCCGCTCGCGGTCATCTATAACTTCGCGGTCCATCCCATCCAGACCGTGCCGAGCCGCGGCAACACAGCCGACATCACCGGCTTTGCCTCGCGGGCCATCGAGGACGCGCTCGGCGACGGCGCGCTCGCCATTTTCCTCCAAGGCTGCTGCGGCGACATCAACCCGGTGCAATACAAGGACGTCCACAATCCCCGCGACGCCGAGACGCTCGGGAACCTGCTGGGCCTCAGCGCGGTGCGTGCGCTGCGGAAGATACAGACGCGCGAGGACGGCGGCCTGCGTGTCATCAACGAACTCCTTCCCCTGCCCCGCGCTGCCGACATGGAGCAGCGCATGGCCGCGATCGAGGCCGAGCAGACGCGCCTGCTCAAGTCGTTGCGGGGCACCAGCCTCAATCTCAAGACCTTCATTCCGTTGTTCGTGCAATACAACCTCGCCACCAACTTCCCGTCCTATTCCAGCCACCGCTACCTGCTCGACAAGTCCCTCGGCCGCGAAGACCTCGCCAAACTCGACGCCGAGAACCGCGCGAACATGCAGCGCTACATCCAGAACATCCACACGATGGAACAGATCACGCGGCTCCAGGCGAACCTGGGCCTTCTCAAGATGCATCACGCGCAAAACGTGGCCGCCGGCAAACCGACGATTGATGTCGAGGTCGTGGGCCTGCGGGTCGGCGACTTCGTGCTCGTGACGTTCCCCGGCGAGCTGACCGTCGAGATCGGCCTCGGCATCAAGAAGCGCGCCCCTGCCCCGTTCACCTTCGTCGCCGGCTACACCAACGGCTACATCTACTACGCGCCCACCGCGGAAGGACGGAAGAACAAGGGCTTCGCACAAGAAGATTGCGACTGTCTGCTGGCGCCCGAATGGCAGAAGCTGTTCGAGGAAAAGGTGACCGCCATACTGAAGAAGCTGTGAGTAGTAGCACGAACATCGTCAGTCCCAAACTCATCCTCACCCTTGCCGCCCTGCTGCTGGCACCGCTGGAAGCAGCGCCGTCCAACGACTACACCAATGCGGGGGTCGGCAGCGTGGATATTACTCCAACCGAGTCTGTCATGCTGGCGGGATCGCCATCTCAATTGAAGTCTTCATCGGTAAGCACCCGCCTGTATGTGAGAGCGTTGGTTCTTTCAGCAGCAGGACAGAAGCTGGCGGTCGTCACCTTGGACACGTTGAAATACCCCGTGCAACATGTGCTGCAGGCACGCCAGCAGATCGAGAAGATCACCGGCATCCCGGCCCGCAACGTCATCATCTGCGCTTCCCATACTCACCGCGGCCCGCTGTGGTCCTATTACAAAGACCAACTGGTAACACCCATTGCGGAGGCGGTGGCGATTGCGGCACGCGATCTCACGCCGTGCAAGCTCGGAACCGCAAAGGGCAAGGCCGAGGGCGTGAGCGAGTGCCGAAGGGTGATCAAAAATGGAAAGGCCTGGAACCGATGGCAGTTGGATCCTTCGAAAAGAGATAAATATCCGGCGGAAGGCCCGGCCGATGCCGAGTTCGATGTGCTCGCGGTGATCGGCAAAGACGGAAGATACAAGGCCGTCGTGTATAACTTCGCCTGTCATGCCGCCAATACCCGCGATCTTGCCGTCTCTGCGGATTATCCCGGCGATGTTCAACAATATGTCCAGAAACACTTGGGCTATGAAGTGCCCGCGTTGTTCCTTGCCGGAGCCTGTGGCGATGTGAATCCCGTTTACAGCGTGAGCAAGGATCTCTTTGGTGAAAAGCTCGGCGGAGAAATCATCCGGTGCCTTGGGCAGCTCGAACCCATCGCCAAGCCGTCGCTTTCGATTGAACACCGGGAAATGCAAATGCTAGCGCGGGAGCATCCGGAACTCAAGGAGTCCGAGATCGCGCGTAATTGGCCCAAACAGCTCGAACACTACAAGAAGACGTTCAACGACATGAAGAAGAGGGAAAAACCGAGCTACCCATTTTTCTTCACTGGCATCCGCATTGGTGACGACTTCGCGATTGTGACCAATCCCGACGAGCTGTTCTGTGGAATCGGGATGAGCATCAAGAAACAATCACCCTTTAAGCATACGATGGTCGCAGAGCAGACCAACGGTGCTCACGGCTACGTGCCCACGGCGAAGGCGTTTGAAGGCGGCAGTTATGAAACGTGGTTTGGCGAGCATTCCTATCTCACCACGCAGGCTGGCAAAATCATAGAAAAGGAATCGCTCGACATCCTGAATCGCTTGAAACGCGCTGAATAGATGCCTTTCCACCCATCATCGCCGCAGCGCGGTGATCAACTCGTTCAACTTCACTCGCAACGATAAGGAAAGACTCAACGCTCGTAAACCTTTGCCGCGCTGGTGAAGCCCCGGACTTCCGTGCCGCTCTTGCCGGGAAACGCCTCGAACTTCAACTTCCGATTCGGCAATACTTGCGCGAGCACGACGCCCTGCACCACATCGGCATCATGGCGCAGTTGCTCTCGACCGTTGCTGCCAAGCCGCCCCCAAAGCAATTCGTATTTCACCACACCGTCGCGCTCACCGATCATCGCCGGGTCGGGCGCGTTACCCTTCACCCAGAACTGGCTGGCGCGGCCGTTGTAGTTGCCGATGGAGACGACGATGATCTTCGGATCGAGGTGGTGATAAGCGATGGCAAGATGGCCCACCCAGTAGTCAATGCGCCGATTCAATCCCGCGTAACCGCCCGTGCCTTCTTCATACCAGTTGCCACCCAGCTTGCCGTCAACGTCGTAATCAATCCGCCCCCCAAACGGCGCCACCTTCCGCGCGCTCTTCTTGATCAGTTGGCTTCGCAGGGGTTCATCCACGTAATCAAACGGATCCACGACGTGCGGTTTCTGCGGATCACGATTCAGGAACTGTTCCAGCTTCACGAAGCCTTTGCGGGTAAAACGGGTGTCAATCAGGGCGAAGTCGAAAGTCTGGTTGCCGACTTTGCCAATCACCTGCCCGGCCTTGACGGGAATGCGCACGTTCACGGGCCGCCCGGGCTGCACGCCGCCGGGCACTTGCTTCATAATAGCCGCATCCACTTCGATGAGATGGTCCACATAGCTCCAGACGTGGGCGGAGTGCTCGATGAACACCTTCAGATCCACCGCGCGGTCAAACACCGTCGGGTCATACTTCGCCTGTCCGCCCGCAGGATTCGGCCGCCACTGAAGCATGACCACGAAACCGTCGGCCACCGCCACCACATCATAGATCTGGCTGAAATCACGGTTGTCGGCGCGCGGCCCGTTCGGATTCCCGCTCCGCCCCTGGCCCTGATTCACCGCGCCCTTTGGCACGAAATAGATATGATCGCTCGGCGTCGTATGCCCGCTCTGCATGTTGCCCAGCGGGATGATGCAGCCAATGTCATCCAAGCGTAACGGGAAACTCTTGAGCCTGACCGGGCCTTCGCCCTTGGTCTGACCACGGCTCCACATCTGGTTCATCAAGGTCGCGGTGGGAGCAGGTGGCGCGTCAGCCGCAATAGCGCTCGTGACGAGGGCGATGGCTGCCAGCCAGAAGACGACAAAGTTCATGTCCTTAATAACGCCTCACGGCGGTTTTTGTTGGAAAGATTCTAAAAGATTGCGACTGTCTGCTCGCGCCCGAATGGCAGAAGTTGTTTGAGGAAAAGGGGGCGTGTCCGAGTATTTCTGTGTGCGGAAAACAACAGGAAGACGAGTGATGCGATTTGCTGGTAGGGCGAATCGTCCCGATGAGCCGCGGGCCGCGCATATCGGACGCCGGCGGCTCGGCAGGGACGCCTCGCCCTACCTGCAAAACCCTATGAGCTTTCTACCCAATACACAGATTTTCGGACACGCTCGGAAAAGGTGACCGCCATTTTGAAGAATGCTGTGAACGCGCTCAGTCTTCGCCACCTCAACGAGGTGGCGCGAGGATGTTCCCTGTCTTTGGCGGCGTCTCTGACCGCCATGCAGGCCGGGTCCCCGACCCGGCGCGGCCATTAGCATGTTCGTGTCAGTTGTGGCGGGCAAACGCGCGTCTATATTCGCGCGCATGAATACACCGAGGCGGAGGAAAAGGAGGATCATCCCATGAAGGTCACCGATGTGCTTGTGAGCCATCACGCGTTTCTTCGGGGCATGTTCGTCGCCATGGAGCACGCGCTGGAGAGAGTGGAGACTGTGGAGGAAGTGAGAGTCGTGGCGCGGGTGGCGGAAGGGTTGTTGCGCGGCCACACGGAGGCCGAGGAGAGTCTGTTGTTCAGGTCGCTGGACGCGTTGCTGACGGAACAGGGGAAGACCTCGCAGTTTTACATGCAGCACAAGGAACACACGGCCCTGCTGAAACAGGCGCAGACGGCCCGGAGTGCAAGCGAGGGCCGCAGCGACTTGTTGCTGGCGTTCCGCATTCTGCGCGCGCATTTCCACGAGGAGGAGCGGCTCGTTCTCCGGGTGGCGCAGACTGCGTTTCAGCCCGAGTCGCTGGAGACGCTCGGCAAGGCGTGGTTGGACCGCCATGCGCTGAACGGCGGCGTCGAACCCCTGGCGCCCTCGTGACGCGGAACAAACCGGAGCCATTATCATCGCCGCGTGCGGGCAGGCGGCCTGCATCGCCAACCATCGTCGGCCGGGACGGCCGAGACTACAATTCGCTCATCGGCGCAGCGCGCCAATCAACTCGTCAATCTTATTCGCCACCGCCTGCACTTCGCTCTGCGTCGGCGGATCGCTCACAATCAGACTGAGCGTTGCGATGCCGTTGCTGTTGCTGCTCGTGCCGTTGATGGCGTCAGCGAGTTGTTGCGCGGTCACTTCTCCCGGCGGGCCGGCGGGGCCGGGTGCGCCGTCGTTTCCAGCCGGTCCGACCGCCCCCGGTTCCCCTTGCGGCCCCTGCCCGCCGGTTGCGCCTGTGGGGCCGACGATCGTCAACGGCTTCCAGCGGTTGTCTTGATCCGGCGGCGGTCCGGAGACGCCGTCCTGAAATGAAACATAAACATTGCCGTTGTAGGTGACGAGGTCGCCGCTGTTGTAGCTATTCCATGGTTCCCAATCGCCGCGCATGGTGAAGTTCGGTCCCGGCGGTCCCGCTGGCCCCGGTTCCCCGGCGGGGCCTTGCGGTCCTGGCGCGCCATCGCTGCCGGCGGGTCCGGCTGGGCCGGCATTTCCCGGATCGCCCTTGTCGCCTTTCGATCCGGGCGGCCCTTGCGGCCCGACGGGAATCGAGTCTATGTCCGCTTTGAGGCCCGTGAGTTGGCCGCGCATCTCCGCCGCATTCAGCGGCGAGTTGTCGGCGGGAAGGTTTGGATCAAAGGGCATTGGTTAGCTTTCAGTTGTCAGCTATCAGCTACCAGTGTCTGGCTGACGGCTGATAGCTGATCGCTGATAGCTCCTTTCACTTCTCACATACTCATGTGCTGGCTCGGGTCGCTCCAATCGCTGTAGCCCGTCGAGCCGCCGACGGCGCGGACCTGGACCTGATACAGCGTGCCCGCGGTCAGACCGCCGACCGGCATGGCGCGCGAGTCCGTGAAAATACCGCCGGACTGGAGCGGGCCAAGCGTGCCGCCGGTCACCACGCCATAGCGGACCTCGTAACTGTGCGCGTTCGGCACCGCCTTGACCTTCACCACCAGTTGGCCTGTCATGCCGTTGCCCAAAGTGACGATGATCGGCTTCTCCAGCAGCTGCTGCGTGCGGTTCGTGCTCACCGCATGGAAACCACTCGAAAGCAGCGTGGCCAGGTCATTGTTACAGTTCAACTCCACATAGCTGCCGAGCTGGCGCAGCAGCGCGATCAATGCCTCGCGCTTGTTATTCTTCTCGGCCGTGGCCGCCGTGCCACCTTGTTCCATCGCGTTGATTGCGTCGCTGAACTCCGTCACCGCCGCCTGCAACGCCACCTTTGTCACCGGCGGCGTCGGGAAGGCGGCGTTCTCGTAAAGATTGTCAATCACGCCGCCGGCCACGTCCTCGACCACGTGGTCAGGCTCGCCGGCAAAACCATAAGACACTCTCAGATGGGGCATTTTACTTTTCCTTTCCGGCGCCGTGCCGTCCCACGTCAGGCCGGGAGCGTCCCAAGCAAACGGTTTGCCTTGGGCGTCCTTGCCATCCCACGTGATCGCTTTCGGGGCCATGTTGTTCCTTTTACGCTTCCGGTTGATCGTTCACACCTACATCGGGATGCTGCAAAAGGGCGGCGCTGCCTTCCTCCCATACTCGTCCATTCGCGCGCGGGGCAAAACAGGCCGCCCCACCGGCCCTCCACCGCCTCAGACAAAACATCCTTGTTGAGCAAGGAAACATCCTCATTGAGCAAAGAGGTTAACTGACGCCATGAGGAAACATCTTTGTTGAGCAAGGAAACATCTTCATTGAACAAAGAGGTTAACTGACGCCACGAGGAAACATCTTTGTTGAGCAAGGAAACATCTTTGTTGAGCAAGGAAACATCTTTGTTGAGCAAGGAAACATCTTTGTTGAGCAAGGAAACATCTTTGTTGAGCAAGGAAACATCTTTGTTGAGCAAGGAAACATCTTCATTGAACAAAGAGGTTAACTGACGCCATGAGGAAACATCCTTGTTGAACAAGGAAACATCTTCATTGAACAAAGAGGTTAACTGACGCCATGAGGAAACATCTTTATTGAAGGAAACGGTTAACCGAACGCCCCAAAAAACCCGATTTTCGCTCAAGAACCCCATTTCCCGGCCCAACCGCCCCTTCTCCTGTGCAAAAACAGCCACTTTCCGCCCGCCGAAGCCTCGAAATGGTTCGCCGGAGGCGGCTGCCGGCAAAGACCGCCGAATGAATGGCAGGGGTGCGTTCACTGCAATTGGGCCAAGACAAAAGGCGAGGCGCGATCCAAAACCGCCGCTCTTCGTGGGCGGCACGCCCGGAAAAACTCCCCCAGCTTCGCGTAGTCCGGGGTTTCAAAACAGAACAGAATCGGCAACATCACATCCGACGAAGGCCGCGCCAGACCGGACTCAATCTTCCGCAGATACCGAGTCGAGATCCCGATCCGCTCTGCGAACTCATCCTTCGAGAGCTCGAGTCGCTCGCGACAAGCCCTGACGCCTTTACCGAAGGCTCGCTGCTTTTCCGGGTCTGGAAGCACTCCATCCATACCCGCGCTTCTAAGACATTTTTGAAATCCTGCCTAGGTCCTGCCAGTTCCAAAGTTTCAGAAACCGAAAATGCCCCTTTTTGACGCTTCCCCAAACTCTTCACTTTTAACTTCTAACTCTCAACTCACGGAACGGGGCGTGTCCGCATCTTCATCCCCAAGCCGGTCTTTCCTCGCTGAAAACTGAAAGCTGATGGCTGATCGTCTCAACCCGTTCTTGCCCTGCCTGGGCGACTTTCGCTAAACTCCGCTGCCGAGTTGGTGGCACATGCGATCCGAGCCAATAAAACATAGTTCGTTCGACTCCATCTATCGGCACGAATACACCGTCGTCGAAGAACGCCACGGCGATGTCAGCCTCTTCCCCCACACCGACCAGCTTCCCGTCATCTCCCGCGCCATCAACCTCGAATTCTACGGCGGTCTGCCGTCCAGCATCGCCCGCGTGAACCATCGCGGCGACGGCTTCCACAAGATCGTGCTCAAACAATCCGTGGACTCGTTTTGCTTCATGGTCAACGGCACGCGAGCGGACCGGCTTCGTCTCTATGGGCTACCCGACAACGACCTCGTCTTCAAAGTTGCCGTCGTCCAACAGATCACCGAGCAGACCCAGCGCGGCCTGCATCATCGCTTCCGCCTCTACTCCGGCGACCGTTTCTTTTCCGACATCCAACTCTGCGGCAAGAACGTCGTCTTCACCGACCACGTCCTCCAGAGGTTCTCCGCGCGCGCGTCCGACCCGACCATCAACGACACCTACATGTTGCTCCGGCATCTTTATGGAGCGGCCATCATCTCCATGACCGTCGGCCCCGGCCCCGCCCTTATCGTGCCCGACGGCAGTAGCCTCATCGCCTTTCCCTACGAAGAGACCGATACCGAATACATCCTCACCACCTGTCTGACGGTTAATGAAATCCACACCCTCGAATTCGATCTGCCGCCGCGGGTCATGCACTTCCACTACGGCCCCGGCTACATCCCGCCGCGCATCCACACATGGATTCCGACCGATCTTGTGCTCGCACATCACAAAGCCTGGACTCGGAAAGAACCTCGAACCGAGATGCCGCCTCTTCCCAGGAAACCTTTAACGTGGAACTGGCTGGCCTGTCATGCCCGCGACTACACGATCAAACGCGGTTACGGTCCCGGCGCCAGCCTTTGCTTCTTCGACTACCTGCCCGGCCCCTTTGTTGCCGAAACCAAACCCGGCGTGCCCCTTCCCCGCGTTGATGAACTTTTCATCTACAAGAAGATTCACCCCGAATACGACTGGGACACCGCCTTCGCCGAACGCGACGCCAAAATCACCCGCCCCAAACTCTCCACGGTCTAGTTTTTCCTTTGGCTGAGAGCTGGAACTGAAACCTGACAGCTTTCGGAATTCTTCACTCTGAATTCTCCACTCTCAACTCGCGGAACGTCACCCCGCCCGTCCCAAAACAAACACCCAACAGGCTCCGTGATCAAAGTTGAAAGAGCCTTTCCCGCTACTTCCTTGCCATAATCAGCCGTTTTCCGCTACAGCCGCGGCGAGGTTGACGATAAACTTCTTCCATCATCCACGCTGCCAATGGGCCTTGAAGATCTTGCCAGAAAACGTTCAGCAGTTCTCCAACCGAGTGGAAGCCATCGCCGCCGGCAAGAAGCCGTGCCTGGCGTGCAAACCATGACAACAACTTCCCATGTTTCGATCAACGCAGCAACTCGATAAGCACGACCGCAAGCACGCCTGTGCCAAATCAAAAACTTCTAGCATCGGCAGAATTGAAATCGCTGCCAACGGGAAGCACCGGCTTTGAAGGATAATCTTTACCCACGTGTGCGCTAAATGTATAGCTAAACACTGGATGCAGACAGAGAGTGTCACTAGAACTAAAAGACAACGAATGATCTGCCGAATACTCAAATTCTCCCTGTATATACCGTTCGGTTTCAGCATCCGGGTTAACTTTCCCAATTACTCCCATACGGAATAACATTCTCGTAAAATGCTCAAACTCTTCCGACTCCAGAGCCTTCTTGCCGCGGTAGTTAAAGACCTTCTGTAAATGGCCGAAGTCAAAGCTCAGGGGCAACTCCGGAATACACGATTCACATACTTGCTGACCTCTAGGATAGATGGATCGATAAGCAGCAAATATCTCATAACATATAGTTTCTTCTACTTTCATAATGCCGCGGCGAATCGCGTCCGGCTCGATCTTTCGGTGAGACCCGCCCATCTCAATATTAACGTGGCAAATACTATTTAGTATCAGGAGAAGGTGGCGCGGGAGCAATTGGGTGTGTCGCATTATATAGCTGATGGTGTCCTCAGTCTGGCCCAAACAGTTCTCTATGGTCGTGCCGAATATCTCGTTGAACAGAATTGCTGCGTCTTTTCTGTTATTGATATCAAGATGTTCGATGTTGTGTCGGCAGAACCCATCATAATCACAATGTGTTTTGTAAAACAGACTCAAGCGTTGAGCCGCCAGGCAAAGCAGTTCTGAGGCGTGCCAGTAGAGAGAGACCTTATTTGCAAAATCTTTGGCCGGGTTGCTTGACATTTCGCGAAACAAAGGAAAAATTTCTGCAGGCAAACAAAATCGGACTTCATAAACGGGATTTCCAGCCGCAAACTTTCCAAGGCTCTTCAAAAGCCCCTTGATGGCCGCCTCTGCATACTCACGTCCCATTTGGAAGTCGTCCAAAGAGTCTACTAGCAACAAGGCACGCAAACCACGACTTGCAAGCGAATCGATAATATGCCTTCTAACCTCTTTTAATGTATACCCGCCTACATCCGTTGCCCATATTCGATCTGGCAAACCCTCAATCGAACGAGGTTCCCCAGCAGTGGAGAACAACGAAAAATAATACTCGATCAGGTCAGCCGGACTTGCGCAATAAGGAGGTGTAACCAAATCCAGATAGGACTTGGTTGCGTGATGCGCCTCAGAACTGAGATCATGTTTTGCCACACGATCAAGGCGCCACGCGCCAGTTAACCAAAATGCAATACTCCACAATTCTGCTATTGTTTCGACGTAAGTCTCCTGAGGAGCAATGCGAAGTATGGTTCGTATGACACTTGCGAGTGGACCTGTGGTGTTAATCTCATACACATATTTATACGCACTCTCATCTTGCATCGCGTTTTGCAGGAAGGCGGTTTTACCCGATCCTTTTCTACCAACTATCAACGTCGGATGTTGCGACATGTTCTTAAAAATTCTGTTCTGCGTCTGAAACAGCATACGCTTGCAGAAGGGATCCACTATAGTTGCCGCATCCTCAGGGCCAAATGGCTTGGCGGGTGTTAAGTGGTCACTAATTTGATGCTGATACATGGTTTTCCTTTATTCAGGCTCCGGGTATGCTCTGGAATTCACTTCGACTATTGTTGTTCTCTATCGAGTTAAGTGGAGGGAATTTAGTCCGAAGGTTAACATGACTTCCTGTTTGCACTCAAAACCTTAAACCTGCGCTTTAAGTTTATTGAAACGACCAACACGAGTCAATCCATTTCGTCAACGCTCAAAACGGACTCGTCGGATTATTATATGCCGTCGATATAAGGGGCAATTCAGAAGACTCGATGCTTTCGCTGGGAAACGAGGGAAGAAATGCCGTCTGGATTGCAAGAAGCTATTTGATACCGGGACGGCTTAGGTGGAGCCGCTCACCACAAGAAACCGCTGAAGCGCCGTTGCCCGACGAAGGCCAGTCATCGCATCGAGGATTGGAATAACGGCGACCCCTGCCACATCTGCGACACTGTGATGAACCGGAAGGAAATGACGCAGATGTGGGATTGAGAGGAGAAAGCACTCAGCTCTCAGCCGTCAGCTCTCAGCCGTCAGCGGGGGAGAGGCGCAGGGCGCAGTCAGGACATGGGTAACACTTATGGTTCAGAACATAGGTAACACATGTTGGGTTAAAGGTTACACTCTTGAGGGTTGGTTTGCCCAGCTTCAAGGCCGCCCGATCGGGCGGCCTTGAAGCTGGCGGTGGTCGG
>JACRJX010000044.1 GCA_016235595.1 Verrucomicrobiota bacterium
CCGTTATCGCCGTGGAGGTCCACGGCGGCAAAGAACTGTTCGGTCGTTTCCATGAGAATCTCCTTTCGTAGGTTGTCGGTCCGATACCTTTTACCCGACTGACGGCCAAACAGCAGCCGTCAGCCTTTAGATGATTCTCACACCCCCACCCTCTTCCGCAGCGGCTGAGCCTCACCGCCGGTCGTTATGCCGTCATCTCTTCAGCGTCATCTACAGTTCACTTTCGCATCTGTAGTGCCGGCGCTTGTTGTGTTGGCCGTCCCGGCTGGCTGATCTTGGTTTGGGAATTGGACGCGTGTTCGGCCAACCAAGAGAGCCCTTCGCGGATCATCCCGAAGATATCACCGTGCCAACCGTGACCGCCTTCGTAGGTCTTGAACTCAACGCGAGCGCCTTGCGCCTGAAGCGTCGCGCGGGCGTTTTCCGCCATCGTGATCGGAATGAAGTCTTGTGGCGAATGCAGCACGTAATACAACCGGCCTTTTGCCGCCGCCAGATTCGACAGCTCTTGCGGTTTGAAAACGGACATCGCGACGAAGGAGCCGGTCACCCTCGTTGTTGGATCAAGTGAAGCCGCATACGCAGCCGGGCCGCCAGACGACCAGCTCAACGTAAAGATGCGTCGGAAGTCCACTTGCCCGGCGCGCGCAACCTCCGCTACGATCGCGGCGATGAATTGTTCCGTGGTGAACTTCACCGCGGGGAAACGGTTTCTTGCCGTTGGCCACACAATCTCCTGCGACCGCCGCTTGTCCCATACCGGCGCTACAAGTTGCGCGACCCACCAACCGTCAGGTACGGCGTTCTTGGCAATTTGTTTGATAAACTGCTGAAACTCGGCACTTCCGTCACCTCCAGGCATCACGAGCAGCAACGGATGACCCTCCTTTGGCACGGTGGGCTCGCCCGGCTTGCGAATTAGGAAATAGAGTTTGCTCGCATCGCCCCCAGCACGATGTTCTGCAACCGTCATGTCTGAGATGTCCGGCGTCTGTGCGTCGGCTATTCCGGCCAGCGCCGTGGCGACCATCAGGGATGTGATCAGGGACTTCACGTGTGATCCTCCTTTCATGGTTTGGTTAGGCAACATTGGTCGAACGGGAAAAGAGTCTGCGGAAAAGCAGGTGAACTCCAGCGCCGAGTGCTGCCCCCGCCAGGCTCAGAAGCGCATAGAAGCAGAGGAATAGCAAGCCGACTGGCCATAAGTTTCCCGAACGAGCGATCAGAAACACAAAGGCGGCCACCTGCCCGATCCAAGCGCCCACGGCCCAAAGCCAGAAGCGACGTGCGGAGAGACAGGCCGGAAGAAAGCCGGCAGCTACCAGTGCGGACAAGTAGTAGTAGTAGGGTGGCTCGGCGTCCCACGGCTCTCGCTGCCCAGTGAGCAGGGGCGACAAAAACCAGATCAGCGCCCCCAAGAGCACGGAGAGACCAAGAAGGAGCGTATGCTTGTGCGTCGTTTTCATCTTTGCTTTCGTTTTGTGTTGTTGGTGGAAACGGCGTGGTCGAGTGGCCTAACGATCACCGACCCGCATCACGGCTTTGGCGAAGTTTGGCCATGAGGCATCATGGACTTGATCATCTCGCGCTGGCTCTCAATGAACTTCTCGTAGCTCTGTTGTTGTTCCGGCGTGAGCACGGCGCGCAACGCCTCCTTCTTCGCATCGAGCATTTGGTCCACACCGGCAGGAACCGCCACGGATGAACTGCCTTGTTGAGCAATGTATTGCTGATAGTGCTGTTGAAGAATGCTACTGACCTGTTCCTGTTGTTGCGCGCTGAGTTGGAGCGACGGCGACAGTTGCATCAACTCGGCTTGGGCCGCCATTTGCATTTGCTGGCGCTGCTCTTCGGTTTTGTATTGTCGGTAACCCGTCCACTGGTCGGGCGTGAGGACCTGCTTGAGTTGTCCGTCGAGGTCGAACTTGGTAGCCGAACTCATATCCTCCTGGGTCAGCTTGCCCCCGAACACCCTCGATGCCATCTCCGCCTGTTGTTCGGTTTGCTTTCCCAACAACTCCCGCACGGCCTCGACTTGCTCGTCGGTCAAGTGCAGACGGGATTTCATGGCGGCCAGTTTCAGCTCGGCTTGTTGCCGGAGCGCAGTAGAGACCATCTTTCCCATGCCGGCCGCTCGCGGCGACGCGGCCGTCTCACCCACGGCGCGGGCAGGCGGTGGCTCCGGTTTGGCCAAATCGGTGACATGCCGCCCCACTTCGGAGAGCAACGCCGACTTTTCCTTTTTCAACCGTCGGATTTCGTTGCTCTGCTGGGCGAGCGCGTGTTGAAGCTTGTTAACATCGGGCGCCGCGGCTGCCGAGCGGGCCGGCTCCGGCGCGGATTTGGCCGGCTGGACTTTGGTAAAGTGCAACGTCAGCGCGACAGCAACCACGGCCATGCCTCCCAATGCGATGAACAACTTCGTTCTCATTCGGTTCTCCATTCAATCAGGGCCACGCGGGATGGCGGATGGTTTCATGACAAAGCGCTTCCGGCCTCAAGGTTTCGTCGTTACCCTGCCGCCGTTCTGCCCGCTCGCGCCGGGGCGATTTGAAACCGCTCCTCCCTTTGCGCCCGGAGGCACGCTGCTCTGCTCTTTCGGCTTGGTAAAAATGTCGTTGAGACCGCCGCTCCAGACTCCCTTGCAGACATACAGGCCGCGATTGCCCTTTTCGGCGAGATACGGAAAGTCGGGCAGACCAACGCTGGCAACAATCCACGCGCGGCTGCCGGGAGGGCCTTTTCGGTAACGGTATCCCCAGCCGCCTGGGTAGAATCGGTCTCGCGGCAGCTCGGAAAAGTATAGCGGGACAAGCCTATCAAGTGACAACGGCAGTTCGTCATGATGTGCATCCGCGTATTTTTCAAGCGCCGTCCCCAGCCGCATGAAATCGAGCGTCACCTGCTCAAGCTTCGAGTGGTCTTCCGCCGACAGCTTGCGATAGGCGTCGGATTGTCTCGCATTGGAAATCACCTTGTCGAGGAACTCGGCAGCCTTGCCCGTGACCGGCTTGAACTCGCGAGCCAATCGCTTGGCTTCGGCAATTTGCTCGGGCGTCATCTCCTTCTCGATTTCATCTAGATATTCCCTTACCCAGTCAAAACCCTGAGCCGCTGCGAGACTGAACCATTTGTGCGCTTGCACGTGATCTTTGTGCACGCCCTCCCCGTATCGGTAATAAGAGCCGAGATGGAGCTGACTGAACCTCTCTCCCTGTTCGGCGGCTTTTCGATACCACTTGACGCTTTCCTTTCTGTCTTCGTCCACCCCCTTTCCGTTGAAGTAGCAGAAGCCTAACCTCTGTTGGGCGGCGACACAGCCCGCGTCAGCCGATTTACGTAACCATTTGAACGCTTCGGCATCGTCTCTGGGCACGCCCTTCCAGCCGCTGTAACAATTGGCGAGCCAGAGTTGACCTGTGGCGTCGCCCTGCTCGACGGCTTTGCGATACCACTCCATAGCTTCGGTTGGGTTCTTGGCGTGATGACCAAGGCTGATCAGAGCCTCTACATCTCCCTTTTCCGCCTTCGATTTCAGTCCCTCAATGTATTTGCGATCCTCCTCCGCTTCGCGGGCAGCGTCCTTTGGTTGAGCGGGCACTGGAGCACTGACCGCCGGCGGCGAGTTGGTTGGAGAGGAAGCTGCGGCAGGCGAAGCGGTCGACTTGCTCAGTTTCTCCAACCGCACCGTGATCGGCAACGGTGCGCCGGTTTCAGGCCGGAACTCGCCAACCCGAACCGAGGCCGTCCACGGCGAACCGCGGCCTTCGTCAAAAACAAATCGGCCGCGGTCGAACTTGATGGGGCCTGCATTGGTGAGCATGAGCGCAAGAATCGACCGCTCTGGATCCTTCACCGTCAATTTCAATCCGCCACGTTCCGGCTCGATGAATGCGTTGAAGTAAGTGTTGGTTGCAAAACCGCAGTTCCAGTTGCCTTTGTCACCGACACTGATGACGATGCGCGAATTCTCCAGGCCCCAGCCTTTGACGACCGCCCGATCGCGGCTCACGTCCACCCAGCGGATTTGTGGCGTGGCGGGAGGTGTTACACCAGCCATCGCTGTGGGTGGCACGTACTCGGGCGGCGGCATTTGTTTCGCAGATGGCGCAGGCATCGGAGCACTACAGAGGCCCCAGACTAAAACCAGAAGCACCACAAAGGCAGCAACTCCGCCAACGCAAGTCAGGATGATAATCCCCAGCCAGCTGAAAAGCCTCGGCGAATCGGAAGACGGTGTTCGCTTCAATTGCTCCGGTCTGATGCCCTGCTGCCTTGCCCACGCCGTCGTGCAAAGGAATTCCCGCTGCATCTTCAGCCAAAGCGGGTAGAACGAAAGACCGATGATCAAGATCGCGCCGCCATAAATCCAATTCATCGGATTGGGCAAAGAGGAGAACCAAACGCAGAAGAAAGGGCCGAAGAACGTCCCGGCATTCCAGAATCCGAACAACAATATGCGCTTCATGGCTTCCCGCTTCTCCGCCTCGGTCAGGTGCGCGTTGATTTCCCGAACAAACGGCGGCTGGAAGAGAGACCACATCGTCCAATCCGCTTTAGGCGGCGGTTGCGGACCGGCTGAAGCCGGAACACCAACGGCCAGCGGCGGGCCAGCGAGCGGTTTGTTCACCGCGCGCCAGACGCGGCGGACGATGAGGAAGTCCAGCCACACGATAAGCGCGAAGGTGAGCAGGCCGAGGCCGAAGATTGCGATTGTCCAGGCAACTTCCAGGGAAGCTGAATACGGAAGCTGCCGCATGGAATGAACAACGGTCGAGAACGCCGCAAACATCAGGGCATCCAGCGCCAGCAGCGGGAACAACAAACCATCGAACACCGCCAGCCCCAGCCCGCAGAGCCTTCCCGCCGAACGGTGGATGTATCTGACAGAAATCCAGCCGAGGATCGTTGCGCCGAACGGCGCGATGAGGGTCAAGTAGAGGAACGCATGCGTTAACAGAACTCCCCATGAACTCGCTAACAGACTTTCCCATGCACTCGGATCGCGATATCCGCCTGCCGCCAGCGTCCCGTACATCGCCGGAAGCGACAACACACACGACGCCCAGCACACACCAACAATGGCCGTGCGCGAGAAACGCTGCGGCTGCGTGACGACTGACGTTGGTGTCCCGCCTTTAGGCGGTTGCGGTGACGGTTGCTGACCGGCTGTAGCCGGGACACCAACAACTGACAGCGTGCCTGCAATGGTCTCGACCTGCGTCCGCACTTCGGCGGCGGTCTGGTAACGGCGCTCCGGCTCCCTCTCCAGCGCGCGCAACACGATCTCGTCCAAGCGCACATCAATGATGACTTTCTTCGATGGCGCTTCGAGCGGTTTGCCGGGCAGTTCGCCGGTGAGCAGTTCGTAGAGCACGACGCCGAGCGAATAGATGTCGGCGCGATGATCGGTGCGGCGGTGGTCCTTTTGTTCGGGCGCCATGTATTGCGGCGTCCCGGCCGGCTGACTGTCCGCAACGCCGGCATCCGGCGCTTCCGCGTTCAGCATCTTGGCGATGCCGAAGTCGGCAATCTTCACTCGGCCTTCCTTGTCCAGCAGCAGGTTCTCCGGCTTGATGTCGCGGTGGACGATGCCGTGTTCGTGGGCGTATTGGAGCGCCTCGCAGACGGGCGGCACGATAGCCAGCGCCTGTTCTGGCGTGAACCGCGCAGCCTTCATCGCCTGCCGCAGATTCACACCGTCCACAAATTCCATGAGCAGGTAGTAGAATCCGCCGGCCTGGCCGAAGTCGTACACGGTGACGATGTTCTGATGACTCAACACGGCGAGAGCCTGCGCTTCGCGAGTGAACCGCTCCGCGAACTGTGGCTCGCCGACGCGTTCGGGCGCGAGCAGCTTGAGCGCGACGATGCGGTTCAGAGCTTTCTGGCGTGCTTTGTAGACTACGCCCATGCCGCCGCGGCCGAGGCATTCGAGGATCTCCAATTGCGGGAAGTGCGGCCCGAGTTCCTCCGGCGAAAGCACCTTCTGGGCCACAGCAGGCTGCGAATCCGAGTCGGTTGTTGCCATCACCCCTGCCATCAGACAGCAGGGACACAAGCCCGCCGTGGCCTCTACGGGCAAGGTTGCGCCGCATTTCCGGCAGGACTTCGGCACTGAAGATGTTTCACTCATACTCGGTTCCTGAAACGAACGCAGGGAAATGTTACACAGTTTTTCAGCGCACCAACGCCGCGAACAGTTCGCGCACCTCGGCATCCACTTCGTTGGAGTTATCGAGCGTCTGAGCAACCTCAGCCTTCACCAACTGGCGGAACCGCTTCTTTGTCCGATGCACCGCCACGCGCAGCGCCGTGGCATTCAATCCCGTCTGATTCACCAGCATCGTCTGTTCGCCATGGGCGGCATCGCCAGTGAGCCACGGCTTCACCGACTCGAAGAACTCTTCGCGGCCTTCTGCCACATGTTCCAGCCTCAACGCCTCCATTGCCCGCGCCAACACTGTCAGCGCCCATTGCCGGTCGAAAGCCTTGTCGGGACTCAGCACGCTGGCATCCGCCACCGCGCGTGCCTCGGCGGCGTCCTCGTCATCCAAGGACACGCATTCCGCCTCGCGGCCCCGCTTGAGCCTGCGTGCCGCTGCGCGGCGGTTTGAAAGGAAGTGTTTCACGGCCCCAAGGAGAAACGAGCGGAACCGCCCGCGTTCCCGCTCGGCGTTGGCGATGGCCTCGCCGCGAAGCATGGCGGCAAAGAACTCATGAGCCAGATCGCGAGCCGCGTCGCTGTTGCGAAGCTCCCACTTGAGGAACGCGGCCACCGGTTCGTAATACGCCTCACAAAGGTCGGCCAGCGCTTGGCGGCCTTCGTCGGAGTCGGCCTTCGCCCGCCTGACCGCCGTCCAGCGTGTCGTGCAAAAACTCGCCCCGAGCGGCCCGAGCGGCGGTGGTGTCGTTGACGAGTCAGCGGTCATTGTGGTTTCGGCACATCATGCCACTTATCCTGACGTATTGGAGAAGAAATGTTACAGCCTGACGGTGAAAGCTTTTCTTATGGCATGAACACACTGCACAGTGGCAGGCTGGGGCAAATCACTTGATGACATGAAAGCATCCCTCCTCACCCTCACGCTCGCCGCTTCCACACTGGTTTCATTTGCCGCTGACACGCCGCTGCCGAAGCTGGACCTTGGCGGAGTGCGTGAGGAACACATCATGATTCCCATGCGCGACGGCACGCGCCTGTCGGCTTACGTGTATTTTCCGCAGGGACAGGGACCGTGGCCGGTCGTGTTCGAGCAGCGCTACGCTGTTATCACCGGCGCCAGTTCGCGCAAGGAACTCGCGGCGCTGGCCTCGCATGGCTACGTCGCGGCGCGCGTCAACTTCCGCGGCGCGCAACTCTCCGAGGGCGTCTGGCGCGGTTACCGCGCGCTGGCGTGGGGCAAGTTGCGCGACGGCTATGACCTCTGCGAATGGTTCGCCACGCAGCCGTGGAGCAATGGCAAGGTCGGCACGTTCGGCGGTTCCCAAGCCGGCTTTGCGCAGAACTTCCTCGCCGTCACCCGCCCGCCGCATCTCTTCTGCCAATACATGACCGACACGGGCCTGAGCCTTTATCACGAGGGCTACCGGCTCGGCGGCGCGACCAAGCCGGAGCGTTTCAAGAAGATGGGCATCGTGGCCCGCGATCCCGCCGACAATCGCGCGCTCATGGACGAATGGTTCCGCCACTCGACCTACGACGACTACTGGCGCGACGAGGATTGCTCACTGCACTTCGACCGGATGAACGTGCCCTGTTTCACCATCGGCAGTTGGTATGACTTCATGAGCCAGGGCAGCATCCAGAGTTTCATCGGCCGGCAGCATCGCGCCGGGCCGCAGTCGCGCGGCGCACAGCAGATCATCATCGGCCCGTGGCTTCACGGCGGTCTGCCGAAGTCGAACAAGATCGCGGAAATGGTTTATCCGGAGAACGCGCAGTTCGATACTCCTTCACACATGGTGCGCTGGTTCGACCATTACCTCAAAGGCGCGAACAACGGCGTCGAGCAGGAACCGCCCGTCCGCTACTACGTCATGGGCGCCGTGGGCGAACCCGGCGCACCCGGCAACGTCTGGCGCACCGCCAAGGACTGGCCCGTGCCCGCGCGGGACACCGCCTACTATTTCCACGAAGGCGGCAAGCTCGATACCGCGAAGCCGGACGCGAAAAGCTCCGCCACCAGCTACGTGAGCGACCCGTGCCATCCGATGGAGATTCCTTTCACCGCGTTTCCCGGCGCGCGCGACGCGCGGAAATTCGAGGAACAGAAGGAAGTGCGCACCTTCACTACCGCGCCACTCGCCGCGCCCGTCGAATGGACCGGCAAAGTCCGTGCGGAGCTTTACGTCACCTCGACGGCAAAGGACACGGATTTCATCGTGCGCGTCACCGACGTGTATCCCGACGGGCGCAGCATCCTCATCGTGGACTACGTGCGTCGCGCCCGCTATCGCGAGGGCTTCGAGAAGGAAGTGCTGATGCAGCCGGGGAAGATTTACCGCGTTGCGTTTGACGTCGGCTCCCTCAGCCAGATTTTCAACACGGGCCACCGCATTCGCGTGACCGTGGCGAGCACCGGCGCCCCATTCTACGAGCCTCAACCGCAGACTGGTGAACCGCTGACCATCGAGTTCCCCGCGAACGCCGTCACCGCGACCAACACGGTCCTCCACCAACGCAGTCACGCCTCGCGCGTAATTGCACCGGTGGTGAAGTAGAGAGACGCGCACTTTGGAGATTGATTAGATGAAATCATGCTTGTTGATGCTGCTGTTGAGTGCCACGACCGCGATGGCCGGGCAGGTCGTGTCGCTGGAAAATGAGTTGCTCCTCGTGGAGTGGGACGCCGAGCGAGGGACGTTGGTCTCGCTGAGGGACAAAGCCACGGGACGCGAATGGCTCGAACCGGCCGTGGTGACGCCCGCCTATACGATCCAACTTGTTGATGAGAAGACGCCGGTTTCGTCGGCCAACGCCACGGCAATCAGTGCCCGACGACAGGAGGCCGCGGTGCTCGTCGAGGGCACTCACGACAAACCTGCAGCTATTGCCGTGACATGCCGATTCTGGCTGGAGAAAGGTTCGACCCTTCTGTTGGGGCGCATCGCCATCCGGTCAAAGATGCCCTGCCGCATCGCGGAAGTCCGCTTTCCGTTGGTGACGCTGCGATTGCCGTTCGGCAGTAACAATGAAGAAGATCGGGTCTTGTGGCCGGAGTGCGACGGGACGTTGCTGCGCAATCCAAGCGTGAACCGGCCCGACCGACAGTTCAGGTATCCGGGCGTGGCCTCGATGCAGATGATGGCGGCATTCGATCCGGTGGCAGGACTGTATCTGGCTGCGCGGGACCGTGAAGCGCACACGAAAACGTTTTGTACCCGCCGCAGTGGCAAGGGTCTTGAGTTGAGCATCGCCCATCTGTTGCCGCAGTCACCCGTGAGCCAGTGGGAGCTTGCCTACGACGTGGCGTTGGCGGGACTGCGTCCGTCGCCCGGTCTGAAGAAGATTACCTGGGAGGCGGCGGCCGATCTCTATCGCGAGTGGGCCGTTCGCCAGCCGTGGTGCCGGCAGACGATGGCGCAGCGCGTAGCCGCAGGCGACATCCCAAAGTGGATCACCGAGCCGACGCTGGTTTTCACTTATTCGCTGCGTGGAGAGATGCAGGACGGGAAGCTGGGGGATCGCTTGCCGCTGGTGGTCGAGCAAACCGAGCGATGGCGCCAAGTGGTGGGCGCCCCGATCACGTCTCTAATCATGTCGTGGGAGAAGCTGGATACGTGGGTCACGCCCGATTATTTTCCGCCCTTCGGCGGCGAGAGCAAGTTTACGGCGATGACGCGCGAACTCCACGCGCGCGGGCATCGCACGATGGTTTATCTGTCTGGCCTCCACTGGACGTTGCACAAGGACATGGCCGGCCCTGACCGTCCCCACGTGTTGGTGGACCAGGAAGCCGATTTCAACCGCCTTGGCCGCGCGTCAGCGATCAGCGATGCGAAAGGCGATGCCGTCATCAGCGGAAAGCCGGACAAGGGTGTCGGCCAGATCGCCACGATCTGCGCAAGCACGGCGTTGGCGCGCGAAATCCTGGCGGGCACGTCGCTGCGCTGCCAGCAGTTGGGAATAGACTGCGTGCAGGTGGATCAGATCGTCGGCGGTGGAATGAAGGAATGCCTCCACCCGCGACACGATCATCCACCGGGCGGCGGTACGTGGTGCAGCCAGGCGTTGTATAGGTTGTTTGAAGACATTCGCAAGACAGGCAAAGCCCGCGATCCGAACTTCGCGTTCTCCATCGAGGAGCCGGGCGAGTTCTACCTGCCATTGCTCGATACGTATCACGCGCGCGACCTGCATCAAGGACGCTGGCCGCGTTCAGGGGCGGGTGTGCTGGGCGTGCCGTTGTTCACGCACGTCTATCACGATTACGTCGCCGGCTACGGCAGCGAGGGTTGCTACGTCTCGGAAAGGCCCAACCGATTGGCGCTCTATCAGATCGGCATGAACCTCACCTGCGGCAAGATGCCGTCGGTAGCCATCTGGGGCCGTTGGTGTGAACCGGAAAAAGTGGATGCACCGCAACGGCGGCTATTGAAAGCCCATCTGGATTTGTGGCGTGGGCCGGCCGGCGAGTTCCTCAACTTCGGCCGGCGCGTAGCGTCGCCAGAACTGGACGTGCCGCCGCTCGAAATGACGTTCACCGAGAAGGACGGCAAGACCCGCCGCCCGCTATCCGTACCCTCGGTGCTGCACAGCACATGGAAGCTCGCCGATGGGCGCGCCGGGACGATCTTCGCTTGCGTTTACGACAAGCCGGTCGAATTCACCTTCGGCAAGGAGAAACTCACACTGCAACCGGGCGAAGCAGCATTCCGAAAATGCGAGTGAAGACGCAGCATCCAACAACAACCCCGTCGCGCGTCGCCGATGAGATCACGACACGTTTGCACCAGATGGGCAATCCAGTGCGGGCGCGTGGCACGCAGCAATACTTCAAGAACGAGATCGTGGCTCTGGGCATCACCGCGCCAGTGCTTCGTCTCTTCATCCGTGAACGCATGAGTCAACTCCGCCGCTCCTGGGATCTCTCCAAGGCAATTCAGCTCTGCGACCGTCTGCTGCAGGAACCGGAACTGGAAATTCGCATGGCAGGCATTCTGGCGCTGGCTGCTTTCAAGCGAGCATTCACGCTCGATCTATTGCCTCATGCGGAGTCCTGGTTTGAACGCCGGCTCGACAACTGGGCGTTTGTGGACACGTTTTGCGGTTCTGTGCTCAGCCCGTTGCTCGCGCAGCATCCGCAAGCGGAACGCACTCTCATCCGCTGGTCACGCAAGAAGTCGTTGTGGCAACGTCGTGCCCCGCTGGTCACGTTCGTGCCGTTCGCCCGCCGCGGCCAGTATCTCGATCTCGTTTATCGGCTCTGTCTCGACCACCTCAGTAATCCCGAAGACCTCATGCACAAGGCCACTGGCTGGCTGTTGCGTGAAGCTGGCAAGACGGATCGCGCGAGGCTCAGGCAATTTCTGCTGAAGCATGGCCCGGCGATACCCCGCACAACGCTGCGTTATGCGATCGAGCATTTCGCTGCGATCGAGCGCACAGAGCTGATGCGAGCAACGCGCGGGTAACATTCTGCGTTTGCAGCGCGCCAAAGGACTGCTACGCTGCGGTGTGATGCCTATGAAACCACCCACCCCACTCTTCCCCATTGGAGTCGCGCTACTGTTGAGCGTGACTATTGTTTGCGCCGCACAGACCAAGTTGGAAATCGTGACCTTTGCTGGCACTGGCGAGAAAGGTTTCGCCGGCGATGGCGGACCGGCAACGAAGGCACAGTTGAACGGGCCATTCGGTGTAGTTCGTGGGCCAGACGGGGCGCTCTACATCTGCGATACGCTGAACCATGCCGTCCGCCGCGTCGCAAGCAACGGCACGATCACGACCGTTGCCGGCTGCGGCAAGAAAGGCTATTCGGGCGACGGTGGGCCAGCGACGAAGGCGCAAATCGCTGAGCCCTATGAGATCCGCTTCGACCGCGCGGGCCACATGTTCTTCGTCGAGATGCAGAACCACATCGTCCGCCGAGTGGACTCAAGGACGCGACTCATCTCGACCGTCGCCGGCACGGGCAAGGCCGGTTTCGGCGGCGACGGCGGCCCCGCGACCAAAGCCGAGATGAAATCGCCGCATAGTATCCAGTTCAGCCCCGACGGCGCGCTCTACATCTGCGACATCGGCAATCACCGCATCCGCAAAGTGGACATGAGAACGGGCATCATCACGACGTTCGCGGGAACCGGCGAGAAAGCTGCCACACCAGACCGCGCGAAGATCGCCGGCACACCGGTGAACGGCCCGCGTGCCATTGACTTCGACGCGCGCGGCGACATGTGGCTGGCGTTGCGTGAAGGAAACAGAGTCTTCAGGCTCGACATGAAGGCCGGCAGGATTCATCACGTGGCCGGCACGGGCAAAAGCGGTTTCACCGGCAATGGCGGCCCGGCAAAGGACGCGACGCTTTCCGGCCCGAAGGGCATCGCGGTTGCACCCAATGGCAACGTTTATCTGGCCGACACGGAGAGCCACAGCGTCCGCATGGTTGACGTGAAGAAAGGCACGCTGGAGTTGGTGGCTGGCACGGGTGAAAAAGGCGACGGTCCGGATGGTGACCCGCTCGCATGCAAAATGAATCGTCTCCACGGCATCTTCGTAGATACCGACGGTTCCGTGTTCGTCGGCGACACTTCCACTCATCGTGTACGCGTCATCCGCGCGAAACGCTGAAACCATGACCGTTGACTGATGAGAAACAACATCCAACGGCGCAGCGGCAGGATTCGCAAGCGTATCTCGAAGACAACTTCGAAAGCTGGTTCCGCAAGCATGAAGCACCTGTCCCGGCCGCTGCCATGCGGGATTCATCTCGACCCGGTCGCACTCGCGCTTTGCAGCCTGTTCGATTTCGTTGAAGACCTGCAATTCTGGATCAAGGACCCGCAGGGACGTTACGTGTGGCTGAACCGCGGCTTTGTACTGAACTATTCGTTCAACGGCCAGGAAGACCTCATCGGCAAGACCGACTACGACGTCTCTCCCCGGCATCTTGCCGACCAGTTCCGCATCGACGACGACCGCGTGCTCGCGGGCGAGACAATCATCAACCGCATCGAGCTGATTGGGCGGTTTGATCACACGGCTTGCTGGAGCCTGACGAACAAAGTCCCGCTGCGCGACGCGCGCGGCCGGATCATAGGCACAACGGGCGTCGCAATGCCGCTGAAGGGCAAGGTGGCGGAACACACCTGGCCCGACCTTGCGCTGGCCAAAGTGGTTGTGTTCATCCGCGAACACTACATGGCATCGATCACCAACAAGGAACTCGCGCGAATCGCAAACCTGTCCGTGCGAGCCTTCGAGCGCCATTTCCAGCACTGCTTTCGCGTCTCGCCGCAACGTTATATCAAGCGCGTGCGCGTCCGAATGACCTGTCACGCACTGGTCTTCTCCGACCAGTCGCTGACACAGATCGCGATTGATCACGGTTTCTCCGACCAGAGCCACTTCACACGGGAATTCCGGCACCAGATGGCAATGACACCGCGGCAGTATCGGGAGCGTTACCGCGACGTGCGCGCACCCAGCCGCTTTCCGACCAAGCTTTGACGCGGCTGTTCTATACCCCGGCCCTCCCGGCATGTAGAAGATAGGCCGTTCAGAAAGAACGCTGGAAGGAGAATGGCCATGACTATGATGCGATCTCATCAACCCGCCGACTGCCCCCACAGTTCGCGCCGGACATTTCTCAAACAATCAACCGTTGCAGTCGCCGGCACGACGTTGATAAACGCCATCGCCCGCAACGCACACGCCGCTGGAAGCGACGCGATCAAAGTAGCCCTCATCGGCTGCGGCGACCGCGGCTCCGGCGCCGCTGCGCAAGTGCTATCCACCCAGGCGCCAGTAAAACTCTGGGCCATGGCCGATTTGTTTTCCGACCGTCTGGAAGGAAGCCTGGAGCTGCTCACGCGCGGCCAGAAGGCGGCCTACGACCGCGATTCACACGGCGGTTTCTCGGACAGAATAGACGTGCCACCGCAACGGCGGTTTGTCGGCTTCGACGCCTACAAGGCTGCCATCGAAAGCGGCGCGGATCTGGTCCTGCTGACAACGCCGCCTCATTTCCGGCCGATGCAGTTCGCCTACGCCGTTGAGCGCGGAAAACACGTGTTCATGGAGAAACCGCTGGCCGTGGATGCGTCCGGAGTGCGGAGCGTGCTCGCCTCCAACGCCGAGGCCCGCAAGAAAAACCTCAAGGTCGGTGTCGGCTTGATGATGCGCTACACGCCTCGCTGCCGCGAGACTGTCAAGCGATTGCAGGACGGCGCCATCGGGCCGATTCATCTGGTGCGTTGCTACTGGAACACCGGCTTCCTGCGCGACACCGCTCCGCGCGCCGCCGACCAGACGGAAATGGTCTACCAACTGCGGAATCCCTACCATTTTCTCTGGCTCAACGGTGACTACTTCGTGGACGCGTTGCTGCACTTCATTGACATCGGCCTGTGGGTCAAAGGCGGCCACCCGATTTCGGCGCAAGGCCAGGGCGGCCGGCAGTTTTACACGGAGATGCAGTCCGGCGACTGCTTCGACCATCATACGGTGGAATTCACGTTCCAGGATGGCATGAAGATGTTCACACAGACGCGCCAGATTCCACGTTGCTGGAACAGCGCCTCCGCGCAGGTCCACGGAGCCAAGGGAGTCGCGGACATCGGCCGCGGGCGAATCGAGGCCGGCGACGTGTGGCAGTTCATCGGGAAGCCGGTGAACGCCTACCAAGCTGAACTGGACGCACTCGTGGAGGCGATTCGCAATGACAAGCCGCACAACGAAGTGGAGCACGCCGCCACAAGCACCATGACCGCCATCATGGGCCGCATGGCCAGTTACTCCGGTCAAATGTTGAGCTGGGACGACGCGCTCAACTCCAAGCTGAGGCTCGGCCCGGAGAAATACGCCTTCGACGCCCCTGCCCCAGTTTCCGCCGACGCAAGCGGCCGCTATCCTGTGGCCATGCCCGGCATTACAAAAGTTCTCTAACCCAGGAAAGGACAGATCAATGAATACACTGCATCAAACACAAATGACGCGCCGCCAGGCTTTGACGGCGATGGCAACAATCGCCGGCATCGGCGCCGTGCACGCTGCGGCGCCGCCCGCCGGAAAGAACGCGATGAAAATAGGCTGCGGCACCGTGACCTTCCGGACGTTGCCATTGAAGGAAGCGATGGACCGCATCCGCCGCGCCGGCTACCGATACGTCGAACCGCAAGCCACCGGCCCGTGGTGTCCTCACGTGGACGCGTGGAAGGACGACCCGCAAAAGTTCCGCGATCTCGTGCGCGAGCGCGGTTTTGCCGGAGCGTCGGCGTTGTGGGCGCCGAACGGGGCTATCATCCCCAACCCAAACAGCGTCGAGGGCATCAGCCAGGCCATTCGATGGGCAAGCCAGGCGGGCATCCCGGTGGTCAACGCCGGTGACGGCCGCAAGCCCAAGAACATGTCGGACGAAGAGGCGCTGAAAGTCCTGCGTGAGCGACTGGCGAAGATCCTTGAAGTCGCCGAGGAGTGCCGCGTGTATCTGGCCATCGAACCGCACGGAACGTTCTCCCTCACCGCTGAGGGGCTGAAGAAGATCATGGCCCTGTCCGGCTCGAAATGGCTCGGCGTCAACTACGACACCGCCAACGTCCATCGCGCCACCTACGTCGAGACCGCCGCTGGCGCATACTCATGGACGCCGTTTGGGAAACCGCAGGACGAAGTGGCCACATTGAAAGCCATCGTGAACCGCGTGGTTCATGTCCACGTCAAGGACGTGGTCGGCGCGAACTGCGTCGTGCTCGGCAAAGGCAGCGTCAACGTCCGCGGCTGTATCCAACTTCTGAAACAGCATGGCTATACCGGCCTGTTGTCGTTGGAAACCGAAGGTGTGGCGGATGTGGAACAGGCCCAGAGCTTCATCGAAGCCAGCCGCGTTTACCTAGAAGAGACGCTCGCTGCGCTATAGCGCTGTTTTGCCGTCCATCAGCAAATGCCGTTGTGTGTGCGCGTTTTCGTGCTAGACACGGGCTGCGACAAGACGCAGCGTAATCGTGACACACATATGAAACGCGCATTGATTACAGGCATTACCGGGCAGGATGGCTCCTACCTGGCAGAGTTCCTTCTCGGCAAAGGCTACGAAGTGCACGGCATCATCCGCCGTGCCAGCACCTTTAACACCGAGCGTATCGACCATCTCTACCAGGACCCGCACGTGCGCGGCACGCAATTGTTCCTGCATTACGGCGATCTCAGCGATTCGGTGAACATGGTCAAATTGCTGCATACCCTGCAGCCCACCGAGATATATCACCTCGCCGCGCAGAGCCACGTGCGCGTCAGTTTCGACATCCCCGAATACACCGCCGACACCACCGGCGTCGGCACCATCCGCATCCTCGAAGCGATCCGCGAGGCGGGCGTGCGGCCGCGATTTTATCAGGCGTCCTCGAGCGAGATGTTCGGCAAGGTCGCAGAGATTCCGCAGCGGGAAACGACGCCATTCCATCCACGCAGCCCCTACGGGGTCTCGAAGGTCTTCGCCTATTGGGCGACCGTGAACTACCGCGAGAGCTACGACCTCTTTGCCTGCAACGGCATCCTCTTCAACCACGAGTCGCCCCGGCGCGGCGAGACGTTCGTCACGCGCAAGATCACGCGCGCCGTCGCTTACATCAAGGCCGGTCTCCAGAAGAAGCTCTACCTCGGCAACCTCGACGCCAAGCGCGACTGGGGCTACGCCAAGGAATATATCGAAGCCATGTGGCTCATGCTCCAGCAAGACAAGCCCGACGACTACGTCATCGCCACGGGCGAGACGCACTCCATCCGTGAATTCTGCGAGGAAGCCTTCACCCACGCCGGGCTCGACTGGCAGCAGTATGTCGAATTCGACAAACGCTACCTTCGCCCCGCCGAGGTGGACATCCTTGTCGGCGACGCCTCCAAGGCGAAGCGCGTCCTCGGCTGGGAGCCGCGCACGAAGTTCAAGGAACTCGTCCGTCTCATGGTGGACGCCGACATCAAGATGCTTGAAGACAAACTCGCCGGCCGCGTCGCGGTCGTGAACTCCGAACACCACTGATCCATGAACTTCTGGCCCCAACAACGAGTCATCGTCACCGGCGGCGCAGGCTTCCTCGGCTCCTTCGTCGTGGACGGGCTGCGCGCGCGCGGTTGCACGCAGATCACAGTGCCCCGCAGCAAACAGTGCGACCTTCGTGATCGCGCCGCCATCGCCCGGCTCTTCGCCGACGCCCGCCCCACCCTCGTCATCCACCTCGCCGCCACTGTCGGCGGCATTGGCGCCAACCGCGAGCATCCCGGCCGCTTTTTCTACGAGAACGCCATCATGGGCATCGAGCTCATCGAACAGGCGCGGCAGTTCCAAGTTCCCAAGCTCGTCGTTGCCGGCACCATCTGCGCCTACCCGAAGTTCACCCCCGTCCCGTTCCGCGAAGAGGAACTCTGGAACGGCTATCCGGAGGAGACCAACGCCCCCTACGGCATCGCCAAGAAGGCTCTCCTCGTCCAGTGCCAGGCCTATCGGCAGGAATACGGCCTCAACGCCATTTTCCTGCTGCCCGTCAACCTCTACGGTCCGCGCGACAACTTCGATCCCAGCAGTTCCCACGTCATCCCCGCCATCATTCGAAAATGCGTCGAGGCCCGCATCCGTGGCGACGCCTTCATTGAGTGTTGGGGCACGGGCCGCGCCACGCGCGAGTTCCTCTACGCCGCCGACTGCGCCGAGGGCATCCTTCTGGCTGCAGAACGCTACAATAAATCCGACCCCGTCAACCTCGGTTCGGGCAGTGAAATCTCCATCAAACAACTCACCGAACAGATCGTTCGCCTCACCCGTTTCACCGGCGAGATTCGCTGGGATCCGACCAAGCCAGATGGCCAGCCTCGTCGCCAGCTCGACACACAAAGAGCCCGGCGCGAATTCGGCTTCAGCGCCAGCACGCAGTTCGAAACCGGCTTGACCGAGACCATCGCCTGGTATGAGCAGCACCGTAATAGCATTGCGTGAGTGAGCCTGACGGCTCCCTGCCGGCCGCCGTCCATTCGTCTGGAGCCAAACGCCATTCCACAATAGGATGCCGGATGTGAAGATCATTTTCTCCCCTGGATGCGCCAACTATGGCACTCCCGGCCATCCGGAGTCACCTAAACGCGTTCTCAGTTGCGTATCGTTGTTGCAGCAAGATGCACGGCACGAGTTCCTCGCGGCTCAACCGTGCGAAGAGGCGGATATCCTGCGTGTGCACACGCCACGTCTGCTGGAACAAGTCCGCCGCGGTGAATCCGATGATTCTTACACTCCGGCGATTCCCGGCATTTTTGAACACGCCCGACGTTCGGCCGGAGCGGCAATCCAAGCAGCGGCGATGGCCTGGCACGACACACCGGCGTTTTCGCTGATGCGCCCGCCCGGACATCATGCCAGTCCCGACCGCTTGATGGGGTTTTGCTATTTCAACAACCTCGCGATCGCTCTCAAGCGGTTGTTTGCGGAGCCACGCGCGCCGCAGCGAGTAGCGATTGTTGACTTTGATTGTCACCACTGTAACGGCACAGAAGACATCTTCCGTGGAGCGAAGGAAGTACTCTGTGTCTCGCTTCACCAAAGTCCTGGTTATCCCGGCACTGGTTTGCGTTCCGAGATGAATGCATTGAACTATCCGCTCCCACCCGGAACTGACGGCGCGCGGTATCTGGAGGTCTTTTCTCGCGCGCTGGCGGAGGTTCGCGAGTTCGAACCTGAGTTGGTCGCGGTCGGAGCCGGATTCGACGCTTACAAGCGTGATCCGATCACGGACATGCGCCTGGAGATCGAAACTTTCCGTGAGATCGGGCGCCATCTAGCAGCCCTGCGACTGCCGATGTTTGCGCTCCTGGAAGGCGGCTACTCCTCGCAACTGCCCAAGTGCGTTGCGGCTTTTCTCGATGGCTGGGAACTCTGCGAGCCGACCACTGACACCGCAATGAAATGATGATTTTAGGCAACGGACGTGGTAAGATTCGGATTGTTAGGGAGCTTCATCAAAGTTGCTTGGCCATGATGCTTGAACATCAAAGGAGAGTGTTATGAAGAATTGGTTTGTCGGAACGATCATTGCGCTTGTTTCAACGCTGAGTTACGCCGCCGATGGATGGGTGGCTGCTGAGTTAAAGGAAGCCCAGACGCAACTCGACCAACGGCAGTTCGCACAGGCTTTCGAAATCTGCCACAACCTGCTTCTCATCAACCGCGCCGCATCACTCGGCCGCGATGCATCGGATCAGGCGAGGTCACTGCTGAGCACGGCAGGCCGGCGGGTGAAGGCCGGTAATCCCCGGGTTTTCAGCGCGGCGTTTATTGAGCGGGCCAAGCGGTTGAACTTCATTCAGGTCGGTTGCGCGTGGATGCCTGCCGAAACCAAAGCGCAATTGTCGGCGGATGCGATCGCAAAGCTGGAGAAGTTCACTCAAGCGAAGGTTTGCCCCCAATGCAATGGCGCCTGCATCACAGATTGTCTCAACTGCGAAGACGGCAAGGCCAAGTGTGTAGCTTGCAATGGCACTGGACGGGCCACCGGAGGCGGCACTTTCGCCCGCACACAGTGTCCGGTATGCAGCGGCAAGGGTAAATCCGTGTGCACGTTCTGCCGCGGCAGCGGTTTCGTAGTTTGTCAGAAATGCGACGGCACCGGTCTTCGTGATTGACAGTACGGGTCGCCGATTTCACAAACCGAACGGCCCCAGTCTTTCGACTGAGGCCGTGGTGCGCCGCCGGGGGGAAGCGGCGCGCAGACCGGCGGGGAGCCGGCCCGCTTAAAGTCGCCTTGTGAAATACCCTAGCTCATACCTTCACCCACTGATTAAGCGAAATCTTAGTCGTTTTCTCAAAAACCTGTCAAGGTTTTGATGCACGCTATTTGCTTTTCGGCGGCCACCATGCAGGAGTTTAGAGACTCCACCCTTTCCTATACTCGCAGCGAACGTATTGGTTCGCTACCGTGACATTTGTCACCTTGAGTTTCGCCGCGTCCCACTCGATCCGGGTATCCACTCGCTTGGCGATATTGCCCAGCAAACAGGTTTCCGTAAGCGGGCCGGAGTAGCTGAAGTCGGCATTGGCTTGCTTGCCACTCTTGCAGCAATCGGCCCAGTGCATCTCGTGGACGCCTTTGATTCGCGGCTGCGTCTTCTCCGGACGCTTATAGGCCTGCATCGCCGACTCCGGAATCAGTCGCGGACTGTTGCCATACACGCCGCAGATGAGCGTGCCCTTGGTGCCCTTGAAGATGGAGCCGCCTTCGTTCGGCAGTTCGCGGCCATCCTCCAGTTCCAATGGCCGCGGTGGACGCGTGCCCTCATACCACGTCAGTTTCACCGGCGGCAGATTCCCGCGAGCAGGGAAACGAAATGTGATGACCGAGGAAATCGGATGGGTGTCGGGATTGAGGTCGCTGGAGGTTGCATCAACGCTCGATGGCGGGCCAAGTTTCAACGCAGTTACAACGGAATCCAAGGTGTGTGCACCACGGTCGCCCATCATGCCGTTGCCGAAATCCCACCAGCAACGCCACGTCCGCGGATGATACGCCGGGTGATACGCCCGCTCCGGCGCAGGGCCGAGCCAGAGATCCCAGTTGAGCTTCCCGGGCAGCGGCGGCCTATCTTCCGGCCGGCGGCCCCACTTGGAGCTCCACGAGGCGTGGCCCCAAGGGTAATACGTCAGGCTGCAATAGGATTCCACCTCCCGCACTTCGCCGATGGCGCCATCCCAAATCCACTCGCAAATCAGCTTCAACCCTTCCCCACTCCGGCCTTGGATGCCCATCTGCGTGCAGACCTTCGTTTCCTTCGCGGCCTTCGCCAGCATTCGCGCTTCATACACGTCGTGGCAGAGCGGCTTCTGGCAATAGACGTGTTTGCCTGCGCGCATCGCCGCCATCGAAATCACCGCGTGCGTATGATCCGGCGTGCCGATGACCACCGCGTCAATTTCCTTCTGCTTCTCCAGCATCTCGCGGTAGTCGGTCCAAACCTTCGCCTTCGGATACTTGGCGATGGTCTTCGCGGCGTAATCGAGGTCCACATCGCAAAGCGCGACGATATTCTCACCGGCCAATCCGTTCAGATTCGCGGCGCCCATGCCGCCGATGCCGATGCCTGCGATGTTGAGCTTGTCGTTCGCCGACAACCTCCGCTCACCACCGAGCAGTCGTCCGGGCAGAATCGTAAACGCAGCAGTGGCAACTGTGGTCTGGAGAAAACTGCGACGTGTGAGAAGGGTTTTCATGGCATTGTCTCTTGAGCGGTCTATGTCAGCCTGACTCGGCGCAACGCTATCCATACTTCCGCAGCCAGATGGACAGCAAGGATTAACATTGGCATGCGACTTCCCGCCACTTACGGTGTTTACAGTTCTCGTTATGTCGAAGCCAGGAATTCAGTTTATGCCAAAGAATACGCAGCGCCTTTCACTCCCGTTTGCACTGTCGGCTCTCCTTCTGTCTTGTTCTGCCGTCGCTGGCAATGCTGCCGACTGGCCCCGCTGGGGCCGCGACAACTCCTGCAACATGGTTTCCGACGAGAAAGGCCTGCCGGACTCGTTTTCGCCCGGCGTGAAATCAGCCCCGTCTCCATCTGTACCGGGCATGACGACCACCACCGACACGCCTGCCAAAGCGCCGAAGCCTGACGACAATAAGTTCGGCAGCGGTATCAAGAACCCCGACGCCAATCTCGCCGGCCCCCAGTGGGGTATTTCGCCCAAGGTGCCTGAGGTTGATCCCGCTACCACAAAGAACGTCCGCTGGATCGCACGTATGGCGACGCACTGCTATGGCAGTCCGGTGGTTGCCGGCGGCAAAGTGTTCGTTGGCGTCAACAGTGACACGCATTACGACGAGCACCACTCGACGCGCGGCGGCGGCGCGGAACTGTGCTTCGACGCGGCAACCGGCAAACTGCTCTGGCAGTTGCTCATCCCGACTGCGGCTGTGGTCAAGAAGGACCCGCTGTTCAACTACGATTGTCTCAACCTCGGCGTCTGCTCGACGGCGGTCGTTGATGGCAACCGTCTCTACTTCTGTTCCAACCGCGACGAAGTCCTCTGCATGGACATCCGCGGCGAAACCAACGGCAACGACGGACCGTTCAGGAAGGAAGCCGAATTCATGGCCAGCGAAGGCGAGAAACCCGCTACACCGCTCTGCCCCACCGACGGTGACATCATCTGGCGCGTCAACATGCTCACGCACCCCGACGTGGAATGCTGGCCGCAGGACGCCAACGACTGCTCCATTCTTGTCGTCGGCGACTACCTTTACGTCTGTCCATCCAACGGTGTGAACCGGACCCACAAGGTCATCCCCCGCCCGAACTGCCCGTCGCTGATTGTGATCGAAAAGAAAACCGGCAAGATCATCGCCCGCGATGACGCGAAGGTCGGGCCGAAGATCCTCCACGGTGAGTGGTGCTCGCCGTCGTCCGGCGTCGTCAATGGCCGCCAACTGGTGTTTTTCGGCGCGGGCGACGGTTGCTGCTATGCGTTCGACGCCAAGCCAGCGCCGCCCGAGCGCGGCGAGCGCCTCGGTCGCTTGAAGACGGTCTGGAAGTTCGACCTCAACGCCGCCGCCCACCGCGAGGGCAAATACCGCAGCAAGAGTGGTCCCAGCGAGTGCATCGCCTCGCCGGTGTTCTATAAGAACCGCGTCTATGCCTCTGTCGGCCAGGACCCAAAGCACGGTCGTGGCCGTGGAGAATTGGTTTGCATTGACGCAACCAAGACCGGCGACATCACCGAGTCGGGCAAGGTCTGGGTCTTCGACGAGATCGACCGCAGCCTCTCAACCGTCGCGATTGCTGACGGGCTGCTTTTCACTGCCGACAATAGTGGCCGCATATTCTGCCTCGATGCCGACACCGGCAAGAAACACTGGATGCACGACATGCAGACACCGATCTGCTGCTCGCCGGTCGTCGCCGACGGCAAGATGTATATCGGCACCGACGACGGCGATTTTCTGATTTTTGCGGCCAGCAAGGAGAAGAAACTCATCAATAATGTCAGTCTCGGTTCCGGCATCGTCTCCACCCCCGCCATCGCCAACGGCACCATCTTCATCGCGACCCAAAGCCACCTCTACGCCGTCGCAGCGGAGAAGAAGTAGCGCATTTGATTTCTGGTGCCATTTCGCGGGACGCTGCGTAGAATCTGCGCCATGAAGCGCATCCTCTTCGCACTCGTCTTCACATTTGTCTGCGCGTGTCAGGCGGCAGACACCGTCCCCCTCACCTCCCTCGACCTCGCCAATCTGCACTTCGAGGGCTGGCGAAAGCCGCAAACCGACAAGTCCTTCAGCGGCAGACCGCTCTCCATCGCCGGCCAGAAGTTTCAGAATGGCATCGGTACGCGCGCGCTGAGCACGCTCTGGTTGGAACTCGATGGGCGGGTCGAAAAGTTCGTCGCCGCTGTCGGCGTGGATGATAGCACATCCAACGAAACTGCGGCCGTCTGCTTTACGATCATCGGCGACGGGAAGAAACTCTGGACCTCCGGGGCAATGAAACGCGGCGAAGCTGCAAAGCCTGTGGACCTCAACCTCAAGGGCGTGCGCTCGTTGCTGCTGAAGGTGGATCACGTCGGCGAAAGCAACAACTTCGACTACGCCGACTGGGCAGACGCCAAGTTCATTGCCGCCGGCGCGAAGCCACGCACCGTCAACGCCCCCGCAGAGAAAAAGGTCATTCTCACGCCAAAGCCGCCCCGCGCGCCCCGCATTAACGGCCCCAAGGTCTATGGCTGTCGGCCCGGCAATCCCTTCATCTACCGCATCCCGACCACCGGCGAGCGGCCCATCAAGTTTGCCGCCGACGGATTGCCCACGAGTCTGCGGCTCGACACCACCAGCGGCATCATCACCGGCTCCACCCCCGCCCGCGGCACGCACGCGCTGACTCTGCGCGCCAAAAACCGTCACGGTTCGGCGACTCGCGAGTTCAAGATCGTCAGTGGCGACACGCTCGCGCTCACGCCGCCGATGGGCTGGAACCATTGGTATGCCCACTACAACCGCGTCACCGACGTGATGATGCGCGAGGCCGCCGACGTGATGGTCCGGACCGGCATGGCCGACGCGGGCTACAGCTACGTGAACATTGACGATTGCTGGATGAACGCAACGCCGGACGCCAAGCGCACACCCGACCCGCTCCGTGTCGGCCCGTTCCGCGACGCCGCCGGCAACATCATCCCCAACAAATACTTCCCCGACATGCGCGCGATGACCGACTACATCCACGCCAAGGGCCTCAAGGCCGGCATCTACACGTCGCCCGGCCCGCTCACCTGCGCGGGCTACTGTGGCGCCTACCAGCACGAGGAACAGGACGCAAAACTCTTCGCCGAATGGGGCTTCGATTTCCTGAAATACGACTGGTGTTCCTACAGCAAGGTCGCTGCGGACGACAAGAGCCTCGACATGATGAAGAAGCCTTACGTGCTGATGGGCGGCATCCTCAAGAAACTGCCGCGCGATATCGTCTTCAACCTCTGCCAATACGGCATGGGCGACGTGTGGCAATGGGGCGCGGAGATCGGCGGCCATTGTTGGCGCACCGCCGGCGACCTCGGTGCGGAACTGAACCGCATCTTCGCCGTCGCCCTCAAGAACGCCGAGTATCGCCAATGGTCCAAACCCGGCGCATGGAACGACCCCGACTACATCCAGATCGGCTATGTCGGCGATGCCCGCGGCGAAGGAATGCCCAAACCCTGCCCCCTCACCCCCACCGAGCAGTATTCATTCATGTCGCTCTGGAGCCTGATGGCTGCGCCGCTTTTCTACAGCGGTGACATGAGCCAACTCGATCCCTTCACCCTCAACGTCCTCTGCAATCCCGAAGTCATCGAGGTGAACCAGGACCCGCTTGGCGAGAGCGCGCGTGTCGTCAAGCTGACCGACGACACATTCCTCATGGTCAAGCGCCTTGAAGACGGCAGCCACGCCGTCGGCCTCTGCAACCGTGGCGAGACCACGGAAACCATCACCGCCAAATGGAGCGACCTCGGCCTCACCGGCAAACAAACCGTCCGCGATCTATGGCGGCAGAAGGACCTCGGCAAGTTCGAAGGTCAGTTCACCGCCACCGTGCCGCGACATGGCGTTGTCCTCGTCCGCGTGAGGTAGCAACAAGGAAGTAACCACCGTCGAGGCGTCGTTGCAGAAAGCGTCTCCTCCAGCTTCAGGTCAAACGTCGCTACCGCAACCATCACGCGGCCGCCGGTGGGCACGCCCATCGCAAGTAGCCAACGCGACCATTGCGGATTGCTGGTTAGGGGGGCTAGGCAAGCGAGAGAGGAGACGAAGAGGAGGGTGACAATCCCATGCCGAAGCTCGAACTCCAATGAAGCAGCGTCTTATACCTTGTTTTCACTTACGAAGCGCGCGTGTTAATGCTTCTTTGTCACGGGCATAAGCGGACAGTCCGAAATCGTGCGGGTCCGACACAATCTGCGCAAAGCTGTTAATCCCAAAGCCGGTTAGACTCAATGAAACGCAACTGGTAAGCACTTGGCTATCGTAAAGGGTTCTCAATCTTTGTCCGTCTAGTAGTATCGAGCCATCACTCTTGAGGAGTTTGAGACTATTCAAAGACATTTCGCTTCTCATCACGATATGAAGGGCATCATTTCCTTTGACTACCGCTGGCATAGGCGCGCTCTGAGACTCAGACTCCATAACCAACGGAATTAAGGCATCTTCTCCTGAAACAGCGTCGGCCTTCGGCAATCTGAGATATGCAAATGGCTTCACGGCAAAAGCTCGCCCGCCACTGTTGGTCAGGATCATGGATACCCGCAAGTAGTCTGGTGCTGTAATCTGAACAAGCCGTTCAAGATCGCTGACCACAACCTTGGCATCGTCGCCGAGTGAGACAGCATAATGATAGCTCCGTCTGAAAAGCCAGCGCAGGTGTTGTTCATTGAGATGAATCCATATCCTACGTAGGACATCGGTCTTTTGAGCTTCTTGAACTGCTCTATCTCTATGTTGTGGTCCCTTCTCCCGTGCAATCTTCTCAGCATATGCATTCTCATCTAATTCAAACAACGCGTAACGTTGACCCGGCGCGGTTGTGATAATCGTGTGAGGCCCGGTCTTCCATTTTTCAGGATGGGGCTGCAAGTAGAGCGGATCAACCTCAGTCGCGTAGTTCTCCAAGGCCATTTTGGCCATTTGTTCTATTGGTGGGCCATACGCTGTCCACTCACTGAGCAACTTGATGCGTTGGTTGTCTTTGTCTAGTGCCGAGTCGAGTAAGTGAGGTCTTCTGTCGAGATCGCTGAGGAATGTGATCACTTGCTCATGTTGGTGGAGCGCCTGACGAGCAATATCCAGATACGCCGTAATTCTCTCCGTTGTCGCATTTCCGTCGAAATCCGGCAAAATCGAGTTCCTTGCGATTGCCTGTCCGGTAATGACGTCAATCATCACAGACTTCTTGAAAGACGCACGTTCCGGCCCGATTGAGATGTCAGAAATGCGAAAGGATGGGCGTGAGCGGTCAAAAACACGGGATATTATGTTTTGAAGCAGAGCAGTCACAAGCACGCCGAGCGTGAATGTGCTGGCGCCAATGGTGAGATCCTGTACAGTCGTCATTTAGTCCTTTCTTGCTGAGCTTCCTTCAAAACATCACCATTTCCACTTTTCAGTTTCACCTCGGCGGGCGTTCACGCCCACCGAGCCGCGTCGATTGTTCGTTGATTACGCCACCTGCACTGGGCGATGTCGCTACAGTAGCTCCGGCGGTTGGGGCCGAGGGCGGCCATGCGGAAGTCATTAGGTTTCCGGCTTTCACCTCAGTTATGATTATCCCCGCCAAGGTATTCATGCACAAGCCGTTTCTTCGTTCGCTTACTGGGCCATCTTCGTCACTGGGGCGCTCCAAGAGCTTTGTTAGCCGTCGAGGAGGGCGCTGGCGCGTAACAGGTCCACCTGTCAACAAGAAGCCTGCCGGAGACACTGGGAGTAAGGAGGTAGTGTAGCAGGAACGCGACTTCGGCACACTGGGGACGCACTACCGGTGTATATGGATTTGAATCCCGTTGGAACTCATCCAAGCTACAAACTGGACGCTAAGGTGGAGCACTGCCTTCGGACGTGCTCATCCTTCGCAACCGCAACGGCCACCGCGCCCAGAGGTCGCGGTCCACCATGCGAAGCCAGTCGCAGCCTGCCACCTGTACTTACAGCGTCCACCCTGCGCGATACTCGCGGCGGATGAACTGGTTGGCTTCTTCCAAGTTGGTGAAGCGCAGGTTGGCGGAATCCCATTTGAGGCGATTCAAGGTCAGTTTCTCACGGAGTTGCATGCGCAGCGGCACGTTGCCCAGCAGCACCGCCTCGGCCAATGGCCCGGCCCAATCGAAGTCCGCGCCTGATTTCTTGCCGGTCTTGCACGCCTCGATCCAGTCGGCGTAATGGCCCTTGACCCGCGGGATGCTCTTCGGGGCGTTGTTGAAGTCATGACGCCGGGCTTCAGGCCAGACGTAAAGGCCCAGCATGATGCCCTCATCACCAATGAGCAACCGCCCGTTGCTGCCCATTTGAATGCCGTCGGGCACGCCCTCGATACGGGATGGCCGCAAGCCGCCGTCATACCAGACCAGTTTCAGCGGCGGCATCTCCACCTCGCCGGCACCCTTGCCCTTGAGACCGGCCACATGGGGATTGTGGGCCTGGATCTTCGCCGAGCGCGCAGGGAAATGATAGGTCACGATTGAGCCGAGCGGATAGGTCTCTTTATTCACACGCGTGGAGACTGCCTCGACGCTCTCCGGCGCGCCGAGCTTGAGCGCGCGGAACACCGGGTCCATCGCGTGGCAGCCGATGTCACCAAGCGCGCCGGTTCCAAAATCCCACCATCCCCGCCATTTGAACGGCACATAAGCGGGATGATACGGCCGCTCCGGCGCGGGGCCGAGCCAGAGGTCCCAATCGAGCGTCGGCGGCACGGGCGGTGTCTCCTTGGGCCGATCGACGCCCTGCGGCCAATATTCCGCAAGCAAACCCTTTGACGGCCGGTCCGTCCAGATATGAGCCTCGCGCACCTTCCCAATGGCCCCCGCCCAGATCAGCTCGCACAACCGCCGCGTGTCCTCCGAACCGGCGCCTTGATTGCCCATTTGCGTCACCACCTTTGCCTTGCGTGCCGCCTCGGCCACCTGCCGCGCCTCCCACACCGAATGCGTCAGCGGCTTCTCGCAATAGACGTGCTTGCCGTGCCGCAAACCCTCCATCGAGGCGAAGGCGTGATGATGGTCCGGCGTGCCGATCACGATGGCGTCGATCTCCTTCATCTCGTCGAGCATCTTCCGATAATCCTTGAACACCTTCGCGTTCGGATACTTCTTGAACGTATGTGCCGCGTGGGCCTCGTTCACATCGCACAGCGCGACGATATTCTCGCCCGGGCATTGTTCATTGATGCACCGGAGGTCCGTGCTGCCCTGCCCGCCGATGCCGATGCCAGCGATGTTGAGCTTGTTGTTGGGCGTGGTCTGCCCGCGCAAACCGAGCACGGAGCCCGGCACGATCGTAAAGCATGCGCCGGCCATGCCCATGCGTTGAAGAAAACTGCGGCGTGTGATGTGGGAAGATTCTCGTTTCATGAATTTGTCTTTCGTCTGCAGAAAACCTTGCGTTGGTGTTGTCACGACGGGAAAACAACTATGCAAAACATCTTTTCTGATTCATATCCAAAAGCCAAGAACAACATCGCCGCGGGCGCAACTCGGCACACGCACCATTTGAATCATACGCGAATCGCACTCCGAAGCCCCCTCACCCAGCCCTCTCCCCATCCGATGGGGAGAGGGTGGCCGAAGGCCGGGTGAGGGGTTGCCTCGCGCATTTCTCTCTTGGCGCGTGTGCCGAGTTACGCCCCATCGCCGCTCGCTGTGTCTCCTTGGGAAGTCAGTCCACACTCGCAGCACAACAATCCGGCGTGCGCACGCAGTCTGCGCCCACGCCGTTACGGGCAATCTTCACTCCCACTCGCACAACCGCTCAACATACGCGGCCGAGCCGTCGCGGAGCCAGCCGTCCAGTTGGGCGGCTTCCTTGAGCTGCTGGCCGCGCATCCGCGGCACGACCACGAACCTGCTGTTCACTTCCGGCAGCCAGGTCATATCGCTCCAGAGCTTCTCGAACTGCGCCACCGGGAAGACGTCCTCCTGACCGTGGCCCCAGCGTTTCTTCACGTCCTTCACGGTGATGTAGGTCGGGATACGCGCGCTGACTCTGCGGATCGCCGCAGTCACCGTCGCTTCGTTGCCCAAGTCGCCGCGCGTGAGGCCAAAGACGCCGAGCAATTGCCGCACGTCTATCCACGTCGTCATACTGTTGTAGTAGGAGAGCGCGAACTCCGCCTCTTCGCGTGGCATTGCCAGACCCTCCACGAGCCGGACGTGGCCATCCACGCGGGCGAGGCCGCCGCCGCGGTCGTGGACATGACGCGTAATGACTTCGAAAGTGAGGCACGAGCCGAGAGAGATGTTCAAGCCCACCATCGCGGGATCGAGGTCGACACCGAGCGTGTCCACGTTGTGCAGCATCAGATACTTCAAGTTGGGGTAATCGCGCAGTAATTGCGCCAACAGGCCGTTGCGCAGCATGTTTGGCACTTCGAACCAGTGACCGACCGGATGGAGACATTGCATCGGCAGATTGTCGGTATAGTCGCTGCCCTCCCCAGCTTGTTGCGCCCAGCCGATCAGAGCCGTGTGCAGGCTCTGGCGCACCTTCTGCGCCTGTTCGTCGAGCAACTGCTGCGGCATCTCTTCCCACGCAAACCGCAGGTCGCGCGCCATCGGAATCATCCGCAGGCCGACGGAGCGTCCCGGCGACAGGAACACCGACACGCCGGATTTGGCAGCGATATCCTTGCCGCGCGAGCCGAGGTACTCCTCGATTGGCTCGTGTGTCAGGTAGCTGGTCGTCACAACGTGGGGAATCACCGCGCCATGCTGCCGGCTGAGGCGGCGGCTCTTGGCAAAGTGAACTTCCAGGAATGTCCGGTGTTTGTCACCCAATCGTGCGAAGGGATTCAGCGCCTTGACGACGCCCGCGCCCTGAGTCCATCGACTGCCCGCGCCCGCCGCCAGCGAGATAACGCCCACCTCCCCTGCCCTGAGCGCCTCAATGCCGCGCTCGCGATGGACCTCAAGAGAGGGTGGTTCCGTCGCGTCAAATACATCATCGCGCTGCACGTCCTCAAGGGTCGTGTTCGCAGGAAGACGGTTTTGCGCCAGACCGATGCGTCCGCTCTTGAGGTCGGTGCGAATTTGCTCATGTTGCGCGCGATCAAAACCAAAGCGATCCAGCAGTTCCGCCAGCGTCGTCCCGCCGCGCCGCGTCGTGTCACGCTTGATCTGTGGCAGGAGGCGGTCGAACAGGACCTTGTTCATGCTGCCAAGTTCCGGCCGCGTCCGGCACGCCGTGCCGAACCGCTGCAGTTCTGCGCGCCGCATCGGCGAGAGCGTCCGTTGCTCCATCCGCAGCCATTGCGGCAAATGCAATGCGTAATAGCCCATTGGCATCAGCGCCTCGTCACGGCTCAGCACATCGGCAAACGTGCCGTGCGGGTTGATGCCGAAGTCATAAACGACCGGGTCCATCGCAAATGGCAGGGCATATTGGAGTTCATTCTTCGTAGTCAGCATGATCTCCTGCAATCGATCCTGCGCCTGCCGCTTGATCTCAGGCGCGACAATGAATCCCATGCCGCCGCCCGACATGCCGCCGAGCATCCAGAAACCCCAAAACTCTTTGTCGAACGCCGCCCGCGCCCGTTCGATGAGCGTCTCGGTGTAGAAGTTGCTCGCCCAGGGAATGATCGTCTGGATCGGGCCGAAGAAGTTGCGTGTGGTGGTCGCGCCAATACGCAGGACCGCTTCGCGCGGGTTGCTGCCCTCGCGCAACGCGCCGACAATGTCATCAAGCACCCCCATCGCCTGCCTGCGTCCCTTCCACTCGGCCTCCGAGCGGAGCAGATATTTCTCTGTCACCATCTCCAGGATCGGCCCGACGTTTTGCGCCATGCCGCCGTGGACGAGGATGAGGCTGTTGCAGAGTTGCTCGCGCACGGCTGGCGGCGCGTCGCGCTCGTCGAGAATCTTGTGTGACGGCAGCAACCGCCCGCGGCTGACGCCAAACTCGGGATCGCCTTCGCCCGCGAGCACGCCTTGAATCAGCTTCATGCCAGGCCAGACGCCACCGGAGTCCTGCCAGCCACCGCCGGAACCAGCGAGCCATTCACCCAGGATGGCGCGCGCCGCCACAAGCCGCCGTTCCGATTCCTGGAGCTGGCCCGTCAACGACTTCGCCTGGCCGGTCGCCCTCATGCAGACAGAGATCAGACACGCGAGCAGATTCGTGGACACCGCGAGCCGTGAGCCTTTCGGGATGTCGTTGACGCTGCTGACCAGCTCGATGCCGAGTCCCGGCCCGACCAAGCGCGTGAGCAGGTCGCCAAGGCTCTGGCCGGAACCCTCAATGCCTGGAGGCAGGATGCCCGACGCGATGATCGCCGCTTTCAGCAATCCGAGGTAATCCTTGGCGAAGTCAAATACGTCGCGCAGCTCCGTGATCTCCGCGCTCGCGCCAAGGTCCACACTCGTCAATCGCAGTACCGGCTCGTCAATCACACGGAAGTAGCTCTCCACCGGGGGCCGAGGCTCCGCGTCGCGTCCGCGCACAGCGAGGTCAATGGAGACGTTGAGCACGCGCGCGCCTTCCGGAAAATCCATGCCGAGGAAGAAAATGTCGCTCCACGCACTGTGCGAAAGATCCATGCGCACCGGCGTCCGCTCGCGGAGGATGGGAAAACTCTTCTCGCTGTCCATGCCTGTCGGAGCCGTGGCGCGGTCGAGCAGTTCCGGCCGCACCCGCAATGGTTGGTCGGAAGGATGCCCCATGCGGAACATCCACTGGTTGCCGCGCACCGTCCGCACGCTGCGCCGCACCTGGTCTGCCAGCGTCTGGAAACCGAGACTGTGATACGCCTCCGCCAGCGCGCTGCTGACGGTTTCGTTCGGTCCTTGTTCCTTCTGGGAATGCAGGAAAGAACTAATTGCCTCCTCAAACCGGCGCTGCAGCAGATGTTCGTAGCCAACGAACGGCACCAGTCCTTTCGATTTCATCCCCGTCTTCGTCAGCAGGTGAAAGCGATGGATGGCGTAGAGGAAGAAGAGCGCGCGGACACGCTCGTAGAGGTTGTCGCTGCCACGACGGAAGGCGTCGAGCGCGTCGCATTCCGCCAGCAGTTCCGCCAGCGTGGCCCGTCGACAGAATGCGTCGAGCGACTGGTCACGGATCGCCGGGTCAGCGGAGGTGATGATCTTTGTAAGTTCGGACATGGCAATGATGGCGGTTATAGATGAGCCAGCGCGGCGCGATTCCGTTCGCTACAGGTCGCGGCCCGTGGCGAGCAACTCGACCAGTTGCGCCAGCACCTCGGCGCGGTCCTTGCCCGCCAACGCCAGCGCAAGCTGTGCCACAAGCAGGCCGTATTGAACACCGATGTCGTAGCGGCGGCCCCTCATCTCATACGCCAGATATCGTTCACTCGCGGCCAATTCCGCCAGCGCAGGCGAAAGGTGAACATTCGGTGCATCGCCCTTGATCTGCCGCGCCAGAATCTCCATCACCGCCGGCGTCAGCACGTGGATGCCGAAGAAGCAAAGGTAATAGCCGGCGCGCAGTCCCGGCACGATCAGGCTCTGCTCGGCCTCGGTAGGCGTCGGCTTTTCCAGCACGCGCTCGATGGTGTAGAGCAGCGGCTTCACCGGCACGCGCTTGCCACCGACGGTGCCGTAGTTGGTCAGCATCGTCTCCCGCGTCGCCTGCACGGCCGAGACGGCGCACTGCTCCGCCTCCGCCACCTCGACCAATTGCCGGGCGCACGGTTTTCCCTGCTCGTCGCGGCTCAGGTAAAGGTGGTCACCAACGAGATGCAGGAACGGGTCTTTGCCGACGAACTCGCGTGCGCAGAACACCGCGTGGCCATAGCCGCGCGCCGCCGTCTGCTCGACAAACCGCAACCGCCGCGCATGCTCGCCCGCCGCCGTCGCGTAAGCATCGTGGTCGCCCGGATGAATGACGACGCACACTTCTTCGATGCCCGCGCTCAACGCCTCTTCGATGATGATTCGCAGCGCGGTCGTCTGCACGCGATCACGATTCACCAGTGTCTGGAGGGGCAAACCGCGCTGGTTCCGGCCGGCGGCGGTAACAACAGCTTTTTTGATCTTCATAAGCTTCCGAGTCCTCGACAACGACGGTGCGGATTCTGAACCAGAAGCCACGTAAAATCAAAACTGTTCAGTCGAGCGGCACGATATCTTCGCCGCGCGAGCGCACATCGACCACACGTTGGCCGTCCACAAGCACCTGGTAACCGACACCTTCCCTGCCGCGAATGCGCGCCTTGCCGTCGCGAATCGTTACTGGAAATGGCGCGACGACGCGATGCCCGCCAGCAGTGGCGACAGCAAGCGCGTCCAGTTTTCCTTCGAGCACAAGACGCAAGCTGACGATGGCACATGGGTTGATGTTCCACGGGTTGCGGCGTTGCTCGTCCAAACTGAACGAATCCGGTACGCATCCGGCATATTCGCCATCGGGATACTGCATTTGTTCGGCGGCAATGAGTATGCCTTCTGCCAGTTGCCGCCAGTTCAGCGTCTTGTCATACGGCATGAGCATTGCCAGCGCGTACGCGTAATCGTAACCACACCATTGCACCGGCAAGCCGATCCAGTTCGGTGCGCGCCAGTTGGTCGCGCCATACACCGGCGTCGTCGCGTAAATCATCACCGGCTGGCAACTCCATTGGTAAACAAAAGGCAGTCCAGTGACAGCCCACTTCCGCGCGCAGTCGAGATACTCGCGGTTGCCGGTCAATTCGTAGCCGCGCACATAAGCGTGAACGAGATGCGCCGATGCCAGGATGTCCGGCGTGTGGAGCGCGCACTCCCACGTCTGGGCGCCGCGCGGCGTGTGGAACCGCTTCATGAACTCCAGCGCCTTGACGCCCGCGTCCAACGCGGCCTTGTCACCGGTGGCGCGCGCGTGCTCCAGCAGCGTGACGGCGGGCGTGGCACAGTAACCACTGGCCGTGTCCTCGAAGTGGCCGCGCTGGTATTTGCCGCCATAGCGAAACGAACCGTCGGCCTTCTGGCTGGCGATGATCCCGCGAGCTTGCGACGCCTTCACCTTCAGCCATTCGTTTGCGCGGCTCGTGACAAAGTAGATCGCTTCGTTACGAATATGCGAACCGCCCAACACCAGCTTCGGCAGTTGCGGGGCCTCGCCCGTGAGCCGCCATATTGTCGATGCGTGGTCGGCAAACGGCTGCCGCGCCCAATGAGGCTCAGCACAGTGTCCCCACCCCGCATCGGTTCTTAACGGCAACCCGGTCAACGCCTTCAAAGAAAGCGCCATCTGCGACTCACGGCTGCGAGGCGCTTTCGGCAGCGGCGGCAGCCCGCGCTCTTTCATCACCCATAGAATCGCATCCTCCAGCGGCGCAGGTCCACGCACGAGAATTGTCGCTTCCATTTTCTTTCCGCGCAACGCAGCACGATGCCCCTCCACGCCTTCGAGAAAGTCCGGTGTGGCAAACACTGGCTGCAATGTCATGTCGCGCCACGTCATCGCTGCCAGCACACGATCAGTGACAAATGCCATCAACGGCATCGTCACCTTCAGCGGGTCCGGCGAGAAACGAATGTGCTCCTCCGTCTCGATGTCGAGCGTCGAGGAAGATCGCTCGCCTTTGCCGAGATACTCCAGCCCTGCGAACAAGCCCTGCTCCAGCGACCCCAGCGCGCGCAACACCGGCCCTTCGCACGGCGCATCGCTCTGAACTGCCACTGAGATTTCCTCGCCGCGCAACGTCACGGCCACGCTGACGCCGTCGCCAACAAACTTCAGCGGGTTGCCTTGTCCAACCAACTTAAGCTTGGGCAGGACGCCATCGCGCCAAACCAACGGTGCGATGAAACCCACGAGCTTGCCGTTGACCTCGATTCGCGCTCCCGAACCATCACGCGCCACCTTCAATGTGTTCTCTCCCGATCTCCGCTCGATCCAATCACCTTCTGCGTCGGCGTCGGCTACGAACACCGTCCGATGAAGCGGCGGCACACCGTCCGCATTCACCGCGATGTCCCGCGCCTCAAATGGCGCCGTTCCACCGGCTGTGATCGAAACAGTCTGCGCCGCTTTGGCCGCCAACGCGATCTGCTGGCCATCAACAGTGCAAGCCATCGCCTTATCCGTGTGGTTCGTCAGCATCAGCGAAATCCGGCGACCCATGGAACACACCGATTGGATTTCGAGCGGATGCAGGATCTCGCGAACCAGTTCGATCTTCTCAATCTCAATCAAGCCCGGCGCACCACCGGGATCGAGGCGCAGCCGTGTGACCGTGCCGCGAGCATTCAACCGCACGGTGTAATCATGCCACTGACCATCATGTATGAGTTTGAAGTGCTGGCTGTTATCAGGATTGAAGCCGGGCGATGCAGCCGTCGCCCAGAAAAACTCACCATTGCCACCCGTGGCGGACTTCACACGTAGCTTCACCGCGAGCGGGCCTTCGATGTGAATCGCGCCACTGGCCACATAGGGATCGTTGCCGTTGCTTTGAATCTTCAACACGCCATCTGCCGCCGCGAGCGTGCAATGGTGCAGCGCGGTCCAATCTGCTGTGCCAGATTGGAAGGCCCACTGCTGCAGCGATTCCGTTCGCAACAACTGCCGCGGGTACGGGTTGATGTCCTGGGCCATCGCAAGCACACCGCAGGCGACGAGCGACATGATCACGCACACACCGCGACACCATTGGTATTTCGGGATTCTAATCATGATAAATGCCTATCGGGCACGCCAACCAAGCATGGTTCATCAGCGATCAAGCGACTTCAGGCTCTCCAATCGCCGGGCGATGTCGGCGTTCTTCGGGTCCAATCGCCCCGCTTGCTGATAAAAGTCGCGAGCGATATGAAGCCGCCCCTCCATGTCGTTCAACAATGCCAGATTCCGCGCCGCCAGAAAGTTGTAGGGATCCAGAGTGTACCCGTGCAGGAACGCCGTGTTCGCCTCCTTCGGGCGATTGAGATTGTAATACACCACGCCCATATTGACCCAAGCGAGCGCATACGCAGGCTGCAAAGCCACAGCTCGTTCAAATTCCTTGATTGCCTCGCCAGCGTTTCGCGCAACCAACAGCGCATTGCCACGCCGCAACGCGCGGTCGGCCTCATCAAGTGGAATCGCGTCCGCGCCCGTTGCGCCGGGCATTGGCGCGAGTTTTTGCTGCACCAGGTTGATGTAGTTGCCCGGCTGCCCCGGCTGCCAGAGAGCCAAACCCACCGCGGCCGCTGCCAATGCAACTGCAAGCAAACCGGCGAGCGCGGAGGGCAACGCATCCGTCTGAAAACCCGTGTTCGAGTTTCTTGTTTCGGATTTCGCCGTCATAGTCCTGATGCTCGTGGAATTCGACTTGCTCCGCGTTCGCGCCCCCATCGCCGTGGCAGCGCGCCCGCGCTTCGGTTACTTCGCGTTCTGCTTGCCGCGCCAGGCGAAGAAAAGCATCAACACGCCGAAGACAAACAGCACGCAACCCCAACCGAAGTTGACGTTGATGCCGAGCGACCGCTTATACATCTCGGCGTCCGACCCGGTGATCAAACCCTGAATCGCGAGCAACGCACCCACGGCGGTGAACATGAGGCCGATTGGCCAGCGAATATCGAGTCCCATATGCCGGTTCCTTTCTTACCAGAAAATGATGTTGAGGACGACGCAACCCACCAGCAATACCACGCCGAGCACGGCCGGCCGCGCATACCACGCTTGGCCGGCATCCACGATCTTCGGCGTCAGCGAATAGACCAAGCCCTTGAGTTCGTCGTCAGTCTTCGTTCGCTGCGTCACCAGCGAGATGACCAGCGTCAGCATGAAGCACGCAACAAAGGCGAATGCAGCCAGCCAGAAGTTCTGCGCCATCTCACTGGGGAATGTTGAAACCACGGCGAGGTAGCCGCCCTTCATGCCGTTAACCACATGGCCGGCCTCAACGTTGCTGCTTGTCGTGGTCAGCGCATGGAACAGTGCCGAACCGCCGATGCCGCCGAACAACCCGTAGAACGCTCCGGTGCCGGTGGTGCGCTTCCAGAACATGCCGAGCAGGAACGTGGCAAATAGCGGAGCGTTCACGAAGCCGAATACGAGCTGGATGATATCCATCGCATTGTTATACATCGCCGCAAAGTAGGCCGCCCCAATGCTCAACAGGATGCCAACCACGGTGATGAATTTGCCCATCCAGAAGTAATGCTTGTCGCTCTTGCCCGGCGCGAAATACGCCTGATACAGGTCGTAGGTCCAGACCGTGTTGAACGCGGTGACGTTGCCAGCCATGCCCGACATGAATGACGCGAGCAGCGCCGTGAGCGCAAGACCAAGCAGGCCGGGCGGACAATATTTCTTCACGAGCGAGAGAATGACGCCGTCGTAGTCGTATTCGGCAACACTGTTGTAGATTCCTTCCTGGATTTTCTCATCGGACAATTTCGTCTTCGCATTGGCGACAACCAATGCGACAACCTTTTCACTGCTCACTTTGACACCCAGCGCTTTGGCGACGGCGCCGACCGTGGTGGCAGACTCGGACGGAGTGGCTTGCTTCACCAACTCGACGGCCTTCGTATAATTCTCCTGCGAAACAATTGGCGGCGGGATGCGGTAATCCTTGTCCGGCATCGAGGTCAGCGCGACAGCAATCATGCCGGGCACGATGACGAGGAATGGGAACAGCATCTTCGGCACCGCGGCAACGAGTGGGGTGTTGCGGGCGGCGGTCATGTTCTTCGCGGCCATCGCGCGCTGGACCACGAGGAAATTGGTGCACCAGTAACCGAAGCTCAGGACAAAGCCGAGACCGAACACCATCGCGAACCAGTCCACGCCCATCGGGTTGTTCTGCGGACCCGCGAGCAACGGCTGCCATGCGCTCGTCCATGCATTGGCCGCGTATTGAGTGCTGCCCTCCTTGAGGTTTAGCACGGCAGGATGGGTGGCAACATTCTGCAACGACTGGTTCATCACGTCCCAGCCGCCGACGTCCTTGAGTCCGAGATAAACGACCGGGGCAAAACCGAGGACGATCATGAAGAACTGCAACACTTCCGTGTAAATCGCCGAGGTCAGCCCGCCTTTCAAAACGTACAGCAGCACGACGCCGGAGCAGACCCACAACGCCATGTGATAGTTCCAGCCGAGCAACTGGTTCAGCAACTTCGCCAGCGCGTTCATCGAGATGCCGGAAGCGAAAATCGTCATCACCGCGAACGCCACCGAGTTCAGCGCGCGGACGCGCTCATCGAAGCGCATCTTCAGGTATTCCGGCACGGAGCGCGCCTTGGAGCCGTAGTAGAACGGCATCATGAACACCGCCAGGAAGATCATCGCGGGAATCGCCCCCACCCAATAAAAGTGGCTCGTGGCGATGCCGTATTTCGCGCCGCTGGCCGCCATGCCGACAAGTTCCAACGCACCGAGGTTTGCAGAGATGAACGCCAACCCGGTCACCCAGGTCGGGATGGAACGAGCGGACGTGAGGAAGTCCGACGACGTTTTCATGAAACGCGCCAGCGTCCAGCCAATGCCGAGAATGGCGAACACATAGATCGCCATGACAACGTAATCAATAACGCCGAGATGAATAGGTGCCATTACGTTTCCTTTCCAGTGACGAAAACGAGTGCGTTCAAACTAGGAGAAAGCCATGCACGGAACAATCCTTTTTCCGCAACCGGCCGGAGTTTTTTCTTCCATCCATCCGCCGTCACTGATAAATACGTTGCCGAAGTTCAGCATCCCGGAACACGGTTTGATGCCGTGGCGGTCCCGCCGCTGTAATCGGGGACGCCGGTCACTGGGCGAAAAGCCAGCCACTGTCCTGAAAGGGACGGGAAGGCCGTGATCGAGCGGTTGATCCGAAAGCCAGAAGACCTGCTGATACGGCCGCAATATAATGGAATCTGATGGAAAAAGGTTCCGATGGACCCGCGTGGTCTGTCGGAGCCTTTTTGTTTTTGTACAGCAACGAAAGGAACGCACGATGAAGAAGACAGTCGCCAGAAAACAACTGAAAGACGTGATCGCCCGCCGCAAGTGCTGCAAAGCCGAAGGCACGGGCCTGTCGCACTACATCCTGATGGACAAGAAGTCCAAGTAATGAAGAACGACAGCATTCCCAAGGTCGTTGGCGAAGCGGCTCCTGCGCGGGGCCGCTTCGTCAACACGGGCCACGGCCCGACGCTCCAACCCGTCGAGATCGGCCACGCCACCCACGTCGCGCTGCTGGATCCCGACACCGCGTTCTGGTCGCTGGTCCGCCGCGATCAGCTTGGCGACGCGCTCAACGACAGTCCCCTGCTCCGCGCCTACCGGAAGAAATCCGCCCGGTTCGCCAAGGAAATGCGGATGCTCCGATTCGGCCTGAAACCTTCCGCGGTTTATTTCAACCCGACCGCGCGCTGCAATCTCAACTGCACCTACTGTTACATCCCGGAGCCGATGCGCCGCAGCGGTCCCCAGATGTCCACCGCGCAGTTGCTCGATGCGCTCGCCCGCTTGCGTGACTATTTCAAGACGACCGTTCCCAAAGGCCGCCTGCCACAAATCGTTTTCCACGGTTCCGAACCGCTGCTGAACCGCGAAGCCGTCTTCGCCGGCATCGAGCAGTTCGGCAATGACTTCCGCTTCGGCGTCCAAACCAACGCCACGCTGCTCGACGACAGCGCCATTGATTTTCTGACCTCGCGCGGCGTGGGCATTGGCCTTTCGCTCGACGGCCACGAAGCGCGCATCGCCAACCGCACCCGCCAGACATGGGAGGGCCGCGGCGCATTCGAGCATGTCACCCGCGCGATGGACAAGCTGCGCGGCTACCACGGCTACAACGTCATCTGCACCGTCACCACGCAGAACATGCGGCACCTCGTCAAGATCGTGGACTTCTTCCACAAGCAGGAGGTGCCGGCTTGCATGCTGAACATCCTCCGCTGCACCCTGCCCGCTTCGCGCAAGGTGAAGCCACGCGACGCTGACGCCGCCAAATATTTCACCGCCGCGCTGGACCGGACTTACGAGCTTTACCGAAGCACGGGCCGCAAGCTCATCGTCGCCAACTTCGCCAATATCCTTGTCGGCATCATTGCGCCCACCGCGCGCCGGCTCATGTGCGACATCTCACCCTGCGGCGGCGGCCGTTGTTTCTTCGCCGTCGCGCCGAACGGCGACCTGTTCCCATGCAGCGAATTCATCGGCGTGCCGCGCTTCAAGGGCGGCAACCTCTTCAAGAACCCGATCCCGCAGGTGCTCACCAGCGAACCATTCGCGATGGTCACCGGTCGGAAGGTGGAAGATATCGAGCCGTGCAACCGATGCGCCATCCGCCATTTCTGCGGCTCACCCTGCCCCGCCGAAGCCCACGAGATGAACGGCGGCATGAAGCAAACCGGCGCGTTCTGCGAGTTCTACGAGGAGCAGGTCCGTTACGCCCTCCGCCTCATCGCAGACGGCAAGGACTCCGCCTTCCTCTGGGACGGCTGGGACAAGGACACGAAGGACTCGTTCGACGCGAATGCGATCTGACGAGGTCGCAGGAACCGCCAGAATCAAAGAGCTTGCCTGGCTGGATTTTCCGGCGCACATTTCTGCCATGCTTGCGGATGAACAAACCAGTGCCGAACAATTCGCAATCTACCGCCGCATGACCCCGGAGCGCCGGTTGGCTTTGGCGGAAGGGCTGTATTGGACGGCGCGCACTATGAAATCCGCGTGGCTGCGCGCACAGCACGCCGATTGGTCAGCCGAACAAGTGGCGCGCGAAGTCACACGGATTTTCTCCAATGCCCGAACCTGAGCTTTCCCTGTTGTTCGTGCGCCCGTTGAACCGGTTGGGGATTCGTTACGTCGTCAGCGGCAGCGTGGCGGCGATTCTCTACGGCGAGCCGCGTCTGACGAACGACGTGGACTTTGTCGCTTTCTTCCAGGAGGCGGACATTGCACGACTGCCGCAGGTCTTCCCATCGCCGGAGTTTTACGTCCCGCCAGCCGCCGTGATTGCCGCTGAAATTGCCAGACCCGAAAAAGGCCAATTCAACGTGATCCACATGGACACGGGGTTCAAAGCGGACTTCTACACAGCGGGTCGCGACGAATTCAACGCATGGGCGCTTCGCCATTCCCGACGGCTGGAATACCGGAACGAGCCTATCATCGTGGCACCGCCTGAATACGTCATCGTTCGCAAGCTGGAGTATTTTCGCGAAGGCGGCTCCGACAAACACCTGCGCGACATCCGCGCCATGCTCGCCGTATCGGGCGATCAGATGGAGCGCGAGGCATTATCCGACTGGATTCGTCGCCGCCAGTTGGAGACGGAATGGAAGAAGGTCAGTGCCGTCTGATCTTCGCAATGCCCCTCATCTTTTCCTTCCCCGCCACCGTTACGCCCTCCGCCTCATCGCCGACGGCAAGGACTCCGCCTTCCTCTGGGACGGCTGGGACAAGGACACGAAGGACTCGTTCGACGCGAGCGCGCTCTGACACATCTCCTGCGCCACAGATGACCATTGGCAACACTCTCAGTGCCAAATGGTTACGATTAACCAGCCTGCGGTGGAGTCTCCTTCGGCCCCACCACCTTGTAGATCGTCACCGGCTTGACCTTGCCCTTCACCGTCGTCTCCCCCAGCCGCACGCACTCGATGTGATCTTTCACCAATTCGTAAGTGGTTTCGCTGATGATGATGTCGGCGTCCCACTTGCGCGTCTCAGACTCCAACCGCGCGCCGAGGTTCACTTCGTCGCCGATAACCGTGTAGTCGAACAGCTCGGTTGAACCCATGTTTCCAACGGTCATGTCACCGCTGTTGATGCCGATGCCCATCCGTAACGCCTGCAGGCCATTCGCGCTTTTCTGCTCGGCGATCCGCCGCATGGCCTCCTTCATTCCCAACGCGCAACGCACCGCGCGTAATGCGTGATCGTCCCTCTGCGGGATTGGGGCGCCCCAGAACGCCATGATGGCGTCGCCCATATACTTGTCGAGCGTGCCGTCGTGTTCTCTGATCGGCACTGACAGCGCCCCCATGATTTCGTTAAGCAACGGCACGACCGTCTCGGGCGGGTTCTTCTCGCAAAAGGTCGTGAAGCCGCGAACGTCGCTGAACAGCACCGTCAGCGTGCGCCGCTCGCCACCGAGCTTCAACATGTCCGGGTTCACCAGCACCTGCTCCATGACACGCCCGCTCAGGTAATGGCGGAACGCTTTCTTGATGAACCGCTTGTCGCGCTCCTCAATGAAGAACCGGTAGGCTGACATCACCGCGAACATCGGCAGCAACACGATCATCGGCGCGACCAGCTCGATCCACAGGTTCCATGCGCGCAACAGCCAGAACGCCGCCACGACCCAGCCGCCAGCCACACAAAGCGTCAGAATCCCAGACACCAGCGGCCGCCGCACCACCGTGGTCAGACCGATGACCACGCACAATAATCCCACTACCCCCCACGTGATGTCGCGGGGCGCCTCGCGCAAGAAATCGCGGCGCAGGATGTTGTTGACCGCGTTGGCGTGAGCGACAACCAGCGGCGAGTTGGTGTCCAGCGGTGTTGGCGCCACGTCAGTGCCCGTGGCCGCCAAACCGACCAGCACAACGCTGTTCAGGAAGCTCTTGAGCGGAAACGATTCCGGCTGGCCGGAGGCGCGTTGTTGCAGCGACTTCAATACCTCGGCAGCCGACACGATGCGGAAGTCCTTCAACCGCCCGCGAAACCGGATCGGCAGCACATCCGGCAGCTTCGATGTCGAACCCTTTTCCATCCTCTCCGCCACCGCCGCCGCGAAACTCAGTTGCCCCAGCACGCGCATGGGCAACCGGCGCAGCACACCGTCCAGGTCACGCGGCGCGTTGACCGCTCCGGCGGTCGTTACCTTGGCCAGCGCATCGAACGGCTTCAGTTCGTATTCGCCTCGCGCATCGCGGTCGCGTGCCATCGCAAATACGGTGCAACGCAGCTGGCGGCACAATTCAACCATCGCAAGATCAGACTCCGGGCGCTTTTCGTCCGGCTCCGTCATCAGGATGTCGTAGCCGATGGCGCGCGGTGGATATTCGTTGAGGGCCTGCAACAGCGCGGCATGGAAATCGCGCGGCCACGGCCAGCGTCCCAGTTGGCGGATGCTGGAATCGTCAATCACGACGAGAATGATCCGCGGGTCGAGGTTCGCCGGCTTCTCGGCGCGGAAGCGCACGTCGAGCGATGCCAGTTCAAAAACCCGCACCAGTTCCGTCCGGCCCAGCCACATGCCGGTCCAGGCAAGCAACACCCCCAGCACGATGCCGAGCAGTCGTCCGATTCTTTGCCAACGTTTCACGCCATGACGTTACCGGGCGCGCCGTCCCGTCTCAACGATGAATTATACTTGCGAGACCTGCGTCTGCTGGCGAGACTTGGACACAACAACCTAAACTTTATGAAGAGACTTGTGCCATTGCTCCTGATCGTGTTCCCCGTGCTCGCGGTCGCGCCCCAACCGGCAACCATGAAGCTGGTACAAGGCAACGTGACCGTGGACGGGAAGGTCGCCGCCCAAGGCCAGCCCTTGGGTGTCGGTTCGACCATCGGCACCGAAGCCGCCAGTTTTTGCGACGTGGCGCTTGACCCCGCCAATTCGTTTCGCGTGCGCGAGTCGAGCACCGTCAAGGTCAACGCCCTCTGGGATGAATCGAAGAAACCCGACGGCTCTGTCGTGAAGAAGGTGACCCTGGACCTGACTCGCGGCGGACTCGCCTCCAAGCTCAACAAGCTGCCCGCTGGCACGGAATACGTCGTGCGCACGCCGATCGCCGTCGCCGCCGCGCGCGGCACGTTCTTCGGCATTGATATCGGCATCGCCAAGGTCGGCGTGGACAGCGGTCCGGGCGGCGCAGCCGTGGTTGCCGGTGCAGGTGTGCCGGGCTTGGCTCGCGCGGATGTCGGCGTGGGCGCTGGCAAGGACGGTCTCGCCGTTGGCGCCAATGCCAACGTCGCTGGCGTCGGTGCGAACAGCAGTGTGGGGGTTGGCCCCAGCGGCGTTGCTGCGGGTGCCGGCGTTGGCGTCGGGTCGGTTGGTGTCGGCGCGAACGCAGGCGTGGGTCCTGGCGGAGTCGGCGTGGGCGTCGGCCTGCCGGGCACACCGGGCGTGGGTGTGGGCATTGGTGCTGTGCCATTGCCGCCACCGGTGCCGGGCACGACCGTGCGCGCAATCAACTGCGGCGTGGTTCAAGGCAACGTCGTGCTGGTCAGCGGCGACAACCCGAACAAGTCGGTCACCGTGAAGCCATTCCAGCAGACCACAATCTCGCCTTGGGAAATCGCGCAATTGCGCGCGCGCGGCGGCGGAATCCTGTCCGAGCGAATCCTTGGCCGCCAGTTCATCCAGCAACGCCAGGCGCAGGCTGCGGCGAAACTGCGCGGCGCGGGTGTTGACAAGGACGAACCCATCGCGCGGCAAAAGGCCTTCAGCCAGATCGCGCACATCATTTACGACCTGAAAACCGAAGGCGATAAGCCGGTCTCGCAGCTCCTCATGCAAGACGAGAAACTGGCGAAGAAGTTGTTTGATTATGTCGCGACTGCAAAGGTCGTCGAATCGGAGAAACAGCCGGACGGCACCGTGCGGGTCGTGCTCGAACTCGACGGCCTCGGCGCGCAGGAAGCCCTCGGCGGCGTCATCCAGTTCAAGCAGGTCATCGCGCCCATCTCGCTCGCCGAATACGGCAAGCTCTACGGCCCGAAGGCGCGCGTCACGACCGAGCGCGCGGCGGAAGTGGACGCGCTGCGCAAAATGGCCGAAAAGATTTACGGGGTCGTGATCGATTCCAACACTACCGTGGAGAACTTCGCCGTCAAGAACGACACCATCCGCCAGACCGTCACCGGCGTTGTGCAGGGCGCCGAGAAAGTCGAGACCATCTACTACAGCGACGGTTCGTGCAAGGTCGTCATGGTCATGAACGCCGCGCTCATCCCCAAGCAGCTCTCGCCGGTGATGGGCAATGTCTTCGGCCAAAACTACCTGGGAAGCCCCGAGGTCATCGAATACGCCAACTTCGAGCAAATGATGGGGAAGATGAACTGAGCCGCGGGGCGGTTGGAACAAGGACACGAAACACGTGAGGCGCATTGCAGCGGCGGTCTATGACCGCCGTCGATGTCTGACGCCCCACCCTTCGCCCCACCTTGCGAAGCCTCACATGCGATGTGATAGTACCCTTGTTCGTTTGGGATGTCTCGCACACCGGCGCGAACGTAATGAACTGAGCTTTATTTGCCGACCCCATTCCACTTATGTCAACAGATGCACACTCATGAAAACATTCATCAGCCGCCTGCTCGTGTCTGTCCTCCTTGTCCTGCCGCTGCTGGCTGAGGGCCAGGCCAGCGGAGGTCGAATCTACGCGTTCCCCAACGGCTCAGAGCCGAAATACGAAATCCGTGGAAACCTGATCTATGGCTACCCCAACGGCTCGCAGCCCAGCTATGAGATCAGAGGAAACATTATTTACGACTACCCCAACGGCAACCAGCCCAAGTATGACATCCGCGGAAGGTATATCCACGAATACTCCAAATCATCGCAGCCCGTTTACGAGATAAGGTAGCGGGTGCATCCTGCCTGTCGCGGCGAAAAGAAACCTCCCAGTCCTGTGCTGAGAGATGAAATCACCTTGGGATTTTGGCCAGACACAGCCCAGCGAGGCTCTCCGCCAAGCAACTAACCACGCGTTGCCCCCCCCCTGCCCCGCGTTCACGGCTTGACCTTGCGGCTGGCTTGGCTGATTCTCCGCACACCGAAAAACAATCAATGCAGGCTGACAATTCTATGAAACACATTTTTATCCTGACACTCGCTCTCGGCTTGGTCGCAGGTTGCGGCGTGAAAGAGGAACAGGCTGCGGAAAAGACGTCCGGCGCCAAGCTCGACGCGGGCGAAAGTTTTCTCGCGGAGAACGCCAAGAAGGAAGGCGTGAAAACAACGAGCAGCGGTCTGCAATACAAGGTGATCAAGTCCGGCACGGGCGCGACGCCGAAAGCAACCGACGGTGTGAAGGTGCATTACCACGGCACGCTGATCAATGGAACGGTCTTTGACAGTTCGGTGGAGCGCGGTGAACCGATCTCCTTCCCGGTCAATGGCGTGATCCCGGGATGGGTGGAGGCGCTCCAACTGATGAAGGTGGGCGACAAGTGGACGTTGTTCATCCCGGCCAAGCTGGCCTACGGCGAGCAAAGCCCCAGCCCGAAGATTCCTGCCAACAGCGTCTTGATCTTCGAAGTGGAACTGCTCGGCATTGAGAAGTGATCCGAGGCGGTTGACTTCGCTGATTTTCCGCGCATCAAACAACATCAACACATTCAGACAATCATCATATGAAATCACCATCCATCCTGGCCGCCGAACAATTCCTCGTGGAAAACGCCAAAAAAGAAGGTGTGAAGACGACCGCCAGCGGTCTGCAATACAAGGTCATCAAGTCCGGCACGGGTGCGACGCCCAAGCCGACCGACACGGTGAAGGTGCACTACCACGGCACGTTGACGGACGGAACGGTCTTTGACAGCTCGGTGCAGCGCGGCCAATCCATCTCGTTTCCGGTCAATCGTGTGATCGCGGGATGGGTGGAAGCGTTGCAACTGATGAAGGTGGGCGACAAGTGGACGTTGTTCATCCCGGCCAGACTGGCCTATGGTGATCGAAGCCCCAGCCCGAAGATCCCCGCCAACAGCCCGTTGGTCTTCGAGGTGGAACTGCTCGGCATCGAGAAGTGATCGGGACGGAGATGGAACTGCGGCGGTTGGACGGACAGAAGCATTTGCCCGGCGAACCCGCGCGCGCCTTCAAAAGAACACTGTGAATTCCCAGCCACCATCGCCTCGCCCGCATCCGCATGATCCTTTGCACGGGGTCACGCTGGAGAGCATCATCAAGCAACTGGTGGAGTGGTATGGTTGGGGCAGGATGGCGGATCGCATTCCAATCCGCTGTTTCATGTTCGACCCGACCGTGAATTCCAGCCTCAAGTTTCTGCGGAAGAACCCCTGGGCGCGCCAGAAGGTGGAGGAGATGTTTGTCGCGGGAGAAATGAAAAGGCGCCGGGAATCGGCTAAGGTATCGGGTGAACGGAGAAAAGATGGAAAATAAAACCGCCCCGCTGTTGGATTGGTTGCTGCAGCAGTATCCCGACACGCCGAAGACCCGCGCCAAGCAATGGATCGTGGCGGGACGGGTCGGCGTCAACGGCGTCATCATCCGCAAACCCCATCAGGTCATCCCGGACCCGGGCGAAACGCTGGAACTGGGCGGCCGCCGCGCCAGCACGCTCGATTGCGGTTCCGGGTGGCAGATTCATCCGCGCGTTTCGCTGCTCTACCTGGACACCGCCCTCGCCATCGTGAACAAGGGGCCGGGCCTCATCTCCGTACCCGCGCCGGGTTGCGACATTTCCGCGCTGAGCATTCTCGCCGACTTTCTGGTGGGGAAACTGAGGGCGCGGGACCGCGGCGTCGCCGGGAGGTCATTGCCGCCCGCCTACCGCAAGCTCGAACCCCTCCCCGTCCATCGCCTCGACCAGCATACGAGCGGCGTCTTCTGCATTGCGACAAGCTCCGCTGCCCGCCACCACCTCATCGAGCAGCTCAAGGCGCACACGATGAAGCGGGAATACGTGGCCTATGCGGAAGGCCGTGCGCGCGAGCCCAAAGGCACCTGGCGGCAATGGTTGAAATTGAGCGAGGACGAATTGCGCCAGCAGGTCCTGTCCGAAACGGTGGCAAAGGCCCCCGACTCCGAGGCGCAGGAAGCCATCACGCACTACGAAGTCATCGCCGAGTATCCACTCCGCGGCGGCAAAGGTTTTGTCACCAAATTGCGGCTGCGGTTGGAGACCGGCCGGAAGCATCAAATCCGGGTGCAGGCTGCCTTCGCCGGGCTCCCCCTGATCGGCGACCGCATGTATAACCCGGCCTATCGTGGACGGGAGGGCGCGAGGACGCCCATTGATTTCCCGCGTCAGGCCTTGCACGCCGAAGTCCTCAGCCTCGAACACCCGAGCCATCCCGGCAAGCGCATGAGTTGGACCGCGGAACTGCCCAAAGACCTCCGCCAACTCGAACAGTCCTTGCGTTCCCGCCAGTTCTAAGCCGCAGTCGTTCAAAGCGGCAACGGTTTGAACACGGACGAAACTGTAGCGGCGGTCTCCGACCGCCGACCGCTATCCCGCGGAGGATTTCGGCGGTCAGAAACCGCCGCTACAGTGCCAATCTCGGTTTCGGGCCAAGTTCTAGTGCCATTCCTGCAGCTCGATGATGTTCCCCTCCGGGTCGCAGACATAAATCACCGTCAACCTGCCCTCTCCCGGAATATCAATCGTCGCAAGCTGGCCATAGTCCTTGCCGCCCCACGCCTGAACCTCTTTCCGTTTCGCCTCGACGTCCGGCACCTCAAACGCCAGATGCGCAAAGCCGGGACGCGTCACCGACGATGGCAACGTCGCCTCGTTTTTGTTGAATCGGAATACCTCGATCGTCGGGCCGTGCTCGCCATGCCCCGGCAGCCGGAGATGTTGTCCCTTGACACCGCAACCTTTGATTCCCGTGAGCGCCTCCACAACAGCGCCTTTGCGGTCGCGTTCGCCGCCCACCGGCACGCAACCAAAAACCTGGCAGTAGAAATCCACCATCCGCCGCCAGTCATTAGCAACGAGGTTGGTGTGCGCGTAGCGAATGCTTGAATTGTCAGACATGGTCATCCACGGTTCTACAGCAGGTGCGCTGCGCTCTGCTGCCCGCGTCACGCGTGCAGCACGCTCTTCAGGTGCTTGAGCGAGCGTTCCGCCTGCTCGACGTTGCCGCATTCGACAGAAAATACAAGGTCACGTTTCAGGGGCCGGCAAATCTTCGCGACCTTCGCCCAGTCAATCACGCCGTCGCCGCAGGCGCAGCCGACGGCCGTGCCAGCCACTTTGCCGCGTTCGGCGTCGCTCTGGGCGACACTGATGTCCTTGGCGTGGAGGTGAATCACCTTGCCCTTCACCGCTTTCAGGAACTCATACGGGTCCTCGCCGGCAAGGTAGGAATTGCCGGTGTCAAAGTTCACCCGCAGCCACGGCGAGTCGTTCAGTTCCAGGATGCGCAACATGCTCTTCGCGTGCGCCGTGTAAGGTCCGTGCGGCTCCACGCCCAGATAAATGCCGTTGTCCTCGCAGCATTCCATGATCGGACGCAGGTTCATCTTCATCACCGCATAGGCTTCCTTCGCCTTCATCCATTTCGGCGGGAACATCGTCTCGCATATCTGCACCACCGGCACGGTGTCGAACAGGCCGCGGTCGGCCAGCGCGCGGGCATACATGATGCCTTTGCGGGCATACTCGACGCCGATGCGCGTGTCGAGCAGGTCGGAGTGGGAACTGACGCCGGAAATCTTCAGACGGTGCTCGTGGCAGAAGTCCTTGAAGTATTCCGGGTCGGTGTCCAGCGACTGGAGGTGGCAGTAACCCGCGTTGCTGAGCAGGCAGGTGCCCATCAGGAAGCACGGCTCGATGTAGCGGTAGCCAAGCTCCACTGCCTTTTTCGCGCCCCACTCGAACGATTTGTCCGCGTGGCGGACGAACTCCATGTTGATGCCAATTTTGATTTTCGCCATAAGTTCTTCCCTTTAATGATCGCCGGCTGCTGTTGGGTTCACTTGCTTGCGCTGCGCAGAGCCAGCCAGCGCTGGTAAAGCTTCTCGATGTCGGCCGCGCTGAGTTTGCCGTCGCAAACGGCGACGCCGTAGCACAAATCCAACTCCGCGCCACACTTCAATTCCATCGGTTCCTTCCACAGGTTCAGCGTCGCTGACAGATACGCGAACGGCTTGCCCATCGTGAACATCCGCGCGGGATGACGCGGGTTCTTCGGATCGTCAAACATCGCAATCGTGACCGGCTTGCCATCCGCTGGCGCGCTGTAGGCGCACCACTTCGCCGCCACGAGCCGCTCGTCGCCGCGGACGGTCTCGCCCGGCTGGCCGGTGGCGTTGGTGAACTCGCCGACCTTGTCCATCACTTGCAGGAACCGCGCGCCAAGGCCGAAGTAATGATGGCCCGTCAGCGTTACTGTCTCGCGATTCGGCCCGGTGGAAAGCCGGCTCCGCCATGTCAACAGCGTCGCGCCATCATCCTGGGGTTCGTGCAGGAATATCCGCCGTTGCTCGCACAACACCACCGTCCCGTTGGTCCCGGCGCAATCAAGCCGCTGCGCGAACTGCGCGCCGCCTGCCACTTTCGCCGGGCCGTCAAGTTCGCGTGATATCTCCTTCCCGTTCTTCGGAGTCTCGCTCCAAAAGTCCACGCCGTCGGCTTCGATGGCGAACATGAGGCTGTGATGGTGTTTGTGGTCGTGCGGCGAGTCGCGCAACACCTGAACGCCGCCCGGCGTCCACATTTGCGACACGTAAGGTTTGAACGGCACCGAGGCGTAACGATATTCGAGCAACGGTTTGGAGCCGCGGCTGATCGTGATGGTCTTGTCGTCTTTCGCCACCGAAAGCGGCTCCGCCACTGCGCGGCCCGTAAGCGCGCAGCCCGCCGCAAACGCCGCCACAAGCCAGAACAAGCGAGTTGGTTTCATCGCAGATCCTCCGTCAGTTCCGCACACCGATGCGTTGCCGTTACGCCGCCGCACTACGGCCCGGCATGGCCACCGGATAGTTGCCCTTCTCGTCCGGCACCACCGGCGGCTTCGAGTCCATCGTGAAGTTCTCCAGACCCGGCGCAAGTTCCGTGGTGCAGGCAAGCATGTCGTCCCACTTGATCAACTGCCCGGTCTCGCACGCCATGCGGCCCATGATGCCCACCAGCGTCGCCTTCACGCAACGATCCGCCTCGTTATACGGTTTGTCGTTGCGGATGGCAGAGAAGAACAAGTCATGCTCCACCTGGTAGTGGTTGCACGGTTCGCCTTTGTATTCCCAAACCTGGTTCTCCGCCGTCTGGTTGAACGTCTTGAAGATGCGCGGGTGAGAGATTCCCTCGCCCAGCACGGCCGAGCCTTTCGTGCCGTGGATGATGTCGCCAAAGAAGCCCCAGCACTTCGCCTGATGCCGCCCTTGCGCAAACAGCCGCGTGCCGTCCGGGAAGGTGTATTCCGCGGCGTAGTGGTCAAAGAGCTGGTCGGCATCCGTGCGCACCTGACGGCCACCCATGCCCTGGCAGGAAACCGGCCACGCGTCCTTCACCCAGCAACAGATGTCGAGGTTGTGAATCAGCCAGTCCAGCAGGAACGTGCCGTTCAGCCACGTGAACGCGCTGTAGTTGGCAACCTGATGCCCCATCTCCGTCACACCCGGCTTGCGCGGATGATAACCCACCGGCCCGTGCTCGCGATAGGCCCACGCCGTGACGACGTCGCCGATGAGGCCTTTGTGGATGTTCTCCACCGCTTCCGCCAACGGCTTGTAGTGGCGGCTCATCAACCCGCCCGCCACCTTCAGGTTCTTCCTGGACGCTTCCTCGCCGGCTTTCTTGATCCGAAGCGCGCCCGGCACATCCGAGCCGAACGATTTCTCCATGAACACATGCACGCCCTTCGAGACCGCATATTCCACGTGCAGCGGCCGGAACGCCGGGGGCGTCGTCAGCAGCACTACGCCGCCCTTGCCAATGCTGTCTATCGCCTTCTTGTAACCGTCGAAGCCGATGAACTGCCGTTCCGCGGGCACCTCCATCTGCTTTGCATGCTTCCCAGAGAGGCCCTTGTAGCTCGCCGCCAGCCGGTGCTCGAACACATCCGCCATCGCCCAGAGCTTTGTCGGGCCACTCGTGCTCATCGCCTGCGCCGCAGCACCCGTGCCGCGTCCGCCGCAGCCAACCAGCGCGATCTTGAGCGTATTGTCCTCCGCCGTGTAACCAGGCCGCGCCAGTGCCGCGCCCGCAACGACCGTGGCGGAAGTTTTGAGAAACTCGCGACGGGAGGTGAGAAAGGAGAAACGTTGAGAATTCTTGTCTTGTAGGTTCATGGTCGTTCCTGTTGTTCGGTATTCCATGTCGGGCTGTCGCCGCATCCGCCGGCCACAACCTTCGCGTCTTTGTGCGCCAACTCTATCGCAATGGCCAGCGCAAATCTTGCACAATTGCCCGACGGCGGATTTTACAAACAAACCGTCCCCCACTTCAGCCGGTCTTACTTCGCTTTCTTCGCGTCAAACCTCCACTCGGCAACAACGCCGTCGGCGTTGTCTTTCAACCGCAGCCACTCGACGCGTATCTCGCCGGGCGCGGCGCACGGGTCGAGGCGGAGATGTTTGATGGCCTGAGCGACAGGCAGTTTGAGAACGTAGTCATGCCACTGGCCGTCGTGGTTTACATCGAAGAACACGGAGCGGACCCGCGCGAACTGCGCCTGCGGTGTAACGGACCACAGAAGTTGGCCCTTACCCTTGCTGTCGGACTTCATCCGAAATTCCAGTATGAACGGCCCCTTCCCCGCCGGAATGCCGCCAGTATAGACAAACGCATCGCCGCCAGTGGAGGTGATCACCAGTTGGTTATCCTTGATCATCACGTCGGCGTCCTTGCTCGAAATCCAGCCCTCGGCAGGCCGCGCTCCGGGCGGCAGCGGCCGGTAGTCGGGATTCGGTTTCGGCACAACGGCGTGGCTGTCCGCAAGGAATTTCCCAAGTAATGCGTTCAAATCCTTCGCCTTCTCCGGCATCTTCGCAGCAAGGTTGTTCGTCTCACCTAAATCGTCGGCAAGGTTGTAGAGTTCGAGTCGGTCGCTCTGGTCGTCGTTGTCGCAGAAGTTGCGGATGAGCTTCCAGTCGCCCTTGCGAACGTAGGCCGACGGGACGGTGCTGACGATGGGCACGTAATGTGGGAAATGGCAGAAGATCGCCTCGCGGTTGAGCGGCTGCCCGCGCAGCGCTGGCACGAAACTGATGCCGTCGAACACCAGCCCTTCGCGCGCCTTCAGCCCGGCCATCTCCAACAGCGTGGGGTAGAAATCCACGCTTTGGATGATTGCGTCGCTCTTCGCGCCCGCGCGCACCACGCCCGGCCAGACGACGACGCACGGCTCGCGCGTACCACCCTCGTAGATGGTGGCCTTGCCACCGCGCAACGGCGTGTTGCTAGTGATCGGGATGCTGCCAAATTCCGGCCGCAACGGCGTCCGCTTGCTTTCATTGGCGGCCGGAAACGTCACGCCGCCGTTGTCGGAGAAGAAGACGATGATCGTGTTCTCTGCCAAACCCAGCTCATCGAGTGTCTTGAGCAGTGTGCCAACCGCATCGTCGAGGCTCTCCACCATCGCCGCGTAGAGCGGATTGCGCTGCGGGTTCTTTGGATCAACGCGCTTCAGGTATTTCTCGATCAACTCTTTCTTTGCATCCCACGGCGAATGGACGGAGAACGCCCAGTAGTTCAGGAAGAACCGTCGGTCCTTGTTCGCACGCAGGAATTTTACCGCCTCCGACGCCATGCGATCCTCGATGTGCTCGCCGGGCTGGCCCTGAAAGTTGAGCTTGGGCGGAAACTTCCACGGTGCGAGGTAACCGCCCGACGGCCCGGGGCCGGAAGTGTGCGGCACGTCCACGTCGAAACCCTGGTGAAGCGGATCGAACGGTTCCAGACCGAGATGCCATTTGCCAAAGTGTCCCGTGGCGTAACCAGCCTCCTTCAACGCCTCGGCCAGCGTGAAGTACTCCTGCTTCAACCGTGTGACGCTGATCGCCTGCAAAGCACGGCTGCCTCGCGGCCCCTTCGGGATGAGCTTCTCCTCAAATACTTCCTCCTGCACGTGACAGGCGGGCGTCGTGATGCCAATGCGCGCGGGCCAAAGCCCCGTCATGATGCTGGACCGCGTCGGCGAGCAAAGCGGACTGGCCGCGTAGGCTTGCGTGAACATCATCCCGCGCGCCGCAAGCCGCTCGATGTTCGGCGTCTGGTAGAACTTGCTGCCGTAGAGCGACGTGTCACGCCAACCCAGGTCGTCGGCAAGGATGAACACAATGTTCGGTTGACGCGGACTGGCTGCCAGCGCACCAGAAGCCAGAGCGGCTGACAGAACCAAAAGAAAAAGTCGTTTCATAGGATCACCTTTGCGTTGCTGCTTTTGGCGATTGCGCAAGGCCGGCATCCTCGGCAACGCGCGGCAGCTCGGGCACCATTCCCATCTCGTTGTTCTCGCGCGCCAGGAACACGCCGCCCTTCTGCCCAACACCCTTGATTGCCTTGCTCTGACCGATGAGGAAACGGCCGTCCGGCAAGCCAGCGATGCCCAGTGATGCGTCGAAGTCCCATTTACCCGTAAGCCGGAACGCGGAGTCCGCGCGCAGCAACGCCCGCGGGTTGCCGTAGCACCCGAACCACCACGAGCCGTTCGCCCACGTCACTGTCTGGATGCCCATTAATGTATAACCGTTGGCGAGCACGTGACGCCTCCGGAACTTGAACCGCTCGTCGTATTCGTAAAGGTAGTTCTGGTTCACGCCCGGCGGCAAACCACCGACCACAATGAACCGGCCGTCGCGATACGCGATGCCGCCTGCACCGTGCACCACTTCGCGCAGCCGGTGCCGCGCCAATTCGACAAGACTGTCTCCATCATAGACGTAGACCCATGAGTCCGCGCTGCCCGCAGGCTTGTTGAACTTGCCGAAATTCACCGCCACAAAAACCTTCCCGTCGTGGTAGCACAGGTCGCCATAGTGGCGGACCGCTGGCACCTGTTTCAGCACGCGCCCCCGCAAGTCGGTCTTCACCAATCCGTTGGTCCAGCTCCAGTAAATCGCGCTACGCTCGTCCGTGCAGATGCCTTGAAGATGGAACTTGTAGGTACCTTCGCAAGCTGTGTCCCGAAAAGCCTGCCCCGCCTTGAATGCGAGCAGCCGCCGTGGATGATCCGTATAGATTCTCTCGACGCCCATCGCCAGAAAGCGTTCCCATGCCAAAGGATCATCAACGGTCCATACGCCAACGCCGAGGCCCGCCTGCTTAAGCTGCGCAACCTTCTGCGGCGTAACAGCACGCTCATTCAACACCAACGTCTCGAAACCGTGCTGCTTCGCGGTGCGGATGTCCGCAGCAATGTCCGACTCGCCGCGGTCCCAGAACACCGGAATGCCCGGCGCGAGCCGTTTCGCCTCCGCCATGTAGTTCACGTTGCCATCGTTGAAACCCACCCACGCTTCCGCGCCAAGTTGCCGCACCATCGCAACCACTTCAGATACGCAATTTGTCTTCGGCTGGATGGACACCCGCGACTGCCGTTGCGTCATCATCAACCGCAGCACTTCCTCCAGCAAAGGCATCCGCTGCAGAGGACACTGTGCCAACGACTTCCCATGTCGACGCCGAAAATCCGCCGCCACGTCCAACTTCCGCAACTGCTCGCAAGTGGATTTCGATATCTCAAGGTCCCGGTTGCCAACACGCCAGGTGGTCCGGTCATGACTTACGACCAGCTTACCGTCGCGCGTCCGATGCACGTCCAACTCAACCCATTCCGCGCCGGCTGCAATAGCACTCCGAAACGCTGCCAGCGTGTTCTCGGGACATTCCCCTGAGTTTCCCCGATGCGCCGTGACGCCATTGTGCAGAAACTCTCCGTTCCCGACGACCTTCATCTCGGCCGCACCCAATGGCGCAAATAAGCCAATAACGACAAAGACCGCCAAAATCATCCATCGGTTCTTCATCGAAGTATTCTTGCGCAAGCGCACGTTGCGTTCCACTCAGAAATTCCACCCCGAATTATTCCTCCATCGTCTGCAAAACACATGGCGGTAACTCCTAACCGCGTTTACCGCAATGCTCCCCCTATGGTCGACTGCGTCCCGCATCGCGCAGCTTTTCGAAGAGCGCCTGCAGTTCCTTGACCTTGTCGGGATGCTCGGTCGCAACATTCTTCTGTTCGCTGAGATCGTCTGTGAGATTGACCAGGAACGGCGGGATGGCGGCTCTTCCCTTTGCCTTGCCCGTCTTGGCATTTCTCGCGGTCTTGCCCGCGTCCTTGTAGCTCTCGCGCGCACCTCCGGCCTGAATGAGCTTCCACTGGCCCTGCCGGATGGCAAATGGCCCCTTGGTGCCGCCAACGTGGGCAATGAAGTGTTCGCGGCCCGGCTTCTCGTGCGGCTGGCCAAGCAGCGCGGGCAGGACGTTGAGGCTGTCCGGTGCTGCGTCAGCGGCCAAAGTCTGGCCCGTCAGCGATGCGAACGTCGCCAACAGGTCCAGGTGCACTATCAGTTCGCCGCACTCGCTGCCCGCCGGGATGCAGCCCGGCCAGCGCGCGATAAACGGCACCCGATGGCCGCCCTCGAACAAGCTGCCCTTGTAGCCGCGCAACCCGCCATTACACAGATGCTCGAAGTTGCCGACGTCCTCGTAGCCGTCGTCCATCACGCCGCCGTTATCGCTGGTGAAAACCACCAGCGTATTATCCGCGAGCTTCAGCCGGTCCAGCGTCGCCAGCACTTCGCCAACAGCCACGTCGAGTTCCACGATCGCATCGCCGCGCGTCCCGCATTGGCTTTTGCCGTGGTGGCGCGGATTCGGCACGCGCGGAACGTGGATGTTGTGCGTGGCGAAGTAGAGGAAAAATGGCCGGGCCTTGCTGCGCTCGATGAACGCGCATGCTTTCTGCCGGAACGTGTCGGCAATCTCCTCGTCCTTCCAAAGCGCCGTCTTGCCGCCGGTCATCCAGCCGATGCGGCCCACACCGTTGACAATGGTGTTGTCGTGGCCGTGCGTCGCCTTCAGCTTCAGCAGTTCCGGGTTCTCCCGACCCGTCGGCTCGCTGCCGATCTTCTTCAGGTAACTCACCGCAATCGGGTCGTTCGGATCGAGGCCGGCGACGTGATGGTTCTCGATGAATACACACGGCACCCGGTCGCCCGTGGCGGGAAAGAAGAATGCGTAATCGAATCCGATCTCCAGAGGGCCGGGTGTCACCTCGCGGTTCCAATCCGGGCCGCCCTCGTTGCCGAGGCCAAGGTGCCATTTGCCAACGATGCCTGTCGTGTAACCAGCCTGTTTCAGCATCGAGGGCAGCGTCACCGAACCGGGCCGGATCGAGATGGCCGCGTCGCCCGGCGCGATGGCGGAACCTTCCGGCTGGCGCCACGAATACTTGCCGGTCAATAGCGCCCGCCGCGTCGGCGTACAGGTGGATGCTGGTGAATGCGCGTCTGCAAACCGCCGTCCGTCGCGCGCAAGCCGGTCGAGGTTCGGCGTCTGCACCATCTTCGCGCCATAACACGACAAGTCGCCATAACCGATATCGTCGGCGAGAATGAGAACAATGTTGGGCTTCGACTTCGATTCGGCAGCAAGCGTCGAACCGTCAAGCACGCCGAGGACGCAAAGGATGACAATCAAACGATTCATAATCTCTTTCCGAACGGCATGTTCCGCTTTCGCAACATACGCGCGCCGCGTTAGCGCTGAAACACGGTCTTCCCGCCGACCATGGTCCGCAACACCTTGATCTCGCGCAGTTCATTGACGGGACAGGCGAGGTAGTCGCGGTCTATGACGACAAGGTCCGCGAGCTTGCCGGGCTCCAGCGAGCCGAGCTTGTCTTCGTCAAAACTCAGCCACGCTGCCCAAAGCGTCACCGCCCGCAACGCATCGAACCGCGAGAGTTTCTGTCCCGCACCATAGACATGGCCGCCGTCGCTCAGCCGCGCCACGGCAATCCAGAGCATCAGCGCGGGATTGAACGAGTTCATCGCGTGGTCGGGATCGAAGCCAATCATATGGTCGCTGTTAACGGACACCGGCACACCGGCGCGCGCCCACTCACCCAAGCCGATGAACCGCTCGACCCACGACTTGCCGTAAATATCCGCCATCGCCTCGGCATCGCGATAGTAGAGATAACCCTGTGTGTCCACGCCGACGCCGAGTTCTTTCGTCCGGCGCGCGATGGCCGGCGTCGGGAAGTAGGTGTGCAGCAGATTGAACCGCCGCTGCTTGATGCTCGGATCGGTCGCGGCAACCGCGGCGATGGCGTCGAGCACGGCTTCCGTTCCACCGTCGCCCGTGACATGGATGCTCATGGGCCAGCCGAGGCGGTTGACCGTTGCGAATATCGTCTTCAACTCCTCCGGCGTGCAATACATCTCGCCGCGATAATTCGGGTCGGTGAGCCGATAGAAGCGGATGCGCCGATCGCCGTAAGGCTCGCTCAATCGTGTCGTGCCCCAATGGATGCCGCCGTCCAGCGTCGTCTTCATCGTGACGGCACGGACCCAGTCATCACCCTCGCCCGGTTTGAAACCGATTCCTTTGATGTATTTCTCAACCCCCTCAGCCGTGCGCGCGGAAAACCGAAACGTCGCCCGCATCCGCGTCGTGAGCCGGCCCTGATCGCGCAGCTCATTGAACATGCCGACACCGTCCCGGTCCGTCGCGCGCTCGTAGATGGTGGTAATACCAACCTCGTTGTATCGGCGCAACAGTTTGCCCAATGCGGTCATCGTTTGCTCGCGCGTCACCGTCGGCCGCGGCATGAGCTTGCGAAGCGACTGGTTGCCGCCGCGGATGAGGACTGGCCGGCCCTGCTCATCCCGAACAATCTCGCCGTCGGGCAGCTTGCTGTTCGCGTCCACGATGCCCAGCGCGCGAAAGCCCGCGCTGTTCAAGACGTGCTTCATCACCGACGTATAGAGCACCGGATGATCGGTCGTGGCGGCGTCCAACTCGGCTGGGGTAGGATGGCGGCGTTCCTTCAGCCGCGTGATTTCATTGCGCGGCACCTCGATCCACTGCCCGGCAGGCAATTCCTTCGCGCGCTGTCGAATCCAGTCCTGCATCTCCGCGATACTAGACAACTCGGCGTAAGTTCCTGCCACCGACGCCCGCGCCGCGCCGATGGAGTGAACGTGCGCTTCAATGAAGCCCGGCAGGACGGTCCTGCCTCCAAGCTTGATGACCTCCGTGCGGTCGCCGGCGAGTTTGAGTACCTCCGCGTCCGACCCGACGGCCACGATCCGCCCATCACGAATCGCCAGCGCCTCCGCCACGCGCTCCTGCGCATCGAGCGTAATAATCTTCCCACCGACCAAAATCGTGTCGGTGGCAAAACTGTTTGAGGCTGTCAACAACAAGAGAGCGACGATGTGGAAACCCACCAGCACTACGCGTTGACGTTTGGGTTGCATGATACTGCTCCTTTGCCATCGAATTGTTGGTCCACCGCTGCTGTCAGCGACACCTGCCGAAGTGCCCCGGTGAAGCACGCGTCACCGTATTTGCCATACGCAAAGCAGCAAACCATCCAACAAGGTCTCACTTCCTCTCTTCGATCTTGTTGCCCTTCGATTTCTTGCCACCTTTGGCCGCTCCCGCTCTCCACGAATTGGCAGCGGGATCCATCTCCTTGAGCAGCGCCTCATCGGGGCCGCCGCCGAATTGTTTCCAGTATTGCTCCTTGAACGGGTTGATCTTCGGGCCGGTCGCCTTCTCGTTGACAAGTTGCGGCTGGACGGAGTCCCACCAGTTCTCGTAGGCCGCATCGAGTTCCTTGATTGCGTCAGGATGCTGCGCAGCCACGTCGTTCTGTTCGCCGATGTCCGCCTTCACGTCGTAAAGCTGCCACGTCTTCACGCCGCCCTTGCCGGCGGAAACCAGATGCCATCGCGTATTGCGGACGCTGCAAACGGAGTACTTGCCAGTAGCCGGAGCCGCGCCCTTCGGCCAGCGGCCCAGATGCGTGAACAGGATACGGTCGGGCCACGCAGCGTTGGTGTCCTTCAGCAACGGCACGAGGCTGCGCCCCTCGACCTGCGCCTTCACGTCATCACTGAGCTTCGCGCCAGCGATTTCGGCGATGGTCGGGAAGAAATCAATGTGGGCGCAGAGTTTGTTTACAGTGGCGGGCCGGAGCGTGCCGGGCCAGCGCCAGAACGAGGACGCGCGTGTGCCGCCGAGCCAGGCAGTGCCTTTGGTGCCGCGCATGCCGGCGTTGAAGAATTTGCAGCCAGCGGTGCCGCCGTTGTCATTCATGAAGACCACCAGCGTGTCACGCTCAATACCCCACTCCGCCAGCTTCGCCAGCAGCCGGCCGACGTTGTCGTCGAGGTTGGCAAGCATGCCAAAGAACTTCGCGACGTTCTCCGGCACCTTGCCCGTGTAGCGCGCCTCGTCTTCCGGCAGGACCTGAAGCGGCGAGTGAGGCACGTTCGTGGCAATGTACGCATAGAACGGCTTCTTGCCCTTCACCGACGCAATCCACTTCGTCGCTTGCCGGAAAAATACGTCCGTGCAGTAACCATCGGTCTTCTCGAAGCGGCTGTTGTGTTTGATGGCCGGGCTGAAATACGTGTTGCCCGGCGCGTCGCCGCAACTGCCTGGATACGTCTGGCCGATGCCGCCTCCGCCGTGGACGAACACCTCGTCGAAGCCACGTTTCTCCGGTTGATATTCGTCCTCGTCGCCGAGATGCCATTTGCCAAAGACGCCGGTGGTGTAGCCGGCGGACTTCAACACCTGCGCAAGCGTAGTGGACTTCAGTGTCATCCGCTCGCGTTCGAGGATGGTGTGTGTGATGCCATTGCGGAACTCGTGCCGGCCTGTCAGCAACGCCGAACGCGTCGGTGCGCACGTGGGCGAGACGTGAAAGTCGCTGAACCGCACACCCTCGTTGTGAAGCCGGTCAATATTCGGTGTCTTGAGCACCGGGTTGCCGTTGCATGAGAGGTCGCCGTAACCCTGATCGTCGGTAAGGATGAAGATGATGTTCGGCCGTGTAGAAAACGGTGTCTCGCCTCCACAAATACCCGCGAACATCACGAGCAACCCGATACGTGTTATTCCCAGGAGCCAGGTTTTCATGGTCAAACTTCGACAATCGTTTGGTGATCAGTTGTTGCTCTTGCGCTTCCCCGACTTCTTCGCCGTTGCCTGTGCTTTGGTCGGCTTCCAGATGTCCACGGTCACCTCGTTCTTCTGCGGCGCTCCGGGCGTGCTGCGGCCCTCAGCTACATATTTCTCCAGCAATTTCGTCAGCCGTGCGACCACGTCAGGGCGCTTCTCCTGCAAGTTGACCTTTTCGCCCACGTCGCCGGCCATGTCGTAGAGTTGCACCTGCGGCAACCCCTGCTGAACCGCTTGCGGGTCGCGCGGCATGCTCCAGCCCCCGGAACCGGGACAAAGTTCCAGTTTCCATCGGCCCTCGCGAATGGAGAACTTGCCATTGATGGAATGATGTACCACGGTTTCGCGCCATCCCGTCGATCGCGTGCCGATCATCGCGGTATACAAGTCCGTTGGTGTGCCCTGCAGCGCCATCATCATGCTCACGCTGTCTTCGCCGGCATTGTCAGGCAACTTCACGCCGAGAATGGCCGCGCACGTCGCCATCAGGTCGGTGAGACAGACGAGTTGTTCGCTCGAACTGCCGGGCTGGACTTTCCCCGGCCAGCGCACAATGAACGGGATGTGATGGCCGCCATCCCAAATGTCCGCCTTGGTGCCGCGGAAATTATGGCTGGGGTTGTGGCCCTTCGCGAGCAATGCGGGAAAATCAGCCTGCGGCGAGCAGCCGTTGTCGCTGGTGAAAATCAACAGCGTGTTGTCGGCTACGCCGTTCTCGTCCAGCGCTCGCATGACTGCGCCAAGCGTTGCATCTGTCTGCATGACAAAGTCTGCGTAGGGATTCAGCCCGCTCTTTCCCTGCCACTCCGGTGTCGGCGCGATCGGCGTGTGTGGCGCATTCAGCGGCAGGTAAAGGAAGAACGGCTTGCCCGCTTTAGCATCCGCGGCGCGCGCCGCAATAATCTCCACCGCCTTGCGCGTGAGAGTCGGCAATACATCCACATCCTCGAACTTCTCCGCCGCCGGGCCAAGCCGCGACGGCCGCCCCTCCTTGCCATGCATCAGCGGAAACGCCTTCTCCACCGTCGGCACAACCACCACATGATCGTTCTCGATGAACGTGTAGGGCACCATGTCGAGCGAGGCGCTGATACCAAAATAGTAGTCGAATCCGACGCTATTCGGGCCATTGATGATCGGCTTGGTGAAGTCCACGTTCCAGACCTGTTCAGGCGTCTCAATGTTGAGTTCGCTTACGTCCTTGCCCTCCTTCTTCACCCAATCCATGCCGAGGTGCCATTTTCCGACGCAGGCAGTGTGATAACCTTGCTTCTTAAGCAATGCGGCCACCGTGAGCCGGCCCGGCTCGATGAGTCGCGGCGAGAGCCCGCCGAGGACGCCGGTTTGAAGCCGCGACCGCCAATTGTAGCGGCCGGTCATAATGCCATAGCGCGTCGGAGAGCAAACCGACGAACTGCTGTGCGCATCGGTAAAGATCATGCCTTGCGACGCCAGTTTATCAGCGTGCGGTGTGGCAATCTTGCCTCGCGGATTGAGGCAATGCACATCGCCGTAGCCGAGGTCGTCGCAGAGGATATAAACGATGTTTGGCTTCGAAGCGGCAGCAACAGCGGTCGAGGCGGTGAGGAACGCGGCCCAAGTGAGGCACGCGCACAGAATCATGGCGGCTCTTGTCTTCATAGCGGCGGGATTCTGGCAGAAACCCGAGTGCGAAGAAACAACTTCTTCGCATTAGATGAAGCGCCCGTCCAAGACAGCAGTCGGCACGCGAAGCGTGAGGATTCCCGCACTACGGCTTTGGTGGCGGTTCGCGCTTCACAACTTTATCGGCAGACATCTCTTCCGGCTTCGGCGCTGGCAATGTGACCTTGCCGGTGGCAGCCCATTCCGTGCCACGCGCCAGCGTCACTTGAAAACCAACGTCCACCATCGAGGCCGGCGCATGGCCGAGCGCATCATGGAAGACACGCCCCTTGCCATACGCGATCGTCATCAACATCGGTTCGTGCTCGCCAGTGCCGCGTTTGGCAGGATCGGCAAACGCCGTAGCCAGCACCGTCAGATTCTTCGCCGGGCCACGCAATTTCGAGTAAAGCTCATCAATCGCATGCAGCCAACGTTTTGGCAGCCCCTTGGTAATCGGGTGTTCCGCGTCGCGAATCTCGACAACATACTCATGCTGCGGGCCGTGCGTGCCACCGGGACCGGGTGACTCGTCCCGCACGATCTTGCCGTCGCGCCAGCGGATCATCGGGCCAGACTTCTCGTTGCGTCCGCCCCAGCCGCCAACACCGATCATCTCATTAAACTCCGGCCAGTCGGGAAACGCGTTATCCGCGGCATGGAAGATCACCAGCCCGCCGCCGTTGCGGACATACCTCTCAAACGCCACGCGCACCTCGTCAGGCCAGCGATCACCGGCGTAGTTCGCCACGATCACATCGTAGTCACTGAAGTTCGGACGCCATTTTGCCCAGAGCGCCGCGCTGGTCTTTTCAAACTCCGCCTTCTGGCCCGGCAGCATCCGTTTGGGCGCGCCTGGTGGTGTCGTGGATACATCCACGGCAAACCGCCCACTTTCCTCCAGAATCCATTTCAAAACAGGTGTCGTAGTGGCCCAACTGTGGTTGTTCTGGCCGTCCACGATGAGCGCCTTGAGTTTTTCTGCCCCCAGAAGCGACGGGCAGCTAAAAGTGAGAAAAATCAGTCCAGCACTCAGGAAGATTTGCAGGGTTTTCATAGGTCCTTTGCTGGCCCGTCTATTCGCCTATTCTTCACCGAATTCCAATGTTTTTCTCAACATCAGCGCGACCCGTCAAGAACCAGAACCTGCCCCAATCCACAGAACAAGGAGCACCGGGAGATCACGAAAACGGTGGATACAAGGATTCTGCCCGGTTTTTGAGCATTATTTAGGATAGGCGTTGGGAATCCTATTGACTTGGCGGAGTCCTTGGCTAGCATCTGCGGCTTACATTTGGAACGTCAGGAGAATTACAAAGTATGGCGAACACAAAATCGGCCACGAAAGCGCTGCGAAGCAGCGGGCGCAAGCGGCTGCAAAACAAGTCGGTCAAGACCGCACTGCACAGCATGGAGAAACGTTTTCTGAGCCTCATCACCGAGGGCAAGAAAGACGATGCGACCAAGCTGTTTCCAGAGGTAAGCTCGGCGCTCGACAAGGCCGCCAAGCGAAACGTTATTCACGCCAACCACGCGTCGCGCCAGAAGTCCCGGTTCGCCGCTCGGCTGGCCGCGATGGCCCCGGCCGCCGCGAAGTAGAAATTTCCGCCAAAAGGAAAGGCGGTCGGTGATTCATCCCGACCGCCTTTTTCTGTTCTCCCGATCGTTGCCTACCAGGCGTCCACGATGCGGTCGGTGATCCGGCGCGCGAGGTCATCTGCCGCCAGCGGGAATGCCTGCCGTTCGGCTTGCGTCATATCGTCGCCGAAGAAATACTGCGTCTTGCCGATGTAGTCGCCTTCGAGAAGCCGCTTGCCCGTGCGATTGTCCGTCAGAATTACGCGAGCCTCGATGATAAGCTGGTATTGCTTCGCGACCAGCGTGTTGTCAGCCCGGAACAGCAACGGCTCACGCGACCAGGAAATGATTTCGCCTGTAAGCGTGGCATCGGCGGCCTCCTCGGACACAACACGGATGGAACCATCGGTCTGAATGCGCTTGATGACCGCATCGGTCACCTGCACGGAAATGCGCGGCTGCAAGGTTTTGTTGTGGAAGTTGGGAACGGCGATGGAGTGCACGTTCATCGTGCTGGTCGGTCCCACCCGATAGGCGCAACCCGCACAGAACACGGCGGTGAGCGCAACGACAATTAAGCGTAGGGCAGTGGTCATTGTTTCTCTTCAGCCTTTGGACCCGGTTTGAGCGCCGCCAGCCGCCGAAGCACTTCGACGCGCTGCTTGGCCTCTTCGCTGTAGCTGGACTTCGGATGGCGGGCAATCAATTCGTTGTAATATACCAGCGCGCCGGCGACTTCCTTCTGTTTATCGTAGAAGCGCGCCACCTCGAAGAGGCCGCGCGCCTGGTCCGTCTGCACCTTGCCGATGTGCTCGCGCGCGATGTCCGCTTTTGAGCCGCCAGGATATTTGGTGCGGTATTCATTGAAGGCATCGACCGCCTTGTTGGCGTAACCCTGGTCATACTCCGCCCGCGTTGCGGCGCGATAGTACGCCAGGCCGATGTTGAAGTATGCCTCCTCCACCAGCGAGCTACGCGGATACTTCTCGATCAGCTTCTGGTAGGCGACCACCGCATCATCAAAACGTTTCTGTTTCTCCCGCGCATAACCAATCGCCATCTGCGCCGATGGGGCAATCTCGCTATACGGAGCGTTTTTGATCACCTTCTCGTAGATCTCCACGGTGCGATCCATGGACGGGAACGTCTTGATGAAAAGAAACTTCACACGCTCGCCCGCCAGGAATAGATTGCCGATCTTGTACTGGCGCTGGATGAGTTCGTCGAACTTCTCAAACCCCTGATAACTGTCGGCGACTTTTTGATAGGAAAGAAAAGCCTTGTAGTAATCCCGCTGCTGTTCCTGGCAGTAGCCAATCCGGAACTGCGCCTCGCCAGCATGGATCGAAGTCGGCCAGCGTTTGAGCAGCATCCGATACGAATCCATCGCATCGCTCCAATTCTGCACTTTCTCGAACTCCTTACCCTGTTCGAGCTGGTCTTTCGGCGTGACGGCGGCAGTCGCCGACCCCTTGGTTTCCCAACCTTCGCCCGGCCGATAAACGACCGGCGCTGGACATCTGGCTGGAAAAGCCAACAGCGTCGCCACCACAGCCAACGCGAGAATCCTGAAACGATGCATTTGATCGTCAGCCTAGCGAACGCCCTACCCCCCTGTCAACCCGCCCCGCAGTCCCGAAACTGTTTCCCACCCTGCCGGACTGCAAGCTTTCCGGTTGATTTTCCGCCGGCTTTGGCTAGCGTCAGGTTGATGATTTTGCCTATCATTAAATACGGTCACCCTGTGTTGCGCCAACGCGGGAAGCGGATTGAGGCGGTAACGCCGGAGATTCGCGCGTTGGCGGACTCCATGCTGGAAACGATGCGTGCATCAGCTGGCGTCGGGCTGGCGGCACAACAAGTGGGCCAGCCATTGCTGCTGATGGTTCTGGACGTGCGCGATTCCGAGCGCCCATCGAGCCTGCAGATAAAGGACACTGAGGTTGACATCGCGGCGCACATGCCGATGGTGTTGATCAATCCCGTCCTCAACGAACCGACCGGCAAAGAAGTCGGTTACGAGGGCTGCTTGAGCTTCCCAGCCATCTCGGCTGACATCTACCGCGCCGAATCCATCCACGTCAGCGCCATGAATCTGGAAGGCAAACCGCTGACTTTTCGCTGCACGGGTCTGTTGGCGCGCGTCATCCAACACGAAAATGATCACCTTCACGGCGTGCTATTCGTTGATCGAATGGACTCCGCAACCAAGGTCAGCCTCGGTGGCGCCCTTAAACGACTCCAGAAAGAAACCCAGGCCGATCTGCCGCCCACGCGCAAGCGCGGCGGCCGCGGCCTTTTGACCTCCCGTCAGACGTGATGGATTTCCTTCGCACACTGCTGGGCGTCTGTTCGGGAATGAAGTTCTACCAGTTGGCGCTGGACTGGACACCCGCGAACGCGTTGAAATATCTGCTGAAGTTGGCGCTGTTTCTGGCTTTGACCGGCTCGCCGCTCGTCCTCTGGAACGGCTATCGCTGGACCAATGTTGCGCTGGACCAGCTCGAATACTCCAATGTGTTGCCTGAGTTTTCCATCAAGAAGGGCCGCGTGCATACCACAACGCCGCAACCCTACGTCCGCCTCTTCCGGGACTTCGCCTTCGTTCTCGACACGACCAGTGCCAAACCTCAGCCTCCTGCCGGTGCCGTCGCTGGCGTTACGATCACCGCCACCAACTTTTTAATTTGGTCGCAGATCGACCCGAATCCGGCCCCGTTTGATACCAAGTGGTTCCCTGACGGTCGAGTGGACGTCGCTTACCTTCGCGCGTTGCTGCGTAACTCGCTCTGGGTCAGCGGCATGCTTCTGGCCATCATGATATTCCTGATTTTTTTCTGCGGCAGCCTGCTGCAAGTGACAATGTTTGGCGGTCTTGCATCGTTTGTCGAACAAGGCATCGAACCCAGTTACCGGTTCGATCAGCTATTCAGCTTCGGCACCCTCGCGCTCACCCCGGCGGCCGTTGCTGCTTTGATCTACATGGCCTTTGGCATTGGTTTCGAGAACCTGTTGTTGGTTTATCTGTTCGTGTTTGCCTTCTATTTCACCGGCAGCACAACCGTCTGTCGCCGCCTGTTGTTGCCGCCCAGCGCAAGGGTGGATGACGATGAATAGCCGATTACAGCAACCCGCCCCCCAGATTTTTCTGTTGTCAGCGGGCGGCACGGGACACAATTCTGTAACTCGATGAACAGGAAGCTGGCTCACTTGATGGATCATGCGGTGATCCGTTTCGCAACGTGCATGATGCGAGACGGTCATCAGGACCATCATGAGCATCCGGAAAAGCAAGAAGACTGGCGGTCGTATCCGCGCGACCTCGGCTCGTGGGACACCCTGTTTGCGCTGCCTGAGCCAGTGCCGAACCTCCACGACTGTCTCGGCAAACCGCTCCGGATCGGCCCCGTGATCCACCGGTCGTTCCAATTCGACAGCCCGCTCCAGTCGCCGTGGACGGTAAACAATCGCGTCAGCGGCAACTACTTCGTCGGCAGAGGCGACGACGCACTGGAGCGCCCCGTTGTCCTCTTCCTCCACGGCTGGAACGCCAGCATCGCCTACTACATCAATTACTGCCGCACCGGCCATCGCCTCGCGCGACGCGGTGTGCATTGTGCGCTCGTCAATCTGCCCTACCACGTCCGCCGCAAGCCAAACCGTTGGAATGAATATTTCCTTACGGAGAACATCGCGCACACCGTCCAGGCCGTGCAGCAAGCGGTGATCGAAGCGCGCATCATCCTGCGGTGGCTGCGATCACACCATCGCGGGCCAGTCGGCGTCTGGGGCATCAGCCTCGGCGGCTGGATCGCCAGCATCCTCGCCTGCGTAGAGCGCGAGCTCGACTTTGCCGTGTTGATGACGCCCGCCGTGAGGCTCGACAAACAGGTCTGGGAATTGCCATTCCTGAAAGCGATGAAGGCGTCGTTTCTCGAACAAGGCGCGACGCAGGAAGACATCGCGCGCATCGCCGCGCCGTTGCTGCCGAAACACCACCAGCCGCTGCTCGAACGCGACCGCATCCTGCTGATCGAAGCGCTCTATGACCAATTCCTCGGGCCGGAAACAACCGATGAACTCTGGAACGCATGGGGCAAGCCGCGTATCGAGCGTTACAACCACGGTCACATCAGCATCCTGATGGACGCCGGCGTTCTGCAAACCGCCACGGACTTCATCAAGACAATCCAGCGACGGCCGACGGAGTAACAGTGGCGCATGGTCATCGAAGTCCATGATTTGGTGAAGACGTTCAACGGCACGACCGCCGTGGACCGCTTGAGCTTCACCGCGCAACGCGGTGAAATCCTCGGTCTGCTCGGCCCGAACGGCGCCGGCAAGACCACCGCCATCCAGATGATTCTCGGCATCATTGAGCCGACGGCCGGCAGCATTCGCGTCTTTGACCAAGACATCACCACCCATCGGCAAGAGATCCTCCAACGCCTCAACTTCTCCAGCGCCTACGTCAGCCTGCCGCAGAACCTCCGCGTCATGGACAATCTCCGCGTCTTCGCCGGTCTCTACGGAGTCAGCGACTGGCGTCAGAAGGCAATGGAACTGTTGCGGCTCTTCGAAATAGACCGGCTGGCGACGCGCAAGACCGGCCAGCTCAGCAGCGGCGAGAGCACGCGCCTCCATCTCTGCAAGGCGCTGCTGAATGCCCCGGAGTTGCTGCTGCTTGACGAACCAACCGCGTCGCTCGACCCCGACATTGCCGACAAGGTCCGTAAACTTCTCCGCCGTATCCAACGCGAGCGCGGCATCACCGTTCTCTACACATCGCATAACATGCGCGAGATTGAGGAAGTCTGCGACCGGGTCATCTTCCTGCACCACGGCCGCAAGATGGCCGAAGGCCCGCCCCGCGACGTCATCGCTCAGTTTAACCAGCAATCGCTGGAGCAGGTCTTCATCCGCATCGTCCGCGACGGCGAACTCCAATCTTCCGATCAGAAATCCGCGCAATGAACCTTCGTCGCATCACCGCCCTGCTCCTGCGCTACCTGCTGCTCTACCGGCAGAGTTGGACGCGCATCATGGAGATTTTCTTCTGGCCGGTGATGGACCTGCTCGTGTGGGGATTCCTCACGTCCTATTTGCTTCAGGTCGGCTCCAGCCGTGTGCCCGCGCTCATCACGTTCCTCATCGGCTCGATGATCTTTTGGGACCTGCTCTATCGCGCCCAACAAAGTGTCACCATCTCCTTCCTCGAAGATGTCTGGGCGCGCAACCTCCTGAACATCTTCGTCGCTCCCGTCACCATCGGCGAGTTTCTCACCGCCACCTTTGCCCTTGGCGTCATCAAGGTCCTCATCAACGGCCTCGTGCTGGCGGCGCTGGCGTGGGCGCTCTATGCCTTCAACATCTGCCAGCTCGGCTTCACACTTATCCCGTTTGTCCTGAGTCTCATGCTGATGGGCTGGGCGATGGGTATGGTTACGGTCGCGCTCATCATGCGCTGGGGTCACGCGGCCGAGGCGCTCGCCTGGGGCATCCCGTTTCTGGTCCAACCACTCTCCGCCGTCTTCTATCCAGTGAGCATCCTGCCCGCGTGGCTCCAGCCAGTCGCATGGGCCTTGCCATCCACCTACGTTTTCGAGGGCATGCGCCAGGTCCTCGCGACCGGGCTGGCGCCGTGGCATATGTTCTGGTGGTCGCTTGGATTGAACGTCGTCTATCTCACCGCCTCCGGCGTTTTCTTTCGCCATATCTTCAGTGTCGTTCGCAAGAAAGGATTGCTCGGAAAACTCGGCACGGAATGAAGTCGCGCTGCGCTGTACCGGTGGTTTCTGACCGCCGCACAACCCTGACATGACAAACTCGGTGGCCAGAGACCGCCGCTACAGGACTTGAACCATGACTCCCGCACTACTCATCACACTGGAAGCGGCGAAGCAAGACCCCGCGCTGCAAACGCGTGGCGACCGTAAAGTCCTCGTCACGGACATTCTCCCCGACAGTGAACAGGAGGCGCCGGCCATCGTCTGGCGTGCGCCATCGCCGCAGGCCAAGTGCCCCGTTGTGACGAGGCGCGACACGGAGTTGGCCTTTTTCACCGAGCGCGCCAAACAGACACGGCACTGTCACAAGATCGGCACGGAGATTTACACGTTACTCGAGGGCGCGATGACCATCGAGGTGGCGGGCGAACTCTATAGGCTCGCTCCCGGCGACACGCTTGTGGTCAAGCCCGGCACCTGGCATGAGGTCAAACGCGACAGCAAGTTTCACTGCCAGGTCGTCACCGTGAACTGCGCCGGCATCAAAGACCGGCACGAACACTGAATAGCGCCTCATCTTTCTCCCCATCCGATGGGGAGAGGGTCAGGGTGAGGGGCCGCGGCTATTGTTACGACCGTAACGAACTCAAGCAATCCCCCCTACTCTTTTCCGTCCGCCTCGTCGAAGCTCAGGAAGGCCCGCCACTTTTTGTAAAGCTCCGTCGTCGCCCGGCAATCGCCGAGGCAATATTGCGCGATCTCCCTGTGCCGGCCTTCGGCAAAGAGTTGGTTCATGTCGAGGCCACAGATGCCACCGGCTTTGGGGCTTTCGATGCCAAACGTCCTGCAATAGAAGTCGAGATTGAACTTCCGTGACGCCCCGTAGAACGAAAGCTGTTCCAGCAAGTCCACCATGTCCTTCGAGTAACGGTTGCCCATCAGGTTGCGCGACGGCTTCACACCGAGGATCGCCGAGCGCAGCATTAGGAACGGACAGTCGAACATTCGCCCGTTGAACGTCACCAGTCGTTGGTAGCGTTTCACCACGTCCCAGAACTCCCCAAGAACATCCTCCTCCGTGCCGGAGCCAAACTCCACCAGCCCGTCGTCGCTGGTCCACTCCTCAAAGTCGTCGGCTTGATAGACCACCTTCCCCTTCCCCGTGTCCACGTTCAGCATGCCGATGGCGATCACGCGCGAAGTCGGCGCCCAGAGATTGAGTTGCTGGATGACCTCGGCCCGCTTCGCCGCGCGCGCCTCCTCGGTCGCCTCGCGCTCTGCCGGACGCATGAGGTATTCCTTCTGCGCATCGTCCAGTGATTCAAAATCAACGCCCGATGTCTCGATGTCGAAAAGCAGTGTGTTCATGGTGGGAAATTCGGTGTTTGGTTCTGGCGCAGTAATGGAGGAATGCGAGGGCGAAATCAAGTGCGTTTGCAGCCAACACCCCGAAACCCTTCACCCACTCCGCCAATAGACCAGCAGCGACACTCCAACACCTATGGAGCGGCCCCACCAGCCATCAGAACCAACCGAAACCCGACGTCATCGTTACGGAAATCAGGCGCCAGCTCGTCGCGGCAGCTCGTCGTGAGCTGGGCGTGATCACTGCCGAACCCACCACCCCGCAACACACGGCAGGTTCCTGAAGCCGGGCCTTGAGGGTCCTCCTGGGCGCTGTTCGGATACGGTCCATGCCAATCGCTGACCCACTCTCTGACGTTGCCGTTCATGTCGTAGAGACCCCACGCATTCGGCTTCTTCAGGCCCACGGCATGCGTCGAACCTCGAGCATTCGCGGAATACCACGCGTATTCCGCCAACCCGCTTTCGTCGTCGCCGCAGCAATACTTGTCAGTGCCACCAGCCCGGCACGCGTATTCCCACTGTGCCTCGGTCGGCAAGGATGCTTTCAAGCCGCGCAATTTCATGTTCAGCACGGAGAGAAACCGCTGGCAGTTGTCCCAACTGACGTTCTCCACGGGGTTCTTCGCGCTCTTGTTGTGACTCGGATTGGTGCCCATCACTGCTTGCCACTGTTCCTGCGTCACCGCGTATTTGTTCATGAAGAACGGCTTGGTCAAGGTGACTTGATGCGCCGGCTTCTCGTCATCCCTTCCTTTGTCTGACCCCATACAAAACAACCCTGGCCGGATGAAGACCAACTCCATCATTACTCCACCGCCAAGGTCAATCGACATGTTCTCTCCGCTACAAGCCAGCTTGAACATGCCTTGGAACGCAATGGGACGGACGGTGTGCTTGCCGAATATACCGGCTTGTCGGGCTTTGTCTTGAACGGCGGCGATATCGTAGGTGAGACGCTTGATCCGGACGCACTGGGCGTCGGTGTCGTAGATCACATAACCGGTCTTCGGATTGCCGTCGCGGGGCTGACCGATGGAACCGACGTTGATGAAATACTGGCAGTCCTCCTTGATGTCCATGCTGCTCCAACCGTGTTCCGTGCGGACGGGTCCTTCCTTAATGAACGCGAGTGGCACATGAGTGTGGCCAAAAAAACACACGCGAGTGGTCTGGCGGCTCATTGAAGAAGCCGCGGCGAGCCGGTCGAAGACGTAACCCCAGCTCTGCGGCATGTCGAGCGTAGCGTGAACGAGGGTAAGACCATGCACATGCAGCACCAAGGGCAAGTTGGCGAGATACTTCCGGTCGTCCGCGTCCAGTTGCTCACGGGTCCAACCGATCGCTTCGGCAACGCTGGGCTTGGAACTCATGGTGCTGAGGTCGGCTGAGGCGAGATGATCGTGGTTACCGAGGACGCACGGACACTTGAGCTGGTCGCGAATAATGTGGATGCACTCCCTGGGATTCGGTCCGTAGCCGACGATATCACCGACGGACAGAAACTCATCAACCTTCTCGCCCTCAGCGTCCGCCAACACCGCTAGCAGAGCTTCGAGGTTTCCGTGTATGTCTCCGAGAATCGCAATCTTCATCGGCGTGGGGTCACGGTAGCGAAAGACACTGGTTTTGGAAAGAACCTTCCCGATCTTGGGAAAGAGAGCATAGCCATTTCTCCATTGCCGTCGCACCCGGTCTTGTAGAACAGCCGGCCATCGGTTGATTCACCGAACAGGCGGACAATTTCAAAGCCAGCACCGCGTCGGAAACGAAGCTTGTCATCGCGCTAAACCTTCTGGACAGGGACTTCGCCGAGGACAAGAATGCGGCATGAAGCGTTTCGTATTGGCACTTCTCGGTCTGAGTGCGGCCTGCGACATCACTCAACCCGCCGATACAGTGACGCCGCAGGGACTCAACCAACAGCAAGCGTTGGAAGCCGCCCGGCGGAGTTTTCTTGAGGTTCCCCTTCCCGGAGGCCCGCCTGACCTCCGCGCCTACCAGCCCGTCCCGCTGGATCCCACAACATGGGGCGAGCGGTATTGGGCCTTTCGGTTCACAACGCAATCCAACTCGATTTACTACGTCAACAAGCAATCAGGATTCGTGCAGGCTGTTGGCGACGGCAAGATAATGACGGCACATAAGGTAACCGTTTCGACCAACCCCAAACTGCCACCTGACCTCGACGCTGAAATCAATGTCTATTGGACCGTCACGCTTCGGAAACGGTCCTTGGGCGACGAGTTCCTGATAACGGTCACCGTTGACTCCCTGAAGCCGCCGACCATGAACTACAGGCTTAGGTTTGACATTCGGGAGAGCCACGATCGGCCGCATCCCAAATACTACTACCCAGAGGTGAAGTTCATCGGCCTCGTCAATGACATTGAAAAGGTTCGGACAGCCCAGTTCAGAGTGAAGAAGCACGACCTTGAGAAGTATGAGTATATCTGTCCAATCATCCTTGGACCGCACTCTGGCACCTCACGAAGTTTCAAGATCGGGGATATTCCCGATGAATAACTTCAACTTCTGAAGAGTCCCGCCCCACCCTCTTCCGCCTACTTGACCAGTGTCTCCGCCGCCTCGAACGCACAGCGCGCAAGAGATCCCTGGAAGACGCCGATGCCGATCACCGCCACCATCGTCACCCAGAGCAGCACCCGCATCGGCCAGGCGACCTTGATCGCGTCGGTCTCGCGCGGCTCCTGCCAATACATCACCTTCACAACGCCGAGGTAGTAGTAGAGCGACACCGCGACGCCGACCGCGCCGATGGCAGTGAGACACCACATCTTCTGGCCAATGATGGCCGCAAAGACGAGGAACTTCGCAAAGAACCCCGCCATCGGAGGCACGCCCGCGAGCGATGCCAGCGCCACGGTCATCGCCGCCGCCAGCAACGGCGAGCGTTGCGACAGGCCGGCGTAGTTCTCGCGCTCGTCGTCGGGCAGCGTTGCCGCGAGACAGGAGATCACCGTGAAAGCGCACAGGTTGGTGAAGAGATACGCAAACAGATAGAACAGCACCGCGCCGACGCCGAATGTATCCGCCGCCGCCACACCCAGCAGCAGAAAGCCGGCGTGGCTGATGCTGGAGTAGCCGAGCAGCCGCTTGACGTTGCGCTGCGGAATGGCGGCCAGATTGCCGTAAAGTATGCTCAACCCCGCCAGCGTGCCGATGACGAGAACCCACGCCGGTTTCAGCGGCAGCAGCGCGTCCAACAGCACGCGCAGCAACAGCACGAAACCCGCCGCCTTCGAGCCGACGGCCAGAAACGCTGTCACCGGTGTCGGCGCGCCTTGATAGACATCGGGCACCCATGCCTGGAACGGCACGGTCGCGATCTTGAAGCCCAGCCCGGCCAGCACCAGCAGCAAGCCGAGTTTCAGCGGCGCGCACGCAGCGCCCGCCTTCAGGAATGCCGCGACGCCCGCGAAACCGGTCGTTCCCGTCGTGCCGTAGATGAACGTGATGCCATAGACCAGAAACGCCGACGAGAGCGCGCCGAGAATGAGATACTTCACGCCGGCCTCCAGCGACTGCTGTTGCCGGCGCAACCAGACGACGAGGATGTAGAAGCTCATCGTGACCGTTTCCAACGCCACAAAGAGCATCAGGAAGTCATTCACCGACGCCGTAAGCATCATGCCCGTGCAGGCAAATATCAGCAGCGCGAAGAACTCGCCCGCGCCGCCTTCGAGCTGGCGCGCGAAACCGACCGACATCACGAGCACCAGCGCCGTCGCAATCAGGAACAACCGCTTGAAATAGAGCGCCGTCAGGTCGTTCACCCACATGCCGTTGAACCCGCTCGCTCCGGCGAAGCTGCCGCTGACGACGGGGCAGTAGCTCCACGCGAGTATCGCCAGCAAACCCACCGCGCCGACGTAGCCGAGAAAACGCCGGTCGCGCCGCTGCACGAACGCCTCCAGCATCAGCACAAGCATCGCCAGGCCGCATGTCGCCATTTCAAGTTTGAGCAGCGAAAAGTTCATGTCATCTCTTCGGAGCAACCGCAGGCACCGCCTTCTCGACAGCGGTGATGATCGCGCCCGTGGCGGGCTTGATCGTTTCCACCAACGGCTTGGGATAGCAGCCGACCCAGATCAAAACGGCGAGCAGCATCACATACGGCACGCGTGCAAAAATGTTGGCGTCCACCAGCGACTGCCACTTCGCCGGCGTCGGACCGAAACAGACGCTGCGGATCGCGCGGAGCATATAGACCGCGCCGATCACTGCACCACCCCACAAGGCCAGCAGCACCGGCCACGACACGCTCGCCACGCCAATCTTCGTGTGCCACGCCGGCGCCTGCCATGCGCCAAAGAGCACCATCACCTCGCCGGCAAAATTCGCGAACCCCGGCAACCCAACTGACGCGAACGCCGTCGCCACCAGCATCGTGCCCACGAAAGGCAGCGGCCGGCACAAGCCGCCCAGTTCCGGAATCTCGCGCGTGCCGGTCTGCACATAAAAGAAGCCGCTCAACCCAAAGGCCAGAGCCGCCAAAATGCCGTGCGCGAACATCACCATCACCGCGCCGGTCAACCCGATGAACGTAAAACTCGCGATGCCGAGGAACGCAAAACCCATGTGCGCCACGCTGGAGTAGCCAAGCATGTAGTTGAAGTTCTTCTGCCTCATTGCCACCAACCCGCCATAGACAATGTTGCAGAGCAGCAGCACCAGCAGCACGCCGTTCCAGTCGCGCGCGCCCAGCGGCAACAGCGGCAGAGCAATGCGGATGAGCGCGTAGAGGCCGAACTTCTTCAACACGCCGGCGTGCAACATCGCCGTCGCCGTCGGCGCGCAACCGTAACCGATCGGCGCCCACGTGTGGAACGGCACCAGCGACACCAGTGTGCCCAACCCAAACATCAGCAGCGGGTAGATGAACCGCTGGACGTTTGCGCCCAGCGGATGGCTCCGCGCGTAGTCGAGCAACCTCGTCAAATCGAACGTCCGCTCAGCCGCCGGCGGCGCGAAGTAGAGCGCGATCAGGCCGATCAGCGCCACAAACGCGCCGGCGCTGAGGTAGAGCGTCATCTTCATCGCAGCGTATTCGCGCTTGCCGCTGCCCCAGATGCCAATCATCAGGAACGTTGGGATCAACGCCAGTTCGTGGAAGAAGTAGATGAAGAAAATGTCCAGTGACGCGAACATGCCCATCGCGCCCGCAATCATGATGAGCAGCAGCACGTAAAACTCTTTTTGCCGGTGCTGGATATCCCACGACACCATCGTCGCCGCGAAGCCGACAATGCCCGTCAACAGGACCATCACGACGCTGATGCCATCCACGCCGACATGCCAGCTCAAGTCCAGCGCCTCCACCCACGTCACCCGGTTCACAAACTGGAAACCGGGATCGTTGGTATTGAACCACGCGAACGCCAGCCCGCTGAGCACCACCGTGATGAACGCGCCCAGAATCGCCAGCCAGCGGATGGCCAGCGATTTCCTCGCCGGCAGGAAGCACAGCCCCGCCGCAAACACCAGCGGTATCAGGATCGTGCCGTTCAATATGTTCAAGAAGTCCATGCGTTACCTGACCAGGTAATAAAGGATGATCGTCGTGCCGGCGGCAAACCAGAGCGCATAGGTCTGGACATTGCCGGTCTGGAAAAGCCGCAGCACCTGCCCCACGCCCCGCGTTGTCGCCGCCAACCCGCGCACCGCCAGGCCGGCGATGATCCAGCGATCCACGAAGCCGCAGAGCCACGCGACCGTGCCCTGCCCGACCTTCACCAGCACCATGTAAATCTCGTCGAAGAAGAATTTGTTCCGCAACACCCACGAAATCACCGTCAGTCTGTTCAGCGGATCGGTTGTCGCGCCTCGCGCGTAGAGCACCACCGCGGCGCCCGCGCCGATGCCAAACGCCGCCAGCGCGGCGATCATGACGCTTCCTGGCGCGTGCTCGGCGCTAATGGCTTTCTTTTCCACCAGCCACTCCGGAATGCCAAACCAACCACCACAGATAGACGCCACCGCCAGCACCAGCAACGGTACGAGCACGACCCAGCCGCTTTCCGTGGCCTTGCTCGCGTGTTCGCCGCGTGTCTTGCCGAGGAACGCGATGAAGAAGCAGCGGAACATGTAGAACGCCGTCAGGCCCGCCGTCACCGTCGCGAGGAGATAGAGGCGCGGATTGTGCTCATGCGCGAGACCCAGAATGGCTTCCTTGCTGTAGAAGCCGCTCATGAACGGGAAACCACAGAGCGCCAGTGTGCCGACGGCAAAACACCCGGCTGTAATGGGCATCTTCTTCAGCAGGCCGCCCATCTTCCAGATGTCCTGCTCGCCGTGGTGCAACGCGATGATCACGCTGCCGGCGCACAGGAACAACAGCGCCTTGAAGAACGCGTGGGTCGAAAGATGGAACATCGCCGGCATGTAGCCGCTGCCTGACGGGTCGCTCAGCCCGACGGCCATCACCATGTAACCGAGCTGGCTTAACGTCGAGTAGGCCAGGATGCGCTTGATGTCGTTCTGTTGCGTCGCGATCAGTGCCGCCATCAATGCCGTGATGCCGCCCGTCCACGCGATGATCTCCATCGCCATCGGGCTGCCAAAGACCAGGAACGAGACGCGGCAGAGCATGTAAACGCCCGCCGCCACCATTGTCGCGGCGTGGATCAACGCACTGACGGGCGTCGGGCCTTCCATCGCGTCCGGCAGCCAGACATGCAGAGGGAATTGCGCGCTTTTGCCAACGGCCCCGCAGAAGATCAACACCGTTGCGACGGCCAGCAGGTTCGCGTCCACCGGATGCGCCGCGAGCTGGTTCTTGACGCGCGCAAAGTCCACCTCGCCGGTAATGCCCCATAGCATCAGGATGCCGATCAGGAATCCGAAATCGCCGAGCCGGTTGACAAGGAACGCCTTCTTCCCCGCATCCGCCGCGCTGGGCCGCTCATACCAGTAGCCGATGAGCAGGTAGCTCGACACGCCGACGAGTTCCCAGAAGAAGAACATCATCAGGAAGTTCCCCGACAGCACGATCCCGAGCATCGAGAAGACGAAGAACGACAGTTTGGCGAAGAATCGGCTGATGCCCGGGTCGTCATGCATGTAGCCAATGGAATAAACCATGATGCACAACGACACCCCGCAGACCACCATCAGCATCAACCCGCTAAGCTTGTCGAGCGACCAGTTGACCTCCACCGTCAGGTCGCCCACCGACAGAAACTCGTAGAGAGGACGATTCTCCATCGCCGTGTTGTCACGCACCGCGCCGAACGCCCAGTACGCGAACAGCGTCGAGCCGAGCAGAAAGGCGATGGCAATGATCGCCGCAGCCTGCCGCTCCATGATCGACCCAAAGTCGGCGTAGAACGCCGATTTGTGGCAAAGCAGCCAGATGACCACCGCCGCCGATAGCGGCCCGGCCAGCACACGCAGCAATAGTCCACTTACGTCTTCCATGCGTCAGAGCCTCATCGAATTGATTTCGTCCACCTGCACCGTCTGCCGGCGCCGGAACAACGCGACGATGATCGCCAACCCGACCGCGACTTCGGCCGCGGCGACCGTGATGATGAAAAATACAAACACCTGCCCATGCAGGTTGCCGTTAAACCGGCTGAACGCCACCAGCGCGAGATTGCTGGCGTTGAGCATCAGCTCCAGTGACATGAACATCACCAGCGCGTTGCGCCGGAGCATGACGCCCGCCAGACCCAGCGAAAACAGCAGGCCGCTGACGATCAGGTAATGTTCGAGGGTGACGGGAATCATTTCGACTCCTTCCTCGACAACACCACCACGCCGACCATCGCGATGAGCAGCAGCACCGATGTGACCTCGAATGGCAGCAGATATTGTGTGAACAGCAGCTTGCCCATCGCCTCCGTCGTGCCGACCACCGGCTTCGCGCCCGTCTGCGGCATCGTTGCGACCACGCTCGCCACCTTCCACGCCAGCGCGCCCGCCACGACCAAGGCACCGACCACGCCGAATCGTCTAAACCGCCGGACGTTCTCGGTCTTCAAGTCCATCAGCATGATAACGAACAGGAACAACACGATCACCGCGCCGGCATAGACCAGAATCTGGATGATCGCCAGGAAGTAAGCCTCCAGCAGCACGAACAGTCCCGCCATGAAGAACAGCGACAGCACCAGGAACAGCGCGCTCGTGACCGGGTTGCGGCCAAGGACCACCAACACCCCGCTCAGGAGCATCGCAATGCTGAAAAACCAAAAAAGTTGGTCGTGCATGTCCAAGCGTCAAGTTCGACGGCAGCGTTTCCGGATGCCAAGCTCCGTCAGAACAGCTCGGCCTCCGAGGATGAAAATCATCAAGGCAAGATACAGCATGGAAACCCGTGTCAATCTGTCGCCAAACAAACCCGACCGCATTGCCCAAAACAAACCCAAACCGAAGATGAGGCCAGCGGCAGTTATCATATGGTGGCGTCCCTTATCCTTCATTTCCGTTTTACGAACCACCTCGTAGCGGAAGGAGAACAGGAGCGCAACAACGAGCGTCGAGCAAATCTCTAAAAACAATAGAAGTTCCTCGCTCATTTCAGTTCGTCGTCAGTATTCCTACTTCTTCTGCCACTTCTTGATCGGGTCCGGCAACGTGCCGCCGAGTTCGAGAAGTCTGTCCTTATTGAACACCATGGACTTCCGCGAGAGGCCGTTCAGGGTATACGGGCCGCGCAGGAAAATCGCCTGCTCCGGGCAAGCCTCTTCGCAATAACCACAGTAGATGCACCGCAGCATGTCAATGTCGAACTCCGCCGGCGTCTTCTCCACCTTGCCGTATTTCGCGTCCGCCGGATACTCCATTGGCTTGATCGTGATGGCGCGCGGCGGACAGACGAACTCACAAAGCTGGCAGGCGACGCACTTGACGCGCCCTTCCTCGTCCTTCACCAACACCGGCTGGCCGCGATAGCCCGGCGGAATCTCCGGCTTCTCCTCCGGATACTGGAGCGTCACCTTCTTGCGGAAGATGTGGCTGAACGTCAGCGCCAGGCCGGACACGATCGCCGGCACGTAGAGCCGTTCCGCAAGCGTGAGTTTGGGGCGTTCGAGCTTCATTTGAGCGTCTCCACCATGATCACGCCCGCCACAATCAGAACGTTCACCAGCGCCAGCGGCAGGAACACCTTCCAGCCGAGCCCCATCAGTTGGTCATACCGGAATCTCGGCAGCGTCCAGCGCACCCAGATGAAGAAGAACAGCAGCGCAAACAGTTTCGCAAGGAAGATGCAGACGTGAGCCAGACCCACGAGGACGCCGCCCGTCGCCGGCACGAACGGCAGCGACCAGCCGCCAAGGAAGAGTGTCACCATCAGCGCCGACGCCGCGATCATGTTCGTGTATTCGGCCATGAAGAACATGGCGAACTTCATCGAGCTGTATTCGACGTTGTAGCCGCCGGCCAGTTCCTGCTCCGCCTCCGGCAGGTCGAACGGCAGGCGGTTCGTCTCGGCGAACGACGATGCCAGATAGACCAACGCCGGCAGCCAGTTCCACGGATAGCAGATCAGCCAGAGATGGTTCGCCTGCCATACAACGACCTCGCTGAGCTTGAGGCTCTCGACCTGCATGAAGAGCGGGATCACCGACAGGCCAAGGCAAATCTCGTAGCTGATGAGCTGCGCGCTGCTGCGGATGCCGCCGAGGAACGGATACTTCGAGTTGCTCGCCCAGCCGGCAAGCACGATGCCATAGACGCCCAGCGAAGCGATCGCGAAGGCGAACAAGATGCCGACATTCACATCGGCGACGATCATCGGCACGCCGCCAAGCTGGCTGCCGAACGGCACCACCGCGAACACCACCAACGCCGGAGACATCGCCAACATCGGCGCGAGCCAGAAAAAGAACTTGTTCACGTGCGCCGGCACAAAGTCTTCCTTGAGAAGCGATTTCATCGCATCCACCAGCGGCTGGCCGAGCGCCCACTTGCCGCCCAGCGTGACCATGCTGCCGTCCTTGCGAATCCAGAGCGGGATGCCGACACGGTTCGGCCCCAGCCGGTCCTGGATGAACGCGCAAACGCGCCGCTCCACCAGCACGATGTAGGCGCAGATAAACAGCACCACGCCCAACACGCAGGCAATCTTGATCAGATGTATGAGTATCGCTTCCATCTAGCTCACCGAAATCTGCACACCGTCGTCGCCGATCTTCGACAGCGTCAGTCCCGACAACGCCGGCACGTTGCCCGCCATGTCGGCAAACAACGCGGCGATGTCGAGATGATTGTCCACGCCGCCCAACTCGCGCAGCAGACCGCGGAAAATCTCCCACTCCGGCAGCGCTTCGCCGCCAAGGCTTATTGCAGGCCAGACCCGCTGGAGACGGCCCTTCGCGTTCGTGAACGTGCCGCGCTTCTCCGCAAATGTCACACCCGGCAACACGAAGTGCGCCGCCTTCGTCGTGGCAGTCTGCTTGAAATCGATCACCAGCAGCAATGATAACTTTGCCAGCAGTTCTGGACCGATGCCGTGCCGGGTTACATCCTCCTGATGCACCACCAGCGTCTTGATTTTGCCGTTCTTGATGCCGTCCGCGATGACTGCAAGCTTCGACCCCATGGGTTCCGCTGCGACGCCGAACAACTTTGCGCCCGCGCTGTTCGGGTTTCGGTCGGCCTTGACGATGAAATTATCCGCCGTCCATGAGCGCGGCACACAATCCGACACGCTTCCCTTCGCCAGCTTCGCGAACAGGTAAAGCTCCTCGTTCGTCGCGCGCGCGCTGCCGACAAACGCAACCGAGTCGCGATGGGCCAACGCCGCCCTCAACTTCGGCCCGAGTTGCTTCAACGCGTCGGCGCAGGTCGTCTCCGTCTGTTTTCCATTCGTCAGCGCCAAAGGTTTCGTCAAGCGGCCGGCATCGTTGATGAACTTGTAGTTCAATCGGCCGGCGTCGCACATCCAGCACTCGTTAACAGCGTCGTTGCTGCGCGGTGTCTGGCGATGGATGACGTTCGCGCGCGACCAGATGATCGTGTTGCAGCCGGCGGCACAGCTCGTGCAGATGCTCTTGGATTCCTTGAGGAACCACGTCCGCATCTTGAAGCGGAAATCCTTGTCCGTCAGCGCGCCAACCGGGCAAAGGTCCACGGTGTTGAGCGAGTAGTTGCTGTCCAGCTTCTTGCCAGGCCAGCACGTCAGCGTCGAATGACTGCCGCGCTCCACGATGCCGAGGCAATCCTCCTTCGCAATGTCGCGCATGAAGCGGATGCAGCGGCTGCAAAGGATGCAGCGCTCGTCATCGAGCATGACGCGCGGACCAAGGTCCACCTTCTTCGGCTTGTGGACCTTCTCTTCGCGGAACCGCGATGCGCCCGCGCCAAACTCGACCGAATACTCCTGCAGTTTGCACTCACCCGCCTGGTCGCAGATCGGGCAGTCAAGCGGATGGTTGATCAACAGGAACTCCAGCACGGCGTTCTGCGATTGCGTCACCGCCGCGGAGTTGGTGACCACCACCATGCCTTCCTTCACCGGCGTATTGCAGCCAATGGCCAGGCGCGGCTGCATGACAATCCTGGGTTTGCCATCAGGGTTCAGCACCGGCCGGCGATCCGGCGTAAGCATCGCCTCGCCGATTTCGACCATGCACATACGACAGTTGCCGGCGACGGCGAGCTTCGGGTGGTAACAGTAATGCGGGATGAACACGCCGGCATAACGCGCCGCCTCGATCACGTTGATGCCCTTCGGCACACGGACCTTGCTGCCGTTGATTGTGACGTTCACCATCTCAGGCGTCGGCGCGGTGGTTGTCGGTGTCTCCGCCATTATTTCTCCAACTTCACAAAATCGTTCCGGAACTTCTCAATGAAACTCTGCACCGGCCACGCGCACGCCTCGCCAAACGGGCAAATTGTGCGGCCGGGGATGCCGTCGGCGATGGACTTCAAGTAATCGGTGTCGCCTTTCATGGCGCGGCCGTTCGCCATGCGCCGCAGCGCCTTGGCCATCCAGAGCGAGCCTTCGCGGCACGGCGTGCACTGGCCGCAGCTTTCGTGCGCGTAGAACTCGGCGATGTTCGCCACGGCTTTCGGGATCTCGGCTGTTTCGTCCAGCACGATGACGCCGCCGGAGCCGGCCATCGAGCCAATCATCGCGACCGAGTCGAAATCCACCGGCACGTCCTGCCAACTCCAGTCATACTCGGTGCCGTCGCGCTTCCTGCCCTTGAATCGCTCGTCACAGCGGATCACCTTCGCGCTGCTCCCGCCAGGAATGATTGCCTTCGCCTTGCGGCCGCCGCTGACGCCGCCGCACAAACCGTTGATCAACTCGCCCAGAGTGATTTTGCCCAGTTCAACCTCGTAGCAGCCGGGCTTGTTTACATGGCCACTGACGCACATCATCCGCGTGCCGGTGTTGTTTGGCGTGCCGATCTTCGCGAACTCCGCGCCGCCCATCGCAATGATGTGCGGGATATTGCAGAGCGTCTCGACGTTGTTGACGATGGTCGGGCACATCCAGAGGCCGAGCACGGCGGGGAAATACGGCGGTTTGAACCGCGGATAAGCACGCTTGCCTTCGAGGGATTCGATCAAGCCCGTCTCCTCACCGCAGATGTAAGCGCCCGCGCCGCGATGCACAAAGATGTCCAGCGAGTAACTGGAACCGAGGATGTTCGCGCCGACGAAGTTCTTCGCCCGCGCCTCCTCGATGGCGGCCAGCAGAATCTTGCAGCCTTCCGCAAATTCGCCGCGGATGTAAATGTACGCTGTCTTGACGCCGTTTGCGTAGGCAGCGCAAACGATGCCCTCAATGAGCGCGTGCGGGTCCTTGTAGATGATCTGCTTGTCCTTGAACGTGCCCGGCTCGGACTCGTCTGCGTTGCAGATGAGGTAAATCGGCTTGCCGCTCTTGCGGTCCGCCAGCGACCACTTCAATCCGCAACCGAAACCCGCGCCGCCGCGCCCGCGCAGGCCGGCCTTGCTCACTTCAGCGCGGAGGGCCTCCGGCGTCATCGCCAGCGCCTTCCTCAATGCCTCATAGCCGCCCGCAGCCAGATAGCTATCCAACCGGTTGCTGTAACCGGGCTGAGCCATCCGGGCGGTGATAAGTTTGCGTTCGACAGCGGCCATGATTATTTCAGGTTCCCGAGCAACTGCTCAGCCTTCTCCTTCGTCACCTTCTCGTAAAAATCGTCGTTGATCATCAGGCACGGCCCGGTGCCGCATGCTGCGAGACATTCGACCCAACTGATAGTGAACTTGCCGTCCGGCGTCGTCTGGTCCATGCCCGTGCCGATCATCTTCTTCAGATCCTCGCAAAGCTTATGGCTCCCGGCCAATTCGCACGACAACGTGCGGCAAATCTTGATGTGATACTTCCCAACCGGCTTGCGGCGGAACATCGGGTAGAAGGTCACGCACTCATAGACGTGGATCGGCTTGCATTCCAATTTCGCCGCGACCCACTCGATCATCGCGTCGGAGACACAACCGCACTGTTCCTGCACGGCATGCAGCACCATGAGCATCGCACTCCGCTTCTGCTCCGCGGGATAATGCGCCAGCAGCGTGTTCACTTCGGTTTCGAGATGGGGAGGCACTTGTTGCATCAGCGGTCGCATTCTCCCATGACGAAATCCAGCGAGCCGAGGATCGCCGCAATATCGCCGATCATGTGGCCCTTCAACAAATACGGCAACGCGCTCAGGGTGCAAAACGATGGCGAGCGGATCTTCATGCGCCACGGCACCCCGCCGCCCTTGCTGATGATGTAGAAGCCGAGCTCTCCCTTCGGATTCTCCGCGCCGAAGTAAACCTCGCCCGGCGGCACGTTGGGGCCTTCCGTGACGATCATGAAATGATGGATGAGCTGCTCCATCTTCGTGAGCGCCTGCTCCTTGGGCGGCAACACGTTCTTCAGGTCCGGAGCCTTGACCGGCCCATCCGGCAGCTTGTCGCAAGCCTGCTTCAGGATGCGCACCGACTGGCGCATTTCCTCCATCCGCACCAGATACCGGTCGTAGCAATCGCCCATCGTCCCGACCGGCACGTCAAACTCGAAGTCCTTGTAGCAGAGGTATGGATGAGCTTTGCGCAGGTCGAACTCCACGCCGCTGCCGCGCAGGTTCGGGCCGGTAACGCCAAAGTCAATCGCGACTTCCTTTGGCAACACCCCGACGCCCTGATTGCGGTCCACGAAGATGCGGTTGCGCGTCAGAAGCCGGTCCACCTCGTCAATCATCCGGGGAAAATCACCGAGGAATTTCTTCAGCTCGGCAATCCAGCCGTCGGGAATGTCGCGCGCCACGCCACCGACGCGCATGAAGCTGTTGGTGAGCCGCGCACCCGTCAGTTTCTCCATGAGCGACAGCAGCCGTTCGCGTTCAGTGAACGTGTAGAGGAAAACTGTCATCGCAGCCAGATCGAGCGCCATCGCACCCAAGCCAACCAGGTGTGACGCGACGCGCGCCATCTCGGAGCAGATGACGCGGATATATTGACAACGCGGAGGCACTTGCAGACGCATCAACTTCTCCACCGCAAGCACGTAGGCAACATTGTTCGCCAACGGTGACAGGTAATCCAGACGGTCCGTGTAAGGCACGAACTGGTTGTAGGTGAGGTTCTCGGCAATCTTCTCGTCGCCGCGGTGCAGGAAACCCACATCCGGCTTTGCGTTCACCACCACCTCGCCGTCCAGTTCCAGCACAATGCGCAGCACACCATGCGTGCACGGATGCGACGGCCCCATGTTCAGAATCATCCGCTCGCCCGCAACGTCCTCCGTGCCCTTCGGCTCCGCAGGCCATGGTGGCGGCGGGGACGGCGCGGGTGTTTCGACCGCCGGCTCAGGCGGCTCGGGCGCTTTCGGGGCGGGCGACGGAGCCGCTGCCTTGGGCGCGCTTGGCGGGGTCGTTGGTTTCGCAACGGCCATCGTCGCCGGCTTCGGCGCGGGTGTTGCGGCTGGTTTCACTGCCGCGGGTGGGGCTGCAACAGCAGGCGCGGGCGTCGGCTTCGCGACCACAGGCGCCGAAACCTTTGGGGCAGGCGTTGCGGCCACCTTCGCAGGCACCGCTGCGACTTTGGCCGCGGGTGGTTGCGGCGGCACAGTCTTCGCAACGACTGGCGCGGCAACCTTCGGCGCAGGCGCAGCAGGCACGGGCGGTGCGGACGGCTTGGCCGTCGGCGCGCCGTTCGGCTTCGCCGGCTCCTGCTTCTTCGCATCTGCGTTGGGTTTGTCTGGCGTCACTCCGTTTGAAAAATCGTTTTTTACAATCCCTTGGTCTTGTCCCGCACATCCGCCGATAACGCGTTCTCGCGAACGCGCGGCTCGCGCTCACTCGCGCGCCCGGCTGGCACAGTCACAAACGGCCCGCCTTGCAGTGGCGCGGCCTCCGTGAACGCCACCTCGGGCACGTTGCTCGGCTTGCCTTCGAGCGGAAAATCTTTTCGCAACGCATGAAATGGATACCCGTCCCACATCAGGATGCGCCGCAGATCGGGATGACCCGTGAACCGGATGCCGAACATGTCGTAGCATTCACGCTCATGCCATTCCGCGCCGCGCCAAACCTTCGCCACGCTCGGCACTGTTGCGTCCTCTTCTGGCACGCCAACCTTCAGCCGCAGCCATGCGTTGGTCTTGTACGAGTAAAGCAGATAGTCCACCCGGAAACGCGGGTTCGCGTCGTAGTTGTCCACGCCGCTGATATCCACGAGGAAATCAAATGCCAGCGCCGGTTCCTGTTTCAAAAGCGCGCAGGCCTCCGCGATCACCTCGCGCGCCACGGTCACGCTCATCTCGTCGCGCCCCATGACCTTGTCCGAAAACGCCACCGGAGACCGGACCTTGTCGCCGAAGCGTTTCGTGAGAGAATTGATGGCTGCGAGTGCGATGGCCATTGAATTAAATCAGGTTACGCTGGCGCCTGGCGCCTTCTTGAGGTTCTTCAGCCCCGGCTCGCGCGAAATCTTCGTCTGCAGCTTGATGAGCGCGTCGAGCAACGCCTCGGGTCGCGGCGGACAGCCGCTGACATACACATCGACTGGCAAAATCTTGTCCACCCCTTGCAGCACGGCGTAGCTGCGATACATCCCGCCCGTAGACGCGCACGCCCCCATCGCAATACACCATTTCGGGTCAGGCATCTGGTCCCAAATCCGCTTCACCGCCAGCGCCATTTTGTAGGTCACTGTCCCCGCCACGACCATCAGGTCGCTTTGCCGCGGCGAGAACCGCATCACTTCCGCGCCAAACCGCGAGATATCGAATCGCGAGGCCGCCGTGGACATCAACTCGATGGCGCAGCACGCCAGACCCATCGGCATCGGCCAGAGAGAATTCTTCCGCACCCAATCCACCGCGGCATCAAGCCGCGTGATGATGGGTTCGTCCTCCAACCTGCCCGTATAGCCTATGGTTGTCGTCGAATCAGCCATGAACCGCCTTGGACGCAAGTATCCGTTAAAACGGTAGGTAGATTAACCTGCCTTTGCAAGTGAAAGTTGTGTTTCAGGCCCATTCTGTCCCTGTGCCCGCCAGAATCTTCACTCCGCGCCGTCCGTTGTGAGCTTCGCGAGGACGGCCATGCTCAACTCAGCCGCGCTAGCCACCCGCAAGTCGGCCGCGTCGAGGTCGTGTTCGGCCGTGAGCCAGTTGGGTATCGCGATGGCTTTCATGCCGGCAGCCTTTGCAGCGACGATGCCGGGCTGCGAATCCTCGATGGCCACACAGCGGTCTGGCGCGATGCCGAGGCGACGCGCGGCCAGCAGATAACCTTCGGGATGCGGCTTGCGGTGAGTCACATCGTCACCGGTCACGATGGTCCGGAAATAGCGCGTCACATCGAGTTCCGCGGTGGCGCGGTTGATCCATGATGCTTCGGCGCTGGAGGCGAGCGCCAGCGGCACCGCGGCGGCATGAAGTTCGTCAAGCAACGCACGCACGCCCGGGAGCGGCTCCATCTTGATCACCCGCCAGAAACGGCGGCGCTTCTCCTCGCGCAACGCGTTGGAATCCACCGGCCGGCCGATGATTTCCCCGAGCTTCGCAAACCAGTTGCGTGTGGCGGACCAGATGCCGACCTCGCCGCGCCATTCCTCCGCGGTCAGTTCCACGCCATGCTCGGCGAAAATCTGCCGATGCGCCTCGAACTCCGGCGTCTCGCTATCCACGATGAGACCATCGAAGTCGAAGACGACCGCAAACTTCGGCGGTAAAGAATCCGTGGCCACGCCTTTCTGCCGCAACCAGCCCCGCGGTTACTTCGGCTGAATCTGCTTGTAGGCGCCGTAAACGCGCTCGCGCACGACCTCGACCGGCGCATCGCTGACCACGCTCACGAGCTTGCCCTTCTTGCCATAGAACTGGAGCAGCGGCGCGGTCTTGGCCGCGTACTCTTCGAGCCGGCGGCGAACCACCTCGGCCTTGTCATCGTCGCGCTGGATCAACTGCCCGCTCTTGCACTTGGGGCATTCCTTGCCGGAGAACTCAAGCACGTCGAAGATTGCGCCGCATTTGTTGCACACCCGGCGGTTGGCAATGCGCTCGACGATCAACTCGTTCGGCAGGTTGATGTTGATGACGCTGACCGGGCCAAGCTCGATACTGGCGGCAACCTTCTCCAACGCCTCCGCCTGCGCGACGGTGCGGGGAAAACCATCCAGCAACAACGCCGGAGGCGGATTGGTCTTCACGCGCTCGGACAGCGCGTCCCGAACAATCTCGATGATGAGCGTGTCGGGCACGAGCAGGCCCTTGCTCATAAAGCCGGTCAGTTCGACGCCGCGCGGGCTGCCGCTCTTGGCGATGCCGCGCAAGAGGCTGCCGAGGTCGAAGTGCCCTGCCCCGGCTCGCTCCGCGAGCAACTTGGCATGCGTGCCTTTGCCGCATCCCGGCGGTCCTAAAAAGATGATGATCGGTATGGACATGTTTTTTCCTTTGGGTTGATTGCGAAAGTTTACTTTGTGGAATACGGCAGCGGGAAGCGCGCCGTCAGCGCCTTGACCTTGCTCTTGACCTGCTCGGCCACCTGCGCACTCTCTGGCGCGCGCAGCACCTCGTCAATGTAGTCGGCGATGAGTTGCATCTCGGCTTCCTTCATGCCGCGCGTGGTGACGGCGGGCGTGCCGATGCGAACGCCACTGGTGACCGTCGGCTTCTCAGGGTCGAACGGAATCATGTTCTTGTTCACCGTGATGCCCGCCTTGTCGAGCGCTTCCTGCGCGATCTTGCCGTTGAGCTTCTTCGGGCGCAGGTCCACGAGCATCAAGTGATTGTCGGTGCCGCCACTGACGATCCGGAAGCCTTTCCCAGCGAGCGCGGTGGCGAGCGCGGCGGCGTTCTTGACGATCTGTTGCTGGTACGTCTTGAACTCCGGCTGCATCGCCTCCTTGAAGCAGACTGCCTTCGCCGCAATGATGTGCTCCAACGGGCCACCCTGGATGCCGGGGAAAATCTGCGAGTTCACCGCCTTGGCGTGCGCCTCCTTGCAGAGGATCAGACCGGCGCGCGGGCCGCGCAACGTTTTGTGCGTCGTGGTCGTGACGATGTCGGCGTGCGGCACCGGGCTCGGATGCGCCCCGGCTGCGACAAGGCCGGCAATGTGCGCCATATCCACCACCAATGCCGCGCCGACTTCCTTGGCGATCTTCGCGAACGCGGCAAAGTCGAGCGTGCGGGGATAGGCGCTCGCACCGACGACGATAATGCGGGGTTTCTCGGCACGGGCGAGCTTCGCCACCTCGTCCATGTCAATTCGCTCGGTGCTCTGGCTCAGGCCGTAGGGAACGATCTTGAAAAGCCGGCCGGAGAAGTTCACCGGCGAGCCGTGCGTCAGATGGCCGCCGAAGTTCAGGCTCATCGCCAGCAGCGTGTCGCCCGGCTTGGCCAGCGCGAAGTAAGCCGCCATGTTTGCCTGCGAGCCGGAGTGCGGCTGCACGTTGGCGTGGTCGGCGCCAAAAAGCTGCTTCGCGCGGTCAATCGCAAGCTGCTCGACGACATCCACGCATTCGCAGCCACCGTAGTAACGCTTGCCGGGATAACCCTCGGCGTATTTGTTTGTCAGCACGGTGCCGGCGGCTTCGAGGATCGCGGGCGAGACGAAATTCTCGCTGGCGATCAGCTCAATGTTTTCCTGCTGGCGGCGCGCTTCGCTGCAAACCGCCGCGTAAATCTCGGGATCAACTCGTTGGAGTGTTTTCATGTTAGAATCTTGAACCTGCGTTGACGAATCGGGGGCGATTTCGATTTTCTTGACGCGCCGATCGTGGCGGCCGCCCTCGAACTCCGTGTGGAGAAACGTCTCGATGATGCCACGCGCCTTCTCGCGCGTTACATCGCACGCGCCGAGACAGAGGACGTTGGCGTCGTTGTGCTTGCGCGTGAGCCTGGCCACTTCCTCGCTCGTCACCACCGCGGCACGGATGCCGGTGATTCTGTTCGCCGTGATGCTCATGCCGATGCCGGTCTTGCAGCAAAGAATGCCGAAATCGAATTTCTTCGACGCCACCTCCTGTGCCACCATCCGGGCAAAATCCGGGTAATCACAACTGGTGTTCGAATGCGTGCCGAAGTCGCTGCAAGCTACGCCAGCTTTCGCCAGCAAATCCTTTACGGCATTTTTCAACTCAAACCCCGCGTGGTCCGCGCCAAGCGCGACGCGCATGGCACCGGGCTTATCCGCGGTTGCAGCCGGTTGCGACCCGCTCGTTTCCTCCACAAACCGCAACACACTCGGCATTGCCTCCACAATCGCCGTGCGCGCTTCCACATAGCTTTTGAGCGGCATGCCGATGGGATCGGGAATATCCTTCCGGCCGGGCGGTATGTTTTCCAGAAACTCCCGCACCAAGAACACCCGCTCCGCCACCTCCGGATACGCCATGACGATCGAGTCCACATGACCCTGCGTCATCCCGAAGATGTAATCCGCATGCCGAACCAGTTCCGCAGTCACGCGCTGGCTGCGGAACTTGGAAAGATCCACACCCATCTGCGCCATTGCCTCCACGGCGTGCGTGCTGGCCGGCTGGCCGTTGGGTGCGCCAACGCCCGCCGACAACACCCGCACGTCGCCGCGGCCCGACAACAGGTGCCGCGCCCACGCTTCTGCCATCGGGCTGCGACAAATGTTGCCGGTGCAAACAAATAAGATCGTCTTCATCAAAAATTCTATGAAGAGCCAGAAACCGCCAGTCGCCGAATAACACCCCGGCAACCGCAGTGTCAGGCCCGTGTGTGACTAATACTTCTGCCTGCTCAGCCTTTCAAGAGCCAGCCAAAAGTGATGGCAACCCCGTTTGGTTTCCTCACGCCTTCTTGTTGACTCGCTCACGTGCCTCGTCGATGCGATGCCATCGTCCAGTGTTTCCAAATCGAACCGCTGAGGACTTTTCTGACAGAACTTTTTTCTTGCATGTCAAAAATAGAGGGGTTGAATGGCTTTATGAGGTAAGGGTTAAACAATTCGGCAGGGCGCCACACGTGCGACTCCCTCCCCTCCCTCCTTGGTCGTGCGTGCCCCCCTTCCGGCGGGACGAGCCGGATTGGCGTTTTGCATCGTCTCGAAAGCCTCGCGTCGCAAGATGCGAGGCTTTCTGTTTCCTCGCAGCCTGCCCGCGCCGCTCTTGAAAGACGCCGCGAATCCATGCCAGCATCTGGAGCGAGACGGATGATCTCTCAAACCTCATCACGGCTCTTCGTTGGAAACAGATTACAGCCTTTCAGCTTATGGAAACAAACCTTGCTCGTACCCTTGGCTTTGGCGCTCTCATCCTTGCCTGCGTGGTCACCTGCCCGGCTGCTGGGATCAACGATGACGTTGCGTCTCGACTGTCGGACGTGCCGCGGCCGTGGAAAGAAACTCCTCGACGGCCAAGCTTCGCTGAGATTTCCGCGACGCTTCGATTCTGGTCGGAGAAACACCCGGACAAGTTCACATTCGAAACGCGCGGCAAAACGAAAGAGGGACTGCCGATCTTTCTAGCGCGCATCACGGACAAGGCAGTGCGTGACGACGACAAGCAGGTGGCGCTCATCACGGCCACGCACTCAGGGGCGGAGCGCACCGGCACGACCAGCATCATGCACTTTGCCGAATGGCTGCTGGGCAATTCGGCCGAAGCGGTCGAGACGCGGCGCAAGCAGATCGTCCTGCTGATGCCGGTGGTGAACCCGTGGGGCTACGAGACCGCCGAGAGCAACGCCAACTCGCAGGGCATTGACCCTTACAGCGGCCAACGCGGCAAGGCATGGGACCTCGCCACGCTGACGCTCAAGGAGCCGGCCAAATCGCCCGAGATCGTCGCGCTCCAGTCCGTGTTCGATGAGTTCAAGCCGGATGTGCAGTGGGACATGCACGGCGTGCCGCTGCGTTGGAACGGCCACCAGGTCGTCGAGTCATGCGGCACCGCCTACTCGAACTACTCGTTGCGGCCATGGGACTGGCGTGTGACGGAGGCAATGATCGCCGAGGCGCGCAAGGCGGGCTACGGGATTGACCGCGGCGAGGCGGACACGCAGCGGCTCTTCTTCGGACCGGACATGCCGCCGCTCGCCGACCGTCTCTGGATGGGCCGGCCGTTTTTCTACACGGCCATGTATGGCTACGCGCGCTACCACACCCTGCTCGGCACCTGCGAAGTCGGCTATGAAGAGAGCGGCGTCGCCCGGCTGCGCGGGCTGATGCGCACCGGCAACCGTGTGTGGGACGGCGAAAAGATCGCCGGTTATCCGGTTAACGTAATGAAATCGCTCGTGGGCCAGTGGGTCATGGCATCCGGCCACAACGCCGCCGAGCGCCGCCGCAGCCGCGTTGAACTCTGGCAACGCCAAGGCACATTTACGATGGGTGTGCTCTACCCGCAGACGGATTGCCGCATAGGAGTAGCCTTGGCACTCACCGCGAAAGGCGCGAAATTGCTGGAGGGTGACCCGAAGAAGTTCGTCGCGAACCTCGCCACGCTGCCCAACTGCAACGCGGCTGCAATCCAGGCATTTCTCGAAGCGGGACCGGAAACGAAGATTTACTTCGAGCCGGCCGACCGTGCACCGGAGAACCGTGCGCTTGACGCTGCGCTCGCCATCCGGCTGCGCATCCCGTATCGCAATCCCAAGCTCTGCGACCTGCGTCTCAATGGCCAACTCCTCCCCGCGAGCGCCAGCGACGGCTTTCAGCGGTGGTACGGTGATGGTTACACGCAGGTCCAGATCAACATTCCATTGGAGAAAGCGCGCCAGAGTGATTTGCTCGTCGTGACCTGCGCCTACGCGCCCGATGTTCGCCGCGAATACGGCTGGCGGCCACCCACAAAGATCAAAGAGTATCTGAAATAGGGAAAGCTGCCCGGCCAATCGCGACGGTCAACTCCGCCGCAGGATGCGCAATCCTTTGAGGATGTCGAGCGCGCGCGACAACGCCACGTCCCCCGGCTGTTCCACCTTCGCGTTCTCGTTGCGTGTTTCCTTCTCGGCCGGTGGCTCGCTTTTCTTCGGCTCGGCGGTCTGTTTCTTTTCCACCGGCTTGCCATTGCCCGTGTCGAGCGAGCGGACCAGTTCCGCCTCGTTGATGCGATGTTTGACCACCTTGGGTTCCAGACTGGCGCGCAAGTTCTTCTGGGCATTCGGGCCAAGCAACAGTTTTCGTTCCACCGCCAGGTCCATTTTCACCGGCACATCTGGTTCCAGGCCGAGCGAAAACAATTTCCTGCCATCCGGCAACACAACCTCGGCGACTGCCAACGCGAGTTTCCTGCCTCCGACCAACGGCAGTTCCACCCGTTCCACCGCCTCGCCAGCCGTGGTGTTGCCAATGGTCGCCCCGCGTTGTTGATTGTCAAACACAGCAGCCAGCGCCTCCGCGCTGCCGACGGTTTCGTGATTCACCAGCACGATCAGCGGCGTCGCAATACACGGTTTCTCATACGTCGCGGTGAAGGAGCGCGGCGCGCGTTTCGCGCCTTTCAGTACGAAAAGCGGCGTGCCTTTCGCCAGAAACCGGCCTGCAACATCGGCGGCATCGGTGAAGTCGTTGCCGGCCACGAACCGAAGGTCCAGGATGATGCCGTTCAACTTCTCGCACGACATCGGGCTGAGCGCAGCATCAAGCGCCTTTGCCGCGCCGTGATCGAGTTTGCCGAGCCGCACATAGAAAATCTCATCACCGAGCATCTCGGTCTTCGCAATATCCGGAGTGCCATTTTTCGCAGCGGCGGCTTTCGGGTCGATCATCTTCACGCCAAGCCCAAGGTGATTGAGAACGCCGCGCGTGGCCGCTTCGTTCAGCTTGCTGTCGCTCAACGCTGCGGGGTCGAGGTAGAGACCTTGCAACGCGGCCCTCACCGCCTGCAAATTGGCCAGGTCCAGAGGTTCGGTCTTCGCTGGCGCGGTCGGCTTTGCAGCGCCGTCGGACGCCAACACAGCAATCGCACTCAGTGTAATAACCAGCAATGTCGAAATCAGTTTCATGTTACGTCCCATTTCGCAGCTTCAAGCCGTCGTCTCCACCCAACCGGGTGTGGACGCCAGCACTTTCAGCGCGCGCGCCCCAATGTCCTTGCGGTAATGCGCACCGTCAAATCGGATACGCGCCGCCGCCTCGTAGGCACGCTCGCGGGCGGCCTTCAGGTCGCTGCCAAGCGCCGTAACGCCGAGCACACGCCCTCCGCTGGTCACGATATCGCCGTCGCTGCGTTTGGTGCCGGCGTGAAATACCTGCACGCCCTCCAGCTTCGCTGCGTCCTCCAGGCCGTGGATCGGCTTGCCCTTCGCATAATCGCCCGGATAGCCACCCGACGCCATCACGACGCATACGGCGGCATCACGCTTGAATCGCAACGTCGTGTCCGCCAGCCGCCGGTCCACCACCGCCTCCAGCGCATCGAGCAAGTCGCTGTCAAGCCGCATCATCAAGACCTGCGTCTCCGGGTCGCCGAAGCGCGCATTGAACTCCAACACCTTCGGCCCGTCCGGCGTCAACATCAGTCCCGGATAGAGCAGACCGCGATATTCGATTCCCTCGGCCGCACAGCCACGCAGGAACGGTTTCAAAACCTGCTCTTCGGCAGCTTTCATGATCGCCGCCGAAACCTGCGGCACGGGCGAGATCGTGCCCATACCACCGGTGTTCGGACCCGTGTCATTGTCGCCCACGCGCTTGTTGTCCTGCGACGACGGGAATAGCCGGTAGCTCTTGCCGTCGAGCAGCGCGTGGATGCTCGCCTCCTCGCCCTGCATGAACTCCTCGACGATCACCCGCTCGCCTGCCGCGCCGAAAATCTTCTTCTCCATCATCTGCGTGATGGCCGCCGCACTCTCCTCAGGCGACCGGCAAATGATGACACCCTTCCCCAACGCAAGCCCATCCGCCTTCACGACACATGCGCTGAGCGAAGCCGCAAACGCCTTCGCTTCCACGCTGCTGGAAAAGTTTCCAAACCGCGCCGTCGGGATGCCGTGACGCTGCATGAACTGCTTCGAGAAAATCTTCGACGCCTCAAATCGCGCTGCCGACGCGCTTGGTCCAAACGCACGCAGGCCATTCTTCTCAAAGAGGTCCACTATGCCCAGCGCCAGCGGATTGTCCGGCCCCACCACCGTCAGGTCGGGCTTGATTTCCCCGGCCAGCGCCAATAGCGCGGGCAAATCCTCCGCGCCAACCGGCCGGCACTCCGCAACCTGCGCGATACCGGCATTGCCGGGCGCGGCGTAAAGTTTCTTCACGCGCGGCGACCGCGCCAGCTTCCACGCCAGCGCGTGCTCGCGACCACCACCTCCGATGACCAGCAGTTTCATGAGTGGCGCAGGATGCCAGAGCACGCCGAGGGTGTCAACGAAGCGACCAACCCAGTTACGCTGCGAAAGTGTCAACCGTTCAGAAGACGCGCCGTCTCGCCCGATGCTGGCCGAGTCTTGCTCGGCAAGCCTTGCCACCGTGTGTTAGAAGTAACCGAATGATTGCACCTGCAAATTTTGTCCCGAACGGCGCACTAGCCGCGAAGATGGGCGATTACTTCGGCCCCGGCGGCGCTCTGTCAACGTCTGGCGGAGCCGGTCAGGCGTTCGAGTTCCGTCCGCAGCAGCTCCGCATGGCTGAGGCTGTTGCCAACGCGCTGGCGAACCGCCGCCATCTCGCGGTCGAGGCCGGCACTGGCGTCGGCAAAAGCTTCGCCTACCTCGCGCCGGCCATCCTGCACGCCGTCGAGAACAAGCGCCGCGCTGTCATCTCGACTTACACGATCAACCTTCAAGAGCAGATCATCGGGAAGGATATTCCAGCACTGGCAAAGATTCTGCCCGTCCAGTTTACCGCCACGCTGGTCAAGGGCCGTGCCAACTATCTCTGCCCCTGCCGGCTGAAGAAGGCGATGCGTTCCGCCGATGGCCTGTTTCTCTCCACTGAACAGGCGGAGTTGCACCGCATCGCCAAGTGGGCCGCGACGACCCAGGATGGCAGCCGCTCCGACTTTGACGTCGAGCCGGACCCGAACGTCTGGGCGCAAGTCTGCTCGGAACGCGGTCTCTGCTCGACGCAGAAGTGTGAGAAGGACAGCAAGTGTTTCTACCAGGAAGCGCGCCGGCGGATGCGCACCGCCGATGTGCTCGTCGTCAATCACCACCTCTTCTTCTCGGAGATCGCGCTTCGCGCCGAGAGCGAGGAGAGCGAGGGCGTGTTGCTGCCGGAGTTTGAGTTCGTGATCCTTGACGAAGCGCACACCGTCGAGTCGGTCGCCGCCGACCACATCGGCATCGGCCTCTCCGAAGCCGGCCTGCGCTGGCTCCTGCACCGGCTCTGGAATCCGAAGACGGAAAAAGGGTTGCTCTCACTTTTCAAAAACGCGGGCGAAGCCGTCCGCGCCGTGGACAACGTGCTCCACCGCAGTGATGAGTTCTTCCGCGCGGTGGACGACGCCGCAAAATGGAAAGCCAACGCGAGCACCGTCCGCGTCCGCCAAACGGACATGGTGCCCAACACGCTCGATACGCCTCTCGCCACGTTGCGCGACCGGCTCGTGGACATCGGCAAATCGCTCGCAGACGATGACGAGGACCGCGACGAACTGCGCGAGATGGTCCGACGCGTCAACGAAACACGGAAACAATTGGGTGCATTTCTCGGCCAGGCGTCGCCGGAACACGTCTATTGGGTCGAGCGGACGGGCCGCCGCCAGCCGCAGGTGGAACTGAGAGCCGCTCCCGTGGATGTCAGCGAAGACCTGCGCGAACTGCTCTTTGCATCATTCCCATCGGTCGTTATGACCAGCGCAACGCTCGCTGTTCAGAACCGGCTCGATTACTTCCTCAAACGCGTCGGTGCGGGCGAAACGGAGGCGATCGCCGTCGGCTCGCCATTCGACTACGAGCAGCAGATGAAGCTGTACGTGCCGAAGGAGATGCCCGACCCGAACTCGCCCGACTACCGCGAGGCCGTCGGCAAGTGGGTGCGGCACTTCGTGAAAATGACGCACGGCAAGGCGTTCGTGCTCTTCACCAGCTACAAGCTGCTGCGCGACGTGGCGGAGGATTTGGAAATGTTCTTCACCTCATCGGGTTTCCAATGCCTTGTCCAAGGCAGCGGCATGCCACGTTCGGCCATGCTGAAGAAGTTCAAGGAAGACGTGGACTCGGTCCTGTTCGGCACCGACAGTTTTTGGCAGGGCGTGGACGTGCCCGGAGAGGCGCTTTCCAACGTCATCATCACCCGTCTACCGTTCGCCGTGCCGGACCATCCGCTCACCGAAGCTCGGCTTGAAGCCATTGAAGCCCGCGGCGGCAACGCGTTCATGGAGTATTCGCTGCCCGAAGCAGTCCTGAGACTGCGTCAAGGCGTCGGACGCCTCATCCGCAGCAAGACCGACACCGGCATCGTTGCCATCCTTGACAACCGCGTCCTGACCAAGCGATACGGCCGCGCGTTCATCGAAAGCCTCCCGCAGTGTCCAGTGGAAATTGTGTGACACCGAAGGCGGCGCGAACCTATTTCCCTGCCGCCTTCGCCGAGCCGATGTTTCCGGCTTCGTCCCGGGCACGGATGAAGACTGACTTCGTGCCGGCCAGGCGCACAGTGAAGTCTTGCGAGCGGGCGCCAACCTGGCCGTGAGGTGGCTGGACCGGGAACCAGTCGCGACCGTCGGTGGACACCTCCACCAGCGCCACCGGCGTCAGCGCGTCGGTGACTGTAAACTTCACAGCAAGGACACCGCCCTTGCCGGCGTCAGCGTGATGCACCACGATAACCGGCGGCGTGTTGTCCACGGCGAATGAGGCACTCTCAATACTCGCGGTCAGGCCTTTGCCGGGCGGATTCCCCATCGCGTCAGTGGCCACCACTTTCATACGGTAGTAACCGTCGGGAAATGACCTTGTGTCGAACGTAAAGAAAAAATCGCCCGTCTTTTCTGCCAGCCGCTTCCACACGGTTTCACCCTCGGCGCGGAGGTAAACGTCGAACGTCATGGAGTCCAGGTTGGAATCGCCAGCCGTCCACATCGCCGTGCGCAAACCCGGCTGATTCACAATCTGCACCCGTTGTTTGCGCGCCGCATCCATCGGATCGCGGCGCGCGCTGGATGACACCATCATGTCGAGGGTGCTCATCATCGGTGGATCCATTTGCGCGATTTTCTGCAAACCGGACCCGGCGTCATGGACCGTCAGCTTGCCAAACACCGGCCGTATGTTGCGGGCCGTGTAGTATATCGTGACGCAGTCCAGCACCGCCGCGCGCGCGGCATCCTGGCCGGCGAGCTTCACGCGCAGTTGCAGGTAGCGCGCCGCCGGACTCTTCAATTCGAAGTCTTCGCCGTGGCGCGGCACATCGCTCCACTCGCTCCAGGTCTTCTCCGGCTTCTCCGTGTTGCCACTGCGGCTGCTGACGGACACCCGCGCGCCAGCAGGAATGCTGCCTTTGATGGCTGCGAGCCCCCAAGTCGAAAATACCCGTGCGTCCAGTGATTCGCTCTCCCACACGCCTTCGGTGGCGCGATGCGGCGCGATGCTCCAGAGCGCACCGAGATTGCTGGTCACAGCCACCCAAGCCCCCGGCCCCGACGGCAATAGTGATGTCACCTGTTGGCCTTCGAGTCTGGCGAGCGTGGCGACCTCGAAACGGTTCCGCACCGCGTAGATAACGCCCTTGTCGCCCGTGCCAACCAACGCCGCGCCGTCAGCCGCAACCGCCAGCGAGAACGCGGTGATGTCCCGGCCCGTCCACAGCAATTCGGCGTAGCCATCCGGATGAACGCGGTAAAGCTCACTCTTGCGCACCGTTTTCTTTTCTTCTGATCTCACGACCGCACCTGCCGTCAACACCACAGGCGCCGCTGGCGGCTGACTCTCGCCCAGCCCCAATGCATAGATGTTGCCCTCCCCGTCGCCCGCGATCGCTTTCATCTCCTTCAGCGCCGGGGCGCAAACAACAAACGCCTTGTCCGGCCCGTCAAAGCGGTAGAGATAACCGCCGGGATGCGACCCCGCGAGCAAGCGGCCCGTCTTATCGAAACCGAGCGAGACAATGTTCGTCTCGTCGCTTGCGAAGTATCGCTCGGCAACACCAGCAGGCGAGACCTTGTATATCGCCGCCTTGCTGCCACACGCCACGAACAGGTGTCCCGTATTGTCAAACGCCAGCGCCCAGATGTATTTGCCCGGCGGATCATAGAAGACCGATGATTTGCCATCGGATGTGATGCGATAGACTTTCCCGTCCGGTGAACTGGCGGCATAGACATCGCCCTTCTTGTCCACCGCGAGTGCTCGAATCTCCAGTTCCTTCGCTGTGAAGAACACCGCCGCCTTGCCGTCGCTGCCAACACGCACCACCTTGCCCTCGCCGCCTCCGAGATAGACGTTGCCTTTCGAGTCGCGGACCGCCGACCAGACGATGGGCAGCGATACGTCGCACATCTTCTTCACCGCCGGAGCAAGGCGAAGCTCACCCTTTTCGCTGATGGACATGCCGCGCGTTTCGCCCTTGGCGAACTCTTCGTAGGTGTCCTTGGTAAACTTCTGCGCCTCGACTGCCAGCGCAACGCTGACCGCCATGACTGAAAGACTCGCAATGACAAGATATCTCATGGGCAACCCGGTTTACTCGATCTTCACCTTCAATGTCTGGCTGCCGCGAACCACGGCGTTTTGCGGCAAGCGCTTCTCGATCACGTCCACCCGCTCGATGCGTACCGCCTCCAACATGGTGCGGTTCGAATCGTAAAGCTGCATCGCTGACGGCGGCAGCGCCGGCATTCGCTGATCGGCCACCACGATGCCGTCCGCCTTCTGGGTCACGCGCAGGTAGAGCGCGTTGTGCGGGCGGCGGCGATTGAGCACACTGACGAGTTGGTCAAGGTTTTGAGGCCGCTCCACCCGGATCCGCCCGCTCTTGCCATCCAACGCGTCCGCGGCGGCTGCATCGCCCACCAAGATGTCGAGTTCGCCGGAACGAATGTTCTCCGGGACATCGAACGCCAGCGTCACTACGTGCTGCTCGCCGCGCCACGGCTTCAGCACGGCGCGCACCTTGACCGTTTCGCCCGGCTTCGCCTTGTCGCGATCCACATACACCTCGCTGACATGTGTCTGCCGCCGCTTGTCGTCGAGATCCAGTTGCACTGCGATCCGCTCGATCTGCGGGAGTTCGGACCGGTTGTCGAGCAATTCGCCCAACAGTCCCGCAATTTCCCGTGCCGGGCCATAGTGTTCCGATTCGCTGCCGGAATAGAAATTCTCCAGGTGAATTCGGCCATGATTCTTCAACTCAATGTCGCCCCGGAGCGTCAGCGAGAAATCGCGCGAGTAATCCATGCTCTCCATCAACGTCTCCCCGACGCACGAAGCCGCGATGGCCGGCGTCATCGCTTCGTGCTGATAGAGCCGACAGTTGAACTTGCGCTCGCCGCTGGGACTGCGCAGGCGAATATTCAATTCCGTCATCGGCGGCACAGGGCCAATCTCGCCCGCGATGGCCGTGAGCCGGTCCTGCTGGATTGTGCCAACAACCTGCCGCGTGTTGGAGATCTTGTGTGGCATCAAGTAGCTGCTGATGGTGGCGACGATCTCCGCGCGCGCCATTGGAATCGCCACCTTGCCGTTCTGAAACATCGGATGTCCGAAACCAAGCACGCGGTTGCCGCGACGCCACGTCAACGTGCCCGTGCCCGCCATGTGAATGTCGCCCGTCGCCAGCACAGCCGCCAACGCCGCACCCGGTTCGAATGACCCTTTCAATGGTTTGGCTTCCTGTCCCCCACCGCCCATCACCGGCAATAGCCGCCCCTCAAAACCCTGCGCCGCAAATTCCGACCGCAGCCACTCGAACATCTTCGGTCCGAGTCCGCCGATCGTCACCGGCACCGCCAGTGGCCGAAAACCGCCTGAGTCCGCCGGCAGAAATTGAAACGCCCTCTCCGCCGCATTTGCCATCGTCGGCAGCCCGACGCCACCCTCGCCTGCGAGACGTTTCTCGCCACGTTCAAGCCCCAGCCGGGAAGTTCTCCGCGAAGTTCCACCATGAACTTCGCCGACTTCGATCATGTCAGCGATGGGCGTGAAACCGCACCAGCCTTCCTTCTCAAATTGCGTGAGCCGGTAGCTCAACGCACCCGCGACCCTGCCTTCAATGTAAAGCGGGCTGCCGCTCATGCCATGAACCGCGCCCGTGAACTTCGTCCGTTCATCCACGAGCTTGCCGACGATGAGATCCTTCCTCGGCCCGATGAAATCGCGCAGCACGCCATAGATTTCCACGTCCAGTGGCACCACCTCCGAGCCCTGCATCACCGTATAGGCTTTGCCGCGCATACCCGGTTGAACCTGGTCCAGGGGAAAGATCACATCCTGCGGCGGTGCCTGCCCCGCTCCAGCCAATGCCGCATTAAGTAACGCAACGGTGGCGACGATTGCAGTTCGGTAGTTCATGCTATTCGCATCGCTTCCCGGGCCGCCCCCACCGTCTGCTCAATGTCGGCGGAGGTATGCGCCGTTGAAACGAAACCGACCTCGAACTGCGACGGGGCGAGATAAACGCCTCTCTCCAGCATTGCATGGAAAAATGCCGCGTAACGTTTTGTGTCGCTGCACTTCGCCGAAGCGTAGTCGGTCACCGGGCCGTCGCAGAAGAAATTACAGAAGATCGAACCGATCCGGTTCTGGGCAAGTTTGACGCCGGCATCCTTTGCCGCCGCCGCGACGCCGACCGCCAATTCGGCGGTGAGGTCGTTGAGCTTCTTGTAAAGGTCCGGCTCCGCAAACAACGCCTCCAGCATCGCCACTCCCGCGGCCATCGCGAGCGGATTGCCGCTGAGCGTGCCGGCTTGATAAACCGGTCCCGACGGCGCGAGCAAGTCCATGATATGCGCGTGTCCACCGAAGGCGCCGACCGGCAGACCGCCGCCGATGATCTTTCCCAGGCACGTCAAGTCGGGTCTTACACCGCAGAGTTCCTGCACGCCGCCCCGGGCCACACGAAAGCCTGTGATGACTTCGTCGAAGATAAGCACGATGTCATGCGCCGCCGTTATCTTGCGGAGAAATTCCAAAAAGCCAGGTTTCGGCAGATACAAACCCGCATTGGCCGGAATGGGTTCAACGATGACAGCCGCGATTTCGTTGCGGTGGATCGAAATCATGGACTCCACACCCACACGGTCGTTGAACGGCACGGTCAGCGTCAACTTCGCGAGGTCTGCCGGCACTCCGGCGCTATCAGGCTGACCCAGCGTGAGCGCGCCACTGCCGGCCTTCACCAGCATTGAGTCACCATGGCCGTGGTAACAACCCTCGAACTTCAGGATCATGTCGCGGCCAGTGAAGCCCCGCGCCAGACGCAGCGCGCTCATCACCGCCTCGGTGCCGCTGTTGACGAAGCGCACCTTCTGAATGGAGGGAAACACTTCGCGCACAAGCTTCGCCAGCCGTATTTCGAGCGCATTAGGAATGCCGAAGCTCGTGCCATCACGCGCAGCTTTCGACACTGCCTTCACCACTGCCGCCGGTGCGTGGCCGAGGATGAGCGGTCCCCACGAACCGACGTAGTCAATGTATTCATTGCCGTCCACGTCCCAAATGCGTGAGCCTCTGCCGCGCTGGACAAAAAACGGCTCGCCGCCGACGCCACGAAACGCCCGCACCGGGGAGTTTACGCCGCCCGGAATCAATTTCTGCGCCTCGGCGTAGAGTTTGTCTGACAGGTCGCGCTTCACGTTTGGAAATCCTAGGGCGGAGCCGGCGATCACGCAAGGTTGTTCACAAGAAGATGACGTCCCATTGTTCGAGTCTGCGCCACGCCGGAAGATCAACGTGGATGGACGGACTCATAAAGCGCGCGCGAGTTGATCTCCTGCATGTGACGGGTGATGCTCTCGCCGTAGGATTCGTTGGTGATCTTCGTGCCATCTGGTTTGTAAAGGCCAGATGCGTCGCCCCGCACGTAACCGTACGACCCGGCTAAATAATCGTAATCCCCCATGATCATCCGCGTGGTCTGGTAGGAAAGGTAATCCTGGACACGGCCACGCTCCATGAAAAGCTCAAGGTTTTCCCGGCGCATCTGCTCGGAATTCCGAGCGATCTGGTTGCTCAAATTGCGCAGGCCGGCGTAGTAGTTCGCCATGTTCTGCGCAACGCGCCGGCCCGCCATCTCCTTGTTTGTCTCGTAGGAGCCCATGATGGCCGCCAGTGTGGGCAGCGCCGCATCAAACTCCTCCGCCGGTGCCATGATGGTGAAGTGCCAGAGCCGCCATGCCGCCTGCATGGCGTCACCGCAGCAACCGCCGGTACTGAACGTCCGGTAACGCTGGCCCTTCAAGGTGCAGACATAACTGAAGTCCTCGACCGCAACGGGCCGAAGCGGGCCGGCGAACGCCCGCATCTGCTGCAAGAGATCGTTTCGCTTCTTGACGAAGACGGGCCGAAAGTCGGAGGCGAGTCCGTTCTGCACGGCGGCGAACGCAAAAGCATCGGACGGCGCGCGAAACTCAGAACACAGAACGCCGCGAACGCCGGTCACGTAGTAACGGGGCGCGATGAACTCCGAGCCGCCAACCAAAAAATAGAGCCGTTGGGCGGGATCGGTGACGATGCACATGCCCCCGCCGAGATCCGTTGTCTTCCAGCCAGCGGGGGCAGCAAAACGCGCCCAGCCGCTGGCGAGTTGCTGTGGCACCAACTGCGGCGGCTGCGCAGGCGCGGACTGAGCCGCCGCGCCGCCCTCGTCAAAAGAGTAGATGCCTTTGGCGACGCGCAGATTGGCAAGAACCTGCAGGAGCAAAGGCGCTGCTTCTGCAAGCTGTCCCGCGGGCGCTTCGATCCGTTGGTTCAACATCAGTCCATCACCGCCGGTAACAAGCGCGCGAAAGTCCCGCTTCTGATTCCGCTGCGTTGTGTAAGCGCCCTCGAAAACAAACACAGTCTTGTCACTGTCTTTGCCGTCCTTGTTGGCATGCTTCAGTCGCCGCATACTTGCGGTCGGCGCCAGTTGGAGATCAGGAGCAGACTTGACCATGTCGGCCACGACTGCGCGGACCAACGCATCCGCATCGCGCCCCGTTGGGCTGATGCCATGCACCGTCGTCACCTGATAGCGGCCCTTGGGGTCCGTCATGTGGAATGTCCACATCCGGGGGGCGTCTTGATAACCTTCCTTCACCACCCATCCGACGGGTTTTAGCACCGTGAACGTGCAGTGCTTGGAAACGTAGTTCTCCCAACGCAACGCTGGCACTTCAGCGGATGACGCGGGTCGCGCCGGGGACAGCAATCCCATTCCGACGATTACGACCCACATCCACCTGAGTGTTGGCTGCGTTTCCATCTCACCTCCGCGCGAACCCGTGCGGCAACATGCGGCAGCCGGCCACTTCCGGCTACTCGTTTCGCTTCAGATTTGCTTCAGTATAGCGCTGAGCGATCGGCATGCGGCGACCGATGCCAAACGCCCTGCCGCTGACCTTCAGGCCGGGTGGCGCCTGCTTGCGCTTGTATTCGTTCACATCAACCCGCCGGACCACGTCGCGAACCACGGGCTCCGGCTCGCCGCTGGCAATGATCTCCATCGCCGAGCTGTGTTCCTCAACGTAGGCTTTCAAAATCCGGTCGAGTTGGTCGTAGGGCGGCAAACTGTCCTGGTCGGTCTGGTTCGGACGCAGTTCCGCGCTGGGCGGCTTCGTGATGCTGCCGGCGGGGATGATTTCGTGCTCGCGATTCATCCACCGCGCCAACCGGTAGATCATCGTCTTCGGCACGTCACTGATGACCGCCAATCCGCCGCACATGTCGCCATAGAGCGTGCAGTAGCCCGTCGCCATCTCACTCTTGTTGCCGGTCGTGATGAGCATGTTGCCAAATTTGTTCGACAACGCCATCAGGATGACGCCGCGAACGCGCGCCTGGATATTCTCCTCAGTCGCATCGGGCTTCATCCCGGCAAACGCATGTCCCAGCATCTCCTGAAAAGCCTTGTGCGCCGGTTCGATGGGGATGGTCATGTAGCGAATGCCGAGGTTGCGCGCGAGCTGTTCGGCGTCACTCTTGCTGTGATCGCTGGAGAACCGCGACGGCATCGAGACGCCGATGACGTTTCGCGGCCCGACGGCGGCTGCCGCAAGCGCACCGACCACCGCCGAGTCAATCCCGCCGCTGAGGCCGAGCACCAATCCCTTGAACCCGCACTTGCCGGCATAATCGCGCAAGCCGAGCACCAATGCGTGGTAGAGCGCCTCTTCCTCGCACTGTGCATGGAAATAGACAGGCCGACCCGCGTTTGTGTCCACGATGACGAGGTCTTCCTCAAACGCGCGGCTATGGGCGAGCAGTTGCCCCTGCGCGTCAAGCGCCATCGAGTTGCCGTCGAAGATCAACTCGTCGTTGCCACCGACCTGGTTCACATACACCAGCGGACGTTGATAGTGCTGCACCACCGCCGTCAGCAAATCGTGCCGCAGGCGTTCCTTGCCGAGCATGAACGGCGACGCCGAAATGTTCACGATGATCTCCGCGCCCGCCTCGCACAATTCCTTCAGAGGATCCCGTTGATAGAGCGGTTGCCCACTGCGATCCTCCTGGCCGCTCCAAAACGTTTCCTGGTTCCAGATGTCCTCACAAATTGTCACCGCCAGCTGCACTTCCCCGCATTGCACCAGTTCCACGCTCGCCGCCGGCTCGAAGTAGCGGTCCTCATCGAACACATCATACGTCGGCAGCAATGTCTTCCAGATGCGTTGCCGCACCTGCCCGCCTTCGATGAACGCCGCCGCATTGCGAAACGGGCGGCCTGTCTTCTCCTCATTGGAATCCACGTAACCGACAATCGCCGGCACCACACTCATTCCCCGCGCGATGTTCTCCAGCGCCGCCTTCGTGTCCGAGACAAAACTCTGCTTCAACAACAAATCCCGCGGCGGATAGCCGCACACCGCGAGTTCGCTAAACACGACCAGCTCCGCGCCACGCGTGCACGCGCGCCGGTAAGCGTCGAGGATTTTTACCGCGTTACCGTCGAGATCTCCGACGGTGTAATCAAGTTGGGCCAGCGCAATTCTCATCAGTAGTACTGCACTTTATCGTGCTCGCAGCGGCAATGCAATGCCTCCCATGATCTGAGCCCTTATTGGACGCCGTCCGGCAGCCAATCGTCACTATTCCACTTGAAAGCGTGGAGACTCTGGAATCCCGACCATTTCTGAAATCGCACCCTTTTCTTTCAAAAAACCTTCTCATCATCCGGTCTTTAGGGTAAGCAGTTCTTCGCAAACGGAACCGTAAGACGCTCGATGCAGAAATAACGCAGGACAACCAAACGATGTTTGAACAGACGCCATACCAGAGGTGGATTCATCTCGTGTCGCGCTCCGCTCTCCGGACATGCGAGTTGAAGAAACGAGGTCGGACGTGAAGTATTGGCAATTCGTGCTCTGCTTCTTTGGCGCGATTGCGGCCATCGTGCTGATTTTGCGGCTGTTCATGCCGTTTCGTCAGATTTGGGAAGGATGGAAGAAGATCGCCCATAGGCTGGGAATCATTCAGACCCATATCCTCTTGACGGTGGTGTACTTCCTAGTCATTCCGGTCTTCGCCTTGATCGCAGGCAAGAAGCGATTACGACTCAAGCTGGAGCCAAGCGCCGCGAGTTATTGGGAAGACGTGAAACCTCTGTCAAATACGATGGAAGACGCCAGCCGCCCGTTTTAAGGCCCCATGAACATCCTGGGACTTTCCTTCTTTTATCACGACGCAGCGGCGGCACTGGTGCGCGATGGCCAACTCGTGGCTGCGTGCGAACAAGAACGTTTCACTCGCCACAAACATGATTCGGAGTTTCCCGATCTGGCGATTGAGTTTTGTTTGAAGCAGGCGGGCATCACGCTGGAACAAGTGGACCACATCGTGTTCTACGAGAAGCCGTTCTTGAAGTTCGACCGCATCCTGAGCTGCGCCCTGGGCACTTGGCCGCACAGCTACAAGGGTTTCCTGAAAGCCATTCCAATCTGGATGAAGGACAAGATTCGCCTTCGCTCCTACATTCAGAAAAAGCTGCAAACAGAAAAGGATATCCTTTTCTGCGGCCACCACATGAGCCACGCCGCCAGCGCGTTTCTGGTTTCGCCTTTCGAGAAGGCGGCGATCATCACAGCCGACGGCGTAGGCGAGTGGGACAGCACCTGCATCGGCTACGGCGAAGGCAACCGGCTGGTGCTGGAGAAGAAGATCGAGTTTCCGCACTCCGTCGGCCTGTTCTACAGCGCGCTGACGGCCTATCTCGGCTTCAAGGTCAACGACGCCGAATGGAAAGTGATGGGACTGGCGCCCTATGGCAAGCCGGCGTATGTGGACCAGTTCCTGCGACTGGTGGACATCAAGCCCGATGGCAGCTTCCGGTTGAACATGGATTACTACGCCCACCACTGGAGCGAGAGCACGATGCTCAACCGCTGGGAGCGGCTTTTGGGCCAGCCTCCGCGGAAACCGGAAACAGAGCTGACCCAGTTCCATTATGATGTGGCCCGTTCCGGCCAGGCGGTGGTCGAGAAGATCATGCTCGGCATCGCCACCGCCGTCCATAACCGTTACGGCCTCGACGACCTTTGCATCGGCGGCGGCGTGGGCCTCAACAGCGTGGCCAACTGGAAGATTCTCAAGCAAGGCAGCGGCTTCAAGAACATCTTCATCCAACCCGCTGCGGGCGACGACGGTGGCGCGCTCGGCGCGGCCTTCTGGGTTTGGAACTGCGTGCTGAACCAGCCGCGCAAGTTCTCGATGCGCCACGCTTATTGGGGACCGGAATACAGCGACGAGGAAATCGGCGCCGCGCTGGATCGGTTCGGCGCGAAATACGAAAAGCTGTCACGTGACCGCTTGCTCGACGAGACGGTCAAAGCGATTGCGGATGGCAAGGTTATCGGTTGGTTCCAAGGACGCCAGGAATTCGGACCGCGCGCCCTGGGCAACCGCAGCATCCTGGCGAACCCCGGCAACCCGAAGATGAAGGACATCATCAACGCAAAGGTGAAGTTCCGCGAGTGGTTCCGGCCGTTCGCGCCGAGTGTGCTGAAAGAAGCGGCGCACATCTATTTTGACATGCCGGAAGGCTTCGACTCGCCCTACATGCTACTGGTGCCACAGGTGCGGTCGGAGTGGCGGCCGAAGCTTGCCGCGATCACCCACGAAGACGGCACCGGCCGCGTGCAAACTGTCGAGCGGGACATTGCGCCACTGTACTATGACCTCATCAAGCGTTGGGGCGAGGCCTGCGGCGTGCCGGTCATCCTAAACACCAGCTTCAACGTGCGCGGCGAGCCGATTGTGACGACGCCGGAAAACGCCTATAACACGTTCGTGAAAACGGGCATTGACGTGCTGGTCATGGGCAGTTACATGCTGCGGCACAAAGACCAGCCGGTGGACTTTGACCGAGGGATGCGCGAGAGCGTGAGTCTGGAGTGGAGCCACGCACCAGCGAAGGTTCCAACGGCCTGAACACATTTTTGAAGAGGGCGAACCATGGCGAAACAATCGTTATTGAAGGAACTGGTCCAGTTTGCGATGCGCGAGAAGAAATGGTGGCTCGTGCCGCTGCTGGTCATCCTGGTGATCATTGGCGGCCTGATCGTCTTCGCCCAATCCTCTGCCCTAGCCCCGTTCCTGTACCCGTTCTTCTGAGCCATCCGCTTGGGCCACGCCGCCCTTTCAACCAGGGCCACGAGATTCAGTCCTCTGGCGTGTTGGCGCGTTTCGCAAGACGGTCAGCGACGTTCCGCGCTTCGCGTTTGGCGGGCGGGTTTACTTCCTGTCTTCAGGTCGCGGCGGAAGCGGGCTGCACGCGACGGCGAACGACGGCACAAGCCGGAAGTCCGGCTGGTCCTTGTAGCGGAGGTTTCGCCGACCCCAGTAGCTGCCATAGAATTGGCAGTTGGTGTCCACCCAGTTGGCGATGCGCAGAAACTCATCCGGTTTGAGTTTGGCGGCGACTTCCTTGTGCAGGCCGGCCAGTTTCTCCGCTCGCGCAGCTTGCGCAGGATCGCCGAGCTTCACTTTGCCGTTGCTCAGCATGGCCACCAGCACACTCGTGTGGGAACCCAACGCCAATGCCGGCAGATACTCGACATTGCCGGTCTTGGGATGGTTCTCGCCAATGACCACGCCGAGCAGGCCGCGGTCGCTCAGTGGTTTTCGCCGGCGTTCGGGAACCAGGTTCTCATAGGACACGCTGAAGAATTTCGTCGGCGTGCTCGTCAAGTCGAGTCCGCGAGGTGCTTCCTTGCCGGCATGACAAGACACGCAAAGCCTGTCCCACGTCGGCTGAACGTCGCTCGGATAATGCAACACGCGCCGGCCGGTCACCTCGCCCGGCTGCGGTCCCGGCAATGATGGCGCGCGCAACAGGGCCTTCGGATTCCGAGCCGCGGCGACACTGCCACCATCGCGTGGCATCTCATGACAGCCAACGCAACCGCGCCGCTCGCCCGGCATGTAATTCACATACGTTCGCTCGGTCTGGACCGCCAAGTAGTTCGCATCGAGCACCTGCAACGCAATGTTCGCACTGGCTGGCACGATGAAACATGCCGAGCCGTCATCCTCGACCGGCACCACACCGTGTTGCACCTTCAACGCAAGGTGTGTGTCTTTGCTGATGCACGCGTGCTGCTGGTCGTAGTCGTCGTTGTTGTCGGGCCGTCGCGCGCCCCACGAACGCGGGATTTGTTCAAGAACACGGATGTGTTTGATCGTGCCGCGCGGGACATTCTCCAACCCGTGATAAACATCCGCCACCACGCAGACGGCCTGGTCGCGGCTGGCAAGCTGGCGATTGATGCTGGAATTGAGCACCGGGGGCACCCGGCGCGGTTTCAGCGGATACGGCAGCCAGCAGGAGATTTCCGGATCGCGGTAGAACTCCCGCACTTCGCCGCGGTCATTGAGGCAGTAGAGACCGTAGGCTTTCGACTCGCTCCACGCGGGGCCGGCGGGCTTGTGGGCAACGAGGAAGCTCTTCTCGGAAAGCGGATACGGGTCCTTGAAGAGCGGGCCGCGGCCCTCTCGATCTTCGCGCCACGAGCCGTCGGGCTGGAGGAACGCGAAACCGCCTTCGTTTCGGATGTCCACTGACGGCGTCATGTACGTCATCGGCTCGCGCGTGCGAATGTCCTTGTCCACATCAAGCCGGATCACCGTGCCGACGCCGTTTTGCGGATAATGAGGCGTGCCAAGCACGACGAAGCGGTTCGCGACGCCGGGAATCGGCCGCCCGTAAAGCAACGTTGGCGGCAGCGCGATGTCGTTGCCGTAGATTTCCGCCGACGCCGTGCCGTCGGGACGCATCGCCCAGAGGCACTTCACGCTAATGGCGCCCTTATCGAAGTATTCCCATCGCGTATAGAGAATTCGACCGTCGGGCAGCATCACTGGCGATGCCTCGCTGACCGAGCTGTTGCTGAGCCGGCGGAGGTTTTTGCCGTTGCCGTCCATGCGGTAGAGTACGGTCGTGGTAAAGTTGTCCGACCCATCGCATAGAATCCCATACTGGCAGCGTGTCGAGATAAACGCGATGCCGCCATCCGGCAGGTAGCACGGCTGCATGTCGTCGGTGCCGTGGTGATAAAGGTCGGTGAGTTTGTATTTGCGGACCAGTTCCGCCTCGTCGGGCGGTGGAAACGTCAACTGCCGCAGTCCGGTGCCGTCAATCCTGATCTCATAAATGCGGTAGCCCTCCAACGGCGCTTTCTTCCACGCAAAAACCACGCGCCGCGCGTCGAACGACAGGTCGAATCGCTCGAAGACGCCGCCCTTGAGTTGCGGCGCCAGTTCGCGCACCGCGCCTGTCTTGAGATCGAGGATGCAGAGGTTGCCGCCGGGCTGCCACGTGCTGTTGATGAACTCGGTGTAGTAGTGGTTCGAGTTGTAGGTGAACCGCTTGACGAAGAGAATCTTGTCGCAGCCGAACTTCTCCACCAAGCCGTCGTCAGCCGATCCAACCACTGCAAACAGCAGCAGCAGAGAGAAACAACGAACCGTCCATTGTGTGATGCTCATCATTGCAGTCCTTGCCCTCCATAATAGCGGGCGCGCCCGGCTTGTAAATCTTTTGCCGCCGAACGACTCACGCCACCGCCAGGTCCAGGAAGGACAGCTTCACCGGTTTGCCTTCGGCCATCGTAAACTCAAACCGGTTCGGCCCCTCCTTCAACAACGATGGCGGCACTTTCCACGCGCGCATCTCATCCGGTTTGCCGAGCATCGGTGGATACGGATTCGGGTACGGTTCGGAAACATCGTCCGTCGCCACGAGTTCCTTGCCGTTGAGCCGCGCGGTCCAGCGGCTCTCGCCGAGTGAGTCCTCATCCTGGATGCGCAGCCGACCCCCTCGTTGCCAACCTCCCGCGGGTGGCGCGAGGTCGAGCGTGAAAGTCTCGGTCTGCCCAGCCTTCATCTTTCGCGGCAGCACCGAAGGTTTCGCGAACGGGTTCCCCCACCCTGACGCGAGGAAGTAATGCTGCGGCTGCTGCGCAAGCCATGAGCGGTCGCCGAGATGTTTGAAGACGTGGAACGGCGGCTCTGCGAACGGCCCGCGTCCCGGCCCGCCGTGTTCGCGATAGTAAACGAAGTTGAACGCGCTCACGCCATCCGCGCCACGGGCATAGGCCAGATGCGCCGCAGTATAGAACTGCTCCGGCGTTGCGCGGCGGAACGGGAACGTGTCGTAGCCTTTCCCCACCGGTTTGCGGCCGTTCCAAATCGAGTGGCACATCTCCAGATAGACCGCCGCCTGCGGCACGCTGCGCCGGATGGCGGCCAGATCAGTCTGCTGCACGGTGAAGTAACTCGCCGAGAGGTTGATCATATCCAACCCCGCCTCCACCATCGCCGGCAGATCCATCCCCAGCGCATCGTGCGCTGATATGTAGGCCGGCACACGCGCGCAGAGCCATCGCCGTCGCCCATCACGCGCCGTGCGGTCAAGCAACTCGCGCACCTGCCGGACGAACGCCGTCATGATACCGCACCGCTGCTCCCGCGTGGTCTTGTCGAGTTGGAAATAACTGTAGTGGCGCATGAAATCCATCTCGAAGCCGTCAAAGTCGTAGTTCTCGCAAAGCTCCCGGATGAACGCGAACTTGTGCGCCCGCACTTCCGGGATGGCCCAGTTCAACACGTGCTGCTCCCACTTTGCCGGATCCGGTCCCAGGCGATACTCCGGATGCTCGACATAGAACTTGCTGGCCCAGACGGCCCGCCGGTCTTTTGCGCCGGCGTTCTCCAAATGATGTCCGTCATTCATCCTTAGTGAGATGAACGGCGTCTGTCCTGTCTTGCGACACCGCTCAATGAACACCTTCACCATGTCGCCGCCCGCGAGCATGTATTTGCCGAACGAGTCCGCCTCAAGACCCGTGCGCTCCGTGAACCAACGGTAGTGTTCCTCGGCCGGGTACACCTTGCTCTTCCACCACGGAATCCAACCGACGCCCGGCTGGAGCAGATGCGCGTCCACGCCTGTCCCCGCCACTTCGTCCACTGACGCTGCCAGTTGTGCCGCGCGAAACGGCTCGCCCTTTTTGTGCCATGAACAGACACACGAAAGGGTGTTGGTTGTGTCGTTGCTGTAGAGGACACGAAACGGCGGCTTGCGTCCTTTCGCGTCGGCGGAAGCCATTCCCGGCCAGCCCACGGCCAGCATCGCGCCTGACGTCGTCTGAAGAAATTGTCGGCGGTTCATCATCCCCACTTGTAACCATCCCCCGCTCCAAAAGCACTCAGAAGTTGCACGCTAAAGACGATCACCAGAAGGATTTCTTCCCACTACTTGGCGCGTCGTTTCGCGCGCTTGGCGAGCGACATCAACCCCTCATGCCTGCACCTAATCGCTTCTGCCTGCTTCGGAGCGCGCAGCGATATCCAGTCGCTTCGGATGAATGCACAGCGTGCCTGTGCCAGTGGGCGCGGCAAAATCACAACCTTCGGCGGGAGGAGTGAGGCACTCCACATGAGTTCCCTTCCCAAAACGTCGCGCGCGGCAACTCTTCGATCCCGGGAATGACACCACCGCCGGCAGTCCTACCCTGCTCTTGCCTCGTCCCGAAGTCGCGCCAGCTATCTGCGAAGCGCCGACTGCTGGCAGTCCCACTCTGCTCTTTCCACGTCCTGGATTCGTCTCAGACATCTGCCTTGCTCCTCACGCTTTCTTGACCAACCACGCGCGCAAGTTGCCACGTGGCAGTCTCAAATGCAATCCTCACTAATCTGCTTCGTACCACGTGACGAGGTTGAAACACCAGCTTTTCGTTTTCGTTGCACAGCGCTGCTGTTGTTGCTAAACAACTCTGCCGTTTCGCAAACCGATTTTCGGAGCCTCATTATGAACACAACCGTTGGCGCACTCATCGCCGTTGCCCTTCTCTCACAGCTCCTCTTCAACCATCCCGCCGCCGCGGAACCCGCCCGCCGCAACATCGTCTCGCCCGAAGTCCGCGCCGACCGCACCGTCACTTTCCGGCTTCTCGCGCCGAAGGTCTCGCAGGTCATCCTCAACGCCGAATCTGGACGCAAACCGATGACCAAGGACGACAGCAGCCTTTGGAGCGTCACCGTCGGCCCGCTCGAACCGGACATCTACGCCTACACCTTCGACGTGGACGGCGTCGCCACCGTGGACCCGCGCAACGGCTACGTAAAGACCGGTCGCTCCACCCAGAGCCTCGTCCAGGTGCCCGGTGAGTCGCCGCTCTACTACGACGCGCGCGACGTCTCCCACGGTGCCGTCACCGTCCAGTGGTATCCGTCCAAGTCCCTCGGCACGCTCCGCCGGATGCACGTCTATACGCCGCCCGGTTATGACGCAGCCGCCAAGGTGAAATATCCCGTCGTCTATCTCCTGCACGGCTCCGGCGACGACGACAGCGGCTGGACATGGATCGGCCGCGCCAACTTCATCGCCGACAACCTCATCGCCGAACACAAAGCCAAGCCCATGATCATCGTCATGCCGGCGGGCCACGCCCTCCCGCCGCCCGCGCCCGGCGAAGGCAAGGAACACTACGTGCGCAATGCCACCGCGTTTCAGGACGACCTGCTCAAGGACATCATCCCCTTCGTCGAGACACACTACCGCGCGGACACCAACCGCGAGCGCCGTGCCATCGTCGGCCTCTCCATGGGCGGCGGCCAGTCCCTCGCCATCGGTCTCGCCCACCTCGATCGCTTCGCGTGGATCGGCGGCTTCAGCTCCGGCGGCAACCTCCGTGACGACAAGAAAGAACTCCCCGCCGCCGGCAAGGAAACCGACAAGAAACTCCGCCTCCTCTGGCTCGCCTGCGGCAAACAGGATTTCCTCTTCAACATCAACCAACAATTCGACGAGCTACTCACCAGCCGCAACATTCCCCACGAGTTCCACGTCACCGAAGGCACCCACACCTGGCGGCTCTGGCGTCCCTACCTGCGCGACTTCCTCCAACGGCTCTTCTGAGAATTCCACTGCGGCCTGAGTGTCCTCACGCGGTTCCCTTTGGAGAATCGCCCCCCTGTCGAAAAGACACTTTCTGCTTTCGGTTTGGTTCTGTCCGAGGTGGAAAAAGCAAATATCTCAACCCACATTGGTTTTGGTTGTGGCGGAATCAACCTTCTTAATGATACTTGAGATTAATTCCGTCTCTTCGAAAGAAGCGGGGTCTCCAGAAATGACCCTTCAGGATTGGCAAGAGATCGCTCCGAACCGAACAATCCCATTTCGGTAGCACGAAGTTCTTTCGTCCCTATGGGACTCATATCCGTGTTTTCGACATGAACCCAGCGCTAAAGCGCTGCGCTATTATCGTGGCAACAACAACTGGTTCACGCCACGCGCTTCTATCCAAGAAATCTATTTCCTGAAAATAGCCCAACCCTTTAGGGCTGGGTAAGAGGTTGTCCTAATACCAACAAGTCCCGTCAGGGACGACAGAATCTCAATCCATCATCTTCTGATCAATCGCCATCCCGTGTTTTTTCAGGAACACTTCCAACTCCTCACGGAAATCTTTCTTGCGATGATGCTCTTCCTGCTCGCGGATGTAACGAATCGTATCTTCCACACCTGAGATGCCGACACTGAACGCGCCAAAACCTTCCTGCCACGAAAAACCTTGCGGTCTGAGCTCGGCAAATGTTTCTCCCAACCATTTGGAAGAGTTGCCCTTCAATAGCTGCATCGCTTTGGAAACCGAGAGCGCAGCAGGCAGGCTCAAAAGCAAATGCACATGGTCGGCTGTGCCGCCGATGGCCAATGCCTTCATGTCGTTCTCGCGCGCAATGCCGCCAAGATATGGCCAAAGCCGCTCCCGAATGGCCAAGGAAATGAGTTGTCGCCGCTCTTTGGTGGAAAACACACAATGCATCAGGCAGGAATTGAACGAGTGCATGATTCTGTCGCACCTATGGGACTTTGATGGTTCTGTTTGCTCGCGAACTCAGCACTTTAGCGCCGGGCCATTTTCAATCAAATGAAAGGCGACGCTACCTGGATTGCTTCGTCGCAAAATAATCGGTCCGTCGAAAATAGCCCAGCCATTTATGGCTGGGTAAAGTGTCCGGTCAATCCACCGAGTCCCGTCAGGGACGGCAGGACGTTTCTTTCGTCCTCACATCACTTACTTATTATGTTCGCCCATGCACCCAGTGCTGAAACATTGGGCTATTTTCGCGCGAACATCGAGATCACCACAAAACAAACCTCTCCGCTAAATTCCAAACCCATCCCGATACTGTTTGCGGATGAGGGTGTCGGCCTCGGGGCAGTTCCTGGCGCGCATCTTGTCGGCGTCTTGTTCCATCCGCCTCAGTTCGTCTGGCGAGGTCTCCAACGAATCTCGCACTTTGGCTGCTCCTTCTTCAGCGCATCCACTGCCGCCTTCGTCACCTTGGTGTCGTTGAGGCAAAGCTCCCGCAACTGCGTCAGCTCCCTCAGATGCTCCAGCCCTGCGTCGCTGATGTTCGTGGCGTTGAGGTCAAGCACTCGCAACTGCGTCAACGGCGTCAGACGGGCCAACCCTGCGTCGGTGATTGGCGAGCGGCCGAGACAAAGCTCCCGCAATTGCGTCAGCCGCTTCAGATGTTCCAGTCCCACGTCCCTGACCTCCGTGCGGCCAAGATCAAGTCTCCGCAACTGCTTCAGCGGCCTCAAATGAACCAGCCCCGCTTCCGTGATCTGCGTGGCGTTAAGCGCAAGCCTCTGCAACAATGTCAGCCGTATCAAATGTATCAGCCCCTCATCTGTGACCTGTGTGAAGTTGAGCGAAAGCTCCCGCAGCAGCCTCAATCGCCTCAAATGCTCCAATCCCTCGTCGGTGATTTGCGTGCTGGTCAGGTCAAGTCTCTCCAACTGTGGCATCTGTTCGAGGGCGAAAAGGTCCCTGTTTCTCACCCGCGAATCTTTCAAGTCCAACTCCGTAGCCAATGAGGGATCCTGGCCCTTGAGTCTCTCCACAACGACCCAAGGGAGCGGTGGCGCGAGTATGGGTTCGGCGGCGGAAAGTGACGCGGCCAAGCCCGCGACGACCAGCAGCGTCGGGAAAGCCGGGGGCGCGAGGAATCGTTCCAGCTTCATCGGCGCGAAGTCTATCCCCGACGGCTTGCGATGGCAATCCCACCAACCGCTGCGGTAGCCGTGAAGAGCAACGCCGAACGCTGCTGAATCGGATATTCTCCGCCGCTAGATGCCAAACCCGTCGCGGTAATGTTTGCGGATGAGGGCGTCGGCTTCGGGGCAGTTCCTAGCGCGCATCTTCGCAGCGTCCCACTCGATCCGCTTCTGGAGACGAGTGGCAAGGTTGCCCACCAGCAATGCCTCGGTGTAGGGACCGGAATACTCAAAGCCGGCTTTGGCCATCTGGGGCTTGCGCGCTTTACACGCCTCCACCCATTCGGCGCGATGGCCGACGGAGCGCGGGAGAGTTTTTGGCGGCCGCTTGAAGTCCTGCATCTTGCTCTCCGGCAATAGCCGCGGCGCGCCGCACCAGCCGCCACAGAGCATGGCGCCTTTGTCGCCGATGAAGAGGATGCCGTTGTCGTCCAACTCGCGTCCGGCTTCGAGATCGGCGGGGCGACCGGGTTTCTTGCCGCCGTCATACCAGTAGAGCTTGAGAGCGGGACGTTTGCCCTTGGCGGCAAACTCGTAGGTGATGATCTGCCACGAGGGATAGGTTTCCTTTTTGAGCGGGCTGCTTTGGCATTCGGCGGCGACGGGCGCGCCGAGGTCGAGGGCGAAGAAGGCGGGGTCCATGTTGTGGATGGCCATGTCGCCCATTGCGCCGGTGCCAAAATCGAACCAGCCGCGCCAGGCCCGCGGATGGTAGCAGGGATGATACGGCCGCTCCGGGGCCGCGCCGAGCCAGAGATTCCAATCAAGCGTCTCAGGAACGGGCACGGTTTCCGTCGGACGATCGAAATCCTGTTTCCAGAACTTGCCAGGACGGTCGCTCCAGCAATGAACTTCCTTGACGATGCCGATGGCGCCGGCCTGGAGCCACTCGCGCGTGAGGCGCAGGCCCTCGCTGGCGTGGCCGTTGTTGCCCATCTGGGTGACAAGGCCGGTCTTCTTGGCGAGGTGGGTCATGGCGCGCGCCTCTTCGATGCTGTGGGCCATCGGTTTTTCGACATAGACGTGCCTGCCGGCGCGCAACGCCGCCATGGTGATCGGCGCGTGCATGTGGTCGGGCGTGCCGATGACGACGGCGTCCACATCCTTGAGTTTCTCAAGCATGACGCGGTAATCGGTGAACTTCTCGGCGTTGGGGAAAGTCTTGACGGTGCGCGCGGCGTATTTCCAATCCACATCGCAAAGGGCGACGATGTTCTGGCTGGAGATGGCCGGGTCGCGCAACACTCCCCCGCCCTGCCCGCCAATGCCGATGCCCGCGACGTTGAGCTTCTCGCTCGGCGGGATGACGCCCCGGCCGAGGACGTGACGAGGCACGATCTGGAACGCCAGCGTCGCGACCGCCGCGCGGCGGAGAAAGCGCCGGCGGGAGATGGAAGGACTGGTCTGGATGGAGGAATCGTTGTGATTTTTCATGGTGGCGAAATCTGACAGAGCATTATCGGAGCGTCGGGAGGATTCAATCCCATAGTAGTCCGCCACCCCCGTGCAGGGATGATGATGTCCCGCTACGGAGTCGCGGGCTACAGAATCGCCAGAGGGTTCTGTCGAGTCTGCAATGGGAACGTCACGCGCTGGCCGTTGAGCCGATGCGATTCGAAGATGGCCATTATCATCTCGATGGTCACGCGGCCCTCGTGCTCGTTGCAGAGCGGCGGCCGGTTCTCGCGCATCGCAGCGATGAGGTCTTGCGCGGCCAGCAAGTTACGTTCCGCTGGCACCTTGTTTCCAGTAACCGGCTCCGGCTTCCCAACGCCCGCGGAACTGATCGGCACCCACGCGCGGGACTCGCCCGACGGCAGGAACGGACTGCCCGGCAGAAGCTGCGCGAACGGCTCCTTGCCCGGGCGAAGGTCCACAATCCCTTTCGTGCCGATGAGTTGCAGGCCAAACCCCGCGTTCTTGTTGCCGGCGTTTTGAATCGAGTCGAAGAACAATGGCATGCCCCGCTCCATCTCGAAACGCGCATGAACCTCGTTACCCGCCAGCGGGCCGACACCTTCGTCACCGTCTTTCACATCGCCGCGCACGACCGGCCGCCCGCCCTGCAAGAGCGTCGCCGAACAGGCAAGAGGCTTGCCGCCGAAACAGTTCGCCAAGTTCAACACATGCGATCCCAATACCCACAGGTCGAGGGCGCCGCCGCGCGAATCCTCCTTGCCGCGCCCGCGCAGTTCCAGCAACCGGCCAATACCATCCTCCTTCAGCAGCCGGTCCACTGCCTGCAACGCGGGGTTGTAGCGCTCGACATGTGCCAACGCGAACTTCACCTGCCGCCGTTTGCACGCCGCCATAATCTCATCCGCCTCCGCCAGCGTGCGGCAGAACGGCTTCTCGCTGTAGATGCCACGCGCGCCCGCCTCGATCGCCGCCAGTGCCATGTCGCGATGTTGATCAATGGATCGCGGTGCAATTGCGACGATGTCCGGCTTCGTTTCAGCCAGCATTTTGCGGTAGTCGGCAAAGCCTTTCGTGATCTTGAGCTTCTTCAACGCAGCCGCGAGTCCCCTGGCATCCGCGTCCGCCACCGCCACAACCTCCGTCTCCGGCACGCGCAACCACATCGTGTCCAACCCGTGTCCGTAATTCCCGCGCCCCGTGTGTCCGATGACGGCGACGCGAAGTTTGCCTGAGGTTTCGGCTGCGCGAGACGCGAGCGCGACACCAGAAGCGATGGAGGCGGCAAGAAATTCACGACGGTTCATGGCAAGAGTCTCCTTTGCATTGGCGCGATCCTACCTTCCGCCAGCAGTCCATTCGAGGCCAAACGACAAAAATGAATCCCATCCCGCACGCTTGCCTTATTGTGCGTCTGGGCAGGCAACAGTTCGGCTTCACTCACTGGTTCTACGGTCTATGAAGTCATTCAGACAGGTTGGGGGTGTTTTGCGGGTATTGTCGCTATTGTGTGTTTCCATCCGTGACAAGTTCTAGTTTGCCGGATTTTTCCCTAAAAAGTCGTGTTCAATGGATAGATAGAGAAAGACTCCGACATCAGGCGATGCACGATTCAAGCCCACAGGCACTGCTGCACCAAGAACGATCTGCATGCCATTCGCGAAGTTGAAGGCCTTGCGAACTCCGGGTGAAATGAGTGTGACGAACTCGTGTTTCTGACCGCCATCCTCCGCTTGCAAGTTGTTCCAGTTTCCGACCCATTCCAAGAGGAAGTGGAGATCAGAGGTGGCTGCATAGATGACGCTGGCACCGAGATTGTAGTGCCAGGCGTCGTTTTCACCCACTGTGGCCGCGTCGGGCAGAAACGTGCAGCCGGCGTTGAAATGAGTAAACCACCGGTCGCCCCACGCCGCGCTGAAAGGGAGGTTAACCTGCGCACCAAAGGTATCGTCGGTGAACCCCGCGCTCTTGGAACCGGTAGGCAACACCACACTTGCTCGCGGCGCAAACGCCCGTAGCGTCTTCTCATCGTAGTAAACCTGATAGCGGTAGTTCAGCAACACATCACCCAGCCCATCAGTTTGAGTCGAGCCGTCGTCCGAAAACAGATAGGGAACGGTGTAACTGAGTTGATGTTTCTGGCTGAACAGCGGCCATTCCTGTGTGAAACTGGTCTCCCAGATTTCCTCATTGGAACCAGACAACCGTTGCACGTAATACCCGGCGGTGAAGATGTGTTGCACCACGCCGGACTCCTGATTGTAAGCCTCTTCAATCAGAAATGAATTGTCCATTATGCCATCGACAGGCCGCGAGGCGGCTTTGACTTGTGCCGCGCCCTCGGCGGCCAGCGTGGACAGAGAGGCAGAAAGCATCAAGACCGTCACAATCGTCCCCGTGGTTACCGTCGTTGTTCTGATCGTCATTGTCACAGTGTTTTCTGACTCCAATCCTGCTGATCCAATACACACTAACACGGAAGGCGATCTCCCCCAAATTCTCTCAACTGACGCTGCGTTTCCGACGCCATCGACCTCGCTTTGAGAGTTGCAGGCGTTTCAAACTGCTTTTCGGTCCGGCCGCCTCATGCGACCCGCAATACTGCGGTCCAGATACCAAGAGTCCTCCGCTTCGCGAGTGCGAACACAACCCCGCATCCGGGGCCTTGTTGCAGAAAGCGACAGGAGGGAATAGCGTAACGAACCACTCCGGCTCGTGTATCTACGTCAGCGTTGACCGACCGACTGGACCTTCCCGCGAAGCTCCAACCGATACCACGCCGACTCGACGGGGAAGAACTTTGAGGGATAAAGAGGACGACCTGCTCTCTGCACTCCACGTGTGTCCCTTGTCGCTGCTGCGTTTGAGAACAATGTCGGTGTTGCCCACATCACCCGGCCCGTCGTTGCGTTTCTCAGCAAAGATGAGCAGGTCGCCGTTGGGCGCCTGAAGAATCGCCGGAATGCGGTAATTGGGCTTGTTGTTCGGCGTCGCGGGAAAGACGCAAGTGGTTTCAAATAGCGGCTCGACAGCCTGCACTTCGCCGCACGCGGCCAGCACAAGGGCAATAAGAAATGCACACCTCATCGCCCGAGTCCCTGTTTGAGGATAAAGCGAAACATCGCCTCCGACTCGAAGAAGGCCGGATCGTGCTCATGACCTTTGCCGGGAACGACGGTCAGTTCCATCGGTCCGCCGAGCGCGCGATAACGGTCATAAATGGCCTGGCTGTTCTTCTCCAGCGGCACCACTTTGTCAGCATCGCCGTGGATGTGGAGAACCGGAATCTTCGCCCTGGCGATGGGCGCGAGTCGCTCAACGGGATTGTGCTGCGCGAGCTGGGCATCGAGGGCAGCCTCGCTCAGGTGATATGCGGGAGCGGCGCGCTTGAAACCGGGATAGCTGCGCAGGTCCCCCACCGGGAAGATGCCCGCAATACACTGCACCCAATCGGGATGATCGGCGGCGAAGTTGTAGTGGTTCAAACCGCCGCGGCTCTGTGCGAGCAAACAAACCTTCGGCGCGAGTCCATAGGTCTTGGTGACATGCTGGTAAAATGCAGCAAACTGCTCGCGACTCTTCGGATTTGCAAACGTCTCGCCGACATAGATACCGGCGACGTAGAAGCCGTTCGTGAGCAACCTCGACATCAGCCATGCGTTGCCCGTGCTCGGATGGTGGCCAATCGTCGGCGCATACCAGACCCACGGTTTCGCACCATCAGGCGCGGGCTTGAATGGATGAATCACGAATGCCTTGCAGTCAGCGACCTCGAAGTTGTCGCGCTGCGCGCCGTAGTCGGTATATAGGTTGGGAGAGGTCTTTTTGATGACCGGCGATCCCGCACGAACCGATGCAGCAAGCAGTGGGATCAGCGCGACAATGACACCAAGACGCAGAAGGTGGAGAATTGAGCGGGTTTGCATGACACCACGCTAGAGACAGCCCGGCTATTTGCCAAGAGTTTGTTGTCGGCCCGACACCGCGCGGGGGCGTTCCGTTCGCGGCACACCCGGCCCGATGTCCCCGCCGATCCACGCCGCCTTCGTTCGGGTTTCCGGGAGGAACACTGACAGCTAGCGCGGGTTCACAGTCCCGGTTCGCTTGCGAAGCTCCAACCGATACCACGCCGACTCGACCGGGAAGAACTGCGAGAGATAAACGCGGTCGTAGCGGTAGTGCGTGATGACATCGAGAATCTCGTCGCGATGCCGAGAAACGAACCCGTCGTCGGGACAAAGCGTCACCACCCACGCGGCGAAGCACGGCTCGCGCACGTATTCCTTTTCCAGATGCATCCGTGGCGAGGCGCGACCCTGGACGCGCAGGCCGGCGTTGGCCACCTCGACTGCCTCCGCTTCGCTGTGCTGCGGCTTCCACGCCGCGTTCATGACGCGCCAGTCGTGTTCGAAATGTTCCTTCCCGTTGACATCAAACTCGCGGCACAGCGGCAGGCTTTTCGCGGCCAATTCCGCGCTCGCGCGCAATCCTTCAGCATACGCGTTGCGCAAAGCGGGGTCTTTCTCCATCTCCCACAGTGCGCGCAGGCAGATGACACCCTCCGAGCCTGTCCACGAGTGACGTCGTCCCTGAGCGGCATCAAAGACCATGCCCGTCTGACAGATCTCCAGCCGGCTGCGTCTGCCCTTGCCCATCTTCTCGTTTGCGGCATCCAGGTAGCGTTGATGCCATCGCGGCTCGCCCGTGAATTCATGCATCGCCTTCATCACGAACAACAGTCGCGGCGCGCTTTCCCAGGTGGGTTTGTCGAAACCGCCGCGATACTTCGATGGCCCGCCATCGCACGGCATCCGCCAGCCGCTGGCGTCGAGCACCTTCACGACCTCGCAGAACTTCGCAACGAGCCGGCCACGTTCCGCGGGTTCTGCCAGCCCTTCGCGCACGTAGCGCCAGAGGCCGTAAAGCCACGGCGTCGTCTGGTCGTTGGAACCCATCGGATAGGTGGTCTTGCCGTCGGTGGCCACGCCACGCGCGATGAAGCCCGGCGTGTTGCTCACCGAGGCCAGGAACAGAAGCCCGTCCACAAGCCGGCGCACCTTCACCTGGTCGGTTTCGCTGCGCGTGAGCTTCCAGCGGTTGCACATCGCGTCCAGATAGAGGCCGTTGAACATCGGCCCGTCCTCGTTCGGCACACCCCACGAAAGCGCGCTCGGTTTGTGTTCGCGGCAGTCCTGCGGTGTCGGACGGATGATGCGGCCATCCAGGCCGGTGTAATCAAGCATGACGTTGTGTTCGTCCACAAAACGCCGCCAGATTTCGGAGTGGGCTTTCTCGACGGCAGCTTCGACTGCGAGTCGTGGCGTCGGCTCGACAGCACCTCCGTGGACTGCGGCAGCGAATGCCACCGCTATGAAACATTTTGAGAGCTGCATCGTTTGTCCCCCTATTCAGAGTCCTAGCAACCGTTTCGTAACCACCATCGTTTCCGCCTGCCGTTGTTCGACAAACGCCATCGCTTTCTTCACCTTCGCCAACGCGGCGGGGTAGTCGTCGTGGATCGCGAACAGCGTCTCCGCCATTCTCGCTGCGGGCGTGGAGTCAAACTCCAGCAACCATTCTGGCAGGCCGATGTCCTCGAACATCCAGCATTTCGGGCTGTGGAACTCCGAGTAGGTGTGGATGACCGGCGTGCCGTTGGCCAGCGCGATGATGAGCGAGTGCGGCTCGTGGCAGACAGCGGTGTGGGCGCGCGCGAAGACGGAAGCGGCTTCGTCGGCGTTCCAGAAGTAGTCGAGGTTAACGACGTGCTTGCGGATGTCCACCGGCAACAGGTCGTGTAGGAGACGCTTGTTGTGCTCCATCTCTTTCTTCACCTCGGGGGCGATGAGCACCGTGAATCCGGTTCGTTTCACCCAGCGTGTGATGAGGTCGCGATACACGGCGGCGCGTCGCTCGTCGTCCGCGATTTGTTGTGGCGAAGGGTGCAACGGGTTGAGGCTGGGCACGCGCTTGTCGTCCACGCCGGGGAGCTTGGCGGTGTTGGTGCGAAGCTGGATCGTGATGAACTTTCGATCTTCCAAGCCGAGCTTCTTCATCGTGGCCAGCCCACGCTCCTCGTCGCGCACGTCAATGCCAAAGCAACCATCAGGGCCGAACTCCAACACGGGTGGCTTCACACCGGCCTTGCGAAGAATATCGAGGCTCTTGTGGTCCCGGCAATAGATGAACGCGGCGCCGTTGAGCAACGCGATCCGTTCGGCCGCATCCTTGCCCTCGACCATGTTGGGAAAGTAGGACTGGCCGTAGAGGCCGTAGGGCTTGCCGATCTTGTGGCAGAACTCCATGAAGCTCGTATCCTGTCCCATGCCGGAGTTGCGGATGAACAGGTCAGCACGGGCGATGGCTTGGCGCAGCTTTTCGTCGCGTTCGCCCTTGCCCGTCAGGCTGCCTTGCAGGAACTCCACCTTGGGAAATCGGCGGCGCAGCATGGCGGTGACGCGTTCATCGAGTTTCATCGCCCACACGACGACGCGCACATCCGGCAAATGCCGCTCGATGATCCGCAGCGTGCCCGGCGTGTGGCCGATGTCGCCGATATTGACGGTGTCCCATGCGGACTGGAGCAGGATCGTCTTCGGTTTCGCCGACGCGGCATACGCGGAAGCACCGAGCGCGGCGGTGACGGTTGCAATGAACTGGCGTCGTGTGGTCATGGGAGTGGTGGCAACTTGGCGCCATAATAGACTGCGCGGTGGCGGTTGTCGTCGAAGGCGAAGTGGAGCCATTTCTTGTCCTTGCTGACGAAACCGTCGGGATAGTTCATCCGGCCTTTCGGGCCGTCGCACGACTCCGCCACCAGCACGCGGCGATAAGGCCACGTCTTCATGCCGTCGAAGCTGATCCATAGCGCCATCGGGCTGCGGTGTTTCGGGTTTGGATTATGCAGGATCGCGACGTTGTCACCGCCAAGCGGATAGAGCGTCGCTTTCGAACCGGGATTCGGAATGTCGGTCTTGCGCGCAAACTCCGGCCAGGTGCGCCCGCCATCCGACGACTCGGCGTAGTAAAGCACGCCGCCGAGCTTGTCGCCACGGATGATCATGGCGATGCGGCCATCGCTCAGTTCGACGATGTTGTTCTCGGCCCAGCCGTGATAGCGGTCGTTGTCAGTGAGACGGACGTTGCCGTGCTCGCTCCATGTCTTGCCGCCGTCGCTGCTCATGAGCACACCATTGCGCGGGTTGCTGACGTAATGCCCCAGCGACTTGTGCCACGGCTTATTTTCCTGCGGCGGTGGCGGCGTGCCGGGCGGCGGCCCGAGGTAATGCTGAAACGGAATCAGGATGCGACCGTCGCGCGTGACGATATGGTTGCGGATGAAGGTGAAGTTGGCCAGCCGGCCCGGCATCGGCTGCGGCTTGCTCCATGTGCGGCAGCAATCGTCGCTGTGCATCATCCACGACTTCCAATCGCGCCCCCACGTCTGCGAGTGCGTCGAGAAGAACAGCGTGCAACGTTTGCCACGCACCATCAACTCCGTCGGCCCCTGCCCGCTCGTCTTGCCTTCACGCGGGAACCCTATGTCCACGGGCTGCAACGGCGACCACGTCTTGCCGCCATCCGTGCTGCGCGTGAGACCGGTGTAGTTCTTCGGTGACGGCTCGAAATCGTCGCCCGCAAGCATGAATAACGCCCACGAACCGTCCGGCAACTCCCGCAAGGTCGTGTCGCAGACGAGTTTGTCCGGCGTCTTGCCGTCGTAGGCGATGGTCGTGCGGTCCTGTTTCGCGTCTTCGGCAGCTTGTTGATCCCAATCAGCCGCGAAGGCACCGGCACAGACAAGACTTGCGGTGACGGCGTTGATGAAACGATTCAGTGGCAGATGGCGTTCGATTTTCATGATTCTGGTCTGGCGGCAATGTTTTCTTCGGGTGCCTAAAGCAGTGCCACGCCGACTTTGCCGGAAACGACCGCAAGTAGTAAAGACCTTCCAGCAACAAGCGCCGCAATCCCGCCGCCCATCCCGCATTTTTCTACCTTGCAGAACAAAGCCGCTGCGTCATCATGAACCCCGATGAAATATTGCGCCGTCGTCGCATTTGCCACACTAGCATTCTGCCTCATCACCTTCGCCGCAGATAAAACCACTCCTGACGTCAACTCCGCCACCAATGCCATGCGCCTGCTCGGTGCCGGCCAGTTCGATGAAGCGGCCGCGCAACTGAATGAGCCCGAAATGCGCGCCCTGGTCGCGCTGAAGGCGCGGCTGCTGGCCACGTTCACCAACAAACCATCCGGTCCCGTCACGCTCTTCCTGCGGAACGGCGTTGTCGTCGCGGGGGTCATCTCTGCTGCCAGCGCGGCCGACCTCACCGTCACCAAACTCGGCAACGTCACCGCCCGTGTGCCTTGGAGCGACCTCAAGCCAACGTCGTTCTACGCCGTGCTTGTCAGCGCCGCCGACCCGCGCTCTGCCGACGAACAACTCGGTCTCGGCATCCTCGCGCGTTCCATCCGGCTGGAGCCGCAAGCCCAGGCGCATTTTGTCGCTTCATTCGATCTCGACCCGATGCTGGCGCCACGCATTACCTTCTGGAGCGGCCGGCCCCTCAACGCCCGCCAGCAGGCCGCGCTTAACGCCGCCGCGCAAATGGCCACGCTCTTCAAAGGCCGCGTCCGACCGCTTGCCGGCGGCCGCATCGAGATCAGCTACGATTTCTCCCAGCCCGATCAACTCGCCGACTGGCGCGCTGTTGGAGGTACCAGTAACGATTGGAAAGTCGTCAACGGCGCACTCACCACCGCGGCCCTCGCAGCTGACCCGTTGCTGTGGCGCGCCGTCGTCACCGGTCCCGTCGAGGTCAGCGCCCGCATCAACACGCCCGAACAGGGCTACACCGCCATCAGCCTCGCTCACTGGGCCGACTCCGAACCGCCCAACGGCTTGCGCAGCCAGTCCGCCGCCATCAAGAGTGACCGCAAGTTCGCTCTGCGCAACGGCACGGAATGGGCGGCCGAACTTGACCTCGCGCGCGCCACTGAACCGTTCATCGTCACCATCACCACCGAAGCCCGTCAACTGCACGGCCGTGTCAACGACGCCGCGCCGCTCTCCATGCAGCTCAACCTCGCGCCCTCACTCATCGCATTGCGTGGCGGACTCGACACCAAGGCGGTCTTCGACGACATCCGTATCACCGGCACGCTCGATCCCGGCTGGCTCGCCACCGAGCGATGGCTGCGAGGCGGTGCACCGCTGCCAAAACCCGCGCGCATGGACAGCGCCAAACCGTGGCAGGACAGCGGGCTCGACCTCCAACAAGGGCGGCGCTATCGCGTCATCGCCCGCGGCGACTGGAACAGTTCGCCGCTATTTGGTCCATCCACCGCCGACGGGTCGCCCTCGCTAGACAACGCCCTCGGCGCTTCGCTCCGCAACCAATCCCTCGTCGGCCGCGTTGGCGCCGCCGGCAAACCCTTCCAACTCGGCTGCGACCGGATATTCGCCAGTCCCGCCAGCGGCCGGCTCTTCATGCAGGTGAACTCCGTCAGACTCGACGGTTACAAAGGCGTGATGGAAGTCTGGTTTCTGCCTGCGGACGGCATTCCGCAGCGGTGACACAAATGAGAGTGAAACAAAAATTCTAGCAGTTGCTTCCATGCTGGTTCTGCTAGTCGCCGCGGGCATTATCGGCATCTGGATAGTGGGTACAAACGTAACCTCGCCCTACCCGTGGGAAAGCCCGTTGCGCTTGCCAGAGGGTGCTGTTGTGCGAATTGATATCCAAGGCAATCCCGATTGTGGCGTTCAGCAGTTTCATCAAATCTCGACAAATTCGCTGGCTGCACAGCAACTCATCAAGATCGTCAACCACGGCAGTCCTCACGATTACCATTGGTGCAGTTGCATCGGTATCATAGAACTCAACTACGCAACCGGTCGGCAGATCACGTTCGGCTATTGTCCCGGCCACGACGCATCTGACTATGAGGTCATAAAGATATCGCGATCTTCCGATCAAAAACTATCCCATCGGTCTTACTCCGGCGTATCCAAAACTGACTTTGTCGCAGTGATGCATCAACTTGGGATTGACGATGCCAAGTTGTTTCCGCCGAAGCCGTAGTCCCCCTGTGACTTGATTTCGCGCTTGCTCCTTTCCGGCAAACCCATACGCTGGCCGCCGTGACTACCGCCGACGCCGCCCCATCCCGGTCCTCCGCGCTGCCACTTTACGCGGGCACGATCTTCCTGAGCGCGTTTCTGCTCTTCCTCGTGCAGCCGATCATCGCCAAGCAGATTCTCCCCTGGTTCGGCGGCTCGGCAGCCGTGTGGGCAACTTGCATGGTGTTCTTTCAAATGGCGCTGCTGGCGGGCTACGCCTATGCGGACTGGACGACGCGCCGGCTGTCGCCACCGCAGCAGGCGATGCTCCATGTCATGCTCCTCGTCGGCAGCCTGTTCTTGCTGCCGATCATTCCCAGCACGTTTTGGAAGCCAACGGGCGCAGAGAACCCAAGCTGGCAAATCGTCGGTCTCCTTGCAGCCACCATCGGTCTGCCCTATCTGCTGCTCTCAACGACCACGCCGCTGGTGCAGGCGTGGTTTGCGCGCCGGCATCATCACGCCATGCCCTACCGGCTCTTCGCGCTATCCAACCTCGCATCGCTGCTGGCGCTGCTCGCGTATCCGTTTGTCATCGAGCCGTGGGCAAGCACACGCATGCAGTCGCTCGTGTGGTCGGGTTGTTACCTCTTGTTTACGGCGCTCTGCGTTTGGGCCGCCGTAACCGGCACGCGTTCCAGCGGCCAACCGACGGAGGAAGTCGCGCCCAACCTGCCCGCGGCCGCGAAACCAAGCTTCGGTCTGCAACTGGAATGGCTTGCGCTGGCGGCAATGGGGTCGTTCATGTTGCTGGCAGTGACCAACCATCTCTGCCAGAACGTAGCCTCGGTGCCATTCCTCTGGATCGCACCGCTCTCGATTTACCTGGCGAGTTTCATCTTCTGCTTTGACCACCCGCGTTGGTATCGGCGGCTCGTGTTTCTTCCGCTGGCGGCGGTGACGCTGCCGCTGATGGCGCATTACGCCAGTTCGCTGGAGTTGAAAGAAGTCGTGTCGGTTTTCGCCAGCGGGCTGTTTGTTTGCTGCATGTGCTGCCACGGCGAACTGGCGCGAAGCAAGCCTGCACCGCAGTTTCTGACGACGTTCTACCTTATGATCAGCCTCGGCGGCGCGATCGGTGGACTGCTGGTGGGATTTGGGGCTCCGTATCTGCTGCGCGGTTTTTTCGAGATCAGCATCAGCCTTGTGGCTTGTGCTGTGCTGCTGACGATCTGCGCCCGCCGCGCCGGCTGGTGGGCCGTCGCGCTCGGCGTGGCAGTGACCGCAGCGACGACGATGGACGCATTCAAAGCAGTGCAAAACCAGATCTCCGACGCGCGCGTGATGCGCCGCAATTTCTACGGCGCCATTCGCACGACCGACTCCTCTCCCCCGCAAACGTTCCGGTCGCTGATGCATGGAGACATCCTCCACGGCGGGCAGTTCCTCGATCCCGATGATCGGTTTTCGGCGAACACCTACTTCGCGCCAACGAGCGGCTTCGGGCGGTTGTTCACAAGCCTGCCGGCCGCGCCGCGCAAGGTCGGCGTCGTCGGGCTGGGTGCCGGTTCCATCATCGCCTATGCCCGCAAGGGTGATGAATTCCGATTCTACGAGATCAATCCGCAGGTGGTGGAACTGGCGCGGACGGAGTTCACATTCCTGACGCAGGGTCCAGCGAAGACCGAAGTGGTGCTCGGTGACGGACGGCTGAGCCTCGAACGTGAGCCGTCGCAACAGTTCGATGTGCTGGCGCTCGACGCCTTCTCCGGCGACGCCATCCCGCTGCACCTGCTCACTCGTGAGGCGATGGCCATCTACCTCAAACACCTCAAACCCGGCGGCGCACTCATCTTCCAAGCGACCAACCGTTACGTGGACATCGCCCCCGTCGTCGCGAGGCTTGCCGCGGAAGCCGGACTGACTGCCGTAATGGTCAGTGATGAACCGGACGAGGCGGAAACGTGGTTCTATGACACCGACCAGATTATCGTCACCGCCAACAAAGCCCTGCTGAACGCGCCTCAAATCCGCAACGGAGGCAAGGTGATCAAGCCGCAATCCCACTTCCCCCTCTGGACCGACAACTACAACAACCTCTTCCGCGTCCTCAAATTCTGAGCCTCAACACCGCAACGAGCGCGAATTCCATTACGAACGCGCCGCTGCTGAGCGAATCCTGTAGTGCCAGCGAATGACGCGATCGAAGAAACCCGGACACAACGCAAACAGCCAGCTCACGTAGCGCAGCCACCACGGGACATAAACCTCGACCGTCTTGTTGCAAACCGCGCGAACGATGGCCCGCGCCACGCGCCCGACCGGCAACCGTGATGAGCGGTGATCAGGATAGTCCGCAGGCAAACGGGAACGATCCAAGTTGCGCGGCATGTCCGTGTCAATCACACCCGGATACACCGTCGTGAAACAGATATTCTCCACGCCAAGTTCAACTCGCAAGCTCTCGGTCAAGCCTGTGAGTGCCCACTTCGACGCGGCGTAGACCGCCATATAGGGCAGGCCCCGGTGGCTCGCGGCGGACGCGATGTTGATAATGTGCCCGCCGCCCTGACGCGCCATGACGGGCGCGGCGGCCCTGACGGAGTGAATCACCGCCCAGAAGTTCGTGTTCATCTGATGCTCCATCTCGGCCAACGGCATCGCAAGCAGCGGCGCCAAACGGAGCACGCCTGCGTTGTTGATGAGCACGTCGAGACGTCCGAAGTGCCGGGCGACCGACTCCACCATCGCGCGAACCTGCTCCGGTTCCTGCACGTCAACGGCACAGACGAAGGCGTCGGTGTTGTGCTGCTGCTTCAACTCCCGTGCCAGGTCCTCCAGCCGCTCCTTGCGTCGTGCCGCCAGCGCCAGCCGGCAACCTGCGCGAGCCAGCTCATGCGCCGTGGCCGCGCCAATCCCTGCCGAGGCACCGGTGATGAGAACAACAAGTGAAGACGGTTTTGTACTCACACCTCACACTCCAGCACAACAACCGCCCACCCTCAAGGACGCGTTGATGCAGGCTGAGGCTTTCCCTCAACTGCGTCCCTGTTCAACGCTCCACGCGCAGCGCGACTCCCGTGACCAGCCGACCGGCCCCCAAACAAATCGGTCACGAATCGTGAGAACTGGATTCGACGTGTCTGGGCAGCGCAAAATAGAACGTGGCGCCTTCATTGACCTTTCCTTCGGCCCACACACGGCCGCCGTGCCGCAAGACCACGCGCTGGACCAACGCCAAACCCACGCCCGTTCCTTCAAATTCTTCCATCGGGTGCAGTCGCTGGAAGACCCCAAAGAGCTTCTGCACGTAGCGCATGTCAAATCCGGCTCCGTTGTCTTTCACGTGATAGAAAAGACTCCCGTTTTCCGCGCGACCACCGATCTCAATGACCGCCACGTTCTTCTGTCTCGTGTATTTAAGGGCGTTCGAAATGAGATTGGTCCACACCTCGCGCAGTAAACCGATGTCGCCTCGTGCCGGCGGCAGTGGATGCAGCTTGAACCGGATGTCGCGACCCGATGCTTGCGCCGAGCACTCGTCAAAGGCCGCTTGCACCAGAGCGCTCATGTCCACCGCTGCCGGCTGGATTTTCTGGCGGCCCGTCCTGGAAAACGCGAGCAGATCGTCAATCAACTCGTCCATGCGTCCGATTTCGGCGCGGATGCCTTCTACAGCGCGCTGGCCTTCCGCGTTGAGTTGTTTCGCCTGACCCTCTGCCAGAACGCCTGCAAAACCGCTGATGGCCCTCAGCGGCGCGCGCAGGTCATGGGATACCGAGTAGGCAAACGCTTCGAGTTCCTTGTTGGCAGATTCCAATTGGGCGGTGCGCTCAGCAACACGCCGTTCCCGTTCCTCGTCGAGCTTCTGAATCATTTCTTCCATCTGCTTGCGTTCAGTCACGTCTTGGAAGAAACCAACCACACAGGCCTTACCCTCCAGTTGAACGGGGAACGAGTTGATGTCCGCGTAGAAGATGCTGCCGTCCTTCCTCTTCACAGGGATTCCCTGAGCCACCTTGATCTCCCGCCGCACCAACTTGTCAAATGCCTCCTTGACGACAGCGAGATCCTTCTGCGGGTGCATATCACTGATCCCCATCGCTATCAGTTCCTTGGGCGTGCAGCCAAGCATCTGGTGGATCATCGGGTTGCCGAACAGGACTTTTTGAGTGGTCGTGTCGACAATGAGTATCCCATCGTTGGTGTTGTCGACGATGGATCGGAAACGTTCCTCGCTTTGCCGCAGCACCTCCTCCACCCATTTGCGCTCTGTGATGTCGCGTGCTTCGGCGATCAGGAAAGCCACATGACCGGTGTCATTCCTTACGGGTTTGAGTGAGAAGTCTATGTGATGCTGACGACCATCGACTGCCAGGTGGCTGGTTTCAAACCGCACATGATTCCCTTTCGCAGCCGCCTTGATGCCTTTGTGCAGTTCCTCATGAACTTCCTTCGATAGGTTCCACCACGGTGTACTCCCGAAAGGCTTGCCCAAAACATCCGACTCTTTTGCCCCGATGAAATCCAACGCCGTTTTGTTGGCTTCCAAGAGAGTTCCGTCAAGCGTCAGCAAACACATCATCTGGAAGGCCTGGTCAAAAATGGCTCGGAGTTTTCCCTGACTCTGCCGCAGCGCTTGCTCCACGTGTTCGCGCCGCCGACGCTCCCCGGTCTCGTTCATCGCCCGCTCCACCACCTGCGTGAGCCGCGACAAACTGCTTTTAGACAGGAAATCTTCAGCGCCAGCCCTGATGATCGCAGCAGCCATCTCCTCGCCGATGAAGCCAGAAACCATGATGAAGGGGATGCTCAATCCATTCTCCCGGAGCAGTTGCAGAGCCGCCAGCCCGTTGAAGAACGGCATCTTGTAGTCCGAGATAACAACGTCCCATGAGCCTCGGCTGAGTGCCGCGCGCATGGCCCCGGCTGTCTCCACGCGCTCCGACACGAGGTCGTAACCACCTTCCCGCAGGATCTTTGCGTACAACAGCGCGTGATCAGCGGAATCCTCGACAATCAGAAGGCGGAGTGTCTTGCTGCGAATTGTACACCGGATAGGATGACCATCACGGTTCTTGTCTATCATATGCGCTGACCCTGTGCAGCGTATCCATTCCCTCCCATCTTGGCCAGCAAATTCATCCAAAAACGTCCAAAATGCGTCGCGCGTCAGGCACGACCGAGCGAAAAACGACTTTCTGTCGTGCGAGTGAGTCTGAAATCCCTCCGCAAGGAAGGCACATTGGGCGTGTGAATTACGCGGAAGCTCGCTTGCGGCAAAGTTGCGGTAGCGAGGCCAGACGCTCGGCGCGCAGCCAGCTCCCAGAGCCAACCTGCGACGCAGAATACCCTCGCTCACTTCTTCAGGCGCACGAGTACTTTTAGTTGCTTGACCACATACTGGGCAGCGTTGTGGTTGAACGTCCAGTCCAAGGTGCGTCCACCGCTCGCGTGAGGGTCGCTGTTGCCAATGCCGAGATCTGCGCCAGAGCCGGCTTTCCAGTTGTTAAGGGCGAACAGGGTCTGTTTGGCGTTGAAGTTATGTATCTGCATGCAGCCATAGCCGTCTTCGGGGTCGGAGATTTCGTCGCCGAAGTCCCAAACGCCGTCGGAAGCGTTGGGAATGCCGGCAGCATTGCGCGGCCCGTAGTTGTGCGGGCAGAACTCGATATTGCCGGCGAGGTCATTGCCGGCGGTGATGCGCGGGTCGCTGGAAAGGACGTTCATGTGGCTCACCTTCGTCTGGAACTTCGCCTTGGAGGCGACGGTGGGCACTCCCAGCTTGGACAGGTCCGTGGTGAACGTGTCCATCGAAACATAGACCCACTGCGCCGGCTCACCTTGTTTGCGCAGTTCCAAGAAATAGGCAACCCGGTCAATCGGCCCGATGATCTGCGCGCGCCGGTCCACGTCGTAGGTGATCTGTTTGCCCGCCTTGGCAAGATCGAGCGCATAAAGCAGTTCGTAGTCTTTTGCTTCGGGGACATTCAGCGAGAGAATGTCCACCTGCGGCTCCTTGCCGCTCCGGAACGCGGACGCGGGCAGTCCCTCCTTGTTCATCAGGTTCGGCTCGGCGGATTTGTTCCACGCAAAGCGCATCGCCACCGGCGCTGTGACTTTCGCGGATGAGAGCACCACCGAGTCGCCTTCGATAGCGGCGGCGGCCTTGGTCCAATCGGTTTCCTTGCCGATGATCTCAAACCAGTTGAGCGGCTTGCCGTCGCGCGAGGCCAAGCCGCCCCCGATATTGTCGAATCGGACGCGTATCTTATCGCCCTCGATGACCATCGCCTTGAAGGTCGGGCCGGAGCAAATGAGGTCATTCTGGCCGTAGAGGTTCTTCAATGCGAGAAGCGCGAGACGGCGGCCGACTTCTTGTTTGTTCTTCGGGTGAATGTCCTTGTAGTCGCCAACGTCACTGATCACCACCATGCCGGTATTGGGAATCTCAAGGGCAGCGGCCTGCGCTTCCCAGAACTCGGCCAGCACCGCCGGGTTTTCGTTGCCATACGGAAAGGGCGCGATCTGCACGTAATAGAAGGGAAGCTCGCAATTCCAGAGCAGACGCCAGCTTTTGACGAGCGCCTTCATCTTCTCGGTATAGAGCTTGCCTTCCGCGTGGTTGGATTCACCCTGATACCAGATCGCGCCGCGAATGGCGAACGGCACGAGGGGCTGGATCATGGCATTGTAGAGCGTCGTGGGCTGCCCGTGTGGACCGGGCCGCGCAGCGAGCGGAACAAACTCCTGCGGGAACTCGGGCATGGGCGCGATAAGCTTTTCTTGTGTGATGGATTGCCGTGTCGCCTGGGTCCACGCCTCCACCTTGTCGAGGTACTTGCCCAGACCTTCCTTGAATTCCGCCGCGTGGGGATCGGCCTTCGCGATCTTCTGCTGGATGTCCGCCAGTGTCGGCACCTGCGCGAAGCCCGCCGGGGTCGTCCACGGTTCGATGCGCGTGCCGCCCCAGGATGAGTTGATGAGGCCGATGGGGACGTTCAGCTTCTTCTGAAGCTCACGCGCCATGAAGAACCCGCACGCCGTGAATCCGCCAGCAGTTTCGGGACTGCAAACCTGCCACTCGCCGGGGAAGTCCCTGGCAGGCACGCTGGCAGTCAGCTTGGGAACCTTGATGGTGCGAATCTTGGGATAGTTGGCGGCAGCGATTTCCTGCTGCGCGTTCACACAACTGGCAACAACCATCTCCATGTTCGACTGTCCGGAGCAAAGCCACACTTCGCCGACCAGCACGTCTTCGAGTGTAACGGTGTTCTTGCCGGCGATCTTCATCACGAACGGCCCGCCCGCCGCCATCTTCGGCAGCGTCACACTCCATTCGCCCGCTTTGTTGGCAGTGGCGGTCACCGCCGGTTGGTCTCCAATCTGCACGGAAACTTTTTCGTCCGGGTCGGCCCACCCCCAGACTGGCAACGCCTGGTCGCGTTGCAGGACCATGTGGCTTCCAAAGACATGCGGCAGCTTGACGTTGGCCGAAGCGGGAGTGACGACCGCGAGAGCAGCCGCCAGCAAGGCGACCTGCGCGAGTGACAAGATATGTTTCATGAATAAACCTTCCTGAGTGTTATCAGAGCAACAGAAGCGGGCGAAACCTTCAAGCTTTGATTGGCAATCTGCGGAGCCGCGCTTGACTCGACGGGCACGTGACTTATGATGCAATACCATGCTCGACATCAAACTCATACGCGACAATCCGGATGCGGTCAGGAAACGGTTAGCCGACCGCGGGCGAGGCGACGAAGCCGCCGTGGACAAAATCGCCGCGCTGGACCAGCGCCGGCGCAAGCTCGTATCCGATGCGGACGCTTTGAAGGCCCAGCGGAACATCGTCAGCAAGGAGATCGGCGCGCTGAAATCCAAGGGGCAGGACGCCGCCGACAAGGTGGCGGCGATGAAGAAAGTCGGCGATGATATCGCCGCGCTTGATCGCGAAGTCGCGGCTGTGGATGAGGAATTGCGGGCGATTCTGCTCACCATCCCCAACCTCCCCCATCCCATCGTCCCGACGGGCAAGGACTCGGCCGACAATCCCGAAATCCGCCGTTGGGGCCAGAAACCGGAGTTTGCTTTCAAGCCCAAGCCTCATTGGGAGATCGGCGAGGCGCTGGATATCCTTGATTTCCCGCGCGCGACAAAAATCAGCGGAAGCGGGTTCATCCTCTACAAAGGCGCGGGAGCGCGGCTGGAGCGCGGGCTGATCAACTTCCTGCTCGACCTGCACACGCGGGAGCACGGTTATACCGAAATGTTCCCGCCGTTTCTCATCAACCGCGCCTCGATGATTGGCACGGGACAGTTGCCGAAATTCGAGGAGGACATGTATCGCCTGCGTGACGACGAGCTTTATCTCGCGCCAACGGCCGAAGTGCCGGTCAGCAACATCCACCGCGACGAAATCCTCCGGCACGACCAGTTGCCACTCTACTATTGCGCCTACACGCCGTGCTTCCGGCGCGAGGCGGGCGCTGCCGGCAAGGAGACGCGCGGCATGATCCGCGTCCACCAGTTCGACAAGGTGGAAATGGTGAAATTCTCCCACCCTGACAACAGCTACGACGAACTGGAAAAGATGCTCGCCAACGCAGAAAAGGTGCTGCAGTTGCTGGGATTGCATTACCGCGTCATCCTGCTTTGCACAGGGGACATGGGCTTCGCCTCCGCCAAGACCTACGATATCGAAGTCTGGGCTCCGGGCCAGAACGCCTATCTCGAAGTGTCCAGTTGCTCCAACTGCGAGGACTTCCAGAGCCGCCGCGCCAACATCCGGTTCAAGGACAAGGATGGCAAGAATCGGTTCGTGCACCTGCTGAACGGCAGTGGCACGGCGCTAGCCCGCCTCTATGTCGCACTCTTGGAAACCTATCAGCAACCCGACGGTTCCCTGCTGCTTCCTGAGATTCTCGCGCCCTATTGCGGCGGCGTTCGAGAAATCCGCAAAACATAGGCGTGGAGTCCTGTTCAGTCTGGGGGAAGACACACTTTCCTCACGGTTGTTGTGAGGAAAAGTGGTCGGGGCGGCGGGATTTGAACCCGCGACCTCTTGGTCCCGAACCAAGCGCGCTAGCCAAGCTGCGCTACGCCCCGGCCGAACTGCGCGGCGCACGGTCTGCCAGACCCGCTCGCCAACGCAAAGGAACCGTGTTGGTAACACAAACCCCCTGCGCTGTCCACGCAAACTTCGCTCTCGGCGCGTTTTTTTAATCTTTCCACCCGAACATCCCGCGTAACGGCACGAAGGCACAGCCGCCGAGTTCCTGCTCACGATACGTTCCCTCTGCCATCCGCTCAACGCGCAGCAGATTTTGGTGATGCAACGACCCAACCGGCGCCAACAACCGTCCGCCAATGGCAAGTTGACCCCGAACCTGCTGTGGAACCTCCGGAGCGGCCGCGGCGTAAATGATCACGTCAAACGGCGCGTGCTCCCGCCAGCCGCCGCTGCCGTCGCCGCAATGCAACGTCACATTCTCCGCACCAAGCCGTGCCAGCCGTTCCCGCGCCGCGTTCAGCAACTCTGGAATCCGTTCAACACTGAACACTTGCACCACCAGTTGCGCCAACAACGCCGCCTGATACCCGGAACCGGTGCCGATCTCCAGCACTCGATCCCCGCTATGCAATCGCGCAACTTCCAACATCCACGCCACCATATAAGGTTGTGAAATCGTCTGGCCGCACCCGATTTCTACCGGATGATCCGCATAGGCTTCCGACATGCTGGCGTCGGGGCAAAACAAGTGGCGTGGCACCCTCGCAAAAGCCGCCAACACGCGCTCGTCCCGTATGTTCCGCGTGCGCAGTTGTTCCGCAACCATCTTCGCACGCCAGTAGTCCGGTGTGTCACGTTCCCACGAGTGGCGGGAGCCGTCAGTGTTCATGACAATAATGCAGCAGCAGCCGGATCGTCCGAAGCGTATCTTTCACGGGCCGGATGTGACTCTGTTCATCCGCGTAGATCGTCGCGACAGGAACGCTGACAATGCGATAGCCGGCCCGCGAGGCAAGGATCAACATCTCGCTGTCCACCTCATAGCGATCCGCTGTCAGCTTCAACACATCGAGCATGCTACGGTGCAACACCCTGAATCCGCACTGGCTGTCCGGCAGCGGTTGCCGGCACAAGCGACTCAGGGTCCACGAACTGAGCCGGTTTCCCATGAGATGCGTGAACGGCATATTGCCCGTCTGCGTCATCCGATTGCCGATCACGAACCGCGCCCCGCTGTCACGTCCGGCAAGCAACCGCGGGATATCGTCAGGGTCGTGCTGGCCATCGGCGTCCAGGAGAATGATCCACTCGCAGCCCAGTCCCGCACACCGTGCCAACCCGGTTTTCAACGCCGCGCCTTTGCCGCGGTTGACCGAGTGCCGGATGACCTCCGCGCCCGCTTTACGCGCCTCGTCGCCGCTGCCGTCCGTAGAACCGTCGTCCACCACCAACACGCGCCCGACCTGCGCCAACGTCCGCTGGACCACCTTGCCGACATGGCCTGCCGCGTTATAAGCCGGGATCAACGCAATAAGGTTCTCGCTCGGAAGATTCATCTCGCGAGTCCAAAAAAACGCTTCATCCATTCGCTGTGTAAACCTGCGCCAATGACCAGTCCTTTTCCACGTTCCATGGACTGTGAAACAGGTGCCATTGTTCCGCATGATCGCCTATTGCGCGTTCGACCAGCTCCGCAATCCGGCGGTTCAGAGTCTCCACGGTATCCTTCGTCTTATCCGTGAAGATCGGGTCATAGAAGAAGAGCTTGTATCGGTCATCCGGAAGTCGGACACAGAACCCCAACACGAGGGGCGCGCCGGTGGCGAGCGCCAGCCGTGCCGGTCCGCTTGGAAGCCGCGCGGGCGCGCCGAAAAACACTGTCGTGTCGCGGTTGCGCGTAAAGTCACGATCCCCCAATAAAGCAACGATTTCGTTGCGTTGAATCGCGCGCAGACACTCACGAGTAGCCCGGCCCACCTCGATCACCTGCATTCCTCGTCCCACGCGTTGCGCTCGAAAGAGCTTATCCACCCGCGGGTCAGCCATCGGCAATGCAACGACGTTGAACTTGTATCCGTGCCGCACGATGGTCGCTCCACCATTCTCAACGCAGCCAAGATGCGCCGTCACCACCACCGTCCCCTTCCCCGCCGCTCGCGCGCGGCCGAGTGATTCAATGTTCTCCACCTCCACCAATGCCTTCAAAGCGTCCGCCCGGCTTGCAGGACCGAAGTAGAAGTAGTCCGCGACGGTTTTCGCGAAGCTGATGTAAATGTTCCGCGCTCGATTCAGCGCCGCGTTTTCGCCCAGCGACTCGCCCCGAAACGAAGCGATTCGCCGTAAATTCGAGGCGACCTCTCCCGCCTCGCTTTGCTTCAACGCGAAATACACCCGCCCCAACCAGCTCGCCACTGTCAGCGCCACCGCCCGCGGCACGATCCGCGTAATCGCTGCTGCTGCGCGGAACAACCCGTATTTCATTGCGTCAGCCGCAGCACGGCCTGCGCGATGTCGCGTGCGGAATCCGGATGGCGCAGCGGCTCACAGCCGGCACGCATGGCTGCCAGCTTGTCGGGACGCGATAGCAGTTGCTCAATCAATGGCGGCAGGTCGTAGATGGTCTCGGCTTGGACCGCGACGCGGGACTTGAGCAAGAACTCGGTGTTGCGCATCTCCTGGCCGGGAATGGGATTGATGATGATCATCGGCAGGCGCTTGACCAGCGCCTCGGCTGTGGTCATGCCACCCGGTTTGGTGACTGCAAGGTCAGCGACGCTCATCAGTTCATGCACGTTCTTCACAAAACCGTAGATGTGCGTCGGGTGAATCAGTCGCGGCCGCAGCTCCTCCAGCCGCTCGCGCACTTTCTCATGCATGCCGGCAAGAATCATCACTTCGATCGGACGCCGAATCTTGTTCAACCGCTTCAGGATCGTGCGGAACGGTCCAAGCCCCTGGCTTCCACCCATGATCAGCAGCTTGGTCGTATCCCGGCGCAAGCCGAGCTTGTCGCAAAGCGCAGCGCGATTGGGTTCTTCCTTATAAACCGGGTCTACCGGAATGCCAGTGACGAGCACCTTCTCCGGCGACACACCGCCGGTAATCAGCGCCTTGCGCGTCGCCTCCGTCGGCACGCAGTAGAGGTTGACCTGGCCGTGCGCCCAGTAGCGATGCGCGACGTAGTCCGTAATGACTCCCACGAGCGGCAGCGTCACGCCGCTGCGCATCTTGTAGTCCGCCATGACACCACACGAGAACGCCTGTGTGCACACGATGGCATCAGGACGAAACTCCTGCAGCAACGACTCCAGCCGCGCGGCATTCTTGCGGTTCAGACGATCGTGGATGCCACTGGTGCGCGCCTTGAAACGCGGGTTGTCATACATCCATTCCCACAATCCCGGCGCCGTCTTGAGCACGCCAAGATAGGTCTTCAACACGATCTTCGCCAACAACGGGCTTGCGTATTTGAATGAATCGTATTCCGCGCTCACCAGCCCGGGGTCCAACACCTGCATCCCGCGCTTCACAGCGAGGGCGGCGCCGTGGTGGCCGGAGCCTTCGGTCAGGTAGAAAAATAGAACTCGCTTTGACATCAATCGTGTCCTGGTTCCGCGGATTTCTTCTCTCTCGAAACTCAACCCACGGACAACATCTGCCCGATGCGCTTGATCGCCTGCTTCAGGCGTTCCTCGCCCTGAACCATCGCGAACCGCACATAACCTTCGCCGTATTCGCCAAAACCGGTGCCGGGCGCGCATGCCACACCGGCTTCTTCGATCATCAACTGCGAGAACTCGATCGAGGTCAGCGCGCTGTATTTCAGCGGGATGTGCGCCCAAATGTAGAACGTCGCTCCCGGCATCGCCGTCTCCCAACCGACCGCATTCAGTCCATCGACGAACAACTTCATGCGCTTGTAATACGTCTCCACCGCGTGCTTGACGGAATCCTGCGGGCCGTTGAGTGCCTCGATACCCGCGAGCTGCGTCGCGCGAAAGATTCCGAAGTCAATGTAGCTCTTGGTCTTGCTGAGCGTCTTCAGAATGCTCGCGTTGCCGACCGCAAACGCCAGCCGCCAGCCAGCCATCGAGTAGCTCTTCGAAAAACTGTGAAACTCGATGGCCACGTCTTTCGCACCCTTGGCGTTGAACACGCTCGGCGCCTTATGACCGTCATAGACGAAATCGCTGTAAGCGAAATCGTGCGCAAGAATGATGTGATGGCGTTTGCACCAGTCCACCATCTGCTGCATGAAACCGATGTCGCACGTCGCCGCCGTCGGATTGTGCGGGTAGGACAGGATCATCAGTTTCGACTGCCTAACCACGTGAGGGTCGAGCTTGTCCACCACCGGCAGGAACTTGTTCTCCGCCAGCAACGGCAGCTGATACAAAATGCCGCCGGCCATGATCACGCCGTTGAAGTGGATCGGATACGTCGGCGACGGCACCAGCGCGATGTCGTCGTTATTCAGGAACCCGAATGACAGGTGCGCCAGGCCCTCTTTCGAGCCAATCAGCGGCAGCACTTCCGTGGCCGGGTTCAGTTCAACATTGAACTTCCGGTGATACCAGTCCGCGATCGCCTTGCGCAGACCGCGCTCAATCTCGCCGTCATAGCGTGAATAACCGTGCGCGTCGGGGCGCTTGACCGCCTCGGCCATCGCAGCCACCACGTTCGGCGGCGGCGGCAGATCCGGACTGCCCATGCTCAGGTCAATGACGTCCTTGCCGGCTGCCGTCTGCTGCTTGATCAACTGGTCAATCACCGCGAACAGGTAGGGCGGCAACCGTCTCAGCCGGTTGGCCTCCTGCATGAAATTCGCATCAAACTCTGTCGCTTTCTTCATAATTCACTTCCTGTCTTCTGCTTGAATTTGTCCGCGTGATAACTCGACCGCACCAACGGTGCGCTCGCCACATGGACGAATCCCATCTTCAACGCGGCCCGGCGCAGTGTTACAAACACTTCCGGCCGCACAAACTCCACCACCGGCAGATTCGCCGGCGTCGGCTGTAAATATTGGCCAATCGTCAACAACTCACAACCTGCCGCACGTAAATCGTGCATCGTCTCCAGCACCTCGGACTCCGTCTCACCGTGCCCGACCATCAGACCCGACTTCATATACACCCGCCGGCCGTTGGCAGACCGCCCGATCCACTCCGACGCCATCCGCAATACTGACAGCGTCCGTTCATAGGTCGCCCGATGCCGCACCTTCGCCGACAGCCGCCGGACCGTTTCGATGTTGTGGTTGAACACATCCGGCCGCGCCGCCAGCACCGTTTCCACCGGCTCAAGCCGGCCGCCGAAATCCGGCGTCAACACTTCCACTGCCAAATCCTCGCCACACAACGCGCGCAGTTCGCGAATCGTCCGGGCGAAATGCTCCGCGCCGCCATCCGCCAGATCGTCGCGCGCCACGCTCGTCACCACCACATGCTTCAACGACATCTGCCGGACTGCCTCCGCCACGCGTTTTGGTTCTTCCGGGTCCAGCGGCAATGGCTTTGCCGTCGTTACCGCGCAGAAGCCGCACGCCCGCGTGCAGCGGTCCCCGGCGATCATGAACGTCGCCGTGCCGCGCGACCAGCATTCCCAACGATTCGGGCAGCGCGCGCTCTCGCAAACCGTGTGCAACCGCAACGTGCCGAGCCGTCCGCCCGTCTGCGCAAAACGCCGGTCCGTCGGCAGGCTCAGCCGCAGCCATTGCGGCAGCCGTTTCCGCCGATTCACCGCCGTTGTTGTGCTCGTAGCCGTCATTGCCAAAGAACCAAGCCTAGCGGACGCCAAAAAATCACGTCAACGCTTTTTACTCGGCGCGCACTATAGACGCCTCCTGCCTCGCCGTCACGCGGCAAAAATCAACAGGAAATGAGAAGTGTAGACCAAAATGAGACCCAGAACACTCTAATCGGGACCAACGCCCCTTCTATCCCCCGTCAGGCGGCAGACTTCGTGTCTTGGCTGAGCTTGAAGAACTCGTCGAACATGATGCGCGGCGTTTCAGGGCGAACCCCGAGCGCTTCCCATGCGCCGTAGTCAAACGCGATGAGGCCACCCTGCGGGGTGGACCAGTGTTTGACCAGCAGCCGGGCCTCGTCGCGGATTTCGGCTTCGTTGCCGCGCGGCAGGGTGGTCTGGATGTCCACGGTGGCTAGGAAGCAGACCTTGCCGCGGAATTGCGCCCCAAACTCCTCAATGCCGTAACTGCGCGACTGCTGCATGTTTAGCACGTCCACGCCCAGTTCTATGAGCGCCGGCACGAAGGTGTTGATCCGCCCACAACTGTGGAGGATGACGTGCCAGCCGCAGTCGTGGACGGCCTTGAAGATCGTCCGGTAGCGCGGCGCAAAGAACTCGTCGAAAGTCTTGCGGCTGATGAATGGCCCTTCCTGCGTCCCCCAGTCGTCGGCCATGAAAAGTCCGTGGATGCGGTCGCCGAAACGGCGGCGGAGTTCGTCGCACTGTTGGAGCTTGAAATCCACGATCATGTCCAGCACGCGGTTGATCTTCTCCGGCTCGGCGTAGAAATCCTCCATCGTGGCCGCAAACCCGCGCAGTTTATGCAGCCGTGAGAAAAGCAGATTGTGCGCCGTGAGCACGACATAGCGGCCATCCGCGGCGGCGATGAGCGGGCCCAGCCGGTCGTAATAAAACGGGTTGCGCGGATTCGGCGGGCGGTAGCCATCGAGCGCGGCCCAGTCGCTCAGCGGCCACTGCGTCACCTGGCCGATGTTTTTCAACTCCGTGCTGCTCCAGCCGCAACCCCAGTCGTCCATGACGGCGTTGTCGAAGAACCAGCCCGCCTCGGCGCGATCCATTTCCCAGATGTTGTGAACGTCGTCGGGAAAGCCGTCCATCTTGTGGTTCCAATGCTGCCAGAATGGCAGTCTCGGCGGCGTCTGGAATTTGATGGCGCGATGGACGATGTCGTGGGAAGTCATGGCAATCAATCAGCGATTCGGTGAAGTAACATCAGAAGCTGCCCGGTAGGCAGCAACGCCAACCGTGTCGGTGGTTCCTATGAATCCCGGCCCGCCGGCACCCACGTAGCCGCGGCTTTCGCCCGATGTCGTTGGACTGACCCAGAACGAGTAGAGCGATCCCTTCATCAGATGGAAGCGGAAACGGACGGGCTTGCCCCGCAACGCAGACAGATCACTGCCGCCTTTCCATTTCACCTGATGAATCGTACTGCTGGTGACGAACCACTCGCAGTTATTGCGTGCGAACGGCTCGATGACATTGCCGTCCGCGTCCAACACCTCGACCAATAGCCAGCCCTTGGAAGTGTCGCTGTTCACGAACAAATGCCGACCGCTGAACGTCACCTTGCGCGTCGTGAGCACGCCTTCCTTTACACCCGCGTCCATCGAGGCAAAACCGTCGCGCCGCAGGATGGCCAACCCCGTGAACGACGGATCCGCATGAAAACTGCCGTCATGGAAGCCCGCGCCGCCGACGTAAAAGTAGAGACTGTCACCCACGACAAGGCAGCAACCGCCCGCCGACTGTACGTTACCGAAGTTCCAATCCTCCTTCTTCTCCGATACTCCGCAAAACGCGCGCCGGTCAGGCCGCGTCCAGTGAAAGCCGTCGCGGCTGAAGCCAATGCAGACTTCGTTGATTTTCGGCCGACCCGCCTTCGGATGACCGCGCCAGATGGAAAAGCAGCCGAGCATCAGGCTCTCGTAGGCGACGCAGTCGAGGTTATAGAGCTGCGTAGGCACGAGATCCCACGGCCGCTCCGGGATGCGACGCAGGTCAAGGTCGGAACGGTCGGGGTCAAGTTTGTCGGCACCAACCCATTGTTTACGGCAGGACGGCAACTGGTCCCAACTTGCGGTGCATAGCGCATCGGCGCTCTCGACGTATGCACGGCACCGACTGACCTCTTTGCCGCTACTGCGCAGGCCGAAGACCCAGACTTTGCGAAATGGGTTGTAGAAGACCGTCGTGCGGTCGCCGCAGTCGTCGCTGGTGCCAGCAAGTTTCCAGTGGATGCCGTCCGGCGAGAAGTGAATCCTGATCTTCTTCGGACTCTGCTTCTTCCCATTGATCATCTTCTCATTACAAACGACGCGGAACATCTTGAACCGGCGCTGCGGGTCTTTCTCTTCAAGATCAAGCCAAACGGTGCAGGAGTTGCGCCACGCCTCCGGGTCGTCGTGCAAGACGACGTTCGTGCCGGCCACAACATCGAGCGACGGTTTCTCCCACCGCACCCCGTCGCGGCTGGTCGCGTAGCAGGTGTAGAACCGCAGCGGCTTTGACGAACTCAACGACGACCAATACCAGCACTTGAAAAGCTTGTCGGCCGGGTCATACCAGACGCCGTCGCTAAACACGCCCGCGCGCGCGCTGCCGCCCTTGCCTTCCCATGGCTTGTCCGGTTTCAGAACTGGATTCCCCGACCAATACATCGCGAGGTGATGCTTGCGCTTCAGTGTCGTACGCTCAATGAGGAAATCATCCACGAATAACTGCCGACCCACGTCAATCGGGATCACCGATGGAGGCACGACGAGATATGCTGGCGTGGCAAGCGGCTCGCGCGTCAGTTCTGCCACTTTCGGCGGCCACTGGTCAGGCAGGACGATACCGTTGCAAAGTGCGTCGCCACCAACTGCCTGTTGGACGACCGCAAGCGTTACCAGTAGTGAGGCAGTCCGTTTCAGACAAACTCCACGTTCCGCGCCTCAGATTTCACTCCACTTGCCGGGAATCGGCGCGGGGTAGCGGCCTTGGGCGTCGGGCATGAACGGCGGCTTGCTTTCCGGCGTGAGCGCATCCACGTCGCAGAAGCGGAAGGTGGACGAGGTGGCTTCCTCCCACGTGACGATGCGGCCGGAGTGGACGGCAGCGCGCCCCATGAGGGAAACAAGGTTGGAGAGCGCGGCGCGTTTCAGTTCGTTATAGGGTTGGTTCTTGCGGATGGCATCGAGGAAGTCCCGCCACTCGGCATCCCAGGGGCCGCACGCCTCTTTCTCCGCCTGCCAGGCGATGTTGTCGTTGGCAATGCGCTGGTCATTGTAGGTATGCACGGTGGCGGCGTGGACGTTGCCGGAAAACTGCGCGGCGCACCTGGTGCCATGAGCGAAGGTGGCAAACTCGTTGTAGCAGCCGGGCCAGAAACGGCCCTGCACAAGCGCCTTCGCGCCGTCGGCAAAGGTGTATTCGATGGTGTAGTTGTCGAAATTCTGGCTGCAATCGGTGCTCCACGGCGCACGGCCACCCATGCCGTGGGCGCTGACGGGCCACGAGTCCTTGATCCAGCAGCACTCGTCCACCTGGTGGATCATGTTTTCCATCCAAGTGCCGCCGCTTGACCACAAGAGCGCAACGGGCTGGCGGATCTGCCAGAGGAGTTCGTTGGCGTCGGGTTTGTGCGGCCCCATCATGCCGCCAGATTGCAGCCGATAGGCACGAATGAAAATGATGTCACCCATGTCGCCGTTGCGCATCCTGGCGATGAGCGCCTGCCGCGCGGTGGAATGACGGCATTGAAAACCGCAGGCGACCTTGAGGCCCTTGGCGAGCGCCTCCTCGTTGGTTTTGAGCAACTGCTTGATCCCGCCGGCGTCGGCCGCGAAGGATTTTTCCATGAAGACGTTCAAGCCGCGGGCGACGGCTTGTTTGAAGTGCGTCGGCCGGAACGCCGCACGCGTCGTCAGCATCGCGATGTCGCCCGTGCCGGGCCGGATGCAGTCCATCGCTTTCTTGTAGGCGTCGAAGCCGATGAACTGGCGTTCGCTCGGCACGTCCATCTTCCCGGGAAACTGCCGTGTGAGCGCGCCGTGGGCCTTCTGTAGTTTCTCGTCGAACAGGTCGGCCATCGCAACAAGCTTGAACGGGCTGTCTGGCGCGGAGAAGGCATTGCCCACCGCACCGGTGCCGCGCGGGCCGCAGCCGATGATGGCAAGGCGGACGGTGTTGTCTTCCGCGGCGTGGACGTGCGGCAATGCGACGCCCGCAAGCGCCGAGACCGCGGCAATCCGACCGGTGGTCTTGATGAATTCGCGCCGTGTAGCTTGCGGCTGGATGGATGCTTGGGAGGCAGGGTGGTTCATGACATTCTCCTTGATCAACAGGGCTTGCATTGCGATCCGGCAGCAGCGTAGCGGCTGCCACGTCCCACTCAAGCGCAAAGTTGTTCCAGCGCCGAAGCCTGCCCGTCAGCGCGCCACCTTGCCGACGAGAATCAGCTTGTTGTCCTGGACGCCCACGCTTGCGAGCCGGTTCAGGAATGCGGCGATATCCGGGTCATCGGAGGCGCTCTTCATCAAATCCTGTTGATTGAACGCTTCCAGAAACTGTGCCGGCAACGGTTTGCTTCGCACTTCCATCGATTGGAACAACACCTTCAGTGCGCCCCCTTCCATCCTTGGGAGCACCGCAGCAGAACCATTGAGATACCGGCCCTTCAACGCCCCCAACCCCGGCATCACCGCCATGGAATTCAGCGGCATGCTGAGCTGACACTTGACGCTGCCGTCCTTGATCTCAAACCACACGCGCCCTTTCCATTCCGACTTGCTCGCATCGCCTGTGACCAATGCGTTCAACTCATCCCCTGTCAACATCAACAAGGAAGACTTGCCGGTATCCATCGCCATCTTGAAATCCTTGACGCGTTTCAACAACGTCTCATAGTCCGCCGCCGACATTTTAACCTTCGGCAACTGCACTGCCTCGGTGTCAGTATACGCCACCGCCATGCCGGCGACTTTGCTCAGACCGTAATAAGCAAACCCTCCCAGACCGATGACCAATATGATGACAACGATGATGCTTGTAAGGCATCCGTAGAAAAAACATCCGTGTTTCTTTGGCGCAGCGGTCGGTATGGGGGGTGGTTGACTCGGCGTGCTCATGCGTTTCTCCTTTCGTTACCGTCGCCATCATGCTCTCCAAAATCGCGCGGTCAAACCTTTTGTGGATGCTCATGCGTGACTTTGCGGTTTTGAATTATTAGAGTATTTCCAATGGTAGTCAGGCTATGACGAACAATCAGAATTTCTTGCTGGCCATCCTGCTCTGCGCAGTCGTGGCGTGCGAACCGGTCAAAAGGACGCAACTTCACGAGGCCGTCAAAGCTGGCGACGCCGCCAGGGTCAGGCAATGGCTGGCTCAAGCGCCATCGTTGGTGAACGAGCAGGACTCGCTCGGTGACACGCCACTGCACGTGACGGTGCAAATGGGCAATATTGAGTTGGCCGAACTGTTGCTGGCCGCCAAGGCCGACGTCAACGCCAAGGCCCACGCCGGCTGGACGGCGCTGCACTGGGCAGCTTACTGGCGCAATACGCAAATGGCCGAACTGTTGCTGCGCAACAAGGCTGACGTGAACGCGCGCAACAGCATCGGCTACACACCCCTGCATTGTGCGGCTTGGCGGAATAGCAGGGAGTTGGTCGAGTTGTTGCTCGCCCACAAGGCGGAGGTCAACGCCAGGGACCACGACAACCGAACTCCGCTGCATTACGCAGTTGCATGGAGTGACACGAACATCATCGAAACGCTGATCGCACACAACGCGGACATAAATGCCAAAGCCACTGCGGACGTCCGACCAACCGGCAACGCCATCACGCCGCTGGACGTCGCAGACCGATATGCATTGCACGCCGCCGCCGCCCTGCTGCGTCGGCATGGCGCAAAACGAGAACAGATGCAGTTCAATATAACCAATCCCACGCTTCGCCCATCAGATAAACCCTCGACAAGCCCGCAGACACAACGATAGAAATAACGCCGGACAACGCGCACCCCATGTTCACTGTCCAAATTGAAACCGATGGTGTTCTGGGCGAACCTTGTCGCAAACAGCATGTTAAAACGATCTCATATCATCTACACCGGACGTGTGCAGGGTGTCGGGTTCCGTTACACGGTCCGGCAGATTGCGCACGGCTTTGATGTCGTTGGCTATGTTTGCAACCTCGACGATGGCCGCGTCGAGATTGTGCTCGAAGGCGAGGAAGAAGAATTGAACCGGTTCATACAACATATTGGCGACAGCGACCTCGGCCCCTATATTCGAACCAAGACCGTCGAATGGCAGCCACCAACGGGCGAGTTCCGCAACTTCTCCATACAACTGTGACACCCGCCATCGAAATCAAAGGATTGACGAAGCGATACCGCACCGGCTTGCGCCGCGAGATGGTGTTGGCGCTGGATCATCTAAACCTAGACGTGCAGCCCGGCGAAGTCTATGGCTTGCTCGGCCCGAACGGCTCCGGCAAGAGCACGACGTTGAAACTGGCGCTTGGCCTGATTCGCGCCACGGCCGGCGAGGCGAAGATATTCGGCAAGCCGTGCACGTCCGTCGTGTCGAGACTCCACGTCGGATTCCTGCCTGAGAATCCTTATTTTTACCGCTTCCTGACCGGCGCGGAGACGTTGATGTTTTACGGGCGTCTTTGTGGAATGCGCAGCGCGGCACTCACCAAGCGCGTGGACGAACTGCTCCAACTGGTTGGCCTCACCAGCGCCGCGAGCCGTCCGCTCGCCGGCTACTCCAAAGGCATGCTTCAGCGCATCGGCCTCGCGCAGGCGATGGTTCACGATCCCCAACTGCTGCTGCTCGACGAGCCGACTGCCGGTGTGGACCCGATCGGTTCGAAGGAAATCCGCGACCTCATCATCCGGCTGCGCGCGATGGGCAAGACGGTGTTGCTCTGCTCCCACTTGCTGACCCAGGTTCAGGACGTATGCGACCGCATCTGCATCCTGAACCAGGGCCGCAAGGTGCGCGAAGGCCGCGTGGATGATCTTTTGCGCGACCAGAAACGGCTCTGCATCACCGTGGAAAACCTGCCTGAAGCGGCGCGGGCACAGATTGCGCAATGGGTCGAGGATTGGGGCGCGAGCGTGGTCAGCATAGAGAATCCGCAGACGACGCTGGAAAGCCTCTTCCTCGACGCTGTCAAGGCGCAGCAAACGCCCACACCGCCAACCAAGCCATGAGCACCGCTTTCCACCAGCCCGATGTAGTCTATTTCAACCTCAACCGCATCTGGACGATGGCGTTGAACACGCTCATTGAGATGACGCGGCAGAAGGTGTTTTACTTCATGATCGTCTTTGCGCTGCTGATGATCGGAGCCGCGAGCTTCTTCAGCATCTTTTCGTTCGGCGAGGAATCCCAATACATCACCCAACTCAAGTTCATCAAAGACACCGGTCTCGGCGCCGTCAGTATTTTCGGCGCCATCATCGCCATCGTCGCCACCGCGCAATTGCTGCCGGCGGAGTTGGAGAACCGCACCATCTACACCATCCTCGCCAAGCCCGTGCACCGGCTGGAATTTCTCCTCGGCAAGTTTGTCGGTGTGGCGCTGCTGCTGGCTATTTCTGTGACGCTGATGGGATCGTTGTTCCTCGGTGTCGTCTTTATCAAGGACCAGCATCTCTCCACCACCACCTATCGCGAAACCGTCGAGGCAGCCGAGGGCGCTGTCGCCGGCTCGCCTGAACTCAAGCCCGAAGCGAAAGAGAAAGTGCTCACGGCCGCACACCAGCGCGCCGAGCAGGCGGCGGAGGAAATTCACAAGACCGCGGGCTATCGCGACATCGTCAAGGCGCTGAGCACGACGTTCGTCAAGCTGCTGCTGGTAGCGGCAATCACATTGATGCTATCGAGTTTCGCCACCTCGATGGTGTTTACCGTGGTGATGTCGGCGATGCTTTATTTCGCCGGTCATCTCGTGCCGGTTGCGCAGAAGTTCTACGCCACCAGCAAGGCGCCGATGGGCAAGCTGATGTCCGGCCTCGTCAACTGGGTCATGCCCAACCTGGCGGCGTTTGACGTCGCCGACGATTTGTTTGCGGGCGACCCGCTGCCGTGGCTGAAGGTGCTGAAGATCCTGTCCTACGGCCTGTTCTACCTGCTGGTGATGCTCACGCTCGCCCATCTAATCTTCCGCGAACGCGAAATCTGACCGCATGAAACGCAATTGGGTGCTGATTCCGCTGGTGCTGGTGGTGGCCGCGCTGGTCAAGCTGCCGTTCGAGGCCAGCATGGCGGCTGACCGCCCCCACGCCGCAGGCATCGGACTGAATCTAAAAACTCGTGAGATGGTCGGCCAGGGCATGTCGCTGGCGCTGCTCGGCGGCTTCCGTGCGCTGGTGGCGGACTTCCTCTGGATTTCGGCGCACGCTGCGTGGGAACAAAACCGCTGGTTCACAATGCGACAGGATTTTGAGGTGGTCACCACGCTCCAACCGCGCGCCATCCTGTTCTGGGACATGGCGAGCTGGCATCTTGCGTGGAACGCGAGCCACGCTGCGTTCAATGCCCCGGATGAGCCACGACTCGCCGTGCGTTTGCGCGACCAACGCCTCTGGTTCCGCGCTGGCCGCGAGCTGCTCGAACGCGGTATCGCAAACAATCCCGACAATGCCTTTCTCCACGAAAAGCTCGCCTGGATGCTGCACGACAAGTTTCAAGACCTCTGTGGAGCCGCCGACGCAGCGCTCAAGGCCGTGAAACTCTGCCACGACTGGAGGCGGGGCTACCTCCAGCGCCTGGCCGGTTACTGGTTGGAGGATTGCGCCCGCAACGTCGCGCCGTCACGCCTCCGCGAAACCTACGACTACTGGCACCAGCTCTGGCTCCGGGAATACGCCGACAAACCCCGCGAGCACTGGGACACGATTGACAAGAACATTTCCCGCCGTCTGATGAAGCTCGAAGATGAGCTTTCCATTCCTGACTCGCAAAGACTCTTTCCAAAACCGCAACCCTCTGTTAGTGTGCCGACGCGCCGATGAAGATTGCAATCCTCGGAGATATACACGCAAACTTGGAAGCCTTGCAGACGGTTCTGGCTGACGCCGAAAACGAGAAGGTGAACGAATACCTATCCGTTGGCGACATCGTCGGCTATGGCCCCAATCCCAAGGAGTGTCTCCACATCATCCGCGACCAGCTCAAGTGCCCATGTGTCCGCGGCAACCACGACCACCTTGCCTCGGCCAATCTCAGCACCATGAGCTTCAATCCCATCGCCGCCGAAGCGATCGGCTGGACTCGCGAGCAACTCGACGATGCTGACAAGAAATTCCTTGCTGACCTGCGTCTGGTGCGGCTCGTGCATGACTTTACGCTTGTCCACGCCACGCTCGACATGCCGCAAAGCTGGGGCTACGTGTTTGACCGCCTCGCCGCAGCCTCCTCGATGAGCTATCAGACCACCAGCATCTGTTTCTTCGGACACACGCACGTGCCGCTGGCGTTCATCAAGGAAGGCCCGGTCCGCACCGAACATGGATGGAGCACCGTCGAGGTCAAGCCCGGCTGCCGCTACTTCATCAATGTCGGCTCCATCGGCCAACCTCGCGACGGCAATCCCAAAACCGGTTACGTCATCTACGATACCGACGCCAAGCGCATTCAGATCAAGCGCCTCGACTACGACATCCCCGCCGTCCAGTATAAAATCCGACAGGCCGGTCTGCCTGATAAACTCGCCGTCCGCCTGGGCCTCGGCAAATAGCCCATCGTCGTTTTCTCTGCGTGAAAATCCTGGTCGTCAAGCCCAGTTCCCTTGGGGACATCATCCACGCGCTGCCCACTGTGCGCGTCCTGCGTCATGCGTTCCCGCAAGCCGACATCGCCTGGCTGGTCAACGAGAACCTTGCCCCCATCCTCGACGACTGTCCGGTCATCAACCGTGTCATTTCGTTTGCCCGCCATCGTTACAACACGCCGCACGGCATGGCCGAACTCGGCCGTCTTCTGGCGGCGCTGCGCCGCGAGCGGTTCGATTGGGCCATTGACCTCCAATGTCTGCTTCGCAGCAGTCTCGTCACTCTCGCCACCGGTGCCCGCCGGCGCACCGGCCTTTCCGACGGCCGCGAAGGCTCCACGAACTTCTACAACGAGCTGATCAAAATCTCCGTCCCACACATGCATGCCGTGGACCGCTACCTCATGGTGCCGCGGCAGCTCGGCATCCAGGTGGATCGCGTGGAGTTTCCGCTCGCGCCCGATCCGCGCGGCCCGAACGCGGGACCAGAGAAACTCATCCTTGTCAACCCCGGCGCCCGCTGGCCCACCAAACGCTGGCCCGCGCCGCGCTTCAGCGAACTGCTATGCCGACTCGCCGCGTTATGGCCCGATCATCGTCTGGCCATCATCGGGAGTCCCGACGAACGCATCACCGCGGAAGCGATTGCCGCCGCCGCCCACGCGCCCGTCGAGGTGCTTGCCGGACGAACAACGCTGCCGCAGTTGCTGAATCTGATGCGCCGCGCCGCCCTGCTCATCTCCAACGATAGCGGCCCTATGCACCTCGCTGTCGCCGTCGGCACACCGGTCGTCGCTATCTTTGGGCCGACCAACCCGCGTCGGACCGGCCCCTACCCCGCAGCAACCCACGCCGTCCTGCGTGTTTCGCTGCCTTGCTCGCCCTGTATGAAGGCAGAGTGTAAAGACGTCCCCGAGGTGAAGTGCTTGTGCCAGATCGAAGTGGAACAAGTCGTCGCCGCTGCGGAACGGCTGATACGCAAGGCATAAACGGCGGGTCCTGGCGAGCGACGGTCCGGTGGCTTCCGAGACTTACTTTGCCTCCCGCAGCACCAACGCCCGATACGCCCGAATCATCTCACGCGTGACTGGCCCCGGCTGCCCCAGATGGACCCAGTGGCTTCCAATCCGCGTCACCGGCATGATCTCCGCCACGCTGCTGGTGAGAAATACCTCGTCCGCATGAAACAGGTCGTTTTGATGCACGCTTCGCTCCACCGTTGGGAGCTTGTCGGCGCGCGCAATCTCAAGCACCGTCGCCCGCGTGATCCCCGCCAAAATCTCCGGCTGCAGCGCTGGCGTCACCAACTCCCGGTCGCGAACAAGAAACACATTGCCCGCCGATCCCTCGGCGACGTGCCCGTGGCTGTCGAGTAGAACCGCATCGTCCGCATTGGCCGCATTTGCCTCCCGCCGTGCCAGGATCTGGGCGATGTAGTTCAGACTCTTCAAACCATGTGCCGCCGACGATAAGCGTTCGTTGGCCACAATGCAGTGAATCCCCGTCTCGTAGCGCTTGATGTCGGGCATCGCCTGCGCCCAACACGTCACCAGCACCATCGGCTCCTGTGCGTGTTTCCCCAACAATCCGAACTCCGCCACGCCGCGTGTGACTACAATTCGCGCGACACCGCTTGCCACGTTGTTTTGCTTCGCCAGTTCCCTCAACACGCCGGCGAAACCCTGCTCATCCAACGCCAGTGGGATTTCCAACCGTTTCAATCCGGAACGCAGCCGCTCGATGTGCCGATCCAGCCGGAAGAACTTCCCGTCGTAGCACCGCAGCGTCTCGAACAATCCGTCCCCGTAAAGCAACCCGCGGTCGAACGGCGAGATTCCCGCCTGCTCCTCCGGCACGTACTCACCGTTTCGATAAATCGTCTGGCTCATCCTTGTTGCCTTCCGCTCACAACGTCTCGATCTCCGCACACGGCTCGCATCACCTCTGCCTGCGCCAACGCCTGCACCATCCCGCGCGCCTTGTGCAACGTTTCCTCGTATTCCAGCGCCGGCTTCGAGTCCGCCACAATGCCGCCGCCCGCATGGAAATGCACGACGCCATTTTCGTGAACCATCGTGCGGATGGCAATGTTGAAATCAGCGACGCCGTTGAAACCGAGATAACCGATTGAGCCGGTATAAACACCGCGCGCAATCGGCTCCAGTTCGTCAATAATCTCCATCGCACGAATCTTCGGCGCGCCCGTGATGCTGCCGCCGGGGAAACACGCGCGAATGGCATCCATCGCCATCACACCGTCAGCGAGCCGGCCCTCGACCGTTGAAACCAGATGCAGCACCGTTGCGTAGCTTTCCAGCGTCACCAGTTCAGGAACATGCACGCTGCCGAACTTGCACACACGGCCGAGGTCGTTACGCTCCAGATCGGTGATCATCAGCAACTCCGCCTGGTCCTTCGCGCTCATCATCAGCTCGCGCGCCGCCTTCTGGTCCGCCTGCTCGTTGCCCGTGCGCGGCCGCGTGCCCTTGATCGGCCGCGTCTGGATGTAACGACCGCGGAGTTGCAGGAATCGCTCGGGCGACGACGAAAGAATCTGCCCCGCGCCGCAATCCAGATACGCCGCAAACGGCGCCGGATTCGTTGTGCGCAGCGCGTGATACAGCAACTCCGGCTCCACCGGCGTCTGCGCCCGGAATCGCTGGCTGAAGTTCACCTGGTAAACGTCGCCCGCCGCGATGTAGTCGAGAATCCGCCTCACCGCGCGCTCGTAGTCATCCCGCGTCAGATTCGACTCCAGTGACGGCTCCAAATGTGATTGGAAATCTTGACCAAGCCACACGCGTTCTGAATGTGGGAGGGGCCTCAGCGCCCCGACTCCGTCCGAGAAACCAATGGTCCGCTCACCCACCGTCGGGGCGCCAAGGCCCCTCCCACATTCCCGGTGAATCCCATCCCGACCGACCTCTCCTATCGCACCCTCACTCGCCAGCAGCGGTGACGGAGGCAGCGCGATCTTCACCGCCAGTTTATTCTGCCATTCCTCCGCGCGCCATCGAGCACGGTCCAAATCCGCCTGGCCGCTCTCATCCACGCCCGTGGAAATGATCGTCGCGCGCCCGCTGTCGTGATCGAACACCATCAAACGGTCGTAAACACCAAACCATGCATCGGGGATACCCACATCATCCGCAACCCGCGCCGGCACCCGTTCGACAAATCGGCGCAAGCCGTAGCCGAGCGAGCCAATCAACGCACCGTGGGGCCATTCGCCGCCGTCCTCACCCGGGCAGAATCGTCGCTCCAGTTCGCGCAGCGTAGCGAACGGATTCTCCGACCGCCGGCCCCGCGTCGTCTTGCCCGCCACTTCAATCTGATCTCCACGCGCCGTGAACACCAGCACCGGATCGCTCGCCACCACCGAGAGTCTTCCCAGCCGCGCATCCGGCAGCGCGCTGTCCAGAAATGCCACGTGCCGCTCGCCTCGCAGCTTCCAGAACGCCTCAAAAGCCGAGCTGATGCCCGGACAAAGTTGGATGAACGGTTCCATTCAGACTGATGCCAAGTCGTTTACCGCATCTCTCACTCGCTTGCGACATCGGAAAGTTAGAAGGACTCGGCTGCATTTACCAGAGTGTTTGTGAAGAAGTGCGTCCGCCGCACTATTCTTTCGTGCATTTCGCGCGTTTCATGGTTTCATAGCCCCGTCTGGATTCACATTATGCTTGTGCTCGGTATCGAAAGTTCGTGCGATGAAACGTCCGCCGCTGTCGTCAGCGACGGCGCTCGCATCCTTTCCAACGTCGTCGCCTCCCAGATCGCCCTGCATCGCCCCTACGGCGGTGTCGTGCCGGAACTGGCCTCGCGCCATCATCTCGAACTCATCAACACCGTCGTCACCGACGCGCTCCGCGAAGCCAGCGTCACGCTTGACCAGATCGAGGGCGTTGCCGCCACCTGCGGCCCCGGTCTTGCCAGTTCATTGCTCATCGGCCTGACCTTCGGCAAATCGCTCGCGCTCGCCCGCAACCTGCCGTTCATCGGCATCAACCACATGGAGGCGCATCTCATCTCGCCGTGGCTGTCGGCGGGTCGTGCGTTCGAGCCGAACGTCTCCCTCATCGTCTCCGGCGGCCACACGATGCTCGTCCACGTCCGTGCCATCGGCGACCACACCGTTCTCGGCCAGACCACCGACGACGCCGCCGGCGAAGCGTTTGACAAGGTCTCCAAGCTCCTCGGCCTCGGCTATCCCGGCGGTCCGGAGGTGGAGAAGGCCGCGCACGGCGGCAACCCTGCCGCCATCCCCTTCCCTCGCGGTAAACTCAACGACCCCGACTTCGATTTCAGTTTCAGCGGCATCAAGACCTCGGTGCTCTATTGGCTGCGCAAACACCCCGAATCCAAAATCCAAAATCCAAAATCCAAAATTGTCTCTGACCTCTGCGCCAGCTTCCAGCAAGCCGTCGTGGACGTGCTCGTCGGCAAAGCCATCGCCGCGGCGCTCGCCATGCGCGTCCGTTTCGTCACGGTCTCCGGCGGCGTCGCCTGCAACGGCGCGTTGCGCGACCTACTCGCCGCCGCCTGCCGCCGCAACAACCTCGAACTGCTCATGGCCGACCGCAAGCTCTGCACCGACAACGCCGGCATGATCGCCGGCCTCGGCTGGCATAAACTCCACGCCGGCCTGCGCACCCCCCTCGACCTTGACGCACAACCGAATCTGCAGTTGAGGTGATATTCAGGTATTTTCCTCGCGGCGAAACCGATCCCTCTGATCGCCAGTCGCGCCCCCCCCGCATCCGTCTGCAGGCTTTGGTCAGCCAGAGAGAGTGTGATATCTCTCAGCAATGCCTGGATGCAACTTCTTCACGCAATCAGGGCACAGGCCATGACTGAACTCCGCTGCCGTATGCTCACCGATATAGACCTCAACTTGATGCCAATAACCTTTATCATCCCGGATTTTTTTGCAGTTTGCACAAATCGGGATTATGCCTTTCAACTGCTTGATCTCCTGAAATGCATTCTGCAGGTCATCATTCTTCTGCTTGATGATACGATTCGCAGCAATAAGCTCACGCCAGCGCTTCACGGCGTAAATGGCCAGCAAAATCATGAGGACAACGCTTACCGTCAGGATCTCATCAATTTCCCAGCCCTCATGTTCCCGCGAAAAACGCACGATGGCTTCTACCAAATCGAAACGCGCCGACAGCAGGAAGGTTGCAACGCTGACCCCAGCAACAACCACCACCTCCAACCAGTAACTTGATCGCACTCTCTTCAGCGGCATGTGTTTTTTGTTGTCCTATCGGCACTAGCTCGGCACTACCCAAGTATTATTTGCCAATCTAATCCACCCAAGCTCATCAGCAAGTGACAAATCGGCAAAACCTGATCGGAAGAGAAACACTCAGGTTGGTTCTTGCTACGCCTTGTTGACGGCAGCATGGCTGGAATCCATTCGCGTTCTGCGACAGCGCGTTGCCGCCCACCGCACATAAGGGCAGCCAGCACCGCGCACCCTTCCCATCCCCTCTCCTTAAGGGTCTGCGCTATACCGTGCGCTGGGCGATTGCGAACCGGTCTGCGTGCAGGCAGTAATGACCTTGGCCGTAACGCAGCGCGTGGGGGCACTGGCGCGCTGCGTCCGTCAAACATTCAACCAGTTCCGGATGGATAATCTTGCCCCGACAGATGGCCGGGTTTGGCAGTGAAAAAACACCTTCCCCGGAGTTGTTAATTGCGGGGGACGATTGCTGTCGGCTTTGTGTCTGCATTTACGTCTTACATCTCCTCGGAGAACGACTCTGTTGGGCGCACCCGGCGGGGTTCCCTCCCATCGGGGCACGCTGTTGTTCTGTTTACCGCACCATCCTGGCAAGGCCGCCCCACGGGCCGGAGGCAACCGCGCCAACGGCACTAACTCGAATCCAAGCACGCGTTCCGCAAGTGAGACCGCTCACCATTATGTTGGAGTTGCTCACCGTGCCAGAATCCTTCCAGTTCATGGCCGTGGCTGGATCGGGACTAGTCTCGATAACATAGCTCGCCGCCTCGCGCACGGGTTCCCAATGGTTGATGGTTGCGCCAGATCATAAAACATCCCGGCTTGGTCGTGGTTCAAATCCGGGCTGTCGTACGTCGGCATTCACTGCTCCTTGTGAACGGGGAGCATATCATCCTCAAGCAGCCGATGATTTCAAGTCTATTTCGGGTATCGGCGATACAGGGGGCGTAACTCGGCACACGCACCATTTGAATCATGCGCGAATCGCACTCCGAAGCCCCCTCACCCAGCCCTCTCCCCATCCGATGGGGAGAGGGTGGCCGACGGCCGGGTGAGGGGTTGCCTCGCGCATTTCTTTCTTGGCGCGTGTGCCGAGTTGCGCCCCGATACAGGAGTCTGACCAGATCGCGGCACGTGAACCGCGGCCGGCAGCGATCGGTGGTCGAATCGTCAGAGGTCAGCCGGGAGGTTCGGGTTGGCGCGGGTGGGGCCACGAAGGTTAAGTGGCCGCGGGTGCGGCCAGTGACCCCGGCCCCGCGTTGGATGTGAAACGCCGGGGAAGGGAAAAAGTTTCACAACGCGAAATGAAATACAGCAAGTATTGGACAAAATGAACGCGAGGATGGAAGTTGCATGTGTCAGGCGGCCGGCAGGCGCACAATTTCAGGCATGGGCTGTAATGAATGACCGGGTGGCAATCCTGCATCTTGAAGACAACCCCAGTGACGCGGAACTGGTGCGACACTTGCTGCAAAAGAACGCCAAGATGACCTGCGAAGTGCGGCTCGCGCGCAACCGCGCGCAATACGAGGCCGCGCTGGCAGAAACCAAGTTTGACCTGATTCTCTCCGATTACGACCTGCCCGACTACGATGGGTTTGCCGCCCTGCAACTGGCCAGATTGAAACAACCCGAAACCCCTTTCATTCTGGTCACTGGCACATTGGGCGAGGAGCAGGCGGTGAACGCCATGCTCCACGGTGCGACGGATTATGTGCTCAAACAGGGGCTCCACCGTCTGGTCCCCGCCGTGTTGCGGGCCTTGACTCAGGCGGACGAGAACCGGAAGCGTCACACGGCGGAGGCGGCACTGCGCGAGAGTGACGAACGGTTGCGCTTGTTGGGCGACAACCTGCCTGACAGTTACGTGTATCAATACACGTTCGAGCCGGACGGCACGCCGCAGTTTCTTTATCTCAGTGCTGGCGTGGAACGATTGCACGGGGTGAAAGTGTCCGACGCGATGCGCGATGCCGGCGTGCTGCACCGCCAGCTCGCTCCCGAGCATGCGGCAGCGCTACAGGCGGCGGCGGCGGCCAGTCTCCAGAACTTGACGGACTTCACGATGGAACTGCGCCTGCGTCACGCCAGTGGGCAGTGGCGCTGGATGCGGCTGTGTGCCCGCCCCCGCCGAGCATCCAATGGGCAGGTCGTGTGGGACGGTGTAGCCACGGATATCACTACGCGCAGGCAGACTGAGGAGGCGACACAGGCGGCCGAGCAACGGCTCGCAGATATTATTGAGTTTCTGCCGGATGCCATGTTTGTGATCGATGAGGACAAACGGCTCATCGCGTGGAACCACGCCTGTGAGGTCATGACCGGCGTGAAGAAGCAGGCGTTGTTGGGCCGGGGAGATTACGCCTACGCCGAGCCGTTCTTTGGCGAGCGGCGTCCGATTCTGATTGACCTGCTGGACCGGCCCCCGCCGGAGGTGGAAGCCATCTACAAATCTGTCAAGCGAGAGGGCAACACGATTTACGCCGAGACCTTTGTTCCATGCTTGCGAGGCGGACAAGGCGCTCATCTTTGGTGCGCTGCGACGCCACTGTTTGACCGGGAAGGCCGGCGTTGTGGCGCCATCGAGGTCATCCGGGACGTGACCGAACAAAAACTCGTTGAACAGGGGTTGCGCGAAAGCGAACTCAAACACCGCACGTTGTTCGAAACAGCCAACGACGCGATCATGTTGATGCGTCAGGACCGGTTCATTGCCTGCAACGTGCGGACACTGCTGCTGTTTGGCTGCCGCCGGGACCAGATTGTAGGCGCGCCTCCTCAGAAATTCTCCCCGCCCATGCAACCGGATGGGCGGAGTTCCGAGGAGAAAGCCTCGGAGAAGATCCATCAGGCCTTGACGGAAGGACCGCAGTTCTTTGAATGGGAACACTGCCGGGCAGATGGGACACCGTTTACCGCGGAGGTGAGTCTGAACCGTCTGGAGTTGGGTGGAGAGGTGTTAATCCAGGCAATCGTGCGAGACATCACCGAGCGCAAGCGGGCGGAAGAGGCTGAGCGGGAAATCATTGAACGGTTCTCCATGGCTCTGGAAGTGGGCAATGCTGGAGTATGGACATGGGATATCAATAGAGGTGAGGTTCACTTCGATGATCAGTTCCACGCCATGTTGGGCTACACATCAGGGGAACTGCCCAAGACGCTGCAGGAATGGCTGCCGTACCACTACCCCGAAGATATCCCGGAGTGGATGCCCAAGGCCGAGGCCTACTTGCGGGGCGACAGCCCTGTTTACGAGAGCGAACATCGCATTCGCGCCAAAGATGGGATGTGGAACTGGATCTTCACCCGGGGCAGAGTCGTAAAGCGCACCCCCACGGGAGCCCCGGAACAATTCATCGGCATCGCCATGAACGTCACCGACCGCAAGCAGGCGGAGGCGAATCAACAACTGGCCCTGGATGCCATGCAGTTGCTGAACCACCCCAACAACCTGAACGTTTTGGTCGAAGAGTTGATACGGCTGATCAGGAATAGAACGGGTTTCGATGCCGTGGGCCTGCGGATTCGCCAGGGCGAGGACTTCCCTTACTGTGTGCAGAACGGGTTTTCAGACGATTTCGTGCGGGAGGAGAATAGTCTGTGTGCCAAGGACAGAGAGGGGATCATCATCCGTGATGCGACCGGCCATGCGGTCCTCAATTGCATGTGTGGACACATCCTCTGCGGACGGACGAACCCGGCCCTGCCATTCTTCACCGAGTGGGGCAGCTTCTGGACCAATAGCACCACCCAACTACTGGCCTCGACGACGGAGGCAGACCGTCAGAGCCGCACTCGTAACCGCTGTAACATCGCCGGCTACGAGTCGGTCGCCCTCGTCCCGCTGCGGTCGGGCGATGAGATCGTCGGCCTGTTGCAGTTGAACGACCGCCAAGCCGGACGGTTCACGCCAGAGTTCATCCGATTCCTTGAAGGCTTGGCCGCCAGTATCGGCATTGCGTTGAATCGCAAACAGGAACAGGAAATGTTGCGGGTGAGCGAGGAAAGGTATCGCACCATAATGGAACAGGCTGCCGACGGCGTGATCATGCACGACGAGACCGGTCGCATCGTTGAGGTCAATCGCAAGTTGTGCGAAAGCCTCGGCTATTCCCGTGAGGAACTTCTTTCCAAGTCAATCGCGGACATAGATCCAGAGGCCATTCGGTCTGGGAAGCATGAGTTCTGGGACAGGGTCCTTGCAGGTGAACAGTTTACGTTTGAGAGCCACCACACACGCAAGGACGGCGCTCTCATTCCCGTGGAGATGACACTCAGCGCGGCGCATCTGCCCCTTGGCCCGGTCATCCTTGGCCTCGCAAGGAATATTACCAAACGCAAAGAGGCCGAGGAGGAAATCCGCAAGCTCAACGCGGACTTGGAACGGCGTGTCGTCGAGCGCACCACTGCACTGGAAGCTGCCAACCAGGAACTCGAAGCGTTTTCCTACTCGGTGTCGCATGACCTGCGCGCGCCGCTGCGAGCCATTAACGGGTTTGCGCGCGTTCTGGCAGAGGACCACGCGAAACAACTCGACGAGGAAGGCCAGCGTACCGTGGGCGTCATCTGCGCAGAGACCAAGCGCATGGACGAGTTGATCGACGACCTGCTCGCGTTCTCCCGGATGAGCAGCCAGGAGATGCAGCCGGCGGAGGTGGACATGAGTGCCCTGGCGCAAGCGGCCTTTGACAAGTGCGCCGCGCAAGAGCCGGGCCGCAAGCTCCAGTTTAAACTCCATCCGCTGCCGCCGGCGCAAGGTGACAGTATTTTGATGCGGGAGGTATGGATCAATCTCATTTCCAACGCGATCAAATACACGAGACAGAGGGACGTGGCAGTCATCGAGATCGGTGGCCGCGCGGAAGACGATACACTCTTCTACCACGTGAAAGACAACGGAGCTGGATTTAACATGCGCTATGTGCAGAAGCTCTTCGGGGTCTTCCAGCGGCTGCATACCATGGAAGAGTTTGAAGGAACGGGCGTGGGGTTGGCTCTGGTCCAGCGCATCGTCGTGCGGCACGGCGGACGCGTCTGGGCCGAAGGAAAGGTCAACGAAGGCGCCACGTTCCATTTTGCGCTGCCCAAACCCGTCGAATCCGGTTCCTGATTCTTGACGGATTCATTGCCGGCCTTCGTCCGGTCATGGAGATTGTGCTGCGCGCGGGGCGCTGAACGTGGGCGCAGTGCGGGCAAAGAACGGACTGCGGATAACATGGAAGGGAGAGGGCGCCGCTATGGCTTGCCCTGCTCCAATACGCGTCCCGTGAATGGATCGTAACGCAGCGTCTGCGTGACAGTCCGGGCGGGCTTCCCCTCTTCGGCCCACTCTGCGGTCGCGGTCATGACGCCGCGTTCCGCATCGTCGCTGGACGTGCAGGCAGCGAGTTTGCGGCCTCGAAGCATAACCCAGACTTTCTCGGCTGCGCCGGTCTGTTCGTCGCCGCTGAGAAGGTATTCGTCCGCACCGGGTTTCTTGCGGAGGACGATGCCGCCTTCCTTGGTGATGATGCATTCGAGGCCGAGGTTGCCCTGGAGGTCGAACATCTGGCAGATATCGCCGGGACCGTAGTTGCCAGCGCGCTTGGACTTCTTGACGCCCAGTTCGGTAAAACTGTTGCTTACGATGCGGCCGCGCTCGTCCATGTAACAGTGCGTCACTTGCGAGCCGGGCGAATAACCGGGCACGTAGAGCATGATGTGAACGTGAGGTGGGAAGTCGTTGTGGGCACGCCCGCAGGCGACCTCAAAGCTCAACAGCGTGATGTTGCCGTCAAACGCGCGTTTGTCCTGCGGTCCCATGCCGCCCATGTGTCGCAACGCCTCGCGCGTGGCCAGTAAGTAGTTGCTAACGGCCCGCGCCGCAGCTTCGGGATACGGCTGGCCGTTATACGGCCCGCAACCGCGCACGCGGCCCTGTGCGTCGGGGTTCGCGCGCATTCGCCAGTTATGGTAGAGGCCAATGGGCAACCCGCCGCCGATCGGGTCGGGCAGGCTGTTGTTGATGAGCATGCCGTTGCTGCGATCCGGCACGGCGTCGAATTCCACCCGGTCCCCGCTCGCAGTGAACTTTACTTCCGTGTGGCCAACGATGACGCGGGCAACCTTGACACCGGGACAGGTCATCGCCAATCGAGGTGGCGGGTTCGCTTTGTCAGCCGTGAGCGTGAAGAACACCTCCCAATCGTTCTCGCCGCTCCAAGTATCACCTTTGCGCTCCCGCCATCGCTCGGCATTACTCAGCACGGTTAACGCAGGCGGAGCCGTGCACCGGGCCGCTTCGGACTTCACCGCTTTGATCGTCAAATAAACCGGCTCTGCCCCCATGGCCATGGCCGGGGCAACCATGAACAAGACCATAGACCAGCGAAGTAACTTGGAGGACACACGACCAGCAATTGAGGCAGTTTCCATTTTTACTGACGTCCTTTCACGAAGCGCCGGCAGAAGTCGCGCACGGAACGGGTGAAGGTCCACTCGGCGGTTTCTGGCACACAACGCGGGGGCGCTTGAATCCAGCTTTCGATGACGTATTGGTCAGGCGCGCCCTGGCACATCGCGTAGGCATAGCCTTGGTGGATGATCGAAACGTACCAAGTGGACTCGTCGGCCAGACCCAGCTTCTTCAGCAACGGCTCGCCGGAAGCCCAGTAGATCATGCTGAAAGGAAGCTTCTTGCTGCGGCAGTATCGCTCCAATTTCTTCACCTCTGCCCAACAACCATGATTCTGGACGATGAAGTTCGCCCAGTTCACGTCGAGCCGGTAAAAGTCGAGACCGCGCACCTTCATCTCCGCCAGTTTCTTCTGCAACGCCTCGATCCACCAGATATGGTCGGCGACCGAAATCGAGGGATAGGTTTCAATGTCTCCGATGAGCACGTTCGGGAAATGCTTCCGGACCAGCGCGATGTAGTTGGCGGTCTCCTGCACTGCGTAGTCATCCGGCTTCTTGATGTGCTCGCGGCAACACAGGAACGGCTCATCCATTGCAATGGCGTAGAGGTTCTGTCCAAGTCCCTGCAACCGCTCCCAGTTCGCCTTCTCAGCGTTGAAACACTTCTCACCCGTCTGTCCCCACGGCTTGACCGCACCGACTTCCATCGCAATCTTGAGTCCCCACTTCTGCGCTTGGGCAAACCAGGTCCGCAGTTCGTCATCGCGGAAGTGTTTCTTGAAGTTGAGGTCCGTGTAGAAGAGCACGTCAATCAACGAGCGGGTCTCCTTCCACTCGTCGGGCTTGTCGAACAGCTCGCGGAAAAACCGGCCGTTGTCGTAGGCGGGCACACCCATCCAGACCGTCGGTTTTCCGCCGGCTTGCTGCGCCGGCATATCCGCGACAAAGAACGCACACCAGATCACGAACAGGCAGACTGCTTTCATGCGGTTCCCCTGCTCAATTGCGACCTTTGCCTCCGCCCTTGCTCTCAACGCCCGCCTCGATGCCTGCGTCGATGAACTGGCCGCCCTGGGTCTGATGACAGTGGACTGCGAGCACGTTGTCGCCTTCGTGCAACGCCGCACGCAACGCTTCGTTTAGGGCCGTGGAGTAGCTCCCGACGAAGCCGTTGAACTCGGCAACTTTCTTTCCGTTGACGTAAACCTCCGCGTCTTCGTCATGATGGATGCGCAGTCCTGCCAGCGCGACGGCCGCCTTCTCGACTCGAAAGTGACGTCGCAACCAGATGTCGCTGGTTTTCCACGTCGTGCCGATCACGGAGCCGGGCGTGTTCTTCGTGCCAAAACCTCCCTTGCCGGTCTGCCACGCCGCATCGTCAAAGCCGGGCTTGAACCAACCTTCCGCCGGCTGGCTCGTCGAGAACCGCCACTCTTGCGCGGTCTTCTCGGAGGTCGGCACAAGCGCGCTCCACGTAATGCGCCGGACGTGCGGCGGCTGAGTCTCGTAGGCGGCTGGCCGCGCGTTGATCGCGTGCAGCAACGCCGGATCGTATTTCGGCTTGCGGTCGTAGAAATAGACGCCGTTCTGCTCCTGCTCAATGTCGGTCAGTTGCGTGTAGCAGAAACCGAAGATGTTCGGATTGTCGAGCTGCGCGTCGGTCAGGCCCTTGTAGCGCGCAAGGAACTCCTTCAGGTCGAGGCTCTGGCCGCCGTAACCCCACCCCTTGCCGGTGTCGCGGTCGGTTTTCACGCGGATGCCGCCGTATTCGCTGACGAAATACGGTTGCCCGCGATAGAGGCTCCGCGGGTCGCCGGGATTATTGTGCCACGGGTTCTGTCCCGTCAGCCCAAACATCGCGTAGCGCGCCGCGAACCGCTTCGGATCGCCCGTGTAGTCGTGGCTGTCGAACACATCAGTCTCCGGCAGGAAATGAGTGTAGCCGCTGGAGTCGAGCCACGGCCGCGTCGGGTCCATCGTCTGCGTTGCCGCGAGCAACGTCTCGATCAACGCGACGGTTTCATTCGTTCCGGTCTCGTTCAGCGGACACCAGCCGATGATCGAGGCATGATTACGGTCGCGCCGCAACGCCTCGCGCCACTCATCCACAAACGCCACCATCGCCTCTGGCTTGCCGAGGCTGATGCCCCAGCTAGGGAACTCACCCCAGACCATATAGCCAAGTTTGTCGGCCCAGTAGAGCAGCCGCGGTTCGAACACCTTCTGGTGCAACCGCGCGCCGTTGAAGCCCGCAGCCATCGACAACTCGATGTCGCGTCGCAACGCCTCATCGTTCGGAGCGGTGTAGATGCCGTCGGGATAAAACCCCTGGTCGAGAATGAGCCGCTGGAACACCGGCTTGTCGTTGATGAGGAACCGGTTGCCCTCGATGGTGATCTTGCGCAACCCGAAGTAGCTCCGCACCGAATCAATCACCTTTCCGCCGCGCAGCGTCTCGACGGTGAGATCATAGAGAAACGGCTTGCCGGGATGCCACGCCACGACCTTGCCGAGCTTCAACACCGTCAGCGTGTTCCGCCACGCCGCCGGCACCGTTTCTTCCGCCACTTTCTTTCCATCGGCAAAAGCGCGTAGCCGGACGGTCACTCCTTTCATCGGCCCATCCATGCTGCCTTGAAACATCACGCGCCCCCCGTCGAGGTCAGGCGTGAGTGAGAACTCGCGCAGATACGTCGCACCCGCCGCTTCAAGCCAGACCGTCTGCCAGATGCCGGTCGTGCGCGTGTAGACGCAGCCCTGGCTGACTGTGTGCGTCTGTTTGCCGGCGGGCTGCAAGCCAGTGCGAATCTCATCAATTGCATTCAGCACCAGTTCGTTGTCACCGTCGCGAACCGTGTCGGTGATCTCCAGCGCAAACGGCACATAACCGCCGCGATGCTCGCCGACGAACTGGCCGTTGAGCCAGACGCGCGCCCGATAATCCACCGCGCCGAAGTTCAGCAGCAGCCGCTGGCCGCGCATCGCCGCCGGCACCTGAAACTGCCGCCGATACCAGACGCGCGGCATGTAGTTGGTCGCCATCGCCAATCCGGAAAGCTGGCTTTCCGGACAAAACGGAACAAGAATCTTGAGCGCGAGACCGTGGCCAGATATCAACCCGCGCGTCTCACCGTCGCCCTTGCTGTCCACCTCGAACTGCCATTCGCCGTTGAGGTTCAGCCACGAGTCGCGCTGGAAATCGGGCCGCGGATGCTCTGGCCGCGGCACGTCGGCGCCCGCGACTGTCGTGATCAGCAACGCGGCGACAAGCGGCCATAGACGGATGGGATTGAACGATGTTCCGGGTATTGTGTTCATGGTTCTGGTGTCAGGTTGATATCACCTCTTCCAAGAGTTCGCACGGCTATTTGCGCCGCTCGAAAATCAGGATCGCCGAAGCCGCGCCCATGGAAAGCAGTGTCAGTGCCATCACACCGCGCCGCGATAGACCGCCAGGATGTTCTCTGGTGGCACATCGGGCTGGAAGAGATGCGCTGGACCGAGAATGTAACCGCCACCTTTGCCGAGCACCTCGCAGTAACGGCGCACGTCCGCTTCGACTTCGGCGGGCGAGCCTTTCGGCAACAGGTTCTGCATGTCAATGCCACCGTGGAAACTCAGCCGATTGCCGAACTCGCGTTTGAGATTCTCCGGTTGCATCTCCGGGCAGGTCGGCTGAATCGGATCAAGCACGTCCACACCGCACTCGATGAGGTCGCCGATGAATGACCGAATCGTGCCGCAACTGTGATAGAGCGCCCGGCCGCCGAGGCGGTGGATCAAGCCCGTCATCTCCTTCAGATACGGTGAAACGAATTCACGGAACATCGCCGTCGAAATGAGCGGCCCGCGTTGCGTGCCGAGGTCACTGATGACCAGATACAGATCAATCCGGCCTTTCGTGATCTCCGCCGCCCGCGTGTAGTCCTCCAGATAGAAGTCGGTGAACTTGCGGCTCAGGAAATGAACCCACTCCGGCCGCTCGGTCATGTCCATCAACATATCCTCCCAACCGCGCACCAGCGCCGGCCGCTGCCAGATATCGGCAAAACCATAGAGCAACGCGTGATCCTCGTAGCGCGCGCACTGGGCCTTGAGCTGCGAACGGTCGAGGCAATCCGGCGACGGCCACGGAAATGCCTCCAGTTCCGCGAGGCTGTTCGCGCCCGCCAGCGCGCCCTTGGCGTCCTCGCGCATCGGTCCCCACGGCGTCTGGCCGTAGACGTAGCGTTCGCCCCAAAAGTTCTGGAACAGCCCTTCGCCGACTTTTCGTTCCGGCGGCGCGGGCGCTTCCAAGTGCCGCACATCCACGCCCAGCGCATCGAGCAATTTGTCCTTGTCGGAATGGCCGACGTGATCGAACAGCCGCTTCATCGCCGGCAACTCGGCCCAGAAGTCACGGGGTGTCCGATCCGGTTGCTCGTGACTCAATGCAATCAGGACTCTCTCTCGCGAATTCATGCTCATGGCTGCTTTATTGGCGGCTGCCACGGCACGTCACCGCCGCGCTGGATTTGTTTGCGCAACGCCGCCGTCAGGTCACGAACCACGGCCTTCTCCTTTGCCGCAAGATCGGTGTTTTCCAAGGGATCGCGCTTGAGGTTGTAAAGCTCCAGCGGCGCGAACGGGCTGTCCAGCACCAGCTTCCATTCGCCGCGAATCAACCCCTCGATGGTTTTTCCGCAGTAAAGCACTCCACCTTCGCGACGGCAGAAGTAGAGATCGCGTTGGGTTTCGGGCTGCGGCTGGCCAAGCAGTGTCGGCAGAAAGCTCACGCCATCAATGTCTGCCGGCGGCTTGACACCCGCGAGTTCGCAGCTTGTGGCGAAAATGTCCATCGAGAGCGCGATGCGATCCGTGTTGCTGCCGGCCTTGATCTTGCCCGGCCAACGTGCGGCGCACGGGACGCGCAGGCCGCCCTCATACATGTGGCATTTCTCACTGCGCCACGGGCCGTTGTTGGCACCGTCTTTCAGCACGCCTCCGTTGTCGGAAGTGAAGATGACCAGCGTGTTCCCGGCGAGTTGCAGACGGTCGAGCGCGCCGAGGACCTTGCCGATGCCGGAATCAAGGTGCTCGATGAGAGCGACGAGTTTCTGACGGTTGGGCTGCATCGCTGGTTCGCGCTGCTGAACCTTCGCAAGCCAATCAGGCGGGGGTTGGACCGGGCCGTGTGGCGCGTTGTAAGCGAGGTAGAGGAAGAACGGCTTCCGGGACTTCGCTCGCTCACCGAGATAATCGCATGCCCATTCGGTGAACACGTCGGTGGCATGACCTTTCGGGCCCACGACCTCGCGGTTGCGGCGCATGAAGTTCTGCCGGTTGCGCAGATGCGTCCAATAATCGTCCATCATGTCGCCAAGGAAACCGTGGAAGAAATCAAAACCGCGTTCCGTCGGCGTATTCGGCGAACCGATGCCAAGGTGCCATTTGCCGACGATGGCGCTGTGGTAACCGGCGGGCTTGAGCGTCTGCGGCAGCAACGTCGCGTGCGCCGACAGATAACCCCACGAGTTCAGCGGCATCTCCTCGCGAATCACACCCGGCACGCCGACGCGGTCAGGATGGCAGCCGGTCAACAACGCCGCACGCGTGGGCGAGCAGACGCATGAGTTGGCGTAGAAATTCTGGAACGTCATCCCCTCGCGACAGAGCCGGTCAATGGCTGGCGTCCGAATATCCTTCGTGCCGAATGCCGAGTAATCGCCGCGGCCCAGATCGTCGGCCAGGATGACGAGGATGTTCGGCTGTGACGAAGCCGCAACCGCAGAGAGAGCCATTGCGACAATGGCCACGACCAGTAACATGGTTTTATTTGCAGTCATCACGTGTTCTCCTCCTCAACATCGCAGCCGCCGAAACGCTTCGCCACAGGCGCAGTAATTTTGCTCCGACATGCCCATCACACTGTATTCCTCGACGTAACCAATGAAACCGCCCTTCGGACTGCCGAGCAACCGGCGCAACCGCTCTGCCTCCTCGTAAATTTGTTCCACGGTGCCGGTGATCGAAACCGTCTGGTAACTGATGGGCATCATAAAACACTGCCGGCCGCGCAGCCGCCGACCGACCTCGGCAATGTCGTTCACATTCGGTTGCGCGATGTTCAGCACGTCCACGCCGATCTCGCGAAAATCTTCCATGATCGCCAGAAACTCGCCGCAACAATGATACCACACGTGCAGGCCCAACTCGTGGGCGAGCGCAAACTGCCGGGCGTAACGAGGCTTGAAAAGTCTCCGCCACAAGTCCGGTGAGATCATCATCCCCGATTGTGTTCCCCAGTCGTCGGCAAAATGAATCCCGTGAAACCCGTGCCGCGCTGCCATTCGCATCAAGTCACACTCGAAGTCCACAATGCGATCCATCAGCATCGCAAACCCCTCCGGCTCCAACAGGAAATCCTGCATCGCGTTTTCAAAGCCGCGCAGAAATGTGTAAACGGTGAAGCCGCTCAAATCGAAGCTCGCCAGCCGATAGCGGTCGCCGCACTGCTCGAAGAACGCAGGCGCCGCCGACATCCGTTCCTCCTCGCGCAATGCCGGCACACGCAGTTCCTCCGGCCCCGGCAACTCGCGATAGACCGGCTCCACCGGATGTCCCATCGTGCCGTCGCCGCTCTTCACCAGCCGGTAGCCCCACTCGTTCAGCGACCAATCCCATGCGTTGACCGAACCTTCGCCCGGCGCGCCGAGTGCGAGGTGATAGAGCAACACGTCTCCCTCGGTCTGGTCGCGGTTCCAGAACACGATCGGCACCCGATCCGGCTGCCGGAACTCGATGGCGCGGCAAACACATTCCTTGCGGTCTATCATCGTCGTCAACGCTTTGAGACTACTACTCTGCCATGGCGAATCGAAACCGTATTGTGCCCGCGCGACACCGGCTATGCCAGACCCGACAACAGGTGCTTATCGCAAGGGCGGGGCGACGCCACAACCCCTGCGAAGTGATGTGCAGCGGCTGCTAGCGGGCTTCCTGCCCGGCGAACCGCCCGATTTGCGGCATTGCGGTCGTGAACTCCACCTTTTCGCCTGCCGTGCCGAGGTGACCGCCCCACCCTATTCGAATCGCAGCCACTGCGGAAAGGTCCAGATGGCCACCGTGATCCTTGCTCCAACCGGCAAGCTGAAACTGGTTCAGGGGCACAAATGACTGGCAATGCCCCTCCTGGCTCAAGGAGCGGCCCGCGTGGGCGATGTAGTCGCTTCCATTTTTGTCGCGCAAGATCACCAGCAGTTCCGTCGACGTCCCCTGCCCTTTCGGCACCCACGTGTCCAGCGCCAGCACTTCCCCGTCGCTGATATCCACCGGCTTCGGGAAGTTGAACGACATGAACAAGTGCGTGTCCACCTGCCCCTTCGTCAAAGTCGCAGCCGCGCGCCATCGCGGCGGTTCGCTCGCTAGTACCGCCTGAACAAATTCGCCCTTCCCGATTGTTGGTGTTGCCTCTGGCAACGACCGAAGCATCAGGCCGGGCAATCCGCCGCTCGCAACAGGCAGCCGTCGCGTCAGCCTTGCTTCCGCGTAGCGCAGCAGCACCGCGCCGTAAGGACCGAGCCGCAGCTTTGTCCTGCTATCGGAAGCCAAGGGCGTCACCGCGCCTGTCGCGGGGTCCCATTGTTCTCCCTTGCCACTTGCCGCCACACTCACCGGTCCCTCCCACACATCAGCGCTGTCGTTGATAAGGAAGTAAACCTCCTGCCCGTCAATCCGCCGATGCGTCGCATGAATCGGCCCGCGCACGTCACCTGCCAATACGTCCGGTTCCAACACTCCTTTCAACACCAGCGGCAGCAACGCTTCCGTTCCCGCTGGCAGGAACACACCCGCCCCGCCCGCGCCACTGGCCGTCACACGCGCACCACTCCCATCCCCGAACATTTCCCGCGCCAGTTTCCCCACGCGCGCCGATGGGAACTCCGTCGCGCTGTTCGCCGGCAACGCACCGACTGCGATGACCGCTCCACCCGTTCGCCAGAAACGCGCAAGCTGTTCCCACGCCGCGATCGGCAACGTATCAGCGCACGGCAATACCACCACCCGCCAACGAAGCTTGCCGTGAACCAGCGTGCCCTTCTCGATCTTCGCAGTGGTGATCGCGCGCGAGTCCACGTAAGTGAAGTCACGATTCGCGCCATAGAGACTGTCGCTCACCAACCGGTAGGCGTGCTCCACCCGCACTGCGCCTGGCGCCCCCCTCGATCCTTGCGTCGCCGGCGTGAACCGTGGCCAGACACTCTCGACTGGATAGAGCACGGCGATGTCGGCCACCTGGTGCCCGCCGGTGAGCATGGTGCAGCATCGGCCCACGTGAAGATTGAGCCGCTGAAGTTGCTCGATGGAAAGATCCTTGAACGCATAGTAGCTGGTGATCGTGTTGATGCCGCCGAAGATGAGGCGGTTGCATGTGCCGCGAATCTCGTCCTCGGTGACGACGCGAACAGGGCGCGTATCGCCCGCACGCCGGTAACGTTGGGAGTGGTCGGAGGTTTCGCACATCGTCACCGTCCGGCCTTCCAGTTCCGCAACGCTGCTGAGCAGCCGCGCGATAAACCACGGCACTTGTGCAGGCAGGCTTGTCAGGCAATCAATGCTCGGCGCGTCGAGCCGGCGCGCACAACGGAAGAAGTCGCCGTAGAGCGGCACGTGGCCGGTCAGGCTTTCCTCCATCAACTGATGTCCACCGGAGGCAATGTTATGGCGGTGGCACCATTGCTGGATCTGGCCAAAATAATTCTCCGCAACAAGTTCGCCCACCGTGTTCCAGAAATCGTAGCGCGCGCGCCGGCCTTTGCCGTCCGCATCGGCCACCAGCGCGGGCAGGAGCGGTTCCAGAGCGTAACCACGACGCTTGCGAAACTCCGGTGCCAGGTTCGGCGCCCAAGGCAGCACGCGGTAAGGCATCGGCCGTAGGAACAGGCTCATCAGCGATGGCTCGTCGGTGAACGTGGAGACGAACCAGCGGCCGAGGTCGTTGCCGAGGCGCGCCGCATACCGGTCGTGTGTCACCTCCAGAAACCGCGCCGTAGGCTCCGGCATCAACATGTTGATGTAGGGCAGTTTGTCCGCGAGGCTCAACGCGGCGTGCGTGCCTTCATAGAGGGTGCTCTCGGTCATCGCCATCACATGCCAGCGGCCCGACGGCGCCTGCCATTGCAGCCGGCCATCCTTAACCTGCGCCGACAAGTTCACCGCCTTGTCCATCGCGATAACGCCGTCGCGCACAGGGAACGCCGCCGCCAATACGCATTTGCCTGGCGGCATGTCGAGCGCAACCGAACCGCCATCGCTTGTCGCATCCGCAATCAGCAAGCCGCGCGCCTCATACTCCGGGTGGCCGCGCATGGTGATGCCGCCAGCCAAGCCCGATGGATAGCCGCGTTCGTCGTAGAGCCACAGCGACATGCCCGCGCGCTTGGCCTCCGTGACCCCACGGACAAACGCGCGCCAGTGTCCCTCGTTCTCCAGATAGTCGTGGAAGGAGACGTTGCTGACGAAACCTCCGAAGCCCTGCCGGATGAGCGTCTGCAACTGCGCGTCCTGTTCGGCAGGCGTCAGTGGCAACCCGTGGATGATTCGGATGATGCGCGATGCCGCCGGCGGATTCGCGAACCGCTCCGCCAACGGACGATCAGCCTGCGGCAGTTGCGCGGCGTAAAGGGCCGGAGCCGCAAGCACAGCCAAACCCAGTCTCAAGACCGTCAGTGTTTTCATGATTGGAAGGGATGCAGCGCCGCAGCGTCCTCGATCCATCCGCAGCGGCATCGGGCCGGGCGGCGCAACGCGCCGTCCTTGACAGCGTTATCGACTGATGCCGCGTTCGCTTTTCTCGACGAACGCCACCAGATGATCCAGATCCGGCGAGTGCGGCAGCTCGGCTTTGATCTTCTCCAGCGCGTTGCGGACGGTGTCGTCGGAGCGGAAGAGATATTTGAACGCCTTGCGAATCTGCTCGTGCACCTCGCTGCTGACACCGCGCCGCTCCATGCCGATCTTGTTGACGGCGCGGCAGACGGCAGGGTTTCCATCAGCCATCATGAACGGCGGAATGTCCTGCACCACCTTCGAGCAGCCGCCGATGATCACCATCTTGCCGATGCGGCAGAATTGATGCACCGCAGCCAGGCCGCCAACCACCGCATAGTCCTCCACCGTCACGTGGCCCCCGATGGTGCCGCAGTTCGAGAAGATAACGTGGTCGCCAACGGTGCAATCGTGCGCAACGTGGCTGTAGGCGAGGAAGTTGCAGTGCGAGCCGATGACGGTCTTGAGGCCGTCGCCCGTCGCGGTGTGGACGGTCGTGCTCTCGCGAAACGTATTGTCGTCGCCGATTTCCAGATAACACTTGTTGCCGGCCTTCCACTTCAGGTCCTGCGTCTGCAAACCAATGCAGGCGTGTGGATAGAACCGGTTGTTCTTGCCGATGGTCGTGAGGCCGTCGATGACCACGTGGCTGTGCAGCCAGCAGCCCGCGCCAAGCTTTACGTTCTCGCCGATGACGCAATACGGCCCGATCTCGCAGTCCGCGCCGATCTGCGCCTTGGGATGAATGACCGCAGTGGGATGAATTGCCATTGTCTATCCGTGGATGAGGAACATCAGTTCCGCTTCGCTCACGACTTCGCCGCCAACTTTGCAGGTGCACTTGGCGCGGCCGATATTCCGGCGCTGCGCGGTCAGTTCCGCCTCGATGAGCAACTGGTCTCCCGGCGTGACCGGCTTGCGGAACTTCACGTTGTCGGCGCTCATGAAATACGCCAACTTGCCGGCGTTCTCGCCACCCTTGAGCAACATGATGCCGCCGCACTGCGCCATTGCCTCCAGTTGCAGCACGCCGGGCATCACTGGATGGCCGGGGAAGTGTCCCTGGAAATACGGTTCGTTGATCGAGATGTTCTTGATCGCCACCGCTCTCTTCTCCTCCAGCTTCAGCACGCGGTCGAGCATCACGAACGGATACCGGTGCGGCACCATCTTCAGCAGCGCCACCGAGTCCACCTCGCCCGCGTCGCTCACCGGCGGCGGCGTCACCTTCGCAGGCATCTCGACAACCGGAGCCGCGGGACGCTTGGCGGCCTTGGCCACTTTCTCCGCAAGCTGCTTCGTCAACTCATAGTTCACCGTGTGGCCCGGACGGATCGCGATGACCTGCGCCGCCACGGGCTGCCCGAGCAGATAAATATCGCCGATGATGTCGAGAATCTTGTGCCGCACAAACTCATCCCGAAAACGCAGCCCGCCCTGCGTCATCACCGATTCCCCGCGCACGATGTTCGCATTCTCCAGCGAGCCACCCTTGATCAACCCCGCCTTCATCAAGTGCTCCACCTCGTGGAAGAAACAGAACGTGCGACACGGCGCGAGTTCCTCCGCGAAACTCTCCCGGTCCACGCCCAGGCTGAAATACTGCGAGTCCATCCCGCCCACCGGGAACGAAATCGTGCAGCTCACCTGCAACCGATCCGCCGGCAACATCACCACCGCTGAATCGCCCTGCTTGAACCAGATTGGCTCGGTGATCTGCGCCACCTCCCGCTGACCGTCCTGCTCCACCAGCCCGGCCTCCGCGATCATCTTGAGATAAGGTTGCGCGCTGCCGTCACCCACCGGCGGCTCGTTCGCGTCCAGTTCCACCACCGCATTGTCCACACCCATCGCGTGAAACGCCGCCATCACGTGCTCGATCGTATGCACGCGCATGTTGCCTTTGCCGATGGTCGTGCCGCGCGTGGTCTCCACCACGTTGGCCACGAGCGCCTCCACCTCCGGCTGCTCGTCCAGGTCTATCCGTTTGAACCGGATGCCCGTGTCCACCGACGCCGGCTTGAACGTCATCGTCACAGCGTTGCCCGTGTGCAGGCCGACACCAGAGAACGAAACCGCCTTTTTGAAAGTCTGTTGTTGTTTGAACATGCTGAATTTTCCGTTCGATATCCGTGTGAAAAACGCGCGAACCGTTTAACATACGCCCCCGCCGATGGCAAGCGCCGCCAAGGAAAAATCCACGCTGCTTCCCGTCCCTCCGTTCGCTCGCAGCGGTTATACAGGCACACGTTTCCATCGTGCCGGGAGGTTGCGATCCATCGTCGGCATCGCCGCCGTCGCACGCGTTCACGGCCGACGCGCCAACGCCGTGTTGGCGGAATTCTCCTTGCGTCGGCGGCTGCAATCGCAACAGGCGCCCTGCCCCGCCTCCTATCCCCTGAAGTAAAGATACCCGCCCAGAATCGCCGCCAGCACAAAAACAGAACCGGCGAGTTCCGGCCAGCCCCAGCTCTGCCGCGTCTTGCGGCGATCGTCATCAGTGGCGGTGCCGAAGGTCAGGCTCTCGATCGCCGCGTAGTTCGGCGCGGCGGTCGCGTAGCTGACGACGATCATCACAACAGCCGAGACGAGGGTGATGAGGATGCTGAAGTATTGGAAATTAATGTTGGTGATGATCCAAAAGAACGAACCCTGCGGGTAGTGGAAATCCTTGAACAACGTCACCGGCGTGTCCACAAGCATCCGGAAGACGCCGAGCACGAAGCCGACCACCATCGCCCACATGCATCCCTGCGCGTTCAGCCGCTTCCAAAAGACGCCGAAGAAGAAAACGACGAAGATCGGCGGCGCGAGGTAACCCTGCACGGCTTGGAGGTAGTTGTAGAGCCCCTCGGCGCCCTTCACGACGGGAATCCACAACAGTGCGATCAACACCATGACGCCGGTGGCGATGCGCCCCATGCGGACGATCTCGTGCTGGGAGGCCTTGGGGCGGAGTTTTGCGTAGATGTCCACGGTGAACAGCGTGGAGCAGGCGTTGAAGACGCCGGCCAACGAACCCATCAGCGCCGAGAGCAGGCCCGCAACAACGATGCCGCGCAAGCCCGGCGGCAGCAAGTGCTCCACCATCAGTGGGAACGCCGCCTGCGCCGCGTTCGGGTTGGCTGCAAACTCCGCCGCCAGGGCCGGCACCTTGCCGCTCTTGGCCAGCGCGAAGCAGATGAGCCCGGGGATGATGAAAAGGTAAACCGGGAAGAGTTTCAGAACCGCCGCGAAGATGCTGCCTTGCCGCGCAACGCGTTCGTTCGGTGCGCCGAGCGCGCGCTGGACGATGTATTGGTCCGTGCACCAATACCACAGGCCGATGACCGGCGCACAGATGGCCATGCCGAGCCACGGGAAGTTCTGGTTGAAATACCACGCCAGCCGCACCGTCTCGCCCGCCGCGTTCTTCTCCCACACCGGCGCCCACGTCGCCTCCACGCCTTGCGGGATAAGAGGTTTCCAGAGGTTGAACATCTCCGAGCCGCAAATCCGCCTCAATTCGCTCCAGCCGCCGAGTTCGATGAGGCCGTAAATCGTCAGCAGGGTTGAGCCGATGATGAGCACAATGACCTGTACGGCGTCGTTGTAGGCCACGGCTCTCATGCCGCCGAGCATCGTGTAAAGCCCCGTCAGCACCACCACGAGCACCGAACCGATCCAGAAGCTGTCAATCTCCGCCCCGCCGATGTTGAGGCGCAATTCTGGCAACAGCGCGCCAAACACAACGCCGCCGGCGAAAATGCCGACCGCAATCTTCGAGACGATGAACGTCAGCAAAGAAACGATGGAGAGCACGTAGCGCGATCGCGTGCAGAAGCGGCGCTCCAGAAACTCCGGCATCGTGAATACCAGCGACCGCGCATAGAACGGCACGAATATCCACGCCAGCACGAGCAGGCACCACGCATGAAACTCGTAGTGTGCCAGCGCCACGCCGTCCTTCGCGCCGGAGCCAGCCAGACCGACGATGTGCTCGGAGCCGATGTTCGACGCGAAGATGGAAGCGCCAATGATCCACCAGCCGAGATTGCGCCCGGCGAGGAAGTAATCAGTGGCGTTGTCCTTCTCCTTCGTGATGGCCTTCCATGCAACAAGGAGCAGCACGCCGAAGTAAGCGGCGATGGCGATCCAGTCCAGACCGGTCAGCGTTGTGGTGCCGCTGACGGCAAGCAGAGGTGTCAATGTGGTCATCATAAGTAATTCTCTCGTTCCGCGAGAGGGAATGTCCTTGTCCGTGTCCTCTCGCTTCGCGAGAGGCTTAGCTTATTTCACCAGCCCGAACCGATAAACAATCGTGTTCTTGTAGGTCTTGCCCGGCCGCAGCACGACCGATGGGAACTTCGGCTGGTTTGGCGAGTCGGGATGGTGCTGCGGCTCCATGCAGAAGCCGTTGCGTTGCTTGTAAACCCAGCCACCCTTGCCGGTGATGTGCCCATCGAGGAAGTTGCCGCTGTAGAACTGCACGGCCGGCTCTGTCGAGAGGACTTCGAGCATGCGGCCGGTCGTCGGCTCGGTCACGCGCGCCATGAGACCGAGGCCAGAGCCCTTGGCGATGACAAAGTTGTGGTCGTAGCCGCCGCCAAATTTGATCTGCTCGTCGGTGGCGCCGATGCGCTCACCGATGGCCGTTGGTTTGTTGAAGTCGAACGGCGTGCCTTTCACCGGCAGGAACTTGCCCGTCGGTATCAGTGTGCTGTCCACCGGCGTGATCTTGTCGCTCTTGATCATCACGACGTGGCCGAGGATGTCACCCTTGCCGGCGAGGTTGAAGTAGGAGTGCTGCGTAAGGTTCACCACGGTCGGCTTGTCCGTTGTGGCCTTGTAGTCGAGCCGCAGTTCGTTGTTGTCCGTCCACGTATAGGTTGCGGTCACGTCGAGGGTGCCGGGATAGCCTTCCTCTCCGTCGCGGCTGACGTAGTGCAATTCCAGCGTCGGGCCAGCCTTTGTCATGGAGGGCTTGGCGTCCCACACGACTTTGTCGAAGCCTTTGAGTCCGCCGTGGAGCGCGTTGGGGGCATTGTTGATCGCCAGCGTGTATTCCTTGCCGTCGAGCGTGAATTTGCCCTTCGCAATGCGGTTGCCGTAGCGGCCGACGAGGCAGCCAAAATAAGGCGTCTCCTTCACGTATTCCGCGAGCGTGTCGTAGCCGAGCACGACATCCCCCAGTTTGCCTTTCATGCACGGCACGCAGACCGACTGGACGATGCCGCCGTAGTTCGAAATTTTGACCACGCTGCCCTTGGAATTCTTGAGTGTGAAAAGCTCAACCGCCTTGCCGTCGGCCGTGCCCCAAGGTTGCTTGTTGATTTCAGGAACTTCGCCGCAAACTGAACTGACCATAATGAGGATTCCTCCAATGATCGACGTTGTGTTCTTCATTTCGTGTGATCCGTATCTGCCACAATTACTTCTGTCCGTAATACGCGCCCGAGCCATGCTTCCGCAAGAAATGTTTCTCCAGCAGCGCCCGCTGCATCGTGCCAATGCGCGGGTTCAGGCGCAACGTCTCGCTGGCCAGCCGCGCGAGATATTCCAGCACGATGGCGTTCTCAACTGCCTTCGCCACGGTCTTGCCCCACGCGAACGGTCCGTGGCTCGCCACCAGTGCGCCGGGAAACTCCGACGGAGCGAGCTTGCGGAACCGCTCAACAATGACGTTACCCGTCTCAACTTCGTAGTCGCCCTTGATTTCCTTCGGTGTCATCGCACGCGTGCAAGGCACCGGCCCGTGGAAATAATCCGCGTGCGTGGTGCCAAGCGCCGGGATGCCGCGTCTGGCCTGTGCCCAGGCTGTCGCGAAGAGGCTGTGCGTGTGAACGATGCCGCCAACGTCCTTGAATGCGCGGTAGAGCACGAGATGCGCCGGCGTGTCCGAACTGGGCCGCAGGTCGCCTTCGACGACCTTGCCACTGTCCAGTGCGACGACCACCATGTGCTCCGGCTTCATCACATCGTAGCCGACGCCCGACGGCTTGATAACGACACGCCCGCTGACGCGATCAATCCCGCTGACGTTGCCGAAGGTCTGAATGACCAAACCTTCCTTCACCAAATCGAGGTTGGCCTTGCAAACTTGAGCCTTGAGTTCTTCAAGCATGATTACTTCCGAACACGGCTGCGGATCTCGATGAGTTGCTTCATCACGTCGAACAAGTTACCAACCCAATCCTTCGTGCCGAGCGCGTCGTGGAGCTTGCGGTAGATGACGTATAGCTCCTTGTAGATGGCGTGCGCTTCCGGCTTCGGTTGAAACACGCGCGGCTTGATGCCAGTCATCGCCTTCTGAGCCGAGGCGTAATCAGGATACGCACCCGCAACCACCGCGCCGGCGATGGCCGCGCCGAGTGCGCAGGTCTGGGCGGAACGCGATACCTTCATGGGTCGGCCGGTCACGTCGGCGTAAATCTGCATCACCAGCGGGTTCTTCTCGGCGATGCCGCCGCAGTTGACGATCTGCCCGACCTTCACGCCATATTCCTCGAAACGATTGATAATCGTCAGCGCGCCAAACGCCGTCGCCTCGATGAGGGCACGGTAAATCTCCGCGGGTGTCGTGTAGAGCGTCTGGCCAAGCAAAAGGCCTGTGAGCCGCTGGTCCACAAGGACAGTGCGGTTGCCATTGTTCCAGTCGAGCGCAAGCAGGCCGCTCTCGCCGGGCTTGAGCTTCGCCGCCCCGGCCGTGAGTGCCTCGTGCGAGCCGGCTTTGCCGAGCGGCTGGATGTAGTTGACGAACCAGTTGAAGATGTCGCCCACGGCTGACTGGCCCGCCTCGAGGCCGTAGAAGCCCGGCAGAATCGAGCCGTTGACGATGCCGCAGAGGCCGGGGATGTCCGCGAGTTGCTGGCCGACGGGCACGACCATCATGTCGCAGGTGCTGGTGCCGATGATCTTCACCAGCGTGCCGGGCGCGATGCCGGAGCCGACGCCACCGAGATGCGCATCGAACGCGCCGACCGCCACCGGAATACCCTCGGGCAGGCCGGTGCGCCTGGCCCATTCGGCAGTGAGTTTGCCGGCGGCGCGGTCAATCGTGTGCGCCTTCGCGCAGAGCCGCGAGCGGAGCGCGCCGAGTTTCGGGTCGAGTTCGCCAAGGAACTCCGCGTCAGGATAGCCGCCCCACGTGTCGCTATACATCGCCTTGTGGCCAGCGGCGCAGACGCCGACGATCAATCTGTCCGGCGTTTCGGTGCCGGTGAGCATCGCGGGAATCCAGTCTGCGCACTCGACCCACGTATGGGCGGCGTCGAACACCTCCGGCGCGGAGCGCAGACAATGGAGAATCTTGCTGAAGAACCATTCGCTCGAATAAGTGCCACCGCACTTCGCCAAATACTGGGGCCGGATGCTCTTCGCCAGCGCGGTAATTTCAGCGGCCTCGATGACGCCGGTGTGGTCTTTCCAGAGCCATGCCATCGCGGCAGGATTCTTGGCAAACCGCTTGTCGAACGCGAGCGGGATGCCCCTCGCGTCCACGGGCAGCGGCGTGCTGCCGGTCGTGTCCACGCCGATGCCGATCACGTCGGTGGCCTTGAAACCGCGCACCGTTTTCTTCGCGAGCGCAAGCGCCTTCTTGATCGTAATCTCGGCGCCTTCGAGGTAATCGGCGGGATGCTGGCGGGCGAGATTCGGATCGCGGGCGAGGATGACGCCGTGGGTGCCGTGGGCGTATTCCCAAACGGCGGATGCAACCTCCTTGCCGTTGGCGGCATTGACGATGAGAGTGCGCACCGAGTTGGTGCCGTAATCGAGTCCGATGGTGTATTGGGCGCTCATGGAGATGCTCCGTTCAGCTCTGGATGATCACTTTGACAACCTTGTCCTTGTAGGCCGTGTTCAACTGGAAAGCTTCGACGATGCGCTTCAGTGGGAAGCGATGGCTGACAAGACCGTGGAGGTCCACGCGACCCTGCTCGGCCAGCCGGATGGCGCGCGGGTAAACGTGCTTCATGCGTCGGCTCATGATGATGGTCAGCCCTTTGCGGCGCGCGTTGGAATGCTGCATCGAAAACTGATCGCCGCCCGGTATGCCGACGAGGACGAGCCGTCCGCCGAGTCGCGCCATTTCGGCCGCTTGCTCGACGGAATGATCCGCCCACGCGGCCTCGATGGCCACATCCACACCGCGACCATGCGTTTCCGCCATGACACGTTTGACCGGGTCCTCCTTCTCGCAATGAATCGGGATGCCGCCCCACTTCTGCGCCAGCTTGAGCCGCCACGGAAGATTGTCAGAGATGAACACCGGATCGGCGCCCGCGAGCCGGGCAAGCTGAAGGATCAACAAGCCGATGGGGCCCGCTCCGATGATGGCAACGCTGAAGCCGACGCGTAGTTTTGAGAAATCCACCGCGTGCATCGCAACACCGAGCGGCTCCAGTAACGCAGAGGCTTCGTCGTCGATGCTCTTCGGCACAGGGAAACAACTGCGCGCGGGCATCCGCATCCATTCACAAAAACTGCCGCCATAGGGATAGTTCCCGCAAAACGCCAGCCGGCAGCAGAGATTCGGATGCCCGTGTTCGCAAGGCTCGCAATGATGGCACGGTTGCGCCGGGTCCACGGCCACGCGGGTTCCGGGTTTCAGCGGTTCGGCACTCCCATCGAGCGAAGCCGGTCCAACCGCCTCGACGATGGCGGAAAACTCGTGTCCCAGAATCAACGGTCCCTTAATCGCCGTGTCGCCAATGCGTGCGTCCAGGTAGGAGTGCAGGTCGCTGCCGCACATGCCCGTGCAACGCACGCGCACAAGTACCTCCCCGCGTCCCGGCGGCCCCGGACGCGGAACTCGTTCGATCCGCATATCGCGCGGGCCGTGCAGGCGCGCGGCGGTCATCGTCGCGGAAGTTTTGCGTACCGTAGCCACAGGGTTACTCATGCAGGTAAACGTCCCAGCCCAAATACTTCGTCAACGCTTCCTTCACACCGGCGGCGATGTGGGTCGGGTTGACAGCAACGTGATGTTCGAAACCGTTCTCGCAAATGTGCGCGAGCAGCTTCTGGAAGTTCGGGATGCGCACCACACCGTAACCGCCGAAGGTCTTGAGCGGATCGTCAGTAAACTCGCCCTCGCCGACGTAAGCGCGGATTTTGCCGGAAGCGTCGTCGGTGGTGCAACGCAGGTAGGTCAACGGCGCGGCCTTCACGCGGCCGACAACCGTGCCGTAGGTGTTCTCCTTGCCGACCGTGCCGGCGATGATTTCGTGCCAATCCATTTTCGGCTGGTCCTCGCCCTGCTCTGCGAAAATGTCTTTCGGCAGGTTGCTGCAATGGAAGACGACACCCTTGTCAGGATCGTCGGCATAGTTGTTATTCCAGTCCACCAGCGCGCTGGGCCGGCCGCTGGCCTGGGCCATCGCATGCATTCCCACGCACCCCATCACATCCACCTCGCACGCGCTGCTCACCAACATGTTGCTCATCATGCTCATGACCGTGCAGGGCACGACACCGAAGAACTCCTCAATCGCCGTCCAGCACTGCATGGCGGTCGCATTCAGGTGCGCGCGCTTCATCCATCCATCCACCGCGACAGCAAACTTGGCCATCTTCAGCAACGAGGCGGGCGGGATGCCTTCGGTCGCGACATATTGACTGATCCCGGCGAGCTTGGTTTTCACGGCGCGGTCATTGTCGGCCATTTTGTTCACCCAGCTGAGCATCTCGTAGAGATCGAGCGTCTCAATGCTGATCCCCGCCTGTTCGAGCAATTTCTCGCTGTAGCGGACGGTGTTGAACGCCACGGGACGTGTGCCGAGCGAACCGATGCGCAGGCCGCGCAGCGCGCGCAACACCCGGCAGGTGACGGCGAAATCAGCGAGGTCTCGCGCGAAGCTCTCGCTCGCCGGACTGCACGTATGCAGGCGCGTAAGCGTGAACGGGATGCCGTATTGACGGAGGTTGTTGGTGACGGACATCTTGCCGCAGAAGCTGTCACGGCGGTTGCCCATGCGCATCTTGTCGGCGTCGTCAGCATATGCGTGCACCAGCACCGGCACGCGCAGACCCGACCAGCGCAACGCGTTCGCGATGGCGCGCTCGTCGCCGAAGTTCGGCAGCGTGATGATGATGCCGTCAATCTTCTGTCGGTTGGCATCGAAGAGTTCGGCACAAAGCTTCGCCTCCTCAAAACTCTCGATGCTGCCGAAGCGCGTGGCCTTGACGCCGAGCGTGACTACCTTGAACCCCGCCTTCTGCAACACTTCGAGCATGGCGCTCCGGCCTTTCTCGCAAAGCTGGGCGGGGAAAAAGCCGCGGTTGCCGACGATGAGGCCAATGGTGACGGGCTTGATGGTGGCAGGTTTCATGATGTGCTCCTCTGGTTGTTGTCAACGTCCGCGATGCCGCTATGAAATTGAGACGCGGATGTTAGGGTTGAGTTTCGGGTTGAACAAGCGCAAATCACCGCACTTCCAGTCCGGCTCTCGATTCTGTCGGTTTTTTCGGCATCCTGAATTTCGCGTTGTGCGCCTTGTGAATAAGGTGCGGATTATAGTTGACGACAGTTCAGCAACAACGCCAGATTGCGTCCAAGTTCAACCATTTTGCGTCACCGGCATGAGTCCCTCACGATTAACGATTTTCCGCCCACACCGAACGAGTGACGCGACAACGACGTCCAGGATTCCCAAAGTCATCCTGCTGATTGAGTCCTCGCGAGCCTCCGGGCGGAGCGTGCTGCGCGGTGTCGCCAAATACGCGCGTCATCACGGGCCGTGGGCGTTCTACTGGGAACCGCGCGGCCTCGAAACAGTCTGGCCACGTCTCAAGAAACTCCGCGCCGATGGCATCATCCTGCGCGACGTCGAGAAGGTGAGCGACGTCATCCGTTGCGGCATTCCAACCATCGTCTTTGGCCACCGCAAACAGGCCGTGCCCGGCGTCGCCAACGTGATGACCGACTCGCCACGCATTGGCACGATGGCCGCCGACCATCTGCTCGACTGCGGCTTCCGCCACTTTGCCTATTGCGGGTTCAACGGCATCTCCTGGTCTGACATCCGCAGCGAAAGTTTCGCCAAACGTGTCAGCGCGGCTGGTTTTCAAGTCAGCTTCTTTCACCAACGCCGCCGCGCCGTTGCGCGTTCCGGCGAGGGGGAAGAACAGTTTATGGCCGAATGGCTCCGGTCGCTGCCAAAACCTATCGGTCTCATGGCCTGCAATGACGACCGCGGCCAGCACGTCATCGAGGCCTGCAAACTCGCCGGCCTGCGCGTGCCGGACGAGGTGGCGGTCATCGGCACCGATAATGACGAACTGGTCTGCGAACTCTCCGACCCGCCCATGTCGAGCGTGGCGATCAACTTCGAGCGCGCCGGCTACGAGAGCGCGGAATTGCTGGCGAAGCTCATGGCCGGTCAGCGCTCTGTCAGCAAGGCCATCACCGCCCGCGTCACGCACGTTGTTGCGCGCCAGTCCACGAACATCCTGGCCATTGACGACGCGCACGTGGCGAAGGCACTGCAATCCATCCGCCTCCACGGGCGCGAAGCCATCCAAGTCACCGATGCTGTGGCAGCCTCCGGCATTTCCCGCCGCGTGCTGGAGAAACGGTTCCGCAAACTTCTCGGCCGTTCCGTCCTCAGCGAAATCCGCCGCGTCCGTGTCGCGCAAATCTGCCGCTTGCTGGTGGAAACCCATCTCTCGGTTTCCCAGATCGCCGATTCCCTTGGCTACACCAGCATCGAGCACATCGCCCGCTACTTCCGCTCCGAGATGAAGATGAGTCCCCTCGCCTACCGCCGCCAGCACGGGCAGAAGTAAAAGCTTCAGTAATGGTGGAGCGGTGCTTTACTTGGGACCGGACGCCGCAGGCGCGTTGGTTTCCGCGGGAGCGGGTTTCTTCTGGGACAGGGACGGGAAGAAGAACTTCGTGTAGAAGCCGATCATCTTCGTCTGATCCTGACCATCGTAGAACTTTGCGGTCACTTTGCCCTCGGCGTGATCCGGCGGCTGGCGGGAGAGCAGTTTGGCCGGCACGCGGATGCCACACAGCAAGCGGCGCGCCCGAAATCCCAAACCGCCGGTCGTATACCATGAGAAGTGCGTCGGGTTGACTTCGAAGGTGCTTTCGTAAAGTTTGCTCTCCTTGTCAAACGAACCGCCTCCCTGGACCCCAAGATGAGTGACCTCGCTGATCGTCAGTTTCACCCGCCCGGAGCGCGCCATCTCCTTGCCATCGGCGTCCATCAACGTGAAGCCGATGACATAATCCGGCGCTTGATATGAGACGAGCATCTGCGTCATCTGCGCCGCCGGTGCTGCGCTCTCGACGATCGGTGGCGGCGGGCCAGTCTGCGACGAATGCAGCACCCAGAAGATGCCAGCGAGCAAGGCGAATGCTGACAGCCCAACGACCCCCAATCCCACTCCCGGCATCCCCGATTTGCCGATCCGGCTCATGGCTGTATCGGCGAATGAAAGGCGATCATCGTCTCCTGCTCCTGCCTTGCCCGCAGGACGAACATGTGGTTTTGCGTTCGGCGGCACCGTCAGCTGCGCAGGAATTGCCCGGCCGCATTTCTTGCACGTCAGCGCCTTTCCTGCTCGGTTGTCGGGATATTCATTCTCCGCCTGACATTTGGGACAATGTACGGTTGGCATAGCACCGAAAATTACGCGTGCTCCGGCTCAACGGCAACCTTTTTGATTGTGGAAGGTTTCGCGCGTGGCTAGAGATACTGACCCATGACCCGCGATTACGTTTTGAAACCATCTGAGCATGTCCGCCCGTTGCAGATTGACTACGCAGCGCAGCTCAATCCGCAACAACTGGCGGCTGTGCAGGCGCCGGCCGGCCCCGCGCTCGTCATCGCCGGCGCCGGCAGTGGCAAGACACGGACCCTCACCTATCGCGTCGCCTGGCTCATCGAACAAGGCGTCCCGGCAGATCGCATCCTTCTGATGACGTTTACCAACAAAGCCGCGCGAGAGATGCTTCACCGCGTGGAGACGCTGCTGGGTGGCGACGTGGGCGGCCTTTGGGGCGGGACGTTCCACCACGTTGGCAACCGCGTCCTGCGCCGGCACGCCAGCCTCCTCGGCTACCGCAACGATTTCACCATCCTCGACCGTGAGGACGCCGGCGACCTCGCCAGTGCGTGCATCGCTGACGCGAAGATTGACACGACCAAAGAACGGTTTCCGAAAGGCGACGTGCTGGTGGAGTTATTCAGCATGGCCGTCAACACGGAGCGCCCGCTCGGTGACGTGCTGGCGGAGCAGTATCCCTATTTCGAGCAGTTCAAGGAAACCATCGCCTCGCTACAGGAGCGCTACCACGAGCGGAAGCTCAAGACCAACGCGATGGATTATGACGACCTGCTCTTGAATTGGCTGCGCCTGATGCGAGAGTATCCCGACGTGCGCGATCTCTATCAACAACGGTTCCAACATGTGCTCGTGGACGAGTATCAGGATACCAACACCATCCAGGCGGAACTGATTGACCGGCTCGCCGCCAAGCACCACAACATCATGGTCGTCGGCGATGACAGCCAGAGCATCTTTTCTTGGCGCGGCGCGAACTTCCGCAACATCATCTCCTTTCCCGACCGTTATCCCGGCGCGCAGGTATACAAGATCGAGGCCAACTACCGCAGCGTGCCGCAGATCCTGCGCGTCGCCAACGAAGCCATCCGCGCCAACGTCCACCAGTTTCCGAAGGCGCTGCAAGCCGTGCGGCGCAGCGGCGCGCGGCCGTGGCTGGTCGTTGCCGGCGACGACAACCAGCAGGCGCAATATGTTGGCCAGCGAATTCTGGAACTGCGTGACGAAGGCTACCGGCTCAACGATATCGCCGTGCTTTACCGCAGCCATTTTCACTGCATGGAGGTGCAGATGGAACTGAAGCGGCGCAACATTCCGTTCCTTGTCACCAGCGGCCTGAGGTTCTTTGAGCAGGCGCACATCAAGGACGCGGCGGCCTATATGCGGTTTGCGGTCAACCCCGGAGATGAAATCGCGTTCAAGCGGATGACGCAACTGCTGCCGGGCATCGGTGGCAAGACAGCGGAGAAACTCTGGGTCGCACACCTCGGCAGCAAGCCGCTCGCCGCGCTCTCCGCCCACGTGCCGCAGAAAGCGAAGTCTGCGTGGGAACAGGCCGTCGCAACGATCACAGAACTGCGCCACGAATCCGTCCGCAACCGGCCCGCCGAGATGATACGGCTTATCATCGAGTGCGGCTACGACGACTACCTGAAGGAGCATTACACCAACTACTCGACGCGGTTGGAAGATCTCGCGCAACTCCAGCTCTACGCACAACCGTTTTCATCCACCGAACAGTTCCTGAGCGACCTGTCGCTCATGACCAACCTCGAAGTTGAGGACGAGACTGCGCCGGCGCAAAACGATGAGGAGTATCTGCGACTCAGCACCGTCCACCAAGCGAAGGGCCAGGAATGGGGCGCGGTGTTTGTCATCTCGCTGGCCGATGGCTTGTTTCCCTCCGGCAAGGCACTCGACAACATCGAAGGCGAGGAAGAGGAGCGGCGGTTGTTCTACGTCGCCATCACGCGCGCGAAGGACGAACTCTATCTGAGTTACCCGCTGTTGCGGCGCACCAACGGCGGCATGGACGCGCTTCAAAAACCGTCGCGTTTCCTCGGCGAAATCCCCGCCGGCCTGATGGAGACGCTCAGGCTGCGCGACAGCTTTGGGAGTTTCTGATGCGCTGGGGCGACCTTGATTCCACAACCCAGTCCGCGCTGGCGCTCAGCGCCGCGCTGATTGTCCTTGGGGCGCTGGCCGCGTGGTTTTCATTTCAACTTCAGGAACGATGGCCGCTGCTGGTCTTCCTGATCGCGTTCTTCGGCGTCGCGATTTTCCTCGGCGGGTTCAGCGCCTGGCAGCGTTACAACGAGCCAAAAGAGACCAACCTGGAATCCTTCAAACAACGAGCCATGTTCGGTCTCCAAAGCCGCCAGTTGCGAGGCGTTCGTAGCGGTTGGACGACGGCGCGTGATCTCTGTTTGCTGGCGCTGATCGCGGCGCTGGCCGCGTTCATGTTGCACAGCCTGTTCATCGGCGGCGACGCCTTCCGCGGCTATTCGGAACACGGACGATACTTTGTGCGGCTGCACACGGCGGTGACCGAGGTAACCCCCGATCAATGGCGCTTGAACTGGTTGTTTGGAGCAGCGGTCTTCACGCTGCTGCCCCTGTCGCTGATTGTCACTACCATCGCCGTCTATCGCGAACGCCATGACCGCTTCAGATACGACGACATGGATGTGTGAGAAGTGACTCGCGATGGGTGATCGGCCAAAAGGAACTCTGGCTCCCCCTTCTTATTTCACGACCGGCCGGCCGCCAGGCGCAACCGGTACCGTTTCCCGCACCATACCGGGCGGAAGCGCCCCACCTGGCTGTCCACCTGCACCGCCTCCCAGCGCTATCGGCAGAGGTCCACCGGCCGGTTTACCCATATAGGGGGCGGCGGCGTTGTAGAGTGCCACCAATGCGCCCTGCGCGCGATTCCACCGGTCCATCACTGGCGGCGGTGCCTGGAGTTGAGGGAACGTCATATCCACATTGATCCACGCGTCGAGGAGAGTCTCGCTGCAAAACCGCAACCAATCCGGGCGTGGCCAGCGCGCCGACACCGTCGCATCGGCGTATTTTTTGGCGGCGTCGCGCAGGGAGCGAATCGCAGCGAGCGCGCGTCCCTGCTGCGAATCACGAATCGAAACGCGCTTGGCCTCGTTCAGGAAGAACTCGCAACTGTGCGCCGCTTCGGTCGCAACTCCCCGCAAGCCAGCGAGCACCTGCGGCGGAACCGGTGGCGGCTGAGGCCCCTGTGCCACCGCACCTGCAACACATCCAGCCAGGATCATCATCGACGCGAAGCATTGAGAAACATTCATGGTCAATCCTTATGGGTTAGAAACCTGTCGTTGGCCAAAACATAGCGCGCCCGGTCCGTGAAGCAACACTCAAAGTTTTGCGGCGTCCGCGAGTTTGTCAGCCGTCAAACGGCAAATGACCGGAGGCGCGTGACAATTTTCGGCATCACATTCATCACGGCGTCCACATCGGCTTCGGTGGTGGCGGCGCCGAGAGAAAAACGAACGGCGGCATTGGCCATCTCCGCACCCAGTCCCATCGCCAGCAACACCGAGGACGGCTTGAACGAACCGACAGCGCACGCAGAGCCGCTGGAAACAGCAATGCCTTCGAGATCGAGCGACATGAGCAACGCGTCGCTTTTGCAGCCCGCAAAGCTGACGTTGAGCGTGTTCGCAACGCGCCGATCAGCGGGACCGTTGCGGTGAACGCGTTCAATGCCTGCGTTCAAGCCCTGCCACAACCGCTCCGTCAACGCGCGCAGCCGGGTGTCTTCATTTTCAACCTTTGCCGTGGTGATCTCAACCGCCCGGACGAAACCTACAATGCCAGCCACGTTCTCCGTGCCAGCACGATGATCATTTTCGTGGCTGCCGCCGTGAACCAGCGACTCGATCTTCGTCCGCGGTCGAATCCACAAAGCGCCCACGCCTTTCGGGCCATAAACCTTGTGACTGCTGACGCTCAACAGGTCCACCGGCACATCGCCGACGCGCACGGGAACCTTGCCCAACGCCTGCACGGCGTCGGTGTGGAACAACACGCCGCGCTCGCGGCAAATCCCACCGATCTCGCGCACGGGTTGGAGCGCACCCGTTTCATTGTTGGCCCACATCACGCTGACCAGCGCGGTGTCGTCTCGGATGGCACGACTCACGTCGTCCGGGTTCACCACACCGTCGCCATCCACCGGCAACACAGTGATCTCGACACCTTCGTGATCCCGCAAGTACTCGCAAGAGTGCAGCACCGCGTGATGCTCCACTGCCGAGGTAATGATGTGCCGGGCTTTCCCAGCCCGCGCGCGAACCGCGCCGAAAATCGCGTGGTTGTCCGCCTCAGTGCCGCTGCCAGTGAAAACGATTTCGCCCGATTTCCCACCCAGCAATTTCGCCAACCGCTCCCGTGCGTCGTCGAGCGCGGCGCGCGCCTCGCGTCCCAGGAAGTGGATGCTCGAAGGGTTGCCGTAGTTCGCTTCCAGGAACGGCAGCATGGCCTTCAACGCTTCGGGATGCACCGGCGTGGTGGCGTTGTAATCGAGGTAAATCCGCCGCATGACGCGCTTCCGCAAGGCCGGGCTAACGGGCCAATTCCTTCTGCGGCTTGATCCGCAACTGCTCGTTCTCGTAATAAACGATGGAGTGCGCCGGCACCGACTGCATCACCCAGACGTTCGAGCCAATGATCGATCCACGGCCGATCACGGTGTCGCCGCCAAGGATGGTCGCGCCAGCGTAGATGACCACCTCGTCCTCGATGTTCGGGTGACGCTTGATGCCTTTGACAATCCTGCCCTCGGCGTCTTTGGCAAAACTCTTCGCGCCGAGCGTCACGCTTTGGTAAATCTTGACACGCTGGCCGATGACGGTCGTTTCGCCGATCACCACGCCGGTGCCGTGATCGATGCAAAAGTGGCTGCCGATGGTCGCTCCGGGATGGATGTCGATGCCCGTCCGGCTGTGCGCGAACTCCGTCATGATGCGCGGGATGAGAGGCACATGTTGCCGGTAAAGCACGTGCGCCATCCGCTGCACCGCGATGGCTTCCAGTCCGGGATAGGCAAGAATGACCTCTTCGTTGCTGATGGCAGCGGGGTCACCTTCATACGTCGCCACCACATCGGTCTGAAGCAGACCACGAATGCCCGGAATCGCTTCCATGAATTCCGTCGTCAACCGCTCCGCCTCACGTTCGCGCTGCGACGCGTCCAGAGTCTGGCCGGAACGATACTGTAGTGCTTTGACAATCTCTTCCTTCAACCGGCCGTGAATGGACGCGGCGAGCACCGCGACAAACCCATGAACCTGCCTGCTGTAAATAACATCATTGTCCACGAAGCCCGGAAAGAGCAGCCGCATCAGGTCGCGCGTGATCCCAACCACCGCCTCCTTCGACGGCAGATTCGCGCCATCAATGTGGTTGATGCCGCCGTAGCTCTTGTAGGAAGCCACAATCCGCTCGATAATATGCTCCAGTCCTTTTTCGCTCATGGTCTATCAGAGGGGTAGCACGGTTTGCTGTAAAACACAAGAAACCCCACCCTCTCCCATGACACTCTCCACCCGCTCACAACTGACTCACGGGTTGACAAACGCGGCCTTAGCAGAAAGAATGATCTCGAAAAATTCTCCCGGTTCTCCCGAGGTCACAACATGTTAGGGCTGGAAGGTCAAACATTTGCCGGCTACGAGGTTCTGAGGATGCTGGGTCAGGGCGGGATGGGCGTGGTCTATAAAGCCCGCGACATCAATCTCGACCGGCCCGTAGCCCTCAAGATCCTCTCGAACCATCTGGCACAAAACCCGGCGTTCATCGCCCGGTTCCGGCGCGAGGCAACGCTGGCCGCGAAACTGGATCATCCCAACCTCATCCGCGTGTTCAGCGCCGGCGAATCCAATGGCATCCACTACATCGCCATGGAACTCGTGGAAGGCGAAACCGCGCGCGACCGGCTCGTCCGCAATGGCCGCCTCAGCTTCGCGGAGTCCCTGACCATCGGGGGATTCCTCGCCGAAGCGCTTGATCACGCCTGGCAGCACGCCAAACTGATTCATCGCGACATCAAACCGTCAAACATCTTCCTTTCCCATGCCGGCCAGGTGAAGCTCGGCGACCTCGGTCTCGCCAAGAGCGCGAGCGAAACCAGTAACGAACTGACCGCCCCCGGCCACGCCGTGGGCACGCCGTTTTACGTTAGTCCGGAACAGGGCCGCGGGGAGAAGGAAATAGATTTCCGCGCCGACATCTACAGTCTCGGCTGCACACTCTACCACTTCATCACCGGCGAGCCACCCTATGCATCGGGCGACTCGATGGCGATCATTCACAAGCACATCTACGATCCACTGCCGCCCATCACAGCCAGGATACCCGACTGCCCGGCGCCACTGGCGTTGCTGTTGGCCAAAATGATGGCCAAACATCCCGACGCCCGGCACCAGAGCTACGTGGAGTTGATCGCCAACATGCAGCACGTGCGTTATCAGCTTTTGGAGCCGGTGGAGCCGCCGCCTCCCTCGACAGCTTCCGCCATCCACGGCACGGCGCAGTTGAAACAGCAATCACACGCCTTGGTTTACTGTGTCGTAGCTGCCGCCCTGCTCGTCATCGGTGGAGGCTTGTACCTCTGGGAGCCTTGGAAGCCTGCGCTCAAGGCCCCAATTGTGTCCACCACGTCCGGCCCGGTCGAAACTCCGAAACCGTCCCCACCGTCTGCCATCGCGTCATCCGCCAAGTCCGCCACCTCACCATCTGCGACGGCTGCTGCTCCATTCTCAATCGACTCTTTCGTCGCTGAAATCGCTGCGCTCCCGGCCCAAGAGCAGATTCAACGCGTGTTGAAACAACTTCAGCGATTGAACCCCGGCTTTGACGGCCAAGCCACGCCCATAATCGAAAGCGACCGGGTCATCGGGCTGACATTCTCATCGGCCGCCGTCATGGATATTTCACCACTGCGAGCCCTGCCCCACCTGCGGCGGCTTTATTGTTCCGGAGACAAAGACAAACCATCGGTCTCCAATCTATCCCCATTGCGCGGCCTGCAATTGGAAGCACTGGACTGCGGCGATACACAGGTGGGCGATTTAAGCCCGTTGACAGGCATGCCGCTTCAGGAATTGCGTTGTTCCACCACCCGCGTCAGTGACCTCTCGCCCCTCAAGAATGCTCCGTTGAACCGGCTGGACATCTTTCACACTCCTGTCAGTGACCTGTCGCCGTTGGCCAACAGTCCGTTGCGATGGCTGAACTGCAAGACCACGCGTGTCCAGGATCTTTCCGCACTACGCAACACGCCCATGGAAGAACTGCATTGCGATGCATCCTTGGTGCAGCAACACGACACCCTTCTCCGCGCCATTCCTTCCCTGAAAGTAGTCAACGCCCAACCCTACCCGTGACCCCAGGGTCTTTGCGCAGCCCGCCGCCCGCTCACACGAACGTTCCGTCCTGTTGCCAGTGCTTGCAGCGGACGCTCCCTGAGATCAGCACTTGCCGCCCCATGTTTCGTATGTCCCGGCAGGCAGTGTGGTCGTAGGCGACATTCCCCTCTGGAACTCCCGGCCCCGGCCTGAACGCAAGAGCATCCCAGACCGAGCGCGGGAACAAGGCGCATGTGAACCCGGTTTCCGTAGCTTCCTTATAGTCCCCAGGCGACGGTGCCTCAAAAGGCTTGCCGTCATCCCACGCAATCCATCTCTTGCCAAATCGGCTGCGCGCCAACCCGCCTATCATGCCCGCGCGCCTGAACCGATAGAGACCAAACATCAGATGCTTCAACGCATCAGGCGGGGGTTCAATGTCATCTTCAATCGTCCACACATGGGTGGTGGCAGCCGGCACAAACTGGCGCGCAATCGCATAGAGCCGCGCCATCTGAACCGCCAACCGATGGTTGTGTTGTTGGCGCAACCTTGAATCACCCGCAAACCGCTCCGACGACACATCCGCCACTGCACACGTGGCGTCGGAAACAAGAACATGAACGCAACCCGAATCGCGCAGCACCGTTTCCAACTGCGTGTTGAATGCCGGATTTCCGGAGTTATCCACCGCAACAACAACGATATTCCGCCTGTTCCATTGCAGACTGTGCAGAACACGTGCGTAGGCGCGAAGCGCCCAAGTTCTGCCGCTGAACAACGTCACGATCGCAATCAGGGCGCTTTCCTTCGGCGCAGCCTCCACCACTTTCATCGGGTCCGTACGCCACGCCACACTCATCTGCCGGTCGTGGATCCGATAGTTCAGGATGGCCTCGGGGCAGAACTGCATCTTCCATCCCATGCGACGGAATCGCAACCAGAGGCTCCAGTCGCTCATCACTGTGCCGGCCTCCGACCACAATCCTGCCTGCTCGAAGGCATCACATCGCATCAGCGAACACGCGTCCGCCATATTCGCTTGTTCCAGCCATCCTTCTTTGGATGCTTGAACTGATTTGGACAACCCCAGCGTCCGGTTGTTTCGATGGTGCAGCAGATTGCCGTAGCACGCGCCAATGTTCGAATTCACAAACCCGCGTCGCAGCACCTCCACATAATTGTCCGCAAGCCAGTTATCGGCATCAACGAACAACACGTGTGACGCAGGTGGCAGCGCCTTGTATCCGGCATTGCGCGCCAATGAGTAGTTGCGGAACTCCGTTCGCAAGTATCGCACCCCCTGCCCTGCAAACTTCACCGCGACATCGCGAGTCTCGTCTGTCGATGCATCGTCCACCACGATGATGTGACTGAACGGTATGGTCTGCCGCAGACAAGAATCCAAACACTGAGCCAGATAACACCCGTAGTTGTGGCTGGTGACGACGCACGCCGTCTGTTCGCCAGCCGGCTGCGACGACAGCCCTTTGCCTGCCCGCGGCGATAATGCGCGGCCTATCCTGGAGTGCCGAAAAATCATCCTTGGTCTGCTTCAGTAGATCGGCTCCGGTGCCCCCCACAAACCGTCCACCGACGAACCACCGGTCCAGCCAGTGCCGCCAAGTTGTCCAGCCAACGTCACCTGGATGGTCGTATGGTAGCCATCGTCGGGCACGTACACGATCCACGCGCACCGTTGCTCTGTTTTGTAATTACTCTCCTCTTGAATGACCGCTTCGGAACAGTCAGGCGCGGTCAGCGTCGTCAAATACAGCGCGCTGTCAAACTGCCCCGCGCCATGCGGAGCTTGTGAGAAGTTCAGCGGCAGCCTGTAGTTGAAACCTCGCTGAATGGTGATGGTTGTCGGTTCGATGTCCACGGTCGTCCACGAATTCATCTCCAACATTGAGGCTTTCTTCATGGCCAGGTTGCCACTGCTTCTGGCAGCCGCCGCCCTGCGAACGCCAGACGTCGACACGGAACCCTTTTTCCGACTGGATGGTTTCCCCTTCATACAAATATCTCCTTATCCGCCTTGTACTCCAGCAGTCCGGAGGCTGCACAGTTCACCACAACACTCATCGCAGGTATTACTGCCGAAGCACAACTCAACATCTCCTGACAATACACAACTCCTTGCACCACGACCTCCTCATCAACCCGCAAATGAGTTTCACCTCTCCATCATCGGTCTTGATGATGAGCTCAGTTTATCCCCTTGTGTTCCCACGTCAAGCACCGTTGGTTGCGGATGTTATGTTTCAACTGGCTACCGGAAGTCGTGTGGTGATATTCACACGAGATTGTGGAATCATCCTAGTGATGGTGCGGGCGTAACGCGCAGAATCAGACTAATACCATTACAAGCCAGATGCCGACCATGGGCAGTATGAGAGTAATACGAGTATCCGCACAAGTAAGAGGAATCATGAAGAGTATTCACGCTGCCGCTTTCACACTCACAATAGCGTTATTGTCCGGTTGCTCGCAGACACCGGTAAGTGTCGAGGTCAGCTTGCCCAAACAAACCTTCGAAGTTGCCGAAGAGATCCCTTTGACTCTAACATTTACGCCCGTTCGTGAAACAAGCATTGAAATCGGTGACAGTTCTTTAGTTTTCTGGTCTGACACCTCGGTTTTGCTCTCTCCCGACGGTCAAAGAATCGATACCCACCAGACCTACCGACGTCCCTGTTCGCCGGTCGCTTGGCATCCTGCTACCAAGGCGAAACCATTGGTCAAGGTTTTTGAATTGAGCAGCCTGTTTAGGGATTGGACCAAACCATGGGAACAAGCTTTTGCTGGCGACCAAACCGGTGTCTATCGCGTCCGATACGAAGCCACAAAACCCATAACCTATGTTCGGTCCATGCAGAACACGAACCAACTTTGAGGAACTCGCAGCGAAACATAACGACAGATCCATTCAGAAGAACGCCCAGAGACGGGTCGACATGATCAAAGCCGAACAGCAAGGCCGCCGACACCAAGGGCTCTGAACGGGTTTGAATCATCCGCGAAAGTGAACCTTTCTTTTGTCTGGCCCGCCGGCATGTTTCGTACTTAAACTGTCGGCCATGTCTTCTCTGCAAGCCTTCATGTTATTCAGCCTCCCCGTCACCGGTATGTGTTACGCCGTTTTGGGAGCATTGAAGTTGCCACTCTGCGACCGCTTGAAACTCGACGAAGCGAAAGCGGGCGGTCTGGTCTCATCCTTCGGCCTCATGGTCGGCCCCATCATCCTGCTGAGCGGCTTCCTCTCGGACGCGCTGGGACGCAAAGGGGTATGGATCGCGGGCGCGATCCTTGTGACCGCGTCGCTCATCCTGCTGAGTCGCGCCCGCAAGTATTCCACCGCCGTCGTGGCCGTGTTGATGCTGTCCGGCGGATGGGCGGCAATGATCAACGTCGCCAACGCGCTGATGTTTCAGGCTTACGCGAACGTGTTCATGGCCACCAACCTCCTGAATTTCTTTTTCGGCCTCGGCGCATTCCTGACACCCCCCGTGCTGGCGTGGCTCATCCTGCGCATCAAGTTCCCGAAAGCTCTCACCGCATTCGGTCTGGTGGCGGCGGCGACGGCCGTCTTCGCGCTGTGGGCGAACATGCAAGCCGCGCCATCGGCCGCGCCTGTTGGTTTTGGCGCGCTTGTCGGTGATCCCGTGATGTGGCTGTGCGCGGTGACGCTGATGTTTTGGACACCCCTCGAAGCTTCCACCGCCGCGTGGACCACCAGCTTGGTGACCGCACTATCGCCGCAAGGCGAGGCGGCGGAGAAATCGCAACGCCTTGCCGGCTGGACACTCTCCGGTTTCTGGTTGTGCTTCATGGGATCGCGACTGATCGCGGCCGTGCTGGCGGGCTCGTCGAACGCCTCTGTTGACCAGTCGGTTCACACCGCCTACATCTCGCACATTGTGCTCGCAGTCTTGTGCATCGCGACCGTGCTCGGGCTGGTGTTCTCGCGTAAGCGGTCGCTGACGATCGGGCTGCTTCTTTTCGCCGGCCTGATTTACGGGCCGTTCTTCCCGAACCTCATGGCAGTGCTGCTCAACCATTTCCCGGTCGAGTTGCACGGCCGGGCCGTGGGCGTGCTGTTCGGTTGCGCATCCATCGGCTGGACCATCATCCCGACCGTCATCGGTAAAGTGGCTGCGCGCAGCACGTTACAACGAGGATTTCTGGTCGCGGCGGGTGATGCCTTGCTCCTGTTGGGCATCGTAGTGGCGCATTTCATTTACGCCGGCAAATGAACGGCAGCCCTGCTCACATCCAAAGAACTCAACCATTCAACCGCATCCAGCCTCGGAGAACATCATGAGCCAGAAGAAGATCAACGTCGCTATCGTTGGCCTCGGTTTCGGGGCCGAGTTCATCCCACTGTGGCAGAAGCATCCGCACACCCACTGTTACGCCATCTGCCAGCGCAACCCAAAAAAGCTCAACGCCGTCGGCGACTACTTTGGCGTCCAGCGGCGGTACTCGGACTTCCGCGCACTGCTCAAAGACCGCGACGTGGATGTCGTTCACATCAACTCGCCGATTCCCGACCACGCGTGGATGAGCCTCGCAGCGCTCAAGGCCGGCAAACATGTGGCCTGCACCGTGCCGATGGCCACGAACATCGCAGACTGTCGCAAGATCGTGGACCTCGCGAAACGCACCGGCCTCAAATACATGATGATGGAAACGGTCGTTTATTCCCGCCAGTATCTGTTCATGAAGACACTGCTCGACAAGGGCGAACTCGGCAAACTCCAGTTCGTCCAAGCGAGCCACCAACAGGATATGGACGGCTGGCCCAGCTATTGGCCGGGCTTGCCGCCGATGTGGTACGCCACCCATTGCGTCGGCCCTGTCGCCGGGCTCATCGGCCAGCCTGCGGAATACGTGAGTTGCTTCGGTTCCGGCACCATCCGCAAGGAACTCATCAAGTGCTACGGTTCGCCGTTCGCCGTTGAGACAGCGCACATCAAGTTCCGCGGCAGCGACGTGAGCGCACGCATCATCCGCAGTCTCTTTGACACCGCACGCCAGTATCGCGAGAGCATTGACGTTTACGGAACGAAGAAGGCGGTTGAGTGGCCGCTCATTGAGCACGAGCCACTTGTGCTGCACACCGCCAAGCGACCCGAGCCAAAGATTCCGCAGCCCGTCAAGTGTCCCGATTTCGCATGCCGCCTGCCGAAGAGCATCGCGAAATACACGACGCACGGTGTCTATGATGCGAGCAAGAAGACGCACCTGAGCTTCACCCAAGGAGGCGGCCACGGCGGCAGCCATCCGCACTTGGCTCACGAGTTCGCAATGGCGCTTGTTGAGAACCGCGACCCATTCCCCAACGCCGTCCAGTCGGCGAACTGGACCTGCGTCGGCCTCTGCGCTCATCAATCGGCACTCTCCGGCGGCAAGATCGTCAGACTACCAGCCTTCACGCTCGGAAAGTAGTGTTTTACCATGAACCCGACCTCACGACGCACGTTTCTTCAGAGTAGCCTCTCCGCTGCCTCTGCATTTACACTTTCCCGCAGTGCGTCCGGTGACGCCCCCGGCTCAGCAGCCTGCGCGGCGCCCCCCGCCCGCCCGCGCTGCCTCGATTATGGACGGTCGTTCGTCTGCAACACGGCGGTCTTCAACGCCGTGCGAATGTGGATCGAAAGCCGCACCACGATCCTGGACCCGCAGGCCGGCACGCGCACCGACTACTACCAATGCGGCTCCTGCAAGAGCGAGCGCACGTTCGCCGAACGCGACCTGTTCACAGAAGACAACTATGACTTCCTGCCGATCTTTGGCGACGGTCGGGTGCTTGTCATCCGCCGCCGGGCCATCGTGCGCGAACCCTACCGTCAGATCAAGCGGATGGACGAGATGTGGGGCAACCCCGTCGTGCGACTGCGGGAGCCGGCGACCATCACCGAGCTTGACACATGGGAGAAGATGCGCGACGCGACCGCAGCCGGCATTCCCATCGTCACACAAACCGAACTGCACAACGCCGATACCGGACTGCGTGCGATCATCGAGTGCCCCTGCAAGACGATGAACATCAGCCAGTCCAAGCGCATGTATCAAGTGGACACCGGCCCCGTCGCCCTGCCCGACTTGACGCGGCGCTACGACCCGCAAATCGAGAGCCTCAGTCTTGCGTTCATCGCCTTCAACACGCCTGACATTGCCTACTTCGTTGCGGACGCGCCGACGCCGATTCCCGGCGCTGCCCAAGCGGTTGCCAGCGTCCATCACTACTCCAAGTTGTCGAACCTCCCGGCACGGAACTGCGTGCTCGCGCTCGGCCAGTCCTGAATGCAGCGGGTCGAGCGCGTTCTCGCGGAGCGGTCGCGACAGTGCATTAACCTTTATCTCCATCCCCACTGCGGTACGAATGGACGCTTAACCTTTGACGAAACCCCGATTCCCCCATCCCACTTGCCCAGAGCAGTGGTTTCGAGTATAGATGCAAGGTCATGACTTGCGGCGCGAACCATTACACTTCGGTTTCTGCCAAGCCGTAAGTCTCTGCAAATACGTTGCGGAGGGGTGGCTGAGTGGTTGAAAGCACCGGTCTTGAAAACCGGCGGAACGCAAGTTCCCGTGAGTTCGAATCTCACCCCCTCCGCCACCTGCGTCACTCCCGGCAAAACAGGACTTTCCCGATTTCTCGGCGAGCTTAACGCCGCTGGTCGCAAGGCGAGGTCATACCTGCAACAGGGTGTTGTAATCTGTCAGGCTTGGCTTCGGCGGCGGAAGCGTCGCCGCGAACCCGCCAGAGCGGCCAGACCCAGTCCCAGCAACACTCCCGTCGAAGGCTCCGGCACAAAGACAATCTGTCCGCCGTTGTCCAGGAACACGTTCGCCAGCCCGTAGCCGTCCTTGTTGAATTCCGTGATCGCTTCGCCCGCCACGCCCCTCAGCGTCTTCGTCCCATTCCCATCCTCGTAGATGAAC
>JACRJX010000046.1 GCA_016235595.1 Verrucomicrobiota bacterium
CGTGTTCTCATGTTGCGGGCGCGCGGAGTGTCGGTCTTCGTGGCGGATCGGCAGCGGACGGGCTGGCAGATGCTGGCCGATGCGGTGCTGCTGGCGTGTCTGCTGGCCTTCGGCTACGAGATCATTGCGTATGCGTGGCAGCTTCATTTTCACATTGGACCCTCGGTGCTGGAAAGGTCGGTGGTTGATGGACCAGCCAGCCAGGCGTTGGGAGCCCTGATTGTGACCGGTGCGGTGATACTCTACGGCATTTCGCTCCGCGACCTCGGGGTGTCGTGGCGGCTGGGTTTGGACCGGAGTGCGCCTGGACCTCTGATCACTGGAGGCGTCTACCGCTGGACACGGCATCCCATATACATCGCCTTCGACCTCTTGTTTTTGGGGACGTTCTTGCTGATCGGTCGGCTATCCTTCCTGGTGCTCGCCTTGGTTGGGGTGCTGCTGCTCCATGCAATCATGGATCGAGAGGAGCGGTTTCTCACTCAGCTTTACGGTGACGCTTACCGCGACTACTGTAGGCGCGTCGGGCGTTATTTCTTCAGGCAACGAGATTCATGAACATCATGCGTAGGAATACAGAACAAACCAGATGCAGCGAACCTAGCGATGACACTCTGGTTGACAATCGAGGATCAGCGGCGCCGGGTCGCTGATCTGGAACGGACAGGGAGTAGATCATGAATTACCTCGATGAAATTGACATCAATACCGTGGAATTCGGCGAGTTGTGTGATGAGCTTCCTCTCTGGTCTGCACCATTTGGTCTGCTGCTTCTGGACCGCGTCCCGATGAAGTCAGGGCTCACGATTTTGGATGTGGGAGCTGGGACGGGCTTTCTCACGATCGAACTTGCAGAACGCTGCGGATCGGGCACGAAGGTGATTGCGGTGGACCCGTGGAAGGGTGCCCTGGATCGACTTCGCAGGAAAATCAGCCAGCGGCATTTGGAAAACGTCATCCTGTTTGAACAGGACGCAGCGACACTCGAACTGCCGGATGCGACCGTCGACCTCATCGTGTCGAATCTCGGCATCAATAACTTCGATGATCCGAGTCGCGTGCTAAGAATGTGTTTCCGGGTTGCCAAGCCCGGCGCCACACTGCTTCTCACGACGAATCTCGCCGGCCATATGGCTGAATTCTACGAAGTGTACCGTGCCGTATTGATCGAGCTTGGGCAAAGTGACCGTCTGGCCGCGCTGGAGGCCCATATCAATCATCGGGGAACCGTAGACTCCGTCGCGAGACTGGTCGAGGGTGCGGGGTTCCAAGTCGTTGACGTCGTGACGAACTCATTCCGTATGCGGTTTGCCGACGGATCGTCCCTGCTGCGCCACCATTTCATCCGGCTCGGTTTCATGCCGGCTTGGAAGTCGGTGGCCGGGGTCGACGCACAGAAGAAGACCTTCGAGAAGCTTGAGCAAAGACTGAATGCTGTTGCCCGGGAGCGCGGAGAACTTGCGCTGACGATCCCGGTGGCGTGTGTGGCGGGGCGGAAGCTGTCGGCGGGTCACTTTGGACCCGATGGAGCCGCCTAACTAGTGGCAGCGGATGGCTGATCGCCGTCGCTCACCGGCAACGTTTGTGCCCCCGAGATGCACATCGAAATGCTCGCATGGTTTGAGCGCTGGTTGAAGCCGGGCACTGCGAAATGAACGGGCTGCATGAAGTCCATGCTCCAAGTTCGAGCCTTCGAAAATCGTTGGAGTTCAACCTTTAGGTTGTCCGATGCACAGCGCAAGCTGAAGCTCGAACTCCAACGGGACGTGCCGACAGAAGAAAGACACTATCGGGGTTCAACGCGCGGCAAAATCTCCGTGACCCGCACTCTCCATGCGCCTACACTGCGCGGCATGGGAAACGAAGAGTCGTCATATCGTTCCAGCAAAAGACAAACTCACATCGTCGTTTCGCCGGCCGGCATGCGCTTTCCCGGCCCGCCCAACCCGTGCGCCGCCAATCACCACCGTCCAAGCCTGCCCGTTTGTCTTTTGCGGGCGAGTTTTGGTGAATATGAATGTTGGGCGGCATTCGGGAGCGTCTTGTGGTGTTTGCCGTCTAATTCCAGATGATGAAGACACGCAATTTCCGCAAACTGACATTTCTGAGCACTTGTGCGGCGGCGATGCTGCTCACTGGTTGCGCTGTGCAGAAGGAAACGCAGCTACAGGTGCTGCGGCAGCGATTCGTCCCCGTGCCTCACGATTCATCGTGCGGCGGCGGCGCGAATTGGACTGCGCTCCACCGGTTGTCCGACGATAAACCGGGAGTCTTGATGGTCATGGCCCACGCAGGGATTGGTGACACTTTCCCCGTCCAGGAGGAGCACAATCCGAAGCTCTTCGATGTGATTGTCGTCGCCGGCGATGATGAGCACCTGATGTTGGAGGTCCGCAGCGAAGAGGGTTCGCAGCGATTAGACCTGCGGCGAGACGGAACGGTGTGGGTGAAGGTCGCGGGGCGCAAATACTCAGTGGCATATCCGTCGGTCACCGTGAGTCCAGGCAGCAAGCCTACCACGGACAAGGCCATGATCTTGGTGCATCGTTTCCCATGAGATTCATGCATCAAAGAGGGTTGCGGGGAGGAGCAACGCCCAATATCAAGTCGGTGGAGACGAACCGCCGCCCCGCTTCTCCGCTCGATGCCAGGCGAGAATTCGAGAGCACCCTTTGCGCTCCACCGCCCTTGTTGGCGGCGGTCGCTCACCTTTGGCGTTCGGCAACTATTCTGACATGTGGTTGCTATGTCCGAAAGAAGCCACTCTTCGGGGAATCCTGAAGCGATAGAAGAACATGCTATGCAAGATGTGGATCCGAAGGCCCGCCAGACGCCGGTGAGACATGTGGTCGCTGTCTTGGCCCTGTCCGCTGGGGCTGGCTGCGGCTTGGTTTGGACAGGTTCGCAGCCTGATCGTCACCCCGTCATCTTTGCGTTGGTCTTGTCGTGGTTCATCGCGGTATTCGTCGGAGCGATAACGCACCAGATGTTTCTCAGGTTGGATCCAAAGCGGTTCCGCTTTGCACGTTGGGAACGCAACGGTAGAGTCTACGAGTGGGTTGGTCTTGGCGTCTTCCGCTGGGTCCTGCTGCACACGCCGCTGCGCTGGCTGAGCGCACAGGTCCCGTTGAAATCGGGCCGGTCGGATTTGGATCGACTTCTCCGGGACCTGAATCCCCCGGAGGGGCTACATGCGATCGCCGCGGGTGTGTCACTTGCCGTTGCTGCCGTGTATGCCCTGACCGGGCACACGGCCATCTCTGCTTGGTTGGTTCTAATAACCATCCCGTTCAACGTCTATCCCGTGATACTGCAGCGTTGGGTTCGTGGGCGTATACTGCGGTTGCAGCGGCGTTTGGATGCGGTCAAGCAGTCGAGCGGAGAGCCTCGCCGCCACCTTATCGATGACCGAGGTTGAGGAACAACTCATTCCCGTCGATGAAACTGCCGAACAAGATCACTGGAGCGAACGCGGGCGAACCGCGTCAGTTGCCAGTTCGGACGCGCTGGGCCGCCCGCGTCGCTCAGTTCGGTCGTTCTGCAACCGATCGGAACAGCAAGATGACAGACTACGAAATCGTAGACACCAATGCCGGGAACATCGGCGGTTGCAGCTTCTGTGGCTACAAAGAAGCCAGCAACCTGGGACATCGCCGGAAAACGGATTGGCTGAAGGAGCGCTACGCGGAAGGCCTGAGGTTCAAGGTGCTCCGCTCACGGAGATTCGGTGATGTTGGGATGATCGAATACGCCCCTGGCAATCATGCCTGGAGACCTGTGGAGGCGGAGGGCTACCTTGTCATCCATTGCCTGATGGTCAACGGCAAGCACAAGGGGAAGGGGTTGGGCACTCTCTTGTTGGACAGTTGTCTCAGGGATGCAAGGAAGAGTCAGTGCCGAGGGGTCGCAGTGGTGACCAGTTCCGATAGTTTCATGGCACGAAGTGATTTTTTCATCAAGGCTGGTTTTGTCCCGGTGGAGTGCTCCCCGCCTTACGAGTTGCTCGTCAAGAAGCTCAAAAAAGCAGCCCCGGATCCTCGCTTAATCGTCCAAAGGGAGCGACTATTGAAGAGGCACAAGAAGGGTCTCACGATCCTGGCTGCGGATCAGTGCCCTATGGTTCCAAAGTGCGTGGCGGAGATTGCGGAGATGTCCAGAGCCTTGGGGCTGGAACCGAAAGTAGTTCGAGTCAGAAGCGCCAAGGCGTCAAGGGAACTCCCGACGCCCTATGGCATGTTCAGTGTCCTTTACGATGGGAAGCTGATCGCAGACCGTCCTGTCAGCGCCACGAGATTCTCGAACATCATGAGCAAGACACTGTCATGCTTCAGGCGGAATTGGAAGAATTGGCGGTCTGACATAGGGAGTGGGGCTTCAAAAGCCAGTGAAGTGGACGGCTGATCGCCGTCGCTCACCGGCAACGTCTATACCCCCGAGATGCGCGCCGCAAAAAACTCCGTGACCCGCATCCTCCATGCGCCTAAACTACACGTCGTGGCTAAGAAGGAGTCATCATATCGTCCCTGCCAAAGACAAATTCACTTTGTTCTTTCGATGGCCGGTATGCGCTCCTTCAGCGCGCCCAACGCGCGCGCCGCCAATCACCACCGTCTAGGCCAGCCCGTTTGTCTTTTACCGGCCGGTTTGGATGAATAAGAATGTTGGACGGAGACGCGCGCATGTCTGAGTTGAAGCAATATTCAGTAGTTCGTGTTCGACAGTTGCTTCGTCAGCCTGAGCATTACGATGGGTGGCGAGTGAATCAACGACCGCCGCAGGTCGGAGATAAGGGAACGATTGTGGACATCCTTCAGGCTCCGGGCTTACCCGATAACTACGTGGTTGAGTGTAGTAGGCAGGATGGGATTTCCATATGGCTTGGCGATTTCGGAGCCGAGGAACTGGAACCCGCCGACGAATCGCCCAACCAGATCGCTGGAGCCCGCAGCCGTCATGCGATTTAGTTCGACCATGATTGACAGTCACAACACTGTGGTTGCAGGCGCGAGCGCGCTGCCAGCGGCTGTGGCTCAGTTCTATCGTTAGGAGGTACCACGCGCATGGATCGTATTTGCATCAGTCCTTACTCAGACATCGCGCACCGCGCCGAGGTCATCGCACTTTGGAAGACCGTGTTTGGCTACAAGGAGGCTCACAACCAGCCGGAGCTTGTGATTGACCAGAAGGTTGCGTTCGACGATGAGCTTTTCTTTGTCGCTACTGTGGGTGAGGCAGTGATCGGCACAGTGATGGCGGGATACGATGGGCATCGCGGTTGGATCTACTCTGTAGCCGTATCCCCTGAGTATCGTCGGAGAGACGTGGGTTCGCAGTTGGTTCGGTTCGCGGAGGGCGCGCTGGCAAGGAAGGGCTGCATGAAGGTGAATCTGCAGATCCTCGAAGGAAACGAGAGCGTCATTGCGTTCTATGCCTCGCTCGGATTTTCGGTGGAGAAGAGAATTAGCATGGGAAAACGAATCAAGGAAAACATCCCTGCCACTTAACCATGCGTCACAGCGAACGACGGCGGGCCGTCGCTGAGATGGGGGCGTTATGCTTAGTCACCATAAAAAGGCCGCACTATTTCTAGTTCTCACTTATCTGGTCAGCTGGACGCTGGCGTTTACATTTTTTGCCAGCGGTGGGCGCACGTATTCGGCCTCGTGGTTCGTCGCGGCGATCCTCTTCATGTTCACGCCGATGGTTGCCGCCATCGCCGTGCAGAAGTTCATCTGCCATGAAGCGGTGCTGGGGCCACTGGGAGTTTCATTTCGGCCAAGCCGCTGGATGGTGATCGGCTGGGTGTTCCCAGCATTGCTGGCGGTGGCGGCTACCGGCGTCAGTCTGCTATTCCCGGATATCCACTTCACCCGCGACCCGGCATCGGCGAATGCCTTCCAGTTCTTTGGCAAAGCCCTGTCGGAAGCCCGAGTTGGTGAACTGAAGCAACAGATGGCAGAACTTCCCCTGCATCCGTTTTTGCTTTCCGTTTTGGGAGGCTCCTTCGCGGGATTGACGATCAATGCCGTGGCCGGGTTCGGGGAGGAATTAGGCTGGCGCGGCCTGCTGCAGAGGGAGTGGGCGGGACTCGGTTTCTGGAGGTCGTCGTGGTGTATCGGTTTCGTTTGGGGTGTCTGGCACACGCCGCTCATTCTCCACGGCTATAACTATCCCGGTCACCCCTTTGCTGGCGTAGTAGTCATGACGATCTGGACCATGCTGTTCAGCCCGTTGATTGCGTATGTGCGGATTCGGTCGGGTTCGGTGATCGGGGCGGCGATCATGCATGGGGCGGTGAATGGAACCGCAATCGCGCCGGCATTGGTGATTCGCGGTGGTGACAGCCTCATCGTGGGGGTCATTGGCATCGCGGGTTGTCTGGTTCTCGTGCTCTGCAATTGCCTGCTGTTTTGGTTCGGCAAGAAGGACGGCTGGCATCACAAATCGCTGGAGGCAACGGGGCCTAGCACAGTACCTCAGCTTTCGCGTTGACGGTGAGGCCGGGCGGTAGCACGGCGCTGGTGTGGCGACGGGAGACGCGGGCATGGATTTTCTTGTGGCGCGCGGTTGGTGGGTGGTGGCACGCTGCGGCTTGCCATGAAGAAGCGCATCATCCTCGCTCTCGCTGCGCTGCTGCTCGCGCCGCTGTCTTTGCTCCACGCCGCCGAAGCTTTCCTCGTTGAGAACGGCCAGCCGCGCGCGGAGATCGTCATCGCGGAGACGCCGTTGCGCACGGTGCGGATGGCGGCGCAGGAGTTGCAGAACTACGTCGGGAAAATCAGCGGCGCGCATTTGCCCATCGTCACGAAGCCATCGGAAAGGGCGGCCAAACTCTTTGTCGGCCGCAGCGAACACACAGATAAGTTGAAGGTCACTGTGGATGGCTTGAAGGACGGCGCGTATCGCCTTGTGTCAGGCGACGGCTGGCTCGCGCTCATCGGCGAGGACACCGAGTTCACGCCCATCGAGCCGTGGGCAAAGAGCAACGCGGAGATCGTGAAAGGCACGGCCCAACACGAGTGGGACAAGATCACCGGTGCGCTGTGGGGCATGCCGAATCTCTTGATGTATAAGGACCGCTTCACGCTGCCGGGCGACACTGGTTTGCCGGATGACCAGCGCAAGGCCGGACAAAAACTCGCGCCGCTTCGGCTGTGGACCTTCGACGAACGCGGTTCGTTCAATGCCGTTTGCGGCTTCCTTATGAAGCTCGGCGTGCGCTGGTATGCGCCGGGCGAACTTGGCGAGGTGGTGCCGGCGATGAAGACGATCCCGCTGCCGAAGATCAACGAGACGGTGCGGCCCGATTTTCCCATTCGTCGCGTGAACGTGCGTTTTGGCGTGCATGGCTTGAATCTCGCCATGTGGGCGATGCGACTCGGCAGCCGCGATCCGTATGGCGTGCAGTGCGCGCATGGCATGGATGACATGACGCATCGCGACGAGATTTTTGCAAAATATCCCGACTGGTTCGCACTCTACGGAGGCAAACGCCAGAACCAGCCCGGCCAAACGCTCAACCAGCTCTGCTACTCCAACGAAGAACTCTTCCAGCAGACCGTGCGCAACGTGCGGATGCAGTTTGATCATTACAAGATGGAGATGGTTTCCGTGATGCCGCCCGATGCCTACACCGCCATCTGCCAGTGCAAGCTCTGTGAAGGCAAGGATTCCCCGGAACGCGACCAGCGCGGCCTCTTGTCCGACCACGTTTGGGATTTCGTCAATCGCGTCGCCAAAGAGGTGCGCCGGACACATCCCGACAAGAAGATCCTCAACTCTGCCTATGGCACCTACACACTGCCGCCGCTGAAGATCGCCCGGTTGGAGCCGAATATCGTCGTCTCCATCGTCGGCGGACGACGGCCCATGAATAACAAGCCCGCCGAGCAGGAGGAGTGTCGCAAGCTGCGCGAAAGCTGGCTCGCGAAAACCTCCAATCCCATCATCATCTTCGAGAACTACCCCTTCACCGACCGTGGCTGGTATCTGCCTTCGTTCACGCCGCACGCGATGGGTGCGAGTATCAACGCGACCAAAGGCCTCTCGCAGGGTGAGGACATCTGGCTCAGCGTGCGGCAGGATTTCGAGAAGACCGGCATGGGTTTCAATCACTTCCTCGTCTATTTCACGCAGCGCATGTATTGGGGCGGTTCGCGACAGGACGTGGACGCGATGTTCCGCGAATATGTGCGCTTGTTCTACGGGCCGGCTGAAGCCGAGATGAATGCCTTCTTCGACTACTGCGAAGCAAACTGGCAGGCGATGGAGAAGGAGAAGGATAAGGCCGACACCGCGCTCGCCCTTTTCGACAAAGCCAAGTCGAAAGCCGACGCAGCGGGCATTTACGGCCGGCGCCTCGCGCTGATGGAAGACTATCTCAAGGGCCTGCGCAACAAGAGCCAGCAACTCGGCCGGCTGCGCGGCCCCGTGCCGGTGCTGCGGCTCGTCGGCGACCCACGCGGCAAGATCGTGATCGATGGCAAGCTCGATGACGACGCGTGGCAGAACTGTCCCCTCGCCTCGACATGCAAGCTGCGGGAACTGCAAACCGGACGCCAGCCTATTTTCGGCACCAGCGTAAAGTCCGTGTGGATCGGCAACAATCTCTACTTCGCCATCCGTTGCGACGAACATCCCGGCGAGAAGCTCAACATCGGCTCCACAAAGAAGGACGACTCCGCGCTCTGGTATGGCGACGCGATCGAGGTGCTGCTCGAAACCGAATCGCGCTCGTATTATCAGATCGCCGTCAGCCCCTCCGGCGCCGTTGCCGACCTCGACCGTTCCGCCGCGCGCAACGCGTGGTTCAGTTGGGACTCGCAGGCCGAGGTCGCCACGCACATCGCGGACGATCACTGGACCGTCGAGATGCGCATCCCCGTCACGCAGGACGAAAACGACCCGTTGCACCAGGTCATCGGCCACAAACCCACCCGGAGCCTGCCGTGGCACATCAACATCTGCCGCCAGCGCATCCGCGAAGGCGCGCAGGAGCACAGCGCCTTCTCGCCCACCGGCGCCGACAACTTCCACAACGCGATGAAGTTCGCGACTTTCTACGACGGCAATCACACCGAGTTCGACCACGGCCCGCCCGACAGCGATTTCCTCGAAGCCATGCGCATCGCCGCCGAGTTCGCCCGCACCGGCAAGCGCGAAGAAGCCCTCGCTGCCTGCATCGCCGCCGCCGAAGGCAAGTTCACCGACCTGCAGAAGTCCCACGCCCTCGAACTCGCCGCCGCCACCGCTCGCGGCCTGCGCAAGCATGACATTGCCGATCAACTCGCCGCACGCATCCCCATCGCTGCCGTAAAAAAGACCGTTCTCATGCAGAACCTGCTCGGTCAGGCCAAAGCACGGCAACTCATCGCGCAGTTCGCCAGTGAAGACATCGCCGCCTGGCCCTTTTGGAAACGCGGTGACGGTTACTATCACCGTGGTCGCGCCCGCGTCATCACCAAGGCCGGCAAAGAAGCCGAAAGCGACCTCACCCATGCCCTCGAATGGACCAGCGACTTGCGCGTGCGCGACAACGTCCTGCTCAACCTTGCCCAAAACCGCGAGACCAACCTCCACGACGACGACGGTGCGCTGGCCCGGTATCGCGAGATCATCGTTGCCCAAAAACGCCTCGGCAGCGCCGACCAGTTCTACGCCGTGCAGGGCATCGCCCGCATTCTCACACGCCGCCGTCAATTCGACGAAGCCATTGCCACTCTCAACAAAGCCGACATTGCCAACCTGCGCGGCGTTTGGCGTGGCTACATGCTCATTTCCCTGGCCGAAATCCTGGAGGCTGCCGGACGGAAGAGCGAAGCCTTGGCGACCTATAAAACGTTGCTCGGCGACCCGACCGTAGAACCCCGCCAGCGCAAGACGGCGGAAGAGAGAATTGGGAAACAATAGCTGACACCGATTACCACATGAAACTCATCCTTCCCGCGCTTCAGATCTTGATCACGGTTCTGCTCGCGCTCCGCGACACTCATGCTGCCGAACCGACGCCAGTGGAATTCACCGTGAAGCTGGAGACGGTGATGAAACACGATGACGGCAAGTTCCTCTGGTTCCATCCGCGCGCGGCGGCGATCCCGGGACGGGGCGATGGCGGGCCGGCGGTGGTGATGACGATCCAGAAGCACCTGAAGATATCGGACTACTACTCCGGACTTCATGTGATGATGCGCAAGTCGCCGACGGCGGCGTGGACGGGACCGGTGCTGCCGCCGGAACTGGATTGGCGTCCGCAGCCGGATGGCGTCACCATCAGCGTCGCCGATGTCACGCCCGGCTGGCACGCGCCGACGGGAAAGCTGCTCGCCATCGGCTGCCAGGTCCGCTACAGCCCGAAAGGCCAGCAACTCGACGACACGAAGCGTGCGCACCAGACGGTCTATGCGGTCTTCGATCCAAAGACAGAGCGGTGGACGCCGTGGCAGGTGCTGGAGATGCCGCCGGATGAGGAGTTCGACTTCGCACGCAACGCCTGCTCGCAGTGGCTCGTGCGCGCCGACGGCCGGTTGCTCGTGCCGCTCTATATCGGGCGCAATTCCAAAAAGCCGTTCAGCGTGACCGTCGCCGAATGTCGCTTCAACGGCGCGAAGCTGACCTACGTGCGACACGGCACGGTGTTGCGGTTGAACGTCGTGCGCGGGCTCAGCGAGCCATCGCTGATCGCGTTTCGCGGGCGTTACTTCCTCACGCTCCGCAACGACCTGCGCGGTTACGTCACCGCGAGTGACGACGGGTTGCAGTTCCCCGAACAACAGCCGTGGCTCTTCGACGACGGCGCGGAACTGGGCAGCTACAACACGCAGCAGCACTGGCTCGCGCACAGCGACGGGCTGTTCCTCGTCTATACGCGACGCGGGGCGAACAACGACCACATCATCCGCAACCGCGCGCCGCTCTTCATGGCGCAAGTGGACCCCGCGACGCTGCGGGTGCTGCGCCGCACGGAGAAGATTGTCGTGCCGGAGCGTGGCGCGGAACTCGGCAACTTCGGCGCGTGCGCGATCAACGAAGCAGAGTCGTGGGTCACAGTCTCCGAAGGCATGTTCATGAAGGACTCGCGCCAGCGCGGCGCCGAGGGAGCGACCTTCGTCGCGCGCGTGCTCTGGGCCAAACCGAACAAGCTGGTGCCATGAGAACCAAAGCGTTCAACTCAGCCTTAACCACGCAACACAGACGGCCCCTCACCCCGGCCCTCTCCCCCGCAGCGGGGGAGAGGGAGAAGCCGCACGCGCCGCAGCGTGATTCACTGAATGGTGGTGCATGCGTTCGAAGTGGCGTGAACCGTTTCCCTCTCCCCATCCGATGGGGAGAGGGTCAGGGTGAGGGGC
>JACRJX010000047.1 GCA_016235595.1 Verrucomicrobiota bacterium
CGGCCGTGTGCCACAACGTCCAGACTGATCCGAACTTCGCCCCGTGGCGCTTGGAAGCGCTCAAGCGCGGGTATGCTGCCTGTGCTGTGTTCCCGCTCCTGAGCGAGGGAAAGGCGTTCGGCGCGCTGGCCATCTACTCCTCGGAGCTGGATGCCTTTGACGTCATGGAGGTGAAGCTGCTTACGGAACTGGCCGACGATCTGGCCTACGGCATTCTGGCGCTGCGCACCCGTGCCGACCATCAGCGGGCGGAGGAATCGCTGCGCAAACTCTCGCAGGCGGTGGAACAAAGCCCGGCTTGCGTGGTCATCACGGACATGAAAGGCGACATCGAGTATGTCAACCGCCGGTTCACCCAGATCACCGGCTACACCGTGGACGAGGTCATTGGCAAGAACCCGCGGGTGTTGAAGTCGGGAAAGATGCCAGAGGAGACATACCGCGAACTGTGGGCGACCATCACGGCAGGAAAAGAATGGGACGGTGAAATTCTGAACCGGAAAAAGAACGGCGAACTGTTTTGGGAGCACGCCCTCATCACGCCCATCAAGAATGATTCAGGCATCACGACGCATTATCTGGGCATCAAGGAAGATATCACCGCGCGCAAGCGTGCGGATGATGAACTCCGGCGGTCGCGCGAGTCGCTCCGGGCGCTGTTCTCCCGTCTGCAACAGGCCCGTGAGGGAGAGCGGAGAAGCCTGGCCCGCACCGTCCATGATGTGCTGGGCCAGAGCCTGACGGCATTGCAGATGAACCTGTCGTGGTTCGACGTGCGGACCGGCGAAGTAGCAAACCCCGCGTTGCAGAAGGCCATGCGGAAGAAGGTGACCGACATCGCAGAACTGGTGGACTCAATGACAACAACCGTGCAGACAATCTCGTCGGAGTTGCGTCCGAGCCTTTTGGAAGACGTGGGGCTGGCAGAGGCGATCCGTTCCGAGTCGCAGCGGTTCGAAAGTCGCAGCGGCATCACCTGCAAAGTGGAAGTCTTGCAGAAAATCACGCGGCTTGAAGCCGCGCGCGCGACCACCATCTTCCGCATCTTCCAGGAAATCATGACCAACGTGGCCCGGCATTCCCGTGCCAGCCGCGTATGCATCCGGATGGAGTGCAGGAGCGGTTCGTTGCTGCTGGAAGTCCGTGACAACGGGCGTGGCATCCCGAAAAGCAAGTTGAACGATTCGCACTCGCTCGGTTTGATCGGCATGCGCGAGCGTGTGATGTCGCTGGCGGGCGAGATCAACATTGAGGGAAGGGAGCAAGAAGGAACAACAGTGACAGTGCGTGTACCGGTGAAAACAAGAGTTGAGTCAAAGAAGAAGCGCCCGTAGTTTCGCTCAGGTTTGTCTCGAATTCGCCACCAGATTTACTTATGAAACGTCAAGTGGATGACCGGAGGCTACAGGCCGCCGCTAAGGCATGAAACTTCTCATCGTAGACGATCACGAAACCGTTAGGCAGGGTCTGAAACAAATGCTGACCGACGAATTGGGCGAGGTTTCGTTTGGTGAAGCGTCCAACTCGTCTCAAGCGATCCGGCTGGCCATCAGGGAGCCGTGGGACCTTGTCCTGCTGGACATCAATATGCCCGGCCGCACCGGCCTGGATGCGCTAGAGGACATACGCAAGGCGCGCCCCAAGCTGCGTGTGCTGATTCTGAGCATGTTGCCGGAGACTGAATATGCCGTGCGCGCGATCAAGGCCGGCGCGGCGGGTTTTGTTGGCAAGCACGCTGTCCGCCGCGAACTGATGGTGGCTGTGCGAAAGGTGCTCGCGGGCGAGCGCTACATCACGCCAACGCTGGCCGAGCATCTGGCGGATAGTCTGGCGCGGAAGGATGACCGGCTGCCGCACGAGACGCTTTCCGACCGCGAATACGCCGTCATGAAACTGCTCGCCGACGGCAAGACCGTGAAAGAAATTGGCGTCGAACTCTTTCTCAGCCCAAAGACCGTTTCCACCTATCACACGCGCCTGCTGCGAAAGCTTCACGTTAGTAACGACGCCGCGTTGGTCCGTTACGTCTTGCGGCACGGTCTGGCCAGCTAGATTCCGCGCGGGCAGCAACAGGCGCGCGAAGCACGGCCCTCAAATTTTGTTTGTAGGCCACGGCTTACACATCATCCAGCATCTGTCTCATGTACAATCGCAGCCATTCCGCCGATGTTCCCGGCAGATGCAGACGATCCTAAACCAGAAACGGCATGAGTTCAGCGGCAGGCAGGAAGTCAAAACCGGTTCATCCCTGCTTACCCTGTTTCCGTTTCTCTTGTCAGAAGTTTTTGCGCCGGCCGGAAAACTGATCCGTTGTTCTAACCACTCCCTCCCGTTCAACGGTTTGAACCGGCCGGCGCCGTCCTTTTCGTAACACTTTTAACAGAGGAAAAACGATGACTTCGCCATCAACGTTCGTCACACGCATGCTGCGAGGAGGAAAAATCCGAGGGCCGATTTGATGGGAACGGATGACGTCGCGTATGGTCTGCACTGCCTTAATGCTAGAACGCATGCCGCCAGTCGGCGCGCTGTGCAACGATCTGAGTGTGATCAAGGCTGCCAGCGAACACGCGGCAGTGCTCAGGCGACAACTCGTGACGTTCAGCCGCAAGCTGGTATTGCAGCCGCAATCGCTCAACTTGAACACTGTGGTGTCCCAAATCGAGGACATGCTGCGGTTGATGATTGGCGAAGACATCGAACTCGAATTGCACCTGACCACACCAATGCGGATTGTGAAGGGCGACCCGAGCCAGCTTGAGCTGGTCATCATGAACCTCGCGGTCAACGCCCGCGACGCCATGCCCGAGGGCGGCAAGTTGTGTGTGGGGACTGGTCACGCTGAACTGGACGACACCTATTGCCAGCTTAATCCAAGTGTGAAACCCGGATCGTATGTGACGCTGAGCGTTGCGGACACGGGTTGCGGGATGACCCCTGAGATGTTGAGTCATATCTTCGAACCGTTCTACACCACCAAGGAAATGGGCACACGCACCGGGTTGGGTCTGGCGACAGTCTATGACATCGTCCGATGGAGCGGCGGCCATATTACAATCAGGAGTCAAGTTGGCCAGGGAACGAGGTTTTGCATCTACCTGCCCGCACAGGAAGCCAGCAACATGCGGAGAACGTCGAACCCCGGTCAAGACCAAGCCGGTGAATGGAAACGAGACGATATTGCTCGTTGAAGACAATGAGGACATGCGCAAGTCGAGCAGCATGTCACTACGAGAGGGTTGTTACACTGTGCTAGAAGCGGCCGATGGTGCCGACGCGGTTGAGAAATACGGCAGCCAGCCCCGGCATATCCACTTGATGATCACGGACATGATCTTGCCCGGCTTGAGCGGCGTTGCCACCGCGCGCTTGATGCAGCGCCTCGCCCAGACGTGAAAGTCCTCCATATCTCAAGCTACACCGCCGACTTTCTCACAAAAACCTCCGACACTGGCAAAGGGAGGATGTTCCTACAGAAGCCGTTTACCCCAACGGCCCTTTTTTGCAGAGTGCGCGCCACGCTGGACGGAAGGACGTCCTGAGATCCAACGCCGCGCAAATAAGTATGCCGCGGGCAATGTTGCTGGACGCTGTCTCTGCGGCCGATTGGCTTGTTTGTCCTATCCACTCAATAGATATGAAGTTTGGGCACAATCCGGTTGTTCCCCCCATCCGCCCATTGATCGCCATAGCGATATCAAGTCACTGCCAAAATTTCGCTCAAGTTCCTTCCGCCTACCGCCGATAACCGGTTGGGAGCGGAGTCGGCCTCTGGCCGGCAACACTAAAACATAGATCGGAGATTGCCGCATGTCCGTTACCGTGGAAGCTCCCTCCATCGGGGCCGCAATAAAATTGCGGGCAACTAAACACCTCACCTTTGTGCTTGACCCCGAGTCCTGCGACGTCAGCGTCCTCAAAGTCCGTGAGATCATCCGTCCAACCGCCATCACCGCCTTGCCGCAGATGCCCGACCACGTGCGCGGTGCCATCAATCTCCGCGGCAAAATCACCCCCGTGGTGGATCTGCGCCGGATGTTCGGCATGCCGACTGCCGAGACCACCGAGCGCACCTGCATCGTGGTGGTGCAAGTGAAGTCCGATTCGGGTGCCCTCATCTCGATGGGCATCCTGGTGGATGACGTGGAAGAGGTCGCCAACATCGCCGCCGGCGACATTGATCCGACGGCAGACTTCGGCGCGCAAATGGACACCGCCTACATCCTCGGCATGGCCAAGATCAAAGGCAAGATCAAGACCCTCCTGGACATTGATCGCGTCATCACCAGCGACACGATGGCGTGCCTAGCCACACCCGCCGCACCGGCTGTCGCTCTCACCTGCTAGCATCAGGAACTCACTCTCCCACTCAATGAATACCCGACCACACGAAAGACAAAAGAAATGAAAACTCAATGGACCATCGGCAAGAAACTCATCACGTCCTTCATGGTCGTGGCCGCCATCACGCTGCTGCTCGGCTCGGTCGGCTACTACGGTGCTGTCCAGAGCGATCAAGCCATCGCTGAGATCGGCGTCGTGCGCCTGCCCAGCGTGCAAAACCTGCTGATCATCAGCCGGTGCGCCGAGTCGATCAGAGTGGTTCAGCGCACACTGCTGAATCCTGATCTGAGCACGGCCGACCGCAAACGCCAGTTCGAGAATATCGCCAGGGCCAGAGCGAACTACGAAGCCGCTTGGAAGATTTACGAACCGCTGCCGCAGACCATCGAGGAGGAGGCTACTTGGAAGGAATTCGTGCCGGCTTGGGGGCAATGGCGGAAGGACAACGATGAGTTCTTCAAGATTAACAGCGAGTTGGAAGCCATGGGCATCCCGAGCCCACAGGCGCTCCAGCGGGACTTACAAATGTTCATGGGTGACCACTACAGGCTGAGCAAGAAAGTCCTGGATCATGTGCGGGACGGCAAGGAGTGCAAAGGCGGGGACGATTCAACCGCCTGCAACTACGGTCACTGGGTGGCCAAGTTCGAAACCACCAATCCGGAACTAAAGCGGATTGTTGATGCCACGCGCCCCTCGCACGACGCCTACCACGCCGCAGTGAAAGACGCCAAGGAGTTGGCCGCCAAGGGCGACAAGGATGGCGCCCTTAAGATCATCCAAGGCAAGTTGGAACAATCCGCGGAGAAAACCTTCGAGGGATTCGCCGCTTTACTTGCCGAAGCAGCCAAAGCAACTGCATTGCGTGAGAGAATGGACCAGCATGGGATGACCGTCTGCTTCGCCAGTCAGCGCAAAGCCCTCGCCCTGCTTAACAAGCTGGTCCAGATCAATGAGACGGTCGCCGCCGACACCACCAAGACCTCCAGTTCCCAAGCGACGGTCCTCAAGGCCTTGAGCCTGATCGCCATGATTGTGGGTGTGGTGGCCGCTTTGGCCCTAGGCATCCTCATCACCCGGGACATCAACAAGGTCTTGAAACGAATTGCCGACAACTTGAGAGCCGGCGCGGAGCAAACTACTTCGGCCGCCGGTCAAGTCTCCTCCGCCAGCCAGTCCTTGGCCGAAGGCGCGAGCGAACAAGCCGCGTCACTGGAGGAAACCAGTTCCTCGCTGGAAGAGATGTCCAGCATGATCAAGAAGAATGCCGAGAATGCCCAGAAGACCAAAGAACTCGCCAATCAGGCCCGCATGGCCGGCGATACCGGCTCCACCGATATGAAGGAAATGGCCTCCGCCATGGGTGCCATCAAGGCCTCCAGCGACGACACCGCCATGATCATCGAGACCATCAACGAGATCGCCTTCCAGACCAACATCCTGGCCCTCAACGCCGCCGTGGAGGCCGCCCGGGCTGGCGAGGCTGGCATGGGCTTTGCAGTCGTGGCCGACGAGGTCCGCAACCTCGCCCAGCGTTGCGCCCAGGCCGCCAAGGAGATCACCGGTAAAATCAAGGATGCCGTCGCCAAGAGTCAGAACGGCGTCAACATCGGCGCCAAGGTGGCCAAGAGCCTCGATGAGATCGCGACCAAGTCCCGGCAGGTGGACGAACTGGCGGCGGAGGTGGCTGCGGCGTCCAAGGAACAGGCCCAAGGCATCACGCAGATAAACACGGCGGTGTCGCAGATGGACAAGGTCACGCAGAGCAACGCGGCCAGCGCCGAGGAAAGCGCCAGCGCGGCCGAGGAACTCAACGCGCAAGCCGAGTCGTTGCAGGAAGCGGTGGGCCAACTGATGCTGTTGGTGGACGGCAACGCCGCAACGTCCGCACATGGCACCAGGAGCGCCGTCTCCAAAGTTTCACCGAGAGCAACGGGCAAAGCCGTGACCCTCAAGGCAGGCAAGAATGGCGGCAACGGCAATGGTCATGGGAACAAAGAAATCCACGCCCATCGCGAACCAGAGCTTGCGGCGGCAGGCGCCGGTCGTGGCGGCGACATCCCGATGGAAGGCGACTTCAAACGGTTCTAGCAGGCAATCTCCATTGCTGCCGCCGCGTAATAGTCCCTGGAAACAAACCCGTCTTGTAGCTGAGCAGAAACCACAAAACACATAGTGAGACACACCGCGTGAAAAACCTCAAGTTAAGCATCAAACTCGCCCTAGGTTTTGGTTGTATGATTGCCCTCGCCGTCGTTCTGGGATTGGCCGGTTATTACAGTTCCGCGCGCAACTCCCAGACCATACACAATCTGACCGCTTATCAATTGCCCGGCGTGCAGGCGCTGCTGACCATCGGCGAGCAGGCCAATGTCATCAAGGCGAGCCAGCGGACGCTGCTGAGCTTGGATATTGATCCCGCCATGCGCCAGCGGCAGGCCAGCACGGTGGCCAAGGCCCGCGAAAAATACGAGGCGGCCTTCAAAGCCTTCGAGGCGATCCCGCGCGCGCAGGAAGAAGAGGCTGTGTGGAAGGAATTCCAGGCCGCTTGGCAGGCATGGAGGAAGGACAACGAGGAATTCTTCCGCCTCTCCGGGGAGTTTGACCAACTGGCCGAGAGCTACAACCGCACCGAGCGTGGCAAAACCCTGCGCTATGGCGCGGCTCTAAATCAAGCCGTGCTGACGGCCAAGGAAGCCCAGGTGGAATTCAAGGAGCAGATCCAGGAGTGGAAGAACATCCTCCTGCGTGGCCACGCCGCGGAAGAGTTTCAGAAATACCAGGCGTCTTTCGACAAGCAGGAGAAGACCGTGCAGACACTCCTGGCGCAACTCCAAGGCTTGAATAGAGACCTTGGGTTGGAAACCGCGGTCGTGGCCAAACTGGCAGCCACGCACATCGAACTCGGTACCAAATACCGCGACGCGCTCAAGAGCTACAGTCAGACCAACGCCGAAGCGGCCAAAGTCGTGGATCGCCTCGTCAAGGGCATGGACCGACCGGTGACCGACGCCTTTGAAACGGCCATCACCTCAGTCAAGAAGGCCAACGATAAAGCGCAGGAACTGAAGACCGGCCTCGACCGCCAGGCACTGGAAGTGTGTCGCGCCTCACAGCAGAAGGTGGAAACGTTGCTCGATCGGATCCAGACCAGCCATGTGCAGCAGGCCGAAATCGAGTCCAAGCAGGCCACCCAGCTCGGCGCGTTCTTCAAGTCCTTTTCCGTGATCGCGATCCTGATGGGGCTGGCGGTGGGCGTCGCGCTGGCCTGGCTGATCACGCGTTCCATCACCCGGCCCATCAAGGCGGTGGCGACCACCCTCGCCGCCGGTGCAGACCAGACCGCCTCCGCTTCCGGCCAGATCTCCGTCGCCAGCCAGTCCCTAGCCGAAGGTGCCAGCGAGCAAGCCGCCTCCTTGGAGGAAACCAGCTCCTCGCTGGAAGAGATGTCCAGCATGATCAAGAAGAACGCCGAGAACGCACAGAAGGCCAAAGAACTCGCCAATCAGGCCCGCGTGGCCGGCGATACCGGCTCCACCGATATGAAGGAGATGTCCTCCGCCATGAGCGCCATCAAGGCCTCCAGCGACGACACCGCCATGATCATCGAGACCATCAACGAGATCGCCTTCCAGACCAACATCCTGGCCCTCAACGCCGCCGTGGAAGCCGCCCGGGCCGGCGAGGCCGGCATGGGCTTTGCCGTCGTGGCCGACGAGGTCCGCAACCTCGCCCAGCGTTGCGCACAAGCCGCCAAGGAGATCACCGGCAAAATCAAGGATGCAGGTGCCAAGAGTCAGAACGGCGTCAACATCGGCGCCAAGGTGGCCAAGAGCCTCGATGAGATCGTGATCAAGGCCCGGCAGGTGGACGAACTGGTGGCGGAGGTGGCCGCGGCGTCCAAAGAACAGGCGCAGGGCATTACGCAGGTGAACACGGCGGTGTCGCAGATGGACAAGGTCACGCAGAGCAACGCGGCCAGCGCCGAGGAAAGCGCCAGCGCGGCAGAGGAACTCAACGCGCAGGCGGAAGCATTGCAGGAAGCGGTAGGCCAACTACTGCACTTGGTGGATGGCAACAACACAACAATTCGACACCGCACCAATAACGTCGTCCACAAGGTTGAATCGAAGTCAAAGAGCAAAGCCAAGCCAGGCAAAAATGGCGGCAACGGCAATGGTCATGGGAACGAAGAAATCCATGCCCATCGCGAATCAGAGCTTGCGGCGGCAGGCGCCGGTCGTGGCGGCGACATCCCGATGGAAGGCGACTTCAAACGGTTCTAGCATGCAATCTCCATTACTGCCGCCGCGTAATAGCCCCCTGGAAACAAACCCGTCTTGTAGCTGAGCAGAAACCACAAAACACATAGTGAGACACACCGCATGAAAAACCTCAAGTTAAGCATCAAACTCGCCCTAGGTTTTGGTTGTATGATTGCCCTCGCCGTCGTTCTGGGATTGGCCGGTTATTACAGTTCCGCGCGCAACTCCCAGACCATACACAATCTGACCGTTTATCAACTGCCCGGCGTGCAGGCGCTGCTGACGATGAGGTTGCAAGGCAATATCGTCAAAACGGTTCAACGCACATTACTCAATCCAGATATCAGCGAGGCCATCCGCCAACGCCAAGCAGCGTTTCTTGCCAAGGCACGGGAGTCGTATGAAGCGGCATACAACTCGTTCGATGCGATTCCCAAGAACGCAGCCGAAGAAGCGCTGTGGAAAGATCTACAGCCGGCTTGGCAAGCCTGGATCAAAGACAGCCAGGAGTTTGTACGTATGGCCCAGGAGTTGGAGGCGCTCAAGATCGGGAATCCCGTCAAGCTTGATCGAGACCTTTCCAGTTTCCGTGGCGATCATTACAAGGTGGAAAATCAGGTTCTCAAAATGTGCGACAGCAAGAAGGTATTCGAGGGTGGAGAGGACCACATGGCCTGCAGGTTTGGCAAATGGAAGGCCGCCCAAAAGACTGAGAACCCAAACCTCGCCAAAAGCCTTGAGCAAATCACTGTCTCACACCAGAGGTTCCACGAGGCCGTCAAGAAGGCGAAGGAGATGGTCAGGGCCGGGAATGCGGAGGGGGCCAGAAAGGTTTACGCCGAGGAAATGTGTTCCGCCACGGAGGCCACATTCTCACGCTTTGATGAAATGTTGAAGGCGGCCGCCAGCGCGACGACCCTTGATGAGCAGATGAACCGCCAAGCGCTGGAAGTGTGCCGCGCCTCCCAGTTGAAAGTGGAGGCCTTGCTGGAGCAGATCCAGATCATGAATATGGCACAAGTTGAAACGGAGTCCAAGCAAGCTACCAAGCTTGGCGCGTTCTTTAAGTCATTCTCCGTGATTGCAGTCTTGGTGGGTCTGGCTGTAGGCGTCGTGCTCGCATGGCTGATCACGCGTTCAATCACTAGATCCATCAAGGCGGTAACCGAGACTTTGTCCTTAGGTGCAGGACAGATCACCGCCGCCGCCGGACAGGTGTCCGCTTCCAGTCAGTCCTTGGCCGAGGGGGCCAGCGAACAAGCCGCTTCCTTGGAGGAAACCAGTTCCTCATTGGAAGAGATGTCGAGTATGACCAAGCGCAACGCAGCGAGCGCCACCAAGGCCAACGACCTTGCGCGTCAGGCCCGCACGGCTGCTGAGGTCGGTACCACAGACATGCGGACCATGTCGCAGGCAATGGGGGAAATCAAGGCCTCCAGCGACGACACCGTCATGATCATCGAGACCATCAACGAGATCGCCTTCCAGACCAACATCCTGGCCCTCAACGCCGCCGTGGAGGCCGCCCGGGCCGGCGAGGCTGGCATGGGCTTTGCCGTCGTGGCCGACGAAGTCCGCAACCTCGCCCAGCGTTGCGCACAAGCCGCCAAGGAGATCACCGGCAAGATCAAGGATGCTGTCGTCAAGATTCAGAACGGCGTCACCATCGGCGGCAAGGTGGCCAAGAGCCTCGATGAGATCGCGACCAAGTCCCGGCAGGTGGACGAACTGGCGGCAGAGGTGGCCGCGGCGTCCAAGGAACAAGCCCAGGGCATTGACCAAATCAACACGGCCGTGGTGCAAATGGACAAAGTCACCCAGTCCACCGCTGCCAACGCCGAGGAAAGTGCCGCTGCCTCCGAGGAACTCAACGCACAGGCCGAGACCTTGCGCGATGTCGTGGGTAACCTGTTGCGGTTGGTGAATGGCAATCGAGCGAACCAAGGCCATCCGACAGAGGGGACGACACCACCAAGCGACCGGGGTAACAGCGATGAGGGCCGTCGAAATCCAACAGCAAACCATTGGGGTTCCCGGTTTGCTTGCTCCGCCCACTCGTCCGCAACCCGGCCGGCCACGCTGAGGGTTCATGGCGACTCTACTCATCCCCTGCCTCATTCTAATGGCACCGCTCTCGTTTCGTTCGTTGAGGAGATCGGAGCGGTTGAAGACGATCTTATCCACTGGGATGAAGAACGCATGGGCACTGGAGTGGATTCCGTGGACCAACAACACCAAGAATTGGTGCGACAGGTCAACCTGCTTCATCAGGCGTGCTCGCGCGGTGAAGGCAAGAAACGGGTTAAGGAAATGATCGCGTTCCTCGGGGCTTATGCGCAGAAGCATTTCAAGCACGAGGAAGAAGTCATGAAGGCACAACGTTGTCCCGCCCTTGGCGAGAATCTCAAGGCTCACCACAACTTCTTGAAGCAGTTTACCATGTTGGTAGGCGATTTCGATCGGGATGGCAACACGACAAGCCTCCTGCTGCAACTCAAGGCTATGGTGGGCGACTGGCTGGTCAGCCACATTTGTTCGGTGGACACGAAGTTGAGACAGGCTAGCGTCGGCATCGGAACCCGACGACAGCGGCGAAGCCGGTCGTGAATTCACCAGATAGACACGCAAACAATGTCGAAGAGGAAACGATAAGATGACTAAGCAAAGAAATGCGCCGACATGTCGCGGTTTGTATTGGTTGTGGGTCGCAATAGTCGCCGGTTGGAATCTTGCGGTCAATGCCTCTGTGACAGAGGCAGCAAATTTCGACAGCTCATCCGCATCGGGGGCCGCAGCCTCTGCAACGCCACAGGCGAGAAGTGCCGGCCTGTTGAACGATTGGTTGCGCAAAGAGTCCGTGGAGATGCGCGCATGGGACATCGGCGGTGAGTTCCGCATGCGTTACGCGAATTCCGAAGGCGCAGTTCCCGCCGCCAGCACGATGACCGCCACGCCGTCGGGCACGAAGCCGCTGACGTCGCGGATCAACCCGAGCACCGATTTCATCGGCAAAGGGCTGCCGAACAACAACGAGGAACTGTGGCTGCGAGAGAAATTCCACGTCGGCTATACGCCGGTTTCGTGGTTCACGGTGTTTGCCGAAGCACGTCACAATAACGAGTTCTGGGATGAACGCGTGCCTTCGCCGGACGCCGATGAAACCGATTTGCAGCAGGCCTACATCCAACTGGGCGACCCCAAGCTATTCCCCCTCGTGATGAAAGCCGGCCGGCAGGAGTTGGTCTACGGCGACCAACGGTTTATTGGCAACTCAAGCTGGAGTGTTTCCGGCCGCGTGTTC
>JACRJX010000048.1 GCA_016235595.1 Verrucomicrobiota bacterium
CAGCACGTCGCTGGGCCGCGCGATGCGCTTGGTCCAGGAGAGTTCGCTGACGTGGACAAGACCCTCGACGCCTTCCTCCAGTTCCACGAACGCGCCGTAAGGCACGATGTTGACCACCTTGCCCTTGACCTTCATGCCGACCGGATACTTGTTCTCGATGCTGTCCCACGGATCGGGCGAGCGCTGCTTCAAGCCGAGCGACACGCGTTCCTTTTCGCGGTTCACGTCGAGGACGACCACTTCCAACATGTCGCCGACCTTGCAAACCTCGTTGGGGTGATTGATGCGGCCCCAGCTCATGTCGGTGATGTGGAGCAAGCCGTCCAGACCGTCCAGGTCGATGAACGCGCCAAAATCGGTGATGTTCTTGACCACGCCGTGGACAACCATGCCGGGTTGCAGCTCGGCGAAGAGCTTCTTGCGCTTTTCGTTGCGCTGCTGCTCGATCAACTCGCGGCGAGACAGGACGATGTTGTGCCGGTCCTGGTTGATCTTGACGACCTTGCACTCGATGGTCTGGCCGACAAATTCCTGGATGTTCCTTGGCGGGATGACGTCCACCTGCGATGCCGGCAGGAATGCCTCGACGCCGATGTTCACGATCATGCCGCCTTTGACAACGGCCTTGACCTTGCCAGAGACCGTGCCGCCTTCGTTGCAAATGACAATGATGCGGTCCCAGTTCTTCTTGGCTTCGGCCTTTTCAAACGAAAGCACGACAGTGCCTTCTTCGTTTTCGAGCTTTTCCAGCAGCACTTCGATCTCGTCGCCGACGTGAACGGCCGCGGGATCGATAAATTCGTGTACGGGGATGTTACCTTCGCTCTTGTAACCGATGTCCACGACGACGGCGTCGGGACGGATTTCGATGATACGACCCTTGACGACGCTGCCTTCGGTGAAGGCCTGGGCGGTCTTCGCGAACAGTTCGTGCATGGGATGGTTGGACTTGGATTTTTCCTTGTCAGTTGGCATACGGGGGGACGACCACGCGCCGCAACGGGCGTGCCTGAGAGGCGGTGATACGACTTTCTATCTTTGATTGTTCAATTCCTTCTGGCTCCAGCCGCGGCGTCTGCCGCTCTCGCCGCCCGACCACGGGCGGCGGAAAAAGGAGCGCGGTTTATAGGCCACTCCGTCCCCGAACGCAAGGGTTTCTTTAGCGGTATTCTTTTGCGGTTTTGGGACGGCCCCGCGCCGTTGAAACGATCGTCAGAAGAGCCGCGAAGATTTAGTGGACAACCGCCGCGCGGAGGGTAGAAAGGGTGGCGTCATGAGCAAACCATTGGTCATCGGCCTCATCGGTTTCGGCAACATCGGCAGCGGCGTCGTGCGCACGCTGGCCGAGCGCGCCGATCTCATCCGTTCGCGCCTGCCGCGCCTGATCGTCCTCAAGACGATTGCCGACAAGGACACCGTCACGAAACGCAACGCGCCGTATCGGCCGGAGCAGCTCGTCGGCGACGCCATGACCCTCATCAACGACCCGGAAATCGACGCCGTGATCGAACTCGTCGGCGGTCTGGAACCGGCGCGCACGTTCGTTGAACGCGCGCTGCGCGCCGGCAAGCACGTCGTCACCGCCAACAAGGCGTTGCTGGCCGTCCACGGGCCGGAACTGATGGCGCTGGCGGAAGAGAAGAACGTCGGATTGCTTTTCGAGGCGAGCGTCGGCGGCGGCATCCCGATCATCCGCGCGCTGCAGCAGGGCCTTTGCGCCAACGAACTGACGAGCGTCCAGGGCATCCTCAACGGCACCTGCAATTACATCCTCACCCGCATGGGCGAGCGAGAGATGCCGTTCTCGCAGGCGCTCGAAGAGGCCAAGTCCCACGGTTACGCCGAGCCGGACCCGACCTACGATATCGAGGGCTACGACACCGCGCACAAGATTGCCATCCTTGCCTCGCTGGCATTCGGCATGGACATCCGGTTCAAGGATGTTTTCACACAAGGCATCACGCAGCTCGAACCGGCCGACATACAGGCCGCACACGAGATGGGCTATACGATCAAGTTGCTCGGCATCGCCAAGCGCGCGGCTGCCGGCGCGGCCGCCGAGGTGCGCGTGCATCCGACGCTCATCCCGCTCGACTCGCCGCTCGGCAAGGTCAACGGCGTCTTCAACGGTGTCCTCGTGGACGGCCGGCCCATCGGCACGACCATGTATTACGGCCGCGGCGCTGGCGCGGATGCCACCAGTTCCGCTGTCATCAGCGACCTGATGGCGTTGGCAGCGGACGAAAGCCGCTTCAGCCGCTGGCGCGACGGCCGCCTCCGCGTCCAGCCCGGCGCGAAGGCCATCAAGCCGATGGACGCGCTGGAGACCCATTACTATATCCGTTTCACGATGGCCGACCGGCCGGGTGCGATGGCCACCATCGGCCACGCGCTTGCCGACCAGGGCGTCTCCATCCGCTCGATGATCCAGCACCAGAGCGACGATTCCGGCAAGCGTCCCGCGACAATCTCGATCGTGACCCACCTTGCGAAGGAAAAAGGCATCCAAGCCGCCATCGCAAGCGTTGAAGGCCACGAGATGAGCGCGGCCAAGGCGTTCGTGCTGCGAGTGGAAGAATAACCGCCGGGCGGAACTCGATCATCGCGAGCCGCGCGGCTTTGGGTTGAATTGAGCATGCGAACCAACTGCGCCAGATTTCTCGGCGCCGTGGGATGGATGGTATTCCTCACGGCGGCAACTCTCGCTTCCGAATCCGCCAAGCCACCCGATCTCTATGTTGCCACGACGGGCAATGATACGTGGTCGGGCCGGCTGTCTGCGCCGAACGCTGGCCGCACCGACGGGCCCCTTGCGACGCTCACCGGCGCGCGCGATGCCATCCGCAAGAACAGAGATCAGAGATCAGAGGTCAGAGATCGGAAATCAGAAATCAGAGATTCTGTTACCGTCCATGTTCGTGGCGGCGTTTATCGTCTCAACGCGCCCTTTGTGTTGGAGCCGCAGGATTCGGGTGTGACGTTCGCGGCGTATCAGAAAGAGAAGCCCGTCTTCAGCGGTGGACGCGTTGTGACGGGATTTCGCCGAAACGGGAAACTATGGGAAGCAGAGATTCCCGATGTGAAAGCCGGGCAGTGGTATTTCCGGCAGCTCTTCGTCAACGGCCAGCGCCGGCAGCGGGCGCGTTCACCGAACACCGGCTACCACCGCATTGCCTCGCAGTTGCCGGGGCCGCGCGACGCGCACGGCAAGGAAATCGCCCGCGACAAATTCGTCTTCAAGCCCGGTGACATCCAGCCGTGGGCACGGCTCGGCGACGTGAACGTCGTGCTCATGCACTCGTGGGAAACCTCGATCCATCCGCTGAAATCCGTGGACACCGCATCGAACGTCGTCACGTTCGCCGCGCCGTTGAAGGAATGGTGGTGCATCGGTTACTGGGAGAAGAACGCACGTTACTACGTCGAGAACGCGCTCGAACTGCTCGACCAGCCCGGCGAGTGGTATCTGAACCGCGAGACCGGCGTGCTCAGCTACTGGCCCATGCCCGGCGAGCGGCTCGGCAAAACCGAAGTCGTCGCGCCGCGGCTCATCGAGTTGGTCCGGCTCGCCGGCAACGCCGATGAAAGCCGCTTCGTCGAGCGCGTCACACTGCAAGGGCTGGCCTTTCATCACAGCGACTGGATCCTGGACCCGAAAGGCAACAGCAGCACGCAGGCGGCGGTTGAGGTGCCTGCGGCGGTGATGGCCGACGGCGCGCTCAACTGTGTGTTCGAGCGTTGCGAGGTGGCGCACGTCGGCACCTATGGCGTCTGGTTCCGGCGCGGCTGCAAAGATTGCCGCATCCAGCAGAACCGTCTTCACGACCTCGGTGCGGGCGGGGTGCGCGTGGGTGAGGATCGCATGGCGAAGACCGACACGGCCGAATCAAGTCGCACACTTGTGGACAACAACCACATTTTCGACGGCGGCCGGGTTTACGCGGCGGGCGTTGGCGTTTGGGTGGCACAGAGCAGCCACAATCGGATTTCGCACAACGACATCCACGACCTGCTTTACAGTGGCATGAGCATCGGCTGGAACTGGGGTCTTGAAACCAATCGCACACATCACAACGTCATGGAGTTCAATCATGTCCACGATTGCGTCCACGGCACCCTCAGCGACGCGGGGCTCATCTATACACTGGGTGTTTCGCCCGGCAGCGTCATTCGCAATAACATCTTCCACGACATGTGGCCTTACGAGCAGCCCGCGCTCGGCTGGGGCATCTACCTCGACGGCCGGACCGGTGACTACCTCATCGAGAGCAACGTCGTTTTCAACACGCTCAGCGGCGGTCTCATGTTCAACAACGGCGGCCACGCCCATCTTATCCGCAACAACATTTTCGCGTTCTCGGCCAACCAGGCGCTCTGGCCTTACTCGGAGAAACGGCCGAGCACGCTGCGCAATAACATTGTTTTCCTGACACAGGGCACACTGCTCATCCCGCACGGCGAGCGTTCGCTGAACGAGCGGCTCGCTGCAAAAGAACCTCCCGGTGATTGGGACAACAACCTCTATTGGCACACCGGCGGCACCGATCAACTCCGTTTCTACCGGCACACGTTCAAGGAGTGGCAGGCGCTTGGCCTCGACCGGCACTCGCTCGTGGCCGATCCGCAATTCGCCAACGCCGCGCGCCACGATTTCCGTCTCAAGCCCCAATCTCCTGCCCTCGCGCTCGGCTTCCAACCGATAGACACGAGCCACGTTGGCCTCTACGGCGATCCCGCGTGGGTCAACGAATCGCGTCACGACCAATGCCGTGTCCATCCGTTGCCGCCACCACCACCCGCGCCGAAACCGCTGACGGTGAATGACGACTTCGAGAAGACTGCCACGGGTTTGCCGCCGAACAATGCGCGCGTGGACGGCGAGGCAAACGGCGCTTCCATCCGTGTCAGCGACGAACGCGCTGCCAACGGCAAACACAGTCTGAAGATCACCGACTCAAAGACGCTCAAGCCGACGTGGCAGCCACATTTTTATTACCAGCCTCACATGACCAGCGGCATCGTGCGCGAGAGCTTCGATGTATGGCTCGCGCCGGAAGCACAGTTCGGCACCGAGTGGCGCGACAGTACGGCGTATCCACACAACATCGGCCCGAGCGTCAGCTTCAGCGGCAGCGGCGGGGTCATCGTGGGCGGCAAGACATTGACGCGGATGCCCGCCGGCGCATGGTTTCGCGTCGAGATCGAGGCGGCCCTCGGCAAGAATGCCCCGCGCACATTCAAGCTCACGCTGACGCCGCGCGACGGTGTGCCGCAGGTTTTTGGAGACCTGCCGATCTCTGGCAGCAACTTCCACGAAGTCCACTGGCTCGGTTTCAGCAGCACCGCCGCGGCTGACACGGCGTTTTGCCTCGACAACCTGCGAATCTCGCAGAAACCGGACAAGGTTGTGCGGTCATCGCGGTGAACCTTAGCCAGCCGCACAGGCCCGCAACATTCCCTGCCTCGTCACGTCATTTGCTCAACGTCTCGAATAACTGATCCGGCATGAGCCGAGGTGAAATCACGTAAACCGGCTCGCCCGGTTTCAGAGTGCGAGTCGAGTCCGGATTGCCCATCAGGTCGAGCACACTCGCGCCTTTGGCCGCCAATGTTCGCGATTGTTCGCTCCAGACCACTGCGACAGAGCCGCGACCTTTGGAAAAGAGGTGAATCGTCAGGCCGTTCTGTTCGCGCTTGCCGGCAGGCTTGGCCCCATCGAGTTGCTGTTCCAACGCGCTGTAAGCCATCATCGTCGGCTTCGGCCGGCCGTCGTAATCCATCAGAACATAATAGCCATTGGCCATCGTCGAGAACCACGGCAACGCGCCGCGCACGCCGCCTGTGTAGTAATAGCAAATGTTGACCACGCCGGAGGAAAGCATCTGCGCCATGCCCCGCACCAGGCCGCACGCGGCGTCCACGCCAGTCAGATTCCTGGTGGCGCTGGCTCTCGAGCCAAAAGGCGCGCCGCGACTGAAACCTTCCTGCGGCAACCACGATGCAAACGGCGGGCAACGGAGACCGCCCTCGGTCATGTAGATTGGCTTCGGCTTGCCGTGCGCCTGCATTTGTTCCGCGAAGTGACGCACTTCCTGCTCGATGAACGCCGGTTCGCCCGGCGCTTTTGGTTCCGTCACCGCCGGGCTCCAGTAGACATGATAGGAAAGGGCATCCATGAAGTTGAGCGCGTCCTGCGCCAGCACGCGCCGTGTCCACTCAGCTGCGTACGACGAGAAACAACCGCCAATGACCACCGCCTGCGGATCGGCACGCTTGATGGCACGATAAGCAGCCTTCAACAGTTCCGCGTATTCTTCCGGCGTGCCGGCGAAGAAACCCCGCCCATACGGCTCGTTCCACACTTCCCAGTGACGAATGCGATCCCGGAAGTGTTCGACGGTGCGGAACACGTAGTCCTCCCACTCGGCAACGTCGCGAGGCGGCGCACTCGTCCAACTGCCGTGGTCCTGATCTTTCGGATGTGGCCGCCCTGCCCAAAGCGGCGGATGACCGAGGTTCGCCATGATCGTAAAGCCGCGCTTCCGCAGTTCGTTGATTTCCGCGTCGCGCCACACCCATGTTCCTTTGTCCGGCTCAACAACGCGCCAATGGCAGAAGTCGCCGAAGTCGTGCAACCGCACCCAGCGCGCGCCCATCGCTTCCGACGCGAGCAACGTGTTGGTCGGCTCGGGCGTGGTCGCGGTCACATGGGTGCCGAACATCGAATGGGTCCGCAGTTTCCGGCCGCGCTTCGGGAACACGCCGAACCACACTTCGCCGCTCGCTGGCGAATCGTCAGCCTGCACGCGCACACGATACATGCCCGGTGTTTTTGGTCGAAAAGTCGCCCGATCCGGGACGCCAGCTTTTGCCGGTCGTGAAAGCGTTGTCACTGGCCGCGACCAAAGATCCTCCAGCGTGTAACGCAGCATCGTGTCGCCGGTGGCATGCGCCGTCACCTCGACGTTCTCTCCAACGCGACACCATCGTGTCGGCGTCTCGGCCCCGATTTCGACCCGATGCGCCGGTTGGTAATCGCTCGCATCGCCTTCCTCAATCTGCACGTCATCGAGCCATATCGTCCCGCTCGGCACAATCCGCGCGACGTAATCCTCCCACATCGCCGGCATCGCGGTGCCACTGACTTGATATCGCGCCCACGTGGTCGTTGCGTTCACCGTGGCCTTGCGCTCGTTGCGGTTGCCGGGCGAGTCACCACCTTCGTCGGCCCATTCGAAGAACCGCAGCGTCACGCGCGTGCCCGGTTTGGCGGCTTTGATCCATGCGCTGAGCGTGTAACGCTGGCCAGGACGGATGTGGAACGGCCGGCACTCGATGCCCGCCGACGCGGTGCGCGGCCGCGTGGTTGCAGCCAGAGGCCGGTTCAGCGGGAGCGTCACGCTCGGCAGTGTGGCCTCTCCGATGCGCGCGCTGCACGAGCCTGAATGTGCCGCCGTCCGGTCTACCATGAAACCGTCCGTTGGTGTCCAGCCTTCTGGTCCGGCCTCAAAACCGCTGTTGAAGATGCGGTTGCCTTTGATCGGCGGCATGTCCGCCCCGGCGACCGCGTCCTCATGCGCGCCCGGCAGCAGTGACACGTCATCCACCAGCAACGTGCCCGTGCCGGCAAACATGATGTAGATGCCGCACGCGGCGTCGGATTCACTCGCTTCGGCGATGAGGACATAAGGCCGCCACTCGTTCTTGACCCGGCAATGGCGCTTAATATAGCCGGTGTAAGGTTCGCCGTGTTTGCGGACGCCGACATACACCGTCGAGGTCACGTTGCCCTTCAGCCAGAGGCGCAACGTGTAGGTTTTTCCTTTTTCGACAGCGACCTGGGCGGAATGGAACTGCACGCCGCCGGTTTCGAAACGGCTGCACGTAATGCGTTGGGCGGACTTGCCTCCGTGAACGTCGCGCGTCTCTTCGGCAAAAACGACGTCGTTGGAGCCGTAACAGTTTTTCACCCAGCCCGCAGCCAGGCCGCCGTTGAATGGCGCTTCCATGCCGCCGGAACGAAGCAATTCGTTGCTGTCGGCGAGGATGATCTGTTGGAACAGACCGGTGGCGGCGAGCCAGATGGCGAGGAATTTCATATGAGACGATCTCAGTTGCTTGCGGGAATCTTCCACCGCGTCGTGGCGATGTGCGTGATGCCGTCGCTGCAGGTGAAGTAGTAGATGGTCATCAGCGTGCCGTCTTCGAGTTTCGCCGTCAGCGGATAACCCAGGTCGGAGCCGTTGCGCTTGCCGTCGGCCCGGAGCACGAACTCACGCTCAATGTCCCACGTCCGGCCGCCGTCGCGGCTGAGACAGGCGCGGATGCCCATGGGCGCGCGGCGATAGCCGTAGATGCACAGCACGCGGCTGTCGCCCAGCGCGAGCAGATGCGCAGGGTAACCCCACATCGGAGTCTTCACCGGCTGGCTCCATGTTTTGGCGCCGTCTTCGGAGACGGATTGGTAGAGATAACCGTGCCGGTCCGGATCAGGCCGCATCATCGCCATCACGCGGCCGTCGGACAGTTCGGCAATCGCCGTTTCGTCGAAACCAATCTCGCCTTCCTTCGCGTCGGACACAGGCTTGGCGATGGTCACCAGATTCCACGTTTCCCCGTCATCGGCGGAGCGGAGCACGAAACTCGTCGTATGACTCGCGCCCTTGGGCCGGCCGTAGATCGCGTTCAGCCGCACGCCTGCGCGCGTCACGCACAACGCGGCGGAGTTGTAGCCCATCAGCGACAACCCGGCGGGAGTGGGGACGGGCGTGCGTTTGCCTTTCTCTTCGCCGCCGCGCCGCAGGAAACTGTAAGCGCCGCTCAGATAGGCGACGACGCCGGGCCGCACGTCGCGCACGGTCAGGCCTTGCGCGCGAAACTCCTCCGCGCGTTCCACGGGCACCTCGCGCCAGCCGTAGGCCGCCGCGTAGGTGACGCCGCCGTCGCGTCGCTGAAACAGCGGATTCGTCACGCTCTTCTGTGCCGGTTGCCACGTGCGACCGTCGTCACGCGATGTGTAGACTGCGCTGCCGCCGGTGCTGTCCATGTGTGACCGCCGCACGCGCGTGCCGAAGCTGGTCACGAACGCGCCGTCGGGCAGGCGCATCAGGCTGGGGAAACACGCATAAACGCCGGCCTTCTTGTAGACAACCCCGTGCTGGACGCCTTCCGTGAGGCGCGCAGCCGGCTCATGCGTGCGATGCCGGACGAACTCCCACAGGGCCTCACCCGTGGCCGCGCTGGACAGGGAGCCGAAACCGACGCAGTTGCGGCCGTTGTATGCCGGTTTTGACAAACCCGCCGCCTCGTCAACGACCTGCCGGCCGTCCACCGACAAGCTCACGCGGGTGCCACGCAGTTCCAGCCGATACGTGTGAAACGCATCGCTTGTGTTCATGGTGTGACTGCGCCCACTCTGGCCGAACTCGACGCGGTCGGGATAAAACGTCAACGAGGTTTCATTGGCGCCGTCGGCGGCCATCACGATCACGCCGGCCGGGCCGCTGCACGAGCAGACCTTCAGCCGCGCCTCGACCACGCCGCCCAGCGAACGTTCCGCGTGCCATTGGCGATTGTAGAACCGGAGCTGGCCCTTGGCCGTGCCGCGGTCGCTGATGCGGAGGCAATCGCCTTCGATCACCGCCGTCGTGTTCGAACCGGGCGACACGCCCCAAGGCCATTCGCCCGACTCCGGCAATGCCGTACCGCGGTAGGACTCGTCCCAATTCTCCGGCGTTGCGGCCATCGCCGAAGCGGCTGTCAACAAACAAGCAACCACCAGCGTGCGTGAGGGATTCATGGCGTCACTTGCTCCAGGACGAACGGCTCGAACAAACCGTAGCCGACCGTGTCGTAGTCCGCACCCGGAGGCGGGCAGGACTTCGGCGCGATCTGGAACATCCGGGGCCACGCACTGCCAAGCGGCTGTTTGCCGTGATGCGGTCCCATCGTGTTTTTCAGCGTGCCGATGACAACGACCTCGACGGAGTTCGCGCCGCGTTTGATCTTGTCGCTGACCTCGCAGCGCCACGGCGGGCTGACGATGTGGCCTGCGAGCTTGCCGTTGACGAGGACCCTGGCGACGCTGCCATACCACGACGGCAGCGCGACGACATAGCGACCGGCGGGCGAGGTCACGTCAAACGTCTCGCGATACGCCACGCCCGCGCTGAAGAACGGCGCGCCCTGTTCGTTCCAGCGACCGAGCTTCAGCGGCTGGTCGGGCGCGATGACGAAACCTTTCGCCACCGGCTTGAGCGTAAAGTTGCCGAGCACATAGGCCGGCTCCAGTTCGTGGAAGACCGTCATCGGCGACGCCTTGATGGTGACGACGTTCTCGCCGACGCGCGCCGCCGAGGCGATGGCGATGCGGCCAAACGCCTTGTCGAGCCACCACGCGCCCTTCGCCGCGCGCACCGGCCGGCCGTTGCAGGTGACGGTGTAGAGGTCGGACCGCTCGATGACGATGGCGAGGTCCTTCGGCACCGCGCCCTCGATGGTGAAGCGATAGCTCGCCGCGAAGCCGCTTCCCTCCGGAAACTTCTTTGTGATGATCTCGTCTTTGAACTGCACGGCGCTGTCCCACGGATTGCGATCCATGCCGTTCTTCTGAAACGCGAACTGCTGCGCCTGATAGAAGTAGACGTTCGTCCGCGTCTCGCCGCCCGCAGTGATGTCCACGACATCGAGCGTCAGCACGTTTGGCGCGACGCGGCGCGCTTGCGGCGGCCCTGCAGCGGCGACGGTCGTGACCTTTTCCGAAACGACCGGCGCGGGTGCGCAGGGTTTCTTCGAGAGGAACAACAACAGGCTGCCTGAAGGCGGCAGCGAGAACGCAGCGCGGACGCCGCTGTCGCGAGTCTCGAAACGATACGGCGCGCTCTTACCGGTCTGGAGATCCCATTGTTCGACCCCGTGCGTGCGCGACTCGATTACGCCGGCCGACGGCGACTCGATGCTCGTGTTGACCAGGAAGAGCAGCTCGCCGTCGTCGAACTGGCGGCGGTGATGGAATAGGATGCCTTTGTCGCCGGCCTGGCGGGCGATGGCGAATCCGTCCGCGTCCGCCGCCTTTCGCAACAGCTCCGGCAGCGCGGCAGGCTCGATCTTTTTCCACTTCGCCTGCTGCGCGAGCTTCGCGCCGCGCTGCGAGACCGCGCCGTCCACGCGAGCGGGCGGCTCGCCGGCGCAGAGGACCGTGCCGCCGGCTTTCATGTAGCCGTCGAGCAGCGCCACCGTCTTGCTTTCGAGGTTCTCATTCAGGGGCGGCAACACGACTGTGCTGTAGTCGCGTTTGCCAACGCGCAGCGCCGCGCCGCTGACAGACCCGTGGTTGGCGAGCACGTCTTCGCAGCCAAGATCGTATTCAACCTGCGCCACTTCGAGGGACATCAGCAGGTTGAAGAACGCGTCGCCGAGTTCCTTCAGCCGCGCCTCGTCGCCCTGGCTCATCCACGCGGTGGTCGTCGGCACGATGACCAACACGCGGTTGATCTGCTCGCCCTGCGTGAGCGCCGCCGTCAGCCGCGCGAAGTAGCCCGCCGAGACGTGATACGCCGGCCACCACGGCTCGTGATACGAGAACGATTGCGGATGGTCGCGTTTGCGCGCGCCGCGAATCGTGACGTAGGAGAGATGCTCATCGAGCGTGTTGACGCCGAGCACCTCCAGCCAGTCGCCGATGCGCTTCATATCCTCGAAGCGCAGGTCCCATCCGCCGGCGCCGTAGAGTTCCACGAGCGTGCGCTTGCGGCCGAGCTGGTTGGCGAGACTGGCGACCTCGCGGCAGGCGCGGACGTTGCCAAACTGGGCGTGCGTGTCCTCGCGGTATTGGTTCATCAGGATGTCGATGCCGGGGCGTTGCTGCCACGCTGCCATCGCCATGTTATCGGTCACGCCAACGCAGCGCGGCCAGTCGTGCTCCCAGTAATGGCCGGTGAACTCCAGCCCGTTTTTCGCGCAATACTCGTAATACGGCTTCGCCCATCGCTCGATGAAGAGGCTCAGCAGCGTCGCATAGAAATTGTGGCGCACCTTTTTCCAGTCGCCGACCGGCTGGCTGAGGCTGGCCAGGTTTTCCAGGAGGCTGTAGCCCCAGCGCTTCTGGAACTGCTGCGGCAAATCCTCCGTCCACGGCAGTCCGCCAGCGGGGCGGATTTCCGGTTCATCGGTGAATGAGCCGGGCACGCGCTTGCCGAACTGGTTGCCGATCTCGCGCCGATACGCTTCGAGGGTGACGTTGAGGAATTTCTCCGTGACGCCGGGATAGAGCAGGTCCACATAAGTCCGCCCGCCGTGCCACGGCCGCTGCTCCGCGCGTTTGATCTCTGCGGTGACGTAGCGCCCCTTCGGCAGCCCGCCCGCACGCGCCTTCGCGGTCACGTTCACGGCCTTGTCGCCGGCCAACTGGAAGACTGCGATGAGGTCGTCGGTCCATTGCGGCGGCTTCTTCAGTTCGCGCAGGTGCAGGCCGCGACCGCGCGATTCCGGCATCAGTTCCGGCACCCAGCCTCCGGCAAAGCCCGACGGGTAGGAGTTCTCGTCGTAGATCCAGACGTTCATGTCGAGCCGCTCCGCCTCGCGAAGCGCGACCTTCCAAAGCCGGAACCATTCCGGCGACAGATAGGGCGTCATCAGACCCGGCCGCGGATGCAGGAACACCTGCTTGACCTGCTGGCCGGCGAGGTCGCGCATCGTCTCGACCACCTGCCGCTCGGTCATCATGTCGTTCCAGACCCAGAGCGGCGCGTCGGCGTATTCGCGCGTCGGTTTGGCGAAAAGTGTTCGCGCCCCGGAGGAGTCCCCGGCTTCGGCTTGGAACGTGAACGCGAGCAGGAGAAGAGTGGTGGCGCGGAGGAGAAGGGATGCAAAAGTTTTCATATTGAGACCTCGCTGACATAGTCGCCAACGCGCCGGCCAAGGCAAGAGCAAATCAACGGCGATGTGGCCAGGACTACGGCTACTCGGCGATCAACTCAACGCCGCAGATCAACGGCGGCTTTGAGCTGCGCGCGACGAACTCAATCTCCAGCGCCTCGGTGGCCTTGATGCCGCGAAACTCGCGGACGATGCCGCGGCGTGGGCCGCCAGCCTGCTTGAGGACGTCGAGGGACGACAGAACTTCCCGTCCCTGAAGCTTCACGTCGAAGACACGCTGGCCCGCTCGGATTTCCTCCGGCTCCGCGAACACCAGTCGCACCGTGTAGGCGCGTTCGGCGGTCGCGGTCGCCTGGTGCGATTTCCGCAGCAATGGCGGCAATTCGCGGCCCCAGTTGAAGTTGATCTGCGGGTCCACTTGTACCAAGGCCGGCCCGCTGGGCTTGGTGTTGGCAAAATAGACACCCGCCACGCCATTGCGCCGGCCGTCCGGCATGAACAGGCAATTCGACGGAATCGCCGCCCGGGTGCGCGAGGGACTGCTCCAGTTCAGTTCGACCTGCGCGTCACTGGTAGTGTGCGAATACTCGACCACCAACGTGTATTTTCGCCCGGCCTCGAGGAACAATCTGCCGGTGGCTTTGCGCGGCATCGCGGAGAGTTTCAGACGGCTGGTGTCCACGATGGGGAATCCCTCGACCCAGACGCGCACAGTGCCATCGCTGAGGATATCGAACGTATTCGTCTCGCTTTTGTCGGTTTGCACGAAACCGGTCCATCGCGCGCTGAAACTCGCGGACGGCGCGTTGGTGGCGCGGGCCGTCGTCTCGATGCGCACCGAGCGCACGCCTTGGATGCCCGACGCGAACACCCACGGCCAGCCTTCGCCGCCTTTCATCCAGAGCGCATGCCGGTAGAACGGTTGAGCATCGGCGGGAGTGACCTGCACTCGCACGTCCGGCGACGGCCCGCCGACACTGGGCCAGTCAAGCCAGAGCGTGCCGTCGCGTGTCATGCGGTCTCCGGGCGCGCCGAAATTGATGCCGACGCGCTGGATGGGCCCGTCCTCAGCCACACCGCCCCAAGCGCTCCATTGCTCGAAGCTTTCCGGCATCGGAACCAGCGCGAGCGAGGTGAAGACCGGATAGTTGCAGGTGCAGTTGCCGGTCCACGACGGCACGCTGAGCACGCCGCAGGCGGGCACCATGTTGTTGCGGCAGCCGGAGCGAAGGCCGCTGATATTGATGGTGCCGCTCTCGCTGCGCTTGTCGTAGAACGCCGCCGTGCCGGAGCGCAATGTGATGAGATTGCCGTAATCGGCACCGACGAGGTCGCAGCCGTAGGTTTTCACATACTCGCGCGCTTCCTCGCGGCCGGTGATCGGGTTGCGGCGTGCGAGCGGCAGCGGTTCGGCTGGCACGGTCTTGGATGTAACTTTCGGACCCTCCTTCAACATCCGGCCGGTATAAACATCGCTGAATGCCGCCGCGTGTGTCTGCTCGTTGAATTTCCTCAACATGTCCGCGTAGCTCTGCGCGGCCGGCTTGGCGCCATACGGTTCGGTGACCAGATAGCTTATCACGCCGTCTTCGACGGTGATGTAAGCGGGCAAGCCGCGACCCGACTCCGTCGAGACGCCTTTGTAGAAAAGCTTGTGATGGTGGAACGTGTCACCGAACCACAACAGGCCCAACGGCGCGCGCACGAGCGCGTCGAAGTTCGGCTGGCCGGTGTAGTTTGCCGCGCCGGGCAGCGGTCCCGCCCGCACCACGAGCGTCCAGTCGCCTTCGTGCCGCAATTGTGCGCCGGCCAGTTTCGCGATCTTCTCGCGCGGCAACTGCGTTGTCTTCACACACAACGTGCCGCCGTAAGGCCGCAGCGCCGCAAAGGCTGCTTCGAGGAAGTTTTCACCCGCCGCGGAGGGTTCTTCGCAGACGATGAGATTCGCAAGATACGGCGGCAACCCAAACGCCGCCGGCTCTCCGACATGGGCGGCAATGTTTTCGCCATAGAGTCCCGCCGCGTCCAGTCGTTGCCGAAACGCGGCGACTTTCTTCGCGTCGCGATCCACCGCGACAACGCGCAGCTTTGACTGCGCCGCCAATTCTTCGGCGAGCTTGCCGTCGCCCAAGCCCAACACCAACGCGTAGCCTTCGCTCTGTCCGCTCAGTTGCAGCAACGCGCGCGCGTCCTCGCCCGGCTCGACCGCCCGCGTCTGTGTCGCATATCGCGCAGGCTGGACCTGTTTCTTGCCGAAGCAGTAGATGCTGCCCGTGCGCGTGACCACAAATAGCCGGCCATCTGCCGCGAGCATGGTATGGATGGTTCCCTCGATGCCGGGAAAACCGTCGCGGAAACGGAAGTCGCGCGAACCAACGCGGATCATCGCTGCCACGCCGTCCTTCACGCGGTAGGATTCCTTCCCGATGGTGACGTTGTCTCGCACGGTGTCGCCGGGTTGCCTGCGCAGCCCGATCTGCCCGACGGTCTGCAGCCCGCCGTCGTGCATCTCCGCATCAATCTCCGGGTCAACACAGAGCCGACCGTCGGCGTCACTCGACAGAAACCATCCACCCGTCTGGCTGTCCTGGCGGCCATGGCCAAAATCAAACGACAGCAGTTTGCCCGTCGCCGGATCGAGAAACGCAGGAAAAGCGCGGCTGCTCGGAACCACCAGCCGCCCGCGGTTGATCAATAGATAACCTTGCGGCGACGGCCCTCCAAAGGACAACGCACCGTGCGGATGCACCAGATACAACGAACCCATGCTGTCGTTGACCCACAGTGTGCGGCCGGTTCGCGCGTCGAGTGCGTGAATGAAGATGCCCTCGAACGGCCAGACACCCGCCGCGAAATACACACGCCCGCCGTCGAGCACCGGCCCGCCGCGCGCGGGCCAAACCGAGATCAGCCGCTCGTTGCCGAGCGCCTTGCGGTTCGAGGGCGCGCCGCGGACTTTCCACAGCAGCTTCCCGGACGCCGCATCGAGGCAATAGAGACAACCATCGTCGCAGGAAAAATAGAGTTTTCGTTCCCAAGCCACCGGCGCGAACCGCACCGGGCCATCGGCGTAAAAGCGCCACTTCTCCGCGCCGGTCTCAGCATCCAGCGCCGTGACGCTATCGTTACGTGAGGAAGCCACGAACATCGTCCGGCCCATCACCACCGGCTCGTAGCCGAGATCGAACTGCACCCGCTCCTGACGCACCTGCCAGAACGCCGGCTTCAGCGGCGGATACTCCCGCACCCACTGCAAGTGCAGTTCTTCCGGCAGCGACTCGCCGGAGCTTGCCGTCCTTCCCGCGTCGCAACGCCACATCGGCCAGTCGGCCGCCTGGAGGCTCGCCGGCACCAACAATGCCAGCACGAGGAGGAATCGGAATCGCGAGTTCATGGTTTTTCCAAAATCAACTCCACGCCGCAAAGCACCGGGCCGAGATTGGAAGCCGGGCAGGGTTGGAGCTTCGCTTCGAGCTGCGGGTTGAGGAGCACGTTCTTGAATTCCTTGACCACACCGCGATTGGCGGCGCCGGCGGCTTTGACGATGTCGAAGTTCTTCAGCACCGGCTGGCCTTGCAGCAGCACGTCGAAGACGCGCCGGCCGGGCGCGGCGTTGTCCGGCTCCATGAAGTAGAGACGGACGGTATAGCGCGCGGATGGCAACGCCGCAGGACTCGCAGCGGACGCCGTCGCCGTTTCGGCCCGCGTCCCGGCGGCAATGGGCGCGCCCGCCGCCGCCGCTTTGTTCTTGCCCGAATCCTTGTCGCCTTCGTCCTCGTCCTTTGACGCGGCGGGCGCGGCTGGCAGTGGCGACTTCAGCGTCTGTGGCGTGATGACGATGGACTGGATGTCGCGCAGGCCGGATGCAAAAACCCACGCAGGACCGTCACCGGAAACGGCACTCGTGTGACGGCGAAAGATGTTGGTGGAGGCGCCCGTGATGGTCACAGGCAGTTGCGGGGAGATGCTGCCGGTGGAGGGGTATTCGAGCCAGAGTGTGCCGTCGGTTGCTACGTGGTCGCCGGGCGCTCCGAGGTTGATGCCGACGCGCGCGATGCGACTGCCTTCGGGCGCGTCGAAGCCGGCGAAATTGTAGGTCCACATCTCGGCCTCGGGCATGGACACGAGCGCGAGCGAGGTCTGGTTCTGATAAGGGCAACTGCACGTGCGGGTGTAGTCGGGGGCGTTGAGGACGCCGTTGGCGACAACGAGGTTGGCGCTGCAACCGGACTTGAAGCCGCCGAGGTTGCCGGTGCCCGCGTGGGTTTGCAGGTCGTAAAATCCGGCAGCGCCGGAACGGAACGTCATCAGGTTCTCCGCCGCGATCGGCGTGTTGCAGCCGTAGGTGCGATAGACTCGCCAGGATTGCGGCTCGCCGGTGAGCGGGTTGGTGATGAGGTGCGGCTTGCCGTCGAGCAGACTGTAGGCGCCGGCGGATTGTTTGTAGGAAGTCGGCGTGGTGATGATGAGGTCGTGGTGGAGAATGCACGGGCCGGCGTATTTGAGCGCGGTGTTTCGCCACACCTCGCTGCCGTCCTTGGCGCGGAGCACCGCCATGCCCTCCTTCGCTTCATCCTTCAAGCGGTCGCTGGCGCTTGCGCCAGCCTGAAGCAGGAGGTCGCGTTCCTTCGAGTAGCTCAGCCATGAGCCGAAGATGTCCTTCGTGTTCTCCCACAGCAGTTTCCCGGAGCGCAGGTCGAAGGCGGCGATGCGGTAGCTCGTCGCGACCTTCTCGCCGCGCGCGGCAGCTTTCAGTTCCGCGCTGCGCGGCAGCCGGTCGAGGCAATAAACCCGCCCGCTGCCGGCAACGATGCCGTTGTGGACAAAACTGTGGCGCGCGTCAGCCCGCCAGAGCAGCGCGCCGGTGTGCCGGTTGAACGCGACCAGTCCGCGGCTGGCGGCGAAGTCGCTGATGGCGGCGAGGAAACCGAGGCCCGGCGACGGGAATCGCTTGTTGAAGCGGGCGAAGTCGGCGCCGCCGAGCAACACGTCGCCGCAGACGCCGATGTAACCCCAGTCGCCGCCGGGCATCGGGATCGTCCGCAGAATCGCGCCGCTGGCCGCATCGAGGACCGCACAGTGGTTGCCGACGGCGATATAGACCTTGTCCTCCGTCGCGACGAAGTTCGAGCCGCGCGCATTGGCGCCGGGCATGTGGCGCTGGCTGTAGAGCGTGGTCAGGGAATTCGCGAGCTGCGTGTTGTCGTGATAGACGCCGGAGGTGTTGAGGCCGGGGACGACTGTTTTCCACAACACGCGCCCGGTATAAACGTCGCGCGCGCTCAGGCAGTCCATGCCTTCGATAAACAACCGGCCGCCGATGACCTGCTCGGACGGGCCGTGGCCGTGGCGCGGCAGCACGTCCATGTGCGTGTTGCCGCCGAACCACAACAAGCCGATGGGCAGCTTCAGCACGCTGTCGTCGGATTTCACCGTGTTGGCGACATCGCCGTATTGGTGGGTCCAGTCCGCCGCCCCCGGCAACGCTCCCTCGCGCACTACGCACACGGCATTGGCGAAGGTTTTCGCTTTCGCCTTGGGCATGTCTGCGACAGCGACACTCTTCGCGCCGGCAATCCACAGCGAGCCGCCGTAAGGCCGCAACGATTCATAAACCTTTCGCAGCGCCGCTGGAGCCAACGAGCTTTCAGCCACGATGAGACTGGCGATATAGGGCGGCGCGCCAAATGCATCCGGTTTCGCCGCCAGCAATGCGACGCGTTTGCCATAGAGTCCCGCCGCGTCCAACTGTCGGCGCAAGCGATCCACTTTCGCGGCATCGGCATCCACGCCGATGAGATGCAGTTTTGACTCCGCTGCCAGCGCCGCGATCAACCGGCCGTCGCCCAGGCCCAAAACGAACGCATAGCCTTCGCGTGCGCCGGTCCGCTCGATGATCTCGCGAGCCTGTTCCTGCACGGAAGGTGGAACAGGACCTCCGGGCGTGTTGGTTGCTGACGCCAACGCGGCCGGAGGTCGCGTTCCACCCACGGGTAAGCCGAACGCCATGACGCGACCTTCGAGTGTCACTGCGAAGAGCATCCCATTGGCGGCGAGCAAGCGGCGCACGGTTCCCTGAACGGGCTGCGACCACACAACGGCTGCCTTGCCGTCTTTCTTTGGAATCTCAATGGCCACGATGGTGTTCGAGCCGGCGGCATACAGCCTGTCGCCGGCACGGATGAGGTCGCCGGAACCGTCGGCTTGAATTTCCCACTGCAACGACTTGTCCGCCTTCCACGCCTGAATGACTTTGACGGAAGCGCCATCTGGAGCGCTCTGTTTGGCGCGGCTTACGAACGTCTCGGTAAGCTGGACCTTCTTTGCCGCGGAGCTTTCCGCTGCTGCGGCGCGTTTGATGGTGCCGGCATCGGCCATGTCACGGGCGTCAGCGAGATCGTTTCTGGCCTTGATGTGGGCTTGACGTGCCGTTTCGAGTTTCAACTCTGCCTCCGCGCGCGCGGCGAAGTTCGTGGAACAACTTGCGGCGCAGTAGATGTGCGTGGGGCCCAGCACCGGTTCATCGACGGTGAAGTTGGTTTTCTTGCCGGTCGCCAGATCGTGGGCGCGCGTGCCGCGCTCGCGCGTGTGAACGAAGAACTCCTTCTCGTTCGCCATCACCAGCGACCCACCGGTTCCTTTGCCGGACTCAGCGATGCTGAAATACAGGAACTTCCCGGTGGCACGGTCGAACGCGGCCGGGATGGACCGTCCGCCCGGCACGAGCAGGAATTTTTCCGTGGCCACCAGCGATCCCTGCGGCGCGACGCCGGCGAACGCGGGCGCGTTGTGAGGCTGCTTGATGAACTGCGCGCCGGTGCCATCGTTGACCCAGACGACTTTGCCCGTTGCGGCGTCCAGCGCATGGATGAAGGTGCCCATGAACGGCCAGATGCTCGCTGCGAAATACACCACGCCGTCGCGGATGACCGGCCCGCCGCGCGCGGGCCAGGAGGAGATCAGCCGGCTGTTGCCGAGCACCTTTCGGTCAGAAGGACCGCCGCGGAATTTCCAAACCAGCGCACCGTCGTCAGCACGCACACAGTAGAGACAGCCGTCGTCGCTGGCGAAATAGACCTTGCCCTGCCAACAAGCCGGCGCGAGCCGCACCGGCCCGTCGGCATAGAACGCCCAGAGTTGGCGGCCCGTCTGAATATCGAGAGCGGCGAGCTTGTCGGCATCGTTGAAGCCGATGAACATCCTGTTGCCGGACACGACCGGCTCGAAGACGGTGTCGAAGGACATCAGGTCCTGATTCAGCGGGTCTTCCCACACCGGCACGCGCGCCGGATACTCGCGGACCCATCGCAGGTTCATTTGCGCGGGCAGTTTCTCGGGAGTGTCTGCCGTTCGGCTGGCGTTGCAGCGCCACATCGGCCAATCGGCGGCTTCGGCACAGAGCGTGGACGCAAACAGGGCGACAGCCGTCGCGTGCAGAAGAAGAGAAGCTAAAATCTTCATGTGTGGCATCTGACGTTTTTGATGACGCTGAATAGTCGCCCACGCGCTGGCCAACGCAAGAGCAAATCGCAGTTGTCGGCGCGGTTCCCGTGCGGATAAGATACGGGGTCATGAGCTTCAAACCTCTTCTCCGCGCCGCGCTCAGCCTTCTGCTTTGCTTCGCCACCGCAACGCTCGCGTTCAGCCAGCAGTCCGCCACCGCGAAGGGCCAGCCTCCGAAACAAAACGCTTCGTCAACCATCGAACAGTTGACATCGCGCTACGAAAAATCCGGTCGCGAAGCCTACGACCGGCGGCAGGACATCCTCAAGGCCGCCGCCGTGAAACCCGGCGCGGTCGTGGCCGATGTTGGCGCGGGCACGGGCTTGTTCACGATGATGTTGGCCGAGGCCGTCGGCCCAAAAGGCAAGGTCATCGCGGTGGAGATCGAAAAACGGCTGGTCGAGCACATCGCCAAACGCGCCAAAGAAGCCGGCTTTGCGAACGTCGAGACGGCGGTTTGCACCGAACGCTCCGTGGAGTTGCCGGCGAACTGCGCGGACATGGTGTTCCTCTGCGACGTCTATCATCACTTCAACCATGCGAAGGACTCCATGACATCCATTCACCGGGCACTGCGGCCGGGTGGCGAAGTCGTGTTGGTGGAATTCAAGCGCATCCCCGGCAAGTCGAAGGAGTGGATTGTGAAACACGTCCGCGGTGGCCAGGAAGTGTTCACGGCCGAGATTGAAGCGATCGGTTTCAAGAAGGTCGAGGAGCGGGACTTCATGAACGAGAACTACTTCGTCCGCTTCCGCAAAGTGGACCGCAAGTGATCCGTTGCGCCGGTCGGCTCTGAGCGTCTCCAATAAACAACCGATGCAGTCAGCAGGAGGCCGACTGCATCGGTTGCATGGAGATGGGGCGCGGTTCCGATCCGATGACGGTTCGCCGTGTCGGCGCGCTACTTCAGGTTCTCGGCGACGAACTCCCAGTTGGCGAGCTTCCAGAACTTCTCGACGTAACCGGCCCGCGCGTTGCGATAGTCAATGTAATAGGCGTGCTCCCAGACATCACAGGTGAGCAACGGTTTCCGGGCAGTGGTGAGCGGCGTGCCGGCGTTGCTGGTGCTCTCTATGGCCAGGGAGCCGTCGGGATTTTTCACCAGCCATGCCCAGCCGGAGCCGAAGGTTCCCACAGCCGTGCTGGAGAACTTCTCCTGAAATTGCGCGAAGGAGCCGAACGCCTTCTTGATGGCATCGGCCAGCGCGCCGGTGGGCTCGCCGCCACCCTTGGGCGAGAGGCAGTTCCAGTAGAACGTGTGGTTCCAGACCTGGGCGGCGTTGTTGAAGAGGCCGCCGGGGGTGGCTTTCTTGACAATCTGTTCCAACGTCAGGTTCTCAAACTCGGTTCCCGGAATGAGTTTGTTCAGGTTGGCGACATAGGTCGCGTGATGTTTGCCATAGTGATACTCGATGGTCTCGGCAGAGATGATCGGCGTCAGGGCGTCCTTGGCGAACGGCAATGCGGGCAGTTTGTGTTCCATACTGTTCTCCTCTTTGTTGTTCAGTTTAACAATGTTCGCGGAATCTAGGCTGCCTCTTACGACTGCGCAAGGGAACAAACGACAGATTGCGCAGCAGGGGGGCAAGAATCAAACTTGCGCGGGCCGCAGGGCGTTTGTTAGCGTTGCGGCGTGATCAAACGTCTGTTTGCTGTTGGCTTGTTTGTAATGGGTTTTGCTTTCGCGGCGCTCGCGCAGAGAGGCATTGACCCGGTCCACTATATCAATCTCATCTACTGCCTGCCGCGCACGCCGGCAGGCTACGAGAAGACCAAGCCCGCCGGCGTCAAAATGTTCACCGATGGTGCAAACATCACAGAAGCGTCGCGGCAATATTCGAACAAGGCGAAGCCGAAGAAAGTCATCCGGGTCAAAATCACCGACGGTGCCTACAACGGCAAGCTTTACGCCGAGTTCCGGACCGTGACAGAAGTTAACGAGGAGGGAGCGACCGGCTATTACAAGAGCTACAAGATGGATGGCTATCCGGTGCATGAGCATTATGCGAAACAGGATCGTCAGGGAACCCTGCGTGGTGTAATCGAAGGACGGTTCATTATCGAGATCACGGGCTTCGACGTGGGCCCCGGCGAATTGATCGAGTGGTGGCACGAGATAGACATCAAGCGCCTGATCTTGTTGCACTGAGCGCGTCACCGATGGTGACGGTTGTTTTGAAAACGGAAGCGCGAGGACGAAAGGACAGAGCTATGAAATCTCAACCGATGCTGACACGACGCGAGTTTCTGCGGACGACGGGACTGGCGGCAGCCGGCTTGGGTGCATCGTCGTTGGCTGCGCGGACAGCGAGTGCCGTCTCTCCGAGTGACCGGGTGCTTGTCGTCATCCAACTCAGTGGCGGTAACGACGGTCTCAATACGGTCGTGCCATTTCGCGATGCGGCTTACTACAGCTCGCGGCCGGTCATCGCCATCCAGCCGCGCCACGTGCTGCCCCTCGGCGCCGGCGCTCATCAGGACCGTTTGGGTTTCCATCCGAGCCTGCGGCCGCTGATGGGTCTGTGGGAATCCGGCCACATGGCTGTCATCAACGGCGTTGGTTGTCCGAACGCCGATCGCAGCCATTTCCGCGCGCTGGAGATGTGGCACACCGCTGCGGAATCTGGTGAGGAAACGTGCGGCTGGATCAGCCGTTGCTTTGACAGCCGTCCGCCAGCGATTGGCGTCAGCGTCGGAACTGAAGCGCCGCAATCGTTGAAGGGTCGTGGCATGGTCGGCATCCATCTCTTGGGAAATCCGGCCGCGTTCCGGGCCGAAGGGGATGCGGGCGAAGTGGCGCAGGCCGCGATGGAAAAGAGCCGCGACTTGCTGCGCGGCGCAGGTTCCAGCGGCGCGAAATATCCGAACACGCGTTTCGCCGCCGGCCTGAAACGGATCGAGGCGTTGATTGACGGCGGGCTTGGCGCGCGCGTGTATCACCACGACATTACCGGTTTCGACACCCATGCCAACGAACCGGCCACGCACGGCCGCCTCTGGACCGAGGTGAGCGAAGGGTTGCGGGCATTCTTCGATGATCTGGGAAGCCGCGGTCTCGACAACCGGGTGGTGACGATGGGCTTCAGCGAGTTTGGCCGACGGGTGGCGGAAAATGGTTCCTGCGGCACCGATCACGGCGCTGCCTCGCCGATGTTCATCTGGGGCAGGCCGGTTCGCGGCGGCATTTACGGTGAAGCGCCGAACCTCGCCGAACTCGATTTCGGCGACCTGAAATGCACGACGGATTTCCGGAGCGTGTATGCCACGGTGCTGGACGACTGGCTCGGCGCGAACCACCTGGCGGTTCTTGGCAGGGAATTTTCGAAGCTGCCGTTGGTCGCCTGAGCGCGCTACTTGGCGGGCTTGTCGAGAAAGTAGTAGCGGGCGTATTCGGCGGCGATTTTCGCCGTGTTGCCGATGTAGCCGTGCTCTTCATTCACGTCCATCCGCAACGGCACGGGTTGGACGATGTCGAACTGGCTCAGTCTCGTGCCGTCAGCTTCGCTGAACGTGAGCAAAATCCGCGCTTCGCCGACCGGCGGCATCGGCATCGGCGGCGTTTGGGGCATCATGACCCGTGTGCCACCCGGCCCCGGCACCGCCCGCCAGGTCTGCGGGATCGGCAGCTTCGGCTCGATGAAGTGGATGAACCTGATGTCCACATGCAAGCCGTCCTTGCCGATCTTGAAGCCCGGCTCATTGCGCGAACACAATTCCCGCTCCGTACACCACCGCAACCGCGACTCGACCCCCAGCGGCGTCACTGTCGGTTCATGGGCAACGTTGACCACCACTTCCTTGAACTTCGGGGCAGACTGGGGCGCCGGGAAGATCGGTTTGTCGTCGGCGGCTGTGACGACAGTTGCCAAGCCAACCCAGATGCTCAGGATCAAAGTCGCAGTTCTCATAGATCACTCAAAGTTAATACACGCTCTTGGCGCCGGCAAACCCGTTACTTCTCTGGCAGCAGCCGCAGCCGGTCGGTGCTGTAGTTTGCGCGGTCCCACGTCGGGAAATACGCCTGCGCCAGCGGCGTCGGCGCGACCGCCGGCGCCTGCTCGTTCGCTGCCAGCACCCGATAGAGCCTGAAAAGTGGCCCGGTGTAAACCAGTTGGAAACAACGCAGCTTCTCCGGTGTGAAATGCAACCGGTAAGCGGCGCAGTTCTCCGACACAGCCGGATGATTGCTGTTGTAACGTGCGTGCCCGGGATCCACTGCTGTCAACGTCTCAACATCTGCCACCAGGTAACGCACACTGCGGCCCCGGCAATACGCCGCCAGTTCCTTCTCCGGGCCAAACAACACCTTATAGAACTCCAGCAATGCCGCACGATGATCACCGTCGAGCGCGCCGCCCCGCCACAACACAGGCCGGCCCGTGTCCGCAGCCAGCATACCGCTGAGTTGCACCGGAGCGGCCAGTGGCGCGTCAAGCTCGGTGCGGTAACGAATCTGTTTAACCAATGCCAGCAATTGACTCTGAGGCGGGGCGTTGTCCGCGCCGTTGTAGATCCTCAGCCCGGCAAGATTGGCCGTCAGCGCTGCCGCCAGCAACGCGGCGGCGAAGAATCGCGGACGGTTTCCCAGCCGCCACAACGGCGGGTAACGGCCCACGTTCAAGGCAAAATCCACCAGCGCCCCTCCCGTCACCGCGGCTGCCCACGCAAAACAACCATCCAGCCTCGCCACCAGCAACCACAACACACTGAACGATCCCGCCAGCGCCGCCTGTAACGCGCGCTCGAAAGGCAACGTCACCCGCGCGCCGCTGGCAATGCCGATCGCCCCGACGCTGTGCCGTGCCTGAATGAATGGCAACGCAATCGCCAGCGGCATCAGCACGATCAATCCCGCCGCGGACAGCCACCACGTCGCCGCCGCCGGACTCTGTGCCACGAGCGACCACAGCAACCGCACGTCATCGTCCAGCACATACGGCTGCAACGGCATCTGGCCGAAATACATCAGCTTGCTTGCCGCTACACGGACCAGCAACGTGAATGCGGAAGACTGCGACCCGCGCCACCATTCCAATGCCAGCACCGATGCGATCAGCGCGGCAAACGTCGTCGCATACAACCCGATCGAGATCAATCGCCGGCGCCGGCGGAACTGAGGTGGCATCAGCACGGCTGTTCCATCCGTCACCCTCCAACGGTCCGGCAGCGGCAACCGCGTCACCCGCAAAATTCCTCCCAGCACCACCCACACGCCGCCGAAGCACACCGGCAACGACCATGCCGTGCCCTGCGCTTGCAACGTTGGCACTGTCAACCCCGCTCCCACGATCGCCAACACCAACAGCGCCACGGGCACATAAAGTGATCGGCCCAGGATCGTGCGCGCCGTCTCGCCCGGCCTGAGTTCTGTCACCAGGTCGAACGACAGGTGATGAAAATCAATCGCAGCCCCTAACGCCATCATCAGCAACAGAAACCACATTGCGCCCGGCCAGATCGTCAGCGTCCACCAGCAACAACCCGCTGCCACCAGCGCGCGCCACAGTTGCCGGCTGCCCACCGCCGTCATGAAGAAATGGACCGTCAGAAACAACCACGGCAAAGCCACGTCGGTAACAGCCAGCCGTGGCCCGGCGGTTGCGTGCAGCCCGCCAAACGCGCTCGCCCACAGGCACGCGCTCGCGATGCCCGCCAAACGCTGGTTCCACACGCGCCTCGACAACGCGTAAATCGGCCACACCGCCAGCGTCGTCAGCGCACTCCACCACCACAACAAGAACACATGAAACGGCACCGCGCCGATTTCCTGCGTCACCTCCCGATAGGCGATCGCCGCCAGCTTTTCCATCACCCAACTGTCTTCTGCATAGGTGTCCTGCCCCTTCGGCCAACCCAGCGCCTTGTCCTGCGCTGGCAATGCCATGCCCGCAGCCAGCATCTTTGCGCAGCGATAGCGCAATGCGTCCTCTCCCCAGAACATGGCGGTATCGTCCGAGAGGCTGAAACTCGCGTTCTCCAGCACGCGTGTTGCCTTGAACCACGTCGCGCCGCCCCAAAGAGCCAGCAGCGCCAGCACCACGAGCGCGCGGCGAAGATTTTCAGAAGACGATGTCACAGAAACTCACTCGAATTGTCGGTCACTCAGAAACCATCGCGCCCCTCCAACCATTGGCGCGACGCCGACAGCCATAGCCGAATTCGCCCTCCAATTCAATCCCGGTTGTGCGGAATCGTTCACGGTTTGCGCGGCCCGTCCCGTCACTCGTCTGTGGACACCGGAGCCACGGACGCCGTTGGCTCATTCGCGTTTGAGGTTGTCGGCGAAACCGTTGTTGGTTCGCCGCGCCATGACGAAGCATTTCCGTGGTTGACTTGATTGGGTTTCTGCGTAAAACAATCCGCCCCATGAACCATCTTACGCCCAGTCCTACCACCCGTCGTGAATTTCTGAAAACCTCCGGCCGCATTGCCGCAGTGTCGGCGCTCGCGGGCACCGTCATCCCACGTGTCCATGCTGCCAGCGGCGACACCGTCCAACTCGCCATCGTGGGTTGCGGCGGACGCGGCACGGGCGCAGTCATGAACGCGCTGAACACCGCCACGCTTGGCCCGATCAAGCTGGTGGCGATGGCGGATGCGTTCGAGGAAAAGCTCAAGAAGAGCCACGATACTCTGAGCAAGAACCCCAAGACCAAGACGATGGTGGAGGCGCCTGAGGATAAGCGGTTTCTTGGCTTTGACGCCTACAAGAAGGCGATGGATTGCCTGAAGCCGGGCGACGTGGTCGTCCTCACGACACCGCCGGCGTTCCGCTGGGTGCATTTCACCTACGCCATCCAGAAGGGTCTTAACGTCTTCATGGAGAAGCCGGTGACGGTGGACGGCCCGACGAGCAAGCGGATGCTCGCGCTCGGCGAGGAGGCGTCGAAGAAGAATCTCAAGGTCGGCGTGGGTCTCATGTCCCGCCACAACAGGGCGCTTCAGGAACTGGCGAAGCGCATTCACGGCGGCGAAATCGGCGAGATCATCCTGATGCGCGGCTATCGCATGCACGGTCCGATCGGTTATTTCTCGTCGCTGCCAAAGCCCGAGGGCATCAGCGAGCTGCGGTATCAGGTGCAGCGGTTCCACAGCTTCCTCTGGGCCAGCGGCGGCAACTACAGCGACTTCTACATCCACGTCATTGACCATTCCTGCTGGATGAAGAACGCATGGCCGGTGCAGGCGCAGGCGCTGGGCGGCCGGCATTATCGCCAAAGCCCTGAAGGTGTCACCTACATTGACCAGAACCTCGATACGTATTCCGTCGAATACACGTTTGCCGACGGGACGAAGTTCTTCTATGACGGCCGCTGCATGAACGGCTGCGAGAACATCTATAACAGCTACATCCACGGCTCCAAAGGTTCGGCGGTCGGCTCCAAGCACGGCGACTGCGGCCTGCCTGCCAGCATCTACAAGGGCCAGCAGCCGAAGCCCGAGGACATGGTATGGGAGTCCAAGCTCAGCAAGGAGGAACAGAGTCCTTACGACAACGAGTGGATGGATCTCATCACCGCGATTCGCAACGACAAGCCCTACAACGAGGTCAAGCGTGGCGTCGAGGCGAGCCTCGTCACCTCGATGGGCCGCATGGCCGCGCACACCGGTCAGGTCATCACTTACGATCAGATCCTCAACGGCGACCACGAGTTCGCTCCGGGCCTCGACAAACTGACGGAGGACTCGCCCGCGCCGTTGCAGGCCGGTCCTGACGGCAAGTATCCGGTCCCGATGCCGGGCATCAACCGCAAGCGCGAATACGGCACCGCCTAAGGCGTGGCCATCGCTGCAATCTCTTCGGAGGTGACAACGCGCAGGTTCGCGGCGGCGTGGGCGACCATCGTTTCGTAAGCTCGCCAGATTCTTTCACGCGCTTCCGCTGAACGCGGGCGCGATGGATCGGGAGCGTTGAGGTCGTAGGGCGGCTGCTTCGGGCGGCTGTTGCGGCCTTCGCCGTCGAGGTAGATGCCGCCCCAACCGGTGCCGCCGGAGCGTGAGAAATCATTCTCGTGAATCAGCACGGTGATGAACGGCGCGCGCCCCCCCTTCCATGCGGCGAGCTGGCTCTTGAGACGCTCGGTCGGGTTGAAGTCGGCGGCGCGCGTTGTGTCGAGCATGTTCCACCAGAAGGTCTCCTGGCGGCCGCCCGCTCCCCAGCGCGTGATGCTGAAGTCGCTCGGCCGTGCCAGCAACCCCTGAATCCACTCGAACGGCTGCTCCAGTTTCGTGCCGCTCTCGTGATAGGCGACGACCATCTTTGCGCCCAGCCCGGCATACACTTTCAACGCGGCGTCACGGATGCGCGGGTCCCGGCATTGCGGCGAGACGACGACCGGCGCGCGGCCCAGAACTTTTGCGACGTAGCTATAGCCGCCGGGTTTGTCGCGCTGTAATTCGCCGGTGGCGGGATCAAGCCGGTAGGTTTCATAATCGAGCAGTGTCTTCGCCAGCGCTGTGTCGTCGAGGTTGTGCAGTCGTCGATCGAAGCCGCTGTAGGTGGGATGTGGCGGGCGGACGTGATAACTGATGCACATGCTGCTTTGCCTGAGCCTCTGGATCACGTCGGGCCGCTTCTGCTCGTAATGCTCGACCATCTGCGGCGTGAGGTAGAAGTCGCCACGGACCTTGTTCTTCTCAAAGATGCCGATGAGCCGCAGCACGGTCGCAGCGCTTTCCTCCAAGTGCGGCCAGTCGTGGGTGTTGACGGCAAAGGTAATGCAACCGCGCTTATCCGAGATGGTCGGTTTCTTCTGGCCGAGCGCTTCGATGGCCCGGTCCAGCAACTGCTCCGCTTCCGCCGTGTTTCCGGCGCGGGCGGCTTTGCGCGATTGCCGGTCGAAGTTATCCGCTGCGGCCGTGTCCACGTTCTTTTCCTTCGCGGCCTTGAGCAATTCCTGGAACTTCCGCACCTTCACAGAAATTCCGCCCTGCCGGGACGCTGCTCGTGGCGCAGAGCCAGCATCTTGACGCACGCACGGCACTTCGACGACCTTGTCCTGCGGATAGCTTCTGACGATATCGCGCACCGTCCGGATGCTTGCCTTGTTCTCCTGGCAGAACTGGAACCACTTTTCGATGAACTCGGGTGATCGCGCAAAGTCGGCTTCGTGAGTCACGACGCCCAGGACTTCGCCGGGTTTCGCGCGGCCAAACTCTTCCTTGATTCTGTCGAGATGCTCTTCTCTTTGGCCCGCCGCGAAGAAATGGTGCTTTAGATGGAACAGGTCGCGGCCCTTGAACTTCGTTTTCATCAGCGGGGCGAGCCCGACGTCCATGCCGTCCACGTCGTAGAGGATGCCGTCGGGATAATCTGGCTCGTCAATTTCCACTTCACTCAGCGAGTCCCAACGCGCGTCCGGCCCCATGCACATCGTCAGCATCGTGTCGGGCGCGGCGAGTTTTTGGAGCGGTGTCATCATTTCCGGGACCGTGCCGCGATATCGGGAGTCACGCGTGTAGCGGTCGTCCTTGCGGTTGGTATGGCCGTTCCAGTCTCCGTGAACGATGTTGTGGTAATGCACGGCAATCTCGTGGCCGTTTTTCTGCCACGACTTTACGCGCTCGAACCGTTCCTTGTCGGGCACGATGAACTCGGCCCACTGTGGGTTGAACATGAGCGTGAGCTTCGCCTCATAGCGGTCGGCCATCGCGACGAAGCGGCAGAGCGCGTCCCACATGACCGCGCTGGCCGAGTGCGCTTCGCAGTGGACAGCAAAGAATGTGGGTGGAGAAGGTTTTTGAGTTGGGGAGGATAATGCTGTTTTTTGCACGCCGGCCATCTCGCGGATCCAGCGAAGCGTGTCATCGGTCCGGCCCCTTCCCTGTCGCCCGGAGAGCCACTTCGGCGGACTGTCTTTTGTGTAGGTTCGATTGGGATCGTTCTCGGGGCCATTGATGCGCGTCCACGGTGATTTGCCTTTGCCGCCGTGTTTCGTGTGGGTGGCGGCGTTGATGATGTCCGTGGCGTGGCCTTTGTCCGGCCCGTGGACGTGGTCGTGCTCATACTGAATCCGCAGGTAAGGGCAGGCGATATTCTGAATTGTACGCACTGCCTCGCGTTCGGCCCACCAGTCGGCGTCCTGGGTGGTGTGACCACCGAGGATGCGGCTGAAACCGGGATCATCATTCTTGGTGATGTAGAAGCGGTCCGTCGGGCCTTCGATGTCTATGAAGTATTTGACCGGCGGATCGTTCGGGTAGCGTCCCAGCGCGCCCGCCGCCATCGCCAAACCGAGAGAGCTGGATACGACGCCGATGTTGTCCTTGTCCACAAACGGCAGCGCCGCCACGGCTTTCAACAACGCGCGCAGGCCGTCTTGATGCGCTTTGCCGTTCCAGTTCTCCCAGCCCCGGCTCTGCCCGCGGCCATCCGGGTCGAACAATCCGAGAACAAACCCGGCTCGGACATATTCGCCGGGCGCCGGGGTGCGCAACAGTTGCGAACCGAAACCCAGGCCGCCCGGTACGAACACGACCGCCGGGTATTTCTTCTGCGCGCTGGCGTCGTTGGGATGAATGGCCGCGGCCCAGAGTTTCACGCCGCTGGTCGGGTTGACCACGTCGAGGTCGTGGCGGGAAAAGGCGATGGATGTCCCGTCTTGGGGCCGTTTCGTGCCGGCTGGAGCCGGGACACCCGCGGCAGGGGACGTTGTGCCCGGCGTCGCGCGCGGGTCCACGCCGGGATTCTTCTTTTCCCACGCGCGGAACGCGTCGGCCATCTCCGAGAACGTCGCCCACTTCACCTTGCCTGCCTTCACCAGCGGGTCCACGGCATCCGTCAGCCAGCGGTCAATGACACCGAATGGTTTCTCGGCGTCCGGCCCGCCGCGGAACTCGGCGGCGTGGACGGTGATGTGGAAGACGTTGACGCGGTCGCGGCGCGCGGCCTTCACAGAATCGCGCAACGCGCCGGTGAGGTAGTCGAAGTATTTCTGGTCGCCGCCAAACGTTTCTGATCGCCGCATGGAGATCGCGTCCACGCGGCCCAGCACGCCGTCCGGCAGAAAGATGATTTTCCCGTTCGGGTCATGGCGGGCGAAGTCGGCTACGTCGTCCTCGCGCGGACCGCCTGCGGGCCGCCACGGCGTAAGGGTGAGCAGCCGCTCGTCGGAGCGTTGCCGGCGCGGATTCTTGTGGTCGCTCTGGACTTCGAGACCCGCGGCGGCTGCGGCGTCAAGCACGCCGGGATAGAGATTGCCGCCGCTCCAGTAGCGGATGCGCGTTGCGCCGGCTTTCTTGATCCACTCGATCTCCTCCTTCATCACCGCCGTCCATGTCCCGACAGGCAGTCGCTCGCTGCTGCGGCCCAGGTGCGCGTCCTCGTGGAAATGCAGTGCGATCTCATGGCCGCGCTTCTCGAACCCGGCGAGAATGCGCTCTCCGGTCTTCACGCAGATGCTGGTAAACGGCGTCTGCGCCTGCACGGTCATCCTGCCGCCGTGCTTTTCAACGACGGCGGCGAGCGCCTGCAGATCGGCGACGTGGCGGAGGAATAACGAACTGCGGTTGTAGTCGAGGCCTGACCGCGACGGCATGCGTTGCACGTCACTGCCGACGAGCGCGCTCGGCTGCGCGCCCAACGGTTCGATGTGGACGCCGATACAGAAGTACAGCGGCGCGTCGGAGGAGGTTGTGACTTGGGCGAACAATGACGGTGGAAACAGCGCAGCAGCCACAAACAATATCGCAAACAATCGGGATCGAATTCTCATGGCATCGTCCTTATACCAGAGAAAACGTCCCACGGGCCGGGATATTGGCGGGGGAAAAGAATCCTTCGCCGCGAAGACGCGGAGAGCGCTGAGGACAACACCAAGGGAACAGGGATAGGCAATGTTGCCGTCTCTCCCACGCACTCCGTTCCCGACAACGACGGCGTTCCTACTTTGCGGCGGGGCCGACGGTGAGCCAAAGATGGGTGATGGCTTTCTCTCCGCGCTCGTTGGTGCGCTCGACGCGAACGATGTAGTCGCCGGGTTTGGCAAAGCAGTGCACGGTGACAGCAAAGCCGTCCTTGGCGAGTGCTTTGACGCAGCCGTCGGACTTGACGGTAACCGGCGCGGTGCCGTCGCCAAAGTTCCACGTTTCCTCACCATGGGTCGTACGGAAACTGCGGACCTTGAACGTCACCGGCTTGCCGGCCTTCACGTCGAGCGACGGAGCGTAGGCGGCCTGAATGGAGGGGGTGAGGAGGTTGGGGTTGGCCTTGTCGAGGACCTGAACTACAGCGAAATCGTAGGCGACGTCGCCCTTGGCGTCGGTGACTTTGAGAATTTCGCTGTAGGTGCCGGGCCGGTTGTAGCGGCGGGTGACGGTGGGGCCGGTGGCGAGGGAGCTGTCGGTGAAGGTCCAGTCGTAGCGAAGAATTTCGCCGGCGGCGCTCCAGGACTTGGTGCCGTCGAGTGTGGCCTCCTCGCCGGCCCAGATGAGGTGATGAGGGCGGGCGACGGCGATCATCTTCGGCGTGTATTGGCGGACGTAAGCTTCCCACACGAAGGCGTAGGATTCGACGGTGCCCCATTTGCCCGAGGGCTGGCGGGCCTTGATGCTGAAGTGCAGGTGCGCCCAGCCGCCGCTGGCGCCTTCCTTGCCGAGCAAACCGATGCGTTGGCCTATCTTCACGGTCGCGCCGGGGCGCATGGCGGGGTCTATCTCGCAGAGATGGCTGTAGCGGTAGTACCAGCCGCGGTCATCAAGGACATAGACGACATCGGCGCGCGGACGAACGGGCGCGTCTTCGTAGCCGGGCAGCGTTTCCTTCGCGGAGGAGACGACCAGCCCATGGGCGGCGGCGACGACCTCGGCCATGCCCTCACAGCCGCCGAAATCGAGGCCGTCATGGTAGTAGATTTTTTTGTTCGACGGCTTCTCGCCGCCGTCCACGAAGCACGGTTCGTTGGCCATCTGTGTGCCGCTGGCGAACCACCGCGCCTTGAGCGGATAGCCGAACGTGCCGGGCTGAGTCCACGGCGAGCCAGCGGGCCAGAGACGCAGGCGGGCGTCCTTTTCGAGGCCCCACGAATCGTCACCGCTGTTGGAGTTGCAGCCTTTGGTGATGGGACAATCAATCTGCGCGCCGCCGACGGTGATCGGAAGGTTGTAGTTGGCAGAGATGAGCGTGGCGGGCTTGCCATTGACGGTGACTTTGACGCGCGCGACACGGACGGCGTCGCGAAGGGAATCGCGCTTTTCTTCGAGGCCGAGCAGTTTGACGCGCGCCGTCGAGCCGTCGCTGAGCATCACCTGTTGGGATTCGCCGATGTTGAGGTCCACGACGCTGTCGAGCGGCTCGCGCGTCGGCTGCGGTGGCGCGGCGGGCGACAGTTGTGGGAAGGTGAGCATGCCGATGCAGAGAAGCATCATCACGGACCGTGTGCTTCGTACGATGGGTGCGACAGGAGTTGTTGTTTTCATGATGGTTTGAGAACGCCGGGTTTTGGAAGAACCACGATGGCAGGACGGGGCGTCGTGGGGCACGCCAGCTCGCATGCGCCGCAACCGGTGCATTTGGCCAAATCCACGACAGGTCTGGCTGAGAGACCGCCTTCGAGGTCTTGGACGGTGATGGCTTCGTAGGGGCAGGCTCGGATGCAGGACGTGCATTCCTGGCCGCTGGCGAGAAGGCAGGTGTCGAGATCCACCAGCGCTGGGCCGATGACACGCCTGCGTTTTTCGGCCAGCGTGAGCCGGGTAATGGCGCCGCTGGGGCAGACCACATTGCAGCGGTGGCAATTCTCGCGGCAGTAACCTTCGGTGAACCGCACCACTGGCGCGAACAACCCCGCCAGACCGTGCTCGCCAAGGTCGGGCCGCAGGATGCGCGAGGGGCAAACGCGCACGCAGCTTCCGCAACGGACACAGACGCCGGTGAATCGCGTCTCGTCCACCGCTCCCGGCGGACGCAGCGGCGGCGTCCGGCTGCGCGCGGTTCGAGTTGCCGCGCCCGCAGCCGCGCCGATGCACGCGACGAGAAAGCTCCGCCGGCCCAGTCTCGCCGGGTGGTGGTGGTCGGGATGCTCGCGCCGGAGAAACTGCCGCAGCCGTCGTCCGCCGAGCACGAGCAGTTCCTGCAATCCTCCCAGCGGACAGAGTCGTGAACACCAGACCTTCGGCAAACACAACTCCATCAACAGAACCACCGGCAGCGCGAGACCGGCGCACACGCCTGCGGCGGTCACCGGCATGTGCCACGCGCTGAAGAAGCCGTTGAAAATGGCGAGCGGATCGAGCCAGATGAACAGCGGGTAGCCGGCGCATGCGCCACCGAGCGTCAACAACGCGAGCCAGCGGCAGATGAATGGCCAGTGCAGCCAGCGCGACGCAGCCTTTGGGCGCAGCCGGCCTTGAAGTTCCAGCAGCAACCCGACCGGGCACGCATGCCGGCAAAACCATCGCGGGCTGATGAGCACGAGAATCAACACCGGCACGCCGAGGAGCACGGCGAAACCAACCGTTCGTGTGGCGAAGGCGGAACAGACTGCGACGAGCGGGCTGAACGAGGCCAGCGGAACTTCAACAGTCCACCACGGCAACACGAGCGCAACACCTGCGGCCAGTGCCAGCCAGCGCGATGCCATGCGCAGCCACGTGCCTCGTCCGTTGTCCTGGTTGGGCTTGTTCTGTGGTTCCACTATCGCCTCGACTGTCGGCATCCAAAGCAAAACAGGCATCCCGCCTGTCAACGAGCGGGCCGTGCGAACACTGTTTGAACGAACAGGCGGAACGCCTGTTCTTCTTATCCCAAATACGCGCCCTGGCTGACGAGCAGCTTCTGGAGCTTCGGGATGCTCACGTCGCGCGGACGGCAACCGTCCTTCGCCGCAACCGCGGCAGCCGCGCCAGCCGCGTGACCCGTGGTCAGGCACGCGCCGATGAGTCGTCCATCCTCGACCAGCTTGTCGTCCATGCTGATGCTGCGGCCCGCCGTCAGCAGACCGTCGAGTTTCTTCGGTACCAGCACGCCATACGGGATCGGCCAGCCGGGATGCTTGCTATTCTGCGCGCCGCCCACTGCGACCGTGTCGGGGAACTTTCGCGGCTCGCGCGCTTCCTTGTAGGTCAACTGATACGTGCCCGCCAGCAGCCGCGTCGTGCGCACACCCAGTTGCGGCGCGGTCTGCAGCAGGAAGAGCGATTCTCCACCCGGCGTCTTGCGCATCTTCTGCACGTGGTTCCAAATCTTGCTGCGGTGTTCGAATTGCAACCGCGTCAGTTCGTTGATGTCGAGACCGTTGGCGCTCGGCCCGCGCAGGTTCACCCAGCGGACGCTCGGCTGCGGTTCGAGGGCGCCAAGCGTTCTGTAACCTGCCTTCTTCAGCTTCACCAAGTCAGCGCGGTCCACGTTGCCGAGCCGGTGCACCAGCCCGATGGCGTGCAACCGCTGCGCGTGCTCTGCGCCTGCCGCCGCGAAAATGTCGCCGTCGCCGGTGGTATCCACAACGACCTTTGCGAGGATCGCCTGCCGGCCGGCCTTGCTGTCGAACACCACGCCGCGCACGGTGCCGCCGTCCATGATGACGTCGGTGGCCCAGCAGTGGAACAGCGTCTTCACGCCCGCCTCCTGGATCATCTCGTCCATCAGGAACATCGTCGCCTCGGGATCGGTGGTCGGGTTGAACTTCGTTTCGCCGCGGTTGATGATGGCATTGTCGAACTTCGCGTGCCGTTCCAGCAGTTCGCCGCCCATGCCGCGCACCACCTGCATCATCTGGCCGTTCTCCGTCGCGTGCGTGCTGATGACCACCAGCACGATGCCGCCCGTCCACAAGCCGCCGAAGCAGCCGTAGCGTTCGACGACCATCGTCTTCGCGCCCGCGCGCGCCGCCGACACCGCCGCCGCCCAGCCAGCGGGGCCGCCACCCACCACCAGCACGTCCGTTTCCTGGAACACTGGCAACGGCCGCTCCGGCTGGATGACCTTGCCGTCGCGGATGAATGCGGGATGGCGCGGGCGGTTCTCGACGGAAGTGGTTTGAAGCATGGACCCAAGCGTCTGCTCCTTGCCCTTGGGTCCCTTGCCGCTTTCATCCGCCACCACACGGCTGGCGAACGCCGGCCCCAGCCCGGCGGCGGAGAGAATCTGGAAAAGTTTTCTGCGGGTCATGTGGTTGTTCATAAGAGTGAGAATCCTTTTACGAGCGACAAATACATCCGTTTGAAATTCGTGCGGCCATGCGCACTCTTCTTAAGACGGACGCGGCGCGCCGTCAATCGTCAAACATCTCGCTGACGTTTGCAGAGAACCGGCTGCTTCAGCCGGAACACGCGGTTCCAGTCCGAAGCAGCCGGTCGTTGCAAGTGGCCGGAGCGGTCTAGCTCTGCAAATACTGCGCGGGGAACTTCCACGGCGCGCGATATTCCGGTATCGCCATTTTCGCTGCTTGTTCGTCGCCGACGATCTTCTCCGTCGCGGGGTCGAACTTGATGCTGCGGCCGAGTTTCAGCGACAACAGGCTCAACACGACCGCCACGTCGAGGCGGGTATGGTAAGACACGTTGCAGCTCGGCTGCTGGCGCGACTTGATGCAATCGATCCATTCAATCTCGTGGCCGGGCGACGGGGGAATCTTGTTCTCCACCGGTTTGAGCTCACTGCAATTGTAGAGGGCGCGGCCCGAGAAGGTCTTGGACTGCTTGCGCTCGATGACTTCCGGCTTGATGAGATCGTTCATGGCCTTGCCTTCTGCCACGATGCGGTGTTCACCGTAGTTGCTCCACAGGGTCCCGTTGACGCCGTGGAAGTAGATGCCGAGCCGGCGTTGCGGCACGGGATTGCCGTGCAGGTCGAACCCGTAGCTGTTGGTGAGCGAAGACATCCATGTCATGGTCATGTTGGGATAACGCCAGAGCACCTCGTGGTTGTCATAGGCGTCGCCGTCGTCCTTGACGATGTAACGTCCGCCGACGGAGCTGACCTCGGTGGGATACTTCAGGCCGAGCGCCCAGATGGGCAGGTCAATGATGTGCGCTGCCATGTTGGGCGTCCAGCCACCGCTGTAGTCCATCCACGAGCCGTGATTATAGGAGCCTGAGAAGAGGATGGAGTTGAACGGAATCAACGGTCCGGGGCCGCACCAGAAATCCCAGTCGAGGCCTTCCGGTGTCTTGGTACCCGGCTCCTGGCAGCCGACGCCTTTCTCGCCCTGGTTCATGACGTTGAACGTGCGCACTGTCCCGATCTTGCCGAGATAACCGGCCTGGACCATCTCGACGACGCGGCGATAGTTCTCGCTGGCGTGAATCTGTGTGCCGACCTGACAGATGCGGTTGTGTTTTTTGATGGCGTTCTTGACCGCGAGACTCTCGCCAAGGTGAAGCGTCATTGGCTTCTGCTGGTAGAGGTCCTTGCCCGCTTCACAGGCCATGATGGCGATGAGCGTGTGCCAGTGCGGCGGAGTGGCGTTGATCACGGCGTCCACATCTTTCCGCGCGAGCACCTCGCGGAAATCGGCGTAGGGCTTGCACGTCGGCGCATACTCCTTGCAGACGGACTCGCGCCGGCTCTTGTCCACGTCGCACGCGCCAACGACAACCGCGTCAGGATGCTTGGAGGTGTTCTTGAGATTGCCACGGCCCATGCCATTGCAGCCGATAAGGGCGACCTGAATCTTGCTGTTGGCGCCGAATGCGGTCGAGGGCAGGATGTTGGGCGCGACGAGACCGACAGCGCCGAGTTGCGCGGTCTTGCTAAGAAAGTCGCGGCGTGAAAGTTTGCTGGAATCGTTCATGGGGAGTATCTCCGGTTTCGAGTTGGTTGCTGTGGGCGGTTGCATAGACCAAATTTCCAATCATAGTCTACCGAACCCGCGCGCCGATGCCTAGCATGAACAACAAGACTTCTTACTTCGTTGCAGCCATCGTTGTATGACTGCCCGCCGCGCGATCCGATGGGCGGGTCTTTTGTGACACCCACCAGAAAGATTCCCAGTAACGGCGCTCAGTCGCGTAAACGTCAATCGGGGAGTCGGGTGTCGCGTTGGCAGGAAGGATGCCGAAACGTTGCATCGAGCGAACCCACTCGGCGCGAGGGCGGAAGCCGGGCATGTCGAAGCGTTTGATCTGGTCCAGCCTGGCCTTGGCGTCCTGGATGGCCAGCAGCACCCGTTGGTAGTCGGCATCCGACGCGCTCGCAAACACGGGAGTGCCGCATCGTTCGAGGCCGCCGGCCGACTTTGCCAGCGGCGCCAGCAGGATCAGCGACTTGTCGGGACGCGAGAGATTGTAGAACAGGTCACGCGACCAGCGGCGGCGGACGTCGTCGGGCGTCAGGTCTGTCCACGGCGGCGCACCCGTGAACGCGCGACCCCAGCCGCCCGGGCCAACCAGATGGGAGCAATGCAGCGGCAGCGGTTTCTGCGCGTCGTGACAACCGCTGCAGCGGCGCTTGAGTGCCTCCACCGAAAGTCTGGTGCTCGGCCAGTCAGCATCCGACTGGTCCATCCGGATGGAGCGGTCCACGATTTCAAAGCCGCCGACCATGCCGGTGCCGAGCGCGGCATACGTGCCGGGATACGTCGCTCCGGTTTCAATCCACAGCCGGACCGTGCGCAGTTCGCGGTCCGATGCCTTGGCTCCGTGATGGCTGCCGTCCATCAGCTTCAACAGCCGGCTCGCGGAACTGCCGATGGAACGCGGCGGCCGATTGCCCATGCCGTTGCGCCCGTCGGCGACAAGCGAGCGGGCGGTGATCGTATAGTAGCTCAGCGAGAAAATCGGCCCGCGGTCGCCAGAGAGTGTCACACTGCCCTCGTGCCGGTCGCAGTCGTGGCAGGGCAGACAGTGGCGATTCAGGATCGGTTGCACATCGCGGGGAAAATCGAGCACGTCCGGCGCGTCAGTGATCGGCTGGATGCGGCTGGGCGCGCGTCGCAACGCGGCCAGCCTTCGCGGCTGGTGCGGCGGTGTCTCGGTGCGCTGCTCGTGACAGCCCACGCACGTCGTCGTCTCGCCCGGCATGACCGTCATGAAACTCTGCATGCGTTTCACGGACAAATCGTGTTCGTCGAGTGCGACGAAGAACACGCTGCGCAGCGCGGGTAACTCGGCGTGCGCAGAACCGTCCGGCTCGACCGGAATCGTGCCGAGCACGCGCTCCAGCGTGAACGAGCCACCGTAGGTCAACGGCTCCATGCCACCGGTATAGTTCATCGGCTTGGGCAACGTTTCCAGAACGAGCAGCTTCTTGATTTCCCCACGTGTCACGCCAGCCATGTTACGGCCCTGATAAACATCAGCCACCACGACGCAGCCGTTCGCCTGGCTGATATCGCTGCCATGCGGAATAACCGGCTCGCGCTGCCGCGCGCAGACGGGTCGCGGTTCGTGGCACTGGAAGCCAGCGGCAACATCCGCGGGCGGCAGGCGGTAGATCACCTGCATATCGCCGCTCGCATCCATCAGCACAATTTCCGGACCGCGGATGGCCATGAACGCCTTTTCGGAAAACGCCCACGGATCGCGGAACGACGGGCCGGAACTGATGGGCCGCGCCGAGCCGGGATCGTCCGGCCCGCGCTGCGGGTCCACCAGGGTCAGGACGCCGTCGTGTTCGCGGATGCCGTGTCCCGGCGAGAACGACGCGATGACCTTGTGCGAGCCGGGAATCGGTTTTGCATCAATCATCGTCGTGCCGGCTTGCTGGTTGCCGTAGTAGATCGTCTGTCGCACGCCGTCGGGCGATGTGATCCAGAGATGATGGAACTTGACCTGGTTGCGGTCCACGTATTCCCAACGCGTATAGAGCACCTGGCCGCTGGGCAGCATCCACGGTGTGTTGTCGTGTTCGTTGTTGCTGGAAAGCATGCGGATGCCGGAGCCGTCGGCGTGGCAGCGGTGGAGCACGGCTGTCGGCGTCGTGTGGCAGTTGACGCAACGGTTGCAGCGTGTCGAGACGAAGAGAATGTCGCCGTCGGGCAGCCAGATCGGCTCGATGTCGTTATAGGGGCCGTCCGTCAGTTGTCGCAGGTTGGAACCGTCGAGGTTGACGCTGTAGAGATGAAAATACTCGCTGCCGCCGCGCCGGTAGGAAAACAGAATCGAGCGGCCTTCGTAGTCGAGCTGCGGGTCGCGGATGCCGCCGCCGGGGTCGTCCAGCAACACAGTCACCTGTCGCGTGTTCAAGTTCAGCCGGCAGAGCCGCGCGCCGTCGAGATACGTCCGCCAGTTCGACTGCTCCAACGTCCAGCCGAAGTTGGCATACCAGTGCGGGTCCTCGCCCAGGCGTCGCACCGCGAACACGATCTCATCCACGCCGGCCATCGGCCCCGCGCGAAACCCGGCCAGCAGGTTGCGTTCGGGCGGGATCGTGAGCGGCAGCGGTTTTGCTTCGCAGCTGAGCGCGACGTAGTCGTAGATGAACCAGCTCTGTTCGTCCAAGCGGATCGAGATTGTGTTATCGCCTTTGCGAATCTGCCCGGCGGGGATGCGAAAGATCAGGGTCTCCGGCTTGCCCAAGCCGGTCGGGTTGAACGCCACGCGCGGGTGGCCGCTGGGCGCAAGTTGGGCCGGCAGCGCCGCGTCGTTCACGGTCACGACGACTTTCGACCGTTCCTGGGGTGAGCCGCCGCACAGCCCGATAATGAAGAATAGCGGTCCCGGCAGATCGTCCGGCGCCGTATAGCGTATGGCAAAGGTCCACGCTCGCGCGCCCGCCCAGCGGTCCTTGACGGAGGGATGGATGTAAGGCCAGGCCCTGGCGTTGCTGCGTCCGACCGTGAACACCACCGGTTCGTGAACCTTCTGCAGGAAGCTTGTGTAGCTCTCACCCGGACCGGTCAGGCCGAATTCCGCCGCGCGATTGTCCGGTGTGCCAATTACGAACAGCGGCTGGCTGGCCCGCGAGTCCGCGGCGTTCGCGCAGCAGGAAAGCACGGCCATGATCAAGGCCGCCAATCCGCCGCGCCAAACCACCGGGCTGCCGTTTGTCGCCATGTGTTTGTCCATGAGCCGCCTCATGCGTGACACCGTTGAACATGCGAGCTTCGCAATCGCGGAGCGTAGCCCCCGCCGGTTTCAGCGCAAGCGTAAAAGCCGGTTTGCAGCAGCCATGGGCTGCCATCACGTGACCCGGCGTTTCTACTTCGTCGTCGGCGGATTCGGTTCGACGTGCACCACCACGTCGGCAATTCTCAGCTCCGACGCCATGAGCGCGTCCTTGACGCGATGCCCGATCTCATGTCCCTCGCTGACGGTAATCCGACCGTCCACTTCGACGTGGATATCCATGCACAAGCCCAGACCGCTCTTGCGCACGCGGCATTTCTCGATCGCGGCGACGCCGGGCACGGCTCCGGCCACGGCACGAATCCTTGCCTGGGTCTCGGCCTCCACAGCCGCATCCATGACCTCGCTGAGCGCGGGCTTGAGCAAACGCAGGCCGTTGAACGCGATGATCAAGCAGGCGAACAGTGCCGCCCATTCATCGGCGCTCTCGTAGCCTTTGCCGCCGATGAGTGCCACCGAAATGCCGACGAAAGCCGCGGCGGAAGTCAGCGCGTCGGAACGGTGATGCCACGCGTCACTCTTCAGCGAGGTGCTGTCGAGCGACTGGCCGGTCTTGTTGACGAAACGGAAGAGTATCTCCTTGGTAACGATCACCAGCACCAGCGTCACCAGCGTGAACCAGGCCGGAGCTCCATGCGGATTGGCGATTTCGTTGATACTCTGCCAGGCAATCAGCGTCGCCGCGCCCAGCAACGCTACCGCGACGATCATGCCGGCGAGCGACTCGGCCTTGCCGTGGCCGTAGGGATGTGTGGCGTCGGGCGGCCGGCTGGCGATGCGCAGCCCGCTCCAGACGATGAACGAACTGACGATGTCCGCTGTGGACTCGATGCCGTCGGCGATCAGCGCGTAGGAATTGCCAACAATGCCCACGACGATCTTGATGATCGCGAGGCCAAAGTTGGTAACAATGCCAATCGCAGAGGCCTGGAGGCCTGTTTCAACGGAAACCATGACTGTTGCTTAAGCAAGCCGGCGGATAATAGCAAACTTGAAATCGCCTGTCCGCCCACCCAGCGGGACAAGCCGCCGGTGCGTTTATCGTGCGTTTTCACCTGTGCGGCGACGGCATCTGTAGTAGGCTCTCGTCCATACATAACATGAGCACACACGAATCCAACGCAACCATGGCGGTATTTCTCGACCTCGAGAACATCGCCCTCGGCGCGCTCGACGCCCATTACCCACAATTTGACATCCGGAAAGTGATTGAGCGCCTCCTGCTCAAAGGCCACATCGTCGTCAAGAAGGCTTATTGCGATTTCGACCGCTACAAGGCGTTCAAGCGCGACTTGCACGAGGCCGCGTTCGAGCTGATCGAGATTCCGCACGTGCGCCAGTCCGGCAAGAACTCCGCCGACATCCGCATGGTCGTGGACGCGCTCGACCTCTGTTACACCAAGGGCCACGTGGACACCTTCGTCATCATCAGCGGCGATTCCGATTTTTCGCCGCTCGTGAGCAAACTGCGCGAGAACGCCAAGACCGTCGTCGGCGTCGGCGTGAAGAACTCCACCTCCGACCTGTTCATCAGCAACTGCGACACGTTCATTTATTACGACGACCTCGTGCGCGCCCAACCGTCCAAGGTGCGCCAACGCAGGGCGTCCGCCGCCCCGGCCGCCAAGCCTGCCGAGGGCGAAAACACGGGGCCGTCGCTCGAGAAGGCGTTTGACCTCGTTGTGGAGACGCTGGAAGCCCTCACCGAGGAACGCAACGAGGACGAAAGCATCTGGGGCTCGATGATCAAACAGGCCATCAAGCGCCGCAGCCCGGGTTTCAACGAGCGCGCCTACGGTTTCCGTTCGTTCAACGACCTGTTGCTGGAAGCGCAGAAGCGCGCCCTCGTGAAGCTGGAGCCGGACAAGAAATCCGGCGGCTACACCGTCCGTGCCGCCGAGTAGCCGGGCCGGAGGCTCAGAAGTACTTCGTCTGTCCCGGCTGGGCCCTCGGGGCGATGGGGAGCTTCATGTCCCACTCCAGTTTCTCCGGCACGAGTTTCTCCTGCGAGTTGAGGGCCATCTCCCACGTAATCTGCTGGCCGGTGTAGGCGGCCATGCGGCCCATGATCGCGCAGAGCGTGCTGCGGGCCATCGAAGCGCCTTCGTTGATCGGCCGGCCCGCGCGCAGGCAGGAGAACAACGTGTCGTGCTCGGCTTGGTGCATCGGGTTGGATTCGCCGCCGTATTTCCACGTCGTCTCGCCGTGGATTTCCGGGATCGGCTGGTGGCGGTGGAATTCCCCGGTGCCCTTGGCGCCCATGACGTAGAGTGACGTGTCGCCAAAGCAGCCGTTCTGCTGGCGTGCGCCGATGAAACCGCGCACGTTGTCGGGCCATTCGTAGTTGACCTCGATGTGGTCGTAGATGTTGCCGCCCGGACTGGGCGCCTGCCGGCCGCCCACGGCCACGCAACGCAGCGGCGGCGTCTCGCGCATCATCCATATCAGCCAGTCCACCGCGTGCACCGTCTGCTCCACATAACCATCACCGCCGAGCCAGACGAAATTGTACCAACGGCGCAGTTGCCATTCGAGGTCGGTCATGCCCGGCTTCGGCCCGGTCTCGCCGGCGGGAATGGGTTGCAGCACGCCGACATAATAGCTCGCGTAGATTGCGCGCAACGCGCCGACCGCGCCGCCGTGAATCTGTCCGATGAACTCCATCATCGGCCGGTAGAGCCGCCAATTGAAACCCGACTTTAGCGCGAGGCCCTTCTTCTCCGCGAGCGCGGCCGACTCCATCACCGAGCGCACGCCGGGCGCGTCGGTGGCGACGGGTTTTTCGGAGAACACATGCCGGCCGGCCTCGACCGCCGCGCGCAGATGCAGCGGGCGGAAACCCGGCGGCGTCGCCAGCACCACGACGTCGCAGTTCTCGATGACCTTCTGGTAGGCGTCCAGTCCCACGAACTGCCGCGAGGCTGGCACGTTCACCCGTTCCGGATGCGTCTTGGTGAGCGTGGCATGGCTTGACGCGAGCTTGTCGGCAAACACATCGCCCATCGCGAACAACTCGATGTTGCTGTCCGCCGTCAACGCCTGGCTGGCCGCGCCCGTGCCGCGAAAACCGCAGCCCACGACGCCGATCTTGAGCTTGCGCGAATCCGGCGCGCCGCGCGCAATGGTGGGAAGACCGGCCTGCGCCGCCCAGGCTCCCGCCAGGACTGCGCCCGAGGTGGATTTCAAGAAGTCGCGTCTCGTCGAAGGAATGAGGTTTGGCTTGCTCATGCTCTGAGCATCTCAACCAAGGCGGGAACGCGCAAGCCAGAACACTGGGACGTGTATCTCTAATGGGAAACGACAGAAACGAGGCCCGCTCATCCATCTTCGCATCCACATTGAATTCTTCACTCTTCATTTTTCGCAACCGAGCGCATAGAATCTCTGGGCTAAATCCAAAGGAGATTGGCGGTGCTCGAGACTTTTAACTTCGACGTCTTCCTCAACCACAGTGCAGTGGAGGCCACTGACTGACGAGACAAAGATTCAACCCCTAGCGGCCTCCGTAAAGAGGCTCAACCTGAATGATTGATTACCGGCTAGATGATTTGGGGTGGTTCGAGTTTGAACAACTCATTCAAACTCTCGCAAAGGTGCAGCTCGGTTTTGGAGTCGAAGCGTGGGGCGGACGCAGCGATTGGGGGCGCGACGCATACTTTGAAGGAAGACTTTGTTTCCCCACCAATGAAGAAACCGAGGGACCGTTCGTTTTTCAATGCAAGTTCGTTGAAAATGCGAATGCCGCTGGAGCTAAGCCAGAGAAACTTCTTGTGGCAGCGGTTCAAAAAGAAGCCGTAAAGATCCGGGAGAATCTGGCAAATAGAAAATGGAAGAAAGAGCCAAACTGCTACGCATTGTTTACCAACACGCCGTGTCCGGCAGCGCTTCGCGACACTATTCGCGTTTTACTGCGCAAGGCCCTGCCCCACGCGCACATCTCTATCCACGATGGGGGTGACATCTGCCAGTGGTTACGACTTAACTCGGAACTTGTGCGCAGCTTTCCACAACTTCTGTCTTTGCGCAATCTGCATGAGCTTCTGCGAGATGCTGTTCATTCTGATATCATTGTTAGGAGTCATACTGCGATAGCGCTTGCCCAGGCCCATGCGCGAGTTTTTGTGCCGACCAACGCCTACGACTCAGCGCGAGATAAGCTTGCTGCATACGGTTTCGTGGTGCTGGAAGGGCCACCAGAAATGGGGAAGACAACCATAGGTCGCATCATTGCTTTGAGCCAAATCGTTTGCGGATGGGAGGCCATTGAGTGTCGTTCCCCCACCGATGTGCTGAAAATGTATCGTCAAGATAAACAGCAGGTGTTCGTTGCCGATGACTTCTTCGGGCGCACGGAGTATGAGCCAATGCGGGTGAGCGAATGGCAATCTGAGCTTGCGCATATTCTGCCCCTACTCGGTCGCAGACATTGGTTGATTCTGACTTGTCGCGCTCATTTGCTTGAGATGGCGAAGGCAAACCTCGACATCGCCGGTCAGAACAATCGGTTTCCAAAACTTGGCGAGGTTGTGGTAAACGCGGGATATCTCAAGTCCGGCGAAAAAGCTCGAATTCTTTATCGCCATGCGAAAGCTATCAGCATGGGGCTCGCCGCGAGGGAAATCGTGAAAAAACAAGCCGCGACGATAGTAAACCACCAGCATTTCACGCCGGAGAGAATCCGGCGACTCGTAGAGGAGCTTGTTCCGGGATTGGCACTCGAGGAGAGCCTTACCGAAGATGATCTCAGGAATCGAGTGTCCGAAGCGTTAAGTAATCCCACGAAACAGATGCAGGTGAGTTTTCGAAAACTCCCGGTTTGTCATCGCTGGATGATGTTTGCGCTTCTCGAAGCCGATCAAGACCGGAATGTATTTGGTGTTGGGCGATCTAGATTGCAGAGTTGCTATGATGCTTTGTGCCCGCCGGCCGTTCACCAGCCATATAAATGTGTGCTCGATGAACTGACAGAAGCTTTCATCAAGAAGTCGCAGGGATTTTTCTCTGAGGAAATTGATTGGATTCACCCAAGCTGCCGGGATTTGGCGATCGAAGAGCTGTTAGAACATTCCGGTGACCGACAACGATTCCTTGCGCACTGTTCGGAAATCGGACTCGCACTAGCGACTTCCTTGGCTGGAGGTGCGAAGGGGCAGCGACGTCTGCCGCTGCTTCAGACAGACGAAGACTGGCGCTGTTTTACCGCACGAGCAGAGCAAGTGCTGCAAGAGAAGACGAGCGCGCTTGTGATTCTTTGGAACAACTTCCAAGTGCTGAAGAAGCAAGAGACACGCGATACCTCACACCGTAGCAACCTCAAACGCCTTGCTGAAATCTTCACAAAGTTATGCCCCATCGCTGGCAGGAAGCTCGGACAAATCGGCTACGGGGACATCAATTCGCTCGAGACTTTTTTTGAGATTTGTCACGAACTCGATGTTCCATCCGATATTGATCTCGCTGAAGCTTGGGCAGATTGTTTGGAAGACGCCAAAAGCTGGACTGACGATGCCCGGCTGGTGATCTGGCAGGACGACGGCGTGCCGAGGAGTGTTGAGAGGTTTTTACGGGTCTTGAATAAGTTCGTTCCTTCGTTTCTTGCGGAACCTGGAATTCATCAGCAGCTAGAGGAGATACACCATGCCATAGTGGAGCGGGTGACTGCAGAGGAGAACACTTTTTATGATTCTCCAAAGGATAATGACGACGCAGCAGAAAGAGCAGAGTGTTACGAGAGTCTGCACAAGCATTTTGAAAAGTTGGCTGCTGTTCCCGTGTGGACGGGAAAACAGCAGAAATGCCTAGAACATTGCGCCGTTCATTTTTGGGCCGAGGCCGAATCCCTGAGAGAAGATCTACCGTCAGAGCCGGAATCCGAAGCTTCAGGACATGAGCGTCCAGCTTCGGAGGACGTAAACATTAACGAACTGTTTTGCGACCTGTGACCCCAAGTGGGGTTGAAACCGCCCCGACAGCAGCGGATCATTCGTTACCGTGTCGAGCCACGCTTCACCAGAGCTACCGGTCCGGCCACACTTGCTTCCCTACCGGCCATCTCCATGTCTTCAGATCATCGCTCCAGGCGATGCCGAGGCAGCCGTGGGTTAGGAACTTAACCGGTTCGGGTTCGGGGCCGGTGCCGTGGAAGACCCTGATGTATTTGCCGGCAGCAGACGAATGCGTTCAAACACTGCGTTTGCCATACACGCCGAACTCTGCCACTGCATCGAACATCGTCACGACGTTTTCCACCGGCGTCTCTTCGAGGATGTAATCGTGGCTCGCGCCGGCCACGTAGCCACCGCCCGGCGCCATGATCGCCAGCACCTCACGCGTGCGCTGGCGCACCAGCTCCGGCGTGCCCTCAATGAGCACGTGATGCGAATCAATCGCGCCGTTGAACAGGATTTTGCCGCCATAGTCGGCCTTCAGCTTCGCGAGGTCCATCCCGCTGCAGCAGGGCTGGATGGCGTGCAAGCCGTCGAGACCCGCCGCGATCATCGCGGGCATCAGCGGCTCGAAACCGCCGCAGCAATGCAACTGCACCTTGAGTTTGTAATCGTGGCCCAACTCGATCAGCCGTTTCAGATGGGGCAGCATGAACCGCAGGAATTGCGCCGGGCTGAGGAGCGGTCCGGTCTGGCCGCCGAAATCGTTGCCGATGAAGAACACGTCGAGTGCGTCGGCTGCCGCGTCGAAGATGCGCCGGCTGACGGCGGCGTAGAAATCCACGATGTGCTGCAACACCGCGTCCACCAATTCCGGCTCGTCATACATCTTCAGGTAGAGATTCTCCATGCCGAGCAGGTCAATCGCGTCGTGCCAGAACGGCGACCAATCGCCGCCGAGGATCGCATGGCGCCGTCCCCACGCCTGCGCTTCACCGCGAATGCGCGAGACATCCATCCACTTCGGATCGGGCCACGAATAGTCATGGACCTGCTTCACCGTCGCGTCCGCGAGCGGATGGCTTGTCGGCTGGCCGTAGCCGAGACCATGCCGCTCGACACCGAAGATTGTGCGATACGTTGTGCCCGGCGACAAACCGGCATCCGGGCTGAACTCCTTCGGCCCGGCATAGCGCGCGAACACGCGCCGGAAGTCGTCGCCGAACCGGACGAAGAGTTGCTCGGTGTCATCAATGCCAAGCTGGCGTTTGGCTTTCGCGACGAACTCCGGCGACGCGCCGCACCATCGCGGCACGCGGTCGGGTTCTTCGTGGGCAAAAGCTGTGAGGACTCGTTCGCGCGGGGTCATGGCACTCCATGCGCCGTCAGGGCGCAAAAAGGTGAAACTCCCAGATGGAGGGGCCTTCGGTCGTCTTGAGCAGGTTCAGCCGGACATGCCGGCCCGTGACCGGCGCGAACTTGATGTCGCACTCCTCGCCGATCGTCTTGCCGCGATGGAAGGTCTTCCATTCGTCGCCGGCTTTCACCTGCAACTCGAACTCTTGAACGCGGCCGTAAGGCTCGCTGATGAGAGCGCGACTGAATGTCTTTGGCTCGCCGAGGTCCACCTCCAGCCAGCACGAGTGGGTGCCATAGTCGCAACCCCAACGCGTGTCGGGATCGTCATCCACAGCCTTGCCGGGCGAGTAGGTGTCCATCTTCCGGAACCAGTTCGACGCGGTGGCCTTCTTGCCAGTCGTGAGCGAGTGTGTGGTGGCGCTCTTCGGTTTGATGACGGGGATGTCCTGTGCGGGCGCGTCGAGTTCAAGTTTCACGATGGTGTCGCAAGCGTCGCGTTGCGCGGCCGGCACGCTCACCTCGATGCCGGAGCCGGTTTGTTTCACGGTGGATTCGCCGCCGGTGAGGACGCTGTGTCTTATGATGCGTGGCTTGATCGGCGGCAGCGTGATGGTGTCCGCGGGCCAGCGCAGGATGTGGAGATAAATGGTGTTGCCGTTGTGCGTCGAGCCGCCCCACCAGCCGCCACCGGGCATCACGAATCGCGTGCGGTCATGGCCGAACTGCCGATGGCCCATGTCCGGCGCCACAAACGGTCCGCCGCGCGTGGCGTAGAGGCTCTCGCCATATTTCCGCAACCACTGGCCGATTTTGCGGAAGCTCTCGGCCTGTCGCGGCTCGATCCGGCCGTCGGGCATTGGGTTGGTGTTCAGCGCGAGGTTGCCGTCGCCGGCCGCGCACGTTACGAGCATCCGGATGCCGTCGGTATAGGGTTTCAACGTGTCGTCCGGCTTCCACGACCACTGCGTGCCGAGCGTGATGCAACTTTCCCACGGGCGGCTGAACTGGCAGCGGCCAACGTATTGCTCCGGCGTGTCGTAGTCGGCAGGCAGGCCGCAGCGGTTGTTGATGATCAGGTGCGGCTGGATCGAGCGCGCTATCTTGAAAAGGTTCTCCGCGTCCCACTGCCTGGCCGAGCCGCCGAGGCCGTCGAACCACAAACCTTCAATGCGGCCGTAGTTCGTCAACAACTCGCGAATCTGGCCGTGCAGATAGGCGATGTAGCGCTCGTGATGTTCACCGCAGAAGTCCGGATGATGCCAGTCTGGCTGCGAGTAATAAACGATGAGCTTCATGTCCGCTTCGTGGCATGCGCCGGCGATCTCCTTCATGACGTCCACCTTCCACGCCGATTCCGGGCCGGTGCTTTTGTAGTCGGTGAGCTTCGTGTCGAAAAGGCAGAAGCCGTCGTGATGTTTGATAAGGAAGACGAGGTAACGCGCGCCGGTGTCCTGCGCGATCTTCACCCACTCGCGGGCGTTGAACTTCTCCGGCTTCCACTTCTTGTAGAGGTTGTCATAAACCACTGCTGGCGTCGGCCCCTTGCCGCCGGCCACGCCCGGCCTCATGCCCCATGTCGGCACGCCGCGCGACCAGCCGATCTCCAGACCGGTGAGTGTGACCGGTCCCCAGCAGATGAACATTCCGAAGCGCATCGCCTGCCAGCGTTGCAAGGCGACCGAGTCGGCTTTGAGCCACGGCTGGCCGACATCGGCGGCGAGGAGTTGCACTGCTGCCATCAACGCGAGCGCGAGCGGCGCAATGAAGCGGAATTGGCGAGTGAGTTTCATCAGCCGGGTTCCTTTCTGTTGAAATCTGCATCCGATTTGTTTTTCTTCACTTCCCGCCGGGCCAGCGCCACGTCTTTAGGTCGTCGCTCCAAGCGATGCCGATGCAGCCGTGGGTTAGGAACTTCACGGGTTCCGGTTCCGGGCCGGTGCCGTGGAAGACCATGACGTATTTGCCGATGCCCGGCACGGAACGGAGGTCGGCCACGTAGCCGGCAGTGATGCGGCCTTGCGCCCACGGCCAGTTCTTCTGGCCCAGCGTGATGAGCGGGCCGGCATCGCTCCAGTTCCGCAGGTCGGCGGAGGTTTTTACGCCGATGCCGTTGTGCGGTGAGTGGAACATGAGGTAGCGGCCGTCGTGAACGAGGACGCAGACGTTCTCGCCCGCCTTGGCGCTGCCGGCGAAGGTCCACGTGCGCAGGTCGCGCGACCAGCTCATGCTGACGCCGTTCTGTTTGAAGAAGCACCACCATTTGCCGGGATCGTCCTTGTCGGGCATGAGGTAGGCGTCAATCATGCGGCCCATCTTCTCCACGGGCACGTCGGGGCCTTTGACGCGGATGAGTTCCGGCTCCGACCAGCGTTCGAGGTCGGGGCTGCGCATGAGGTAAAGTCGCGCGGTGGCGTTGCCGTAGGTCTCGCCGTTGGGCTGCGGATAGGTGGAGGCGCAGAGGAGCCATTCGCCGCCGAATCGCACGACGCTGCCGGGACTGACGAAGTTGAGCTTGAGATCGCGCGGGGTGAGCTTCTTCACCGGCGTCCAGTGGCGCAGGTCGCGGCTGGTGCTCTTGGCGAGGCAGAGATAAACGGCGTTGGTGTCGCGCTCGCCGATGGTGAAGAACATGTGGAAGGTGCCGTCGTGCCAGAGCAGAAGCGGGTCGCGGTAGCCGGTCTTATCGTCGCCCTTGAACAGGATTGGCGAGGAGAGCGCGTCCAGCAACGCGCTGTCGGCGGCGTAGGCGCAGGCGGCAGCGAAGAGGAACGAGATGAAAAGACACGGCAGACGGCGGACGGTTTGTATTGGAGGCAAGGTTCTCATGCTCTGGGCGGACACGGGCGCGTTTGAAAACACGAGGCGATGTTGTTGCTGCCGTCACCTGCTGTCCAGAACGAATTCCCGGCACGCGTGAAAGTTCGGTTGCTGTCAAGGGGTTCTCAAGGTATGAGTTCAGATGCGATGAAGCCGCGAACAGCCGCCGCCAGTCCTTGACTGCCATGTACCCCATTTCTCACCAGCGATTCCCCAAGACGTGCATTGTTGCGGTGATCGGTGTTGCGCTCGCCTGTCTGGTCACCGGCAACACATTCGGCGCGGACCCGGCTCCGGTGCCGACGCTGCACGTCGCGGATTTGTTCCGGCCGCACGTGGACCCGGATGATCATTGGGATTTGGCGACACAGTATGCGCTGGCGTGGCAGGGCAAGGTGGACCTGCGCGGCGTGATGATTGATCATCCGCAAGCCGGATGGACAAGGGCGCCGGACATCGGCGCGGTGGCGCAGATGAATCACATCACGGGCAAGGCAGCGCCGGTGGTCGTCGGTTCGCCGCGTGTGCTGACGCCGGAGGAGTTGCAGAAGGGCGCGGTGACGGCTGACATCGCGGGCGTGCGGGCGTTTCTGGAACTGATGCGCCAGTCGCCGCGGCCCGTGGTCATCCACGTGGTCGGCTCGTGCCGCGACGTGGCGCTGGCGGCGCGGCTGGAGCCGGAGCTTTTCGCGCGGCGGTGCGCCGGCATCTACCTCAACGCCGGTTCCGGCACGCCCGACCCGGAAAAGGCGCAGCGGCGCGAATACAACGTAAATCTCGACCCGGCGAACTATGCCGCGATGTTTGAGGTGCCGTGCCCGCTCTATTGGCTGCCGTGCTTCGAGGTGGTCAGCCCCGTGTCGTCGGAAATGTGGCGCGTGGCGGCCTACGGCTCGTTTTATCGTTTCCGGCAGAGCGAGATTCTCCCGCATTTATCGGACCGCGTGGGGAATTACTTCATGGCGATGTATGCCGGCGGGAAAACCGCCGACGGCCTCTGGTTGCAACAACTGGCCGCGCCGAAAAATGCCGAGGCGCTCGCCGCCCAAGGCAGCCGCGACCGGAACATGTGGTGCACGGCAGGTTTCCTTCACGCCGCGGGGCTGGCGGTGACGAAGTCCGGCGAGATTGTGCCGCTGAATGCCGCGCGAGACGCGGTGTTCACCTTCGAGCCGGTCCACGTGCAATGCTCCGCTGCCGGGCTGACGGAGTGGACGAAAGACCCGAAGTCCCGGAACCGCTTCATCCTGCGTGTGACCGACGTGGAGCACTATCAATCCGCCATGACCGCAGCGCTGAAATCGTTGCTGATAAAGTTGCCCTGAACCATGAGCGCCGGCCGCATTTTTGATATCCAGCGATTTTCGATCCATGACGGGCCGGGCATTCGCACGACTGTGTTTCTGAAAGGCTGTCCGCTGCGCTGCATCTGGTGCGGCAACCCGGAGAGCATCGACCCGAAGCCGCAGCTTTCCTACGTCGCCGGCAAATGCATCGCGTGCGGCGAGTGCTTCAAGGTTTGCAAACCGAATGCGCTGTCGAAGGATGCCACCGGCAAGGCGGTTGTGGATCGCGCGCGCTGCACCCACTGCGGCGATTGCGCGCCGACGTGCGACCCGAAGGCGTTGGAGATGGTGGGCCGCGACATGGAGGCGGATGAGGCCCTGGAGGTGGTGTTGCGCGACCGCGATTACTATACGCAGTCCGGCGGCGGCCTCACGCTCTCCGGCGGCGAGCCGCTGTTGCAGCCGGAGTTCGCCGAGTCGCTGCTGCATGCGGCGAAGAACCGTGGCGTCCACTGTTGTATCGAGACGTCGGGCTACGCAGCCTGGAGCGTCTTCGAGCGGCTGCAGCGGGTCGTGGACCTCTGGCTGTTCGACTACAAGGAAACCAACCCGCGCTTGCACGCGAAGTTCACCGGGCGCGATCTCGACGCAATCCTGGAGCGCCTGCAGCAACTCCACGACAGTGGCGCGAAGATTCTGCTGCGTTGCCCGATGATTCCCGGCTACAACGCGCGCAAAGAGCACCTCGACGGCATTGTCGCGCTCGCCCACAAGATGCCGAAGCTTGCGGGTGTAGAGTTGCTCCCCTACTACGACCTCTGGCGCGCCAAGCTGAAGCGGTTTGGCCTCACGACACAATTGCCTGACACCGTGAAGCCGCCGGCGCGCGAGACTGTGAAGCAGTGGAACGATTACCTGCGCGAGCGCGGCGTGCGCATGGTTGGCTGACGGCACACTTGGTTGTCGCTGGACGAATGTCCGCGTCCATTGTGCGATGTACCCGGAACATCGTCCTGTGCCACCCGGCGACTCGCTGCCGGGCTGCAAACTGCTTTCGACTTCGGCGGCGATTGTGTAGATTACGCCATCATGAGATGGAGGATTTCGATGAAAGCTCTCTGGTGGATGATAATCGGTGGCGGCTGGCTTGGTTTGGCGGGCGGCGCGGCGGCGGGCGCGGAGCAGGCGCGCGTCCAGTGGTTCGGCCAGTCGTTCTTCCAGTTCACGGCGTCGAATGGCACGCGCGTGGTGATTGACCCGTTCGACAACACGTACTTCAACTATCCGATTCCGAAAGACCTCACCGCCGACGTGTTGCTGGTGACGCACGAGCACAACGACCACCGCAACGTCGGCATTATTGGTGGCACGCCGCTGGTTTGCCGCAGCCAGAAAGGCGTCGGCAAATTCGAACGCGGCGGTGTTACGGTGACCGGCACGGCAGCGTTCCACGACGAGAACCACGGCGCTGAACGCGGTCCGGATACAATCTATAGCTTCACGATCGACGGCGTCCGCTTCTGCCACGTTGGCGACCTCGGTTGTTTGTTGACCGACGAGCAGATCAAGAACATCGGTCCCGTGGACGTGCTGCTGTTGCCGGTCGGGGGATTCTTCACGCTCGACACCGCCAAGCTCGACAAGCTGGTGGCGCAACTCAACCCGCGTGTCGTGGTGCCGATGCACTTCAAGACGCGTTACACGCCGAAACTGCCAATCGCGACCGTGGATGATTTCCTTCGCGGCAAGAGCAACGTGAAGCAGCTCGGTTCGGCGGCGTTCACCGTCGGCAAGGCCGATCTGCCGTCGCGGCAGGAAATCTGGGTGTTGGAAATGAAGTAGGGAAGACCCTTCAAGCCGGGCGTGCTGCATATCCAGAAAGTGTTCGCACGCAAGTCCGGATTGGGTATTCTGGTGGACGTCCACCGCGAGATGGACGACAACATGACCGTGCTGGCCAGCTACCGCCTCGGCCACGACGTCGAAGTGTAGGTCATTCAGGTGCTGGTTCGGAACGAACCTCATCACCGGGCGGTGTGCGAAGGCTGCCGTCCGAACGCGGCGCCACACTGGCAAATCTGTAGCGGCGGTTTGTGACCGCCATAGCGACAAAGGAAGAAATGAAAGACAACAAGACGATTCTGGCCATCATGGCCCATCCCGACGATATCGAATTTCTCTGCGGTGGCACGCTCGCGTTATTGGCGAAGAAAGGCTACCACATCCACATGGCCCACGTCGCCGCCGGCGACTGCGGCACGTTGGAATACAGTTCTGACGACATCGCCCGCATCCGGTTCGAGGAGGCGCGCCGCGCCGCCGCCGTCATCGGCGCGAAGCACTATTGCTGCGGCGCGCGCGACGGTCTGGTCCTGTATGACAGGCCGACGCTCCGTACTGTCATCGAACTGGTCCGGCGCGTGAATCCGTTCCTCGTCTTCACAAACTCGCCGGTGTGCTACATGGTGGACCATGAAATGACCTCGCAGCTTGTGCGGATGGCCACGTTCATCGGCGGCGCGCCGAACCTGCAGACGTTGATCACGCCGCCAGCCCGCCCCACGGGCGGCGTGCCGTATCTCTACTATGCCGATGCCATCGACATGAAAGACCACTTCGGACGGCCTATCCAAGCCGGCTTCTACGTGGACATCACACCGGCGATCAAGACCAAGGAGCGAATGGTCAAGTGCCACGCCAGCCAGCGCAACTGGATGCGGTCACATCACAAGGTGGACGAATACATCCTGAACATGCGGCGCTGGGGCACGACCAACGGCCAGCACTGCGGCGTGAAGTTTGCCGAAGGTTTCCGCCAGCACCTCGGCCATGCTTATCCGCAGGACAACAAGCTCGCCGAAATCCTCGACGTGATTCCGGCGTGAAACTCGGCGCGCACATGTCCATCGCCGGCGGCGTGGACAAGGCGGTTGAGCGCGGTCAACGCACCGGTTGCGAGGTGATCCAGATTTTCACTCGCGGCAACATGCAGTGGCGCTCCCGGCCGCTGCGCGCGGAGGAAATCGTCGCGTTCAAGGCACGGCGCACGGAGACCGGTATCGCGCCGGTGTTTGCACACGATAGCTATCTCATCAACCTCGGCGCGACCAACCCGGTCACGCTGCGCATGAGCATTGACGGCATGGTGGACGAGGTGCAGCGCGCCGACGCGCTCGGCTTGCCGTTTGTCGTCAGCCATCCCGGCGCGCACATGGGCGCGGGCGAGGACGCGGGCCTGCGGCGGATTGCCGACAGTCTGAAGGAGGTGTTCCGACAGACGAAGAACTCGCCCGTGAAGATCGCGCTCGAAACGACCGCCGGCCAGGGCACCAACCTTGGTTACCGCTTCGAGCATCTCGCCGACATCATCGCGCGCGTGGGCCCGGAGCGGCTCGCCGTCTGCGTGGACACCTGTCATCTGCTCGCCGCCGGCTACGACATTCGCGAACCGAAGAGTTTCGCCGCCGTCGCGAAGGAATTCGGTCGCGTCATCGGCTGGAAGTTTCTCGCTGCCGTCCACCTCAACGACTCGAAGACGCCGCTCGGCTCGCGTGTGGACCGCCACGAGCACATCGGCAAGGGCCACATCGGCAAGGAGGCGTTCCGGCTCGTCCTCAACCACCCGCACTTCTCGCGAGTGCCCGGTGTGCTGGAAACGCCGAAAGGCGACTTCGAGGACGTGAGTCCCCTCGACAAGGACAACCTCCGTCTGCTGCGTTCGCTCGTAAAGCGTTGACCGCGAGCGGGTTGAATCGCGGCTTCTTGTTGAATTGCCTCCTGCCCAACATGGCGTTCGCTTTCCCTCCGCAGTGCATGTAAAGTCAGCAAATGCCATTCAAATCACTAGGACTTTCAGACAAGCTCGTGCAGGGAATCCTTGCCACGGGCTACACGGCGCCCACCGCCATCCAATCGCAGGCCATACCGACCGCGCTCGAAGGCCGTGACATCATTGGTTGCGCGCAGACCGGCACCGGCAAGACCGCCGCGTTCGTGCTGCCCATCCTCAACCGTCTCGTCGCTCACGAAGCCGCTGGCCACACGAGCCACGGAATCAAAGCGCTCGTGCTGACACCCACGCGCGAGTTGGCGCAGCAGGTTGAGGAATCGGTGAAGACCTACGGGCGGTTCATGCAGTTGCGGTCGCTGGCGATCTTCGGAGGCGTCGGCTACAACCCTCAAGTCCAGGCGCTGCGCCGCGGCGTGGACATCGTCGTGGCAACGCCGGGACGGCTGATTGACCTGATGAACTCGCGCAACATCGATCTCTCGAAGGTCGAAGTGCTCGTGCTTGACGAGGCCGACCGGATGCTTGACATGGGCTTCATCCCCGACGTGCGCAAGATTGTCGCCCAAACACCCAAGGAACGTCAGACGCTGATGTTTTCGGCCACCATGTCCCGCGAAATTCGCGAACTGACCGGCAGCATCCAGCGCCAGCCGCAGTTGATCGAAATCGGCGAACGGCGCAATCCTGTGGCGACGGTCACGCAACACATTTTCACCGTGCCGCGCGACCAGAAGATGGACCTGTTGTTCCACATCATCGAACAGGAGGATCTCGACTGCGTGCTGGTGTTCTCGCGCACCAAGCACGGCGCCGACCGCATCGCGCAGCGGCTGGAACGGCGCGGCATCCGCTCGGCGGCGCTGCACTCCAACCGCACGCAGAACCAGCGCCAGAAGGCACTGGACGGTTTCAAGCGCGGGCATTACCGCGTGCTCGTTGCCACGGACATCGCCGCGCGTGGCATTGACGTGGAAGGCATCTCGCACGTCATCAACTTCGATACGCCGACGTTTGCCGAGGACTATATTCACCGGATCGGCCGCACCGGTCGTGCCACGGCGACGGGCGACGCCATGACGTTCGTGTCGCGCGACGAAGAGGAGCACCTGCGCAACATCGAGAAGTTCATCGGCAAACGCCTGGAACGAAAACGCCACCCAACGTTTGTAGCAGCGGCGCCGCAGCCGTCAGCACATCGTCCGTCGCAACCCCACACCCCACAATCGCCATCGCACGAGCCGCACGCACCCACACAGTCTGCTCATCGTCCGCAACAGCCGGCCGCGCACCCTCATCAACACAAACCGCGCCAGAAGATGAGTTTCTGGCAGCGCCGCCGACAGCACGGTGGGCATCATTGATGCCAGGCGGCCGTTGCATTGGCGCGGGGTTCCGTTCTAGGCTGCCGGGACATGAAGGCGCTTATTTTTGATCTCGACGGGACGTTGGTTGACACGGTTTATCCGCATGTGCTGGCGTGGCAGTTGGCATTCGCGGAGGCGGGTATGCCGATTGAGGGCTGGCGGTTGCACCGGCGCATGGGGATGAGCGGCGGCCTGTTCAAACGCGCCGCCGCCCGTGAATTGGGCCGTAACCTCAGTGACGAAGAAGTCCGTGTCCTTGACAGCCGCCACGCGGAATTCTTTCACCAACTCATGCCGGTGCCCCGGCCGCTGCCGGGTGCGGTGGAACTGCTGCGATTCTTGCGCGAGAACAAAATCATCCACGGCATCGCCACCTCCAACCGCCGGCCGATGATGAATCCGGCCCTCGAAGTGCTGGGTGTCGGCAGCGAGACGGTTGTGGTGGAACGCACGGACGTGGCGCGCGCGAAGCCGGAGCCGGACTTGTTCATCGAGTGCCAGCAGCGGCTCGGTGTGCGGCCGGAGGAATGCTATGTCGTCGGCGACGCGGTGTGGGACCTCATGGGCGCGCGCCGGGCTCAGATGCTTGGCATTGGTCTGCTCAGCGGCGGCTACGGCGAGGATGAGTTGATTCGCGCCGGCGCGTTTCGCGTCTTCCGTGACGCAGCCGCCCTTCAGAACTGGCTCGACGAACTGGGCTTGCTGCCCTGATCCGCACTCGTGCTGCCGGTGGAAACACTCCCGGCATTCGCCAGACCGAGTCTACTGTTGCGGCGGCGGCGGGCGTTGTTGGCCGCCTTCTCGCGAAGACCGGGGCGGCGTCGGCATTTCCAGTTCAGCTTTACCCTGCAACTTCAGCTCCTTGATGTCGTATTTGTAGAGTGTATTGCCGCGCAGGATGAAAACGTAATCCGCCGTGGCAGTCATTTGCGCCTGCATGCCCATCATCGGCCGAAATTGCTGCGGGTTGCGTCCGGGACTCTGGTTTCCGCCAGGGCCTTCGTTGCCGTCTTGAGGCGGACGCGGAGGCTGGGCATCCTGCGCACCCAGCCAGCCCGCCGTCGAAAGCGCCACGATGCCGGCCACCATCCATCCAAACCAATGTTGTCGAGTCATGTTGTTCTCCAGTTAAAGGTTCGCCGTTAGAACGCACGGTCCGGGAGTTTATTGGTGATACGGAGGAATCCGGAGTTCCCGCTGGAGAAAAGAAACCTCCGCAGGCACACTCGGCACGCATGGAACCACGCCCAACTGTTTCGCTGATGACGAGCTTCTGTCTGGCCATCGCTGTCTGCGTGTGCAGCCACGCTGCCGAGCCGTCGGCTGGCGCGGGCAAGTTCACGCTCACGGTGCTGGACATTCCCGACATCCATCGCGGTGCGGGGCTCGCGCTGGTGATGCAGACGCCGGGCGGCCGCACGTTTCTCTACGACACCGGCAACGGTTATCCCTCGGCGACCAACGTTTCCGGTTGGGCTTGCGATCACAACAGCGGGCGGGACTTGATCGCGCCGTTGCTGCGCGCACGCGGTGTGAAGGAAATCGACGGCGTCGTCATCAGCCATGCGCACTACGATCACTTCGGTGGATTCGTCTGGCTCGTGGACCATTTTCCGATTCGCAAGCTCTACGATCCCGGCTACGAGATGCCCGGCCGGGCGAGTGGCCACTACGGCGGCGAGTTGGGCCACTATGCGCAACTGCGCCAACAGTTCAAACAGCGGCCCGGCGCGTATCAGGCGGCGCACGCTGGCGACAAGCTCGCGTGGGACGACCGGCTCGACGTGGAAGTGCTTGCGCCGCCGAAGGAGTTTTTCCACGAGCGTCATCCGGAAAAGCGCTCGAAGAACGATCCCCCCGCGCACTACCTGCTCAACGCCAACGCAATGATCCTTCGCATCCAGCACGGCAAGGTCGTCTTCGTGCTCGGCGGCGACATCGAAGCTGAGGACCAAAAACTCAGCCTGCTGCCGTCGTTGCCGCCGGGCAAGCTCAAGTGCGACGTGCTGGTTGCGCCGGGCCACGGCATCCACGCGATTCCGGAGTTTGCGGAGGCGGCGCGGCCCAAGGTGGCGGTGGCGAGCCTGTTCGCGCGTTGGGCGAAAGGCATTCCCGCGTGGAAGGTCTATGGCGCGGTCGGCGCGAAGGTGTATGTCACCGGCGCGCATGGCAAAGTGGAGATCGTCTCCGACGGCGAGGGCTTCACAACGAAGGTGGAGCGGGAGCAAAAGTAGAACAGGCATCCTGCCTGCCCCACAGTCCGCGCGTTGACGCACGCAGCTGAGCCGCTATGATGCGACGCATGACTCGGCTTTTCTCTTTCGCTTTGGCGTGGTTCCTTTTCTCTCAGTCTGCAACGGCGCTGGCTGGCGACAGCGCGGCGCAAACGCTCCGCGACGATTTTTCCAGCTACGCGGCCGGTTCCGACGGCGCGCCCGCATGGGATACGCAGAGCGTCGGCTGGGAGATCTACGAGGGCAGCTGCATTGGCGACAGCGGTGTGAGCGTCTGGCGCGCGGCGCCGTTTGCGTCGGCCGTCACGTTCGCGTGCGATGTCACCGTGCTGGAGCAACTCAAGGGTGATTGGCTTATCGCGGGCATTGGTCTGCAGGCCGACGAAAAAAACTACTGGGCCGTCAATCTCGTCGCCGCGCCCGAAGCGAAGCAGCGCCGGCACATGGCGGAGTTGAACGAATCACATGATGGCCATTGGCTGGCTGCCAGCAGCGACAACACGCGGCTCAAGCCGCTGCCCGGCCGGGGCGGATTCGATTGGCAACTCAATCAGACCTACCGCTTCGAGATCAGTCTCACGGCCAGCAATATCACCGCGCGCATCACGCAAGGCGCGAACGAACTCGCGCGTTTTGGCTTTACGCTTTCTTCCTCGACGCCCGCTGTCCGCGCCGGCCGGCCCACGCTGCGGGCCAACGGGCTTCGCGTCCGCTTCGACAACGCCACCGTCACCGTCCAACAAACCGCGCCGGAACCGAAGCCTGAGCCGCGGAAGTTTCCCGCGTGGGTTTCCCGCAAAGGCAAACCGATCGCGAAAGCCGCGGGCTTCTTCCGCACTGCCGAGAAGGATGGACGCTGGTGGCTCGTGGACCCGGAGGGCAAACCGTTCTTCGATGTCGGCACCGACCACGTCAACTACCGCGCCCACTGGTGCGAGTCGCTCGGCTACGCGCCGTATCATCGCAATGCCGCGGCGAAGTTCGGCAGCGAAGAGGCGTGGGCCGCCAGTGCCATTGAGCGGCTTTTGGCGTGGGGCTTCAACACGCTGCCCGCCGGCCACACCCCGTTGTTGCGTCACCGCGGCCTGCCGCACATTCTCTTCGCGTCGTTCGGCACGAGTTTCGCCAAACGCGAGTGGATCGCCGAGCCGATTCATTGGACTGGCTTCCCCGATGTGTTCAGCCGGCGCTGGCCGGCGCATTGCCGCGTCGTTGCTCGCAAGATGGCGCAGGAGAGCCGCGGCGACCCGTGGTGCCTCGGCACATTCCTCGACAACGAGCTGGAGTGGTATGGCAAGAAGGGCCATCTCGTGGACGACATCTTCAAGCTCCCGCCAGCCGCGCCAGCCAAGCGCGCGTTGCTCGACTGGCTGCTGAAACGCTGCGGCAATCTCGCCGGGGTCAACCGCCGACTTGGCACGAACTTCGCCGATGAGCGGGCGTTTCTGGCCTCGATCGTCGTGCCGGAATCGTCCGATGCGTTGACCGAAGTGCGCGATGGTTTTCTTGCCGAGATCGCGGAGCGTTACTTCAGTGTGCCGGCGAACGCGCTGCGCGAGGCCGATCCCGACCATCTTGTGCTCGGCTGCCGTTTCGCGGGCCGCACGCCGGAACCGGTGTTGGCGGCGGCGGGCAAATACAACGATGTGTTCACGTTCAACACCTACCCGCGCGTGGATTTCGAGAACACCTGGCGGCCCGACGGCACTGGTGGCGTGGTGCAGCGCGTGCCGCGCGAACTGGCGGACATGTATCGCGTCGTGCGCCGGCCCATGATCATTACCGAGTGGAGCTTCCCCGCGCTCGACAGCGGCCTGCCGTGCAAGCACGGCGCGGGCATGCGCGTGGACACACAGGAGCAGAAAGCCGCCTGCTACCGCATCTTCGCCAACGCGATGAGCGATCTGCCGTTCATGGTCGGCTATCATTATTTCATGTGGGCTGACGAACCAGCGCCCGGCATCAGCTCAACGTTTCCCGAGGACAGCAACTACGGCCTCGTGAACGAGAAGGACGAGACTTACGAAACGCTGGTGAAGACCGCCACCGAGGTCAACCGCGCTGCCGCCGCGCGTCACGCCCGCAGCATCTTCTCGGGTGACATAGAGCTTCGGTCTGCAAAGAACGCCGTGGAATTGGTGAACACGAACGCCATCGCCGCACGCGGCAACCTGCGCGTCACGGTCGCCGGCAAGAGCCGTGTGGAAGAGGTGACGCTCAAACCAAAAAGCACCCGCCGCGTCGCAGTCGCCACCAAAGGCTCATGGTGCGCCGAGCTGCAACAATGGGACGGCACGAAGTCGCGGCTCGTTGGTGGCCAGACGCTCGGCTCATTCGACATTGCCAACGCCTCCGCCTCGACACTGGATGATGTGCCGGTGGTGCTCGACGGTCCACCGGTGACGGCGGCGATGATCATGCAGTTGAAGCCGGCCCGTACGCTGACGCTCGCCGCCCTGACGGCCGCGTTTGCCGAAGTCGGACGACTTGAGTTGAAAGCCGGCGGTGCGACATGGCTCTGCGAGCGCAAGGACGGCAGCCTCTTCGACAGCATCCGCGCCGGCGACCTGCCACTGGGCCGGCTGGCATTTGCGGTGCACCAAAAGGTTAACGGGCACGATTACTGGGCGGAATCGGACCGTGTGGTCTCGCTCCGCATGCAGGAGCAAGCCGACGCGTGGATCATTGAGGCGGTCGTCGAGCGTGCGGGTGGGCCGGCGCGTTTCCGTGCGGGGCTTCGCGCGGCGGTCTTCAAGCGCGGCGGCCTTGCGCTTGTGAAGCCGCTGTGGGTTGAGAATACCGATTCGCGTTCGTGGTTGTTTGCCGATGTGTTCTGGTTCTGCCGGCCGGCGATCGGCGGTTCCACCGCTGACGACGTCGTGGGCGGCGTGAACGTGCCGAACTACTACCGGGCGGCACAATTTGTCACCGATGGCAAACTGGGCGGTTGCTTTGGCGCGGTGAGCCAGTCCGACGGCTGGCGCGTCCTGTTTTGGAAGGACAAGAGCATTCATCCGGATGTTTACCGAAAGGTGGACCGTGAGTTGCGCGCCGGACAGCGGCATGAATGCGGCGACATGCCTTACGTCTGGATCTATGCGTTGCGCGACGCCAACGGCTGGCGCGATGTGGCGCGGCGCAGCCAGCAGGCCGCGCAAGGTTTGCTGACCGCCGAGTCGGTGAAAGCAAGGCCGGCGGCGGAATAGCCAGCACCCGCCTCCTTGGCACTCTCCTTATCGGATTTTTTCAAAACTTTTCTCTAAGAAAACGCCGGCTGGCGCGTTACTCTCGGTGACAGGCAGTGCTGTCTGACGATGAGTCACGCATGAGCGCCGATTGCCAACACGACAAAGCCGGGTGGGTTCACAACATCCTCGAACGCTACGAGGGACCGCTGATCCGTTATGCGGCGCGAATCACCGGCGACGTGGAGCGCGCGCGCGATGTCGTCCAGGAAACATTCGTGCGGCTCTGCGCACAGGAACGCGCCGACGTGGACGGACACGAGGCGGAGTGGCTCTTCACTGTCTGCCGCCATCGCGCGCTCGACGTGCAGCGAAAAGAGCGGCGCATGACACCGGTCGACGACGAGACGATCCACGATTGTCCCGGCAACGACCCATCACCCGCGGCGCTGGCCGAGCGCGACGACGACCACACCCACGTCCTGCGCGCGCTCGGCTCGCTGCCGGCCAACCAGCAGGAGGTCATCCGCCTGAAATTCCAGAACGGTCTCAGCTACCGGGAAATCAGCCGCATCACGAATCTGACCGAGACGAACATCGGCTTCCTGATTCACACCGGCCTGAAAGGGCTGCGTTACCGGCTCCGGGCCGAATTCGACCTGAAGACAAATCTTTGAGAGGTTCCCATGAAGTTCCAACCTGACGATCCTAAACTGACCGCTTACGCGCTGGGCGAACTCGACGCCAGCGAAGCTGCGGCGGTCGCTGCGGCGGTGAAGAATTCCACCGAATGCCGGCAGGCCGTCGAGGAGATCCGCGATACCGCCGGCATGCTGAAGAGCGCGCTTCAAACGGAAACCTGCCCGGCGCTTTCGGCTGGCCAGCGCGCCGTTATCGAGGCGGCGTTGACAACGACTCCGAAAGCTCTCGCCAAGAGCAAGCCCGCGTCCGCGCAACCGTCGTTTCTGGCAGCAGTGTTTGCGTGGCGGCCGCAATTCTCAACGGTCGTCGTGTGGGCCACGGCGTGCCTCGTGGCGGTGACCGGCTGGGCGTTGTGGCTCGAAGTGTTCTGTAAGTCCGGCCGTGACAGCAACCAGCAAGTCACGGCGTATGCGATCAAGCTGAACCCGAAACCGGTAGTACCGGTGTCTATGCCTCCGCCACCTCCACCGCCGCCGTCGGGTGCCAACCAGTTGGCAATGCCGACGGCGGCTTCGTCACTGCCTTTTTCAATGTGGATAGTCTCGAATGGAGTAGCCGGCGGGGGGACTTACAATGGAGCTTTGGTAGCGAGTGCTGCAAAACATTTGGAGGAGAACCGTCTCGTTCTGAAGCCAACAATGATAGCGACGCCGTTGCCGCAAATGGTAGTGGCTCGAGAATCCTTTCAAGAATCCTTCAGGCGAACGACTTCGAGCCAACTGAATAGTAGTGTGAATGCCGGTCTCGGCGGCGCCGTCGCTGGGTATCAAACCAGAACAAGCGCTTTTCAAAGCAGCGGTTCGGGTCGTGTGACCGGGAGACCTCGCTTGGTCGGATCGGACGCTACACTTTTTTCCCGCCCTGTCTACGTTCCCTTCAACACCGAATCCTACACCCACATCCGGGACAACCCGTTCCTTGCTGTCGCAGAGCATCCGCTCTCAACGTTTTCCACAGACGTGGACACCGCTTCGTATGCGAACGTCCGGCGGTTTCTGACGCAAGGCTTGCTGCCGCCTCAGGACGCGGTACGCATCGAGGAGATGATCAATTATTTCACCTACGACTACGCGAAGCCAAAGCGCGGCGAGCCATTCTCGGTGAACATCGAGACGGCCGGCTGCCCGTGGAACGCCGAGCATCGGCTCGTGCGCATCGGCCTCAAAGGCCGGGAAGTCACTGCTGCGAAACGCCCGCCGTGCAACCTGGTGTTCTTGATTGATGTCTCCGGCTCGATGGGCGACGCGAACAAGCTCTCGCTGGTCAAGCCGGCAATGCGGATGCTCGTGGAGCAGTTGACCGAAAACGAGCGCGTCGCCATCGTCGTTTACAGTGAAAGGGTGCGCGTGGTGTTGCCGTCCACCTCCGGGGATCGCAGGCAAGAGATCATAGACGCGATCGAGAGCCTCCAGGCCGGCGGTTGCACCAACGGCGGCGATGGCATCCGGCAGGCCTACGACATGGCCACGCGGCACTTCATCGAGCGCGGCGTCAACCGCGTCATCCTCTGCACCGACGGCGATTTCAACGTTGGCACCACCGAGCTGACCGAGCTGACGCGGTTGATCGAGCAGAAGCGCAAGAGCGGAGTATTCCTCAGCGTTCTCGGCTTCGGCGCTGGCAATCTCAAGGACGCGACGCTGGAGCGACTTGCCGACAAAGGCAACGGCCATTACACCTACATTGATACGTTCTTCGAGGCGCGCAAAGTGCTCGTCGAGCAGATGAGCGGCACGCTCGTCACCATCGCGAAAGATGTGAAGATTCAGGTGGAGTTCAACCCGGCGAAGGTCGCCGGCTACCGGCTTATCGGCTACGAGAATCGGTTGCTGCGCAAAGAGGACTTCAACAATGATCGCAAGGACGCCGGCGAGATTGGCGCGGGCCACACGGTCACGGCGCTCTACGAAATCGTGCCCGCCGGCCAGGCGCTGCCAACGCCGCCAGTGGACGCGCTGAAATACCAACCCTCTCCAAAGCCAGCCACGCCTGTCACTACGAGCGACGACCTGCTGACGGTGAAGCTGCGCTACAAGCAGCCCAACGGCGACAAGAGCGCGTTGATCGAGCAGGCGCTCGCCGACAGCGGCAAGGGCTACGCTGCGGCGTCGCGCGACTTCAAATTCGCCGCCGCCGTCGCCGCGTTCGGCATGATACTGCGCGACAGCGAGCACAAAGGTAATGCAACCCTCGCTGGCGTGCTCGAGCTTGCCGAGGAGGGCCGCGGCCCGGACGCATCGGGTTACCGGACGGAGTTCCTCAGCCTCGTGAAGAAGGCGCAGAAGCTTGGCAAGAGATGACGGCAGGCCGGTGGTACAACGTTTCGTCGCAAGGAGAAGTTCAGAGTTGAGAGTTGGGCGGGGAGCGGCTACGAATAGTGCTGCAATCGGCACTAATTTGAACGGTTTGTCGGCGGAATCGGTCGTATCATTCATCACATCATGGCCAGATCTATGAAAGTCGTCATCCTCTGCGGCGGGCAAGGCACGCGGTTGCGTGAGGAAACCGAATACCGTCCCAAACCGATGGTGGAAATCGGTGGCCGGCCAATGCTGTGGCATATCATGAAGATGTATGCCCACCGCAGTTTCGAGGAGTTTGTGCTGTGCCTTGGTTACAAGGGACAGGTCATCCGCGAATACTTCCTCGACTACCACGCCATGAACGCCGACTTCACCATCCAGCTCGGCGCGAAACCGAAAGTCACCTACTACAACCGCGACGCCATTGAGAAATGGCGTGTCACGCTCGCCGAGACCGGCGCGGAAACGATGACCGGCGCGCGGCTGGCCCGCGTCGCGAAGTATGTCCGCGGCGGCACGTTCATGCTCACCTATGGCGACGGTGTCTCCGACGTGAACATCCGCGACCTCGTGGCGTTTCACCGTTCGCACGGCAAGCTGGTGACCGTTACCGGCGTGCGGCCACCGTCGCGGTTCGGCGAGATGGATATCAAGGACAGCCGCGTGATCAGCTTCAACGAGAAACCGCAGGTCAGCCAGGGTCTCATCAACGGCGGTTTTTTCGTCATGGAACCGGGGTTCCTGCGCTACCTGTCGGACGACCCGGCCTGCGTGCTGGAGCAGGAGCCGCTCCAACGTTGCGCGCAGGATGGCCAGTTAATGATCTATCGTCACGAGGGCTTCTGGCAGCCGATGGATACCTTCCGCGAATATGAACTGCTCAACCGGCTCTGGACCGCCGGCCGGGCGCCGTGGAAGACATGGAAGGACTGAAGATGGCCGACAAATTTTGGCAGGACCGCAACGTGTTCGTCACCGGCGCCACCGGTCTGCTCGGGTCGTGGTTGACGGAAGCCCTTGTCGAGCGCGGCGCCAACGTCGTGGCACTGGTGCGCGACAGCGTGCCGCGCTCGCGGCTGGCCACCACCGGCGTACTCGGTCGCGTCAACGTCGTTCATGGCGCGCTGGAGGATTACGCGCTCATCGAGCGCAGCCTTGGCGAATACGAAGTGGACACGATCTTCCACCTTGCCGCGCAGACGATCGTTGGCATCGCCAACAACAACCCGCTCTCCACCTTCGAGTCGAACGTTCGCGGCACCTGGCACGTCCTCGAAGCGGCCCGCCGCTCGCCGCTGGTGAAGGCCGTCGTCATCGCCTCCAGCGACAAGGCCTACGGCGATCAGGAGAAACTTCCGTATGACGAGACGACGCCGCTCGAAGGCCGGCATCCTTACGATGTCTCGAAGAGTTGCGCCGACCTGATCTCGCTGGCCTACGCCAAAAGCTACGGCATGAACGTGTGCGTCACCCGCTGCGGCAACTTCTACGGCGGGGGCGACCTGAACTTCAACCGCATCGTGCCGCAGACGATTCGCTCCGTGCTGCGAGGCCAGCGGCCGGTGATTCGCAGTGATGGCAAACCGATCCGCGATTACTTCTTCATCAAGGACGGCGCGGAAGCCTACCTGATGCTTGCCGAGAAGATGCGGTCGCTGAAGATCGCCGGCGAAGCGTTCAACTTCAGCAACGAGATTCAGGTCAGCGTGCTGGAGCTGACGAAGCTGGTCCTCAAATTGGCCGGCCGCGAAGACCTCAAGCCGCGCGTGCTCAACCAGGCCCGCAACGAGATTCTTCACCAGTATCTCTCGGCGAAAAAGGCCCGCCGCGTGCTCGGCTGGCGTCCGCGCTACACGCTGGAGCAGGGGTTGCGCGAGACTCTCGCATGGTATCAGGAGTATTTCGCAGGACAGTAAACGCCATGCGCTTCATTCCCACTGAATTTGCCGGCGCCTGGGTCATCGAGTTGGAACTGCATCACGACCACCGTGGTTTTTTTGCGCGCACCTTCTGCGAACGCGAGTTTGCGGAGCACGGCCTGGTGCCGCACTTCGTCCAGTGCAACATCGCGTGGAACAAGGAAAAGGGAACGCTGCGCGGCATGCATTACCAGGAGCCGCCGCACGCCGAGGCGAAGGTGGTCCGATGCACGCGCGGCGCGATCTACGATGTCATCGTGGACATCCGGCCCGGCTCGCCGACCCGCGGCAAGTGGATCGCCGTGGAACTGGCGCCGCGGAATGGCCTGATGCTCTACGTGCCGGAGGGATTTGCTCACGGTTACCAGACGCTGGAGCCGGACACGGAGGTTTCCTATCTGATGGGCGCATTTCCAGAACCAGCCGCCGAGCGCGGGTTTCGCTGGAACGATCCGGTCCTTGGCATCCGCTGGCCGCTGCCCTCGCCGATCCTCTCCGATCGCGACCGCTCCCACCCCGACTTCAAACTCTGACGGCGATCAACCGATCGTTCGTTCGCGCAACCGCCGGCCGCCTTCGCTGTTCAAGAACTTCTCCAGCGCCGTCCGCCAATGGCTCATGCGGTTGAGGCCGAGCGCGTGGAGCCGCGCGTTGGCCAGCGCAGTGTAACGCGGCCGCGCCAAACCGGCGTCGTCGCCGGCTGGCTTTGGTTTCACGACGACGTTGTTGCCACTTATGTCGAGGATGGCTTGGGCGAACTCGCGCCACGAGCAGGCGCCTTCCTGCACGGCATGGAAAAGCCCACTCGCCCCGGCTTCGAGCAACACGCGCGTCTGCCGCGCCAGTTCCAGTGTCCACGTCGGACTGCACGTTTCACGCGCGCTCAAGGAAATCTCCTGTTTGCCCCGGGCCATTTGCCAGACGATCTGGACGAAATTCATGCCTTTGGTGAGCGTGGGTGTTTCGCCGTAGAGGCCGGTGGTACGCATCACAAGATTGCGCGGCGCAGCGGCCAGCACGCGTTTTTCGCCGGCGAGCTTGCTGGCGCCATAGACGTTCAGAGGCCGGGTCGCGTGGGTCTCGGCGTAGGGATGGTTGCGCTCGCCGTCGAAAACGTAATCGGTGCCGTAGTGGACACAGACCGCGCCAAGATTAGCCGCGACGGTGGCGACGTTGGCCGCGCCAGTCTCGTTGACGGCGAACGCGGCGTCGCGGTTCGACTCGGCTTCGCGGACGAGGTTGTAGGCGGCGGTGTTGATGACGACGTCGGGACGCGCGGTTTCGAGTTGGAGGCGGACCTGGTCGAGGCGGGTGACATCGAGGTCAGGCAGGTCGAAGCCCGTGACCTGCCAGCCATCGCGGAGCACTTTCATCAGGTCGGAACCCAGCGCGCCGCGCGAGCCGATGATCGCGATGTGTTGCATGGTCATGTAAATGTTTGCGCCGGCCGGGCCGGTGCTGAAACGCCGCTCAGACGATCGCCGGTTGCGGAATCGGAATGATGAACCGTCCACCGCGCGCGCGATACGCCGCCTGTTGTTGCATGATTTCTTCCGCGAAATTCCACGCCAGAATCACCACGTAGTCCGGCATGTCTTCCAGCAGTTTTGCCGGAGGGTGAATCGGCAGGTGTGCGCCCGGTGTGAGGCGGCCTTGCTTGAGCGGGCTGCGGTCCACCGTATAGGCGATAAGGTCCGTCGTGATGTCACAGAAGTTCAGGAGCGTGTTGCCCTTGGCGGGCGCGCCGTAGGCAGCCACGCGTTTGCCCTGCCGCTTCAGGTCTTGCAGCAGCTCGCGCAGTGCCCGTTTTTGCGCGGTGGCTTTGTCGGCGAGCGTCTGGAGCGTTTCCAGCGAGTCGAGATGATGTTGGCGCTCCAGCGCGAGCATCGTCGCGACAGAATCCTGAAGCGGGAAGTTCTTGTTTTCCGGAAGACAGCCGAACACGCGCAGCGAGCCACCATGAATCGGCAGCCGCTCGACATGGCGGATTTCGAGGCCGCACTCGCGGTAGAGCCGGACCAGCGGCTCCACCGACAGGTAGGAGAGGTGCTCGTGATAAACCGTGTCGTATTCGCCGCGCAGCAGGAAGTCCACAAGGTACGGCGCCTCCACCACGAACGCGCCGTCGCCGGACAACAGCGCCGCCGCGCCGCGCACGAAGTCGCGGATGTCGTCCACGTGGGCCAGGACGTTGTTGGCGTGGATGGCGCGGGCGGGACCGTGCTCGGCGCGAAGTTGCCGGGCGAGCGTCTCGCAGAAGAATTGAGCCACCGTCGGCACGCCGGCTTGGCGAGCGATGGCGGCGAGGTTCTCGGCCGGCTCGATGCCCAGCACACGCGAACCGGCGTCTTTGAAAACCTTCAGCAGGCTGCCGTCGTTGCTGGCGATCTCGGCGACAAGGTCGGCCGGCTGGAGGCGGAATTGCTTTTTCATCATCTCCGCCAGCGCGCGGTTGTGGACATGGATGAAGTCCGAGTAGCCGGACGCGTAGAGGTAGTTGCGGAACATGATCTCCGGCGCGACGACCTCGCGCAACTGGAGCAAGTGGCAGGTCGCGCACCATTGCAGCGTGAGCGGGAACGACGGCTCGGCGGCGATTTCACCGGCGGATTTCAGGTAACTGTTGGCCAACGGCGTCCGGCCGAGGTCCAGGATCGCGCGCAAATCGCTGCTGTCGCAAATGCGGCAGGTCGTTCGGTTGATGCAATGTTTGTTCATGCTGACAAGCTGCCCGCCTCAGCGTCGCCGTGCGAACAGTATTGCGCAGACTAGGATGCGCGCCAAACCAACGCAAGGGCAGAATCGCCGCGTTCTCGTGGCGGTGTTTGGCCTTGTGTCCGTTGTTGGCGCTGCCTAGATTGTGCGCATCGTCGGCCCGATTTCCCGTGAAGTTTTTTCCGAGAACGGTCCGGCGCGAGAAACCGGCGCTGCGGCGGTGGCCGCAGCCGTTGAATGCATGGACATGGCTGAATCGAACACAACTTCGCCCTCCGCCCCAAACACTGCGGGCGGAAATGCACCGGCATCGTCGGCCGGCGTCACGCCGACGAAGGTATTCATCGTCGCGAACTGGGCGCAGGGCAAAGGCTTCAGCGGTGGCGACCGCATTTTCATCGAGCTGGCGCGCCACTGGCGGCGCAAGCCGGGCGTTGATGTTCATCTGTTGCTGTCGGAGGAAGGCTGGCAGTTCTGCCAGAAGAAGAATCTCGCGGATGTGGCCCACACGACCTGGAGTCCGGCGCGGTGGACCGGCTGGGGGATGCTGCCGAATTTCGTGTTGCGCACGCTGCACAGCCTGTGGCGGGCGGCGACGCTGCCGTTGGATGATTCGCCGACGTTCGTTTATTCGGCGGGCGATTTCTGGCCCGATTCGCTGCCGGCGTTCCTGTTGAAGCTGCGGCGCAAGAACGTGAAATGGGTCGCTGGGTTCTACCTGTTCGCTCCGGTGCCGTGGTCGGCGGAGTCGCCTTACAAAGGCTGGCAATACCTGAAGGGATGGGTTTACTGGTTGACGCAGGCGGTGTCGGGTTTCCTGATCCGGAAGTTTGCGGACAGGATTTTCTGCATCGTGGAACTGGACCGCGACCGGTTCATCCGGGCGGGCGTCGCGCCGGAACGGTTGACGATCGTGCGCGGGGGCGTGGACGTGGAGCTGGCCGAGAGCGTGCCGGAGCCGCCGGAGAAAACCCACGATGCGGTGTTCATTGGGCGGTTTCATCCGCAAAAAGGCGGGCTGGAACTGGTGGACATCTGGCACGAGGTCGTCAAAGCCAAACCCGGTGCGCGGCTGATCATGATCGGCGACGACGGGCCGTTGAAGGAGAAGATCGAGGCGCGCATCGCGGCACTGCATCTGGAGCAGAACATCCGCGTGGTGCTGTTCCTGTCGGACGTGGAGAAGGCGAGGATTTACAAATCGAGCCGCGTGGTGGTGCATCCGGCGGTTTACGACGTGGGCGGCATGGCGGCGTGCGAAGCGATGGTGTGCGGTCTGCCGGGCGTGAGCTTCGACCTCGTGGGTCTGCGAACCTACTACCCGATCGGCATGCTCAAGGCGCCGGAGAGAGACCTGCCGGCGTTCGCGCACTGCATCCTGAGCCTGCTGGACGACAAGGCGCTCTATGAGAAGACGCGGCAGGACGCGCTCAAGCTGGCCTATTCCTGGGACTGGCGGAAGCGCGCGGAGGAGTTGTGGCAGGCGATGATGGGTGGCGCGCCGCGATGAAGCGGCGGCGTTTACGTTGTGGCGGCGGGGTGGTCTTTCCCCTATAGTGCGCAGCCGTTGATCGCTGGCGATGGACGATACAGAAACAAAACTGAACCTGGGTTGCGGCCCGAATAGTGCGGCTGGATGGTTGAATTACGATTGGGGCGTGCTGCCGCTGCTCTCGAAGATGCCGTGGCTGAGAAAAACCGCCATCACGCTGCGTCTGTTGCCGGCGTACTACGAGGCGCCGTGGCCGAAGATCCAACTGGTGGACATTCGCAAACGGCTGCCGCTTCGTGATGGCTCGATGGAGTTCATCTACTGCTCGCACGTGCTGGAACATTTTGACCGGTGGGAGGCGGTGCGCGTGTTGAAGGAATGCCACCGCTGTCTGCGCGACGGCGGTATCATGCGGATCGTCGTTCCTGACATCGTGAAGATGTTCGCCCTCTACCAGGAAGCCGCGCGGCAACCCGCCAGCGCCGGCGGCGAGCCAAGGCCCGCGCGCGATTTATGCAGACTGTGGTGGGGCTTCAGCACCGACGAAGACCCCGGTGGCTTCTTCGGCAAGCTCTCGCGATGGTTCATGCGGCATCATCGGTGGCACTACGACCGGCGGGAACTGGAACTGTTGGCGAAGGAAGCGGGATTCGGCAGGATGGTGGTCTGCGACTTCCGGCAAGGCTCGGTGTCGGATCTCGAAACGCTGGACTACGAAGCCCACAAACCGCACAGCATCTACGTCGAGGTCTCCAAGTAGAACACGCCGTCAGCCCAGCAGCGCCCGCTCCACGGCTTCCACATTCCGGTCCGAGTAGTGTTCCTCCGCAAACTTCCGGCAGACTGTCCGCCGCGCGTACGCTTCGGCGGGGTTGCTGACGATGCGCGCCAGCGTTTCCTTGAACGCTTCCGCATCCGGCGGAATCACCCACGCCACCTCCGGGTTGGTCGCGTCCCGCACGCCGGGACAATCCGCGCCGATGACCGGAAGCCCGCAGCCCAGGCTCTCCAGCGTCACGCGCGGGAACCCTTCCTGATACAGCGGCATTGCGCAGAGCACATCCGCGGCGCTGTAGTAGTCCACCAGATCCTTGTTGGCTACGTTGCCGGCGAAGACGACGTTGGATTGCGCTTTCGCGGCCTGCGCCACTTCGTCCTCCAGCGGCCCGACACCGGCGAAAACAAACAGCACGTCGCGGAACCGCGGGTCGCGCGAAGCTTCCAACATCACCCGCACACCCTTGATGGCCAGAAGTCTGCCGACGAAGAGGCAGATGAACCGGTCCTTCGGCAGGCCGAGTTTCTGCCGGCACTGCGCCCGGTCGCGCGGCTCGAACGTGTTCAGGTCTATCCAATAGGAGAAACGCCCTGCCTTCTCCGCCGGCACGCCGCTGTCCACCAGTTCCTGCAACGATTGGTTGGACATGGCGATGACGCGGTCGAAGCCCCGCAGAATCCAGCCGATGGCGCGCTCCAGCGCGCTGCCCTTGCGCAGGTTGTAGACCGCGTGCGAACTCATTACGAGGCGCTTGCGGAACAACGGCCCCAGCACTCGCGCCGCCGCCGCCGCCGCCAAACCGTGCGCGTGGATGGCCCGCACGCGACCGCCGTGCGCGACCAGCCACCAGAAGCCGCCCCAGAACAACCGCGGCACCAGATAGAGGAACTGGAGCGGTGGATACTTCTCCAGCACATGGAACCACCCCTGGCCGAACCACCACATCCTCCGGATGCGCAGCCCGCCGGTTTCCTCATAACGTTTCCACGGAACGCGCGTAGTCAGTGGATAGAGACTGAGCACATCAACCTGCCAGCCGCGGGGAACAAGGGCGCGGGTCAGGTCATCCAGATGTGTTTCCACGCCACCGACGTTGGGCGAGAAACAATTGGTGAAAATCAGAACCGATTTCTCTGGCGTCGCCATGCCTGTAGGATGTGGATATGCCGGCATCATGGCAAGGGCGAAAGTCGCCCTGTGGTTCGCGGGGAAAACATCCTCTTTGACATTGGCGGCGGGGCGTTGTAAACAGCCCGCCAATGACCCACAAGAGAGCGCTTGGAAAAGGACTGGATGCGCTGATCCAGCGCGGGTTGTCCAGGACGGCAACCGCACCGACACCTGTGCCACCACCCGTGCCGCCGGCGGCTCCCGAGCCTGCTGTGGTTGCCCCGTCGCCCGTCGTGGTGGCTCCGATACCCGCCGTGCCATCGGCGCCAACCGTACCCATTGCCCCATCCGCGCCACCAGCCGATGCCGTCGGGCAGGTCGAGATCGGCAAGATTCGCGCCAACCCTTTCCAGCCTCGCACAAAATTTGAACATGAGGCGTTGGAAGAACTCGTCGCCTCCATCCGCGAGCATGGCATCGTCTCGCCGCTCATCGTCCGCCGCGCCGCCGACGGACAAGGCTACGAACTCATCGCTGGCGAACGCCGCCTCCGCGCCGCGCGCGAAGTGGGCCTGGCCACCGTGCCGATCATCGTTCGCACGGCCGATGACCGCGATTCGCTGGCGCTGGCGCTCATCGAGAATCTCCAGCGCCAGGACCTCAACCCCATTGAGGAATCGCACGGCTACCAGCAATTAATCGAGAAGTTTGGACTGACGCAGGAGCAGGTGGCCCAGCAGGTCGGCAAGAACCGCGCCACCGTGGCCAACGCGTTGCGCCTGCTCAGCCTGCCGGAACAGGTGCAGGCGTGGGTTCGTGACGGCCAGCTTTCCGTCGGCCACGCCAAGGTCATCCTCGGCCTGACCATCACCGATGAGATGACCATCGTCGCCGAACGCGTATTGCGCGACGGCCTCAACGTCCGCGACACCGAGAAATTGGTCGAGCGCATCAAGGCCACCACCGGTCGCCGCCAGCCGGTCCGCCGCAAGCGCGGCGACGACGCCGAGAAACCGCCGCACGTCCTCGCCATTGAGAACGGCATCTGCCGCAAGCTCGGCACCAAGGTCACCATCCATCCGCAGACCGTTGGCGGTTTTATCCGCGTCGAATATTACAACGACGACGATCTCAGCCGTCTCGGCGGCATCCTCGGCGGAGAACTGTGACCTGTCGCAGGTGCCCCGTCCCGTCGTGCCGCCGGCCTGATGCCATCAACCAAGGAGAACGACGATGCCATATCGCACACTGTTCCTCGCCACACTGCTGCTGACAACTGCCGCGACGGTTGCTACTGCCGCCGAACCGACCGATTGGTTTCACCAGGCCAAGTGGGGCGTCATGACGCATTACCTCGGCGCGCCGCCCAGCAGCAAGGGCGGAGCCGAATTGACCTCCGAGATGTGGAACGAACAGGTCAACCGCTTCGACGTGGCCGGTTTCGCGGAGCAGTTGGCCTCGACTGGCACGCGATATCTGCTTTTCACCATCGGACAGAACTCCGGCCACTTCTGCGCGCCGAACGCGACCTACGACAAACTCGTCGGCATCACGCCCAGCAAATGCTCACGCCGCGACCTGATCGCTGATTTGTCGGCGGCGCTGGCCGCGCGGAACATCCGGTTGATGGTTTATCTGCCGGGTGGCGCGCCCGCTGCTGATCACGTGGCGCGGCAAAAGCTCGGCTGGCTTTGGGGACGCAAAGGCGGCTGGCAGTTGCCCGGCGAACCGGTCGGCGGCCGGCTGGCGGAGTTTCAGCGGCGTTGGGAATCAGTGATCCGCGAGTGGTCGCAACGCTGGGGCAAGAGTGTCGCAGGCTGGTGGATTGACGGTTGTTATTTCCCAGACGAGATGTATCGCCACGACGACGAGCCGAATTTCGCCAGCTTCGCGCGCGCGCTGAAGGCGGGCAACCCGGACTCCATCATCGCGTTCAATCCCGGCGTAAAGGTGCCGGTCATTGGGTACACGCGGCACGAGGATTACACGGCCGGCGAGGTGAACCTGGATAAACTCGCCAAGGCGGTGGAGGCCTGTCCCGGCCGGTGGCTGGAATGCGAAGGGCGGAAGGAACAGTTCCAGATTCTGACGTTCCTCGGCTCGACGTGGTGCCGAGGCGAGCGCCCGCAGATGCCCGACGACACCATCATCGCCACCACCCGCCAGCTCGCGGCGAAAGGCGGCGTTGTGACCTTCGACGTGCCCATCCAGAAGAGCGGCCTGATTCCCGCGCCGTTCATCGAACAACTCCGCGCCATCGGCCAAGCCATGAAGAAGTAACACCATGAAAACCATTTCCCTCCTTTCATTTCTTCCGATCCTCGCCTTGGCCACCACGGCGCACGCCGGCAAACTCACGCTTGTTGCGGGCGGCGGCGACGGCGGCGATGGTTCGCTCGCGACGCAGGCGAAGCTGCACGCGCCGTTCGCGGCGGCCGTGGATGGGGCGGGCAACATGTTCATTTGCGAAGAAGGCGGAAGGGTTCTGAAAGTGGACCCGAAGGGTGTCATCAAGACCATCGCCGGCGAAGACGGGAAAGGTTTCTCAGGCGACGGCGGTCCTTCGGCAAAAGCACAGCTCCATTTCCCGCACAACCTCATCGTCGCGCCCAATGGCGACCTGCTCATCGCTGACACGCTGAACAGTTGTGTCCGCAAGGTTGATGCGAAGACCGGCATCATCACTGCCATTGCCGGCACTGGCGAAAAGGGTTTCGCGGGCGATGGCGGCCCTGCGGCGAAGGCGAAGTTCAACGGCACGTTCAGCATCGCTCTCGACCGCGCCGGCCGGCAGCTTTACATCTGTGACCTCGGCAACCGCCGCATTCGCGCGATGGACATGAAGACCGGCCTTATCAAGACCGTTGCCGGCAACGGCCAGCGCGGCGTGCCCACCGACGGCGCCGACGCCACGAACAGCCCGCTCGCGGACCCGCGCGCTGTTTGCGTGGACTCGAAGGGGAACATTTACATTCTCGAACGCAGCGGCCACGCGCTGCGCGTCGTGGACAAGGCCGGCAAGATCCGCACCGTCGCGGGCACGGGCAAGAAAGGTTTCAGCGGCGACGGTGGCGACGCACTCAAGGCCGAGATGAATGGCCCAAAGCACCTCTACCCCGATCTTCAAGACAACATCCTCATCTGCGACGCGGAGAACCACGCCGTCCGCAAATACGTTCTTGCGACCCGCAAGATGGTCCGCGTGGCCGGCACGGACAGAAAAGGAACGACGCTCAACGCCGACCCGCTCAAGACGGAGTTGAACCGCCCCCACGGCGTCTATGTCCACGCTGACGGCACGATCTACATCGTGGACAGCTACAATAGTCGCATCCTGAAGATCGCTCCGTAGGACCGCTGCGCCGGTTCTTCTCACAAAAGGTCGAAACCACCGCCCGGCAGCGGTGTTTTCTCTGCCACGATTATGCATTTGAAAGGAGCGGCCGTGGCTGGAGTAAAATCATTCTGGGGAATCGCTGGTTTCGTTTGCCTTGCTTTGACGGGTGGCATCTGTGCCGGCGCAGGGGTGCCGTCAAAGCCCAACATCCTTGTCATCGTTGCTGACGACATGGGCTACGCCGACTGCGGCGTGCAGGGCTGCGCGGGCGTGGCAACGCCAAACATTGATTCGCTCGCCAAAAACGGCGTGCGGTTTACCAACGGCTACGTCAGTGGCTGCGTGTGCAGCCCGAGCCGCGCGGGTGTGGTCACGGGCCGTTATCAGCAACGGTTCGGGCACGACGCGAATCCAAAGGGCAGTTTTGGCCTCGACCTGAAGGAGACGACAATGGCGCAGCGGATGAAGGCCGCGGGTTACGTCGCTGGCATCACGGGCAAATGGCATCTCGGCGAGTTGAAAGAACAGATGCCGCTCGCGCGTGGCTTCGACGAATTCTACGGCATCCTGCCGCACGGCATCGGCGCGGAGAAAAAAGGCAGCGGCGTGCAGGTGTACCGCGGTAATGACAAGGTCGAGACGCCTCCTGATCACACGGTGAAGTTCGGCGAGGAAGCGGTGGCGTTCATTGACCGGCACAAGGGTGAGCCGTGGTATCTCTACCTGCCGTTCACGGCGGTGCACGCGCCGCACGTCGCGCCGGACAGTTACGTGCAGAAGTTCGCACATATCGAGGACAAGGGGCGCCGCCATCTTTGCGCGATGATCTCCGTGATGGACGACCAGATTGGCGTGGTATTGGCCAGGTTGCGTGAACTGAAGCTGGAGGAGAACACCCTCATCATTTTCATCAGCGACAACGGCGGGCCGCAATCCCGGACGGTTCACAACGGCCCGTTGCGCGGCGGCAAATGGACGGTCTGGGAAGGCGGCATCCGCGTGCCGTTCATGGTGCAATGGAAAGGCCGCATCGCACCCGGCCGCGTGCTTGACACACAGGTCATCTCGCTCGATTTCCTGCCGACCGCGCTCGCTGCTGCCGGTGTGAACGCGCAGCCGGAGTGGAAGCTCGACGGCGTCAACTTGCTGCCGTTGCTCGAGGGGAAGACGGACAAGCTCACGCGTGACGCGCTGTTTTGGCGGTTCGGCGTACAGTTCGCCGTGCGGCAGGGCGACTGGAAGCTGGTGAAGGCTTCGCGCGACATGCAGCCAGCACTGTTCAATCTCGCCGCCGACATCGGCGAGAAGAACGATCTCGCGGCGCAGCAGCCTGAAAAGGTGAAGCAGCTTCAAGCGCTTTGGGACTCCTGGAACGCGCAGAACATCCCGCCGCGTTGGGATGACCAACGTTGGAACGGTCAGGAAGAGAAAGCGGCGAACAAGCAGTTGAAGAAGGGTAAAGGCAAGAAGGGCAAGAAACAACAAACCCAGACCTCGTCATGAAACGACTCCTCATCCTCCTTTGTGCATTGTGCCTCGTCGCCGGCGAATCCCTCGCCTCGGAGAAGCCCAATATCATCTTCATTCTCGCCGACGACTACGGCATTCCGGGCGTCGGCTGCTGCGGCGGGGTGTATAAGACGCCGAATCTCGACTCGCTGGCTGCGGGCGGCATCCGATTCGAACGGTGTCTCTCCGCGCCGCTCTGCGCGCCGTCGCGGGCGCTGTGCATGTTTGGCCGCTACGCATTCCGCACCGGCGTGCTCGACAATGGCTGCGGCGCGGCGGCGAAGCCGGACAAGGAAGTCAGCATCGCCAAGACGCTCAAACAGGCCGGCTACGCCACCGCGCTAGCGGGCAAGTGGAGCCAGCTCTCCTACCTCGAGACGGCCGAGGAAGGACGCGCGTGGGGTTTCGACGAGTTCCTTCGCTGGGACAAGTCCAGGGGCGAGCGTTACTGGAAACCAGCACTCAACAAGAACGGCCAGGTTGTGCCGGTCACTGACGAGAGCTACGCGCCAGACATGTTTCACGACTTCGTCGTGGACTTCATCAAGCGTCATCGTGACGAGCCGTTTTTCGTTTATTACCCGACGACACTCATTCACGGGCCGATTCTGGCCACGCCCGACAGCAAGGAAGGCGCAAAATCGAAGGCCGAAGGCAAGCCAAAGAGCAAGGGCGAGCGCAAGGGCAAAGGCGAGAATCCACTCTACATTGATAACATCGCCTATCTCGACAAACTCGTCGGCAAGCTCGTCGCCGCGCTCGACGAAATGAAGCTGCGCGAGAAGACGCTGATCGTGTTCACTGGCGACAACGGCAGCGTGCCTGTCGGCACCATCAACGGGCGCGCTGTGGACGGTCACAAGAGCCATGTGAATGAAGGCGGCAGCCGCGTGCCGCTCATTGCGAACTGGAAAGGCACCACGCCCGCCGGCCGTGTGCTGAAGGATCTTGTCGGGTTCAGCGACTTCTACGCGACATTTTCCGAACTGGCCGGCGCGAAGCTGCCGGAAGGCGTGACGCTCGACAGCCGGAGTTTTGCGCCGCAGTTGCGCGGCGAGAAAGGCACGCCGCGCGAGTGGACTTACGTGCAGCTCGGAGCGAAGTGGTATGCACGCAACGACGGCTGGAAGCTGACCGAGAAAGGCGAACTCTTCGACATGAGCGACGCACCGTTTGCGCAGAAGCCGGTCACTGTCGACGCGCAAACTGCCGAAGCCAAGGCAGCGCGCGAGCAGTTGCAAGGCGTGCTCGACAAGCTCAACCCTGCGGGCGGCGTGACCAAGGAGCGCAAGAAGGGCGACGGCGACAAGAAGCAGAAGAAGCGGAAGAAGAACAAAAAAGATGCCGCGAACACTTGAGCCGCGTCAAAGATGAAACAGGTTTTTCAGATCCTCCTCACGTGTCTTCTGTGTCTTCAGTGGTCTGTTGCCGCCGGCGAGCTTCAGAAGCCCAACATTGTCTTCCTCTTCGCCGACGACATGGGCTGGGGCGATATACATTGCTGCGGCCATCCGTATGCCAAGACGCCAAACCTCGACAACCTCGCCGCTGACGGCACGCGCTTCACACAATTCTATGCCACGGGCGTTACCTGCTGCCCGAGCCGCACGGGGTTCATGACTTCGAAGTTCCCCGCCACGTTTGCAAAGTATCCGGCCAACGGCGGCTTCGGCGACCGCGTGACGATCACTGAGCTGTTGAAGAAACAGGGCTACACGACCGGCCACTTCGGCAAATGGCACATCGGGCCGGAGACGAAACCGGGCACCTACGGCATTGATTGCATCGGCGGTGAAGAGAAGAAGAAGCAAGACGAGCGCGGTCGCGACGCCCACATCTACGACGCGGCCATCAGTTTCATCGAGCAACACAAGGACGGCCCGTTCTACGTCAACGTCTGGGGCCATATCCCGCACCATCAAGTGAACCCGCCGCCGGCGCTGCTCGAAGCTTTCGGCCCGCTGCAAGTGGACGAGTCGAAATTTCCGGCGCAGATGCAGGAGAAGTTCGCCAATTGCAGGAAACAAGGCGGCAACGTGAGCCAGCACATGCGCGCCTACCTCGCCGAATTGAAGTCGCTCGACGAGAATGCCGGCCGCCTGCTGAAGCGGCTCGACGAACTTGGCCTGCGCGAAAAGACCATCGTCGTCTTCTCCAGCGACCAGGGGCCCGCGCACATTCGCGAAACCGGCGACGATGATCCGAGAGCAAAGGTTGTCGCGAGAAAAGAACGAAAGCGCAGCAAAAAGCCGGAAGCCGCCGCCGCTCCCGATCCAGCAGGCAACACCCGCCTGAACGCGATGGGCTGCGCCGGCCCGTTTCGCGGCGGCAAACACGATCAATACGAGGGCGGCATCCGCATCCCGTTCATCGTCCGCTGGCCCGGTCACGTGTTGGCGGGCCGCGTGGACGAGCGCTCCGTCATCAGCGGCGCTGACTGGCTGCCGACGCTCTGCGCGTTGACTGGCACGAAGATCAATGCCGCCGACTTCGATGGCGAGGACGCCTCCGCTGCATGGCTCGGCAAAGGCGAGCATGTACGCACAAAGCCGTTGATGTGGAAAACCAGCACACCGCAGAGTGCCGGCACCATTCGCGAGGGCCAGTGGAAGTTGCATCACCCGAACAGCAAGCGTGGTGAGTTGGAACTTTTCGACGTCGTCGCCGATCCCGGCGAACAGCACAATCTCGTTAAAGAACACCTCGACATCGTGAAGCGTCTCTCGGCAAAACTGGAAGCCTGGCAAGCCACGTTGCCAAAGACTTACGACAAAGGCGACGCGAACGATAACGACAAATGAACCCTATTGTGAAACCTGCCCTCGCGTCTCTTATTGTCCTGCTGCTCGTGCCACTGGCCGCGCTGCACGCCGCCGAGACTCAACCCAATATCATCATGTATAGTGCGTTCCATGACAACCTTGACACCCGCTTCCATTCCTGAGTCCGACTGCGGCAACGTTCGCCTTCAGCGTTTGATCCTGCGCCTCGTCGCCATTGTGTCGCTCGTGGTGGTGCCCGCCATCCTCCTGCCACGCATCGCCGCCGAAAAGTTGTTATGGCTGATGGGATTCGGCCAGCAACCGGTGACTGCGCTGTTGCTCTACATGATGGCGGGCGGCTCATGTGTGTTCTTGGGGCAGGCTGTGCTGCTGTGGGTGATGTCTGGGGATGTGGCGCGCTATCAGCCGCTGGTGCGGGTGGTGGCGTGGATCTATCTGGCCTGCGGGCCTCTGTTCCTGTGGATTGATTCGCAGGCCGGGCTGCCAACGTGGTGGGTGGCGATGGACAGCCTGGGATGTTTGACGACCGGGCTGGCGTTGGTGTGGGCCTGTCGTTCAAACAAGCCATGAACCATCCAGACTATATCTCGTTTATGAAACACACACTCACACTCCTCGCTGCCCTGCTGCTCGCGCCGCTCACCGCGCTGCACGCCGCTGATTCACCGAAGCAGAAGCCCAATATTCTCTTCGTCGTTGCCGACGATGCCTCGCCTCATTTCGGCGCTTACGGCTGCACGTGGGTGAAGACGCCGAACATTGACCGGCTCGCCCGCGGTGGGCTGGTGTTCGACAACGCCTACACGCCGACAGCGAAGTGTGCGCCGTCGCGCTCGGCCATCCTGACGGGGCGGAATCCTTGGCAACTTGAGGACGCCGCAAATCATCAGTCGCAGTTTCCCGTGAAGTTCGTGGCCTTCAGCGAGGCGTTGCGCGAGGCCGGCATCTGCGTTGGCGGCCATGGGAAGATATGGGGGCCAGGTTCCGCGCTGACCGTCGACGGCAAACCTCGCTTGTTCGGATTCGAAAAAGCAAAACACTTCGAGGTGTTTCTGAAGGAACGTCCGCCCGGCAAGCCGTTTTTTTACTGGTTCGGCAGCCATTATCCACATCGCGGCTACAAGAAGGATTCCGGCATCGCGGCGGGCAAGAAGATCTCCGACATTGACCGTGTGCCCGGCATCTGGCCGGACACTGACGTTGTTCGCCGGGACATGCTGGACTATGCCGTTGAAGTCGAGGCCTTCGACACGGAGGTGGGCGAACTGATGCGAGCACTCGACGCGAGCGGTGAGGCGTCGAACACACTGGTGATCATCACCTCGGACAATGGGATGCCCTTCCCGCGATCCAAAGGCCACAACTATGACATCTCGAACCGTGAACCAATGGTCGCTTGCTGGCCGGCGGGCATCGCCAGACCGGGCCGCCGTGTCGCGGAGTTTGTCAGTTTCATTGATTTGGCGCCGACGTTTCTCGATTTGCTCGGCGTGGATGGTGCGAAAGCGGGCATGGCGCCAGTCACCGGGCGCAGTTTCGCCAACCTGTTGCGAGGGGAGTCCGATCTCTCGCGGAGCTTCGTGATTCTCGGACGGGAGCGGAATGATGTGCTGGCGCGGCCGGGCACGCCGTCGGGGCTCGGCTATCCTGTGCGCGCGATCCGCGAGGGCGACTTGTTTTTCATCCAAAATTTTTCCCCGGACCGCTGGCCGTGCGGCAATCCGGAACTCGGCTTGCTGGACACCGACGCCAGCCCGACCAAATCGCTCGTCGTCGAACTTGGTGAGAAAGATCGCTTCTGGCAGATTTCGTTTGGCAAACGCCCGCAGGTCGAATTGTTCGATCTGGCGAAAGATCCCGACTGCATCCGCAACCTCGCGGGCGATGCGGCCTATGCCGCCAAGGCAGCGGCGCTGCGCGAGAAGCTTTTCGCCGAATTGAAGAGACAGGACGACCCCCGCATGTTCGACAAAGGTGAAGTGTTCGACAACTACGGCTCGCCAAAGACAAAGATGAAGAAACAGAAGAAGGCGAGGTAGCCATGGCTGTTCACGAAGCATTCCAACTGATGGGAGATGACTGCGAAGAAGGTCTCCGTGACAGGGACTGAGAGAAACAGACAGGAGAATCATGAAGCTCATCCTTACCCTTCTCACCGCCCTGCTGCTCGCGCCGCTGGCCGCGTTGCACGCTGCTGAAACACTCGCACTCTGGGATGCCGCCAGAGATATCCCACAGTCAGCCGGCTTGTCCGTGCTAGACGGTGTGGAGTTTCATGTCATCAAACGCTACCAGCACGATATCGATGGTTATCGGTTCCTGCACGGTGTCGCGCTGGCGTGGCACAGGGGGAAGCTCTTTGCCTCTTTCGGACATAACAAAGGCGGCGAGAACACGGACACGGAAGAAGCGCGGTTTTGTACCAGCACGGATGGCGGCAGGACGTGGAGCCCGGTCGCGACGATCGATCGCGGCGACGAACCCGGCATCGGCGTAAGCCACGGGGTATTTCTCCCGTTGAACGGGCGGTTGTGGGCCTTTCACGGTGCCTACAGCGGCACGATGAAAGCCGTCCACACCCGCGCTTACCTACTTGATGACGATACAGGACAGTGGTTAAGCAAGGGCACCGTCATTGGTGGAGGCTTTTGGCCCCTCGGCGAGGCGGTGCGGATGCCTGACGGCAACTGGATCATGGCCGGACTCCGTGTAGGTGAAGGCAATCCCGCCGGCGTTGCCATCAGTCGCGGCGATGATGTCACGAAGTGGAACCTCGTGGTCATTCCCCTGGCGAACGGCCTCGGCAAGGTGTGGGCCGAGTCCGCCATCATTGTGCAAGGCAGGCGGGTCACGAACATCGCCCGCTGGGGCAAGGAGGCGCGTGCCTTGGTCGCCCTTAGCGAAGACTACGGCCGCACATGGACACCTTCGCAGGCCTCGAATCTGCCGATGACGACGAGCAAGCCCTGCGCGGGCACGCTGAGCACTGGCCAGCGTTTCCTCGTCTGCTCCACCAGCGCCGATGGCGGGAAACGACGCTCGCCCCTGACCATCGCCGTGAGCAAACCGGGCGAAACGCAGTTCTCCAAGGTATTCGTCATCCGTCACGCCGAGTTCCCTGCCGGTCCGGGCGAATCTCATCGCAACGCGGCCCTCGCCTATCCATGCGCGGTCGAGCACAACGGCAAGCTCTACGTCGGTTACTCGAACAGTGGCGGCGGGGTCGGTCGGGTTGGAAGCGGCCGCGAACTCTGGAACAACAACAGCGCCGAGTTGGCCATCATTCCAGTCGAGAAGCTCAAGGTCGGCCCATGAAACCCACCCTCACCCTCCTCACCGCCCTGCTGCTCACACCGCTGGCCGTGTCACAGGCGGCGGAAACCAAGCGCCCCAACATCGTTATCCTCCTCGCTGATGATCTCGGTTACGCGGATCTCGGTTGCCAGGGATCAACCGAGGTGAAGTCGCCGCAGATTGATTCCATTGCGGTCAACGGGGTGCGTTGCACTGCCGGTTACGTCTCTGCACCCCAGTGTTCCCCGTCGCGCGCGGGCTTGATGACGGGACGCTATCAGAACCGGTTCGGCTTCGAGGCGAACTGGCCGGCTTCGCTTTCCGGCAAGGTGGGCCTGCCGGTAAGTGAGCGAACGATCGCCGATCGCTTGAAGACGGCGGGGTATGTGACCGGGATGATTGGCAAATGGCACTTGGGCGAGAGCGAGGCGATGCGACCATACAACCGCGGCTTCGACGAGACGTTCTGGAATCCGAACGGTGGGATTCTATTCCCGGACAAACAGACCGGCTTTCTACGCCAGATGTATCGCGGCGCGAAGCCGGTTGAGGTAGCGGAGTATTCCACCGACGCGTTTGGGCGCGAGGCGGCGGAGTTCATCGAGCGGCACCGGCGCGAGCCGTTCTTTCTCTACCTCGCCTTCGTGCCGCCACATTGGCCGATGGAGGCGAAACCAGAACACCTGGCCCAGTTCACCCACATCCGCGACCTCCACCGGCGTACGATGTTGGCGATGATGGCGTCGCTCGACGAAAACGTAGGTCGCGTGCTCAACAAACTGCGCGAAACGAAGTTGGAAGAGAGCACGCTCATCTTTTTTCTCAGCGACAACGGCGGTCCCACCGGCAAACCGCGTCCGCAGCCGGACGCCGACTTTGAATACGGGCAGAACACATCGAAGAACGATCCGTGCCGCGGCGTGAAAGGCGATTTGCTCGAAGGAGGCATCCGCGTGCCATTCCTCGTACAATGGAAGGGCCGCATCCCGGCGGGCAAGACCTGCGCACAACCGGTCATCAGTCTCGACATCCTGCCGACAGCGCTGGCGGCCGCGGGCGCGGAAATGCGGCCCGATTGGAAGCTCGACGGTGCAAACCTGCTGCCGTTTCTCACAGGTGAAAAGCCAGACGCACCCCATGACGCGCTCTGCTGGCGCTTTCGGTTTCCACCACGCCAGCCCGCGTTGTATCGCTGGGCGATCCGGCAGGGCGATTGGAAACTGGTGAAAAACAACCGCGAACCGGTCGCGCTCTACAATCTCGCCACAGACATCGGCGAAACCAACAACCTCGCCGCCGAGCAGCCCGACCGCGTTGCCGCGATGAAAGCCGTCTGGCAGCGTTGGGACGCGCAGAACAGGGAGCCGCTCTGGACCGACCCGCGCGTCGGCGTGACTCCCGCCCGCCACGCCAAAGCGCAGGTCTTTGCCACTGAAATCCGCATGGAATGCACCGGCAACGACCCGCAACTCATCCTCAGCGACATCCCGGCCGCCACGGGGCCTTTTACGCTCGAACTGAAAATCAAATCCACCAGCAAAGGCCCCGGTCAAATCTTCTGGAGCACCGCCGCGAAACCGGAATTCGTCGCCGCGCAGTGCGTCAACTTTGAGCCCAAACATGACGGTCAGCAGTGGCACGACTTCACCATCGCGCTGCCCGCCGTCACACCCGCGCTCAAGCATCTGCGCCTCGATCCCGGCAACGCGCCCGGCCTTGTCCGTATCGCGCGTCTGGTGTTGAGGGACTCGGACGGAAAGGTGGTGAAAGTGTGGATCGGCAACGTCGCGCCTGCGCGCGGGAAAGGAGAAGGGAACAAGAGATAAACCCAGCAACCCGGCTCATTCAAAAGCTCATGGACCGACTGTTAAACCGATGAAGACTTCCATCTGCGAACAGCCATCCTGCGCCGAGATCCATGAAGCAAATTGCTCTGCGGCTTCGTTATGGCCACCCTCACCATGAAATCCACCCTTACATTCCTCACCACCCTGTTACTCGCGGTTGTGGCCACGCTGCACGCGGCTGCAGCAACATCGTGGAAAGAAAATTCGGCAATGCAGTGGTCGCAAGGCAACCTATTCGCGGAGCAGGCGAAGAAGCCGTTCTGCTTCACGCTCGGAGGAAAACCATCGGGCGAGCTGCTGCGTGACTGGAAGCGCGCCGACGTAACGCATGAACTCGATGCCCAACGCCGCGAACACACGCTGACTTGGATCGATAGCAAGACTGGCTTGCAGGTGCGCTGTGTCGCGGTGACGTATGCGGACTTTCCCGTCGTGGAATGGACACTGTGGCTCAAGAACACAGGCGAGGCCAACACGCCGATTCTCGAAAACATCCAAGGACTCGACGCGCGCTTCGAGCGTGATGCCTCAGGTGAATTCATGCTGCATGGACTGCGCGGAGACTCGTGCCTCGCGGAGAGCTTCCGGCCTTTTGCGCTCACACTCGGGCCGGATGCGGTGAAGCGATGCTCTCCTCCGGTCAACGGCGACAGGGTATCGGGCAAATCATCCGATGGGCCGGACGGCTGGCCGTATTGGAATCTGCAACGGCCCGGCGGAGGCGTGATTCTCGCGGTCGGCTGGCCGGGACAATGGGAGGCCACGTTCACGCGCGATCCCGATCGCGGCTTGCGCGTGAAGGCGGGGCAGCAACTCACGCATCTGGTGTTGAAGCCGGGCGAGGAGATTCGCACGCCGTCCATCACTCTGCTGTTCTGGCAGGGCGACGATGTCGTGCGCGCGCAGAACCTCTGGCGCTCCTGGTATCTCGCGCATGTGCTGCCGCGCATCGAAGGCACTCCGCAGCCGCCTACCAGGGCGATCTGGGTCGACGGCACGCTCGCATCATGGACTTCCGTGCAGGCTTACCTCGACGCGGGCATCAAAGCGGACATCTGCTGGCGCGATGCGGGGGGAACCAAGACGTGGTATCCGAGCAGCGACGGCCCTTTCAAGGACAAGAAGGCGTGGCTGAACACCGGGACATGGGAGGTGGACACCACGAAATACCCGCAGGGCTTCAAGCCGTTCAGCGACAAGGTGCGCGCGAACGGCATGCAGTTCCTGCTCTGGTTCGAGCCCGAACGCGTGGGCGATCCGAATTCATGGCTCGGTAAGAATCATCCCGAGTGGCTCATGCCCGGGAACCCCGCCGGTGACGTGCTCAACCTCGGCGATCCCGCCGTGCTCAAGTGGCTCATCACACACCTCGACGGCATGGTGAAATCGCAGGGCCTCGACTGGTATCGCGAGGACCTGAACGGCGCCAACTACGGCACCGCGTGGCGCAACCATGATGCACCCGACAGGCAGGGCATCACCGAGAACCTCTACGTGCAGGGCCATCTCACCCTATGGGATGAACTGCGACGTCGCCACCCCAAGCTGTGCATCGACTCGTGCGCCTCCGGCGGCCGCCGCAACGACCTCGAGACCATGCGACGCTCCGTGCCGCTGCTGCGCAGCGATTGGTCGGTGACCGCGTTTGCGAAGGAGCCCTTGCAGATCGAAGGCAATCAATCGCAGACCTTCGGTCTCTCTTCGTGGCTGCCGTGGCAGGGCACGGGCGTGCCGTTCTTCACCGACCGCTACGCCGTGCGCAGCTACTATGTCACCGGCTTTGGCATGATCGCGGCGGGCGATTGGACAAAGAACGAGCAGAAGCGTGCCGATACCATCCGCGGCTACAGCGAGGCCCGCCGCATCTCGCACCTGATGCTCGGCGACTACTTCACGCTCACGCCCTATAGCCTCGACAAGACCTCATGGATCGCGTGGCAGTTCCACCGCGCCGACCTCGGCGAAGGTGTCGTGCAAGCCTTCCGCCGTCCTGGTGCCGCGAGTGACACGCTTACCGTCAAACTTCACGGCCTCGTTCCGCAGCAACGTTATGAGATCGAAAACCTCGACGGCGGCAAAGAAGTCCTTACTGGCGAGGAACTCATGCGCGGTTTCGACATCACGCTACGCGAGAACCCCGCTGCTGCCGTGCTGGTGTTGAAAGCAATCAAGTGAACCAAGTCATGAAACCCGCCCTCACACTCCTCACCGTCCTACTGCTCGCGCCGCTGGTCACACTGCACGCTGCAGACGGAGACCTCGCACTGAACTACCACCTCATGCATCCCGGTGGTGGCAGTTTGCCGGGTGATCCCAATGCGGCCTTTTACCTCGATGGCACCTACCATCTGCACTACATCCTCGCGCATCCATGGAAGGAGAAGAAATCGTTCTCCTTCGTCCACGTCACCAGCCCCGACATGCTGCACTGGACCTGGCAGCCGACGAAACTCCAGCCGTCGTTCACCGGCCACGGCATGTTCAGCGGCACTGGCTTCATCACGAAGGAAGGCAAACCCGCCGCGATCTACCACGGTCAGGGATCGGGAAAGAACCAGATCGCGATCGCCACAGATCGGAAGCTCACAGCATGGGCAGAGCCTTATCCCATCGAGGTGCGCAATGCCGATGGCACGGAGGTAAAGATCCGCCACTGGGACCCGGATTGCTTTCTCATCGGCGACACTTACTACGCCATCTCCGGTGGCGAAAAGCCACCACTGCTGAGGTCGAAGGACCTCAAGACATGGACACCCGTCGGGGACTTCTTACGGCACGACCTGCCCGACGTGGCTTTCGGCGAGGACATCTCCTGCGCCAACTTCTTTCCCCTCGGCAACAAGTGGATGCTCTTGTGCATCAGCCATCCGCTCGGCTGCCGCTATTACATCGGCGATTGGGACGCGAAGTCCGAGCAGTTCGTACCGCAGACTCATGGCCGCATGAACTGGCGCAGGGATGAGCAGAGCATCTTTGGCCGTCCGCCATGGCGCGTGGATTTCTTTGCGCCCGAAAGCCTGCTCACACCCGATGGTCGCCGCGTCATGTGGGCTTGGCTTGCGACCCTCGGCAAGTCCGATGGCAAGATGGATGGAAGAACCATCCAGTCCTTACCGCGCGAATTGAGTCTGTCCGCCGATGGCATCCTCCGCATCAAACCCCTGCGCGAACTCGAAACGCTGCGCTACGACCCCGTCACCCTCAGCAACATCGCGATCCACGAACTGACCAAGGAGGTGCTACCCACCGCCGCACCCGCTGCTAAAAAGATCGCCACCCTGGACGGCGACGCCATCGAACTCCGCCTCACCATCGCCCGAGATCAAGCTGAGCGGAAACTCTTTGGTTTCACCTTGTTCTCCGGCGGCAAAGATGGCGGCCTGCCCATCCTGTTCCGTCCCGAAACCGGCACGCTACGCGTCGGCACCGCCGAGGCGCCTTTCTCCATCGCCGACCTTCCCAAAGGCGAGGATGTGGAGTTGCGCATCTTCATCGACAAATACCTCGTCGAAGTCTTCGCCAACGACCGACAAGCCATGGTCGCATCCCATGCTGATTATCTCGGCAAGCCTGACCTGAACGCCTTCACCGTCGGTGCGCCGACGACCATCAAGAAACTCGAAATCTGGAAGATCCGGCCCACCAACCAAGGCTTCCGCGAAGCGCAGAAGAACCACATCTGGGAGCCGGACACAAAATGAAACACACCCTCACACTCCTCACCGCCCTGCTGCTCGTGCCGCTGAGACTGTCCGCGCTCGATTACCCCTACGTGACTGCCGAGCCGCAAAAGACCGGTTGGCCGCTCACAGCGGAGGAGCGGGCCTACATCACCCAAAAAGCAGAGCACGACCGCCGTCCCGGTTGCGAGGCGAACAAGCATCTGCCGCAACTTTGGCCGGTAGTGCCGAGCGCTGGTTTTTTTGGCGGCGATGCGTGGCTCAAGCTCCACGAGGCGCATGTGAAGACCGTGCACGAGAACAAAGGCCCCATCGACGTGTTGCTCGTCGGCGATAGCATCACGATCCAGTGGGGCGATTCGTGGAAGAAACATTTCCCGAACTACAAAGCCGTCAACATCGGCATCGGCGGTGACAAAACACAGAACGTGCTCTGGCGTCTCGATCACGGCGGCGTGGATGGTCTTCAGCCGAAGGCCATCGTGCTCATGATCGGCAACAACAACATGTTCTTCACACCCGAAACCGGCATCGAGGCTGCCGCCAAAGGCGTCCAGATGTGCCTGGCGAACCTGCGCGAGAAATTCCCGGACGCGCGCATCATCGTCGCAAAAATCCTGCCCGCCCACGTGCCGGGCAACCGCTTCTACGAGGACATCAAGAAGACCAACGCCGCCCTCGACCTGCTCAAGCTCGACAGCGCCCCCCAGGTGCAGGTGCTTGATCTCTGGGCGGATTTCACAAACGTGGACGGCACACTCAAGAAAGACCTCTTCACACCCGACAACATCCATCTCTCGCCTGCCGGTTACGGCGTCTATGCGACACGATTGAAGCCGGTGCTGCAGCGTTTCTTGAGCAAATGAAATCGGCTGCGACCATACTGTGAAACCCGCCCTCACCTTTCTCACCGCCCTGCTGCTGGCTCTGACGCAAAGTGCCGCCGCCGCAAGCGAGGCAACTTTATCGACACCTCCAGAACTCTGGAAAGACTTCGATCCGGACAAGGGCGATTTCAAGGAAGAGGTTGTTAAGGAGGAAACCAAGGGCGGCGTCTATTACCGGGACTCCTACATCAGCGCTTATGTGTTGGGGGAAGAGATTCGGGTTTTTTGCAAGTATGCTATCAAGGCTGGCGCGAAGAGCGCGCCGGGTCTGCTGAACGTCCACGGCTGGATGGGGATGGCGGGTATTGATCAGAGTTATGTGAATGACGGGTGGGCGGTGATGGCGTTCGATTACTGCGGACAAAAGGATAACCGTCCGCATTTCACCAAATATCCGGCGGCACTGGACTACGGAAGAATGGAGTCGAAAACAATCCACGCCAAGCTGCTGAATGGAAAAGACATCACCGATCCCAAACAGACCTCGCACTATCTTTGGTTCGCCATCCAGCGGCGCGTGCTCAGCTACCTGCTGACACAGAAGGAAGTGGACAAGACCCGCATTGGCGCGAAGGGCTATTCCTACGGTGGCACGCTCATGTGGAATATTGGCATGGACCCGCGCGTGAAGGCGATCGTCGCCTTCTTCGGCATCGGCTGGATTACATACTACCGTGACCACGCTATCTGGATGTATAACGTGCCATATCAGAACCCGCCCATGACGCCGGGCGAGCGGCTCTATCTGGACACGGTCGAGTGCCAGGCGCACGCGCCTTGCATTACAGCAGCCACGTTGTGGCTCACCGGCTCCAACGATCACCACAGCGGCCATGAGCGCAGCGAGCAGACCTTCAAGATGTTCAAACCGGGCGTCCCGTGGTCCTTTGCCATTCAGGCGCGCGGTCATCACAACACCGAAAAGCTGGGTGACGACTGCAAGCTCTGGCTGGAGAAATACGTCCTCGGCAAAGACATCGCTTGGCCGGATCGTCCCAAGTCGAAACTCGTGCTCGGTCAGGATGGCGTTCCCGAACTACGCGTTACGCCCGCATCGCCCGAACGCATCACGGAGGTGCAGGTCTACGAAGCACAGAAGACGCCCAACAACATCGCCCGCTCTTGGCGCGATGTGCAGGCCGTGCATGAGGGTAATGCTTGGATTGCCAAGCTCCCGGTGCTCAACGTGGACGACTACGTCTTCAGCTACGCGAACATCCGATATTCGAACAACATCGTCATCTCCTCCGACTTCGAAGCCGCGATCCCGTCGAAGCTCGGCAAGGCTGTTGCCACCGATAAGCGGTCGGACACCATCTCCGCGGGCGTTGGCGCTTGGACCGACGCGGCACCTGCTGAAGGGGTGGGCGGCGTACGAGGATTCCGCCCTCTCAATAACGCGCAGGGGACGAAGAACGATCAACTCGGCGACCCGCCGTGGAAAGCTCCGCACAAAGCCGCGTTCTCCTTCCGCTTCTACTGCACCGAACCGCAGAAGCTTACGCTCATCGCGGAGGGATCGTATGAGATGGAACTAAACATTACGGCCTCTGACAATTGGCAGAGCATGGTCGTGCCGGCGAACAAATTGATTCACAAGAATAAGCTCAAGCGACCGTTGCCAGACTGGTCCAAGGTCACCGAAGTGCAGATCAAACCGAAGCGCGGCTCGGATATCACCAAGGTCATCTTTGCAGATTTCAAATGGGTGTCCGAGCAATCCAAGCAACCATGAAATACACACACGCGATTCTCGCTACATTACTGTTCGCGCCCGCGGCCGCCCTGCACGCCGCGGATGCTGCCTCGGCGCGGAAACCGAACGTGCTCTATGTCTTCTCCGACATGCAGCGCGCTTACTCGATGGGTTGCTACGGTGACACCAATGCGCGAACTCCCCGCTTAGACGCCTTTTCCCGTGAGGGTATCCGCCTCGATGCCGCCATCTCCCCGACACCGGTCTGTTGTCCGCATCGTGCCGACCTGATGAGCGGTCAATACGCGCACCACCATGGCATGATGAGCAACGGCTGCCACTTCAAGCCAACGGTCAAGTGCATCGCCGAAACCTTCCGTGACGCCGGATACACGACCGGTTACGTCGGCAAATGGCATCTGGGTGCCGCCAGGAAAAGTTCTGATCCGACCTACGGATTCCCGCCGCCCGGCACTCCCTACGGCGTCTATCATTTCGAGCGCGATCCTTCCCCAACCACGGACATCGCTCTCAAGTTCATCGCCGAGAAAAGCAAGGAGAAGGCGCCTTGGATGTTGTTCGTCTCGTGGATATGGCCTCATTCGCCTTACAAGGCTCCAGCGGAACTGCGAAAACACTTCTCCAAGATCACCATTCCTCCCAACGTACCGCCGGGCGCGCCTGCGGAGTGCGCAGCAGAATGCTTGCCGGATTATTACGGCATGATCGAAGCCTTGGACCAGCAGTTCGCGCGACTCCTCGCCGCCCTCGACGGCGCGGGCGTGGCCGAAGACACCATCGTGGTCTATTCCTCCGACCACGGCGACATGATCGGTTGTCAGGGCTACAAGGCCAAACGCTGGCCTTACGAAGAATCGGCTCGCGTGCCGTTCTTGATCCGTTACCCGCGCAGCCTGCCGGCAGGTCGTGTCATTGCGGATCCATTCGGAACGCCGGATGTGTATCCCACCCTGGCAGGACTAGCCGGGGTGCCAATGCCCAAAGGACTGGATGGCGTGGATTTCTCCGCGTTCTTTGCCGGCAAAGCCGCCCGACCGCCTCGTGATTACGTTTATCTGGAGATGGCCTATGCTTACGTGCCATGGCCCGGCTGGCGCGCGATTCGGACACGCGACCTCATGTATGCTCGCACGGTTGACAAACCTTGGCTGCTTTTCGACCTGAGCAAAGACCCTTGGGAGAAAAACAACCTCGTGAATGATCCTGCTCATGAGGCGCTCGTCAGGAAGATGGATGAGTGGCTCAGCAGCCTGATGAAACAATCTGCCGATTCATGGACCCTCAAGGCTGCGAGCGGCGACCTCGGCAAGTGGCTTCCCGGCGGGGGAAAACAACATTCTCAGAACCTCGGTGTTACTTACCCCGGCCAGGTCAAGGTCACGAATCAAGACGGAAGCGGACGAAAGCGCAAGAAGGTCCATAAAGAGGATGACGACAACTAGTCCGCGTCCTTGCTGGCAGTTTAAAACGAAAATGGAAAAGGAAACACTGCTGTGAAACGCTTTCTCATATCTCTCCTGTGTCTTCTGTGCGTCCCGTGGCTCGCCAGCGCCGCCGACCCGCAGAAACCCAACATCGTTGTCATTCTCGTTGACGACATGGGTTTTTCTGATCTGGGCTGCTACGGATCGGAAATTCCCACGCCGAACCTCGACGCGCTCGCGGCGAATGGCCTGCGCTTCACGCAATTCTACAACACGGCACGATGCTGCCCCACGCGCGCGTCGCTGCTGACCGGTCTCTATCCGCATCAAGCGGGCGTTGGTCACATGACAGCGGACAAGGGCGAACGGGGTTATCGCGGCTGTCTCAATGACAATTGCGTGACCATCGCCGAGGTTTTGCGGCCAGCGGGTTACTTCACCATCATGAGCGGCAAGTGGCATGTGGGCCAGAACCAAGGCGTCGTGCCGTGGAAGCGCGGTTTCGATCGTTCGCTCAACGCGGCGGCCGGCGGCTTCTACTATCCCGACGGTCAGCACGCCGAGCTTTTCCTTGACGGCGAAAACGCCGGCCGCGGCGGCGGCAAATTGCCAAACGAGTGGTATTCCACCGATCTTTGGACGGACTTCGGCATCAAGTTCATTGACGATGCGCTCGCTGCGAAGAAGCCGTTCTACCTGCATTTGTGCCACAACGCGCCGCACTTCCCGTTACAGGCGCCGCAGGACGAGATCGCGAAATTCCGGGGCAAGTACATGATCGGCTGGGACAAGCTCCGTTTGCAGCGCCATGCGAAGCAGATTGGGATGGGCCTCATGGACAAGGCATGGCCGCTTTCGCCGCGACCGGAACAAGTCAAGGCGTGGGACGAATTGACGCCGGCGGAGCAGGATCGCTTCGATCACATCATGGCGATTTATGCCGCGGTCGTCGCGCACATGGACACGGCGGTTGGCCGGCTTGTGGCGGCGCTCAAGCAGCGCGGCATCCTGGAGAACACGCTCATCATGTTCATGAGCGACAACGGCGCGAATGCCGAGAGCGGGCCGAACGGGAGACTTGATGGCAACCCGCCCGGCTCGGCGAAATCCACCGTCTTTGAGGGCCAGTCGTGGGCGACGCTTTCCAATACGCCGTTGCGCCGCTACAAACATTTCAATCACGAGGGAGGCATCGCCACACCGCTGATCGTCCATTGGCCCGCGCAGATCAAGACGCCGGGCGAATTCCGCCAGCAGCCGGGCCATCTGGTGGACATCATGACGACCTGCGTCGATGTCGCCGGCGCACAGTATCCGTCGCAGTTCAACGGCAAGGCGATTCAACCGATGGAAGGCCGCAGTCTGGTGCCGGCATTCGCCAACAAACCCATCGAGCGTGACGCGCTCTTCTGGGAGCACGAAGGCAATGCTGCCATCCGGGTCGGCGATGACAAGCTCGTGCGCCTTGGCAAAAACGGCCCGTGGGAACTCTACGACTTGAAAACCGACCGCACGGAACAGCACGACCTCGCCGCGCAGTATCCTGACAAAGTGGAAGTCCTCTCCGCGAAATGGGAAGCATGGGCGGAGCGCGCGCATGTGAAACCGTATCCGAACGAAGGCCGCGGGAAGAAGAAGGGCAAGAGGAAGTAGGAGAAGACGGGAATCTCAGCCGCCCAGGCAAACGAGGACCCAACGAACATGAAACGAATCATCCAAACCATCATCATCGCGAGTCTCGCGCTTGCCGCCACCGGCACGGCAGATGACGCGAAACCAGCGCGGCCGAACATCCTCTTCATTCTCAGCGACGACTACGGCCTCGACGGCGTCGGTTGCTACGGTTCCGACCGGTTCAAGGACAAGACGCCCAATCTCGACGCGCTGGCGAAATCCGGCATCCGGTTCACGCACTGTTTCTCAATGCCGCTTTGTGGACCATCGCGTTGCACGATCAACACCGGCCGCTACGGCTTCCGCACGGGCGGCTCGACGAACCCGTCGGCCCACAACCCGTCGTTCAAGAATGAGCCGTCGCTCGCCCGCACTCTCAAGCAGGCCGGCTACGTCACCGGCATGGCAGGCAAGTGGCGGCAGATGAGCGACACGCCCGGCGACTGGGGCTTCGACGAATGGCTCACCGACCCGACGGCGGGTGGATGGTACTGGAAGACGAGCTACACCAAGAACGGCCAGCTCGTCGAGACAAAGCAGGACGTTTACTGCCCCGACGTGTGCATGGACTTCACGCTGGATTTTCTCCAACGGCACCGCGAGGAGCCGTTCTATTTTTACTTTCCAACGCACTTCATTCACGGCCCGATCCTGCGCACGCCGGATAGCAAGGGCGAGGGCAAGGCGGATTATTACGAAGACAACGTCGCCTATCTCGACAAGCAGGTTGGCCGGCTCGTCGCCTGTCTCGACAAGCTCGGCCTGCGCGAGAAGACACTCATTGTGTTTACTGGCGACAACGGCACCGCGCGGTTCGGCGCCGACCGGTCACTTATCAACGGCCGCAAGATCAACGGCCAGAAAGGCTCCATGCTCGAAGGCGGCAGCCGCGTGCCGCTTATCGCGAGTTGGAAAGGCACAATGCCTGCCGGCAGGGTTCTCAACGACCTGGTGGACTTCAGCGACTTCTTCGCGACGTTTGCCGAACTGGCCGGCGCGAAAATGCCGGAGGGTGCGACGTTTGACAGCCGGAGTTTCGCACCGCAGTTGCGTGGCGGGAAAGGCACATCGCGCGACTGGGTCTTTGTCCAGCTTGGCGCAAGATGGTATGCTCGCGAGCAGGGTTTCAAGCTCACCCAGAGCGGTGAGTTGTACGATATGAGCGACGCGCCGTTCGCGGAGAAGACAGTCGCTGCCGACACGAAGGACGAGGCTGCCATCGCCGCCCGTGGACGCTTGCAATCCGCTCTCGACAAACTTAGTCCCGCCACCGGCAAGATTGCCCCTGACGGGCCGAAAAAAGCCAAGGCCGGCAAGAAGCGCAAGAAACAGCAGCAGAACTGACCCACGACGAAACGACGTTTTCGCCCAGCCTGGCACAAAGGAATCGCGAGAAGAGCGAAGAACATGAAACACATCATTCAGACCATCGCTATCGCAAGCGTCGCGCTCATCGCCGCCGGCAGGGCCGATGCGGCAACGCCGTCTCGGCCGAATATCGTCGTCATCCTCGCCGATGATCTCGGCTACGGCGATCTCGCCTGCTACGGGCATCCGAGCATCCGCACGCCGAACCTCGACCGCATGGCTGCCGACGGCATGCGGTTCACCGACTTCTACGTCGCGGCGGAAGTCTGCACGCCGAGTCGCGCGGCGTTGATGACGGGCCGGTTGCCGATCCGCAGCGGCATGTGCGGCGACAAACGCCGCGTGCTTTTTCCAAACTCGACGGGCGGCTTGCCTGCAACCGAGTTGACCATTGCGAGGATGCTTAAGGAGTGCGGCTACGCCACGGGCTGCGTTGGCAAGTGGCATCTCGGGCATCACCCGCAGTTTTTGCCGACCAGCCATGGCTTCGATTCTTACTTCGGCATCCCCTACTCCAACGACATGGATCGCGATACCAGCGTCGGACCCAAAGGCCGCGCAGCGTTCTGGGCGCCGAAGAGCGAGTATTGGAAGCCGCCGTTCATGCGCGACGCGGTCGTGCTCGAACGCGGTCCCGACCAGACGCAGCTCACGCCGCGCTACACCGCCGAGGCGCTGAAGTTCATCCGCGCCCATAAGGCGAAACCGTTTTTCCTCTACTTCGCCCACAACTTCCCGCACGTGCCGTTGTTCGCCTCGGAGAAATTCCACGGCAAGAGCCGGCGCGGGCTTTACGGCGACGTGGTGGAGGAACTCGACTGGAGCGTCGGCCAGGTGCTCGATACGTTGCGCGCCGAAGGGTTGGCGGAAAACACGCTGGTCTTCTTCACCAGCGACAACGGCCCGTGGCTGACCTTCGAAACGCACGGAGGCTCGGCTGGCCCGCTGCGCGACGGCAAAGGCTCGACGTGGGAAGGCGGCATGCGTGAACCGGGCATCGCGTGGTGGCCTGGACGGATCAAGCCCGGCGTCATCAATCACGAACTGGCCAGCTCGCTCGACCTGTTGCCGACATTCGCGGCGCTGGCCGGTGCGACGCTCCCGCGCAATCTGCTTCTCGACGGCGTGGACATGTCGCCGTTGCTCTTTGGCACGGGACCCGGCAAGCGCGACACGATGTTTTACTACCGCGGCACGCAGCTTTTCGCTGTGCGCAAGGGGTCTTTCAAGGCGCACTTCATCACGCGCTCCGGCTACGACAAGGAACCGCCCGCGCCGCACGACCCGCCATTGCTGTTCGACCTCGGCAGTGATCCCGGTGAGCGGTTCGACGTGGCCAAGGATCATCCCGGCGTGCTTGCCGACATCGCAAAGGAAGTGGAGCGCCACCGCGCCACCGTCACGCCAGTCCCATCGCAGTTGGAGGAGGCCGTCAAACAGAACTGAGAGCGTTTGGAGTGACAACGGACTTTCATTGCTCGCACTGTGGTGAATGTTGCCGGATTCCGGGGCAGATTCATCTGACCGACGCCGACATCACGCGGCTGGCGACGTTGCTGGGTTTGACGGAGCACGAGTTCATCCAGTGTTACGCTGAACTGGCGCGCGATCGGCACGATCTTGTGATCAAAGGCGATCCCGCATCGCCGTGTTTGTTCCTGAGCGACAACGACTGCGTCGTCTATCCCGCGCGGCCGCAGCAGTGCGCGGGTTATCCGGTGGAGTGGAACAATCCCGGCTGGGAACAGATTTGTCGACCGAAACCGCAGTGGAGCGAGCATAGTCCGCCGAGGTGACGGAAGCCACGCAGCCGCGGCCATACACTCCAGAGATAACGAGATGACGCCATGAAATTCCTCACGTTCCTCCTCGCATCGCTCTGTGTCCTCTACGACAACGCCGCCGCCGCTGACACGCCACAGAGGCCCAACATCCTCGTCGTCCTCGCCGACGATCTCGGCTACGGCGACATGCAGTGCAACAACCCGCAACGCGGTAAAATCCCGACTCCGAACATGGACCGACTTGCCACTGAGGGAATGCGCTTCACCGACGGGCATTCTTCATCGGGCGTTTGCTCGCCGTCGCGCTACGCGCTGCTGACAGGGCGCTATCACTGGCGCACGCGGCTGCAATCGGGCATCGTCGGCGTGTTCGGCGACCCGCTCATCGCGCCGGACCGGCTGACCATTGCCGGCCTCGCGAAGCAGCACGGCTACCGCACGGCCTGCGTCGGCAAGTGGCACCTCGGCCGCGACTGGGGAATTCCTGAAGACAAACGCGCACTGTTTCATGTCGGCAGAACTCTGATCGCAGCGAGTGACGAACACCGGGCCGCGTGGCGGGAGTTGTTTTCCAAACCCATCGCCGGCGGGCCGACCACGCGTGGCTTCGACGAATACTTCGGCACCGACGTGCCGAACTGGCCGCCGTATTGTTTCATTGAGAACGACCGCACCGTCAGCATCCCGTCAGAGCTTCTGCCGGTCGAGTTGCTGAAGAACCATCTGGCGAGCTTGCAAGGCCCCGCGCTGAAAGACTGGAAGCTGGAGCTGATTCTACCGACGCTCGGCGACCGCGCGTGCGAGTTCATCGCCCGGCAGGCGACGGCGAAGCAGCCGTTCCTGCTCTACATGCCGCTGACGGCGCCGCACACGCCGCTGGCTGTTGCCGACGAGTGGAAAGGCAAGAGCAGTCTTGGCATGACCTATCCAGACTTCGTCATGGAAACCGACGCCATCGTCGGTCGCGTGCTCGACGCGCTCAAGAAGAACGGAGTCGCGGACAACACGCTGGTCTTCTTCACGAGCGACAACGGCTGCGCGCCCTACATAGGCGCGAAGGAGATGGAGGCGAAGGGCCACTTTCCCAGCGGGCCGTTGCGTGGCTACAAGGCCGACGTGTGGGAAGGCGGCCATCGCGTGCCCTATGTCGTGCGCTGGCCCGGCGTGGTGAAACCCGGCAGCGTCTGCCGGCAACTCGTGCATCAGACCGATATCATGGCCACGCTCGCCGACGTCCTCGGCGCGAAGCTGCCGGACAACGCCGGCGAAGACAGCTTCAGCCTGCTGCCTTTGCTGCGGGGCGGCTGCGAACCGGTGCGCGCCCACGCCGTGAGCTGCGCGGCCCGCGGCGTCGCCGGTCTCCGCCAGGGTCCGTGGAAGCTCATCTTCGAACGCGACCCGCAGGCGAAGACGGACGCGCGGCTCTACAATCTCGACGACGACCTCAGTGAAACGAAGAACCTCGCAGCGGAGAAACCGGAACAGGTCGCCGGGATGAAAGCGTTGATGGAGAGGCTCATCGCTGAGGGCCGCAGCACACCCGGCGCGGCCCAGAAGAACGACGTCGAAGTCAAGATTCACAAAGGAGGAGTCGTCGTCCCCGGCAAGAAGCCGGCCCAGCGCGCCAAAGGCAGGAAGGCGGCAGCGGCGAAGTAACATCCAACATTCCGCGATATGCTATGAAACAAACTACCGTCTTCCTGGCCATTGTTGCGCTGGTTCTTGCTGCGCACGCTCGCGCTGCGGAATCCACGCTGCAACCGCTGATGCTCGTGCCTGACAAGGTTATTTTCGCCGACGACTTTTCCAAGCCGCGCAACGACCTGAAACCAAAGAAGGCGGAGGACGGAGATTCATGGGTTCCGAACCAGGGTACACGCTGGGTTGTCGAGGACGGCGTCTTGCGCGGGCGGCCTTCGTCGCCGGAGTTTCAGGCGTCGCACAAGACGCATCAGGGCCTGCACCCGCGCATCGTGCTCGCGAAGACACCGCAGGATTACATCCTGCGATTCTCCATGCGCATCGTGGATGGCAAGCCGTTCGTGGCGGGCCAGCGCCGTTCGATCCCGCCGTTCATCGAGATAGGCCATCACATCGCGCGGGTGACGTGGGGTGCGAACGGCGCGCTGTTGCTCGCGGACGGCGACAGCCTGCAGATCGCGAGCGCACCGGATTTCAAACTGGAGCCGGGGCGTTGGTATCACGTGATGGTGGAGAAGCGCGCCGATGAAGTTGTGGTGCAGTTCGCCAACGGTCCGACGTTCTACGGCAAACATCCCAGCTACAAGAGCGATAAACACTTCGTCATGGTCGGCGGTCTTGAAGGCGGCGTGATGGAACTCGACAATGTCACGGTTTGGTCGCTCAGGGAAGGCATGCAACCCGAATGGGCGCGGACACTGGCGAAGTTCCCGCCGCCGCAGGATGTGCGCATCAAGCCCGCGAAACCAGCCGTGGAACCCAAGGCGAAGTGATTTGCATGAAGGCTCACCGGTTGTTCACACTCGCCGCCGCGCTGCTCGCGCCGGCGCTCGACGCGCAGGCCGCGGAGAGGCCGGACATCTTGTTCCTGATGCCCGACCAGATGCGCGGGGATTGCCTGTCGGCACTCGGCCATCCGGTTGTGCACACGCCGCGGTTGGACGAACTTGTGCGGCAGGGCGTGCTTTTCCGGCGAGCGTATTCCACTGTGCCATCGTGCATCCCTGCACGTTATGCGTTGTTGACCGGCACGTCGCCGCAGGCCAGCGGGGTCGTGGGCTATGGGGCCAGACCGATCACGACGCCGACGCTGCCGGGATTGTTGGCCGACGCCGGCTACATGACGGTGCTCGTTGGTCGCAACATGCACCAGCTTCCCGGGAGCGGCACCTGCGGTTATCAGAAACAGATTCTGGGTTCGACATACGTGGCGGACGACGACTACGACGCCGACCTCAAGAAAGCCGCGCCGGATTGCGGCGGCATTCGCAGCGTGGTCGCGAGACTCGGCTTGAACAACAATCTCTGGCCCGCCGCGCCGTGGCCGCTCGCCGATGCGCTTCATCCCACCGCGTGGATTGCACGGCAAGCCCAGCAGGTCGTCAGTAGCACGCCCGCCGGCCAGCCGTTGTTCCTGACCGCGTCGTTCTATTCGCCGCATCCGCCGTTATTCCCGCCGAAGAAGTTTTTCGATGCGCTTCTGAGAAAAGAACTGCCGCGCCCGGCGCACGGCGACTGGGTGGATTGGGCAGTGCTGTCACCGGCGGGCGACAAGCAGGGGCATCGCGTCCGGCTGGAAGACGAGGTGTTGCGGCGCGCGCAGGCCGGTTACTTCGGGTTGATCGAGCACCTCGACGAACAGATCGGCCCGCTGATCGCCGCCTTCAAGGCCCGCAGTGAGCAGGCCGGGCGGGCGTGGGTCATTGTGGTGAGCTCCGATCATGGCGAGATGCTCGGCGACCACGGCTACTTCCGCAAATGCGAGCCGTATGAAGGCTCCGCCAACATTCCGCTCATCGTCGCCGGTTCACCCTCGCTCGGTTTCAAACCCGGCGGGCGTTGCGACCAGCCGGTCTGTCTCGAAGATATTCTGCCAACGCTGATGGAATTGGCGCGCATCAGCCGTCCGAAAACTGCGGATGGTTTCAGCCTGGTGCCGGCATTGCGCGGCGAGGGCCGTGTGGCACGCGACTGGCTGCACTTCGAACACGCGCCCTGCTACAGCAAGGTCCAGGCGTTTCACGCGCTCACGGACGGCCATTTCAAATACATCTGGCGTCCCGCGGACGGCACCGAGCAGTTGTTCGACCTGGACTCGGACCCGCGCGAGGAACACGACCTCTCGAAACTCCCCGCAGTGCAGCCATGGCGCCAGCGGCTCATCGAGCGGCTCGCGGGCCGCCCCGAAGGTTTTTCCGACGGGCAACACCTTATCGCTGCGCGGCCGTATCCCGCCGTGCAGAAGAAATCGCCATGAAACCACTCCGCGTCTTCCTCGCCGCTCTGTTCCTGGCTTCGTTGGCCTCGTCCCGCGCCGAGCCCATCCGGAATCCCAACATCGTTTTTATTCTCGCCGACGATCTAGGCTATGGAGACTTGGGCTGCTACGGCGCGACGAGGGTGAAAACGCCGAACATTGACCGGTTCGCCCAACAAGGGCGGCTCTTCACCGACGCACACTCCCCTTGTGCCGTCTGCACGCCGACGCGCTACGCGATCATCACAGGCCGCGAGTACTACCGCATCGGCCGGAAGTGGAACCGCGACTGTCTCGTGGAGCCGGAGCGGATGACTATCGCCTCACTCTGCAAGTCAGCCGGCTACACCACCGCACTCGTCGGCAAGTGGCACCTTGGCTACGGCGTGAAAGAACCGGACTGGAACGGCGAACTCAAGCCGGGGCCGCTGGAATGCGGCTTCGATTCGTTCTTTGGCACAGCGATGACGCACAACGAGCCGCCGCAGGTACTCGTGGACAACCATCGCGTTGTCGGCCTCGACCCGGCTGACCCGATCAAAATCCTGCCGGCGCAGCCGCCGAAGTTTCCACACGGCGTCTTGCAGGGTGGCAAGTCCGCGCTGGTGAAGCACGACGAACTGTGCGAGCTGCACACGAAGAAAGCCGTCGCGTTTATTGAGCGGAACAAGGACCGCCCGTTTTTCCTCTACTACGGCACGATAAACGTCCACGTGCCGATCGCGCCCGGCAAACGCTTCCAAGGCAGCAGTGGGATGGGCGCATATGGCGACTACATCCAGGAACTCGACTGGGCCGTGGGCGAGGTTCTTGGCGCGCTCGACCGGCTCGGCCTCGCGGAGAAGACGCTCATCTTTTTCACGAGCGACAACGGTGGCGTGCTGCACCGCGATGCGGTGAAGGCCGGCCATTTTGCGAACGGCGATCTGCTCGGCCAGAAGACTGACGTGTGGGAAGGCGGCCATCGCGTGCCGTTCATCGCGCGCTGGCCGGGACGCATCCCCGCCGGCACGCGCGCGGGCGATTTCATTGCGCTGACCGACATGCTGGCGACGTTCGCCGCAGTGCTCGGACGCAACCTCGGCCCGGAAGAAGGGCCGGACAGTTTCAACGCACTGCCGGCGCTGCTCGACACGCCAGGTCGCAAGCCCGTGCGGACATTCGCGACGTTCATCGGCACGGGTGGCGTCGGTGTCCGCGAGGGAAAGTGGCTCTTCTTCCCAAAGCGCGGCTCCGGCGGCTTCTCCACCGACCTGACAGGGCCATGGATGCAACCATGGAAGATCGGCCGCAAGACCAGCGACTACACCGCCGACGGCCAACTCAAACCCGATGCGCCGCCGGGCCAACTCTATGACCTTGAGAAAGACCTTGCTGAGACGACGAACCTCTACAACGAGCATCCCGACATCGTGAAACGCCTTGGCGAGTTGCTGACATCGATCAGGAAGAAAGGAAACACCGCGCGAGGACTGGCGAGCGGGCGTTAGCGCAGCGCGAACTGGCACTGCGCTGCGAGCCGGAAGAGTTGCGCAGCCGTTGGGAGCACAGCCGGCTTGAGATTGACCGGATGCGCGAGCAGAATAGCGAGACCAATTGCGGAAGACACCGAACACACGGAAGGACCATGCGTTTAAAACAACCTGCCTGGCGGTTTCGATCGCTCCTACTTCCCCTCCTCCTGTGTCTTCCGTGGTCAGCTCTCGCCGCCGATGCGAAACCGAACTTCATCATCATCCTTGCCGACGACATGGGGTTCTCCGATGCGGGCTGCTACGGCGGCGAGATTCAGACGCCGAACCTCGACAAGCTCGCCGCGAGTGGCCTGCGGTTCACGCAGTTCTATAACACGGCGCGCTGCTGGCCGACGCGCTCGTGCATCATGAGCGGTTACTACGCGCAGCAAATCCGCATGGACCCGCCGCGCGGCCGGCTGCCGGATTGGGCGCGGTTGCTGCCGCATCATCTGAAGCCGCTCGGCTATCGCAGCTATCACGCCGGCAAGTGGCACGTCATGGGCGCGCCGAAGCCGGTGGCGGACGGCGGCTTTGATCACTCCTACTGGTTCCAGGACTGGGACCGCTACTTCTCGCCGGTGCAACACTACGAGGACGATGTGCAGGCGCCGCCGGTGAAGCCCGACAGCGGCTACTACGCGACGACGGCGTTTGCCGACCGATCCATCGGTTTTCTAAAGGACCACGCGGCCCATCACGCTGGACAGCCGTTTTTTCTCTACCTCGCGTTCATCTCGCCGCACTTCCCGCTGCACGCGCCGCAGGAGGATATTGCGAAGTACCGCGACCGTTATCTCGAAGGTTGGGACACGGTGCGCGAGCGGCGCTGGCGGCGGCTGCGCGAGATGGGCATCGTCAACTGCGCGTTAGCGGCGCGGGATGAAAAGCTCTCTCCGCGTTACTTCAAACCGGACTTGCTCGAAAAGGTTGGGCCGGGTGAGAGCCGTTACGCCGTCGCGTGGCAGAGCCTGACGGATGAGCAACGGCGGTTTCAGGCGGCCAAGATGGCCATCCATGCGGCGATGGTGGATCGCATGGACCGCGAGATCGGGCGCGTGGTGGAGCAACTCCGGGCGATGGGCGCGATGGAGAACACGGTGATCTTCTTCCTGTCTGACAACGGCGCCGACGCGACGTTAATGGTGCGCGGTGACGGGCATGATCGCGCGGCCGCGCCGGGATCGTGGCAGACGTTCCTCTGCGTCGGCCCCGGATGGGCGAGCGCCAGCAATGCGCCATTCCGCCGCCAAAAAGTCTGGGTGAACGAGGGTGGTATTTCGACGCCGTTGATCGTTCACTGGCCCAAGGGCATTGCCGCGCGCGGCGAACTGCGGCGTGATGTGGGACACGTAATTGACTTTGTGCCCACGCTGCTCGACCTGGCGGGTGGCAAGGCCACGTTGTCTGCCGACGCGCCGCCGCTGCCGGGCAAGAGTCTCACGCCGGCCTTCGTGCGCGACGGCGCGGTGGAGCGCGAGTTTGTCTTCTTCAACCACGAAGGCAATCGCGCGCTGCGGATGGGTGACTGGAAACTGGTCTCGGCGCGCGAAGACGGGGATGCGTGGGAATTGTTCGATCTGAGCACCGACCGCTGTGAGAGGAAGAACCTCGTGAGGGAACAGCCGGAACGCGCGCAGGCGATGGAAGCGAAATGGCAGGCGCTGGAGACGGAGTTTCGACGGCAAGCCGGACCGTCAGAACCTGCCAAACCCGGTAAAGCGAAGTCCAGGCGTTGAGATGGAGGATGCAATGAACAAACACGATCATGATTCAACCTGTGCGTGTGGCTGCCAACTGGATCGGCGGGAGTTTTTCGCCATCGCCGGGGCGGCGCTGGGCGGGATGACGCTTGCTCCGATGGTGGCCGACGCGGCGGAGGTCGCGACATGGGCGCGAGCGGCGAAGCAGGGCGCAACGGTGCGTGTGGCGTTTCTGTATCCGCCATCAAAGACGTTCAAGACGAAGCCGGACGATTGGTGGAGCTGGCCGGGCAACGATTACGACGCTGAGGGCCGGCAGCGGCAATACGCAACCGCGCTGCGGAAGATGGAGCAGAAGCTTGGGCTGAAACTCGTGATGGACGATACATCCATCGCGGACGAGGCCGGCGCGCAGCGGTTGGCGCAGGAACTGGAAACGCAGAAGCCGGACGGACTGTTGCTGGTGATGTTCTACAACCGCAGTCTCGCGCACGCCGAGTTGCTGTTGAAGGCTGCCGAAAAGTCCGGCATTCCCGCGATCTTCTACATTGGCCTCGGTGTGAAGCACGGGCCGGTGGCGGCGTACCGGCGGCCGGGAGTTTATTTCATCCAGTCGCTCGAGAACCTCGATGCCATTGAGAGCGGGCTGCGGATGATCCATACGAAAAAGCTCATGGCGCAGAGCCGGTTGTTGAGCGTCACCGACGTGAACAAACCGGCGGAGGTTGTCGAGGCGTTCTTCGGCACGAAGGTCAGCGTCATCCCGTTCGCGCGCTATGCCGATGAGTTCGGCAAGGTCGCGTTCGACGCGGAAGCGCGGCGGTTCGTCGCGCGGTTCAGCGGCGGGGCCAAAGGGAAGCGCGGCATCACGAAGGAGGCGTTGGAGAATGCCGCGCGCGCACACCTGGCGTTGAAGAAGCTGCTGGCCGACGAACGCGCCGATGGTGTGGCGATGACCTGCCTGCGGCGCGGGATGCTCAAACCGTGCATGAGTTTCTCCGCGCTCAATAGCACGTTGGTGCCGGCGGTTTGCGAGAACGACATGCCGGCGGCCTACGGCCAACTGCTTGGCCAGTTGCTGCTCGGCCAGCCGGGGTTTCAGCACAACCCATGCTACGATACCGAACGCAACCACTACTACGCTTCGCACTGCACCTGCGCGACCCGGATGCGCGGGCCGAGGGGGCCGGAATTGCCATATTTGCTGCGGCGCTTCACGCACACCAACGAGGGTAGTTGCGCCATTCAGGTCTTCTGGAAGCCGGACGAGCCCGTGACAATGATCCATTATTATCCCGGCAAGGAACCGGCGCTGGACGTGTATGCGGGCCGCGTCGTGAAATCGCACGCGATGCCGCCGGCGGGCGGTTGCACCACCAATGTCGAGGTTGTCATCACCGACCGCGAAGACGCTTGCATGGTCAAAGGCCACCACAACCTCCTCTTCACCGGCGACCACGCGCGCAAGTTCAGGCTCTTCGCTCAACTCCATAAACTGAAACTGGCCGACACCGGTTTCAAGGGCCCGTGGCCGGTGTGAAATGGCAGGGCGGGTGTTTGACGAGGACAAGCCTGATACTCCCGCACTATTGCAGAAACCATAAGTTCTGATACAACGGACATCATCATGAAGCGCACTCTTGCTGGATGGATTTTTGCCGCGTTTCTCATTCCCGCCGCTGTCGCTGTCGCTGCCGGGCCGGCTGCGAAACCGAATGTGCTCATTTTCTTCGCCGACGACATGGGCTATTCCGACCCCGGCTGCTACGGCGGCGAGATCGCCACGCCGAACCTCGACAAGCTTGCCAGCGGCGGGTTGCGGTTCACGCAGTTCTACAACACCGCGCGCTGCTGGCCTTCGCGTGCGTGCATCACGACTGGTTACTATGCGCAAGCCGTGAGGCGCGACGGGATGGAGGGCATCGCGGGCGGCGGTCGCGGTGTGCGGCCGAAATGGGCGCGGCTGCTTCCGGAGTATCTGAAGCCGCTCGGCTACCGCGCGTATCATTCCGGCAAGTGGCACATTGACGGACCGCAGCTCGCGGGCGGCTTCGACCGTTCCTACTGTCTCGAAGACCACAGCCGCAACTTCAACCCGCAGAACCATCTCGAAGACGATGTGAAACTGCCGCCGGTTGCGCCAGGCAGTGGTTACTACACGACCACCGCCATCGCGGAGCACGCCATCCAGGATCTGAAGGAGCACGCGGAGAAGCACGCGGGGCAGCCGTTCTTTGGCTACGTTGCTTTCACCGTGCCGCATTTCCCGTTGCAGGCGCCTGCGGAGGACATTGCCCGTTACCGCGACAAATACCGCAAGGGATGGGACACTGTCCGCAATGAACGCTGGCAGCGGATGAAGGCGATGGGCATCGTCAACTGCGCGCTCTCCTCCTTGGAGCGCGAAGTCGGCCCTCCCTATTACTTTCCTGATGCGTTCGCGAAACTTGGTCCCGGCGAGGTCCGATTCCCGTTGCCGTGGAGTGAACTCACCGACGCGCAGCGCGAGTTTCAGGCCACCAAAATGGCTATCCACGCCGCGATGGTGGACCGCATGGACCGCGAGATCGGCCGCGTGCTTGACCAGGTCAGGGCGATGGGCGCGCTCGATAATACCGTGATCTTCTTTGCCTCGGATAACGGCGCGAGCGCCGAAATCATGGTGCGCGGTGACGGCCATGATCCCGCCGCCGCCCCTGGCTCGGCGGGCAGCTATCTTTGCCTCGGCCCCGGCTGGTCCAGCGCGTCCAACGCGCCGCTCCGCCGCCACAAGACGTGGGTTCACGAAGGCGGCATCAACACCCCGCTCATCGTCCACTGGCCAGCCGGCATCAAGGCCCGCGGCGAACTGCGCCAGAACCCCGGTCATCTCGTGGACCTGCCACCCACCATCGTTGAGCTCGCCGGCGGCACATGGCCACAGACGCTCGATGGCAAGCCTGTGCCGCCGCCGCACGGAAAGAGCATCGTTTCTGCCTTTGCCCAGGACGGTACAGTGACACGCGACTGCTTCTGGTGGCTGCACGAGGAGAACCGTGCCATCCGCGCCGGCGATTGGAAGCTGGTTAGCGCCGCGAAGCAGGGCGGGCAATGGGAACTCTACGACCTCAGCAAGGACCGCTGTGAATCAAACAACCTCGCGGTCGCGATGCCCGACAAGGTTCACGAACTGGAGCAACTCTGGAACAAACAGGCGGAGCAGATTCGCGCCCTCGCTCTCTCCGATGGCCAGGGTGCGCCGACTGTAAAGAAAGCCGGCAAGACAGGAAAGAAGGGCAAGCAGAAGCCGAAGAGCCAGGAGTGACGTTGCGGACGTGCACGGTCTGTGAAAGGAAATGCCACCATGCCGAAGCGGGAAACAATGACCTCGCGTGAGCGCGTGCTGAAGGCGCTCAACCACGAAGTTCCCGATCGCGTGCCGTTCGACCTCGGCGGCAACCAGACCGGCATCCATCGCAAGGCTTACGCAAATCTCATCCGCCACCTCGGCATTCAGGACGACATCGTTATCATGGACGCTGTCCAGCAACTCGCGAAACCGTGCGAGAAAGTGCTGGAGCGGTTCCACGTGGATACGCGCTACATCGCCGCGGGCGCGCCGTCGAGTTGGAAAGGCGGCATCGTCCAGGCGAGGCGTGATGGCAGGCTATGGCACGATCTCACTGACGAATTTGGCATCCGCTGGTCCATGCCCGAGGACGCGCCGAACTACATGGACATCACGCTCCACCCACTTGCGAATGCCACGATCACCGACGTGAAAAACCACCCGTGGCCCAAGGGTGACGATCCAACGCGGTTCGCCGGCCTTCGCGAGCGCGCGCTGCGGCTGAAGAAGGAGACGCCCTGCGCCGTCGTCAGCGGCATCTCCGGTGTGGTCTACGAAATCTGCTGGTATCTGCGCGGTTTGGAGCAATGGTTCTGCGACCTGATGACCGAGCCGGAGTTCTGCGAGGCGATGCTCGACCAGACGTTGAAGTTCTGGATGGACTGGTTTCGTCTCTTCCTCGACGAGGTCGGCGACATCGTGGACGTGATCATGATCGGCGACGACCTTGCCGCGCAAAACGGCCCGCTGTTCCAGCCCGACATCTACCGGCGCATGGTGAAGCCGCGCCACAAGCGGCTCGTGCAATACATCCGCTCCCGCACCCAGGCGAAGATTTGGTATCACACTTGTGGTTCATGCGCTGGGCTGATCCCGGAGTTGATGGACAACGGCATCCACATCCTCAATCCCGTGCAGGTCAGCGCGGCCAACATGGATGCCGCCGAGCTGAAGCGGCGTTTCGGCCGCGAACTGGTTTTTTGGGGAGGCGGCTGCGATGCGCAGCACATCCTGCCACGTGGCACACCCGCGCAGGTTGCCGCCAACGTTCGCAAGAATGTCACGGCGTTCATGCCCGGCGGTGGCTACGTCTTCAACAACGTCCACAACATTCAAGGCGATGTGCCACCGGAGAATATCGTCGCCCTTTATGATACCGCCTACGAATGCGGATTTTACTCATGATGATTGCTTGATCGCATGCTAACACACGTTCTTTCTCTATGGATGTGCGCGGCTGTATTGGGGGCGGCGGAATTACCATCGTTGGGACCGTATGATCGCCAAGTGGCGGAGCATGTCGCGAAACTGGCCGATGCGTCACCGCACGCGCGCCTTCGCGCCGCGGAGGCGTTGGGTTTCCTGCGGGCATATTGCGCCGAAGCGGCGCTCGTGGCGCGGCTCGCGGATGCATCGGCTGAAGTTCGACGTCAGGCGGCCATGTCGCTCGGCTGGTGTGGCGGTCGCGCGACGGTCGCGCCGTTGCTGGAGAAACTCGATGATCCCGACTGGCTGACGCGGCAGGCCGCGCACGTTGCGCTGACAAATCTCACCGGCATGGAGTTCCCTTTCAACGCCCTCGCTCCCGATGCCGAGCGACAACGTCAGGCGCAGGTGTGGCGTGATTGGTGGAAGAAAGCTCCCGCAAACCGCCCGCCGCCCGATGTGCTCGCCTTGCTCGCCGGGCCGAAAGTGAACATGCCGCAGTGGTTGGTGACGGCATCGAGCGTCTACCACGGGCCGCTGGAGGTGTTGATTGATGGCGATTTGGAGCCGGGCTACTGGCAAACGAAGAACGTCAAGCCGCCGCAATGGTGCCAGCTCGATCTTGGCGCGCCCACGGAAGTGCGTCAGGTGACGGTCCACCAGTATGCCGCCGGCTATTGCATGACGGACTACGAGGTCAGCACCAGCCTCGACGGCAGGAAGTTCGAGCGCGTCGTGCGTTGCAAGGAGAAGTCGCCCGTGGCACTGGCCGTCAACTTCCCGCCGCGCAAGGCGCGCTTCGTGCGCATCACCAGCTTCGCTTCCGAGCGAAAAATTTATCCAACGACGTTCCGTGAGATTGAGATCAACGGCCAGCGCGCAAAGCCGGTGGACACGGCGTTGGCGTGGCCGCGCGAGCGCGGCGTGCGCGCTCTTGGGGCGCTCGGTGGCAAGGGCGCGACGGAGGCGATCATCGCGACGCTTGGCCCGTCGCCCGCCACGGCATCCGCGCTGCGACCGATGGTCCGCGCCGGTATCCGAGCCGTCGGACGACTGGGCGAGGGCGCGGGACGCGACTGGCTCATTGGCTTGCTTGAAAATCCGATGTGGGCGCGCAACGCGGCCGAGGCGCTCGGCGATGTCGGCGACCGGCGCGCGGTCGGGCCGCTGCTGACGGCTTACGCGCGGTTCGCAAAGCGGCTGGATGAGAAATATCCCGCGGAAGTTCCTGCCGACGACGACATGAAGTTCCCGTCGGAGGACCGGATGTTGGAGACGCCCTATTGGATTGCCCATGCGCTGTGCCGCTTGCCGTTGGACGATCCGCGCGATCGCGCGCGACTGCGCGAACTGGCGCCGCTGATCATGGCGAATCTGCCGGGCGACCACGACACGTTCATGCTTTACCAGCCGGAGACCTGCCATCTGCTGACGCGGCATTTGCTTGAAAAGGCGGGCATGCGCCAGGAATCGGCTGAGCAAGCGTTCGCGCGGCTCGGCCAGTCGCGCCGCGTCGCGAATCCGGAGCCGGCCTATGTCTGGCCGAAGTTCGACGTGCGGAGGGTTTCACCGTGGCTGCCATGCGTTTGCACCGAGCGCGAGGACCTGACACGGCTGCTGCCGTTGTTGCAGCACACCAACGGCTGGGTGCGCATCAACGCCGCCAAGGCCATCGGCTGGCTCGGCGACGCGCGCGCCATCGCGCCTCTCGCGGAGACGCTGAGCGCCGCGAAGTCTGAGGGCGACTACGGTTGGAGCAAGACGTGGAAGGAAGAGGAGTTCAACGACCCCTGCCCGCGCTGGCGCGAGGCGCTGCTGCGAGCTCTGGGCCTGCTGAAGGCGACGAAGCATGTCGGGTTGATCGCGAAAGTTCTCGACGACGAAGGCTCGGTGCTGGAAGTGCGCCACGCGGCGGCGGAGGCGCTTGCCGACATTGGTGACAACGAAGCGCTCGCTGTGCTGCGGCGCACGGCGGCGGCGCATCCGTTCGGCACAGTGCGGCAGGTGGCGCGCGATGTTCTTCTGGCACGTGAAATCGAACCAGAATTGACGAAGAATGAAACGGTCGCAAACGGGTCCGAGTCACGGAGCGACGTGGCGACAGGACAACCCTGCATTTTTGGCACGAATTTTAATGCGCTGCTGTTCATCAAGGGCAACAACGACCTCCCGAACACGCCACAGACCGTCGAGCAGGCAGACCGTTGGCGGCAGACCTATGCGGTGACCGACGAAGGCCCATCCTACCGGCCCGGCGACAACTTTTTCGTTCTCAGTCCGCCGCGGCCGGATGGACAGGTGACGCCGCTCACACACTTCAAGGACGGCTGGGTTGGTGAACCGGAGATTTCGTGGGATGCGAAGCAGGTGATCTTCACGCGGCGTGAAAAGGACAGCCTCTGGTGGCACGTCTGGCGGATGAACATCGACGGTTCCGGCCTCCAGCAGCTCACGCACGGGCCGTATCACCACGTCGGCCCGGCGTTCCTGCCCGACGGGCGCATTGTTTGCGCGTCCACGCGCACCGGCATTCGCGACGAGTATCATGGCTACACCTGCACCGCACTTCACGTGATGAACCCCGACGGCAGCGACCTGCATCCGATTGCGACCAACATCGGCCGCGACAATGAGCCGGCGCTATTGCCCGACGGGCGGCTTGTGTTCAGCCGGCTGGAGGTCTTCTACTCACGCAATAAGACCGAGCTGACGCTGCATGCGGCGTTTCCCGACGGCACGCATGACGTGGTGCTCTACGGGCCGGAGCGGCGCAAGTTCTGGCGCGCTCTCGACCACGGCATCAAAGGTCCCGACGACGGCCAGGAATCGCCGCTGACCCATCGCGTGTTGCGCGTCACCCAACCGCAGCCAATGCCCGACGGCCGCATCGTTGTCTCGACGCAGGGCGGGTTGACGCTCATTGGCCCACGCCGCGATGCCGAGGAACTCATCTCGCCCGATTTCAAAACGCGCGCCTATACCACGCCGGTGCCGCTGAGCGACGGGACGCTGTTGTGCGCGACGACATTGAAGACACCCGATCGCAAGAAAGTGGATCTCGGCCTTTACCGGCTCGACCCGCGCACGGGCAAACTGGATCTCATCTACAACGATCCTGCCACCGCCGACTACGAGGCGCGCCCGATCATTGCGCGCCGGCCACCGCCGATGAGGGCGGATTCCGTGAGCCGCGACGCCTACAGCGGACGATTCTTCTGCGCGAGTGTGTTCAACTCCCGGGAAAAGGAAGTAGCACAGCGCGGCCGGCTGGTGCGGCTGATCGAAGGCGTGCCGGTCGTGGGCCGGCACGAGACACACACGGGCGGCCAGCCTGTCTGGAAGAACCACGGCGGCACCTTCGCTCGCGTGCTCGGCACGGCCCCTCTCGCTCCCGACGGCTCGTTCTATGTGGAACTTCCCGCCGACCGGCTCGTGCACCTGCAGGTTCTTGATAGCGACCGGCGCGTGATCAACAACCAGTTGACGTGGATCTATGCGCGACCCGGCGAGATCAAGTCGTGCGTCGGCTGCCACGAAGACCCACATACCGCGACCCGCGGCAGCCAGCCGTTGGCGTTGCGCGGCGGCCCGCTGTCGTTCCTGCCGAAGGGCGGCGAGTTCTCCTATCGCGCCAAGGCGTGGTTCAAAGGCAGCCTGCCGCCCGAGATCGAAGAACGCACGCGCACCGTCCATGCGGTGAACCTGCTGGCGCGATGAATGGCAGGTTCGTGCGATTGGGGACGCGTAATGCGTGACTCACGCTGAGGTTTGCGGTATGAGAACGATATTCGTGAGCAATCGACAGCGGATTCAGGATTGTCAACAACACCCGTTACGCGATACGCATCACCAACCACAGACATGAAAATCGTCACCGCTGAACAAATGCGCGAGCTGGATCGGCGCACCATCGAAGAAGGACACGTGCCGGGGCTGGAGCTGATGGAACGCGCGGGCGTCGGCGTTTTCAATGTCGCACAAACGATGACCGTGGCGCGCGAGCACGGCGTAGCGCTATTTGTCGGCAAGGGCAACAACGGCGGCGACGCGGTCGTCGCAGCGGAACATTTCTTCAAAGCCGGCCGCGGTTGGGGGCCGATGACGGTCGTGCTCACTTCCAATCCCAATGAGTTCTCCGCTGACGCGTTGTACTACTGGAAGAAGCTCGCACAACTCCGGCCGCGGATCATCCACCTCGACCCGCGTCAGAAGGAACTGGTGGCCGAGATGCTTGCGGGCTGCGGGTTGATCGTGGACGGCCTGCTCGGCACCGGATCAAGTGGCGAACCGCGCAGCCCGATACGCGAGGCGATTGAAGTGATCAATGCCGCCAAGCGACCGACGCTGGCAATTGATATCCCATCAGGCCTCGATGCCAACACGGGCCAGTGTGCCAGCGTGTGTGTCCGTGCTGACGTGACGGCAACCATCGGTTTGCCCAAGAGCGGACTGCTCCAGCAGAGCGCCATCGACAATGTCGGCCGGCTCGCCATCGTGGACATCGGCATTCCGGGGAAGTTCACCGCTACACTGCCGCCAGGCCGCGATTATTTCATGCTCGATGACGCGCGCACGCTGCTGCCGGTCCGCCGCCCGAGCGCGCACAAGGGAGACTTCGGCCATTTGCTGATGGTGGCTGGATCGGAAGGTTACAGCGGCGCGGCAGTGCTTTGCAGCCAGGCCGCGATGCGCAGCGGCGTCGGGCTGGTGACGCTCGCCGCCCCGCGCGCCGTCTGGCCTGTGATCGCTTCGCAATGTCGCGAGGTGATGCCCAAGCCATTCGACTCCGCCGAGGCCGGCCCCGAAGCGCTTGCGCCGCTGCTGGAGAAATGCGATGCGCTCGCCATCGGTCCCGGTTTGGGCCAATCGGAAGCCACTGAGGCGGTCGTCACGTGGTTGCTCCAGCACTGCGACAAACCGATGGTGATCGACGCCGATGCGCTCAACGTGCTCGCCAACAAGACCCACCAGCTTCGCGACGCGCGCGGTCCGGTGATCATCACGCCACATCCCGGCGAGATGGGCCGGCTGACCGGCACGAGCACCCAGGAAGTTCAGAGCGACCGTTGGGGTTGCGCGAAGCGGTTTGCCGCCGAGACGAAAGTCGTCGTTGTCCTCAAAGGCGCGCGCACGGTCGTCACCAATCCCGCGGGCGACATCACCGTCAACTCCACCGGCAATCCCGGCATGGCCAGTGGCGGCGTCGGTGACGTGCTCACCGGAGTGATGGGCGCGCTGCTGGCGCAAAAGTTCCCGCCGTTTGATGCCGCGCGACTGGGCGTCTGGCTGCACGGGTTTGCCGGCGATATCGCCACGCTGGAAATCGGCGAGGAAGCGTTGATCGCCTCGGACGTGATCGCACACCTCGGCGCCGCTTTCCGCCGCTTGCGGCAGCTCTAGTGACTGCTGCGCCCACCTTGACGCGCTGCCGCAGCCAAACTAGTTTTGGGTGTAACCCACGGAGAAATCATGTCAGTCAAAGTCGAGATACAGTATTGCTACCAGTGAAACTACGAGCCCAAAGCCGTCAGTTTGACGGCACGCCTGCTCGAAGAGTTCAAGCCCGACATCCAATCGCTCACGCTCGTTCCCGGCACGGGAGGTGTCTTTGAAGTTAGCGTGAACGGCGGGAAGATCTACTCCAAGCTGCAAACCGGACAGTTCCCGGACCCCGAAGACATCGTCAAAGCCGTTCGCGCCATGCTGTAGACCCGCCGGTGCGCCGGCTGCGACATGGGGAGGGTTCCACTTGCGAGTTCGTGTTTTCGTTGTAAGTTGCGCCCATCTAAACAACGAGAACTCAATAAGGAGATCCACAACCATGATGACACGCCGCGATGCCCTGAAGAAGGGCGCACTTCTCACTGCAGCAACCGCCCTGCCCTGGCTGCTGCGCAACCAGGTCCAGGCGGCCGACGCCGCGCCAGCCGGACCGTTCAAGCTGCCACCGCTGCCGTATGCGTTCGATGCGCTCGAACCGCACATCGATGCCCGAACGATGGAAATCCATCACGACAAACATCACCAGACCTACGTCAACAATGCAAACAAGGCGGTGGCCGGCCATCCGGAGCTGTGTCGAAAGACGATCGAGGAACTCATCCGCGATCTGCGCTCCGTGCCCGAAGACATCCGCAAGGCGGTGCAGAACAGCGGCGGCGGCCACGCCAACCATGCCTTCTTCTGGCAGTGCTTGAAGAAAAACGAGGGCGGCAGACCCGTGGGTGAGTTGGGCAAGGCCATCGAAAAGAAGTGGGGCAGCTTCGACAGCTTCAAAGCCGAGTTCACCAAGGCAGCCGTCGGCCAGTTCGGCAGCGGCTGGGCGTGGCTGACGCTCAACGGCAGGGAGCTTGCCATCGAGCAGTCCTCGAATCAGGACAGCCCGCTCTCCCAAGGCCGGACACCGCTGCTGACGATTGATGTGTGGGAACACGCTTACTACCTCAAGTATCAGAATCGCCGGCCGGATTATGTCGCTGCGTTCCACAACGTGATCAACTGGGATTTCGTCTCGGAACGCTACGCGAGACTGGCAAGCTGAGCGCCGGATCGCGGCGCAGTGTTCAGGCTGGATCGATCGCTGATAGCATGCCTTGGCGTTGAGCCATGGCGGCGAAGGCGCCACGCTTTTGCAGAAGATCTGTGAAGGTGCCTTCCTCGATGATGCGTCCCCGATCGAGCACGATGATGCGGTCGCAGGCTGTCAGTGTGGAGAGGCGGTGCGCGATGGTAACAACCGTCCGGTTCTCCGCAAACCGATCGATCGCGGCCTGAACTTCGCCTTCCGACTGGGAATCGAGCGAGGCAGTGGCTTCGTCGAGCAGAAGGATGGGTGCGTTGCGGACAAACGCGCGGGCGATGGAGAGCCTTTGACGCTGCCCGCCGGAGAGCGTGACGCCGCGTTCGCCGATGCGCGAGTCGTAGCCATGGGGCAGTTGCATGATGAACGAGTGAGCGTCGGCCATTCGGGCGGCCTGCTCCACCTCGGCACGGGTGGCGCCGCGCCTTCCGCAGGCGATGTTCTCGGCCACCGTCAGATCGAACAGGACGACTTCCTGGCTGACCAGTGCCATTTGCGCACGCAGATCGGCGCCGGCGATTCCCCTGAGATCGATGCCATCCATCGTGACGCGGCCATGCGTCGGGTCATAGAAACGGAAGAGAAGATTGATCAGCGTGCTCTTGCCGCAGCCGCTTTCACCGGCGATGCCGAGCTTGAAGCCACGCGGGATGTCGAGGTTGATGTTATGCAGAACCATCTGTTTGCCGTAGGAGAAGCTTACATCTTCGAAACGGAGACTGGTGGTAAAATGCGGGAGATGTTTCGGTTGAGGAGGTTCCTTGACGGTGGGTTGTTCCTGGAAAATGTGCATGAGGCGGTCGACGCTGACACTCGACTCGCTGAGCATGATGTTGAGTGCGGCAAGCCTCTTTACGGGCTGGTAGAGGAGCAAAGTGCTCATCAAGAAAGCGGAGGTATTCGAAAGGGTCTGACCCGTGTAGATGATCCACAATACGATCACACCCACACCGAACATGGAGATTGTCTCGATGACAGGATGGCCCATTCCGCGGGCCTGCACGCCCTTCATGCCGTGATGCACCAGTTGGTCTGAAAGACGGCAGAACCGGTTGACCTGTTCTCCTTCCAGCGAGAAGGCCTTCACCACGCGGATGCCGGTGAATGCTTCCACCAACATGCTGGCTTGGGAGATGCTCGCGCTGACCAGACCTTGGGATGCCCGCCGCGCCTTCTTGCTCAACAACCGCATGGGAATGATGGCGATGGAGAAGAAGGTCATGACTGCCAGTGCCAGTTTCCAATCGATCAAGCACATCGCGGTGCACAAGGTAACGATCGTGGTCGGATCCTTGACCGCGTCGGACAATCCATTCGAAAGGCAGTTCCTCAGAACGGTGGCGTCACCATGGATGCGCGTGATCAAGTCGCCCATGGTGGATCGGTGAAAGTAGTCCAGCGACAGGGTGTTGAGCTTCTTGAGGACCGCAGTGCGCAGGTTGTTGAGCATGCGTTCACCGGCCCACATCAAACAATAGCCGCTGAGATACCCTACCGCACCGCGCAGAAACACCGGCAGCGGGAGCAACAACAGACCGCCGAGGACTTGTCTCCAGTCCAGCGGGCGGCCCTTCAAAGGCAGCCAGGGATCCAGAATCTCATCGGCAACGGCCTTCGTCTTCGCCGCCCATTCAGATGTAATACCCGGCATGGACGTCGTTGCAGCCAGAGGGCTTGCAGCATCGGGCACGAGGCGATCGAGCACCGTCTTGGTCGCCCAGACGAAAACACCGTTGGAAAGCCCAAAAACAGCCGCAAGCAGCATGCCCATGAACATTCGCTGTTTGTATGGCCGCAGATAGGGCCACCCAAACCGCAGGACATTGATTATCTTTTCCATTGCGCTGGAAGGATGATGCGGGCCCCGGGAACAGGAGTCAATCTCCGCTTCGTGCCTTGAGTTCTCCGGTCTGGCTGGCGCCTCGCTGGTAAATCGCCCAGGCCGATCCTGCTGACGGCGCGGGACTGGCCGTCTCTGAACAGGTTGCGCGTCCTGTCTGAAAGAGCATCCCAACAACACGCGCGGACCCGGGTTTCTTCCTCGCGCAGGTGACTCCCGTGCCAGTCCCCGTCCCTCCTGCTGAAGGCGAGAGGCGGAAGAGAATCTGCATTTTCCTGTTTGTTTTGAATGAACCGCGAACAAACGCGGGGCAGGCAAGGCCGTTTCTTACCTTGATATTTTATGGGTCCTGGGCTAAGCAGATACGCGTCGTGATATTAACCATAAAGGGTCAGATTGTTCTGCGTTCCTGAGCGCGGCCATAGCTGATTGTCATTATGCCGGAAGAGACAAAGATACATTTCCTGGATTATTGGCGCGTCATCAAGCTGCGCAAGGCAATCATTCTCAGCGTTTTCCTGCTGGTGTTGCTGACGGCGGCGGCGGTGACGTTTTCGCTGCCGCGCATTTACTACGCCAACGTGCGCATGAAGATCGAGCGCGAGAAGGTGACGGTTCAGATTTTTGACGCGCAGGCGTCGGGCGGTTACGACCCGATTTTCCAGATGGACCAGGTGGAAATCATGCGGTCGCAGAAGATTGGCTATCGCGCGGTGACCAAGGAACAGTTGGTCGCCAAGTGGCAGATTGGCGGGCCGGAGAACATGGCCAAGGAACAGGCGTTTCAGATTCTCCGAGGTCGTCTCAACGTTTTGCCGGTGCGCAATTCCAGCCTGGTCGAGTTGGGGGTTTACTCCACCGATCCGGTGGAAGCCGCGGACCTCGCGAATTCCATCTCGCTCATTTACCGCGACAGTCGTCTGGAAGAGCCTACCATCCAGATCGAAATGGGCCTTGAGAAACTGCGTGAAGAATACAACGCCCAACAGAAATTGGTGGAGGCCGCGCAACAGAAGGTCAACGAACTCCGCAAGGACCTCGATCTGGATGTGATCGGCAATCGTTCCCGGCTGAACGACGAAACCATCCAGCGTCTTCATGGAGACCGCAGCACGGCCATGATCCAGATGTTGGTGGAGAAGACACGCAACGACCAGATCCAGAAACTGACCAACGCGGAATTGAAGCGCGCGTCGCCGTCCATTATCGGAGACTTGACCATTGCCAATCTTCAGAACGCGTTGCAGTCGGCGGAACTCCAGTTGGTCAAACTGTTGCAGACTTACGGTCCGGAACACCCCATCGTCAAAGATGCGGTTGCCACCCAGAAGAAACTGGACGAACAACTCGAAGAGGCCATCAACGTCATGCGCAAGGGACTGGTCATCTCCTATGAGGTGAACCGGGCAAAAGTGGAGGCGATGGAGAGTGAACTGCGCACCGCCCACGCCACGTCCATTGAGCGGGAGCCAACCAAGTACATCCCGTTTGACAACGCGCAGAAGGAACTGGAATTCCAGGTCACCATGCGTGACGCGGTCAAGACGCGCGTCAATCAGGAGACCATCAGCCTCAAAGTGCCGCGCACGGCGGTGGAAATCATTGATCAGGCCCGGCCGCCCACCGCCCCCGTCAAGCCGAACGTGCCGCTTTACCTCGGTCTGGCCGCCATTGCCGGCCTCGTGCTGGGCGTGATGCTGGCGTTCTTCATCGAGTATCTCGACACCAGCGTGAAGACCATTGACGATGTCGAACGTTACCTGGGACTGCCCGTGCTGGGTGTCATTCCGCAAAACATCGAGATGCTCTCCACCGTCGGCCAGGACTCGCCACACGCCGAAGCGTATCGCGTGCTGCGCGCCAACATCGAGTTTGGCAAGAAGGATCCGCAGGCCAACAGCATCACGGTCGTCAGTGCTGGCGCCGGCGAGGGCAAGACCACCACGCTCTTCAATCTGGCGGTGGTGTGCGCTCAAAACGGCGATAAAGTGCTGTGTGTGGACTCAGACATGCGGCGGCCGACCCTCCACAAGCGGTTTGGCCTTTCCAACGAGGTCGGCCTGACCGACGTGTTGATGAACGACGTGAAGGTGGAGGATTGCATCCAGACCACCAACGTGCCGAATCTCTACTTCCTGCCCAGCGGCAAACTGCCCAAGATTGCCATCGGCATTCTCAAGTCCCAGAAGATGCGCGACCTGATCCAGGACCTGAAGATGCGCTACGACCTCGTGTTGTTTGACAGCCCGCCGATCATGGGTGTCAGCGACGCCAGCGTGCTGGCCAGTGAGGTGGATTTTGCCGTCTTGGTCATCCAGTATCGCAAGTATCCGCGCGCGATGCCCGCTCGCGCCAAACAAGCGGTCGAAAATGTCGGCGGTCGTCTGATTGGTGTGGTGCTCAATTCCATCGTCATGAGTCACGATGAGAGCTACTACTACTACAACGCCTACTACGACCATTACTCGCGTTCCGAAGAAGCCCATCCGGAAGAAACGGAAAAGACTCCGGAGGATTCCGAGACCAAGGGCACTTATTAACCTGTTGTTTGATTCGCTGTTGACGATGAACTTTCGCCCATTCCTAAGAACGGTTGGTTGGCTGGCCCTGGCGACGATTGCCGCAGGGACATGGGGTTGCACACTCCTGCGCACCCCGGAACCGCCGCCCGAAAAGAAATTTGATCCTCCCACTCAATACAACGCTCCGAAAGTCGCCATCGCGAATGCATTCCGTCCTTCTGACAGCATCGTGATACGACTCGATATGGCCACGGGTCGCGAGGAGCACGTCAAGATGGTTGACGAGGAAGGAAACATCGAGATGCCCTTTGTCGGCAAGATCAAGATCGGGGGCATGACGGTGAACCAGGCGCAGGAGGCTATTCGCAAGGTTTACGTGCCACGCTACTACAGTTATCTGACGGTGACAGCCACGTTACAGACCCCGCGCATGGTTTATCTCTCCGGCGAGGTCAGAGGACAGGGCGGAAGTTTGCCCCATCGCGAAGACATGACGGTTTACCGCCTCATCATGCAAGCAGGCGGCTTCAGCGAATTTGCCAAAAAGCGCGAGGTGGTGCTTACCCGCGATGGCAAACAGACCATCGTGGACTGCGTGAAAATCGAGCAGAACCCGGAACTGGATATCCCACTGCTGCCGGGCGACAATGTTCTGGTTCCGAAGTCGATATTCTGAGTCTTTCGCGCCTCGCCGCTGGCGGCGTATAACCGTATTCTATGTCTCCCGTGATTGAACGCCGTCGCCACCGGCGCCGCTCCTCAAACGACGTTAGCACGGCCGCCGGATGGCGCGGCGTAGTCGAGCGATCCGGTGAACGCGTTGTTTTTTACACCCTTTGCCTGATGCTGGTCTTCGCGGTGCTGGCGCTGGGCGCCATCCAACCGTGGGCATGTGACATCCTCGAAATGTTGGCGCTGGTGGCGTTGCTGGGTTGGGCCGCGCGAGTGGCCGTGGCTGGGAAACTCGCCTGGATTCGCACGCCACTGGATCTGCCGTTGGCAATCGGCGTGACCTATGTGGTGGCGCGCTACGCCGTTTCGCCTGTGGAATGGATCTCGCGCCAGGAGATGTTGCTGGTGCTGATGTATGCCTCCGTCTATTTCCTGGTCACCCAGCATTTCGCTCGCCGGCAGCGGCAAAACGCGTTGCTTTGGGTTCTGATGGCGATCGCCGTCGGCATCACGGCCTACGGTTTCATCAACTGGATGCGCGGCATCCAGATGGTTTGGTGGTTTCCGTATGAGGACAGCCTCCAGCGGGTTCGTGGGACGTTTTTCAATCCAAACCACTTCGCTGGCTATCTTGATCTGGCGCTGGCAGTCGCGCTGGCGCATCTGCTGTGGTCGGGACGCGGGGCCGCGCAACGCATTGTGCTGGCCTACGCCGCTTGCGTGATGATGGGCGGCATCGTGCTTGCCGGGTCGCGTGGCGGCTACGTCATCACGGGCTTCATTCTCATCTTCGTGTTGGTTGCCGTGGCGCGCGGCATCACCCGGCGCTGGTGGCCTGCCCTGCTGATTATCCTGCTCGTTGCGCTGGGCGGCGCCGTCGGCGCTTTCAGCTTTGAAACACTGCGTGGAAGGTTCCTGAATCCAGAACAACATTTCAATTGGTATGAAGACAGCCGCATGTGGATGTGGCAGGCGGCATGGCAGATCACTCTGGACCATCCATGGTTCGGCGCCGGGCCGGCCATCTACAACGCCATCTACGCCCGCTATCGGGACCCGGTGGACCAGCACATCCCGCAATATGTTCACAACGACTATCTTCAGGCGCTCAGTGATTACGGCATCGCGGGCTTCGTGCTGATGGGTCTGCTCGTCGTCGCCTTCCTCGTGACGGCATGGCGTATTCATTGTCGCTGGTGTCAACGCGGCATCGGCGAACATTCCGGCTGGCACTGGCCTCACTGGCTCGATACGGACCGGGCCAGCCGGCCAGCCTGGGTGCTCGGCAGCGTGGCCGCCGTCGCGGCCTGCATGTTGCACTCGGCGGTGGATTTCAACCTTCACTTTGCTGCCTACGCATTGACGCTGACGGTGATCCTGGCGATGGGAATGCTCGCGGGCCACGCGCGCCGCTTGACGGAGGCACTGCCGGATGGAACCAAACCGTGGCCTCCCGTGATCCAAGCCATCGACCTTGGAATCACCGCGCGCCGGGTTCTTGTTGCGCTCATCCTCCTGTTTGTGGCCGCCAACGCAACGGTGGCCGTGCCGAACGGTGTCTCATGCTTGTGCCAATGGCTGGCGGAGACGCGCCATGAACAGGCCAGACTCGCCGAGGCTCGCGCCTCGGCGGAACGGGCTTGGAAGTGGGACTCCCGCAATTATCACGTGGCGCTGTTGCTGGGCGACATCACTTTGAACGAGGCGCGGCTGGCCTCGAACAACGCCGACGCCATGGCTGAACGGGCCTTGCAGTGGTATCGGTGCGCCGAAAAACTGAACCCGTTGGATGCCGAACCCGTGTCGCAGCAGGCTCGGGCGCTGGAGTTCCTGCATCGGTGGAAAGAAGCGGAGGCAGGCCACGTGCGGGCACTTTCCATGAGTCCCAGCTACTTTCTGTATTACGAGCGTCTGGGCCTCTTCTACGCTTCCCGCGGGGAAAAGGAGAAGGCTCTGGCCGCATTGCGGACCCGGGTTGAGCTTAAATGGTATCCGCATCAGCCGGTGCAGTTCATCAGGGACAGGATTCAACAACTGACGGCTCCCCCTGCGCCTCGTCCATAGAGACGCAGGCGCCTTCCGGTCGGCGCGCTCCCAACTGAACCGGCAACGTTGACCGTCGGGCCGGCCTCCACTAAAGTCGCCGCGTGCAGATCGGACTTTTTATCCCCTGCCTTGTGGATCAGTTCTTTCCGCAGGCGGGACTGGCGGTGGCGCGCATCCTGAAGCGATTGGGCCACAGCGTCGAATACCCGGCGGAACAGACCTGCTGCGGCCAGCCGGCATTCAACGCGGGCGTGCGCTCGGAAGCGGCGGCGCTGGCGAGGCGGTTCATCCAGGTTTTCGACCGGTTCGAGGCTGTTGTCGCGCCGAGCGGCTCATGCGTCGCGATGGTCCGGAATTTTTACCCGGAACTGCTCGGCGACGCCAACGGCCCGGCACACGTTCCGCTGGCCGGGCGCGTATTTGAGTTCAGCGAGTTTCTCGTGAGCCGGCTGAACGTCACCGACCTTGGCGCGACCTTTAACGAACGGGTGACGTATCACGACTCCTGCCATCTGCTCCGCGAACTGCGGGTCCGGGAGCAGCCGCGCCAACTGCTGCGTGCGGTGAAAGGGTTGGACTTCGTCGAATTGAACGACGGCCCGACTTGTTGCGGCTTCGGTGGCGTCTTCAGTGTGAAGTTCCCCGAGGTTTCCACGGTCATGGGCGAGGACAAAGTGGCAGCCATCGAGCGGACCGGGGCGCGCTATGTCGTCGCCGGCGACTGCGGTTGCCTCATGCACATCGGCGGGCTGCTGACGCGGCGCGGCTCCAAGGTGCGGCCGATCCATCTCGCCGAACTGCTCGGAGGCGCGCCATGATGCGCACACCCGTGCTCGAAACACAGCGGCGCGTGACACTCGCTCGCGCGCTGAACCTGGCGCTGGACAAGCGCCGGCAGTCGGTCACCGAGTTTGCCGACTGGGAAGCGATGCGCCAGCGGGCGCACGACATCCGCGTCGGCGTGCTCGATCGGCTCGACGATTACCTCAACCAATTCGAGAGCGCGGCGGCGGCCAACGGCATCCGCGTCGTGCGCGTGGCGACGGCGGCGGAGGCGTGCCGTTACGTCGCGGCCATCGCCAAGCGGCTCGGCGTCACCAAGGCGGTCAAGGCCAAGTCCATGGTGACCGAGGAGATTCACCTCAACCGCGCGCTGGAGGCCGAGGGCATCCGGGCCATGGAAACCGACCTGGGCGAATATGTCGCGCAACTTTGTGGCCAGCCGCCCTTTCATCTCACCGCGCCGATCGTGCATCTGTCGCGCGACGAGGTCGGCCACATTCTGGCGGACAAACTCGGTGTGCCGTTCACAAACGACCCGACGCAGCTCACGCTGATCGCACGCGACGCGATGCGGCGGGAGTTTCTGACGGCGCGGCTCGGTATCAGCGGAGCGAACTTTTGCGTGGCCGAGAGCGGCAGCCTGGTCCTCGTGACCAACGAGGGCAACGGCCGGATGTGCACGACGCTGCCGGCCTGGGAAGGCCCGCGCGTCCATGTCGCGATCACGGGCATTGAGAAGGTCGTGCCGACGCTGAAAGACGTGGCGCATCTGTTGCGGCTGCTGGCGCGCAGCGGCTCGGGATTGCGGCTGACAGCCTACACCACGATGATCAACGGCCCCCGGAAACGCGCTGCGGGCGAGGAGAGCACCGGGCCGGATGAGGTTCACGTGCTCTTGCTGGACAACGGCCGCCGCGCGATGCTGCGCGACCCGCATCTGCGCGAGGCGCTCTGCTGCATCCGGTGCGGCGCTTGCTCGAACACATGCCCGGTCTACCACCGCATCGGGGGCCATGCCTACCAGTCGGTCTATAACGGCCCCATCGGCTCCGTCTGGTCGCCCGCGTTGTGGGACACGGAGGAATCGGCCTCATTGCCGTTTGACTGCTCGCTCTGCGGCGCCTGCGCGGACGTCTGCCCGGTGAAGATCGACATTCATCACGCGCTCCTCTGGCACCGGAAACTGGCGTCGGACCGCGGGCGCGTGCCGCGCTGGCAACGACTGGCATGGCTGGCGTGGCGGATGGCCATGAGCAACGCCGCATTCTACAATTTCGGCAGCGCCATCGCGCGAAGGCTGCTCAGCCCGGCGATGATGAACCGATTTGGCAAACCATGGACTGAAACCCGGGATTTGCCGCCGCTGGCCAGAAAGACATTCCACGAGTTGTGGAAAGAGGAAGCACCAAAACCGTAGTCACACTCAATGCGTGCGAGGGGGGCGCATATGGCGTTGCTGGCGACTTGGACGATGCACCGGAACAAGTGGCGGTGCGGCGGTTGACAGAGTGAGTGGCCGAGGACAAAGCGTTGCAGAAGGCGATGACGGAGGTAATGAAGAAGATGTCTGATGTTGAGACCTGACACCCATCTCGCCCATCTGCTCGAATCCTCCTTATGCCAATACTTGGATTCAGGGCCTATCGCAGTGGACCAAAACGAGATCGGAGTGAGTTCTCTATGAAAACGATCAAGATTCAGTTTATGTTCTTGTTATGTTTAGCAGGCAATACAATGGCCATACCTCGGTGTTCTGACTACTGGGATGCTGGGCAAGGGAAATTGCTTCCGAGTTTCTGGGATGGTGTGAAGATCATATATGCCGTAACCGGCGATGTGAAAGTTGTTGCCAGCAACGAAGACCTGCCATTCGAGCTACCGCTACGGCCATTAGCTACGATTGTTGGAGAGATTGATCCACTTAAAGAAAACAACATAAGCGCGAGAATTGTTTTCGGCGGCCTGACAGAAGTCATTGAAGGCCCCCCCGACTCGAATATTCGTGTCATCGTTGTTATTAGAAAAAGAAAAAATGGCCCCGGATATGAAGTGCCTCCATTTCCAATGGAATTCATGCCTAACGGCACGGCCATTGTTCCCATAACCGGTGATCCAACACCAGTGATAGAAAAAATACAAATGGCCGTGCGAATGTTAAGAAGCAAGAAACCGCAGCCGTAGGATCCAAAAGAATTCGAAAGAACGTCCCTATCGAGATGAGATCCTGATGAAAATACCAGGGTTGAGAACTGAGATCCAGGTCAGGTGGAAATTATGGTCAGGTTCTCAACATCAGACAGGTCGCTTGACCTGAAACAAGCGTTGGCAGAGTTTCGCAGACATGGCACGACCGTTGAGAATCGAAATGGCGAACGGTTGGTATCATGTCACGGCGCAAGTGGCGGCGCGGCGGTTGACAGAGCGAGTGGCCGAGGCCAAAGCGTTGCAGAAGGCGATGGCGAAGGTGATGAAGAAGATGCCTGGTGTTGAGACCTGCCCGCCTCCGCGAAGAGTTGATCCCGTGACCGATGGAGTCTGGCCGGCAAATCGCCCACCCCTGCGCGTTTCCCCCCTGACAGCGCTGGAACTCCGTTGGCGCGGAAAGCCCTCAGGCTGGCGCGCCAACGGAGTCCAGGTCCTCCCCCCGGTTCGCCGATGGCCGGACCCGTTTGAGCCCGGCCATCGAGTGACAGGTGATCAACCCTTTTCAGGGACGCGAGACGCACCTGTCCGAACCCAAAATGACAATGGCGCTATTCCTTCTTCTTGCCGTGCCCGCCGAAGGCTGGCATCGCTTCCGCCAGCTTCTGCTTCTGCTCGTCGGTCAACAACGCCTTGATCTCCTCCAGCGTGGCCTTCATCTTTTCCATCATCGGGCCCATAACGGCGCGCATCTTTTCCCGGTCATTGGAGTCCCTGGCGGCCTTCATCTCTTCGGCATGCTCTTTCATGAACGCGTCGCGTTCGGCACCGGCTTTGTCCATGATGACCTTGACCTTGGCCTTCTGGTCGTCAGTCAGGTTCAACTTGGCCAGCGCGGCTTGCAGCCGGTCGCCGCCGCGGCCATGTTTCCCCGCTTTGCCACCGTCATCGGCGGCGGACACGAGCCCGGGGGTGGTGACGGTCAGCGCAAGACCGAGCGCCAGTGATTGGATCAGGGACAACTTCATCAATTCTTCTCCTGTAAGGTTTTTCTTGATCGGCCACGCACCATTGGGATGCCGGTCGAATACTGAAGCGACCCTAGTGGTGGCCGGACGACCTCGCGCGCACTCTGAGACCAGAGCGGCTATTCATGGGACCAACCGGCGGATAGCTGTGGCGAGACTCGGTCCGCTCTGCACTTCCCGAGGCGACCTTCGGCCATGACGCTGCCAGCTCCCTTTTCGTTCCCGCTTGCGCCAACGGGGCGGTGCCTTTAGCCTTGGTCCTATGAAGCGCAACGTGCGCGAGTCCTCGCATGAATCCACTACGTCAACAATTTGAACAGCGCTTGGTTCAAGCAGGCGGATCGGTGGCGGCACTGGCCGAGCTTGATTCCCTGCTCACGGGCAAGGTCTTCGTTTCGGCCCACCCTGTGTGCCGGCCGTGGGCAGCGCGCGCGACATGTCAGGATCCGCGCGAGGCGGATGTGGCGCTGACCGGGTGCGACGCGATGATCGCCGAGACGGGCAGCGTGGCGGTGTTCAGCGGGCCGGTGGAGGGTCGGCTCAGCACATTGACGGCGCCGACGCATGTGGTCCTGGGCAGCGAGGCGCAACTGGCGGCTGACATGGAGACCGTGTTCGAGCGATTTGCCGACCGCCTCAAGCCGGGCGCGTCACCGGCGAGCCTGATGTTCATCACGGGGCCGAGCCGAACGACGGACATCGAGAAGACGCTGGTGCTGGGAGTTCACGGTCCGAAGAAGCTGGTGTTCGTGTTCGTTGAGGACGGCGACCGTGCGGGTTGACTGCCCGGCATTGTTTTATAAAGTCATGCTCACGAACGCCACCGCCAGATCGAACAGTGCGCGCGCCTTCCTGGTCAGCTTGCGGCCTTGGGAATGGACCAAGAACCTTGTCGTCTTCACGGGATTGGTTTTTGCCTATCAGTTCCGCGATCCGTCAGCGGTCGTCCACGCGCTGCTGGCATTCGCGGCGTTCTGCGGGTTGTCGGGGATGGCGTACGTGATCAACGACGTTTGCGACCGGCTGCAGGACCGGCAGCATCCGCAGAAGCGACTGCGACCCATTGCCAGCGGAGAACTCGACGGGAAGACGGCAGCGGCGGGATTGGCCGTCGTAGGAGCGGCGGTGGCAACGACGTGCATGTGGCTCGGCCGCGAATTTTCGATTTGGTTGGTGGTGTATTTGCTGTTGAACGTGGCGTATTCGAAGTGGCTCAAACACGTCATCTTCCTGGATGTGGTGTGCGTGGCCATCGGTTTTCTAGTGCGGGTTTTTGCAGGTTGCGCCGCGGTGGGGGTGACGGCGAGCGGCTACGCGATCAGTTGCGTGTTCTCGCTGGCGTTGCTGCTGGGCGCGGGCAAACGTCGCGGGGAATTGCTTGCACACGGCGAGGACTCGGCGCAGCACCGGTCGGTATTCGATCATTACACGGAACGAATACTCGACGGGATTCTGGCGGTGGCGGTGGTGGCGACCCTGGCGAGTTACACCATCTTCGTCACGAGCCACAAGCATCCGTCGGCGATGCTTTACACCATCGCACTGGTCGCAGCAGGCGTGTGGCGTTATCTGCGGTTGCTCTACAAGGGACGGGGAGCTGACCAACCGGCGCGGCTGGTATGGAGCGACTGGTTATTGTTACTTACCTGCGCCGCTTGGGTGGCAACGACCATGGCGATCTTGTGGGCCAGTGGGCGGACGACACCCCCTTGAACTGGGAACCGAAGTTGACCTTGGCGCGAACATCCTCGCCAGCGGAGCTTGGGTTTATTGGCCTGCCAGCGGGAAAATAGCGCTTGCCACGGCGTCTCTTTGGTTGTTAACTACGTTCAGTTTGAACTGAACGATATGAAAGCCTTGGCAGAGTTCGTCAAATCACCGGAACTGGCTGCTGCCTGCCTCCGGTTCATCGAATCAGGCGGGCATACCACACAATCCTTTGGCTTGGGCCAAGTAATAGGCCAGGTTTTCGCCCTGCTCTACCTCAGTCCTAGACCGTTGTGTCTGGATGAAATTGCCGAGGAATTGGGTGTCAGCAAGGCCAGCGTCAGCACCACCGTCCGGCAACTGGAGAACTGGTCTGCGGTCAAACATGTCTGGGTCAAGAGCGACCGGCGGGATTTCTACGAAGCGGAAACCGATTTCAAAGCAATGCTGCGGCAGGGAGTCCTGACGACGTTGCGCAAGAAAATGGACACGGCGGCCGTGCGCCTTGAAAACGTCGAGACGACGCTGGCGGATGCCTTGAAGAAGTCAACGCAACCCGAGCGCGAGGAAACCAGGGTGGTGACCGAACGGTTGCAGCGGGCGCGGAAGTTTCACTCAAAGATCAATGGGCTTCTGAACAACCCCTTGCTGGATCATTTGTTGTAGGCACGGAATCGCGGTGTGAGGCGGTCCAGTGCGCGACCGCCTCCAAGAAACGAATTATGACCTTCGGATGGACGAAGGACGACGGAGCCGGGAGTCCCGGAAGTTTACGGGATGCACCCGAAGGGCGGCAGCTTGCTTGGGGCCGGAGGTCAGAGGTCAGAGGTCAGAAGTCAGGTCGGCGAGGATGAAATATGCAGATTAACTCCGCAACGGACTTGACCGTGTATCAGAAGGCGTATGCACTGGCGATGCACATCTTCCTTGCGAGCAAGAGATTCCCATCCGAGGAACGATATTCGCTGACAGGCCAAATCCGACGCGCGTCACGATCAGTCTGCGTTAACCTTCGGGAAGCTTGGGCCAAGCGACGCTACGAGGCTCATTTCGTGAGCAAACTCAGCGACTGTGATGGCGAGAACTCGGAAACAGACAGTTGGTTGGATTTTGCCAAGGACTGTGGCTACCTGACTGAAAAAGACTACCGTGATCTGAAGGCTGAGAACCGGGAAGTTGGCAAAATGCTGGGCAGCATGGTGAACAGTCCCTCAAAATTCTTGCTGATCTCTGACCTCTGATTTCTGATCTCTGATCTCTGACTGACATGGCATCTGTGAAGACTATCATCAGGATTTCCGCCGATCGGCACGAACGACTCCGGCAGTTTCTCGCGGACCTTTGGGATTACCGCGAGCTCTTCTGGACGTTCGTGGAACGCGACATCAAGGTGCGTTACAAGCAAACGGCCTTGGGCGTGATATGGGTGGTGTTGCAGCCGCTGCTGATGACGGCTGTCTTCACTCTCATTTTTGGAAAGCTGGCTGGCATGCCTTCCGAGAAACTGCCCTATGCGGTTTTCGCGCTGTCCGGATTGTTGCCGTGGAATTTTTTCAGCGGAGCGTTGACGCGTGGCGGTGTCATTTTGGTCAATAGTGCTCAACTGATCTCCAAGGTTTATTTTCCACGGCTGATCATGCCTGTGGCCAGCGTCATGGGCGGGTTGCTGGACTTCCTGGTCGTCTTCGTGTTCCTGATCGGCCTGATGTTTTTCTACGGTTTGGTGCCGACGGCGGCGGTGATATGGCTGCCGTTCTTCCTGCTGGTGGCCATCGCAACGGCCTTGGGCGTCAGTTTCTGGCTGTCGGCGTTGAACGTGCGTTACCGCGACGTGAACTACCTGATTCCATTCATGGCCCAGTTCTGGATGTTTGCCACGCCGGTGGTTTACCCGGCCAGCATGATCCCCGATCGCTGGCGGCTGCTTTACGGTTTGAATCCGATGGTGGGCGTCGTGGAAGGGTTTCGCTGGGCGTTATTTGGCACAGGCGAGGGACCCGGATGGATGATGCTGGTGTCCATCGTGATGGTGGTCATCCTGTTGATCACCGGCATTCTTGTGTTCAGGAAGATGGAACGGACCTTCGCGGATGTGGTGTGAGGAATGACGAAGGACCGGAGACCGACGACGGAAGAAGAAATGACTTACAAGTTCGAGAAACTGGAAATTTGTCAAACGGTGGCCTGTCGTCAGATTGCTGTTCGTCGGAAGTTCCTCTTGCCAGCCAACACACAGGCTGCTGACGATTGTGCACAGACTCTTTTCGTGAAAATCCAAGCCATGAGAAACGCCTTGGAAAGGAGGGGCGGCGCGAGCAAGTAGCGAACCGTCTTCCGTCCTCTGTCTTCGGTCTTCCAGCCATGTCCTCCTCCATTGCCATCCGCGTCGAAAACCTCGGCAAGCGCTACCGCATCGGCCATTTGCGGAAGCGGCATGACACGTTGCGCGACCTCATCGCGTCGGCGTTCCGGCGCGGCGACCGTCAGCCATCGGTCACTGAAGACACCATTTGGGCGCTGAAGGATGTCAGCTTCGAGGTGAACCAGGGTGAAGTTATCGGCATCATCGGTCGCAACGGCGCCGGCAAGAGCACGCTGCTGAAGATCCTCTCGCGCATCACGGACCCGACGGAAGGGTTTGCGGAAATCCATGGCCGCTGCAGCAGTCTGCTGGAGGTCGGCACCGGCTTCCATCCGGAACTGACCGGGCGCGAGAACATCTACCTCAATGGCTCCATCCTCGGCATGAAGCGCGCCGAGATTGCCGGCAAGTTCGATGAGATCGTCGCCTTCGCCGAAGTCGAGAAGTTCATGGACACGCCCGTGAAGCACTATTCCAGCGGCATGTATGTGCGGCTGGCGTTTGCCGTCGCCGCGCATTTGCAGCCAGAGATCTTGCTGGTGGATGAGGTTCTGGCCGTCGGCGACATCGAGTTTCAGAAAAAGTGCATTGGCAAAATGGAGAGCGTTGCCCGGGAAGGCCGGACCGTGCTGGTGGTCAGCCACAGCATGAGCACCGTCAAAGCCCTGTGCTCCAAGGCCGTACTGTTAGATGGCGGTCGAATTACCTCTGTCGGTCCGGTCGATTCTGTAGTTAGCACTTATTGCGGCTGGGTTTCGGTTGCCTCAGCGACCAAAGTCATAACCCCTGAAGATCATGATTCAACCGGTGGACGAAAAATAAGGGTTACACGAATCCAATTATTGAACTCAGCGTCAAACCGCTTTGCTGTCTACTGGAAGCAACCGATATCGGTGTTAATAGACTTCACGGTGTTTGATAGGGTTGAGGATATCAGTTTTGCGGTCTCTATCCGTTTGTTGGATGGCACATTTGTGTTTGTGTCGTACAATGATGATTATGGGCGACCAAAGTGGAGTTTTGAACGCGGCCAACACAGCGTACAAGTGACCATTCAGAATGCGCTAAAACCTGGCGTCTATACGCTAAATACGGGTGCGCATCAAGGATCCCCCCATCTGAATAACACTTTTAATCTCGACGCGGCTCAGATAGAAGTCTTGGGAGTTTCCAAAGAAGGACATGTTGCACCGCCGCTCAACCCGGGCATTATGACGGGCATTGAGTCTGTATTTGATCTCAAAACGTGACCCGCGGGTCGTTAACGAGACAGTGCGGGCACTAGAACTACATCAAGGATACATATGGACACAAATATATCGGTCAAACAAGTGTTGCAGGATACTCATTCCTTTTACTTGCAGATAAAGAAGGCTTATGAGGCATCCGATTACGCGCGGCGGTATCCATTGGGTATTCACTGGATAAGCAATATGGTGGAGTTGTTGGCATTGATACAGAGAGAAACTGATCCAGATGCAAAGCTGCGAATCATCCAAGAAACCATAATGTATTCAATTAACACAAAAGACGATGATCTCAAGAATAGAATGGTGGATTGGTATATCGAGTATTTCAAATCCCGCGGAGTCGATGTGTTTGGACTGGATCCGAGTCTTCAGGAGTCGTCATATTCCAACCCGGCAAACTGTGTGGTGCGTGGAGGAAGGCTGTTCGCTCCCGATTTCCTGAGAACGGTTATATTGGCTCTCAATGTGCAACGATACTGTGCCTTGCCGAAGGGCAACTTTAACATTCTCGAGCTTGGAGCTGGATATGGCGGCCTGGCCCGAACATTAAAACTGTTCTTTCCCAAGGCCACTTATGTCATTACGGACATTCCTGAAACACTCTATTTTTCGGCTACGTTTTTGCGGCTGAATTTCACCGAGGGAAAGTTCTTATACGTGACTGAACCTTCCATGTTACAACAGCCACTCAGCAATTATGACTTCGTGTTTGTGCCGACGATGTTTGCGGAAGGCTTGCAGAAGGAACGCTTCGAACTATTCTGCAACACGGCTTCTTTAGGTGAGATGAAGAACTCGGTTATTCGATATTGGATGGACTTCGTTCAAAACAAAACTACGGTAAAATACTTTTATGGGCTAAACCGTTTTCTAAATACGATCGATCCCGTGACTGAGGAAGCAAGGCTTGATGAGAACTGTTGCTCAGTGTCTTTTGACAGTTGGTGGCGCATATTGCAGTGGCAGCTGGACCCCCCATTCGCGAGATGTCCCTATCTTGAAACCTTATGCAGTCGTAATCTGGAAATAATCGCTGAGAGAATGAATAAGGAAGAGCGGAGCGCCGACTCGAATACGAAACGGAGTAAACAACTCATCGAAAGCATCGAGAAACAGGATTGGTTCACCTGTCCCAGGGTAGACAACTATCGAGTATGCTTTGAGGAGAAGGGTGAGTCGTGGCCGTTAACAAGTACTCGCGCTAGCAACGACTTATCACCAGACCTGACAATGAATGGGACACTATTTGCCTTGTGGGAGGCAATACGACTGAATCCTGATTCACACAAGGTGAGCATGATGCTCAGATATCTAAAACTCCTGTCAAGAGGGACACATTTCGAAGAAGAATACTACTATCTCGATCTTTTGAAGACTCTGACGCCGGGGGCCGATGCGCCAGGGTCGTTCAAAAGAGTGCCGGGAGAGTCCGCGCTGCTGAAACGCATGGTTCACGCTGTGACCACCCGTTCAATGCGCGCTTCAATCAAGCGCAATCTTGAAAGGCTATATCATGGCGATGAGAAGTCATCGCATTGAAGTGTATTGCGCGTTCAAGACCCCGCACTATGTTTTCAGGTAGAGGGGGTGATGCTTGTCGCAGCAACAGTCTCATGGAAGCGGGAATGGATAACCTGGGAATACCTTTTCCCACGCTGGCCAGTTTGCCATCGCCGCCTGCCGGGAAGCGCGGCTGGCCTTGGACAGAGGAAACACCGCCGCTGCCGGCAACCATGCCGGATGGACGGCCGTGGCCGAAGTTCACCATCGTTACGCCCAATTATAACTTCGCGGAATTGCTCGAAAAAACAATACGTTCGATCCTTTTGCAGGGTTATCCAAACCTCGAGTATATCGTGATTGACGGCGGTTCCACTGACGGCAGCGTGGAAGTCATTCGCAAATATGAGAAGTGGATTGCCCGGTGGGTCAGCGAGCGGGATTCCGGGTCGGAGGAGGCGATCAACAAAGGTTTTCGCGCGGCGACTGGTCACCTTCTTGCATGGCTCGCGTCGGATGATTGCTACACACCCGGCGCGCTGCGTATCGCAGCGTGGGAACTCAGCAAACGCCCGGATTGTTTCATCATCAACGGGGACGTCAAGATGACCGACCTCGAGGGAAACTGTCTGAGGATGGAACGCGGAGGCCGGGTTACGCTCGATCGGTTATTGCGATACTGGAACGAGTCTTTCACGCCACCGGCGCCCGGCATCTTTTTCTTGCGAAGCATCGTGGATGAGATTGGCGTGCTTGACCCAAAACTCTCACGGGCTTCGGATTACGAATACTGGCTGCGCATTATTCAGAAGCATCCGTTTCACAATGTGCCGCATGTGTTCGCCGAGTATTGTGTTCATCCCGCCTCGAAGACCGGCCAGGGCTGGGATTCCTTCTTCCCCGAGTGGTTGGCCGTCGGTCGAAGCTACTGGGGTTCGGCGTGGCATTGGAGGTACTGGCAACTCTGGATTGAGTCCGTTCTCAGCCGATGGTGGCGTTTGAGGAACAGATGGCTGACGGCCAGCTACGAGGCTTTCTCGAAAGGGAGGCGCCTGCGTTGTCTGATGTGCTTGCTGTTGGCGTTCCTTTTCTCCCCCGGTTACGCCATCGGGGGCGGTGGCTGTGGTCTGACCTTGCGGGCTTTGATCGGGGAGAAAAACGCCGAGCAAGTGAAGAAATGGCTGAGAAGCAGGAAATGGTATGGCTGTTGGCGGGCCTGAAATCCTAGTTCACTTCTTCCCCGTGATGACTGATGGTGGCTGCGCCAAATCGCAGCCACCTGCGATGACGAAAGTGATGGTCCAGTGTGACGGCTGCGGGCGGCGTTCCTAGGTGGAGAGCGTAACGATTTGTGCCGGTTCAGGAAAGAAGCAGACTATGAAAAAGTTGATTCAATCCATTTTGGGGAAGTTGGGCTATCGACTCGTGCGCTTGGAGACCACGAAACCCCTTTTGGAGAATTTCTTTTTTGCACTGAAGGCATTGGGGTTCGCACCGAAGCATATCATGGATGTCGGTGCCAACCGGGGTGGCTGGACGCGGCGGGCGGTGGAATTCTTCCCTGATGCGCGCTACACGCTGGTGGAACCCCAGGATGAGTTGAAAGTCCATATTCAGGATTTGCTTGCGGCAGGCTACAGGATCCAATGGATCAATGCGGGGGCGGGAGATGCTGCGGGGAATCTCGCATTCACCATCAGCCATCGTGACGACAGCAGCAGTTTTGCGCTTAGTCGCGAGGAGGCGGACGCATCTGGCTATCCGCAGGTGATCCGGTCCGTGAGGACGCTCAACGAAATCGTCGCCACCACAGGCGCGCCGCTGCCGGAGATGATCAAGATTGACGCTGAGGGTTTCGACTTGAAGGTCCTGGCCGGCGCAAGTGATTTGCTTGGCAAGACCGACATCGTGTTCGTTGAGGTGGGTGTGTGCTCGGGCAAGATTGAGAATTCGATGGCGATGACGGTTTCGCGAATGGCTGAAGCTGGCTATCAGGTGATGGACATTACGGATTTAAATCGAAGCCTGAAACACAACGTGCTTTGGCTTTGCGAACTGGCGTTTGTTCGCAAGGGCAGCCACCTGCTGGATAGCATCACTTCCTATGAGTGATCTCCCAGTGCCCGACTGAGGATGAGCGAGGAACTGCAGCCATGAGCGACCAAAATCCCAAGGTGTCGGTTGTTATCCCTTGTTACAACATGGGCCAGTATCTGGACGAGGCGGTGAAGTCGGTATTGGCACAGACGTATCAGGATTTTGAAATCATCATCGTTGATGATGGCTCGACGGATGAAACGACGAAACAGATTCTCTCTTCCTACAACCAGCCCAAGACGCGGGTGATTCGCACGGCCAATCAAGGTCCGTCGGCAGCCAGAAACACGGGGATTCAACAGGCTCGCGGTGAGTACATCCTCCCGTTAGACGCTGACGACAAAGTTGCCAGCCGCTACATGGAAAAAGCGGTAGAAATCCTCGATGCCTCTGAGAATGTCGGTATCGTGACTTGCGAAGCGGAATTGTTCGGTGATGAAGCCGGTAAATGGACGATGCCCGCATACTCGTTCCCGCGAATCCTGTTGGAGAACCTGATCGTTGAACCCTCATTTTTCCGAATCGAAGATTACCGAAAAACCAAGGGCTATAATCCGAATATGATTTACAGCCACGAGGACCATGATCTGTGGCTGTCCATCATTGAATTGGGCCGGTCGGTGTACCGAATCCCAGAGGTGGGTTATTATTACCGGCGCCGGGCCGGATCGAGAGACGCCCTGATGAATGCGGAACGACGAGTTCATTGCTTCACCAATCTTTTCCATAACCACCAGGCACTCTACGAGTCGAACATAGACCACGTCTTCCGTTGTATCGAAGACTTGCGCGACGAACTAAAGAAGACACGACTGGAGTTGTTGCATATCAAAAGCCGCCGGCTGTTCAAGTTATTGGACCGTTGGTGGCGTTTGCGGGAGCGACTGGGAATCTGACAAGGCTCGCGGCATCGTGGAGACGAACAGAACCAAACGATCCGTTGCGGTGGTGACGCCGATCTGGCGTTTGCCGCTGTTGCCCGAGGAAGAGATTTCCCTGCGGCACCTGCAACATTATCTTTCGGATTACGAGAGAATCATCGTCGCGCCTCAGGGTCTCGCGCTGGATTTTCCCGGCTTCAAGATTCGTCGTTTTGAGCGGGATTGTTTTGTGGACACGGACAGTTACAGCCGGTTGATGCTATCGTCCCGGTTCTATCGCCAGTTCGCCGATTTCGATTACATCTTGGTCTACCAACTCGATTGTCTGGTGTTCAGCAACGACCTGCAATCGTGGTGCGAGAAGGGCTGGGACTACGTTGGCGCGCCATGGTTCAAGGGCTATCGGGATAACACGGCGGAAGGGTTTTGGGCCGTTGGCAACGGAGGGCTGTCACTGCGCCGGGTGAAGGCGTTTCGAAGGGTGCTTGCTTCCAAGCGGCTGGCAGAGCCGCCTGAGGTTCGCGGCCAGCAGACACGCCTTTTCAAAAGGTCACCGCGGCTGAGGGCTGCGGCCTGTAGACTCAAGACCCTGTTGCACCGTTTTGGCTGGCGCAACGATCTGAAATGGTTCCTTTCGCGCTATCGGCGGAACGAAGATGTCTTTTGGTCGTTCGAGGCGGCAAAATGGGATCCGGAATTCCGCATACCATCACCGGCTGAGGCGGTCGGTTTTTCCTTTGAGTATGCACCGCGGTATTGTCGCGAGCGAAACTCAGGGAAGCTGCCCTTTGGATGTCACGCTTGGTATAAGATCGACCGGAGTTTTTGGGATTCTCACCTTCTGAAGAAGTAACCGTCGGAGACAACGAAACAACGTATGAAAAAGATGCTTGTCACGGGTTCTAATGGTCTCATCGGCTCGGAGATGGTCCGTCATTTCCATGAGCTGGGTTGGGAAGTCCACGGCGTGGACAACAACATGCGCGCGAGTTTCTTCGGCCCGCAGGGCGATACGCGCTGGAATCAGCAACGGCTGATCGAGGCGTTCCCGCGCTTCAAACACCACGAACTCGACATGCGCCAGCGCGATGCGGTGCGGGCGCTGGTTGGGGAACTGAAGCCGGACGCGGTCATCCACACGGCGGCGCAGCCGAGCCACGACTTGGCGGCGTCGCGCGTGTTCGACGACTTCGACGTGAACGCCAACGGCACGCTGAACCTGCTGGAGGCGTTGCGCCACATTTGTCCGGAGGCGCCGCTGGTGCACATGTCCACGAACAAGGTTTATGGCGACGCGCCGAATCGCATCAAGTTGAAGGAATTGCCGTCGCGGTGGGACTACGACGACCCGGACTACGCCGATGGCATTGCGGAGGATTTCACGATTGACCAATCCAAGCACTCGCTCTTTGGCGCGTCGAAAGTGGCGGGTGACATCCTGGTGCAGGAATACGGCCGCTACTTTAACATGCCGACCTGCTGTCTGCGCGGCGGCTGTCTGACGGGACCGTCGCACTCCGGCGTTGAGCTGCATGGCTTCCTGAGCTATCTCGTGAAGGTCAACGTCACCGATGGCGCCTATCGCGTGTTCGGCTACAAGGGCAAACAAGTGCGCGACAATATCCACTCCCACGACGTGGCGTGTTTTGCGGAACGGTTCATCGCCGTCCCTCGCTGCGCCGAGGTCTATAACATCGGTGGCGGCCGGGGCAATTCGTGCTCGATCCTGGAGGCGTTCGCGCGCGTCGAGAAACTCAGCGGCAAGCCGATGAAATGGGAATACGTGGACAAGGCGCGCGAGGGCGACCACATCTGCTATATCAGCGACCTGTCGAAGATGCGCCAGCATTATCCCGGTTGGGACATCACCAGGAATCTCGACACGATCTTTTCCGAAATCGTGAACTCCTGGCTGGAACGTGCGTGATGATGACCCCGCTGGTATCCGTCTGCCTGCCGAACTTGAACACCCGGCCGTTCCTCGAGGAACGGATGGAGACCCTGCTGGCGCAGACGTTCAAGGAGTTTGAGATTGTCATCAGCGACAACTACTCCAACGACGGCGCGTGGGAATTCTTCCAGAAGTTCAAGGGTGATCCGCGCGTGCAGCTTGCGCAGGCGCCGCGGCAGGGCATGTATGCCAATTGGAACGAGTGCCTGCGGCGCGCGCGCGGCAAGTACTGCTATATGGCCACGAGCGACGACACGTGTTCGCCGACGCTGTTGGAGAAAATGCTGGCTGCGCTGGAACGGTTGCCGGACGTGCGGATTGGTGTGTGTGGTTTGCAGGTGATCGATGAAAAGGGCCGGGCGATTCCTTACTTGGAACGATTGCCGCATTGGCAGTTCTTGGGCGAGTGGATGCACACACCCTCCATTCGCAACAGCGAAACCGAGTTCTTGCTGCACGCGTGGTTCGGGACAATCTGGTTCAGCATGACGTCGGTGTTGTTCGAACGCAGCGTGCTCGAACGGGCAGGCTATTTCCGCACCGATCTTTGCTCCCATGCAGACCAGGAATGGGCGATGCGCGCGGCGCTGTGTTCCGACGTGTCGTTCATGCCGGACCGGCTGGCGACATGGCGCTATTGGGAGGGGCAGGGCACGCCGCACGTGCTCGATGTGAAGACGACCCGGATCTGGCTCGAAGCCATCAATTCAGTGCTTGACGATGAGAAGGCGGGCATTCCGGAGACGTGGAGGCGCGTAAAGGATTGGGACCGTCATCTGTTGGCGTCGAAGCGGGCGTATTACCTGTCGAGCTTCCGGTTGTGGAGCAAGGCAGCGCTGAAGACGCCGGGTTTGTTCCTGAAGGGGTTGGTGGATGCGTGGCGCTATGAGCCGGCGTTGTTATGGTCGCAAGCGAGGCGTGGCTTCAAGTGGTCGGACAGTTTTGACGTGGATCGCGTTCGGGGCGCGGGAGAACTGATCAAGCTTTTCAACGCGCCGTGGCCGCCGACGAAGATCTCGCCATAAGCAAGCGTTTGCGGATCGAGATCGTCTTGCCGTTCCGCGGGATTACGAATGGCAATCTCGTGTTAGTGAAACTGGCCAGCGGGCGTCGGACGTGCAGTGATGGGACCGTTAAGAATTGGTGCTGGTCTTGCTTTGGAAACGGCTAAAAGATGAAACCCATGCGAATCTTGATGACAGGTGCTGCGGGCATGCTCTGTAGTGCGTTGCATCCTTACTTCAGGGGGCTTGGCCACGCGGTGCGGGCGATGGACCTCATATCACCACTGGAAGGGGGAGTGTCCGGTGCCGCAGCCTCGCAGCGAGGTGATGAAGAATATGATGGTGCGATTGCGTGGGATGAACCGGATGTGGTCGTGGCGCGAGGCATGGGTGGAGTGTCTGCTGCGCTGTTTCGCACTGTCTGTCCGGTGATGAAAGCACCGCAAGCCGCGAAATGAAAACCTTCTTGTCCCCAACCATAAGACGCATTCGGCTGTTTGTCGGTTTCTGCCGGCACTACATAGGCAGCCAGGCGTGTTGCGCCCTACGGCATTATCGGGCGCTGGCGGGTCGGGTTCCCGAGGAACGGCGTTGGGAGTTCGCAGCCTATCGTCATCTGACTGAGGAACTGCGACGGCAGACCGACCCGCAAGGCTCGCCGTTCTACTTCTTCCACGTTTATAGCGAGGTTGTGCAGATGGCTAGGCAACACGGTCACGAGCCGCGTCGGGTGTTGGAACTGGGGCCGGGAGCGAGTTTGGGCGTGTTGTTTTGCTTTGTGGCCGCCGGCGTCGAACGCGCCGTTGGCGTGGACGTTGAGCCTGTTCAGCACAACCCGGAGTTCTACAGTGTCCTGAAGGACTACCTCGCTTCTGTGGGCGGGTTCCGTTGGTGGCGGCTTTGCGCCGTGGACGGTCGCCGTCCCGGCGTCCGCTACCCCGGTTGCTGGGAAAGTGCGGACGCGCAGGCATTGCTCGACCGGATCGAATATCGCGCGCCGGTGTATGCGCACGATCTGCCGTTCGGCGACGGCGAATTCGACTTCATCTACAGCAACGCCGCGATGGAGCATTTCGATCAGCCTGAGAAGGCGGTGCAGGAGATCCGCCGTGTGCTCGCGCCGGGCGGAATCACCACGCATGAGATTGATCTGAGTCATCATCAGCCAGGTCATCCTTTGCAACACCTGCGTTGGAGCCGGGATGAGTATCAAAGATTGACCCAGAAATACGGTGGTGGCCACGGCATTGAAAATATTTTGAACGGCACGTGGACCGATCTGCCTTACTGTAATCGGTTGCTGGCTGGCGATTGGCATCGCATTTTCGTTGAAGCCGGCTTGGAGGTCCTCCGGCTCGAAGTCGTCAGTGAGGTGGACCCTGCCACCATCAACCCGTCCGATCTTGCCGAGCCTTATTGCCGGCGCAGTTGTGAAGAACTCGCGCCGCTGGTCATCCGCATCATCGCCCGGCGCACAGACGCAGCCGAATGACACCGTCTCCACAGCGTCTGCGCATCCATATCGTCCTGCCGTTCCGTGGGATTACCGGTGGCAATCTCGTGTTGGTGGAGCTTGCCCGCCGGCGTTGGGTGTGCAGTGATGGGACCGTTGAGAATTGGTGCTGATCTTGCTTTCGAAACAGTTAATGGATGAAACCTATGCGAATTTTAATGACAGGTGCTGCCGGCATGCTTGGCAGTGCCTTGTATCCTTGTTTTAAGAAACTCGGCCACGCGGTGCGGGCGACGGACCTGACACCACGTGATAAATGGCAGACGATGTTGGATGTGCGCGATTACGCCGCGGTGCGGCGTGAAATCGTAAAGTTCAAGCCGCACTTGGTAATGCACCTGGCGGCCGAGACCGACGTGGATCGTTGCGAGCGCGAGCCAGATCATGCGTTCGCCACGAATGCTCTCGGCACGCAAAACGTCGCACTGGTCTGCGGGGAGCGTGAGCTGCGGATGGTATATATCTCGACAGCGGGAGTGTTCGACGGCAAGAAGACCTCCCCCTATACCGAATTCGACGAGGCTCGGCCGGTCATCGTCTATGGCGATTCCAAGCTGGCAGGGGAGTTGTTCACCCGGCAGCACGTGCCGCGGCATTTCATTGTTCGCGCCGGCTGGATGATCGGTGGCGGACAAAAGGATCACAAGTTTGTGGCGAAAATCGTCGAACAGATTCGCGCAGGCAAGAAACGGATCCACTGTGTAACCGATAAGTTCGGCACCCCAACCTACACGGAGGATTTTGCGCGGACGTTGTCGGAGCTGGTGGAAACGCCATTCTACGGATTGTATCACATGGTCTGCGAGGGCGCGGGCACGCGCTATGACGTGGCGGCCGAGATACTGAAGTGTCTCGGACGAACCGACATCGAGCTCGTGGCGGTGAATAGTGATTTTTGGAAGGCGAAGTACCCCGCGCCACGTCCGCGTAGCGAGGTGATGGAGAACATGATGTTGCGATTGCGTGGGCTGAACCGGATGCGGCCGTGGCGGGAGGCGCTGGCGGAGTATCTGCGGCGTTTTTTTGCGTCAGAGATTTGACGTCGAAGCCGGCTTGGCGGTTCTCCGATTTGAAGCAGTTTGCAATGTGGGTCACACCACCATCGACCTGGCCGACTTTGCCGAGCTGTGTTGCGGGTGCGCTCGCAAAGAACTGGCTCTGTTGGCGATCCGCGTCGCAGCCCGGCGTCCAAGGTAGACTCTTATCAAACACAGACACAGCCGGATGACACCGTCTCCACAGCATTTGCGCATCCAGATTGTGCTGCCATTCGTGGGTATTACCGGCGGCAATCTTGTGCTCTTGGAACTGGCCAACCGCCTGAAACGGCGCGGTCATGATGTGTGGATGCTGTTCGATTACCCTGAGGTCCCTTGGTGGAAACCTCGTGGGTTTACCCGCATGAAGCTGAGGGATTGGGGCTTGCGCCCGTGGGTGGACTGGTTTGATCTGCAAGTGCCCGTCTTACGGTGTCCTGGGTTGAAGAACGATCAGGTGCCGGAGGCCGACGCCATCATCGTCAGCTATTGGTTGCACGCACATCAGGTGGCGGCCTTGTCCAAGACGAAAGGCAGGAAGTTTTACTACATCCAGGCGTATGAGACGGATTTCCTCACCGGAGGGATGCCACTGGAGAACCGGCAGGCACCCACCGCGGGTGGTGAACGGTGGATGGACCCAGTTGCCTGCGATCTGACATATCGGCTGCCGATGAAACACATCGTGGTGGCGGCTTGGCTGGGGCGTTTGATGTGGGAGAGGTTCCACCAGCCGTCGGTGAGAATCAGCCCGCCGATTGACTTCGCCTCCTTCCCAACGCCAGAGGGTCGGGAGTTCCGCAATCCGCCGCGTTGCCTTATGCAGCACCACACACCGGCGGTGAAAGGCGTGGCAGACGGCGTGCTAGCGTTTGAGTTGGCAGCGCGCGAGGTGCCGGGGATGACACTGTCGTTGTTCGGGCCGCACAGTAAGGAGTTTGCGACGCCGCATCGCACGCTGGGCCCCATCTTGCCAGCGAGGTTGCACGAGATGTATCGCGAACACGACATCATGATTTGGCCTAGTCACGTGGAAGGCTATGGGTTGCCTCCCATTGAGGCAATGGCTTGTCAGTGCGCCGTGGCCACGACGAATAACGGTGGCAGCGAGGAGTTCGCGTTCCATGAGCGGACGGCGTTGGTGTCGGCGCCGAAGGACCCCACTGCGCTGGCTGCCAATATTGTGCGACTCGCCAAGGATATGGCGCTGCGCCGACGGCTTGCGCAGGCCGGGTGCGACTGGGTGCGGCAGCATCTGGCGTGGGAACGCGCCTGTCGCAGTTTCGAGTGTTGTTGTGTGGATGACTCGCTTTGGCAGGGTCCCAATTGTGAGGCGTTGTCGGCAAAACCATGAAACCCGTTGTCAGCATTGTGGTGACCAACTGGAACGGCCGCGGCTGGCTGGATCGCTGCCTGAGTTCTCTGTTGGGACAGACGCTCAAGCCCATCGAAATCATCCTTGTGGATAATGCCTCTACGGACGGTTCTGTTGACTTTGTGCAGAAGGCGTTTCCGATGGTACGGATCGTCCGGTTGCCGGAGAACCGCGGCCACGCCGGGCCGGTCAACGACGGTTTTCGCGCCGCGAACCCGCAATCGCGGTTCTTGGCGAAGTTTGACAATGACGCTCGCGCGGAGCCGGACTGGCTAGAGAAGATAGTCCGGGCGCTTGGTGACAACGAGACGATCGGATCGGCGGCATGCCTGACGTTGGACTATCACGACAGCACGCTCATCTACTCGATGGGCGACGCATTTCTGAAGAACGGCGACTGTTTCAACATTGGCCGTGGCATGGTTTATCGGCCTGAATTACCGTCAGCGAAGTGGGTGTTCGGGCCTTCGGGCTGCACAGCGGTTTATCGGCGCAGTGCCTTGGATCGGGTGGGTTTACTGGACGAGGACTTCTGGGCTTACCACGAGGATGTGGACCTGAGTTTTCGCCTGCAACTGGCGGGCTACAAGTGCCTCTACGTGCCGGAGGCGGTTGGTTACCACGTCGGTTCCGCTACCGGCCGCAAGTTCGGCGATCGGACAGCTTTCGTCAGCGGCCGCAATCGTTGGTTCGTGCTGTACAAAAACCTGCCGTCGAGCCTCTGGCTGCGGTTTGCGTGGCCGTTGGCGTGGCGCCAGACGCAGGTGGTGTGGTGGGCGTTGAAGGGTGACACCGAGTCGCGGGTCCGGTGCCGGGGCGCGCTGAGTTCGCTGTACTACCTGCCTCGGGAGTTGCGCAAGCGATGGGCGATCCAGCGGACCCGGCGGCTCAACGCTCGGGAACTGGCCTCAATGTGCCAGGAACACGAATGGTTACGAGACCAGTTGAAAGCGATCGCCGACCAAGACAATGCGATGGAGAGACGGAGTGATGAACGAGCAGCAAACCAATGACGATTGCGCCTGTGAAGGGGCGAGCAGTAGATGCCGGCGATGGCTGGGCCGGTTGGCGCTGCTGACGGTCGCGTTGTTGTTGTTGTTGTGCAGCGCAGAAATCGCTTTCCGGATATTGGGATGGCGGCCGCTGACGGACGTTGAGTTCGATCCGGTATTCGGCCGGCGTTTTGTTCCCGGAAAAGTCGGGGTGACCACCATCGAGAGTTTCGTGGTTTCACGAATCAACTCGCACGGTTTTCGCGACCGCGAATACAGTTTCGAGAAACCGCCGGGTGTGTTTCGGATCGTGGTGCTGGGCGATTCGTTCGTCGAAGCACTGCAAGTGCCGCTGGAGAAGTCCTTCCACAAACTGCTCGAAGCGCGCCTGAACGCCGCCGCTGGCGCTCGCCGGTTCGAGGTGATCAGTTTCGGTATGAGCGGCAATGGCACGGGTCAGGAACTGCTCTACTACCGACACTGGGCGCTTCGTTTCAAACCGGACCTGACGCTGGTGGGGATCTATTGGCAAAACGACATCGTGGACAATTCGAAGGAACTCTGCGCGCTTATCGGTAACTGGATGGAGCGCCCCTTTTTCGAGTGGCGGGACGGCCGGCTGGTGTTGGACAACAGCCACATCGAACTCCAACACCGCTTGGAGGCGGAGCGGGCGGACAGGCGCACCACTTTGTTGCATCGGCTATGGACAAAGTGGGTGCGACGCTACAGCTATTTCCTGGACTTCATGTTCATGCAAGCGTGGTATGCGCGAAACGTCTGGCAGGAATGGTGGGGCGGAATAAATAATGAACCGGCCTTCAGACGTTTCTACGACGTATGCCTGCCAGAAACACCGCCGGAATGGCAGTGGGCGTGGGACTTGACCGAACACATCTTGGCCCAATTGCGTGATGAGTGCACCGAGACTCATTCGCCGTTGGCGGTGTTCGAGGTCACCCTGGCGGCACAACTCTACGATGACTACCGGAATCGCCTTTACAAGTCCTGTCCCGAACTGCGCCGCTACGATTGGGAGAAGCCCGGTCGCCTGTTGCAGGCGATGATGGACCGGCTGCGGGTGCCGTATCTGCCGATGTCCGCCGCGTTCAAGGCTGATTTCCGGCAAACCGGCCAATACGCGCATGGCCACGTCTTGGGACCGGTTGGCCACTGGAACGAACATGGCCACGATCTGGCAGCGCGACAGATCGAGCGATTCCTGCGGGAGAACAATCTGATTTCCAAGCCGACCCAGCCTTGACCCACCCGCGCCGCGCTAAAGTCACGCTTGCAATTGGAGTGGATTGCGTGGCTCTATCATTCCGACTTTGGCAGATCGAGGATGCAACCGGCGCTGTGCGGGGCAACCGAGCCGCGAAACGCTAATACATCGCTCCGCTGCCAACGCAAAGAACATGAAAATTTTGATTACTGGCGGTGCCGGTTTTATCGGCTCGTTCTTGGTGGACGAACTGGTCAAGGGCGGACACGACGTGACGGTGTTCGACAATTTTGAGCCGCAGGTCCACGGCCTGAAACGGCCGGAGTATCTGAACAAGAACGCCCGTTACGTCAAAGGCGACGTCCGCAACATGGCGGCGTTCAAGAAGGTTGTGTTGCCGGCGGAGGTGATTTTCCACGAAGCGGCAATGGTTGGCGTCGGACAGTCACAATATCAAATCAGCCGCTATACGGACGTGAATGTGCTCGGCACGGCCAACCTGCTCGACATCCTCGCCAACAACAAGCACCGCTGCCAGAAATTGATGGTGGCGTCCTCGATGTCGAGCTACGGCGAGGGGCTTTACGAGTGCAGCCGGCACGGGAAGATCCGGCCCCCGTTGCGCAGCGAAAGCGATGTGGCCAAAGGTGTGTGGGAACTGCGTTGCCCGCAGTGCGGCAAAGTCGCCAAACCTGTGCCGACGCCGGAGACGGCGGAGTTGATCTGCAACTCGATTTACGCGCAGAACAAGAAGGATCAGGAAGAGATGGTGCTGATGTTCGGCCGGACCTACGGGTTGCCGACGGTGGCGCTGCGTTACTTCAATGTCTACGGGCCGCGTCAGTCGTTATCGAATCCATACACCGGTGTCTGTGCCATTTTCATGAGCCGGATCAAGAACGGCAACCGGCCGGTGATTTATGAGGACGGCGGCCAGACGCGCGACTTCGTGAGTGTGCATGACATCGTGCAGGCGAATCTGCTGGCGATGGAGCAGGAGAGCGCCAACGGCCAGGTGTTTAACGTCGGCACGGGTAAACCAATCAGCGTGGCAGGGGTGGCGCGGGTGTTGGCGAAGCTCTTCGGCGTTGCGATCGAGCCGGAGATTGTCGGCAAGTTCCGCAAGGGCGACGTGCGGCACTGTTTCCCCGACATTTCCAAGGCAGGAAAACTGCTCGGCTACAAGCCAGCCGTCAGCTTTGATGAGGGCATGCGCGAGTTGATCGAATGGTCGCGCGAGGCCGAGGCCAAGGACAAGTTCGAGGAAGCCGCGCGAGAATTGAAGAAGCGGGGGTTGGCGTAAGGCGGTTTTGACGGCGTTTCCGAAAGAATCGGCACGGGAGTTCGCAGGCTGTCGGCCTCGTCGAAGCGTCATGCGCCTCTCAGGCACTGGCGCCATGGGTTGAGCGACCGCCAGGACACGGGGGGCAGCAAGAAGAGTCGCGGTCAGGGAGAATCTTCGGGGACGGGGGCGGCGGGATTCGGTCACTTCTCGGACCGATAGACTCGCCATTCCACTCACGACGGCTCGCGCATGAACGACGCGCGTCTGTATTCCGGCTTCATTCCAAGGAGTTCGACAGCCGGATGCTGGCTTGCGCCACCCGGTTGGAAACCTGTGCGTCGAAAACCCAAAGGTGTCATTCGTGTCGCGGTTCTGGATCGAAGCAAGCAATCGTATTGGCAATGCCGAACCAGTTGCCATCTATCGAGTTGCATTGAATGGTCGCAATGTTGCAGATTAATTGGCAAACTTTAGCCATGGCAAAGCCGGTGTTGCGGTGGGTGTTTTGACCGGCATTTGTCATGTTCGGGCAGGAAGAACATGTGATCACGCACAAGGTTGAAAACGCATGAAGGTTTCCACGATGCGGCGGATTGATTCATGGGTCGGCACGCCGTTGTGTTTGATCGCCAGCGGGTTTCTGGCAGTGGCACGCAGGCTGTTCACCTTCTCTGTGCCGAGTGACACGCCAAAAACCATCCTGATTATCAAACTATCAGAGTTAGGCGCGTTGATTACGCTTGGGCCGGCAATGCGTTCCCTGACGAACGGGGTCGGACGCGGCAACCTGTACTTTTTGACGTTTGGTGAGAGCCGCAGTCTGCTGGAGATACTGGATTACGTGCCACAGGAGAACATCCTGATCCTGCGCACGGATTCGCTGATGCACTTGATTGGAGATGCCTTGGGGGCGCTTCGCCGCGTTCGGCGCATGCGGATTGATTGTTCACTCGATCTGGATTTCTTCTCGCGAACCACGGCGTTGATTGCCTTGCTCAGTGGTTGCCGCCGGCGTGTAGGCTGCCATGCTTATTTCGGCGAAGGCCCCTACCGGGGCAATTTGCTCACGCATCGTGTGAAATTCAATCCTCATGTTCATGTGAGTCAGATGTTTGAAATCCTGGCGAAGGCAGTGGAGAAAAATGCCGAAGATTTTCCGCGAATCGAGTTCTTTCCTGGTCCTGCCGAGGCGCCGCGTGACCGGTTTCGGGCGACTGCCGCGGAGATTGCCAAGGTGCAGCGCATGTTGGCGGAAGTCGGCGCCGGCGCGCAAGACACCCTGATCTTGTTGAACTCCAACATCAGCGACCGAGAAGTGATCCCGTTGCGAAAATGGCCGAATGATCGCTACGTGGAGCTGGCGAGGTTGATCCTGGCGGGTATCCCGAACGCTTTTGTGCTGCTGACGGGCAGTTCCCAGGAAGCGAGTACGATCGCTCGGCTGGAAGCAACTGTGGGTCACGATCGCTGCCGTTCCGTTGCAGGCAAGACCACGCTTCGGGAACTGCTGACCCTTTACAGCATGTCAGCTGTCATGGTCACCAACGACAGCGGGCCGGCCCACTTCGCAACAATGACGGATATTGATGTTGTGGTTCTCTTTGGTCCGGAAACGCCGCTCTTGTGGAGACCGTTGGGAGATCGAGTCAGTGTCATCTATCGGGGCATGGCGTGCAGCCCGTGCTTCACAGTCTATAACGGCCGCCAGAGCATGTGCCGCAGCAACGTGTGCATGGACATCGCGCCCTCCACAGTTTACGAAGTGGTCAAGCTGCGTGCAGCCAGCCGGCAGGTCGCCGGTCAGGGAAGAAACTGATAGATTTTCCAATCGACAAAGGTGTGCTGCCACGCAAACAGGCTTCTGGGCTCTTTCGAACTGTTTCCCAGGTAGTCCGGCAGCTTCACGCCAAGGCGAGCAAAGGCGTTAAAGATGGGCGCATCCGGGTATGACTGCGGGATTTTGCGCTCGAGCCGCACATGCCGGACAAGCTTCAGCCGTCCTTGAAGCCGCTGCAAGGTGGTGTCGTGGAAGGTCTCCGGGACGAAAACCTCCATGCTGCGGTTGGCTGGGTCGCGTGCAAAAGTGATCAGGTAGTCTCCCGGCTGAGGCTCTGGTCGTGTGGGATGGTTGTAGTTGTATTGCCGCAGGTCGGCGCGCCCAAACAACACATCCAGTAATTTCGTCATCTCATTGAAGATGCTATAGGAATCAGCCGGCATATTCATAAACAACCGGCTGGAGGGGGGAGCTTGTTGGGCAATCGTTCTGATCACGGCGGATGCTGCTTGGTCGAAGTCATGACGGAAGAGGACGTAGTTGTAGCTTCGACAAAAGCTGATGAGAGGCAACAAGGCGAGGTTCGCGATCAGAACCCACCTCAAACCGGTTTCCCACCACAACCGGACTGGGGCCTTCTTCAAGCCGCTTTCGTTCCAGAACCGCCACAACGTGGAAGCCACGAAGATTGCCAATCCAGCCACGCCCCCGATCAGGTAACGACCCAGAGGGTGTGTCCAAGGCAACATGATGCCTATGGTTGAGCCTATCCAGCAAAGCCCTATCAATGCCCACCCATCCCATGCATCCAGGTTGCGCCTGCCTCGCCACCATAGCCACACCTGCCGTGCCCAGAGTGCCAACGCGATCGGTACCAGCAGTTGGAATCCGTTCCAAAGGACGTCCGCATATTTGAAGGCCGTGGCGATCAACACGTCAGCGGAAAGACGGTAGTCCTGGGAATACGCCCCAGACGCAATGACGCGGACACCTGACAGGTTCTTGAGCACAAACCAGGCAACTGCCATGCTCAAGTGGCCCGCAAGATATGCCAGTGCGAGGGGCAGGTTCCTGTGCGCCAACAATGTTCCGGCGCCGGCCCAACACGCCAGCAGAATGCCAACAGGCATGCCCAGCATCCCGACGGAGGTTTCCTTGGTAAAATAGACAGGCACCAGCAATGCCACCGCCGCAGCCAATAGTGCCGCACGCGACACCGGCCGGTTCGCAGAAAATTCGAAACTTCGCACGACGCACCACAGCGAGACGACCACGAACGCCTGAGGATAAAACCCCGGATCACCCAGTTTGAACCAGTTCTCGGCATTCGGTGAGAACAGCACGAACAATGCGCCTGTGAACCACGCAGCGTGAGTGGACAACGTCACTCGCTGTGTCAGTGAGAACAGGAGTTGGCAAACTGCCAGCATGACCAGCAGATGCGCCGCATGATGCAGGAAGCAGTTGGTGCCGAAAAGTTTGTATTCGGCCAGGCGCAGGAACACAAAACACGGCCTGAAAATCCCCGAGTCGGCCCACAAGGAAGCTGCAAAACCGACTGTTAGCGTCCCGTTTTGCAGCCGCTGGCTGTAGTTCACCATTCGCGCCAGGTCGTTGCCATCATCCACCGTGGACCAACAGTTTTCCCAAAGAACGCCTGCGTAAAACAGGATTCCCACCAGTGCGAGCACCAACCGCAACGTGGTCGAGGAACTCATGCGCGGAGCATTCAACGTGAGAAGACAGGCGACTGACCGGGCCGGCGTCGTAACGCGCCGGAAGACACTCGAGATCGCATCTGGGCATCCTCGCTGGTGACAGGCGTCTCAGCGGGTTTGCTGAGCCAAAGCCGCGGCAAAGCCGTCCCGATGGCAAGGATGGGCCAGAGGGTAATCATGGACTGGCCAACCCACATGTCCACCAGGTTGGCAAACACTACCAGCATGAGAATCATCATGATCGAACGTTGAAACTCATCGGTGCTTTTCTGCAGAAACCGGAACGCTTGATTGTAGAAGGAGAACACGACAGCGAGAAACAGGCTCACGCCTAACAAACCCATTTTCGACCAGAATTGAATGAACTGGTTGTGAACACCCGTGTGAATCACCTCGTCTGTCAGATTGAAATACCATTCATAGTAACCGCCGAAGCCCTGCCCAATGAGAACCCAAAACGGATTGGAGAATATTCTTTCCATTTCCCATTGCCAACCATACAAGCGCCATGAGCCTGTCGGGTCTTGGGAAGGGTCAATGAAACCACGATAGAGTCTGCCAAAGAACTCGCCCAACTGACCCTCCAGGAGCGGATTCATAACCGTGATCACAATTGTGCCCAATATCAAGGCAACTATGCCCAGTAACAGGGTCTTAAAGAAATGCCGCCGCGTGATCCACAGCAGAAAAGGCAAGGTGACCACGATCGAAGCCACAACCGCACGCATGGCGCTGTAGAAGGTCAGGACAAGCAGCACTGCTATGCCAAGCGCAGCAATGGAACGTTGCTGGATCGCTATGTGCAACACCACAGCTGCAACGACCGCAAGCGGCCACATTCGCACCATCACAAAATATGATGACGGACCGTCCGGCGAACTCCTTGCTATGCCCAAGGAACCCACCAAATCTGTCATGAGCGACGGGTTGTAGATATTCGCTACCGCTGCTCCCAAGATGAGCAATACACCGCCGCCAAGTATCACGGCCCATGTCGCGGATAAGGGGCGTTTGATGTGATCGCGACCCAGCAAAACACCGAGCACCACAAGGTTGAGACACCCGTATTCATGCACCAGATTACCGCCAACAAACCGGGGTAGGAATCCTCGCACCGCAAAAACGAAGTAAAGCTGCACCACCGCTGTGATGATGCAGATCCATTTCAACCAGCGAAGCACCAAGTCCGTTTGCTCAACCCGCGTGACATAATGAATGGCGATGAAATATGAAATGCAATGCAGAAACTCGCGGCTCTCGCCCACAGCCGAATAACCGTAGCTGAAGAGGCCGCGCGCTGTGCAGCAAAGAGCCCAGACAAACAGGGCCACCATCCAGCGATCAGTCGCGGTGTAAAGATGTGTTTGCCGCATGCAGCCGCGGAAGAATTCCACCACCAGAAACGCCCCCACGAAAACGTCACCCGGATAGACGAGCGCACTGCCCATGCCCACCATCGTCCCGCCGCGCAGAAACGCGTGATACCAGATCGCGAAGCCCAGATACAGCATCACAGCCTGAAAGGGCCAGACCATGATCGCCAGCCCGGCCAGAATGCCGAGCGATGCGAACCCCGCCACGATCCATTGCGTGGAAAGCTGCGAGGCGAACTGGTACGCATAGACCACCACCACCCCGAAAATCAGCAGATACAAGAACAGCCGTGGGTTATATTCCAACCCTTGGACTATCTGGCCGTAGTAATATCCGTGACGTGATTTCACGCTTCGTTTCTTCCGTCAGCATGCATCTTGGATGAGGAACCACTGCGGTTCAACTGTAAAGCTAGCGGCGTCATGGCTGTCTCCAGTCTTTTTGGGAGAATACCAAATTCCACTGGTTTTTCAGGTGTTGGGCCGCAAACAGGAGTCGGCAGCAGGTTTTACAGAGGAATTGGGGCTTTCGGAGACCCGCTTTTCGAAAACCGAAGGAAGTTGTATTGTAACATCGCTTGACGTATTAGGCACGCATCGGCTAGAAAGCTTCACCGATTTGCACAGGAGCGAAACAGAGTGAAAAGCAAAAAACTTAAAACCGCCCGCATCGTTTCCCCGCGAAAGTCCACAACCGTCGCCAAAACAACCGCTCGCCGATCCACGACCCGGATCGTCAAACGGTTTAACGCGCCCGGCATCCAGTATGCCGTGATCGAGATGGGGAAAATCACCCGTTTCGCGCTGATGGTCACACCGGTCAGCCGTGGCCCGGTCCACATGCAGCTCGGAGAGGCGCTGCGCAGTCTCCGCAGCGTCCTCGACAAGCAGCGCGAGAAAGCCAACGTGACCGTCCAGACGGTTTTTCTCAGGGATATCAACGACCAGACCTTGTGCGAACAGATCCTGGCTGCGCGCTACGGCGATGAGATGCCCGCCACGACGTTCGTTCACCAGCCGCCCTGCACCGGAGCGGCGCTGGCGATTGAAGTGTGGGCCACTTGCGGCAAACCGGCGTATGTGGAACGGCCGGTGCCCAACGTGGTCCAGTCGAGCATGGGCAACGTCACGTGGACTCACTGCAGCGGCATCACGCCGCGCAACCCGACCGCCAGCGTTTACGAGCAATCGCTCGACGCATTTCGCCAAATGAAGGAGAAGCTCAAGAAGGCCGGCGTCGAGATGGACCACCTCGTCCGGACCTGGCTTTATCTGGGCAACATCACCGGTCCCGAAGGCGACCTCGAACGCTACATGGAACTCAACCGCGCCCGGACGGATTTTTACGAGGGCGTCCAATTTGGTCGCGGGCACGTGATGGCAGGCGTGCGCCAGGCCGTTTACCCGGCGAGTACGGGTATCGGCATGTGCGGCACGGGGATCACGATGAGCGCCACGGCGATCGACACGGATCGCAAAGACGTTTTCATCCTGCCGCTGGAGAACCCGCAGCAGACGCCCGTCTACGAATACGAAGCGGTTTACTCTCCGAAAAGCCCGAAGTTTGTCCGCGCCATGGCCGAGGCGATTGGCGACTACGTCGTCATCTGGATCTCCGGCACGGCGAGCATCGTGAATTCCAAGACGCTGCACACTGGTAATCCCGGCAAGCAGGCCGATCAGACACTCACCAATATTGAGTTGCTGCTCTCGCAGAAAAACCTCGCGCGGCACGGTGCGCCCGGTGCGGGAGCCACGCTGCGTGATCTGGCGAAGCTGCGCGTTTACGTGAAACGACTGCAGGATTATCCGATCATCCGCAGAGTCTGCGAAAAACGATGCGGGAAGAACATCCCGATCATCTACGTCGTGGCGGACGTTTGCCGCTCGGACTTGCTGGTGGAAATGGAAGGCCTGGCCTTCGCCAAACGCGTCCGCTAGGACAGGCATTTTGCCTGCCTATTCCGTCATCATCAACCGGTCAGGCTCGATGCCTCGATGAAGCTCTTTGCCTTGCTTCTCCTTTCGCCGTTGCTGCTTTTCGCCGCAGAACTGCCGGCGCCGGTCGTGCCTGCGGGCGTCGGCGTCAACATCCATTTCACCAGGGGCCGCGAGGCCGACCTCGACCTCATCGCGGCGGCGGGATTCAAGTTCATCCGCATGGACTTCACCTGGGCCGGCATCGAGCGCAAGAAAGGCGAATACGATTGGTCGGCCTACGACGAACTGACGGCCAACCTGGAAAAGCGCGGCCTGCGCGCGATCTACATCCTCGATTACTCCAACGCGCTCTACGAGGAAACCATCACCGTCGCCGACAAGCGCACCAAGACCGAGCGCAAGGATGTCGCTTCGCCGCAGCACCCGGAGAGCATCGAGGCGTTCGCGCGCTGGGCTGGCACGGCGGCAAAGCGTTACCAAGGCCGGCACATCATCTGGGAAATCTGGAACGAGCCGAACATCAGTTTCTGGAAACCGAAGCCGGATGTGGCGCAGTACATCGCGCTGGCGCTGGCGACAGGCCGGGCGGTGCGCGCCGCCGATCCGCAGGCGACGATCGTCGCTCCCGCTTCATCCGGGTTCCCATGGGAGTTCTTCGAGACGATGTTCGCCTCCGGCGTCCTGAAATACCTCGACGCCGTCAGTGTGCATCCGTATCGGCCTTACAGCAAATCACCGGAAACCGCCGCCGCCGATTACCTGCGACTGCGCGGTCTCATCGCGAAATACGCTCCCGCCGACAAACGTAACCTGCCGGTCATCAGTGGCGAGTGGGGCTACGCCACACATGACAAGGGTGTCTCGCTGGATACGCAGGCGGCGTTCATTGCCCGGCAGCAGCTCGCCAACCTCCTCAATGACGTGCCACTTTCGATCTGGTATGACTGGAAGAACGACGGCACGGACGCGACCTACAGCGAACACAACTTCGGCATTGTGGACAACCGTCTGAAACCGAAGCCAAGCTACGTCGCGGCGCAGACGATGACGCGCGAACTGGCTGGTTACCGCGTTGCACGGCGGCTCTTCCCGACTGTTGCGCCGAGCGACGACGACTTCATCCTCCTCTGTGAGAACGCCGCCGGTGACCACAAGCTCGCGGCGTGGACGCTCGGCGAACCGCACACGATTGCTCTCGACCTCGATTTGGCGGGCGCGGAACAAATCACAGCGGTGAGCGGCGACGGCAGCGATTACAAACCGACGCTCAGTCGTGACCGGCTCACGCTCGACCTTGGCCCGCTGCCGAAATACATCACGCTGCGCCAGCGCACATGCGCGCTGACGATGGCGGCGGCATGGTCGGCGACTGCGAAATCGGGCGTGCTCGTCACGGCCGGGAAAGCCCGTGGTGCACAGGTGCGCGTGACACTGCGTAATCCCTATCCCGAACCGGTGCGTGTGGCGTTGGCGGTGGACGGGACCGGTAACTGGTCCAAACCGCTGACGGTGGCGTTGCCGCCACAGCGGACGGTGACACAGGATCTTTACGGCGCGCTCTGCCGGCGCGACTCGGTGACGGCCACCGTTACCGTGCAGGTGGAGTTTCAGCGGGAAACCGCTACGAATGCCTGGATGACGTTTGCGCGCTCGTCAGAACGCGTATCCTTTGTCATCGCTAATCCGCTGGGCATCTCGCTCGCGCCGGTGGCGGATGGGATGCGAGTGCAAATCCAGAATCCGGCAGCGGCGGAGTTTGTGGGTGTTGTGGTTACAGGCACTTTCACGAACAAGGTTTCGCTGAGTGCCGGCCAGCACGAAGCGAACATCGTCCTGCGCAGCGTCGGCAGCGGCGCGAGGGGCGCGCAGTTGCGCGATCGTTCCGGCAACATCGTGGCGGAGGTTCCGCCGCAAGCCTATCGCAGCATTGAAATGTCATCGTTTCGCGCGGCACTCGACGGCGACGCGAAGATCGCCGCTACCGCGAACATCGCCCTTGCCGATGCGCCCGGCGACAAGGCCGCGCCGTCGCCGAAAGCATTCCGGCTCGACTATAACTTCAGCGAAGGTTGGCGATTTGTCCGTTGTGTGCCGGATGTTCCGAAGTCGCTCCCGCTCGCGGGCAAACCGCAGGCGCTTGGCGTCTGGGTCTTTGGCGACAACTCGGGCTGCTCGCTGAACCTGCGCATCCGTGACGACAGCGGCCAGACGTTCCAAGTCAACGGGCCAAAGATTGAATGGACTGGCTGGCGCTGGGTGACGCTCGACCTGAGCGGCCTGCGCCACGCCGGCCACTGGGGCGGCGCGAACGACGGCGTTGTTCACGGCGCGCTGCGATGGGATTGTCCGCTGTTGCTCGATGGCCACCGCCGAAAAGCCGCCGGCACCGTCTGGTTCGCCGGCTTGACGTTGGTCACCGCGGACTAGCAGAGCCTGTTCCGTTCGGGCCGCGCGTCCTCGGCATTTGACATCAGCCGCTGTTCGGTGTTTTGATTCGCTGAACTCAACTGAGGTCTCACTATGCGACTGACTCTTCTTACGCCTTTCCTTCTCATCGGCATCTGCGCGCTTGCTTCTCCGCTGTGTGCCGCCACATCCGCGCCTGACGGCTGGACCACCGCCGAGCCGCGCGAGGAAATCCGGCCGGCGTTCTCGTTCGATCCGAAAGGCGGCCCCGACCGCGCTGGCAGCTTTGTCATCCAGGCCGATGCGCGTGAAGGTCTCGCGGGTTGGTGGACGAGAACATTTCCGGTCAAAGGCGGCCATCATTACCGCTTCAGCGTGCTGCGCAAGACGACCCGCATCGATGTGCCGCGCCGCAGCGTGGTGGCCCGCGTGATCTGGCTTGATGACAAGGGCAAACCGGCGATGCGTGACGCGCCCGAGACGCGCGGCTTTCGCGCCGGTATGCCTGCGCGTTCCGAGCCGGAGTATCCGACCGACAAAGCGACCGACACTCGCGGTTGGACGGAAGTCTCCGACATTTATCGCGTTCCCTCGGCGGCGTCGCGCGCTGTCGTTGAACTGCATCTGCGCTGGGCCGTTCGCGGCAAGGTCGAGTGGAGCAACGTGTCACTCACCGAAACCGCCGCGCCCGCGTCGCGCATCGTGCGGCTGGCCACGGTGCATTTCCAACCGCGTGGCGGCAAGACGCCGGCGGGTAACTGCCGATTGTTCGCGCCCCTGATCGAGGAAGCCGCGCGACAGAAGGCCGACCTTGTCGTGCTCGGTGAGACGCTCACCTACGCCTGCACGGGCTTGAAGATGGCGGACGCCGCCGAGCCGGTGCCCGGTCCTTCAACGGAGTACTTCGGCACACTCGCCAGACAGCACAACCTTTATATCGTCGCGGGGCTCATCGAGCGCGACGGGCACCTCATTTACAATACCGCCGCGTTGATCGGCCCCGACGGCAAGCTCGTCGGCAAGTATCGCAAGGTGACGCTCCCGCGCAGCGAGATTGAAGCAGGCATCCAACCCGGTCACGAGTATCCGGTGTTCGACACGCGCTTTGGAAAGGTGGCCATGATGATCTGTTACGACGGATTTTTCCCGGAGGTGGCGCGACGCTTGAGCAATCGCGGCGCGGAGGTGATCGCGTGGCCGGTTTGGGGCTGCAACCCGCTGCTGGCCGCCGCGCGCGCCTGCGAGAATCACGTCTATGTCGTCAGCAGCACCTATACTGATGTGTCCACGAAGTGGATGATCTCCGCCATCTTCGATCACGAAGGTCTGACTATCGCGCAAGCCGATAAATGGGGCACGGTTGCCGTGGTCGAGGTGGACCTCAACAAGCGCCTTCACTGGTCGAGTCTGGGCGATTTCAAGGCTGAGTTCCCCCACCATCGCCCTGCGTGGGACAAGTCAGACTAGATGCCCGCGCTCCTCGTGCGTCGAGGCTGGAAAAAAATTTCAGTGGGCAGGCGGCGACTTCCGGTGTAAAGTTCCACCGGCAAAGGAAGAGCGGCACCTAAGCACGCATGAGATACGAGATAACACTTCCAGAAGGGGTCCCTACCGGCGAGCGGGTTGTCATCGGTCGGTGGCACAAGGAGATTGGTGACAACATCCAGAAAACGGATGTCATCCTTGAGATCGAAACGTCCACGACTATTCTCGAAATCGAAAGCCAGGTGGAGGGAATGTTGGGCGAGATTCTTTGCGATGCCGGCGAAGAGGTGAGCCCCGACGATGTTCTCGGTATCATTGAGGACGATCAACCAGAACCCGAAGTCGCGGTCGCGGATGGGCAGGAGGGTGAGGAAGCTGCTGAAGAGGAAGGTGCGGGGGAGCAAACCTCCGGAGAGGACGTCACCGCAGACCCCTCGGCTGAAGAAGCCGCTTCGGGGTCAAAAGCATCGTCTCGCACTGCCATTACCGACCGCGCACGGTGGCTCGCCATGGCCAGTGGCGTGGAGGTTGAAGGTCTGTCCGGCTCCGGTCCCGGCGGACGCATCATCGTGCGGGATGTTGAAGAAGCCATCGCTCAGCGGAAGGGCGTCCCCGAGGTGACTCCCAAGGAAACGGCTGTGACGACGGCCAAGCAGGTTCCCCTGAGCCCGGCGGAGCAGGTGCTGGTGCAGCGCATGGCCCAGGCGCACCGGGATATTCCACAATACGACATCACCGTCATCGCGGATGCGACACATCTGATCGCATGGCGCAAGGCCCGCAAGGACGCGCCTCGCATCACCGCCATCATGGTCAAACTCAGCGCCGACGTGTTGGTGGATCATCCACGCATCAACGCGACGTTCCTCGGCCGCAGTTGGCGGCCCAACACGTCCGCCAATATCGCCGTGGCGATGGACACGCCGCACGGCATGGTGTCGCCCGTGCTGCATGACTGCCAGAGCAAGTCCCTCCAGCAGATCGCAGACGAACTGACCGACCTGGCCTCCAAGGCGCGCGAGGGAAAACTCGTCGCGCACGACACCGCCGACGCCAATTTTACGATTACCAATCTCGGCATGTATGATGTAACGACCTTCAATCCCGTCATCTGGCCGGGTCAAACCGCAGTACTTGCCATCGGCGCGATCCGTCAGGAAGCGGTCGTCATGTCGGGTGCAATCCTGCCGCGTCACGTGGTGCGACTGACGCTCGGCTGCGACCGTCGCGTCGTCGAGGGTGCATTCGGGGCGCGATTCCTCATCCGCTTGAAAGAGATGATCGAGGCGGCGAAGTTATAGCGCCGCCTTCGCGGTTCCCGTCCCACCTGTCTGCCTCACACTGCGTTGTCAGAAACTGCTGTTCAACGCCTCCATGCCGCGACGGCAAACCTCCCGGGCGTAGTCTGTCCAGCGGCCTTGGCCCCAGTAGCGGTAGCAACTGGTTTGTGCCACCAGATTGTGGAAGAGAGCGCTGCGGTAGGCCTGTCCACGCGTATCCACAGTGCGACCATTGAGTTTCGCGTGGAACGCGGCACTGAGCTTGTTGATCGGATCAAGCACGTTCTCGTAGCCGCGCACCCAGCTCAGGTTGTTCGTCCACGAGCCGCCCTCCATGTGAAAACGATGGTCGCTTCGCTTCGCTTCCTCGATGGCCTTGGCGACGCTCTCCGGCGTCGGCCGGTCGCCGACGCGCTGCCAGAGTGTGTGTTGGTGCAACGGCAGGATGGGCGCGAAATCCTTCTCCGTCAGGCCGGCTGCCGCGAGCAGTTCGAGATACTCGGTGCCGTTGATGCCAACGACGCCCTCGGCGCCGAGGCTGTGCCACGCCGGCTTATAGTTGTTCGGAAACTCGTTCATCATCACGCCACCGTTTTCGCCGTCGGCGATTTGAGCCACCAGCGGCGGCACGCGGCGTCCGGCCAGTTCGCGCGGTTGCAGGCCGCGGGCTTCGCTCAACGGCTGCATTTGCGCGACGAGCTTGGTGTCGGAACCCTGCGTCTTGATCAGCGCAACGATGGAAGCCTCCTTGCCGCGCGAGTTGCGCGCGACGAGCCGCCGCGGCAGGTAGCGCTCGCGCAAGCCCTGGCCGTCGGTCTCCTCGACGGTGTGTTCCTGCACCAGCAGCCATTGGTAGCCGCACTCGCGCAAGGCGTGGACGTATTCGTAGGCGAGGTCGGGATGGTTCGGCAGGTGCATCTCCGGCGGCGAGAATCCGCGCACGCGGCTGAGCGCCTCCCAGCCGAAGATGGCGGCGAAGTGGTGCTGCCACGCGCGGATGTGCAGGAGGACATCGGGCACCGGCGTCGAAGGCACCACGGCGTGGCCCCACGTCGTGCCGAGCCATTCGGCGCACGGCCAGTAGCGGTCGTTGTGGACGATCGTCTTGAGATTATCGAGAATGTCGCCGCGGCCCATCTGGCGCAGCCCGAACAGCAATTCGCCGGAGTAGTCGAGCATGATGCGCGGGCGGCAGCCGGCGTCAGCCAGTTCGCGGATGAAGTCGGCGATGCGGCTGTAGCACCACGCGAACACCGGCGCGTCGTGCATGTCGTGGACGTGCTGCCGCTCCATCATGTATTGGAGGTTGCTGATGACCGGCGCGCACGCCAGGTCGCCGTCCTGCAGGATCAGCGGCTGGTGCATGTGCAGCGCCATCCCAAACGCCGACTGGAGCCGATCGATCTGAAACGGTGTGCGGTTTCCATACACCGGCTCGCTGCCGCGCGTGGCCGCCTTGAGTTCCTTTTCCCAGCCGCAGAGGTTGGGCAAACCGTCAATGATTTCCGGAATCGGATCGAGCTTCATCACTTGCCTTTCGTGTTCGGACTGACTGCTGTCGCCGGTTGTCCGTGCTCCGAAGCCAATCGGTAATCCGCGCGATAGACGCGGTAGTCGAGCCGGGGGAAGATGTTGTTTCTGGATTCCAACTCCCCCAGCCAGCCTTCGTGGACGCGATTCTCTTTCAGCATGTCGTAAAGTTGTCCGAACCGTAGCATATGTTCTTTCGTTCGTCGAACGGCGTACGGCGCCATCGAGCCGCGCGTCATGATGAACGCCCAATCGCTCGACTGCGCCAGCAGCAGTTCGCGCGCGGCCTGGTTGAGCGCGCGGCGCGTCAGCCCGTCCGCATTGGGAAAACGCTCGGCCATCTCGGTCATGTGATCGGCGGTGGCGTGCAGGTGACGGTAGATCCAGTCGTTGGAGGCGTTGAGCCACACTTCGTTGTAGCCCTTATAGCCCCAACTCGATGCGCCGGGCATGGCGACCTGGTTGACCGGATACTCGCCCAGATATTCCGGCACGGCGACCAGCTGCAAGCTGTTTCTGTCGGCGGCGGCCTGGCAACAGAGGTGATTCAGCCAGACCGGCCCTTCGAACCACCAGTGCCCGAACAATTCCGCATCGTAGGGCGCGACGATCACCGGCTTGCGCCCCATCGCGGCGCGCAGCGCCTCGACCTGGCGCCGGCGGCTCTCCAGAAAATGCCTCGCGTGCGTCGCCGCCTTGTCGAGCGCCCGTTGCCGCACATACGGTTCCTTGCTGTCGGTGCGGCCGGTGACGCGGTGATACTTGATGCCGGTGTTCACGCGCCGGCCGTCGCGGTGGAGGTAGGGCTTGATGTAATCGAAGTCCAGGTCGTGCCCGATGTCGCGGTAAAACTCCCGGTAGTCGTGATCGCCCGGATAGCCTTCAGTCGAACTCCACACCTGCCGCGAAGCCTCCGGGTCGCGCCCGAACGCCGCCACGCCGCCGGGGCAATAGAGCGGCGCATGCACGCCGAACTTCGCGCGGTCGCTGGCGTGCTGGATGCCGTCGCTCTCGACAAAGAAATAGCGCAGCCCGGCTTCTTTCAGCGTGTCGTCGAGGCCCGGATAAAAACCGCACTCCGGCAGCCACACCCCACGCGGCGCGCGGCCGAACGTTTCCGCATAATCCATCACTCCGAGGAACACCTGCGCCCGCACCGCCGCCGGGTTGGCGCGCAGCAGCGGCAGGAAGCCATGGGTGGCCGCCGCGGCAGTAATTTCCAGCTTGCCGGCCTGTTGCAGGCGCGCGAACGCCCCGACCAAGTCGCGCTTCCAGCGGTTGCAGTAGTCCTCGCGTGCTGCGCGGAAGCGGTCGAGGTAGAAGACGGCGTTATCATGGAAGTCGGGCAGGTGACGCGTGCGCTCGACCTCCTTTTCCGCCAGCTCGCAAAGGCGGTCGAGGTGACGCTCACAGCGCTGGCGCAGCAGCTCGTCATTGAGCATCGCCACCAGCGTCGGCGTCAACGACATCGTCAGCCGGAAATCCACGCCGTCAGCCACCAGCTTCTCCATCGTCCAGAGCAGTGGGATGTAGCTTTCGGTGACGGCCTCGTAGAGCCAGTCTTCTTCGAGGAAATCGTCGTCCTCGGGATGGCGCACAAACGGCAGGTGCGCGTGCAAAACCAGCGCAAGGTATCCGAGGGACATCGTTACTTGTCGTGGGTCACGCCGTCGTTGGCCAGCGGCAGGGCCATTCGCACGCTGAACGTGCCGTCCGGGCTCACCTTCACCATGCGACCGCAAACTTCCACAGTCTGGCCCGGCATGGCGCGGCCGTAGATGACGATTTCGGCGTTCAGTTCCAGCTTGATTGAAGGCGCGCGCTCGGCCGCTGCGGCCCCGAGTCCGTCGCTGGCCGTGCCGAAACGCTCCACGCTGTGCGACGACGGCGCGGTCTCGCGCTCCGCCACCGGCGACTCCTGCGACGCCGGCTGCGCGGCAGCCGCCGCGGCGTAACCGCTGCCGTTATCATTGTTGTTGGCGTTGGAATCCGGCGGCGCGTGAATCTCCTCGCACCACCGGTTGATTTCCGCGGCGCTCGGCGAGGCGGAGATGTCGAATCCGGCAACACTCGGTGGAGGTGGAGGCAGGGGGAAAGTTTCTGGAATCGCCGCGCACACCGGCTCGGCAACGACGGTGTCTTCGGCAACGTTGCCGTGCGCCACCGACTGTTCGGCGGCGGGCAGCAAAGCAGTTTCGGCGATCACTGGCTCCGGCTCGCTTGGTTCGCTCGCAGCCACTGCCGCGAGCACAGGCGCTTCCTCGCGAGCCGGCTCCCCGGCAGGCGCAGTCTCGCCGGTGAGTGGTTCGACTTTCATCCATTCCGTTTCCGCGCGGGGTGCTGCCGCTGCTGCCGGCACCTGCACGATGCCGGATCGGCTCACCGGCACGAACGAACCGTCCGATGCCCGCAGGCCGATTTCGCCACAGTAGGACTTTCCGCTAGACCAGAGATTGACATACCAGTTGCCGACGGCGACATCCACCGGCACGTCAAAGCTGTCGCGCGCATTGGCGCCATCGAACTCGACTCCGGTGATATCGTAGAACCGCAGCACCCACGCTGCCTCTCCGTCCCCGGCCTTTGCCAGCGCAGCTTCGCGATCCGGCGCAGTGATTTCCCAGTAGGCGTGAATCCAGTGCGGTTCGATCTCAACGAGCATCAACCGCGTTCTGCCGTAGGTGGCAGGCAATTCCGCCGGCTCTTCGGGGCGTGGCGCGCCTGATGGGACCGGCAGAAGCAACTCGATCAACCCGGCCTTGCCGAGTCCGCGCTGGACGGAAATACCAGCGCGCTCAACCATCGCAAGCAACTGCTTGCGCGACTTGGTTTCGAGTTCGCTTCGATTCATATGCTGAACAGCACCGCCGTTGCCCGGTAGAGGCGCATCCTGCGCCTCGAACGACGGCCCTGTTTATAGCGAGTTCCCTCGCCGACTCCAACAGCTTTTCTGGTGAATGCGAAAAATTTCACCCACTACGCTGCGCTCTTCTTCGCGCCGAAGAACATCCGCAACATCCAGGCCACCACGGCCAACATCACCACGAAGCAGATCAGGAACATCACGAATGGCGACCATTGCGGCGCCACGCGCCATGAAGCCGGATCGAACTGCCCCGCGAGTTTCAGCAACCGCACCGTATGCCGGATGAAAACCATCCCCATCAGCGACAGGAACAGCGTCGTGCCGGCGAGCCAGAAGCGTTTCTTGAAGAAGAAATGCAGCGATGCGAGCGAAAACACAATGGCTCCCGTCAACGCCCAGATGGCGGGCGAGCGCATGAATGCCGAAAGATGCTGTTCAAGCGACAGCAGATAGACCATTCCCGTGATGGCGGCAGCGACCATGCCTCCGATGAAGAACCTTTTGCCGGTTGCGAACACCACCGCGTTGTCCTGTCCGAGCAGGCCGACGAAGAAGCCGCCGACCGTCAGCGCGCCAAGCACCATGTGCAGCCAGCGCAGCGCGTAATCGTCCACCGCCGGGTTCCAGACCCAGCCGGACGGGTCCTTGGCATAGAGATCTCGGACGAGACCCGGCTGTTCCGCCATCGAGAACACGGAGCTGTAAACCAGCGATACGTAAAACAGCCCGGCCAGCGCCAGCAATAACGCCAGTTCTCCCGTCCTGCCCGTCCGCTGCCCGGCGAACGACGCGCGATAGAGCGCGTAGTAAGCCACGATCACCGCCGCAATCACGCCGAGCCAGAACCAGCCGCTCACGATGGCCGCCGCATAGACCTGGCGCGGATAGACCAGTTGCAGGAACAGCAACGGCGCGACGCCGAGTGTCACGGTTGCCGCCGTTGCCGCGGGGAAGAGCCGCGTGAATTTCACTGCTGTCGCATCGTCCCATCGCTTCCGCATGCTCGACAGCAGTGTGATGATGACCCCGCCGAGCAGGAAGTTCATCGCCATGAAGTGCAGGGTCAGCGTGAGCAGGTGAAGCACGGTCACCAACCAGAGCGGCGCCGAGATGAATTGGTAGTCCGGGAGATTCACTTGGTTCCTCCTTTGCCGAGTGTCTGGAGAAATGCGACCAACGCCTTTCGTTCCGTGGCATCGCCAGTATAGGCGGGCATGCCCTCGCCCAGGTCGGCTGCCGTGTTGAGCATGTTGTTCAGGTCGTCGGCGGACTGGCCTGCGAACGATTTCGATTTGTCGCTCGCCGCGCCGATGACGTGGCACTTGCCGCAGCGAATCTCATAAGCTTTCCAGCCGAGTTCCACGCCCTGCAGTTTGCAGATTTCCGCCAGTGAACGCCTGTCAGTATGATGGCTCAGATAATCGGCGATCTTGTCCGCCTCCGCAGCCGTGCCGGGGAACGGCGGCATGTTGCCCCGGAGCTGATGCGTCGCAGAGACGATCGCATTGATGAATGCGCGGTCGGCGCCGTCAAACGCCGGCTTGAGCGCTTTGTAGCCGTCAAGCGTGTGGCAGCTCCGGCAGGCGTGCCGGAACAAATCCGCCCCGTCGTCGCCCGTCTTGTAGGCCATTTGCGCCAGACAGCCTTCCTTCTTGTAACGGTCCGCATGTGCCACCTCTACACCGTTGGCATAGATGTAGCCGGTGATGATGTAAGGCTTGCGGATGGATTCGCGGAACCACTCGAACGCGCCGAACCACGCCAACCCCAGCGCCATCAGCATTGCCGCCGCGCCGAACCCGAACTTCCGCGGCGCGAGCAGGCCGAATATCACCAGTAGCGCGCCGATGCCCGCTGCCAGCCAGATCGAAACCTCCACGGAGAGAATCGGCGTCGGCATGCTTTGCAGCGCCTTAGCTGTCACCGCCGCCGGGATCGCCTTCCAATACCAATATTGGCAGACCGCCGTTACCGCCAAGCCCGCAATGCCCCAGCCAGCCGAGTAGCGCACCGTCCGCGCTTTGAACTCGCCCGCCTCGCAGCGCGATGCCACCAACAGCGCGTAGAGACCCGCCAGCATCACGCAGACGCCTGTGCGCAACACCAGCGACGGCCAGAACGTCGGGTTGAAGAAACCGTCCCAAAAATCCCCCGTCGCCAGCCATTGTCCCGGCGTGAGCATGAATGTGATGATGCCGTTGATGATCAGCAGCGACATCCACGCCGCCACAAAGTAAATCCACCCGACGATGATGTGCGCGCGCGGCGCCATCGTCTTCCAGCCGTAGAAGTAGATCATCGCCGCCGCGATCTCCACCACGAAGAACGTCCACTCGGTCGCCCATCCCCAGACGTAATTATGAATGAGCGCCTCCGTCGCCGTGGGTGACAGCAGGCCGATCACAAACCAGATGCCCACGCCCGTTACCGCGCCGGCCACCAGCGTCACCAGCACGAAGAACTTCGACAGATCTTCCAGGAATTTCAGCCGCCGCGTGTCCCCGGCCTTGCGCGCGAGTTGTTCACTCACCACCAGATACAGCCCGCCGCCGATGGCGAAATGCGATACGAACACATGGAAGACGGCGATCACCGCCATCAACACACCGTAGCCCATCGGCTCATCCCAAAACGGATAATTCATCGTCAACCTCCTCTGACAATTTCGTCTGCTACCCTAGACGACCCATTTATTTAGCGCAAGCAGACCAGCGGCATCATCGTGCCCGTGGTGCTGCAAACGACCGGGTTGGAATAGGGTTTCTGTGACAACACTTCAAAACGTCGTGATATCGCCGAAGTTGTCGGTGATTTCTCCGCGGTTGCCGGCTGTATCATACCGGTAAAGTTTCCCCGGTTCCTCCGTGCGCGCTGTTTTGTGCGCGCCGTCGCAGCGCGGCTGATTCTTCGACAACCCACACTGGCAAATCCAGACAGGCTGGCCGCCGGGAACGTCAATTTTCAGGGGGGCCGTCTGTGTGCGTTTCACAATGCGTGCCATGATCTTGTTCTCCTCGTCCGTTGTTTCGTTTGTGCACTCTAGCCTGTTTTTGTGGAACGTCAAAATCCGGGGGAACAAAACGCTTCACGACCGCGGCATTTTCTGCTAAACGCCCAAGTCAATGGCTACACCCGAATCGATCACCAACGTTGAAACACTGGAGGATGTGCTCAGCCAACCCACCGAGGGTGTCATCGAAACACTCGGCCGTCTCAAGGGTGACATCATCGTGCTTGGCGTCGCCGGCAAGATGGGACCCACGCTGGCTCGTATGGCGCGGCGGGCGTCGGAGGCGGCGGGTGTGCGCCGGCGCGTCATTGGCGTGGCGCGGTTCTCGGAGGCGCGGCAACAAACCGAACTTCAGGCCCACGGCGTCGAGACGATCCGCTGCGATTTGCTCGATGAGGCGGCCGTGGCCGCGCTGCCTGACGCGCCCAACGTCGTCTTCATGGCTGGCATGAAGTTCGGCTCCACCGGGCAGGAAGCATTGACGTGGGCGATGAACTGCCATCTGCCCGCCATCGTCAGCAAGAGATACCCGCGCAGCCGCATCGTCGCGTTTTCCACCGGCAACATCTATGGCCTCGTGCCTGTGGCGGGTGGCGGCTCGCTCGAAACGGACGCCCCCAATCCCCTCGGTGACTACGCGATGAGTTGTCTGGGCCGCGAGCGAATCTTCGAGCACTTCAGCCGGCGGTTGGGCATCCCGATGGCGATGATCCGGCTCAACTATGCCTGCGAGTTGCGCTATGGCGTGCTGGTGGATGTGGCACGGCGCGTGTGGGCTGGCGAGACCGTGGACTGCGCGATGGGCCATTTGAACACCATCTGGCAGACCGACGCGAACGCGATGACATTGCAGGCTTTCGATCATGTGGCGACACCTCCCCGTCTGCTGAACGTGACCGGGCCGGAAGTGTTGAACGTCCGCGACATGGCCACCCGGTTCGGCGCGTTGATGAACAAACACGTCGCCTTCAGCGGTTCGGAAGCGCCCACGGCGCTGCTGGCCAACGCGACGCTGGCTCAGCGGTTGTTTGGCCCGCCGCGCGTCAGCGTCGAACAGATGCTCCGCTGGATAGCCGACTGGGTGATGCGTGGCGGGACGAGTCTCGGCAAGCCGACCCATTTTGAATCCAGAGACGGAAAGTTTTAACGACATGACAGCGTCAATGAATCCCTCCATCCGGGCCGCACTGCAACGCGGCGTGGTCATTCCCGCGTGTCCCTTGGCGTTGACAGCGCGGCGCACGCTCGACGAGCGCCGGCAGAGGGCGCTGCTGCGCTACTACAACGCGGTGGGCGCGGGCGGCGTCGCCGTCGGCGTTCATACCACGCAGTTTGCCATTCGCGATCCGAAGATTGGATTGTTCGAGCCGGTGCTGAAACTTGCCGCCGAAGAAATGAGCCTCGCTGACGCGCAACGCCGCGAGCCTCTCATCCGGGTCGCCGGCATTTGCGGTCGCACGCAACAAGCGGTGGCGGAAGCGGCGCTTGCGAGGCGGCTGGGGTATCACACCGGCTTGTTGAGCCTTGCCGCGATGAAGGATGCAAGCGACGACGAGTTGATCGCGCACAGCCAAGCGGTGGCAGAAGTTATTCCGGTGGTGGGGTTTTATCTGCAAGCCGCCGTTGGCGGGCGGGCACTGCCGTATTCATTCTGGCGGCGATTCGCGGAGATCGAGAACGTCGTGGCTATCAAGATGGCGCCCTTCAACCGCTACCACACTGTGGATGTGATGCGCGCCGTCGCCGAGGCGGGCCGCCATGACATCGCGCTCTACACAGGCAACGACGACAACATCGTGATCGACCTGCTGACGCCTTACCGGTTCTCTGTTGGCGAAACCATCGTCGAGCGGCGCATCGTTGGCGGGCTGCTCGGTCACTGGGCGGTCTGGACGCGCAAGGCGGTGGAACTGTTGGAGGAATGCCATCGGGTCGTTCGCGGCGGCGGCGCGGTCCCTGCGGAGTTGTTGCGGCGCAACATCGAGGTCACGGACAGCAACGCCGCCTTCTTCGACGCCGCCAACGGCTTTGCCGGCTGCATCGCCGGCTTGCACGAAGTCTTGCGCCGCCAGGGGGTGCTGGAAGGACTGTGGTGCCTTGACCCGCACGAAACGCTCAGTCCCGGCCAGGCAGCCGAGATTGACCGCGTCTATCGCGCCTATCCGCACCTGAACGACGACAACTTCGTGCGCGAACACCGGGACGCGTGGCTGCGCGGTTGAGAATCACGACCGGCGCAGAGCGTGGCCGAGCCTTCAGTGCATCGCGAGTAACACTGCCACGCCGACAACGGTCGTGACGATGGTGATGGGGATGCCGAGGCGGGCGTAGTCCCAGAAGCCGACCTCGATGTGCGGTTTGGCGGATTCGACGACGATGATGTTCGCGACGGAGCCGAGGAGGGTCAGGTTGCCGGCGAATGTCGTGCTGAGCGCGAGCACCTTCCACATCAACTCCGGCTCGACGAAGTTCTTCATCCACTGGCCGGCGACAAGCACGAACGGGACGTTGGAGAAAATGTTGGAGCCGGCCACCGAGAACCACGTCAGGTTCCACGCCTGCGCAGTTGCCGTCCCGCCGAAGACGCCGCGGAGTGACTGGTATATCTCCTCCGGCAGGCGCGTCTCTCGCAAACCTTCGACGACAACAAAGAGCGCTGCGAAGAACAACAGGAGATGCCAGTCCACCAGCTTCAGCACTTGGTGCGTGTCCACGCGCGCCAGCACCATCGCCACCGATGCGCCCGCCAGCGCGATCCACGCGACGTTCAACCCGAAATGCCGCTGGATCGGCGCGTCAAAGAAGAATGCGATCGTCACCACCGCGAGACACGCCAGCGTCTTCACCAGCAACGGCCGATTGACCGGCGCGGGCGCAAGGTCCGCAATCTCAATGCGCGCGCCCGCCAGCACGCGGCGGAATCCCCAGGAGAGGATGAAGTAGTCCAGCGTCAGGCAGATGAGGGCCGCTGGCGCGAGGTTCAGCAGGAATCGCGCATAGGGAATGCCGGAGAAACTGCCGATGATCATGTTCTGCGGATTGCCCGTGAGGGTCATGACACTGCCGATATTGGCGGACGTGGCCAGCGCCATCAGGTATGGCAGCAACGGCAGCCGCCCGCGCACAATCACCGCGACGACCAGTGGCGTCATCATCAGACAGATAGTGTCGTTGACCAGCAGCGCCGAGAGGATGCCCGACGCGAAGACCAGCATCAGCAACAGCCGTTGCGGCGTGCGCGCCCGCAACAAGATCCAATCGGAGGCCAGTTCGAAAAAACCGGCCAGTTGTAGATACGAGGACAGCAGCATCATGCCGAGCAGCAGCACGAGGGTGTTCCAATCCACGGCCCGGTAGACGTCCTCGATGCGCATGACGCCGAAGACCACCATCGCCACCGCGCCGAGCAGCGCCGACGCCGGCCGGTTCAGCCGGAAGATCTTCAGCCTCCGCGTGCTGATCAGCGCGTAGGTCACCGCGAAGATCGCGATGGCGATCCAATAATGATGGGGCGCTGATGACATGTTCTGAAGATTAGAATCTCCAAGGGCCAAACTCCAAGCACCAAAGAAACTACAGATTTCACCCTCCAAACACGCCCGCCCCTTGTCTCGGCGGCGGTTGCGGGCTAGGATTCTGCCATGCCGATTTACGAATACGTCTGCAAACAGTGCAACAAACAGTTTGAGCTGTTGGTGCAAGGATCCACGACGCCGGAGTGTCCGTCGTGCAAGAGCAGGAAGTTGGAGAAACAGCTTTCGGTGTTCGCAGTGAGCAACAGTCCGGGAGGTTCTGGTGGCGGCGACCTGCCGGAAGCTTGCCGCTCATGCAGCAATCCCGGCGGCCCCGGAGCGTGCGGGATGCGATAGCGGCGCGGCGAGCCGGGGGAAACACGTCACTTCTTCTGGGAGCCGGCAGTAGGCGGGGGTGCCAATCGGCTGTAGTAGTTTAGTTTGCGCTTGTCGCCGAGGCTGGCGGCGAGGGTGGACGCGCTTTTCACCAATGCCCTGCGGCCTTCATAGTTGGGGTATTTCCGAATCAGATGGTCGAGGATCGCGAGCGCATCAGCCGATTTGTTGAACTTGACCAGGAGATTGGCGAGGCTGTTCGAGACGCGGACGATGTCATGGATATCCCGGTAGGTGGCGCGGGCATGCTCGTAGGCCGTGACAGCTTCCTGTGCGTGCTGGGATTGAGCATAGAGATCGCCGAGCTTCTCATCGAGAATCGGGCTGGGTAGCACCGTGTTCTTCTGCGCCAGGTAGCCGATGGCTTCCGATTCCTTGCCGGCGATGATGAGGGTGTTGGCCTTTCGCAGATACGCCCACGCGCGGTCAGGATGGCGCACGGCTTCGAGACGGTTAACTTGTTCGTCGGCTGCAAACGGAAACGGCCGGTAGAGCGGGTCGCCGACAACGGTCTGCTGCCAGGAGAGCGCCGGCGTGGCGGCGTAGGCCGATTCGGCGAAGTTGTGGCCACCGAAAAGCCGCTCGAAGAAAATCTGCGAGTTGAGGACGAGTTGGAGATAAGGCTCATAGACATTGCCGACGGCGGCGCCGGCACCGCGAGCCAGACACGGGCCGACCCATCCGGAGTTCATCGTGTCTGCACTGAAGGAATGGATGTGGTGGACGATGGCGCCCGGGCGGAAACGGAAGTCCGGCAGGCCCACGGCGCCCGCCAATTGGCTCGCATACCAGCCGGCATAGATCGCCACCTCCGTCATGGGATAGTCGGCAGGGAAAACCTCCTCTTTCTCGTCGAGCACGGACTCGACACCCGCGCGGCGCGCGATTTCGTGCGCGGCGCGAAAGTAATCGTCCGCAACCTTGTATCCTGGATCCTGGCTGCCGCGGGTGTCGAAGTAAGCGCGCCCGAGCAAACCGGTGGTCTCGGCGGCCAGCGCCCGATCCACCAACGCGCGGGCCACGGCGACATTCGGCCCGTCCAACCGCGCCACCATCATCATGCGCCGGCTTGCAGGCGGGAAGAACTCCATTTTGTAGAACGGATTGCCGCGCGGTCCGGTCAGCGTGATATGGCCCGATGGCAGCGTGGTTAGTTCGCTGTCCACGGCGGCTTCATTGCGGCGGAACAGCGGCCGCATTGACTCAGCCGCCTTCTCTTGCAGTGTCGGATCCGCGGCGATCTTCAGCGGCACGCCCCAGCAGAGCACCAGCAGCCAGCAATCGTTGCGTTTGGCCTCGCCGCGCTCACCGCGCACAAGCCAGCCACGCTCCTCCAGATGCCGCTCGATCGGGTCTCGCAGTGAATCGTTGAACTGCTGGCGCGTGATCTCCATCGTCTGGGGACAGTTCACCAGGAAGATGCGGTTGGTGGCGATGCTGCGGCGTTCGGCATAGTAACGCGCCAAGGCGACAGAGTCGGGAAGGGTTTTGTTGGCAACGATGAGCAACCGCTCCGTCCAGTCCTCCGCAGCACGCGCCGTCCAGGGCAGAAGCGCAAGGCTCAACGCGAGCAGCAGGAAGCACCGGTGTCGGCAAGTCGTGAGGGAAGACATGGCGTTCGTTTAGACTTCGATGACCAGACCATCGTAGGCCAGCCGCACGTTCGGCGGCAGTTCGCGTTCGACAGTGGCGTGGTCGAGTTCGTGACAGATGTGGGTGAACCAGACGCGGCCCGGTCGCAGCTCGGCCACAACGTCCAGCGCTTCGCTCAGGCTCAGGTGGGATGGATGTGGCCTGTAGCGCAGCGCATCCAGCACGAGTACCGGCACCTTTCGCAAACGATCCATCGCGGCAGGTGGGACGGCTTTGCAGTCGGTAGCGTAGGCGAAGCGCGGCCCGGCATCATCCTCAAACAGGAAGGCATGGGTCGTGAAACGGCCATGCGGCAGTTCCAACGCCGTGATGCGGGTGGAGCCGATTTGAAACGGCACGAGCGGCTCGAACGGATGACCGTCAATCAGCGGCCAGCCCGCCTCGCGCAACGTGGTATCGAACGCATGCGGGAAGATCCGGCTGAGCGTTTCCAAGTCCTGCCGGCCCGCATAGAGCGGCAGCACGCGGCCGCCGTGGCAGAACCGGCGCACGTCGTCAAGGCCGAGAACGTGATCCGCGTGGGTGTGCGTGACGAGCACCGCGTCAAGGCGCCGGACGTTCTGGGCCAGACACTGGCTGCGAAAATCCGGCGTGGTGTCCACCACGAAGTGAGTGTCGGCGGTCTCAACCATGATACTGGGTCGAAACCGCTTATTGCGCGGGTCAGTCGAGGAACAGACCGCGCAATCGCAAGCAATCATCGGCACGCCTTGCGACGTGCCGGAGCCAAGAAACCGAATTCGCATGGTGTGAGTCAAACTGTAACGCGACGCTAGAGTTACGGAGCCTGACTGTCAAGAATGCAGCCGGCGGCGAAAAAGACGGATCCAACGAAAACAGCGGATCTCGAGTCCGGGCGCGAGCGTATTGAAAAACTCGTCACTGTAGGATTTGAATGCAGCGGTCTATCCCTGCTAGAGTCTGCGCGTGCGATGAGCCAGAAAAACCACGACAGCCATCCAGAGGAGAGAAACGGTGGAAGGCCGAAAGCAAGATCCGTCGACCCGGACGGAATGTCGGCAGACGTGAGTCTGTGGACGTGGCTGGGCCGGCCTCGCGCTTGGAGCGCGGCGCAAGTCATGGCGCTGGCGATGCTGGCATGCCTTGCGGCGGCCTTGCTCACGGTCTTGATGGTCCCTGCCGACGTTGGCGTGCCCGTGGCTTGGGGACTGGCTGTGCTGGCTTATCTGTTGCTCGGTTTTGTTCTCAGTCGCGAAGTTGTCCGGTCTTTCCGCTGTGAATAATGCTGATTCCATCCTTCCCCTGCGGGAGTCCAGAAGGTGGCGATGGGCCGGTGGGCTGGCATTCGCGGTTGCCTTGGCACTGTTCGCGTGGATGTTCTTCGCGGACATCTTTGCCTACAAAGACATCGGGTGCGAATCCCTGGACAAGCCGCTGGCGGTTGCGCACGTGTTCAAAGTCAGGGAGAAGAACGTTTCTCTGCATGAGTATATGCAGAACGACCCGGTTTGGGCCGACATGAAACATGAAGACCCCCAATGGTCCTATGCCTACGTTGGGAAACGGTTCCAGTATGAGTTCTTCGCGTGCCAGGCGCCGTTACTGGGTTTCTGTTACGCTCCGTTCGTCAAACTCTTTGGCGTTTCAACAGAGGCCGTGACTTTGTATTCAACTTTCTTTGCCACGGCGGCGATACTGTTGATGGCTTGGCTGGCTTGGAAGGCCTATGACGGCTGGCACGCTATCGCGGCCATTCTCTGCATGACGGGCAGCCTGATTTTGCTGATTCACGTCAAAGCACCTCAGGCGTCCTGGATGCCATCCACGTTTTTGCTTTGTGGCATGGCGTGCAGCTTGCGGGTTTACTCCACGACAGGCCGGCGCTGGGCGCTGGGCGTGGCGGCGACGTGTTTGGGGCTGCTTTATCTCACCGGCTGGTTGTCACACGTGGTGGGGTTCTTGCTGCTGGCACTGGTCATGCTGGTCATGCGGCAACGACCCTTGAAGACATTCTTCATGGACGGCGTTCTTGCAGCCGCTGTTGCCACCGCCACGATTCTCGTGGTCTCCGGCGGCTATGCAGTGTGGGCGCACTGTAGTTTTCGAGAGATTCACGCAACGATGTTCGATGACATGTTCAACCGATTCTCCCTTGGCGGCGTGCCTGTGCTCGAGAAGCTCACGTTCCCAGAAAAGCTCGGCTATGCCTTTCGGTGTTTGTTCGTGGACTCGACGACACCCGATCACGTGGACAAGTGTCTGGAAGGCAGCCCGGCCATTCCTCCATTGTTCAGTGTCTTTATCGTGATCGGTGCGCTCTATGCCATCAAGAACCGGAGTGCCTCGGACAAGATCGTGATGCTCTGGTTGGTGGCCGTGTTCGGGTTGTTGGGAGCCGCCATGACTTATGCTCACCGCTACGCGCTCCTGGGTTTGCCGGCGATGGCCATTCTGGCCTCACGGGGCATTGTGGGACTTGGTAATGATCTTCTGCGGTTGAACGCGCGTGCGGCGTATGGCTACGCGCTGGCCATCGGCGCGGCCTTCTGCATCACCATCTGCACAACTCATCACAGCTACTTCGAGAATTACCTCCATCACAAGCAGGCCGAGTTCGAGGTTGACCGCGAACGAGGCAGGGGCGTGCTCTCTCAGTGGATCAAGGACCACTACAGTCCGGACGACACCCTGGTAGTTTATGGAGATCCGATCATGTTTGGCCGGACTTTTGGCATGTTCTACTTCTTCGACCGGCCGTTCCGGTTCATGTATTGGAGCAACTATTTCGACACCCGCTCCACAGTCGAGCAGGTAAAGGCATGGGAGCAGACGCAGCTCTCGCGGTTCCGAAGACTCGTATTCGTTTTTTCTCCCGTTCTCATGGGTGACCCGCAAACCCAGACCTTCAAGAACGATTACCGTCCGTTCATCGCGGCGCACGGGAACATCAAACCGGCCTTCGTCCATGCGTATGATGGACGAGTGCTGTTCTTCACCTTCGAGATCAACTGCGATCCCCCTCGATGACGGCCAAAGTGGTGGCGGCCACGGTGCCCTAGGCTGCAATGCGTCAGCCACAGTTGGCGATTTACACGTAGCAGATGGAAAACCTCTTTATGTCAGGGAGACGGGCCGATAAACTTCCCCTCAGGAAGACTGATGGCACAAACTGACTTGGAGCCAAAGACTGCAACCGCTTTTGTCTGGAAAGAGGAAGCGTTGGTAGTTGGATTTCTGGCGATGCTGGCGGCCGTCATGTTGTTTTGGGACATCGGTGATGTTCCTGGCGGGCTCCATTGGGAGTATTACAACTACTCGTTTATCGCCGGCTTGATTGACAGTGGCCAGGTTCCTGCAAACGAACTATGGCGGGAACTTGAGGATCACTCGGGCATGGTTTTTCACTGTGTGCTGGCTTCGCTTGCGCGCCGTCTTCTTGGTATCGGCTTGCACACGCAGGGCATCGCTGTTCTGATCGGACTTCTGGCCTTCGGCACGGTCTTGCTGACCTATGGGCTGGCCCGAGTGTGCCGTCTCAGTCGGGGGCTGTCTTTCATTGCATGTGTGTTGCTGCTGAGTTCTCCGGGGCTGTTGACCCATGCGCGTTCGGGGAATATGCCAGCGCTTCTGAGCACGCTGACGGCTGTCGCGTTCCTGGCTTTGTTCCTGGCGGCGCATCGGACTCAATCGGGGTGGCACTTGGCGGGTTCTGCTTACGTGTTTTCTTGGTGTTATTTCGGTGGGTATGTCAGCTTCCCGGTTGCGGTGATTGCGTTGCTTGGCACGTTGTGCTTCGGGCTGTTCTGGCTCAAAGGCTCGCTTCTTGGAGGTCGTCTGTATGCCATTTGGATTCTGGCGTTTGTGGTGTCCGTTATGGCAAATGGAGTTCTGTTGTCGGTGTTCTACTGCCATCAGGATCCGCTGTTTGCCATACGCGGAGTGGAACAATTTCAAGTGGGCATTCTGAAGATGCTGGGCATAGCCGGAGGGGAATCCTCAGCTTACAGGTTGTCAGGCGCCGAAATGGTCGCCAATAACTGCGCGACCTTCCTGAGAGAATGTTTTTGGGCGGCCAGTCCGGGCTACAAATCATTTGTGCCCGATGTGCCGGCAGCGGTGCTCCCTGTGGATATCTTGGGCGGAACCCTGCCGGGGACACCTGCACTCTACTGGCCAGTGGTGGTGCTGATGCTAGCGGGGCTTGTCCGGGCTTTGCGGGCGCGGCGGTTGGATCTGTTGGCAGTTTCGCTGGTGTGGCTGACGATATTCGGGCTGGTGACACTGATCCTGTCCTACCATGGCCGGCGGGCGGCGCTGGCGATGCCCTTCATCTGCGTGACGGCGGCCTGGGGGGTCGGTGGATTGCAGAAACTAAGCGGTCGCATGGGCAAGTATGCTTCCGGAGTTGCCGGCATTTTGCTGTGCGGCGGGCTGTTGGCGAAAGCGTTTTGGGACGTGGACGTGCGGTTCGCCGCATATTTGAAGACGATCCAGTTCGACGTTTACAGGGAAGCAGGAACTTGGCTGCGCCAGCATTTTGAACCACAACGGGACATTCTTGTGCTGACAGACAAGTCAACCATGTTTCCAACGGCGCTCTTTGCGGAAATAGACTTTCGCCCATGTCGGGTGGCCATCATGAGTGAATATTATTTCCCGGTGCTGCTAGCCAGCGACAGGGGGAATCTTGCACCGCCGGTTGACGAGTTTTACAACTGCACTCTGAGGCACGTTCGTCATATCTACCGATACTGCAACCTGGCAATGCCCACAAGGCCTTTTGATTTGCCCTATGCGCATAAGGACGCCGCTTGGTCGGCTTTCAGCGGACTTTTTCACCGAGCAATGCGACCGGGCGACCGCGTGTATTTGCTCGCCACTTTGGCAGGAGATCAATGCATCGAAGCGGGGAGCTTTCAACTACAACATTTCTTGCTCAGGGAACTGGTTCAGCGGGGCGTGCGACTGGAGCCAGTGGTCTCGTTCAGGACGGATGCGGCCGGCAACCCTCACGGGGTTATTTTCAAGATGACCACCGGTAACGGCACGACCTTTTCTCCAGTTTCCCCCTGACAAGGTGGGTAGCCAGGGCTGCAAGGCACTATTTCCACCAGAACACTTCTCGGAAGACCTGAAACATGTAGGCGGCCCCCCAGCGGACGACCTGGAGCTTGGCCTTACCGCCGATGCGGGGCGGTTCGTCGCCGGGTATTTCGCCGATCTTCAACCGCCGTTTGATCGCACGCACGGAGAGTAACGGCTCCCAGCTGATCCGTGTGTGAAACAACCGTTCCGGTGTGGAATGCGAGATGTCTTTATCGAGGTCGAGCGTGCGCACGAGGCCCGTCTTGTAGGCGCGATACATGACCATCGAGTCGGTCAGGTGACCGCCATGCAAGACATTGATGACGGTGGTGAAAAGCCAGTTGCCAAAACCGGTCAGCCAAGAATCGTCCTGACTTTTTGCCGGCGGCAGGTAGCGCGAGACGATCACCATGTCGTAGCCCTCGCGCATTTTCTCGATCAGCGGCGGGATCAACTCGGCGATGGAGTTACCGTCGGGGCTGAAGGTGATAACGACGTCGCCTTTGATGAGCGGCCAGACCTCCAGGTAACCTTGACGCAGGCCGCGCTGCTTCTGCACATACACCTCGTAGCCGTTCTGCCGCGCCCACTCGGCGGTGCCGTCGATGGAATTGCCGTCGAGGATGAGAATCTGGTCGCACCATTCCCGTTTGATCTGCGGCATGATGGCTTTCATGCCATTGATCTCGTTGAGCGTGGGAATGAGCAGTGTTGTTTTCAAAATGATTTTGGTCGTTGAGGCTAAGCGTTGTGTCGTTCGAGCAACTCGCGTTATGCAGCCCGCAAAGACTCCTCGCCCGCCGCGATGCCGCCGGCTGGCAACGTCAGGATGATCTTGCCGACGCCGTGTTTATGCTGGCGTTCCATGATGAAATGGTCGTCAGGAGTCTGAACTGCCACAACCATGTCGTCGGTTGGATAAATGCAGCAGAAGTCGTCAATCACCCTTCCATCCGGCAGGCGGATACGATGAATACTGCGGTTGATCCACGGTGCCGCATGGTGGATGGTTCGCTGGTGGAGCGTTTCCCAAGAGCTGAGGGGCGACGGTCTTGCAGGTGGGCCGATCTCATTCATGGAATTTGTCAAACTTGTTCACTCTTGTCTGCTTGTTCGCCCCCCATGCCCGCCAAGAAGAGCCGGCGTGAAGACAAGAAGTAAACGAAAGCCTGAAGTATTGAGATCTTAAACCAAGTGATTTCTTGCCAATAGGTCAGGAGAATCAGAAACCTGAAGACGCGGATGTGACGCCATGTTACCAGTTGCTTTGCGAAACGGATCAAGAACGGCATTCTCATAAAGAAGAACCCCAGCCAAGACAGGTTCTTAATGGACTCATGTTCATTGAAGACGTCCTTTGAGTTGAGAGTGTATCTACCTTTATCCGCCGCCCAGCCGTTCTTCAAAGATAATTCCGCCAGCTTCGTTCCACGGTAAATCTTCAAGATGTTCATGCTTATGCGATGCACACGCAATCGGCTGCAGAACTCAATGGTTGCCAACGAATCCGCAAGCCGCTCAGTGGGCACGCAAAGCAGAGTGTTTGTGGTGATCTTGATCCCGTGTTTGTGCAACAACGCGGCTGCATGAAGATACTGTTCGTCGGAAACTTGCTTCCTCAATATTTCTTTCCGGATGCGTTCGACACCACTCTCGACTCCAAAAACCACGCCCTCGCAGCCTGCTTCCTTAAGGGCTATAACAACATCCTCTCTCAGCAAGGGAACAACCACATTGCAGGAAAATGGCACTTTGACTTCTTCCCGGTATGATTTCAGGAAATGGAAGAGCCATTCCCGGTTTAGGTTGATGGAATCGTCAGAAAAATGAATGAACCGTGCTGGATATTTGGAAATCAGATCTTTGATCTCGGCAATGGCGTATTCCGCGCTGTGACTGCGAACCAGGCGCCCTTTGCCTCGATACATTTCTTGGAGCATCGGTTCGAAGCAATAATTGCAGCCAAAAGGGCAGCCCCGCTGCACCAGGAACCGCTTCATTTTGAATCGGCGTAACAACGCAGATTGTTCATAGAGCAGTGCTCGATCCGGAAAAGGATACTTGTCCAGATTGGATTCCAGCATACGCAGTCCATTGCGCACGCGAACTCCATCACGAAGAACCCACAACCCGGATATGGTGCTGTAGTCCTCGTGCGATTCCAACCGGTTCATCAGTTCCAACAGGGATTCTTCCCCTTCGCCGATGCAGATAATGTCCACGTCGCTATTCTTGGCCACCACCTCGGGCATGAATGTGCAGTGCGCCCCCCCCCAAATAATGGGCAACTGAATGTTCTGTTTGATGGCGTGGGACACGCTCTCATAGGTATCTGCCTGAGGCGTCATGACGGAGAAGCCGATGATATCGGGAGCCGATTTCTCAATGTCCAACAGAAGGGCCTTGACTGAGCGGTATTGCGAAAGCAGGCTTAGTTGCACCGAATGGCCATTCGCCTTCAGATATGAACTCAGGTGCAGAATCCCAAGGCTTTCATTCACGATGTTGTCTTGAATGAAATGAATTTTAGCCATGATCTATTTTTGTTCTGCCCGAGTTTTTACGTCCTGCCAACGAGGCCCATCTTCCTGTCAACCGCCTGACACGCGGAATCGCCAGGTTGAAGGCATGTTACTTATCATGATCGCCTTGGTGAAAAGTCGTGTCGCAAACTGATTTCCACGAAGCGACAGCAAAACGTTTCACCCATGCGTCAACGCCAGCAAAAGACCTCGCGAATGACTTGGAACAAGTAGCCAGCACCCCAACGCCACATCTGCAATTTGGCTTCTCCGCCCAGTCGCAACGGTTCATCGCCGGGGATTTCCGCGACCTTGACGCGCCGCTTGAGCGCGCGCACGGAAAGCAACGGCTCGCAGCCGAGAATCGTGCAAAAAAGCCGTTCGGGCGTGGTGTAGGCCCTGTCCTTGTCCAGTTCCAACTCGTGAAACAGATTTGTTCGGTAGGCACGGAACATCACCATCGCGTCGGTAAGGTGGCCACCGTGCAACAAGTTGATGATCCAAGTGAAGAACCAATTGCCAAAGCCGGTGAGGAAGGAATCATCCTGGCTTTTCGCCGGGGGCAGATAGCGGGAAACAATTACCATGTCGTGACCCTCCCGCATTTTTTCGATGAGAGGAGGTATCAGTTCGGGCAGGGAACTGCCATCGGGGCTGAAGGTGATGACGATGTCGCCCCTGATGAGCGGCCAGCCTTCGATAAAGGCCATGCGCAGCCCCTTCTTTTTTTGCACATAGACTTCATAACCGTTTTCACGCGCCCACTCGGCGGTGCCATCCGTGGAGTTGCCGTCCACGATGAGAATCTGGTCGCACCATTCCTTCTTGATCTGAGGCATGATAATCTTCATGCATTCGAGTTCATTGAGGGTTGGTAGGAGGAGAGTAGTTTTCACAGTGGTGGAGGGAGGAATCAGGAGTGTTTGCGGAGGAGTCTGTGCGAAGACATCTCACGGATGTGGTTCACCGTTTCCGGCCCGAACTTGCTTTCGATCATCTGCAGGTATTTGGGATCGTGGAAATAAGCCTGAAAGGCGTGATCGCGAAAGCGAAGCACGTCAGTGCCAGAGATATGATTGGTCGGCAGCGGCAGCGTATCCGTCGCGTGCTGGGAGTAGCCGCTCCAGTTCTTCGGCAGCGGCCAGTTGTGTTCGACGGCAGTCTTGTAAAGTTGAGAGCCGGGATAGGCCATCGCGGAGTAGAAGTTTGCGAACTCGCAGTTGAGCGCCAGCGCCGTGTCCAGGGTCTCCTGCATGGTCTGCACATCATCTTCCGGCAAACCGAACATGTAGTTGCCAATAACGCTGATGCCCGCGGCGCGCACACCCCCGATGATCTTGAAGAGTTGATCCTGGGAATAACCCTTGCGCGCTTCGTCGCGGACACGCTCGTTGGCCGACTCGATGCCAAAGCACAGCCAGTTAACACCGGCGCGTTTGAGTTTGGCGATGGTCGCGTCGTCGCGCACGCTGTCAACTCGGGCATAGGCCCAAATGTTGACCTTCAACCCGCGTTCAATGATCAAATCGCAGACGCCGTGAACGTGGCGCGGATTGAGCACGAAAAGTTCGTCGGCCAGCTTGATGTTATAAACGTCATATCGAGTGACCAGTTTCTCAATCTGATTCACCACAGTTTTCGGGCTCCAAAACCGATAACTGCTGGAAGTGGGTGCCATGCCGAGCGCCGCCTCGCCACTTTTGAAAGGCGCCTGGATGCAGCAGAACGTGCAGTGATAGGGGCAGCCGAGTGTGGTGTAGATAGACCCGTAAGGCTTGCGCTGGTCCAGATGGCCAAAACAATGCCAATTGTGCGCCTTGTAACGGTCCATAGGAAGCAAGTCCCACGCGAGTTCTGGCATCTCGTCGTCAAGCCTGGTCACCAGTGGGGCAGGCGGCGTGGTGCGAATAGTGTCGCCGTCGCGGTAACAGAGGCCACGGACCTTGGAATAGTCGGGTTGTCCGGTCTTGGTTGCCTCGGCCAGTTCGAACAACGTGACAGGGCCTTCACCGGTGCAAACAGCATCGACGGCTTCTTCGCGGAGGGTGCGTTCCGGCAGGGCTGCCACGTGGCCGCCAGCCATGACGCGGGGCAGTTCCGGCGCAAGGGCCTTTAACGCAGTGCAAAAAGCACCCGCATAGGGCATGACTTGCGTGGAGGCCGACGGGTTATGGCCATATGAAACGACCGCGACCAGACGGGGGGAGGTTTGAAGAGCGCGAGCAGCGGCTTCTTCGACAGTCAATCCTTCGGCATTGGCGTCGAGAATCGCCACCGACAATCCGCGTTGTCGCAGGTAGGTCGCGATCAGTCCGCACCAGATCGGCGGTTCGATGCCCGCCAGTTCCGACCCCAGACCTTGATAAATCTGCGCACGGCTACCGGGGTTAATCAGCAGCGCGTCAAGTTTCTGGTTTTCGGCCATGACCTTCTATCACTTGATCCAGCGCAGAATCCGATCCGCCATTGAGCGGACATCGAGCCCATATTTCTCCCAGATGACCTCGCGTCCACCATTATCAAAGACGTAACGGTCGTTCTGGCCAATACGCAGCAAAGGCAACCGGTAGTCGTTATCCGCAAAAATCTCTGCCATCAAACCGCCAAGGCCGCCCGCCAGCAAATGCTCTTCCATCGTGACGACGCGCTCGGCTCCTTTGAGATACTCAAACAGCTGTTCCGTGTTGACGGGTTTGATGCGACAGAGGTCAATCACACGGGCTTGCACACCGACCTTGGCGAGCTCGTCGGCGACCTTGATCGCCTGATGGACCATGATGCCCGTGGCCACCAACGCGAGCGGTCCGCCCGGACGCGTCAGCAAAACGCCGTCGGCGAAGTTGAACTTGCCATCGCCGTAGATTTCAGGAACGCCGGCGCGGTCAAAACGGATATATTGCGGTCCTGGATTGCGGTAGGAAATCTCCGCGAGCGCTTCGGCGCAATACGAGTCAGCCGGACTGTGGACGGTCATGTTTGGCAGGGCGCGCATGATGGTGAGGTCTTCGACGGTATGATGGGTGGGGCCCATGATGTCATACGCGTAGCCGGCACCGACTCCCACGTTGACGATCGGCAGGTTCATCGCGCAGATGTCGACCTTGTTCTGTTCATAGCAGCGCACAGTGATGAAGGGCGCAATGGCGTAGGCATAGACTTTCTTGCCTTCGAGTGCCATGCCGCAGGCCATGCCAATGAGTTGCTGCTCGGCAATCCCGACGTTGAAGTATTGGTTCGGCAGATTCTGGTAGAACTGATCCAGTGTCGGCGCCCCGTTATCGGCGCTGATGAAGACCGTTTCCGGATCGCGTTTGAAGATCTCGTAGAGTGCGCTGAAGAACGCGTCACGCATGCCGAAGATGAATTTGGTGCTGGCCATGATGGTTACTCTCCTTGTTCGGCATCGACAAGTGCGCGTTTGTTGGTTCGCAACGGCTTCAAGCCGAGGTCGGTGCGAGTCACGGCGAGGTCCTCGCCGGCAGGCACGCGATAGTGCCACAATCGCTTGTCTTCCATGATCGAAGCGCCTTTCCCCTTGTGGGTGTTGGCAATGACCATCAACGGTTTCTTGCCCTGCCGTTGGCGAATGTCGCCCAAGGCAGCGAAAATCTGGTCAAAGTCATGTCCGTCTATAGTGCGCACGTCGAAGCCGAATGCCTCGAATTTCTTGTCCAGTGGATTGAGCTGCGGGCCGTCGCAGGGGAATTCGATGCGGTCGGTATAGCCCGTGACACCGGCACCGTTGCGATCCACGATACAAATGAGGTTGCTGAGGCGTTTGGAACCGGCAAACATCGCGGCTTCCCAGTTGGAGCCTTCGGCAAGTTCGGCATCGCCCAGCAGGCAAATGACCAGCCAATCCTTCTTGCGCAATAAACCGACTTGGGCAAAGCCGGTGGAAATGGGCAATCCATGACCGAGCGATCCGCTGAAGATCTCCATGCCTGGGATATGATGTTCAGCATGAACACCGAGAAGATTGTCGCGACCGGCAAAATTATCGAGCTCCGAGTGCGGGAGATAACCGACGTCGGCCAGAATCGGATAGAGGCCGATGCCGCCCTGGCCTTTGCTCAGGATAAACCGGTCACGTTCTTCCCAGCGAGGGTTCTTGGAATTGTAGTTCATCAGCCGGCCCTGATAAAGGGCCACCAACAACTCGGTCTGGGAGTAGGCGCTGCTGATGTGGCCGCTCTTGGCATGGGTAGCCATTTCCAAAACCTTGCAGCGCACCCAATGTGCTTTACGTTCCAGTGTTTGTCGTTGTTCCAATTGCATAGTTGATTTCCCTCACGCCGATTGCGGTTCCAACAGGCACCAGAACCACCCAAGTAGCGGTAGGAATGCACCCCCCAGTACACCCGGCCCGGTCCATACTCCTAACAGAAAGGGGGCACCTCACGACCTCTAGGTTGTGTCCACACAACATTAACATCGAATCTCTCTACTAAACTCGGTCAAGCCACCGAAAATTGAAGGTCGACTATGGTTGTGGTCTTGCATGCTGTCAAGTCCGCAAACTTCTTTTCCTTCCTGAGATAAGCCCTCAACTACCGGGGATCGTCGCTGTAGCAGTGACATGTGCATGTTCACGTCAAACCACACACAAAGTCCGTTTCAGCGGCTGTTCAGCATGACGCAGAGCTTCCGGATCTTTTCCTGTTCGAGACCCGGATAGTTGCCGATGTAACAGCCGTGGAAGTGAACGTGCTCGACGTTCGGATACTTCTCACATTCCTCGTCGCCAACGACGCGGCGGAGGTAGGGTTGGCGTAACTGGTTGCCGCCGCCGGACAAGCCACGCCGAAACTCCACGCCGTTCTCTCGCAACACCGCTTCCACCCGGCTCCACAGCGCCGCGTCGGGCTCTCGCAGCACCAGCGTGAAGGCGTAGTTGCTGCTGCCTTCCACGGCAAAATCCGTCTGGAACTTCGCTGGGTCGAGGCCGGCCAGAAACAGCCGCAGGTTCTCGCGCCGGACCTCATTGTTGGTGTCGAGGCGCTTGAGTTGTGCGCGGCCAAGCACGCCCATCAACTCGGTTGGCCGCACGTTGTAGCCTGGGAACGCGAAGATGAAATCCGGCGTCAGGTCGCGTCGCTCCTCGGCGTATTGTTGCCGGCGCGTCTCGTTGGTGCATTCGCGCACCATGCCGTGTGAGCGGAGCATTCGCACGGTTTCATACAGCCCTTCGTCGTTCGTGCAAATGATGCCGCCCTCGATGGTGCTCATGTGATGGGCGAAGTAGAACGAAAAGTTGGAGACCAGGCCGAAACTGCCGACCTTGCGGCCGTTGAACGTTGCGCCATGCGACTCACAGCAGTCCTCAATGAGTGGAATGTTACGCGCAGCCAATTCGTCGAGCAGCCGCTGTGTGAGCGCGTTGTAGCCAAGGATGTGCGTGAGGAATACGGCGCGGGTGTTGCGAGTCAGTTCTTGCAGAACCTGTTCGGGGTCCATGCCGAGGGTGCGGCGGTCAATGTCCACGAAAACCGGGTCGAATCCGTTCTGGAGCACCGCCGCGATATCCGACACCCACGTCAACGGTGGCACGATGATTTCGCCGCCGCCGAACTGTTCGCGCAGCGCCGCCATCGTCAGGAGGTTGGCGGAGGCGCCGCTGTTGACCAGCACGCTGTATTTCACGCCGAGCCACTCCGACCATTCGCGCTCGAAGGCGCGGACTTGCTCGCCGTGCGTCAGGCGCGGCTGGGGTTGCTGCAGGTAGGCGATCAGCGCGTCAAGGTCTTCACGCGTGATGTTGTCGTTCATCAACGGCCAGTTCAGGGATTCTGCGGTAGTCATAGTATGGGTTCTCGGTGTCAGGCTGCGTCCGCTTGGTTGACGGCCTGAAGAATGCTTTCTTCATCCATGCCGGCCAGTTTGTGCAGCAACGAACGGTTGCTCACGTCATAGATAAAACGATCGTTCACGCCGAGCGCATGCACGCGGATCGCTGCCCCGCGTCTGGCCAGCAGACCCACGATCAAGGTGTCGAGGCCTCCCCGGTGGATGAAGCCTTCTTCGACAGTCACAACGCGGCGGTATTTCTTCAGCACATCGAACAACCGCCCTTCGTTCAGCGGCCTGAAAGAGAACAGGTCCACCAAACCAACCGGCGCGGCCGCTTGCGCCAGCGCCCGCTGCGCCACCTGTGTCATGAAGCCCGTGGCAACCACACAGGTGCTGGCACCTTGCGCAAGTTCGTAGAAGCCGTCTTCCAGGCAAATGGCGGCGTCCTCTGCATAAATCTGGGAAACCGGCTTGCTGTCGAGCCGGATGTATTTGGGTTTGTTGACTCGCAGCGATCGTTCTGCGCAATGGGACGCTGTCACCCAATCGCTGGGCGAAAGCACTTCGACATTGGGCAATAGCCGCATCAACGTGATGTCTTCGAGACAATGATGGCTTGGCCCGGATACGTCATAGCTGAAACCGGTGCCGACGCCCACGATATTGACGTTCAGCGGCCTCAATTGCGCCGCCATGGATAGATTGGTCCGGATTTGCTCGTAACAACGCATCGCCATGAATCCGGCGATACCGTAGGCGTAGGCGGTGAAGCCTTCGAGCGCAAGGCCGGCCGCCACGTTGACCGCGTTCTGCTCGGCGATGCCGACATTGACAAAACGGTCCTTGAACTCCGAGCGGATCTTGTCGAGCGTCGGCGCGCCGAAGTCGTCGGTCACGACGAATACTTTCTCGCCTTCCTTTAGCGCGGCGTAGAGCCGGTTCATGAAGACGTCACGCATGGTCATGGATGGCGGCGGATTCATGGCTGCCCTCCAATGGCTGCGATGACCTGTTCTTGGTTGAGCGTCTTCACATGGCAAAGCGGATTGTTCTCCAGTTGCGGCACGCCCCGGCCCTTGATGGTCCGTGCGACGATGGCTTGCGGCCGGGTCGAATTGGATCGGCGGCAATGTGACAGGGCCTGATGGACGGCGGCAACATCATGGCCGTCCACGGTCACCGCATCCCACTGAAACTCACGCAGTTTTCGGTCCAGCGGATCAAGGCCTATGATGTTGCGGCAGTAGTCGAGCATCGCGATGCCGTTGTAGTCCGCAACTAGCACCAGATTGTTCAATCCTTGCTGGCCCGCAAACATCACCGACTCCCAAATGGAGCCTTCGCAGAGTTCCCCGTCGCCCACGAGCACATACACGAATGCATCGGAGCGCTTTTGCTTCAGCGCCAGCGCCATGCCGCAGGCTACGCCAAGGCCATGCCCGAGCGAGCCGTTGGTGGTTTCGATACCGGGGATGTTCGCGTCGGGAATGCCGCCGAGGCGCGATCCCGCTTTGCAGACGCCCGCCAACTCTTCGCGACCGATGAAGCCGAGGTCGGCCAGGATCGGGTAGAGTGAAACGCAGCCGTGGCCTTTGCTGGCGATGAACCGATCACGGTCTTCCCACCGCGGATTGCGGGGATCGAATCGCAGCACGTTGCCATAGTAGAGCGTCACCAAGACCTCGATCGGTGACAACGAAGACGCGATGCGCGTTTCCGGAGCGTCACCGTGAATCTTCAGTGTCTCGCGCCAGACCCACGCGGCCTTTTCCTTGAGGCGACCCAGCAACGCCGCGTCGGCGGCTTGGTTCGGTTTGTTTGACATAGAAGCCCGTTTACTTACGCGACGACTCCCATTCCAGCAAGCTCCGATACGTTGCCTGGAGGCCACTTTCAAACGAAGTCGCCGGACGCCAGCCCATTGCCAGCAACCGGCTCGAATCGAGGCGCTTCAACGGCGCACCGTCCGGTTTGGAGACGTCGAAACGCAGTTCCCCTGTGTAGCTGACGACCCGCCGGATGGCTTCGGCGGCCTCCCGGATCGAGAGGTCTGCGCCTCCGCCGAGGTTGATCGGCTCGTTGTCGTCGTACTCCCGCATGACGAAGACACACGCGTCGGCGACATCGTCGGCGAAGATGAACTCGCGTCGCGGGCTGCCCGTGCCCCAGACCTCAACGCTGCCGGCGCCGTTCTTTTTCGCTTCGTGCATCTTGAGCATGAGCGCCGGCACGACGTGGGAATCCTCGGCGTTGAACTTGCAGCCTGGCCCGAACACGTCGGCGGGAATGCCACTGATGAAATGCGCGCCGTGTTGCCGCCGGTAAGCCTGACAAAGCTTGATGCCAGCCAACTTGGCCATTGCGTAAGGCTCGCTGGTGAGTTCCATCGGGCCAGTCATCAACGACGCGACATTCATCGGCTGCGGACACTGTCTTGGATAAATGCAGGAGCTGGCCAGGTAAAGCAACCTGGCGACGCCGTGCCGGTGTGCGGCGGCGACGAGATGTGTGATCACTTGCAGGTTGTTCAGCATCAGGTCGGCTGGGTATTTCTGGTTGGCGCTAATGCCGCCCGACCTGCCGGCGGCCACGAAAACATAAGCCGGTTTGGCCTGTGCGAAGAAAGCTTCCACGGTGGCGGCGGTGGTCAAGTCCGGCGCGCCGGCTCCCGTGCCGGCAATGTTGGCGAAGCCCTGACGGCGAAGCTGACGGACAATAGCGCTGCCAATGAGCGTGTCGGCACCGGCTACGAAGATGGTGTCCTGCGAGTTCAAGGCGGCAACGTAACTACAGTTGCGGTGATGTTAACTCGCGAAACGCTTGGAGCGACTGGTTGGCGCGAGCGTTTTCGGCGGCAGTGTAGTCCACCTCGTGACTGAAGAAAATGATCTGACTGCCGTTAAACTCGAACTCGAACGGCACGTGGAGCAGTTTATTGAGCCGTTGGCGAATGGCTTCCTGGCGGGACGGCGGAGCGAACAGTAGCATAAATCCGCCGCCGCCTGCACCGATCAGCTTGCCGCCGATCGCGCCGGCGGCCCGCGCGGCGGTGTAGATCTCCTCTACCTCTGTATTGGTTACCTGGGCGCTGAGACTGCGTTTGGCTTGCCAGGCTTCGTGGAGCAATTCGCCAAATGCCGTCAGGTCCTTGCCGTCGTTCAGGATCGAGAGGCTCTCATCCACCATGCCCCGGATGAGCCCGAGCTGCCGCCGCTTTTCGCTCATCTGGTCCACGTAAGTCTTGGCGACATCAGCCGCGGTGCGCTTGATGCCGGTGTAGAAAAGCATCAGGTGCGAGTTCAATTCGTGGATTCTGTCGCGCGCCAGGGCAACGGGGCGCACGGTGATCTCGCCGTTGGGATGGAACGTCACATAGTTGAATCCGCCGTAGGCCGCGAGTACTTGGTCTTGCGAACCGACCGTCTCCTTGACCATCTCCTGCTCGATCTGAATGCTCTCCATCGCCAACTGATGTTTGGTTGGCATCCGTCCCTTGAGCGCGTACAGAGCGTGCAACATCCCTACCGTGAACGCGCTGCTGGACCCCATTCCGCTGCGGGCCGGCAGGTCGCCGTCGTGGTGAATCTCCACACCCCGCTCCATCTGCATGAACCGCAGCACTTCCCGCGCGGCCGGGTGCGTGATCTCATCGATCGCGTGGCAGTTCTCGATCTTCGAATAAACGAGCCGATACCGATGCTCGAAAAACGGTGGCAGATAGCGGCAAGTCAGGTAGCAGTATTTGTCAATGCTCGTGGCCAGCACCGCCCCCCCGTGCTCGCGATACCACGACGGGTAGTCTGTGCCGCCGCCAAAAAACGAAATGCGAAATGGTGTTCTGCTGACAATCATGTGACGAATCAGGTAAACAGCTTCTGGGCAGCAGCGTATGATTCCGGCGTGCCGATATCAAGGAACTTCCCCGTCGTCGGAAATGCATGCAACCCGCGCCCGATCCACGCCGGAAACGTTTCCCGCTCCAGCGAAACCGGCCGCTCTGCCGGGATGCCCTTCAGCAGCGCCTGTCCCAGCAGATAGATTCCCGCGTTGATCCAGCCCGTCCCGGCCGACGCGCCTTTCTCCACGAAACTGGTGACCGCGCCGTTCGCATCGAAACCGACTCGACCGCTGCGGCTCGTGTCGGCCACCTCGCGAACCACCAGGGAACTGGTCGCGTTGCGCTCGCAATGCGACCGCCAGAATGCCGCAAGGTCTGTCTCGCAGAACGAATCGCCGTTCATGGCCAGCACGGGGTCGGAGTCCAATAGAGACAGTGCGTTACGCAGCGCCCCCGATGTGCCGAGCGGGCTGGGTTCGGGCGAATACCGCAGTGTCATGCCGCGATAGCCGCTGCCGGCCAATTCGGCAACCTGCTCCGCCTTGTAGCCCGTGCAGATCACCACGCGCCGCAAACCCGCATCGGCCAGTTGGTCCAGCAACCGCATCAGAAATGGCCGGCCCGCCACGGAAGCAACGACCTTTTGCCGGTCGGTCACCACGGCCCGGAGCCGCGTGCCCAGGCCCCCCGCGAGAATCGCGGCAGTGAGGTTGTGCAAGCCGTCAGACATTTGAGAACTGGTTCCGGCGAATCACCTGAAAGGCTTTCAGCAATTCGCGGAGACCGGCATCAAGGCCGACGGCTGGTTTGAACCCGGTCGCCTCGATGCGGGCGTTGCTGACGATGTAGTTGCGTTGGTCCGGGTCCTTGCCGACCTCGGAAATCAGGAAGGTGAACCGCGGCACGTGCCGTTGGATGGCCTGACACAGCTCCCATTTGCTGAGGTTGGCTTCGCTGAGGCCGACATTGTAGGGGCGGCCCTTCATCTGGTCGTAGTTCTTCAACGCGTGCATGAACGCCGCCGCCGCGTCCTGCACATGCAGGTAGTTGCGCTTGAAGTGCGCCTCGAACAGCACCACGAAGCCGTCGTTGACCGCGCGGTACGTGAAATCATTCACCAACAGGTCCAGCCGCATCCGCGGGCTGGTGCCGAAAACCGTCGCGAACCGGAATGTCAGGCAACCGTGATCCAGCACGTAACGTTCCGCTTCCACTTTCAATTGTCCGTAGAGCGACACCGGCCGCAGCGGCGTTTCCTCGTCGCACTCGATGCCTTCCTGGCCGATCCCGTAGCCGCTGTTGGTGCAGGGATAGATCAGCATTTGCTCACGGCTCTTCATGTCTGCGATGCTCTTGATCACGTCCTGGTTGACCGCCGTCGCCATGATCGGCTCGCGGGCGCAGAGCGGCGCGCCTGTCAGGCAGGCGAGCGGCAGGATGGCGTCCGCCTTCCGCACCAAGTCGGGCAGCACGCGGGTGTCACGAACGTCGCCTCGAATGATCGTCAGGCGCGGATTGAAACAGCAGTCCAGCAGTGATGTTTGCTGATACATGAAGTTGTCCAGCACCGTCACCTCATGCCCTTCGCCGAGAAGCTTCGGCACGAGGATTGAACCGATGTAACCTGCACCGCCAGTAACCAGAATTTTCATAATCTTCAGGACCAACCAACATGTTTTGGCCTCTTCATGAGGGCCTCTTTGAAAAAGCATCGTAGTGAAATCGGGGTCGGTGAAGCAAGGGATTTCACTGAATTCTGCCGGGTTTTGCGGCTTTCCGGCGCGGCGTCGGAAAATCCTCTGGCTGAATCCGCCGAAAGCGTTTACGAAGTAACGGCGTGAAATTGCCGACCGCGCCCACTTCTTTGTCCGCAGCATCGCCTCCGTCCGGGCGCGAGGTGAAGAGCCTTCGCGACCTCACTCCACAGCAATGGAAGAGCGGCATCGCGGCGTGGCTCGGCTGGCTCTTCGACGGGCTGGACATGCATCTCTATACGCTCGTGGCAGCGCCATTCGTGATGCAGTTGCTCGACGCGGCCAGCTTGGCCGACGCGGCGGTGAAGGAGAAAAGTTCGTGGATTCAGGCGTCGTTTCTCATCGGCTGGGCGCTGGGCGGCGGTTTCTTCGGCCGGCTCGGCGACCGGCTGGGCCGCAGCCGTGCGTTGTGCCTGACGATTCTCACTTATGCGGCGTTCACGGGCCTGTCAGCGTTCGCGCAGACGTGGTGGCAGTTGATGATCTTCCGCTTCCTGGCGGCGCTCGGCATTGGCGGTGAATGGTCCATCGGCTCGTCATTGCTGTCGGAGACGTGGCCGAGGCACTGGCGGCCGTGGATTGCCGCGGTACTGCAGACCGGCGGAAACATCGGCATCCTTGGCGCGTGCGCGGCGGTCTATTTGATGGCGGGCATCAACCCCCGCTATGTGTTTCTCGTCGGCATCCTGCCGGCGCTGCTGACGTTCTGGATCCGGCGTCAGGTGCCGGAGCCGGAGGAGTGGCACGCCGCGAAGAAGCGCGCCGCGCATGCCGAGCCGGGCGTGGCGGATTTGTTTCGCGGCGCGGTGCGGCGGACGACGCTGCTGACGACGGCGGTCTGCGCGTGCTCGCTGACGGCGTGGTGGGCGTTCCTATTCTGGCAGCCGCAACATCTGCGCAACCTGCCGGAACTGGCGACGTGGACCGCGGCAGCGCGCGACCAGTTGGTGAGCCGCACGTTCTTCTTCGTGATTCTCACGTCGGTGGCCGGCAACTTCTTCGCCGCGGTGCTGGCGAAATGGCTCGGCTACCGGCGCGGCATCCTGTTGATGTTCGTCGGCTTCTTCGCGGCGATGTGCAGCACGTTCCTCCAGACGCCACACTGGCAGGCGCTGGTCTGGTTCTGGTTCCCGGCGGTGGGCTTCTTTTCCGGCGTTTTTGGCCTTTTCACAATGTACATGCCTCCGCTGTTCCCGACGCTGCTGCGCACCACCGGCGCGGGCTTTTGTTACAACATTGGCCGCACCGCTGCCGCGTTCGGCACGGTGTTCTTCGGCTTGTTCTCGCAGGTCGGCAATTTCCGGCTGGCGCTTCTTTACGCCAGTTTCCTGTTCGTGCCGGCCATCGTTGTCGCGCTGGTTCTGCCGGAGCCAAGGCAACTGTATGAAGCCGCGCCGGTGGATTCGCCGCTGGATTGACCGTGGAGTTTGAAATGGCGTCAAGTTCTGCTACAGGTATTATGACTGGCTAAATACAACTGATATAAAGGTAAGATTGATTACAACACCGAACGACCTCCAGCGCCTCGCCGATGGTGTGCAACACGCGGCGTGGGTCGCCGTGGACACCGAAGCCGACAGCCGGCATTGTTACTTTGAGAAGCTCTGCTTATTGCAGGTCAGCCATCCAGAGGGCGACTTTCTGGTGGATACGCTGGTCGGGATGGACCTGTCGCCGTTGATGAAGGCGCTCGGCGGCAAGGAGTTAACCCTTCACGGAGCGGACTTCGACCTGCGCATCCTGCGACGCACGACCGGGTTTGTGCCGGCGGCGGTGTTCGACACCGACATTGCGGCGCGGTTGCTCGGCGTGCAACAGACCGGCTTCGGCGCGCTGGTGGAAAAACACTTCGGTGTTCATCTGGAAAAGGCGTCGCAGAAAGCCGACTGGGCTCAGCGGCCTCTGCCGGAGAAGATGATCAAATACGCCACTGCCGACACGCACTACCTCAAGCCTCTTTCCGACATCCTGCGCGACGAACTGACGCGACTCGGCCGGCTCGACTGGCTCCGGCAATGTTGCGCCGACCTCATCGAGCGCAGCGCCATCACTCGCGAGCGCGATCCGCAGATGGAGTGGCGCGTGAAAGGCTGGTCTGTCCTGGGCGGCGCAGGCCTGACCGTGCTGCGCGAACTGTGGCATTGGCGGGACGCGGAAGCCCAGGCGGTGGACCGGCCGGCGTTTCACATCCTCAACAACGAACGCCTTATCCAGATTGCCGACCTGGCGTCGCACCGGAAGGACTTCCATCCATTGCTCCCGCCTCGCATGTCGCCGCCGCGACGGCAGCGTCTGCTCGACGCCGTGCAACGCGGTCAGCGCGTGCTGCCGGCGGATTATCCCTTCCTGCCCAAGGTTCCTCGCACCAAGCCGGACTTCCAGGCGATGCGCCGTGCCGACGAAATCAAAACCGTCCGCGACGCCCGCGCGAAGGAACTCGGCATTGACGCGTCGCTCATCGCCAGCCGCGCCACCATCGAGGCCCTTGCGCGCGACCGTGATGCCAAGCTCGTCGCCGAGTTGTTGCTGCCGTGGCAGCGCACGTTGTTGAAACTGTAGAAGCGGCCATCGCGGCCGCCAGGCAAAGTCACGCGCCGCCGAATCTATCGCAGTGTCTCCCGCCCCAGCGCCGCGACGCGCTCGTGCAGCACTTGCGCGATCCGCTCATGAGGCTCAGCGCCAGCGCCTTGCTGCTCAAGCTCGCGCGGGTCGAGCGGTTTGCCGAAGACGACGGTGATCCGCTTCAGCCGCGGCAGGGCGCGGTCCACCGGCAGCGCGTCGTAGCTGCCGTGGATAAATACCGGTATCACCGGCACCGGAATCCGGTGCAACAGAATGCCAATGCCCGGCCGGAACGGCAAAAGTCGGCCACTGGCGGAACGCTCGCCTTCGGGAAACAGGACGAGGTTATTTCCGCGCCGCAGCACCGCGGCACAGAACGCAAGGCTGGAAACGACGCCACGCTCCGGGTCGATTGGCACAACCCGGCTCAGCCGGCTGCCGAATCGTGCGAACGCGTTGCGGAACGCCACGCCCGTCCAGCCGGCCCAGTAAGTCTGACGTTGCACGCGCGGGCGCAGCGCCGCTGCGATGGCGAATGGATCAAGGTAGCTGGCGTGGTTCGGCGCGAGCACGAACGGTCCTGTAGTCGGCAGGTTCTCGATGCCCACCGCGTGCACGCGGAACACGCCGCGCATGACGAGGCGGTTGAACTCGAACCATATCACGCTCCACGTCAGAGCGAGCGGGCCGAGCGGCTGAATCCACCGCTTCTGTTCATCGGTGAGTTTCTTCTCTGGCTCGGCCAGCGGGTCGGCCGGCGGCTGGCGCTGGCCGGTGGCGGAAGCAGCCATGACTTCGCGCAACAGGTCGCGCACGGTTTGGATGCGCGCGATGGCGTCCTCGTTCAGCTCGACGCCGGTGAGCTGGCCGATCGTCAGCGTCAGGTTCAGCCACGCCATCGAATCCACACCGAGGTCGAACTGCGGGCTGGTGTCGGGCGTCAGGCGCTTGTCGACGTGGCGCGTCGCGAGCCATTGCCAGACGGCGTTGGCGGCGGCGTTTTCCAGCAGCGCGCGGTCTTCGCGCGTCATCTGCTCCATCGCCATGGCTCCAACCGCCGCCTCGCCGGGTTTCAACGCCGCCTTCGCGCTCCGGTATCGGCCGGCGAGCGTGTGGCGTCGGAGTTTGCCGAGCCGCGTGCGCTCCAAAGGCATGGCGACAATGACGTAATCGATGATGCGTTGGTAGGATGGCAGCTTCGCGGAGCACTCCTCGACGGCGCGACGGACTGTGGCAGCGACGTGGTTGCCGTTGCGCGCGGGAATCTTCGCCGGCTCTGGCACAATCACCGCAACGAGCTTGCCCTCGATTTGCAGCACGCCGATTTCGCGGATGACGGGATCGGTGAGATAGGCGTCCTCGACGGTTTCGGGATCAATGTTCTTGCCGCTCGCGGCGACGATCATCGTTGAGAGCCGGCCGAGGACATAAACAAAACCGTCGGCATCGCGATAGCCAAGGTCGCCGGTCCGAAACCAGCCGTCAGCGGTCAACGCACGGCGCGTGTCGTCGGGCAGATGACGGTAACCGCTGAAAACGTTTGGCCCGCGCGCGAGAATCTCGCCCTGCTCGCCGGGCTTCGCGGTGCGGCACGAGCGCGGTGGACGTGACGGCGCTTCGGCGTCGGGTTGGCCGGGCTGGGCGTTTGGGTCAATGCGAATCTCCACGTCACGAACCGGCCGACCTGCGCTGGCGAGCCTGCCGCTGTTGGGCGGATTGATCGTCAGCAGCGGCGCAGTCTCGGTGAGACCGTAGCCGATGGTGAGCTGCCAGCCGAGGCCCTCCAGTTTCGCCGCCAGACCCGCGTCGAGCGCTGCACCGCCGGACGCCATGAGGCGCAGTGACGGTGCGAGTTGCCGGTGAAGCGACCGCAGCAAAAACTTGCCGGCGTTAACCCCAAGACTCCGGCGCAGCCAGCCACTCAAGCCGAGCAGTGCGTTGAATAGCGCGGCGCGGGCGCGGCTGGCGGACTCGACGCGCGTCTGGATGCCTGCCACGAGCGCGCTGTAGAGCCGCGGCACGCCGATCATCACCGTCACGTCGCCTTCGCGCAGCGCCCGGGCCAGTTGCGGACCTGTCAGTGCGTGCGGCAGCACGATCGCCGCACCCACCGCCAGCATCGCAAACACGCCGATCACGAACGGATAGACGTGGTGAAAAGGCAACGGCAGCAGCACGCGGTCGCCAGCGACGGCGAGGTTGGCCTCGGCTACCATGTTCAACTGGTGCACCAGATTCGCGTGAGTCAGCGGCACACCCTTCGGAGCGCCGGTGGTGCCGGAAGTGTAAAAGAGCGTTGCCGGATCACCCGGCTCGACTTGCGGCAGCGCAGTGGCTTCATCCAACAACAACCGCCGCCAGCTTTGTGGATCGTCCTGCGGGGTGTCGAGCAGGAGAAGTTGCGGGCCAGGCTTCGCACAGAGTTTCTCGATTCGCGCCGCGGAGTCGGCCGTGGTGAAGACGAAGCGCGCATCGCTGTCGGCGAGACAGTGGACGAGCGGCTTGTCGGCGAGTTGCACATCCAGCGGCACCACCACGCCGCCAGCCGCCATCACTGCCAGCGCGGCGGCGATCCACTCCGGCTGATTTTCTGCAAGCATCGCGACATGATCGCCGCGCCGCATACCGGCCTCGACCAACCCGCGTGCCAGTTGCCTCGCGCAGTCCGCCAGTTCTCCACAAGACCAGCGTTTCGCGCCGCTCTCTTGCAACGCCAGGACGGCGGCTGCGTCTGCGCGCCCCGACAGAAAGTCGAGCAGCTCCGCCACTGTTCGCAGCGCCGCGTGTGGAGATTGTGAGTGCGATGTCATGTTGCGGCGCGTTCAGCGCATCCGACGAACGAAGCTTGCCTTGAAACGCGGGGCTTTTCAATGGTGACGGGGAGCGACGCACAAAAACATTCATGCCACTCGAGCTTCCAACTGAATCGTAGCGGAATGTGCCATCGAACTGCTATCGTCGTCGCACCGAATTCATGAAACATCTTGTCATTCATACTGACGGCGCGTGCGAGGGCAATCCCGGCCCTGGCGGCTGGGCGGCCATCCTGCGTTGCGACGGTCAAACGAAAGAGATTGCCGGCGGCGAACCCGCCACCACCAATAACCGCATGGAACTTCAGGCCGCCATTGCCGCCCTCAGCTCCGTTGAAGAACCCTGCGAGATCGAATTTTTCACCGACTCCCAATACCTCCGCCAAGGCATCACCCAATGGCTGCGGCTATGGAAGGCCAGGGGCTGGCGCACGGTCAGCCGCCAGCCCGTGAAGAACGACGACCTCTGGCGTCAACTTGATCAACTGGCCGCGCCCCACCGCATCACATGGAAATGGCTCAAAGGTCATGCCGGTCATGCCGACAACGAACGCTGCGATCACCTTGCCGGCCTGGAGATTGCGAAACTACGCCAGCGCCACAGCCCGCAACAACTCGCTGCCCTGAAAGCCGGGTTCGACGCCGCCCGATCCCCGCTCAACAGTCAGGGCCTGCTCTTCTGAAAGCTGAAGGTGTTGCCAGCACAGGTTCTCGTTGCTGAAACCTCTTATCGTTTTGACAGCAGCAATCCATCGAGACCGAAGTAGTAGCCTTTGGAAGCGCCGTTTTTTCCGCGTCCCTTGAAAGTCAGCGTGTGCCTGCCGGCTTCGATCTTCTGCGGCGCGAAGACGTGTTCCTGGACGATGATCCCGGTGCCGTAAAGGTCTTGCGGTTTGCTGCCGATCGGCTTGCCGTCCAATTCGACCTGATAGGTGCCGTAGTCGGCCGCGTGTGTCAGCAACAGGATCAGTTCGTAGTTGCCCGGCTCTTTCACGTCGAAGCTCAGTGTCATCTCCTGACCTGCTTTCGTCGGCTGCCACCATAGATGCTCGCCGCCGCTGGCGGAACCGATCTTCTGCGTGCGGAGATTGCCTTCAGTGGCCTTCGCGCCCGGCAGCAGCGACTCGCCCTCGATGATCCTGGTGTAGTCGTGGTAGAGGCGCGCGTAGCCGGCGGGCATCGGCTCGAACGGCTTGTGCGGCTCGGTTTGATACCAGAACGCCACCGACGAGAGATCGTCCGCGCGCTCGTCGAAGCCGGACTTCGTCCCGTCGGGCCGGACTGCGACACCCTTGTGCTCGATCTCCAGACGCAGCGATTTCTTGAACACGACCGGGTCGGGAATGTGCCAGCGATAAACGCTCGTGCGATGACCGGTGTCGCTGCCCTCAACCAGTGGCGCGCCGTAATACGCGCCAGCCTGCTGGCGGAAACCCCAGCCGTCGCAGAAATAATCCTCCGTGCCGGTGCCGCGCAGGCTCGGTTCCTTCTCGCCGTCAATGAAGAAGAAATCATCGCCCTCACCCCACCACGATGGCGTGAGCTGGCGGCAATTCATGACCGTGCCGACGTAGTGGCCGCGGCCGGCGATGTCGGCGATGAGATAGTTGCGGCCGGCGACGGCGGGGAATTCCTGCCGATACATGGCATGAAAATAGGCGGTGTCGCGGCCGAGGCGCGGCAGCTTGCGCCAGTCAATGTAGTAATAGAACGCGTTGCATCGCTCGCGGCCTTCGTTGGTGACGGTAATGCGGGCTGACTTGCGAAACGGCATCGGCCAGTAGCAATTGCGTCCCTTGCCGTTGGAACTGACGCGGACCGGCAGCGAATCGAACGGGACATCCATCCCGTGGCCAATGCCGAAGAAGTCGCCGACGGGGCACTCGACCGACGGCGTTTTCTCGCCGTCCCAATACATCCGCAACGTCAGCAGCCGCGGATAGCCGCGCTCGCGGTCGGAAATGGTGAACCAGATGTGGGCAATCTCGCCGGGGCCGGACACCTCGGCGAGCGTCAGCGTGCCGCCGGGTGGAATCGGCCGCGCATCGCCGTTGCCGTTCCGCCAATTCGGATCGGACGATGACGCGCGCATCGTGCGGTAGTTCTTCAGCGTCGCCAGATCGGGGAAAGCGCTGTCGAGATTCTGTTGGGCGTGGAGCGAAGTCAGTGGCAGCAGGGCCGTGAGCGGGATGAGGATTCGAGACAGGCAAGACATGGTGTGACTCCTTTCGTCGGCGTGGTGTTTATCACGGAAGCCGGCATTCTGGCGACCATGGAATGCGCGCGATCATTTCCGCCCGGAGTTGCATCCTTTCGGCGGCTCATTATACTGCCGGCCGCTGTTGATGACTGAAGCATTTTGTTTACAGGAACGAACGCAACCAACACCGGAGACCAACTCATGTCAGCCACCCTGAAATTCCTTGCCTTCGACCTCGGTGCCGAGAGCGGCCGCGGCGTTATCGGACATTTTGATGGTGCGAAGCTGCGCCTGGAGGACGTGCATCGCTTCCCGAACGGCGGCGTGCGCTGCGGCGACACGCTGTATTGGAACACGTTCCGGCTTTGGACGGAGATCAAACATGCGGCCACGCTCGCGGCCAAGCAGCATGGCGCAGACCTTGCCGGCATCGGTGTGGACACGTGGGGGGTGGACTTCGGCCTGCTCGACCGCAACGGCGAACTGATCGGCGCGCCGGTCTGCTACCGCGACCCGCGCAACGGCCCCGCGATGGCTGCCGCGCTTCGCAAGGTGCCGCGCAAGGCGATCTACGCCAGCACCGGTCTTCAGTTCATGCAGTTCAACACGCTCTTCCAGCTTTACGCGCTCGCCCGGAAAAAGTCGGCCCAGCTCGACGGCGCGGCGACGTTCCTGATGATGCCCGACCTCTTCAACTACTGGTTCTCCGGCAAGAAGGTCTGCGAATACAGCATCGCCAGCACCACGCAGTTCCTCGACGCCCGCAAGAAGACTTGGGACACCGCGCTGCTGAAGAAGCTCGGCATCCCCACGCGCATCCTGCCGAAGATCGTCAAGAGCGGCACCGTCCTCGGCCCGTTGCTCAAGAGCGTGCAGGAGGAAACCGGCCTCGGCCCCGTGCCGGTGATTGCGACGGGTTGCCATGACACCGCCAGCGCCGTCGCTGCCGTGCCCGCGCGCGGCCGCGATCACTGCTACATCAGCAGCGGCACATGGTCCCTCATGGGCGCGGAACTGGACGCCCCGCTCATCAACGACACCACCGCCGGCTACAACTTCACCAATGAAGGCGGCGTCTGCGGCACCGTGCGGTTCCTCAAGAACATCATGGGTCTCTGGCTCCTGCAACAATGCCGCCAGGCGTGGAAACGCGCCGGCGAGGATCTCAACTACGACGAGATCCGCCAGCTTGCCGAGCAGGCCCCGCCGCTCGTTTCCATCGTCGAGCCGGACCATAAAGAATTCCTTGCCCCTGCCGACATGCCCGCGGCCATCCGGGACTTCTGCAAGCGCACCGGCCAGCCTGTGCCACAGGACAAGGGCGCCATCGCCCGCTGCGCCCTCGAGAGCCTGGCGTTGAAATACCGCTGGACTCTCGAACGCATCGAGGAATGCCGCGGCCGCGGCATCTCCGTCATCCACATCGTTGGCGGTGGCACTCAGAATACCCTGCTGAACCAGCTTGCCGCCGATGCCACCGGCCGCACGGTCATCACCGGTCCCATCGAAGGCACCGCCATCGGCAACATCCTCATGCAGGCCATCGCCCGCCGGGAGATCAAGAGCCTCGACGAAGCCCGCGAGGTTGTGCGCCAGTCCTTTCCGGTCTTTACCTACGAGCCGTCCAGCGACCGTGCGAAATGGGATGACGCCTACGCGCGCTACCTCGAAGTCAGCAAAGCCGCCACGGCGTTTTGATAATAGGAGTGTGGCGGTGAGATGCCCTCACTGTCCTCGTTTGCATCACCCGGGTCTGGGCCGGCAGATGGTCGCGCGAAGTGCCGTCAGTCGAAGATGCGCTTGCGGGGATTGATGAAACCCCAGCAGACGGCGCCGACGAGGAAGAGGCCACCCATCACATATAACGGTGCGTTCCAATCGCCAAAGCGCGACAACAGCCACGTCACCATCAGCGGACTGATGACGGAACTGAGCGCGCCGGAGGTGTTCATCGCCGCACTGACGACGCCCGCGTGGTTGCCGCCGATGTCGAGACAGGTGCTCCACGACGCGCCGAGGGTGAACATGCTCGCGGCAACAGCCACCGAGATCAGCGTCGCAGCCAGCATGGGCTGATGAACGACACCTGCGAGAATCATCGCGGTGCCGGCTAGCACATAGGCGAACGCCCCGACGCCGCAACGGCCAATGCGCAGGCCGAAACGTTTTGTCACCACATCGGTGGTTACACCGCCGAAGAGGTCGCCTGCCACGCTCAGAATCAGCGGCAGACCCGAGAAGAGGCCGAGTTGCATCGCGTCGAGGCCGTGCTTCTCCTTCAGATACGTCGGCAGCCAGGTGATGCAAAAGTAGAAGGCGTAGCTGTTCGGAAAATACATGAGGCAAAGCGGCAATGTGTTCGGGTGGCTGAGGAGCCGCTTCCAATACGCCCAACCCTCGTGATGGCCGTTGGCCGGCTCGCGCTCGGACGTGATTTTTTCCAGTTCCGCCGCATTCACCTGCCGGTGTTCGCTCGGATCATTGCGGAACCAGCGATACCACACGACCGTCCAAGCCACTCCCACAAGCCCGAAAAGTATGAACACCATCCGCCAACTCAGGTGCAACTCCTGCGTCAGCGCCACGACGATCATCGGCGTCACGCCGCCTGCCAGATGCGCGCCGCTGAAGAAAATGCCCTGTACCGTGCCACGTTCCGACCTCGGCACCCAGCGCGAGAAGGTCCGCGCCACACTCGGCCACGCGCCCGCCTCACCGATGCCGAAGAGGAAGCGCGTCACGATGAGCGACACGAAGTTGAATGCCGCCGCTGTGAGCATCGTAAAGCTCGACCACCACAACACGATCCGGGTCAACACGTTGCGAGTGCCGCGGCGGTCGGCCCACCATGCCGTCGGGATTTCAAACAGCGCGTAGGCCAGCGCAAACGCGCTGTAGACCCAACTCATCTGGTCTTTGCTCAGTTTGAGGTCGCGCATGATGTCTGGCGCGAGCGTGCCAACACACGCGCGGTCGAGATAAGTGACGGCGGCCAGCGCGACCGCAAGCGCGATCACCTTGTAGCGGACGTGAGTGGGATGGGTCGGGTTCACAGTGTCTTGCGGTCAGGGTTGATCCACACGAGTCAGTCGGTCGAGTTTCCCGGCAAGGAAACACCGGACGTTTTCCAATGACGATTCCGCCATCCTGCGATTGGCCTCGCGGGTGTTGGAGCCGACGTGCGGCGTGAGGACAACGTTCTCCAGCTTGCGCAGATCCTTGTCCGGCCGCGCTGGCACATACGGTTCCCGCTCGAACACATCCAGCGCCGTGCCCGCGAGCCTGCCGGAGGCGAGTGCGTTGTAGAGCGCCTCCTCGTCGAGTAGCGCACCACGGGCGGTGTTGATGAGCATCGCGCCGGGTTTGAGCCACGTCAGCCGTGCCGCGTTGACGAATCGCTGCGTGTTCGCATTCGCCGGCAGGTGCACACTGACAATATCTGCGGCGCGGAAAAGCTCCTCGGCGTCGGTCGTGAAGCGCTCGACGCCAAAACGTGCCGGCGGCTCGGCGGGCTTGTTTCGACTGCAAGCGATGACCTTCATGCCGAAACCGAAGTGCGCAATCGAAGCCACACTGTGGCCGATGCCGCCAAAGCCGAGGATGCCGAGTGTCTTGCCACGAAGCTCCGTGCCCACCTCGGCGGCAAACTCGCCCTTGCGGAACCGTGTTTCCAACTGGACGATCTTCCGCGCCAAGCAGCCCATCAGCCATATCGAGTGCTCGGCGACGCTGATGTCGAGCACGCCGGGCGTGTTGGTGACAACGATGCCGTGCTGACGCGCGAGCAGTTTGTCGACGCTGTCGTGGCCTACGCCGAATCGGGCGATGATCGCGCCGTTCTTCCTGCCGAGCGCCTGGTACAGCGGGCCACGATACGGCGCCACACCGACGATGACCGCGCGCACGTCATGCGAAATGACCGCGGCGGTCAGCGCCGTCTCATCTGGCGGAGCTGGTTCGCAACGCACATCTTTCGCGGCTTGGAAAACCTCCCCGGCTTTCCGAAACTCCAACTCCGAGACCAGAATCGTTTCGGTGTTCACGCCTTTCGGGCCTTCAACATCGTGCGGCAGCCTTCGCGCACGAACGATGTGTCTATGCCGCAGGGCACGAACAGGAATCCTTGCGAGAGGCGGTTGGACACGTCGGCAGGATCCACCGGCGCAACGTGAATGCCCGGCGCGACCTTGTGGCGGCGGCAGGCGGCAAGGATGACTTGCTGCGCCGCGAGCACGTCGGGATGCTGCAATTGGCCGGGAATTCCCATCGAGGCCGACAAATCATACGGGCCAATCAGGATCGCGTCGAGGCCCGGCGTCGCCAGAATGGCATCCACCTGTTTGACGGCGCTGATGTGTTCGAGCATTGCCACTACCAGCACTTCGCGGTTGTGGTTGCTGTAATACTCATCGAAATTCCGGCCGAAACCGGTCGCGCGGCACAGCGCCGCGCCTCGAACGCCTTCAGGCGGGAACTTCGCGATGGCCACGGTTTGCGCAGCCTCGGCGGCCGTGTTCACCGACGGCACGATGATGCCCGCCGCGCCCATGTCGAGCACCTGTTTGGCGAGCACCATGTCGCACGCGGGCAAACGCGCCATCAGTTCGCAGTCGGTGCCTTTCACGGCGAGCGCCATGTGGTAGAAAGTCTCAACGTTGATCGCCGTGTGTTCCATGTCGGCGACGAGAAAATCGAAGCCTTCCCCGGCCATGATCTCCACGACCGCCGGATGACCGGTCATGACCCAGCCGCCAATCGCCGGCTGGCCCTTGCGAATCTTGTCTTTGGTTTTGCTCATATACTCTTCGTGCCAGTTGTTGCCGGCCTGCGTCCACTGCAATCCGCTGCGGCGAAGGTCGTCATTTGATTTCCACCACGCCCCATGCCTCGATCTGCGGCAGTGTCAGCCGCACACAGTCGTCGTGACGTTCCGGTTTCAGCGTCACGGGCTTCCGGCCCGGTTGGAGCCAGGTTGCCGAGGCGACCTTGCCCCAGCGTTGCGGTTGCAGCAGCGTCAGCGTCACGTTCCGGTAAGTCTCGGCGCGTTCACCGTTGGCCGCGAGGTTCCAGTTGACGAGATGAATTGCCGCCGAACGTTTTACCCGGTTCACACGCGGGAAGGCGTAAACTCCCTCCGGCGCCTCGAGGCGCAGCAGTTCCATGCCGCGCAGTTTTGTGGCCGCCGCGAGGTCGGCGGATGGCGGAAGGAAGCGCACCAGTCCCGACTCGCGCGCGGCCTGGATCGTTTTCTGGTCCTCCTTGCAGAACGAGTCGGCTGCGCTGAACTGCACCACCATTCGCATGGCGCGCAGATCGGCGGCGCGCACCGGCACGCGGGCGTATTGGCTCGCGCCGAGGATCAGATGGAAAGGAATCTGCTGCCGGGTGAGCTGTTTGCAGAATTGCAGGAGTGAGCCTTTGCCGGGCGCGTCGGCGTTGGCAAGCACGCCCACCTCCGCCGCGGACTCATGGTCGTCGAAGATCGCTTTGTGTTCGTGAATGAAATCGTAGAGATCGCCGTATTGCTCGCGCGTGCCGAAGTAACGCGGCTGGATGCCCGTGGCGTCGCTGCCCATGTAGATGTCCCACGGCACGAGGTGAAGCTGGCCCAAAGCGCAGGTTGTGGCGAGCGCCGCGCGCGTCCGGGCCGTGCTGCGCGGGATGGGGGAGACGACCTGCGACATGCCAAACGCCTCCGCGGCTTTCGCGGCGAAAACGTATTCAGCTTCCGTCTGGTAGTCGGCGTTTTGCGAGGATTCACCAGTGAAAAAATCCACCACATCAACGCCGCAGAGGTTGTGATGAGCGTGAAGGTTGATCAGCAGCGCGTTGACCGAAACGGGGACGTATTTTTTCGGCGACCATTCGTCGAGGTGGCGGCGGAACTCGCGAAAGAACGTCCTCATGCTCTCGACCTGGAAGTCCGTGAACTGCGGCGTCAGCGGCAACTCGCGGAACTTCTCCTTGTAGGTTGCCGCATCGGGCACCCCATTGTGCTTCAAATGCTCGCGGTAATCGAACGTGGTGATATCGGTGACACCGAGCTTCCGCAGTTCCTCGGGCGGGCAGCGTTTCTTCAACCACTCGCGGAAACCGGCGCGGCAGTGCTCGCAAAAACAGGCGGCCCCGTTGAGCACCCAGCTTGCGTTCATGGCCCAGTCGTCCACGTGCAGCATGTCCACGCCGGCGTCCAGATGGCGCTTGGCAGCTTCGAAGAACAGCTTGCGGAAGGCGGGATGGTTGCAGCAGCCGGTGAACGTCTTCGGGCCGAACGTGACCATCCACGACGGTGTGTTCTTGTTGCCGTCGAGATCCTCGTGCCGGCCCGACGTGTCGCCGCGCGCGGAACGGTTTGTCGTCGAGTGCTCCTGGCCCTGGAGTCCATTGAGCGTGCCCTGATAGCCGATGCCCATGCCCTTGATCTGCTGGATGAAGTTTGTCCCCGTGCCATAGACCCACAGGCATTGCGTCGTGTGGAACGATTCCATTATGGCGGGCGCTTGCTTGTTCTTCTGCCAGCGTGTCGAGAAGGGGATGTCCGATCGCTTCAACTGGAACCGGTGTGTTTTTGCCGCCGGACGAGCGAGATCGAACACCATCGCCGGCTGCGCTTGCTTCGCGGAGGCAACGTCGGCGTCGAAGATTTCGCGGACGGCTTTCTCGTCGAGCGGCCCGCCAAAGATGCGCGCGCGGTCGAGCCAGCCGTTGAACGGTCGGATGCCGCCAAACGTGCCGAGCACCAGATCTCCACGCGCGGCGGCTTTGTGCTCCGCGCGCGACTTCTCTGCGCAGAGCACAAGCGGCCGGTCCAAGCCGCCGATGTAAGCGCGCACGTTCTCCGGTCCGACGACGACGGCTGTGAAGCGCCAGCGGTCTTCCAGTTTCTCCCGCGTCTTGCCAGTGAGGTTATACGGCACCTTGCTCGCGCCCGGTCCCAGCGCAAGTGACACGCCGCCCGCGGCGGGCAGCAAATCCCAAGCGTTGTCCTTCGACAACAACCGCGCGCTCGACCCGTGCGCCAGCGGGCTTTGACGCGACCAGAGTGTGATGGTGAACGTGTCGAGCTTGTCGAGCGCTTCGTTTCGGAACACCACGGTACCGCCAGCTGGCGGCTCCTTCGCGCCTGCGCCGCCGTGACGCGACGCCGCCGTCAAGTCGAGGCAACGACCGAACGGCCCAAGATCGTAGCCCGCTTCCTCGCCGGGTGCATAGACCTTGAACTGTCCCGCGCCGCCGAGCGTGCCTGCGTTCTTCAGCCCGTCATCGAAATCAAAGGCGACAAGCGGCTTCTCAGCCGCGTCAGCCCAATAGCCGCAGAACAAAACGGCAGCCAGAATCCAAACAAAGCGTTGCATGTTGATGCTCTTTCTTCCGATGTTCATTCCGTTATCCGCGCAAAGGATATTGGCCAAACTCGTGACACGCGCGAACCATCGCGACGAAGTTCTGCGGGTCGCACGAGGAGTGGATGCTGTTGGACGACGTGAGAATGTAGCCGCCGCCGGGCGCGGCGTCGGCGATGGCCTGGCGCACGGCCTCACGCACCTGTTCCGGCGTGCCGTGCGGCAGCAGGTGGGCGCAATCAATATTGCCGGTGAGGCACACCTTGTTGCCAACGAGTTGTTTGACCCTCTTCAACTCCATGCCGGCGACCGGCTCGATGGGATTGATACCGTCAGGTCTGGCGGAGACGATGTCGTCGAGGATGGGATAGAGATCGCCGTCAGAGTGCTTGATGCAAAGCGCGCCCTCATCGTGGATCATCTCGATCATGTCTGTCAGTGGCGGCAGGATGAATCGGCGGAACAGCTTGGGACTCATCATTGGCCCGTGGTTGCCTGCGTAATCGTCGCCGAGGATGATGACCTCCGCGCCGGCGCGGATCGCGCGCTGGATGATGCGCATGTTGCAGCGCAGCACCTTCTCCATCGTCAGCTCAACCAGTTCCGGCTCGGCGATGAGGTTCATCAGCATGGTGTCAAGGCCCATCAGGTAGGCCGACCACATGAACGCGGCGCGATGGTGAAAGCAGATGGCGCGTTTGCCTTTGTAGCGCGCGACGAGGTCGGGCAGCCTGCCGAGCCGGTGCGGCGCGTCGGGGTCGGGCGGTGTGTAGGCGCACACATCCTCCAGCGTCGCAACCGGCCCGCGCAACGGATGCGCCACCGCTTCGGGACCGGGCAGGTAGCTCACACCCCATTCGTCGGTATAGGAACCGTCCGGGTTGTCACGCACCTTCTGGAACAACGCGCCGCAGCCGACGCAGTCCATGTCGAGCCGGTCCATGCAATCGGCGACATCGCGACAGCCTGGCACAGCGGCGCGGGCGACTGCCTCATCAACGACAAACTCAATGACGGGCACGCGGTCGGGCTGGCCGAGTTTGAGGGCCGTGTGGACACGTTCGACGGAATTCATCGGTGGTATAACTGTCTATTACTGATATATCAGTTTACCGATGACTTATGCCTGTGAGCGCGAAGCATGTCAACGATGATTTCAGGTCGTCCATGCCCGCGGAAGGCACGCGTCTGCGCTCAGCCGTTTGTTGCGCCAAAGCGGCTGGTGCGGGCTCCCGGTATGGGTGACAGGGTTGCAGCTACTTGCGCCAGCCCATCTCGACTTCCCGGATGACACTGACGCCGAGCTGTCTGAGGCGCGGCAATTGCGAGCGGACGCGCTGTTGTGCGGCGGCGGGGTCTTCGTGAATTCGCAGGGCGGCTTCGAGCAACGCGCCGGGGGTGGCTGGCTCATCAATGTCAAAAATCCAGTCGCGCAGGCCCAGTTCCTCCAGCATCCAAACCTTGCGCCCGTTCTCGCTGAATTGCGGCATGAGCACCGGTGTGCCAAGGCTCAAGGCCATGATGACGGAGTGCATCTCCATGCTGACCACCGTCTGCGCGCGCCGGTAGAGGGAGTAGGCTTGCTCGGTGGTCCAAAACTTCTCCAGCTCGACGCACTTTTTCTGCGCGGAGGAGGAAAGTTTGGCGAAGATGTTCCGATGCGCCGCTTCCACCTCGGACGCGACCTCAGGCGCGAGCACCACAGGCTCTCCGGTGCGGCGAATCCAATCTTCGATGAACTGCCGCATGCGGGACTGGAACGCCTCCCCGCGTTCCGGGTTCATGGTTCCGGCCAACGGGCCTTTCTGGTCGGTGCTGCGGATGGTGACCGTGATGAAGCGGCCGTTCTGGAGGTTGTGCGCCTGCATGAACTGGTCGGCCCATGCGTCATCGAAACCATTGAAGAAGAAGGTTGTGTCCGGCCGCCAGCCGGAACGCGGGCAGAGCAGGTTTTGTTGGCGCAGATACTCCAGCGAATCGGGGTCGCGGCAATAGACAAAACGCGCGTCGCGGAACAACGGTTGGAAAATCAGGCTGGCCGGCCAGTCGAGCGCCTCGAAGGATTGGGCATTGATGCCGTAGGGAATGCCGTGCGCGCGGGCGATGAGCAGCGGCATGGCGAAACGCAGCGAGAACTTGTAAAGCTCGCGCACGCCCATGCGGCCAAAGTTGAGCGTAGTGCCGGAGGTGAAGAGCACAAAGCCGGCGTCGGTGAAGGCGCGGGCGGCTTCCGGGTTGGTGCGCTGAAGCTCCTCCAGGGTCTCCTTCGGCAGGCGGTTGAGGATGTCATCCGCGACACGCGCGGCGATGCGGGCCGAGAGCGTGCCGTTCTCGAATCCGCGCAACTGGGATTCGCCCCATCGCTGGTGAAACGCCCGCCACGCGGAACCGGGATCACCGTCCCTGGCCTTGGGATCGAGCCGGAGTTTGAACGGGTAGCCGATGGTTTTGCAGCCTGGAAGGTAACGCGGCAGGTAGTCGCGCAGCGTGCGGTAGTTATCCGTGTTTGTTTCCCGCGAGGTGATGACCACGCTCGGCAGACCGGGATGCGTCTCATGGATGAGGCTGAGCAAGCCGGGCGTGATCGCGATGTCGCCGATGTTCTGCGTGCTCCACGTGAACGCAATCAGCAGGTGACGCTGGCCTGGCTGGGCTGGATCGGCAGAGAGGCCGTTGCAGGTGAGGGCGAACAGGACGATGAGTATCGGAAGCTTCGTTTTCATTTGTGGGTTCAGCGGGCAAGACCCAGTGTGAATTGATGGAGCCGCGAGATCAATGGTGATTTCGCATCCGAGGGGACACCGGTGGACGGCGCGCTTCAAAGACGGATCGCGGGATTCTGGCCGGCCTGAAGTTTACGGCGACAGAACCTTCGCTGGCAGGGCGCGATTTTCGCACCGTATCACTGCGATTGCGCCACGTTCCACAGTGCAGCGAGGACGGCGTAGTTGCAGGCCCAGCCAAGATCGATTTTGCCGAAATCCACGCGTCTCAGCATCTCGCGCACGGCAGGTTGCACCTGGCGGACGAGTTCCGGCTTTTGAGAGAGGAGCGCGATCTGCCAGACCATCGCCGGCGTGGACAGCGCGATGGATTCGTAAAGGTTGCGCCGGCCGCGGAGCGTCGGCGGCGAGAGCCGGTTCATGTCGAACTTCTGCCACAGGTCCATGATCGTGACATCCGAGTCCACGGTGACGCCGAGTGGCTGCAAGTAGGCGTTGGCGACTTCCTTCTTGGAGGCATCCTGCCACGATTCGTCGCCGAGCCAGTCGAGACTGCGCCAGGCTTTGAAGTAGGCGCAGGAAAGCATGTCCGCTGCCGTCGCCTCGATTTGCCGGCTGAGCATCGCCTTGCGCTCGGCGGACGGTTCGATGCGGCGCAGCGTCTCCATGCGGAGGATGTGCTGGTTCAGAAACAACGTGTAGCGATGCTCGCGGCTGCGGTTGATCTCCCTTGCCAGCAGCGCCCATCGCCGGCCGTTCTCGTCGCGGCCAAAACGATCGTATTCATCCTTCCAGTGCGCATTGCCCGTTACGTCGTGCGCCGCGGCGAGCATCATCAATAGGAGCGTGGCTGTCTGCGGTTCCTGCCGGAGCATGGTGCCGCCTGCGTGCGCCGCGGTGCTGCCGTCCTCGGTCTGAATGGCCCACTGCGATTTTTCCAGACGCTGGATCACTTTGCCGATGATCTCACGGATGGATTCCTTTTCGGCCGGAGACGCAAGCCGGCTGTGATAATAGCGCCAAAGACCACACACGTAGAGGCTGTGCTGGTCGAGTGACGAATCCTTGTAGTAGCTCTTGCCATCGGCGGGATGCGGCCCGCGCGGCACGAATCCCTCCACCGGGCTGATCGTGCTCATGCGTTTGAGTCCGCGAAACGCGCGGCGGGCCAGATCGGCAAGATACGCGTCGTTGGTCGCTTCTGCCGCGTCGCAGAGCGCGAAGAGCAGCATGCTGGTTTGATAAGCCGGGTCCTCGATGCCCGAGCCGTAACCCCACGGCCGGTGTTCGCCCTGCACGCGTCCCTGCGCGACTTCGGCGGGGCTTTCCAGCACGGCGAGGCCGCGTGGGCCGTTGAGCCGTTTACCGTAGGCCAGATCGGTCGCGGGGCTGACGAAACCTTCGACATAGCCGCGGCATAGCGATTTCGTCTGCTCCAGCAGGTTTGTGTCGCCATGCGCGCTCGCTGCGAACAGGACCAGCATGGCGAGAAGATGACTCGGATGTTTCATGTTCCGCTCAACTATTTGAATCCCTGCGCATGGAGCCAGAACAGTAGGTCGCCCATCCACGGATGGACCGTGCCCATCAAGCCGGTGCCGTGATCGCCGCGCTGATAGATGTGGAGTTCGTGCGGCACGCCGTGCCGCTGCAGTGCGGCGGCGAACAACAGGCTGTGATCCACGGGCACCATCTTGTCCTCGCCTGTGTGCCAGACGAAGCAGGGCGGCAGGCCCGCGTGCACCTGCAGCTCACTCGATGTCTTGCGGACGAGTGCGTCGTCGGGCGAGGCGCCGATGAGATTCCGCTGCGACGCGGCGTGCGGCTTGGTGATCATGCTGATGACGGGGTAACAGAGGATCGCCAGATCGGGCCGCGGGCTCACGCGTTCGGCGTTGTCTGTTGATGCGACCTCGCCGTCCTCAGGCCGGTTGATCAACGTCGAAACCAGATGTCCACCGGCGGAGAAACCCATCACGCCGATGCGGTTCGCCTCAATCTTCCACTGCGCGGCATTTTTGCGCACATGGCGCATTGCCTTCACCGCGTCCTGCAATTGCGCGGGATATCGGTAGCCAGCGCTGCCGAGTCGGTAGCGCAACACGAAGACGGTGATGCCCTGTTCGTTGAGCCAGCGGGCAAACGGGTCGCCCTGTCCCTCATAGATTCCGGAGTAACTGCCTCCGGGGATGAGCACCATCGCCGCGCCATTGGCCTTGGCGGGCAGATGCGGTGTGAGCGTGGGGATGTCTTTCGCCGTCGTGCCGAGTGCGCCGGGGGCGCCCTGCGGCCAGAGCGTGATCGGAGGCTCGCCGGCGTTTAACGCAACCAATGAGACAAACAACAAGGCGGTCAAAAACGAGAGTTTGGCTTTCATCACTCCCGCTTTGTTTACCAGATAACGAGTGCGGCAGGAAGCCTGACAGCTACTCGACGCGGATGGAATCGAGCTTCAGGCGCATGTCACTGGACTGGCTCGTGCCCATCGGCCACTGCGGCGCGACATAAAGTCCACCGAAGCAGATTTTGCGGAGCAGCGGTTTCTTTGCGGACTGCGTGGGTGATTGGTTGACGGAAACGGAGAAACCTTCAGGGGTCAGTTCGATCTCGAAATGGTTCCACTCTTTCATCTTGAATGGCGCGACATCTGCCCATCGGTTACCACCCACAGCGACCTGGAACACGTCAGCCTTGAGGACCTCACTATAAATGGCGCGAATAACCGTGCCGCCGCGTGTCTTGCCGCCGAGGGTCAACACGGGCCAATCAAGGCCGTTGTAGCGATGGATATTCACGTCGAACAACAAACGCAGTTTTGGCTGGCGCGTCAGTTTCTCCGTCAGCACAAGGCCGAGACTCGATTGGCGCTGGCAGAAGTGGGCGATGCCGTTTTCGATATTCAGGCCGGAGCGGCTGCCGCGAGGCAGAAGAAACGGTTTTGAGAAATCCGGCAGAGGCTCGACGACGCTGCAATGAATGCCGCGCGGATAGGTGTACGCGGCGTAGAGTTTGCCGTCGGCAATAAAGCCGTTCGGGTAGAACGCCGTGCCGCCGTCCGGCTGCACGACCGGTCCCGGCAGCAACAGGTCGGGATCGCAAACCGGCGAACAATAGAGAGACAGGAAATAGCGGTCACGGCTGATCCGATCCGGAACGCGCACGTTGTTGTCGTTCATCACCATCAACAAGCTGTCGCGCGTGCCGACGCCGGAGACGGCATAGTTGCGCGAGCAAATCGTGTCTACCTCGACCGAGCGGGCCTGGGTCCACGTGTGGCCGTGGTCACTGCTGGTGGCGTAGAGGAGCATTCGGTGCGGTTTCTCGGCCCGCTCCGGGTTGTCCTGTGCGGTGGAATTGCGGATGAGCAGGCCGATCCTGCCGTCGGCTTGCTCGAACAGCATCGGCTCCCAAATCGTAACGAGTTCGCCGCCGAACTCGGCCGGTTTTTCGCCGAGCTTCGACCACGGCAACGCCTCGATCGGTTCGCTCCACGTCCACGTCTTGCCACCGTCGGCGCTGAGCAGCACGCCGGCGTAACGAGTGTGGCCGACGATACACTTCGGCTCCACCACCGGCAGGCTGCACGGGAACATCATTACGCCGTCGCGGGTAAGCAGGCCATGGTTGGTCGGGAAGCCGACGACCTTGCCCGCAAGCGACGACGGCGCGGTTGGCACTTCGCGGTTGCGCCAGTGCACGCCGTCCGTGGAGGTTGCGATGTAGGTTTTGCGGGCGTTGTAGTCGCACCACGCGCAGAACAGCGTTTCGTCACGATAGTTGATGAAGATCGGCTGCCATTGGTTGTCGGTCTCGACGGGATTCTCTGCCGCTGCGTCGCGGGTGAAAAGCCGCACGGGCGCCGACCAATGCTCGAAGTCGTCGCTGATGCTGAGGAAGTTGTATTGACCCGGCACATCCTCGCCATGGGATTCGTTGGCGTTCCACGCGGCGAAGAACTTTCCCTTGAACTTCACGATGTCCACGTCGTGGTTGTATTTCAGCGCCGGTTTTGCGCCGGGATGATGAAAGTAGATGTCCGCGAGCTTCACCTTCGGCTGGTAGACCGGCAGCGGGTCGGCGGCGAAAACCGCGCCGCCTGCGCAGCAAACGCCAGCAACAACACTGAGTAGAACGGTCTTTGTTTTATTCATACCTAAAATCCATCACGCGCAGAGCGCTCGGTTTGCCCTGCTCGTCTGGTGCTTCCTGCGCGTAGATGGAGAGCACCGCCTCCTGCTGCCAGCGAGATTTGTCCAAACGCGGCTCGCCAACGAATGACTTCTTGGATTGGTAAAGTTCCCGCCAGTCCGTCCATTTCTGCGCGGCCGTCGCCACAGCAATGTGCAACAGCCCGCCGGGATCGGTGCCGTGATATTCCAGATTCTCCGGCTTGATGTAGATCAGCACGAGGTTGTCGTGTTTGTCAGCAACAACCGACGGCTTGCGCCCAAAGACCGGCAATCGCTGCTGACGCCACCGGCCTTGTTCGTCCCGCCAGTAGTGGAAGTAACGCCAGTCGTTCTTGTCCTTGGCCGCAGCCGGCGCGTCAGGTGGGTTCTGCCACAGCACTACGTGCACACGGCCGCGATTGTCCACCGTCTGCGTCACTTGGTTCATGATTCCCCATCGCCACGGGACTTCCCGCACGGTGATTTCCGGCGACGACAGGTGCATCGGTTTTTGGCCGGTGGTTCCGATGACCTCGCCGTTGTTGTTTCGCCAGCAGCGCCCGCCATCGTCGCTGTAAGCGTATTGCAGGTCGTGGCAATTGAGTAGTCCCCATTGCCGGTTGTCCATGCCCTCGCGCCAAACCCAAGTCGTATGGAGACGGTCCTGCGGCCCGTGGTCGAAACCGTTGTGATAGGCATTGCGCGTGGTGCTGCCCCGATAATCGCTCGCGCTGCTGATGAACTCGCCCAACGCGGTCCAGCCGCCCTTGTCGGGATCGTAATGCGCCAGATGATTGCTGCCGTCGCCGCTGGAGCCGATGCGACAGAAGAACAGGAGCCGGCCGGCAGGCGTGCTGACGAACGCGGGATAGGTCACGCGGGACAGTTTCGCGCCCTTGGCCAACTCCGCGGTGGTCGGGCCAAACAGCGCCGCAGTCCACTGCGTCTTATCCGGCGACGTCGCGGCCCCGGCCCGCGACACGCGATAGTGCAGCGAGCTGCAGTGATGATCGAAGGCGAGATGAATGGTGCCGTCGGCGGCACAAATGCCGATGACGGGCACGTTGTGGACGTCGGTGTGGTTGATCTTGTAGTCGTCGAAGGCGATGCGCTGCCACGGTCCCGCCGGCAGGCGACGGCGCGCCACACACAGCCGTTTGCTGCCATCAAAGCAAGTCGCATACTGCCAGCCTTTGAAGCTCGCCACCGCCTCGATCTGAAACGTCTGGCCATTGATGCACGTGCCGAACTCGCCCCGCGCAAAGTTCAATGCCTCCGGTTCCGGAATCGAGTCATTCACCAACTTCACCTTCGGCTGGTAGATCGGCAGCGGGTCGGCGCGTTGCGAACGGGTGACGGTGGACGCAGGGGCAGCACTTGCATTTTTGGCGGAGAACATTTGCGTCGGCCACTTCATGATCTCGTCTCTGCTCAACGAACCGTTACGGTTTGCATCGAGTTTGATGAAATACGCGTTGCAGCCTTCCTCGTATTCCACCTTGGAGAGAACCCTGTCGCCGTTCTTGTCGAGGGTGAGCAGGATGGTTTTGATGGTGAATACAGCCGCGGTTGTGGTGATCACACCGTATTCCTCGCCGATGGGGGCGGACAGTCCTTCAATCTCCGCTTCAGTGATCTTATTGTCACCGTCCTTGTCCATCTCGTCGAAACTGTTCGACACGGCTGCCTGAAACTCGCTCTTGTCGAGAGAGCCATCGCCGTTGGAGTCAAATTTCAATATAAGCTCCGTGACGGTGCTCATGCCGGGCAAGTCCATCGCGCTTCCCGAACTAGCCAGCACCGCCACGATGGCGAGAATCAGTGGCAGGCGGCAACGGTTGCAGCAGCGTGAGAATGAGTTGATGGGTTTCATGGGTTGGCGAATTGCACGGTTGAACTGATCATTGCGCCGCGGTCATCAGTCACACTGATATACCAGGTGTTGGCGTCGGCAGGCGGGCGTGGCGCGGTGATGACGCCCTCACCGACCTTGGCCGGGACACTTTGCCATTTACGTTTGGATCGCAGGCCGGTGTCGGTGGTGTAGTGGAGACTGGCTTCCTTGATCGCCGTGACCGCCTTCACGGGCAGGCGAACATGATCGCCTTCAACGACAAGTTTGCCGGGGATCGGCAATGCCTGGCCTCCCTTGCAGTACGAGTCAACGAACAGTCCGATTTCCTTGGGGGCCCAGCCCGGAGCGTGTCCGTGGGGCATGTTGACTTGGATGCGCATTTGTTTCGGCCCCGGCACGCAGTCGAAACTCTTCTGGTAACTGTCGAGCGTGTAGTGGATGTCGCACGTGCCGTTTACAAACAGGATTGGCACGCGGCAGCGCGGCAGCAGGCTGGAAGGATCGTACGTCTTGATCCAAAGCTCGCGGCGCTCGCCGAGTTTGTCTATGGAAGGCTTCTGCACCGATTCGCCTTCGAACAAGAAGCCGCAACCATACACGGGCACGGCCGCCTTGAAGCGATCATCGAGCGACGCCACCAGACAGGTGGTGTAACCGCCCCAACTGATGCCTGTGACGGCGGTGCGGCCGGCGTCCACTTCCGCAAACGAGCGCAACAATGAATGCGCGCGGATCACGGAGGCCGCTGCGTGGAACGGCCAGTCGTCGCTCGTGTCACCGCCGATGCTGTCGAACTTTTCAGGGTGTCCCTGATTTGGGCCGCCGTTGGGCAACCGTGTGCGTTTTTTCCGATCGGCCGCCTGGTTCAGCACGGGCACGCCGGTCTTGGAATCGTAAATCGGATCGGGAGGCCGGCAGCCTGCCAGGTCCATCGCGATGGCCGCGTAACCGCGCTTTGCCCAGAGCCAAGCCCACTCTGCGAACGCGGTGCCACCGCCGCCGTGGATGAGCACCACGCCGGGGAACTTGGTCTTGCTGTCGTCGGCCTTGCCCAACGTCCGCGGCGATGCATAAAACGCGAAGACCTCTGTGGCATGGCCTTGATAATTCTCGCCCGCGTAGAAGAGCGAATGGACAGGCCCTGTCTGGTCCGCCCAACGCATCGTCGGAACCACCTGCTTGAGCGCGCTGAGGTTCCACGGCCCGACCTTCTCATCGTCCGCGCGAGTGGAGCCAGCGATGATGGATATAGTGATGAAGATGGTGGTGAGGTGTTTCATGAGTGCTTGGTATTACTGCGCGGGGACGATGGGCTGCACGTAGAGGGCACTGAAACGGAGTTTTGTCTTTTGCTCTCCTTCGAACGTCACTTTGAGGCGTATGCGGTCCGGCAGGCCGGCGATGGCGGTTTGTCCGTTCCACGAGATTGGCGTGTGGAAACCGCTTTGACGGACGATGGCAGCGGCTTTGCCGGAGAAACCGGGCAGCGGGTGCTCGTGGTTATCCAGCAGTTCGATCTTCAGTGCTGACTGCGGGCCGAGGCCGTCGGCGTTCAGATGGAAGCGATGAGCGGCACCGGCCTTCGTCGGAACTGCCGAGGTGACGAGTTCGCTATGGATGACCGGCAGTTGGTAATCGCCAGTGCCTTTTCCTGCCTCCTCCACCACGAGGTCGCCGAAGCGATCGCGTGGGAGTGTGGCGATGCCAACACCGCCACGTTCGGGCGTGTTTCCCCGATGCCGCGGGTCCCACGCGCCGTAGTAGATGAAGGTCTCGTCACCGATGTTCTCGAATCCCTGCCCCTGCAACAGCCCGCCCTGGTCCCACGCGCCGTCTTCGCCGCGCTTGAGGAAGGTCCACTCGTGCGCTGGCTCGCGGAAGTTCACGCCGTCGTTGCTGACCACGAAGCCGAGGTCAACGGTGACGTCCTTCCACTCCTTCCCGCCGTGCCAGCGGCCATACACACCGAGTAACACGTTGCCGCGGTTCCAGACGCTGATGGCCTCGTGCGTCTGCTCGCCCTCGCGGCTCCGGCCGGGGCCGAGTGGCGCATGCTGCGGCGCGCGAATGAACCCGATGCTGCTGGTCTGTGACCAATTCACAAAGTCCGGCGAGCGATACATGCGCGTGACGCGGCCCTGGTAAGGGCGCGTGGCGTTCATGGCGTTCTGGCCGCAGATGTAATACATGCCGTCCCATTTATACAGACCACCGCAAGGCTCGAAGTGAACGGCAGGCAACACGAGGTCTTCCTTTCGCAACTCCGCCTCTTTCGGCGCGGCCGCGGTGAGCAGTTTCCAGCGCAAACCATCCGCGCTCGCAAACGGCGCCAGGGAGCCGAGGCGCGTGTGGTGGCGGAAATAGACGTGCGTGGAGATCTTGTAGCGGCGCTCCGGGTTGGGTTCGTCGGGATCGGCCAGCACCTTCAAATTGACGAAGCCCAGCGGCGCGGGATCGGTCAGGATGAGGTTGTTGTTCTTGTTCCTGCGATACTCGACGAGGCCGAGATTGGGTTTGGTCCAGTGCAAGCCGTCCCGGCTCTCGGCATAAGCCGCCCGCCACCGTGCGGAGGCCACTTTGTTCCCGGTGTCATCGTCGAAAGCGACATACCACATGCGGAACTTGCCGTCCTCGCGAATGACTGAGCCATAGAATTGCACCCCGAAGGCGTCCGGCGTGCCCGGCTTGCCGCGCTGCAACACAGGGTTGGCCGGATGCCGCGCCGGCGACCGCATCTCCAGTCGGAGATTCTGCGAAAAAGGGATCGCCACCTGGTCAAACGCAAACAACGTCACGCCCGCCGCCTCGTCGAACTCTGCCGCAGCCAACCGGTCCGCGGCGAAAGTGGATGCGCAAATCACTCCGAGCGAGGAGAGGATGAGGGCGCGGAGCTTCTTCATGACAAGCCGCAGCGTGCCATCACCCGCTGCACGCGCGCCACAAGAAAATTCTCCGCCGTAATGCTGCAACCATTTCTCTCCAGACTGCCAGGATTCGTTGGCGTGATGCGTCTGGGCTGGGAGAACGGCTGATTCGCCAACTCTGCCACCGATGCCGCGCGACCCTGAGGAGCGGGGATTATCCAGGCATGAGTTGGCAAGGCGGACGGGCATTTTGCGCGACCAGGCACGACCACTTGATTTGTTTTCAACGCGGGGTGGAACAGTTACAATGCGCTCATGACATTGCAGATGTCTGAGTCTGATGCAGATTCATCATTGCCCCGGCATTTCGTCACCACGCACTGGAGCCTGGTGCTGGCTGCCAGTCAGGATCAAGGCGCTGCTGGGGAGAAGGCTTTGGCTAGGTTGTGCGAAACGTATTGGTATCCTCTCTACGCTTACCTGCGACGGCAGGGGCGCGACCCGCACGACGCCCAGGACCTGATCCAAGGATTCTTCTCGCGGTTGCTTGAGAAGAACTATCTGTCCGAGGCCAGACAGGAGAGGGGGAAGTTCCGGTCTTTTCTACTAACCTCGCTGAAGCATTTTCTGGCCAACGAACGGGATCGAGTCACAGCCCAGAAACGCGGAGGCGGGCAGACTCAGATTTCCTTCGATGCCCAATCGGCCGAGAGTCGCTATCATTTGGAACCGGTGGACAGTGTGACTCCGGAAAGGATATTCGAGCGGCGATGGGCGATCACGTTGCTGAATCAGGTGCTGATGATTCTGCAACGAGAATACGAGCTGGCCGGCAGAGGAGAGTTCTTTGAATGCTTGAAGTTCAGTCTGACCGGCGAGAAGAGCGCGTTACCCTACGCAGACCTGGCAGTGCAGTTGGACATGACAGAGGGAGCCGTCAAAGTGGGCATCCATCGGTTGCGCGGGCGCTATCGCGAGATTCTCTACCGGGAGATTGCGAATACCGTCTCCAGTCCGGAGGAGGTCGAAGACGAGATCCGGTACCTGTTCGAGGTGGTTGCCGGTTGAAGCCAAGGAACGAAAGTCATGGATTCGCGCGTAACCTCTTGCACTTTATCCTTCAGTAGGAGCATGCAGTTGCCGCCGAAAGAGGATCGTTTGGAATGAGCCGAGAGAAACAATGTCCTCAATGCAAGACGGTGTATGACGCCGATGTGCCGCTGGGCCTTTGTCCTGCTTGTCTTTTGAAACACGCGTTGGAGCCGGAATGGCTCACTGGTGAGGCGGCGGACCTGCTTGGGAAAACTGACTTGAATTCGCCGGTAAGAGGCGAGCTGGCGTCTTGCTTTCCAGAGTTGGAGATTCTGGAGGAGATTGGCCGGGGTGGAACCGGCACAGTGTACAAAGCCCGCCAGAAACAACTTGATCGGCTGGTGGCGCTCAAGGTCATCGCGCCGCACATTGCCCAGGACCCAACCTACATCGCCCGCTTTCGATCCGAAGCCACCGCCGCGGCGCGCCTCAATCATCCGCACGTTGTTCAAATCTATTCGGCAGGCGAAGCCAAAGGTCTTCATTATTTGGTCGAGGAATTCGTCGAGGGTGAATCGCTGCGACAGCGGCTCGATCGCCACGGCCGCATGGACCCGGAGGAGGCGCTGGCTGTCTGCGTGTATCTGGCGGAGGCATTAGACTACGCTTGGCGGGAAACGCGCCTGATTCATCGCGACATCAAGCCGGACAACATCCTGCTGTCCACGAAAGGTGTGGCGAAACTGAGCGACCTTGGCCTGGCCAAGTGCGTGGGCGAGGGAGCCAGCGACTTGACCCGCAGCGACCTGACGGTCGGCACGCCTCACTATATCAGTCCGGAGCAAGCCCGCGGCGAAAAGGGCATAGACTTTCGCAGCGACATCTACAGCCTCGGTTGCACGCTGTATCACATGCTCAGCGGCCAGCGGCCTTATGAGTTCGCAGCCGATGAATCACCGATGGCGGTGGTGGTCAGGCAGATCAGCGAACCGCCACCCGAAATCGCCCGCGTGTTGCCTGCTTGCCCCATGCCGGTGGTGGCACTGCTGAACCAGATGCTGGCGAAACGTCCCGGCGACCGCCATCAGAGCTACGGAGAATTGATCAGCGAATTGTGGCAGGCGCACGACGCGGTTGCACAAGGCGCGGGCAAAAACGTTGCTGTCAGGCGGCAACCCGCTGCGCCCGGCCCGGGCAAGAAATGGGAGATGGCGGTTGGCGGCATGACCGCGGTGGTCGCGATCGTGGCGCTGTTGATGTGGGCGCCGTGGAATGAGCGTGAATTGTCCAAGACTGTGGCGCCAATGGTCCAGCCTATCCAGGAACGAGACAGTAAGCAGAAAGGGAAGCCAAGACCTTCTGAAGCCAACCCGGTTGTTCCCAGTATGCCGGTTGCCCCAGTGTTGCCTGATGGATTCCAGCCGTTGTTCAATGGCCGCGACCTGAAGGGTTGGATGCCGATGCAAACAACGGGCCGGAAGGACGACGTGCATCAACCGGCCATGGATGGCTGGAGCGTGCAAAACGGCGAACTGATTTGCTCTACCGACCAGTCCGGCTGGCTGAAGTCAGAACGGCAATACGGCGATTTCGTGTTGCAGTTGGAATACAAGCTCCCGCCGGATGGCAACAGCGGCGTTCATATTCGTTGCCCTGATTCGGGGTCTCTTTCGCGCGTGGGCATGGAAATCCAGATCATTGACGAGCACGTCATCTCTGCCCGCGGATACCGCTCGCGTCCCGGCCAACTGACGGGCGGGATATACGGCATCGCCGGATTGAGCCAGCCGCCGCAACGGCCGATCGGGGAATGGAACTCGATGGAGATTCGTTGCGAGGGGGACAACGTCGAAGTGATGCTCAACGGCACGCGCACTGTGAGCGCGAACATGAACCAAAGCCCGGAACTGAGCAATCGCCCGCGCTCCGGCTACATCGGCCTTTCCAATTACAAAGGCGAAGCGAAGGGCACAACGTTTCGCAACATCCGCATCAAGGAACTTCCCGCAAAGTAATGCTGCGTCGTGGCTGCCGGAGGGGCTGCGGTTGTTGATCCTCCCGGCTCGCCAGCCAACGGGGCGCGATGATTCACAAACTTCTTCTGTAACCTTTCCCCGTTTTTTCTTCAGTAGCATGTGAAATGTCACTTTGCTCAAACAACGTCCGCGGTAATGGTTTTATCCCGAACTGCGGCAACCACACATTGTTCAACAGTCCGATGCGCATCAACGACTTCAGAAACAAGATGGCGCAAACGCCATAAGACAAGCACCTGCGCAGCGTTCGCATTACGAAAAGGAGACGCCATGAAAACGAAACGATACAACGACATGCCTCACGGGATGACTCATTACAGATGGCGGGTGTGCTGGCTCGCCGCTGTGATCGCTGCGACCGTTCTCTGTAATCCCGGCGTTACGAATGCCGCGGCGAACATGAGGCCTGTCAGGCGAGGGGCCGAGAATGAACAAAAAGTGCCTTTGAATTTCACGCTCGCGGACGCCTACGGCAGGGAGGTGCGCGCAGACGATTACCGCGGTCTGCCGCTACTCATTATCGTTGGGGCGTGCTGGTGCGGAGGCTGCCAGAAGGACGCTTTGGTGCTGCAAACGGTGGAACAGAAATACCGCGGGCGCGGATTGCAGACGATTCGGAGCACCTCGTTGGACAACGAACTGCCCATTTGGGAATTCGTAAAACACTATCGCCTGCCGAGCGTTCCGCTGGTGGATCCAGTCCGGGAGTTCGAAAAGCAATACAACCGTAGTGGCTGGACTTTCCTGATGTTGGTCGACGCAGCCGGACGCGTTGTCTATCGCGCCAATTCCCCGATAGACTGGACTCGTGTCGAGCCGCGCATCGTTGCGTTGCTGCCGAAGGAAAACCCTGCAAAACCCATCGAAAGGGATGGTGTAACTTACCCGCCGGGTGTGCTGACACGATCCGATGAGATCCAACGGGGACGGTCGCGCGACTGTTTCCCCTCCATGGCGTGCGCGGCCGACGGCAGGAAGTACGTCGTTTTTACGACGAATCGCAACGGTACTCAGGATGTCTATCTTCGAGTCTTCGACGGCAAACAATGGCTGCCGGACCGTCCCGTCGCCGCCACCCAGGCCGATGAATTCGACGGAACGGTGATCGTGGACGGCAAGAACCGGGCATGGATGAGCTGGACCAGTAATGCACGAGGGCCGCGCTACGATATCTTTGTGGCGCTCGTGTCCGCCGACTCGTCGGTGGGCGAGCCCATGCAAGTAACACAATCCAATGACGATGCCATGCATGCCCGCATGGCGGTGGACTCGCGCGGCCGACTGTGGGTGACGTATTACCACTGGCAGGAGTTTGAGGGTCGTTCGCGCGACAAGGAGGTTTACGCGCGATACCTTGAAGGCACCCAGTGGTCGAAAGAGATGCACATCTCACCGGAGGACGTTCCTGATTATGAGGACCACACCGACCCCGTTGTGGCGGCACTGGGCGACGCGATGGTGTTCGCGTGGTCATGGGATTTTCATTGGCCGAAGGGTTACTCGCGAGTTCCCGACAAGCCGAGCATTTTTCTGCGCAAAATCAACTTTCAAGGAGTCCTGGACCGCGCGCGTGCCGTCAGCGGCCCCAATTGCGATAGCCGGCCGGCCATCGCTGTGGCCCCTGACGGCCGGGTTTGGTGCGCATGGGAAAGTGCTTCGCCGGCAGGTGGCGTGAAAAACGTCAGTTTCAGCGCCGAAGACTTGGCAGTCGCTGAAGACCCGGGGCTTGGTACGAATGTCGGCGGGTTACAAAAGAACATCTGCACGCCATGCCTGACCATCAGCCCGCAAGGCACTGCAGCCATGGTATGGGCCGCTGTGGACGCGGCGGGCCGCTGGATGCTGAAGCAAGTTACCCGCGGCGTGAAAGACCCGTCTTGGACGAGTCCGCGAACCATCGTTGACAAAGGCAACCCGAGATTCCCCTCCATCGCCTACGCGAAGGATGGCAAACTAAACGTCGCCTACGCTGTGGATAAAGAGAACCGGCGCGAGATCGAGGTCTACACCGAGCCATGAGCGCGCAGCCAACAGTGCATTCTGAATACCCACCGGTCTCTGCAACTTTGAGAGCACCGTGATTCCCAGTCCATAGGCGGCGAACACGAAAACCCGGTCGTTTTGGGTGTTCGCTGCTGACACGCCGCCACGGATTTCGTTCAGGCACGTCATCATTCGCGCTTGGAAGGGGACGCTCTGTGGTTTCCCGGCCAACGCCGGCCGCCGGGTCAATGGGGCGCGATGATGCCCTCACTTCTTCTGTAACCTTTCGCTGGTTTCTCTTCAGTAGTCTGCGAGATGAGACTTCTGCCAAAAGTTTGTGAGAGTCGCCAGAGCGAAGGACCACGTGTTTTTTTGCAGGGAGGATATGACCATGAATAATTCACCGGCCTTTTCCCGCCGCGCATTTCTGCAAGCCATGGGTGGCCTTGCTCTAGCCGGCGCCGGCCAGCCCTGTCGCGGCGCATTCGCGCCGGCACGGTTGATCGTCTCCTGCCGCGACCTGGTATTGAAGGACACCGGCAAAAGCGACAGTTGGACCGCGATGAAAGAGCTGGGACTGGGTGGCGTTGAGGTCCGCGTTGAGGATGACCTGTCTTGTCCGGGCCTTTTTCATCCAACGAAGCGTTACAGCGTCGCCACCGCCGATGGCGTCCAGATGCTCCAGGATGAGTTGGCCGCCCATGGGGTCGTTATCACCGCGTTCGGCTTGTTCAGAAGAGGATCGGAATGGCGGACCCAGAAGAATATCAGCCCCGGGCGCCTGCTGGTGCCGATAGCTCAAAGGCTGGGTGTCAAAGTCATTCGGATTGACGTCCAGGCGCGCAAGCTGACGTCGAAGGAGTTTCTGCCGGCTGCCATCAGGGCATGCAAACATCTCTGCGAGGCCGCCGAGGGCACGCAGGTTGCCTTCGGTGTCGAGAACCACAGCATGAACACCAACGACCCGGCGTTCCTCCAACAGCTCCTGGACGGTGTGGGCTCCAAACACTTCGGCATGACACTGGATGCGAACAACTTCTACTGGTATGGCTGGCCGCTGCAGCAGGTTTACGGCCTCTACGAAAGATTCGCGCCGCGTGTCGTCCATACCCACTGCAAGAGCGTCCGCTACCCGGCAAACCAGCGAAACGTTCGCCGGCAGCCGGACAAGAGCTATCTCGATCACTCCGCGCCGATCTACGACGGCGACATTGATTATCGGCGCGTCGCGGCGATCCTGCGGAAGGCGAACTACCAGCACGACCTTTGTCTGGAGAACGAATGTCTGCACCACTTCCCCGCCGCGCAGCATCTGGACATCCTGAAGAAAGAGGTCGCGTTGCTGAAGAGCCTCGCATGAACACAGAAACCAAGGCGCGCGCTGACGCAAGGTCAAACGTTCTTCCGGCGCTGTGGGGAGAGGCAGATGTGTTTTCCCCGAATGGCTTCCTGTGCCATGCGATCAATTCCCCGGTCAGCCTGGCACGTTAATTTGGAGAACCCGATTATGAAAAAACTACTGATGCTGATGGTGGCGGCGGGAGTGGTCCTGTCCGCGAGCGCACAGTCGCCCGTGCAGGTCACAGTCCAGCGGACCTCCAAAAAGAAAAGTGAGCAGGGAGAGGTGAGACGGGGCAGCAGAACCCGGATCTTTCCGCACAACACGGCCGACGCGTCGATGACACTGCGCATCACCCTTCAGAACATCAGCGGGCGTTCAATCGAAGACATGGTCGTCAGATGGGGCATTGCAAAAGTGCGGTTGCGCCGCGGCGGCCAGACAGGAGATGTGGCTTACGGCCGGGATGAGAAGTGTTCCCTGAAGTCGAACGAGATCAAGGTCATCGAAACCGAGACCGTGGAGGCCAGCAGTTCGGAATCACAACTGACCGATTTCAAGAAGGGTGAAAAAATACACGGCCACGGCGTGCAACTCCTGATCGGGGGCAAGGTGCTGTGGGAGGAGTTCGTGCCACCCACCGTCAAGAAATCATTCGAGAACCTGAGGCCCCTCAGCGATCAGGAAAAGGACGAGGATCACGGGAAGTCGAAGAAGAAGAAGTGACCCTCCGTGGTGGCGGCCGTCCAGAGACGGGTTGTCCACTGGCGCGTCAGGGACTTCATTTGTTTTCAGCCTGAACGCAGACTATCGAGCCACGTGGTAGAGTCATCACGAGGGCGGGGCTTCATCTTTCCACGAATCGTCGTGCTGTGCGCCCCAGAGGTCGGTCTGCGGCAGGATCAATTCGGGCAGGTTGCCCTGCGCCAGATCCTTGGGCAGCGGATGGTGCCGCGCGGGCACGCCGTAGGCCAGCGTGTCGGGCGGCACATCCTTGTTCACAAGCGAGCCGGCGCCGATGAATGAGTTGCGCCCGATGGTCACGCCCGGGCAGATGGTCACGCCGCCGCCAATGCAGACGTGGTCCTCGAGCCGCGCTCCTTCCACGGGGGCGGTGCGCCGCATGGGAAATTTGTCGTTCAGGAAGGTCGTGCCCGGCCCGATGAACACGCTGTTGCCGATGACCGTGGTGCTGGGGATGTAAACGTGTGCCATGATCTTCACGCCATCGCCGATGCGGATGCGGCCCTCGAGCGTGCATTTGTGATGGACCACACAACGGTTGCCGATGGTGACCTCGGCGCGGATCAACACGTGATGCCCGCATTGGAAACGGTGGCCGATGGTGGTGTTGGCGTAGATGACCGTCCCGGACCGGATGATGGCATGGTCGCCGATGCGCGTCGGCTGCGAGTCACCCGGATACCGATAGCCCAGAATGACATCCGCATCCACCTGCGCATGCCGGCCGACCTCGTAGAAAGATTCACCTGGCGTTTTCATGTTTCGCAAACTGGTTGAGGATCTCGATGCCTTTGTCGGCCAGGACATCGCCGGCCGGTTTTTTGTACGGCGGCCGGAACTTCGTGTAACGGTAGTACGAGCTCATGTATTCGCGATCACCGGTGTTCGGTCCGTCGGTCAGGTAGCCGTGGGAGACGTTGACGTAACCGCACGGAATCGCCAGCGGCAGAGGCGAACGGCTGCGAATCTGCCGCCCGATTCCCAGAAACGGCTCGAAAGGCATGCCGACGATCCCGACGTCGCCCAATCGAAGGACGTACATTTCCACTTCCAGATATTTGAGCACTGTGCCGGCTTTGCCGGTCTGACGCAACTGGAGAGCCCACCGGTTCCACGGCAGGACGGCCTCGATCAGCTTGCCCCGATAAGCGGGCGTGAGTTCTGTCGGGAAGTTCAATCCCACGCACGCGAGCGTGTTTTGGTCGCCAGCCGCCGCGCGACGGATGAAGTCCTCCATTTCGGCGATCTCTGCCTTCAAGACGTTCTCGGAGGGAAGCGGCCCGAGCGGTATCCGCGCGTTTTCTGCGGCGTAGTTCAGGCCGTCGCGGCGGGAGGGCTTGAGTTTATCGAGCGCCTTGATGTAGCTCTCGCCGAGCATGCGTCCGTATTTCTCGGCGAGTTCGACACCGCCCCGGAACATCCCCTTGCCATTGATGTCGCCGGCGCACCCTTGCATGAAGCTGACCGGCAGGGGGGTGGACGGCGAGAGATGTTTGGCCACCAGGTCGCAGGCCACCTGTGGCCAATCGCCGAAAACGACAGGCTTCTCCGGATGGTAGGAGGCGACCGGATGTCCGGTGAATTGCGCCAGTGCGGCGACCGGTTTGCCCTGCTCGTTCTTGAGCACGACGATCGGCGCTTGCCGGTCCATGTCACCGTTGAAGTCCACGCCCATCAGGTCGCGGTCTTCTTCGCGCATGAGATAGGTGGAGCCATCGGCGCGCCGGCCTTTCCGGTTGTAGGTAATCCGGCCCTCGGTCCCCTCAGCCCACCACACCGTCACTGGTTGGAGCATCGCGGGCAGGCGTTTGGCGTGACTGCGCAGTTGGGCGAGCATCTCGCGGCCAACCGGCAGCAGTTTCGCCTCTGGCAACCCTTCCGACGGCGGGATGCAGTAGCTCGCGTAGGCTCCCACTGGATTGCTCGCCATGACCAGATCCGAGTGGTTGTGGGAGACGAACAGAAGCACGTTCGAGACCGGCAGCTTCAGGTCGTCGGCAATTGCGCGGCGGAACATGGCGCTCACATTGGCGGCTACCGGTGAGAGGAGATGCGCGGTCACCAGACACAAGCGCAACTCGCCGTCCTCCAGCAGAGTGACGGTGGTCTTCAGCGGCCCGGCTACCTTTGCCACCTTCGCCCCGGTCCGGCTTGAAGTCGGCGTATTGGCTTCCGGCAATATCGCGAACTCCAATGAAGCAGCGCGCAGACGCGGATGCTCGACGGGCGCGGCGCCGGCCGTCATCGTCCACGCTTGCGCGATGCCGAAGAGCAGCAGAAGACTTCTCCATCCCAGAGTCCGACCAATTTGTTTTCGGCAATGCTTGCGCTCTGCCGTCACCTCCATCGTATTCGTTTGCATGGCTCCTTTGAACTGCGTCGGCATTGTAGGTCGCTGTCGCAGACGTACAAGCGCTCATTTGCAAAACACATCCATGAGTTTTGTGATGGGATCCCGCCAGAGAGTGCCGCCGCGATCACGAGTGCGGCGTCGCTTTCAGCGTCGTTGCGCAGCGAGCCGGCCGGACGGGAAACGGTTTTCCTGGTGGTCGGCAGCCGGCACGTCACTTCCTGGGGCGGAAGCGGAACGAATAGAGGTCGGTTTCTTTCATCACGAAACGCAAGCGCACCGGCTTGCCGGCCAGAGCGGCGATGTCCGGGTTGCCTTTCCATTGCACCGCATGTTCTATCTTGTCGCCGACGATTTCCTGGCTATCCGCCAGATGGAAGTTGGAACACGGCGTTCCGTTTGCGTCTTGGATTTCAACGCGCAGGCTACCAGCCACGGAAGTGCTGCAGTTCAGGATCAACTCGCCGCCGGTAAATGTCAGCGGGCGGGTTCGAAGTTCGCCCTGCAAGGCGCCGGCGTGAACGGATATGAACCCATCCGTGCGCAGCGCGTAACGATAGCCACTCGTGCTGTGATAGATTGACATCTCCGCAGGACCGGTCGGCACGACATTAAGACCCGCGTAGTTCGCCCGGCTTCCCCATCGTTCGGGATCGAGTCCCGGCCGGATAAAGGCCTCGGTGAACAGGCGATCGAACGCCGTCGCGCCCGCCCGCCATGTCATGAACAGGATGTCGGTGGAGCCAAGCATGGCATCCGTTGTTTTTGTGCCGACGCGCCCAGCGGCATAACGGGTCGGCAGGGCAATATACAGGTGCGGCGCGCGAAAATACGGATGGGTCTGGCTGGTGTAGAGATGTTCGCCAGGCAGATTGGGATTTGTGGCGACCGGGGCGGTCCAGCGTTTGAAGTCCTGCGAGGTCGTCCGGGATATGGTGCGCAGGCGTCCTTGCGGGGTTTCATAGGTCCGAAAGTAACAGACATAGCATTGTTCTGCTTCAGACCAGAACGATACGTTCTGCGAGTCAAAGGCGTGATGCCACGACTTGTCATAAGGAATCGTCGGTTCCGTACCGGCCTTTTTCCAATGGATTCCATCCGCAGAGATGAAGGCGTGCAAGCCTTCCGCACTGACTTTGCGGTTGCGCCCCGGATGGCCGGCCAGCGCCTTGAAACGCGCCTGCAGGTTCGCGCCCGGACATGTATCCAAAAACGGCGAGAAATTGTGGCTGAACGGCGGCAAGCCGGCCAGAATGACGTTGTTGTTACGCGTGCCGTTGACTTCGAAAATCCCCAAGCGTGGGAATGTCCATTCTTGGCCATCGCGGCTCTCCGCGTAACAGGTGATTTCGCCTGGATGCCCGCTATAGCGGTCGCCCTTATAGCTGGGATCATCGCCGCGATAATACGCGCGGAAGATATCTCCATCCTTGATGATGGTCAGATACGAGCCCTTGATCGGCGACGCGGCCAACGGCATTCGTTGCGGCTGCTGCAAACGCAATTCCAGCCCATCCATCTGGTCAATCAGACGACGGTCAACGAACAGTTCCAGCCGGGAACCCACGTCAACTGGTTTCGACTCTGCGGCGGTCCCCGTCGTCGTGCGCCAAAAACATCCAGCGGTCAGCATTCCGGTGACTCGAAGCATCTGGCGGCGGGTGAGAGGCGTCATGATGAGGTTGCATCGTAGTGCGCTTCGTTTCCCGTGCAAACACAAAACCTCCGCGCCGAGCTTGCGGGTGGTAGGATCTTCTTTTGCGCGAAGAGTCCGCGGAATGGTCCTGCGATCGTCGCGCTACGGAATTATTTCCACGGCTTCCTTCTCCGGCAGGTCGCGCGTCAGCCGGCGTTGTGTGCCGTCCGGCTCATGCACGATCAGCGTCGCGTCCTTCAGCGGCCGTTCGGCCACCAACTTCACGCGCAGCTTCTTGCCGACTGCGGTCGCCTCGACCAGCCGCACACTGCGGCGCGCTGTCTCCCATCGGCAGACCTCGGCGTGCGTCCACCATTCCATGCCGCGTTTGCGGCCTTCCTTCACCAGTGTTTGCATCGCGTCGGCCATGCCGGGCTCAGAGATGTGCGCCTGATGAAACAGGAAGTGCGCCAGCCCGCCGTGCGCAATGGCTTGATCGAGCAGCTTGGGCGCAAGCCTTGCCGGCAGGTGGATGTTCAAGTCCTGCGTAATCAGCGGGATTTCGTAAACGTCCAGGAACCGTGGGGGCGCGGCTTCGTCGTCCAATGGCCGCCACGGCTGGCAGGTGCCGCGTGGGAAACCGCACCCGCCCCGCTTGCTTGGCCCCATCGAGCCGTCGGCCTTCAAGCCGATCTTCTCGCACCAGCGGAAGAAGTCCAGCCGCCCTTCCCATCGCAGATAATGGTTCTTGTTCGAGGTGATGTCCTTGACGCCGCTGTTCATGGCCAGCCCTTCGACCTGCCTGGCGAACTTGTCGAAGCCCCACTGGTGATCCTCGTCCTTCTTCATCGCGTCATAATGCAGCGCGATCTCACAACCTGCGGCGCGCGCCGCGTCATAGAGGGAGCGCGGATACTCGCACGGGAACATCGTGCACCACGTCGTGCGGATGCCGACCTGCTTCACCTGCTCCAGCATTGCCCAACCTTGCTTCTCCTTGTTGCCGTCGCTGTCGTGACTGATGCATCCGACGGCGGGCAATTCGCGCGGCCACGGGGCAATTTGCACCAGCGGCTGCCCGACGGTTCGCGCGGCGTGTTGAATCGTGCGCAGAATGATCAGCCGCAGGTCATCCGCCACCGGAAACAGGTAAGTCGGCGCCTCGCCCTTGGCCAACGGCAGGCGATCAAAATCGTAGTCGAGCACCTGGCCGTCGTCGGTTTTGAGAGTTCCATCGTTGAGCGGCATGGTCCCGTCAAACGCCGGCGTGCCATCCCGCAGCACGGCGTTGCCTTGCTGGATGTGAACGATGCTGTTGAGCAGGTCGGGCGCAATCAGCAGCGCAATTCCGCGGCCGACCCGCCGCTCCAACAGGACCGGCAGCTTCTTTGCCCGGCCGTGGCGATCCAACACGCTCCCGACGGCCTTGGCTTCCGTTGGACGCACCGCCAACCCGCCGAAGAAATGCAGCGAGCTTTGCAGACCGGCAAACACCGGATGCCGCGTTTGCCGCACGTTGAGGTAGCCTTCGCCGAGCTGTTGCACGCTGCTGGCACCCCAGCCTTTGTTGGTGCTCGACGACGACACCGACTCCACACCAAACAGCTTTTGCATTCCGTGCAGGCCGCCCAGCGACACCAAGGCGCCGCCATTCTCCACGAACGCTGTCAGTTTGGCGCGCTGGTCGTTGCTGAGTTTGTGCTCACCGGCAAGCACAAGAACGCGCGCGTGGCCCGTCTGGCCGGGCTGCTGTTGATCATAGAAGAACCCGGCGCGTTGGATCACCTCGACCAGGTACATACTCGACGGCACGGTGGGCGAAATAGAAATCGCAATCGTGGCGGGAGCTCCCAGGTTGTTGTGCCGGCCTTGTTCCGGCGCAGCCACAGTCGCGGGCGGCGCGTTGGTGCGAGCAACCTGCGCCGCGATGTTTTTGGTTGTTTGCGGCCATGCGCACGCAACGCAAGCCAACCACGATGCCAGCACGACGCTCATTCGTTTCATATTCAGAAATCCATCCTTGCTGTCAGGGCTCCTTGAGACTGCGGCGGCATTGTAGGGCACCGCCGCCCGCGCACAAGGGCGAAGTCCCCGCGCCAACTTTCACTTCGCCAATCGCTTGACGGTGTCGATGATGTGCTGCTCCAGTCCGGGCTGGAACGGGCCGTGAATGCCGAAGTAAACCATGGCCGCGCCACCTTCGTAGCCGCCCTCGGAGAGTACCCGCTCGGTCGGGATATAGGAGAAGATCTCATTGCAGAAGCTGGCGATCATGATCGGCCGGCCGGTAAACTCCCGGCGAAGCCGCAACGCGTAGTCCACGCACACCTCGCCGGCCAGGGCGACCATCACCATGTCGTTGCCAAAACGGAGGACCTGCACGGGGCAGGGATAAGATGTCGGCAGCGCACGGCCGGCAGCCAGTTCGCCCAAGAGATGCTTGGCCAAGCGTTGTTGATACTTGTTCTTGTCCTGCTGGAGTTTTTCGAGCTGCTCCTTGTTTGGCGGGGCGACGAACTTCAGATCCACACGCTCGAAGCCGGCCGCCAGCGGCCCGCGCAAGGGACGCAGAGTGCCGCCCAGCACCGTGTCAACGGCCGCGGCCAGTGACTGACCGTGCTGTTTGGCGAGCGCCACCTCGCTGCGCGGGTTGGGGTTTACGTCAGCTCCGCAGCCGGCCATGAAGAGCGCCGTCACACCGGGATGGCTGGTTTCGAGTGCCGCCTGCGCGAACCCAGGATAGTCGCCGTTGATCTCGTAGATGGCCAGAGTGGTGCTGTGACAGGCGTAACCGAAGAGCACGGCCCGCAAGACGTCCTTCTCGTCGCGGACGGTGAGCACGGGCACGGTGTGGTCAACGGGCGCTGGAGGTTTGGGAGCGCCCTCGGGCACCTTGACGCGCATTGCGCGCCGGTTGGCGCCGAAAGTGGCCTGGCCCTCACCGAAGGCCAGTTTGGCCGGCTGGAGGTCTTTGACCGCCGCCTCGACCAAGAGCACCAGTTTGTCCGCGAGGATCTTGGCGTAGTCATCAACCACCTTTTGCTGCTCGGCATCGAGATCGTAAACGAGGGGCGTCACGCCTGCGACGACTGGGCCGCTGTGCGTGTGCGAACAGTTGAGCACGATCCGCTCGCGCGGGATGCCCGTCTTTTGGCAGATGCGCTGGCAGACCGAGTCGGTCAGGCCGCGATCAATGCCGATCAAGTCCAGTGTGACAATGGCGGCGCGCGAACCGGTTGGGTCCTCGAAGAGCAGGGCCTTGGCCCAGATGGGTTGGAGCACGCCTTCGGACGGATGGTTGCGCGAGGCATAGCCGCCCATCCAAATCGGCCCGCTGGGCGTGATGTCAGTACGGGCGGTTCCGACGCGCCACTCGGGCTGGTTGGCCGCTGAGTGCGACGTTACGATGAGGCCGATGATCAACGACAGGCATAGAGTTCGCATGAGAACGGCTCCGGTTGAGAGATGAGTTGTTTTATTAGCAGCAGACATATGGACGGCAAGAAATCGTGCCAGCGACAAAACCATTCCGCTTCTCAGAGCCGGTTCTTTGCATCGAACATCGGATTGAGGTGCCGGCCCAATTCGATGCTGCGATCATAGTCACGCTCGGTGAACGCTGGTTTCAATGTCCAGCACTGGAGACGGAAATGCTTCAGGATTTCGGATTGCTGGTAGCGCGGGCCGTGAATTCTCCAGTTCTTGTAGCGCTTGACGTTCTCGATGGCCGGGGTCACGCCCGCCATGGCCTCGATTGAGAGTTGCCACCGCTCTTCGGGCGGAAGCTTCCGGCCGAGGGCGTGGCAGGCCAGCAGCAGGAGCGCAAACTCCAGCGAAACGTGCTCGTTCCCAACCTGCAACAACGGCGGCAGATACCCTGAGGACATCACCGCCTCCACGATGGGCGCGGCGACAGCATTTGGATTCACGGTTGTCGAAGTCGTCACGGTGTTTCCGCCAATCTCTTCCGTCGGTCCCATGACCTGCGGCACTTCGTAACTCTGACGCTGCGCGAGTGCGCGGCGCGCGAGAAGGAACAGCAGTTCACCCGCGCTCAGTGTCTGCGTCCATGCAGGCTTGGCATCGCGGACCACTTCCTCCGCGCCCCGCAGGATCTCGCCATCGGGCACGCGCACGGGTCGTTGGCCGTAGAGTTGATGAATGCCGGCCACGGTGGTCCACTTCACCTTGGGATGGTTGACGAGCGTGGTGATGAGGCGCTCGAAGTTTGCCAGGACAAGCGGAATGGATGCGCCTTTGACCAGCGTCGGTGCGATCCAATCCGCCGGTGACGGCTGCGCGCCGTTGGAGAAGTTGATCGCGTCGGGGAACTTCTCCATGATCGTGATGACAGGATGGCATCCAAACATGGCGGTGAAGTCAAACGTCCTGGCGCGATCATCCAGGTAGCTGTTGACCTTCGCGAGGCTGGCTTCGAACTTCGGTGTGTCGCGGTAAACGGTGTCGAAATAAAACGGCGCCTGATAGCCGCCGATGAGGAGGTTGTTGCAGAACCAGACCACGTTCCGGCCCGGCAGTCGAAAGGGCGAGTAGAAGAACGGTTTGCCGAGCTTGCCGGCCGCATAAACGATCTGCGCGGCAAACGTCCCGCCATGTTGAGTGATCGCGCTGCATTTGCCGAAGATGCGATCGAGCGCCTGGAACCCGGGCGTCTCGCGAAACAGCGTCCGCTCGACGCCGCGAAACCAGTCGAGTTCGGAGACTTCCTCGGCCGTGGTCGGGTGGATGGAGCCGCGATCGTAGTGAAGACTGACATCGTGCTTCTTGATGGATTCGATGACGCGCGTCAGCTTGTGGCGTTCCAGGAATCGCGCCTTCTCGCCGTGAATGTGAAAACAGCCCTGCAAGCCATGCCGATGCATGATGTCCGCCAGTTGGCCGGGCAGTGTGTGGACAGGCGAATCCGGTGGCGAGATGAAGTCCTCGGTGTCGAAGTAAATCAGGGCATACATGGAAGGATGCGGAGTTGGATTTTAAGCCGCAGCAGGTGAGACGTTGAAGTGTCGTTATTCATGGTCTGATCGAACTTCACCGGCAGTGTAGCAGCACACACGCCTGCGCCAAGCGCGAAGTCCTCTCCCAATGACAACGCAGAAGTCTATGGCGCCGTCTTGGCTTTGATGGTGGTGGCAGGTCCGGCGATCCCGTCCTCATTGATCGCAAAAACCTTCGCCGCGTAGCTTGTCGCGGGAGTGAGACCACCCAGTTTCACGGCCGTCTGACCCCACACCGAGGTTTTCTGGAAATACTTCGTTGCCGGGCAATCGTCGCCGACGTTGAGATAGACGTTGTAGCCGCGCGTCCCAAGGCGTCCGGCATCCCATGCCAATGTAATGCTGTCTCCAGCGCGTGCTGCTTGATGCAACCCGGTTACGGGGATGAGCGGTGCACGGGGCAGTGGACAAGCCTCACGCCCGTCCAAACCTTTCGGAACATATCCAGGGACGTTGGTCACGAGGAGCTTCGTCACCTTCACCGGACGCAAACGAGGGCCGAGTTCAGTGACCGACACGTCGTCAATCCACACCGTGCCCGCTTGCTTCCCCCAAAAGCCGGGGCACCAGAACGGTTGAGCTGCGATGCGTTTGGCCGGACGGCTTCCCGGCGCCTGCTTCGGACTGTCAAACACGATGTCCATCCGCTGCCACTGCTCGTCGAACTGATTCCCGTCCCGAAACCAGTCTCGCGGATACGGCAAGGGATCGAGAAGCATGGCGAAGCGGCCGAGCGTGTTCGGATGAGGGCCGTTGTATCGCTTCGCTTCGCTTTGCGTGAACTTGCCGCGCATCCAGAAGGAGAGGCGATAAGACCATTCGGGCTTCACCTCCAGGTCAATGGCTTGGAACAACTTCTTGTCGGTGAGTGTTCCCGAGAGCTTGATGCATCGGCGGCCGGAGTGCGCCAGAGTGTCGTCAACAGACGTTACTGTCTCGTCGCAGCGCCATCCTTTGAGGCCATCCTCAAAGCCCGGATTGCTCAGGAGATTGCCTTCCTTGATGCTGCAAGTCTCCTCGCGTGCAAGATCGAGTGTGTGTTCGCCCGCGCCCAACTGGCACGACACGACCTTGGCCCAAATCCAGTCCGATCCCTCGATGCGCGCATCCGGCAGCGGCTCGCCGTCAACGCGGACGCGCAGTGTCTCGGCGTCGCGGTGCGCACGGCTTCGCGCCCACAGCGCATAACGCCCCTCGATGGGAACTGAGAAGTGAACTCGACGACGATCCGACTTCGGGGCCTCGCCGGGCGTCACATACGCGCAACCCGGCACATCATAGGAGTCCGCAAGATTCGCACCCGCCCGGCTTCCCTCGACCCAGGCAACGCTCGAATGGTCGCCGTGCAAGCCGCTGTACTCGACCGCTTGAACGGAATACTCCAGCTTGGATTGCCGGGGAGGCTTGTTGTCGGTGAATTCACACACGCTGACTGAATCCGGCGTCAGGCGTTCCATCGCTCCGGCGCCACACCGGCGCCACACGATGTAGCCGGCGATTTCCTCGTGGCTGGCAGGAGGGTTCCATTTCAATCGCACCCCTTCGCCGACGAGCGCAGCCACCAAGGACCGGGGCGGATCAGGCCGCTTGACCACGGCGATGTAATCCTTGCGCGGCCGACACGTGCCGTCGGGAAAGAGGCGTCCCAGCGCGTCGGTCATCTGGTGCGAGCCTTTGCGAATCACATCGCTCTTGACCGCGCGATTCAAGCGCGCCGCCGCGTCCGTCCCCCAATCACATCCATGGAAGTGCGTGGCGTCCGCGCGCTGATACGAGACCGTCATCCTTTTCCCGGCGTAACCGTGACCGATGAGGAGCTTGCCCTGGGGCGCGAAACCCTCCGTCGTCTCTACGGGAATCACTGAATCGCCCGCGTGGATGTCTTGAGTCGGGATCGCGTAAAGCCGGTGGTTCACAAGGTCGTAGCACGAGTGAAACAGAACCTTGGTTCCATCCGGGCTGCCTGCGGGATGGCCATGATCCTGATCAATCTTGCCGGCCGGCTCCGTGGGCGCGCTGATGTAAGCCACGGTGCGCATCTCGCCAGTCCAGAGATCCGTCAATTCCAACCGCTCCATGCCATCGGCGCTGGAATCTCCGACCACGTATCGCCCGCTGCGCCCGCAAGTGCCGCAGTGGTCGCTTGGCTCGCCGTCGCCAATACGGATGGGCACACTCGGCGCGTCCACACCCGCCCGCCAGGAGCAGCCCGCCATGTGCAGGTATTCACCGTCGCCCGACCATGCCTCATGTGCCCAGAGTTTTGCGTTCTTGGCCGGATAGATCTTCGCCGAGCCGGTTTTGAAGTCCACGACGGCAATGCACGCTTGATAGCGCGAGTCGACGGCCAACTGCTGCGGCGTCAGCCGCTCTCCGCGGCGCACTCGTCGTAGCACATCGGGATGGCACGTCTGCATGCCGAGCGTCAACCGATTGCAATCTGGTGACGGGCTGACGGTATGCGGATGCACGCAGTCGTTGGAGGAAACACAGAGTGCGCGGGCAGGCTCCTCCGTCCAAAGCGGCTTGAGGCCCCAATCCGAGAGGCCATCGCCGTTGAGGTCGCCCCGAAGCAGCAGGTATTCCGAACGAGGCCCGATCACGCCGGCACAGGGCATCCGCGCGTCGCCTTCGAGCTTCACGACGCGGCGCTCTTTGGCGGTATCAATATCGTAGAGGAAAATCGAGGCGTCCTGCCGGCCAGCGATATAGACAACCGCGTTGGTGCCTCGCACGAATGCGGGGTTTTCCTTCCAGCCGCGGTGTTCCCGGCCAAAAACAGTCTCGCTCCCACCCGCAAGGTCAATCACCACGATCCCTCCGTCGGGACGCCACTCCCGGCACACGATACGCCGGCCGTCATAGGAAAACGGCTTGGCCGCGTGGCCGTATTCGTGAAACGTTCCGTAGTCGGACATCCGCCACATCTCGCATCCGGTCAGTTCGTCACGGAACGCGACCTTCTCGCCGTGCGCCGTAACGCAACACAAGGCCAACGCCACGGCAATGGTTCTCATCGGGAAGAATCCCCGCGCGACGCTTTGCGCTGGCTCCATTGTTGCCGCCATCGTGTTCATTTGCGTGGCTCGTTTCGGACTGTGGCGGCATTGTCGCAGTCCGGCCACCTCACGCAAGCGTAGAATCCTCGCGCCGCGAATCCTCAATCGCGACAATCTCCTCCACGATCTTCCTCGCTGCTCAACTTTCAATCGCAGCGTCACAGCCTTGGCGCGCCGTCGTCGAACGTGAGGGAAACAGCCGCGAGACACCCGCCGGGCCAACAGCGTGTCAATTGTTGGGTCCTACCCCTGCAGCATCTATGCTGAGATTTTCAGCGATACCTTGTCGGCGACAAGCAACGGATAATCGGCCAACGGCGCTTGCTCGATTTGCCACTTGCCGCCGTCGCGCACCGCGCGGGGCAACCGATGCACGGTGGCGGTAAGCGGATTGATGAGCACCGGCGTCTTGATGCGCGCGTCTGGAATCGTCAGGCTGACCGCTTGCAGCGGGCGGTCTTCCATCAATCCCGACGGGAGCCAATAAGCGAACAGCGGTTTTCCATTGCGGAGGAAGCTCGCCTTCAGGACTGCGTGCCGATCTTCTACGGCGGACAGTTCGAAGGGCAGATCGGCCCACTGCGTCTCGGCATCGAACAGTGCGCAGAGACATTGGTAGGCAAAATAGGAGGGTTTGCGTGCGTAGTCGCTGCGTCGCACCAGTCCCTTGGAGTTCAACCGGCCGTCCGGCGTGCCGTCATCGTTGGGGTAAAGCATGTCAACGGCGTGGAAGTAGGAACTCAGTTCCACTCGCAACTTCAGGTCCGCAAGCGTTCGTCGCACGACCCAACGGGCCTGACGGTCTTCGTTCCACTCCTGTTTCGCCAAAGCGCCGACGCTGCCCGGCTGGGAGGGACAGCCGCTTTCGCCCTGCCACAACGGCAGCTTGAGATTGTGCTGGGCAAGGACTTCGCGGCAGGCGGCGACCGAGGCTTCATACTTGTCCTCGGGCGAGGAGCGATACCAGTGATACGAAACCTTGTCCACCAATGCTCCCAACCCGCGCTCGAAACACTCCTTGAAATAAGCCGGTCCCCACACCGTCGGGCCGATGATCACCGCGCCGGGCACGGCGCTGCGAATCACCGGCGCGGTGAGCCGGACAAACTTGACATACTCGGCGGGATCTGGCTCGCGCGGTTTCCAGAAATTCTTGTGGTTCGGCTCGTTCCAGATTTCCCAGTGCTTGACCCGGTCGCGAAAATGTGTGCTCAACGCCTGCACGAACCGGAGCCAGCCTTGAAGCGCATCGTCGCTCCAGAGCGGCACCCAGCCGACGGCGAAATCGTTCGTTGCTTCGGGCGTGTAGAGCCGGTTGCCGTAACCGAGGTTGAACCACGGCTGGATTCCCATTCCCCGCAGGCGATCCACGATGGCGTCCAGCCACGCGAAGTCATACCGGCCTTTGGCTGGTTCGCAGCGACACCAGCCGGTTTGCATTCTGGCCCACTTCGCGCCCAACTCCGCCATGTGCGGATACACCCTCTCCGGGTCGAACATCTTCCGGTCGAGCGTCTCGAACCCCACGCCGAGTGGTGAAGCGGCAATCTTGACTGCCGGTCGTGGACAAACCTTGCCGATCACCTCCAAAGACAGAGCCGGCGCAGCGGCCGCGGCGAAACGAGGCAACCCCGCCGCGCCCGAAGCCAGCAGCGCGGACTTTTGCAGGAACGAGCGTCGTGACATTTCATGATTGGGCTTCATGGTTTTCTCCTGGTGGCGGGTGTCTTCTCGATAAACGCGATCACGTGCGGCCAACATTCCTTGCCGCAACGGCCGTGACTAAAGGATGGAATTCTGATTTCAGGGAACCGGAGTTGATGCGCCGGTTTGCGGCCTGCGTCCGGCCCTGCGAGCGTAGCCCGGCTGGGCGGGAAGGAGACCGTGAGCAGGTCCGGAGATAAAATTCTCGCGCGCCGGGTTGCGCTGGCTCAGTGGCGGTCGTGGTTGTGCGCATCGGTGGTTTGCGCGGCATTATCGTCCGCGGCAAACCCGACACAAGCGTGAAAATCCCCGCGCGATTCCAAAAACGCGAATCGCTCTCAACTCTCAACGCTCAGCCCTCAACCCGCTCGTCACGGTTCTTCCGGCGCGGGCTGGCAGTCCGGGTCGGCTTCGTAGCGCAACTCCAACACCGCCTCTGCCGATGCCGGCGGCGCAGGCGCGATGTCCCCACGCTGCCCATGATGAGGCGGGAGTTCATTTGGAAAGCACATCCACGAGTTCCGTGATGGCGATCCAGCCGAAGAGCGCCAGCGCAACCAGCAGCGCGACATTCCGTGTTGCGTCGTTGCGCAGCGAGCCGATCCAGTCGCGACGATTGTTGAGGTAAAGCAACAACGCGGCCAGGAAAGGCATGAAGAAGGCCCCGATGACTGTGAAGAGTATCACCATCGCCACCGGCTTCTCCGCGAACAGCAACACGAGCGGCGGGCCGGCGAGAAAAAGCAGGTAACCACGGTAGGCCCGCGTGGTTTTCAGGTCCACATTGCCCGCAGTCGCGGTGCGTGAGCGTTGCGCCATGAAGTCAGCGAAGAAATACGGCACGCCCTGCCACACCGCAAGCATCGCGCTGAAGACCGCGCACCAGAAGCCGATGAGAAACGACCAGCGTCCCACCGGCCCCAACAGCGCGTCCAGCCGCGATGCGACCTCCAGCGCCATGCCGCTGCCCTGCGTAATCTTTGCATTGCAGCCGGCGGCTACCGTGGTGAGCGCGAGCGCGAAGACCAGCGTTACCACATACGCCAGCAACAAGTCCGCGCGCACCGCGCGCTGGCAGCCGGCGCCACTCCACGCGTTCTCGCGAATCCAATAGCCGTAGCACAACATCGTCATGCTGCCGCCGATCCCGCCGAAAATACCGAGCACCGATTTGCCCGAGTCCGGCGGCAGCGCCGGCCACGCGAGATGCCGCAACAGCTCTGCGACATTCGGCTTCACCAGCACCGCGCAGACCAGCACCGTCAGCACCATCACGCCGACGAGCGTTTTCATGACTCGCTCGAAGAACGCGAACCGGCCCACGAGCACGAGCGCCGCCGCCGCCACGGAGTGCGCGATGCCCCACACCCACACGGGCCATTGCGGGAACAGCGTGTGCCCGGCGAGACCGCACGCGTTCGTGAGCGAGCCGCCGACGAAGAACGTCCACAGCAGCAGGTAGAGAAAGAAGTAACCATTGACCCATTTCGGCAGCCGTTGCGCGCAAGCCTCGATGATCGTGCTGCCGGTGGCGAGTTGCCAGCGGGCCACGCCTTCATTGAGGACGAACTTCAGGGCGACGCAGGCCAGCAGCGCCCACGCCAGGCGTGTGCCGAACGCCGCGCCCGTGACCGTCGCCGTGATCACATCGCCCGCGCCGATGCCCGCCGCCGCAACGACCAGGCCCGGCCCCAGGGCCTTGAACGGTGAGAGGATGTTCAGGCGTGGCATGTGATGCGGGAGGAGGACGGAGTTCTATTTCTTTAATGCCAGACGGAAGAAGTTCTCCAGCAGCCGGCGCCCGTCCGGATGGGACTCGTCGTATTGTTCGGGATGGAATTGAACACCGTAGACCATCCGCTCGCGATGTTTGAAGGCTTGGACCCGGCACTCCGTTGACGATGCGAGCAAATCAAAGCCCGACGGAGCATCCGGCAACTGGAACGCATGGACTTCCTTGACCGTGATCTCGCCGTTCAAACCGGCGAACAACGGATCGGGTTTGATGATACGCAATTTGACGAATCCCCATTCCTTGAAGAACCCGGGATGATATTTCGGGTTGGGATCCGGCTCGCCTTCTTTGAGCGGACGCATCCGGGCAATCTGCAATCCGTAGGCCTTGCCAATCAACTGGCCTCCGCCGCAGAAGCCGATCATCGGGATTTTTGTGTTGCGGATGAGATCATAGAACGGCTCGTCCTGGGGCGGCACATCGGTCGTGTTGCGGCCGCTGATCAGGATGGCCTTGATTTGCGGACGGTCCAGAGCAGCTCCGCTGACCTCGCTGCGATGCACCACCAGACACTCCAGCCCGGACAGAGTCTTGAATCGCTCGCGCATGCGGCTGGGATAGGATTGCTTGAGCGGATCGGCCAGCTTCCTCCAGCTTTTGTGGATGACATCCACGAGCTGAATGTCGAGATACACGATGGCGGGATGATCCAGCGCCGCCAGACGTTGCGGCCGGTCATAGATTTGCGTCCAGAGCTGGTCCGGCGAATTTGTATCCGCGGCGCGGATTGAGACGCCGCACTCCAGCAACAGAGCGAGTGCCAGAAGGCCGGTCATCACACGGGCTGGACGCGTTCGCATGGGTGGCATGATCATGTTTTCGACGCCGGCAGCATAGCGGGCGGCAACGCGCGCACAAGCTGGAAGATGCGCGGCGCCCGCCAGTCAACTGAATCTTCCGCGTTCAGTCTTTTGTCCCGCTCGCGAGTTTCACCTGTGTCTTCAGTCTTAGATGTTGCACAGGCTGTTCAGTGCGCAGGACAACGCACGCGTGCTGCGTGATCTCTTTGGGCGCGAGCGTCGCATCGGGCATGGATTCGATGCGGGCGGTGACGGCTGGGTCCGCGCTGTAGGTGATTGAGACGTCGCCCGCCGTGATCTGGCCTGCGCTGGCGCGGCTCGGCGCGTCGGCTGGAACGCCGAGGTGCCAGCGGAACTGCACGATGTCGGGCTGTTTCAACTCAACTTCGTCCACGATGGTCACGGAGCTTTGGTTCCATTCCACGCGTCGCTTCCATTTCGCGGTCGATTCGTAACAGGCGGAAGCGTCCACGATGGCCACGCCGCCTGCATCATCCATCCGCTCAACCGTGATGGGCGCGCCGCGACGTTCTCGCGTGAGGATTTGGCCCGCGTGCTTCAGCACGGCGGGCGTGAGCTTGTCCGGGGCGGTGTCCCCGATCTGCAAGACGTTATGGCCCGCGACGCTACGCAGATGCGTTGCGTTGTTCGGCACGGCATAATTGAGCGTACCGGCTTCGATCAACAACGCGCGCCGGCCGATGATGAAATTGACGTGCCCGCGGTCCATGTGATCGTGGAAGTCCGTTGCGTGGCCGCCACGCAGCCAGAGGCCTGTCGCCTTGTCATCGTCCCAACTGCTGCGCCAGTTCAACCGCGTCGCCTTCGCGTAGTTTGCGAAAAGCGGCGGCGCGCTTGCCCGCGAGGCCGGGATGTTTGCCGCAAGAATCGCGTCGAGCGTGTCGCCAAAACCCGCGCGCGTGCGCAGGCCCCACAGCGCGTACGGATTGCCGGTCACCAACGCCACGGTTGCAAACAAGTCCCTGTCGCGCGTGAGGTTACCCCGCGAGCTACCCGGCGCATCAAACGCGTTGATCAGGAATCCGCCGGGCTGGAAATGATGAACGAGCCAGGTGGGGAACTTTTGCAGAAAGGGATGCGCGAGCAACCGGTTGTCGCCCGCACGTGCCGTCGCGCGCGCGATCGAGTAAAGGCTCTCCAGCGACAAACCGGAATAACGCAGGCCCTCGACGAATTCGCCATCGGCGCCTTGCGCTTCCATGGAGCGAAGCAAGCGCGCAATCCCGCCTTCGTAGGTTTCGCGATGCCGGTCCACGCCGAGAAACAGACAGGCGCGGACGAGCGCTTCGTTCGGCAGAATCCACTGGTTGCTGTGTGCGGCCTGGCTGCGGACATACCACGGCCGCTTCGTTGTCCAGTCCTGCTCCATCAAGGCCAGCTCATCAGCCAGCCGCGATTCCAGCGCCGCGCGCAGGTCCGGCGGAATCTTGTCGGGCGGGAGCAAGTCCACCGTGTCCGCAATCGTCCGCACCAGCCAGCCGGTGCCGAGCCATGCGCCGTCTTCCGTGAAATGCGGCTTCGAGTTGTTCAACGACCAGCCGCGCCGCTCCAGTGGCGACCACGTTGCCAGTTCGGCAAGCTGCGCGCAAACGCGCTCGAACAGCTTTGCATCGCCCGTCAGCGTGGCCGCCGCCGCGAGCCTCGGCAGCTCGACCTTAAGCAGACTGCCGGCATTGTTGTCGCCTTGCGAGAAGCAAAACGTTTCCCACTCCTTGTCGCCAAGCGCCGACATGTGCGGCGGACGCGTCTTGTATTTCAGTTGCACGCGCCATTTCCGCAGTTCTTCAAGCGTGCGAGGCCGGCGCAGCACCGGTTTGCCCGCGTCATGCTTCGCTTCCGTGATGAACTTCGCGCGAACCTCGGCGAGCGAAGCATTGGTGGCCGCTGCCGATAGAAGCTGCCTCAACGACGCGCACGAGAGTTCATCGAGATGGCGGTCATTAGCTCCCGCGCAAGCGCAGAACGCCATCGCAAACGCCAGAAGTGCTGACTGTGTTCGTGACCGTTTCAAATCTGTTGTCGTCATTTCGTGTTCTCGGGATGAGTTCCAGCATTCTCGGTTGTTGGGCTGACTATTGCAGTTTCAGTATCCGCTTTAACGCGGGGACAAAGGCGTCGGCGATGGTCTTTGATCCCAAGTCGGTCACATGGACGCCGTCAATGGTGTATGGGATCGAGCCGTCGGAATACAGGGTGAAGGCGTCGAGGAAGTAAATGTTCTTGTCGCCGTCGGCGAGGTGTTTCTCATAGAGCTTGCGAACGATGGCGTTGACATCATGTGGCTTCGTCGTGCCGAGCGTGTGAAGACGTGTGACGAGCAAGATGGGGGTGACAGGATGCCGCTTGCGAAGTATCTCGACCATTTTTGGGTAGCGTTCCTCCATGGTGCTGACATCGCCGAGAATCGGCCCCATCACGTACACGGCGGCTGGGATTTCAGCGAGCATCTCTGCTTCCTCCGGTTTCCATTCCCGATTGCCCGAGAGACCATAGTTGACGAGATCCAAGCCCAGGAGCCGGCAAGTCAGTGCGGGAAAGCTCATGGAGGGACCGGAGGCTCCCGCGCCTTGCGCGAAGGACGTGCTATACCAGACCACTGGCTTGTCGAGTTTGTAGGGCGTGGGCGGCTCGACTTTGGCGGAGGCTGGTGAGAGAGAAATGTCCAGGCTGACGAGCCTGGCATACATCGGCAGGTAGAGCGTGTACTCGCGCATCGTGCCGGGGTTGTCTTTTGGAATGTACGTGCCGACGTAGGGTGAGTCTTTGCTGATCAAGCCGCGGTCCGGACGCCAGACGAAGACCATCTGATTCGGAGGCCCTTGATAGATGTCAATGCCAGCCATGGAGAGGGCGCTCATCTCAGGCCATGGGAAACTGCTTTTCCCGTGGTTGATGAGCAACTCGATCTTATCGGCATTCGTCTTGAAACGGATTCGCGCACCGGAAGGTTGGCAACTCACGTTCCATGTTGCGAGGTGTTTGGCCCTGGCTTCGGGATAGCGGTAGTAGGCCCCCTTGTTTTCCTTCATGAAAGGCAGGCCGCAGACGGTGAACGGCGGTTGGTTCGCCGGCAGCCATGTCCGTTGGTCGGCGCTGCGCTGGCAGAGGATGCGGCGGATTTTGGCTCGCGGAGTGAACCCCTGCTTGGAATGCAAATAGAGCGACACCTTGCCAGTGTCCGGCGGCGAGTAACGCATCGAAGTGCTGACATATTGCCCGAGGTTGCCGGACACCACCGGTGTCTTGGCGATGACCTTGCCCGCCTGGCCGTCCGCCGCGGTGAGCAGCAGGAAGACGCCCTCGACCTTTTCCCCTGGATGGCCTTCCGCGAGTTCCACCGTGAACTCGTAGTCAAAACCCTTCTCCACCTCGATGCGGCTGACAATGCCGCTCTCTCGTTTCGGTTCCTCGTTGGTGAAGACGAGGTTCCCGTCCTTCAACTGCATGTGTGTGCCACTGCCATAATAGCTCCAGCCGGCGGGAAGTCCGTTGCCTTTCAGGTGATCGAACCTGACGTCGAAGACAGGTTCCGCCGCCATGCATGAAACTCCCAACAAGAATGCCAGAGAGATGGCTGCGACAGGTTTCATTGGTTTTGAGGATAGCAGGGACTTTGATTTTCAGCCACAGAATGGAGCAACCAGCCGGCTCACGGAGCCTGATACGCTTTGAAAAACGCCAGGCACGTTTCAATCACAATGTCCGTCTCCATCGCCAGTCCGTACGTGCCATTGTAACCGGCGGGAACCTCGCAGAGGAAACCATAGCGGCCCTTGCATGAGGTCTCGATCAGCGTGGGCCGCTGCGCATCCCAGTGCGTCATCTCGATGTCATATTGCGCGACGGCGGGGCGGTTCGCCTGTTGCAACACGTAGCGGTTGCGCATTGCCTCGTTGAACGCCTGCACAGCGGCTGCGGCACGCTCCTCGTTGTCGTCGCGCGCTGTCAACGGCAGGATCACAACCCGGTTGTTGCCCGGCCCGCCCGAGTTGCCGTGGAAGTCGAGCGTGGCGTGCAGCGGCGTCCGCTCGCAGATTGCGCGATACGTCTGCGTCTCCGGCTCCGAGAACGGTCCGGAGCCCTTCCAATCATAATCGCCCGGTCCCCACACACCGTCGCTGTTCGAGTCCCGACCCTTGAACAACGCCCACCACTCGCTGCCGTTGCGGTTGAGGTCCACGCGCGCGGCGCTCTGCCGCGTGTTCAAGTCGTAGCCGGACGGATTGAGGAACGGGATGATTTTGAGCGCGTAGCGTTTCGTGTCGAACAACGCAGCCGATGGTTGCGACGCGAGCCGCCTTGCCAGCGTGAGCAATCCATAGCCCGGCTCCCACTCGCTGCCGTGCGTGGCACCATAGACGAGGAACGTCGGGTTCTTTGGGTCACCGAGGTTGAGGCTGCAAATCCGGTAAGCGCCGTTGGCTGGACCTTCGTCCTGAAAGCGCAACGCCGGCAGTTCTGCGGCAAGGGCGCGCATCGCTCCGACAAACTCGGCATACTTGAGCCGCTGCGGGTAATGGCGTCCGTAGCGCACCGTGCCGCCCAGCGCGTTGCCAGCGAACAGGTATTTGTTGAAACTGCCGGGCCGGTTCCAGAGAGGCTCCGGCAGTCCTGTCAGATCGGTGGCCAGCAGCAGCCCTTTCCCTGACGTCTCGGAGACGAGCAGCGCGCCGCCTTCCGGAGACTCGGCCAGCGCATTGTCGCGGCTCACACCGTCGAGCACACGTTGCTTCCAACGCTTGCCCGCGCCGTCGCCCCATGGGATCGAATCACCGGCTTTGAAACCGTTCGTCACGCGATCCTCCCGCAGGATGCGAAGCGAAGGTGCGTTGGCCGCCGTGGACGTAACGCGGACACTCTTGTCCGCGCCGTTGTTCTGCTGTGAAACACCGCGGACAAGAATGTCCGCGTTACGAAGCTGCACTCCTCGCATCGCCGCATAGACCGCTAGGTCCAGCACGACGGGATTGCCACGCTGCGCGAATGCCTCGATGGCACTGAAATCAAAGCGCGTCCCCGGTTTGCGCGCGAAGACGACTGCGCCGCGACAGTGGCTCCACGGCGGCGTCTCCGTCGCGGACACAATCACGAGCCGGTCCGGATAGAGCGTTCGCAGGCTGACCACCGTTGGATCGTCGGCGGGCGCGTCGGTCCACAACACCAAGTCGTTCAGCGCGGGCCGTGGTTTCGCCGCCGGGACGACACTCAACACGATGTCGTCATAGTCCGCCGTGCCGGTGGCCTTTTCCAGTTCGAGGTAGACCATGAGATGGTCGCAGCCGTCCGGCACGGTGGCGTTCAGCGACACGCGCTTCCATGCGGACTTGCCGCGCACGGCTCTCGTCTGCGGCTGCGACAGGATTTTGCCTTTCTCCCCGATGCAATAGAGCCGCAATGCCGCGCAGCCTTCGTCCCCCAATTCCGTCCGAATCCAGCCCACCAGCCGAACGCTCGCGCCCGCCGGCACTTTGAGCTTCCCGTCCGCGCCCTGCCGCCAGCGGCTGATCACGGCCCCCTTGTTGATGATCCGCGCGCCTTGCTTTCCGGAGCGCGCCGCCTCGGTGGTGATGGAGAGCGCGCGTTCCTTGTCATCCGGCGTGCGCTTCTCCCACACGCCAACCTGTGCGCTCTCGAAATCACCGTTGATCAGAAGATTCGGACTCTGCTCCGCGCCGAACGCAACAAGCGGCAGGAGCAGCAAGACCGCAGGGACAAAGAATGACTTCATAGTAGTCATCACGCTCCGCGTGATGCCCTGGCAGCCTGCCACCGCCCGCCGCCCGCGCGCCATAAGAAAAAACTGTGACGCACGCCGGCTAGGGGCCCGGCCGGCTGCTCCGCGACGCTTTTGCTGTTTCGGACTTCTTGCGGAGCGTGGTCCAAAACTTCTCGCGCTGCTCCGGCGTCAACTCGCGCGCGATGCCGGCGTTCATGTCTTTGAAAGCGCCATAGACCTTGGTCCGCAACTCCACGCGGAACTGCCGCATGTCAGTCGCCAACTTGTCGAAGTGCGGGCGGATGGTGGCGACCTGTTCCGGCGTCAGGTTGAGTTGCGTCTTGTATTCCTCGAGGCGCGCCGCGATCCAGCGTTCCTCGTGGTTCTTGGAGCTAGTGGTCCAGTAGGATGTCCCGTGCGTCTGGCGCGCCACGACGACGCCGGTGGATATTCCGAGGCCGAACAGCACCACGAGGCCGATTCCGATCTTCAGTGCAAGTTTGTTCATGGCTCAATCGCCTCCTCTGCGAAAACCTCATCGGCCAGCGCGGTTGGGTCCGCCATCGCCAGTTTGGCGTGCGCGTCTGGCTGGACCGTGAACCAGCACACCATCAACAGCGCGGCGGCAACCGGGATTGCGCCGAACGCCAATCGGCCCAACAATTCCGCCGCCACTTGTCGCGGTGGCCGCAGTCGCGCCAGCACGCGCGTGTCGAAGCCGAACGGCATCTCTGCCGGCGCGTCGGCCTCGGCCCGGTGCTGGCTCGCGGCATCCGCCAATCGTTTCCACGGATCGTTTGCGTTCATCGTCGTTTTTCCAACTTCAAAAGTTCCTTCCGCAGTTTTCGCCGCGCGCGGAACGCCCGGATGCGGATCGCGCCCTCGCGCCAGCCGGTCGCCTCGCGCACTTCCGCCACCGACCGGCCTTCGAGGTCGAGCATCGTCACCACCAGCCGGTCTTCGGGACCGAGCATGCCGAGCAACTTCGCCGCAAGCTGACTCGCGCCCAGCGCGTCCGCCGCAGGCCTGTCCGGGCCGGCCAGCGTCGCCGTCAGCGCGTCGGCCTCGGTTTCCGTCAGGTCCGCCCAGCGCAACTCAGGCCGCCGTTTCTCGGCACGCAGATGATCAATGCAGATGTTCAACGTCATGCGCGCGACCCAGTGCGTCAGCGGCGCGCGGCCGTCGTAATCGCCGAGCCGTTCAAAGAGCCGTGCGAACACTTCCTGCGCGAGGTCTTCCTCGGCCACGCGCCGCGGCAGTCGCCGCCGGATGATGGCGATGACCTGCGGATACAACGCCGCGATCAAGCGCCGGGCCGCGGACTCGTCGCGCCCGCGGCACCACGCCGCGACATCGGCCGCAAGGCCGGCTGTCGCGTTAGTTGGTCCGCGGTCGTCGCCGTTCATGGACTCATTACGCCTGAGACCGGGTTTCGTTACAGTCTTTTTTCTTGTAGAAAGTTTGTAACAACCCGCCCACCCAGCCGTATGGAAGGCATGACTCGCAAACACCTCCGATTCGTAATCGCGGTCGTTGCCGCGCTTGGAACTGCAGTTCAAGCGCAAACGCCGTCACCCGATGGTGTCGAGAAGCGCGATGTGACCATCTGGAGCGATGGCGTGCGCATGGCCGGCGACTTGTATTTGCCGAAAGGGCTAAAACCGGACGAGAAGCTGCCCGCCGTCCTGTTCTGCGCCGGCACCAGCGGCACGAAGAAAGGCACGCCGCAACGGCTCGCGCCGCGGTTCGTCCAAGCCGGGTTCGTGTTCCTCGCGTTCGACTACCGCGGTTGGGGCGACAGCGACAGCCGGTTGATGTCGCTCGACAAACAGCCGCAACCCGACGCGAAAGGCGAAGTCACCGTCCGCGCACGGGCGATTCGGTGGCAGATGGATTTCGCCGATCAGGCGATGGACATCCGCGCCGCGATCAGTTTTCTCGCTGGCGAGCCGAACGTGGATCCGCAGCGCATCGGCATCATGGGGAGCAGCTACGGCGGCGGGCTGGTGACGTGGACCGCAGGCAATGACCCGCGCGTCAAATGCGTCGCCGCGCAAGTGGCCGGCATGGGCGGCGGACGCGGCCCGCAGGCGGGACGTTACGCCTACGGACTCGCGACGAAGCAAGCGCGCGCCGAGACCGAGCCGGTGCCGTTCGAGACCGGCAAGATGGGCGGCAAGATGGCGCGTTACGAGCACATGCGCGTCAACCCGGTGAAGAGCATCGGCTACAACGCCATCGAAGCCGCCGAGAAGATTCGCGCGCCGATGCTCATCATTGACGCCGAGAACGAGGAGTTGATGGACCGCCATCAGAACGGCGAGCAGGTGGCGGAGATTCTGAAAAAGCGAGGCGCTCCCGTGGCCTACCACGTCCTTAAAGGCATCAGCCACTACGGCATCTACCGAGAAGGCTTCGAGGAAGCCACGCGCCTCGAACTGGAGTGGTTCACTCAGCATCTGAAGAAACAGCCATGACACGCACAACCGTCGTCAGCTTGATTATCGCCCTGGTCGTCGCCGCTTCGCTGTTTGCGCAGCAACCGCGCGGCAATGAGGAATGGTTCAAGCGGATAGACAAGAATGGCGACGGCAAACTGACCCGCGAGGAGGTGGAAGCGTTTCCGCGACTCAAGGCGGGCTTCGAGTATTTCGACGCCAACCGCGACGGCGGGATTTCGCTGGATGAAATGCGAGCCGCCATGGCCAAGTGGCGGCAAAGACAGGCCGAACCGGAGGAGCCTCCGACCACCAACGCGCCGCCGAAGCGAATCACAGCGAGAGTGGCGAAGAAGCCCGCATCACAACGGCCGGCCACGGTTGACACGAACTCGCCGCGGTTCCGCGGGCCGCGCGGCGATGGCGTCGCTTACGGCACGAACCTGCCCGTGACATGGAGCACGACGAGCAACGTCGTGTGGAGTTGCACGATCCCCGGCAAAGGCTGGTCGTCACCCATCGTTTGGAGCGACCGCGTGTTCGTCACCTCGTCCGTGAGTCCCGGCAGCGTCGAAGCGCCTCCAGAAAAGTTGGGCAGCATGGCCGACCATATCCGCGGCGTCACCACTGGCGACGAACACCAATACATGCTCCACTGCGTGGACTGGCAGACCGGCAAGGTGCTCTGGTCGCGTTGCGCGCACAAGGGCGTGCCGCCCGGCTCCATTCACCCGAAGAACACCTACGCCTCGGAAACGCCGGTGACCGATGGCGAGCGCGTCTATGCCTACTTCGGCAACATCGGTCTGTTCTGCTACGACATGGAGGGCCGCGAACTGTGGTCGCGGGAATGGGGCAGCTTCAAGATGAACTGGAACTGGGGGCCAGCCGCATCGCCGGTGTTACATGGCGACCTGCTGTTCGTGCTAAACGACAATCAGGAGAAGTCCTTCCTCGTCGCGCTTGACAAGCGCACCGGCAAGGATGTCTGGCGCGTCGAGCGCGACGAGAAGAGCAACTGGACGACACCGTTCATCTGGCAGAACGAACTGCGCACCGAGATTGTCACCTCCGGCAGCGGCAAGGTCCGCTCCTACGACCTCAGCGGTAAACTGCTCTGGGAACTGCGCGGCATGTCGAGCGTGACCGTGCCGACGCCGTTCGCCGCCGACGGGCTGCTCTACATTGCGTCCGGCTGCGCCCACAGCCCGCAACGGCCCGTCTATGCCATCCGTCCCGGCGCGAGCGGCGACATCAGCCTGCAAGGCGACGCGACCACCAATACCCACATCGCGTGGACCCAGCGCCGCGCCGCGCCCTACGTCACCTCGCCGCTGGTCTGCGACGGCCAGCTCTACGTCCTGCTCGACAAAGGATTCCTCGCCGCCTACGACGCGCGCACCGGCGAGGAAGTTTATGGCAAACAACGCTTCACCACCGGCAAGGGCGCCTTCACCGCATCGCCGTGGGCCTACGATGGCAAAATCTTTTGCCTGACCGAGACGGGCGAAACCTACGTCGTCGAAGCCGGCCCGGAATTCCGCGTTTTGCACGTCAACCGCCTCGACGAAGCCGCCCTCGCCACCCCCGCCGTCGCCCGCGACAGTCTCATCATCCGCACCCTTACCAAGCTATACCGCATCGCCAACACAACGAAAAACAACGCTGAATGAAAACGAACGTCATTGTTATTAACCTCTCTGCAATTCTTGTCTGCCTCCTTCTCCCGGCTCAAGAACCACCGCGCCCACAATACTCCCCCGAACAAATCTTCAAGTCCTGGGACAAGAACGGAGACGGCAAGCTTACCGCCGATGAAGTGCCAAAGCCGGAACTGTTCAAGATGCTCGATAAGAATGGCGACGGCGTCGTGACGAAGGAGGAAGCATCCACGATGAGGCGCGGGGGCGCAGGCGCACAGGGCATGGGCGAGGCCGCGAAGTGGAAAGGCATGGGCGTTTCCACCGGCGCGCCGCTGCCGCCGGCGGAAAACTTCAAGCCTCGCCCGCACGGCGACGAAGCCGCGCATGCCGGTCTCAAACCGGATGTGTTGGCGAAGATTGATGTCGAGATGCAGCGCCACGTCGCAGCGAAGAACGTCGCCGGCATCGCGGCGATCATCTACAAGAACGGCGTGCGCGGTTATTTCGAAACGTTCGGCATGGCGGATATCGAAGCCGGCAAGCCGATGCCGAAGGACGGCATCTTCCGGTTGATGAGCATGACCAAGCCGGTCATCGCGCTCGCGGCGTTGACGCTGCTCGACGAAGGTAAGTTCACGCTCGACGAGCCGATCTCAAAACACCTGCCCGAATGGAAGGAGCCGAAGGTGTTGGAGGATGGCCAACTCGTCCCGGCGAAGTTCGCGATCACGCCGCGGATGCTCATGAGCCACAGCAGCGGTCTCTACTACGGCAGCCTCGGAGGCAGGGGCGGCGATGTCGCGGCGCTCGCGTTCAAGGCCACGCGCGGCGCGAATACGACGCTGAAGGAGTTTTCCGAGGCGCTCGCGAAAGAGCCGCTGAAGTTCCATCCGGGCACCGGCTATCAATACGGTCACTCGATTGACATCCTCGGCCGCTACATCGAGGCGGTCGCCGGCAAGCCGCTGGATGCGGCGCTGAAAGAGCGGTTGTTCGTCCCGCTGAAGATGGTCGACACCGATTTCTGGGTGCCGCCGGCCAAGGCGAGCCGCATCTGTCAGCTTTACCGGCAGCCGAAACCCGGTGTGCTCGAACCGGGCCGCGACGGCGCGAAGCTCACCGACAAACCGACGCTGTTCCTCGGCGGCCACGGCCTGTGCAGCACCATCGGCGATTACGAGCGGTTCTGCCGGATGATCCTGAATCGCGGCGAACTCGATGGCGTGCGGGTGCTCAAGCCGGAGACGGTTGATCTCATCTTCCAGAACCATCTCAAGACCCCCGGACAGAAATACGGTCTCGGCGGCGTCGTGAACGGCGAAGGCAGCTACGGCTGGGGCGGCGCCGACGGCACGCAGTTCGTCATTGATCGGAAGAACAATTTCTTCGTGCTCTTCATGGTGCAGACGCAGGGCTACAAAGCGCCGACCTATCCCGCCTTCCTCGCGCTGACGAACGAAGCAGCCGGCATCGCCGGTGGACGCGCCGGAATGACCGGCGGAGGCGGCACGGGCGGCATATTCCAACAGCGCGACAAGAACCACGACGGCAAACTAGATCGCGCCGAATTGCCCGGCGCGTTGTTCGACCGCCTCGACGCGAACAAGGATGGCTTCGTGACCGAGGATGAATCGAAGGCTCTTTGGAAAAAAAGATGGAAGGAGAAACTATGAATGCGCTCAACCAACAACTGTCCCGTCGCGAGTTTCTGGCAAGGACCGCGGCTTTCGCCGGCATGGGTGCCACGCTCGCGCCGCTCATCGCCAACGCCGGCGAGGCGGCGCGTCCGCGCGACTCCCGCGTCTCGTACTACTGCAACGGCGAAATCCACGTCGGCGTGCCCGGCCGGCCGGAAGAGAAACCGCTGACGACGGGCCATTGGGACTTCAAACCGTCGTGGTCGAAGACCGGCAACATGCTCGTGTTCTTCCGCCGGCTGAAGAACGACCCCAACGTCGGCAAATGGATCACCGCCACGTGCATCATCAACGTGGACGGCACGGGTTTTTATCAACTCTCCGATGGCACCTACACCGACTTCAATCCCACGTGGACACGGGACGGAAGGAACACGCCCTTATGGAACCGCAAGAACGCGGCGACCGGCGGTTACTGCATCATGGCGGGCAAGGTCGGAGGCAAACCGGGCGAGGAGGTGGCGCTCACCGACAAGCGTTACAGCTCCTGGGTCCACTCGGCCGTCAGCGATGGCAGGCTTTTGGTCGCGTCCGCGCCCCCAAAACTCGGTCGCGGTTACTACCTAATGACGCCAAATACGGGCGGTGAGCTGAAGTTCGAACCCATCGAGTGCGAGATGGCGAAGAAGGGCGTGTTGGATCGCGTCAGCGTCTCGCCGAGCGAGAAGAAGATATGCTTTGAATACCAAAAGGGATTCAAGCACTCCATGATTGGACGCACGCTCTATATCGCGGAGTTCGACGTGCAGAAGCGCACGATCACCAATGCGAAGCCGTTCGCCAACGAGGCGGGCAAGCCGTTCTGGTTTGCCTATCCGCGCTGGATTGATGGCGAGGCGGCGGTGGTCTATCACTCCGGCGAAACCGGGAAGAACCAACTCTACGTTTACCGGTTGGACGACGCCTCGACCAAGCGCGTGTCCATCAACGCAACCGCCGACTACCGCTACCCACACGGCGAAGCGGCTCCGTGCTGAGAAGATCGCATTACAGTCATCACGCTCCGCGTAATGTCACGATTGTTGTACCTCATACGGAGCGTGAGGACTACTTTACCTGGCTCCGCAGCGAGTCGAGGTCAACCAGGAACTCGGAGCCGGAGAGGCTGTAGATGTAGTCCACCTCGAAACCGTCGCCGAGATAGAGGCGGGGTGTTGGGTTCACGATCGAATTGGGGAACGTCCTTGTCTGTTTAACCCACCGCCAGCTTGCCCTCGTGAATGACCACGTGCTTCACCTGCGGCTGGTAGAAGTCGTAGCTGCGTTCTTCGGCGGAGACTGCTGCGGCGAGCGCGCACGCGGCGACCCATAGCGGAGTGTACATCCGGTTGTTCATGGCTGGATATTCGAGAACCACTCCTTGCCGATGATGCGGCCGAGCAGGAAGAACTTGCGTTCCGGATACCAGAGCACGGGCTGGCCGTTGCGGACGGTGAAGCTGGAATAGAGCGCGAGATCGAGCCGGCCTTTGGTGCCGGGCTTGCCGAGACTGACGCCGTCGTGGTCCATGAAGAACTTCGGTTCGTCGAACCAGACCGGCTGGTCGGCGCCTGCTTTGAAATACCCGGGCACGAGATAAATCGGGCGACGATGATAACCGGAGTCGGTGGGGCCATAGCCTTTATAGTGGCCGTCGTGGTTGTGGATGAAGAGTGCGTAGCGACCGCTGCCGGCGGTGTTGCCACCCACGTCATACATCGGGCAGGGCGAGAGCGGATGCAGCAACGGCTCGCCGCCGTCCTTGCGCAACAACCGGCGCGGCTGCGTCCACGTCTCACCGATGTCGCTGCTCACGCTCCAAAACGGGCTGCCCGACGCCGTGCGCATCGTGCAGAATAGCCGCCCGTCCGGCAGCTTCACAACCGTCGGTTCCTGGCAGGCACTTGCCTCCGGGTGGCCGGGGAAGGGCACGGAGAGCGCCTTTTCGTTCGACATGAACCAACTGATCTTCAGGTCCTGCGGCTCCGGGTTGTCGTCCACGTTCTCGAACCGCATGAACTCGACGCGCGAGTCGGCGGAGATCCACGACTTGGTCGGATTCTTGCGCACCGCGAAGCTGGTCCAGCGCGTAAAGCCGGCGAAATACTTCCCGTCCTTGCCGAGGCGCAGCGGTTTCTGCCAGCAAAGCATGTTCGGCGGCATCGTCGGGTCGGGGTTGTCGTTGATGCTGCGCGCGATGGGAACGTTCTGCGGCTTCGACCATGTCGCGCCGTTGTCGTCGCTGCAAATACCGTGTAGCCAGCCGGTGTGATGCGGGAAATTGTCCACGCGGCCGATGTGCTGGCTGTAGAGCACGTAGATGCGGCCTTTCTTGCTCACGAGCGGATAGCCCCAACTTGCCATGTGGCCGTCGCCCGGCTTCTTTGGCCCCGCGATGATGCGCGGCTTTGACCACGTCTTGCCGCCGTCGTCGCTGCGCGCGAAGGCCTGGTGCTGGTCCGGCTGCGATTCCGCCGAACTCTGCGTCCACACTGCCATCAGCGAGCCGTCCGGCCCGTCGAAGACGAGGAAGTGCTCGTTGCCCGTGTCGTTCACGCCCGTATCGGTTACCTCCGGCACGAAGACGACAAAGTCGGGCTTGGTGATGCGCAGTTGCTTCGGGATGCGCGCCTTCAACTCGGCGGGCGAGGCAATGAAGTTCGGGTCGGGTTTGGCTGGCGCTTTCGTCTGGGCGCTGACCATTCCGGCCAGCGGAGCGAGCAGCAGGGCGGTGAGGAATGCGAGGGTGTGTTTCATAGGATTGTTGCTGACGAGCGTTTCAAAGAAGGACGATTCCATGTCCGTCAATTGGCGCGGTTCATATAGAGGGCCAGTTCGGCGGCGGTGAAGTTGCAGGGTTGGCGAGTGTTGTCCGTTTTTTTCACCGTCACGGCGTTGATGCCGAACTTCAGGGCGGAGAGAGGAACAGAGAAGTATTTCAGGTTCTCGGGTTTGGGGGAGGCCTTGTTGACGCTCACCGGGGGGAAGAGTTCCACGGCGTCGGGAGTGTGCGCGTCGAGCTTGGTTCCATTGAGCCAGGCCTCGACATGAACGCCCTTGCAGGATGCCTTGGTTTCGAAACGGAGGATGGCGTTCTTGCAGCGGCCGGGGAGCTCGTCGGCGATGAACATTTCGAAGGACTTTTCGTTGCGCGCGGGGAAGACCCTGCCGAACATCGTGGCGGGGGTTGCATAGCAGGTGTAGAGCTTGTCGGAGCACTTCAGAGTGTCGAAGTCTTTGAAATGGGTGAGGAGATCCGAGATCAGTTTCTTCAGCTCGGGGCGGGGGACGCAGTAGGTGTTGAAGAAGCTGACGCCGTCGGCGCCGCGTTCGAGGAAGCTGAGGGTGGCGGCGCGGTAGGTCTCGGGGGTGACGTAGCGGCGGTCGTTGGAATCGTGGCCGGTGCCGGCGATTTGGACGTGGAGGTAATTCAGCTCACCGAAGATTTTGGCGTTCTTCCGCCGGGCGACGAAGCCCTCGATGCCGACGTCGGCGGTTTGAACGTAGCTGGAGGAGACGGTGATGCAGTCGAGATGGCCGGCAGCGTCCCAAGCCAGGACATCGAGGCCGACGTCGTAGTTGGCCCGGACCGTGGGCAAGACCCTGGCGCCGAGCTGAAGGCGACGGCCGCGCGACTGACCGACCTTGTCCAGCATCTCACGGATGCGCTTGACGTGAGCGGTCATGATGGCCCTGCCGGCGTCCAGTTCGTTGTCGTGGAAGAAACGGGGGGCGCGCTGGAAGTCGAGCTCGACGCCGTCGACGTCGTAGTTCTTGCAGATTTCCTCAAGAACGGCAAAATAGAAATCCCGCACCTGGGGGACGCTGTAGTTGAAGACACTCATGGAGCCCAGGACGTGGAGTGTTCCGGAGTCCTTGCCGAGGCGGTATTCGGGGTGGTCGCGCCAGAAGTTATTATGGGTGGGGAACTGTTCCTTGTGAACGTAGTGGTTGTCGTTCATCCGGAAGCTCACGATGAAACGCTTCTTCTGCTTGCGGGCGAGCTTCAGGGCGTCCTTCAAGGGGTCGCCGCCGGCGGCGAGGTTGTCCACCATCTTTTTCCAACCGGAGTATAGCTGCAGATCCCGTGGGTGCTTGTCTGGCTCTTTCCAGGTGAGATCCACCTGCGAAGGATAGTTGTAGAACCGCCAGCCCATGGGGCAGCAGACGATGGTGTCGACCTGGGTGTTTTCAATGGGATCAAACTGGGCGGCGAGGGATTTGGCGGAGGCAATCCCGAGCAGCTCGGTGAAATACCGGCACTCCATGTTGGCGACTTTGGATGGGGTGAGGGTGGGGGCGGTTTTGGGGGAGAAACCGTCAGCGAACAGATGGGAAGCGCTGAAGGTGAGACAGAGAAACGCGATGGAGAATGATTTTCTCAGATCATGTTCGACGGAGTTCATGTTTGGGATGACTGCATATAACTGATATATCAGTTTGGCATTGACTTATGCCCGTAGATTTCTAGCATGTCAACGATGATTTCCAAATCCGGCAAGTCCACCCGCAACACGCGGCTGCGTTCGGCCATAGGCAGCCTCACCGCGCAGGCTTACGAGCGCATCCGCTCCGCCATCCTTCGCGGAGAGCTGCCCCTGGGCGCGCCGATCTCCGGCCGCCAGCTCGCCGGCCAACTCGATATGAGCCTGTTGCCCGTCGCCCACGCGTTGAAACAACTCGAGAACGATGGACTTGTTGAAAGCCGGCCGCGTTCGGGCACGATGGTGCGAATGCCGACCCGCCAGGACATCCGCGGCCATTACGTCGTGCGCGAGGCGCTGGAGACGCAGGCGGCGCGACTGTTTGCGGAGAAGGCGACGACTGCCGAGCGCGGGGAAGTACAGGCGATGGCCGCGGAGTTGGATGCACTCAACGCGGACCTCAAACGCGACCCACAGGCGGCGTCCGAGGCGCATCTGGCGTTGCACCGCCGCATCGCGGAGTGCGCGGGTTGTCCGGAACTGTTGCGCGCCATCGAGAAGAGCCACATCCTCGTCCTGAACTGGCTCTACAACAGCGCCGCCGGTTTCCATCCATCGCCCAAGCGATGGCACCGCGACCTGGCGGCGGCGCTGGCCGGCGGCGACCCCGCTGCCGCCGACCGCAAGATGCGCGAACACGTCCGCTTCGGCATGGAGGCCGTTTTGCGCCGGCTTGCGGCCAGCAACAAGCTCGCGGATGCCGCGCTCCGGGTTTTTACACGCCAGCCGCGTGATCGTCGCCGGCTTTCGAGCCAGCCGGCAAAGCAAACGCATTGAAGGGCACTGCAATATGAAGATACAACTCACACCCATACTTATCAGCACGCTTGTGGTTGCGGCAGCCGCTGTCATCGGCGCGGAGCCGGCCGGGAAAAGCGCGCCGTCCAATGCCATTCCCGATCCGCGCCACATCAGCAACGGATGGAACATTCCCAGCGAGGGCTATGCCGACCAACCTTACATCGTAAAAACCGACGACGGCGCGTGGTTGTGCGTCATGACCACGGGGGTGGGCGTCGAGGGCGCGGGCGGTCAGCACGTCGTCTCGATGCGCAGCACCGACCAGGGCCGCACATGGGAGAAGATCGTGTCCATCGAGCCGGCTGACGGGCCGGAGGCGAGCTATGCCGTCTTGTTGAAGGTGCCTTACGGCCGCGTCTACGCTTTCTACAATCATAACACCGACAGGGTCCGCGAGGTGAAACGCGAGGACAAGGGTGTCTACAAGCGCGTGGACTCGCTGGGCCACTACGTCTTTAAATACAGCGATGACCACGGCCGTTCTTGGTCGGCCAAGCGGTACGACGTGCCGCTGCGCGAGTTCGAGTGCGATCGCAACAACGTCTATGGCGGCAAGCTGCGCTTTTTCTGGAACGTCGGCCGTCCACTCATCCTCGGCGACGCCGCAGTCATGGTGATGCACAAGGTCGGCGCGATGGGCCAGGGTTTCTTCGCGCAGTCAGAGGGCGCGTTTTTCAAGAGCAAGAACATCCTCACCGAGCGTGACCCGGAGAAGATCGCGTTCGAGACACTGCCCGATGGCGACATCGGCTTGCGCACACCGCCCGGCGGCGGTCGTGTCGCAGAGGAACAGAGCATCGTCAAGCTCAGCGACGGTGCGCTCTACTGCGTCTATCGCACTGTGGATGGCTGGCCCACCAGCGCCTACAGCCGTGATGGCGGCCACACATGGACCCAGCCCGCCTACAAGACTTACACACCCGGCGGCAGGCGCGTGAAACATCCGCGCGCGGCGAACTTCGCATGGAATTGCTCGAACGGGAAGTTCCTCTACTGGTTCCACAACCACGGCGGGCCGTCCATTGGCAAAATGGCGGCGGATTTCAGCGGACGCACCGGCAGTCCTTACGACGACCGCAACCCAGCGTGGCTCATGGCCGGCGTTGAGCGCGATACACCGCAAGGCAAGGTCATCTACTGGTCGCAGCCGGAGATCCTGCTCTACGACGACGACCCGTATATCCGTATGAGCTATCCCGACCTCGTCGAGGACGGCGGCAAGTTCTACGTCACCGAGACGCAGAAGAATGTCGGCCGCGTCCACGAAATCCCGGCGGTGCTGGTCAACGGTCTGTTCAACCAATTCGCCAACAAGAGCATCGCGACCAACAGCCTGTCACTCAACCTGCCGGCGGACAAACCGATGCCGAAGGAAACGCCGATGCCCAAGCTGCCGGTGTTGAACCTCCGCGACACCAAACGCGCCGACCACGGTGGCAAGGACGCGCGCGCTGGCTTCAGTCTCGACCTCTGGCTCCAACTCGACTCGCTCAAGCCCGGCCAAGCCATCCTCGACAGCCGCGACGAATCCGGCAAAGGCGTCCTTGTCTCGACCACCGACGCCGGCACGATCCAGATCACGCTCAATGACGGCCGCACCGAATCGTCCTGGGACTGCGACAAAGGAGTGGTCAAACCCGGCAAGCCGCAACACGTCGCCATCACTGTGGATGGCGGCCCCAAGATCATCACCTTCGTCGTCAACGGCATCCTCTGCGATGGCGGCAACGAGCGCCAGTTTGGCTGGGGCCGTTTCAGCCCGAACCTCCGCACACCCGCCGGCGCCGCAACGCTGAAGATTGCTCCCGCCGTTCACTCGCTGCGCATTTACAACCGCGCCCTGCGCACCAGCGAAGCGGTTGGCAACTGGCGAGCAGGCAAAAAATAACAGGCAAGCGCCTCTATTGTCTCAGGACGGCCGCGTGCGCCTTCTTCTTGTCCGCTGGCTACGATGCGCAACGATCAAAAAGATGGTGGGTTGATGTTCTCCGTGCCGATGCTCCTACGAGACAACCGCTGCTACGGCGACGGGATGCGGTGGTGGGGCGTGCGTTGCGGCAATGTGTAACGTTGGGTTGGGCGTGTGTTGCGAGGTGGTGTGAACGGAGACGTGGCGCACGCCGGCTTTGTGCAGGGCGGACGTCACGGCGTGATGCGCCAGCTCCGGACGGTTGCACTCGCGGCTGAGATGGCCGAGGAAGACGTGCCGCAGCCCGTCGTGCGCGACCTGCACGGCGGCTTCGGCGGCGGCTTCGTTGGAAAGATGGCCGAAGCGCGAGAGGATGCGCTGCTTCAACGACCACGGACGGTTGGCGTCCTGCAACATGCGTGGGTCGTGGTTGGTTTCCAGCATGAGGACATTGGCGGGTTTGACGCGCTCGATCACCAGCCGGGTGCAGTGGCCCAGGTCGGTCAGAACGCCGATGTTGCCGGATTCGTGCCGCAGCAGGAAGCCGACTGGGTCATGCGCGTCGTGCGGCACGGTGAAACTCTCCACCAACACGTCGCCGATCTCGAACGCGTGGCCTGTCTGGAAGACGCGCCATTGTTTAAGTTCCGGCGACTCTTCCTGCACAGCCTCGGCGGTCAGGCGGTTGGCATAGACGGGAATCTCGTAACGCCTGCAAAGCACCGGCAGGCCCTGCGTGTGATCGTGGTGCTCATGCGTCAGCAGAACCGCGTTCACGTCCTCGATCTTGCGCCCGATGCTGGCGAGCCGCATCGCGATCTGCCGGCCGCTGAAGCCGGCGTCAATGAGCAGCCGCAACCGCGACGTTTCGACGAACGCGCAATTGCCGGACGAGCCGCTGCCGAGGATGGTGATCGTTGCTGCCACGGCCGCTGAGCGTAGCCAGCAATCGTGATAGTCACAAGAAGGAAAGTTGAAGCGGAAAGAAAGCGAGGTTCAAAGCAGAAGCAGCACCCGCGGAAGATCGCAAAGGCTCTGCGTTTCAGATGAACGACGTTGCCGGCCTTGCCGCCGTCACTTCGGCTGCAACGCCTGCAACTGTTTCATATACCCGTCGAGCAGTTGTTGTTGTGCCGCGGGATCAAGGTTAGAGAGAAGCCACCACCAGATGATGCCCAACACGCCCAGTGCCAACCCGGCGAAGCCCAGGATGATTCCGCTGACCGCCAACACCCGGCCGCGCTCGTGCCGTTTGCGAATTTGAGAGAGCGAGATAAAGCCGCAGAGGATCGCCGGTATCGCCGGGAGGCAGCAGCACAGGCCGAACTGTGCCAGCACGAAACTCCAGATCGCCTGCGCGTTCACCGGCGGGCCGACGATGGGTGGCGCGCTCGCTTCGAGCCACGCCGCGAACGCCGCATCCAGTTCGCGCCGCTGGCCCGCTGTTTGCCACCGATTGTCCGCCGACGACCAGACTGCCGTTGTTTTCGTCACGCGTGCCTCGCGCGTCCATCGCTCCAACGTAACGAAGTCCACGGGTCCGTATTCCCGTTCGTCACTGCCGCGGATGCGGTAGGAAATGGAGGGCGGTTCGTTCATGTGCCGAAGTTTTCCAGGCGGAACCTGAAGACGGCCCACAACAATCCCAACAACGCGCCCAGCAGGATGGAGAAGATGCCGATGGCGATGCCGGCGATGGCCAGTCCTCGACCGCTCTCGTGGCGTTGCTTGATCTGCGACAACGAGATGATGCCGAGGATGATCGCGACGAAAGAGGAACAGCCGCAGCAACTCAATCCGACGACTGCCAGCGAGATGCTCCACACCGCGAGCACATTTGTGTGCGGCACCGGAGGAGGCATCACCGGACTCACAGCAGGCGGCTCAGCGGCGATTCCAAGGGCTTCGGCCAGTTCAGGGATTTGCGCGGCAGGTTGCCAGTTGCCGGTTCGCGAGTCCCACACTTTTGTCGAGATGGAAACACGGTGCTGCCGCACCCACTCTTGAAGCGTCGCGAGGTCCACCGGCCCGTATTCCTGGCCGTCGCCGCCGATGATGCGGAAAGAAGCTGGTATTGTGTCACTCATTGTCAGTGGGTTGGTTTGGTGTGGGGCGCGTCAGGCTGGCCGATTGAAGATGTTCTCATAGGCAACGACGAACATGCAGGCACACAGGGGCAGGGTGAAAACGATTCCGACGATACAGGCAAGAAGGCCGAGCAAATTTAACAACATCACTATAAGACTATAGACGAAGATGGCGAACCAATGTCTGGCCACGACGCGGCGGCTGGTTTCCAACGCCAGCCAGAACTGCATCCGCCGGTCTGCGACCAGTGGCATCGCGAACGTATAGCAGATGCTGAGATAGAAGACCGGCGCCAGCACCAGCAACGCGCCGAGCGCAATCAGCATGACGCCGAGCACCTGGTTCGAATGCATTGTAATCGCGCCCAAAGCGACAACGACCCCTCCCGGCAGGGCGGCGGCGACTATCAGCAATCCCATGATGAGGTTCACGAGGATGGCTTGGGTGAAGAACATATTGAAGCCGCCGAAAACATCGCCCAATCCCACGGGCTGGCCGCGCCGCCGTTGCAGCAACACATACCACATCCCGCCGATCAGCACTGGCTGGACGACGACGTTAAAGGCCAGTTGCACCACATGACCAAGGCACGGAATCATCCCGATCGCACTGGCACCGAAGGCGAGGGCGAAAACGATCCAACATGTGCCGAGCGTGAAACCCATGTTGGCCTTGAAGAAATCCCATCCTTGTCCGATCCAGTCGCCGAAGGCAACCGTGTAGTCGCGCTGAAGAACCTCGGTCGCCAGTTCCAAGCCCGGCGCCGGGGCGGCGGAGGCGACACTGGGCGCGGTGGCTGGCGCGGGCGCGGGAGCGCTGAAGACGGCAGCCAGTTCCGCGATCTGCGCGGCGGGTTGCCAGTTGCCGGTGCGCGAGTCCCACACTTGTGTCTGGCCGGCGACACGACCTTCGCGCGCCCACTGCTGAATCGTGGCCAGGTCAATGGGGCCGTATTCCTTGCCGTCACCGCCAACGATCTTGAATGCAGGTGATGCTGGCGTGCTCATGTGGGGCTCCTTGGTTGATTGATTGCCGACTGTCTCCGTCCACGTGGAACCTTTTTACCAGAAAACCTCCACCGCGTCGAGGAACGAAAAACCGCTTGCGTTCGCTAGGCGTGCGGCTAGACTGCGGGCGCAATGAACAAGATGGCGCAACATTGGTGGTGGCATGGATCGGGCCTCAAGCCCTGATCGCGCTACCGTTGCGCCGCGCTTGAGGACCCGATGATTTGTGAGTCATCGGGTTTTTTATTTCAACAAACCATGTTAGCCAAACGCATTATACCATGCCTGGATGTCACCGGCGGACGCGTGGTGAAGGGAACCCGGTTCCTGAACCTGCGCGACGCGGGCGATCCGGTGGAGTGTGCCCGCGAATACGACCGGCAGGGCGCTGACGAACTCGTGTTCCTGGACATCACCGCCAGCAGCGACGGCCGGCCGACGATGATCGACGTGGTGCAACGCACGGCGAGCGAGTGCTTCATGCCACTCACGGTGGGTGGCGGCATCCGCACGGTCGAAGACATCCGCGCGATGCTCAAGGCCGGTGCGGACAAGACCTCACTGAACACGGCGGCGGTGCAGAATCCCGACGTCGTGCGAGCGGGCGCCGAACGGTTCGGCAGCCAGTGCATTGTGGTGGCGGTGGACGCGCGGCGCGTGCCCGGCTCATCGCTGCAACGGTGGGAGGTTTACACCCACGGTGGCCGCAAGCCGACGGGCATTGATGTTATCGAATGGGTGCAGCGCGTTGTGTCACTCGGCGCGGGCGAGATTCTGCTGACCTCGATGGACGCCGACGGCACAAAAGTCGGCTATGACATCGAGTTGAACCGCGCGGTGAGCGAGGCCGTGCGTGTTCCGGTCATCGCCAGCGGCGGCGCAGGCACTCGGGAACACATGGCGGACGTGTTGCAGCGCGGCAAGGCCGACGCCGTGCTGGCGGCCTCGATTTTTCATTTCGGCGAATACACCGTGGCGGACGTAAAACGGTTTTTAAAGGACAAGGGAATTTGCGTACGGCTTTGAAAGGAAACAATGGCTGAACCGACATTCGATAAACTGAAGTTCGACTCCAACGGGCTGATTCCGGCCGTCATTCAGGAGAGCGGCACGGGCCGCGTGCTGATGGTGGCCTATATGAACTCGTCGTCGCTGGCGAAGACGCTGGAGACCGGCAAGACCTGGTTCTGGAGCCGCTCGCGGCAGAAGTATTGGCTCAAGGGCGAATCCAGCGGTCATGTCCAAACCGTCAAGCGCGTGACCACCGACTGCGACTGCGACACATTGCTCGTCGAGGTCGAGCAGGTTGGCGCGGCGTGCCACGAGGGCTACAAGAGTTGTTTCTTCCGCGAATTGAAGGCCGACGGCAGTCTGGCAGACCTTGGCGAGACGCGGCTGTTCGACCCGGCGAAGGTGTACGGGAAGAAATGAGCCATGAGCGAACTCTACGCACCGCCATTCGGGCTGGCCTACTGGGCCGGGCTGGCGCTGCTGATGGTCGCACGCGGACTGGATTTCTTGAGCACGTGGATTGCGACGCCGAGTTTGTTGCTGGAGGCGAACCCGATCGCGCGGCGGCTGGGCTGGCAGGGCGGGATTGCAGTGAACCTGCTCGTCTGCCTGGTGGCGGCGGCCATACCGTTTGTGGCCGTGCTGATGAGCGTAACAAGTGTGCTGGTGGCTGCGCGGAACTTTCAGACGGCATGGGTGGCGCGGACGATGGGCGAGTACGAATTCCGCGATCATCTGGAGGCGCAGTTCGGCCGCGCCAACAAGCGGCTGGTGCTCGGCTGCGTCTGGGCGCAAGGGCTGCTCTATGGCGCGGTGGGCGGCGCGGTGGTGCTTCTGACGGACGACCTGCTGGCGCAGGCGGTTGGCTGGGGCATCGTAGGTTTTGGTTTGGCGATTGCAGTTCATTCGACACATTATTACCGAAGAGCGAGACATGTATTATCCGACAAAGAGCGAGTTTCGCAGTTTAGCGAGTCGCGGTAACCTCATTCCGGTTTACTGCGAGTTGCTGGCCGACCTGGAGACGCCGGTATCGGCCTATCAAAAACTGCGCGGCAAAGGCCCGGCGTTTCTGTTCGAGTCTGTCGAGGGCGGCGAGCACATCGGCCGCTATTCCTTCCTTGGCGCCGACCCTGGCATCACGCTCGTGCAGGACGGCGGCGCTGTCGTGGTGCGCGAAGGCCGCAAGACCACGCGCGTCAAGTTCAAGCGTGACCCGCTGGAAGTGGTCGAGAAGGTGATGGCGCGTTATCGGCCGGTGGCCTTGCCGGAACTGCCGCGGTTCAGTGGCGGCGCCGTCGGGTTTCTCGGCTACGAGTTCATCCACCACGTCGAGCCGGTGGTGCCTCGTCCGAAGCATAACGACCTCGGCACGCCGCCGATGTATCTGATGCTGACGGACACCATTGTCATCTTCGACCGCGTCCGCCAGACCATCAAGGTTGTCTCTAACGCGCACGTGACCGGCAATGCCGACGCCGCCTACGACAAGGCCTGCCGCCGCATCGCAGCCATCATTGCGCGGTTGCGCCGGCCGTTGCCGGCAAGGCACGTCGAGTTCCGGCACGATGCCGCGCCGCTGGCGGTCGAGAGCAACATGACCGTCGAGCGTTACCAGGCGATGGTGCGCAAGGCGAAGGAGTACATCAAATCCGGCGACATCATCCAGGTGGTCCTCAGTCAGCGGTTTTCCGCCAAGGTGCGCTCCAAGCCGCTCGATATCTATCGCGCGCTGCGCAGCGTCAATCCCTCCCCCTACATGTTCATCCTCGAACTGGGCGACTTCTCGCTCGTCGGCGCGTCGCCGGAAGTGCACGTGCGTTGCGAGGACGGCCACGTCGAGATTCGCCCGATCGCCGGCACGCGCAAACGCGGCAAAACACCCGCTGAGGACGAAGCGCTCATCAAAGACCTGCTCGCAGATGAGAAGGAGCGCGCCGAGCACCTGATGCTGGTGGACCTCGCGCGCAACGACATTGGACGCGTGTGCGATTTCGGCAGTGTGCGGGTCGATGAGTTCATGGTCATCGAACGCTACAGCCACGTGATGCACATCGTCAGCCAGGTTGAGGGCAAGCTCCAGAAGGATCGCACCGTCTATGACCTGATGCGCGCGACGTTCCCGGCGGGCACCGTCAGCGGCGCGCCCAAGATTCGCGCCATGCAGATCATCTCGCAGCAGGAAGCGACGCAGCGCGGCCCCTACGCCGGCGCGGTCGGCTACTTCAGCTTCAACGGCAACCTCGACTGCTGCATCACGCTGCGCACCGCGCTGCTCAAGGGCGGCCGCGCTTACGTCCAGGCCGGCGGCGGCATCGTGGACGACAGCACGCCGGAGAATGAATTTCAGGAAACCGTCAACAAGTCCATGGCGCTGCGGAAAGCAATTGCGCTGGCGGAGGATTTTCGAAAGTGAGGAACCATGTTGCTGGTGATAGATAACTACGATTCCTTCACCTACAATCTCGTCCAGTATCTGGGCGAGATGGGTGTGGAGATGAAAATCGTCCGCAACGACGAGGTCACGCTCGGCGACGTTCGTGCGCTGAAACCGGCGCGCATCCTGGTCTCGCCCGGCCCGTGCTCGCCAGCCCAAGCCGGCATTTCGGTGGAGGTCATCCGCCAACTCGGCCCGACGATTCCGACCTTCGGCGTCTGCCTCGGCCATCAGAGCATCGGCCACGCGTTCGGCGGCGAAGTCATCCGCAACTACCGGATGATGCATGGCAAGACCTCACCCATCCACCACGACGGCCGGTTCCTGTTCCAAGGTCTGGCGAATCCCTTCGAGGCGACGCGTTACCACTCGCTCGTCGTCAAGCGCGAGACGCTGCCGGATTGCCTGGAGGTGACCGCCGAGACGCGGCCCGAAGGCGAGATCATGGGCTTGCGGCACAAGCAATTCCCGATCTGGGGCGTGCAATTCCACCCGGAGAGCGTGCTGACCACCGAAGGCAAGAAGCTGTTGAAGAATTTCCTGACGCTGTAGAGAAGTGAACTCACGACGCAGGGCGTTTGCTGTCCACACTTCATTACATTTCTGTCATATTGCACTTGGCAAGAAGGGCACGGTTTTTTTATTATCCTGCCGCAGAAAGAACGTGGGATGACGTCAGCGAGCGTTCGTTTAGAAAAAAAACAGCTTCCAACAATCACCGGGCAATTCTGCGCCACTGGCGCCCGGGGAATCGTTGGACACGTGGCCGAGCGCAGCGTGCGCTCGAAGCGGTGGGCTGCGCTGATGATCGTTTTGGTGACGGTGGTTGTCTATTTCAACTCCCTTGGCAACTACTTCATGATCGACGATTTCTGGCATCTGCACGAGGCGGCCAGGACGCCGTGGTCGGCGCTGTTCCAGTCCTGGCAATACAGCGGGGAGGATTTCAAGGCCTACTGGTTCAACGAACAAAGACTGCACCACGTCCAGGGCGAGGGTTTCTTCCGGCCGATGGTGACGCTCCTCTATAAACTGGCGGCAGCGGCGTTCGGCCTCGACGCGTGGGGTTATCATCTCATCAGCATCACGCTGCACGCGCTGGCGTCGCTGGCGGTACTTGGCATTGCACGGTTGATGTTTCCTCAGCGTTGGGTGGCGGTGGCGGTGGCGCTCATGTTTGCCGCGCATCCGAGCCACGCCGAAACCGTGCAATGGGTGGCGGCCAACGCCGACGCAGCGATGGGTTGTTTCTTCATGGTTTCATTTGCGGCGTTCGGATGGTGGTTGCGGCAACGCCGGCCCTGGCAATACGCAGGCGCGGTCGTCGCATTTGTGCTGGCGCTCTGGTCGAAAGAATCGGCGATCATCCTGCCGGCGGTGCTTCTAGCCTATGAATTTTACCGCGCTCATGTCGCCGGCGAGCGGCGGCCGCGGTTCGGCGGGCTGGCGGCGAGGCATGCGGTGTTCTGGGCGATCGCGACGGTTTATCTGCTGACACACATCAGGTTTCTCGCCGGCATTTCAGCGATGAACGAGGGCGGCCAATACATGCACAGTCCGTTTTCGGCGACGTTCGTGCCGTTTGTCCTTTTCAACACCTGCTACGAGTTGTTGCACCTCCTCGTTCCGTTCCCGCTGTTCCCGATTGATCCAAGCGAACTGATCCAGAAGGCCGGCGCGCTGCCCGTGACGCTGATGTGCGCGGCGGTGCTGGCTGGGATCTGGTTTGCGACGAGCCGGCTGATGCGCGGCACGCGCGGCTGGAGTTTCTTTCTGTTGTTCACTGTCCTGGCGCTGGCTCCGACATTCCCGATTCTGGTAGCGCAACGGTTCCTTTACGTTCCGTCGCTCGGCTTTTGCCTGATGCTGGGCGCGCTGCTGGAACGCGCCGATGACAGCGGCTGGCTGGCGCAGCGATGGTCGCGCCTGAAGCTGTCACGTCGCGGCCTGGTGATGGCGACGGTTGGCGTTGTGGTGGTGGGCTACGGCATGATGACCATGTTCCTGAATCTCATGTGGGGTTTTCCCTCCAATCTCGTGCGCCAGCAGATTGCGACGATTCGGGAAGAGGCGCCGAGTCTGCCGCGCGGGGCGTCGCTCTACCTGCTGAACCTCTGGCCGCCGGCGTTCGGGATGGAGTTCATGCTCCCGCTGCTCTATCAGGATCCGACGCTTGATGTGCAGGTGCTGACCATCCGCCCGAAGGTTTTGCCTTTTGATTCCATTCAGCCGCCGGAATCGCTTGTGAAATTCTTCAGCAAATGTCTGCCGGACCACATTGGTCAAACGAGGATCGAAACGCGATGGGACGGTCCGGGGACGTTGCGGGTGAGCGTTGAAGGTGGCCGGTTCATGCGCAGTCTGATTGAGGAGATTTACCCGGTAGCCGCCGAAGCACAGCGGGAGGGAGCGCGCGTGGACGCGCCGGGGTTCATTGCTGAAGTGACCCGCGCGGACGCCAGAGGCGCGCAGGCACTGGCGTTTCATTTTCGCTCGACGGCCCCCCCTCCGGTAGTGCTGGATATGCAGAACGGACGGGCGGTTCGCGTTCGATGAAACAACTGATCATTACCGGTGATGATTTCGGCTACAGCCGAACGGTGAGCGACGCCATCCTTCATGCCCATCGCGAGGGTTTTCTCACTAACGCCAGCCTCATGCCGTGCGGATTCGATTTTGACTACGCGGTCGCGTTGGCAAAACAGACGCCAAGTTTGAGTATCGGCGTGCATCTCTGTCTGCTCCAGGGCCGTGCGGTATTGCCGCACGCGGACATCCCCGCGCTGACCGACGCGGACGGCAACTTCCACAACAATCCGCTGACTGCCGGTGTGAGGTTCTTCCTCGTTCCCGGCATCCAGCGGCAGATCGAACTGGAACTGCGGGCGCAGATGGCGAAATTCCTCGCCACCGGTTTGCGGCCGACCCACCTCAACACCCACATGCACTTGCACGCGCATCCGGTGGTGTTTCCAATCATTGCACAACTCGGCCGCGAGCAGGGCATCCGCTTTCTGCGCGTGCCGCGCGAGAATCTCCTCTCGCATCTGTTGATTGACCGGCGCTTTCTGGCGAGCAAGCTGGCGCGGGGGCTTTTCTTTTGGGCGCTTTGCATCGGTTTGGATCGCAAGATTTGGCGCGCCGGTCTCCGGGCCCCGGACGCGATCCACGGCCTGCTCCAAAGCGGCCACGTTGATGAGATGTATCTGACGCGGCTGCTCCCGCAGGTGGGTGACGGCGTGACCGAGATATACTTCCATCCCGGCGCCGATGACGACCCGATCCTCCGCCGGTGGCAACCGGATTACAACCATGCTGCCGAGACAGCGGCGCTGCTTAGTCCTCGAGTGAAACAACTGCTCCACCAACTCGGTATCCAACTCACTGGTTTTGAAGGCGCGATCTCGTCTCCAGAAAAAGCGTCGGACGCGTCTGCCGGGGAAGCGCCCCGGTGATTTAACGGTTCAACAGACTCTTGACCGCGATCAGCAGCTTCCTCCAGGTCGGCAGTGAGATTCTTTTCGAAAACACGTCGAACTCGCGGTGCTCGATCTTCTTCAGCAGGCCGCGATAGATTTCCATCAGCGCCACCAGCGTGGCCCGGCTGTCGGCGTGAATCAGCGGCAGCAGCGGATGGGCTTTGTCGTAGTATTCGTGCGCGCGGTCGGATTCGAACTTCATCAGGTCCACGAACGCCGACGGCGGCTGGCTCTTCAGAATCTGTTCCTCGGTCACACCAAAACGGTTGAGATCCTCCAGCGGCAGATAGATCCGCCCCATCTGGGCGTCCTCGCACACGTCACGGAGAATGTTGGTAAGCTGGAAGGCGATGCCGCACCACTCGGCATATTGTTTGGCCTTCTCGTCGGCGAACCCGAACACGTGAATCACCGTCAGTCCGACACACGACGCCACGCGGTAGCAGTAGCGATAAAGTTCCTCGAACGTTGCATAACGCGTCTTGTCCAGGTCCATCTCCGCGCCGGTGATCAAGTCGGAGAAGTATTCCTTCGGGATTTGGTAGCGCTGCACCGTGTTGGAGAATGCCGGAAGTATCGCGCGCGCCGTAGCCTCCATCGCAGACTGCACCACCGCTGTCGCTGTCCCGCCGGCATAGGCTTCGTCGAGCACCGCGCGCCAGCGGCGCAGATTGACCCGAGCCACATCGATACTCGGCGCGTGGTCGCTCAAATCGTCGCAGTAGCGGAAAAATGCGTAGATGGCGCACATCGCATCGCGCTTCTCCTTGGGCAGCGCGTAGAACGAGTAGTAAAAGTTCTTCGCCTGCCTGGAGGCGACGTGCTGACAGTGCCGATACGAATGTTCCAAGGAAGTCATCGGGTAATCACTCTGTCGGAACACACTACTTGGTTGGCTGCCGCGTGGCAATACTGTGTTGTGTCTTGCGGTTCATGAGGCGGGTCTATGAGACTTGCCGGGCATCGCGGACTTTGATAGCCTGTGAGGCATGAGCATGTTGATTGTTCATGTCCACGTTCACGTAAAACCCGACTGCGTTGAATCCTTCAAGCAAGCCTCGCTGGAAAACGCCCGCAGCAGCTTTCAGGAGCCGGGCATCGCGCGGTTTGATGTCTGCCAGCAGAGCGATGATCCGACACGGTTCATTCTCGTGGAGGTGTATCGCACGCCGGACGCGCCTGCCAAACACAAGGAAACCGCGCATTACGCCGCGTGGCGTGATGCGGTGGCGCCGATGATGGCCGAGCCGCGCGCGAGCGTGAAACTGGCCAACGTCTTTCCGCCCGATGCCGGCTGGTGACCCGCGATGAACTTCGAGTTTGCCACCGCCACCCGCATTCTCTTCGGCCCCGGCACGCTGCGTGAGGCCGGACCGGTTGCGAAGGCATTTGGCAAGCGCGCGCTGGTCGTGACCGGACGGACGACACAGCGTGCCAAACCTCTGCTCCTGGTATTGCGTGCGGCGGGCGTCAAGTGCGCGACGTTTTCCGTCGCCGGCGAACCGACAACGGTCTCCGTGCGCGAGGGTGCGCAACGCGCTCGCGACGAACGCAGCGACGTCATCATCGGTTTTGGCGGCGGCAGTGCGCTCGACGCGGCCAAGGCCATCGCCGCGCTGCTCACCAACGACGGCGACCTGCTGGACTATTTGGAGGTCATCGGTCGCGGCAAACCCATCACCCTGCCGTCTGCGCCGTGCATCGCCATTCCGACGACCGCCGGCAGTGGCGCAGAGGTCACGCGCAACGCCGTCATTGGCTCGCCGCAACATCGCGTCAAGGTCAGCCTTCGCAGCCCGTTGATCCTGCCACGCGTCGCCATCGTGGATCCGATTCTCACGCATCACCTGCCGCGCCAAGTGACCGCCAACTCCGGCCTCGACGCGCTCAGCCAACTCATCGAGCCGTTCGTGTCGGCGAAAGCCAACCCAATGACCGATGCGCTTTGTCGCTCAGGCATGCAACGGGTGGCGCGCTCGCTGCGCCGCGCCTGTGAGGATGGCAACGACGCGGCCGCGCGCGAAGACATGTCGCTTGCCAGTCTGCTCGGCGGTTTGTCGCTGGCCAATGCCGGTCTCGGAGCGGTGCATGGTTTTGCGGCGCCGCTGGGCGGCATGTTCCCGGCGCCGCACGGTGCGGTTTGCGCGAGGTTGCTGCCACGCGTGATGGAGGTGAATATCCGGGCATTGCGCGGACGCCGTCCCGGCAGCGAGACGTTGCGGCGTTACGACGAGGTGGCACAGCTTCTCACCGGCAACTTGCGCGCAACGGCGGACGATGGTGTGGCATGGGTGAGTGAACTGTGTGAAGCGTTGGAGATCGCGCCGTTGGGCGCCTGTGGAGTCAAACCGCGTCATTTCCCGGCGCTTGTGGAGAAAGCTGCCGCCGCCAGCAGCATGAAAGGCAACCCGATCCTGCTCAGTCAGTCTGAACTGCGCGAGATCCTGGCGGGCAGTCTCTGATTGATCAGAATTGTTCTTGTTGACCGTATGTGGCGTTTTCAGTAAGGTGCGCGAACGGTTGAATTTTTCCGTAGGAGTAGATGGTGGCAGGAATCTCGATGGGTAAGGAAGAGGAGATCGCGATGAAAATCTATTCGAAGTCATTACGGTGGTTGACGCCAGCGATCATGGCGCTGCTGGTCTCAGACGTTAGTGAAGTGTTCGCTCAGGCACGACCCACTGCCGGCCCAAAAGCGGACTTCCAGATCAAGCGGATTGAGACTCGCGCATACAATCCGCGAGGTGGCAGCGGGGAGAGTGGTCGCGGTGGCTCGGAAGCGGGACGTGTGCCGTGGAAGTTGTTCGAGTGCGAGTTTGACAGCCAGCCGGAATGGGCGGATGAAGTCGAGGTCAGATGGTATGTGCTGATGGCCGGCAAACAACAGACCCTGGCCACCGGCCAAGACATCTACGTTTATGTGAAGAGAGGCCGCCGGCATGTGGCGGGGATGTTGATGCATCCCTTGGTGATGGAGCGGTGGATGGGCACCACCAGCCAGGCCAGCTTGGACGTGGGCGTGGAGATATGGGTGCAGGGCCGGCTGTGGAGTTTTGACGACACCAAACACACCCGCAAGCAGTGGTGGCAGCAGTTCACGCCGCAGGCCGGGTTGTTGATGCGCGTTGACGAGTCGCCGTTCATGACGACGCTCTACGCCGACTATGAATGGTCGAAGTATACGACCAGCAAGAAACAATAACCGTTGCGGCAACCGGTAACGGCGCGAACAGGCCGGCCGGTTATAGCTTCAAACCAGTCAGTCATTTTCAATCGCCTTGAAAGCAAATCGAGTTCTAGGGCTGGACATCGGCGCGGCGTCAGTCAAACTGACGGTGCTGGAGCGCGAGAAGTCTGGCGACGTGCGGTTGCTCAAGTACGGTGTTGCGGATCTGCCTGGAGACTCCGGCCAGGAAGCCGAACGCAGCGGAGTGATTACCGCCACGATCAAGCAGATGCTGCGCGAGCAGGGCGTGCGCAAGAGTCGCGCGGTCATTTCGGTGGCGGGCCAGTCGGTGTTCACGCGGTTCGTGAAGCTGCCCGCAGCGACGCCGGAGAACATCGAGCGCATGGTTGGCTTCGAGGCGCAGCAAAACGTCCCGTTCCCGATGTCCGAGGTGGTGTGGGGCTATCAACTTATCGGCGGCGCGTCGGAGAAGGGCGAATACGAGGTGGTGCTGGTCGCCATCAAGAGCGAGATCATCGAGTCGCTGGCCAAGGCAGTGGACGCGGCCGGTCTGCACGTCGAACTGGTGGATGTCAGCTCGCTGGCTCTCTACAACGCGGTTCGCTACAACTACGAGGTCGAGGAGGGTTGCACGCTGGTGGCGGACATCGGCGCCAAGACGACCAACCTGATCTTCATCGAGAAGGAAAAGATATTCACGCGCGCCGTGCCGATTGGCGGCAACACGATCACGCAGGAGATCATGCGCGAGTTTGAGGACCAAAAGATCACCTTTGCGCAAGCCGAGGAGTTGAAGCGCCGGAAAGGCTTTGTCGGGCTGGGCGGCGCCTACGAGGAGCCTGAAGACCCGTTGACGGCGCGGCTCTGCAAAGTCATCCGCAACGTCATGACGCGCATCCACGCCGATGTGACGCGGTCGGTGATCTTCTACCGCACGCAACAAGGCGGCCAGCAACCGAACAAACTGTTGCTGACGGGCGGCTCGGTTGCGTTGCCCTATACAGATCATTTCTTCAACGAGAAACTCCAGATTCCCGTCGAGTTCTTCAACCCGTTCCGCAACATCGCGCTCGCGCCGAATATTGACCGCGAGAGGCTGGCAGCGGAGGCCTGCGGTTACGGCGGCGCGGTTGGGTTGGGATTGCGGCTGGCGGCGGGCGAGTGCCCCATCGAGGTGAACCTGTTGCCGCCTTACGTCACCGAGCGGCGCGAGTTCAACAAGAAGAAAATCTACTTCCTTGGTTGCGCAGTCGGCCTGGCGCTGGCCGGCGCGAGCTGGGGCTACTACTTCAACCAGCGCGCGGAAATCGAACAGAGGATCCTGGGAGACGAAGCCGCACCTGCCAAGGACACCGTGCAAGGCCGCATCCGTGCATTGCGCCAGCTCGAAAGCCAGATCACCCGCCAGCAGAAAAGCGTGGAACGTTACGGCCAGATCAAGGACCAGATCAAGAAACTGGCTGAAGCGCGCGTGCGGTGGCATCAGATTCTCGAAGACCTTGCGCAACGTTTGCCGGCGGATACGTGGATCATCCAGCTTCAGCCGGCGTCTGCGGGTGTGCCTGTTGGAGGAATCACGGGTGGCATGGAGATTGCGCCGCCACCGGTCGAGATCATGTCGCCCGGCGGCCGTTCCGATCAGAAGCCGGGAGTGCGCAAAGAGCCGCAGATTACCGAGTTGTTGATCGTGGCCGGCAGCATCAACAAGCCGAGTGAACCAGAACGGCTGCAAAAACCGACGGAGTATTTGACCAAGTTGCGCGAGAGTTCCCTCTTTGATGAGAAGACTACGAATATCACCAAGGGACCCACGCCCAAGGAAGGTGACATCAACTTTACCTTCAGCATTACGGCGCAACTGAAGGTGCCGATTTCGTTATGAAAAACCTGCTCTCCTGGCTCAAGGACAACATCGGCTTGACGATCGGTGTGATCATCAGCCTTGGCGTGCTTGGCTACATCTATTACAGCCAGGTTTGGGTGAACTACGTCAAGGAGGAGGAAGTGGCCACCACGCTGGAGGGCAAGCGCACAGAACTGGACGGATTGCTGCGCCGAAAACCGTTCCCTCATGCGGAGAACGTGCTCATCGTTTCCAATGCCGTTGCGGTGCTCTCCGGCAACGATTCCAACCTCAGCGTTGCCCGGTGGCTGACCAACCTCGCCAGCGTTAATCCGCCACCGCAAAACATCCGGCCCTCCGCGTTCAATCCGATGCTGGTGCAGCAGAAGAACAAGCTGATGGCGGCGGCCAAGAAATACGCCGTCACGGTGCCGTCGGAATTCGCCTTTGGCTTCGGCCGCTACGTCACCCAAGGCACGACGCCTGCCAACGACACCAACCAGATCAATACCTTGCTGACGCAGTGGAGTACGATCGAGACACTCTCGGACATTCTCTTCACCAACCGCATCCTCTCGATCACGGCGATTCGCCGTGCGCCGGTGGGTGCGGAGATTCCAAAGGATTCAACCGCGGCAGGCATGATGCAGTCGACAAGCCAGTCGGGCGGCAACGAATTTTTCGCCACAGCGATTCGCGACGATCCCGGCGAGGTCGCGCGCATACTGCCTTTTGAACTGGAGTTCACCTGCAACACGCAAGGCTTGCGGGGCATCCTGAGCGCGCTGGAATCGTCGCCGCGGTTTTTCATTGTCCGCACGATCGCGGTTCTCAACACGCGCGGCAACGAAATGCTGGCGGGCGGACGATCCGAGGCGATGGGCAAGGCGTTCACGGCTGCCGAGGCTAGCGCGGAACCGCCGGCCACACCCGAAGCGCCGGTTCCCGGCGCGCCCGGCAGGCGTCCGGCGACGCGGCCTGGCCAGGCCGCGCTTGCGGAACCGGTCATTGTTTTTGGTTTGGAAAAGATCCAAGTAAAAATGCGCGTGGACTTGGTGGAGTTTCGAGAGCCGTCGGCGCCGGGCGCGAATACGCCGGGCGGCAAGTAAGGCGCGGGCCATAGGCTGGAGTGTCATGGAGTTTTTGAAGAAACATTACGAGAAGATTGCGTTGGCGGTTGTCTCATTGATGATGATCGCCACCGCGTTGACGTTGGCGAGCCGGTTGGGATTGGAAGAAGCTGAACTGCCCGACATAAAGAAGAATCGGTCGGCCGCCAAACCGCTGGACACCAACGAACTGATGCAGATCTCGACGCTGCTGAAAAACCCGCCCGCGTGGAGGACCAACGACGGCCCGCGGCCGTTTATCCCCGACGTGTGGAAGTGGAACGGCAAAGACATGTTCTTGGCGGACGAACCTCCTCCTCCTCCTCCAGATGCCGTCAGAGACCCGGCTGACGAGCTCGAATGGTGGGCGGCTTCCCGCACCTTCCCGATGAAGTTCATGTCCGTGGCCTCCGAGGTTGGCACAAATAAAGTGTTCGCGATCAACCTTCCCGGTGCGGGCACCAAATTCGTCAAGATCGGCGATCCTCCCATCAGGCAGCTCATCTATGGCACCATGGAGGAATTCATCGTGCTTCGCTACGAAGAGAAGAAGGTGGAGTGGTTTAATCCCGCCATCGGAGCAAAAGCCGTGGCGGATGTTTCGACGCTCACGTTGCAGCGGAAATCCGCCGCTGTCACCAAGGAGATACCCTTGGTGATCGGGAAGCAGGTCTTGGAGAGCGAGCCTGTGGCCCGTTATCAATCCAGCGCCACCGGGGAGCAAAGTGCCGAATTGAAGCAAGGCTCCAAATTCAACTATAAAGGCAAGACATATCAACTCCTTCGCCTTGACACCAGTCAGGCTATACTGATATTCAAAGATGTTCAAACTCAGAAGGAATACAAGAAACGCCCCCGAGTGGTTCAGAAGTTCTGAGCGTTTCTGGAAGCGGTCTTGTTTTGGACGAGCAGAGTCTAAAGACTGAGTCGTGGCTTGGTCTAGTGTTTGGGGCGCGAAATGCGCTGAGAGCGTGAAAGGAAGCATGAAGAAAGCCAACCAATTTTTGCCCGCGCTACTGTGTGGCAGTCTGGCCTTGGGAATGTGGGCCGCGCCTCTGCGCGCTCAGACGGACAACGCACTGGCCAGTGTCGGCGCTGCGGCTTTGGCCACGCCCGAAGAGCTTAGCGAGCAGGAGATCATTCGCCGCAAGGAACAGCTCATTCGCGGCCAAAAGGCGCTGGCGGATGCCCAAGCCGCCATGAAGGCCGGTAAGTTCGACGAGGCGGCCGACGCCTATACACAAGCCATTCGCATGCTGCCCAAAGGTTCCGTGGCCGCCAAGGAGTTGGCCGCCGCCAAGGCGGGTGTGATTGAAGCCTACATCAACAAGGGCAAGGCTTCCGTGCGGGCGAAGAATTACGAAGATGCGCGCAAGTCAGCGGACGAAGTGCTGAAGTACGATCCCAACAACGCCGCGGCCAAGGGTATTATCAAGACTGCTGAGCGGGCCTCCGGAGCGCCTGATAAAGGAGGCAAGACTGCTGCCGCCAGCGCTGATCTTGACACCGTGCCCCGGACCATTCCCCAGGTGGACGACACGCCGGAGTTCCGGAAGGCGCAGAACCAGACGACCCAGCTTTTGCGCGATGCGCGGCTGGCTTTCCAAAGCAACCAACTCGACTTGGCTGCAGAGAAGATCAACGCGGCGATGGCATTGGATCGCTACAACGAAGAAGCCCGCGTGCTATTGCGGCAAGTCAACGAGCAGCGCTATCACGCCGCCCAAGTGGATATGGCTCGTGTGCGCACACAATACGCCGCCGATACTCTCGAGGCTTGGGCGCCGCCAGTCAAACCACCACGCACGACAGCCAGATCTCGACCGGCAGAGACCTCGTACATTCCGGTAGAGAAACAAAAGCTCGAAAACAAGCTCGACACGATCCGTCTTCCGAAGATTGAGTTCAGGGAGGCCAACATCGTTGACGTGGTCAATTTCCTGGCGGAGCAAAGTCGTGCGATTGATAAGCAACAAGGTGGCAATGGTGTGAACATTGTCTTCGGCGGCAGCCTGGGTGGCGGTGGCGGTGGGGCGGCTCCTGCGCCCGAGGCGGCTGCGCCGGCTGCGCCACTTCCTGGCCCAGCCCCCGCGGCTCCGCCGGCGCCGGGCGCTGCTGGAACCCCGGGAGCTCCAGGAGCTGCGCCAACACCTGAAGCTCCTGTGCCTGCGCCTGCGCCTGCGGCGTTGCCCGCGGCACTGCCAGCGGCACCGACTGGCATGCCGGGCGCTGCGCCCATCAGTGGCACGCCAGCGATTACGCTGAACCTGTTGGATGTGCCGTTGCGCGATGCGTTGCGTTACGTGACCGATATTGCCGGCTTGAAGTTCATTGTAGACAAGTACGCCATTCTCATCGTGCCGATATCGTATCAGCCGCCCGGCGCGATGACGATGCGTGAATTCCAGGTGCCGCCCGGTATCTTTACCACGGTCATGACGGGCACCGCTCCAGGGGGGGGCGCCGCTGCTCCGGGCGGAGCGCCTGCGCCAGCCGCACCGATGCCCGCCGCTGCTCCGACGGCCGGTGGTGGCACGGGCGTGTCGAGCGACGACATCAAGGCATTTTTCATGAATGCGGGTGTGAAGTTCGATCCAGGAGCCTCGGTGACTTATCAAGCGGCGACCAGCCGGCTCTTCGTAAAGAATACGCAGGATGAACTGGATAATATCGAAAAAATTCTGGACACCCTGCGGCGCGCCGGCGGCACTCAGGTGACCATTGAGGCGAAGTTCATTGAGATTCAACAGACCGATTTGCGTGAGTTGGGCTTTGACTGGACCTTGGGTGACTGGGGCTTTGGCAGCATCAGCGGAGCGCAGCCGGCGTTCAGTGTCGGAGGCGGCACCGCCAACAGTGGATATACCCCCACCTACCCGGTCTATCCGAGCGACCAGACTCCGGTAGCCACCGCCACGGAGAAAGTAACCCAGGGAAATCGATTTGCGTCTCAATCGGGCGTGTTGTCCGGGAACAAACTGGATGCACTGCTCAGCGGTGGGACGGCCACCAGCACGGGTGTCAGTGACGCCGTGGCAAGGATGACCGGCCTGCTGAGCAATCCTCAGTTCCAGGTCATTCTGCGCGCTCTATCTCAGCGCAAGAACGTGGACCTGCTTTGCGCGCCGAAAGTGACCACGATCAGCGGCCAGCAGGCCAAGATTGAAGTCGTGCGCGAGTTTATCTACCCGACCGAGTTCGAGCCGCCTCGCGTGGCCAGTGCTTCCTCCGCTGCTGCAGTGTCGGGAGCGGCTGTCTCCGCGCCCATGATCTCACCTCCGACGCCTGGCGGTTTCCAGACGCGCAACCTCGGTGTCACACTGAATGTGACGCCGCAGATTGGTGAGACCGGCTTGATCAACCTGACGCTGATTCCCGAAGTCAGCGACTTCGACGGGTTCATCGACTACGGCAGCCGTGATTCCTTGGGCAGCAGTTCCATCAATAACAATTCTGCCGCGGCAGGATATACGCTTGTCTTCCCGTTCCCGCAGCCGGTCTTCTCCACGCGGCGTGTCACCACCAGCGTCATGGTTTTTGATGGCTCAACGGTCGTGCTCGGCGGCTTGATGCGCGAAGATGCCACCAAGATTCAGGACAAGGTGCCGTTCCTCGGCGATATTCCGCTGGTCGGCAAACTGTTCAGAAGTGAACTCGAGAATACCATCAAGAAGAACCTGATGGTGTTTGTGACCGCCCGGTTGATTGATCCTTATGGTGACCAGCTTGCCCCGACGAAGTCGGCGACCGCGTCGGCGGTGGAAGCCGCTCCAGTAGCGCCTGCCGCAGGCGCCGCCCCGCGGCCCTGAGTAGTCGCGTTCAGGTTGGACCCAGGAAAAAACCGGTGGTTGCCTGCTGCCAGTTGTTGGTGCCACACGCATGGCTGACAAAACCCTGCTTATCGTTGACGGCCACAGCTATGCTTACCGGGCGTTCTTTGCCATTCCCAAGCTAACCAACGCGCGTGGCGAGCCGACCAATGCAGTCTTCGGCTTCCTGAAGATGTTGCGCAAAATGGCCGAAGATTTTCAACCAAGCCACTGGGCAGTCGCTTGGGACGCCGGCCTGCCGGAGGAACGGTTGAAGTTGCTGGAGACCTACAAGGCCCAGCGCCAACCGATGCCTGACGACCTCCGAGTTCAGTTACCCGCCATCCGCGATGTGCTGGAGGCCCTGCACGTCGTGTCGTTGGAGCAGCCCGGTTGCGAGGCTGACGATGTCATTGCCACCGTTTGTCGGGAGGCGGGTGACGCGCGTGTGTTAATCGCCACCGCTGACAAGGATTTGATGCAGTTGGTCAGCGATCGGGTTTGCGGGGTGCGCCTGCTGCCCAAGGGCAATGTGCTCATGGATCGCGACAGGGTGCGGGAACGTTACGGCGTGCCGCCGGAGCAGATGCTGGACCTGCTCTGCTTGACCGGCGACAGCTCCGACAACATCCCCGGCGTGCCGGGCGTTGGCGAGAAAACAGCCGTGCAATTGCTGGCTCAATTTGGCGGCGCGGAGGCGGTGCTGGCGCGCAGCGCCGAGATCGCCAACCCGAGGCTGCGCGCGGCGATCGAACAATGTGCTGAGCGGATCCGGCAGAATCGCGTGTTAATGACTTTGAACGCGACACTGCCGGTGGCGGTCGAATGGGGCCGAATGCGCCGCGTCGAGCCGGATCATGAACGGCTTGCGGTGTTGTTCGAGCGGTTTGGATTCAAGTCGCTATTGGCAGAGGCGCGACGACAAGCGCAGCCGTCGCCACAAGGGCAGTTGCCATTGTGCTGACGCCACTTGACATCGCGAGACAGTGCGCTACAGTTGTGCGCCCTTGAGAGATGGCCTTGGCTTCGGAGGCCACGGACGCCAGTGCGTTTGGTGGTGAAAATAATCCCCTTTTTGTGTGTCATCGAGCGATGCCACTCATTAGGTGGCAGATGAACAGTTTGATTCAAATAGGCCTGACTGGGGGCATTGCCTCTGGCAAGACGACTGCGGCGGTGACGCTGGCGACGTTGGGAGCGCACGTGATAGACACGGACGCGTTGGCGCGCCGCGCGCTCGATCCAGGCATGCCGGGGTTTGAGGCCGCGGTGCGCGTTTTTGGCCGGGAGATTTTGAATGCCGACGGCGCGATCGACCGCGAGCGGCTCGGTGACATCGTGTTTGCCGACGCACAGCAGCGGCAACGGTTGAACGACATCGTTCATCCGGAGGTTCGCACGGCTTGGCAAGGCGAACTGATCGAGTTGAAGCGTGCCGGCTGGCGTGGCGTGGTGACGGTGGTCATTCCGCTGCTTTACGAAGTGGCTGCGCAAGACTGGTTCGACGCGGTGATCGCGGTGGGATGCGCCGAAACCACACAGCGGCAACGGTTGCGTGAGCGCGGATTGTCCGGGGCGCAGGCCGAGGCGCGGATTCGCGCCCAGTTGCCGATGACGGCGAAGATGGAACACGCGGATTTTGTGGTGTGGAACGAATGTTCGTTGGCGGTGCTGGAACAGCAGATGACCAGGATATGGAAACGATTGGAGTCCTTGGCGCCAGCGGATGGCAATATTTCAGATTGAGAGGAAACAACTATGGCTAGAACATCGAAGAAAACAGCGGCGGCTGCGGAAGCGCTCGCCTCCGAAGAAAGGGCGATCAGAAAAGCCTCGCCCGAAGTGCATGCAACCGTTTCGGCAGCCGCGGAAGACAGTGTTCGCAAGGTGATCGCCGAAGGCGGCAACATCTATCTCGCCGATCTGCAGAAGATCGCCGTGCCGCAACTCAACAAGCTGGCGCGCGAACTCAACATCGAGGGCGTCGGCGTTCTCAAGAAGCACGAGGTCATCTTCAAGATCCTCGAAGCGACCGCCGTCAAGTCCAACGTCATCATGGTGGGCGAAGGCGTGCTCGAAATCCTGCCCGATGGTTTCGGTTTCCTGCGCTCGCCCAGCTACAATTACCTGCCCTGTCCCGAAGATATCTACGTCTCGCCATCGCAAATCCGCCGCTTCGACCTGGCCAATGGTGATTTGATTTCCGGCCAGATTCGCCCGCCAAAGGACAAGGAGAAGTTCTTCGCGCTGCTGAAACTCGAAGCCGTCTTTGGCGAAGATCCCGAGAAGGCCAAGGACAAGGTCCTCTTCGACAATCTCACGCCATTGTTCCCGCGCCGGCGCATCCAGCTTGAAATCACCAGCAAGCCCGACGAGATCGCGATGCGCGCGATGGATATGCTGGTGCCGATCGGCATGGGCCAGCGCGGCCTGATCGTTGCGCCGCCGCGCACCGGCAAGACCATCCTGCTCCAGAAACTTGCCAATTCCATCGCCACCAATCATCCCGAAATATTCCTGATCGTCCTGCTCATTGACGAGCGCCCGGAAGAGGTCACCGACATGGAGCGCACCGTCAAGGGTGAGGTGGTCAGTTCCTGCTTCGACGAGCCGCCCGAGCGCCACGCCCAGGTCGCCGAGATGGTCATTGAGAAGGCCAAACGCCTCGTCGAGCACAAGAGAGACGTGGTGATCCTGCTCGACTCCATCACGCGTCTGGCGCGCGCTTACAACACCCTCCAGCCGCACTCGGGCAAGATTCTTTCCGGCGGCGTGGACGCCAACGCGCTCCACAAGCCGAAGCGGTTCTTCGGCGCCGCGCGCAACATTGAGGAAGGCGGATCGCTGACGATCATCGCCACCGCGTTGATTGACACCGGCTCGCGCATGGACGAGGTCATCTTCGAGGAGTTCAAGGGCACGGGCAACATGGAATTGTGCCTTGACCGCCACCTGGTGGATAAACGCGTTTTCCCGGCCATCAACATCGAGAAGAGCGGCACGCGCAAGGAGGAGTTGCTCTACCACCCCGACGAGATGAGCCGCATCTACATCTTGCGCCGCGCCCTCTCCGGCGTGCCGCCAGTGGAAGCGATGGAACTGGTTCTCGAACGTCTGAAGAAGACCAAGAGCAACGCCGAGTTCCTGCTGACGATGCACACCTGAGCCAGCGCGACCGGAACTTGTTCTTCTCTCGCTAGTGGCCGCTCTTAAGGTGGCCCCCGGCGGATTGTGGATTCGTTCCGCCGGGATGCATAATGATGACCCGCGCGCCTTGGGGCCATATCTTTACCGCCTCGCGGTAGTGTTGCATCGCCTCGTCTGTACGGCCCTTGCTCAGAAGGTAAGTGCCGAGGCTGGAGTGAGCGAAGCAGTTCCTATCGGTCACCGCAAGAGTGTGTGTGAATAGCGTGCCGCTATCTGTCCAAAACCCAAGCTGGTAATCCGTGCGCCAGGCGCACAAGCCCAGCAGCATCCCCGCCAGTGCGATGACCACGCTTTTCCGTGGATTATATCTCGCTACGGCTTCGCCCGCCGCCCATGCCACGATCAGGAAGATGCCGATCAACGAGATATAGGTGTAGCGGTCAGCCAGGGAATAAGTTCCCATCCTCACTACCCCGAGCACCGGCGCCAACGTGCCGAGAAACCAGAACCAGCCTGTGGCCAGATACGGCCGCTGCCGCGCCCGGCGGACAACCCAGCCAGTGGTGACCACCAGAAAAACGACGGCCAGAATGACCACTCCGATCGGCCAGTTCCACGTCGGCGGATACGGATACGGGAGGGCAAGCTCCGCCGGCCAGAGCGTTTTCCACAGATAACGCGGGTAGGACACCAGAGCGTTGTTGATGCGCTGGTCCAAGGCCAGGATGCTCGTCGAGGCAGCTGAAAACGTCAGCGCGCTGGAAACGGCCGCCAGCAGGAAGAACGGAGTTTTCTCCACCGCCAGTTCGCGCCAGCGTAGCAACGTATGTGAAGGCTTCCACCGTTCCAGCGGCCAATAATCCAGCAGCAACAACACAAACGGCAGCGTCACCACAATCGGTTTGGCCATCAGGCCGCAGGCGAAAAACAAAAGTGCTGCCGCATAACAACCTCCCGCCCGGCTCCTGATTTCTTGAGCCTTGAATCTCACATACCCGGCATAGGCACCCAGCGTCAGCAGCCAGAACAGGGTGCTCAACGCGCCCTTAAGCTCCGACACCCACGCCACCGTTTCGACGTGGAGCGGGTGTAACGCGAACAGCGCAGCCACCAGTGCGCTTCGCCACAGGCTGCCGGTCATGAAACGCAGCAGGATGAACAGCAGCACCGTATTGACGGTATGAAGCAGCACATTGGTCAGATGATGTCCCCACGGGTTATTCCCGTAAATCTGCCAGTCCAGGATGTGGGCAACCCACGTCAGTGGAATCCAAAGGTCCTCGTTGTTGGTCGTGAACGCCCATCGGATGCTTTCCGCCGTCAGACCCCGTTGCACATGGCTGTTGCTGGTGACGTAATTGGGGTCGTCGTAGTTGATGAAACCGCATTCTGTCGCCCGCCAAAACACTGCAAGAGTCACCACGGCCAACCATAGCGCCATCCAGACGGCGCCGCGCCGGCTGTTCGTGAACACAGTTTCAGTGTTGTCGAGGCTCTTCACAAATCACACGAGTGGCTATTTATGGCCAGTTCTCGCCTGTATTTCCAGTGTGATCGCAGACTGATTATGATCTGCCCGGGCCGGACAAGGATGGCCGGGATGTGAAAGAGATGCGCTGTTGCCCATCCCGGGGAAACCTCACTCTTTCCGCTTGTCGCCGTTCTTCTTGAGGCGCTCCCTGGCAGTCTGAGCATTAAACAGATTATTCCAAGCGGTGCCATATTGCGGGCAGATTCTCACTGCCGCCATGTAATGCTTTATTGCCTCATCCAAGCGACCGCTGTTCTCAAGGTGGAAGCCCAGATTGGTGTGGGCGATGAAGTTCTTATCAGTCACCTGGAGCGCGTGGGTGAACAATGTGCCGCTGTCGCGCCAGAAACCCAGTTGATGAACCGTGCGCCAGGCGCAAGAGCACAGCAGCAACACCGCCAGCGCGCTGACCGCGGTTCTCCAATGCCTTGACCGCGATGCCGCTTCGCCCGCGGCCCAAGCCGCCGCCACAAAAATCCCGATCAACGGGACGTAAGTGTAGCGATCGGCAATGGAGTAAAGTCCCGACATCCGCACCAGCCCGAGCACCGGCACCAGTGTGCCGAGAAACCAGAACCAACCCATCGCCACATACGCCCGCCGCGGCGCTTGTTGGATGACCCATTGGGTCACCGCCGCCAGAAATGCGGTTGCCAGCAACACTTCCCAGAGCGGCCAGTGCCACGGATGCGGATACGGCACTGCGAGGTCAAGGGGCCAGAGCATTTTGCCCAGATAACGCGGGTAGGAAATCAACGCGTTGCTGATACGCTGGCCTGCCAAGAGAACGCCATCCGGCGCTTTGCAGAACGTCACCAGGCTGACGATTCCCGCCAGCAAGAAGAACGGGATCTTCTCCACGATCAGTTCGCGCCAGCGTTGCGGAATATGCCGGGGTTTCCAACGCTCCAGCGGCCAGTAATCCAGCAGCAACAACACAAACGGCAGCGTGACCACGATCGGTTTGGCCAGCAGGCCGCAGGTGAAGAACAGCAGCGCCAGCGCATAGCCGCTCCGCGCCTGAATCCTCAGCCCTTGCGCGTTGAACTGTGTATACCGGGCGTAGCTCCAGAGTGCCAGCAGCCAGAAGAACGTGCTTAGCACGCCCTTCCGTTCCGATACCCACGCTGCTGTTTCCACGTGGAGCGGATGCAACGCGAACAGCGCGGCGACCCCTGCGCTTCGCCACAGGCTGCCGGTCATGCAACGCAGTAGAAGAAACAACAACACCGTGTTGGCGGTGTGAAGCAGGATGCTGGTCAGGTGGTGTCCCCAGGGATTGCTCCGATAAAGCTGCCAGTCCACAATGTGCGAAAGCCACGTCAGTGGAATTCGGAGGCCTTCGTAATAGACTGTGAATGCCCAGCGGACGTTTTCTGCCGTCAGGCCTTTCTGCACGTGACTGTTGCTTGTCACATAATCGTTGTCGTCGTAATTGACGAAGTCGCACTGCGTTGCCGGCCAGAAAACCGCGAGCGTCACCGCCGCCAAGCACAGTGCCATCCACCAGACGTTACGGTTGTTTTGGGGCACAGCTTCGGTTTTGTCTGGGCTCATCATAAAACGCATCCAACGGGGTATTTATGGACATTTTCCGTCCTCTTTTCCAGCGAGAACACAACCTGTTGACGCGCACAAGACGAGGCTGGTTTTATCTGGCTTTTATCCCGTTGCGACCTTGACAGGCGGCGGCATTTCACTAGACTCCCGGTTTCTTTGGCGGCGGGGTTTCGCCGTCCAAAGTCACATATAACGAATTAGGACTAATACCATGGCTAAAACAAAAGCTTCCAAGGCCGCCAAGAGCGGCAAGACCCCCAAGTGCGTGTATTTCTTCGGCGGCGGCAAGGCCGACGGCAACGAGTCGATGAAGAACCTCCTCGGCGGCAAAGGCGCCAACCTCGCTGAGATGGCCGGCCATCCGAGCCTGCGCCTGCCGGTGCCTCCGGGATTCACCATCACCACCGAAGTCTGCACCCACTACTACGACAACAAGCACACCTACCCGAAAGTGCTCAAAGAGCAGGTAGGCGCCGCGCTCGCAAAGGTCGAGGAGTTGATGGGCAAGAAATTTGGCTGCCCGAACAATCCGCTGCTCGTCTCGGTCCGTTCCGGCGCGCGCCGTTCGATGCCGGGCATGATGGACACGGTGCTCAACGTCGGTCTCAACGACACCACCGTTCAGGGCCTCATTGCGCAGACCAAGAATCCCCGTTTCGCGTACGACGCTTATCGCCGCCTCGTCATGATGTATTCTGACGTGGTGATGGAAAAGGCCGAGGGCATCGAGCCCAAGGGCGGCAAAGGCATCCGCAAGTTGCTCGATGAGCGGCTTGAGGCAGTCAAACACGCCAAGGGCTACAAGTCCGACACCGAACTGACCGCCGACGACCTCAAGGGCCTCGTCGCCGAGTTTAAGCAGAAAGTCAAGGAAGTGCTTGGCAAGCCGTTCCCCGAAGATCCGCTCGCGCAGCTCTGGGGCGGCATCGGCGCTGTGTTCATGAGTTGGAACGGCAAGCGCGCAGTCGAGTATCGCCGCATCGAAAAGATTCCTGACGAGTGGGGCACCGCCGTCAACGTGCAGAGCATGGTGTTCGGCAATATGGGCGATGATTGCGCCACGGGCGTGGCGTTCACACGCAACCCCGGCAACGGCGAGCCGTATTTCTACGGTGAATATCTCGTCAACGCGCAGGGCGAAGACGTCGTCGCCGGCATCCGCACACCCGGCCCGATCAACGAGAAGTCCAAGAACGATCACAGCAAGGACATGCCCACGCTGCAGCAGATCATGCCGCCGATCTACAACGAACTCGACGGCATCCAGAAGCGCCTTGAGAAGCACTACAAGGATATGCAGGACATCGAGTTCACGATCGAGAAGGGCCGCCTGTTCATGCTCCAATGCCGCGTTGGCAAGCGCAACGGTGTCGCAGCCGTCCGCATGGCCACGGACATGTATAAGGAGAAGCTGATTGACGCCCACACGGCCATCAAGCGTGTCGCGCCGAACCAGCTCGTCGAGCTGCTCCTGCCGATGCTCGATCCGAAGGCCGAAGCCATCACCAACGTCATCGCCAAGGGTTTGCCTGCCGGTCCCGGCGGCGCCATTGGCCGTGTTGTGTTCTCCTCGAAAGACGCGGTCGAGTGGGCTTCGCGCGGAGAGAAAGTCATCCTCGTTCGCGAAGAGACTTCGCCCGAGGACGTGGACGGCATGCACAAGGCGCAGGCCATCCTCACCAGCAAAGGCGGCATGACCAGCCATGCGGCGCTCGTCGCCCGCGGTTGGGGCAAGTGCTGCATCGTCGGCTGCGGCGATCTCGAAGTCAGCGACGACGGCAAGTCCTTTAGCACCAAGAAAGGTACCGTCGTCAAGGAAGGCGATTGGATCAGCCTCAACGGAACCAAGGGCCACGTTTATCTCGGCCAGGTGCCGCTTGTGGCCGTGGACCTCGAGCACAACACCGCCTACACCACGCTCATGAAGCTCGTGGACAAGGTCCGCGTGTTGAAGATTCGCACCAACGCCGACACGCCGAAGGATGCCGCGCAGGCGATCAAGTTTGGCGCGGAAGGCATCGGCCTGTTCCGCACCGAACACATGTTCTACGGCGAAGGCAGCGACCAGCCGCTGTTCCTGTTGCGCAAGATGATCATGAGCAAGACGCTCGCCGAGCGCCGCAAGGCCCTCGATGAGTTGTTCCCGTTCGTGAAGCGCGACGTGAAGGCGACGCTCGAGGAGTTGAACGGTCATCCGCTGACCATCCGTCTGCTCGATCCGCCCCTGCACGAATTCGTGCCGAAGGCCGAAGACAAACTCCAGGAACTCGCCAACGCGCTCAAGATTGACATCAACGAAGTCAAGAAGCGCGGCGAAGCGTTGCATGAGACCAACCCGATGCTCGGTCATCGTGGCGTCCGCCTCGGTATCACCTATCCGGAGATCACCGAGATGCAGGTGCGCGCGATCCTCGAAGCCACTGCGGAATTGATCAAGGCCGGCAAGAAGGTCGAGTCGGAGATCATGATCCCGGTGACCTGCGCCGCCAACGAGCTGATCCATCAGCGCGCAATCGTGGACAGGGTGGCCGCCGAGGTGAAGGCGAAGTTCGGTCTGAAGAAACTGCCGTTCATGTTCGGCACGATGATCGAAATCCCGCGCGCCGCGTTGCGCGCCGGCAAGATGGCCGAGGTGGGTGAGTTCTTCAGCTTCGGCACCAACGACCTGACGCAGATGAGCTTCGGCTTCAGCCGTGATGACATCGGCAGCTTCCTGCCTGACTACGTCAGCAACAAGATCCTGGTGGACGATCCGTTCCAGACACTCGATCAGGATGGCGTCGGTGAACTCATCAAGTTTGGCATCCAGCGCGGCCGCAAGACCCGCCCCAACCTCAAGGTTGGCATCTGCGGTGAGCACGGTGGCGATCCGGAGAGCGTGAAGTTCTGCCATCGCGTTGGCATGAACTACGTCAGCTGCTCGCCGTTCCGCGTGCCGATTGCCCGGCTGGCTGCCGCGCAAGCTGCGATTGAGAAGTAAAGCTTGAGCAAACGGCGGAGTAGTTTAGTCTAGGGAATGTGGCGCGGCCACCGGTAATCCCGGTGGCCGCGTTCCTGGGAGTGTCACCATGCGATTCGACCGAACGGAGAGCGAAGGCGGCATCAAAATTTACCTGCGGGAGATTGGTCAGATTCCTCTGCTGACCCGCAAGGACGAGGTGGACCTTTCCAAACGGATCAAGAAGGGCGACAAGGCCGCCCGCGACAAGATGATCCGTTCCAACCTCCGGCTCGTCGTCAAGATCGCGCATGACTACTCCGGCCTCGGCCTGCCGCTGCTCGACCTTATCAGCGAAGGCAACATCGGCCTGATGAAAGCCGTCGAGCGGTTTGACCCGAAGAAGGGCGGCAAACTTTCCACTTACGCTTCATGGTGGATCAAGCAGTCCATGAAGCGCGCGTTGGCCAATCAGGCCAAGACCATCCGCCTGCCGGTGCATCTGGTGGATAAGATCGGCAAGATGCGCCGCGCCGCCATCAAGCTCAGCGAGAAGCTGGGCCGCGATCCAACCGACGCGGAACTGGGCAAGGATCTGGGCATTTCGGCGGCGAAAGTCTCCGAGTTGCGCACCGTCAGCATCCGGCCGGCGTCCCTCGAAGCGCCGATTGGCGAGGACGAGACCACGGAGTTTGGCGAGATCATCGGCGACGAAAACGCACTCGATCCGTTCGAGACGCTCAAGGACAAGTCCACGAAGCAGGACATCACGGCCTTGCTGCACAAGCTCGACGAGCGGGAGCAATTGATCCTTCGTCACCGCTTTGCCCTCGACGGCGGCAAGGAACAGACGCTGGAGGAAATCGGCGCCGAACTGAACGTGACCCGCGAGCGCATCCGCCAGATTCAGAACATCGCCTTGCGGAAACTCCGCAAAATGATGGAGAAGCAGGAAAAACCCAAACGGACCCGATAGCCACCATGTCTGCCACCCTAGCTGAAATCAAAGCCGCCATCCGCGACATCCCCAATTTCCCGAAACCGCCGGTCATCTTCAAAGACATCACGCCGATGCTGCAACAGCCGAAGCTGTTCCGCGCCGCCGTGGATCTGTTTGTGGATCGCCACAGCAAACAAAAGCCTGATGCCATTATTGGCATCGATGCGCGCGGCTTCATCTTTGCCGGCGCGGTCGCCTACCAGCTCGGTGTCGGCTTCGTGCCAGTGCGCAAGAAAGGGAAGCTGCCCTACAAGACCGTCGAGGAAACTTACGAACTCGAATACGGTCGCGAGACGCTCTCGATGCACATCGACGCCGTCAAGGCGGGTGATCGAGTTGTGATCGTGGACGACGTGCTCGCCACCGGCGGCACCGCTGCTGCTGCCGCGAAACTCGTCGAACAGCTTGGCGCCAAGGTTGCCGAGTGCGATTTCCTGATCGAGTTGAAGTTCTTCGCAGGCACAGCGAAGTTGGCGAAGTATCCGGTGTTCGCCGCGTTGAGCTACTGACGCGCCGGCATCATCACAGTTCGCATTTCGTTTTCTTCACCATGCCTTCCATCGCTTACGTCAACGGCAAGTTTTCCCCTATTGAAGATGCGGTCGTGTCCGTCGAAGACCGCGGCTTCCAACTCGGCGACGGCATCTATGAAGTGCTGCGCACCTATCAGGGCCGGCTGCACGCGGTCGAGGAACACATGCGCCGCCTCTTTCGCAGCCTCGATGCCATCGGGTTGAAACATGCGTTCACCTCCGCAGCCCTGGAGGAGATTATCAACGACGCCGTGAAGCGCGCGGGCTTCACCGATTCGCTGGTCTATCTTCAAATCACGCGTGGCGCGACGAAGCGGGCGAAAGTATTTCCGCAAGCGGTCCCTCCGACGTTAGTGATCACGGTGCGCAAACTGGAGCTTCCAACGGACGCGATGCGCGAGCGGGGAGTGGCGATCATGACCGCCGACGACATTCGCTGGCAGCGTTGCGACATCAAGACCGTTTGCCTTTTGCCGAACGTGCTGGCCTCTCAGCGCGCCGCGGCCGCGGGTTGCTTCGAGGCACTTTTCGTCGAGAAAGACGGCACGGTCAACGAATGTGCTTCCGCAAACGTCTTCATCGTTGCCTCCGGTGTCGTCGTCACGCCGCCGCTGAGCACCCGTATCCTCAGTGGCATCACACGCGAAGAAGTGATCACCCTCGCCCGCAAGAACGGCGTGCCGATGGAAGAGCGCCGCATCACGCTCGACGATCTCCTCGCCGCCGACGAAGTCTTCCTGACCGGCACGACCACGGAAGTTCTCCCCGTTGTCAAAGTCAATGATCGCCGCATCGCCACCGGCAAGCCTGGCCCTGTCACACAACGGCTACACACGTTATTCCGCACGCTTGCGGACTGAGCCGCGTGGTTCAGTCAGCGCTATAGGCAAACGTCGCCGTCGCCTTTACGTCGCGGTTGGACTTGAGACGGACCCAGTGGGCGGCATAGCCGTCGGGGAAAACGTGCGTGAACTGTTTGCCCGGCTCGACGGTGAAGCAGTTGTATTCGTGCCAGACGCCGGTTGCCAGAAAATCCACTTCCACGGTGAACGTCACCGGTTCCTTCGCGTCGTGGGAGAGCGTGAGTGACTTGCGCGCGAAATTCGTCATCAGGAACGGGTCGCTTGGCTCGCCGGCCTTCGCCGGCGTCTCGTTCCACGGGCCGCCGCGGCCGGCGGGTTTGCCAAGTTGCCAGAGGTCATCTGCTTTGCCGAACCAGAGCGCGACCTTGCCATCGGCGGACTTGAAGATGCGGCCGATGGATGGCGCGTCGAACTCGCCGGACATCACCATCAGCCCGCGCCAGGTGCAAAAGTCGGCGATGTGCATCCGGTGCGCAGCGACAGGCTTCATCTTGCGGTAGTCGGGCTGCTCCTGGTTTTTCAGGCCGCTGGAACGCGGGATTTCGTAGAAGATGCCGTGGAAGTTGGCGAGGTTGCGCTCGCTCTCTACCTCGCGCACGCCGCGGGGCCAGCCGCCCACGAATGGCCGGTCGAACGTCGCGTCGGTCTTCGGCAGCCGCCAGCGGCTGCCGTTCTTGTCAGTGATGACGACGGATGCAGCGTCCACGGTGAAATCCGGATGCACCTCCAGCTTCGGGCGGATGGTCCTGGCTTCCTCCGGCTCGGCCATCGCGGTGAACGCGAGTGTTTCGTCTGCTTCATAGTAGCCGCCGGCGGTGACGATTTGGAGATTCCGGTTCGCTTTTGCCGGCCGGATGAGCGCGTGCGTTGCGGCGCTGGCACTCTTGCCGGCGCGGGCGCTTCGGGGTGCTGTGCCGCCACCGCTGACGTGGAAATAGGCGCTCACCACGCAATCCTTGTCGGCCTTCAGCCGCACCCACTCGGCTTTCATGCTGGAGTCGAAGACGTGGTGCCGATAGCTCTTCGCGGGCACTTCGATCTTCTGGATCGGCTGCCAGTCGCCGTTGCCTTTCGGGTCGGCCTCGACGGTGAATGTGACGGCCGTGTCCGCCAGATGCGAGACGTGCAGCACGCGTCGCGTGTAGCCGGCGAACAGGAACGGATCGCTTGGTGCATTCCTCTTCACCGGGTCGTCGACCCAGACGCCGCCCCAGCCGGCGGTCGGTCCCCACGTTTTCAACTCATCCCAATCGCCGAACCAGAGATTGGATTGCGACTGGCCGGCCAGCGGATTGGCCATGACAGATGTGTCATCGGAGGCGATGACGATCCTGCCGTTCCATTCGCATACATCGGGCACGTAGCGCAGGTGTGTGCAAACCGGCCGGATGCCGGCGGTGTTCGCGCGCGAGAACGTCGGCGGAAAATCAAACATCTGCCCGTGCATGACCATCAGGAATTTTCCGCCGGTCACTTCGCGGATGCGCGGCCATTCAGTGAACCAGCCATGCCTCGGGTCGAACGCATAGTCGCCTTTCGGCACGCGGAACGTGAACCACTGGCCGCCGTCGAGCAGTTTCAGGATGACGCTGCGCTTGTCCCAGCCGATGGCCCAGAGGGGGGCGCGGTCGTCCGGCGAACCGTGGATGCCACCGGGGCCGGTCACGTCGGTGAACTGATGCCGCTCAATAATGCGCCACTCCTTGCCGTCCCACTCGGCCAGCACGCCGGCGTCCTCGGCGCGCTTCGGCGGGAGTTTCGCAAGGTACTCCTTCGGTTCCTTGCCGGCGGCGTTCTCCCCGTTGTTGGCGATGACGACGCGGCCTTGCGCGGTGTAGCCGCCTTTGCCGTGCCAGCCGGGAACGGGTTTGGCGAAAAGCCTGGTTACTTCGAGCGTGTGGACGTCCACTTCATAGATTGCGCCTTCCATGTCGAAGAAATAGACACGGTTCGCGGGATCGGTCAGGTGCCGCATCACCGCCGTCATGCGGCCGATGAGTTTTTTCTTCACGTCGCAAACGCGGACGTTGCCTTTCGCGTCAATGAAGTAGGGGCCGATGATGAGCTGGTCCGATTCCTTGTGAATCATCCGGCAGGCGTGCGTGCCGCCGACGCTCTCCGGGCGGATCTCCAGCGTCTTCATGTCTGGCGCAATGGCATAGAGCTTGTCGTTGCTGCCGCGCGTGGCGTGCGGTGGATAGGTGATGAACCAGAGCTTGCCCGCCCACGGCACCACTGCGCCGATGCCGCATTCGCCGTGACGGATGAACTCACCGACGCCGTTGAATGCTGCGAGGTGGGGATAAACGCCGCTGATTTCGAGCGGGGATTCGGATGCCTGTGAATTCATCCCTGCGAGACTGCCTGAGCAGATCATGATAATGGCCGCGATGGATGCCAGGTGGGGTGTTGCTGAAGGATGTCTCGTGTTCATGAAGTTTTTCTGTCGCTTGATTCACTGGACGAAATCACGGGGCAAGACTAGGCGCGAACGAAGGTTTGTTCAAGGAACTGAAGTTGACGGGTGTTGATATAAAGTTGACGCTGGACGACATGCGGCGGACGATGCCGGCCGATGAAGACCGAACACACCTACGGCGAGTGGCTGCAACTCCAGAGCCAGTTGTTGTGGGCCTACGACCATTTGAAACCCGCGTGGACCACGCCTACGGAATGGCAGCGGGAGGCGGGATATAACAGCGCCTGGCTCGTGCGCGAAGGATGGGCCGAGGTCCGGTGCGACGGTGATGTTTGCCGGGCTGGCAAGGGCGAATGGATGCTGGCGCCGCCGCGCACGCGCCATCAACGGTTCAGTCCCAGGGTCCACATTCTGTCAGTGGCGTTCTGCGCGCAATGGTTGGATGGGCGGCACTGGTATGACCACGGTTTGCCGCTGGTGGTGAGTGCGCGCAACATCCCCGCTCTGGAGAAGGCCGGCCGCCAGCTTGTGCGGGTCGTGAAGCGGGCCACGTCCGAGGTGGACGGGGATATGAGGCGGTTTCGTTTCAACCAGCCCAGGTTTCTCTGGCTGTTGCGCGCGTTGCCCAATTGGCTGGAGGCATACGCGGCAACCATGGACCGGTGCGGAGTTCGTTCGAGCCGCCCACATGCGCTCGATGAGCGCGTCGAAGCCGCGCAACGGCTCCTGAAAACATGGCCGCTGCATGAGCCGCTGGACGTAAACCGCGTGGCGCACGACTGCGGACTGGGCCGCCGCCAGTTGGAACGATTGTTCCTGATGCATTTTCACACCACGCCGCACCGGTATCTGGAACGGCTTCGCTTGCAGGCCGCCACCGTCGCGCTACAGCAGCGCAACGCCCAGATCAAGGCGGTCGCGTTGCGTCTGGGCTTCAACGATGTCTCCCATTTCAGTCATTGGTTTCACCGGCGCACAGGCCAATCGCCCCGGGCGTTTCGTGGCAAGACACTTTACTGAACCGGGGATGCCGACTGTGGGTTTTGAAACTCGACGAGTGAACAGTTAGGGGCTAATTCTCTCCATGTTGAAAACTGAACGACGACACCTATTCGTACTCGCTGCCTTGCTGGCTGGCTGGTTGCCCCTCAGCCTGGCGATTGCGGCCGAGTCAACGTCCGATCTCTCGGAGTTTCGAACCGTTGCCACGGCGGTCACGACACAGGTCGTTGCCAGGGCTCGCACGGCTCCCGTGGGACAGACGGGTTATCTCGGGGTGAGTGTTGAGCCTGCGAAAGGCGGAAAACTCGCCGTTGTGGACGTTGAGCCTGATTCGCCCGCGGCCAAGGCCGGACTGAAACGAGGTGACCTGTTGCTCAAGGCCAATGGTCGCGCGCCGTCGGACGCCGAAGAGTTGCGGGACCTGCTCGGGTCCAAAGCGCCGGGTGACGACCTCACGCTCACCATCGCGCGTGGCAGCCGGCGCATGGAACTTGTTGCGACGCTGGCGGCCACGAGCCGCCCGCTGAAATTGAGCGGCCAGCACGTGTTGCTTGGCTTGCGCATTGCCAATGCGAAGGAGGGCGATGGGGCGGTGGTTGTTCGGCTCTCCAAGGACATGCCGGCCGCGAAGGCGGGGTTGAAGGTGGGCGATGTCATTGTGAAAACAGACGGCACACCGTTCCTGCGCGCGTCGGACCTGAGCGATACGATTGCCGACAAAGCGCCGGGTGAACAGATGGCCGTGACGGTGCGGCGCGGTGGCGTGGAATTGGAGAAGACGCTGACGTTGGCTCCCGACCCGAGTGCGAATCCCGAAGATCGGGCCTGGTATAACCGCAAGTTCTGGAAGAAGGAGACCTATCGTCTGGCGGTGGTGCCGGTGGAGTTTGCCGACATGAAGCGCAACGCGACGATCACTGCGCGCGACTGGAGCACCGCGTTGTTCAGCGCCGGCACGTATGCCAGCCGCAGCAACGCGACCGGACAGGCGGTGTTCGGCAGCGTGAACGATTACTACCGCGAGATGTCCAGCGGCGCCTTCAGGTTCGACGGCAAGATATTCGATTGGGTGAAGATCGACAAGAAACGCGGCGATTTCATGCCCGGCACCTCGCGGACGACCAAGACGGCGTTCTTCACGGAGGCGCTGGACGCGCTGCTGGGTCGGGAAGGCACCAACACGCTGGCGGGATTCGATGGGCTGCTGTTCATTTACGCGGGCGACCGCGTTCCGCAGGTGACTCGCGGCAGTCTCTACTGGCCGCACCGCGGCAACACGCGTTATCGCGACCGGCAGTGGCCCTATGTCATCTGCCCGGAAGGCGGTTCGCGGATGAGTTCGGTCAGTTTGTTCGGCCACGAGTTTGGCCATCTGCTGGGATTGCCCGACCTCTACGCACGACCGGAGAATCCCGGTTCCGAGGGGGCGTGGGTTTGGTGTGCGATGTCAAACCAGATCACCGGCGGTCGGCCGCAACACTTCTCGGCGTGGTGCAAAGAGCAACTTGGCTGGTTGAAGCCGGCGGTCATTGATCCGACGGTGAAACAGAAACTCATCCTCGCGCCCGTCGAGGGCTCGACGAGCGAGTGTTTCAAAGTGCTGGCACGGCCGGATGGCAGCGAGTATTTCCTGTTGGAGAACCGGCGCAAAAAAGGCTTCGACCAAAGCCTGCCTTCGGAAGGGCTGCTCATCTGGCGCGTGGTCCACGACAGGCCGTTCCTGGAGGAATCGCACGGCGTCGAAGGGCCGATGGGGCCGCGGGTCTATCTGCGGTCGGTGCCGTATCCGAGCGCCGCCAATAACGCCTTCACGCCCCACACCAAGCCTTCCAGCCGCGCGCAACTTGGCGGCGGCCTGCCCGTTCACATCACCCGCGTTCGCCAACTCGACGACGGTCGCGTGACGTTTCACATCGGGTATGCGTATGAGTAGTCAACGGCTGATGGTCCGGTGACAGAAGCGGGTGGCAGACAACGGTCATCCTTGTGGTCAACCCGGTTGGCCCGATTGGCAGCGCGGCAGCGTGAGAACGAACGTGGTCCAACCGTCGCGATCATTCTGCAGAGCGAGGTTGCCATGGTGGATGCGCGCGATTTCCCGCGAAAGACTCAGCCCCAAGCCGACGCCGTCCACATGGCGCCCGCGCGATTTGTCCGCACGGTAGAAACGGTCGAAGACCTGGTCATGGTCTTTACGCGGAATGGTCTGGCCAGTGTTTGCGATGGCCAGGGACGTAACGCCGGCCAATGACCGCAAGTGTATTTCGATCTGGCCGCGCTGTTCGTTGAACTTCACGGCGTTGCTGGTGAGATTGCACAACAACTGGTTGAGCAGATCGGCGTCGGCCTCCACCCAGATATCGGGCGCAATCTCTGGCCGCAGAACAAGCTGCGGAGCGATGACGCGGAGGTCTTCCGCGGCGGATTCGACCAGTTCGCTGAGATTGACGCGGGTGAGGGTCGCGCGGAGATGGCCGGCATCGACCTGGGATAGCAACAGCAGTTTGTGCACGATGGCCTTCAACCGCTGCACCTCGTCGAGCCAGTTGGTGTAAGCGCCCTGTTCGGGCGAGCCGTCGGGCGCGTGTTGCAGCGCCTGGTCTATCTGGCCCTGCAAGATGGTCAGCGGTGTCTTCAATTCGTGGGCCGCGTCGGCGCTGAAACGGGAAGCTTGTTGGAAGCTGCTCTCCAGCCGATCCAACATGCCGTTAATGACCTCGATCAGATGCTGAAATTCGCGAGCAGCGCTTGTGTCTGGAATCCGTTGCGAAAGGTTTTGGGCGGTGATATGGCCGGCGGTTTGCGCGATGAGCCGCACCGGCCGCAACGCTTGCCGGGCCAGCCATAAGCCCGCGACAAACAGCAACAACAGGGACGCGGGCGCAGCGATGAGAAACGCGTTCCGATATCGCCCCAACTCGGCGTGCAATTCGGCCAGGTTCCAGCCGATCACGAGCGTGACTTGCTCGTTGCCCATTGCTGCAACACGCCATGCCTCACCATCGGTGGTGAAGGTGGCAAGCGCGGGCTGCCGCATGGTGCGGACAAAAGGAAGACCCGCGAGACGAAAGAGATTAACGTCGGCAATGCCGAAAAGGGGTTGTTGTTCGCTCACGGCCGGCTCCAACGGGGACAGACGCAACGACGGGTTTTGCGGCAGTTGGATGGACGCGATGTGTTTCTCGGAATCGCCCGGTGTGAGTGACAGCTTGTCGGCCAGTGATCCCGGCCGATGCGGCGAAACGTGCAACACTTTGCCGTTGCGGTCGAAGACTTTTACAATGAATTGGCGCGCTTTTTCGTCGCCGAGAATGAAACGCAGAGACCATTCGAACTGCGGCCAGTAATCCGGATCATGCGACCGAAGGGTCTTCGGATAAGCCAGCCTTCTGATCTCGTTATCAATCCGCTGGTAATTGATTTGAGTAATAATGGAGAGAAAGGAATATCCAATGGCCAGCGTCACCACTCCGGACCCTAGCGCCGATAACAGAGCGAGTTTCAGCGTGAAGGAACTGTGTTTCATTTACTCAGACTTCAAAAAACGATAGCCGACGCTGCGGATGGTTTCGATGAAATCAGCCTTGCTGTCGGGATCGAGTTTCTTGCGGAGCCGCTGGATGTTCACATCCACGAGATTGGTCTGCGGGTCGAAGGCATAGCCCCAGACCCGTTCCAGGATTTGTGTGCGTGTAAGGACGCGGCCGGGCGAACGCATGAGATACTCCAGCAGATTGAATTCACGCGGCGTCAATTCGATGTGCCTTTCGCCCACGGTGACCTGCCGCGTCATGACGTTCATCGTCAGACGGCCTGCCCGCAAAACGCTTGACGGTTCGCCCGAAGCGCGCCGCGTCACTGCGTGAATGCGGGCAATGAGTTCCTGGATGTAGAACGGTTTCGTCAGATAATCATCCGCGCCGAGATTGAGGCCCTCGATGCGTTCGTTCGGCTCGGCACGCGCGGTCAGGAGGATGACCGGCACGGTGTTCTTTTGCTCCCTCAGACTGCGCAGAATGCTGAGGCCGTCACGGCCCGGCAGCATGATGTCCAGCACGATGACGTCGAAGGCCTGCGAGCGCGCCATCGTGTAGGCGTCGTCGCCGCGCGCGCAAGACTCCACGGCAAATCCCTGCTCCTCCAGACCCTTTCGGACGAAGCTGGCGATCTTCTTTTCGTCTTCAACGACCAAAACCTTCACAACGGCAGCATAGCGGCAATCAGGACCGGAACCAAGCGTCGCTCGATTACAAATCTGTCATGCAGCATCGGGGCCATTTGTCATGTTCGCATCGTTTTAAGAGTCAGTGAAATTAATCCGAAGTGTCATCACTTCACAATGGAGCGAAAGAACAACTGCATGAGAACTGTATCGAAGACGATCATCGTAGCGCTGGCTTGTGCCGCGGGCTTCGGCCTCGCATATGCCCAAACATCCCCGCCTCCGCCTCCGGATGGCTGCCCCCCTCCAGGTGGGACGCGGCGTGATCCCGTGGCAATGCTCACCAGCGCCCTGAGCCTCACCTCGGACCAACAGGCCGAAATCAAGGTGATCTTTGACGTGTGGCGTCTGAAGATGGACGCCGTGATGGAGGACACGACATTGTCCAACGAGGACAAGATGGCGAAGATGAAGGAGCTTCGTGCCACCATGGACACGGCGATCAAGGTGGTCCTGACGGCTGATCAGCAGAAGAAGTTCGACGAACTTCAAAAGAATCGTCCCCAACCTCCGGGCGGTCGACAGCACGGCCGGCCCCCGGGTCCGCCTCCTGGCGAATAAGCAGAGCGCAAGTCGTCGGTGAGACGAATTTCATGAATAGCACAAAAATAATGCACGGAGTCGGTGAACGACCGTCATCCATTCTGGCAGACAGGTCTCCGAATATTCCCATGTGCCGTGCCTCGCTTAACGGGTGTGGCGACCTTGTGGATTGTCAAAGCGAGAAGTCCGCTCTTTGTGCTCACGCCTTGAGCTTTGGCGCCGCCCGTTACTGTTGCCATCCGAGACGACTGGAAATTGCGGCCCGCGCCAAAGCCATTGGTTGAACACGGCGTGGCGCGTCGAACGCGCCATCGGCGGGAAGAAATGCCGCTTTGCGGACGACGGCAACCACGATTGAGCACCGGCCAACGAAGCTCAAGGCGGGATATCATGAAGTCGCATCAAACCAAGCATTGTAAAAAGCTGGAGGGGAAGGTGGCGAAGAACTATGGCGAGCGGCGGGCGCAACTTCAGGAGCTTCTGCGCGCGGAAAAGGAGGCGCAAGAAATGGGAGTCAAAGGCAGGTTGCGTTTCGATTATCTGAAACACTGCGCGGGTCTTTGTGATCTTACGGAAGACAGACAGGTGCGTCGCATGCTCTATGAGGCCAGGCGCATCTTCGCCCAGTCAGAGGGAAGCGCATGAAACCGTGGATGAATAGTTTTCCGTCCGTGTTCTCAGTCGGGGCAAGTTTGCCCGAGCGCGCCACGTGTACCGGCTTGTGGCTGGTTTATGTCCTGGCATTGCTGTGGCTATTGTGTCTGACGGGATGCGTCACCGATCCCGACGACAAGAGGTTCTTTTATGACTCCTGGCGGCTGAAGAACACGAATCAGGTCGCATCGGATTGCGCGCGGTAGCGCGCTAGCTTCAACTCTTGGCCGGCATCGGGCTGACGGCGGCCCGCTTGAAACGCCACGCGGCAAAGGCCACGAACGCTGCATCCGCCAGCACGAACGTCGTAACGTAGCCGAGACCACCGGTGCCGAAACCGTAAGAGTGCAGGCCGGTGGGGAGCACGAAGTTGACGCCATACCACGCCATCAATACGGAATTGAAGCAAATACATGCAGCAACGTTAAGCGAGAAAGTTGTCAGCCATCCGCTGTAACGGCCGTGGAGGACGATGAGATAGCTCAATAGCGCGATGAGCGACCATGTTTCCTTCGGGTCCCAGCCCCAGAAGCGGCCCCAAGAGTAGTTTGCCCACAATCCGCCCAGTCCCGTGCCGATGACCAGCAGCAGCACACCGATTTGCATCGTGCGGTAGGTGTATTGCGTGAGCGCGTCAAGGATCGGGCGCGCATTCGGTTTCCTGAGATGAAGGAAAAGCGAGACGTGGCCGATGACCCAGGCCAGGAAGAACGCAGCATAGCCGAGCGTGATCGTCAGCACATGCGTTGCGAGCCAGAAATTGTCCCGCAACACCGGGGTCAGCGGTTGGATGTGCGGGTTCAGGACGTTGGGGAACTGGTCGGCCAGCAACAGCACGAAAACCGCGCCAGCCGCCGCCGCTGCTGCGAAGTAACGCGAGCGATACATCAACTCGAACACCAGCGCGAACGATGTCGCGCCGAAGGCGACCCAGATGACCGATTCATACATGTTGGTCACCGGCGGCCGGCCAGCGATGAGGCTGCGATAGACGAAACCGACGATCAACATGCCGAGGCCGGCGGCGAAGAGTCCCATGCCGGTCCAGTAAAAGGCCGGACTGCGCAGTTTGCCTGTTGCCACCAGCACCAGCAGTGATATGAGGAACAGCCGCCACGACCAAACGAACGGCCGCAGGTGGTTGTAGGTGATTTCCTGTTCCAGTGTCGGCGGAGCCGGATAGACCTTTGGGCTGAGCTGGCGCAGCAGCGCGGCAAACGCTTCGCAGTTGCGCGTCAGCGCCGCCGCGTCGTTCTCCCGATACGCCTTGCCGATGGCGAGAAAATGATCGCGGATGTTCTTCGTATCCTTCGGCCAGTAGCTCGCCATCTTCGCGTCATCGGCGGGCGAAATCCAGGGCGCGTCAGGATCGTTTGGATGTGGCACCAGCGCCAGTGCGCTGCTATCCACGAGCGACTCGACGTCGTGGAGCTTTGCTGCAAGCGTGTTAACCTCGTCGCGGAGCGGGTTGCGGGCCCGCTTGCTTTCCGTGGTTTGCGATTCGTTCAACTCGTCGTATAGCGGGCGGAGCTTCGGATTGTCGGCCAGTTCGCGGTAGCTGAAGTAACTGTCCGTTGTGGGCAGCTCTAGCCGTGATTTCAGCGGCTGGTAACCGAGCCGGATAATTTTGTGGCCGGTCCACTCCGCGTTGCCCTGGGTGAACGCCAGCGAAAACGCCACGTCAATCGGATCGCGGCTGTTGAAGTGTGTCTTGCCAGTGATGCGCTGCACGATTTCTCGCGCGAACGTGTCGAGCGGCTTCTTGCGGCCGCCTTCCTGGACGGCGAGCCGGCTGGCGGCAGTGAAATCCGGTTGTGCCTGCGCCACGCATGCCACCGCAGCCAATCCGATCAGAATGCTTGTCATCCGGTTTCTCATGATGTGCTCACCGCGGGTCCGGCACAGACGCCGCCGAACCGAAAAAGTAACTCCGCATGTAATACATGATGAACATGCCCGCGCAGAGGGTCCAGAAGCCGAGAAACTTCAGCGGCCAGCCGGGGTCCCACGTGACACCGAGCGTGGTTTCGTTCGGCTCGCCCGCCTGACCTTCGCGGTAACTGGCTTGCGAGAGCTTGAATCCGCGCACGCCGAACCAGTCCGCCGGATACGTGACGGGGTTGTTCATCCACACCTCGCGCTGCGCGGTGATGCCGCGTGCGTTGTCCTCGATGGTGATGAAGCTGCGGAAGTCCGCCGGCATGTCGGTGCCTTCGTAACGCTTGGCCCGGAACTTGTCCAATTTCACCGTGAAACCGAGCGGATGCGTCTCCCATCCATAGCTGAGCGTCACGCGCGCGTCGCCGGCGGTCAACGGTGTTGGCTGGCCCCAACGCACCCATGTCGGTGGCGAAGATACACTGCCCTTGTGCAGCACAACCCGCAGCGCTGGCGAACGGCGGGTATCGCCCGGAAGCATCGGCGCAGGCTGCAACTCCATGTGCAGCTTCGCGTCCGGCACGAAATCAAGCACTTGAAGCGTCCAGTCAGCGAGGCCGGTTTCGATGGCGGCGCCCTTCTTCAGTTCGCCGGTCTTGAACGCGCCTTTGCCGTTGTTGCTGGTGTAACGCAGTTGGCCGCCAGGGCCGGTGATGAGGACGAGTTGCGCGCCGCGCGTCGCCGCACCGGATTGGTAGGCGGCTGAAACATTCTTGCCGTCGCCCTTGGCAGGGCGGGCGATGTTCATGCTAGGGTGGTTGGCGAAAAGAAAAAACCGGATCTCCGTGTCGGGACCCGTCACGAGCATCAGCACGGCAGGATTGTTTGGCTGGTTGCTGACAGAGACTGGTTTGTGGGTTTCGCTGTCGAGACGGAAGTCGGCGAAATAGTCGCGCACGTCCGCCGTAAAGCCGGTCGCGCCCAGCGGGACACGCTTGCCCAACACGTCGTCGAGTTTGAACTCGAAATGCTTGCCCGCGACGTCCAGCGACAACGTGCCCTTGCCGCTGGGTTCGGTGGCAGGAGGCGGCGCGGTGAGGGCGGCCAGTTCCTGCGGCGTTCGAGCTTCGGTCACCCTCAGCACAGCGGGGCCAACGCCCACCTCGGTGCGGTTGGGATCGCGCGGCAACAGCCATTCGTCGAACGCAGCGGCATTGCCCATCGTGGCGCTGGTGAGCTTCACGTGGAACGCCGGGTTGGCTTCACTGGCGCCGCGCTCGACGACGAGCGATTCGCGGGTGTTGGCGTGCGCCTGCTGGATCTCCAGTTCCAGGCCGCCGCCGAGCCGGTAACGCGCGCCGCCAGCCGGCACGGGCGCGCTCTCAAAGTCAAATTCGATCCTGCGCAGTATTGCGCCTTGCGGATCGGCGACGCGCAAGCTCTCCTGATCGATGACCACGGTATTGGCGCTGGCACCCTCGGTCAGTGTGATATGGCCGTCCACGCCGAACCGGAAGCCGACCATCGCACCGGCAAGCAGGATGATAATGCCGAGATGCGTGACGACGAGACCGGTCTGCTGGCGTTTCCACGGGTAACGCAGGAGGGCGGCGGCGGCGACGTTGACGGCGAGCAGTCCCAGCAGCGCGCTGAACCAACCTGCCTGGTAGAAGTCGCGCTGGGCGGCGGGTGTGCCGTGGAGCGATTCATACACAGTGCCCCAAGCCAGCGACACCGCCAGCGCAGTGAGCGTGACGACGGCGATTTTCAGGGAACCGAGCAGCCGCAGAAGCGGACCGGACGAGCCGTTCATTGGGGATGAAAATAGACGATCTGGGTTGGTTTGCAAATAAAACCAACCCGCATCGCCTGAATCCGGACTGCTGCCCGGTCTATCGAACCCAGAAGTTCACCACCCGGTTGGTGTTGGCTGTCAAGCCGGAGGCAGTGACCAGATACTGCACTTGATATATGCAGTTCGATAGGGAGCCAGGGAAGTGAATCCTGCAGCCGTAAACAGCATCCTCGTTGAGAAGGTCGTCTTGGGCAGGGGTGCCGTTGTCCAGCATCACGGTGTCCAATATGTTCGTCGTCGGGTAACCCAGGGGTGATCCTGCCCACGAGAGCAGTGTGAAACGCGCCGTCACCTGCGCGGACGGTATCCGCTCGCCAGCGTCATCCACCACGATGACCCTGAAAGTATTGGTGATGTTACCCTTCATCACGTCCACATTCTGCAATCCATTGAATGTGCCATTGGTGATGGGGATGGACGTGCTTGAGTAGGTGAGTTGATTGCGTGGCCAGAGCGGGAAGACGTGCGGAATACCCGTGGTCTTGCCGAGGGCGGGTTGCTTGGCCTGAAGCAGCGAGTTGGCGTTCAGGATGCCATAGCCCTGGCTGCTGTTGCAGGCTGTGTCGGGTACTTGCGTGATGGCTCCGGTTGGGCCAACGATTGTTTTGATGGGCGCTGTGTGTACGGAGAAGAGGGCCATCTGTGCCCAGACCTGCGCCTGGCTGAGATAAGGTTTCTTCTGCAACAACAGGGCCGCCGCCGCTGTCACATGCGGCGTAGCCATCGAAGTGCCGGACATATAGGAGTAATTTGTATAGGTGGGCTTTGGAATAGTCGGCGGGCCGTGGGCGACGCTGTAGGTCGGGAAGGTGGAGAAAATCTGCCCGGAGTTATCCGATTTGCCGCCCCAACTTGGTCCACCATCTCCACCGGGCGCGCAGACTGTTATCCATGGGCCGGTGTTCGAATACAGCGCGGTCCCGCCGGTGGGGCCATGCGCTCCAACAGCTACCACACCGGAAAGAACTGCGGGGTAGTTGATCACTTCCGCGCCATCATTGCCCATGGCGGCAACACAAACGATACCTTTGATGCCACCCACAGTCTGAGTTTGAGCGAATTGGATGGCGTTTGACACAGTCGTTCCCGCCGCTCCTCCACCGAAGCTCATGTTGATGACCCGACATCCATTACTGCAGGCGACTCTAATACCGGCGACAATCCAGGCATCCGTGAGGCCGCCAAGTCTGCTGGCGGCCTTGATCGGGTAGATGATGGCACTCGGCGCAGCCCCAGCCACACCCACGGCGTTAAACGTCCGGGCCGCAACGGTGCCCGCGACGTGGGTGCCGTGGCCGTTATCGTCGTTGGGAGCATTGTTTGCAAAGGAATAGGGTGGGTGAGAGACGCCGTCGCCACTTACCGGAATAGCAGGAGTAATCGTCATCGTAGGATAGAGATTGCCGGCATTGAACACCAACGGGCCATTGGGAGAGATTCTCAGGTCAGGATGATAACCGGTTAGATCAATGCCGGTATCAATAACGGCCACTCTCACCCCGGTGCCCAAACCAATGCTGGATACCTGACTCCACGCGCCCACAAAATCAGCCCCGGTTGTGGCCGTGACTCCGGCTGTGCCTGGGTTCAAACCCCATTCGAGCGAGTAATGCGTGTCGTTAGGGGTGTAGGCGGTGACCCGGTGCATGTAATTGGGACAGGACGCGGTTGCCCACGGAGAGGAGGCCATCTGATTACAGAAATCTAACACATTTTTTCGTTCGTCAAACTTAACCAGCGCCGACCGTTCGTCCACAAACTGGATCTTGCTGGGGTCCGCGCCATTGCGCGCGAGAAGAGACTTCATGGTGATGAGGGTCGTTCCCGGCCTAAACGTGATGACCGCCTGCCCGGTGATGAACGAGTTGCCGTTCTCGTCATAGTCGTATCCCGCCTGTGCGGCGCGCGGCGTGGCCAGCACGCAGAAGACGGCTAGCAGCAGAACCCCGGCGATTCGTGTAAACCCTTTTGATGAAAATCGCATGACAATCTCCACAATCCACTGTTGTCGTCTGCCTCGGCTGCAAAGCTGTGGCCGGCATCCGACTTTGGCATACAATGCTCTTCGGCGGAGTTATGGTCAATAGTTTTTCCATGTCTGCATCGCTTCAGCGTGCGACGATTCCACAGCACTCAAACTTAAAGAAGAAAAGCAGGGCAGAATTCTGGCTGTCCCCGGAGCGGCGGCAACTGATGCATTTTTCTACTTGCGGAACAGTGTGATTGCAGTATGATATCATATTGATAACAGATACAGGTGTGGTTGAATGAAAGGAAAGTCCAGATGAATGCGGAATCATTGACGGTCAACAAAGAACGGGAAGTGCAGGTACTCAACGGCTGGCTCATGCTGCCGGTCGTCATCGCGTTGTTGTTGGGTGGCATCGGGATGATCGTTTGCTCAATCATGCGGGGGGGTGCCGGAATGGAGCCGCCGGCGGTGTTGAGCTTGCTCGTGCCGGGAGTGCTGCTGATTCCCACGGCCATCATCATGTTCTGCGGTTTCTTCACGCTGCAACCGAATGAGGCGCGGGTCCTGATTTTGTTCGGCGCATACCGTGGCACAGTGCGTTCCAGTGGTTTCCACTGGGGGAATCCATTCTATTCCAACGGCGGTCAGCGGGGCGGTTTTGCCGCGCACATGGCGGAGCTGCAGGCTCAGACCATTGCCGCCAAAACCGGAGCGCCGCCGCCGCAATCGAAGACTCCTTCGCGCCACAAGATCTCGCTGCGCGCGCGCAATCTCAATGGCGACAAGCTCAAGGTCAACGACAAGCGCGGTAATCCCATTGAGATTGCAGCCGTGATCGTGTGGCGCGTGCGGGACACCGCGCAGGCAGCATTCGACGTGGATGACTACGAGAACTACGTGCGTATCCAGAGCGAATCCGCGCTGCGTCATCTGGCCAGCGCCTATGCCTACGATCACGGCGAAGACAACGAAGTGACGCTGCGCAGTGCCGTGGACGAAGTCTCGCAGGCGCTGCGCGCGGAACTCCAGGAGCGGCTGGCGAAGGCGGGCGTGCAGGTGGATGAAGCACGGCTGACGCATCTGGCCTACGCGCCGGAAATCGCACAGGCAATGTTGCGGCGGCAACAGGCGGAAGCCGTGATTGCCGCGCGCCAGAAAATCGTGCATGGTGCCGTCAGCATGGTGGAAATGGCGCTGCGCGAACTGGCTGAAAAGCACGTCGTGCAACTGGATGACGAACGGAAGGCGGCGATGGTGAGCAACCTGATGGTCGTGCTCTGCGGCGAGTCCGAAGTGCATCCTGTCGTCAACACCGGCACGCTTTACTCTTGATAGCTGAATGGAACCGCGAAAACCCTTTCTGTTGCGGATCGATCCTGCGCTCTGGGCCGAGTTGGAGGCCTGGGCGCAGGACGAGCTGCGCAGCGTCAACGGGCAGATCGAATACCTGCTCAAACAGGCCGTGGCGAAGCGAAAAGGAGGCGCGGGCAGTCAGGCGGCATCGGCCAAGACTCCTCCCTCGCATTGATGGAAACCGTGCTGCGGTGGGAATGGCTAGACGCCGCGGGGGCACGTGAGTAATCTGCCGCCCGGTTGACGCCTGGCAGCGGGCGGTGTTCCGCTGCCAACCCAACCACGACATCTCAAACTCATCGAAGGAAATTCTGAATCACTCAACAATCCTCTCCAAATCATGAGCAACGAAACACTTTCTTTACAACAACTCGGTGACGAGACGGCGAAGCTGTTTCAGCGTCGCTACGGTCGCGCGCCGCGGTGGATCGCCGCCGCGCCGGGCCGCGTGAACATCATCGGCGAGCACACCGACTACAACGACGGCTTTGTTCTTCCGATGGCCATCGAGCGTTACACGGTCATCGCAGCGGACCGGCCGGCTGGTGCGCACCAACCGCAGGTCACCTGGCACTGCGCCCGCACCGACCAAAGCGCCAGTTTCCCACTCAGCAAGCCGGTTCCGAAAGGCGAGCCGAAACACTGGACCAACTATATCCGCGGCGTGTTCGCGGGTTTTCAGCAGTGCGGCGTGGACGCGGGCCCGCTCGACGCGCTCATGCTTTCGACGGTGCCGCTCGGCGGCGGCCTCTCCAGCAGCGCGGCGCTCGAAGTGGCCACAGCCACGCTGATCGAGACAGTCACCGGCCACAAACTCGATCCCGTGGAGAAGGCGTTGCTTTGCCAGAAGGCGGAACACGACTACGCCGGCATGCCGTGCGGCATCATGGACCAGTTCATCTCTGCGCTCGGACGGAAGGACCACCTGCTGCTGCTCGATTGCCGCTCGCGCAAGACCGAACTGGTGCCGATGAACGATCCCGGCGTCGAGGTGCTCATCGTCAACACCAACGTGAAACATGAGTTGACTGGCGGTGGTTACGCCCAACGCCGGAAGCAGTGCGAGGAGGCCGCGCGCATCCTGGGCGTGCCGTCACTCCGCGACGCCAACGCGGCCATGTTGGAGAACGCCCGCGCCAAAATGGACTCGACAGTGTTCTGCCGCGCCCGCCATGTCATCGGTGAGATTGAGCGCACGCCGGCCGCCGCACAGGCCATTCGCTCCGGCGACTGGCCGACGGCCGGTCGGCTTATGTATGCCAGCCATGCGGCGTTGCGCGATGACTACGAAGTCAGTTGCGCGGAACTCGACGCGGCGGTGGAGATCGCGCAGGAGATTGGCCCGGCTGGCGGCGTCATCGGTTCGCGAATGACTGGCGGTGGTTTTGGCGGCTGCACGGTGAGCCTGGTGAAGACGACCGCCGTCGCCGACATCTCGCGAAGAATCGCCGCAGCTTATAAGAAACGCACCGGCATCGAAGCGACGCTATTTGTCTCCCGCCCCGGCGCAGGTGCGACCGTCTTGAAGGCTTAGCGGACGCGCTGAAACTATTACGGTTTGAGGACCGCTTTGCGCGGCGCGACCAGCGCGGTGAGTTGCGGAACGTCGAATGCTTCCAGCAGACCGAAGCAGAACATCTCCGGCGTCTTGTCCACCGTCCAGTCTTTCTCGATGATTTCCTTCAAGCTGCCGAGCGCGCCTTGAAGCTCGACGCCGGCGATGGCTTTCTCCTCCAGTGCGGCGGCGACGAGCGAGAACGTGCTGGAACGCGGTCCGCAGGCAACCAGCGTCACCGGGCCCGTTTTACGTGCGCGTTGCAGCCAGCGGGCGATCGCGGTGAGTTGGCTGGCCTGCAAGCCGAGCGGACGATCACCCACGCCCGCCACAAGCAACGCAAACAGATAATCCCGCTGCGCAATCCTCGACTCGCCGAAGTAGAACGGATCCACCGCCAGCACGCGCTTGCCGGCGGCGAGCAGCCGTTCCGCTTCAGCCGCCGCGCTCTTGCGGCCTCCGTCAGCGACGAGGACGACCGTCTCCGTCGCCGCGCCGCGGGTCAGTTCAACCGCGGGCACCGTCCAGGTGCCGCTCATCTTGAGTTTCCAGAAGGTGGCTTTCACGCCGTCTTTCTCCTCGCTGCCGGCGCACTCCGCGGCCACCACGTAATCCTTGGCGCGAACGATCTCGCGCAGCCTGGCGCGGCCAGCTTGTTGCCAGCGGTTCAGTGCCGCTTTCGCCGCCGGAATTTCCGGATGGCGCGGCAGCTGTCGGCTCAACGCCAGTGCCAGCTTGTTGAAGTCCGCGTTGTCGGCGGGCAACTCGACGGCCAGCACTGTGTTGGTCTTGACCTCGGCCTCGCTGGGAATATCCACGGGGTCAAACTTCGGGTCGCCGATGAAAAAATCGCCAACCATGCCGTAGAACGCCTCTCGATTGTCCTTCTCGTAGTTATGCGTCCCCGGCACGTAGTTGATGTGCGAGCGAAGGGCGGATGTCTGGCCGTAGAGCGTGAAGATCGGCTGGGCCGCGTCGAGCAGCGGCGGCAACGCGTGCGCGGCGGCGAAGCAGCATTGGTCCTTCGCATTGTAAGTCAGCAGCGTCGGCCGCGGCGCGCGCATCGCCGTCAGGTGTGTGTAATCGGCGACGGTTGCCATGTCGCACGGCGTTTGCTCCGAATCGCCGAGGTCGGAGAGATGGCGGGCGCGCGTGCGGAAGCTGGAATAGCCCGCGACCGGATTGGAGAGGGTCACGCGTGTGTCGAGCGAACTGATGAAAATGGTCTGCCAGCCGCCGCCTGAGAGGCCGGAGACCGCCAGGCGGTCGCGGTCGGCTTGCTCCAGAGACAGCAGCACATCCAGCCCGCGTTTCATCGCCAGATAAAACGGCGACACGCCGCTGGTGCCGCAGAGGTCGAGTTGGTTCATGCGCGTGTGCGTGAAGCCGGACGTGCGTAGTTGGCCCATGCCGAGCCACTCGACATTGAGCGAGATGATGCCGCGCTTGGCGAGATTGATGCAGCGAATCTGCTTGTAGGGCGCGGCCTTGCCATAGGCATCGTGGCCGTTGACGGCGAGCATTACGGGCGCTTTCCCGGAAAGATTGTCTGGCAGATAGAGCAGTGCCGGAATCCACAGCCCGGGCAGTGCCTCGTAGCGCAGCTTCCGGATTTTGTAGCCCGGTCCGCCGTCGATGGTGTCGAACCATTCGACCTTGGTCTTTGCGTCGCGCCACGCCATCGCTTCGCCGCGGAACACGACGCGCTCAAACATCTCGCGCCGCAACCGGTCGGCGATCTTCTGCCATTCCGTCGCCGACTTCACGACTGGCATCAACGGCACGCGCGCCTCGGTGTAAGCCTGCACTTCGGCCATCGGGACATTCGTGCCGAGGATTGGGTGTTGGAGAAACGGCTGGACGCTGGACGGCGCATCGGACGCCAACGCGCGCGTTGCGCAGATGAGAGACAGGGAAACCAGAAGGCAGGGGCGTGTTTTCATGGCAAGGCGGGATATTTACAGCAACGTGCCGCCGATGGAAGCTTCGATTTTCCCGTCGGCGGGTCAACCCCATCCTTCGTGGTTCGCCGCCGGACCGATGCCAGCAGATTGGGTCGGGTCAATCCAGATGCACGATGCCGCGCTGGATGGCGGCGATGGCGGCCTGGGTGCGGTCGAGGACGCCGAGTTTTTCCAGGATGTGGGTGATGTGGCGTTTGACGGTCACGTCGGAAATGTTCAGGGAGACGCCGATTTCCTTGTTGGACTGGCCTCGCACGATCAGGTGGAGCACTTCCAGTTCGCGTTCGCTCAACGGCTCGCGACCGAGGCGTTCCTTGAGCCGGGCGGCGAGATCCGCCGGCAGATAACGCTCACCTGCGGCCACGCTGCGGATGGCTGCAAGCAGTTCCTTCCAGCCGATGGACTTCTGCACGTAACCGAGCGCGCCCGCTTGCATGGAGCTGTAAACGTCCTCTTCGCCTTCATGCACGGTGAGCATGAGCACTCGCGCGTCGGGGAACTCGCGGCAGATCGCGCGCGTCGCCTCCACGCCGGTCATGTCAGGCAGCCGGAAATCCATCAACACCACGTCCGGCCGGAGTTTGCGATGCAGTTCGATGGCTTGACTGCCTTTGCCTGCCTCGCCGATCACCGTCAGGTCGGGTTCGAGGTTCAGCGAGCCGGTCAGTCCCATGCGGATGACCGCATGGTCGTCCACCAATAAAAGGCGAAGTTTGCGTTCGGGTTTCATGACATTGGAATTGCGTTTTCCGACGTGCTGTCAGGCAGCGGCACGACGACTTTGATTTCTGTGGCCTGTCCTGGCTGGCTTGACAGCGAGAAGACGGCGTTCATTTTTTCGGCGCGTTCGCGCATGCCCATCAAGCCAAAGCGGCCGCTGCTGGCCGGCATGACTTTCTCCGGGTCAAATCCGCGGCCGTTGTCGCGCACGCGTAATGTTATTTCACGCTGGCCGTAATCCAGGTTCACATCGACGAGGGAGCCGCCACTGTGCTTGATGGCGTTGGTGACGGCCTCCTGTGCGATGCGCATCAGGTTGGTTTCCACCAGCGCCGGCAGGCGCCGTGTCTGGCCGGTGGTCGTGAACTCGACTTTGCGCTGTGTCGCGTTGTCGGCTGCGGCCAGTTGCCGCAACGCCACTCCCAGGCCGCCCTGTTCCAGCGCCACCGAGCGCAGATCCCAGACCGACCTTCGCGCCTCCTCATGCGTGTGACGCACGACGGCCAGCGCCAGTTCGAGCGACTTGCGCACCAACTCCGGCGATTCGGCGAGCCGCGCCAGCGATGAGTCAATCTGTACGCCGATCAACGCCAGTTGTTGTTCCAGCGTGTCGTGCAGATCGCGCGCGATGCGTGATCGCTCCTCCATCAGCACCTCGCGCTGGACCTTCTGCTGGATGACGCGCGTTTGTCCCGCCACCTGCCGCCGCAACGACACGCCCCAGGCCAGCACCACGAAAATCGACGCCGCCAGAAGACACATGCCCCAGAGGATTCGCTCTGGCGTCCACCACGGCGGTTCGCGCAACAGCACGATATCGCGCGGACTGCGCAGGACAACGTGAAACGACACCGGTCGCCATTGGGGAGGCTTGGGGCGCGGCTCGGGCGAGTAGCGAAACTGATTGAGGCACACGCCGGAGATCTGCACCCAACTGTCCAGCATCAGCGACGGCGCATTGGTGTTCGCCTGGCCCTCGGCAAAGTGCGCGGAGAACACGGTGTCGCCGCTCTGCAGCATCAGGATCACATTCTCGGGACGTTTCAGTTGATCCAGAAGCACGCCATCCAGCCGCACCAGGTCGCCATCGAACTCGCCGCTGCTGGCTTGCGTGACGGAGATGCTTCGGGGTTGGGGCGGAGGGCCGCCTCCCGTTTTTTTCACGAACGCGTTTAGAAGCAACGGCGCCCCGTCGCTGAAGGCGGGGAACCCGACCACATCGACGCGATCGCCCGGCCGGAACGGACTGGTCTCCGGCGTCTCAATGCGCAGCGCGCCCGTGTTGTCACGCAAGTAGAGATGGCTGCCCGGCTCGAACAGCGTGACCACGCCGTTGACATGCACGCGCGAGGCCATGTCTGGGCGGAACTGCATCAATGACGAGGCCGTCAACTGCGGCAGCTTGAACGCCGCATCAGCGCCTGCTTCGTCCACGATGATGTGATCCAGCGACGATACCATGAGGTGTGCGCCGACGATTCGACGCTTTTGGTAGATGCCGGCGAACACCCCCCGCACAGTCACGACTGCGCCGACAAGGTGGGAAGGTGTCTTGATCGGCGTTGTCTGCGTGGGCATCATGGCGCGGAACGTGCCGCTGGCGGTGCTAAAGTCCACCATGATGCGGCCCTTGGCTTTGGGTCCGGCGCGCGCAGTCACTCGCCGCACGACGCCTTTCACCTCGACCCATTCGTCCTGGTTGAATGGATTGGCCATCTCTTCGGGCGTGAGCACCTGGGGTTCCGGGTGCGGCGCGCTACCAAGCACCTTGGCCCGGACCGGGCTGCCGAACTTCCCGGGTCCTCGGACTTCTGGCGCGAATGAACCTTGTGCGGAGACACCTTCGATTTCGACCAGTTGTCCCGGCTTCAGTTTCAGCGCATCTGCGGCTGTCTGGCCCGGTGAGAACGAAATACCGCCCGTCTCGTCCTGCAAGTTGGCCGTGAAGAGCTGCCAGTCCGGGTTCCACTCGAAATAAGTCACCACACCGCGCAAGCGCACGGGATGATGCCGCTCGGCCTCCCGCTGGGAGAGCCGTTTCACCTGCACGACGTTGGTCAGCACCGACAAAGTCGGGGCCGCAAACGCCGCGCCTTGGGCCGGCGAGTCTGACGGCCATGCCAGCAAGGACACGGCTGTCAGACAGCTTCCCGCCAACTTGATTTTGCTGAGCCAGTTCACAACAACAAACAGCAGTTAAGCCACTTCCGCGCTCGCTTGCAACCTCCAAGGCTGCTGCAAAGCCCGCGACAACCCGCAGCGTGCGATAATGGCACGGTTGTTTGAGCGATGATTTCACAAGTGAATGATACTTTTGGGTCATTGTGGATGGCGGTGGCGGGGCGCATGATGAAACTGGCTGAGAAGCAGAGCGAGCGTGGTTGAGATTCGGTCGCGGGCTGTAATTGCGACGGCGCAATTTATAAGGAAAGGCTTTTGGCTCATGCGTTTTGATGTGGCGGTTGAGGCGGCAAAATTGGCGAAGACGGTGTTGACAGCGATGGTGGTTTTTGGGGCGGTGGTAAGTGACGCTGCCACGTCGGAGCCGGGGCCCAATGTTTTTGAAAGCTCCGTCACGCCTGCGCCTGAAGGCCCGATTGACAAGATCGTTTTCGCGAAGCTCTCGTCGCTGAAAATCCAGCCCACGCTCTGCACCGATGCGGTGTTTGTCCGGCGCGCCTACCTCGACATTATCGGCACGCTGCCCACGGCGAAGGAGGCCAAGGAGTTCATTGAGGATCAGGACACAAAGAACAAACGGCGGCTGTTGATTGACCGGCTGCTGGATCGCGAAGAGTTCGCCGACTACTGGGCGATGCGGTGGGGCGACATCCTGCGGATCAAGGCGGAGTTTCCTGTCAATCTCTGGCCCAATGCCGCCCAGGCGTTTCATCGCTGGGTGCGGGCCTCGCTCGTCGAGAACAAGCCGTACGATCAGTTCGTCAACGAGATGCTTACCTCCAGCGGCAGCAATTTTCGCGTCGGCCCGGTCAACTTCTACCGTGCCATCCAGAGCCGGACACCGGAAGGCATCGCGGGCGCCGTGGCGCTGACGTTCATGGGAACGCGCACCGATTCCTGGCCGACCAACAAATTGGCCGGCATGGCGGTGTTCTTCTCGCAGATCAGTTACAAGCCCACCAGCGAGTGGAAGGAGGAACATGTTTTTTGGAACCCTCTCGGTTCCAACGTTGTGATCGCCAGCAGCGTGCCCGGCAAAGACCGCATCGCCTCCATCGCGCAACCCGCCAGCGCCACCATGCAGACGTTCGATCCAGCGGCGGCCAACCACGGGGCGTTGGTGGGGATCTTTCCGGACGGAACCAAAGTCAAGCTGTCTCCCAACAAGGACCCTCGGGAGGTTTTCGCAGACTGGCTGGTCACACCGAAAAATCCCTGGTTCACGCGCGCTATCGCGAACCGCGTCTGGGCTTGGTTGATGGGACGCGGCATCGTTCACGAGCCGGACGACATCCGGGACGACAACCCGCCGAGCAATCCTGCGCTGCTGGCTTGTCTGGAGAAGGAACTCATCGCGGCGCGCTACGATCTGAAGAAATTCTACCGGTTGATCCTGAATTCCAAGACGTATCAGTTCTCCTCCATGCCCAAGGTCATCACGCCTGAAGCCGAGGCCAACTTTGCGAGCTACTCGCTGCGTCGTCTGGATGCGGAGGTGTTGATCGATATCATCAACAAAATCACTGGCGCGACGGATCTTTACACCAGTCCCATTCCAGAGCCGTTTACCTATATCCCGGAGGGCAAGTCAGCCGTTGCAATCGCGGACGGCAGTATCACCAGCCCATTCCTGACCTTGTTCGGACGCACGGCGCGCGCCACCGGCATGGAGAACGAGCGCAACAACAAACCGGTTCCCAGCCAGTGGTTGCACATGCTCAATTCCAGCCACATTTATCGCAAGATCAACGAAGGCCCCCAGATGAGGGCGATTCTCGATTCCGGCCACAAACCGCAGGAGATCATCGAGGACCTTTACCTGACGATCCTGTCGCGATTGCCGACGGCTGACGAGGTGAAGAGTCTGGAAGCGTATGGCAGGGTGCAGGTGGTCAAGACGCCGCCGGTCATGAAGAATGGCAAGTCGGTCAAACAGCCAGACAAAACCATCATAGTGAAGCGGCGCGACGACTGGGTTGACATCGCCTGGGCGTTGCTCAATAGCGCGGAGTTCCTGTACAGGCACTGATTTTTACATCTGTCACGAGGCATGATAAATTTCCGGCCAGTCCGGATTGTAATGAAAGGAAACTGAAAAGATGAGCGTGAGCCACAGTTCGAAAAACGGACGAAACATCTCCCGGCGTGAAGTGCTGCGTCGCGGTGTCTATGCGACGACCGGATTGATGTTGGCCGACCGTTTGGGACCTCAAGCATTCGCGGTGGCCTCTCCATCCGCGCCAGCGGCCACCAAGGGCAAAGCCAAGGCCAAGTCGGTCATCCAAGTTTTTCTCTGGGGCGGCATGTCGCACAACGACACGTGGGATCCGAAGCCGGAGGCGGGCTACGAATACATGGGCGAGTTCGCCAAGGCGATTCCGACCAACGTGGACGGCATCCAAGTTGGCGAGCTGTTCCCGATGCTTGCGAAGCAGGCGGACAAGTATTCGATCATCCGCAGTATGACGCATCGCAACAACGGCCACGAGACTGCGGCCTACCTGATGCAGACCGGCCACACGCCCGGCGAGCGGCTGGCGTATCCGAGCGTCGGGGCCATATTCGCGCTGTTCAAGGGCAAGGAATACAAGGGCATCATTCCGCCCTACGTGGTGATGACGCAGGCGCAGGGCCGGTTCTCCGAAGAAGGTTTCCTGGGGCCGAAATACAAACCCTTTGCCACCGGCGGCGACCCGAACGCGAACCGCTTCGAGGTGGAAGGCGTCGTGGCCCGTGCCATCGCCGACGACCGGCAGAAGAGCCGGCGCGAGTTGCTCGAGAAGATGAATACGATGGGCAAGGCGATGGCCGCCAGCCCGCAAATGGCCGCCGCGGAGGAATCCAAGAAAGCGGCGTATGACTTGATTCTGGGCAAAGGCAAAGAGGTGTTCGATCTCTCCCTCGAGAAACCGGAGTTGCGGGACAAGTACGGCCGCCACACCTTTGGGCAGGAGTGTTTGGCGGCGCGCCGGCTGGTGGAGGCGGGTGTTCCATACGTTGTTATCAACTACCCCGGCGGGTGGGACACGCACAGCAACCACTTTGCGACCATGCGCCGTCAGTGCCCGAATCTGGACCAAGGTCTGGCGACGCTGCTGCAAGACTTGAAAGATCGTGGTTTGCTTGAGACCACCATCGTGTGGTGCACTGGCGAGTTTGGCCGCGGTCCTAAAGTGGACTGGCAGCCACCTTGGAATGGTGGTCGGAACCACTACGGCAACGTGTTCAGCGTTCTGGTCGCCGGCGGCGGCTTCAAAGGTGGCCACATCGTTGGCTCATCCGACGCAAAGGGTGAGGAACCCAAAGATCGCCCTGTGTATCCGGTGGACCTCATCGGCAGCATCTATCAGTTGGCAGGCATTGACGCCAACGCGAAGCTGCCCCACCCGATGGGCTTGGAGGCCCACGTGTTGCCCTCCGCCGCGGAAGGCGTGAAGTCGAACGGACTTTTGACAGAGATCATGTAGTAAATTGCGGCAACCACGGAATGCACGGAAGGACACGAAAGGCAGCAGTTTTGTTTCGTGCATTCTGTGCATTCCGTGGTTCTTTTTGTGTGCAAGCATGGAGCGGCTTATGGACAAAGTGAAATGGCTCGCGGTTCTTGGAATGGCCGGTGTCGTGGCGATGGTTCAGCCGGCATGGGCGCAGACCAGGCCGTATATCGGTTTTGCGTATCCCGCTGGCGGCCAGCAAGGCACGACGTTTCAAGTCAAACTGGGTGGACAAGCCATGGCGGGCGTTAATGGTGTGGTGGTCTCCGGCTCGGGTGTGACCGCCAGGTTGATCGAGTATCATCCCTCGCTGGGGCCCATTGACATCACTCTGTTGAGCGAACAACTGAGGGATTTGAGGAAGGCGAAGACCCTGCTTTGTTCGGCGTCGCCCATGACAGGCTCGGGAGAGATGATGATGTCATTAGGGGACGAGATGATGATGTCCTCGCAGAAGGCCGGGCCGAAGGCTCCGACAAGCACGGGAGAGCCGATGATGTCATCAGGGGATGAGATGATGTCTTCGCAAAAGGCTGGGTCGAAGACCGCCCCGGTGATCGACAGTGTGGCGGTCGATCAGTTGATGGCCAAACTTGACAAGAGGATTCGCGCCTACTGCAACCGGCCGGCTTCCGTCTCGCTTGCCAGCCTCGCTTATGTTGAAGTCACGATAGCTCCCGATGCGCCTCCGGGTGAACGGGAACTGCGCTTGGTGAGCCTGCGCGGCGGCGCGTCGAACCCACTCCCTTTCTATGTCGGCCAGCTGCCTGAATACTGCCGCAAGCCGATGAAAACCGCTGATTATCAGGTGCTCGGCAAAGAGAATCTCGCCCTGCGGAAGCGGCCGGATAATGAGATCGAGGACCGCGTGGCCGTTCCGTGCACCGTGAACGGTCAGATTGCTTCCGGCGAACTCAACCGGTATCGGTTCGAAGCGCGCAAGGGCCAGCAACTGGTTATCACCACCCTGGCGCGGCAGTTGATCCCGTATGTTGCCGACGCCGTGCCCGGCTGGTTTCAGCCCGTACTGACGCTTTACGATGCCAACGGCAAGGAAGTGGCCTATGACGATGATTATCGCTTTAAACCGGATCCGATCATTGTCTATAGGATCCCCCAGGACGGCGAATATGTGTTGGTCATCAATGACGCCATTTTCCGAGGTCGCGAAGATTTTGTCTATCGCGTCACCATCGGTGAGACGCCGTTCATCACGAGCATCTTCCCGCTGGGTGGCCGGGTGGGCGAGCCGGTCTCGGTTAGAATGAAAGGCTTGCATCTAGGCAACGCCCAACTGGCGTTGCCCGCCAAAGACGCCGAGCCGGGCATCCATCAGGTTGTTGCGAATAAAGACGGATTCCTTTCCAATCCCATGCCGTTTGCCTTGGACACGTTGCCGGAAATTTTCGACAAGGAATCCAACAACCCCTCGGAACGCGTGCAGAAGGTGACGCTGCCCGTCATCGTCAACGGGCGTATTGACAAGGAGGACGACTGGGACGTCTTCGAGTTCACCGGCAATGCGGGCGACACGATCGTCGCAGAAGTTTTTGCGCGGCGGCTCGATTCCCCGGTGGATTCCGTGATCAAACTCACCGACGCGAGCGGCCAACTGGTGGCGTTCAGTGATGACCGGGAGGATATCAGCGCGGGCATCAACACGCACCATGCGGATTCCTATTTCATGGTCAGGCTGCCCGCCGATGGCACCTACTACGTCCACATTGGCGATACGGGCCGCAAGGGCGGCGAGGAATATGGCTACCGCCTGCGTATCAGCGCGCCGCAGCCTGATTTCGCGTTGCGTGTCGTGGCCAGCAGCATCAGCTCTCGGCAGAAGAGCAGCACCGGTTTCAGTGTCTATGCCACGCGCAAGGACGGTTTCGAAGGCCCCATCAAGATCACCCTGAAAGACCCGCCGCCCGGATTCGTTCCCTATCCTGTCATACTCACCGGCACTCAAAACATCACGCGGATCAACTTCAGAACGGACCTTGCAACCAAAGGCCCCATTAACATCACCGTCGTGGGCAGCGCAAAGATTGGAGACAAGGAAATCACCCATACAGCCGTTCCTGCTGAAGACCGGATGCAAGCGTTCTTGTGGCGGCATCTCGTGCCGGCGCAGGACCTGAAGGTTCTTGTTTTCGACGGTTCCTACGACCCCCCGCCCGCGCGTGTGCCGCGGGAGATTCCACCCGAGGTGCTGGTCCGGGCGAAGGTCAAGGCTGCCGAGATGCAGGCCAAGGGACAGAAGTTCACCAAGGGGCAGGCGGCCGGCCGTGTGCGGCAGCTCAAGATGCTCTTTGAAGAGGGGCTGTTCACGAACAATTTCTACGGCGAAAAAGCCGCGGAATGCGAATGTGCCGCGCAGTGAAATTCATGTTACTGTCAAGGGACCCGGCGACCGGGATACACAGAGCGCGGCACACTTCGTGCATTTTCAGCATGCTGTGAATTTCTGTGCAGATGGATCATTACTGGAGCGGCTTATGAGCAAAGTTCAATGGCCTGTAATTCTGGGCCTGACCGGCTTGGTGGCGATGGCGCCCTGGGTGCACGCGCAGACAAGACCCTATATCGGTTTTGCCTATCCTGCCGGAGGCCAGCAGGGGACAACATTTCAAGTCAAGCTGGGCGGACAGGCTCTGGATGGCATTACGGGGGCGATCGTCAGTGGTTCCGGCGTCACAGCCCGGCTGGTGGAGTATCAGAAGAAACTGGGCCCCCAGGATATGCAGTTGTTGAATCAGCAACTGGCGGAGTTGAGGAAGACGCAAACGAAGGGGGCCTCGAAAAAGAAATCGTCGGATGACGAGATGATGATGATGTCCTCGGAGGGATCGGCGGGGAAGGCTTCGGCAGTCGCAAAGGACGAGGCCACACGGAAGCTGATGGAGAAGATTCAAAACCGAATACGCACCTACGTGTTGAGGCCCGCCAGTGTTTCCCTCGCCAGCCTTGCTTATGTGGAGGTTACGATCGCTCCCGATGCGGCGCCCGGCGAACGGGAGTTGCGACTGGTGACCCTGCGCGGCGGCGCATCGAATCCCCTCCCGTTCCTCGTCGGCCAATTGCCCGAATACTGCCGAAAGCCGATGAGCACCACGCCTTTTCAAGTGCTTGGCAAGGAGCAACTGGCTCTTCGTAAACGGCCGGAATACGAGATTGAGGACCGCGTTTCCATCCCGTGCACGGTGAACGGCCAGATCGCTTCCGGCGAGGTCAACCGATATCGGTTCGATGCGCGCAAGGGTCAGCGGCTGGTCATCACCACGCTGGCGCGGCAGTTGATCCCGTATCTTGCCGACGCCGTGCCCGGTTGGTTTCAGCCCGTGCTGGTTCTCTACGACGCGGACGGGAAGGAATTGGCGTATGACGATGACTACCGGTTCAGGCCCGACCCGACGATCGTCTATCAGATTCCAAAGGACGGCGAGTATGTGTTCACCATCACCGACGCGATTTATCGCGGTCGCGAAGATTTCGTCTATCGCGTCACTATCGGCGAGACGCCGTTCATCACGAGCATCTTCCCGCTGGGCGGCCGCGTGGGCGAGCCGCACTCGATCAAAATGAAAGGCTTGAATCTTGGCGATGCCGAGCTGATGCCTCCCCCCCAAGATGCCGGACCGGGCATCCAAATGGTCGCCGCGCACAAGGATGAATTCGTCTCCAACCATGTGCCGTTTGCGCTCGACACGCTGCCGGAAGCCTTCGACAAGGAGCCGAACAATACCCTGGCGAACGCACAGAAGGTGAAGCTGCCCGTCATTATAAACGGACGCATTGACAAAGGGGACGACTGGGACGTGTTCACATTCACCGGCAGAGCTGGCGACACGGTCGTCGCGGAAGTTTATGCGCGCCGGCTTGATTCCCCGATGGATTCCGAAATCAAGCTGACCGATGCCAAGGGCCAACTGCTTGCGTTCAGCGACGACCAGGAGGACCTCGGCGCGGGCGTCAATACCCACCACGCGGATTCCTACTTCAGGGCCAAGCTGCCTGCCGACGGGACCTACTACGTTCACATTGGCGACACCGGACGCAAGGGTGGTGAAGAGTATGGCTATCGCCTGCGCATCAGCGCGCCTCGACCTGATTTCGCGTTGCGTGTCGTGGCCAGCAGCACCAGTGTCCGGCAAAAGGGCACCGCTGCTTTCAGCGTCTATGCCACACGCAAGGACGGCTTCGATGGCCCCATCAAGATCACCCTGAAGAATCCTCCGGCCGGATTTACTTCCTATCCTGTCACCCTGAACGGCACTCAGAACATCACCCGCCTTAGCTTCAAGGTGGGCTTGGCGACCCAAGGCCCTATCAATATTACTGTCATCGGCAGCGCGAGAATCGGGGACAAGAGGATCGTCCATACCGCCGTGGCTGCGGAAGACAAGATGCAGGCATTCTTGTGGCGGCACCTCGTCCCTGCCCAGGAGCTGAAGGTTCTTGTTTTCGATCCTTCCTCCCAGCCACCGTCCAGACGCGAGCCGCGCGAGATCTCGGCCGAGGTGATGGCCCAAGCCAAGGTCAAAGCAACCGAGTTGCAGTCCAAAGGGCAGAAGTTTAGCAAGAAACAGGTGGCTGGTCGGATACAGCAAATCAGATATCTTTTTGACGAGGGGCTGATCACTGACGATTTCTTCGGCGAGAAAACCGCCGAATGCGAAGCCGCCACGCAGTGAGATGTTGAGGCGGCTCCTCGGACTCCGCGGCGTTACTCGCCCATGACCTTGATGATGGCCTTCTTCCGGCGCTGGCCGTCGAACTCGCAGTAGAACACCTCCTGCCACGGGCCGAGGTCGAGCTTCCCGTCCGTCACCGGCACGATCACTTGATGGTGGACGAGGATGTTCTTGAGGTGGCTGTCGCCGTTGGTTTCGCCGGTGCGATGGTGGTCGTAGTCCTCGCGGAACGGCGCGAGCGACTCCAGCCATTTGTCAATGTCCTGCCAGAGACCCGGTTCGTTGTCGTTCACCACCATGCCAGCGGTGATGTGCATTGCCGACACCAGCACCATCCCTTCGCGGATGCCGCTCTTGCGCACCGCCGCCTCCACCTTGTCCGTGATCCGCACGTATTCGCGATGCTTCTGCGTCTGGAACCAGAGATATTCGGTGTGGAATTTCATAGCATCGCCCATCATAAACTCGACGGCGTCCCGGCTGAAGTTGATTTTTGGTTTCCGAAGCCTTTAACTGGTTGGAATGTCTATGGCAAAAAACTTCAGTGGTTTGGTTGAATTCATGCCGTCCTTCAGTCCGCGGCCGGAGATCAGCCATGTCGTGTTCGACTTCGATGGCACGGTATCGTTGATCCGGCAGGGATGGCCGGAGGTGATGGTGCCCATGTTCGTGGAAATGCTCCCGCGCCTGCCCGGTGAGTCCGACGAGGCTGCGCGGCAGCTCGTCACTGACGACATCATGCGGCTCAACGGCAAGCAGACCATTTACCAGATGATCCAGCTCGCCGAGCGCATCAAGGAACGCGGAGGCCAGCCGCGCGAGCCGCTCTGGTATAAGCACGAATATCTCCGCCGCCTCGATGAACGCATTCGTTCGCGCACGGAACGCCTCCGCAGCGGCGCGGCGCGGCCGGATGATTTTCTCGTCCACGGCTCGCGGTCGTTGCTGGAAATGCTGCGGCAGCGCGGGCTGTCGCTCTACCTCGCCAGCGGCACCGACGAGCCATTTGTGAAGGCGGAATCCGATCTGCTCGACCTGACGCGTTACTTCGGCCGGCATATCTATGGCGCGCAGGATGACTACAAAACCTTCTCGAAGAAAATGGTGATCGAGCGTATCTTGCGTGAGAACAAGATTCCTGGCGCGCGCCTGCTTTCCTTCGGCGACGGTTACGTCGAGATCGAGAACACGAAGGAAGTCGGCGGCCTTGCGGTCGCTGTGGCCAGCGACGAGGCCGCCAACGGCTCCGGTCGCATGGATGAATGGAAACGCCGCCGGCTGATTGGCGTCGGCGCGGATGTTGTCATCCCGGATTACCGCGACGCCGGCGCATTGCTCGAACTGGTTTTTGGAAAATGAACCCGCCTACACCGCTCGATTTGTCGAAGTTGAAAGTTTACCCGCTGGCCCAGCGGAAAAGCCTGAGCCAGATTCACGACATTCTGGTAAATCCCGACACCGCACCGCCCTCTTGCGATGCCGCCGCGGCGGCTGCCGTGGAGAGTTGCGCGCGGCAGATCACGGCGGCGCGGAAGAAAAACGCCAGTGTCATCCTGATGTATGGGGCACACTTGGTGAAGAACGGCGGCGCGGCGGTCGTTGAGCGGCTGCTGACTGGCGGTTGGGTGACGCATCTTGCCACCAACGGCGCGGGCACAATCCACGATTGGGAGTTCGCGTTCCAATCGTGGTCCACCGAGAGCGTACGTGAGAACGTCGCCACCGGCACGTTTGGCACGTGGGACGAAACCGGCCGCAATATTCAGCTCGCATTGCTGGCGGGCGCGTTGCGCGGCGAAGGCTACGGCGCGGCGCTGGGCCGGTTCATTCACGAAGACGGCGTTGCGCTGCCGACCACGGAATCCTTGGAACAGGCGTTGCGCACCGAGCCGGCTCATCCGCTCTCGTCCGCATGCGCCGATCTGCTTGTGGCGATGCGACAGCACGGCCTTGCCGCCGGTCGCATCGAGGTGAAGCATCCGTGGAAACATACCTCCATCCTCGCCAACGCTTTTCGCCACGGGATTCCCATGACCGTTCATCCCGGCATTGGCTACGACATCATCACCAACCACCCGATGTACAACGGCGCGGTGGTCGGCCGCGCGGCGGCCACGGATTTCCGGCTCTTCGGCCGCGCGGTGGACGGACTCGACGGCGGCGTAGTGATGTCAGTCGGCTCTGCGATCATGGCGCCACAGGTGTTCGAGAAAAGCCTGAGCTGCGTCAACAACCTTCGCCTGCAAGCCGGCCGGCCGATTGTGCGCGACCACAACATCCACGTCGTGGACCTGCAGGATGGTGGCAATTGGGACTGGACGCGCGGCGAGCCGCCCCGGACCAGCCCGGCCTACTACCTCCGTTTTTGTAAGAGCTTCTCGCGCATGGGTGGCGCGATGCACTATGTCCAGTGCGACAACGTCGCCTTCCTGCATAACCTTCATCACCAACTGCGACGCGCATGAACCGACAACGCTTCAACGCCCTCACGGCCCTCTATCCCCGGCTTCGCATCGCCGTCGTTGGCGACTTCTGCCTCGACCGTTATCTGGAGATTGACCCGGCGCGGAGCGAGACCTCGATCGAAACCGGCCTGCCTGTCCACAACGTCGTCGGCGTGCGCAGCCAGCCCGGTGCGGCCGGCACGATCCTCAACAACCTGGTCGCGCTCGGCATCGGCGAGATTCTCCCTGTCGGCTTTGCCGGTGACGATGGCGAAGGTTTCGAGTTGCGTCGCGCGCTGCAAGCCAGGGCCGGTGTCAAACTGGACCATTTCCTGCAGACCGCCGGGCGCCGCACGTTTACCTACTGCAAGCCACTCGTGATCGAGTCCGGCAAGGAGCCGGTGGAGTTGAACCGGCTCGACAGCAAGAACTGGACGCCCACGCCTGCCGACGTCCAGGATCAGCTCATCAAGTCGGTCCGTGCCCTCGCTGAAACCGCGGATGCCATCATCCTCATGGACCAGGTAGACATGGCGGAAACCGGCGTCGTCACTACAAAATTGCTGGACGCCATCAAGGACATCGTTGCGAACCGGCCGGGGCTGCTCGTCATGGCAGACAGTCGGCGAGGATTGAAAGGTTATCCCGCCGTGACGTTCAAGATGAACGCCGCCGAGTTGAGCGCGCTGACCGGCGCGGCGAACACACTGGCCATCGAGGAGGTTGAGTTGCTGGCCGGGTCGGTTGCGCGGCGGCACGGTCGCACGGTTTTCGTCACGCTCGCCGAGCGTGGACTCCTCGGCGCGACGCCGACCGGCCAGGTGGCGCATGTTCCTGCGTTGCCATTGCGCGGGCCGATTGACATCGTCGGCGCGGGTGACTCCGTGACGGCGAACCTGAGCGCCTCGCTGGCCGCCGGCGCGAATCTGCGCGAATCGCTGGAGATGGCCGCCATCGCTTCCTCTGTCGTCATCCATCAACTCGGCACCACCGGTGTCGCCACCGTTGCTGACATCGGCGCCTTTGTTTAAGGAGTGCAATCATGGAATGCAAGAAGCAGACGAACGCCAAGCGGTGCAATTGCAGTTACGCCGGCTGTTCCAAGAAAGGGGCTTGCTGCGACTGCCTGCGCTACCATCTCGACATGCGGCAACTTCCCGGTTGTTGTTTCCCCGACGAGCAGGAACGCACCTATGACCGCAGCTTTGAGCGTTTCTCTCAGCTTGTGCAATCAGGCGCGGTTTGACGGGCCATGCGAATCCATTGGGGAGCCATTCCAACTGCGTCGGATTTCCAGCCGGAAACGGACGGGTGGAACTCGATCCGTGAGCCGTCGCCGATGCTCATGCAGTTCATCGCTTTGCCGTTGTGCATCGTAATCGCAGGTTTGCTCGGCTGCGTTCTTCACTATGTTGCACCGCATGGCATGTGCGGTCACGAAGGCGTGAGTTTCCACGGTTCGGACGTTTTCATTTTGCTCGGCGGCATGGTGGCGGTGGTTGTCTTGTTCATTGCGATGCATGAGATGATCCACGCGCTGGTCCATCCCGCGCAAGGTCGCACGGACAAGACCATCATCGGTGTCTGGCCAAGCCGGCTGTTGTTCTACGCACACTACGAAGGCGTGCTGTCGCGGGCGCGTTTTCTGGCCGTGTTCGCCGCGCCGCTGGTCGTGCTCTCGCTTTGTCCCATCCCTGTCATCGCGCTGCTGGACGCGTGGGGAAAATGGCCGGTGGTCGAGATGTGCCTGACGGTGCTCTCGCTGATCAACGGTCTCTCCTCGGCCGGCGACGCGCTCGGCATGATTCTGGTCGCATCCCAGATTCCTGCGACCGCCATGGTGCGCAATCGCGGCTGGCACACCTATTGGAAAATGCCGGCCAGCGAGTCCCGCTGAATCATTCGCCTACGCCTTCATGCTGCCGAGCCGTGCGTCGAGCTTCTCCTCGGACTTTATCACTTCATCCCATGTCACCGTGCGGCCGGTGTAGGCGGCCATGCGTCCCATGATGGCGATGAGGTTGCTGCGAACGCTGATGGGCACGGTGGCGTTGCTGACGTCTTTCTTGCCGACCAACTCGTGGAAGGTCTTGATGTTGGTCTGCGTGCCTTCCTTGTAGATGGCGTTGGTCCGGCCGCCGCGATAGAACGCGTCGCCTGCGCCGCGGATCATGACATTGCCACCGTATTCGGTCAGCAGCGCGCCTTTGGAACCGTACATCTTGTTGATGATGCCGCCGGGCGCGTCGCAGTCGAACTGCCGCGAGTGAAACGCAACGCCGACCTTGTTCGGGTACTCGTAGGTGAGCTGGAAGTTATCCCAGCAGTCACCAACGTCCACGCGGACCTTGCGGCCGCCGGTGCCGCTGCAGCGCACGGGTGGCACATGGTTCATCGCCCAGTTCATCACGTCGAGCGTATGGATGTTCTGCTCGACGATGATGTCGCCCGACAGCGCGATGTCGAACGCCCAGTTGCGCAGCCGCGCTTCCGGCGTGGTGCCAATCGGTCCCTTCAAGCTGAGCCGGCCACACTGGTAGCTCGATTCGCCGAACACAATCTCCCCGATGGCGCCGGCGTGCACGCGTTTCATCGCCTCGGTGAAGAACTCGTTGGCGCGCGTCTGGAAATCCACCTGGAAAACCAGCCCTTTCTTCGTCGCGAGCTTGCCGCTCTCCTCGATGGACTTTGCGCCTGGCACATCCACAGCGATCGGCTTGGCAACATAGACATTCAGCCCTGCCTCGACGGCCGCGCGCGCCTGCTCCGGATGGAAATACGGCGGGCTGATGATCGCCACCGCGTCGAGGCCGCCCTTGGCGATGAGCTTCTCGGCGCACTTCAGTCCCGTGAACGTCTGTTCGGGCTTCAGCTGGAACTTCGTGGCAACGGTGTCCACACGGTCCTGAAAGAAATCCGCCACGCCAGCGATCTCATAGCCGCCGTGCTCGTTAAACAAATTGGTGATCCACGAGCCGCGTCCTCCGCAGCCGATGACGCCGAGTCGAATCTTGCCGCTGGCGCCGGCGCCAAGCACCGTGGTTGCATTCAAGGTGGAGGCCGTTGCGAGGCCGAGACTGGTCTGCGCGAGAAATCGGCGGCGCGAGATGGAGGCGGTGGACACATTTTCGGTGGGGGGCTCGTGAGAAGAGTTCATACCCGCCATTCTGGAAAACGGCGCACCGCGATGCAATCACGAAATCGCAGGCTCACGACGCGTGCCTGCGACACCTCACAAGCCATCAAAGCTCGGTGGCGTATTGCTGCACTTTCGCGACGGCTTTTACGATGTCATCCATGTCCCGGCGCGAACCGAGCAGCGTGGATTGGCTCAGCCAGACCGCTTCGCCGGCGCACGCTTTCTCGCACGCGGGGCAGCTCACGCGGCCATAGTCCAGGTCCGGCCGTGAGTGTTTCCAGCCCGTATAGGGGCCGAAGTTCTTCTCCAAAAACAGCGGTTGCTTGTAGAGCGGCATCGGATAGCCGGGGGAGGCGTTGACGCCTTCCGCTTTCAACGCCGTCAGAAATCTCTGGCGCGGTTTGCCGTCGAAGCGCGCCGCATCGTAGCGGAACATATAGAGATGAGCGGTCACGCGCGTGGCGAAGGAGTCGCGGCGCATGGGCCGGATGCCGGGAACTTTTGCCAGTTCGCGATCGAGGTAGAAGGCGTTGACTTCGCGCCGGTCGGTCTGTTTCTTGACCCGTTTCAGTTGTGAGAGTAACAGCGCAGCCTGCATCTCTGTCATCCGATGGTTGCCTCCGATGAGGAAATGGGCATACCAGTTGCCCGCCGCCTTCTCATGCACGGCGAGCCGGCCGGGCAGTGTGCCGTCGGGCCGCGGTTTGAGCCGGCCGCAGTTGTGCAGCGATTTCACGATGGCATACAGTTCCTCGCTGTCGGTGGTGAGGAAACCACCCTCGCCTGCCGTTAGGTTCTTCGAGGCTTGGAAACTGATTGCGCCAAGCTCGCCGATGCAGCCCAGCCCCTTGTTCTTCCAGCGTCCGTTCCAACCGTGACAGGCGTCCTCGACGATCTTCAACTTGTGTTTCTTCGCGATGGCCAGGATGCGGCTCATGTCGCACGCCTGCCCGGCGAAATGCACCGGGATGATCGCCCGCGTGCGCGGTGTGATCGCCGCCTCGATCAGGCGCGGATCGAGATTGTAGGTTTCCGGATCAATGTCCACGAACACCGGCACGGCGTTGCATTCGATCACCGCCGTCGCCGTCGCCAGGAACGTGTAAGGCGGCACGATCACCTCATCGCCTTCTTCAATGCCGACGGCGAGCAATGCCAGCCGCAGCGCCGTTGTGCCGTTGGTCAACGCGACCCCGTAGCGCGCGCCCTGGAACTCCGCGAACGTCTCCTCGAACTGCCCCACAATCTTGCCGGTGGTGCATCCCCATACGCCGCTCAATACGACGCGCGCCACTGCTTGCGCATCTGCTTCCGAAAAGAACGGCCAGCCCGGAAACGGTTTCGTTCGCACCGGTTTGCCGCCATGTAATGCCAGCTTGCTCATTGAAAAATCTCCATTGCCTTCCATGTCGTCGCGCCAACAACTGTTGACGCCCGACATCCTGAATCGTCCAACACATGGCGCTCTTGCGCAAGCAGGATTCGCGAGTGACACAGCGGAGCGAAATCTGGTAAAGATGATGCTCTCGCGCGAGGACACGCATTATGAAGACCAGAGCGATAAATTTGGCAACACTGGCTGTGGCGCTTCTGGCTTTTCAGCCTGCCGGGGCAGAGGTTCCGTTCGCGATGTTGGAGGTCAAGGGCAGTAAGCCGCTGGCGATGGGCACTTTTTCCAAGCCCGCGGTCATTCATCCCAACCGCGATTTCGTTTTCAGCGACGCGCCAACGTGCCTGGCGGGGTTGCAGTTCACGGCGCACACGCACAAGAGCCCCGCTGCCGTGACTTGCACGGCGAAGAGCGGTGGCCGTGTCTACTTGTGCCTTTCCGCCGAAACGAAACTCGAATCGCTCGGTTTGAAGCCTGCCGACTGGCAGCCCGCTGGCAAGATGAACGCGCTGGCCGCCGGCAGGAAGTTTCCCTGGAACGTCTATCAATCCGACCTGCGCGAAGGCCAGACGCTCTCGCTGCCGGCGCGCGACCGCTGGGGCGCGATTCTTGCCGCGAAAGAGATCAAGGGGTTGATCGCATTCGTTCCCGTCGCGGCGAAAGCGGCGGCGCCTGCGAAGCCGCTGGATGAGTTCGCGGAACTGAAGCGGCAGATTGCCGAACGGTCGCAGTGGAACACGGCGCGGCTGGAAAAGGAGGCGTTGCGGCCGGAGGCGCTGCTCTTCGCGGGTGACGCGACGCCGGCGGACGTGATCTGGCGGCGCACGAATGCGTTGTTGGATCACCTGCAAAAACTGCCGAATGCGCCCTCGCTTGCCGCTGAAGCTGCCGAACTGGCGGCCTTGCGAAAACAGGCTGGCGCCGTGCGCTCTTCCAGCGAGGCGCAGCAACGCGAAGTGTTCGACAAGATCACAAAGATTCGCCGTCGCGTGGCGTTCAAGAACCCGCTGCTCGATTTCGATTCCATCGTTTTCCTGAAGCACAACAAGGAGGTCCGTGGCGACATCCACATGGTGGACCAGTACCTCGGTTTCAATGCCGAGAAAGCCGGCGGCGTTTACGTGCTGGAGAAGCCATTCAGTGAGAAGCCGGCGGTGCGCAGCCTGCTCGCTGGCACGCGCGTCGAGAGCGGCCGGCTCAAGGGCAGGTCGCTGGAAAACAACGGCGGCTTCATCTCGCTTGACCTTGACTACGATGGGCAGAGCATCCTGTTTGCGTTTACGGAGGCCGAGTGGGAGGTGGCGGCTGGCACGCAGGAGAAGATGTATTGGACCGACGCCGACATGCGGCGCAAGCGGGCGATCCAGACGCCGGCGCATTACGTGTTTCGATCGGAGAACTGCTACCACGTCTTCAAGGCGCGCACCGACGGCAGCGCCCTGACTCAACTCACGGATGGAGCGTTCAACGACTTCGATCCATGCTTTCTGCCAAGCGGCCGCATTGCGTTCATCTCAACGCGCTCTGGCGGCCAGTGCCGCTGCGGGGCGCGGCCGGTGCCGACCTACACGCTGCACGGCATGATGCCCGACGGCAGCGACATCATCCAACTGAGCTGGCACGACACCAACGAGTGGCATCCGAGCGTGGACAACAACGGGATGCTCGTCTACACGCGCTGGGACTACATAGATCGCGACTCCGACGTGGCGCATCACCTTTGGCGCTGTTATCCCGACGGACGCGACCCGCGCAGCCCGCACGGCAACTACCCTGACGTGCGCGAATCGCGGCCGTGGATGGAGATGTCCATCCGCGCCGTTCCCAACTCCACAAAATACGTCGCCGTCTCCGCGCCGCATCACGGTGAAGCTTACGGTTCGCTGGTGCTGGTGGACTTGCGGTTGCGCGAAGATAACAGCACCGGCCAGCTCCGCCGCGTCACGCCGGAGGTGCCTCTCCCCGAGTCCGAGAGCGCGCCTGGCAAGGCTCACATTGGCCGCGGCAAGCACACGCCCAGAGCCGAGGTTTATGGCACGCCGTGGCCGTTGAGCGAGGACTTCTACCTTTGCGTCTACGACAACGGCCAGAGCAACTATGGCCTCTACCTGCTCGATAGCTTTGGCAACCGCGAGTTGCTCTACCGCGATCCGGCCATCGCCTGCCTCGACCCGATCCCGCTTCGCGCGCGCACGCGTCCGCCGGTGATTCCCGTCGCCACTACACAGGCGAAGGCGGAGCGCGGCGGCAACGCCGAGACTTCCACGGGCACCGTCGCGGTGATGAATGTTTACGAAAGCCGCCAGCCGTGGCCCGAAGGCGTGCGTATCAAGGAACTGCGCGTCGTCAACATCTTCCCGAAAGATAGCGCCGTCTCCGACGCGCCCGACGTGGGCGTGGCGGCGCAATCGCTCTGCCGCGGCGTGCTCGGCACCGTGCCTGTCGAGGCCGACGGCAGTGTCCACTTCAAGATGCCCGCCGGCGCGCCGGTTTATTTCCAGCTCCTCGACGAGAACGGCCTGATGGTGCAGACCATGCGCTCGGACACCTACGTGCATCCGGGCGAACAACTCACCTGCGTCGGCTGTCACGCGTCGCCGCAAGTCTCGCCACCGCAGCCTGGCAAGAAGACGCCGCTCGCGTTGCGCCGCCCGCCGTCGTTGTTGAAGCCGGAAGCGCCGGGTTCGTATCCGCTGAGTTTCGCGCGTCTTGTCCAGCCCGTGCTCGATGCCAACTGCGTGGCCTGCCACGACCGTGAGAAGAAAGCGCCCAAGCTTCACGGCGACCGCATCGCCAAGAATGGACGCTCCGAGGCGTTCGAGTCGTTACGAGGACGCGCCTGGGGCATGAGCGGCGGCAACGGCGTCGCGTTGAAGGAACGCCAATACTCCATCCCGGGCAAGGATGGCGCGCGCGTCTCCAAGCTCTACACGCTGCTGTCGCGTGGCCACCACGACGTTAAACTCTCTCCCGCCGACCTGCATCGCATCACGCTCTGGCTCGACTGCAACAGCAACTTCTTCGGCGCTTATCAGGAAGCCGACAGACAGGCTCGTGGCGAAATGGTGCCTCCCCTGTTGGGCCTGCCGCCGTGGGTGGATTTCACAACGCTGGCGCGGTGAGCCAGCCGTTGACGAAACCCATGCGTTATCTGTCGGTTAACGCCGCTGATTAAGCATGACGGCTTGTGGCGGAAACCGATAAACTCCCAGTGACACTGGAGTTGACGGCATCGAAATAACCTGCGCAATCTCGATCAAACGTGAAACGCCTCGTCGTATTCCTCATGGCTCTGTTGCTGGCTCCGCTTGCCTCGCCGCGCGCTGCCGAACCCATTACTGCGTTCACACCCGGCGCGCGCATCTTGTTTCAAGGCGACTCGATCACCGATGGCAATCGCGGGCGCAGCGCCGACCCGAACCACATCCTCGGTCACGGCTACGTCTTCATCATCGCGGCGCGGCATGGAGCGGCGTTTCCTGACGCGAAGCTCGATTTCATGAACCGCGGTGTCAGCGGCAACACGGTGCTTGATCTGGAGAAACGCTGGCAGAAAGACACGCTTGATCTGAATCCCGATGTGCTCAGCATCCTCATTGGCGTCAACGACAACAGCAAGGGCGTGCCGCTCGACCAATACGAGCAGGTTTATGACAAGCTCATCAGCGAAGCCAGGGCGGCGAATCCAAAACTCAAGCTGGTGCTGGGCGAGCCATTCGTGAAACCGACGGGCAAGGTCAATGACGGCATCCGCAAGCGGCAGGAGATCGTCGCCCGGCTGGCGAAGAAGCACGGCGCGGCGCTGGTGCGTTACCAGCGCGTGTTTGACGAAGCGGCGAAGCGAGCGCCGGCGGATTACTGGATTTGGGACAACGTGCATCCGACTTATCGCGGACATCAACTCATGGCCGATGAATGGGAACGCGTGATCCGCGAGTGTTGGAAATAGACAGTCACGTGAAACGCAACACGGCGCAGATGCGGCCCGAATCCGGGTCGGTGGACTGATTTCGCTGATTGCGATACTCTAGGTTGGTCGTGAATCTGAGAATGGACAAGGATGCTATGAGAATCATTCGAATTGCCACATGGTTTTCACTCTTCACTTTGGCAGTTTTGCCATTCCGCGGACTGGCGGAACCCGCTGACATGGCCCGCCGCACGGCGGAACTCAAGAGCCTCCGCTGGGGCATGTTCATCTGCTGGTCGTTCAGCACGTTTTCCGGCAAGGAATGGACTGGCGGTGTCACCGACGCAAGCTTCTTCAAGGCCACCGGCTGCGACACTGACCAATGGGCGCGCACGGCCAAGGAAGCGGGGATGGGCTATATCCTGTTCCTGACCAAGCACCACGACGGATTCTGTCTCTGGGACACGAAGACGACTGACCGCAAGGTGACAAAGTCGCCGCTCGGCCGCGACGTGCTCGCAGAGCTGCGCAAGAGTTGCGACAAGCACGGCATCAAGCTGGCGTTGTATTTCTCCGAGGGCGACTGGACGTGGCCCGGCGCGGTCGATGGCAAAGGCTGGAAAGCCGGCGTCGGCAAGAACCCGGAGATGAAGAAGGCGCAGCTCAAGGAATTGCTCACGCAATACGGCCCGGTCGAATACCTTTGGTTCGATCACGCCGTCGGGGACGGTGGCCTCAGCCATGCGGAGACGATCGCGTTTTGCAAATCGATTCAGCCCGGTTGCTTCGTCGGTTTCAATCACGGGGACCAGGCCGGCGCGGACATCCGGCTCGGCGAGATGGGCCGGCCCGGTCCGCTCGACGACCATGCTGCCGCGGGTCCGCACATGAGAGACGCGCCGAGCAAGAGCTACCGGCTTGCGGAGTTCACCTATCCGATATTGCCGGCGCACAAGGGCGGCGCGATGTGGTTCTACTCGCTGCCGATCCACGACGCGCTCTGTCTTCCTGTCGAGAAGCTTTACGCCGACTACCTTGGCGCGGTGAAATACGGCAACGTGTTCGCGCTCGATGTCGGTCCCGACTACGCGGGCCGGCTGCGCGAGATTGACGTGCAAACATTGCGCAAGGTTGGCGAGATGATTCGCGCAGGACAGCGTTGAACCAAGGATCTCCCGGTGCTTCACGACCCAAGCCATCACACGCCGATGCCGTTGGCCGAGGCCATCGAACTCGGCCCGCGCGACAAGGACATTCTGCGCAGGCTCGCTAGCGAACTCGCCAGCATTGCTGCGTTGCCGGTGCATCGCGAGAAAGCGGTGCTCTGGCAGAAGCTCAACGACCTTCAGTCGGTCCGCCCGATGGTATGGATCAACGAGGTTTGCTGGCATGAGATGAACGCCGGCGATGAGTTGACGCTCCAGTGCGAGCACCCTTGGGCGCGCGAGCAGGAGGTGGAATTGCGCCGCACGCTCTACCAGTGGCGCCACCTGCCCGGCGACATGATCGTCAGCGACTATCTCGCGTGCCCGTTGGCGATCCATAGCAGCGACTTTGGCATCATGGAGCAGGTGGACATCGTCAAGACCGACGAGGCCAACGACGTCGTCTCACGCCACTACCACATCCAGATCAGCGACTTTGCCGACCTCGACAAAATCAAGATGCCCATCATCACGCACAACGAGCAAGCGACGGCGTTCCGATTTGCGGCGATGAACGATGTGTATGCGGGCATCATGCCGGTGAAAAAGACCGGCCAGACGCATATCTGGTTTACGCCGTGGGATTGGCTCATCCGCTGGTGGGGAATTGAAGAAGCGATGCTCGATCTTTATGAGCGGCCCGACCTGGTCAATGCCGCGGTGGAGCGCATGACCGACGCGTGGATGGCAGAGCTGGACCAATTCGTGGCGATGAACCTGCTCTCGCTGGACTGCGACAACACGCGCATCGGCTCCGGCGGCTACGGCTATACGCGCGAGTTGCCCGGCGAAGACTTCAGTCCACAGTGCGTCAAGCCGCACAACATGTGGGGTTGCTCCAACGCGCAGATTTTCTCCGAAGTCTCGCCGGAGATGCACTGGGAGTTTGCGGTAAAGCACGATCTGCGGTGGCTGAAACGATGGGGCTTGAGCTACTATGGTTGTTGCGAGCCGCTCGACAAGAAGATGGAAATCCTGCGCCGCATTCCGAACCTGCGGAAGATCTCCGTCAACTACCGCTGCAACCTCGACCGCGTCGCGAGCGAGATCGGCCCGAAATACGTCTGGAGTTATAAACCAAATCCTGCTGTGCTAGCAGAAGATGGTTGGCGGCCGGCACTGGCACGCGCCGAAATGGCGCGCGTGGCGGAGAAGGCCCGCACTGTTGGCGCCCATGTCGAGTTTATCATGAAGGACATCTCCACCGTGCGCTACCACCCGGAGCGGCTCTGGGATTGGGCGCACATCGCGATGGAGGTGTCGGAAGAGTCATCGAAGTAGGAACGAAATATGAAAACCATGGTTTCCCTTGCACTGACCGCAACGTTAATGATCGCTGCCGAGGGCGCGGAGACGCCCTTATTCCACGCCCAAGGCGAGTTGGCTGGCGAACCCACGCAAACGACCGTCGTGCTGCAATCGCGGCTTACGGCCACCGGGGACTTGCGCGATGGCGACGTGCCCGGCGCGCCGGGCATGGCGAGCTTTGAGTTGTCGAGGGAGGCGGATTTCCAGACCGCGGTGGAGACGGAATGGTTGGAAGCGACGGCAGAGCGCGATTTCATTGTGAAGACCAAGGTCACCGGCTTGCAGCCTGAGACAAAGTATTACTACCGGCTGAATTTTGGAGCCACGCGCGAATCTGCCAAGCCCGGGCCGGTGCGCAGCTTCAAAACGCTGCCGGCGACCGATGCGGAGACCGCGGTCAAGTTCGTCATGGGCAACTGCATGAACTACGCGTTCTTCCAGCGCGGCCCCAAAGGCAACGGCGAAGGCGCGGCCTCTGCCGGGGACAGGAAGCTGGGCTATCCTTCGATGGAGGCGATTCGGAAATTGCAGCCGGACTTTTTCATCGGCGCGGGCGACAGCGTTTATTATGACCATCCCGCCGCCAAGGCCGCCACGACGCAGGAGGAGTTGCGGCGCAAGTGGCACGAGCAGTTCGTCCAGTCGCGGCTGGTGGCGCTCTTTGGCAACGTGCCGGCCTTCTGGCTCAAGGACGACCACGATTACCGCTACAACGACGCCGACCCCACTGGCGACAAATCGCCATCGCACAAGCTCGGCGTCCAGACCTTCCTCGAGCAACTCCCCGTCGTGGACCCGCTTGAGAAGAAGCCGATCACCTACCGCACCTACCGCGTCAACAGGTTCCTCCAGATATGGCTGCTTGAGGGCCGCGATTATCGCAGCGCGAACTCGATGACGGACGGCCCGACCAAATCCATCTGGGGTGAAACCCAGAAGTCGTGGTTGAGGCAGACGCTGCGCAACAGCGACGCGACGTTCAGGTTGATCATCTCGCCCACGCCGATGGTCGGCCCCGACGACGCGACGAAGCGCGACAACCACACCAACCCCGATGGCTTCCGCAAAGAAGGCGACAACTTCTTTGCGTGGCTCAAGGAACGAGGCATGAAGAACGTTTTCATCCTCTGCGGTGATCGCCACTGGCAATACCACTCCGTCCATCCGAGCGGCTACGAGGAGTTTTGCTGCGGTGCGCTCAACGACGAGAATTCGCGGCTGGGCCTCAAACCGGGCGATCCCAAGTCCACAGACCCGAAGGGTCTCGTCAAGCAACTCTACAGCCAGACCGAGAAATCCGGTGGGTTCCTGCAAGTGACCGTCTCGCCGGACAAGACGGCGGAATTCAGTTTCTTCGATGATCGCGGCGCCCTGCTATACAAGACGGTGAGGCCCACGGCGGCCAAGCCGGCGTCGAGGTAACGCCCAACTTGCAGTTGTCTCTGGCTTTCGTGGCCGCGCTGGCTGCGCACTAGCGCAGTTTTCCAAGCATCTCCAGCAACGCCGTGATGATCTTGGTGGAGGCGTCCACCTCGAGACGGTTGGTGCCGAGCCATGTTTCGTAACCGCCGAGTTTGTGTTGCTCGGGCGTCGGCAGATAGCCGAAGTAGCCATGGGCCAGCGACATGACGAAGGTTGGCTTGAACGGGCTGCGCTTCTTCATTTCGAGACCGACCTCAACGAAAACCTCGGTCGGAATGGTGCCAATGCCGACATCACCGATGCGCAGCGCCTGCAACGGGATTTTGCCGCGTTGCGGATAGTCATTCACGCGCACCGTGCGATCGGCGTAGATTTCCTCCATCGTGTTCGGTTTCGCATCGGGCTTGATCTTGGCGAGGATGCCTTTCGCGCGCTCCAGTTGCTCCGGCGTCGGGTGACGGAAACCGATCTCCATGTCCTGAAACGCCGCGCCCAGCGGCACGGAGTCATGCCACTGGATGGCCTGATAGGCTTTGAACGTGGCATTCGCGACATCGTTGGCCACCAGCCGCATCTTCTCGTAGGACGCCATTTTTTCGCCGGGCTTGGTGAAATCAATGTTGTTGATGTTGCCGCTGGTGCCATTGCTCATCATTGCCACGAACGGCGGATCCTGGCGGTCGGCGCCGAGCAACTGCTGCATCCGGCTGCAAAACATGCCGTAGTAATCCGCCGAAATATCCGCGCCACGCACGCCGCCGACGTAGTGAAGCGAATAGTTGGCCAGCAACGCGATGGGCCGGCCTTCGGGCGATTGCACCGCGATGAGACAGATTTCCGGATCCGTCGGGCCGGCAGGTTTGACGAGGTTGGCGTTGGCACGCGGCGGGTTCATCTTCACGAGGTCGTTGGTGCCGCCGAAGGGGGTGACGGGAACAGTGCCGGGTTTCATGAACCAGCGGCGGTTGAACACGTGGCGCGGCTCGGAGCCGGTCGCCCAACCGATGCGCGCGGGGGCAAGGTTGTTGATGGCGCAGTGCACCACGTCGGCGATGCGCCGCGCGACGAACTTTTGGTAATCGTCCAGTTCCGGACTGGTCGAGTAACGCTCGCCCAGCGCGCTGGTGGCCGAGTGCGTGTGTGTGCCCGACATCAGCAGGTTGGCGGCAGGCAGGCCGGTTTCCTTCTGAACGAGCCGGCGCGCTTCGTCGCACAAGTAACGTGACAGGCCGATGAGGTCGCACACAACGAACGCCAGCCGCGTCTGGCCGTTGTCGAGGACGAGACAGCGCGCGTGCAGGTCGTCGTGGACGTTCTTCGATGGGAACGGATGAAACCCGCCGATGATGTTGCCGCCGAGGGAGGGCGTGATGTTGCTGGTGGCTGCGCCGGCGCGAAGCTGCGCGGAAGGGCCGGCAGCCACGGCGACAGAGATCGCGGCAAACAAGGCGAGCAGGCCAAACAGTGACGGGAGAAGGGAACGAACACGTTGCGAGTTCATGGGCCGCATTCTGCCGCGTCGGAGGTTCATCTGGCAAGCGCGGCTTTTGGCTGATACAAAGGCGCGGCGACCGCAAGGAGACAAACCGGTGAAGAAGCTTTCCAACATATTCCGCACGCCCGACGGCACGAACCATCTGCTGACCTTCATGCTCGTGTGCAGCCTCTTCCTGCTCTGGGGACTCTGCAACGGGATGATTGACGTGCTGAACAAACATTTTCAGAACTCGCTCGGTATCTCGAAGGCGCAATCGGCGTTCGTGCAGGGCGCGTGGTATGCCGCCTACTTTCTCATGGCGCTGCCGTCGGGCTGGGTGGCTCGTCGATTCGGTTATCGCGGCGGCATCCTGACGGGACTGGGCATTGTCATCATCGGTTCGCTGCTGTTTGTGCCGGTGACAAAAATGCATGCGTCGCAGACGGCGATGTTCGCGGCATTTCTTGGCGCGCTCTTCGTCGTCGGCTCCGGGCTGACGTTCCTGGAAACGGTGGCCAATCCCTACACGACCGTGCTCGGCCCGGTGGAGTCAGGCGTGTCGCGCATCAGCCTCGCGCAGAGCTGCAATGCCGTCGGCTGGATTCTTGGTCCCATCATCGGCAGCACGTTCATCCTGTCCAAGACTGAGCACGTCAACCGCAGCAACGAGGCGCTCTACCTGCCTTACCTCCTCGTGGCCGGCATCGTGGCGGTGCTGGTGGTCGTGTTCATCCTCGCACCCGTGCCGGACCTGCACGCCGAGCAGGAAGCCAGAACCGCGTCGCGCCCGACGCAGCACGAACGGCCGCTGTTCGAGGAGTGGCACTTCGTCCTTGCCATCGTTTCGCAGTTCCTCTACTGCGCCGCGCAAACCGGCATCTTCAGCTTCTTCATCAACTACGTGAAGGACCCCGCCTACATGCCGCCGCTGCCGGCGTGGATCGCCGACATGCTGCCGATGGACATGAAGTATCTCCACACCGGCGCGTGGCACATGACCGAATACGGCGCCGGCATGCTGCTCTCCGTTGCGTTCGGTTTCTTTACGGTCGGCCGGTTCTCTGGCAGCGCAATCCTGCGCTTTGCCACGCCGCACATCACGCTCGGCTTCTACGCGTTTGCCAACGTCGTGATGATGTTCCTGGTTTGGCTTGGCCTCGGCTGGGTTTCGGTCGGCGCGTTGGTCATGAGCTTCTTCTTCATGTCCATCATGTATCCGACGCACTTCGCGCTCGCCATCCGCGGCCTCGGTGAGCGGACCAAACTCGGCGCGTCGTTCATGGTCACGGCCATCGTTGGCGGCTCGATCATGCCCATCCTGATGGGATGGCTGGCGGATCATTATTCGATGGGCGTGGGATTCCTGATGCCGCTGGGGTGTTTCGCGGCGATCATGTGCTACGGCTTCTTCTGGCGGCGGTTCTTCATGCACGACATGGAGCCGGAGGAAGAAGGCGTCGGACATTAAGACCGTTCACATGCGGTCTCTGCCGACTACTTGCTCCCAGACTTGGCCGATGGACCTGGCCTCCGGTGCAAGCCCCTGCATTAACGCGCCGACAAGGGCAAGCACAACGATGGCGGACAGCGCCGGCAGCCATGTTTGGCGGATTACTGTCGTCAGCCAATGGTCCCCTTCGATACTGCGAAGCCGCCTGTAGAACGCGGAGACCAGCACAACATTCAGGAGCGCCTCCGCCAGCAATTCCGGCGCGATCCAAATGACCGCAAACAGCGGGGTGACCAGCCCGAACAACACACCTATCACGATCATCGGGAGGAAGCCTTCGTCAATGGCCCAGAGATCCGAAGTGGCTACGTCCAGCCATTCCCAACCCGACTTGGTGGTTGGTGCCGGATGGTCGGCATCTTTGGTGTCGAGTTCCGGCAGTTCACGGCCGGTCTCAATCCACTGCCGTTCCCACTCCGCCCACAACCGGATCAGCGCGATGAACGCGGTATAGGCGACCAGCACTGCGGCTGGGTATCGAATCCACATCTGGCGCACCCCCAGCCAAAGCATTGCCGCCGATGCCAAAAACCCGACCCCGCCGGTCACGAGCAACAAGACCATCACGATCAGCCGCGGGAACCGTTCGCGCTCGTAGTATCGCCGCAGCATGGACGCGGTGCGCTCACGCCAGCGTGGGTGCGTGCAGGTGTGAGAATTGAACCGGATATCGCGAAGCGTCTTCATGATATTCCTGGTTACCGTGTCGATTCGTGAGGCGGGCTCGATCAATCACTGACACCACGGTTCATCCAAACCGGTAATGTTTGCGCACGGCCTTGATGACCTTCCATGTGCAGGACATGCCCGCGGGAAACGTCACCAAGTCGCCCTGGCCAAAGCGCACGGGTTTGCCGCCGGCGGGCGTTACCACCACGTCGCCTTCAAGCAGGTAACACGTTTCCGTTTCGTCGTAGTGCCATGGGAACTCCGAGGGTTCCTTTTCCCAAATCGGCCATCCCCGGACGCCTTCCGCGCCGAGCCGATCCTCGCCCGGATTATGTTCGACTTTGATTTCAGTCATGGTCATCCCTCGTGTTCTGTCATGGCGCGCGTCATGAACTGAGTTGCCTGATCTTCACTGGATACACGATTGGCTCGTGCGGCACGCGGCAGGGTGGGCTAAATCCACCGTTTCTTCCTCATCCACCAAACCGTGGCGAGTGTGGAAATCACCATCAGGCCGAGAGCCCAGTAGTAACCGTAGCGGGAATGCAGTTCCGGCATTTGATCCGTGTAGTTCATCCCATACCACGTGCCGACGATCATGACGGGCGTGGTGATTACGGTGATGATGGTGAGAAACTTCACCACTTCGCCGGTCTGGTTGGAGGAGATGTTCAAGTAGACCTGTAGGATGCCCGTCAAGGCGTCGGCGTAGTTTTGTGCCAACTCGGAGATGTGGAACAGAGCGTCATAGACATTGCGGTAGTAAGGCACAATGTGGCCGCGGATCAGCTTGAACTCCCCGTGCGCAAACCGTGCCAGCACTCCCATCTGCGGACCGATGATCTGCCGCAGGTGCAGGACTTCCTTCTTGGTTTGGACGATCTTGTTGAGGACCTCCTTGCCGTGATGCTGCAACACCTGGTTCTCCAGGCCCGCAATCTCCATCGAAAGCTCGTCGAGCGCCGGCTTGTAGTTGTCCACCAGCGCGTCGAGCAAGGCATACGCCACGCGATCCGGCGCGCGGGCGATGTGCACGTTGCTCTTTACGGCCACTTCCGCCACGGTTTCGACATTCTTCAGCGGCACGGTGTGGTAGGTGACCAGAAAATTCTTGCCGAGGAAGAAGTTCATCTCGCTCGTCGCAAACACGCCATCTTTGCGGCTGTAGTCCACCGCGTGGATGACCATGAACAGATACGGTGTGAACAGGTCGCCTTCCTTGGGTTGATACTCTTCGACCTTGGGGAGAGGACTTTCCGCTACGCAGTCTTCGATTGAGAGGGGATGGAAATGAAACACGTCTTCGAGAAAGAACTTGGTTTCCCCTGGCGTTGGATTCTCAAGGTCCAGCCAGAAAAACAGGTTGGTGTCTGTCAGCAACGACGGGATCAGGAATGGCTCCAAATCCTTGCTGTGCAGCCGGCCCTGCGTTGTAAAAGCAAATGAGCGAATCATGTGACCCTTGCGGCGACGGTGGAACTTTAGTCACCGACCACGTCAAAGAAAAGCCGAAACCTTCTTTACCGGTAACGAATCAATCTTATCAAGCTGCTGTCCAGATGGGGGCTTCCAAGTTCGTCTGCTCGTGTGTTGGGGTGGGTTGGCCGGGTTTGGATGATCACACCGCATGAAACAGCTGCCAGTGTCGCGGCAGATTCATTTCTCTGTCGGCCAACCGTGTTGGCTCCATTCGTCCCAGCCGTGATAGAAGATTTTAAGGCTACGGTAACCCAACTGGGTCAGCAGGTCGGCGACTTGGCGGCTTAGCTCGCAACGCCTGCTGTCGCAATAGATCACGATCTCAGTTTCCCGTGGCAGCATCGGCGCGAACTCTGCGAAACGCTTCGTGAATTCCTCCGCCGGCAGATTCAGCGCTCCTGCGATGTGACCGCCGCCGAATAGTTTCGCCCGGCGCACATCCAGGAAGATCGTCTGCCCCGCGTCAAACCGCGCACGCGTTTCCTCGGCGGTGAGATAGCGCTCGTCGAGTTCGCGCAGCGTCAGCGGCCGCGTGATGGCGATGCCGCGCGGCGATAGCGCGTTGAACGCCAAGCCAAGCGCGCCCGCCGCCACGAGGATCGCCGCCGCTTCCACTGTCAGCCGTCGTGCGATACCGGGCTTCATCTGGCGCCGGCCTTTCCTTCCTTGCGCACGATGCCGCTGAGCGACACCTCCAACGGCGCTTCGGAGTCGGTGGTAAAGATATGTAACGTGCGCCGCATCCAGCCGGGCGGTGGCGCTTGCCGCGTCGTCAACTCGATGGTGAACTCGCGTCCCGGCGCGTTCGTCGTTACCGTTGCCTTCAGCAGGGGGTCGCCCGGGTTCACAGACCTGATTTCCACCGGTTTCGACCCGACGTTTTGCACCATCAGCGTTTTCGGCGGAAACAGGTCGCCCGGCCCGACCAGACCCAGGAATACCGCCGTCGGCACCACGCGCACCGGACCGATCACGGTGCCGATCACAAGCAACAACGGCTTGCCGGCGATCTTGCGGTCCGTAGTCACCTCCATGTTGCCGACGAACGGTCCCGTGCGGCCTTGCGGCGCCAGCGTGACTTTGAGCCGGTACGCTGAGCCGTCGCGGCCGAGTGGCGCGGTCGTGGCGGTCAGGTTGGTCAGCGAGCTGGCGACGCTCTTGATCGTGAACGGCCGGCCTTTCGCGTCGCTCATTGTCACCTCGCGCGCCATAGCTTGGCCACGTTCGACTTGTCCGAGATCGAGGACGGCGGGCGTGAAGATGAAGACCGGCTGCACGTCGGCGCGGAGTTCGAGCGTCGCCATCGGCCGGGTCGGATCACTGGAGTGCACGGTCATCGTCTTGTGGACGGAACCGTTCAAGTTGCCGCTGTAGAACGTGACCAGTAGCCGCGCGGAACCGCCGGGCGGGATTGCGCTGGAGTCCAGTTCTGTCGCCGCACAGCTACAGCCCGGAAAGACCTGCAGGATGCGCAACACGCCGGCGCCGGTGTTGCGGACGGTAAAGACATGCGTTGCCTCCGTCTGCTGGTCCATCAGGCCGAAGTTGAACCCCGGCTCGTCGAACGCGATGCGCCCCGCCGGAGCTGGCGATGGATCGGCGGCCCATGCAACCTGCGCTGCAAACAGCAGCCATGCGCCGATCAGGAACGCGTGCAGGAAGCGATGCGCTGTGGGTGGCGTTTGGTTCATCGTCGTCAAGAACACGATGGGCATCTTACGACGGTTAGCCCGCGACGACAATCGCAACGGCAAGCGGTATCCTCTGGAGCGACTACAGTATCCCCGCTTGCTGCCTTGTCCTCGACTGGCGCGCTCGGCTTCGGCTCCGTTCTCATCCACCTTGACCGCCTCGATGCGAAGTGAGGTCAAGACTGGATTGATCATCATGTCTTAAACCTCGCGTTCCCACGCCTCAGAGAACTCTTTCCAGTCGACATGCCCTCGACGATCCCAAATTCAGAAATGGTTTGGAATGCAGAACCGACCGGTGTGGGATTTTGCTGTTCTGACGATGCTGCCGGCTCTGTTTTCAGTAGCTCATTATAGCGTTGCAAATATCGTTTTTCGGTTTCTTTAACGATTCTTTCGAGTGTTTGTCTCAGAGTTGGCCAAGACTTCGAATCACGTTGCCATAACCAGTTGGAAAAACGTGGTTTCAAAGCCGTTCGAGCCGCGCAGACCATCATTCCCATGAGCATTGGAGAAACATGGCTGTAATACTGTATGAGGGGGCGATAGAAGGGGCACCGGCTCTTCAACACTCTTCGGGGACATCCGGAGCCATCGCCTTTGGTTCTCTTCAACGCCACGGCCAGTTCAGCAAGTTGCTCTCGGTAGGGCAAGAACGGACGGATTTCCAATGGCCCGGACTTTACGGGTTTGTAAAGCTTGGCTCGTACAGGCAATCCAATTCCGCGGTTGACTTTGTAGAGTTCTTCCTCGGGAGTTGTCAGGTGTTTGATCAGGCGCACGCCTGCGGGAATGGCCGAACTGCCACGGAGGATGCCCAGATACCATGCTCCCGAAACCGGCGTCGGCTCTTGAGCCGCGCCGTCAGGGAGAGGTTTCACCCATAGTCCGGGCTCACGCAATCCGATAACGCCCCAACTGCTGAACCACTGGCGTGAGAACAGACATGGCCGCTCGGAACGAGAGGGACGAAACCACGCGTCTGCCAAGCGGTGGATGTCCCACGGAGCAAGCAGGTGGAGCAGCAACGCCAAAGCCTCACCCCAAGTGGATCCCTTAATCTCTTGAATGCGCTTCACACCGAAGGTGGTGTTCGATTTTCCAGAGTGTATTGTCTCCCAACGCAGCCGACCTTCGTCATCTACTGGAAACTGTTCCTTTGGCAACACGCTGAGTAGCAACTCCAGAAAGAAACACACACACGATTCCCTGTTCTCCATTGAAAAGGTGAAAACTCCCCAATCAGGCAGCGGGATCGGGATCTGCACTGAATCAGGACGGCTATCCTGCCGTTCCTCCCAAGACCGGTAACAAGACAGGGCATCTGCTTTTTGATAGTCCTTCAATTGGAGGTTTCGCAAAAACGTCTTTTGCAGCTCAACCAGATGTTCCCACTGGATCTTCCCATATTCCCAGTCGAGCAAATCCGGCGTCGGTTTACTGCTATTCGGGAACACGGTTTTTGCCCAGTCTTGTATCCATTCCAAGTCTCTCACCCGACGCTTGCTGGGTGGGACCTGCGTCCTGCCAAGAGGAAATCGCCACACATTCGGGTTATAAGCCAGGATGCCAAAATTGTTTCGAATCGGCACCGCAAGATTCGGGGCGGCAGATTCATGTGTCCCACTCTGTTTCCAGCTCGGTTTCCAGTTGGGGCATCGGCTTGGCAGCAAATACAGCGCCAAGTCTTGAGCAGTGGTGATATAGGAGGCGTGTTCCCAACCTTTGCCAAGGAGTTCTGGGTCCATATCCGCCAACCTGTCATTGTGAATGAGTTCCTCAAGCCATATTTCGTCCATTGAAATCACATGGCAGTCACCCAAGGCACGCATATCTTGGGTAGCCAGACTTTGCTGCAAAGCTACATAGGCTTCCGGGTGACAGGTGTGCATCCTGATGTTCTGGCCGAATGTTTGCCTCAACACTCCTCTTTGCGTTTCGAGGTATTCATGCAGAGGCGAATCCTTCGTGTCCGCATACAGGGACAGAGCAACTTCGACAGGCTCAGGCTTGCCTGTGAGCACGCCTTTAAAGAAGGCGAGCCTGTCTTCTGCATGGATGCGATCTTTCCTTTGTTCGAGTTCCCATAATTGAGGCGGTTCATGACAGCCAGCCAATTTCAGGACTGAGAATATCTTTCGAGGTTGCGACTGGAGTTCGACGTGACGCAGCACAAAGACGTGGTCTGCCAATCCGGCCGCGAAAGATTCATTCAATGGATTTCGCCCCTCGCCGACCTCAACCATGTCCACGACCAGTGCGGCCACTTCCTTATGGCGAAAGAGTTCAAAGAGCGCGGTCAGAAAATGGCGCTCATTGCGGACCAGGGGGAATTTCGCCGCGAGAGGGAAAATATTGTCGAAAACCACGCGCTTTGTCTGTGGTTGTTTGTCAATCCATCGTTCGATATCTATGAGCAACTTGCCCTCGCTGATGTGCCTCGGTAGCAGTTCTTGGATCTCCAGTTGGAACTTGGCCTCCATACATGTTTTTAGTACGGAGTATTGCTCGATCATCGCTTGAAGATTCCGCTCACGGTGCAGTGTCGAAATGTAGAGTGTAGGACCTTGGTCTTGGAGTGCGAAGTGCAACGCAATTTGGGAAGCGAGCGAGTCAAGGTCCGAAACAAGCACGCTGACCGTTCCGGAATCCAAATACACCTTGTTTCTTGAGGACACGGCATTGTCTACTTCCACGATGCCGAGACCATACGAATTGCTTTTAGAGGGCTGTTCCGAACGCGGACATCGTGTCGCCCCTTCTTCCATGTCCCTTCCTGCAAAGTGATACAACTGGGTTGCCAGTGAACGGTAAATAACAATGCCGGTATTTCCCCCGTCCTTATGTTTCGCATCACGAATCGAGAAATGATGGCGGCCACGACGGTAACTCTGATTCTTGGCTTTTACGATCTCGAAGCTGCGCTCACGGTAGCCGGTGCCGAGTACTGTCATTCCTAGACGAATGACGATATCGGCGGCATAAGCTTCATCGGTGGTGGCTGTGTGCGTATCCTCGAGGGATGCGTCTTGTGCGTGTCGTTCCTCAAACACGAACCAAGTGTTCAATCGATGGCGTGCGCAATATTCACGGAGGCGTTTGTAAAACGTGCGCCCAGCGGCTTTGCCGGACACCCCCAGTATTCCTGCGTAGGCATCCTCGCTGATAGTCTCAGCGTTATCCACGCACACCAGCAACTGCTGCTTCGGGTCATCATCTCTGGTATTTTCCGAAGGGTTCTTCCAGCAGAACCTTTCGTTGAGAATTCGAAAAAGGTAGGCCAGTTTCTCGCGTTGCTGTTTGGGATCAAGGGGCATCTGAACAATTGCCAAACTGGAGGATTCCTTGTCCTCAATCCTCCATCCTTGAGGCAGACGTTCTTCCGGAATTATTTCGAATGCCTCTCCATTTCCGCTCTTCTGCACAAAACCAAATTGGTTCCGAATCTTCTCCTCGATGAGCTTTGGGTGCTCATGGGTCACGTAAACAGCGTGCCGCGATTTTCTGGAGTGGTCGCCTGCGGCGAATCCACTGGAAAGCTGAAGTGTCAAAATGGATTTGCCACTGCCGGCTGCCCCGAAGATCACGCCAAACAAACCGGTCCCAGGATAATAGACGATTCCTTTTCTGTCGTTGTCTTCAGGAATCAGCAATTCATCCAGCGTAGGGTTCCCCGTGGGAATGTAGCCAAACAACGTTTGTGTTGAGTTCATGATTCGAGAACGTGGGTTTCACGACGCGCGCGCACGTAATCTTCTAACCCGCCGGAATAGATCTTCAATTTCGCCTCTGCGCCGGGACGGCCCAACATCGCTTCAAGGTGACGACGGGCTTCTTCCTCTCCCCATATGTTGCAAATTTCAATCGCCGGAAACTCCGGCGTGTTTAGAGCGCCCGCAAGCAAGTAACGAAAGTAGCGGTCTGTCGGCGGCATGGAGTAACCGATGAACACCAGCCGGGATGCACGACGCAAATGGGCAAGCGCTTCATGCAAGAGAGCGCTGAAGACGGTATTCTCAAACGGACCACGCTGCCATGTTGGAAGAATCAGTGGAGGAAGGGTGGGTGGCGTTGTGTCATTCGATAACACGGTGACCTTGTTGTCGGTCTTATTTGACTTCTGCCAGTTCGCTGATCCGTGCATCTTGATGAGTGGCAACAACACAGCATCGGTGGTTGATGGGTTGCTTGAACACAGCCAAGGTGGTGTGGGGGAGCCAGGTTCAACCACATCCTGGCCATAGAACAGTTTCAACTTGTCGCCAAAACGCGCAGCTTTGTTCTCGATGACACAGTCATAGTTGAGACTGATGATCGCTGGAGTCGCATAGTCTGGTCTGAATTCCTTGAGGCCTTGCGGCGCACAAATCTCGTCTGCCTCAGTGATCACCTGCGAAAGAAAAGCCTCATAGGCGCAGACATTCAGTTGTTCTTGCCCCACCGGTTTGCCGGCCGTGTTGGTGGACTGTGTATTGGGTCTGGCCCACGATCTGAAGTGCACATGTGGCACGGCCAGGACGTATTCTTCGTTCCCGACCCCATGTTTCAGTTTTTCCAGTCGGGCAAGGTGTCGCCTCAAACCGAAGTGACACACGTAAGCCACGAACTGTTGCAGTATCGCGCGAGGTGTTTCTGCGGGCTCCGTTGGCTCTGCTGCTTCATGCTGTTCGAGTCTGAGAAGGTCCACAGCACAGAACAAATCCTCCATGTTCGGTTGGCTTAGTCCAAGAGAAGCGAGTGTTGGCTTATACCGTTGCAGGATATCAAGCACGTCTGAAACGAGTTTCTCGAGCCTATTGCGATCCTCTTGACCAAGTGGTTTTTCGTGTTCAGGAAACGGCGGCTTGCCCTGGTTGCGGAAAGAATCCTGTTGTCGTTCCCACGCAAATTCCTTGAGCAGGCGCAAGCCCTCTGGGATGAATTCCGACATTACAGGGAGGCCAATCGGATAAGAGAAGCCAGATCCAAGGATATAAACCGTCTTCCCTGGGATTCTGCACACGCGCGATGCTGCTTCCGGGTTGGTTCCCATGGTTTCCTTTTTCTCGGGTATTGGGCCGGCCTTGGAGTCAATCGTTGGTTTCTGACAGCGCGTCATCGCGCTTACGTCAACTCGACGCTGCGAGCGTGGAACTCCCGAACCGCTTCGAGGATATGGTCCATGGTTCTGCGGTTGGCCAATGGCAGGCTTTGGGAGGATTGAGGGGAGGCGTTGCCGGGCAAAAACCTCGTTTACGCCAGCGACTACAACTGCGTTGCGACATCGGTACTACCATGATGATGCCCTCCGTTGCTTGGCTGACAGTGTAACCTCTGCTGCGCGCGATACAACAGCAAAGTAATGAAGCGTTGCGCGACGACACTGGGCAAAGAATGCTCGCAACTCGGTTGGCCAACGAGTGTTTGTTCTCTTGCCAGACATTACGAGTACCGGCTGGCGGGTCGGGTTTGAAAATTGACCAATGGCCCGCTTGCGCCTTAGAGTATGCGCCCGTAGCCCGAAGAATATGACTGACAACGCCGAGACGCCAAAGAGTCCGCCGCCGTCTGCGGCAGGCACGACCGCGCCCGCATCGCGAGGTCCGCTCATGCAACTGGGCCAGTTCCAGCTCAGTGAGAAAATCGGTGAGGGCGGGATGGGGTCGGTTTACCGCGGCATCCAGGTCTCACTGAACCGGCCGGTCGCGGTGAAGCTGCTGCCGGGGTCGCTGGCCAAGGACGAAGCGTTCGTCGAGCGTTTTCATCGCGAGGCGCGCGCGGCAGCGGCGTTGAACCACCCGAACATCATCCAGGTTTTTGACGCTGGCGAGCAGGATGGGACACATTACTTTGCGATGGAACTGGTGGACGGTGAGACGATTGCCGCCAAGGTGGAGCGCGACGGGCCGATGCCGGAGCCGGAGGCTGTCGCGGTCGCCATGAGCGTCGCAGCGGCGCTGCATCACGCCTGGACAAAAGCGAAGCTCATCCACCGCGATATCAAGCCGGAGAATCTTATCGTCACCTCCGACGGCATGGTGAAGGTGTGCGACCTGGGGCTGGCAAAATCCGCGGGGCAGGATTCCCACCTGACCGTCTCCGGCACGATGCTTGGCACGCCGCATTTCATCGCGCCGGAGCAGGCGCGCGGCGAGCCGGACGTGGACACACGGGCCGACATCTACAGCCTCGGCGCGTCGCTCTATTTTTTGCTTACCGGCACGCCACCGTTCCAAGCGGACAGCTCGATGGCCGTGATGTACAAGCATGTCAACGACCCGCTGCCCGACCCGCGCACGCTCAACCCCAACCTCAGCGACGGCGTCGTGCGCATCCTGAAGAAGATGACGGCCAAGGAACCGGCCGACCGTTATCAGGACATGCTGGAGCTTTACAACGACCTCGAACGTGTCTACCAGGGCCTCGCGCCGACAGCAGTGGTCCGCACGCCGGAATCGCCGGAAGCGACGCTGCGCAAGATGCAAGGCCGGCTGCGTGTCTGGCGCGTGCTCGGCGTCGCCGGTATCTGCGCGATGGCTGTGATTGGCGCGGCGATCTGGAAATCGCAGAATCAGCGAAGCTCGACGGTGTCGCGTGTGAAAAAACATCCGGCAACGGTCAAGACTAATGCAGTGGCCAAGGTCATTCCGTCCACAGCAGTGGTGACAAAGACCAACGCGCCCTCCATCGCCACGCCTCCCACATCGGCCGCCGTTCTGGCGAAGCGCAAAGCGGCGATGCGCGAGCGTATCCAGGCGCTGTTGAAACAGCAGCAGATCGAGGCGGACCGCAAGGCGGAAGATCAACGCAAGGCCGACGAGGAAGCTGAACGGCAGCGCGTCGCCGCACGCGCCGCCAACGATGCGCAGCTCGCCGCGGAGCGCGCCTACCACAATTTCCTCAATCTTTGGAAACCGTTGACCGCCGCGCATAACTACGCCAAGGCCGGCGACGTCGTGCAGAATGCGCTCAACAGCGCCACGTACGCACCGATCAAGCCACGGCTCGAATTGCACGCGGCGCTGGGCGACGCGCTGAAGTCAACCGACGAAAAATTCCAGCAGGCGCTGCCATCGCTGAAAGGCAAGCCGTTCACGCTCGGCGGCCTTAGCGGCACCATTGGAAGCGCCGATGCCGCCACCCTCATGATCGAGACGCGGCCCGGCGTTGGCCGGACGTTCCAGATGGCGGGTTTGCGGCTCGAAGAACGGCTGCCGCTGTTGATGACCGCGTTGGGGCAGAACAACCCCGATACGCTCATCAGCGCCGGATTGCTCTCGCTCGTCGAGGGCCGGCCGGAATGGATGCGCGAGTATTTCACCAAAGCGGGATTGCTCGATAACACGGGTTCTGCGAAGGCTGCCGCGGAACGGTTCGAGCCGTTGCGCGAGGCGATGGAGCGTGCGCCCACCGAGGCCGCCGCCGCCGCCGCGCTGGACGAAGTGCAGGGTCTCATCACCACCGCCAAGTGGCAGGATGCAGGCACAAAGCTGGCGATTGTCTCCAAACAATTCGCGGAAACGGCGACGATGAAGTTGTCCGCCGACCGGGTCCAGGAAATGAAGGAAACACTCATGGCCGCCGAGGCGGGGCCGGAGGAATTGCGGGCGCAGTTGGCGTTGAACCAGTTGCAGCAGGACATCGAAGCGAAGAACTGGAAGCACGCTACCGCCACGCTGCGTAAATTGGACCAGCAGTTTGCCAGAACCGACGCGGTGAAAAACGCGCGTGAACTCGCCGCCTGGCGCGGGTTGGTGGACGCGCACGGCCCCACCGGCGCCACCGGCGCGCTACCGGGGCCGACGCTGCGACAACAGCTTGCCGCGCAGACGGGCGTCAGGATTCATTCGTTCGCCGGCCGCGCGAAGAACAAGCCAACCCCGCTGTCGGAGATGCTCGGCCAGGTCGGCGATGGCGACGGCGTCGAGTTGGACGACGGTTACTACCATCTGCGCGGCGTCCCGACCGGACTGAAAAACGTCAGCATTTTTGCCAAGGAAGGCGCGATGCCGCTGATTATCCTGGGCGTTGTCAGAAGCGGGGACGGCAACTTGCATCTGACCCAGTCCAACGGTTGCTGGCGGTTTGAGGGCGTGATCTTCACCACGCTGGGCATGGTTCCGCCGGGCGACCGGGGCGGACCGGCGCCGGTGTCGATCGGGCTTGATCACGGCGCGAACGCCGAGTTTCACCGGTGCGTCATCACCGGACGGCGCGTTGAACAAATCGGTGTGCCGGTCATCCGGACCGGCACGGCGAGCGAGTTGACCCTGCGCAACTGTGTGGTCGCTGCCGGCCGCGGCATTGAGATAGCGGCGGCGCGGCGCGTGCGACTCGACCATTGCACGTTCATCGGCGGCTCGATCTTCTGGCTCGACGCCACACCGGCAAAAACGCCGTGCGCGATGGAACTTACCAACAATATCCTGCTGGCCGAGGGGCCGTCGGGTTTGGTGGGTGAAGAAGGTTCCCGCTACGAGGACCGCGCTACACAGCCACCGGAGGTGATGAAGCGCCTGAACTTCAAGGGCATCCATCACAATGTGTTGATGTTGCGTTACCCCGACTCTCTGGAAGCATGGAGCACCGAATTTGAGAAACGGCCGAAGGCCTTGAATTTCGCCGCACTAATGAACGACGAGTCACCGCTGGTTATGATGATGGAACGGATGAAATTCAATTTTCGCCTGAGACCGGAATGCCCCGCTGTTCACATGGCCGATGACGGGTATGCGTTGGGCGTGCGCTGGTCCGACACGCAGTTCAACGACGTTGCGAAGCAAATGCAAATGATCCGGGACACATCCTCCATGCGTCCGCGCGGCCCGGCGCAATGATCCGGGCTGCGGTGGCAAGCATCACCGGGGCGGTACACTGGGCGACTTTTTCGGCTTCGAACTGGGGACTTGCTTGACCACTTCGCGGAGGATGGTGCGGAACCCCTTGCCCTGATCTCCCATCATCTCTTTCTCCACCTCACGCATGATGGTGGAGACGCCTTTGCTGGCGACATCCCCTTCGAGGACGAATTCGCAATGGCCGATCCGGATACGGTCCCCGGGCTTCAACTCGGCTTCGTTGACACGCTGGTCGTTGACATACGTGCCGTTGCGGCTGCGAAGGTCTTTGGCGACGAACTTCTCGTTTTCCAGCCAGATCGCACAATGCGCGCGGCTGACTTCCTCATCGTCGACGCGGATGTCGGTCTCAATGCCGCGGCCCAGCACGATCGGCTTGGTCGTGACCGGAAGTTTGATGTCCTCTCCATCGGCTGTTCGGTGAATCAGAAATGCCATGGTGTCCTCGATGTGCGGCGGACTTTAGTGCAATGACCGCCAACGGGTCAAGGCTGGTGTGTCCATGAGGTTTGGCATACGCCCGTATTCTTACTTCTTCAGGATGAACTTCTGGATGCGCTTGCCGATGATGTCGCCGCAATAAAGATTACCCTTCGAGTCCACCGCCAGCCCGTGCAGCCAGTTCAACTCGCCCGGCTTTTCCTGCCCGTCCTCGGCCTTTGGGAACGTCCAAAGCTGGAGCAGTTTGCCATCGGTGTTGAATTTCATCACGAACTGGTCCTTGGGCGGACAGCCGAGAGGCGCCTTTGGATACTTCGGGTCCACGCGCCAATACATCGGAGACGAGCCGCAGACCCAGATTTCATCCTTGGGTGTCACGAACAGTCCCCACGGCACGATCAGGTCCTTCCATACCGCGAGCAGTTTGCCGTCTGCGTTGAAAACCTGGATGCGTATGTTGTTGCGGTCCGCCACGTAAAGCCGGCCCTTCGAGTCGCAGACAATCGAGTGTGGAAGGCTGAACTCGCCCGGCTTGTTGCCCATCTTGCCCCAGGCCGTTATATACCGCCCGTTACGGTCGAAGCGGACAATGCGGCTGTTTCCGTAACCGTCGGAGACGAAGATGTCGCCGTTGGGAGCGACGGTCATGTCGGTGGGCTTGTAGAAATGCGTCTCATCCTCGCCCGCCACTCCCGGCGTGCCGAGCGTGAGCAGCAGCTTCCGGTCTGGCGAAAACTTCCGCACCACGTGAAGGCCCACGTCTGCCAGCCAGACGTTCTGCTCCTTGTCTATTCGGATATAATGCGCGACGCAGCTCGTGCTTTCGCGTTCCCAGCCGCGCAGGTAACGGCCGTCCGGCGCGAAGACCTGCACCGTCATATTCGTGCGCGTGTGAATCCAGACGTTCTCCACCTTGTCCAGCGCGACGCCCGGCACGGCGCCGCAACACACATCCGGCGGACGTTGCGGCCAGTTCGGCGCCACCTCATACCACGGCGAGACATTCACGCGCGGATAGACGATCACGTTCGTCTTCGAGTAAGGCGACGGCGAAGGGGTCTGGGCCGATACGGTCGCGGCCAGCGCTGCCAGGAATGCCAGACTCCATGTGCAAAAACCGAGTGATGAGATTCGTTTCATAGTGTTCTCCGATGCATTGAAGCGTGCACGCTAGTTTGCCGTGACGACGGCTTTTTGACCCGTGACCTCTTCCAATTCTTTCTCCTCAGCCTGCCATTCGGCGCTGCGGAAGGCCTTTTCCGACCGCGCAATGACGGCGGTGGCCAGACAGTTGCCAATGACGTTGACAGCAGTGCGCGCCATGTCCATCAGTTCGTCCACGCCGAGGATGAGGATGACGCCCTCGGCCGGCAGCCCAAACGAGTTTAGTGTGCCCAGCAGAATCACCAGCGACGCGCGCGGGACTCCCGCCACGCCTTTGGAGGTGAGCATCAACGTCAGCAGCATCACGAGTTGCTGAGTCAGCGTGAGCTGCACGCCGGCTGCCTGTGCCACGAAGATCGAAGCGAGCGAAAGGTACAGCGTGGTGCCGTCGAGGTTGAAGCTGTAACCGGTCGGGAGCACAAAACCGACGATGCGGCGCGGCACGCCGAACCGGCACATGTTTTCCATCGCCCGCGGCAAAGCCGACTCCGAAGAAGTGGTGGCGAATGCAATCGTGGCCGGCGTCCGGACCGCGCGGATGAAATCCCTCAGCGGAATGCGGAACAGCAGCAAAACCGGGCCGAGCACGAAGATCAGAAACACCGCCAGCGCGCCGTACAGCGTGGCGACGAGCATGCCCAGGTTCTTCAGCACACCGAGGCCGCTGTGGCCGATGGTATTAGCCATCGCCGCTCCGACGCCGATGGGCGCGAATTTCATGACGAACTCGGTGAACCGGAACATGATATCCGCCAGCGACCGGCACCACGTCACGACGGTTTCAGCCTTGCTGCCAATGCTGGTAACCGCGAGCGCGAACAGCACCGAGAAAATCACAATTTGTAGCACGTCGCCGTCGGCCATCGCGCGGATGATGGAGGCGGGCGAGAGGTGTGCGATGATGTCGCCGAACGATTGCGGCTTGGCTGGCGGTTCGGGCGCCGTCAGGCCTTTGGCCACGGCAGCTGCAGCGGCGGATGATTTCTGTGCCGCCACCACCGCCTCGGTTACCGCACGACTGGCGGCGTCCTTGTCGGCGCCTCGTTGTGCCACGGCGGCGTGTTCAACGGCGCGTTTCGCCGCCTCGCCGGCCTCGGAGGCGAGCGTCTGGGCGTGGGCGGCCAGCATCGCTTTGTCTTCGGGCTTCTCAATGCCCGCGAGCGAGACACCGACGCCGGGCCGGGTGATATTGACGGCGGCCAGCCCGATGAACAGCGCGAGCGTGGTGACGATCTCGAAGTAGATCAGCGATTTCAACCCGATGCGGCCCACCTGCCTGATGTCGCCTGTGCCCGCGATGCCGATGACCAGCGTCGCAAAAATCAGCGGCGCGATGATGGACTTGATCAGGTTCAGAAAGAGCACCGACAGCGGCCGCATGGCAATGCCCCACTCCGGACTCAGGTAGCCGAGCAGGATGCCCAGCACCAAACCGATCATGATCTTCCAGGTTAGCGAGATTCTTGGCACGTGCGCGTGTATCTTGCTGGCCGGGATACAGAAAGTCGAGCGGTTTGGCTGCCGCCTTTCTTGTTACTGCCTGCCGTGAAGTTCTGCCCACACCGCAGGCAGGGACTTCACCAGAGCGGCCGATGATCCGGGCAATGAACTCTCCGTCATCGGCACCGCTGTCGTGTCTTCCACGTCCAGCCTGCCGGTGTTGCGCGAGTATTTGTAGTCCGCGTCCAACGATCCATCCGCCCCAAGCTTCACGGCGTTCGCGGAAGGGTTCGGCGCGGAGATGAAGAACGTACTGCGAGGCCGGACTGTCTCGGCGTGGGAGAGCCTTGTCCGGAGTCCCGACCCGGCCAGCGCGCGAAACAAATCCCTGGCCGTAAACTCCGCCGGGTTGATGAACTCCAGCTTCTCCACGCTCGTGTTCTTGAACGGATGCCCGCCATCCGGCGACTGATAGTTTCGCACGCGATCAAACGCTTCGGTGATCTCCCGCTGTGCCAGCGGGAAATGCGTGCAGCCCATCACCACCATGGCGACCGGCGGTCCTGCCTCAACGGCAGCGTTCTTCACCAGCGAACTCACATCGAACCGGGCGTAGTTGCGCACGGAGTTGAGATGGCAGGTTCCCGGTTTGTCCATGTCCCCGATCATTCCGTTGCGGTCAAAGTCACAGACCGCAAGCCATGTGGCATCGAGACCGCTTAAGGCCGGCCCTTGATATGGCACGGGCCGTTTGCTCGCCGGTTCCTGCTGGACAATAAACGCCGGATTGTTCTCGATCGCTCCGGCCAGTCCGACACTGCCTTGCTGCACAATCCTCGGCAGCGGCTTGCCCGCAAGGCCCGCGGCGCGCGCGAGGGCTTTGGGGTAGGCGTTGCTCGCGCAGGTGCCCATGGTCGCCAGCACGGCCACGGTCTTGGGCTGGCCTTCCCGCGGCAGCCGCTCCGCCACCGCCCGCGCGCCGGCTTCCACCACCCCGATCACCGGCACGTCGAGACCCCATGCCTTCAATGTCGCACGGATGTCCTCGATGCCATACGCCGTGGCTGTGTTGCATGCGATGACGATGGCCTTGACCGGCGGCTTGTCAAAACGCGGTCCGGCGGACGCCACAGGCCGGTAGCGCCGTCCCAGCAGGAACACCGCGTCCTTTACGACCAACTCCTTGAGAAACGCTTCCTTGCCGCGCGACGGATAGTTTCCATACGGCATGTTTGCCTGGTCGCCGAAGTAGATGAACCGCTCACCCGCGAAATCCGGCACGCCATCGGGCTTCGGTTGGAGCGATTGGTTGTTGAACGCGTCGAGCGTCAACAGCGCTTCCAGTACTGTCAACCCGCCGATCCCGGAATCGAACACGCCGATGGGCAACGACGACCGGTCGCCTTCCAGCGCGGCGAAATCCAGCGACCATGCAGCCTTGCCGTCGCGATGCGACAGCACATGCTTCACCAGCGGCTGAAGCGCGGGATGGAGCGCCGCCTCATCCGCCAACACCCGGACGACGACCGTCAGGCAGACCAGAAGGCACAAAGTGCGTTTGCCCATGGGGCGATTCCACCACATTGCAGCGCCGCGCGCCAGAGCGAAGCCGGGGGGAGAACTCGGTACGGCAGCCTTGCTGTTCCCAACTTGTCACGCTGCTGCGTTTTGACCACGCCGAGGGATCATTTCTCTCCAACCCACTGTCTCACACGGTTGCGCGACGGCTGGCACGAAACCGGCTCTTCTGTGGAACCGGAAAGGAACGAGACCATGAGCATTCGCAACAAGAAGCTGGACCGGCGTTACCGGGTCATGGAGCGGCGCAGTTCAATGGAACTGCGCGAGGCGATGGCCGACTCTCTTTTTGAAGCCTTTCGCGCTGGCCGCCTGATACCGGCCCGGGCAGTCGCCGCAACGACCTTCCATTGGCCCGCGCCGCCGTGCGAGCGTTGAGGACGTGATGGGTTGGGTTTGATGCGAACGACCTGCGCGCGAAAGGAGATGACGTTACTGTTGCCCATTGGTGAACGCAGACTTTGAATTCGACGAAGATGCCAAAGTCGTTATTACGCAGTAGCAGCCTAAGACAATCAACTTGGCCCTCTTGGTTTCACTTCAAACGCCACCGGTATATCCACGTAAGCGTCGCCCAAGCCGGGCGGTAATGGTTGAATCTGGCGCACACTCTTCACCGCAGAAAGCACCGACTCGTCCATCTCAGAATTGCCTGACCGCTGGTCTAGCCAGACCTGGCTGATCGTACCGTCGCGTTGGATGCGGATGAAAACAACGCAGTTCAGTTGCCCCTGTAACTGGCTCGGCTGCGTCCACGCCCGGTCCATCGCCTCCTTGATCAAGAGATAATACCAGCCAAACTCCGGCAGCAATCTGCCACCGGTGCTTGCTCCAACACCTTTGCTCTTCAGTTCTACGAGAAGTTTCTTCACCAGTTCATCGGGAAACAGAGCCTGTGCCTTTTGGAGTAGCGCGTAGGCATTATCAAACTCCTTTTTTTGAAGCGCTGCTTCAGCCTGTTGGCGCAGATTCGTCGCTTCCTGACGATCTATTTCCAACTTGGCTGTTCTGGCATTCTCCGCGTCGACAAAATAAAAAATACTCGAAACCAGCAGCCTGGCTTGCGCAAACTCCTTCTGAGCAATGGCCCGGTTAGCGTTAGCTTTCAGCATTGCCACTACTGACCTCTCCAAATCTGGTCTGGATTTCAACACCTCTCTAAAACGATCAAGGCCGACGTTATGGTTGCCCAGAAGCAGCTTGCCACCACGAGCTTCAGTAGAGGGGACGATCCATAGGTATTGTTCGGAGGTGGTCAGCACAAGGCGTTTATCGCGGACTACAACGAAGTGTTCAGCACCCAGCCCGCTTAACAGAGCAGTCCCTGTGGCGTCAGTAAAAACCCCCTCGAAACCTTTAACCGAGGAAAGGGCGAGAAAAAACCTGTCGTAACTCCGTTTGGGATCAACAGTGTCAAGCAGGCTGATGCTTTCGACCAAACACTTCGCGTCAACGACCTTCACTGGGCTTGAGGAGAGGCGCACGGTGTCGCCACTGAGCGTGCGAACGAACACTTCGACTGTTATCGCCGCATTGCAGTGACAACCCATGAGCCCGGTCAGTGCGATGCACCACAGGAACTTCTCGGCACTAGAAATCATGAACTTCCTCACTTCCACTCAATCGCCGACAGTTGCCGGGTTGGTCGGCGTAGAAGATGTCGAGGTCATATGTCTGTTCCGGGCAGCCGTGGAGCGTGGCCGCGAAACCGCCGATGACCACGTAGTCCACGCGATGGCGGTTCAGCGCCTTGATGATTTTTCGCGGATCGAACACAGGATGCGCTGCTCCTTGGCTTTACGGTCCACCTGCGGCCACTGGCCCTTCGCCTCCACGTCGCGCAACGCAGCCATCAGTGTCTCGATGCGCTCGTCCGGCGTCTTGCGCAAGTTGCGCCGCAAGGTTTCTTCCAGATGCAGGTTCATCGCTGCAAACACTAACAGAACGCGCCTCCGCTAACAACCCGACTGTTTGCGCCTCTGCCAGATTCCGCCGCCAAATGTCGCTACTCCCACTCGATCGTCGCGGGTGGTTTGCTGGAGATGTCGAGACAGACGCGGTTGACGCCTTTGACTTCGTTGATGATGCGGTTGGAGAGGCGCGCGAGGAGGTCGGGAGGCAGACGAACCCAGTCGGCAGTCATGCCGTCCTGGCTTTCCACGGCGCGGATGGCGATGACGTTGTCGTAAGTGCGTTCGTCACCCATGACGCCAACAGTGCGCACGGGGAGCAGGACTGCGAAGCTCTGCCAGATTTTGTAATACCAGCCGCTGGACTTCATCTCGTCCACGACGATCCAGTCAGCTTCGCGCAGGATGTCGAGCCGCTGGCGGGTGATGTCGCCGAGGACGCGCACAGCGAGGCCGGGACCGGGGAACGGCTGTCGCCAGACGATCTCGCGCGGCAGGCCGAGTTCTTCGCCGACGCGGCGGACTTCGTCTTTGAAGAGCTGCCGCAGCGGTTCGAGGAGTTGGAACTTCATCCGCTTCGGCAGGCCGCCGACGTTGTGGTGGCTCTTGATCATCGCTGCGGGATTGCCGGCAATGGGCACGGACTCGATCACGTCGGGGTAGAGCGTTCCCTGGGCCAGGAATTTCGCCTTGCCCGCCCGCTTGGTTGCCGCTTGAAACACTTCGATG
>JACRJX010000005.1 GCA_016235595.1 Verrucomicrobiota bacterium
GAGCGACTTGTCGCCGCTGAAGGGGTTGTCTTCGTTGCAGTCGGTGTACTGCTCGAGAACCCAAGTGAGCGACTTGTCGCCGCTGAAGGGGTTGTCTTCGTTGAAGTCGGTGGACTGCTGGGGAACCCAAGTGAGCGACTTGTCGCCGCTGAAGGGGCTGTCTTCGTTGAAGGAGGTGTCCTGCTCGGAAACCCAAGTGAGCGACTTGTCGCCGCTGAAGGGGTTGTCTTCGTTGAAGTCGGTGTCCTGCTGGGGAACCCAAGTGAGCGACTTGTCGCCGCTGAAGGACTTACCGGCGTTGAAGTCGGTGTCCTGCTCGGAAACCCAAGTGAGCGACTTGTCGCCGCTGAAGGGGTTGTCTTCGTTGCAGTCGGTGTACTGCTCGAGAACCCAAGTGAGCGACTTGTCGCCGCTGAAGGGGCTGTCTTCGTTGAAGTTGGTGGACTGCTCTCAAACCCAAGTGAGCGACTTGTCGCCGCTGGCCGATAATCCGGGTTTGTCCATGATCAATGCAGATTTCTGCCAACTCTCGGATTTACCAAAGGCTTTGATCTTCGGTGAGACCCTAGAAATCCTTTCTCTTTACAAGACAACACTCTCCACCATCCCTGCGGAAGTTTTATCCGAAGGCGAATGGAGCAACTGCATGCTGCGCTTGCGCGCCCATCTTAACGATTTGGAGGTCGGCGCGGAAACTGTGCGAGAAGCAAAGCTCGTGGCATTGGGAAATGGGCGGGTCGGGAAAACTCAGATTTGCCGGCGGCTGCGCGGTCTTCCGTATGATGAAACAATCCTTTCGACCCATGGCATCACAGTCACCTCAGAGCCATGGGAAGGCTCCAAGAAGAAGAGTGAGCTACTGAATATTTGGGACTTTGGCGGACAGGATATTTATCACGGCGCGCATACCTTGTTCATGGAAACCCGCTCGATCTTTCTGATCGCCTGGCATCCGGAGTTCGAGGAAGCCAGGGAATATGAGCACGAAGGGCTGGTCTTCAGGAACTATCCACTTTCCTACTGGCTGGAATATGTCCGAACACTCGGCGGCCCCGACAGTCCGGTAATCGTCGTCCAGACGCAATGCGACCGGCCGGAAGAAGAGGTGCAGCAACTGCCAGTGGAACAAGCGTATTTGAAGTTCCCGTTTCTCAAGCCTTGCTGGTATAGCGCGGACAAGAACCGGGGTCGGGCGGCGCTGAACGAAGCCATCTCGGATGGCATCGAGTTTCTGAGGGCGCGCGATGGTGTTGCCAGTGTCGGCAAAGGCCGAATGCGTGTGCTGCGCGCGTTGGAGAAATGGAAGAACGCCGACCAAAAGCTGGATAAGAGCGAACGGAAACACCGGACCTTGAGCCAGGAGGAATTCCGCGGGCTTTGCAGCAAAGCCAAGGGAGTCAGCTCTCCTGAAAGCTTGCTGGAGTATCTGCACAATCTGGGCGTTATCTTTTATCGGAAGGATTTATTTCACGACAGAATCATCCTCGACCAGTCGTGGGCATTGGACGCTGTCTATGCGGTGTTTGACCGGAAACAGTCCTATCCCCACATCCTCGGCCAAAACGGACGTTTCACCCGCTCGCTGCTGGAAATGATGGTATGGCGCGAATATTCCGAGCGGGAGCAGCAACTATTCCTCAGCCTGATGCAGACGTGCGGCATCTGCTTTGTTTATCGCAAAGAGAACAAAAGGCTGGGTCTTGAGACGGAATACATCGCGCCAGACTTGCTGCCGGAGAAGGCGTCGGTCCAGGACCAATTGGCCGGTCGCTGGGATGACGAAGGCAAGACACTCACGCTACAACATCAATATGAGTTTTTGCACCCCGGCCTGATGCGCTGCCTGATTTCGGACGCGGGCAAGCACGCGGGTGAGGCCGGCGTGTATTGGAAATACGGCGTGTGGGTTTATGAGAGGGACACCGGCTGCCGGGCCATGATCGAACAGAAGATGCACGATGACCGCCGAGGACAAGTCACGGCGAGCATCCAAGGGCGGAACTGTGAACGGCTGGCAAAGTGGATTCGGGAAACTATCGAGAAACGGAACCGGTTGTTTGGTTATCCGAACCTGAAGCCTGTCGTGGACGAGTTTCCAAAGTCCATGGAGGATGCCGAACGAATAACAGGCAGGAAGGAAATGCCTGTTCCCGAAACAGCAGCCGGGAAGAAACCAGCCGAAATTGGGAAAAGAAAAGGCGAGGAAGGTTTGCTGGAATCTCCGCCAGTATTCTCCAAGCCACCTCCATCGAGTTTCCCCAAAAAGGGGAAAGAAATCTTCGTGTCCTATGCTTGGGGTGATACGACGCCGGATGGGATGAAACGAGGGGTACTGGTGGAAAACCTTTGCACCGCCATGAAAGAACGCGGTGTGGAAATCCTGAGGGACCGGGATCAGCTAAAACCCGGCGATCGAATCAACGAATTCATGGACAGACTGTCCGAAAGCAATCTCATCATCACCATTATCAGCGACAAATATCTGCGTTCCGAATACTGCATGTATGAATTGTTCAAGATTTATCGCAACTGCAGCGACAACCCGGACCGATTCCTCAAGAAAGTGATTCCTCTGGTTCTGCCAGATGCGAATGTGAACACAACATCAGGCCGCTTCAGTTACGCAAAGTATTGGCTTAAAGAGAAAAAATCGCTGGAACAGCAATTTGGAGAGGACTGGGAGATCGTGGGGGAAACCGTGCTGAAGAAGTATAAGGTAATGTCAGAATTCGCAAGAAACGCATCCGACATCCTCGAACACCTCTGCGACGTGCTCATGCCTCGCGACTTTGACCGGATGGCTAAGGAAGGCTTCCAAGAAGTGTTGAATCTGATCGGAATCCGTCCATCCGACGGTCCAAAAGAATAGGACTAGCTGTTTAGGTGATCAGTAAACGCTGGCTTAGGACCGTTGTTGTCAGCGTGCTGGTGGTCGAACGCAAAAGATAGTGAACCGTGGTCGTGGGCTAGTGGACAGTTTTCAAGTGTGTGCACTGTTGGCGGGGAACAATCAGAAACCAACGGTCATCGGTCATCGGTCAGCTCGGCGCGAAAGTGCGCGAAAGTTCTCCGCCGGCCGGCTACACTGGCCCACCTGTGACAACTTCAACGAAACGAAACGATTCGCACCGGAAAGCCCGCCGGCATCTCCGGGCTGTTGACCCGATCATGGGACGGGTGATTGACGCGGTAGGTGAAGAGGCCCGGTTGAGGGTCCGGGATGAGCCGCCTTTTGAGTCGCTGGTGCGCGCGGTGGTGAACCAGCAGTTGAGCGGCAAGGCCGCGGCGACGATTCTGGGCCGGTTCAAGGCGCTCTATCCGGCGTCCGCGTTTCCGTCGCCGGAGAAGGTCCTGCGGACGCATGCGAACCGGCTCCGGTCGGCGGGCCTGTCGAGACCGAAGGCGGCTTACATCAAGGACATTGCGCGGCAGGTGACGCTGGGCGTGGTGCCAACGCTGGCGGAGTGCGACGGGCTGGAGGACGCGGAGATCGTCAGCCGGCTCACGCAGATCAAGGGCATCGGCCGGTGGACGGCGGAGATGTTCCTGATGTTCAACCTGGGCAGGCCGGATGTGCTGCCGGTCCACGACCTGGGCGTGAGGAAGGGGTTTCAGATCGCGTTCAAGAAGCGGAATCTCCCGGAGCCTGAACATGTGGACCGGCACGGGGAGCTATGGAAGCCCTATCGCAGCACGGCGGCCCTGTATCTCTGGAGGATGGTGGATTTCGTGGAGGATGGCGGTGAATGGTGAACCCGCAGCGGATCGCTTGGAGAACATGAACACATCCACCCGGCAACGAAAGCTGACGGCCCTCTGCGGCCTGTTGGGGGCGGTCATCGTGATCGCCGGCTGCGTGGCGACGGCGCTGCCGTATGCCGGAGAAAAAAAGGAACCCTACTCCCTGCTGAATCATTTCATCAGCGAGCTGGGGATCGTCGGCGTGTCGAAGCTGGCGGAGGTGTTCAACGTGAGCCTGATCACCGCCGGGCTGATCATCGCCGTGTTCATGGCGGGCCTTGGACGGCATCTCCAGACGAGGCTGGCCCATGCGGCCGCGGTCTCCGGCGTGGGGGCGGGCATCCTGTGCAGCATGGTCGGCTGCATCCCGATGAATCATCTGGTGCCTCATCTCTGGGTGGCGTTTTCCTTTTTCTCCTGCGGACTGCTGACCGTCGGATTGTTCAGCCATGTGATTGCCCGCGACCCCGAGAACAAGCTGCCCCGGTGGCTGGTGATTCCCGCCCTGATGGCATTCGCGAGCTTCGCGGCGTTCCTGGCCTACCCGGTGGTCACCTGGCAGACTCCCGTTGAGATGATTCGCGTCAGCCAGACTGCGCGGCCTGACATCTGGGCTGCCACCATCTTCGAATGGCTGGTGTTGATCACCGTGACGACGTGGATCGTCCTCGTGTCCATATGCCTGTGGGCGCGCAGAGACGGCAGGACGCAACGCTGATAACCGGTGGCGGTCTTCAGCGGGCAGCGGGGGCGGCATCCTTGGCCATGATCTCGACGAGCTGGTCAAGCGGCACCACCAGTTCAAACGAGGCAGCGCGCGGCTGGAGCAGGAGCCAACCGGCATGGCGGACCCTGGCCTCGGCCAGTTGGGTCTGGAGTTGGCGCAGGTGCGGGTCTTCGGCGGCAGCGGGCGAGGAACCGCGGATGAGGCCGACGTAGTCCGCCAGGTTCATGTAGAAGATGCCGTTGTGTTTCTTCGGGAAGGAGACGGTGGCGGCCTTGAGCGCCGGCGGGACGCCCGAGGCGGACGTTTTCTTCGCGGCAGTGATGAGCCAGCGGATGTTGTTGGTGGAGTCCGGGCCTTGGGCCATCAATTGAAAAGACCCGACGAAGGCCATCTGCTGGATGAACTCGGCAGTGCCTTCCGACGGCGCGGCGGGCTCCATTGTAATCCGGTCTATCTCCACGCCCGCGTGCCGCGCGACGTTGGTTTCGTATTTCAGCTTGGCCGGTGTTTCCGACGGCGCGACGGCGCGGTCCATTGCCAGGCCTGCCTCGACGGCCTTCCGCCGGGCCTGTCGCGCCTGGGCCGCGTTCGTGACGCGAAGGACTTCCACAACGTTGACCGCCGAAACCGCAACCGGGGCCGGGGTGTTCTTCGCGGACGAGTCGGCTCCAGCGGACAGGTTGGATGGAGGCGCGTTGGTCGCGGGCGTCAGGACAGCTTCCGCAATTCCCCCGCCCCACGACTCCGCCAACGCGCGGAAAATCTCGCGGTCCTTGGCGGCGATTTCGACGTTGCCGGCGGCAGCCGTCGGATCGAGGGCGGGTTGAATCATCTCCAGCAGCAGGCGGGTCCAATCCTGTGTCCGGGTAAAGCGCATCGTGCCAAGCATCGCGACGTTGGCCGGCACGAGGGCCATCAACGGTCCGTCAGGATCGAGCGGCTGTTGTCCGGCGAGCGCGCGACCGAATGCGCTGCCGGACTGCGGCATCGCGGCAACGCGCAGTTTGAGCTGGCCGCCACCGAGTTCGGCGGCGGCTTCGAACCACGCGATCTGCCGGGCGAGATTGAGGACGATGTCAAAGCCCGGCGCGGGTGTCTTGATGGAATGTGACGCAGGTCCGGCGACGGAAGCGGCTCCGGACGAAGCCCGCGCAACGGACCCGACGGCATCGAGAATGGATTCCTTCTGCTGGCGGATGTCTTTTTCGTAAAGCGACAGGACGCCCGGCATGCGAACGGCAAGGACGAGGTCGCCGTGGACGAGGCCATGGCCAAGTTTGGAGGCGGGGGCAAGTTTGTCGAGGAGCGCGGCGCTGCCGACGATGAGGCCCTGGCCGTCGCGCGCAGTGACGTAGTATTGCTTCGTGACCTGCTTCTTGAACTGGAGCGGCTCGACCTTCTTGCCGGCTCGAAGGGCTGCGATGTAAGCCGGATGATCGTAGGTGTCTTCGGTCTCGCTGAAATGGCGGATGGCCGCGCCCGCCGTGGCAGGATCGGCCTTGACGTTGCTCACGCCTCCCTTGCCGAAACTGTTGCAGAACACCTCCGCATCACTCACCCCCACGACGACGGCGAGGTTGTTGGTGTGGCGCTGGGGATTGAGGAAGATGAAGGTCCATGGCTGCTTCATCTCGATGCCCGCGAGCAGCGGGTTTTTCAGAAAACGTTGCGCGAGCAACGGCAGGTCGTCGCTGGCGCGGCTGCCCGCCCGGGCGCTGACGGCGTCCATCTTGTCGAGAAAGGTCTTGGGATTCTCGACGCGCAGGTAACCCAGCACGTCCGCGCCGGCTCGAGCGACGAGCGCGGCCGCAAGGTCATCAGCAGCGAGAGCCCAGCCGGGCACGAACAACAGCAAACACACTGCAAGCGCGGATGCAGTTCTCATGGACGGAATGCGGGAAAATCAGCGGACGGAGCCGGGATTGACGCCCATCGGCATCTGATGTTCCCAGGTTTGTGGACGATTCCAAGGGAGGGAGTCGCCGCCTTCAGGCGTGCTGCACCCGACGAGCCAACACGCACCCACCATAACCCACAAGAGGAGAAGCGCCAGCGCGCGAGATTGTGGCCGGGGTGAAATCATACCACCGCCGAAAAACTTCAAGGAATGGCCATGTCGCCGGCCTTGGGTTCCTTCTTTTTGAGGTCGCCCAGGAAGTCGGCAATGCAGCAATCGTCATCCACGGTGGCAATGCGGATCTTGCCAACGATGTCGGTGCCGCGATGGAGAATCATGACGCCGCTCGGCAGAACACCCTTCTTCTTGCCGATGTCCAGCACGGTGAAATTCCAAGTCCTGTCGTAGTAGAGCACCTTGCCGGTAAGACCCTCGGGCAACGTCACTCCATCCCTGCCCTCGAAATACCGATTCTTCGCGTCCAACTCCTTGAGCTTCTCGTTGACAACCTTCTTCTCGGTTTCCGCGGCGGTCACTTGATCGCCCAGGGCTTTGATCTTGTCGGCCGCCTCCTTGGCTTGCGCCGCAGCGGCATCACGGGCCTGTTCGGCAGCAGCGAGTTTGGTTTTCAGGTCATTGAGTTCCGCCGCGTTGACCGCAGGGCCAGAAGCAGTCGCCGCCGGCATGGCCGCAATCTTCTTATTCAGATCATCAACCTGGGTCTGCAGCGTGGTGACCTTCGCCGTCTTCTCCGTAACCTCTGCCGTGAGGCCTGCCACCTTGGCCGTGGCGTCGTCGGCTTCCTTCTTCTTAGCCGCGGCGTCGGCCAAAGCGGCTTTCGCTTCCTCTTTGGCTTTGTCGGCGTCCTTCTTGGCCGCCATCTTCGCTTCGCCAAGGTTCGTGATATCGGTCTTCAGTTCCCCACTCAAGAAGATGGAAACCCCGCCCAGCAGAATTGCCACAACCAAACAAATGCGAGTTATGATTGACATCAATTAAACTCCTCTAGCTGTCCGACCGATCAGCATTCTCAGATTGCTCCATGCGCGCGTAAACTCCACGCCTTATTTTCAGGACATGCTATAGAAAACATCCATGCCTGTCAACGGTCTGACCGAAAAAATCGTTCATGGCTGTTTTCCCGAAGTTGCTTGACCGTCCGCTGCACCTGGCCTGTTTCCAACTCCAGCCAATCCTGTAGCTCCTCCGCTGTAATGACTTGTCCGCCCAGCGAATGCACCATCGTCGCCTCCGCGTGGTCGTTCGTGGCCACCAAAAACCGGCCCGGCTCAGCCGCGCGAGCCACCAACCGCTCGATGCACGCGTCCGCTGTCATGCCCTTGCGCGTGAAGATGACATCCAGATTCGTTGGCAACCCGCCGGCCGAGACACGCGCGCCATGCCGGCTGTCGAACACAATCGTCACGCGGATTCCCGTGGCGTCCTGGATGGGAGTCAACGCGGCCACCAGATGGTCACGCGACTGCTCCAGGTTGCGACGAAGCGCCGCGCGCAGCGGAGGCCACGCATAGATGATGCTGTATCCATCCACCAGAAGATGAGCGGCGTCGTATCTCATAAGGCACGACCAACAGAAGTCGATGTCATCTTGCCGACCTCTTCGGTGTCCCTGCTCAGAGAGGCCGCCGCCCGGTGATGGCGCGGCCGAGCGTCAACTCGTCGGCGTATTCCAACCCGGAGCCGACGGGGATGCCGCTGGCTATGCGCGTGACGGCAACACCCAGCGGCTTGAGCACCTCCAGCAGATGATGCGTCGTCGCCTCGCTCTGCGCGTCGCCACCGAGAGCGATGACGATCTCGCGCGGATGCTCGGCTTGGATGCGTTTGACGAGCGCTTCGATGCGCAACTGCTCCGGGCCAACGCCGTCGAGCGGCGCGATCTTGCCCATCAACGCGTGATAGACACCGCCAAACTGGCCGGTCTTCTCAATGTGCAGGATGTCCGCCGCACGCTCCACGACACAGATCAGGCCTTTGTCGCGGCGCGAGCTGCTGCAAATCTCGCACGGATCGGCGGCGGTATAGCTGCCGCAGCGCGAACAGTTCTTGATGCCGCCTCGCGCCGAGCGGATCGCCGCCGCCAAGTCCTCCGCCAGTCGCGGCTCGCTCTGCATGATGAAAAGCGCCAGCCGCTCCGCCGAGCGCGGACCGACGCCGGGCAGCTTCTTCAGCGCATCAATCAGATGCCGAACAGGCGCGGGATAATCAGGCATGGCAGCGATGTCGCGATGGAGTCTTGAAGCATCGGGTCAACGGAGTCCCTTGCCACTCCACGACCCCATCCCTCAAAGGCTGAACCCCGGCGGCAACTGCAGGCCCGCGGTCAGCTTCGACATTTCGGCCTCGCTCATCTTCTTGGCCGCATCGAGCGCGCCATTGACGCCAGCGAGCAAAAGGTCTTGCAGCATCTCAACGTCATCAGGGTTCACGGCGCTCTTGTCCACCGTGATGCTGGCGAGCATGCCGTCGCCTTTTGCGACCACCTTCACAGCGCCGCCGCCGGCGGTGAAGTCGACGGTCTTGTTGGCCAACTCAGCTTGCATGCGGGCCGCGTCGGCCTGCATCTTCTGAGCTTGTTTCATGAGTTTTCCGAGAGAGGGCATGGTAAGAATCAGCGATTAGTCATCAGGGGTTAGTGAACGGTTTCAAGCGCGGACCGCGACAATCTGGCCGCGGAAAATCTCCAACGCTTTCTTGATCAGCGGGTCGTTGCGAAAATCCTTCATATCTCGGGATGATGGCGCAGACGCGGAAGGCTTGACTGCTGGCGGCGGCTCAGCCGGCGCGGTCGGCGCGGGTGTGGCCGCTGCTGCGCCCTTGCTGGCTGGTAGTTCGGGCTTCTGTGCTTCCAACTCGGTGTCCTCGGCCAATTCGAAGTGAAGGCCCACGTCGTGACCGAGAAACTCGCGCAGCTTGGTCTGAAGCACTGTCCGGAAACGAGGCGAGTTCAGGAAATTCATCGCCGCCTTGAACTCCGGATCAAAACCAATGGTGAACACGCGCCCATCAAAACTCAGCGGACGGCCTTGGTTCAGGAACTCGCGGCCCAGCGGCGCCGCTTGCGCAAAATGTTCGTGGACGTAAGCCCAGATCGCTTGCATCTGCTCGGCGGATGTCGAGTAAGCCGGCGCTGGCGGCGGCTCAGCCACCGCCTCTTGATGATGCTTCGGGGCTGTCGCGGCAGGTTTGACCGGCGCAGCCGGTTTCGCGGCAGCGGCGACAACTGTGCCCGATGTAGGCGGCGCGCCGCCGCGGAGCGAGTTGAGCTTCTGCAGCACCACATCGATACTTGCCGCTTCGCGCGCCTGGCTGGCCTTGATGAGCGTCACTTCGAAAAGAATCCGCTTCGACGCGGTGAAACGCAGCCGCCCTTCGGCAGCCGTGAGCACTTCCAGAACCCGCAGCAGCGCGTCGGCCTCCACGGATGCGCTCTGCTTCTTCAACTCGGCCAGTTCAGCGTCGGTGGCGTCCACCGCCCCTCCCTGCTCGCCAGCCATCTTCACCACCAGCAGGTCGCGGAAATGCTCGATCATCTCCGTCAACAGCCGTTGGAGATCCTTGCCGGATTCTGCGAGGTCGCCGAACATCTTCAACGCCTCGTTGGTCTTGCCGTCAAGGATCGCGCCGGACAGTTCCACAATCCGCTCGTGCGCGGCGAGGCCGAACATGCCAAGCACATCGTCCTCGGCGATCTTGTTGCCGCAGAAACTGATCAACTGGTCCGTGGTGCTCAACGCATCGCGCATGCATCCCTCGGAGCCTCGCGCGACAGCCAGCAGCGCCGCTTCGTCGATCTGGACCTTCTCGTCCTTGGCGATGGCGGCGAGGTGTTTGACGATGAGCGAAGTAGCAAGCCGGCGGAAATCAAACCGCTGGCAGCGCGAAAGGATGGTCAGCGGCAGCTTCGAAACCTCCGTCGTGGCAAAGACAAAAATGACGTGCTCCGGCGGCTCCTCCAGCGTTTTCAACAGCGCGTTGAACGACGAACCGGAGAGCATGTGGACCTCGTCAACGATATAGACTTTGTATTTCCCGCTGGTCGGCGCGTATTTGACATTCTCAATGATGAGTTCGCGGACCTTGTCCACCTGCGTGTTGGAAGCGGCGTCGAACTCCATCACGTTCATGCTGGTGCCATCGGCGACTTCCTTGCAGTTGGCGCACTTGTCGCACGGGGTCGAAGTCGGGCCCTTCTCGCAATTGAGCGCCTTGGCAAGAATGCGGGCGGTGGTGGTCTTGCCAGTGCCACGCGGGCCGACGAGGAGGTAAGCGTGGGCAATGCGCTTGTTCTTGATGGCGTTGACCAGCGTCTGAGTGATGTGCTCCTGGCCGACGACTTCGTCAAACTGCTGGGGCCGCCATTTGCGGGCGAGAACTTGATATTGAGCCATGACCGGATACTTCGATCGAAGGTGGTAGTGTTAGGCGAATGGTTCAGTTAAACCGCCGCTGCCAATTCAAAAACCGCAATCTAAAACAAAGCAGGCCGTGCACCCGATGTCGGCCGCCGGTCGGACAGCGATGCCGCGCGACGCGACTCAGGCCAGGCAACTCCACGGCACACGAAAACATCGGTTTACCGTTGCTACCTTCCGGTCCTGGCGGGGTTCGCCGCCTTCCGTCGCATGGAACCCAACCGTCAACATCTCGACGCGCGGTTCGTCCCGCCGGCACGACGGTCTCGATCGGGAATTCGACCCTGCTATAGCGGGTTGCAGGTCTGGCCGGCTTGCGCCGGTCGTCAGGGCACCGCTACCGCCCCGTCTAGCACGACCAATAAAAACTGGAGCCTACGATCGGGCTCGAACCGATGACCTGCGGTTTACGAAACCGCTGCTCTACCAACTGAGCTACGTAGGCTTTTCCGCTTGTTGCTGCTGTCAGAAAGAACTTGCATGACGTTTGCATGACGCTTACTACTTACCTCATGCGCCACCCGTGGCCACTCATCTATAAGGTGACCCATCGCAGCGGTCATCAAAGCTGGATAGTGGACATCGGTATCCACGATGGCAAGCGAAAACGATTCTCCAAACGCTCCCGCGCTGATGCGGATTTGCTCGCAGAAAATCTCCGGGTCGCCCGCGCCCGCGCCGGGGATCTCGCGTTCCATATGGCCCCCTCTCTAATGGCTGAGGCTCATGAATGTGTTTCGCGTTTGAGGTCGCATGGCCTCTCGCTGAAACAGGCGACGGATTTCGCGATCGCGCATCTGGCTTCGGATGCGCCGCCGGTGGGGCGTATGGTGGATTTGTTGGTTGAGTCGGCGCGGTCGACGGGCCGCCGGGAACGTACGGTGTCGGAGTTGCGGTTGATGTTGCGCAGGTTCGCGGGGGCGTTCGGGGAACGAAAGTTGGGGACGATCGGGTTGGATGAGTTGTCGCGGTGGGTGGAGGGGCTGAAGGTGGGTCATCGGACGCGCCTCCACAATATTGTGAAGATTGGCCAGCTTTATAATTTCGCGATTCGCCGGGGGTGGGTGGATGTGAATCTGGCGAGGCGGTTGGATCGGCCACGGGTGGCTGAGAGGGAGCCGGGGGTGTTTACGGTGGAGGAGGCGGGGCGTTTGTTGAAGCACGCTGGGCGGTTTGGGCTGCTGGGTTATGTGGCGATGGGGCTGTTCGCGGGGTTAAGGCCGGAGGAGCTTCGGCGGTTGCCGGCAGATGCGGTGAAGGTGGCGGAGGGGGTGATTGTGGTGGGGGCGGGTGTGGCGAAGCGGCCGAGTCGCGGGAGTGTGCCGATTCATGAGACGCTGGCGGCGTGGTTGCCGCACTGCGGGATCGGCCGGTCAGGGCTGGCGGTGCCGGCGCGAAATTTCCGTCGGCGGCTGGCGGCGTTGAGGGAGGCGGCCGGGATCGAGCGGTGGCCTCATGACGGGCTGAGGCATTCGTTTGGCTCGTATGATTTTGCGATGCACGGGGACGCGGATGTGACGGCGAACCGGATGCGCCATGGGGATAAGCGCGTGTTTCACGCGCATTATAAGGCGCTGGTGTCGCGGGCGGACGCGGGGCGGTATTGGGCGCTCCGCCCTTGATTGGCTGCCGCGCCGGTCCACGTCAACGTTTCTTGCTGCTTTTCTTGTCTTCCCTGGAGGCGGACGGTTTGCGAACGGCGATGATGAGGGGGCCGCCGGCGCTGACGTCTTGTTCGGCCAGCTTGGTGAAATAGTCGCTGCGGGACCGAATCCGCAGGCTTTTCATGCGAGCGGCTATTTCCGGCACCAATTCCTTGGGCAGGCTGATTGCTGTTACTTTTACGTTTCTTGGCATTTGACAACTCCGCTGTATTCGTGTTTTTGACGGTGTGCGGAACACAATAACATTTAATAACGGTCGTCGCAAGTAAGTTTCTGCTTGCGTCTTTTGTTCATTATATGTTAGTAACAATTAACAACAGCAAGCAACCGAGAGCATGGACCTATGAGCCACAATGCCAATGTCACAGTCACCTCTATCAGTATCCCGAGCCGTCTTGCCCCGAAGATACGGCAGCGCGTGAGGGATTTGAAGCGCGAACAGGAGATCACGTCGGTGAGTGATTATTTCACGAAGCTCGCGTTTCGCGACATTCGGAGCGCGGCGAGCCACGCCTGCCGCGCCGGCCGCCCTCCCCTCTGAAGCCCATGACTTGCACGCTGACGTTCAAGCGGTGCGCCGTGATCCGGACGTTTACGGATCGCGTGGAGGTGATCGTGGATCCGCTGGAGGCGGAGGCGGTGGCGCAGCGGTTCTTGACGGGGCGGACGCCGGAGCCGCTGTCGCGCGATGATGCGGCGCGACGGCTGGGGATCAGCGTCCGGACGCTGAACCGGCACATGAGCGCCGGCCGGATCAAGTATCGCAAGGTCGGCCGGCGCGCGGAGTTTGTGCCGGAGTGGATCGAGGCGTTTCGCTCACGGGGCGAGGTCGGGCCGGAGGCGGTGCAGGAGGCCTTGGGATGAACGATCTGAACGAGCGGATGATCACGATGCGCAGTCAGTTGCCCGCCGGGCTGGTGTCCGAGATGGTGGGTGTTCGCGTGGAGCCGGCGGAGCCGGTGCGGGGAGGGTGTCCGCACCGGGTGGCGTGGCTGGACGATGCGTCGCCGAGGAATATTTGCCGCGACTGCGGCGCGCCGTTGGAGCGGCCTCCGATGGTGACGGCGGCGTGAGTGGTTGGGTTGCTGGATGGCGCGATGGCGGTGTGGCGGCGTGAGCGGAGTGGCCGGCGTGGCCTGAGGATCCGAGGGCGAGGGAATGAGCCGTTGCTGAGGAGTTGTTGATGATGATGAGGCGGCTGTGTTGCTAAGTGTTGGTAGCGGAGCGGGGAGCGGGAGGCAAGAAGAGGGAAATGGGATTCGTAACTCGTAACTCGGAAACCGCGACACTGTGGGCCATGTCCCCTGCCCCGGCGATTGTCATGATGAACGATCGCCGCGTGAGGGCACACGGCCCACAGTTTTCGCTGCCTTTCGCTCGCGCGCGATGGCGGGGCGTCAACACATCGGGAAACCACAGATGCACACAGATTCACACCGATAGGAATAATTCCATCTGCGTGCATCGGTGTGTATCTGTGGTTGAATCATCTTCCTTCGATCACGAAAACGCGCCCGGAGGGCGCGTTCCACCTCGGACGCTTCACCAATCACCGATCACGATTCGAGCCAGGGACCAACTTTCCATCGCGCGAATGCAAATACCCCTCCATCTCCGCAACGAATGTCTCCGGATTGATCGGTTTCTCCATGTAGCCGTCGCATCCGGAGGCCAGGATGCTCTCGCGGTCTCCCACCATCGCGTAGGACGTGACCGCCACGATAGGCACGCGGTCCAAAGAGGGATTCTGCCTCAAGGCTCGCGCCACAGCGTGACCATCCATCTGCGGCAACTGGATATCGAGCAGGATCAGGCAGGGTTGAACACTGGAGGCCATCTCGATGCCGGAAGGCCCGTCCACAGCGGACACGACTTCGTATCCGTGTTTCTCCAAAAGAAACGTGGTCATGTACCGGTTTTGCTCGTTGTCTTCTATGAGAAGAATCGTACGTTTCATTCCATGACTCCCCTGCGGCCAGGCAGCGACACCGTGAAGGTACTGCCCTTGCCCCATTCGCTTTCGACTTGAATCTCGCCGCCGAGCAACTCCGCCAACCGGCGGCAGATAGACAAGCCCAGCCCGGTGCCTTCGCGATTGCGCGTCAACCCGCTGTCAATCTGCCGGAATGGCAGGAACAGTTTTTCCATGTCCGCCTGCCGGATCCCAATGCCCGTATCTTTCACCGATATGCGCACCATGTTCCACGCTGTTTCCGCCGTCAACGTGACCTGGCCACGCCCGGTGAACTTGATCGCATTATTCAGCAAGTTGACCAGAATCTGCTCCACCCGCCGCTGGTCGCTGACCATGGTGCCGACGTCCGGCGCGATCTCCAGGTGAAATGCCAGTTCCTTCTTTTCCGCCAGCGGCTTCACCATCTCCGCCACCCTCATGATGGACGCGCGCAAGTTGAACGGCTCGCTGGTCACCCTGAGTTGCATGGCTTCGATCTTGGAGATGTCCAGCACGTCGTTGATCAGCTCCAAGAGATGGCGCGCGCTGCTGCACACTATTTCGAGTTGTTTCGTCTGCTCCTCGTTCAACGGTCCGGTCAGCCCTTGAAGAATGATGCCGGTGAAACCGATGATGGAGTTCAGCGGCGTGCGCAGTTCGTGCGACATGGTGGCCAGGAACGCGGACTTCAGGAGATTGGCCGCTTCAGCCTGTTCCTTGGCCACGGCCAGTTCGGCGGTGCGTTCGGCCACGCGTTGCTCCAGTTTCGCCGCGTGGCGCTGCAAGTCTTCATGGAGCTGTCGTATTTTCTCTTCGCCCCGTTTGCGCTCGGCGGTCTCGAAGCAAAGCGACAGGAGCGCCGCCATATTGGTGGCCAGTCGCTCGTCCTCGCGAGTCCATTCTCGTGGCTGGCCGACATGCTCGAAGCTCAGGATTCCGCCCAGACGGCCGTGCAGCCACACCGGCGCATCCACCAGCGAACGGATGTCGTACTCCTGGCAGTAGGCGGTGGGAATCCCACGGGTGCGCGGATCGGTGGAAACATCCACGGCGGCGATGACCTCGCCCTTTCGGTGGCTGGCGGTATAGTCGGGGAAATCCGCGCTGCGAAGCGTCTCCCCGGAGGTGTGCTGACGGTCGCTCTGGCGGTAAAGGTCAATGCAGCGGATGGTCGCGTAGTCCTCGCTATACAACCAGACGCTGACGCGTTCGGCGCCAATCAGAGCGGAGCTTGTCTCGGTGATTTCGGCGACCGCTTGTTGCAGATCGCCCTGAAACAGAGTGCCGCGCGAGAGCAGCGCGACCAGGGCGGTATTCTGCTTTTGCAGATGCTCCTCCCGTTGGCGCAGCGCCTCCACCGCCCGCTTGCGCTGGGTGATGTCGAGCAGCAGGCCGTTGAAGACGATCCGATCCGCCGCCCGGATTGGGTTGGAGGCGCCGCTGAACCAGAGCGTGTCGCCGGAAGGCTTCACGTATCGGCCCTCGTAATGCCAGGGGCTGACCGCCGCCACCGCCTCCCGGATGGAGGCCATAAAGCCGTCCCGGTCGTCCGGATGCACACGTTCAACAAACTGCGCAAAAAAGGTGTCGGGATTGCTCTGGAGCCCGAACACATCGGCGGCGCGCTCGCTGACATAGTTCATCCCGTATTCGCCGCCCGGCCGCGCAAAGAACTGGTAGACGACGCCCGGCACGTTGGCGGCGATGCTCTGCAGAAGTTCGCGTTGCGCCACGATCTCCGCCTCCACCCGCTTGCGTTCGGTGATGTCGCGAGTCGTTGTCATAAACCCAACGACATCGGCTCCCTGCCGGATGGGATGGTATGAAGCATCAAACACCTGCCGCCCTCCGTCGGGAGACGGCAATTGGATCTCAACCGAGAACGATTCACCCTTAAGCGCGCGCGTGCTGTTCGAGTTCCAGAAACCCCGTGCCGATTCGGGAAAGAGTTCGATCGGGCGGAAGCCCGGATGGATCTCGACGCCATATAGGCGGCGAAAGGCCTCGCTGCAGGCCTGGTTGTAGGCCACCATACGTCTCTCGCAGTCGTAGGAGGCGATAATGTCGGTGGTATTGGCCAGGATCGCCTGCAGGTTTGCCTCGCTCGCGCGCAGTTTCTCCTCCGCCCGCTTGCGTTCAGTGATGTCGAGCAGCAGGCCGTTGAAGACGATCCGATCCGCCAACCGGGTTGGGTTGGAGGCGCCGCTGAACCAGAGCGTGTCGCCGGAAGGCTTCACATATCGGCCCTCGTAATGCCAGGGGCTGACCGCCGCCACCGCCTCCCGGATGGAGGCCATAAAGCCGTCCCGGTCGTCCGGGTGGACACGGTCAGCGAACTGCGCAAAAAAGGTGTCGGGATTGCCCTGGAGCCCGAACACATCGGCGGCGCGCTCGCTGACATAGTTCATCCCATATTCGCCATTCGGCAGCGCAAAGAACTGGTAGACGACCCCCGGCACGTTGGCGGCGATGCTTTGCAGACGTTCGCGTTGCATCGCGCTCTCCGCCTCCGCCCGCTTGCGCTCGGTGATGTCAATCCCGACACCGAAGAAATAGTCGAACGTCCCGTCTTCTCTGAAGACGGGCTGGCCGTGCCACTCCACCCGGAGATGCCGACCGTCCTTGGTCAGGAGCCGGTTTTCATTGACCGTGGATTGCTTGAGCCGCACCAGCTGGTCGAAAACATCGGCCAGCGCCGCCCGGTCTTCTTCCGGCACGAAGGAGGTCAAATAATCGCGGCCCTTGACCTCCTCCTTGGTATAACCGAGCGCGGAGAGCATCGCGTGGTTCATCAGGATGGTCTGTCCGCTGGCCCCGATGGCGACAAAGAACGTGGGGGAGTTCTCGACCAAAGTCTGATTGAAATTCCGCTCCTTTTCCAGCGCCGCCTCCGCCCGCTTGTGCTCGGTGATATCGCGGCCTTCGGGAACAAGAAGAACAACGCGCCCCTGGTCGTCCTTGACGGGTTTGATGGAGAAGTCCGCAATGATCCTCTTGCCGTTGGCGCCGCTAAACTCGACCTCATACCGGACAAACTCTCCCTTCGCAGCACGGCCAATAGCGTCCTTGAGCTGCGCCACGCGGGGCTCGTTCCCAGACCACCATGGTGTTTCCCAGAAAGGACGGTTGAGAATGTCCTGTACAGGGATTCCAACGAAATCGGTTGCCGTCCGGTTGGCCTCGATGAGCGTCCCGTCCAGGGTCATGAGGCCCGTGAACTGGAAGGTCGAGTTGAAGATCGCGCGGAACCGCTCCTCGCTCGCGCGCAGTTTCTCCTCCGCCCGCTTGCGCTCGGTGATGTTGATGTGAGTCCCCATCACACGCACGGGAACACCCTCCGGCGTTCGTTCGACGATGCGCCCGCGGCTGGCAGCCCAATCCCACGTCCCGTCCTTTCTGCGCGTGCGGAGTTCTGCGCCATAAGACTCGGTTTCACCCCGTAGCATGGCTTGGAAGGAGGCTGTCACACGGGCCTCGTCCTCGGGATGGTGCAAAGCAGACCAGCCTTCCAAGGTGGTGGGGAACTCTTCGGGTGCATATCCCAGGTTGGCGAGTGTCCTCGGATCGATCGCAACCTTGCCGGTGCGCAAGTCCACCTCCCACACGCCGGCGCCCGTGATCTCCAGTGCCGAGCGCAACCGTTCTTCTGCAGCCCGCAGAGCATCCATCGCCCGCTTGCGCTCTGTGATGTCACGGACAAAGACCAGGCGCGCATCGCGGCCCTCATACTGGATGACCACCGTCGTGGCCTCCACCTGCACACGGGAGCCGTCGAGACGCAGATACACCTGGTCCATCGGTGGAGCCGGCTTTCCCGTCTCGCGCTGGACACGGCTGCGCTCACGGATCGGTTCATGGCACTCCGGCGCGATGCGCCCCATGAACTCCGTGCCAAGCAGTTCCTCGGGCTTGCTGGCACCGAAGAGTTTCAGCGCGGGCGGATTGAGGTAAACGAAGCGGCCCTGGCTCTGAACGAAGACCGCTTCTGGCGCAGATTCGATCAGGGAGCAAACACTCTCCTCGCTCTGCCGCAACCTGTCTGCGCGCCCCTGCGCCCTCGTTTCACGGCGCCGGTAAAACACGAACACGACTGCCGCCACCAGCCCCATCGCCAGAAAACCAACGCCGGCAATGACGGCGAGCCACTGGATCCAAGTGATGTCCTGAGTTTGATCCGGGTGAGAAAGGACGCCCTCCAGTGAGTAGATCGAGGGCAGCATGCCCAACTTCACACACGTGTCGCCCATATGCCGCCATCGTCCGGGATTCTCACGCAACTGCCGCTCCGTCGCGAAATGGAAACCGTCAAATTGGAACGGGTGCGTCCATTTGAGTGGAAGACGCACATGCCCGGGGTGGGCCGGGCCGGCTTGCAGGGCTTGGCTCGACGGGGATAACGTCAACAGGAGACCAAACGCGCACGCCAGGAATCGGGCAAGAAAACTCGACCTTCTTCTCCGGACAATCACTTCCACAGCCGCACGAGATTCAAGCGACGGGGAGGAGGGGCTTCGCCGCGTATTGATTTGTGGCAGCTTCTCGCAATTATCCGCCGATCGGGGACATGTAGGTCGCATTCATATCCTCCTTCGGGCTCGGTGTTTTGCCTCAATGAAGCAGATGTCGACCCCATTGGCAACTGCACATTCAGCTTTCTCGTAAACGGGCACTGGCAAACCCCAGGGCATCGCGCCGTTTCCGAGGCAGGGCGAGCAGGAAGCGGGAAAACGGAGAGAGGTCTGAGGTCAGAGAACAGAGGTCAGACGCACCGAACTGTAGCGGCGGTCTCTGACCGCCGACCGCTGTTGCCGAGGTGGATCGTGAGAATCATCTAAAGGCTGACGGCTGCTGTTTGGCCGTCAGTCGGGTAAAAGGTATCGGACCGACAACCTACGAAAGGAGATTCTCATGGAAACGACCGAACAGTTCTTTGCCGCCGTGGACCTCCAC
>JACRJX010000006.1 GCA_016235595.1 Verrucomicrobiota bacterium
CCCCTTCAGCGGCGACAAGTCGCTCACTTGGGTTGCCGAGCAGGACACCTCCTGCAACGAAGACAGCCCCTTCAGCGGCGACAAGTCGCTCACTTGGGTTTGAGAGCAGTCCACCTCCTGCAACGAAGACAGCCCCTTCAGCGGCGACAAGTCGTTCACTTGGGTTTGAGAGCAGTCCACCGACTTCAACGAAGACAACCCCTTCAGCGGCGACAAGTCGCTCACTTGGGTTCCCCAACAGTTCACCGACTTCAACGAAGACAGCCCCTTCAGCGGCGACAAGTCGCTCACTTGGGTCTGTGAAATACTCAGCAAGATCAGCGAAGACAGGTATTTCAGACCGTCAGGCAGAATGGGAATCGTATTTGTTCCTTCGCGATTTGATGACCAGTTCCATTTCCCCTTTTCATCCGTGAAAAAATTCCCCAGATTCAAAACACGCAAATGCGTGAGCGCGAACAACTCCGACGGCAGCTCGCTTAGCCCCAACTCGCCCAAGTCCAGAAAGCCTGTCTTCTTCTCGCGCTCCTCGGCAATCAATCTCCTTGCTGTCAGCATCCCGTCCATGCTCCGGCTCTATATGTATTTCCCGGGCCTTTGACAAGAACAACCGCCGTTATTACACGTAGGTTCTCGGTGGCAAGTGGCATGACCCATTTGTCGGTCACCCCGTCAGCAGTGCCAGAGGCGAGAGCTGTAGTTCCTACAGCGCTCCAAGGCTTTCGGCATCACACACGCACCCTTTCCACGCCGAGGCGAGAGAGATAATGTGAACGCGAAACAACAATCGCGCCCAGAGGTCGCGATCGACGGACGCGAAGCGGGCGCGCGGCGTTGTAGGCCCGGTGTCCACACCGGGCGGAATGATGATGTTCGCTTGCTTGCGGGGAGGGGCCGCCGTAGAAATAGCGCGTGAGAATCGTTTGCCTGATGGTTGTGATGATGATGCTGTTGGTGACGGGTTGCGCGACGACCTCCGTCGAGACTCGGAAGCCGTTGACGCAGGAAGCAATCATCCAGTTGGCGAAGGCCAAGACTCCGGACAGCGAGGTGGTGCAGCGGATCAAGGCGTCCGGCACGGTTTACCGCCTCTCGACCGTCGAGATCCTTCATCTTCACGAGAGCGGCGTGAGCAACAGCGTCATTGATTACATGCTCCAGGATTATGCGGACATGGTTCGCTGGCAGGAGCGCCAACGCTGCCAGGTGGATTGGTATTTCTACGGTCCGCATTGTTATTGGTATTGGCCGCCGCCACCGATGGGCCGCCCTTGTTGGTAATGCCGTGTCTTGCCGCACGGGACGCTTGTCAAATGGGAGAGGGAAGAGGATAGTATGGGCGCTCGTTTGCACAGCAAACGAGAACGAGGAAAGGAGACCGACATGGCTGCATACGTCATCATGACTCACTTCACCGAGCAGGGCGCTCGTACCGTCAAGGACTCACCCAAACGTGGCAAGGCTGCCATTGCGTTGGGCAAGAAGATGGGCGTGAAGGTCAAGGAGATCTTCTGGACCCTTGGACCCTACGACACCATTATGATCGCCGAGGCGGCGAATGATGAGACGGCGACCGCGTTCGCGTTGAGCGTTTGCGCGCGGGGCAACGTGAAAACACTCACGATGCGCGCGTATCGCGCCAATGAGGTTGCCAGGATATTGCGGAAGATGAGCTAGAGCGGCGAGTGGAAAATTCTCCGGGACCGTTTGCCGCCCGCGGTGGTTGTTTCAGTGCGGGCGGCCCGCCGGCAAGGTGCCGAACCGATGCCGTGCGCAGGGAACCGGTGTATCCTGGAGTTTGGCGCGCGGCGGTTCGGCGTCCTTCGTCACAGGACACGCTTTGAAGGTTAGGCATGAAATCATTGTTGAGGCTGGGAAAGTATTCGCTCGGAGTTGGAGATCGTTTTGAGCATCAGGCGAAGGCGCAACTGCGCGCCTGCGTACTGGCGGCGCAGCAGGGCACCGTCATCATTCCGGTTTGGAACAAGTCCAATCGCGAGCACACGATCATCGGCTCCGATCCGTTCGGCACGCGCGCGGCGGCAGCCGCGGCGGTAAAGGCGTTGGGCTGGGGGCGCGACTACTTCGTGGACGCCGACCATATCCGCATGGAAACGGTGGAGCGGTTTCTTCCGCATTCGGATTTCTTTACGATCGATGTGGCGGATTCCATCGGCAAGCGCGTGGAGCCGCAGGTGGTGGCGACGTTCGTGGAGCGGCACCCGGAACTGGTCGGCACGATCGCCATTCCCAATATTCTGAAACCGTTGAAGATTACGCGCGCCGACGTCGAGCGAATCGCCGGCAAGTATCTGGCTGCGGTACAGGAGGCCGGAGGGATTTACCGTCATATTGCAAAGGCGAAAGGCGAGACGAGGTGCATCATCGAGGTTTCGATGGACGAGACCGACAGCCCGCAGACGCCGTCCGAATTGCTGGTGATTCTTGCGGCTGTGGCCGACGAAGGCATCCCGGCGCAAACCATCGCGCCGAAGTTCACAGGGCGGTTCAACAAGGGCGTGGACTATGTCGGCGACGTGCCGCAGTTCGAGCGGGAGTTCAACGACGACATTTGCGTCATCGCCTTCGCGGTGAGTCACTACGGCCTGCCGGGGAATCTCAAGCTGAGCATCCATTCCGGCAGTGACAAATTTTCCATCTACCCGGCCATCCGGCGCGCGTTGCAGTGGCATAACGCGGGTGTGCATCTGAAGACCGCGGGCACGACGTGGCTGGAGGAATGCATCGGTCTGGCCGAGGCGGACGGCGATGGGCTGAAGCTCGCGAAGGAGATTTATGCCGAGGCATCGGCGCACGTTGACGAATTGTGCGCGCCGTATGGGTCGGTCATCGACATTGATCGTGCCAAGCTGCCGTCAGCGGCGACGGTGGCCGGCTGGACGAGCAGGCAGTTTGTTGCGGCGCTGCGCCACGATCCGAGGAATCGCGAGTTCAACCCGCACCTGCGGCAGTTGATCCACGTGGGCTACAAGGTGGCCGCGAAGATGGGCGAACGCTACATCGCGCAACTGGTCGCATGCGAGGAGACTGTGTCGCGCAACGTGACGGCGAATCTTTTCGGACGGCACATCGGGCCGTTGTTTCTATGACGCGCGGGCAAGCCTGCAACTTAACGACGGTATCGCAGCTTGGCACGACGATAATCCGGACCGGCGGAACGATCCTGCAGGGGAGTCAGTCCAATGTGGCGGCGGTAATCCCTGCATAACTCCTGCACACGGTCGTAACCGACGCGGTAAGCTACTTCCGATATGCTTAGCGGAGAGTGCAGGATGAGTCCCCGGGCCATGCTCAGTCGTATGGTCTTGATACGTTTGAGCGGAGCCATGCCAGCGGCGCGGTGGCACGCGAGATAGAGCGTTCGGACACTGCGTCTGCTAAGCTGACGGAGGAACTTCAGATCAATGTGTTCGTGCAATCGGTCACGCAACTCGGCCTCCAATCCCCACCAGATTTGGGCCACGGGATCCGCGTGGAAGGGTGTGAATTCGGACGGAAGAACATCGGCGATCAAATCGAGCAAACGGGCCTTCACACGGATATGACGCATGAGGGAATTTGCCGGGTTGTCCCGCCAGGCTTGCAGGAGATTCTCGAATAACAGCCGGGTGTCAGATGCCGCACGCCGGATGCTCTGATCGGCTGGAGGAGGCGGAAGGTGTGGCGCAATGAAATTTACCGTGAGAAATGACCACGGAACTTTCGTTATCCGGATGCGCACCTCTTCATCATGGCAGAACCAGGCAATCAAACCGGGTTCCGTTTCGAAAGCGCGGCCCTCCGATTCGTGATGAGCAGCGCCTTCAACAGTAAGCTGAATGGTGTGTCCCGGCAGACTGCTGGTGGCGTGAAACGTGTTGTTGCGCCGGCGGGTAATCCGATCCACCACAACAATTCGGTCAATCAGTATGCCCTCGATGGGAACATTCATGTCTGCGTCTCTGGGATAAGAATTGCGACAAGTTTGGAAAATACTGCTATTGGCAAAATGCGTCAACATGTAGAGTATCAGACGAAATAAAAGCGGTGATTCAACGCACTGGGATGACAAAGGAGCCGCGCCAATGGACTCAAGACTGACGAGCTTAAGCCGATGGGGAATTCTTCTCGGCGTATTGATGACGACGGCGGGATGGAAAACGTGGGCGGCAGATATCGTCGTGGAATATCCGGGGACTCCGCCGGGCAAGGGGATGATCGAGTATCAAGGCGAGCGCGTCACGCTCAGAAATGCTGCGATCTCCATGTCGTGGGCTGTGGGCAATCAGGGAGTCCGCCCCGCATCGGTCTGCGACCATCAAGCGAGCCAGAAGCTCGCGCTGAGCGGCGAGGCTTTTCAAATTATCATGGCCGATGGGCAACGTTACGCGGCCTCTGCGCTCCTGCTGGACGGCAAACTGCGCGTGGCGGAACTCGCGCGGAACTCAAAGGCGGCGCGGCTCGCGGCGCGGATTCCGGGCCGGCAGGTCGAGGCCACGCTCCGCTCGGCGGATGGCCGGCTGCGCGCGGTCTGGCGGGCGATACTCCATGACGGTGCGAATTATATCCGGCAGGAAATCAGTGTAACCGCCGTCGGCCAGGACTGCGTGATCAAGGAGATCGTGTGCATGGACGAGGCGGTTGCCGGCGCACGTGTGGCCGGCCGCACGGATGGTTCGCCGGCCGTCGCGGGGAACCTGTTCTTCGGTTGCGAAGACCCGCACGCGCTGGCGGTGGGCGAGGGGCGGGTCTCGTTCCGGCTCCAGCGCAACGCGCCGTTGCGCAAGGGTGAGACGGTCACGCAGAGCATGGTGGCCGGTGTGGCGCCGCCGGGCCAGATGAGGCGGGCGTTCCTCTGCTACCTCGAACGCGAACGCGCGCACCCGTATCGGCCGTATCTGCACTACAACTCGTGGTATGACATCTCGTGGCGTGGCGAGCTTTTCGATCAAGCCACGTCGCTGGAGGCGATCAGGCTCTTCGGCGAGCGGTTCATCAAGCCGCACGGCGTCGTCGTGGATGGAATGGTGTTCGATGACGGTTGGGATGACCCGAAGACATTGTGGCAATTCAACAGCGGCTTCCCGAAAGGTTTCGCTCCGTTGGTGGCGCCCTGCAAACAATACCACACGCGGCTCGGCGTCTGGCTGTCGCCGTTCGGCGGCTATGGCGAGCTGAAGAAGCAACGGCTCCAGTTTGGTCGCGAACAGGGCTACGAGATCAACCCCACGGGTTTCTCGCTGGCCGGGCCGAAATACTACGCCGCGTTCAAGCGCGCCTGCGTCGACATGATCCGCAAGTATGGCGTCAATCATTTCAAGTTCGATGGCATCGCCGGCGGCTCGTATGCCAACGGTGGCGCCGCCTATGTGCTCGACACGGAAGCAATGCGGCGGTTGATGCTGGAACTGCGTCGCGAGGATCCGGCCGTCTATATCAACCTCACCACCGGCTCGTGGCCGTCACCGTTCTGGCTGCGCTTCGCCGATTCGATCTGGCGGCAGGGCCACGACATGAAATTCGAGGGCAAAGGCTCCAAGCAGCAGCAATGGCTGACGTATCGGGACTTGGAGACGTTCCGCAGCATCGTCGGCAAGGGGCCGCTCTTTCCGCTCAGTTCGTTGATGACGCAGGGCGTGGCCTACTCGCGCCACGGCATGGCGGGTGAAGCGACGTTCAACTCGGCGGGCTTCAAGGATGACGTGCGGGCGTTCTTCGGCAGCGGCACGAGCTTGCAGGAACTCTACATCCAGCCTGGCAAACTGACGGCGGACGATTGGGCGGTGCTGGCCGAGGCCGCGAAGTGGGCGCGCGCCAACGGCGATGTGATGGCGGACGCGCATTGGATTGGCGGCGATCCGCGGAAGCTGGAGATTTATGGTTACGCGTCGTGGTCGCCACGCAAAGGCACCGTGATGTTGCGCAACCCCGACGACCAGCCGCATGACTTTGCGCTCGATGTCGGCACAGCGTTTGAACTGCCTGCGGGCGCAGCGACGAAGTTCATGCTCAAGAGTCCCTGGGCTGAGGACGCGCAGAAACCGGCACTCGTCGCCGAGGCGGGCAAACCCATGCGGTTCACCCTCAAACCGTTTGAGATTCTTGTGTTCGATGCCGTTCCTCAACCTCCTGCCAAACCGTGACTCGCTGCTGATCTCTCTCCATCATGAAACTCCAACTCATAGACTGGCTGATCGTCCTGGCGACACTGCTCATCTGCTTCATCCCCGCGCTGTTCTTCGGCAAGCGGGCAGGCAAGAGCACGTCGGAGTTCTTCGTGTCCGGTCGCGCGGTGCCGTGGTGGCTGGCGGGGCTTTCGATGGTGGCGACGACATTCAGCAGCGACACACCGAACCTCGTCACCGATATCGTCCGCCGCCAGGGCGTTGCGGGCAACTGGTGCTGGTGGGCCTTCGTGCTGACCGGCGTGGCGACGGTGTTCTTCTACGCGCGGATGTGGCGGCGCTCGGAGGCGATGACGGATCTGGAGTTTTACGAAATCCGCTACTCCGGCAAGGCCGCGAGCGTCGTGCGCGGTTTCCGGTCGGTCTATCTGGGGTTGTTCTTCAACTGCATCATCATGGCGTCGGTGAACCTGGCCGCCTGCAAAATCGCCAACGTCCTTTTCGGCCTGCCGCGCTGGCAGACGCTGCTCATGGTGGGGTTGCTGAACGTGGCCTTCGCGGCGCACTCCGGTCTGTGGGGCGTGCTGGTCATCGACATGATCCAGTTCTTCATCAAGATGACGGCGGTGATTGCCGCGGCTTACTTCGCGGTCCAGTACGTCGGCGGTCTCGACGTGATGGTGCAGAAACTCTCCACGCCAATGCTCGCGCCCGATGGGAAATCGCTGATCAGCTACCTGGACATCCTGCCTGACTTCACCAACAACTGGGACATTGCCGTGGCAGTGTTTGTCATGCCGATCGCCGTGCAGTGGTGGGCGACGTGGTATCCGGGCGCGGAGCCGGGCGGCGGTAGCTACATTGCCCAGCGGATGCTCGCCTCGAAGTCGGAGAAGGATTCGCTCGGCGCGGTGCTGTTCTTCAATGTCGCGCACTACGTGCTGCGGCCGTGGCCGTGGATTTTGGTGGGGTTGTGCTCGCTGATCGTCTATCCGCAGTTGTCGGACATCCAGAAGGCGTTTCCCAATCTCGACCCGAAGTTGCTGGGACACGACATCGCGTATCCGGCGATGCTGAAGTTCCTGCCCGTCGGCTTCATCGGCCTGATGGTGGGCGGATTGATCGCCGCCAACTCCTCAACCATCCTGACGCACCTGAACTGGGGATCGTCCTACCTGGTCCACGATTTCTACCAGCGGTTCATCCGCACGAACGCCCCCGAGAAGCACTACGTCCTCGTCGGGCGCCTCACGACGGTCCTGTTGTTCCTCTGCTCGGCGGGAACGGTCTATCTGCTCGACACGGCGAAGGACAATTTCGACATCATCCTTCAGATCGGCGCGGGCACGGGCTTGCTCTACCTGTTGCGGTGGTTCTGGTGGCGCATCACGGCCTGGTGCGAAGTTGTGGCGATGATCAGCTCGTTCGGTGTGTCCATCGTCCTGCTGGTGCTGAAGAAGACTCATCCCGAGTTCTCCGCCGAGCACTTGTCCACGCACATCAACTTGTTGATCACCATTGCGGTCACGACGGCGTGCTGGGTGCTGACGGCGTTCTTCGGGCCGCAGACCGAGCGCCGGACGCTGATCGAGTTCTACAAAAAGGTCCGGCCGTTCGGACCCGGCTGGAAGAGCATCCGGCAGGAAGCGGGCATCTCGGAAGAAGAGGCGGCGGCGACGCACGAGAACATCCCGCTCGCGTTGCTCGGCTGGTCGGCGGGATGCACCGTCATCTGGTCTTCGCTCTTCACGGTGGGCAACTTCCTCTACGGGCGCATGCCGCAGGCGGGCATGCTGCTCGTGGTTTTCATCGCGAGCAGCGTGGCGCTGCTCTGGGTGATCAACAAACTTTGGGCCAACACTTCCAGCACGCGATGATCGCGGAGGTGCTCCAGAATGCCATCTTCAATTGATACTTCAGCCGGCAAGGAGGCCAACTCGTGGACCAGCCGCCGCCGGTTGATGGCGGTGCTTTCCGGCCAGATGCCCGACCGCGTGCCCATCAACACCTACGAGCTGGCTGGGCGCAACAGTCTGGATTGGTATAACCAGCAGCCAAGCTATCGCGGCCTGATGGACTTCGTTCGTGCCCACACCGATTGCATCACCAACTGGAACCCGCGCACCGCCACCGACCGTTACACCTGCGAGGAACGTTTCCTCTGCTCCGACTTCCCGGTGGAAATCGAGTCCCGCACCGAGGCTGCCGGCGAGTATCAACAAACCACGCGCATTTGCCACACGCCGCTGGGCGACTTGCGCCACGTCACACAGGTCAAGCCGGACGTTTATACCACCTGGCAGATTGAGCACTGGTGCAAGAGCGTGGCCGACGTGGATAAGGCCCTCAGCGTTCCCTACCAGCCCGCCGACTACGACGCCTCCGATCTTCCGCGCGTTCGCACCGAACTCGGCGAACACGGTCTCGTCATGGCCTCCGTCGGCGACCCTGCCTATCTCGCCGCCGACCTCATGGCGTTTCAGGATTACATGGTCTGGGCGTTCGAGGAGACCGACCACTTCGCCCGCGCTGTTGCCATCGTTGCTGAGCGCGTCATGGAAAACCTCCGCCGCCAACTCGATTGCTGCGTGCTCGACCTCTATCGCATCGTTGGCCCGGAATACTTCACGCCGCCGTATCTGCCGCCGTCGTTCTTCGAGCGCTACGTCCTGCCGCACGTCCGCGACATGGTCAGCCTCATCCATTCCCGCGGCGCCAAGGCTCGCGTCCACAGCCACGGCAAAGTCGGCCGCGTCCTCGACATGATCATCGACACCGGTTGCGACGGCCTCGATCCTTGCGAAGCGCCGCCCGACGGAGATATCGCGCTGGACGAGGTCAAACGCCGCTGCCAAGCCCGCAGCGTCTCTGTCTGGGGAAACTTTGCCCTCAAGCGCCTCGAACAAGACACCCCCGAGCAGATTCGCGCTGAAGTCCGCCGCGTCATGGACCAGGCCAAAGCCGGTGGCGGCTTCGTCCTCATGCCCACCGCCGCCCCCATCAACCTCCCTCTCAATCCCAAGACCGAAACCAACTACCGCGCCTTCATCGAAGCGGGGCTGGAGTTTGGGGGATACTGACGGGACCGAGTCGTTTGCAGGAGTCTTTCTCCAAGCTCAGCAACCGACGATTGCAGTAGTCGGAGACAAGTTTTTCCGAACCGGCTGAATGTGGGAGATACGGCCGTGGTGGATGACATTGCTCCAGAGTCGGGGCACTGAGGCCCCTCCCACATTCCCGGCAAATCGGAATTCGACCGCCATCGTCAATCAACCACTGCTCTTCTGACTCGCATGTTGCCGCGTCGGCACCGTCCAAGAACTCCGCCTCCTTGCGTCGGCGGCTACGAGGAATCGCCGCGGCTCACTGCGCTTAGAACCACGCGAACCGCTCGGGGACGTAGATGATATCGTTAGCCCGCAGGTAGAACGGGTCAACCTGCTGTCCTTCCAAGGCCAGTTTCAGGTTCAGCGAGTAGTTCTTCACCTGATTTTCCTCGTAGCGGATGACGGTGACGGCGGCGGGGTTGGCCTTGCCGAAATCGAAGCCGCCGCATTCCATGATGGCTTCAAGAGCTGTCATGGGATGATCGGACAGGATCTTGCCCGGACGAAGAACGGCGCCATTCACGTAGATCGGGAGGTTGGAGGTGATGACGGTGACGTTGACCTCCTTGGAGACGATTTCGGAGGCGTAGAGCTTGACGAGGTTCTTCTCAAACTCGTTGGGCGTGAGGCCAGCGGCCTTGACCTCGCCAATGAGGGCGAGGGCCACTTTGCCATCGCGCCGAATCTGCTGGGTGGTGTCGAGGGAGGGTGTGCCGGGGAAGGCGATCTTGATGGTGTCGCCCTCGCGGAGTTTGAGCGCGCCGATGTAGCTGCTGACCTGTGAGATGACCTTGGGCTGGGGCGAGTCGCAACCCGTGACGGCAGCCATGATCACGCCGGCCAGAAACACACGCGAAATCAGCGACCAATGAAAAACAAAGCCGCGCGTCAATTTCGCAGACTCATTGCAACTGGTTTTCATAGGTGAAATATATTCCATGTGTTGCCTCTTTGGGCCCCGTCGGCTTAATTCGTGTCAAAAACTCTAAGACCCTCACGTAAGCACACTTGCTGTTCCACTTGCGGTTTCCTCCTACAGTATTGGAAGCCGTCAGGTCAACCAGTTTTTCACGCGCGGACAAGCATTCGGAGGCAACAAGTGCCGGGGATGCTCCAGCATCATGGTCACGCGCGCCGCCGCGATTGATCGCGCCAAGCGCCGGGGGTGAGACCGGTCTTCTTCTTGAAGACGCGGCAAAAGTAATACTCGCTCTCGAAGCCGGATTGGGCCGCGATTTCCTTCACCGACCAGTTGCTCCCGGCCAGCAGGCTCCGCGCGCGGGCGATGCGCAGTTGAAGCAGATACTGGTGCGGTCCCATGCCGGTCTGTTGCGCGAACGTTCGCCGGAACCACGTGTAGCTCACATGCAACCGGCGGGCGAGTTCCGGCAGGTCGAACCGTGCTTTGGGGTCGCCATGCATCAGCCGCATTGCTTCATCGATCGCGGCGACCGCGTGCGTGTCCTCGGCGAGACTGGCCTGTGCGGTCGAATAGAGCAGCGCCAGCAGATGTGTGGTCAAGCCCGCCAGCACCTGTTGCAGAGCGGGCTGGTGGGTCTTGATTGCATCCACGATGCTGTTGAACACGCCGAGTACCGCGTCTTCGTGGGCCACGCGCAACACCGGATTGCGCGGCGAGAAGAAGCCGTTGCGCACCAGTCGGCGCGCCGTCTCGCCGTCGAATCCAGCCCAATGCTCATCCCATCCGGTCTCGCGGTCGGGCGCGTAGCGGTGCCACACGCCGGGGAAGAGCAGGAAAGCATCGCCGGACTCGATGCGTCGCCTGCCGATGTCCCGGCTTTCAAACCATCCGCGCCCGCTGGAGATATAGACCACCTGATGATCCGCAAGCACGCGCCCGTGCCGCCAGTCAAAGTTGTAGTCCTTCGGATGACCGCCCGGGGGATAGCTGGCGCGCGACGGGATGCGCGACTGGCCGGCGGTGGTCACATACAAACCCCACTTCTTGTCCCGCCCGCTGACGGGGAAGTAGCGGAAAAAAGTCTGGACAGTGTTCTCCATGTGTCGCCGGGCCAGATTGTGCAACAGACAGGTCACTCTGTCCATTTCCTGTTTCCGCAGACTACGGTAGAAATGCCCACATGAAGATTCTCGCGATTCATCTTCTTGCTTCCACCATCGCTCTGGCTGCGGCCTTCCCGTCTGCCGGGGCAGCGGATTCGAAATCCGCCTCGGCCGTTCTCCGAAGCAGCCCGGAGATTGCCGCCATCTACTTTCCCGGCTTCCATCGTGACGACCATTATGATTCGTGGTTCGGCGAGGGGTGGAACGAGTGGAAACTGGTGCTTGACGCAAAGCCGCGTTTTCCCGGTCAGCGGTTCTTTCTTCCCGAGTGGGGCCCGTTCGACGAGGCCGACCCGAAATGGATGGAGAAACAAATCACGCTCGCCGCCGACCATGGCATCGGCGTGTTCCTCTTCGACTGGTATTGGTATTCGGGCGTGAAGATCCTCCACCGGCCGCTGGAGGAAGGTTTTCTCAAAGCCCGCAATCGGCAGAAGCTCAAATATGCCCTGATGTGGGCCAACCACGATTGGCGCAACTGTTTTCCGGCGCCGCTCGACAACAAGCAGACACTTTGGCTCCCGAGCCGCGTCTCGCCCGCGGACTTCGAGCGCGTGATGGCGCACTGCATCGCCCTGCACTTCCGGCAGCCCAATTACTGGCGCGTGAACGGTGGCCTTTACTTCAGCGTGTTCAGGGCGGACGCGTTTGTGCAGCAGCTTGGCGGCACCGAAAAGGCGCGGGCCGTCGTGGACAGCGCTCGCAAGCGGATCGCGGCTGCGGGACTTGGTAGACTACATTTGGCCGGCTTCAGGTCGTCTGGTGATGCGGCAAAACTGCGGGCCGCCGGCTTCGACAGCCTCACCACCTACAGCCTCGGCCACGGCAGCAAAGGGTCGTTGCCGAACCAGCCCGTCGTCAACTACGCCGACCTCGTCGAGCAACACGAGTCGCTCTGGAAGCGGATGGATGCCGGTGTGCTGCCCTACGCGCCGATTGTGTCGGTCGGTTGGGATGCGAGTTCGCGCTGGGCCAAGGATTGCCCATGGCCGCCGCCGAACGTCGGCTATCCCTACACGCCGGTGGTCGTCGGCAATACCCCGGAACTGTTCGGCGAAGTCTGCCGCCGGGCGAGGCGGCACTTCGAGTCGAGCCGGCTCCGTCCACCCGCAATTCTTGTGAACGCTTGGAACGAATGGACCGAAGGCAGCGTGCTGCTTCCGGACCGTGAATACAAGACGCGGTTCCTCGAAGAACTGAGCAAGGCGTTCACTCCCGAACGTTAAGACGTGTTTTGGAGAAACTCATGGCAGGGCAAACTCAATCCTCATCACTTCGCATCGGACTTTTCGGCATCGGGCTGGACACTTACTGGCCACAATTCGCGGGGTTGAAGGATCGGCTCGAAGGCTATCTCCAGCGCGTCGCGCAAAAACTGGCGCTGCCGGGTGTCGAGGTCGTCAACCTTGGCCTCGTGGACACATCGGAGAAGGCGCTCGCAGCGGGACACCAATTCCGGCAGGCGGATGTGGACCTGATCTTCCTGCACGTCACTACCTACGCGCTCTCGTCCACCGTGCTGCCTGTTGTGCGGCGCGCGAAGGTGCCGGTGATCATCCTGAACCTCTCGCCGGAAGCGGCGATTGATTACGAATCGTTCAACAAACTCGGCGACCGCACGAAGATGACCGGTGAATGGCTTGCCCATTGCGCGGCTTGTCCGGTGCCGGAGATTGCCAACGTCTTCAACCGCGCCCGCATCCCGTTCCACCAGATCACTGGCATGCTGGAGAACGACCCCACTTGCTGGCGCGAGGTGGCCGGGTGGGTTGAGGCCGCGCGCGTCGCGCACGCGATGGAGCACAATCGAATGGGCGTCATGGGCCACTACTACGGCGGCATGCTCGACATCTACTCCGACCTCACGCAGCAATGCGCCAGCTTCGGCGGCCACGTCGAGATCGTCGAAGTGGACGAACTTGCCGCGTTGCGCGCCGAAGTGAGCGATGCCGACATCCGCGGCCGTGTCGTGCATTTCAGCGAAGCGTTTGACGTCCAGCCGGATTGTCCGCAGGCCGAATTGGAGCGCGCCGCGCGCACATCGGTCGCGTTGGACCGGCTGGTGGAGCGGCACCAGATCGGCTCGCTCGCCTATTTTTACTCGGGCACCGGAAATCCGGCCAACGAGGACGCCATCAGTTCCATCATCCTCGGCACGTCGTTGTTGACCGCGCGCGGCGTGCCGGTCGCCGGCGAGATGGAGATCAAGAACGTGCAGGCGATGAAGATCATGGACTGCCTCGGCGCGGGCGGGTCGTTCACGGAATACTACGCGATGGACTACCGCGACGACGTCGTGCTCATGGGCCACGACGGTCCCGGCCACATCGCCATCGCTCAAGGCAAGACCAAGGTGCGCCCGCTCAAGGTCTATCACGGCAAAGTCGGTGGCGGCCTCTCTGTCGAGATGTCGGTCAAGCACGGCCCGGTGACGCTGCTTTCGGTGGTGCAAACCGCCGATGGCAGGCTCAAACTGCTCGTGGCCGAAGGCGAATCGGTTCCCGGCCCGATCCTTGAGATTGGCAACACCAACAGCCGCTATCGCTTCTCCATCGGCGCGAGGAAGTTCGTCGAGTCATGGAACGTCCACGGTCCCGCCCATCACTGCGCCGTCGGCGTCGGCCACATCGCCGGCAAGATCGAGAAGCTTGGCAAGTTGCTGCAAATGGAAGTGGCGAAAGTGTGTTGAGGAGCAACCATGAAAAACAGGATCCTTCAAACGAAGACATCTATCGTCGTGTTCGGCGCGATGCTGCTGGCGATCTCGACGTTCGCTCAATCTCCCCGTGAACTGGAGAGCGGTTTTCAGACTCCTCCCGCGTCGGCGCGGCCGTGGGTTTATTGGTTTCCACTCGACGGGAATATCAGCAGCAACGGCATCACGGCCGATCTGGAGGCGATGAAACGTGCCGGCATCGGTGGCGTGCTCTACATGGAGACCGACCAGGGCGCGCCGAAGGGGCCGGCGCAGTTTGCGGGGCCGCTGTGGCGCGAACTGTTCAAGCACATCTGCAACGAAGCGCACCGGCTCGGGTTGGAAGTGAACATGAACAACGACGCCGGCTGGTGCGGCAGCGGCGGGCCGTGGATCACGCCGGAGCTTTCCATGCAGCGCATCGTCTGGACGGAGACGAACGTCGTCGGGGCGCAGCACTTCGATGGCGTGCTGCCGCAGCCGAAGCCGAACAAGGAGTTTTATCGCGACATCGCGGTGTTCGCCTATCCCACGCCGGCCACCCACTACACCATCCCGCACATTCGCGCCAAATCGGCGGAGACACGCGAGGAGATTCCGCTGCGCACGACGTTCCCCGCGCCGGTGGCGGACAAGGTTGTGCCGCGCGAGCGCGTCGTGAATCTGACGGAGAAGCTTGGCAAAGATGGACGTCTTGCATGGGACGTGCCGGAGGGGAAGTGGACGTTGCTGCGCATGGGCCACACGACCACCGGCAAGGACAATCATCCCGCGCCGCTCGAAGGTCGCGGGTTGGAGTGCGACAAGCTCAGCAAGACGGCGGCGGAGATCCATTTCAACAACCTTATGGGCAAACTCATCGCCGAAAACAAGCCACTTGTCGGCGAGAAGCGCACGCTGGTTTCGACACACATTGATAGCTGGGAGGTCGGTTCGCAAAACTGGACACCGAAATTCCGTGAGGAGTTTCGGCGGCTGCGCGGCTACGATCCGCTGCCGTTGCTGCCGGTGATGAGCGGCCGCGTGGTGGACAGCGTCGAGGTGTCGGAGCGCTTCCTCTGGGACGTGCGGCAGACGGTCAACGACCTGCTCTGCGAGAACTACGCGGGCCATTTTCGCACGCTGGCGCATCGCAACGGGATCCGGCTATCCATCGAAGCGTACGACACGCCGCCGTGCGACGATCTGACCTTTGCGGGTCGCGCCGATGAACCGATGGCGGAGTTTTGGTCGTGGGGCATCGGTGACTCGCCGTGGTTTGCAGCCTACAGTTGCACGGAGATGGCATCGGCCGCACACGTCTATGGGCGGCCCATTCTCGGCGCGGAGGCGTTCACGGCGACGAACCTGGAGAAATGGCAGGGGCATCCCGCAAACATCAAGCACATCGGCGACTGGGCGTTTTGCGAGGGCGTGAACCGCTTTGTGTTTCACCGTTACGCGCTCCAGCCGTGGACGAACCCCGACCGTCCGCCCGGCATGAGCATGGGTCCGTGGGGCCTGCATTATGAACGCACGCAGACTTGGTGGGAAATGTCGCGCGCGTGGCACGAATATCTCGCCCGCTGCCAGTTCATGCTCCAACAAGGACTGTTCGTCGCTGACCTCTGTTTCCTCGCGCCGGAAAGCTCGCCGCAGCGGTTCAAGTCGCCGGTGAAATCCGGCTACGACCGTCCCGGCTATAACTTCGACGCCTGTCCGCCGGAAGTCGTGCTCACGCGCATGTCGGTGAAGAACGGCCGGCTCGTGCTGCCGGATGGCATGAGCTACCGGATGCTTGTGCTGCCACAAGTCGAGACGATGACGCCGAAGCTGTTGCGCAAGATTCGGGACCTCGTCAAAGCTGGCGCCACGGTCCTCGGCGCACCGCCGAAGCGGTCGCCGAGCTTGGAGAACTATCCGAAGTGTGATGAAGAAGTGAAGGCGTTGGCGAGGGCGATCTGGGGCGAAGTGGGTGTCACGGCTTCAGCCGGCGCAGAACCGCCCAAAGGCGGGACACCCACAACGGACCGCCGCTTTGGCAAAGGCCGTGTCATCTGGCCACGTGAGTTCCAGCCCGGGCCGGACGCAGCTTACGACAGCGCGAGCACGTTCGGCTCGGCGAAGTGGATTTGGTTTCCCGAAGGTCATCCCGCTCGCAGCGCGCCGCCCGGCAAACGCTTTTTCCGCCGCAATATCAACGTGGACGGTGCTGTCGAGACCGCACGGTTGGTGATGACCGCTGACAACACATTTGAGTGCTGGGTCAATGGTCAGAAGGCCGGCAAAGGCGAGAACTTCCACCACGGCTACACGATGAATGTTGGGGCGATGCTGAAACCCGGCGCAAACTTCATCGCCGTCGCCGCCGTGAACACGCTCGATACGGCGAATCCTGCGGGCTTGGTTGGCGCATTGGACATCAAATACCGCGATGGCCACGCTCAGACAGTCCGCACTGATGCCACGTGGCAAGCCGCCCAGACCGCGCCCGACAACTGGATGGCCGATGCCGCGTCCGCGCAGGGATGGCGCTCCGCGATGGAACTCGGCTTGATGGGCATGGGGCCGTGGGGCGACGTGCAGGAAAGTCCGGAGGCGGTGGATGCCATCCCCGACATTGGCATTCCCAGCCGCGTGCTGGCGCAGATGGGTGTGCTGCCGGACTTCAAGGCGTCGGCAAACATCCGCTACATTCACAAACGCATTGGCGAGGCCGATATCTATTTTCTGGCGAATCCGGAACCTCGGGAGATCGAGACGCGCTGCACGTTCCGCGTCAGCGGCAAACAACCGGAACTGTGGCGGCCCGACACCGGCCGCACCGAACCGGCCGCCGCCTATGAGATAAAAGATGGTTGCACGAGTCTGCCGCTGCGGTTCGATCCGAGCGGTTCGCTGTTCGTGGTATTCAGGAAAGAGGTCAGAGGTCAGGCGTCGGAGGTTGCAGCCAGGAACTGGCTGGAGTTCAAGACCACGCAGGAAATTCCGGGTCCGTGGGAAGTCAGTTTTGATCCGAAGTGGGGCGGCCCTGCGAAACCGGTGACATTCACGAAGCTCGAAGACTGGAGCAAACACTCCGACCCCGGCGTCCGCTACTACTCCGGCACAGCGGTTTATCGCACGACGTTCCAATCCAAAATCCAGAATCCAAAATCCAGGATGTTCCTGGATCTCGGTAGTGTGCAGATCATGGCCGAAGTTCGCCTCAATGGCCGCGACCTTGGCATTCTCTGGAAACCGCCGTTCCGCGTGGACGTGACCGACGCGCTCAAATCCGGCGAAAACGCTCTCGAACTCCGCGTGGTCAATCTTTGGATCAACCGGCAGATCGGCGACGAGCAGTTGCCCGAAGACAGCGACCGCAATCCGAGCGGCAACCTCAAGTCCTGGCCTGCGTGGCTTGCCGAGGGCAAACCCAGCCCGACCGGTCGTTACACGTTCAGCAGTTGGCGGCTTTGGAAGAAAGACGACCCGCTGGTGGAATCCGGACTGATTGGCCCGGTGAAAGTAGTCGTCTCGCAACGCGAGACGAAATGATGAATGATGACCTCCTGCAGGGCGAGAGGACTATGATGTGAAACGAATACTGATTACGTTGTCGGCGCTCTGCGCGCTGACGAATCTCGGAATAGCCGCAGACGATCTGGCGAAAGCGTTTACTTCACCGCCGTTCGCCGCCAAGCCGCGGACCTACTGGTTCCACATGAGCGGGAACATCACCAAGCCCGGCATCACCGCCGACCTGGAAGCGATGAAGGAGATCGGGCTGGGCGGCACGCTGTTCATGAATGTCAGTGTCGCGCTGCCGACAGGGCTGGTGGAGACTAAGGAGTTCATGTCTCCGGGGTGGCAGGAGTGTTTTCAGCATATGCTCAACGAAAGCGCGCGGCTCGGCCTCGATTTCGGCTCGGCCCTCTGCGACGGATGGGGCAACGCGGGCGGGCCGCAGATTCCGCCGGAGCTGGCCATGCAACGACTGACGTGGAGCGAGACGCGCGTGCGCGGCAGCGAGACGGTCGAAATCGCGAAGCTGCTGCAGCCACAGAGCTTGCTCGATTACTATCGCGATGTCGCGGTGGTCGCGTTTCCGACGCCAGACAGCGATCGCGCACCGGTGGTGTGCTCGAAGAAGGAAATCGCGTTGAAACGACCGGCTGCTGGCGGCGTTGAACTCCGCTTTGATCTCGATGCGCCGGCGACGGTGCGCGAACTGACGTTGCTGAAGGTGGACGGTTTGGCGGTGTTCGGGAATCCCATCGCGACCATTGAAGCCAGCGACGATGCGAAGACGTGGCGCGTGGTGAAGAAGCTTCCGTGCTCATGGCGGGGGAAGCCCACGGAGTTGACCATCGCGTTTGAGCCGGCCACGGCGCGGCATTTCCGGCTGCTGCTACCGCCGGAGAGCTACTTCCGGACAGGACAAATCCGGATCGGCGAGGCACTGCTGGCGAATCGCGACAGGATTCATCTCTGGCAGCCCAAGACAGCCATCGCCGCGCACCCCGAGCACGGCGGCGGCGCGGAACGCTACCTCGACAGCGGTGCAGCGGACGCGCCCGGCATCGCGCCTTCGAGCGTTGTTGTCCTCACCGGCAAAGCGAAGTGGGTTGCGCCGGAGGGCGATTGGATGGTGTTGCGGATCGGCCACACGCCGACCGGTGCGCACAATGCTCCCGCGACGAAGGCGGGCGTCGGGCTGGAGTGCGACAAGTTCAACCCGCGCGGCGTCGAGGCGCAACACGAGGCGTTCGTGGACAAGGTGCTGGCCACTGCCACGCCCGCCGGCAAACACGCGTTCAAGTACACGTGGATTGATAGCTGGGAGGTCGGCATCCAGAACTGGACGGCGAAGTTCCCTGCGGAGTTCCGCGCGCGTCGCGGCTACGACATCACGCCGTGGCTGCCGGTGCTCGCGGGAGGGCGCATCGTCGGCTCACGCGACAAGTCGGAGCGGTTCTTGTGGGATTTCCGCCGCACCATCGCCGACCTGCTCGTGGACAACTATTGGAAGCGTTCAATGGAACTCGCGCACAAGCGCGGCATCGAGTTCCGCGCCGAGTCGTTCGGACGGCAGCAGTTCATGTATGACCCGATGAACTTCGCGCGCGCCAACGACATGCCGTGCGGCGAATTCTGGGTCGGCGGCGGGCCGCGCGTGGACTGCAAGGTCGCCGCCAGCGCGGCGCACTTGAGCGGGCGGCAGATCGCGGGCGCGGAGGCGTTCACAGCCGGGCGCGGCCAGTGGCTCGACGACCCGTGGAGCCTCAAGACGCTTGGCGACTGCGCTTTTTGCCTTGGCGTCAACCAATACTATTTCCACCGCTACGCGCATCAGCCGTGGCTGCATCTCGTGCCCGGCATGACGTTCGGCCCCTACGGAATCAACTTCGAGCGCACCAGCACGTGGTGGCGGCCGGGCAAGGCGTGGGTGGAATACCTCACACGCTGCCAGTCGCTGCTGCAACAGGGCCGCTTCGTGGCCGACGCGCTGGTGATGCTCGACGAGGGTGCCCCGAGCTACGGCGGCTGGAAGCATGAGTTGGCGATCCCATTGCCCGCCGGCTACGACTACGACTTTGCCAACCTCGACGCATTGCGCGAATCGCGCGTCGAGCGTGGCGTCATCGTTCACAAGAACGGCATGCGCTACCGCGTGCTGATGCTGCCAGCCACGGGCCGCGCGACGCCGGCGTTGATGCGCGAGGTGTTGCGGCTGGCGGAGGCGGGCGCGAAGGTCGCCACGCCGCGCGAGTTCACTCGCGCGCAAGGCATGATGCCCGATGGAGAAGTCGCTGCGCTGTGGAAGAAGATCTCGGCCACCGGAAATGCGGTCATCAGCGCGAGCTTCGAGACTGTGGAGAAGAAGTTTAGCCTCGTGCCGGACTTCTTGCATGAAGGCGAAGCCGGGCTGTCAACGGTCACTCCTGCCGCTAATCCGAGCGAACGGTCATGGGCGGCGGTGGCACCACCGGTGCAAACGTTGCTCTGGATTCACCGCACCGATGACGCGGGAGCGGATTGGTATTTCGTCTCAAACCAATCCGACGGCGCCTTCGACGCGCTCTGCACCTTCCGCATCTCTGGCCGCCAGCCGGAGTTGTGGGACGCAGCGACGGGCCGGATGCGTGACGTGGCGCGGTTCGAGGAGCGCGACGGTCGCACGAAGGTGCAGATTCAGTTCGACCCTCGCGGCTCGTGGTTCGTCGTGTTCCGCAAGGCCGCATCGCCGCTGGCCGCAAAACCCGACGCGAGCGCCGCGGCCCAAACCGGCAAGTTCCTGTTGCGGACTGAGAACCCCGGCACGACCAACAACTTCACCATCCTCCTGCGAGCGAAGCCCTCTGCCGAAATCGAATTGGCGAAGGCTGCCGACACAGGCATCACGATGGCGCGCGGCCAGAACTTCGCGGTGCTCACGCGCCAAGGCGAGTTGATGTTCGGTGTGGGTCATGTGAACGCGGGCATGAGCGTGGGCCGCAACGGCGTCGCCATCTGGGAGCACGGCGCGCGTTACCTCGCGCCGCGCATCGTCGCAGCGCAACCCATCAGCGACACGGCACACATCACCGTCGTCTATCGGGACCGTGCGCCAACGCTTTACATCAACGGCAAGCCCGCCGGCAGCGCCGCCGCCTCACAGTTCATTGTCCATCCCGGTTGCCCCGGTCCTTTCAAGGGTGAGGTGGTAGGCATCGAGTTGATTCCCACTGCCCTCGACGCCAAACAGATTATCGAGCGCGCCACGAGCGGCGCAGCTGTTGCGCCTCGCCGCGAACTGTGGATTGAGAACGGCAAGTTGATCGCGGAAACTGATCAACCTGCTGGGACGATGCTCAATACCAATTGGGACGTGGCCTTCCAGCCCAACCGCGGCGCGCCCGCTTCTATCAAGCTGGCACGTCTCACCGACCTCTCCCGGCACGCCGACGAGGGCATCCGCCATTTCTCCGGCACCGCGGCGTATCACCGGATGTTTGAATGCAAAATGCAGAATCCGAAATCCAAAATGTTCCTCGATCTCGGCAACGTCCACAACCTTGCCGAAGTTATCCTCAACGGTCGCAACCTCGGCGTGCTGTGGAAACAACCTTTCCGCGTGGACGTAACCGGCGCGCTGAAGGACGGCGCCAACGAACTCGAAATCCGCGTGACCAACCTTTGGGTGAATCGCCTCATCGGCGACACGAAAAAGATGGCTGCACTCGGCGTGGTCTACAAAGGACGCACCGGTGTGATCACGAAATGGCCTGACTGGGTGCCAAAGGATGCGCCGCCCGCCGAAGCGCCAGTGACCTTCGCGGCGTGGCGCCAGTGGGACGGCACCGAACCGCTCCAGCCGTCTGGCATGATTGGGCCGGTGGTGCTACGGCGCGTCTCACAAGTTGTCGTTAGCGGCAAGTGAACTCCCACCGGAGGAACGCCTGTGAACCACGTCGAACGCTTCCGCGCCGTGATGAACTTCCGGCCGGTGGACCGCCTGCCGCGATGGGAGTGGGCGATGTGGTGGGACGAGACCATCGCGCGGTGGCACAACGAGGGATTGCCAAAATCGCTCGCATCCAGCCAAGTCTTCGAGATCGCGCAGTATTTTGGCCTCGATCCGTATCAGCAATTCTGGTTCAGCACGACCGAGGCGACGATCGAGGCGACGCAGCACCACGTTGAGGGCATTGTTGCCAACATGGACGACTACCGGCGCGTGAAGCCGCGGCTTTACCCGGATCATTCGGCCGGCATCAAGGCGATGTGGCCATGGGCTGCAAGACAGACGCGCGGCGAGGCGGTGGTGTGGGCGACGCTGGAAGGATGGTTCTGGTTCCCGCGGACGCTAATGAACATTGAGCGGCTGAGCTACGCGTTCTACGACCAGCCGGAGTTGGTCCATGCGATGAACCACGACCTGACGGAATTCAACCTGCGGCTTGTGCGGCAGATGGCGAAGGTTTGCGTGCCGACATTCATGACCTTGGCGGAGGACATGAGCTATAACCACGGCCCGATGATCTCGCGGCAGGTGTTCGACGAGTTCTTGGCGCCGTATTACCGCCGACTGATTGCCGCGTTGGACGAGTTGAACATCATCCTGATCGTGGACACTGACGGCGACGTGACGCAACTGGTGCCGTGGCTGCAGGAGGTCGGCGTGGCGGGCGTGTTGCCGCTGGAGCGTCAGGCTGGTGTGGACGGTCTGAAATTGCGCGAGCAATTCCCGACGCTGCGGATGGTGGGTCATTTCAACAAGCTGACGATGGACAAGGGCGATGCGGCGATGCGAGCGGAGTTCGAGCGACTTGTGCCGCTGATGAAACGCGGCGGGTTCATCCCGAGTGTGGACCACCAGACGCCGCCGGCGGTTTCGATGGAGCAATATCGCATTTATCTGCGGCTGCTGGCGGAATACACGAGGGTGGGTTGAAGCAGTTTGTTGGTTCACGTTCTTTGACTTGGGAGGCAGAGTCCCTATACTGCCGCCACTGATTCATGAAATACTTCTATCATCTTGTGTGTTTGATGTGCGTGATGGCGCTCTTGCCGGTTGGGTGTACCATTCATCGCGCCGCATCCGCACCGGCTCTGCCAGGGGCGCAGGCCAAAGCGAAGGTGCCGGTCTCTCCTGCATCGTCGGGCTCGATTGTGTCGGCACAAGTTCCGCTGGTTTCTCGCACGGGCGAATTGCGCGGCATCTGGCTGCACGACCCGCGTGGCGTGGACTGGCAGAAGGTGATGGCGGAGCTTCATGCCGCCCGTATCAACGCCATCTTCGTGAAGTTCTCCACTGGCGGTGCGGCTTACTACCGCAGCCAGGTGTTGCCGGGCAGCTTCTACAGCAACCGTGATGAAGCGGCTCTGTGTCTGGCAGCGGCGCGGCGTTACGGAATTCAAGTCCATGCGTGGCGCGTTTGTTTCCAGATGAAAGACGCGCCACCAGAGAGCCAGCAGCGCGCCGTCCGCGAAGGCCGGGTGCAACTCGATCGGACCGGCCGCGTGCTGCGGCCATCTTATCGCGCTCCGGTGCTTTGCCCGTCGCACGACTGGAACCGCTCGCTGGAGGTGCGCGCCACGGTCGAACTGGCGACGAAATATTCCTTCGACGGCGTGCATTTGGATTACTTGCGCTGGATTGACGCCGACCCGTGTTGTTGCGCCAATTGCAAAAAGCGGTTTTGCCGCGATACGCGTTCCACCGTCTCTTCGTGGCCGCGCGATGTGATGAAAGGGGGGCGTCTCGCAACGAGTTTCCTGGCGTGGCGGGAGCAGGTCATCACACGGCTGGTTGGCGAGATCAGTCCCGCCGTGCGGCGTGCGCGGCCATCCATGCGGATCTCAGCCGCCGTGTGGCCGGAACTGGCGAGTGTGCGTCGCGACCGCGGCCAGAACTGGAAAGCGTGGGTGGACGCGGGTTGGTTGGATTTTATTTGTCCGATGAACTACGCAACCGATCCGACGATGTTTGCAAAACGATTGGCGGAAGAGCGTGCGCTGGTGAACGGTCGCGTGCCGATCTATGTTGGGCTTGCAGGCTACAAATGTGCCAACGGCAGCCAGCTACGACAGCTCGTGGCCCAGTCGCAGCGTGGCGGTGCCAACGGTTGGGTGATTTTTAACTACAACGACGAATTTCGAACACGATTTCTGCCGTATTTGCGCAACTGACGCATCTGAATAGAACGACCCTTGACAGCGTCGAAAGCGTGCAAATACTTTCCCTTGGCGGCGCGGGTTATGGCATGACCAAGGCAAGGGACACAGCTTTATGAAGATATTCAAAGTGGCAATCACGGCCAGCATCATGTTGGCGCAGACGCTATGGAGCGTTGCAGGATCGGCAGCGGCCGATCCGCAGGCGCTCGAAACCAACCTGGCATGGGCACAGATGATGGTGGAAGGGGCGCCTAACGCTGCGACCGATCCGGCGTGGGGTTCGCATTGGCGCAATGAGGCGGGACGTTTTGCCAGCGAACTGGCCCTGACCCAACTGGAGAAGAAATCCGAGACTCCGGCTCCGCCGGCGGCGCCACCCGATCCTAATGCGCGATTCCGTGCCGCAGCCACCCCGGAAGAGAATCTGGCGCGCGTGCCGGCGCCGAAAGTGACGACAGAGAGCGATTACATCCCGAAACTTCGACCCGGCGAGATGGCGGGCGTGACAGTGGATTACGCGCGAATCGAGTCGATGATCAGTCGGCCGCCTGCAGAGCCAACTTCAACCGCAACGGTGATTCCGCCGCTCATGGGTTACGGATGGGGCTCGCCCGGGTGGGGTGGTGGTATGGGTGGCGGCTGGGGTGGTGGTTGGATCGGCGGTTGGGGTGGGTGGGGAGGTAGATGGGGCGGTGGGTGGGGATGGGGTGGTGGGAGACCTTGGGCTCCGCCATGCGTGATGGCACCGCCGGTGTATTACGATCCGTATTGCCGCGGCGGATTTTCCGGCGGATTTTTCTATCGAAGCCGCAATTTCGGGATTGGTGTGGGTTTTTAACTCCGCGTCCTTGCCCCAAGCCCGCAGAGTCACTGCATCAGCTTGACAGGAGGGACTATCAACCACACATTTGTGTGGTATGGCACCTCGGTATCAACGAATCCTGCATGTAGACGGTGATGCGTTCTTCGCCTCGTGCGAAATCGCCCTCGACCCGGCGTTACGGAACCGGCCTGTGTATGTCGGGGGCGGACGCCGGGGCGACGGCATTGTCATTGCCGCCAATTATATCGCCAAGCGCTACGGCCTTATCACTGGCATGGCTTGTTTCGAGGCGCGGCGCAAATGTCCGGAAGGTGTGTTGGTGCGACCGCACTACAACGAGTATCGGCGATTGTCGCTGGAGATGTTCAGCCGGCTGAAGAATTATACCCCGATGCTGGTGCCGACCTCGATTGACGAGGGGTTTCTCGATTTCACCGATTCACCGCGGGTCTTTGGCTGTTGCACGGCGGCTGAACTGGCGGAGCGAATCCGCCGTCAGATAGTAACGGAGGTTGGCGTGCCGATTTCCGCAGGGCTGGGGTCATCGCGCTGGTTGGCAAAGCTGGCGACGGAGCATTGCAAACCAAATGGATTTCTCGAAGTGCCGGCTGACGGAGAGAGGGCGTTTCTCGCGCCGGTGCCGGTGAAGAAACTGTCGGGCATTGCGGAACGAAGGGCGCGGGCGCTGCGGTCGCTTGGAGTGCGGGCCCTCGGCGATGTGGCGCGACTGCCGCTGGAGATGTTGCGGCGGCGATTCGGCGTGTTCGGGTTGGAACTGTGGCTGCTGGCACGCGGCGAACTCCACGAAACACTCTCATTGGCCAACAATGCCCGCACGTGCATCAGCAGTGCTACCACGCTGCCTTGGGACGAACCGGATTGTGAGGCGGCGCTGTTGTTCCTCCTGGACCAGACGGAGCGTGTCATCACGACGTTCTTTCGTGAGAACCTCAAAGCGCGTGAGATGGGCGTGTTTGTGCGATTCTGCAACTTTGAGGGCGTGGGGCGTAGCGTGCGGTTCCCATCGGCACAGTTCGAGCCGCGCGTGATTGACCCGGTGGTGGAACAAATGTTTCGAGAGTTGGTCGCTGGACAGCATCAACCGATCCGGCAGGTGTGCATTCATTTCTGCAACTTCGAGCCGCTCGATCTTCAGCCGGATTTGTTTGGCGAACATCCGGAGTTCAAGCGCCGGGAGATGCACCACGCGTTGGAAGAAATCGAAACGCGCTACGGCCCGCGCAGCATCAAGAGCGGCACGCGGTTGCTGGCGGAGTCGCAGGCGGCGCACTTGCTGGGCGACAAGGCGAAGTGCCCGTTCGTGCCGCAGCGCGAGATGGAGATCAAGGTCGGCCAATTGCCGGAGACGCTCTGCGAGAACGCGCTCGATCCGGTCTATGAAGAGGACTGGCTGCCGTTGGAGTCGGACGAAAGCAGAACCGGCAGCGGGCCGTTGCCGCTGCCGCGCACCTGGGGTCGTTCCACCAGCCGTGCAACGAAGTTGGGTTGAGGGTGGGTTGGTTAGTGGCCGCCAAACAGCCACATCACCAGCGGCAGGACGAGCAGCAGATACATGGTGGTGTTGACGACGAAGAGCACAGAGGCCTCGCGAGGACGCAGGTCGAACATGTTCGCCAAAGCGACCATCGTCACCGAGGTCGGCACGAACGATTGCACGACCACGACGTCCCAGCGCAGGTCGCGCAGCGCCAGCGGCGTCCACCACGTCACACAAGCCAGCACCAGGCCCACGGCGGCTCCGAGCACGAATCGCACCGCGGCCAGACCGGCCAGCATCCGCCACAGCGAGTGCACCCGCGAGAAGTGCAGCAGCAGGCCGATGCCGAAGAACGCCATTGGCGTGATACTGAACACCAGGATATCCAGCACGTGCCACGTGACGATTTGCGGCGGACGCGGCACGCCCATCACCGAGAGGACGATTCCCAGCACGACCACGGGCAATCCCGCTGAGCGCCAATCGAAGAGACTGCTGACGATCAGTTTTCGCATCGAGGCGGACGGTTGCGCGTCGGAGTAATGACGCGCGAGCGGGTAGAGCAGCAACACCATCGTCGGCGTGAAGAGCAGGATGTAGAGGTTGGACAAACCCATGCCCGGCTCGCCGTAGAGCAGGTAAAGGACGAACGCGCCCATCGTGAAACCGTTGTTGCCCGTGCCGCCTGCGGTTGCGAACAACCCGGTTTCAGCGCGGTCGCGCGTGACGAACCGTGCCAGAGCCAGCGACAGGAACGTCATGGCCACGATGTGCGCTGCCGCGGACAACGGCAGGGCGATGTCAGCCAGATGGAGCGGCGTGCCCCAGATACTCAGGCCGCCGACGATGGGGTAAGCGAAGACGCCGACGAACGTCATGATGCCCCGGGCTGCCCGATCGCCGGCCAGATTGAGTCGCTGGCAGACGTAGCCCGCCAGGGTGGCCGCCATGACCGTCCCTGCCGCTACCGTCAATCTGATCGCCGTATCTGTCATCGTGTGTCCTTGTCTGTAGCAGAACCGGCACAAGGATGCGTGAAAAATATTGTGTAACGGCGTCACCCCACGGCGCGGCGATTTCGCGGCTTTGCCTTCGTTGCCGCGCGTGGTAGTTTCGATCGCAGTGACTTACGAACAGACAATCGAATACCTCTACGGCATCCAGCTTTTCGGCATCAAGCTGGGTTTGGAGAACGTTCGCGCCTTGCTGAAGTTGATGGGAGACCCGCACGAGACACCGCCGCTGGCGGGCCGATTCATCCACATCGCCGGTACGAACGGCAAGGGCAGCGTTGCGGCGATGCTCAGCGCCATCGGCCAGCGCGCCGGCCTGCGCGTCGGCCTATACACGTCGCCGCATCTGGTCAGCTTCTGCGAACGTATGCAGGTGAACGGCCAGCCCATTCCGGAGGCGGACGTGGTGCGGCTGGTGAGCGAAATCCGCCCGTTGATGCAGCGTGTGGCGGAGATGCCGGAGCACGCACACCCGACGTTTTTCGAGGCGATCACGGCAATAGCGCTGCGGTATTTCCAGGAGCGGCGTTGCGACCTCGTCATCTGGGAAACCGGCATGGGCGGGCGGCTCGATGCGACCAACGTCGTCACGCCCATGGTGAGTATCATCACCAACGTTCAAAACGACCACGCCGCCTATCTGGGCGACACCATCGCGAAGATCGCGAAGGAAAAAGCCGGTGTGATCAAGCCCGGCGTGCCGGTGGTGACTGCAGCGGCGGACCCCGCGGTGCTGGAGGTCATCGAGCAGACGGCGGCGGAGGTGCACGCACCGCTGACGGTGGTTCGGTCAAGCGATTGCCAGCTGCTTGGCGAAGATCTGCGTGGCCAGCGCATTCGCGTCGGCGGAATCGAATGCATGATTCCGCTGATTGGGGCGCATCAGGTGGTGAACGCGGCGACGGCCATCACAGCGGTGCGGCTGGCATTGAAGGTGTCCGACGAGATGATTTGCGAGGGACTGGCGCGAACACGGTGGCCGGGCCGGTTTCACGTCATGTCGGGCGATCCGGTCGTTGTGCTTGACGGCGCACACAATCCTGGTGCCGCCGAGGTGCTGGGCGCGACGTTAGAGCGGCATTTTCCAGGGCAACGGCTGGTGATGGTTCTCGGCATCCTGCGCGACAAGGACCGTGAAGGTATCTGCCGGGCGCTCGTGCCGCACGCGACGGAGGTGCTCACAGTGCGCGTGCCGAGCGAGCGTTCGTCCAACCCGGCGGAGTTGGCGGAAATTTGCCGGCGGGTCGCGCCAGGCGTGCGTGTGCACAACGCCAACACGGTGGCGGCGGCACTGGAGGAGTGCAGTGAATACGACGGTGTGGTGTTGATCACTGGCTCGCTGTTTCTCGTGGGCGAGACACTGGCGCTGGTGCAGCGGCGGCGGCTGGAGGCGGGGATGAATCAATGAAGGAGGTCAGAGGCCAGAGGCCGGAGATCAGCAATCAATCGGTTGACAACGGTCCCCGGTCTTCAGTCGGCGGTAGTCGGTCCCCGATCCTTGGTCGTCTTTCAAAACTGCGGGCGGTGACGTTTGATGCGGGCGGGACTTTGCTCTATCCGCATCCGTCGGTCGGCGGGATTTACGCGGAGGCGGCACGACGGCACGGCGTGGTGGCGGATGCGGGCGCAATGGAGAACGGATTCCGGCAGGCGTGGGTGGCGTGTCATCACGACGATGCGGTGGCCGCAGCGGGCAACGTGAGCCAGCGCGACTGGTGGCGCGAACTGGTGTTCCGGACGCTGGAGATGGCGGGCGTGGCGATGCCGGACCGCGAGGCGTATTTCCACGAGCTTTACGAACTGTTTGCGCGGCCGGAGGTCTGGCGGCTTTTTCCCGATGCCGTCGAGACGTTGACGGCCGTGAGGCGGCGCGGTCTGAAGGTGGGCCTGTTGTCGAACTGGGACCATCGCCTGCGGCCGGTGCTGGAAGGGCTGGGGCTGATGCCGTTGCTGGACGCGGTGACGATCTCCTGCGAAGTGGGCGTGGAGAAACCGGACCCGAAGATTTTTCGTGTGGCGTGGTCGGCGCTAGGCGTGGCGCATGGCGAGGAGGTGTTGCACGTCGGCGACAGCTACCGCGACGACGTGCGCGGCGCTCTGGCGGTGGGCATGGACGCCGTGCTGGTGGAACGCGCGGGCAAGCATCCCTGGGATGGCGCGACGATTCGCCAGTTGGGCGAACTACTGGCAGTGCTGGATGTTGCGAAGGCGTGACGGCTTTTCTTGCGGTGAGAATGAGAACGTGTTTGACGGGGTTCCCGTGGCGGTGCTACAGAGAAGGCGCTTTTTCTGGCGGTGAACCAGGCAGGACGGCTTCGGCGGTCCTCTGTGGGGAGAAAAGCAGTGTCGGGCCGTAGCGCAGCTTGGTAGCGCGCTTGCTTGGGGTGCAAGAGGTCGAGAGTTCAAATCTCTCCGGCCCGACCATTTTATTCCGCATAAGCCAACGCATTGCGCGTCAGGCTTGCTTTGGATTCGAGCCTTTTTCCGGCAACAACTCGTCCACGCGGTAGAGCGTGACTTTTTCGGCGCGGCCTTTCAACGCATACACGCCGACGGGCTGCGTGCGCACGCGTTCTTTCACGAGGCTGTAAACCGCCTCGCTGATAAGCAGGTCGGTGCCGGTTTCCTTGTTGATGCCCTCGATGCGGGAAGCCGTGTTTACGGTGTCGCCGATGGCGGTGTATTCGCTGCGTTGTGCCGAGCCGACCTCGCCGACCAGTGCCGTGCCCGCGTGGATGCCGATGCCGATCTTGATCTCCGGGTAACCATTTGCTTTCCACTGCGGTTGTAGCGCAGCCAACTCCTTGCGCATCTCCAGCGCCGCCGAGACGGCGCGCAATGCATCGTCCGCCGCCCCGCGGCTCGTCGGCGCGCCCCAGAACGCCATGATCGCGTCGCCGATATACTTGTCCAGAGTGCCGCCGTGCTGGGCAACGATGGCTGACATGGCGGTGAGGTATTCGTTCAACTGCGTGATCAGTGTTTTTGGATCGCCCTTCTCAAAAAGCGTGGTGAAGTTGCGGATATCCGAGAAGAACACCACCAAATGCCGCTCGTGAGGCGCGAGCAACAGCTGCAACGCGCCGTATTCCTTCATGAGTTCGTCGGCGACTTCCTTCGACACCTGCCGCTCCAGTGCCTGACGTGCGCGACGCTTCTCCAGTTGCTCGGTGAGCAATTGCCAGGCGAGGCCGCTGAGCGTGACGGGAACAAGCACGGCAATCGGTGCCGCCAGCGGAAGAACCATCAACATATTGTTGAATACGACCTGGCAGACGGCCACATAGGCGATCGTCAGAGCCATGGCTGGCACCAACCGCAACAGGGGATGGCGGATTGCGAGAAGCGACAAGACGCCCGCCGTGGCGAAACCCATGATCAATAGCCATTCGACGAAGGGACGCGACTCGTGAAGTTCATTGTGTTTGAGCAACGTAGAAACGGCGGCTGCGTGGATTTCCACGCCGGGGATTTCCCTGCCGAACGGCGTCGCGTGAGAGTCCTGCATGAAATTCTGAGTCGGCCCGATCAAGACGATTTTGTTTTTGAAAATCTCGCCATTGTGTAAGTTTCTCTCCCATGCCTTGGGCTGGAAGAGATTATAGAAGGGGTAGGTGGGGATCGTTCGTTTCGGTCCGGCGAAATTGATGGGAATTTGCCCGCGTGTCAGTGCCCACTGCGTTTTCGGATCGGCCAATTGCGCCAGGCGTACCGAGAGTCCCGTGATCAGCTGGTTTTCCTCGGAATATAACCATCGCGGATAGATGCGTCGCACCACGTTATCCACGTCCGCCTTGTAATTGACTGCGGCACACAGTTCCAAAGCGGGTACCGAATCTGGCAACACGGGTTGCGGGAGCATCCATTTCTCACGATTATCGCCGTGGCCGGTGGTTACCTCAGTCCAATTGGCACCGACCACCACGCGGTTTCTTGCCTTTTCAAGCGCTGTGCGCAACGCATCATCGTCATCGGGACCGTATTTGCTTGGCGACGTGAAGAGTAAATCGAAACCGACCACTTTAGCACCGGCTGCAAGCAGTTGTTCCAACGCCAACGCATGCACTTTTCGCGGCCAAGGCCAGGAGCTCAGTAGTTTTAGCGTTGGATTCTGTTTCAGTTCTTCAGGAGAAAACGTTTCGGTTACAAACGAGTCCTCGTCAATGCCGATGATCAGCACCTCATGTGACGGTGCTTCCGGTCCACGCCAGCGAAAACGTTGATCAATACTTGCCAATTCCCATTTCGTGACGAAGTTAAGTGGAAACCACTCCATCAGACCCACGAGGAGCAGGGACCAAACGATGGCCAAGCATGCGATCACCATCCGGTCGCGCCGGACGCGTGTTTGCCAGAGGTTTTGCAGCCATTGTTGCATCGGATGGTTCCTGTGTCAGAGCTGCTGGGAAATTTTCTGCGTTGTGCGGAAATGGAGCTTGGCCACCTCTCCGAGTTTGGCCATGCCGTGCTTCTTCAGAAACTCACGGCCGGCTTGATCCACCTGCGCGCCGGCGCCCTTGGGCATCTCGATATCGTATTCCTTGCTCAGCGCCGCCAATCTCCGCACGAACTCTTCGCGCGCAATAATGGAGGCCGCCGCCACGGCCAGGTCGCTCTCCGCCTTGTGCCGTTGCACCAGCTGGATGGCGCGGCCGCGCTTCAGCAGCGCGTTCTCGATGAGCCGCTTGTCGCCAAACTGGTCGGCCACGGCGCGTTTGCATTCCTCGCCGGATTTCTCCAACGCTTCCAGCACGTTCTCGATGACGCGCGCATGACCCCACGCGAGCATCTTGTTCACGTTACGCATCTTCACGAGCAGATCGTTGTAGGCGCGCGGTCCGATGGGGACGACCGCCACGACGCAACCGGGGGTTTGGCGGATCAGCTTCGCCAGCTCGAAGATGCGCGCGTCGCTTGTGACGGTCTTGCTGTCGCGCACGCCGCTGCCACGCAACGCGTCAATGGCCGCACGGTTCAGAAACACGCCGGCGACGGTGAGCGGACCAAAGAAATCGCCTTTGCCGCTCTCATCCACGCCGATGCGCGGATCCAGGATGGTCGGGTCGTGGATATGCTCGTAGCCGAGCCGCGCCTCGCCGAGGATTTCCGGTTCCAGATAGAACTGCACGAACTCCTCGACACCCTTGCCCTGAACGAGCAGCTTGCCGCTTTGAAACGCCGTCACCTGCAGCTTGTCCTTCGACGCGCCGAAGTGAGCATAAGGAACCTCGCGAAAAACGAAATTGCGCTGCGCCAGATCGAGCCGGATGCGCTCGAACTGTTCGTCGGTCAACTTGACGGTGTAAGAAGTCAGTGGCGGCATTGTTAGCGAAACGTGAAACGAAAAACGTGAGACATGATACCTGATGATTTCACATTTTACGTTTCACGCCTGGCGCGCGTATGCTTAACACAGACTTGAACCCTGCGGAAATCCAAAAACGGCTTGTGTGTTGGTTTGACCGCCATGCCCGGAAGCTGCCCTGGCGCTCCGGCGCGGCGCGGCGCGACCCGTATCGCGTATGGGTTTCCGAGATCATGCTCCAACAAACACAGGTGGCGACGGTGATCCCGTATTACCGGCGCTGGTTGCGGTTGTTTCCAAACGTCACCGCGCTGGCGGGCGCGAAGCCTGCGGCGGTGCTGAAGGCGTGGGAAGGTCTGGGCTATTACAGCCGCGCGCGCAATCTCCACGCCGCCGCGCGCGAAGTCGTGCGGCGGCACGGGGGACGCGTGCCGGCGACTCGCGATGGGTTGCTGGCATTGCCTGGCATTGGCCGCTACACGGCGGGCGCCATCCTCAGCATCGCCTTTGGGCAACCGGAGCCTCTGGTGGACGGCAACGTCGCTCGTGTGCTGGCACGATTGTTCGGCATCCGCCAAAACGTGAAATCCGGCACGGGCCAGGCGCGGCTCTGGAAACTGGCCTCCTTGCTCGTGCCGCCGAAACGACCGGGCGCTTTCAATGAATCGTTGATGGAACTTGGCGCGACCCTCTGCAAGCCGCAGAACCCGCGCTGCGACAGTTGCCCGGTGCGCCAGCTTTGCGTGGCGTTACGCCGCCGGGCGGTTGATCGACTGCCGAACACCGGAAAGCGTCCGCAATCCCGCCTCGTCCGGCAGCGTGCGCTGCTGATCTGGCGCGGCGGTCGCGTGTTGATCCGGCAGCGGAAAGCAGGCGGCTTGCTTGGAGACTTCTGGGAGTTCCCCGACACCGTGCCGGCTGGAGTTCGTTGCTCGTCCGGTAGGCGCATCGCCACGGTGCGCCACGGCGTGATGAACGACCGGCTGGTCGTGGACGCGTTCGTTTGTCGCTGGCAAGGCGGAACGCCAAAAGGTCAGGGCAGGGGAGCACGATGGCGTTGGGCACGGCCTTCCGACCTCCGCCGCCTGCCGTTTATCGGCGCGCATCGAAAGATCATTGCGGCCAATGTCAGTGGTTTCGCTTCCGGCCGGGGACAATGAAGCCGCGAATCAAGCGCCGCAGCTATCGCTTGGCGACGATCTCCTGCTGCTGGCGCAGCTTTACCACGACATTCGGCGGGCAGACCCCGCGCCAGTTCACCGTGGGATAGAGCACGCTGTTGCGGCCGATGATGGAGCCGGGATTGAGGACACAGTTGCAGCCGACGTCGGCACTGTCTCCGACCACGGCGCCAAATTTCCGCAGGCCGGTGTCAATCTTGCGGCCGTCCCAGATGACGGTCAGGTTTGATTTGACTGACTTGAGATTCGAACAGATGACGCCGGCGCCGAGGTGCGCTTTCCAGCCGAGGATGCTGTCGCCGACATAGGAGAAGTGCGGCACCTGTGCGCCATTGAAGAGGACGGCGTTCTTGAATTCACACGAGTTGCCCAGCACGCAGCCGTCACCGACGATGACATGGTCGCGTATATAGGCGCCGGCGCGGATATTGCAGTTGCGGCCGATAATGGCGGGGCCCTTGATCATCGCGCCGTGCTCAATGACGGTGCCCTCGCCAATAAACACCTCGGAACCGACGAACGGCGTGCCGACGAGGCGGGCGTGGTTGGCGGGTTTGAGGTGCGCACGAATGTATTCCTTGATGCGCGGCAACATCTGCCACGGAAATTCGCAGCCATCGAACAAGGCGGCATGCTCGAATTGTGTCAGATCGAGAAGATTGGTGGTGCGAATCATTTGCGGAGAAAAAAAGTTGGAGCGAGCGATGGGATTCGAACCCACGACATTCACCTTGGCAAGGTGACGCTCTACCAGACTGAGCTACGCTCGCTTCCAAAAACCGGGCACATGTTAGTCAGAACGCCGGACAGTGCAAGTTGAAATTCACACTTGATATTCACGACAGAAAAGCGCCTTTCCTGCATCTCTTTCCCCTGCGGGTGTCTGCTCGAGTTTCGCCGAGAAGCCGTTTTTCACTTTTTAGCACGGTTGCGGGCACGTTTTCGCGCTGGCCAAGCCTGGCGCGATGGGTTTTTTGGACAAGCGTCGCACATCTGTGCATCACTTAATCGGATGGACTAGACCTCGAAAACAGGTTAGTATTCGTGATTAATACTACAGACCAGTGTTTCAAGCAGTTCAATAAAACGAGGCAAGCCATGGGCAATTTGTTAAGACACCTTGGCCATCAGCTTCACCATTTCGGTTGGCAGAACTGCGCTGCCATTGCTGTGCTCATCCTTCTTGCAGCAGTAGTGACCACGTGCATGAGGTCATATTGACGCCCTGACATTCGCAGGGATGCGTTCGCATTTTTTCCGGGGAAAACTGGTGCGGGCGACAGGACTTGAACCTGTATGCCTTGCGGCGTCCCGCCCTAAACGGGATGCGTCTGCCATTTCGCCACGCCCGCACTGAACTCTCGAAGACCGCTGAGCGCCCACTTCTAGCCGCGGCTTGTTGGATGTTCAACGTTTTTGTTTTCGCAGAGGCGGCGATGCGCAAGGGGTCGCTTTACCGTGTGCCGCAAAACACTTGCCTCAGGACAGTGGGCAGGGCAATATGGCGCACAATTGTTACATTAATTAACCAGGAGCTTGGAACACAAAATGGATACAACAGGGAGCAATTCACAATCTATCATCACGGCGGACGCGGAGGTCATGGGCAACATCAAGACCAACGGCTCGCTTCTGATTGACGGTAAAGTCGAAGGCGACGTCGCCTGCGGACACGACGTGACGGTTGGGAAGACGGGTTCGATCAAGGGCAACACAACGGTGAATTCCATCGTGGTCGAAGGCACGATTGAAGGCAACATCATCGCCCGCGAGCGGATCGAATTGAAGTCTTCCACGCGAATCACCGGTGACATCAAAGCCAAGCGCCTTGCGGTAGAGGAGGGCGTCGCATTTTCCGGCAAGGCCGAGATCACGCCCAGCGGAGCTGGCGAAGGCGCTGCCAAGGCTGAGAACCGTTCTGCTACGCCCTCGGTGTCCGCCGCCGCTTCACCAGCCCGGCCGGATTCTCGTGGCAACCTGTTCGGCAAGCGTTGATCCGGGCTGGCGCCTCGATCATACGTCTCTGAACAGGTCGTCGCAGACTTGCAGGCCAGCACCTTTGCTGCAAAGAGGTGGAGTGTGTTCTTAACCCGCCTTGTGTCAGGCTGAGAGGTGTGACCAGCAGATGCCACGTCATCACATAACACGTCGTCAGGCGATCCAAGCGGTCGCGACGCTGCCGTTGTTGGCCGCACGCCCTGTTGCGGCCGCTCCTGAATCCAAACCGGCGTCCAGCTTGACCATTGGCATGGCGACGTTTGGGTTTCGCGACTACACCAATCGGCAGCTTGCCGAGGAACTGGCTCGCGAAGGCATCCGCGTGGTGCAGTTGTTCCTCAGCCAGAGCGACAGCCGTTACTGGAAGTTCAACGGGCGGGCGGACGTGTCGGATATGACGCCCCAACGCTCGGCGGCGATTGCAGAGACCTACCGTTCGGCTGGGATTTCGATCCACAGCATCGGCGTGTACACCAACCTGATCCATCCGGATGAGGCCGAGCGGAAGGCCAACCTGGCCTACTTCGAAGCGATGATGGGCATCGGCGAGGCCATGGGCGTGCGAACCTTCATCACCGAGGTGGGCTCCTATCACCCGGACAAGCCTGAGCCCCGGATGCCGTATCATTTCCAGGAGGATGTCTGGAAAATGATGGTCGCCACGGGAAAAGAGCTGGCGGCGATGGCCGAGCGGCACCAGGCCACGGTCCTGTTCGAGTCCAGCTTCAACAACTTCCTGGCGGGCGCCAAGCGGACGCGGGTCTTTCTACAGGAAGTCGGATCGCCGCGGATTCGGGCACTTTTGGATCCAGCCAACGTTCTGGAGATCAATGACCTGGGCGAGATGTTCGACCAGCTTGCGCCTTGGATCGACTGTCTGCACGCCAAGGATCGCAAGCTGCACTCCGACCGCGGAGTAGCGGCTGGACTGGGCGATGTCGATTATGTGCAGTTCGTCACCTTGGCGGCCAAACACACTCCGAAAGCGCCCCTCATCCTTGAGTACGTTGGACCCAAGGATTACAAGCAAGCTCTGGCGCACTTGCGTGGCGCGATTCGCAAGGCGGGATTGACGGAGAGGTAACTGTTTCATCGTTGGCATAGCGGGTTGTCACCAGGCCTTCCCCTCCAACCCTTCCCGAGTCCGTCAGGACGCTTGCTTCACCAGTCTCCAGCAATTATCATTTGCGGGGTCGTCCCTTGTCTTCAGGAGTTGCGCCATGAATCAAACCCTGTCTGTCCGCTGCATACGCGTCGGCTTGAGTTGTCTCTCTCTCTGGGCAGCCGCCGCGTTCTTCACGATGAACTTGGAATCGGCCGAGCCGGCTTCGGCGCGTGACTTGATCCGCCAGGAGAACCAGAAGGCGGGCACGTCCGATTGGCAGTTGACCTATGTTCGCCTCGACAAATCGGACACCACCGGGTTCCGTTCTCCCGGGATTGAGGGCTACTGCTCTCGGCAGTCGGTTTCCGCCGGGGAGCCGATCGAGTTTTTTGTGAGCACAGACCCCGCCGGCTCCTTTACCTTGGAGATATTTCGAATGGGCTACTACGGTGGCCTCGGCGCCCGGTTGATGAAGACGCTGGGACCATTGACCGGCAAGAAGCAAGCCCTGCCGGAGGCTGGCCCACGACGGATCCGCGAGTGTCGCTGGGAATCCAGTGCCCGGTTGGTGATCCCGGCTGATTGGCCCAGCGGTGTTTACTTGGGACGATTGTCCCGCGTGCCGAATCCCGATGGCACGATGCCCTGGCAGAGTTACGTGGTGTTCATCGTGCGCGACGACCGCCCGGCCGACATCCTCTTTCAATGTCCCGACAACACCTGGCAAGCCTACAACCGGTGGCCCGACGAGTATTCCCTGTACATGGACCCGGGGAACAAGTTCGCCTGGGCCAGCAACCGGGTTGACGTGAGCTTTGACCGGCCCTATGCGAAGTATGCGCAGATCTTCCAGAATCCACAATCGGTCGGCTCGGGCGAGTTCCTGTGCTGGGAATTCTCCCTATGCTACTGGCTGGAGCAGCATGGGTATGACGTCAGCTATTGCTCCAACAGCGACATGCTCACTCCGGACCGTGCGGCGAAGTGCAAAGCCTTCATCAGCGTGGGACATGACGAGTATTGGGATCTCCGCCAGTATGAGAGCGTGCTGAAGATTTCCCGCAGCGGCACCTGTGTGCTGTTCCTGTCGGGCAATTCCGTCTGCTATGTGACGCCGTTTCGCGAGGGGGCCGACGGCCGTCCCAACCGCATCATCAGCCGCAAGGGACCGTATCAAGGGCTGACGATGGGCAAGGAGCCGCCGAAGTGCACCTTTGACTACGTGGGACCCGACGAGGGCCTGCTGTTGGGCGCCCGCAACATTCTGCCGGTCAACGGTGGCGGCGACTGGGTCTGCGTCAAACCGGAGCACTGGATGTTTGCCGGCACGGGAATGAAGAAAGGCGATCGAATCCGCGGGCTGGTGGGCTGGGAATTCCATGGCGATCCCCCGCCGATCAAGGGCCTGGAGGTGGTGGCCGAGGGCATTGCCCTGCACGGTGGCACGCGTCCTGTTCCCTATCAGGCGACGATCTACCCCACAGCAAAAGGCGGCTTCGTGTTCAACGCCTCGACCATCTTTTGGTCCTTGGGATTGAGCGCTCCGCCGGGGCACATGCCCGTGTGGAGCCACAACACGCGGCCCAATGGTCCCGACCCGCGCGTGCAGCAGATCACGCATAACCTGTTGCGACGGGCCATTGACCGGTAGCCTGCGTCGCGATTTCAATTGATCGTGGTTGCCAAGGGTCAACGGCAGCACCGGTGACGTGACCTTGCTGTTTCGAGCCGTGCGGCGTCACGCGATTTCCCAATGATACTTTTGGGTCATTGCGGGCGATGGCGTTTGGCGAGATGATATAAAATGCACGGGCAGGCGTTGTCGCAGTGCGCAAATTCTGATTGCACTCCGGCGAGAACCTTTGAGCTATCGGATGAGTAAGTATGAAAGGAAGCCACAGAGGTATGAGAACGAACCACAGTTCGAAGAATGAAAAGAACATCTCCCGGCGCGAAGTGCTGCGTCGGGGCGTCTATGCAACGACTGGATTGATGTTGGCCGACCGTCTGGGCCCTCAAGCATTCGCAGTGGCCTCGCCATCCGCGCCCGCTGCCACCAAGACCAAGGGCAAGGCCAAATCGGTCATTCAGGTTTTCCTCTGGGGCGGCATGTCGCACAACGACGCATGGGACCCGAAACCGGAGTCGGGCTACGAATACATGGGCGAATTCTCCAAGGCGATTCCGACCAACGTGGACGGCATCCAGATTGGCGAACTGTTCCCCTTGCTCGCGAAGCAGATGGACAAGTTCTCCCTCATCCGCAGCATGACGCATCGCAACAACGGCCACGAAACTGCGGCCTACCTGATGCAGACCGGCCACACGCCTGGCGAGCGGCTGGCGTATCCAAGTGTCGGGGCGATCTTCGCGCTGTTCAAGGGCAAGGAATACAAGGGCATCATTCCGCCCTACGTGGTAATGACGCAGGCGCAGGGACGGTTCTCCGAAGAGGGTTTCCTGGGGCCGAAGTACAAACCCTTTGCCACCGGCGGCGACCCGAACGCGAGCCGCTTCGAGGTGGAAGGTGTCGTGGCTCGTGCCATCGCCGACGACCGGCAGAAGAGCCGGCGCGAGTTACTCGAGAAGATGAATACGATGGGCAAGGTGATGGCCGCGAGTCCGCAAATGACCGCCGCGGAGGAATCCAAGAAAGCGGCGTATGACTTGATTCTGGGCAAAGGCAAAGAGGTGTTCGATCTCTCCCTTGAGAAGCCGGAACTGCGGGACAAGTATGGCCGCCACACTTTTGGGCAGGAGTGCCTGGCGGCGCGTCGGCTGGTGGAAGCGGGTGTTCCTTACATCGTCATCAACTACCCCGGCGGGTGGGACACTCACAGCAACCACTTTATGACGATGCGTCGTCAGTGTCCGAACCTGGACCAGGGCTTGGCGACGTTGTTGCAAGATTTGAAGGACCGCGGTTTGCTTGAGACCACCATTGTGTGGTGCACCGGTGAGTTTGGCCGCACGCCGAAAGTCTCCTGGGAACCGCCGTGGAATGGCGGGCGCCACCACTATGGCAACGTGTTCAGCGTCCTGGTTGCCGGCGGCGGTTTCAAAGGCGGCCAGGTTGTTGGTTCGTCCGACGCAAAGGGCGAAGAACCCAAAGATCGTCCCGTGTATCCGGTGGACCTTCTGGGCAGCATCTACCAATTGGCGGGTATTGATGCCACCGCGAAGCTGCCCCACCCGATGGGCCTAAAGGCCCACGTGTTGCCCTCTGCTGCGGAAGGCGTAAAGTCGAACGGACTTTTGACAGAGATCATGTAGCAAATTGCGGCAGCCACGGAACGCACGGCGGGATGCAAAGGGTGGCGGTGTCGTTTCGTGCATTCAGTGCATTCTGTGTTTTGTTGTGCAAACAAGGAACGGCTTATGCGCAAATTGAACTGGCTCGCGGTTCTTGGAATAGCCGGTGTAGTGGCGACGGCTCCGTCGGCATGGGCGCAGACCAGACCCTACATCGGCTACGCGTATCCCGCTGGTGGCCAGCAAGGCACGACGTTTCAAGTCAAGCTCGGTGGACAAGGCTTGGACGGTGTTAACGGCGTGGTGGTTTCTGGCCCGGGCGTGACAGCCAGGGTAGTCGAGGATTGCAGGGCGACCAATAATCAGGATCGACAGTTGCTGGATGAGCAACTGAGGGATTTGCGGAAAGCGAGGGCAATGGCCGCCTCGACGATGACACCTTCGGCGACGGGGGAGGGGAAGACTGCCGCAGTCCAGGATGAGGCGACGCGAAAGCTCATCATGCGGATCGAGAAAATTTTCCGCGAAAACGTGAACACCCCGGCCAGCCGTGCGCTTGCCCGCATTGTTTATGTCGAGGTCGCCATAGCTCCCGATGCGCTGCCTGGGGAGCGGGAACTGCGCTTGGTGACACGGCGCGGCGGCGCGTCGAACCCGCTTGTTTTCTACGTAGGACAACTGCCTGAATACTGCCGCAAGCCGATGAAGACCGCTGAGTATCAGGTGCTCGGCAAAGAGTATCTCGCCCTCCGGAAGCGGCCGAACAACGAGATCGAGGACCGCGTGGCCATTCCATGCACGGTGAACGGCCAGATCGCTTCCGGCGAACTCAACCGGTATCGGTTCGAGGCGCGCAAGGGCCAACAACTGGTCATCACCACTCTGGCGCGGCAGTTGATCCCGTATCTCGCCGACGCCGTGCCCGGCTGGTTCCAGCCCGTGCTGACGCTCTACGATGCCAATGGCAGGGAACTGGCCTATGACGATGACTACCGCTTCAAACCGGACCCGATCATCGTCTATAAGATTCCACGCGACGGCGAATATGTGTTGGTCATCAATGACGCCATCTTTCGGGGTCGCGAGGATTTCGTCTATCGCATCACCATTGGCGAAACGCCGTTCATCACGAGCATTTTCCCGTTGGGTGGCCGGGTGGGCGAATCGGCTGCAGTCAAAATGAAAGGGCTGCATCTGGGCGGCGCCGAATTAGCGCTGCCCGCCAAAGACGCCGAGTCGGGCATTCATCAAGTCGTCGCGAATAAGGGCGGATTCATCTCCAATCCTGTGCCGTTTGCCTTGGACACGCTGCCCGAGATTTTTGACAAGGAGCCCAACAACACCCCGGCGCACGCGCAGAAGGTGACGCTGCCCGTCATCGTCAATGGGCATATCGACAAGGTGGACGATTGGGACGTGTTCCAATTCAGCGGTCTGGCTGGCGACTCGGTCGTCGCGGAAGTTTACGCGCGCCGGCTCGATTCCCCGGTGGACTCCGTGATCAAACTCACCGACGCGCGCGGCCAACTGCTGGCGTTCTGTGATGACCGGGAGGATATCGGCGCGGGCATCAACACCCACCATGCGGATTCCTACTTCATGGCTAGGCTGCCTGCCGACGGCACGTACTACGTCCACATCGGCGACACCGGTCGCAAGGGGGGCGGGGAATATGGCTACCGCCTGCGCATCAGCGCGCCGCAGCATGATTTTGCGCTGCGTGTTGTGGCCAGCAGCACCAGCGTCCGGCAGAAGAGCAGCGCCACTTTCAGTGTCTATGCCTCGCGCAAGGACGGCTTCGATGGTCCCATCAAGATTACCCTGAAGGACCCACCCATCGGATTCACCCCCTATCCGGTCATACTGCTCGGCACTCAGAACATCACCCGTCTCAGCTTCAAGACGGACCTCATCACCAAAGGTCCCATGAACATCACCGTCATTGGCAGCGCAATGATTGGCGACAAGGAAATCACCCACACAGCCGTTCCTGCTGAAGACCGGATGCAGGCGTTCCTGTGGCGGCATCTTGTGCCGGCGCAGGACCTGAATGTTCTTGTTTACGATGGCACCTACGAACCACCGCCCCCGCGCGTACCGCGGGAGATTTCGCCCGAGATGCTGATGCACGCGAAAATCAAAGCGGCCGCGTTGCAGGCCAAGGGGCGTGTGTTCACGAAGAGGCAGGTGGCCGGGCGGGTGCGGCAACTTAAAGTGCTCTTCGAAGATGGCCTGATCACTGACGAGTTCTACGGCGAGAGGATTGCCGAGTGCGAGACCGCTCAGTGAGCCGCTCTCTGCGAGGGGCAAGAGAGTCACGCAAACCGGTCATGGCAGAAACGGTCTGAAGCCCGGCATCGCCGTCACTCCGTTCGGGGCGGTGCTGTTCTTCGTCTCTTCGTCTGGCGGGCGGCTCCGGCTTATTTCTTTGTGTCCCTCGTGGCGGCCCACTGGTGAATCTTCTTCTGCGCCTTCGCCCAATTCTTCTCGTCACAGCGGTCGTCGAGGAACTGGTCAAGCAACTCGAAGAACAGATCGCGAAACTCACCGAGCTTCTGGATGCGTTCCTGGAATCGGGAGGCCGGGTCGAGGACTTCCTTGGGGTCGGGCAGCTTCACGCGGAACGCGAAGGAGTCGGCGTCGAAGGACGTCATCCACGTCTCATCCTGGCAGGCCAGCGTCAGCTTTGCGCGGCGCAACTTCTTGCCGGTCATCAACGCCGTCTGCGCCTCTGGACTTGCGGTCGGCACGCCTTCGCGAATGGCGATCACGTGCGCGCCATCGCCGGGACGCTCCAGCAGCAACGGGCCTTCGAGCGCCACAGCGATCTGACCGCGTTCGCGGCTCTCGAAGAGGCCGCCGCGGTCCTCCGAGGCGAACCAGAGCCACGTCAGGAAATCCTGCCCCGGCCGGTTCTCCATCTCGTCGTCGGCCGCTTCCGGCGAGAAGCTGGCGGGTGCCCACTGCTTGGCCTTCTGGCCGCGCCGCTGCGCCACGGCAGTCTCGACGTTCACGGGAACGAGGTCAATGCCCGTGGCGGCGAGGAAGTTGACCCGCAACGCATCCATCTGCTGTTCGGACACCGCGCCGACATACACCACGCCGCCGCGTTCGTCATGCACGAAGGGAATGGCGCGCAGCGTCGGCGGCATCTGGGGCAGCAGCCGCGACATGACCTGCTTGCGAACTTCGCTCTTGGCCTTCCGGTCCAGAAACGGCTTGTTGTCGGCCTTCATCCGGGCCAGTTCCTCCATGAAGGACTCGGCGCGCAACAGGGAGCTGGGCACCTTGCGCTCGGCCTTCAGCAGACTCAGCCGCAGGTAGCCGCCGAGGCGTGCGTTCTCGTCGCTGATGGGCAGGTCGAAAAGATGCCGTCCGCCGACCCAGCCGATGGCCGGCTCCGCGCCGAGCGATTTCAACGGCGGCGAAGCCTTGCTCGCGAACCGTTGCACCGCGTCGGTCGGCAATTCCTTCAGCGCATAACACATCCGAAATCCGATTTGACCACTTTCAAATGACATAAATTATTTTCTCCGTGAAAAAGGCGGCGTGTATATCACGCTGCTGCCGCGCCGCGAAGCAAAAGATGTTTCAGGAACGAAAATTTATCCTATGAGCGGCACCGCATGACTGGCGGGACAGCGCTGTGCGGCGTTGCGTACCCCAACTTCTCTTTCTCGCACGCCGCCATCTAGTGGAAAACTGGAATGCTGCGAATTGAAATCAAACCGCCCGTGTTCTGGAAAACATGGAAGCATTGGCATGGGATGTGGTATCAACTGCTGAAGCAGGTCGGAATCGAGTGTTTTACTTGCATCCTATGAAAAACAAGATTGTCGCCAGCATTTTGTTCATTGTCTTCCCGTTAGTCGTTCTCAGTGCGGAGAAAGCTGATTCACCGGCCCTCGCGCGGCTGTATCGTGAGGCCGATAAGGCGCTCAAAGCCACACCGGGTTCCGTCATGGAAAAAGCACAGCTTCCGCCGAGCCGCGACAAACACGATTACCTCAGTCTCGCGCCGTACTGGTGGCCGGACCCGGCTAAACCCGACGGGCTGCCGTGGATTCGGCGCGATGGGGAAGTGAATCCCAACCGCGGCGGAACCGACTCGGAAGCGTTTGGACGGATGTGTTCACACGTCGAAACGCTCGGGCTTGCCTACCGCTTCAGCAAAAAACCGGCGTATGCCGAAAAAGCCGCGACGATTCTGAAAGTCTGGTTCCTCGACGCCGCGACGAAAATGAATCCGAACCTCGACTATGCCCAAGGCATTCCCGGCCGCAACACGGGCCGCGGCGCCGGCATCATTGATACGGTCCGCCTGATTCGCGTTGCCGAGGCTGTCACGTTCCTCGACGGCGCGCCGTCGTGGACACCGGAACTCAAACGCGGGATGCAAGACTGGTTCCGCGCCTACCTGCAATGGCTTCTCACCAGCAAGAACGGCCTCGCCGAAGCGAAAGCTCCCAACAATCACGGCGTTTGGTATCTTGCCCAGACTGCTGCGTATGCGCTTTTCGTTGGCGACGCCGACTGCGCCCGCAAATCCGCCGAACTGGGGCGCGAGCGCATCGGGAAACAAATCGAACCTGACGGACGTCAACCGCAGGAACTCCAGCGCACGAAATCGTATGGATACACGATCTTTTGTCTCGATGCGTTTTTCACACTTGCCGAACTCGGCCGCCAGGCGGGTGTTGATCTCTTTGCGTATCGCACCGCCGACGGCCGCAGTATTCGCGCCGCGCTCGATTACGTCGCGCCGTATTTCAGCGCCGACAAGAAATGGCCGGGCAAACAGATCAAGGACATCCACCAACCGGATCCCTCGCTGGGCGCTTTATTGCGTCGTGCCGCCATCGCGTATCACGAACCGAAATACGAGGCACAACTCCAGACCGCCGATCTCAAAGCGGAACGTTTCCAGTTGCTCTGGCCGCGTCCATAGGTTTCCGCAAGGCTGAAAAACAATGCATTGACGTTCGGTCCGAGCGTGTGTTGTCATCCGGCAATCGCACCAAACAACGCCGCAACAGTCAGGGTTTACGCTCATGTCCAAAAAACAATTCCTCATCCACTTGAGTCTGGGGCTGATGCTGGCAGGCCTGTCGTTGCACGCTGCGGAAGCCACCGGCCATTTTAACATCGGGTGGGCATCTGCCGACATAACACCCGACAGGCCCGTGGTTATTACCGGGGGATCATCAGCACGAGTCTCCGAGGGTGTTCGGGACCATATCTCGGCAACGGCCCTGGTCATGGAATCCATCAAGGATAGCGGCGCATCTGATGTGGCCATCATGGTCTCACTGGATTTGGTGGGGGTGACCGACTTTTTGTTCGATCGGGTCAAGGACAAGGTAAAAAAGGCCGCACCGGAGATTAACACTGACAAGATCATCCTCAATGCGACGCACACCCATACAGCTCCTGACCAGGCTGTTGCACCAGACTTGGTGGAGATGCACTCGAAGTATGGTATCAAAGTCCCACCCGCTTGGGCAAAATGGGGCATTGATTTGGGCGTTATGCCGGCGGAGGAGTATGTCGAATTCGCAGCAGATCAGATTGCAAAGGCAGTTGTTCGGGCGTGGCAGGGGAGGAAACCGGGCGGAATCAGTTTCGGCCTGTCCTACGCTACAACGGGTCAGAATCGTCTGACGGCCTATTATGACGGCAAGTCAGAAATGTATGGCAGCGCAAACCGACCCGATTTCAGCCACATGGAAGGTTACGAGGATCATTCACTTGGCCTGCTCTATGCTTGGGACGCGAAAGGAAATCTGACGGGTGTAATCATCAACATCGCCATGCCATCTCAAGTGGCCTATGGGTATCTCATTTCAGCCGATTTCTGGCACGAGACTCGCAATGAGCTTCGCAGGCGCTTGGGCGGGAAGATTTTCATCCTGCCGCAGGTTTCTGCTGCCGGCGACCAGTCGCCAAAATTCATGATCGATGAACGGGCGCAAAAACGAATGGAAAAGCTCACGAAGCGCACGCAGATGGAACAGATCGCCGTGCGTATTTCAGACGGGGTCACCTCCATCCTGCCTTTCATGAAGGAGAATATCGACTGGAGTCCTGTTCTTAAGCATCGGGTTGAACAACTGGAACTCAAGAGGCGAGTCATCACCGAGAAGGATATCACGACTCCCCGCAGCACGTTTCATAACAAGAAAGTTGAATCAGTGCGGGAGACATTCGATCGGTTGCTGGGTGAATACAAAAAGAAATACAAGGAGTTCGAGGAGCACCCGGAACTCAAGCAAAAGCCGCGCTGGTATGGTTCCATCACTGGAACACACTGGCTGCTGGCCAGGGCGTGGCGCACATTGGAACGCTATGAGCTTCAAAAAACCCAGTTCACCCTGCCGATCCAAGTCCATGTGATCAGGATTGGCGACGTGGCTGTTGCCACCAACCCGTTTGAGCTCTACCTGGATTATGGCATGCAGATGAAAGCTCGAAGCAAGGCGGTCCAGACATTCGTGGTCGAGCTTGCCAGCCCCGGAGGGAGTGGCTACCTCCCAACCCAACGTTCTGTTGAGGGAGGGGCCTATGGCGCCATTCCCCAGAGTACCCTGATAGGCCCTGAAGGCGGCCGGGTGCTGGTCAACCGGACTCTTGAGCTGATTGAATCGCTTTGGGATAAAGAAAAGTGAGCAGCGCGGTCGCCCAGCAACTGCGCGATCTCAAAACGAACATCGCCCAACTGGATGTTGCTGACGTGGTCTCCGCTCCGGAGATTGAAACACGGTTTTCCCGATAAACGAAAAGCGGCGCAAGTTGTGCAACCTGCGCCGCTCTCGCGGAAGGAATTGGTGGGCGCGCTCGGAATCGAACCGAGAACCCGCTGATTAAGAGTCAGCTGCTCTATCCAGTTGAGCTACGCGCCCAGCCCCAAAGCGCGCAGACCTTAGCGAGGTCGCCAGTGCCTGTCAATAGTTCCGGGAGATTTTTCTGGGGGTGTTTTCGGCGACGATGGGCGCGCAGTGCCGGCTGTTGGAAGGCTGCCACTGAAAAACAGTTGCGCGCTTTTTCGAGGCCAGTATAGTGGCAGATATGAAGATCGTTCGGTTGTTTCGGGTGGTGGTTTTGCTCACGCTGGCGGCGTTGGCGTTCGGAATGACGGCGTGCACCGAGATGAAAGAAGGCGAAGCTAACGTCCCGGACCGGTTGACACGCGGTCTCGGCGGCGGCGGCCAGTTTGGCAGCAGCCCCACCGGCATGTTTGAGCCGCGATAGTCTTTCCGCACTCAACTTCCCTCGACATTTGCCACAGCGTTCGCTAAACAGGCGCCCATGAAAGCGCGTTGCCTTGTCTGTTGTGATCCCGCGGAAGTGGATCATCACCCGGACTGGCAACAACGAGATGTCACCGGCAAACCGCGCCGTGCCCTCTGCCTGAACGGCCCCTATGTGGCCAAGGTGGTCTGGCCGTGGATGACCCGGGCCGCAGCCGACCCGGCGTGCGACGCGTTGGAGTTTGAAATCCCCGCCGAGGCCTGCAAACCGTGTTGGTGCGATGCCTGCATGCTGCACATGGCGGAAGCCAAACTCAATGTCAACGACCTGGTTGTGCACCAACAGTTTGGGTTCAACAGCGTCGCCCGATTCCGGAAGGAAACCGCCGCCTATGCCGAGGCCGTGCGCCCCGGCATGAAAGTGAGATTCACATGAATGAGTTGAAACCCACCGACCGCCCCGGCGTCTGGTCGTTCGAGACCGATGCGATGAAGGGTGAACTGAGCGCCAATGCCGACACACGTCTGCACGGCATCACCTCGCTCACCCAGAAGAGCACAGGCCGGCAGGTGGTTCGCGAGAAACTTTTCTGCCTGCATCTCTATCGCGTTCTTGCTCGCAACCATTGGTTCAGCCAGTGCCGCGATGTGCCGCACACCGCCAAGCTTGAAGGCGACGAGTTGGTGGTCCGCTGGCCGCTGACGAAGCCCGAAACGCCCGGTTTCGGTCCCGGCCTCGAAGCTGAGGCGCGCTACCGCGTGACGGCGGCGAACGCGGTGGACCTCACCGTAACGATCAAGAACACCCTGCGCTGGCATCGCGATCTGGAGTTGTTCACCTCCAACTATTTCGATGCGTCGATGAATCCCGCCTTCTACACCGTGACGCCGTATCGCGGGCCGGCCGGTCCGAAGAATCCTGCGGTGCTTACGCAGCCGCTCGACAATCCCTGCTCGCGGTTTTGCTACAACGCCTGGCCGCGCGACATCTTCGCTGCGCAGAAGTTTTTCGATGGACGCTGGGAATACGGCACGCACTCGCCCGTGGCATGGGCCATCGGGCGGTGGTATGCGTATCCGTTCGGCTTCTACGCCACCGGCGACCGCAAGACGATCGCGGTGGTGATGGCGCGCTCCGATGACTGCTTCGGCATGTGCAGCAGCTATCACAGCGACGATCCCAAGGACGGCACCGCACACCACAATTCGCTCTATCACAACCTCCTCGGCCGTGATGTTGGCCCCGCGTCAGAGCACACGTTGCGGCAGAGGCTCGTCCTGGCCGACTGGACGGACGATGACGCGCCCTTGAAGGCGTATCAGGAATTTGTCGCCGCGACACAGCCGAAGCCCGCCGGCAACAGCTAGAGCGATGGCTCGGACGCGCGGGGTTTGCTCCGGTCCCGTGCACGAGGAATTCGTGTTGATTTTTTGGCGATGACGAAACAGAAATATGCCATGCAGAGACTGGCTTTTCTTCTTCTCACGGTGGTGTGTGGAGTGTTGAGTTGGAGCGACGTCGCGCGTGCAGCCGATCCGGTGGCGTGCTTGAAGAGCTTCAGCGATTTTCCGCAGGTGAATCTCAAGCGATTGTTGGACGGTGAGATTGTGTCCGAGCGCGGGACGTTGATGAACCTGCGTACGGGCATCTCGACACAGTCCTGTTATGCAACGCCCTTGTCACCGGCGGAGACTGCCAAGCGATTGCAGGAATGGAATCCCTTGTCCCACGAGTCGCTGGGCGTTTACCGGTTTCATTCCGTAAGCGCGCCACCCGATGCGGCTGATTTTAACGACTTGGACTTCAAATTGGACAAGCGCGCGGTGCGGTGGCTGCTGAGCAAGACGCTGTCCACCACGGCGGGGGATTCCGATTTGAACCTGAGCCGCGCTGAGAGCCAGCAGATTGCTTCGAGCCTGAAGAAGAACTCCACCCCGCAGGAGGTGGCTGCGTGCTGGACAAAGCTCCTGATGGCGCGCGCGTCGGCGTTCCAGTCGAAAGGCTTCGAGGGCGTGGCCCCTTACGAGGTTTCGGGTGAGAAGGTTTCTCCCGCGGAGCAGATTCGGTTGATGGTGAAGGAGAAAAGCCGGATTGCCCGCGAATTTGATCCGCTCATTCAGAAGATCGGGCTGGTCGGAGGCGCAGCGGCGCTGAAGCCGTTTTACTATTGGAACCTGTTTTCATCAGAAGGCTACGGCACGCTGTGTCTGGGTGCGATGTATTCGTTGCCCGTGGATGATCATTACCAGCTCTTGGATGTGGAGTACTACGTCAGCGGGAGCTACTACGCGTCGGCCACGTTCTATGAGATCTGGCCGATTCAGGCGGGGGACAAGAAAGGCTCATTGGTGTGGCGGGGCGATTTGTTTTCCTCAGGCGGGCTGGCCTACACGAAGGGCATGGAACGGATTGCCTACGGGGCCATCATGTTGCTGGAAATAAAAAAAGGGATTCGCGCGTTCCAGGATGATATAAAGGCCGCGCGATGATTGCGGAATCCAATGTCATGGAGTCTCTCATGAAGAGGATGTTCAGCGTTGCATGGCTGCTGGCCGTGTGTGTTGCGCTGCCGTTCGCGCACGGCGCCGATATTTCCCTCGAACAGAAGGATGCAAAGTCTTCCGAAACGACGGGCATGGGCTCGGAGTTGGAGGTCAACTATGGTTTTGTGGCGGGGGGCAAGGCGCACACGGGTGGCACGGACGTGGGCTATGTCAGCGAACAGAACGCCAGCTTGAAATACGTTGTCTCGCCCGAACTCACCCGGAACCTGTTTCTGCGCGCCGGTCTCGAGTGGGACCGCTATTCGTTTGGCCTGACCGGCAACGCGCCGTTGCCCAACACGCTCCAACAGATCAGCGGCATCATTGGGATCGACTGCCAGCTCAGCGACCAATGGCTGTTGCGCTTGGAAGTGCAGCCGGGCATCTACAGCGATTTCAGCGATCTTAATTTTCACGACCTGAACGCGCCGGTGATCCTGGGCGCGTCCTACCTGGTGGACTCCAATCTCCAGTGGTTCCTTGGCCTGCGGATAGACCCACGGAGCCGGTATTGGGTCGTGCCGGCAGCGGGCGCCCGCTGGAAGTTCGCCGATGAGTGGACGCTGAACATGATGTTCCCCGAGCCACGGCTGGAATACGAACTCAACAAGCAATGTCAGATCTTCTTCGGCGGAAGGATCCTGGGGGGCACGTACCGGCTGGCACAGGATTTTGGCGACACGCATGGTTTGGATCCCCGCTTCAACGACACGACGGTCGACTTTTTCGAGATCCGCATCGGACCGGGTGTGTCATGGAAGCTGCTGCCCAACGTGACCCTCGAAGCGGAGGCAGGGTGCATGATTCACAGGGAGTTCGAGTTCGACGATCCGCACACGGTGATTCGCAGCAACAACCCCGCGCCCTACGCGCAGATAAGTTGTCACGTGAACTTCTGATCCGGACGCCTTGCGCGCGCCGCGACCCGCCTACAGCCAGCCCTTCCGCTTCAGCGCCAGATATGCCGCCGCGATCGAGTGCGGCACCAGTAATACCAGCAGCGGCACATGCAGCAGCTTGTGGATGATCAGCGCCTTCTCCGGCGGCATCGTTGCGGCCAGCCCGTAGCGGTTGCTCATCATATAGCCGGTCACAAACGACGCGACCACCACGGCCAACAGCGGCCAACTGGTGATGCGGAGCGTCCTGAGCGCGATGCGGTTGAAGTTCGTCATGCCAAGCCAAGCCTGCGTTGACCAACATCTACTCCGCCTCGCGCGCACAAGCCAAGCCGATTCCTAAGCACGATGGGAAAGGGAATCCCGACTCCACCTGTTCATCCCTCCTTTCGCGCTGCCGTGTGCAGAAACCGCCGCGATTTGGGCAGGCGGCCGAATTGCTGGCCGATGAACATGGTGACGAAGGAATCAATCTGGCGGTGTTGGGCGGCGGTGAGGCGCAGGCGGGCGAGGCCGGGGGAGTCGTCGAGCAGGTCGCTCATGATGCGGCGCGTGCCGGGGTCGAGGTCAAGCAGTTCGACATCGGGCCGGAAGCCGAGGGCGTCGAGCGCGAGAAGCTCGAAGCGCGCCATGAAGAGCGGCGTCGGTTTGGCGACGTCGAGTGCGGCGAGCGACTCCGTCAACAGCTTGAACAGCGGCGGCACGGGGCCCTCCGGTTCCGTGGCGAGGTCCACGAGTTCGCAGCAGTAGCTGGCGGCGGTGAATGCATCGAGCCGCTCCCGGATGTGAGGGAACGGGTTCTCGACGTAGCATTCGCTAAGGGTGTGCAGGTCGCCACCCCGGCTCGGAACGAAGACGATGTCGTTGAGGTAGAAGAGATCGAGCTTGCCGCGGAAGGGGCTCTTGGGACGATAAGCGCCTTTGGCGACAGTGCGCAATTTGCCGAAGTCGCGCGTGAACCACGTGACAATGAGACTGGTCTCGCTCCAGTCGGAGGTGCGCAGGACGACGCCGGATGTATCAGAGGCAGGCATTCGATTTTGGATTTTCGATAGCATCTGCCGACGTGCATAATCCACAGATAGTCCCTAGAGCGCCAAGTACGCGGCGTTCCGCAGCGCGCATGGCGCGGCGCTGGGCGGGCGTGTGGTCGTCGAGGCCGGCAAGATGGAGAAGGCCGTGGACGAGGTAGAGGGCGAGTTCGTCGTCGGGAGAGCGGCTGAGCTGGCGGGCGACAATGCAGGCGCGCTCGGCACTGACAACGATTTCGCCGAGGCCATCGCCGAGGTTGAAACTGATAACGTCCGTAGGGCCGGCGTGGTTGAGGAACTGCCGGTTGATCGCGGCGATGGCGTCATCGTCAACGATGGCGATGCTGAGTTCCTGCAGCGAGTCGTCGGGATTCCGCCTCTTGGCGTCGGCGGCCACGATGGACGAAGCGGCGCGCAGGAACTTAAGCAACCTTGCTCTGGCGATCGGCAGGTGGCGCTGACGGTTGCTCAGACTGACTCGGAGCGGGTGCGGACGCGGGGATTTCATCCTTGGGGTAGGCGACGCGGGTGTGAAGCATGTTCAACAACGTTTGTGTGAACCGTTCGGCGATGACGCGCAGTTCCTGAATGGTCAGGCTGCATTCATCAAGCTGGCTATCCTCGAAACGCGCTGTGATGATTTGCTCGACCATGGCGCGGACTTTGTCCGGCGCAGTGCTGGACAGGGAGCGGGAGGCACTCTCGATGGCATCGGCGAGGCTGATGATTGCAGCTTCGCGCGAGACGGGCTTGGGATAGTTGTAGCGGAAATCGTCCTGCAACGGCACCTTGAGATCTGCGGTTTGGCCGGGCTTGAGAGGCATCACGACGGTGGCAGCTTCCTGCGCGGCCTTGCGGGCTTTGTGATAGATGGACGTGACAACGGTCGTGCCATGATGCTGGACGATGGCATCCACGATGGGTTGGTTGAGCCGGTATTTCTGGGCAAGCTCCTTGCCGACGCGGACGTGGTCCGTGAGAATCCGGAAACTCTCGGAAGGCGACAGATGGTCATGAGGATTCTGGCCTGGCGCCTGATTCTCGGTGAAGAACTGCGGCTGGCTGGTCTTGCCAATATCGTGGTAATAGGCGCAGACGCGAGCGAGCAGGGGATTGGCACCGATGGCCTCGGCGGCGCTTTCGGCAAGGTTGGCCACGACGAGGCTGTGGTGGTAGGTGCCGGGCGCGTTAAAGCAAAGCTTTTTCAACAAAGGATGGTTCAGGTCGGAGAACTCCAGCAACCGGATGTCGGTGGTAATGTGGAAGAGAAACTCGCACACGGGCAGCAGGCCGCTGGCTAGAAATATGGTCACGAGGCCGTTAGTCAGGCCGGCAGAGGCTTGCGAAAGCAGGGTGTCGATCGGGACGTGGGTCATCGCCGCCAGCGAGCCGATGCAGAGCAGTTCCGCGACGGTGATGGCTGCGCCGGCGCGGACCAGTCGCGATCGGCGGCGCATGTTCTGGGTGAAATAAACGCCCACGAAGCCGCTGACCATGCTTGTGATGAGCAGCGAGAAATTATCACCGGCCAGAATGGCGGTGAAGACGCTGACGAAGGCCACCATGAAGACGCCGAGGGATGGTGCCAGCAGCACGCCGACGAGTATTGGGGACAGTGCCGCGGGAATGGCAAACTGGGCGACGGCGAAACTGGTCAGCATGGTGCGACTGCAGAGCAGCATCATGGCTTTTACCAACGCAAGATTCATGATGCCGAGGCTGGCCAGCAGCATCAACTGGCGTGTGTTCTGGAACGTCTGCGGGTGATTGCTCCAGAGGTAGCCGCAGCTTGCGATCAGCACCACAAGGATCAGGAGCGACCGTCCGTAGAACTCGATGCGGAGCGCTTCGGGCGGGCGAAGGCGGATCAACTCGGTGTTATAAGCCCGCAACAGTTCCAGCGACTGGCCGGTGACTTCCTGGCTTTGGAACACGATGGCTTGGCCGGGGGAGATGTGGAGAAGCACCGGTTGCACTTCCTTGCGGCGGGCATCCTGCCGCAGGCGCGTCTTCTCGCGGTCGAGCTGAAGATTGCCGCGCAGGGCATCGGCAGCCAATTGACGCCACGCGGCCAAGGACGGCTTCACATCGGGGAGGTTGGAAAGCAGTTGAGCTTCAAACACCTGCAACGCCTCGGAGGGAGTTCGCAACGTTGCGGCGTCCACTGTCAGTTCTGCCGGAGCGATAACGATGCGCTTATTGCCGCCTCCCAGCGAGAACTCCAGTTCGGCGCGGTCAGCCACGATGCCTGTCTCGGCCAAGGCGCGTAACAGCCGTTCCACCTTGGGGATGCGGTCCCGATAATAGGCAAAACGAGCGAGGGCGGCGCCTTCCTCGGAACTCAGTTTGTAGAGAGAGCTTTCGTTCCATCGGTCAATGGCCTCTTGCGCGCGACCGGCGGCAAGCCGCTCCGCCAGCAACGTGATGCGCCGCCAGCTGTTTTCAAAGCGTTCCAGGTTCAACTGCCAGACCGGCGGCACGGCAGCGGCAGCGCGGTCGCTCTCGGCTGCGGTGGCCTGTGGATCCTGAAAATCAAACTCAATGCTGGAAATGACCGTTCGGGGTGAACGCTGGCCGGGAGAAAGGTCCACCAAACCGCTGAGATCGCCGATGGAAAACAAGCCCATCAGCGCAGCGAACGTGGCGGCGAACAGCATTGCACGCACTATACGGCTGCGGTCGAGCCACCATCGTGCGGAAGCAGGAGCTTTGGGGGAGGGTGTGCTCATGGCTCGGCGGTGGGGCGGTTCGTGGTCTGGAGCTTGAGTTCCGGTTGGCCGCGGGTGCGGTATTCCTCGTAACGCTTGATGATCTGCTGCACCAATTCGTGGCGGACGACGTCTTTTTCCGAAAAATAGCAAAATGCGATACCAGGCACATCTTGAAGCACGTCCTGGACTTCAATCAAGCCGGATCGCTTGGATGGCGGCAGGTCCACCTGGGTGATGTCGCCGGTGATGACGCACTGCGAGTCAAAGCCAAGCCGAGTCAGGAACATCATCATCTGTTCAGCGGTGGCGTTCTGCGCCTCGTCGAGAATGACGAACGAGTTGTTCAGCGTGCGCCCGCGCATGAAGGCCAGCGGTGCGATTTCGATGACGCCGCGTTCCATATGCTGCTGGATCTCGTCCACCGGCATCATGTCGTAGAGCGCGTCGTAAAGCGGGCGCAGGTAAGGCGAGACTTTCTCCTCGTAGGTGCCAGGCAGGTAGCCGAGCGATTCGCCCGCCTCGACGGCGGGACGGGCCAGAATGATGCGCGAGACGCGGTCTTCCTTGAACGCGGAGACGGCCGTGGCCATCGCGAGGTAGGTCTTGCCAGTGCCGGCGGGGCCGATGCCGAAGACGATGTCGTGGGTGCGGATGGCCTCGACGTAAAGCTGCTGGCCGTGCGTTTTGGGTGCGACGGGACGTTTACGCGGCGACACCTCGATCTTGCTGGAAAACATCTTGCGCAGGTTGGCCGTGCCGTCGCGGCAGATGGACTGGAGAGCGTAATTGAATTCGTGCCGGCGAATCTGGATGCCGTTTTCGCGGGCGTTACGGAGTTCCTCAAACAGATGCAGCACCTGCTCGATCTTCTTTTCGTCGCCTTCGATCTTCAGCCAGTTGTCGCGCGCGACGATGTGGACGGCGAGCGCCTCTTCGAGCTTCTCAATATTGCGCAGGTCATCGGCGTAGAGCGCGCACAGCTCACGCGGATCGTCGAATTGGAGAAGATGGCTGGCCATGGATTTAGCCGAGATTGGCGACAGCAGCCTTGAGACGCTGGTAAAGCGGTTCGAGGGCCTCAGGAATCACCTTGGTTTCGCCGATGACGGGCATGAAATTGGTGTCCCCGTTCCAGCGTGGCACGATATGAATATGCACGTGATCGGCGATGCCGGCGCCGGCAACGCGGCCGAGATTGATGCCGATGTTGAAAGCTTCAGGTTTGATGACGGTTGTGAGGAGCCGCTTGCAGCGCCGCGTCAATACCATCAGATCAGCGAGTTCCGTTTCGGTGAGATCGTCCAGTTCACCGGTATGTTTGTAAGGCGCAACCATGAGGTGGCCGGAGTTGTAGGGGAAAAGATTCATCATGGCAAAACACGTTTTGTCGCGCATGATAATGAAGTTCTTTTCGTCCTCACTGGCCTGCGATTTTGTGCAGAAAATGCAGCCCTCATCGCTCTTGTTCTTGATGGCCGATTGGATGTATTGCATCCGCCACGGTGCCCAAAGCTGTTCCATAGTTCGCCGGACTTTACCGCAGCACGGGCCCTCAAGTCAACGCAGGTGCGGCCATTGAAAAACAGCGGAAAATCAGCCCAAAAACGTGGAGATTGAAAAAAGTTTCAAAAAGTTGTGTTTAGAGTGTTGACACTTTTTGGGTCCACACATATAGTGTCCTTGCTTTCGGTAGAGTATAAGCCGCGAGCAACTGAATGACGGCAAACAAGAGGCCCTGGATCTCGGACGCATGAAGGCAGGCTGAATACGCTGCGCAGGCATGCGTCTGTGATCAAGGGCCGACGGAAACGTCGGCCTTGTTCTTTCTATAGCGGTCAAGGGTTTGATGAAACGGTCGCCAAAAAGGCGTACGTCAGTGACCCGAGGATTTGAACTGGGGGCATAGCTCAGTTGGTAGAGCGTCTGGTTTGCAACCAGAAGGTCACCGGTTCAAACCCGGTTGCCTCCACCAGAAGCTGCAAACGACTCATAAGGGCGTGTAGCTCAGTTGGTTAGAGCAGCCGCTTGATAAGCGGCAGGTCACTGGTTCGAGCCCAGTCACGCCCACCAGTCTTTAGGTGGCATGGAAGGCGACAGACCGATAGACGAATTTCGGTACCGGCAAAACGCCGGCACGCGGGTTCTTTGAAAACGATATACTGGTAGTTGGGTAGTAACAACTTACGCTGAGTGATTTTTCTCGCCGTGTAGCGTTTTGCGTTGCACGGTTGAGAGAACACTTTGTGATCAAGCTACTAAGGGCAAACGGTGAATGCCTTGGTGCCAAGAGGCGATGAAGGACGCAGTCAACTGCGATAAGCTCCGGGGAGCGGCGAGCACGCTTTGATCCGGAGATTTCCGAATGGGGCAACCCGATCGGGGTAATACCCGACCATTGTTGGATGAATTCATAGTCCAACAAAGCGATACCCGGTGAAGTGAAACATCTCAGTAACCGGAGGAAAATAAGAAGAAATTGATTCCGTCAGTAGTGGCGAGCGAACGCGGAACAGCCTAAACCAGCCTGACTTGTCAGGCTGGGGTTGCGGGACCGTAATGTGGTATCCAGAGCGCTAGACGAACGGCATGGAACTGCCGGCCATAGAGGGTGATAGACCCGTAGTCGAAAGCGCAAAGGAGCCTAGCGGTATCCCAAGTAAGGCGGTGCACGTGAAACACTGCTCGAATCCGCCCGGACCACCGGGCAAGGCTAAATACTCCTTGGCGACCGATAGTGAACTAGTACCGTGAGGGAAAGGTGAAAAGCACCCCTTTGAGGGGAATGAAATAGTACCTGCAACTGTTTGCCTACAAGGTTTCGAAGCCCGGCGCAAGCCGGGTGACGGAGTGCCTTTTGCATAATGAGTCTGCGAGTTATTGCCAGTGGCGAGCCTAAGCCGTTATGCGGCGCAGGCGTAGCGAAAGCGAGTCCGAATAGGGCGACCGAGTCGCTGGCAACAGACCCGAAGCGGAGGCGATCTACTCTTGGGCAAGGTGAAAGCTGGGTAACACCAGCTGGAGGCCTGAAC
>JACRJX010000008.1 GCA_016235595.1 Verrucomicrobiota bacterium
ACGGCCGCGATGACGTGGTGCCGGCTCGAACGGAAAATGCGGCGCCTTGAACGAGAGATAAACGAAGAACGGCTTCTCGCGCCGCTTGCGCAGCCACTCGACCGTGAGATCGGTGAGCACGTCAGTGCTGTAGCCTTTGAACTGCCGCCGCGTGCCGTTGACGTTCAGCGTCGGATCGCCGTATTCGCCTTGGCCACGGAAGCCGGCCCAGTAGTCGAACCCCTTGCGCGGCTCGTCGCTGTCGTGGCCCATGTGCCACTTGCCGAAGAAAGCGGTCTCGTAGCCCGCCGCGCGCAGATACTCCGGGAAGAAGCGGATGCCCGCTGGTTCCGGGCGCTGGTTGTCCACGACGCGGTGGTGGTGCATGTATTGGCCGGTCAGGATCGAGGCGCGGCTCGGCGAACAAAGCGACGTGCTGACGAACGCGTTGCGCAAATGCGCACCTTCCTTCGCGAGCCGGTCGAGGTTTGGTGTCTCCAAGAACTTCGGCGCTTCTGGCATGAAACCGAGCCAGTCCCAACGATGATCGTCGCTGAGGATGAAAATGATGTTGCGCGGCTTCTCGGCGGCAAACGTCGTCGCAGCGAGACAAGCTGCCACGGTGAGCAACAGAAGGAATCGTGTTTTCATGGCGATGGATTGGGTTTCGGTTCACGCCACCGGGCGGCGACGTCGTCGAACCACGCTTCATACTGCTTCTTCATGTTCTCGACGACGGCAGGCTGTTCGGCGGCGAGGTTTTTCGTTTCGCCGGGGTCGGCGGCAAGATCGTAAAGCTCATGGCGCGGTGCGCCCTCGATGCTGCGCTCGCCGCGGCCCTGCAATCGGCACAACTCGGCGTAGCGGTCGCGGATGTGCTTCTGATTCGGCGCGTCCATGCCGCAGGGCTGTGCCAGCTTCCATCGCTCCGTCACCGCGCACCATGCGTGGCCGCGCCGTGGCTGTTGGCCGCTGTCCCACTGGAAGAACAGCGTGCGCTCCGTCCAGTCAGCAACCGGGTTTCGCAGTAGCGGCAGGAAACTCCTGCCGTCGAGTTTCACCCCTGCGGGCACAGCGACGCCGCAAGCTTCCAGAATCGTCGGCATCACGTCAATGTGCGCCGTCAGCCGCGTGACCTTGACCGGACTCTTGAAACCCGCCGGCCAGCGCGTGAAACACGGTGTGCGGATGCCATTCTCATACACCGTGCCCTTCAGCCCGTGCAGACCGGCCATAAATCGGTTCGTCGGCGCGGAGCCGGAGCACGGGCCGTTGTCGGACGTGAACAGCAGCAGCGTGTTCTCTTCGAGACCGAGTTCCTTCAGCGTGGTGCGCACCTTGCCGAAGCTGTTGTCCACGCTCTTGAGCATCCCGTAGGCTTTGGAGGTCATCGGCCCCAAGCCCAGTTTGAGATAAGGCGCGGCGAGTTCCTCGTCCACCTGCAACGGTGTGTGGATGAGGTTCGCCGGCAGATAGACGAAGAACGGCTTCGCGCGGTTCTTTTTCATGAACTCGATGGCCGCATCAGTGAAGATGTCCATGCAGTAGCCGGTGCGTTTTCCCTTCGTGCCGTTGTGGACAAGCTCCGGGTCAAAATACTTCCGCATCGCCGCGCCGGGAAAACTGAGTGCCTCGTCAAACCCCTGTGCGTTCGGGCAGCGCTCCAGGTCGTCGCCAAGATGCCACTTGCCGAAGATGCCGGTCGCGTAGCCCGCGCTGCGCAGCACCTCGGCCACAGTAACCTCTGTCGGATTCATCTGGGTTGCCTTGCCAAACACGTCACAGACGCCGGTGCGGAAATTATAGCGACCGGTTATCAACGACGCCCGCGTTGGCGAGCAGACCGGGCTAACGTGGAAATTTGACAGCTCCACCGCCTCGCGCGCGAACGCGTCGAGTTGCGGCGTCTTGACGTGCGGATTGCCACGATAACCAAGGTCACCATAACCTTGATCGTCGGTAAGAAAGAGGACGACGTTGGGTTTCCGCTCGGCAGCCGCGTGAACGGTCGCCACAGCCAACAAGCAGACAGCGGCAAGTCGCAGATGGCAAAGCATGGCCGGATTATTGCGCGAGCGGCCGAAAAGTGAAAGCCACAGTTCTGGCGATGAGAACCGCGCACTTGCATCTGCCGTCGCTGGTGCCTAATGTGCCGAAGGTCGCTGCTAAACCGGAGCACAACAAACATGAAAACTCCGTCTCTCATTCCCAACTTCGCCTTCCGTCTCGCTTTCGTCCTTGCGCTGCTGGCGGTCGCCGCAAGCGGCGGTCCGCGCGCCGACGCGGCCAACTGGCCGTCCTGGCGCGGCGGCGTGGACGGCAGCGGTATCTCCAGCGAGAAGAACCTGCCGCTGGAATGGTCCGACACGCACAACATCCGCTGGCGTGTGAAGCTGCCCGAACGCGGCAACTCCTCCGCCGTCGTCTGGGGTGAGCGCGTGTTCGTCACGCAAGCCATCGAGGCGGAAAAGCGGCGCACGTTGATGTGCTTTCACCGCGCCGATGGCCGGTTGCTCTGGCAGCAGGGCGTCGTTTACGCGGAGCCGGAGCGGACGCAGCCAAGCAACCCCTATTGCTCCGCGTCGCCCGTGACCGACGGCGAGCGTGTGATCGCGAGTTTTGGTTCTGCCGGGCTCGTCTGCTACGACCTCGACGGGCGCGAGCTGTGGCGGCGCGACCTAGGCAAACTGGACAACATCTGGGGCAATGCTTCCTCGCCGGTGATTTTCGAGGACCTCTGCATCCACTACCACGGCCCGACCAAGAATGCGTCGCTCGTGGCGCTCGACAAGAAAACCGGCAAGACGGTCTGGAAGTTCGATGAGCCGGCGTGGGACACCAGCGGCCGCACTGACGGTTTCAAAGAAAAACGCGACGGCGTCGTCGGCACGTGGAGCACGCCCATCGTCATTCGCGCCGGTGGACGCAACGAGTTGGTGATGACGTTTCCGCAAGAGGCGCGGGCGTTCGATCCTCGCACGGGGCGCGAGTTGTGGCGCTGCAGCGGGTTGAGCCCGCTCATCTATGCGTCACCGATTTTTGGCGAGGGCATCGTGGTGGGAATGGGCGGCTTCTACGGCAACTCACTCGCGGTGAAGCCGGGCGGCCAGGGCGATGTAACCGCCACGCACCGCGTGTGGCATCAGGTGCGCTCCAAAGTCGGGATCGGCTCCGGCGTGATCAAGGACGGCTATGTTTACCACGTGCAATCGTCAGGCGCGACCACGTGTCTGAAACTGTTGACGGGCGAGCTTGTATGGGAAGAAAAGCCCCGGGGCGTGAGCAGGAAAGCCAGCAGTTGGTCGTCCATGATCCTCGCCGGCGATCGCCTCTACTACCCGAATCAAGGCGGCGACGTGGTGGTGCTCAGAGCCGGCCCGAAGTTCGAGCAACTCGCGGTGAATTCGCTGAAGGAGCCGACGAATAGTTCGATCGCGGTCTCTGACGGCGAAATGTTCCTGCGCACAGAAACAACGCTATGGTGCATCAGCACCGCAAAGCCTGCCGCCCCGGTGCGCTAAGTCCGAGCGATTCAGGCCGCCTGGGGCCGAATCCACTCGAAGAACCCGATCCGTTCAAGATCGCCGCGGAGCTTCGCGGATTGCTCAGGCGTCAGGCTTCCGTTTGGAAGCCGCGCCGGGCCGACGTTCACGCCGAGCATCGCCATCACGGCCTTGGCGGCTCCCATGAAACCGTAGTTGACGAGGACTTGAACCATCTGCACGGAGCGGAACTGTTCGCGCCGCGCCGTGTCGAGGTCACCGCGCTCGAACGCCGCAATAAGCCGATGGTAAATCGGCGCAGCGAAGTTATAGGTGCTGCCCACCGCGCCGCGCGCGCCCATCGACAGAGCCGCCAGCAGCATCTCATCGAAGCCGAAGGCCACGTCGAGCGTGCCGCCCGCCGCGCGAAGGCACAGCTGGTATTCCATCAGGTTGTTGCTGGTAAACTTCAGCCCGGCGAGGTTTGGAATGCGTTGCGCTCCCTTCTCCAGGAACTCCGACGCCGACAGTGCGACGCCGGTGAATGACGGGATTTCGTAGTAGTAGAACGGCAGCGCCGGCGCAGCTGACGCGATCTCCGCCATGCAATCCACCAGCAGGTCCACGCTGCGCGGCTTGAAGTAGCTGGGCGCCACTGCGGCGATGGCCGTCGCCTTGAGTTGCTGGGCCTGCGCGGCCAGCGCGCGGCCATCCGCGAGGCAGTTGGCACCGGCATGAACGACGACCCGCAGCGCCGTGCCGCGCGCGACCTCGCTCCAACGTTGCGTGAGGGCGCGGCGTTCGTCGAGCGTGAGCGAGTGCATCTCGCCCGTGGTGCCGCCGATGAAAGCGATGGTGACACCGTTGGCCAGAAGGAGGGCCGCCTGTTTTTCGACAATGGGAAGATTGAGCGAGCCGTCCGCAGCAAACGGCGTGTGCGGCGCGGCAATGAGACCGTGAAGTGGTGTGGTTGTTTTCATAAAAAGGTGTGAGCATTGTGACGGAGTACCCGCGGATCGTCAACTATCGCAACGCGGCTTGTAATTGGCGCCGGACCGTGAAAAGCTGCGAGTCGAGCCCGAACATCACTCATGGAACAGGCGAAAAGATTTCCAGGTTTTGGCCAGACGCTGCTGATGATGCTGGCGACCGTCATCCTCATTCTCGGTCTGAGCATCCCGGCGGCGGTGGTTTGCATCCTGTTCAAGATAAGGCTGGAGGAAAACCCGGGGCTGATGGGCTGCATCAATCTCGTGGCGTTTGGCGCAATCCTCACTTTAGGCGTCCTCCTCGCAAAGGCGCCGCTGCGCGAGGTGTTCCCCATGCAGCCGGTGCGACCCGCACTGGCGCTGCCGCTGATTCTGTCGGTGCTCGGCGCGGCCATCGTGCTCTCGGAAGCGGACAATTGGATGCATAGCGTGCTGCCGATGCCGCAATGGCTTGCGAAACTCTTCACCGACCTGATCACGGCCAAGAACAGTTTCTGGGGATCGCTCTTCACCCTGTCGGTCGTTGCGCCAGTGACCGAGGAGATGTTCTTTCGCGGATTGGTCATGCGTGGTTTCCTGAGCCGATACTCCGTGTGCACCTCGGTGCTGGTGTCGTCGATTTTGTTCGGAATCATTCATCTCAATCCCTGGCAGTTGACGTCCGCCACCATGCTGGGGTTGCTGTTCGGCTGGTGGTTTGTGCGGACGCGATCGCTGTTGCCGTGTCTGGCCGGCCACGCATTGATCAACAGCACCGTGTTATTTGCTCGATTCCTGCCCGTGCGCATCTCCGGCTTCAATGCCGGCTCGCCGCTTGACGCGACGGTGGAATTTCAGCCGATGTGGTTCGATCTCCTCGGCCTGGCGCTGCTTGTCGCAGGCGTGTGGCTCTTTGCCGCGTGGAGCCGCAATCCGTCCGTCGAAAACACCGCGTCAGCCGCGCAGGTCGTTTGAGACGGAGGCGGTGTTCGCGGCAGCGGCGCGTTCCTCCATGTTCTTCGGCCGGATGAACAACACCGCGGCGGCGGAAAGCGCGGAGACGACGGCACAGAGCGCGAACGCGACAGAGAACGAAATGCCCTCGTCGCGCATCCAGCCGAGCACAACCGTCGCGCCTGCGCCGACGCTGATGCTGACCATGTTCATGAAGCCGTAGCCGGTGGCGCGATGTTCCGGCCGCGCAATCTGGCAGAGAATCGGCATATTGTTGCAGTCGAAAAATCCCCAGCCGAGGCCAAAGAGGATCATGAACACAATGGCCGCGCCGATGTTCCACGCGTAGCCAAGTCCAAGCAGCGCGGGCACGCACAGCGCCATGCCGACGGCGCTGGTGTAGATGCGCCCGCGGTCCGTTGCCCGCATCCAATAGTCGGCCAGCACGCCGCCGAACAACACGCCGGCAAACGACGCAATCTGGATGTAGCCCGTGGCCGAGAGTCCGGCAGGGCCTTCCTTCAGCTTGAATGTGTCGGCCAAGAACGTCGGCAGCCAGTTCTTCGTGACCCATCCGCCGATGGCCGGCAGCGTGAAATACATCACCAGAATCCAGAACGCCGGCTGGGTCCACAACGCACGGACCGTGTCGCCGATGGTGATGTGCGATTTGCCCCGCCGAGCCTCGCCGCTCGCGGAAGGCGCATCTTTCAGCGCCAGCATCAGCACCACTGCATAGGCCACACCCGCCGCGCCGAACCACGTGAAACAGTTCCGCCAACTGCTCATCTGTGCGATGTAGCCGCCGATGCCGCCGAGCGCCATGCCCGTATAGATGCCCGTCTGGTGGATGCCCACCGCCCGCGCCCGCGTGCCGCCGGGATGAAAGTCCGCAATGAGCGCCAGCGCCGCCGGGATATAGAACGCTTCGCTAATGCCCATCAGCGCGCGGTAGAATTTCATCTCGCCGTAGGTGTTTGCGTGACCAGTGAGCCACGTCACCGCCGACCAGACAAACAAGCTGCCAATGACCGTCCAGCGGCGATTGAACCTGTCCGCCACGAACCCGCCGATGGGGCTGAGCAGCGCGTAGATCCACATGAAAATCGCCATCAGCACGCCGAACTGCGCGTCGGTGGCAATGCTGGGGATGTCGGCTCGAATCGAAGCGCGGATGGTCGAGACCATCTGCCGGTCGAGATAATTCAACATCGCCACGGGCCAAAGCAGCGCGACGGCGGCCCAGGCGTAGCTGGTGGTTCTGGAAGCAATCGAGTTCACGCGAAGCTCAGTGTGGACGAGCCGGCTGAAAAGTCCAGACTTCCGGTGAACGCACGCCGGGCCTCGCTTCGCCGCCGGGGATGACGACGCGACCGTTCCACTCGACGGCCGTGGTGGTCACAAGCGAGAACGGCACCTGGCCGGAGACCTTCCACGCGTCGCCTTTGGGATCGTAAGCAAGAACGTCGCGCGGAAAACCTTTGTGCGCGGTTGGCGGTGTGTTGACCTGCGCGCCATCGTCGCCGCCGATGACGAGCAGTCTGCCGTTGAGGACAGACGCAGGCGACGGCGCAGCCACGGAGACGCGCGGCAGGTCGGCGACACGATGCCAACCCTGGCCCGGCGTGTAGCGATAGGCGTCGCGCAGCCACTCGCGCACCGGCTTGCCGTCCGCTCCCGCACCCAACGCTGCGCCGCTGAACAGAAAGAACGAACCCTCGCACACACCAGCCGTTGCCAGCATCCGCCCGCGGCCAGGCCACGGCTCCAACTCACGCCAACCCGCCCCTGCGTTCCCGAGATCAAGCGCCCAAAACGTCTTCAAGACCGTCGTTGCATCCGGCGTCGCGATGCCGCCCGCGACGTAAATCGTGCGGCCCAGCAATGCGCCGCACATGTTCGCGCACGGCCTTGGCAGCGGCGGGAGCGAGGTGGTGGTGAGCTTGCCGTCGCGCCAGCTCAGCAGGAACACATCGGCGTGATGTCCTTGCGCGCTGCTGCTGCCGATGCAAACGAGGCCATCCTTCGTGGTCACGGACACACCATACCCGAGCGGGTGCGGCAGTTTGCCGGCGAGCCGCCACGCGCCATCCGGTGTCTCCAGCGCGAAGACCGAGTCATACCAGACCTTCGTGCCGCCCTCCCACGGACGCTTGTCGGGAAAGTTTGCGCCGCCTGCAACCACCAGCGCGCCGCCGCTGACACCGGCAAATGAACCGGCGAAACCTTCACGGTCGGGAATGGGCGGCAAGGGGTTCCATCGAAATGATGATGTCATGGATTCAAAACCTCCGGCAAAACACGCGGTCGCAGCGGCCCACACGGCTGACCGCGCGAGAAAACGCGCGCCCCGCAGAGCCAGTGTTTGCGCGCGGGCAATCATCGCGCGGCATTCACCACGTTTTGCGGCTGTCCACGCAGCCAGGCGCAGACGTTGTCCGCAGCGACCTTCATGAGCCGCGCGCGGGCGTCGCGCGTCGCCCAGGCAATGTGCGGAGTGATGATGCAGTTCTTCGCGCGCTGAAGTGGATTGTCCGCCGGTGGCGGCTCGACCGAGAGTACGTCGAGGCCGGCGCCCGCAAGGCGGTCGTGGTTGAGTGCGTCGGCGAGGTCCGCGTCGTTTACCAGGCCGCCGCGCGCGGTGTTGATGAGGAACGCCGTCCGCTTCATTTGCGCCAGCCGCGCGGCGTTGATGAGCTCCCGGGTCTCCGCCGTGAGCGGACAGTGCAGCGTGACAACGTCGCTCTCGCGGAAGAGCGTGTCGAGGTCTGTAAACTGCACCTCATCGCTGCCGCAGCGTGTGGCGTTGGCGTCAAACGCCAGCACCTTCATTCCAAACGCGCGGCCAATGCGACCCACCGTCTGGCCGATTCGCCCGAAGCCAACGATGCCGAGCGTGCGTCCGTGCAATTCCACAAGCGGGACATCCCAGTAACAGAAGTCCTGCGACGACGTCCAGCGCCCCTCGCGCACTGTCTGCGCGTGATGGCCGACATGATTGGTCAGTTCCAGCAGCAGCGCGAACGCCGCCTGTGCGACGTTGGCCGTGCCGTATTCGGGCACATTGCAGACGGGGATGCCCCGTTCGCGCGCGGCCGCGATGTCCACCACGTTGTAACCGGTGGCCAGCACGCCGATGTAGCGCAACTGCGGCAGTGCGGCAATGACGGGGCGGTCGAGGATGGTTTTGTTGGTCAGGACGATCCCGGCGTCCCGCGCCCGCTCCACCGTCAGCGCCGCAGGCGTGCGGTCGTGAGTCTCAAACTCTCCGAGCGACTTGAATTGCTCCCAGCTCAGGTCACCCGGATTCAGAGTGTAGCCGTCCAGAACGACGATCTTCATGCTGCTCACCATTCGCCTCTCCGTTTGAATTTCGCCGCCGCATTCCTGCTGAACTGCCGCCCGGCCTTGTCCATCGCGCCGAGGATTTCTCGCAAACTCCTGCCGGCCGTGTCGCGCGCGGCGGGAATCACCGTGCTGCACTCGTTGGCATCCATGAACCGCGCCGCGTCGAGCAGGTGTTTCTCCTCGCCGAACGGGATCGCAAGAAAACCGTGTTTGTCCGCGTGGATGAGCTGGCCCGGCTCGATGCGCCGACCAAAAACCTCGACGGGACAATTCCACCGGATCGGATGCACGAACGCGTGGCCGACGCTGAGCCTGCGCGCGAGCGCTTTGAAGCCGGCGTTGCACATCTCGTCGAGATCCCGGATGGCGCCGTCCGTGATCGTGCCCACGCAGCCGAGCGCGCGGTGGGTATTGCTGCAGACCTCGCCCCAGAACGCACCGATGGTGCGCGGCTTGTCGAGGTCCTGCACGACGACGATCTTCGGCCCCGGGACGCTGGCGATGTGGCGGCGATACTGGCTCCAGCCTTGCGGATTTGCCAGGCGGTGCTTCACGTTGCTGGGCTCGACAACCACCGTCACCGCGTAGCCGACCATCGGCCCCATCTGCGGCATGAAGTCGCGGCATTCTTCGAGGTTGAAACCGTCCGCGCCGGCGTTGTGCCGCGTGATCTGTTCCCAGCCGTTGTAGATCGTCGGCGTGTTCCAACGTTTGAGTTGGAGCAGTTCGGCTTGCGACAGGCGGGATGAGGGAGTTGATTTCGTCTTTGCAGTTTTCATCGGGCGATTACTTCGATGGCTTCAGCAGAACTGCCTCGATCTCGGCGGCAACCTTCTTCGCCAGGAACGCGGAGCCTTCGTCCGTATAGTGCACATCCTTCGGCTTTTGCATCTTGTCCAGTTGTGGCGTGATATAGGCATTGAGGTCGTTGATGCGAACACCGTTGGCCTCCATGATCTTCTTCGCGATGCCGTTGTATTCGGCTTCGTCGCCGAATCTCCGCCCTGGTTGCAATTCACCGTCGGGAATCGGTGTGATCGTGGCCCAAATGAGCTTCGCGCCGGTGGCTTTCATCTTCGCGACCAGCTCGCGAAGGTTCTTCTCGTAGTCGGCCGGCTCCACCTGGCGTTTGCCGTCGGGCATGAACTTCAGGTCGTGGATGCCCCAGTTGAAGTGGATAACGTCCCATTTCCCGGTGCCGAGCCACTTGTCAATGTTGGCGATGCCGTTCTTGGTGGGGCCTCCATTGGTGGGAATGCGATGGACGTTGGCCTTGCCCTCGAGAAGTTTCCGCACGGGCAACGTGTAACCCATTGAGATCGAGTCGCCGATGAGCAACACGCGCGGCAGGCCGGCCACATCTTGAACCGCCACGAGTGACGGATGAGGCTGGCGTTTCGCGGCGGGCGCCGCGGCGGATGCGTCGAGCGCAACGAGCAGTGCGAGAAGGCTGATGAGGATTTTCATTTCGATTGTTCCTTTCATTGGACGGCGCGCCACATCATCTCGACGGCCCGCTGTCGTGTAAAGCCTCCTTGCGGCAGCGTCTGCGATGTCGCGAGCATGGCCGCGAACTCCGCCGCCGTCACCGGCGCGTCATCGCCGCGCCCGGCCTTCGCCACGGCGCGGGCCAGCGCGTTGGGATCGAGTTTGCCGCCGCGCAGCTTTGCGAAACCATCCGCCCAGACTTTGGCGATTGTGAGTTTCAGCGGCGCGGCCATGTTCGCGTCGTAGTTGGCGAAGAAACCTTTCGTGCCGAAGTATTGCACGGCGGGAATCCACGATTCCTTGCCGCCAACGTTGATGTCGTTGAAAAAGCTCACCAGCTGGCAGCGCTTGACCAGGGTCCGCACCAGCAAGTCGCTGTCGAGCTGTGCGGGCGTCGTCTTCTGCTGCTTCGCCAGCGCGGCGGCAAAACCAGCGGCCTCGCCCGTCTGCATCCAAACCGGCTCCAGCCGCACCGCGCCCCACGCGATGTGCGTCGCGGACAGGCAGGCCGGCACGAGCAGATTGTCCACGCCCTGCGGCAACAGTGAGCGATAGGGAATCTGGCCGGGCCGCGATTCCTCGGTGAGGATGAGCTTCCCGTCATAATGGAAATTGGGACGCGAGTCGGTCGTGCACGAGTGCGAGTCCATATACCAGTCGGTGGTGGCGATGCTGTCGGGATGGATCGGCGTGCGGCCGAGACCGGGCGCGAGCGAGTTGTCGTGCTCGCTGTAGACGTGGCGGCCGACAATGCGACGCGCCTCGCGGACATACATTTCGTAGGGGAGGTGGTTGTTGTCGGCGAACTCATCCTTCGGCAGACCCCACTCGCGGAACTTCTCGCGCTGCTTCGGCGAGATCGACTCGTCGTTCTGGAGGAAGTACATCAATCCGAGCGCGAAGTTCAGGTGGCGCTGGATGATCTTCTCGCGCGCGGGCCAGTCGGCTTCGGGGTAGTCGTGGTTTTCGCCCGGCAGGATGGGCGAGTTCATGTGCGATTTGTAGTTTGGCCCCGCGTTGGTGGCGATGCCTTTGCGTTCGTAGCGGACGTATTCCTCGCGGTTGTAGTTGGGCGGCGGCGCGGTGAGAAGGATGCGATTGGCCGGGTCTTTCGTGACACAAAAACGGTAGTTGTAAGCCTGCACCGCGCGGTCGGCAGTGAACGGGCTGGCCGGATCGATGCTGCCCTGTTTCGAGCCGTAGGGCCGGATGTTCAACCGGCCCTTCAAAGCATCGACTGGCGCGGGGCCAGGCGCGATGTTGCAGAAGAGCTTGCCGGCGTGCGGCTCTTTGTATTCGTCGCGCGCCTCGCGGCCACAGCGATACGGCACCTTCGCCAACGCAAACAAGTCACCCTCGTAGGTCGCGTCGGCGAACATCGCGCCGCGCACGCGGATTTCCTTCTGCCCGCTGTATTCGTGCATCGTCACGCTTCGCAGCAACGCGCCATCGCGTTCGACCGCGACCGGATAGTGCCCCAGCAGCAGCGTGATCTTCGTCTCGCCCGCCACGAGCCGGTTGAACTCGCGTTCGGCCACGCGTGGCTCGGCCCAGCTGATCGGGTAATGCTCGTGCGTGTAGCGGACGACCTGATGGTCATGCGAGTTCTCGCCGTAGGTGGCAATGTAGTACCGCTCGATGTTTCGCAGCAGCTCGGTGAACAGCGGCGCGCGATGCCCGCCGTAGAGCGCGTCCCATTGCATCAGACCGTTGCTCATCATGCCGCCGATATGGCGGTTGTGCTGCACCAGTAGGACGGAGCAGCCTTCGCGCGCGGCGCGCACGGCGCACACCACGCCAGCGCTCGTGCCGCCGACCACGACGAGGTCGTAGGACTTGCCGTCCACGTCCTGCGGTTTCGAGTCCTTGGCGAGTTGCACCGGTTCCGCAGGCGGCGACTTTGGCGGGGATGGCGCGGCTCCCTTTGGCGCAAGCGGCGAAACAGCGACCGCGGCGGCAGCCTTGGCGCGCGCGTTGTCGGCAGATGTGACGCCTTCTCCCGGCGTCGCTTTGAAACCCGCCTCTCGCTGGGTCTCGCGTTCCGCTTTCGCAATGGCAGCCGGAACGAACTGCACTGCGTCCACCACAACGAAGCCATCGGCATCCGTGTTGGAAATCGTGACCGAACCCTGTCTGCCTGCGGCGAACCTAAACACTCCGATCGCATGCGGCACGCCATCGACGAGGACATCCTTGCGCTGGTTGATGGTCACGGTCTTCTCGCCGTCCACGCTCACGATGGTCACCGGCACTTTGGTGGCGCGATTGTTCGTTGCAACGTAGATCAGCCGCACTTCGTAGTTGCCGGCCTCCTTGATGTCCGGCGTGAAGCGCGCGGTCTTCTTTCCCTGCTCCCGGTTGCTGTCGTGGCGGTAGCCTTTGCCAACCAGCGCGGGTTGTCTGGAGCTTTCAACCCAGTCACCGGTGAACTGTCCTGCGTCGTCGTCCATGAGGATGCCGGCGGGCCGCAACGCAGACACTTTTGTCTGTGCCGGGTCAGATGGCTGGACGGACGGGAGTATCCGGCCCGCAGCCACCATCCTGTCGGTTTCTTCCAGCTTGAACCTCGCGCTCACAACCGAATGTTTTTCCGGGCCGGGACGGTATTTGATGTAGGTGGTCGCGACGATCATGCCGTCGGGCAGCAGCTCCACTCCCGGGTAGCCGCAATCGCCCACGCGGCTGGCGTGGCTGTGCAGGAGCTTGACGCGATACTGGCCGGGCCGACCCATTCTGATGTCATCGTAGCGACCCACCCACGCGACGAAATGGCCTTTCGTCGGGCTGTTCAGCGCCTGATCGCGGAAGGCGACGACGAGACGTCCGTATTTGGAATGCACGCCCATGTGGCGGTCGCCGGTGAGACCCCACGGCGTGTCGGTGGGTGCGCTCCAAGTCTGGCTTTCATCGCGGCTAAACATCACAAGGCTGCGGCCTTTGTGCTTGTTCTCGCGCATCAGACAACAAAGCTCCGAGCCCTCCGGCGAGCGAAACCCAAACGGCTCGCACGGGTCCTTGCCTTCCACCTTGGCGACGGTGCGCGGCTTGCTCCACGTCAAGCCGCCATCGGAGGTGATGGTCTGGAGCACTTCGAGAGGGCTTCGGTCTTTGCCTTCGGGTCCTTTGTGATAGAGGCCTAGGTAACGCCCGTCCTTGAGCCGCACGATGCTGCTGAAAGTCATCACGCACGTGAAACCGAGCGGCGGCATTTCCTTCCAGGTCTTGCCGCCGTCCTCGCTCATGATGCTGGGCATCGCGTTGGAACTGAATCGCTTCCCAAGCCAGGCGGAGAACACCCACAGCCGCTCCTTGCCCGCAGGATCAACCAACCGATAAATGCTCGGGCAGTTTTGGTGTGTCTTGAAACCGGGCGGCAGTTGGTCGTCCAGCCGCGCCCACGTGCGCCCGCCATCGTCGCTGCGCGCCATCGGCCCTGCCGCGCCGCCGTGTTTGATGCACCACACGCAGAAGATCGTCTTGCCGTCCGGCATCAACACCGTCGTCGGGTGGCCCTGATAGACCTCCTCCGTGCCTTGGGCGATGATGACATGCCGTAAGGCCTCGCTCGAAATGTCCACGATGGGGAGATCCGGTGGATCCGCAGCAACCGCGGCCACTGTCGCAAAGGTGAGAATGACAAGGGAGATGATGGTTTTCATGGTTGCTGGAGTCGGTTCCAAAGCTGAAGCAGGCAGTCGCCGCGCCGCGTTTCAGTGCGGGGTGAGTCCTTCGCTTCCGCGGCATGGACTGCGACAGCGAGTTTCGCCGTATCGAGGACGCCTTGGCGGAGTTTGTCGGCGGCGTCCTGCCACAGCGCGCGCACGCTCTCCGTGAGCGGCTCATCGAGCCGCGCGTCGTAGTTGCGAAAGAAACCCTTGGTGCCGAAATACTGCGCCGCAGCGACGCGCGGGTCGTCGGAGGTGACGTCCACATCGTTGAAGAAGCTTACCATCACACGGTTCTTCGCCAGGGTCTTCACCAGGAGATCGGGGTCGAGCGATGCGGGCGCAGTCTTGCGCCTCGCGGCCAGCGCGGCGGCGAAACCGGCGCTCTCACCCGTTTGCATGAAGACAGGCTCCAGCCGCACGGTGCCCCATGCAACGTGCGTGGCGCTCAGGCATACCGGCACGAGCAGATTGTCCACGCCTTGTGGCAACAGGCAGCGGTAGGGGATTTGTCCGGGAAAAGTCTCCTGGTGCAGCATCGCCTTGCCCTCTTCCAGCGCGCCGGGGATGCGCGCAAGTGTACAGGAGTGACTGTCCATGTACCATTCGGTCACGGCCACGCTGTCTGCGTGGGAGGGCGCGCGCTCCAAGCCGGGTGGCAACGTGGCGTCGTGCTCGGTGAGCAACGCACGCCCGGCGATGCGGCGCGCTTCGCGCACATACATCTCATAGGGGCGGTGGCCGTTGCCGGCGAACTCGTCCTTCGCCAACCCATACTCCAGCCAGGCGTGCCGCACGATCTCCGGCACTGTGGGATCGTGCTGGAGAAAATAGAGCAAGCCCAGCGTCATGTCCCAGTGCTCGTCCATGATGCGCTGCCGTTTCGCCCAGCCGGCTTCGACGTAGGCGGTCTGCAGGCCGATGAGCTGTGGACGGTTCCAGCCAAACTTCCCGTTGGGGATGGACTCCACGCCGGAAAATATCTCCAGCATCTTGAGATAGTAAGGGTCGTAATTGGCCGGTTTGGCAATGGGCACGCGATTCGCAGGATTCGTGGTGAGGATTGTCCGGTAGTTGCACGCCTGCACCGCGCCATCCGCTGCCCCGGTGCTTTGTGGCAGCGGCGCCTGCCAGCCGCTGAACTTGCGCAACTTCAACCGGCCCCGTAACTCGGTGAGCCGTGCGACTTCCGGCGTTGGCGGCTCCATGACGGGCCGCATGAAAAGGATGCCTGCGTGTGGCTCGCCATGTTCTTCACGGGATTCGCGCCCCACGCGATACGGCACTTTCGCCAGGGCTGCGAGGTCGCCTTCATAGGTGCAATCGGCAAAGATACTGGCGCGGACTTTCATCTGACCCCCACCACCCAGCGGCGCAGCCAGTGTCAAAGACTTCAACAACGCGCCCTGGCGCTCGACCGCCACAGGCACGAGGTTCTTTAGCACGGTGAGGTTCTTCTCGCGACGCACCAGCGCTTCCAGAATCTGCTCCGCCACGCGCGGTTCGTAGCGGCCGTTGGTGTGCCCGCTTGCGCCGGGCAGCGCGCTGCGATACTGCGGCGAGTCCGCGCCATACTTCACGCGATAGTGCTCAAACAAGGCCGCGCGCACCTCGTCATAGATCGGCGAGCGCTTGCCCTCCCACTGCGTGTCCCACACACCGAGACCGCTGGTGACGATGCCGCCAAGATGCCCGTGGCGGTTGACCAGCAGCACGCGCAAGCCCTCCCGCGCCGCGCGCACTGCGCACGCGATGCCGCCCGGTGTGCCGCCGATGACGACGAGGTCATGTGTTTGACCGTCCGCGTTCTGCGGCCTGGCCGTCTTCTTCTGCATCTTGTCCGTCTCATCGAGCTTGAAGCGCACGCTAACGACGGAATTCTTTTCCGGGCCGGGGCGGTATTTGATGTAGGTGGTCGCGACGAACGTGCCGTCCGGCAACAACTCCAAGCCCGGATAGCCGCAATCGCTGCCTTTGTAGCTGTGCAGCAGCTTGATCCGATACTGGCCGTCGCGTCCGGCGAGGATGCCCTCATAGCGGCCCACCCACGCGACGAAGTGGTTCTTGGTTGGACTGTTCTTGCCTGTGTCGCGGAAACAAACCACCAGCCGCCCATCGGCGGCGTATCGGGCCATGTGACGGTCGCCATGCAGGCCGGCAGGCAACGGTTTGGCCTTCGACCACGTGCGCCCCTCGTCGTCGCTGGTCATGTAGAGCGCGATCCGCTCCTTGTTCTCGCGCAACAGGCAGAGCAACTGTTTGCCGTCGGGCGAGCGCACGAGCGCCGGCTCGCAGGGTTTGAGTTCGCCGAGATCGAGAACGATGCGCCAAGCGGTCCACGTCAAGCCGCCGTCTTCCGAGAGACTCTGGGCGACGATGTTGGAAAGTTTGTCCTTCGCCTCGCCGGGACGGCGGATGTTGGTCATACCGAGCAGCTTCTTGCCGCCCTCGATGGGCACGATGGCGCAGAACGGCATCACGCATTCAAGATCCACACTGGACATCGGTGTCCACGTCTTGCCCTCATCCATCGAATAGGACTTCTGCATCGTGCCATTATCCGGCTGGCGCGTGCCGCCCGGCCCCTGGCCCGCGAAAACAAACAGGCGTGTCTTGCCCTGCGGATCGGTGAGGCGGTGGAGCGTTGGGCAGTTCCTCGCCTTCGCCCAGTTCTCCGGCACGGGCAGCAGTTCGCTCCAGGTTCGGCCGCCATCGTCGCTGCGTCTCATCGGACCGCATGGCCCGCCGTGGTTGAGCGTCCAGACGCAGAACATCGTCTTGCCGTCGGGCAACAGCAGCGTCGTTGGATGGCCTTGATAAACCGTCTCGGTGCCTTGCGCGACGATGACGTGGCGGGAAGTCTCGCCAGAGATATCCACGGTGGGCAGGTTGGGTTGATCCGAACGGCTCTTGAGCCATTCGAGGTTGAAGCGGGCCAGACGCACATAGCGGTCGTCGCACATGCGAGTGACGATGTCGGCTTCGTAGAGACAAAGGATGGTGCCGTCGGCCAGCACGGCAATGTCGCTGTAGCCTGCCGGACCTGGCTCCAGGATTTTCGAGACCGGCCAGGTCGCGCCGTCATCGAGGCTCATCTTGATCGTAAGCCGCTTGCGGTCGTGGGCCAGACTGCCTCCGGGGCGGATCAACTCGTTCTCCAGATTGCTGGGATTGGCGAACAGGATGCGCCCGGGCTGTCTGCCTTTCGGCCAACCGTGGCGAATCAAGCTGGCCATGCAAACCGGTTCGAGCAGCGCCGAGTCCCAGCGGTGGCCGGTCCAGCCGGAAACGCCGTCGGGGCTGATCGCCACCAATCGGCGGTTGATCTTCGACTCGCTGCGCATGTTGAACATCACGCGTCCATCCGCCAACTCCACGGCGACGGTTTCGCTGGGGTTGACCACGGTCACGCCGTCAATCACGTCGCCGTGGCGGCAAACAATGCCACCGCGTTTCCATGTCGTCCCACGATCGTCGCTGTAAACCACGGCAACGATGGACGGCCGATGGCCGCGATGCTTGCCTTTCCCGAATTCCTTCCCACTGCCATCGGAAAGCCAGATCGGGATGATCATGCGGCCGTTGCGCAGTTGCGTACCGTGGTCGGGGCCGGTGGCGCAAACCCGCCAGGGGTAGTCGGATTTGAACGGCTCGAATGCGCTGGTAATCTCAACCGGCTTGCTCCAAGTCGCGCCGTCGTCGTCGCTGTGCATCGTGAAGACCCGGGCGTAATCATGACAGAACACAGCCACCACCCGGCCGCTGTCCCGGTCCGGAATCATCACGAAGTTGTTCACCGGCCCATCGCCATAGGCGGTGTGGTCCACCAGCTTGACGACGGGGCCGAAACTCTTGCCGCCGTCCGTGCTGCGGCGCATCAGCACGTCATTGAAATCGTAGTCACCACCGCGTCCCGGCCGGGCCTCGGTGGTGACCAACACGGTGTTGTTCTTCGTCACGGCGATGCCGGGGATGCGGCAGGTCCAATAGCCATTGGTTCGCGCTTCGAAGAGATTCTGCTTTTCAAGCAAGGGCGCAGCAGTCTCTGCGGCAGGCGAGTTGAGGAGAAAGGAAAGGCCGATCGCCGCTGCGGTAATCGACGGGCCGAACAAGCGGTGATGGTGCGTTTTCATGAGCGGGCTGATTGTTCCCGTTCTGCGTGATGCCGGCAAGGCCGTTCAAGTGGTCATGCGGACTGACCAGTTGGCGATGACGCCAGCCGCACGCCCTTGCGGGACTTCCTAGACCGTCTCGCCTGCCATGAACCCGGGCATCAGCCGGATCGGTTTGATGGGCGTGAAACCGGTCTGCGCGAGTTGGATGGCCGCATGCGACAGCCGCCGCGCGAAGTTTTCCGGCGCGCTCACGTAACGGGACAAGGCTGGCGTGAGGAACTCCAGGAACGCATCGTCGTCCCGCGAAATCACCGCCACGTCCTGTGGGATGCGCAGGCCACGTTGCAGCAAATAGGTCACCACCGTCAACACATGCGCCGTCCGCGCCACGAGAAATGCGCTGACCGGCCGCGGAGGACGCAACGCCGCGTTGAGGCAGGATGCCACGCCCGCCACCGAACCGTCGTGTTGCAGCACCAGCGGCTCGCCGGGATCCCGGGCGCTGGCTGTGAACCCTTCGCGAAAGCCCGCTTCCGTCTCCGTGTCACCGCCGAAGGCACCCTTCGGCAACAGCAGCGCCGCGCGCCGGTGACCCTTGCGCCAGAGCAAAGACGCAGCGTGGCGCGCCGCTGCGCGATGATCCACGTCCACCGACGGCAGTTCGATGTCGGATGCGCAGGTGCCGGCCAGTAGACATGGATGTTTCTGTTCAACGAACCACCGCTGCGTTTCGCCTGTGGATCGAAACAGCACCCACACCGCCGCCGGCGTCCGAGCCATGAGAGCCGCCAACGCGCCCGCCGGGCGGGGCGCGAAGCATTTCTGACTGACGTGAAATTCCAGCTCGAAACCCTCCTGCGACAGGTGCGTACGCAGCTCGTCGGTCCAGCAAAGCACAAATGGCGGCAGACTCTTCAGCGGCACGGGCGAGAGCAGACCGATCGTTCTCGACCACGAACCGCTCGTGACGCGGCGCGGCGGTGCAAGAATGCGGCGGCGTTTACCGTGGGCGACATTGAGCCAGCCTTCACGACGGAGTTGCTCGAGTGCGCCGCGCACCGTCGGCCGGCTGACTTGAAACCTCTCGCACAACTCCCGCTCGCCCGGCAGATGATCGCGCCACCGGCCTTCTTGCACCTCCTCGCGCAAGAGCTGCGCGGTTTGGGCCACCAGCGAGACTTGCCGGGGGAGCGCGCGATGTGTTCGTGACAAAGGCATCAGTGTTTGAGGTTCGCGACCGCTTTGTGCGCCGTTGCGCGGAGAAACCGCGCGTAAGCCGGGTCGAGTCCCTTGGGAACGAATCGGTTGGCGACCACACTCTCGCCAAACAACACTTCGTAGAAGACGCACGCGCCGAGATACTGGCCGGCGATGTTGGCGTGATGACCGTCCATGCCAAACTTCAGTTTTCCGTCCTTGCCCTTCTTCCATTGCCAGCCCGTGTGCAGCGAATGCGTCTGGTCGGGGAGCGCCGGACTTCGGACGTTCTTGAAATCGAAGGTGGTATCGGGCCGGTAGCACCATTTCTCGTCGGTGTCGGCCATCTCAAATGCGTCGCCCACCGGAATGACACGCGCGCCCAACTCCGCTGCGATCGTCCGGTAGGCGTTGGTGAGCATGCGATACATGTCCTTGCGCGTGGCCGGCTCGCCGGGCTTCGGCGTCGTGGCGCCGAAACGCGGATCGTCGCAACGGTAGGCCCATGTCTGATGCACCAACAGCTTCGCTTGCGGTGCGTGTTTAGCAATGAACGCGCGGAGCTGCTCCGCGTAAGGCCGGTAGGTGGCAATGTCGTGGCTCTTGATGCTGGCCTGTTGGATGGTCACGAAGTCCCAGCGGTCCATCGTCAGTTCCTGCTTCAGACTGCGGCTGTTGGTGTAGAGACCTCCCTTGTCGTGGATGTCCAACTCATTCCGCTGGAATTTCTCCGCGTGCAATTGCAGCGACGCGCCACCGACCACGATGGGCCGGTGAACGAGCTTGTGCCCACCCGCCTTCACCAAGTCCGGCAGATACCACGTTGCGTTGCGGGAAAAACTGTTGCCCACGGTGAGCAGGCGGACGGTCTGCGGGCTGTCGGCGTCCACCACAGCGACAGCGGTGAGCCAGAACAGGCTGGTCAGGACAACGATCACAAAGCGGGCAAAGGAAATTGAGATACGTGTTTTCATTGGGTTCGTGGTTTTCCTTCCTAGCGTGACGCGGCTTCGCACGACAAGCTGAAGAGACGCGCGTGGGTCATTTCCAAGACCACGCGTACCGGGCGATCCGTGGGCGCGCGCGCGCCGGATCGCCAGCGCACAGTCCAGCGCGCGGCGTTCTCGCGCAACGTCTCGCTGTCGTCCAAGGCGCAACCGGTGATGGGCCGTCCGTCCGTCTCAAGCAACGCCACACGCAGTTGGCCGCCGTGGGCGTCGGCGTTGACGACCAGCGATGCCGCGCCCAGCCGCAACGGTTTCGTTTCCACCCGCCCATGCTCCGCGGCGTCGAGCGAGACGAACCCATGCCGCCGCCACGCCGCGCGGCCGATGGTCAGGCGTTTCGGCGGCATCGGCCCGCCATGGGTTGTCGTCATCGCCGTGTAATACACCCACGTCTCGTCGCCGACATGGGCGGCAGTGCTGGAAACGCCGAGGATGGAGCCGCCATCGAAAGTGCCCGGCGCGCCGCGCGGAATGACATTCACGCGCGGTTGTGTGCGCCGCCACGTGCGTCCGTCGGCGCTGGTGGCCAGTTGCACTTCAATCGGGCCATCGTCGGGACTCTGGCCCGGTGTTATCTCCGACTTCGGCCGGTTCGGGGCCGTGACGCGAAAGAGGGTGGGCAGCCCGATGAAACCCGCCGCGTGCGGGAAGACCGACATGTTATAGACTTCCGTGCGCTGGCGCGGCCCTTGGGCCCACGTGTCGTCCTCCTCATCCGGCGCGAAGACCAGTTCCGATTCCGTCCACTCCTGAAAATCGCGGCTGCGCGAGAGCCACACGACGCGGCGGCCGAAACCGCGGACTTTCGCGGGGCGTTTGTGATACGCGAGATACTCGCCAGTCGCCGGGTCCTGCGCCAGCGTAATGGTGTCGGAATGTTTCAGCACCGGATTCTTCGGGTAGTACGTCCAGTGCAGACCATCGGAGGAGAATGCAGCATGGTAGCCGCCCGATTTCGCGCCGAGCATCTTGTAGCGTTTCGCGGGATCGGTCTCGCGCGTGTCCAGCAGCACGCTGGGACTGTGTATGTTGAAGACGATGTTGTTCTCAGCCGAGCCGGCGAGCGCGTGGATGTCCAGGGATGGCTTGGTCCATCGCACGCCATCTTGCGAGACGGCGTAGAGCACGCAATCACCGCTGTAGGCTTGCGGGCGGCTCATATACCACATGCGCACTTGGCGGGCTGCTTCGTCGAAATAAACCGACCCGTAGATGTAAACGCGGCTGCCTTCCCAGGGCCGGTCCGCCTCGATCACCGGCGCGTTGAGCGTGCGCGCCGGATGCACGGTGCGGACAACACCGTTGGTCGCCGCGATCCCGCTGTCGTCCGCAAACAACAGCGGCAGTTCGCGCAACATGATGTCGCGCGATTCCGAGGCATGCATCTGCGCCACGATGCAAAACGAGAGCAGGGCGCCGAAAACGAACCGGTTCATATTCATCACTCAAAACGAAAACTGTAGAGTTTGGCGCGTGACCCCGTGAATGTCAGCCGCACGTCGCGTCCCTTGAGTGCGGCAAGCTCAGCGCCGCCCGTCCAACTTACCTCTGCGCGCGTGGAGTTGGTCTGGAGGACTTTGCAGTCGTCCACGCTGAACCCGCCAATGGGTTTTCCTTCGGCGTCCTGCACGCCGACCCGCAACTGGCCCAACGCGCCGGTGTCCACGTTGAGAAGCAGGCGCGCACCATCCACCTTCACGGGCGCGGTCACACATCGGCCACCCGCCGAGTCGAAATCCAGCGAGACGAAGCCATCCACGCGCTGGACGTAGCGGTAAACGAACCCGTCGGTCCTGCGCTTGCGCGCTTCCACGTCGCCGTGCTTGGAATGGAAAGTGGGGCCGTATTGCCATATCTCGTCGCCGCGCACGGCCAGGCCCGTGCCCATGAACGTCATGTTCGCGCTCTCGGAACCTTCCAGACCCAATGGCGCGTAGGGCTTGCGGTCGTAACGATGCCACATGATGCCGTCGCGGCTGCCGGTGAACTGCACTTCCAGCCGTCCGTCGCCCATGCGCTTTTCGCGCTGGAACATCGAGGGGAAACCGACGTACCAGCGCGGATCGAGAGGGTAAGGCTGGGCCGAGAGGTTATAGACATCACTGTTCGGCGGATCGCTCTCGTCCGCGGCGAAGACCGTCGGGAACTCGTTGCCGATCACGGGCACCTTCTCCTTGCCCCAAAGATAAAGGCTCTTGGGCGACGGGCCAATGCCCAGCGGCGTGGTCAGGTTCGGAATCTCCGCGCGCACCACCTTGCGATAGAGCCTCTTGTCCGCGCCGCGCACCCAACCGCGCAGGTAGAGCACATACTTGCCAAGCCGCTCATCCCAAAACGTCACATTCTGCGTGTCGGCGCCGAGCCGCAGCAACGGCGTCTTGTCACGCTGCCAATGCAAGCCGTCCGGCGAGTGAAACCGCACGATGCCTTCCGTCCAGAGATGGGTCACGTAGGCGTAACGCTCCTGCGAGGGCGCATTGGGATCTTGAAACACGACGCCTTCGAGCGAGGTCAGACCGACGAGGTTGTTCTCCTTGCTGCCGTCGTAAGTGACGATGCCGAGGTTGGGCTTGGTCCAGTGAACGCCATCCTTCGACTCGGCGTAGGCGACGTTGGGATTGTTGGCCTTGTCGCGACAGATATACCACATCCGCAGCTTGCCCCCCTCGTCCCGCACCGTGAGAAACAGGCTGATCATGAGCTGCTCCCACGGTTTGTCGGGCCGGATCACGACCTCGCGTTGCTGCGGCGGATTGACGTGGAGCGACACTTTCTCAGCCTGCTGGACGAAAGCCGGGTCCAGGAAGAGATGGCGCGGCGACAACACATCCGCGGCGCCGGATATGGAACTGGAACACAACATTACGATGGCCAGAATCAGAGGGTTTGGTTTCATTCCTGTATTGCCAATAATGGCCCCGAGTTTAGAGCAGCCGTCTGTTTGCGCAAGCACGGCGTGCGGGTGCAGATTGTTTTCGCCTCCTGCGAATCTCCGTTTTTACGCTTGAACGCCCGCGACAGCCGGTGAAACTCGTTGCACGATGGAAATGTTGCGCACAGTGATTTTTGACATGGACGGCGTGATCGTGGACAGCGAACCGCTCCATGAACAGGCTTTTCTCGAAGTGATGCACGATCTCGGCTATGGCCTTGACCATGGGATAGACTTCGACAGCTATGTGGGCCGCTCGGATTTCGAGCTGTGGGAAGACTTCATCGCCAAAAATAAACCGCCACAACCGCTGGAGGAATTGATGGCGATGAAGCGGCGGCGCGTGATCGAGGTGGTGCGGCAGCTCCAGCCGATCTTTGCCGGGCTACCCGAATTGTTGGAGAAGCTGGCCCCGTGCTGCCGGCTTGGGCTCGCCTCCGGTTCGGAGCGAATGTTCATTGAAACCGTGCTGTCGCTCAAAGGCCTGCGCCGGTTTTTCCCCGTGATCGTCAGCAGCGCGGAAGTCGAACACGGCAAACCAGCGCCGGATGTTTTTCTTCGCGCGGCAGAACTGCTCGGGGCGGCGCCGAAGGATTGTTGGGTCATCGAGGATTCCAAGCCGGGCGTCACTGCGGCGCTGGCCGCCGGCATGAAAGTCATCGCCATCACCAACACGCATCCCGCCGACGAACTCCGCGACGCCACACATGTCGTGGAAACCTACGAGGAGATTGGCCGGTTGCTGCTGCTGTCGTCGTGAAGGATGATGACCGGGCGCTCTCGCGGCTGTCAGGTCTTGCCGGAAAGCAGATCGTCTACCCGTTCCACCAGTGCCGGCAGCGCAGCGCGAACGGTCGGGGAGAGTTCTTCGCCACACTCGAAAGTCCCGCCGACGACGCTGACGATAAACGCCTGCGGACTGCAACCGTAGAGTTCCTTGGCCATGGCGAGCAGCAATTCCGGGCTGACGTGGTGCGCAAACGACGACGTTCCCGCCTTGGGCTCCACGCGCCGCCAATCGAGCCGGCCTGGCACACCCTCGCTGGCGGCATCCACGAAGATGACGAGGGTCGCATGGCTGATCTGCGGCGCCAGTTCCGGCATCAACTGGTGACAAGTGACCACCTCGGCATCGTGGACTGCCGCGGTGTCGGCGAGCAGGCGCGCCGCGTGCCAGCCCAAGCCGTCGTCGCTGCGCAAGGGGTTGCCGTAGCCGATAATCAATGCTTTGGCCATGAGATTGGCGGGAGTTTTGGGTTCCAAACCGCGCTGAAGCAAGCGCGAAGTGGCAGGGGAGTTTTCGCATGGCAACTCTCAAACTCGCCAATTATGACAATTCTGTAACAGCGATGTGTTGACGAAGCCGGCTGACGGCATAGAATCCATCCTTTCCGTTCCGTAAGGAACTTCGCATTACACGGTTTTCTTGAGTCATGAAGATTTTGTTGGCAATGCCGGCGTCTTATCGCCGGAATGGCACACTGTTTCAAAAGAGAAGGCGATGGATCATACCGATCACGCTGCCGTATCTGGCGGGTCTGACCCCCAAAACGGCGGAGATCCATCTTGTGGACGAGTTCCACACAAAGCTTGATACGAGTATCGATTACGATCTGGTGGGTTTGACGGTTCTTTGCGCCGCCGAAAAACGCGCCATCGAGGTCGCACAGGCTTTCCGCAAACGCGGCATCAAGGTCGTGGCGGGCGGCATCCACGCCAGTCTCGCCCCGGAGCGCCTCCAGGATCACGTGGACTCCATCGTGATCGGCGAGGCCGAAACCGTCTGGGCGGACGTCATCGCCGACGCCCAGAACGGCCGGCTTAAACCGCGCTATAAGGCCCCCGAACTTTGCGACATGCAGAACCTGCCCCGGCCGCGGTTCGATTTGCTGAACATGTCGAAGTTCCTCTACAACATTTATCCGGTCCAGACCACGCGTGGCTGCCCGCACGGCTGCCAGTTCTGCGAAGTGCAGGCACTCTACGGCCGCAAATACCGCTTCCGTCCCGTGGGCCAGGTGCTCGACGAAATCAAGTCACTCCCCAGCCGCAACCTCCACATCGTGGACGACAACATCGGCGGCAACGTGAATCGCGCCAAGGAACTTTTCCGCGGCATGATTCCTCTCAAAGTGCGCTGGAGCGGTTTGACCACCTTCAAGTCCATCCGTGACGAGGAATATGTGAAGCTCGCCAAGAAATCAGGCTGCTTCCACCTCAACCTCGGCATCGAAAGCGTCAACCCGATCAGTCTGGACGGCATCAAGAAGCATCACAACAGCGTCGCGGAGTATCGCGACCTGTTACACGGGCTGGACCGCCATCGCGTCCCGTATTCGCTCAACTTCATCCTTGGCTTCGACGAGGACACCGTGCAGACCGTCCAGCGCACGATTGACTTCTGCCGGCTGATCAAACCGCCCATGGCTTTCTTCAGTCTCCTCACGCCCCGCCCCGGCACGCAACTCATGGCCAAGCTCACCGCCGAAGGCCGCCTCATCCACCAGCGTTTCGAGGAATATGAGTGGGACGACCCGGTTTTCCGTCCCAAAAACATGACCTTGGAAGAGCTGAAGGACGGGCCGTGGAAATGCTATGAGGATTTCTATTCCTTCAGCGGGATGGTCAAGCGATTCTTTCCAACCCGTTTCTACCTCAACGAGTTCTTTCTGAACCTGTTTTACTTGTACGCCGTCAAGAAGCGCATAGACCCGGTGTCGTGCTTCTAGACGCCGCGAGGCGAGTGAAGAGTTAAGAGTTGAGGTTCCTGCGAACTCTTCATTCTTAGCTTTTTACTCTCTGCTTCCCCCATCGAAAACCGTTTGCCCCGCCGCTTGGATTCTTCCTTGGCGTTTCCCTGTGCCCCTTTGCGCCTCTGCATTGGAGATGCCGCCCTTTCAACGCAGAGACGCCATCGCAACCCGCCATTCCGTGGCGGGTATGATGATGATGTCCCGCGACGGAGTCGCGGATAATCAGCCTCGCTGGACGTGGTCGAGGAGTTCGTTGCCGGGGCCGAGCAGCTCAATGCTTAGCGGCATCTGGCCGAGCGCGTGCGTGGAACAACTCAAGCACGGGTCGAAGCAGCGGATGACAGCCTCGACGCGATTGAGCGCGCCTTCCTTGAGCTTGCTGCCCTTGACGTAATGCTTGGCCACCTGCGCGACGCCGCGGTTCATGGCGAGGTTGTTGTGGCCGGTGGCAATGATCATGTTCACCCACGTGATGAGACCGTTGTCATCAATCTTGTAGTGATGCATGAGCGTGCCGCGCGGGGCCTCGGAGACACCGACGCCTTCATGCTTGTTCGGCTTGGCGAAGGCGCGGACGTGTTTGCTAAGGATGTCCGGCTCGTTCAGGAGCTGCTCCATCTTTTCGATGCCGTAGAGGATTTCCACGAGCCGCGCGTAGTGCTGGTGGAACGAGCTGAGGATGACACCGCGCCGCAACGCGCGGAACTCGGTCCATTCCTGGTCGGCCTTGGGCGTGCCGGGGCGATCAATGACGTTCAACCGGGCCTGCGGGCCGACGCGATAGATGCCGTTCGGGTAGCCGAGAGACTTGAAGTAGGGCGACTTGAGATAGGAGAACGGCTCGACCGCCTCGGCGATATAATCGAGGTAGCGGGCTGGATCCACGTTGTCGAGAACCACGTTGCCGCTGGCGTCAACGAACCGCAGCACTCCGTCGTAGTGCTCCAGCAGCGCGTTATGCTCGTCCTCCTCGTGCGGCGAGACGAGACCCATGAACATGCTGGGGAAGTTGCCGAACGTCCGGATCTCGGTGCGGAACTGTTCAAACGTGCCTTTGTACCAGTCGAGCGTGCGCTGGATGATGGCCATCGCGTCGGGAATCATCGCGACGATCTTGTCGCGTTTCTCGGCGGTGAGCGGCTCGGCGACGCCGCCGGCGACGATCCATGCGGGATGGATGCGTTTGCCGCCGAGCATCTCAACGATCTGCTGGCCGAACTTGCGCAACGCGACGCCGTCGCGCGCCATCTGCGGCTGTTGCGCCAGGACGCCGAAAATATTGCGGGTGGCGGGATCGCCATCCATGCCGAGCAGCAGGTCCGGCAGACTCAGGTGGAAGAAGCTCAGCGCGTGCGACTGAACGATCTGCGCGAGATTCATGATGCGGCGCAGATGCACCGCGGTGCGCGGAATCTGCACAGCCATCAGCGCGTCGCAAGCTTTCGCTCCCGCCATCAAGTGGCTGACGGGGCAGATGCCGCAAGTGCGCGCGGTGAGCGCGGGCATTTCCGTGAAAGGCCGGCCCTCGGCGAATTTTTCAAACCCGCGGAACTGCGTGACATGGAACTGCGCATCCTGCACCTCGCCCTTGTCGTCGAGGAAGATGGTGATCTTCGAGTGCCCCTCGATGCGCGTGACCGGATCAATGACAATCTGTTTGCCCATAAAAGTTTCTCCTAAGCGCCGAACCGCGTCTTGGAGGCGGTGTCGGGCATCCGCCCCGCCAAAAGTTCGCTCACGACGTAATAAATGTCGTCGGCCGACGGCGGGCAGCCCGGCACGAACACGTCCACTTTGACGCACTCGTGGATCGGCCGCGCGTGCTTCAGCAGCGGCGGAATGACCTGTTTTGGAATTTGTTGGTTGAGTTGCGCGTTCTCGATGTAGGCGCGCTGGCAGATGGCCTCGACGCCGAACGGGTTGCGCATGCTGGGAACGTTGGAGTTCACCGCGCAGTCGCCGAGCGACACCAGAACCTTGGTGCGCGCGCGGACCTTCTGGATTTTGTGCAGGTCTTCCTCGTTGCTGATGGCGCCTTCGCAAAGGCAGACATCCACATTCTCCGGATATTCCTTCGCGTCCACGAGCGGGCTGTAAACCAGCTCGATCTTGTCCGCCAGTTCGATCAGCCGCTCATCGATGTCCAGGAAGGACATGTGGCAGCCGGAACATCCATCCAGCCAAATCGTCGCAATTCGTGCTTTGCTCATGCTCGCTCCTCTCGCATCAAAGTCAGGTAGGGCAGGAACTCGCGTTTGGTCATTTCGCCCGAAGCGCGTCCCTTTTCAGACAACGTGCCCGTCGGGCAGACCTGCACGCATTTACCGCAACTGGTGCAGCTTTCCGACGTGCCCCACGGCTGGTTCAAATCGGTGATCACCAGCGATGCCGTGCCACGGCCCTGCACGTCCCATGTGTGTGCGCCTTCAATTTCGTCACAGACGCGCACGCAACGCTGGCACAGGATGCAGCGGTTGTGGTCCACAGCGAACCGGTCGTGCGAAGCATCCACCGACAGTTTCGGATAGATGTACGGGTAGCGGATATGGTCCACGCCGAGCTTTTGCGCCATGCCTTGCAGCTCGCAGTGGCCGTTGGAAACGCAGACCGAGCAGACGTGGTTGCGCTCCGCAAAAAGCAATTCCAGGATCATCTTGCGGTATTTCACCAGCACCTCGGTGTTGGTGAACACCTCCATGTTCTCCTGGACCTGCGTGATGCACGCCGGCAGCAACCGCCGCGCGCCTTTGATCTCCACGAGGCAGAGACGGCACGCGCCGATGGGCGTCAGGCCGTCCAGGTTGCAGAGCGTCGGAATGAAGACGCCGTTCTCGCGCGCCACATCGAGGATGGTCTGATCCTCGCGCGCGCTGACGTCCTTGCCGTTGATTTGCAGCGTCTTGACGCTGAGAGTTTTTTGAGCTGAAGGGTTCATACGGTCGCCAACTGCTCCTTTCCGATCTTGCACACACCCGCGGGACAACGCCGGTCGTGAATATGGGCCATGTATTCGTCTTTGAAGTAACGCAGCGTGCTGACAACGGGGTTGGGCGCGGTCATGCCGAGACCGCAGAGGCTGGTGTTCTTGACGACGTCGCATAGCTCTTCGAGCATTGCCAGGTCGTCTGCCGTTGCCTTGCCCGTGGTGATCTTGCTGAGCAACTCATGCATCTGCTTGGTACCCACCCGGCAGGGCACGCATTTGCCGCAGCTCTCCGTCATGCAAAATTCCATGAAGAACTTCGCCACATCCACCATGCACGAGGTCTCGTCCATCACGATCATGCCGCCGCTGCCCATGATCGAGCCGACTTTCGCCAGCGAATCGTAATCCACCGGCATGTCGAGGAATTGCTCCGGGATGCAACCGCCGGAGGGGCCGCCGGTTTGCACGGCCTTGAATTTCTTGCCGTTGGGAATGCCGCCGCCGATCTCGAAGATGATCTCGCGCAGCGAGATGCCCATGGGCACTTCGATGAGGCCGGTGTTGTTGATCGCGCCCGCGAGCGCGAACACCTTGGTGCCCTTGCCCTTCTCGGTGCCGATGCCGGCAAACCACTCGCCGCCATTGCGGATGATCGGCGGGATGTTTGCAAAGGTCTCGACGTTGTTGATCAGCGTCGGGCAATCCCACAAGCCGCGCTCGGCCGGGAACGGCGGACGCGGACGCGGCTGGCCGCGCTTGCCTTCCACCGACGCGATGAGCGCCGTCTCCTCGCCGCAGACGAACGCGCCCGCGCCGAGACGCACTTCAATGTTGAAGCTGAATGTGGTGCCGAAGATGTTGTGGCCGAGCAGGCCGATCCGCTCCGCCTGTTTGATGGCGTCCTTGAGCCGCTTGACCGCCAGCGGATATTCGGCGCGGACGTAGATGTAACCCTGGCTGGCGCCGACCGCGTAGCCGGCAATGGCCATGCCTTCCAGCACGCGATGCGGGTCGCTCTCCAGCACGCTGCGGTCCATGAACGCGCCCGGATCGCCTTCATCGCCGTTGCAAATGACGAACTTCCGGTCGCCGCGAGCCTTCGCGACGGTGCCCCATTTCAAGCCCGTCGGGAATCCCGCGCCACCACGGCCGCGCAGGCCACTCTTGGAAACCTGCTCGACCACCTCCGCAGCGTGCATTGAGGTCAGCGCCTCCAGCAAGGCTTCATAGCCCTTGGCGGCGACGTATTCCTCGATGCGCTCTGGATCCACGATGCCGGAGTTTTCCAGCACGATCTTCTTCTGCCGCATGAAGAACGGCTGTGTCGTGTCGCACTCGATGCGTTTCACCGGTGGTTTGCCGAGGTTCTTGACGATCTCCTCCGCGTCCTGCGGCGCCACCATCTGGTAGAGCGCGCCCGTCTGCTCCACGGCCACCAACGGTCCCGCCATGCAAAGTCCCATGCAGCCCACGCCCTTGACCTTGCACGTTTCCTTGAGACCGTGCTTCTCGATCTGCTGCTCCAGCGATTCCTTGACCTTGTCCGCGTGCGTGGAGACGCAGCCGGCGGCCATGCAAACGCAGAGCGTGTGGCCGACCTTCTGTTTCGCCTCCAGTTCAGTCTCAGCGATTTTGTGTAGTTCTTCTGGTGTCATGGATTCAACCACCTCCGAATCTTTTCCGTGGCAACCGCCGGTGTGACCTTGGCGGCAACCTCGCCGTCAAACACCACCGCTGGCGCCAGCCCGCACGAGCCGAAGCACCGGGCCGAGATCACGGACAGCTTGCGGTCCGCCGTCGTTTCGCCCGGCTTGATCTTGGCGAGTTGCTCGATCGCGTCCAGGATCTGCGGCGCGCCCTTGATGTAGCAGGCCGTGCCCATGCATACGACGCAGGTATGCTCGCCTTGCGGTTTGAGCGTAAAGAAGTTGTAGAACGTCGCGACGCCATAGACTTTGCTGAGCGGCACGCGCAGTGATTTTGCCACGAACTTCAGGGCGATCTCGTCCAGATAACCGAAGATTTCCTGGACCGTGTGCAACGCCTCGATCAACGAGTGGTGCGAATACCCATGACGGCGCATCGTCGCATTGACGATCTTCCAGCGCTTGTCATCCGACGGCATCGCCGGTCTTGCCAAATTCATTACCATGTCATTCTCCTAAAACAACTGTTGTAGCGCCCAAAAAGCGCCACGCTTGAAACAAAGGAGCATAAGGTAGCACCCCCAATCGAACTACGCTACGGTTGGTGATTATTTTGCGGGCGTTGCATCTTTTGAAGAACAACGCCGTCTCCCCGGCCTCCTGTGGGGCTCAGCAAATCCTAGGTAATTGCTCCCCACTGAGCATGTCCACGATCCGCGTCGCGCCAATCTGGCTCTTCATCGTCACCAGACCGGGCGATTCTGTCGTTACGTGACCAATAAGCCGCGCGTCCGTCCCAAGCGGATGGGCGCGCATCACAGCCAGCGCGCGTTCGGCGTCCGCCGCTGCGACGAATGTGACAAAACGACCCTCATTGGCAACGTAGAACGGGTCGAAGCCAAGAATCTCACACGCGCCATGCACATCCTCGCGCACAGGCACCGCCACCTCGTCGAAGACAATGCCGACATCGGCCGACCCGGCGATTTCGTTGAGGCCGCTCGCCAAGCCACCGCGTGTCAGGTCGCGCATACAGTGGACCTCAACACCCGCTGCTAGCACGTCCATCACCAACCCTGACAGCACCGCGCAGTCGCTCTCGATGGCCGTCTCGAATTCCAGCCCCTCGCGCACCGCCATGATCGCAATGCCGTGGCGGCCCACGTCACCGTTGATCAGGATGGCGTCGCCGGGCCGGACGCTCTTCGGCACAATGACGCGGTCGTGCTCCAACACGCCGATGCCGGCCGTGTTGATGAAAATGCCGTCGCCCTTGCCCTTGTCCACGACCTTCGTGTCGCCCGTCACGATCTGCACGCCCGCCACGTCCGCCTCACGGCGCATGGACTGGACGATGCGCCAGAGCGTATCCATCGGCAGCCCTTCTTCGAGAATGAACCCGCAGCTCAGGTAACGCGGCCGCGCGCCGCACATCGCCAGATCGTTCACCGTGCCGCACACCGCCAGCTTGCCGATGTCACCGCCGGGGAAAAACAATGGCCGCACGACGTAGGAATCCGTGGTGAACGCCAGTCGCTTCGCGCCGCCGGTGTCGAACACCGCGCCGTCGTGCTGCTGGTCGAGCAGCGGGTTGCTGAACGCCGCCGCGAACATCTTCCCGATGAGCTGCTGCATCAACCTGCCGCCGCCGCCGTGCGCCATCTGCACGGCCGGATAGTTTGAAATCGGGATTGGACAACTCAGCGCAAAATTTTCCGGTGTCTCCATGACCCCTGAAACGTGGAGTGTCGTGTGCAGAGCGTCAAGCTTCTGTTTGCCAGCTTCGCTTCACTTCTGCCGCCGGTAGCGGTAGTAGGCGGCGCAGGCGCCTTCGTTGGAAACCATCGTCGCGCCAAGCGGATGCTCCGGGGTGCAGCGGGTGCCGAAGGCCGGGCAATCGTGCGGTTTCTTGATGCCTTGGAGAACGAGGCCGCTGATGCACTCGGCGGGTTCCTCCACGTGCTGGTCGGCAAGGCCGAAACGTTGCTCGGCGTCAAACGCGACATAGTCGCCGCGCAGGCCGAGGCCGCTTTGGGGAATTTCGCCGATGCCGCGCCATTTGCGCGGGACGATGCCGAAGACTTCACGGATGATTTGCTGAGCGGGCGCGTTGCCTTCGCGGCGGACGGCGCGGGCGTATTGGTTCTCGACCTCGAAGCGGCCTTGTTCGAGCTGGCGCACGCACATGGCGATGCCCTGAAGGATGTCGAGCGGCTCAAAACCGGTGACGACGATGGGGCAATGGTATTTGGCGGCAATCGGCTCGTATTCGGTGTAGCCCATCACGGTGCAAACGTGGCCGGCGGCAAGGAAGCCCTGGACGCGGTTGTTGGGCGAGGAGAGGACCGCCTCCATCGCCGGCGGCACGAGCACGTGGGAGACGAGGACCGAGAAGTTGGCGATGCCGTGCTGGCGGGCTTGATAGACCGCCATGGCGTTGGCCGGGGCGGTGGTCTCGAAGCCGACGGCGAAAAACACCACTTGCCGCGCCGGGTTCTCGCGCGCAAGCTTCAGCGCGTCGAGCGGCGAATAGACAATTCGCACGTCGCCGCCGGCTGCCTTGACCGACAGCAGATCCTTTTCTGTTCCCGGCACGCGGAGCATGTCGCCGAATGAACAGAAAATGACTTCGGGCCGCGAAGCGATGGCGATGGCTTTGTTGATCAGTTCGACCGGCGTGACGCAGACCGGGCAGCCGGGTCCGTGGACAAGCGTGATTTCCTTCGGCAACAGCTCGTCCACCCCAAATTTGACGATGGCGTGAGTCTGGCCGCCGCACACCTCCATGATCGTCCACGGACGGGTGGTCATGCGACGGATGAGTCGCGCGTAACGCTGCGCGCCTTTGGCATCGCGGTATTCGTCGAGGAACTTCATAGTCGTTCGCCTACCATAACAGCGCAGCGGAACTCTTGCGAGTTCCGCTGCGTCGCACAACTTGTTATGGGCGGGAAGCCCGGGCTTTCCGCGGCACCACGGCTCAGCCCAATTTGTAGCCGGCGAGGGCGCGCATATACTGCGCACGCTCGAAGTCGGCCGGGTTGGCGCACTTGATCTGGCTGAGGCTGCCCTGCATCTGTTTGACGGAGTCGTATTCGTGTTTCTCCATCCACTCGCGCATGGCCTTCTCGATCACGCGGACGCGATCAATGCCATAGCGCAGCAGCGCCGAGCAGAGCATGGTGGCGCTGGCGCCGACCATGAGCATCTTCAGCACGTCCTCGGCGGAGTGAATGCCGCTGGTGGCTGCCAGATCCGCCTTGATGCGGCCGTGCAGGATGGCAACCCACGTCAACGGCAGCCGCATCGCGAACGGCGTGCTCAGCAGGATGTCCGGCTTCACTTCCAGTTCTTCGAGGTCAATGTCCGGCTGGTAGAACCGGTTGAAGAGCACGAGCGCGTTGGCACCGGCGCCGTCAAACCGCTTCGCCATGTTGGCGATGTTGCTGAAGAACGGGCTGAGTTTCACCGCCACCGGGATGGTGACAGCGGACTTGACCGCTTTCACGACGTCCACGTAGGTCTCCTCGACCTTCGAGCCGGCCATATCCATGTCTGTCGGGATGGAGTAGATGTTCAACTCCAGCGCATTGGCGCCGGCCTTTTGAATCTGTTTGGCGTAGTCAATCCAACCGCCCACGGAGCTGCCGTTGAGGCTGGCAATGATCGGAATGTCCACGGCTTTCTTCGCGGCGGCGATGTGCTCGAGATATTCCTCGGGGCCGAGTCTGTATTCACTGGCCTTGGGGAAATAGCTCGTCGCCTCGGCGAAGCTCTCCGCGCCGTGAACAAGCGCTTCCTCCAACTCGGCGCTTTCCTTCGCCAGTTGTTCCTCAAACAGCGAGTGCAGGACGACTGCGGCGGCGCCGGCATCTTCCATTTTCTTGATATTGGCCACGTCCTCGGCCAGCGGCGAAGCCGACACGATCAGCGGGTTGCGCAGCGTCATTCCCAAGTATTTGGTTGTCAGGTCCATTGTAGCTTCCTCTCTCTTACGGATTTGATGATGATCTTTGGATGCCCCGGCTCCCCGCGGGTCGCGCGGGGAGCCGGGACGAATTGCGTTACGCAGTCGGCGCGGATTGCGGCGGAACCTCTCCTGCGGGTTTGCGCGCGGCCATGTAGGAATACAACTGCCAGCGTGCTTCGGCATCCTTCTGCGCCTGCTCGAAGAACCGCTTGGCATCCTCCGGCTTGCTCTTGGTGAGCATCTTGAACCGGTTTTCCGAGAGCATGTAATCCTGCACCTTCATCTTCGCCGCTGTCGAATCGAGCTGGAGCGGGTTCTCGCCCGCCGCAGCACGACGTGGGTCGTAGCGATAGAGCAGCCACTGGCCGGATTCGACCGCCATCTTCTGCTGCCGTACGCCGACGCCATGATCCACATCGATGCCGTGCGCGATGCAATGGCTGTAGGCGATGATGATCGACGGCCCCGGATAGGACTCCGCCTCGATGAACGCCTTCAGCGTCTGATCATCCTTGGCGCCCAACGCAACGCTGGCGACATACACGCTGCCGTAAGCCATCGCGATCAGGCCGAGGTCCTTCTTGCCCAGCGGCTTGCCGCCGGCAGCGAACTTCGCCACCGCCCCGCGCGGCGTGGACTTGGACATCTGGCCGCCGGTGTTCGAGTAAACCTCGGTATCCAGCACCAGAACGTTCACATCGCGGCCGCTGGCCAGCACGTGGTCCAGACCGCCGTAACCGATGTCGTAGGCCCAGCCGTCGCCGCCGAGAATCCACACGCTGCGGCGCGCGAGACTATCGACGATGCCGAGGAGCATCCTGGCTTCGCTGGACTTGTTGCCGGCGAGCTTCTGCTTCAACGCGGCGATGCGCTCGCGCTGCTCGTAGATGCCGGCTTCGTCCGTTTGCTTGGCGTTGATGAGACCGTTGACGAGGTCGTCACCGAGCACGCCCACGAGCTTCTTCAGCAGTTCGCAGGCAAACTCCTGTTGCTTGTCGATCGAGACACGGAAGCCGAGACCAAACTCGGCATTATCCTCGAACAACGAGTTGTTCCAGGTCGGGCCGCGGCCTTCGGCGTTGGTGCAATACGGCGTTGTCGGCAGGTTGCCGCCGTAGATCGAGGTGCAACCCGTCGCGTTGGCGATGACAGCGCGGTCGCCGAACAACTGGGTCAGCAGTTTGACGTAGGGCGTCTCGCCGCAACCGGCGCACGCGCCGGAGAACTCGAACAGCGGGCGCATGACCTGTTGCTGGCGCAACTGGCCCACCTTGACCTTGCGGCGGTCGAGTTCCGGAATCTCCAGGAAGAAGTTCCAGTTCTCGCGCTCGGTCAGGCGCAGCGGCTCCTGTGGTTTCATGTTGATCGCCCTGAGTTTGGCCTCGGTCTTGTTCTTGGCCGGGCAGACGTTCACGCAAAGCTCGCAACCGGTGCAGTCCTCGGCGGCGGTCTGGAGCGTCCACTTCATGCCTTTCCATTCCGGCGAACGGGCGTCGGTGGACTTGAACGTGGCGGGCGCGCCTGCGAGGCACTTCGGGTCATAGACCTTCATGCGGATGGCCGCATGCGGGCAGATGACGACGCACTTGCCGCACTGGATACAAGTCTTCTCGTCCCATACCGGGATTTCGAGCGCGAGATTGCGCTTCTCGTATTGAGCGGTCGCAGTCGGAAACGTGCCATCCGGTGAGAACGCGCTGACCGGCAGCGTCTCGCCCATGTTGCCGTAGATGACGCCCAGCGTCTTGCGGATGTGCTCGGGCGCATTGGCGGTAAACGGCGACGGCATCTCGATCTTGCTGGTGGCCTGCGCAGGCACGGTCACTTCGAACAGGTTGGCCAGCGTCTGGTCCACGGCGGCGATGTTCTTCTGGACGACTTCCTCGCCCTTCTTGCCGTAGGTCTTCTTGATGGCTTTCTTGATCTGCTCGATCGCCATGTCGCGCGGCAACACGCCGGAGAGCGCGAAGAAGCAGGTCTGCATGATCGTGTTGATGCGGCCGCCCATGCCGGTGGCGCGCGCGACGCTGATGGCGTCAATCACGTAGAACTTGATTTTCTTCTTGATGATCTGCTCCTGCATGAGGCGCGGGAGCTTGCTCCAAGCTTCATCCTTGCTGTGGGCCGTGTTGAGCAGGAACGTGCCGCCGGGCACCAGTGGCTGGAGCATATCGTAGCGCTCCAGAAACACAGGCTGATGGCACGCCACAAAGTTGGCCTTGCTGATCAGGTAGGTCGAGCGGATCGGCGACGGGCCGAAACGCAGGTGCGAGACAGTGACCGCGCCGGCCTTCTTCGAATCATACACGAAGTAGCCCTGCGCATAGTTGTCGGTGTTCTCGCCGATGATCTTGATGGAGTTCTTGTTCGCGCCCACGGTGCCGTCAGAGCCGAGACCGTAGAACATCGCGCGCACCACCTTGTCGGACTCCGTCGAATACTCCGGATCGAAAGGCAGGCTGGTGTGGCTCACGTCGTCGGTGATGCCGACGGTGAAGTGGTTCTTCGGCTTCGCGGCGGCGAGGTTGTCGAACACCGCCTTGACCATCGCCGGCGTGAATTCCTTCGACGACAGGCCGTAGCGGCCGCAGAGAATCTTCGGCATCGCCTTGAGCTTGCCGTAACCGCTCGCGATCGCCTCGGTCAAGCCGGCCACCATATCGAGGTAGAGCGGCTCGCCGAGAGCGCCCGGCTCCTTCGTGCGGTCGAGCACCGCGATGGACTTCACCGTCGCGGGCAACGCTTCGATCAACGCCTTCGGGCAGAACGGGCGGAACAGGCGGACCTTGAGCACGCCGACCTTGGCGCCCTGGTCATTGAGGAATTCCACAGCCTCCTGCGCGGCTTCGCAGCCGGAGCCCATCAGCACCACGACGCGCTCGGCGTCGGGCGCGCCAACGTATTGGAAGAGATGGTATTGCCGGCCCGTGAGCGTCGCGAACTTGTCCATCGCCTTCTGCGTGATTTCCGCAGCCTTGGCATAGAACGGGTTGCATGCTTCGCGCGCCTGGAAGAACACGTCCGGGTTCTGCGCCGTGCCGCGCAAAACCGGCTGGTCGGGATTCATCGCCCGCTGGCGATGCGCGACGACCAGATCCTCGTCAATCATGCCCCGCATGATCTCCTCGGTCACCAACTCAATCTTGGAAGCTTCGTGCGAGGTGCGGAAGCCGTCGAAATAATGCAGGAACGGCACGCGCGACTCCAGCGTCGCCGCCTGCGAGATCAGCGCAAAGTCCATCGCCTCCTGGACGGATGCCGAACTGAGCATCGCAAAGCCCGTCGAGCGCGCGGACATCACATCGCTATGGTCGCCGAAAATCGAAAGCGCGTGAGTCGAGAGAGCGCGCGCCGAGATATGGAACACCGTCGGCGTGAGTTCGCCGGCGATTTTGAACATGTTCGGAATCTTGAGCAGCAAGCCCTGCGACGCTTTGTACGTGCAGGTGAGAGCACCGGTTTGCAGGGCGCCGTGCACGGTGCCCGCCGCGCCGCCTTCGCTCTGCATCTCCACCACGCTGGGAATGGTGCCCCAAAGATTCTTGATGCCTTCCGAGGCCCACTGGTCGCACCACTCGCCCATGTTGGAGGAGGGTGTAATGGGATAAATGCCCATCACTTCGTTGCAGCGATAGGCCACGTAGGCCACCGCTTCATTACCGTCAATCGTTATATATTTTTTAGTGCTCATGTTTCTTTCACTTCTTCCAACTCGTCCATCTGCCGCAGGTATTCAAAAACCTGGGTCGCTTCTTCTTCGCTCAGCGTGCTGATTGCGAAACCGACGTGAACGATCACGTAGTCGCCGACGGCCGCCTCGGGGACGTAAGCGAGGCTGACCTCCTTGACGATCCCGCCAAAGTTGACCTTGCCCATCCGCTGCAATGGGTCGTCGCCACTGACACTCTCGATCTTACCTGGGACTGCCAGACACATTAGCTGCAGGTCTCCCTCGACGCCGCCACCACTTGGCCCAAAGCGATCCCGCCGTCGTTCGGCGGCACCCGCTGATGCCAGTAGGCGCGAAAATGTTCTTGTTCGAGCCGTTGCACGGCCCGTTCAGTCAAATAACGGTTCTGAAAACAGCCGCCGGAGAGCACCACTTGCTCCCGGCCCACTCGCCGCGCCACCGCGACGATGATCTCGGCCAGCGCGTTATGAAACTTCGCCGCAAGCCGGCCAACGGGCTCGTTTTCAGCCACATCGTCCAGCATGCCACGAATCATCGGCTCCCAGTCAACCACCAACGGTGATTGGCCGTCCCGAATCCCGAACGGATACGCTTCATCCGTCCCGGCGGCTTCGGCGGCAAACTCCCATTCCATCGCCGCCTGGCCTTCATATCGCGTCTCCTGCCGCAGCCCGGCAATCGCCGCCGCCGCGTCAAAGAGCCGGCCCGCGCTGGACGTCACGGGCGCATTCAGTTGTTTATGCAGCATTTGCCACACAATTTGCAACTCCGGTCTTGTAAAACCTTGCACCGGCGCCGGCGCGCCCGGCTTGAACAGCGCATCCCCGAAAATCTCGTAAAGCACCCCCGCCGCGCTGCGCCGCGGCTCGCGAACCGCGCTGTCGCCGCCCGGCAGCCGGAACTGCCGCAAGTGCGCCACGCGCTCGAAATCGTGCCGTGTGGCCCGGAAAAATTCGCCACCCCAGATCGTCCCATCGGTTCCGTAGCCTGTGCCGTCCCAAGCGACGCCGAGCACCGGCCCTTCCAGCTCGTTCTCCGCCATGCACGAGACGACGTGCGCGAAATGATGCTGCACCTCCCGCACCGGCACGCCGAGTTGCCGCGCGAACCTCGTCGAGAGATAATCGGGATGCGCGTCGCAGGCGACCGACTCTGGCCTCGCATCGTAAAGCCGCTCCAAGTCGCCCACCACGCGCTGGAACGCGTCGAACGCTGCCGTGCTCTCCAGATCACCTATGTGCTGGCTGATGAACACGTTATGACCGACCGCCAGCGCCACCGAGGATTTCAGGTGCGCTCCCACCGCCAGCTGCGGTGCCAGCGATGCGCGTGAAAGATGGATCGGCAGCGGTGCAAACCCTCGCGCCCGCCGCATCACCATCTCGCGGTCCATCACCACCCGCACGATCGAATCGTCCACATGCCGCACAATCGGCCGGTCGTGGACGAGGAAGATGTCGGCGATGTCGCCAAGCCGCTGCAAAGCGTCGCGTTCATCGGTGCAGATCGGCTCCTCCGCCAGATTGCCGCTCGTCGCCACCACCGGAAAACCCAGTTCCGCCAGCAGCAGGTGATGCAGCGGCGTGTAAGGAAGCATGACTCCGAGGCGGGGATTGCGCGGCGCTACTGATTCCGCAATGTCTCGCGCGTCCCCGTGCCGCCGCAGCAGGACAATCGGCGACTCCGGCGAGGTCAGCAGCCGCTCTTCGGTTTCGGAGACTTCACACAACGCCCGCGCCGCCGCCAGCGACGGCGCCATCAGCGCAAACGGTTTCTCCTCGCGGTGCTTCAGTTCCCGCAGCCGGCACACCGCCTGTTCGTTCCGCGCGTCCACCAGCAGATGAAACCCGCCCAGTCCCTTCACCGCCGCGATCTCGCCGCCCCGGATCGCCCGCACCGCCTGTTGCAGCGCCGCGTCGCGCTGCGCCAACACCCGGCCAGTGCGGTCCCAGAGTTCCAGTTGCGGGCCGCACGCCGGGCAGGCGTTCGGCTGCGCGTGGAACCGGCGATCGCGCGGGTCCTCATATTCGGCGCGGCACACCTCGCACATCGCGAAGCGTTTCATCGTCGTGTTCGGCCGGTCGTAAGGCAGCGACTGGATGATGCTGAATCGCGGCCCGCAGTGCGTGCAGTTCGTGAACGGATAGCGGTGACGGCGGTTCGCTGGATCAAAAACCTCCCGCAAACACTCCGGACAGGTCGCAATATCCGGCAAAATCAGCGCCGTCTTCGCGCCCGACGCGTCGCTCTCGCGAATCTCAAATTTCGTGAAACCGACCGGGTCGAGCCATGAGGACTCCAGGCTCTGGATGTATGCCCGTGGCGGTTTCTCGCGCGGAATGCGCAGCAGGAAGCTCTGAAGCGGGTCGCGCCGACCCTCGACTTCGATGAAAACGCCCTGCGCCGAGTTGTTCACCCAGCCCGTCAGCCCAAGCTCCTCCGCCAGACGGAACACGAACGGCCGGAACCCGACGCCCTGCACCGCGCCGCGAATCGTCACGCTCAGGCGCTGCGCCTGTGTCGCGCTCGTTCCGGCTGGCGGTTGAACAATCGTGTGCATCTTTCTGGTTCCAGCCTTGGGCGGTTGAGCCGCTGCGCTCAATCACTACGGCTTCAAAAGGTCACACCTTAGTGCCAACCGTCGGGTACAGCTACGCGTCCCTTGGTTTGCTCTTAGCCGATATTGCCAGCGTTGCAATGGGGGCATGGCCCTTGAGTCCGCCCCGTTTCCAGTGTTCATCTCGCCGCGTCTGGCGCATCTGAACACCTCTTCAAGCACGTGATCAGTTGCACCTCGGCGCAAACGCAGCGGATGTTCCAATGTCGCCGGGCCTTTTCAATCTTGACCGGCCCGGTGGGATGCATAGCCTGTCCTTCCGTCGGCCGAACCACAAACGAAAGCGCCTCTATGAATTCCTTCTCATCCCCAACCGAACTGTCATCCACCCCGCTCCGCCAACCGATGTTCGGAAGCTCCCGTGCGAAAATGTGGATGGCTGGGATGGCGGTCTGTTTTGTTCTGGGGCTGGGGGCCGGACCGCGCGCGCTTGCCCAGGGACAGGAAAATATCGCGGATGGCATCCTGCCCGGCGGCAACCTCCTGTGCTGCGAGACGTACAGCCTGCGCGATCTCTTCAAGGAACAGAAGCCCGACCCAAAAAAGCCGTGGGTCGGGAAGTACCCGCAGCTCACCATTTACACTTTCCCCGCCTTCATGAAGGAGCTGGGCATCAAGGGCATATCCATCAACGAGAATTACATGGGGTCGCTCGAGACAGACAATCTCGACAAGATCAAGGAAGCGTGCCGCGCGGCCGACCGCGTCATCGTGGCGTTCGTCACCGGCGGACCGATGGCGCTGGCCGACAAGGAGAAGCGGTTGGAAGGTCTCAAGGAGCTCGAGAAGAAAATGCGCGTTGCCAGGTATCTGGGCGCGTCGGTCATTCGCATCAACTTGGGCGGACCCGGCAAGGGAATCGCCGACGAGGTGGGCGTGCAGAACTGCATCGACTCCTTCAAGCGGCTGTTGCCTCTCGCGAAAGAGCTGAACCTCAAGATGACCATTGAGAACCACGGCGGCGTGTCCAAGACTGCCGAGCAGATCCTGACGATCATCAAGGGCTCCGATCCGGAGTGGGTGGGTTCCTGCCTGGACTTCATGAACTGGCCGCACAAGCCGGATGACATCCACATTCTCTACGCGTCCTGCGAAGCCCTCGCGCCCCATGCCTACCACACACACGCCAAATGCCTGACGTTCAAGGACGATGGCGAAGAGACGACAGTGGATTACGCAAGGCTTCTGGGCTGCCTCAAGGCTGTCAAATACAAGCGCGCGATTTCGATGGAGTTTGAAGGACCGGGCGATCCCGTCGAGGGCGTCAAGAAATCACGCGCCCTGATTATTAAACACTGGAAGTGAATGGAACGCGCGGCCGGACGCAGGTCGTGACGGGCAATCGGGCTAGGTCTCAAGGACCATTGGGACAAGGCAATCGGGGTCATATATGGTTGACACGCGAATGCGATGGCGATAACCCCGCTGGGTATGGCCCAATCTCCACGAATCGAGATGGCCGACGATTGGGATCATGTCACGGCGCACGGCAAAGCACCGCGGTTGGCGGGGCGAGTGGCCGAGGACAAAGCGTTGCAGAAGGCGATGGCGGAGGTGATGAAGAAGATATCTGATTGAGACCTGACCCCCGAAACTTCGAGACACTTTGCGGATATTTGAATAGGTGGCCGACATGAAACCAACAACGAAAGCGATCGTGAAACGGGTGGCAATGGTAATCGGCGCGTGCTATCTCATATTCGTCGCATTCAATTGTTGGCGGTTATTTGTTCTCCGCGATCGCCCTTGGCAACCATCCGCCGCATTCAGCTCTTCGCCAGTATTTAAACGTGGAATGCCCAAGGAACAATTGGAAAAGTTGTGGTGGGAGGCTCATGAAAGAGACCGTTGGTTCGAATATAAAATGCCGATCCGGTTCTATGGAAAGGTGGTGGACGAAAACAGCACACCGGTTGCATCTGTCAACATAAGGCTGTTATGCACGGATTTGACCGAGAAGAATGGTGTGGTTGAACGCCAATTCACAAGCAACAAGGACGGTCGATTTTCATTAGAGGGCGTACGAGGCAAGAGTTTGCACGTAGAAATGACGAAAGACGGCTATTACACCCCGCAGCACGCCAATCAGTACACTTTTGAGTATGCGCAATATACTGAACCTAACTTTTACGAGCCAGATCCAGACAAACCAGTGACTTTTGTATTGCGAAGGAAGGGCATTGCAGAGCCTTTGGTTCATCGTAAACTTGAAGTGAAATTAGCTTCCGACGGCGTGCCGGTTCGGGGTGACTTGTTACGCGGCAAAGAATCGGCGGATGGTCAGATTGAGATTCAGATGTGGAAATCGAGCGAACGAGACGAACATGGGAGATTCAATTGGCACGCAATCATCAGGGTAACGGATGGTGGAATTTTGGAAACGAAGGACGAATTTCCATTCACGGCACCTGACCGAGGATACGGCAAAGAAGTGGAAATCAAAGAGTCCTCAAACTTGGGCAAGGATTGGAAAGCTAGTGTAAAGACTCAGTACTTTGTGAGATTGGGTGACCCGCCCCGGTATGCTCGAATTAAGACCCATATGCTTGGAACCAGCCGTTGGGTGTTCATCGAGTGCTGGGTGAATCCCTCAGGCTCGCGGAATCTTGAATACGACAGGAACAAAGACATCACTCAACTATTCAAGTGACGAATATTGCAGCGGAAAAGAAACAAGAAACTTAACCATGAACGATCCAATCAAATACTTGGTTGCCGGAGCGGCGATTGCACTGGTTTACGCGGCAGCTGGCGTCACTGGTGGCGTGGCTGATAGTGTAATTGGGTCAGGTTTCAACATCAGGCATATCGCTTGATTTGGAACGAGCGCTGGCAGATTCTCGCAGGCATGGCACGACCGTTGAAGATCGAAATGGCGGGCGGGTGGTGTCATGTCAGCGCCTGGGGGCAATGAACGCAAGCGGGTGTTCCGCGACGACAAGGATCGGTTGTGATTCCTGGAGTTGTTGGAGAAATGTGTCTGATTTTGAGACCTGCCCCCATCTCACGTGGCCCTTGAATACACGCCTGTTTCTGGGCTCGTGGCAGCGCATCGCCCCTCTGCGCCACCGACTGCGGATTACTGCTGTCGCCAGTTGTTGATGTCGTTGTTGTCCTCGCCGCCGAAACAGTGCTTCATTCCCCCGCGCGCTGAAACCTGTGTGTCGAACGGCTTGAAGAAATATTCGGGTATCTCGCCGCGATCCTGTCCGTTGCCGTGGATCACGGTGATCATGCGATCGAGGCTCAACTCCTGCTGGCGATCAAACGGCTTCTCGAAGTCCTTCCAAGTCGTGCCATCCGCGCCATAGGAACACAAATCGTAGGATTGCGGGCAGTGACGCGGCGCAAGGCTTCCATCAGTGAATCGGTAGCTGTTTCCGTCCACGCTCTTGTAATTCAGCGGGTTGCCCCAAGCATCCATGATCCGCTTGTAGCGATCGGCGGACGAACCGGATTGCGTGAGGATTCTTGTGTTGCCCGTCACCGTCTGGTCGCCCTTGAAATCAATGTAAGGTTGTTTGGGATGCTGTTGATGCGGCCCCCAGTATCCCAACCAGAACCACAAAGCTTCGCAGGGCCAGACATACTGGCTGGCTTGAAGCACTCCGCCATCGGTCGTGCAGGTGAAATCCGACGGGTACCCGTTTCGGTCGGCCTTGAACATCTCGATCGCGGTGCACACCTGCTGGAGGGTGGCCTTGGTGCGCGTCCTCAGCGCTTGTTCATGGAAAAAAACAATGCCGGCAATCAGACTCCCAGCGACAATCCCGATAACAACGATCACAGCCATCAACTCAACCAGGGTGAACCCGCGCGAACCCCGGCGAATCCGCGCCGTCAGCGGGGTCAGTTCCTGGTTCTCAATGTTCCTCTTCACGGCCCTTTCGGATTGGCCCGGCTGGCGATGAACTTGTCCCAGAGATTCTTCTGAATGTGGATGTTGAGCAGCACCATCGGCCGGACGCCGTAGAACTCGGACTGCCAATCCGCGCCGAGTTTGGCAGCGACCGCCGGTTCCTGGTCCATCGACGTGATGATGATGGCAGGACGGAGACCGGCGGGAACGTCCCCGGCCTGTGTCCAATAACCGACGTTGTGGAACTTCCGGAAATACCACGGCAGCGGCCAGGTGTCGTAAGGGTTGGCGCAAACCTCGATCACCATGTCGTGATGCGCGGGATGGACGGCGGCGATCTGGTTGACGCGTTTGACGAGGTTCAGCAGGTCCGCGCTGGTGTGCGCATAGACGCAGGGATTGCGCGGGTCGGCGCAAAACCGGCCGTTGGCGCGGCACGCCTGGCCGCCGAGTTGCCACGCCGCCGCCGCGATCAACGCGCCGACCAGCCATTTCGCCCAGCTTGGCCGGGCCGCTTCGATCAGCGCCACCGCGCCGACGCCGGCGAGCAGGATCATGCCGTGCAGGAACGTGAGCATGAGCCACGGCGATTTGTGGCGGATGATCGAATAGATCACTGTCAGCGCCAGGGTGTAAACGGCGAGGAACCACAGCCATGCCGATGCCGCGTCGCCGTTGCGCCGGCGCCGCCACGCGACGGCCATCGCGACCGCCGCGAGGGCAACGATCAAAGCCTCGTTCCAAACGGGGCCGCGACCTTCATGGAACCAGAGCAGGATTTGCAGGTAGTAAGGCCACGGGTGAATGTGCCGGCTTTTTTCGCCACCCGCCCAGCCGAGGTAGTTCCCGTAGCAGAGCACGGAATCGAGCACGCCGCGCCAGTGCGTGAAGAACGCGGAATAGAAAATCACCGACACCGCCGCCGCGACGCCGAGCGCGGCGAGCAGATGCCGGCGGTTCACCGCGAACAATCCCGCGCGCACCGCCGGCGACACCGCCAGCGCGACGGCCGCCGCGCCAAACGAGAGCACCCACGTTTCCTTCGTCGCATACGTCAATCCCGCAAACGCGCCCGCCAGCAATGCCCAGCCCATGGACGGATTGCGCGCATACCGCCAGCCCGCGGCGATGGTGCCGAAGGTAAAAAAGACCAGCAGCATTTCCTGGATGTAGTAGCGGCTGTAAAACGTCATCGCCGGCGAAATCGCCGTCAGCAACGCGCTGACAATCATCGGCCATCGCCCCAGCCCGTCGCGCACGAGCCATAGCAGCAACACCAGTCCTGCGCCGAACAACACCGGCACCAGTCGGAACGTGATCTCGTTGGTGTCCGCGAAATTTTTTCCCGCCGTCAGCCACGCGAACGGCAGCGAGAGGTAATAGAGCGTCGGGCCGTGGTTGTCTTTCAAGTCGTATTCATACCGGCCGGTTTCCATCAGGATACCGGTGCGGACGGCTTGGTTTGCCTCGTCGCCGTGCATGACGCGCTCATCGAGCCGCCACAGCCGGAAAGCAAGCGCGCCAGACGCGATGGCCACCAACAACACGCAGGCAAGAAGATTTTGTCGCACAGCGTTTTCTACCACAAACCACCGCCCGTCAGAAGCCTTGCGTGGGCACAAAAAACAAGAAGACCGGCGAATCGCTGTCTCGCCGGTCTTCCTGGAACGTCATTCCGCCGTCAACAGGGCAGCGGATACAGGTTAGAGGTTTACTTCCCGAAAACTTCCACCTCCGTGTAGTGGTTCATCTGGTTGGAGGTGTTGCCATTGCTGTACAGGCGCACGTAGCGGCCCTTGACGCCTTTGACGGCGATCGGGCGGCCATCGTAGGTCTCGATGAATTCGAGATCCTTGCCGATGCCGAGACCGGCAGAGTTGTCGTGGTCGTTGTTGAACACGGTCTTCACGTTCGTAATGAAGTCCGCGTCGTCAGCGACCTGGATCACCACGTCGCGATAAACGCGCGGCTCGCTGTGGAAGTGCCACACCACGATCGCCCAGATCTCGCAGGTCTTGCCGAGATCAATCTGCACCCACTGGGAGCCTGGTCCAAGCTCCACATAGCTGCCCTCAGCGCCTTCTTTGTCGCTGTCGGTGATGAGGTCAAGGCTGCCGATGACCGGCTCCTTGTCGCTCGAGGTCACCTTCTTTTTGGCCGAGAGGTTGGTGCAGCCCGGCGGCACGTAGGTCGGAGGACGGGGCTTGTCACCACGCGCCGGTTCGAGGTTCGGGGTCTTGAGGTTCTTCGGCGTGCCGACGAACATCGGTTTGGGCATCTTGTAGTCCAGCTTCACCATGCCGGCAGGAGCTTCCTGTCCGAAGCTCACCTGGCTCAGCACGAAGCAGCCGAGTGCCACCATCAATCCATACGACGCGTATTTCTTCATAAGTTGGTTTTCCTTATACCGCATTCCACTGTTTTCAACGAACACTGGTTTGTCCATTTAATACGAATTATTGCTCCGAACGCAACAAATTCCTTTCGCTCGGCGTCACCACGCGCGCTGCAAATGCCGGCGTCGCTACTATCTTGTCGCCCAGCATCCGCAGCAGGCCGCGTCGCTTCTCAACAACCAGCGCGGCCACTTCGACGCGCGACCGGCAGTAGCTATTCACTTCGGCCGTTGTCATCACCATGAACGCCGTGGAAAGCGCGTCGGACATCGCCGCTGTCGGCGCGATGGCCCATGCGGCGAGATGGTTTGCCGCCGGCCGGCCGGTGCGCGGGTCGAGGACATGCTGGCCTTTGACCTCGGTGCCGGAACCACTGAGAGCAGCGCCACTTAGGAGCACGGTGTCAAAACCCGCCTTGCGGCTCCAATCACCCGCGACACCGAGCGGCCAGCCGCTTCTACCGGCGGGGCAACCGGCCGCTTCGCCGCCGTTGCCGAGCGCCAGCACCGAGCTGGTCCCGCTGTGGAGGAGCACGTCGGGAATCTCCCAGTCGATAAGAAGCTCCGCAGCCTTGTCGAGGGCGTAGCCTTTGCCGATGGCCCCGAGATCCACCTCAACGCACGCTGACGGTTCAGCGCCGGAAGCAGGACGAATGGTGACGGTGAAATTCTGTGGATTCAGAACCAGACGCTCCATGCCAACGGTGGCACGCGCGGCGGCAAGCTCCGCGTCGGTGATGCGCTGCCAGTTGCCCTTGGCGTCGCGCATCAGATTCATGAGCGGACCGACTGTGACGTCAAACGCGCCGCCCGTGTCGGCGTGAACTTGCGCGGCAAGCTGGAGACACTCGAATGCTTCGAGGCAAACGTGGAGGGATTCGCCGGGCTTGAGGCGGTTGATCTGCGCGATGTCGCTGCAAAGCTGAAAGCGGCTAAGCACTCCTTCCAGCCGGTCAATCTCGCGGAACACCGCGTCCGCCGCCTGACGCGCGTAAGTTTCCTCCTGTCCCGCGATCACCACCTCGAACTCGGTCGTCATCGCTTCGTGAGCGAAGCGGTGCAGCGGAGGAACGGCCGGTGTCATGAATGTGGGAGGGGCCTCAGCGCCCCGGCGATCCTGACGCATGTCGCGGCGTCTGGTCGGGGCACCGAGGCCCTTCCCACGTTCAGCAACGACACGCTCAACCGGTTCATGATCCCAACGAGCAGAACGACCGGCCGGCTAGGATTTCTCAAGCAACAGCGAACCACAGCAGCCGATCCCGCCGATGACCGCCAGGAACGAGCTGCAACGGTGCAGATCAACCAAGACCTCTTGGCCGTGCGTGCCGAACCACGGTTGCATCATCACCACCGCCGTCAACACCACGCCCAGCCCGCCGACCAGCAGCGTCCAGAACAGGAACCGACCAGCGCCGCTTTCCGCCTCGGCGCGAAGCACGGCCAGCAGCGCCAGGCTGCCGGCAAATGCGCCACCAGCGCCGGTGTGGCAGATCAGCACGTAGCCGCTCAGTGGATGACCGAACAGCAATGCATAGAAGCCGGTGAGCGCCAGCACAGCCAGGCTCAACCCCACGATCAGTATGAAGAACTTGTCGACCATGGGAAACCGCACGGGCTTCCTGCCCGCACGGCCGCACGAGCTGCTGCCGCATTTCGCGGACGCGGCACCGACGATCAGAGAAAGCACAGCAAGAATCTTGAACATGGCGTTGTTACTCCTTCCTTCCGAAATAGCGGGCGATCTGCTGCAAACAACTCAGCACGCCCACGCCCAGGATGCCGACCATCAGACCGCAGCATCCCCACAACATCATCTTGAACAACGGCCGCATCGTGAACGAGAAGCCGAACAACTTGTGGTAGGTGCCATCGAGTTTCGTCATCTCCACCATCGTCTTCACCGCCACGGTCTTCGTCTTGAGCGGACCGCCGGCCACAACGCGGCCGAAGAGCATCGCCGCGTCTGCGGAGTGGCACTCGGTGCACGCTTTCGCGCCGAGCGAGGCCACCGCGGAACGGACGTTGTGCGCCACCGGCCAGAAAACCGGTTCGGCGGCGGGATTGCTGGAGGCTGCCAGTTTGCCATCCTTGCCGAGCGCGAACACGTAGCCGCGGCCGACATAGACGAACTCGGCGGACTTGTCGGTTTCCGCCAGCGCCTGCAACATCGCCACGAGTTGCTCTTCGATGAACGACTGCTGCGTGCCGGCGGTTTCCACCACCGCGCGCACCGCGAAGTCGGGAACGATCGCGTGAAACTTCTCATTCACCATCCGGCCCCAGACGGGGGTCGCGCGGTCTTCCGATGAGTCGGATGTCGTGAGGCTGCCGTCGTCGCTGCGCGTATAGATCTTCTTGCCGCGAGCCAGCGCCGGCGTGCCCGTTGCTGGATCATCCAGCGCGAGCGCCTGCAGCACGTTCAGCAGACCCGACTCGACAGTCGGCTCCAGTTGCGCCCCGTCCGGCTTGAAATCCGGCACGAGCGGCGACAGTTTGCCATCCTTCAGCCACAGGAACCCGGATGGTGAACCGGCGGGCGGTGCAAACTTTGTGTCGAGGTCCACGTCGCCATCGGTGTTGACGCGGAACAGTTTGCCCGATGCGACGAAGACGGCTTCGCCGTTCTCATCGCCGAGCTGGGCGATCCCCTTCAGCACGCTGCCAATCTGCTGGCCCGCGTCGAGAATGCCCTTGGCGGACTTGGTCAGTTCGTCAGGCCGGATCGGCGTGAGCTTGCCCGCCGCGCGGCGCGCCCAGAACGCAGGCCACATCACGCGGTTTGGCGCGATCTTGCCGTCGCTGCCCTTGACGAAGACCGGCTCCTGGATGAACGGCGCGTCCGTGAACCAGAGCGCGCGGCCATGAATGCCGAGCCGGTTCGCGCGCGATACGCGCATGTCGGTCGGTGTCGCGCCGGGCTGCTGGCCGGAGTGGCACGCGGTGCAGGAGAGTTTCTCGAAATGCAACGGCGGGATGCCGCCGTGCTTCGGATACGGCGCGCCCATGCGTCCGCCGCCCTTGGCCGGCTCCTCGATGTGGCAGCCACGGCAACTGAAATCGCCAACCGACGCGTCTTTGCGCTCGACCGCTTCGGTTTCGTAGCCGCGCACGATCGAGTGGTTGATGCCGTTGCGATGGCAATCCACGCACTTGAATCCGGCGCGCGAGTGCACGTCCTTATCCACGTCCTCCTTCTTCGCACACATCGGCGAAGCGGAATGGCAGTTGAGGCAGTTCTGGTCGGCTGGTTTCTGGATCTCGAAGACCGTTCGGTTCTTGCTGTCGAATTGCGCCGTCAGATACTTCACATAAGGCGGCACCGCGTAGTCCTTGTCGTCCGGGTTCGGCCCGTCGTTCATCGTCCATGTGGACTTCACGCGCGAGGCCATGCCGCCGACTTCGGCGAGACCCGATGCGGCGGTCGCGGCCCACGCGAAATTTTCGCGGCCGATTTGCCGCACCCACTCGCTATGGTCCTGCGCATGAGAACCGTTGTGGCATGCCAGACAGTTGACTTCCAGCTTGCCCGACACGGTCCAACGCGCGTGCGGATCGGCGAAGCAATCCGCCGGTTCACCGGTGTCGCCTCCGGGCATGTGGCGGGCGAACATCTTGGTAAAGTCCCACTGCGTCAGTCCAACCGCCGACGGGTTCCACGTGCCGCTCCAGCCGCGATACGACAGCGGCAGTTGCGTGCCGGTGAGTCCGTCAACAAGGACCCATGGCTCGCCGGGCCGGCCAGCGGCAGCTTTTCCGGAGGAGGAGTTGAAGTGCCAGCCGCCGGAGATTTTCCCGTAGTCGTGGCACATCCCGCAGGTCTTGCTTGTCGAGAGCGGCTTGGCGCTCGACATGGAGGGCACGACGCCCTCGCCGTCGGGATCGTTGAGCGGAATCCGGTGGACCGGCACGGTGCGACCGCCGTCCCACGGCTCATCCGCGAAACCGCGCGGGGCGGCCAGCAGGCCGGCCGCGCCTATCGTCAGGAGAACTATGGAAGCACGCATGATTATACCTTGAACTCGTCGGCCTTGAACTCGAGCTTACGTCCGGCTGCGACGGCGTCGTTGGCCTTGAGCACCGCGACGGCGGTTTCGTAGGCGACTTCGCCGGGGCAGTTGAGCTTCGCCCGGCCGCGAACGGCGTCGAAGAAGTTCTCAAGGTGCGGCTGGTGCGCCGGCTTGAGCAGTTCGATGGGGAGCGGCCACTTGCCGGATTCGGCCGTGACGCGCACGTCCACCGCGACGTTGCGGGTGGTGGTCGGCTTGATCGCTTCCTTGACCGGCTTGAGCCAGCCTTTCTTGGCGTACTCGTCCCACGACGGCGCGTGCGCCTCGCGCTCGACGGTGTCGCCGCGCGCCGCGACCTCGGAGATGGTCAGCGAGCCGTTGACGCCCATGAACTGTTCGTAGAAACCGCCGCGCTTGGTGGTAGTGAGCACTTGGTAGTAGGCGCGGTTGATGCCTTCCGGCGTCTTGTATTCGTAAATGGTCATGACGTTGTCATACCATTCGTTGCCCTTGTAATAGTCGGCACCGCCCATCGCGACGATGGCCGACGGGTTGCACTCCCAGAGCCAGCTGAAAAGGTCAATCTGGTGCGAGCCAAGGTCCACGATCGGGCCGCCACCGTATTTCTTATACCAGCGCCAGTTCCGGAACTGCTCCATCGAGACGTATCCGTATTTGTCGAGCTTGGCCTGGTCGATCGCGAATTTCTTCGGCCAGCCGAGCGGGTCGGAGACCGAGCGGTTCCACTGCCCGTAAGCGTGCGTGACGCGGCCGAGGAGCTTGGCCTCGCGGATGAGCCGGTCAATCGCGTGGATGTAGCGCGGGTTGCTGCGGCGCTGGTGACCGATCTGGAGCAACTTGTCGGTCTTGCGCTGCGTCATCACCATGCTGCGGGCCTTCTCCAGCGAGTTGGACATTTCTTTCTCGCAGTAAACGTGTTTACCAGCCTCCATGCAGGCGTTGGCGATCTCGGCGTGCATCCAGTCGGGCGTGGCGACGACGACCGCGTCGAGGTCCTTCTCCTGCGCGAGCAGCTCGCGGTAATCCTCATACAGCTTCACGTCGTGGCCGGTCTTCCGCAGACGGCCGCCGACCAGCTTCTGGTGGTATTCCCAGATGTCGCAGACGGCCTTGAATCGCACGCCCGGAATGCCGCTGGCAGCCTCGATGAGGACCTGTCCCTGCGCGCCGAGACCGATGACGCCGACATTCAGGTCGTCGATGCCTTTCGGCCCCGCGACCGTCGCCGGCTTCGCCGGCTGCGCGACGGCTTGCGCCAGCGCGTTGCCCGACAACGCCAGACTCGCGCCGGCCACCGCGGCCGACTGCAAGAACGTCCGGCGATCCACTTTTCCGTCCACGTTTTGCTTTTCGTTGCTGCTCATAAAAACTCCCGCTGCACTCGATTCGTTATTTTTTCACCGTCTGAAACCTGTCCAGAAGCTTGCCAGCCCTGGCACGCGTCGCCGCGTCCTTCGTCAACTCCAGACACTTTTTCAAGGCAGCGACCGCTTCGTTATGCTGCTTTTTTTCAATAGACTCAACAACTTTCAAATAAGCATTTCCAGCTTCGGCCTTGATCGTGTCGTCCACCAATAGCGGCTCGATGACTTTCAACGCGCCGGTGTTCTGGATGCCCGCCAACGCGCCCAGCAAAAGTCTTTTCTCGTCCGGTTCTTTCGCCGCCGGCAAGGCCTTGGTCAGATGCTTCAACTTCTCGCCTTCCGCGCGCCGGCCGCCGAGGCCCGCGATCCGCGTGTAGCCGCGCAACGCCAGCACGCGGTGGGTCTTGTTGGGCGACGACTTGATGACCTCGAGCAAGTCGGGCAACACGCCGGCATCGTCCGCCGACGCCAGCGCACGCACCGCCGCATCGCACACTTTCTCGTCCTTGTCCTTCAACGCCGCCCGCAGCGTGCCGAACGCCCCCGGGCCGCCAATCTGGCCCAGCATCTTCAACATGGCCAGACGAGCATCGCCCTTGGACCTGTTGAAGGCGGCCAGCAGGATTTCTTCAACGTTCCTCTGGTCATACATCCGCCGTGCCGCTGTCACCAGCGCGTCCTGCGCGTCGGTGTTGTCGGGACTCTTCTCCACCAGCGCCACCAACCCCGGCAACCCGTCCTCGTCCGCCACCATCCCCAGCGCCTTGAATGCCTCGCGGCTCACCGCACTGTCCTTGTCCGCCGTCGCCTGTTCCAACACCGCCTGTGCCGTGACCGTCCGCCGGGCACCAAGCGTCTGAATCAACAACACTTTGGCCTTTCCATCAGCGCCCGCAATCCGCTTGATGAGCGACGGGTCAATCTTCCGGCCGGTGATGTTCTTCAGGCTCTCCATCGCCGCGACCGCCGTATCGCCGTCGTTCGCGGCAGCCTTCAAGAGCGTGTCGAGACTCGATTCATCGCCGAGTTTGCCGAGCGCGGTGATCGCCGCAACACGCACCGGCTCGTTGTCGCGGGCGGCGAGCGCCGCGACCGCCGGCAACGCCACCCGGTCGCCACGATCCATCAGTGCCAGCAACAGATTGACCTGCAACTCCGGTGACAGCCCGGCAAGTTTGCCGGCAAACGCCTTCGTCACCGCCGGCCCCGGAAGATCGAGCAGGCAGCGGACGGCGGCTTTCTGGACAGCAGGCATCCTGTCGCTAAATGCTTCAAACACCACCGGCAGTGCCTTTGCCTTCTCCGCACGGACCAAGCCGCGCAGGCCGGCAATACGCGCCGCCGGCGTGTTCACCATCGTGAACAGCCAGCGATAGTAGTTCGCCGCCTCGAACGCGTTCTTCTCCTCCTCGAGTAATCTGTCGGTGCTCATGGCAACCGCATCAGCCCGCCGGGACACGAGTTCGTCGGCAACTTTGGCCTCTGCGAGAATGCCCGCGCATTTGCCGCCGCCGATGCGGCCAAGCGCCATGATCGCCGCGCCCGCAAGCTGCGGGTCGGTATCCAGGATGAGCTTGGTCAGTTGCGGCACCGCCCTTGCCTCGCGGCGCTCGCCAAGACTGCTGATGATGCCAGCCTTGAGCTTGCCGCTGACCTTGCCCAGCGCGGCGAGCAACGCGTCGCCCGCTGCCGGACACGCGGAGTTCTGCAAACCATAACGCGCGACGTGCGAGAGCTTCTCATCCGTCAACAGAGCCGCCAGCGCTGGCACACACTTCTCGGAACCAATCTGTCGCAACGTCTTGCAAATGAACTCTTTCGCCATTAGCGGGGTGCCGGGTTTTTGCAGGACTTCCAGCAACTTCGCCTCAATGACCCTGAGCTGTTCGGGGTCGGCTTTGATGATTTTGTTCTGGATCGCGTAGATCGCGCTGTGGCTGGAATCGAAGTCCACCTTGCCGAGTTCTGCGTAAGGGTCGGCGCCGGGCGGCAGGCCGGGCGCGGGATCGGCGGCAAAGGCCGCTGCCAGCAGCGCCGGCAGGATCACTGTAACGCGGACACTCTTGTCCGCGGTGCTGAACAGCGACAACACGGCGCGGACAAGAGTGTCCGCGTTACAACGCTGCTGCACGTTTCGAAGGAATATTCCGGGAGCAGTGGTTTTGCTTTTGAGTGACATGGGATTCTCCAAGTTGAAAAATGTTCTCAATTCTGACTAGAGCACCCATGGCTCGCGATAGGCGCGGCCGAGCATCGCTGACGCGCCTGGATCGTCGAGGATTTCCTCGGTAGCAGGGTTGAACCGGATTCTCCGTCCGGTCAGCATCGCAATCTGGCCGAGGTGGCCGATGCTCGCGGAACGGTGAGCCACTTCCGCCGGTGTGATCGTCACGCGGCGGGTGCGGACACAATCAAGGAAGTTCTGGTGGTGATCGCGGCTCTTGTAGAGGTGGATTTCGTTCGCGCCGATCTTGTCGCGAAGGAGCGACTTGGGCTCGGCCTCAAAGCCGCTGCGGTCCACCCAAATCCAGCCGCGGTCGCCGATCCACCGCGCGCCCATGCCCTTCGGTTGCTGCGAGGCGTTGGCGACGATCATTTTCGCACCATTGGCGAACGTGGCGGTGAACTTGTAACTTGTTGGCGCGTCGTAGATACCGTCCGTCGGCAGCTCGCAGCCGTTGCTCACGATCTCGACAGGGCCGGTCAACTCCGTGCCAAGGCCCCATTGCGCAATGTCGGCATGGTGGCCAATCCAGTCCATCATCTGGCCGCCGCCCCAATCGAGCACCCAGCGCCAATCCCAATGCCCCACGCCCTGATACGGTCGCCACGGCGCCGGGCCGAGCCAGAAATCCCAATCCATGTCCGCCGGTACTTGTTCGACAGGCTTGATCTCACCGGGCCGGCCGTCGGGCAGGCCGACCTCGACGGTATGAACCCTGCCGATGCGGCCGTTGCGAACCAACTCGGCTGCAAGATGATAATTCTCCTGCGACCGCTGCCAGCTTCCCGTCTGCCAGACGCGGCCGAACTTCTTGCAGGTATCGGCGAGCAAGCGGCCTTCGCGAAGGTCGTGCGTGAGCGGCTTCTCACCATACATATCAATGCCCGCCCGCAGCGCGGCCACGGCGACAAGCGCGTGCCAGTGATCGGGCGTGGCCATACTGATGGCGTCGAGGTCGCCGCGCGCGATCACATCGCGATAATCGTGGTAAGTCTTGCAGTCGTTGTTGCCGTACTTCTTGTCCACGGTCTCCTTGGCGCGCTTGAGGTGGCCGGCGTCCACGTCGCACACCGCAACGAACTGGACCTCTTGTTTGCTGAGGAAGGCGTTCATGTTGCCGCTGCCCATGCCGCCGAGTCCGACACCGGCCATGACGATGCGGTTGCTGGGCGCGTTTGCGCCAAAGACGATGGAGGGAACGATGTTCGGGAAAGCGAGGGACGAACCGGCGAGGGCCGCGCCCTTCAGGAAACCGCGTCGCGAGACTTTATTACCATTCATAATTGTCTCCATCACTTCAACCGCCTCGCCAACAGCGCGAGACAAGTCGCGGTGTTTCCTAACGGAATCGCCCCCATCCCACAACCGAAAAGTACTGCGCAATAAGTATACCTCACACCGCCTACGGCGCTGCGCTGTTTGGGAAACCGCGTCGTGTTCAGCCGAAACCTGCCACCGGTCGCTCTTGGGTCTACCCAGAATGTGGGGCCTCAGCGCCCCGCCAGCGCCGTGAAGTCACCGGCTCAACCCCAAAGGGTCGGGGCGCTGAGGCCCATATTCTGAACGCGCCACTTATCGGGTTCGCGACCCTGCGAGATCATCATGATCAATCGCCACGTCGGGGACGTGGCCTGCAACGTTTCACCCTTGGCTTTACATGCTGTAGTCGCAGGCGGAGAATGGCCCCGAAGCCGGACGGGAAAGAAATGAGGGAAGAATGAAGATGATCAGCCGAAACCTGCTGCTGCTGGCGATGGCGGCGACGGGCAGTTGCTTTCCGCACGCTCTGGGCGCGGAGGGGTCTCTTGCGATTCAACCGTCCGCCGATTGGACGCTTAAGCATTATCCAACCGGAGATGTTGAGTCCTACACGCTCGAAGCCGCCTCTGGAAAAGGTTGGATGATGATGCACGAATTTGCAGCTCCCATGCGACCCGAAGAGTTCCCGGCCATGGTGCGGAAGTTCGCGGATGGTTTTATAAAGCAGGTAAAGAAGTCGGCTGAGTACATGTTGACCGACGAACAATATGATATTGAGGCGTTTGTCGGCGATCACTGCAAGGGCAGCTATGCGACGGTGCGATACAAGAGCGCAGACGGCAAAATTGTGCGAGTCTTGTTCACCATGAGTGTGGACGGCCAAGTCTGGAGCGGACAATTCGCAGGGACAATCGAGCAGTGGCCGCAAATGTTCAAGCTGTTGAAAACCATCAGGAAGAATGACCGACAAGATCGGTCGCGCAAACCGCCACCCGGCAAGTGAAGCGGCAAGCGCTGAGCGGTTAGAGACAGACGCGAGAGGAATAAGGGAAAAATGAAGACGATCAGCCGAAACCTGCCACCGGTCGCTCTTGGATTGCCCCGAATGTGGGAGGGGCCTCAGTGCCCCGACCTCCTGGGTTCGAGCTGGTGACTTCACGGCGCTGTCGGGGCGTTGAGACCCCTCCCACATTCTGAACGCGCCGCTCGTCGAGGTGGGGCGCGACCCACCTTGCCAATCGTTAAACGACGTGGATTAGGAAAACGCCCGTCTTCAGTTGGGCCATCCTCACACCGTCCACGAGCCGCGATAGGCGCGGTGGCGGAAGCGGTTGGCGGTTTCGGCATTGGGACCGGTGAAACACTCCGCAGCCGGGTCCCACGCGAGCTTCGTCTTGAGCGTCATGACGATGTTGCCGAGATGGCAGATGCTGGTGGAGCGGTGGCCAACCTCGACGGGCGCGGCCGGTTCGCGGCGGCTCTTGACGCAATCGAGGAAGTTCCGCATGTGGTCGCTGGAGTCGTAGAGATGGATTTCCTCCGTGCCGATCTTCTCACTGAGCAGCTTGGGATCGGACGCCGTCAAACGGTCCTGGAAGGCGATCCAACCTTTGTCGCCTTCGAGCTTCACGCACCACCCGCGCAGGCTGCTGTGAAGTTCGCCTTCGACGCCGTCGGCGTAGCGGAAGCGGAAGTGCGCCGGGTTGGCCATGTTGAAGAACGCCTCGGGATGAAACGCGCCGCCGAGATCCTCGACCTCCACCGGGCCGGTGGTGTCATGGCCGCTGGCCCACTGGACCAGATCGAGCATGTGCGCGCCGGTATTGGTGACCTCACCACCGGAGTAGTCGTTGATGTAGCGGAAGCTGTAAAGGCAGCGGAGCTTGTGGTAGGGCGCCCACTGCGCGGGGCCGAGCCACATGTCATAATCAAGCCACGCCGGCACCGGCTGCTCCTCCCAGGGCTCCTTCGGCCCCTCGCGACCGGGGGCCGTGCCGATCTCGACGGTGGCCTTGCGGAGTTTGCCGATGCGGCCGTTGCGGACCAGTTCGCACATGAACCGCGCCACCGGCGACGAGCGCCGATGCGTGCCGGTCTGCAGGATGCGGCCGTGGCGGCGCACAGCCTCGACCATCGCGCGTCCCTCGGCGAGCGTCAGCGATAGCGGCTTCTCGCAATAGATGTCCTTGCCCGCGCGGGCGGCGGCGATGGTGATCGGCGCGTGCCAGTGGTCGGGTGTAACGTTCGTCACCGCGTCGATGTCCCCGCGCGCGAGCAGTTCGCGGTAATCAATGCAGGTGGCGCATCCCTTGAAGTCGTCCCGGCCCGTTTGCTGTGCGTAGTAATGCTCGACGACCTTCTTCGCGGAATCGCGGCCAAACCACGGCCCCTGCCAGCCATCCTTGAACCAGTGGCCGTATTCGTTGGAGGCGCTGACCGGGTCGCAGGCGGCGACAATCTGCACGTCGCTGTTGACCATTGCGGCGCGCAGGTCGCGCATGCCCATGCCGCCCACGCCGATGCAGCCCATCGTGATGCGGTTGGACGGTGCGTTCTTCCCGAACAATCGCGCGGGAACAATCATGGAGGCGGCGACGGTCGTGGAGGTTCGGAGAAATTGTCGGCGGCTGATGGTTTTCATAGCAAGGTCCGTATCTGTCATAGGCAAGGCCAGCCGCCGCCCACGGTCAAGCCCAAAGTCCGTTGCCGTCAACGCACCACCGCGCGTCACAACGTCCACGGCGCGCGCATCGGCCGCGACAGCATGCGATTTGCGGCGTCATCATGCGGGAAAATCTCCCGCGCCGCGTCCCATACCAGGGGCCGCCCGAGCCGGCACGAGATGGCGCCGAGATGGCAGACTGTGGCCGTGCGATGGCCGGTCTCCGCGGGCGTGGCAGGCTCGCGCCGGCTCAACACGCAGTCAATGAAATCGGCGTGGTGAGTGTGGGCGCCGGAACGCAGGTGGATTTCGTCGGGGCCGATCACTGACGCCAGGATCTTGTCTGAACTGGCCGTGATGCCCCAGCCGCTGAGATGAATCCAGCCATCGCTGCCCTCGAACCTGAGCCCGAACTGTTCCGCTGTCGAATGAATCAACCGCACGCCGTTGGCGTAGCGATACGTGATCGTGAAATCCGATGGCACGTCGTAAATGCTGTCCTTCAAGAACGTCGCCTGGCTGTCGATGTGCTCCGGACCGGTCAGATCGGTGTCCATGCCCCAGGAAGCGAGGTCAATGAAATGCACGCCGTTGTCGCTGATGTTGCCTTCGGCGTAGTCGAAGATCCACCGGAAGTTGATGTGACACCGCGCCGGCGTATAAGGCACCCACGGCGCAGGACCGAGCCACAAGTCGTAGTTGAAATCCGGCGGCACCGGCTGAGGCGGCTCGTGACCGCTGTAACCGTTGCGGATTCTGATTCCCTGACCCGGCCCGATGCTCGGCCCGACGCGCACGGTGTGGAGCCTGCCAATGCGTCCGTTGCGCACCAGTTCGCAGCCGAAGCGGAACGTGTCGATCGAGCGCCGCTGCGTGCCGGTCTGCAGCACGCGACCGTATTGCCGCACCGCCCCGACGACGGCGCGGCCTTCCGCCACCGAATACGCCAGCGGTTTCTCGCAGTAGATGTCTTTGCCGCTGCGCGCGGCGGCGACCGTAATGATCGCGTGTGTGTGATCCGGCGTGGCGATCATCACTGCGTCAATGTCCCTGCGCGCGATCAGCTCGCGGAAATCCTGTGTGACGGTGCAGCCTTTGAAACGGCCGGAGCCAGCCTGTTTGCCGTAATGATCCTCGATGATCGCCGCCGTGGCTTTCGCGCGCGCCAGGTCCACGTCGCACGAGGCTACGACCTGCACGCGCGGATCGGCGAGAAACACCTGCGTGTCACGCGCGCCCTGAAGGCCGGTGCCGATGCAGGCGAGTGTGATGCGTTCGTTCGGCGGGATCGCGCCGGAACTTTTCGCCGGAAGGATGAACGGCGCCAGCAAGAGGCCGCGGCAACCGAGCCTGAGAAATTCACGACGTGAAGAACCCGTGGTCATGTGCTCTCCTGATTTTATTTTGGCGGCGGCCAGGCGAGGATTTGGCCCGCCTGCGACAACCGGTCACGCAAACGGTCATAGGACACCTGTTGCACCGTCGTCGCCCGTTCCAAGGCCTCGACGGCGGCAACGCCGGCTGATTGGCCCAGAATCATGAACACCGGTTCCATCCGGATCGAACCATAGGCCACATGGGAAGCTGAAGCACAGACGGGAACCAGGACATTTGTGCACTCGCCGGCTCGTGGAACGATCGAGCGATAACTGACCGGATAAGGTTGCAGCACTTCGTTTCCCTCGGTCTGGACGTTGCCTTCGTTGCGGACATTGCCCTGGGCGTCGGCGTAGCGTTGCACGTTGTGCGAATCCATGCCGTAGGCCGCCAAGCCGACAGAATCCCCGGCCATTTGCTTGCGCCAGCAGTTGTGCTCGGTCATCACGTAGTCGCTGACCATGCGGCGCGCTTCGCGCACGTATAACTGGTGAGGCCAGTGATCGTTGTCGGTGAACTCGTCCTTGGCCAATCCCCAGCGCATCATTTCCTGACGAAGCTTCTCCGGGACACGAGGATTGTGTGCCAGAGTCCAATACAGTCCCTGCTGGTAGGAGGCGTGATCGCGAATGATCTTCTCTCGCGCGGGATAGTCGCCGTCGGGGTAACCGTAGTTCATGCCCGTGTAGTCCACCGAGACGGCGTAGATGTTGTTGTTGTCCGTCTTGCGGTTGGGCAGGAAAACCCGCGGCGACAGCCCGTTCGTACCCATGCGGGCCAGAGGATCCACGGGAATCTTGTCAAAACCTGCTTCGTAGTAACGCAACAGAAGCTCGTAGCGGAGCGGATCGTAGTCTGCCGGTTTGGAAATCGGAGCCTTGTTCTCCAGCTGGTCCGTCAGGCACGTGCGGAAGCAATAGGCCTGCACCCGGTGGTCGCCGCTGCCCTCAACCCCAACCTCGTTCGCGCCCACACCCGGCAACAACCCGCTGGCCGAGTCGCCCGGTTTCAGGAAGGCGCTGACCGGTTTGCTGAACTGGTGGTAATAGTAATAGCGCTCATGCTCCCGGTGAGGCTGCACGCCGTTGATCGTCTCGCCATGGCGGGCGTTCGCCTCGCGTCCGGTGGCGTAGGCGATTCCGGCCTGAGCCATCAAATCGCCTTCATAGGTGGCATCGACAAAAACCTTCGCGGAGAATTTCCTGCCGGACTCCATCTTGATGCTAATGACCCGCGAATCGCGTTTCTCCACTCCTCCCGTGCCAAGGAGGCGTTCGCCATACACGACGGGCACGCGGCTCTCCGCAATCATCGCCCGGAAAACTTCCTCGGCTGCATGCGGTTCGAACAGCCACCAAGTCTCGTCCTTATTCCAGTCGGCCCGCCCCTTGTTGAGAGCCAGGTACTCGTCGCGCGTCCCATATTTCCAAGCCTCGGGACGGAGGTAATACTTCCAGACGCGATGATAGAACTCGCGCGCCATGCCGCCGATGGCGCTCTTGTTCCCGATGTCAGTCGCTCCCAGACCTCCCGAACTCAGTCCTCCCAAATGCCTGCCGGGTTCAATGAGCACCACGCTCTTACCCAACCGCGCGACTTGTACGGCGGCCACGACGCCGCCCGACGTGCCTCCATAGACGACCACGTCCGCGACCGTTTCCTCGGCGTTTGCGCAGATGCCGTTTCCCGGAAAGCCCAGCACGAACAACAGGAAGAGCAACGCCAACCACCCGTGAACGTGACAGTGCCTCTCGATTCTCTGGGATTCGCACCAGCAGACAGTTGTGCTCATAAGTGATCGTCGGTCGCTGCGGACCGTGAATTACCAGCCGCGCTGATCCGCTTCACGCTGGGCTTTTTTCAAAACCCCCTCGACCGAAACCGGCCGGCCTCCCTGCCGCTTGCTTTCGTCAGCGGCTTCCATGAAGGCATAAATCTCCAGCGTCTGCTCCGCAGGGACGGGAGGCTTGCGTGTCTGGAAAAACTTCGCAATCTCCACCACCAGCGGTTCGTAACCCTCGAATTTTCCCGCCGGCCCGACTCCCTTGTCGCCAAACACCATGGCTCCAAATCCGGTGCGCCCCTGCAGAATGCCCCGAAGCGTTCCGACGCGCCCGTCGTTCCACACGCCGACCACGACATCCGCCGTTTCCCCATGAACCCGCGAAACGGTCTTGCACCCGGGGCCCATGATCGTGAACAGCGTCTCGGTGCCGTGGACCCCGTAGTAGAACAGATCGGGATGATCGGGAAGAATCGACACGTTGTTGCTGTAAGAATCGCAGCCCAACACCTTGCCGATCTTGGGATCCTTGCTCATGCCGGCAATACCGGGACTGTAGCGCAGCGATGAGCTGGAGAACATCGGCGTGCCCGTGCGCCGGGCCTCGCGAAAGATCGCCACAACATCCGGCAGCGACGACGCCACCGGCTTGTCCACGACCACCGGTTTGCGCGCCGCGAACACAGGTTTCACCTGCTTGATGTGCGGCCGGCCGTCAATGCTGGCAATGATCACCGCATCGCTCTTCGCCACCAACGCTTCCACCGAGTCCACGATCTCCACGCCCAGCCCGCGCACGATCTCGATGTTCTTCTGGATGTTGGTGTTGCTGAACGGAATGTCGGCACTGTAGGCCGGATACGCCGCGACGACTTTCAGCGCGCGGATCGGCGAGTCGGGTTTCGCGCTCTGGATGATTTTCGTCCACGGAACGCCGTGGGCGTCGAGGCCGATGATCCCCACTTTGATTTGGGGCGAGGTTTGTCCGGCAACGAAGGTCGCTGTTGTAATCCACAGGGCGGTCGCAATGGAGATAATATTTCTCATGGTTTCTTTCCAGAAGATGACTGACAGACTCCTTTATGCGCGCGACCTGTTTTCCAAGGCGCATCTACGTCGAGAATGCTTCGGCTGCCTGCATTCATCAACATCGAACACGACTGGGGTCGCTCGCGCGAGTATACGCCGGTCCTCCGGCCCGGCAACGGGAATCTCTTCCGGTTTCTGCTCGTGCCCGCGGTCGCGGAACCGCGAGGCGTCACAACGTCCACGGCGGACGCATGGAGCGGCGCATCATACGGGCGGCGGATTCGTCGCCAACGATAGTTTCCTTCTTCGGGTCCCACTTGATCTTGCGGCCGGTGCGAATGCAGATGTCACCGAGATGGCTGATGAAGTCGGACTGCACGGCGGAATTAATGTTGCTGGCGGGCGTGCGGCGGGTCAGGACGCAGTTGAGGAAGTCGCCGTAGTGGTTGTTCTCCTGAAGCAGGTGGATTTCGCCGGGCTTGATCTTCACGTCCAACAACGAAGCCGGCTCGGCGGCCAGCGTCTGGCGGCCGCGGCCGACAGCGATCCAGCCTTTCGTGCCGACGAACGTCGTCAGGTCGGAGCCGGGCTTGAGCGTGAACTCGGCCCCGCTGGCGTAACGGCCGCGCACGTCCCAATCCACGACCGTGTCGAAAAGTCCTTCGGTCGGAATCACGCCGGTGCCCTCGTATTCCACGGGGATGTGCGGATAGCCCCAATGCGCGATGTCCAGCGGATGCGCGCCCCAGCCAGCGATGAAGCCGATGGCGTAATCGTAAATGTGATAGACGCCCTTGGTGCCGCCGGCGCCCAGACAACGGTCATGGCAGAACGGCGTTACTGGCGCGGGACCGAGCCACAGGTCGTAGTCAACACCCTCCGCCACCGGCTCCGGTTTGGCAACGCCGCCGCGCGCGCCGTTGGGGGCAACGACGTGGACGGCCTTGATGTCGCCGAGGTAGCCGTTGCGGACCAGTTCGCACACAAAGCCGCAATGCTGGCTGAACGAGCGCTGCTGCGTGCCATATTGGAACACCGCGCCGTGCAGATGGACCGTTTCGCGCATCGCCTTGTCGTGTTCCATGCTGATGCCGAGCGGTTTCTCCACATAGACGTCCTTGCCCGCGCGCACCGCGGCAATAGCGGCCGGCACGTGCCAATGATCGGGCGTGGCGACGACGACGGCGTCAATGTCGTCGCACCGGAGCAGCTCGCGGAAATCGTTGTAGGTGCGGCAGCCTTTGTAGGTGCTGCGGTCGCGGTCGGCGGCGTAACGCTGCTCGACCCGCCGGGCGGCCGCCTCGCGGCGGTCCTTGATCGGGTCGCACGTGGCGACGCTCTGTCCCTGCGCGCAGCCGAGGAAACCGTTGAGCAGGCCGGTGCCCTGGCCACCGACGCCGATGTGACCGACGTTGACGCGTTTGCTCGGAGCGTTGGCGCCCAGCAACCGCGCCGGGATGAAGTTCGGCAACGCCAGCGCCGCGCCCGTGGCAGACGCACGCTTCAGAAAGGTTCGTCGCGAGATGTTTTTCTTGTTCATGGTTCTCCAATGTTGCGGCGTCACTTCGTCTTGACGGCGCTGCCGTAAATTCCCAACTCCCGAATTGCCGGGCTGCGACCGTAGTAACCGGTGATCTTCAATTCGACCACCGAACACTCTGTTGGAGGCAGCGCCAGCGTCAGCAGGTTGTCCTTGTACTCCGCACCCTCGACTTTCTTGACGACCTTGCCGTCGCAAATCACCTCGAAATCCTTCGGTGCGTAGTTGTGGTGGCCAAAGCCGAGGATGCGAAGCGTGGACACTGTCGAGCGTTCCCTGAGAAGGACTCGTATGTGATAGAGCTTCTGCTGGTCAGCCTCATCCCAGTAACTGGATGGATTGCCGTCAATCGCCGCGAACGGCGGCTGGCCCTGGCCGTCCGGCGACAAGCTGTCGAGATTCGTCGCCTTGCCGCCGCGCGCGAGATTGTCCAGCGTGTCGAAGAGCTTCACGATGTCCTCGCTGAACGCCGGTCCGCCGCTGCGAGCGCTCTTCGCCTTGCCGCCGGCCTTGATCTGTTGAACCGCGGCTTTCGCTTCAGCAGCCAGATCGGGGTCTTTCAAGCACGCCTCCGCCGCCTTGAGGGCCTGCGCGCCGTGGAAATTTCCCAGCGCGCCGAGCAACGCCCGCCGCTCGCCCACGCCGCCGCCGGCCGCCATTGCGCGCGATATCAACTTGATCACGTCCGCCGGCGGACGGTCCTTCGCCAGCGGCGCAAGCTTCGCGACGCCGCGCAGCGCGAACGCCTTGCATTTCGCGTCGTCAGTTGTCGTCGCGAGCGCAACCAGCTCGTCCAACGGCGCGGCGTCGGACCACTCCGCCAACGCGCGCACGGCTGCGAGCCGCTGTAAGGGGTCATCGGTTTTCATCGCGCCGCGCACTGCCTCCAGCGCCTGCTGGCCTCCGACGCCACCCAGCACGCTCAGCAGCGCCGTCTTTTTCGCCGCCGACGCAGTGCCGAACGCCGGGAGCACCGGCTCCAGCGTCGCCTCGCGCCGGCAGATCACCACCAGCGCGGACTCCGCCGCCTGGCTGTGTTCCACAATTGCCAGCAGCGCCGGGCATGTCGTCTTGTCGCCCAGCTTGCCGAGCGCGGCAATCGCCTCCTTGCGCACCTCGTCGTTCTTGCCGCGGCTGGCCTCGATCAGCGCCGGCAGCGCTGACTTTGCGTTCCGCGCCACCAACGCGCGAACCAGTTCGCGCTGCACCGCCGGGGCCGCCTGTTTCAACTCCGCGATCATGGCCTGCTCCACGCCGCCACCGCGCAACCGGGCGAGCGACGCGACGATGATTTTCTTCTCGTCGTCGGTGGCGGCTTCAGCCTGCTTCGCCAGGAAGGAAACAATGGCATCGTTGCCAACCAGACCAAACGCCACCAGCGCGGCCTCGCGGACCGACGGTTCTTCGCTTTCCACGGCGTCCGCAATCACGGGCAGCGCGGCGGTGTCTCCGCGCTCGCTCAACAGCACGATCACCTGCACCTGCAAATCGGCAGGGAGCTTCTTCATGCGCTCGACGGCACCCATGACCAACGCCGGGCTGCGGGTGGTGCGCAACGCGCGGATTGCCGCTGTCTGCTTCGTTCGGTCGCCGCTGGCCAGCGCCGCCAGAATCATCTCCTCGCCCTTCTCTCCAAGCATTCCCGCCCATGCCGGAAACGCCTCGATGCGAATGAACGGCGGCTGGTTCGCGCGGCAAAGCGTTTCCAAAATCGGCGCGGCCTCCTTCGCCCGGCCCGCAGCCATCAGCGCCTTCGCGCACTGCAGCAGCGCGACGCTCAGCCGCAGCTTCAATGTCGCCGGCACTTTCCCGTCCGCCGCCATCAGGGCGCTGGCCGCTTCCGCGCCGCGAATTTTACCGAGTGCCTCGATGGCTGCGCCTGCCGTTGCAGCGTCGGTGTCAGCCAGCAGTTTCGCAATGTCTGTGACCGCCTTCACATCGCGGCGGGCGGCGAGCGAGTTGATCAAGCCCACGCGCGCTTCGCCGGACGCGCTCGCCAACGCCGCGCGCATTGCGGCCAGCGATTCGCCGCCGGGAATCCGCTCCAGCGCGAGCCGCGCCTGATAGCCGAGGTCTTTGTCGGCAACCCACTTAACGAGCACTGGCACCTCCGCAGCGGAACCAATAATGGAGAGCTGCCAGCACGCGGCTTGTTTCGCCTCGACAGTCGCGCCGGAAGCGAGCATGGCGGCGAGTTTTGTGGCGAGTTGCTTTCTTGCAGCCGGATCGGTGGACGCGGCGGCAGCGAGTTTCTCAAGATTGAGGACCGGCTGGCGATTGTCGCCAAAACGATATGCGGCCAGTTCCTTTAGCACCGTGTCCGAATCCGCCGGCTTCTCCGCGGCAGCCGTTGCGGCCAAAGTGACGTTGCCTGTGGCGGCCCACTCCGTGCCACGCAGCAACAGCGTCTGGAAACCGGGCGTGGCCATGAACGCGCCGTTGTGGCCCAGCATCAACGTGAAACCGCGGCCCTTGCCAAACTCCGTGACCAACGCGACGGGCTGGTCGTCGCCCGTGGCCAGCACCTTCGCCGTTGATTGCACGCCGGGACGCATCCAGAGTTCGTCGGTGGTCTTGAACGGCTCCACGCCGCGCGTAATCGGATGCGCGGTGTCGGTGGCCTTGACGGTGAACTCGTGCGGTTTGCCGTGGCCGGTCTGGCCGAGTTTCCACGATGCGCAGCCGGCCTGCTGGTATTCCGGCCAGTCGTAGAACGTCGAGCTGCCAGCGTGGACGACGACAAGGCCCTTGCCGCCGCGGATGAAATCGAGATACGCCGTGCGCGTTGCAGCCGGCCAGTTGGTGACGGCAACCTTTCCCCACGCGTTCCAGTTGCTCAACAGCACGTCGTATCGCGCGAAGGCCGCGGCGTCACATTGCTCCGGGTGATCGGTCACATCCACGGTGAAACGTCCGCTGGCGGTGAGGATGTCTTTCAACTTCGGCGTCGTCTCTTTCCAGTTATGGTTGTTCTGGCCGCTGAGGATCAGCACGCGAATCGGGTCGGCCGCGTCCGCCCGGCAGGCGAGTGCGACGAGGCACGCGGCGATGGCGGGCAGGAGCTTCGTTCGGAAGAAGGGCGTTGTTCTCATGGCGCTGGACTTCACGTTTCCGCGGACGGCGTGATTGTTTCGAACGTGCAAAGGATACTCCGTATTGCACTGCCCGTCTTGTGGATTTTGCCGGCGAAGGATTTTGCACAAACGCTGCAGCAGCCCCGCCGGCGCCAGCGGAAGCCGATACGGGCACTTGACGCTTGGCGTAAAGTGCGGGAGGATTTTGTTCTTGTGGACGGTGGACGGTTTCAATGGCAAGCGGCGAAGGGCAGCTTGCAGGGCCGTTGCGCGCGTGACTGACGAACAAGCCGGCGGAAAATGCGAATCGTGAGCGCCAATCGGATATGGGTGATGATGCTTCTGGTCGCTGCGTGGCAGGGGGCGTTTGCGGAGGAAGTGCTGAAGACAGCAAACGCGACCCAGAGCCAATGGCCGCCGTTTGTCACGATGATCCGGTCGGTCGAACTGCCAGCCATGGCCGGGAACGGGCAGTTGCGCATGGCGAAGGTGCCGAAAGGCGCAATAGTCCAACTCGTCAAGGTGGATGGGGATCGTGTGGAAGTGATCCATCAGGGCTTGACGATTCGGATGCCCGCGATCATGACAGATCTCTCAATCCGCGCCCAAGCGCCGAAACCGCCGGCTGCGTCCCCACCGCCGCCCGTTCAACCGGTCGCCGCATCTGCCGGACAGGCAACGCCACCGAGCCAGCCTGCGCCAGACGCGCAAACCTTTATCAAGTCCTCCATGAACGAGGAGACTTTCAAGGCAGCGGGATTGGACAAGCTTTCGCCCGCCGAACTGCAAGCCCTGGACAATTGGTTGCTAAGCATCGTGCTCGCATCGAGACGGGCCAACACTTCCCAGCAACAGAATGAACCATTGCTGACCACGCCGGGCAGGAGGGTGGGCAGTTTCGAGCGCGCACTGTTGGTCAAGAACTTCAACGGCGAGAGAGTGTTGGTCCAGCGGGCGAACGGCGAGAAATGGATGCTGAAAGCCAAAACCTGGTGCCGCTGGTCCTGGAGATACGAGGGGCGGCACGTCTGTCTGGTCTTTGGCCCGACGACGTCGCAACTGATCAACGACTACGGCGAGACCTACGATTTCTGGACGGACAAACAGGTCGACTAGCCGCGGCACACGCGCCCGGGTCCAACGGACCGGCTCACTCCCAGGCCACCGCCGGCGGTGTGGAGAGCCTCCGGCAATCCACTCCGGCAAAGCTCGCGTCCTTCGCGCCAGGATGAATCACATAGCTCATCCGGATGCCATTCGCCTGCTTTGCGCCGGTGTGAAACCCGATGCTGCCCCAACTGCCGCCCGTGTCCCAGTAGGCCAGGCTCTCGACGGGTGTCAGCGCCACGCATGAGTGTGCCCAATCCGGCGCGAAGACTGCATACCACTTCGGCTTCGCATTGCGGCCGTAAACATTCTCGGCGTCGCCATGGCCGTCCACGACCGCCGTGTTGCCCCTGTCATCGGCAAAGGCGCAACGGTCGAGATAGTGGGCGCGCGAGTAGAGATAGCCGGCGGGTTTATTGACGGTGATCTCCACATCAAACCGCTGCGGGTAAAACGTGTATCGCTTCTCGTAAACCACGCCGTCCTTCAGCGCCTTGCGGACGCGCACGACGGTGCGCACCGGACCGCTGTGCTCCACATCGAATTTCTCCACCGTTCCCTCTTCGCTGCTCCAACCGGTCTCGCGAGACGACAGAATCAGGTTCTTCAAGAAGTTCTTGCCAGTGATTCCTTCCTTGCGCGCCGCGAGGAACGTCAACGTGCCATTTTCAAACCGCGTCTCGTAGCCGGGCGCGACCACCGTCTGCTGCGCCGCGCGCCAGAATGAGCCGCCGGGAGCCAGCGACGCGGGAAGCGCGGATTTGTCGCGCCAGAGCACCACAAACTTGCGCGTCGCGTCAGCCGTCAGGCTGCCAGGCATGATGAAGCAGAGCTTGCCGCCGTCCTGCTGCGCTGGCACGGCTTTCCCCGGCTTGCCGTCGGCGCCCGCTTCCGCCACGCGCACCGAATTCGGATCGGCTCCGGCAGGCAACGCGAATGGCACAACCACCGTTTCGTCCTCGCGCGCCACGCCGGCGGCTGAAACACGCAACAGTTTGTGATGAGGCCAGCGCGACCAATCGGCAACCACCTGGACCGTCTGCTCGGCGTGGTTGTTCAACGTTGATAATTCCTTCACCTTGCCGGACGAGTTCACCGTCACTGACAGTACGCGAGCGCCGTCGACCGCCGCTGTGTCCATTTCCGCGACGACTTGCGTGCCGGCGCGGGGCTTGAGATTGACCATCGCGCGGCTCGTGGCGCGGCCGTCCATGCAAAACTCCACCGCCGCGCCGCTCACCGCAACGCCGCCGTAGTTGGAAATTGCGGCCGAGATGCGCAGCTTGCTGCCTTGTTTCGGCACCGCCGGCTCGATCTGCATATCACTCACCCGGAGGTCTGGCTGCTGCATGCCCTTGCCTCTCAGCAACAAGAACGAAGCCGGCGCCGCCACGGGCCCAAACTCGATCTGGCCCGCCGCGCCCGCGCGAAATTCCATCACGTCGAGCGGCTGCCCTTCGGCGTCGCACCGATAGAGCACGCCAGTCGTGGCTTTGCTGGCGCGGTCTGCGTCCGACGGCCGCAGCGTCACGCGCGACGTCGCCGCGCCGACCGTCACGCGCAGCCGGCCTTCCGACTCGGCAGTCAGCGTCACGGGCACGCCGTCGCGGTCGCTGAAAGCATAGCCCGGCGTGCGGATGGTCGTCACGGGCTTGCCGTTTTCCATCACCAGCGATTGCTGCACCTTCGGTCCCGTCACGACCCAGCCGTTCTGCGGCAGATCGCATGCCTTGCCGCCGAGGGTCGCGCGATACGGCTTCTCGCCGAAGTTGACGACGCAAACCGTGCCATCGCTGAAGCGCGTGCGCTGCACGGCGCGGTCGGGGGTGACGAACTCGTGCGACACGAGCTCCGCCGTCGCCAGCGTCTCGTGGAGCTTGCAGGTGTTGCGATAGGTGCGCAGGAACACGGCGCGATCCTTATGCCACGCCCCTTCCTTGTTGGCCCAGAGCAGCGGGATGGTGCCGTAGAGAATGTTGAAGGCGTCCTTCTTCGGCGTGATCTCCGGCGCGGCGTCGAGTAGGAAATCACTCGCGTCACCCCAATACCACGTCGAGACGATGCAATCGTGGAAGACCAATTCCCACAACGGCGCGCGGGATTCGTGGCCAATGCCCCATTTCGCGTAGTCGGCCCACTTGGTCTTCAGCTTGCCCCACGCGCCTTCAAACTCCTGGTCCTTCGTCTTCGGATGAAGCAGGTGGCCGGCCGGCCACGAGGCGTAGCCGCCGCTCTGCATGCCCTCGATGTAATCCACCCACGGCACGCACCACCAGATGCCATGCTCGCCACCCATCACGAGCTTGCGGTCGCGAAACACGCGGTGCAGCGCCGGCCCGCACTCGCGTTTCTGCGTGCGCGTCATCGGATGTTTCGGGTCGTAGCATTCATACATGCCTTCAGCCGTCGTCACGTCAATGAACCGCCCGACGAACGGCCATTCGGCGAGCACCTTCTCGGCGGTCGCTTTCGCCGCTGCCACCCAAAGCGTTGGGCAACGTTTCATGTATTGCGTTTTCTTGTCCCAGGTCAGCCATGCTGTCATGCGCTGCTGGTCGCTCTTCAACACGGCGTCGTCGGGCAGCATGGCGTGGTTGGAATCAAGCTTGCCGTCCTTCGCCTGGAGGATGTCGGTGTAGTTGTCGTATTCGCTGGTGAGATAGCCGAGGTCGTTCACGGCGCGCATGTCGGCAGGCTTGGCGGGTTTGCCGTGGATGAGCATCTTCTCGACGCCCGCGGCTTTCGCTTCGCGCGCGAACGCCAGCGTCGCATCGCCCCACACGTCCGGCGCGCCGAACAGCCGTTTCAAGTTCGGGTTCTTCTTCAGCTTCTCCGTGAACGGCACGATGAGGCCGTGCTCCTTCGCGTAAGCGCGGTAGCGTTTGCAGAGCGCGACGTAGCCGCCCTTCGCCGAGAAGTGGTAAAGCAGGCTGCGCGTGTAGCCAAACGCCTCTTTTTGCGGACGCCACGTCACCTGCGGAGCGACCAGAGAACGGCCGTCTTTGCCGGTGACCTTCTGCATTCTCACCTCGCAGTCGTCGCTGGTTTCCAGCAGCAGCAGACAGCCGGCTCCCGAATCGAGATCGCATAGCCCGACCCACGGCATGTCGAGCCGGTCACCGCCGAAACTGCCGCGCGGGAACGGCTGCAAATCGAGGGGATAGAGATGGCCGTTGCTGTAGTCGGCTACCGCCAGCACGCCGCGCGGGACGTCGAGCACGAACGGCTCGATGAACCGATGGGAAACGCAAGGCTTCGCCGGCTCCTCCACGCTCGCCTCAACGCGCAGGTCGGAAGCGTTCGCGCCCGGCAGGGAGAAACGCAACCGCAGCGTGACGCGCTTGTCTTTACCGGCGTCGAAGGCGCGCGTGGCTTCAATGGAGGTTTTGGTCTGCTTCAGCACACGATACACGGGCTCACTCCGCGGAGTGGACTTTTCCGGGGCGGGTTGTTCCCAGACCCGGTCGCTGGTATTCTCGCGGACACTGATCCGGCCGCTGTCGGGCTCGATCTCGACGCGGAGCGCGCGGTTTTCCAACACAACCGGCTCGGCGGCGACCGCGAGCGCGACGCAGGAAGCGGCAAAGAGGAGAATGAAACTGTTTCTCATGGTGATTGTTGCTCCAGTGACGAACATGGAAGTATAGTCGCGAATACTGCGCGAAATTCCAAGACGAAGTTTCGCCGGGCACCGCTTGCGCAATGTGTTAGATTACGCGCCTATGACTCAAACGACTGCGCCCATTGCCATCAGCGATCCGGTTAATCACCGGATTCTGGAGGCTTCGGAAGACAAGGTCGGCGGGTTTCAACGAGACCCGTTCGCCGAGATCAGCCGCCTCTCCGGCGTGGACGCCTCCGTGGTCATCGAGCGCATCCGTGCCATGCTCGCCGCGGGCGTCATCCGGCGCGTGCGGCAGACGCTGCTGGCCAACAACCTCGCTCCCGGCGCGCTCGTGGCGTGGAAAGTGCCGGCCGAGAAGCTCGACGCCGCGTTCGAGTTCCTGTTGCAGAAGGACCCGTTCTCCGGTCACATCGTCATTCGCTCCACCGACGTGGCAGCGCCCGGTTGCGACTACAGGCTCTGGACGACGTTGAAGGTGCCGCAGGGTTACTCGGTCCAGAAACACTGCGAGTTCCTGATGCGGCAGATCGGCGCGACCGCGTTCCGGCTCATGCCGGCGAAGAGGATGTTTTCACTCGGCGTCGGCCACATGCGGCGGCGGGGCATCAAGCCCGGCAGCAAAAGCGACGCGCCCGCCGAGCCTGTCGAGTTCGACGTCGTGCAGCTGACGGAGTTGGAGTGGCGCGTGCTCATCGCCCTCAAACGCGAGTTCACACCGGAGGAACTCTGCCGCAATCTTTGGGAGGCGCGCGCGCGCGAAGCCGGTGTGCCGCTGGAGAAGTTCTGCGAAATCGCCGAGGATTTCAGCCGCCGCAATCTCATCGGCCGCTTCTCGACATTCCTCGAACACGTCAAGCCACTCGCCAGCGGCGAGAAGGTGACCGGTTTCAACGGCTTGTTCCACTGGGCCGTGCCGGCCGGCCGCGAGCTGGAAGCCGGCGCTGAAGTGGGGCGTTTTCACGCGCTCACGCACGCCTATTGGCGTGACGCCGGCCCTGACTTCGGTAACGTCAACATCATGGCCGTCGCCCATGCGCCAGACAAGGAGACCGTCCTCGCCCACAAAGCCGCGATTGACGTGCACCTGAAGCAATGCGGCATCTCAGTGACGCTCACCGCCGTCTATTGGGGCGGTCGCAGTGAGGTCAAGCCGTCGGAGATTTCGCCGTTCGCCTATCGCGACTGGTGCAAGAACGTGGGACTGAATCCCGACGCGATGCGGGAATAGACACGTAGGGATTGCCCACGAAACACGCCAAAAACGCTCAGGAAAAAACTTTTCGCGTGTTTAGAGCACATTAAATAAAACTGTAGCCACATGAGGCAAACCAATTCATCGCGTCTCGGCGTGTGACGGTGGCCAAAGCCGCACTGACGGCTTGGCCCAGAGCCGCGGGCGTTCGCGCTTCGGCACTGCGCAGGTAGGCTTTGACTTTGCTCCACATTTTTTCGATGGGATTCAGGTCCGGTGAATAGGCGGGCAAAAAAAGCACCTCTGCCCCTGCTTGCCGGATCAACGAGAGAGTCTGATCCGTTTTGTGCGGGCTGAGGTTGTCCAGAATCACGCGATCCCCCGCGCGTAGCGTCGGGCACAAAGCCTCACGGACATAAGCTTGGAACACGTCGGCGTCAGTGGCTCCTTCCAGCGTCACACAAGCCGCCGGTCCCTCCACGCGCAACGAACCGATCGTCGTCGTGCTCTTCCAATGCCCGCAGGGAGTGTGGCCGAACACGCGCTGGCCTCGCGGCGCACGGCCGCGCAGACGGGTCAGGTCGGTTGCGGCACCCGATTCGTCCAGAAAGATCAAGCGAGCCGGGTCCCAGCCCCCTTGTTGTCGCCGCCACGCCCGGCGCGCCCGGGCAACATCCGCTCGGTCCTGCTCGCTGGCTCGAAGTGTCTTTTTTTATATGTCAGACCCATTTTCTGCAGCACGTAGTGGATGGCCGGCAGGGAACAGGTCAGTTTGACGGCGGCACGCAGTTCTTTCAGGGTTAGGTCCGGCTTACGAGCCAGCAGGCGGCGCATCTGGCATTGATGCGTCGGCAGGATCCTGGGCTTGCGACCCGAAAAGCGATGGCGCGCAGCGATGTCGCCCGTGTGCCGACGCTGCTGCAAGAGCTTCTTGACCATGCCCAACGAGACCCCGTAACGATGGGCGATTTGGTCTCGGGTGCCTTCCTGATGATCGTAAGAAGCCAGGATGCGTTCGCGCAGGTCCAACGATAAGGTTCGCATGCCCCTATGTTATCAGAAAGAGCACCTTATGGCTACAGTTTTAATTAAACTGCTCTAGCGGGCCACTTCTTCCATCTCCGACTTTAACGCACCGGCGAGAAGCCGGTATTGGGGCAACGAGTTGTAAAGCTGCGCCGAGATGCGCAGCAACCGCTTCGGTGGCGCGGGCCACGGGATGATCGGAACTTCAATACGATGCCGGAGACGAAGCCTGTCCTGAAGCGGATCGGCGTAGAGCGGTGACGCCGGAGTGCCATCGTCGGCTGCGTCGGCAATCGGAATCGACGCCAACGAACCGATGAGTTTCTCCGGGCATGGCAACGCGATGCCAAGCGCGTCGCAGAGGATTTTTCTCCCCGCCAACGCCAGCGCGCGATTGCGCCGCATCACTTCCGGCCAGCCGCCAGGCAGGAACGAGCCGACCCACCGCAGCGATTCCGGCACGCTCAGCCACGCCGATGGATCGCACGTGCCCGTCCACCCAAACTCAATCTGGAAACGCGACCGCTCGGTCCGCGTCGAGTTCGCGCCATGGCTGATGGCCAGCGGCCGGATGAGCGCCTGCCGGTCACGGCGCACGACGAGAAAACCCGCGCCCTTCGGCGCGCAGAGCCACTTGTGGCAATTGCCGGTGTAGTAGGCCGCGCCGATCTCCCGCAACCGCAGCGGCATCATGCCCGGCGCGTGCGCGCCGTCCACGAGCGTCTCGACTCCGCGCTCCGCAAGCTTCTCCGCCAGCCTTTGGATCGGCATCACCAAGCCGGTCTGGCTGGTAACGTGATCGAGCAGCGCGAGCCGTGTTCGCGGCGTCACACGCTCCATCACCGACGCCACGATGTCGTCCGACGACGCCAGTGGAAACGGAACCGCGACCACCGTCACGCGCGCGCCCCACTGCGCCGCCGCGAAATCCAGCGCGTTGCGGCAGGCGTTGTATTCGTGATCCGTCACCATCAGCTCGTCGCCGCGCTCAAACCGCAGCGAGCGCAGCACCGTATTGACGCCGGCGGTGGCATTCGGCACGAAGACCAGGTCGTCCGCATCCGCCCCGACAAACTCCGCCAGCGCCGCCCGCGCCGAGTCGAGCAATCCTTCCAGGTCGCGCACGAAAAACTGCACCGGCTGTTGTTCCAATCTCGCGCGGATTTGCTGCTGGAATTCGAGCACGGGGCGCGGGCAACTGCCGAACGAGCCATGATTCAGAAAGACCACATCCGGATCGAGCGGCCAGATCGCCGGATCACTGGCGGGCTGGCATAGAGAAGGTTCTTCGACGCTCACGGCTCAGACCTTCTCGACTTTTTCGTAAACGACCAGTTCGTCCCGCCCTTGGAGGTCGTTGGGATGATAGCGCGGAATCGGCATCTCGATCTGCTTGAACTTCACCGGGGCGGTCTTCTTGTCCACGAGACCGACCGCAACGGCCACGCCGTAGATGATCGCCTCGGGCCGCGGCGGGCAGCCGGGGATGTAGAAGTTCACGGGCACAACCTTCTCGACGGGGCCGAGAACGGAATAGGTGTCATACCAGATGCCGCCGCCGCAAGCGCACGAGCCGATGGCAAAAACGAGCTTCGGCGCGGGCATGGCATCGTAGGCGCGCCTGAGCGCCTTGGCAGTGGAACGCATCGCAGGACCCTGGCAAAGCATCACGTCCGCGTGGCGCGGAGAGCCGACCAACTTGATGCCGAAGCGCTCGACGTCGTAGTAAGGCGTGAGGACGTTGAGCACCTCGATGTCGCAGCCGTTGCAGCCGCCGCTGTTGGCGTGATACACCCACAGCGACCGGCCGAACATTTTCTGGCAGAGGTTTTTCAGCATGACGGCTCAGTCCATTTCAATCTTGATGTCGTCCACCACCGGCTCGGTGTCGAGATACGACTTCGAGCGGAACACCCAGCGTTCGTGCGCCACGTCATCGAGGCGATAGCCTTTCAGTTTCAGTTGCTCCAGCGCCGACGGTTCCTTGAAGCAACGGCCGCATCGCTGACAGGTGCTCATGAACAGTTCCATCCGCTGCTGAATGTCGCCGATGCTGTTCGTGCCGGTCTCGAACTCGTGGCTCATCGTAATGGCTTTTTCCGGACAAACATCCGCGCAGCGGCCGCAGTAGGTGCAGCGGCGGCCGAGATACTGGAGGATGCGAATCTCCTGGCAAAGATCGAAGAGGAGGATTTCGCGCGCGGGGCAATTGTTGGCGCAGCCGCCGCAGCCGGTGCATTTGGCCACGTCGAAGACCGGCCGGCCGCGGAACTTCTCCGGAACCGGCCGCGCCTGCGCCGGATACGGCAGTGTCACACGCCCCGCCTTCAGGCAGACCAGCGTTTCTTTGAGTTTGCTCAAGACAGACATGCGTTCACCTCAATCAGTAGCCATAGCTCGCCAACACCAGCGCCACCAGCGCCACCACCAGCAGGCCCGCGAAGTAACGGATGGCCTGGTCAATCCGGTAGCGCGCGTGCGTCGCCGCCACCAGCGTCACGAACAGCACGAGACCCGTGACCTTCGCCCAAAACACCAGCCAGCCCAGCGGAAACATCAGGCTCGAGCCCCACGGCACAAACAGCGTCACGAAAAGCGCGCTGTAAATGACGAGCTTGGCCATCTGCGCGTATTTGAAAAGCGCCAGCTTCGGTCCGGAGTATTCCATGAGCGGGCCTTCCATCAATTCGGTTTCCGCCTCCGAGATGTCGAACGGCACGCGCTGCACGAAGGCTTGGAACGACAGCAGCATCACAGCCAGCATGATCACGCCCGACCACGGAAACGCAGCGCTTGCGTAAACCGATCCGTTCAGCACGGTGTCGAGCCGGAACGAATGCGTGTGCACGGCGCCGACGACCAGGGCGATGGCAAACAACGGCTCCAGCGCAATCATCGTCATCATCTCGCGGCTGATGCCGAGCAGCGAGTAGGTGGACCCGGCCGCCAGGCCCGCCAGCAGCGTGCAGATGCCGCAAAGCGTCAGCAGGTAAATCAGCAAGATCACATCACCCACGGCATTCATCGGCGCCGCGCAGCCCATCGGCACGAGGCAGGCGATCGTCAGCACCGTCGCCAGCGACAGGTAGACGGCAAAGCGCTGCATGAGTGGCGATTCGCCGGATTCGATGTCCTCCTTGCCAAGCAACTTCAGCAAATCGAAATAGGGCTGCCAGACCGGCGGGCCCTGGCGGGACTGGATGAGCGCCGTGATCTTGCGCAGCACGCCCTGGAAGAACGGCGCCACCAGCAGCACGATGACCACGTTCGCCAGTCCGATCAGAATCATCCAAATGATGTTGCGGTGCATATCCGATTACGCCTTCTTCGCGCGCGTCAGCTTGATCAACTCCTCCTGCGTCCAGACCTTCGCCACGCCGGAACGCAGGTCGATCGTCTCCAACCGATCCGTGCACGAAAAACACGGGTCAATGCTGCCGAGCGAGATCGTCATGTCAGCGAACTGCTGGTCCTTGATCATCGCCGGGATGCCCTGGAGATTCTGGTAAGTCGGGGCGCGCACGCGCCAGCGGCGCGGGCGGTTGTTCTCACCGGTGATGACAAAATGATGGCTCTCGCCGCGCGGCGCTTCCACCGATGAGAGGCCAAATCGCCCCACCGGCAGTTCGTCCTTGAGCGGCAGGTGCAGCGGCCCGTCTTCCATCTTCTCAAGGCACTGGCGGATGATCTTGATGGACTCAAACACCTCGTTGGCCCGAACCAGCACGCGCGACCAGACGTCGCAGCCTCCTTCGACGATCACCTTGAAGTCCAGGCGGTCGTAGGCGGCATACGGATGATCGCGCCGGCAATCAATGTCCGCGCCCGCCGCTCGCGCCACAGGGCCCACAAGGCCGGCGTTCTTCACGAGGTTGCGGTCCGCGACGCCCACGCCGCGCGTGCGCTTCTGGATGTTCTTGTCCTTGCTGACGGCGGCAACCACCGGCCGCCATTCGGCCTCGAGCTTGTCCAGCACGCCGCGCAGCTCATCCTTCACTTCCGGCGTGATGTCCCACCGCACACCGCCGATGACGCAAAGCGCGTAGGTCTTGCGATTGCCGCTGATTTTTTCCGCAATCCACATGATGGGCTCGCGAATGCGCCAGCTCTGCATGAACAGCGTGTCGAAGCCGACGATGTGACAGGCGAGACCCACCCAGAGCAGATGGCTGTGCAGGCGCTCGATCTCCAGCATGATCGTGCGGATGTATTCGGCGCGCGGCGGCGGCTTGATGGCCGCGGCGCTTTCGACGGCTTGCGCGTAGGCGACATTGTGCACGCAACCGCAAATGCCGCAGATGCGCTCGGCCATCATCGGGATTTCGTTGTAGGTGAGCACGGACTCGGCGAGTTTCTCGATGCCGCGGTGCACCATGAAACCGCGATACTCGCAGCCGCGCACCATTTCGCCCTCGATGTAGAGCCGGAAGTGCGTCGGCTCGTCCAGCGTGGGATGGAACGGCCCGAACGGCACCACTGTGCAGCCTTCCGGCGGTTCATCGAACTTGAACTCCTTCGTGTCGTCGAAACCTTCGGGCACCTGGTTCCACGCGAAATCCTTGCGCAGCGGATGCACACCATCGGGCCAGCCGTCCGGCAACACCAGCCGTTTCAGGTAGCGGTGGCCCACCGGCTCAATGCCGATCAGGTCGTAGATCTCCCGCTCGGCCCAGTTCGCCGCCGGTACCACGTCGGTAATGCTGTCCACCTTCGGGTTGTCCGCCGGCACATGCGTGAGCACGCTGCAAAGGAGGTGCTCCCGGTCGAAAGCGAAATCGTGCGCGACGAGGAAGTGGCCGGAGAACGGCCGGTCGTCCATGCCAATGCTGATCACATAGCGGGCGTCGAGGTCGCGGAAAAGATACTGGCAGACGGCCTTCAGCGCCGACGCCTCCACAAAGACGAACAGGCGTTCGTCGCAAGGCATGTCGGCCCGCTGGACCGCAGCGCCAAACTTTCCCTTCAACAGATTCAGTTTTTCTCGAGCGACCATGCAAAATCTTCTTTCTTCACTTGTCATCGGACACCGGAACCGGCTCCGCCTGCGGACGAGACGCGCCGCCCATCCAACTCACGCAGCGCTTGATCTCACCGTAAAAGTTGCGGGCGCGATAACGATGCATATCGGCCTCCTTGACGTAACCGCACAGCCAGGGTTTCGCCGAGCGACGCTGCGAGCCGCCCAGTTTGGCCACACGCCGCGTCACGAGGAATATCGTCCCCAGCACGAGCGCCAGGATGACCGGCGCGTAAATGGATTCGTGGTTCAGGCCGCCGAGACCCGTCCATCCACCGGGAGCGAGAAGCGTGGCGCCGGCCAGCACTTCACCAAATCCATGCCGGCTTCCTTCCAACGCATGGCGGATGATCGAAATCGGCAGCACCGGCAGCAATCCAAAAAGAACACACACCGCCGCCAGCGCAATCTGTGGCACGCGCATTTTCCAGCCCACCTCCAGCACACGGTGTTTCCGGGCTTTTTCCGCCACCAGCGCGCTGGTCCGTGTCAGGAACATCACGCCGAAAAACTTCATGAACAACGCCAGCGTGACGGCGCTGGTGATGATGGCCACCATCACGCACAACGGCAGCAGCCGGCACGCCGGGTAACCTTGGATGGCTGCGGTGAAGATACTCCACTTGCTGGCGAAACCGCTGAAGAGAGGCACGCCCGCGATCGAGAACGACGCGATGAGCGTCGTGACCGCCGTCACAGGCATGAAACGCATCAAGCCGCCCAGCTTGTTCAGGTCCTGCGTGGATGTCGCGTGAAGCACGGAGCCGGCGTTGAGGAACAACAGGCTCTTGAAGATGCCGTGATTGAGCGTGTGAAACAGCGCGCCATAGAACGCCGCCACGCCCAGCGCCGCGATCGCGCTGTCCTTCGAACCTATCAACGTCATGCAAACGCCCAATCCCAACAGGATGTAACCCGCCTGCCCGATCGTGGAGAAAGCCAGCAGACGTTTCGACAAATCCTGTTTCAGCGCCTGCACCGTGCCGGTAAACAGCGTGATCGTGCCGAGCAACGTCAGGGCAATCCCCCAATAGTGAACGGGATAATCCCCACACGCATTGGCCGGCACAAGCCAGAGGAAGTAGCGCATCAGACCATACACGCCGGTCTTAATCATCACGCCGGAGAGCATCGCGCTGACCGGCGACGGCGCGGCAGGATGCGCGTCCGGCAGCCAGATTTGTCCAAATGGCCACATGCCCATCTTGATGCCGAAGCCGATGAGAAACAGCGCCAAAGCCATCGCGACCGTGCCGGGATTCTTGAGCAAAAGCTGCGGCATGTTGCTGCTCACGCTGTCAAAATCATACATCAACATCGAGGACGCGCCCGACGGTCCACCCGCGACGACGAGCAATTGCGCGCCGATCATGCTCACGGCGCAGGCGATCTGCATCATGATCAGGAACTTGTTGGCGGCGCGGAGCCGGCCGGGATTCTTCGGATCGAAGCGGATCAGCGTGTAACCCGTCAGCGTCATCATCTGCCAGAAGATGAAGAAGAACCACATCATGTCGGTGGTGCTGATGAGGCCATACATCGCGACGATGAAAAGGAGGAAATCCGGATAGTAGCGCCCTGTCCCATGCTCCAAGTGGTGCTGCATGTATTCGACGGAATAAAGCGCGGCGGGCATCGCGACGGTCGCGACAAGTCCGAGAAACACCGCGCTCAAACCATCCACATGCAACCGAAGCGCAAAACCGAACGCGGGCACGGCGAGACACGTGACCGGTTTGCCTGAACCAAACATCAGCACGCTGGTGACGCCCGCCAGAACCAGCAGGCTCGACACAACCACCGTGCCAAACGCAATCCACCCAACAGTGGACTTGCGGCACGCTCCCGTCCAAGTCGCCAACGCCCCGCTGAGACAGATCAGCATGGCGGCGGCAACGGCATATTCAGCATTGATCATGATTAAACTAGTGTGAATGTGGCTGTGACACGGAATGAGTCCGGCTCGTGCCGTGATGAGACGACGGCATTCCGCCCAGCCAGTGAAAATAACGTTTGATCTCGCCGTAGAAATTGTGCGCGCCGTAGCGATGACAATCCGCCTCGAGCACGTAGCCACAAAACCACGGCACATCGGCGCGGCGCGGCGCGCTGCCGAGTTTCGAGACAAACCGGGTTACAACGAACGCCAAACCCAGCACGACCGCGAGCGCAACCGGTGCGAACAACGCGGCGGAGTTCAGCTCCTCCAGTCCGCGCAGCGGATCGCCCGCCATCGGCGCAGCCTTGGCCAACAGAGCGCCAAACCCCTGCTGTTGGCTGGCGTTCATCGCGGATTGTATCAGGTTGAACGCGATGGCCGGCAATACGCCGAGCAACACGCAGAAGAATGCGAGCACAACCTGCGGCAACTGCATCATCCAGCCCACTTCAAGCCGGCCGCGTTTGGCCGCCTGCGCGGTGACGAGCTTGCTGGTCCGCGAGAGGAAGCTGACCCCGAAGAACTTGATGAACGACGCCAGCGTCAACGCGCTGGTCAGGATGGCGATGACGGCGCAGACGGCGAGATACTTCGCGCTGCCGCTGCCCTGCACCGCTGCAACATAGATGCTCCATTTGCTGACGAAGCCGTTGAACAGCGGCACGCCGGAAATCGAAAACGACGCAATCATCGCCGTGATCGCGGTGAGCGGCATGAACTTGATCAGCCCGCCCATCTTGTTCAGGTCTTGCGTGCCCGTGGCGTGCAGCATTGAGCCGGCGTTGAGAAACAGCAGGCCCTTGAACAAACCGTGATTCAGCACATGGAACAGCGCGCCGAACAAGCCGATCGTGGCGAGCGCCGCGGCGTTCGGGCCGGCGACCGGCAGCAACGCCATGCACGCGCCGGTCCCGAGCAGGATGTAACCAATCTGGCCAATGCTGTGAAACGCGAGCAGCCGCTTCGATTGTTCCTGCCTCAACGCCTGCATGGTGCCCGTGAAGAGCGTGATCGTGCCCAGCACGGCGACGACGCAGCCCCATTTCGCGAGCGGGTAGTCGGCCACAGCGGCCGGCGGAACGAGCCAGAGGAAGTAACGCATCAGGCCATACACGCCGGTCTTGATCATCACGCCGGAGAGCATCGCGCTGACCGGCGACGGCGCGGCAGGATGCGCGTCTGGCAGCCAGATTTGTCCAAATGGCCACATGCCCATCTTGATGCCGAAGCCAACCAGGAACAGCGCGAACGCCAGCGCGGTCACGCCGGACCTCGTGGCAAGCATCGCGGGCAGGTTCGCGCTGACCGTGTCAAAGTCATACTTCAACGCCGCGCTGCCGCTGACCGACGCGCCCGTCACCGCGAGCAGTTCGGCGCCGATCATCGTCGCGACGCAGGCAATCTGCATCATGATGAGGTATTTGTTCGCGGCGCGGATGTTCTCCGGCTTCTTGTTCTCGAAGCGGATGAGCGCGTATCCCGGCAGCGTCATCATCTGCCAGAAGATGAAGAAGAACCACATCATGTCGGTGGTGCTCACCAACCCATACATCGCGGCGAGGAACAGCAGGAAGTTCGGGTAGTAACGCGCCACGCTGTAATCTTCGTAGTGCCGCATGTAGGTGATGGAATAGAACGCCGCCGGCACCGCAATCAGCGCCGTCAGCATCAGGAACAGTGCCGTCAACCCATCCACATGGATGCGCAGTGCGAAGCCAAACCTCGGCATCGCCCAAAACGCCGCCGGATGCGGCGAAGGCCCGACCGTCAGCACATGCGCCACGGCAGAGAAAATCAGACCCGCTGTCGCTGCCGTCACGATGAACGCGAGCCAGCCCGCCACGGTTTTGTTCCGCGACACCAGCAGCGTCAGCGCCGCCCCGGCCATGCAGAGCAGGATCGAAGCAACGACAGCTTTTTCGGGAGTCATCATACGATGGCAGATGCGACGGAAGCGCACGCGGGCATCTTGCTCAGAAGTTCGACCAATGCTTCGAGCGTTCTCTGGACGGTCGGCGTCAGGCCAGCGCCGGGCTTAAGCGACTCCGGCTGGACGCCAAGAAGCCATGCCCGCGTCGAGCCGTTGGCCTCGATCCATTTCGCCAGCAAGCCCAGCGAAATCTTGTGCGTAGAGATCTGCGGAAAGCGCGCTGACATCTCCTCCGCGTTCAAAAAGACCACCGAGCCGGGCGCGCTGCCAGACTCAACGGCGTCGAGGAAAATCAGATGATTGAAGCCTCCACCGACAACGCGGCCAACAAAACGATCCGGCGACGCGCCGGCAACGACTACATCCGGCACGCCGGCGGCGGCGAGTGTTTCCGCAAGGCGCACGCCGAAGCCGTCGTCGCCATAATCGGTGTTGCCGAGACCCATCAGGCAGACGCGGCCCTGGAAGCACACCTCAAGTTGTTCGCGGAGATCAGGCATCAGATATCTTCGCCAAGTTTCTGGATTTGCTCGTAGGTGAACACCGGTCCGTCCACACAGACGTAGGCGACACCGATGCAGCAGTGGCCGCACTTGCCGACGCCACACTTCATGTAGCGTTCCAGCGTCGAAACGATGTTCTTGTCCTGAAAACCAAGGGCCTTGAGGTCCTTGATGACGAAGCGGAACATGATCGGCGGGCCGCATACGAATGCGACCGTGTCGTCCACCGCCACCTGCACGCCGGGTTTCTTGAACAGGCTGCCGACGACGCCGACGTTGCCGGTCCAGCCGTCAGCGGCGCGATCCACAGTGAGATGGCACTCGACGCCGGCGGATTTCTCCCACTCGCGCAGGTTGTCGCGATACATCAGGTCGCGCGGCGTCTTGGATCCAAGGAAGATCTGGATGCGCTTGTATTTCTCGCGATGAGCCAGCGCATAGATGATGCACGAGCGCAACGGAATCAGGCCGATGCCGCCGGCGACGAATACGAGATTCTTCCCGTAATATTCCTCCATCGGGAAGCCGTTGCCGTAGGGGCCGCGCACGGCGAACTTGTCGCCGGGCTTGAGCTGGTGCAACGCTGCGGTGCAACTGCCCACCGTGCGAACCGTGAAGAACGTTTCCTCTTCCGTCGGACTGGGCGGCAGCGACGCGGGAAACTCACCCGCGCCGAACAGCGACACCTGCGCGAACTGGCCGGGGCGGAATTTCCTGAACGCCGCCTGCTCCGCCGGATCCACGAAGCGCCAATAGAACGTCTTGACCTCGGCGATTTCGTCCACCACCCGGTCAAGAACCGCAATCTTCGGCAGGTAAACGTTTTTAACGGGCGACAGGTTCATGTTTGTCAACCTCTGCCGTTTCGCGGCGGATCATTTCCACAATGCTGGGCATGCCGATATCGCCGTGGCAGACGGCGGCGCAGCGGCCGCAGCCGACGCAAGCCATCGAAAGCTCGCGCTGGATGAAATAGTGCGACAGTTTGCGGAAGAATCGGCGGTTGCGGCGGTCGTGGACGGCCCGGCGCGGGTTGTGGCCGCCGGCCATCCGCGTGAAGCCGCCGAGCGCACAGGCGTCCCAGATGCGGACACGCTCGACCTCGTCCGGCCCGATCTGGCGGTCGCTGACAGTAAAACAAGTGCAGGCGGGACAAACGTAAGTGCAACCGCCACACTCGAGACAGCGGTTGCCTATTTCCTCCCAAGTCTTTTCCTGAATCCGTCCTGCAGACACGTGGCGGATGGCGGCGGAGAACCAGCTCGTGGTGGATGGTTTGAAACTCTTGCGAACCTCGCCGAGAATCGCGCGCCTCCGGGCGACGTGAGCCCCGGTGCCTTTCCGGAAAAATGGCGCGCTGAACAACGCCTCGCCCGCCGGCGTGCCGGCCACCGCCATGAACTCGCCGCCACCGAGATCCATCAACTGGAGATCAAAATGGTCGCGCGCGGCCGGGCCGGTGTCGGCGCAAACGCAGAAGCATTCTTCCCCGATGTCGCGCGCCGGGTCGGTGCAGACGACGTTGACGAGGAACATGTTCCTGCGGCGCTTCTCGTAGTAGATGTCGCGAAAATCGCGCCCCAGGAAGAAGCGGTCGAGGTGCCAGATACCCGCCACGTCGCACGAGCGGATGCCGAAGATGGCCCGCTTCGGCTCGCGGTAGGTCGGCTCGATCTGGATGCCGCCGTCGCTGCGCTGGACCTTCATCAATCGCTCGATGTGCGGGAAGATGAACCGCTTCGGGGGATAGTAAGGGTTGGGCAGGTGAATCTGAATCTGGTCGCGGTTCTGGTCAGTGACCTTGTCGTAACAGGTGTCGCGACCCCGACCGCCAAATGGCGCAAAGACCTCGCAGCCTTGCTGCTGGAGCAGGTCCACGATCTTCAACACGTCGGTGCTGTCAAGGATGCGGGCTTTCATGCGGTCTCCTTCTCCACGCGCACCGGCATGATCTGGCGGCCGCTGTACGTCCCGCCCAAAATTTGTTTTTGCACTTCGCGAACGAAATACGGCACGAAGACGGTGCCGGCCCGCACCTCGTGTGTGACGCGCGCGGCGGCGACGGCCGAGCCGCTGGCCGACCGGAGCCGGATTTTCTCCTTGTCGCGGATGCCGAGCGCCTTGGCGTCGGCGGTGTTGATCTCGACGAAACCGTCCGGGTAATCGAGCAGCAGGATGCGATATTCGCGCTTGAGCGTCTCGCTGTGCTGGATGAGGATGTTCTGGTGCCAGTAGTAGAGCGAGTGGCCAAAAACCAGCGTGAACGGAAAATCCTTCGGCGACGCTTCCAGCTCCGGTTTCGGCACCGGCACAAACTTGAACCGGCGGCCGGCGTTGCCGTCGGCAAAGAGATACTGCGTGCCGAGCGGCCGGTCCTTGGTGCACGGCCATTGGCGGCCGTAGTCGCGGGCGAGATTGTCATGGCTGGCGCCACTGTAGAACGGCACCACCTCGCCGATCTCGTCCATCACGTCGGCGGCGGAGTTGTATTTCCAATCCGCTCCCATGGCCCGGCCCACGCGCGCGAGTTGTTCCCACGCCGACAGCGGTCCCGGCGGCGCGTCAATCACTCGTTGCGCCAACTGGATCCGCCGGTCAGTGCTGGTGAAGGAAACCTCTTCCTCGCCAAAGGCGGTCATCGGCAGCACCACATGCGCAGATTGCGCCGTGCTTGTCATGAACAAGTGCTGCACCACCACGAGATCGAACTGCTTGAGTGCGTTGGCCGTATCACCGAAGAACGCCGTGTTCATCGGGTCGTAGCGGCAAAGCCAGAGCGCCTTCACTTTGCCGCCGTCGCGGTCGCTGAGCAACGAGCGGGCATCCAGGCCGGGCGTGGAAGGAAGCTTCGTCTTCCAGACCGCCTCAACCTCGGCGCGGCCTGCGGCGTCCGTCACGGGCCGATAACCGGGCAGCCGGTCGGGCAACATGCCCATGTCGCAAACGCCCTGAAGATTGTTGTGTTCCGTAAGCGCGAAGATGCCCGCGCCGGGCTTGCCGAGCTGGCCAGTAAGCAACGCCAGATTTACGATGGCTTGGATGCTCTCGGCTTCGCGCGTCTCGATGCCGGTGGAGTAGAGGATGGAAGCGGACTTTGCGGAAGCGTAGGCGAGTGCCGCGGCCTCGATGAGTTCCGCTGAAACGCCGCAACCCTCGGCGCCGGCCAGCAGGTCGTAGCCGGCAATTTCGTCGAGAAACGCCTCATAGCCGCGGCAGTGGGCCTTGATGAACGGCAGGTTCATCAGGCCGCGGTCCACGATGACCTTGGCCATCGCGCCGTAGAGCAGCGTCTCGGTGCCGGGTTTGAGCTGGATGAAATAATCGGCGCTCTCGGCCACGCGATGCCGGCGTGTGTCAATGACCACCAGCTTGGCGCCGTTGAGCTTGGCGCGGATGACGTGACCACCGATGGTCGGCAACTGCCGGCCGAGGTCCACGCCGTCCACGACGATGACCTCGCTCGAAGCCAGCTCACCGATCGAGTTGGTCGTGGCCGGCACGCCCAGCATGTCGAGCAGGACGTTGATGGAGTTGTTGCAGTAAACGCCGGTGCCGTGTTCGACGTTATTGGTGCCGATCACGGCGCGGGCGAGTTTCTGAAGAAGATAGGTCTCCTCGTTGCCGCAGCGCGGCGAGTTCAAGAATGCCAGCGCATCGGGACCGTACTGGTCCCGAATGCTCTTGAGACGGCCGGCAATGAAGCTGATGGCCTCGTCCCAGCCCACCTCCTCGAACCGGCCGTTCTTGCGCAGCAACGGACGCTTCAGGCGGTCCAGCGACGTGGCAACCTCGTGGACGTTCCAGCCGCGCACACAGATCTTCCCGTCATTGGTCGGGTGCGACATGCTGGGATAAACACCCGCAATCGTGCGGTTGTCTGTCGTCTCCAGATAGAGACCACATCCCACGCCACAAAACGTGCAGGTTGTCAGCTTATGCGCCATGCCGACAACTTATGTTGCAACAACAATTACGGCAGCGGTCCATGACCGCCTAGGTTACACAGCAGCCGCTTTCCTGCAAGCAGCAAGCATCGCCGTCGGCGGCGACAAAAACTCCGTGCCGATGCCCAACCGCTTCGCCGGAATTCCCATGGAGAGGCCCACCAGTTGCGTGAAATAGAAGACCGGCACGGAAAACTTCGTGCCGAATTCCGAGTTCACCATCTCCTGATAGCACTCCAGGTTCACCTGACAAAGCGGGCAGGCAGTCGCGATCACGTCCGCGCCGGAATCCACTGCGTTCTGCAACAGATTGCGCACCATGCTCAGCGCAGCCTCGCGGTTCGTGATGATCAGCGCCGCGCCGCAGCAACGCAGCCGGAGCAGGAAATCCACCGGTGTCGCGCCGATGGCCGTCATCAGGTCCTCGAAGTAACGCGGCTCCTCGACGTTCTCGTGCTCGAACTTCCTCGGGCGCAGAATCTGACAGCCGTAGTAAGGCGCGACCTTGAGTCCGGCCAGCGGGTTGGTCGCCTTCGCCTTGACCTCCTTGAGGTCTTCGGAAAACACCTCGATCAGGTGATGAACCTTGATCTTGCCGTCGTAACGAAGGTTGTCCTCTTCGAGCGCGAAATTGATGTGGTCGGCGAGCTCGTGATCCTTCTTCAGGTGGGAGTTGCAGGCGTGCATGTTCTTGTAACAGCCGCTGCACGGCGCCACGAGGTCGAGGCCTTCCTTTTCGGCCATCGCCAGGTTCCGCGCGCAAAGCGTGTGGGCGAGCAGCTCGTCCACGTGGAAATAGGCGGTGGCGCCACAACAATTCCAGTCCTCCAGCTCCTTGAGTTCCATGCCCAATACGCGGGCCACCTCGACGGTGGAGAGGTGATAGCTCTGCGCCATCTTCTCAAGGGAACAACCTGGGAAATATGCGAACTTCTTTTGGGTCATTAGTTAGTCTCCGATCGGGATGATGCGTTTGATCACCCGCTTGAAATTCTCCAGCCGCTTGATGCGCGCCGGCAGAACAGGAAGGCGGCCTTTGAGCATGAGCATCGTGGCGTTTTGCGCCTCGACCAGCATCTCCTTCAGGCCCAGCGTAAAGAAATAACTGGTCGCGAGCACGGGCTCGTAACTGCGGCCGGTGCGCATGATGGTCTTGATGAAAGTCTCCGAGAAAGCCGGCCCGATGAGATCCTCGGGATACTGGTTCTTCCAGATGGTGTAGCGTTTCAAGCCATACATCATCTCGGCGATATCAATGCCGCGCGGGCAGCGCACGGTGCACTGGTAGCACGAGGCGCAATACCAGAAAGCGCGGGTGGCCAGGACTTTATCTTTGAGGCCGGCGTCAATCATGCGGATGAGGCGCTGGGGCCGCACGTCCATGAAGTCGCCGACGGGACAGGTGCCGGAGCAGGTGCCGCATTGCATGCAGGCGCTGACGGGCGTGCCGCCCGCCGCGTGAAGCAAATTGGCAATCTCTTGGCTGAATGTGACTGGGTTTGCCATAAGGTTCCTATTTCTTCTTCTTGGCCTCGGCGGTTTTGATCAACGTGCTGACTTTGTCGAGCAGCAGCTTGGGCTCGACAGGCTTCTCGACCAATTCGTCCACGTTGACGAAGTTCGGGTGTACGGCGCCGCCGGGGAACAGAAACGCCATCTGTTCGCGGATGCTGGTGATGATCAGAACGGGCAACTCGCGAAACTTCGCGTCCTTGCCGAGTTTGCGGGCAATCATGATGCCCTCGGCGCCGCGGCCCATCATGACGTCCAGCAGCAGCAGGTCGTATTTCTTGCCCTCAAGGGCGGCCCAGCCGTCCTTCGGGTTGTAAGCCACGTCCACATTGTAGCTGGCTTTGACAAGAATGGATTTGATCCCCTCTGCGAAATCGGGATCGTCATCAATGATCAGTAACTGTTTCTGTTCGCTCATGGTATTGTCTCCTTTTCAAGTTTTCGCCGGCAGGCGAATGATAAATTTGCTTCCTTTGCCCGGCTCGCTCTCCACTGACACCGAACCGCCGTGGGCCTCAACAATGCGCCGGCTGATCGCCAGGCCCAGTCCACATCCGCTCTCCATCTGCGCGGCTCCCTTGCCGCGGTAGAAGTCGCCAAAAATAAACGGCAGATCCTCCTTGGCGATGCCCACGCCGGCATCCACCACCGAGATGACCACTCCGGCCGCCGCGGCTTCCGCCGTCAGCCGAACGGTCGTCTGCGGCTGCGAGTACTTGACCGCGTTGTTGAGAATATTGCCAACCACCTCGATCAGGCTCACCGCGTCGCCCGATATGATCGGCAGGGACTCGCCAACAGTGCTGCTGAGTTCGATGTTCTTGCGCGTTGCGTGCGGCAGGACGTTCTCGATGGCTCGCGCGATGACCGTCGACATGACCACGGGCTGGAACTGTTCCTTGATCTTGTTCACGTCCACCGAGAAGACCCGCAGCCAGGTGTGGATCAGCTTCAGCAAGTCGTCGAGCCGGACTTTCATCCGCTCCAGGCGCGCCTTTTGTTCCTCCGACATTTTGTCGTCGAGGTCGGCGGCCAGGGCGAAAAGGAATTGCTGCAGGGCGCTCAATGGCGACTTGAGTTCGTGCGAGACGATGGCGGCGAAATTCTCGCGGAGCATTTCCTTCTCGCGCCGCAACGCGACCGCCTCCTGCACGAGCCGGTGTTTCTCGAGGCCGCGATTGGTGATGAGACGCAGTTCGTCGGGAGTGAATGGCTTGGGCAGGAAATCGTAGGCGCCGCGTTTCATCGCGTCCACGGCGGAACTGACAGTGGCGTAGCCGGTGATGACAATGGCGACCCGGTTCGGGTCCATGGCGCGGAGCCGCTCCAGCACATCGAAGCCGGAGATGCCCGGCATCTTCAGGTCCACGAAGATCAGATCCGGATCAAACTCGCGCACCATGCCGAGGCCGACGGTGCCGTTGCCGGCCGTGGCAATCTTGAAGCCCGCCGGTTCCAGCACGAGCTTGCAGGAATCCAGCACGACTTCCTCGTCATCAATAATCAGTATCTTCGTCTCTTGCATCCGTTAAGCTTTTTTCTGTTCCTTCGCCGGCAGGCGAACTGTGAAGGTTGCGCCTTTGCCCATCTCGCTTTCCACGGCGATGGTTCCTTCGTGTTCCTTGACAATACCAAAACTAATGGCCAGACCCAAGCCGGTTCCGTGGCCAACTTCCTTGGTCGTAAAGAACGGATTGAAAATGCGTTCCAGATTTTCCTCGCTGATGCCGTGGCCTGAATCCGCAAAAACGATCTCGACCCACTCGCCGTCCGTCTCCAGCCGCGTCATCAGATTCAGATGGCCGTTGCCGTCCATCGCTTCGGCCGCGTTGATGATGAGGTTCATGAACACCTGCTGGATGAGCGATGGATCCACAATCACATAGGGCAGGTCCTTCTGGAAATCCTTCTTGACCTCGATGTTGTGGAACAAGGACTGGTTCTCCACCAGTGCCACGCACTCCTGAAGCACCTGGTTGAGGTTGCAGGGACGCTTGTCGGGTTTCTTCGGCCGCGAGAAATCCAACAGTCCGCGCACAATGCTGCGGCAACGGTCAGCCTGGATGGTGATCTTGCGCAAGAACTCGCGCGTGCTTTCCTGCACGTCGGCCCGCTCCAGCAGCAGGTGCGAATAAGTCACGATGCCCGTCAACGGGTTGTTCATCTCGTGAGCCACGCCGGCGGCCAACTGGCCAATGACGGCGAGCCGCTCCGACTGCATGATCTTCTTGCGGGCGAATTCCTTGAGCTTCTCGTCGCGTTTTTTCAGCGAGGACGCCATGGAATTGAAGGTGTCGGCCAGTTCGTGCAACTCGTCACGTGAAGCGATTTCCACACAGGCATCGAGGTTGCCGCGCGCCACTTCGCGGGAGGCCAGAACCAGTTTGTGAACCGAGACCGAGATGTTCCGGGCAATGAAGTAGAAGAGGCACATCGAAGCCGCGCCGCCCGCCAGCGTGATCGCCACAAATGCCACCGTGGCCTTCATCCGGGTGTCCGTGTATTTCTCCTCCCGGATTCCCACGCTGAGCATGCCAATGATGCGGTTGTTCAGGTCACGAATCGGATCGCAGACAATCAGGTACCAGGTATTGACCCCGTAAGCCCTGCCGCTCCAACGCCCGCCGCGACCCGCCACCTCGGCGTAAACGTCTTCGGGCGCGCGGCTGCCGACGGCACGCGACCCATCGAGGTACTTGGTATTGGTCGAAATGCGCAGGTCATCCTGAAAGATCGTGGCCGCGCCGATGTCTTCGCCACGATATTTCACGTCCTGAAAAACCGTCTGCTTGATCTTGTCGACCATTTCAAAATTGCGGTTCAGCAGAATTCCCCCGTAGGCCACACCGATGAACCGGTTCTCCGAATCAAAAATCGGCGCCGCCGCCTTCAACATCAGCCCTGACGTTTCTTCGCGTTCAGTCCGGGCGCGGGCCTTGGGCGTGGGAACGATCTCGAACCGGGCGCGTTCCGCCAGGGCCGTCGACTCCTTGCGCAACTGGTCGCCCGTCATGATACAGGAGGCCGCCACCGGCTCGTGGCTTTTCAGGACGTGGGCAATCAGAGAGTCTCCGCTCTGGTCGTCACCGAAGGAGGCGGGATTGCTCGTCCGCAGCAGCACCCTGCCGAAGGCATCCACAATGCCAAGTATATCCAGCTTCTCGCGTTCGCGAACCGGTGCCAGCATTCCCAGCAGCTTCGTCCGGTCACGTTGAACCATGCCATCGCGCACGGAGAAACGATTGGCAACGAACCGCACTTTGTCGCTGATCCTGTCCAGATGGTTGAGATAGATCTCGCGCGCCACGTTGAGGTCCGTGCGCACCTTCTCCTGGGCCTCCTCGACGACAAGACCGCCGATGATATGGATACCTACAACGCCGAACGTGATGCCGACGATCAGGCACACCAGCAGGAAACCCACGATCAGCTTGGTCGCAATGGTGACGCGCATGCGCCGCAGGGCCGCCAGGGGAAAAACCCCGGCGGTTCCTTCAGCCTTCGGTCCGGTGGACTGGCTGATCGTGCTCACGGCGCGTACAATCCTTCCACCGCCCCAGCCGAATAGATCGGAGCCGGTTCCTTAACGTCACCCGTGGCAGTCCGGGCCAAACCGATTGTCGTTGTCGCGGCCATCCGTTTGCACAACTTTTCAGACCGGGGCCAACACGCCATCGATCTCGCTGAAGATTTCTTCGTCCTCAAACAGGTTCTGTTTGATCGAACCGGACGGGCAGCTTGCCACACAGGTGCCGCAGCCTTTGCAGAGCGCCTCGTTGATGACGGCCTTCTTCTTGGCCTCGTCGTACGAGATCGCCGTGTAGGGGCAGAGCGGGACGCACGACTTGCAGCCGCAGCATTCCTCTTCGACGATGAACGCCGTGTTCGGCTCCTGCTCGACGTAGCCCTTGTCAATCAGCGCCATCGCCTCCGCCGCCGCCGCGCCGGCTTGCGCGACCGTGTCGGGAATGTCCTTCGGCGACTGGCAGGCGCCGGCGATGAACACGCCGTCGGTAAAGGTGCTCACCGGTGCGAGCTTCGGGTGGCGCTCCAGGAAGAAGCCCTCCGTGCCGCAACTCATGTTGAACATCCGGCGCACGTCCTGCGCGTCAGGCTGCGGTTCCAAGCCCACCGACAACACGACCATGTCCACCGGCAGTTTGCGCACGCGACCCAGCAGCGTGTCCTCCGCTTGGACGATCAGCTTGCCGGTGTTGCCCAACTCCGGGTAAACGTCGGCGATCTTGCCGCGGACGAAGTGAACGCCCTCGGTCGCCACGCTCTGGTAGAACTCCTCGAACGCCTTGCCCGGCGTGCGCATATCAATGTAGAAGTTGTAGATCTCCGCGCCGGAGTGCTCCTTCAGCAGATGCGCCAGCTTCAGCGAATACATGCAGCACACGCGCGAGCACCACTTGTTGGTGTTCTCGTCGCGGCTGCCGATGCAGTGCGCGATGGCGATGGTCTTCGGCTCCTTGCCGTCACGCATGACGACATGGCCGCCGGTCGGCCCGCTGGCGTTGACCAGCCGCTCGATTTCCAGTGAGGTGTACACGTTCGGATACTTGCCGTAGCCGAAGTAAGGCGTGCGCTTGGCGTCGAAGGTCTTGAACCCGGTGGACACAATGACCGTGCCAACCTTGATCGTCTCGATCTTGTCGGTCTGCTTGAAATCAATCGCGTTCTTGTCGCCGCATGCCTCGACGCAGGTCTTCTTGCACTTGTCGCCCACCACCGGCGAGCCGTCGGGATTCTTCGAGCCGCGCTTGAAGTTCAAGCACACCTCGGGGTCAATGACCACCACCTGGGGCGTCGCCTGGGCGAACGGGATGTAAACCGGCCGGCGCTTGCCCAGCTTCTCATTGAACTCGTCGGGGAACTTCGGTTCCTTGAAGACGCAGCTGCTGATGCACTCCTGGCAGCCGGTGCACAGATCCTCGTTGATGTAACGCGCCTTGCGCTTCACCTGGATGGTGTAGTTGCCCACGTAGCCGTCCACCTTCGCCACCTCGGAGTACGTCCAGAGCGTGATGTTCGGGTGGCTGCCGACCTGCGACATCTTCGGCGTCAGGATGCAAGCCGCGCAGTCGAGCGTCGGGAAGGTCTTGTCGAACTTCGCCATGTGGCCGCCAATGCTCGGCTCGCGCTCCACCAGATAAACCTTCTTGCCCGCGTTGGCCATCGTCAACGCGGCGTGGATGCCGGCAATGCCGCCGCCCACCACGAGCACGTCGGGGTGAACCGGCACTTTCTTGACCTCAAGCGCCCGGTGTGACGGCACGCGGCGCACGGCCGCATGCACCAGCGCCTTGGCCTTCTCCGTGGCCGCCGCGCGATCGGTGTGAACCCACGAGTTGTGTTCGCGGATGTTGACCATGTGGAAGAAGAACGGGTTCAGCCCGCCCGCCTCGGTGGCGTTGCGGAACGTGTGCTCGTGCAACAACGGCGAGCACGATGCAACGATGATGCGGTTGAGGTTGAATTCCTTGATGTCCTTCTGGATCAACTCCTGCCCCGGATCGGAGCACATGTATTTGTATTCGCGCGAGACCACCACTTTGGGCAGCGCACCTGCGTATTTGGCCACCGCTTCCACGTCCACCGTGGCAGCGATGTTGTGGCCGCAATGGCACACATAGAAACCAATTCGCGGTTCTTCAGTTTGTTTGATGTTTACCATAGATAATGTCCTCTTATGCTTGTCGAGTGGCTTCCTCGACCAAATCGATAACGTCCTTGATTGCCAGTTTCCCTTCCAGGCCGGCGGTCTTGAGCGCGTCCTGGAACATTACCAAATCCTTCGGGCACGCCACCACCAGGGTGGTCACACCCAACGCCGCCGCCTCGCGCACGCGGCTCTCGGCCGGGCGTTCCTTCACGCCCGCCACGTCCTCCATCCAGATGCGCCCGCCGCCAGCGCCGCAGCAGTAACTGCGGTTGAAGCTGCGCGGCATCTCCACCAACTCGACGCCCGTGGCCTTCAGGACGCGGCGCGCCGGTTCGTAGATGTCGTTGTAGCGGCCGAGATAGCAGGGGTCGTGATACGTGACACGGCCGGCGAGCTTGTTCTTGAAGGTCAACCGTCCCTGTGCCGCCAACCGGTCGAGCACCTCGCTGTAGTGCAGCACCTCGACGCCTTCGAGGCCGTATTCGTTCTTCAACGCGTTGAACGCATGCGGATCGGTCGTGACGATCGTCTTGTACTTGGCCTTGCCCATCGCCTGCAGGTTCTTGTCCCGCAGCATCTCGAACAGCCCTTCCTCGCCGATGCGCCGCACGTCGTTGCCGGCGTTGCGCTCGCCTTCGTAGAGAATGCCGAAATCCACGCCCGCGGCCTTGAATACGTTCGCCGTCTTGCGCGTGCTCTCCTCCAACCGCGGGTCGAACGACGCATAGTCGCCAACGAACCAGAGATACTCGACTTCTTCCTTGCGAGCGTCCTTGATCTTCCAGCCGAGCGGCTGTGTCCACTTGGCGCGCATCCGGTCCGACTTGCCGAAGGAGTTTCCGTAGCGGTTGAAGTTGTTGAGCGCGTCCTGCACCGTCTTGGCCATCTGGCCTTCGCTGACCAAATGCCGGCGCAGTTGCACGATGATCGGAACCTGTTCGTTGAGCACCGCGCAGCGCTCGACGCACGACATGCAGGTCGTGCAGGACCAGATCTCCGCCTCGGTGATGACGTCGCCGATCAGTTTCTCGCCGTCGCCGTTGGGCTTCGCCAGACCGGCGTGAATGCTGTGCTTCTTGAGCTTCTGGACAAGCTGCTGCGGCTGCAGCGGGAAGCCAGCCGTCGTCGCCGGGCAGGATCGGTCGCAACGGCCACACTCGGCGCACGAAAAACCGCTGAGCAGTTGCTTCCACGTGAACTCGTTCCACTTGGCCGAGCCGGCCGCAAGCTCCTCACCGCCACCGGCGATGCTCAGGTCGCCAGCCGAACGCAGGTTGCCGAAGAAGACGTTGAACGGCGACGCCAGCAAGTGCAGGTGCTTCGAGTAAGGCAGATAAACCAGGAATACCAGCACCGTGATCATGTGGATCCACCACATGGCCTTGGCCCAGCGATGCGCGTCGCCGCCGGTCATCGCCGGCCACACCGACGCGATCAAACTGGCGAACGGCGTCCACGCGTTCGAGCTCTTGCCTTCGCCGAGCAGCCGGAAACTCCCGCCGAACAGCACCGTCAGCATCAGGATGCCAATCAGCGTCAGGATCAGATTCGCGTCCCAGCTCAGGTGCAGATGCGCCGGCGGGAAGAACACGCGCCGCACCACCGCCGCGCCGAGCGAGATCAGCACTGCCACCGCAAAGACGTCTAGGAAGAACGCCGAGGGGCCAAAGTCATCCGGATACGGAATCGGCAGCATCGGCAGCAGGCCGCGCACGAGGCTCCAGTTGAAACAAATGACATAGACCACGAAGCCCCAGAAGATGAGGAAGTGGGCTAGGCCGATGCTCGGCTCGTTGAAGAGGCGCGGCTGGAGCAGCACGTGCCGGACGAAACGCATCACGCGCGCGCCGAGTTGGTCAAACCGGTTCTCCGACCGCGCCTGACGCAGCAAGCCGACCAGTTGCCAGGCGCGAAAACCAAACACCCCGAACGCGCCAAGCGTCAGCACCCAGAGCACCGCCCAGCCGGGCAGGCCCATCAGCGATATTCTGACTGGATCGAGGTCCACAGTGTTTTACCCCTTTCGCGCTTTGATTTTCTCCGTCAATGCCGGCGCCACTTCGAGCGCGTCGCCGACGACGCCGTAGTGGGCCACGTTGAAGATCGGCGCGGCAGCGTCGGTATTCACGGCGATGATGCACTGTGAACCCTTCATGCCCTCGACATGCTCGGGCGCGCCACTGATGCCCAACATCACATAAAGTTTCGGCTTCACCAACATGCCCGACTTGCCCACCTGGCGCGACAACCCGAGCCAGCCCTGGTCAATCACCGGCCGCGAACCGCACACAGCGCCGCCCAGCGTCGCGGCAAGGTCTTCGGCCAGTTCGAGATTGTCCTTGGTCTGGATGCCGCGGCCAACCGCCACGAGGAAATCCTTCTGGGTGATGTCCACGTCAGCCGTTTCCGGCTCGAGGTACTTCTTGAAGTGGACCTTCGGCGCGGCCAGCGTCACGGCCACGTCGGTGATCGTCGCGGCCTTGTCGGAGCGGCCTTGCTCGACCGAGCGAACGCCGGGCAGGATGCCGATGATCGCCGGCTGGGCGGCCACGGCGACGTTAACCTCCATCTTGCCGCCGTAGAGCACGCAGGTCGCCGTCAACTTGCCGTCGGCCGACTTGAGATCCTTGCAGTAATTGAGGAACGGCACCGAGAGCTGCGCCGCCAGCACCACGCCGACGTCCACCGACAGGTTCGTCAGCGGCACCAGCACGGCGGCAGGCTGCCGCTCCTTGATGAGCTGCGCCAGCGCCGCGGCCGCGTTCTCCGGCACGGGATCGGCCAGCGCCGCGTTGTCGGCGTACAGCACGGTGTCGGCCGCGCCCAGCTTCTGCGCCAGTTCGCGCGCGTTGCTGCCGAGTAAGACAGCTTCCAACGGCGCACCGGCCTGACCCGCGACTTCGCGGCCCAGCGCCAGCAGTTCAAAGGTGATTTCGGAGACCTGTCCCCGCCACGCTTCTGCTATGACCCAGATGTTGCCAGCCATGTTCGTGTCCTCCTTAGAGCAAACCGCGTTTCGCCAACAGCTCGCAAATTTTCTCAGCCACTTCCTCCGGCGACCCTTCGAGCATCTCTGCGTGGCCGGTCACTTGTGGCTTCGCCATCTGCTGCACCTCGACCATCGCCGCCGCCTCGACCGCCGGCGCATCCACTGTCTCGATGGTCTGCGATTTCATTGCCGCGCGCACTTTCGCGACTGGCACGTAACGCGGCGGTTTTTCGGCAGCCTGGATGCCCAGCACTGCGGGCGTCGGCACCTCGTATTCGCCGCGCACGCCGCCGGCAAATTCCTTGACGACTGTGGCGGTCTTGTCCGCCAGTGTCACCTGCGTCACCACACCTGAGTAAGGCCAGCCCAGTTGCTGCGCGATCGGCGCAGCCATCAACCCGTCGAGATCATCAATGGCCGACACGCCCGTCAGGATCAGGTCCACCGGCAGCAAGCCCTCAGTCTTCGCGATCACGTCGCCGAAGAGCCGCACCGCCGTCTGTGTGCTTTGCACCGATTCGACCCCGCAAATCTTCACCGCACGGTCGGCGCCTTTTGCCAATGCTGTAAACAGCACATCGTCGATGTCAGGCGCGTCAAGGGTCAGCAGCGTCACCTTGCCGCCATGCTTGTCCTTGAGGAGCAGCGCCTGTTCCAGCGCGTGATCATCACGCTCATTGATGATCGTGCGCAGGAAACTTGTGTCCAATGACTTGCCGTCCGAGCCGACTTCCAGCTCTTCGACCACGTCCGGCACCACCTTCATCAATACGAGGATATTCACGGTTAACCCTCCAAGGCTTCGGCCAATAGTTCGACTACATCGCGGACCACCATCCGCTTCTCGGCGCCCTGAACCTTCAAGGCATCCTCGAAGCGTGAGATCTCATACGGGCAGCTCACGGCCAGTACGTTCGCGCCCGTGTCGAGTGCTTCCTTCACCCGACGTTCGGAGAGACGCTCACAGCCTTTCGCCGCGTAGTAGGTGTCGAGCCACATCCCGCCACCACCGCCGCCGCAGCAGATCGAATTGACGCCACTATGCGTCATCTCGACCAGCTTCACGCCGGGGATGGCCTGGAGCAACGCACGCGGTTCCTCGTAAAAACCGTTGTGCCTGCCGAGCGCGCAGGCATCGTGATAGGTGACAGTGTAATTGAGCTTCTTGGTGAGCTTGGGTTTGAGCTGCGCCAGGTGCTGCGCAAAGAACGGCGTCGTGTGATGGGCCTCGAAGTCGAACCCCGCCGCCGGATACTTGTGCTTGAAGGCGTCGTAAGCATGCGCGCCGCCGGTGACGATGCGGTTGAACTTGTATTTGCGCAGCAGCTTCATGTTCGAGTCGGTGAGCATCTCGAACAAGCCCGTCTCGCCGAGCAGCCGCGCGCACTCGCCGGCGCACTTCTCCTCGTTGCCGAGGATCGCGAAGTCAATGCCGAGCGCCTTGAACAACTTCGCCGTCGCGATGTTGTTGTCGTTGCCGCGCGGATGATACGACGGATAGCACTCCACGAACCACAACACGTCCACCGCCCGCTTGATCTCCGAGATGACGGGGATCGGCACGGGCGAGGACTTGACCCAGAGGGCGCGCTTGCGGGGCGATTCGCCCATCGGATTGCCGTAGCGCATCGTGTTTTCGAGCGCCTTCTGCAACTCGGCGGGCACTTCCTTCAGGTGCGTGAAGACCTGTTCCTTCACCAGCGGCAACAGCACCTCGGTGAGCTTGATGCCGCGCGGGCACTTGGCCATGCAGGCATAGCAGGTCACGCAATTAAGCAGGCCGGGGTTGTTGAAGACTTCCTCGATCAGGCCAGATTCCAGCATCGTGATGATCGCCCGCGGCGGAAACACCAAGTCGTCGCCATAGGGACAGGTCGCCGCACAGGTGCCGCACTGCATACAGCTATACACCTTCTGCCCCTCGGGAAACTTCGCGAGGTTCTCCAACGTCATTACGCCGTTGTCGTTGTCAGCCGATGCGGTAGCAGTGCTCATGACCTTCTCCTTGGAATCTCAGCCCTGACGGATCTCCTTCACCAACTCGCGGTTCGAACCGTAGATGCGTGCGATGAGCGGCATCTGGCCCGGCAACGCGTGCGTCGCGCAGCCCAGGCACGGGTCGTAGGCGCGGAATGCCATCTCCACCATATTCAACAAGCCGTCGGTAACGTTACCGCCTTTGATCAGGCCCTTGGCCGCCTTCTCCACGCTCATCGCGATGCGCGCGGCGTTGTTGCCGGTGGCGACAACCATGTTCGCCATCGTAATCACGCCACGCTCGTCGGTCTTGTAATGGTGGAACAACGTGCCGCGCGGCGCTTCGACGATGCCCATGCCTTCGACCGGTTTGTTGGTCGGCACGCGCCGCACGTCGGGACTGGTGATCTCGGGATCGTTGATCAACTGCTCGATCCGCTCAGCGGCCTGAATCATCTCAATGACGCGCGCCCAGTGGTTGGCCAGCGTGTGATGGACCGGCTTGCCGCCGAGGGTCTTGTAGAACTCCTCGTAAGCAGCCTGCGCCTTGGGCGTGGCCATGCCGTCGGACGCATTGAGGCGTGCGAGCGGACCGACCGAGTAAATGCTCGAATCGGGGCCTTCGGCGAAGCCTTTCCAGCCGCGGCTCTTCAGGAAGGTGAACTTCATGTAGCTCCACGGCTCGACGTGCTCAGCGATGTAGTCGCGGTATTGCTGCGCGGCGAACTTGCAGACCTCTTTGCCGTTGCAGTCCACAACACGAACCTTACCGTCGTAGAAGTTGACCTTGTTCTGCTCGTCCACCTGTCCCATGTAGCAGGTCTTGTGCGTGTAAGTATCGCCGGTGATAAGCTTTACGTATTCGGGGTTGCCGAGCACGATCTGCTTGATCACGGCCAGCGTCCACTCCGCAAATTCAACGCCGTCCTTGGCGAGCTGCTTGAACTTCGGCAGGTCTTCCACCGCGAGCGCCTTGCTGACGCCGCCGGGCAGACCGAGCACCGGGTGCACGACCTTGCCGCCAAAGTAGCTGATCAACTCGCGCAGACGGCGGCGGGTGCCGATGACCTTCTTGCCGGCTTCGATGCCGACCTTGCCGATGACGCCGACGATGTTGCGCTCGCCGGCCGGAGCCTGCGGGCCAACGATGAAGTCGGGTCCACCCAGCACGAACACGTGCAGGGCGTGGTCTTCGAGCGTGAAGGTGTTGTAAACCAGCTCGCGGACTTTCCTGCCGGCGCTGGTCGGCTCAACCTTGTAGAGGTCGTCGAGCGCCTTGGTGGAGGCCATGTGGTGCGCCGTCGGGCAAACACCGCAGATGCGGCTGGTGATTTGCGGCATGTCCTCGGCGGGCCGGCCCAGCGAGAACACCTCGAAACCGCGCAGTTCCGGCACTTGGAAGTAGGCGCGTTCGACATCACCCTTGTCGTTGAGGAACACGTCAATCTTGCCGTGGCCCTCGAGGCGGGTGACGGGGTTGATGCTGACGTGGCGCTGCTGCTGATAGGCCGCGTTGGCGCGCGCAGCGCCTTCATTAAAGGCTTGTTGACTCTGTGGGTTCATGCTCAGGCTTCCTTCGGGAGATTGACTTTGCGGCGCAGCGAGGACTTCGCGAGGCCGTAACGGTAGAACGTGCCGATCGGATCGGGGATGCCGGCGAGGACCTTGCTGATGCCCGCCTCGTCCTTCGGCGAGATGTTGGAGGCGATGGAGGACATGATTTTCATGCCCTGATCATGCACTCGCGTAGTGCCACCAAAGCAGCCGGTGCAGGGCATGCCGCCCTTGGTGCAGGCCGCTTCGCAGCCACTGCGGGTGGCCGGTCCCATGCAAACCACACCCTGCGCGAGGAAACATTTCAGCGGGTCCATCAGGAACTGATGCGGCCGGCGGAACTCGTCGATGCTGAGGTTGGTCGGCTTGCTATCCTTGCGCGGACACTCGTCACAGAGCGCGATGTCAGGCGCGATAACCGAGCCTTTCGGCGGCAGCTTGCCTTCGAGCAGCGCGGTGACGGCGGCCTTGGTCAGCTTCGGCGTCGGCGGGCAGCCGGGCACGTAGTAATCCACGTCCACGACCTGGTCGAGCGTGCGCACGACGTTGTGGAGCGTGGGCAGCGTGACCTCGTGGCCGTCGTCGGTGGTTTTGACCTGCGGGCGGACTTTCTGTTCGTTGACGATGGTGGGGCAATCCTCGTAGTTGAACTTGAGGATTTGCTCGCGCGGGAACTGATTGGCCATCGCCGGGATGCCGCCGCTGACGGCGCACGCGCCGTAAGCGATGAGGTACTGGCTCTTGCGGCGGAGCAACTTGGCCATTTCCTCCTGCTCAGTCGAGCGGATGGCGCCGTTGAGCAGCGTCGCGACAATGGACTTGTCGGGCATCGCCTCGATGTCCTTGTACTTGAAGTCCATGGCGACAGGCCAGAGGACGATGTCCACGACCTCCACCACACCGAGGATGTCCTCGGCAAGGTCCACAACGGTTTCTTCACAGCCTCCGCATGAGGCGCACCAGTAAAACGCTACTTTTGGCTTAGGCATTGACTGTCTCCTTCTTGCCGTGAACGGCACAACCACAGCCGGCGGCCGCTTCCTGGGCGGCGACGTGCTGGGCGAAATCTTCCATTTCCGAGTCCCAATCGTTGAACTTCTGCGGCAGGCCGAGCGGGCCGAGCTTCTTGACGGTCTCGACCATCTCGTTGACGACGCGCTTGACCTTTTCGCCCTCGGCGGCGGAAATCCATTCGAGGCGCACGCGCTCCTTCTCGATGCCCATGTCGGCGAGCATCCGCTGCAACATGTCGAAGCGCCGGAGCATCTTGTAGTTGCCCTCGACGTAGTGGCAGTCGCCCGGATGGCAGCCACCGATGAGCACGCCGTCGGCCCCCTTGGCGAGCGCGTCCACGATAAACTGCGGATCGACGCGCCCCGAACACATGAGCCGGATGATCCGGGTGTTGGGCGCGTATTTCATGCGCGAAACGCCGGCGAGGTCTGCAGCGGTGTAGGTGCACCAGTTGCAAAAAAACGCCACGATGCGCGGCTCCCACGAAGCGGATTGGACATTGGTATCAGACATGATTGAACACCTCTCTGGGTTCTTCGAACATTCGTTTGTCGCTGAATAGCTGGACAAGCCGATCCAAGCCGCGCGGGCGCGCGGCTGACGGCCCATGGTCAGGTTCCAACTTCTCCTGACGCTTGATCCACCATGTTGCCTTAACAATAGCCACAGCGATCATCCTGACGATTTTCTTTCTCACATCCCGTTTGCTCGAACCGGACGCTTTGAAAAGTGGTTCCATGCTATCCCATCGGCCCGACTGTCACTACTCAATGATTGGCTTTCTTGTAACTCATATTGCTTTGTTCTATCAGACAATTGCCAGACGCGCCAGATAACGTGGAAACTTCGATGAGCTTGCGTCCGTTTTCACAAACGGTGGCTTTCCTGTGTTTTCACTCGGCCTCGCGCTTGCGCGAAACGGTGTGAATCGCTACGCTGCGAGCGTGATTGCACTGCTTGATTACGGCTCCGGCAACCTCCGCAGCGTTCAAAAGGCGCTGCAGAAGGTCGGCGCGGACGTGCGACTCGCCGCGCGGCCGGAAGAGATGCGCGATGCGCAGGCGGCGGTGTTGCCTGGCGTCGGCGCGTTCGACGACTGCATCAACGCGATGAAGCGGCAGGAGTTGTTTGAGGCGGTGCGTGAGTTCATCCGCAGCGGCCGGCCGTTTCTGGGCATCTGTGTCGGCTATCAGGCGTTGTTCGAGCGCAGCGAGGAGTTCAACAGTTCTGCGGCCGGTCTGGGCATGTTCGCCGGGAAGGTGGTGCGGTTTGCCGAACAACCGGGCCTGAAAATCCCGCAAATGGGCTGGAACTGCATCGAACTGGTCAAGCCCGGCTGCCCGCTCTACCGCGGCATCCCGGACGGGAGCTTCGTGTATTTCGTCCACAGTTACTTCCCGAAACCTGCCGACGACTCGCTCGTCGCTACGCGCACTGACTACGGCGGTGCTTTCGCCTCCTCCATCTGGAAGGACAACGTCTTCGCCACGCAGTTCCATCCCGAGAAAAGCCAGTCGATTGGCCTGAAAATGCTGGAGAACTTCGTGGCGCTGGCAAAATAGCCCGAATCACGTTTTACACTCTCATGCTCATCCTCCCTGCGATTGACTTGAAAGGCGGCAAGGTCGTCCGGTTGCGCCAGGGGCGCGCGGGCGACGTGACGACCTACTCCGACGATCCCGCAGCCTTCGCGAGACAGTGGGAAGGCGAAGGCGCGCGCTATCTGCATGTCGTGGACCTGGATGCGGCGTTCGAGGGCGAACCGAAGAACTGGGACGCCCTCAAGTGCATCCTCAGCGCGGTCAAGATTCCCGTCGAACTCGGCGGCGGCCTGCGCACGGAGGGCCACATCGCTCGCGCGCTGGAACTGGGCGTCACCCGCGCCATCATCGGCACCAAGGCGTGCGAGTCGCTCGACTTCGTCGCCGGCCTCGTCAAACGCCACGGCGACCGCATCGCGGTCGGTGTGGATGCCAAGGACGGCTTTGTCGCCGTGCGCGGCTGGGTGGCGGCTTCGACGTTGAAGGCGGTGGATTTTGGCCGGCAGGTCTCCGCCGTTGGCGTGAAAACCATTATCTATACTGACATCGCCAAGGACGGCATGCTCCAAGGCCCAAATTTCGCCGCGATGGCGGAGATGGCCGACGCGCTCGCCGCCACGCCGACCGGCGTGATTGCCAGCGGCGGCATCTCGTGCGCCGACGACGTGCACAAGCTGCGCGCCCTCGGCAAGTCCAACCTCGTCGGTGTCATCATCGGCAAGGCGCTCTATGACGGCCGGCTGGCTCTGCGCGATGTGCTGACGCCACCGGCAAAATGATATTTGCGCAACCATCCACACCACACTAGGTTCCGCCAATCTTATGGAAGACACATCTGAGAACGTGATTACGCTGACGGAGAAAGCCGCGGCGAAACTGAAGGACGTGCGCGACGCCAAGGAAGAGACCAAGGGCCGGCCGTTGCGCATTTACGTCGAGGGTGGTGGCTGTTGCGGCATGCAATACGGCATGGCCTTCGACGAGAAGCAGGCCGACGACGCGGTCGTCAACGCGCACGGCATCGAGATCGTCATGGACGGCCTGAGCGTCGATTACCTGCGCGGTTCGACGGTGGACTTCGACGACAGCTTGCAGGGTGCGGGCTTTAAGATTATAAACCCGAACGCCGGCTGCGGCGGCGGCTGCTCCGGCGGTGAAGGCCACGGTGGCGACGGCTGCGGCAGTGACGGCTGCGGTTGTGGTCACTGAGGCGACGTTCTTTTTGCGTTGGGGAGCCGGAGGCCAGTCGCAACGGCCAGGCTGAGAGGCCCGAAAATGTTCGGGCGACCCACTGAACCTGATCCGGGTAATGCCGGCGAAGGGAACTGCGATGACATTTTGAGAAGCCATCCCGGTTCGCCGGGATGGCTTTTTTTGTAGCGCGGACACTCTTGTCCGCGAAGAGCGGCGGACGCGGACAGGAGTGTCCGCGTTACGAAGCAAACAGGAAGACAAGGCAGTGCGATGACGAAACCAGCGGAGAACAACAACAGCTTCGGCCACAGCAGTGACCAATGGCCGAAGTCGCGGAGAGTTTACGTCGCGGGCAAACAGCACGCCGGCGTGCGTGTGCCGTTTCGCGAGATCGAGTTGACGCCGACGCACACCGCCAATGGCCGTGTCGAGGCGAACGAACCCGTCCGCGTCTATGACACCAGCGGCCCGTGGGGCGACCCGGCGCATCACGCCGACATCAACCACGGCCTGCCCGCGCTCCGCCGTGACTGGATTCTCAGCCGCAGCGACATCAAGGAAGTCACCGCCTCCTACAAGCCCATCGCCGGCTGCAGCGACCGCGAGATTCCCGCAACCCTGCGCCGCAAACCCCTTCGCGCCAAACGAGGCAAGGTCGTCACGCAGCTTCACTACGCCCGCGAAGGCATCATCACGCCCGAGATGGAGTTCGTCGCCATCCGCGAGAACCTCGGCTTCCAAAACAGCACTCCAATACTCCCACACTCCAACATCCCGTTCCCCATCACTCCCGAATTCGTTCGCTCCGAAATCGCCCGCGGCCGCGCCATCATCCCGGCCAACATCAATCACCCTGAATGCGAGCCGATGATCATCGGCCGCAACTTCCTCGTGAAGATCAACTCCAACATCGGCAACAGCGAGTTGGGCAGTTCCATCGAGGAGGAGGTCGAGAAGATGCGCTGGTCCATCAAGTGGGGCGCCGACACGGTGATGGACCTCTCCACCGGCAAGAACATCCACGAGACGCGCGAATGGATCATCCGCAACTCGCCCGTGCCCATCGGCACCGTGCCGATCTACCAGGCGTTGGAGAAGATTGGCGGCAAGGCCGAGGAACTGACGTGGGAACTCTACCGCGACACGCTCGTCGAGCAGTGCGAGCAGGGCGTGGATTACTTCACGGTCCACGCGGGCGTGCTGCTGCGGTTCATCCCGCTCACCGCCAACCGCATGACCGGCATCGTCAGCCGTGGCGGCTCCATTCTCGCCAAGTGGTGTCTCGCGCACCACCAGGAGAATTTCCTCTACACGCACTGGGACGAGATTTGTGAAATCATGGCCGCCTACGATGTTGCGTTCAGCATTGGCGACGGCCTGCGGCCCGGTTCCATCGCCGACGCCAACGACGAGGCGCAGTTTGCCGAGCTGCAAGCGCAGGGCGAGTTGACCCGGCGCGCCTGGAAACACGGCGTGCAGGTCATGAACGAAGGCCCCGGCCACGTCCCCATGCACCTCATCAAAGAGAACATGGAGAAGCAGCTCGAGTGGTGCGGCGAAGCGCCATTCTACACGCTCGGTCCGCTCACCACCGATATCGCGCCCGGCTACGACCACATCACCAGCGCCATCGGCGCGGCGATGATCGGCTGGTATGGCACCGCGTTGCTCTGCTACGTGACGCCGAAGGAACACCTCGGCCTGCCCGACAAGAACGACGTACGCGACGGCGTCATCGCGTATAAGATCGCCGCCCACGCCGCCGACCTCGCCAAAGGCCATCCCGCCGCCCGCTGCCGCGACGACGCGATCAGCAAGGCGCGCTTTGAGTTCCGTTGGGAAGACCAGTTCAACCTCGGCCTTGATCCCGACAAGGCGCGCGAGTTCCACGACGCCACGCTGCCGCAGGAAGGCTCCAAGCTTTCGCATTTCTGCTCCATGTGCGGCCCGCATTTCTGCGCCATGAAGATCACCGAGGACGTGCGCAAGTTCGCCGCCGAGCAAGGCGTCAGCGAGCAGGACGCGCTCAAGCGCGGGCTGGACCAGAAGGCGAAAGAGTTCGTGAAGAAAGGCGCGCAGGTTTACACGAAGGCGTAGCGTCTCCGCCTCCGGAAGCATTGGAGTATTGCCGTGGCCGCGCAGTTTGTGTAACCCCGCGCCGCCGCAGCGGTATCAGTTTGAACAATGCTCACAAGAAACATGCCACGAATCCTTCGACCCGTTCTCGTTTTGCTGGGCCTCGGTCTTGCCTTGGGGCTGATCGCCAGATTTGGTGGCCAAGCGCCCGATCCCAGGCTGCTCGAACGGGTCGAGTTTGTTCACGACGTCGAGATCGGCAAGGGAGGCGGCCGGACGCTGCACGTTGATATTGCCCGTCCGAAGCATCCGCCGTCGGCGCTGATGCCAGCGGTCATTTTCATCCACGGCGGCGGCTGGCAGGAAGGCACGCACAGGCAAAATGGCGCGGCCATGCTCCCGCTCTTCGGCTATTTCACTGCCAGCGTCGAGTATCGGCTCAGCGGCGAGGCGAAATGGCCCGCGCAGATCGAGGACTGCAAGCTCGCCGTGCGCTGGCTGCGCGCCAACGCCGCGAAATACAACGTCAACCCCGACCGCATCGGCGTCTGGGGCATGAGCGCGGGTGCGCATCTCGCCGCCTGCCTCAGCACGATGGGCGATGCGAAGGAACTGGAGGGCAGCGGCGGTTGGGAGAACGTCAGCAGCCGTGTCCAGGCTGTGGCGAGTTACTGTGGAGCGTTCAATCTCACCGGGGACTGGCCAGGCAACGACTTGATATGCCATCTCGGCACGAAACTCTGTGGCGGTCCGCCTGCGGACAAGGCCGCCGTGTGGCGCCAGGCCAGCCCGATTCTGCACATCACGCCCCAATGCCCGCCGTTCCTCCTCGTGCATGGCGACAAAGACGACACGGTCCCGTTCGTCCAGTCGGAGCGGATGGAGGCCGCCCTGCGCAAGGCGGGCGTGCCCGTCGAGTTCATCCGCGTCAAGGGCGGCAACCACGGCATGGCCGCGCCATTCGGTCATCCGGCCCCCGAGCCGGACGTGCAGACCCTCTACAAGCGCGTCGTGGCGTACTTCGACAAACACCTCAAGAAGTGAACCGCGCCGCAGAAAGGTGTCGGTGAGCAGGACACGTTGTCCGCCTACGGATTCCGGGTTCTGATCCCTTGCTCAGTTCTTGCGGTAGATCTTCACGTCGTCCACCACGGCGTTGCGCGGGATGGAGAGGCGCAGCATGCGCTTGGTCGGGTGCGCGATCCCCGGCGAACGGAAGCTCCCCACGACCTTGCCGTCCACCGCCACGCTCATTTCGTCGCCCTCCATCTTCACCTGCAAATCATGCCATTTGCCGATCTCGGTGGTGTGCGGGACGCTCTTGCTCTTCCCGGCAATCGCCTTCTTCTGCTCATCGGTCAGCGGCTTTTTTCCCTTCCGGGCCTCGTGGATGTCGTTGCGCATGCCGCCGGTCTTGTGATCTATCATCACCACCTGCTTGGCATCCACCTTCGCGACGCAGAGGTGACCGGCGTGGACTTCCTTGCATTGCTGGTCGGCAAAATCGAGGCCGAGGCTGTCCTTCGCATCCTCGAGCATAAAGCGCAGCGTCACCGCGCCGTCCTTGAACTCCGCCGCGTGCGTCACGGACACCGCATGGTCCGCGCGGGGACTGATGTGGATGCGCATCGCGCCGTCCTTGAGATCCACCTGTTTGTCGCCCTGGGCGCGGGACTTGCTGTTGGTGCCCCAGCCGTTGCCGGGTTCATCGACAGCGGTCTGCGTTTCCTTCCGGTTGAAGTCATCCTCGAAGATGAGCTTCCCGAGATCGGCAGCGAAGACGGACGTGGAGAGGACGGCAACGGACACAAGCAAGGAAAGAGATTTCATGGCCGGAATGTATCACGCATCCGAAACCGAGAGGAAGCTGCAAACTGCGGCGATTCTCGCGCCCGGTATCGCGCCTTCTTCCGCAACCACCATTCCACGTCCCGCTTGTGCTCGGCGACGTGAGGCGGTATACGTCAGCCATGAACATGCGCCTTATCCTCGCCCCTCTCTGCCTCATCACCACTGTCGCCCTTGCCGCCAGCGCGCCGAAGCTGCCTGACGTCCCGGCAAAATCAATCGCCGTGAAGAAGGAACTCCTCTTCTCCGACGACTTCCAGGGCGCCACGCCGGCCAAGGTCTGGCACAAGGTCGTCGCGACCTTCACCGTCGAAAACGGCGCGCTCAAGGGCACCCAGACCCGCGACAAGACCATCCCCGCCGCCAACGGCAAACCCGAGATCAAGGCCCACGCCGCCGTGCACGGCCTGCAAATCCCCACCAAGGACAGCGTCGTCGAGTGCAGGATCAAGTTCGAGGGCGCCACGATGATTGACGTCGAGTTCGACGACCGCGAATTCAAAGGCTCCCACTACGGTCACCTCTGCCGCGCCCAAGTCCGCCTCAACGGCGTCACCATTATTGACGAGCGCGACGGCGGCATGAAGAACGAGATCCGCGAGATGCGCAATGACCCGTCCAAGAAGGCCGAACTCGCCAAGCTCCTCAAGGGCCGCAGCGTCACCTATCCCGCCAAGCTCGAAGCCGGCAAGTGGTATACGCTCGTTGTCGAGACCGTCGGCGATGAGATGCGCGTCACCCTCGACGGCAAACCCGCCGCCTTCCTCAAGTCCTCCGGCATTGCCCACGCCACCAAGAGCAAGATCGAGTTGGGCGTCGCCGGTAAAGACGGCTTCTTCGACGACATCAAGGTCTGGAACGCCGAGCCGGTGAAGAGGTGAGCGTTCACACACAAATCCGCGGAAGTTTGCGCGAAGGCGTGAGCGACGCCGTGTCTTGGCGGTCGGCTAAATAATGAATGTCGCCAATGAGAACCAGCATTGGATTTCCCAGCATCTGCTGAAGCGATTCAAGACCGAGGGTGCTCCATTCCAGTGTTACCAAGTGGAAACTGGTGAATGGGTGCCGAGAAGTCTCGATCACGCATGCGCAGCGCCAGGCTACAACCAACTTTTGGTTTCTGGAGAAGCGGACAACACTCTTGAGGCGGCATTTTCCAAAGTCGAATCTGGTTTACGGAATACGCTCAGAGCGCTTGAGGATGCCGTAAAGAAGCCGCTGACCGAGTTACCTCAAGCTGTGTATGAGAACATGTGTTGGTATTGTTCTTTTTTGAAAGGCATCGCTCCATACTCCAAACCCGGTGCCGTGGTCAGTTTCATCATCCAAGTGAACACGGAACTGGAAAGTGGCAGCAATTCATTGCTTCGAGACCTGAACGTTCCTGAAGAGACGATTCGCGAACTGCGACGGCAATGTGCAATGGGACGCAAGGTAATCATCGAATCCGAGAACCTCCTCCAGTTGCTTTATCGGTTTCAGTTCCGACGCAATTACCGATGCGACTACAGCCAGTTTCTTAGCACGAAATGGGCGGTTTCCAGTTCACCCATCGAGATTGCAATGTCAGACGTTGGATTGGTGCCGACGTTTCAGAAAGATTACAAAGCAAACCATTACCTATTGCCAATCGGTCCGAACCTTTTGCTCGAAGGTATTTTCTTCCACGACCTGAGCAAGAATTCATCGCGGCCTGTTGTAAGGGGAATGAATCTAACCGATGACGAAGCCGAGTATCGCTTTGAATGTATTTGCGCCTCAGCCATAACAGAGATCATCTGTGCTCGGAAGCTCTCAAACATTCCTGAGGCTCGCAGGCGAGCGAATGCGAACGGGATCAGGTTCTGTAAGATCCCCAATCCTAAGAGCATCACTTCGTCGGGCCTCGTGGACGTGGGTGAGGGTGATTTTCGCTTTCGAATCGTTTCAGTCGAAGAATACGTCAAAGTAGTCCATGCGCACGTGCAGCCTTGAAACAAACCACCCTAGGTCATCCGCCAAAACAGTCCTCAATCCCTTCGGGATTGAGCTGCAGTCGCTCCTCGATTGAACTTCTCCCGCTTTTGTGTTCGACTTCCATTCCATGAAAACACTTTCTTTTCTCCTCGCCATGGTCCTAGCCCAAACGACGGCGTTTGCCGATGACGCCAAACCTCTTCTCGTCCAGCCGGGAAAGGTTGTGGCCCAGCCGGACCTCAAGCAACCGCTCGGCGCTGAGTGGAAGGCGGTGAAGGGAACGTGGGAGCCGAAAGACGGGGAGCTGGTGTGCGCGGAGGTGCCGGCGGACAAACATTCCGCGGTGCTGTGGCATCTGGTGGGATTGCAAAGCGCGGTGATCGAATGCGAGTTCCAGTTCGATGGCGGCAGGGTGTTCATCATCGGCTGCGATTCGGCCAAGGGACACGTCGGGCGGGTGACCATCACGCCGAAGCTGGCGCGGATCACGGAAGACGCCTCGGCGGTGAAAGGCAAGACTCCCCCAAAGACCCTCGCCGAGGCCGCGCTCGACCTGAAACCGGGCCAATGGTATCCGGCGCGGTTGGAGTGGACGGGCGACAAGATGGCGGCGCGTGTGGCTGGCAAGGAAATCCGCGGCGAGAATGAGAAACTCTCCGTGCCAAAGACTCGCTGGTGGTTTGCTGTCGGCGGCGCGAAGGTCCGCGTGAAGAACATCAAGGCGTGCGAGGGGAAGTAGGGGGCGGAGAGATCAGAGATCAGAAGTCAGAGGTCAGTGGTCAGAGTTGGGGAAGGCTTTGGAAAAACAGGCCGGAATCCTCCGGCAGCGCGAGTCCGTGCGACGGGGTAGGGCGAGCCGTCCCTGGCGAGCCGTTTTGCTTCTGAAATGCGTGGGCTGCGGCTCAGCGGGACGCTTCGCCCTGCCATCCTGACCGCCCTCAAACCCCGCCTCGGCGGCGCTGATTTTTGTTTAAAGTGCCCGCATCCGTTTGCCGATGCTCTTGTCGCGGCAAGCCTGTACGGAGGCCGAGTACCAGCAGCATGGACGCTGCCGGTTGAAGAAACCATAAACGACGTTAAAGGATGAACGCCCATGGTCATCAACACAAACATACAGGCGCAAACAGGCGCGCGGCTGCTGGGAGAATCCTCCAGCCGACTCTCACAATCCCTGGCCCGGCTCTCTTCCGGCTCCAAGATCGTTTCGCCGGCCGACGATGCCGCCGGTCTGGCCGTTTCGACACGGTTCGACGCCGAGATCAGCCGCACCGGGGCCGCCATCAACAACCTCGGCAACACCCTCTCGTTCTGTCAAACCCAGGATGGATACCTGGGCAAGATCGGCAAGGCGCTCGACCGCATGAGCGAGCTGGCCATGCTGGCGCAGGATATCACCAAGACCGACTCCGACCGGAGCCTTTACAACCAGGAGTTCCAGACGCTCAAAAGCTACGTCAACAGCGTCACGACCAAGGATTTCAACGGCGTGTCCCTGTTTGGAGGCGGCGCGCTGAACGTAACCATCGATTCCGACGGCGCCACGCTCCAGATGGATGGCATCAACGGTGACTATGTGCCAACCGGCCCATATGCGACTTTGTCCACCCTCTTCAGCGCGATCGCTCCCGAAATGACCGGTACAGTGTGTATCATGCAGGATTTGGGGGGAGGCTCGGCAATGGGCATAGGCGTTGAATCCACGTATGATCTGAACTCGGTTATGGAGAACTTTAATGATCAGTTCAGCAGCGCAGCATCTATCTCCTATAATTCCAGCACAGGCGAGTTGTCCTTGACGATCCAAGCAGGGAAGAAATTCTATTTTGAAGATCAGGATCTCAATCTCCTTTCCTCGTTCATCGGAATCAACGCGTCGGATCTCGACAACTCGGGTGGCAGCACCGACAAAGTCTTGACCACCACACTGACGGTCAGCGGCGGCTCGATGGACATCAGCACCGCCAGCGGCGCGGTGTCGGCGCTGACCACGGTCAAGTCGGCGATCAGCCAGGTCGCCGCGGATCGTGCGTCGGTCGGCGCGACCATCGCGCGTTTGAACTCGACCAGCGAAAGCCTGGGCACCCTCAAGGAGAATCTGGCCGCCGCCAACAGCCGCATCAAGGATGTGGACGTGGCGGAGGAAAGCACGGCGTTTGCCCGTTACAACATCCTGGTGCAATCCGGCACCGCGATGCTCGCCCAAGCCAACTCGACGCCGAACAGCGTCTTGAAACTGTTGAGTTAAAGCCTTCCGGGAGCGACGCGATGAGAGGCTTTTGCCTCACGCGATGACAACCGCAAAGGGCGTGTTGCCCAAATCATGATGGTGTCATGGATGTTCTGTCGTCCCTACGGGACTCACCGATCTCGAGATCACGGTTCCCGCCAGTACCCGCCAGTAAACTGGCGGGCTATTTTCGAGTGTCCCTACGGGACAACCGTTGGACCTGGCAACGTCCCGTCTCGGCGGAAATGTTGACGACGCCTTCGGCAACCTCCGCGACAAGCGTCTGCTCCGGCAACGTCCCGTTAGGGACGGTGCGACAATAGCCCGGCGTTTCAACGCCGGGAACGCGATGGAAACATGGCAGAGTCCCGTCAGGGACGATTGAATGATTTGGGCAACACGCCCCAAAGACGCAACCCTCTCGCTTGCTGCTGGCAAATGCGGCGGATTCGGCGCATGTTGGTCGCATGGCAAAGAAAGGAAAGAAAACGCTGTTCCATCGTCACGTCTCGGTGTTTCAACGGGAGGCCGCCTGCCAGACCAATCCGCTGAAAGGTGTGAGCCGCAAGACCGCCCCGACAAAGCCGCCGAAAATCGGTTGATCGGTGCGCCGCCCGAACATCGCCCGGAGCTGACACGTCCCATTCATGAGTTCTCCCACTCCCGCTTTGCTTTCCGCCAATGAACTGGCGCTGACCTTTGGCATTCAGCAGGTGCTCAGTGGCGCGACGCTGGCGGTGGCGCCGGGTGAAAAGGTGGGATTGGTCGGGCGCAACGGCTGCGGCAAGACGTGTCTCTTGAAAATCCTCGCCGGCACGGGCCACGCCGAGGCGGGTGAAATCTCGCGGCGTCGCGGCCTGCGCGTCGGCTATCTGCCGCAGGAGTTCGAGCTGGATGGCACGAAGACCGTGCGCGAGAACATCGAGGCTGGCGCGGCGGACTTGATGGACTGGCTGAGCCGCTACGAGGCCGGCCACCGCAGCGACGCGGAAATGGCGGAGTTGCTGCACGCCATCGAGGTCGCCGACGGATGGAACCTGCAGGCGCGGATCAAGGCGAGCGCCTCCGCGTTGTTCGCCCCTCCGCTGGATGCGTTGGTGGGGCCGCTGTCGGGCGGCGAGAAGCGGCGCGTGGCCCTCTGCCGCGCGCTGGCGCCGCAGCCGGACCTGCTGCTGCTCGACGAGCCGACGAACCATCTCGACGCGGAATCCATCCGCTGGCTGGAGGAGTTCCTCCAGAAATTCCCGGGCGCGGTGATCTTCGTCACACACGACCGCTATTTCCTCGATGTCATCGCCACGCGGATCGTCGAACTGGCCGACGGCCGGTGCTTCTCGCATCCGGGCAACTACACGGCCTATCTGGAATCGAAAGCCATCCGCCAGCAGGTCGCCGAGCAGGCCGAGCGTCGGCGGCAGCGGTTTCTGCGCGTGGAACTCGAGTGGGTGCGCGCCGGCGTGCGGGCGCAACGGTCGAAAGCGCGCCACCGTCTGGACACGTTCTACCAGACCGCCGGACTCGAAGCGCCGCCCGAGGAACAGGAAATGGACCTCTTGATTCCGCCCGCGCCGGAGCTGGGCAACATCGCCGTGAACCTCACCGACGCCAGCGCCAAAGTCGGCGAGGGCGGCGCGGAACGCTGGCTCTTTCGCGGCCTGAACTTTTCCCTGAAGCCGGGCGAGTGCACCGGCGTGGTGGGCCGCAACGGCGCGGGCAAGACCACGCTCCTGCGCCTCTGCATGGGTGAACGCCCGCCCGACGAGGGCGTCGTGACCATCGGGAAAAAGGTGACGTTCAACTACATTGACCAGGCGCGCATGCAGCTCAACAGCGCCAACACCGTGCTGGACGAAATCGCAGGCGGTTGCGAGCGGATCGCCTTCGGCGAGGAGAGCTTGAGCGCGCGCTCCTACCTGCGGCGGTTCCTGTTCAGCGACGAGCGCGTCAACGAACCGGTCTCCAACCTTTCCGGCGGCGAGCGGGCGCGGCTGATGCTGGCGAAGGTGTTGCGGCGCGGCGGCAACGTGCTGGTGCTGGACGAGCCGACCAACGACCTCGACCTGCCCAGCCTGCGGATGCTGGAGGAATCGCTGGCGGATTTTGACGGCAGCGTGCTGGTGGTCAGCCACGACCGTTATTTCCTGGACCGTATCTGCGACCAGATCGTGGCCTTCGAGGACGCCGGGGTTGTCGTGCAGCCGGGCAACTACTCGTATTACCTTGAGAAGCGAAAGGAACGCGAGCAGCGCGAGAAACCGGCGTCCGGACCCGCCGCCAACTCCTTGCCGCTTGAGCCGGAGCTTTCGGCCAAGTCCAGCCGCTCGCGCAAGCTGAGTTTCAAGGAGCAACGCGAGTTTGCCGGCATGGAGGCTGCGATCCAGACGGCGGAAGCGCGCGCAGCGGAACTCGAAGCGGCGTTGAACGACCCCAATTTCTACACCACGCGCGCGAAGGAAGCGCCGGGACTCATCGCTGAACTGGAAGCAACCAAGGCCGAAGTGGCCCGCCTCTACGCCCGGTGGGAGGAACTGGACCGAATCGGCCGGTAGAAGACGCCCGCACGGGAACTGGAAACTTGTTTCCGAGGCAGGTGTTTAACCGCCTCGTGAACACCAGGAAATATTTCAGTCACCGCGTTATTCTGACTCTGTGCGCCGGCTTTCTCGCGCTGTCGTTTGGCACAGGGGCGCGAGCCGCCGTTGATGCCGGCGAACCCGCCTTGCAGCGCTTGGAGTTCAAGGTGGATGGCGTCGCGCGGGAAGCGCTGGTCTACGCGCCAGCGGCAGCGAAGACAACGAACACGCCGCTGGTATTTGTGTTTCACGGCCACGGCGGCAACTCACGCCAAGCATCTCGTTCGTTTGGCATGCACCGTCAGTGGCCCGAAGCCCTCACCATTTACCCGCAGGGACTGAAGACGCCCGGTCGGCTGACAGATCCGGAAGGCAAGCAGCCCGGTTGGCAGCCTCGCATCGGCGACCAGGAGGATCGCGACCTGAAGTTCTTCGACGCGATGCTGGCGCGGCTCAAGCAGGACTACAAGGTGGATGAGAAACGCATCTACTGCACAGGCCACTCGAACGGCGGCGCGTTCACCTACCTGCTGTGGGCCGCTCGTGGCGACGTGTTTGCCGCCGTCGCGCCCTCGGCGGCGGTAGCGGTGCCACAACTTCAGATCCGGTTGAAACCGAAGCCTGCCTTCCACCTCGCCGGCGAGAAAGACCCGCTCGTGAAGTTCGAGTGGCAGAAGCTGACGATGAGCGCGGTGCGCAAACTCAACCGCTGCGAGGCGGAAGGAAAGCAGTGGGCAGCCAACTGTACGCTTTATCCATCCAAGACCGGCACACCGTTTGTTACGTTCATTCATCCCGGCGGCCACGGTTTCCCGGCCGAAGCGCCAGCGCTGATGGTCAGGTTCTTCAAGGAACATCCCGCGGCAGCGAAGTAGCGCGGAGAGATGCTAGTCGTCTTCGACTGCGACCGGTTTTTCGACCGGGGGCGGCGGGGCTTTTGCGATGGCCGATGGATGGCCGAGATTGGCGCGGAGGGTTTCCGTGGTGACTTCCTTCTCCCACCGGCTGATGACGACGGTGGCGACGCCGTTGCCGATGAGGTTGGTGACGGCGCGGCACTCGCTCATGAAACGGTCAATGCCCACCAGCAATGCCAGCGACTCGATCGGCACGCTGGGCACCACCGCCAGCGTCGCCGCGAGCGTGACGAACCCCGCGCCGGTGACGCCGCTGGCGCCCTTGGAGGAAATCATCGCCACCAGCAGCAACGTGATCTGATGGTTGAGGTCGAGGGGCGTGTTGGTCGCTTGCGCGAGAAAGACGGCCGCCATCGTCATGTAGATGTTGGTGCCGTCGAGGTTGAAACTGTAGCCGGTCGGGATCACGAGGCCGACGGTGGCGTCGGCGCAACCGAGCCGGCGCATCTTCTCGATCATGCCGGGCAAAGCCGTCTCGGAGGAACTGGTGCCGATAGTCAGCATCAACTCTTCCTTGATGTAGCCGAGATAGCGGATGATGGAAAAACCGTTATACCAGGCGATCAGGCCCAGCACGATGAGGACGAACAGGCCCGCCGTCACGTAGAAGCTCACCATCAGGGCGAGGAGCTTGTTGAGCGCACCGAGGCCGTAGCTGCCGACGGTGAACGCCATGGCTCCGAGCGCGCCGATCGGCGCAGCCTTGACGATGATGTGCATGATGCCGAAGAAAACCTTGGTGACGTATTCGATCCCGCGCAACAACGGCGGGCCATAGGGTCCCATGAAGGCGATGGCGGCGGCGGTCAGCGCCGCCACGAAAAGCACCTGCAGCAGGTCGCCCGTCGCGAACGCGCCAAAGAATGTGCTCGGGATGATGTTGAGAAGGAACTCGACGGTGTTCAGCCCGTGCGCGTTGTTCACGTAGGCCTGGCCGATGCTGGGATCGAGCGTCTTGGGATCAATGTTGAAGCCAACGCCGGGCTTGAGGAAGTTCACCACGACCAGGCCGATGACGAGGGCGATGGTGGAGACGACCTCAAAATAGACGACGGTCTTGACGCCGATGCGGCCCAGCTTCTTCAAGTCGCGCATCGAAGCGATGCCGTGGACGACGGTGCAGAAGATGATCGGCGCAATGATCATCTTGATGAGCTTGATGAACCCGTCACCGAGGGGCTTGAGGGATTTGCCGAAGTCCGGAAACAGATAGCCGATGACGATGCCCAGCGCGACGGCGATCAAGACCTGGACGTAGAGGACTCGATACCAAGCCTTCCGCGGCGTCAAACCTTGCTTCTGGACGGTGTGACTCACGTTGTTAACGCCAGTGAAACCAAGCTGGCAGATTGAAGAGACAGTCTCAGATAGTGGCTGCGGAAGTCAACGGGTATCCCTGTTCCATTGGTCAGACCGCGGTATTTCCACGTCATTCTCTCACCGTAAGTGCGCGAGAATCTGCCTCGTGATTTTTCTGAAAAAAAGTGCTTGCGCAAATTCACATCCTGACTATCATGACTAACAAACATAAGATAGTCATGAATATACATGCTTTATACGTTTTGAGTGAAAACAGCCAGGAACTCGCTGGATTCAGCCGGGTTCATGAGCAGGAGCCGCAATCCCGTCATGGAGTTCACCATAGACATAAGGATGCCTTTGCCCGTGACAGGAGGACGCTCCAGCTCGCACGCCAGGAGAGGATCCAGTTCAAGGCGAAGCTGCGAAGCGAACCCTTCGATGCCCAGCCAGAGGAATTCCGCAACCTGTCACCGGTGTGACAGGTGCTGCCAACCAGACAGCCGGAGGCGGAGCAAGCAAACCAAGTCAACAAGCCGAGGGTTAACCGGACAACCGAAGATTCCTCGAAAAAGAAAGACACCAGAAAGGAACAGTGGAGTTTGTCATGAGGAATGGAAAGTTGTTCGTCAAAGGAAGCGTAGCGGCGTTGTTGTTATGGGGGACTGTGGCGGCTTGGGCAGCCGAGGCCGCGCAGTCCACCAACGCGCCGCCTGCGATTGTAGCCGAGAAGAAGGAGCAGGCGCCGGAGGCGGCAGCCAAGAGCGGCCCGCCGTTGCCAGTTCATACCACGGAAGGTTACGGCGGCGGCGCCATCACCCCGACCGCGTATCTGGTCAACCCGGGGCCGAAAGGCCAGGTTTTCGGCCTGCCTAGCATCTCCGGCACCTACGTGAACATCGGTCAGGGCAAGAACGTCGAGACCTTCGCGATCACCGAGACGCTGTTCGGCCGCGTGGAACTGGGCTACGGAGCCAGCCGATTCGGCATCGGCGACGTGAAGGATGACATCAAGAGGGTCACCGGCGTGTCTGTGCGGGACGATGTATGGCTGCACAACTTCAACCTGCGCGGCTTGATCGTTGAAGAGAACAGCGCCAATCAACCGTGGGTGCCAGCCATTACCGCTGGACTGCACTACAAGATCAACAGTGGCATTGATGAAATCGACAAGGACCTGGGCGGCGCATTCAGAGGGATCGGCCTGGATCGCACCGACGGATACGACTTCACCCTGACGGCCAGCAAGACTTTCCCGAAAGTCTTCGGCCGGCCGCTGATCGTTTCCGCCGGCGGGCGCAACAGTTCCGCGGCATGGACGGGTTACCTGGGGTTCGGCGACAAGCGCAGCTTTACGTTTGAAGGCAACGTGATCTATGTCCCCCTCGATTGGCTTGCATTCGGCTACGAGTATCGCGGCAAGACCGATCCCTACTCACAGATCGGCGGTCTGGTTGAAGGCGAGGATGATCTGCACGCGTTTGACGTGATTTTCATGCCCAACAGCCGGTTGAGCATTGCGCTGGTTTATGGCGCGTTCGGCAAGGTCTTGAACGCCACCGACAACAAAGTGGGAGCTGTGCAAGTGAAATGGCTGTTCTGAGCGAATGAAATCGCCGCCGGTGGACTCCGGGGGGAACCACCGGCGGTGACAGCTCAGGCAAGGAACCCATGGCCAACAAAGACATAGCAGCAAGAGACGAGGCGTCGGGCGACGAGCATTTCGTGTCGTTTTGGGAAGCCGTGATTACACGGGTCTTCAAAACCAGAAACAAAAAAACAAAGAAAGAGAAACCGTGAGCAACAAATCGAAACCATTAGGACTGGAAACGCTGGCATTACACGCGGGGCAGGTGGCCGACCCGACCACGGGCGCGCGCGCCGTGCCGATCTACCAGACGACGTCCTACGTCTTCAAGAGCACCGATCACGCCGCGAATCTTTTCGCATTGCGCGAATTCGGCAACATCTATACGCGCCTGATGAACCCGACCACGGACGTGTTCGAGAAGCGCGTCGCGGCGCTGGAAGGCGGCACCGGTGCGTTGGGAGTTGCTTCCGGCCAGGCGGCCATCTCCTACTCGCTGCTGGCCATTACCCGTCTCGGCGACGAGATCGTCGCCGGCAACAATCTCTACGGCGGCACCTACCAGCTCCTCCATTACACGTTCCCGAAGCTGGGCCGCACTGCGAAGTTCGTGGACTCGCGCAACCCGGAGGCGTTCCGCAAAGCCATCACGCCAAAGACGCGCGCCATCTATGTCGAGACGATCGGCAACCCGAAGCTCGACGTGCCGGACTTCGAAGCCATCTCCAAAATCGCGCACGAGAACGGCATTCCGCTCGTGGTGGATAACACCGTGGGCGTGGGCCTGGTGCGGCCGTTCGACCATGGCGCGGACATCATCGCCACGTCGGCCACGAAATACATCGGTGGACACGGCACCTCCATCGGCGGCGTGATCGTGGACTCCGGCAAGTTCCAGTGGAACAACGGCAAGTTCCCGGAGTTCACCGAACCCGATCCGAGCTATCACGGCCTGAAGTATTGGGACGCGCTCAGCAACGTCCCCGGTCTCGGCAACGTGGCCTTCATCCTCAAAGTGCGTGTGACGCTGCTCCGCGACATCGGCGCTGCGCTCAGTCCGTTCAACGCCCACCAGTTCCTGCTGGGTTTGGAGACGCTGCCGCTGCGCCAGCGCCAGCACTCCGCCAACGCGCTGGAGATCGCGAAGTTCCTCAAGAGCCATCCGCTCGTGAGTTGGGTGACCTATCCCGGCCTGCCCGACGATCCGAGCCACAAGGTCGCTGCGAAGTATCTGCACCAAAGCTACGGTGGCCTTGTTGGATTCGGCATCAAGGGCGGCCTGGAGGCGGGCAAGAAGTTCATCAACTCCGTCAAGCTCCTCTCGCATCTGGCCAACATCGGCGACGCCAAGAGCCTGGTGATCCATCCGGCCTCGACCACGCACCAGCAGTTGACTCCTGCGGAACAGGAGGCGACCGGCGTGACGGCGGATTACATCCGCCTCTCCATCGGCTTGGAAACGGTGGAAGACATCAAAGCGGACATTGATCAGGCGCTGAAGATAGCCGTCGCCTGAAAGAACCATGAACAAGCACAGTAAAACCTCCTCTGAACCCCAGCGCATTGACGAGGATCGCTGGCTGGAGGTCGTCCGCCAGCACGTCGATTCGCTGCGGTTCGGCGTCGTGCAAATCGTCGTGCATGACTCACGGGTCACGCAAATCGAACGAACAGAGCGGGTGCGGTTCGATAAGCACCCGCTGGAGAAACTCTAACCGGCCATGCAAACCATCATGACAACTCTGGAAACCAACAATCCACCGGACGTCTCAGTTCGACCCACGGTGGCCGAATTGTTGGCGCCGCTGAATGAGATTGCGTCGAGGTCGCACAGTTTGATCGTCAATCACGGCGCGCGATTCGAAGTCAACGGCCAGCCGCACGAATTGCCGCGATATCTCTTCATCGGCCCGAAAGCCGTCGAGGACCCGATCCGCATTGGCATCTTTGCCGGCATTCATGGAGACGAGGCGGAAGGCGTGCGCGCGGTGGTCCAGTTCCTTCAGAATATCAACGCGAAACCGGAACTCACTGAGGGCTATTGCCTGTTCGTTTACCCGGTCTGCAATCCGACCGGTTTCGAGAACGGGACGCGTCATTCCTACAGTGGCAAGGACTTGAACCGCGAGTTCTGGAAAAATTCCACGGAACCTGAAGTGAAGCTCCTCGAGTCCGAGCTGACCTCGCACATGTTTCACGGGATCATCTCGTTGCACACCGACGACACCAGCCACGGTTTCTACGGGTTTGTGAACGGCTCCACGTTGACGGAGCATCTGATCAAACCGGCGCTGCAGGCCGTCGAGCAGTTCCTTCCGCGCAATGCGAGCGCTGTCATAGACGGTTTCCCCGCGCACAACGGCATCATCGGCGAGGGCTACGACGGCGTGCTCAGCGCGCCGCCGGGAATTCACCCCCGCCCGTTCGATATCATCCTCGAAGCGCCCAAGGACGCCGCGGAGCAGAAGAAAGAGGCGGCCTTCATGCAGGCGCTGCAGACAATTCTCAACGCGTATCGTCCGTTCATCGCTTACGCGTCGAACCTGTAAACTCCCATGACCCGGTTTCAACAACTCAGAACAGCACATGACTGAGAAACACTGTCATCGGTTTCATTGAACTATTCATCAAAATCTGCCTTGATTACCTGCATGAGCGCATTAGGGAAAGGATCCCGTTCGGCAGGATGAAATCGGAAGAGTATTTTGTATAACGATTAACCAAGCCAAAGAAAGGACAGGACCATGTCAGTATATCCCAACATCATCAGCACCGTGGGCCGAACCCCGCTGATCAAACTCAACCGCATCGCTGCCGACGTGCCGGCGACCATCGCGCTCAAGGGCGAGTTCTTCAACCCGCTCGGCAGCATCAAGGATCGCATCGGCTTCGCCATGATTGACGCCGCCGAACGAGACGGCATCCTCACGCCGAAGACAACGATCATCGAGCCGACCTCCGGCAACACGGGGATTGCGCTCGCATTCGTCGCCGCTGCGCGCGGTTACAAGCTCATCCTCACCATGCCCGAGAGCATGAGCGTGGAGCGCCGCACGCTGCTGGCGTTGCTCGGCGCGAAACTCGTGCTGACGCCCGCCGCCGAGGGCATGAAAGGCGCCATCAATAAAGCCGTGGACCTGAACAAGGAAACTGCCGACTCGTGGATCCCGCAGCAGTTCGACAACCCGGCCAATCCCGAAATCCACCGCAAAACCACCGCCGAGGAAATCTGGAAAGACACGGACGGCAAGGTGGACATCCTTGTGGCCGCCGTCGGCACCGGCGGCACGATCACCGGCATCAGCGAGGTGATCAAGTCGCGCAAGAAGAGCTTCCTCTCCATCGCCGTCGAGCCGAAGGATTCGCCGGTCATCACGCAGACTCGCAGCGGCCAGCCGCTCAAGCCCGGCCCACACAAGATTCAGGGCGCTGGCGCCGGCTTCATCCCGAAGAACCTGAACCTGCAAATCCTCGACGACGTCATCACCGTGAGCAACGACGACGCTATTGTCACCGCCCGGCGGCTGGCGCTCGAGGAAGGCATCCTCGCTGGCATTTCCACCGGCGCGAACGTCTGGGCCGCGATCCAGGCGGCCAAGCGTCCGGAGAACAAAGGCAAGCTCATCGTCACCATCGGTTGCAGCACCGGCGAGCGCTACCTCAGCACCCCGCTCGCCGACGAGGCCCGCAAGCAAGTCCAGACGTGATGGCGACCCGCCGCTTGCCCAACCGCCGGCTCGGTGCCATGATTTCCGCCATGTCATCGATCGTTATTCCGGCCGTGGCGGGCGTGCTCGCCGTCTTCGCGTTCCTCAATCAACTCAACTCGATCACCGTGGAAGCGGCGCACGAATATCTACAGAAAGGCGCCAGGGTGATTGACGTGCGCACCGCGGAGGAATACAGCGAGCGGCATTTGCCGATGGCCGTCAACATTCCGCTCGACGACTTGAGAGAGCGTATCGGCAAGATGGCACCCAACAAGGAAACCGTGTTGCTGCTGCACTGCCAGGGCGGCGGCCGGAGCGGCTCCGGCACACGGGTATTGAAGGACATGGGTTACAAGAGCGTCTTCAACCTCGGCTCATTCGAGCAAGCGGAGAAGGCGCTCGCCGGAAGCGGGAAGTAGAATGTTCCGTTGAAACATTCGGCATTTGTGCGAAGAACTTTTTGCCCGTAACGCGGACACTCCTGTCCGCGGTGTTCTGTTGCCACCCCACGGCGCGGACAGGAGTGTCCGCGTTACGGTTCGGTTGCGGCTGCGCCGCCTTGGTCCGCAAGCCACCCGTTCGCCTTCCATGAACGGCTGTCACTCCAGATAGCCGTGCTTTTTCAGGAATGTTTCGAGCTGGCCAGTGTCGAAGTCGCCCAGCACAAGCCCGTCCACTTCGATCACGGGCACCAGTGTCTGCCCGCTGAGGTCAACCGCCTTTTGCCGGGCAGCGAGATCCTCGCCGACATTGCAGACGGTGTATTTCCAACCACGTTCGTCGAGCCAAGCCTTGGCCTCCTGGCACCAACCGCATATCGGCCGCGTGTAGAGAATGATTTGCTGCGGCTGTTTGAGAATCTTCATGGTGTAACACTCTAATCACACCTTGCCATCGCGCAAGGCTCGGAGACCACATTGCGCCACGTGTCGGCCCTGACGTATTCGACCCAACTGCTGCATTTGCTGCCACCACCTCATTTGACTGACGTTCATCTGTTCTAGCCGTCGAGTGAACCATGGTTATTTCCCCATGGTAACAAGTGTTTCTGTTTTTCTTGGCCTCAACTATCTAAGAACTAAACAAGTTTTTGATGAGTCCGAGCGTGTGTGTGTCTTGTAACTAGGATGCTAAGCAAAACGGAAAGGGGACTGCTGCGCCTCCGCAGGAATCTGATTTCGCAAGTTATTGCGGTATCTTTACCGAACGGCACCTCGCGTTCCCACTTTCCTTTTTCGTCTCTGCGCAATTTTGACTCGAGTTCGTCATCTATTCCTAGTTTTGCGACAGGCAAGCCTTCGATAGCCCATGCAAGTTGTCTAAAGTGCTTTGATAAACTGCTGTGGTCCTTCGGCTTTTTTACTCTCACCTTCTCGTATGGCGTGTCGAAGCGCCCTTTCGAATCTCCCCCCATTATGTGGCAAGTTTTGATAATCAAAATGCCCTCATTATCTTGAACCAATGCAACGACGCAGTCGAGTCCAGCGAAAGCGCCTGTCATATCCGACAGATGAAGACGGCGAATGAAAACCTCTGGGGATACACGGAACCGGCTGCAAATCTCATTCAGCAGGTTGACGTCAAAAAGCTGCTCGTCAACCGCTTTCAAGAGCATTTGTTTAGGAAGAAGGAGGATTCTTGCAAGGCTGCTACATCCGCCTTCAATAGATTTAAGGTTTGTGTCAAAAACACCCTCTCGCCAGTCACCGTCAGCCGCCTCCAGAAAAATGAGGTGAGCCAACTCGTGCGCAACGCTAAACCGCATTCTGTTAGTCAGAGTGAACCACTTTTCACTCCCAGGCTCAAAGTTTGAGCTAGCCTCTGAAGTTCCCCGGACACCATCGAGGTTTAAGACCACTTCGAACCCGGATCCTGTCTTGGCTAAACCAGCGCTACAGAAAAGCGGCACGAACCTTATGCCCGTTATGTTGAGCTTTTTCGCGGCCTCACGAAGCGGATCCTCAGGAGATGTCTTGGCAATCGCGGCTGTTAGTTGCTCAGTTTTTTGCCAAGCCGTCGCGCTAATTTTTTCAATATCATTTTCCATGGATTTATCAGAATCGTTTTTTACTCATACTCGATGCATGTTCCGTAATTCGAAACGATCACGACTGTTCTTCTCCGGGGTCGCCGTCATCATCCGGCGGCGGTGGTGGATTGCCGCCAACGCTGCATTTCTCGCTCACAACACTTAAAACCTCTTTCCGTCTAACATTGTTCCAAATAAAAGTCCGATGTTGCTGAAACCGATTATGAAAATCCTGGAAGATTGAACTCCAGCGTTCTCTTGGGACAGGAGAAATCTGATCAGTAATCTCATTTGCACTTTGCCGGATCTCACGAGTAAAATGCAGTGGTAGCCCGTCCATTTCCTTTTCGAACCAAGGCATTATCTGCTCGCGTGACTCTGGTATCGTAATAACAGCTTGCGGGCGTGTGGGAGTTTGCTCTTCGGATGGCCACGGAAAACCCGCCCGCCACAACAACTTGAGATCTGCCACTTCCATTCGGTGACCCAAAACTTCTTGGCTGAGTGCATCTTCTACTCCCTTTTCCTTATTCGCGCTGTCGTAAAGACTAACAAGATCAGCAAACTCACGATCTGACAAATCCGAACCGCTAATGTTCCCGATAGAGTTTAGGTGCTCGATCAGCTTGTAACCAATTGATCTCGAGTCCTTCAGAGCAAGCGTCCACGCGCTCGATGCGTCTCTGTCAAACTTGTAGCGCGTATCCCGACAGTTCCTACCATCAGGGTGGTGGACAACGTGTTTAAGCGGACCCTCATGGCTGTAATGGGCAGTGTCTACAGTCGAAAACTCGTGAGGCCCTGTCGGATCGCTTGGTCTTTGGTGGCGATATATACTTATCCAAAGCGGCAAAAGCGTTTTGAAAAGGTTTTCATCCATTGGAACTCCCAGTTTCTTGCCTTCCTCCACAGGACCCATACCCTCATGCTCCATTTGCTTTGAAGTAGCTGCCCAATCAATCATCATCACCTTGAACGCATACTTAATTAACTCTTCAGCATATCTGAGGCGAATTTGGTGATGCTGACGACTAGTGTTGTGTTTTGAGAAATGCTGTTTCAGCTTTTGCAGAAGGCCCGTATAAAACAGACCATCGCTGATGAACACGTATAGCTGCCATAAGCCTTGGTATTTGCTATCCGCATCTTTTATTGAGCTCTCAATTCGAGTTAGAGCTGCCTTCTGCTTATGCATTCCCGGAGTGTCTACACCCACTTCATCAATGCGGCCTGTATGTTCGTGCATTGCAACGACAAGTGCAGGATCCTTATAGAGTTGCTTGTAGGGTGTCGTCCAAATGATCACACGGCTCGGAACAATCTTCATTGCCTCTGCAATAAGAATTGATCCCTCGCCATGTCTTAGAATTTGGTCGACATGATTACATACAGCCAGATCGTCATCGAACACTCCATCGAGGTATTTCTCGACGCAAGCAGATACGAAGAGAAGAAAAGGACTGTAATAAGTGGAATCCACTAACGCCCCCAATATTCGCAACAAGAATTCTGAATCTTCTTTATTTGTTTGTTGTGGTGATACCGTCCGGCCTTGGAACTCAAGCACTTCGCCGGCCCGCTCGTTAGAGACGATCATTAGAGGGCGAAACACTCTCCGTTCGGAAAGTTTGAGTACAAGTCGCCTTGCTTCACCTAGCTGCATCTTCTTTGCTGCGTCTTCTTCTTGCGTGGAAGCTCGCTCCACCAAGATGCGGAAAAACCTGTCGTCACCCTGTAAGGCGTGAGTTTCGCTACCGATGCCAACAATATCTTTCAATCCGGGCTTCAGGCCACATCGTTCAAGCAAAAGCAGTGCCCTCGCTAGCATCGCAACTGCCGATTGGACTACCCGGTGCATCACAGCCTTTTCATGAATCTCTTGGCGTAAATCCAACAGGCGAAAAATATCATTGATCAGGAAAATTCTTGTAGTCCCACGCTTGGAGTCTCGAAGGTCAATTGCGCATCGGTGGTGGGAAGGTCTGCGTAATACTTCGCCGTCGGGGGTTTTTAGTGGCTTTGTCGAAGGTCCTTCGGATGGGGGGACCAATACGTAATAGTTCAGCAGGTGCAAGTCTATACGGCGACGCGTTCCCATCCTGTGAGGATCTCGCTTCAGGTAGTCTAGAAGGTCTGCACTCAGTGTATTCCCAATGATATCGTGCCGGAAAGGTTGGTACCACAGATGGTGAAGAACATGCCCCCATTCACCAGACACTAGAGACCATTTCTCCAACTTTGGGTTTCCAGCGGAATCAAAGCCTGTGGCAATATTTCGTTCGTGCTCTTTCCCCTCTTCCTTTGTTTCGTAGAACAATAAATGAAATAGCAAACGTGGTAATAGTTCCCTCACCATCCGTTTTCGTTCATTTGTTTCTAGGCTCCTCAAGAACTTCTTCATCTCAATCGTGAAATCCTTGATATGGCTGTACTCAGGTTTTGCACCATCCGCTTTCAGGCGGTTCCAAAACACAACTGAGTATCGAATGAGAACCTGTGCTAAAACGGAGACGTCGCCATTACAGGTAAGCATATAGAGCAACGGGTGCCTTTCGTAATCATCGTGCTTGTAATACTGCCCGTAGTATGACTGGACCTTGAACCCCCTGTCCTTCAGATCAACTCCGGGAATGTCGTAGATAACTTTGTGTGTCTTTTTCTCGATATCGTGAGATAGTGGGCCATGCGAAATGTCATGTAAAAGCGCCCCTAATCTGATCAATATCTTCTCACTTGGTGATATGCCAAAGGTCGCATAGTTCTCGTCCTTTTCACCGGCCCGGAGACGAGCGGTGTTATTGTAAAGGTTCTCAATGAGTCTGTTAGCATTGTAGCAGGCCCCTATACTGTGAGTGCCTCGAGTATGATTCGCTGTAGAATAAACGAGATGAACAAATCCGAGTTGCGAAGTGCGAAATAGTCTCTGGAATTCCGGCGTATCAATGACGTCTCGTTCAAGATCGTTCAGATGGATTTGGCCCCACACATCGTCTTGGAACTTGTGCCTATCGATGAATGGATCGTAGTCACTCATAAGGATTCCCTTTTAGCCTGCCTGCTGATGGCTCTGTGTGTTTGCACTCCGCAGTGCGGTCATCATCCTTTCCAAATCTGACGCTTAGCGTTGTGACAAATGCGGTCTCATGGAGAAAACCAGGAAACATCTCATCTCCTCTGGGCCTGAATCATTTCATTCAGTATCGCGATTATTGCTGGCAAATCTGCGTTGATATCGAGCAATTGGATGGTACTGGTGCCGGCGATGACATCGCTGAGCTTTTGGCTGGAGACTTCTCCAGGCGAACCTTGGAGCGGTACGGAGATGCCGTCTATGCGTTTGTTGAGCGCGTTGAAGTTTCTGCGGAGCAGATCGGCTTCAATGTCATCGCCGATCTGGTGATGGCTGAGATCGAAGGCAAACATAGCTCGGGCCTTTCGTCATGGCCGCTTTCTAGCGCAACGGGCTGGAAAAGCAAGGGAAAAATGGGCAAATTCGTTGCGCGACGCGTCAGTCCCCGACTATGGAAAAAGAGGGAGGACTTGACCGTAGGACGAGCGGTGGTTTCCGCGAAGCCTCGAATCATTTCGCGGCGGCGTCACCGCGGATAAAATCCACCTTGGCGGACAGCTCCGGTGTCATGAAGGTGTCGGGCTTCTCGACCTGGACTTTGATCTGGAGCGTGCCTTTCTGGCGGTTGGCTTCGGGCGCGATCTCGGCGACGTAGCCGCCATAGCGCTTGTCAGGGTAGGCCTCCGGGCTGATGCGGCAGCGTTGCTTGAGATGGATCTTCGCCAGATCCGCCTCGTTGAGGTCAATTTCCACCTGCAGGTCGGTGAGGTCGGCCATCGAAACCAGCGCGGTGCTCGGGCCGCGCGTGCCCCCGAAGGTCATCGGCGTAACCAGTTCGTCCGCTTCCACCAGCTTCTCCAGAATCGTGCCGTTGATGGGCGCGCGGATGACGCACCACTCCACGTAGTTCTGCGCATAGGCGAGCTGGCCTTTGGCAACGGTGATCTGCGCGAGAGCCATGTCGCGGGCGCGGCGGGCGTCGTCGAGGGAGCGCTCGCTCTCGATGTTTTTGCTGGAGAGCGCCTGCTGGCGTTTGAGGTTGGCCTCGGCGTTGGCGAGGTCGGCCTGGGCGCGGGCGAGATTGCCCTCGGCTTCGAGGACCTTGGCGCGATATTCGGCGTCATCGAGCCGAACCATCACCTCGTCCTTCTTGACGTGGTCGCCCTTGCGGACACCGATCCATTTCACCATTGCCTGAAACCGCGGGCTAAGCTCGATACGCTCGCGCGGGATGACGTAGCCGCTGACGGTGAGCACGACGTCGCCCGGCTTCACCGGAGCGGGCGGTTGCGCCACCGCTTGGCCGGGCTTTGGCTCCGGCTTCTTGATGATGAAAAGGCTGCCCTGGTCGTTCGTCGTGAACACATACACACCACCAGCGATCGCGACGGTCAGCAGGACCAGCAGCAACAATACCAGCGGTCCGATCTTGCGCCGCGACTTTTTCTCCGGGGCAATCGGCAGCTTGCTCAGCGCCGGCGGTCCTTGTTGTGACGGTGTACTCATGATTCGATGTCGGGTTGATTGTGAACCATTTTCAGGCCGAGCGCAATGCATCGAGCACGGGCTTGCGCGCGGCGACGCGGGCGGGCAGCAGCCCGCCGAGCACGCCCATGACCACCGCAAACGCCAGTCCTTTGGCCAGCAGTTCACCGGTGATGCGAAACTCAAACGCGACCTCCGAAAACGTTGTCCAGCTCATCGTGCCGGTGGCCAGGCCGTTGATCGGCAGCGACGCGATGCAACCGAGCGCGCCGCCCACCAGCGCCAGCAGCACCGATTCGAGCAGGAACGACAGGTAGATGTCCCGCCGCCGGAAGCCGAGCACGCGCAACGTGCCGATCTCGCGCGTGCGCGAGCCGACCGACGCATACATGGTGTTCATGGCCGCAAACGCCGCGCCAATGCTCATGATGATCGCCAGGAATCCGCCCATGAACTGGATCGGCCCGGCGTTTTTCGTCTGCTCCTGGTAATAGTCCGCCTCCGGCAGCACGCGCACAAAGAGATCCTTGTCGGCTTCGAGCCGCTTGATGAGCACGGCGCCGGCCGCCGCATCCTTCGGCCGCAGCAACACCGAGCCGTAGAAGGAACGGCTGAAGGCCTCGCGCACCTCGTCGGCGTCCGTCCAGATTTCCGATTCGTAGGTCGTCTTGGCCGCGTCGAAGACGCCCGTCACGCGCCACGTCCGCTTGCCGGCGCGGAACGTTTCCCCGACGTGGCAGTGGGCGAACCGCTCGGCGATCTTGCGGCTGACAATGCACTCGGCCAGGCCCGGCTGGAACAAGCGGCCCTCCACCAGCTTCACGTTGGGCCGCAGTTCGGCGCCGATGGGACTGATGCCGCGCACGAGGACGTTGGCGTTGCCGCCATCGATGCGGTCGAGCTGGATGAGGACGATGATCTCCGGCGATGCCACGGGATCGCCGCGCTCGTTGCGGGCGATCTCGTCGTGATACTTGAACCGGAGCACCTTGCTGCGTTCGATCTGGCTGGAAGATTCGGCGGTAGAGCCTTTTCGCATCACCAGCAGGTTGCGCGCGTCGCCGGTGTTGACGTAGGTGGCCTTGAGGCCGCGGGCGAGCGCCATGACCATCACAAACACCGCCACGGTCAGCGCAATGCCGAGCGCGGTGGCGATCGTCGAGCGCCAGCGCACGCGCAGGTTGCGGAGGTTGTATTTGATCGGGATGGCCATGACTCAGTCCAGTTCCCGCAGCCCTTCCAGCACGCTGGCCCGGACGCTTGCGATGGCGGGCGCCATGCAACTGACCACGCCCATCGCGGCGGCGATCAACAACCCTGCCGAGACGATGTGCGGCGTGACCTCGAATTTGACGAAGAAGCCGTGCGACAGCACGTACATGTCCACGTTCTGCGCCAAGAACCATGTGCCGACGCAACCGATCAACCCGCCGACCAGCGCCAACCCAAACGACTCGGCCAGGACAAGGCCAAAGATCTGGCCGCCGTTGTAGCCCAGCGCTTTCAACACGGCGATCTCACGCGTCCGTTCGCGGATGGCCATGCTCATCGTGCTCGCCGTTACCAACATCATCGTAAAAACAATCACGGTGCAGATGGAGCCGATGAGGAGCTTGACGTTGCCGAACCACGACAGGAACGTGAGCTGGAATGCGCGTTCGGTTTCGGTCTTCGTCTCAGCAGCGCTGCTGCTGAACATCGCGTCCACCCGCTGGATCACGTCCGGGAGCGCGTCGGCGTTGGTCGTTTGAATCCAGTAGCAGCCGACCACGTGCCAGCCGGTCGCCTCATCCAGGTATTCGTGGTGGAAGAACAGGTTGGTTTCGTCAATCCCGCCATGGTAAACGCCCCGGATCGTCAGCTCCAGGTTGCACGGGTAGATCGTGCCGCGCAGCGTGATCTTCTGGCCAACTTTCCAACCGAAACGGTTCATGGTCTTGATGCCGACCATGCAGGCGGTTTTCTCCTTCTTGAACGCCGCCACCTGCTCCGGGTTCGTCGTCACCTCGGTCAGGATGTCGAACAACGCGTTGGCGTCGCACCCGAATTGGGCGAAGAAGTTGCTCTCGTCAATGTAGATGCCGCCGAACCATGTCAGCCTCGAGACGCGCTTGACGCCCGGCACGCGCGCGATGCGGGACTGGTATTTCGAGGGCAGGACGTTTGCGAGCGAGACCTTGTGCCGCACGATGAGCCGCAGCGCTGACTGCTCGGTCAACTGCGGCTGCGACAGCTCCCGCAGCGCCGTCTGAAGCACGGTGAACAGGAAAAGGCTCAGCGCCACGCTGAGTACCGTGAGTGTGAGCCGCCGCTTGTTGCGGAGCGCGTTGCGCAGGATGAAGCCGGGGATGGTCATGGGTGCGTGATGGGTGATTGGTAATTCGTAATTCGTCATCGTCGCAAGCGGACACCAGATCACGAACCACGAACCACGAGTTACGAATTACGGATCACCCTCCACTCAACAACTCTCCCTTCTCCAAATGCACCATCCGTTTCGCGTGCGCCGCCGCTTTCGGATCGTGCGTCACCATGATGACCGTTTTGCCGGCGGCGCTGTTGAGCGTTTGCAGCAGCCCCAGCACCTCGGCGGCCGAATGCGCGTCGAGATTGCCTGTCGGCTCGTCGGCCACCAGCAGTGTCGGATCAGTCACCAGCGCCCGCGCGATAGCCACGCGCTGCTCCTGGCCGCCGGAAAGCTGCCGCGGCAGGTGCTCCATCCGGTCCGCCAGACCGACCAGTTCCAACGCCGCTTCCACATGCTCGCGCCGCTCGCGTCCTGTCAGTCCCGTCAGCAACAGCGGCAGTTCCACGTTCTCATAGGCCGTCAGCACGGGAATCAGGTTGAACGTCTGGAAAACGAAGCCGACGTGCTGCTTGCGCCATGCCGCCAGTTCCGTCTCGCTCAGATCGGCGACATCGGTGCCTTGGACAACGCACCGACCACTGGTAGGCCGGTCAATCCCGCCGATGATATGCAACAACGTGCTCTTGCCCGAACCGCTTGGCCCCATCAACGCAACGAACTCCCCTCCGCCAATATCGAGCGAGATGCTGTTCAGCGCCACCACCTCGATATCGCCGTGCCGGTAAACCTTCGACAACTCCCGAATTTGAACAATCGGCTGATCCATGCCACCCCAAGCCTAGCAGGCCGCTGAAGAAGTCCAAAGCACGGATTTTTCGGGCGATGTCCGGCGTCGCAGCCTCCCAGCCATTCCCCCCGGATCATCCCTTGTGCATCAAGGCTTTAGCGTTGACGCAGGAGGGGGGCATCCATAATATCCCGCGTTCCAATTCCGGAGAAGCCCGGGCACGTGGATGTGCCCCTATTGAGCCGTTGGGCTGACGGAAACGTAACTAAACAGCAGGCGGAGGTGCTTTGGAGCGGCATCAGCCGACTGCGGCCAGGAAATTATGAACAAACTTTCGATTGCTGACCTGAAAGATTTGCGCGGCAAGCGCGTCTTGGTGCGCGCGGACTACAACGTCCCTCTCGACGAGAAGAGCGCGATCACCGATGAGACACGCATCAAGGAAACGCTGCCGACCATCAATTTCCTGACCCAGCGCGGCGCCATCGTCATCCTTTGCAGCCACTTGGGCCGGCCCGACGGCAAGCGCGTCGAGAGTATGAGCCTGAAACCGGTCGCCGTGCGGCTGGCGGAACTGCTCAAGCAGCCGGTGGCGTTTGCCAACGAATGCGTTGGCGAGGAAGTGCGCAAGAAGGTCGCCTCCATGAAGGCCGGCGAGATCCTGCTGCTGGAAAACACCCGTTTCCACGCCGAGGAGGAGGACAACGACCCGAAGTTTGCCGAGCAGATGGCGAGCATCGCCGATGTCTTCGTCAACGACGCGTTCGGCACGGCGCATCGCGCGCACGCCTCCACCGCGGGCGTCTGCAAGTTCATCAAGACCAGTGCGGCGGGTTTCCTGCTGCAAAAAGAGCTGAAGTATCTCGGTGAGGAGCTGGCCAGCCCGGACCGGCCGTGCCTCGTCATCCTCGGCGGCGCGAAGGTCAGCGACAAGATTGGCGTCATCACCAACCTGATGGGCAAGACCGACGCATTCATCATCGGCGGCGCGATGGCCTACACGTTCCTGAAGGCCCAGGGCGTGGCGGTCGGCAGCTCGCTCGTGGAGGAAGACAAGCTCGGCATCGCCAAGGAGACGCTCGCCAAGGTACAGGCCACCGGCGTGAAGTTCCTGCTGCCGACGGATCACGTCATCGCCCAGAAGGTCGAGACACCGATTCCGGGCCAAAAGAAGCCGAAGATTGAGTTCAAGAACCCGCAGCAGAGCACGGACGCGACGATCGAGATCGGTTACTGCGGCGTGGACATCGGTCCGAAGACCATCGAGCGTTACTGCGCCGAAATCGCGCGGGCCAAGACCATCGTCTGGAACGGCCCGATGGGCATCTTTGAGACACCGGAGTATGCAACCGGCACGTTTGAAGTCGCCCGAGCCGTCGCGACGGCGACGCAGGCCGGCGCCAAGAGCATTATCGGCGGCGGTGACAGCGTCAAAGCCGTCAAGAAAGCCAAAGTCGGCGACAAGGTCACGTTCATCAGCACCGGTGGCGGCGCGAGCCTGGAGTTCCTCGAAGGCCGTGAGCTGCCCGGCGTCGCCGCATTGACAGACAAGTAAAAACAATCTACCCCTTATTATTTACGACCATGGACAAAGCACGCAAACTCTTCATCGCTGGCAACTGGAAAATGAACAAGACCGTCGCCGAGGCGCTCGATCTTGTGAAGGCGCTCAAGCGCGACCTCGCCGATGTGCTCGACGTGGACATCGCCGTCTGTCCGCCGTTCACGGCGCTGCACCCCGTGGGCCAGTTGCTCGACGGCTCCGTCGTCAAAGTCGGCGGCCAAGACATGTATTGGGATAAATTCGGCGCGTTCACCGGCGAGGTGAATGCCGCGATGCTCAAGGACGTGCTCTGCACCTACGTCATCATCGGCCATAGCGAGCGCCGTCAGTTCTTCGGTGAGACCAACGAGACGGTGAACAAGAAGACCAAGGCCGCGCTCGCCGCGCGCCTGAAGCCGATCGTCTGCGTCGGCGAACTGCTCGCCGAGCGCGAGTCCAACCGCACCGAAGCCGTCGTGACCGACCAGGTGCTCAAGGGCCTCGCCGGCCTGAAGCCGGAAGAGTTGCTGGAAGTCACGGTGGCCTATGAGCCCGTCTGGGCCATCGGCACCGGCAAGACCGCCACCGCGCAGCAGGCGCAGGAAGTCCACGCGCTGATCCGCAGGCTGTTGGCGCAGCTTAGCGATGCCAAGACCGCCGCGCGCATCCGCATCCAATACGGCGGCAGCGTGAAGCCATCGAACGCGCGTGAGTTGATGGGCCAGCCCGACGTGGACGGCGCGCTGGTGGGCGGCGCGAGCCTCCAGGCACGCGACTTCGTTGAGATGATCCGGAACGTGAGGAATTGATATGTCATTTTTCATCGGTTTGCTGTTAACGATTCAGGCGCTGACCTGCCTGTTTCTGATCCTGATCATCCTGATGCAACCGTCGAAAGCCGACGGCGGCCTTGGCGCGGCGTTTGGCTCCGGCGCCACGGACACGCTCTTCGGCGCACGCACAGGCAATGTGCTCACCAAGGGCACGATCTGGGGTGCCACGATCTTGTTTGTCACCTCGTTGTTGCTGGCCATTCTGATTGCGCATCAGAAGCCAACCTCTCTCGTGCTGGACACGGCCGTTGCCACACCGAAAGCTGCCGAGAAGGCCGCCGCGACGCCTGCGTCGCAGAAGACAGCCACTCCAGCCAAGAGCGCCGCTCCGGCCGAGAAGGCCGCCGAGAAACCTGCCACCACTCCCGTGCCGGTGAAGAAATAGTGCGGCGCGAACAGGTCTCCCGTTGAAAACGGCTATCTCAATCCAATGCGGATTGGGACTGCTGCTCAGCGCGCTGCCATTCTACGCAACCGGCTGCGGTTCCTCCGTTGCGTCCGGCGGTAAGCCCGGTGAAATGGTCTATTACACCGAAGGCGGCGACATCAAGGGCTTCGATCCCGTCCGTGCCAGCGACGTAGACACCGCATTGGCGGTTTGCAAGATCTACGAGGGCCTCGTCGAATACGATTACCTCTACCGGCCCTACCGGGTCGTGCCGGTGCTCGCCGAGTCGCTGCCGGAAGTTTCCCCCGACGGCCTGACCTATACGTTCCGCATCAAGAAGGGCGTCCGCTTCCAGGACGACCCTTGCTTCCCCGGCGGCAAAGGCCGCGAAGTCACTGCGGAGGATTTCATCTACAACTTCAAGCGGCTGATGGACGCGAAGAACCTCGCCACCGGTTCATGGGTTTTCGCCGGCCGCGTCGTCGGCGCGGACGCATGGACCAAGGCCAGCGAGGATCGCAGCAAGCCGACCGATTACTCGCGGCCCATCCCCGGTTTTGAGGCGCCCGACCGCTATACGTTGCGCATCCGGCTGCTGGAGCCGTATCCGCAACTGCTCTGGGTCCTGACGATGCAATATACCTTCGTCATGCCACGCGAGGCCGTCGAGTTCTACAAGGACGACCTTCTCAACCATCCCGTCGGCACCGGCCCGTACCGGCTCAAGCGCTGGCAGCGCAACTATCGCATGGAGTTCGAGCGCAACCCGACCTTTCACGGCCAGCTCTATCCGAGCGAAGGCGCGCCGGGTGATCGCGAGAAGGGCCTGCTCGCCGACGCCGGCAAGCCGCTGCCGTTCATTGACCGCGTCATTTTCTACAACGTTCGCGAGTATTACACATGGTGGCAGATGTTCCTGCGTGGCCAGATTTTCACCGTCGGCATCAGCAAGGACTACTTCAACAAAGTCGTCAACACCGACCTCGATCTGACGCCTGACATGGTCAAGCGCGGCATCCTGCTCCGCAAGGAGCCGCAGATGGATGTCTATTACCTCGGCTTCAACTGGGAGGACCCCGTCGTTGGCGGCGGCAAGACACCGGAGGAGGCTGTGCGTCATCGGAAGCTGCGCCAGGCCATTACCTGCTCGTTCAACCAGGAGCAGATCAAAGAAACCTACGCCGGCCGCATGATTCCATCCTGCGGTCCCATCACGCCCGGCACGACCGGCTACGACCCGAAGAAGACCTACCCGTGGCGATTCAATCTCGACCTCGCGCGCAAGCTGCTCGCCGAGGCAGGCTATCCCGACGGCAAGGACGCCCGCACGGGCAAGCGGCTGCACCTCTCGCTCGACATGGGCGGCGCGGGTGATGCCGAGGCGCGCCAGTTGGGTGAGATGTATGTCAACTTCGCGCGCCAGATCGGCGTCGAGATGACCATCAACTTCTCGCTTCAGCCCGAGCACTGGCGCAAGCTCGAGCGCAAGGAAACGCAGATGTTCAGCGCCGGTTGGGTGATGGATTACCCCGACGCGCAGAACGTTCTGCAACTCTGGTATGGCCCGAACGAGTCGCCCGGCGTCAACCACTGCAACTACAAGAACCCGGAGTTCGACAAACTGTACCGGAGCATCCTGACGATGCAGGACTCGCCTGAACGGACGGCAATCTACCAGAAGATGGCGGACATGGTCGTGGAGGACTGCCCCAGCGCCTTCATGTTCCACCGCCTCATCTACGCGCTATTGCGCGACTACGTGGAGAATTTTAAGCCGCACGATTTCCCGTATCCGAACGTGAAATTTTACAGGGTTCGTCCGCACTGAGGTGTGAATCGTGAATCGAGACTCGTGAATCGTGAATCGTAATTAGTAACTCGTAATTCGTAACTTGTGATTCGCATGGAAACGGCAGCGAAAAAATACCGAGGCTTTGAAGAGCTTGATGTGTATCAAGCGGCACGAGAGTTTCGGAAGAAAATGTATGATGTGACCAGGCACCTGCCAGACACGGAGAAGTATGGACTTGCCGGCCAGATTCGCCGGGCGGCGGTTTCGCTCACGAACAATATCGCCGAAGGTCATGGACGCTTTCATTACCTCGACAACATCAAGTTCGTGCTCGTTTCTCGCGGTTCTCTATGTGAACTGGTAGACGACTTGAACACGTGCGAGGATGAACGTTATCTATCGCAGGACGAAGTCGCCGCCTTTAAACATGAAGCGGAGCGTTTGATGCAATTGATGAATGGTTACATCCGATATTTGCGCGACCAAAAGGCCGGCGCAGCACTTCAGATTCACGAAGACGCCGCGCCCTACGGCTCCGAATGTGCGGAGTTGCCTGAATAAGCAGAACGGCATCACGAGTCACGGATTACAAATTACGAATTACGAACCACGAGTTACGATTCACGAATCCCCCCACCCATGGCTGCCTACATCATACGCCGATTGTTCTCCGTGATTCCGATCACACTCGGCGTGCTGTTGTTGGTGTTCCTGATTTATCGCGTCATCGGCGGCGATCCGGCGGTGCGGCTTGCGGGCAAGAACGCGACACCGCAAAAAATTGAACAGATCCGAAAACAGTTCGGCTACGACAAACCGAAGTTCTTCAACTGGCAGGAAGCGGCGAAAACAGGCCGGCCGACGGCGGTGTTTGATGCGCAATTCTGGCAGATTGTCCGGCAGTTCGCGCAGCTCGACTTCGGCAGGTCGCTCCAGAGCAACCAGCGCATCTCGCGTATGATAGCCGACGGCGTTGTGCCATCGCTCTGCATCACCACGCCCATTTTTGTCATCGAACTCTTCGTCGCCGTCGCGCTGGCGCTGCTATGTGCGTTCTACCGGAACTCATGGATTGACCGGACGTTCGTTGTCATCTCCATCATCGGCATGAGCATCAGTTCGCTCGTTTACATCATGCTCGGACAATACTTTTTTGCCTTCGAGCTCGGCTGGTTCCCGGTGTGGGGATTCGAGAGTGTCCACTACGTGCTGTTGCCGGTGGCCATCGGCATCGTTTACAGCCTTGGCGGCAGCCTGCGGTTCTACCGCACCATCATGCTCGACGAGATGTATCAGGACTACGTCCGCACCGCGTTCGCCAAGGGTGCCTCGCAGCGGCAGGTGCTCTTCAAGCACGTCCTGAAGAACGCAGCCATCCCGATCCTGACCAACGTCGTCGTCGCCATCCCGTTCCTCTACACCGGCTCGTTGATGCTGGAGAGTTTCTTCGGCATCCCTGGTCTCGGGCGCATGACCGTGGACGCCATCTATACCGGCGACGAACCGGTCTTGTTTGCCATGGTGTTCATCGGCTCGGTCATCTTTGTCATCGCGAACCTGATCACCGACCTTTGCTACACCTGGGCCGATCCGCGCATCCGACTGCAATGACCGACACCACCGCCAACTCAGCCGCGCTCGCCGCGAAGCCCCAGACGCTCTGGAGCACCGCGTGGCGGCAGTTCTGCCGCAACCGGCTGGCGGTCATCTGCCTCGGCATCGTGGCGGTGTATCTTGGCATCTTCCTTTACGCCGAATCGGTCTATTGGATCGCCAAGGCTCGCGACGTCGTCCCGGCATACAAGGTCACCGACTTCGCCGCCCGCAACGCACCCCCGTCCGCCGCCCATTGGGTCGGCACCGACTTCGCCGGACGCGACAATCTCGCGCAGCTCATCCAGGGCGTCCGCATTGCGTTCGAGATCTCCCTGCTCACCAGCGCCATCCTGATCCCTCTCGGCTTCCTGCTCGGCGCGCTCGCCGGTTACTTCGGCCGGTGGGTGGACACCTTCATCATCTGGTTCTACTCGGTGGTGGACTCGGTCCCCAGCATCCTCTCACTCATCTCCATCAGCTACGTCGTGGGCCGCGGCATGAAAGGCATTGTCTTCGGCATGGGCCTTGTCGCATGGGTCGGCCTCTGCCGTCTCATTCGCGGCGAATACCTCAAGCACAAGCAGCGCGCCTACGTCGCCGCCGCACGCGCGCTCGGCGCGAGCCACTTCACCGTGATGTTCCGCCACATCGCGCCCAACGTGCTGCACATCATCATCATCGTGTTCACACTTGCCTTCCCGCGGTTCATTCTCACCGAAGTCATCCTGAGCTACCTTGGGGTCGGCATCGTTGGCGAGCCGAGCTGGGGCGTGATGATCAACGACGCCAAACAGCGCCTCTGGCTGGGCGTCTGGTGGGAACTCGGCGGCGCCACTGCCGCGATGTTCTTCCTCGTGCTCGCCCTCAATATCGTCGGCGACGCCCTGCGTGACGCGCTCGACCCGAAACTCAAGACGGCAGGGGGACCAAGGGCATGAGCCAGCCATCGAACCAACATCTGCTCGACGTCCGCAATCTCCGCATCAGCTTCTTCACCGACGAAGGTGAAGTGCGCGCGGTGGACAACATCAGCTTTACGATGAAAGCCGGCGAAACGCTGGCGGTCGTGGGCGAGAGTGGCAGCGGCAAGAGCGTGACGGCAATGGCGTTGACGCGGCTCGTGCCGTCGCCGCCGGCGCGCTACGTGGGCGGCGAGATCATTTTCAAGGGCCATGACACGCTGAAGCTGTCGTCCGAGGAACTGCGCCGGGTCCGCGGCGCGCAGATCAGCTACATCTTCCAGGAGCCGAGCACGTCGCTGAATCCTGTCTTCACGATCCGCTCACAAGTCGCCGAGGCCCTCGAACTGCATCGGCGCGATGTGCACGACGTGGACGCTGAAGTGGAGCGGTTGCTTTCGCTGGTGGGCATCCGCGACGCGCGGCTGCGGATGAGCGATTACCCCCACCAACTCAGCGGCGGCATGCAGCAGCGCGTGATGATCGCGATGGCGCTGGCGTGCAACCCGTCATTGCTGGTGGCCGACGAGCCCACCACGGCGCTGGACGTGACCATCCAAGCGCAGATCATGGCGTTGCTGAAGGAGCTGAAGCAGAAGCTCGGCATGGCGATCATGCTCATCACGCACAATTTCAGTATTGTATCCGACATTGCTGACAACATCGCCGTGATGTTCCGCGGCAAGATCGTGGAGTATGGGCCAACGCAGCGTGTGCTGCGTGAGCCGCAGCATCCTTATACAAAGGCACTGCTGGAATGCATCCCGCGCCTCGGCGCGCACAAGCACCGGCTGAAGACCATCGACCACGCCGAGATTGAAGCCGCTTTGAAACGTTAACGTCATGGCCTTGCTCCAAGTCAACAACCTCAAGGTCTACTTCCCGATCATGGGTGGCGTCATCCGCCACAAGATCGGCGAGGTGAAAGCCGTGGACGACGTGAGTTTCACCATCGAGGCTGGTGAGACGATCGGTCTCGTCGGTGAGAGCGGCAGCGGCAAGACCACTGTGGGCCGTGCCATCCTGCGCCTGTTGGAACCGACAGCCGGCGAAGTCATCTTTGACGGCCACGACATCACGCACGCCTCGGACCGTGAACTGCGGCCGCTGCGCAAGCAGATGCAGATGGTGTTCCAGGACCCGTTCGGCTCGCTCAACCCCCGCATGACGATTGCCTCCATTGTCGGCGAGGCGCTGACGATCCATTTCCCGGAAATGAAGCGGCTGGCCCGCCGCGACCGCATCGCCGAGTTGCTGCGCCGCGTGGGCCTCAAGCCCGAACACATGAATCGTTACCCGCACGAGTTCAGCGGCGGCCAGCGGCAGCGCATCGGCATCGCCCGCGCGCTGGCGGTGGAGCCGAAGTTCATCGTCTGCGACGAGCCGGTGAGCGCGCTGGACGTGTCAGTGCAGGCGGCGATCATCAACCTGCTGCAAGACCTTCAAGAACAATACAAGTTGACCTACCTCTTCATCGCGCACGATCTGGCGGTGGTGGAGCACATCAGCGACCGCGTGCTGGTGATGACGCAAAGCAAGATTGTCGAGGCGGCGAGCGCGGATGAGATTTACCAGCGACCGCAACACGCTTATACGCAGAAGCTTATCGCGGCGGTACCCAAGATGTTCTGAGCGTAATCGGGGTTGAATATCCCCATGCTCGCGCCGTCAAAAAAGGTGAATTTACAAGGCTAAGTTGACCATCTGGACGAACAATCGAGGATTGTGTGCGCCCACCGCGGCGGCGGTCGGCGCGGTGTTTTTTCTCTGCGCCATCATGGCGACAGCGGCCGACGCGCCTCCGTACGCATTTCAGCCCAACACGCCGGCGCCGGGCAGTGGAGTGGTCTGCGTCACGGGTGTTGGATTGCCGCCGCGCACCGACGCGTCGCGCGGGCACCTGCGTCTGATGGCCGAGCGCGCCGCCATCGTTTCGGCCTACCGCAACTTGGCGCTCGCACTGGGCCAAGGTTCGCAGATCGGCGCCGACAGCGCGCGCTACCTGACGGTGTCCGGTTATGTTCAAGGTGCGCAAATCACCCAGACGCGCTATTATCCGGACGGACGAGTCGAGGTGGACATGACGCTGGCGGTGCAACATCCTCCGTCGGCGCCGGCCATCGAGCCGCCACCGCTGCCTCGCCCGCCACCCCAAAGGGTGGAGACGCAGAGACGACAGATTTCAGAAAAGGAATGGCTGGAACTTTACAGGCAGCCGAAGGAGAATAGGCCGTAAGTCGAAAAGGAAAAACTATGAAACCAAATCATCGTTGGATTACGTGGTCGGTGGTGGCGTTGCTGTGCGCGGCAATTTCGCCGGTTTGGTCGCAACAATTCCATCCCGGCCAGGAAAAACTTCTGGCCAAGAACGCGGCGCTCCGCGACGGGCAGCGCAATCTCCTGGAGCAGATCAAGGGGCTTCGGATTGATGGCAGCAGCACCGTGCGCGATTTCGTCACCCAAAGTGACCAGATCAACACGGCGATGATGCACGAGCTGCGCGGCGCGACCATCGTGCCCGGCTCCGAGACGTGGGACGGCGAACTCTACCGGCTGGAGGTTCAGGTCACGATCCAGCAGGTCCGCGCCGCCATCGAGCAGATCCAACGGACTTATCCCAGCGGCCGCACCTATGTCACCGAGAACATGATCACGATGAACCGTGAGGTCCTCATCAAGGCGCAAGGCCAGGGTTCCACGCGCGCCGCGGCAGTGGGAGCGCCACTTGGAGCCGTACCCGGAGCCGCATCCGCTCCGGCCCCCTACATGGGCACGGCGGCCATCGTGCCAAGGCAGGTGCCGCCGGGATGGGAAAATGTGACGGTGCAAGGCCGGCTGCTCGCCGAGCGCGCGGCTCGGGCCGATGCCATGCGCAAGCTCGCCGAGCGAATTCGCGGCGTGCACATTACCGCCACCACCACCGTTCGTGATTTCGTCACACAGTCGGATGCCATTGACGCCCAGTTCCGGGCGCGGTTGGTCGGCGCACGCCAGGTCGGCCCGACGCGTTTCCTGCCGGACCAGACTTGCGAGATGGACCTCGAGGTGAGCATCCAGGATGTCACCAAGTGGCTCACGGAAGTGCAGGACTGGGCCGTGCATCCCGGCGCACCTCACCTCGATCACCCGATTCGCACGTACCAATTCGAGCGGATCATGGACTTCAGCCCGGAGCGCGTGCTGCGCGAAACCGGCGCGGGCGTTCCACGCGGTGACACGATTCGCGGCGCAGCTCCCGCGAGCAGTTCGTTTGCGCCTCCTCCGCCGGCGGCCGCGCCGGTCGAGGTGGTTTCTGCCAAGGGCAGCGGCGTTCCCAGGGATGGAGAAGCGGGTGCGGCCGCGCGGCTCAGCGCCGAGCGCGCCGCCGAGGTGGATGCGCGCCGCAACCTGCTGGAAAAGGTCCAGGGCGTGCTGATCGAAGGGCAGACGACGGTGAAGGATTTCATGGTGCAGAGTGATCAGGTTCGCGCGAGCGTCCAGAGTATGCTGCAAGGCTCGGACCTCAGCGAGCCGAAGTATATGAGCGACGGCAGCGTCGAGGTCATCGCCTCGGTGCCGTTGGACAAGATCTTTGGCATCGTCCGTCCAGGTGGACCGCCGCCAGTCGTCCGTGCACAGCCGGCGCAGTAAGAAGAGCAGGGGGATTCGCGGTTCTTTTGTCAGCCACCCGTCGCAGATCAAGTCACCACGACGCGCAGCGCGCCCGGTTCCACGGAAAACTCAGCCGGGCAGTCCTTCCATAACTCGCCGTCGAGTTCCGTCGCCGCCGGCTGCGGCGACTCCACGCGCACCTGTCTGGCCCTGAAGTAATGAACGTCCGCCAGCTTCGGATGAGATGCGGTCAGCACGCGCGGGATGTAGCGCAGCACATCGAGCACGCGTCCGCCCTCGAAGACGCACACCTCCAACATCCCGTCGTCCAGCCGCGCCTCCGGGAACATGCGGTATGACCCACCGTAAAACCGGCCGTTCCCGACGAACACGAAGCATCCCTCGCAGCGCCGGTCGCCAGCCGTGATCGTCAGCCGAGGCAAACCGCGGGCCACGGTGCGGAATCCATTGATGACGTAGGAGAGCCAGTTGATTTGCTTCTTCAACTTCAAGTCGAGCGTCGCAATCGCCATCGCGTCGAAACCCGCGCCAGCCAGTTGCGCAAAGTATCGGCGCTCCCCGCCGCCCGCGCGCTCCCCGCCGCCCGCGCGCGCCACGCCCACGTCCACGCGCCGTTCGTGGCCCGCCGCGATCACGCGCCACGCCGCGTCCACAAAGAGCGGCAGTCCCAGTTCCCTCGCATAGACGTTCGCCGTGCCCACCGGCACCACGCCGAGCCGGGGCCGCGCATCCGATGGCACGCGCATCAGCCCGTTGACCACTTCATTGATCGTTCCATCGCCACCGGCGGCCACCACGGTGCCGCAACCATCGCGCGCTGCTTGCTCCGCCAACGCGGCCGCGTGACCGGCCTCCTTCGTTGGCAGGAACGTTGCGCCGCCTGCCAGCTCGCGCAATTGGCGCAGCCGCGCCTGCGCGCGATCGCCGCGAGCCGTGGGATTGAAGATGATGCAGGTGTCAGCCACAGTTTGAGGCATTGTATCGGCGCGCGATGCGATTACAATGGTCTCATGCGAATCATTGCCGGTCTTGCAGGAGGTATCCCGCTCGCCATGCCGCGCGGCGCGGGTGACGTGCGTCCCACGCCGGACAAAGTGAAAGGCGCGGTCTTCTCCAGTCTTGGTGAACTGGTCGTCGGCGCGCGCGTGCTGGACCTCTACGCCGGCAGCGGCGCGCTCGGCATCGAGGCACTCAGCCGCGGCGCGGCCACCGCGACGTTTGTGGACCAGTCGCGCTCTTGCATTGCTGCCATCGAAAAAAACCTGGCGTCAGCGCGATTGGAAACAGCCGCCACGGTTCTGCAATGCGATATCCACCGTGCACTGCGCCGGTTGGGCGGGGAATCGCGCTTCACGCTCGTTCTTGCCGACCCACCTTATGCGAAAATGCCCGGCCGGTCATCGTTGGCACAGGAGCTTCTCGACAACGCCGACCTGACCGCCGTGATGGAGCCAGACGGCTGGTTGATTTTGGAGCATTACAAGAACGACGCGTTGAAACCGCCTCCGGCGTGGCGATTCAGCCGCCAGCAACGGCACGGGGATACGCTGGTGAGTTTCTTCGCGCGGGCGGAGGGTTGATGACTCGCGGTCAGCGCGCCGCACCGGTGCGCCACCAACCGTGGACACGCGGCGAAATCTCTTTCTTCGCTGCGATGAAATCCATCACCGCCTGCCGCACCGGGTAATCCATCTCCACCAGCTTCGCCTGCGGCGCATCGGCGATGGCGCGGAGCCGTGCCTTGCGCGTGCCGGCGCCGGCAAGGTCGAAGCTGTTCACCGCCACGCGCAGCCGCCGGCCGGGTGCAAACGGTTCGCCAGCCTCGTCGGCCATGGAAACAACCCGCTGGCCACGCGGCGCGGTGACCCGCAGCGCGAGCTTCATGCCATAGACGCCGGTGAAATGATAACGCGAGTAATTCGCGGCGTTCTCTTCCAGAATCTCCCGAAGTTCCGCCGGTGTGACCTCGAACACACCGATGAAATTCTCGAACGGCACCATCGACCAGCAGTCCGAGACCTTGATGGGGCCTTTCTTCAAACCGGCCAATTCGTTCAGGACGCCGTGGATCACGATGTCCGCCGGATGGCCCGCACGCTGGCAGCGGTCGAGGATCGCCTCGCAAAGCAGGTTGTGCACCGGCGTCTCGCGGGCCGGCGCGCCCGTGATGGAAAACTCCTCCGTGGCCGTGCCGATGACTCGCGCCAGTTCACGATCGCTGGCGTCGAGGTCCGGCTGGACGAGCGCGAGGAGTTCGGAATCCTGCGGCACGCTGGCGTCCATCCTGATGAGGCGCGATTTGCGGCTGGTGAGCCTGCGTTGGGTGGTGTCGTAGACCAGGTCCAGCCGGCCGAGGCTGTGGCCCCAGTGGCCTGATTGACTGTAGAGGATGCCGCGCACCATCTCGTCCGGCACCGCGCGATGAGTGTGGCCGCCGATGATGGCGGAGAGTTCCGGAATCCAGGATGCGATTGAGAAGATTTCGTTGGCGCCATCGTCCGTCGTGTTCCGGAGACCTTGATGCGCCGCCAGCACAATGATGTCGGGTTTCTGGTGTTTCAGTTCCGGCAGCACACGTTGCAGCGTTTCCACCGATGGAGCGAACGTCATGCCGCCAATCAACCGCGGCCGGCTCCAGGTTGGAATTCCCGGCGTGGTCAATCCGACGACCGCCACGCGCACGCCGTCCATTTCCTTGATGATGAACGGCCGCACTTTGCCGGCGACGGCTTTCGGCGCCGTGGCGTCACAGCGGAGGTTGGCTGCGAGAACGGGCGCTTGCGACGCCTCGACGCACTGCGCGAGCTTCTCCCGGCCCCAGTCGAATTCGTGGTTTCCCAATACCCACGCGTCGTAGCGGAGATGATTCAGCGCGCGGATCATCATCAAGCCGCCACTCATGAAACTGGCCGGCGTGCCCTGCATCGTGTCGCCGGCGTCCACCAGCAGGCAGTTCGGCGTCCCGGCGCGGATTCGCTTGATGGCCGTCGCGCAACGCGCCAAACCGCCGAGATCGTTGCCAGCGTCCTCCTTCGGATAAAGGACGTCAACGGGTTGGATGTGGCCGTGCAGATCGGTCGTGTGGAGGATCGTGATGGAAACCTCGCGCGCCGCGAGACCCGTCAGCCCGCCCGGCAGCAGGAGCAGGCCGAGCACGCAGCGCAGAAAGAAGGATTCCCGTTTGTGTTTCACGGGAGCAATCCGCACTTCTCCGCCAAAAGTCCAAACCGCAGTCCGCGCGTGCTGACGGTGAGCCGCTCGATGCCGGCCATCTCCATCGCCACCACATACACCACCAACCCGGCGACGATGATATCGGCACGCTTCGGCGGCAAACCCGGCACGTTGCGCCGCTCGGCCAGCGGCAGGCGCCGCAGCCGTTCCAGCATCCCGGCCAGGCGCTGCCGCGTCAGTGAGTAGCGGTTGATTTTCTCGACGGAGAACCGCGCGAGCGATTGGTCTATCGCCGCCGCTGTCGTCACCGTGCCGCCCGTGCCGATCATGATGCGGCCGTCGAGTGGAAACCGGGCCAGCGCCGGCTGGAGGCATTCCCGCGCGTGCGCCCGCAGCGATTCCAGTTCATCGTCCGGGATCGGGTCGCCTCGCACAAACCGCTCTGTCAGCCGCACCGCGCCAACCGGGAGGCAGACACGATCTTCGGCCCGTCCGTTCTGGCCGACGATGAGTTCCCCGCTGCCACCGCCGACATCCATCACAAGCAACCGCTGGCCACGGATGCTGGCGTCGGTGCTGACGCCGGCAAAGATCAGTTCCGCTTCGCGCTCGCCGCTGATGATCTCGACTTCGAGGCCGGCCACTTCCCGCACGCGCGCAAGAAATTGCCCGGTGTTTCCAGCTTCGCGCGCGCCACTGGTCGAGACGGCGAATATCGCCGTCGCTCCCATCTCGCGCGCCCTGGCGGCAAACGCCGCGATGCCAGCCGCCGTGCGTTCGATGGCTTCCGGCGCGAGACGTTTCGTTGCCGAGACGTTTTCGCCCAACCGCGTCGTCTGGCTGTCCTCATGGAGCGCGGCAAGCGCGCCGTCTTCAGTCGCAGCCACGAGTAGTTTGATCGTATTGGTGCCGATGTCTATCGCGGCAAGACGGTTGGTGGTCATGGTGGCTGAGTTGATCGGGCGGCGATGATAGCCCCGCGCCGCCGCCGGTCAACCGCGGAATGGACAGCTCTTGAAAAGCCAACTCCAAGCACCAGACAATCACCCCTGCGCTACGCTGCGCGTCCTGAAGCTTGGTGTTTGGCTTTTTTTGGAGTTTGAGATTTGGAACCTGGAATTCTCCAGTCGCCTTGCCTGCTCACCATTCCATCAACTCTGTCTTGCCCGTGAGTTGGTCAAACCGGCGCTGGATCATTTCGTCGCGCTTGGCCTTGCGCTTCTCCAGCGCCTCGCGCACTTCCTTCACCTCGCGTTCAAGTTGTTGCAGGTTTCGTTCGCGCTCCTGCTGGCGCAGGTCGAAGAGTTTGGTCAGAACTTCCTTCAACTCCGTGGCCGCCGCCTTCTTGATGTCTTCATCCGTCGCGCGGCGGATCTTCTGGCCCAATTCCACCGTTTGCCGTTCCATCTCGGCCATTTGCTGTTGCTGCCGGAACCGCTCCGGATCGCGGCGCTTTAACTCGTTCATCTCACGCGCCTGCATGGCAATACCGCGCAGCATGTCGCGCCCTTCTTCGAACCGCTTCTCTTGATACAGTTTTCGCGCCAGCTCGATCCGGTCTTTCAGCGGCTCGGCAAATTCCTTGAACGCCTCCGCGTGATGCCCCATCTCGCGACGGAGCGCCACCTCGAAATCCATTGGTGCAGCGCCGCGCATCGGCATGCGCCGATCCAGACCGCGACCGTCCGGCCCTCCTGGCTCGCCATCGCGGAGCGGTGGCGGCGGTGGGCGCATGTCGCCGCGATCACCAGCGGGGGGCGGCAACGGCGGGCGCATCTCTCCCCGTGCGCCATCAGGAGGCGGTTCGGGGCGCGCTTCGTCCTTTGGCTGCGGAGGTGGGGCGGGCGGCTCTTGAGCCACAGCCAGGCCCGCGCTCATCAGTGCAATCAAAATCCATTGTAACTTCATATTTCTTGCCTCCTAAAAACCGGTTGATCCATCGCGCAGATCGTTCAGCGCGACACGCAGACCGGAAATGCGATTGTCCAACGACGAACTGATGGTTGCATCCGCCTGCGCCAGTTGGATGTGTTCCGACAACGCCGCGCTGTCGGCATCCCAGGACGTTTCGGTCGCGGCGGTTTGAGTGGCTGTGTGAACACCCTGAGCCGCCAGTTGGACAGGCGGCTGCGGCCAGAACTTGATGGCGACGGATACGGCCAGCGCGACGGCTGTCACCGCGACCGCCTGCCACAACGCCGGGCGCAACTGCGCAAAGAAGCCCATGAGGCGCGACCGGGGTTGCGCGACCGCGAGCACAGCTTCAACCGTATCCCGCGACGGCCGCGGCGTCGGCTCACGGCGAAACTCCGTCAGCGCCGCACGCGATGCTTCAGCCGCCTGGCGGCACAAGGCGCAACCGGCCAGATGCGACTTCAGTTCAGCCGCATCGGCCTCGGAAGCCTCTCCGTAGAGGTCCAGCATCAACACTTCGTTGGCTTGTTTGCAGTTCACTTCAACGTCACTCCGTTATGCCGTCCGCTTCCAGTTCCTTCCGCAGGTGTTTCAGCGCCGCCGACATCCGCCAGAGCACCGTGCCGAGCGGCGCGTCGGTCATCGCGGCGATTTCCTTGAAACTCACGCCGCTGTGCTCGCGCAGCAGGAACACCTGCCGCAGCGACGGCTGCATCGTCGCCAGCGCCGCCTCAATCCGGCTCAGCGTCTGGCGCCGCTCCGTCTCGACCGACGCGCTCGGCCCGTTCGCGGACAGTTCCACGGTCGTCTCCTCGTCATCCACCGACACTGTTTTCCAGCGTTTGCGCCGGCGCATCTCGTCAATGGCCAGCCGGTTCGCGATGGTAAAGAGCCATCGGCTGAACTTCTGTTCGGCCCGGTAGCGGCCTGCTTCCCGCACGACCCGCACCCAGGTTTCCTGGAAGAGGTCTTCCGCCAGCGCGCGGTCACCAGCCATGCGGATCAAGAACCCAAATAGCGCCGACTGGTGCCGCGCCAGCAACGTCTCGAACGCCGCCGCGTCACCATTACGATACTGTTCAAAGAGCGAGTCATCGGATGGCTCCACGTTGTTCACCTGTAATAACGGTTGGTCGGGCATTTTATTGGCGGCCATCATTATAGCGGATTGGCCGGGAAAACCGAGCAGGATTCCCGCCACTGGCGCGCCCGCCTTCGCGGCGAGAATCGTTGCGGTTGGGGCCGGCCCATGCTAATCATCCCATCATGTCCACCGCGACCGCCAGTGACGCCAGCGGACTCCAGGCGCGCGAGCTCACGCGCGATTACCCGACGCGCGCCGAGCCGTTGCGCATTCTGCGCGGCGTCAACCTCTCTCTCGCCCGCGGCAACGCGCTCGCCGTCACCGGACCTTCCGGTTCCGGCAAGAGCACGCTGCTGCACGTCTTCGGCGCGCTCGACCGGCCGACCGCCGGTGAGGTGCTCATCAACGGCCGCAATCCGTTTGCGCTGCCGGAGCCGGAGTTGGCCGCGTTTCGCAACCGCGAGATCGGCTTCGTTTTTCAAGAGCACTACCTGTTGCCGCAATGCTCCGTTTTGGAGAACGTCCTTGTGCCAACCCTCGTCGCGCCCGACGCCGACGCCGGCGTCGCGGAGCGCGCGCGAATGCTGCTCGATCGCGTCGGCCTTGCCCGCCGGCTTGATCATCGCCCGGCGGAACTCTCCGGCGGCGAGCGACAGCGCGTCGCCATCGCCCGCGCGCTCATCAACCGGCCCACGTTGCTGCTCTGCGACGAACCAACCGGCAACCTCGACCGTGTCACCGCCCGTGCGGTGGCCGACGTGATTCTCGAAATGGCGCGCGCCGAAAACGCCACGCTGATCGTAGTGACGCACAGCGCCGAGCTGGCCGCGCGCCTGCCAAAGAGGATGGAACTCGTGGAAGGAAAGCTGGAGGAAGGAAATGGGTGAATCGGGATTAGTAACTCGTAATCCGTAATTCGTGATTCGTTAGTCGTTGGTCATGCGAGTGAGCGTTCCGAACCCCGAATCACGAGTCACGAGTCTCGAATCACAAATCCCGAGCCCCGAATCCCAAACGCCCCCTACCGCCATGAACCTCCGCACGCTTTTCCTCCGCAGCCTCCGCCACCACTGGCGCAGTCTGCTTGCCGTCAGCCTCGGCGCGGCTGTCGGCACCGCCGTGCTCACCGGCTCGCTCATCGTCGGCGACTCCATGCGCGCCAGCCTGCGCGATTTGACGCTGGAGCGGCTCGGCCGCGTGGATTGCGCATTGGTCGCCGCGCGGCTCTTTCGGGAACAACTCGCTGCCGACCTCAACGCCGCGCCCGCCATCATGCTCCGCGGCAGCGCGATGACCGATAACGCCCGCGCCGGACAAGTCAGCGTGCTCGGCGTGGACGACCGCTTCTGGAAGCTCGCCGATCATCCGCCCGCGACGCTGCCGCGCGATGGCGAGGTGCTGCTGAACGATACGCTCGCACATGAGCTGAACGCCAAGACTGGCGACCGAGTGTTGCTGCGGTTTGAGAAACCGTCCGCGGTGCCGCGCGATTCCATGATGGGCCGGCGCAGCGAAGTGGTAGCCACGGTGCCGCTGAACGTCGCCGCCATCATTCCATCGAGTGGCGTCGGCCGATTCGGTTTGCAGGCCAACCAGCAACTCCCGCGCAACGCCTTCGTGCCGTTGGCCACGCTCCAACGCACTCTCAAACTCGCCGGCCGCGCCAACGCGCTTTTCGTCACGGGCCCATCCGAACCCGCGGCGCTCCAGACGCGACTACATCAGTCATTGACGCTCGCTGACCTCGACCTGCAGTTGCGCGTCCAGCCGGCGCACGGTTGTGTGTCGCTCGAAAGCAGCCGGATGATTCTGGAGCCGGCCATCGCCAGCACCGCGTTCGCCGCCGCCGCCAAACTCCACGCGCCCGCCGTGCCGACGCTGACGTATCTGGCGAACACCATCGCCGTCGGCCCGCGCGAGATTCCCTATTCGACCGTCACCGCGTTCGATCCGAAGACTCAGAATTCATCCGTTCTCTTGCGTCTCACGAGCGGCGAGCCCGCGCCCGCGCCCGGTGACGATGAGATTCTCCTGAACGAATGGGCGGCAACGGATCTCGCGGCCAAACCCGGCGACACGGTGCGGCTCGCCTATTATGTGGTGGACGCGCAAAGCCAACTGCACACGGCGGAGCATGCGTTCAAGCTCGCCGGCGTGGTCTCGCTGGCCGGCGCCGCGACCGACCCGACGCTCACTCCGGACTATCCGGGCATCTCCGACGCGCAGACGATGGCGGACTGGGATCCGCCGTTTCCCGTGGACCTCAAGCGCGTGCGGCCGAAAGACGAGGATTATTGGGAAGAGCGTCGCGCGACGCCGAAAGCGTTCGTGTCGCTGGCCACCGGCCAGCGGTTGTGGTCGAGCCGGTTTGGCAACCTCACCGCCATTCGCCTTGCGCCGGCCGGGAGCGCGGGCGTTCAGCCCACCGAAGCGGACCTGCGAAAGATAGCGACGCTCTTTGAGAAAGAGCTTCTTGCCCGGCTCTCGCCCGATCAACTCGGCCTGGTCTTCCAGCCCGTGAAAGAACAAGGCTTGCGCGCGTCCGGTGGCGCAACCGACTTCGGCCAGTTGTTCTTTGGCTTCAGCTTCTTCCTGATCATCTCGGCGGCGATGCTCGTGGCGCTGCTGTTCCGGCTCAGCGTGGAGCGGCGCGCGAAGGAAATCGGCATTCTGCTGGCGACGGGTTTTCCCGTGCGCGTCGTACGGCGGCTGTTGTTGCTGGAAGGTGGCGCCATCGCTGTCGCGGGCGGCGTGTTGGGGCTGTTCGGCGCCGTGGTTTACGGCTGGTTGATGATCGCCGGACTGCGCACGTGGTGGCTGCCGGCGGTCGGCACACCGTTCTTGAAACTGGCGTTGACCAGCGGTTCGCTCGCAGCCGGTTTCGCAGGCGGCGTGGCCGTGGCGCTGGCGTCCGTCTGGCGCACGGCGCGGTCGTTGCGACGACGCGAGCCGGTGATGCTGCTCGCGGGCAGGTTCGCCGGTGAGGAAACGCCTGCCGCCGGCGCGCGCGCCGTGCGATGGCGCTGGTTCGTGGCGGGCGCGGCGCTGTTGGCAGCGGTGGCATCGCTCGGCGCATCGGCGTTCGGCGGAACAGAGCAGGCGGCAATGGGATTCTTCGGCGGCGGCGCGGCGCTGTTGGTCGCGGCGCTGGCGTTCGTGGACGGCTGGTTCCGCCGCGATTTGAGATCGTTCACGTCTGCGGCCGCAGCGCAACCGCCGCGCGCGCGCCGCGTGATGTGGCTCGGCGTCCGCAACGGCGCGCGTCATCCGGGCCGCAGCGTGTTGACGGCGGGGCTGGTCGCGTCGGCAACATTTCTCATCATGGCGGTGACGGCATTCCACCAGACGCCGGGCGGCGGCGAGCCGGAGAAATCTTCCGGCGACGGCGGCTTCCGGTTGGTGGCGGAGTCGGACGTGCCGCTGCATCACGACTTGAACACGCCGAAAGGCCGCGAGGCGCTCGGCATGTCGTCCGCCGCCGCGACGCTGGCCGGCGTCCGCGTGACGCCGTTCCGGTTGCGGCCGGGCGACGACACGAGTTGCCTGAACCTCTACGCGCCAGAACGGCCGCGCATCCTCGGCGTGACGGATGCAATGATCGAACGCGGCGGTTTCCGTTTCGCGGCGACGCTGGCCGGCAGCGCCGACGAGCGCGCGAACCCGTGGCTGCTGTTGCGGCGTGATTTCGGTCCTGACGTGGTGCCGGTGTTTGGCGACGCCAACACGGTGCAATGGATCCTGCACAGCGGTCTCGGCCAGGACCTCGTCATCACCGATGAGCACGGCGCGAAGGCGCGGCTGCGATTCGTGGGTCTTCTGGGCGGCAGCATTTTCCAAAGCGAACTGGTGATGGCGGAGTCGCGTTTCCTGAAACTGTTCCCGAGCCAGAGCGGCTACGGTTTCTTCCTGATCGAAGCGCCGATCGAGCGCGACCGGCAGGTGTCGAAAACGCTGGCGGAGTCGCTGAGCGATTACGGCTTCAACGTCATGCCGACGGCGGAACGGCTGGCGTCGTTCGCGGTGGTGGAGAACACCTATTTGGCGACGTTCCAGATGCTCGGCGGGCTGGGCCTTGTGCTCGGCACGCTGGGACTGGGGGCCATCCTGCTGCGCAACGTGCTAGAGCGGCGCGGTGAACTGGCGCTGCTGCGCGCGCTCGGCTTCCCGCAACGGGCGCTGGCGGTGCTCGTGCTGGCGGAAAACGGTTTCCTGCTGCTGACCGGCCTGCTCTGCGGCGTCCTCTGTGCGTTGCTTGCCGTCGCGCCGCACCTAGCCAGCAGCGCTGGCGGGCTGCCGTGGGGCCAGCTTGTTGTGATGCTGGTGTTGGTCGTGGCGGCGGGGCTTGGATCGAGCGTTCTGGCCGTCCGCGCGGCGTGGCGCGTGCCGATGCTTGGCGCGCTGCGCGAAGAATGAAATGCGGCTGAAAACCACGCCGAGGTGAACTCTCACTCCTGTTGACCTGCATCAATCCGCGCCCTGACGGTTCATGCGATGGTTCTCTCGTAATGGAGAAACAAGAACATGAAACCGACAGAAGTATTGAGCAATGAACATCGGGTGATCGAACAGGTGTTGGACTGCCTGGAGCGAATCATCGCAGAGGCCAGGACCAACGGCAGGCTGGATGCGTTGTCAGCCAGGGACGCCATCAGCTTTTTCCGCATTTTCGCCGACCGGTGCCATCACGGGAAGGAAGAGGTTCATCTGTTCCCGGCGTTGGAGGCGAAGGGTTTTTCGCGCGCCGGCGGGCCGACGGGCGTGATGTTCGCCGAGCACGAAGCGGGACGCGCGTGCGTCCGCGCCATGAGCGAGGCGATGGACGCGGCGGCGCAAGGCGACCCCGCGGCGCTAGTGCGGTTTGCGGAGGCGGGCGGGGAATACATCGCCCTGCTCCGGCAGCACATCGAAAAGGAAGACCACTGCCTGTTCTCAATGGCCAACCAGGCCCTCACCGACGAGGACCAGGCGGAATTGATGGTGAAATTCGAGAACGTTGAGACTGAAAAGATGGGCCGCGGCACGCACGGGAAGTTCCTGGTCATCGCCAGGACGCTCGCGGAGAAATATGGAGTGAAGCCAAAGGTTGTGGCTGGTGGCGGACACGGCGTGGCTTGCTGCCATCACTGAGCAGAATGCGCCCCGCTGGCAACGGCGCTTGAGAAGAGAGGGAGGGTGCTGCGTTCCCTCCGCGTTCTCTGCGGCTTCGCGTTTTCCTTTGCCGTCGCCTGTCTTGTTGCCCTGCGGCGGGGTTTCGTGCAATGATGCGCGCCAGTCGGCAAACGTCATGCGCGCTTCTTTTTCAATCGCACTACCGGCGCTCGCGGCGGTTCTCATCGCTGCGCCCGGCTTCGCTGCGGAAAAGATCGCACCGAAGACCTTGGAATTTCTCCAAGACACGACGATCAGCGGACATCTTCAATCTTCCTACCAACACACCTTTGAGGCACACGACTCGCCGGGGCAGGCCGGCGCGCGGCAGCTCAACAACACCGGTGACGGTTTCTCCCTCAACCAAGCCAAGATCAGGCTTGAGCATCCCCTCAATGACAATGAGTTTGCAGCGGGGTATCGCGTGGATTTCCTTGCCGGCCAGGACGCGGAGCGGATTCATTCCTACGGGCTGTTCTCATCGAACGCAAACGAACTGTCACGGCGGCAGGGCACCGGCTCCAATGGGGCGATAGACCTGGAGCAGGCCTACGTCACGTTCCGGCTGCCGGTGGGCGCGGGCCTGGATGTGAAGTTCGGCAAGTTCGTCTCGCTCGCCGGCGCGGAGACGTTGGATGCGCCGGGCAACTGGTTTTTCAGTCGCAGCTACATCTTCGGCTTCGGCGAGCCGTTCACGCTTACCGGCGCGTTATTGAGCTATCAGTGGAACGACGTGCTCGACACCCAGTTTGGGGTCGTCAACGGCTGGGATGCGGTGCAGGACAACAACAGCAGCAAGACGGTGGTCGGCCGCGCCAATGTGACGTTGTTCGAGGGCAAGCTGAAGAACGCGGTGACGGTGATCGGCGGGCCGGAGCAGACGGGCAACAATGTGAACTACCGTTGGATCGTGGACGACGTGTTGACGTGGCAGCCGCCGATGGAAAACCTGCTGCTGACATTGAACGGCCTCTACGGCAGCGAAGACGGCATGGTGGACAGTACCGGCGTTTATCACACTGGCAACGTCGCGTGGTGGGGAGCCTTGGCGTCGGCACGTTATCAATGGACGCCGTTCGTGACGATGGCTCTGCGTTACGAATACTTTAGCGATCCCGACAACGCGCGGACGGACGGCGCAGGCGGCATCGGGCCGGTGCCGCTGAGTCCGATGGTGCAGGGGGTGAATTACCAAGCGGTGACCTGGTCGGTGTGGCTGGAGCGGTTGATGCCGAACCTGACGCCGCGCGTGGAGGTGCGCTGGGACCGGGCCAACAACCCAGTGTTCCAAGCGCAGCCCAGCGGCAGCGATGGCACGCGCTCACAAGTGAGCGTATCGTTCGACATGGTGTACGTCTTCTGAAACGGACCGGAGCGGAAAACGGCGCACAAAACCCGGCTAGACGATCTTTGCCCGTGTTGCTCAAAAGAAAACAGTGGCATGGTTAGTTTGCCGCGTTTTCACGTCAAAAAAGGGGTCATGGACGTGTTTTCGTCGTGGCACATGCGTTGCTTTTACCCATTGCAAGGTGAGTATGGAGACAACTCTGACTATGACAAAAACTTGCGCGGTGACCGGGCTGATCGGCTCGTATCTGTTGGGCGGCGCTCTGGCGGCGACGGCCGCAGAGAAGATCGCTCCGAAAACCCTTCAATTCCTGGAGGCGGTAGAGCTCAGCGGTTACGTGCAGTCGTCTTATCAGAAGTCTTGGGGTGCCAACGGCACAGCCGGAGATCCCGGCACAACGCCGGCCCGCCTTTTCAACAACAACCGGAATGGGTTCGATATAGACCAAGCGAAGCTGACGCTTGAGAAACCGCTCGGTGACGGCGAGGCTGGAGCAGGCTATCGCGTGGACTTGCTCTATGGCAGGGATGCATCGAGAATCTCCGGCAATAACAACAGCTTCTTACTGGAGCAAGCCTATGTGCAGTTCCGGCTCCCGGTGGGCACCGGCGTGGATGTGAAGATGGGCCGGTTCGTGACACTGCTCGGCAATGAGGTGATTGACGCGCCGGCCAACTGGAACTACAGCCGCAGCTACATCTTCAGCAGCGAACCGTTTACGCATACAGGAGCGCTGTTGAGCTACAAGTGGAACGACGTCGTGGACACGCAATTCGGCGTGGTCAACGGCTACTCGGACACAGCCGGCGCGAACGGCGCGGCTGACAACAACTCGGGCAAGTCGGTCACCGGCCGCGTAGGGCTGACGTTGCTCGGCGGGCAACTGGTGGCGTCCACCATCGGCATCGCTGGCGCGGAGCACACCGGCAACAACAACGGCACACGCTGGGTTGTCAATGAGGTCATCACCTACAACCCAAAGTGGAACGAAAAATGGAAGTTCGCCCTGGAAGGCATCTATGGCCGCGACACCCGGATGGATATGGCCACCGGTGTCGCAGGGACCCCCGAAGCCATGTGGTGGGGAGTGGCAGGCTACACGAAGTATCAATGGATGCCTCACCTCTCGACGGCACTGCGCGCCGAGAGTCTCAGTTACAACGGCAGCGCGCTGAGCATCTTCGGATGGGGCGGCACGGCTCCTCTCGTCACTGCCGCCGATTACAGCGGCAAGGGCCACGTGGAGGACATCACGCTGAGTTGTTCCTTTGACAATATCTGGAAGAACCTGACGCCGCGATTGGAAGTGCGTTACGACCGGGTCAATCCGTCCATCTTTGGCAACGGGGCGGATGGCTATCAAAACGGCATCTTCACGGCATCCCTGGACATCATCTACGCATTCTAAGCCGGTGACGGAACGAACAGAGAAAGCAATGATTTAAGACGATGTAGACGGAACGAACAAACAAGCTGCCGGCTTGGACGTGGTCCGATCCCACGTCCAAGCCGAATGCGCTTGTCAAGAGAATCGAAAGCCGGGCAATGTTTGCGCGGCTAATGCGAGACAGAAGGAAACGAAAGCAGCAACGCAGTAGCGAAGAAAGGTAACGAATGACACCCAAAGACGTATTCGATTTGATCAAGAAAAAGGACGTGAAGATCGTGGACTTCAAGTTCAGCGATCTGCACGGCGCATGGCAGCATTTCTCCATGCCCATCAGCGAGTTCAGCGAGGAGATGTTCGACGAGGAGTGGCCGGGTTTTGACGGCAGCTCGATCCGCGGGTGGAAAGGCATTGAGTCGAGCGACATGTTGCTCAAGCCTGAGCCGAACAGCGCGATGATTGACCCGTTCTGCGCCGTGCCGACGCTGAGCCTGCTCTGCACCGCCCACGACACCACGACGAAGGAAGTCTACAGCCGCGACCCGCGCGGCGTCGCCGAAAAGGCCGAGGCTTATCTAAAGAGCACCGGCATCGCCGACCAGGCGTTCTTCGGCCCCGAGGCGGAGTTCTTCATCTTCGACGACGTTCGCTACGACTCGAAGAGCAACGGCACGTTCTACTCGGTGGACTCCATCGAAGGCATCTGGAACAGCGGCCGCGAGGAAATGCCCAACACCGGCTACAAGATTCGCTCCAAGGAAGGCTATTTCCCGGTCTCGCCCTCCGACACCCAGCAAGACATCCGCACAGAGATGATCATGCTGATGGAGCAGATGGGCGTGCGCATCGAGCGTCAGCACCACGAAGTCGCCACCGCGGGCCAGGCGGAGATAGACATTCGCTTCGACACGCTGGTCAACACCGGCGACAAGATGCAGATCTACAAATACGTGGTGAAGAACGTCGCCCACAGGCACGGCAAGACCGCCACGTTCATGCCCAAGCCGCTCTTCGGTGACAACGGCAGCGGCATGCACGTCCACCAATCGTTGTGGAAGAAGGGAAAGCCCATGTTCCCCGGCAAAGGTTATGCCGGCCTCAGCGACATGGCCCTCTACTACATCGGCGGTCTCCTGAAGCACGCCAAGGCCCTCTGCGCCATCCTCAGCCCGACCACCAACAGCTACAAGCGGCTGGTGCCCGGCTACGAGGCGCCGGTGAACCTGGCGTACAGCGCCCGCAACCGCTCCGCGGCCATTCGTATTCCGACCTACTCGGAAAACCCGAAGGCCAAGCGGTTGGAGTATCGTCCGCCCGATCCTGCGGCGAACATCTATCTGGCCTGCGCCGCGATGCTCATGGCAGGCCTTGACGGCATCCAGAACCGCATCGACCCCGGCGAACCGCTCGACAAGAACATTTACGAGCTGCCGCCGGAGGAACTGGCGAAAGTCCCGACCGTGCCCGACAACCTGCTCGGCGCGTTGCGCGCGCTGGAGGCCGATCACGAGTTCCTGCTCAAGGGCGATGTATTCACCAAGGATCTCATCGAGGCCTACATCGAGTTGAAGCGCAAGGAATACGACGCGGTCCGGTTGCGCCCGCATCCGTATGAGTTCCACCTCTATTACGACGTATAAAGCAATCGCTCCCTGAACGAGAGGCCGGCCCGGTTCGTCCGTGGCCGGCCTCTTTGTTTTCCACGCTTGCAATGTGGCGCGTGTCTTGGGATGTTCGCGCCGTGAACTGCGAAGAAGGAGGACTGCGAAAAAAATCGTCCGTCTTTTTCCTTGCGCTGTTCGTCCGACAAGATTACGCTCCGCGCTCGTTCGCGGCGAATCGAACGGGTGAAGCGAGCGTTGTGAATAAGCTGTGAATAACTTGTTCAGTTTGTGTTCGGGAGCTCGCCGGCGAATCGGGATGTTTTTTGTGACTGAGTGGTCTGGCATCGTTGATGAGGCCGTATCAGTCGTTGGAAGCGGCCAAGGAGACGAAAAACAGGCTTTTTTGTTGAATTTAGGAGATTTTAGTTCCGGTCGTATCGAATGGGCCCGCTGTGGCGGTGTGGCCCAATAGGCTGTGAATAACTTTTTGTTTTTTAAACCTTTAGCTTGGTTTTACCGAGGGTTTTTCGATGAACATTGATGCAGTGCCGCTGTGGCAGCGCGCTACGGATTTGTTGCGATCTCGCGTCAGCCCGCCTTTATTTGATCTTTGGTTTGCTCCGCTCAAGGCGCACTCATTGTCGGCAGACGCGTTGACGCTGAATACGCCGAACGATTTCTACGTGGAGTGGCTGCAGGAGAACTACGCGCCGTTGCTCCGCGATGTGCTCGCAGCCGTCACCGGTCAGACGTTGGCGGTCAAGTTCATGCCGCTGCCTGCCGATGCGGCTGTGCCTGCGCAATCCACGCAGCCGCCGGCGCCGGTGCCAGCGCCTGTTCCGGCGCGTGGCGCTTCCGCGCCGACATTCAACCGCCGCTACACCTTCGACACCTTCGTGGTCGGCCCCAACAACGAAATGGCGCACGCCGCCGCGAAATCGGTGGCGGAATCGCCGGGTCGCGCCTACAACCCGTTATTCATTTACGGTGCGACCGGCCTCGGCAAAACACATCTGTTGCAGGCGATCGGTCACTACGTCCTGAGCCATCGCAATCGGATGCGTGTCGTCTACGTCACCTGCGAGTATTTCCTGAATCATTTCATCGAAGCACTCGGCTCAAAGCAGATGCACAACTTCCGCAAGCATTACCGCAATGCGGACATCCTGCTGATTGACGACATTCACTCGCTGGCGGGCAAGCAAGGCACGCAGGAGGAGTTCTTCCACACGTTCAACTCTCTCTTCGACGCGCACAAGCAGATCGTGCTTTCCTGCGACCGGCCTGCGACGGAAATCGCCGGCCTGGAAGAGCGGCTTATCTCCCGCTTCGAGTGGGGCCAGACCGTGGACCTGCAGCCGCCCGACCTCGAAACGCGCATCGCCATTCTTCGCAAGAAGCAACATCTGCTGGGTTTCCATCTGCCCGACGAGGTGTTGTCATTCCTGGCTGAGAAAATCCGCACTAACATCCGCCGGCTCGAAGGCGCGTTGATCCGCGTCGCTTCCTACGGTTCGCTGCCCGGCCGCGAGCTGGACATCCCGGCAGTGGAGAAACTTCTCAATGATGTGCTCACAGAAGAAGCGCGGCACGCCCTGACCATCGAGGGCATCCAGAAGTGCGTCGCGACTCATTTCGACATCCGGCTTGCAGACATGACCAGCAAACGACGGCCGACCTCCATCGCCTTCCCGCGCATGGTGGCGATGTATCTGTCACGACAACTGACCAACCATTCGCTGGCGCGGATTGGCGAAGCGTTTGGCGGACGCGATCACGGCACGGTCATCAACGCGTGCAAGCAGATTACCAAGGCGGTGCAGTCCGATGCCGCCTTGCGCCAAACCGTCGGTTTCCTTCAGCAACAGTTGAAACGTGAATAACCCTGCCAATAATCTGTGCCGAGTCTGCCAACAGATGGTTAAGAACTTTGTACCGGACCTAAAAAGTGAACAACCACCAAGTTCCTACCATGACTCGCTCGGTTTATTCACTGCCGCGCGCCGACGTAACTATCGCTAGCTGACCTTGACAGCGCATTTTGTTTCCAGTATTCACACCCTCTACTACGACGACTCTTCTTAAGGTTTATATATGAAAATAACAGTCAGCAAAGACCAGATGCTAGAGGCGCTTCAACAAGTGCAAACAGTCGTCAGCACTCGCACCACACTTCCCATCCTTTCCAATGTCCTGCTCCGCGCCACAGGCGACACATTGGAACTGACCACCACCGATCTGGATGTCGGAATCCAACGCAAGATCAGTGCCGATGTTGCAAAGCCGGGAGCCACCAGTCTGCCAGCGCGCCGATTGTTTGGAATTTTCAGGGAATTGCCTGCAGGAGAAGCCGAAATCGAGGTCGATGAAAAGAACATCGCATCCATACGTTGCGGGTCGTCGTTCTTCAAGATCATGGGATTGCCAGCAGAGGAGTTCCCCCCATTGCCGAAGTTCGATGGAGGCAAACATTTCAAGATTGCACAAACAAACCTGCGCGACATGTTCCGCAAAACCTCGTACGCGATCTCCAATGATGAGACGCGCTATGTGTTAAACGGCGCATTCTTGCAGTTTAAGGCCGATAAACTGACGATGGTGGCCACAGATGGTCGTCGGTTGGCATTAGCGGAACAAGACTTGGAGTTTCCAAAAGCCAACGAGGTTGAGGGCATTCTGCCAACAAAGGCCGTCAATGAGCTGATGCATCTTTTGGGCGACAAGGGCGAAGTTCAGGCGATCGTGACGGAAAACCAGATGGCGTTTGAGATGCAGGTTTCAGCAGCACCAGTGACCGGGGCACAACCAGAAAAGGGGAAGGAAGAAAAGGCGAAGAGTGACAGCCCGAACCTGATGATCGTGTCGAAATTGATCGAGGGGAATTATCCGAATTATCGCCAGGTGATTCCCAGTGAGTGCAAAGAACGTGTCACGCTCGAACGCGAGAGCTTGCTGACAGCGCTTCGTCGGGCCTCTCTGCTCTGCACAGAGAAGTCCAACTCGGTCAAACTCCAGTTCTCCAAGAATAACCTCGCAGTCATAGCGAAGAGTCCTGATGTGGGCGAGGCACGCGAATCCGTGACGATCAACTACAAGGGCAAGGAAATCGCGGTCGCGTTCAACCCCGAATACATGATGGATCCTCTGCGCAACCTCGACAGCGATGAGGTCCACTTGGAGTTGATCGACGAGCTGTCACCCGGGGTCATCAAGGTGAACGCCCCGTTCCTCTACGTCCTGATGCCGATGCGGATGAGTTGAGAGCCGGTCGGGCAGCTCAAACTGGCGTGAGTTCGTGGCGAATGATGCTCAGTGCATAGAGCGCCGCGGTTTCCGCACGTAATACAAGGGATCCCAGAGACAACGGTGCGCAACCGGCCGACTTGGCCAGGTTGATTTCCGCAGGCGTAAAATCACCTTCCGGCCCGATCAGAATCAGCACAGACATGGGCGCGGAAATTCGCGGTGAATCTGCAAGAATCTTCTTCAAAGGGCGCGAATCCGGCTGGAGAGAGGCGATAAGTTTCAAGTCGAAGCTCTTCTTTTGTTCTGCCAGATCCGCGAGGAAATCACGCGCTTTCAGCGGTGTCTGCAATTCCGGAAGCCAGTTGTTGCCGCTTTGCTTGCAGGCTTCGAGGCAGATGGCCCTCCAACGTTCGAGCTTTTTCGTGTCTTGCTCGTCGAGCTGAACGATCGTGCGCTCGGAGATGAGAGGCAGGATGGAAAAAACCCCCAGTTCGGTGGCTTTCTGAAGGATCAGATCCATGTTTTTCTTCGGCACCGCTTGCGCCAGCGTGATGCGGCATGGCAGCGGGAATGTGTTGCCTTTCACGAGCAATTTGAGATGGATGGAGTCGGCGCTGATTTCGCGGACGGCGCATTGCGCCTCATGACCGCGACCGTCGAAAACGTTGACCGAGTCACCCTCTTTGAGTCGCAGAACGTGAGTGGCGTGGTGAGCTTCGCCTCCGGAGAGGACGAGATGCTCCAAGTCTGGCAGATAAAATCTGTGCATGGGCCGATTGTGAGGCAATGGCTGCGGCGATTCCAGCCGGGAGTTTGAACTGCGGTTTGGAAAACGTAGCGCTCTTGGTCCACTGGAACATGCTGGACGGCGGATGACGCATGTCGCAGGATGCCGAAAACGCCATGAACACCCGCCTGATTCTTCTCCCTTTCATGACCGGCGCGCTGCTGATCGGCGCATTCACGACATCCATCGCAGCCGAGACCGACACGTTGAAGACATTGCGGCGCGAACATCCGCGGTTGCTGGTGCTCGATGCGGACCTGGCGCGCGTCCGCGAAGCCGTCAAGAACGAGGGAGTCGCGCGCCAATGGCACGAACGGCTTCTGGGCGACGCGGAGAAAATGCTGAAGGAACAACCGATCGAACGCAAATTGATCGGTCCCCGGCTGCTCGACAAGAGCCGCACTGCATTGCGCCGAGTCAGCACGCTCGCGGGCCTCTATCGGCTCGGCGGCGATAAACGCTTCGCTGAGCGCGCTCGCAAGGAAATGCTCACCGCCGCCGCGTTTCAGGATTGGAATCCGAGACATTTCCTCGACGTGGCCGAGATGACCTGCGCGCTGGCCATCGGCTACGACTGGCTCTTTGACGTCCTGTCGACAGAGGATCGCGCCACGATCCGCACAGCTATCATCGAGAAAGGTCTGAAACAGTCGCTGGCAACCTATGGCAAACAACACTGGTGGGCGAAATGCGAACACAACTGGAACCAGGTGTGCAACGGCGGCATGACCGTCGGCGCGCTTGCCATCGCCGATGAGGAGCCGGCGTTGGCCGGGCAGATCATCGCCAATGGTCGCGCCTCCATCGTTCTGGCCATGAAGACGTTCGCGCCCGACGGCGGCTGGCCGGAAGGGCCCGGCTATTGGAGCTACGCCACCAGCTACAACGTTTTCTATCTCGCCGCGCTGGAAACCGCGCTTGGCACCGATTTCGGTTTCAAGAAGATGGTGGGCTTTGCCGAGACAGGTTCCTTCCGGATTCAATTCACCAGCCCGATCGGCTCGACGTTCAATTACGCCGATGCCGGCGAGAAGACGGGCACCGCGCCACAGATGCTCTGGATGGCACGGGCGATGAATCAGCCGATCTACGCCGGCCATGAACGGGCGATGGCTGATAAACATCCTAACATATTCCATCTGTTATGGTTAGACAACCGTGGACGCGCGCCACAGGATGATGACTTGCCGCGTGCCACTGTCTATCGTGGGGTGGATGTTGCTTTCCTCCGGAGCGCGTGGGGCGACCCGAATGCCATCTTCGTCGGCTTCAAAGGCGGCGACAACAAGGCCAACCACAGCCATCTTGATCTAGGTTCATTCGTGCTCGACGCGCTCGGCGTGCGCTGGGCGCTCGACCTCGGCAGCGACGACTACAATCTTCCCGGTTACTTCGGGAAGAAACGCTGGAGCTACTACCGCCTTCGCACGGAGAGCCACAACACGCTCACGCTTGATGGCGAGAACCAGGATCCGCACAGTGCCGCGCCGATTGTCGCGTTCGTATCGACGCCGCAGCGATCATTCGCTGTCGCCGACATGACTGCCGCCTACAAACCGAGAACCACTCGCGCCTACCGCGGTATCGCGTTGCTGGATCGCAAGCGGGTGCTGGTTCAGGACGAACTCGAAACGTCGCAGCCAGTCGAGGTCGTTTGGAATTTTCTTACCAAGGCGAAGATCGAAGCCGACGCCGACCGCGCCACGCTCACGCAGGGCCGTGCGAAACTCGAAGTGCGTATTCTTTCGCCGGCGGGAGCGAGGTTTGAAGTCATTTCCGCCAACCCACCGGCACCGCAACACCAACAACCCCACGTTCACAACCTCACCGTCCGTCTGCCAGCGAAGACAACACAGACCCGCATTGCTGTGTTGCTCTCACCCGGTGGCGGCACCGAGGTAGCGCCGAAGCTGGAATCGCTTCAAACTTGGATCGCCGCCGGCAAGCTTCCGCCGAGCGGGGTAAACAAGGAATGAAGTCGTTGGCGAAACGTCCTTAGTGCCGTTGGTGCAACAAGAACCACTCGTAGAGTTTGGGATTGTTGTAGGTCTCCGTCCACGCGTCGTGGTTCGCTTCGGGGTAGATCGTGAGTTCCACTTCGCGACAGCCAGCCTTCTTCAGCATCTCCACCATCCGTTCTGACTCCGAAAGCTTGACCACTGAGTCTTTGCGGCCGTGAAACGCCCACACACCCAGCGTGGCAAGTGCTGAGGCCTTATTCGAATCCGTCAGTCGCGTTGGAATCCAGTCGCCACCGCCGCAGATTGGCGCTATTGCTGCAAACCTTTCCGGATACGCAACACCCAAACGCCACGTGCCGAAACCGCCCATGCTCAGGCCGGTGAGATAGACTCGGCTCTTGTCCACGCGGTATTTCAGCATCACTTCATCGAGCAACGCCATGAGAGCATCGTTATCCCAGCGTTGCCCAGTGGGACACTGCGGCGAGAGTACGATGAACGGGAAGTCAGTCTTCTCGCGCACGATCTTTGGCGGCCCTTGGACGGCGACTTTCCAGACGTTGGTGCCGCGAGAGCCTGCGCCGTGCAGGAAGAGAATCAGCGGATACTTTTTCTTCGTGCTGGCCCGCTCGCTATAGTCCTTCGGCAGAAACAACAGGTAGTCGAGCTTGACGGTGCGCGTGATCTGCTTTCTGAACGACTTGGCACTTTGCACCGAGTCAGGTCCAGGCTCGGGAGTGGCACCGTAGGCACTGGTAAAAGCGAACAACAATGCAAACAGGAGGATGTTCTTGTTCATAGGAATGTGGAATATGTTCAGCGCCAGAATTATACAGATGTGACACATAGCGGCAAGATGTTTGCGCGTCATATTGTTGAATGGTCTGCTATCACGCCAACGGGTTGAGTCAGAAATCGAGCAACGGCAGACAAGTGGCGGAGTACCAAGCGATCCATCGTAGACGGAGGGCAGGACACTCGTTCGCGCCGCCGCAGAATCTGGATCGCGTCGTCGCTCGTGACTGTACGAACATGGAGACTCACGGCCCAAACCAACGACCATAACAAACAATAATGTAACCTGCTACAATTGGATGTCATACTGCACTGGTAAGTTGATAATTACAGTATTATGACCCAATGGAGGCGTTGTTGAGGCAGAATCAGAATACGCCAAGTCGGAGATCATTGGTTCACATCTGCGAATGAACCGAAAGGCAAGTTGCGCGCCTCATACGGCCCATCCATGACATGCGTTCCACGTGGAACATTCGGTTGAGTGGTCTGCACAACTCTGGAAGTTGGTTTGGCGAGAGTGCTGCTTGGCTAGAGCTACTGTTTCATATCCACGGTCGGACCATGTAGCGACTGGCGGACATATCAGAGAACAGCACAGGTCGGATTGGTTGGGCGGTGCCATAACCTCAATGCGGAGTTCCAGTGACACGCCAACGACATGTGTTCCACGTGGAACATGTGGCAGTGGTTTCCTCAGTTGATACGGGCGAGCTTCTTCCAGAATGTTGTCCAAAGAAAGACAGGTTCACTGGCCAGTCGTCATATCAATCGGGAGATATCAGTGTCGGCTGTGGTATCCACAGACGAACAATCAACAGGGCAGGACAACTCAGTCTGCAATGTTCTCCAACTATATATGTTGCGTAAGTATTTCTACTGTAAATAGATACGTTGTTATAACTGTAACATACAACCGCCCGAGTTCAAGCTGCTGTTCACCCCAAACATGACACGGCACCGGAGTCTACGGATCCCATCAGAACTAGCCGTCCAGAATCACCCTCCGTGGCGAGCGTCCGTGCCATGCCTTGAACGCGCGCGAGAAATGCGCTGGCGATTTGTAGCCGAGTTCGGCGGCCACCCGCTTGACCTGCGTGCCGGGCTGCCGCAATCGCAAGACCGCTTGAGAAAGCTTCAGCCGTTGGAGACACGCCAGCGGCGTTTCCTTGTCGAAGCGTTTGAACAATCGCGTCATGTAAGCGGCGCTGACGCCACAGTGTTTCGCGACGGCCGCGGCGGAAACCAGCAGCGGGTAGTTGCGCAGGAGATGGCCGCGGCAGCGCAGGTAGGTGGCGCGGGCGGGATTGAGTTGCGCGCTCGGATGCCGCAGGCTTTCGGCGCACAACGCTAGCGCGTGTTCGAGCGCGGCGGCGGCCGCCTGCAGACTTGTCGGCCCGCCTCCCAATGCATGGTCGATGACTTCTTCGAGCAGTTCCGTCATGCGCCGCGCATCCGCCACGCGAACCACGGTGCCGGAGACGAGACCCGCGGCCGCAACCAGCTTCCGTCCGCGGGCGCCTGTGAAGTTGAAGAAATATTTCACCATCGGGTCCGCGGGATCGGAGCGGATGACATGAGGCGTATGCGGGTCAAAGAAAAACGCATGGCCGCTGTTGAGGTCGTAGTGCTTGCCTGCCAGCTCCAGCTTGCCTTGGCCGCGCGAGACAAACTCAAACGCCAGAAACGGAAACCGCTGCCGGTCAATCAGGAAGTCCGGCGCACACCACTCACAACCGCCGCCCACCAGGCAAATCCAGGACTGATCCCGGATATGTTTGCGCCAGTTGGGATCGTAGAAGCGGCGCGTCCGCGCCACCTGTGTGGAAAAATAATAGGCCGTATCGAGAACGCGGTACATGGTTTGAAAATGACGCATTCACCGGTGCGAGGTCAAGGATTGTCAAGTGCAGGGCAAGAATGTTCATGCGGATTCGTTTGTTATCCGCACCACGGTTTCTATGATATGAACACGGTGATCCCATTGGCTCGAAGGAAGCGGAGAAGCATTTCACCGATTGCATTGGACGATGGAGACGGTTCGGAACATAAGATGGGAAGTCAAACATCGGTATTACAAGGAGACCTGTAGAAAATGAAATCACTCACCTGCCTTTTCACGCTGTCATTGGCGTTCGCTTGGTGCGGCATTCAACGTTGCCCCGCAGCCGACGGGCCGTTCAACGGGCTCGACGTCAACCTCGGCAACCTCTATCGCACCTCGAAGGCGCAAACGCGTTCCATCAGCCCGGAAAATTTCACCGGCGAAAAAGGCAAGGCCGGCATGGCCACCGAGGGCACTGGCAAGAATTGCGCCCGCGACCTGGGCGTGGGCTGGAAGGTCTCGCCATCAGTTCGCATCAAGGCTAAGACGACTTTCACCCTCGGCGAGATCAAGGGTCCCGGCTGCATCCAGCAAATCTGGATGACACCCACCGGCAACTGGCGGCATTCCATCCTCCGGTTCTATTGGGACGGCGAGACCGAGCCGTCGATCGAATGTCCCGTCGGCGATTTCTTCGCGTGTGGCTGGGGCAAGTATTGCCAGATCAACTCGCTGGCTGTCTGCGTCAACCCCGGCAGCGCGTTCAACTGCTATTGGCCGATGCCGTTCCGCAAGAAGGCGCGCATCACGATGGAGAACACCGATGCGAAGGACATGACGCTCTACTATCAGATCAACTACGCCCTCGCCGAACTGCCGAAAGACGCCGCCTATCTGCACGCGCAATTCCGGCGCGAGTCGCCGTTGAAGACCAAGGGGCTCTACACCATTCTCGACGGCGTGACCGGGCGCGGCCAATACGTCGGTACCTACCTCGCGTGGGAAGCCCGCAGCAAGGGCTGGTGGGGTGAAGGCGAGATCAAGTTCTTCCTGGACGGCGACAAGGAGTTCCCGACGATCTGTGGCACGGGAACGGAGGACTACTTCTGCGGCTCCTACAATTTCGAGAATCGCGAGACGAAGAAATACCAGGTCTTCTCGACGCCCTACTGTGGCCTTGCGCAGGTGCTGCCGCCCGACACCGCCTATGTGCCACCGCAACGGTTTGGCCTCTATCGCTGGCACATCGTGGACCCGGTTCGATTCCAGAAGGATTTGAAGGTCACCATTCAGGCGCTCGGCTGGCAGGACGGAGGCCGTTATCTACAGCTCGAAGATGAGATCAACTCCACCGCTTTCTGGTATCAGCAGGAACCCCACAAGAAATTCCCGCAATTGCCCGTCGCCGAAGGCCCCACGCCGCGGTAAGGGCAAACCCAAAGTTCCAACTCAGCAGAACGCCTCGCCGTCCGGGAAGTGCATCGTGTCCGCCGTCGGAAAACGAATTGCAAGTTCCGGTGGAGCCAACTACGGTTGCTTCAATTTCTGACAGCATGGAACGCAAGATACGCTCCACAAATTCACGGGCGATCTCAGCGAACTGTGCCGTGTGAGAGTGTGAGAACGTGAAACTGAGACTCAAATCCATTCCGAAGTATGTGGGGTTTTTCGCGGAGTTGCGGCGCTATCAGAAAATGGCCGGTGCGGAGAAGATCGCCTGGCGCGATCTTTACCCCTGCTTCGGTGACAGAACCGCCACGACCTCGTTCGACACGCATTATTTCTATCAGGACATCTGGGCGTTCCGAAAAATCCTGGAGAGCGGCGCCAGCAATCACGTCGATGTCGGCTCGAAGGTGGATTATGTGGGCTTTCTCTCGGCGATCACGCACGTCACGTTCATTGATATTCGTCCGCTGACGACCGACCTGCCGAACTTCGAAGGCAAGGCCGGCTCCATTCTGGAGATGCCCTACGGCGATGATTCGATTCCGTCGCTGTCCTGCCTGCACGTGGCCGAGCACATCGGGCTGGGGCGCTATGGCGACCCGATGGATCCCTTGGGCACGGCGAAGGCTTGCCGCGAGCTTCGGCGTGTGCTCGCACGGGGAGGAAATCTTTACTTCGGCCTGCCCATCGGAAGACCGCGGGTCTGCTTCAATGCCCACCGAATTCATTCCCCGGACCAGATACTGAATTACTTCGAGGGATTGAAACTCGTGGAGTTTGCGTTGGTGGACGACGCCGGCCACTTCAGGCGGAATGAAAAGCCTGAGGCGGGAGCCGCGCAGAAATACGGTTGCGGGCTTTTTCATTTCACCAAATAAGCGACGCCAGATGACGGAGTTTTGCAACATCCTCATCGTCCAACTCGGCGACATCGGCGACGTGGTGCTGACCACACCGACAATCCGCGCCGTCAAGGAGGCACATCCCGACGCGCGCGTTTCCATCCTTGTGCGTCCCCCGTTTGGCGACCTGCTGCGCGCCGACCCCAATCTGCACGAGGTCATCGGGCTTGTAAAAAGTGGCGGCTCGGTTTTCCACGCGCTGGGCGAGCAGGTGCGATTCATCCGCCGTCTCCGACAGGCGCGCTACGACCTTGTCATTCACCTCCGCACCGGTGACCGGGGCAGCATTCTCACCCTGCTGACCGGCGCGCGGGAGCGCGTTGGCTGGGGGGTTGGCCCCGGCCAGAACTGGAAACGCATTTGTTTCACCCGGGTCATCCGCGACTCCCCGCCCGGCCCGCCGACCGTCCATCCCGGCGCAAACCAGTCGTTGCGCATGGTGCGCGCCATCGGCATGGACACGACGGATTCCACGCCGCGGCTGCACGTCGCGCCGGCAGATCACGCGCGGGCCGTGGAACTGCTCGCCGAATGCGGCCTCACTCCTGATGGACAGTGGGTCACCATCAATCCTTGCGCGCGATGGAAGTACAAGGAATGGGACGGCGGGAAATGGCGGGAGGTCATGGATCGGCTCTGGGAAGCGCATCGGTTGCCTGCGGTGTTGATTGGCTCTCGCGAAGAAGCGGCAGCTTGCGATGGCATCATCGCTGGGTGCAAAGGGCGCGCGTTCAACCTGGCCGGGAAGACCAGCCTTGGTGAACTCGCGGCGCTCATCGCCATGAGCACCCTTCATCTCGGCGTGGACAGCGCCGCGCCGCACATTGCCGCTGCGGTTGGAACTTCCACCGTCACGATTCACGGCCCCACGGACTGGCGCGCATGGCGCATCGCCGACGACCGGCACAGGATGGTTACTCCGGCGATGGACTGCGTTCCGTGCCACCGAAAGGGATGCGACGACAGTGGGCGAAGCCTCTGTCTGGAGCAACTGGAGGTGGCAACGGTGATGAAGGCCGTGGAAGAAAAGTTGCAGAAGAAAACGTAGCGGCGCGCGTGTCATTGGGGGGCAGAAACCGGGTGGCAAAGCGTTGTCAACGGGCGTGCCATGCTCTATAAAGTTCATGTCAAATGCGCCACCCCAGCAAAGCAGTCCAGGAATTCAACGTCGTCACCGGAGCCGCCCAATGACCCATGATGCCCGGTCACTCTTTCGCGCATGGATGGTCGTCGGGCTGCTTTGGGTCGTCGCACTCCTGAACTATCTTGATCGGGTGATGCTCACCACGATGCGAGAGTCGTTGGTGGCGGCGATCCCGATGACCGACGGGCAGTTCGGTCTGCTCACATCGGTCTTCCTCTGGGTGTACGGAGTGCTCAGTCCCTTCGCGGGATATCTGGCCGACCGGTTCAGCCGCAGCCGCGTCATCATCCTGAGCCTGTTGGTGTGGTCCGTGCTGACGTGGCTTACCGGCCATGCAAAGACGTTCGAGCAGCTTCTCGTCGCGCGGGCACTGATGGGCATCAGCGAGGCCACATATATCCCGGCGGCACTGGCACTCATCGCCGATTACCATCGCGGCGGCACGCGCTCGCTGGCGACGGGCGTCCACATGACCGGCGTCAGCGTCGGCGCCGGGCTGGGCGGGATGGGCGGATGGCTTGCGCAACTGTATGGATGGAATTATGCGTTCATCCTGTTCGGCGGCATCGGCACGGCCTATGCCGTGCTGCTTCTGTTCGTGCTGCGCGATCCGCCGCGCGAGGACGTCGCGACATTGGCAACGGCAGCGCCGGCGGAAAAAGTGAATTTCTTTGAAGCGCTCGTCAGTTTGTTCAGTCAGAAAACATTCTATCTCATGCTCGGTTACTGGGGTCTGCTCGGCATGGTCGGCTGGGCGGTGGTGGGTTGGATGCCAACCTACTTGCAGGAGCATTTCCATCTCTCACAGGGCGAGGCGGGTTTTTCGGCGACCGGCTATCTATACGCGGCAACGCTGCTGGGCCTGCTTATCGGCGGCGTGTGGGCCGATCGCTGGAGCCGCACCAACCACCGCGCGCGCATCCTCGTGCCGGTGATCGGTCTCTGTCTGGCCGCGCCAGCGGTCTTCATCATGGCCAAGACCAGCATGCTGGTCGTCGCGATTGCCGGGCTGATGCTCTACGGATTCGGGCGCAATTTCACCGATGCGAATATGATGCCGGTCCTCTGCCTGGTGGCCGATCCGCGATATCGCGCGACCGGCTACGGTGTGTTGAACCTGTTCAGTTGCATCGTTGGCGGCGTGTCGCTCTACGCCGGCGGCGTGCTGCGCGACGCGCACGTGAACGTGAACAATCTTTTCATGTGGTCTGCGGCGAGCATTCTTGTGTGCGCCGCGCTGATGTTCCTGGTCAAACCGCGTCATGTTGAGGCGGGGAAATGAGGGGCAAGATGCCATCTCCCGTCAATCCTCTGCCCTACACCGACACGAAGCCCGTCGGCGCGGCGGATTTCTACTTCGCGATCAACGCGACCTTCCGCTTCGTGCTGAATAAGGCCGGCATCGAGGGCCTGCGCCAATACTGGACTGATCTGGGCGCGCGCTACTTCGCGCCTGTCACGGCGCGATGGAAGGCGGGCGGCCTGCCCGCTGTCGCGGAATACTGGCGCGCCTTTTTCGCTGCGGAGCCGGGCGCGAAAGTCGAGGTCAGTCAGTTGCCAGATGCGGTGACGCTCGAAGTAAAAGTGTGCCCTGCCATCAAACACCTCCGCGCGCATGGCCGGGAGATCGTGCCGTGCTTCTGCCAACACTGCTACTTCATCGGCGAGGCGATGGCCGCGCCCGCCGGGTTGGCCGTTCGCGTCGAGGGTGGCAACGGTTCGTGCCGGCAGACGTTTCTTCGTCGTGACGCCGCGACTGCGGCGCAGAATCTCGCGAGCATCAAGGAGGCGTCATGCTAGGCTGCTACGATTTTTGCGGCCACTACGAGTGGACCTTTGAATGGATGATCCAGCGGGGCGGCGAGCCGCTGCTGCGGGAGTATTGGGATGAGGCTATCCATCGCGACTCACAGCGTCACGCGATGGAGCTCATCGGCTCGAAGGGCATCGAAGGGATGAAGGAGTATTGGGGTCACACGCTTGTGGACGAAGGCGCCGGCTACCACTGTACCGCCACGGACACCGTGTTCCGCACGGACATGCACGAATGTCCCTCGAAAGGTTTTCTGATTCGCAACGGCCTCCACCAACACCACGACTACTGCGACCACTGCATGGGCTGGATCGGGCCGTTGCTGAAAGAATGCGGCTGGGTCGTGGACCACGAGCACAACCATTGCGGCCAATGCTGGTGGGAACTGCGCCGCGCGACCGACCCCACGCGGCCGGGCAAACCCGGCGAGTTGAGCGGCGAGCATGACGTTCGAAAGAGCGCCGGCTGGCTGCCGCCACACGGGACGATGGATGTCTATGAACGTGCCAATGCCCCCCATGACAAGAAAACACGCAAAGTGGACTGACGCGCTTCTTTGGATCGCCCTTATGAACACCACAGTTTCCCTTGGAGCTGAAGGCTGGCAACGAATGCCAGACCTGCCGGAACCGAATGGCGGCATGAGCTGCTACGCCGTGGGAGAGGACATCTTTGTTGCGGGCGGGACGAATTGGGAAAATGACACGAAACACTGGCTCACAAAACGCTGGCGGTTCGACGCGAAGAAGAACTCGTGGGAAGCGCTGACGCCGTTGTCCGCGCCGCTCGCTTACGCAGCGGGCGGTGGTTTCTTCACGGCGGGTGGCAGCGACGGACAAAAGACATGCGACTTCATCCTGGAATGGAAAGCCGACCGTCCTCCGCAACAGCTTGCGCGCCTGCCGCAGGTGGTCACGCTTGCGGGGGCGGGATTCACTGGCGGGCGGCTGTTCGTGATCGGCGGCGCTGCGGACATCGCCAACTTCAGCACGGTCACGGCGCACTGCTTCGAGTGGAGCAGCGGCTCGAAGGACGTGCAGCGTCTGCCGGACTATCCCGCGGGGCCGACCGCGCTGGTGGCGGTCGCGGCCGCCGGGAACAAGGTTTTCGCCTTCACGGGCGCGACCTGGGAGGCTGCCGGCAAACAAGTGGTGAACCGAAGCGCTGCGTTTGCGTTCGACCTTGCAACACGGACATGGAAACCGATCAGTCCGTATCCATTCGCCGGGCGTGGCGTCACGGCGGTGGCGCTGAATGAGAAACAGATTTTCCTCGCCGGCGGTTTCAAGAGCGAAGGTTTCACCGACGAGAGTTTCATCTACGACATCGCCTCAGACCGCTACGAGGCGGCTGCGCGCCTGCCCATCCGGTCAATGGTTCATCTCGTGAAGACGCGTGACTGGCTGTGGGCGCTTGGCGGCGAAGACCGTCAGAAACATCGCTCCGCCGCCTGCTGGCGCATCCGGTCTGCTGAATCGTCATCCGCACGGTAACGTCGCGCCAAAGAGCGCACGCGTTGCATTCAACCCACGGTGTGTCGTTTTATCCAATGCACCGCGGTCTTCAAAGGGTGAATGCTCTCGCAATCAAGGACGTCGGGAGTTTTGAAGCCCTTGCCGTCAAACGACCCGGGAATCTCCAAGGGGAAGACAAGGTCTTCGAGCTTGGTTCCTGGCAAATTGAGACGCAACGCAGTCTTCCATATGGGAACCTGATCGGGCTTGAGACCGAGTATGTTGTAGACGGCACTGTCCAAGGCCACCGGAGAGGAAGATGCTGCCAGCAGCCCGAGCGGATAAGGCTCTCCTTTGACCGGGCCGTAGGTGTGCATGGCGGTTACCGCGTCCATGAGTGACACGGACGGTGGCAGCTTCTGCCATATCTCGATGATCAACTGCGCGAAACGGCAGCCTTTGTCGCCGTGGAGGAAGTGAAGAATCGGTTTGCGGATGCTTGAGACGCAGCCAAAGACATTCTTGACCGCACCGCTCACGCGCATCTGGCGATGCGCCTTGAGCTTTGGGACACTCACGATCAGATCATTATCAATGGCCAGCCGGGAAATGGGTATCAGGCCGCCCGAAGGCAAACGAACGTATTTGGGCCGATCCAGATTGATCAAGGCGACGGGCAGATCGGCCAGCGCTTTGGTCAAACCTATGCTGCGAGCGATGTCGGTCGCCTGTCCGAAAGTCGGCGAGTCTCCCACCTGCACTTTGGCTCCCGATTGCAGAAGATATTGGCAGACCGCCCTGACAACCGCAGGATGAGTGGAGGACAGATAGTCCGGAGGTGTTGCTGCCAGGAGGTTTGGCTTCACCAGAACCCGCAGTCCATGTCCCGGCCGAAAGCCGATCGCTTCAAACAGGCGGCCGATCGTTTCCCCCATGCATGAGGAGTCGTAGTCACTGCACTTGGCCAACGCCACCACGATTCCTTTTTCCGGGTGCATTTGTTACCTGAGCTTGAGGAAAGCGTTGATCAAGGACGGAGGCAGGGCAGAAACAATCCGGGCCACTGCCGGATACGGGTGCGGAAAGACGAACTCCGGTTTGCTCCGGGCCAGTTTGCGTTTGATGATGCTCGCTGCTTGATCAGCTTCAATCCGCCACGGCATGTGAAAGCGGTTTGCATTCGTCATCGGTGTCTTGACGAATGCCGGAATGATCACAGAGACGGAGACGCCCTCGCGCGCGACTCGAGCCCTCAGGCCTTGTCCGAAAACGCGAACTGCGGCCTTTGTTGCAGAGTAGGAAGGCGCGTGCGGAAGGCCCCATATTCCCGCCAGTGAACTCATCAACGCTATCTGGCCTCGTTTGCGGCTGCGAAGAAGAGGCAGAACCGGCAACACAGTATTCAGCATCCCGTCAATGTTGACCGCGAAAACCGCTCGTATGTCATCGGCCGTTTCCTCTTTTGCCAGGTTGCCACGGGAGATGCCGGCGTTGGCAATCACGAGGTCGAGCGGCCTGATGGCGTCAGCCTCGGCAATCCACTGCTCCATGGCGGTCCTGTTCCTGACATCGAGCGCGCGACCAGATGCCACCGCGCCCAGGTTTCTACAGGAGACGCATACGGTTTCCAGCATCGCGGCGTTTTTATCCCCCAGGAAAAGATGGACGCCTGATGTAGCATAGGCGTGAGCCAACGCAGAGCCGATGCCGCTCGCCGCGCCAGTGATAAGAATGGACGTGGGGCTCGTCAAAGTGCCCTCTTATATCTCCTGCGAGGGCGATTGTCAAAAACAGGGCGTGCTCAATGCCTGGCGCGGGGGTGCGCATCTCTTCGGGTCAACAAATTGTTGCAGCCGCAATAGCTCGGCGACTCCAAGAAGTGGTGGCCCACAACGCTGCTCGTTTTCTACTCAGCTATTAATGACACCGGCTTGGTTTCCGCGCGGTTGGCGGGATGGTAGTACTCATAGACAACAGCGGGCGGCATGGTGACTTTTGCCGCAGTGCGTGGAATGAGCGGGCAGGACAATTCTTTGCTGGTGTCCGCCGCGAGGCGCTCAAGGTAGATGTGCACCCGGTCGCCTGCGCGCTCGACGCGAGCGATGTCGCGCCGGGCGCGTAGTCCGTCGAGGTCGGGCTCGAAGCCGGCGGGGACACCGATATCCACGATGGCCATCGCGAGGTCGTACGCGCCGCGGTGGGTGACAGTCACGGTGGCGCGGATGGGCTGGTGAACCTTTGTCTCGAACCGGTCAAAGGCGGCGCTGATGCCGAGTGTGCCTTGCGGTTGCGCCGGCGCTGAGGGCGAGGAGTAGCTGCCGGTGATCTGGCAACCGATTTCGCCGGTGGGTTCCTGGCGGACTTCGATGCGGTTTGCACCGGGCATCAAACGCGATGTGAGGTCCACCACGCGCAGCAGGTCTCGGGATTCGGGCTTGATGGCGAGCGTCTCGACCGGCTCACCGTTGAGCAGAACGGTGATTGAGCACGCGGTTCCATCCGGACGCGCTGATGGATCGGTGCCTTGTAGCAACGCGCGGATAGACAGCACGGTGGACTGCGTGGAAGTCCAATAGCCGTGACCGGACTTGGCGGCCGAGAGCCACCGGAGCGCACTGTGGAGCGCAGCGGTTTCACCGCCGGCTTTGATCAGTGCCATCGCGGCGAGCGCGGTGGTTTCCTCCTCAAGACCGCGCCCGGCTGAACCCGTAATGCTGCGCGCGTCGCTGGATGCGGCTGGCCAAGAGAGTGTGTCTTTTGTACCGGACTTCGCGTTCTTGAGAAGGGCCTGAACCACTTCGTGGCCCGTGGAGTCCTTCGGGTCAATGGCGAGCAGCGCATTCGCAGCGAGAGCCTGGGCGTAGGGTGAGACCAGCCCGCGGAGTCTTGCGCAAAGGTATCCGAGCGCGCTGCGAAGCTGAGCTGAGCGGTCGCCGGCCTCAGCGAGCGCCCAGGCGACATACGCCGTGGTTTCGAGGTCACCCGCCTGCCAGCCGTGATTGCCGGCGGCACTCCAGTGGCCGTCGGGTTTCTGCTGCGCGAGCAGCCATTTCGTTGTGCGCTCGATGACGGCAGGATCGATTGGATGCACTCTGGCAATGTCTGTGAACTCAAGCACGCCGTAGGCGGAGAGAGCGATGTTGGCTGGCGCCTTGCCATACCAGTCGAAGCCGCCACCGGGCACCTCGAAGGTAAGCAGACGCTGGTAGCCGTCGCTTAGCCAGCGGCGCGCGCGCTTCTCGATGGTTGGATCGAGGCGGCCCGTGCGTTTGAGGTAAGCGAGCGCGAGCGCGCTGGGATACGTGCAGGCTGAAGTCTGCTCGAAACAACCGTGCGGCATTTGGAAGATGGATTCAAACCCCTCGACGATCTCGCTGAAGCGGGACGGATGGAGTTTCACCAACAGTTTTGCCGAGCCCGGCACGGCATCCGCCGGCACGTCAAGATTGAACGCCAGCCGATCTCGCAGGATCGCGTTTTCGGTCCGCGCAACCTCCGGGAAGGTCGAGCGCACTTGCACCGGGCGCTCGATGGCGTCGGCCGACTGGCCGCCTCGCGCGGTGACACGGAGCCGATGTTCGCCGGCCCGCGTGGCGCGAATGGGGAAATGGAGCGAACGCACCGCGCGCGGCCCGATCGTGACCGATTGCGTGCGCGATGCCTCGTCGGCTTCGAACCACGCCGCACGTTCCAGTGTGACCGTGACCGTCTGCGGCTGGTCGAGATAGTTGAAGCAGACAGCCGGCACCGACACCCGGTCGTTCACGGCCAGCGAGACCGGCAGGTTGAGATCCACGAAGAACTCCTGGAACGCCCGCAGTGGCAGGTTGGTCATCCCCAAGCCGCCCGAGGCGCTGATGGCGTCGAGTGAGGCGCGCCAGGTCGTGATCGAATCCGCCAGCGCGAAATTGACCTGCGCTCGCCCGGAGTCGTCTGTGATGACATGCGGCTGCCAGACCAGCGTTTCGGGAAAATGATGACGGACGCGCGGCGCCGCAGGCGGCTGGACGTTGCTGGGATGATAAAATGTCCGCGTTCCCATTGTCGCAACAACGTCCCGAGCCGTAAACGCCGTCGGATCGGCGATGATGGAATACGCCACTTGTCGCTCACGGGCGTGCTGCATTTGTATTTGAACGAACCAGACGCGCAGCGAGATAATTGCAAGAACGGGCAGCAGATACATCAGGACGAATCGCAGCAACGGCCGCGGAGGTTTTTCCGGCGGCAACGGCGCATTCAACGCACGCTCGCTTCGCCAGGCGAAGAATACGATTGCCCCGGCGCTGGCCAGGGTCAGGAGTAGGAGCAACGCCAGGAGTTGTGACTGCTCCGGCTGATTGATGTTGGTTGCCCATACCACGACCGCAACGGCTAGGGACAGCAGGAGTCCCGCCTCTGGGAATGGAAGTCTGATCAAGCGATGACTCATGCCGTGGCGCGCTATGACGCGCTGGCAGCAGGCGGCCGAAATGGCCGTGACGACACACGGTAGAGAAATGAGGAAGAAGAAACATCCCAGAAGCACAAAGGGGCTATAGTGCAACACGTCCCACATAGATCTCGGTATAACGTCGGTAACCACGGCGATCATCAGCCCGCGCGCCAGTAGGAATTGAACAGGGAAAACCGGCAGCATCCGCCTTAATGCCTTCGACAATTCTGGCAGGTTGCCAGCGCATGGCGGCGTACGAATCCAAAGCCAGACCGGGCAACCCATCATCAGCGCCGCCTCAATAGCCACCGCGCACCACAGGAGTGTTTCGTCATGCACCTGCCAATGCATGCTCAGCAGCCCTGCTGCCAGATAGAGAACCGCTGGCAGGAAGGTCAGCGCGACGAACATGAGATGTTGACGAATGACTGCGCGAATGCTTTGGCGAACCTCTTCCGTCATCTCGAGACGCTCTTCAATGTGCCGGGGATGGCTGGCCCAATGGAAGAAGCGCGCGGTGCCGAAAACGATACCGATATACACGAGAACCAAACCGAGCGTGATGAAGTAATCTTCGCGCCAGAGTTTTGCCTCGATATACTTGACCAGTCCCGTTGCTGCGTGCAACGGGAACGCTCTATCGCCGTCGTTTTCCCGATACGTCTTCTGCGCAACCCCCGCGGCAAGAAAAGCCTCAACGAACCTGGAGTCGCCGCGGGCCAGCAACTCTGCTGGCGACGACAGCAGTGAGAGGGGGAATGGAGTTATCTTGTCGGACAGCCAGTCGCGCTGAGTCGCTTCTGCGAAGAGTTTCCGTCTTGGGGCCAAGATCTCCTGCACAACACCCACGGTGTCCTCGCGGTTGGCAAAAACACTCTCGTCCACCACACTCAGTCCGAGCGCCGCTGGCACGCCGCGGCCGTCAGCGTTCACTACTTTAAGATCGAGGCTTGCCTCTTCGCCGGGGCGGAAGACGGGTTTGACCGGGCGCGCCGCAATCCGCAGATCGGGCGGGGAGGTGACGAAGATTCTTCTGAATGTCGAGGCAGATCCGCGCCAGCCTGGCCAATCATACCACTGGTATGGCTCCTCCCAGCGGGCTTCCTCTTCCTTCGACACAGCCGCCATCTGCAAGTAATAGCCGCTGAGTTCGACCAGTCCCGCGAGACCCGCTGGGAGCGTGAACGTGATTTCCGCTCGCTGGTTGTGGAGTTGTGCAGAGCGATTCAAAATACAACGTCCGTCATGCCACACATCGAGGAATACCATGTGATCTTCCGAAGACATCAGCGTGACGCGAACGGTGTCTCCGGACCGGTACACCGAATGATCCGGTCGCAGCAACACGCCGGGTCTGGAGTGACAAAAAGGTTCCAGCCTGATCGATCGTCCATGGAATCTGACGTCTCCACCACACCTGATGACGTTCTTGCAAGCTGGCAGGCGCAAGATACCGATACCATTCTCGTCCAGTTTCAGAGTCTGGTGGTAGAGTTCAAATTCGCCCGACGCGGGCGTCCCATCGGCATTTTGCGCGATCACAAAAGCAACGTTTTCGACGCCCAGTACGATCGTTCCGCATTCCGGTGCAAGGGTCAGGCGAACGTCGCCAGTGTTCACCTCCTGCAACCGCAGTGGGATGGTCGTTTGAAATTGCTGGCCGGCGGAGTCGGTAATCGTCGCAGCCAAGGTCGGTTTTCTTGCGTCGGTCGGCACGGTCGCCGGCAGTGTCAGCTCGAACGTCATGGAACCGTCGGCACCGGTGCGTCCGGTCGCGCGCCCGAGTTCTCCACCTGGCCCAATGAATGATTGTGCGACAATCCTCACGTCAGCGCCTTCGACCGGCTGTCCAAACACATAACCCGCGTGGATACGCCCGCGCAATGTCTCGCCCGGTTGATAGCAGGACTTCTCGGTGGTCAGCGTGGTTTTGAACTTCGGCAGCACGTAGCGGCTGACATTAACGGCACGCTCTGTGGTTGCGCCGGCGACCGCCACCGAGATGCGGTAGTCACCTTCATTCAATTCCGAAGCGAGCGCGAAATCGGCCGACGCGATGCCAAAAGCCGAGCCCGCGCGCTGTTCCTTGAAGACCTTGTTCCCTTTGGCATCGAAAACCTCGAACACGAAGCTGGCATCTGGCACTGGTCGCCGGGTTGCGACGCGGAACGCATAGGCGCGCAAGTGGATTGTCTGGCCGGGTTGGTAGGTTGGTTTGTCCGTGGCAACCACTACGCGCGCGAACGACTCGATGTGCACAGACTGCTGGATACGGTCTTCGCCGAGGTGTGAACGCGTCTCGACTGTCAGTTCGCAGTCGCCGGGCGACCAGTCCGGCACGGTGATGGCCAAGTCGTCAATGGTCCCGCGGGCATTGGTGGTGTAGCTGCCGAGGTTTGCCGCCCTCCCGGCTTTGTCCCTGAGCGACAGTTTGACTTCTGCTCCTGGGATCGCCTCAAGTTCGAGGCCCTTCCGCGCGCTTGCGCCGTTGCGGACGATCACCCGCAGAGCGATCTGTCCACCCGCAGGCCAGTTTGCTTGACCGGCAACAATCGTCTCATGTGCTTCTGGATCGTGGATGATGACATGCGCGGAGTATGCGGCGACCACCAAAACAAGAACGCCAAGCAATGCCCGATGCCATCGCTTGCCCGTGCTAGGAGGAGTCGGATGATCGACTTTGTCCATGGCCATGCGGAGTGCCTGTATATGGCTGGTTCAAAAGAGAAAAGAAAGCGCGAATTTGCGATGACTTCCGCGCAGTCCGCGGTTCAATTTCCACAATGCACAGTTGGCGGGACAACTCCGCCGGGCTGGCGGCTATGTTTTGAGGCCCGTTCCCAGTCGGCGCAGTTGTTCTACCGACGCCGGGGCCATCGTTCCGTCCTGATAGATGCCGATATTGAATGTCATCGGTCCCTGATGAGCGTTGCAGGCGCGAACGAAGGCAATGACCTCGTCGTCCGGGTAGAGCGGCTTCGGGATTTCCGTGTCGCGCTTGGTGTGAACCCAGCTTCGGAAGTCCAGACAGGTCCAGCCGAACCATTGCAGACCGTTGCTGAGGTAGCGGCTCGTCGCCGGGGTCTTGAGGTTGACCAACTCCCCGGCCCAGTAGTCCTGATGAGTGGTGTAGAGATAGGTCTGGGCGACACCGGCGTTGTAGGTGACCAGGCGGCCCGGGAATCCCGTTTTCGCTGCCACGGTGAGCCGTTCCCACGGAAACTGGAAGCCGGTCATGTTCGTGGTCACTGAATTGTGCGGGCCTCGCGGATCCAGGGAGTAGGAGCTGTCGAACCACCACGCCTTGACCTTCTCGCCATACCGTTGGCTCATCCACGCCACGATCTCGATCAGGTTCCCGGCGAGGACGTTCTTGTCCTGTCCATCATAACCGACCGCCTTTCGCCACTCGGGATCGTTTTGTCCGTTGCAGGAGTGATTCCAATACACGAGCAGCGGCAGACCGTGGGCGGCGAGAGCGTCCGCAAGCTCGCCAATCAAATCCCGCTTGCAAGTTCGGCCGGGCAGCAAGTGGTCGATGACCGGGTGCGGGGCGGGCAGCATTTGCAGGGCGTGAGCGGCCGTGAACAGAACATAGTCGGCTCCGGCATGCCGAACCTGTTCCACGAACTCCTTCAATTTGAAGGCGTCAACGGCCCGTTGGAATGGCAAAGGCTCGCCCTGGCGTGGAACGGTCTTGGCCGTCCAATGGACGCCGATCCCGTAACGGCACTTCGCCAGCCAGTCCGTGTTGGCACGAGTGTAACCGGCCGTTTCGCTCGCGGTGAGCGGAAGCATCGGCATTCCGAAGCCGGCCAATGCAAGACGTGCAAACTCCCGGCGGTTCATGGCGGTTATCCCGTCACTCAGAGGAACTTTGATTTCTGGCCGCGCCGGCGTCACACAGCCACCGGCTTGCCCGTCATCGCGGACTTGCCTTCGGCGAGGGTCAGCTTCAGGCCGTTGCGGGAGCTGGCAGGCGTCAGGAGATTCTTCGGCGCTTTGCCGTCCACGACGTCCACGGCATGGCGCAGTTCCGCCACGTAACCGTCCTCATAGCCGGAGAGATCCACCTTCTCCGAGGTGCCATCGGGTTTCCACAGGGTGAGCGGGAAGCCCATGCGCGAGTTGAACTGGAGCGTGCCGTTCTCGAAGTAGAAATCGTAGCCGTGCTCGAAGCACAGACCCTTGGTCGCCACCGCGCCGCCCTGGGCTGTGACAACCGGGCCTTTCGGGCCGAACGAATATTCTGTGACGACGTAGGTGACGACGCCGTTGGCGACGATGCCCTGGCTGCTCACGCGCTTTGGCATGCCGATGGCGTGGACGATGAAATCGGAGTCGTGGATGTGGAGGTCAATCAGCGGCCCACCGCTGGCCTTGGCCGACTTGAGCCAGTCGCCCACGAGCCAGTCGGGCTGCGAGATGATGCGCCGGAGATGCGCGCCTTTCAGTTTGCCATAGCGGCCATCGGCGACGCACTCGGAGGCATACTTGAACTCCGGCCAGAAGCGAATGACTTGGGCAAGAAACAGATGGCCCTTGGCCTTCTTGGCAGCGGCGACCATCGCGTCGGCGTCCTTCAACGCGGCGGAGATGGGCTTCTCGCAGATGACGTGTTTGCCAGCCTGCAACGCGCGGATGGTCACGTCGCGGTGAGCGCCGGTCGGCAGGCAGATGTCCACGAACTGCACGTTCGGGTCGGCCAACAGTTTGTCCACTTCCTTGTAAGTGGCGATGCCGGTGAGGTCCTGCACGCCGCCGGAGTCGCCGATGTTGCCCTTGATATCGCGCCAGTCGCCGGTGAGCCGTTTGTCGATGCCGTCGCAGACGGCGACAACGCGCGCGTTCTGGATGTTCTTGTAGCCTTTGAAATGGGTGACGCCCATGAAACCGAGTCCGATGAGTCCGACGTTGACCATGTTATCTCCTGTGTTTGTGGTGGAAGGTTTGTGTTGTCGAAAAGTCGCGCCGCTTATATCAGAGCGGCGTTCGCTTGTCAGGCGGAGAAATTGGCCGGAAATCTCCAGGAGCTTCCGGCTTCGCGGCGAATGCCTGCCTCACGGTAACCGCTCCTCCATGTCGCGCAACAACGCAGCGTCCCATTCGGCCGCCTGGATCCAAGTGCGGACCTTCATGTCGTCGGGCGTGGCGCGCATCACGGGCGCGGTGTTCGGGTCGGTGCGGTTCCAGAGTTTCGTGTAAACGTGCTCCATGTAGCGCAACGCCAATTGCCGCCAGAAATCGCCCTCGCCGCTGGGTTCCGCGATCCGCATCAACGAAGCGGCGGCCATGAAGCGGCACCATGTAAAGGCCGAGAACTTCAAGGCACCGCTGGTCTGGCGGTCGTCAAGATCAATGGTTGCCAGCGGCGGCCGGCGATCAATCCGACTCGTGCACAACCACCACCGGGCCACCCGCCTCATGCGATCCTGGACGTTGGGCTCGCCGCGGAAGACCGGCGTGCCGCAGGCGACGAGGAAATGATACGTGCCCATCCCTTGGTCCGGCAGGTTCCGCTCGTGGAAGGCCTGGCCGCGGCCGATCATGGCAAATCGGTAAGGCCAACACCCGATCGCCTCTTGTCCCTCCATCCAATGGCGCATTCCCCGGCGGGCCGCGTCCAGCCAGGACTCCGGCGGGTGACGGCCCCGTTTGTCCAGCGCATGGTGGGCCCGGGCAAGCGCCATCGCGCCCAGCGCATTGGAGTTCTGGCAGTCCCACGTTGTGCCTTCGTGGTGCTGGAACTTGCCCGGTTGGAACTCGCTGGCCGCCACCCAACGGGCGGCCAATTCGAGCCGGCGGAGGTCTTGTTCCGAAGGCTCCAGGCCGAGTTCGAACGTCTTGACCAGGTGGTTGATCGCGATGCACGTTTCGACGCCGTTCACATCGGGAAGCTTGTCGCCCAATCGCCGGAACGACGGGACCATTTGGCAAAGGCCGCCGTATTGATTGCGATTGGCCGGGTCTTCGGCGTGCTGGCCTTTGAGGGCGTAAGCTCGCGCCGCCAACGCCCGGCGGCGCCATTGCTCGTCGCCCGTGTCGCGCCAGGCGTGGGTGAAGCAAACAGCAGCGGCTGCCGCGTCGCGGAAATCGTATTTGTCCTCTTCCGAGTAGATGGCGCCGTAATGCCGGTCACCCGGCTCCATGACCTGCCGCCGCCGGCACCACTCCTGCAGATCGTTGAACATCGCCCGAAGCTCCTTCTTGCCGAAGCTGTCGCGTCGCAACAACGAGTAGAACTCGCCCCAGGCGTCCTGGCCCAGAATCTCCCGCTCCTGCACGCGGGTATCGCGCCGATAGCCGGCAAACGGCACGGCCGAGGCACCGGCGCTGGACGCGTCTTCGCTGGCGGGATAGACGAGAACCGATTCCAGCGGACCGCCCTCCGCCGCGCCGGGCGCTTTCAGGTAGAGACTCAGCATCCGGTTGTCAATGCGCACCGACGGCAGTTCGGCGCGCCCGTCACGGACCGGCACTTGCTGAAAACGGCTGCCGTCGAAGCCCACCGCCAACGACGTCGGGTTGCCGCGCGGCAGCAGGGCCACGGCATATTGGCCCGGCGGCAAGTCCCAACCGTTGACCTCGAAACTGTAAACGTCGTGCCGCTGCCAGTGCTCGAAGGGCAGGTTGTGATAGAACCACGGAAGCTGGGCCGTGAAATCCGCGCCTGCCAGACGTACGCGTTCGCTTGGCGGCCCCGGCAACAGTTTCTTCTGGCCCGGTTGGTTTTGTGGAAAGTGAGCTACGCTGGCCTCCGGCCGTTTGGCGTCTGGCGGCATGGCGTCGAGCGCGGCCACGGTGCCTCGGGCCAGTTGGCGGCCGGTCTGAAGGTAGCTTTCCTCAAACGACTCGCAGCCCTTCTGCCGCACCAACAACAGCGTTTCGATCGTATAAGCCAGCGGCGTGATCCCCGATCGAGGGAGCACGTTGAAGGCAGCCGGGTTCTCCTTCCATCTCATCTGCTCGAAGGGAAGGCCAAGTTCGCGGCGCCACGTGCCCAGCAGCGCCTCACTGCCTGGGCCTGGCGGGCCGAACGCTTCCAGCGCCGTCCGATGCCGACCGTTGTGCAGGCTCGCGAAGAACACTGCCCGCCACTCGGCCAACAGCGGCCACAAGGCCTTCACCTCCGGCAATCGCCGGTCATGCCAACCTTGAGAGACATTGTCGCCCACCCCTTCGGTCAGCGCGCGCGGCAGGTTGTAATACGTCGAGCCATAATAAACGCCGTCCACGTTCATGATCGGCACGAAATAGAATACGTAGCGGTCGAGCCATTCGCGGTGGGCCAGCACCTCTTGCATCCATCCTTCGCAGGCATAAATGCCCGCCACCTCGGCGCTGTGCTCGCCGGCAATGACCACGACGTTCTGCCGCTGCGGGTCATCGCCGGGCTTGGCAATCCGCGCTGCGCGGATCGGATATCCGTGCGAGCGACTGTGCCGGCTTTGGCCGACGGTGATCGAGCGGACTAACTCCGGATGGGCTGCCGCCAGCCGGTCCAACAGTTCATCGCGGCGCTGGAGCGTGTAAGGAGTCGGCACCGCGAACCACATCTGCGGCGCGGTCAGGCGCAGCCGGTAACGCACGCCATAGGGCACATGCTCACGGTCGCCATAGTGAGCGTCAAGCTTAGCGCAGCCGGTCGGCGTGAAAGGCACGATCTCCATCTGCTGCGGCTCCATCGCGATCCACTTTCGGCCATCGGTGGACCATACCGTGGCGCTCTCGTGAAACACGGTCCGCCCGGCGTGGTTGAAATCAGCCACCTCCAGCGTAATCGTCCGGCCGACCGCCTGCGGGCACTCGATCTTGAAGTAGAACCGCCAGGCATAAGGTTCGAGGCCGACTCGGGCGCGGAACCGGTAGTGGTCCGGGCCAACCTTGGAGAAGGCATGCCCGTTGCCGCAGTGAATGGTGCTATCGAAGGTTATTCCATCAATGCAGATGCGCTGGCCGCCGGGTTTCCACGGTGCATCGGCGGCGGTCGCTGCCTGCACGCAGACAGCCGTAATGACCCAGGCAAGCCACGCGGCCATCCTTCCGCACGTCTGGATCGGTTTCATAGTGAAGCCATCAACTGGAGAAATGCTTTGCCACCACCCTGGCCAGCTCCGGCTGATTGTAGATGGAATCATCCGTGAACCCGGGTCGCAGCGGATTTTGACTCGGTATCGTTGCCCAAACCACAGGGCACAGCCCCAATTCCATGATGATGCCCAGACATTCGTCGTATTGTGCCGCGGCTTTTGGAGCGTTGCCTGTCCACCCTTTCGCGCCGGAACCTTCTGTCAGAATGACCCACAACGGCTTTCGCGGGAACACCGCCGCGTCCCGGCGCAGGTTTTCCTTTGCGTTCTTCTGACCGGCGAACGTCTCGCGGAAAATCACGTTCTCTGCCTGGCCGAGGTTGTCGAGCCGCTGCATGGGCAGGGCGGGGTTCGAGGTATTGCACGTCATGACCATTTGTTTTGCCGGTGCCGCTTCGCTCGCCGCGGCATAGACGCGTTTGACATGCTCGCGCAGGCTCTTCTGGTGAAATGCGATGCGAACGGCCTCGTCGGCCTGCTGGAGGTCCTGACCTGTCTCTTGCTTGAAACCTTGGCGACAGAACTTGCAGAAACACGTGATGCCCGTGAACGAATAGTAGTTGGGGTTGTCAAGGAAGATGCCGTCCGCGCCCGCCGCGGCATAGCCGCGCGCTATCCGGGCGACGTGCTGCGACCACGGCGTGTTGTAACAGAAAGCGTAACGGAGATGCCACACGTGCCGGCGAGTGAAGCTGCACGGTTTGCCTTCGATGGTCGTCTGGACCCACTCACGCCGCTCTGGCGACAGGAATGATTCCTCCATCGTCGTCGTGTCGTAGTAACAGACCACTTTGAGGTTCTGTGCGTGCGCCTGCTGAATGAAGAAGGCGATCTGGTCCCATGTCCCTGCGGGACACCAGCCGTTGGTGGTTTCCGGGCAGCAATAGAGCAACATGACCGTCGCTCGAAACTCTTCGCGTGCCCGCTTCAGATGCGGCACGTCACGATATTCGGCGGACAGGATTCGCGCCTTTCGCGCCCATTCCGGAGCCTCCCGCGGCTCCGGCAGGATCGTCGCGGCACTCCGCTCGGCCGCGGCCTGTCGGGATTTGATAAGGACAATGCCGCCGGACATCGCGGCGACCTTGGCAACAAACTTCCGGCGTGTCATCATGATCGCTCTCCTTGTTTCGTTTTCTTGTTCGACAAACTCGGCAACGTGACTTCTGGTTCCGCGGCAGCCAGCCATTCGCGCCACGAGAGGATATGCTGTCGCATCAGTCGTTCTGCCGCCGCGGGCGATTGCTCACGCAGGCACCGGAGGATTTCTTCATGCGAGGCAACGGTGACGGCGTGCGCCCGTTTGGCGTGCTGCTGATGGGCGCGAAGCATTGCCAGCCACAGTTCCAATTCGTAGCGCAGGGATTTCCACAGCCTCGCGAGACGACGATTGCCCGAAGCAACCAGGATCGCCTCGTGGAAATCCAGGTCGAGCTGCGTGAGTTCCTTCGGGGATCTGGCAAGCCTGGTCGCGGCAATGTTTGTTTCAAGCTGCCGCGAGTCTTTCCTCAGCCGCGGCGAAGCCAGGCGCGCGCCCGCCGGTTCCAGCGCCAGCCGCAACACGAACAGCTCCTCGAAATCCTCCGGACGCAACGTCCGCACATACGCCCTGCCCGTTTCGCTGAACTCCACCAATCCCTCGCGTTCCAGGGCAAACAACGCCTCGCGCACGGGCACGCGGCTCACTTTCAATGCCCGCGCCACCGCCGCTTCCGCCAGCAGCGCGCCTGCTGGCAGCTTGAATGCCAGAATATCCCGCCGCAGAGCCCGCAAGGCCGATTCCGAGCGGGCCGTCGCGCTTGTTCGTTGAGTCATGCTCGAACGGTATACCGTTCGAGAGATTCTCGGTCAACAATAAACAGTATACCGTCGTAGGCCGGACACTCTTGTCTCTGGCCTACTTCGCCGAATAGCCGCCGTCCACCGGCAGGTTCGCTCCGGTGATGTAGCGCGCGGCGTCGCTCAACAGGAACACCACCGGGCCGCCGAGGTCGGTGTCGTCAGCCATCCGGCCCAGGAACGTCCGCGAGCAATATCGGCTCAGGAACGGCTCAGGCTGGTTGTTGAAGAAACCGCCGGGCGAAACGCAGTTCACGCGCACGTTGTCGCGGCCAAACAGCGCGGCGTAGAACCGCGTCAGGTTGATCATGCCGCCTTTGTGGAAAAAGTAATCCGGCGGCGGATCGCCCATGTTGGTGCCTTCGTAGAGTTCGAGGCTCGGCCCGACCATGCCTTGGATGGAAGCGATGTTGACGATGCTGCCGCTCTTCTGCCGGCACATCACCTCGCCGAACGCGCGCGTCATGAGAAACACGCCGGTCGCGTTGACCCGCATGGATTCTTCCCATGCAGCGACAGGAGCGCCCGGCGATTTCATCGGCCGCGCGACTGAGTTGTTGACCAGTCCATCCACGCGGCCAAAGCGCTTCAGCACGCGGTCGCGCAAGGCGAGCACGGACGCCTCATCGCCCTGGTCGAGCTTTTCTGCAACGACCGAGCGGCCCTTCCCATTTTCCTCGGCGGCGACACGTTCAAGCTTGGTGACATCGCGCGAGGCGATCACCAGCTTTGTGCCGGTCGCTGCGATGGCGGCCACCAGCCCGCGCCCGAACAATCCCGCGCCGCCGGTGAGGACGACGACCTTGTCTTTGATGCTGAACGTGTCAGACATGGGAGACCTTGTCATGGCGAGCTGCGGTTTTCTTGGCCGCGGGCGCAGTCTTGTTGAACCCAGTGATAAGCTGTTTGAAATACTCGCCGACGCCGATCACGTCCGCGCCGAGCGTGAAGATGGAAACGCCCTCGGCCTCAAGCGCCTCGCGGGTGTCGAGCAAGCCGGCGGTCACGACGTATTTGCCGTGCTTGCGGGCGACGGCGGCCACGCGTTTGCGCGCGGCGACGACCTCCGGCAGCTTGACCTGCGCGACCTTTCCGATGAGATGGCTGTAATCGCCGGGGCCGAATAGCAGCGCATCATAACCCGGCACTGCGGCGATCTCTTCCACCTTCGCCAGCGCCTCCGGCGATTCGATCTGGAGGATGACCAGCCGCTCGCGGTTGCTGTGATCGATATACTCCGGATAGGGCACCTGGCAGTAGACGCCATCCATGTTCCCGCCATCAATCGGCCGGCGGCCGAGCGGATGGAACCGCGTCATCTCGACGATGTGACGCGCTTCCTCCGCGGAGGCGACGTGCGGCACCATGATCGCCGTCGCGTCGGCCTCGAACGGCTTCACGTATTCGCTGTAGGAACCTTTCGCGACGCGCACGATGGTGTCCATGTCGTAGAGCTTTGCGGCGCGGATCATGTGCTCGAGGTTGAGCCAGTCGTTCGGCACGTGCTCGTTGCAGAGCCACACGGCCGAAGCGCCGGCCAGTCCGGCCAGTTCAACGACGCGGGGATCGATCAAGTTCAGTTTCAACACCGTCGGACATTGTCCGGCGCGGAGTTCACGGAGGATGCGGCTGGAGCGTAGTTTCATAGTTGTCATTTTAGATTAAGGAACACTCGGATCGAAAGCATGAAGAAAATCCTCATATTGCAGGCAGCCAGCGCGGGAAACGGCTTCGCAGCATGGCAACGAACCGTTCATGCGTCGCCTCGCTCGCCGGGGTGTAAGGTGGCAGCAGACGCAGCGGAAAGCCGGGGTCGTTGACGCGGCAGTACATCTTGTCGAACGCGCTGTCCATGTGCACCTCGGGGCCGGGGAGTCGCAAGAGTTCGGCGATGAGTGCGGCGGCTTCGCGTTGGATATCGAGAAGGACAGCCTCATTGCGGCGGCGGCCGGCTTCAAAATAAGCCTGGCCAAGGGCGAGGTTCGTGTTCGCCACGGAGATCAACAGGCCGCACTCGTCCATCATCGCAGCATCGGCAAACCCGGCCTCGGTGATGAAATGCTGAAGCTGTGGCGCTTCCGTCAGCAATCCGCGCAGGCGCTTTGTGTCGGTCGTACTATTCTTGGTCGCGACGAGGTTCGGATGCCGTTCCGCGAGCCGCCCATACTCAGCGGGTGTGATGAGGCGCTGCGCGCGCTGGAGGTTGTAGTGGAGGAACTCGCAATCCGGAAATCGGCCGCAAGTCTCGCGAAAGAACACCTCCATCTCCGCATCCCGCAGCGCGCCCCAGCTTGGCAGGCTCAATTGGAATCGCCGGGCCCCAAGCGCCCGCGCCCGTTCGATGCGCTCGATGACCGTCGCCAGCGACAGGCTGATGACACCAATCATGGTTTGCACGCCCGCGTCGCGCGTTTCGTCGAGGAAGACGCGCGTGATCTGGTCGAACTGCCGGTCGCTCACCGCGTAACCTTCGCCCGCTGTCCCGAAGATGTAGAGGTCGCGGATCCCGCGTGAAACCAGGTGACGCACCTGGCGGCGGAAGATTTCCTCAGCGAAGCTGAAGTCTTCGTTCCACGGCACGCAGCAGGTGGCGAGAACGCAGGGACGGTAGCGTTTGACGTTCATGTCACTTCGCTGGTGGCGCCCATACGACCACTCCCACATGGTAACGGCGATGGGCGGGCGTGCCGTTGCTGTAGTAAGCGGTGAGAATCTTGCCGTCGCGCATCTGAACGCTGGCGGGATAACCGCAATCGCCGCTGAGCAGATCGTTTACAAGCGTCAGCGGCTCGCCCCAGCTCTTGCCATCGTCCGCGCTCAGTCTGGCGAGCACGCCGAACTCGCCCTTGATGCGATTGCCGTAGGTCAGAAGCAGACGCCCGTCTTTCAATCGCATGAGATGCCCCGGATGTTGCGCGGCTCCGCTCACCGGCTCGGAAGACGTCCATGTCTTGCCGTCGTCATCGGACCGGAAGAGGTCGATCCGCTGCTTCGTCTTGCTGAGCGAGCGGGCGGCAGCCAGCCACTTGCCCGACCCCAGATGGAAGATCGCGGTCTCGTTGTTCGCCTCGCTGATGCGCGACTGGACTTCCCACGTCTTGCCGTCGTCCGCGCTGCGGAACATCCATAGGCCATCCTGTTTCGTCTTCACATCTCGCGCGTAGCAGGCCACACGCAGCGCGCCGTCGCCGCCCGGCAGGATGTCGCCGAACGGGATATACTGCGTCCGGCCTTCCGCGGCCTTGGGGAATGATTCCTTGTCAACCTTCCACGTCGCGCCGCCGTCCGAAGAACGGCAAACCCACGGCGCCAGCACTTTCACCAGCGACACGATCCTGCCCTTGTCGTCCTTCTTCAGCGACCAGCCGGACGACAGCACCAGCAGATCGCCGCTGTTAGCCTTGCCCGCCGCCACGTTCATGCGATTGGCCGAGTCCTCGTGCGGCGCGGCCGTTCCGCGCTTCGACCAGAACAGGCCGTCGCTCGTCGCCCAACACTCCACGTCGCCCTCCGCCCGCCCGTGGCTGGGCTTGTTGAAGATGGTGGCGATGATCGTCCCATCGCGAAGCGTGGCGAGGTTCGGCCACGCGCAGACGTTGTCAACCGCGACGTAGCGCGTTGAGATGACCGGCGCAGCCGGCTCGGCGGCTCCAGGTTTCCCGGCGAGAGCGCCGGCCAGAACAGTGGCAACAATCAGGAATCGTATCATGGGAACCTCATTTCTTCTGTGTCGTGACTTCCAATTCACTCAGAACTTCGCTCAGTTTCACCACGCGTCCGCCCTGCTCACGGCTGCGGATGCCGGCGATGATGATGGACATCAGTTCGATGGTCTCTTCAAACGGATACTGCCGTTTGCCCGTCTGCAGGAACTCGATGAACGCCACAAGCTGGCCGCGGAATGCGTTGTAAGTGTCGCGCAACGTGAGGGCGATCTGGCCCTTGGTGCCGTAGAGATGGACACCACCGAAACTGCCGTAAGCATCGTGAATCGCCGCGAGCGTGAGTTGGACGCCGCTGCGATGCACGACAGACACGATATCGGAACCGTCGCGATGGTTCGTCTGCACCGACTCGAATCCCGGCCCGACCAGCGGCTGGACCGCCTCCAGCGCATGGATGCCGTAGCGTTCCCACGTCTTGCAGGTGAAGCTCGTGATCCAGCGCAGGTCGCCGAATTCGTCGCGCCGCGCGGCCACATCGCGAATCTCCGGCGCGTAGCGCATGCCGCTATTGGAGAGGATGCGGTTCGTCTTGCGATGCCAGCCGATGAACTGGCGCAGATCCGGCACGTTGATCGCCATCGGCTTGTCCACGAACACCGGCAGGCCCGCCTCGACGAACGGCCGCGCGCGCCGGACGTGATCGTTGCCGTCGTCCGTTGCGACGACCACGGCATCCACGTGGCCAATGACGTCCTCTGGTTTCGCGACGACGTGCTCGATGAGCGACGCCGCGGCCACCTTGGGCGCGTCGGCGGGATCATCGGTCCAGACGTGAGTGACGCGCGCGCCGGGAACACGGACGGATTCGAGCGGTTGCGCGCCGAGATACTTCGGGATGGCGGCGTAAGGGCACTTCGCCATCTCGGCGGGGTTGTAACCGTTGATGATGGCCGACCACGAGTAAGGGTGGCCGTTGCCCTCGATCATGCCGAGCATGGCCAGACGGAGTTCCTTCTTCATACGATCTTTACTGCCTTTCCGCCACGCGCCGATTCGAGCGCGGCGAGGTTGAACTTCAGCGTTTGCGCCGCCTCGTCGAGCGTGGCCAGTGGTGTGGGCTTGCCTTGCATTCCGTCGAGGAACGCGTTCGCCTGCGCGATGAACAACTCGTCCCGCTCCAGCGGCGCTGCCTTGTGATGCTCCCACGCGCCCGTGCTTCGCCGGAACACGCTCCATCGTTGCTCATGGCCCTCGACGCGCACGCTGCCGCCTTCGCAGTGAATGCTCAACGTCATCTCGTTGGGCGCTTGAAACTGGTTCAGCGCGTAGTTCACCAGCGCGTTGCCGTTGCGCGCGGCCACGCTCACCGTGTCCTCGACCGTCACACCTTCGAGCGCCTGATGCGCCGCGTCGCAGAACACGCTCGTCGTTGGCCCGACCAACCACTCGACGGCGTTGGCGATATGTGTCAGCGCGTCCTGGATTGCCCCGCCGCCCGATTCGTGGCGCGCGTAATAGATCTCGCGATACGCTGGCCGGAATGTCGGGAAGTGTTGTCCCGTCGCGATCGTCACGTGCAACGGGCGTCCAAGCTCGCCGCCCCGCAGGAATTCCCGCGCGCCGAGAATCCACGGCATCAGGTGATAGACATATGCCACCGCCGTGAACCGGCCGGACTTCGCCGCCGCGTCGCGCAGTTCGTCCACTTTCGCGAGGGTGGTGCTCAACGGTTTCTCAATGAAAACTGCCGCGCCGTGCTGCAGCGCGGCGAGGGCGAGTGGAACGTGGGTGTGAGCCGGCGTGGCGATGACGATGCCGTCGTAACGGCGCGCGGCAAGGGCGGCATTGAAGTCGTTGAAGCTGGTGACGCTGTATTGCTGCGCGACACGTTGCACCAACGTGGCGTTGGCGTCGCACGCCGCCACATCCGCGCGACCGGTGCGTTGGAAACAACGCAAATGCCGCTCGCCGATACTGCCGCAGCCGACGATCAAGATTGAATGCATATCCATTGTCCTCACTTGGATGGGTTCATCACGAGGCTCAACCCGCCGGGGACGGGCGAAGGTGCCAGAAGATATACGGTACGACATCTCATGACGGGTTCACTTATATTTTGGAACAGGTTATAGGGCAAATCAGCATTCGGGCTCATTTGAAACGAACCACCACGGTCTCATTTGGGTTGATGTCGCGAACGACCATGTGGCCGTCGGTGGTCTTCTCCCATGGGAAATCCTTCCCGTCCACGTGCACACTGGCGACCTCCGTCGCGTTGCGATCGGAGATGCGCAGCCAGCCGCGAACATCCGGATCGGAGCTCCTTCGGGAGAACGCAAACCGGTATTCCTGCGGTGACAGTTTGTAGCTCAGTTCCGCGACCGCGTCGTTGCCCTGGCCGAACAGGGCCTGAAACCGTTTGGTCATCAGATAGCCCAGCACCATGAGCCTGCCCTCCGGCTTGAGAGCCGGGTTCGGGTTGTTCCGGTTCAGGAACAGTGGCACGATCAGCCGGTCGGATTCCGCCGCGCTGGCTTTGTCCATGCCTTCGTGCAGCCAGCGAAACTTGTCCGTCTGCTTGCTCTCGTGGGCCGTGATGTTCTGCCTGCCCATTTCCCGCGCGATGCGCCGGTATTCGGTGTCCATCCACGGCGGGCAGATGGTTTCCTTTTCGTCCCAGAAGAAATGGAAGGTCGTGCAGGCGTTGTTGCCCACGCCGAGAAGGCTCTTGCGCGCAAGGTAGCGGTCGGGCACCTCCCGGGTTTCTCCTCCCACGTTGGGTTGAATCACGCCTTTGAAAGATGTGTCCGCCCAGTGACCGTAATCGGTGATCCCGTAGAACGCCGCGGCATTGCTGAAGAGATCCGGCATGCGTGTGACAGCGGAGAAGGTGTTTCCGCCGCCGCCACTCCAGCCAATGATGTTGATGCACGCCGGGTCGGTCTCGGACGGATGCTGTTTCAGTGCGGCCTGGACTGCGTCGTAGATATCCATGATCTCCAATCCGCCATCATCACGTTGGCCGGCGGATTCTTCACGGCCGCGCAAGTCCACGGCGATGGCAAAGAGGCCGCGCTCCGCGTAGTTGCGGACCGAACCCAGCATTCGCCGGCCCCCGTGCCGGAGCACGGGATCACCGTAGCCGTGCATCAGGACAACGACGGGCTTGGGCTTGCTGTCGGGACGGAAAGCCATCCATGCCTTCATCGGTTGCAGATGGGACACGCTCGATGCGTAAACGAGGTTCTTCTCGACCAGCTTCGGCGCGGGTTTGAACACGGGCGGCGCGACCGCTCCCGGTTTCCGGCGAAACCCTATCGAGCGGAGCTTCGGACCATCGCCGCGTCCGCGGAAGATGATACGGATGCGAACGCTGCCGGTCTTTACGCCATCCAGTCCGCTCTTGCCCTGCCAGGACATGACCTGTTCGACGCCCGGCTTGTCCATCTTGTCGCTGTTCTCCTGCTCGTAACCCGGGACGCGGTCGTCATTGTCACCGTGCAGGAGCTCGGCGAGCAGGTAGTGGTCTTTGTCCGCCTCGGCGTTGACGGTGAGAACACAGTCCTTCACGTCCTTTACCGTGATCGGCACTGTGGTGATGAAGCCGATATGGTGATCAGGGGCGTTACGAAGATACGTCCAGCCGTCAATCGGCAGCGTCGCCAGGCCGAGGCCCATGCGGCATTTCTTCCAGCGCTCGTATTGAAGCGGCTGGTCGGTCGGCGACTGATAGTTTGCGGCGCCGTAGTAGAGACGGATTTCATTTTCAGTCACCAGCGGACGCGAGGGGATGTGCATCCCGCGGTCCCACGCATTGCCCGCGCCTTGCGGGATCAGCGGCTGTCCGTCGTGGACTCGGACGAAATGCTCGCCATCGCGGCTGACGGCCAGCTCCAGATGCTGATCATAATGATTGCCGGTCTGATAGAGCATGACGTAGTGGCCCTTGTATTTGACGACGGCAACATCGTGGACCTTGTCCCAGGAACTGCTCGTTTCAGGCTGGAAAATGGGATTCTCGGCGTGGCCGAAGAAGTTGGTTCCGTCGGCGCTGTAAGCGCAGGCAATGGCGCGCCGGACGGGCGGTTCGTTCGGGCACATGCAACCGTAAGCCCGCCAGCGCCGCGACGGCGGCGCGTCCGGATCGTGGAGGACCGAGTTATAGACGAACCATTTCGGTTCCGGTCCGAGCAGCTTGCACTTGATCGGTTGTTGTTTCCACGAGATGCCATCGCCCGATGACCACAGGGAGTGCCGATTGGGATGAAACCCGAGGAACCTGCGGGCTGCGTCGGTCGTGTCAGGATTGGGAATGACCGGCATGAAGATGTTCAGGCCGGGGATGGCATTGTTGTTTTTCCGCCCCTTGAACTCGACCAGCCCGAGCTCGGGTTTTTCCCACGCGAGGCCATCCTTCGAGGTGCCATAGCAGAGATGGAGCAAATCCATCCATTTGCTCCAGTCGCCTTCGGGGTTGGCCGCCGAATACCACGTTTTAAAACCGTCACCGTCGCGAAGCACGGTCCCGCCATTGAACACACGGTGCGAATCAATCGTCTGCGGGTCGCCGCTTGGCCGCAAGAGGGGGTTGGCCGGGTGCTTCGTCACCGTGCCCAGCGCCTGCCCGACCCATCGCGTCTCGCCCACGTCGAGCATGTCCAGGAAGAGAATGTCGGCGCCCGGTCGCGCGACGGGAGCCGGCGTCCGGATCCGGTGGGCGCGCAGCGGCTGGGATGCCTCACGATTGACGAGCAACAACCCAAACTCGTCCGCTCCAGCGGCGACGTGGGCGGGCACATAACAACCCTGGACTGCGGCTAGGTTGTCGAGGAACTTGTCGGTCACGTGAAAAATCCCGCGACCCTCGCGGATCGTGTCCCAACCGGTCCCAAGCCATCGGGTAGAATAGACGAACTTACGGTGGCCGGTCGTGTTCACGAACAACAGCCACGGAACGCTCCTGCCATCCACAACGAGGCGGGGCTGTGAGAGGTTGTCTTTCTTCCAGCGTTTGTCTCCTGCCGTCAGTGGAAGATTCGTGTTCCAGTTCTGGCCTGTGTAGAGGGAATATTCTAGCTGGCCTTTGTCCGCGGGCAGGACGACCAACACTTGATGGCGGGCGCACGCGAGGGCCGGCTCAGCCGTGGCGACGCCGACCCGTTCCGGTCGCGCGCTTGTTGCTCCGCTGCGCAGCCACTTGCCGTCATCCGCGTTTTCGAGGTGCCACACCACGCCATGACTGTTGCGCCAAACGACGTGTGCCACGCCCAGCTTCGAGATGGCGACCTGTGGCCGGACATCCCCTTGTCCTGTGGCGATGTTTTCGCGGGTCCACTTCTTCGATTCAGTGGCGCGCGCGACCCATACCGTGCCGCCTTCGTCTGCGCTCGCGCCCACAAGAACGGACGCGCCGGCGCGCTCATCGAAGGCAATGGCTGTGGGTCGTCCCGTGCCCAGCTCGCTGACCCCGGCGTAGGATGCCTTCTGAAGCGCGCGCCTCGCGCCGCCTTTGCCAGCAAGAGAACACGTTGCCAGAAAAACCCGCTGTTCACTGGTCCAGGCAATCTGTAGTTCGTTCCGGGGTGTGACGAGCATCGCGCTGGCCGCCTCGACTCGGTTAGTCTGAAGCAACCCACCGCCCGGGCCGACGAGCGTTGTGCCCGGGTCCAGCGTCATGTCGAGAGAGTCGGCGTTCGGCACGCCGAGATACAGCCGCGCTTCGCCGTTGTTTGCCGAGAGATACAGATACGTGCCGTCGTTTGCGTGCGCCACCGCCGCAGCCTCGTCCGACTGTGCAGACACATTCAGGACCAGGCATGAAGCCAGGATGGCGACGGCAATGAAGGATGGACGCATGGTTCTAAAATCAAGAGGGAAGCGTCCACCGCGCCTGTCGGAGCACCGCTTTTGAGGGCTTCTTCATTTGTTCATACCAGACCGTCAACAGTGAACCGTCCGCCAATTCCACGGTGCTGGGATAGCCGAGATCGCCACCGAGGCCGTCGCCGGAGATGATCATCGCCTCGCCCCAAGTCTTGCCGTTGTCGGCGCTCACGCGCGCCTGGTTGCCGAACGGCGCGCGGCGGTGGCCGTAGGTCATGAGTAAGTGGCCGTTGCGCAGCTTGAGCAGATGCGAGGGAAGGCCATAGCAAATGGGATGCGGCTCGCTCCAGGTTTTGCCGCCGTCCTTCGATTCGGTTTGCAGGGTCCAACCCAAGTTCGCTTTATTGTGGTTGCGGATCTGCGCGATGATCGTGCCGTCATTGGCTTCAACGGCGTGCAACTCGTGATAACCTTTCACAACCGCGTCGCCCTTGCGCGTTGGAATTTCGGCCAGCCAGCGCCACGTCTGGCCGTCATCGGTGGACTCGCACACGCCGATCTTCTTGTCGTCGGTCCACAACTGCTTGCCGGCATACAGCAACCGGCCGTCGCGAAGCTGGATGGGACCATGCGGGCTGTTCACGATGGTTGGAAGCCGCGTGGACCAGCTCTTGCCGCCGTCGGTCGAACGGATGAGCCACTGGCCAAGCTCGGCTTTGCGTTCCGCGTCGCTCAGCCGCGCGTGGCATGCTTTCCAGTGCGCGAGCTGTTCCGGCGCCATTTTCGCCGTCGTCCAGCCCTTGGACGATAGCTCGTTGAACGCGGCCTGCTTCTCAAGATGCGGCTCATAAGCGAGCGAGGTAAACGTGGTGACCAGCAGCGTGCCCTTGGCGGTTTCGAGAACGCCGGAGTCACGGTCGTCGGTGGCGCTGTCGAGCAGCACGCGCGGATATGTCCACGACGCGCCGTCGTCGCGCGACGTCATGGCGAGAACCTGCCCGAAGGGGCAAACGTGCGACTCGCGCCCGCCGGACCATGTCACCCATAGTTCGCCATTCGCCCGCCGCGCAATGGTCGGCCAGCCGTGGTAATATTCCGGCTGCTGGCTGATGATTTTGGTCTCGATGATCTTCGCCTCCGGGGCGGCCATGGCGCGGCGTGGCAAGCCGGCAAGCGCGGCGACGGAAAGACTGCCCGTCGTCTGGAGAAAACGGCGGCGGGACATGGATGCGGCGGGATGAGAGTTCATGGTTTTGATGGGGTTGGGGTTTGACTACGGTGTGAACTGGATCGCGAAGACGTCCGCGTCTTTCAGCACGAAGCGCAGGCGCAGTGGTTTGCCGGCGAGCGCGCTGACATCGCCGCCGTCCTTCCACGTGACGGTCCGCTCGATGGTGTCGCCGAAAAGTGGCGGGCAATCATCGAGGGAGAAGCCGGGCAACGCTTTGCCCTTCGCGTCCTGAATTTCCACGCGCACACTGCCAGCGGCGGAGGTGGCGAAGTTCAGCGCGAGCTTGTTGCCTTTGAAGGTCAAGGGTTTGGTGACGAGTTCGCCGCCGCTCATGGGTGCGTTGACCGAAACGAAGCCGTCCAACCGCAGTGAGTAGCGGCGAAGTGCGCAGCTCTTACTGGCCCCGGTCCAGTAGTTCTCGGTGGCATAGAGGGACAGTTCGTTGGGCGCGCCTTCCATCGCGGACTTCGTTTCCACGACCTGCCAGCCCAGGTAATGGCTGCCGTAGAACCATGTGCCAGGCCGCTCGATGCCGGGCCGCAAAAACGCCTCATTCCAGCGCTTGAACTTCACCCCGTCGCGGCTCGCCATGAACAAACCTTCCGTGATGGCGGTGCCGTAGCGTTCGGAGAACTTTGCGCGCAGTTCGCGATGCCCGCGTTCCGGAAGCGCCCGCATGGAGCCGGACCAGCCGCGTTCGATGTAGCGCGTGGGAAATCCGATCAGCAGATGAGGAGCGCGGTGGTAGGGCATGACCGCGTTGGTGTAGAGTTCCTCAGCGGGCGAATCCGCATAGCTCAGGTTTTGCTGGTTTTCCCAATGGATGAAGTCCTTCGAGGCCGCCGTGCGAATGTCACGATGGCCGCCTGGTTTCCAATTCTTTTCATTGGTCACGCCAGCAGTGAAGTAGCGCCAGTAAGCCCGATACTCTCCGCGCACGGAGTCCCAAAAGGCGATGTTATGCGAATCGAAGGCGCCCGCTGTGATGACCGGCGCATCGCTCATCAAGGACCAATGCAGGCCATCGTCGGACTTGAACGCGGCGAGTCCGTTCGGTTTCCTGGAGTGTATCAGCGCCTTGTAGCGGGCGGCGGGGGCCGCCTGTGGATCGTCATCCCTGAAGAACGCCGCGTTCTCCATATCCAGGGTCATATTGCCGGCCTGGCCGCCGATCATCACGATGTTGTTGGCCTTGGAACCCTTGAACTCATGCAGCTCCAGCTTCGGCTTGGTCCAGTGGATGCCATCCTTGCTCTCGGCATAGCAGTAGAACATCGGATGCTCGTTGCTTTTGAGCTTGCCCGCCTCCACCGTGAGGTGCCAGCCGCGGTAATACATGCGGTAGAGGTCGCCATCCTTGAAGATGCTGTGATACCCGGTGGCGCTGCCTTCCCATGGTGCGTCATGCACGATGGCGATCTCCCGTGGCACGGGATGGTGCAACCGAAGTTCCGCCTTCCCGCCGAGCTTCCCCACAAGCGTGTCATCCACGAATAGTTCGCGACGCGAGCCGATGTCGAGAGGTGCATCGGCTGCGCATGCCTGGTTGGCGGCGAATGCAACCAAACCGGCAGCGAACACCAGCAATGATTGGAGGATGTTTTTGCTGGTCATGGTGTTTGGTGTTTTGGAAGGGTGAGAGACGAGGTGAGGATCAGGGGGCGAAGCGGATCGCGAAGACGTCCGCGTCTTTCATCGCGAAGCGCAGGCGCAGTGGTTTGCCGGCGAGCGCGCTGAGGTCGGAGCGGCCCTTCCAGTTTACCACCCGGTCGAGTTCGTTGCCGATTTGCTCCTGGCAATCCGCCAGTGAGTAACCCGGCAATGGCTGGCCGCTCGCGTCCTGCAACTCGATCTTGACGCCGCCCGCGGCGGAGGTCGCGAAGTTCAGCGACAGTTTGCGGCCGGCGAAGACCAGTGGTTTGGTCACCATCTCGCCGCCGTGATAACCACCTCTCAACGACGCGAAGCCGTCGAGTCGCAACGAATAGCGCCGCAGGTGTGCCGTGGGCTGGGCGTAATTCTGGTTCACATAGATCGACATCTCGTTCGGCCCGGTTTGCACCACGTTCAGCGCGGGATAGCCGGTGCGCGACACCCAGTTCTCCGGGCCGATGCCGCCGCAGATGAAGCCTTCCAGGAATGTCCGGTCATAGAAGGCGGCGTGGCCGGCTCCTTCGCAGGGACGGGTCGTCATGAAGATGGCGTCGGACGTGTCCTTGAAATAGCCCGGGTTTACCTTGATGGCCTTGGCTTGCTCGTCGGTGAGCACGCGGCGGCCGGGCATGAACCGCGCTGCAATGGCCATGTAGATGTGTGGCGCGCGGAAATAGGGATGGGTCTGGTTGGTGTAAAGATGCTCGATCGGAGCCGGCCCCGACGGATGGCGATACTCCATCAAGACCGGCGGCGACCAGTGCAGGAAATCATCGCTCTCGCTGCGGACGATGCGGCGGATGCTCTTCTCGAACACGCGGAAATAGCAGAGGTATTTGCGCTCCACCGGCGACCAGAACGGCACATTTTGCGAATCGAACATGTATTTGAAAGGAACCATCGCCTTGGGGATCACCGGTTCGGACGCCATCCGCTGCCAGCGCAAGCCATCGGGGGATTTCCAGGCAATCAATCCGCCGCCTTCCATCGTGCCGCCGAGCGCCTTGTAACGTTCATCGGGCGCGACACCGGGCCGCGTATCGAGGAACGGGCAGAAGTTGTGCGTTGAAGGAGACGCATTCGCCAGGACGACATTGTTCTTCTTCGTTCCCTGGATCTCGAACTGCCCGACCTCCGGCCGCGTCCATCGCCGCCCGTTGGTGGATTCTGCGCAACAGGTGATCTCGCTGGTACTCCCGTCGCGATCCGACACCGCTTTTCCGCGGTAGTATGCCCGCAGACGGTTGCCGTCCTTCACGATGGTCACATAGCCGCTGAAAGGACCCTCCCAAGGTTGATCGAAACGGAATGCGATGCCCTCATCGCGCGGCGTATGCAGATGCAATTGCGCGCCGCTGAGCTTGTCGATCAGGAAAGGGTCGACGAACAACTCGCGTCGCGAGCCGATGTCGAGCGGCTTGTCATCGGCCGCGTTCGCGGGCAGGCCGGCTGCCAGCATGAGGGCGCAAAGCGCGCGAAAGACAGCCGGGGAGATCCATGAACCGATGGGGGTGTGACGCCGTGAAACCAACGTGGTGTTGAAATCAAACATGGGCCCAGTATCGGTTTGCCTTCGGGGGGAAAACAACCGTAGTCTTCTGGTCAGTTTACCTGACCAGATGAATACGAACGTTGCGCCCATGCCTTTTCTGCCGCAGCGGCTTTCGCTCGTCACGCAGACGGTGCAAAGCCTGCGCGAAGCCATCCGGGCCGGGCATTGGCGGACGCACCTGCCGGGCGAGCGCGAGCTGTGCGCGCATCTCCAGGTCAGCCGCCCCACGCTGCGCGCCGCTCTCGAAGAACTGCAGCGCAGCGGCTGGCTCGATGTTTCAGACCGTCAGCGCCGCCGCATTCGCGCAAGGCCCGCCGCCAGCCGGCGCGCGCACAAAAAGGAAATCGCGATGCTTTCCGCCAACCCGCTGCTGGCGATGCCGTCGCCGATGATGTTCGTGCTGGACGTGCTGCGGGACAAACTCGCCGAGGCGGGCTACTCGACGAAACTCCACGTCAATCCCGCGTGTTTCTCCGCGCAGCCCGTGCGCGCTCTCGACAAGCTGGTTCGTCAGAACCCGAGCGCCGTCTGGCTCGTCTTCGGCTCCAAGGAGCCGATGCAACGCTGGTTCATCCGCCAGCAATTGCCATGCGTAGTGGCGGGCTCGTGCGCGCCGGACGTCGCTCTGCCGTCGGTGGATGTGGATTTTCGCGCCACCTGTCGCCACGCGGGTGGAGTGTTCTTGCGAAAGGGACACCGGCGGCTCGCGCTCGTGCTGCCGCAGGATGCCTACGGCGGCGATTTCGTGAGCGAAGAGGGACTGCGCGAGGCGATCGCCACGATGCAGGGAACCGCACAGTTGCGCGTGCTGCGTCACGACGGGACCACGGCGCACTTGTGCGCCATGCTGGATGAAGCCTTGTCCTCTCCGAATCCACCCACCGCGTTTCTCGTGGCCCGTTCTCCGTGCGTGTTAACGGTGATGATGCACCTGATGCGACTTGGCAAGCGCATCCCGCAGGACGTGGCGGTCATCTCACGCGACAACGATCCGTTCCTGGAATCCACCACGCCCGTTGTTGCCCGCTATGCCGTCAATCAGGCACAGTTCGCGCGTCATCTCTCGATGGCCGCCCGGCAACTCGCCGGGACCGGCACGCTGCCCGCGCACGCCATCCGCCTGATGCCGAAGTTCATCCCCGGCGAAACCGTATAGCAGCCGGGAGTAGCGCGCGTGTCCGAATGCGGAAAACTGGTTTGTCTTTTGCGCGAAACGGCCTCAGGCGACAGCCTGCTGCCGCCCTGCGCGTCTCAAGACGAGGTAGCCGATGAACACCAGCAGCACCAGCGTCCCGACCGTGACACAACCCGATGTCAGGCAGACTTCCGCGAGGCGTTTGCCGATGATGCCCTTTGACGTGAGCGTGGTCAGCGCAAAGCTTACCGCCAGCACACCACCACCGATCCATCGCGCTCGCGTCTCTTGCAATACGCAAGCGGACAACACCACGTAGGGTAGCATCAGTGCCACGAAACTTGATTTGCTGCTCTGTGGCGAGAGCATGAGCATGCTGATCAACATCAGCGAACCATCCAGAAGCAGTGCATGCGGCGTCCGGCCCGACCGCAGCAGCAGCACGAAAACAATCAGCGCGAAACCGAGATAGACGGCGAGCAAAACGTTCCGCCGCGACATCGCGCCGCTGGTCTGGTGCGCGAACTCATACACCATCCCGCGCAACGATTGGTTCAGCAGGTTGGCCTGCTCCCAATGCCGTGTCTGCTCTGCCACCGGCTTGTTGCGAACCGATCCCACCGCAAGGTCGTGGACCCACGTGACGAAGTAACCGTGCGGCGCGCCCTGCGGCGTGAAGAACACGTCCGGCAGGAATGAGAAGCCCGCATAGAACACCGCGCACAGCAGGAAGAGCTTCACCCGGCGTCGCAGCAGCAGATAGGGCAGGAACAACAATGGTGTCGCCTTCAGGGCCGCCGCCAGCGCAAAGCCGGCCGCCGCGCGCAAGTCCTTCCCGGCCTGCATCCCCCACAGCCCCGCCAGCACGCACAGGAACACGATCACGTCGTAGGCCTGGTTTTCCAGCACGGCCAGCATGAACTTCAGGCTCAACACCAGCGACAACACCCGCAGCCAGAAGATTTTCTTCCCCTGCGACAGTTCTGGAAAATTCCCCACCGTCAGCCGCTCGCACAATCGGTAACTGAGCCACGTCGCCCCCACCAGCACCGCATACCAGACCAGATTCCTCAGCCACATCGGCAACGGCACGAACGGAATCATCACAAACGCAAAAAACGGTGGATACGTGAACCCTTGCGCACCGATCTCCAGCGCCTGCCCGTGCAGCAGCGCCTCCGCCCCGAGCGGATAGAGCGTCATCCCGTCTGGCCGGCTGGCAAACCGCGGGTAGTACGCCGCCACGATCACCAGCAGCAATAAAACCGTCCTGTACCGCCGCAGAAACTCGACCATGTTGTTCTATTACCACTCGCCTGCGCCGTGAGGCGAGTTAAGAGTTAAGAGTTGGCGGAATTCTGACTACGCCTAAACCCCTCTATTCTTCACTTTCACTCTTAACTTCCCCAGCGAAAACCGCTTGCCCCCGCAAGCCGCCGAGAGGACTATGCCCGGCGAAGTCGAAGTCGAAGTCGAAGAACCATTACGACGCATGGCAAGAAGCTACCATGTCACGGAACGGAAACGGAAACGGGACCACTGGTTGAATCGTGGTGACGGCGGAAACTGTCTGGAGGGCTTGAGCGAATTAGATGAACTTTCGTTGAAGAAGCTTGCAACCAAGTGCAACGAGAAATGGAAGCGAGATGCGCAAAAGGCTCAAGGAATTTTACGCACCAAGCTCGTTTACAAGGACGGAAAGACTTCGACTGAAAAGCAGAAATGTCGTGGTCGGTTGTCGGACACCACTGAAAGGGAACCGTAACCATGCGCTATACCTACAAAATACCTGCGGCTGAGTCGGTCGCCTTCGGAATGCATGTCCAACGCAAAATGCGCGACAAGTTCATGCCGCTATGGCTTCAGTTCCTTCTGATTTCCACTTTTGTGGCAGTCTTCTTCCTTGGCGCACATTGGATTATCGGGATTCCTGATCGCGTCGTTGGCATGTGCCTGTTTATATGGATCCTCTTCTGCCTGTGTCAGAAGGTGTGTGTTTTTGCTGGCCGTAAGATGGCTGTACGCTATCTCGCATCAATACCGGGTTCCGAAACTCATATTTGCGAAGTTAGCGACGGTTATTATACGAGCGAAAATAATGGCACGCGGATTTCATTTCCGCTGTCAGGTTTGACGCGCATCTATGAAGACAAGGTTTTTGTGTATCTGGATTTCGAGGACCGTGGCTATGCCAGAATTCCCATCAGCGCCTTTTCATCGATTCAAGAGCGTGAGGACTTTGTCCGTTCCATGTCCGCCAACATAAAGCTAAAAGGCACCGCAATGCCCAGTTAGACTGCGGCTATTGAAGGCGGCCGAAGGATGAAACGCATGAGAACCGAGAGTCGCCCTGCCCCACTCTTCTCGATCCTCCCTTCGCGTTTTTCGGCGCCTTTCTGCGCCTCTGCGTTCAGAACGCCGTTTATCTCGGCAACCCCACGTCCTGCGGTTGGCCGCACAGATGCCAGCGAAGGAGGGCGGTGTGAACGCGCAGGCGCTCTTTCCACTTCTCATTTCTGCCGAGCGTGAAAAGAGTCATCAAGCCGCTGGAGAGCCAGTCCACCAGCAGGCGCGCGGCCAGCCCGGCGGCCAGCAGACGGCACGCGGCGGGGTGGTGGTTCTTGGCGAAGTAAAGGTAGCGGGAACGCCAATACTCGATGCGCGCCTCCGGCCGCACTTGTCGCGCGCTGCGGCCCTGGCCGTGAGCGACGCGAATGTGCGGCAGGTGCATGACGCGCCAGCCGCGCCGACGGGCGTGGAGGCAGAAGTCGGTTTCTTCGAGGAAGAAGAAGTAACGCTCGTCGAGCCCGCCCAGCGCGTCCCAGGTCTCGCGCCGGATGAGCATGAAGGCGCCGACGATGGTCTCGACCTCGACCGGTTCGGTGGACCGATGTTCCTTGCCGGGGTATCGGCGCGGGAAGAGGCGGCGCAGGAGCGATTTGTTCAGCAGCTCGGTGGCGAGGGTCGGAAAATTGGCGATGGAGTTTTGCAGGGAGCCGTCGGGGTTGACCAACTGCGCGCCCGCCACGCCGCAGTCGGGATGCTCGCGCATCCAAGCGATGGCGGCACCGAGCGAATCCGGTTTGACCTCGGCATCGGAGTTCAGCAGGAGCAGGAAACTGCCCTGAGCCTTGCTCGCTGCGCGGTTGTTGGCGCGGGCGAAGCCGAGGTTGTTTTCGGAGCGGATGCCGATGACGGACGGAAACTCGGCCGCCACGGTGGCGAGCGTGCCATCGGTGGAGCCGTTGTCCACCAGGAGAATCTCCTTGCTCAGATCATCGCGGGCATCGAGAACCGACTGGATGGCCGCGCAGGTTAGCGAGCAGGTGTTTCGGGTGACGATGATGACGGAGAGGTCGAGCATGGGGAAGAAGCGGCGGCCATCATGGCCTCGCGGGCCTTGGCGTAACGAGTCAGGCAGGCGAAAGCGGTCTGCCACGCGAGATAGAACCCGACCCAGCCATCCAGGAAACCCAGCCGCAGAAAGTAGCAGCGCAGGAAGCGCCAGAGCGGACGCACCGCGAAATCGAGTGCACCGGGCTTATAGCCGCGCTCCACGCAGTGCCGCGCGAAGTAATCGCCGTAAACGCTGATCTTGGCGAGTTGGCGGTCGAGGCTTTCCATGCTGTAGTGCAGCAACTCGCCGCGCAACCGGCCGACAGGGCCGTCGGCGACGAGTTTGTCGTGCGGGTCCGTGCCCTGCCACTGCGCGTGGCCACGCTGCCAAAGGCGCGTCTGGAGGTCGGGATACCAGTCGCCGTGGCGAATCCAGCGCCCAAGATAGAACGTGCAGCGAGGAAAACTGTAAGCCGCGCACCGCGCCGCCTCGCCCGCGCGTTCGAGCAGGCTCGCGATGTCGCGCTGGAGTTCAGGGGAAACCACTTCATCGGCGTCCAAGCCAAGCACCCACGGCTGGGTGGCCTTTGCGGCGGCGGAGTTCTTCTGGGCAACGTGGCCTTTCCAAGGCTCGCGGAAGACCTTCGCGCCGAACTTGGCGGCGATCTCGTCGGTCCCGTCGGCCACGTCGGCGTTCAGAACGATGATGATTTCACCGGCCCAAGCGGAAACGCTCTCCAGAGCGCGGGCGATGCGTTTGGCTTCCGCGCCGGAAATCATGGCCACAGTGATGGGTAGCTTGTTCATCGCCTGACAAAACAGAGAACGCGACGGAGGCTACGTCACCGTTCGTGGCGAAACAATCCAAAACCCGGCGTGAACGGGAGGTTCGAAGCACGATGGAAGCGGCAGCCGCGATCGTGGCCGGGGGCAACCAATTACTTCGTTCTTTTCTTGCCGCCCTTTTTGCCGGGACGGACGGGCTCCGGGTCAGTGTAGGGCGAACGCTCGAAGGTCTGGCCATCGCCGGTGACGCGCGGGTCATTGGCTTCGGCGAGAATCTTCATGAGTCGCGCGGACATCTCGCGCTTCGCGTCGGCATAGGCGGGATCGTCGGCGACGTTGACGGTTTGGTCGGGGTCTTTGCGAAGGTCGAAGAGTTGCTCGGCGGGGCGCTTCGCGAAGGCGTAGTCGTAGTGCCATTGCCACTGCGGCAACGCGTATTGCCCGACCAGCCACGCTTTCGTCGGGCTGGCATCCATGTCGGCGAAGGCAACAAAGGTGTTGTGCTCCAGTTCGTCGGCGGACGGCAAATCCGCCCGGCTGGTGAACTTCGGGCTGCCCATCGGCCAGCGGTCGGGCGCGAAGTTGCGGACGTAGAGGAAGTCCGCCGTGCGCAGCGCGCGGTGCGGATACGGCAGATTGCCCTCGCGTGCAGCGGCCACGTGGCGCTCCCGGCCCGTAACGACCCACGTGCGCGACGGGTCCACGAGGCCGGATTCTTTCGAGCGCAGAACGTTCATCAGACTGCGGCCGGTCATCACGTCGGGCGGCTTCAAGCCACCGGCTTCGAGGAACGTCGGTGCGAGGTCCATCAGGTTCACGAAGTCGTCCAGCACGCGGCCGCCGGGCACGCCGGGCACGCGCGCGATCAGCGCCACGCCGACGCCGAAGTCGAAGAGGTTGCACTTACCACCGGGCACGCCGGGCATGCCGTGGTCGCCGCTGATGACGACGAGTGTGTTGTCGAGTTCGCCGATCTCCTCCAGTTTCTTAATCAACACGCCGACGCCGGCGTCCCACGCCTGGATCTCGCCCATGTAGTCGGTGTAATCCGCGCGTACCTCCGGCACGTCCGGCATGAATTTCGGCAGCTTGCCTTTGATGGAGTCCGGCTCGATGCCCCAGAGCGCCTTGCCGGAATCCTTCTCGTAGGCGCGGTGTGTGAGTGTCGGGCCAAACCAGTAGCAGAATGGCTGGCCGGTTTTTCGGTCGGCGAGAAACGCTTCGAAGTTGCCGCGCACTTGGGACAGAATCTTCTGCTTCGCCGCCTCGAACGTCATGCCGCCGCGCACCAGTCGCGTCGCGTTCTCGGAAAAGTTACAGAAGTCGCGGCCGGCCTTTTCGTAAGCGTATTGCTGGCCACCGTAAGGCGCGTCAGCGGGTGTGCCGGGACTCCAGACCTTGTAGCTCTTGCCGATGTGATAGCCCGCGTCGCGCAGCAGCAGCGGGTAGCTCGGAATGCTCTCGTCCCACTGGGCCCCTTGCAGGATCGCGCCGCGCCGCGTGCGGAAGAAATACTGTCCCGACAACAGCGAACTGCGGCACGGCGTGCAGCTCGGCGCGGTGACGAACGCGTTCTTGAACAGCGCGCCCTCGCGCGCCATGCGGTCAACGACCGGCGTCTTGAGAACCTGGTTGATGGACGGCCTGCTCTCGACCGTTGTGTAACAGTTTGCGTAACGCCCCCAGTCGTCGGCGAAGCAGAAAAGGATGTTCAAACGTTTGGAAGCCGGCGCATCGGCTGCCACACCAGAACTCGCCGCCGCTGAAATGGCCAGCACGCAAAGCAGGATCTTTGTTTTCATTCGTTGGCTCCTCGCAACTATTTCCGGCCGCCACGGGGCGACCTTCTTCAAAACACCGCAACTGCCGGCTGGTTGCGATTCGCCAGACCGAATCCGTCAGAACTCCAGCTTCTTGAATCCCGGACTGGGCATGGGATAGCTGCCACCAGCCTCGGCCTGCAGCGGAGCGGGGGAATCCATCGTGAGCTGCGCCACCTGCGGCGCGAACTCGTGCTCGTGGTTGAGCATCTGGTCGAAGGTGACAATTTGGCCGGTGTGGACAGCCATGCGGCCCATGAGAACCACCAGGCTCGCTTCAGTGCCGCGCTTGACCTCGTTGTAGGGTTTGTTCTGGCGAATGGCCTCGACAAGGTGGTCCCACTCCAGTTGGTAGGGGCTCGGCTCCGGTTGCGGGAACGCCCACACGAGGTCGCCATCGGCCATCGTCTGGCTCTTGTAGATGCGGCATTTGGCCGGCGTGTGCATGTAGGTGGAGATGACGGCCGCGCCTTTCGTGCCGTGGGCATAGCTGGCAAACTCATTGTGGCAGCGGGCTGCGTAGCGCGAATTGAGATAGAGCTTCGTGCCGTCCGCAAAGGTGTATTCGATGGAATAGTTGTCGAAGTTCTGGTCAATGGCGTCGCCGCGATAACACCGGCCGCCCAAGCCGTGGGCCTTTACCGGCCACGCGTCCTTCATCCAACAGCATTCGTCAACATTATGCGCGACGTAGTCGTGGAACACGCCACCGCTGGCCCACATGAAGCCGAGGTACTTCTGGATTTGGTAAAGCAACTCACTGATGCCGGCCGGGCGCGGACCGACGGCGCCGGCCGGGCTGACGAGCCGGTAGCTCCGCAGCGTCATGAGGTCGCCGATCTGGCCGGACTTGATGCGGTCGTAGAGTTCCCAACGGGCCTTGCAGTGGCGGCACATCAAGCCCACGCCAACCTTGAGGTTCTTCTTCACCGACTCCTCGCCGAGTTGGAGCATCTTGCGCGTGGTGGGGCCATCTACTGTGATCGGCTTCTCCATGAAGACGTTGATCCCCTTGGCGATGGCGTATTGGAAATGCACCCACCGGAACGCGACGGGCGTGGTCAGGATCGCGATGTCGCCCGGCTTCAGGCAGTCCATCGCCTTCTGATAAGCATCGAAGCCGAGGAACCGTCGCTCGGGCGGCACGTCAATCTGCCCGGCATGGAAACCACCCATATGTCTGTCGGCGCTCGCCGCGCTCGTTGGGGCGGCCGCGCTGCTGCTGGCGGTTTTCTTCAGGGCATCGTGGCTGCGCTGGAGGCGCTCCTCGAAAATGTCGGCCATCGCAACCAGCTTGATGGGGCCGCTCTGGGTCGAGAGCGCGTTGCCGGCCGCGCCGGTACCGCGCCCGCCGCAGCCGATCAGGGCCACCTGGATCGTGTCGCCGCCGGCCGCGTGGACCTGTGGCAGCACCACACCAGCCAGCGCGGAAACCGCGGCGAGCCGACCGGTATTTGTCAGGAATTGACGTCGTGACACAGAGGAAGGAATCATCTCGTTCATGGGAGGTATCTTTACTCTTGCGATAATAATCCTCAAGGCTCTGGCGCGCCAAATCATCCCCGAATCTTTGCCGTGACACGCTTGTGCCATGCCGTATCGGCCCAGAGGCGCGGGAACTGCGGGTGGGTGAAGTTGGAGGTGCAGTTGAATCGGTAGCCGTGCTTGCGGCCAAGGCTCGCGCAGATTTCGCCGGCTTCCTTGATGATGTCCCAACTCAACGCCGGATGATCGAGCCAGTTGATGGTGCCCCAGCCTTCGGTGTTGCCGCAGGGTTTGTTGTGCTGGCGGCCCAGCGCGGCGACTTCGGCCATCTGCTGGTCCATCCACTCGATCAGCTTCGGCTTGTGCGCCGTCCAGTTCTTCATCAACGCCTCCTGGACCTTCGGAAACCCGGCGTCGCTGTCGGCAAGCCTGTGGATGTTTTCCCAGTAGCCGGTTTTGGCGGAGAGGAGCGGATTCATGACGAACCAGTAGTGCGCATCCAGCGCGGCGATCTTCGTCGTCGCCATTGCACGCCAGTCGGCCGAGCGGTTGTAGGTGAGCGAGAACAAAAAATCGAGGTCCGGCCACTTCACCTGCAGGCGTGTGATGGTGTCGTTGGCGAAGCCGGTGTAGAACTTGCGCGAAGCCTCATTGTTGTAACTGCCGGCTTGCTCCTTCCATTCGTGGACGCCTTCGGCCTTGGCCTTCTCCCTGCGCACCTTCATATCGCTGTCCATGTGGTCTCGAAGCCACTTGAACCCGCTGAAGAGCGGATACTCGTTGAGCAAGTCCACGTAATAGATGTTGTGGAGCAGGTCATTGTCCTTGAGAAACCGCAACGTCTGATCCCACACGCGAACGAAACCATCGAGACCCTGGACGTTTTCCACCCATTGGTTTACGCGCTTGGGATCATGGCCCGGCCCGAAGAACCACGTCGAGAGACCCAACAGGAGGCCCCGGTCGAGGCAGCGCGGGATGAACTCCTTCAGCGCCTGGCGCGGATGAAGCGTCGTCGGGAACTGGTTGCCCCACATCACCGGCTTCTTGTCGTTCTTGGGGAAATGATGCGAATCGTTGACGCGCCCATCGGGACCGGTCGCGACCAGCGGCGGGAACACGTCGAAACGGATGGCGTTGTAGCCGCGTTCAACGAGACCATCGAGCACCTTGTCCCAGTCGGCGAACTCGCAGCCCGGATCGTGGCGCAGCGCCCACGAGAAATCCCACATCGCGATGGCCGCCGGTTCTTTCAGCGCACGCACTCCGCACGCCACCCTCGGCGCGGCTGCCAGCGTTCGCTGCACGGCTCCCTCTGCCGCGCCGGCCAGCAACACAGCGCCCGCTGTTCGTCTCACAAATTCCCGTCGTGTGATCATGAATTTATCATCTCCGCTCGTGGCTCGTCGGCAATGTGAGCCAGTTTGCCGGCGCGGCGATATCTCAAACGCCAATGTCAGCCTATCGCAGTTGCGCGGCCGGCTCAAACCAAGAAAACAGTTGACCTCCCCGCCGGACTTTTACACTATGAAAAGTGGTGTTGTTTCGAGCGATGGCGCGGTTTGGTGGCTGTCGCGGTGGAGAAGAATAGTCATGTTGAACCATAATACTCGGTTGGCAGTTTTTGTGGCGGCGATCCAGTGCTTTGGATTTGCGGCGCTGGCGCAGCAGCCTGCCCTTATTTCCAACGATTTGAAACCGCCTTCGCCTGACAAGGTGGCGGCCATCCAGAATCTCCGGCAGAATGCGCCAATCTACGTGGCCGAGAAACGCGGGCCATGGGAGGCTGAAGTGGGTGGTCCGTTGCGGGCCGGAGCGATGGAACTCGGCTTCCAGCTCGGTTACGCCTCCTCCCTGCGCATGGGTGGCACGCAGAACAACTACAATTTTGCTTTCGCCAATCCCCGTTTCGGCTACGTCTTCACTGACATGATCGGCGAGGATGTCCTCGGTGGTTTCCTCAAAGGCAACGGCGAGGTGGTGTTCGAAGGCCTCTTCGGCATGGGCTTGAAAGGGGTACACGGCGGCACCGAAGGCCTGACGATCAACTACAAGCATAACTTCATCACGGGCACCCGCTTCGTGCCGTTCGTGGAGTTGGGCATGGGCTTGAGCTTCAACCAGTGGCACATCTACGAGTGCCAGACCGACTTCGAGTTCATCCTCCAGGCGGGCGCTGGCGTGCAGTATTTCTTCACTGACGACTGGGCGCTGATCGTCGAGGGCCGCTGGCACCACATGTCCAACGCCGGCATCACCTATCCCAACCCCGGCCTCAACGACATCATGGGCACGGCCGGTATTACACACTTCTTCTGAGCCGGTGACCGGCTTTACGAAACGGGAGGTTGCGGTTGCAGCCTCCCGTTTCTTTTTGCCGCCATCAGCTTCAGCCAGTCTTGTCGTCCACCGCTGGCAACTGGAATTTCTTGCGGGAGTAAACCTTCACGCTCGGCTTGATGCGCTCCGTGGGCCGAATGCCCCAGAGCCGGCGTGGTTTCGGCGGCGCTGGCTTCTTCCTACTCACGGCGCAGCACACGGCGGCCTTCGATGCGCAACCGGCCCTCGGCAATCAGCCGCACGGCTTCGGGGTAAATGCGGTGTTCCTCGACCTGGATGCGGGCATGCAACGTCTGCGCGGTGTCGCTGTCGAGAACAGGCACGGCGGCCTGAACAATGATCGGGCCACTGTCCACACCGGCATCCACAAAGTGAACCGTGCAGCCCGCCACCTTCGCGCCGTGGTCGAGCGCCTGTTTCCACGAGTGCAAACCAGGAAACGCCGGCAAGAGAGCGGGGTGGATATTGATGACGCGGCCGGGAAACGCCCTCAAGAACTCGTCCTTCAGCACGCGCATGAAACCAGCCAGGCAGACCAGCTCCACGTTGTGCTGGCGCAGGGCGGCGACGTAACGCTGCTCCACCTCCGGTTCCAACTTGGTGCGAAATTTCCCCGGCGGTATATAGGCCGCTTCGATACCAGCCTGTCGGGCGCGATCGAGGATCTTCGCGTTCTCGACGTCGCTGACGATGACGACGATCTCAGCGGGAAAGTCCGGCTTCGCGCACGCGTCGAGCAATGCCTGGCAGTTGGTGCCGCTGCCGGAGCCGAGAATGCCGAGGCGGAATTTGCGTTGAGGGGAGATTGGCTGGCTCATTTGAAATTTCAGATTGGAAACTTCAAATGCGTCACGCCAGACACAAGGCCAGTTCGCGCAACAGCTCGCGCGAACCGCAGGTTTGCACGCGTTCGATTGCGCGCTTCTCGCGGCGGTCCACTTCCTGAAAGCTGATGCCGATGAGCCGCGCGGTTTCTTCGAGCGAATACGCCACGCCAGCGGTGTTGAAGCCGTAACGGAGCACGATCACCTGCCGTTGTTTGTCTGTCAGACACTCAAAAAGCCGCTCCAGCAGCGGGCGGATTTCGCGCCGCGTCATCGTCTCCGCCGGATGCACAGACCATTCGTCGTGCGCTTCGTCGCGATCCGCCCATGCCGTTTCCAGCGGCACGCGCTGCGGCATCACGTCCAACTGGCGCAGGCGCGGCAGCGCGTTCACGGGCACATGCACCGGCGCGCGCTGGGATTGCAGAAAACGGAGCATCGCACCGCGAATCCATTCCTGCGCGCACGTCGAGAGCCGGCAGCCGGTGGTGTTGGCAGTCTTGTCGATCGCATGGAGCAATGCCATGCAACCTTCCTGGAATGCGTCGTGAAACCGATCCGACCCCGACTCCATGCGGCCCGCGAGGTCATAGACCAGCCGCACGTGCGAAAAGAACAAATCCGTCTGCGCCGCCTTGTAGCGCCGATAGTCGCGCTTGATATGCAGCTTGAGCCTGTCGCAGAGCGCCACCAATTCGTTCGGCAGCAACCATCGCCGGCGGGAGGCGGGGATGTCGTTCTCGGCGCCCAACTGGAAGAGGATGTGCCGGGCCTGCCGGGCGGTGATGTTGCCGGTAAAACTCTCCAGCACGCCGAGCAACACGTCTTTTTGCGATTCCACCAGCAACGATTGGATGGCTTGTTCCGTGCTCACGCCCTGACGGCCACCACGCAGGTCACGCAACTGCATCTCGATCTGGATACTCTGGCGGAACTGCGGCCAGCTCAGCAGCTCTGCAAGGAACCGCCGGTAATGGGCTACAGTCTGACGCAAACATCGCTCCCGGTCGACGTCGAGCGTCGCCACCGACGCGCCGCTCTCGCGAACATAGCGAATCAGTCGCTCATAGCCATCCGCCCGATCTCTCGCGCCGGCTTCCGGCCGCGCGTCGGTCTCGGGAAGAGCCTGGTTGGCGGTTACCACAGTCATACGAAACTGCTAAACATTACCCCCGACTGGCACTTGTGGCAATGGCTTAGTGTGTCGGACCGCTTTACAGCGCGGCGATCTTGGGTAAGAATCCCAAATCGTGCAAAGGCGGAGTCTATCCGGGAGATATTGGGGCCGATGGCTGTGGCTGATCGCAGGGCTGGCCGCGGCGGCGGCGCTGTCTGCCCACGCGAGGGCTTCGGAAGCGGACGCCATGCCGTCTCTCAAATTCTCAGACTTCCTCACTTCGGCCCAGAAGGCGGACTCCGTGCCGCGCTTGAAACCGCTCGATGATCTGGATCTGCACTACACCAAGAACACCTCCGCGGTCAGTGCGGAGGCGATTGCGCGCGGCCAGCGCTCCGGCGAGGACATCTTCAAAGCCGCCTATGAACGCCCCGTGGCGCGCGATCTGGCTTTGCAGATGGACGGCTCGTTGCAGTTTCCGCAGGAGAGTCCGCTCACCGAGACCGGCGCGGCCCAAGGCAGCCTGGCGCTTAACAGCCTCACGACACGGGCGGTTTACGCCGGCACGGACAACTGGTCGGTGAAGCCTTTCTACTCACACTCGATGTGGAATTACCAGGAACGCGGGATGGCGATGACAAACGACCATGCCGTCAGCAGCCTCGGTCTCGACGCCGACTGGCAAGCGACGCGCCGCACCAAGCTCACCAGCGGATTGCAGACCAAGCAAGTGGACTACACCCTGTCTGCGTCCAGCTACCGAGCCGAGATCGGGTCGTTCGGCATCGAGCAACAACTGACCAGCAAACTCAAGGCCGGCGCCAGTATCGGCACCGAGATGCGGGAAGAATTGTCCGGCAAGCACGTGGTAAACCCCAGCAACGACCTGAACCTGAGCTACACGCTGCCGTACGACGCAACGTTGACCGTCGGCCGCCGCCAGTCAGTTCAGGAGAATTATCTGCCGGATTTCTACGAGGACCTCACCGAGGCCTATTATTCACGCCTGAGCCAGCGTGTTTCGCCAAACCTCCATTTGAGCACCTCCGCCGCGCTGGAGTTCGCCGGCCGAAACAGCTCATTGTCCAGCGTTCAGTCAACATACAATGAGTGCTGGCAGTTCCAGGTCGCACCAACCTACCAACTGCGTGAGGATCTGAGCGCACAACTGGGTTATAGCCTGAAGGTTTACACAGTGCCGGCGCTGCAGAACCAAACGACGGACAACTGTGTTTTCTTGAGTTTGAAATTCACCTATTGAGCCACCGCCGAGGCACCATGACTGATAAAAATATTCCTGATCTCCAAGCCGTGCTGGTTTGCGAGGACGTCCGGCAGGAAATGAATCCCGCCAGCCAGACGCTCGTCGGCGTCGTCAACTGCCTCCAATCGCCGCAGTTTCCCGTCACGGCCTTCAAGCTGTTCGTCTGGGTGCGCTGGTGCGCCGGGCGCGGCCGGTTCACGCAACGGGTCCGACTGCTGACCACCGATGAAGTCACGGTGTTGCGCGAGTCCGACTGCGCATTCCAGCTCGCCGACGAAAATGTCAGCGCCACCAACGTCACACTCTTTGGCGGCGTGCAGTTCGAGCGGCCCGGCGTTTACTGGGTCGAAGTCCACCTCGATGACGAATTGAAAATCCACTTCCCGTTTCCAGTATTGCAGATCCAGCAACCGCCGGCGGCGAAGAACAATTGAGGGGGACCAGTGGAGTGCGCAGAGTGACCGCGGGCTTTCCCCCGTGTTTCACCCGTATATCCCGCAGCGCAGCGTCCTACGCTGGAGGAGGAGGAGGAGGGAAACGTCGCGACCTGTTTTTGGACGGCGAAATCACCGGCGGACGTTTTGACGCGGGAGCGTGAGCGCGTTGTTCTTCCACCAACCGGATTTTCGGCGGCTCTTCCGGAACCGGCACTTCGACAATCCTGGCGTCTTTCACCGACCAACCCGGCACCGGTTCCTGTTCGCCAACCTTGGTTTCAAACGGCTTCCTGGCCCCAACATCATGCTCCGGCGACGCAAACGCGGACTGCATCGTCGGGTTCTCCACGTTGACCGCCTCGGCAATCCTGGCGGCGGCCGCGTCCAACTCCTGGTAGCCGTTGACCAGCCACTCCAGCCGGCCCGACTGGATGTTCACCAGCAATCCATGCACCGGCACCTTCGGCCCGATGATCGGGCTGTGGCGGACGAAATCCACCGCCTTCATCACATTCTGGCTCTCGCTGGCGAAGACGCCGAAGAACTCGACGAGATTGTCCGGCAGATGCGACCGGTTCACGCCGAGGGCGTTGAAACGTTCGGTGAGTTGCAGCACAGTGGTCTGCCCGACGCGGCAATCGGTGTGACCAATGACGGCGATTTCCTTGCCGCCTTTCACCACGCACGCCAGCGCCAGCGAGCGCATCGTGCTGCTCATGGAATGGGTGATGATGTTGCCCGCGTTGCGCAGCCAGATGAAATCCTCCTCTCGCAACCCAAGCACTGACGGCATCAGCGGGTTCATCCGCGGATCAATGCACGTCAGCGCCACCACCGGCAGTGAGTCCGCGAAATCCGCCACGCGCACACCGGCGTTCTTGTCGCCGGCCACGGCGCGATGGTTCGCATCCAGAATAGCTTCAAAGAGGCGCATGATGTCGGCACGTCCTCAGAAACCACTCAACTTGCCTTCTTCTCGTCCTCGCCTTTCTCCATGGCCTTCTTCAATGCCGGCACCTGTTCGAGCAATTTCTCGAACTTGACGCCGGTGAGGCTCTCGATGACGGGCGGCAACTGGCTGATGATGGTGGTGACGTCGCCGGTGAGCTTGCTCGCGCCGCCGCCGGGGCCGTTGCCGGCATTGATGATGACCATCTTCTCGGTCTTGGCCAGCGGCTCGCTGATCTTGCCGGCCACCGTCGGGAGAATTTCCACGATCATCTGGATGACAGCGGCTTCGTTGTATTGCTTGAACGACTCCGCCTTGAAACGCATCGCTTCGGCGGTCGCCTTGCCTTGCGCCTCGATGACGTCGGCTTGGGCCAGACCACGCGCCTTGTTCGCGTCGGCCTCGGCGATGCCGGTGGCCTTGACGACGTCGGCGCTGGCGAAACCGGTCGCCTTCGTGGCGGACGCGGCGCCGGCAGCTTCGGTTTCGAGCTGGAATTTCCGCGCGTTGGCGAGCGTCTCGACTTTGTAGCGCTCGGCGTCGGCGGGCTTCTGCACCATCGCTTCGAGTTCCTTCTGCTTGCGCTGGATTTCCTGCTGCTGCAACTCGATCTGCTTCTGCTTCTCGATGATGCTGACCTGCACTTCCTCGGCTTTCACCAACTGGCCGGTCTTGAACTTCTGCAAATCGTAGGCGAGGTCGGCCTCGGCTTTCTTCTGGTTCACCGCGGCCTGATACATGGCGACGTTGGATTGGTAGTCGCGTTGCGCCTCGGCGATCTTTGTGTCGGCGGCAAACTTCGCCTCCTGACCGGCCTGCTGGGCCTGCGCGGAGCGGATCATCGAGTCGCGGTCGGCCTCGGCTTGGGCGATGATGGCGTCGCGTTTGACCTGGGCGATGCGCGGTTTGCCGAGCGCGTCGAGGTAGCCCTGCGTGTCGCGGATGTCGCGAATGGTGAAGCTGACGATGCCGAGGCCCATGTTGGCCATGTCACCGGCGGCGACCTCCTGCACTTTCGAGGCGAAGGCGTCGCGGTTCTGGTAGATCTCCTCCACGGTCATCGTGCCGAGGATGGCGCGGAGGTGGCCCTCCAGCGTCTGCATGGCGATGTTCTTAATTTCCTCCCGGCCTTTGCTGAGGAACTGCTCCGCAGCGGTGGCGATGGACACATCGTCGCCCTTGACCTTGATCTGCGCCACGCCGTCCACTTTCACCGGCACGCCCTTGCTCGTGTAAACCTCCGGCGTCTGCACGTCGATGGTGAGCAACTCCAGCGAGAGCACGTCGGCTTTCTCGATAACCGGGATGATGAACGTGCCGCCGCCCTTGACGATGCGGAAACCGCGGGAGCTGACATTGCCGTCCGGGTCCGTCACGCGATACTTGCGGCCGGAGATGACCATCACCTCGTTCGGGCCGACCTTCGTATAGCGACTGGCCCAAACGGTGCCAAAGACGAAGACAACGATGACTAGCCCGACGATGGCGACGGCGGCAAATCCCGCGCCTTCCGGCAACATGGCGACAAGTGTTGGATTCATATTCTCGGTTTTCCTTGAGTTGAGAGTTGTTGGACGAGTGGACTGGCGGCGAAAAGGCGAATCAGGAAGCGGCGACGTAAAACTGCGTGCCGACGATGCGGAGGATCTTCACGGTCTGCCCGTTGGCGAACGCCGCGCCGCCTTCGCTGCGGGCTGGCGCGGTGTAACGGCTGCCGCCGTGAATGTAGGCGATCTCGCCGACACCGTTCGCGGCAATCGGCGTGATGACCGTGGCCGTCAAGCCGATCACCTGAGCGACCTTCGATTCACTGGAGCTTTGTGTCCGGCGGAACACCGCACGGAACAACCAGAACACCAGCGTTGCAATGGCCACCCCTCCCAACGCCGACACCGGCCCGCTGATCAAGACCGAGCTGGTAGCTTCGATCTTCGAGAGCACCATCCCGATGCCGCCGAACGCCGTGACAAACGAAGCGATCGTGGTGGGACTGATCGGAGAGAAGCCCGGCATGTCGTGCGTGCCGAATCCCGCTTCAGCGTGGCCTTCAGCCCCGATGGCTTCGTGCCCGCCAACGTCTGCATCGTGCCCACCGAACACGTCCGCCATAAAGGCGCTGACGATGGTGAAAAGCAAACCGACCCCAAAACAGATGAGATAGACCAGGAACACTTTATCCATATCAACCTCCAACCGTCGTTTGTCGGTAGTTAATGCCTCTCCCTCCCATCAAGCAAGCCCGAAAGCATCCCGCACGGCCAGACGCCGCATCCGCCACCACTTTGCCATTGCGTCGTGCCCACCACGCGCTACACTGCCGCTGAAGTCATCAAGGGAACTAACATGGCCGTGCCGATGTCACAACGAGGCTTTGGCGGTTGGTGCAAACGAAGTTTCTCCTATGTGCCGCTTCGGTGCGATTCCTCAAACCCGTTTGATGCCCAACCTCAGCCAATTGAATCACATCCTCGAAGCGCCCCAAAAGACACAAGCCCGCAACACCGTCCTGACGAAGAAAGCGTGAGGAGCCGGACTGCCACGCAAGCTGCACCCCCAACGAAAAGCGAAGACAGAATGACGGCACATCATTACCCTGCATGAAGGCAGAATCCACAGTTCATCCGGTCCTCACTGACCACAAAAAGACCTGCTTTGTCATCATGCCCGTTGGGCGCACGCCAAGGCAAAAGGAGCAACTTGCCGCTTGGTATAACAGCGTAATTATCCGTGCCGTCATTGATGCCGGCTATATTCCCTGCCTTGCGATGACCGAGCAGCAACCCGTGGAGATCATTAGCGATGTTCTGACTCATTTGGCGTTTGATGGCATGGCCGTTGCCGACCTGGTTAATCTTCCGTCCGCGGACGATCCCAATCCAAATGTCATGTATGAGATCGGGGTCCGGCAAGCACTAGGGCTGCCTGTGGTTCTCATGGCACAAACAGACCAGCGGTTGCCATTTGACATCAGCAATCAGCGAGTGCTCTTCATCGATCATGCCACCACACACGACAACATCAAGGTCGCCAAGGAGAAACTTGTGACGTTCATCGCTGCGGCCAAGGCCGGCGAATTTAACCGTCCCATGGATGCAGTCTACTTTCGTGCCTCTGAATGCAATCGCCGCCAATCGCAAGATCATGGTTCTCCGTCCTCGCTTAGCCATCGCATTGCCCCACCGCAAGCCGGTGATGTCTCCACGTTCGCAGAGTTTGCCTCGACTCCATTCTGGTGTTTCTTTGCCAAACGTTCCAATACTGATATCGAGCACGTGTTTCGGGTTTTAGAAACATCTCTCACGTTTGACGACTTCCTGCGTTCGTGCCTGTTTCTGAAAGGAAACCCCACAATCTCTGAACGCGAACTCGCCACTTCCGCAAGCTGGAAGGAGCTTAGGACAGAGGTGAATCGCCTGCGCAAACGACTTGGTCTGCCTGAATTCTCGGACCGGCAAGCTTAGCGTGGAATCACCTTGCTGACTATGCATAGAATTCGATCCAAAATAAAGTGCATCGAGAAGGACGCCAAGTCACTCCATATGCGCCCGGCCAGTTTTGTTGTTAGATTCTGCACCCAGTTTCCCAAGACAGAATTCAAGATTCTTCGCACCTCCGCAGCGCTTCCGCCGCACTTGGCAGCCGCCAATCCCAAAAGCCTTCTGAGCCTCCTTGCCAGTGCCTTTCAACACGGTGAGACTGTCGTCGTCCAAGCGTCAGGAGAGTTGGAGATAATGGGATGTCGGTTTCTGAGAATCATTCTCCAAAATCTGTCCGGTTACGCCGACAACATCAAGAAAACACAAACGAAGATCTTTCGCCGGATTGATCGTGCGTTCGAGCGACTCCGCGACCCTGATCTCATCGAATCTTCCGCCGCCACCGCGTTCGTTAAACGACCAACAACATCCGCAAAACCGCCGGAATCCAGTTCGGTTGTGATTATCGACGATAATCTCCATCGCCTCAGCCTGGCTACACTACCGTTGATCACCAAGCAGTTCGCTGGCACCCTTCAGATAGGCTTTGACCATCCGGTCTTGGGAGTGCGCATGTTTACGATTGGGAAGGACAATGGTTTCCACCTCGACGACCAGATATTTGCAGCGGACGTAGTGGCTGGAACCAGGATAACCGTTAACACCTCAGGGAGATATCACCAGCAGGCGCACGACGCTGTACGGGCAGTCCTCCTTAACCTGCGGCAGTGCGACGCGTGGCTCCGCGCGCAGGATACTGCTCTCGATCACCCCGCCACAATAGCGCGCCTCATCGAATTTGCGAAGCGGATGACTCTATTAGACGTGAGACCGTCCGGCTCGACTAAAACTTTATCAATCGTAAGCTTGCTGTCGCCCAACCGTGTCTTTATCAATGCCCCTGGCCACATCCTTTACAAGAACGATGTCCTGTATCAGTTGGCTGCGCCACATGAAGTGGACTTCCATCTTTCAATCGAAGACTTGCTTGCGCGTGTTCAAGAATCTGAGAGGAAGGAACCCATGATCCTTCGCGAAGGTTTTGCCATCTCTCACACGGCACTCCCGCGCAGGCCTCGCATCGCCTTCAGTTTCGGCGTGTATCCTGATGGCATCCTTTGGGGGCTGGATGACAAACGTGTCTCCCTTGTGGCCATGTCCCTTTTCGCCGAGGATTGTTACGGTACTTGGCGCGCACATCTCAGACAGATCGCAAGAGTCTTCCACGCCACCCCCGACCTTCAACAGCGCCTTGTCGCATCCACATCGCCTCAAGAGTTCATTGATTGCTTCCGTTTGGCTGAAATGCAAATGCAGAACATGTAAACTTCATAAGGAACCTGTGCAGAAAGAATCTGTTCTCACACCCAGCGCTACACCCCATTAGTTCAGTGTTTATTATTGCCTATGCCGACTCCTGATTCTCCAACTAGTTGGTCTCTTGCCCGCATCTTCCGGCAGGAACTTATGGCACCGTCTTTGCATGCCTCCAATTTCGAAGAAGTGATTGATCAGCTTCTCGATCTGGCAAAGCGATCGGATCTTGTATTGGACTTTCTAGAACTCAAGAAAGATGTCGTCCGGCGCGTGAGAATCAGCTCGGTCGTTGTTGGCCACGGCTGTGCTTTCCCGCATCCGGGGAAACCAACCCCTGCGATGTTGGCAGGACCAGTTATAGTGGTTGCCAAAACACCGACAGCCATCACCTGCGAAGGAGAGCCGGTGCAAGTCGCAAATATGTTTTTCCTGATCTGCGCGCCTACCAGTCATGAGCAACACAGTATTCTTCTGCGCCTCGCCGGCATGGTGGAAGCGACCAACCTTCCAACCGAACTCGCACGAGCTTCCGACCCAAAACAAATGTATGAAGTTCTACTGGCGAGCGAGCGTCAGCTTGTCTGTTAACTCCATACTCTCCTCACAAGGTGCGAGCCGAAATACCGGTTGGTTTCTGGCGCGGATGGGTTCTTGCCGCTGAGCTTCACAGAGACCGTTCGCTCTCCAAAAGCCGCAGGCCATGCACCGCCTCTGCATTCGGTCCTTCCACCACGGCCATGCCAGCTTCAAACGCTGTCGTCGGAGTCAGTTTGATTTGGGCACCACACTCCCTTGATCCTTGGCAGATTCCTCGCAGCTCGCTGAAGAGCAACACTCGAGTCTGAGTTCGACCTCACTTCACGTCTAGGTGGTTGGAGCGGAGGAGGACGGCGCTCGAAGCTGAGGGTGCCTGGCCGGAGACCAAGCAACAGGTGGGGATGCTACAGGAATTGCCGCAGCCGCGCTGGAATAGCGACCGCGCAGTGTGACTCTTGCTTCGCCGACCGTTCTACAACTGTTTCAATTCCCGCTCGATGGCCTTCGCGTCCTTGGCGGGGCCGATCACGGCCAGGCGCAGGCGCGACGCGCGGAACAGATCGCGGGCGATGGCGTGGACTTCCTCCGCCGTGACTTGTTGGACGCGGTTCACCACCTCGTCCGGCTCGAAGATTTTTCCGAAGCCGAGCAGGTGTTCGCCGGCCCACATCATCTGGTTGCTCGTGCTCTCCAGCGCGAGCCGCATCTGGCCGATGGCGTAATCCTTCGCGCGGCGCACCTCGTCGGCCGACGGCGGCTTGGCGGCGGCGCGGGCCAGTTCGCGCACCGTCAGCCGCAGCGCTTTTGTAAGCCGCTTGTTGTCGAGGCCGGCGGAGATGATCATCGCGCCGGCGTCGGCGAAGTAGTTGAGCGAACTCTGGATGGAATACGCCAGGCCGTGCTGTTCGCGCACGACCTGAAAGAGGCGGCTGCTCATGTTTTCGCCGAAGATCACATTGAGCAGCTTCAGCGCGTAGCGCCGGTCGTCGGCGCGTGAGAAGCTGTGCAGGCCGAGCGCCAGATGGCTCTGTTCGGTCTCCTTGGTCACCAGCCGCACGACGGGGCCGCGTCCGCCCATGCGCGCCGGTGTGAAGCGGCTCCTGCGGCCGTCGCGTATCCGCTTCACCAACGGACGCACCGCGTCCAGCAGGCGCGCGTGTTCCAGCGGGCCGGCGGCGGCGATGATAGTGTTGCTGCCGACGTAGTGCCGTGCCTTGTAGTCGAGCAGGTCGCGGCGCGAAATGGCATCCATGGTCTTGAGAGTGCCGGTCAGCGACTTGCCCAACGGCTGGCACGGCCAGAGCGTCTCGTTGAGGATCTCATGCACATGCTGGTCGGGCCGGTCCAGATACATCTGGATCTCTTCCTTGATGACGCTGCGTTCCTTCTCCAGCTCGGCTGCGTTGAACCGCGGCTCCAGATAGATGTCCATCAACACGTCGAGCAACAGGCCGAGTTTGTCGGCGCTGGCTTTGGCGAAATAGCAGGTGTGCTCCTCGCTGGTGAAGGCGTTGAGGTAGCCGCCGATGCCTTCGACCTCCTGGCTGATCTGTTTCGCGGTGCGGCGGCGCGTGCCTTTGAAAAGCATGTGCTCGATGAAATGGCTGGCGCCGCAGATTCGCGCCGGTTCGTGCCGGCCGCCGACGGCGACCCAGACGCCGAGCGCCACGCTTTGCATGGAAGGCATTTCGGCGGTGGCCACGCACAGGGAGTTATCGAGATGCGTGACGTGGTAACGCGCCATCATGTCATTTTCTTTCGCTCTTCCGCGTCGCGTTGGGCACGCCAATGCCGGATGTGCTCAACCGCTTCCTTGGGCTCGTCCACACAGACGAAGAGTTCCAGATCCTGCGCCTCGATGTAGTTCGATTTCAACATCGCCTGCCGCATCCAGTCCACCAAGCCGCGCCAGTAGTCGCGCCCGATCATGACGATGGGGAACCGATCGATGCGGTGCGTCTGGATCAGCGTGATGGCCTCGAAGTATTCATCCTGCGTGCCAAAACCGCCGGGGAACAGTACGAACGCGCTGGCGTATTTGACGAAGCAGACCTTGCGCGTGAAGAAATAGTGAAACTCCAGCGGGTGATTGATGTAGGGGTTGGCCTTCTGCTCCGACGGCAGGCGGATGTTCAGCCCGACGGAGACCCCGCCGGCTTCGCTCGCGCCCTTGTTGGCCGCCTCCATAATGCCCGGCCCACCGCCGGTAATGACCGCGAAGCCACTCTCCACCAGCAGCCGTCCCGTCTGCACGGCCTTGCGATACATCGCCTCGTTCTTTTTGGTCCGCGCCGAGCCAAAAACGGTCACCGCCGGGCCGATTTTGCTCATGGACTCGAACGAGTCCACAAACTCCGCCATGATCCGGAAAATCCGCCACGGATCCTCCCGCGTAAAATCTGGTATTGAGGCGCCAAGCATAAGTCAGCGGGCGCAATGTATCGGCCCTGCCGCGGCCTGTCAACGCAACGGGCCCATGTTTTTGTCTCCTATTCGCGGAAGTTGCCGTCGGCGGGGATTGCCGGTATTATCCAAACGGTCTTTTTGTCATGCAACCAGAGAAGCGTCAGGTTCAGCGGCCAGTGAAACCGACGGGGGTCAAGCCTCCGCCGGGAAAAGTGCCGCGTCTGGTTGCGCCCAAGTCCGGCAAGCCGCGCGTGGCCGTCAAACGGCGCCAGCCGCGTGTGGCGCGAAAGCCGTTGCCGCCGAATTTCAAACCGCGCTTCCCCGACGAGGTGGATTTCCTCACCGCGCACAAGCCTCCCCCCAAGTGGCGCACGCGATACTACGCCGCAGCCATCGTGCTCCATGTCGTGGCGCTGGTTTTCCTCGGCTACAAGATGATTTACGAGCCGATCATCAAGCAGCTCCCGCCTGATGATCTGCCGGTGATGAAGTTCGCCGGCGACGGGCTGAAACCCGTCGGGCCGGAAAACGTTCCGGGGCCGCCCGCGCCGCCCGATCACAGCCTCGATAAACTCGTGGATGCCGCCCCGAAGGTCGGTCCGACGCCCACCGTGCCTCGTGGCCTGACGGTGCCGACGCGCGCGCCGCGCACCATCGCGAACTTGCCGATCATCGCGCTGTTCAATCCGAAAATCCCCGGCAACATCACCGCTGCGAGCCCCGTGCAAGGAGGAGGCGGCACCAGCAACGACCCGTTTGTCGGCCGGCGCACCGGCAGCGCCCGCGGTGGAGCTGTGAAACGTTACGGCGGCTCCGACGCCAGTGAGGCCGCGGTCTTGAAGGCGCTGCAATGGCTGAAAAAGAACCAGAACACCGGCCAGGCGGAAATGGGATCGTGGGGCAGCCAATACAAGGTTGCCATGACCGGCCTGGCACTGCTGGCATTCCTCGGCCACGGCGAAACGCACGAGAGCCCGGAGTTCGAGCAAACCATCAAGGAAGCCCTCAACTTCCTGGCCACGCAATCCGACCAAAGCCAGGCGCCCACCAGCGGCTACATCGGCACGGCCCGTTTCGAATACCAGCATCCGATCGCAACCTACGCGATGTGCGAAGACTACGCGCTCACACATTACACAGCGCTCAAGCCGGTGTGCATCAATGCTGTCACGCTCATCATTAACGCGCAGCGGCCTGATGGATCGTGGGATTACGATTACAACACCGGCCCCGGCGGCGTTTACAACCTCAAGAACCGGCCCAGCGGCGACAGTTCCATCAGCGCCTGGAACGTGCAGGCGCTGGTTGCCGCCAAGAACACCGGGCTGGAGATTCCCGGCCTTGACGAGGCGTTGCGCCGATCCCACTCGTGGTTCCATGCCATTTACAGCCGCGAACAAGGCCGTTTCGGTTACGCCGTGCCGGACCGCTTGCACAGTGACGCTCTGGACGGCATTGGCGTGCTCAGCCTGCAACTGCTCGGCGACAGTGACGCCGCCGAAATCAAACAGACGTTGCCGCGCTTGCTCACGGTTGAAACCAAGTTCCGCTCCGGCAACGCCAACTCCACCTACGGCTGGTATTACATCACCCAGGCTTTGTTTCACGCTGGCGGCCATTGGTGGGCCGAGTGGAACACACGGTTGCGCGATCAACTGGTGGAGAACCAGGATACCGACGGTTCGTGGGGAAGCCCCGGATCGGCCGCCTGGCAGGACAACATGACGACCAACAAAGTGAAGGGCAAAGACACCAGGGTCTACCACACGACGTTGATGTGTCTGGCGCTGGAGGTCTATTACCGCTTCCTGCCGACCTTCAACGTCATGAAGACAGCCCGCCAGGAAATGCCGTCAGCCGCAGCGCGCTAGCGCCGCCTCCCTACTTGACGGAGCCTGACGGAAGGTCAACGAACTTCACGCCGGCCGGAGCCTCGAACATCGACGGCGACACCCCTTCGTTCACCTGCACGTCGCTGTGTTCCACCGTTACCGACTGGCCTTGTGCTTCCAATACCATGCGCATCGGGAAGTTCTTTTCCGCCCACAACCACACTTTGCCCGTGGTGGTCAGGCCGCCAGATTTATCGCTGAAGCTGTAGATATCACACGCTCTGTCGCCAAGTTTCTCCTCGCCGGTCTTGGCTTTCTTCCACGTGTCCAGTTTGCTGAATACCTCGGTGTATTGCGCCAGTTGATCCAACATCTGTTGCTTCAAGGGCATCTTCATGCCCGTCGTGGCGCCTTCCTCGAAAACCAGCGCCGTGCCACTCTTGATGACAATCACCTGGCGGCGGCCTTCCACCGTCGTCACAACGCGCATCTGGTCGGGTTTCAGGAACCACAACTCAGCTTCCACCTTCTGCAACTTGCCCGGCGCGGTCGCGCCGATGGTCACCGTCTGCTTCCAATGGGCCGACTTGTAAGGCAACAGTGAGGGCGCCTCCGCCTGCGCACTCCACCAACCCACCAGACAAAAACCGACAATCGCAATCAATCTCATGGCTCAATCCTTCTCGTTGGGTTTTCGACAGGGTTCTCCTGTAGCAATAGCGCGCCTCCAAAACAAGTTTTCTCTAACGGCACTTCACATGCAAGAATCGCGCATGTGAGTGATCATTGGAAACGCGGGACGTTGATAAGATTACAGAAGTGTTAGAAAGGTGATTTTGCGCTTGCGCCGTCCCCCGAGGTTGATAGCATGCCCGCGAGGTTGGAGTCGCCATGGGATTATGCTGTCATGGCAGCAGTGGATATGCTGTTTTTTGATGTGTCATGCAGAAGGGTTTTGGTTTTCGAGACGTCAGCGGTTGTTTCGACTGGCTTGTTCTCAAACGAACCAGAGTGGTATTTTCGTTCATTTCGCAACTCGAAGGGACATAAGGAACATGAAACGTGTTTGTGTCGCGCTCATTGCCTTCAACGTGGTCATCAACACCCCGGTTGAATCGGCAGATGTCAATGCTTCCACGTCCGTCACGACGACGACCGTAACGCAAACGCAGTCACAGCCCGTCCCGCCGCCGGCCGCGCCAGTGAAGCGCAGTGCCGCCGAGCTGGAGAAACTCGTGGCGTCGATTGCGCTCTATCCCGATCCTTTGCTGTCGGTGATTCTGCCCGCCTCGGTGTATCCGTTGGAAATCGTCGAAGCCGCCCGGTTCGTGAAGGATCCAAACAACATTGCGAAGATTGACCAGCAATCCTGGGATGCGAACGTCAAATCGGTGGCGCATTTTCCATCTGTCATTCAGAAGATGGATGCAGACTTGGCGTGGACCATAGAACTCGGCCGCGCTTTTGTGGAGCAACAGACTGATCTGATGAACGCGGTTCAGTCGTTGCGTTTCAAGGCGCAAGCTGTTGGCTCACTGAAGGATACGCCCCAGCAGAAGGTGGTCATCAGCAGCGCGGTGGTGGAAAGAACCGTGCAGCAACAGGTTATCTACGTGACCAATACGGTTGTGCAGATTCAACCTGTCAATCCGCAGGTGGTTTACGTGCCGGTATACAGTCCGACGGTTGTCTATACCTCACCGCCGCCACACTCCACGCCGGACCCGATGGCTTCATTGCTCACCTTCGGCGCGGGCATCGCCGTGGGCGCGCTCATTGCGAACAATTGCGACTGGCACTGTGGGGGCGTGTACTGTTGGGGCGGAGGTTGGGGTCCACCTCCACCGCCTCCTCCGCCGCCGCCGCATCCTCCCGGACCTCCCGGACCGCCCCATCCCCCAGGGCCTCCAGGGCCTCCAGGACCTCCCCATCCCCCCGGGCCTCCGGCACAGCCGGGACAGCCGGGACAGCACACAAATCCTCCGGGATCTGTGGCACAATCAACGTCGCCAAACCATCCTCCTTCGGCTACGTCGCCGGGAGGCGGTTCATCGGGCCAGCGATGGCAACCGGACCCGAACCATAAGCAGAGCTTTGCTCCGACCTCTTCTCCGACCAGCGCCAAGTCATTTGACGCGCGCGGCTGGGGATCAGGTTCCACCACGCCATCCTCCTACAGCCGCCCCTCCACGACTCAGTCGGGGTCGGGGTACGCGCGCCCGACGACCTCGGGCCAGTCATATGCCCGTCCGACAACCTCGGGCCAGTCCTACTCGGGCCAGTCGTATGCCCGTCCGACTTCCTCAACGTCAGGCTATTCGCACGGCAGCGCGTTTGGTGGAATGGACGGCGGAGCCTCCACACACGAATACAGCAACCGCGGTTCCTCCAGCCGTGGCGGATTCGGCGGCGGATTCGGCGGTGGCTCGCATGGCGGCGGTGGTGGCGGCGGCGGCGGCTTCAGAGGAGGGCGCCGGTGAGAAGCACTGAAACATTCAATCTTCAAGCTGACATGAAAACTTCTCAAACAATCTCCTCAATGACACTCCGGCGGGATGCCGTGCTGTACCCCGGCACTCGCTCGCTTGGCCACGTGTTGCGTGGCTGGCTGATCACGGCGTTGCTCGTGGCTGCTGTGCCCTCGCTCCAGGCGGCTGAGACGGCCAAGAGCTTCAACTCGCCCGAAGAAGCGGTGGCGGCATTGACGGCTGCCGTGAACGCGAAAGATGCGGACGCCCTGCGCGTCATCTTCGGACCAGCTTCGGCGGACATCAAGAACAACGACCCTGTGCAAGCCGCCAACGAACTCACGGCGTTCGCAGCCGCGATCAAGCAAGCCAGCCGCATCGTGCGCAAGTCTGAAACCCGATGCGTTATGGAAGTGGGAAAAGAGTTCTGGCCCTTCCCGATTCCGGTGGTGAAGGTCAGCGGTCAATGGCAGTTCGACGTTGAAGCCGGCAAAGAGGAGTTGCTGAACCGCCGTATTGGCCGCAACGAATTACTGGCGCTTCAGGTCGTGCGTGCTTATGTGGAGGCCCAACGCGAATATGCCGGCCGCGATCGCGACAGCGACGAGGTGCTGGAGTATGCCCAGCACCTCCGCAGCACTCCCGGCAAGAAGGATGGCCTCTACTGGTCTGCGGAAATTGATAAGGAAATAAGCCCGCTGGGTCCCCTCGTGGCCGAGGCCCAAGCCCACGGCTACGGAGTCAAATCGACCGGCGCGAGCAATGCGCCGCGGTCGTTCAACGGCTATTTCTTCAAGATCCTCACCCGTCAGGGTCAACACGCTCCGGGCGGCAAATACGATTATGTCATCAACGGCAACATGATCGGCGGCTTTGCCTTGGTGGCTTGGCCGGCGGAATACGGCCGGTCTGGCATCATGACCTTCATCGTCAATCAGCAAGGCTTCGTGTATCAAAAAGACCTGGGTCCAAAAACTGCGTCATCCGTCAAAAGCATCACGAGCTACGATCCCGACAAGACGTGGACACTGAGCCGCGACTGACACTCCGAATCCCGGAGCGGGAGGGTGCGAAAATTGAAAGTGTAAGATGAAACCTCTGTCCGTTCATCTCTTGCAGCGGCAGATGTTCATCTGGCTCCCGACCCTTGCCGGCCTGCTGGTGGGCGTCTGCTCCGGCTGCAAACCGAAGATCCCACCGCCGGGACCGACCGAAGTGTTGGTGGCGCCTGTGGCGGTCAAGGACGTGCCGATTTGCCGGGAGTGGGTGGGCACGACGGATGGCATCACCAACGCCACCATCCGTGCGCAGGTCACAGGCTACCTGTTCAGCCAGAATTACGAGGAAGGCAGAATAGTCAAGAAGGACGACCTCTTGTTCAGGCTGGATCCCCGGACGTTTGAGGCGGCACTGGATCAGGCCAAGGGAAACCTCGCCCAAGCGGAGGCGCAACTGGGCAAGACAGAACTGGACGTGAAGCGCTACACGCCGCTGGCGAAAGAACAGGCCATCAGCCAGCAAGAACTGGACGATGCCATTCAGTCCAATCTGGCGGCGAAGGCGCAGGTGCAAGCGGGCAAGGCGGCCGTTGAACAAGCGCAGCTTAGCCTGAACTTCACCCGGATCACGTCTCCCATCCCTGGCATCGTCGGCATCTCGAAGGTGGGCATTGGCGACTTGATATCGCCCAGCAGCGGCGAACTGACAACGGTTTCCATCGTGGACCCGATCCGGGTGCATTTCTTCCTTAGCGAACAGGAGTACCTGCGCGCGGTCAAACAGCCCAAAGTCAGCGGTTGGGGCAAGGGTGGGCTTGGACCCGAACTTGCATTGCTTCTCGCCGACGGCAGCACGTATCCGCACAAAGGCCGCATCAATGCGGTGGACCGGCAGGTGGACGACAAGACGGGCACGATTCACCTCACGGCGCACGTCCCGAACCCGGACCTGATGTTGCGCCCGGGGTTGTTTGTGCGCGTGAAGGCATTGATTTTCACGGTGCCCAACGCTTTGGTGGTTCCGCAGCGCGCCGTGAACGAGTTGCAGGGCAAGTACCAGGTGGCCGTCGTGGGGGCCGATGGCAAGGTTTCCATCCGGCCTGTCAAGGTCAGCGAACGGTTTGGCTCGGATTGGATGGTCGAGGAGGGCCTCAAAGCCGGCGAACTGGTGGTGGTGGAAGGTGTGCAGAAGGCACGCGACGGAATGACCGTGGTTGCCAAGCCGTTTGTCGCGCCGAGCGCCAGCCAGCCTGCTCCGGAACCTAAGCCGACGGTCCCGTCGACTCCCGCCTCCAAACCCCAACATAAGTAGGCCATCGTGCCCAAGTTTTTCATCAACCGGCCGATCGTGGCCATGGTGATTTCGATCATCATGGTTATCGTCGGCTTGGTAGCCATGCTCGGCCTGCCGGTCGCGCAGTTTCCGAGCATTGTCCCGCCGGAGATTCAGGTGCAGACGACGTTCCTCGGCGCGGACGCCTTGACGGTGGAAGAGTCGGTCGCCACGCCGTTGGAGCAACAGATCAACGGCGTGGACAACATGCTCTACATGTATTCGATCAACGCCAACAACGGCCAGATGACGTTGCGCGTGGCGTTCGACGTGGCCACCGACCCCAATGTGGACCAAGTGCTCACGCAGATGCGGCAGCAGCAGGCGCAGACGCAGTTGCCGCAGAGTGTGTTGCGCTATGGCATCACCAACCCCAAGTCGCTCAGCAGCCCGCTGATGCTCATCACACTTTTCTCGCCCAAGCGCACTCACGACGCGACGTTCCTCGCCAACTACGCTTACATCAACATCAACGACCCGCTCTCGCGCCTGCCGGGCGTCGGCCAGGTGCAGATCTTTGGCGCGGGCCAGTATGCAATGCGCATCTGGCTGCTGCCCGACCAGCTCGCCAAGCTCGGCGTGACCGTCAGCGACATCAACGACGCGCTCAATGCCCAAAACACCGTCAACCCCTCCGGCCAGATCGGCGCGGAACCGGCGCCGGCCGGCCAGGAATTCACCTATGCCGTCCGCTCACAGGGCCGGCTTGTGAACGAAGAGGAATTTGGCCAGGTGGTCATTCGCGCCAAGGCCGACGGCGCCATCGTGCGCCTGAAGGACGTTGCGCGGATCGAATTGGGCACGCAGGTCTATAATATCATCGGCCGGATGAACGGCGCGCCCGCGGCGATCCTGGCCGTCTATCAGTTGCCCGGCTCCAACGCCATCGAAGCGGCGCGCAACGTGCGGAAGCTGATGGACGAGATGAAGCAACGGTTCCCCGCCGACCTCGATTATCAGGTCTCGCTCGACACCACGCTCGCCGTGACCGAAGGCATCCGGGAAATCGCCGACACGCTTTGGCAGGCGGTCATCCTGGTCATCCTGGTGGTCTTCATCTTCCTCCAAGGCTGGCGCGCGACGCTGATTCCGTTGATCGCCGTCCCGGTCTCGCTGATCGGCACGTTTGCAGTTTTCCCACTCATCGGGTTCTCCATCAACACACTGTCACTCTTTGGTTTGGTGCTCGCCATCGGCTTGGTGGTGGATGACGCCATCGTGGTCGTCGAGGCCGTGGAACACCACATCGAAGGCGGCATGTCTCCGCGTGACGCGACTCTCAAGGCGATGGAGGAAGTCTCCGGCCCCGTTGTCGCCATCGCATTGATTCTCTTCGCCGTGTTCGTGCCGACAGCGTTCATCCCAGGCATCACAGGGCGGCTCTATCAACAGTTCGCCGTCACCATCGCAGTCTCGATGCTCATCTCCGCCTTTAACGCGCTCTCGCTCAGCCCTGCGCTGGCGGCGATGCTGTTGCGGCCCCGCAAGGAACCGCGCGGGCTGGCCCGCTGGTTCTTCGGCGGATTCAACCGCTGGTTCGCGCGCGCGACGGACGGCTACGTCGGCGTCTGCGGCATGTTGATCCGCAAGATCGGGTGCAGCGTGTTCGTGCTGATCGTGGTCGTTGCGGCGGCCGGTGTCCTTGGTGTGAAGCTGCCGAGCGGTTTCCTTCCGGAGGAAGACCAGGGTTACTTCTATCTCGACATCCAGTTGCCCGACGCCTCCTCGCTCCAACGGATGGACAAGGTTTGCAGGAAGGTTGAAGACATCCTCCGGCATACCCCCGGTGTGGAGGTGTACAACACGATCGTCGGCTACAGCATCCTCAATCAGGTCAACACCACCTACAACGGTTATTTTTCCGTCACGCTCAAGCCGTGGCACGAACGCAAAAAGCCGGAGGAGAAATACGCCGCCATCGTCGCCTACGTGAACCGCGAGCTGGCCAAGTTGCCCGACGCGCAGGCGTTCGCGTTCTCGCCGCCGGCGATTCCGGGCATCGGCGTGTCGGGCGGGTTGACGTTCATGCTGGAGGATCGCGCCGGCAAAGGACTGGATTTCCTGGCGGAAAACACGAAGCGATTCCTTGCCGCCGCGCGCCAGCGGCCGGAGTTTGCTGCGGTGACGACGTCGTTCTCGTCCGCGGTGCCGCAGGTGTTCGCGAGGGTGGATCGCGACAAGGTGATCCGGCAGGGCATCCCCCTCAGCGACGTTTACGAAACGCTCCAGTGCTTCATGGGCAGCACGTTCATCAACTACTTCAACCGCTTCGGCCGGCAGTGGCAGGTCTATGTGCTGGCCGGCGGCGAGTATCGCATGCGCGCCGAGGATCTCGGCCAGTTCTATGTGCGCAACTCGGCCGGCGATATGGTGCCGCTCGCGGCGCTGCTCACCAATGAGAACACCGCCGGGCCGGAGTTTACCGTCCGTTACAACGAGTATCGCTCCGCGCAGATCAACGTCATCCAGGCTCCGGGCTACAGTTCCGGCCAGGCGATGGCAGCGCTGGAGCAGGTGTTTCGCGACACGATGCCCGCGGACATGGGCTACGACTACCTCGGCATGTCGTTCCAGCAAAAGGCCGCCTCCGAGGGCGTGCCGGCGTCCGTCATTTTTGGCCTGTCGCTGCTGTTTGTGTTCCTGATTCTCGCGGCACAATACGAAAGCTGGTCGCTGCCGTTCAGCGTGTTGCTCGGCACACCGGTGGCGGTGTTTGGCGCGTTCGCCGCGCTGATGTCGCGCCAGATGGAGAACAACATCTATGCGCAGATCGGTCTCGTCATGCTGATCGGTCTGGCCGCCAAGAACGCCATTTTGATCGTCGAGTTCGCCAAGTCGCGGTTTGAAGCCGGCCGTCCCATCGCGGAAGCCGCGCTCGAAGGCGCGCGGTTGCGGTTGAGGCCGATTCTGATGACCGCCTTCGCCTTCATCATGGGTACCGTGCCGCTGGCCATCGCGTCGGGATCAGGCTCAATCTCGCGGCAGATTCTCGGGACCGTGGTCATCGGCGGCATGCTCGCCGCGACGTTGATCGCGGTGTTTCTCATTCCGGTCACTTTCTATGTGGTCGAGAAGCTCGCGCACCGCCACAACCCGGCGCCGATCGCGACACTGGGTGCTGAGCCGGGCGGCGGAACGCCGACGGGCAGCTGAGGATTGCAGAAGACGGAACTGTCATGTGCAGGTTCTTCATTAACCGGCCCATCGTGGCGATGGTGATAGCCATCGTGACGGTCATCTTGGGCGTTGTGGCCATCCTGGGCCTGCCCATCGCGCGGTTCCCCAACATTGTCCCGCCGGAGATTCTCGTGCAGAGCACCTACGTGGGCGCCGACGCGCTCACGGTCGAGGAATCCGTCGCCACGCCGATCGAGCAGCAGATGAGCGGCGTGGACAACATGAACTACATGTATTCGGTCAACGCCAACAACGGGCAGAGCAACCTGCGCGTGAACTTTGACGTGAAGACCAACCCGAATACCGACCAGATGCTTACGCAGATGCGGCTCGGCCAGGCGCAGTCGCAGCTCCCGACGGAGGTGAACAACTACGGCATCATCGTCAGAAAAGTCAGCAGCAGCCCCCTGATGGTCTTCGCGCTCTATTCGCCCAAAGGCACCTACGACGAGATTTTCATCGCCAACTACGCCTATATCAACATCAACGATCCGCTTTCGCGCGTGCCGGGCATCGGTCAGGTCCAGATCTACGGCGCAGGCCAATATGCGATGCGGCTCTGGGTGAAGCCCGACCGCCTGGCGCAACTCGGCGTGACCGTCAGCGACATCACGAACGCGCTCAATGCTCAGAACACGACCAATCCCTCCGGCCAGATCAGCGCGGAGCCGTCGCCAGACGGCGCGGAGTACACCTACACGGTGCGCTCGCAAGGCCGGCTTGTGCACGAGGAGGAGTTCAAACAGATCGTCATTCGCGCCAATCCCGACGGGTCGTTGCTGCGCGTGAAGGACGTGGCCCGCGTCGAACTGGGCGCGCAGCTTTACAACATCAAGGGCCTCTTCAACGGCAAGCCGGGCGCGGTCATCTGCGTTTATCAGCTTCCCGACTCCAACGCGATTGACACCGCAACCCGTGCCCGCAAGCTGATGGAGGAATGGAAGAAGCGGTTCCCGAAGGATATCGAATACACGGTCGCGCTCGACACGACCGAGTCGGTGACCGAGGGCATCAAGGAGATCATCGAGACGCTCTACGAGGCGCTGATCCTCGTGATTATCGTCGTGTTCGTGTTTCTGCAAGGCTGGCGCGCGACGCTCATTCCCCTGCTGGCGGTGCCTGTGTCGCTGGTCGGGACATTCGCTGTGTTCCCGCTGCTCGGTTTCTCCATCAACACGCTCTCGCTCTTCGGCCTGGTGCTGGCCATCGGCCTCGTGGTGGACGATGCCATCGTGGTCGTCGAAGCCGTCGAGCATCACATCGCACAGGGCCTGTCGCCCAAGGAGGCCACGCTCAAGGCGATGGAACAGGTCTCCGGCCCCGTCGTTGCCATCGCACTCATCCTCGCGGCGGTGTTCATCCCGACGGCGTTCATCCCCGGCATTACCGGCCAGCTTTACCAGCAATTCGCCATCACCATCGCGATCTCGGTCCTGCTCTCCGCGTTCAACGCGCTTTCACTTAGCCCGGCGCTGTCGGCGCTGCTGCTGCGGCCGAAGCAGGAGTCGAAAGGGCTGCTTCAGAGATTCTACGGTGGTTTCAATCGCCTCTTCGGACGGACCACCAACGGCTACGTCAGCCTCTGCAGCGTGTTGATTCGCAAGTCCGCCCTCAGTCTCCTGTTTCTGTTGATCGTAGGCGTGGCGAGCGGGTGGATTGGCGGCAAGGTGCCGATGAGCTTCCTGCCGGACGAAGACCAGGGTTACGTCTACGGCGGCCTCCAACTGCCGAACGCCTCCTCGCTTCAGCGCACCACCGAGGCCTGCCTCAAGGCGGACCAGTTCATTCGCAATACGCCCGGCGTCGAATGCTGCACGACCATCGTTGGCTTCAGCCTGATCAGCAACGTGGCCGCCACCTATAGCGGGTTTTTCTTCATCAAGCTCAAGCCGTGGGCGGATCGCAAGACCATCGTGGAACGATACCGTTTCATCATGCTCCACCTGAACCGTGGGCTGCAAAAAATTCCCGACGCCTTCGGGTTCGCGTTTCCACCGCCGGCCATCCCCGGTGTCGGCACCGCCGGCGGCGTCACGTTTCTGCTCGAAGACCGCGCGGGCCGCGACGTGGCGTTTCTGGCCGAGAACGTCGAGAAGTTCGTCGCTGCCGCACGCCAGCGGCCGGAGTTGGGCGGCGTGCTGACGACGTTCCTGCCGAGCGTGCCGCAACAGTTTGTGAAAGTGGATCGCGACAGGGTCCTCAGGCAGGGCGTCAACCTGAGCGATGTGTATCAGACGCTCCAGTGCTTCATGGGCGGCACGTTCGTCAACTACTTCAACCGCTTCGGCCGGCAGTGGCAGGTCTATGTGGAGGCCGAGGGCGATTACCGGACGCAGGGTGAGAAGGTCGGCCAGTTCTACGTTCGCAGCAACAACAAGCAGATGGTGCCTCTCTCCGCGCTGACAACGCTGGAATCGCAGTCCGGCCCGGAGTTCACGATGCGCTACAACCTCTACCGTTGCGCGCAACTCAACGTGACGGCCAAGCCCGGCTTTAGTTCCGCACAGGCCATGAAGGCGCTGGAGGAAGTGTTCGAGAAGACGATGCCGCGCGAGATGGGCTATGACTATCTGGCGATGTCCTTCCAGGAGAAGAAGGCGCAGCAAGGCATCTCGCCGGTCGCCATTTTCAGCCTGTCGTTGCTGTTCGTGTTCCTGATCCTCGCCGCGCAATACGAAAGCTGGTCGCTGCCGTTCAGCGTCCTGCTCAGCACGCCCGTCGCGGTCTTCGGCGCGTTCGGCGCGTTGATGATCCGGCAGATGGAGAACAACATCTACGCCCAGATCGGGCTGGTGATGCTCATCGGGCTGGCCGCCAAGAACGCCATTCTCATCGTCGAGTTCGCCAGAACGGAACACGAGGGCGGCAAGGACATTGCCGAAGCGGCGCTGGCCGGGGCGAAGTTGCGGCTGCGGCCCATCTTGATGACGTCGTTCGCGTTCATCCTCGGCTGCGTGCCGCTGGCCATTGCCAGCGGTTCCGGCGCTCTCGCGCGGCAGGTGATGGGCACGGTGGTCATCGGCGGCATGTTGGCCGCCACCGGCATCGCCATCTTCCTGATTCCCGTCATGTTCTATCTGGTGGAGAAATGGAGCCGAAAGAAAACCGTGACGGTTGAACCCACAGCCAGTCACCCATTGACGCAATGACTAAAGCAACTCCAAATTCCAATTCCAAAACAGACGGCGACGCTGGCAAGTTGTCTGCCGGATCCCCCATGCGCCGACGCGCGCAGCGAAGTCCCTGGTCATGGGTGATTGCTCATTCCCTGCTCGTGGGGATTGGGGCACTGGTCATCTTCCAGAGCGGCTGTGCGATCGGGCCGGATTACAAGCGGCCGGCCGTGGCCTCACCCGCCAACTTCCGCAGCGCCACCACGCTTGCGACGACGAACTCCCTGGCCGACGTGGCGTGGTGGGACATCTACAAGGACGATACCCTGAAGGTTCTCATCCGAACCGCGCTGACAAACAACTATGACGTGCTCATCGCCGCGACGCGCATCGAGCAGGCCCGCCAGTCGGCCGCACAGGCACGTGCCCAGTTCTTCCCGACGGTCAACTATCAGGGCAATGTCAGCAAAGGAAAGAACGAGATGCTCGGCAACTCCAGCCCTCGAGACGGCCTGGACGCCAGCACCGCGCTGATGGGGATCAATGCAGCCTGGGAACTGGATCTTTGGGGGCGCATCCGCCGTCTCAACGAATCGGCTCGCGCGCAATACCTCGCCAGCGAGGAGGCTCGCAACGGCGTCATACTGAGTCTGGTCAGCTCGGTGGCCCAGTCTTATTTCCAGCTTCTGGAACTCGACCTCGCGCTCGACATCGCCAAACGCACGACGACTTCCTTTGGCGAAACCTATCGGTTGTTCTACCGAAAACTCGTGGGAGGCGCTGCCTCACTGCTCGACACCTCCCGCGCGGAAGCCTCGATGGCCACGGCCGCTGCGACCATTCCCGATATAGAGCGTCAGATCGTCCTCAAGGAAAACCAAATCAGCATTCTCCTCGGCCGTGCGCCCGGCCCGATCCCACGCAGCGCGAAGTTGCTGGATCAGATCATGCCGCCCGCCGTACCCGCAGGCCTGCCCTGCTCGCTTCTTGAACGCCGGCCCGACATCCGCCAGGCCGAACAGAACTTGCGTTCTGCCAACGCGCAGATCGGCGTCACGATGGCGGATTTCCTGCCCAAGATCGGCCTGACGACGCTCGCCGGAAAAATCAGCCCGGATCTCTCCTCGATCGCCATGAGTGGTGGCTCGGCCGGCACATGGTCGATCGCCGCCAATGCAACGGGGCCGATTTTCCAAGGCGGCAAGTTGATTGCCCAATACCGCCAAGCCAAGGCTGCACGTGATGAAGCGCTGCTCGCCTACCAGCAAACCGCGCTCAACGCCTTGAGCGATGTCGCCAATGCCCTCATTGCGCGGGAAAAACTCGAAGGGGTTCGCCTGCAGCAGGCGAAGTCGGTGCGGGCGTATCAAGAGGCTGTGAGTGTTTCGATGAAACGCTACATGGCCGGCAAGGCCAGCTACCTGGACGTTCTGAATGCCCAGGAGCAATTGTTCCCTGCTGAAAACTCGCTTGCACAAACCGAGCTGAATCAGTTACTAGCGATTGTGCAGCTTTACAGTGCTCTCGGCGGTGGCTGGCAACAGCAAACCCAGCCTGCCGCCCAAAAGTAATGAAGTCGAATCTGCAACCATAACTCAATAACCATAGGAACTCATGAAGACCTCCATCAGCCATTGGATTCGTTCAGCCGCCTGGCTCGCGCTGGCCTGTCTGCCAGGATATGCCGTCGGACAACAACCCGCGCCGTCGGAACAAATCGTCAGGGCATTGCCGGCAACACCCGCCGCCCAAAGGCCGTCGATCATTTTCGTGACCGATTTTCATTTGGATGCGAGCCAGATCAAGCACAAGGGGTTGCTCGGCAGCGAGAGGCAGGGTCTTCTCGGTGGACGACGCCCGCTTCAGCACAACAGCGATCCGGCTGACAAGGCCACGTCGCTGGCTCACATGCTCTCAAACACAATCGTCACGGGCTTGAGAAAAGCGGGTTTCCGTTCCGAATATCTCCAGGAAATCCATACCGTATACTACCCGGGACAGGCCGACAGCCGGATTCAGTTCGCCGCAAGCAATCCGCCGCTGCCGAGAGAAGGCTGGTTGCTCACCGGGTGGTTCGAGGAAATCCAGGAAGGCCAGTCTGCTGTCAAGGCCACCGTGGGTTTTGGCGCTGGCGCTGGCAAGGCAGAAGCTGACATCGCCGTGTCCGACCTCGCCAGCGATCCGAGCCTGCCCATCATGGTCATGGGATCCGGCAGCCGTGCCAAGAAGATGCCGGGCGGTCTCATCATGATGAACCCCTACGTGATGGCCGCCAAGTTCGTCATTGACAAACGGCATGGCACCGAAAAAGATGTGAAAAGTCTGGGTGCTGAGATCGTTAAAGGCGTGGTCGCTTACATCAATCAGGGTTCCGTAAAGCCACGGTAAAACACTGGAAAGCAATACCCTAAAACCGCTCGTCATCTGTCATGTCATGACAAGGAGAACCGAGATGAAAACGAAATTACTGAATGTCGTCTTGTTGGTCACCGCTGGTCTGTTGATGGCTGCGTGTTCGTCCGCTCCGAAGAGTGCAAAGTATTCCGATGTGCCCGATGCGGACAAGCTGCAACCGAACCCCCAGTTCCCCCATGGTCTCGTCTATATAAAAGAAGGCGTGAAATTCGCGCAGTATTCCAAGTTCATCATCGGCCCGGTCGAGATTTACCAGGGATCCGGCGCGAGCTGGCACAAGGGCAAAGTCACCGGGCAAATGAAACAGGAACTGGCGCAGTTTGCGCAGACCGAATTTGCCCGCGTTCTGGGGCCGAAGTATCCGATCGTGAATCAGCCTGGTCCGGATGTGCTTTACCTCAGGCTGATGCTGACGGACGTGGAGTTGACCACACCCACGATGGCCGTGGTGACCCATTTCTCTCCCATCGGCATGGGTGTGAATCTGATGAAGAGCGGCGCAGGCGCGCAGGGCTCGTTCATCGGTTCTGTCACCATGGCCGGCGAACTGCGCGACTCTTCGTCCGACACCGTGCTTGCCGCGTTCCTGACGAAGCAGACGCCGCTGGCCGTGGACCTCAGCAAGACGGTAGGCAACCTTTCCGCTGCTCGCGACGGCATCACCGCGACCGCCGAGAGATTCAAGGCCGCCATGGATCGCCGCCCTGGCGTGGCCGCTCCCGGACCCTAGTGGACGAGGCGATAGTTGCTCCGCCCGCTGCAAGGGCGGTGCCTGGCCAGGGCAGCCGCAGAACCTGTCGCGTCACGAGACGTGATGAGGACTATGAGATTGTCCAAAGGCAAATCGGACGAGGGTGGGGGAACGTCCCCGGGCGTGCGTGAGCCCGCGGTGGCAGGAACGTTTTATCCCGGCGACGCCAAAACGCTCGGCTCGATGGTTGAGAAGCATCTCGCCGCCGCGCCCGCCACGCCTGATTTGCCGGGACAGCCGCGCGCCATGATCTGCCCCCACGCCGGCTATGTCTACAGCGGCCCGACTGCCGCCGCGAATTACAAGCTGCTCCGGTCCGGCCAGTATGCGCGTGTCATCTTGCTCGCGCCGAGCCATTACGCGTTGTTGAAAGGCGCGAGCACCGGTGACTTCACTGCGTTCCGCACCCCGCTCGGCGACGTGCCGGTGGACACGGCGGCGACTGCCGCATTACGCCAGTGCGAACTGGTGAGCGACCGGGCCGAACCGCAGGCGCGCGAGCATTCGCTGGAGGTGCAGTTGCCGTTTCTGCAAAAAGCGCTCGGTCGGTTCAGCCTCGTGCCGCTCGTTCTCGGCAACGTGGCGTCGCGCGAGCGTGACACGCTGGCCGCTGCGCTGCTGCCGCTGTGGGATGAACGCACGCTGGTCGTGGCCAGCAGCGATTTCTGCCACTACGGGCCGAGCTTCGATTTCGAGCCGTTCGGCAGGACGGACCGCGAACATATCGCCCAACTCGACCGCGAGGGCATTGACCGGATTCTGGCGCTGGACGCGGCCGGTTTTGAGAGCTACGTGACACGCACCCGCAACACCATCTGCGGCGAGGCGCCCATCGGCGTGTTGTTGAGGCTTGCGAAGCTGCGACGGACGCCGCCGCAACCGGTGCTGGTGGCCTACGCGCTCTCCGGCGACATCGAGCGTGACTACGAACACTCCGTCAGCTACGCCGCCATCGCGTTCTGCGAACCCGGCGGCACGGCGGCTCAGACCGGGTTATTCAGCGCCGGCGAGAAACGCACGCTTCTGGAAATCGCCCGCCGCGCCATCGAACAGGCTGTCGTTGAGCGCATCCGGAAACCGGGTGTCGATGAGTCCCGCCTCGCAGACCGCCTGATGCAGCCCGGTGCGGCGTTCGTCACGCTGACCGAGAACGGCGAACTGCGCGGCTGCATCGGAACCATCGAGGCTGACGAGCCGCTGGCGCTTTGCGTCGCGAACAACGCCGTCAGTGCCGCCACGCGCGACCCGCGTTTTTCTCCCGTCGGCGCCGACGAGTTGCCGCGCATTCACATCGAGATCAACGTCCTCTCGCCCGCGTATCGCGTGCACAGCATCGAGGAGTTTGTGATTGGCAAGCACGGTATCATTTTGGAGAAGAATGGCCGCCGCGCACTCTTTCTGCCGGAGGTCATGGTCGAGCAACGCTGGACGCCGGAAGAAACGCTCACCCACCTCTGCCTCAAAGCCGGCCTGCCGCACGACGCCTGGCGCAGCGGCTGCACTCTCTCTTGTTTCGAGACGGAAGCGTTTGGGGAAGGTGATTCGTAATTCGTAAGCGGCAACTGGATTCGACTGAGCTACGAATGACGGATTACGAGTTTCGAGTTTCGAATCACGAGTTACGAATCCCGAATCCCGAATCGCCAGCCCCATTTGCTCAAAACACCAGACCCTCCACGCGAATCGGTTTTCCCGGTGCCACATGCCGCAGGATCGGTGAGCTCCACCCGTCCCAGTCGCTGCATGTCGCATAAACTTCCTGCGACACCGTTGAACGCGCCAGCCGGCCGTCGCCCAGCCTGGCCTCGATGTAGAAACTGCCGAGCAGGAACTTCTCGCCGTGCGGGTTTTCGATCACGATCTCGTTCTCCAGCGTGAGGGCGCTGAGTTTTTCCGGCGGCACGGCCACCGCCGTGTGGCAGTCGAAACAAGTCAGCGGTGGCGTGACGCCGATCGGCACGCCGTTCAACAACACCCGCTTCTCCGGATCGAAGCACTTGTAGCCGGCCATGAACACGCGCGCTTCCCGCACGTTGCGCAACTCCTCCGCGCCCAGTCCGACCCGTGGCGGAAACTCCGGCCGCTTCGCGCATACCACCCGCCCGGCCTCGCTCCACTCCAGCACGCCCGACGCGTCACGGCCGAGCAATCGCCATTCCGCGCGGACCCGCGAGCCATCGACGGTGATGAGATACCACGACGGCGCGCAATCTTCGACGAAGCCCCATAGATAATCGTAGCTGTGGCGCGACACCGCTGACGGCCGCACTTCGTGCAGCGGCACCAGCGGCGCTTGCGGATAACCCAGGATCGTCGTTTCCAGTTGCAGCAGCGGGTTGCGAACGTTGCGGTGCAGCGTCGCGGCGTGGTTGTGCGAGTGCCCGCAGAAAAACGCGTCCACGCGGCAGCGGTCCAGCAGCGGCAGTGTCACGTCGAGCATCGGCTTGAGACCCCAGAACGGCCGGCCGACTGTGAATAGAGGCGCGTGCGAAAACAGAAACGTCCGCGCGGCGCGCTCCTGCGCCCATTTCAATTCCGCCTCCAGCCACGCCGCCTGCTGCGAGCCAGGGCGGAGATTCACGTCGTCCACAATGATGAACCGCGTGTCGCCGTGGTCGAACGCGTAATGAAACGTCGTCAGCGGCCGCCCCTTGCCACCCGCCAGCGCCAGCAGCCGGTCGCGCAACTCCGGCATCACCACCTCGCGCAGCGCTGGCTCGCGGTCGTGGTTCCCCTTGACGAACCAGACCGGGCAGCCGCAGCCTTCCCGAAGCAGACCGAGCGCCTCACGCAGCTCCGCCGATTGCAGCAACGGGTCGCGCGAGCCCTCGACGAAGTCGCCGAGCTGCACGAGAAACGCCGGTTTCTCCGCCGCGATCTCCGCCATCAGGCGCGGCCAGACGTTCTCCATCATCCACGCGTAGCGCCGGTAAGCGTCGTCGCGGTCTTCCTCAGCGTGATACTTCGGGCTGACAAAATGACAGTCGCCGATGACGGCAAATCGAAAAACATCAGACATGGTGCAATCTAACCAACTTTCGGCAGCAGCGGAAAAGATTTTGTTGGGGGAAATCGCAGTCAGCACCGGTCGCGGGCCGCGATGAGGGCCAACTGTTCCATCGACGGCATCGCGCGCACTTCGCGCACCACCTCGATCACCCGGCGCGCGGCGTAGTCCACGTTCTCTTCTGTCGTGAACCGGCCCAAGCCAAAACGGATCGAGCTGTGCGCCAGCAAACGCTTCACGCCCATCGCCCGCAACACGTGCGACGGCTCCACCGCCGCGGTCGTGCATGCCGACGCCGACGAGACGGCCACGTCTTTCATCGTCGCCATGACCGCTTCCGCCGCCGTGCCGGCGAAGCTCAGGTTCAGGTTGCCCGCGAGCCGCTCGGTGGGATGACCGTTCAGGAAGACTTTCTCAAGCGACTCGGTGATCGCCGCGTGGAGCCGGTCGCGCAACCGGCGGACGCGCGCGGTTTCCTCCGCCATCTCCTGCCGGCAAATCTCGCACGCCTTGCCGAAACCGACCACGCCGGGAACGTTAAGCGTGCCGGAGCGCAAGCCCGACTCGTGGCCGCCGCCGTCCATCTGGGGTGACACGCGGACGCCTCGCCGCACGTAGAGCGCCCCGATGCCCTTCGGGCCGCAGAGTTTGTGTGCGGTGAACGAAAGCAGGTCCACACCCAGCGCTTCGACATCGAGCGGAATTCTACCAGCGGCCTGCGCAGCGTCGGTGTGGAGCAGCACGCGTCGCTCGCGCGTGATGCGGCCAATCTCCGCCAGCGGCGCGAGTGTGCCCACTTCGTTGTTCGCGGCCATCACGCTGACGAGGACCGTGCGGTCGGTGATCGCCGCGCGCACGGCGTCCGGCGAAACCATGCCATGCGGGTCCACAGGCAGGCAGGTGACGCTGACGCCGTCCTGCTCCAACCGCTTGCAAGCGTCGAGCACAGCGCGGTGCTCCGTCGTCACAGTGATGACGTGGTTGCCCTTGTCGCGGCAGGCCTGCACAACGCCTTTGATTGCGAGGTTGTCCGACTCCGTCGCGCCACTGGTGAAGACGATCTCCTCCGGTGATCGCGCTCCGATCAGCGCCGCCACCTGCGCGCGCGCTGCGTCCACCGCCTCCGCCGCGCGCCAGCCGAAGACATGCGTGCGACTCGCGGCGTTGCCGAACTGCTCTGAGAAGAACGGCAGCATCGCCTCCAATACGCGCGGATCCACCGGCGTGGTGGCGTGGTAGTCGAGATAGATGGGCGGTCTCATCCGTCGCGGGCGGTCATGGGCATCCTGAAACAGTTTCCACGCCCCGGAAACTAGCGCACGGGTTCCGGGATGCCAAGCCTCCACGGAAACCTGCGGCAAGGCCCGCGGTGAAAACGTCGATCATCGCGCCGATGACCCGCATCAACAGCATGGCCGTGTTGAAGACGCCAGGCCCAGCTCGATGAACCGATGGTTCATTTCACTTCTGTTCCTTCGTCTTCCGCCACAGCGTGGTGGTGCTGATGCCGAGGATTTTCGCCGCCTGGGTCTGGTTGCCCGCCACCGCTTGCAGCACCGCCTGAATGTGAGCCTGCTCTATTTCGGCCAGCGTCTTCAGGCTGGTTTCGCCAAAGGTGATTTGGCCCAGCCCGGGTTGAACGACGTTCGAGGGCAGATGCTCCGGCAGAATCACGTGGTGGGCGCACAGCACGGTGGCGCGCTCCATCGCGTTTTCCAATTCGCGCACGTTGCCGGGCCAGGGATAGTCCAGCAGGAAATCCACGCAGGTCGCGTCGAGCCGCAGGTGCGGCTGCTTGAGCCGCTCGGCCAATTGCTTCACGAAGTGACGCGCCAGCGGCAGGATGTCGTCTTTGCGCATCCGCAGCGGCGGGATTTCAATTTCGATGACGCGCAGCCGGTAGAGCAGGTCTTCGCGGAAGCGGCCCTCGCGGACGGCTTGCAGCAAGTTGCGGTTCGTCGCTGCGATGATGCGCACGTCAATCTTGCGCGGTTCATTCTCGCCGATGCGCAGGATTTCCCGCTCCTGCAGGACGCGCAGCAACTTCATCTGCATCGCCGGCGTGATGTCGCCGATCTCGTCGAGGAAGATGGTGCCTTTCTCCGCCTGCTCGAACAAACCGGCGCGGTCGCGCGTGGCGCCGGTGAACGCGCCGGCTTTGTGGCCGAAAAGCTCGCTCTCCAGCAGCGTCTCCGGCAGGGCGGTGCAGTTGACGCCCACGAACGGCCGGGCGGTGCGCGGCGATTGGCGATGAATGAAACGTGCCAGCACTTCCTTGCCGGTGCCGGTTTCGCCGTTGATGAGCACCGACGAATCGAATTGCGCCACGCGGGTGGCCAGTTCGAGCACGCGCCGGAACGCCTCGCTCCGGACTTCGATGAACGGCGACTTGGGTGTGCCCACGCCCCAGCCAAGCAGTTTGCGCTGCGCGGCCAGCTCGCGCGATTTGCGGCGCAACTCCTGCGACAATGTTTTCACTTTGCCCCAGATGTCGTTGGCCTGGAAAAACGGCTGGTGCGGCTTGAGTTCGCCACCCCACGAAGCCTCGTCCCTGCCGGTGGCAATGCAACTGCGGTCACCGCAGGCCTCGCACTGGCTCTCGATGAAATAGACGTTGCGGCCCAGACAAAACGAGCAGTAGCCGCTGGCGTAGCCGACGTGTATCCAGCACGCCGGGTGCGACGCCTTGCCGATCTCCATCAGGTGTTCCTCCGCCTCGCCGGAATCGTGCCAGACCACTTCCATCTGAAAACGGCCGGTGGCCTCGTCCATTTCCAGCTTGCGAATGATGGTGCGGTTGGCGCCTTGCAGTGTGTGCAGGCGCGCGCCGGCTTTGATGAGTTCCGTCAGGTTGTCCCACTCGAAAACGCGCTTCATCGCGGCGGCGTCGGCCTGCCCCCAGAAATAACCAAACCGCGTCAGGATGCGGCGGGCGTGGTCCGCGCCCACCATGTCAAAGAGGTCTTTACGAAACTGCGCAAAGGCATGGATGTTGTGCAGCACCATCCGCCGCTCTTTCAAGGTCAGGCGGCCTTCGGCGAAATCGACTAATTCTTCAAGTTTTAGATCCGCAGCTTTCATCTACCTCATTTCATTTTGAAATCGTGTAATTGCAACTTGCATGACCATAGCACCCTTTCGCATGTCACAATTCTGCTTTTTTGCGGAAAACGCACTGTTCTTTGCAGGCACCTCCGGTTGGCATCCGGATTGCAATAGGAGAGTCACCGCTCGCAAGGGCGGCTTGAAATGAAATGCGAAATAGAAAGGTCCTGACAATCATGTATTCGATTTTGAAAAACAAAAATGAAGGGCTGAAGCAGAATACCCTGGCGTTTGCGGAGGAACTGGTGCGCGTTCCCAGCGTGACGTTGAACGAAGCCAAGATCGCCGGTTTGGTGGAAGCCAAGATGCGGGAGATCGGCTACGACAAGGTGTTCCGCGATGAGGCGGGCAACGTCGTTGGCGTGATGCTTGGTCGCGAAGCCGAGCCGACGGTGCTGCTCAATAGCCATCTCGACACTGTCGCGTCGCCGGAAGGCAACCCGCCCCGGCTAGAGAACGGCCGTCTCTACGGCACGGGTGCGGCAGATTGCAAGGGCGGCCTCGCGGCACAGGTGTTCACCGGCGCGCTGTTGCGCCGCAGCTTGCTGCCATTGCGCGGCAATCTGGTGGTAGCCGCGACCGTTGCCGAGGAAAATGGCCGCAGCACCGGCGTGCGCGTGTTGATGGAACGCACGCTGCCGCTGCTGGGCATGAAACCGACGTTCGCCATCCTCGGCGAGCCGACCGGCTTGGGACTCTATTACGGCCACGACGGCTGGATGGAAATCGACGTCGTTGTTGAGGGCGCCAATCCATTCCACGTGGACGACGTGACGAAGGCGATCTACGACGATTTCGGCGCCAACCGGCAACGCCGGGGCGTGCGCCCGGCCCACGAGCCAGAGACCCTGGCCGTTCGGAAACCGCGCTTTGAAACCGTCGGCGACTTCCGCCGCGCCACCATTCCCATGACGCGCCGGCTGGGCTTCGGCGAGGACGCGGGCAGTGTGGTGAACCAACTCCAGCACGACGCGGAAATGGTGTATCAATCCGGCGGCGGCGTGGCGGTGGAAGTGGCCGTGCGCAAGGAAACCAAGCGCATGTACAACGGCATGGCCACCACGGTGCAGCACATCACGCACGCCTGGGCCATTGATCCGTTTCACCCGCTCTTCAGCCGCGCGTGCCAGTCACTGGCCGCCTCCGATTGCGAAGTGCGGCCCGCCAAATGGCAGCTCGGCCGTCTCGGCATGGGCACCGCCGGCAGCGTGCTGGTCAAGGAATTCAACGTGCCCACCATCGGCTACGGCCCTGGCGGCGAGGCGCAGGCTCACGCGGCGGACGAATATGTCGAAACCGCCAAAATCACCGAGGCCGTTTATGGCACCACCGCGATGGTGCATGGCCTGATTGGCATCCCGGTCTGCGGTTGGACGTCAGACGAGATATAATCCAAACGCCGGCTGCCTCATGGAACCGAGGCAGCCGGCGGAAACCAATTCACTTGCAGATGGGTGATCAGGGTCGGGGTCTGGAAGAGTGCTTCTTCCGACGCCGCCTGCTGCGGATGGAAGCATATCTTCCACCAGCGAGTCACCTTTGTTTGGAGAAGTTATGAACATTCTAGTCTTCAACTGTGGCAGTTCGTCGCTCAAGTATCGCCTGCTGGCGATGCCCGAGGCGATCGAACTGACCGGCGGTGAGGCCCAACGCGTGGGTCCTCCCACCGCCAAGCCGTCTGTCATTCTCTATCATGTCGGCAAGGAAAAATTCACCAAGGAAGTCCCCATGGCCAACCATGCGGCAGCGTTCGAGGAAGTGATGAAGCTGCTGATGCAGGATGAGAAACTCCGTCCTGACGCCGTCGGCCACCGGCTCGTTCATGGCGGGACGTTTTTCCGCAATCCCACCGTTGTCACCAACGACGTGATGCAAAAGCTGGAAGCCATTCGCGACCTGGCGCCGCTGCACAATCCGCCCGCGATGGCGCTCATGTATGCGTGCCAGGAACGCTATCCCGCCCTGCCGCAAGTGGCGGTATTCGACACGGCGTATCACGGCACGATTCCCGAAAAGGCTTACACCTACGCACTGCCCGCTGCAATTCGTGACGAACTCGGCATCCGCAAATACGGCTTCCACGGCACCAGCCATCAATTCGTGATGGAAGAAGCCGCCGCCTTCTTGAAGAAGCCGGTCGCGCAATTCAACGCCGTGAGCTGCCACCTCGGCAGCGGCGGCGCCAGCTTGTGCGCCATCGTCAACGGCCAGTCGGTGGACAACACCATGGGCTATTCGCCCTTGCAGGGCCTGGTGATGAGCACCCGTTGCGGCGACCTCGACCCCGCCGTCACCATGCAACTGTTGGCCCAGACCGACGGCGACGGCCAGAAAGTTCTCTCCCTGCTCAACAACAAGAGCGGCGTGTTGGGGCTGACCGGCTCCACCGCCGACATCCGCGATGTCCTCGCCAATCCGCTGTCCGCGACCGGTGAGAAAAACGCGCGGCTCACCCAGACCGAGCAGGTCTATGTGTGGCGATTGCGCAAATACCTCGGTGCGTATCTGGCGGTGGTTGGCCGGCCCGACGCGGTGATCTTCACCGACACCATCGGCGAAACCGTGCCCCAGGTGCGTTGGGCCATGTGCGCCGATATGGCGGCCTTCGGCATGAAGATGGACGCCAGGAAAAACGCCCACGTCACCCAATACCCAACCGACGTGGCCGCTGCTGACAGTGCCGTTCGCATCCTGGTCGTGCAGACCAACGAGGAACTGGCCATCGCCCGGCGGACTTTCCTGACGCTGAACCACGCATCCCCGGCGCTGGAGCGTGAAGCTCATTCCTCTTCGGCGGCCGAACCGTGCGGGAAGCGGACTGATGTCCGCGCTTCCGCCCAAGGCAATGTGAAAGTCAGGCTGAAGACGAAGTGTAATGCAACGTCCACCCAATCCACCGCCGAATCTTCCACGAGCAAAGGAATCCACGCATGAATGTGCTCATCCTAAAACCCGGTCAGCAGAAACTGGCCTTCAGCTATTTCTCGAACGGCTGGGACAAGCCGGTGTGTACCGGCTTGCTGGCCGATTATCGCAGCGCTGAAGGCAGCCAGCATGCGCTGGCACACATCACCCGGCAGATCGCCACCGCCGCCGGGACGAACAAAGCGTGCGCGTCGCCGCAGATCATCGCCCTGCGTGGCGTCTATGGCGGCGAGGAATTCAAAGTGCCGACGCGGGTCACCCCCGAAGTCATCCAGCGGCTGGAAAAGCTGGTGCCACTCGCGCCGCTGCATACGCCGCCGCTATTGGCGCTGATTCACGCTTGCGATGCCGCGTTTCCCAACGTGCCGGTGATCCTGATTTTTGAAACCGCCTTCTTCGTGAATCTGCCGGCGCGCGAGTATCTCTACGCCGTGGACAAGAACCTTGCCAAGACGCCCGGCTTGCGCCGCTTCGGCTATCACGGCATCTGCCACGCCAACGCGTGCGCCCACATCGCGCGCAAACGGAACGCCATGGGCCTGACCAAGCCCGCGCGAATTCTCTCCATTTGCCTGGAGGCCCGGCCCGAAGTCGCAGCCGTGCTGGGCAATAAACCGCTCATGGTCACCAGCGGCGCGACACCACTCGAAGGTCTGCCCGGCCAGACCAGCTGCGGCGAACTGGACCCCAGCATCGTCATCATGCTGGCGCAGAAAAAAGGCTGGGGCCCGGAACAGATCAACGCCGTGCTCACACAGCAAAGCGGTTGGATGGGCCTGACCGGACGCATTACCGCGCTGGCGGAAATTTTCAGCTCAGACCAGCCGGAGTGCAAACTGGCGCGGGAGATTCTCCAATACCGCCTGTTGCAGGTGTGCGGCGCGGGCATGGCAGCGCTGGGTGGCGTGGACGCGATTGTCTTTTCCGGACGCTGCTCCGGCGTGGGCGTGGACCTGGGCCTTTGGTTGAAGCAACGGTTGGATTTCCAACACCAAGGCAACAAGAACCCCATCACCATCGAGATTTGCGCCGACTCGCTGGACCGCGTGCTGGCCGACACCGCCAGCGCCGCCGTCTGTCTGCGGTGATGCCGTAAATATCCGGGCAGGAAAAGCAGGATCATCTCCAGCACGCGCGAATTCCCCGCCGTGGACGGAGACGGTGTTCGCGATCAATCCTTCGCGATGAGAAGATTTTGTGCTTGCGCCGCGTGAGGCCGGGCCTCGACAATGCCACCGAGGTTCAAACGAACTCCACACAGATGAGCACGCTGGAGGCAACGATAGCGCAGCAGTTCCACAACATCCGGGGATTCTTTCTTCACGTTCTTCTCCGGCATGCTTCCGGCGGCAACTGCGGCAATGGGGATGCGGGGTCCGGGAAGACAAGAGGAGAGGGGACTGAAGAATAACCGAAGGAGAGAACGATCATGTCCCAAATCACTCGTCGCAACTTCTTGAAATACTCCACAGCAACCGGAGCCGGCATGTTGCTCTGCGGCACCGCGGCTGCACCCCGCGTGTTCGGCGCCAACGAACGCCTGCGCATCGCGGTGGTAGGCGTCAACGGCCGCGGCAACGGCCACATCAGCGGCTGGCTGGAACAACCCAACGTCGAGATCGCCTATTTGGTCGATCCCGATCAAGACGTGCTGGATCGGAGGTTGAAGGACCTGGAGAAGAAGGTCCAGGGCAAGTACACCTGCAAAGGCGCGGCCGATGTTCGGAAAGTGCTGGAGGACAAAACACTCGACGCCATCTCCGTTGCCACCCCGAACCACTGGCACTCGCTGATGACCATCTGGGCGGCCCAGGCCGGCAAGCATGTCTACGTCGAGAAGCCGATGAGTCACGACATCGCCGAAGGCCGTGTCGCCTGGGAAGCGCAGAAAAAATACGGCGTGGTGGTTCAGCACGGCACCCAAAGTCGCAGCAGCGCGAGCAACGCGGGCTTGCACGAGGCCATTCACGAGGGGAAGTTTGGCAAACTGAAAGTCGCCTACGGTTTGGCCTGCAAACCGCGCGCCAGCATTGGATTCAAGGAACCCTGCGATCCTCCCGCCAACCTGGACTGGAATTTGTGGCGCGGCCCGGCAGTCATCGACAAGTTTCACAAGAACCTCGTCCATTACAATTGGCACTGGTTCTGGGTCACCGGCAACGGTGACCTCAACAACCAGGGCACCCATCAGTTGGACATGGCCTTCTGGGCGCTCGATCCGAAAGTGACCCATCCGCTGCGCGCCATGGCCATCGGCGGACGCTTTCAGTGGAACGACCAGGGCGAGACGCCCAACACGCTGTTTGGCATTGCGGAGTATCCCAACGGCCAATACGTGTTCTTCAACGTCCGCAACGTGAATTACAAGGGCTACCAGCGCCAGGTCGAGAACGAGTATTACTTCGAGGACGGCGGCAAGATCGTGCGGGGGCAGTATTTTGCCAAGGGCAGCGACAAGGGCGAAAAGATTTCGGTGCCGCCCGGCAAGGTTACGCCCGGTGGCAATTGGGGCGCCTTCGCTGCCGCCTGCCGTGCGGGCAAACCTGAGATGGCCAACGGCACCGCCGCCCAAGCGCATTACAGTTGTACCCTCGGCCACCTGATCAACAACTCGTACCGGCTGGGCAAGAAGGTGCCGTTCAATGCCAAGGCCGGCCGCTTCGGCGACAACGCAGGCGCTTACGAGCACTTCATGAAAGTGCACGCGCTGATGCGCGATGGCGTCGGTGTGCCGGAGGACAAAGCCGAGTATGTCGTCGGCCCGTGGCTGACCTTCGATGCCAAGACCGAGCGGTTCACCGGCGAATTCGCCACCGAGGCGAACAAGCTGGTGCAGGACCCGCATCGTTCCGGCTTCGAGGTGCCCGCGCCGGACAAGGTCTGACGGCGTTGCGTCATCTCCCAAACTGTGGAGCCGGGACCGCCGCCCGCCGCGCTTTTCAATCGCGTCGATGGAGTATTGCGCTTGCCCGGTTGCTGCTGCCACCTACAATGCGCCGACACCACCGATGCGCGCGACGATGACATTGTTCCCCAACGAACCAGTCTCCAACCAACCCACGCCATGACTCGATCCATTCTCCCCGGAATTCTGTTCCTCTGTTTATTGACCTCCGCGTTCTCAGCGGACTGTCCCATCGTGCCCCAGCCGAAGGAATACCAGTCCGACGGCAGGATGCTCAACCTCGGAACCGCCCGGACAGCCGCGATCATCGTCGCCGACCGCGCGTCCGAGCAGGAACTCTACGCCGCCCAACGGCTGCAGTTTCATATCCAGCGGCGATTCAAGCAGACGTTCCCGATTCTGACCGCCGACAAGTTGACGCCGGCGGTGAATCAGGTGTTCGTCCTGTCCGTCAAAGAGGACAAGAAGAAGTTCAACGGATTCACCATAGACTTCTCGACTGAGGGAGGACGCGACAGGATTGCGATTCAGGGCGCGGACAAAAGCGGTCTGATTTACGGCGCAGAGGCGGTGTTCAACCTGATCGCCAAGAACAAGGACGGTGTCGCGAAGATCACCGTCGCGAAGGTCAACGACTGGCCGTCGATTCCCTGGCGCGGACGGCCTCATTCGGTCATGGCGCAGCAACTCGAGCCGGGCCAGTTGGACGCCTACATTCATGGCCGGATTAATTTCGCAGATTACCGCGACGATCCGCGGGTGAAGGAGAGCCTCATCATGCCGGCGCGCAAGTCGTCGATGGGCTGTCCGCCGGGTCAGCCCATTGACGAGGCACTCGCCCGGAAGGTGATCGGCGAGTATCACAAACGCGCCATGTTCGTCTACGGGACAGTCTCTTGCACACTTCCCGAAGGCGACTACGGCAAGCTGACCGAGACGTTCGACGCGCTGCTGAAGCTCGGCTGCGACGGCATCTGGGTCTCGATGGACGACACCGGCGGGGGCAAGAACCCGGTCAAGCTGGCCGAATACGCCGCCGAATACATGCGGAAGTCCGGCATGACGGGACACAAATCCGCCTTTACCCCCGGTGAGGCCGAATACACAACCATCGACAGGCCGCTCAATCGCGCCATGGGCAGGATTGAAACATTCAACGAGGCGGTTTGGATCTTCACCCGCGTTCCCTGCAAGAAAGATTACGCGATGGCGAAGGAGATCGGCCTGAAGAACAAGACGGCTTGGTGGTTCAATTATTGCGAGACTGCCTATCCGGACCCGAAGGCGGGATTCATCCATTCGTCCGCCGTCTTGACGACGCAGCGCAAGGACGGACGGCCCAGTTATATGAATCTGCTGCCGATCACCCCCGGTTGGGGCTCGCCCCAATTCGATAAGATTCGAGACGCCGCCCAATACGTTGACCATATCAATCTGTGGGCACTGTGCGGCGGCTGGCCGTCGGAATATGCCATCGTCATGTTCGGACAATGGGGCTGGAACCCCGAGCGTTGCGACTGGCCGAAGTTGCGCGATTCCATCTATGACTACGTCTGGGGTCCGTCGCAGGTCGCGACGATTCGTGAATTCGACGAAACGTGGGTTCAATTGAAGGAACTCTACTGGCTCCCTCTCAAGGGATTCCGCACTCCCGACAACGGTTTGGTTCAACTGAAATCAAAGGAGAACCGGGACGCCGCGCTGAAGCTGCTGGACAAGCTGGACAAGCTTGCCGCCGTCCTGGCCGAAAAATCCCCGGAGGAAACCGCGCTGGATTTGGAGCGGTTCCGTTACGAATTCATGGACCCGCTGCAAACGAGCCTGCGATTCGCGCGCAAGCAGGCAACGCTTGAGTATCCGGAATATGAGTTCGGCCAGTTTGAATCGAAGGCATTGGAGATTCTGAACGCCCGAAACGCGACGCGGAAGAACGGTCATTCCTCCGAGTCCGAATCCGGAACGGACGCCGCCAACAAATACCTCGCTGATGTTCGCGCCAAAGTCCCTCCGATGCTCGAAACGCTTGGCAGGGAATTGGCGGAGTTGAAGGATATCGAGCCGGTTCTCAACATCTGGCGCGCGCGCCTCGCCAAAGGCAAGACCGTCGCGGAGATCGAAAAGTCAAGGACCCGGGAGATGAAAGCCCAGTGGGATCGATGGGTCCGCCAGCCGGTCAAGGAATTCCTGCCGTTCATGGACGAGCCGCAGGAAACGAATTTGACAGCGATCTTCGCGAACGCGAACAAGCCCGCTCCCTCCGGAACGATCAAGACATACGAGCCCACTGACTGGTCCTGCACGCCGGCGCTGGCCAAGGGCGCGTTCCGCGTTGGACAGTACGACCGGCAGGGGCAGAAAGCCGCCGCGATCATGGTTCCCCGGCGCACAAGGTCTGCCGTCGGCGATTTCGGAATCGTCGAACTGACTGCGCCAACGCCGAAATGCGACGCCGGTCAAAAGTTGTTCGGCGAGTTGTTCATTGGCGACACGCGAATCGACCATGCTTATCGCAATGTTCGGCGCATCGATGTTCTGGTCAACGGGAAGGTCGTTTTCAACCGGGATATCGCAGATCCGAAAGCGAAAGACTGGGTGACGTTTGAACTGACCGATATCGCCCGGAACGCGCCGGAACTGAAGATCCAGGTTCGCGTGACTGAGAAGCGCGCCACCAGCGACCACACCAGCTGGGTCTTCGTCGGATCGCTGAGGATATTTGTTGTAAAGCCATAAGGCTTCCTGAGTTCCGGTCCCTGCAAGGGGGCGTGCTGCCGGCCGAAATCCCAGCCGGGCAACTCCCGGCTGTTTGATCCCCGCCTCGCAAACGGAGGAGTTGAAACCGTGGAATCAACCCGGTGCGCATTCAACTCTGAAAAAATAAATGAGCTGCTTCACTTGCAATTCCGTTTAAACAGACGAGATTCCCCCGTCGTTAACGAGGATGACCGGCCAGCGTTGGACAAGGTGGAAGCAATCCCATTGAAATGGGGTTTGAGATGCCGCTGGATACGACAGTGATATTTGAAAATCGGTTTGTGTGGGAGGTGATTCTTCAGGCGATCGGCCTACTCGGAGGTTCGGTCGTTCCCTTTGAAAACAAGGGGCCTCCCACATATTTTTTGCCTGCCATCGCTGCGAAGCCCTTGCGAAACGACGCAGAGGTGGCACATTGACTTAGCACAGGGTGAGAGCAGGGTTCCTGACGTGAAAATCAGAACAAAAACTCGAACGCTGTGCTAATTTTTTGTCCCTCTGAATTCCACCTGCCTTTCTCCCGCCACAGAAACAATCTGCCGTGAACAGCTGATCCTTGCGATCCACCCACCCGTCCGACTCAACCCTTCGATGGAAGCTCGCGCAGATCAAGAGGCTCGGCTACGATGCGCCGATGCTCCGCATCGTCGTGCTGTTATGATTGCTCACCGGCAAGCCTTCGCGTTTTTTGCCTGGGTTGTTCTCACCGTGGCCACGGTGGTGGCGCCGTGTGCTGCCGCACTCGATTCGACTGTGAGGTGGATCTGGTATCCGGAGCGCGCGGGGAGCGACTGCGTGGGTGAATCGCGTTTTTTCAGGAAGGTCTTCTCGCTTCCGGAGGCGCCGGCGGCGGCGACGCTGACCCTGGTGGTTGACGATCGGTTCGAGGCGTTCGTGAACGGCGAGGCGGTCAAGAAGACGGCAGGCAAGCGCAACGCGTGGGACGTAAGCACGCTGCTGAGGCCCGGCGAGAACCTGATAGCCATCAAGGGCTACAATGCAACCGGGGCGGCTGGAGCCATTGCCACACTGGAGGTCCGGCTGGCGTCGGGCAAAGAGATGCGCGTGGTCACCGACGCCTCATGGCGCACCGCACGGGAAGGTTTGCAGGGGTGGAACCGCCCTGGGTTCGATGATCGGGTCTGGAAGCCGGCGCAGGAGATTGGCGATGCTTTCGCGCCGCCGTGGCACGCCCTCCACTACGGCGGCGAGGACTGCGCCACGCCTGCAGAACGACAGGCGCGAGACGAACGTCTGCAACGCGAGCGCCGCGAGGTTGAGGCGGCCATTGCGTTCCTGGCAAAGCAGCCTCCATCGCGGGCGAAGGTGATCTTCCGCCGGGGCTGGCCCCTGTTGGAGGTGGATGGGCAGGTGGTTCCATCGCTTCTCTATAGCCCCCGGGACATCGACCCGGATACGCCGGAGGGCGCGGCTCTCATCCGGCAGTTCCGGGAGGCGGGTTTCCATCTTTATCATCTCGACGCGAGGCTGGCACCCGCGTGGCAGGCAGCCGGACGCTTCGACTTTTCCGCGTGGGACCGGCTCCTGAACAAGGTCCTGGCGCTCGACCCGGAGGCTCGGATCATTCTGGGCATCCGTCTGGACGCGCCCAAGTGGTGGATGGAGAGTCACAAGGAGGAATGGGTCGGTTATGCCACGGGCCCCGCGCAATCGGATGCGGATCAGATCGCCCGCTATCGAGCCGCTTCCATGGCCTCCGAGGTGTGGATGCGAGAGACAGGCGAGGCGTTGCGGGCCGGATTGCGGCACCTCGAGTCTCTGCCGTGCGGGAAACGCGTCGTCGGCTACCAGCCGAACTATGGTGTTTACTGCGAGTGGCACTACTACGGGATGGCCAACGACATGCCGGACACGGGGTCGGCGATGACGCAGCGATTCCGCGCCTGGCTGCGCGCGACGTACAAGGATGCAGCCGCTCTCCGCGACGCTTGGAAAGACCCTGCCGTTACTTTTGAGAATGCAACCGTGCCGGGACGCGAAGCGCGTTTGCGCACAGCGCAGTTCATCTTTCGCGATCCAGCGACGGTCGACCGGCACACGATCGATTACTACCAATGCCATCAACGAGCGGTTGCCGACTGCCTGCTGCACTACTGCCGCGTCGTCAAGGAGGAGACGAAGGAGCGCGCGCTCACTGGGGCTTGGTATGGCTACCACTTCGGCATGAGGTTCCCGCCGGAAGGCTGGCACCTCCTCCTGGGCGAGATCCTCAAATCGCCCCTTGTGGACTTTCTCAGTTCTCCCTACTGCTACGACGGCGATGCCCGCGGCATCGGAGGCGACGGCCGGATACGGACTGTGGGAGAGAGCCTGCGCCTGCACGGGAAGCTTCATCTTTATGAGGCGGACACGCGCACACATCTGGCCGAGGATGAGATCGTGCAGGCGCGCACTCGTGACGAGACCATTGCGTGTGTGCGGCGCGAAGCCGGGCACGCCCTGATCCGCGGCAGCGGCCTCTGGTGGGTGGACTTCGGCGCGGCCCATGGCAAAGGATGGTTCAACGATCCCGATGTGATGGCGGAGCTGACTCGGCTCAGAAACATCGCTGCCGCCGCACGGGCGTGGGACGGCTCCTCCGCCAGCGAGGTGGCGCTCGTCTGCGACTCGAAGAGCATGAGTTATCTGGGCTATCCTCCGACCCTCGGCTACAAGCTGATCACTGGCGTCTACACAGAACTCTGCCGCACCGGCGCGCCGTTTGATACCATCCTGCTCGACGACATTGGAAACACTGGCCTGCCGGACTATCGCGTTTACATCTTCCTGAACTGTTTTTGCCTGGATGCCGCCGAACGCGCGCGCATCGCACAGGTCGTGCGCCAAAAGGGAAAGACTGCCGTCTGGTTCTATGGAGCGGGATTCCTCCGGCCGGAGGGCGCATCGGTAAAAAACCTGTCCGACCTGACCGGCATGCAGATGGAGGTCATGCCCGTGCGGGCTGCCCAAGTCGCCGAGATGCGGGATACAAGTAATGCGCTGGCGGCATCGCTCCCAAAAATCACGCGGACCAAAGTGGAAGTCCAGTCATCCGAGGTGCTCGGGGCGGCGTCCGACCCTGCGCTCTGGCGGAATCTGCGGTCGGCTGCCGTGATGAAGAAAGAGTTCGAACACCATTCACTCGACCGCGAGAAGAACGTGACTGTCTGGCGGTTTCGCCTTCGCGAGAAACATTGGACCGACATTCAATGCCTGACGCCGTTGCCGCATTGCGATGCGCTTGGCTTGAGCGTGCGCGCTCCGGAGAAGCCATTCACTTTTCAAATCGATCTGGTCGATGCGAAGGGCATTCCATGGAGCGCCCCGTTCGTCGTGGTTGAGAGCCGCGAGTGGCGGACGCTGTCATTTCCGATTGCGGACTTCCGTCTCGCTGCCTACGCCCGCGAGCGCGCCGATGCGCCGCAGTTCCCCATCAAGGCAGTCAAGCTCGTGGCCGAGATGATGCAGCCGGGCATCGACTACGCCCTCGATATCGGTGATGTGACCGCGCAGAAGGGGCCGAGCCGGTCGCAACAAGTGGCTGTGATGGGCGACGACGGTTTGAATGAAGGCCCGGTATTTGCCGTCACCGACCCAGACGCCACCGTGCTTGGCGATCTGGTGCATCGCGACCGGCGCTATGGTGTGCTGGCGGAGCGGCGCTTCGCGAACTGGACATCGTTGGTCGTCTCCCTGCCTTTCGCATCCCGCGAGTTTCTGGCCGCCCTGCTGGACCGCACGGGCGTCCATCGCTATCTGGACGGCACGAAGGACGTGCTACTGGCCAACAAGTCGCTCCTGCTCATCCACACTCGCGAAGGTGGCACGAAAACCGTGCGCCTTCACGGGTCAGAAGCACTCACCGACTTGACGACCGGCGAGACACTCCGGCCTCGGAACGGCTCCGTGGCGGTGGAGATGGCCCCGGGCTCCACGCGTCTCTTCCACCGAATTGGTAATTAGTATCGTGTTCGAGAACAGGTGATCAACGGGTCACTTTGAATTCGCCGTCATCCTGAATCATTTCCGGAATCATCCTCCTGAGTTTGTTCTGACCCGAATGGGTTGTCCGCCCAACAACACTCCGAGCAGCTTCACCGCGCTCGCACGGTTGGGCGTAACATCATATGCCAACGTCACCAATTCACCCAAGGTCCACAGGCTGCCTGCGCCATGTGCCGACTTCTTCATCTTCTTCATCACCGTCTCCTCTTCGTTGATAATTTGTTTTGATCAATCGCTTCCTTGAAGAAGCAAGCAAGATGCCAAGCCGTTCCAAGCTCGAAATGCCCATCTGGCAGCGCTCGTTGTGTGCAATATGTTCTCATTTTGACCCGCGACTGTTGAATTATTGACACACCTGCGAACCCTCCTCTTATTCGCCGCATCACCACTTGCGAAATGAGCCAGTGGTGGCATATTAATTCAGCACAGAGTGAGAGCAAGGTTCCTGACGTGAAAGTCAGAACTAATAACTCGAACACTGTGCTATTTTTTTACTCCACTGCATTTCACCCCTCCACGGCGAGAGTTGACGAAACCCGTGTCGCAGCACAACATCATCCTGCAAAGCAAATCCAGCGATGATGAAGAGACGAGCCATCCTTACTGTGGTGCTGGTGTTGATCAGCGTATTCTGCGCAGGTGTCATCGTGACAAAAATACGCAAGCCGTCGCGCAGCACGTTTCATATTGCGTTCAATGAGTGGGCTGGCTTCGCGCCCTTCTTTCTGGCGAAGGAGAAAGGCTATTTCGGCGACCTGCCGGTCGAGCTTCATTTCGTCGCGTCGGAAAGTGACAAACGCGCCGGCCTCCACAACGGGCGGTTCCAGATGATTTGCGAGACGATGGACATGTTTCAGAACGGCCGCAGTGCTGTTCCCTATCCCGGCCGGATCGTTTTCGCCGTTGATGAATCGTTCGGCGGTGATGGAGTCGTCGCCGCCAAGGGGATCCAGTCGCTCAAGGATCTCAAAGGCAGGGTGGCCGTTTCGGAACCGGGGCAGGCATCACACCTGGTCCTTCAATACTTGCTCCGCAAAGAAGGCATGACGCTGAAAGACGTGAAGCTCCGCGAGATGGAGTCGTCCGACGCGGCCGCCGCTTTCGTTGCGGGCAAGGCCGATGTCGCCGCCACCTACGAGCCTTACCTCGGCAACGCGCTGCAAAAGCGCCCGGGTTCGCACTTGCTGGTGTCCAGCAAGGATCTGCCGGGCTTGATCGTGGATGTGGCAATCGTCAGCGACAAGACCCTGCAAACACGCGCCAGCGATGTCGCACGCATCTACGCCGGCTGGTGCAAGGCGGTTGAGTTTCTCGAAAAGAACCGCGCTGAAGCAATTGCTGTCATGGCCAAACCTTTTAAGATGACTCCGAAGAATTTCGAGGGCAGCGCATCCGGGCTGCGCTATTTCAGCCGCCAGCGAAACACCGAGTTGTTCGGCTCCGAGTCGAAACCGGGCGCCATCCAGGAGACGTTCAAGATGATCGGCGAAATCCTGCTGGCCAACGGCCTGACCAGAGCCGTGGACACACCAGCTTCGAAGATCGACCTCTCCGTCGTCGCCACCCCAATGCCATGAGCGACTCTGAGGCCAGACATGATACGCTTGAAACGCGGAAGAGCCGCAGGAACTGAACTGTTTTCAATTTCACCAGAAACACCATGAAGAGACACCTGCATTTACCGGTTCTTTTAATCCTCCTTTCTTTGATCGGATGCGGCGAAAAAGAAACGACCATTACCAAGCTCGCCGACCTTTCCGGGGGCAAGACTTTTGCCGTTGTCACCGGGACCGTCGTCGACCAGTTCGTCCGCAAGCGGTTTCCCGATGCGAAGCTCGAGTACTACAACAGCGCGCTCGACTGTGCCCTTGCCGTCCAAGGCGGCAAGGCCGACGCGGGCGCGTATGACCTTCCGATCCTGAAAAACATCGCCGCCCGCACCGAGGGGCTTTGGGTCCTTCCGGAACTCATCGAGGGCGACCAGTACGGCTTCGGTTTCCAGAAGACTGACACCGCGCTGAAGCGGGCGGTTGACGGCGTGCTGGCCGAATTGAAGGCCAACGGCACCTACGCCGACATGATGAAACGCTGGTTCCCCGACAAGGGGAAGCCCGCACCCATGCCGGATATCCCGTTGACCGGCGCCAACGGTGTGCTGCGATTCGGGACGGCTGCGGTCACCGAGCCGATGTCGTTCGTCGATGCCAGTCGCAAGGTGGTGGGATTCGACGTCGAATTTGCCGCGAGGGTGGCCCAGAAGCTTGGCAAGCGGCTGGAGATCACCGACATGGAGTTCGGCGCCATGCTGCCCGCCTTGATCGCCGGCAAGGTCGACATGATCGGCGCGGGCCTCTCCATCACCGAGGAGCGCGCCAAACGAATCCTCTATTCCGAGAGTTATTATCCCAGCGGAATCGCCGCAGTGGTGCGTGCCGGGGCCAATGTCGCGCCGGACCCGTCAACCGCGAAGATGCGGGAGTCCAAAGACATCAGCGACAAGACCATCGGCGTGCTGCTGGGTTCCGTGTATGACGGCTATGCCACCCGCAACTACCCGAAGGCAAAAATCCTGCAGTACCATTCCGTCTCCGACACGCTCATCGCTCTCAACTCGGGCAAGATCGATGTCATCTTCACGGACCAATCCGGGGTGCCCGACATACTGAAGGCCAATCCCGAGCTGGGAATCCTGGCCAAGGACCTCTTCAGCGTCCCCATCGGCGCCGGTTTCAATCGCGAACAAGGCGCGCTTCGCAAACAGTTCAACGCGTTCCTAAAGGAGATCAAGTCCAACGGCATCTACGCCGATATGGTCAGTCGCTGGATGGAAAAGGGCATCATGGAGATGCCCAGGATTGAAAGTTCCAAGAAGAACGGCGTCCTGCGCGCAGGCGTGGTCAACGACCTCGGCATGCCCTTCGGGCTGATCAAGGACGGACAGCTCATCGGGTTCGACATCGAGCTGTCCTCCCGCTTCGCCGCCTACACCGGGCGCGAATACCAGCCAGTGCCCCTGCAGTTCGGCAGCCTCATCGCCTCCATTTCAGTCAACAAGATCGACATCATCACCGCCTCCATGTTCATCACGCCGGAGCGGAAAAAGACGATCGATTTCAGCGACCCGTATTGCGAATCGGGAGTCAGCATCCTCGCTCGCAACGACAGGATTGAGCGGGCATCGACCGGACGGATGTCCTCCGCGGATGGCCAGGCCGCTCCGGCACGCAAGTCCTTCTTCAAACAGGTGGCCGACAGTTTCCACAGCAACATCGTCCTCGAGGACCGCTACCTCCTGATCATCGACGGGCTCAAACTCACCATCCTCATTTCCATCTTCGCCGCCGTGTTGGGCACGATCCTGGGCGGACTGGTCTGCTTCATGCGCATGTCGAAGAACGTCTTCCTCTCCCGCGCCGCCGCGCTCTACATCTCGCTGCTGCGCGGCACTCCGGTGCTGGTGCTTCTGATGATCATCTACTACATCGTCTTCGCCTCGGTGAACATCGACCCTGCCATCGTGGCCGTCCTGGCCTTCGGGCTGAACTTCGCGGCCTACGTGTCGGAAATGTTCCGCACCTCCATCCAGAGCGTTGACCAGGGACAAAAGGAAGCCGGCATTGCGGGCGGGTTCACCCGGGTGCAGACCTTCATCTACATCATCTTCCCACAGGCCCTGCGCCACCTGCTGCCCGTGTACAAGGGCGAGTTCATCTCGCTGGTGAAGATGACCTCGATCGTCGGCTACATCGCCGTGCAGGACCTGACCAAGGCCAGCGACATCATCCGCAGCCGCACATTCGACGCCTTCTTCCCACTGATCATGGCCGCCGCGATTTACCTGCTGCTCGCCTGGCTCCTCACGTGGGCGTTGACCGCCGTCGAGATATCCGTCGATCCAAAACGCAGAACCATCAAACCGTTGCCGGAGGCCAATCGATGATCCAAGTCAGAAACCTTTCAAAACACTTCGGCAACCTGGTGGTCCTGAAGGACGTCAGCGCCGACATACGCAAAGGCGAGGTGATCTCCGTCATCGGTCCGTCGGGAACCGGCAAGAGCACTTTCCTGCGCTGCTTGAACCTGCTCGAAACGCCCACTGGCGGCTCGATCGAGATCGACGGCATCCCGCTGCTCGCCAAGGGAACCCACGTGCCCAAAGTGCGCCAGAAAATGGGCATGGTGTTCCAGTCGTTCAATCTCTACCAGCACCTCACCGTCCTCGAAAACCTCACCATCGGCCCGATCAAGTTGCAGGGCCGCAAGAAGGCCGATGCGCAGCAGAAGGGCATGGCACTGCTCAAGCTCGTCGGACTCGCCGAAAAAGCGCACAGTTTCCCCGATGAAATCTCGGGCGGGCAAAAGCAGCGCGTGGCCATCGCCCGCTGCATGGCCATGGAACCCGAAATCCTCCTGTTCGACGAGCCCACCTCGGCCCTCGACCCCACGATGGTGAGCGAAGTGCTCGCGGTCATCCGCCGCCTGGCCCGCGAAGGAATGACCATGGTGATCGTCACCCACGAAATGGAATTCGCCCGCACCATATCGAGCCGCGTGTTCTACATGGACGAGGGGCTTATCTACGAAGAGGGCACCCCCGCGCAGATCTTCGACCATCCGCAGAAAGCGAAGACCCGCGCATTCATCCATCGCATTCGCAGTTTCGAGCGCCGGATCATCAGCCCCGATTACGACCTCTACGCCGTGCAGGCCGAAATGGGAACCTTCTGCGAAAAGCACATGCTGCCCAAGGAAGTCACCGCCCACGTGATCCACATCACGGAAGAGGTGCTCACGCTGCAGCGCGATTTCACCGACATCCGGCTGAGCCTCTCCTATTCCGAGAAGGACGGCAGCCTGAGGCTCGGCTGCAAGAGCGCCGGCGCGCCCTACAACCCGCTTGACGAGGCGCGCGAGGAGGATGAGATCGCCGTCCGGCTCATCAAAGGGCTCTGCTCCGCCTCGGAATACCGGCTCGAAGAGGGCATGAACGTGCTGACGCTGAAGATGAAGGCGAAGTAGGGGTTTTCCTGAGGCTGGCCGCTTGATTGCTTGCCAGCGCCATCAAAAGGCGCATAATGTCTATTGCAGTGCGCCCGTAGCTCAATTGGATAGAGCGTCGGCCTCCGGAGCCGAAGGCTGTGGGTTCAACTCCCGCCGGGCGCACCAGTTTTTTCTCGCGAGGCGCGTTCCATTTTCACCTTCCGACTGACCGCACTCTGACAGGATTGGCAGGATTCACAGGATGCGTTTTATCCTGTTCATCCTGTCCTCCGTTTTCCGACTGACCGCTGTTCTCAGCTTCTGGCTGACTTCTGTCCTCGATGGGGGAATCAGGTCTCGACCTCAGACATTCTTTTCATCACCTCCGCCATCGCCTGCTCGCGCCGGTCAAATATTGAATCCAAAGATGCGACCCCGACTTCTCGCGCTAGCTGCGTGTTTGGAAACATGTATCATGGGCCTTCGACCATATCTCTTATTGCTTGGGAACTTTGCCGTAGAGGCTCCAGGATTTTTTTCTTAAATCCAGCTTGGTCTTTTACACGAATGCTCCCCGGATCGTCAGGGTACGCATTGAGATAAATCGTCCCCGGCGTCTTTCCTATTCGATGATCGCAATAGACATCAATGGATTTACCCACTGAATCGATGATGGTGATCATCATCGTTCCTCCATCATTATAGGATACGAATGTTTCCACACCTTCTCGGCTAGTCTTTAATTTGACCGGAGGTACTACGCTAATTGCGCCTTCAATAAATGAGTTAGCATTAGTGTGAGTGATACGTTGGCTAGAATCACATGCCTCGAACAATATTGCGCCCAACGAGCACACAACCAATAAATGGGAAACACGTTTCATCTAGTTATGGTGGAAGATGGGGGTCAGGGGAAGATGGGGGGGGGCAGGTCTCAACATAAGACATTATTTCCGTTATCTCCGCCATCGCCTTCTGCAACGCTGTGCCCTCGACCACTCGATCCGCCAACCAGCTCGCAGCCGCCCGGCTGTTGCCACCGAACCTGAATTGTCCGTTCAACCTTCACTGTTCACCACCCAACCGTTCTTGGCTGATGTTGAGATCTGACACCGTGTCCGCGGTGCAACGACGACCACCATTGTTTTGCTCGGTTCGTTGTACTCATATCGCGAAGAATTCCCTTGCCAAGTCCGCGACTTTCGTCGTCAACCCTCGGCTCATCGCCTCACGTACAGACCGTTCCTGTGCATCAGAAAAAAGAAGGGGCGCCTTCAGATTTGTGGAGGCGCGGAGTAAGCCAATCGCAAGCTGAACTGCCTCGGACCTGATTGCGATGTCTTGATGAGTTGCCAAGTCAGCAAATATCTGCAAAACCTCGTTGGCGTTTTCCGGAAAGGCCATTCGGAAGACCATGTGGAGCGCATTGCGGAACTGGTTTGGGTTCAGTTGTTCGCCCCTTATGGCCTGCACTAGAAAGGCAAATGCGTCCCTACGGTTTTTCAGTTCAGGCGCCCAGTCGATAATTCCTGGCTGGTCCAACTGCCCAAGTAAATTCTCAGAAGAAAATGGCATAGTTTTAGTATCCAATTCGTATGGGTTTTACGGAAATCTGACCACTTCGGACGGCCTGATTGAATGCGTCAATATTCCCCCCGCTCAGTATGCGCTCAAATCCTGAGGCACCCGGAGTTAATGAAATGGGGGTCAGATCTCAACATCAGACATATTCCTCCAACGACTCCAAGAATCGCAACCGATCCTTGTCGTCGCGGAACGTCCGTTCATCATTTCGATTCTCAGCGGCCGTGCCATGCCTGGGAGAATCTGCCAACGTTCGTTTCGGGTCAAGTGATATGCCTGATGTTGCAGAACCAAGTCGGGAGAGGGTATGCTCGTCAACATGGCCGGAGAGCGAACTCGATTACAGAAGGAGGCCTTATGAAGCGGGAGAAGAAAACCCAGATTTCAGATTTCCGCTACGCAACCGGCGCGGCCAAGATCGGCTGGCCAGCGGTCGGCGAGCCCATGCGGCTGGACGACGTGATGAAGGTCGTCGAGTTCCTGGTGCCCGTGGCCCCGGACGGTCAGGCCGCTTACCGCCGCAAGCTGGCCGATGTGCGGCGGGCAATCGGCGGACTGGCGGCCACCGGAAACCTGGCCACCAAGCTCACGCTGGGAAACCGCGTGAAGGAGCTCGAACAGGCGGTCCAGAAGTATCTCAGCGTCCGGCACGCCTTGTTCCTGACCAATGCCACGGCCGGGTTCGAGATCGCCTACAAGATGGCCGGCCTGGCCCCAGGCGACGAGGTGATTGTGCCGGCCATCACCTTCATCGCCACGATTGTCTACCCGCTCTCGATCGGCGCCAAGGTGGTGCTGGCGGATCTGGATCCGCGGACGCTCAACATCGACCCGGCCGACGTGGCACGAAAGATCACGCACCGCACGCGGATGATCGTGCCGGTCCACATTGGCGGCTGGCCGGTGGACATGGCGCCAATCATGCGCCTGGCCCGGCAACACGGCCTGATCGTTTTGGAGGACGCGGCCCACGGGTTCGGCGGCAGTTATCGCGGCCGGCGTCTGGGCACGATCGGCCATTTCGGCGCCTACAGTTTCCACGAGGTCAAGAACATCAACGCCTTGGGCGAGGGTGGCATCCTCGTGACCAATACCCGGTTCGGGCATCAATTCGGCAAGAGCCGCTTCGTGGGGCTGGATCTCTCCAAAAAAATCCCCAACTGGCTCTACGACGTGGTGGCCATCGACGGCATGCGCGGCCCATTCGTGGCCGGCAACCACTCGGCCACGGAGATCCAGGCGGTGGCCCTCGGGAGCCAGTTGCATCGGGTGGACGAGATCATCGCGGTCCGGCGCGCGGCTGCCCGGGAACTCAATCGCCGCTTCCAACACGTGCCCGGTCTGCGCGGCACGCCCATGGACCACGGCACGACCCGGGGAACGCATCACCTCTACCAGTTGCAAATCGACCCACAGGTTGTCGGAGCCGACATCCAGGATTTGAAGCGCAAGCTGACCGAGCGCGGGGTGACGCAGATCCCGCACTTCGGCCCGCTCTACAAGTTCCAGATCTTGCGGCAACTGGGCTACGATACGGCGGCCATCGAGGCAAGCTGCCCGGTCTGCGAGGATTTGTTCAACCACCGCTTCACCCACCTGCCGATCTACGGGCTCTCGGCCAAGCAGATCCGGTACTTGGGCGATGCGGTCATCGAAAGCGTTGCGGAGCTGCGCCGGGGAGCCGCGTGAGCGACGCTTCGCGAAAACTGCAGCGCGTGCTCGGGCTGAATGACCTGGTATTCTACGGCCTTGTGCTCCTGCAGCCGGTGGGCATCATGGGTCTCTATGGCGTCGCCACGGCAAGGTCGCATGGCCACACATCCACCTCGATCCTGATCGCCATGGGGGCCATGTTGGTCACGTCGGTGAGCTACGGCCGCATGGCCGCGCTCTACCCGTCGGCAGGCTCGGCCTACACTTACGTGGGTCGCGGACTGAACCCGCACCTGGGCTTCCTCGCCGGTTGGACGATGGTGATGGACTACGTGATCATCCCCGTCGTGAACGTGATCTACGGCGCGCTCAGCGCCGAGCGGCTCGTGCCGGTCGTTCCGTATTGGGCTTGGGTTCTCGTTTTCGCGCTGGGCATGACCGTGCTGAACGCCCGGGGCATCCGCGCCACCGCGCGGGCCAATCAAATCCTCATGGCCGCGATGGTGGTGGTGGCGGCGGCGTTCGTCGTTGCGGCGGTGCGTCATCTGTTCCACACCGCAGGCTGGCCGGGGCTGGTGTCGCTGGCCCCGTTCTACAATCCAGCCACGTTCAACTTCGGCGATGTGTGCATGGCCACGTCGTTTGCGGCGGCCGCTTATGTCGGCTTCGACGGCATCACCACGCTCGCCGAAGACGCTCGCGAGCCAAAGCGGACCGTGCCCCTGGCCACCGTGCTGGTCTGTCTGGTGACAGGACTGACCGCGATCCTCCTGGCGTATCTGGCCCAGCGAGTTTCTCCCGATCTCCGGAAGTTCACCAACGAAGAGACGATGTTCATGGACATCGCCACGGTGGTGGGCGGGCCGTGGCTCTTCAGCGCCATCGCGGTGATCATGGCGGTGACGTGCTTCGGCAGCGGGCTGACCAGCCAGGTCGGCGCAGCACGATTGCTCTATAGCATGGGGCGCGACAACGTGCTGCCTCGAGCCGTGTTTGGCCGGCTCGATTCTCACAACGCGCCGACGCTGAATATCTGGTTGATCGGCCTGCTGGCGCTGGGCGGCGCGTTCGTGCTGAACTACGAACGGGCCACCGAGCTGGTCAACTTCGGGGCCTTCCTGGCCTTCATGGGTGTGAACGCCGCAGCCATCCGCACGTTCTGGTTTAATCCGCCCCCGGGTCATCGCCGCAAATGGCTGACCGACTTGATGGTGCCCGCAATAGCATTGGTGTTCTGCTTCTGGATATGGTGGAGCCTGCCCAAACCGGCAAGAATCGCGGGCGGCATCTGGTTCGCCGTAGGCGTGCTCTATGCCGCGATCCAGACCCGTGGATTCCGCCGCCGCCCCGCCATGCTCGATTTCGGCGACGCAAACCGCGCATAAGGATTTGCAGATGTTCTCCGTTTTCGTCTTCCGACTGACCGCACTTTGACAGGATTGGCAGGATTTACAGGATGCTCTTTATCCTGTTCATCCTGTCCTCCTGTCCCCCGTCCTCCGACTGATTGCTGTTCTCAGTTTCTGGCTGACTTCTGACCTCAGACTTCTGTCCTCGATGGAGGAATCAGGTCTCAACCTCAGACATTCTTTTCATCACCTCCGCCATCGCCTGCTTGCGCCGGTCAAATACTGAATCCAAAGATGTGATCCCGATTTCTCTGATTCCCACCCTCCTCGATGTTCTTCCGATGTCTGAAGCTAAGAACTTGGTGTGGAATAGATTATTCGTTGCCGATCTTTCCAGGGTGCGCTGGTCTTTCGTCGGGTACTTTGCTCAATATTTCCATATCGTCTTTAGAAAACTTCACTGTAAAGTCTTTAGAGTACTTTTTAATTCGCCATAGTAAATACTTGGCATATAACTCTTTTTTATACTTCGTCGAACACAGCCGAATAACGGTAGGCAACATCTGTTCATCGAGGCTAGCTAGCAGTTTCACCTGATTGGTTTCTCGAAGCGACACAGCAATGGCTAGTTCGAAGCCGCAATAAACAAGTACGGTGTCATTTTCGCGATCCCGCATCTGTTTAAGCTCGTTTTCTAATGGCAATATGTTGCCCAAATACAGACACATCGCAATCGCTCCTCCGCTTAAAGAACAAGCCAAGATCATGTAGAATAATGATTTAGTTTTCATTAGTTTCGCGGGTCAGGACTCAACATCAGACATATCCCTCCAACAACTAGAGAAATCGCAGCCGACCCTTGTCGTCGCGGAACGTCCGCTTGCGTTCATTGCCCCAGGCAGTGACGTGATAGCATCCGCTCATCATATCGATTCTCAGCGGCCGTGCCATGTCTGCGAGAATCTGCCAACGCTCGTTTTAGGTCAAGCGATATGCCTGATGTTGAGACCTAGCCCCCATGGTTCGTCATCTGCGGAAGGGAAGCGGAGCCCAGTCGGGTTCCTTGTTCGAATTACCGTCGGTGGTGACCAGCACGAAGCGGTTGGTGCCGTTGGCGTCGGCAACGCAAATGTTCCAGCCGGGCGCCTCGACGCCGACGATCGCCAGCGGCAGGGCAAACTTCCTCTCCGACTTCGGGCCTCTGCTGAACGCGATGTGGCGTCCATCGGGCGACCAATCGGCATGATAAACCTGCACCGGGTCCTTGCTGGTGACGACAAAGCGGGGGTTGATGACCTTCGCCTCCGGCCCGCTGAAGTCCAGGTCCGCGACGCTTATCGTGAAGTCGCTCGAGTTCCACACGATGCGCTTGCCGTCGGGACTGATGTCAGGCCGGCAGCCGCCGATGCGCTTGCCGTCGGCATAGTTGAGTCTGAGAACTTCCTTCCCCTGCGCCGCAACCGCCAGGATGGCATGATTGTGGCCCAACGCCCCGGAAACGGTCGCGAGAATCCACTTCTCGTCCGGTGTCCAACAGAGATTGTAGAGGTGTTCAAGCTCCGGGTTGGGGTGAGGCGTGGCGCGACGCGTGGCGAGGTCATAGACGCACAATCCCTTCCCGGCGGGGTCGCGGATGTTGAACTGCTCCTTCTCGTCGGGGATGTAGCAGAGGGCGGCGCCTGTTCGATTCCAGAACGGCCATCGAGCGTGTTTGGCGACAAGCGTCCGGCCCGTGCCGTCCTTGTTCATCAGCCAGACACTGCGCACCTTTTCATCGTATTCACCCTCGTCCACAATGAAGGCGATCTTGCTGCCATCGGGCGAGACCTGAGGAAAACACTCGTGAATGTTTGGGGTTTGGGTGAGGTTGACCGGTTGCGAGCCATCGGCGTTGATCTGGTAGAGCTCCCAGTTGCCGTCGCGATAGGTCTCGTAAACGATCTTGTAGGGAACCTTCTTGAGTTCTTCGCGAAGATCTTCGGCAGCCCACGCCGGGACGGCGGCGATGCACGCCACTCCCGCCGCAACCAAAACTCCAATCGCCAATCTCAAAGCCCTAACCTCCGATCTCCGCTCTCATCCAACCCATCAGATTTCTACGCATGAATCTCATGGTCGAAAACACCATGAGCGATGATACCTGAAAAAGACATTCCTGCAATTAACCGTGATGAGCTTTCAGTCTTCATCTTCCGACTGACCGCACTCTGACAGGATTGGCAGGATTCACAGGATGGTTTTATCCTGTCTATCCTGTTCATCCTGTCCTCCGTCTTCTGACTGATCGCTAATGAGATGGGGGGTAGGTCTCAACTGTGCAGTGTGCCAATTGTGTGCGCTTCCTTGGAAGAATTGAAATGACGAAGCAGATTCAGTCAACTATCGTCAGAAATATGAAGCGCTTGAACAGATTGGCGGCAACGGCCGCAACGGTGGCGATGGCATTCGTGGCACAGGCGGCCCCTAATCAGGGGGATTGGACGGAATTTCGCGGGTCCACCGGCCAGGGCCTTTCGACAGCGAAGAATCTTCCCATTGAATGGTCTGCGGCAAAGAACGTCGCTTGGAAGCAGGCGATTCCCGGGCTCGGCTGGTCGTCTCCAGTCGTCCGGCGGGGACGAGTCTTCCTTACCACCGCCGAGACCGACGGCGAGGGCGGGCCGTCCCTGCGCGCGCTATGCCTGGACGCGGCCACAGGGCTGGTGATGTGGAATACCGAGGTATTCAAATCCACCGAGACCCAAGCGAAGCCCATGAATGGCAAGAACAGCCACGCCAGTCCGACGCCGGTGCTGGAGGACAGTCGTCTTTATGTTCATTTTGGGCACAACGGCACCGCCTGCCTGGACCTCGACGGCAAAATCGTTTGGCGCATGAACAGCCTGCGCTACCCTCCCACGCATGGCAACGGTGGTTCCCCTATTCTGGTGGGTGACAAGCTGGTCTATTGCGCCGATGCAGCTTCCGACCCCTCTATCGTGGCCTTGGATAAAGCAACCGGGAAAGTCCGCTGGAAGGTGAAGCGCGAGACGCAGGCCAAAAACAAGTTTTCGTTCAGCACACCGCTCCTCATCACGGTGAAAGGTCAGCCACAAATCATCTGCCCGGGCAGTGGTGTGGTGTCAGCCCTTGACCCCAAGGATGGCCATGAAATCTGGCGCGTGTGCTATGGCAACGGGTATTCCGTGGTTCCGCGGCCGGTGTTTGGCCAAGGCCTGGTTTTCATCAGCACCGGCTTCAACCGCGCGGACATCCTCGCCATCCGTCCGGATGGCCGCGGCGATGTGACGGACACGCATGTTGCCTGGCGAGCCACCAAGGGAGCGCCGCTGACCCCCTCGATGCTGCTGGTTGACCAAGAGCTCTATGCGGTCTCGGATGATGGACTGGTGAGTTGTTTCGATGCCAAAACCGGCAAGGTCCATTGGCAGGAACGGCTGAGAGGGAAATACTCCGCCTCGCCCTTGGCCGCCGGGGGGCGCATCTACCTGCAAGATGAGAGCGGCACAGGCACAGTCCTCAAGCCGGGAAAAACATTCACTACGCTGGCCACCAATTCCCTGGCGGAACGGTCGCTGGCTTCTTACGCAGTGGTGGACGGCGCCTTGTTCATCCGCACGGCTGAAAACCTTTATCGCATTGCCACGGCACCTTCCCAATAGGAAATCACCCGTCGTCGCGGGGGGAGCATTGGTGTGTTTCCAGACAAACACGCTACTGTTTCAACAAGTGTGCACTTTGCACCACGACGATGCCTGCGCGTTTTGCTTCCTCAATGGCTTTCTCCACATCGCCGGGACGCAGATTCACTCCTCGACTGGCGTCCTCGATGAGATGAGTCTTGAATCCCATTTCCGCCGCATCCAAAGCCGTGAACTTCACACAGTAATCCGTCGCCAGACCACAGACGAAAACCTCTGCGACGCCCTGCGCCTTCAGCCATTCGCCCAGACCGGTGGACTTGCGATGGCCGTTGTCAAAAAAGCCGCTGTAGCTATCGATGCCCGCGTCCGTGCCTTTGGGAAATACCCTGGCAATGCGATCGCGGCTCAACGTGCCGGCGAGTGCCGCTCCCTGGGTGTGTTGCACGCAATGGACGGGCCACAGTGTTTGGGCCAGGCCGTTGAGTTCGATCTGCTCAAACACCTTCTTCCCCGCGTGACTTGCCGCGAAACTGCCGTGATCGGCCGGGTGCCAATCCTGCGTGGCAACCACGAGCGGGAAAGCCGGTTGCAGTCTGTTCACGACGGGGATGACCGCGTCGCCGCCCGGCACCGCCAGCGCGCCGCCGGGCAGGAAATCGTTTTGGATATCAACCACGATGAGTGCTTTCATGAGATGAGATATTTGCTGGTTCTAATGGTTTCTTTTTCGGTCATAAATGCTTTCGCATCCGGTCTGCTGTCAATTCGATCTTCATGTGATCGGAGGAGCCATGTCAGCAAAACGGTTGAACAACGACTCAACATCGTTGTGACGCAGCAGTGTCTTGCGCCATTCCTCAGGAATGGCGCTCAGCCCGTAATGTACCCCGGCCAATCCGCCGGCCACACAGCCGGTCGTGTCCGCGTCGCCGCCAAGGTTCACGGCTTTCAGGACACACTCTTCAAAGCTCGCAGTCGTCAGCAGACACCAGTGGCTGGCGTGCAACGTACTCAACACATAACCTGTGGAGGCAACCTTCTTCTCCGAAAGCGTTGCCAGGTCATCCGCCAAGACGCGTTGAAAACGAGGGAATTCAGGCGTTCGCTCATATCGTTCCGTGAATCCCACGCGGGCGGCCTGGAGAGCTGGCTGCGGTTTCCATCCCTGCAGCAGGTGACGGACGACCCAACCATGGAACACGCATGCCATCTTCGATCTCGCGTGTCCATGCGTGATGGATGAGACGCGGTCAATCCGACCGACGAAACGGTCCACGGGATCATTCGCAAAACGCAGCACGACGGGAAGAATCCGCATCAACGAACCGTTGCCATTGCTGTATTCGTCGCAGCCGCCGGCTTGTTCGGCGGAAGTCCCGCTGGCGATTCGCATCAGCGCATCGGTGGTGGCCATGCCGATGTCGAACACGCTGCCGGTCGCAGTCCACAGCCCATCGTTCATCCACCGAACAAACCGGTTGCCCATGTCCTGCGGATCAAACTCCGAGTTCAGCAGACTATCCACCGTGCAAAGCGTGAGTGCACCGTCGTCCGACCAGGTCCCGGGCGGTTGATTGTGCGTTCCAAAGCCGCGCATGCCGGTCACCAGATCGGCCTGCACCGTCGCCCGGTCTTTGAACTCCACCGGCACGCCCAGCGCGTCGCCCACGAGGGACCCCCAGAGTCCGCCGAGGATGCGTTCCCGATGTGAGATGCTGGTTTCGATGGTTTTCTTGTCATTCATGGAATTCGTCCCTCCAAATGACCGTTTGGCTTCGGGTTCAGCCTGTCCGCAAACACTCCGTGATAGCCGGGGGCGCGCATGTTGGCGACGACCAGGCCAGCCGTGACAGGAAGCTGGCAAAACAAGACACCAGCCCAGGAGAGATGGTCGAACCAAACCCAAACGCCGACGTTCACAATGAACAACGCCGCCCAGATCAGTTCATGGCGGCGATCAATCCGAAACACATTGCAGAACAGGAAAAAGTGGCCGGCTGTAATGACCAGCATCCACCAGAGCGGGCTGTCCAGCCGCCATAGCACAACGGCTGCGCAGGTGAACACACCTATGGCCACCGCGTCCGTGGTGGAAAACCGGAAACCCCGGTCCCGCGCTTTGTATCTCGTTTCAAACATGAAATTGGGTCCAGATTACGCTCTGGTTTGCGTCAAACAGCACTTCGAGGTCGCCGAAAGTTGTCGCGAAGTTGCGGGTTCGGAGATCGCGGCAGACGAGCAATTCGCCCGCATCGGTTTTGTCAGCGCTCACGACATGATAGGCGGGCGACAGGTCGCGCATGATGGCAAACTCCGGCACATTCGCAAGCCACCTGGCGTGGGTGGCATCGAACACCTTCTGGACACCGAGCATCTCCCGCTTTCCTGTGACGGCGTTGAGCCGGAAAAGCTGGACGCAGGTGTCCTCCTCCGTCGTTCCAAGGAATTGCCATGGCCAAAGAGCCGAGGGCACAAGCGACACCGCCTCAGGCGCGAGCGACCCGGCGCGCCGTCGCAACCAGCCCTTCACGCAAAAGTAAAGGGCGATCACCCCAAAGAACGCGACCGCAAGCCAAGCGGGACCTGTACCTTCCGGGAAGAACGTCCAAAGCATCCAGCCCGCCGCAACGGTCGTTGCAGCCAGCACGAAGGCATCAATGAAGAACACCCATTCCAAGCAGAATCTCTTGCGCGAAAAGGGCGCGAGCAACGTCACTCCAAGCGTATTGCTGAAGTCCAGCAGCGTATGGAACACAAGTCCGGCGAACAGCCCCAAACCAAGCAGCAATCCATCGGCACCACAGGCGGAGGCCGCCAGTCCGATGGCGGCGCTGGCCACCGCTTGAACCGGCAGCGCGTGGCTCCATGTCTGGTGTGAGCGCAGGAATGCGCGCTTGCCAAAGACGCGGCTCAAGGCATCCAGATCCGGCAACACCGATCCTGTGATCAGCCCCAGCGCCAATTCCGGGCTTGAAGCCATGAAAGGCGCGGCTGCGACAAGTCCGATTCCCGCATGAGTGACGATGTCCATCAGACGTTTCCTTCCATCACGCCACGGGTGTCTCTATCGCTTTCGGCCATCATCGAAGGCGCATTGCGCCAGACCTTCATTTCAAAGTCATCTCCATGCGTGACAACGCTCTTTTGAAACGCTGCGGTGCGCCCGTCGTTGTCTTCGAGAATGAGGATGGATTTCATTCAACCAACACTCCCTTCCGCTCGGCGAGGCCGATGACGGCTTGCGTGCCAGAATTGAATTCCAAAAAATCCTTCTCGATGCCGTCGCTGAAGATGACGCCGTTCTCCGCCATGCGCGATTCGAGGATGAGCGGCGTTTCAGCCGTGACGCGGCCAAACACCAACGACGCACCCGTGGTCTTCGTCGGAAAGGGTTCGCGCACGGTGTAAAACAGGTAGTTCGCGTCCCAGGCGAACTCAGTCTTTACGTTCACGCGAACTTTCGGGTTTCCTTTCCCTCTCTGGCCCGTGGCCGTGAACAGATCTGCTGCGGGCTGACGAGCCAGCGCCGAGCCTGCCAATTGGCTTATGGCCGCCGCGCCGGTGAGCAGGCTTTTCAGCCAGCCGGTCGAACCCATGCCTGTCGAGACAATCACACCGCTCGACGATTGCGTTTCGTTCGCCTCTCCGCTGCGGATCAGATAGCGTGCCGAGCCATGCGTTTTCGGGCCGATGAACAGGTCGTTCACGCCATACAGCGTCTGTCCGTTGTTGAGCGCCGCCTTCGCCATGGTCACAGAGCGTGTTGGACGCTTCCGCATCACCACTTCCGGCATCACCCTGGGCAGGTCGCTGACCCGGAAAGGGAGCAACCGGCCGTCCCATCGCTCCGGGTCGGGATTCACACCGACCACGGGTTGGCCGTTGAGGTATTTCAACGTGTTCGCGACCAGGCCGTCCTGACCCAGCGTGACCACCGTGTCTTCCGGCGCGAAGACGAAGTTCGGCAGGAAGCCGCGGTCCACGACTTGAACCCGACCCATCTGGGCAAGCGCCGCCTGCGTCCCGGTCAACGCATGATGATACGTTTCGTCCTCGCGGAGGTAGTCCGAAAAGTCCGCGCCCTGGTGCTCGACGTAGAACCGGGCCTGGCTGACGGTGTTGAACCGGATCACCAGTTCAGCCAGGCGCGTCGGCCGGGTCACGAGAACGATTTTGTTGTCGGTCAACCGGTTCATTTTCTTGCGGCCTGCGGTGTCAACAATTCCCGAAGCAAATCGGGCGAGATGTTGAGCTGGCCGATCTTGTCCGCCTTGCCGGCGAGTTCCTGGAACGCGAAGGCAATGAGTTGCTCCGGCTTCATGCTGGTGCTGGCGAGCGCCTGGAGAACCTTCGCATCCGCGCTGCCGAGCGCCTTCATCGTGCTCGACACGCCGTAGGCGCGGGCATCCGCCTCCGCCCGGGCGTTGTCCGCCGCCAGCGCGACTAGACTCTTGCGCCGGTCTTCCAGGCCGATGTTCGATTCGAGCGCCTCCTTCTTGAGCAAGCCTTCCTTCTCCTGCACAGCCCGCTCGGCGTCCATCTGCGTTTCACGAATCTGGCGCTTCTTGGTTTCGACGGCGATCTCGGTATTCAACTCGTTTTCCTTGATCGAGCGCTCCTGCTCCACGGCCGAATTACGCCGCGCGTAGATGGCATCGTCCGCTTCGCGGAAAAGCCTCTCCCGCGTCTCGGCTTCGAGCGCCCGCGCCGTCTCGGGTGTCGGCTTGATGGCCAGGATCGAGAGGCCCAGCACTTCCAATCCGAGCAACGTGATTTCATCCGAGGCGACCAGCCCGGCCTTCACGGCCTTGACCAGTTCGTTCGAAGCCCGGATGGCCTCGCGCAGCGGGAGCTTCTGGAGTTCAGTCCGCGCGAGCACGTTGATCACGTGGATCACGCGTTCGGGCAGCTTCTCCGGATCTTCCGAGACATACGCCTGGGCGTTGGGCGCGAGCGTGTAGTTAAGCAACGCGGCCAATCGCTTGGGATCGCCCACGCGATAGGTCACCTGGCCCTGGATGGTGACCGCCTGAAAATCCGCCGTGGTCTCCTGAAATATCAACGGCACATCGGCGCTGGCCACAGGCACGGCCACCAGCGAGGTCGTCGGCGCGTAGTAAAAGAAGGAGAGGCCAAGGCCTTCGCGGACGATCTTCCCCCCGCGATATTCCAGGAGGTAAGTGGTGGGTTGAACCTTGATGAATTTTATGCCGAACATGGTCGTTCCTTTCGTTTGGGTCGTTTTTTTGCGAATCGAGTTCCGACTACAGCTCGAAATTGAAACCTTTCTTCTTCAGCTTCTCGTATTTGTCCGTGTCGAAACGGAACAGTTGGGCCGGGCGATGACGCCCGGTCATCTGAGTTTCCTTGAGCGGGACAAGCAGCTCGAAGCCCAGGACTTTCTTGCGGAAGTTGCGCTTGTCCAAATCGGTTTCGAGCACGGCCTCGTAAAGGTGCTGGAGCTGTGACAGCGTGAACTTGGGCGGCAGCAGCTCAAACCCGATGGGCTGGTAACGCACCTTGCCCTTGAGCCGGGCCAGCGCGACTGCCAGAATGTCCGCGTGATCAAAGGCCAGCTTCGGCACTTTCGAAATCGGAAACCAACGAGCATCCGCAGCGTCGGTGGCAGCCTTGGTGCCGTGCGCCGCCAGTTTGACGAGAGCGTAATAGGCGACGCTGACAACGCGTTCGCGAGGATCGCGTCCCACCGTGCCAAAAGTGTAAAGCTGTTCGAGGAACACGCCCTTGAGGCCCGCTTCCTCCTCCAACTCACGACGCGCGGCGTCATCCACCGTTTCTTCCACGCGGACGAAGCCACCAGGCAACGCCCACTTTCCTTTGAACGGGTCAAGGGCACGCTCGATGAGAAGCACCTTGAGTTCGCCTTCATCGAAGCCGAAGACCACGCAGTCCACGGTCAGGGCTGCCCGGGGGTATTGATAGGTGTGAGGCATGACAAGGGTCCTTTCAGGTTTAGCTGCGATCAATTCCGACATGCTTGGCAATTTCAGGATTGCTGATTGGGTAAACCTCTTCTTGAGGTGTAACCAAATCCCTAAAACCATTGGATTGGGCGTTTGCTCGCTGCTCCGTCACAAAGTCTGAGATGTCTTCGATGCTCACAATCCAGGTTTGTACGTATCTGCGGAGAACATCACCAGCAAGGCCGAGTTGAATCGCCCGGCGCTCCTGTCTGCCTCCGCGGGGGTCGTGATCTGGATCCCACTGCAAACGGACGCGAGATTCGGCAAGATGTGCCTTCCAATTCTCAGGCGAACCATGAATTTCCGGCGAGTAACTGGAATGAACAGCCTGTTGAAGAATCTCGTCGAAGGCGATCCGCCGCAGTCGCACGGCCAACGTGACCTCCTGCCCTTCTTTCGTTCCCCAACCGGAGCGATACATCATCCAAAGGAAATTTGGCTTGATCCAACTCATGCGGTTCAAGCTGAACTCACCGCCAAATTTTTGATGTTTGGCAGCGAAGAGACCGATAGCTGGTCGATACGCTTGATAAACCACAATCGTTTCTGCGTCGAATTGGGCCAGAATGTGCTGTCCGAACGCTGGCCAACGTTTCGATTGATCAGAATATGGTTCTGTCCGAAGGTTCATTTGGGTTATTTCTCCTCTGCCTTGTATTCCGCGATCACTTCAATCAGTCCAACGATATTTCGATTCATCTCGGCCAGTTTTTCGGCCGGGATCCACAGCTCACGGTGGAGCGATGCACCCACCTGCTGTGCCGGATATGAAGCCAGAAACTCCTTTCGCACCGCAAAACGGGTGACGTAGCCAGCGCCGCTGGCCGCAACATTCCATTCCCGTGCAATCTGACGGGCGTATTCCTCGTTTAGAACCGGATAAAAGATGGGTTGATCGGGCAGACGAGGCGGGAACTTCCGGAACCCACTGGCCGCAATCAATGCCAGCTCTTTCGGCCCGATCGGACGATAGAGGATGATGGTTTCAACATTCATGACTAGTAAGTGTTCGTATTACACTACCTACTGATAGTGTATATTGCACACCATGTCAAGCTGGATTCTGAAAAAGATGAATTCGACCGCCCATTCGGGTAGTCTCCCGGCTGCAAGTTCAGAGCGAACAACAGCTTCAACATCGAAATACAGACACACATGAACTACCTGCTGTTTCCCGGCCGGCATCTTGTCAACACGATGTTCCAAGACACCTATCTGCGGAGGATTCTGTCCACACCACCCTCCGAGCTGCCCGGATTCCTGCCCGGCCGGGCTTCGCTGAGTGCTTCTCCCGCTGGAATCATCTTCGCAATCACCTCGGCCAATCAGGAGAATTCGCGCTTCAATCCTATTCCGTTTCATGTGCGCGCGATGGGTGTGGACCGCTTCGCGCGCGACCTGCGGCAGCGGGCGGTTTTCGTTTTCCGGGTGTTTGGCATTCCACACTACGGACATACGGAGTCCTTTGCCCGGTTTACGGTGAAGGAGATTGCCAATCAGAGTGAACAACACATCAAGCTGACCCCGGAGAACTGTCTCGTGCTTTGTTCCACGGCTGAAGTCATCCAGCTCTATCGGGAGATGGGGTTTGCCATTGCACCGGCGGAGTTGGCTGAACCGGAGCCGAAACCGGCGACACCGATTGAGATTATTCGTGAGATTGGAGCACACGGCTCGGATTGGAAGACCCGACCCTTGGTCAAATGCCACCTGGCTCCGAGCCACCAGAGCTTGTTTGAGGACCTGCCGGAAGTCCCGCAACGAATCGCGCGGCTATATCAGGATCCGCTGACCAACCAGGAAGGCAGCCTGACGGAAACGCGAAATTACAGCACCTACGCTCACGGAATGAATGAGATCATCCGCCTCAAGTATCTCGACATTCGCGCCGTCATTCGACCGGGACGGATTGTGGATGAAGGGTGCGCAGATGGCGCGCTGCTGGCAGAGATCAGTCGCGACTTTCCGGATTCCGATTTGTTTGGAATCGATCTATCGGCGGAGTTTGCCGGAAGATTCCATGAACGCCAGCGCGCCGGGGAATTCGGCGGCACCTATGTCCATTTCTTTCATCGCAATCTGCTGGACCACGTTTTTGAACCCGGCTCCATCGACACGACAATCTGCAACAGCACCCTGCACGAGCTCTGGAGTTATGCTGAACAGGAAAAGACCGTGCGTGATTATCTCGCCGAGAAATTCCGTCAACTGCGTCCCGGCGGCAGGTTGATCATTCGCGACGTCGTCGGGCCAGAGGGTGGGGATCGGGAAGTTCTGCTTTGGTGTTCAGATAAGGATGGATCGAACCTTGCATCAGACGAGCTCTCCAAGCACGCGGGTCGTGACGCTGCGTGGCTGCAACACCTTTCGACACGCAGCCGCTTTTGTTTGTTTGCCAAAGACTTCCTTGCCGGGAAACGCCCGTTTCCTTATCAGGAGACTGTGCACGACGGACGTCCATTCTGTCGGCTTACCCTTCGGCAAGCTGCCGAATTCCTTTCCAAGAAGGATTACACCGGCAACTGGAAGCCGGAAATGAACGAGGAGTTTTGCTTCTGGGATTTTGCCATGTGGAAGACCGTCCTGGCCGAAATTGGGTTCCGCGTTCACGAGAACCCGAATGATCCAGCCCAAGGCTCACGCGTTTACACGAACCCGTGGATCGTCCAGAACCGTTACGAGAACCGTGTCGCCTTGTTCGACGCGGGCATGCAGTCTCTGCCGTGGCCTCCCACCAATATGGTTCTCGTGGCAGAGAAACCCCGGCAATGACAGTTCAACGGGACTCTTCGGCAGGGTGGATGCGCTCCCTGAGTTCGGCCAATTCCACTTCAAATCCTCCCGACAGGATTGGAAAACGACACCACGTTTTCGGATCGAGATTCTCATCGTCAAGATGGAACGACGGTGCGTAGCGTTCGCGTTTCCATTGGTTGCGACACCAGAGCTTGAAGAAGCGCTCCACCCATAAACCGAGTTGCTGCGGGACTCGTGCTGGGAATTGGACTCGGATCAGTTCAAAGACTTCAAGCGGCGAACACTTGTCACGAATAGCCGCGCGCTCAATCGCGTCCAGCACATCGTAAGGCATCAGGTCGTCTTCGTCGGTTTGATGGCGATCGGCGGGGCGCAGTTCTGCTGTCGGCGCCTGCTGATTTACGACGGCCAGCGCGGGAATGGGATGCAAATTCTCCGGCCCAGAGGTTTCCAGCCACCGCAACCAATGCCGGAGAAATGCCTTGTCAATTCCTGCAATGGGACTCAGTCCGCCACTGGTATCTCCGTCCATCGTAGCGTAACCGACGGCCGCTTCGCTGCGGTTGCTGGTTGAGAGCAAGAGTGCGTTGCGCAAGTTCGCCAGCATCCAGATGCCAGGTGACCGCACGCGTGCCTGGATGTTCTGTAGTGCGAGATCATCCTGTTGCCAGTCCAGTTTCCTTCCGACGGCGGTTTCGATGGCACGCAGATAGCCTTGATGTATCGCTTCCACATTGAGTTCAAAGTGTTGTGCGCCGAGGGTTTCGGCAATGGCCCGAGCCGCGGCGCGAGTGACAGGTCCACTGTTGCCGGTTGCCTGGTACGCGGTCGTGAGTAAGGATTGTGCGAGAGCGCGGGGAGAGAACTCCACAGGCAGATCTCGACAATGACTCAGTTTTGCCCTTAAAGCGGTCTCACCCAGCTCTTTCAATGCAAGTTCCAAAGAGAGAGCCACCAAGCACGAAACTGCAGCCGAATCGGCCCCCCCGCTCAAAGAGACTACAAATCCACATGAACGACTTTTCCTCAGGTAGTCGAAGAGCGCGAGGGCTTCGGCACGGAGGAACTCTTCCTCCTTCAAATGAGGACTGTTCTCCCAAGTCTTTTCGGCAGCGGCTGAGGGTGCCTGTTTAGAGACTCCTGATTGTGGCCAGCCGAAAGGCACACGGATTCGCAGTTTGGTGTCACCCTCAAGGTCGGGCTGAAAACTCGCCGTTCGCGCCTGATTCATCCGAGTGGCATCCACATCAAGGATTGCGCTCGTGAGGTGACAATCACAGAAACTGAAACGCGGTCCGGCAGCCAGGAGTTTGCCGCCTGTGGCAATGAGCGCGCCACCATCGTAAATCGCCCGACCCGACTCGTTTCCAAGCGCATTCGCATAAACGTAGCTGACGCCAAAGGCGCGAGAGCCTTCGAGGACAAACCGTTTTCGAACCTCCAGCTTGCCGAAGGCGAAGTGGCTGGCGCTCGGATTCAGAATGATATCCACACCATGAAGCGCCAGAGCCGCCCCGGGACGGTTTGCCACCCAGGCATCTTCGCAAATCTCGAACCCCATCCGGATGCCGCCGACATCAAAGTGCAGATCGCCGATGGAGAACGTTCCGCCCGTCGGCGAAATCCATTCATCGCGCACCCCTGACGGCCAGGGTTTGAACCAGCGAGGTTCGTAATGAATGCCGTCACCGGCAAGGAACTTCTTGGCAACCAAGCCAGCCAGCTTACCTTCGACCGCCAGCGCAGCGCAGTTGAAAAGGCTGTTCTGATGGAGGAGGGGAAGCCCAAAGGATACAACCATCCCGCGAGTTTCCGGCAACAAGGATTGGAGCAATGCCCATGCGCGCTGATGTGTGTTGGCGGAATGAAACGCGTCTTCGCAACCGTATCCTGTCAGGCACAACTCAGGCAGGCACAACAAACTGACGCCCTGCGCGCGCGCGGTCTTGATGGCTTCGCGTATATTCGCCTCATTGTGCCGCCAATCAAGGGGTGTCTGGTTCAGAACAGCGGCAGCAGCATGAACAAGTCTCATGGCGTCAAACGTCTCCGCGAGCTTGCATGAGAAGTTTGGTTCTCAATTGGTGGAGGCCCAGTTCCAGTCCTACCGGATATTGGTGAGGATGCACGAACCGCTTCACGCCCGAATGGAACCTGGCCAGTTGATCCTGCGTACGTTGCCGGATCGCACTCAGCGGAGGCGATTGATAGACGGATTTGCCCCGGCGAAACACCGGAACCAGCAAGTCTTCGAACGACATCTGTGCATCCATCTTCTTGCGTCTTGTCGAATCGAGGGGATCTACAAGGATCGGCGCTTTGGGCGCTCCTGTCTCTTCATCGAAGATCGCGTCGCCGACAAATTCCTTGCCCTTGCAAAAACGCCGAACTTGCTGGATGCCAGGCGTCGAAGTCTTCGCCGCTTGTTCACTGACTTTGATTTTGTGCGCCCAGCGGCCGTCGTCTCCGCGAACCGCACTCAGCTTGTAGACTCCGCCAAGAGCAGGTTGATCGTAGGCAGTCACGAGCTTCGTGCCAACCCCCCAAACATTAATGGTCGCGCCTTGTTCCTTAAGGCTGGCGATAATGTTCTCATCCAGGTCATTGGTCGCCACGATGACGGCCTTGGGGAAACCGGCCGCGTCGAGAAGTTTGCGCGCCTCAATGCTCAAATAGGTCAAATCGCCCGAATCCAGCCGGATTCCGACCATCTCATGGCCTCGCTCCCGCAGCCAGCGACCCGCCTCCACAGCGTGTTGGACGCCTTCCAGAGTATCGTAGGTATCCACCAGAAAGACGCAATTGTTCGGCATGGCCTCCGCATAGGCGAGAAACGCCTTTCGCTCGTCATCAAAGGACATGACCCAGCTGTGGGCATGGGTGCCGCGCACGGGAATGCCAAACTTCTTTCCAGCCAGAACGTTCGACGTCGCGACGCAACCTCCAATATAAGCGGCCCGGCTCGCGGCCAGCGCCCCATCCACACCCTGGGCCCGCCGCAGTCCGAACTCCATCACCGGCTCACCTCGCGTCGCCAGACACACTCGTGCCGCCTTGGTCGCAATCAAGGTCTGAAAATTGATGGAGTTCAAGAGCGCCGTTTCAAAGATCTGACATTGAAGGATCGGCCCTTTGACTCGAAGCAACGGTTCATTTGGAAAGACCACCGTTCCCTCCGGGATGGCATCCACATCCGCGGAGAATTGCAGCGCACGCAGGTAATCGAGAAATGCCTTCGTGAACAGTGGCTTTCCATCGTTGCCGCGCAACGTTTTCAGGAACTTGATGTCGTCGTCTGTGAAGCGAAAAGCCCGCAGGAATTCGATCGCCATCGCCAAACCCGCCGCGACGGTGAAACCCGATTGAAATGGCGCTGTGCGAAAATACAGGTGAAACACGGCTTCCCGCTCTGCTCGCCCTGATTTCCAATAGGCGTTGGACATGGTGAGCTGATACAGGTCGGTCAGAAGCGCCCGCCCATGCCACTCGGTGGAGGAGTTGGATTTCATTCGTGTTCTATTTACACTATCTATCCCTTCCTGGCAATACTGGTTTCGTGCTCCACGACATCCGCGTGACCACGATTCTGACCGAACTCATGGTTCTGAGCCAGTGGATTTGGATTCTACAGTTAAACGAGCAGGATGAGTCATGTTACTGAAGCTGGCCATCAGAGTCGCGGGTCAACAGGTTCGCTCTCCAATGCCAGCACACCGAAAACCGCTTCATGCACGCGGCGCAACGGTTCTTTGCGCACAAACCGTTCAAGCGCTTCGATTCCAAGGGCAAATTCGCGGAGAGCCAACGACCGCTTCTTAAAAAGGCCGCGTGAACGGAGTCGTTCGAGATTCTCTGCCGCCGTGTATTCCGGGCCGTAGATGATGCGGAGATATTCGGGCCCACGACACTTCACGGCAGGCTGTACGAGGCCGCGCCGATTCTTGGCAACGAATTCCAGCGGCTTGACGACCATGCCTTCGCCGCCGCGTCCTGTCAGCTCCTCCCACCAACGGATGCCGTCGGCCTCACTCCCGGGATCGGTCACGTCAACGACACGGAAGGGCGTTGCGACGATGATGCCGCCCGCAAGACGCGCCAGAGTCTGCATGTGCCAATCGTTGGGTTTGTTGGCATGAACCTTTCCTTCGCTGGCGAGCAGATGAAACGGAGCGAGTTTGAAATCGTCCACGGATTTCACCGGCCAGCAATAGCGACGATAAGCTTCGACGTAGTCGCCCACCCTCTGGCGTCGCGTTGTCGTGTGTGCCAGCAACGCGCTCACGTCAAGGCCGTCTGCGGCGGCTTGCTCAAGCGCGGCGACTTCATCCGTGAGCGTTGCCCGCGCGGATGCGCCGACCGTTGCGTATTGCTGCTTCAACAACTCCTGCGCCTTGGCCGACCAAGGCATCAATTCGCAGTCGAGACAAAACCAGTCGGTCTTGAACTCATCCCAAAAACCAGCGGCAGTAACAGCAGCGCGGACCCGCTCAAGGAAACCTGTCTCCAACAACGCATTGTCGAAAAACCTTCGTCCCGTGCGCGTGTAGCAAATGCCGAAACCTTCGCCGGTCACGCCAAACCTCTTGCGCGCGGCATCGTCGTCGCGGCAAACGATGACCACGGCACGGGAACCCATGTGCTTCTCCTCACAGACCACATGCGGCACGCCGGCATGACGAAAGTGAGCGAACGCTTCCGCCGGATGCTCCAGCAGTCCCGGCGCCTGGCTCGTCTCGCTCGGCGACATGGTGGGTGGCAGATAGATCAGCCACTTGGGATTCGCTGCGAAACGGCTCATCACTTCCAAGGCGGCTGTGGCGTTCTCCTCACGGATGGTCACGTTGCCGTGCAGGCGGGTGCTGACGATGCGCTTGCCGATTACATCCGCGAGATCGAGCAAATCGTCATTCGCCTGCTGCACAGACAAGGCCGGCGCCTGGTCTTCCAGCGGGAGAAACGGTTTGCGTGGCTCGGCGTAGGTTTGTCTGGCTGGAACGGAAACAAGTTCCTTTTCGGGATATCGCAGCGCAGTCAGCTTTCCACCGAAGACGCAGCCTGTGTCAATGTTGATGGTGCGGTTCAACCACTCCGGCTCAGGAACGGGCGTATGCCCATAAACCACCGTTGCCACACCGCGATATTCGGCAGCCCAGTTGTAGCGCACCGGCAAACCGAACTCATCCGTCTCGCCCGTTGTTTCGCCAAACAACGCAAACTCGCGCACCGCACCCGAGCCGCGTCCCTGCATGGATTCCTTCATGCCCGCATGGGCAACGATGAGTTTGCCTTCGTCGAGAACGTAATGGCTGACGAGATCGTCGATGAAATCCACGACGCGTTTGCGGAAATCTTCCGGCTCGTTGGCAAGTTGCGCCAAGGACTCCGCGAGACCGTGCGTAATTTGAACATCGCGGCCCCGCAGCTTGCGCATGAGCTTCACGTCATGGTTGCCCGGCACGCACAACGCCGCGCCGCTGGCGACGGCATTCATCACCAGGTTGAGCACCTGTGAGATCTTGGGCCCACGATCCACGAGATCACCGGCAAATACCAACTTGCGGCCATTGGCAGGTTGGACTGCATACGTGGTTTCATCCACGCCATGTCCGAGCTGGCGAAGCAACTCCACGAGTTCGTCGAAGCACCCGTGAACGTCGCCGATAATATCAAAGGGGCCGTGTTCGTTTTTCAGATTGTTCCACAACGGCTGCCGCTCGATGACAGCGGCTTCGATCTCCTCCAGTGACTTGAGCACATGGACGTGGCGGAATCCCTCCCTCTCCAGTTTGCGCAAGGAGCGATGCAACTGCTGCGCCTGTTGTCGGATGACATGCGGGCCGAAATCACGGTCGGAGCGCGCCTTGTTCCGTTCGTGCGCCACGCGCTCCGGCACATCCAACACGATGGCCACCGGCAGACAGTGAAATTCACGGGCGATTTCCACGAGCGGTTTGCGCGATTCCGGCTGCACGTTCGTGGCGTCAGCGACCGTCATCTTCCCGGCCGCAAGCCGCTTGCGAGCGATAAAATGAAGCAGCTCAAAAGCATCCTTCGTCGCCGCCTGACTGTTCTCGTCATCCGACACCAAGCCGCGGCAATAGTCGGAGGACAGAATCTCCGTCAGCTTGAAGTGCTTTCGCGCAAACGTGCTCTTGCCCGACCCGGACACGCCGATCAGCACCACGAAGGAGAGTTCTGGAATCGCAAGGTTCATTCGGACTTTCCTGAAATCGTGAATCCGTCAGTGTCTGACAAGTTGGTCAAGATGGCTGGAAGTTGTTCAATGCGCAGCGAGAGCAAAGACGCTTGGGTGGGCAGATCACCAACAATCCTTGAGGCAATCGCTTTGGCTGCAGCGTTCGTGATCACGCCTTGTGCCGTTCGCAGGCGCTGCTCAATGTATTCAACACTTAGAGTCCTACGCAGAAAGTGAAGATTCTCTTCTCGCCAGCCAACATCGTACAGGTGGCATCCGCATTCCCAAACGGCTGGTGGTCCACCGCCCTTTTCCCGTGTCCACGGTGCAAACACGGGATTCTTGTCGTCTTCGTAAAGGAGCGCTGAGGCGTATTGAAACGCAGCAACAGCATGCCCGGATGTCTTCATCTGCCACCACTCGGTCCAGAGGGATTCAATGTCAGGGAAGAGAACGCCGAAGGAGACAAACGCTCCAACCCACTCGTAAGGCGATGCCCCGGATCCCTCAAAAGCGAGCGAATCCTCAACATCGAGCCGATCCAAAATCGTATCTCGCATGAAACGCATGACAACTGCGCGTTCCGCATCCGAGAAGTTTGCTCGAAGCGCCTCCCCTTTCAGCAGCGCCGGCCAGAAATGCTCGACAAATCCTCCAAACCCAGCCGCCCCTCCTTCAAACAAATCACGCCGCCATGCATTCAACAACACCGGCATTAAATGACGCAAGAGGTCGGGTTGAAGCACCATGTAGGTCATGTCCAAGGCGTAGTCGATCAGGTCACGATCACTTGGCTGATTGTTCCTGAGATCGCACAGCCGTGTGTAATGTCCCGGCTCGTAATCAAAAGGCTCTTGTGTGATTTTCTTGGGAACCCGGCTCGATTCCATCACTGCGGCAACTTCTTGGAGTGACGCACGCATATTCTGTTCACGAGTCGGGATGCAATTCAAACACCCCCATTTGTGCCGGCGAACCCACCACCGCATCTTCGGGGCCAACAGGCAGGAAGCGTACGTGATAGTTGAAGCGAGAGACAACGCCATTTGCCCAGGCTTGGAATTCCGCGCGCGTCCACTCGAACCGATGGTCGCGGTGGCGGAGCTTGCCGGCCGGAAGCGTCTCCCATTTCACGTTGTACTCGCGATTGGGGGTGGTGATGATAATGGTCTTTGGATTGGCGCACTCGAACAGCACCCGCTCGAATGCAGCCAGGCGCGGCGCGTCAAGGTGTTCGACCACTTCCACCACGGCGGCGGCATCAAAGCCGGCGAGACGTTCGTCGCGGTAGATGAGCGAGCCGTGCAACAGGCGCAGGCGTGCCTTCTGCATGGGCGGAAGGCGGTCGTAATGCAACTGGTCACTGGCGATTTCGAGCGCGTGATGTGATACGTCCACGCCGATGATTTCAGTGAATTGTTTTTCTTTGAGCAGCGCCTGCAGCAGGCGGCCTTCACCGCAACCCAGATCCAAAACGCGTGTCGCACCACTGGCTTTCAGCGCGGCCAGCACGGAGCCAAGACGCTGTTCGTTGAGGCTGATATTGCGCTCGATGGCCTCTTCTTCCAGTGCGTGAACCTCGGCCGCTGTATCCGGATCAGGCTCGCTCTCATCGGCAAGCTGGGCCAGTGCGTCATCCACCAAGCTGCGCTGGTGTTTGAGGTAGCGGCGCGTGATGGCTTCGCGGGCGGGATGCAACGCCAGCCAGCCTTCACCGTGGCGCAAAAGCTTTCTCACCTCATCGTCGCCGACCCAATAATGTTTGTCGTTGTCCAGTACCGGTACGAGGACATAAAGATGCGAGAGGAGTTGTTGCAGTGGCAGGCGGGCTTCCAACTCGACCCGGTGATATGGGCTGTCTCCCCAATCGGAGAAATTCTCATCCAGCGGCAGGCGGCGCGCGGACACGCTGTAGCCGAGCGGCTCAAACAGTTTTCGCAAAAGCTCCTCACCGCCCCGGCACGGCAATGCAGAAAATACCACGCGCAGCGGTATCGGGGTGTTGACCAGTTCGGGGCGCTCCTTGCTATGGCCGGAGAGAGCACTGCCAAAGACTTCAGCAATAGCCACACTCAAGAAGGACGAAGCAGCGTAAGGGCGGTCATTGACGTATTGCTCCAACGCACCTCCCTCGCCCGCGGGTCCACGACGATTGCGCACCAACCCGACGGGATCAACCTCCACCAACAAGGCAACCGTGCAACGCTCCGGCGTGGCCTCGGGATAGAACACATGCGCTTTGCCGAACGAGAGATCAAACGATTGCGGGCGCGACGGATTCTTGTGAAGCAAGTAACCGAGGTCGGTGGCTGGACTGTGTGTTGTCGTAAGTGTCAACAACATGGGATCAGGCTACAGAGGAACGGAGCGGTTCGCCATTCCGAATTCACATTCTGCCGCCCATTCAGGCCAGAGTTGCTTTAGATCAGGCATTATGTTTGATATGTGACAAGCCGAGAACGGATGATTGTTGTGCGAACGTATAGATGAGTGAAGCATCGGTGACTGTGCGGTCCGAAACACACTCAACAACCTGTGCACGCCGGCTCGCGCTTTGTTGTGCGACGGCCAGCGGCAGCATCGCGTTGGCGTGCGCCATTTGTTGGATCCTCGGCCTGCCGCCCTATGCCGAGCCGGGGCCGGAACATTTCGTGATGGCCCCGTTGACGGCGTGGTTGATGTTCCTGCTCAACGTGGCGCTCTTCCTGCGAGCCGGATGGCCCGCGTCCAGACCGGTGCGATGGGTCGTCTTTGCCAGCGCAGCCATGATCGGTGTGATGGGACTGTTGGTTCTGTGGGTGCGGCAGCAAGGGCTCGAGTTGCCGATGGAATCCTGGCTGATGCGAATGAGAGCCGTGTCCCACGGCCCGGTCGCAAGGCAGATGACGTCGCTGCCGGCCGTGCTTTTCTTCATAGCGGCGGTGGCGTTGTTGTGCCTGCTGGAGCCGCCGGGGACGTCGAGAAACCGGGCAGGCCAGCGTCTGGCGACTGGATCGGCTCTGACCCTCCTGCTAATCATCTGTGGGGTTCTTCTGGGATACATATCCGGCGTGCATCTGCTGGTGGGTGGACACCTGATACCGGTGGCCATATCAGCGGTGCCGGCTTTCGTTATTGTGACTGGAGGAATCCTGTCGTTGACCCTGCATGGTGAGCGATGGTTGTGTTACGTGATGGGTGAATCGTGGGTCGGGGGGGCCGCCAACTCGCGGCGCTTCTGGATCCGGCTGCTGGCCGTGTCTGTCGCGCTCGTGGTGGCCATCGCCGTGGTCGGCTCCATGCACTTGCGGCGTCAAATTGTCCAAGCTCGCGGAGCAATGCAGAACGAGCTAACCACCATCGCCCGACTCAAAGCCGAGCAGATCGTCACTTGGCGGGCGGAACGGCTGCGCGACGCCCGCATTTTCGCCCATTCGGGAGTTGCCCGCCAGGAGGTGCAGGAGTTTCTCAACAACCCCGCGTCGGAGTCTGCCAAGGCTGAATTCTTGCCCTGGTTGTCGCTGCTGAAGACTGTCAACCGTGACTCCCGGCTGTTCGTCTTCGATCGCGACATGAACTTGCGCCTGGCGCTGCCGGACGATGTGAAGAAGGCCGCTCCTCTGGCACGGCAACACGCCGTCGCGGCGTTTAAGGCCCCGAAACCCGCCTTCGTTGATCTACACCGGGACAGCCCGGCAGCCGACTCGCATCTGGACATTGTGTTTGGCGTCCTGCCGCCTGCCGCCCGTAGCGACACCGGGGCGCAACCGATAGCCGCCGTCCTGCTGCAACTGAACCCGCGCGAGTTCCTCTATCCACTCATCCAGTCCTGGCCAACGCCGAGCCTCACGGCGGAAATCGGGCTGATGCGCCGCGAGGGTGACCGGGTCGTCCACCTCAGCGACTTTCGGCACGGCACGAATACAGCACTGAACCTCTCTTTTCCCCTGAGTCATCCCAATCTCCCGTCGGCCATCTTCTTGCGCGGAAACGCGAACGAGCAACTGGTGGAAGGCGTGGATTATCGTGGCGTGCCGGTCCTGACGGCGTTCCGGCGGATTCAGGATTCGCCGTGGGTCCTGGGCGCAAAGGTGGACCAGGAAGAGGTTTTTGCGCCATTGCGGCAACAAGCATGGGCCACCATTTTTGCTTTGACCCTGCTGATGGCAGTCGTGGCGTTGGTGGTGGTGCTGTTCTGGCGGCAGCGGATGGCGGATTCATTGCGCCGCCAACTGTCCCTGGAGCGCGAACGCAAGGCGCTCGCCGACCGCCTCGCCCTGCTGATGCACCACGCCAACGACATCGTCGTGATGGCCGACGCCGACTGGAGGATCGTGGAGGCCAACGACCGCGCGCTGGAAACCTACGGTTACACGCCAGCCGAGATACGGCAGATAAAGATTTTCGATCTGCGCGCCCCGGAAACGCGCGACAAGTTCTCCGCACAAATGGAGGCCGTCAAAACCCAGGGCAGCGCCATCTTCGAGACGACCCATCGCCGCAAGAACGGTTCCGCCTTCCTGGTCGAGATCAGTTGCCGCGTGGTGGAGATTGGCGGCGACCGATACTACCTGGCGATTACCCGCGACATTACCGAGCGCAAGCGGATCGAAACGGCGTTGCGTGCGGTCGAGGCGCGCTATCGTTCCTTGTTCCAGAACATGCTGAACGGCTTTGCCTACTGCCGGATGGTCCAGGAAAAGGACCGGCCGTCGGACTTTGTTTATGTCGCTGTCAACAGCGCCTTTGAACGCTTGACGGGATTGAAAGAGGTGGTCGGCAGGCGAGTGTCCGAGATCATTCCCGGCATCCAGGAAAAAGACCCGGAGATATTTGAAATCTACGGCCGCGTGGTGCGGACCGGCGCGCCTGAGAAATTCGAGACTTACATCAAAGCGATGAACATGTGGTTCTCGGTTTCGGTGTATCGGCCGCAAGAGGGTTACTTCGTAGCCCTGTTCGAAGTGATCACCCAACGCAAGCAAGCGGAGATGGCGTTACGCGAAGCCGAGAAGAATTACCGCGGCCTTTTCGAGAACGCGGTCGAAGGCATCTACCAAAGCACGCCCGACGGCAGGTTGCTCAGCGCCAACCCCGCCATGGCGGCCATCCACGGCTACGCGTCACCCGAAGAGTTTGTCGCCAGCGTGCACGATGCCGCCAGTCAACTCTATGTGGATCCGGGCCGGCGCGCAGAACTCAAGCGGTTGTTGGAAGAACAGGGAAAGGTGACCCACTTCGTGAGCCGCGTGCGCCGCAAGGACGGGCGGTTGATCTGGGTTTCGGGCAACACTCGCGCGGTGCGCGATGCGGACGGCAGGATCCTCCGCTATGAAGGCACCGTCGAGGACATCACCGCGCGCAAAGAGGCGGAAGAGGCTCTGCGGGAAAGCGAAGCTCGCTACCGGTTGCTGGCCGAGAACGTCGAGGATTTTGTGACCCTCCTCGACGCACAGGAGAACCGTCTCTATATCAGTCCCTCCTTCTACCGCGTGACAGGCTGGACTCCCGAGGAGGTCATGCGAACCGCGTGGGACACCCGATTGCACCCGGACGATATTCCCCTCATCAAGCAGTCGCGGGCGGCGAATCGGGCAGGCCAGACCACTTTAACCGAACATCGTATTCGTTGCCAGGATGGTTCCTGGATATGGGTTGAGTCCAGCTGCAAGCCCATCCCTGGCCCGGACGGCCAAATGATGCAGTTGCTGATCTGGCAGCATGACATCACCGAGCGCAAACAAGCGGAAGAGACGATTCAGAGGTTGAATCAGACGCTGGAGCAGCGGGTGCTTGAACGCACGGCTCAACTCGAAGCCTCCAACAAGGAACTCGAATCGTTTTGCTACTCGGTCTCCCATGACCTGCGCGCGCCGTTGCGAGCCATCAACGGTTTCGCGGCCATCCTGGGCGAAGACCACGGGCAGCATCTGAACGCGGAAGCCCAGCGCACCTTGGGAATTATTCGCACGGAGGCCGAGCGAATGGGGCAGTTGATTGACGACCTGCTGGCGTTCTCGCGAATCGGACGGCAGGCGATGCAAGTGACGACCCTTGACATGGGCGCGCTCGCGCAGCGTGCGTTCAACGACTGCGTCGCGCAGGCGCCGGGCCGCGACGTCCGCTTCAAGCTGCATCCGCTCCCGGCAGCGCAGGGCGATTCGGCCTTGCTTCCCCTCGTGTGGGTCAACCTGATCTCCAACGCAGTCAAATACACCCGCCCGAAATCGGTGGCCGAGATCGAGATCTCCAGCCGTGACTCGAACGGCGAGGTGGTTTACTGCGTGAAAGACAATGGCGTGGGTTTCGATCCGGAATACGTGGGGAAGCTTTTCGGCGTCTTCCAGCGGCTACACACCGACGCCGAGTTTGAGGGCACGGGTGTGGGTCTGGCGTTGGTCCAACGCATCATCCTGCGCCACGGTGGCCGTGTCTGGGCGGAGTCCACTCTCAACGAAGGCGCGGCGTTCTATTTCACACTGCCGAGGACAAGGGAAAAAGCGTTGGGGACGATGGCGTAAAAAACAAGAACCCGTAATTTGCGGTCAGCAATCCGGAGTTCTAAGTTGATCCTGAATCCGTTCCGAAGGATCCGCTGAAGGATGTTATGAAGTCCCGAAAACAGTCCGTGGCCAAACTGCCGTCCGGCGTGCGTCGGCAAGCCGGAGGAGTATCAGCGCAATCCAAAGCCGGATCGGCCATTGGCATCACCGGGCGCAGGAAGCGGCAGAACAACGTGGCGTTGCAGGAGCAGCAATGGAATGCGTTTTTCAAAGGCGTCACGGCCGGACTGGTATTGTTGGACAAGGATCTGCGCATCGTGCAGATCAACGACACGCTGGCGGATCTCGACGGCCTGTCCGTCCAGAAACATCTGGGCAAGACTGTCGGCGAGGTGCTGCCCGCACTCGCTCGCGTGGTCGATCCCATCATCCGAAAGGTGTTCGCCACCGGCCGGCCGATACTAAACGTCGAAATCACGGGTGAAACACCGAAACAGCCGGGCATCCTAAGACATTGGCTGGAGTCATACTTTCCGGTGGCAGGAGCGGATGGAACCACGGCAGGTGTCGGCGCTCTTGTGGTAGAAATCACCGAACGCAAACGGATGGAGGAGGCGTTGCGGGAAAGCGAGGACCGCTATCGTTCGTTGGTGGCAACCAGCCTAGATGCGGTGTTGCTCACAGTGCCGGATGGACGAATCCTTAGCGCCAACGAAGCCGCCTGCAGGATGTTCGGACGTTCGGAAAAGGAACTGCTGCACCTCGGGCGAAAGGGCGTGATGGATGCCTCGGACCCGCGACTCGCGCCAGCCCTGGAGGCACGCGCCCGCACCGGGCGATTCCACGGCGAATTGACGTTGATCCGGAGCGACGGCTCGAAGTTTCCCGCGGAGATTTCTTCTGCGGTGTTCTGCAATCAGGCAGGAGAACCCCGCATTAGCATGGTGATCCGTGACATCACCGAACGGAAACAGACGATCAAGGCGCTGCGGCAGTCGGAGGCGCGATTGCACGCGTTGATGGCGCAGCAACAAGCGGTGCGCGAGGAGGAACGCATCCACATCGCCCGCGAAATCCATGACACATTTGGCCACGCGCTCACCGACTTGAAGTTCGACCTCGCCTGGCTGGGCCGGCGGTTGACAGAGGCAGGCGTCGGCAGCCGCACGGCCATTCAGCGCAGGATTGGCGCGATGAGCAAACGCGTCGAGATGGAGATGGAATCGGTGCGGCGCATTTCCGGGGAATTGCGCCCGGCGCTGCTCGACACGGTGGGATTGATTCCGGCCATCGAATGGCTCGCCAAAGGATTCCAGACCCGCACGCGTATCCGCTGCCGGATGGTGTTGCCACCCGCGCCGCTGCCGCTAGACGGGGCGCGCTCGACGGCTATCTATCGGATTTTGCAGGAACTGCTCGCGAATGTGGCCCGTCACGCCAAGGCCACTGCGGTGAACATCCGGCTGCAGGCCGGGGCGGGATGGGTGGAACTGCGGGTGAGCGACAATGGCCGAGGCATCCCCAAGAGCGCTGTGACCGACCCCCACTCCCTGGGTCTGCTGGGCGCGAGCGAACGCGCCGGCAGCCTCGGCGGCGGGTTGCTCATCCACGGCACTCGCAACCAAGGCACCACCGTCACCGTGCGGCTGCCGATGGGCGAAATGTCGAAGAAGGAGTGAGACGATGAAGAAGCCCCGACGGAAAACAACACTGCGCATCCTGATCACCGAGGACCACGCCAGCACCCGGTTGGGCATCATGCAAATCCTGAGAGAGGAATTTCCGCTGCTGCGCTTCGGTGAGGCGGCCGACGAAGCCGGCACGTTGGCGCTGTTGGAGGAGCAAGCCTGGGATTTGCTCGTCCTCGACATTACGCTGCCCGGCCGAAGCGGCGTGGAGGTGTTGCGCGAGGTCAAGCAACGCCGGCCGGAACTGCCGGTGCTGGTTTACAGCGCGCACCGCGAGGAAGAGTTTGCCCTGCACATGCTGCGCGCGGGGGCCGCCGGCTACCTGACCAAGGAGCGCGCGCCGGAGGAACTGGGCCGGGCCGTGCAGCAGATTCTGGAGAACGGCAGCTATTTCAGCGAAGACCTGAGACGGCGGTTGGTGCAGACGGCCGGGGCGGGCGGCTCAGCGTTGCCGCATGAGAACCTCTCTGCCCGGGAGTTTCAGGTGCTGCGGCTCATCGTCGCGGGCAAGTCCGGCAAGGCCGCCGCCGCCGACCTCGGACTGAGCCAGAAAACCATCAGCACCCATCGCGCGCGCATCCTCAAGAAGCTGCAAGTCGGCAGCACTTCCGAAATGATTCAATACGCTCTCCGCGAGCGGTTGATCTGAGCCGGCCTGAAAGCGCAACGATCAGAATTGTGCTACAATAGCCTAGGTCTATCCCTGACTATTCACGGGCAACATTCGGTTGTAGGGTTGTTCGGGGAGATGGTTTGTTTTTGGTTGTCTGGAGATTCCAGGCAAGAAATGAGGTGCGGATGAGTTCCTGCTCCGTCAAGGGATGGAATGTCGTCGTCGATCATGGGAACAGATGAAACAAGCCTCGACAGAATCCAGAATGATCGTCGTGGCGGCCAGTGTCTTGTGCTGTCGAGCATCGGGATTGAACAAGGCAAGCAAGCTGGACGAGTTGGCCCAAGCACCAACGTCAACCCGCAATGACGACCTACAGCCGCCGCCACGAGTCTTCTTAGCAAGAGCCACGCCATTCTGGCCGGCACATCGTCCTGACTGGGCGGTGGAGCTTTGGGGACAATCTCCAGGAGTTGCCGTTGATAATTCGCCGGCTCGCAAATACAGCACCCGCGGTTGCAGACCATGAAAAGCTCTGAACCATCGGCGTCCCACACCGGGTTGGCGTTTCTGCTGGTGTTCCTCTTGCTGGTATCGGGCATTGTCATGACAGGAGTTTTCTATTACCGGCATCTCGAACAGCAATTCCGTGCCAAAGTGGAGCAGCAAGTTTCGGCCATCGCGGAGTTGAAAGTGAGTGAGTTGGTGCAGTGGCGCAACGAGCGGTTAGGAGATGCCAATGCCTTCTATGACAATCCCGCGTTCTCAATCTTGGTGCGGCGCTTCTTTCAGAAACCAGAGGACACCGAGGCCCGACGATTGCTTCAGAGGTGGATGAGCAGAATCCAGACGAACCTCAATTACAGGCAGGTCGTCCTGACGGATACGCAAGGCGTTTTACGGCTGTCGGCCCCCGAAGCTTCGCCGATGGCTGTCCCGTATCTTGTGAAGGATGCCGCAGCCTTTCTGGATTCCGGGAAGCTGACATTTCTTGATCTGCACCGCGATACTGGCGATGCCCCCCCGCACATGGCCGTCATGATTCCCGTCTTCGATGATCAGGCCGGCCGACGCTCTTTGGGCGTCGTCGCCTTGCTTATCGATCCGGAAACGTATTTCTATCCTTTCATCAAACGCTGGCCGTTGCCCAGCCTGACCGGTGAAACGTTGCTCGTGCGCCGGGAAAGCAATGAAGTCATCTTCTTAAATGAACTCCGGTTTCAAAACAACGCAGCGCTGAACCTGCGCGTGCCTTTGGACCGCGCCACCATGCCGGCAGTGCAGGCTGTCTTGGGCCGCGAGGGGGTCATGGAAGGCGAGGACTACCGCGGCGTGCCGGTCGTGGCGGCCCTGCGCACCATTCCGGATTCGCCGTGGTCGCTGGTCGCTCGCATGGACATTGCGGAAGTGTATGCGCCGTTGCGCGCGCAATTGTGGCGAGTGGTCGTTGTGATCGGCGCTCTGATCTTCGGCGCGGGAGCCTGTGTGGTGCTGGCTTGGAGGCACCAGCGTATCCGGTTCTACCGGGAAAGGGCGGCAGCGGCGGAGAAGTTGCAGGAAAGTGAAAGCAAGCTGATCGAAACCCAGAAGATGGCCCAACTGGGCCACTGGAGTTGGGATGTCAAAACCGGCGCGGTCGAATGGTCGGAGGAGGTTTATAATATCTTTCAACTCGACCCGGAGAAATTCACCCCTCACATCAACTCCATTTTGGAATTATCGCCATGGCCCGAAGATCACACACGCGACAAGGAGTTGATACAGAAGGCGATGACGTCGCACAAAAAAGGCGCCTACGACCAACGATTTCTTCGTCCGGACGGGAGCATCGGTTACTACCACTCGACCTTCCAGGGCAAATACGATGGCGACGGCCAGCTCGTCTCCATTGTCGGGACGGTGATGGATATCACCGCGCGCAAGCGCGTGGAGGAAGCGCTCCAACAGACTGCAGTGGAGTTGCAGGAGAAGAACGCGGAACTGGAACGCTTCCTCTATACGGCCTCGCACGACCTGAAGAGCCCGGTTGTGACAGTCAGAACCTTCCTGGGTTACATGGAGCAAGACATGGCGGCAGGCGATGCCGGCCGGATCGAAAAGGATATGCGCTTCATCCGCGCCGCCACGGACAAGATGGCGCGGTTGCTCGATGAGCTGCTGAAGATCTCACGCATCGGCCGGGTCGTCAGCCTGCCCGTGCGCGTCACGTTCCGGAACCTGGTGGACGAAGTGCTCGGGGCGGTGGCCGGATACGTCGCCGAACGGGGCGTGACGGTGAAGGTGGGCGAACACGACGTGGCGCTGTATGGCGACCGGCTCAGGTTGGCTGAGGTCTGGCAGAACCTGGTGGAAAACGCCTGCAAGTTCATGGGCAATCAAAAAGAACCGCGCATCGAGATCGGCGTGGAGGCGCGCGGCGTCGAGACAGTATTCTTTGTGCGGGACAACGGCATGGGCATAGATCCGCGCTACCACGCGAAGATTTTCAACCTGTTTGAGAAACTCGATCCGAAAGCAGAAGGCACGGGCCTCGGCTTGGCCCTTGTCAAACGGATCGTGGAGTTGCATCAGGGACGAATCTGGGTGGAATCCACAGGACAGGGACAGGGCACGAGCTTCTATTTTACCCTGCCGCGAGCGATCCATAATCCAGAAAAAGGAAGGAAAACATGAAAGGTGAACCGATTGTCATTCTGCTGGTGGAAGATGATGAGGGCCATGCCGAAATCGTGCGGCGGAACTTCGAGTTGTGCCGCTTGGCCAACCGCCTGATACATGTCGCCGATGGGCAGGCAGCGTTGGACTACCTGAATCAACAGAATGAGTTCAGCGACCCGGCCAAGTCACCGCGGCCGGGCGTCATCCTGCTCGACCTGCGCCTGCCGAAGGTGGACGGGCTGGAGGTGTTGAAGATCGTCAAGGCAGACCCCAAGCTCCGCACCATTCCGGTGGTCATTCTGACCACATCGAGTGCCGAGACGGACATGGTCAGAGCCTATAACAGCCACGCCAACAGCTACCTAGTCAAGCCGGTGGATTTCACGCAGTTCACGCAGCTGATGGAGACCTTCGGCTACTACTGGCTGGCGTGGAACCAATATCCGCTCTGAAACCACACAGGAGACCCAAATGAATGATCAGCCGCTGCACTTGCTGATCGTCGACGATGAAGAGGCGCACGTCGAGGCCGTCCGCCGTGCCTTCGACGCAGCAGGCACGAATGCCGATATCCATGTGGCCGGCACGTTGCGGGAATACCGGGAGCAGGTCGCGGCGCATCCACCAGACATTGCACTGGTGGATTTGAACCTGCCAGACGGCCGCGCCACAGAGATTCTGACGCTTCCACCGGAAGACGCGCCATTCCCCGTCCTCGTCATGACCGCGTTTGGCAATCAGCAGACTGTGGTCGAGGTGATGAAGGCCGGCGCGTTGGATTACGTGGTCAAGTCGCCGGAGTCTTTTGCCACCATGCCTCGGACGGTCGAGAGCGCGCTCCGCGAGTGGAATCTGCTGCAAAGCCACAAGCGGGTGCAGCTGACGCTGCAAATGACACAGCGCTGTATGGATCGCGCTTCGGACGCCGTCTTTTGGATAGCACCCGATGCGCGGCTCCTCTACGTGAACGAAGCGGCTTGCAAGAACCTTGGCTATTCCCGCGACGAACTCCTCGCCATGTCTGTGCCGGACATCGATCCGGATTATCAGGCGGACGCATGGCCGGCCCACTGGACCGAGCTGAGACAATCCGGCTCCATGATCTTTGAGAGCCGCCATCGCGCCAAGGATGGCCGGGTCTATCCGACGGAAGTCAGCGCCAATTACCTCAACTTCAACGGACTGGAAATCAACTTCGCCTTTGTGCGCGACATCACCGAGCGCAAGCAAGTGGAGAAGGCGTTGCGAAAAACCCAGGACCTCCTGAATGACGTGGGGAGGATTGCACAAATCGGCGGATGGAAGATGGATCTGTCCACCCGCAAGGCCACTTGGACACTGGCTACATACGACATTGTTGAGATCGCACCCGGCCAACCACTCCCGGGGCCTGACGACCATGAGCACTACTATCTTCCGGAATACCATCCCTTGGTGGCCGAAGCGATACGGGCATTGATCGAAGACGACAAACCGTTGGAGTTCGAAGCCCAACTGCGCACGGCCAAAGGAAACATCAAGTGGTGTCGTGCCATCGGAAGGGCCATTCGGGAGGGCGGGAAGGCTGTTGAGATCTATGGGACCTTTCAGGACATCACCGAGCGCAAGCGGGCGGAGGAGGCGCTGGAACGCGAGCGCAACTTGCTGCGCACCCTGATTGACAACATCCCGGATGCCATCTACGTGCGGGACACGGCCAACCGCTTTGTGCTCGCCAACGAAACCGTGGCCCGGCGCATGGGCGTTGCCAGTCCTGCCGACTTGATCGGCAAGACCGACGCGGATTTTTATCCGGCGGAACAGGCCGCGCATTTTGCCGCCGTCGACCGCAAGGTCCTCGCCGGCCGCGCGTTGGTCAATTTCGAGGAAGACGTCGTCCACCTCGACGGCAAACGCCGGTTCATTCTCGGCACGAAGGTGCCGCTCAAGAATGCCCAAGGCGAGGTGACTGCGCTGGTCGGCATCGGACGCGACATCACCGAGCGCAAGCGGACGGAGGAACAAATCCGCAAGACCAACCGGTCGCTGCGAATGATCAGCGACTGCAACCAGGAACTGGTGCGCGCCACGAACGAAACGGATTTGCTGCAAGGCATTTGCCGGATCGCTGTCGAGCACGGTGGCTACCGCATGGTGTGGGTCGGGTTTGCCGAACAAGATGAAGTGAAAAGCGTGCGCCCGGTCGCGCAGTTCGGTTTCGAGGAGGGTTATCTCGACACGGTAAACATCACCTGGGCCGACGTGGAGCGCGGGCGTGGGCCCACTGGCACGGCCATTCGCACCGGCCAGCCCGTCATCGCGCGCAACATTTCCACCGACCCGACCTTTGGCCCGTGGCGCGAGGCGGCCGTTGAACGCGGTTACGCCTCGTCGCTCGCGTTGCCTTTGATCGTCGGCGAGCGGGTTTTTGGCGCGTTGATGCTGAATGCCGCCATGCCGGACGCGTTCGACGCGGAGGAAGTGGCGCTGCTGACTGAACTGGCCAACGACCTAGCCTACGGGATTAGCGCGCTGCGTCATCGGGCCGAGCGTGAACGAGCCGAGGCGGAAGTGACCCGGACGGCGCGGGAATGGCAAACCACCTTCGATGCCACCAACGACGCAGTCTGGCTGCTCGACAAAGAGCAGCGCGTCGTGCGTTCCAACAAGACGACGGAACGGATATTTCAGCGCCCCTGCGCGGAGTTGATCGGCAAGCATTGCTGGGAAATCGTGCACGGCACCGCAAGCCCGATTCCTGAATGCCCGATTCAACGGGTGAAGAAAAGCCTGCGCCGCGAGAGTTCGGAGTTACAGATAGGCCAGCGATGGTTTGAGGTTGTCTGCGACCCAATCCTGGACGCGGCGGGCCAGTATGCCGGCGCGGTGCATATCGTCAGCGACGTCACCGAGCGCAAGCGGGCGGAGCAGGTGTTGCAGCGGCAATCCGAGGAACTCCGCGTCCGCAATGAGGAACTCGAGCGGTTCAACAACGCAAGCGTGGGTCGCGAGTTGCGCATGATCGAACTGAAACAGGAGATCAACCAACTCTGCCAGCAGGCTGGCTTGCCGCGGCGCTATCCTCTGAATTTCACAGACAAAAGCGAGAAAACGGACGACCCCGCGCCACCCATAACACCGGGACAGCTATGATGCCATCCATCGCGGTGATGCCAGCCCCTGACCGCCGAAATCCTCTGCAAAATGAACAGCCGGTGATCGGAGACCGTTGCGACAGTCCCGTTCTTCGCTGATATTGGGACAGCCATGAAGCCGCAAGCACCCTCCGCCCTCCGAGCTGCGCGCCAGTTGTTGCTCCTCGTCGCAGGTGGTTGGACGGTCGTATGGCTCCTGTTTGCCGAAATCCAACACCTCAACATGAGACGTGAGGTTTTGAACATGGCGCGCGTGAGCGCGGAAAACAGTTTCCAGAAGGATGTCGCTTACCGCCACTGGGCCGCCATGCACGGTGGCGTGTATGTGCCCGCCACAAAACAGACGCCGCCGAATCCGCTCCTGGCCAGCGTGCCGGAACGGGACATCATCACGCCGTCTGGCCGCAGGTTGACGTTGGTGAATCCCGCCTACATGACGCGGCAGGTCCACGAATGGTTCAAGTCCGCATATGGCGTCACAGGACACATCACCAGTCTCAAACCCGCGAACCCAATCAATGCCGCCGACGCGTGGGAAACCTGCGCGTTGAAAGTGTTCGAGAAAGGCGCGAAAGAGATCAGCTCGGTCGAGACGATCAACGGCGAGCCTGTGTTGAGATTTATGCGTCCATTTGTGACGGAGAAGGCCTGTCTGAAATGCCATGCGGCCCAAGGCTACCAAGAAGGCGATATTCGCGGCGGGATCAGTCTTACGGTGCCCCTGAAACCGTATCTGGCCGCCTCCACCAACCACGTGAATGACGCGTGGCTCTGGAGCGGCGCCCTCTGGGTGATGGGCTTGCTGGGCTTGACCATCGGCCACCGCCGCATGAAGCAGATGATCCAACAACGCGAGGAGGGCATACAACATCTGCGTGAAACACAAGATAGGTTCCGGATGGTGTACGACTCCATGCTCGAAGGGATGGCCCTGCACGAGGTTGTCTGCGATGCAAACGGCCAGCCGTGCAATTACCGTTTCCTGCAAGTCAACCCGGCGTTCGAACGGCTCACCGGACTCAAAGCGGCGGACATCATCGGCAAGACGGTCCGCGAGATACTTCCCGGCATTGACCCGAAGTGGATCGAGCGTTACGGCCGTGTGGCGCTCACCGGAGAATCGTGCCAGTTCGAGGATTACATGGCCGACATGGACCGGCACTTCGAGATCGCGGCGTTCTGCCCGCGCAAGGGCCAGTTCGCCGTCACCTTCAGCGACGTTACCGAACGCAAACGGGCGGCGGTGGCATTGCGCGAGAGCGAGGAGAAGTTCGCCAAGGCTTTCCAGATTCCGCTTTATGCCATCTCCATCACGCACCTTGAAAATGGCAAGTTTCTCGATGTCAACGACGCCTTCACTTCAATGACGGGATTCACGCGGGAAGAGTTTCTCGCCCACACGTCGCTCGGGCTGAAGCTGTGGGTCCATGAAGAAGACCGATTGCACATCGTGGCGGCTCTTCGCGCGGGCCGGCCTGTGGAGGGGCGGGAGTTGATGGTTCGAAAGAAGAACGGTGAACTCATAACGGTTCTCTTCTCGGCTCGTCTCATCCAGCTGAAAGACGAGCCTTGCGTTCTGTCCAGCGCCCTCGACATCACCGAGCGCAAGAAAATGGAGGAGGCCCTGCAACATTCCCGCGCCGCGGCATTGAACATGATGGAAGATGCGGTCGCGACGCGTAACCGGGCGGAGCAGGCCAGTGAAGCGCTGCGGCGTGAGGTGGAAGAGCGCAGGAAGGCCGAAGACGAGGTGCGGCGCTTGAACATCGAACTGGAGCGGCGCGTCCACGAGCGCACCGCGCAACTGGAAATGGCCAACAAGGAATTGGAGGCGTTTTCCTACTCGGTGTCGCACGACCTGCGCGCGCCACTGCGGGGCATCAACGGTTTTGCGAACATTCTGGCAGAGGAGCACGCAAAACAACTCGACGAGGAAAGCCGCCGCCTGTTAGGAATCATTTGCAGCGAGGCCAGCCGGATGGGTCAGATGATTGACGAGTTGCTGACATTCGCGCGGTTTGGGCGACAATCCATGCTCAGGGGGGAGGTTGATATGACAGCGTTGGCGCAAAGCGTGTTCGACCGATGCGCGGCACAGGCAACGGGCCGTGAGGTCCGCCTCAAGCTGCATCCGCTGCCATCGGCGCAGGGTGACGGGGCCATGCTTTCCCACGTGTGGGTCAATCTCATCTCCAACGCCATCAAATACACCCGCCTGAAGCCGGTGGCCGAAATCGAAATCACCGGCCGCGCCGACGACAACAACGGGATCGCTTACTGCGTGAAAGACAACGGCGCGGGTTTCGACATGCGGTATGTCCATAAGCTCTTCCGTGTTTTTCAGCGACTGCATGCTGAAACTGAATTTGAAGGCACGGGCATCGGGCTGGCGCTGGTCCAACGCATTGTTCAACGCCACGGCGGCCGCGTCTGGGCGGAAGGCAGGGTCAATGAGGGCGCCGCGTTCTACTTCACGCTGCCCATAAGAAAGGATGAGCTTGAACGTCAAGAATCAGATTGAGATCCTCATGCTTGAGGACAATCCGCGTGACGCCGAACTGGAGACGCGCGAACTGCGGCGGGAGGGCATCCAGTTCAACATCAAGCGCGTCTGGACGGAGGCGGAGTTCGAAGCCGCGCTCCAAAACCCGGCGCTGGACTTGATTCTGGCCGACTACCAGTTGCCATCCTACGACGGCCTGTCCGCCCTGGAGCTTGCGCACAAGAAATGCCCGAAAGTGCCTTTCATCTTCGTATCGGGCACTCTCGGTGAAGAGACGGCCGTTGACGCCATGCATCACGGCGCGACGGATTACGTGCTGAAACAGAGACTGACCCGTTTGGGGCCGTCGGTGCGGCAGGCCGTGCGGCGAGCCGAGGAGCACAAGCTGCTCGCACAGATGTCGCAGCGGCTGGCCGAAAACGAAAAGCGATACCGTCAACTGTTCGGCGGGATCAAGAGTGGCGTCGCCGTTTACGAGGTCCGGGCCGACGGGGAGGAGTTTGTCTTCAAGGATTTCAACACCGCTGCCGAGCAGATCGAAGGCGTGAAGAAGGAACAGATCCTTGGGAAGAACATTACCGAGGTGTTCCCGAACGTTCGTCAAATGGGATTGCTGGAGGTCTTCAATCGCGTCTGGAAGACTGGCGTGCCAGAACATCATCCCGCAGCGATTTATCGGAACGACCGCGGCATTTCGTGGCGGGAGAATTACGTTTACAAGCTGTCGTCGGGCGAACTGGTGACCGTTTATGACGAGGTCACTGATCGCAAACAGGCTGAAGAGAAGTTGCGGCTCAGCGAGGAGCGGCTGCGACTGGCGCTGGATGCCGGCCAGATGGGCGCATGGGAAATGGATCTTGTCAGCGGCACGACGTGGCGAACGCTGCAGCACGACCAGATTTTCGGCTACGAGACTCCGGCGCCAATCTGGAGCTATGAACTCCTTCTGGAGCACGTCGTGCCGGAGGACGTCGAACTGGTCAAACACTCTTTTGCACAGGCCTTGGTCACCGACCGGCTCAGCCTCGAATGCCGGGTTGCCCGGACGGGACAGGAGCCGCATTGGATCGCGATCCAGGGACACGTCAGCCGCAACGCAAAAGGAGAGCGCGTCCGCCTGATGGGCACGGTCAGCGACATCTCCGATCGCAAGCTGATGGAAAAAGCGTTGCGCGAGAGCGAACAACGCTTCCGTCTGCTGGCCGACAACGCGAGCGACCTCATCTGGACCCGGGACGCATCGGGCCAGCTGAATTACGTCAGCCCTTCGGTTCACCGGTTGTTGGGCTATACCCAGACAGAGGTCCTGTCGCGCGGCACGGGCCACGTGTTGACAGCGGCTTCGTCCGCGCTGGCCCAAAAGAAACTGAATGAAGCTCTTCCGAAGCTGCAGGCTGGCAAACACGTACATGAGACCTTCGAACTGACATACATCCGCAAGGACGGTTGGACGGTCTGTTGTGAAGTCAGTTGCAGCGGTATATTTGATGCGTCGGGCAAGTTTTCAGGCATTGTGGGGGTCAGCCGCGATATCAGCGAACGCAGACGGGCGGAAGAAGCGCTGCGCGAAAGCGAGGAGAGATTCCGCCTGGCCACTGCCACGGCCCGGGACGCCATCATCATGCTGGACAACGAAGGAAAGGTGTCTTTTTGGAATCGCGCGGCGGAGGAGATGTTCGGTTATTCCAGCAGCGAGGCGCTGGGCCAGGAAGCGCATGCCTTGCTGGCTCCCGAGCGATACCAGGAGAACAGCCGGAAAGGGTTTGGTGCGTTTCGGTCCACCGGGAAGGGAGGCGCCGTTGGCAAGACGCTGGAACTGTCGGCAATGCGAAAAGACGGCAAGGAGATACCGGTCGAAATGTCCCTGTCCGCCACCCAGCTCAAAGGCCGATGGCACGCCCTCGCCATTCTGCGCGACATCACCGAGCGCAAGCGGGTGGAGGAAGAACGGATGCGCCTGGTCACAGCGGTGGAGCAGGCGGCAGAGTCGGTCTTCATCACCGACACTCAAGGCATTATTCTTTACGTCAATCCGGCATTTGAGAAAACAACCGGGTACACCCGCGAAGAAGCCATCGGGCAGAATCCGCGCATCCTCGAGAGCAGCAAGCAAGACGCCATGTCCAACCAGCAGATGTGTGACACGCTCAGTCGCGGTGAAGTCTGGCACGGCCGGTTGACCAGCAAGCGCAAGGACGGCACCTTCTTTGAAGAAAATGCCACCATCTCGCCTGTGCGGGACGGGACGGGCCGAATCGTCAACTACATCGCTCTCAAGCTCGATGTGACCCATGAACTCGAGCTCGAATCCCAATTGCGCCAATCACAGAAGCTGGAGGCCATTGGCACGCTGGCTGGCGGCATCGCCCACGAGATCAACAATCCCGTCAACGGGATCATGAACTACGCGCAGTTGATCGCCGACCAGTTGCCGGCAGACCACCCCGTGCGGGGGTATACCGGCAAGATCATGAAGGAAACCGACCGGGTATCGCTGATTGTCCGCAACCTGCTGGCTTTTGCGCGGCAGGATAAGCAGGGTCGCAGTCTGTCGAATCTGAACGATATCATCAGCGCGACCCTCTCACTGATCCAGACGGTGATACGGCACGACCAGATCAATCTGGTGGTGGAGGTGTCGGAGGGACTGCCCCAGATGGAATGCCGCAGCCAGCAGATAGAACAAGTGCTGATGAACCTGCTGACGAACGCGCGGGACGCGCTGAACGAAAAATACCCGGCGTACCACGAAGACAAGATCATCCGCGTCAGCGCCCGTTTGTTCGAGAAGGATGGCAAGCCGTGGATTCGCACGACCATTGAAGACCACGGCAATGGAATCCCCGCGGAAATCCGCGACCGTATTTTTGATCCCTTTTACACGACCAAGCCAACCGGCAGGGGAACGGGCTTGGGACTCTCCATCAGTCACGGCCTTGTTGAAGAGCACGGCGGGAAGTTGTTTCTGGAAACGGAAGCGGGTCGCTATACCCGCTTCTACATGGACCTGCCAGTGAAAGGATAAAGTGGATCATGTCACGCGTTCTTATCGTGGATGATGAAGAGAGCATCCGGGAAACTTTGGGGGCTTTCCTGAGCAATGCCGGTTACGAGGTTGAGCGCGCCGAGGATGTCCCGACAGCGCAACAACGTCTGAAGGAGGGTGCCTTTGATGTCACTGTTTCCGACATTATCATGCCGCGTGTATCGGGCGTGGAACTGCTCAAGATGATCCGCCAGGAATCGCCGCGCGTCCAGGTGATCATGATGACGGGGCAACCGACAGTGGAAACAGCAGGCGCCGCCGTGAGGGCCGGCGCTTTTGACTACCTGATCAAGCCCGTCTCCAAGGAGAGCATTCTCCGCTGTGTTGGCAACGCAGCCAAACTCAAGGCGACCGAGGACGAGCGCTTGCGCCTGGCAGAGGTCAACCGGCGCCACCAGGAAGACCTCGAGCGCCAGCACAAGCAGTTGCAGGACAACTATGGCCGCCTCCGCGAACTGGAAACGCTGCGCGACAATCTCACTCACATGATTATCCACGACCTGCGCGCGCCGCTCTCTGTCGCCCTGGGTTATGTGGACCTGATCAAGACCAACATCGCTTCCAATCTCACCAGCCGGGCCGGCGGCTATCTGGATACTGTTCTCCTCAATCTCTGCCGGCTTAACGACATGATTGGTTCGCTCCTGGACATCAGCCGCCTTGAGACGGGCAAGATGCCGCTCGACCGCCACGCGTGTGACATGGCAGTCCTTGCCAAATCCGTAATGGACTCGTTCGATTCCCTGGTCGGCCAACGGCGTCTCAGCCTGGACTCGCCACCGGAGCCCATCATGGCGGTCTGTGATAAGGAGGTCACCCGCCGCGTGCTTGGCAACCTGTTCCAAAACGCCCTCAAGTTCACGCCGGACGACGGCTGTATTCGCATCACTGTGGGCCGGAAGGATTCGATGGTGCGGCTGGAAGTGTCCGACAACGGCGTGGGCATTCCGCCCGAGTTTCATACGAGAATCTTCGAGAAATTCGGCCAGGCGGACAGACAAACGCGGCAGCACTCCACCGGGTTGGGCCTGACCTTCTGCAAGCTCGCCGTTGAAGCCCAAGGCGGCCAGATCGGTGTTGAGAGTGAAGTCAGCAAGGGCAGCCACTTCTGGTTTACATTGCCGGCGGCTTGAGTTGGCAGCAGGGCGACTACGACGGTTGCGTTCCCGCAGCATGGCAGGATCATCCCGCCGAGCCATCGCCGTCTCTGATCGCAACCCACGGCTCAGTGAGACCTTTCACACTGCCAACGGCAAATCATCAGTCGCCGTCTCACGCGATCGGCCTGCGGCGCAGTTGCTCGATGGCACGGACCAGATCGGCGCGCGTGCGCTCCAGGCGGGCGGCATCGGTAACCTTCTCGCCGTCGGGGGTGACGACGTAGAAGGTGTCGAACGCAGCGCCTTTCTCGGTAGAAATGCGGGCGAGATTGATGTCGAGGCCGTGGCGGGCCAATGTCTCGGCGATAGTATAGAGCAACCCCAGCCGGTCTTCGGCCTGCACCTCGACGACGGTGCGCGTGCGAGAGGCGGTGATATCCATGCGAACTTCGGTGGGCACCACGCCTTGCGGCACACGAGCCGTGGAGCGGTGCGGACGATGTTTGGCCAGGAGTTGGTCGAGGTCGGCGCCGTGGTCGAGCGCGCGGTCCAGTGTGCGCTCGAACTGGTGGCGTTGCTCGCGGTCGGAGACGATGCCGCCTTCAACACCGGCGACGTTGAAGATGTCCAGCACGATGCCGTCGCGGCGGCTGTAGGCATGCGCATTGAGGATGTTCACGCCGGCAAACGAGAACGAGCCGCAAATCTTGCTGAACAATCCCTCGCGGTCCCACGTGCACACCGTCACCTGCGAATAGCCGCGGTCGGGTTTGTCGGTCCACAACACCTGCGGCATCAGGCTGTCGCGCGAAGCCGAGACCGCGCGTTGCAGGAAAGCGTGGATGATCTCCAGATGCCTGAGGATTTCCTCGGCGGTGAAGGTCAGGAAGTACCGCCGCTGCATCTTCTCGAAATGCGCCGCCACCTCTTCCTTGGGCATCGCGCTGCGCTCGCGGATGTGTTTGAGCATGGTCTGGAGCCGTTGCTCCTGCAACGCCTGCGATTCGGCGCCCGCCACCAGCTCGGCGCGCGTCTTGAGGTAAAGATCCCACAGCAGCGAGTTGCGCCAGTCGTTCCACAACTCCGCGCTCGTGCCCGTCATGTCGGCGTAGGTCAGCAGCAGCAGGTTGTTCAGTTGCGGCAGGTTCGCCACCAGCCGCGCAAACCCGGCGATGGCGTCGGGATCGTCGAGGTCGCGCCGCTGCGTGACACCATACATCGCGAGGTGATGGCGGATGAGGAACGCAAGCGTGTCGCGACCGGCGTCGTCCAGCCCGATGCGGCGCGCGGCGCGCTCGGCAAGCCGGACGCCGGCGGCGCTATGCTCGGCTTCGTTCGCGGCCTTGCCTGCGTCGTGCAGCAACAGCGCGAAGTAAAGCAACTCCGGTCGCGTGACTTCGTGAAAGAGCGGCTTGTAGTCCAACTCCGGGCCTTCCTTGGCTGCGACGACAGCATCGAGCCGCTGTAACGTCACCAGCGTGTGCTCGTCGGCTGTGTAGCGGTGGAAGAACTCGTGCTGCACCAGCGCGTCGAGCCGGCCGAACTCCGGCAGGTACTTGCCCAAGAAACCGACCTCGTGCATCATCCTCGCGATCCGGCCCACGCTGCCACCTTCGCCGAGGATGGCCAGGAATGTCTCCCTCGCGCGTGGATGACTGCGAAAGCGGTTGTCCACCAGCCGTAACTGCTCGCGGATCATCGTCTGCAATTCCGGCGAGAGGAACGCCTGCCGCTGTTGGGCAAGCCGGAACACGCGGATCAACCGCAGCGGGTCTTCGCGGAAAACCTCCGGCGACTCCGGCTCGATCAGGTCGCCGCGGATGACGAAGCCGTCCTGTTTCTCCATCTTCGCGCCCAGACGCAGGATCGGCAGATGGATGCCGCGCCGCTCGAAGAAGCCGGGTGGTTTCAGCGCCATGCGCAGCGCCAGCGCATTGGTGAGCTGGAACACTTCCCGCGTGTGGCTGTAGTAATCGTGCATGAAATGCTCGATCCGCTTGAGCATGTTCGGTTCGTCGTAACCGAGACGCGTGGCCACCGGCAATTGCAGCGCCAGCGTCAGCTCGTCCGTCGCCCGCCCCGCCTCGTAGTGCAGTTCCGTGCGCACGCGCACCAGGAACTCGTAGGCCGCCGCCAGCGTCCGGCGCTCGGCACGGGTCAGGAATTTCCGCTCCTCCAACTCCGGCAGCGTGCGAACGCCATGTTTGAACAGGCTCATCCAGAACAGGTTTTGCAGGTCGCGCAAGCCACCGCAGCCGTTCTTCACATGCGGCTCCTGCAAGAACACCGTGTCGCCAAACTTGGCGTGTCGTTCGGCTTGATCATGCATCCGCTGCTCGATGTACTCGCTCACGCACGGCCGCACGCACTGCGCGAGCAGCTTCTCCTGCATCTCATCGAACAACGGCAGGTCGCCAACGATGAGCCGCGCCTCGATGAGCGAGGTTTTGGTCTCCATGTCCTTGTTCGCCTGCTCGACGCATTGCTTCACCGAGCGTGCCGTGTAGCCGACCTTGAGCGACAGGTCGAACAGCGGCAGCACCGCGTGGTTGTAGAGCGACTTCAGAAAGGTTTCGCCCGCCTGTCCCCTGGCTGCGTGCAACAGCAGAATGTCAACGTCGCTGAACGGATTCAACTCGGCCCGCCCGTAACCGCCGACAGCCACCAGCGCCACCGCCGGCAGTGTCTCCCGCGGATGCCGCGTCGCATAGGCTGTGCGCGCCGCGACGAAAAGATGCCGCAGCACCGCGTCAATCAACTCGGCGCGCGCCCCTGCGATGGCCAGACCGCCGCCGCCCGCGCGATGACGCATCATCAAGCGGCGTTGGTGCACACGCAGAAAGCTCTCGTAGAGCGTCAGCCGTCCGCGTCCGCTCTGGCCGGCGTGCCGCTGCTCGGCTTCGCGCAGCAGTTGATCAAAAAGCTCGGTCATCGCCCGCACCATACGCAACGAGGCGGGGAGTTCCAAGTTGCTTTTGGCCCGCAACGACCTCATATTCCGCCCCATGCTGAAACTGGGCGTCAACATAGACCATGTGGCCACACTGCGGCAGGCGCGCTACAAGGATTCGCCCGCGCTGGAGGGCGAGCTGGCCGGCGCGATACCTGAGCCTGATCCGATCTGGGCCGCCGCCGCCGTCGAACTGGCCGGCGCGCACGGCATCACCTGCCACCTGCGCGAAGACCGCCGCCATCTCCAGGAGCGCGACCTGCGGTTGCTCAAGCAAACCTGCCGGACGCGGATCGATCTGGAAATGGCGCCGACGCCGGAGATGGTCTGCATCGCGCTTGACGTTCAACCCGCCATTTGCTGTCTCGTGCCGGAGAAACGGCAGGAAGTCACCACGGAAGGGGGTCTCGACATCGTCGGCGGCTACGACAACATTGCCGCCGTCACCCAACAACTCCAGGCCGGCGGACGCGAGGTGAGCCTCTTCGTGGATCCCGACGGTCGCCAGCTTGAAGCAAGCGCCCGGGCCGGCGCCAACTATGTCGAGTTGCACACGGGCGCTTTCGCCAACGCCCCCGACCACGCCACCGTCGAGCGGGAACTCCAACGGTTGATCGCCGGGGCCAAACAGGCGCATCAACTCGGTCTGCGCGTCAACGCCGGCCACGGCATCAATTACGAGAACGTCCACACCATCCTGTGCATCCCGCATCTGGACGAGTTGAACATCGGCCACTCGATCATCAGCCGCGCACTCTTCGTCGGCCTGGACCGTGCCGTGCGCGAGATGCTGGCGTTGATGGCCAACTACGTCGGGTAATGATCGGGTCGTTCTCAACCCGGCTGCTGGTTCTTCTTCTCGGCATGGTCGTGTGCGCCCGTGCGGCCGACTTCAATCTCTCCGGCTACCTCGGCCGGCTGCTCCAGCAAAGCAACCTCGCGCGCGCGATGGACAAGGTTCGCGAAGCTGACGGACTGCGCGCCGCCAACAAACTCGAGGAGGCGCTCGCCGCCTCCGCCGAGGCCGCCGCGTTCGGGCCGGAGTTGCCGGTGGCGCAGGCGTTGCACGGCCATCTCCTGCGCCGGTTGGGTTTCCTCGACGCTGCCGCCAAGCACTTGCAGCATGCCGTCGAGATGCAGCCAGACTACGCCGCCGCGTGGCTCGAACTTTCGTTGACGCAACTCCAGCGCAACGACGCCGAGGGCGCCCTGGCCGCCAGCGCCCGACTCGTCGCGCTGATGCCGAACGATGCGCCGGCCCACGGCATGCGCGGCGCGGCGTTGCTGCTTAAGAAAAACACCGACGGCGCAATGCAGGAGTTCACCACCGCCATCGGTCTCGACAAACGTTACCCCTACGCCTACGAAGGCCGCGCCGCCGCCTACGAGGCGCAGAACGAAACCAAGAGTGCGATGGAAGACCTCACGCGCGCCTACAACCTCAGCCGCGAACCGCTGTTGTTGTTGCGCCGCGCGGCCATCAAGATCAAACGCAACGACAAGGACGGCGCGCTGGAGGATTACGGGCTGGTGCTCAAGGCCGGGATAGATCCGCGCTTGCGCGCCGGCGTGCATCTGGCCCGCGCCCAGATCTACCAGGAACGGAAACAGCCGGAGCGCGTCGCGCAGGAGCAGGCCGAAGCCGCCGCAGCCCTGAAAGGTTTGCCGGGCGCGCCGCAATCGCTCGGCCAGAGCGGCGGACTCCGGCCGCCGCCTGCCGCCGTCCAGCCCGTGGCGGTGCCGCCCGAAGTGCAGCGCGCGTTGAAGCTCTTTCAGCAAAGCGTCGCCAACGCCCAGCGCGGCAAGCTCGACGAAGCCATCGCGCAACTGGACGAAGTCATCAAGCTCGCGCCACGTTTTGTCGAAGCTCGCGTCAACCGCGGCATCCTGCTCGCTAATCGCGGGCGCGCGGACGCGGCTGTCGCTGACCTGACCCGCGTCATCGAGATGGGACTGAAGACGCCGGCCATTCGCGCGCAGCGAGGATTGTCGTACGCCCTCAAAGGCGATTGCGCCGCCGCTGTCACCGACCTCGACATTGCGTTGAAAGCCGAGCCGAACCAGATGCAGTGGCTCGGATGGCGCGCGAACTGCCTGCGCCGGCTCAACCGCTTCGACGATGCCCGCCGCGACTTGGACCGCTTGATCGCTGCCGACCCAAAGTTCGCCGGTGCCTATGACGAGCGCGCCCGCGTGTTCGCGCTCAAGGGCGAACTGCTGCTCGCGCTGGCCGACGCTGGCAAGCAGATCGAACTGACGCCGAAGAATTCCATGGCCTATCTGTTACGCGCCGCCATCCATCACCAGTTGGGCAACCTTCACTCCGCGCTGGCCGATCTCTCGGAAGCCATCGCGCTCGACCCCAGGCTCGCGCTCGCCTACAAGGAGAGGAGCATCATCTATTTGAAGTTGAACCAGCCGGACCTCGCCGCACAGGACGAGAAAAAGTGCGCCGAGCTTTCACCACCGCCGGCGAAATGATAAGGTATTCGCGTGATTCTCGGCACAGGCATTGACATCGTTGAGACCAAACGCATCCGCGAGATACTGGAGGAGTTTGGCGAGCGGTTTCTCAACCGCATCTTCCATGATGCCGAGGCCGCTTACGCCCGCACGATGAAGAAGGCCGATCTCCACCTTGCCGCGCGCTTCGCCGCCAAGGAAGCGATCTCGAAGGCGTTCGGCACCGGCATCGGCGAGCACCTCGGCTGGAAGGACATGGAAATCCGCCGGCGCGACAGCGGCGAGCCTTATGTGGTCATGCACGGCAAGGGTCTCGAGCTGATGAAGTCCCGGGGCGTGACCGCCATCCATGTCAGCCTCAGTCATACCGACGGCTACGCCGCTGCCAGCGCCGTGCTGGAGCGGGCGTGAAGCGTGAGAGATAACTGACCACCGCTTGCTGTTTGCTGATGACGTGGAAAACGCGCCGAGTTCCGGAAAGCGCCGCATACGCTGGCATCCACCGCGCGATTGTGGTAAGCACGCGGCGAGCCACATGAACAAAACTGTTCTTCTGTTTGGCCTCGGTGTCTTGATCCTCTGCGCCTCGCAGAGGATTGCCAGCACCGCCGAACCGCTGTGTGTGCGGATGGAGAACTTCACGGTCACGCCTTCCACCGGGCCGCTCGTCAATGTCCACGTCCAGAACCGCAGCGATCACACGGTCAACGCCGCCGTGCGCGTGCGTTGGCCGGACGGCTGGAAAGGCGCGCCATCGGAGCAGGCGGTCAGTGTTGCCCCAAATGCAATGGCGAAGGCGGCGTTCACCATCGAGAAGGCCGTGGATCTCGCCGCGAATCGCTACACGGTCGTCGTAGAAGCGCGGGCGGGCGACGTGACGGTCACGCGCACGCAGGAGGTGGTCTGCGCCACCGCGCCCTACCTGAAGCCGCAGGTGGAAGGTAATCTCGACGATTGGAAAGATGCGGTGCCGATCACGTTCACGACCGCCGGCAAAGCGACCACGGTGATGAGTTGCTGGAATCGCAAGCAGTTCTGCGTGGCGGTGCGCGCCGGGCAGATGAAGGGCGGCGCGGTGCAGTTTGCGGTGGCGGCGGAGGGTGGCGGGAAACCGGGGCGCTACGAATTCGTTGTAGTTGCTCCGCAACAAAACGGCCCGGCGAAGTGTTTCCTCCTGATGCGGCCGGGCGATGATCTGAAACTGGCGGAGCAAAGCCGTGCCCTCGACGGCTTGGAATGCGGTGACGTGCAGGCGGCGGTTTCGCGCGAGGGTGAGACGACCTGCTTCGAGATCGCTGTACCGGTGAAGCTTGTAGCGGAGTTGCAGCCGACGCCGGGCCGGCCGTTCCGGTTCTCGCTGCTCGTGCATGAGGCCAACGGGCTGCGCGACCTCGGCTCGGCGATGAATCTTTGGGACGACCAGCGGCACCCACAATCATGGTGCCGTTGGAAAGGCGCGGCATTCGGCCCGCCGCCGCCGTTCGATAGCAACGTGGAGTTCGGGTTTTCGAGTTCGATTCATTGAAGGGTTGAAGCCACAGACCAGAGTGACTGAGGAGATAATCATGAAAGCAATGCGAGTTGCGGCGATTGTGTTGGCGTTCTGTTGCGCCTCCGTTTGGGCAGCGGACGACGCACTGATATTCAAGACCGCGTCGGCATCGGGTGAGAACGCGGCCGAGGCGGGCAGGAAGGCCGCGACGGAACTGAAAGCTGCTTTCGGCGGCGCGGCACCCAAGGCAGTGCTGGTGATGGATTCGTTCGAGGATGTCGGGGCGAAGAAAGCGATGCTTGGAGGCGTGGCGTCCGTGTTGCCCAAGGAGATACTGTTCGGCGGCGCGTCGTATGGCGGCTTCACGCAACGCGGTTCAATCAACGACGACGGCGTCGTGCTGCTTGGCATCGGCGGCGACGGCATTGGAGTCGAGGCGGCGCTCGCGGAGAACATGGGTGCGGCGGGACTGACGATGGAGAAGGATTTGGAGAAGCTCACCGCGGCGCTCAACGGCGCAGGTGAGCGGCTCGCGAAACAGTTGCCGGGTCTTGACCGTGGTGCGCTGCTGCTGCTGATCTCCGATGCGCATTCGCCGAAGAACCAGTTGTTGCTCGACGGCGTGCAGAAGGTCGCAGGCAAAAAGCTGCCGATCACCGGCGGCTCGGTGAACAAGAACGCCGGGCAGAACTGGGTTTATTTCCGCGGCGCGGCGCACACCGACAGCGCGATCGCACTGTTGTTGACCGGGCCTTTCAAGGTGACGCAGACCGGCAGGCAAGCGAAGACCAACGAGGCGGTGATCGAGACGGCGCGCGAAGGCTCGGCGTCGGTGTTGAAGAGCGCGCCTGCGAAACCGTTCGCGGTGCTGGCATTCAACTGCGGCGGGCGCAAGGGCAAGCTGAAGCGGCTCGAAGATGAACTGGAGGCGATCCAGACATCGATGGGCAAGGAGATGCCGCTGTTCGGGACCTACTGCGCCGGCGAATACGGCCCGGCCGACATCAGCGAGAGCAAGGGCGATTGCACGCCGTGCGGTCGCGGCTGGCATGTGATGTTCACTGTGTTGGCGAGGTGAAATATGAAGACCAGGTCAATCCTCCTTCTCGCGGCGCTCGTGACTGTTCCTGCTTTCGCGGGTCATCGTTTCGCGTGCGTGGATAATGGCGCGAACCGGCTGTTGCTCGTGGACCAAGCGGAGCCGGCGCGCGGCTGGAGCGTGACGATTCCCGCCGGCTCGCGCGACCTGCAGCGGCTCGCAGGCGGGCGGCTGCTTGTGAGCCACGGCAATGGCTGTGGCATCTACGATCTGAAGGACGGCCGCTGTCTATGGCAGCTCGAAGGTTTCTCCGGCGTCCAGACCGCGCGGCATATCGCCGCCTGTGACGAGATCATGCTCGGCGTAATTGCGAAGGGAGCGGTCGAGTTTCACTTCTTGAAGCGCGACGGCGAGTGGTTCCAGAAATCCGGTCGCGTGGTCCGCTTGACGGACGTCGAGCCGGGTCCATTGCGGCTGGCGCGGTTCACGGACAACGGCCATGTGCTGTTCACGACGGGCAACCCGATCCGTGTCGTCGAGTGGGACCTCACGGCGAACAAGGAAGTCTGGTCCGCGCCGTTCCCCGGCAAAGGTTACGTGGCATTGCGGCGCGCAGATGGCACGACGGCGGTCTCGACCGGCGGCGCGGTGTCGGTAGTAGAGATCGCGCGCGACGGAAAGATCACCAAAACCTGGCTCGGTGACGCCTACCGCAAACAATACCGGCTCGACTGGTTTTCCGGCTTCGAGTTCCTGCCGAATGGCAACGTCGTGGTGGCCAATTGGCTCGGTCACGGCGCGCAAGGCAAAGGGCCGCACGTGATCGAAGTGGACGCCAGCAACCGGGTGGTGTGGAGTTGGGAAGACCACGCCGCCGCGAAACAGGTTACCAACCTCCTGATGATCGACGACAAATAACATCGCCGGGAACTCCCCATGAAACCGTTGCGTATTGTTCTCCCCGGGCTGGCCGTCCTTCTCGCCAGCCTTGCGTTCGCGGCCGAATCGCGGCCGAACATTTTGCTGATCATCACAGACCAACAGCACGCCGGGATGCTGAGTTGCGCGGGCAATTCACATCTGAAGACGCCGAACCTCGACAATCTCGCGCGAACCGGCGCGCGGTTCGACCGGGCGTATTGCGGCAACCCGGTCTGCGTGCCGTCGCGGTTCTGCATGATGAGCGGCACGATGCCGAGCCGGATCGGCATGGAAACCAACGGCGAAATCGGCGCCGAGGTGCCACAGGAAATTCTCCACGACGCGATGGGCACGGTGTTCCGCCGCGCGGGCTACCAGACGGTGTATGGCGGCAAAACCCACGTGCCGGGACACGGGAAGAAGGGCAGGATTGAATCTTACGGGTTCGACAGCATCACGACGGACTCGCGCGACGAGTTGGCCGTGACGTGTGCGAAGTTCTTGCGCGAGAAACATGAGCGGCCGTTCCTGCTGGTGGCGTCGTTCATCAACCCGCACGACATTTGTTACATGGCCATCCGGGCGTGGAAGAACAGCGGCACGGCGCCAAAGGGGGCCAGGATCACACCGTTGAGTCCGCCTGCGATCCAGTATCTCGACGCGGCGCTGCAACTGCCTGCCGGTGTTTCGGAGGAAGAGTTTTTTCGGAGCGTATGTCCTCCACTGCCGGCGAACCACGGCATTCCTGACGGCGAGCTGTCGGTGTTCGGAGACAAGCAGGCTGGATTTCGCGGCTATGTGCGGCAGCACTGGACCGACCGTGATTGGCGGTTGCACCGCTGGGCCTACGCGCGGCTGACGGAGCGCGTGGACGCGGAAATCGGCAGGGTGCTCACGGCGCTGCGCGAGTCCGGTTTGGAAAAGAACACGCTTGTGATCTTCACGAGCGACCACGGCGACCTGGACGCGGCTCATCGCTTCGAGCATAAGTCGTTGCTCTACGAAGAAGCGGTGCATGTGCCAATGATCGTGTCGTGGAAGGGCGTGACGCAGGCGGGCTTGGTGGACCGCGACCACCTTGTCTCGACGGGACTGGATCTGATTCCGACCCTGTGCGACTTCGCGGGCGTGCCGAAACCAGCGGCGTTGAAGGGGCGCAGCGTGAAGTCGCTGGCGGAAGGCAAACCGGACGGCCATTGGCGCAATCATCTCGTGGTCGAGACTCAGCAAGCCCGTCTCGTTCTCGCCGAGCGTTGGAAATACATGGTCGGCGCGAGTGGCGAGATTCGCGAGATGATCACGGATCTGGCGCGTGATGCCGGCGAAATGAAGAACCTCGCACCCGACCCGGCATATCGTGAGCGATTGGAAACTGGCCGGCGTCTGTTGAAGGAGTGGTATGAGAGCCACGACTTGAAGCTCGACCCGAAGTATGTGGTGAGTCGGCAAGACGAGAAGAAGTAAAAAACACAGAAACACCTCGCCGCCGGCGGCGTTGAAACAAGGAGCGGTGTGTTGCACGCACCGCAGCCGGGCGGTGACAAACCGTCCTTCTTTGGAAAAACTTTGAAACAATGTTCATCATGAATCACGGCAGATCTACCATTGTGTTCTGTGCGTTCTTGTTCATTTGGGCGGGTCTTTCGACCACGCCGGCTGTGTCAGCAGCAGACGCCAAGGCTCCAAACATCCTCTTCGCCATCGCTGACGATTGGTCCTGCCCGCACGCCGGCGCTTACGGCTGCAAGTGGATCAAGACGCCGGCGTTTGATCGCGTCGCGCGCGAGGGCGTGCTCTTCGCCAACGCCTACACGCCGAACGCCAAGTGCGCGCCATCGCGGGCGTGCATCCTCACGGGCCGAAACTCCTGGCAGCTCAAGGCCGCATGCAACCACGTGTGCTTTTTCCCGCCAGAGTTCAAGACCTACGCCGAGGCGCTTTCGGAACACGGCTACTTCGTCGGCATGACCTGCAAAGGCTGGGCGCCGGGCGTGGCCAACGACGCGAACGGCAAACCACGCGCGATGGCCGGACGGCCTTTCAACAAACGCACCGCGCCACCACCGACCTCGCAGATCAGCAGAAACGACTACGCCGCCAACTTTGCCGATTTCCTCGATGCGACACCGACGGGCCAGCCGTGGTGCTTCTGGTATGGCTCCGTCGAGCCGCATCGCGCTTACGAATACGGCAGCGGCGTCGCCAAGGGTGGCAAGAAAACGGGCGACCTCGACCGCGTGCCCGGCTGTTGGCCCGACAACGACGTCGTCCGCAACGACATGCTCGACTATGCGTTCGAGGTCGAACACTTCGACCGTCATCTCGGCCGGATGCTCGCCGAGCTGGAGAAGCGCGGCCAACTCGACAACACGCTCATCGTCGTCACCTCCGACAACGGCATGCCGTTCCCGCGCGCGAAGGGCAACGAATACGAGGTCTCCAATCACATGCCGCTGGCTGCGATGTGGAAACGCGGCATTCGCGCGCCGGGCCGCACCGTCACCGACTTCGTCAGCTTCATTGATTTCGCGCCGACGTTCATCGAGGTCGCCGGTGTGCAGTGGGCACAGACCGGCATGGCGCCCGCAGCGGGACGCAGTCTCACCGACATTTTCGGCTCGGAAAAGTCCGGCCGGACCCAGGTGGCTCGTGACCACGTGCTGCTCGGCCAGGAACGGCACGACACGGGACGGCCGCATGAGTGGGGTTATCCGATTCGCAGTATCGTGACCGACGGCTGGATCTACATGCACAACTTCGAGCCGGCGCGCTGGCCCGCCGGGAATCCCGAAACCGGCTATCTCAACACCGACGGCGGGGCGACGAAGACCGTGATTCTCGACGCGCACCGCAAGGATGCGAGCGACCGGCATTGGGCGCTTTGCTTCGGGAAGCGCGTGACCGAAGAACTCTACGACCTGAAGAACGATCCCGACTGCCTGAAAAACCTCGCTGCGAACCCGGAGCAACAGACGCGCAAGACGCAGCTTCAACAGCAACTGTTCGGCGAACTCAAGGCGCAGGACGATCCCCGAATGTTCGGCAAGGGCGGCGTGTTTGAGGCGGAGCCTTACGCTCATCCCGGGCAACGCAATTTCTACGAGCGCTACATGAAGGGCGAGAAAATCAAGGCAGGCTGGGTCAACGAATCAGACTTCGAGAAAGCCCCGCTGGACTGAGGCACGACTTATGAAACTGAAATCCATCGTGTTGCCGGTCCTGACGGCACTGTTCGGCATTGCCGCGGCGTTTGCCGCCGACAACGCCAGGCCCAACATCGTCTTCATCCTCGCCGACGACATCGGCTACGGCGATTGGAGTTGCTACGGCGCCACGAAGGTCAAGACGCCGAACCTCGACCGCCTCGCCGCGCAGGGCCGGCGGTTCACCGACGCGCACTCGCCGTCGGCCGTTTGCACGCCGACGCGCTACGCGTTCATGACCGGCGAGTATGCGTGGCGCAAGCCGGGCACCGGCATCCTGCCGGGCACCGCCGCGCTCATCGTCGAGCCGGGCCGCGTGACGGTGCCGTCGCTGTTGAAGCAAGCCGGCTACACCACCGGCGTCGTCGGCAAGTGGCACCTCGGCCTCGGCGCGCAATCGCCGACCGACTATAACGGCGAGATCAAGCCCGGCCCGCTGGAGATCGGCTTTGACTACGCCTGGCTGTTGCCCGCGACGGGCGACCGTACGCCGTGCGTGTGGATCGAGAACCATCGCGTCGTTGGCCTTGATCCCGCCGACCCGATCAAGCTCGATTACACCGTCCAGCGCGGCCAGCCAGAGTCGTTCGTCAACGGCATTCCGCGCATCGGCCGGCAGATCGGCGGCAAAGCGGCGCTGTGGAAGGACGACGAGATCGCCGACCTGCTCACAAAGAAGGCCGTCGCGTTCATCGAGAAGAACAAGGCCAAACCGTTCTTCCTCTACTTCGCCACGCATGACATCCACGTGCCGCGAGTGCCGCATCCGCGGTTTCGCGGCACGAGTCAGGCTGGCGTCCGCGGTGATGTGATTCAGGAATTCGATGGGACCATCGGCGAGATCATGACCGCGCTTGATCGGCTCAAGCTCGCCGACAACACCCTGCTCATTGTCACCAGCGACAACGGCGGCGTGATTGACACCAACGGCCCTGACGAGGTCAACGCCGGCACCGTCGAGACGAACAACGGCCACCTGCAGAACGGCGTGTTGCGCGGCACCAAAGGCAGTCCCTACGAAGGCGGCACGCGCGTCCCGTTCATTGCGCGTTGGCCGGGCCACGTCCAAACCGGCACCTCCGACGCGCTCATCTGCCACGTGGACATGCTCGCCACCGCCGCCGCGCTCACCGGCCAGAAACTTACCGCCGACGCCGGTCCCGACAGCTTCAACATCCTGCCCGCGCTGCTCGGCGAGAAACGCGACCAGCCATGCCGCGATCATCTCGTCGAGCACGGCAATGTGCTCGCGCTGCGCAAAGGCCAGTGGAAACTCATCCCCGCCAGCGCCGGTGGCGGCAAAAACAAGAAAGGCAAAACCCGCAAGCCAACAGTTGCCGAGCTTTACAACCTGGCCGATGACATCGCCGAAACGAAGAACGTTGCCGGCCAGCATCCGGAGACTGTGAAAGAGATGTCCGCGCTATTGCAGGAAGTGCGAGAGAAAGGACGAAGCCGGCCATGACACCGAACTCATCAACCAGAAGCCGAATCAGCCGTCGCGAGGCGGTCCAACGCACAAGTAGTTGGCTGCTGGGCGCGGCAGCACTCTCTGACGCGCGCGCCGCGGAGACGGCGGCCAACGATCCCAAAATCGTGTGGGGCATTGCGGAACTGTTCGAGTGGATCTACCGCCTGCAAAAAAACACCGGGCATGACACTGAGGATTGCCTGCAAGCGCACCTGGACCACGGCATCCGGCACGTCATCTGGGCCATCGGGCGCAGCACGGTGGATTACCACAGCAAGCTGCCGGCCTCCACGCTCTATGTGGGCGATTCGCGGCCGGAGACGAAGATCATCGGCGAAGTGCTGAAGCAGCGATGCACGCTGCGCGCGGCGATGGCGTTTGCCCGCGAGCGTGGCATGACGATCTACGCGCGGCTGTGCATGAACCGGCATTACGGCAGCGGCTACGGCGGCGCACTGCGTTCCCGATGGGCGGCGGAACATCCGGAGCTGTGGTTCGTCACGAAGAAAGGCAAACCGGATTCGACGCGGCTCTCGTATTTCTTCCCGGAGTATCGCCGCGAACGCATCGCCATCCTGACCGAGGTGGCGGCCATCGGCCCGCACGGGTTGTGTCTCGATTTCTGCCGGCAAGTGCCGCACATGGACTACCAGCCGAAACTCATCGCGGCGTGGCAGGCGAAGAACGGTGGCGACCCGCACGCCCTCAAACCCGGCGAGCCGGGGTTCATGGAATGGTGCCGGTTCCGCGCCGGCTATGTCACGACGTTCCTGCGCGAGTTGCGCGCGGCGCTGGGTGATGTCGAGAAACGCCTTGGCCGCCGGGTGCCTGTCATGGCGCGCATCACCGACTGCGGCCTTGACGTGAACCTGATGGAAGGCATGGACGTGGAAACGTGGCTGAAGGAGAAGCTCGTGGACGAGTTGTGCACGAACCCGCTCTGGTGGCTTCACTACAAGTATCCCGACACGCTCGCACCCTACGCGAAGCTGGCGCGCGCGCACGGCGTGAAGCTCTGGGGCGGCGTGGGCTGTTTGCCTGCGGCGAAGACCCGGGTGAACCCGGTTTCTTTTCTCCGTCGCGTGCAGCGCCAGTATGGCGAAGGTGCGGACGGCATGGCGCTCTATCAGTCTGACACCGGCATTCGCTACCCGATCCTGACGCCGTACCTGCCGCAACTGGGTGACGCCTCAGCCATCGCGCGGTGGCTCGGCGATAAGGAGCTTCTGGCGCGCTGGCCGCAGGATGACACGAGCCGTTACTACGGTCTCGACAACCACAGCAAGATCGAAGCGCTCGGCGTGACGGCACAGCCGATGGAGAACCTTTAAGGAATCCGCCAACCACAGACAAACACGATGAAGAAACTCCTGACAGCCATTATTTCACTGCTGTCGGTCGCGGCCATCGCCGATGCGGCTCCGGCCAAACCCAACATCGTCCTCGTCCTCTGTGACGACCTAGGCTACGGCGACCTCGCTTGTTTCGGTGACAAAGCCCTGCACACGCCCAACCTCGACAAGTTTGCGACGGAAGGTTTGCGGCTCACAAGTTGTTACGCGGCACACGGGAACTGCTCCCCGTCGCGCACCGCGCTGATGACTGGCCGCACGCCCACGCGTGTCGGCGTGCGCAACTGGATTCCGGAGGAATCACCCGTCCACGTGCCACGCAGCGAAATCTGCGTCGCCACATTGCTGAAGCGTGCGGGCTACGCCACCTGCCATAGTGGCAAATGGCACATGAACGGCCAGTTCAACCAACCCACGCAACCGCAGCCGAATGATCACGGCTTCGAGCATTGGTTCGCGACGCAGAACATCGCGCTGCCGTGCCACCGCAACCCAAACAATTTCGCGCGTAACGGCCAGGATGTGGGCAAACTCGAAGGCTACTCGGCGCATCTGGTCGTGGACGAGGCCATCCGCTGGCTCGGCACTCGCGACCCAGCGAAGCCGTTCTTCCTCCATGTCTGCTTCCACGAACCGCATGAGCCGATTGCCACCGACCCGAAATACACGAAGCTCTACCCGTCCGACGATCCGAGCTACAGCGCGCACCACGGCAACATCACACAGATGGACGACGCGTTTGGCCGGCTCATGCGCGCGCTCGACGAGCGCGAACTGCGCGAGAATACGTTCGTCTTCTTCACGAGCGACAACGGTCCCGCCATCACGCCGATGCACCCGCACGGCTCAGTCGGGCCGTTGCGCGACAAGAAAGGGTCGCTCTACGAGGGCGGCATCCGCGTGCCCGGCATCGTGCGCTGGCCCGGCAGGACGCGCTCTGGCAGCGTCAGTGACGAGCCGGTCTGCGGCGTGGATTTCCTGCCGACGGCGTGCGCCATTGCCGGCATCGAGCCGCCGCGCGACCGCAGACTCGACGGCGCGAGCTTCCTGCCCGTGCTCGACGGCAAACCGGTGGCGCGAAGCACGCCCCTCTATTGGCACTTCAACCGTGCCTCCAGTGACGCGAAGGTGGCGCTGCGCGCTGGTGACTGGAAAATCCTCGCGACACTCGACAAAAATGTGTCGCTGCGCGGCAACGACATCACGGAGGAGGACGAGCGCGTGTTCAAGGAAGCCGGGCTGGCGGCGTTCTCGCTCTACAACCTGCGCGCCGACATCGGCGAAAGAACCGACCTCGCGGCAAAGGAAACGGCAAAGCTTGCGGAGTTGAAGGCGCTGCTCCAGGCGAAGTATCAGGAAGTGCGCGCCGAGTCGCCCGTCTGGCCGGCGTGGAAGTTCACCGGCGCCGAAGGCAGGAAGATCGAATGGCCCGACTACTGGAAGAAGCGGCAGGCGGCGAAGAAAAAGAAGTGACGGAGTCTTGAAGGAACCGTGCGCGACGATGATTTCCGCAATGAGTACCGCAAACGCGCCCGGCGTGACCAGCGCGAGCAACTCGACTCGGAAGCCCCCGCCGGCATCATCACGGCCAACCGGGAAACGGCGGAGAGGGTGAAGCGCGCAGCGAGGTGAATCTCGATGAAACATCATGGGATCTTCATGGCTGTCTGTCTCGTCGCCGGGCTGGTGCTCTCAGCAAGCCGGTCGCTCTGCGCGGCCGACGCCCTTGCGACGCGACCCAACATCCTTTTCATCCTCGTGGACGATATGGGCTGGGGCGATCTCGGCGCGAACGGAGGCGCGGACGTGCCGACGCCGCGCATGGACAGGCTCGCGCGCGAGGGAATGAGGTTCACTCAGTTCTATGCCGCGTCACCGATTTGCTCGCCGTCGCGCTGCGGGTTCATCACCGGCCAGTTTCCCGCGCGCTGGCGCATCACCAGCTACTTGCAGACGCGCGCCGGCAACCGTGAGTGCGAGCAGGCGGACTTTCTCAACCCCCAGGCGCCCTCGCTCGTGCGTTCTTTCAAGGCCGCCGGCTATGCCACGGCGCACATCGGCAAGTGGCACCTCGGCGGAGGGCGCGATGTGACGGATGCCCCGAAGTTCGCCGCCTACGGCTACGATGTCGGTCTCGGCACCTACGAGAGTCCGGAGCCGGCCGCCAAGCTCGGCTTGAAGACAGCGCCGTGGGAGAAGAAGACCGAACCGCAACAAGTGGCGCGCCACGACCGCACGCGCTGGATGGTGGACGAGACGCTCGTCTTCGCAAAGAAGCACGCCGCGCAGCCGTGGTTCGTGAACCTATGGCTCGACGATGTTCACACGCCTTACGTGCCGTCGGACGAACAGCTCGCCGCCGCCGGCGAGGGCACCGGCACCGCCGGGTATCGCGCCGTCCTCCGCGAAACCGACCGCCAAATCGGCCGTCTGCTCGATGGGTTGCGCGATCTCAAACTCGACGCCAACACGCTCGTCCTTCTCGCAGGCGACAATGGCCCGCAACCGAGCTTCGACCGCAAGCGCACCGCCGGCCTGCGTGGCATGAAGTGGAGCCTCTACGAGGGCGGCATCCGCACGCCGCTGGTCGTGTGCTGGCCCCGTGTGGTGCCCGCCGGCGCGGTGAATGATGTCACAGTCGTCAGCGCGGTGGATTTTTTTCCGACGCTTTGCTCGCTCGCGAATGTGCCGATGCCCGGCGGCGTGAGTTTCGATGGCAAAGACTTGTCCGCCGTCTTCCGAGGCGGCAGGAAGCCGCGCGCCGGGCCAATCTTCTGGGAATACGGCCGCAAGCCCGCGCCAAAAGGCAGGAAAGGACTGTCCGCGTTTCCCTATCCGGGCGATCCTGCCTCCAAGTCGCCGAACGTCGCCGTGCGTGACGGCTGCTGGAAACTGCTGGTCAACGATGACGGCAGCCGCGCGGAGCTTTACAATCTCGCGACGGATCCGAACGAAACGAAGAACCTCGCTGAAGCCCAACCTGACATTGCCCGGCAATTGACCGAGCGGGCACTCACCTGGAGAAAGTCACTGCCATGAGATCTGCGCGCACGCTTTGTCACCTCGCTATGGCTGCTGTAACGTCCGCTTTGCCACTCGCCACGGCCCAGGAGCAAAGACCGAACATCATCTTCATCCTCGCCGACGACATGGGTTGGGGCGATGCAGGCTGCTACGGGCAAAAGAAGATCCGCACGCCGAACCTCGACCGCATGGCGGCGGAAGGCATGCGGTTCACGCAGGCTTACTCCGGCACATCCGTTTGTGCGCCGTCGCGCGGGGCGCTCATGACCGGTCGCCACATCGGTCACGCCATCATCCGCGCCAACCGCGAATACAAACCCGAAGGCCAGGAACCGCTGCCGCCGGGCACGTTCACGGTGGCGGCACTCTGCCGCAGCGCGGGCTACAAAACCGCGGCATTTGGCAAGTGGGGTCTGGGCTTCGTGGACTCGAGCGGCGCGCCCGACAAGATGGGCTTCGATCTTTTCTTCGGCTACAATTGCCAGCGCCAGGCGCACAACTATTACCCCGACCACCTCTGGCGCAATCGCGAGCGCGTCGAACTGGATGGCAAGACCTACTCCCACGACCTGATCGCGCGCGAGTCACTTCAGTGGGTGCGCGCCAACGCCGGTTCGCCGTTCTTCCTCTATCTGCCGTTCACGATCCCCCACGCGCGCTACCAGGTTCCCGACCTCGGCCCCTACACGAATGAACCGTGGCCGGAACCGATGAAGGCTTACGCCGGGATGATTACCCGCCTCGACGCGACCGTCGGGCGGCTTCTGGCGTTGCTGACGGAACTTGGCCTCGACGGGAAGACGCTGGTCATGTTCAGCAGCGACAACGGCCAGGACAACAAGAACTGTCTCGAATTGTTCCGCAGCAACGGCCCGCTGCGAGGCAGCAAGCGTTCGATGTACGAAGGCGGCATCCGCGAACCGTTCATCGCGCGCTGGCCCGGCCGGATCAGGCCCGGCAGCGTGAACGCGACGCCGTGCGCGTTCTACGATTTCCTCCCGACGGTGGCGGATCTCATCGGCCGGCCATTGCCCGACGGCGTGAAGACTGACGGCGTCTCCATCGTGCCGGCGTTGCTTCGCGGCGAGACGATGCGGCGCGAGTTCCTCTACTGGGAACTGCACGAGCCGCGATTCATGCAGGCTGTGCGGCTCGGCGACTGGAAAGCCGCACGGCACGGCCTCGGTGCGCCGATCGAACTCTATGACCTCGCGAAAGACATTGGTGAGACGCGCGACGTCGCCTCCGACCATCCCGACATCGTCCAGCGCGCCGACACCATCCTGAAACGCGAGCATATGGAGAGCGTCCTCTGGCCCGACAAACCAGCGGCGAAGCCCGGCAAAGGCAGGAACAAGAACGCCGGCGCGGCAAAGAGGTGAATCCGTGCGGAAACACCTTGTGTTTGCAGCAGGCCGGCAAGCTGCTACGCTGTCACCAAGCCAGCGAGAAGAAACCCGTCAGTGGCATTCGTTGGCCGGGCTGTATTCTGCAGGCCGCGGTGGAAGAATTGATGATGACCAGGAACAAATGGAACGTTGACCGGAACGCATGGATCGCATGGACCGTGCTGTTCCTCATCGTGGCTGCGATCATGATTTCGGGGAGCCACCGAACAGTCGTTCCCAATTACCGCGTGGGCGCGCTGGACTGGTTCGCAAGCCGGCCGCTCTACGATGGGGCCGGCGTGGGAGGGTTCGTGTACTTTCCGCAGGCGGCGATTCTTTTCATGCCATTTGCCGCGCTGCCTCCTCTGGTGAGCGAAGTGATCTGGCGTCTCGTCAACATCGGCGTCCTGGCGCTGGGTCTTCGTTCCTTCGCGCGCCTGGCGGGCGAGCAATCGGGAGAGAGGCTGTTCCCCCTGATGACCTTGGTGGCGATTCCTTTGGCGTGGGATTGCGCGCGCAACGGGCAGGCCACGCTTGCCATGACCGGCTTGATGCTCCTGACGGTCGCTGATGTGGCAGGCGCACGCTGGTGGCGCGCGACCTTGTGGTTGTCGCTCGGCATCGCGATCAAACCACTGATGATCGTGCTGGCTCTATTGGTTGCGGCGGTCGTCCGTCCCATGTCTTGGCGTATGCTGCTGGGCATGGTCGCCCTGGCGCTGTCACCTTTCCTATTCCAGTATCCCTCCTATGTTCTCCAGCAATATGTGGGGTGCTGGCAGAACACGACGGCTGCGGCGCATGTGGGCGTGGCGGAGCAGGGATGGACGTCGCCGTTTGTCACGTTGCATTTCGCGGGAATTGATGTGCCGGAGCGCGTCCAGACGGCAGTCCGCGTCGTGGCTGCAATCATCACATGGATGCTTTCAGTCTTTGTCCGGCGTCGCTATGACGCAGCTCGTTCGGCGATCTTTATATTCTCGATGGCCGCCGTTTATCTGATGCTGTTCAGCCCGCGGACGGAGAACAACACCTATGCGATGCTCGGTCCGGCGTTCGCCGTGTTTGCCGCTCATGCGTTCTTGATCGAGAGGCGATTCGCGGAGGGTATCGTCCTGACCAGTGTTGCGTTGGTCACGGCAGCCAGTCGCACGGTCGCCCATTGCCTCGCTCCTCGCACGGAAGCCATCTGGCTGGCGCCAATCTGCGCAGCGCTCTTCGCCGTCTATTTGTTCTTCCGGATTTTCGAGCGCCCGACGCAACCGGCCAAAGTCAAATGAGTCCAAACCCCCTGCGGTTGTTTCACCAACGGGGCGCAAAGACAGTTGCCATCGTTGCCGCAATTGAGGCAAAGTCACCTCCGTTGTGACTCGATTGGAGACAACAACCCGTATGATTCCGACGACCGGCCGCGTCCGGCAACCGGCGCGCCCGCCACGCTCCGCCACCCAGCCATGACATCACGAGAACGAGTCCTTGCCGCGCTGGCACACCAACCGACCGACCGCGTGCCGCGGTTGCTCTACGAGGAGGCCATCGGCTACACCCCATTCATAGAGCAGTTGTTGCGCGAGCGTTGCGCGCCGAAGACGCCGCGCGACTATTTTGACATGGACATTACCAGTGTCGCCCTCCAGCCGACGACACTGTCGCGCGACCGCTTCGCGGGATGGTTCGGAGCAGAAAGTGATGCGGCCCTCGCCAGCGGACAGGTGGACGAATGGGGTGTCTGGTGGCGCGGTGGCGACCTCTATCATTTTGCCCACGTCGAGTCGCCGCTGCACGGCATGCAGGACTTTGCGCGCTTCAAGGAATATCCGTGGCCGGACCTGGATCAGCCGTATCGCTATGCCGGGCTGCGCGAGCGCGTCGAGACGCTGCACCAGCAGGGACTTGCGGTGGCGGCATTCGCCGGCTCGGTTTTCGAGCAATCGTGGTATATCCGCGGCATGGAGGACCTGATGATGGACCTCGCTGCCGCGCCGGAGGTGGCGGACTATTTCTTCGAGCGTTCGGCAGCGCTGCAACAGCGCGCGGCGGCGGAATTCGCGAGGGCGGGCGTGGACATCATCATCACCGGCGACGACATCGCCGGGCAAAACGGCATGTTGATGAGCATAGAGACGTGGCGGGAGTTTCTGAAACCGCGCCTAGCGGCGACGGTGCAGGCGGTGAAGCGCGCGAATCCGGCGGCGAAGGTGTTCTATCATTCCTGCGGCAACGTCGAGCCGGCGATTCCGGATTTGATCGAAGCCGGCATCGATATCCTCAATCCGGTGCAGCCGGAGTGCATGGAACCGGCGGCGATCAAGCGCAAGTATGGCGACAGGCTTTCGTTCTGGGGCACGGTGAGCGTGCAGCGGACGATGCCGTTCGGCACGCCCGACGAAGTGCGGGCGGAAGTACGGGCGCGCATCCACGACGTGGGCCGCGGCGGCGGGTTGATTCTCGCGCCAGCGCACGTCCTGGGGCCGGAGACGCCGTGGGAGAACATCGTCGCGTTCTTTGAAGCCGCCGGCTCGACGCCGGTGCCGGAGAACTGAGCTTTCGACAGGAGACCCGAGCCATGACAACACCACACCCTCTGAGACTTGCCTGCATCGGCTGCGGAGCGCGCGCCCAAACCTACACCGCGCTGGCCGCGCACCAACCGGAACGTTTCCAGATCATCGCGGCTGCTGACCCGATGCCGGCGCGTGTCGAGAAGATACGCCAGATCTCGGGACGCGCGGATTTTCGCGGCTTCTCGAATGCCGAGGCCCTGCTGGCGGCCGGCAAGCTTGCCGATGTGGTCATCATCGCCACGCAGGACAACGATCACTACGCGCCCTGTTGCCGCGCGCTGGAATTGGGCTACAACGTGTTGCTCGAAAAACCCATCGCCACGCGCGCCGCGCAGGTGCTCGACATCGAGCGCCGAGCGCGGAAGGCCGACCGCCGCGTGATGGTCTGCTTCGTCCTGCGGTTCTCGGCCTTCTATCGGAAGGCCAAGGAGATCATCAACTCCGGCGCGCTGGGCGAGATCGTTTCCATCCAGGCCAGCGAAGGCGTCGAGCCGTGGCATCAGGCGCATTCGTTCGTGCGCGGCCATTGGTCAGTCGTAGGGAAAAGCTCGCCGATGATTCTGTCGAAGTGCTGTCATGATACCGACATCGTCCACTGGCTCGTCGGGCGGCGCTGCAAGCGGATCGCGAGTTTCGGCTCGCTGGAGTTTTTTCGCGCGGAGCGCGCGCCGGCGGGAGCGCCCGCCCGTTGCACCGACGGCTGCCCGGTGGGTGACACGTGTCCTTACAACGCGCTGCGCTACATCAATGAAAAACGCGCGTTCTGGCTGGAGTCGGTCTTTGACCGCGCGCAGACAGCCACGCCGGAGGAGATCACGGCCTGGTTGTGCACCAGCCCCTGGGGACGCTGCGTCTATCGCTGCGACAATGACGCGGTGGACCGGCAGGTGCTCGCGATGGAGTTCGAGGGCGGCGTGACCGGCACGTTCACAATGACGGCTTTCGAGAACGGCCGGCACCTCGAGATCTACGGCACACGCGGCGTGCTCAAGGGCGGCGAGACCTATCGGAAGCATTTCGGCGCGAACCTTGTGTTCCTTCCGCACGAAGGCGAACCGGTCCGCTACTCGGTCAAGGCCGCCGACGGCGGCTACGAGTCGCACGCGGGCGGCGACCCGGGCCTTGTCAACGCGCTTTACGACGAGATGACCCGGCCTCCGGGCGCGCCGCTGGAAGCGGGCATCGACGCGACGGTGCACAGCCACATGATCACCTTCGCGGCCGAAGAAGCGCGTCTGACGGGCCGCACAGTGGCCATTGAGGAATTTCAGAAGGCGCTGGCAAAGGGAGCCTGAAAATCGAGAGCAGCAGCGGTTTCCAACTATCGAATCCCATGGCCACAACGCACTTGAAACACGACCTCCGCGCCGTCGCCACCCATTTTCAAATCGCCGGCGAGTTCAAGGAAGCCGCTCCTTACGGCAGCGGCCACATCAACGACACCTACGCCGTTGTCTTCAACCAGAACGGCGGCTCCGTGCGCTACATCTTCCAGCGCATCAACCACAGCATTTTCAAGAACCCGGCGGCCCTGATGGAGAACGTCGAGCGCGTCACGTCCCACGTCCGCCGGAAGCTGGAAGCGCGCAACGCCGATCAGATCACCCGCCGTGTGCTCACGCTCGTGCCGACGCGCGAAGGCCGGCCGTGGCACGCCGGCGCCGACGGCAACCACTGGCGGTGCTACCTCTTCGTCGAGCAGGCGGCGACCTACGACCAAATCACGAAGGCCACCCAGGCTCGCGAAGCTGCGAAGGCTTTTGGCTTGTTTCAAAGACAGCTTGCCGACCTGCCATCGCCACGATTGCACGAAACGATTCCGAACTTTCATCACAGTCGCCGGCGGTTCGACGCTTTGCGCGCGGCCATCGAGGAAGACGCGTGCAATCGCGCCGCCACGGTGAAGCAAGAAATTGATTTCTGTTTGCGCCACGAACCGATGGTGGACGTGTTGCTCGACTTGCAAGCGCGCGGCCTGGTGCCGGAGCGCGTCACGCACAACGACACCAAGCTGAACAACGTGATGCTCGACGATGCCACCAGTGAGGGCATTTGTGTCATTGACCTCGACACGGTGATGCCGGGACTGGCGCTCTACGACTTCGGCGACATGTGCCGCACGGGTTGCAGTCCGACCGCCGAGGATGAACGCGACCTCGCGAAGGTCGTGGCGCGCATGGACATCTTCGAGGCGCTCGTGCGCGGCTACCTCGCCACCGCCGGCGAATTCCTCAACACGGTGGAGAAGGATCATCTGGTGTTCTCCGCGCGGCTCATCACGTTTGAGATCGGTATTCGGTTTCTCACCGACCACCTCCAGGGCGACCAATACTTCAAAATCCACCGCGAGGGCCACAACGCGGACCGCGCGCGTGTTCAATTCAAGATGGTCGAGTCGTTCGAGCAGCACGGGGCGGCCATGGATAAGGTGGTGAAGGAGTCCAATGACTGATTGCGATTCGGCCAACATGACGTCGCGAGAGATCGTCACGCGCTCGCTGAGCGGACAGGAAACGCCCCGCGTGCCGGCGGGGCCGCTGGCGGTGCACATCTGCGCACGGTTGGAGGGTGTTTCGTTGCGGCGTTACACAAGCGACGCGCGCACGCTGGCGGATTGTGTCATCCGCTACTATGAGCGTTTCCGGCCCGACGCCGTGTGGGTCTCGGCCGACACGTGGGTGAGCGCGCAGGCGATGGGCGCGGCCGTCGCTGCGATGGGGGAGGAGCAACCGTTCGGTGGCGTCGGCGAGCCGCTGGTGCGCACGGTGGCTGACATCGAGCGCATTCCGGAACCCGACCCGTCTTCGCAAGGACGTTGTCCGCTGATGCTCGATGCGCTGCAGCGTGTCGTCGCGGCGCTGGGGCGGGACGTTTTCGTCGTCGCGTGTTTTGATCAATATCCGTTTTCGCTCGCCGCTGCGCTGATGGGCATCAACGAGATCATGCTCAAGCTGGTGGACGATCCGCCGTTCGTCGAAGCGCTGATGCAGCGGTGCATGGACTACGGGCTGGCTTACGGCCGCGCGCTCGCCGGCGCCGGCGCGGACATGCTTAGCGGCGGTGATTCGCCGGCCGGCCTGATCGGGCCGCGACTGTATCGCGAGGTTGCGCTGCCGTTCGAGAAGCGTCTCATTGCCGGCCTGAAATCCGCCACCCGCAAACCGGTGTCGTTGCACATCTGCGGCGACGGCACGCCAATCCTCGCGGACATGGCGTTGTCGGGCGCCAACGTGCTGGAGGTTGATCACAAGGTGGACCTCGCGCACGCCTGCGAGGTCGTGCCGCCGCACATCGCGCTGTGGGGCAACCTCGACCCTGTAGCAGTGTTGTCACAAGGCAGCGTGGAGCAGGTCGGGCGCGCCGCGCGCGCGGCGCTGGAGACTGTGAAAGCCCGCGGACGGCAACGGTTCGTCTTGAGTTCCGGCTGCGCGCTGGCGGTGGAAACGCCGCCGGAGAACCTGGCCGCCATGCTGCAGGTTTGCCGCGGCTGACATGGCCGGTGGTTTTTCCGCATCGGTTCGGTGATACCTAGGTTCACCCACAATTCGCGTGCATTCACGGCATCGGCGGCGGTAAAAATCATATCGATGATCACATCACGTCTGTTCCTCACTGCCTTCCTTGCGTTTTCCATCCTGACCATGACCGGCGGCGCCCCGGCTCGCTCCGCGCCGCCGAAGTCGCCGATTGACGCCGGGCGCGTCAAGGCGGTCGCGGCGATGCTGCCGGAACTGCCCGCGGGCCTCGGCCATCCCATCAGCGACCGCGCGTCGTGGGACAAGTTCGCGCGTGATGCGTCGTCCAAGAGCATCATCAAACGCGCGGAGGGCATCCTTTCCCAGCCTGTGCCGGAGCAGCCGGACGACCTCTATCTCGACTTCTCCCGCACGGGCAATCGCACCCACTGGCAGAAAGTCGCGTTCGAGCGGCGCCAGCGGCTGACGTGGCTCGTGCTGGCGGAGTGTCTGGAGAACAAAGGCCGCTTCCTGCCGAAAACGGAGGAACTCATCGCGGCGTTCTGCGGCGAGAAAACCTGGGTGATGCCGGCGCACGACCGACGGTTGAACAACTTCAACGGCAAATCCATTGACGTGGACCTCGCCTCCTCGGCGCTGGCGTGGAATCTCGCCACAACCGATTGGTTGCTCGGCGACAAGCTCACCGCCGCGACGCGGAAGTTGCTCCGGGAGAAAGTGCGCAAGTTTGTGATCGAGCCGTGTCTGGCGGCGTATCGCGGCACGGCACGGCCTGCCGGCTGGATGAAGACAACGAACAACTGGAACGCGGTCTGTCTGGCAGGCGTCACCGGCGCGGCGCTGGCGCTCGCGGACTCGCGCGAGGAACGAGCGCTGTTCGTCGCGGGGGCGGAGCACTTCACGAAGAACTTCCTCGCCGGGTTCACGCCCGACGGCTACTGCTCGGAGGGACTCGGTTACTGGGACTACGGATTCGGCCATTACGTGTTGCTCAGTGAGACCGTGCGGCAAGCCACAGGCGGCCAGCTTGATATGTTTGCGCGGCCGGAGGCGAAGGCACCGGCGGAGTTTGGCGCGCGCATTCAAATCATCGGTGGCATCGCTCCGGCGTTCGCGGATTGCGGCATTACCGCGAAGCCGTCGCCGGAGATCATGTGGTTCGTCAATCGCCGCCTTGGGCTTGGGCTGCGCGCGTATGACAAATTCGATGCGGCGGACGATTCGTTTTCGAAACACTGGTTTGGGTGCCTGTTCGAGAAGGCCCTCTACAGTTTCCCGAACTCGGCTTCGCAGGCGAAGCCACACGCCGGCGGGAGCGCCTACGAACTGGGCCTGCGCACGTGGTTCGACAGCGCGGGCATCCTCATCGCGCGGCCCGCGCCCGACTCGGCCTGCCGGATGGGTGTCGCGCTCAAGGGCGGCCATAACGCGGAGCATCATAATCACAACGACGTCGGCAGCTACGTCGTGGTTGTCGGCAACCGCGCCGTGCTGCTCGATCCCGGCGCTGAGACGTACACGGCTCGCACGTTCAGCAAGGACCGCTACGTCAGCAAGCTGCTGAATTCGTTCGGCCATCCGGTGCCGTTGGTGGCCGGCAAACTCCAGCGCGAGGGCCGCGACGCGCAGGCGAAGGTGTTGCGGACGGATTTTACCGACCGCGCCGACACGCTCGCGCTCGACATCGCGTCGCCCTACCCGTGCCCCGAGCTGAAGCGGCTGGAGCGGACGTTCGTTTACTCGCGCGAAGGCGCCGGTTCGTTGACGGTGACGGACTCGGTGCAGTTCGCCAGCCCGCAGACGTTCGGCACGGCGTTGCTTACGCTCGGCAAGTGGGAGCGCAATGACGATGGCAGCCTGTGTGTGCGCGACGGCGACGAAGCCGTGCGCGTCGAGATCAAGGTGAAGGGCGGAGAGGTCGCCGTGCAGGCCGAGGAGATTCACGAGGACGCGCCCGTGAAGCCGACGCGCATCGGCATCAACTTCACACAGCCCGTGACGGAGGCAACCGTCACGCTTAGAATTACGCCCACCGGAAAATCCAAGCCATGAAAGTGATTTCAACGCTGATCTGTTCGCTCCTGGCCGCAAGCACCGTCGCCACCGCTGCTGGCGAATGGAATCCGCGTGAGAAGTTCCTCCGGTCGCTCGTGGAGGATGTGCCGGCGATTCTCAAAAGCCAGAACCGCCAGACAGGCCGTTTCGGCAGCGAGCCGTGGATTTGTACGGACCAGAACCCTGTTTTCCCGCTCGCCGCGGCGTGGGCCATCGAAGACAAGTCGAATCCCCACTACCACAACGCCGAGGTTCTGGAAGCGGTCATGAAAGCCGGCGACGCGCTCGTGGCCGACCAGGATAAGAACGGCATGTGGACGTTCCGCAAGAAGGACCACTCGACTTGGGGCCAGATCCTGATGCCGTGGACTTACAGCCGTTGGATTCGCGCGTTCGCGCTGATCAAGGACTCGATGCCCGCCGAGCGACGACAATACTGGGAGAAGGGCCTGCTGCTCGGTTTCAGCAACATTTCAAAAGGCTGCCTGGGCCAGGTCCATAACATTCCCAGCCATCACGCGATGGCACTCTACTGTGCCGGGCTTTGTTTCAACCGCGACGACTGGAAGCAGCAGGCGCGAGCGTTCATGGCGAAGGTGGTTGCGGCGCAAACACCCGGCGGCTGGTGGGTCGAGCACAGCGGACCGGTTGTTGCCTACAACTTCGTCTATAGCGAGGCTCTCGGTGTTTACTACGCAATGTCGCGCGACGCGAGCGTGCTGGAGGCGTTGCGGCGCGCGGCCGTTTTCCACGGGACGTTTGTGTATCCCGACGGCTCCAACGTGGAAACGGTGGACGAACGCAACCCCTACGAGATCGGCACTGCGCACGGCAAGGTCGGGTTCACTTTCACCCCCGTGGAGCGCAACGTGGGATTCAGTTTTACGCCGGAGGGCCGCGGCTTCCTGCAACACCAGTTTCAGCTTCGTCAGTGGTCCGTCGCCGCCGATGAAGCCGCTTGTCATCTGCTTTACGGCCAACCGGGTCCCGCGGCACGGCTCGCCGCCGACAGCGACGAGCAACTCGCGGTCGTCGGCAACAACGAGGCGCTCGTGCTGCGCCGCAAGCCGTGGTTTATCTGCATGTCGGCGTTCATCTGCGATCAGTCCACGAGCCGTTGGATTCAGGACCGGCAGAACTTCGTCAGCATCTTTCACGACCGCACCGGCCTGATTGTCGGCGGCGGCAATACGAAGATGCAGCCGTTCTGGAGCAACTTCACCGTTGGCGATACGGCGCTCCTCCAGCACAAGCCCGGCGATGAAAACCCGAAGTTCAAGCCGAAGGACGGCTTGGTTCACCTTCCGTCAGCGGCGCGATTGCGCACCGGGAAGGACGCGCCGGGCCTCGACCTGACTTACGGCGGCGAAGACTGCCACATCACTGCGCGGCCGAAGGACGACAGGACGTTGACGCTCGTTTGCGAGGTGAGCCGCAAATCCGACAAAGCCGTGGAAGCCCACATCGTTTTCCTGCCGCGCATCGGGACAAGCGTCACCTGCGCGTCCGGCAAGACGGTCAAGCTCGGCGAGGCCGCCTTCGACTGGGCCGCCGCTGACATCGGCGCGTGGTTTGAGCACGGCGGCGTCCGCGTCAGCGTCCCGACCGGCGCGCGGCTGGCGTGGCCGAAGAAACGCCACAGTCCCTACACCAAGGATGGCCGCAGCGGATTACATGACGCGCGGTTGGTGCTGTGCCTGCCATTTGCCGGCGTTTCGAAACACGAGATCACTCTGGAAATTGCGAAATGAAAACGCGTCTGATTGTATGGCTGCTGGCAGTCACGACCTGTTTTGGCCAGACCGTTCAGCAGCGCGGCGTTGTGGCAACCGTTCATCCACTGGCGACTGACGCGGCCATCAACGCATTCAAACGCGGCGGCAATGCCATTGATGCCGCCGTGGCGGCGGCGCTGACCCTCGGCGTCGTGGACAGCCACAACTCCGGCATTGGCGGCGGTTGTTTCATGCTCATCCGGCTGGCGGACGGCCGGTTTGTGGCGATAGACGGTCGCGAGATGGCGCCTGCGGCCGCCACGCGCGACATGTACGTGCACGACGGCAAGGCCGACACCCAATTGAGCCAGACCGGGCCGTTGGCGAGTGCCACGCCGGGGGCGCTCGCCGCTCACGCCGCGGCAATCGAGCGTCATGGCCGCCTGCGATTGAAAGACCACTTGCTCGCCGCCGCGGAGATCGCCGAGAAGGGCTTCACCATTGACGACAAATCTGCGGGACGGTTTAAGAACTACGCGCCAGTTTTCGCGCGATTCGACGGCTCGCGCGCCGTGTTTCTGAAATCCGACGGCCAGCCGTATGCGGAGGGCGAGACGCTCAAGCAACCCGATCTGGCGCGGACTTATCGTGCCATCGCCCGGCAGGGCACCGGCTGGTTCTACGGCGGCCCATTTGCGCAAACTGTGGGCGATTGGATGAAAAAGAACGGCGGTATCCTGACGGCGGCTGATTTCCAGAACTATCGCATCAAACTCCGCGAGCCGATCACAATGACCTATCGCGGTTTCACCGTGGTCACGTTTCCGCCGCCCAGCTCCGGCGGAGTGCATGTGGCGCAGATGCTCAACATCCTTCAGTCGTTCGATCTCAAATCGCTCGGCCACAATTCACCCGACATGATCCACGTCGTCATCGAGGCCATGAAACTCGCGTTTGCCGACCGTGCCTATTGGCTGGGCGACCCGGATTTCACAAGAGTGCCGCGTGGTCTCATCAGCCCGGCCTATGCGAAGACATTGGCCGCCCGTATCCGCATGGACCGCGCCTCGGTCGTGGCCGGCCACGGCACGCCGGAGAACGCCACGGACGACGTGTTCGGCAAACACACCACGCATCTTTCGACCGCCGACGCCGAAGGAAACTGGGTTGCGTGCACCACGACCGTTAACAACACCTTCGGTTCGAAGGTGATCGTGCCCGGCACGGGTGTTGTGCTGAACAACCAGATGGATGATTTCTCGATTCAGCCCGGCGTGCCCAATTCGGCCAAGCTCATCGGCGCCGAGGCCAACGCCATCGCTCCTCTCAAACGGCCGCTCTCCAGCATGAGTCCCACCATCGTGCTCAAGGACGGCCAGCCCATCCTCGCCATCGGCGCGGCGGGCGGGCCGACGATCATCAGCCAGACGCTGATCGGGCTGATCGGCGTCCTCGATTTCGGACTGGGTGTGGACGCCGCGCTGGCCAGTGCTCGCTTTCATCATCAATGGAGTCCCGACGAGGTCAGGGTCGAGCGCGCGCTCGCTTCTGCTGTGCGCGATGAGTTGCGCCGGCGCGGCCACAAACTGACCGAGGTCAACACGCTCGGCGTCAGCCAGGCCGTCGCCCGCGATCCCGCGACCGGTCGTTTCAGCGGGGCGCACGATCCGCGCGTGGCCGGCAAGGCCGCTGTCTGGTAAGCGATGAACGAACGGCGTCATCATGAACATGCTTCCCCGCCATCTCGACGCAAACGAAATCACTCTGGAGATCACAAAATGAAAACGTATCTGCTGACACTGCTGCTCGCCACCTCGGCTTGCTTTGCCGAGTCCCTTCAACATCGCGGCATCTGGCTGCACCCGGATCAATACAAGACTCCGCAGCTCGCCGAGGAGTGGATCGGCAAGATCTCCGCGGCGCATCTCAACACCATCTACCCGCTGATCTGGCATCGTGGCGGCACGGCGTGGTTCAAGAGCAAGCTCTCGCCGATGGCTGCCGACGTGCCGGAGGGCTTCGACCCGCTCGGCAATCTCGTGAAACTCGCCCACGCGCGCGGCATCGCAGTGCATGCGTGGTTCGTCAACGGCAGCTATGGAGGCCCCGCGACAAACGGACTGTTCACGCTGCATCCGGACTGGCAATTGCAGGGCGAGAAAGGCGGCGATGCGTGGTATGACCTCGGCAAGCCCGCTGTCCGCAATTTCCAGCGCGACTTGATGCTGGAGTGCCTGAAGAACTACGACGTGGACGGCCTGCACTTCGATTACATCCGCTACTCCGGCCAAGTCACCTGTTACTGCGACCACTGCCAGCACGAGTTCGCCGGGAAATACGGCTTCCGGCCGATGAACCGCTCCGAGGATCGCTTCCCCGCGTTGCTCGACATCGGGGCAAATCCGCTCGGCAAGCCGACAACCGCCAAAGTGCTCGCGACGTTCGATCACGGCGTGCCGGCCATCACCGTCAACCGGCTCGACGCGGGCGAAGCCGTGCTGGTGAACTGGCAGGCCGCAGGAAACTCCTGCCTGGCGTTGGACAACTTCGTGAAGGACACGCTGGAGAGATTTGGTGCGAAGCCAAAGAACACGTATCAACTCCACACGACGCAGACGGCGGCGAAGTATCAGCCGACCGGGCAGGAGAAGGCGCGGGTCTGGCTGAAGGGACTTGGTTTCTCAGCGAAGCTGATTGATGAAAGCGCGCTGGCGAAGATCCCGAAGGGCGCGACCGTCGTGCTGGCCGGCCAATATCTCGTGGGCGAAGAGACGGCGAAATGGCTGGAGAGTTTCGTGCGCGCCGGTGGCCATTGCCTGTTCGTGGATGGCCCGGTGTTCGCCATCAAACAGGAATCGTTGCAGCGCGTGGTCGGGATGCGCGGGACGGCGCCCTTTTTCCACGACTGGAAAGTCATCTCGCCAGCGCCCGACCAGGACGTGTTGAAAGCGGGGCCGCCGGTGGACGCCGCCAAGGAACGCCAGCGGATGGAGAAGTGGGTGGAGTATCGCACGTGGACCGTGACCGAACTGGTGCGCGCGGTTTACAAAGGAGCGAAGAAGATCAAGCCGCGCGCGTGGGTCAATGCCGCGGTCTTCTATAAGAAGGACTCAGCCGACAAGGTCTGCCAGGATTGGTATGGCTGGCTGCGCGAAGGCTGCATCGACTACGTGCTGCCGATGGCCTACACGGAGAAGAACGAACAACTGGCGCAGGCGTTCGCGGAGTGGCGCGCGGCCGACCCGCAGATGGAGCGGATCATCCCCGGCCTCAGCATCTATTCGCGCCAGGAGGGCAAGGCCGTCCCGCGTGACTTGGCCTTGGTGCGCTCGCAACTCGACATGTGCCGCGACAACGCGACCCACGGGAATTTGTTCTTCTCGCTCGCTTTTCTGAACGACGAGCTGATTAAGATGCTTTCGTCCGGGCCGTATGCCGAACCGGCGAAGCCCTGGTATCCGAAGCGCCGCAAATGACGGCTTAGCCGCCGGTCAATCTGCCGTTTTCCATGTGCAGCGCGCGGTGTGAAACCTGCGCGGCCTTCGGGTCGTGGGTGACCAGCAGCACCGCGCCGCCTTCCTTCGCAAATCCGCCGAGGCAGTCGAGCACCAACCGGCCATTCTCTTCATCGAGATTCCCGGTCGGCTCGTCGGCCAACAGCAGCTTTGGCCGGTTCAGCAGCGCGCGGGCGAGCGCCACGCGCTGGCGTTCGCCGGTGCTCAACTCGGACGGCACGTGGCTCTCGCGGCTGGCGAGACCGAAACGCCCGATCAGCTCGCACGCCCGATCCTTCGCGTCAGCGGATTGGGAGGCGAGCGCGGCGGTCAAAACGTTGTCCAGCACGTTAAGGTAATGCACGAGATGGAATTGCTGGAACACAAACCCGATGTGCGTGGCGCGGAACGCGGCCCGGTCGTCGGCCGGCAACTTGTAGGGTTCCTCTCCCGTGACGACGACAGTACCGCTGTCCGGCTGCATCAGGACGCCGGCAGCCATCAGCAACGTGGTCTTGCCGCTGCCGCTCGGTCCCTGCACCGCCACAAACTCGCCCGCGCCGATCCGCAGCGAGACGCTCTCCACCGCCCGCACCACGCCGTCGGGCCGGCGGAAATGTTTCTGAACGTCGCGCAGTTCGAGGATGGTTTCCATGCTCACTCCTGCCTCAGGATGTCGGCTGGGTCCTGTTGCGCGGCCAGCAGCGCCGGAACCCAGCTCGCCAGTGCCGCCAGCAAGGGCGCGCCGGCGAGCACCGCAGCCAGCAAGGGCGCGTCAAACTCCATGCCCGCAATCGCCGCCTGCCCGGCCGCGTAGCCCAGGCACGCGCCCGCCACGCCCATCGCCATTGCCCGGCCCAGGAACAACCAGAGGATTTGCCGCGCCCGCACGCCGAGCGCCCGCAGCACGCCGATTTCGCCGCGCCGCTCGCGCACATTCGCCAGCGCGAGAAAACCGATCCAGACCGCACAACCGATCACGACCAGCGGCACGAGCACCGCCGCAAACGATTCGCGCTCGCTCCGCAGCCGCGCGCGCCCCTGCTTCTCGCGCTCGATAGCCGCCTCCGCCTCGGCCGAAGCGCGACGCCGCGCCTCGGCGCGCGCGATGGCTTGCGAGGCAAACTCGATCACCTGCGTGTCTGGAAGAATCTTCTCGATCTCGGCGCGGATGAGGGGCAGACGGGAGTCCGCGCATGTGCAATCCAGCGCCAGGATGCCGTTGATCAACCCTTCCTTGCCCAGCATCGCCTGCGCTTCGGCGAGGTTGATCCACACCGTGATGTCGTCCTTGGTGCCGCGCTCCTCGTTGAGCTTCGCGACGGTGAACTCGCGCCCCATCAGCCGGGTCTTGTCGCCCGGTTTGAGCTTCAGGCTTTGGTGCAGTTCGGAACCGAGGACGATCGTGCCGGCCTGCACCGGTTGCAGCAACGGTTTCTGGCGCGCGCTGTGCAAATAAACCTCGCCGCGCACACCCATCAACAGGATCGTGCGTCCCGTCTCCGGCCACTTCACCTTTTGTTGAAGGCTGGGCAGGATGTGGTTGATGGTGGCGACGCGGCTTTTCGCGAGGCGCGTGGCGAATTCCTCCGGCATGTATTTCGAGGCGTAATCCTCGGCATAGAGGTCGCTGAGCTTCTGGTCCTTCGGCAGAATCAGGACGTTGAAACCGAGCTTGAGCGTGATGCGGCGGTAATCATCCGCCAGCAATTCCATCTTTTCCCGTGTCTCGGCTTGTTTGGCGGCGATGATCTGTTCGGTGCGCCGGTCATGCTGGCGCAGGCTGGTCAGCGATCCAACGAGGCAGCCCACCGCCGCCAGCACCGAGAGCACGCCGAGAGCAAAGCTCAGTTTGCGGAACAAAATCTCGCGGATGATGAGCCGGCCGATGTTCATGGATATCAGCGGTTTCGCTTCTTCAACATGAGCGCGGCGGTCAATGCTCCGATGATCACGACCACAGCCAGCAGAACCAGCACGACGTTTCGAATCAACGGCGAAGCCGGCGGCTCAGCCGCCGCGGCGGCGGGCGGCGCAACCACTGCCGCCTGCTTCACCTGCCCCGTCTGGCCCGCCGCAGCCAGCGCCGATATGCTGATCAACGGTGGCAACGGCGGGTCTTTCACCGCCTGGCCCACCAACGCCGCGTCCCAGTCCGTCGCCACGAGCATATCCACTCCGGGATTCATCGACTTCACCTCGCACGAGCAGGCGCCGCAAATGAAAGTGACCACGCTCTCCATCAACTCGGCTGTCACTTGTTCGCCGGCAAAACCGTCGAGCGCACGACCGCGGCCGAATACCGGGAAGACGAGCGGTCCCTTTTCCTTGGCAATCTCCTCGCGCAGTCCCAGCAGTATCCGCACGAGCATCTGTTCCGCAGGATCGCCACGCGATACGCGCAGCACTGAGAATGCGATGCGCAACGGCACCTCAGTGCTCATGTTTGGGTCGTCAGGCGCGGCTGGCGGCAACTCCACTTGCTTCTCGATCCGCTTGAGTTCCGCGGCAAGCAGGTCAGCCACTTTCTTGTCCTGTGCGGCGTTGCCGCTTTCGAGCAGCAGCCAGACCCCCGATTCGCCTTTTTGCAGCCGCTCGGCAAGCTGGCGGCGGGCGGGCGAGTCCACGAGCTTCCGGACATTCTCAACGGTCAACGGCCCGGACCACACCACCTGGTCCGTCTGGGTGCTGGCCGGATATTGGACCACCATCGCCGGCAACGCCCCGTCCTTGACGAGATCCCACGCGGTCTTGTGATGCGCCGGCATTTTCTGCGCCACGTCCACGGTAGTGACGACGAGGTTGGCGGACGTTTCGCTCGCGGCGGTGAGGGCTTGGACGACTTCCTTTTGCGCGCCGGCCAGTTCACCGCGATGAAACACCGTGACGCGATAAACATCCGCCGGCCAGCGTTCCAGCGCGTAGCGGAACACGGGCACATTGCAGGCAGCCACGTCGCCGATGGCGGCCCCACCCAGCGCCGCAAGCAACGTGGCAAAAAGCATTCGATAGATCCGATTCACAACGTCCCTTTATATAACACCAACGCCGTCATTCCGCACCATCACCGTTTCAACTCATCGGCGACGAAATCAAAAGGTTGACGCTCCCTTCCCCGCGGGAATAGTTTTGCTGCCGAGGTCCTTGTTTATGATCAAGATCAATCATTCGCTCACCGCGAAGAGTCTCCAACCGAAGCTGGAACGGCTGTTCGACCTTTCCGGCCGGAAGATCCTCGGCATTCAACGCGCGTGGAATCCGGCGAACGGCACGCCGGTGTTCACCGTGCGCGGACGTTACACTTCGCGCGGCTGGACGGAGTGGACGCAGGGGTTCCAGTTCGGTTCGGCGGTGCTGCAATACGATGCCACCGGCGACGAGAAGTTTCTCGCCATGGGCCGGAGCAAGACGGTGGAGTTGATGGCGACGCACGTCAGCCACATCGGCGTCCACGACCACGGTTTCAACAACGTCTCCACCTACGGCAATCTCCTGCGCCTGATGCGCGAGGGGCGGATGGACGTCAATGAATGGGAAAAGAACTTCTACGAGCTGGCGCTGAAAATCTCCGGCGCCGTGCAGGCCGCGCGATGGACCCCCATCAACCCGGCGAGCCGGACGATGCTCAACCGCGTCCCATCCCATCCATCGGCGGAACGCGGCTATATCCACACGTTCAACGGCCCGCACTCGCTTTTCGCGGACACCATCCGCTCCCTGCGCGCGCTGGCAGTGGCGCATGAGCTGGGCCATGTGCTGATGGGCGAAGGCGACCGGAAGATTTCGTTGCTGGCGCGGCTGGTGGAACACGCCGACACGACGGCGACGTTCAATGTCTATTATGGCGAGGGGCGCGATGCCTATGACGTGCGGGGCCGCGTGGCGCACGAAAGCGTCTTCAACGTCAACGACGGCAACTACCGCTGCCCCAATTCACAGCAAGGCTATTCGCCGTTCTCGACGTGGACGCGCGGGCTGGCATGGATCATCTGCGGCTACGCGGAGCAACTGGAGTTCTTCAAAACGCTCGACGACGCGAAGTTAAAACCGTTTGGCGGGCACAAAGCCGTCACCCGCATGCTGCTGAACACGGCGCTGGCCACGGCGGATTTCTATATCGAGAACACGCCAACCGATGGCGTGCCTTACTGGGACACCGGCGCGCCGGGTCTGGCAAAACTCGGCGGCTACCTCGATCGCCCCGCCGACCCGTTCAACTTTCACGAGCCGGTGGATAGTTCCGCTGCCGTCATTGCCGCGCAGGGTCTCATCCGCCTCGGCAATTATCTTGGAGGTGCGAAAGGCAGACGCTACCTCCAGGCCGGTCTCACGGTCACGGATACGCTCCTCGCCGAGCCGTATCTCTCCACCAAGCCGGCCCACGAAGGGTTGCTGCTGCACTCCATCTACCATCGCCCGAATGGCTGGGACCACGTGCCACCCGGTTCGAAGATTCCGCGAGGTGAAAGCTCGATGTGGGGCGATTACCACGCGCGTGAACTGGCGTTGTTGTTGCTGCGCGAGGCGAAGGGGCGGCCGTATTTGAAGTTCTTCTGAAACGCGTTCTTGTCCGCGAAGACTCAGCCTTCCACTTTCGGCGGCGTCATCCAGATCAACTGCTTCTCGACGTTGTTGGCCAGTTTGTAGGACTTGATGTGTCGCGCCACCGGCTCGCCCACGATTTCGATCTTGCTCATGTCGGCCTCGCCCATGCGGGCCTGCGCGCAGAAGTTCAGATACCCGATCTTGGCGAAATCAATGCCCATCAATTCCACCCCTGTGCGATCGGCTGCGAGCCAGTCGGGACTGACGACGCATACCTTGTGGTCCACCGCCGTGCCGCGCACGGGACCGTTGCCCTCCATGCCATCGTAGCCGTCGATGATCGACAAATGTGGATGCAACCGCGGCGCCAGCGCGAAAAGGTTGTAATTGATCGCGCGGAAACCGCTGCCGTGGGCGATGGGCTTGTCACATTTCGCGCCGGGTTTGCACGCCTTGCCCCAACGGAAGCCGGCATCCTTGACGGGCGCACCGAAGACGATGTTCTTCAGCGACAGCGTCGCCACGATGCGGTCGTGGGTCTTCAGTTTCGCGGCGGAGATGATGAAATTGTTCCGATCCAGCAACAGCTTCGACATGCGCACGGCGTGCGGCTGGAAGTCCTTCTCATCGAAGACGTGCACGATCTGAACCTCTCCCTCGTCGAGGTCGAGCATCTTCACGCCGTATTTTTCGGCCACCCGCGTGTAGCCGTAATTGGTGAATCCTTCGATGGCCGGGCCGTTCGCAGCAGATTCGGCAATGACGGCATTCTGTAGTTTGCCGATGGACTTCAGGAACTCCAAGGTGGCCTCCAGGCAACTCGCGTGCGTGGCACAGAGCGGCACGTCCACGACCACGTTGTTGGGCTTGAGAACCACCCGGCGGCTCCCGATGGCGCTGGCGATCTCCTTCTCGAAAACCTTCAGTCCACGAAACACGTTGTTCGCCCGATCATCCCCCGCCATCAGCGCGACCCGGCTGGTGGTTTTGGGCGCCGCTGCGTCCGCGCGGGTCAGGATCGCAAAGCGCGACCCGGCTGCCATGGCCAGGCCGCTCATCAGTGAGGTTCTCAGAAAATCCCGCCGCGTTTGCTGCAAGACCGTTTTCATGGCAATCACCTTTCTGATTTCACCCACGACCAACACCGGCCTGTCTGCCGTTCATCGGTCTCAATTTGCCACTTCGACTCGCTGTTGTCACGACATCACAGCTTTGCCATCATCAACACGTCCTCGTAAGTGCCATTGAGTTTGCGGCCCTTGCGTTTGACGCCTTCGCGGACGAAGCCGACCGACTTGTAGAGCCGGATGGCGCGCTTGTTCGAGACATAGACGGTCAACTCAACCCGCTCGATTCCCACCTTGCGGGCACGTTCCAGCGCCGCAAGGATCAGCCGCCGCCCAAGCCCCTGTCCGCGAAACTCTTTCAGGATGCCGACGCCCAAGATGCCCGCGTGCAGATAAGTGGGCCGATTCATCCGGCAGATGTCACACCAGCCGACGACGCGGCCGTCCTTCATCGCTACGAACTGCGGGTTGCCCGTCCGAATATTGCCCAGGATGAACTTGCGAACCGCCGGCAGTGGCGGCGCTTTCAGAAAGGCGAGATAGCGCCGCTCGCGAGACACTGCGTTGAGACAATCGCGAAAGCCGGCGATGTGTTTCCTGGCGATGGGACAGATGGCCACCGGTGAATCGGCGGAATTCATTTACTGTGTCCTGTCTTTCTTTCGTTTCCTGCCCTGTTTGCTGCCCGTGTTGGGATCCGTGTCAGGTTTGGTCGCGCCTTTGCGCGCGGCGATCTCCGGCGGCTCCATGACTGCGCCCGTGTCGTGTGTGTCGGCGATCCACTGTTCCAGCGCGGCGCGCAGACGCTTCAGCACGTCGGCGTGTTCCGGCGAACTGGCGAGGTTCTTGATTTCGTAGGGATCGTTTTCGAGATCGTAGAGTTCCTCCGCCGGCATCGTCGGCGCGCAGAGCGCCTCCTGTGCGGGCGTGAGCTTGCCCTGCGCGTGCAGTTCCTTCAGCAGGTTCCAAACGGGATAGCTGCGCTCCTTGTAGTCGTTCTTTTGCAGGAACGGCCGGTCCGGCGTGAAATTGCGGATGTAGCGATAGCGGGCGTCGCGCACCGTGCGGAAGCGGAATACCGTCTCGTCGCAACGGTCGCGCGCGCCAAACGAATACTCGCGCGGCGGCTCGGCGCGGTTGCCCAGAAAGACGCGGCCCTGCATCTTCGGCGGCTTCGACGCGCCCGCGATGGCCAGCGTCGTCGCGCTCCAGTCAATCGAGTCGAGAAGCTGGTTGTCCACCGTGCCTGGCTTGAAGTTCCCGGGCGCGGGCACACCCTTGGGCCAGCGGATGATGAGCGGCACGCGCAGGCCGCTGTCGTAACAGAATTGTTTGCCGCGCACGTGCGCCTGGCCGTTGTCGCCGAAAAAGATGACCACGGTGCTTTCCGCGAGACCTTCGGTTTTGAGTTGCTCGAGGATGAGGCCTATCTTGCGGTCCAGTTCCGTGGCCGCGTCGAGATACGCCGCCCAATCCGCGCGCGTCACCGGATGGTCGGGATAGTACGGTGGGATGACCACCTTGGCCGGGTCGGCGCGCTTCTCGCCGTTGAACTTCCGGTGCGTCTCGTGGAAGTTGATCTGCGCGTAGAACGGCTGGTGGGATTTCAGGTCATCCCACTTGTCGGAGTCGTAGGGTTTGCCCTCGTAAGTGAAGTTCCAGTCCGTCTTGCCCGTGCCCTTGAAACCGAACGCTTTCGGCAGCTCGCGCAGGTTCGCCGTGAAATAGCCCGCGTCGCGCAGCCAGTCGGGCAACACGCGCACGCCGTCGGGCAGCTTGTAGCCATCGTCGCGGTGCGAGCGATGGTTGTGTGCGCCGATGGCCGTCTGATACATGCCGGTCATGAACGCCGATCGGCTCGGCGAGCAGACCGGCGCGGTCGTGAACGCCCGTGTGTAGCGCACGCCGTCGGCGGCCAGCTTGTCGAGGTTTGGCGTCCAGACCTCTTTCGTGCCGTAGCAGCCGAGGTGTTGCCCAAAATCCTCTGCGATGAGCCAAAGAATGTTCGGCCGTTTGTCTTCCGCCGTGCCGGCACTGGCAAACATCACGCAGCAAGCGATGGCCCCGAGGAACCGTGCGATACAAGACGTTCTCATGGCGCTTGTTTAGCCCCATGGCCCGCCGTGGAGCAAGGATTTCCGTCTCCTACTTCGTTAGTACAACAGGATCGTCGAAGACAAGGTCGATGTAGGAGACGACAGACGAGGTCAACTGCCGGCGCGCGCCCGGAGCGTAGCGGATGTCGCGGCAATGCTTGCCGTTGTAGTCCAGCGACACGCTTCGGATGGTCGCGGCTTTCTTCAAGCCGGGCGACGGGCTGGCGCGAATGACAATCTCGTTCACGCGGCGCAGTTGATCGGCGGGCACGTCGCAACGAATCTCAGTGGTTGTTGACGCAGCGATCGCCAAAGGACGGCCGTTGCATGTCACCTGGGGCGGCGCGGCCAGTTTGCCATCGACGCGGAAGGAAAGTTTCGCCCCACCTGCCGCGGTAAACTCCGCCGGTTTGCCATTCACGACCATGACCGGATAGCGCTCGGTCCACTGCTTGCCTCCGCCGCTGGCGGTTGCGACGAATTCATAAGCGCCGTCCGCAAGCTTCGAGGTATCGAGCACGGCTTCGAACGCGGTCGCGAGGTTTCCTTGCCGGGATACTTTTGCCGACGCCGTCTGCCCGCCGATGGCGCAATCAACGGCGCTGATCTCCCCGTTGAAATCGGCGACGGTACCGCCGATTTTTTGGCGGCCGCGCACAACGCCCGTGAAAGCGGGCGTCGTCACGTCAATCGAACGTTCCTCAGCCCAGTCCAGAGATACATGTTCAACCTGACTGTCTGAGAGCCGGTAGAGTGCGTAACCAACCGGTGCGGGCGGGAAGGGCTGGACGCCGTGCCAGGCATAGGACACCGCGCCACCGAGCCGGTGCGGCGCGCCACCCCAGATGCTCTCCAAGCGGGTGTGAGTGTGGCCGGCGATCGTCAGCAGGAGCCGCTTGCCTTTGAGCGCGGCCAACAGCCGTCCTTCGTGCGGGCGCGTTTTCGGCGTGTCCCGCTGGCGCACGCCGGCGACCTCGGGGAACATCGGTTCGTGGATCATCAGGATGATCGGCTCGTCGCGCTTGACCTCCGCAAGATAGCGGATGGCCCAGTCGGCGGATTCCCTGGTCAGGCCATAGGCAAGGGTGCGCCCTGACAGGGTGGTGCCGTCGAGCGAGATGAAGTGATACGGCCCGTAGCGGAATGCATACGTCGCCGGGCCAAACCGCTGGCGATAGAGCGTTTTGCCGATGCCCTCCTCGTCGCCCTTCAGTTTGGGATTCACGGCGCCGGCGTTGTCGTGGTTTCCCATGACGTTTCGCAACGAGGGCTTCAGGGCCTTGTTTTCGTTTTCGTAAAGACTGAACAGCTCGCGCGCCCGCTCCATGGTGGCCATGCTCGAGTCAATCACCAGATCGCCCGTATGCACAACGAACTTCACGGGCACAGGCAGCGCGTTGACGTGTTCGACGTAGCAGCGATACATCGACACGGCGTTGGTCTGGAGATGCACGTCAGTGCCATGCACGAAATACAACGGCCCGTTTTGGTCCTGCGCGCGCAGCGGAAAATCCACCTTGGCGTCGGCGCTGCCGTCCGCCACGTAGCTCCACCATCGGGCCGCCGGCCATGTGCCGGACGCGTTGACGACGAACATGACGGCCGGCCCCGAAGGCAGCGTGAGTTGATAGCACCCCTCGCTGTCACTTCGCGCAAACGCGCGCTCATCGCTGACCACACAACCTGCGATTCCCTTTTCGCCGGCGTCGAACGCGCCGTTGCCGTTCGCATCGAGAAACACCCGGCCGCTGATCGTGCCCGCAAAAGCTGCCGTAACCGCAAACAATCCCGCCGCAAGTCCAACCATCCATCGTCGTGTTCTCATCATGCTGACTCCTTTTGGCATCATGATTGGCGGCGAGATTTGGAAAAGCCAGCCCGTTTTGCCTCCCTCGTTTGAGAGATTGCGCTCGATGCGCAGGTCTGGTATGCGGGCGATATGCGAATCGATGTATTTCGCCATTGCAGCCGGTTTCTGGGTCGTCTGGTTCGCACGGTCCTTGTCGGCGGCGGCTTGTTCCTGGGCGTGTCAACTCATGGGGCTGAGAGCACCGATGCAATACTCCGGTTTGTGACGCGCGCTGCGCGGACGGGAGATATCGCCGGCCTCGAGCCGCTGAAAGATCTTCGTGATGGCAAGGCGGGCGACGCCGTGGTGCGAATGATCGAGGACCGGAAGGTGCCCGACGCCGCCAAGCAGCGGATTGCCGAACTGGTGGCACAGTGGCCTGCCAAGGGTGGGCTGGATTACTTCGAGTTCCACCTGCGCGCCCACCCGCAACCGGGCGACGAGATGCTGCGGTTCTACGCCGAGCTTGGTTGCGTCCAGTTCAAACCCTGGTTCCTCGCTCTCATCGCACCGCTGAGGAAGTTGCCAGTGGCAGAGATCAAGGAACCGGCGCGTTATGCGCTGGCATTGCGCGCACTGGGGCGTTTCCCCGAACAGACGGAGGACGCCGTGGCCCTGATTGCCGCGCTGTTCGATGAGAAATACCCGCATGCCATCCGCGCCAGCGCCGTGGACACGCTCGGCAGCATCCGGAGCCGGCGCGGGCTGCCGGCGTTGATGGCGGTGGTGAAGGACAGCGCCATCGGCGAGGCGGCGCAGCGGTCGCTCTTTCGCCTCACGGGCCAGGACTTCGACAACGCGCCAGAGAAATGGACTGCGTGGTTCAAGGATCAAGGCGCGAAAGCCGATCTGAAAATGCTGAGCCTCTCGGACTGGGAAACCCACAAGAAGGAACAAGCCGCCGCCGCGCCGAAGCAGGAGCAGAAGGAATTCAGCGCGCAGTTCTATGGCGTGGAGATCAAGACGCGGCATTGCCTTTTCATCATCGACGTCAGCGGCAGCATGGCGGGCGAGCGACTCGCGCAGCTCAAGGAGCAGATGAGCAATCTGTTCGACACGTTGCGGAAGAAGCCCAAAGACCTACGCTTCGGCATCATCGCCTTTCACAACGAACCGGAACCCTGCCTGTCTGGGCGCGGCCTGTTACTCAACGAGCCGGCGAGCATCCGGCGGGCGTCACATTTCGTGGAGAAGATACTCGCCGGCGGCGGCACGGCGATGGTGACGACGCTGCAATTCGCCGCGATGAAGGTGTTGCCCGGAAGCGACGTGGATACGATCTATTTCCTCAGCGACGGCCAACCGACCGACGGCAGACCGGAGGACGTGCTGGTCGTAGTGAACAAAATTCACGAGCAATTCCAGATCAAGTTCCACACTATCGCCATCGGCGAGGCCGTTCCTCCCGCCGATGGAGCCGATCGCCAGCCGAGCCTGCTCGAACAAATGGCCAAGCGCACCGGCGGTACCTACACCGTGCGCTAGATGGGAAGCGTCAATGAACCGGGGGGGGGGCAGAGTGACGGTGGCGGCAATGATGATGCCACCACGCCTCAGAAGAGCGTGTAGCTGAACGGGGCCTCCGACGTGCTGTCCACGATCAGCAGCACGCCGATGGCCAGCAGGGCCAGCAACAGCGGGATGAGCCAGAACTTCTTGTTTTCGCCCAGAAAGGCGACAAGCTTCTTCGCCAACCCTGCCTGCTCCTGCTGGTTGGCCTGCTCAAAATCGTTCGGTTTCTGGTCGTTCATTACAGCTTTGTTAGAATTGACGGAAGCCGCGCCCCATGTCTAGTTGAAATTAGGGGTTGCTGAATTCAACTGTTTTTCAGATTGTCCCCCTCATTCCCGGCACTCGATCATGAACCGATCAAACACGGCAAAGTCGGCGATGTTTCCACCTGTTTGAGCGCACGATGCCTAATGAAGATGCCCGGCGATGATTTCCGCCACAAACCGGTGGCCCTGCTCATTCCAATGACCGTCATGGAGGAAATACATCTCCGGCGTCGTCCTGCCATGCAGATCGATGACCCCAACAGAGGGCGCTAACATCTTCTTCAGTTGCTGAATATACTGATCATACCGGGGAGAACGAAATCCCCAGACATGATGGAGTTCGGGAATCAGGACGACATACACCCGTGCGGCAGGCGCTCGTGCCGGAATGACGTTCAGAATCTCAGCAATGTTCTTCAAGGCTTGTTCCGACAACCGGAGTTTCTGCAGATACTTCTCCTCGGAGATGTCCTCCTTGCCCAGCAGCTTGTCCCGGGAACCCGTCATATCCTCAACAAGTTTCGAGCGATTGCCGGTAAAGAATCGCAGCCAGTCCGCGTCAAATCTCCGCCGACGTTCAAATTCATGAACCACAATCGTTTCCCGTCGCTGCCCGGAGATCCGGTTCCTTACCCAATCCGCAAGCTGCTGCCCTTTGCGGGCAAGCTGATACCGCACTCTATCCATCTTGAGAAACGACCCGCCGTCGTAAGTGAGAAAGTCCGGTTTGTAGCGGTAGCTCAACGCTTTCCCGATGTTCTTGTCGTCGATCCCATGGAAATCATTCCCCATGTAGAGGCCAACGACGATGTTTCGACTCCGCAAGCCCTGCGCCTGCATGACACCGAGTTTATGCAAATAGTCGATGGGGTTGGTGGCTATTTCCGATATGTTGAGAACCTGCCATCCCTTCTTCTGCCATAGATCCCCCAGGGTCTTCCCTTCATCGACGCCTTGGCCGAAGAAAAACGAATCCCCCAGCAGGACAGCGTCATACAACACCGTTGGCCGAAAGTCGGCGCTACGGAGAGAATAGTTGTTGTACCGGTATTTTGCATCGTAATCGACGGTGGTGTGTTTCTGTGAAGCGTGGGGCGGCAGGGGGTAACGGGGAACTGATTTGACATGCTGGAAACCCAGCAAGAACTCGGCCAGATACGCGCACAGCAACAAAGAGACAACCAACAGCAACATCTGTTTCATTCCAGTTGTGGCTGACAACCTGACAAGCTTGCGGTGATCAACGTGATTCACAAAAAAACACAGACCCTGATTCTGGGTTGCGCAGGGGGGAAGCTGATCTCGTGGATAAAATCAACGCAGGTTACGCTGCGCTGGCTCCATCGTGCCGTTGTTCATGGCGGATTGGATACATTTTATGTCTTAAACACAGCCGAATGTTCATCGTGGAAATGGTCATTGAGGATGTTGACACCCCATTGTATAAATCGTTGTAGGATAGTTTTTACACAGCAAAGATTGACACTGACATCGTGCAATTTCAAATCCTAGATTGGGATTCGGCGTTCTTTGGGATGAGGGTCGCCAGAATCCTCCCGAACAGGCTTGCGACAGGGGAGTTGGAACGGATGATCTCTCAGATGAGGGACGAGAAGGTCGCGTTGGCATACTGGGCTTCCGATCCGAATGATGAGGAGTCGCAGCGGGCTGCGCGGGCTTGCCATGGATTCCTGGCGGACAAAAAGACGACTTTTGAGATGGATCTCTGTCAATACAACGGATCGACAGAGAGCTTCGGCTGGATCGTGGAGGAATACACTGACGCAGTCCCGAACAGCGAACTGGAGCACCTCGCCATTCAAGCCGGTGTTTACTGCCGATTTCGAGTTGACCGCCGGATTCCGGAGGAAAAATTCAATGACCTCTACAGGCTGTGGATTCGGAATTGCACGAACAAGCGGATGGCGGATGCGGTTTTGGTGGTGCGTCATGCGGACAAAATCGTCGGCATGGTGACCGTTAAAGAGAAGAACGGCGCCGGCGATATCGGCCTGATTGCGGTGGACGCCGACATGCGCGGAAACAAACTGGGGATAGTCTTGGTGCGCGCGGCACAGGAATGGTCGCGCAAGCGCGGGTTGAAGTTCGCCCAGGTTGTCACCCAACAGGCGAACACAGCCGCGTGTGAACTCTACAAGAAATGCGGCTACAGAGCTGCCAAGACCGAGAACTTCTATCACTTCTGGATTCCATGATTCGAATTCCCTTCAACAAGCCTTACTTCACGGGCAAGGAAACGGACTACATCAAGGAATCCGTGGCCTCAGGCAAGATATCGGGCGACGGCCTGTTCACGAAGAAATGCCACCAGTTCTTTGAAAGCCGGTATGGGTTCAAGAAAGCACTGTTGACCACCTCGTGCACCGACGCTCTGGAGATGGCCGCGCTCCTTTGTCAGATAAAACCGGGCGACGAGGTCATCGCTCCCAGCTTCACTTTTGTCTCCACCGTCAATGCCTTTGTTTTGCGGGGAGCCAGGATCATCTTTGCCGACAGCGAAGCGGCGACGCCCAATATTGATGTCTCAGCGGTCGAAGCGTTGATCACGCCAAGGACGAAGGTGATCGTTCCGGTCCATTATGCGGGCGTGGCCTGCGACATGGATGCCATCCTCAACCTGGCCCGCAAGCACGGTCTTCTGGTTGTCGAAGACGCCGCTCAGGCGGTCGATTCGTTCTACAAGGGAAAACCACTCGGGTCGCTTGGCAGCATGGCGACGTTCTCGTTCCATGAGACGAAGAATGTCATTTCCGGAGAGGGAGGGATGTTCGTTGCGAATGACGCCCAGTTCGTGAATCGCGCCGAGATTGTGAGGGAAAAGGGCACCAATCGTTCTGCGTTCTTCCGTGGAGAAGTGGACAAGTATCGATGGGTGGACATCGGTTCGTCGTTTCTGCCGTCGGAAATCATCGCAGCTTTCTTATACGCGCAGCTTGAACATCTTGATGAGATTCAGTCCAAGCGCAGAAGCTTGTGGAACCTGTACCGGCGGGGACTGGGGGACTTGGAATCCAGAGGGATTCTAAAACTTCCTTTCGTCCCGGACTATGCGACCAATAACGGCCATATGTTCCATGTCGTATGCGAAAATCTGGAGCAGCGAGACAAGCTCATCGAACACCTGAAAGATCGCGGCATACTCGCCGTGTTTCATTATCAGTCTCTCCACAAGAGCCCGTTCTACGAAAAGAAACACGATGGACGGGATTTGCCCAACTCCGATCGATACACGGATTGCCTGCTTCGACTCCCCCTTTATTACGAGTTGAGCACTGCGGATGTCGGAACGATCGTTGACAGCGTCCTGTCCTTCTTCGGACAGCGATCCCGCTGACGATTCGTCAGATGCGATTCATGAGGCGTTGGAATTTCCGGTTCAAACTGCCCTTGAGGCGTTGCCTCCGGATCAGCTTCTTGTAAAGAACCAGGTCACTGGGCGTCACTTCGCCGATGACCTCGGACCGGCTGTCTCTGAAGCAGTGCTTGACCCTGCCTGCCAGCAACTCGTTCTTGTACGTTTCGACTCGTTGATTATAGGCGTTTGATCCGGCCTCGACCTCGGCAGACATCTGCGAGCCTCTCTGGTCATCATGAACCCTGCCGAAAATGGTGATCACCGGAATGAAGTATGGCAGGTAACCTTGAGTGACGAAGTTGTAGGTGAACCCCAAGCCGGTGGCCACACGACAGGGCTCGTCTTTCGTGTTCCGCGTATAGCACTTCTCGAAGATATTCCGCCTGATGACAGCGTTGCATTCTATCCCTTCCCTCGTGGCAAGCCAGAATGGGAGGAAATCCTTTTTTTGCGGCGGCTCGTGTTCAAGGTAGCTGGCACTCCATACTTTCCCCAACCGGCCATCTTCCGTCTTGCTCTGAACCACTCCCCACACGAGGGACACTTCACTGTCGTTATCAAGAACCTGGACCGCTTGCTTGAGCCAGTTTGCATCCACCAAACCGTCAGAGACACACAGGAAAACGATGTGGTCGCCGGTTGACATGCGGAAGGCTTTCCAGATCGCTTCCAGACACGGATTATCCCCGCCCTCCTTTTCCGAAACCCACTTGAGGTGCGGGTATTCCTTCAGGATATCCACCGAATTGTCGGTCGAAGCACCGTCAACAACCACATGCTCAACATTCTTGTATGTCTGGCTCAGGACGGATTCGATGGTTTCTCTCAAGAAAAGACCATGATTGCGAGAGGGGGTGATGATGGAGACCTTCGAACGCTCCCCTTCTGCAAGACTACTGTTGCTCGATGCTATCATAATGCCCTTTTATCAGGAATTTGCCGGTTCTTCAACTGCTAGGATTCGACGCTCTTCCATTCCGGTGGGAAATAGTCTTCAGGATGATTATAGGCCGCATTCTTGCTGATCCTCCCGGTGCGGATGATGATCTTCTCCTTGTGGGGGTTGAGATAGGCGGCCCACCAACTGAACGTGCTGCCGCCCGCAGTGATGTTGTGTTTGCACCGGCTCATCAACCACAGGTCTTCAAAACCCCTCTGTGGAGAGTTGAAATCAACGCAGGTCATTCGGTGGGGGAGACGGAGGTTTTCTTTCACCCACGCGATGTCATCCGAGAACATGAAGAAATGCGGATCGCTGACCCGTTCCGCCATGTAGTTCACTGCATTCTGGTAATAACGCTCCGTGATCACTCCTTCGAGTTCCTTCCGGATATTGGGATCGGTCATGTAGTCTCCCCGCCTGACATGGACGCTGACAGAATTTGAATCCGCGATGGATGCCAGAATCCCGCGCGCTGCGCCGCTGAGTTCCTCCCTGGGTGAGAACTCCCCGGCGAGCGGCTGTTTCACGGCATCGAAGTATTTGTAGGAGTTGAAATACCCGATGAGGTACGTCTTCGGCCCGAGCGCAAGAACCTCCTGTTTGAAGGCGGACCCGGCCGGTTCCGAATACAGGCGCGGAGTCTCGCCGGTCTCCCTGCAAAGCCCCAGCGCATTCAGCATCGGGACAATGCCCAATTTATGTTTGAGCCCGGTTTTCCTGTAGTCCGCAATTTCACTCCGCGATGCCTGCGGCGCGCTGATCTTGAAGGAATTCAACTGCAAGGTGTGATCCCGGTTCGGGGTGCACCGGTCGAAATTGGACGTGTCTATCTTGAGCGGCGTGTTGTGGATGATCGAGAGGTGCTTCGCCACTGCGTACTGAAACATCTGGTTGCCCAGCCCCCCCATGATGTTGATGATAATCATACTCCGTCTCGTTGAAAGCCGGTCAGGAACAACGGCTGTCAGCCTGTCGATGGCCCTACCAGATGCAAATCTTGTTGATGTCCGCGTTTCTTGTCCCGAGCCAGAACGATTTCAAATACGCCCGGTCGAGCCTCATGTTCATGAATGGATTCAAGGTCGTCCCGATGTCAATGTAGGTGTTTTGGCCGCAATGTTCATAGAGCTGGTGAATCGCCAGCTTGCTGAACGACGAAGCCGAAAAAAGGAACAGGTGGCCTTCGATGCGGTTCTCGACAATCCACTGTCGCATGCGTTCGATCAAACCGTAATCGTTGACCATCGCATTGTAGCCGACCCGGAAATCTCTGACCACGAACGGGAACATCGAGAGGCTGGCTTTGTCGTTGCAGACCACAACAGTCTTGTAATTGTTGAACAGCGGATACATCTCGCGGATGAATTTCGCGTAGTTTCCGTTTACGAGAAGGTTCGCCCATGTGAAGTTGTCGTCGGGGCCGCCGTGAAACTCCAATTGCCACCGGAAATTCTCCTCGCCCACACAGCACCGGCAGCTCAGCCCTTTGAAGTAATTTCTGGTCTTGAACCTGAACGCGTCCACAAGCCTGTCCCGGTGAAACGAGTGCTCGGCGGGATGAAACCGTTTGAAGTCCTCCTCCTTGTATAATCCTTTCGTCGCCTTCTCGCCGACCTTGACCTGCTGCGCGTCTAAAATAAGCTCTTTATTCTGCAGAATGTACAGTTCGCCATCCGAGAATCGGTTGAAGGCAAACGGCTCCCTTTTCTTGAGCAATTCGACCAACCTGTAAAAATCACCCTCGAAACTTTTCATGGGAGTGCTGCCGCGTCCTGTCTTGGTTGCAGGCCTAACGCGTTGATCCAAACGGAAAGAATCCGGTCGTTCGTCATGTGTTCTTCCGGGGGCGAATCCGGCCCGTGAAAACGTGTTCCAGTCAGTTTCGACTCGAGTTTCACCGTGCTCCACGGCTTGATGGCGGAGCAGTAAACATCCGACACGGAATCATAGAGCTTCTGTTTGTCGTCAACGAACCCCGCGAATTTGACCTTCCCGGGGTATTGTTCCGCGAGAGGCCGGATGTCGTTGTAGTAATAGATCGGGTCGGCCAGATAACCGTACAGAATCACGGTCTCCATCCCTTCCTCGAATGCCCTTCGGATTGAGAGTTCGAGTCTGTTCTCCCTCCGAATGGTGCCGACCACACCCGCAACCTTGGCGGGTTTGCTTCCAGATGGTTTCAAATCATCCACAAGGTTTGGACATACGAAAACAGGAAGCTTTGCCTTGCGAGGAATCTGTTGCGTGTGACCGAGACAGTGAATCTTGTGGAACAGGGAAAGATTTGATTGCTGCGCGGAGGAACGCCCGTCTCCCTGGCAGGTGAGAACAAGCTGGAAATCGTCCGGCTTCTTTGCGCTGCCAAAGCAATCGCACATCGCTTTCTGAAGCACCTGGCACCAACGGTTGCCCTGACGCTCCTTGATCGTCGCCTTTAGGTCGTTCAAGTCTGAAACGGAATGCAATCCGATGTCGTGAACAAGAACCACATCCCCCTTTTCAGGACGAAAGTCAGCAAGCTCTCCGGATTTGCATTTGTCCAGGTGCCAGTGGTCAGGTCCGAACAACCTGCATTCATATCCCCTGGCATTCAGGCGATTGCACAGGCTTACCAGAGCAACGGTGGCTCCAACTGGAACACTGGAGCCGGTGATTATCTTGATCATACGCGCCGTCTTTCAGGATTCATGCGCAAGAGCCGGATTCGTTCCAAAATCATTTTGATGGGCTGAGACCCCCTCCTGCCAGAATGCGGACAATCCTCTCCGATGCGCGCCCATCACCAAAGGGTGAAACCACGGCTTTCGCCGGCGGAGTCTTGGCCCATTCGATATTGGCGAGAATCTTCCCGCCAACCAGACGGCCGAGACCCACGTCGAGGATTTCCGGCCGCTCCGTCGTCTCCCGAACGATGATCACTTTCTTGTTGAAGCACGAGCACTCCTCCTGCAACCCGCCACTGTCCGTGATGACGAATGCAGAGGCGGCAACCATCCGCAACATGTCCAGATAACCCACTGGTTTGATCACGCGGATGTTGGAGGCGGCGAGTCGCTCCCGGTGCTTCCGCACGTTGGGGTTCGGGTGGATGGGCAGCGTCAGCCGAAGGTCTGGATGCTTGAGAGCCACCTGGTTCAACTCCTCAAAAAGCTCGTCCATGATCTCGTGGTTCTCCCGCCGATGAAGCGTGATCAAGACCTCATGGGAGGAGGTGGCATTGGGGATACGGTGCTCCTCCTGGATGATATTCACTGCGTCCACGATGGTGTTCCCGACGAGATGGATGTTCTTCGCCCCAGCCTGTTCGAGATGTTTCTTTGCGGTGGGAGTGGGCGCGAAATTGACAGCCGCGATCTGACCGATGACCGAGCGGTTGGCTTCTTCCGGGTAGGGGTTCTCCAGATCAAACGTGCGCAGACCCGCCTCGACATGCGCCACGCGGAACTTGTTGTAGAATGCCACCTGCGCCAGCGCGCACGCGGTGGTGGTGTCGCCCTGCACCACGACATAATCAAACCGATGGTGCGTAAAAAGCTCCTCGGCAGCAGAGCAAATCTTGATGAAACTGTTGGCCAGCGTGTTGTGCTTCTGCTCCCCGGAGAAATGGCGCGCGAATGTGTGGTCGGGAGCCGGCACGAGGTCTTTGACGTCCTCATACAGGTCCGTCTGCTGCCCGGTGAAGAGCGTCTTGAAACGGACTCCCTGCCGCTGAAGTTCCCGGACAACCGGAAACAGCTTGATGATTTCGGGCCGCGTCCCGTAGGCAACCAGGATCATAAGAGTATCAACCGAAAACCGTTTTCGACTTCGTGCTGGAGGACCCTCGCGTAGTCTTGGGAGCGGTCCTTGCTGCTGATGGCAACGCGGTCCACGCCGAGTTCGCCCTTGACCGATCCCCAGAGGGACTTGTCGCTTTTCGGATGAGGCGGACACGCGACGCGGATGCCGTGCCGCTGGAGCATCGCGCAGAAGTGGATGTCCTCGCCGAACGACCTGATGACAGGCTCCGCGTCCCAGAAATAACGCGCCCACTCCCGCCGAAAGAACCAACTGTGCCCCACAAGGTCCACAAACTCGATCTTCTCGTTACAGCCGTGCCAGCCCATGCGAGGCGTTTCCGTTTTCGGTTCTGTCTTGGAGAGAAACCGGAGGCCGATCGTGCCGCACATCGCCTTTTCCGAATCCACATACTTCAGGCAGTTCTCGAACCACCGTTCGCCAGGCATCGTGTCGTCGTCAAAAATGCAGACGTAGTCCCCCTCCATGGCCGACGCCATGGCGAACCTGGGGATGATGCCGAAGTTATGGTCGCACACAATTTTTTTAACCTTGCCCGCGTTTCGGAAATCGAGCAACTGTTTCTTCTCAAAGAGCCCCAACGTCTTCGGGGGCTGGTTATACCAAAGCACCACCTCGTGCGGCGGCACTGTCTGGCGCAAAACCCGGTCCACCTGCTCTTCGAGGTTCTGCGGCCGTTGCCACGCTGTGAGAATCACTGAGATTTTTGGAGTCATCAGACAACCGCCTTTGTTTGGAGTTTCAATTCGTAGACCGCGGACAACTCCGCCACCCGCTGTTCCCAATCGTGCCCGGCCGCGCTTCGCGACGCCGCGGCGCTCATGGCTCGTTGCCGGTCGCTGTCGAGCAAGCAGACGATTCGGTCGGCGGCGGCATCCGCGTCCCGGCCATCCGGCAGGACGAAGCCGTTGACGCCATCCTCAACCACATCCCTGGCGCCCACGCTCGAGCTGACGACCACCGGCAGGCCCGCCGCCATCGCTTCCAGCACCACCATCCCGAACGTATCGAAACCCGAAAGCATGACAAACAGATCCGCCGCCCGGTAGTAACGCTCGATTCCGCCAGTCTGCGTTCCCGCAAAAACCACCGCATCGCCGATCCCATGCGACCGCGCGACGCCGCGGTATTTCTCCTCGTCCCCGCGTCCCACGACCAACAACCGGATGTTCGCCGCCGGCTGCTGCACCCGCGCCTTTGCCACGGCGGCCATGATGGTGTCCAGTCCTTTGAGTTCGAAGTTCATCCCGACGAAAAGGACGAGGAAATCGGACGATCCGATCCCATGACGCCCGCGAATTTCGGCGCGGCACTTCTCCCGGTCGGGGCTTGAGAACCGCGCCGCGTCCACGCCGGGATGCATCACTTTCCATTGTCCCGGCAGCGGCGAATACTCCCGGAGAAATGTCTCCATTGCGATGGATGACGTTGGAAAAAACAGAGACGCCCCGCCCGCCGCCAGCATCCGCCTTTCGACGGCACACATGGCCCGGTCAAAGAGGCTCGGTCGTTTCCTTCTCACGTCCCGGACCCAGGCGGCGTGAGGCGTGCAATGCAACGAAATCAAGTCCGCCCCAAACACGCGGTCGTGCGCGTGCACCAAGTCAAAATGCTGTCCGGCCACCAGACGGCTGGCAAACCACGCAAAGCTCACGGGACGCAGAAACCGCGGAAAGCGAATCATGGGCACCTTGTGAAAGATCACCCGCGATCCCTCGGCGCTTTTCCATTGGTTGGCAAACACGTGAAATTCATAAGGCGTTCTCGCCGCCATCCGTTCCGTCACTTGAAAGGCAAACTGCTCGGCCCCGCCCACAAGGCCGTATTTCGGCACAATGACGGCGATTTTCCTGATTCTCGAGGTTGCCTCGCGGTTGATGTTCATGGCATGCGAAACCCACAGCTAACTACTCGAATTGCCTCCCAACATCAACACCTAGAAACGGACCCCAGCCGCGCGCGTTCGTGTAAATCGGCTCTTGGTTGGAAGGGCGTGTTCGCTTACTCTTGCGGCCCTTGCGAAGAGGAAGCTACGAAATGAAATCCACCTTTCTGAATCGTCGGGAGTTTCTGAGATCATCCGCGGCAGCCATGGCTGCGGCCACAGCGCGCAACACGCTCGCGGCTGAGACGCCCGTGGACTTGCCCGCCAGCCATCGCGATGCCATGCGGCAACGGAAGCGGCGCATCGTGATCCAGCACGATGTCCACTGGGTGATGCTCAACTACGGGAAAATGCACCCGGACGGTGGAGCCGCCTTCCCACCCTTCCGCGACGCGGTGTTCTCGTATGTGGATGAGCCGGGCAGCCAGATTGATGCAATCTGGTGGGACATTGGGGGCCGCGCAACGGGCGCTGCTTACCCGAGCAAAGTGGCGCCTGCGGAGGCCGCTCCGTTGGTGCAACAATGGTTTCGTGGAGGTTTGGACTGGGTCGCGGAACTGGTGAACGAAACGCGCCGGCGCAAGCTGGAGGTTTTTTGGAACCACCGCATCAGCGAGGTGGATATTCTGCCCGGAGGCGGCCACTCGAAACAACCCGATCCGCTCAAGGTGGAACACCCCGACTGGGTCCTGCCGGTCTCGTGGTGGCCGCATGGCATGTGGAACCTTGCGTCGGAAGGCCTGCGCGAACACAAGGTGGTCCTGCTGCGTGAACTGGCGACGCGCTACAATCTGGATGGGATTCAGATTGATTTCGCCCGTCACATCCCCTGCCTGCCCGTTGGCCGGCAGTGGGAACTCCGCGGCCACGTCACCCAGTTTATGCGCCAGGTGCGCCGGATGTTGCTGGAGGTCGCGCAACAGCGGGGGCGTCCGTTCCTGCTGGCGGCGAGAGTGCCGCAGACACCCGACGGCTGCCGCGCGGACGGCTTTGATGTGAAGACATGGGCGGAGCAGCATCTCGTGGACGTGCTGACGCTCGGCTCGCGCTCGATGGACGTGGATGTCGAGGGCTTGCGCGCCGCGGTCGGCAGCGCGGTCCAGCTTCAACCGTGTTTCGACGATCATCACGCCACTGATGGTTATCGTTATGCCTCGAGTGAGTTCTTGCGCGGCGTGTTTGCCAACCACTTTCAGCGCGGCGCGGACAGCGTGGTGGCTTTCAACTGGGCCATCGGCACGCCGGAAGTGGCCCGGACCGTCGGCGGGGAAATCGCGCCACTCACGCATCAGATCGCGTTCAAGGAAATAGGCGACCCGCGCACGATGGCGGGCAAGGACAAGATGTTCGCCGTCGAGCGCCGCGGCGGTTATCCGTGGGCCGATGGCTTTTTCAACCGCAATGACACCGCGCCGCTACCCGCGTCGCTGGCCAACGATGGCCCGCCCGCCGAATTTGCGATTCACATCAGCGACGCGCCTGACGTTGCGAACGCAAACGTCACGCTGCGTTGCGTCTTGTTCCGCGCGACGGAGAAGGACGACTTGGCCATCCGCATGAACGGCGCGCCATTATCCATCAACCTGCGCGATGCCGAATGGAAGGATGCGCAGATCTTCTCGCCCGGGAGGCAACCCACGTCGGGCGGAAAAGGCCAATACCGGGTCAACCCGAAGCAGCGATTGTTCCGGCTGGAGTGCCCCGTTCCACGCGAAGTCTGGAAGCGCGGATGCAACCGCGTCGAAATCCGCGTCGCAAAGCGCGGGCCTTCCCTGGCCGGCGAAGTCATCCAGATCGAGAAACTCGAAGCGCACCTGCGGTTTCATTGAGAAACCGATCCCGGCTTCTGCGCTGGCGATTTCAGTGAGCTCTTGCGGAAGTGGGCGGGCGTCGTGTCTGTCAGTCGATTGAAGACAAGCCGGAAGCGGCGCAGTTCGCTGAAGCCGCACGCCGTCGCGATCTCGCTCAACGTCCGCTTCTTCGGCTCGGCCAGCAGTTGTCTTGCCCGCTCGACTCGCAATTGCGAGATGAGCGCATACGGTGTGCAGCCCAGGCTGCGGCGAAAACGATGCTCCAGACGCCGGCGGGACACCGCGGACAAGCCGAGGATGCGCTCGACGCCGAATTGTTCGTGCAAGTGACCGCGGATGTATCGCACCGCTGCGGCCACGTGCGGGTCTTCTATCGCCAGCGTTTCCGTCGAGCGCCGTGCCACCACGCTGTCGGGCGCAACCAGAATCGGCCGTTTCGGAGGCGGCGTGCCGCGCATCAGCCGGTCCAGCAACGCGGCTGCTTGCCGGCCCACTTCGGCGTCATTGCGCGAGACGCTTGAAAGCGGCGGATGGCTGAATTCACAGACCACCGGGTCGTTATCCACGCCGATGACGGCCACGTCCTCCGGCACGCGCAGCCCCAGCCGGGCGCACGCTTCCGTCACCATGCTCGCGCGCAAATCCGTGCTGGCCATGATGCCGACCGGCGATTGCAGTGTTCGCAGCCACTCATCCAGTGATTCCTGCTCGCGACGCCAGTCATGGCGCGCGGTGATGGCTGCGGCCACTTCCAACACCTTGCACGCACCCGCCGCCCGTTCCACCGCGCCGACGAAGCCCGCACGCCGCAGTCTGCTGTAATACATCCCGCGCGCGCCGTAGTAACCGAAACGTTGAAATCGGCGCTCGATCAAGTGACGCGCCGCGAGCCGTCCTATGGCTTCATGGTCCACCATCACCGTCGGCGCGCCCGTTTCTCCCAGATGCGCCGTCAGGTTCACGACCGGCATTCGCAACGACCGCGCAATCTTTGCGTCGGCTGCCGTCGTGATGACCGCAAACGCGCCGTCGCCCTGCCAGTGTGCGAGCCAGTCAATCGAGGGATTGAGCCGCTCCGGCATCCGGGTGAAAACCCAGCCGCCGTGCTCGCGGGCATAATCCAGGATGCCCTGCAACAGCCGTTCCATGAACGCGATCCCGAGCGGGAACGCGAGGCCGATGCGCTTGATGGTCCTTGGTTTCATCGCCGCCGCAAAACGGCCCCTGTGTAACGCAAAAAGGCCCTTGGCCGCAAGCCTGTCGAAGCCGTAGTCTGCTTGGAAACGTCCGTACGCGGTCGATCGAAAGAAACCACGAGAATCTTCATGAATCCAAAACCTGCGCATGTCATTGCCTGTGTGACGATGGTGGCCACGCTGCTCGCGACAACCGCCCGCGCCGCCGACAACAAGCCCGCCGCGAAGAAACCACCCGTGCCCGTCGTCCAGCCCGAGGAAGTCATTCATCCGCCAGTGCGCGCCGGCTCGCCAAAAACCGGTGTGGAACCGCGCATCGCCCTGAAGAACGACGAGGCGGCCAGTCGCGTGAGCCTGTGCGTGGATGGCGTCGAAGCGCTGGCCTATCGCTACGGCAAGGACCTGGGTTTCCCGCGGCTCTACCCGATCTGGAGCCCGTCGGGCAAGGTGATGACCGTGCAGGAAGCGCCGCCGTATCCGCATCATCAATCCTTCTGGTTCGCTGACACCGTGCAACTGGAAGGCCAGCGCAAGGCGAGTTTCTATGGCGCCATTTACAGCCGCGTGGACAAGAATGATCCCAAGTCGCCATTCAAGGACCAGATTATCCACGCAGAGTTCCTGCCGGAGAAGCGCATTGCGCCCGACCAAACCGAGACGGGAATGAAGCTCATCTGGCAAATTGACCAGAAGCAGCCGGTCCTCGACCAGGAGCAGCGCATCCGCATCGTGGCACTGGGCGACGGGGAATACTTCCTGGACATCCGCTACCGCGTCACCGCCAGCTACGGTGATGTCCACTTCGTGAGCGACGCCGTTCACTACGCATGGCCCTACGTCCGGATGCACCCGCAGTTTTCTGTGAACCAAGGCGGGCAGATCACCAATTCCGAGGGCGGCATCAACCAGAAGGGCACGTGCAATTTCGAAGCTCACTGGGTGGATTACTCGAACACCATCGGGGGCGTTGCGGAAGGTCTGGCAATCTTCAGCCACGGCCAGAACGAATATCCGCACAAGTGGCTGACGCGTGATTACGGCACGTTCGGCCCGCGCCGGCCCGACGCCCAGAGTGGCAAGCCGTTTACTCTTGCCAAGGGCCAGTCGATGGAGCGCCGCGTCGGCGTTCTTGTCCACAAAGGAAACGTAAAGACCGGCCGGGTGGCTGAACGTTACGCGGCGTATCTCGCCGGCAAACTCTGATGCGGCCGTCCCGGTGAACTGACTGACGTTGGAATGGCGACAATGAAACTTGGACTCGGGCTTTATCGCCATCAACTCAACGCGGAACACTACCGGTTTGCAAAGCAATGCGGCTGTTCGCACGTCGTCGTTCATTGGGTGGACTACTTTCGCTCTTCGCGCAGCAATAAGACCAGCGACCAGCCTGTCGGCGACGATGCCGGCTGGGGACTCGCGGGCGACCCGAACAAGTTTTGGACGTTCGAGGATCTCGCCGCGCTGAAGAAGGAGATCAACGCCGTCGGTCTCGAACTTGAGGCGATTGAGAATTTCGACCCGGCTCACTGGCACGATGTGTTGCTGGACGGGCCGAAGAAGCTGCAGCAACTGGAGAACCTCAAGTCGACCATCCGCAACGTCGGTCGCGCGGGCATCCCGGTGTTCGGCTACAACTTCTCCATTGCCGGCGTCGCCGGCCGCGTCAAAGGCAGCTTCGCCCGCGGCGGCGCTGAAGCTGTCGGCATGAACGGCCCCTTCGACAAGCCGATGCCAAACGGCATGGTCTGGAACATGGTCTATGACAAGGATGCGCCGCCCGGCACGGTGCCGTCCGCGACGCCGGAACAACTCTGGCAACGGCTGAAATGTTTTCTCGATGCGCTGTTGCCGGTGGCTGAGGAAGCCGGCGTGACGCTGGCGGCACATCCGGATGACCCGCCGGTGCCAACGTTGCGCGGCCAGCCTCGATTGGTTTATCAACCGCAGTTTTACCAGAAGCTGCTCGACCTGCGGCCGAGTCCGCGCAACGCGCTGGAGTTTTGTCTGGGCAGTCTTGCCGAGATGACCGAAGGCGACATCTACGACGTGGTGGACACCTACAGCCGGCAGGGCAAGCTCGCCTACGTCCACTTCCGCAACGTGCGCGGCAAAGCGCCGCACTACCAGGAGACGTTCATTGACGAAGGTGACATGGACATGCTGCGCGTGCTGCGCATCTTGAAGCGCAATGGCTACGCCGGAGTGCTGGTTCCCGATCACGCGCCACAGATGGCGTGTGCCGCACCGTGGCACGCTGGAATGGCATTCGCGCTCGGCTACATGAAGGCAGCGTTGCAAACGCTGGAGGCGACGCCATGAACACCGCTGCCCCACCGGCTTCGGCGCAACGCGGTGGATTCCGCTGGACGATCTGCGCGCTGCTGTTTGCCGCCACGACCATCAATTACATGGACCGGCAGATTCTCGGCATCCTGGCGTCCACGTTGCAAACCGAGATCGGCTGGAGCGAGATCGAATACGGCCACATTGTCACGGCGTTCCAGGCCGCTTACGCCATCGGCATGGTGCTGTTCGGACGCGTGATCGATCTCATCGGCACCAAGCACGGCTACTCGCTGGCGATGGCGGTATGGAGCCTCGCGGCCATGGCCCACGCGCTGGCGCGGTCGGCCGTCGGTTTTGGCGCAGCGCGGTTCGCCCTCGGTTTTGGCGAAGCCGGCAATTTCCCCGCTGCGGTGAAAGCAGTGGCGGAGTGGTTTCCGCGGCGCGAACGCGCGCTGGCGACGGGCCTGTTCAACGCCGGCTCCAACATCGGCGCGGTCATCGCCCCGGCGGTGGTGCCGTGGTTGACGTTGCGTTACGGCTGGCAGGCGGCGTTCGTGGCGGTCGGCGCGATCGGGTTCATCTGGATGGCGTTCTGGGCGGTGTACTATCACGCGCCTCGGTCGTCGCCACGCGTCTCGCCGGAAGAACTGGCTCTCATCCACAGCGACGCGCCGGAGCCGGCCGCCGCGAAAATCCCGTGGTGCGATCTGCTCCGCTATCGGCAGGCGTGGGCATTCATCGTGGGGATTGCGGTCTCGTCGCCGATCTGGTGGTTCTACCTTTACTGGTTGCCGAAGTTCTTGAACCACCAGTATGGCCTCGACCTCGCCCGGCTCGGCCCGCCGCTCATCGTGGTCTATACGATGACCTGCGTCGGCAGCATCGGCGGCGGCTGGTTGTCGTCGCACCTTCTGCGGCGAGGCTGGTCGGTCAACGCCAGCCGCAAGACGGCGATGCTGGTCTGCGCGCTCTGCGTCGTGCCCGTGATGTTCGCCGCGCGCGCCTCCAACGTCTGGCTCGCGACGGCGCTCGTCGGCCTGGCGACGGCGGCTCACGCGGGTTGGGCGGCCAATCTGTTTACCATGGTCTCGGACATGTTTCCCAAACAAGCGGTCGCGTCGGTGGTCGGCTTGGGCGGCATGATCGGCTCCTGCACGGCGATGTTGTTTTCGGAATCGGCCGGCTTCATCCTTCAGACCACCGGCAGCTACTGGAGCCTGTTCTTCATTGCCGGGTGTGCGTATCCGCTGGCGCTGGTGGTGATGCACGCGCTGACACCGCGCATGACGCCGGTCGAGTTTCAGCGGGAGTAAAGGAGCCACGACGATGCCAACGCAACCTTCGAACGTCACCCCGCAGCAACAGGTGCGGCGCGTGCTTGCCCGCCAGCGACCCGGCCGCATCGTCTATGCGCCGAACTGCTGGCAATGGTTCGCGCACCAGCTCAACCACGGCCTGCTGCCACCGGAGATTGCCCACTGCCGCACGCAGCTCGACCTCATCCGTCATCTGGGCCTGGATGTCTTCAGCCGCAACGTCTACTGCAACCAGCAGCATTGCTGGTTCGGCGGCCTCGCCGAGGAAGTCTGGGACGGTGTTGAGGCACGGGAAGAAGTTCGCATCGAGGGACGCGATCGCGTCATCACCCGGACCTACGTCACGCGGCGCGGCACGCTGACGGAGCGCCAGCGCTACGTCTTCGCCGATTCCACGCTCGTGCAGGAGGTGTTCACGCTGGACGACGCGCCGGATCCGCTGGCCGCGCTGGAGGAGCTGCTGCAAGCGCGCCGCTGGCGGTTTCGGCCGGAGCGATACGCGCAGGAACAGGCGCGCGTCGGCGATGACGGCCTCGTGGTGGCCGGTGAGTTGTTCAGCCCGCTCAAAGCGCTGCATTTCCTCGCCGGCGCGGTCAACACGACCTACCTCATCGCCGACGACGCAGAGCGTGTGCAGAAGCTGCTTGCGCTTCATGAGGCGGCGCAACTCGACCTCGCGCGCCAGATCGCCGCGGCGGGCGTGCCGGCGATGATGTCGATGGACAATCTCGATGCGGCGTTTCATACGCCGGCCTACGTCGAGAAGTTCTCCGCGTCGTTCTACGAGAAGGCGAGCCGCATCGCCCACGACCACGGCAGCACGTTCTTCATTCACGCCTGCGGCCGGCAGCGGGCCAATCTGAAGCTGATTGATTCGCTCGGTGTGGACGGTCTCGAGGGCGTGGCGTTTCCGCCTCTCGGCGACGTGCAACTCGACGAGGCGATGCAGTTGACCAGCGACCGGTTCATCATCACCGGCGGCATCAGCGCGATGGAGACGGAGAAATTCCAAAGCGCGGACGAAGTGCGTCGTTACATCAAGGATTTGTTCCAGCGACTGCGGCCCTTCGCGCACCGGTTTGTGCTGGCCGCGAGCTGCAACACCTCCATCTGCACACCGTGGAAGACGCTCCAGTGGTTCCGCGATGCGTGGAAGGAGTTCTGCGAGGAGAAGCTATGAGGAGATTGATGAATGGAACCGAGAGTCGCCGGGGTTTTGCAGCCAGCCATTGGTTGTGCTTCCTGACGTTGGCGGTTGCATTGATGGCTGTCGCTGCGCACGCCGATGTCGCAGTCGTGGTGACGCTGGGAGCGTCGCAGGCAGAGCGCATGGCTGCGACGGATCTCGCGGCTTCGCTGGGAGTGATTTACCCGCACGAGAAATTCACGGTCGCCGGCAGACTGCCGGCCCAAGGCCGGTCCATCGTCATCGGCAGCGATGAACGCACAAAACGTCTTCTGAGAGACGCGGCGCCAGCCGCGCCTGAGAGTTTCGCGGTGGCCACTGTGAAAGAGGGCGCGCGGGAACTCGGTGTCATTGCCGGCGCAGACACGCGCGGCGCTGTGTATGGCGTTTACGCGCTGCTGGAGAAGCTGGGCTGTGGATTCTATCTCTCCTACGACGCATTGCCGCCGCCGCGAACGGAACCGTTCTCGTTCGATGGATGGACGCTCTCGGATGCGCCGGTCGTGCGCGACCGGGTCGTGTTTGATTGGCACAACTTCCTCAGCGGCTGCTCGACGTGGAACCTCGCAGATTGGAACCGTTGGACCGACCAGTCGCAGAAGATGGGCTACAACGCGATCATGGTTCACGCCTACGGGAACAACCCGATGGTCAGCTTCACCTTCAACGGCAAGACCAAGCCGGTCGGTTATCTCTCCACGACCGCCAGGGGCCGCGACTGGTCCACGATGCACGTCAACGATGTGCGCAGGCTCATTGGCGGCGAAGTTTTCCGCGCGCCGGTCTTCGGCGCAGACGCGGCACAAGTGCCGGACGCCCGGCGCGCCGCCGCAGCGCAGAAGCTCATGCACGGCGTGTTCGCTCACGCGCAGCAGCGGGGGATGGAGGTTTATTTCGCGGATGACGTGGACACGATTTCCGCGAATCCACAAGAGTTGATCCGCACGCTGCCAAAGGAGGCGCGGTTCCCGATCCAGACGCAGGTCGTCGGTTGGATGGGACAGGAGGCCGGCAAACTGTGGCTCGCGAACCCGGAGACGCAGGAAGGATACCGCTACTACAAGGCGCAAGTTGCCGCGTTGATGAAAGCGTATCCCCAGATCACCACACTGGTCGTCTGGTTCCGGCAGGGCGGCACGCCGTGGCTGGAGGTCAAGGTGGCTGAGATGCCCCTGCCCTGGCAGGAGGAATGGAAGGGCGAGATTGCGCGCACGCCGGAGGCGGAGAAGCTCTGGCACGCGCCGCAGATGTTCGCCATCGGCAAGATCGTCCGCGCGTTAGAGCGGGCGCTGAAGGAACTGGGCCACGACCGCGTGCAACTGACAGCGGGCACGTGGGACTTCAAGTTCCTCGCGCCGTGCCACCGCTTCTTCCCGCCGCACGTAAAACTGATCGGTCTCGACTACAACGCCCTCCACGGCCAGCCGCAACTCGGTGACGACGAGTCGCGCCGGGTCATTCGCGACGTCGCCGCCCATCGACCGGTGATTCCCATCATTTGGGCGCACCACGACGACGGCAACTACCTCGGCCGGCCTTACACGCCGTTCGCACAGTTCAGTTCGAAGCTTGCCGACGCGAAAGCCTGCGGCTTCGGCATCATTCACTGGACGACACGGCCGCTCGACCTCTATTTCAAGAGCCACGCCGCGCAGGTTTGGAAGACCACCAAGGACCAGCCACTGCGCGCGACTTGCGACGACATGGCGATGCGTTCGTTTGGCGGCGGCGCGCGGGAAACGATGGGCGCATATCTCGAACGCTGGGTGACGGACGCGCCGAACTTCGCGCGCGAGACGACCGACTTCTTCATTGACCGTCCGCTGACGAACATCACGCAGGTTGTCACCGGCTGTCGCGAGCGGCTGAAGCTCATCGACCGGGTGGATGCCGCGAAGCTCACGCCGGCGCAACGCGACCGCGTGAACTACTTCAAAGGGCTGGAAGAATTCATCGCCGCGTTCTTCCTGACGCATGAGCAATTCCAGAATGCGCAGGCGGCGCTCAAGAAAGGCGACCTCGCCGCCGCCCGTGCCGCGATGGCCGATTGCCGGCCGGCGCCGGTGATCGAGCAGTTTGCGAAGTTCAGTTCGCTCGGAGGCATCACACGCGGCGAGCAAGGCTCGGTGGTGTCGCTGAACACGCGCTGGCTGCCGCATATCGTGCGGCTGCGCCAACAGCTCGGCATGGAGCCTGTCCGCTATAATTTCGGCCCGACCTCGCACGATCCGCTCGCGCAAGCCTCCGGCCGCTTCACATTCCATTTCGACACGGAGTATCATCTTTGGCAGACACTCGGCACGCAGGAGACCGGCGCAGAAACCTTCGTTGCGCCACGGGCCGACGACGAAATCTGCCGCAGTGGCGTCGAAAGCAGCAAGGCCATCACCCTGACGTTGCGGCCGATCGCGGGCAAAAAGAAGGATACCACCGTCTTGCCCGCGGGCGAATATCGGTTGCGGCTGCTGATGTTTGACCCGGTTTCCAAAGCGGCTGGCCAGCGCGTGTTCAGCGTGTCGGTGAATGGCGCGGTCGCGGAAGAGCGCGTGGATGTTTTTGCCGGCAGCGGCGGCAGCCGCCAAGTTCTGGAGCGTGCGTGGCCGGTGAAGCTGGACCGGGCCGGTTGTGTGACCGTCACGTTGACGCCAGTGAAGGGGAAAGTGCTCGTTTGCGGCGCGGTGTTGGAACCGGTTTCGGTGCCGGTTAAGCCGAAGCCCTGACTTTTTTCTGCGGCGCGGCAAACCGGGAGCTGCGCCGGCTCCGCGTTGTTACTGCGGGCCTTCGAGGCGGAAATCGTCGAAGTAGGCGGTGCCAGTGCCAACCATTTGCAGGAAGAGGTCGAAGGGCAGCGCCTGGCCCCGGCTGGCTTTCGAGCCGGGGATGGCGAAGGTACGCGTGAACTGTTGCCATGACGGCGTCAGGCCCTGCGAGCCGTCCACCTTGTGGACCTCCCACTGACCGGTGCCGCGGCGGGCGGGATTCTCAATCGCCTCGACCATGCCGAGGAACCAGTTGAGTTTGATGTCCTGTCCGCGACTCCAGAAAGAAAACGTGTAGTTCTTGCCGATCGTGAGCGGCTTGGTGGCTACCCGCAGCCATTTGCCGCCGACTTCCCAGGTATGCGGCAGCCAGTTCTGCAGGCCCCAACCCCAACCCGCATGCGCCTCCCAAAACATGTTGTAGCCGGGGTAGTTGTGACGATAGGACCATTTCAGAAAGTACTTTCCATTCTTCGGCTTGACGACTTCACCGCCGGGACTGGTGTCGGACTGCAGCGCTTCGGGCAGGAAGCAAGAGTTGGAAAACAGCGAGTAGGCATACGCCCACGCGAGTGGCCGTGTGCTGTCTTTTTCGACGTCAGTGCCCGTGACGTCACGCAGCGGGCCCATGACCGGGTTGCCTTTCGTGCCTTTGTTCAAGGAAATCTGAATGCGACCGTCGGGGCGGCCGAACAGGAGGTCGAGCAGGCCGTCTTCATTCCAATCGCAAGGACAAGCGAACGTCATCGGCCAGAGCACGATATCGCCGCGGTGTTTGGCAAGTTGGGGGAAGGCGGCTTCGAGGACGAAACGGTTGAGACGCGCGAGGTCGGGGCCTTTGGGTGATTTGGCGAGAAGCTCCTTCGCCTCCGGGCACAGGACGAGGCCAACGCAGTGGTTGGTGCTGTAGAGGCTCGGGCCGGAAAGGAGTTTGTTGAATTCGACCACCATCGCGGGCGGCAACGTTGGCTTGATCACCTTGTTGGTATTGTGGTTAGTGATCATCGTCATCACATTGGTTTCCAGCCGTGTGCAGAGGAATTTCGAGAATGGGTCCTTGGCCTGCTGGAGTGTCACGACGATGCCGGTCGGGTCTTTCAGGTCGGCCAGGCGCACGGCGGGCGAGTCTTCGTGGCCGACGGGAACGTAGCTGGTGAAATCCAGCACCGTCGGCGCGGCCTTGCCCAACAAGGCGGCGACACCGCCAAAAAAGCCCTGGCGTTTGCCGCGGTAGAAGCAGATGCGGCCTTCGCGTTCACCTACAATCAGGTCGGGAAGACCGTCGCCGTCCCAGTCGCACACGGCGGGCGTCAACTGCTCACGCCCATCGCCGTAGGCCAGCGGGTATTTGCAGCCGTCCTCGAATTTGGGATTCTGCGCGGAGCCGGTGTTGAGGAAAATCCAGACGCTGTTGGCAGAGTAAGTGCCCTCGCCGACGATGAGGTCAGGCCGGCCATCGCTGTTCCAGTCGCTGACACACGGGCTGGCGTAGTTGCCGATGATGAGCGGCTTCCGGCCGTAGTCGAGCGGTTTGGCGTCGAGGTTGTCGTTGAGATTGCCGTAAACGCCGATACGCGGCTTGGCCATGGCCGAGGTGAACTTCGGCTCCGCGCGGTTGCCAATGTTGAGCACGGCATGGACGTAACCCTCAGAGTCGCCGATGACGAAGTCCGGCAGACCGTCGCCGTTCCAATCGCACACGTTCAGTTTGCAGGAGGCGCCGTAGAAGCTCGGGAAGAACTTGCCCGTTTTGAAAACCGGCTTGCCTTTCTCGCCGTAATTCTTGAACCACCAGATAAAACCGTTGGAGTCACCGATAACGATATCTTTTTTGCCGTCACCGTCGAGGTCCACAAAGTTCGGCGAACTCGGAAATGCGATGGAACTGGCGGTGGCGCCCTCCACGATGATGGACTGGTTGCGCGATTGCACCAACAACCGGCCGGCGCTGTCCACGCCATCCCAAGTGTTTGGGATGGCGCCGACCAGTTCGAAGTCGGCGTTGACGATGTGGTTGGAGCCTGCGCCGTGCAGCGAAGCCGCCGCAAGGAAGCACACGGCGACAGTCAGCGCGAGGCGCGCACGATGTGGGCTTCGGGGTGATTTGGGGTGCATGGTTAGCGGTGGACTCCCATCGCGCGCAGACGGTCGTCGTAACGAGTGAGCAGGTGGACAACGATATTAATGCCGAGCTTGTAAGCATTGACAACCGCCTCGTCGGTGACGTTGCGGTAATGTGTGGCGGTGTAATAACTGCCGAAGTGCGGCCCCCACTTATGGAAGCCACCCCGGGCGCTCGTGCGGTAAAGCTGCCGGTCAATCCGGTCGGTCTCGTCCAGCGCGCACTCCCAGAAATCACCGTAGGCGTTCAACGTATAGACCACGGCGATCTCGTTGGCGATGAGACGGAGCACTTCGATCGGTTCCTGGTAGGAGTTCATTCCCGACGGCAGCTTCCGCAGCGGAAAATACGAGGACATGATCGGGTGGTCCTCCGGCAGCTTCTCGAAGTCGCGGTCAGTCAGCACGCGCTTCATCTCGCGGCGGAAGGCGATATCAAACCGCGAGCGGCGTCCCGGCAGGTCGTTGTCGGCCCAGATCGCGCCGCCGGCGTGCAGATACTGGCGCAGATTCTCGATCTCTTCCTCGGTGAAGGTGAAATCCTTGTGGCCGGTGATGAAGATGAACGGCGGCTTGATGGTGAAGAGGTCTTTGCTGGAGACCACGATGGGTTGCGGCTCCGTTTTCTGCTGGATGCGGTCGCGCGACCAGCGAGCCACCTGCGCCGTCAGGTTCGGCAGCGCCGTCGGATTACAGTTCCAGTCGCCGCCCTGGTAGATCGCCCAGTAGCACGCAAACCGCGCGCGCGTGGCGCGGCCCGAACCGCTGACGCCCGCGCCGGCTTGGAGGAATCCGGAGGCGCGGGTCAGTGTCTGGCGCAGTTGCAGCGTCGGAATGTGTGCCGGGCCGCGGTTCGCGTCCATCGACATCGTCGGCGTCGAGGAACGGATCGTGGATTGCTGGTTGATAGCGGCGGTGATCATCGCCGGGGAATTGACGATCTGGCTCGCGTTTCGGCCGCTGGTGGTGATGGGGCGCAGGTTGTTGCGCATGGCGGGCGACGGGGCGGTCGGAGAACTGACGTTCTGAAGCGACCGATCCTGCGGCGGCGGTGGCGGCGGCGGCACGTTGGGGGTGTTCGGCGCGACGGGCGGCGGCGCGCTGAATACAGTGATGATAGGCTCGGCGCGCTCGCTCACGGTATACGTGCCGAAGATCAGGAAGAAGAGCAGGTGCAGCAGAAGCGCAACAAGGTAAAAAGGCAACGACCGCAGGCGGGTTGCAAACAGCCCGGGCAGATCGGTTATTCGTGCAACGGTTATCATGATTACGTGTCGCCGCGCCCGGTCTGCTTAGCCCAAAAGCAAACCAGATGCAACAGCGAACTCCTTCCGCCGACACATCCAGTGTCCGGCGAGATGGGCGATTTCAGCATGTCGCGGCCAACTCTTGTTGGTTCAAGCATTAGTTGCCATCAGCCGTGAAAAGTTCGCCCGCCGGCAGCACTTTGTCATCAGAAAACTGGATCTATGCATCGAGCGGCAGGGAAGCCAGGTCAGGGATTGCGCTTGACGCTGCCGGGGGGGGCTTCTACGGTCTCGAAGTCAAGGGCGGCCATAAAGGCCGTTCATAAGGAGATTTTCTATTTATGGCAGAAGGCTATTGTGTGAAATGCAAGGCGAAGAAAGAAATCGCCGAGGCCAAGGAAGTGACCATGAAGAACGGCCGCAAGGCGCTTCAGGGCAAGTGCCCGGCGTGTGGCACGGGAATGTTCAAGATTCTCGGCAAGAGTTAAATTGACTGGCGTCGCAGGCGGTCTTCAGGCCGTAGCGGCGGTTGCCGGATTTTCTCCCGTCCGGCGCAGTGAAACAGGGAGGCTGAGGTGATTTATGGCTGAAGAACTGGCCTACGTACTGGTCAATCCTTACACGTTATTCAAGTCGCGCACCGGTGGTGTGCTGGCGCGTCTGATGTCGCGCACGGCGCTGGATCTGGTGGCCGCGCGGGTGTTCGCTCCCAGCAAGGAGTTGGTGGAGGAATATGCCGCGACGGTGGTCACGAAGAACGATCCGCAGCCGCAGGATGTGCAGGAGTTGATCCGGCGCTACGTCCTGGAGAACTACATGCCGGATCCGAAGACCGGACGGCGCAAGCGGACGCTGATGCTGCTGTTTCAGGGCGATGACGCGGTGCGTCGCGTGCGTAACGTGGTCGGCAACGTGACGACCGGTCCGGTGCGCGGCGTGGCCATTCGCGATACCTACGGCGACTACGTGCTTGGCCCGAAGGGGGAGGCGAAATATTTCGAGCCGGCCGTGCTGGCGGCGCCGACGCTGGAAGAAGCAACCTTCAAGCTCAAGCTTTGGGCCCGTCACTCCGATGCCGACGGCGGTTTGGTGGACAATACCATCCAGTATCCCGCCAACGCGAAGCCGCAGCGCACGCTGGTGTTGATCAAGCCAGACAATTTCAATTTTCCCAGCGGCCGGCCTGGCAACGTGCTGGATGTGTTTTCCAGCACCGGCCTCTACATCGTGGGGATGAAAGTCCACCAGATGAGCGTCGCGCAGGCTGAGAATTTCTACGGTCCCGTGCGCGAGCAGTTGCTGGCCAAAATGCAGGGCATGGCGCTGGCCAAGGTGCTGCCGACGGTGGAGCAGGCGCTGGAAATGAAACTGCCGGCCGACGCCGTCGAGAAACTCGGCAACCTGCTCGGCCCGTATTTCGGCGAGGCGCTGTTCCAACAGATCGTGAAGTTCATGACCGGCATCGCGCCGGCCCAGTGCGACCCCGGCCACAAGAACGCGCCGGGCCTCGCCAAGTGCATTGCGGTCGTCTATGAAGGCACGGACGCGGTGCGGAAGATTCGCGAGGTGCTGGGACCAACCGATCCGAAGAAAGCCGGGCCGGGCACCATCCGACGCGAGTTCGGCCAGTCGGTGATGGTCAACGCCGCGCACGCTTCCGACTCGCCGGAAAACGCCAAGCGCGAGGTCGGCATCATCAATTTCCAGGAGAACAACTTCAAGCAGATCGTGGAGAAGTTTTACGGCAAGCTGAGTTGATCGCGGGTGGTTGGTTAAGCAGGAGGATCGAAGCCATGAAAGACTTCGTTGCGGATCGTTCCAAGGCACTGACACCTTCTCTGACGCTGGCAGTGGATGCCAAGGCCAAGGCCATGAAGGCCGCCGGCGAGGATGTCTGTGGTTTCGGCGCCGGCGAGCCGGATTTCGACACGCCGCAGCACATCAAGGATGCCGCCGCCGCTGCGCTGGCCAGGGGCATGACCAAATACACGCCCTCCAGCGGCACGCCGGAGTTGCGCCAGGCCATCGCCGACAAACTCGCGCGCAAAAACGGCATCCAATACAAGTCCAGCCAGGTCATCGTCTCCTGCGGCGGGAAACACTCCTGCTTCAACGTCGTCTTCGCCACGTGCAACCCCGGCGACGAAGTCATCATCCCCGCCCCCTACTGGCTGAGCTATCCGGAAATGGTGAAGATGGCCGGCGCCAAGCCCGTGATCCTGCCCACTTCCGACGCCACGGAGTTCAAGATCACGCCGGAACAGTTGCGCGCGGCCATCACGCCGCGCTCGAAGCTCTTCATCCTCAACTCGCCGTCGAACCCAACTGGCTCGGTCTATACGCGGGCGGAACTGGAAGCGCTCGGCCGCGTTTGCATCGAGAAGGGCGTGCTCATTCTCAGTGATGAGATTTACGAAGACCTCATTTACCCCGGCGCGACGCACCACAGTCTCGCGTCGTCCGGGCCGGAGTTCTACGCGCAGACGGTCACGGTGATCGGGTTCTCGAAGGCCTACTCAATGACCGGCTGGCGACTCGGCTACCTCGCAGCGCCGGAGCCGATCGCCAAGGCGATTGACGCCATCCAGAGCCACTCCACGTCGAACCCGACCAGTTTCGCGCAAGCTGGCGCAGTGGCGGCGCTCACCGGCCCGCAGGATCACTTCAAGGTGTGGCTGGCCGAGTTCACCAAGAGGCGCAACTACATGCTCCAGCGGCTCAATGCCATTCCCGGCGTGACGTGCATTGACGCGAAGGGCGCTTTCTACCTGCTGCCCAACGTCAGCAAGCTTGGTCTCGCGCCGATGGAGTTCTCCAAACAACTGCTCGAAGAGGAAAAGGTTGCCGTCGTTCCCGGCGAAGCGTTTGGCACCGACCGGCACGTCCGGCTCTCCTACGCCAGCTCGATGACCAACATCGAAAAAGGCCTGGACCGCATCGAGCGGTTCTGCCGCAAGCGCGCGTGACCGGCCGCCGGCCCCGCGCCAGAGCGGCGGCATGGATCGTTTGGCTGGAATCGTTTACTGCGCTATAGTCAGTTGTCGTTCACAATGAAACTCGGCGCTTCCACGCTCACATTCCGGCGGTTGCCACTGGTCACAGCGGTGGGCCGCATCCGCCGGCTTGGCTTTGACACCGTGGATCTCTGTTGTCTCTTCCCGTCGTACTGTGCGCACTACGATCCCACTGCCTCCAGCAACATCAACGTGACGATCATAGAGGACGCGCTCGCCGGCTTGCGCGTGGCGACGCTCAATGTTGCCATGGCCGCGTGGAACAGCACCGACCGCATGGTCCGCTCCGCGCAACTGGAGTTTGTTGCAGGTTCATTGCGCGCCGCCAAGACCCTCGGCGCCCAGGTCGTCACCGTGCAGAGCGGCAACAAGCCGCGGCTCGAGAGCGATTGGGACGGCTCGGCCCAACTCGTTGGCGAGCCCATCCGTTTGGCCGCGCGTCAGGCTGAATCGTTCGGCGTAAAGCTGGGCATCGAGATCCGCGCCGGTATGTTGGTGGAAACCGTCGAACAGGCTGAGAAGCTGCTGGAACTCGTCGCCAGCCCGGCCGTCGGCGTGACCGTGGACACCGGCAGTCTGGCCGCCGCTGGCGTGGACGTGGCCGCCGCCATCGAACGGCTCGGCGCCCGCGTCCAGCATGTGCATTTGCGCGACGGCAAGCCGGGCAGTCCCATGCTCACGCCCGGTGACGGCAACGTGGACTTTGCCGCCGTCGGACGCGCGCTCCGGAAGATCGGTTACGACCGAGTCTGTTCCATCGCGTTGGACTGGAGCAAGGTGCCCGATGACCCCGCCGAGGAACTCCGGCGCGCGCGCTCTCACATCGTAAAAGAGTTCGAAATGGCAGCCTGATCAGCTTTACTCTCCGGCCATGTTCACGCGCTCGGTTATCAGCACCATCGTGTTCACGAGCCTCCTTACCACAACGTTTGCACAATCATCCCAGCCAGCCAGCCTGTCCCCTGCCGCGTTGGTGGCATCGCCGGACGGCGGCACTCTCTATATTGCCTGCGCCACAGGCAACCGCGTCGTCGTGTTCAACATCGCGTCCCGCAAAGTGACGCGCTCCGTTGAGATGCCGGGCAGTGCGACGGGACTTTGCCTTTCGGCGGATGGCGCGCGGTTGTTCGTGACGTGCGCCGCCCCGGCCAGCCGCGTCTGTATCGTGGAAACCGCGAGCGGCAAAGTGATCGAAGAACTCTCCGCGGGGCATACTGCGATGGGGCCGGTACTCTCGCCTGACGGCAAGACGCTCTTTGTCTGCAATCGTTTCAACCACGATGTGAGCGTGTTCGACGTGGCGACGAAAAGAGAGCTGCAGCGGATTTCAGTCAAGCGGGAGCCGGTGGCCGCAGCGATCACGCCGGACGGCAGACGGCTGCTCGTTGCGAACCACCTTCCCTCCGGCCGTGCCGACGTGGCGCACGTGGCGGCGGTCGTGGGCGTCATTGACACGGCGCGCGGCCAGGTCGTGGACGACCTCTGGCTGCCCAACGGCAGTGGCGCGCTGAACGACCTTCGCGTTTCGCCCGACGGAAAATACGCCGTGCTCACCCACCTCATCGGGCGGTTCTGGCGGCCGGCGACGCAGATCGAGCGCGGCGCGATGAATTCCAACGCAATGACGATCATTGCGCTCGACCGCATGGAAACGCTGAACACCGTGCTGTTCGACGATTGGGACCGTGGCGCGGCCAACCCGTGGGGAGCCGCGTGGAGTGCCGACAGCCGCACGCTCGTGGTCACCCACGCCGGCGCGCACGAAGTCAGCGTCATTGATTTCCCCGCGCTGCTCGCGAGGCTGATAGACATGCCGCCCGCGCTGCTGCAGGTGACGGTTCCCTATGCGTTTGGCATGCCGCCGCCCGCGCCGACGGATGCATCCAACGATCCCTCGTTCCTCGGCGGCCTGCGCGACCGCCGGCGCCTCCCCAAGGACAACCTCGGGCCCCGCGCGGTGGTGGTGATCGGGCGGCGTGCCTATGTAGTCAATTATTTCTCCGACACGCTGAATGTGATGGAACTCGATCGTCTGCAACCGGAGGCGGAAACGATCCCGCTCGGCCCCCAATCGCGGATGACCACGGCGCGCCTGGGCGAACTCTATTTCCACGACGCCCGCATTTGCTACCAGGGATGGCAAAGCTGTTCAAGCTGCCATCCGGGCGACGCGCGCGTGGACGGGCTGAACTGGGACCTGCCCAACGACAGTCTCGGCAATCCGAAAAACACGAAGAGTCTCCTGCTCGCGCACAAGACGCCGCCGGTCATGAGTCTCGGCCAGCGCAAGACCGCGGAAGCCGCCGTCCGTGTCGGCATCCAGCACATTCTGTTCACCTATCAACCGGGCAGTGTCGCCAGGGCAATGGACGTGTATCTCAAGTCGCGCAAACCGGTTCCCAGCCCTCACCTCGTCAATGGCAGACTCTCGCTGGCGGCGCAGCGCGGCGAAAAGCTGTTTCACAGCCCGGAGACCCGGTGCGCGCAGTGCCATCCGCCGCCGCTGTTCACCGACCTGCGCTCGCACGACGTCGGCACTCGCGGACCGATGGATCGCGCGGCAGACCGTTTCGACACGCCTTCTCTGATCGAACTCTGGCGCACCGCGCCCTATCTCCACGACGGCTCGGTCGTTGCGCTGCGCGACCTGCCGGTCTTCGCCAACCCGGACGACCGGCACGGCAAGACCTCGCACCTGACCGCCGACGAAATCCTTGACCTCTGCGAGTATCTGCTGTCGCTCTAGCTTGGAGCGGCGGCGGCAGGCACGATTTTTCACGACAGGAGGATGGCAACTTCATCCGCGCTTGCGGTGTTCACATCAGCGGCTCTGAATTGTGACGTTTTATGAATTTGAATCGATGGAACACGGTATGGGGATTGGCGCTGGCGCTGGCGCCAACGGCGTGGGCGCAGTTCAACCCGAAGATCGCCTACGTCTATCCCGCCGGCGGACGGCAGGGCACGACCTTCGAGGTCAACGTCGCCGGCCAGTTCCTTCAGGGCGTCACTAATGTCTTCATTTCCGGCAGCGGTGTCGTCGAAGCCTCGTTCGTTGAGTACAACCGGCCGCTGCCGAATCGGGACTTCTTCCTCTTGCAGGACAAGTTGAAGGAGATGACCGAACGGAAGCGGACGTTCTTCCAGAATCGATGGAACGCCAGCGCCTCGAAATCTTCCACGAACGCGGTCTGGACGGCCGCGGATGACAAGGAGATGGAGGATATTCGCACGAAGATCCGGAAGAACCCGCCCAACTTCAATAACCGCATCAGTGCCGCCCTCGCCGAGGTCGCCACCGTCCGGGTCACGCTGGCGCCGGACGCGGAGCCGGGCGAGCGGGAAATCCGGCTGGGCATGCCACGGGGCGTCACCAACCCGCTTGTCTTCTGCGTAGGTCAGTGGCCGGAGGTCAACGAGACCGAGGAATTTCGAAGCTTCGATCCGAGGTTCCCTTTCGCGCAAGGCAATCGTCCGCGGCTTGGCACTTCGAAGGAGCCCGACCAAGCCATCACATTGCCGGCGGTGGTCAACGGCCGCCTGATGCCCGGCGATGTGGACCGCTTCCGTTTCACGGCGACCAAGGGGCAGAGCCTTGTCGTGGCAGCCAGCGCGCGGCAGTTGATTCCGTATATCTCCGATGCCGTGCCCGGTTGGTTCCAAGCCACGCTTGCGCTCTACGATGCCAAGGGCAGGGAAGTGGCCTACGACGACGACTTCCGCTTCAATCCCGATCCGGTGCTTCACTACGAGATTCCCGCCGACGGCGACTACGTCATCGAAATCAAGGACTCGATCTTTCGCGGCCGCGAGGACTTCGTCTACCGGATCACCCTTGGCGAGATGCCGTTCATCACCAGCATCTTCCCGCTCGGTGGTCCCGCCGGCGGGAAAACGAAGGTGGAGTTGAAAGGCTGGAATCTGCCCGTTGCGAACCTCACCGTGGAGGGCCGCCAGACACCCGGCATCCATTCAATCTCGGTGCGCAATTCAAATACTGTCCCGTTTGCCGTGAGCGAGTTGCCGGAATGTTTCGAGAAAGAGCCGAACAACGAGAAGTCGCACGCCCAGCGGGTCACGTTGCCCATGATCGTCAATGGACGCATTGATAAACCGGACGACGTGGACGTGTTCCGCATCGAAGGCAGGGAAGGCGACGAGTTTGTGGCGGAAGTGATGGCGCGACGGCTGAACTCGCCGCTCGATTCCGTTCTCAAGCTCACCGACGCCAGCGGCATGGAGATCGCCTTCAACGACGATCACACCGACAAGGCCGCCGGCCTGACGACACATCACGCCGACTCTTACATCCGGACGACGCTGCCGAAGAGCGGCGTCTATTACCTCTACCTCAGCGACACACAGCATCACGGCGGTCCCGAGTACGCCTATCGCCTGCGCCTGGGCCCGCCTCAGCCCGATTTCGAACTGCGCATCGTTCCCTCCAGCATCAACACGCGTGTGGCCGCGACCACGCCGTTCACCGTCTATGCGTTGCGCAAGGACGGTTTCGACGGCGACATTGTGTTCTCGCTGCCGGACGCGCCGGGAGGTTTCAGACTCGGCGGCGCGCGCCTGCCGGCTGGACAGGACAAGATCCATCTCACGCTCACCGTGCCGCCGACGCCGCGGGAACAACCGCTGGCCCTCAACCTCGAAGGCCGCGCCGTCATCAACGGTCGCGAAGTGGCCCATCGTGCCGTGCCGGCCGAGGACATGATGCAGGCGTTTGAGTATCGACACTTGGTGCCCGCGCAGGAGTTGAAGGTCTTCGTGGCTGGCAACGTCACGGCACGGCAGCCTTACATCAGGGTTCTCGGCGACTCGCCGTTGAAAATGCCTGCCGGCGGCACGGTCAAACTTCGGGTCTTCGCGCCGGGCTTCGCGTATGTGCCGAAAGCCCAGCTTGAGCTGGTTGATCCGCCAGAGGGTGTCACCATCAAGAGTGTCTCGCAGACGCGCGAGGGCCGCGAGATCGTGCTGGCCGCCGACGCCAAGGTGAAGCCCGACCTGAAAGGCAACCTGATCATCAGCGTCTTCAGTGAAGGCAACCTCCCCTTCGGCAAAGGCAAGGCGCAGCCCCCGCAACAGCAACAACAACAGCGCCCGCGTCGTTTCGCCTTCGCCACCCTGCCAGCCATCCCATTCGAGATCGTTCAGAAATGACGCGTTAGAGCGATGATCGCTGACCGCAAATAGCCGTCAAATGTTGACGCAGATGAACCTGCCGCAACACCCCTGACCTTTGGAGCGCCTTGGGCTTCACGCCTGCGGGCATTCATCGTGGCAGTCCCCTCGCATTCTGTTGCGCTTTTTCATACTTCTCCAAAGCCGCTTTGACTTTCGGATCGTCCTTCGCAGCGATCAGACCCTGCGAGGCGCCATACCAGAGCGCGCGGTCCGAGGGGTTGTCGAGAATGGCAAGGAGGAACGCGATGGCTTGCGCGTTGTTCTTCTTGGCGGGCGCTTGAAGCGCGAAGACGGCGGATGTTTTGAGAATCTTGTGTTGGTCGTGGTGAAGGAGCATCTGGAGCGCCTCGGCATGGCCGAGGGCGGCGGCAATGCCCAGTGCGTCCGGAGCAATGCCACTCAACGGCCGCAGATCGAGCGAACGTTTGAGCGCCTCGAAAGCCTTTGCGTTGCCCTTGCCGGCCTGCTCGCCGAGGAGATCGTAGGCCGCGCGCATGAGCGCGCCGTTGGTGATGAGACGCTCCTTTTCCCTGGCGTAGTTTATGCCCTGATAAAGTTTTTTGGCGGCGTCGTGCAGTTCGTCGAAAGCCTTCGGGTCGCCCCCGATAATGCGGGCGGCCAGGTCGCGCATGGCTTGCTTGGCGGGCTCGAGTGGATCGGGCGCAGGCGGGGCGGGGTTCGCAGGAAGATTGACGGTGGCTACTGCGGGCCGCCGCCGCGGAGGCAGGATACGGGGAGGCTCCTTCACGGTGTATTCGAGCGTGGTGGCGGGGGCCTTGGGCGTGACCCAGAACCGGAGCGGCTTGAGCGGGATATTCGTCAAGACCTCGCGCGGGATGCGAATGTCAATCCAGCGGCCCAGAATTCTCAGGAGGCCGCCGGAGTTGTTCACGTTTTCGGAGTGGCTCTCGTCGCCCCTCCGCCGGAAGCTGAGGCTGTAGCTCACAAAGAACTGGTTCTTCGTCTTGACCGTCCGGGCGCCAATGACTTCCCCGACGGAGAACCGGATGCCTTCGCGGACATTGGGAGACCCAACGCTGACACCGGGGGTATAAATCAAGTTCAGCTCGCGCGGGTCGTTTGTGGTTTCTGGAGAACCGGGGATCGGAAGGTCTGTGGCGTGGGTAAACCGGATGTAGAGAAAGACGGAATCGCTGGTGGCCTGCACGCTCCAGTTCGGATCGCCGGTGGGCACGGCGTCTATCTTTGACCAGTCTTCGCCTCCTTCAATGAAGGGCGCAGTGTCCGGCGGCAGCCAGAAGGCTTTGGCGAGATCGTCCGGCGGACAGTCCCGGACGCGGGTGAAGTGGAGTTTCCACTGGCCGTCTTCCATCAGGAAGAGGTCAAAGTGGTGATTCACCGCGCCGCGCGAATCCTTCAACGTGTAGTAGACGCCGGCGGTTTTTGTTTTCAGAGAAACAGACACAACCGCCGGTGCGTCATCGCGGCCGTGTGGCAACCGGCACCAATGTGCCTTCTGCTCGTCGGTCATCTGGCCGAGTGATTCCTTGCTTAGCATTTCGAGCGCGAGCTTCCCGTCACCGGCCTTGATGGCGTCGTGGAGTTTTTTGAAAGCCTCTTTGACGGCGGCCTCTTTTGCCTGCGCATCCTCCAGCGAGGCTGGTATGACCGCGCCGGATTTCAGTGCCCGCTCGATCTTCTCCCTCTCCTCCGAAAGGGCGTCGTTGCCGTAAACGACCCGGATGCACGCTTCCTCCATCTTCGAACCGTGCATGAATACTCGAACCGTGGTTGCCTCCGGGTTCGGCCCGGAAGTCGTGGGTTTCCAGTCGCACTTGAAAACCGGTTTGACGGCGAAACACTCCTCCCACGACGGGTCTGAATTCGGATGACTATCGAGGTCCAGGATGGGCTCGCCAAATTGGGCGGCAAGCATCTTGCGAACTTCTCTGAGTTGGTGAAGAGGCCGCTGGTTGCGGTAAAGCTGGAAGTCAACAAACCCGTGGCAGAACTTGTTGTTGATGAAACACAGATGCCACCACGCCGCTGGTTTGCCAAGGTAGCTGCCTCTTCGCAAACTAAGCGTCGAGACAACGCCGTTCTCCTGCTTCTCCAACACGCGCTGCCGGTCCGCGAGGGCGATCTTCCTGGCCTCTTCGATGGAAGTCCCCCAGCGAATGCCGATGAAGCCGTCCAGGGTCGCGGCCTGCAATTGCAGTGGAGCGCCGAGAAGGCAGAGGAGAAACAACGCGCGGAGGTGGTTATGCGTTTTCATGGCGTTAGAAATCGAATCCCCGCCGGTCCGATTTCTTCTTGGGAGGAGGCGGTGGTTTGGTGGAGGCATAGTCCACGACGATGACCTTGTAGAGGCTCAGGCGCGGCAGTTTCACCAGCAACGAATGCTCGCCGACGCGCCATTCGGGGCGCGTGGCGTCGGACGAGTCGGGATCAAGCGCGGTGATGCCACGCGGCTTCAGGTCTTGAGGGATTGGCAGGCGCATGATGATGTTGTCGACGGGCGTGGGCGGCGGCGCGTTGACACCGAGCGGGACGTTGTAGTTGACGATGTGGTAGCAGGCACGCACGTCCCACGTCACGCGGTCACGGCGGGTGAAGGCGTTGACGAAGACGTTTTTCAACTCCGGCCGCTCGTCTTCGTCGAAGACGGAGCCGCTCACGTGGACGTAGTTGGCCAGCCACGACGGCACGGCGTCGGGCGCGGCGAGCGAGGCCATCCGCATCACCAACCCCTTGGCCTGGCCGCGCGACTTGGCCAGCGCCACGAGCGGAGAGTCTTCCGGATGTTCGCCGACAAGCAGGGCGTTGCCGCCTTCGCGGACCCAATCGGCGATGATGCCGAGCTGCTTCGGATCCGCGCGCGTGATCGCCGGCACCACCATCGCGGGATAACGGCGGAGGAAATTGTTGGTGGTGAAGCTCTCCTCGGTGACGTAATCGAACGGCACGTGCCCGGCGAGCAACTGGCTGCCGACCTGCTCGACGGCGGCTTCGTGTTTCTTGTTGCCGGCGAGTTTCTGTTCGCTCAGGAAAAGAACGCCGATCGCGGCGAACGAGTCGTTGCTGCGGTATAGGTCGGCGTTGCGCTCGTAGAAACCGCGCCACTGCTTGAGCACTGCCGGGCCGTCGGGGAGTTTGGGCGGGATGAGGAAACCGCCGCCGTTGCCGAACGCCGCCATCTCGGCGCAACCGAGCGCAGCGCTGGCGCGGTTCATCTCGAACTGCGGCTGCGACTTCGGGTAGCCGCTGCGCGTGAGGATGATGGGCTTCACCATCTTTCGCACGCACTGGACGAACTTCAGCTCCATAATGTTGTGGTTGACGTGCTTGCCGTCCGCCAGGCCGGGATGCGTGCCGAACTGGCCGTCAGATTTCTCGAACATCACGTAATCGCTGTCGGCGAAGACAAGCCGGACCGCTTCGTAACGGTTGTGGCCGCCGTTGGGGAAAATCTTGAAGCTGCGCGCGGTTTTGTCGCCTTTGCCGGTGCTGGCCATGGCGCTCACGGCAGCGGTGCGGAGGCGGAGTTGGAACAGGTGCAGACTCTCCATCCAGAACCGCTTCGCCTCTTCGTAAAGGCGTGCGTCGCTTGGCACGGCCTGTTTGAGGTCGTCGCTGCCGAGGCCGCGCTTCTTCGCCCAGTCGCGGAAAAGTTTCTGGCACTGCTCGCAGTAACAACGTTGCGAGGCGCCGTTGTCCACAAACGTGCCGTCGTAGCCGCAGCGGACGAGGAGTTTCACGACGCGCGTCAACCAGTGCTGCCAGTTCGGGTTGTTGACGCAGGCGGCGTAACGGTGGTTCGGCTCGTAGGGGGGATAGGAATCACCCTCGTATTTGTAAAACCGCTGGAAGTCTCCCTGCGGGTCGAGCTGCAACCACTTCGCCGGGTCGGGCGCGGGGCGCAGTCCGAGCATGAACGGCCCGCTGTATTTCTGCCAATCGTCGTAGAACGCCCAGAAGCCGGTGCGTTTCACGTGGTGCCCCGCCACGGTCATCCCGCAGATGTAGGGCATCACCATCTTGACGCCGGCGTCGTGCAGCGAGCGAACCATCGCGGTGAGGTCGTCAATGCGTTGCGTGACCTCGGCTGGCGTCAGGCGCTTGATGCCGTCGCCTTTGCCGAACGCCTGGTTTTCGCCGCCCAGCGCCCGGATCGGCCCCCAGTTGTGCGTCATCGGCACGTCCTTGCCGAGATGCAGCAGTTCCGGCGGCGCGGCGGCGACGTGGGCGAGCCACTCGGCATTGCCGACATGGCTGGAACCGTAGTCGAGCACGTAGGTGATCGGCGGTTCGGTGAGGCCGCTGGCGAGCGGCGCGAGTTGCGTGGCTGTGGCGAGCAGAATGGTCGTAAGCATAAGCGGCTTTTCCGTTGGCGCGAATCCCGCGCGGTAGCTATTGTCGCAAACAACGATGACGAAGCAAGCTCAAGAACTGACCCTCGCGCAGCGGCATGTGTCGCTGTGGCTGGTCACCGTGCTCCACGCGATCACGCACATTTATCCGTTCACGCTGCTGCCTCTCTATCTGGCAATCCGCGCCGACCTGAAACTGACCGGCGACTGGCAGGCAACGATGCTTGTGACGGTGCAGGGCCTCGCTTACTACATCGCGAGCCTGCCGGTGGGCATTCTGGCCGACAAGATGAGCCGCAAGCGGCTGCTGGCCGTCGGCGCGCTCATGAACGCGCTGGCGATGCTCGGCCTCGCCTACGCGCCGAACTACGGCTGGGCCGTTGCGTGGATGGCGGCAGCGGGATTGTTCGGCGGCTTCTTCCATCCGGCGGCGACGCCGCTGATGGTGGCGCTGTTCCCCGAACGGCCCGGCTGGGCGCTGGGCCGCGCGGCCATCGGCGCGGCGTTCGGATTCTTCATTGCACCGTTCTACGCGGGCTGGCGCGCGCAGGCGGCGGGCTGGCGGCAGCCGTGCCTGGAACTGGCCATCGTCGGCATCGTTGCGGCGGTGTTGTTCCAACTCTTCGCCCGCGAGCCGCACGACGCGCCGCACGCCTCTGAGCGCGCGACGGAGCACCGCACGCGCAACCAGTGGAAAATGCTGCTGGCGGTGGCGCTGGTGGCGGTTGCGTTCAGCCTGCGCGACTTTGGGGCGAGCGGCATCACGACCTTCAACTCGCTCTTCCTGCAACGCGGGCTGGGCTTCGATGCGAAGGCGACCGGCATGCTACTCGGCCTGATGTTCCTCACCGGCATTTTGAGCAATCCGCTGCTCGGCGCGCTTAGCGACAAACACCGCTTTCTGGCCGGCACCGTGACGATACTCTGCACGGCGGTGTTTGCGGTGCTGATCCCCTGGGCGCCGCGCGCATGGGTCTGGCTCGCGCTCTCCCTCTACGGCTTCTTCACACTGGCGAACTACCCGGTCATCGAGGCGGCGTTGATGGAAAGCGTGCCGGATGTGTTGCGCGGGCGAACGTTTGGCGTGTTCATCACCGTCGGCGGCACCATCTCCAGTTTCGCGCATTGGGCGATGGGCAAAGTCGCCGACTCGCTGCAACAGCGTGCAGCCGAGACAAACACGGCGCTGCTCGCGAGCGACTTCGCGCCGTGGTATGCGCTGCTGGCCGCGCTGATCGCCGTGAGCGTCGTCGGCATCCACGGCATCCGCTGGCTGCGAAAACTGCAGGCAGCGCAATGATCGGTTGGAGCGGTGTCAGGATTCAACGGTTCTGTATCCTGACGTCAACCAGCCGTCCCAAGAACCCGATGACACGCCCTCGGTTCTTCTCACGCCATCTCGCTCAACGTCGCGATCAGATCCGCACGGCGCGCCGGCGCGAGCGCTTCAGGTGACTGGGCGTCGAGGAAGTCGAGCCGGTGAGCCAGGCCGCAGCGGTTCGCGACCTGAATGGCGAGACCGGGGCGGGCGTTGGCTTCCAGCACGACGGGGCCGATGCTGGCGTCGAGCACGAAGTCCACGCCGACGTAGCCCATCTCCAGCGCATCGGCGAGCTTTTGCGCCGCATCGAGAAGCTGGTCCCAGAACGGAATCCGCAGTCCTTCGATCGTCGCGCCGGTGTCTGGATGCTTGGAGACGACGTGGTCCTTGCAGACGCCGCCGAACGTTTCGCCCGTGCGGAGGTTCACCGCCGCAGCCACTGCGCCTTGGTGGAGATTGGCCCGGCCGCGCGAAGCGGCCGTCGGCAGGCGCACCATCGCCATCACCGGCACGCCACGATAGAGGATCACGCGAATGTCGGGCGTGCCGCCGACGGCGATGCGCTCGAAAGCCGCGTGGCGGATGATTCGCTGTTCGATGATCACGCGGTCGTGCTGGCCGCCCAGTGAGAAAAGGCCGGAGACGACCGTGGACAGATGATAACGCACCTCGGCCAGCTCCAACTCCGCGCCGCCCGGCGTGCGGAATGTCTCACCGTCGTGTTCCGCCACGACGATGATGCCGCGCCCGCCGCTGCCGCTGGCCGGCTTGATGACGAACTGTGGCCGCTCGCGCACGCAATCCGGGAAGCCACGGATGTCGCCCTGACGTTCGATGATGGCGTAAGTCTCCGGCACGGGGATGCCCCGCTCCTCGCAGAACTTTTTTGACAGCAACTTGTCGTCCACGCGCGGGTAGTGCGAGCGCGGGTTGTACGGCAGAACAAAGTCCGCGTTGCGGCGGTTGATTCCGAGGATGCCGCGCGCGCGCAATTCGGTCGGCCATGCCCATCGGCGTTGCGTTTGCGCTGTCACGACTGCGGCCCCTCGGGTTTGCGGGTCGGGCCAAAATCACGAAACCGCAACAACTCCGACAGCCGGTAGCCGGTGTAGCGGCCCATGAGAATCAGCACGGCGATGGTGACCAGATGCGCCTCCGGGAACGCGAACAAGAATCGTCCCACCGATCCCCAACGCAGCACGAAGTAGCAGCAAAGCGAGACAACGACGGTCCCTGCCAGCAATTGGAGCGCAAACCCGGTTCCGTCCTCTTCGCTCGTCAGATAGAACCGCTCAATGGTCATCGTCAAAATCACCATCGGCAGCAGCACCGCTTGCGCGCCGGGCGTCAGACGCAGCATATCCAGCAGCGACACGCAGAAGATGATGCAAAGCACCACCAGCGTCAGCACTGTGCTCAACCTCGGCACCATCAACAGTTTCAGCCGGTCAAGAAACGAACGGCTCACCAATCCCACCCCCAACACCAGCGCAAACACGAAAACGCCTGTGCGCCAGTCAGCAAACACGAAGCTCAACGCAATGAGCGACGGTGTGAACGTCCCGAACGTGCGGATGCCGACGATGGTGCGGAAAAACGCCGTCACCAAACCGCCGAGCGGCAGCAGCAGGATGAGCGACAGCACCTCGTGCATCTCAAGCGGCAGCCGCGTCAGGTCCGCGAGGGCCGTCAGGCTGTTGTGCTTCGATCGTCCCGCGCCAAGCCCCGACGGCAACCGCAGCGCAGAGAAATGCGCCTCCAGCCCGCTGCCGCGCGTCACGCGGACGATGTCGCCGCCGTCGCGGCGAACGGCAAGATAGTTGTAGGGCAGTTCGCGCGCAAAACCGTTCTCCGGCTCAAAAGGCGACCATCGGTTGCCGATCCAAATCTCCGCCCAGACACGCGGTTCGAGACTGTCGTTTTCCTCCATCACAAAACCCGTCACCAGCCGGGCCGGAGTTTTGTTCGCGCGACAGAGCGCAACCAACGCCCGTGCGCGGCCCACCGGCGAGCCGGCTTTCTTCTTGAGCGTGCTGACGGCGTCCGACTGTGTCTCTTCCTCGGCGGCTGCGACCTGCGTATGGCAATACTCAAACAACTGCTGAATCACATCACCTGTCGGCGGTGTCTCGCGGCGGATGTTCTGCAATGCTTCCATCACCACCGGGTTGTCCGCCTGCACCATCTTGTCGCTGCGCAGCCACTCTGCCCGCGCCTGCGCGGACAGCAATGGTTCGTTGTAGGCAGGGAAGCGCCCGCGGCGGCTCAGGTGGATGTCGAACTTCGCCGTCATGTTTTGCTCGCCGGGTTGCAGCGTCAGCAGGTCAATCTCCCGCGTTGCCAGCAGCGGCGAGCGGAGCCGCTCCGGCTGCATGTCCGGGTGGAGCACGTTCTGCCGGAACACGCGGCAATGTGCCGTGTCAAACGGAAACGCCGCGCTCATCCGCGCGCCAGATGTTTCCGTCTGGAACTTCACCGTGTAGGTCAAGCGCCACAGACTCTCACCACTGGCGAGTTGCTGCGCGTGACGCGTATAAGCCCGGAGCCCCACCAGCGCAACTCCCAGCAGCGCCAGCAATCCAGCCACCCAAGGCGTGGCTTTGCGTGCGTTCATGCCGCCCTCCTCACGTCCGAAGACGGCGTCAACGCCGAACTATTGTCATGTCGAAATCTCATTGTTCTAAAGCCGTCAATACTAGCTGCCGAGACGCCTTCCCACGATGTTTTTCATGCCACAGATGATTTCGTGACCGTCACTTCAGGGCATTCGCCTTCATGACGGCGACAATGTCGAAAAACGCGGGCTTGGGCTGCAACCGGCGGTCGAAAATCAAACCGTAGTCGGTTCGCTTCCACGGCCAGTCGTTGAGCCAACTCCGTCCGTCGTGCAGGCCCCAGAACGTCACACGCTCCACGGTATCAGTGTGTTTGAGCAGAATCTGAAACAACCTGCCATACTGCTCCGCCTGCCGTCGCAGCACGTCGGACGGGCAACCGCCAGCGTAGGGATCGAGCTTTCGCAACTCCGCCTGGTGTTTGCCGCCGTCCGCCCACCACCGGTCTCGTCGCACAACGCCCAGGTCCAGTTCCGTGATGGCCACCTTCACGCCGAGCTTGCCCACGGCTTTGATGGTTTCCTCGATATCGTCGAACGGGACGCAGTCCAGCTCCCAGTGGCCTTGAATTCCGACGACGTGAATCGGCACACCGCGGTCCTTGAACTCGCGCAGGAGGCACAAAAGCTTGGCGCGTTTCTTTGGCGACTCGATCGAGTAGTCGTTATAGACCAGCCTTGCCTCCGGGTTGGCCTCGTGGGCGAAACGAAACGCCTGCTCCACCCCATCGTCGCCGATCAACGACTGCCATTTCGACGGACGCAGGAATTCATCGCCGTCGGAGAGGGCCTCGTTCGCCACATCCCAGCAGGCGATCTTTCCGCGATACCGGCCCGCGACGGCGCGGGCGTGTTCGCGCATTCGCTTCAGCACCTGTTCGCGGCTGGCCGTTTTATCGCCATCCTTGAAGAACCACGCCGGCGTCTCGTCGTCGCGCATCCAGAACAGATTGTGACCGACGATCTTGAGGTGGTTGGCTTCAGCAAACGCCACAAACGCGTCCGTCTTCTCGAAGTTGAAGCTGCCCTCACGCGGCTGGATATGAAGGAGTTTCATGTCGTTCTCCGGCGTCACCGTGTTGAAATGGCGGCGCAGCAGCGCGAGTTCCTCCTGCTGGTAATTGCCCGGCAACGCGCTCACCGCAACGCCAATGTCGAGACGGCCTTTGCAGGCTTCGGACAACGCGGCAACGGTCTCCGCCGCCGCCTCGCCGGCGAACGCGAAGATTGCTGCCACCGGGATTGCCATCAACCACACGCCGCTGCTGTGCCGATAGTTCATGTTCGAAGCTCATACACGACGACTGCCTGTTTGCCGAGAAATTTGGGATGAATCGTCTCGCCGTTCGCGTCGAACTCTGCTAATGAGTCCGGCATGAGAAGGAACCGCTGCACCCTCCGGACGGCGTGCTTTTTCAGCTTCCTGTTCTTCTTCGCCGCGCGAGGCGATGCGTCGGCCATCCAGACCGGTGCGGCAGTCATCAGCCCGCAACAGATTGAAGCCGACTGGTTGAATCCGGAATCCCTCCGCCAATGCGCTGGCGAAACCGGCCCACGCACTGGCGGGAAGGTGACGCCGGAACTGGATGCCATCGGCGGCTGCGATGGCGTGAAGGACGGCAAGTGGGGCTTCCACACCGCGTTTGAGCAGGATCCGTGGTGGCAGGTGGACCTTGGCAAGCCGGTGGCGCTGGAGCGCCTCGTGCTCTACAACCGCTGCGACAGTTGCGCCCCGCGCAACTCGCGGATCATCGTGCTGCTCTCCGACGACGGGAGAAGTTTCCGGCAGGCTTACCAGCACAACGGCACGACGTTCCGCGGCTTCACCGACAAGAAACCGCTCGCAGTGCCGTTGAACGGCGCGACGGCGCGCTACGTGCGGCTGCAACTGCGCGGCAAGAGCTACTTCCATCTCGACGAGGTGGAGGTTTACGCCGCGGGCGGCGCGGGCAATATTGCGCCCGGCAGGCCGGCGACACAAAGCAGCGTCAGCACATGGTCAGTAGCGCACACGCAGACGCCGGCCGGGCCGCGCGTGTTTCCCACGACGAAGGTCATCGAGCGCGGCCTGCAACTCGCAGAGGATTTGCGCCGACGCGGCGTGTCAGCAGAAGACGACGCGGTGGCGCTGCGGCAACTCGGTGAGCGGTTGAAGCGGCTTCCGGCCGACGCCGCCGAGGATGCGCGGCAGCGGCTTTACCTTGATGCGCGCTGGGCCGTGCGGAAGCTGGCGCTGCGAAATCCACTGCTCGACTTCGATTCGATCCTGTTTGTGAAATCCGCGCCGACGCAGTTTCCGCACATGTCGGATCAGTTTTACGGCTGGTGGTCACGGCCGGGCGGCGGCGTGTTTGTGCTGGAAGGTTTCAAGGGGCCGCAGCCGAAGCTGCGCTGCCTCACTGCTGACATGCCGCTTGGAAGTTTCCTGCGGCCCGACCTCTCCAGCGATGGCAGAAAAGTCCTCTTTGCCTACTGCCGTTACTATCCGCACGTGCCGGAACTGAAGGACAAGGTCACCAAGTCGAACCTGCCGGAGGACGCGTTCTATCACGTCTACGAGATGAACCTCGACGGCAGCGGGCGGCGGCAGTTGACGCGCGGACGCTACGACGACTTCGACGCGCGCTATCTGCCGGGCGGCGATATCGTGTTTCTCTCGACGCGGAAGGGCGTCTTCCTCCAGTGCAGCCCGGCCAACACCGCCGCCACGACGCGCGGGGATCTTGCCGACAGCTACGTGCGTTGCGGCGGCGGCGACTTCCGGCCGGTGCCGGTCTTCACGCTGCACGCGATGGACGCGCGCGGCGGAAACCTGCGGCCGATCTCGGCGTTTGAGAATTTCGAATACACGCCGTCGGTTGCCAACGACGGACGCATCCTTTACACGCGATGGGATTACATTGACCGCTTCAACGGCCCCTTCTTCAGCCTCTGGTCCACCCATCCCGACGGCACCAACCCGCAACTGGTTTATGGCAACTACACCGTCCGCCCGCAGGTGGTTTGCGACGCGCGGCCGATCCCGCAATCGCACAAGCTCATCTTTACCGCCTCCGCGCATCACTCTATCGTCGGCGGTTCGCTGGTGTTGTTCGATCGCAACCTCGGCACCGAGGAAGCTGCGCCGCTCGTGCGTCTGACGCCGGAGGTGCCGTTCCCGGAGACCGAGGTGAACGTCGGCGCCTACTACGCGAACCCGTGGGCGCTTTCGGAGCAGTATTTTCTCACTGGCTGGAGCAATCGCAAATTGCCGCCACATCGCCGCGTGAACGAGACCGATCAGAATCCCGTCAATGCGATGGGCCTCTATCTCTACGACGCCTTCGGCAACCTGAGCCTCCTTTACCGCGACCCGGCAATCTCCAGCAGCAATCCGATTCCCGTCCGCCGCCAAGCGCAGCCGCCCGCCATTGCCGCCAGCGCCAAGGCTGATGACGCCACCGAAGGCAGCTTCCTGCTCCAGGACATCTACGAGGGACTGCCCGGCGTGCCGCGCGGTTCTGTGAAACAGCTGCGAGTCGTCGGTGTGCCACCGAAAGTGCAGCCGTATATGAACAAACCGAACCTCGGCGTCTCGTCCGAAGACCCCGGCAAATTCCTGCTCGGCACTGTGCCGGTGGAGGCGGACGGCTCGGCATATTTCTGTGTACCGGGCGGCGTTTCGATTTTCTTCCAGGCGCTCGATGCCGACGGATTGGCACTGCAAACCATGCGCAGTCTCACCTACGTCACGCCCAGACAGACGCTCTCTTGCGTCGGTTGCCACGAGTCGCGCGAAAACGCACCGGTTGCCTCGCACACTCCGCCGCTTGCCGCTCGCCGCTCGCCGTCGCAACTCACGCCCGGCCCTTCCGGTTCGTGGCCGCTGCGATTCGACCAGCTTGTGCAACCGGTGCTGGACAAACTCTGCGTCTCCTGCCACCGCCCCGGCAGCAGCGACATCGCCGCTGCCAGGCTCGACCTTACCGCCCCGAAGTCCTACGACAGCCTGCACCAGTTTGGGGGGAAGGACCTCCGCCAGCTGGCGTTTGAGAAAGACCGTTCCATTGTCGGCGAAACGCCCGCGCGCAAGAGCAAACTGCTGGCGTTGCTCCGCGGCGACAAAGGCCACGCCGGCGTCCGGCTCGACGCCGACAGCTTCAACCGCCTCGCAACATGGATGGATCTTTACGCGCAACGGCAGGGCCACTTCAGCGACCAACAGGAGGAACAGCTCCGTCAGTTGCGCAAGAAGCTCGCAGCGATGCTGACGCCGTGAGCAGGAAACCTGCATTCTTGTGGTTGTCCGCAGCCCATAACACCCGACAGTTGAAATGACGGTTCATCTCATAGCCATCGTGGGAGGCAGCGGCTCCGGCAAGACGTGGCTTGCGCGGAGGCTCCGACAGCGGCTCGGCCGCAACGCGGGCCTGATCTCGCTCGACGATTTCTACCGCGACCTCTCCGCGTTGCCCCGGCGCGAGCGGAACCGGCGAAATTTCGACAACCCCGCCGCCATCGAGTGGAAGCTGTTCCTGCAAACGCTCGCGCAGATCAAGCGCGGCGAGCCGGCGGTGATTCCCCGTTACGACTTCGCTTCGCACACGCGAGGTCTGCGGCCAAGACTGTGGAAGCCAAAGCCGGTTGTGCTGCTGGAAGGACTTTGGCTGCTGCGCGAGCTGCGGGCTCGCAGGCTTTACTCGTTGAGCATATATCTGAACGCCGGCAGTGAGATGCGTTTGCGGCGGCGTATGGCGCGGGACCGGAAGGAACGGGGCCGCAGCCGCGCGTCCGTGCTGCGGCAGTTCCGGGAGCACGTGGAGCCGATGCACGGACGGTTTGTGGCGCCGCAGTCCCGGTATGCGGACATCGTTCTGGATTCGCCGGTTGGCAGCGAGGCGCTTTACAAACTGGCGGCGATGGTTGAAGAGTCTACCGGCAGGGCGTCGTGAGTTTCGCTTTGAAAATGAACCGATGAGAGCGTTGATCATCTGTCCCGCAGACAGGACGAAAGCCGCCTTTCTGGCCCGACAGGCGCCACTGGCTCTGGCGCCCGTGTTGGGCCGGAGCCTGCTTGATCTGACGCTGGCACATCTGGCACACCTCGGGGCGAAGCAGATTCTCGTGCTGGCGGCTGATCGGCCGGAGAAGGTGCGCGATGCCGTCTCGCGCGGCGAAGCGTGGGGCGTGCGCGTGGAGGTGCATCCGGAGCAACGCGAGCTGACCGTGGCCGAAGCGCGCGCCAAATATCAGGCCAAAGAATCGGAAGGCTGGCTGCCGCCGCCGCACGACATTGTGCTGCTGGACCGGCTGCCGGGAGGCGAGCGGAGTTTGTTCGACGATTACGGGAATTGGTTCAACGCGTTGATTGACGCATTGCCCGAGGCCGTCGGGGACCGCATCGGGATGCGCGAGTTTGCGCCGAACGTCTTCGTAGGCCTGCGCAGCCAGATTTCACAGGACGCCCGGCTCGAACCGCCGTGTTGGATCGGCAACCACACCTGGGTCGGCCCCGGTGCGAAGATCGGCCCCAACACCATTGTCGAATCCGGTTGTTATGTGGACCACAACGCCGAGGTGGCCGACAGTTTCGTCGGCCCTGACACGTATGTCGGCGCGCTGACGGAGGTGCGGGGGTCGTTTGCGTGGGGCCACGGTCTGCTGAAATGGCAGACTGGCGTGTTCAGCGAGGTGGCGGACGATTTTCTGCTGTGCGACCTGACCAGCCGCGCGAAGTCACAGCGCCGCCGGGTCGGTCTGGCGGGGAAAGCCGCGGCATCGCTGGCGTTGTTGTTGACGTGGCCGGTGCTGCTCGTGGGTTGGCTGCGCAACCGTCATTCAGGCAAACCACTGCTCACGCCGCGCCTTGCTGTGCGAGCCCCATTGAAGGGCGGGGGCAGGCCGATGGAGACTTATCGTTACCATGAGCTGGGTGGGTTCAACGGGCTTTGGAAGCGATGGCCGGAGTTGTGTTGCATCATTCGCGGCGACATTGCATGGGTGGGCAACCGGCCGCTGACGCCGAGCCAGGCCGCGACGTTGAAGGACGACCACGAGCAACTCTGGCTGTCGGTGCCCTCAGGCATATTTTCGCTGGCGGACGCGATGGGCTGCGCGGACTCTTTTGGCGAGGACGCCAGGGTGCACGCTTCCTTCTATGCCGTTCAGCGCAGCTGGCGAAAAGATATGGAGATTACCCGCTGTATCCTGAAGCGGTTTCTCAAGGGCCATTCTGTATAAGCAGACGGGCGATCTTCTCCGATGCCGCCGGATGATTTACTGGACGGCGGGCCGGGGATGGATATAGTTTTACCGTTTCTGAGGAAAACCGGGCGCGGTTGGATGGGCCGGGCGCGAGCAAGACAGAGACAAGACGGCAGGGTTCGTCGAGTGTAGAACAACTGTGCATGAAGCCAACGACTGCGACTGACAAACTCAACGGCGATATCACCGCCGCCACCCTTCTGGCGCGGTTTCAGGATTATATCAAGTACTCGCGCGGCAAGCATTACGCCGGCGCGACCGACTTTGACAAACTTGCCAGCCTTAGCCACGCCATCCGCGACCTGGCGGTCGATCGGATGCTGGCCACGCAGGAGGCCTACTACAACCGCAGTGTAAAGCGGGTGTATTACCTCTCGATGGAATTCCTGATGGGCCGGCTGCTTTCGAACAACGTCATTTCGCTCGGTCTGCGCCCGGTGGTGGAAGCGGCGCTCGGCAAACTCAACCTCAGTTTCGAGCAGCTCTGTAATTTCGAGCCGGACGCCGGTCTCGGCAACGGCGGCTTGGGCCGGCTCGCGGCCTGTTTCCTGGACTCACTCGCCACGCTCGAGTATCCCGCATACGGTTACGGCATCCGCTACCGGCACGGCATGTTCCGGCAGGAGTTCGACAACGGCTGGCAGATGGAGCGGCCCGACGACTGGCTGAAGTTCGGCAACCCGTGGGAGATCATTCGCCCCGAAGACGCCGTGCCGGTGCTCGTCTATGGTCGCATTGAAAACATGCCGGCTGCGAGCGGCACCTCCCGGTCGGTGTGGGTGGGCTGGCAGATGATCGAAGGCGTGCCCTACGACATCCCGATCATCGGCTGCGGCGTGAACACGGTGAACATCCTGCGGCTCTGGAACTCGCGCGCGGCGAAAAGCTTCCGGCTCGACGTATTCAACCAGGGTGACTACGTGCGCGCCGTCGAGGAGAAGAACTGGGCCGAGAACATCTGCAAGGTGCTCTACCCATCCGAAAACACGCACGCTGGCAAGGAGCTGCGGCTCATCCAGGAGTATTTCCTCGTCGCCTGCTCCGTGCGCGACGCCGTGCGCCGGCACCTGAAGAGGCACGCTTCGCTCGACAACTTCGCCGAAAAGAACGCGCTCCAACTCAACGACACCCACCCCGCGCTCGCCGTCGCCGAACTGATGCGCGTCCTGCTCGATGAGCGCGACATGCCGTGGGAACGCGCGTGGAAGATCACGGTCGCCGCGCTCAGCTACACCAACCACACGCTGTTGCCGGAGGCATTGGAGAAATGGCCCGTGCCGCTGATGGAGCGTGTGTTGCCGCGGCATTTGCAGATCATCTACGAGATCAACCAGCGTTTCCTCGACAGCGTGCGCCTGCGCTATCCCGGCGACGACGAACGCGTCCGTCACATGTCATTGGTCGAAGAAGGCGAGGTCAAACAGATCCGCATGGCCAACCTCGCCATCGTCGGCAGTCACGCCGTCAACGGCGTCGCCCAGCTCCACAGCGACTTGCTGAAGCTTCACCTCGTGCCCGACTTTGCGCAGATGTGGCCGGAGCGGTTCAGCAACAAGACCAACGGCATCACGCAGCGCCGCTGGCTGCTCGCCTGCAACCCTGGCCTCGCGGCGCTCATCACCGAGTGCATTGGCGACCGTTGGGTGCGCGACCTCGAAACGTTGCGCGAGCTGGAGCCGTTTGCGGAAAAACCGGAATTCCTGCAGCGCTTCCTCGCCGAGAAACAGGCCAACAAGCAGCGGCTCGCGGCGATCATCGCCGAACGCCAGGGAAGTGCGGTGGACCCGCGGTCACTCTTCGACGTGCAGGTGAAACGCCTCCACGAATACAAGCGCCAGCTTCTCAACGCGCTCCACATCATCGCGCTCTACCATCGCATCAAGGACAACCCGTCGGGCGACTTCGTGCCGCGCACGTTCATCTTCGGCGCCAAGGCGGCGCCCGGCTACCACATGGCCAAGCGGATCATCAAGTTCATCAACGCCATTGGCGAAATCCTCGCGCGCGACCCCGACGTGCGCAGCCGGGTGCGCGTGGTGTTCCTGCCGGACTACTGTGTCTCGCTGGCCGAGTCCATTATCCCGGCGGCGGACCTCTCCGAACAGATTTCCACCGCCGGCAAGGAAGCCTCCGGCACGGGCAACATGAAGCTCGCCCTCAACGGCGCGCTCACAATGGGCACCTGGGACGGCGCAAACATCGAGATCGCCGAGGCGGTCGGCCTCGACAACATCTTCATCTTCGGCCACCGCGCCGAGCAACTCGACGTGATGGCGCGCGACGGTTACCGGCCGCTCGAATGGCTGGAACGCGATCCCGAGTTGCGCCGTGTCGTGGCGAGCATCCGGCAGGGCGTGTTCAACCCCGGCGTGCCCGGCCTCTTCGAGGACATCGTCCACGCGCTGACTGACTGGGGAGACCCCTACTTCCATGTGGCGGATTTCCGCAGCTATGCCGATGCCCAGCAGCGCGCGGCAGACCTGTTCCGCGACCCGACGGCGTGGGCGCGCAAGGCGACACTGAACGTCGCCCGCATGGGCCGCTTTTCCAGCGACCGTTCAATCCGTGAATACGCGCGGGAGATCTGGGATCTGCAGCCGGTGCCGGTAAATGTTGCGGCGGTGAAAGCAACGACGTGATATAATCCGCAAAGTGAGATGACACTATGGCAGTGACCTGTGAAAACAAAAACGGCGTCGGCATGGTGACCGTGAGCGGTTTCCTGAACGCACCGGTGGTGGAATCGTTCCACGATCAGTTCGGCGCGTGGTTTGACAGCCAGCCTGACGTGAAGCTGGTGATCGTGGACCTCGGCGGTGTGAATTTCATCGACAGCCTCGGTTTGGGCGCGCTCATCAGCATCTTCAAACGTGTCGCCAAGCGCGGCGGCGACATGAAACTGGTTCACCCGCAACAATCCGTGAAACTGGTGCTGGAAATCACACGCACCAACCGCATCCTCAACATTTTCGACACGATGGAGGAAGCCATGCGGAACACCGGCCACTGATGGGGCATGGCGGGAGGGTCGTGCTCGAACACCGAAGCGGCGAAACCTCTCACCGAGACGCTGCGCGGGGTGCCGCATCAGGCGTTTCAGTTTTCGAGACAGTATTTCTCAATTTCACTGGCGACCTTCTTGGTGAAGGCCACGGCCTCGACAACTGTTTTCGGGCCGGTGACGATGTCGCCCGCGGCAAATACGCCTTTTGAGGAGGTATATCCGTTTTCGTCGGCGTCCACGAGACCGCGGTGTGTTTTCGAAACGTTACTGTCGGCCATCACCGCTCCCTGGGGCCCCTGGCCGATGGCCAGAATGATCGAATCAGCCGGTATTTTCCTAACCCGCTTGAAATCCTCCTCGTAGACGATTCCCTTTTCTGTCTTCTCAGCCTTGACGGCCACACACTTGACGCCATCGTGATCGAGTTTGACCGCCTGCAGAAGGTGAACGAACTTGATACCCTCCTTGACGGCGTCGGTGACCTCGCGTTTATGGGCCGTCATATCCTCCTCCAGCAAGCTGTTGACGATAGTGACGGTGCCGTCCTTTTCGATATGGCGAACTGCCACCCTGGCAACATCGAGGGCCACATTACCCGCGCCCACCACCACCACATGTTTGCCGAGATGATACGCCTCGGGGGTTTTGAGATAGTCGATGGCATAGAAGACATGGCCGAGGGTCTCGCCCAGCAGGCCGAGCTTGTTGGGCTTGGCTGTGCCGACGGCGATGAAGACGGCCTTGTAACCGTCGATGAACATCTCGTCGAGGGTGATCGAGGAACCGATGAAGGTGTTCGGTTTGAATCGGACGCCCAGCTTGAAAAGAATGGTTTCGTACTTTGCGACCAGGTTCTTGGGCAGCCTGAATTCGGGGATGCCGTATCTCAGGACACCGCCTATCTTGTCGCGAGCCTCCATCAGCGTCACGTGGAACCCCTTCAGGGACAAAAGAATGCTCATCGTAATCCCGGCAGGCCCCGAGCCAATGACCGCGATGTGGATGTTCTTCTTCTTGATGGCAGGAGGTTCGTACTCGGCCAGGAACTGACGCGACAAGTGCTGCTCGATCTTGTAGAACTCCACCGGGTCGGCTTTCTTGCCGAGCACGCAGTGACCGCAGCAGTTGCGCTCATGCGGGCAGACCACGGAACAAATCGCGGAGAGCGGGTTGTTGGCGAACAATATCTCCGCTGCTTCCCGCTCTTTATTCTCCTCGAAAAGCCGCATCACGTCCGGGATGGGCGTGGATACAGGGCAGTGGCTGCTGCACCGCGGAATCTTGCATTTCAAACAACGTGCCGAAATTTGACGAAGCATTGCGATTAAGTCCTCACACGGATCAGGTCATGATCACACGGCGTTAAAACCAGTTCTTATCATCAGCGGGTTCTATTGTTTTCAACCGCGACTGGAGCAGCAGGCTTGGGGCGCTGGACGAAACCTTCCACGCTGCTTGCGCCATGTTGCCACCATGGGACGGCAGTCTCCTGCCGGTCATTCCAAGTGTCAATCGCTTTTGCCGGCGATGCCGGGCGCAACTCGGCACACGCACCATTTGAATCATGCGCGAATCGCACTCCGAAGCCCCCTCACCCTGCCCTCTCCCCATTCGATGGGGAGAGGGTGGCCGAAGGCCGGGTGAGGGGTTGCCTCGCGCATTTCTTTCTTGGCGCGTGCGCCGAGTTACGCCCGTTTTTGCTCCCTGGGTGAATAAGCACTTGCGGAACCCAAAATCGGTGCTATGGTTGTGGCGCGTAGAAGGGAAATAGCGGTGTGAGTGCAAGTGCAGTGGCAGCTCACTAATCCCTTTGCGCTATTTTTTTGCCCAAAAGGCCCGCTGGTCGTGTCCCCCACCCCATAAGAAAAACGCGGCTCAGAACTTCCAAACCACGGCTGCATTCGAACCACGGCTTCCTGATCCACGTTGAAAACTGTCGCCCCTCTATCCATAGTATGGAAAGCCGACAACCGGATGCAGCGAACCCGGCTGCCACGTCTGGGTCGCATACCAGCGCCATTGGCGCGATCGCTGAACCGGGATGTTCGCCAGCAAAGCAATGGAAACGAAATCGCCAATACTTGAGCCGTCCCCAGGAGTCCACAAACGAAGCATGTTCGGGTTGCTCGGCATGGTCGTTTTGGTGGGCATGGGCGAGCATATGGCCGAGCGTTTTCTGCCGCTCTACCTGCAGGAACTGACTCAAGCTTCGACGGCAATTCTGGCTATTGGGTTGTTGGCGGGCATGGATGATCTGCTGTCCGCGCTTTACTCTTTTCCGGGCGGGTATCTGAGCGACCGGCTCGGAACCAAACGCGCCCTGCTGGTCTTCAACGTGCTGTCCATGGTGGGCTACCTGTGCGTCATCTTCATCCGATCATGGTGGGCGGTGCTGCTGGGCGCGGCCTTCTTCATCTCATGGTCGGCGATTTCCCTGCCCGCCACGATGGATATTCTTGCCAAGGTCGTGCCGAAAAACCGGCGCACCATGGGCGTATCCGTGCTCGCCCTGGTGCGGCGGGTTCCAAAAATGTTGGGGCCTGTGGCGGGCGGCGCCTGTATCGCGGTTTGGGGCGTCGAAGCAGGTGTGCGCGCGGCGTTCGTCGCTGCGCTGGTTCTCGCTCTCATCGCCGCCGTGTTGCAGCAGAAACTGATTGTGGATGACGCGGCCAACACAAAGGCGGCCGAGCCCAACCCCCTGCGCCTTTGGCGGGAGATGCCCGATGGACTGCGGAACCTGCTCTGGTCAGACATCCTGATTCGTTTCTGTGAACGCATCCCGGATGCCTTCGTGGTGGTATGGGCCACACGCTATGTGCTGCATCCGGTGTCGGAATTGGCATTCGGATGGCTCTCGGCCGTCGAGAATGTCGTGGCCGTCCTGGTCTACGTCCCCGTAGCTTACATGGCCGATCGTTTTGGAAAGAAACCGTTCGTGCTCATCACGTTTGGCTTCTTCACCTGTTTCCCGCTGGCGCTTTTGCACGCGCAGTCGCTCGCCCCGCTCGTCGCGGCATTTGTTCTTCGCGGGCTCAAGGAATTCGGCGAGCCCACCCGCAAAGCCCTGATCATGGATCTGGCGCCCGAGGGGCGCAAGGCGGCCATGTTCGGGCTGTACTATCTGGGTCGCGACGTGCTCGTGGCTTTTGCCGCTTTCGGCGGCGCGCTGCTGTGGCGCGTGTCGCCGGAACTGAACCTGAAGGTCGCGTTTGCTTTTGGGATCGCAGGGACTGTGTGGTTCGCATGGAAAGGCCGCGACTGTGTAATGACGGCAGCCGAAGCTGGAAGCAAACCAGTTTAGTCGCGCCCCTGGATCATCATTGGAAGCGTCCTGTGAACAGTTTGTCGTTCACGCCGGACTGCCGCCGCAAGATGAAACGCTTGCTCGCCTGCTACCTTCCGCCATACACTGCGACCGAGGTTTGATTTGGATTTCACGAACGACATGCCATGCCAGAACTGAAGTGGATTGGAAAAGAGGCTGTTGTCCGCCATCACGCGGAGGTGCCGTTCCGATTGCTGGAGGAGGTGCCGGAGTTGTCTTGTCGGCCCTCTGAAGGCGACACCGAGAACCTCATTGTCCAAGGCGACAATCTCGAAGCTCTCAAAGCGCTGCTGCCCCGCTACGCTGGCCAAGTCAAGTGCATCTATATTGACCCGCCCTACAACACCGGCAACGAAGGTTGGGTCTATAACGACGCCGGAAACTCCCCCGAAATACGCCAATGGCTCGGCAAGGTCGTCGGCAAGGAGGCTGAAGACCTTTCCCGCCACGACAAATGGCTTTGCATGATGTATCCGCGCCTTGTGCTCCTCCGCCAGTTCCTCCGCGACGACGGTGCTATCTTCGTCTCCCTTGATGATAACGAAGTCGCGTCGCTACGCCTTGTGATGGATGAAATTTTTGGGAAGAACAATTTCTGCGCACAGGTAACAGTTCAATGCAATCCGAAGGGCCGGGTCCTGGCTCAGGAGTTTGCAAAGACACACGAATACGTCCTCGTTTACAGCCGCGTGGCAGGAGGCGCGGTCTTCGAAGTGCCTAAAACGCTGGATGATATTCTTTTTGAATACACTGAGGTGGATTCATCCGGTCGGCGCTACAGGCCAATGGAATTGCGAAACACGCATCGCCAATTCAACAAGGAAACGCGACCAAATTTGCATTTCCCGCTCTACGTGAATCATAAGACGGGTGAGGTTTCTGTCGAGAATCGCCCCGCTTGCATCGAGGTTTTGCCAAACTGGCCTGACGGCATGCAGGGATGTTGGACTTGGGATCGCGCGAAGTGTCGTGAGGACCGTGAAGACTTATTCGCAAAGAATGTCCGAGGCGGCTGGAAAGTTTTCCGCAAGGCTTATGCGACTGATGAAGCAGGTGAGGTCGTAACGAAGAAACCGAAATCAATTTGGCTAGATCCTGACATCCACACGGAAAAGGGCCAAAAGCAGATTGACGAGATTCTCGGCGGGAGAATCTTCTATGCGCCAAAAGCGTTGGCACTTGTTCGTTATTGTATCGAACTCACATCTAAAGCCGGAGACCTGATTCTCGACAGCTTCGCAGGCAGCGGAACAACGGGGCATGCGGTGCTGGCATTGAACAAACAGGACGGCGGCAATCGGCGGTTCGTTCTCGTGGAGCTAGACGAGAAGATTGCACGGGAGATCACACGCGAGCGCGTGTCTCGGGTGGCCACGAGCTACAAGAACGCGAAAGGCGAAGCGGTGGCTGGTCTTGGCGGCGGATTTCAGTTTGCACGATTGGGCAAGCCATTGTTCGCCGAAACGGGCGCAATTCGCAGCGACGTGAAATTTGGCGAACTGGCAGAGTTCGTGTTCTTCAAGGAAACAGGAAGGCCACTCCCTGCCGTTGGGAGGAACCAAAAACGACTGACACCATTGCTCGGTGTTCACGAGGGGCGGGCAGTTTATCTTCTGTTCAACGGAATTCTCGGCGACAAGACGACGAACGGCGGCAATGTGCTGACTGGGCCGGTGCTCGCGAAACTTCCACCGCACGACGGGCCCAAAGTCATCTATGCCGCTGCCTGCCGGTTGGGCCGCGCACGACAGGACGCGGAGCAAATTAAGTTCAAGCAAACGCCCTACGATTTGCACGTGTCATGAAGACGCTCTCACCTAAGAATTACCAGAATGCGCTCCTAGCGAGCGTGGAGAAGTATTTCCGTGCCTGTCGGGAGTGGAACGATGCGAAGAAGGCTTTTCACAGCACGATGCTGGAGTTGTGGGGCGAGCCGGGCAGCTACAAACCCATCGCAGGCTTCGAAGAAGGGATGCCGTATTTCTGCCTGCGTGTGCCGACCGGCGGTGGCAAAACACGACTGGGGGCGCGCTGCGTGCCGCTCGTAAACCGCTTTTTGCTGCAATGCGAGCATAGCGTCATTCTCTGGCTGGTGCCAAGCAACGCCATCCGAGAGCAAACGCTGAAAGCCTTCTGTAATCTCGATCACCCCTACCGCGCCGATCTTGCCGAAGCGGGTGCGATTACAGTGGTGGACTTGGAAGAAGCGCGTGGGCTAACACGGGCGACGCTGGACACTTCGACAGTGGTGATTGTCGCTACGCGGCAGGCGTTCTCGCAGCAGGAGATGGACAATCTGAAGGTGTACGAAAGCAGCGGGAGTTTGCAGCATCACTTCAGCGATGTGACGCCAGAGCAGCGGGAGAAACTACTCAAGGGGCCGGAGAACACGGTGCCATATTCGTTCGCGAACGTGCTGCGGATGCGGCGGCCATTCGTCGTCGTGGACGAAGCACACAATGCGCGGACGGAACTTCAATTCGAGACACTGGCCCGGTTTCGTCCGTCGGGCATTCTGGAACTGACGGCGACGCCGGACATGGAGAAAACGCCGAGCAACGTGCTGCACAGCGTTTCGGCGGCGGAGTTGAAGGCGGAAGCGATGATCAAGCTGCCAATCGTGCTTGAGACGGAGCCGGATTGGCAGAAGGTGCTGGCCTACGCGATAGACAAACGCAACCAGCTTCAAATCCTCGCCGACCGCGAGCAAATGACGGGGGCGGCGTATCTGCGCCCGCTGGTCTTGATCCAAGCGCAACCACGCAGCCAGAGGCAGGAGACGCTGCACGCGGAGAAGCTGAAGGAAGAATTGATCAAGAACCATAATGTGCCGGAGCAGGAAATCGCCATTGCCACAGGCGATGACCGAGGCATCGAGGGCAAGGACCTCTTCGCGAAGGATTGCCCCATCAAATACGTCATCACCCAACAGGCATTGGTTGAAGGCTGGGATTGTTCTTTTGCCTACGTGCTGGCGAGCGTCGCGGAACTGCGAAGCGAAACGCGGGTGGAGCAAATCCTTGGCCGTATCCTGCGCCAGCCGGAAGCCAAGAAACGGGTTGCTGAGGAATTGAACCGCTCGTATGCCTTCGTCGCGTCGCGGGATTTCGGCGCGACGGCAAATGCGTTGCGCGACCGACTGGTGGAAGGCGCGGGCTTCGAGAAAGAGGATGCGTGGCAGTTCGTGGCAGCAGGGAAAACGGAGCAGGAGGCGCTCGGTTTGCCGCCCTCGCGCCGGGCACAGATACAACCGATTGTGATTCCGCTGCCGGAGAAGCCCGACCTGGCGAAACTCAACGCCGCGACTCGGCAGAAGCTGGAATGGAATGCAAAAAGCCAGACGCTGACGATCCTCAAGCCCCTCGCGCCGGAGGAAGGCGTTGCGATTACCAAGACAGTGGTGTGGGAAGGCTCGCAAAAGGCGCTGACTGAGGCGGCGCAAAAGAGCCGGACGGAAGCGGTAGAGATTTTCAAGACGCCGAGCGAGCGTGGCATCCTTTTCCGTGTGCCGCAACTGGCGGTGCTTGTGAACGGCGATCTGCAACTGTTCGACGACCCGGAGGTGCTCGACTATCCGTGGGACTTGCCGGTTTATTCGGCGGAGCCGAAGGACAACGAACTCAGCCAGCTTTTCGGCGCTGATCATGTTGCGGAGGCGGGCACGATAGATGTCGAGGAGCAGGGAAAGATCCGGGTTTCGTTCCTGCCGGAACTGGCGCGCGACATAGTGTTAAGTTACACGCCGGAGAACTGGACGGAAGCGAAACTGGCGGCGTGGTTCTGCCGCAATGTGCGGGAGATTTACATCACGCAACAGAGCTTGATGGTCTTCGTCAGCACGTTTCTTTCCTCGTTGCTTGCGAAGCCGAAATTCGACCTTGCTCGCGCGAACCGGCAGAAGTTCCTGTTGCGGGACATTCTCGAAGCAAAAATTCGCGACTTGCGCAGAGAGGCGGCGGCGAAAGCTTATCAGCAGTTCCTCTTCACCGATGGAGTCTCCGAGCGGGTGAAGGTCGGCAGCGGCTTCGATTTCGAGTTTCATCCCGACGGCTATGCGCCGAGTCAGGACTATGCGCGGGCGCGGGAATTCGAGAAGCATTACTACCCGCGCGTTGGTGCTTTCGATAGCGGCGAAGAAGAGGCGTGCGCGTGGGAACTTGAACGCCTGGCACGGACAGGGCAAATCGAGTATTGGGTGCGCAACCTCGTGCGCAAACCGACCTGTTCCTTCTATCTCCCGACGGCGACCGACCGTTTCTATCCTGATTTCGTCTGCCGCTTGCCCGGTGGGAAGACTCTCGTTGTGGAATACAAGGGCGCGGATCGCTGGGATGCCGCCGGGCCGAATCGGAAGATTGGCGAACTGTGGGAGGAACTGAGCGGCGGGAAGTGCTTGTTCGTGATGGTGAAGGAGAAGCGTTGGGATTTGATCAAGCAGAAGCTGGAAGCTTGAGTAGCTAAATAAACGGTTTCAGCACAGACGTGTGAACACGCAGATTCTTTCTCGCAGGCTCATTTAGGAATTACGACGGCTTCTTCTCAACTGCGTGTCCGTGTCGTGTGCCGTAACCTGTCTCAGGCAATTTGGTTTCAGGGTTGAAGTCGCAGAGGTAGGCTTCCACTTGTTGCCACGAATGGCAAACGAACGTCGTCAGGTGAGCTTTGTCTGCGTCCTCAATGTTGCTGCGGAAGCTGTCGATGAAAAACTCATCGTTTTCCAGTCGGACGTGGAAATCAACGTCCCCTCTGTATGCATCCCATTCGGCCAGTGAAAGCTTTTTCAGGGAAACAGTCATTTTGGACCTTGCTTAGTGTTTGATCGCTCGATTCAGAGTTTCATTCAAGCCGAAAACAATCGTCAATCCCATGCCGTTCTTTAGTGGGCCACGCTGTCGACTTCTTCCAGATAGCCGGGACAGTGCACGTCCCAAGAGCCCGTGCACAGTCTTGAGCAGGCTGCCGGGTTTGGCGCCGCAGCGACCATGCAGGAGTGCTGGACGCGGGCACGGACAGAGGCAAGCGGACAGCAGGACGCGTTAAAAGCGTTTCCCCACTTGACGTTTCGGGGGAGGCGCGTAAGCTGCCGCGCAGGTTTGGCCGAGCGGAGAGGTGCCTGAGTGGCCGAAAGGGGCGGTTTGCTAAGTCATTCCAATACAAGTAGTTACAAATGGCGCCAAGCACCGCCATGTATCTTAGAGTAAGGACCGCAGAAGCTTACGTCGCCATTCGCGTATTGCCCAGTAGTGCCAGATATCGCCAAAGTTTTTCGCAGGGTTACTACTTTGGGTTACTACTTTTTAGGCGGTGAAAATACCACACACACGAGTGGTAGTAGCGTTTCTTTCACTCGTCGTGCGCCATCGTTGCTTCTGCAACACTAAGAGGTCGGAGATTGCGGCGGCAGCAGATAAAAACAAGCGTGAAAACGGCTTTGAACTTTGTGCCAAGCTGGACTGGATGTTTTCCACGATGTCCTTTGGGGCTTGGCTCCGCTGTCGCGACTTGTGGAATTGGCGCCTTCTAGGCGCTTGCTGTTGTCGGCGCACTTGCCAGATCCAATAGCGGTTGAAAATAATCGTTCTTGAACGGGTCTAGACGATCCGCATGGCGGTAGGCCCATTCGAACCATTTCGCCTCCCGGCTTCCAGGTGTCAAATGTCCGGCCCGTTCTGTCACGACTTGTTCGCCCGCTTTTAGAAACGCGCGAATCTGAGTGCTCCTAGCCCAAGAAGCGGCTTGATCTTCGAGGCCTTTCCGACACGCCGCCTCTTCTTGTCGAAGCCTTTCTTCTTCCTGACGACGACGCTCTTCTTCTCGTCGCTGGCGCTCCTCCTCTTCCCATCTCAATCGCTGCTGACGTTTGGCTTCGGCGCTGGCCATGATGCCGATGACGATTTCATTGAGACAATCCTCCAAGCAGTAGCGTTTGCCGTCTCTCCATGTTTTCCGACCTCCTTCAGGCTGGTATTCGACAATCCGAAAACACAGGCGGCTTCTACGCCGGTGAAACCAGTGCTCTTCGGCCGGCTGTTCGATACTATCCGCTAACTCACGAAGCTCGATGCAGACTTTTTCTTTACCCACAATCACGCGTGTTTCTTGGCCCTGGCGAGCGTTCAGTTCGATAGCGAGTCCTCGTTGTTCCAGAGCTTTCAGAAGCGTGTCCATTATCCGCAATGCCCGTGGAAGACTCGCACTGGATGTCCACAGGTTCAGACGAGGTTGATTGGGTGGTGACCACATGACATCAGAGGAACGAAGTTTGTCAGATTCAAAAACGGCCTTGCTCTGACAAATCAGGTGATGAGGATTTCGCAGGCTGCCGGGAACTTGTATCCGGTTTTCTGGCCGAGACTCAGTCTCGATGAGCAAGCGCATCTCTGGAGTCAGCAAGGTCGGAGAAAGTCTTGTTGAGATGGGGCGGATGAAGGCTTCATTTCGTTTGCTTTTGCCCGCCTCCGGTAAGGGCGGCTGTGAGACTTTCATCCCCACCTGGATTCGCCGCCAATGACCACGGCCTGGCCGCGGCACATTCAATTTTCTGCAGATCTTTGCCAGTGCGACGCTCGAAATCTCATACTTCTTCGCCAGCTGCGTCATCGGCGTCGTCCATACCTGTTGATAAAGTTCTTCACGTGTCACTTTTATAATCGTTTCGCTCATGCAGCCGCTCCTTGTTGGTTCTTCTTTGGGAAATATCTTGCACGATGGCAATCTCGATCTGCTCACGATTCGAGACCGCAAGCCTTGCGCCAACCCACCCGCTACTGCGCCTCGGATGTTTTGTGAATTGCGGAAGACAACTGCGGCTGCCATTATCCCGCCGCTAGACAAGGTAATCGAATGGGTGCAAGAACTCACATGACTTCAGACAACGGAAAGACTTCCGCCTCCGGATTTGAATCCAGCCTCCGGGTCGCCGTATGACTGCCTCGGCCGTCACTCTTAGTCAGCTCGAATCCCACCTCTGGGAGGCAGCTAATATCTTGCGCGGGCCGGTTGATGCAGCGGATTTCAAGACCTACGTTTTCCCGCTTCTGTTCTTCAAACGCATCTCGGATGTGCATGATGAGGAGTATCAGGCCGCGCTCGCGGAATCTGGTGGTGACGAAGAATACGCCCAGTTCCCACAAAACTACCGCTTTCAGATCCCGAAGAACTGCCATTGGGAGGACGTGCGAAAGGTGGCAACCAATGTCGGTCAGGCGCTGCAAAAGGCGATGCGCGGCATTGAGAAAGCCAACCCGGAAACGCTTTACGGCATCTTCGGTGATGCGGCGTGGACCAATAAGGATCGGCTCCCTGACTCGCTGCTCCGTGATCTCATCGAGCATTTCTCTCGTATCCATCTCGGCAATCAAGCCGCGCAGGCAGACATTCTCGGTCAGTCTTACGAATACCTGATCAAGAAGTTCGCCGACGCCACCAACAAGAAGGCGGGCGAGTTTTACACGCCACGCTCGGTGGTGCGACTGATGGTGAACATCCTCGACCCAAAGGAAGGTGAGTCCATCTACGATCCAGCGTGCGGCACGGGAGGCATGTTGCTGGAAGCCATCCATCACGTAAAAGAAAACCACGGCGATGACCGCACGCTCTGGGGCAAGTTGTTCGGACAAGAGAAGAATCTCACCACGTCTGCCATTGCCCGGATGAACCTCTTCCTACACGGAGCATCGGATTTCCAAATTGTGCGTGGTGACACGTTGCGCAATCCGGCGTTTTTCTCCGGCGATAATCTTGCCACATTCGATTGCGTCATCGCCAATCCGCCATTCTCGTTGGAGAAGTGGGGTGACGAAGTTTGGGCCAGCGATCCGTTCGGTCGGAACTTTGCCGGAATGCCACCAGGCAAAAGCGGCGATTACGCTTGGGTGCAGCACATGATCAAAAGCATGGCACCGAAAACCGGGCGTATGGCGGTGGTGCTGCCGCACGGCGCGCTCTTTCGCATGGGCAAAGAAGGCGAGATTCGGAAGAAGATTCTCGGCATGGACCTTCTCGAAGCTGTCATCGGCCTTGGTCCGAACCTTTTCTACGGCACTGGCCTTGCCGCCTGCGTTCTCGTCTTCCGCCAGCGCAAGACGAAGGACCGGAAGAACAAAGTGCTCATCTTGGACGCCTCGAAAGAGTTCAAGACCGGCCGTGCCCAGAACGAATTGTTACCAGAGCATGTCGAGCACATCCACCAGTGGTATCGCAATTACAGGAACGTGGAAAGTATCGCTCGCGTGGTGACGCTCGATGAGATTGCCGCCAACGACCACAACCTCAACATCCCGCGCTACGTCGAGCCGAACATCAAGCAGGAAATGCTTACGGTGGATAAGGCGATGAAGCGGCTTCAGCAAAGCGCAACGGCCGCGTTCGCCGCTGAAGAGAAGCTCGTTGGCATGCTTAAGCGGGAGGGCCTGCTCAAATGAGCCTGCGTATCTCCCAACAGCAGCTTGAGTCCTACCTTTGGGGCGCAGCCACGCTCTTGCGGGGAACGATTGATGCCGGCGATTACAAGCAGTTCATTTTCCCGCTGCTGTTTTACAAGCGCCTGTGCGACGTCTTCGACGAGGAGACGCAAACGGCGTTGAAAGAGTCCGGTGGCGATACGGCGTTCGCTGCCTACCCGGAGAATCATCGTTTCCAAGTTCCGCTGGCTGCCCACTGGCGCGAGGTGCGAAAAGCGGCGAAGAACGTCGGCGCGGCACTTCAGTCTGCCATGCGAGATATAGAAACAGCTAATCCCGACAAACTTTACGGCATCTTTGGCGACGCCCAGTGGACCAACAAGGACCGGCTTTCCGACTCCATGCTGCGCGACTTGGTCGAGCATTTCTCGTCGCTCGAACTCACCGTCGCCAACCTGCCCGAAGACGAGCTGGGTAACGGCTACGAATACCTCATCAAAAAGTTTGCCGACGATTCCGGCCACACCGCAGCCGAGTTCTATACCAACCGCACCGTCGTCCATCTCATGACCGAGATGCTGGAGCCGCAGCCGGGCGAATCCATCTACGATCCCACCTGCGGATCGGGCGGCATGTTGCTCTCATGCATCACCCATCTGCGCCGGCAGGGCAAGGAATGGCGCAACGTCCGCCTCTATGGTCAGGAGCGGAACCTCATGACCTCCTCCATTGCCCGGATGAATTGCTTCCTCCACGGCATCGAGGATTTCCGCATCGAACGCGGAGACACACTTAGCGAACCGAAGTTTGTCGAAAGTGACCGTCTTCAACGTTTCGACGTGGTGCTGGCCAACCCGCCCTATTCCATCAAGCAATGGGATCGCGACGCCTTCGCCGCTGACCCGTGGGGACGAAACCTCTATGGCACGCCGCCGCAGGGCCGGGCCGACTACGCCTTTTGGCAGCATATCCAGTGCAGCCTCGCGCCCAAGACCGGCCGCTGCGCCATCCTTTTTCCGCACGGCGTCCTATTCCGGCAAGAGGAAGCGGAGATGCGGCGCAAGCTCATTGAAGCCGATGCCATCGAATGCGTTCTCGGCCTCGGGCCGAACCTCTTCTATAACTCACCGATGGAAGCCTGTGTCGTCATCTGCCGCACGGCCAAGCCGAAGGCGCGCAAAGGACGCATCCTCTTGATCAACGCTGTCAATGAAGTCACTCGCGAACGCGCCCAGAGTTTCCTCACCGACGACCACATCGAGCGCATCGTCAAAGCCTACGAAAAGTTCAAGGACGAACCCGGCTTCACTCGCGTTGCGACGCTGGAAGAAATCCGAGCCAAGGACGGGAACTTGAGTATTCCGCTCTATGTCGCGTCGGTGGCAACGAACGGTGGAACTAATGCAAACACGGCGGAGGCAGACAAACCGGATCTGCCCGCTGCGCTCAACGGTTGGCTGGAAAGTTCTGCTCGGATTCGCAAGTCGTTGGAGACTTTGCTCAAGACATCCAATGGTTGACCGATCACCACTTGAAACGGAGCTTGTTTTTGTCAGAAATATAGGCATCTTTTTCTGACAAAAGTTATGGGTAAACACGCTCAATCCATTGACAGGCGCATCCTTGACCGCATTCGGTCGCAAGGGAAGGGACGTGTCTTCACGCCCGCAGACTTTTTGGATTTGGGCAACCGTGCCGCAGTGGATCAGGCACTCTCGCGCAATACGCGGGCCGGTATTCTCAGGAAGGTCGGCCGTGGTCTCTACGACCTGCCGCGAAACCATCCTCTGCTTGGCCGGCTCTCCGCTTCCACCGACGCAGTAGCCAAGGCCGTCACAAACCGAGACAAGTCCACGCTCTTGCCTTCGGGAGCGCAGGCCGCCAACATGCTGGGTCTGTCCGACCAAGTCCCCATGAAGCCGGTTTACCTGACCGATGGCCGCAAACGCCGGATTCAAATGGGCAAATTCCCGGTGGTCCTGAAGCACACTACTCCCCGCACCATGAGAACCAAGAATCCCGCGAGTGCGCTGGTGATTCAGGCCCTGCGTTGGATCGGACGAAAACATGTGGACGATGACGTGATCGCCCGGTTACGTCGGAATCTGAAACCTGCTGACCGCGTTGCGTTGGTCAAGGATGCACCTCAGGCGCCGGGGTGGATCGCTGACATTTTTCACCGTCTTGCCAAGGATTGACCGCCATAACCAATGGACGCCTACCTTCATCTTTTGCCAAAGGACCAGCTTGCAGCTTGCACCGAAAGCGGTCGTCGGCTTTCTCTGCAACCCGCGAGCATCGAGAAGGACTTCTGGGTTTGCTGGACACTGCGCGAACTCTTCACGCTGCCGCAGTCCGGCCCGCTGCTCACCTTCAAGGGCGGCACGTCGCTCTCCAAAGGCTGGAAACTCATCCAGCGCTTCTCCGAGGATATTGACGTGGTCATGGATCGCGACGCCCTCGGCTTTGGTGGCGACAAGGCTCCGCAGCAGCCTGGCATCAGCAACAAAGAACGCGACCGCCGGTTGGAAGCTCTGCGCACCGTCTGCCAGAACTACATTCGCAACGTTCTCGCGCCAGAGCTGCGCGGGCGTCTTGAAAGCCGCCTGCCCGGACTCACTTGGAACCTTGCCGATGACCCGGCCGACAAGGACGGCCAAACGCTCCTCTTCCAGTATCCTACCGTTTTTCCCGCCAGCGCCTACCTCCGGCCTGTCGTGAAGATCGAACTCGGTGCCCGTTCCGACACCGAGCCGGTCATGCAACCCCAAATCCAGCCCTACATCTGCGAAGCACTACCGGAAGTTCTCGGCGACGGCAAGTTTAGTGTTCGCACCGTGGCCCCTGAGCGCACTTTTTGGGAAAAGGCCATGCTGCTGCACGAAGAAACCTTTCGGGGTGGCGATGGGCCGAAGGTTCGGCTGGCTCGCCACTACTACGACCTCTATCGCCTCATCCAAGCCGGTGTGGGTGATCGCGCTGCCGCCGACCGCAGCCTCTTTGATCGCGTTGCAGCGCACCGCGCAGTGTTCTTCCGCAAGAAGAGAGAAGCCCAAGAATCCCTCCGTCCCGGTTCGCTTCGCCTCGTCCCCACAGCCGAACAAATTCCGCTCTGGAAACACGATTACGATGCCATGTCAGAGACAATGTTCTTCGGCGATGTCCCCGACTTCGACGAAGTTCTTCGCATCGTCGGAGATTTCGAGCGGCGGTTTAACGAAACGGCAGCAACGGCAACTACTCCAACCCCGGCACCGGCACCACCACCAGCACCAGCAGAATGAGCGGCAACAGCAAGAGCAGCAGCGGCGGCGACGGCACCGGCGCGGGCGTAGGCGCTGGCTCGGCAGCAGTGGCAGATGGTGTGCCAACTCCGCAACCAAACCTTCCGCTCGGCACGAAGAAGGTTGTTATCTTCGATACGAATGCCTACCGCCGTTTGGGTCGTCACAAAGTTCAATCATTAAGACAGCGCGAGATTGAGTGCAATGTGTGCGCCTTGGCTCACCCTGTAGTCATGTTGGAGTTGGCAGCGCATCTCGCAGATGAGAATGATCCTCACTACAGCCCCTGTATGTCCGCCATGACGGCACTGGCCGAGCACACTTTATCGCCAACAGGCTCGGGCGGATTATCCTTATGTGCTGAGCCACGGTCGGAAGTATGCCATCAACTTTTCCAGTCAGTCAGGGCTGAAGATGAGCAACTTGTAAAAGACCTCAGCATGTTGCCGCGCTACGTGAGGCAATATGCTCCAGATATCACAGACCCGGATGTGATCGAGAAGTTCAGAAAGTGTGCAGATCAGGTCATGCGACTGGAAGCTCAGTGGAAGGAGAGTATGAAACGCCTTCTACGCCAACCGCCGGATTTGCAGCGCTGGCAAGATTTTCTCGCAATAAGGACCGTTGACGAGTGCGCGAGAATGGCCGGTCGGAGGCTTGGTATTTACGAGACTTACCGCAAGATGAGCGTCATCCAAAATGTCTATCCAACGCCATTTCGAATGATGTCGATATTGTTGCAAATGCTCGCCTCGGCATCACCTGATAGCATCGACAACCATAAAAAGAAATGGGGTAACTACTTATGGGATTATTTGATTTGTTTCTCCGTTGGCAGTTCTCACTCAATTGAAGACGCGAAGGTTTTCTTGGTTACCGGCGACCATGACATTGAGAAAGCTTCAATTGCTGCTGAGTGTGGTGATAGAGTCATTTCACTTCAGGACCATATGAATAGCGTTGGCTTGTCGTTATGAGCAATTGATGAATCTTCACGCCATAGACATCATGACTCCGCTCTCGGTGAATCCCCACTGGGCCAGGCTGCCGCTCTTTGACCGCAAGGGGTGGCGGACGATGGCGTTTGGCGAGTTCGCGGAGAGCGTCAATGAGCGCGTCGAGCCGAGCACAGCGGCGGAGGAGATTTACGTGGGGCTGGATGACCTCGATTCCGGCAGCCTGCACATCCGGTGGTGGGGCAAGGGCAGCGATGTCATCGGCACGAAGCTGCGGTTTCGGAAGGGCGACATCATCTTTGGGCGCCGCCGGGCCTACCAGCGCAAGCTGGCGGTGGCGGAGATGGACGGCATCTGCTCGGCGCACGCGATGGTCGTGCGGGCGAAACCGACGCTGGTGCTGCCGGAGTTCCTGCCGTTCCTGATGATGAGCGACCGGTTCATGAACCGCGCCGTTGAGATTTCGGTCGGCTCGCTCTCGCCCACCATCAACTGGACCACGCTCAAGCACGAGCCGTTCACCCTCCCGCCGCTCGACCAGCAGCGCCGCATCGCCGAAATCCTCTGGGCGGTGGATGAAGTTAAGCAGGCATTCGAAAAGTCCTCGCAGGCCGCAATAGTCGTGCGCCGGACCAGGATGCAGGAAGCTTTCTCGGATCGAAACTATCCAACTGTCACGATCAAAGAGAGCGGTGACGTCCAACTTGGCCGCCAACGTGCGCCGAAGTATCAAACCGGCGCATTTACCAAGCCCTACCTTCGGGTCGCGAATGTCTTCGATGGATTCATTGATTACAGCGACGTTCTCGAAATGGACTTCGACAAGCGAGATTTTCAGACCTACTCCCTGAGCCCGGGAGACATTCTTCTAAACGAGGGCCAAAGCCGTGAACTGGTGGGACGTTGCGCCATCTACGATGGCAAACTTACTGGATGTTGTTTTCAGAACACGCTCATTCGCTATCGGGTCGGGGAGGAAGTGCTGACAGATTACGCCTTCGCCTTTTTTCAGCATTGCTTTCACACTGGCGTCTTTGCGGCCATTTCGAGCCAAACCACATCGATTGCCCATCTTGGTGCAGACCGATTCGCGAAGTTAAAGATCCCGATTCCGCCAAAACGAGAGCAGCAAAAGATTGCGGACACATACGCCAGAATCAGAAAGGCAGAACTCGCAAACTTGGAACACCTCTCGAAGATCGGTGAGCTTCAGTCATCAATCCTGAACGCGGTTACATCATGAGCTTCAATGAATCCAACACCGTCGAGCGAATGATCCTCGAAGCGCTGTCGTCTCACGGTGGCGGGAGCGGAGGCGCGTTGGTCCTGCGCGAAAGCCCACCCGGATGGGGCGGTTCGCTCGGCGGGGATTTGCGTCCCGCCAAGTGGGAATACGTGCCGGCCACGGATGTTCCGCGTCAGCCTGGCGACGTGATGGTGGAGGCGTGGTTGCGGCTGGCGCTCATCCGGCTCAATCCCGAAATCGCGTCCCAGCCCGACCGCGCCGACGAGGTCATCTACGCGCTGCGGGCGATTCTGCTATCCGTGCAGGCCGATGGATTGGTCCGGGCCAACGAGAATTTCATGGCCTGGCTGCGTGGCGAGAAAACGATGCCGTTCGGCCCGAACGGCGAGCATGTGCCGGTGCGCCTAGTGGACGCCACCCCAGCCGGCAACCAGCTCGTGGTCACCAACCAGTGGATTTACCAGGCCGGCGCGGTGGAAAAGCGCTTCGATGTGGTGTTCGTGGTCAATGGTCTGCCGCTGGTCATCGGCGAGGCCAAGACACCCACGCGCAGCGCGGTGACGTGGTTCGATGGCGCGTTTCAGGTGAACGAGATTTACGAGAAGCAGGTGCCGGCCATGTTCGTGCCGAACGCCTTTTCATTTGCCACCGAGGGGAAGCTGTTCCGCTACGGCTCCATTCGCATGCCGATTGACATCTGGGGTCCGTGGCGAACGCGGGAGAACGAGCCGGAAGGTTCGCTGGCCGACGTGCGCCGGACAGTGGAGAGCATGCTTCAGCCCGGCGTGGTGCTGGACATTTTGCAGAACTTCACGGTATTCGCCACGGACAAGAAGCACCGGCGCATCAAAATCATCTGCCGTTACCAGCAGTATTTCACCACGAACCAGCTCGTGGAACGCGTGGTGAAGGGTTACCCAAAGAAGGGTCTGATCTGGCATTTTCAGGGGAGCGGCAAGTCGTTGCTGATGGTCTTCGCCGCGCAGAAGCTGCGACTACATCCGAAGCTCGGCAATCCCACGGTGATGATTGTGGTGGACCGCATTGACCTCGACACGCAGATCACCGCCACGTTTAACGCCGCCGATGTGCCGAACATGGTCGGTGTGGCGGATCGCAAAGAATTGCAGACATTGCTTGGGCAGGACGTGCGCAAGGTGCTCATCACCACGATCCACAAGTTTGCCGAAGCGGGCGGAAAACTGAACGAGCGGTCGAACATCATTGTGATGGTGGACGAGGCGCATCGCACGCAGGAAGGCGACCTCGGCCGCAAGATGCGGGAGGCACTGCCGAATGCGTTCCTGTTCGGCCTCACTGGCACGCCCATCAACCGGGCGGACAAGAACACGTTCTGGGCCTTCGGCGCAGACGAGGACGAGAAGGGCTACATGAGCCGCTACTCGTTCCAGGATTCCATCCGCGACAAGGCGACGCTACCGCTGCATTTCGAAGCGCCGGAGGTGAAGCTCAAGATCAACAAGGCGGCGATTGACGAGGCGTTCAAGCAAATCACCGGCGAGCTGAGCGAACAGGACCGCGACGATCTCGCCAAGCGCGCCGCCAAGATGGCCGTGCTGGTGAAGAACCCGGAGCGCATCCGCGCCGTGGTGCAGCACATCGTGAAGCACTTCCAGCAGAAGGTGGAGCCGAACGGGTTCAAGGCGCAGGTGGTGGTTTTCGACCGCGAGTGTTGCGTGCTCTACAAAGCGGTGATGGATGAACTGGTTGGTCCGGAGGCGAGCGCCATTGTGATCAGTGGTGCGCAGAACGATCCGTCGGAGTGGAAACAGCACGTCCGCGACAAGGACGCTGAGGAGAAGCTGCTCGACCGCTTCCGCGACCCGGCTGACCCGCTGAACTTCGTCATCGTCACCAGCAAACTGCTGACCGGTTTTGACGCGCCGATCCTTCAGGTGATGTATCTCGACAAGCCAATGAAGGATCACAATCTCCTGCAAGCCATCTGCCGGACGAACCGCACGTTTGGCCAGGAGAAGACGCACGGCTTGATCGTGGATTACATTGGCATTTTCGACGACGTGGCGCGAGCGCTGGCTTTCGATGAGAAAGCCGTTCAACAGGTGGTGAGCAACATCGAGGAGTTGCGCAAGGCGTTGCCGGTGCAGGCGCAAAGATGTCTCGCGTTCTTCCCCGGCGTGGACAGAAACGTCGGCGGCTACGAGGGATTGATGGCAGCGCAACAATGCCTGCCGAACAACGAAGTGCGCGACAGGTTCGCTGCCAATTATATCGTGCTCGGCACGATCTGGGAGGCGTTGTCACCCGACCCGTGCCTCAGCCCCTACGAGAAAGACTACCGCTGGCTCACGCAGGTTTATGAATCGGTGAAGCCGCCGAGCGGCAACGGCAAACTGCTCTGGCACGCGCTCGGCGCGAAGACAGTGGAATTGATCAACGAGAACGTCCACGTCGAAGCCGTTCGCGACGACTTGGATACGCTGGTGCTCGACTCGAAGGTGTTGGAGGAAATCATCCACGACGCCGACGCGGTGAAGAAAGGCAAAGAGATCGAGATCAAGCTCATCGCCCGGCTGCGGAAGCATCTCGGCAATCCGAAGTTCGTCGCACTTGGCGAACGGCTGGAGAAGATCAAGGAACGTCACGAGCAAGGCTTCTTGACCAGCTTGGAGTTCCTGAAAGAAATTCTCGAACTGGCCAAAGATGTTGTGGAGGCCGAAAAGCAGGCCGACCCGAAGGATGAACGCGACCGGGCCAAGGAAGCCCTGACCGAGTTGTTCAAGGAAGCAAAGGGCAAGGCCACGCACATCATCGTCGAACGCATCGTCACCGACATTGACGAGATTGTGAAGAAGGTGCGTTTCCCGGACTGGCAGCACACGAGTCAAGGCGAGCGATTGGTGCAGAAAGAGCTGCGAAAGACGCTGCTCAAATACAAGCTCCACACCGACCAAGAGCTGTTCGACAAAGCTTACGGCTACATCAAGCAGTATTATTGAGAGCGCTAGGCTGAGCAATCGTCAGATCAGTGGGTTCGCTAGGCAAAGCGGCAGACGGCAGCAACGGCGGCAAAGGAGGGCACACGCAGGACCACGGGTGGACACCTTTGGCAACAGCAACAATGGCTTTCCCGCTTCCTGCCTCCCTTTTCCTTGCCGGCATTGGTTTACCGCCATACACTCCGCCCCACGATGTTTACAGGCATCCGGGATAATCTCCGTCAGCTCCATCTGGAAGATAAGCGACCGTGGCTTGTTGGCTTCAGCGGCGTGATGTTGTGCGCCGCCCTCCCGTGTCGAGATGGTTAAGAACACAGTGGTAAAGGCATGAAGGCTCACGCCAGCAAAATCAGTCGGTTTTGGACCCACCCGTCAATCCGCGCGTTGCCGGGCAATGACCCTATTCATGACATTCGTTCACGCGCTAACGCTGTAACCCTTGAAGCCATGCAGGCCGGATGGTCAGGACCTCCGTTCGATCCTGCGAAACTCGCAGAGCACATGGGGTTTCGAGTTGTTCCTAGTGAAGACGTTACCGACGCTCGAATAGTTCCATTGCCAGACCGGCGTTGCCAGATTGAGTTCAATCCTTGCAAGCCGAAAGCACGAATTCGTTTCTCAATCGCTCATGAGTTGGCACATACCTTGTTTCCTGACTGTTACGAATCCGTGCGCCATCGGCTCTTGGCAAGCGAGCGCGAAGGGGACGATTGGCAACTTGAAATGCTCTGCAATCTTGGAGCTGCCGAGTTCCTTATGCCCGTGGGCGCCTTCCAGGAGCTTAAAAGCGGGGATGTCGGCATTGATCGGTTGCTCGAATTGCGAAAGCAGTTCGAGGTCTCAATCGAAGCCGTTTTGTTGCGTGTGGTGAAGCTGACACAAAACAGTTGTGCGGTGTTCGCGGCCTCGCGCAAGGAACAGGGGCGGCATCCGGACAAGTTTGTTTTGGACTACATAATTGGCTCACGGACTTGGCCATTGACGACAACAAGTGGCTGTTTGCTCCCGCAGGACACCCACGTGGGTGAGTGTGCTGCAATCGGTTACACCGCCAAGGGTGATGAAACGTGGGATGCTGGTTTTGGCCCCGTTCATCTGGAAGCTGTTGGCATTCCTCCATTTCCCGGCGCACGTTTTCCCCGCGTCGTTGGAATTGTGCATTCCTCTCCTGAAAGAGCAGGCGAAGCGCGAGGTATTCAGTTTCTCGTTGGGGACGCCACAGAACCAAGGGGGAGCGATTTGCGTATCATCGCGCACGTCGTCAATGACAAGACGCCGAATTGGGGAGCAGGTTTTGGCTTGGCAGTTCGGAAAAAATGGCCCCATGTGCAAAACGCCTTTCGCGATTGGGTAATGACCACCCATCGTGCGCTTTCCCTTGGTAATGTCTATCATACGAAACTAGATGAGCAGACGATTGTGTTGCAGATGGTTTGCCAACATGGTTACGGTCCTTCCCCAACCCCTCGAATTCGCTACGCCGCCCTCAAAGCGTGCTTGGAACAAATAGCAGAGTTTGCTTTGGATCACCATGCCAGTATCCACATGCCCCGCATCGGTGCTGGGCAAGGAGGCGGTGCTTGGACTTTGATTGAGAACCTCATAGATGAGGTTCTTTGTGCTCGCGGCTTAAGTGTTACAGTTTACGACCTGCCTAGTCAGCAACTAGCCGTGCGCAAGTTGCAACCCAGCTTGTTTGATTTGAGTGCCAAGTAAGAACAATCGAAAGGCTCTGTATGCCAAAGCGAATCGTCATTCTGTCTGGCAACGTTGGTGCCGGAAAGACAACGCTTGCTGACAAACTTGTTCAGCGTTTTGACGTAACGCGCCTAAAGACGCGCGAATTTCTAAAGAAACGGGGTGCGAGAATTCCCCAGGAGCGAGGAGCTTTGCAGGCGTTTGGTGAACGGCTCGACAAGCGAACAAAGGGTGCGTGGGTGTGCGAAGATTTGTTGGAAGCCGTAAAGCCGTTGACGGAGGACGCTGTCGTCGTTTTGGATTCGGTCAGAATGCGCGGCCAAGTGGATTCCATTCGTCGGGCCTATGGGCAGAGGGTGGTCCACGTTCATCTTGATGCGACCATAGATGTTTTACGTGACCGGTATTCACACCGAAAGCCAGACGACATCAGAGAGTTGCCTTCATACGATGCCGTGCAAGTGAATCGAACCGAGAAGAAAGTTCACACACTACGGCAGATTGCCGATGTGGTCATACAGACAGATCGTTGCACGGAACAAGACGTTCTCATTCGGGTGGCCAGTCATATTGGCCTTTTCGGGCGCGATCACCTGCGTCTTGTCGACGTTCTTGTCGGGGGCCAGTATGGGAGTGAAGGGAAAGGCCAAGTAGCTGCATATCTTGCCCCGGAATATGATTTGCTTATTCGAGGCGGAGGTCCCAATGCGGGGCACAAAGTCTGGGAAGAGCCTCGGCCATACGCTTTTCATCAACTGCCTTCTGGGACACGACGATGCGAAGCCCAACTCATGATTGCTGCTGGAGCGGTCATCAATGTCAAGACACTGCTGAAGGAAATAGCCGACTGCCAAGTCGATCCTGAGCGACTTTTCATTGACCCACAGGCGATGATTATTACTGAGGCCGACATCAAACAGGAGAAGGATTTGGTCGCGCGAATAGGCTCCACAGGTCAAGGTGTTGGCGCTGCGACAGCACGTCGAATTCTACGTGGTGCGGGCGGAAAACAAGTCTTGCTTGCTAAGGACTTCAAGGAACTAAGGCCATTCATCCGACCAGGCAGGGAAGTGCTTGAAGATACGTTCCACAAACTTCGCCGTGTTTTGTTGGAAGGCACACAAGGGACAGGGCTGAGTTTATACCATGGTTATTATCCGCACGTGACTTCGCGAGATACAACTGTTGCGGGTTCTTTGGCCGAGGCTGGCATTTCTCCGAACCGCGTGAAAAAGGTGATCATGGTGTGTCGAACCTATCCGATCAGAGTCCAAGACGGAAACAGGGGGACATCGGGTCCAATGTCACAGGAACTCGATTGGAAAGAGATTGCCCGCCGCAGTGGATACGCCGAAACAGATCTCCGAGGGGCCGAGATGACTACCACGACACATAAGCAGCGTCGAGTTGCGGAATTCGACTGGAACCTTCTACGGACCGCGGCAACGTTGAATGCGCCGACGGATATCGCGCTCACGTTCGTTGACTATATTTCCTGCGATAATACCCAAGCGATGCGTTTTGAACAGCTCACTCCAGAGACTATCCAATTCATTGAGGAGGTCGAGCGCGTGGCGTCTGCACCTGTCACGCTCGTCTCAACGGGGTTTAATCTTCGGAGTGTCATTGATAGAAGGATGTGGTGACCCTCGCATGGATACAGAAACTCTCATCCGCACTTTCCCCAGCGTGTATCACATGGCCCATGAAGATGCTTGGCTTGGGATTCAGCGGCATGGACTGCTCAGTGTTTGCGCCCTCTTGGACTTATTCGCAATTCGCGGTGATCAGCGCCAACTCATAGAAGCTCGCCGGAGACCAGAATGTGTAGCGATCGAGCACCCGATTCATGGGCGAGCGATCATTCGTGACAATAAGCCAATGGACGATATTGGATTACAGCGCGCACTCAATGGAATCACACCGCAGGAATGGTATCAACTCCTGAACGGAAAAGTGTTTTTTTGGCTGACTGAAGAACGCCTGATCACTCTCCTTTCTGCTCGCGCCTACCGAGGTGGAAATCATTGTGTGCTGACAGTAGATACGCGGGGGTTGGTGGAACGATATAATGACCGGATTACACTTTGCCCTATGAACGCCGGATGCACAAAACCATTTCCCCATCCTAGAGGGAGGGATGTGTTTTCGAGTATTGCCGACTACCCGTTTGAATATTGGCGACGGAAGAAAGGCGGTCCTAGGAAAGCAATTGTTGAGTTTGGGATCGAGCGAGGTGTTCTTGACATCGACGAGCTTGTAACCCAAGTCACAATCAGAAACCAAAATGGCATAGTGAGAACGGTGTTGAACCGTTAAAGGCCACGGCGGCGACGGGCCCCACAGCCGCATTCTCGTTGTTATTGTCGGTGGCACTGGCAGGCTGCAGAAAGGCTTCCGGAAACTTCACAGCATGAATGATAACGAAAGCAATCAGTCTTCAGCTTTCAACCGGTAAAGGCAGCAGTGTTTTAGAGCCGGAACAAAGTGAAACTAGGGCCTTCGGCGGGTTGCGCCTTACACTTGCAGGGAAGTGAAGCTCTGTCTCCACGCGCATAAACGCCATGCGAGCTTGTATCGCAGTGAAGGCAACCAGTGTCAGCACGACATTCAGTCGACCGCCAAGTCCTTTCGCAGGGATAATGCATGAGGTAGCCGAGCCTTGCGTGTGTGTCATCAAACAAACCGAGGAAGTGGAATAGGAAATCATTTGTGGCTTGAGCAGTTCCTACCGCATTAAGCGTGATGACACTCGGAGCGTTTACGAGTTGGTCTTCGACATAGCGTTGTCTGTGTCGCTCCTCGGGACTTAGAGCTTCGTCTTGAAGCTTTGCGGCTGGAATCAGTTCATTGCAGAGAAGGCACCCGCCGCCGCGAAAGGGCAAAATCAGCCTCGCAGCACTGAAGACATTACCGAGGTTGCCGGTCGTCTTGTTCGTCGGAACTTTGGAGCCGATTTGAATACCGGGGATGAGGTATTGGTGAACGAGTGCATTGAAGACGAGGCGGCTTTGCATCGAGTCGGCGCACAGAAAAAGGAAGTCGGTGTCTCGAAACGCACGAGCGATGTTCAACTCCGTCACGTCACCAACTAAAGCTTGAAAGTTGATGTTCGGGTTTGCTTCTTTCGCAACTCTCTCGGCAATCCTGACCTTCTGTTTCGCCAGGCGATCACCGAGGCGGCGCAGGGGACGAAAACTGGAGTAGCGTAGCCAATCGCATGAATCAGCACAGCGCGAGTTGACGATTCGAGATCGATTGCTACGTTCCACTTTGTCAAAGTCTACGGCGACGATTTCCCCGACCCCAAGGCGGGCGAGATACTCGTTCACCAATGAGCCAACCCCACCAAGGCCGATGATTCCAACCTTTGACTGGGCGAGGTAGTGTTGACCGACCGCGCCGAACATCAATGACTGGCGGTGATAGGTCTCGTCACAGATACCACGCGGTTTTGGCAGATGTGGGTAAAGGCACCGACTGTTCAGTCCAATCACGGTCATGCTATCGAGTTTGTTGACCCCAGTGGATGTCCATATCTCCCCGGCGACAGCATTGCGTGCAAACACAAGTGCACCAACAGGACCGCCGTTAGTGATGTCGAGGAGGGCCGGGTAACCACGTTCGTGTGATTCGGTGTCGGTGCTAGAAAAACTAACCGAATCTTGCCCTCCATGACAATGCACCGCGAAGTAGCCTAACCGTTCACGCGCGCAGTGGTTTGATGCACGGGCCACGAACTCGCCAGTTAATGCACGATAGCCGAACCTGCCCGGAACGTAGTCCACTCCATCGCGTGCGAGGATGACCTCGCGAGCAAGGCAGCGCGTTCCGTGCTTCGTTTCGGCAACACTTGCCGCGATCACGGCGCCGTGTTCGTCATGATCCCCAGGAAAGAGATGACGCTCAAGCCGATCGAACAATGGGGCACTGATACGAAATGTAGTCCTCTTCATCGTGAACGAATCCAGTCGAGCACTTTGGCGAGTTTTAACGCGGCAGTTTCGGTTGCTGGGTTCCGGCGATTCGACTTGCGCGAGACCATCGTCGCCGGCTCAACACTTCCCGGATGCTGCCATTGTTTGTTTAGGTGAAATGCCTCACCCAAGGACTTGCCATCCTTACGCCGGAGATTTGGCAAGAAGAAGTGCGGATAGATATCGGCGAACGGGTATTGAAAGGTAATTCGGAACGCGCTCCACGACCGCTCTTGCTCATACTGATGGCCGAGGTGGAAATCGTGCGCTTTCACGAAAGCGCCACCTTCCGGATCTGGTTCGACTTCAAGCATCACGCCAGGAAATGCGTTCCGAATCTCTTCAATGGCCTGCTGGACTTCCAGCTTCATGACTACGAGTTGTCGTCCGGCGCGACGCAGTTGAACGCGTCGCCGTGCTTCAGCACAACTGGTTCATCGTCTCGAATCGCTGGCCCCAAGCTGCCGTCCGGCTTCAACCGGTAGAGAACGCACCCGATGTCAATTTTGACGCCTTGCTCGATCGCGGTCTGCTTGATGTTCAGCCCCGTAACCCGCCGCGTGGTGAAATGAACGGGCTGATTGTTAACCTTCACGGTGAGCGTCAGTCGACGTGCCGTGAACACCGGCCCGTCGGCGAACATGGTAGTCTCTTCGTCGCGGATTGGTTGGTCGTTCGGCGACTCGAAATCTCGAAGCAATTCCGCATCGTCCGGGAGACCGAGCAACCGCTTGAGGGAATGCCCGGTTTGTTGCCCGATAAGCGTTACCTCCCACAGGTCGTCACAAACAAAGGCGAGCTTGGCTGGTGCTGCGCAGTGCCGCTGGGGTGTGGCCTCACACCTTGGGGTGGGCAGAAAAACATTACCGTCGGCCAAGTCCACCAGCGCGTTGTCATCGAAGGCGACGTCATGCGGGCTCTCATAATCACGCACTAGTACAAACTCTTTGGCGGTGCCTGTTTGGTCGAGGATGTCGCGGGCTGTGAGTTTACGACGCGGCATCGGGAAGAGCCGGTCACCAAGGACAATCGCCCATTTTGACGCAGGGTGGCATTCAGGCGCATGTTTCGCCACAGCATCGCTGTGGCCTGACTGGTGTTTATTCTGTGTATCCATTATGAATTACGGTAGAAACGGTTACGGGCCGTTCTTGCCGTCAATTTACTTGGCTGGTGAGTCAGCTTGTTTTGGAAAAGAATGTTGATAATTCTTCTCCGAATTCGCATGTGTCACCAGCCATTACCTATGGCCACCTTGATGTATGACTGAAGACCAGCTGGAACATCTGAGACAAAACCAAGAGCGACTAGCTTTGGTTATGCTGCGGCATTGCATGATCCTTGCCGCGCGTCGCTACCGGTGGTCGGAGAGCCACCCTCTGCCGGAAGGCACGGATCCAGAAATCATTGTTGAAGAGGTGATACAGGCATACCTCGCCGGTGATCGCAACTTCGACGCGAAATATCCTATCGAGGCACAGCTGAAGAAGGGCATCGAAAGCCGGCTTTGGGCGCTGCATCAGAGGAAAGGAGCTAAAGCAGCCTCCGTGGAGGCGATGACAGATGCCGTCGGCGACTTCATTGCTGCGGACGATCCTACGCCTGATTTCGACGTCGCGAACAATCATGATGCAAAGCTTTTATTTGGGCTTCTGTTGGAGGCCCCGGAAGTTCAAAAGAGCGAAGAACTGCAGTTTTTGGTGATGGCAATCGAGGATGGAGCTGATGACGTGAAGTCCCAATCGCAAGCGACCGGGTTTCCGGTCCCGAGAGTTTACGAACTGCGAAAGAAACTGAAGGCCGTTGTGCCGACGGTCTTGGCCGAGTTCAACAAAGGAACAGTGCAATCCACATGAGCAAAGATTATCACAAAGCCGTCCGAGCACTGGACGTACTTCTGGCTGACGATGCGGATATGTCCGTGACCGAACTTCGTGCTGAACTTGCGGCTCAAGGGGTGAACGTTGACGAATTCCTCGCCAAGTTCTCCAAAACAGTCCGCAAAGGCTATCAGCAGCAGATTCGTTTGGCGGCTGACAAGGCCAAAGAGCAAACTCAGTTTGCAGCGGCGACCTTGTTCGGAGACCTGCGTCAGAAGACAATGGTCGAACTTCTTGCGATTCGCGAACAAGTAGCAAACGGAGTGTTTGGTGTGGCATTGCAGAAGACCGCCCTCGCTCGCTGCCGCAACCAACAAGGCACCGAGCTCTCGGAAAATGAACTCAGGTCATGGCTTGAGGACATTTCCAGGTCCGCTTCAGAAAAGTGAATGCGTTCGGAAACATTCGACAGCAAGGGTTGAGCAGTGTCCGGCAGGCACACTGCAAAGCCCAAGCATATGAACTGTTGAAACAGTTGTGGGTAGAGTCGCCGGACGAAATCGACTTGCTGACTCTCGCACATCAAGCCGGCTCACTCCGAATCGAAGACGGTGGTCTCGACAATGCGGAAGGCCGTATCGTCGCCCCTGGCGCCACGGGCGGGACGATACGTGTCAAGGCCGGCATGAACCGTGGCAGGCGCCGCTTCACGATTGCACACGAGATCGGGCACTACATTTTGCATCCACGAGAGGGACTTGATCGCGACGACACGGCAAAGAACTTCACGGTCTGGAATGATCCTGGCGAGGAGGCCGAGGCCAACTTGTTTGCCGCAGAGCTGTTGATGCCAGAATTCCTCTTTAAGCCGAGAATCCAGAAACCGGTTCCATCATTGGCGTTCATTGATCAGTTGGCGAGCGAGTTCTCGACAAGCACAATGGCGACAGCTTTTCAGTATGCGAACTACACGATTGAACAGGTTGCGCTCGTCGTTAGCATCGGCGGAAAGGTGAAGTGGTTTCACCGTGCGAAAGACTTTTGGCCACAAATCCGAACTGGCACGCTTCATCCGCATTCTGGTGCTGGTGAAATCGTCGCGGGCAAGTCGACTGACACGAAGAAAATGGTGAGAAGTCCGGCCTATGCCTGGCTTTCGCAGTTCGAAAATGACACGGAGAAAGAAATCATGGAGGACAGCCGATACCTCGACTGGTATGACTGTGTTGTGACGCTTCTTTGGCTTTACGACGATCTTGAGGAATGACGTTGTCGAGGGAAAATGTGCGATTAGTATTCGGACTCCGCGAAGGCATTGAATGATTGTCGGCAAAAACGACTCCTGAAACCCGCGCGTAAACATTACGCGCAATGCCAACTTCGACCGACTGCCGATGCTCACAATTCCAGGGCAATAGTGATTCCGCCACAGCAAAAGAAGCAGAAGCCCACTTGAACTGATCGCTAAAGAAAAGAAACCCCGGAGGACTTCTTCTCTTTACCGGTCAAGCCGCAATCTTCCGCAGCCTAGTTTCGGATTGAGACGTGGAAGTTGCCATTTTCGCCCTGCCCTTGGCCCATTGTCTCAGGCCGTTGATCTGTTCGCTCATCAGTTTCGACAACGGCACGAAGTCATTGAGCACCTGGGCAATCGTCAGGTCTGTGGGTTCACGATCATCTGCAAATGCCTGATACAGCGCATCCACGAATACGCCTTCGATCTCGGAGCCGGTCAGACCAGCAGTGGCCTTCGCCAGTTGCACCAGATCGAACTCTTCAGGCTTGCGGCCGTATTTGATGATCTGAATGCTCCAGATGGCTTCGCGCTCTTCCTGATTGGGCAGGTCGCAGAAGAACAGGTCATCCCACCGGCCTTTACGCAAGAACTCCGGCGGCAACTGCGACACATCATTGGCCGTGGCGACGATGAACACAGGTTTGGTCTTTTCCTGCATCCACGAGATGAACGATCCGAAGACACGGGATGATGTTCCGCCGTCAGTCATCCCGGAGCTTTTGCTGCCGTTGAACGATTTCTCCAACTCGTCAATCCAGAGACAACAGGGTGCAATGGCTTCCGCAGTTTGGATCACCGACCGGAGATTGCTTTCACTCTGACCGAGCAGGCCACCGAAGATCCGTCCAGCATCGAGCTTGAGCAGTGGCAGCCCGAACACCTTGGCCGTGGCCTTGGCAGTGAGGGATTTACCAGTGCCGGGGATTCCGATGATGAGCAGCCCTCTCATCACCGGTAGGCCATACTTCTTGGCTTTATCCGAGAACCCTTCCTTGCGTTGGATCAGCCAGTCCTTCAGCACGTCCAGACCACCGATGGAATCCAACGACTCCTTGGTGTTCACGATCTCCAATAAGCCGTTCTTTTTGATCGTCAGAGCTTTCTCTCTGGCAACAACGGCCGGATCGAGCTTGCCGGTTTCAACAACCGACAAGGCAAACGCATTCTCTGCCTCCTGCGTGGTCAACCCGGTGGCTGCGTCAATCAGACAAGCCCGGTCCCTGTTCTCCAACTTCTTGAGTTTGGCGGACTGGACGATCCCTTCCAGAACGTGATGAATCTCCTCACGTCCTGGCAGTGCGAACTCCACCACGGTCATTTCACGTTCAAGTTCCGCTGGAAGCTTCAACCGGCAGGCGAGCACGCACAGCGTTACGCCTTTGGTTTTAGCTGAGAGCAGTTCGTCTTTGAATGTCCTCACGGTCACTGGATTGGCTTCCTCGAAGAACAGGTGGTAGTCCCTCAAGAGCACGATGCTGTTCTCAGGCAGCCCGGATATGGCCGCCAGGGTATCCACGGCGTCATGGCAGTCGGTGACGTTTCCTGTAGCCGTATCCACCATGCCGTCCGTGATGCTCCAGGCATACAGCTTGTGCTTCAGCTCTTCGGCGACGGCCTTCAGTTCGGCTTCAACCCGGGCTTCCTCATGCGAAACGATGTAGAGGCCCGGATACCCTGCCCGGATATAACGCTTCAGTTGTTCTTTCATAGTTTACGATGATTCTCCTGTGGTTTACGGCTTGATGAGGTTTTCCAGTTCCCAATCGAGGCAGGTTTGGCGTGAAGGCGATGAGAACAACACCGTCCTCACCCGGTCCTTCACTTCCCATTCCTGCTTACGCTGGTTGAACTGGATGGATGTAGCCCGGAAGATTCTTAACCGGCCCAGAACCCGAAGGTCGAAGCACTCGGTGTAGATTCCCCAGACCGTTCCCGATGGATGGAAGTTTAAGACGGACTTGGTCTTCATGCTCCTACCTCCTGTTGATTGCTGGTTGCGACTTGGCTGTATTCGGGCTTCTTCACCCGATGCCAGACAGCTCCCAAGGCTTCCTCGATGTAGCGAGTCGCCTTTTCGCAACTGCTGCCCTTGAAGCCCACGCCCTCGATCAGAATTTCTCCCTTGGGGCCGATGATGATGACAATAGATCGGTTCATTAGCATCCCTGGATAACGAGCTTGATGGAGCCGTCCTGTTGGTTCTGACGTTTCACCAGATGGCCTTTCTTCCTGGCTTCCCGGATGGCCTTGTGGACCGCGTAGAGTTGGATCAACTTGCAGTAATCCTTGCCGACTTCCTTCTCGACATGCCCATCCCACCAATCGGTTGAGAGGGCGAAGCTCCCGTCCTTCTGCTGGTTGAGGGCAACGTCATACGGGCCTTTGAGCTTGATGACGTGATCGGCCTGAACTTCCGTGCCGCCAAACCCTCTGGCCTTGGCGTTTTGCAGGACTGTGAGGCCCAGCTCCTGACATGTGGACTTCAGGGCTTCGATGTCCTTTATCTGCGTTTTGATGGTCACGAAGTGACTCATGGTTATTCCTTTCGTTGTGGTTGATGTGGAAATGGGTAGGGAGCCGCACCTCAGGTTCTATCCCGTTCGATGCGGCTCCCTGTCTGTCTGGCGTGAGTTGTTGCTCAGGCCGCGAGATGAAGCCTTCGGCGACCAAGCTCGCCGAACCGTTGCACAAGTTCAGTAGCGTCCTGTGTGGCCAAGATGCGGGCCGTGTTCCTGAGTTGGGCGATGCCTTGGGTCAGTTGCTTGTGGGCCGTGGCATCATCCCGGTATTCCTGGGCCGTCTTGGAGAGGAGTTCTTTGCGAACGTTCTCCAACTGTTCTTCCATCTCGGAATCGTTGGCGAAGTTGAGCGACTTGAACTGCTCGATGAACTTCACCAGCCGGTTGAGCGTCTTCTGATGCACGCCTTCGGTTTTGCCGGAGCCGATGCTCTGGATGATCTCGTCACAGAGCTGGGCTGTTTGTTCCCGCAATGAAGCGATGCTCTCGGCGACGAACCTCTCGGTATCATGCCGGATCTTCACGGCGGCTTCCGAAGCAGCTTTGTCACGAGCTTTGATAACGGCTCGCTGGTCAGCCAGGTTGAGCACTTCCAGCGACACCTTCTTCGGCACCGTGATCTGGAACAGTTGCGTGTCGAAGCTGAAGAACCTGCTCATGTTGTCGGGATCGGGAAATGACGCTTCGATGGTGGCCAGCAGCCGTTCCGGGTCCTTCACCAGCTTGTCGGCCATCTGACGCCACTCCTGGGCCGCATCCCGACGGAGCTTGGCGTAACGCTGGAGGAAGTGGTTCTTGGCATCCCAGAACTCAAGTTCCATGTCCTTGAGCTTCTGGGTGACCTCCTCCAGTTTCGGATTCGGCAGGAAATGGCCAACACCGCTCAAAAACGGAAACGTGTTGGCCTCGATCAGAGCGTGGGCACGGCCTTCGATGAGCGAGAGGTCTGCCATCGCATCCTTCGGCAACAATCGCTTGTGACCCATGCTGATGAGCCTGTCGGACACATCATCGGGATTGAGACCGACATCTTCAGGGCGGAGCTTCTTGCAGCCCCGCCAGTAGCGGACGGAGACGTTGATGAGAACGCCTTCGCGGGTAAGAACGTCGAGCAATTGATTCGAACCGTTATTCATGTGGTGTATTCCTCTTGAAACGAATCGGGGCTGCCCCGGTGAAGGAGCAGCCCTGACTCATTATGATGGGTTGCGGCGAGGCTACAGTTGGATCTTCTGCAACGACTTGATCGTGCTCTTCACCGAGTCGATCTCCTTGTCTGCGACCTTCCGTTCCTTCTGGGCCAGCTTGAGGCTGTCTTCCACGTCGTTGAGGCCACGGATTGCTTCACGCAGGGCATCCTTGACCGCATCGACCTGCTGAATGGCCTTGGTCAAAGCCGATCCATTCTCCGATGTCTTGGTTTCGCTCTTGGGCATGATGGTTTTCCTTTCGGTGGTTGTTGGGGTTGAGGGTTGAGGTTGAGGTTGAGGTTGAACGGCCGGTGGTTTTGGTTCACTGGCTGGATTGGTAGTGGGCGGCGGGTCGGTTGTGGGCGGCTTCGCCTGAGCTTGTGCCGGAGGAGTGCCTTCCACGTTGACAGGCATGACGATCATCTGCCTGCCCTGATTACGGAATCGCATGGCAGAGAGACTGTCCTGTGCTTCGAACTGGGTCAGACCGAACTCCATCGCTTGAAACAAGTAGGTCCGGTTGAGATGGATCGTGACGGGCTTGCCTTCGATCTTCACCGAAGGCACCGGAATCACCGTCCAATCGTCCTTGTGGTCCTTGCGGGCCTTCAGCTCCAGGTTGTTGCCCTTCACTGACAGGCCGATGGGCTGGTTGACGTGATCGAATCCCGGCATCCTGGGAGCGACCTGTTTGATGAGCTGCACCGCTTCAGGACCAAACTCGACCTTCAGAACCATGTCCTGCTGGTTGGGAACGACGTTTCTCCAACGGGGGAATTCTCCCTCGGTCATCTTGACGGTGAAATCCCAGTGGTCGGACTGGAACCGGATGTCGATGCGTTTCTCCTTCGATCCCATCACACCCAGCGTCCAATCACCGTCTTGCGTGAATCCCGGCCAGTTGAGGAACTTCGTGTTGGGGATGATGAGAGACTGCTTCAGCGGCAGGCTGAACGAGTTGGCCGCGAACAGATGACGGCCATCGGTGCCCACGACGTAGTTGAGCTTCTTGTCCGACACGTCAATGAACGCGCCGTTAATGACGTAGCGGGTTGGATCATGACTGGAGCATTGCATGGCTTGAAGCAGCGCATCGCGCATCCCGTTGGGCAGGAGGAGGGTTTCTCCCAAGGTCTCCGGTGCCGTGGGCCATTCCGACGACTTGAACGACTCGACCTTCTGCTGCATCGGAGTCGAACCGATGCCGTAGCGAATTACAGCCTGATTGGCCGTGGCTTGCTCGACGCCAATGCTCTCGCTGCCGGAGCTGTTCTTGATGACCGCCACCAGTTCCTTGAACGGAACGATGACAGTCAGCGGTTTAGATTCCTGGGGTTTCTCCAGCCTGAAGGTGGCAAAGCTGTCCAGATCGGTTGTTTGCAGGGTCACTTGCCCGGCCTTGTCCCTGGCTATCTTCACAGATTGGACGATGGGCAATGAGTGAGTCCTGCTCACCACCTTGCCAAGTCCGGTAAGGGCCGCTTTGACTTCAGTGAGCGGCAATGTGATTTCGTTGTTCATGTAGTTCTCCTGTGGAAATGAAAAGCCGGACACACCGTTGAAGGCATGTCCGGCTCTCCGATTGTTGATCTTGTTGGTTTGGGGTTTAGAGGATGGTTTTGCCGACGCAGGGCAGACTGTGGATCTGATTGCGGATGAATTGCCGCAGGTTGGCTTCGCACTTGATGTAGAACTCGCCACCAACCCGCGTGAACTTGTGGGCCCGAGACTTGGCTGCATCCAGTGCGAACTTCCTGACCTGGTTCCTGTTAATGAGCGGGGTCTTGATTTCGATGGTCATGGCGAGTTCCTCATGTGGATGGCCAGTTCTGCCAAGGCGGATGACAGACGGCAGACTTCACGCCGATTGAGTTTTCCAGCGATCAGCGGAATCTCTGGATATGCCTCGTCGTAAACCGACAAGAGAGCTTGTTCCTTGTGAACCAGCCGCAACTTGATTTCCGTGATGTCGCCCTGCATTGGCCTCAGTTCTTTTTCCAGCTTCCTGACGCCGGTGTTCATGGCTTTCTCGCAGTTACACCGGCAGACAGACTCCGCTGGTATGCTTCGTCATCTTCGTCACCAACCGATTTGTATTTCAACTGGTCCACCGTGCATTCGGCCGGGTCAATGTCGTCACGCTCTCCCAGATACACCGGCTGATAGATGCAGCCGCTCTCCCTGTAGGCATACAAGTAGCGACATTCTACGATGGCTCCCACTTGCGGGATCTGCTTGTTGGCGGGGATGGTGACGTTGCCAGAATTGAACAGCATCGAGCCGCTGTAGAGCTGCAACATCACACTTCGCTTGTCGTTGATCCTGCCAACGATGAATGAGGCCGTGGCGTAGAACTTGTATTTGAGCTGGGGACCACCGCTGTTGGGGCGGCCTGCCGTGTAGGGAGCATCAAGTCGCTTGAATACGATGCCTTCCTTGTTTTTTCGACGCAGACGCTCAAACAGTGCTCTCTTCTGCTGCGGCTTGAACGCTGTCTCAGCGAGTTCAATGTGAGGATGCTGGGCAGAGGCCAGCAGGTTCATCAACTCCAAGTAACGCTCGCAGTAAGGCCGATTGCGGATGTCCTTGCCATTGACCATGAGGAGGTCGAAAGCAAACAGCACATCGGCTACAGCCTCGTCATCCATGATGAAGACACCGGGGATGTTTCGAACCTCGTGAAGCACAACTGAAGGCAACCCGATGATGAGACCTTTTTTGTTGATGCCGTGACAGGCCACTTCCTGCTTCTGGACCAGCACATGTCGCCCATCGTATTTCTCCTGGGCACAGTGCGTGGTGTTGTTGATGAACTGCTCCACGTCAGCTTCCTCTATGGGATTGAGCAACTGTGGCTGGATGCCCGACACCTGCTGGGCCTTGTCGCTGTGTTGATACGGCGTTCCGTTGGGGCCGGGCGTGTAGCCCTTGGCCATCTTCTCCTTCACCAGCTTGTCGAATATCTTCTTGGCCGTGGCATAATCCACCGGGCTGGAAGTCTTCGTGCCGGTTTGGAGGGTGCTGTTCCGGCGTCCGTAGGCGAAGTTGACGACGAACAAACTGCCCTTCGGCTCGATCATCGCCACATATTCCTTGTCCGACGACCCCTGCCTGAAAAACAGGTGGGCTTGATCGGACTGTGCCGCTGAACCCGATTCAATGGCCGGGCCGCTTTGTGTCATGACTAACATATTGATGTTCTCCTTTTTGTGAGAGCCGGAGCCAAGACACAGCCCCAGCGTTGTTGCTGGGAACTGTATCCGGGCTCCGGCGGGGGGTTGTTGGGGTGTGCTGTTGCGTCAATACTTGGCCATCCAGCACGGCTGGCCGTTGAGTGGACTCGGCTCCAGACGGGTTTCGTCTTCGCCTTCCACGTCGTCGTCGATCACCAAGATCTCGACATCAGGCGGGTGTTGCCTTGCTCACCTGTTTGATGAGTTGGGCAAGCTCATTGATTTGAGGCGGCAGTTGATTCTGCCCGGCGGCTTCGAGTTGTTCGAAGTTCGGGAACTCATGGATGGCTGATACAATACCATCGCCCACCATGTCTTTGAGTTTGCCGCCGAGGGCCGCGAGCATCTGATTCCAAGAGCCGATCTCCTTGACCAGAGCTTCCACAATCCGGTTGTCCCAGAACTTGCCTTCATCGCTGACCTCTTCCAGACAACCCACTTCCTTGGCTTTATCGAGAAGTGCGATGACGGCAAGATGGCAACGCAAGAAGTTGGCGACACCGCCACAATCAGGATTGCTCGCATACTGGGTTTTACAGAACGAACTCCATTGCCAGCCGGACAGTTTGGTTTTCAATGTCCCGAACCGTGGGTGGACGATTTCAGACGGATAGTGACAGAGGCCAATGTTGGATTCTTCGCAACCGTCACCAGGCCAGGCCGTGAAGGCGATGATATGAGTCGGCACAACACTGACGGATGAGCTGCCCATCACGCCGTCAGGCATGGTGTGCGTGTCTTTGAGATGCACTGAACCTAGGGCCTGACACAACAACCAGTGCAACGGATCTTTCCGGTCGCGGAGGTTGAAGTCACACGCTTCACCCGACAAGTCCACGATGTCGCCAATCTCTTTGAAGGGCAGATCGTGCGCTGCTTGATGAAGTGCGGTGATGAGTTTACGGGCCTTGGCTTCCGTGCCTTTGGCGCGCAACGAATAATGGATGGTGAGTCCCATGTTGTTCTCCTTTCAGTTTATTTGAGGTTTGAGTTGAGCACGATAAGAATCGAGTGTGCCGCTTTGATTCAATACCGGGCCATCCAGCACAACTCGCCATTGAGTGGGCTTGGCTTGATTCGTTCGCAGTCCTGAGAATCCACGTCGTAATCGAGAACGACTACGCTGACGCCAGCGGGGATGTTCTCGACGTTTTGCACCACACCGCCTTCCACGCTGACGTAGATCGGACGTTTGCCTTCCTTCGGGTTGGTCAGCTTCACCTGAGCGACCAGATGGTTCTTCACGTTCAGCACGGCCTCCGCCAATTCCTTCAGACTGGCGAAGTGGAAGCACCAGGCTTTGTGCCATTCGTGCAGGTAGCAGACGGGCAGGTTGTAATCCACGATGACGACGTGGCTCGCATCATCGAAACAAGGCTCGATGACGGGACAGAAGCTGAACTGCCCAAACTGCGTGAAGCCCTGCTTGGTGAGTTCCTGGTCAGCCAATTCGACGCCAACGCAGAACACGGCACTGAACTTCCTGCGGATGGTTTCGAGAATGTCGCCGTCGAACTCCTCGGGCGGAATGCTGCTCTCGCAGAACTTGAGCAGATTCAACGATGTGCTGATTTCCTCGTCGGTGGGATCTTCGCTGAGAGGGAAGTCACTGAGGTATTCTACCACCGCTTCCACGGCTTCCCGCTGTTCACGGCTCAAGGTGTTGAATTGCTCGACCGTAAACGGATAGTTGATTGTTTGCGTTTCCATGTGGTTCCTTTCGTGATGATGACGCTCAGAGGGTGATGCAGTGATCTTCGAGTTGTTCACCCTGAGCTTTGGCGATTCCCTTGAAGGCCATACCCAGTTCCTCGTATTCCAAGAGGAGCGTCAGCGTAGGCCACAGCTTTGCCGCTGTTTCAATGAACTCCACCGGCGGGCACCAGGCAGAATCGAAGTTATAGACGATCCGCCCGGCGTCCTCGTCCACGACCTGGCAATTGCAGGCTCCCCATTTGCAGCCCCAGTTGAGTTTCTCCCAGTCGTAGCCGGCTTTGTCATACCCGGCTTCGAGCACTTCCTTTGGAACGGGCACGATGCAGTGGAGGTTGAGCGGGTTGGGTTGTTCGGATACGAGTTCTGCGGCCGTAAACCACGGTGAATGGCCCACGGCTTGTTTCCTGAATGCTTGAACGTCTGCTTCTGGGCCAAAGACGGTCAGGATGTTGTTCGTCCAGTTCGGCAATGTTGACTCCTTTCTTGAAAATGAGAAGAGCCAGCCCCGAATCATCAGGACTGGCTCTCTCGTTGGTTGATGTTGGCTTGTTTGTTGTCAGTGCCAGCTTCTGCAGTTATCGAAAAACTCGCAGGATTGGCAGTGGAGACCCGGTGATGGCACGAAGTCCTCACGGTCCAGACCGGAGACGTAGGACTCAATGCCCTTGAACAACCGTGTCTGTTGGTTGTCCGTCATCGGTCCAAACGGCGTGACCACGATCTTCGGCTTCTTGAGCTTCACCAGATGATGCAGCTCAATCCCGGTCTCTTTCCTGCCTGTGGATTCCCGATACATGATCGCATAGCAGGAGGTCTGGGCTTCGTGGAGATGCTGGGCTTTCTTGACCGTGGGTGTCTGGCTCGCTGTCTTGAAGTCCACGATCCGCCCGCCGGCTCTCACCAGGTCAATGACGCCAATGAGCTTGGGCAAACCGTGTTCCGACAAATCGGCTTCCACGGAGACTTCGACCGCTTCCGGTTTCTCATCCAATGTGATGGGCGTTTCCCTGAAGTAGGTCTCCAGCAAAGCCCAGCCTGTCGTTTGCTCCGCTTCTTCCTCACCCTGCCAGTTGATGACCGCCTCGGCCTGCTCCTCCTTCCAATTCTCATGGAAGGTTTGCTTCAAGGCTTCGATGTCCACGGTCTTGTGTCTCCACCGTCCCAGATTCCACGACTGCAACACCGAATGAACGATGCTGCCGACGTAGAGTGCCGGAGGAGAAGGCTTGGGCAGTCGCAGAACGTAGCGGAACCAGAACTTCAGCCGGCACAGTTGCCAGCAGTTGAGCCTTGAGGCCGAGATGGTCTCCATCAACACATCCAGCCTGTCCTTGATGCCGGACTGTCTGGGTGGAGCCGCTGCCGGTGCGATCACTTGGCACTCCCCGGCTGGAATCGGCGGGCCGGATAGCGACGTTGAGTGCGGCTGGGCTTCTCAGCGTATTTCTCCAGCAGTTCCTCAATCAGGCCGGAGGCTTCCAGCCGGTTGAGCTTCTTGACGCCCTGGCCGAACCGCTCCAGAGCCAGCGATTCAATCTCCTGCTTGTCGAGGTTGTTCTCGCTGACGATCTTCAGGATCAGGTCCTTCTGCTTGTCCGAGCATTCCCAGGTGTCGTCGTGACCGTTGCCGTTGTCCCCGCCGTTCGGTGCGGGCTTGTCGTGGCCGTTGCCGTTTCCATTGCCTCCGTTGCCATTGCCGTTCTTCGGCAGGAAGCCGGTGTTCTGGATCTCCTTGTCCACGGCGTCCTGCAACAGCTTGTAGATGCGGTTGCTCTCGGTGGGCACTTGTTTGATGTCGGTCACTTCACTGCGGACGGTGACCGAGTATTGATGTGACGAGTAGCCGGGCAGTCCCAGCTTCTTCGAGTAGTTGGCTTCAAATACAATAGCCATGATGTGTGTTTCCTTTCGTTTGGGTTGTTTGGTTGCGGGTTGACGGAAAGACTCCTGGCGAGCCCTGCTGAGGCGGGTAGTGGTTGAGGCGCAGGACAAGAACGCCAGGGGTTAAGACTTTTTCTTGAAATGGACGATGGCGGCAATCACGCCGGCGACAATCAGGATCGGATACGTCGCCTTGATCAGCTCCCAGACCAGCGCGGCGAGAATCAAAAGTCCTGCGCCTATGCCGATGACTTGAGGCAAATCCCAGTTGTTTGCTGGCTGGCCGTTTCGATGAACGTGAATCCATTCGTCGGGCTTGGCCCGGATGTGACGACGTTTTCTGAACATGCGGTTTCCTTTCAGATGAGGTTGTTGGGAAAAACAACAAAGCCCGGCGCCTCACAAACGAGGGCCGGGCTGTTGGAACTTTGGGTGGGGTTACTGCTGAGGATACGGACTGGCGGGCTTCTCTTGGACGGATGCGGCTGGCTCGGGCTGCTTCATGCCCAACCCGGCTGACATGATTTCATCAGCAAGAACCGTCATGGGCACTTTCTTCTCCTTGGCGGCGTGATACAGTTTCGACACAAGCGGGCGGGACAGCTTGGGTGAGTAGTGACCTCTGCACATTGGGACCTCCTGTGGTGGTGGGTGAAAGCAACACGACCCGGCACCTCTGTTGATGAGAGGCCCGGGCCGTTGGAAAGCTATTTAGCTTTCCTTTCAAAAAATTATACCACCGAAGAGGGCTGTGAATCAGGAGGGGGGAGGGCTGTCGATCTTCAGTTCTGCTGATTTCGAAGCAGACCGTCAAGAACACCAGCGCCAAAACCGACTGCAAAGTCTTTCAGGAAGTTACCAACGTCAGAATTGGTGGTTCCGTTAGTCTTCTCGATTTCGTTGGTATATCTTTCCGTCTCGCAGTCGTAAAAAGACTTAACCTTGGTCCAACCATCTTTTGTTATGGGGCTTTCCCAGTAGAGCGTAAACCTGATCGTGACGCCTGTAATTTTGTCGCCATTCTTCTGGCGCTTCACCTCGTAAACCTTGATTTTTTTCGCCGTGCCAATTGGATGCAGAAAATCAAACCACTTTTGAGGACGTCCATTTGCATTCAAATCGCGCTCAATGCTTTCCTCTATTTCCTCACGTGTGATGCTCGCTAACATGGGTTGAGCGTTCGCATTCAACTCCTTCAGAATCATATCCGTGAAGTCGAGCTTCTCTTCCGCATAGATAGCCATCGGAATGCTGGCAACGGTGCCGAACCCTGACGAGTCCACGATCACGGTGTAGCCGTCGTCGCGGCCTTTCTTGCGAATCGCTTTCAGAATCTCGCTCAGGATGGCGTCGTTCTGGCGGCGGCGGAGATCATTCAAGTATTTTTGACTGTTCTGTTCAAATTCCTTCAAGGCATCGAGTGATTTGTTGTCGTTGACGCGCTGCTGGTAATCCTTGCGGTAGGCTGCAACACTTTCGTCGAAACTGCGCTGCGCTAACTTGGTCTTGTAGAACTCCTCGTAAAGCCTGCGCATGTTCACGGAGCCAAACTTCACATCGTCCATCTGGGCGTATAGCGCTTGCCCCGCCAACACCAAGGCCAAGCCAAAACCAAATAGCAGCCGGCTCACCGCGATTGCTTGCCTGATAGCAGAAATGTTCACCGCAATCCACCTTTCACAAACCGCTCAATTCCCAAAGCTGTTTTGCGCCCGTCTTCCGACACGTCCTGCCATTCGAAGCTGGACAGCTCATGCAGTTTCCGTTCATTTGATTCCGCTCCAACGGCAGGCTGGAGTTTGAACCTCGGCACGTTCAGGCGCAATAAAAATACAAGCTATAGGCGGTGGAGCTGTAGACTGGATTTTGTTCCGCTATGCTCCGTGCCGACAATCCCAAAGCATCGAAAGCTACTCGGTGAAAACGTCCGCACCTGCCGAAAGCAGGCGAAGCTGACGCAGGAGAAGTTGGCTGAACTCGCTGATCTTCACACGAACTACATCGGCGAGGTTGAACGGGGTGAAAAGACGATCTCCGTTGACGCCTTGTTCCGAATTGCAAAGGGCTGGGTGTCAAAGTGAGCGACTTGGTGGACGGGTTTTGAGGATTTCTTGCGTTGACGGGTGGCGGAAGCGGTGTAGTCTGCCACCGAAACGCCATGAATATCCTGAAGCGGCTGATCCCCTTGCTCTTCCTCACGATAGCTGCATCATTCGCGGTTGCTGCGGAGAAGAATCCGGTCTTCGCCAAAGGCGGGAATATTTTCTACACCAACGGAAAGCAGACCATCCAGTTGACCCGTTCCAAAAAGGACGACAGCCCCGTGCTCAGCCCCGATGGAAAGATTGTTGCCTTCACCCGAAAAACCGCAAGGGAGTCTTTCGCCCCATGCGAAGGTGAGCCTGGACGCACTCAGCAGCTTTGGCTGGTGAATGTTGATGGAAAACACGAGAAGATGCTTGTTCGAGACAGAAGGGGCGAACCCCAAAATCAAATCGACCAGATTACGGGAATTGAATTCTCCCTGGATGGCAGGAAAATCTATTTCAACACCGATGGATGGATAATGTCCGGTGCTCTTCATTGCGTGAACATTGATGGCTCGCGAGAGCATTTCGTCATAGACGCGGATTACTCGGAGGTGATCGAAAAGGGTGAATACAAAGGGAATCTCATCGTTTCCAGGCACAAGTATTTCTTTTACGGCCCCAGCTACGATTGGTTTTATATCGTCACGCCCCAAGGGAAGGAGATCGGGCCTTTAGCCGATGACGAGAAGAACATTCCGTGGGAGCGGCTTTACGGAAAGAAGATCAACAACATAGACAAGAAGCCGTCACCATCCCCTTACGTCAAGGTAATCGAAAAGGGCGAATACAAGGGGATGTTGATCATGTCGCAGCGCCGGTATTATCTCTGTGGCGGTAGCTACGACTGGTTTTATGTTTTTAATCGGAATGGCGAAGAAATCGGACCGCTAGCCGATGATGAGAAAAATATTCCGTGGGAGGATCTCTACAAGGAGCCAGTGCCGACCCAAAAAACCGCCAAGTGAGCTGGCAAAAGCCTTAACCCGTCCTTAACAGAAACTGACCGTGAGGCTTGAACCTCCTGACGCCAGCATGTGACAGGGCCGCCACGACTCACTTCCTTGCTTTTCCTGTGGCCATGGACTTGAAGACTATCTGGGCCAACTGAGGCATTATCCGTTGAAATTCTCTTGTTCCCGGCTTCAAGTGCGTGGAGGCAGCAGGAGAACACTAACGTAGGTGATGCGCGATGGAGGACTTTGATCTGTCGCTGGAAGAGCAAGACCGTCGAATTCGTAGGAAAACGCACAAAACGCATATTCAGCGCTTTGTCAGATCACGTCAAAGTCACGAGGTCAAATTACTGCCTCTATATGGCCTCTGGTTCGCGCTAGGATGCCCCAGGACGAGCCGGGATATTTGGATGACAAAAGTTACACCCCTCTGAAAGTTGATATTATTGGTCGGGAGTGGGACCGCTGCACTTTTCGACCGCCGCTCACATCTGGGTCGTTATCCTGGATATGCACTTTACCCTGAAATCCTTCACATTCAAGGCTGCGCCCAGAATGCCGGGGATGAAAGGGGCCAGTGGATGAGTAGATAGCCGACCGGGGCGAGGGGAAGCCTGAATCTTGACGGATTTCAACGCCAATGAGCCGGTCAACTACCCCGGAATCTCGAATACTTGAAGAAACGAACAAGGGAGGCTTCAACCGGGGCATCAACGCCTGAACAAGGATTCGAAGATGGCGGGATCTTGGCCAACAGCAAGAAATCATCAAGGTGGGCATCTTGGCGAGCAACTTGAATCCTTGAAGGCCGGCAACATCCAAACATCAAGGAATCGAGTTGGCGGGGATTAAGGATTCCATCTTCCACCCTTGATGAATCCCAGATGAACCGGATGTAGCCGGCCAGCAGCGAATCTTCTTAGCGGGGAGAGCGGAAACAGAAACCGGATGACCTAGCGCGCCTTGACCAGCTTCTCCTCCTCGACTGGCTCTGGCAGCGGCACCCAGTCATTCAAGACCGTCAGGCCATACTCCCCGGCGATCTTGGATGCGTGCTTGAGGAAGAAATCCAGCATGTAGCCTTGGCGAGCGTGGAACTTCTCATCCCAAACCGACTTACCCAGCACCACAGCGTAAATGTGGGTCTGCACGCACTTGTCGATGACCTCAAGGAGTTGGCCCACGCAAAAGCCCCGATTCAGTTCAAACAGCTTCTCCGCCACCTCCAAATCAGCCGGGCAATAGACGACGACTCCCTTGTCCACGAACTCGCCGGTGTGGTCGATGTATCCCCAGGCATTGCGGGCTTGGAGGGCATTGCGAAGCACACGGGCTTTTTCGGCCGGGGCGAGGTCTGGATCGGATTCCTTGGCCTGGTCGACGCTGGCGTGTTGTCTCTTATTCTCCTCGTACCGTTCCCGCATCAGGGTTCCGTTCTCCTCGTAGAGCCGGCCGAACATCACCAGTTCCAAGTCATAGATGAATGGGCTCAGATTATCAATGGAATGACAGCAAAAAACAGTATCCTTCCGCAGTGCCACAATCGAGTTGACCACGAATTCCAAAGAGGCCCGGAAGAAAGTCGGTTTGGCGGTCTTGAAAAACGGAGGAGCTTTGGAATCATGTTGTTGAACGGTAGACTGGAAATGGGGCAGGAACAGGATTCTGACCTCGGCAACAAGCTGGTCCATGTCCTTGATGACCGCGAAGGCCCGAATGGTGGCATTGGGCAGGGAATCAACGAATGAGCGGGACAGCCTTCGGACGATTGACACGGAAATTGAGCCAGGGTCAATCTTGGGTTGATCCCCGTAGCGAATGCTGGGGTCTCTGTATTGAAATAGAGCCTGCTGTTCCCCGTTGATGGCCTTGAGTTGCTTGTAGGTCAAGGGGGCATCCATTTCGTCTCCTGCATCTCTCTTGTCCCCGGAATCCGTCGCATGTCCGGCGCAGCCCTTGATGCCGGTGGATGAAGGGGAACAGAGATGACTGTCTTGAGGAGAAGCCGGTCCCCTTGCCAGGACATTGTCATCCGTCTGTCCGGAGTTAGATTCAAAAACAGGAGCAGGCGAAGCCTGCGCTTCTTCTTTGAATGGCTTTCCAAAGGGGCTTCCAAGGGTTTCCAAAGGTTTACAATGGGTAACGTCGTCCGGTTTTGTCCACTTTTCATCCGGTTCTGTCCTCTTCCCATCCGGTTTTGTCGCCCTGTCGTCCGGTTCTGTCCTCTTGATATCCGGAATTGTCCCTTTGGTGTTGAGCAGCTCGGGCAGGGTGTAAGTCAGCTTCCGGGTAGGATGCTTGACGACCCATCCATCCAGCTTGTCCAAGGTCCGCTTGATGGTCTTGGCGTCAAAAGGGATGCTTCGAGCCAACATGGCCGGTGACATCGCTATGTAGATGTCCTTGAGAGGCTTATTGGTTTTGGCTGGCTTCTCTAGCAACTCGAACCGCATGTGAGCGATCAATACGCCTGCGCAGATGCTGATGTTGGCCGCGTCCAGGTCAACTCGGATCAGGGGATTCTTTTCCACGGCATCGTTGACCTCCTGCGGAACCGTGTACCACCGCGTCTGATCGCGCTTCCGAGTGTTGTAGTTGCCCACCTGGATCAGCTTCTTGGTCTCCAGTCGCTTCAACGTATCTGCCAGTGCTGACCTCTCGAAGTAGGGAAACTTCTCGGCCACTTTGGTGATGGGGTTAAAAAACCAGTATTTCCCATCTTGGAAGGTTTTCTTACTCTTGCGCTTCTCGGCTTTACGAACCTTGTGGGCGATGAACTTTGCTACGATGGCTTCCGGGACACCGTGTTCAATTGCGAACGCACGGGAGAAACGATGGCTAACGGAGGGTTTTGTGCTCATGAGTGTGTTTTCACTTTTGTGTGTCTTGCTCGTGGTTTGCGGAGCCTCCATCGCGGTTCACGCAACGAAGGCTCCGCACCACGCATCAGATGGCTACGGCCTACTGCCGTTGCCCTTCAGGTTTGTATGCTGTGTGCGCCACACAAACTGTTCATCCTCAACGGAGACCAATCCTCGTGCCGTTGTTCACGCCACTCCTTGGCGCGCCTCGTCCCCTCGGCGATTTGATCCGCCAGCACGTCTTGCGGCGTCATCTTGACCATGTATTGCGCCCGCTTATCGCCCCGCTTGGCGGCCAAGATTGCCCATTTGTAAGCTTCCGCCCAATCCCGCGTCACACCCTTGCCGTTGGCGTAGCAAACACCCAGGATGCTTTGAGCTTCGGAGTCGTTCTGCTCAGCGGCTTTGTGCCACCATTTTGCCGCCTCCACCTCGTCCTCCTCCACGCCTCGGCCCTGTGCGTAGCAGAGACCCAGGTTGTATTGAGCAGCGGCGAAATTCTGCTCGGCGGCTCTACGAAACCATTCTGCCGCCTCTGCCATGATCTTTATCGAGTAGTTCGAGTATCGGATCCCATAGTAATGGACGCCTAGCCAGAATTGCGCCTTGACCTCATTCTGCTCAGCGGCTTTGTGCCACCATTTTGTCGCCCCTGCCTTGTTCTTTCTTACGCCCAAGCCTTCAGCATAGCAGGCACCCAGAGTGAATTGAGCCTCGGCGTGGTTTTTCCTGGCGGCTCTACGAAGACATTCTACCGCCTCCACAAGATATTTCTTAGGCCTACGATACCCGCGGCCGAGCTTGACACGGCCCCGAAAGAATAGGGTGTCGGCACTTAGCGCGTTTAGCTCGGCATAAACATGTTTGTCTTTTGCTGCGGAGTTTTTGGTTTTTGTCGACAGGGAATGTTTTTGGATCTTCTTCATATAAAAATGTTCCTTTTTCAGAGTTAACTGCTTGTTTGTCGGCTCGTGATGTAGCCGGCATAACTTTCTAGTTCGATTGTTCGTGGTTTGAAGGGGTGTCCGGCCGCCAGGTTGTTACGCCCGGCGGCCGGACTGTTTGAGGAACTGTTCTTACGCTTCGAATTCCTCTCCGTCGCCGTCGTCCCCTTCGACACAGCCGGGGTCGGTGTCTACCGCCTCCCCGTCCTGGTGCGGATCGTAGTCGAACTCTTCCACCAGATTGCTGCGGAGTTGATCAACCAGAAGCAGTGCTTCTTCCATGTTGCTATCGTCTTGGTACTCTTCTTCAATCAGGTGCTTGATTTTCTTCAGAAACCCCATTGCGGATTTCACATCAATCACCCCGTCCTCCGACTCCTGTGCTGCAGGGGCCGGATTCACGGCTGGCTTCGCCTCCGCTTGCGCGGGAGCGGCAACCTCCGCCGGCTTCTTGGCAGCCTTGGGACGTCGACCAACCGCCTTTTGGACGATTGCCGCAGTCAGCGGTTTGTCGCTAGCCAGCTCAAGCGCCTTCTGAAACGCTTCATATCGTTTCTCCGGAGTCTTGAGTTTGGCGAGCGGGCGGACCACTGATTCACTCGTGAGAGCGAGCGTGTGGCCAATTGGCCACACTTCGTCCTTCTGGTTTTCCGAGGACGTTTTGGCCTGACGTTCGATGTCATCCACCACACCCGCAGCCCGGATGAGCCGGTAAGCGTGGGTCCTTTCCATCTTCCAGACTTCTTCGCAATAGGCTTCAAACGACTCGTGCGTCATCCGATAGAGCTTCTTGCCATTGATCGTGGCGAGCGCTCTGCCAACTTCCGTGAAGGAGCGCAGGCCTTGCTCGATGACCTTCTCGCAGGCCTTCAACTCGTTCGTCTCATCTTCGGTCATCGGCTTGGGCTTGGCCTCGGCCTTGCCACCTGCCGCTTCTTTTGCCGGCTCACTGGCTGCGGGCTCCTGGGCCTTGGCGAGAATTATGGTCTCGCCTTGCCCCGTCGTGCTAAGACCGTTCCTTGTGCGGGGTCCTGGAGCTGTGCGAGCGCTTGAGGCCCCCGTCCTGTCCGTTGTTCCCGCAGTTGGTTCGGCCTTGTCCCGACTGGGCTCGCGGCGTTTTACGGGCGGCGCCGCTTCCTGAGTTTCAACCATCTTTTTATTTGTTTCGCTCACCATCTGAACTACAGGCACTTGACTTGTGGTCATTGTTTTACTTTCTACTTTGACTGCATTAAGGCGGATGATTTCCGCAGATCGTCATCAGTTCCGCCGTTTTGACCGATGGTCTTGAATAGATCCGCGTTTTTCTTGTAGCCCACCATGAAATGGACCCCAGTAAAACAGGGTCGCTAGTAATGCCGCTTAAAGACGTTCCGCTGTGGTTTTCAGGAACGTGTCTATTTGCTCCACCGAAATCCTCAGGTGACGCAAAGCCCGTGAGGGTTGGAAGAACCCGCGCCGGATCAGATCGCGCACTGAACTCACGCTGACGTTGAGTGCGGTCGCAGTTTGCTTCACGGAATAGCAGCGGAGAGGTATTGACGATTGCAAATCAGTATCCCTTTTTCGCGTATAGATGGCCTGGCATTCCGGTAACGCGATCCGAAAGCAGGGCAGATTCCTGGCTGGAATCTGACAGTTGCGAAGCTAATGCGTGTTAAGTAATGAGGTTGGATCAGAAGCGATCAAATACACCGTCGCGTCCCATTGCGGGACTTAGAAGAATCGAACGAAGAACCAATCGAGGCGATTGGTTTTTGGGCAGGTTTCAAAGGAGCACGAACCATGCAACTCGGCTCCATAATATGTTTGCAAGCCCCAAGCGGCTCCGGAGTCGTAGCACATCCGAGACGCACTAACTGCAAGCAGGGGCAGTGGGCGCGCTGCTGTTTGCCGGGTCGTGGCTTTGAGAATGAAGCATCTTGTCGCCATATTCTTTCAGCACGTCTTCCCACCGAAAGCGAACCTTCTTGCTGAGCGGCACTCCTTGCACTTGGATTTTCGGAAGCAACATCTTTAGCGTCTCTTCCGTGATGGGCTCGCTAGATTTCGGCACAAAGTGGGTCACAGCGCGTGCCACCCAAGCCAGTTTCGCCTCGTGAGAAAACAGAATTCGGACCGGCGCCACTCCATCGGGCCACACCAATTCGCACTCGTCAAGAAACCTGGAAAAGCTCGACGCTTCCAACTCGGCATCAAGCGTCAGCATTTGCAGGAGATCCTGCTGAAGAACCGAACATCCTCGATCCAGTTCGCTGGCGTTTGCTGGCCCAAGATCCCACCAGTCGCGGCCCCCCAAGAAAGAACTCCTTTCTCTGGTCAGCCACTTCGCGAGGGCCTTGTAGGTGCGATACCTTGGGTAGGAAGCTGTTCGCACCGGCGTGGTAAAAGAGCAGCGCCCGTCAATTATCATCAACTCATGTGAGTTTTGCGTGAAAGGATCGGCACCACTCAAGTCCGATGGCTCATCCGACTGGCGGATAGTGGCCGGCAATAGTATTTCGTCAGCTGATTGATCGGCATGTGTCATGGCCGCACCTCATCGTTTGAGCGGCGGAAACCGAAGAGATTGAACAGCACTCGGGATGCGGGTTCCCTGAGTGAACTGGACTTTTTGAAGTAAGCCCCGAGTAATAACTGTCTAGCCTGCGCCTTAAACGAAATGCGCGTCATCAAGCCTGCAGATTCTGCGGCTGATTCCAGTGATTTCCCGTCGCTGTCATGGATCACACGCCAAAGAATCTGAAAATGCCGATCAAGCAAACCTTCGTAGGCTTCCAATCCCTGCATTTCCTTGATGAAACTATCCGCGCCATTAACGGTTTTGAAAAAGCGCTTTCTTCCTAGGCTGCCGAGATTTTGCCTCACACCCTGAATGCTGACGCCCTTTTCCCCCGTGTGAAAACTTTGCATCGACAGTTGCGTGCCGCGTTCCCCAATCGATTGCGCCGCGATCAAGCCAGCCGGGAATCCCACCGCAGGCTCCAAACCATCAGGCAGTAACCCGTAACACTTGGCACAGAATCCGCCCTGTGCCCCGCACGAGATCAGTTTCAGCTTGTCCGCAGTATTTCCACAATCAGCGATCACAATCTCCATAGGCCAGAGAGCGGTCACCAACCGACGGGTTAGTGCGCCGGAATCCTTGGTGATGAGTTGCTTGTCACACATCGAACTGCGGGAGTTCATCGCTGCATAGAAGGCTTGTCCAGGATTCATCCCGCCAACAAGGGGTGTGGGGATATTGAAATTCTCGTCCGGGATATTGTATCGCTCTTCGCCAGGATCAAGGACACCTCGCGCCGCCACCAGCTGGCGCACCTGTTTTTGGCCACGTGCTCCCGAGATGGCCATGGCTGCCACGTGAAGCCCGCTTGTTGCAAAGACGACCTTCCCATCCAGCACCTGCCCCATTGATTTCTCAACGACCGACTGCAGGTCATCATCGTTGGTCTTATCGGGCTTGCTTTGGGCTAGCTCCAAGAGATCATAAAAACCAAAGGAAGCGCCGATTCGCGAGCAGCACTCAAACGCCAAGTTACTCAATTGCCAGATCACATCAGGTGCGACTTTCGGATGGTCCACCGCCAAATGCTTCAGCAGTCTGGCACCCTCGGCCCAGACAAGCAGTTTCCCGGAAATGAGATCACGGCAACAAGAGGAAGGCAGCGCTTGGAGCCATTCATCTCCGAGGTCAGCGTCCTTCCGGCTGAGCCAGTAGAGGCCCAGAACAAAATCCTGCTCATACTGCGGGAGGATTTCTCCGCTCGCCAGCGAGAGCATGTTGTTCGACGGCAGGAGCCCGATGGCTTCCTTCCTCGCCTCGGCCGAAACAGGGATGTGAATGGCCATTTCGTCCCCATCGAAGTCGGCTCCAAACCCCTTGCAGGCCAGCGGGCAGAGTTGCAACACATCACCGACCTCTGGTGGTAGTGGGACGGGATGAAACGCCTGCATGTTATCGCGATGAAGAGATGGCTGCCGGTTGAGTATGGCCAGTATCCCCGGACGGTCTTTCAGAAACTGGCGAAACAGCTGGTGAACATCCCCAAGCAGTGCCTCCTTCTTCTTCGATCTCCGCCATGACCAATGTTTTAGAAAGCTGAGCACGGGTTCTCCGCCGCCAACCAGAATCTCTTTGCTGCTGCGTTTGTCTTCTGCCCAGTTGACCAGTTCGTCGCCGAGCAGTTCAGTCAAGACAGCCGTGGGTATCCCAACCTCATCCCAGCGCAGGGCCGGGTTCGGCGTGATGACCATCCTCGCCGACCTGTCTACGCGACGGCCCAAACCGTGGCGCCTGATGAGCCCTTTCTTTCCTTTTAATCGACCGACAAGCAATCGGAACAGTTCCCGCACGCTTTCTTTTATGTCCTTAACTGCTTGCTGCGTTTTCGTCTCATCGTTCTTGGCATTTTCGAATCTGTGACACGCTTCGAGAAGCGGGCCGTAACCGCGCTCCACCAAGGGGTCTTGGACGTGCTTGTTGGAGCGGGAACTCGGCATCCGATAGCAGATAGGCAATACGGGAATGTTTTCGACCTGCGGCAGTTTCTTCTCAGAGATGCCATTATCGTCGACGAATCGCTGAGCCTTCTCTTTTGCCTCCGTTTCTCCTCCGTCAAAAAAAGCATCCAGCGGGTACGGTATCTTCGTGGGCAACTTGATGTAAGCCCAACGCGCTTCGTCATCGCTGGAGTCGTCGCTGTTCATGTCCCCAAAGAGACTTCGATCAAAAAGCCCGCCAGGAATGGGTCTTTGTTGAGTTTTATCGAAGGGGGGATTTGCTTTCAGCGGCGTCACCTTGTGGTTCGGACATGCCACCTGCATTTCCCCAACTCGGCTCCTCCCTCCTTCCTTTTGAAACTCCGCGATTATCAATTTGCCTTCGACGTTCTTTTCGTTCCCAAGTGTGGCTTGCGTGTAGGCGTATAGCGGGCTCAGTTGCTTCGGCCATTTTGGTGGGGCATCGTCTTCATCCGGCCCGATCTCAGCCTTGAGGTCCGCGTTGCCTGGAGAAAACTTGATTCTGAGCCTCCCAGCCGGTTTGTCCTCGCTTAGGGAACAGAGGGCCACATGATAACCCTTGTCAGTTTTGCGCAGCTCACCGTCGATGGTGTAGTCGAGGCTCTCCAGCAGATCCTCAAGCTGGAGAGAGAGCTTTTTGCTCTGGTTGCGGTGCGCCTTCGCACCGATCCTGGCCTCATCCAGCAAGACAAACGAGCAACTTTTCGGAGCGTTGCATGAAAATGGAGCCCAAACAACCTCGCGAAAGCAATCAGCAGACTTCAGTTTCTTGTCGGCACCGACCCGCTTGGCGGCATCGCTGGGTTCAACAAAACCGAGCCTGATTTGTTGGTGGTCGACTTGAAGATCCATCAGCAGTGCGAAGAGGTGGTCCTTAAGACGTTCTCCAAAACCACCAAGACTGTCGTCTTGAGTTTCATCAGTCGTTCCCCATAGCCGCTGTGCCAATATTGAGTTAGCTTTCCGGCCCAGCATTTCTTCCAGGATGTACTCCGCTTGATGTCCTGCGAGAGCCCAGATCTCCATCTCGCCCACGCGCTGACCCCCTCCAAGAATCCGACCATGTGCCGCTTGGCCCGTTACCAGTGAATACCGCGCGCCTGCACCGCCCCTGCGTGCCTGTGCCTTCAGTTCCGGAACCTGCCCAAGACGAACGATGTGTTGGAATCCCACGACGACCGGGGAACAAGTCTGGCTGCCATCAGGAAGCAACAGCCGGATTCTGCCGAAACGATCCAAACCCCTCTTCTCTAACAACTGCTGCACTTTGCCGTGATCCAGTGCGCCCAGAAATGGTTGGGCTAATCCTGCGTCCGGCGAGATTCCGCCGCGCGTGAAATCCGCTTGTTTGCAACCCGCATGAAGCAGCCAGCCGATGTGCGTCTCCAAGAGCTGGCCCAGATTCATTCGTGAGATGACCCCGTGCGGATTGAGCAGGACGTCGATCGGCCTGCCGCGCAAGTCCTCTGGCAACGACTCGTCTTGAGGCAAGCGAGGCATCTGATCTGAAGGCACAATGGCCCCGATGACCCCCTTGTTGCCGTGCCGCCCCATCAGCTTGTCGCCCAGGCCCAGCTTGAGGTCTTTTACCAATTCATACTCCAACACTCCGCCCATCCATTTTGCGCCACGGCGAAATTCGATGGTTTTGAGCGTCGCTGGGGACCGGTCAAGATAATGCAGTTTAGCGAATTGGTCATTCCGGCCTTCCAGACGGAACGCAGCGATCAAACTGTTTCCAAAGAGTTTGCCGCCTTCTTTGCCAAAGATGACTGGTACCCATCCAGGCTTCAAGGTTTTGCGATTCCGCTCCCGCATTTCAATGTCCAAGAGGCCATCTTCGACCACATGCTGACCAACGACAATCGCATCATCGACGTTCATTCCATACCACGGCAGGTAGGCGACCAAGAGATCCACGCCCAAGGCTAGATTTCCTCCGTTGTCTGATGCGTCGGGACACATTCCAGTGTGAACCAAAGGCTGGATGAACTTGGCAACGGCTTCCTCCCCTCCTGTCCTCACCGCTGGCTGGCTGCGTTTCGCCACGGGCACAGCCTGCAGAAGATTCTTTGCACCCATCATGCAACGCGCACCGTCGTTGTGTTCGTAAAAGGGGATGAGGCCAGCCGCATAGCCGAGCTCATTATGAGGAACACTCTGGTTTGCTGGAGTGATCTTGCCTTCCCAATCCACTTGGGCGCCGCGTGCCAATTGCAAGGTGAGTCCGACCAGTTCAGATTCCGGTGTTTGAACCGGGCAGATCCGGTCACGGAAGGACGGGTGGTTCTGTCTAGACCTTGCCGGCTTCATTCCCGCCGATTCACGAGTCATCCGATAGCGGCGAACCTGAGTCAGCAAGGCAGCCATATAAACCGGGTTCTTTGGCTCAACCCATTGCAGCGGCTCAAACCCGTTTTGCGTTTCGCGTGTCTGGTCGTGCTCCCATCCCCTCGGGAAAAGACGAGCGGCGATCAAATCCTGTTTTTCAATGAGGCGATTCCACAAATCCAACCTCTGTTGCGCATCGGAATCCTTCGGCGGATTGTTGTTGAAAGCGTCCTCTACGTATTTTACGCCACTCTTCAAAAGGCGATGGATTATCGCTTCAGCAAGCCTTGCCTTGAGCCACACCGGAAACGTGATGAGGGATCTGTGGTCAAGGTCGTCCTCATCGGTGATAATAGCCTCGGGCGACTTGCTATTCTTTGTGGCGAGATCATGAACTTTCGCCCAGAACTCATGACGCTTGTCCGTCCCCTCCTTTGGTGGAAGCACAACAGGTCCTTGCTGCTGGCAAACCTCCTGAAGGAATCCGGGCAACAAGTCATACGAAGGTAGGATTTGAGGCGAATCTGAAAAGACGTCATCCCTCTCTTCTTCCTCATCCTTTTCTTCAGTCAAATCCTCGCACGATTCCCCCGCATAGTTGCCCCCGGGCAAGCCCAGCCGCCAGGATTCGGCCTTCTTGCCTTTTTCCACCGCCTTCCACAGGTGTCGAAATCCAGGGCGTTCACCCAACCAAGCAGCCCACACGGCAAGCCTGGACACAACCGAGTTCTTGCTGCGCTTCACAAAAACGCCGTGGTAGGGCAGAGCGATTTCGAGCCGCAGCGTATCGGGGGAATTCTTCCAAGTGATGGCAAGCTCGCCGAGGAGATCCAGATTTGCCGCCACTGTTTTCTTGGCGGTCTCGGCGCTCGGCAGCTTCAACTCAACGCGAAACCCTTCGCCGAAAACCGGACCAAGGCTGTAGTCCAAATGCTGCCCAGCCGCAGCTGCCCAACTCGCCGCGTCTTCTTGACCTAACCAAAAAAGCCCTGGTTGTTGACCAGCCTGCATGTCCTCTCTTCTCGGTTCGAGATGACGGTCTCATCACGAATGGAAGATTGGAAGCTGAAAACGCTTTGCAAGACAAGAGTCGACCGCGTTCCAACGCCTTGTTGAAAAAATCCTAGCCAACTTTGGTGGCCTTGGCCCACGGCCGCGCTTATTTCGGCGGGTCTGGCGGAGGCGTCTCTGGTTTGGACGCAGCGTCAAAGGTCATCCGCTTGGCCATCAGCGTTGAATGCTCATCCCGCAGGTGGCCGTAGGTCTTGGCCACCAACACGCCACCGTCTTTGTGGCCCAGCCATCCAGCAATCACTTTGAAGTCAATCCCGGCTTCGATCGCGTTGGAGCAGAAGAAGTGACGCAGGCTGTGGTGGGTGAAGTGGGGCAGCTTGGCGTTGCGACAGGCGGTGTTCATGGCCTGTTCCGCTTTTGTAATCGAGAACAGTTTGTCTGTCGTTTCTGGGGGGGTGAGCCGCCCGTCACGCATTTCCATCAACAACCGCTCTAAGGAAGGAAACAGCGGCACCGATCTCGCTTCGTGGTTCTTCGTGCCGGTTTCTCCGCCTGTAACCATGAACGCCTTCTTGTCAAAGTTTACATCGCCCCATTGCACCTGTATGGCTTCGCCTAATCTGCAGCCGCCATAAGCCAGAAACTCGCACAAATCGGCAGCTTCTTGTGCCTGTGGTTCTGCCCGCAACTGGTCGATCAGGGTTGTGAACTGTAGCTTGGTCGGAATCACCAAGGGCGGTCTGCTTTCTTTCCTGCGGTGAATTGTTCGAGCTGGATTATCCAGAATCAAGCCGTGACTTGCGGCGTAGTCCAGAATCTGAATCAGTGTTTCTCGGTCAATGTTGAATGTGCGTGCTGATGCATCTTTCGCCCGTTTCGTCGCCCATTCTTCCACTTGAAGTTTGCCGATGGATCTGACCGTGGCTTTGAAATGAGGCTCCAACGATGCGATGGAAGTTCTTCGCCGTTCATGCGACGAAGGTTTCAACGCCCCGGCCTTGGTTTCCAGCCACCGCTTGGCGAGATCTGCAAAAAGCAGATCACCAGCGTCTTTTGTATTGAGCCGCACGACTTTTTGGCGTAATGGTTCCAATCGCCTTTTGGCTAGTTCTTTGTCGGTGGTTTTGAGCGACTGTTTAATTTGTCGGCCGCCTCGTTTGAAAAGGGCGTAGTAGATTTTGGACGTGGCTTCCCGGTATAAACACTCGCCGACGTTTTCGAGTTGTTGCCCTTTGCCTGACGATGTTGGATTATTTGTTGTCGGCTTTTTCTTCATGGCGAAGAGAATTTACAGGGTTACTACTTTGGGTTACAAGCAGTTTTTTTACAGAAACGTCAACATGACGCAAACCACTGAAAAGAAAGTAGTTACAATGTTGCGGAGAGGTGCCTGAGTGGCCGAAAGGGGCGGTTTGCTAAACCGTTGTAGCTGTAAAAAGCTACCTAGGGTTCGAATCCCTACCTCTCCGCCATCTTTGTTTTCCAAAGGAATACGCTGTTTTCAGCAACTCAACGGAGGACCTCCCTCATGATACGCGGAAAATCCACATGCACCCTGGCGGCAATCGGTCTGCTGATGTTCATTGCCGGCGATTCCCTGGCCGCTGACAGGGGAAAAGATTCGCCGACCTCGTTCCGCGCTGGCACCTGCGTCGTTGATACCACGCCGCCGCAGTTCCCGGTGTCGTTGGTAGGCAGTTTTACCGACCGGAAAGCCACATCGGCGCACGATCCGCTGGCGGTCCGTTGCCTGGTGCTCGACGATGGGAAACAGCGTGTTGCCATTGCGGTGGTGGATGTGTGCATCCTGCCGCGCGAGCTTTGTGACGAGGCCAAGCGGCTGGCATCCAAAGCAACGGGGATTCGTCCGGACCACATCCTGATTGCCTCCACGCATACGCATTCTGCTCCGCCCACGATGGTGTTGAACGACATCCCGCTGGACCCGGCGTATCCGGAAATGCTCACCCGCAAGATCAGCGAAGGAATTGAGAAAGCGGCAGGGCGTCTTGTGCCCGTGAAACCCGGTTGGGGTGTGACGCAGGTGCCGGACGAAGTTTTCAACCGGCGCTGGTTCATGAAGGAGGGGACCATTCCGCCCAATCCGTTCGGCAAGCCGAGCCAAGTGCAGATGAACCCCGGCGCTGGCAATCCGAATCTTGACCGGCCTGCGGGTCCGACGGATCCCGATGTCTCCGTTCTTTCGCTGCAATCGCCCGCAGGCCAGCCGGTGGCTTTGCTTGCGAATTACTCCCTGCACTATGTGGGCGATGTGCCGGCCGGGATGCTTTCGGCTGACTATTTCGGTGAGTTCTGCCGGCAGATTGAATCGCGGCTGGCAGGAAGCGGGTCGCCGCAGTCGCCGGTGGCGATTCTTTCCAACGGCACCAGCGGCGACGTGAACAACATCGACTTCCGTTCACCGCGCAAACGAGGCGAAGTGTTCTCACGAATCCGCTATGTGGCTGGGAAGATTGCCGATGCCGCGTTGAAGGTGTATGGACAGGCCGAGCATCGAGACGGCCTGTCGTTGGTGATGAAGGAAAAGGAAATCGAGTTGGCAGTGCGCAAGCCCAGTGAGGCGGAACTTGAACAGGCAAAGCGGGTGATCGCCACCCCGGATGACAAGGGCCTGCCGCGTCTTGCGCGATACTACGCCCAGCAGGCAGTCCGCTTGTCGCAGTTCCCCGACAAGGTCAAGATCAAGATTCAGGCCCTGCGGATAGGCGAGCTGGGGATTGTGGCAATTCCTTGTGAGGTGTTTGCCGAGATCGGACTGGAAATCAAGCGTCGCAGCCCGTTGAAGCCGACGTTCATCATTGATCTGGCCAATGGCTATCACGGTTATCTGCCGTCACCGGAACAGCACGCCCTGGGTGGTTACGAGACCTGGCCAGCCACGAGCAGTTATCTCGAAACAAATGCGTCGCGCAAAATCGTCAGCACGGCGATCGAACTGCTCGATCAAGTGAAGCGCGATTCGAACTAGGGTTCCGCCGGCTCACGAACGGGGGCGCGTTGTTCGCTCAACGATCCAGGAAGCCGAACAACTGTTTTCTGGTCACTGCATTGAGCGGCGATCCATATTCACTGCCCTCATAGACCTCGACAAGCTCGATGCGTTTGCCACGACTTGAACCGCAGGCAGCGACCAACTCCGGGCGATAACGGTCTGCCCGGATGCGAATCTTGTCGATGTACCAACGGCGCAACCACGCGAAGCGTTGGCCCTTGTCCTCGGGCACCTGATCCAACACGCCTTCGAGCCAGGGCAGCCACTCGAACATCTGGGAACAATGGCATGCCAGCATGGAGACGACCGTGTCGATGTGAGATGTGATGTCCACCACGACATCCGCAGTCAGCGGATTCGGTTTCGTGAACAGGTCCGGCATGAAAGCGACGACGGGATCGCGCTGCAACACGGGCGCATCAGGCACGACCCGTGGCACTCTCACCAGGAACGAGGCGTCCTGGACCGCCTGACCCACAGCGCGATGGTCGGGGTGATAGTCGTTGGTACGGTGCGTCAACACCAGGTCCGGCCGAAAGCTGCGGATTTCTCGAATGATCCGGTGCCGCACTTCGAGTGTGGCCAGCAAATGTCCATCGGGGTACTCCCAAACGTCGGACTCAGCCCCGATCACAGCGGCGGACGCCCTGGCTTCCTGTCGGCGGATTGTGGCCAGTTTTTTGGGTTTGCAGTCGTGGTGGCCTGCCGAACCGTCGGTCACAGAGACCATTTTGACCACGTGTCCGAGTTGCCGATAGAGGGTGGCCAGCCCACCGGCATGATATTCGGCGTCGTCCGGATGCGCTCCGAGAATCAACAATCGCAACGGGTTCTTGCGGACCATAAGTGTTTTCGTCCTTTCTGCAGGTTGAGCAACTTCGCCTGATGCTTCGAGCTTGTGAGAGAAGAAAAACTCTAAGACTTGGGACTTTCGGGCAGGCGGATCGCCGGAGTGGACAACACCGTACCCATTCCGGTAATGGGGATATGAAGACCATCCGACGCAGTGAAATAGCCGACGCGTTCAAGATAGCCACGCGAATTCACGGAAGAAGTGCGAACGTAGATATGCTCGAACAACCGTTCGCCCGTGGCACAGTAGTGTCCGATGATGGCATAGACCATCACCTGAACCGGGTGCTTCTCGCTGTCCACGGGAGTCTTGGGAATTAAATGCCAGCCCGCTTCGCCACGCTCTTTGGCGAAAGGCTCCCCGTTGTACCAAGCGTCCTCGTGTTTGTTGAAGAGCCTGCGCTCCACTCTTCCGCGAATCTCGAGAATCGACAGCGGAACAACCGCCACGAGGATATGGGTGTCTTTCACTTCGTGGAGCCTGGCCTCGGAAAACGGAATCTCCGAAAGCGCGGCGAGTTGCTCGAGGGAGGGATTGACCCCAAAATGTTTGATGGCTTCCTCAATGCCGAAGAAGTTCCTGCCCATGATCCCACGGATTCGCAACCAGTGTGAGCTAAGATTCGCTTTCGATTTATGCGGCATTTCTGCGGAAGCCATGATGTGTTCCTTGGTGACTGTCACGCTCGGAATGAGACGAACGTTTGACCTCGTGTTGAGTGGGACAAGATGCTCGCGTCAGCAAGTTCTGAGCCTCACACTTGGTCATGCTCGGCTTTATACCGTCGGCGTGGCGGCGGAGCAAGGAGCTTCGACTGCGCCAGCGCCCATCGCCCGCTTGCGTCGCCGTGAAAAACTTAGGCGTGCCATTGGCTGTGAATCAGGTAAGATGAAGGTCACCCAGCATGAACATGAAAACCTCCCCTCAACACACCGTCGTGCGTGCCGCCGTTGCATTCACCATACTTTTGGCTCTCGCTTCTGGCTCCGCTGCGGCTGAGCCAAAAGCTCCGCCGCTTCGCGCCGGGGCATTTGCGATGGATATCACGCCGAAGGAATTCCCGCTCAGCATGCCGGGCCTGTTCACGGCCCGAATGGCGGAAAGCGCGCACGATCCGCTCTACGCCCGTGCCATTGTGCTCGACAACGGCGTCACGACCGTGGCCCTCGTGGTGGTCGACAATATTGGGATGGTGCAGGAAGTCACTGATGAAGCCAAAGCCATCGCATCGAAGCAGTGCGGCATCCCCGTGGAGAAGATGCTGGTGTCGGCCACCCATACCCACACCGGCCCACTCACCAATGTCAAAACCGGCCCTGCGCCTGCCGTAGCCTATCGAAAAGTGCTCGTGAACGGGATCGCGGAGTCCATCGTTCGCGCGCACGCCGCGTTGCGTCCCGCAGGCGTGGGCGCTGCCGCGTGTCCCCTGCCGGAGGAAGTATTCTGTCGCCGCTGGTTCCTGAAGCCGGGCAAGATGCAGCCGAATCCGTTTGGCCAGATGGACCAGGTCAGGACGAACCCCGGCACGAATCCCGCCGTCATCGACCGCCCGGCAGGCCCCACCGATCCCGATGTGACCATTCTCTCGGTGCAGGACGCGAAGTCGGGCAAGCCGCTGGCCGTGTTGGCCAACTACTCGTTGCACTATGTCGGCGGCGTGCCCGAAGGGATACTTTCTGCGGATTACTTCGGTGAGTTTGCGCGAGTGATGCAGGCCCGCATGGGCGGCGGCGATTTTGTCGCCATGATGTCCAACGGCACCTCCGGCGACATCAACAACAATCCCTTCCTCGTGAAGCGCCCGCCGCGCAAGCCGTTCGAGCAGATTCAGGTCATCGCTGGGAAAACCGCCGAGGCCGCGTCACGTGCGCGTGATACGATTGCGACGCATCGTCAGGACGCACGCCTCGCCATGATCCAGCGCCAGGTGACGCTCAAGCTGCGTCACCCGACGGCCGAACAGATCGCGGCGGCCAAAGCCGTGCTTGCTGTGAAAGACAAGGCCCAGCTCGACAAGCTCCCCCGTCTGGCTGAAGCTTACGCGAATCGCACGCTGTCGCAGGCGAAAGCTCCCGAGACTGTGACCGTGCTGGTGCAGGCTCTGCAAATTGGTGATCTGGCCATCTGTTCCCTTCCGTTCGAAGCGTTCGCGCAGATTGGCCTCGATCTGAAGAAACGCAGCCCGCTGCCGCACACTATGGTCATCGACCTCGCCAACGGGACCAACGGCTACCTGCCCACCCCCGAGCAGCACAAACTCGGGGGCTACGAAACCTGGCTGGGCAGCAATCGCGTGCAGGAAGACGCCTCCGTCATCCTCACCAACAACCTCCTCGAAATGCTCAACGATTTGCAGAAGGCCGCTGCGGAGAACAACGCCGCCAAATAAAACTCTCTTGAGAACGGAGAATTCCTCCGTGGCTGAACACGACGCATCCAGTCTTGCGGGATGCGGGAGAGATGAGGTGCAGCCACAGGAACCGGGATGGACAAACCCAGGACACAAAAGTAGACTCAACAACAATGGCCCTCGATTAACACGAGCCTTGGCCCGAAAACCGGACCCGGTGAAGGGCAGAAATAGATTCCAATAATCAGTGGTTCAACTATGAAGACAAACATCATCACCGAAGAACTGACAACAAGGCGCGCGTTTCTTGGACGTGCGGCAGCCCTCGCGGCTTGTGCCCTCGTGCCCGGCCGCGTGCTGCAAGCTGCCTCCGCAGGCAAGCCCAACTCTGTTTTCAACGGGGTGCGCATTGGATGCATCACCTACAGTTACCGCAGTGGCATCAGTTCGGCGGAGGATACTCTCAAGGCCCTTCTTGAGGACGGGCTCAGCGAAGTGGAGTTGATGGGCGGGCCGATACAAGCGTATGCGGGCATTGCCGGTGGAGGTGGTCGCAAGGCCAAAGGCGCTCCCGCAGCGCCGCCACCGCCGAAGCCGACCGACGAACAGCGCGAAGCGCAACTGGCGAAATGCCGGGAGCTGCGCAAGATGTACAACGACGCGGGCGTCAACATCCACATCCACAAGACCGGCTTTGGCGCGTCGGACGAGGAGATCGACTTCAATTTCCGGATTGCGAAGGCGCTGGGCTGTGTGGGCATCACCACGGAGCGTTCGGAGCCGCTGGCCAAGAAACTTGCGCCGTTCGCCGACAAGCACAAGATCTGGGTCGCTTTCCACAATCACACGAACAATTACCCGGTGATGGACAAGCCCGATCCGATCCTGGAGTTTGGCCAATATATCGGCTTCAACTTCGACATCGGCCACTACTTCGCCGGCTCCAAGGGATTGTCCCCGATTCCGGTGATTGAAAAATACCACGATCGCATCGTCAGCCTGCACCTGAAAGACCGGACCGCCGACGGCGGCAACCTGCCTTGGGGTCAGGGCAAAACGCCGATCAAGGAAGTCCTCCAGTTGGTCAGGAAAGAGAAGTGGACGTTCCCGGCCGACATCGAGCTTGAGTACAAGATTCCCGCGGACTCAAACGCCGTGCTGGAAGTGGGCAAGTGTGTTCAGTACTGCAAAGAAGCGCTCGCTTGAGCGGCGGCAGATCCTGAAGCGGCTTGGATTCCAGTGGTCGGGACGTTCAGGGGAACGCTCCTGACCACCGGATCCTTCATCGGTTCTCGCGCTCTGTCCGTGCGGACGGTCTGCGTCGTGGACCCCGACGGATCAGATCAAGCCGCGGCGAGCCAGCCTTTGAGGACGCGCAGGTTCTGCTGAAGCATCTTCAACATCGCCTCGCGGGTCGTCGCCTGGCCTTTGGGGTGCCACTCATACTCGATGTGCATCGAGAGCGGCGCGGTGAGGTTCATCTGCTTGAGCCGCTTGAAATAATCGGTCTTGCTGAACTCGCCCTCGCCGAACGGCGTGAGCTGCCGCGGGCGCTTGACGTCCTTCACGTAGGCGACCTTGATGTGCGGCTTGAGCTGGTCAAACCGGGCCGTCCAGTCGTCGCCGTGGACGATCAGCGCGTGGCAGAGGTCGAACGCAACACCGATCTCGTCGGGATTGAAATCTTTCACGATCTCATACATCTCGTTGAGGTCGCCGCCGACGTAGGTGCTGCGGCCGGATGGCGAGTGATTCTGGATCACGCCCGTGAGGCCAAGCTGCTTGTTCAGCGCCGCCAGTTCGCGCAACTGGGCTTTGATTTCAGGGAGAGAGACCCCGGCAAGCTTTTGTTTGGTGTTGGTGCTGAACCCGAGGCGGTAGTAGCGGATGCCGAGCTTCTTTGCGGTGCGCAGGACGGTCTCCGCGTGCGGCGAGGAGACGCTGTTGATGCCGGTGGTGATCAACAGCATGTCCAGCTTGCGCTTGCGCAGCGCTTCGGCGTAACGCGGCATCTCGTCGGCCGCGCGCTCCGGCTCGATCTCGCCCTTGGGCCGCACGGGGCAGTCCACGCCGTCGAGGCCCGCCTCGGCAGTCAGTTCGGCGGCCTGATCGAAGTCGAGCTTCAGTTCCTGATAAAGTTTGCTGAACACGGGGATCTGCGGCGAGAACTTCCCGCCGGATGACGCGGCGGAGGCGTCGCGGTGCCAGAGAGCGGCCGCAACCCCGGAGAGCGCGGCGCGGGTGAGGAAATCACGGCGGGAGAGGAGATGACGATTATTCATGGCGGACGGAGTCTTCAGCAAAAGCGTGTGCGGTTCAAGAATTCCTTGGCGTGTCCTTAAGTATACCCTTCAGAATGGGTGCTTGTTCCGCGTCACCCTTGGGAAATGAGCAAGCTGTTTGCCCGAAGGCTTAACTCCCTGATTTTCCGCCATTTGCTCCAAGGCCTGCACGGGTGGTATGCCGTGTTGAATAGGGCCGGCCACCCAGCGTCCAAGGAGGTGTTATGAAGACATGGAAAACCTCAGCAATCGTCGGATCGTTTTTGGCCGGTGCTCTGGCGACGGCGCTGGGTGCGGTAGTTACGCTAACCAGCGGCGACATCGTCAGAATGTCAAAAGCCGGCATCAGCGATGACGTCATCGTTCAGACCATTCAATCCACCGGCTCGAGCTTTCAACTGGCCGCGCAAGATATCGAATCTCTCAAACGCGACGGTGTCAGTGACCGAGTTGTGGCGGCCATGCAAGCCCCTGCTCCAACGGCCCCGCCAGCCGTCAAGCCCGCCGAACCTGCGCCTCTCGTGACTAACACCACGAGCGGCCGAGAATACGTCGGCGGATTGGCCGACGAGCAAATCGTACGCGCCCTGCCGGCGACGCCTCCGGTTTACTACGCAGCCCCGCCGCCAACGGTCTACTACTATCCCTATCCGTATTACTATCCTCCTCCTCCGCGCTACTACTACGGGCCGCCGGTGCGTTTCTATTTCGGTTATGGCGGCTGGCATTATCGCCATCGGTGAGACGCGACTGCGGGTGCGGCAACGCGCCCTGCCCTTCTTCAACGAGACCAGCAACAATGCGAAGAAAGTAGCATTGTTGCTGGTTTCGTTTAAGAGAAGCAGGTCAATCACGAATGCCCCTTCGTGAGCACACTTGATGCTTGAGTAGCGGATGGCCCGCTCGTACGCTCCGCCGGAGTCTGAACCAATCACGCAGGGCATACATGATGGTGGTAAAGACGATGCAAGAGCCGTGCGGCGCGCGCGAGTCTTCTCTCGCGCCATTGTGCGGCTTGCGAGCGGGCTGTGCCCGTAAGGATCGAAATGCCGGAAGCGAACCGCGAGCCATCCCCTCTGCTCTGGTGGCCTGAAATCAAAACTGCTATTCCCCCCCATGAACAATTACAGCGTAAGTTTCGACGCGGATCTGAATTTGCTGACGTTTTCTTTCGAGGGGCGCTTCAATAGCGAGATTTGCACAAAGCTCGACCCCGGGATCGAGGATGAAATCAAGCAGGCACTGTCCAGAAATCCCTCCAAAGAATTGGCCATCGTCTTTGAGATTGGGAAGGTCGAGTATTTTTCCTCCCTGTTTTTGCGGACCGTGATGAAGTCGGCCAAGAAGGTCAAGAAAGGCAAATTCAAGATCGTCGGCGCGAATCCGTTCCTGAAAGCCGTCATACAATCATCCGGCCTGGACATGCTGATGTCGGATGCTTCCAGCCAGCTGGACAGCAAAGACATGCAATCGCTGACATTCCAGCCGCCCGCGCCGTTTACCGCTGCGGCGAATCTCGCGTCGCACTCCGTCTATGAAAGGTCCTATGAGAGGTCCATAGAGGATCCTGAAGGATTCTTTGGCGAAGAGGCCGCCAAAACCCTTCACTGGAGGAAGAAATGGGACAAGGTTCTCGAATGGAATCCCCCGGACGCGAAATGGTTTGTCGGCGGTAAACTCAATGCTTCGGAGAACTGTCTCGACCGGCACCTCGGGACGGTGAGGGCCGACAAGACCGCCATCTTGTGGGAGGGCGAACCTGTCGGCGCCGGCGGTGAACCGGAAATCCGCAGGCTCTCTTACAGGCAATTGCATGCCGGGGTGTGTCGCTTTGCCAACGGACTCAAATCCCTGGGATTCAAGAAGGCCGACCGGGCGATCATCTACATGCCGATGGTGCCCGAAGCCGTCATCGCGATGCTTGCCTGCGCAAGGATTGGCATCGTCCATTCGGTCGTGTTCGGCGGATTCAGCTCTCAGGCCATTGCCGAGAGAGCCGCTGACTGCGAAGCCTCTCTGATCTTAACCGCCGACGGCGGATACCGCAGGGGCGAGGTCATCCAACTCAAGAAATGCGTGGATGAGGCGCTGAATCTCCAATCCGAATCGGATCATCAAATCCTGTGCGCAAGCGTCAAAAAAGTCGTCGTCTTGAAAAGAACCGGGCATGACACGAACATGGTTCCGGGACGCGATGTGTGGTGGCACGAATTGACTGATTCAGCGCCTGCGGAGTGTCCCGCCGAGGAGATGGACTCGGAGGATCCGCTTTTCATTCTCTACACGAGCGGATCGACGGGCAAACCCAAGGGGATCTTCCATACGACGGCGGGTTACATGCTCGGCGTCTCAATGACTCACCGTTATTACTTCGACATAAAGGACCATGACATCTTCTGGTGCACGGCGGACATTGGTTGGATCACCGGCCACAGTTACGTCGTTTACGGCCCTCTAGCGAACGGCGCCACCGTTCTGATTTACGAAGGCGCTCCGAACTTCCCCGACAAAGATCGTTTCTGGTCCATCATCGAGCGCCACAAAGTGACGATCTTCTACACCGCCCCGACGGCGATCCGCAGTTTCATGCAGTGGGGAGATCAGTTTCCGAAAAAGCATGACCTTTCCTCGTTGCGACTCCTCGGAACCGTCGGCGAGCCCATCAATCCGCAGGCTTGGATGTGGTTCAATGAAACGATCGGTGGCGGCAAGTGCCCCATCGTGGACACTTGGTGGCAGACCGAAACGGGTTGCATCCTCATCTCGACCTTTCCCGGAGCGATGGCGACAAAACCCGGTTCCGCCGGCAAGCCCTTCTTTGGCATCAAAATGGTCGTCGTGGACGACCAGATGCAGAAGGCCGAGACCAACGCCGGTGGACGCCTCTTCATTCAGAAGCCATGGCCGAGCATGTGCCGGGGTGTATGGGGCGATAGAAGCCGGTTCGTTGGAACCTATTGGTCGGAATCTCCCGGGCAATATTTCACCGGTGACGGCGCCAGAAATGATGCCGATGGATATTTCTGGATCGTTGGACGCATTGACGATGTCCTGAAAGTCTCCGGACATCGCATTGGAACGGCTGAAATTGAAAGCGCTCTGGTCGCGCACCCCGCAGTCGCCGAGGCCGCTGTCGTAGGACGCCCGGACGACATCAAGGAATTCGTGATCGTCGCTTTTGTGACCTTGAAACAGGGCGTCGAGCCGGGCAAGGGTCTCAGAGAGGAGCTTCGCAAACGTGTTGCAGCGGACTTGGGGGCTTTCGCAAGACCGGAGGAAATTCGTTTTACACAGGCGTTGCCAAAGACAAGATCCGGCAAGATCATGAGGCGCCTGCTCAAACAGGTCGCCGCCGGGGCAGAGGAACTCACGGGCGATGTCACCACCCTCGAGGATTTCAACGTCGTCGCGAAACTAATGTCTGACGAGAAGTGATGTCAGGCCGTTTCCCTGACACGTGCGGCACGATCAGCCCGGTTTGATCGCCTGATACGAGTGTGGATATCACGCGGGGGAATTCACGGCAGGTTTGAACACGTCGAAGTCACTGCCGTATTGCTGGAGGTAGTAAAGCGAGTAGGAACGCGTAAAAACCAGGATGGGCAGAAACATCACCGTGCCGATGTAAGGAATGATCAGCATGCAACAGCCAACCACGCAAAGGCCACAGGTGATAACCAGGAGGAGCAGGACGGTCATGCCAATCGCAAGGTGAAGAAGAATCTGGAACAAAAAATACAGAACGAAACGACCCAGGTTCTCGAAAACGAGCGAAAGAAACTCCCGCCAAGCCGCCACGCATCTGCTGCCCCGCAGAAACATGATTGGCACGACGAAGTCTGCGGTGAGTTTTGTGATTACTAGAGCAATGCAACCCAGAACCATCATCACGATAAACACAACGATCAGTTCCATGAGGTCTCCAGCAATGAACTTCCTGGCGGAGATCATTCTGTAGATGGGAAAGAAGCACATGACGAGCAACGGCAATGTCAGAACGGTTCCGATCATGCTCACCACGAATCGAAACCAAAACAGGCTGTTGCCTTGGAGTTTGAATTTGTTCCAAGGTGCGCTGACCTCGGCCACGTTGAGGGCTACACAATGCAGGAACATGAATTGTCCGCGGCTGTTAAGCCAGAGGAACACCAGTCCCAACGCGAAGCCAAGGATGATCAGCACGGCCGCCAGGGGGATGATCCAGCTGAGGTTGCCCATCACAAACGCCTTGGCCTGTTCGAACTGACGATGGATGTCCCCGCCATGCCCGTGCGAAGGCGAATGGAAATTACCGCCGTTAAACCCGTTCTCCCCAAGGGTGGCCAACCACGCACAGAAACCGATGGTCATCCACTTGGCCAGGTCGAACGGCCGAAACAACATGTTCTTCACCCGCTCGATTGCCGGGTTGATGGGATCGACGACACTAACGTTTGCCGGGCGAGGCATCATGCTAAACCTCCGTGGATGGAATTGATCTTGTCACGAATAATAACCCACCTGCCCCGTGAGGGCAACGCCTTAACACTTCACGGCACCGTCTCAAGACCCGTTGAGGGACATATTCCTCAAACACGCTGAGCAGACAATGGAAGTCTCCTTGTCGCCATCCTGGGCGCGGCAAGAAAGGCTTGATGGCGTCGTCAAAGGTGATACAGAGTTGGCCGGTGATCCTGGGCGGCGCCGCGATGGTTTGCAGGAGGGGGCATGTGAGAAAGGTCTGCTTGCAGCCATGAAATCAAACCGAAGAACCTTTTTGAAAGCCACCTTGTTGGGCACGGGTGCCATCGTGAACGGCATTGCCGGTGCAGCTGCTGTCTGTGAACCGAATCCGAAAACCGGTTCCTCACAGGGAAAACTCCCCAAGCAGCAATTCAATATGTGCGGTTATGCGGCACCCAGGTTGGACAAAGTCAGGATCGGTCTGATTGGGTTGGGGGCGCGTGGCGCCGCAGCTCTTCGGCGTTTGACCTTGATCGAGAACGTCGAAGTTGTCGCGCTTTGCGATCAGTACGAAGATCGCGTGGACAAATGTCAGCAGTCGCTTGAGCAGCAGAAGCTGCCCCGCGCAAAAGGTTATTCCGGCAACAAGGAAATCTGGAAATCTGTTTGTGAACACCCGGATGTTGATCTTGTCTACATCGTCACGCCGTGGGCATGTCACGCATCCATGGCTGTTCATGCGATGGAGTGCGGCAAACATGCGGCCACAGAAGTCCCGGCAGCCAAGACCATTGATGAATGCTGGCAATTGGTCGAGACCTCGGAACGCACCCGGAAACATTGCATGATGCTCGAGAATTGCTGTTACGATTTCTTTGAACTGCAGGTTCTGAACATGGCGCAGCAGGGGTTCTTCGGCGAAATCATTCATGGGGAGGGCTCCTATGTTCATCACAACAGCCCGGGATATTTGAAGAAGGACGGCTATGCGGAAATGTGGAGGCTGAAGGAAGAAACCCGTAATGGGAACATCTATCCAACGCACGGCATGGGACCTATCTGCCAGGTCATGAGCATCAATCGTGGCGACAAGATGGAGTACATGGTGTCCATGCAATCCGCTGATTTCCTGATGGCCGCCCAAGTCAATCAGCTGGCTTCCCAGGACCCTTTCTACAAGCCCTTTGCCGGGAAGTCCTATCGCGGGACGGTCAACACCACTGTGGTGCGGACGTTCAAAGGCCGGACCATCGTGTCTCAACACGACGTGGCCAGCCCCCGTCCTTATTCGCGCGCTTATCTGGTGAACGGCACGAAAGCCACGGCACAGAAGTGGCCGTTGCCTGCGCGCATCTCCACCGGACATGATTGGTTGCAGGAAAAGAAAATGAAACAGCTTGAGGAGAAGTACACTCCTGAAATCGTCAAGCGCGTCGGAGAAATGGCCAAAAAGGTTGGCGGCCACGGAGGCATGGACTTCATCATGGACTGGAGGCTGATCCACTGCCTGCGCCGCGGCCTGCCGCTTGACCAGGATGTGTATGACGCCGCTTCATGGAGTTCCATAGCCCCCTTGAGCGAACAATCCGTGGCGAACCGTTCTGCTTCAGTGGACATTCCTGATTTCACCCGGGGTGCATGGAAAACCAACGCTCCTGTCGATCTGACTCTCAAAGGATAAAACCCTCAACCTCAGTCCACCAAGACCGTGACAACCCAATCGTGGCATGAAGGTCAACCTATGAACCATCCCGCAAAGCAATTCCTCGTCACCTTGATTATTCTATCGTTAAACGTTCAGGCGGGAAGTCCGGGTCATACGGAACCCCCGCCGAAAGTCGCCGTCGCGAAAGCTTGCGCTTCGGAAATCGGCGACAAGAACATCTACTACTGTTACCGCTCTTTTTGGCCCGAATTGGATATGACCCGCACGTTTGCGAAGATGGGCATCAATACGCGGGCTTTTTTTGCGGCCAACGCCGTCAATTCCATCGGCTTTGAGTACTGCAAGTACCCTTTGATCTGGAAGGGAATCAAGAAATACGATTTTGCCGCTTACGACAAACAGGTCGAGGATTTGTTGGGAGCCAATCCAAACGCAACGTTCCTTTGCATGATTGACCTTAACACTCCCTACTGGTTGACGCGCCGGTTCGCTTTGGATTCCTTTGCGGATATCAGCCATGCGGCTGCTGATCCCGACTGGGTCAAGGTTACGACGCAGTGGATGGTGGACTTCATCGCTTACTCCGAAAAGAAATACGGCGACAAGATCAAAGCCTACATTCTCTCCGGCGGGGGAACGTCTGAGTGGTATGAATACGATCGGGGGCGTTCCAGCCGCGTCAAGAACGCTGCGTGGAAGGCCTGGTGTTCAGACAAGGGTTTCCGTTTCGATGCCGACGTGCCGGGTGAAACCAAGCTGGCCAAGGCTGCTCACGAAAACGTCATCTATGATCCCGCGACCGAGATGGACAAGATTCAATACTGGCGTTTCCACAACGAGGTCATTGCGTCGGCGATTCTACAGTTTGCAAAAACAGCCCGGGAGAAGATTCCGGCTCAAAAGGAGATAGGAGTCTTCTTTGGATACTATCTGGTGAGCGATTCGAAGCTCACCTCGTTTGGCCATCAGGATTATGAGCGGGTCATGGCCAGCCGGGACATCGATTTCTTCATCAGTCCCGGCACGTACAATGACCGGCAGATTGGGGGCGGGTCTGGCCCCCAACTTGTTCACGGGACCCTGCTTCGTTACGGGAAACGTTATCTGCACGAGATTGATCATCGAACACACGTGGTGACCAAGGAATCCTGGAAGACACAGGAGGATGACAACGCGGGACTAAAACGCGAGGCGGCCTTTGCTTTGATCAACCATTGTTCCCTTTGGTGGTTCGATATGTGGGGAGGTTGGTATAGAACGCGGGAGACCCGGGACGTCATTCAGCGATTGAAGGAAATTTCCGACAAGTACATCAGCGACAAATCCCCGTCTGCTGCCGAGGCGTTGTTGATTGCCGATCCGCAAAGTGTATTCGGTGTCAACGAGAAGATGCCCGAGGCTTCTTCAATGGCCCGGCGATTCAGGGACACCCTCAACAAGACGGGGACGACGTTTGACGTCTATTCGTTCAACGATATCCCGTTCATCAATCTCTCCCGCTACAAGGTCGTCTTCCTGCCGGCCACCATTCTGATTACGCCCGAAAGAGCGGAGATACTGAAGAAGCATGTCTGCAAGAGCGGCCGGACGCTTGTCTGGGTTTACGCTCCCGGTATTTCGGACGGCAAGACACTGGACATCGCCCGAATCAAGCAATGGACGGGATCGGAATACAAAACGCCGGGACCGGCAACCGTCGACATGGGAGGGTGGAAATCCGTCTATGCTTACGAATACAAAACGATGACTTCCGCCGTCATGAAAAAAATCATGAAGGATGCGGGGGTCCATCAATATACCGACGAGGAGAATCCCGTTTACTGCAACGGCAAATTGCTGGCCATTCACTTCAAAGAAGGCGGGCCGAAAAAGGTTTATCTGCCGAAAACGTGCCGAAGGGTCATTGACGTGTTCAACGACAAGGTCGTGGCCGAAAACGCCAGGGAATTCACGTATGGATTCCAGACGCCGGATACGGCGGTCTTTGAACTGAAATGACCTTGGTTGTGCAGCCAGTTCCCCGGCGCAAAAAATGTTCAGCGCCTTGTAGCTGTGTTTGACACATCGGCGGCGTGAAGATAGCCTCTGCCCCCGAAAACAGGTTGGTTCGCTTCAGCTGGACCAAGGCAGGTTCAGGCAAAGGAGAGCGTTTGACGCGGAAATCCGGCGTGACCGCAAAGGAACTGAAGCGTCTGCAACCATGAGCCAAGAACAACTGCGAACGAATGTTCGCAATTATACGAGAGGAAATCCAGCGCCATGAAACTGACGTGTTCCAAATCGGGTGCCGCGTCTGTCATCAAAGTTGAAGACCGGATGGATGCTCAATCCTGCCCTGATTTTGAAAAGGAGTGCCAGCGTCTCATCCAGGAGGGTGAGAAACAACTGGTGGTCGATCTGGGGGCTCTCCGCTATATTTCGAGCGCCGGGCTTCGGGCTTTTCTCGTGGTGGGCAACCGCCTCAAGGAGACGGGTGGTTCACTACGCATCTGTTGTTTGGATGGCCTCGTGAAACAGGTGTTCCTCGCTGCCGGCTTCACATCCATCTTCCCCATCTTCGATTCGGTCGACGCAGCCACCAAGTAGCCTGAACCACACAAAAATCATCTGGAGAAATGCTAGTGAACACGAATGAAACGGTTGAATTGACCCTGCCCAACCAACTTTCCTATCTGCCGGTTGCGCAAGCGGTGGTGCGAGAGGCGGCGCGGAACTGCGGGTTCGCTGACGCGACCCTGAGCGAGATTGAGTTGGGCGTCGAAGAGGCGGTGACCAACATCATGAAGCACGCCTACGACATCGAAGAGAATCCAACCTTTGACATCGTCTGCACGCGCCTCCCGGAGGGCCTTCAAATCATCCTGCGGGAGAAGGGAATCCCCTTCGATCCCAAACTCATACCCCACTACAAGCCTGAAGAGATGGACCTCGAAAGCTCGTCAGCCGGCATGGGCTTCCATCTGATGAAATCAATGATGGACGACGTCCAGCTCGTCAACCTTGGCCCCGGAGGCAAGGAGACCCGCCTGCTGAAGTTGTTCAAGGACGCAGCCGGCGCCGGCAAGACCGGCGGTCCGGCCACCCCCGTCGTCGCCGAGCCAAAAGTAATTGAGGAGAAGATCGCGTACGACGTTCGTTTGATGGCCGAGAATGAAGCCATTGAGGTTTCCAAGTGCGCCTTCAAATCGCACGGATACAGTTTCTTCGATGACCACATCTACTTCCCGGAACGGCTGGTCGAGCTGAACCAGAACGGCACGATGATCTCGGCGGTGGCCGTCACCAAGGACAACGTCTTCATGGGGCATGCGGCCCTGCTGTACCAGCATCCTGAGGACCGCATCCCGGAGCTGACCTTTGTGTTCGTCAACGTCGAGTACCGCGGCCAGGGCGCCTTCAACCGGCTCAACGAGTTTCTCATGAAGACGCCCAAGAAGCGTGAGTGCGCGGGCATTTACGCTTATGCGGTCGCGAACCACACCTTCACGCAGAAGACCATGGCGCGCTACGGCATCAATGACTGCGGCATACTGCTTGCCACGAGCCCGCGAACCTGGAAGTTCAAGGGCATCCCCGGTGATCCGACGCAGCGCATCAGCGTCATCCTGGCGTTCAGGTACATGGACACGCCCAAGCCGATCACGATCTATGCCCCGCCGCACCATCAAGAGATGATTGCCAAGCTCTACAAGAACCTGGGAGCGACTCCTGTTTGGGGCACGGCAGCCAGCACGCCCGCGCCGCTTCCAGAGGCAGCCCCGGAAATCCTGACTGAAATCAACGAGTCCGAAAGCTGCGCCGAAATCTACGTCAAACGATTTGGCAAGGACGTTGTCCGCGAAGTTCACAAGCAGTTGCGCCGTTTCTGCATCCAGCAGACAGCCTGCATCAACCTGTTCCTGAACCTCGAAGACCCCGTCACCCAGGCCATGACCGCGGAGTTCGAGAAGCTGGGTTTCTTCTTCGCCGGCATTCTGCCCTGCGGACAGGTCGGTGACACGTTGATCCTCCAGTACCTGAACAACGTCGATCTTTCCTACGAGAAGATTTCAGCCTACTCCGAGATGGCCAAGGAGTTGCTTGAGTACATCCGCGCACACGACCCGAACGCTTCGCTATGAGAAGGGGCAGGACAGCCTGCTCTTTCCGGGCCTGGCGGGCACAACGGTGACGCGGGTCAATCTGGACACCGAGCAATTCGCCTTCGCGCGGCGTCACCCGGAATTCTACACGAACCCGGCGGTCAATCCGTTGCTCGACCCGCGCATCTGCCAGCAGATGGTGCATGAAGTTCACGCCACCCATGGCGTGGACTGGTCGTATGGCGGCTATCTCGAGGACCGGCGGCACCTTTGGCGGGGGTCGTACCTCGATGCCAAGGGCGCATACCTGCACCTGGGCGTTGATCTTAACGTGCCGCAGGGCACCCAAGTAGCCGTGGTGGAGGATTCCGTCGTGATACTGGTCGATGTGGACACTGACTACGACGGCGGTTGGGGCCCGCGTGTCTTCCTCAAGGCATCAATTGCGCATCGCTTGAAAATCGTGCAGATCTTCGCCCACCTTCAGGAGGTGCGTGTTCAACCAGGGGACCGGCTGCCAGCGGGCACCGTTTTCGCCGAAGTCGGAGGTCCCCCGCACAACGGAAACTGGCATCCGCACCTCCACATTCAGGCCATCCGGGAACCGTACTTTCAGGAAGTTCTGATCGAGCGCTTTAGCGAGTTGGACGGCTACGGGCACCGTGACGAGATATCCATACTGCGCCGCGAGTTCCCCAATCCCCTGCGCCGCATTCCCGGGCTTGCGTGACGCTAGTGCCGGCGTTCCTTCTTGGCGTCTGACAACCAACTTGTCCCCTTTGAAGAGCTCGCGTGTAAACGCGGAGCCATGCATGAAGTGTTGTGCGCTTCTGCTACGGCACGCGCTTGTAGCTCAGAGGACCAGAGCAGGAGTTTCCTAATCAAAACAGGTTTTTTCCTGAATCCTCCCCAGTCTTTATCACTCAGCAACCGCTGAACAGGTTTGCTTATCTGTCATCCTGAGTCATTAGCAGTCAGCGCAAATTTTGCCGAAAGGTTGCAAGTCCGGGTTGCAATTTTTTTCGCTCACACCGCTTGGCTTGAAATAGCGAGGTCACGTCCATTCTACACAAGGGATTGCGGAAACCCAGTTTGACGAACATCTGAGTTCAATGGCAAGTCGCCCCAGGGTGCCAGACGCCGGGCAACAGGATGCGGCGGGGACAGGCGGGGATACCGGATCGCCCTTGTTCAACGGAGGCTACTAGGGTCTCCACCACGCCATAGGCGATCAGACGGTCACGCTGATCCACGCCGGACCAGTCGTCGTTTGGGTTCACGGCCGGGAAGGCCAAGCCAATGTCATCGGGCAGGCTATAGCCGCAGGTCTCCAACAGTTCGCGCATGCCGTGCGCAGAGGAAACCACACAGTCCACACGATGGCGTTTGATCCACTTTTGAATGATAGGCACCGCAGCTTCGCTGAGTTTGGCCGGCAGACACGGCTCGAACATCGGATGATCGGGATGCAACCGCGCGAAAAGGTCGCCCGCTGCACTGAGAGTGTGGTTCAGAGATTGTTCAATGTTCAGTTCCGTGGCGACCCCGATGCGGCGATAACCATGTTCGGCCAGCGTTTTGTAAAGAAGAAGGCAGTTCGCAAAGTAATCGGCGTCCACCATGTCGAAGCTGGGTCTGGTGGGAATCGTGCCGGAGTAAACCAAGGCAAAACGGTCCCAGTCCCAGCGCCATTCGTCTGGATTCACAGGACGAAAGAAAAACATCAGCGCAATGCCACGGATACCGCGCGCCTCCAGAGTGTGCGCGAGGTGGGGTGCGTCGGCGGGAGTGACGCGGGTAAAAGGCTCCAGTTTGTAGCCAAGTTCGTCGGCGCGCTCAAAGGCTGGGCCGAAATTGAAATTCTGCAGCCACCGATGATACTCGCTGCTCGGATCCAGGTCCGTGATCCACGCCAGCGTGCCGTAGAACGCGCGTCGTTTGGAGCCACGGAGGTGGGTCATCAATTCAGCCAGCTTGGGATCGCGACGATAACCAAGCTTCCGTGCAGCCTGCCGTACGCGTTGCCGCACGGCTTCGGTGATGCGGGGGTCGTTCCGCAACGCGCGCGAGACCGTAGCGTGAGAGATGCCGAGATGCGCTGCCACGTCGCGCTGAGTGCAAGAAGTTGTCTTTTTCATGGGCGTGCAACTGGTGCATAGAATTGCGCTTGATGCGCTTCAGTCAAGTTGAAATCGTGCAAAGTGCGAGTGTGTGCGTCCGGCCATCCAAGACTGGCAGAGACACGCGCTGCGAGAGAGTTGTGAACAGGATTTTCAGGAAGGCTAATGAGAGTTGGAACCAATCTGATGCGAGGTCGTGCTGCGATGCTATGGGCGTTGCTGGCGCTGTTGGGCTGGGCGCCGGTGGCATGGGCGGGCGGCGGCGGCGAGAACATGCTGTTGATCGTCAACCCAGAGGACGAGAACGCAGTGCGCATCGCGCAGGAATATCAGCGACTCCGCGGCATCCCCGACTCCAACATCATCTTCATCACGCCGCCGAAGGGGTTTGGCAACATGTTCACGGCGGTACCGACAGAGGCACAGTGGAAGTCCACCTACGTTGATACAATTCTCAACACCATCCAGGCGCGCGGGCTAAACAACCAGATTGACTACATCTCCGAACTGGGCCAGCCGTATGCCTTCTCCGGCGGGCCTTACGGACGGCAATCGGCGGGCTATGCGCTGGCCAACCTGCGCCAGTGGGCCACAGGATACACCTCAACCAATTTGAACTTGGTTAGCCTCCCGCTCTACGACGTCAACAGCTACTCGCTCGGGGCCAACGACGCGATTCATTCTTCACGTGTCTATACCAACTGGTCCGTCTCTGGCGCGACGGTCACCAACGCGCAGTTCTTCATGGGCGGCCAACTCGGTTGGTCGGGCTTCGGGGGCAACTCGGCGGCGCAGATCATCAGCAACCTCAACTACACCTTCAGTGGCGACGGCATGAAGCCCGTCGGTACCGTCTATCTGGAGACTAATAGCGACATTCGCACCACCACGCGCATGTCTCAGTTTCCCGGTGTGACCAATCAACTGGCCACTCGCGGCATCACGGGAATCATTGAGGCAGGTAACACGCCGGTCAACCGGACGAACGTGTTGGGCACGACGGTGGGTTACGCGGGCATGGTGTTGCCGAACGGCTCGACGTATCTGCCCGGCTCGTGGGGCGACAACCTCACCAGCAACGGCTCGCAGTTCGACACGCTGGCGCAGACCAAGTCCACCATGTTTATTGCATCGGGCGCCGCCGGCACCAGCGGCACGGTGACGGAGCCGTATGCAATCGCAGCGCGTTTCCCGAACGCGATGATCCATGTCTTTAACGCGGACGGTTCGACATTGGGCGAGGCGTTTTACAAGTCATCGCAATCGCCCGACCTGCTGCTGTTCACCGGCGACATGCTGGCGCAGCCGTTCGCGGACATCCCGACGGTGATGTTCACCTCCGGGCCGTCGGAAGGCGGCAGTGTGAACGGGTCCATCTCATTGGGCGCGCGGGCGAACGTGACGCCAAGCGCCACCACGACTGGCATCAAGCAGATTGAGTTGTATGTGGACGGAAAGCTCTTCTCGACGATCACCGATAGCAACGGCACGTTCAACCTCGACACGACGACACTGAGCGACGGTCGCCATCAGTTCCGCGTGGTGGGCGTCAACAACTCGCAGGCCGAGTCCGAGGGCTACACGCTGCGAAACCTCTTCGTAAGCAATCACGGCCGCTCGATGGACACGCCGACGAACCTGTGGTTGCAGGCCGGCGAGACGGTGTCCGTGTCTGTCAACTCGGTGGCCGGTGACGGCACCGTGGACCACGTTGAGTTGCGCCAGATGGGACGCACTATTGGGCAAGTGTCCGGCGGCAGCGGCAGCATCAACCTGGCCGCCACCAGCATCGCCTATGGCACCAACGCAGTTGTGCCCGTGGCGGTCTTCACCGACGGCACGGAGGTGGCGGGGACCGCGTTCAACGTCGCCCGTCAACCAAACTATCTGGCGGGCGCTCGCGTCACGAGCCTTGATGACCGTGGCGGCGGGTTGCTCGGCCAGTATTTTCTCGGCAAGGGCAGCAACTCGATCGCCAACAGCGATTTTTCCGGCTTGGCTGACATTACCAGGCTGCAATCCAATTCCGCCTTCGCGGCGCCCACGGGCCTGACCGGATTCACCAACTACGGCAGCCCACCCGCCTACAATTTCCTGGCGACGGCGAATATTACCAACCTCGCCTATAAGATGACGGGCAAGTTCGCGGTCAACACCACCGGCGAATATGCGTTCTTCTTCTACATCAGTCAGGACTCAGTGCTCGTGAAGGTGGACGGCGAAGCGGTGATAGGCTTCGACAACACCTCGTCCGGCTATACGACCATGTGGGGCAGCAACATCTTCCTGAGCGCGGGCCAGCACGACTTGGAACTGTTCGCCGCCAACCGCGAGACCGGCTCGCGCAACGGCTACTTCGATGTCGCGCTGTTCTACCGTGGTCCCGACGGCATCATGCGCATCTTCGACCAGAACTCCATTTACCAACCCTTCTACTCGACCGCGCCCATCGCGCTCTGGACCGGCCTCGGCGACGGCTTGAACTGGTCAGATCCCGCAAATTGGCTTGCGAATGCCTTGCCGAACCAAAACGAGATGGCGGTGCTGGATTCTGTGGCCGAGGGCACGAGCCGGGCGGTGACATTCGACGCCGTGCCCAACCCGTCGAACCTGATGGACAGCATCCGTATCTTCCAAGATGCCTCCGCCAACGCCACCAACACGCTGCTGGTGCAGGGGAACCTCGTTGTCACCAACACGATCTGGTTGATTGCCAGCAACGGCTTCACCCACTTCGACACCCGCGGCGCCTTGCCCAGCACAACGACGGTCGGGAAACTTCGTGCCGTCACCTTCGACTCCGGCCGGGCCGGCGTCACCCTCGACACGCTGGCGACCATCAACGCCGCGCGCTTCTCACTCTCCAACAGCTTCCTCACTAATTTCGGTGTGGCCAACTTCACCTCCGTCTATCTCGAAGGCGGCGCAGTCTTTGATCACCGGCCCGGCGCGACGCTCAACGCCGCGGGCTTCACCAACGTCGGCGGGACGTTCCGCATCGGCGGCGGCCTCGTCAACATCACCAACACCCTCTTCAACGCCGGCGGCTTCCAGCAACTCACCGCCGGCACCAACCTCAACCGTCTCGTCATCAATACCGACGGCGCGATCTGGCAGAGTGGCGGCGAGATGCGCGCTCTCACCGTCACCAACGCCGCGCAGTGGACGCTCTCCGGCGGACTGGCCGTGCTGACCAACTGCAACGTCATTGCTGGCGGCGCGCTGAATCTCCTTGGCGGCACGCTCGTCGCAAACCAAGTCAACGCCCCGTCACCGGGCGGTGTGGTCAACTTCAACGGTGGCCTGCTGACGGTCGGTCCCGGTTCGACGATGGGCACCAACTTCATGCCGGCGAACCTGATCGGCTACATCTGGGCGGGCGGCGCAACGATTGACTCGGGCACCGGTCTCGTCACAGTCGCTGCATCCCTGCTGGTGCCGACGGGCTACGGCCTCAGCAGCGTCGCGGTTACTGACGGCGGCTCCGGTTACAAGGGCGTCCCCCTCGTGCAGATCAGCGGCGGTTCCGGCACTGGCGCGACGGCAATCGCGTTGGTTGATCCCGTGGCTGGCACGGTCACCAACATCTTCATCACCAACCCCGGTGTCGGCTACCTCGCCGCCGACGTGCTGAGCGTCTCGCTCATCAGTGGCGGATACATTTCGGAGGCGACGCTGGGCACGGTCGGCCTCATCACCAACAACGCGAGCGGCGGCCTAACCAAGCTTGGCAGCGGTATTTTGACGTTGGCCGGCAGCAACACCTACGCCGGCGGCACCTTCCTCAACGCTGGCGAACTGAACATCACCAACAGTTGGAACATCGGCGGGCCGGGCAGCGCGTTGACGTTCAACGGCGGCTTGCTACAGATCGGCTCCAACTACCCGGTCACTCTGCTCGACAATCACGTCGTGAATTGGAGCAGCTTCACCGGCGGCTTCGACGTGCTCGGCGGTTTTGCGTTTGTCCTTACCAACGCTATCACGGGTGGCGGCTCCTTCACGAAACTCGGATCCGGCGCACTGACGCTGACGGCGACCAACAGCTATTCCGGTCCCACCATCGTCGGCGGTTCCGGCGTGTTCGCGTTTAACACTCTCAGCAACCTCGGCGGCGCGGTCGCAGCCATCATCATCACCAACGGCGCGCCCACCATCGCCCCGACGTTCGTGCCCGCGAGCACCTTCGTTGGCAACACGGTCATTCAACCGACCACCAACGTCTTTATTTTCGCACTGCCGGCGAGCACGTCCACCAACTACAGCATGGCTGCTTACGCGAAAGGCTTCCTGGGCACCACCAACGGCGCGGTGGTGAACTACACCGGGGTGCTGGTCAGCCCAACCAATGCCGTCAACCTCGGCGGCGGCGGCACGCTGGCTTTCAACAGCCAGCAGATCGGCGGCGCGCGCAACTTCGTCGGCGCCGACACCAATCTCTTCATCGGCGCGCCCGGCGGCATCCCGGGCACGGTGATCACCACCAACAATCACTTCTACCTCGGCGGCACGTTCATCACGGCAAGCAACACACTGCAAGTCGGCGACGGCGGCTCCTCCGGCTCGCTCGGCGCGGGCAATATTGCCAACAACGGCACGCTCGTAGCCAACCGCGGCGACATTTACCTGTTGACCAACTCAATGTCGGGCACGGGTGTGTTGGTCCAGAATGGCAGCGGCACGCTGGTGTTGGCTAACAAGGTTTTCGGCAACAGCGGTGGTCTCATTGCCAATGCCGGCACAACTATCATCAGCAACAGCTTCGTCCGCGGCGGCCTCACCCTCAGCAACAGTTCCACCGTTGTTATCGTCGGCGGTAGCAACGAGGGACTCATGGGAGACTACTACCAAAGCGGCTCGACGACCCAGTCACCGCTGAGCAACGCGTTCACCACGCTGGCCAACCAGACGCCGGTGCTGGCATTCAACAGCAGCCCGACTACCAACACCTTCGACTTTAACACTGGCGGCAGCGGCGTGGGTTTCCCGCCGCCCTACAACATCGGCGGCAGCCTCGCGGTCAACTTCCAGGCCCGCTGGCAGGGTATCTTCAACGCGCCGACCAACGGCCTCTACACCTTTGTCAACAACAGCGATGACAACACGGTCATCTTCGTTGACGGCAACCAGGTGCTCTCGGCTGCTGGCTCGGTTGACCAGCCTGGCTCCATTACGCTTACGGCTGGCGCGCACAGCATCGTGATTTTCTACCAGCAGGGCAGCGGCGGCTACACGTTGCGCGAGAGCATCGTCCTGCCCGGCGGCAGTCAGGTGCGGTTGGCGAACTCGATGATGTCGCCGGCCTTCACCATTGGCTCGCTGGCGGGCGACGCCGGCACGACGCTGGCCCTGAGCAACCACGTCAGCATCGTCCAGACCAACGACGCGACGTTCGCGGGCACGATCATCGGCACGGGCGCGGTCATCAAGAACGGTAATAGCACGCTGCAACTCACGGGCACGAACACCTACACCGGTGGCACGTTCCTCCAGATGGGCCGACTGGCGATCGCCGAGGACAGCAACATCGGTGGCAGCACCGCGGCGCTGACCTTTGCAGGCGGCATCCTGCAGGTGACGGGCACCACGTTGACCAACCTCGACACGCATCCGGTGAACTGGTCGTCGTTCAACGGTGGCTTTGACATCTCCAACGCCGCGAACGTCTTCACGGTGACCAACGCCATCGGCGGGGCGAACATCGCCAAGTTCGGGCCAGGCACACTGGTGTTGAACGGCGGTCTTTCGAACACCAACGGCGTGACGCTCAACACGGGTGTGCTGGAACTCAACGCCAGCAACAGCTACACCGGCGGCACGCTCATCAACGGCGGCTATTTGCAGGTTGGGAATCCTTTTGCGCTTGGCAACCCCACCAACGCGCTCTCCATGTCGTTTACCAACGCCACGCTCGACCTCAACGGCAACAACATCACCATCGGCTCACTCTCCGGCGGGCCGTTCGCTCTCATTTCCGACGGTAACGCTGTTGCTGGCACCACGACCCTGACCATCAGCAACGCGGTCCCGATTGCCACGACCTTTGGCGGTTCCATCCAGGACGGCACGACGCGTGATATGGCACTCACGGTTGTTGGTCCTGTCCGGCTGACCTTGACCAACCTGAACTACATCAGTGGTTCATTGCAGATCAATGCGGGACAGCTGTCGGCCAGCGGCGGCGTGTTAATCCTGGGTGGCATCAGGGGCGCGCTCCCCTCTACCACCAACATCTTCCTCTCGGACGGCGCTGCGTTGATTCTCACGAACACATCGAGTCTTTACTACTCCGACCGCCTTTCCTATTGGGCGGTTGTCCATATGAGCGGCTCGACGTTCCAATACGTGAACGACGGTGGCAACGGCTCGTTCGTGGAGAGTTTCAGGACGCTCGCTCTCGATGGTGGCGCCAACACGCTTGTCTCCCGCCAGGCGAGTAACACGGGCACCAACGCGCTCTATTTGTATGGCGGCATCGTCCGCAGTCCCGGAGCGGTCTTGGACATCATCGGAGCCGGCATCGGCACGGGCATGAACAATAGAGTGTATATCAACCCCTCGCCCGCGCTGGTCAACGGTATGTTGCCGTGGGCCACAGTCAACCAGACCAACTTCGCCACCTACAACACTGGTTTCGGGTCGTTGTCCAACTACACTGCCTACCGAACCACTGCATGGGGCGATTGGGATAGCACGAACAACGTCCGGCTCAACGCCGGCTTCTCCGCGACGAGCAACACAACGATCAACTCACTGAATCTCCACCTGATTTCCGCCAACGCTGTTGCGGACCTTGGCGGCAACACGCTCACTCTTAACAGCGGCGGCTTGCTTTTCGGCGGCACTAACCTCGTCAACGGTCAGTTCATCGGCACGGGCTACGGTTCGGTTTTGACCAATGGCGTCATCACTGCCGGCAACGGGTCTAGCGCCACCGAACTTTTCTACTTCGTCTCACAACCGGTGGTCACCAATTCCGTCACCATCACCGACAACGGCCCCGTCGGCGGTGTCTCGCTGGTCAAGGCCGGCAGCGGGACGTTGCTGCTCGACCTCGCCAGCACGAACAACTACAGCGGCGGCACGTTCCTCGCCGCCGGCACGCTCTACATCCAGACCGACGCCAACCTCGGCGCGGCCGGCAGCAATGTCATCATCAACGCTGCCACGTTGCAGACGACGAACAACATAGACTTCGGCGCGCGGCAGGTGTGGACACGCGCCGCCAGCGCGACGATCTCCGTAGACCCCGGCTCGACGCTGACGGCCACGAGTCTCATCTACGGCACGGGCGGTCTTATCAAGTCCGGCCTCGGCACGCTGGTCCTCGGCGAGAACAATACCTACAGCGGCGGCACGATGATCAGCAACGGCACGCTCGCCATCGGTTACGACACGGCCCTCGGTGCGGCCGGTTCGCTGCTGGCGCTCTCCGGCGGCGCATTGCAGGTGACCAACACGATGACTGTGGACAGCCGCTCCGTGTTGCTCGGCGGCCCCGGTGGCGTATTCAACGTGGACCCGACCATGATGCTGACGGTCAGCAGCGTGATCAGCGGCACCGGCGGTTTGATCAAGGCTGGCGCAGGCACGCTGGTGCTCTCCAACGCCAACATCTATGGTGGTGTTCTCATCTCCAACCTCGTGCAAGGCACACGCATCGCCGGCGGCACGGTGGTGCTCGGTGTGGACGGCGCGCTCAGCACCGGCGTCGTAGTGATGGCAGGCGGCCAGTTGGTCGCGGGCGGCAGCAGCCTCGTGACCAACTATGTGAACCTCGCCGTCAAGAGCGTGTTCGACACCACGCCGGGCAATCTGAAGTTGACCGGCCCGATCTACTCGACTAACGCGAGCGGCTTGGTCAAGGTAGGCGCAGGCACGCTGACGCTGGGCGGCTATAACACCTACGCAGGTGGCACCATCGTTTCCAACGGCACGCTGGTGCTGACCAACGCGCTGCTGACCAGCGCGCTCATAGTGACCAACGGCGCTTCCGTCGTGGTTTCCAGCGCTGGGGCGGTGCAGGGTCTGACCGGTGACTACTATTTCCACAACTCAAACGTGGTTACCAGCCCGGCGCTTAACACCTATGACGCCTTCAATAGCTATCTGGCATCCACCAGCGTCACAACGGCGCTGATTTTCCCGGGCAACACGCTGGGCAACACCAACTTTGAGTTTGGCGGCAGCTTCGGCAGCGCGGCCAACCCGGTCCAATACTTCCCGCTGCCATTCAACAACGGCGCCACGAAGTCCATCGTCCGCTGGCAGGGCATGCTCACTGCGCCGACCAACGGTGTCTATACGTTCAACCTCCCCAGCGACGACGGCGCGCGGCTTTACCTTGATGGCGTGCTCATCGCCAGCCAGAACGGCAGCGGCACGACGAACCTGGTCGCCGGCCCGCATCACATCCTCATCGCCTACGACAACGGCGGCGGTGGCAGCGAGAACATCTACATCAACATCGCGTTCCCGATGGGCACCTACTCCAACCGCCTGCCGAATGCGATGCTGACCTCCGCGGGCGTCGTCGGCTCGCTCGCGGGTGACGCGGCCAGCACGGTGACCATCGCCGACGGCACGCTGATGGTCGTGCAGACCAACAATGCCGAGTTCGCCGGCACGATTACCGGCGACGGCAGGCTCGCCAAGAGTGGCTCCGGCCTGCTGACGCTCTCCGGCGCGAACACTCACACTGGCGGCACGTTCCTCGCCGCCGGCACACTCGGTATCAGCAGCGACGCGAACTTTGGTGCGGCGGGCGCGCCGCTGACGTTCGCAGGTGGCATCCTTCAGATCACCGGCACGACATTGACCAACCTCGACCTGGGCCGCCCGATCAACTGGAACTGGTTCAATGGTGGTTTCGACATCGCCGACGGCAACAACCTCTTCACGCTGACCAACACCATCAGCGGCGTCAGTCCCATCGTGAAGAACGGCGTCGGCACACTCGTGCTGTCCGGCTCCAACAACTTCAGCGGCGGCTTCTCCATCAACGCCGGCACCGTCCGCGTGGACAACGCCTTCGCGATGGGCCTGCCCGGCCGGTTGGACATGAACGGCGGCGTGCTGGACCTCAACGGCAACAATGGCTACATCAGCGGCCTGACGGGCGTTGGCCGCATCACTGACAACAACGGCGTCGTGGGCGTGACGACGCTGAACCTCACAAACATCTTCGTCAGCAGCGTCTTCGGCGGGCAGATCACCGACGGGGCCAACGGTCGGCAGATGGCGCTCACTGTCGGCGGTTCCGGCACGATGATTTTCACCAACGCCAGCAGCTACACCGGCCCGACGGTGCTCCTGGGCGCGACGCTGTCGTTGAGCAATCTCGCCGGCGCGCTCTCCGGCAGCACCAGCATCGTCATCAATCCATGGACGATGCTCCAGCTCTTCAACACGGCGACCTCCAATAACAACAACCGGCTCAACGACGCTGCCACGATCGTGATGCAAGGCGGCACGCTCGTGTTCACCAACAACGGCTCCGGCGGCGTCGCTTTCTCCGAGTCGGTCGGCAATCTGGTTCTGGCCGCTGGCAACAGCACCATCATCACGGGCGCCACTAACCTCTCCGGCGGCACGTCTTCGACGCTCTCGTTCAACAACTTCGTCCGCGGCACCGGTGCGACGATCAACTTCACCGGCCCCGGCCTCGGCACCAGTGTGCTCAACCGCATTGTCTTCAACCCAACGCCGATTGTGAGTGGCTTGATGACCAACAGCCTCATCGCGCCGTGGGCCATCGTCAACGGCTTGGGCACCAATGCCGACTGGGCAACCTATGATGCCAACCTGAACACTGTCTCCAACTACAGCGGCTACGCGCTCAACACGGTTGAGTCGGCTTGGGACGCGACCGCAAACCTGCGGTTGACCGCCAGCGCCACGCTCACGGGTGATCGCAGCGTTTACACGATGAAGATCGGTGGCAGCGGCACTACGACCTACAATCTCGGAGGCTACACACTGACGGTGAATGGCGGCGGCATCATCGCTGCCGGCGGTGCCACGGCCCTCATCAGCGGTGGCAACCTCACCGCAGGTGCGCCTGGTGTGGGCGGCGAGCTTCATTACTTCCAATTCAACAGCGGCGCGGCCCCGACGAACCAAATTCTGGCAAACATCGTTGACAACGCGGGCGGGCCGGTGACGTTCGTCAAAAACGGCCCCTATGCGTTGTCGCTGATTTATGGCACGAACACCTATAGCGGCGGCACGATTGTGAATCAGGGTCTGCTGATGGTCGGCTACAACGGCAACATGACGACCAACGCAGGCGGTTACGTGAGCGGACTGGGCAGCGGCGCGCTCACCATCCAGCAAGGCGGCATGGTCCAGTTCGCGCCAGGAAGCAGCAGCGTCTATTACTTCACCAACGCCATCGTGCTCAACGGCGGCGCTATTGCGAATGGCGCTGGCGGCGGCGGCGCGATATTTCACCTCACCGGCCCGGTAGCACTCAACCAGCCGCTTGTTTTCTCCAGCACGGCCACCAATAGCACGATCATGCCCTATGGCTATGCCGGCCAGGACATCTTCCTTGATAACGTCGTCAGCGGCAGCGGCGGCCTGAGAATCGCCGGTGGTGGTAACGTCGGCGCGGTGTTTCTCACGACCAACAACACCTACAGCGGTGGCACGTGGGTGAACGGCGGCTACCTGTTCCTCGGCAGCACCACCAACCTCGGCACCACTCCGACGGTCACAAACACGCTCGGCACCGGCCCGCTCATGGCCACCGCCGTTGGCGCTGCTTACGCGATGGACCAGGGGTTCCTGGACTTCATCAACGCGCGCGCCTCCAGTCCGACCGGCGTGGTGAACCTCATGTTCACCGGCAACGGCGTGGCCACGACGGTCACGAACGCGCTGAATTTCGCGGTGGAGCCGAATCTGGCCGCATCTTATCTCTCCATCATGCCTTGGAGAGGCAACGTGACCTACAACGGCTCGCTCACGCCGGCGTTGAACACTTACCGCTTCAACGGCCAAGGCGGCTCAGCGGTGCTGATCATCGGTAGCCTGCTTACCAATGCTTCCGACGGCACACGCAACAATCTGCTCATCGGCCCGAACGGCACAGTGGTGCTGACCAATAATAACATTTACAGCGGCTGGACGTATGTGACTAACGGCGGCACGCTCCAACTCGGCACTAACACGGCAACCGGCTCGCTGGGCTTGGGCGTAGTCACCAACTACGGCACAATCGTTTTCACGCTCACCAATTCCGTCGCCTACGCGTTCACGAACACTGCGAACTTCTTCGGCAGCGGCGGGATCGTTAAATACAACTCCAACCTGCTGCAAATGGCGGTCGCAAACACCGGCTACACTGGTGCGATCACGGTCAACGCCGGGACGTTGCAGGCCGGAACGAACTTTGCCTTCGGCAACGGTGCCGGCGTCATGACGCTCAACAACGTTTCGCTGCTTGACCTCAATGGCTGCACCGAATGGGTTGGTGGCCTTGCCGGCATAGGCACGGTCAGCGACACGAGCCTCAGCGGCGGCTGCAATATGCTGTTCATCAGCAACTCCACTGCCCAGACCTTCTCCGGCAGCGTCGTGGACGGCCCGGCGACGCGCCTCTCGGTGATCAAGCTTGGCAGCGGCCTGCAGAGCTTTGCCGGCACGAACAGCTACACCGGCGGCACGATCATCGGCGGCTATGGCTTGAGCGGCCCATTGCGCGCGGTGTTCGGTCTCGGCTTGCCCTATGCCGGCAACCTGACCATCAGCAACGGCAGCTTCGAGACGAGCTTCTACTTCACCAACGCTCTCGGCGTGGGCAACGGCCAGGTGCAATTGCCCTACTACACCAACAGCCTCAATCCCGGCAACCTCGCCGCCGCGGGCTTCAGCGCTTTCGGCACGAACATGGTCATCAACCTCGGCAACAATGGCGGCACGCTCATGTGGGGCTCGACCTATTTTAATCCCGGCTATCTGCTCCTCGGCGACACCACCGCCAACGCGACGCTGGTGTTGTCCAACGGACTGGACCTCGCCGGCGTCCAGCGGAACATTTACGCCAACGGGCCAAACAACTTCGTCGTGCTCGCGGGTGGCGTCACCAACAGTGGCACCGGCGTCGCCAACCTCGTCAAGTATGGTCAGGGCATGCTGGTGCTCACGGGCACCAACATCTTCTACGGCACGTTCAATCTCCAGAGCGGTGGTCTTTACATCAACGGCGACGCCAACCTCGGCAGCACGGGCCTGACGCTGACGTTGGGCGCAAACGCCAACCAGTCGCCGGTCACGCTCCGTGTTACCAACAATGTCACATTTAACAACCGGCCCGTCGTCATCAACACCAACGTGGCGTTCCTGATTGATTCGGCCTCGCGGCTGACCATCACCAACATCGTCAGCAGCGGCGGCGGCGTCACACTGACCAAGAATGGCCTCGGCACGCTGCTGTTCACGACCAACGCCAACACCTACGGGTTGCGCACAGTCATCGCCCAGGGCGCGCTAGTGGTCGGCACCACCAACGCGCTCGGCACCACCAACAACCTCGCCGTCGGCTCTGGCCGTATTGACCTCAGCAACCCCGCCGGCGCCATCGGCACCACCAACGCCCTCGACCAGTCCTTCATCAACTGGGTCGCGGTCCGGAGCTGGACCAACTTCGGCGGCAGCACCAACGTCCAGGGCGCCATTGCACTCGCCGCCAATAGTGCCAACCCCCTGAACTTCCTCGCGCCGAACGCCACCAACAACTGGACCAACATCGCCGCCAACCTGCCGCTCACCAACGCCTTCCTCGGCGCGGCCGATGGCACATGGACCTACTCCGGCACGCTCAGCCCGTGGACCAACAGCGGTCTCGGCATCCGTCTCTTCGGCAACGCGGTAGGCCCGAACAGCGGCACCAACGTTTTTCTGCTCGGCGGTGGCAACGGCGTGCTCGACTTCGCCACCGTCATCGGCCCGGGCACCAACGTCGTCATCGGCCCGGAAGGCTTCACCGGCGGCGGTGTCGTCCAGTTTACCAACTACAATCTTATGAACGGTCGCATTGCTGTGGTGGGTGGCACACTGCGCGCGCAGACCAACATTGGCCTCGCGAGCACCGTCAACCTCATGCTCAGCAATGGCGTGTTCGAGGTCATGGGCGGCGGCTGGCTCACGAGCACGCTCTCCCGCGCCGCAGGCGGCCTGTGGCTGGCCACGAACAGCTTCGCCGGCTTCAGCACGTTCGGCGGCCCGCTCATCCTCGACCTCAACGGCGGCAACGGCTCGCTGCTCACCTGGGGCAACAGTAACTTCTCCCCTGCCATGCTGGTGCTTGGCACCAACACCACTGCGGGCCTCATCACGGTTTCCAATGCCATCGACATCAACACGTCGGGCGCACGTACCACTTTGGTGGCCGGCACAGTGGTGTTGGCGAACATGCTGACCAACTCACAGGGAGGTGGCAACGGCGGCTCGATCGAGCAATACGGCAACGGCACGCTGATTTACAGCAATGTGACGCAGATCCCGGTCATCCGCGCGCACGGAGGCACGATGGTGCTGGCCACCAACGCGACCATGAACCTCGGATGGGGTGGCACCGTGGGCGGCTTGATCGTGGGCAGCGCTGCGGGAGAATACTCCGTGGTGCGCTTGAACAACGGCAGCCGGCTGGTCGCCTCCAACAGTGGCGTCGTCATCGGAGACAGCGGCATCGGCCAGATGTTCATCGGCCCCGATACCAACACCTTTGTAAGTGCGTCCATCCTCAGCGTCGGCAGGACGGTCGGCGGTCTGGGGGCGGTCTGGCAAACCGGCGGCACCGTGTCGCAAGTGAACACGGGGAACACCTGGTTTGTGGGTCAGGCGGGTTATGGTTACTACAATCTCAGCGGCGGCACGCTTGCAACGGGAGGCACCAACTGGCGGTTCCAGATCGGCGTCAGCGGCACCAGCTTTGGCCAGTTCGACATGAGCGGCGGCAACTTCTATGCGACTGGCCGCCATCTGTCGGTCAATGGCAAAGGAGTGTTTAATCTGAGTGGAGGCACATTTACGCAAGGCATCGCGGGCATAGGCAACTTGCTTATCATTGGTGACTTTGGCAGCGAGCTGGCCCAGTTCAACATGAGCGGCGGCCAGGCGACGCTGCTCGGAGGTCTGCGCGCGACGTGGAACAACGGCAACACAGGCGTGGTCAACCTGCTCGGCGGCACCCTCAGCACGACCAGCCTCGACGCGAAGCTGGCGGGCACCAACGCCTATGCGCAGTTCAACTTCAACGGTGGCACGTTGCAGGCGCTTGCCAACAACACCAACTGGTTCGGCGGCGCGGGCCAGCAGGGCGGATTCAATGCTGTCTATGTCCGGGAGAACGGCGCGACATTTGATGTGCAAGGTTTCAACGTCACCCTCCAGGCCGGCCTGATCGCCCCAACCGGCATGGGCGTCGGCCCCATCAGCGTGGCTTATGGCGGCCAGGGCTACATCACGCCGCCGCAGGTGCAACTCATCGGGGGTGGTGGTAGCAACGCCACAGCTTACGCGCAGATTGACCCCGTCACCGGCTCGGTCACCAACATCGTCGTCGCCAACCCTGGCGACGGTTACACCTCGGCGCCTTACGCGCTGCTGATCGGTGGCGTCCTCACCAATACCTTCAACGGCTTCGCCGCCGTGGCAGGCGTGCCGACTCTTGCAACCAACGCCAGCGGTGGCCTCGTCAAACTCGGCGCCGGCGCCCTGATGCTCACACGCAGCAACACCTACGCCGGCACGACCATCGTCAGCAACGGTCTGCTCGCGATCAACGGTTACTACACCGGCGGCGGCTCGCTCATCGTCAGCGGCGCAGCCACCAATGTCATATCCCTTAATGCCGGCACCGGCCTCTTCAACAACGTCACACTGGCGGGTAACGCAGTCCTGACCAACTCTGCCGGCTCGCAGCTGGCGCTGACGGGCAACTTCGACAACGGCTCGACCAACTTTGCCCTGAACAGTTTTGCCGGCATGTTTCGTTTCCAGGGCGGGATCGCAAAGACGCAGCAAGTCGAGGTAGCTAGCGCCTACGCCGCGCCGATGAGCGCGACCAACTTCCTTTTTGGCACGTTCCAGATCGGCGACCCGCTCAGCGGCAGCAACGCGATCGTGCAACTGGTGGACAATCGCAACAACACTGTCGGCGGCGGCAATGAACTGTTTGCCGCCAGCAACTTGATCGTGGCCCTCAGCGGCTCGATCCTCGACTGGAACAACCGAAGCGGTTTCACCTACAACCTCAGCAACGCCGGCACGATGCAGTGGACCAACGCCGGCAACCCGGCCGGCACCGTCATCCGCATGGATGTGGTGAACACCTTCACCAACCTGGGAACGATTTCGATCGGCAACAACACCGTGCTGCAGTTCTCCAACGCGTTCCTGAACGGTGCAAACTGGGGCATCCTCGCCCTCTTCAACGGCGGCGTGCTGACCAACTTCGCCGCCGGTAATGTGCTGACGAACGCCGGCACAATCCACGGAGATGGTGTCGTGTCGCCAGCGATCGCGAACACTGCGAGTGGTTCGGTGATAGCTACCGGCGGCGTGCTGCGACTGACGGGTGGATTAACGAACAGCGTTGGTGCGGCGGTAAACGCAGGCTTGCTGGCAGTTCTCGGCGTGAGCGCGCAGTTGAACGTGGAGCAGGCGTTTACTAATTTCGGTACCATCCAACTCAATAACTCGGCGGCGACCTTCACGGCGCCGCGGGTGGATAACGCGGGGCAGATATTGGGTAACGGCGTGTTCAACGCAGTCCTGAACAACGCGGTGACGGGTGTGGTGAGCAACGACGGCACGGGCGGGACGCTGACGTTCAACAGCGCGGTGAGCAACGCGGGGAACATGGTGGCGTTGAACGACAGCAGCCTTGCGTTTGTGCAGGCGGTGAACAACGTCGCAGGCGGCTTGATTGCCGCGGACAACGGCGGAACAGTGACGTTCAGCGCGGCGGTGACGAATGCAGCGGGCGGTACCTTGGCAATACGCAATCAGAGCACTCTCATCTTCAATGCCGGACTGACCAATAACGGCACGATTAAGTTCGACGCGGCACTAAATCCATCCACGGCGATCATCACGGGCACACTGTTGCTGGGTAGCTCAGGCATCATTACGATGACGCACACCAACGACGTGCTGGTGATGCGTGGAAACTTTGTGAACGGGAGCACGGACACAAACAACTTCAACATGCGGCACGGAACAATGGTGTTTGGAGGAACGTCACCAACGCTCACCAACACGTTTGAAGTAGCGAGCACGAACAAGGGGTATTACTTCAGTGGGTTCCAAAATAACATGGCGTTGGGGACGTTAAATATCACCAATCACATCGAGTTTGTGAACCAGATCAACAATGGCGGTGGTCTGGGAACGAATGAGTGCCTGTATGTGGACGTGTTGCACCTATTCAACGGGGCGACGTTGAAACTGAGCCAGTTGACGGTGTATGTGGGAGTGGAGTTCATCTACGAGGATGGGAACGGGACGAAGGTGCTGACAGGCAGTCAGGGGCAGGCAATTACGGAAGCAAATAAGGATAGCTACGGGCTGGCGAACGTGTTTCTTGACAACGGTGGACAGATTGTGTTTGTGCCTGAGCCGACGACGGGTCTGTTGACAGGGCTTGGGCTGGCGACTTTGGTTGCCTGGCGCCGGCGGAGAACATCGTGGTAACAAGGAGCGACGAAATCGCGGTTGAGATTTGCGCCTTATAATTAGCATAAGCCAGAGTATGCCAAGAACTCGCAGAAGTTTGCCGCCTCCGCTGACCGGCTATCAGTCCGCATCTGCGCCACCATCGCCCGAAACTGATCTTTGGTTGGAATGACGATCTGCGCCCGCTGTTGTTTACAGCGTGGGATGATGATGGCCGGGTTGTCGAGAATCAGCCCTTCGCGGACGGCGTAGTTCAAAACTCGAATCAGCGTTTCGCGCTCGATGTTGAATGAACGGGGGCCGACTTGCTTGGAACGCTGCGCGGCCCACTGCTCGGCACTTGATTTCGTGATGGAACGAACCGTGACGCCGTTAAAGAACCGGGACAGTTGGGCGATGGTTCCCGCTCGAAACTGACGCGTGGATTCTTTGAGGGCGGTAGAAGTGCCCTCCAGCCATCGCTTCGCGATGGTCGTCCAAGAGGATGTTCGAGCCGCGTTTGGTATTGAGTTGGGCTACTCTTTCGCGTAGATGTTCAAGGCGTCTTCTAGCCAGTTCTTTGTCGGTGGTTTTTAGCGAGCGTTTGACCTGCTTGCCTGTCCGCTTGTAGATGCCGTAGTAGATGTTGGAGGCAACCGAGCGGTAGAGGCAGGTTGCAACCTTGACCAGCACTTGGTTGCCGCTATCTGTGGTCTTCGGAGTTTTCACAGCAAATCGAAGGTTCGGGCTGCAAGTCAAAACCAGCGATTCCTAAAACGTTCAAAATCGCCCATAAAAACAGTGTTTGCGCCTGTAGCTCAGAGGACCAGAGCAGGAGTTTCCTAAACTCTTGGTCGGGAGTTCGACTCTCCCCAGGCGCACCATTCTTCTTACCTGCGACGCTGTTCCGTCAGGATTTCTCGTATGAAGGGATTCGTCGCGCGCTCGCGGCCGACGGTCGTCACCGGGCCGTGACCGCACAGCAACTGCGTGTCGTCAGGCAGTGTGAGGATGTTTTCACGGATGGCCTTCGCCAACGCTTCCCATGAGCCACCCGGAAGATCGGTCCTGCCCACCGAGCCGGCAAAAATCAGGTCGCCACAGAAGCAAACCTTCTCCCGCGGCTCGTACAGCACGACCAGGCCGGCGGAGTGGCCGGGACAGTGCGCTGCGCGAAACGTCAGCGCGCCCACCGCAAGTGTGTCGCCATGCTTGAGATAACGGTCGGCTGTCATCGGTTCGACAGACTCCATCAAACCAAACGCCCGCATTCGGTCCGGTTCGCGCAACAAAATCTCGTCGTCAGCGTGGCAAAGCACCGCCGCGCCGGTAAGCCGTTTCAGGATCGAGTTGTCGGCCATGTGGTCCCAGTGACCGTGCGTGTTGATGATGTGGTGGACGGTCAGGCGGTTCTTTCGCGCCGTCTCGGCGATCTGTGCCGCGCTGCCGGGCGGCGCGTCCACAACCATTGCTTCGCCGCTCGGTTCGTCGCCGACGAGGTAGGCATGCGTTTCATACGGCCCACTGGTGAAGGTAAAGAGTGTCATTGCTGTCATCGCTTGTAGTGGCAACGCCTCCGTTTAGCAAGAGCGCTCCGTTCCGGTGGCGGGATGCCAGTCCGATCTCATGAGGCGTAAAGGGTTGATTTGGGGGCGCTCGGAGACTAGTCTCCATGCTGTGAAGTGGATTGTACTTGTCGCACTGCTGGTCGTGCCGGCGGCGTTTGCCCAAACGCCGTCCAAGCAATTCGATCCTTACAAGAAATCCAGTCTTGGGAACAAGGTGTTCGACACAAAGACATTCACGAGCAAGAACTTCCAGACCAAGGAAGTTGAGTCCAAGCATTTTGAAACGAAGGAGTTTCCCGCCCAGACCAGTTCAATGATGGGAGAGCAATTTGCCTCCAAGAACTTCGCGCCGCCGGAGAAGAAGGTTAGTTGGTGGCAAAAGCTGTTCGGAACGCGCGATGCGGGCATGAGCGGAAAGACTGCGACCAGCAAGAATTACGCCACCACAAATTTTGCCTCCAAGGCCATGCCGACGACCGTGGATGGAAAGTTGCAGGAAAAAGTGGACCACATGCGAAGCCCCAAGTCGCTTGCGATGCCAAACATCAAGCCGACGCCGGAGGAAATCAACAAGCCGGTGGGCGCCCAGCCCAAGAGTTTTCCGACAGCGACTCCAGCGCCTCGGTAAGCCCGCGCAGTTGGGTTTTCAACGCCGACCGGGCTTTCCCACTATCGAGCACGAGGTCTGCAGGACGCGGCGGATTTATCGGCACGTCGCGTGTGCTTGCCGCTTCGAGGGTGGCTGTGGGCCAGCCGAAACGTCGCGCGATCCGCATCCCGATCTCATAGCGGCTCAATCGCTCCGAGCCGGCCAGATGGAACACGCCGGTGTGCGGCGAGTCCGCCAGTTCCAGGATGGCTGCGGCCAGATCACACGCCACAACCGGACAGCGGAACTCGTCCACGAACAGTTTCACCACGCGTCCCTGCTGCAACACCGCGGCAAGCTTTTCGTCCACCCCGCGGTTGCCGCGTGGACTTGGCCCAACGATCAGTGACGTGCGCGCGATCAGCCACGTGTCGCAGACGGCGCGCACGATTCGTTCCGCGTCGAGCTTCGTCTGTCCATAGAGACTGAGCGGACAAGGCGGGTCGTCCTCGATGTAGGGCGCACCCTTGCGCCCGTCGAAGATCAGGTCGGTGGAGACAAACAGCATCTTCGCGCCGAGTCGGCGGGCGCAGTGCGCGAGGGTGGCAGTGGCATCCACATTCACCCGGCGCGCGAGGTCTGGCTCGCGATGGGCGCGATCGGCGTCGGCCAGTGCGGCGCAGTGGACGATGAACTCGGGCCGGAAAACGTCGAGTCTCGACCGCACGGCTGTGGCGTCGGTAAGGTCGAGCGATTCGAGACGGCCGGGGATATTCGCCGGTCGAAAACTCTGAAAGAGGCCGAGCGTGTCGAATCGCCCGATTGCCAGGCGGGCAACGTGCGAGCCGAGCAACCCGCTGGCCCCCGTCACCAGGAGTCTCTTCAAGCGGCAGACTTGGCGGCGTCCGCGGCAGCCGCCGGCTTCGCGCCGGGCTTCTTCGCGGCGCGTTGTTTGAGCGCCTCTTTTTGGCGCTTGAGATAAGCCTTGCGGCGACGACGTTTGATATTCTTATTGTATTGCTGACTCATAGGGCGCGCGGACTGTAGGTGAAGCAGCGCGCCTTGCCAAGCGAATTGAGAGGGCATCTATGGGGAAGGAACTGTGCCATTGCAGCGGGCCCTGCGGGCGCATAAACTGGTTGCAGCGTGACGCATAGAGGAGCTTCCCGATGAAAACATGGTTTGGTCTCTGGCTGGCAGTGGTGGCGATGGCGACGCCGGTGTGGGCGCAGTCCACACAAACGGCGCCGTTCAAGACTGCGCACTGGCGCTGCCAGATCACCGCCAGCGGCATGACGATCCCTTCCGAGACATGGTTTCGCGCGCCGGGCCGGTTCCGCACCGTGATCAACGTCGGGGGCCACGAGATGGTCAGTCTCATCAACGGCAACGATGTTTACTTCTTCCCATCGGGCTCCTTCATTGGCATGAAGCTCGACCGTGCCGCCGCCCGCCAGATGACCGGGGGTGTCGAAAGCGACGAGCTCATCCAGCAGATGCAACGGTGGAAGAACACCGGCCGGAAGCTGGGTTCCGAGACACTCGCCGGCCGCGAGTGCGATATTTTTGAAATCAACGAAACCGTCAACGGCGAGGCCACCAAGGGCAAAGTCTGGCTCTGGAAGAAGAACAGTTTCCCGCTGCGCGCGACGCTGCAAATTGGCAGCCTTGCCGCCGAGATGAAGATGGGCGATGTGGAACTGGATGTCCCGGTGGCCGATGAGTTGTTTCAGGTGCCGCCCAACATGCAGTTTCAGGACATGGGTGGGTTGATGAAGCTCTTGCCGGACCTGCAACAGCTCCAGCAAATACCCGGTCTGTCGGGAAAGAAACCATGAGGACCGCCAGCGCGTGAACCCGAGGCGAATATTGCGGATGGCATTCTGTCTTGCCCTGCTGATAGGGGCGCTGCCCGCCACTCGCGCCGCCACGCCTTGGACGCAGGCGGAACTGCGCCGGTTCGCGCGCGACCTCGGCGATTACGTGATCGCCCACCATATCCAGCGCAACCCGAAGTCGCCGCAGAATGGCATGGTCTGCAAGTGGTATCGCCCGCGCGACGGCTGCTGGGTGGTGGATACCGGACGCAACATGCTCAGCGACGGCGCGTGGTTTGCCGACGCGCTCTGCCTTTACTATCGCGCCACGCGCGAGCCGTGGGCGCTCGGCGTCCTGCGGAAATACCCGCTGCCGTTCTACGAGCGAGTCATCACCGGCAGCGATCAGCTTTTCGGCGTCAGCAAGGGCATCTGCCCGTTGTGGTGGAGTGATGGCGACGCCGTGACGCGCGACGGTGGCGCGGTCAAGGGGTTCTCGAAACCGCCGCGCATGACCAGCAACGCGCTGGCGCTGGACCTCGGCGCGATGCTGATGAGCGCAGGCATGCTGGGCGGCGACGTCGAGACTGCGGTCGCCGCCACCTGTCTGCTTCGCGGCGACCGGGCGTGCTACGATGATCCCACCGTGCCGTTGCCGCTGGGCGTTGCCGTCGCGATGCTCGCCAACGACGAGACGCTCCAGGCGCGTTGCCTGTCGCTGATGCCGTGGCAGAGCTACGACGGCCCCGCCGGCGCGCTTTCTTCCAGCCGAACCAACAGCGTATCGGCCGCGCTGGAGGAGGCGATGATCAACTACCGGATGCACGTGCTCACACAACCATCGCAGCCGCTCAGCGCGGACTTCGCCAAGAACTTCATCGCGACGGTTTTCACGACACTGCGGCTCGCCGATCTCTGGCACGACACCGGCGTGCGTCAGGCCGGTTTGACGCCTTTTGACGATGCATCGCTGACGATCGGCGAGAAGCTCGCGTATTACCGTTCCGACAAACCTGCGCTGCCGTTCGGGCCGCGTCACGGTCCGATGCTGCTCTGCGGCGCGGCCATTGCGCTGCAACTGATGGATGCATTCCCCTCCGCGTGGGAGGGCTGGTATCGTCAGAACCACGCCGCCGACGCGCGGGTGAGTGAGAGGTTTGCTGAGTTGCCGGTGCTGGCCAAGAGCGGCGCGGTTGAGATGGCGTGGAACGCGTCGAGCCTGCTGGTTCGCGCACACAGGCCCTTGAAGCTGATGTTCGCCTCCATCACATCCGGCGACGATGCGTGCGCAACGGTGTCCCTCAACGCCACCGGCCGTGCGACGGCCATCAACGGAGACCACGTTCCGCTGCGCGTCGTCACCACGCCGAGGCCCGATGGCAGCGTGGAACTGGTAGTTCCTTTCACCATGGCGAAATCGCAGAAGCGATGGCTGAACGCCGGCGAAGACAGCCGCTGGGTGGCGCGGTTCAACGACGGGACACCGTGCGGCCTGATGTTCCTGAGCCGGCCGGAAACGGTGCGCGCCCGGCTGGCACTGGAGATTGACGAGGGTTTGCTCTACTGGCAGAAGGTCTTCAGCGACAAGGGCTGCGTGCCGGCCGGCATCGCCACCGGCAAATCCTCCGCGCGCGCCGACGAGCTCAGCGACGCGGCTGGTTATGCGTTCCTCATTGCGGCGATTGGCGAATACTCCGTCTGGCTCAACGGCCAGCGCGACTGGGAACTGGCGCTGAAGGTCCAGGCGAAGCCGTAGCCCGGAGCGGGTGCGGGTGTTGCTACGGCTCCGGCGGAACGCCGGCTTGCTCATCACCGCTCGCGGCTGGCGCATGTTCGTCGAGAAACTTCCTCAGTTCCGCCGCCGTCTTGCCGCCGAAACCAGGCACCGACGCAAGCTCCTCGACCGTCGCGGCGCGCAGGCGTTTTACAGAACCGAAGGTTTGCAGCAACAACTGCTTTCGTTTTCCGCCGATGCCGGGGAAATCGTCGAGGATGCTTTCGGCGATGCGCTGTTTGCGGAGCTGGAAGTGATACTTCTGCGCAAACCGGTGTGCCTCGTCGCGGATGCGCCGGACCAGCCGTAGCGCGGGCGAGTTGTCCGGCAGCCGGACCGGCTCGGTTCGGTCGGGCAGAAAAATCTCCTCGTGCTCCTTTGCCAAACCGAACACCGGCAGCGACGGCAGGCCGAGCTGGATGAGCGCGGCGCGTGCGTAGTCGAGCTGGCCCTTGCCGCCATCAATCAATACCGCGTCCGGCAACGCGCCGCCTTCGTCGAGGATGCGCCGGTAACGGCGGCCGACGATCTCGCGGATGCTGGCGAAGTCGTCCGTGCCTTCGACGGTCTTGATGCGGAAGTGGCGGTAGTTGTCCTTGTCGGGACGGGCGTCCTTGAAACGCACCATGGAGCCGACGCTGTATGTGCCGCTGATGTGGCTGATATCGAAGCCCTCGATGACGCGCGGCGGCGACGGGAGGCCAAGCACACCGCGCAATTCCACCAGCTCGGCTTCAGGTTCAATCCCTCCCGGCAGCTCGCGCGCAAACTTCCGCGTCTTCACTGAGACGGTATCCTGCAGGCCTTCCAGCATGTCGCGCAGTTCGGCGGCCTTCTCGAACTCCAGCGCTGTGGCGGCTGCCTGCATCTCCTGTTCGATCTCGGCCAGATGCTCCTTGTGCTGGCCTTCCAGGAATCCGCATGCCTGTTCGACGCGCTGGCGGTATTGCTCCTGCGTGCAATCGCTCAGCCGCGCCGGGACCTGATAGCTGGAGTATTTCAGCTCGCGCTCCGTCGGCGCGCCGCGGCCGAACGTCAGCACGCCGTATTTCTTCCGCATGAAGCTGACGGTCTTGCGCAGCGCCGTTGCGTGGACATACGGGCCGAAATAGCGCGCGCCGTCGTCCTTCTTCAGCCGCGCGAACCGGAACCGCGGCCATTCCTCGCGTGGGTCCACCTTCACCAGCAGGAACCGTTTGTCGTCGCGGAAGCTGACGTTGTAGCGCGGCTTGAACTCCTTGATGAGCTTGCCTTCGAGCAGCAGTGCCTCCGGCTCGTTGTGGACGACGTGAAACTCGAACGCCTCGATGGAATCCACCAACGCCTTGAATTTCCGGTCCCACGTCTGGTTGCGCGACGGCTGGAAATATTGCCGCAGCCGCCGGCGCAGGTTGGATGCCTTGCCGACGTAGATCACCTTGCCAAGCCGGTCGCGGAAGATATAGACGCCCGGTTTGCCCGGGACGTCGGCCAGTCGGGCCTTGAGTTGGTCGGAAGCTGCCATGGCGCCTCAACCGTGCCGGTAGCCGTGAAGGATGGCGCGCATTTCCTCGCGGGCCAGCACAAACGCCGCCACGAAATACACCGCGGCGCCCACCGTGATCGGGCCGAACACCAGCGCGAGATTGTGCGCCAGCGTCGTGGGCGGCAGCCAGTCGGCCAGCCAATGGTGCGTGGCCCAACACGCCGCCGCCATGATCAGCGCCGCGACGGTGACGCGCGCGGCGCCGGATGCCAGCAAGCGGCCGTGCAGCGTGCCGAGGCGACGGCGCAACAAGACAAAGAGGATGATCGAGTTCAGAATGGCCGAGAGCGAGTTGGCCAGCGCCAGCCCGCCTTCCTTCATCGGCCACATCAGGCAGAGTGAGAAAGCGAGGTTGGCCGCCATCGAACAGAGCGAGACGTACATCGGCGTCCGGGTGTCCTTCAACGCGTAGAACCCGCGCGCGAGGATGCTCGTGCCGGAGTAGAACGAAAGCCCGATCGCCGTGAACTGCAGCGCGAACGCGCAGTGCCCCGTGCTTTCGGCGTCGAACCGGCCGCGCTCGAACAGCAGCCGCACAATCGGCTCGCTCAGCACGATCAGGCCGACGGTTGCCGGCACGGTAATGACCATCAGAAATCGCAACGCGCGTCCGATTTCCAGGCGGAATTCCTCCATCGCGTTGCGGGCGGCGATGGCCGACAACGTCGGCAGCATGTAGGTGGCCAGCGACACGCTGAACACGCCCAGCGGCAGTTCCATCAACCGGTCGGCATTGTTGAGTGCCGCGGGCACGTAGTCGCCGACGAGGAAACCGAGCGTGCGCGCGACGATGACGTTGATCTGGTAGGCGACGACGCCAATGACGCTGGGCGTGATCAACCTTCCCACCTGCAACAAGATTTCGTCGCGCCAGTTCAGCGACCAGCGCGGACGCCAGCCTTCGCGCCAGAGCTGCGGCACCTGGTAGGCAAGCTGCACGACGCCGCCGAACAACACGCCGACAGCCAGACCCATCACCTGCGAGTCGAGCGTCCGGCCAAACAGCGGGCAGAGGATGTAGACCGACCCGATGAGCACGATGTTCATCAGCACCGGCGAAAACGCCGGCACAAAAAAGTGTCGCATCGAGTTGAGCACCCCCATCGCCAGCCCCGCCAGGCAGATGAAGATCATGTAAGGGAACATCGTCGCCGTCAGCCGCACGATGAGCTGTTGGCTTCCGCTCATGTCCAAAACGGCCAGCACGAGCAACAGGCCGCCGATGAACAGCACGGCGATGGCCACCAGGATGACAGAGACAGCCGAAGCCACGGTATTCGCCGCGCGCCACGCAGCGTCCCGGCCTTCCTTGTGCAGGCGTTCTGTGAACACCGGCACGAACGCCGCGCTCAGCGCGCCCTCGCCGAGCAGACGGCGGAACAGGTTCGGAATCGTGAACGCGTAGAAGAACGCCGACGCTTCCAGTCCCTGCCCCATAAAGCTAGCGAAGATCATTTCGCGAACCAACCCCAGCACGCGGCTGGTCATCGTTGCCACGCCCACCGCGCCGGTGGATCGGACCATGGAAGATGGCGGAGTGGTGGAGTTGTGGAGCGATGGAGTGGTGGGTTTGGCGGTTCTGTCCATTACTGCATCACTCCAAAACTCCGTGACTCCATGACTCCACTACTCCAATTTTCCAATGCTGTCTACCGCCGCCGCCGGCCTGTCATCCGCATCCGTTTTTCCGCTTCCGGGTCGAGCAGCGTCGTGTATTTGTAGGGGAAGCCGTCGAGCTTTACGCGCGGGACGCTCTGGCCGATGAAGAACTCGATTGCGTGAACCTGTTTCTTGTCATCCGCGCTCATGATCGTGAACGCGTCGCCGGTGGCCAGCGCGCGGCCTGTACGGCCAATGCGGTGGACGTAATCCTCGGCGTGTTGTGGCATGTCGTAGTTGATGACGTGGCTGACATTCGTGATATCCAGCCCGCGCGCGGCGATGTCGGTGGCGACCATGACCTCGTAACGGCCGTCGCGGAACCCGCGGAGCGCCTGTTCGCGCTCATTCTGCGTGCGGTTGGAATGCAGCACCGTCACCGCTTGGCCCACGCGATGGAGCATGGCTGCGACGTGGTCGGCACGGTCCTTGGTGCGGCAGAAGACGAGCACGGAGTCAAACTCGGTGCGCTTCATCAACTCCAGCACCAGTTCGTCCCTCTGGTCGTCCGCCACGGGATAGAGGGCGTGCCGGATGGTCTCGGCGGGTGAGCGGCGGCGGCCGATCTCGATCGTTTCGGGATTCTTCAATGCCCACTGCGCCAGTGTCGCGATTTCCGGCGGAACGGTGGCCGAGAACAGCATCGTCTGCCGGTGGGTCGCGCAGCGGTCAATGATACGCTTCACGTCCGGCAAAAAGCCCATGTCCAACATCCGGTCGGCTTCGTCCAGGATCAGGAACTCTATATGATCCAGTTTGCAGCGGCCTTGCTCCATGTGATCAAGCAACCGGCCTGGCGTGGCCACGATGATGTCCACGCCTTCGCGCAGCGCCTTCTCTTGTGCGCCGTAGCCGACGCCGCCGTAGATGACCGCTACGCGCAGATCGGTGAAGCGGCCGTAATCGCGGAACGCCGTTTCCACCTGCGCCGCCAGTTCGCGCGTTGGCTCCAAGATCAGCGCGCGCAGTTTGCCGTGCTGGCCAAGCTTGGTCAGGATGGGCAGCGCGAACGCCGCGGTTTTGCCCGTGCCGGTTTGCGCGCAGCCGATAATATCGCGGCCCGCGAGGACCAGCGGGATTGCGCGCAACTGGATTGGCGTCGGGTCTGTATAGCCCGCCGCCTTGACGCCTTGAAGGGCGCCATGTGATAGACCGAGTTTTGAAAAAGGCATACCGGGAAGATAGAGTAACGGAGACGGCAGGGACAGGCGAAAAACGTCAAGGATAGGCCCCCTCCACGTTTTGCGCCTCCTGCCCCACCTTTCCCGTTGCTTTCAAAAGCGGCGGCTTCCATATTCCGGGTGATGGCATTGGAACCGAAACCGTGGGGTTTGCGCGCGCTGGCATGGGTCAGCGGGACGATTCTTCTGTCCTGGTCGCTTGGCAATTTGGTGGCGCTGGCGGCGTACCAGATGCACTGGATCGCGAAAAGCGACCTCTTATTGGCCGAGGCGGTCGTGATGGGGTTCACCTTCGACGTGGCCGGCCTGATCTTCATCGGCGTCTATCTGCGGAAGCAGGGCGTGACGTTGGCTGACGCGTTCGGGCTGAAGCGCGGTCCGCTCGGCCCCGCCATGGGACGCGCCGTCCTGCTGTGCCTGCTGGTGGTTCCCGTTGTCTATGGAAGCATGTTCATCTGGCGGGAAGTGTTGTTGGCCTTTGGCATCGTGCCGAAGGAGCAGGATATTCTGAAGATGATTCGCGGCGCCAAGAACCCGCTGGTGCGCGGCTACCTCATGACGCTCGCGATCGCGGTGGCGCCGATATTTGAAGAAACATTCTTCCGTGGCTTCATGTATCCGGCGTTCAAGCACCGGCTCGGCACGGTCGGCGCACTGGCGGTGGTTTCACTCCTGTTCGCGTTGGTTCACCTCAACCTCAACGCTTTCTTGCCCGTGTTTGTGCTCGGCGCGATGTTGGGTCTGGCCTATGAAATCACCGGCACGATCCTCGTGCCCATCACCATCCACGTGCTGTTCAACACGGCCAACCTCATCCTCCTGCTGTTCGTGCCCAAACCGTGAAGACGACGCTCCGCCAACTCGGTGAGCGCGGCCTGATCGCGCTATTGAAGCGCCGGCTTCCGCGCGGGCGCGACGTGCGCATTGGCATCGGCGACGACTGCGCCGCCGTGCAAATCGGCCGGGGCGCCGCCGGGCGGTTGTTGCTGCTCAAGACCGACGCTGTCGTCGAAGGCGTTCACTTCAACCGGCGCGCCACGCCGTTTCAGATCGGCTGGAAAGCGATGGCGCGTCCGCTGAGCGACTTCGCAGCGATGGCCGGCCGGCCGCGCTGGGCGCTCGTCACCGCCTCGTTGCGCGAGGAGATGCCGGTGCGGTTTGTCCGGGAGATCTATCGCGGGCTGGCGTCGGCGGCGGACAAGTTTGGCGTCACCATTGTTGGCGGCGAAACCGTGCGGACACCGGACCGGTTCTGGTTGAGCGTCGCACTGGCTGGCGAGGTGGAGCCGCGCGCAATGAAGCTGCGGTCGGGCGCGCACGTCAACGATGCGATCTTCGTCACGGGTGCGCTGGGCGGTTCCATCGCCGGCAAACACCTGAAATTCACGCCGCGCATCGCCGAGGCCCAATGGCTGGCGAGGCAGGGTTGCGTGGGCGCGATGATTGACATCAGCGACGGCCTCGCGCGCGACCTCGGCCACATCTGTCGCGAGAGCGGCGTCAGCGCGTGTCTGGCGAAATCAGCGATTCCCATTGCACCGGCGGCCGGCGGCTCACTGCGGCGCGCGCTCCGTGACGGCGAGGATTTCGAACTCCTGTTCACCGTGCCATCGGCACGATCAGCAAAACTGAAGCGCGCCTGGTGCAAGAAGTTTCCGCGTCTGCGACTCAGCTTGATTGGGTTCATCCTCTGCGGCAAAGGCATTCGACTGGTGGATGACGCAGGCCAATGGCAGGATCTCGATGAAGACGGCTACGACCACTTCCAAGCACATCACGCGTAGCGTCGAGGACACCCTTGCGCTGGGCGAACGGCTCGCGGCTTTGCTGCCAGCCGGCACGGTCGTGGCGCTCAGCGGCGATCTCGGCGCGGGCAAGACGGCGCTCACCAAAGGCGTTGCGCGCGGCCTCGGCGTGAGCGATACAATCACCAGCCCGACGTTCGCGCTCGTTAATGAACACGACGCCCGCGACGGCCGGCGGTTGTATCACGTGGACCTCTATCGCCTGGACCGTCCGCAACAAGCCGTCGACATTGGCATTGAGGAGGAGCTCACGCCCGATGGCTGGACGATCATCGAGTGGGCGGAAAAACTCGGTGACGTGCTGCCAGCCAACGCAGTGCGCATCGATATCGAGATCGTCGGTGAAAACGAGCGACGGATCACCGTGCGGGGAGTGCGGAACCTGGAATCATGATCACGCTTGCTTTCGACACTTCCGGTCCCGTTGGCTCGGTCGCGCTGCGGCGCGACGGGCGTTTGCTGGGCGAGCGCACGCTCGACACGCAGCAGCATCACTCGTCACTGCTGCTGCCGACGATCGATGAGTTGCTGCGGGCAGACGGATTGGCGCCGCGCGACGTGGAGTTGTGGGCGATCGGGTTGGGGCCGGGCAGCTACACCGGCATCCGCGTTGGCATTGCCGCGGCGAAAGGCTTCGCGCTGGCGCACGGCCGGCCGCTGGTCGGCGCGGGCAGCGTGGAAGCAATGCTGCTCGAACACGGACGGAACGAAGTGGTGGCCGCCGTCGTGGATGCGCGACGCGAAGAGATTTATTTCGCGCTGGAGTCGGCCGGCGAACATGCTGTGCCGCTGCGGATTGTTTCGCTCGACGCACTGGCCGGCCTTGTGACGGCGCCGGCGCTCTTTGTGGGGCCGGAGATCAAGCGTTACGAGCCGGAGATCGCGCGCCGGCTCGGTCCCCTGGCACGGTTTCCGAAGGACAACATTCATCCACGCGCAACCTTCGTCGCCGAACTGGCGGAGAGACGGCTGGCTGCGCAGCACGGCGGCGATGAAAAGGTGGAGCCGATTTACTTGAGGGAGACGAACTTCAAGAAAGTAAAGAGTTGAAAGCCGGGAGATTGTATTCCTTTGCGCTTCACTTCTAACCTTTGTCGATGAACCCAACTGAAATCTATCGCACCTGGGTCGAGGTCAGCTTCGACGCGCTGCGGAGCAATCTGGCGTGGATTCGCCATCGGGTCGGGCCTCGCGTGAAGATTCTGGCCGTGGTGAAGGCCGATGCTTACGGGCATGGCCTGCCGCAGATTGCCGGCGCGTTGATGCACGGCGGCGTGGACGTGTTCGGTGTGGCGACCCTGAACGAGGCGCTCGGCGTGCGCGCGGTCGGCGCGGGTTGGCCGATCCTGCTGCTTGGCTGCAGCCTGCCGGCGGAGGTGGAAACGGCGGTGCGGCACAACGTCATGCCGACGATCAGTTCACTCGACGAAGCGCGCCGCTTTCAGCGCGCGGCAGCGCGGCAGCAGAAGACGCTCGCGGTTCACGTGAAGGTGGACACGGGCATGGGGCGGCTCGGGTTCTGGCACGCGGAGGCGGCCGACGCGATCCGGCGGATTGCGGCGATGCCAAACCTTCGGCTGCAAGGCGCCTACACTCACTTCCCGTCGGCCGAGGACGACGCGGCTTTTTCGCTGGAGCAGGTGGAAAGGTTTCGGGCGGTGGTGCGGAAGGCCGGCGTGCAGATACCGCTGCGGCACGCGGACAATTCGGCGGGCGTGCTGAACGTTCACGCGCGCGGCCGGCGGTTCGGCTCGCTCTTCAACGTGGTGCGGCCCGGTTTGATGATGTATGGCATCGTTCCACCGGGTCTGCCGCCGGTGCCGGCGCTGCAACCGACGCTGAGTTTCAAGAGCCGCGTCCTTCTGGTGAAGCGCATCGCGGCGGGCCGCAGCGTCAGCTACGGCCGGACATTTGTAGCGCGGCAATCCATGCGCGTGGCCATCGTCGGCGCAGGCTACGGCGACGGCTATTCGCGCGATCTCTCCAACCGAGGCGAGGTGCTCATCCGGGGCCACCGTTGCCCGGTGCTGGGCCGCGTGACGATGGACCAAACGATCGTGGACGTGAGCGATGCGCGGTTTCGAAACCTGCGCGCGGGCGAGGAAGTGGTGCTCGTTGGCAAGCAGGGCCATGATTGCATCACGGCGGTGGAGCTGGCGACACGGGCGGGGACGATTCCGTGGGAGGCGATGACTTCAATCACAAAGCGCGTGCCGCGGGTTTATACCGGGGCGGCGACGTGACTACCCGCGGTCAATTGCCGCCGAGTTTGTAGTATCCCACCCGCGCGTTGCCGCTCTCGGTGACCCAGAGTTTCTGCTCGACGAGGTCGAAGACAATACCCGTGGGCGCATCGAGGCCTGCATCAGCGGCTTGCGGCTCGCAAGAGTCGATGTCGGGCTGGCCGATGATCGCCGCCGCCTGCAATGGCTCGTCGGAACGGCCGCTGTAGCCGACAATGCGATGGTTTCCCGCGTCAGTGACGAAAATCCACGAGTTGAGTTCGTCGATCGCAATCTGGGTGGGCGCTCGCAAGCCATTGAGATCACTGGCGGCTTCGGCGAGATTGAAATCCTCCTGGCCGAAGACCGCGTAGGCGTCGGCGCCGTTCAACAATAAGTTGCCATCGAACACCACCATACGGTTGTTGCCGGTATCGGCAACGTAGAGCTGGTTGTTGCCGTCCACGGCTACGCCCGACGGCGCGCGCAGGCCCGTCGCACTCGTGCCCGGCTCGTAGCCCATGAAATCCTCCTGGCCGATGACAACGACGGCGGCGGGAAGATGGACGAGTTTCTCCACGTCGAAGGCCAACACACGGTGATTGAGCGAGTCGGCGACGTAGAGACGGTTGTTGTCGCTGCTGAGCGCCAACCCGGCTGGACCCGCCAGACCGCGCGAGCCGCAACGCATTTCGGATTGCCCGAAGCCGCTCTGGCCGATGACGAAATCCGCCGGCACAAGGTTTTTCAGAACGTGCGTATCGAAGAACAGAACGCGGTTGTTGAGAAAGTCGCTCACCCAGAGGCCGTCGCGCGTGGTGTCGTAAGCGATGCCGTTGGGAAACGCCAGACCGCAACCGTTCGGCGTTGGATCGCCGGTGACGTTCATTGCCACGGACTGCGTGTTGGGCTGGCCGAGAACGGCGAGCGGCGCCGGGCCGAGCACGCCGTCGCTGATGTCATAGACCAGCACGCGATTGTTCGCGGAGTCGCAGAGGAAAATCCGATCATGAGAGAGGTCGAGCGCCACCGGCCCGCCGGAGAAACTGTCCACGCCCGGCGGCGGATTGGCGGGGCCGAACGCGCGGGCAATGCCCGGCCCGGCGAGCACGGCCACCAACAGCAAGATGAAGAGATGGCGTTTCAAATAAACGATCTCCAACGGCACACAGTGTAGGCATCGCCGCGCCGATGGTCAAGCGCGCGGCGGAGAGGCGGGAGGAAACAACGGGATCGTGTCACTTTGTTTTCTTCGCCTGTTCGATGGCGAAGCGGAAGACGGAATGCAACAGGAGGGACGAGTTGTCGGGGTCCAGCAGCAGGCCGCTCCAGATGTAGAGCAGTTTGCCGCCGGCGAGGTCGCCCTTGAGCCACTCGATGTAGGCGGCGGCGTCGCCCTGGTCATTGCTGCGCTCGTCGCTCACGGCATAGAGCGGGAGGTAACGCACGATATGGCGATCCAGATCCTCATCGAGGATCGTGCGCAACCGCAGGTCGCCTTGGGTGGGAAAGACAAGCTGCCACGGCGCGTGAGGCAGCACGCGTTGCGAGACGATATGATCGAAGCGGAACGTGTGCCCTGACGGCGGTTTCTCAAACACATTCTTCAGCGTCACGCCGAGCTGCGGCAGCAACGGTTGGGGCGTGTTGGCTTCCGCATGTTTCGGATCGCGGAGGTCTTCGCCGTAATAGAAAGGAAACGGTTCCCAGCAAAGGCAGATAACCAAGCCGCCGCTCTTCACGTAGTTGACCAGCGCAGCGCGACCATCGCCGTCGGCGTGGACGCTGAATGGATAACGCTCGCCACCGAGGTTGAGCGCCACCGGGTAACGGCTGGCGTCGAGCCGGCCCGGCTCCACCATTTGTTGAGGCGTGAGCGCGTCGACCTTTGCCAGCAGACCGGAGCGCGAGGCGAAACGATGCGCCGACCCGCGTGGGTCCGTTGGCAACAGAGCGATACGTCCCGCCGGCAACTTCGCCACCTCAGCGCGCAATGAATCCATCTCGGCCTGCGCTTTTAGTTCGACACGCCAAGCCTCAATGCCGGCCTTGACGGCGGCGGTGGCCGTGGGCAGCGTTTTGGGGTCGCCGTTATGCAGTGTCGCGGCGAACAACAGCGCGTTGCGGACCGAAATACGCTCGACGGTTCGCAACGCCGGGATGTTCATGGAAGCAAGCAGCAGGCGTTTCTTGAAAATCGGCGGCCACGGTTGCCACGCCAGTGCCGGCTCGGCGTTGACGATGGTGGTGGTGCCGTTGTCCATTGCGAGACTGAACCAGGCATCCTTTTGCGTCGCCGCATACGCCAGGAAAAGCGTCGCCGGCCCCTCGATGCCGCGGCGGAACTTGATGGGTGCCCGGCGCGCGATCTTGCCGTCGGCGGCGTTTGGAGGCGTCAGCCAGAATGGAACTCCGAATGCCCATCGAATGCCGCCCGGCAACCCCACCCACGAATCAAGCTTTGTCCAATCCGATTCCAACTTCGTGTCATATTCCAGCGGCAGCAGTTCAAACTCGCCGGTGTCCCCGCTGACCGGACCCAGTTTCAGCAGGACCTCCTGTTTCTTCTCGCGATCCGTTTCCGCGAGCGGTTCCTGTTCGAGCAGACGCGCAATGGCCAGTGGCGGCGCGTCGGCCTTCGGCTCGCCGACGATGACCCTGTCACCGTCGCGGAGGCCGCGAATGTAAAGCGACGCGGGCGCTTGGGGTGGCCGGCGCACGTCGCCATCAAGCCGCGCATCGCCGCGCTGCACGACGACCTGCTTGCCGGCGAGATTCACCTGCGGATAGCTCAGCGCAAGGTCGAACGGCGTTTTGCGCTCGCTCGCGATGAGGAACGAAAAATTGCCGGCGTCCGCGTTGCTCGCGCTGGCGCTGCGATACTCCGTTACGTCGAACCGCTCCGCCGTCTTCACGCACGCCAGCACCGCGCGGTCGCCGCAGACGACGCGCGCGACGGCGTTGCTGATCGGCCAGGCGTAGATGAGGTCGTTGGCCCAGCCGAAATCGTATCGGATGCCGACGCCCGGCCCGCAGCCGGAATAAACGCCCCAGCCTTCAGTGAACGCGTTGCGATCGTAATCGGCCAGCGACGGTTTCTCCGTATCGCGGTAGAGCCGGTTCCAGCGGTCGAGCGCGCCGCGCAGCATGTAGCCGAGACGCGCGTCACCGCTGTGGACATAGACCTGCGCCAGCGTGTCGAGGAACCACGCGACTTCGTTGGCGCACGGCGCGCCGGCCCAGTTCTGGCCGCTGTTGGGCTCCATCAGGAACGTCGGGTCACTGTTGTCGGTGAGGTCGCTATCGGCGGTCCACGCCGCGAGGTAGCGATAGGCGATGGAGACGGCCAGGTCGAGCGCAGCCCGCGCCCGCTCGGCACGCTCCGGCGTGTTGCGAAATGTGAAGTGATAGTCGAGCAGGAACACCGCCGGCAGCGTCGCGCCAATGGCGAACGGGCTGGCTGGCACGTCGGCAAACTCGTTGCGCGACCAGACAAAATGTTTCGCCCAGTTGAAGACGCCGTCAATGAACGGCAACAACTTTGCTGCGTCGTCGGGATTCGTCGCGCGCTCGTGCCGCCATACGTCCACCATCGCGATGCCGGCGGCAAACCCGTTGGCATTGTGCAGCGTGCGCACCGGCTCGCCGCCCCACTTGTCGTTCCAGCGTCCCTCGATCGGTTTCTCCCAGAAGACACATTGTTCGCCGCCGGCCTGGAACGTCTTCGCGTGCGCCATCAGATAATCGAGATCTTCCCTCAGCGCCGCGAACGCCTTCGCATCGTGGCGCGAGTAAGCCGCCTCCACTGGCGACTCGGCATACCAGTTCCAGCCGCCGATCTCGACCGTGCCGGCGACCTCATACGTGCCGTCCTTCTCGTGGCGCGTCAGCAACCGCGGTGGCGGCAGCGCCGGCCAGTCGTTCAGACGCGTCGCGCCGGGCATGTAGCCGACGTTGGGCGTGCGCGGCACGCGGGGCGCGTGCTTCGCATAGCGTTCCTGAAAAAGCTCATGCAGGCTGCGGTTCGGGTCCGACGCGGTGGGCAGGTCGAGGCTCCAGAACAAATCCGCGCGTGAGGCTGTGTGGTGACCCCGCTCCGGATAAACGAGCTTTCGGTAACTATTCGCGTCGTGTGGATAACAGAGCGCGACAAACTGCCCGTCGTTGCCCTGCTTCCAACAGTAGGCCGTGCTGACCTCGCGCTCCGAATTGTCCGTCACCCGTGCGCCCTGGAAAACGAGACCGGCGTAGTGCTTCGCGGCGGGCGCCCACAGCCCGATCGCCGGCATCGGTGAGCCGCCGAGCGCGCACACGTAGCTCCAGTTCCGCGAGAATGCGCTCGCGACCGACCCGCCGAGGGCCACATCCTGTTGCAGCACAAACGGATCACTCTTCGGCGTCGCCATCAGCCAGCCGCGCTGATGCCACACTTCCGCCTCCGGCATCGCGATCGTCAGAAAATGAAAAGGGGTCGGCCCACCGAAGAACCGTTCCCACTCCTCCTTGGTAAACGACCCCACCGTCAGGTCGAACGCCACCTGCGGATACGGATCCTCGCCACGCAGCGTCAGGCTGATGACATCGCGATCGCCGAGTGTCATCCCCGTCCCGAGGTGGGCGCGCAGGTTCACGAACCGCAACGTCTGCACAGCCACGCCTCCCTCCTCGCGCTTCTCCACTATCGCGCGGTCCGCGTAGATCGCGTCGTTCGACGATAAGCGCAGCGGTGCGATGAGCCGCCCGCTGGCGCGATCCAGCACATCCACACCGAGCCACATGCCCTGGTGGCCGATGATCCGGACCACGATACGGCTGTTCTGAATGTCTTCGCCGCGGAGCTGGCAGTTCGGCAGCCAGACCGCAGCCAGGATTAACCAAGCCAATCGCAAATTCACGTGCAGTTCTCCGAGTTCAACACCGGCCGCGCCAATGCGTTTCGCTCCGCACCATAGCGTAACTTCCCCGCCAATTGCACGCAGGGAAGCGGAGGCGCCGCAACATTCCTACTGTTTGTCGCCGAAGCGCATCACCCCATCCGTCCGCCCGTCCGCCTTCTTTCGGACCAGCGCCACTTCTGTCCCCGATTGCGACACCTCCAACGAGTGATCATCGGTGAAGAAGATGCGCGCGATGGGGGTGGCGGCGTCCGCGCCGGCTTGCTCAACTTTGCGGACGGACGCTTGTGCGCCTTTGGCAGACGGAGCGAGGACGAAGAGGAACGTGACAACGCCTTTGCCGGACTTGGCGTAGATGGCGGTGGGGATGGCGCGCCATGGGTGGCTGGCCCATCCTTGCACCGGCTCGTCCTCCTTGCCTTTGACAATCTGCACGCTGAGACCGTCGCCAGCCAGCGGCACAACGGCGAGGTTGGCGTCGATGTTGTCGGTGCGCACGGTCTTCGTTGTCTCGTCCACAGCGGCGTTGGCAGCGTCGAGGTGGAAGAGGGCCTCATAGCGGTGCTCGCGGTTATCGCGCGGCGTGAGCGTGTCCATGACAACGACGATCCTTTCCTGCTTTATGAAGACGATGCGCCGCTGGTGTGTGACGGCGAGGGAGTTGCCCGGCTCATAGCCGTTCGCATAGGTGCCAACGGCGCAGTCAGCCTCCGGCGTCGAGAACCAGCGGGTGTCGTTGGCGGGTGGCGCGGGTTGGGTCCACGGCCGCGGCCAGAAGTAGGTTTCCGTCCTGCCTTTGCGATGCTGGTCCGCGCCGTCCACCAGGACGGTGTTGTGGCTGGCGGTGCTGAGAACGTAGCGGCGCCAGCGGGATTTGTCGTAGGAAAAGTTGCCGGGATCGAGCACAAGCTGCCGACCGTGCGACCAGAGGACGAAGTGGAGCTTGTCCTCGTGCTGGTGGCCGAAACCGAACGGGCCGGCGTCAAACAGCAGATACGTCGCGTCCTTGTCCCAGCCGGAGCGCATGACGTAGTGGCCGACATAGGGAAAGGCGTGCGAGGTCTCCGCCGGCGCGCGGCCGCTCTTGCCGCCGGTGGCGACGAACTGGAAGTCCTGCCGTTGCGGGAAGAGTCTGAAGCCGGCGGCCAGCTCTTTGCGGATGTCGGCGTTGCCGGAGTCGTTGAGGCCGGGGATTTGGCCGCTGGGCATGGAGGCGTAGAGGAGGTAGTTGAACATCTTCTCCATCTTGGCGAGGAAGTCGGCCGGCACTTCGCCACGCAGACCGTTGAGATCGGCCAGCTCCAGGATATTGGCGAATTCGCGGAGGACCCAGCAGTTGTAGCCGGCGGCGAGTTCGTATTCCATGCCGTCGGGATAGACCTCGTCATCGAGTTGTTTGTAGAGCCGCTCCAGCGCGACGCGACGCCACTCGCGCGCCTGGCGGAATTCCGGGAACAGCACGCCGGCAGTATAGAGGCCGTTGGATTCAGCCGTGAGCCAGTTGCCCAGAGATACCCAGCGCCTGAGATGGCGTGCCTGTTCGTAAACGGATTTGAACATCGCGCAGATCGCATCATCACTGAACGCGGGCGAGCCGAGGCAGCGATAGAGCGCGTGCGGCCACGTGTCCGCGAGCCGGATGCCGGTGGTCAACGTCTGCCACGCCTCGCAACCGTTCGGCATGTGGTTGCCGTTGGAGAGCATCGGGGCGGGGTTCGACGCGGTCCAGTCGAGGATTTCGTCGGCGATCTCCTTCGCGTATTTGTCCTGGCCGGTTTCCCAGTAGGCGTCCGCGAGCGTCCTGAAGTGAAAATGCCGGTTGATGGACTCGTTCCAGAGATGCGTGCGCGCCTCGCCATCGGTCGGGTTGGCGGTCCAGTCAATCTTCGCGCCGAAGTCGAGCGTGCCTTTCTGCCCCGGCCCTTTCGGGTAATCGAACTTGTGCTGGAGGACCTTGTCCGCGGCAGCGGCGCTGCGCGCGCGGTTCTTCGGGTCGCGAAATGCCGGCTGGCGCCAATCGAAGTGCCACCGCGGCGTGGTGCGCTGGCGCAGGTATTTGGCGAGCGCGGCCTTCGCGGCGGCGATGTGACCGGCCTTGAAGTTCTTCTTCACCGCGGCCAGCGCTGGCAGATCGAGGTCGAGGCTCGCGAACAGTTCCGCGTCCGTCATCCATTGGCGGACGCCGACCGTGGCGAGCAACTCCACGCCGTCGAGCCGCACCACGGCCGTTGGGTCCGGCGTGTTGCCGTAACCTGACGCGGTGAGCCGGATGCCCCCGATGTGGTTCCAGCCGAGCGGCTGGCGCGCCGCGCTGAGTTCCTTGAACGGCAGGACGAACCGTTTCCAGCCGGTCCAGTCGAGCGTGATCTTGCAACTGTAGTAATCCGATCCTTGGGATTTGGAATTCTCGGAAGGGAACGTGATGACAAATCTCGATCCGGTGGCCTTCTCCGAATGCAGCCAGAATGCGATGGCGGAGAACTTCGACCAATCCTGCGGCGTGGCGAAGGTGCAGTTCATGCCGGTGTTCTGGCCGTGCCGCCAGCAGACGGATTGGGACCAGACGTTGCGGATTGTTTCGTCCAGCGTGGCGCCCTTCCACGCGCTCGGCCCGAATGGCGGCGGCTCGGCGGCGAACACCAGCGCAGCGGAAGCAAACAAGGCGAGAAGCATCGGTTTCATAACTGCTTTCGGAAAACTGGCCTCAGCGACAGGCCATCGGCTGTGTGCCAACAGCGATGGCGCGAGCGCGCTGCGACTAAAGTTTGAAGCTCGGGTCGACCTTGCGGATGTTTTTGGCGACGGCTTCGAGATACGGATTCTTGCCGGAACCGAGCGGGCGTTCCAGGAACCGATAGACCCCACCCCATTGTGTGGCGAGCATCCGCATGACGTGGCCGCGGAAGAATTGCGGCGTCCGGGCGCGCATGTCCTCGGGGCTGTGATAGACGGCCAGCACTTCGGCCGCCGTTCCCTGCCGTTGCACGCACTCTTGAAACTCCTCAAACAGATTGTCGAGTTCGTTCAGGTAGTTCGGCGCGGCCATCTGGCCCAGCAGGTCCGCCGTGCCCAACCCAAATGCCAGCATCTGTTCCATCTCGGAATGAAACGGGATCTTGGTCGTGTCCACGAAGAAACCCGTGGACTGGATCATGTGCCCCACGGCCTCCCGATCGCGCGACGGGCAGCCGCGGCTGCGCAGGTAGCGGTTGGCGAACTCCGCGCTGCGGTTCACATGAGTGAGTGTGTATTTTGCGCCGGTGCCTTCGATGTCACCGCGTTGTTTGAGGTAACCCGTATCGTGCATCAGAACCGCATGCATGCCGAGCGTGAAACCATGTGTTGTCAATACCAGCCCATCGGGGGCCTTGTCCATGCCGTCCAACAACCGACCCATGGCCACCGTAGCCTGCAACGTGTGCTCCGAGTCGTGGTACCTCATGTCGCATGGCTGGTAACCGGGGAAGTGTCCCAGGAAAAGCTGCTCGATATCCACAAAAGTCTGGTGGATGGGGACAAAGTCCCCGTCCGCGAAGAGCCGGCGAAAGATGCCTTCTATCTCGCGCTCCACCGCGCGCCAGTCCTGAGTATTGATATCTGGAAACATGGCGTTCCTGAGTTGGGTGAAAAGATACCGGGCTGAGCATGAAAGACAACCCATTTCAGCCGGAACGACGTGGTTGGAAGGAATTTGCGCCGTTCGGAACCTCCAGGAACACGGTGATCAGCCTGGAAAAGGCACGCTGCCCAACCCTCGTCTTGCCAGTCGCCGCCGACTCGGTATGATGCGTGAACAATGTCCATGCCTCATATCCCGCTTCTATTCACATGGCTTGTTTGCTGCGTTGCCTTCGCTTTTGGACAGTCACCCACAGCCAGTTTCAGCATTCAATTGCCGGCGTCCGCGGTGATCGAACAGGGTAGCGCCGCCGACGTCAGCGCGCTGATGGAACGACCCGCTGGCACGGGCCGGCCCGCGGGAATTCATGGCTTTCTGAAAACAGCGCAGGAACGATTCGAGTTTCAGAGCGGTCAGGCCATTCGCATCTGGGGTCTCAACTGGCCGCCAGGCCAGCCGCTGCCCGGCGGCGACAACGCCATCTCCCTCGCGCAGCGCCTCGTCCAGCAAGGCTTCAACACCGTCCGTCTCTCCCTGCCTATGGCGGATAACGCGAAGGCACGCGATGATTTTGAGCAGTTCACCGGTTGTCTGCGCAACCAAGGCATCTACCTCGACCTGCTGTTGCCCGGCGATACCGACCTGTGCGCGCACTCCAACCGTATCACCCAGCTCGCGCCGCGTGACGACACCGGCATCGCGCTCATGGAGGTTGTCGGTCCACCCCAAGCCGCTGCTGACCTGCGCCGTCGCGACCCGCGCGTGCCCCTCGCCGCCGCCGGCCCGGTGCAAACCGCCGGTGACATCGTCGCGCGACAAGCGTCGGACTTCTTCTCCCAGACCGCCGCGTGGGAACGCGGCGAGCCGATGGTGAAAAGCGCGCAGACGATCTTCGGCCCGATGAGTTTCGGGGCGCCGATCAATCGGACGTTGTTCATCGGCGCATGGTCTGCTGTCGCCGCCAATCCATTTCGCGCCGAACTGCCACTTTGGACTGCCGCCATGGCCGGTTTCCAGGGCTGGGCTGGCGTCTGTGTCGCCCACGACCCCCGCGCCGCTGCCTCGCCCGCCGCGCCGCTGGACGCCGTCACATGGGTCTGGGCGCCGGCGTGCGCGCTGATGTTCCAACGCGGCGACGTCACGCCGGCCAGAAGCAGGATGCTGTTTCGTCTCGATCCGTCCATGCCAACGAAAGGCGTGGACGAGTCCGCTGCCGCCATCGCCAGCATTGGCATGACGCGGTATCTCTGCGAGGCGACGTTCACCAACGTGCTGGGCTGGCTGATTCTTGGCAGTGGCACCGTGCCCGGCCTTGCCACGATCAATCCCCGCATCTCCGACACCGGCGAAATCGCCCACGACTGGCAAAGCGGTCAGGTGAAAATCGACACGCCGCGCACACAGGCCATCATCGGCTTTTTCGGCCGCAAACCGGTCGAGACCCGCGACCTGCGGCTCACACTTCCCGATGGCGCCTTTGCCGCCGTCGCGCTCACCAGCCTCGATGGTGAGCCGCTTTCGAAAAGCCAGCGTGTCCTGCTGACTGCCACGGGCCGCGCCGACCCGTCGGGTGAGCCGCGGCTGGAACCCGTGACCGGCGAGGTCACGCTGCGCTCGCTCGCGCCGAGCCAGCGCGACCGGAAAGTGTTTGCGCTCGACCTGACCGGCCGCCGGCTCGGAGAAGTGCCGCTGGCCGATCGCGGTTTCCGGCTCCAGCCGAAATTGAATGTCGCGTGGTATGAGATCATTGCCGAGTCCCTTCTGCCGAAGCCGGCGGCTCAGCCTTCGCCTCAATCGCCCGGCGCGGCGGACACGAAGAAGAAGACGGAATGACCTGTGTTGACGGGCGCGGCTGCCATGACGGTGCCCATCGTCGCTGGGACAGCCTTCTCATCAGGCTTGCCGCAACCACGCCGGCGGCCTATTAGTCTTGCAACCATGCAACGCTGCCGATTTGCCGTCGTTCTCCTGACGCTGACTGCCGCCGTGCTCGCCTTCGCCGGCGACGCGGATCGCGAAGCGCATCATCTGCGCCGCATCAAGCAACTCACCTTCGACGGTTCGCGCAGCGGCGAGGGCTATTTTTCGCCGGATGGCAACCGCATCGTCTTCCAGAGCACGCGCGCGACGTTGAAGCTAGGCGAAGCGGAGAATCCGTTCTACCAGATCTTCACGATGGATCTCCGCAATGGCGACCTGCGGCGCCTCAGTCCCGGTGTCGGCAAGACCACCTGCTCGTTTTTCCGGCCCGACGGCAAGCGCGTGCTGTTCGCCTCGACGCATATCAACCCCGATGCGCTCAAGCAGCAGCGCGAGGAGATCGAGTTCTTGAAGAGCGGCAAGGAGCGGCGCTACTCGTGGGACTTTGACAACGATTACGACATCTTCGACTGCAAACCCGACGGCACCGACCTGCGCCGGCTCACCGACGCCAAAGGCTACGACGCGGAAGCGAGTTATTCACCCGACGGCAAGCGCATTTGTTTCTGCTCGTCGCGCGACGGCGACCGCGAAATCTACGTGATGGACGCCGACGGCAGGAACCAGCACCGGGTCACGGTGGATCCTGGCTACGACGGCGGCCCGTTCTTTTCGCCGGACGGCAAATGGATCGTTTATCGCCATTTTACGCCGGACGACACGAAGGCGGAGATCATGATGGTCCGCCCCGACGGCAGCGACAAACGACAGGTCACGAGGCTCGGCGCGATGAGCTGGTCGCCGTATTTCCATCCGGGCGGCAAGTGGATTGTGTTTTGCTCGAACAAGGACGGTGGCTTCGGGAACTTCGAGATTTACCTCGTCCGTCCCGACGGCTCGCAACTGACGCGGCTCACCTACCGTGACGGTTTCGACAGTCTTCCGGTCTTCTCGTCCGACGGACGGAAGCTGATGTGGACCTCGACGCGCGCGGGCGGCAAGTCGCAGCTTTTCATTGCCGATTTCGTGGAACCATGGACTTCCGTCAGCGAGCCCAAGGCTTCCCCCGTTGCGGCATCCACCACCCGCCGTGTGTCCCCTTTTGGCTCCAAGTCCATTCTCAAGAGCATTGAGTACCTCGCTTCGCCCGCGCTCGAAGGCCGTAAAACCGCCACGCGCGGCGAACATGAGGCGGCAGCATTCATCGAGAAAGACTTCCGCGCGAGCGGCCTGCGCGACGTGACGTCGCAGCCGTTCGAGTTCCAGTCCGGCGTCGGCCTCGGCTCGAACAACTTTTTCGAGGCGACACTCGGCAAGGAGAAGGCCGCCGGCGCGGTGGATGCGGATTTTGTGCCATTGGCGCTCTCGGCCAACGGCGAGGTCGAAGGCGAGGTGGTTTTCGCCGGCTACGGCATCGTCACCCAGGGCTACGATTCGTTCGCGCACCTTGACGTGAAGGACAAGATCGTGCTCGTGCTGCGTTTTCAGCCGGAGATGGCGCCGGAAAAGGAGCGGGAGCGGCTCCGCCATTTCGCGCCGCTGCGGATGAAGGCGATGATGGCGCGCGAGCGCGGCGCGAAGGCGTTGCTGGTGGCAACCGGACCGAGTTCGCTGCCGCGCGACCAACTCATCTCGCGCACCGGCGACGGCAACATCGCCGACAGCGGGATCGTTGCGGCGCAGATCACGCGCAAACTGGCGGAGCGGATGTTTGCAGCTGCCGGCAAGGACCTGAAGACGACACAGGACGCGCTCGACAAGCTGGAGACGCAGGGCGGTTTCATGATGACCGGCGTGCGCGTGAAGATGTGCGTGGGGTTGCGAAAGCAGACCGCCACCGGGCACAACGTTTTTGCCTGGGTCCGCGCCGCCTCGGGCGATCGATTGAACGAAACCGTCGTCGTCGGCGCGCACTATGACCACCTCGGCTACGGCGGCGAGAACTCGCTCGGCGCGGGCTTGGAGGAGATCCATCCCGGCGCTGACGACAATGCCAGCGGCACCGTCGGCGTGCTGGAGTTGGCGCGGTATTTCGCCAAGCGCGCGAAGTCGCTGCGGCGCGACGTTCTCTTCGCGTGCTTCAGCGGCGAGGAGCTTGGCGACCTCGGTTCGTCGGCGTTCTGCAAGAAACCGCCCGTGCCGATGTCGAACATCGTCGCGATGGTGAACATGGACATGATCGGCCGGCTGACGGAGCAGCGACTTGCCGTGCAGGGCGCTGGTTCGTCCGCTGTCTGGCCGCGGATGTTCGAGAGATTTGCCGCCGGCCTGCCTCTCTGCGTGACGCTCAACAATGACCCGTATTTGCCGACCGATTCATCCTTGTTCTACCAGGCGGGCGTGCCGGCGCTGAACTTCTTTACGGGTTCGCATCGCGACTACCATCGCACCACCGACACCGCCGACAAGATCAACGTCCCGGGCGAAGCCGACGTGCTGGAACTGGTGCGGCGCGTCGTCGAAGACCTGGCAACGCGCCCCGACCGTCCGCGCTTCGAGAAGGTCGTTGAGCGTTCGCCGATGGGCGTGGGCCGCGAACGATTGCGCGCCTATCTCGGCACCATTCCCGATTACAGCGAGGGCGACCGGCCTGGCGTGAAGCTCAGCGGCACGCGCCCCGGCAGCCCGGCGGACAAAGGCGGCCTGCGGCCCGGCGACGTGATCGTAAAATTCGGCGGCAAGCAAATCCGGAACATCTACGATTACACCTACGCGCTCGACGGCGTGAAGATCGGCCAGCCGGTGGAGATCGTTGTGCAACGCGACGGCAACGCCGTAACGCTGAAGGTGACACCCGAGCAGCGGCAGTGACCGGCGGTGCGATGGCCGACGGACTGAGTTGACAACGGCGCGATAGTTTCGCACGCTCAGCCGGCGCTGAAAACTGCGCTGATTGGAGCGACTCATGGCAACTGTGCAAATCCGGAAGATGACCAAGGCGGACCGCGTTGTAGTCAGCGAACTGATTCATTTCTCCACCAACCACTGGTATCAAACCCATGGCCGTTCGGCGGTCTTCAGCGGCGCGCCGGCGCTGACCGAGGTGTTCTTCAACGTTTACGAGGCGCTGGACCCCGGCTGCGGCATCGTGGCCATTCATCCGAACGGCCGGCTCATTGGCTCGTGCTTCTACCATCCGCGCGAGACGCACGTTTCGCTGGGCATCATGAACTCGCATCCGAGCTACGGGGGTTGCGGCGTGGCGCGCGCGCTGTTGGACTGGATCATCCGTTTCGCGGATCGCGAAGGGAAACCCGTGCGGCTCGTCAGCAGCGCCTTGAACCTCGATTCGTTCTCGCTCTACACGCGGGCGGGTTTCGTGCCGCGCTGCGCTTATCAGGACATGTTTCTCCCGGTGCCAAAGAGCGGGTTGAAGGGCCGTCCGCGTGGTGTCAAACGTGTCCGCCGGGCGCGGCTCGATGACGTGCCGGCCATCGGGCAACTGGAGATGGAGTTGACGGGCATCCAGCGCAAGAAGGACTACCGTTACTTCATCAAGAATCAGGCCGGCTTCTGGCATGCGTCAGTCGTCGAAGGCAAGGGAGGGCGGATTGACGGTTTCTGCGCTTCCTCGGCGAGTCTGGGCTTCAACATGGTCGGGCCGGGCTTCGCGCGGGGACCGCAAGAAGCGGCGTCGCTGTTGTGGACAGAACTCGACCGGTATCGCGGCCGGACACCGGTGTTCCTGGTGCCGGTGGATTGTTCGCCGCTGGTGCAGACGGCTTACGCGTGGAGCGCCCGGAACTGCGAGCTGCATTTCAGCCAGGTTCGCGGAGCGTTTCAACCTTTCCGCGGCGTGAATCTGCCCACGTTCCTGCCTGAGACAGCGTGACAATCTCCTCTGCGCGAGTCTTGCGGTGACCTGCTGGCTGGCCAGCAGGTGAAGTCACTACGTCACTTTTGTGTAATCTCAAACGGGATGGCTGGCAGCGTGGTGATCGGATGCTGTCCCGATGGCACTTTGGTTTTGTTTGGAGGCATGGGCTTCCCAGTTGAGGCGGTGACAGTCAGGCTGCCTTTCTGGCCGGGCTTCACTCCCGCGTCGCACTGAAGCAGAATCTCTCCACCATCGCGGGACGGCGAGACCTTCTTGATGGTGATGCCCTCCGGAGCGTTGGCCAACTCGAAGCGAGTTTTGTTTGAGAATGCAATCGTGGCGGCGGCAATACGCACCCTGGCCATGCCGCCTGCTGGAATCTTGACGGGCAAGTCGCTGAGGATCTTGGGCGGTCCGGCGATCTTATAGCTGCCCGTCATTGCGAGTTTCAGTTCGGTGGCGGGAACAAGATGGCGGTATTCAAACGCCTGCATCATGTCTTCCGCGGGCAGTGCCAGATGGGAAACCTCGCGGCCTTGGATCGTCGCCCGGCCCTCGAGTTTGAGGGCGGTCGGAAGCGCGCTGATCGTCGACTGGATGGTGAGCGTCAACCGCGCCACCGTTTGCGTGGCCGACACGGTGGCGGCGCTGAGATTGAATCCTTCCGGCACGTCCTTCACCGAGAGCGCGATGTCGCCGGCGAAACCGTCCTTGCGCAGCGCATACACGGTAAGCGGGATGGCCTTGCCGGCGCGCGCGCTCACGCTGGCCGGCACGACACGCAAACCAAAATCAGGCTGCGGCGCGCTGATGCGCAAACGATAGGCGTGTTCCATACCTCCCTTGTGCTGTGCGTCGTTGAGAACGAGAAAATAAACGCCGTTGGCTGGCAGGGTGGCTTTCACATACGAGTCAGCCTGATGCGTCATCAACCCCTCGCCCTTGTCCGCGTAATCATCACTGAACGCGATCTGGTTACCGGAGGCGTCCGTGAGTTTGAGGGCGGAATCCAGCGGTGAGTTCAAGCGGCGTGCTATGACTTCGGCGACCACCGCATCACCAGCGCGGCCCTCAAAGCAGAACACATCGGTGTCTTCGGGTGAATCAATCCGTCCGTTGATGATGACGGGCAACGTGATGCGCTGTGCAGTCTCCGGCGCGTTGTTGGGTTCCTCCTCCAGGCGCTCCGGCAGCGTGTCCATGGCGAATGGCACGACGTTGGAAATATACGCATCCTTGCTCACAGAAAGCTGACGGACGCCCGGCGCCTTGTCCTTGCCCTCCACGACGAGTTTGGAGGAGGGCAGATTCCAGCCCATCACTTCAACGGTCGTTTGCGCGCCGACGGGGCCGCCGAGCGGGAAGATGCCCGTCACGAACGGCAGTTCACCGACGGTGATGCGATAGACGAAATCCTCACGGCCGCGGTAGAGCGAATCCTTGATCACAATGACGTATTCGCCGTCCTCGGCGACCTCGAAGGAAAGCACCGGGTCGGGATTGAAACGGAACGAATCGGCGTAGGCCAGTTCCTTGCCTTGCGCGTTGCGGAGCGAGAGTGTGGCCTGAAACCAGCCGGGCACGGCGTCGGAGATGTAAGGAATCAGTTGCCGCGCGCTGACGGCAATGACGAGCCGCTGACCTTTCTTGGCCGCGAACCGGTAGCGGTTGACCTCGCCTGGAAGGACCTGGCCGTTGATGGTCGCGGGCAACGTGACGGTCATCTCTGTCTTGGGGTTGCTGGTCTGCGGGCGTTCGCCGGATTTTTGGATGACGCTCTTGACCTGGGTGATCGTCTCCGATGCCACCTCGGAAAACTCCGTCACTTGGCCGACAAGAAACGCGAGCGGATTGGATATGCCCGATTGTCCAGCCACCCTGATCTCGCGCGGACCAGGTTCCGCATCCGCGGCCACCGTTATCTGCGCGACAAGGATGTCCGCCAGCGCGGGCGTGGGAGCTTTTCGGACCGCCCCGCCCGGCTTTCGGACAAGAGCTGCGAGCTTCTGTCTGGTTTCCGACAAGAGCTTTCCATCCTCGGGCGTCCACGCAGTTCCACCCGGCGCGTTTGCGGCAGGCTGCGTTTTTCCTTTTTCACCATGCGGCGCGGCGGGTTTTCCGGCTTGTGATGATGACAGGCGTTTTGCCTCCAATGCATCCACCTTTGCCTTCAGTTCCAGATACTCAGTAAACTCCTGTGGTGTCAGCGGCCGGGCGCGTTCGAGCATGATGGCCTGAACGCCGCCGCCGGAAACAAACACTTCATTGAGGCCCTTCAGTCTCTGGCCGCCGATGACCACTTGGAAGGTCGTGCCTTGCTGGCCGCCGGCGGGATAGACATAGCCGATCCGCGGGGCGGGTTGCTGTGCGCGGAGGGCTGGCGTCGTCGCCAGGGAAACGGCCATGCCAAGAATCATCTGCCATCGAATCAAGCTCATAGAAGGCTCCGTCGGTTGAACAAGCGATTACACTCCAATAGGGATAAAACACCGATGCCGCGCCAACGTTTCCCGGCTTGTTTGCTGCCGGGCACTTTTGCCTTCGTTCACCTCGCCCAGTGTGGCAGGTGCTTCCACATGTCGCGAAGGTGGCGGTTGGCGTGCCCGTAATCGGGATGGTGTTCGGCCACGAGCTCCCAGAATCGCCGGGAGTGGTTCATCTCGGCCAGATGGCAGAGTTCGTGGACGAGCACATAGTCCGCAAGCTCCGGTGGCAGAAACAGCAGCTTCGCGTTGAGCGAGATCGTCTTGCGCCGTGAACAGCTTCCCCAGCGCGTCCGCTGTTGCCGCACGCTCACGCGCTGGCAGTAAAGCCCCGTTCGCTGGCCGATGGCGCGCACCCACGGCGGTAAATGCGCACGCGCCTGTGTCGAGAGCCAGCGGGCCAGCGCTGCGCGGCAGGCTTTCTCGTTGCCGATGCGGCCGACGATTCGCAGGCAGTCCGCGCCGGCATCGCGTATCGTCACGCGCCGCGAGGCTGTCTCAACGGCTTCCACCCGCCAGACGCGTCCGATGGCCGGCAGTTCGATCTGCGCCGGCAATTGCCACGGCTGGGGCGGGCCGAAAACTCTCAGGTGCGCCGCAAGACGGTCGAGCGCGGCGCGAATCCAGCGTTGCTTGCGCCGCAACACGTCCGGCACCACCGTTGGGTTGCAGCCTTTCGGCAGGACCACCTCCAGCCCGTGTTGCAGTGTCACGCGCAATCCCACGCAGCGGGCGCGGGAGCTTTCGCGCAGCCGGTAGGGAAACAGCGCGTCATGGCCGGCGGGATAGGATGGCGGTTGCATTGCGGGCGGTCAGCGGGCCGGCTCCAACGGTATCCGCACGTTGAAGGAATGCTCGCGCTTCTTGTCTTCGTCGCACGCGAACATCAGCACCACCGGCCGGCCATCTTCGAAATAAAGCTGCGGACGCTCCAGCGAATGGAGCTTCTGCTTCTGGCCGCCTTCCCACGCGATTTCCGTCGTTGCCACGAGCGGATGGCTCGCCAGCTTCCAGTCGAAACCGTCATCGGACACGAACAACGCCGTGGATTTGCCCGCGCCGGTGAAATGGCCCGCGTTGTCTTTCACGATTGCCCAGTAACGGCTGTCCGCCGACCAGATGAACGGGTCCTCGGCAGCGAAAGCAACGCCTTCCTTGGCAAACACCGGGTTCGGATATTTCTTGAACGGGCCGGTCGGCGAATCGCTCGTGGCCACGCAGTGGAGCACCGGCCCTCCGAACGGCAGCTTGTTCTTGTCGGCAACGGCCTTGTAGACCATGAGGTAGCCACCGCCGGGCCGCGCAGTGACGGACGGGTTGGTGCAGCAGAGCGCGTCCATGAAACCCGGCGTGGGCGCAACGAGCGGCTTGTCGGACCGTTTCCACGGCCCGTCGGGCGAGTCCGCGACGGCAACGCCGACGCGTTGATTGTTGCGGTGCGTCCAGTTCAACGTCTTCATCGCCGCGCCGTCGCCCGTGTTGCCCATATAGTAGAGGTAGTATTTCCTGCCGAACTTGTGGACGTTGGGATTGTGTGTGCAGAGGCCGTCCCAGAATTCCTTGCCGCGCGCGGGCAACGCCACGTCCTTGTGCTTGAACGGCCCGAGCGGCGTGTCACCCACGGCGTGCGCGACCTCCGAGTGTGTCACCCACGCGTAGTGGCCCAGCTTGCGCGGCCAGCGTGAGTAGAAGAGGTGGTACTTGCCATCGTCGCCTTTCACCATCGTGCCGCACCAGATGTAGTAATCGGGATCGCTGAACTTTGCCGCCGCCGGCACGGGCCGGAGCATGGCGTTGAAATCGAGACCGGCAGACGCCGGCTTTGCATCGCGCCGCTGATAGACGCGCACGTAATCCACGTCCATGCTCGTGCCATCAATCTTGTCGGTGACCTCACCGGCCCACTTGATGATCGCCGAGCTGAGCCAGACCGGCGCCGGGCCGCGAGCAATGGTATGGGTTTCACGGCGAATCTCCCTGCCGTCGAAATACCAGACCAGTTCCTTCTCACTCCACTCGAAGCCGTAAACGTGGAACTCCTTGGCGAGGTCGCAGCCTTCGGCACGCCACTTCTGGCTCCTGGCCCAGTGCTTGCCGGACCAGTTGTGGATGTTCATGTTCACCCGGTCAGGCCAGTGGCCTTCGTTGATGTCCAGTTCGAACCGGCCCGGCGCGCCGCCCGGCAGGCGATTCATGATCCAGAACGAATTGTTCAGTCCCGTCGCCGCGCCATAGCGGTAGCGGCACTCGAAGTAACCGTAGCGAAACTGCCGCGTGGTCCACAGGCTGCCGGAGGTCCAATCCTGGCCGCCGCGTTTCTCCTTCTTGTTGAGCAGGCGGCAGAGGCCGTTCTCAACGATGACGTTCTCACGCCATCGGCTGCAAAGGATGTGACCGCTGGGGCCGTTCTGAAAATCCCAGTTCTTGTCGAGATCGGCCGTCGTGCCGTTGAATTCGTCGGCAAAAACCAGCTCCCACTCCGCGCCTTTGGGCGGTTCCGCCCACGCAACGCCAGCAGCGATGACAAGAAAAAGCAGCGATATCCACCTGTTCATTTTTGTTCCAGTGAAATACACACCCGCCACATCGAAAGCGAGGACAACCTGAAAACGTCAAAGACGTGCCGCGAATGTCGCCCGGCTACAGTTCGAGCGTCGTTCCTTCAGCACAGGCGAAACACTCGACGTTGCTGCGGGCTGCGCGGATGCGTTCGCTACAGAACCCGACCTGTCGGTCGAGATCGTCGTCCGTGCGTTCGGGGTCGTGGTGAAAAAGACCGAGGCGTTTGACGCCGGCGGCGACGGCCAGGTCCACGGTGTCGGCATAGGTGGAGTGACCCCATCCACGGGTGATCTTGTATTCCGCATCGGTGTATTGCGCGTCATGGATGAGGAGATCGGCGCCGCGGCAAAACTCAACGTAGCCAGCGCGGTCCAGTCCGCCTTCGTGTTGGAAACCCAGCTCGTTGTCAGGGAAGAAGACGAAGGATTTTCCCTTCCCGGCAAACTTGAAACCGAAGCCGCCGTTGGGATGATTCATCGGTGCAGACGAGACGTCCATGCCGTCGAGGTGGCAGGGGCCAGGGTCTTGATGATGCTGTTCACAGCGAAAATCGAACCGTGCCTTCAGCAGGCTGAAGTCCACGGGAAAGAAGGGCGCTTCCATCTGGCGGCTGAGATACCGCTTGATGGAATCCTGCGCGTGCGGGCCGCCACAAAAAGTGATGTGGTAATCTGGAAAATATGCCGGATCGAAGAACGGGAAGCCGACCAGATGATCCCAATGTGAGTGGGTGAAGAAGAAGCGGATGTTGAAGATCTTCTTCTCGCGCAACAACGCCTTGCCGAGCAGGCGCACACCGGAACCCGCGTCCACGACAACGGTCTGGCGCGCTGCCTCGCCCTCGGCAGTCCGTATTTCCACGCACGCCGTGTTGCCGCCGTAGCGCAATGTTGCCGGCCCCGGCGTTGCAATCGAACCTCGACAGCCCCATATCTTGATTTTCACGGCTTAATATAGTCGCTGATTCTACGGGTGTTCAACAAGCACTTCCATCGCGAACCGTATGCGTCCGGCTGCTCGCCAGAGAAGGTCTTTCAACACTTCTCACGCGGCATCCTATTCGAGACTGCACATCCAGGTCCCATCATAGGCAATGGGCATGAAAAGGTCATAGAATTCGCGCAAATTCTTTTCCGGGTTTGTATCTCCAAAAAGACCGGGGTAGCAGTATTTCGCGAGGGCGTGGATGCCTGAGAAAATTGTTGGCGAAACCGTGTTGTGGAAAACGCTGTAGAGCTTCCGGTTCTTGACGGCGGAAAGCAGATTCCATCCGGGGCGCTCCGTAAAACCTCGCAGCAGGCGGCGGGCGTCAGCCACGCTCACATCGTAGCCAAGCTGCATCGAACCGGGAGCCTTCCAGCGTGACCAGTTCTGTCCGGTGATCACAATGATGTCCGGGTCGGCCTTCAGAAGGGCCTCGGGGTTGATGGGTGCCATGCCCACGACCCGGCCGTCGGCGATATTGCGGACCTTCAGAGCTTGCAGGATTGCACCCCAGGACGTCTGTCGCTTGGAGGTGCCCACGTATCCGTAGCATTGCCCATATCCTTGCGGTCCAAGATGACCTGCTTCGAGATAGACTGACGGCGGCCGGGGAGCATGGCTTTCAATCCTGGAAACTGTCTGGCGTATCTGGTCGTTGATGAATCCCGCTATCGCGCGGGATCGTTCTTCTTTGCCCAGCACTTTTCCCAACAACAGAATACCGTTCTGGGGCCCCGTGAGAGGATCCGTGGACCCATCGAGATACACCACCGGCAGCCCGGCTGCATTCAGCTTCTCGATGTAGCGATAACCCCTGTCCAGCATGAACTTGTCGGCGATTACGAGATCCAGTTGAAGCTGCGCAAGTTGCTCGACGTTGAGGCTGTCGGTGTAGACGCTGCCGGTAATCGTGATATCGCGCAATTTCGGGAATCTCGCGACAAGGCGTTCATAAACCTGTACATCATCCATCTTGAGATCCGGCCCCCATGCCACCAGTTTCGCCGGCAGTTCCTCCCCGAGCAGCGAGGCCAACAGGTAGATGTCCTTGCTTCTCAGCAGCGCGATCCTTTTTACGTTCTTGGAAATCCACACCTTTCGTCCCGCCAAATCGGTGTGAAGGATCTTGCCGTCGGTTGTCGCGGGATTTGTGCGCCAGGAGAGTTTGTTTGCGGCATACCACCCAGCGCCGGCGCACACGGCAATGACGACGATAATCGTGAGGATGGCGATTTTTTTCATTCAGCGCGACGCCTCAACATGCCACCCAGCAATGCGCATCCGGGTAAAGAAATAATCTCATGCTCGACGCTGCGACAAGCTCCGGCTGGCAATAGGTTGCCACGGGGCATGTCCTGCATTTCGCAAACTCTTTCTGGTTTTCGGACTGGTAGTGGGTCAAGCGGGCGTTATCGTCGAGCAACTTCAGCGCAAGCGAGGATTCATACATCTTCTGGAATGAACCGCCCGGAAACGAACCCAGAGCCAACACATCCCGTTGAACAAACACCTTGCCAGTCGGCCGAAGCTGGAATGTGAGGCGATGGACCCCATTTGAAATATCCCCGCACAGCTCCTTGTATTCCTCCCAGCGGCCCAGTTCGTGGAACAATCGGGCAAACATGAAATGCGACCGAATCAATTTGGCCCGAAAATCCCTGCCGCGATCTCCAACCGAATCCAGAAAACGAAGCGCATCCATCAGCAGGGAGCGATATTCCACCGCCGTCAGCGATTGATTCCAAAGGTCGTCCGGATCCTCGGGTTTCGAAGGAGTGCCGGCGATGGAAGGATACCGGCCAGGCTCCGCTCGAATACCGACCTGAAGGATGACGTCTTCGAAGCCCTCTTCCAGCAGCAACTGCATCGTGTCCGCCAGTTGCGGGGCGTTGAAGCGCACGAGGATGATGAGCGCGATGACGTGAATGCCGGCGGCGCGAGCTTCTCGATAAGCCCGAAGCGTATTCTGGAAACTGCCCGATCTTCGAAGCGTGTCCTGGACCTGCTCAAGTCCGTCAATGGTCAACTGGCAGGCATCCACGCCCGACTTCTGGAACAACAGAATCTTTTCGTGCGGCACATCTCCGCGCGTCACCGTCTTGATCTGTTTCAAAAGCCCCTGCTTCCTGAACTCATGGGCGGCAGCGAGGGTCTTGGGAAAAGTTTCGGTGAACTCCGCCTGTCGTGGATAGAAGGCGATCGTCGCATCGCGGCCGTTATCGCGGGCGAATTGGACAAAGGACTGAAGCGCCTCCAGGCAACCGTCGAGTGGAAGGTCCGACGCGGGTTGTTTGTCCGCCGCAGAGCCACATCGTTTGCACGTGTAGTCGCATCGCGAGTTGATGAACCACTCCAGATGATAAGTTCCCCGCCGGGCGCTGGTGTGTTTGGTTTGTTTCATATCGCGCGCGTCTTCAAACCCACCGGCGTGACGAGGGGTCGGCCATCATCATCGACTGTCACACGGGCCGATACGTGATACACGGACGCAATCATCTCCTCGGTCAGAACGTCCCGCGGTGTGCCTGAGCATCTCACGCGTCCGTTTTCCAGAACATATACGGTATCAGCAATGCGAGCCGCCATGTTGATGTCGTGCACGGAAATGGCGGTGCTGAGGCCGCGAGAGACCGTCAGATCGCGGATGCGCGCGCAAATTTCGAACTGGTGCTGCAAGTCCAGGTTTGTGTTGGGTTCGTCGAGGAGAAGGACGGTTGGCTCGCGGGCCAAAGCCTGGGCGATGGCCACGAGTTGGGCCTGGCCGCCGCTGAGTTCTGTAATGTAACGTTCGCCCAGGTCGGCCAAACCGAACTCCTCCAGCAGCGTCTGCACCAACCGGGAATCTTCCGCGCTCACATGCCAGCGGAGCCGATGCACGCGTCCCAGCAGCACGGCTTCGAACACGGTCAGGACCGCGCGCGTGGACAGGGTTTGCGGCAGGTAACTGATGGCTTGTGTCAACTCGTCCGGTCGATACTTGTGGAGGTCGCGGTTTTCGAGCAGCACCTGGCCCGAGGGTTTGAGCAGACCGCAGAGGCATCGCAGGAGGGTGGATTTTCCCACGGCGTTAGGCCCGACGATGGCTGTGACACCCGGCCGGACAGCGATGTCAATGCCCTTGAGGACAGGCATGGAGCCATAGGCGAAGTGGAGTTGGAGTGCTTCCAGGATCACCAGTAGGTCCTCTTTTTGCTGAGCACGATGACGATGAAGAACGGCACCCCAATGGCCGACGTGGCGATGCCGATGGGGAAAATCGCTCCTGCGATGACGAGCTTGCTGGCGATGGACGCAGCGGACAGGAGAAGTGCGCCTGTCAGGGCCGACAGCGGCATGAAGAATCGTTGGTCTTCGCCCACCATGATCCGCGCGAGGTGCGGCGCCACGAGGCCGATGAAGCCGATGGCACCCGCGAAACAGACGGCGGTGGCGGTAAGCACCGAGGTCAGGATCAGCGTCTGAAGACGGATCCGCTGGACATGGATTCCAAGACTGCGCGCGCGTTCATCGCCCAAGCGGAGCGCCGTAAGCTTCCACGCCTGCGTGGCGAAAACCGGCAGCACCAGCATCAGCACGAAGGCCAGGACGCCCAGCTTGGGCCAAGTGGCGCCCTGAAGGCTGCCGAACATCCAGAAGACGATCGCCTGCAACTGGTTCTCCGAGGCCACATATTGAAGGAACGTCAGCGCTGAATTGAACAGAAACAGCAGGGCCACGCCGCAGAGAATAATCGGATCCGTGGCACCTCGCTTCATCCGCCCCACGCCCCAGATGGCCAGCGAAGAAAGCATGGCAAACAAGAAGGCACCGGTGGGGATTGCGAGAAAACCCACCCAAGGAACAGCGCCGCATCCCAGCACGATCGCCAGCGCCGCGCCGAAGCCCGCCGCCGATGAGATGCCCAGCGTGTAGGGACTGGCCAGGGGGTTGTCCAATATGGTCTGCATCTCCGCGCCAGCCAGACCCAGCGCCGAACCGACCAGGAGCGCAAAAATTGCGATCGGCAGGCGAAAGGTCCAGACCACCGTGCGATTGAGAGGAGTCGCGCCAGAGGGATCGAAAACCGCACCGAGGACATCCCGGATTGTCAGCATGGCCGGTCCGGTCATGACATCAACCAGACATGACAGCAACAACAGCACAGTCATCCCGGCAATCAGGAGCAACCGGCGTCGGCCCAAGCGACGGTACCCAGCGGCGGCGGATCGTGTTTGCGTGTCGTCAGTCACGGCAACGGTTCATGCGGCGGATATTCAAGGGCTTTAATTTGAACTAACATGAAGGCCAATCATACACGTTTCAGAACGTGTATTTGAGCGAAAACGAAATCAGCCTGGGATCGCCAAGCCATAGCCCGTCGCCGGTGCTGCCGCTTCGGTAGTAGGACCAGTAATGAGTATCCAGGAAGTTGGTCACGTTGGCGGTGAACACGAGCCTGTCGTTGGGCCGGTAACGCAGTCCAGCATCGAGAAGTGTTGTATCAGGAATGTAATGGGCATTGGGAATATCCACCGGACGCTCGCCGTAGTAGTTGACGCCCGTCGAAAGGGTGATGACGCCGGGTATCCAGGGCACCTTGGGAATGTCATACTCCAAATACAATCGGGCTTGTTGTTCGGGGACATTGACAGGAACCGCTCCCTCTGTTGCCGGATTGGCGGCTTTGTCTATGCTCGCCTGCATCCACGTCCAGCCGCCAACGATGGTCAGACAATCCGTGATTTTCCCCGTTGCCAATAACTCCACTCCCTGATGAACCTCTCGTCCATCCTGTTTGTAAATGTTGTCACCCGTATCCAGATACTGATTGACCTTGTCTATGCGAAACAGCGCGGCAGAAAGATCCAGTCTCTTCCAAAGAGTCGCCTTGGCGCCCACTTCGTATTGATCGCTGACGGCGGGATCCAGCACCTGGCCGGCGTTCTTGGCCGTCGAAGAGGCGGTGCCTCCTTGTTCAAGACCCTGCATATAGGAGACGTATGTTGAGACGTCGGGGTGCGGTTTGTAAACCAAGCCGACGGTGGGCGTCAGACTATCTCCTGAGACCTCCGGCTTGCTGGCTGCGTAATAACTGCCAAAGGTCTCCGTCACGGTCCGCGCATAGTTCACGCCCGTCAGAAGCGACCATGAGGGATCGAACACGATCCTGTCGCCCACAAGGAAGTTGTGCGTGATCGTATTCATGTCTCCTGTCTGGCCGGCACAACTGGTGGACACATCATAGGAAGCGGGCGAATAGATGCTGGAGTTGCCCAACAACTTGCTGACGTCCGCGCCCCTCCAGAAAGTGAATCCCCAATGCGTGTAACCGAAGGTCACGTTATGCTCGACGCCCCAAGTTTCAAACCGCGCGTCGAACAGCGCATAGGCAGCGTCTTCCTCCTCGTCCTGCCGCGGTGTTTCCCATTCGCGTTCACTATAAGTTCCGTTGTTCGCGTTGAGAAACTTGGCGCCGATCCAGCTGTACTCCCGCTGCATGACGCCATAGCGATAAGCCGCCCTCACGGACAGGATGTCATTGATGCGCGAGTCCAGCGCCAGGTCATAGACGCCTTTCTGGGAATTGTCGTAGGTCCAGGACTGTCCGTATTGCTTGGTCGGGTCCAAGGCTGACGGGACTGCGTAGCCGATCCCGCTGATGTCAAAGTAAGGCTGTATGCCCTTGGTCTCGAGACCCTGTTGATAGAAATTGAATTTCAGGTAGGTGTCATCACACACACGGTAACGCAACGCGCCCGACGCAAGCCACCGGCTCTGTCTTCCACCGTCAATGTAAGTGTCCCCGTTTTCCCCGTAACCCGTAAAACGATAGGTGAGCTTGTCGTTGCCAATCGGGCCGCTGGAATCCACCTGTCCAAACAAAATGCCTTTGTTGTATTGGCCCATCGAGACGGAGGTGCGGGGCGTCGCTGTGGGTTGCTTGGTGACATAGTTCACCGTGCCGCCCACAGCGGAGAACCCGTATAGAAAGCCTGAAAGACCGTTCAGGACTTCGATTCGCTCGATGTCCTCGACGGGAGGCAGGGTGAAACTGCGATCCGTCATCCCATCGCGCAGATCGCTCTGGTCCCCCGCCGTGAACCCGCGCACCATCACGCGGGACATGGAGGAGTAACCACTGGATGACATCAAGGGCGCGACCGTTGGGTTAGTCTTGAGAGCGTCGGTGGGATTATGGGCATTGCGGTTTTCTATCAGTTCTCCGGGGGTGACGTTGAGCGAATACGGTGTGTCTTTCAGCGACATTCCACCCATCGGCCCCAGTTCTGCGCTTTCGCAACGATAGCCGTTCTTCGCACTGCCTTCCGGAGAAGCCGTGACGATGACCTCCGGCAGATTCAAACTACTATCATCCGCTTTCTTTTCGCCAGCCGTTGCCTTCTGCTCAATGGAAGGTGGAGGCGGCGTCCCCGTGTCCTGTGCACGCAACGAAACAGCGGCGCTCAAAGCCATCGCTATCGCGATGCCTGCCAGCCCATGCCGGCCACGCCAGCGCGCATGATAAGGAATGTTCGTATCGTCAGACACTCTCAGCTCTATTGTGACCGCCTGTTGTTCAAGGATTGACTCGCTCTGCGCTCAATGACGGAAAGATGGCGCAGACAGCCGTGCATGGCCCACCTCGGGGCCGGATCACTTGCCTTTCTTCTTCTCCGGTGCCGGCGGATTCGGAACCTTCAGTGTCACCTGCAAGCACTTATCGGGGCCGATGAGGAAGTTTCTGGCCACACACGTCACCACGCCGGGTTTGGAGGCATCGGTAATGGGGACCCTAAGCAGAGCCGTGCTGTTCGCAGGCAGGACAAGCAGGCGGGGTTGGGGAACCGGAGGCAGGTTGGTAGGTTCAAGGCAGATGTCAGCATGGCAATTGTTCCGCACCTCCACATACATGCTGGTCTTCGATCGCGTGTTGGGCTTGCTGACTTTGATGCACGCATCAAAGAACGGGCGCAACAGTTCTTCCCGGCCTATCAACTGATCCTTGAACCATACGATGGTTCTCTTTGCCAACAGGGCTTCCTTGATCCCGGCGGGGGTCGCTTCCTTGACGAAGACCAGCGTCATCGTGCGGTGGTCCTGAGAGGTGCTTTCCTTCCGAAGATCCGGTTCATGAATATCCGTGTTTCCCAGCATTGTCAGGTTCTTTTCCAAACACCACTGGTGGGCCGTTGGAAAATATTCATCGCCGTTGGCAACCTCCATTCCCTGAAACCACTTCTTGTCAAACAACATCTGATGCACATCGAGCCACTGGCCTTTCTCTTCGCCCTTCCAGGCTTGGTGGTTCCAGAACACGAAGGCGCCCTGCTCATTTGCCGCCTTGATGGCATCAGTGAATTCGGGGGTCACCAACGGTTTGACGTCGTTGAGGAAAATGGCGTTGAAGTGGCCCGGAGGCGTGTCCCGGGTGATCTCAGCGGCTCGGATCAACAACATGTTATGAGACCTGGCTGCGTTCTCGGCCACCTCGTAGGATCGGCCATATTGTATCGGTATATCACTCTTGTGTGGCTGGTATTCGATATGGTCGGCAATCGCAATGGCATTGAGCCCCTGCCGCCATGTCTCGTTCACTCGAACGATCGGCCAGACATTCCCGTCCGAAAAAACGGTGTGCATGTGGAAATCACAGGCCAGGGTCTTGTAGCCCGGCAGATTGGGGAAATGGATATCACGGCGGATCTCCGGTTGGGCAGACCAGCAGATGGCTGGAAAGACTCCCATCAATACGAAGGTCAGTATCCGAATTCTGTTCATGACAGTGATTTTCATAGTGTTCTCCTTGGCATCGTGAGTTGTTGCCCAATGCATCGCATCGTCCTTCTCGCATGGCGTGGTGATCTAGACGAAATCTGAGTGACGATGGTTGGCCAGACTCATGACGTGCAACTTTATGCCTCTCAAATCGGAAGATGACAAGAATTCATCCAAGGCTGGCTCGGCTCTTGTCCGGCTTCACGTGGTGTTTTCTACGGGTTGGGATTTCGGACCTTGTCGTTCGCACTTCGATAGCCGTTCTTCTCAAAGATCTGGCCGCCTTTGGAAGGCGAGGCCAGATAGTGCGCCAACCGCAGCGCTTCCGCTGGTTGCTTGCTCGACTTGAGCAACGCAACGCTCGCGTTCTCCTCCAACTTCTCAAACTCGACGACGTTCACCAACTCCGTCCCAGTGAACTGTGGCACCACCGAATCCCACACAATTGCCGCATCCACGCTTCCCAGCGCAGCGTCAGCAGCCACATCCATCACCGTCGGCTTGAAGACCGTCGCATGAGCGCGAAATGTCTCCCACCGGTCTCCAAGCGCCTTGCGCACGACGCGGCCAATGCTGGCGCTCTCGGGATTGGCCATCGACAGGCGCACGCCCGGCTTCAGCAGGTCGTCGAGCGCGCGAATGTTCTTCGGATTGCCCTTGGTCACCATGATCACCGGGCGCTGCCTGACCAGTGGAATGACCTCGCCGATCACCCCATGCTTGCGCGCGTCGGCGATGGTGCCATCGTCCGCGGAGAGAAAAAGATCGCCGGTCTTGCTGACGCGAGCGGCGCTCAACAGCGATGCGCTGCCGCCGTATTGCAGGGTGACCGCCCAGCCGTGTTCTTTCTGGAAGCTGGTAGCGATGGCCTCGACGGGCTTCTTAAGGCTGGCGGCGCAGTAAACGGTCAGCGTGCCGTGCGCTTGGGATGAGCGCGACCGCACGTGGAACCAACCGAGCAATCCCAAGCCCACAGCGACAGCCGCAAGGAAGGAAAGGACGTATTTCACAATGGGGATCAAAAGGTGAACGTCGTTTGGATGTAAATCCAGTTGGCATCCTTGGCGGCGCCGTTGGCTGCCACGGAACCGACGGATTGCCTGATGTAATCACCGACGAAAAAGTGCCCGAAGCCGGCTTCCAGTTTCAACCAGGTCTTGGGAGAATACTTGACGACCACGTCCACCTCGGTTCCCACATACGGTTCGTAATCCGGATGGATGCCATAGCCGTTGAGGGCTCGTCCAGCACCCGACTCGGGATACAAA
>JACRJX010000007.1 GCA_016235595.1 Verrucomicrobiota bacterium
ATGTTGGAAATGCCCGTCGCCAGGTAACGGGCGATCCCGCGCCTGTATGCTTCGCGCATGTCCGGAGGGATGATCAACTCCGACATCGCCTGCCCCATTACCTCTTCAGCACGGTAACGAAACATTGCCAGTGCAGCGGGATTGAAATAGATGACCCTGCCTTCGGAATTAATCGTGATGACGCCGTCCATCGCAGCATCCAGGAACGTGCGGTGAAGGGTCTCGCTCTCGCGCAGCGCCTCCTCCGCCCGCTTGCGCTCGGTGACGTCTTCTAGAGTTTCTACGGCGCCTATGACGTTACCTTTGGCATCCAGAATCGTCGCAGCCGAAAAATACAACCATTTTCCTTTCTCACCCAGCATTGGGAAATAGTCCGTGGCCTCGTAGGCGTCAGCCGCGTATTTAGACTTGTTGCACTTCCCGACATACCAATCAGGAATCGCTTCAACCGCTCCGTCTACCAACAGATCAGCCAGACAAGGTCTTTCTGCATGGTAGAACGCCCGCCAGTGTCGAGATGTCCCGGTCACTTCCTCCGCCCTGATTCCGCTGATTTCCTCCAGTGCCTTGTTCCAGTAGATGACCCGGTGATCTCGGTCAATCACGAATTGGGGGATGGGAGAACCATGCACGATGGTCTTTAGTTTCTGTTCGCTGTCTTGCAGCGCCTCCTCCGCCAGTTTGCGCTCCGCCCGCGTGCGCAGAGCCACAATGCCGTAGGCCAAATCCTCGGCCTGTTCCGAAAGCAGCTTCACCTCCGTGGCATCAAAGGCATCCGGCTCCGAAGAGTAGATGGCCAGCGTGCCGAACGCCTTTCCCTCGCTCAGCAACGGCAATCCGAGGCAGGCGGCATAGCCGTGCTTGAGCGCCTCGTCGCGCCACCGGGCGAAGTTCGAATCGGTCAGAAGGTTCTGACATACCGCCGGTCGGCCTGTGCGAATGGCTGTGCCGCCAACACCACGTCCTTCCTCGGTGTCGGACCAAGTAAAGTTCCCCTTTTCGATATAACCTTCCTCATAGCCGGCAAGAGCGACGGGTCGGAGTGTTTTCTTCTTGTCCTGTTCCGCAAAACCCACCCAAGCCATGCGGTAGCCACCTTCTTGCACAATTGTCTGGCAGATCGCGTGCAGCAGTTCCGCCTCGTCCGAGGCCCGCACCAGCACTTGATTACACTCGCTGATGGCCCTGAGAGCGCGATTGACCCGGCGCAATTCGGCTTCCGCCCGCTTGCGCTCGGTGATGTCGCGGTTGCTGCCCCGTGTCCCCAGGAAGTTACCTTCTTCATCGAACACAGGCTGGCACACGTGGTCGATCCAACGGATGGTTCCATCGGCGTGGACAATCCGGTATTCAAGCTCCCCGGGCTTCATTCTCTGAGTCATGTCGTGACGATGACCGGCAAGGCGTGGCCGGTCATCCTGGTGGACGATGCGCCCCAACAAGCCCGGGTCGGCACGGAACTCGTCCGCCTCGTAACCGGTGATTCGTTTGCAGGACGGAGAGATGTAGATGAACTCGTCCGCCGGACTCAGCCAGAATTCCCAGTCATAGGTGTTGTCGGCCACGATCCGATATTTGACCGCGGCGCTTTGCAAAGCTTCTCCCGCCTGTTTGCGCTCGGCCCGCGTGCGCAGAGCTACAATGCCAAAGGTCAGGTCGCCGGCCAGTTCTTTCAGAATCTCCACTTCCTTGGCATCGAATACCTCTGCCTCGGCGGCATAGATGCCTAGCGCGCCAAACGTCTGGCCTTCACTGGTCAGCGGCAGGGCGATGATAGACTGGTAGCCTCGCCGCACAGCCTCCTCCCGCCAGGGAACGAAGGCAGGATCATCGAGAATGCTGCGCACGATGCACGGTTGCCCCGTGCGGATCGCGATGCCTCCCGGGCTGCGACCGCGTTCACAATCCGCCCAGGTAAGGTTGGCCGATTCGAGGTATCCCGATTCGAAACCTGCGTGAGCCACCGGGCGGACGGTTTTTGCCTCGTCATATTCCGCGAACCCGACCCAAGCCATGCGGTAACCACCCACCTCGACGACGATCCGGCAAATCTCGTTCAGCAAGCCGGTTTCATCCGTAGTGCGGATCAACGTCTGGTTGGAATCGCTGAGCATGCGCAGCGCTCGGTTTACCCGGTGCAGTTCCTCCTCGGCCCGCTTGCGCGCAGTGATGTTGCGCGCAATGGTCGAGGCGCCCACGATACATCCGGTGCCGTCCTTGATCGGCGAAACAGTGAGGGAGACGTGAATGTCCCAGCCGTCCTTTCGCCGCCGCATTGTCTCGTAGTGCTCGACGTGTTGCCCCTCTTTGATCTGCGCCAGAATCTGGGGCAGTTCGTCCTCGCGGCCAGGCGGCACCAAGAGCGCGATGGATCGGCCCACCACCTCCGACGCCGTGTAGCCGTAGATTTTCTCCGCGCCTGTGTTCCAACTTGTGATGGCGCCCTCGAGGGTCTTGCCGATGATAGCGTCATCCGTGGACTGGACGATGGCGGCGAGGCGGGCGGCCTCCGCGAATCTTAAGTAGCTCTCGATTTCGTTCTTCAGGATCAGGGCCGCGTAATTGAAAAAGGGCAGGAGATGGCTGCGGATCTCGGCTGTCGTCATGAGCATCCCCTCGGTTTTGAGGACACCGACGAGTTGTTCACCAACCATCAGGGGCATGGCCCAATAGGACGCCTTGGTGAAGACAGGCGTCATCATTTCAGTGTTGGTGAAGTCCCGTACTTCCTCGACGAATTCCCGGCGCTCGAAGGCGGCGCGCACCATGGCGTCGTCCACGGAGTCCAGCACCTTTCGCTCGCCATAGACAGTGGCATAGTGGATGCGAGATTCGATTGGATAGTAGAGGGCGACATTCGTGCCGCCGAGGTTCTCCAGAATGCTGTGGAGGATTGCCTCGGCGGTGTGTTCGAGGCCCGGCACTTGGCTCAGGCTGTTCATCAAGTTGTTGACGAGCTGGAGATAGGACTTGTCCCTGGCGAGCGTCCGGGCGCGCTCCTCCAGTTTCGCCCATTCCTGTTTCGGCATGCTGATCATGTCAGACATGGCAGCCTTCTCATTCGTTGTGCGACGACAGCCTGCAGGACAGTTTCAAGGTGGTCCAACGCGACGACTTTCCACTTGAGTGGCAAATCCACCATTCGCGCGACCGCTTCCGCTTCTGCCGCGAAATCTCCCGAGCAAGGTGTCTTGAGACCAAGAATGTATCTGCGATCCGTCTGGAAAATCTCCCGGATGACTTCAAGCCGATTCGTGCCGAAGCTCAACGAGATGACGCGCGGCCAGTGTCGCGCCCATTCTTCCAGCAGGAAAAAGGCTCCGTTCTCCGTTTCCGTCAAGAACACCTCATGGCCGAGGAGCATGTCGAGGCAGTTCTGCCCCTCGGCTCTGATGGCGCCTGCTTCCTCCAGCATGGACTCCATCAGAGGATGGCAGCAGCCGTAGAAGACGATGACGTCGCGGTCTCGATGTGCCGCCAACGCCGATCGCAGGGAGTGGGCCAGCTTGGCTAATTCGCAGTGCAGTGCCGAATCGAGGAAGAATGTGTCGAGAGGCCAGCCGTTCTTCTCTATGAGCCGGAGAACCTCTTTTCTCAGGACACCGCAGCCCAAGAGCAAGGACCTCGCAGCATTCATCGGCTCATCCTTTCCCTTGTTTCCCGAACTCATACGCCGCCTCCAACATCGTGCGAATGTTTGCCTCCGGTATGGCGACGGGCATGACTCCCGTGCCGAAGAGGAATCTCCCGCCGGGCATTCCGGCCTCGATGATCCGCTTCACCTCTTGCCGGACCTCCGCAGCTGACCAGACAATGAGCTTGATGTCGTTGATCACTCCGCAGGTCAATCCATGGCCAGCGATGATGCGCCTGGCTTCCGCAAGGTCATCAAGCGGGCTCACATAATAGACGCCGATGCCGGTGCGTTCGAGCACAGCACCGATGACCCGGTTCATGCGTGCCATACCGCAGTAGTAAACCACACCGGAGGTCCCGACCGCCTTGATATCCTTTTCGATCCACGGGAGGGAGTGCTCCATGAAATACTTCATTGGCACGGTATCGGTGGAACCGAATGGATTCGAGTAGACCAGCACGTCAGCACCGGCCTTCCGGTAAGCGACCACTTCCCTCACGAAGAAGTCGTGGCACTTCGAGAGGAGAGCTTCCCGCGCGTCGGCGGGACCAAAAAATAGCAGCTCCATCCACTTGTCCATTCCCATCAGCAAAGCCGGCAAAGTCATGGATGCGGTTATGTAGGCGCAGATGGGATACCTGCCGCCAACCTCCTGGCGAAGGATGCGCAGGCACTTGAGCGATTCCTGAAACGCTGGATGAGCTGATACATCATCCGGAACCTGGAGCCGGCGAATATCCTCATAGCTGTCGATTACAAAATGTTCCACGTTGGGGGGGCCATCTTCCGCAAAAACGATCTTCTTGCAGCCGAGCAGTTCCGCCTCCCTCCCAACGTAGAACAGACTCCAGACGTTATCGTAACCAAATCTCTCCCGCATCTTGAGCTGTGCTCTGGCGACATACTCGCCGTGCGCATAATACTCTTCGAGAGAGATGCCGAGTTCCTTCGCGCCCTGGTCAAGCAAATTGCAGAAGACCGGGATGCGATCGGAAGGAGTTCCGTTCATTGCGGCGAGGAGGCGTTCCATGCCAGTCATCATCGCTGCATCTCCTTGACCAGGTCGGTGATTACTTTCCCTGCGGTAATGCCATCCTCCGCCCACGCATCGGCCTGCACCGTCTTGTAGAGTTGTGGGTCGAAACGGAAAGGTGCGCCGCCGACGATAATCTTGATCCTGTCCTGCAGCTCACGCTCCTGCAGGATCCGCCGCACCTTGCGACACCCGTTTTCTCCGGTGGCCGTGTGGACCATGAGAGCCGAAATGCCGATGAGCTGCGCCTTGTGAACAACCGCCTCGTCCACGAATCGCTCCGCCGGCACATTCACCCCCAGATCAATGACGCCGATCATCCGAGCCTTGAGGCATCCCATGACAATCCGTTTCCCGAGCGTATGAAAGTCTCCCGGGGCGGTGCCGATTACCACCTGGCCAACCACTTCGGACATCTGCTTGAATTTCGGAATCATCTCCGCGGTCACGATATCGGCGATGCGGGCCGTCAGGAAATGTTGGGCCAGATTGGCGTCGAAGTTTTCGCTGACCGACTTGATCATCACATCCATCGCAGGAAGCACGATCTTGAACACCACGTCTTCCGGAGTGACTCCCTGCTCGACGGCGTCACGGACAATCTTCAGCGCTCGATCGCGGTCGGTGTCGAAGATCGCTTCGTTATACAACTTGACGTAGTTTTCCAAGCTCACGGCGCGTTCCATCCATCAGCCCGTTTCCCTGGCTGCAACAAGACGTCCGGGTATATATCCGACGACTTCCGCTCACTCGGAGTGTGAGCATTTCCCCCATCGAGGTCGCTGGAAAAATCAAGATGTTGTTCGACCGATCCGTCTCGCTGGATGATCTTTTCATCATTCACATGTTCACTCCTGTGAATCGCAGATGTCACACCCGCCTCCTCTTTCGCCTGATTATAGGCTACTATAACATGCTGCCCGTTAGGCAACAAGTTCCCGCGCCAAAACATACGCAGCGCACAAGTGACGAAACGGCCTGCACCCAGTTACCCGTTGTTGTGACACTGGAGTATTCCTGTTCAGGTAGCTGAATCGGGAACTTCAACAACACGTCTACCGCCGCTCGACAAACGCGGGTGGAGTTCCTACAATGATCGGGTATGGCAGAGATGGCTCCATCTTTTCTCAGCGGCTTGCGCGCGATCTGCGGCGATGACGGCGTTATCACGCAGCCTGAGCGGCTCATCGTCTATGAGTGCGACGGTTACACGATGGAGAAACATCTGCCCGATGCCGTCGCGTTGCCGCGCAGCACCGAAGAAGTCGTGCAGGTCGTCAAGCTCTGCGCCGAGCACCGTCTGCCGATTATTCCACGCGGCACGGGCACGAGCCTGAGCGGCGCGGTGTTGGCAGTGGACGGCGGCGTGATCATCGGCACCACGCGGCTGAACCGCATCTTGAACGTGGATTTCCGGAACCGCCGGGCGTTGGTGGAGGCGGGCGTGCCGAATCTTTGGATCACCAATGCGGTGAAGCATCGCGGTCTGATGTTTGCTCCGGATCCGTCGAGCCAGCCCTCCTGCACCATTGCCGGCAACATTGCTTTCAATGCCGGTGGTCCGCACACGTTGAAGCACGGCGCGACGACCAATCACGTCCTCGGTTTCGATCTGGTGCTGCCGGATGGCGAGGTCGTCTGGCTCGGAACGACCGCCGACGGCGGTGAAGACGTGGAGGGCTACGATTTGCGCGGGGTGGTGATCGGCTCGGAAGGGATGTTCGGCGTGATCACGCGAGTGCTGGTGCGGCTGATGAAAACGCCACGGGCATTCCGGACGATGTTGGCGGCGTTCAACAGCGCGGATGACGCGTCGCGAACCGTCAGCGATATTATCGCCGCCGGGATCATTCCGGTGGCGATGGAGTTGATGGACCAGCCGATCACGCGCGCCATTGAGGAGGCCTATCACTTCGGTCTGCCGATGGACGCGGGGGCGATACTGATCATCGAACTGGAGGGGCACGAGGCCGGGTTGGACCGGCAACTTGAGCGCGTCTCTGAGCTTTGCCGCAAGAACCGGTCGCGCGATCTGAAACCCGCGTGCACCCCGGAAGAACGCGCAGCGTTGTGGAAATGCCGCAAGAGCGCATTTGGAGCGATCGGCCGGATCAGTCCGAACTTCGTGACACAGGATGGCGTGGTGCCGCGCACGCGGTTGCCGGAGATCATGCAGTTCATTTACGACACCGCGAAGAAGCTTGGCCTTGGCGTCGCCAACGTTGCGCACGCCGGCGACGGCAACATTCACCCGATCATTTTCTACGATGAGCGCATCGCCGGCGATGTGGAGAAGGCGTACGCGTGCAGCACGGCGATAGTGCGGCGCTGCATCGAACTGGGCGGCACAGCCACGGGCGAGCATGGCATCGGCGTCGAGAAAGTGGATTTGATGTCGGTACAGTATAACGCGGATGATCTCGACGCGATGCAGCGGGTGCGCCGGGCGTTCGATCCGGAGGGTCGCTGCAATCCACACAAGATGTTCCCCGGCGGCAAACGATGCCTGAACTTCAAACCGCAGAGGCAAGTTTCGATATGAGCATCGTAGCTTACGCTCCGGACGATCTCACTGTGACTGTGACTGCTGACACGACGTTGGCGGCGCTGCAACAGCATCTGGCGCCGCGCGACCAGTGGCTGCCGGTGGATCCGCCACATCCGGCGCGGCTGACCATCGGTGAGATTGTGGATTGCGATTTGAGCGGGCCGCGGCGCTACGGCTACGGGACAGTCCGCGAACATGTGCTGAGCTTGCGCGCCGAACTGGCCGACGGACGGCTGATCAAGTCCGGCGCCGGCGTGGTGAAGAACGCCGCGGGCTACGATCTTTGCCGGCTGTTCACTGGCGCGCGTGGCGAACTCGCCACCGTGACCGAGGTTTGCTTCAAGGTTCAGCCGCGCCCGGAGGTGGAGCAGTTTGCGAAGGCAACGTTCCCGACCGTCGAAGCGGCCGGCGGTTTTGTGGAGAATCTCGATACTTCGGAACTGACGCCAACGGTGCTCGATCTGCACAATACCGGCGGAGTGGGGCCGTGGACCGTTGTCGTCGGTTTTGCGGGAACGCGCGAGGAGGTCGCCTGGCAACGCAAGGAAGCCGAGCGATTCGCTGCCGTGGCAGACGCCGATCTCAGTTACGAGGAAATGTTCTGGTCTGCCACCGTTCCCGGACCGGTGTACAAGCTTTCCGTGCTGCCGTCCAAGCTTGCCGCGACAATCACCGTTATGCGCGGCATCACGTCGCTCGTGGCGCGCGCGGGCAATGGCGTCATTTATTATCGGGGCGAGGATCAGGGAAGCGGCATCGCGCCGTCCACCAAGTTGATACAACGTCTGAAGCATGAGTTCGATCCAGCAAACAACCTCCAGGCCCGCCGTGCTTAAGCCATTCATTGACGAGCGAACCGCGTTGACCTGCGTCCACTGCGGGTTGTGCCTGACGTCTTGCCCAACCTATTTGGAGACCGGCGACGAGAACCTCTCGCCGCGCGGCCGCATCTACCTCATGCGCCAGCTTCTCAGCGGCCGGGTGCCGCTCAACGACGCGACGGTGCAGCCGCTGGACGTCTGCTTGGGCTGTCTCGGCTGTCAAACGGTTTGTCCGGGCAGCGTTCACTACGGCGAACTGATCGAGCATACACGCGACTTCATCGAACACGGGTATCAGCGCTCGCTCTATCAGTGGTTGCTGCGGCGCGTGCTCGTCGAGCAGGTGTTTCCGTTTCCGTGGCGGACGAAACTGGCGCTGGCGCCGCTGCAATTCATCCGCTGGCTCCGCGTGGAAGGATGGCTGCCGCGTTTCACACGCGGCATGACGTCACTGGTGCCGGCCGGTTTCCGGAGCGAACCGCTGCCGCTGATCTCACCGACCGCCGCGACGGAGAAAAAAGGGCGGATTGGTTTCGTCGAAGGGTGCGTGCAAAGCGTGATGTTTGGCCCAACCAACAGCGCTGTCGTGCGATTGCTGACCCGCGCGGGCTTCGATGTTGTAACGCCGCCGGGACAAGTGTGCTGCGGCGCGCTCTATTCGCACAGCGGCCACCTGGAAAAGGCGCGTGATTGCGCCCGCCGCAATATCGAGGTCTTCGAGCGGTTCGATGTGGACCACATCGTCATTGGCGGCTCCGGCTGTGGCGCAACGCTCAAGGAATACGGGTTGCTGCTCAAGGACGATCCCGACTGGGCCGCGCGCGGCAAGAATTTCGCCGCCAAGGTCCGCGACATGGTCGAGATCCTCAGCCCGGGCTCCTTCACTCTCAAAACTGAATCCATGCCGCTCGTGACCTACCACGACGCCTGCCATCTCAACCACGCGCAGGGCATCCGGCAGCAGCCTCGCGATTTGTTGAAGGCGGTTTGCGGCAGTCGATATGTCGAACTGCCGGAGAGCGACCTCTGCTGTGGCAGCGCCGGCAGCTACAATCTCACTCAGCCGGACATGGCGGCGCGGCTCCAGAAGCGCAAGGTTTCAAATATCCTGAAAACCGGCGCGTCGGTGGTGCTGACGACCAACCCCGGTTGCATGTTACAGATTCGCGCCGGTCTGGTTGCCGCGGGCCGGGCCGACATTGAAGTAGTGCATCTGGCGGATTTTCTGGATCGGCTTTTCTGCGTGAGTCGTTCGCGATAACCGCCACGTTTGCGGTTGCTGGTGGACGCGGCGCGGTGAATGACCACGCGTGAAGGAAATGGAACGATGAATTCTGCGATCAACCTCATGAACCTCGCCCGTTGTATTGTTGGACTGGCGCTTTGGACGACTGGTGCAGCCTCGGCTTGGGCCGCGTGGCCGGCCTATCGGCACGACGCACAGCGAAGCGGCATTTCCGCCGAGGAGATCAAACTGCCGCTGACGGAAGCCTGGATGCATCGGTCGGCTGCGCCCAACCCGGCATGGCCCGAACTGCCCGCCAAACAGGATGTCTTCCGCCGTGTTGCGAGTCTTGGCCCCACGACCACCTACGACCGGGCGTTTCACGTGGCAGTCGCGGATGGTGCTCTCTATTACGGTTCCTCGGCCGATGACACGGTGCGTTGTCTCGACGCTGCCGACGGACGCGTCCGTTGGACGTTCACGACCGACGGTCCCGTGCGGCTGGCGCCGGTCGTCGTGGATGGCCGGGTGTATGTCGGCTCCGATGACGGGTGCGTCTATTGTCTGCGTGCTGACGACGGCGGCGTGGTGTGGAAATATCGCGGCGGGCCGGAAGACCGCCGTCTGCCGGGCAACGGCCGGATGATGTCGCTGTGGCCGGTGCGTTGCGGAGTCGTGGTTGACGAAGGCGTCGTCTATTTCTGCACCGGTCTGTTTCCGTCGCAAGGCAGCTATCTCTGCGCCGTCAGCGCGAAAGACGGCACGGAACTCTGGAAGCAGCCGATTGAGGTTGTCTCGCAAGGCTATCTGCTCGCGTCGCCTTCGCACCTCTACGTGCCGACCGGGCGCACGGCTCCGATGGCGTTCGACCGCCAGACGGGAAAGCCGGTGGCGTCGCTGCCCGGCGCCGGAGCGAACCGGCGGGCGGGCGGCTGTTTTGCGGTGCTGGTGGATGACACCGTGCTCTACAGCGCCGGTGAAACGGCGGGCATCCAGGCCGGCTCGCCGCTATCGAAGGACAAGGTTGTCTTTGCCGACGGGCTGCGAGTTGTTGCCGACAAGACCATGTGCTACATCCTATCGAGGGATCGCCTCAGCGCTGTGGATCGCGCGCACTGGCTGGAACTCAGTCGTCTGCAAGCCAAGGCCAAAAAGACGCCGCAGGATTTGTCGCGGATCAAGGCGCTGGGCGGCACACGCAGGGATTACGTCAAATGGGAGACGCCCGTTCCCGACGGTTGCGAGCTGGTTCTGGCGGGCAATACGGTTCTCGTCGGCGAACCGGAGCGCGTTTCGGCCTACGATGTCACCGACGGTAAAATGCTCTGGCGGGGCAACGTGCAGGGCAAGGCCCATGGTCTCGCCGTGAGTGACGGACGACTTTACGTGAGCACCGACCGGGGCATCATCCACTGCTTCCAGCCCGGCAAGCCGTTGCCGGGCGGACCGGTTACCTTCGAGTTCGTCGAAGAAGCGGCGAGACCTTCTCCGTTTCCTGCGGATGCCCAATCATCCCTGTATGCCCAAGCAGCCCGGACTGCGATCCAGCGCGCGGGCACGACCCGGGGCTACTGTCTGGTGCTCGGTTCGGGCTCGGGGCGGTTGGCTTATGAAATCGCCAGACGTTCCCAGTTTCAGGTCGTGGGCGTTGAGCCGGACGCCCGGCGCGTCGCGGAATCCCGACGGCGCCTCGCTGAGGCCGGACTCTACGGGACGCGCGTGACGATTCACCAAGGCGACGACACGAAGCTTCCGTTTCAGAAATGCTGGGCGAACTTGATCGTCTCCGAGGAAACGCTGCGCAGTGGAAAATTGCCCGATTCAGCCGCTGAGGTTCAGCGAGTGTTGCGGCCTTCCGGCGGCGTGGTGGCTTTCGTGACATCTGACGCGTCGGCCTGCGGCCGGTTCGATGACTGGGGCAAACAAACTATCGCCGGCTGGAAGGTAGAGAAGTCCGGCGATTTCGTGGTCGGCTTGGCCTCGCGCGGGGCGTTGCCGGGCGCGGGTGAGTGGTCGCATTTTTACGGCGATGCGGGCAATACGGCCTGCAGTGGAGACGCTATGGCTGCCGGGGCTGTGGATCTGCAATGGTTTGGCCGGCCCGGCCCGCGCCAGATGCCCGACCGGCACGACAAGAACGTTGGGCCTCTGTATAAGAACGGCCGCTTGTTCGTGTCCGGAGACAACTACGTGGTGGCCGCGGATGCTTACAACGGCACGATCTTGTGGGAACGCGACGTGCCGGAATCGATCCGGCTGGCGGCGTTCAAGAACTGCGGCAACATGGCGGCAGCGGATGATTGCCTGTACATCGCCTCCGGCAGCGATTGTCTGGCTTTGAACGCGCAGACCGGCGAACTGCGCAAGACATTCAGTGTCCCCGTCTCCGCCGACGGCAGCAATAACGAATGGGGCTACGTGGCCGTCGAGGGCGATCTGCTGGTGGGCAGCGTGACGCGGCGCGGCGGGGCGTTCCGCGCCCAGACCATGTACACTGAAGTGCTCCTCTGGCGTGATTCCATGCCGGTGGTTTGCAGCGACTCGCTCCTGGTTCACCAGCGCACCTCCGGCCGGCGGCTCTGGACGTATGTGCCCGCGCGCGGCGTCATCGTCAACCCGACCCTCGCGCTCGGCGGCGAGCGCGTCTATTTCATCGAGAGCACCAACCCTGCATCGCGGGCGGTGGCCGACAGCCGCGTCAAGCTGACAACACTCCTCGGTCAAGGCGCGGACTTGGTGGCACTGGACATCCGCACCGGCAAAGTGCTGTGGCGAAAGCCGGCGCAATTGGAGGCCATTGAGCACATCGTCTATTTGAGCTACGCCAGCGGCAAGCTGCTGGTGACGGGAACCAGGAACGTGCTCGTGGAGAAGAGCCGGCGTGTCCGTTACGACCTCGCTGCTTTCGATGCCGGCACCGGCGAGCGTCTCTGGCGGAACACGCAGACGCCTGTTCCCGACCACATCCTGCAAGGTCCGCATGGCGAGCAAGTGCAGCATCCGGCCATCGTGGGTAATGTGGTTTACAGCACGGGCTTCGCCTGCAACATCAACACAGGCGAGCCGGTGGACGGCTGGAAATGGCAGAAGAGCGGCAACTGCGGCACGCTGTCCACCTCTGCCACCTGCGCCTTCAGCCGCTATGACAATCCCCGGATGTTTGACCTGAAGAGCGGCGAGCATACCGTCCTGACCACCGCCATCCGCCCCGGTTGCTGGATCAACATCATTCCTGCCGGCGGGTTGATTCTGATTCCCGAAGCCAGCGCCGGGTGCACGTGTGGTCACCCGATTCAAACCACTGTCGCGCTAACCCCGCGATGAGCGGTCGTTGTCGAATTGCGAAAGATATGAAAATAACCTGTTGGAAGAGACAACTGTGGTTTGCTGGAATTCTGGGCTTGGTTTTCACGGCTTCCACGCAAGCCGAGGTCTTGCGCGTGGAGGTTCGCGAGCGTCAGCCGTTTGCCGGCGGGCATGAGTTTGGGCAGGTGGGCGCTTACGAGAAAATCGTCGGGCGACTGCATTGCGAGGTGGACCCGGAAGACGCCAGCCAGGCGCGCATTGCCGACATCAAGCTCGCGCCGCGAAACGCGCGGGGGCGGGTCGAGTTCTGGACGGACTTTTTCCTGCTCAAACCGGCGGACGCGCGGCGCGGCAACGGGCGGCTGCTCTACGACGTAAACAATCGCGGCAACAAGCTTGCCCTCTGGACGTTCAACGAGGCCCGCGGCAACAACCCCACCACGCTCGCCGACGCCGGCAATGGTTTCCTGATGCGCAACGGATGGTCGGTGTTGTGGTGCGGTTGGAACGGCGAGGTTGCGCCGGGCGAAAACCGGCTCGTGGCGGGATTGCCGGTCGCGCAGGAGAACGGCAAGCCGATCACCGGCAAGGTTCACGTGGAAATCTGCCGCGACCAGCCGGTGGAGAGTTCGCCGTTTTATTGGACGCCGTGGGCGATTGCCATTCCGTATCCGCCGGTGAGTCTCGACACCAAACAGGCGCGGCTCACGATGCGTCCCGACCGCTCCAAACCGGCGGTGGAAATTGCCGCGGATCAGTGGGCGTTTGCGCGTGCCGAGAACGGCAAGCCGGTCGCCGACGCGGGGCAGTTATGGGTGCGGGGCGGAATCCGGCCGGGCTGGCTCTACGAACTGGTTTATACGGCGCGCGACCCGCGTGTGTCGGGACTCGGGCTCGCCGCGGTGCGCGACTGCACTTCGTTCTTCCGCTACGAAACCGCCGACCGTCAAGGCAATGCAAACCCGCTCGCGGGCGCCATCCAATACGCCTACGTCTTCGGTATCTCACAGTCAGGCCGGTTCGTGAACCAGTTCATCTACGAAGACTTCAATACCGACGAGCGGCGCCGCGTGGTGTTTGACGGCGCCTTTTCCCACGTCGGCGGGGCAGGGCGCGGATTGTTCAATTGCCGTTTCGGCATGGCCACGCTTTGCGCGGGCCAGCACGAAAACGTCCTCGTGCCATCCGAGTCGTTCCCGTTCAATACCTTGCCGCAAACCGATCCGGTGACACGACGCACGGGCGACATTCTGGCCAGCGTGCGCACGCGCGGCCAGGTGCCGAAAATCTTCTACACGCAGAGTTCGACGGAGTATTGGACCCGGGGTGCGTCGCTGCTGCACACCGACGTGAACGGCAGGCAGGATGTGTCGCTCGATCCACACGCGCGTCTCTACCTGGCGGCCGGCGCGCAGCATCTCGGCGGTGGCTCGACCAACCGCGGCAGTTATCAAAATCCGTGCAACCCGCTCAATGACCGGCCCTATATGCTACGCGCGCTATTGGTGGCGTTGGACGAATGGACCAGCCGCGGCCTGCCACCGCCAGAGAGCCGTTATCCGCGAATCAAAGATGGCACTCTGATCAGTGTGGACGAGTTCCGCGCGTTGTTTCCAAAAGTTCCCGGCGTGCAGTTGCCGACGACCTGTTACACGCCGCTACGGCTCGACTTCGGACCGCGTTGGGAGAAGGAAGGCATCGCTGACATCGTGCCTCCGAAGATTGGACGGCCGTATCGGATGTTGGTGCCTGCTGTTGACCACGATGGGAACGAACTGGCGGGCGTCCGTCTGCCGGACGTGGCCGTGCCGTTGGCGACCTACACCGGCTGGAATCTGCGCGCGTCGTCATGCGGCGCGGAAGGCATGCTCGCGCCATACTGTGGCTCGTATCTGCCGTTTGCTCTCACGTATGAGGAGCGCCTCAAAGCCAACGATCCCCGGCCCGCCGTGCGCGAGCGTTACCCGAGCCGCATGGTCTATCTGTTCCACGTCAAGGAAGCCATCCGACGGCTTCGCGGCGAGCGCCTGCTGCTGGAAGAGGATGCGGAAACTCTGCTGAAGCTGGCGGGCGAGCGGCAGCTTTGGGAACCGTAGCAGCGGCGGCGTTCTGCGCAGCCGTCAGATCTCAATCGTCTTACCCGGAATCGGCGCGGGATAGATGCCATCAGCGTCGGCTTGAATAGGCGCGGGCGAGTCAAGGGTCAGGCTGTCAATGTCCTTCACATACTGGAAGGTTGAGTTCATGGCCTGGTCCCACGTCACCATCTGGCCAGTGTGCGTGGCCATGCGGCCCATGAGCGCGGCGAGATCGGCTTCGGCGGCACGGCGGGCTTCGTTGTGCGGCTTGTCGTTGCGAATGGCGTCGAGCAGCGCCTGCCACTCGGCATGGTAGGGATTGATGTCCTTCTGCCCGTAACGCCACGCGATGTTCGCGTCGTCGGTCACCTGGTTCTTGTAAATGCACGGGTCGGGGTCGCCGAGGTTGGCCATGATGCGGGCCGAGCCTTTGGTGCCGTGAGCGAAGTCGGAGTAGGTTTGCCAGCAGCCGGTCATGTGGCGCGAGAACGCAAACAGCTTCGTGCCATCGGCGAAAGTGAACTCCACCGAGTAGTGATCGAAGAGGTTGCCGGCTTCCTTGTGCGTGCGACCGCCGAAGCCCTGCGCGGAAACGGGCCACGCACCCTTGGCCCAACAGGCCACATCCACGTTGTGGCAGTGCCAGTCCACGAAGAAACTGCCCGAGGTCCAGTTGAATCGGACGCCGTTCTGAAGCTGAAACATTATTTCGTTCATGCCTTTCGGCAACGGTGGCGTGTGGCAGGGGCCGTGAACGCGATAGATGCGCAACGTGTGCAGGTCGCCGATCTCGCCGCCGTGGATGCGCTTGATGACCTCCTGTCGCGCCTTGGAGTGACGCCACATGAAACCGCAACCGACCTTGAGTTTTTTCTTCTCGGAAAGTTCGGCGGCTTTCAGCAGCCGGCGCACAGCGGGCGCGTCCACGGCGAACGATTTCTCCATGAAAACGTTCACGCCTTTTTGCACGGCGTATTCAAAGTGCACCGGCCGGAACGCTGCTTGCGTGGTGAGCAGCACCACGTCGCCAGGACTGAGGGAATCTATCGCCTTCTTGTAAGCGTCGAAGCCGATGAACTTCCGTTCCGGCGTCACGTCCACCTTCTCATCAAACTTCGCCTTCAAACTGGTCAGGCTCTTGTCCATCTTCTGCTCGAACAGGTCGGCCATCGCGTGGAGCATGACCGGGTCGCCCTTGGCGGCAAACGCATCGGCGACCGCGCCCGTGCCGCGTCCCCCGCAGCCGACCAATGCGAGCTTGGTCGTGCCGCCGCCGGCTGCATGGCAGTGCGGCAGAGCGATGCCCGCCAGCGCCGAGGCCGCGACGACGCGTCCAGAGAGTTCCAGAAACTCGCGACGGGAAGGGGATGTTACGGTGGAGGTGGGCTTCGATGCATTCATGAGTTACTCCTGTTGCGCGGCTACGGTTTCCGCCGGACGCCGCAGTATTCTCCAGCGCTGAGATTACACGGCGGCGATGACGGCGTCGAGTGGGTTCCTCGTCACGCCATGCGCCGCTTGGGCGTTATAATGATCGCGCGATTTTGAACACGAAAAAGTTTTTTGCTTTGACCGGTCGTGACATCGGCGTAGGCTGCGCGGTATCCTGATATGGCGGCAGAAATCCCAGCGAACGCAGCGTGTAAGAAACTTTGGCGCGGGTGCGCCGGAGAATGTCGATCTGCGGGCCCGTCCATCTGCGTTGCTGGCGCAACCTGGAAATCCAGTGCGACTTCTTAACTCTTTCTTGCGCAGCCTCCACGAACCGGTTTATGCGCGCCGGCTTGCCGTGCTCTCTGATCTCGTCGTGCAGGAGTTGAGGTCGGGCGACCGCGTGCTCGACGTCGGTTGTGGCTCGGGCCGGCTTGGGCAGGCGCTGCTGCGACATCCGGATCGCCCGGAGTCGCTCATAGTCCACGGCATGGAAACACAACGCCGGCCGGATTGCGCCGTACCGGTCACGATTTACGACGGCGCTTCGCTGCCGTTTGAAGAGGGTGCCTTTGATGTTGTAATCGTCGCCGACGTGCTGCATCACGCGAGCGACCCGAATCATCTGCTGGAGGAATGCTGCCGCGTCTCGCGCCGGCTTGTTTTGGTGAAGGACCACAAGATCGACGGCTGGCTCGCGCAGTGGCGGTTGTGCCTGCTGGATTGGGCCGCCAACGCGCCCTACGACGTGCCGTGTCGTTATCGCTATGCGACGTTGGCGGAATGGCGCGAGGTGTTTGAGAGCCTGCCGGTGCACGTGAAGTCGGAACTTGTCTCCATGCGACTCTACCCCGCAGGATGGAATTGGTTCTTCGGCCGGCGTCTTCAATACTTTGCCGTACTCGAGGTCCTCTGAATGACCATGTCAACGCAACCGGTTCGCCAAACCGAAATCGTCCGGCCTTGGAACGGCTGGCCCGCCGTCTCGCAGAAAACCCTTCGTGTTTGGCGCAGCACGGACGCGCTGCCGGGGCCGTTGTCAGGAGAGACGTTTCTGCCGTTTGGTTTGGGGCGCAGCCTCAGTGACGTTTGCTTGAATCCGGACGGCACGCTGCTCCGGACGCCGGCGATGGACCGGTTTCTCGCGTTCGACGAAACGCGCGGCAGCCTGCGTTGCGAAGCCGGCGTGACGTTGCGGCAGTTGCTGGAGTTTCTGACACCGCGCGGTTGGTTTCTGCCGACGACGCCGGGAACGTCGCAGGTGACGATCGGCGGCGCCATCGCCAACGATGTGCATGGCAAGGACCATCATCGCAACGGCTCGTTCGGCTGCCATGTCACACGGTTGGAGCTGCTCCGCAGCGATGGCCGGCGGATCGAGTGCTCGCCGGACACGCAAGGCGATTTGTTCTGCGCGACCCTTGGCGGCTTGGGATTGACCGGCCTCATCACATGGGCCGAGTTTCGTTTGAAACGGATGCCTTCAGCGTTTCTCGACGTGGAATCCGTCCGCTTCGATTCGCTGGAGGACTGGCGGCGCGTGGCGCAGGAAGACAGCGCGTGGGAATACACCGTCGCCTGGCTCGACGGAACGCGCGCGCCGTTCCCCGGCATCCACATTCGCGGCAATTTTGCCGCAAGCGGGCCACAGGGTCATCGGCCCCGGCGCGGCGCGGCGGTGGCGATCCCGTGTGACGCGCCCGGCTGGCTGATGCAGCCGTGGCTTATCCGCACGTTCAACCGGCTGAAGCTATTGGGGCAACCGGCGACAGTGAAGAAGAGCCGCCAGGATTTTCAGAGCTTCTTCTATCCACTGGACCGCATCGAGAATTGGAGCCGCCTCTATGGCCGCCGTGGCTATCTTCAATATCAGTTCGTCGCTCCGCACGAGCACGCGTTGGGTCTGCTCCAACGCGTCCTGGAGACAGCCATCGCCGCGCGGCAGCCGGCCTACCTGGTTGTCTTGAAAACGCTTGGCCCGGCCGCGTCGGGGGGCTTGCTCTCTTTCCCAATGTCGGGACTGACCGCCGCGATTGACTTTCCAAATCTTGGCAAGCCAACGTTGGATCTGTTTGACCGGTTCGACGATTTGGTCCGGACTGCCAAGGGCCGGTTGTATCCGGCCAAAGACCCGCGAATGTCCGCCGCGATGTTCCGGGATGGCTATCCGTCATGGCGAGAGTTCGCCCGGCACGTTGATCCCGCTTTTTCGTCGGGATTCTGGCGTCGCGTCGCGGGCAGCACGCCATGAGCAACAAAGCCGTCATCTTTGGGGCCACGTCGCTGATCGCCGAGCACACGGCCCGACTCCTTGCCGCCGAAGGCTGGGAGCTGGTTCTCGTTGGCCGCCACCGTGAAGCCCTGCACGCTGTCGCCTCCCATCTTCGCCTGACGGGATGCGCGCCGATACACGAGTTACTTGGTGACGCTGCCAACACGGACGCGCTGCCGCAACTCGTGGATTCTGCGCGCCAGCTTCTCGGCCACCTTGATCTCGCGCTGATCGCCTGGGGATGTTACCACCCGAATCCCGACGCGCGGCAGTCTCGGGAAATGGCGCAGATCAACTACGTTGCCTCGGCGGCGTTGGCGGAATTGCTGGGCCGGGTGTTCGCGCAGCAGCACAGCGGCACGCTTGCCGTGATCTCGTCAGTCGCGGGCGACGTGCGGCGGTCGGACAATTACGCCTACGGCAGCACGAAGGCCGCGCTCACCGCCTACCTGCAAGGACTCCGCCAGACGTTGTCACCGTGCGGCGTCAACGTGCTCACCATCAAGCCGGGCCGCGTTGAAAACCCGCTAACGGCCGGCATCCTCCGCTCACGTTTTTCGGTGGAACCCGCGACCATTGCCGCCGGCATTTGCCGGGCGATTCAGCGCAGGAAGAGCGTCGTCTATTTGCCCGGTTACTTGCGTGTGGTCTTCTTCGTGTTGCGGTCACTGCCGGAATGGTTGCTGAAGCGTTTGCGTTTCTGAAATTGTTGTCGTTCGTGTCATCGCCATGAAAACCCTGAAATGGAACAAACGAACCTTGTTTGCGGCTGTAGTCGCCGCCCTGATCACGCCGTTGTGCCTGGCCCCGGCCGTCGCCGAAGGCTCGCAATTCGAGGAGTTCCTGCCCGACCTCTACGTGCTTCGCGACACGTGCAACGTTTATCTGTTGCGTGACCGCGACCGCGCGGTGGCGATTGATTTCGGCAGCAGCAATTGGACCGGCGCGCTGGATTCCATCGGTGTCAAGAAGCTCGACTACGTTCTGCTCACGCATCATCACCGCGACCAGTGCGAGGGATTGTTGAACTACTCGGGTGTTACCGAGGTGTGCGCGCCCGCGGGCGAAGCGAGCTTCCTGTCGCCTACCGGCGTCAAGAATTACTGGAAGCGGCGTACGGCACGGCCGAGCGGTTATCCGGCGAGCTTCAGCGTGCTGCCGCGTGGTCTGGCCGGCGTCCAATGCAGGCTTGCCGAGGGTGGTGATCTGTTTTGGGGGCAGCATCGTATCCGGTTCCTGCCTACGCCCGGCCACTCTGCCGGCGCGCTGACGGTCATAGTGACTTGGCAGGGCAGGAATGTCTTCTTCTGCGGCGATGCCGTCCACGCGGGTGGCAAGGTCTGGCAGCCGTTTCATCTGGAATGGGACCACTGGACACCAAGCGGAGCGCTTCAGGCGTGGTATGGCTTGCAGCGGCTCGGCTATTGCCGGATTGACGTGCTCTGTCCATCGCACGGGCCGGTTGTCACGCAAGGCGCCGGTGACTGCGTGAAGCTGGCTGCACAGCGCATGATGGCTTTCATTCGCGCCAAAGGCTCCGTTTGCGAAGACGAACCGGATGATTATTATCCGGTGGAGCCGTTGCCCGGCATCAACGCGCGGCGGGTCTCGCCGCATCTCTACCAGTTTGGCGGTAACAGCTTCCTGCTCGTTTCGAAGACGGGGGAGGGGTTCGTCGTGGACCCGTTCAAGCCGAACTTTGCCGAGCTTGAAGCGCTGCTGCCGATGGCCGGCGTAAAACGTGTGACGGCGTCGATCGCATCGCATTTCCACTACGACCACACCGATGCGTATCCAACGCTGAAGGAAAAATACGGCGCCGGGATATGGATGCATCCGTGGCTGGCCGAGGTGCTCGGCAATTCCGACAAGCTCGACCTGCCGTATCTGCCCGCCGCGCCGATCAAGGCCGACCGCGTGTTGCCGGAGACGGGCGAGTTCACGTGGAACGAATACCGCTTTGCCATCTGGCCGATGCCGGCGCAGACCCGGTGGCACTGCGCCTTCATGGCGACGGTGGACGGCCAGCGCGTGTTCTTCAGCGGAGACAGCTATCAGCCGCCGTCGCGATGGAACGGCACAGGCGGTTTCTGCGCCTACAACAACTCGCGGTTCGATGCGTTTCGCGACAGCGCACGGCTGGTGTTGCGCGAGAAACCCAACCTCATCGCCAACGGTCATCAGGTCGTCTATCGGTTCCACGCCAGCCACTATGAGAAGATCCTGCGTTGGGCTGACATGGCCGAAAAAGCCGTGCGGGACCTCTGCCCCTCATCGGATTGGATGAAAGACTACTACGTCCAACAGAAGCTGGAGCAGCCGTAAGAGATGGCCTCAACGGCCTGGCACTGAGTTAATCCAGTGGTTCAGAATTGCCGGCGGCGGATTACGACTCAAAAAGGTTTTTCGTGGCGAAGTTCGGCTCGCTGGTGAGATTGACTCCGAGCCGCCGCAGGCCGGCCTCGTCACCGGGCGTCGGCATATGTGTCAGGTGGACTTCGCATCCTTGAAGTTCCTTCAGTTTCTCCATCGCCATCTGCGCGGCCGGATTGCTGCCGGCGCTGATGCTGAGCGCTATGAGCGTCTCATCGAGGTCGAGGCTGACGGTGCGCGCGTTGAGGACGTTCTTTTTCAGGTTGGCGATGGACTCGACCACGCTGGCCGGCAGCAATGGCATTTTGTGCGGGATCTCAGCGAGCTTCTTGGCTGCGTTGAGGATCAGGCCGGAGGCGGCATGCAACAACGGTGAGTTGCTGCCAGTGACGATCTCGCCGTTGCGCAATTCGATCGCTGCTCCGCAGAACATGCCCTGATTACCCTTGCCTCTCGACATGGCGTCCTGCGCGGCCTCGCGCGCCGCGTTCACCGTTGGACGGTCCTCTGGCTTGGCTCCCACTTCTTCCATGATCATCGCGATCCGCTGGGTCGTATCCTGGTCGGCAAACCCCATCACATATTCGCAGTTGTAGCGGAAGTAACGGCGGATGATTTCCTGCCGGGCGGCCTCGCGCACGACCGCGTCATCCACGATGCCGAACCCGGCCTTGTTGACGCCCATGTCAGTCGGGGAGTTGTAGGGTGATTTCGCGCCGGTGATCCGCTCCAACAGCCGTTTCAACACGGGGAACAGTTCCACATCCCGGTTGTAGTTGATGGTTGTCGCCCCGTACGCCTCCATGTGATGCGGGTCGATGAGGTTGAAATCCTTGATGTCCACCGTCGCGGCCTCATAGGCGACGTTGACCGGGTGCTTGAGCGGCAGGTTCCAGATCGGGAACGTCTCGAACTTGGCGTAGCCCGAATTAATCCCGCGCTTGTGGTCGTGATAAAGCTGCGACAAGCACGTCGAGAGTTTGCCACTACCGGGACCCGGCCCTGTCACCACGACAATGGGCTTGGTCGTTGCGATGTAGTCATTGCGGCCATAGCCTTCCTCGCTCGCGATCCCGTCCACGTCCGTCGGATAGCCGCGAATTGGGTAATGCGTGAACACCGGCACACCGCGCCGTTCGAGCTTGTTCTTGAAGATCGTCGCCGCGGACTGGTTTTGGAACCGCGTGATGACGACGGCGGTGATGGCAATGTCCCATGCGCGCAGATCGTCAATCAGCTTGAGCGCGTCCACGTCGTAAGTGATGCCAAAATCCGCGCGCACCTTCTTGCGCTCGATGTCGCCGGCGTAGATGCAGAGGATGATGTCGGCGCGGTCCTTGAGCTGCTTCAACAGCCGCATCTTCACGTTCGGGTCGAATCCCGGCAGCACGCGCGCGGCGTGGTAGTCGAAGACGATCTTGCCGCCGAACTCCAGATAGAGCTTGTTGTCGTACTTCCTGGCCCGCTCCAGAATGGCCTCGGTTTGCAGCTTCAGGTACTTCTCGTTGTCGAAACCCGTTTTCTTGGTCATGTGCTTGAAGAGACGTTGGTCCGAATGCAACTCAAGCCAGCGGCGCGTTCTTGATGTCCAGATGATACGCCTGCAGCGACTTCACCCCGGCTCGGCCCTTTTGCACGGCGCCAATGCCTTTGGCGGCGGCCAGCGCGGCGGCGATGGTCGTGATGTAAGGAATCTTGTGCTTGATGGCGTTCTTGCGGATGTAGGAATCGTCGGACTGGCTGCTCTTGCCGGCGGGCGTGTTGATGATGAGCTGGATGTCGCCGTTCTTGATCGCGTCCACAATGTCGGGCCTGCCTTGGTTGGTTTTGTTGATTTGCTCGGACTTGATGCCGCGTTCGGTGAACCGCCGGTGCGTGCCATTGGTCGCGAGCACCTTGAAGCCAAGCTTGCTGAACTCAGCCGCCACGTTGCACGCGGCAGCCTTGTCACGATCGTTGATGGTGATCAGCACAGTGCCTGAAGACGGCAGCTCCGGCGTGGCCGCTTCCTCGGCCTTGAAGAACGCCATGCCGAACGAATCCGCCATGCCCAGCACCTCGCCGGTGGATCGCATCTCCGGCCCGAGAACAGGATCCACCTCCGGGAACATGCTGAACGGCATGACCGCCTCCTTGACGCCGAAGTGCGGGATGCGTTTCTGCTGGAGGCCGAGGTCGCGCAGCTTCTTGCCGAGCATGAGCTGCGTGGCGATGCGCGCCATGGAGATGTTGCAGACCTTGGAGACCAGCGGCACCGTGCGCGACGCGCGCGGGTTGGCTTCGAGACAATAGACCTTATCTTTGCAGATTGCATACTGCATGTTCATCAGACCGACGACGTGCAGTTCCTTGGCGATCTTGCGCGTGTAGTCGCAGATGGTTTTGAGATGTTTCGGCGGGATGCTGATGGGCGGAATGACGCACGCCGAGTCGCCGGAATGAATGCCGGCCTGCTCGATATGTTCCATGACCGCCGGGATAAAGACCTCGGTGTCATCCGCAAGCGCGTCGGCTTCGCACTCCAACGCGTCTTCGAGGAACCTGTCAATCAGGATTGGCCGATCGGGCGTCACGTCCACTGCGGCCGCAACGTAACGTTTGAGCATCTCCTCGTCATAGACGATTTCCATGCCGCGTCCGCCCAGCACGAACGACGGGCGCACCATCAGCGGGTAGCCGATGCGTTTGGCCACCGAGATCGCTTCTTCGAGGTTGCTGGCCATGCCGGACTCCGGCATCGGGACCCCGAGCTTCTCCATCATCTGGCGGAACCGGTCGCGGTCCTCGGCGAGATCGATCGTGTCGGGACTCGTACCGAGGATGTTCACGCCCGCGGCGGCAAGTTGGTTGGCGATGTTCAGCGGTGTCTGGCCGCCGAACTGCACGATGACGCCCTGCGGCTTTTCCTTCGCGTAGATGCTGAGCACGTCCTCGATCGTCAGCGGCTCGAAATAGAGTTTGTCGGAGGTGTCGTAGTCGGTGGAGACGGTCTCCGGGTTGCAGTTGACCATGATGGCTTCATAGCCTTCATCGCGCAGCGCGAACGCGGCGTGGACACAGCAGTAGTCGAACTCAATGCCCTGGCCGATGCGGTTTGGCCCGCCGCCGAGCACGAGGACCTTGCGCCGGGTCGAGGAGGTGGTTTTGTCGGGTGCGTTGTAGGTCGAGTAGTAGTAGGCCGCATTCTCGACGCCACTGACCGGCACTGCATCCCACGTTTCTCCCAGGCCCAACTTCAGCCGGCGCGAGCGGATCTGCTCTTCGGGGATGCCAAGAATCCTGGCGAGGTAGCGGTCGGCGAAACCATCCTTCTTTGCCTGCACAAACAGGTTGTCGGGCAACTGCTGGCCTTTGAACGCGAGAATCTTCTCCTCGAGTTCGACCAACTCTTTCATCTGCTGGATGAACCACGTCTTGATGTAGGTCTTGGCGTGGAGTTGGTCCACAGGGGCGCCCTTGCGCAGCGCCTCATACATGATGAATTGACGCTCGCTGCTTGGCTGGTTGAGCATGGCCATCAACTCTTCCAGTGAACGCTGGTGGAAGTCCTTCGCGAAACCCAGCCCGTGGCGGCCGTTCTCCAGCGAGCGAATGGATTTCTGGAACGCCTCTTTGTAGTTCTTGCCGATGCTCATCACCTCGCCGACGGCGCGCATCTGGGTGCCGAGTTTGTCCTCGGCGTCCTTGAACTTTTCGAACGCCCAGCGCGAGAACTTGACGACGACGTAGTCGCCAGAGGGTTTGTATTTGTCGAGCGTGCCTTCCTTCCAGTAAGGAATCTCATCGAGCGTCAGCCCGGCGGCGAGCTTGGCGGAGATGAGCGCAATGGGGAAGCCGGTTGCCTTTGACGCCAGTGCCGAGGAGCGCGACGTGCGTGGATTGATCTCGATGATGACCACGCGGCCGGTCTTTGGGTCGTGCGCGAACTGGATGTTGGTGCCCCCGATGACCTCGATGGCTTCGACGACGCGATAGGAATAATCCTGAAGCTTCTTTTGCAGCTTCGGCGCGATCGTTAGCATCGGCGCCACGCAGTAGGAATCACCCGTGTGGACGCCCATCGCATCGACGTTCTCAATGAAGCAGACGGTGATCATCTGGTTCTTGGAGTCGCGGACGACCTCCAGTTCCAGTTCCTCCCAGCCGAGCACCGATTCTTCGATGAGAATCTGGTGAATCATGCTGGCCGCGAGACCGCGGCTGGAGACGGTGCGCAGTTCTTCGACGTTGTAAACCAGACCGCCGCCGGTGCCGCCCATCGTGTAAGCGGGGCGGACCACCACGGGATAGCCAAGGCGCGCGGCAATCTTCTCGGCTTCTTCGATCGTGTAGGCCGGGTCACTGTCGGGCATGGGAATGCCGAGCCGCTGCATCGTTTCTTTGAATGCGATGCGGTCCTCGCCGCGTTTGATCGCGTCCACATTCACGCCAATGACCTTGACGCCGTATTTATCCAGCACACCGGCCTTGGCCAGTTCGGAAGAAAGGTTCAAACCTGTCTGTCCACCCAGATTGGGCAGCAGCGCGTCAGGACGTTCCTTTTCGATGATCTTCGTCATGACCTGCACGTTCAAAGGCTCGATGTAAGTGGCGTCGGCCATGCCGGGGTCGGTCATGATCGTGGCGGGGTTGGAGTTGGCCAGCACGATCTCGTAGCCCAGCCCCCTGAGCGCCTTGCACGCCTGGGAACCGGAGTAATCGAACTCGCACGCCTGCCCGATCACGATGGGGCCGGACCCGATAATCATCACCTTGTGAATGTCATTGCGCTTCGGCATGTTGTTAGTCCTTGGTTGTCAGTCAATCACTCCCGCTCTTCGAGCGATTCGCCCGCACGGGTCTCCTGTCGCTCCAATCACACGACCGTCGCTTTACGCGGCCACGCGATGCTTGCGGCGACAGGGAATTACAATCGTGATATATCAACTGATCCGTATCAGTGGTTATGATAATCACGTGGGCGCGCAGTTTCCGCGAATCGCGCGCACTGTCAAGCACGTTGTGCTGGGTGTTGGGGTATTGCTGTTGTTGTGGTGGTTGGCTATGCTGCCCCGACCATGAAAACCATGAGAATGCTGCTCATTATTGCTGCCGCCCTTGTGGAGTTCACTCTTTCGACCGCCTTTGCCGCTGACGCGCGCAGGGTCGTTTCGCTCAACGGCCAATGGGATGTCGCCGAGGGTGGAATGGATCAGCCGCCGGCGAAATTCAGCCACCGCGCGCCTGTGCCGGGGCTTGTGGACATGGCCACGCCGCCGTTCGTGTGTCCCGGCTCGACGGTTTCGCTGGCCGAGCGCCGGGAAAGGAAACGACCCGTCGACCCGAAACGCGAGGCGTTCTGGTATCGGCGCGCGTTCAAGCTGAAAGGCCCACTGCCGGAAGTGGCGCGGTTGAAGATCAACAAGGCGCGCTACAGCACGAAGGTCATCCTCAACGGCAAGGTCGTGGGCGAACACGGGCCGAACTGGACGCCCGGCTGGTTTGATGTGAAACCGTTCCTGAAAGGCGATGGCGCGGAGAACGAATTGCTCATCCGCGTCGGAGCGTCGTTGGCGCAGGTGCCGGCGTATCTGACGGAAGGTTGGGATTTTGAAAAGAGCCGCTACATTCCCGGCATCTATGACTCGGTCGAGTTGGTCCTGTGCGGCACGCCGCACATCGTCAACGTGCAGACCGTGCCCGACGTGGCCAGGAAAACCGTGCGTGCCGTGATCGAGTTGGCCAGTGCCTCAAATGTGCCTGTGAAAGGAATCGTGCGCGAAGCGAAGTCCGGCCGCGTCGTTGGCGAGGCCGCGTCGGAAGCGCGTGCGACAGGCAAAGTGGAATTGACCGTCTTGATCCGCGACGCGCGACTCTGGACGCCGGAAGACCCGTTCCTCTACGAACTGGTCGTGGACACCGGCGGCGACACGTCGCGGACACGGTTCGGGATGCGCACGTTTACGACCGACCCGGCGAGCGGGCGCGCGCTGCTCAACGGCCGGCCGTATTTCCTGCGCGGCTCCAACGTCTGCATCTACCGGTTCTTTGAGGATGCCGCGCGCGGCGGGCTGCCGTGGAACCGCGAGTGGGTGCGCAAGCTGCACCGGCGGTTCAAGGAAATGCACTGGAACTCGTTGCGCTACTGCATCGGGTTTCCGCCGGAGTTTTGGTATGAGATCGCCGACGAGGAAGGTGTCATGATCCAGGACGAGTTCCCCATCTGGTATGGCGGGCGTCCGGATGCGTGGCCGAAGGAGATCACGCAGCAGCACCTCGCGGTCGAGTTCACCGAGTGGATGCGCGAGCGTTGGAACCACCCGTGCGTGGTGATCTGGGACGCACAGAACGAGACCACCGACGACGCGGTAGTCGCCGCGACGTTGATGGCGGTGCGCGGCCTCGATCTCTCGAATCGGCCGTGGGACAACGGCTGGGGTACACCGCAGAAGCCCGGTGACATTTCCGAGGCTCATCCGTATCGGGCAGGCCGGAAGGGGTTCTTCGCAAACCTCGCGAATGAGACGGGCATCCCCGACAACGGCCCGAAGAAGAAGGACGCGGCCCGGCCGCCGTATCTCATTAACGAATACGGCTGGCTCTGGATCAACCGCGACGGCACGCTGCCGACGTTGACCGTGGATGTTTACAAGCGGTTGCTTGGCGAAAAGGCCACGGTCGCCGAACGCTTCCATTATTACGCGCGCACGCTGGCGGCCAAGACCGAGTTCTGGCGCAGCCGACGGTTGTGCGCGGGCGTGTTGCACTTCTGCGGGCTGGGTTATTCGCGGCACGATGGCCAGACCAGTGATCATTTCGTCGACGTGAAGAATTTGGTCTACGAGCCGAACTTCCGCCGTTACGTGAGCGATGCTTTCGCGCCGACCGGTATCATGCTCGACTTCTGGACTGAAGACCTGCCGGCTGGCGAGAAACGCGATGTTTCGACCGTCGTCATCAACGACCTGTACGAGCCATGGAATGGCAGCGTCCGCCTCCGTTTGCTGCGCGGCTCGAAGACTCTTGCCGAGCAGACGCAGCCGTGCGAAGTCGCTGCGCTCGGCGACAGGCGGCTGGCGTTCAGCTTTGCCACTCCCACTGAGCCGGGCCGCTACACACTCGAAGCCGCGTTGGTGAAAAAGGGCGCGCCTGATGTTCGCAGCTTGCGCGACTTTTCCGTGCTGACGCCGGAAGAACGCGAAGCCCGCCGCAACCTCGCCGAGGGTCGGCCCGTAAAAGCGTTGTCAGTGTTGACGAGGGATGGCCAGACCTATCGGGCTGAGTTCGCTGTTGATGGCAAGGCAGACACGCGCTGGTCGAGTGAGTTTAGCGACCCGCAATGGCTTACAGTGGACCTCGGCGCCATGCAGAAGATTTCGCGCGTTGAGTTACAGTGGGAGGGCGCGTTTGCGAAGACCTACGCGATTCAAGTTTCGCCTGATGGCGAGAACTGGAAGACCGTCTGCACCACCAACAAGGGGGTGGGGAAGACCGAGGTCATTAGTTTCGCACCGACGCAGGCGCGATGGGTCCGCATCCATGGCACACAGCGCGGCACGCGGTTCGGTTACTCGCTCTGGGAAGTACGCGTGTATCACTGAGCGCAACGAAGAACGGCGAAGGGCGCCCGGCGGTCGCGTTACACCCATGGCTTGCGCCGGGGCCTATTCTTTTGCGGACGCGCCTCTTTTCGTAATCAGGTCGCCGAAGGAGGCAAGCAAATCATATTTGTTTCGCCACGTCGTATACATGATGCCCTGCGCGTTAGGTGTGCGGTCAATCGCCTCCAGCCAGCCTCGCGGGTTCTCCAGCGTATCGCCGTCATAATACGCCCCGGCCAACGTCCGGAAACCGAGGCCGGAGAAGAACTTCAGGCTCGGCTCGCGTTGTTTGTAATACCAGCAGACGATGCCGAGATCCTTCGGCACGTGTTGCCACGAGCCGGTATAGTCGCCCTCCACCGCGTAGTAATCACCGTGCGCGTTATGGTTGGGGTCGAGCATGTCCGACCAGCACCAAACGTCCGCGCCGGGACTGGCCTCGCGCAGGATGGCTGCCTGCTTCGTGATGCAATCGCCAAGAATCTCGCCCATTGTCGTGTGACGCGCCTTGCATGCCGCGCACGAGCCGCCGGCTCGCACTTCATCCATGCTGAGCAGGAATTTCTTCGCACCGGTGTGCTGCACCAGCGCCTTCGCCACGGTGCGCCAGATCTCGTAAACCTTTGGCTCCGACATGCAAATCGTCACCTGCCCGGCGTTGATGGCGATGGCGTGATACCAGCTTACGCGCAACCGCTCGCCATCGCGGATGCGACCGCTCGTTAACAGCCGCAGCGGCGGTGCGTCATGGTCGGGCCGCGACGGGCGCAATTGCGGATCGCTTAGCGGCGCGTAATCCCTGCCTTCCTCGTAAACTGTCTGACCGTCCTCGCTGCGCACGGTCACGGGCGTGCCGGGCCGGCGCAGGACATTGACGGGGCCGACTTCCTCAAGGCGCAGATCGTCGAGCCAGACTTTGCCTTCCTTGCCGCCCCAGAGGCCGGCGTAAATCCGCACGCGGTCGAACTGGAGGCTGTTGAACAGCAGCGTCAGCTTTCGCCAGTCGCCGGTATCCGCCATGTTCGGTTCGAACGGTGCCAGGGATCGTTTGTCGGCCAACACTTGCAGCTTGAACGCACCCGCCGGTTTCAGTCCTTCGGTTTTCACCCATGCGCTCAGCCGGTAGCACCGTCGCGGAGCGACGGCCACCTCCTGCATGATGCGGCCATGGCCATGTTCGGGGTTGAACTTGCTGGCATTCTCGATACGGAGCGACGATCGACCCTCCTTGAATACCGCCGTATCCTGGAACGTGATGCGCCCCGGCTCGTCGGCAAAACGGTAGCCCTTGAAACGGTTGCGCTCGAATTCTTCGAAGCCGCCGTTGACGATGCCGGCCGCCGGGTCGGCCGCCAGTCGCGCCTCGCCGTTGTGCGCGACGAACGGCGCGTTCTCCACCGGCAAGCCCTCGGCGAGATTCCGGTCGCGATGCAGCACCGCGCTGCCATAGCCGGCCGAAAAAATAGACGGGATGATCTCAATGCGCCGTGCTGCGCAAATCTTTTTCACCTCATCGAGCCGGCGGAAATAAGCCGGCTTCTGCAAGTCAATCGTGTCAAACCCGCCTGTGAGCACCATACCGTTCAACCCGTGTTCGGCGGCGGTCTCTACGATGCGGCGGATTTCCTCCACATCCGAGTCGCGCGACAGGTTGTGCGACGCATAGACCCATCGCTCTGGATAACCTTGCGGCTGCGGCGCGGCCGGAGAACGTGCTGCATTCTCGGCTGCGCTCACCGTGAACACTGTCGTGGCGATAGCCGTGATGGAGGAGAGGAGTCTGCGGCTGAAAACCAATGTCATTGGGCGGCTCCGTGGCTGACGGTTTTGGGTTTATGTTTCGCGTCGGTTTCTTCACCGAATCGCGTATCCGATTCTACTCATCGAACGTCGCTGTCATCAAGATCGCCCTTAAGTCTGAATCAAAGCCGGGGAAAGGATGTTATATATGTGAATCGCTCACCTGTGAACTGTGGCAGCGCGCTACGCTGGTCTGGCCTGTATAGCAAGTCGCGCGGGGATAGCGTTGCTGCGCAATGTGTTACAACGATCGCTGTTCCGGCGAACCCGGCGAGCCACTCTGCCCGGATGGAAACCCGATGTTTCCAGCGGGTTGGCGCAGAATCAGAGGATTGCCCGCCCAAGGTAAGGGATTCCCCTATATGCGTTTCGTTTTTCCCGACGTGCAAGTATTGACAGTGTGAGATAAGGTATAATGTTGTTGGCATTGGAATATCAATACAGTCGGAAAGTCGCTGTGAGGACAGAACGAAGAATCGGCGGTGAGCGCCGAGGGCAGTCGCTTGTGGAAACTGCGCTGACCTTCGTGCTCTTCATGATGCTGGTCTTTGGTATTTTGGATTTTGCGCGTTTGTTCTATGTCCACTTGACGATGCAGCACGCGCTGCGCGTGGCGGGCCGGTATGCGGCCACGGGCAATCATGAGACGGCCGCGGATGGCTCCACCACGTCGCGCACCAACTCCATCCTCCGAGTGGCGCAGAACGCGGCAATGGGACTGCCGTTGACGTCGATCCAGTTCACGAGCCAGTCTTTTGGCTCCGGCAGCGCCGGCGGTCCCTGCGACACGGTCACGATCGCGCTCGGCTGCAATGTCCAGTTGCTGACACCATTGATTTCGCGGATTTTCTCAAACGGCGTTTATCGTTTCAACGCCAGCATGACGTTCCGTAATGAACCCTTTCCCCCAGCTCAGACAAACTAGCCGGCCCATCAGATCCGAAACCGCAACGCGGCGCGCGAGATCTGGACGGCGTTTTCATGACCGGCAAGAAGGTCAGGCGCTGATGGAGTTTTCGTTGATCGTCGTGATCCTGGCGATCATGGTGATGGCGACGGTGGACTACGGGCGGTTGTTCGTGGTGCGTCAGACGATGGTCAACGCAAGCCGTGAAGGCGCCAACCTTGCGGTGCGCGGCACGACTCTTTCCAACGCCGTCGCGGCGATGGTGGCAACGTCACCATCGCTGTATTTCAGCAATGGCTATGGTCGCATTATCGCGTCCACGGTCACCCGCTCCGGCAGCGGCGTCGTCACCATTACCGGGCAGGTGAAATTTGGTGGCAGCAATTATGCCAGCCGCATCGGAGTCTTGAACGCAACGGGCAGTGGCGTGACGCTGCCTAGCGACCAGTTGCCGCAGACAAATCAGACGCTATACATCACCGAGGTCTTCTATCCATTTACGCCCGTGACACCGATTGTCAAACTCCTGCAAATGATCTCGACGAACTCTGCGCTGCCGAGTCTTTTGTATGACGTGACATATTTCTAGGCCAGGAGCGGACAAATCCATGAACATCGTCCGTCATCTCATCGGGAAGCGGCGGGGCAAAGCCGGACAAACGCTGGTGATGTATGCCATCCTGGCGATCGTGTTGTTTCTGGTCATCGGGATGTGCATCGACGGGGCCACCATTTATCTGAGCAAGGCAGCCTTGGACAAAGCCGTGGATGCAGCCGCACTGACGGCTGTTCGCAACCTTTTCCAAGGGGAAACACGGGCGACTGCGGTGGCGCAGGCCTCCCTTACGGCCAACTATCGCGGCGGCGGCTGGAACGCGCAGGACCCTGTTGTTAACATCACTTACACCTTGGACTCCAACGACAACAAAGTGGTGAACATCCTGGGCACAGCGGTGGTTAACACCTATTTCATGCGCATTGTCCCGCGGTTTCAGACCTTCTCAATCAGTTCCGCCGCGAATGCCACGCGCGCCAAGCTGATCATGAGCCTGGTGCTCGATCGCTCCGGATCCATGGCCGGCAACAACGGTTCGGCGAAGCTGCCGGGCGCGGTGGCCACCTTCATCAGCTTCTTCGACGACAACATGGACAAGGTTTCGTTGGTCAGTTTCGCTTCCACAACGAACTTGAACGTCGCCGTGCAGCAGCCCTTCAAGACTCTCGTCACGACTGCCGCCAACAGCCTGGTCTACAGCGGCGGTACCTATTCTGAAGGCGGCCTCAAGCTGGCGAAGCAGCAGAACGACAGCGTGATCATTCCCGCGGGCGAAAATTACCTCAAAGTCGTGGTTTTCTTCACGGATGGTTTGGCCAACACGTTCCAAGGGACCTGGCCGACCAACAAGACTTACAACGTGGGTGGCACTGATTCGGGCACCTCCTACGCCATTTTCAATCCTGGCACTGGCAATCAACTTCCCAACAGTTCGACCATGTTTTCAGGGCCGTCCCCATCCTATTGTCCAACGATGTCCACTTTCGTATCCACCAACGGCACCACCAAGACCTGCAATGCCACCAACTTTCGCACCGAAGGCCAGCTTCGCTCCTTGGGGACTGCCAACGAAATGCGCAACGCGAACATGATCGTCTTTGCCATTGGCCTTGGCGGCGGCAGCGTTGACCAGAGTTTCCTCCACCAGATTGCCAATGACACCTCCTCCAGCACCTTTGATCCAAACCAGCCGATCGGCGAGGCTGTCTTTGCCTCCACCGCCAACGACCTTCAAACGACTTTTCAACAGATCGCCTCCAAGATTCTATTGCGGCTGACGCGGTGATTGCCAAAACGGTGTCAAGCAGGACGGGTGACGGTTCTCCAGCGGGCGGTACTGCTAATCCAGACAGAAAAGGTGTGTTTGTGCCGAAGGGGTCACGTGCGGACCGGCGGGATGTGAAGGTCGGGAAATGGCAGGGGAACTTTTTAAACACTGGCGCTTTGCGGTCGATGCAGCAAGATTGGCATCGGATTACGTGCTTGCAGAACGGCTATAGGACACTAGGATGACGATAGTTGGGTATGAAGGATGAAATTCTGGCGCGAGGAAGAGATGAGTTCATGACTCCCCTCCATCATCTCAGTCGGCGATCCCGAAAGGAAACCGGTCAAACCCTTGTCTTCTTCGCCATCATGGTGTTGATGCTGATGCTCGTTGTTGGAATGACGGTGGACGCGGCCACCATCTACTTGAGCAAGGCGGCCATGGATAAGGCTATAGACGCAGCGTCGCTGACGGCCGTTCGCAATTTGTTCCAAGGACAGGCTCGGGCGACCGAAGTGGCGCAGGCTTCCTTTACGGCCAATTACCGCTGCGGAGGCCAGTCCAGCACCGCCCCCGTTCTTAACATCACTTATTCCGTCGATGCCGCAGGCAACACGGTCGTGAACATTCTGGGCACGTCGGTGGTCAATACCTACTTCCTGCGCATTGTCCCACGGTTCCAGACATTTCAGGTCAGTTCCGTGGCCACCGCTACGCGCGCCAAGCTGGTCATGAGCCTGGTGCTCGACCGTTCCGGCTCGATGTCCGGCAACAACGGTTCGGTGAAGCTGCCGGGCGCGGTCGCTACCTTCATCAGCTTCTTCGACGACAACATGGACAAGGTTTCGTTGGTCAGTTTCGCTTCCACAACGAACTTGAACGTTTCGGTGCGGCAGCCCTTCAAGAGCGTCGTCGCGACTGCCGCCAACAGCCTGACCTACAGCGGCGGCACCTACTCTGAAGGCGGCCTCAAACTGGCGAAACGGCAGAACGACAGCGTGATCGTCCCCGCAGGCGAAAATGTCATCAAGGTCGTGGTCTTCTTCACCGATGGTTTGGCCAACACGTTCCAAGGGACCTGGCCGACCAACAAGACTTACAACGTGGGTGGCACCGATTCGGGCAACTCCTACGCCATTTTTAGTCCCAGCAGTGGCAATCAACTTCCTAACAATCAAACCATGTTTTCAGGGCCGTCCCCATCATACTGTACTACCATGTCCACCTTCGTATCCACCAACGGCACCACCAAGACCTGCAATGCCACCAACTTTCGCACCGAAGGCCAGCTTCGCTCCTTGGGGACCGCCAACGAAATCCGCGACGCAAACATGTTGATCTTTGCCATTGGTCTCGGCGGCGGCAGCGTTGACCAGAGTTTTCTCCACAAGATCGCCAATGACACCACCTCCAGCACCTTTAATCCAAACCAGCCGATCGGCGAGGCTGTCTTTGCCGCCACCGCCAACGATTTGCAGATGACCTTCCAGCAAATCGCCTCCAAGATTCTGTTGCGGTTGACGCGATGATGTCCTGACGGGCTGGCTGTGTCCCCCAAGCCGGTTCCAAGATTGATTTCCTGCTGTTAAACCTGATCAGCTTGAAAAACGCCTTCGCAGAGGTGCGACGCGTTTCGTGGGACGCGCTAGACCGGAACCTGCCGCCGATTCTTGAACGTGACCAATCGCGCCGTCTTGTATTTCGCCAGGAAGTGCTCCATATCCGAAAACTGCAACGCCACATCCTCCGGCGCGTGCGCATCGGAGTTCACCGCCAGCGGAATGCCCAGCGCCACCGCCTCGGCGATGATCGCGCGCGTGGGATACGTGTCGGGCCGCAGCAACTCGGGATGACGATAGCCGGAGGTGTTCACTTCCAGACAGAGGCCGGCACGGGCGATTTCCTTCAGCGTGCGCGTGATGTCCCCGGCCTCGTGTTCGGTGTGTACCCGGCCGGAGCGTTTCGGCACGTCGAAATGCGCGATGATGTCGCAGAGACCGCTGCCGGCCATCTTTCGCACCAGTTCAAAGTAACGGGCGTAAAGACGCGCGGCGTCGCCGGTGAAATTCCTCGGCCATGAGATCTGCCGGCACTCCGGGTCCAGATAATGGATCGAGCCGATGATGTAGTCCCACGGATGACGGGCGAGCTGTTTTTCGAGGTAGGCTTCGAGGCCCTCGACGTAATCCATCTCCAGCCCCAGCAGCACCTCAATGCGGCCCTGATACCGCTGCCGCAGGTCGAGCACGCATTTCACGTAATCGTCCAGTTCCGACTCCTCCATGCGCACGTTGTCGCCGAGGTCGTTCGGCAGCGGGTTGTGGTCGGCAAAACCGATGGCCTTCAGCCCGTGCTCGATAGCGCTGTCGACATACGCCTCCATCGAGCCGATGGCGTGTTTGCACCGCGTTGTGTGAACATGATGATCCGCAATGATTCGCATAAGAAACTATCCACTCTAGCGGCAACCCGCCCTGCAAGCAATGCTGGCCGGGTCAAGGGAGGGAGGAATCTCACGCAAAGACGCCTGGGTGGGCCTCTGGGCGCGGTGGCGGTTGCGTTGCGAAAGATGAGCGCGCCTGGAAGTCGCGCTCTACCTTTGCTTCCGGCTGACCGTTGAGAGCTTCATGCACGCCAGATTGTTCTGGACGGGGCGAAAGCGTGATTCCAACCGGCGATCCGCTTCTCTCCTCAACTCTGACTGAGTCTTTTCTTCGGCTCGTCGAAGAGCATGGTGTGGGCTTCGTCGAGGATGGCGGGGATGCGGTCGGCGAAGGGGCTGCGGGCAAGGGCAGGGCGGAGATCCACTTCGCGGTGTTTGCCGGGCACGGCACCGGGGAACCAGTGCTCGGCGTTGCTCAGGAGGTTGTAGCGCATCTTGCCCCACTCAACAATGCCGAGGGACTTGGTGTAGGTCCAGAGGCGCACGATCTCCTGCACGTTGACGTTGCCGGGCGTGTCGGTCCACTCCGGCAATCCCTCATGCCAGCGGCGGCACCAGTCGTCACCGAGGACGCGCGCCATCTCGGCGCGGAGGCGCTGTTCGACGGGCGCAGCGACTGCGGCGGCGCTGTCGTAGTGTTCCAACGCGGCGACGTGTTCGTCGAAGTCGGACGGTCTGGCGACGCCCATGCTGAGGGTGTGGACCTGCGGCCGGGCGAGGCAGAAGAGATCGTTGAACTGCATCGGCGAGAGCGGGCTACAGAGGTCCACGAGTTTCGGCGGCGGCGCGTAGAGTTTGCCGCCTTTGTCGTTGGGACTGATGATGAACACGCCCATGTCCTGCCGCGTGGCAGCCTCGACGGCGCGCCAGTTCAGTTCGTTGACGAAATACCAGTGGAGGTTGACGTAGTCGAACTCCCCGGTCTCTATGGCCTTGACGATGATGTCGGTTGGGCCGTGGGTGGAGAAGCCAATGAAGCGGCAGCGTCCGTCGCGCTGGAGTTGGCGGGCGGCGTCAAGGCAGCCGCCTTTGCGGAGCGTCCAATCGAGAAGTTGGGCGTTGTTGATGCCGTGAATTGAGAACAAGTCCACGTAGTCGAGCCGCAGATAGCGCATGGAGGTCTCGAAGGTGTTGAGGAACTCCTCCGGTGTGGCGAAGGGGAAGACCTTGGTTTGGACGAGCATCTTCCCGCGCGGCAGTGTCGGCAGCACGCGCCCAAGCTGCATCTCGCTGGTGCCATAGCCGCGCGCGGTCTCGATATGGTTGATGCCCAACTCCAGCGCGCGGTGGATGCAGGCTTCGAGGTTGGCCTGGCCGTCGGCGGGAATCTCGTTCTCTGGCATGTCCTGCCATTTATGCTGGTAGCGCATCCCGCCGCAGGTGATGACGGGCATCTGGAGATGGGTGCGACCGAAACGGCGGTATTTCATAATGCGTAATGCGTGATGCGTAAGGTCACGTCAATACGCGTTGGGCGCCGCGAGGTCAAATACTTCCTGTTTCAAGCTACGAACGGGGAAGAGTTGTCGGAACTGCTGCTTTTTTAGCCGGGCTGTGCAAATCGCCGCAGCCGAAGTGCACAGTTATCTCCACCGCAGGAACCACTGCGGTGCAAACCTGCGTCGTTCGCCGTGGCACGCGTGCTGCTCCGTGCTCAGCCAAGGTTTACTATGTCGAAAAACAACTGTCGCAAGCTCGTCGGGTTAGTCTGTCTGTTTCTCTTGGCCAGCTTCGTTGCACTGGCCGTGCCAACGGCAAGCGCGGCGGACGCGTCGTCCGCGACGCTCGAACAACGCCTCGCGAAGCTGGAGGCGGCGGCAGCAGCGACGCCCGCCGTCAACAGCGGCGACAACGCTTGGATGCTCATCAGCACGGCAATGGTGTTGTTGATGACCGCGCCGGGGTTGATCTTGTTTTACGGCGGCCTCGTGCGCTCGAAGAATGTCCTCGGCACGATGATGCACAGCCTGATCCTGATGTCGGTCGTGTCGGTGTTGTGGGTGGTCTATGGATACAGCATGTCGTTTGGCGAGGGGAACGCGTTCTGCGGCAACCCGCTCCAGTATTTCATGCTCAAGGGTGTCGGCGACGCTCCCAACGCCGACTATGCCGCGACGATTCCGCAGCAGACATTCATGCTGTTCCAGTTGATGTTCGCCATCATCACGCCTGCGCTGATCAGCGGGGCGTTTGCCGAGCGGATGAAGTTCAGCGCGTTCCTGGTTTTCACGGTTCTATGGGTGACAGTCGTTTACTTCCCGCTCTGCCACATGGTGTGGGGCAAGGGCGGCTACTTTAACTGGGCGCTCGGCGGCCACGTGCCGGTGCTCGACTTCGCGGGCGGGACCGTGGTGCACATCAGTTCCGGCGTGTCGGCGCTGGTCTGCGCGTTGGTGATGGGCAAGCGGCTTGGCTATCCGCGCGAACCGATGGTGCCGCATAACGTCGTGCTGAGCCTGATCGGCACGGGGTTGCTGTGGTTCGGCTGGTTCGGCTTCAATGGGGGCAGCGCGGTCGCGGCAGGCGGGCTGGCGACGGGTGCGTTTGCGGCGACGCATTTTGCCGCCGCGGCGGGCGGCCTCGGTTGGATGTTGACCGAGTGGAGTTCGAAGCGCCGGCCCAGCGTTCTCGGCGCGGCGTCGGGCATGGTGGCCGGGCTGGCGACGATCACGCCGGCGTCCGGCTTCGTGTCGGTGCCGTCGGCCCTCGTCATCGGTTTCGCGGCGGGCATCGGATGCTACATGGCGGTGAGCAAGTTGAAGGCGAAGTTCCACTACGACGACGCGCTCGACGCGTTCGGTGTCCACGGCGTCGGCAGCACCATCGGCATGGCGCTGACGGGCGTTTTCGCCAGCACGGTTGTCAATCCGGCGATCTCAACAACGTTCAAGGTTGGCGGCAATGCCATTTCGCTGGCTGGCGGCGCGAGTCAGTTGATGAACCAGCTCACGGCAGTGGCGTTCACGTGGGTGTTGGCGGGCGTGGCGACGTTCGTGATCCTGAAGCTCGTGGATGCCGTCATCGGCCTGCGTGTGACCGAGGAAGACGAACTCCGCGGCCTCGACGTCTCGCAGCACGGCGAAGAAGCCTACAACGACTAACCGGCGGCGGTGGGGCGTGCCGGAACCCGTGGTGTGGGAGTGCTTGTGGGCGCAACCGCAGGTCTGTCTTGTGGAGGCGCCCTGCCACGATTGAACTCCGGCTCGTTATATCCGGCTGAACATTGCGCCTCATTCCACAGGCCAATGAAACCATCCGCGTTCAACCTGGAGATCGAAGCGCTGCCAACGGGCACGCTGGCTTTGCGTTCGACTCCAGTTTTTGGCTTTATAATCGTTGCCGCCGGGACGGCAGGTGTTATGCTCGCGGGGTGCGCGGCTTTTTTGATGGTGAACCGAGGAGCTGCTAATGAAGCGACGCATCCTTTCCGATAAACAAGCACGTTGGTTGCGGGCGGAATTGGCCGAGTGGAGCGGTCGCGGTATCGTGACGCCCCAGCAGGCTGATCAGATTACTGCTTGCTACGAAACGCCCGAGGAGGCCGGCGCTCGCAAACGGTCACGGTTCACGTTCACCATCATCGGTTTGGCGGTGTTGTTGTTCGGTGCGGCGGCGTTGTTGCTGATGGGCTACAACTGGCAGGCGATACCGCGCGCCGCGAAACTCACGCTTGTGTTCACCGTGCTCGCGGCGACGCATGGAGCGGGATTGTATCTGCGGTTCGTGCGTGGCGCGCGGCGGTCTTCGGAACTGGTCTTCTTCCTCGGCTGTTTGTTCTTCGGTGCGGGCATCTGGCTCGTGGCACAGGTGTTTCACCTCAACGCGCATTATCCCGACGGATTCTGGTGGTGGGCGATCGGCGTGCTGCCGTTCGCGCTTTGCCTGGACACACTGCTGATTCATTGCCTCTACGCAGGCCTGTTGGCGACGTGGGCGGGCACGGAGATTCTCGGCTACCGGCATCTGGGCTGGGCGCTGATCGAAGGGTGGCCGAATGGCGCTTTCAGTCTGCCGCTGCTGGCGCTGCCCGGGCTGGCTTGGGCTTATCGCCGCGGTTCGGTCGGCGCGGCATGGCTCTACGTGCCGGTGATGGCGTGGTGGGTGATTCTGCAATCGTTCTCGTGGGACTTGGATTGGCAATCGGTGTTTCTCATCGGTTCGGTCGGAGCGTTGCTGCTGATTGTTGCAGAGAACCACCGTCCGGAGAATCGCATGGCGCTGCCGTATCGTTTCTACGGCGTGCTGTTGACCGCCGGTGCGTTGGTGCCGCTCAGTTCCGACTGGTTCTTCCGTGAAATCGCGCGGGGGTATGGCTACTACGGGTGGCGCACGGCGGCGTGGACACCGGCGTTCGCGCCTGTCATCGCCATTCTCTTGCTGCTGGCGGCGACGCTGGCGCTGGCGGGCCTTCTCAAGCCGGAGCCCCCCGGCAGCGCGCGCGGCCCGGGCGAGCGGCTGCTGGACGTGCTCCGCGCGCAATGGCTGCCGGCGGGCCTCGCGCTGGCGATGGCATTCATGGGTCTCTGGAGCGCGATCCGTCTTGCCGGCGGCAGCGAGAAATCCGATTGGGTGGTGCCGCTGATCGTCGCCAACGTTTCCAACATCGCGCTCGCGATCTGGCTGATGCGCGTGGGCATTCGCGACGACCGCGGACTGCCGTTTGCGTTCGGCGTGTTTTGCTTCGTGGTCTGGGCGGTTTGCTGTTATTGCCATTTGTTCGGCGATGCCGGCGGCATGCTGGGCGCAGCGCTGATGTTTGCGCTCTGCGGCTCGGCGCTGTTGGGGCTGGGCATGTATTGGCGGAAGCGGAAGGAGGTGCGCCATGAGTGAGAGCCACATCAACGCCGATTCCGAAACGGTGCCGTTCGTCGGACCAGCGTGGTTCAATCGCGCTGCGCGCTGGCTGCGTGAGCACGAGCGCGCCGTGCTCTGGATCACCATCGCCTTCCAACTGGCCGTGCTTGCGAGCATGGTCGTGCTCCACGCGCTGCCGTTGATGGTGGGTGACACAATCCGGTTGAAAGTCATGCCGGTGGACCCTCGCGATGTGATGCGCGGCGACTACGTCATCCTGAGCTACGCCATCAGTAACGTGCCGGATAAGGGCATCGAAGGCATTCCCGACGCGAACAACCGCGTGTGGCGTTATTGGGAGCGCAACTCGTGGCTGGAGGAGAGGACCGTTTACGTGACGCTGGAGCCGGACGCCGGCGGCAAACTTTGGCGCGGCGTGAAGGCCAGTGTTCACAAGCCGGCGAGCGGCAAGTTCATCCGCGGCAAATACGTTCGCCAGTGGGGCACGCCGCAGATCCAATTCGGCATCGAAGCGTTCTATGTGCAGGAAGGCGCGGGCAAAAAACTGGAGGAGGCCCGCAACGCGCGCCATCTCGTTGCCGAAGTAGCGCTCTTGCCGTCGGGCAAAGCCGCGCTGCGCGATCTGATTGTTGGATCGTCAAAGTGACGAACAGCCAGTTGGAACATGGGATTGTTGAAAGGAGCGAGCGACCATGAGTGATGCAATTGCACCGTTGCTGGTGCTTCTCGGCTTGGTGCTATTGGTGGCGCCGATCGTGTCCGTCGTTATCGCCGTCATCAGCCATAGCCGCATTGCGGAGTTGCAGCGGAAAGTTGGGGAACATGATGTCGAACTGGAAGCGCTTCGTTCCAACCAGACACACATTCTCAGGTCTCAGCCGCCACCGTCGCCTGAACCGAAACAGCCGGCAGCAGTCGCGCCACCGTCGCCACCCGCGCCGTCAGTCCCGCCACCAGTGATCGCGACAGCCGCGCCTCCTTCTCCGCCTGCTCCTGCGCAATCCGTGATTCCTGCTAAACCGCACGATGTAAAACCAACGCCCGCGCCCGGCAGTCCGTTTCGCGATGTGGACGTGGCGCCGCCACCGCCGAAGCCTCCGCCGCTCCCGTCGATTCCCGTCCTTCCGCCAAAGCCATCTTTCGATTGGGAGGCACTGCTGGGTGTGCGCGGTGCGGCGTGGCTCGGCGCGATCGCGTTCGTCATCGCAGCGAGCCTGTTCCTGAAATACGCCTTCGACAACAATCTCATCACGCCGCCGATGCAGGTGGCGCTGATCATCCTGTCGGGCATCGCGATGTTGGTGGGATCGGAGTTTGGCTTGCGCAAGGGCTACGCCGTTACAGCCAACGCGCTCTGCGGCGCGGGTGTGGCGGTTCTCTACGCCGGATTTTTTGCCGCGCACGGTGTGTATCACCTCGTGCCAATCCTGCCGACGTTCGCGTTGATGGCGATGGTTACCCTCGTGGCGTGCCTGCTGGCGGTGAGGCACGACTCCATGTTCATCGCAGTGCTTGGCCTGCTCGGCGGCTTCGCGACGCCCATCATCCTCTCAACGGGTGAGGATCGGCCCATCGGATTGTTCAGCTACATCCTGCTGCTCGACGTTGGCTTGCTTTGGGTCGCGGTGCGCAAGCAGTGGAATGCCGTCGTCTTGTTAAGTCTGGCGGCGACGTTCGCCATCGAAATCGGCTGGTTCCACAAGTTCATGACGCCGGAGAAGATGCTGCTCGGCGTCGGCGTCTTTACGCTGTTCGGGCTGCTCTACCTGGCGCTGCCGCTGGCCGCAAAAAAAGCCGACGAGAAGACGACACTGCGCGCGGCGATGCTTGGCGGGTTGGCACCGTTCCTATTCGCGTTTTACATGGCCGGTCAGAGTGCCTACGCCGTCGAGTGGCCGCTGCTGTTTGGCTTCATCGCCTGCCTCGACGTGGCGATGCTCGTGATCATGATGATGCGCGGCCAGGTCTGGCTTGCGGTAAGCAGCGCCATCGCGACGGCGCTGACGCTTTTCGTATGGTCCACCCAGGCGCTGGCGCAGTCCAACGTCTGGGGCGCAAGCCTGTCGGCCATCGGCCTCTGCGCGCTCTTCAACCTGATGCCACGCGCGGCACGGCGGTTCGCGCCGGCGGTGGCAACTGAATCGCATGAAATCCTTGAAGTCGCCGGTCTTGTCGCGGGCGTAGGTTTGATGTTGTTCACGCACGTGCTCATTGCCAACAAGTTCGGCGAACCGCCATGGGTGTTCCTGTGTCTGTTGGCAGCGATGGCGGCGGTGGTGTTTGAGCGTAACAGCAACGGTGCTCTGCTTTACGTCGCGCCGGTCGGCGGCGTCGCGCTTGGCCTCATCGTCCAATTTTGGTTTTTCCGCACCACCGTCGGCGAAACGTTGCTGCGCAATCTAAGCCTGCCATTGCTGCTGGCGCTTGGTTGGTCGCTCGCGTCAGCGCTTCGCCAGGCGAAGGGACGTGACGGTTTGCCGGAACGCGCCAATGAACACGAAACCGGCTCGGTGGCGACAACGCTGATCGCCATGGGCGGCCTTTTTGGTTGTCTGGGAACGTCGGAGCTTGGCAACGACCCGTGGCCGTTGTTCCTGTCCATGGCGTTCCTCGTCGTGCTGCTGATCGGCTCCGCGTTGCGCCGCGACTGGTCGTGGCTCGTTGCGGCCAGCCTGGGTGCGTCGGCGGCGCTGGCGACGATATGGCATTTCAACTACTTCCATGACTCGGACATCGCCGTGGTGATGCCGATCTATGTGACATTTTATCTGGCGTTCCTTGTATTGCCATTCGCACTGCCGGGAGTGCTCGTGCCGACGTGGCCTCAGCGGCTCTGGCCGTGGCTTGCGTCGGGACTGAGCGGGCCGCTGTTCTTCCTCGTGCTCTACAAGGTGTTTGTGGCGGCGTGTGGCAAGAGCTACGTCGGCGTGTTGCCGGTGGCGATGGCGGGCCTGTCGGTCGCGGTGCTGGCACAGGTGATGAAGCGCTTCGCCGCGGAGGAGACGGCGATGCAGCAGGCGCGGCTCCGGAATATTGCGCTCTTCGCTGCGGTCGCGCTCGGCTTCGTCAGCATCGCGATTCCGCTCCAACTCGACAAGCAATGGATCACCCTCGGCTGGGCGTTGGAGGGGGCGGCGGTGTGGTGGCTCTATCGGCGTGTGCCGCATCCGGGGCTGAAGTATTTTGGCGCGGTGCTGTTTGCGGTCGTGGCCGCGCGGTTGCTGGTGAACCCGGAGGTGTTGCGTTACGAGGAGCGTGGCTGGCCGATCCTCAACTGGATTTTCTATACCTATGGCGTCGCAGCGGTCTGTTTTCTCGTGGGCGCCCGATGGCTTCAATCGGTCGAGGTTGAGCGCATGACTGACCAAGAACGCGCCTTCTTCTACGGCGGCAAGCTGGGGCTTGCGCCGGTTGTTGGATTTCTCGGTCTTCTTCTCATCTTTGCGCTGATCAATCTCGAAATCGCCGACTATTATTCCGTCGGCCGCTATCTCGAATTCCAGTGGGATCGCCGCTACGACCGCGATCTCACAACGTCGGTGGCGTGGGGCCTCTATGCGCTGGTGCTGCTGGTGATTGGCATGTGGCGGCAAATCAAACCGCTGCGGTTCATCTCGCTCGGTTTCATGTTGCTGACCATCGGCAAGGTCTTCCTCTACGACCTGTCGAGTCTCACCGGCCTGCATCGCATCCTGTCGTTCTTCGGTCTGGCCGTCGCGCTCATTGCGGTGTCGCTGCTCTATCAACGGTTCGTGTTCCGAAAGGAGCCCAAGTCATGAATACCCGAATTTCTGCGCTGTTGGCTGCGTGTACTTTGCTGTCCATGTCATTGCCCGCCAGCGCCGACATCACTGACCTCGACGAGGCTCGCAGCGGCTGGAAAGTTCGCCGCAGCGTCACTGTCACTGCTGCCGGCCAGACGGCCGCTTTTGCGGCTTTACCGTTGCCGCCGGAGGTCGCTGCCGCCGCGCAACCGGACTTGCGTGACCTGCGGCTTATCGGCGCCGATGGCCGCGAGACGCCGTTTGTCGTGGATCGGATAACCGACCGGAAAGCGGCACGCCACTGGGACGGCGACCTGACTGATACGCGCTCGGACAAGAAGCTTCGCACCGTCTGGACCGTGGATTTCCGGGAGTCTCGACGCTTCGACACGATCGAACTGCGGATTGACGACCGGGACTTCGCCAAGCGATTTCGCGTCGAGGCGTCGGAGGACTCCACCGGCTGGCGCGAATTGATCGCCGACGCCGGCATCTTCGACCGGCAATGGAATTTTCGCGTCCACCACACCGTCATCCGGTTGCCGTCACCGCAGACCGCGCGTTACCTGCGGCTCACCGCCGACGACCAGCGGTCCGCGCCTATCTCCATCCGTGGCGTGACAGCCCGCATCGTGCGCGACGTGGCCGGCGAACGCTGGAGCCGGCGCGCCGACATCGGGCAGTCATCCGACGAAAAAAACATGCGCCGTTACCGGCTCGACCTGCCGCCAGGCTTGCCGATCGAAAGGGTTGAGATCGAATCGGACGACCCCGCATTCTCGCGCCGTGTGGTGCTGATGGAAGAACGGGAAGTGAGTGGCCGGCAGACGCGAGTCCGGCTCGGCGGTGGCGGGATTTATCGCCTGAAACTCGAAGACGACGGGCTGAGCGGCGAGGATCTTTGGTTCCCCGTGAACTCACCGCGAAGCGGCCGGCTGGTGCTGGAGATGCAGAATAATGACAGCCCGCCGCTGCGCAACCTGCGCGTGACGGTCAGCGGTGTTGCTTCGCGTGTGTTATTTCCCTTTGTCGCCGCCGCCGGGCCGTGGACGCTCTACTACGGAAACACGGCGACGCGCGCAGCGGTTTACGACCTGGAAATGCTCAAGACGCAGCTTGGCCTCAATCCGCGATTCATCACCGCAGAGCTTGGTTCGGAAACGCCCAATTCGCGCTACCGTCCCGTGCCACCGATGCAGTTCGTCGCTTCGCACGGCGCGCCGCTGGAGGCGCGGCAATGGAAGATGGCGCGGGCGTTGACGCTGCCGAAGGTCGAAGACATCTACACCGTCACGCTCGCGGCGGCCGATCTGGCGGTGTTGCGGCCCGACCTTGGCGACCTGCGCGTGGTGAGCGGTTCGGGCCGGCAGATTCCGTTCATCCTCGAAGCCGACGCGGCCGAGGCGGAAGTCGCGTTGCGCATCGAGCCGGATACGCGGCCGGCCAAGCGCAGCCAGCGCGGCGCGGTCAGCCGTTACCGGATCACGGTCACCGATGTGAACGACAAGCCGATGACGCTGCCGCTGCAACAACTGCGCCTCACCGTCGCGGAGGCATTTTTCTCCCGTCCCGCGACGCTGACGGCGCCTTCGCGCGACCCGCGGCACGGCGACCACGTGCTTTTCTCCGGCGAGTTGTCGAGACAAGCCGGACAGCGCGGACCGGTCCAACTCAATCTGGACGCCGATCGCTACAACACGTTGTTTCTTCAGATCGAGGAAGGCGACAACGCGCCGCTTACCATCGAGAAGGTCTGCGCGATCGTCCGAGTGCCACGGGTTGTGTTCAAACTGAAGTCCGACGGGGACAGCTACCGTTTGCTGCTAGGCAATGAGCGGGCGCAGTCGCCGCGCTACGATATCCAGAGCCTGCGCCGCGAGGTGCTCGCCTACTCCGCCGTGCCGGCTTCGCTCGCATCGCTGGAACCGAACCCCGCGCACCGCCGCAGCGCGGCGGATTATTTCCAGAGCGCGCCGCCGACGCTGGCGCTTTGGGGCGTGCTGCTTGTGGCCGTCGTTGGACTGCTCGTGCTCACGGTGCGGCTGTTGAAGAAGACGCCGGTGTAGGGAAAAGTTGCCTGCAACTCTTTCCTCGCGTCCCGGCGCGGAGTCCTTATGATGAGACTCTGCTTATGGATGTCATTCAACGCAACGCCACCAAGTCATTCATCACCAAGGACGGCTCGGAGATCCGCGAGCTGATGGCTTACCGCAACTCCTGCATCCGGAACTTGAGCCTCGCCGAGGCGATTCTGCCACCGGGCAGTGTCACGCAGGAACATTATCATGCCGGCACCGATGAGGTTTACTACATCCTCCAGGGCCGGGGCCAGATGCGAGTAGGGGATGAGGAGCGCGCCGTCGGGCCGCTCGACGCCATCGCCATCCCGGCGGGCCAGCGCCACAGCATCACCAACACCGGCAGCGAACCCTTGGTGTTCCTCTGTTGCTGCGCGCCCGCTTACGAGCACGACACGACTGTGATGACCGGCTGACGGCCCGATCAGCGGCCCAGCGACCGGAAGAACTCGCTCAGTGCCGCGCGATAGATGCTCTCGCACGCGGCGAAGCCGTTGTTGTGGTCGCCGCGAAGCTCCACCATTTTCTTCGGCCCTGGCGCGGCGGCGAAGAGCCGTTCCGCCTGGCTGAACGGCACGATCTCGTCCTCACGGCTGTGCAGGCTCAGCAACGGCGCCTTCACCGAGCCGATCTTCGACAGCGAATCGTAGCGGATGCGGCAGAGCCAGTGCATCGGCAGCCACGGATAGATTGCGCGCGCCATCTCCGGCACGCTGGCAAACCCGCTCTCCAGCACCAGCCCGCGAACGGGCTGCTGCCGGGCGAGTTCAACAGCCACCGCGCAGCCGAGCGATTCGCCATGAACCACGATCTGCTCCGGTGCGATTGACTTTTCCCGGCGCAGCCAAGCGCAAGCCGCGAGCGCATCGTTGTAGGTGCCTTGCTCCGAGGGCCAGCCTTCGCTACGACCGTAGCCGCGGTAGTCGAAGATGAAAACGTTGACGCCGAGGTCGTGGAGGATGAGCAGTTTTTCATGCCGGTGGCTGATGTTGCCGGCGTTGCCGTGGCAGAAGAGGACGGTCAGCTTTGCGTTGGACTGTGGCAGATACCAACCGTTGAGCTTCACGCCATCGGCGGTTGTGAATGTCACGTCTTCAAAAGGCAGCCGGAAATCTGCCGGCGTGTTTTCGACCTGGCGATAGGGGATGAAGACGCTGCGCCACTCGAACCAGCGCAGGAACAACCACACCAGCGCCAGCAGGGCCAGCCACTTGAGAACCTGGATTGCGATGTCGCGGGTCAACATAAGCCTGAACACGCCGTCGAAACCGCCGGCCGTCTCGTCCATTACAGGCAAAAGACCGTCAGCTTCTTCGGACCGTGCGCGCCGAGGACGAGGATGCGCTCGATGTCACCCGTGCGGCTGGGGCCGGTGATCAGGCACATCATGCTCGGATAGTTGCTGCCATAACAATTCTTCAACGCCGCGAACGCCGCAGGCAGGTCCCGCAGCAGCTGGTCGCGGCGCGCGAGCACCACGTGATGCGGCGGCAACACCGATAGCGCGCGGCCACCGGCGCTGCGTGTCGTCAGGACCACGGAACCGGTCTGAGCCACGAGCGCGTCGCACTCGGTGATGCCGGCGTCGCACGATTCAAGTTCGCTCAAGTTGTAACGGGCGCCGGTTTGCAGCACCGGCAGGCCCAGCGCGGCGAAGGCGAAGTTGGTCATTTCGCCGGCGTGCGTCGCGATCTTCTTCCAGCCTTCAGCGTGGGCCAGCGCGAGAAGTTTGTCCTGAAGCTCGTTGCGGTTGGCGACGAGCTGGAAGTCGGTCTTGAGTTCCGCCGAGTTCTTCGCAAACAGGGCCGCGCGCTCGTCGAAACTGTCACCCACCGCCGGCAACCACGGCTTGAAATCCGTGGGCCGCTTCTCGTGGGCGGGCACGCGCTGGCCCGGACCGGAGAGCAGGCCCGGTTTCGGCGCGGCGACTCGCAATGCCTCGCGGATGCGTCCAAGAATTTGTTCGCGTTCGCTCACGATTGTCTCCTCCGCCAGTAATCCTTGAAGGTGTGAAGGGCCAGCTGCGGCGCCTCGCGCGACTGGGTCCACGCATACATCGGGTCGATCTTCGTGCCTATGATGAGGCCGTGGAACTTCTGGCCGAACCAGCCGAATTTCACGCCGAGACGGTAAAGCAGCGGACGGTTCATCAAGAACACAAAACCTTGGAAAATCAGCTTCTCCCACCACGGCGATTTGCAGCGGATGGCGTTGCGGCGGTTTTGCAACAGGTGATGATGCAGGTCAATCTTCACCGGGCAGGCTTCGGTGCACGCGCCGCAGAGCGACGATGCGAACGAGAGATGTTTCCAATCCAAGAGGCCGCGCAGATGCGGCGTAAGGACCGAGCCAATCGGCCCCATGTAGGTCGTCGCGTAGGTGTGGCCGCCAATGTTCTTGTAGATTGGGCAGACGTTGAGACAGCCGCCGCAGCGGATGCAGTGCAGCGTGTCGCGTTGCTCGGCGTCGGCCAGCAGGCGCGTGCGGCCGTTGTCGAGCAGCACGACGTGAAACTCCTCCGGACCGTCCGCCTCGCCTTCCTGCCGCGGGCCGCCGATGAGCGTGTTGTAACAACTGAGCATCTGCGCCGCGCCGACCGTGGCCAGCATTGGAAGGAACAGCGCGAGATCGTCGACCGTCGGCAGCACCTTCTCGATGCCGATCAGCGCGACGTGGACCCTCGGCAGCGAGGTCGAGAGCCGGCCGTTGCCCTCATTGGTGGTGAGCGAAATCATGCCCGTCTCGGCGACGGCGAAATTCGCGCCGGAGATGCCCATGTCGGCGGCGCAGTATTTCTTCCGCAACGTCCGCCGAGCAATCATCGTCAACTCTTCCGGGCTGTCGGTCGGCGCGCTGCCGAGTTTCTTGTTGAAAAGGTCGCTGATCTCGTGGCGCGTCAGGTGCATCGCCGGGAAGACGATGTGGTAGGGCGGCTCCTCGCGCAGTTGGACGATGTATTCGCCCAGGTCCGACTCCACGACCTCGACGCCGGACTTTTCCAGCGCCTGTGCGAGATGGATTTCCTCGCCGGTCATCGCCTTCGCCTTGACGATTGAGCGGACACGATGCTTCTTGGCGACTTCGACGATGTAATCGCAAGCCTGCTGGCCGGTGCTGGCCCAGAAAACCTTCGTGCCGCGCGCCTCGATGTTCTTGACGAACTCCTGGAGATACGTGTCGAGGTGGTTGATCGCTTCCCACTTGATCTCCGCCGCGGCTTGGCGCGCCTCTTGCCAGTTCTGGAAGCGCCCCTTCTTTTCGTCGCGGCCGACGTAGTACTTGCCGAGCGCGTTCTGGATCAACGACCGATGGCGCAGGTCGCGCGTGAGGCGACGGGCGGTTTCTTTGAAAGTCTGGGCGATGGTGCTCATTGCTTGGCCAACACCTCCGCAAGATGCATCGTGCGCAACGGCTTCTTCTGCCGGTCCGCCAAGCTCTGGATGTGCATGAGGCAACTGGCGTCGCACGACACGATGTAGTCAGTCTTGGTTTTTAAAGCCGAGTCGCATTTGACCTCGCCCATTGCGGTCGAGATCATCGGGAATTTCACCGAGAACGTTCCTCCGAAACCGCAGCAGCTTTCCGCCGCGTCCATCTCGACCAGTTCCAGGCCCTGCACCTTGGCCAGCAACGCGCGCGGCTGTTTCTTGAGTCCCACCTCGCGCAAACCGTGGCAACCGTCGTGGAACGTCACCTTCGCCGGAAACTTCGCGCCCACGTCGGTCACGCCGAGCTTGGTCACGAGGAAATCGGAGAACTCCCAGCACTTTGCCGCGTGCGCTTTGGCCTCGACTTCGAGAGGCGTGCCGTGGAACAACTCCTTGTAGAACGTCATCATCATCGCGCCGCAGGAGCCGGAACAGCCGACGATGATCTCAGCGCTGCGATACATCCCGATCACCTTCTCGGCGACCGCGCGCGCCTCGTCCCAGTAGCCGGAGTTGAACGCCGGCTGGCCGCAGCAGGTGAAATCTTCCGGATAATCCACCTGATGGCCCAGCCGCTCCAGCACCTTCGTCATGCTGATCCCGACCTGCGGAAAGCACGCGTCAATGAAACACGGTATAAAAAGCGAAATCTTCACGTGTCTGTTCTAAACCTCGTTTACTCCTTGCGACAATTTCAAGCAGACTAAAACCTGGCTTTCTCCGGAGCAAGCTTTTTGATGATTTGGCAGTGGGTCAGTGTGCAGGAAGACAGATTCCGGGTCGGCGGCCATACTGAGCGCAGGGACCGCCGCCGAATCCTGTTACCCCCACTTCGGGCTATGTTGATGATTGTCCGGTAGTGGTGAAACGATTTTATCTTGCCCTCTTTGGAATTGAATCTACTATCCGCGCCTGTCGCTGGCGCGCCAAACGTGTGGCGCCTGTCCCTTCGGGGATTCCACGGCTCCACCCTTTCCCTCCTTGGCGCGCTGGCGGCACTTCCCTTCAATGTTGCCAGACATGGGCATCAAGTTGGACTTGCGGTTTGCAACCCAAGTGCTATGCATCAAAAGCATGGCTCTGATTACTTGGGACGACAGCATCAAGGTCGGTTTGTGGACGATCGACACGCAACACGAACGTTGGGTGGGTTTTATCAACGATCTGCACGAAGCGATGCTGGCCGGCAAGGGGAAAACCGTTCTGAGGAAAACGCTCGCGGCCATGGTTGACTATACACGCACCCATTTTGCCGACGAAGAAAAGCTCATGTCCACGCACGGGTATTCCGGATATGCCGAACACAAAGCCATCCATGATGCTTTTGTCGCCCAGGTGCTCGACTTGCAGCGACGGGTGCAAGCCGATGAAATCGGGGTGTCACGCGAAGTGCTGAATCGCCTGAAAAACTGGTTGGTCAACCATATCAAGGTCACTGACCAGGACTATGTGCCGTTTCTGAAAAGCAAAGGGGTTCTCTGATTTTGGCGGGCACGCCATTGGACACAGACACCGAAGGTTGGTTGGCAGGAATGCCATCGCCACGGTCAGCTTGGGTCCCCGGTCAATGACAACAGTCAGGTAGCGATGAAACCGGGAACCGGCTTCGTTCAGGAGAGCTTGCGGAGCTTTTCCTTCTTGGCCTCGCACTCGTCGCGCAGCTTCTGACGTTGGGTGAGCAGCGTTTGTTCCAGACTCAGGACCTTTTCCACGTCTTGGGCGGCGCGGGCGGCGGCGATCTTGTCGCTCATGGAAAGCTCCAAGTCTGCGATCTTCGCCTTATAGACGGAGTCCATTTCGGCCAGTTGTTTTTTCTGATCGCCAGTCAGCTTGCGTTCCGGGCCGAGCGTCTTGCCGAGCCGCTCCATCGCGAGATCGTAGGAAGATTTCAAGGCCATAAGAGTCTCCGGTTGTGCTGCGCAGATCAGCCGGCTTCTTCTCTCTTGCGTTCACGGCGCTCGATGAGCCACGCGCCCCAGACGCTCAGTTCGTAGAGCGCGCAAAGGACGACGGCCATGACGAGTTGTGTGAAGACTTCCGGCGTCGTCAACAACGCGCCGGCAACGAGAGAGAACACAATCCAGAAGCGGCGGCCTTTTTTCAGCCCGGCGTGGCTGAGGATGCCCATCTTCACCAGCGACAACAGCACCACGGGCGTCTCGAACGCCAACCCCATGCCGAGCATGAAGCCGGTGACGAAGGAGACGTATTCGCCGACGCGCCAGAACGTGACATCCACGTGCATCCAGCGCGCCCAGGCGATGCTGACGGACAGTGCGCGAGGCATGATCCAGAAGAAGCAGAAGCCCGCGCCGAGGAAAAACAATCCACCGCCGATGGTGAACGCCGGCCAAATGTAGCGTTTCTCGCGCCGTGTCAGCGCTGGCAGGATGAACTGGCCGATGAAGTAGAGGATGAACGGCAGCGCCAGAATCGAGCCTGCGTAAAGGGCAAGCTTGATGGAGAAAATGAAAATCTCGCCAGGGCCGATGGTGTTGAGGAACTTGCCCGGATCAAAATCCTTGGGTTCCTTGAGCTTTGCCAGTTCGGATGGGAATGCTTCTTCCAACAGCAGGCGATTGAGCCGAACGCGGTCATTGCCGCCGGGCTTCTGTTGCAACCATTCCAACGCCTCGTCGCTGAGCTTGATGTTGGCGAAACGTTCCGGCGTGTAGATGCACTCTCCCCCCGTGATTCTATTCAGGTCATCCGTCAAGTCCGATCGCAGCGCGCGGGTGGACAGTTGGGCGGGGTTATGCGCCTGCAACTCGTTCTTGGTGCTCTTGGAGAGGTGGTCGGCGAGGTACTGCGACAACGCATCGGGCGGGTTCTTCAGCTTGGCAGCGAGGTCGCCGGCGTGGCGCAAGTCGCGCGTGGCGAACGGTACCGGTTCACGAAGGACCTCAGCGACGCCATTCAATGGCCACACCAGCGCGGCCATAATCCACGGCAGACCGTAGAACGCGACGGAGATGGTGATGAACAACGCCGCCAGCGACTTCAGGAGGGTCCACCGCAGGTCTTCGAGGTGGTCCAGAAACGGCTTGGTTTCCAGCTCTGCCTCTTCGTCCAGCTCTTGATCGGGAGGCGGCGTATCGGATGGCTCGGCCATAGCAGGTTTGCCGAACGCCCCGCGCCGTTGCGCGCGAGGCACGCGCATCAGGACTTGGGATCTTCGGGCTTGTTCGGTTCGGTGGAGGCTGTCTTTGGCGGCTCAGGCTTTGGCGGCTCAGGCTTGTAGGTCGTCTCGTCGGGCGCATTAGCCGCCTTGGTGACCTCGTCCTGGATGTCACGCGTGGCCTTCTTGAATTCCTTGATGCCTTGGCCCAAGCCCTTGGCCAGATCGGGCAACTTTTTTGCGCCGAACATCAACAGCACCACCAACAGGATGAGGATAATCTGTCCCATCCCAAGATCCCAAACACCAAGTATTACGTTCATGTCTCTTCTCCGTTCCTAAGATTCACAGAAGGTTAAGACCTTCGCGGTCAAATGTAAAACTCCAACTCCGCCGGACAAAACGGCCCGGACACACGCGTCATCCGGGCCGTTCCGAATTGAAAACCAACCGCTGCAATTACTGGCCGGTGATGATGAACTCGGCGCGGCGATTCTTCGCCCAAGCTTCCTCGCCGTGGCCAAGGTCTGCCGGCTTCTCTTTGCCGTAGCTGATGGTTTGCAGCTTGTTGCCATCCGCGCCGACGCTGGTCAGATACTCGCGGCAGGCCTGCGCGCGGCGCTCGCCCAACGACCGGTTATACTCGGCCGTGCCGCGCTCGTCGCAGTGGCCTTCGATCGTGATGATGTGGTTTGGATTCTCGCGCATGTAGGCGGACATGTCGTCGAGCTTCGGGCGCTCGCTGGGGTTGACCACCGAGCTGTCGAAGGCGAAATGGACGGTGTCGGCCGCGAGACGTGGCGGCTGATTGCGCTGGGTCGGGTCTCCGATGCGCGCGGGCATCACACCCGTTGTGTCCATCGGCGGTGTTACGGAGACGGGACCGGCGCCTTCCAAACCGCTGGGTCCGGGGCCGGGAGTGGCATGGGGTTTCTTTTTGCAGCCGACCATGCCGGCGCTGAGAACGACGGCAAGGCTGAGAACGCTAATCTTTGTCAACAATCTGATGTTCATCTTGTCTCCTTAACTATCCAACAATTTTTTTGAAATGCCACATCCGCAACTTAACGCGACCACGCCGGCGCTGTGCAATCGCCAAGAACGCGCAAATTCGGGTTGAGTTCTATCGTCCGGCCTGTGAATGCGTCAAGGATATAAAGCGACGACCGGTGGTTGACCGTCCGCGCGTAAACGATGTGCCGGCCGTCCGGCGCCCAGCACGGGTCTTCGTTATCCGCGGCGTCCTGCGTCAGCAACATCTCCTCGCCGGTGCGCGACTTCATGCCGAAGACTTGGAATTGCTTCCCGGCGCGCGCGCTGAAACAGATGTCCGGCACTTCGAGCGACACCGACCAGGTTGCCCAGTCCGGCTCGGTCTTGTAGCCGCCGAACGTGACGCGCCGCGCTTCGCCGCCGGAGGCCGGGATCATGTAGAGCTGCGGCTGGCCCGCGCGGTCGCTGACGAAGCAGATTTGTGAACCGTCCGGGGACCAGCAGGGCGAGGACTCCGCCTGCCGCGTGCGGGTCAGCCGCACTGGCCCGCCGCCGGCCAGGTCCATCACGTAAAGATCCGGATTGCCGTCCTTGCTGAGAATGACAGCGAGCTGCCGGCCGTTGGGCGAGATCGCGCCGCCGGTGTTCAGGCCGGGAAAATAAGCCACACGGCGCGGCGCGGGCGCGGCGATGTCGGACATGATGTAAACATCCGGCCAGCCGCTGCGGTAGCTGGTATAGACGAGCGTGCGGCGGTTCGGGCCGAAGCGCGGCCGCACGGTGAGCGTGTGGTCGTTGGTGAGGCGCTTCACGTTGGCGCCGTCGTAGTCCATCACGTAAATCTCCTTGCTGCCCGTGCCATTGGCGACGCAGGCGATCTTGGTCTGTGCGATGCCGGGTTTGCCGGCGATGTTGCGCACGATCTCGTCGGCCATCTGGTGCGCCACGCTGCGCGGGCTGGAGCCGTCACCCGAACAGACCTTTTGAAGCACGGGCGTCGCACCGCCGCGGCTGAAGACCGCGCCGTTGAGCGTGCCGCCCGACACGGAGCCGCGCACGATGACTTCCGCATTGGCCGCGGCGACGTAGTTAAACCAGTCCGACCGCACCAAGTCGCTGGCGAGCACCGCGGCAATCTGCTGCGCATTGGCGTCACCGCCGAACGATTCGACAGCGATGTTGATCTTCGGTGACTGTCCTTTGACAATTCGCACGGCTGGCGTGGCCGCCATGGCAACGCTCGCTGCTCCACACAAAAACAAAAAACTCCACATACGATATTTCATCAGTGACTCCTTCATCATCAAATCAACCCGGCCCTTTGGGTTTTAGTTCAAACGCCACCGGTATATCCACGTAAGCGTTGCCCAAGCCGGGTGGCAACGGTCGGATCCGGCCCACACTGTTTACAGCAGAAAGCACCGACTCGTCCATCACGGGATTGCCTGATCGTTGGTCGAACCAGACATAGCTGATGGTGCCGTCGCGCTGGATGCGGATGAAAACGACGCAATTGAGGTGTCCCTGCAACTGGCTCGGCTGTGTCCACGCCCGATCCATCGCGTCCTTGATCAAAAGATAATACCAGCCGAACTCCGACGGCAGACCGCCGCCGGTGCCCGGCCCGGTGCCCGGCCCCGAACCTGTGCCGGGTCTTGTACCGGGACCGGAGCCCGCGCCCGCATATTGGCCGGCACCGCGGCCTCTTCCTGGTCCTGAAAACCTGCCGATGCCGGTGCCGGGACCGGAGCCGCCAGATGAGCCGTAGCCCAGCTTGTTGAACATGCCTTTCTTGAAACTGTCCGCGTTGAAACTGCGGGCGGCCTGTTTGGTGCTCTTGCCTTTGCTGTCGGCAGGGCCCGTGCCTTTGCTGTTCACGGCCTTGGAGTTTGGCACGCCGGTCTTGGGCCGTTGTATCAGTGCGGTGGAGGTCTTGATCTTGCTGGTTGGTTCGGCCTTCGCTTGAGGTTTGGGAGGCGGCTGCTGTTTGGGCTGTGGCTTGGGTTTCTCGATTTTCTTCGGCTGATCGATGGGAATCACCGGCTGGCGAGTATCCTGCTTTGGCGGCGCAGGAGGCTTGATGGTGTCGAACTTCGGCGCGGGTTTCGGCGCGGGCTTCGGCGCTTCTTCAACCACGGCAGGTTCGCCGGGTGGCGCGGGCGCGGGTTCCTCGGGTGGCGTTGTCGAGGGCAGGGACGGTTCCGAGTTGCCGCCACCTTCGCTGCCGCTGCCACCGCCGGCTTCGCCGCCCGTGCCGATTTCGAGCCACACCGGTTGATCGGCCTGCTTCGGCGCGAACGCAGCCCACATCATCACCGCGCCGATCAGCACGATGTGCAGCACCGCCGAAACGAACAGGTTCCAGCGGTATCTGGGATCGTCATTCTTTGCTTCCATTGCTAACGCGACTGACTTTCGCCCAATGCCACGATGCCCACGTGGCTGATGCCGGCGCTCTTAAGCACGTCCAGCACCTGTACAAATTTCTCGAACTGCTGCTGTTTGTCCACCCGGATGAGCACGGCCACGTCCTGGTCTTCGTTGTGCAGTGCATTCATGGACTCCCGCAACGTGTCAATATCCACCGGCGAGCGGTCGATGTAAATCTGTCCCGTCTTGTCGATGCTCACCGTGCGGCCGCGCGTCGGTTTCTGCTGCTGTGCCTTGGCGGCCTTGGCGAGGTTGACACCGATGGATTGCTCGAACAGCGGCGTGGTGATGATGAAGATGATCAGCAACACAAACGCCAAGTCCAGCAGCGGCGTGATGTTGATTTCCGCCAGCACCGACAGATGACGTTGGGAGAAGCGGCGCATGGCGACCTTATTCCCGCACGAACTCGCGCTCCAGCGCCGTGGCCAGTTCACTGGCGAAGTTGTCCATGCCCACCGTCATCGCGCGGATGCTGTGCACCAGCCAGTTGTAGGCGAACATCGAGGGAATCGCCACGAGCAGGCCCGTCACTGTCGTGATGAGCGCGCCGCTGACGCCGGGCGCCATCGTCGTGAGGCTGGCGTTGCCCTGGATGGCGATCTCGCCGAACGCGTCCATCACGCCCCAAACCGTGCCGAGCAATCCGAGAAATGGCGCGCCGCTGACCGCTGTCGCGAGCATTACCAGGCCCTGCTCCAACTTCAACCCTTGCTCAGCCACCGTTCGCTCGATCACGCCCTTGATGTGATCCATTTGCTTGAGCGTGACGCGTTTGCCACTGGCTGGCGCGAGCAATCCAACCGCCACCGTCGGCTCGGACTCGATGCCATGATAATTCTTCAACTCTTTGCAGCCGGCCGTGTAGATTTCAAAAAGCGAACAACCTTCCACCCGCACGCGCTGGCTGAAAAGATCGAACGCGCTCTTTTCCGACCGGAACGCCTCCAAAAACTGTTTGTTCAATCGTCGCGCGCGGCTGATCTCGCCGAACTTCGTGAACATGACCGTCCACGAGAAGATGGAGAACACCACCAGAACGGCGATGACGACCTTGCCTGGCAGATGCGCCTGAGTGAACGAGTAAGAAATGTCTGCCAAGGGCAGCGTGAGCAGAAAATCGGCAATCATATTAGTGGACGGCATTCTAGCGGTTTCCTCGCCGTTTACAACCATTTCAGAACCATGGTGCGCTCCTATCCCGATTTTCTTGAAGCCCGTGGCTTTTCCAATCCGTTGTTACCGCGACATGCCAGATGCCATCCTTCCGGCCCACCGCCAGCCCCAAGCCGGTTGGAAGCGATTTTTTTGTTGGAGAAATGACGTATTTCTGCTACAAAAACCCCTCTCAGGAGGCTGGTGAATGGCCAGGAAGTTATGACGACGTTTTTGATGATTGCGGCAGTTGGATTGGTTGCGTTTTTCATCTTCTGCTTGGCGCTGTGCAAAGCATCGAGCCGGCCGATGCCTGGGACCAGGCACCCGCATCCCGCAATTCTCGTCATAGACGATAACGTCAGTGTCCTTAATATGGTTCGCATGGGGCTGGAAAACGAAGGGTACGACGTTCACACGGCCTCCAGTCCACAGGAGGGCATTGAGTTGTTCAGGAATCAGTCCAAGAGCATCAGCCTGGTCCTGCTGGATTTTTGCATGCCGGTGATGAATGGGGATCGGGTGTTTGATTGCCTGCGAAGGATTGATCCGGAAGTGCCGGTAGTGCTGATCACGGGCTTCTGCGACGACATCGAAGCGGCCAAACGACTCCGAAACGATGTGCGCGGCTACCTGCTCAAGCCGTTCCAGTTGGGTGACCTTGTCGGCAAGGTTCGGGAAATCGTCAGTTTCGCCTGACCCAGCGCCTTCTCTCCTGGCGCGGGTTTGCGTTTGCCTTCAATACCTTGATTGCATAGTTTCGGATTTCAGACGAAACGAATGCAACAAGGCCGTGAAAAGCCATCCGGAACTGAAATCATGAAACACGCAAGAACCGCGGGAGGCGTGCGGGGTGGAGAAATACCCCGGTCGGAGACAATCGCGTATCACGACATAGCCGTCCGACGCGCTCTTCGCGCATCCTTCATGTGTCTCATGATCGTCTGCGCTTCCACTTGGGCCGCTCCGGGTGTTGTCAGGTTTCAGGACCTGAACACCGCTTTTGGCCTGTCGTTGTGGCAGGGGGATTCGCTTTGGACGGCGAACGAACGCGATGTGGGCAAGCAGCTTGGCTGGCCGGAGGAATCGCGCACGACAACGCTGGCCAGCTACCGGGTCTACGCAAAGGAAGATATGCGCGTGCTCGGTGCGCGGCCGTATTCGCTGGCGCTCTATGCGGAGAAGGGCCGTGTGACGCAGATCTCGATGGTGTTTGCCAACTCCGGCGACCGCTGCAGACTCAAGCAGTTTGAGCGTGACACGCAGGCAATCGAAGCGGCGCTGAAGCCGTTGCTCGGCGAGCCGACGCAGACGTTCTTCGGACAGACGCGGAAGATTCGCTACAAGGTACGACGCTGGAATTGGAAGGGTCACGCGATCCTGTTGGAGACTCCGGAGAACTACGTGGGCGTGCGGGTTGTTCCCGCTGAGCTGGCTGACCGCGAGGGGCGGGCGGAGGTGATCGCCTACCAGCAGTTGCGCGATACGCTCAGCCAGCGCGTGAAGAAACGTGAGAACGGAGATGTGCTCATCACGGAAATCCCGATGGTCGACCAGGGACCGAAGGGTTATTGCGCGCCGGCGACCTGGGAGCGTTATCTCCGCTACATTGGGATTCAAGCCGACATGTATGTGCTTGCGCTGGCGGGCCAAACCCAGGCGGGCGGGGGCACGTCGGCAAATGTGATGTTTGAGAGCGTCGAGGCGCTGGCCCGGCGCAACGGCCGTCGATTCGAACAACTCAACCTCGCGCTGACAGTGTCGAATCTGGCCAAGTACATAGACAAAGGCTTCCCGTTGATGTGGGGCGTCTTTTTTGATCCGGGCGTGGACAAGAGAATCAGCGCCCGCTCGAAAGAACGTCTGACGGTCACGGACTGGAAAGCGTGGCCGGAGAAACTCAAGGACGCGCGCAATGTCTCAAAAGTCGGCCCGAAGATGCTCCGCATGCCCGACAGTCCGGGTGGCGAAGTCAGCAATGGCCACATTCGCATGATTGTCGGCTACAACGCCAAAACCGGCGAGATCGCCATCTCCGACTCGTGGGGCAAACATTTCGAGGAACGCTGGGCCACTGCGGAAGAAGCCCGAGCGATGACGCAGCACGAGACAGCGTTTTGGAACGTGCGCTGGTAGGCGGGCGTAACACAGGCGCTCTTGCCTGCGGTGCGCGCTGAACTTGCGGCAGACGCAGACAGGAGAGTCCTCGCCAGCGACTACTTCAGCCCCTTCGACTTCAGGAACTCCAGGCTCATCTTGAGGCTGTCGAACGGGTCGCGCTTGCACTTGTCCTGCTCGACCAAATAGCCGAGTGCGCCAACCTCCTTGCAGACTTTGAGAATGGCATCCCAGTCCAGTTTGCCGTAGCCGACTTCAGCGAAGCTGCCGTCCGTCTTGTCCATGTCCTTACAGTGGATCATGGGCGCGCGGTTCTTGAACTTTGCCACAAACTCTGCGGGGTCGGCTTTGCCTTTGGCGATCCAGTAGAGGTCCGGCTCTGCTTGCAGCGTCGGCGCGTTGTCGTAAAGCAGGTGGATCGCAGCCTTGCCGTCATACACCGCCTCAAACTCGAACGCGTGATTGTGATACATCAACGTGAAGCCGCGAGCCTTGAGTTCCTTGGCCCACTTTTCGAATTTCTCCGCCAGCTTCAGCCAATCTTCCTTGGTCTTGCGCAGGGGCGCCGCGATGTACGGGATGCCGATGTAACGGCATTGCAGCGTTTCGTGATCCTTCAAGATGGGATCCAGACCTTTTTCAAAATCGGCCAGGTTGACGTGCGTGGCCATAATGGCCAGTCCGTTGTCGTCGCATATCTTCTTGGTCTGGGCGGCCGTCTTGCCGTTATCGCCGGAAACCTGCACAGCACGATAACCCAGCGCGGCCACTTTTTTCATCGCACCGGCAAAGTCAGCCTTGCAGGCCTCGCGCACGGTATAGAGCTGCGCGCCGATCTGTGTGCCACCCGCGGCAAACGCGGCAGGCAGATAACGTGACGCCACTGCGCCACCGGCCACGGCGGCGCTGCGACGGAAGAATTCGCGACGGGAACAGATTGAGGAAAAGTTGTTCATGTTATTATTTTTATGATCTTTCAATGGCGCCAGCATAAGCAACGGCGGCGCACAAGTCCATTGTATCAGTGAATGCCCGGCTCTCGCTCGTCTCTATTCTTTCCACCCATGATTCTCGCGGACCTGGATCATCGCGGCGAGGATGTTGTTCCATGTTTCCTGCTTCATCATCACTTCGTTGGGGAACATGCAGCCGTCCCAGCAGAGGTGGCGGATCTTCTTGATGACCTTGCCTTTGTCGTCGCGCAGCCAGTAACCGGCGTCGCGCGGGACGTTGAGTTTGCCGTTGGGGTCGGTGACGGGACAATGGCGGCCGGTCTTGTCGTGCGAGCCGGAGCCTTTGACGGTCGCGTCGTTCTGTGCGACGTGGAAGTCAATCGTCCACGGGCGCAGCGCGGCAGTGAGCTTCTTCATTGCCTTGTGGAACGCTTCCGGCTCCCAGCGGAAATCCTTCGGCACGATGCGATGTTCGGGGGCGTTGTAACCGAGCGCGTAGAGAAGCGTGTGGGCCATGTCAGCCTGGAAGCCGACGAATCGCGGCTGGCCGACTTCCTCCATGAGCGTGACGGCCCATTTCCACGAGTGCAGCGCGCCCCAGCAGATTTCTCCTTCGGCAGCGAGCCGCTCGCCGTGGTCCTTGGCGACCTTGGCGCCTTCCTTGAAGGTCTTGGCGATGAGCTTCGTGTTGCCCTTCGGGTCAGTGGCCCAGTCGTGGACCGAGCAGGCGGAGTCCACGCGCACCGCGCCATGAGGGCGCACGCCGAGTTCGCGCAGGCGCTTGCCGATGCGGCAGGCTTTGGCGACCGCGGCGACCCAGTTCTTGCGCTTGGTCTCATCGCCCATCGCGCTGCCGTCGAACCAGACCGGCGCGACGACCGAGCCGACGACGAAGCCCTTGGCGGTGATCTTGTCAGCGAGCGTCTTGATGCCGTCGTCACTGACGTCAATGTTGATGTGTGGCTCGTAGAGGAAAAGGTCCACGCCGTCAAACTTCACGCCGCCGACCTCGGCCTTGGCGGTGAGGTCGAGCATGGTGTCGAGGTCGATGCACGGTTCCGCGCCGGGACTGCCCTTGCCGACGAGGCCGGGCCACATGGCGTTGTGAAGTTTCGGGAAGTTGTTGGTCTGTGTGCTCATGGATTTCCTTTGGCTCGTTGAAGTTTGTGGACGGCGAGAGTAGCAAGGCAAACGCATGGCGCAATGCCAAAGTGATACTTCGTGGTCCTGGCGGCTTGCCGGCGCCGGGGATGGAAGCTATACTGCGGAGCGGTGAATAAAACCGGCATGGCTGCCCGGCCGTCAGCGAAACGCAGACCTCTCCGCGTCCTGCTCGTGGAGGATTGCGTGGCCGATGCTCTTCTGATCGTGCACGAACTGGAACGAAGCGGTTACGAGCCTGTTCACGAACGGGTGGAGGCGGCGGAAGCGATGACCGCTGCCCTGAAGAAGCAATCGTGGGACATTGTTCTGTCGGACCACAACATGCTGCGCTTTAACTCGCTGGACGCGATGGCGATCTTGAAAGGGCACGAGCCGAACGTGCCGTTCATCATCGTATCCGGCGCCATTGGCGAGGAGACGGCGGTGGCCGCGGTGAAGAGCGGAGCTGCGGACTATGTCTCAAAATTCAATCTGGCGCATCTGCCATCGGCTGTGGAGCGCGCGTTGCGCGAGTCCGACCAGCGCCGGGCCTTGAGGGAAAGCGAGGAGGTTTTTCGCAAGCTGAGCGAATGCTCGCCAGCGGGCGTTTTTCTGACGGACGCGAAGGGGTGGGTCACTTACACCAATCCGCGCTGGCGAACCATCTTCGGCCTGGAGTCGGGAGAAGAAGCCGTGCGGGAGTGGACGCAGGTCATTCACCCGAAGGATCGCGCCCGAGTGTTGGAGCGGTGGAATGAGTGTGTGAGGGAGGGCGGCGAATACGAGCAGGAGTTCTGTTTGCAGCTTGCTGACGGGAGTGACCGGTGGGTTTACATCCGCGCGTCGGCCATGCGCGCCGAGCGCGGGAAATATACCGGCCATGTGGGGACGGTTACGGACATTACAGAGCGCAAACAAGCCGAACAAGCGCGCGTCCACCTTGTTCAGAAACTTATCACGGCTCAGGAAGACGAATGTCGCCGGGTGTCGGTCGAATTGCACGACCAGTTGGGACAAGGGCTGACAGCCATGATGCTGGGATTGAATGCCCTGCAGGCGTCAAAGGCGGGCGGGGGATCGAATGGCCGGCAACTGCAGCAATTGCAGGAACTGGCCAATGATCTGACGCGCCGGGTGCATCGGCTTGCGTGGGAACTGCGGCCAGCGGCTTTGGACGACTTGGGTCTGACCAGCGCACTGAAGCGTTACGTCGAGGAGTGGGCGCGCCGCAGCGACGTCGCGGCGGATTTTCATGTCAGTGGCCAGGCCGACCAGCGGCTGCAACCGTCCGTGGAGACCACATTCTACCGTGTTGTCCAAGAAGCGCTGACGAATGTGAACAAGCACGCTCGGGCGACCCGGGTGAGCGTTCTGTTGGATTATCGGCGCGACTCTGTGCTTGTTATTGTGGAAGATAACGGCAAAGGTTTTGATGTTAACACGGTTATGAACGGCATCAACTCATCGGGTCGCTTGGGTCTGCTGGGAATGCAGGAGCGCGCCACGCTGGTTGGCGCGAAGTTCAACATTGAATCCACGCCGGACGCAGGAACCACGGTATTCTTGAGCCGCTCCTTGGAAACGTAAGAATTGAAAGCCTCTCCATCCAATCGAAAAATTCGTGTTCTTCTGGCCGACGATCACACCGTCGTGCGCGAAGGGCTGAAGTATTTGCTCAACCAGCAGCCAGACATGACGGTCGTGGGCGAGGCCGTGGACGGGGAAGATGCCATTCAACAGGCCAAGACACTCACGCCCAACGTTGTCGTGATGGATATCTCCATGCCTCGATGCAATGGGATGCAAGCCACCGAACGTCTGAAACACTCGCATCCGGAAATCAAGGTGTTGGTGTTAAGTGCCTACGAGAACATTGATTACCTGCGCCGGCTGCTTAAGGCGGGGGCGTCGGGGTACGTAACCAAGCGCTCAGCGGCAATGGAGTTGACCCGCGCCATCCGCACCGTCAACGCGGGGGAGATCTACCTCGACTCGGCATCGGCGGGCATTTTGGCAAGCGACATGGCAGGGCGATCACCCGACAGCGACGTAAGGACAGGCGAACCCATCAGCCCCCGGGAGACAGAGGTCCTGCGCGATATCGCACGGGGCTATTCCAACAAGGAAATCGCAGCGCGCCTTCAAATCAGCATCAAAACGGTGGAAACCTACAAAGCCCGTCTGATGGAGAAGCTCAAATTGCACAGCCGTGTGGATATCGTGCGCTATGCGTCCCATCAGGGGTGGTTGGAAGAGAACTAGCAGATGGGGAGCAGAGGCCCTGTTTGATATTTCTGTCGCGTTTTTCAAGTCACCACAAACCGGCTGTTTCGTGTCGGGGATTCCCCTGATGCTCCCACGCGCATCCTCCCGACGTGTCAAACAAGGCTCCCAACGGTAGGGTACAACACGCTAAAAAATAGTGACATGCCGGGAAATGAGGGTTATGATACGGCATAGGAAATGCTACCGGTCGGCTAGGTTTGATCGGCTGGCGTCACAACGAAAATAAGCTAATAAATACTGAGGAGAAACGGAACATGAGGATCCAGAAAGCAAGGAAGAGCGGGCAATCGCTGGTGGAATACGGGTTGGTGCTGGCGTTGATCGCCATTGTGGCCATCTTGGTGGTGAAGGCCGTGGGTACTCAAACCACGAGCACCTTCGATAACGTCCAGAGCCAGATGTCGTCAGCGGGCGTTGCGAGCACATCGCCGACAGCCGCCAGCTCGTAGGAATAGGTTACAAACGTATTGATGCTCGCGTGTTATTTCACGATTCGCGAGCTCCAAAGAAAAGCCCGAGTTCTTGCGCTTAACGCAAAGAGAACTCGGGCTGTTTCTTAGAGACGTGTTACGGACCGCGTATGCGGGCGTTGGTGTTGCAGTTTGGTTTGGCCGGGTGATGGGAGTACAGAGCGCACAGCAACTTGTATGTCTTCAACATCAAGTCGTCATGACGATATGACAGGAACGCTAAATCGGCGGCAGTTTGTCAGGAAGTTGGCCGTCGGCGCCGCCGGAGGCGTGGCGTTGGGCCTTGGGCTTGGCTATTGGCTGGGCCGGGAGCCGACCGCGCGCGTCACGATTTTGAAAGCGAAGAATTACGCCGAGAACCTCACCGACTTGGTCAAGCGCGCCCTCCAGAACTACCCCACAGTGATTGCCCGCGCCCGCGGCAAACGCGTCGTGCTGAAGCCGAATCTGGTGGAATACTACGAAGCCCGCGGCGTGAACACCCATCCCTCGCTGGTCGCGGCGGCGATCGAGGCGTTCCGGTCGCTGGGCGCGCGTGAAGTCATTGTTGCGGAAGGGCCGGGCCACCAGCGCGACACGGAGATGTTGATCGAGCAATCGGGGTTGGACGACGCGTTGAAGACCGAGCGCACGGCGTTCGTGGATCTCAACGTCGACTCCATCCATCCCGTGCCTCTTCGTGCGAACTACACGCGGCTGGGGCGGCTGTTCTTCCCAGACACGATTCTCGGCGCCGATCTGGTGGTTTCAATGCCGAAACTGAAGACGCACCATTGGGTGGGCGCGACGCTGTCGCTAAAGAATATGTTCGGCACGGTGCCGGGCGTCAAATATGGCTGGCCGAAGAACGTGTTACACTGGTGCGGCGACCAGAGCATTGAGAAGAGCATCGTGGACATCAACCTTGCCTTGCAGCCCGGTTTCGCGATCATGGACGGCATTGAGGGCATGGAAGGTGACGGGCCGTTACGCGGTGAGACGGTGCGGTCGGGTGTTGTCATCGCAGGTGACAACTTGACGGCAGTGGATGCCACGAGCGCGCGCGTGATGGGGTTGAACCCGGAGCGACTGAGTTATCTACAAGTGATGCAGCGGCACGGCGGGACGCTCCGCGAGTCGCAGATTGAACAGCTTGGCGAGCCGATCAGCGCGGTGCGTTGCGACTTCAAGGTGCTGCCGCCATTTGCGTTCTTGAAACTGGCCTCAACTGGCCGCAATATGCCGCAAGAAATGAACTGTGGAAGCCACGGCAGGATTTTGTCATGAAAAGCATGAGCATGCGCCCGGGTACTTTGTTTCTCATCGGAGCCATCGTCCTCGCGGCGGCGACGGCATATTTCTTCTACGACTATCTGCACCAAGTTTCCAAGCCCAGGGTCATTCCTGAGAAAACCGTCGTCATGTCTCGCAACAAGGCTATTCCGGCGCGGCAGCCCATCACCGCGGACATGGTCATGCTGTTCCCCGTTCCGCAAAAGATGCTTCACACCAATTCCATCTTCAAGCTCGAGGATGTGATAGGCAAGTGGACCATGACCGCCATCAAACCGTTGGAACAGATCCGTCTCAGCGACATCTCCGAGAAAAGCAAACTGCCGGGATTGGCGCCTTCCATTCCGGCAGGGAAACGAGCCATCACCATTGGAATCAGTGATAACAAAGGGGTCGCCGGCGGGATCTTTCCTGGTGATCATGTGGATATCATTGCCAACCTGAAAGACCCGACACGCCCAGGCGAGCAGGTGGTGCAAGTGCCCCTTCAGAACATGCTGGTATTGGCTGTGGACAAGAACAACACGGACCCGTCGGTGGGCGCCAACTCATCGCTGACCTTGTGCGCAACTCCCGATGAAGCTCAGTTGATTACCATCGCCGAGGAACAAGGTGCGATTCGTGTGATGTTGCGCGCGCGCGATGATAAAGAGGTCATCGAAGATACGAGTGTTTCGATCAGCAAATATCTCAAGCGCCGGTCCATACAAGATGAACCGAAAGCGGCGCCGCCGGTGAAACCGCCACCGCCACCACCACCCGTGGTCGTTGCTCCGCCGCCGCCGACGACGAAGAAGATCACAATCCATATCGGAAGAGAGTCCAAGGAATATGAGGTGAGGATATCCAAGGGCAAAGAGGCGAAGTAACTGAGGTGCGTTCCATGACTACCAGCTTCAAAATCAGGAGACTGCCGATGAAATACTTTGTCTGGCTGTTCACACCGGCGCTGGCTGCAGCCGTCGTCGTCGCAAGCTTCGTTATGGCCGCCGAACCGGCCGTGCAGACCAATGCTCCCTCTGTCAGCAAGACGCCTGTTGCGTCGGTTCCGGCACCTGCCGTTACCGCCAAGCCGGCAACTCAAACGAATGCGCCGTCCGCCGGCAAAGCCCCCGTTCCAACGGCTGCCAAACCCGACATCGCCGCGGTAGCAGCTCAGCTCGCGCAAACCAACGCGCCCTCTGTCAACGAAGCGCCTGTTGCTTCGGTCCCGGTGCCCGCCGTTATCGTTACCGCCAAGCCAGCGACTCAAACGGCTGCGCCGTCCGCCGGCAAAGCCCCCGTTCCAACGGTTGCCAAACCCGATATCGCCGCGGTGGCAGCTCGGCTCGCGCAAACCAATGCGCCGGCGATCAGTGTGGCGCAACGCATGCCCGTTTCCGTCTCCGCCGTCACCGCGGCGGCCACCCAGTTGGTGCAGACCAACACGCTGGTGGTGGGAGAGGCGCGCCTCTTGCAGGCCTCCGGCTCCAACATTGTTGTTCCGGTGGAAGACATTGTTCGGGTGATCCCCGCGGGGCCTGGCAAGGTCGTTGTCAGTGCGGAGCAGGAAGGTCATACGGACATGATGGTTCTGGATGACGACAGCAAGATCACCGAGCATTACGCGATCATCGTGATCAAGAAGCAGCATACGGCCGAGAAGGCGAGCTACGAGGCCTCGCTGGAGGATTTCCGCCAGGTGGTGAAGAAAATGGTGGGCGAACACCAAGTGATGTTCGACATGCTGGTGGGACCACGCATTTCCTTCAGCGGCACCAATTTGACGGCCCGGCCGCATCCGGTGTTGTTCATACACGGTGAGGCCAAGGACGAGATCGAAGCCAACACGATACGCAGTGTCGCCTCTCGGTTCTATGGCCAAGGCGATTTCGGTAGCACCACTCAAACCGCCACACCCGGCAATACTATCACGGGCACGACGACCACCAACACCGTGGAAGTGGCGAATCTGAGCAACGACCCGAACATCGTGGATCAGATGACCATTCGGACTCATCATCAAATTCGGATTCGTGTTCAAGTGGCCGAAGTGAACATTGAGGCCGCGAAACATAAAGGCATTCGCTACTCCGACTCCGTTTCTTACGGCATAACCCAGAATGCGATGACTCTTGATAAACTCTTCGTGAAATCCGCAACCATAATAGGCGCGGTTGTTCCTGAAGGTGGCTCTGCTGACACCACGCCGGCCTTTGAAGGAACGTTGCAGTTGTTGATTGACGACAACGCTGCTCGCCTGCTTTCGGAGCCGACATTGGTCACCAAGAGCGGCCAGGAAGCCTCGTTCTTGGCTGGCGGTCAACTCCTGCAACAACTTCAAAACGGCTTCGGTTCGACCAGCGTTCAAACTATCCCCTACGGTGTGCGTATGACCATCAAACCGACGGTGGATCGCGCTGACCACATTGACACCGAAATCTTCACGGAAGTCAGCGATGCGCCCGTCACGGTTAGCGGCCAGGGCACCAGCATCACGACGCGTAACTCAAAGTCAAAACTCCGCCTCAACCAACGCGAAACGCTCGTCTTGGGCGGCTTGCTCGGCAACAACTTCCGAAACGAAATTCGCAAGATACCATGGATCGGCCAGATTCCCGTGTTGGGCGCGCTCTTTCGCAGCAAAGACTGGCAAAGCGGTCAAAGTGAATTGTTGTTCTTCGTCACACCAGAAATCATTGGCCAGGACCTCAAGGCGGACACTGAGCGAAACATCATCACTCCTGTCATGAGACAGTGGCATAAGGTGGATGGTCATAAAGATATTCTTCCCGACATCAACTCACATGCCGGACCTGACAACGATGTGCATGATTTTCTTGGCTTGCCACCCGACCAAATGCATACTGTGCCGTCACAGCAGGTGCCGGTGGTGGTGCCTGACACGGCGCCGATGCGCGGGGCCGGCCAGTAAACGCCGTTGTTTCCGAGTCACGGCAGTGGCTGAATCGTGAAGGATGCAATCGAATCGCGAAAAACTCGCGGTGACGTTCGGTGCTTGCAGCACCGGCTTGCTGTCGGGGAATTCCCGACGCCAGTTTGCGCGCCCTCCCGACGCGGCAAGCGCGTTGACACGAAGTAAAGTTTGCTGATATGCACCATCGCCTATAAGTTCTGTAATAATGGAGTCATAAACATAGTGCCAAACCAGGCGATCAAAATTCTGATTGCGGACAGTGAAGGGACCACCTGCGACCGGATCTGCTCCTTCCTGACGGGCGACCCGACCTACCAGGTGGTGGGTCGTGCCGTCAATGCCGATGAGTGCATGAGTTTGGCGTTGATCAAACGGCCGGATGTCATTCTTGTCCACAATGGCCTGAAGCCGACCTCCGGGATCGAGGTGTGCGAACAACTCGCCTTGCAGAATCTCGACGCCGCCACGCTGCTGGTGGTGGCGCAGGCGATGGATGAAAATCTCTTCCGCCGCATGATGGCCGCCAATGTAAGCGAGCTGTTGGTGGCCCCGCTCCAAAAAAACCGGACGATGGACGCCATCCGGAACGCGTTCGACAAGAAAGCCAGCCAGCGCCATGGCGGCGCAACGGCTTCCAGCGAGGAGAGCCGTCGAATCATTGCCGTTACCGGGGCGCGTGGCGGTTGCGGACGCACCATGGTGGCCGTCAACCTCAGTTGTGCCATCGCCCGCGCGGCTGAACGGATCAGTCCCGGCGGCAACAACGTCGTGTTGGCCGACATCAACGTTCGTGCGGGTGATGCTGCCACTTTTTTGGACATTCGGCCTCAGCGCACGCTGGCCGATATCACCGTCAGCGCCAGCGGCGTGGACCGCGAGATGATCGAATCGTTGTTGGAGAATCACGCCAGCGGCGTCACCCTGTTGTCGGCGTCGACGCCTGAACCTTACGGACGGCAAGAGTTGACGCGCGGCATCATCGTTTCCGCCCTGGCGGTGTTGCGCAGCCGGTTCAAGTACACCCTCGTGGACGTGGGCGTGACGGGAACCGAGGTCAGCAACGTTACGTTGGACTTCTGCGACACTATTCTGATGGTTGTTGGCATGGATTTGGCGCGGCTGCGCGCTGCGCGGCTTTATATGGCGCACCTGTTGGAAGCGAATTTCCCGCGCGAGAAGATCCAAGTGGTTCTCAATGACATCCAGCCGGAGTCGAAGTCCATCAGCACGGCGCAAGCCGAAAGCATTCTCGAAGCGACGGTTGCCGTGCGCGTGCCCAACGAAGGGCGGCTCGTGCCCGCTTCAATCAACCTGGGCCAGCCTTTCGTGCTCACCCACCCCAGTTCCCCTGTTTCCCAGGCGATCAACGATCTGGCGGCGAGACTTGGCGTGGATATCGGCAAGGGATCGTCTTTCAAGGGATTGTTCAAGCGATTGCATTGGGGCGAGACAAACGGTTGGTCCGCTGCGGCTCCTTCTGCCTACGCCGTGCCTCACAAGGGTTCGAGTTGAACTTGATTCGTTGAGGAGAATATGCCCCCAGAACGAGGCATCAGCGAAGAGGACTATCTAGCCTTCAAGAACCGGGTCTTGGCCGACCTGATCCAACAACTTGACAGCAAGTTTCTGGATACCAGCGATGCGGCCAACCTCCGGCTTCGAGTCGAGGCGCTGGTCGAGCAGAAGATTCACGAGGACAAGCTTCCCTACAGCCGCAGCGTCCGACTGGCGTTGGTCACGGAAATTGCCGACGAACTGCTGGGCTACGGCCCCATCGAGCAGGCGCTGCGCGACCCGACCGTCTCCGAGGTCATGGTGAACGGGCCGAAGATGATCTATGTCGAGCGCAACGGCAAGTTGGAGCTGACCAAGATCCAGTTTCGGGACGACAACCATGTGCGGCAGATCATTGACCGTATCGTGACACCGCTCGGCCGCCGCATAGATGAATCCAGCCCTATGGTGGACGCGCGGTTGCCGGACGGTTCGCGCGTGAACGCCATCATTCCTCCGCTGGCGTTGGACGGGCCGGCGCTGACCATCCGCAAGTTCGGCAAACATAAACTGACAGCCGAAGACTTGATCCAATACGGCAGCGTGACGATGCAGATGATCACCTTCCTGGCCGCCTGCGTCCATATCAAGCTGAACATCCTGGTGTCAGGCGGCACGGGTTCCGGCAAAACCACGCTGCTCAATGTGCTTTCCGGATTCATTCCCGACGGCGAGCGCATCGTTACCGTCGAGGACGCCGCCGAGTTGAGGCTGCAAAAGCCGCATGTCGTGCGCCTGGAGTCGCGCCCGGCCAACATCGAGGGCAAGGGCGAAATCCGGATTCGCGATCTCGTCCGCAACTGTCTGCGCATGCGCCCGGATCGGATCGTGGTGGGTGAGTGCCGCGGTGGCGAGTCACTGGACATGTTGCAGGCCATGAACACGGGCCACGACGGCTCCATCACCACACTGCACGCGAATACGCCCCGCGATTGTCTCGCGCGTTTGGAGACGATGGTGATGATGGCGGGCATGGACCTGCCGGCGCGCGCCATCCGTGAGCAGATCGCCTCGGCGATTCATCTGATCGTCCAGGTGACACGCTTGAGCGACGGCAGCCGCAAGGTTACCAGCGTGACCGAAGTTCAGGGCATGGAAGGACAGATGGTCACATTGCAGGATCTCTTTGTATTCCGGCAGACTGGCGTCGGCGAGGACGGTCGTGTGATAGGGCGGATGGAGCCGACGGGTCTCGTGCCAGGCTTCATGCCGCGTTTTGCGGCGGCCGGCATCAACGTGCCGCCCGAGGTATTTGCCAGCCGCGGAGGGCGGTAAGCGATGGACAGCGGCATCCTAGCGGTTGTTTTTCTTGCCTTTACCACAGTGGTGTTGCTCTTTCTTGGCGCGCAGAAGCTTTTCACGCAGAAGAAGGAACGGCTCCAGGAGCGCGTGGCTGTGGTGGCGGCCAAAGAAGACACGTTGGCGACGGCGGCCAGGGCTGAAAAACAGCAAGTGTCATGGCTGAATGTGGCTGCGACCGTGTCGTGGCTGGTGGGACCGGACTTCATGCGTCGCCAGACCGAACTGCTGGCAAGCGCGAATCTGGCGTGGCGGGCCAGCGAGTTTCTCACCATGCGCCTCACCTTTGCCGCCATCGGTGTTGTGCTGGGACTGATGTTGACCGAACGCGTCATCGTCATCGTTCTCGTGGCGGTCGCAGCCTTTTGGCTGCCGGTGTTGTATGTCGGAAAGCGCAAGGCCAAGCGTCAATCGGACTTTGACATGCAGTTGCCCGATGCGCTCCAACTCATCGTCAATTCATTGCGTGCCGGCTTCAGTTTCAACAAGGCCATGGAGGTGGCGGCGCAAGCCACCACGCCGCCGATTAGTTCGGATTTTGCCAGTGTGCAGCGCGAGGTTAGTCTGGGGATGGCTATTGAGGATGCCTTGCAGGCCATGGCACGCCGCGCTCAAAGCCCGGAGTTCGACATTGTCGTCTCTGCCTATTTGATCCAGCGCGAAGTGGGCGGCAATCTGGCTGTAATCATGGAAAAGGTGGCCGAGACCGTGCGGCAGCGGTTGCGGATGCGCGGCGAGCTGCGCGTCCTGACTGCGCAGGGCAGGATTTCCGGCTATGTCGTTGGCCTGTTGCCCATCGCGGTGTTCGGCATTGTGATTGTAGCTGCGCCCGATTATCTCGATCCCCTGATCAAGACGACAATGGGACGCAGCTGTTTGATTTTTGCCGTGTTTTGGCAGGCGGTAGGTGTGTTCATGATTCGGGGCATCACTAACATCAAATTGTGACGGCATGAATAACTGGATCATCATCCTGCCGATTGTTGCTTTCGCCGCGATCATCCTGGCGGGCTTGGGTATTCGCTATTTGCTCAGCAAACCGGATCTGCAACGGCGGTTGGAAGGAATCCGTGGCGACGCGGCGATGACCATGGAGGAGCGGCTGAAACTGCCTTTCGTGGATCGCGTGATACTGCCGATGCTGGACTCGATCGGCGGGAAGATGAAGCAGTTCTCGAAGCAAGCCGCCACGGACCAATTGCAGCGACAACTGGTGCAAGCCGGGCTTTATCCGCGCATGACCACGTCACGTTTCGAGGGTGTGCGCTGGCTGAGCGGCTTGGGGATGATGATTGTGGGTGCGTTTTACCTTCCACTGCCGAGTTATTTGAACCCGTACATCGGCGCTGTTGTGAAACTTCCCGAGATTAACCCGGTCGATGTGGACGGATTGGCGTTGTTCTTCGGCTCGTTTTTCCTCGGCTACTACCTGCCTGTCCTTGTGGTGCGCCGGCGAGTCGGGGAACGTCAGGGGATCATCCGGCGTGCGCTGCCGTCGTCTATTGACTTGATCTCGGTTGGCGCCGAAGCAGGCATGGGATTCGACCAGGTCTTGAACTACGTCCGGCGGCGCACCAAAGGACCGCTCTCGGACGAGTTCGGCGCCACGCTCAACGAAATCCGCCTTGGCAAGAGTCGCATCGAGGCCCTTAACAATCTCGTTTATCGCACCGGCTTGGATGACATGAAAGTGTTCGTGGGCGCGGTTGTGCAGAGTTTCCAACTCGGCACCAGCATCGTCGAGACCTTGAGGATTCAAGCGGACTCCATCCGCGTCAAACAACGTCAGCGCGCCCAGGAACAGGCCATGAAGGCGCCGGTAAAGATGCTCATCCCGCTGGTGTTCTTTATTTTTCCAGCGCTGTTGGTTGTCATTCTTGGACCGGCGGCCATCATGATTTTTACTTCCGACATGGGCAGATAGTTGCGTCGAGAACGGCAAGTTACTCGTCACAGGTGTCGGCTACGAACTGCAGGATTGCTCCCGTGCGTTTCTGTTTGCAGTTGCACGCAAGGCACGCTGGCTGGTATAGCGAAACGCATGTCTTGCACAATCACCATGAAACATCTCACCGCCGGGGGATTGGTTGCTTGTCTTTGTCTCCAACTTTGTTCGGCCGCGCCCTCAGACGTGCTGGACGCCATCAAGAAGGTGCGCGCCGTCGGACCGGAAGGCCGCGGCAATGCCGAAGCCTCGGCAGCCTGGAAGCAAATCGCGGCCAGCGACCTCGGTCAACTCACCACCATCCTTGGCGGCATGGATGGCGCCGACGATCTCATTGCCAACTGGTTGCGCGCGGCAGTGGACACTATCGTCGCCCGCGAGTCGGCTGCGGGCAAGAAGTTGCCTGTGGACGACTTGTTGGCGTTCCTTCGCGACACAAACCACAGCCCGCGTGCCCGGCGGCTGGCGTTCGAGATGGTCGCGCGCGTTCAGCCGGACGCGGCGGAAAAGTTGTTGCCGGGCATGTTGAACGACCCGAGTCTGGAGTTGCGTCGCGACGCGGTGGAGCGTGTGATCGCCGACGCGGCGCGCACGCTTGAGGCTGGCAAGAAGCCGGAAGCCATCCAGCGTTATCGGGAGGCGCTGGGGTTTGCGCGCGATGTGGATCAGATTCAAGGCGTGGCCAAAAAACTGCGCGAACTCGGCGAGACGGTGGACCTGCCGAAGTTGTTTGGCTTCCTGATGCAGTGGAAGGTCATCGGGCCGTTTGACAATACCGACTGCAAAGGCTTCGCCGCGGTGTTCCCGCCAGAGAAGAAGATTGATCTGGCCGCGGAATACGACGGCAAATCGGGCAAGGTGCGCTGGAGCGATTACGTCACGAAGGACGAGTTTGGCATGGTGGACATCAACACCGTTTACCAACCGCTCAAGAGCGTGACCGCCTACGCTTACACCGAGTTCGTCTCCGACAAGGCGCGTCCGGCGGAGTTGCGGCTCGGCTGCAAGAACGCATGGAAAGTCTGGCTCAACGGCAAGCTGCTCTGGGAGCGCGAGGAGTATCACCGCGGAATGCAGATTGACCAGTATCGCCTCTCCTGCCAGCTCCAACCCGGGCGCAACACGATTCTCGTGAAAGCGTGCCAGAACGAACTGGTGCAGAAGTGGACCGTCGAGTGGCAGTTCCAGCTTCGCGTGTGCGACCATCTCGGCACGGCGATCCTGCCCAGCACCGCCAAGTAAACGAGGATTTTGCCATGACTTGGAAGACCACCGATTACTCATTACCCGCCATGCATGACCTGTTGCGTTTGACGCTTGCCGCTCTCTGTCTCGCCGCCGTGCCGCTGCCCGCCGCTGACTGGCCGCAGTTTCGCGGGCCGCACGGCAATGGTGTCGCGGACGAGACCGATACGCCCGCCGTGTTGAACGCCCCGAAGAGCATCGCATGGACCGCCGATCTGCCGGGCCGTGGATTGTCCAGCCCGATCATCATCGGCGACCGCGTCTTTGTCACGTGTTCCAGCGGTCCGCAGCAGGAGCGGCTGCATGTGCTCTGCTTCAACGCCAGCGACGGCTCCAAACGATGGGAGCGGCAGTTCTGGGCCACGGGCCGCACGATGACGCAGCCCAAGACCTGCGTCGCCGCGCCGACGCCCGTCAGCGATGGCCGGCGCATCTTTGCGCACTTCTCCTCCAACGACGTCATTTGCCTCGACCTCGATGGCAACCTGCTCTGGCTGCGCGGCCTCACGCGCGATTACCCGAACGCGAGCAATAGCATCGGTCTTTCCTCGTCGCCCGTCGTCATCGGCGACACGCTGATCGTGCAGGTCGAAACCGACGCCGAGTCCTTCGTGGCCGGCATTAACGTGGCCACCGGCGTCAACCGCTGGAAACAGGAGCGGCCGAGAGACCGCAATTGGTCTTCGCCCGTCGTGTTTGCCGACAAACCCGGACGGCAGGTCGTCGCGATCCAGGGACTGAGTGGCGTGGTCACTCTTTTGCCAACGACGGGTGAGGTTTTGTGGAACCGCACCAACGAATCGGCCAACATCTCCTCTCCCGCGCCGGGCAACGGCGTCCTCTACGTCTCGTGTCACGGTCTCGTCGCATTGCAAGGCGACTCCGAAAGCCACACGCCGAAGGAACTCTGGCGCAACCATCTGCTCACTCCGGGTACTGCGAGCCCAATCGTGCAGGACGACCGTGTTTTCACATTGAACAGTGGCGGCAAGCTTTGCTGCGGCAAGATTGCGACGGGAGAACGCATCTGGCAGCTCCAGCTAAAAGGCGCGTTCAGTTCCAGTCCGGTCGTGGCGGGTGGAAAACTCTATGCCGTCAACGAGAAGGGCGTGGTGCGGGTTGTGGACGTGACCAAGCCGGAGGGCGGCCAGGTGGTCAGCGAAGTCGATCTCGGCCAGACGATCCTTTGCACGCCTGCCATTGCCAACGGCGCCTTCTACATCCGCAGCGACGCCAAGCTGTGGAAATTCGCCAAATAGCGAAGCAACCCGGACAACATCTCCGCAGCCCGCGTTCGCAGCGCACGGTTGTGCCCGACTCCTGCGCGTTGAGATCCAGGGGCTTCCTCGCCGTTTTTCAATTCTCAAGAACCGTGCCCAATCTTCCTATTCCTTCACGGTCTCATATTTCATGGGCGCGTTCATCAGGGCGATCCCGTCGCTGGGATGGCTGGAGCGCCCGATTCGCTTGGGCTGAGTGCCTTGACGACGGAGAATGGTCGCGCGCTCGAAAGGCGGCTTCAGAGTGAGAAGCCCAAAACTCGCGTTGGTTTTGGCACGCCGGAGGGCTCGTTCGGCTGCCTCTCGGATCATCTGTCGCGCCCGCTGCGGTTGACAGTGGATGGCTGCGAGGTTGCGCTTGCCATAGGCGTCGCGGTCGCACTCGTCGCCCCGGCCGGGCGTGGTCCCGCGTTTGACGGCCACGGTCTCGATGCCCGGCACCAGGGCTTGAGCCTCCTTGGTGAATGCCAGATCGCCGGAGCCGAAGATGACGCGCACGCCCAACTGTGTCGCACAGAGCGCGACCTCACCGAACTCGCCAACGGGTGTGCCGTTGATGGTCGTCTCAAACACGCCGAAATTGCCCGTGTGAGCCAGGTGCGCGAATTCGGTGCGAGCCATGGCGTGTTGGCCGACCCAGGCGGCGTAGCCGAAGCTGTTGTCCAAACTGAACGGGTAGGGCGGGGGCGACCAGTTGCGCGCCAGCTCGGCTCGCCGGTCGAGCAGCTTGGGATTGATTCCGCCATGACCGTGTCCATCGGCCACCAGAAACTCGGTGGCGCCTGCGCGCGCAAAGCCCTCGATGGCCGCGTTGACCTCGGCGGTAAGGAACTCCTTGCCCAACTCGTAGTAGCGTCCCTCGGGCTTGCACCAGTTCTCGGAATCCAAAATGCCGGCCACGCCCTCCATGTCGGTCATGATGTAAACCCGTTTTCCGCGTTTCGACGCAGCGGTTTTTGTGTCAACGGCGCGCGCGATCGGGCTTAATGCGATCCCCCAACCGATTGCTGCGCCAGCTTTCAGGAACGTTCGGCGAGTGTATCGTGTAGACATGTGAGCGACTCCTTGGTTCAGCACGGCTTCGAGATTGAGATTCAATCTCATGTCGCAAGATTGATGCGCTGATTCGTGCGTGTCAAGCCGAACGCCGCCTCACTTGCACCTCCCCAATCCCCAATCACCGTTCGCGCTCCAGCCTCCGCCCCATTCCGCACTCCGCATTCCGAAATCCGCATTTTCTCCAGCCCAAAACTCCACAACTCCAGCACTCCACCACTCCAATCCTCGCACCCTCCGTCACTCTGCCGCCCGGTGCAGCCAACCAAGCCGCAGAGTGTTCCATGTGTTCATATCGATTTTCTTGCCGACGGGTTTTGCCATCAGTCACCGTTCTGAAATCTGTCAAGAATCAGGCGTTGCACCCCCACGAGGAATTGACAGCGCGGCGCTGTCGTTGGCCTTCTCTGAGCCACGAGGGATTCGTCAAGAATCATAGGCTGACCGCGACGACAAGGATTGCCTCCAAGCTCTAAAGAAAACTGCAATTAAGGTGAATGAGAGAATTGTCCTAAAACTAAATACCAGTGTGCACGCAAGAAAGTTTCTCGTGTGATCAATTCCTGACACGTCGATGAAGTAGATCTCGCCGAAGTCCAGCAACGCTGCCCTGATGATGTTGTCAAGTCCGTAGGCCAACCAAGTGGTCAGCGTTGCGTCTGGTGGAACGTGAAAAAAACGATTTGGCCAGATGATTGACATGCTGTGGCTGAGCACGACAAAAGAGCCAAAAAGCACGCCTGGCAAACCGACCAAGAAGAAGTCCGGCTCGCCTCTTTTTTTCATTTCCGCTTTGAGTTCAACAAAGAACCGGCTTGGTTTGGCAGCGTATGATGTAGCTAGGAACAGAACCATTGAGTAGGTAATGATACTGATGACAAAAACGGTGCGCTGACTCCGCGCCGAAAAGCCCATCCAAAAGAATAACGAAACCGCGACAAGACCAGTGACCGATAGATAGACAGCCTCGCCAGCGGGTGAGTATAGCCATCGCAGGAAACGTGATTTCATGATCGATTCACTTAGAATTGGTAAATTGGTGTCGGGCCTCGGTATTTTTCAGGACCAGTTTTCAAGTCTTCTTCGTCAGTTCGGCGTAGTCGTTATGTCGACGAAGCCTCCAACTACGGATTCAGCGCCTTGTTCAACGCGCATTCGATATCCGTCGCCTTGAACACGTTGTCGATGTTCTCGGCCCAATCTCTCCGTTTGCTGATCAGTTTCCTGATCAAGGTCACAGAAGGGCCATAGTGCTTCTTCAACACGTCAGGATTCTCCAAAACTTGGCGAATCCACGCGTCAACCTGATCGGTCCGCGACCAAGTTTCCATGGTGGTGAACCGACGGGCCACGACTCGGGCAAGATGAAAAACGCCGTAGGTGACGATGCTGTAGCGAATCTCGTCGTTGCTCCACTTCTGAAGAGCAGCGCGCTTCTGAGTCCTGCAGTAAGAATAGATCAAATATGCCAACAGATGCTTTCCTACGTCCGTATCAGGAAAGACGGTGGAGTAAAGTTCCGGGTGCCAGATTCGATACTTTTGAGCTCGGGCTGTCGTTGGCCTCTTCTTCACGATGGCAAGATATGCCTGCCCAACCTTTTCGTTGCTAATCGTCTTCTTAAACTCTTCCTTCTTCAGGCTCCTAAACTCTCCAGGTTTCCTTTCGTAGTAGAACCCATAGACGTTCTTGAACGCGCGCTGGTAATCGGCTTGGACATCATCGTTAGCACGCAGGTCGCGTTGGCTGATGGCGTTCTGGTTGTTTGTCGTCAGCACGACACGACTTATGAATTTTGCGTCTTGAGTGACGAACGCTTTGACAAGGACTTCGACATCGTCCCGGAGCTTGCCTTGCGCAAACATGTTCTGGAGGGTCATCGACGTCTGACAGCCGTTCACGATCTGCACATTCTTCAGTTTCAAATGTGGGTTGTCCTTGTCGGCGACCACATCTGCACTGTTGCAAATCACGGTTATTCCGTTGTTGAAAAACCAAAAAAGTGAACTTTCCCTGGAGTTGGAACAGGTGGACGCGATGTCGGGGTTCACTCGCCCCTTTTCAATGCCGTAGAACCGTCGCAAGTTGAGGTCAAATATCGATGCTTCCCTAGCCCCGGTTACCAAGCGGGCGATCTCCTTTGCTGGCACGGTGCAGATATAGCCCGTCATGCCAGCCGAGGTGTATTTGATGAAAGAAGGAACGTGCCGATCGTAACGGATTACCAAATCGTCATCTATCAGCTTCTTTGAGCGCTCGGCTTCGGCCATGAGATCAACAAGCTCTGTCGCACCCAATGGTTCGATTGAGAACTCGCCGAAGCCTGCAGCGGAATACTTCGCCCGAATCTCGTCAAGTTCGTGTCTAAAATCCACAGACAACTTTGCGGTGTCTCCCTTTGTGACAAAGCGCACCCTGACTCTCATGTTTGACGGACCGAGGCGCTTCCTAGCATCTCGCAGTTCGTTGATTTTCTTGACCAGTCGTGCATTTCGAAGCTTGGTGTATTCGTCCTTCGGTTTTTCAAAAACCCATGAGAGTCCGTTCCCCATCAAGGTGAGGTAATTTGTGGGGAACGAATCCTGATTCTTTGCTTGCACGATTAACACGTCAATCGCGGCTGCCGCAGCGTCCTCTTCAACGGAGACTACATCGATCTGCTTCTCATCGATGCCATCTACGATATCTTCCGGCTCGAGATCATCGTATCCAGAACCTTGCAGCAATGAACATGCGAGCTTCAGAAATGCAATGTCCTTCTGGTCGCCAGAAGTATCGCTGTAGTGTTCAACCTGTTCTTCGATTATTCGCAGCCTGACAGACATACGGCTCCCTTCCCGTCATTCGGATCAACTCCTGATTCTTGGCGTCACTTTCTCACGCCTTCTTCACCAACTCTGCGCTGTGGGCGTGAATCTTCCGGACGGCTTCGAGGATGTGGTCCATGGCGCTGCGGTCGGCCAGGAGCATGCTTTGATAGATCGCGACGGTCTCGGCGCAGGCGCGCGCGTTGCCCTTCAGGTCTTTGAAGCTCTCGCGATACGCCTTGAGCCGGTCGGCGCTCCAGAGGCGCTTGTAACCGGTGGAGTTGATCGTCTCGTCGAAGATACCGTCGTTATACTGCTCGCTGTAGCCGCCGCCGCAGGAGATGCCCTCGGCACCCATCGCGCGGCAGAACTGGCCTTTGGACAGGCCGTTGAATCCCTCCGGGTTGTAGCGCCACGGATAGAGGTGCCACACGGCGCGACTGTTCTCCGGCAGGCGCACGGGGGTGATGCCAGGGATCTTGGCGAGGCCGGCGCTGAGGTAGTCGGCGTTGGCGCGGCGAATCTCGGTATCCTTCAGCAGCTTCTCGATTTGTTGCAGGAGAAGGGCGGCCTGGAAGTGCTGCATGCGGTAGTTGCCGCCGCGGGTGAAGAGGCCGCGGCCCTTGAAGGTGCCGTTGGCGCGGCCGCAGTTGTGATACGCAAAGCAGCGGTCGAGCAGCTCGTCGCTCATGCCGGTGACCGCGCCGCCTTCGCCGGCGGGGATATGCTTGGAGTTCTGGAAACTGAACGCGCCCAGATCGCCGAGCGTGCCGCACTTGCGGCCTTTGTATTCGGCCAGCCATCCCTGACAGGAGTCCTCAACCACCGCGAGTTTGTGTTTCCTGGCGATGGCGTTGATCGGGTCCATGTCGCACGGCATGCCGTAGATGTGGACCGGCAGGATGGCCTTGGTGCGCTCGGTGATGCGGCACTCGATGGACCTCGGGTCCATCGTGAGCGTGGCCGGGTCGGTGTCGGCGAAGACAGGCAATGCCTTGTGGGCGAGGATGGCGAAGTAGGTGGCGCTGAAGGTGAAGGGCGAGCAGATGACTTCGTCGCCCGCGTCCACGCCCATGACGTGGAGGCTGGTGATGAGCGCGGTGGTGCCGCTGGCCGTGGCGAGCGAGCGCTTGGCGCCGAGGAGCTTGGCCCACGCCTCTTCGAACTCAGGCACTTTGCCAGGACCGCCGCCGGCACGGCACCAGTTCCCACTGCGCAAGACTTTGAGGATACTGGGCTCCCATGACTCGCGCCAATCGGGCCACTTTGGCCAACCACCCGTATGCGCGGGCTTGCCACCGAGCAGGGCGGGCTTGGCTGCGTCAGCGGCGAACACCGTCGGCCCGCTTCGCGCGCTCAACCAGGTGAGTGCGGCAGAGCTAGCGGCTGCGGTTCGGATGAATCCACGTCGGGTGAGATAATTCTTCATGGCTTTGGTTCCTTGATTTGGCTGGGGGAGTCTTGACGATACATTGCAGATGGGAATCCGCGTTCGCGTTGGCTTCTGCGGTCCTTGGCGTCACCGGCACCGTTGGGGTTGATGTCCATGGCGACTTCAGCGGCAGTGTAGCGCCACACGACGGCAGTGCAACGGCAAAAATCCAACCTCCGAGCGCGACCGACTTCGGTCCAAACCCAAACCAACCACAGTAGAGCGCGCGTGCCTCAGGCCAGCAAGCCGTGGGCTTCCTTGAGTTTCGAGACAATCGCCAGCTTGTTCGGGCAGGCTTGTTGACAGAGGCCGCACTCGGTGCAGGCGCTGGCCTGTTTTGATTCCGGCAGCGCCGCGTAGAGTTCCCTCGCGTCAGCGCGGTGGCCGTAGTTCTTGTAGTACATCCGGAAGCGAAGGATGTCGGCAATCGCGATGCCGGCCGGACACGATGGCTGGCAAGTCTCGCACATCCGGCAGTAGTCCTTGGTCGCGGCGGCCGCATAGAGATCCAGCAAGCGCTCATGCACGCGCGTGAACTTGCGGCCAATGGCGGCGCAGTCTTCGACGGCTTCGTGCGGCGTTGTCATCCCGACGGCGGCGCAGCAGACGTTCGGGTTTTTCAACACCCAGAGCAGGAATGCCTGGTAGAGGTTGTGCGCCCCAAACTGCTTCAACTCGTCCATCAGTTTGGCGACCTTCGGCTCCGAAGCTTCCTTGGCCCAATTGGGGATGAAGTGGCCCGTCATCGGCTTCATGCAGATGACGCCGATGTCCTGTTTCTTGCACAGCGCGAAAAGCTCCTCGATGCCGTTGAGGTCAATCTTCTCGGTCCACTTCGCCAGCGCCATGTAGTTATAAGGCTGAAAGATGAAATCCAATTCCTTGGCCTCGACGTGCGGGCGATGCTTGGCCGGCACGTGGCAGCTCATGCCACTGAAGCGAATCTTGCCCTGTTTCTTGAGCGTCTGGGCGGCCTCGTGGAACCCGTCCCGCCAATCGCCGTGGGAGAAGTAGCAGTCAATGTAGTCGGTCTGGAAATGTTTCAGGCTCAATTCGCACGCGGCGATCACGTCCTTGGGCTGCGACTTGCTGGTGGCGGTGAAGATGATTGCGTCCTTGCGGCGGCCCTTGAGAGCCTTGCCGAGAATTTCTTCCGTATCGTGATAGCTTTGTGACGTGGCTACGAAATTGCCGCCCCGCTCGAACAACCGATCCACGATGGCGGGCAACTGTTCCCGATAGCGGTCGAACAGGAACGGGCCGAGCACCTGCGACTTCAGCCCACTCGCGCAACCCAGGCCGATCTCGGAAACCTTGAGACCCGTCGCGCCGAACCGGCGATACTTCATGTCCGATGGCGTCTTGTCGGCCGCATCAGCCGCCGTCGCACCGAGCATCGCGCCCACGGCGAGGGTGGAACTTTTTTCAAGAAACTCGCGTCGGCTTACCGGAAGATCGTTGGGTGGGGGTGTCATGGTTTCTCTTTCTCGCTCAGGCAGCGTGTTGTCGGCATGGCTTGCTCGAACTGTATCAACAGCGTAGCGCGCCGCCGCCGTCTCTTCAACGCCATTTCCAAAGCGGGTCACCTGCATCCTTACCCGCGCTGTCTTATCAGAGTTTCGGATGCGATAACCGGGTGAATTTGAAACAACCAGTGCGCAAACCCGGGGCGCGCCGTGTCATCTGTCGGCGGCCAGTTTCTTCAGGAATTCTGCCGCTGGTTGGTCGTTGATGGTGGTCAGCGTCTTGATGTTGCCAAGAATGACGGCGTCGCGCTCCGGGACGATGTCCGCCTTGAGCACCTGCAACGGCATGGTGCGCAGAAGTGAGAGGTCGCTCACCTTGGTGTTCTGAATCCACAGTTCCGTCAGCGGCATCCGGCGCAGCGGCGCGAGGTCTTTGATGCCGGTGTCGTTGACGCGCAGGCTGGTCAACGCCTTGTCGCGCAACGGAGCGAGGTCGGTGATTCGATTGGACCCGCAGTGGAGCACCGTCAGTGCCATGTCGTTAAGCAATGTCAGGCTGGTGACCTGTGTGCCCACCATGGACAAACTGGTGATGGGACATCCGCGGATGGGCGTCAGGTCGCTGATGCGGGTGTTGTTGAAGTTGAGAACAGACAGCGGCATGCCCTTGAGCGGACCGAGGCTGGTGATTGCCGTCCCACCCATCAACAAGACCGACAGCGGCATCCCGCGCAACGGGGTGATGTCGCTGACCTTCGACCCTTCGAGAATCAGGGTTCCCAGCTTCATTCCACGCAGCGGCGTCAGGTCGCTGACCTCTGTCAGCCCGATGTCCAGCGTCTTCAGCGGGGTGCGTTTCAACGGCGCCAGGTCGCGCACCTTCGTGCCGCCCAAATGGAGTGCCGTCAGCGGCATGCCCGCCAGCAGCGAGATGTCGCTTACGGGGGTATAGGTCAGGTTCAATGTGCTCAACCGCAAGCCCTCCAGCCCGCGCAAGTCGCTCACGGGATTGCTGTCGAGGGCCAGTTCTGTCAGTGAGGTGGTTTGCAATGCCGTCAGGTCTTTGATGTGGTTGCCGGAGGCCACCAGTGTCTTCAGCGGCAGGCCGCTCAGCGGCGAGAGCTTTGTGATAAGGCCCTGTGTTGTGCCGCAAAGGCAACGAAGACTCACCAGACCGAGCACATCGCGCACGGGTGAAAGGTCGGCAACCGCTTCGGTGGCGAAGGTCAGCCCGGTAAGTTTATCGCCTTCAAACGTTGGCTCGACGCCGCCACCAAAGCCGGGGTTGGCCTCTTTCATGCGTGCGATGAATCTCTGGAGCATTTGCTTCCCGCTAAGGCTGCTGGCCGCGGCGGGCGCGCGGGCCTGCGAGGGTTTGGTGGTTCTCGGCGCGGCCTTGGCGGCGATCTTCGCACCGGATTCGCGCAGCCAGAACATCGCCGTCGTCTGGCCGTTGATCCGCTGCAACGTCGGGATGCCGCGCAGCACGGCGCCGTCACGCGCGGCCAGGAAATCGCAACGCAGTTCGCGCAGCGGCATGTTGGTGAGCACGGTGAGGTCGGTCACCTTGGTCTTTTGGCACCAGAGCGTCTGGAGCGGCGCGCCAGCCACGGGCGAGAGGTCATGCACATCGGTGTGATCGCAACTGAGCACCGTCAGCGGCATCCCGCCCAGCGGCGAGAGATCGGTCACCTGTGTGCCACCGCAACCGAGCACCGTCAGCGGCTGCCCGCGCAACGGGCGCAGATCGCTCACGGGGTTGTTCTGGCACCAGAGCGCTGTCAGCCACAGTCCGCGCAATGGCGAGAGGTCGGCAAGTTGGCCAGCGACGTTGGTGCTGCCAACGGGCACCAGTGACAGACGCTCAAGCGACCGCAGCGCAGCGACCGGCGAAATATTCTGGACGGCGACGGTCGAGAAACCGATCTCGGTCACTTTCCCGTCCGCAATCTTGCGTGTGACCCGCCCGTCGAATTCCGGGTTCAACTCGCGCAGTTTGGCGACCACTTGCGCAACCTGCTGGGTGGCGGGCAGCGCGGCGACCATGCTGCCAAACTCATCCTGCGGCGGTTCCATCTCGTGCCAGAACTCGGCGGCCGGCTGACCGTTGATCATCTCCAGTGTTCCAACGGCCCACAGCGCTTCGCGGTCGCGCGCGGCGTCGAAGTCGCAGTCGAGACGCTTTAGTGGCAGCTCGCGCAGGGCAGCGAAATTTGTGACGGACGCATGCTTGCAGGCGAGCATGGCCAGCGGCATGCCACGCAACGGCGAAAGATCGCTGACTTTCGAGAAGCTGCAGTTGAGGTTCGTCAGCGGCAGACCGGCCAGCGCGGCCAGATTGGTGAGCGATTGTTTTTCGGCTGTGCCGGGACAGCCAAGGCTTTGCAGGCTGGACAACGCCTTGAGCGGCGTGAGGTCGCCCGCGCTGGCGGTTGAGAACGCCAGCCCAATGACTTTGTTGTTTTCCACCGTCGGCGCGGCCTGACCGTCGAAGTCGGGATTGAGATCCTTCAGCTTGGCGATGACAGTCTGCACCTGCGTTTCCGGCGGAAGCGCGGCGACAGCGGCAATGAACACAGCGTCCACAGGTGCTGGCAACGGCGCGGTGGCTGGTGCGTTGGTGGCGGGCGAAGATGGCATCGCACCCACGGGCGCGGGCGTCTTGCCCGCTGGAGCCGCCGATGCGACCGCCGGAGCATTGGTTGCCGTTACAGTCGCCACGGTCTGAGTGGCGGCGGCTGGTTGCTGTGAAACTGCCGGCATAGGCGCGGGAGCCACCGGTGGCGATACAGTTTCCGGTTTGGGTTGTGGAGCAGTTGCAGTACTGGCGTTCTCTGGCACGACCTGCGATTCCGAAGTCGTTGCTTCACGCGTGGAGGTTCCGCGCTCTTTCCACGGTGCCCAGAGCATCACACCGGCCAACACAACGACAGCGACGGCGCCGGCCATGCCATAGATCATTGCGAGCGGCATTTTCGCAGGCGCGGGCTTGGGCGGCTCGTTCGCAGCGGCGGATGGCGAGGCCTGCGGATTTGTGAGCTGTTGGTGGACATCTTGCAGATCAGTGATGAGTTCGTCGTAGTCTTGGTGGCGATCGTTGGGATGTTTCGCGAGCATTTTCGCCAACAGGAGCACCACGGGCATCGGACAGGTTGGCAGCACCTTGAGAATGGTCGGCGGCGGCTCGTTAACGTGCTTGTTCATGACCGAGAACACATCCGCACCGTCGTAAGGTGTCTGGCCGCTGATCATGCAGTAGAGCGTGCATCCGAGACTGTAGATATCCGAGCGCAGGTCGAGATCACGTTCGCCGCGCGCCTGCTCGGGACTCATGTAATGCGGTGTGCCCCAAGCCGTGCCGTGGAGGGTCACGCGTGCGGAATCACCGCCGACGCAGCGGGCCAGACCCAAGTCGCCGAGTTTCACCTCTCCCTTGGTGGAAAGGAAGATATTGTCCGGCTTGATGTCGCGGTGAATGAGGCGGGCCTTGTCCCACGCGTAGCGGAGCGCTTCGGCGAGATACACGCAGATGGCAATCGCCTCGGTCGTTTCCAGCCGTCCGTGACGTTCGAGGCGGCGCGCTAGTGTCTCACCCTCGACATACTCCATGGCGATGTAGTGCGTGCCGTCGTGTTCGCCGGCGGAGTAGATGGCGACAATGCCCAGGTGGTTGAGCTGCGCGGCGGCGGTCGCTTCGCGCCGGAAGCGGGCGACGTATTCTGCGTCGCCGGCGAGGTGGGGCGCGAGCACCTTCAGCGCGACGGTGCGATTGAGCATCGGCTGGCGTGCGCGATAAACTGAGCCCACTCCGCCTTGCCCGACCTTCTCAACAATCTCGTAACCCGCGATTGAGTCGTTTTTGGGCATCGAATGATGCCAAGTCTAGCCGTAAAGGAGGTCGAGTCAACGACGGTTTCTGCACCGCTTCACCGTCGGCGCGTGCCATGCGCTTTGTATCCAGCGCGGTGCCTCCCGTCGTGGCCGTGATGCTGGTTGACGTGTCACTCCACGCCGTCCCAGCAATAGGTGCAGAGCTTTTCCTTCGGCAGGCCGATGGACGCCACAAGGTCGTCAAGTTGCTGATACTGGAGGGTGGTCAGCGCCAATCGCTGGCGGATTCGTTCGACCATCGCGTGATACTTGTCGCTATTGTGGTCGGCATACTCTGCCGGTGGCGGGCCGTCGTGGCCTTCCATTTCCTTGGCCGCGCGCCGTCCGGCGAGGTCGAGTTCTGATTTCGACCGGGAGAAGTTCAGGAACTTGCAGCCGTGGATCAACGGCGGACATGCAGGACGCATGTGGACTTCCTTCGCGCCGTAGTCGTAGAGCCGGTGGACCGTGTCCTTGAGTTGCGTGCCGCGCACGATCGAGTCCTCGCAGAAAAGCAGCCGCCGGCCCTGGATGAGTTCCTTGATCGGGATGAGCTTCATGCGGGCAACAAGGTCGCGCATGGACTGGTCCTGCGGCATGAAACTGCGGGGCCAAGTGGGTGTGTATTTCACAAAAGGACGCCGATAAGGCACGCCTTTCTCGGTGGCGTAACCAATGGCGTGGCCCGTGCCGGAGTCCGGAATGCCGGCGACGACATCCACTTCAGTCTTGTCCTTCTTGGCGAGCGCCGCACCGCTGCGATTGCGCGAGTCCTCGACATTGATGCCCTCGTAGCAGGACGCCGGATAACCGTAATAGACCCAGAGAAACGAACACACCTGGCAACGCGGCCTTGGCAGGATCACCTGCTCGATGCCGTCCGGTGTCAACCGCACCACCTCGCCCGGACCAAGATCGCGCACGGTTTCGTAGCCGAGGTTGGGGAAGGCGCACGTCTCCATCGTCGCCGCGTAGCCGTCATCCGAGTTTTTCCCGATGATGATGGGGGTGCGGCCCAGTTTGTCGCGCGCGGCATACACGCCCTTGTCGGTCAGCAGGAGAATCGAACAGGACCCTTCGATGGCGTTTTGCGCGATCTCGATACCCTCGGCAAATGTCGCGCCTTGATTGATGTAGAGAGCGACCAATTCGGTCGGGTTGATTTCGCCGCCGCTCATTTCGGAGAAATGCGCCGATCGCAATCCAAACGCCTTCTTCACCAGGTCGGCTATGTTGGCAATGCGCCCGACCGTGACGATGGCGTAGTTGCCCAGATGCGACCCGATGATGAGAGGCTGGTCTTCCGTGTCGCTGATCACGCCGATGCCCATCCGGCCGTTCAACTTGAGCACGTCGTGCTCAAACTTTGACCGGAACTGCGCGTTGGTGATGTCGTGGATGAACCGTGTGTAGCCGTCGATGTCGCGCACAGCCATGCCGCCGCGTCGCGTGCCAAGATGAGAATGGTAGTCCGTGCCGTAAAACAAATCCGTCACGCAGTTGCTCTTTGAAACAACACCGAAGAAACCGCCCATAGCATTGATCTCCTGGAATGAAACTGAGTTGATCGGCAGGCTATGCGCGAACCATTATCAACTCAAGACTGAATCGTTCGATGCGTGGCGTTATTTCGTCACGAAGCCGGCCGGCAACTGCCAGCGAAACAAGACACAACGCGACCCTTGCATGCTTCATGATGGCCTCGATGTAGCGGAAATTTCCGCCGCGTGCCGAAACAAACTGGCTGCAACCCGTCCGGCGTTTATTGCCGCGCTGTGCGGATCTCATCCGTTTCAATGATGATGCGGAAGCCGACGTTGTAGATTTTCTGGAACGCCGGATACGGCACGCGGAAGCTCGACGTGCAGCGGAACGGGCGGTCATACCATGACCCGCCGCGCACCACGCGCTCGGTCTGAGACGGCAGATCGGCGGCGTTGCGGTCGTCGTCGCGATACGGATACGGCCGATAGGCGGAGCGGGTCCATTCCCACGCATTGCCGTGCATGTCGTGCAGGCCCCACGGGTTCGGCTTGTAGCGGCCCACCGGCTCGGTGACGAAACCGTCGTCATTGAAACGCGCCTCCTGCGGAATCCAGTTGTCGTATTTGTTCTCCGGGTTCTTGTACCAAGCGGCGCGATAGTCCTGGACGTAGGGATTGCCGGAGAAATACGACAGCATGGAATCGCCGAGGTTGGCGAACTTCGAGAAGTCCGTGTCGAGGCCGCCATACCAGAACGGCGTCGCCGTGCCGGCGCGGCAGGCCCATTCCCACTGTGCCTCGGTTGGCAATGTCACCTTGCGGCCCATCTTCGTCGAGAGCCACGCGCAGAACTTCATCGCGTCGGTCCACGACACGCGCACCGCCGGCTGTGCGGGCTGGTCCTGGTCGTAACAAGTGATGCCGAACTGGTAGCCGTGCCGGTCCTCCTCGCGGCTCTCGTGCGCCGGGTCGAACCGCTTGAACTGGTCGTTGGTGATTTCCAAAGCGCTCATCCAGAACCCGCGCGCAATCTTCACGCGGTTAAGCGGCCGCTCGTCGCGATGGCCGTCGCGGCCGCCCATGACGAACTCGCCCGCCGGCACCCACACGAAGCGCATTCCCGGCGGTGGCAACGCCTCGTTCACCATCGCGATTTTCTGCCCGGCCTTTGCCGGCGTCTTTTCGCTCCAGACGACAGTGCGCTTCTCGTCCATCAATTCCACGAGACAGCTCGCGAGCCGCTCCTGGATGCCGTCGCGGTTCCAAAGCACAAGTTTCTGCACCGGATACATTGCGCCAAGATCCACCTCCCACCATTCCTTGTCACCGTTCATGGTGTGCGTGATGGAGCCGTGGCCATAGTTGCCATCGGTGTTGCCGTCCACGCCGCGCCCGGCGCCCGCGCCACCGTAGGTGCTCGACTGCGACGCCTTCTTTTTCAGCGCCACGTTCTGGCCATCGGAGAAAACCTCCGCTTCGGCAATCGAGAGCCATCGCGCCGGGCCGGCATTGACGCGCAGGTAACGCGCTCTCACAACAGGCGGCTGCGTCTTTGCCTGCTCGAATGGAAACGCGAGCGCGCCGCTGGTGCCGGCCGGCGCGGTTTGTTTCTGCTTCGCGACGGCTTCCTCCGCGCTGAATGGCCAGTCCGCCGGTGTTTCCAATTTCAAATCCGAGACTTCCGATTCCACTGCGGGCTTCACCGGCGTCGTGTCATACTTCGGCGTCGCGGGAATTTCCTCGTAGTTCGGATGCGGCCCCATCGGCACGTATTTCTTGCGCAGCTCCATCGCTCGCGCATTCACCGTCGCCAACTTCTCGCACAGATGCTGGCCGTAGCCTTGCGTGAACTGCGGAATTTCGCCCCATGTCCCGTAGAACGGCGCGTTGAGGTCCTGCCATGCCACGAGTCGCTCCCACGCCTCGGCGTCGAGCTGCACACCGCGGTGGCCTTTGCGCAGCATCTGGCCCAATTCGGTCGTGTTGAAACAGAAGTCCAGCGGCGACAGCATTCGCCGATCGCCTTCGATGCCCGCGCGGCGCATGAATCGGTGGAGTTCGGCGTAAGACTTGGTGAACTTGCCGCCGCCGCCCCAATGGCCGGCGTGTTTGGTGCCCCAATCGGTGATCATCTCGCCGCCGACAAGCCGTGGTTGAGCCTTTGTGCCGTCGTGGCAGTTCACACAATATTTGTCGAGCACGGGCTGCACTTCTCGCACGTAGCTGAACCCGCGCGTCGGCCCATGCCACGGCGTGACGACGGACGGCTTGCGTTTGGTTGCAACGGCCTCGCGACGCAGCGACGCCGCGCTCTGGCTCTCGTGACAGCCAACGCACGACACACGCTCGCCGGGCTGGCCCACGAGCCAGCTTCGCATCAGTTGCAGTGCCTCGCCTTTTTCGTCCAGCGGCTGGAGCGATATCGGCGTGTTGGCGGGCATTTTGAAATGCGCCGAGCCGTCCGGCTCCACCGGCACAGTGCCGATGATGCGCTTGACGTCCCACGGGCCGTCCATGCCGAGCGTGCCGTAGAGACCACCCATGCCGCGCCGGCTGAAATAGTATTCGATGAGCCGCAGCTTCTTGACGGTCCCGCGTGGGACTCCCGCGAGGCCGGGACCGTCGTAGATGTCCTGGATGTGGACCGTCGCCTCGTTCGTCGCGAGGTCCACGCGGTCGGGAATGGCCGTCGGCCGCGCCGTTTTGCGCAGCGGAATCGGCTCCAGCAACGCCGCGCCGGGCAGTTCCTTGATGAGTGTGAAGTTGTCGAACGCGTCCACGAGGTAGATGCCCCACAGCGAATTCGGGTGCCGCTTGCAGGTGACGATGTGATACTTCTCACTCAGCGGATAGGGCGTCAGAAACTGCGGGCAGGCGCCGTGCGTCAGACCGTCGCGCACGACCGGCTCCACCAGCTTGTCATAACCGGGGATTTCCTTCACGCCCTCGCCGTCGTGCCGGCCGGCCTCGGTGTCGAAAACCAGCAGCCGGCCCGACCGTCCCACGTCGTGATGGCCGCCGGCGATGCCAATGACTTTGCCCGCCGTGCCGGGCACCGGTCGCGCATGGAAGAACGAGGCGGGGAACCACGAGCCTCGCCCGCGCAGCTCGCGCTGGTCGGTGCCGTCGGGGTTCATGTGGAAAAGCATCCGCGAGTTGGCGTGGCTCTGATCGGTGTATTCCCATCGCAGATACATCACACGCCCGCTCGGCATCACCGTCGGGCACCAGTCGCTGTCCTGCTCGAACGTAAGCTGCCGAATCTGGCTGCTCTTCATGTCGAGCCGGTAAATCGAGGCCGTTGCATCGCTGCCGAACACGCACGGGATGCCCTTGTAGATCGCGCTTGAGGTGAACACGATGTCACCATTCGGCAGATAACACGGCTCCATGTGCGAAACGTCGTCGCCATCGTCGGGCGTAACCTGCCGCAGGCCTTTGCCGTCCACGGCAATCTCCCAAAGCCGCAGTCCATTCTCCTTCGCGCTCTTCTTCGAGAATAGAATCCGGTCAGCGTCGAAGTTCAGGTCGGGCGCGAAGAGGGTTTCCATGTCCTGGGCTGCGTAGATCGTCTCGAACCGTCCCGCGCCGCGCAGGTCGGAGAGCACGGCGATCTCGTCGCGGAACGAGCCTTTGCGGACGACCACGTCGTCGGTGCGCCAGTTGTTCGGCTGGCCGATGTCATAGCTTATGGCATGCGTGGCCGGCACGGAAACGCCGCGCTTGAGCACGAGTAACTTGTTGAAGTCCAGCAGCGGATTCGCGAGCAATGCCGCGCGCACATCGGACACGAGCGCGTCGGCGCGCCCCACCGCATCGCGCTTGCACTCGCGCAACGCTGCCAGGAGTCCGTCGCGCTCCTTTAGCGCGTCGAGCAACGTCCGATGCTTCGTTGTATCGCAGCGATCCGGCCAGGTTTGGGCCATGTCATTGAGTGCGAGCGCGATGGTTTTCGGGTCTGCGCCTTCGAGCCGTTGGATGGTTTCGCTGAACACGCACGACTGGCGATAGAGCTTGCGGATGTTCTCCAGATCGGCAGGCGAGGCCGCCGTCGTCGCGAGCTTCCGCGCTTCCTGCTGCAGCGGCCCAATCATTGCGTTCACGTAGCGGTTTGCGAGTCCCTTGAAATCACCGGCCTTCCAATCGCCCGACCAGATGCCGTCGCGGTCGTCGGCGCCGGGGAAATCGCGGATCACCTGTTGCCAGATTTGCTGGCGAGCGGCGGCCTTTTGGCGTGCATCGGCTTTCTTGTTTTTCTTGGCCGCCTTTTCAGCGTCGGCTTCCTTCGCCGCCAGCGCCTCGCGCGTGATGCGGATGGTTTCCTCCCATGTCGCCTGTTTTTGGTAGCAGGCCGGATCAGCGGCGAGACTCACCAGTGGCAACACAAGCCACAAAACCATGCCAAAGGTTTGAGATTTGAGGTGCGCGATCATTGTCTTTCTCCTTCATCCAGCGGGGTTGTTACTCCTGCGTTTGCCGTTCAGGCCATAGCCAAGGCGCTTCGAAATCTCCGTCGCATGTTCGATGACCAAAGCGCCCAGCGTTGGAAACTGCGAGGCAGGAATTCGTTCTGTCGGACCTGTGACTGTCAACGCGGCCACTGGGAAACCCTGGTGATTGAGAATGGGCGCAGCCACACAGTGAACGCCATCCAGCGCCTCTCCACAGTCCGTGCCGTAACCCTTTTGCCGCGCTTTGGATAGCGCCTCGTCGAACCCGGCGCGGCTCGTGATCGTGTTTGCCGTCAGCCGCTTGAACGAGACGCCTTTCAAGGCCGCTTCGCGCTCGGCTTCCGGCAAGAACGCCAGGATGACCTTCGTGGAAGCCGACGTGTGAATGATCTGGCGCGTGCCGGGATCGCAGACGAACCGGAAGGGATGAGAACTCTGGACTTGTTCCAGCACCAAGCCCTCGCCTTGATCGAGAATGCTGATGACTACCGTTTCCTGTGTCGCGTCGCGCAGCCGGCGCATCACGTCGAGCGAGTTCTCCATCAGGCCACGATCCTGTGCGCTGTCGTAGGCGAGCGTGGCCATCTTGCGGCTGAGTGTGTAGAGCAGCGTGGACGGGTCTCGTCGGATGTAGTCATGTCCCGCGAGCGTGTTCAGGATTCGGTGGACCGTGTTTTTTGGGAATCCCAGCGCACGGGCGATTTCCGTCAACGACCGGCCCTGTGGGGACTGGCGCAGATGATCGAGCACGTGCAGCGCCCGGTCGAGGATGGGGACTCCGGAGTGGTTCCGATGTTGTGCTGTGGCCTTGGCGGGCATATCGCTGTTCCAATAGAGAGACTGTATTCCTCTATTAGAACAACCAAGGCCTCAAAGCAAGCACATTTCCGGTTCCCTTGCCGGTCAAACGTTATTCAGTTGCGCCTAGACTTCCCAGCCTTTGCGGACGGGGCACTTCACCCAACGCTCCAGCTCTGGCATGTTGGCGCATTTCATGCCGGGGCCGTCCCACTCGATCTTTTTGCCGGGGCCGGCGATGTAGGCGAGCGAGCCGAGCAGCACCACTTCCGTCAGCCGCGCGGCATACGCGAAGTTCGAGCAGGCCGGCTCGCCACCGTGGCAGGCGCGGAGGAAATCGTCCGTGTGGCTGCCAGTGATGCGCAGAAGTGTTTTACGCGGCACGGGCGTGGCCTTGTGTTGCGACTCCGGGATGATGCGCACGCTCATGCAATAGGTGTCGCTCCAAATGACGCCCTTGTCGCCGACGTAGAGCGCGCCGTTGCCGCCGAGCTTGATCTTGTATTTCTTCTCCAATTCCTCGACCAGCGGTGGGAGGTTTTGCGAGCCGGCGGCGACGCTGCCCGGCACGTCATTGGCGTCCAGTTCCATCTTGGCGCCCTTCTTCTTGCCGTCGAACCAGTAGAGCTTCACCGGCGGCATGTCGCCACGGGCGGGGAAGTCCCAGCGGATGCGCGTGCCGACCGGATAACGCTCGTCGCTGCCGCCAATCACCTCCTCGGCCTCGACGGATGCCGCGTGACCGAGCTTGAGCGCCCAGAACGCGCCATCGATGATGTGGCAGCCCATGTTGCCAAGCGAGCCGTTGCCGAAATCGTGCCAGTTGTGCCACTCGTGCGGGTGGAGTTCGACGACTTTGGTCGTTCCATCCTTGGCTTTGACGATCGTGTCCGGGTGATGCTCCCGATACGGCGCAGGTCCGATCCATTCGTCCCAATGGAGTCCCTTCGGCACCGGTGTCGCTGCCGGGCGCGGCCCGACACCGCCGTTGGCGCGGTTGCTCCACGTATAAACCGTCGTGACCTTGCCGATCGCGCCGGCCCAGATGTATTCGCAGAGACGGCGCATGCCCTCGCAGGAGTGGCCTTGGTTGCCCATCTGCGTGGCGACCTTGTATTTTGCGGCGAACTCCGCCATGCGGCGCGCTTCGGAGACGTCATGGCAGAGTGGCTTCTCGCAATAGACATGCTTGCCGAGCTGCATCGCCATCAATGATATCGGTGCATGGTGATGGTTCGGCGTGGCGATGAACACTGCATCGATCTCCTTGCCCATCTTGTCGAACATCTTCCGGTAATCGGTGAACCTCTTCACGCGGGAGAAATCAACACCGGCCACTTTTTTCTCGTCGCCGGCCGGATGCTTTGCCTTCGGGGGCCGTGCCGCAATCTCGAGGCGTTTGTCGTCCACATCCACGAGGGCGACCAGCCGCTCGCCTGCCGCGGCCGGGATGTGAAAAGTCGCGCCGCGTCCGCCGCAGCCGATGACCACTGTGGCCAGCTTCGAGCTGGGCTTGCCGGCCGCAAAAATGCTCGGCGCACAAAAGAGGCTCGAACCGGTGGCCGCACCAGCGCCGAGGGCAGCGGTCTTCAGAAAACTACGTCGGGTCATGGGGAGGGTCATTGAGGTGTATTCCTTTCAGGGAGAGGTTCCAACATCACCGCGATATTGGATGAGATGACTGTCGGCATAAAGGTTATTCCAAAATCAGGTCCCCCTCATAGAGCACATCCGCCGGCAAATCAAGGCTGGGGTTTGGCTGGGGAGTGATACTTTAGGCGGAGTGGCGGGAGTGCCTTGTCATGGGGGCGCTTATCAGGCAGATACTCCAAATCGCCTGGTGAAACTTGCGTCCTCAGCGGGTTGGTCGGCGAACTTGTCGTAGATACCCACGATAACGCCGTCGGTTGGTTTGATGCCCGCGAAAGTTTGCTTGAAGGCATTCTCGACCCATTCGCGACGCTCGGAGAGCCGGCCTGCGGCAAGAATCTTGAATGCGAGGCACGGACGTTTGGTTTGCCGCATGGCCTTGAACATGCGGGGCGGGTCGCTTTGCAGATAGACCTCGCCGACGGGAATCGGCACCGCGCCCAGCAGCTTCTGCAACTCCTCGGCACTGCGATGTCGTTCATAGACACAGCACATGTAGAAGTCCACGTCCCAGCCTTTTGACTCGATGGCGTCAACCACGGCAGGCATATGGGTTGAGACCCCCACCATGACCCCGGCGTCGCGCACGCGCTTGAGGAAATCGTGTATCTCATCGAGTTGGCCGCGCTTGAAGAGCCGGTCAGTGACTTCACCGTGGTGGGCGATGGCGACGCAGCCGGCCTTCAGAAGCGGGCTGATTTCCTTTGGATCGGTGCCCAGCGAGATGTATCGCATCCGGCCACCCTCGGCGACGAACTGCTGGTACAACTCGAAGTTCTTGTTGGCGGATTGCCAGAAGTTGATGCCGACCTCCTGGCAGTGCCGCAAGGTCTTCAATACCTGCGCCGGCGTGTAGTATTCCTTCATTTCCTTGTTCACAAACACGGAGAGATGCGAACCGCCGTTGAACGGGTTGGCGCCGCACACCAGTCGTGACATGGAGTGGGGGCCAAAACGGATCTGTGGAAGCGTGCCTGCCGCTGCGGTCGCGGCCGTGGCATGGCTGGCGAGTCGCGCGGCGCTCATGGCAATGGGGAGAGCGCTGATCGTTCTGAGAAATCCGCGGCGTGAATGGCGCAGGATCTTCTGCGGCGGCGGCAGGATGTCAGGGTGTGGTGTATTCATGGTTTGATTCCTATGGTGAAAGGTCTCTTGCCGGAAAGGTTTCCTGGGGCAGTGGTGGTGGCTGATACAGTCGTCTCTCACTTTGCTGGTTCCGGTTTCAACATCTCTTGCGCCAGTTTGGCGGTACGTTCGGCCGCCAGATTGAGGATGCGGTTGCCGAGTTCGGCGTTGGCGGTGGCGATGTGGTCAATTCGTTCCTGCGATTGTTTCTTGAGTTGCGAGGGCAGGGCGAAGTCCTTGATCCGTTTCGCGCGCGGCAGATCCACCCATTCGGGATGCAGCGCCATCACCATCGAGGTTTCCCACTTCATGCCGTGGCCTGTGCCCAGCGGGTCTTCCTTCGCCTGCTCTCTCAAGTGATCCTGCAGAATCCTCACTGTTCCACCGCCCCAGAACCTCATGGCCCCGATGCGGCCACCGAGTTCCTTCTCAATTTGCTGAAGCAAGCTGTCCGCGGGTGCGTGTCCGCCGAAGGCGATGCAGGCTTTAAAACCGAGATCGGCGAGCGATTCCATCAGCTCGGTGTAGAGCTGCCGGCAAAGTTCGCCGCTGACCCAAAGGCTCGGCGGGAAAGTCTCCTTGGTCTTCTCGCGCAGTTCCCGCCGCGACAGGCCCGGCGGCGGGTAGGCGATGGCAAACGGCACTGGCGGAAAGACGATGCCGCCGGAGATCTTCACGGCCCGCAGGCAAATCTCATAGGCCGTGAACAAGTCCGTGCCCAGCGCGTTTTGCAGCCCGTGCTCCTCCATGCTGCCGCAGCTCCAGTAAACTATGGGCGCACGCTCAAGTTCTGCGAAGAACTCTTCCGGCAGCAGGTCTTCGTATTTGTGGGACTTCGTTTCTTTTGCCGGTGCGCGTTCCTGGGCGATGAGGTGGCCGGGCTGAATCGCAGCGACAACGGCGGCGGCGCTGCCGCGCCGGAGAAAACTTCGTCGTGACAGATGAGTCGAGTTCTTCACAGCAGTTTCCTTGGTGAGGTGTGCGATTGATCAGATGCGGACAAAAGTTCCTTTGCGATACATGTAGCCGAGCAGCGTCCACAACACCGCCAGCGCGCCCGCCGCGAGAATCGTGTCGTGCCACGGGCCGACATAAGGTTTCAACCCGCCGAGGAAAACCTCCGACACGCGCCGAAAAGCCGAACTGCACAGCATCCACGCCATGTAGGCGAAGATCGAGTTGGCGCCGATAGCCATGAATGGCATTGTCCAACGCCGGAAGCCCCAAACGTCAACAATCAGGTAGCACGCCGCCAGCAGCAGATAGCTGATGCCGCCGGCATACAACGCGTAGGAGCTTGTCCACCGGACCTTGATGATGGGAAACCAGATGGGCCACTGGCTCCAATCGCAGCCGAACAGCCGCACGTCCGGAAACCATTCGGTGATCCATCCGCTCCAGAGGAATCCTGCCGCGAGACAGCCGGCGCCCAGCCATGCGAGGCGGGCGAGCTTTTGCTGCACGCCCAACCCGGACCGGAGCAGATGGCCGGCGAACACGCCGAGCATTGCCGTCGAGGCATGGCCGAGGATGCCGACAACCCAGCCGATTTGATGGCCCCGCCATCTGCCAAACAACCATTCCGTCACCCAATCGCCCACGTTGCAGCCTTCGCGGAATTTTCCGATCTCGTGGCCGGGACCGGGCACGAACGCCAGCAACACCCAGTAGCCCACCAGCATGACAGCCGTGGCGATGATTTGGTTGCGCAGGTTGAGATTCAGGAACAGGACCGCGGCCACGAAATAGCCCAACGCGAGCATTTGGAGCACACTGTAGGTCAACTCGAACTTGGCGGGATTGAACGTCAACAGGCTTCCGTTAACCATCATCCCCAGCACGATCATGATGACCACGCGGATGATGAGATGTTTGTAGATCCCCGCCAGGCTGTCGCCACGGCTGAGGCGCTTGCCCAAGGCGTAAGGAATGGCGACGCCGATCATGAACAGGAACAACGGAAAAATCAGGTCGTAAAAGTGAAACCCGTCCCAAGGCACATGGCTCATCTGGACAGGAACCCACTGCAACCACGAACAGCCGCTGGCCTCCGCTGCTGATTTTGCGACCGTGCCTCCACCGACGATCCAGAACATGTCCAGTCCGCGCAATACGTCGAGTGACGCGAGCCTTGAGTTGGATGCGACTGTGGTTGCCGCGCTCTGTGTCTTTTCCTGGGAGGCCATAACCTCAACTTTCGCTTTTGCGGGGTGGTTGTCGCAGTTCATTTGCGCAATCAGGACCGCAGGACGTTGAATCCGGCACAGATTACGCCGCAGTCAGGGCGGTTCAAAGCAGAATCCTTTCGCGCTGGGAGTATTCCCTGTCGGAGTGCTCAACGCATTCTTCCTGGCTCACAATTGTCGAAGGTTGCAGAGATGAAGGTTGAACGTGATGATGGGGCGTGGTAAAGACGCGTCCAATTGTTTGCGGCAAAACAGTCACCGAACACTCTATGAAAGGTATACCAATCCTCCACGTCGAGGCCAACTGCATCGCCCGCGCCTGGGAACTCTCGCTCATCGAGTTGCACAAGAATGGATGCAACGTCAAAACCGAATACGACAAGCCGAGCGACCCGCCCAGCAAGGACGCCACCATGATGATCACGATCACCGAGCCACTCTCGGAGCCGATGATCCACATGGATTTCCCTGGTGGGCCGGTGGAACTCCAGGAATACGTCATGGAGGTGCTCGAAGGCATCAAGGATCACCTTGTGCGCGACCCGAACGACCCGAAGGACACGCGCTGGGAGTACACCTACCACCAGCGGTTGTTTGGCTACACCGTGCCGGGAATGAAACCGGTGGATCAGATCGAGACGGTTTGCCGCAAGCTGGCCAAGACGCCGCACACGCGCCGCGCGCAAGCGGTGACGTGGAAGGTCTGGGAGGACAATGACTGTTACGATCCAGCGTGCCTCCAGAGCATTTGGTGCCGTATTTTGGAAGAGGAGGCCGACCAGCCGGTGCTGAGCATGAATGTCCGCTTCCGCTCCAACGACGCCTACAAAGCCGCGTTCATGAACATGTTCGCGCTGGTGCAGTTGCAGAAGAAGATCGCCGCGCGCGTCTCGGAGTTGATAGGACGTGAGGTGGCGGTGGGACGCTACTGCCACATGGCCGACAGCTATCACATCTACGGCTCCTACTTCCGTGAGTTCGAGGGCCGGTTCCTCGGCGCACTCCAAAAACGCACGTTCGAGCAGCGCACCATGCGTTACGACGATGTGAAGGACATGATGGATGAAGCGCGCCCGATGCTGCTGGAAAAGGCCAAGAACATGTGACGCCGCGCCGGAAGCGCGACGCGGTCAGAGCGTGCCGATTTCGGCGAACGAATTCACCACGCGCTCCGCTCCACGGAGTTTCTCGCGGTCGTAGGTTGTGGTGATGGCAATACACCTCATGCCCGCCCGCCGTGCCGCTTCCACGCCGTGCGGCGCATCCTCAATCACGAGACAGTTCTCAGGCTTTGAACCCAGCTGGCTCGCCGCGTGGAGGAAGATGTCCGGGTTGGGCTTCGAGCGAAGACCGAGCGCGGTTAGTGCGAAGATTCTTCCGCCAAACAGTTCCGACAAGCGCAGCCGCCGGTCGGCAATCCGCAGCAATTCCCCCGCCATCGCCGTGGCAACGCAGGTCTTAAAGGCCGGCCGAACGCGTTGGAAGAACTCCATGAAACCGGCGATGAATTCCACCTGCTCCTCAAGCTGGCGCCGGACCAGTTCCATGCGCTCTTCGGAAAGCAATCGGGTGTTGCCCGAAATGCCGCACTCTGCCTTTGTAATCTCGATTGCTTTCAACGCGTCGCACCCGCTGAGCAGGTGTTTGAGCTTGGCGCGGTCGTAAACGACGCCGCGCCGGCGCAGGAACTCCTCCTGTGCCTTGTCCCACATCGGTTCGGTGTCAATGACGACACCCTCCGCGTCGAAAATGATCGTCTCAATCATCGGGTGCTCGTGGGTGCGGTTTGCGGTTCCTTGGGGGACGAGAACACAAACCGGGCGTAGAGGTAGGCAATCGCCTCGTCAGTCACCAGCCGCACGCCCAGGCTGGTCTTATACCAATGCTTCGGGTCGTAGTCGCGGTCCTCGATGGCAATGATTCCTACGCGCGTGTTTCCGCCAAATACTTTCTGAAAAAGCAGCCAGCTCCGCCGTGAGTGAGCACCGAGCGATACGACATTGAGGTTCGCCGGCATCGCGTTGTGTCGCCGCAGCCAGTTGTTCAGAGCCACTGCTGCGGCATGGGTGCGATCCTGCCGCACCGGTGACGATGGCACGGCTTGGACAGTCTCGCGGTCCAAGCCCATGCGAAGCAATATGGTCGCGCCGAGTTCCGCGTAGGTTTTGTATTCGGAGAGGTGTGAGCCTTGCTCCAGAGGTCCTCCTGTGACATACACCTTTTTATAGGGGTGCCGTTTGAATTCAACGACAGTCTCCTCAAAGAGATAATCTGGCGCCCATCCTTCGACGACAAGCACTTCGCCAGCCGCCGGGGCCGTGACCGTCAGGAAAGAATGCAGGTTCCCCACCACGATCACTGCCAGCGTCATCGCCGTCACCAGCATCAGCGCCCAGCCGCGCAACGTCGGGACCAGACACTCCCGCCGCTGGAGCAATCCCCAAAATGGTTTGTGCGGTTTCATGTTCTTCCTCTTCAAGATGCCTGCAATCTTCAGAGACCATCAAGGAGGATCGCTGCCGGGACGGCAAATGCCCCGGTGAGAACTCGAATCACGCGTCTTCCATTCACGTCTGCAAGCATGTCTCGCCGATAGTCAAGGCGCAAGCGCGAGGTTAGCTGGATGGGGGCATAACTCGGCACGCGCCAAGAAAGAAATGCGCGAGGCAACCCCTCACCCGGCCTTCGGCCACCCTCTCCCCATCGGATGGGGAGAGGGCTGGGTGAGGGGGCTTCGGAGTGCGATTCGCGCATGATTCAAATGGTGCGTGTGCCGAGTTGCGCCCGCTGGAGGGTCAACCGTGTCCCGACCGCGATTTCTTCAAAGAGCAAGGTTTCAGCTTGCAGCGCGGGGCGGGAATACGTAAACACGCATCTCCGTTCTTGGTATGAAACTCGACCTCAACTGTGATCTGGGTGAAGGCGAAGCGTTGGCACGGACGCGGGCGTTGATGCGATGGATCTCATCGGCCAACGTCGCCTGTGGCGGCCACGCCGGCAACCTTGCCACAATGAAGGCATGTGTTGGGATGGCCTCGCAGTTCTGTGTGAGGCTCGGCGCGCATCCGGGGCCGTTGAGCCGCGGCGACTTCGGCCGGACGCCGGTCAAGGTCACACCAGACGAAATGGAATTGTTGCTGCTCCAGCAGGTCGGCTCGCTGGATCGGTTGGCGCGCGCCGAAGGCGTGAAGCTGCATCATGTGAAGCTGCACGGCGCGCTCTACCACGCGAGCGAGACCAACGGCGCGGTGGCCCGGCGCTACGTGGAGACCGTGAAGCGTTGCTGGCCCGGCACCAAGATCTACGCGAAGGCTGGCGGACGCGTGGCGGCGCTCGCGCGGCGCGTGGGCGTGACAGCGTGGGAGGAAGCTTACATTGACCGTGGCTATCGCAACGACGGCTCGCTGGTGCCGCGCGGCGAACGCGGCGCGCTCTGGACTGATATTGACGACGTGGTGGAGCGGGTCTGCGTGTTGCTGGCCAGCGGCACCATCGCAACCGAATCCGGCAAACGATTGCCGTGCCACCCGAACACGCTGTGTGTTCACTCCGACACGCCGAACGTGGCTTTCATCGCGCGCGCCGTGGCGCGGTTGTTGCATCTTTGCGAACGGTAACGGTTCTTGGCGCGGTTCCAGCTTCTTCGATGTGGTGTGGGGTGGACATTGACGCCGATGTCCGGTAAATCTCGCGGCATGAGAAAGACCGCTTTCTTGCTCGCCTTGTTTGTTGGCACTCAGATTGTGTTTGTCTCTCACGCGCTTGCAGCGCCTATCGAGTTCACCGTCACCGAAACCACCGGCTTGCGGCGATTCGGTTATCCAGTCACCGCGTCGCTGGAAGCTCCGCAAGGCGCGCTGCGCGACGCAGCGATGGGGCGGTTGCTCGACGCGAAAGGCAAAAGGGTGGCGGCGCAGTTCACAGCCATGTCGAAGTGGCCTGACGGTTCCGTGCGCGGGCTGGACGTGGATTTCACGTCGAGCATCGGCCCGAAGGGAACCGACGCGTATTGCGTGGAACTCTCCGGAGGAACAGCCCAGCCAGGCGGGCGAGGACTGGGCGTGACGGAGACGGCAGACGAAATCACTGTGGCATCGAACGCCATCGCCCACAAAATCCGCCGCGACGGCAAGCCGCTGCTGACCTCCCTCATCAACGGCAAGACCGAGTTCGTCGCGTCCGACGGCATCACAACCACGCTGGCGTCGGGCAAGGCAGAGGTGCTCAAGCGCGGGCCGTTCAACGTGACGGTGCGGCTCGGCGCGGTGACGCTCGAATACGTCAGCAGCAAATCGTGGGTGAAGATCACACAGCGGGCGGCGAAACCGACACTTCTTGCCGTGGATGCGCACTTCGCATTGCCGGAGCCGCCAGTGCTTTGGGACTTCGGCGTCGAGAGCTGGCTCTACGGGTACTTCCGCAAGCCCAATGAAGCGCTCGTGTTGCGACAGGATGCGGCCGGCTGGCGAGTGCTGACGGGCGTGGCCGAGCCGTCCTCGATTTACGCGTCGGGCAAGCATTGCGAAGGCTGGGGCCATCTGGCCGACAAACAGCGTGTGGTGGCGTTCGGCATGGCGGACTTCGGCGCGGGTGGCGAGCCGGCCTTTCGTCTTGGCGCTGACGGTCGTTTCCGCGCGGCAGCGCAACGTCAGGAACTGACGGTTTATTTCCACGTCGTCGGCCAGCCGGTGCAGGTTACAGCGTTGACCAGCCCGCCGAGTATGCTGGCGCCACTGGTTGTCGCTGTAAAAAGTAGTCACAAGGCCCGTTGCATATGAAGAATCACCGACTGTCTGCCGTCGCTTTTCTCCTCACTGCAATTTGGTTTCAACCTCCGTTGGCAACCGCCGCTTGGGAGAATCTGCCGCTCACGCCAGGGCGTGTCGTAATTCACGACCCAGAACTGGAGGTGGACGCGGGGCAAACGTGGACGAGACGCATCGAGGCGCTGAAGTTTGGCGATGACGAGCGGCCCGTGCTCGCGTTGCGCGCCCGGACGCAGACCAAGGGTTCCGGCGGCGGCTGCAACTATGTGATGCAGGTATTGCTCGATAACGTGCCTCTGGGCGGAACGCTGCTGCGGCCCAGGCTGCTGAACAAGCCGGTGCATTTCGACCCGCCGCGCACGCAATATCATTTCCAGTGGTTTGACCCTGTGCGGCAGGGCTGGCAAACGATTTTTGGCCGCGACTACGCGTCAAACTGGGCCGGCACCGGGCACGATTTTGAGTTCGTGTTCGATCTCACGGGATTGGTGAACAGCGGCGAGCCAACGACGTTGTCGTTCCGTCACCTGATTCCATCATTGCCCGGCGTGATGAAACTCGATCGCGTGCCGCTGGTGCTCGACCACGTGACACTCGGCGTGATGAAGGCGGCGGATGTGGAACGTTTGCGGCGCGACGCGCAAAAAGGCGCGGCGATTCGCGAGGCATCGGTGGAAACAAAACTGGCGGCCAACGCCAAGCCGGGCGACCGCGCTTACGAAATCGTCTGGTCGGGCCGCAAGGAATCGCCACCGGCCCAGGTTGCGTTCGAGGATTTGCACGGCTGGAAGGTGAACGTGCTGGGCGATGCGAAGGTGGCGCTCGCTGCGTCGGTGGAACACTTGCTCTGGCGCAAGCAGGTGGCGAAGCTCAGCTATGCTGGAGGCGGCAGAAATTCCGTCATCGTGTTGCGTCCGCCACAGCCCGTGGTGATCCCCGAGAAGTTTGACGCGGCGAACCTCTGGCTCTACGGCGCGTTCGACCGCTACAAGGATCGGCATCCGCGGTTTGTTGCACTGCTGGAAGATGCGGGCGGGCGCGAGTTCGAGTTGGACCTTGGCCCGCTCAACTCTTGTTACTGGAATCTGCTGCACGGTGTGCTCGACTCAAAATCGGTCGCCCGCGCGCGGTTCCCAATGAAGCTCATGGCGTTGACGATGGAGCACGACAACGCACCCGCGGAGCGAAGCGTTTATCTCGAATCGCTGACGTTTTATCAGCAAAACCGCAGGCCGTTCGCCAAACTCGACAAGTCCAAGCGGTCCGTCTTCCCGGCTTCTGACGACGGCATGCTGCCGACGCCGCCCAAGAATGTGAAGGTCAGCGCGAAAGCGCTGGATGGTGGCGCGGAGTTTCTCTCGGAGGGGCAGGGCGGCACGCTGCGCTTCTGTGTGCGGCTTGCTGAGGGCTTTCTGAATGGAGTCACGGCGCAATGGGAAAACGGCCCGATGTTTCGGCCTCTGGACGGCGGCGGCATGTCGCTCGATTTTGGAGAAGGTGAATATCTGCCCGCGCCCGGCGAGGCGAAGTTGGTGTCGTCGCAGTTGAAGGGCGGGAAACTGTCGGCACGTTGGCGGATGCAGCACGGGACGAACGCCGTTGAATGGACTGCCAGTTACTCGCTTCGAGGGCGCAGTCTGATTGTGGACATGACGTGTGCCGGTGGCACTGCGGCTGGGGTTACGCTCGGCCATGTCGCCGGTTTGCCCACCCCCCGCGGCATCGAAGTGCCTTACCTCATGATGGGCCGCAAACCGGGCCCGTGGATCGCTTGCGCGGGCGGCCTGTTCGTCTCAGTCCTGCCGGACTGGTATCACAGCGATTTCTCCAGCGTAAACGCGACCGTGACGCCGCCGGCCAACGATCGGATCGGCTTGTTCAAGGGGACGGTTTATACGTCGCTCACCAACGGCCGGCGAAACGATTTGCGTGAACGCGTGCTGGTCACGGTCTCGCCGGAGTTTGCCGACACGCTGCCCAACGCGCGCAATCGTGTCTCGCCGAACCGGGAACGGCTCGCGCCATATGCTTTTTTCATGGGCCGCGCGTGGACGCAGAATTTCTACTCTACGTTGAAGCGCCACGGGATTGACCACTTGATCGCCTGCGACTTCGCCGGCGTGTTGTGCGACGACTACTCGGAGGGTTTTGCAGACCGTTGGCGGCCGCATCCGAAGTTCACGATTCCACAGGTGCAGGATTTTCGCCGCGCCATCAAGTCGCTGGGTTACCTGTTCGGTTTCTACATTGATTCGACCGATTACTGGCCCGGCAACGAGTGGTTCGATGAAAACAAAGTTTCGCTGACAGCGGAGGGCGATTTCCGCGATGCATGGTTTGGCAACTTCGCCGCGAAGCCCAACGCCATGCCGCTGCTCGTGAAAATGACGGGGCAGAAGGTCAGACAGCACTATCCGGCCGACTGCGTTTACCTCGACGTGCACACCAACCGCGACCTGACCGCGCTGGATTACGAGGCCGGCGTCGAGGGTGCGGGCATGGCGCGGCCGCAGGTGATCGCGAATGGCGACTGCATCCTCGAAGCGCGCAAGTGGTATGGCTCGACCGTTAGCGAAGGCATCTCACGATGGCTTTATGCCGGCGTATGCGACATGGACTACGCGACGTTGGTGGCATCGAAACCTGCGCCCGACCTGCCGCCGCTGGTGGATTTCGATCTGTTGAAGATTCATCCCTTCGAACACGGCATGATGATGGGTTATGCGCCGAGTGCGTTCTTCGGCCAGAACGTCCGCACCGGTCTGCATACGGATGGCGGTCGTGGCGCCGCGCCGCTGGACTTCTACCGCTATGTCTCGGCGAGTCTCGCGTATGGACATATGCTCATTCTGGGCTACGGCTACGCGCCGCCGTTGTCGCGGTTCATCCACTACTACGCAGTCATGCAGGGCGTGCAGCGCGAGTATCTTGCCGACACAGTCGCGGCCATTCATTATCACAATGGCGTCGGGTTCGTGCCGACGAGCCGCGCTCTCGCGGAAGACTCACAGAAGCTCGGTCGCGTCCGCGTGCGCTACTCGCGCGAGCTGGTGGTTCATGTGAACTACAACGCCGAAAAACCGTGGAAGATCGAGTGCGATGGCCGCAGTTATGAACTGCCGCCGTTTGGCTGGCTCGCGATCAAACCGGGCGAGATTCTCGCCTACAGTACGCTGGTGGCCGGCAAACGCGTGGATTTTGTGAAATGTCCCGACTACATCTACCTCAATACCGGCGAAGCTCGCGCCAGCGAAGGGCCGTTGGAGGTCGAGGGCGCGGTGTGGTTGAAACGCGAGGGCAACACGTGGAGGCTGATTCCGTGCGGCTACCTGGGCTTCTGGAAGAACTTCAGCCCGCCGAATTTGCCGGCGAAATGCACGGATTCACAACTCGCCAACACACCCGGCGACCGCGGCTGCAGGCACATCGTGCTCGACACGCGGATGCTGCTTGGCAAACCAGCGGCGAATGTTCGCGTCACTGCGCGGGACGAAACCGGCCAGGCAACGACCGCGAGCAGCGAGCCGCTTTCTGACCAACGATTGAAATTCCCCGCAACTTCGGCGGTGGACTACGTGTTACACTAGGCAAATGGCCTCTCGGATGGACTTTGGCAACGTTCATTGTGGAGGCGAAAAATGATTCCGCCGAAAGGAGTCCAAACCATGAAGTACTTGCTGGTCATTCTCTGCGCGCTGGGAGTTGTTTGCAGCCCGGTCTCTGGCGCGGGTGCGTCCACGAGCAAACCCAACATTCTCATCATCCTGGCTGACGACCAGGGGTGGGGCGATCTCAGCGTCAATGGCAACTCCAACCTCGCCACGCCGCACATTGATTCGCTCGCGAGCGCTGGTGCAATGTTCGACCGCTTCTACGTTTGCCCGGTCTGTTCGCCGACGCGCGCAGAGTTTCTGACCGGGCGCTATCACCCGCGCAGTGGCGTTTTCAACGTTTCCACCGGCGGCGAGCGGATGAACCTCGCCGAAAAAACCATTGCCGACTCGTTCAAGGCGGCCGGCTATGTGACAGGCGCGTTCGGCAAGTGGCACAACGGCATGCAGTATCCGTATCATCCGCGCGGCCGGGGTTTTGACGAGTTTTACGGGTTCTGCTCCGGGCATTGGGGTGACTACTTCGACGCGCCGCTGGAGCACAACGGTCGGCTTGTCACGGGCAAGGGCTACATCATTGATGACCTGACTGATCACGCGATGCGGTTCATGGGGCAGCATCGGAAACGGCCGTTCTTCTGCTACGTGCCGTTCAATTCGCCGCATACGCCCGCGCAGGTGCCGGATCGGTTCTACAGCAAGTTCGCCAACTTGACGCTGACGATGCGCGACCGCGATCCTGATCGCGAAGACGTGGCCAAGACGCGGGCAATCCTGGCGATGTGTGAGAACATCGATTGGAACGTCGGCCGGCTGCTGCGGAAACTCGACGACCTCAAGCTCGCCGAAGATACCATCGTCATTTACTTCAGCGACAACGGTCCGAACGGCTGGCGTTGGAACGGCGGCATGAAGGGCCGGAAAGGTTCCGTGGACGAGGGCGGCGTGCGCGCGCCATTTTTCATCCGCTGGCCGGGACGCATTCCTGCGGGCGCGAAGATTCCGCAGATCGCCGGGGCCATTGACCTGTTGCCGACGCTGGCTGATCTCGCCGGTGTTCCAGTCGTTGGAACCAAGCCGCTCGACGGCGTCAGCCTCAAACCACTGCTTCTCGGCGCCGGAAAAGACTGGCCGGACCGGATGATCTTCTCGCATTGGGCGGGCAAGGTAAGTGTGCGCACGCAGCGCCACCGTTTCGTCGTGCCGAACCAGTTGTTCGACATGGCCGCCGATCCCGGGCAGGACCGCAACGTCGCCAAGGAGCAGCCTGAAGCTGCCGCGCGGCTGTCGAGCGCCCTCGACAAGTGGAAGGATGAACTTCTGACGGGCCTCGGCAAACAGGAGTGGCCGTTCACGGTGGGTTATCGTGAAATGCCGATCACGCAGCTTCCCGCGCGCGACGGCGTCCCGCACGGCAACGTCAAGCGCAGCGCCCGGGCGCCGAATTGCTCGTTCTTCACGAACTGGACCAGCACCGAAGACCGCATCACTTGGGATGTGGAGGTCGCCGCAGCCGGTCGCTATGAGGCTGTCGTTTACTACACCTGTCCCAAGGCCGACGTTGGCTCCACCGTCGAACTGAGTTTCAACGGCAGTCGCATCGAGGCCACCGTGTCGGAAGCGCACGACCCGCCGTTACGTGGGCAGGAGCACGATCGTTTCCCGCGCGCGGGCGAATCGTATGTGAAGGACTTCAAGCCGATGCGGCTTGGCGTGATGGAATTGAAGCCGGGCCACGGCGAACTGACGTTGCGCGCGTTGAAGGTGCCCGGCAAGACGGTAATGGATGTGCGGCTGATTCTGCTGACGCTGCTCAAGTAGCGGTTTCGCGCGTCACGCGTAGCGACCGATTTCCTCCGCCAGCGGCGTGAGCAACTCCAGCTTCCATGGTTCCACGCGCGGTGCCACCGAACATGCCGTGCTGAGGATGTAGCCGCCGCCGGGTTTGCCGGCGCGGATGCACTGGCCGGCTTCGGCGATGACCTGTTCCTTCGTCCTGTAATCGAGCAGCGCCACGGAGTTCATGTTGCCCTTGATGAACAGCCGGTCGCCGACGCACCGCTTCGCTTCCGCCAACTCGACGTTGCCGAGCGGCGGCGGGTCGAGCGTGTCGAGACCGTCAATGCCTGTCTCCGCCATCAACTCCAGCCGGTCGCCGATCCGGCCACACGTGTGCGTATAGACCGGTACGCCGGTGGGCTTGATCGCGTCGGTCATCCTTCGTTCATAAGGCAGGACGAACTCGCGATACATTTCCTGTGAAATGAACCCGCCGCCCGCAAACGCCGACGAGATGAGCACTGCGTCCACGCCACGCCGTGCCTGCGCCACACCCCACGCGACGGCCGTGACGGTGAGACGATCCAGCAGGGCGTGGCACTTGGCCGGGTCGGTCATGAGTGCCATCAACGCTTCCTCGTAGCCGAACAGTTCCATCAGGTGTGTGAACGGCGAGAAAACCTCGCCGTGGACGGAGACTTCGTTGCCAACAGCGGCTTTTACGAAATCAATCGTGCGGAAAAAATACTCCGGCACTTCGCTGAGAGGACCGGGTCGCGTTTTCTCCGCCAGCTGCGGCACGTGATAGGTGTTCCAGATGTAGCCGGTCAAATCGTCGAGACTGTCGAGCCGGTCGGGATCGAGTGTGGCAAAGTCCGCTCGCTTTGGCGTTGACCCGTCAGCGCTGTAATGATGCGCGCTGTCGTTTGGCGGCACGAGCGTGTAATCGCCGTTCTTCCAGATGAGACGCTCGCCGCCGTCGACGGTTCGCTCGATTCGCAACACGTCGTCGAGAACGTTCGCCGGCCGGCCGGGGAGGTTGATGAGGATGCCGTCGAAGCGATAGCGACGCTGCAACAGCACGAGCGCTTCGGCGAAACCTTCGCTGGTGAACCAAATGCGATGTTGCGGGATCGGTGCGTTGAGGAAGTAATGGCCAAGAGCGAGTTGGCACATCACCGGCACGCGGTCCGGTTGCTGGTGTTGCATCGCGAGCGCAATTCGTTGCTTGCTTGTCATGGCACAGAGCCCTTTGGAATCAGCTTCACTCCAGTGTCGGTTTGGCGATCCCGCCGCGTAGCTGGGCGATACCGCCTTCATTCTCATAGACGCCGTAGAATGGCGAGGTCGAGTCGAGCCAGACGGCGATCCGGTGGAGTTCCTCCGGCGAGAGCTTCACGTCGTGGTGACCCTTGACGAGCATCGGGTAGAGTTTCGACGCCCGCGCGCCAAACTGGCCGGGAATGGTGCGATACGCGCGCTCGTCGCCGAAGTCGTGGCCGCCGTAATCGTAGAAGCCGTATTTCTCCGTGAGGCTCACGTAGGAGGCGTAGAAGGTCCCGCGCCGCCACCAAGTGCCACTGATCTGAACCGGTTCCGCGTCGAGCCGCGGCGCTTTGTCGGAATTCTTCTGATGACAGCCGACGCAGTTCTTGTTCAACACCGGCTGGACGAGCCGCGGATAACTGAATGGGTTGGTGCCGTCCACATCCGGCTGGAGCCGTGATGGCGCGCGCCGCATCGCCAGTGGCTGGCCCTTCGACGCGATCGGCGCGCGCGTCTTTGGCTCGTGACAACCCTGGCAGGTGCGTTTCTCGCCGGCTTGGAGATGCGTGGCGGAGCGCATGGACTGCACGGCGAGGCCGTTCTCGTCAACGGCCTGGAAGAAGAGCTCCTTGCGTGCCGGCACGATGAAGTGAGCGCTGCCGTCCGCCTCCACCGGCACGGTGCCGAGAACAGCGCGCGCGACATTCACCGAGAGGGAGAACGGAATCTGCACGCCTGTCGTGTGCGGGAGGGCGTCGGAACCCAGCGTCTGTGGCAGGACTTGATAAACGCGCAAGGCCTTGATCTTCGTGCCGGCCGGCCAGGGCTTGAGGCTGTTGTAAACGTCGAGCACTGCCATCGTTCCCTCCGCAGGCTGGCCCGCCGCAAGCGGTTTGGACAATTCGTTGACCACCGGCGGCTTCGGTCTCGGCGCGAGCGGCATCGGGTTGTGACAGCCGATGGCGGCGTCGCGGTAGATGAGTTCCTTGTTGCCGAAGCTGTCCACGAGGTAGATGCCATACGCTCCTTTCCCCACAGGGCCGCCCGAAGAATGTGTGCCGGCAGCGGCATCGTACACGCAGAGGTGATAATCCTCGCTCAACGGCCACGCCTCGCCGTAGTTGATCGTGCCGCCTTGACTCTCCGGGAACGCGATCTCCGGTGTCAGGCGCTTGACTGGCCCCATCGCGTCGTCGTCCTTCGCGCGCGGGTCCACGATGATGAGCGAGCCGAACGACTGGCCGTGATGCGGCGCGGCGGTCGCGATGAACCGCGGCGAGCCGGGGATTGCCCGCACGTCCAGTTCCATGTCCGCCCGCTTGCCTCGGAATGAGTAGTTGCCGTGCACAGCACGCGGGTCGCAGCCGTCGGGCGTCGTGGTCCACGGCATATGCGCCACCACACCGTGGCGGTCCACGTAATCCCACCGCGTCCAGACGATCATCCCGTCGTTGGCGACGCTCGGATGCCACTCGTTCGTCTCATGCGGCGAGAGACATCGGATGTTGCTGCCGTCGGCAGCCATATCGTGAAGCGTGTACGTCGGGCAGATGCGTCCGCAGCGCAGATAACCGCCGCGGCGCTCGCTGATGAAGGCAATGCGCCCGCTGGGCATCCAGCAGGGGTCAAACTCGTTCCACGTCCCGTCGGTGAGCTGTTCCAGCCGCGAGCCATCCGCGTTGGCCTTGAAGACGTGGTAGCAGCGGCCTTCGTCCCAGTGGCCGCGACTGGGATCGGTATGCTCGCGATGTCCGCGCTCGCCGCGACACTCGACGTAGGCGAATGCGATCTGTTTCCCGTCGAACGACACGTCCGGCGAGATGAACGAGCCGCCCTCGGTCTCATCGCCGCTGAGATTGCCGACGCCGTCGAAGCCGAGCTTGTAGTCGCGGTTGGGGCCGCCGTTGAGCTTCCGGCCCTTGAGCCGGCCGCGCTCGACCTCCGAATTGGCGAGGAGGTCACGCACTGTCGCGTCGGGGCTGAAGGGCCGCTCCAGCACGCAGACCGCGCCGCCGGGCCGCGCGGTGATGCCATAATACTGGTCGCACATGTGGTTGTAGATGGCGAGGTGGCGCTTGAGGAAAAGCAGTTTGTCGAACGCGAGCAGCGGGTTCGCGAACGCGATCTGCCGCCGCAACCGGCACACGTCGGCATAGAGCACGTAGCGAGCTTCGACATTCGCGGGCGCGATGGCGGCATTGGCGGCTTGTAGCGCCGAGAATTCTTGATTGAACTGCGGAAGTTTCAGGTCCGCCAGCAACGCCGCCGTTCGCCGTAACACGATATCGGCGGGGTCGCGGTCGCCCGGCAGCACCAGCGACTCTTGCCGGAACGTCTCCGGCGCAACGGCGTCAAAATGCGCGCGGTTGCCGAGGTCGCGCTGCAAGGCGGCGAATTGCTCCTCCCACTCCTGCTCCAACCCGACGCGCGACCATGTGCCCAGAAACCCGTCCATGCCGCGCACCGCCAGCAACAGCGAGTGCCGGAACGCTCGCACTTCGCCGTAGAGCGCCGGCAACTGCTCCATCGCCTTCGCATCCTCGTTTAGCACCCCGTCGATGACGACGTTCCACTTCGGCTCGGCTTCGGTGAGCCGCTTTTTCAGCGCGTCGCCGGAAAAACGCTCCGGCATCGCGGCGGTCAGCGACTCGATGGTCGCGTGCAGTTCGCGAACGCTGCCGACATGGGCGACTGCCCCAGCGTCAATGCACTTCGCGGCATGCTCCTTTAACTTCGTCCAACCCGGTTCTTCGCACGGCGTCTGGCGACACAGCACATTGACTGCCACGAACTCAAAATCGTTTCGCAGATCGGCCAGCCAGAGCTTGCGTGTGACGGTGAGAATCTCTTCGTACCGGTTGGCACGGCCATAGTGATCGAGCCAGCGCGGATCGCCAGGCGGTGCTTTCCGTTTTTGGAGGTCTTTCAGATCCCAGTTCTCATACTGTTCGTCGAGTCGCTTCGCTATCAGACTCAGCAACCATTGCTCGAAGCTCACGTCGCGAGCATGGAGAAACCAGTCGAGATGGCGGTTGCGGGGCAAATCCTTCGCGAACCATCCGCACTGTGCCGGCCAATCACGTTTGATCAACGCCCAGAGTCGCGGCAGCGGCGTTCCGACGAGCTGGCCTTCCTTCGGCTTGGCTTCCTTGATCCACTCGGCGCAGTTGGCACGCGTGGCGATCATCGTCTCGGCCCACGTCGCCTTCTTGGTGTAGGCCTGTTTCGGGTTGAGCGATTGGGTTTCGGCCGCGTTGGCGCAGATGATCGTGGCGAGCGTCAGCGCCATCAACGCTGCGCGAAAAAGCTGCAATGCGTGGTTGTGCATGTTGACTCCAATTCGGTACCGCACGTTGCTGGACACAATGTAACCATTCGCGCGGGCTTTCCAAGACCCGAATTGCGAAAGCGACGTTTACTGCCCGCTCGTCGAATACATGCGGAAGTCTATGACTCGTGGCGGCGGGAAGTCGCGCCGGACGCGCTCGCGAAGCTTGTCGTCCACAGGAATCTTCTCGGCGGCGGCGATGCGTTTCTCCTGCCATGCAAACCACATGTCGGTCAGCGAGACCTCGCCTTCGCGAATGGTTGCGAACTCATGGTTGAAGACGCGCTCAACGCCGTCGAGTTTGCCGATCTCAATCGCAGCCTTGGCCCAGAGCAACTGGACACGCTCATGAGCGCGCACGGCCTCAGGGAGCGTGGCGACGAAGTCATACGCCTCGGCGTAGCGCTCGGCTCGCGTGAGCGTCTGCAAACACTCGACGGCGAGGGGCGCGATCTGCGGGCCTTTTCGCCATGTTTGCCGCATCAACTCGCAGGCTTTTTCCTTGTCGCCGCGACGTTCGGCGAGGACGGCGAGGTTGCGCAGCGTCCAGCCCGTCGGTTGACATTTCAACGACGCCTGCCACGCCTTTTCCGCGCCGTCGAAATCAAGCGCCTCCATCCGCAGGTTGCCGAGGTGCCACCACGTCAGCCAATGATTGCTCCGGGTTTTCTCCAGCAGTGATTGCCAGTCCGGTTGTGTCATCAACGCGCCCGGCTCTTTGCGGGGATCGCGCTTGGGCAATTCCTTCTTCTCCAGCAGCGCGAGCCACGGTGCCTGGTCCGCGCCAAGCGATTCTTTCGGAAACGACAACTCGGCGGGAATGGGGTCCGGCAGACCTTGCGCGGCGCAGCGGCGGCGTTCCAGCGCAGCCCAGCCTGAACCGAGCCGCAGCGACCGCTCCGGCGCGCGCGTCGTGACGGCGGCGAATTTCGCGTCGAGCTGCTCTACGCGAGCTCGCGGCAGTATTTTCTCGATCGCTTCATCGGCGGTCTTCCACGCACGCGCCCAGTCGGCGCCGTGGACAAGCTTCGGGTCGGTTTCGAGAGAGCCGAATGCCTCGGTCCAGCACCACGTTTCGCGCGCCGGCATCGGGATGCTTTCCGCCTGTGTCTGCGCGAGACCGGCCTGGATTTCGATGTAGGCTTCGCCGGGCAGCGAGAGAAACTCCTGCCAGCGCTGGCCTCCTTGAGCCATGCCCCATCCCCACAGTTTCCGGCCGCGCAGACGGTCGGTGGAGGTCTCGAACAAGCCGCGCCCCTCGCCGTCAAGCGCGGCGATCCAGGGTCGCTGGCCGGCGGCGAAGCGCGAAAAGAAATCGTACGCGCTCGATGATTGCGTCGTATACGTCTGGTCGCGCCCATTCCAGATCGGCAGCGGGACCAGCGTGATGCCGGTCTCACGGCTGTGGTTGAGCGCCGTGGTTGCGGGCACCAGTGTCCGGACATCCTTTCGTTCGGGCACAGCGATGGTGGTCCACCAATACATCGGAAGCTCGCGGTCGTGCGGATTCACAATTCGCATTCGTGCGAACAGGAACGGCGAGCCGGGCGGCAAATGAAAATCAATCTGCCATGGGAAACATCGCACGCGGTCCCACTCGTAGAGCCGCAACACCGGTTCGCCCTCGGTGCCGCGCACTTCGGCGGCGAAGACCGGCGAGCAGGAGAGGAAGTAATGGCCGCGCAGCGCGGTGTTCCACTCGATGCCACCGCAAAACCACGCGTTGCGCAGCGCGAGGTTCGCCGGCTGAAACACGGGGTTGCGCGAGAGCAGTTCGCGCCCGCCCGGCTTTTGGACGAGCGAAACGAGCCGTCCGCCGAACTGCGGCAGGAATGTCGCGCGCAGGAACTCATTCTCCAGCACGAGCGACTCGAACGTGCGCGTCTTCCGGTTGCGATTGTAGCCGTCCTGCATCCGGTGCGGCAGGCAGCGCCACGCCGTGCGCCAGCCGAGGTAACGACGGTCCGCTTCGGGTATGGCCGGGTCGAGTTTCGATACGTCGTCCTCTTTGTCGCCGCGAAACATCGGCAGAGGATTCTCCGGCCCCACGTCGGCGGCGGGAAGCGTGTAAGGTTCGGTGCGGAGCGTCGTGGCTGCCGGAACACAAGTTGGACCGAGCAGGCTCAGAAGAAGGACAAGAACTGGAACCACCGTTTTGGGTGCTGGGCTATGGAATTTCATGGCATTATTTTTGTTCGTTTCACCAGCCGTCGGACAGATTCAACGATGCGGTCTTCCACATCGCCTCCCCAACGGAGCGCAGGGCGGCCATATTCGTAGAGGAACGATCCTCCTTCGTAGCCGCCTTCCTCCCACACGCGCCGCGACGGGACGTAGGCGATCAGGTCGTCGGCGTACCCGCAAACCCATGTGCCGGGGCCGAACTCCTTCTTGAACCGTAACGCATAGTCCACAACGGCCTCGCCGCCCATGCCGATGAGGAGCATCTCCCCGCCGAGCCGCCACGCGTGAAGCGGATAGGGATACGACGCTGCAAATTTCTCGCCGGCGTCGAGCTTGCCCAGCATGCGTGCAGCCCAACGCGCGCGGATGGCATTCTTGTGTTGAAGGTCTGCCTGCAACTCCTCCCGCGTCACGACTTTATCGTAAGCCAGTTCCACAAACTCGAACGCGGTGCGCAGGCTTGGCGAAACCCGCTTCATGGGCGGCTTCAAAGCGTTCTCGACACCCTCGGCCAGCATTTGACCGTAGCGTTCGCACAACTCCACTTTCCGGCGCGGCAACGGGTTCTGATCAGCGCCGCAGGTGTTGATGAACATGGCCGCCGCGCCTGGATGATCTTTCTCCAATGCGAGCTGCGCGAAACCCGGGTAATCACCGCACCATTGTGTGAAACTCAGGGTCGTGGGATGGCAGGCGTAGCCAAACAGCATGGCCATCAGCCGTCCATCCGTGCCGGTGACCGTCAGCACGGGCACTGCATGATCCACGGGACCTTTCAGCGCCGTGCCCTTGGCCAACAGATCAGCCACCTCGGCCTCGCGGTTGTCGCGGCGGTTCACCGCAAACGTCGCGCGGCCTTCGCCGATGCGAAGGTTCGCGGGCGCAAGCTTCGAGAGCGCCTCGCCGACAACCTCGACGATCTTCGCCTCCATCTGCGTGGTGTAGTCGTCCACGAGCGCGACCTGCCCGGCGTCCACGGGGTAATAATCATGGAGATCGCCGGTAAGACGCGGGCCACAATGGTTGTGCGAGAAGGTGAGCATGACTTGGTCGCGAGCCAGCCCGAAGCGTTGGCGGAGCTTCTCACACGTCCGGTCGCACATTGCCTTGGGGATGCCTTGGAAATCGCTGGTGACGATCACCGCGCGCCGGCCTCCGGCGTCTTCGAGCGCGAGCGCCTTCATCCAAAGGTCGTGCAGTTTGCCTTCCGGCGCGCGTTTCGACCCGTAGCCCGCGAGCCAGACGGGTTTCTCCGGTGTGATGACCGCTTTGGCGATGCCGGCCTTCCAGGTTTCTCCGGCGAAACAAGGGTGAGCCAGCACGAAGGCGATCAGCAGTACGACGAGAACTGTGGGGCGTTTCATTGTGGTGTTGCCTCCAGAGTCAGAACTTCAAACGGCGCGAGTTGGAACGTGTGAGGTTTGCCGGCCTCCATCGTGGAGACGGGCGCGGGTGGCGACGGCTTCCATGTGGACCGCGTCGCATAGCGCCGCGGCGCGCCTGGCGGCAACTCGAACGCTTCGCGGATGTCCACGCTCAGTCTGGCGGGCTGGGCGCCGGGGTTTCGCAGCGTGATGATGCCCATCCGTGGTGACCACGAAGCGAAACCGTAAACTTCGCCTTGCTCCGGATCGCCGCCGATGCCGTGGCTGTCCACGAGCACGTCGGCGTTATGCTGCACCCACCGGATCGCTTTCGCCGTCGCGTCCCAAACCTCCGCCGGCATCAGCCGCGCAGTGACGAAGAACTCCTGCAGTTGCGTGCCGGACGCGGCGGCCATGTGCAAGTCGTCGAGCAGGTCTTTCGGGTCGTTATTCAAATCGGCGGCAAGGCTGAGTTGAGCGCAGATGAAACTCTGGAACTTGAGCGAGTTGAACGGATAGAGCGGTCCGCGGCGCGTGCGGATGCCGTAGCCGAGCGAATCGCGGTAGGTCATCCATTGCTGGCGCTTGGAACCGACGCCGGCATACTTTGTGTCGTGGCCGCCGCGCCAGACCATGTCGCTGTGCCAGAGCCAATAGGGCGACGGCCACGTGCCGACGGTGGTGTTGACGAACAAGTCCCGCCGCACGCCGCGCAGGTAGGCGAGCAGGTCGAGCATCGCCTCCACATCGGGGCCGTAGTCAGCGCCCGGCCCGTCGGCCATGATGCCGGAAGCCATGCCATCGAACTTCAGGTAACCGACACCGTGGTGGCGAAGCATGTTGGCGCACACGTCGCGGTAGCGCTGGTAATACTTCGGCCCCGCCAGCGAGAAGCCGCTGCGGTTGGTCTCGAAGCCCTGCTCCTTGCCGTATTTCAGCCGCTCGGCCTTGAGCTTGCCGTAGCCGCCCCACGGCGAGATCCATGTGCCAAGAATAGCGCCGTAACGCGCGGCGGCAGCGCGCAGTGGCGCGAAGCCCTTCGGAAAACCGTCGTGGAACTTCCACAACGTTTTCGGATTGTCCCAGCCGTCATCGAACACGAATGCGTCGAGCTTTGCGCCACGCTGGCGGACGAGCGGCTCGCCAAACGCCTCGATGGTGTCGAGGCATTGCTTCTCATTCATTGTCATGCCGGGGCCGGCCAGATCGAACCACGAGATGTAATAGACGAACGGCCGATACGGCCGCACCCGTTCGCGCTCGATATAATACAGGAAGGCACGGCGCAATTGTCCGTTGGGCACCACGCCGATAACGGCGCTGGAGGACCACGACTGGCCCGCGGCGAGCGGCCGGCAGCGCGGCACGGAACAGCATACCTCGCCATTCTCGACGACGTTTTTCGCCAGCGGATGCTCGCACGCCATGAAAACACTCTTCGCGACCACCGGCGAACCGATGGCTGAGCCGATCGTGGTGGCCTGTGGCGCGCGCAGTCGCAGCAGTGTCAGTTCAACAGGTTGCGCGCCGCGATGTTTCAGCAGCGTCGCTTCCTGCCGGATGTAGTTTGAACCGTCACGCAGCGTTGCCTGCCAGCGAACGCAGGTGTGTCCGTCAGCCGTTGCCAATTCCACGCTTGCCCGCCAACCTGCGAAATGTTCCGCCTGCCGCAGTGATTTTGGTTGGGCCGCAATTTTTTCAAGTTTGGGTTTGCCGGCCAACCGGAACTCGGATGCGCGCAAGCACTGACCGTCCGCCAGTTTCAACACGAACGCCTCGGACGGGTCGCTGGCCAGCCGCTGGTCGGCCATGCGGTTCTGAAACCCGGTCAGCCCGAAGCGTCCCGGCGTCAGGCTCCACGTCGCGCGCAGAACGTTGTTCTCCATCGTCAATTGGCCGTCGGCCAGCCGTGCGTTGGCGGCACCGGGTGGAGGGTCGGGAAATTCCAGCGCGCAAGCCAGCGACGCCATCAGGAGCGTTGTTGCAGCGACGATGTCTCTGAAGGCGACCCTGGTGTCGCTGTGGTTCCGTTGCAGCATCGGTATCATGAACAATATCCTCCGTGGCTTCGACGTCATCGTAGCGCCGGCCTCGCGAATCGCGAGCGAAAATCCCGCGCTCAGATTGCCGCAAGCCGGTCTTCGAGGTACTTCCGCGCGCAATTGATTTCCGTGGTTACTTCGCCGGCCGTCGGCAGGATCGGAATGCCGCGCGGCGTCGGGTGCATGAAAATTTCCGTGAAGCCGGTATAGTGGACGGCTTTGAGCGCCGCGAGGATCGGCGTGAAATCCAGCGTGCCGCGACCGGGCATTTGGAGAAGTTCTTCCTCCTTCGGCATCGGCTTCATGCACCCGTGACCGTGCTGCCACGCGCAAAAAACCTTGATGCGATTGCCGAGGTCCTTGATGAGGCCGGCGATCAGCGTGGTTTCCTGCTCCAGATGATACGGCGCCAATTCAATGCCGAGCGGCAGGTCTTTGCCGAACTCGGCGAGCCATCGCAGCGAGTCGGGCGAGTCAATGAGGTTCTTCCCGTGGTTCTCGATGGCGATGGTGATGCCGCATTCGCCCGCCTTGGCGAGGTGAGGCTTGAGCTTCTCGACAAATTCCTGCACGGCCTTCTTCAACTCGCTGCCCGCCAAGCCCACCGGCCCGACGCCGCCGGTGACGATGACGCTGCCGCCGAACTTCTTTACGATGGCCATCTCGTCCTGAAGTTTGAGCGGTCCCAGGTCGTAGCGCGTGCTCACCGCCAGTTTTACGCCATGCTTGGCGAGCAATTCGACGACCTTCTCGTGGCCGATCTCGTCCATCTGTTCGCGCTGCGTGCCGTGCCGGCGCGGCCACACGTCCAGGAACTGCGCGCCGGTCTTGGGTGTTTCTTCGATCACGGTTGCCAGCGGCAGGTTGCCATACATGGCGGACCCGAGGAGGTAGTTGAGTTTGAATGTTAGCGCGGCGGCCTGCAGGCGCGGCAAGGCGAGGCTGGCGGCAGCGGCGGCGGAGCATTGGAAGAAAGTTCGACGGTTCATGTGGGTTGATGAATGGTGAGTGGTGGACATCGGACCGGATGTTAGGTACATGTTGGAACCCATGACAAGAAGAACTTCCCTTCGCGCGTTGCTGGTTTCCATTTCGGTTCTCTTCATCGCGTTCGTTGCGCACGGCGCCGAACCATCGAAACCGGCTCACGTCGTCATCGTGATCGGCGAGGACGAATACAAGACATGGGAGACACTGCCAGTATTTGCGAAGAACGAATTGGAGTCGCGCGGTTATCGCGTCACGATCATCCAGGCTGACGCGGCGGACAAAAACAATTTCCCCGGCCTCATACAGGCGTTGCGCGACGCCGATCTCCTCTTCGTCAGCGTCCGCCGCCGCACGCCTTACAAGGAACAACTCGACGCCATCCGGGCCTGGCTGAATGCGGGCAAACCGCTCGTGGGCATCCGCACCACGTGCCACGCCTTCGCGCTGCGACCCAAGGACAAGCTCACCGATCCGAAGCTCGCCGCGTGGCAGGAGTTTGACCCCGAAGTGCTCGGCGGTCATTACGTGGGCCACCACGGCAACAAGCTCAAGAGTACCATCACGGTCGCGCCCGGAGCGGAGTCGCATTCCATTCTGAAGGGCGTCGCCGTGACGGAGTTTGTCAGCAACGGCTCGCTCTATCAGGTCAGCCCGCTCGAAACGGGCACGAAACCGCTCCTGATCGGCGCGATTCCCGACAAGCCGTCTGAGCCGGTGGCGTGGACGCGGCTTTATGGCGCGAAACAGGCGCGCGTCTTCTTCACGTCGCTTGGCCACGTGGATGATTTTCAGAATCCCGGATTCCGCCGCCTGCTCGTTAACGGCGTCGCGTGGGCGCTGGGCAAGTAGCGCAAGGGCAGGGGAGTGGAATCCGTTGAACTATCACAGGTCGCGTAGTAGCATGCGCGCCTCGTAAACAACAAACGCAGCCTTGTTCGTTGGAGAACTACTCACATGATCGCCACATTCATCGCTCCCAGAAAATATGTGCAGGGCCCCGGCGTGCTTCAGGATGCCGGCAGCTACATCAGCAAGATCGGCAGGAAACCGCTCGTCCTGTGGGACGCGCGCGTGAAAGGCCTGTTGGGCGAGCCGCTGCTGGCGAGCTTGAAGACAGCGAAGCTGGAGGTCGAGGACGTGCAGTTCCGCGGCGACTCCACCAAGGCCGAGGCGGCGCGCATCGCGCAGATCGCGAAGGATCGCGGCGCGGATGTCATCGTTGCCGTCGGTGGCGGCAAGACGCTCGACACCGCCAAGGCTGCCGCCGCCAGCGCCGGCACGAAAATGGTCACCTGCCCGACGATGGTCTCGACCGATTCACCCACCAGTTCGTTCACCGTCTGGTATGACGAGAAGGGTGTCTGCCAGGGCTTCGAGAGTTGGGGCGTGAACCCCGACCTCGTGCTCGTGGACAGCCAGGTCATCGCGCAGGCGCCGGTGCGGGCTTTTGTGGCCGGCATGGGCGACGCGCTCTCGACGTGGCTGGAGGCCGAGGCTGTGCGCAAGACCCGCGGCCAGAATTTGGCCGGCGGTGTTTCCACGATGGCGGCCCTGACCATCGCGCGGCTCTGTTATGACATCGTGATGACCCACGGCGTCGAGGCGAAACGCGCCGTCGAGCAGAAGGTGGTTACTCCTGCTGTCGAGAAGGTCATCGAGGCCAACACGCTGTTGTCGGGTCTCGGCTTCGAGAGTTGCGGCGTGGCGACGGCACACATGATCGCCAACTCGTTGCCCGGTTTCCCCGAATGCCACGGCCTGATGCACGGCGAAGAGGTCGCGTTCGGCATCATCAGCCAACTCTGCCTCGACGACGAGATGCCGGTTGATGAAATGAACCGGATTGTGGACTTCATGATCACCGTCGGCCTGCCGGTGATGTTTGCCGACATTCATCTTGATGGCGTCACGCGCGAGCGGCTGAAGAAGATCGGCGACATCTGCGCTGGACCCGGCTCGCTCTGCCACAATCATCCGTTCAAGGTCACCAGCGACAGCATCGTGGACGCAATGATCGCCGCCAATGCGCTGGGGAAGGAACGAAAGAAGTTGATGAGTTAACGGTGGCCGTGGACGCAAAGCCGTGGCGACTGTCTCAGGCGTAATATGAAGCGATCACTACGAGTTTCTCGTTTGATTCTCATCGGCTTGGTTCTGTCGTTTCTTGCTGTCGTTGCGGTCCCACCATTGGATCTCCCTTGGTGCAATGGATTCTACGGAAGAAGCACGGACATTGACATCGTTACTGGCCGCTTGCGCTACTCGCGTTACGTTTTGTGGATTCCGGTTCGCCAAACCGTAGAGAACTCCGTCCTGACCAAGGCATTGCCGCCGGAGGAGGTCAAATCAGCCAAACCCGAATGGCATATTGCGAAGACCGAACCACACTGGTTTTGCTTCGTTGACCATATGTTTGGCGGAGCGCCAGCTGTTATCCAACAACTAAAGACCATTTGGGAGTTGGGCAGTTTTACACCGGCAGCCAAGAGCACCACCGTGAAAACAATTCTCCAACTTTGGCAACGAGACCACAGTTATCGTTCATCGTCGCGTTACGTGGACGCGCTTGGTGAACTAGCACTGGCACGCCAGAACAAATCGCCGATTGATGTGGCCGGTTTGCCGCCGGCCCCCACTCAATTATCGCTCACCAAAATGCAGGGAAAACCGCAATGAGCTACCTCGTCGGCATTGACCTCGGTTCCACCAGTCTCAAGGTGGTGATCTATGATCTCGCGGGGCACGCGGTTGCCAAGGCGAGCCGGCCGACGCAGGTTTTCAATCCCGACCCGGCGCATCCCGATTGGGCCATCTGGAAGCCGGAGCAAATCTGGGGCGGCACGGCCGAGGCGTTGCGCGAGGCGGTCAGCCGGCTCGACGACCCGAAGAAAATCCGCGCAGTCGCCGTCACCGGCATGGGCATGGATGGTGTGCCGGTGGACAAGCAGGGCCGCTGGCTTTACCCGTTCATCAGTTGGCATTGCCCGCGCACCGCGCCGCAGCACGCGTGGTGGTCGGAACACATCGGCGCGCAGAAACAGTTTGCGATCAGCGGCAACCCGCTCTGGGCCATCAACAGCGCGCTGCGCATTCTCTGGATGCGCGAGAACGAGCCGGCCATTCTGGACAAGACCGACAAATGGCTGCTCATCGAAGATTTTGTCAACTTCATGCTCTGCGGCGTGCGCGCCACCGACTACAGCATGGCGTCCAACACACTGTTGCTGGACCAGCGCACGCACCGCTATTCCGACGAACTGTTGCGGCTCTCCGGCATCGAGCGGCGCTGGCTCTGCGACCCGCTGCCCAGCGGCACGCCGCTCGGCGAGGTTCACGCGCAGGCAGCGGCGGCGACCGGTCTGCCGGCGGGCACGCCGGTGATTCTCGGAGGACACGATTTTCTCTGCGGAATGTTGCCGGTCGGCGCGTTCAAACCAGGCGTCGTGCTCGACGTGATGGGTACGTGGGACATTGTCACCGTCGCCATCGAGCAGCCGGTGCTCACGCCCGCGGTGCAGCGGATGGGTTGGTGGATTGATTCGCACGTCGCACGCGACATGTATGTGGCGATGGGCACTGCGGTCTCGGCCGACATGTTGGAGTGGTTCCGCCGCGAATACGGCCAGCCGGAGAAGCAGCAGGCTGCCGCCGCGGGTGGGAAGGATTGGGATTATCTGATGGCTGCCGCGGGGGCGGCACCGCCCGGCGCGCACGGCGTGATGTTCCTGCCGCACATGTCCGGCTGCACGATTCCTGCGCCCGACCCGAAGTCGAAAGGCGCGTTCATCGGCCTGCGCAACATCGCGACGAAGGGCGACATGATTCGTGCCGTCATCGAGGGGTTGAACTACCAGTTCCTGGAAATCATGGCCGGTCTCGAAACCGCCGTTGGCGTGACACCGCAAAAACTGGTGGCCGGAGGCGGCGGCACGAGCAACCCGTTCTGGATGCAGAACCGCGCCGACATGGCCGGTCGCGCCATCGAAGCGCCCGCCGTCGAGGAAACAACGCCGTTGGGCGCGGCGATCCTCGCCGGCATCGGCGTCGGCCTCTACAAGAACGAAGAGGACGCGTTCCGCCAGGTCTACCGCCCCGGCCGCGTCTATGAGCCGGACCTCAAACTCACCGCGTTTTACACCGAGCGGTTCGAGGTGTTCCGGAAAATCTATCCGGCGTTGAAAGAAATCAACGCGGGTTTGTAACCCATTGGCGTTCTGGTTTCGCCAGCGCGGTCAACCCAAGCCGTAGATCGCCGCCGCCTTGACCTCTTGTTCCTTGCGCGCGTCGTTCCAACCCAGCCGTGGTGCTGCGATGTCGGCAAGCTCGCGCAGGATTGGTTCGCGTGCGTTGCCGAGCAGCGCGATAAGGCTGCGCCGGCAGACGAGGTCGCTGAGGTGCTCGACGTATTCGTTCGCAACGATCCGCTCGATCTCGCCGACGGTGTAGGATGGCAGCGACTGCAAGGGGCGCTCTTGTTCGGCGGTGGCTGACGTGGCGTAAGTCTCCGCCGCAGTGCCGTAGCGTTCAAGGAGCGTGGTGACGCGCGATTCTGTGAGACCGGTTTTCTGTGCCACGCGCCGGATCCATTCGGAGCGGCTCGCCGGCTCGGCAGGGAAATCCTTGCCGCCGCCGATCGGCAACTGCTCGCTGGAACATCTCCGCTGCACGCCGAGCCGCGCCATCAGTTGGTCGGCGACCTGTTCGGCGAATGCGCGGAAGGTGGTCCACTTGCCGCCGACGAGGCTGTAGATCGGAAACGCGCGACCGGCGGCCGGCTCGTCGGCGCGGATGCTGTGGCCGCGGCTGATGACGGCAGTGACATCAGCACCGGTGCGCGGCAGCGGGCGGACGCCGCAGAAGGTGAACACAATCTGCTCGCGCGTGATCTTCAAGCCGGGGAACACGCTGCGCAGCGTCGTGAGCATATATTCGATCTCGGCTTCGTCGCAGCGCACTGTGTCGGGATCCTCGACGCGGATGTCCGTGGAACCCATGATGACCTTGTCGAGGAATGGGAAGACGATGCAGACGCGGCCATCGTCATGCTGGTAATAAACCATCCGGCCGTCGAGCGCGCGGTGAAGGTCTTTGTTGTCTACGACGAGATGCGAGCCCTTGGTCGGCCCCATGTAGCGCGTCGCGAGGCCGAGAGCGGCGTTGGTCTTGTCCACCCAGCCGCCGGTGGCGTTGACCACCACGCGCGGCCGTGCCGCGACGGTCTGGCCAGTGGCCTCGTCCTTCAACAACACACTGCCATCCTGCGCGCCGGCGACGGAAACGTAGTTGATCGCACGGCAACGCGGATTGGCGCGGATGGCGTCCTGGATCAACTCAAAGCACAACCGCTCCGCTTGCGTGATCCATGCGTCCCAGTAGGTCGCCGTCGCAACGATATCCGTCCGCAGTCCGGGCGTGGCGGCAAGCGATTTTTGTTTGCCGGTGACGAAATGGTGCGGCGTCTTTGGGTTGTGGCGCGTCACGAGGTCATAGAACGTGAGACCGCATGTGATAGGCACGAGGCCGCGGTTGCCGGGCGCAAGGTCGAAGCCGGCGAAGATAAGCGCGGACTTGATCAATCCGCCGAACCACGATGTCAGCGGGATGGTGGTCCTCAGTGGCGCGACGTAGTGAGCGGCGTTGTCGAGCAGGCGGTTGCGCTCCACCAGCGATTCGGCCACCAGCTTGAACTCGCGGTTCTCCAGGTAACGCAGTCCACCGTGGATCATCCGCGACGACTTTGAGGTCGCGCCGGCGCAGAAATCGCTTTTGTCCACCAGCAGGCAATCCACCCCTTGCAGCGCCAGCTCGCGGAACAACCCCGCGCCGTTGATGCCGCCGCCGAGGATGAGCACGCTCACCTGCGGTTCGTTCTTGAGGTCCTGAAGAATCTCCTCGCGCCAGTTCATGATTATTATGCCCAGAATCCGTCGGTGGTTTTGCCCTGCCAGTGTTCGAGTGAGAGCGGGTAGTTGCCATACATCCGCAGCGTGTGGAGCATGGCCAGATAGTTCTCCGGTTTCACAGCGGAGTGAATGGAGTTGCCGGAGGAGAGAATAAAGCCGCCGCCGGGCGCGCCTTTGCGGATGGCGTCCTTGGTCTCGGCGATGACGTCGGAGATGGAGCCGAACGTCAGCGTTTTCGCGCAGTTGACGTTGCCCTTGATGGCGATGCGGTTGCCGTATTTGGCTTTCACTGCGCCGATGTCCATGCCCGCCACCGGATCAATCGGGTCGAGGCAATCAATGCCGCTGTCCACCACCATATCTATGATCGGCCAGAGGTTGCCGTCGCAATGCTTGATGACGTGGAGGCCCAGTTCCTTGAAGCCGGTCATGACGCGCTTGAGGCCGGGGTTGAACATTTTGCGGAAAATCTCCGGCGACACGAACGGCGCCTGCGTCGAGCAGTAGTCGTCGCCGGTGAAGACGAAATCCGCGCCGCGCGTGGCGACTTCCTTCGCCATCGCGAGATTGACGTCCACCGACATCTCCACCAGACCTTCCACCAACTCGGGGCAATCGTAGATCGCCTCCATGATTTCGTTGAAGCCGAGCAAGTAGCGCGGGATGGAAAAGACGTCGTTGAGATGGACGCCGATGGCCTTCTTGCCTTTGAAGTTTTTGACGCAGGCTTCGAGGCTGGCGTAGCGGCCCGGCGCGCGCGGGTCGGGCGGCGTGTAACGGCGAAAGTCCTCCAGCGTTTTGATCGGCCCGGAGATCGGGAACGGATCTTCCTCGCCGGTGTAGCGCCGCACGATGCCCCATTCGTTGCGAAACTCGTCCGGCCCGGTCTTCTCCTTTGTGAAGTTCGGCGCGGTGAGGATGGCGTCCCAATCCATCCGAACAACGAACTCCTCATACGAGCAGCCGGGGCAAAGCACCTCGCGCACCTTGCGATCCACGGCCCACTCGAAGTGCGGAATGCGGTCCGGTTCCTCTCGCCGCAACACGGCCATCACTCGTTCACGCGATGTCATGGGGTTTCAAATAAGGGAAACTGCCGTTGCTCACAAGCGGATACTTCATGGCACGCTCTCGCGTTTCGATTTGCGGAACTCGCGCGGGGAGAGGCCGGTTTCGCGTTTGAAGGTCTTGGAGAGGTGGAATGCGTCGCTGAAACCGAACTCGCGGGCGAGTCCTTCCAGCTTCGCGTCGGAGCGCGCCAGGATCAGTTGCACGCGCTCGATGCGCTTGCGGTTTACATACCGCATCGGCGGGACACCAAACAGCTGGGTGAAAAGTGTCGAGAAGTGCGACTTCTCGTAGCAGGCCACGCGCGCCAGTCCCGGCACGGAGATGACGCGGCCCAGGTTCTCGTCAATGTGCTTGAGCACCGGTAGCAGACGCCGCCGGCCTTCCTGGAGTTCGCGCTGTATCGTCGGGGGCGGGTCGTTGAAGAACGGTGCGACCAGTTGCAACAGAATGCCTGTCCCTTCGATCTGGTCCGCAGCATGCTGGCTTCTGGCCATTTCCAAGAGGCGCAGCATCCGTTTTTCCAACACGGCGACGTTCTCCGGCTTCCGCTCGACGTGATGCGGCAGGTAGTCGAACAGATCAATGCAGCCGAAGAGCGTTGCGGCGAAGTGCATCCACCAGATTTGCAGGTTTGAGGTGCAGCCGTAGGCGAAGTCGCCGCGCGGCGGCACCAAGTAGAGCCGGCCCGGCCTCAACGGGTATTCCCTGCCGTAGGGCCGGATGAAGCCCGCGCCGGATTTCACGTAATAAATGCGGGCGTAGGGCCGATTGTCGCCTTCCTTGCGCCAGTAGGACGGCGTGAGGTTCGAGATGCGCGACTCCAGCATCTGGACCTCAACGTGGGAGAGGAACTCATCCATGAACCAAGTTTTATACATGTTTTTCCAACGCCTGACCATTGCGGAAATCACAGTCATCTCATTAAAGTGCAACCCGGCTGGACGCGGCTGTTGCCGCCTCCGAGCCGGATTCAAACCATGACTGGCAAACAACGCATCCTCACCGCCCTGCAACGCGAGACACCTGACTGTGTGCCGACGTTTGAGTGGTTCATTGACGCCGCTGTCACGCGGGCGCTGGTCGGGACGACGGAGCCGGTCGCAGCGGCGCACGAGCTGGACCTCGACGCGATCAACGTCCGCGCCGACTACCAGAAACATTTTCTCGACAGCAGCACTTTCGTGGACGAGTGGGGCGTCAAGCGGATGCTTACGGGCGATTGCGTCCCTCACGTTCTGGAGAGTCCCATCAAGGACATTGCCTGCCACCGCGACTACCGGTTTCCCGACGCGGCTGCGCCACACCGGTTCGAGACACTGGATCGCGCGTTGAAACTCGTGGACGGACGGCGCGCGATCATCTGGAACCTGCGCGACGGTTTTTCCGATATGCGCGACCTGCTCGGCTACGAGGAAGCCATGATGCAGATGTTGTTGGAACCGGAGCATTACGCTGCGCTGCTGGATCGCGTGGTGGATTACAACCTCGCTCTCGCACGCATTGGCGTCGAGCGGTTCGGCGTCGAGGTCGTCGCCACCACCGACGACGTGGCCAACGCCAAGGGCTTGCTGATGTCGCCGGCTTCCTACTTCGATGTCATCGCGCCCGCATTCCGCAAAGTCATCGGCGGCTATCGCAGCCTCGGCTGCCACGTCATCAAGCATTGCGACGGCGACGTCCGGCCGCTGCTGGATTTCTGGGTCGAGAGCGGCATCAGTTGCCTGGACCCGATCGACCCGGCGGCCGGCCTGCACATGCCGACGATGAAAGAACAATACGGCGACCGCATCTGCCTCAAAGGCAACATTGATTGCGCCGGCGTCCTGCAGAGCGGGACGGTCGCGGAAGTTGAAACGGCTGTCCGGGATTTGCTGCGTGGGTGCGGCAGGTCGGGAATCATTTTGTCATCGAGCAACTCGATCCACCGCGGCGTGAAACCTGAGAACTACATGGCGATGGTGCAGGTATTGCGGCGCGAAGGCCGCGACGCCGCAAGAAAGAGCGTGGAATCCGCACATGCAGATGTTACAAGCTGAACAGCTTGGGAAACGAAACACTATGAAGCGATCATGGAACCGTTACCTAGCAAGCGCCGTCATGTGTTTGGCGGCTATAAGCTTGCCGTGCGCCGATAGCGCGGATCGCGACGCGAAGACAGCCTGCCAGACAACAGCATCCAATTGCGCCAAGCGAAGCTCCTGGACCGAGACAATGGTGGCAATGCGGTCCAGACATCTGCAATCGCCCGAAGCACAGAAGACTGTGGCGAGCGACTCGCTTTTCAAGCCGTTCGACACCGGTTTGCTCGACGCGAGAGGCCCTGCCAAACATATCGTTGTCAACATCGCTGGGCTGAAGGAACTGCGGCTCGTGGCGACCATGGGAAAAGGCCCCGCCAACTGCAATATCTGGGGCGAACCAAGACTCATCGCCAAAGACGGCACCGTCACGAAGCTCACCAGCCTCAAACCCACCAGCGTCAGCGTCGGCTGGGGAAAGTTGCTCGTGGACAAGAACTGGCAGGGCCATCCGCTGATCGTCGGCGACCGCAAGTTCCAGTTCGGTTTCTGGGTTCACGCCAACAGCGAACTGACCTTTGCGCTCGACGGGAAATACGAGCGATTCGAGGCGTTCGTCGGCGAGGACAAGGATCGCGCGGACGGCCTCGTGCGCTTCAAGGTGCTATCAACCCCCGTGCCGCCGCCGGCGTGTTGGGCGGAAGTGGCGCGTGATTTTCCGTTGCAGGCCGGCTGGCTGCGCGCGGACGCCGGGGCCGACGGCATCGCGGCGTGGTTTGGCAGGCGCGATTCCGGGGCGCTCGAACGGGAGATCATCGCCGTGGCGTTGCGGGAAGCGCCGCCAACTTCGCCGCTGTGCGCCGAACTCGAAGCGATCGTTGCGGCGAAAGCTGGCGCAGGCGACGCGCGCTGGCTGGACCTCTATGGTCGCGCCTGCCGCTATCGCGGTTGCGCCGCGATGTTGAAATCGCTCGACAGCGCCGATCTGAAAGCGGCCTTTGAGAAGAACCTCGCCGACCTTGTTGCGGCCAAAGCGCCGGTCGAGGATGCGAGTTGGGACACACTGCGCGCGCGCGTCTTGCAGGCCGCAGAACTCGATCACCAGTTCGTCGCGCTGCAGTACGACATCCAGCAGCGCGTCGTGCTCAGCAAAGCCACTGGCGAGAGAGTGTGGAACGGCACCCGTTACGTTCCCGCCGAACGCTCGACCGCCGAGGAGATTGCCGGGCAGACGTTCAATAATGTGTCGCTGGTGCTCGAGAGTGACCGCGATCCCGCCGACATCGTGCTGCGACGGACGGCAGCGTTGCTGGCGGATTTGAAACTGACTGGATTCGAAGCTCCGCTGGCGAAGCTCAGAAAAGCCGTGGCCGACACGCCCGTGGCCGATATCAACGCGAGGCGCGCGTTGCATCACGAGATCTGCAAGATTCGCCGCCAGATCGCGTTTGCCAACCCGCTGCTCAACTTCAAAGACATCGCCTTTATTAAACGCCATCGCACCTTCTACCAGCACATGTGCGACCAGTTCTACGGCATCTGCCAGAATCCCGGCGGTGGTCTCTATGTGCTGGAGAATGCATTCGGCGAAAAGCCGGTGGTGCGCGACGTGCTCGCCAGCGCCGTCTGCGAGACCGGCCGGCTCAAAGGCGAAAAACTCAGCGGTGGCAGCGTGGTGTTGCCGACGCTTCACTACGACGGCCAGAAGACACTCACCGGCGATGATGTCGAGGGCGGCTCGTTCCTTTCGCCGGCGCTCTCGCCCGACGCGAGACAGATCGCGTTTGCCTACGTTGAGCGCAAGGGCGGCAAGGAACAGATTTTCCACGAGGACCCGGCGCGCGGCCATTGGGATGCGCAGCGGAGCTATCACATCTTCAAAGTGAACGTGGACGGCACACGCTTGGAGCAACTCACGGACGGCACCTGGAACGAATTTGACCCGTGCTGGCTGCCCAACGGGCGCATGGCGTTCATCAGTGAGCGCCGCGGCGGCTACCTGCGTTGCGGGCGCGCCTGCCCGCTCTACACGCTCTACGACATGAACCCGGACGGCAGCGGCATCAACTGCCTCAGTTTCCACGACAGCAACGAGTGGCATCCCAGCGTCAGCCACGACGGCCGCATCGTCTGGACGCGCTGGGACTACGTGGATCGTCACGGCTGCATTGCGCACATGCCGTGGGTCATCACGCTCGACGGTCGCGACCCGCGACCGCTCCACGGCAATTACGCGCCACGCCAGGCGCGGCCCGACATGGAGCTTTACGTGCGGCCGATTCCTGGTTCGTCGAAATACGTCGGCCTCGCCGCGCCTCATCACGGCCAGGCTTACGGCTCGATCATCATCATCAACCCGCAGGTTGTGGATGACGATGGCATGGGGCCGGTGCGCCGCTTCACGCCGGACTGCGGTTTTCCCGAGAGCCAGGGTGGCAAGCAGGCCTACAGCACGCCGTTACCGCTCAGCGAGAACTACCACCTTTGCGTTTACGATGCCGCGATGACCGGTGCTGCCATCCGACGGCCCGGCGAGAACTACGGCATTTACCTCGTGGATGCGTTTGGTAACAAGGAACTGATTTATCGTGACCCCGACATCGGTTGTATGAACCCGATTCCATTGCGCCCGGCGACGATGCCCGCCGCGCCCGCCTCGGTGCTCGCGAGCACGCAGATGGCGAATCGCGCCTCCATCCGCGACAAGGGCGAAGCGACGATGGCCGTTGTTAATGTCTATGACAACCAAAAGGGCTGGCCCGTCGGCACGAAGATCAAGGCGCTCCGCGTCTTCCAGTTGCTGCCGTGCGCCGTGCCGAGCGGCGGTCTGCGGCCGCATGAAACCGGCAAACGCATCGCCGAGGCGGGTGACTCAATCGTGCCGTGCCGGTGGGTGCTCGGCACCGTGCCGGTGGAAGCAGACGGCAGCGCGCATTTCAAGGTGCCGGCCTATCGTGAGCTTTTCTTCCAAGCGATCGACGAACGCGGCATGGCGATCACCTCGATGCGTTCCGCCACCAGTCTTCGCGACGGCGAGAAGCTCGTCTGCGCCGGGTGCCACGAGCACAAGTCGCAAGCGACGAAAGCCCCGGCGGCGATTCCGCTGGCGTTGCGGCGTGCGCCTTCGACGCCCACGCCCGACGTGGATGGCTCGCGTCCGTTCAGCTACCCGCGCCTCGTCCAACCCGTGCTCGACCGCAACTGCGTGAAGTGCCACGAGGAAAACAAAACGAAGAAAGCGCCGGTTCTCACCGCCGAACCGATCACGAACAAGTTCTACGCCTCCTACAACTCGCTGGTGAAGTTCGGGTTCACCGCCTACGGCGACGCCTACCGCACGCTCAACGGCAAATTTGGCGCGCGAGCCTCCCAGCTGATCGAGATGCTGGAAAAGGGCCATCACGATGTGAAACTCTCAAAGGAAGATTTCCATCGCCTGACGCTTTGGGTGGACTGCTGCTCGATGTTCTATGGCGTCTTCGAGAAGGAGCCGGGCGAAGCGCAGCTCCGAGGGGAGATCGCAAAGGCGATTCTGGAGTAGTTGCGTGAAAGTTGTAATCGCACTCGCAGTCTCGGTGCTTCTCTGCTCACCGGCGGCGGCTGCACAACCCGTCCTCGTCGAAGCCGAGTGCTTTGCCCAACGCGGCGGCTGGGTCGTGGACTCGCAGTTCATGGACCAGATGGGATCGCCCTACCTGCTGGCGCACGGACTCGGCCGGCCCGTGGCGGACGCGACGACGGAGGTCGAGTTCCCTGTGATCGGCACTTACCGCGTTTGGGTCCGCACCAAGGATTGGGTGGCGCAGTGGAAGGCGCCCGGCGCGCCGGGAAAGTTCCAATTGCTTGTTAGTGGCAAGCCGCTCGCCACGACTTTCGGCACGAAGGGCGCACAGTGGCACTGGCAAGATGGAGGCAAGGTGGACATCACCGAGCGACGTGTCCGGCTGGCGCTCCACGACCTCACCGGCTTCGAAGGACGATGCGATGCGGTTCTGTTCGCGCGCGACGTGAAGTTCACGCCACCGAATCGCGATCCGGAGATGGCGATGTTCCGGCGCGCGTGTCTCAACCTGCCAGAGCAGCCGGAGCCGGCGGGCGAGTTTGATTTCGTCGTTACCGGCGGCGGGATCGCCGGAACGTGCGCGGCCATCTCGGCGGCGCGGCTAGGGTTGAAGGTCGCGCTCATCCAGGATCGTCCTGTGCTCGGCGGCAACAACAGCTCCGAAGTGCGTGTCTGGCTCCAAGGCGCGCGCAACAAAGAGCCGTGGCCGCGCATCGGCGACGTGGTGGCGGAACTGGAGCAGCCACGGCGCGCGCACTACGGGCCGACCAACACCGCCGATCTCTACGAGGACGAGAAGAAGCTCGCCGTTGTCCGAGCCGAGCCAAATATTCGCCTCTTTCTCGAACACCGCGTCAACGGTGCGGAAACCGATGGAGGCAGGATTCGTGCCGTTATCGCGCAGAAGATCAACACCGGTCGGCGCGTGCGCATTGCAGGGCGATGGTTCGCCGACTGCACCGGGGATGCGGCCGTGGGCGCGCTGGCGGGAGCGGATTTCGAGATCGAGCCGAAAGGCCGCATGGGACCGTGCAATCTCTGGAACGTCTGCGAGTGCAAGGATACCAACGCCATCAACACCACCACCGCGGTCGCGGCCGAGCCGCAGCGGTTCCCGCGATGCCCGTGGGCGCTCGACCTGACGGATAAGCCATTCCCCGGTCGTAGCAAGACCAAACCGGACACGCTCAAACTCGGCGGCTGGTATTGGGAGAGCGGCTTCGACCGCGACCCGATCGAGGAGATGGAATACATCCGCGATTGGAACTTCCGTGCGATGTATGGCGCTTGGGACGTGATGAAGAATGTGGACAAGGTTCTGCCCAACCACCGCCTCAATTGGTCGGCGCACATTCTCGGCAAGCGCGAGTCACGGCGGCTGTTGGGCGACGTGGTGCTATGCTTCGACGATCTGAAGAAGGATGTGAAATTCCACGATGGCTGCGCGCCGACGGGCTGGAGCAATGACCTGCACCTGCCCGACCCGAAATACGAAAGGGGCTTCGAGGGCGACGCGTTCATCTCGCGGGCAGACTTTGGCCACTTCCCTGCCATTCAGGAGCGCCGGCCGTTCTGGATTCCGTATCGCTGCCTCTACTCGCGTAACATCGCGAACCTCTTCATGGCCGGCCGCGACATCAGCACCAAACACGACGCGCTGGGCGCGGTCCGAGTCATGCGCACCGGCGGTTGCATGGGCGAGGTCGTCGGCATGGCCGCGAGCCTCTGCAAGAAACACAACACGATACCGCGCCACATCTACGAAAGTTACCTCGACGAACTCCAGGACCTGATGCGCCGCGGCGTCGGCAAGAAACCCGGCGCGAATCCCGACTATGACAATGGTGCTGAACCGAAGCGCAAGCCGGCCTCGAAAAATCCGCCGGTCGTTTCCGTGCCCGCTTGGCTCGCCAAAGCCGGCCCGAATCTCGCGCTTGCTGCGAAGGTGTCCGTGCCTGGTGGCGAGTTGCTCAACGACGGCAAAGCAGAGGTGAGCAACAACGGCGGTCGCTGGCTGGGCCGGGGCAAACTGCCGCACGAGATCGAGTTCACGTGGGAAAGGCCCGTGACCATCGGCGCAGCGCGAATTATTTCGGGGTTCTTCGACGGCGCGATCACTGCTCCGATCACTGACTTTGTCCTTCAATGGCACGACGGCGCAGAGTGGAAGGAGATTTCAGGCTCGGCGGCAAAGGGAAACCTCAATGCCTGCTGGAGTTGCAGCTTTCAACCAGTGACGGCGGCAAAGATTCGTCTGCTCGTCACAAAGACGAGGACCGACACCTCCCGTATCTGGGAGGTGGAACTCTACGGGCCGACAGCGGCCAAGTGACAACAATCTTGCTCTGGACTGGCGACAACAATTTGGAGAAGCTGTACGACTGGAATTTTTCGAGACAATAATACAAAGGAGAAAAACATGATTCGAACCGTCCTCACCATCGTCATTGCGTGCGTCTTGCTCGCCCAAGCCGCCTCTGCCGCGCAGTCCCCCGGCCGCAACTGCCCGGCATCACAGGCTTGCGCGAATGCCGAACTGCTCGTCGCATTTCCCGATTGCGTCAACACGCCTGATGGCATGGCGCTCCTGAAGGACGGCAGCATTGTGGTCTCTGCTCCGAACTTCAACGACGAGACCAAGCCGCCGCTCCTCATGCGCGTCACCGGCAGCGCGGGCAAGGCCAAGGCCGAGAAGTTCTACGAGTTCCCGAACCCATATCCGGGCCTGCCGCAGGGTCTCGACCGCATCTCGCCGATGGGCATCATGCAAGCGCCGGGCGGCGATATCTTTTTCGCCGATCTGCAAATCCGGAAGGACATCAGCCAGAAATCGCGCCTTTGGCGGCTGGTGATGAAAGGCGGCAAACCGCAGAAGATGGTGCTCGTGGCGAAGGGCTTCAATGTCGCCAATGGCATCGCGATTCGCGGCGGTTATCTCTACATCACCGAATCCAACCTCGAACCCGGCGTCTTTCCGTTCACCAGCGCCGTCATGCGCTTCAAACTCGACGAAGAGAATGTGGAACTGAAAACGCCGATCAAGAACGACCCACACATTATCGCGACGTTCACGAGCAAGAAGAAGCAGTGGCCCTTCGGCGCCGACGGCATTGACTTCGACAACCAGGGCAACCTCTACGTCGGCCTCTTTGGCGAGGGGCAGATGTTCAAGATCATGTTCGACAAGAAGGGCAATGTCGTCTCCAACACGCTCTTTGCGGAAGCCCCCGGCAAACTCATCAACTGCGACGGCATGCGCCTCGACAAGCGCACCAACAAACTCTACGTGGCCGACTCCGCCTCCAATGCGATCCAGGTCATTGACTGCAAGACCGGCACCGTCGAGACACTTGCCTCCAACGAGGATGTGGCCGACAAGCGTTCCGGCGGCATGGACCAGCCGTGCGAGGCGCTCGTGCGCGGCAGGGAGATCATCGTCAGCAACATGGACTGGCCGTTCCCCGGCTTCAAGAACGCCAAGTGGCAGCAGCCGGCGACGCTCTCGATCATCAAGCTCAAGAAGTAGAACATCCCAAACGTCATTGGACGGCGTCTCACTCCCATGGTGAGACGCCGTCCTGCAAACCATCATGAACTCTCGTTTCGACAACAAAACCGCGCTCATCACTGGCGCCGCTGGTGCTATCGGCAAGAGTATCGCCCGGGGCTTTGCCGCAGGCGGTGCGCGCGTCTTCATCACCGACATCGCACAGGCGAGCGTTGACGCCGCCGTCGCCGAACTCAAAGCCGAACGCGCGCAGGCTGCCGGTCTCGCCGCCAATGTCGTCAAAGAAGCAGAAGTCAAAGCCGTCGTGGATGCTGCTGCGAAATTCGGCGGCGGCGCGGTGGACATCCTTGTCAACGTGGCTGGCGTCGTCGGCCAGGGCAAAGTCGAGGATATCACCGAAGCCGAATGGGATCGCATCTTCGGTGTGAACTGCAAAGGCACGTTCTTCTTCACCAAGCACATCGTGCCGCTGATGAAGGCGAAAAAATACGGCAAGATCGTCAACTTCAGTTCCAAGTCCGGCAAGACCGGTTCGGCGATCATGAGTCCTTACTCGGCTGCGAAGGCCGCCGTCATCGGCTTTACCCAGGCGCTGGCCTACGAGCTGGCCGACTTCGGCATCACGGTAAACTGTCTCTGTCCCGGCATCACCGACAACACCGGCGTTTGGGCCAACGTCAGCGCCGGCTACATACAGAACCTCGGCAAAAGCCGCGACGAAGTCGTGAAGCAGTTCACCTCCAAGATCCCGCTCAAGCGTTTGGCGAGCGTCGCCGACCTCGTGGCCGTGACGCTCTTCATGGCGGGCAGTGGCGCCGACTACATGACCGGTCAGGCCATCAACGTCACCGGCGGCCGGGAAATGCACTAAGCGGAGCGGGAATCATGTTCAGCCCGCCACGGAACGGCGGGCAGCGAAAGACCCAGATGAAAACGTTCACTGTTCAGGAAGTCGCCGCGACCATTGACCACGCGGTGCTGAAACCCAACTTCACCGATGCCGACATCGAGAAGCACGCCAAGATGTGCGTCACACGCGGCGTGAAAAGCATGTGTGTTCGCCCCTGCGACGTGGCGCTCGCCGCAAAATGCCTTGCCGGCAGCAAAGTGCTTGTCTCTGTCGTTATCGGCTTCCCTCACGGCCATCATCGGTCCGAGGTCAAGGCGTTCGAAGCTGATCTGGCCATCAAGGACGGCGCGCGCGAACTCGACATGGTCATGAACATCGGCAAATTCCTCGCTGGTGACTACGACTATGTCCGCCGCGACATCGCCAGCGTCGTTGCGGTGGCGAAGCCGAAAGGCGTGCTTGTGAAGGTAATCCAGGAGAGCGGTTACCTGACGCTCGACCAGGTGGCCAAAGCTTGCCTGATTACAGAGGAAGCCGGCGCGAATTTTGTGAAGACCTCGACCGGTTTTGGTCCCGGCAGCGCGACGCCGGAGATCATCGCCATGATGCTCAAGACCGTCGGTGGCCGGCTCGGCGTCAAACCTTCGGGCGGCATCCGTGATTGGAAGACCGCCACCGGATACCTCGCGCAAGGCGCCAACCGTCTTGGCGTCGGTTCCACGGAAGCTGTGCTCGATGGAGGAGCCGCCAGTGGCAACTATTAAAGCTGTCGTCTATCACGGCCCGCTCGACGTGCGCTGCGAGCAGGTGCCGATGCCGGGATGTGGCGCGGACGAAATCCGCGTGAAGGTGGACGCCTGCGCCGTTTGCGGCTCGGATTGGAAAGCCTACAAGTCTGGCAACCCGCGGATGAAGCCGCCGATTACGATCGGCCACGAGTTCACCGGGATCATTGAAACCATCGGCGCCGACGTCCCAGGAATGTGGGAGGGACCTCAGCGTCCCGACCTCCGGCAGCCGGCTGAACAACAGTCAGTCGGGGCACCAAGGCCCCTCCCACATTCCAGCAGCCTTGCCGTCGGCGAGCGCGTCGTCATGGCGACTTCGATCTCTTGCGGCGAGTGCCTCTATTGCCGGCGCGGCTGGCGCAACCTCTGCACTGACTTGCGGCCGATGGGCTTCCACTACAACGGTGGCATGGCGGAGTTCGTCACGGTTCCCGCGCGCGGTTTGCAGCAGGGCCACATCGTCAAGGTTCCCGCTGATGTCAAAGCCACCCACGCCGCGCTTGCCGAGCCGGTGAGTTGTTGTGTCAACGCCGCCGAAAACTGCGGCATCACCAAGGGTGACGTCGTCGCCGTCCTTGGTGCGGGGCCGATGGGAATTCTCAACGCCTGCGTCGCGCGTGAGTATGGCGCGGCGAAGATCATCCTCAGCGAAGTCAATCCCGCCCGTTTGAAGCAAGCCGAGGCATTTGGCTTTGATCGTCTCGTGAACCCAGCCAGCGAAGACCTTGCCAGGATCATCAAAGACGAAACCGGCGGCTACGGCGCCGACGTGGTTATCGTGGCCGCGCCCGCCGCGCAGCCGCAGGAGCAGGCGATGACGCTCGTGCGCAAACGCGGTACCGTTTGTCTCTTCGCCTCGCTGCCCGCCGGCAAGAGCATGCTCAACGTGGACAGCCGGCCGATTCACTACGGCGAACTGCGCGTCATCGGTTCCAGCGACTCCACCAGCACCCACGTCCGGCGCGCGGTGGAATTGATCGCCGGAGGTTCGTTGCCGGTGGAGAAGATTGCCAGCCACATCCTGAAACTCGATGACATCCAGCGCGCGTTTGCGTTGATGGAGAGCGGCGAAGCGCTGCGCGTGGTGCTGGTGCCGTAGTTGTTGTAAGACGCTAGCGTGGCTGGAGAATGGCAAACACGAACAGATCATCAATAAGACGGCGGGATTCATTCCGGGCCTGAAGGCGCGGTGGCGCGAGCAGTTGGCGGAACTGATGGGGGTCAAACGATTCGAAAGGAATGGTTGGAATGTGGGAGGGGCCTCAGCGCCCCGACCGTCATCGTACTCCCGTCAAGCTCCATGGGCACTCATTTGCGTTCCAGATCTGGTCGGGGCGCTGAGGCCCCTCCCACATTCCAGCAGCAGCGGCTACAATCTCCTGCCACTGGCCATTCGCAAGCGAGCTTGGAAGCCAGCGTGGCTCCGCTTACAATGCAAACCATGAGACAACCGCTTCGGCTTTTGCTGGCAGCCGTGTTGAGCATGTGCTTGGGCGCAGCTTCTCCGTCGCTGGCAGCTTCGCTCGGGCAGAGCGCTCGCGAGTCCAAAACGCAGCTTGCGGAGAAGATCCTGCCCTATTGGTTTGACACGGCACAAGACATGGCCAACGGCGGCTATTTGCTCTCTGATGATCTTGTGAAGGGTCGTACGCTGCCTAAAGAGAAGGCCATCGTCACACAAGCGCGGATGATCTGGACGTTCTCGCTGGCGCACCGCAAAGGCTTCAGCGATGCGAGACGCGATTATCTGAAGGCGGCGGCGCAGGGCTATCGGTTTCTCATCGAGCACTTCCTCGACAAGGAACACGGCGGTTATTTCTGGAAGACCGATCTCGCCGGCAAGCCGGTGAACGAGAGGAAGATGGTCTATGGCCAGTCGTTCGTGATCTATGCGCTGGTGGAGTATCACCGCGCCAGCGGGAACCCAGAGGCGTTGCGTCACGCGATGGAGCTTTACCAAACGTTGCAGAAGCGCGCCTATGACCCGAAGCGCGCCGGTTGGGTGGAGCACTTCACGCGCGAATGGACGCCGCTGGCGCTGCGCGATCCGGCCGGGGAGGTGGAGGTGGCGGGACTGAAAAGCGCCAACACTCACCTGCATTTGATGGAGGCGCTGACGGAACTCTATGAGGTCACGCATGACAAGGGTGTTTGCAAGTCGTTGGAGGAATCGTTGAGCATTAACGCGGAATACTTCTACCCGCTCGATGCGAGCCAGTCGTGTTTCCATCGCAATCCCGATTGGTCGGCCGTCACCGATCCGCGCAGCGCGGGCTTGTCCTACGGCCACAACGTTGAGTTTGCGTGGCTGATGATTCGCGCAGAAGAGGTGCTGGGGCGCAAGCCGTCCTGGAACCACTTCTATGCGCATCTCGATCATGCGCTCAAGTGCGGTTACGACCGCGAGCGCGGCGGGCTTTACCATCGTGGCACTGGCAACCAGATGCCGTTCGACACGACGAAGGTCTGGTGGGTGCAGGCGGAGATGATTGCGGCGTTCACGGACGCGCTGCGACACAAGCCGGACGCTGCGTATGAAGCTGCGCTGGAGAAGACGCTGGAGTTCGTTGCCCGGCACATGACCGACCCGAAGGACGGCATTTGGGTGGACAGCGTGTTGGCGGATGGCCAGCCTCGAAACACAAGCAAGGCGCACAACTGGAAAGCCAACTACCACGACGTGCGCGCGCTGGTAAAGTTTGTGGAGGCGTTCGGCAAGTAGAAGGAGAGAGACCTATGAACCTGAAACTTAAAGACAAGGTGGTGCTGGTCACGGGCGGTTCGCACGGGCTGGGCAGGGCGATTTGCCTCGGTCTGGCTGCGGAGGGCGCGAAGGTGGGTGTGAATTACCACCGCAATCCCGAAAAAGCGGAGGCGGTAGTCGCCGAAATCCAGCGGACGCACGGCGTTGAGGCCGCCGGCGCGCGCGGTGACATCGCCAAGGAATCGGAAGTCATCCAGATGTTTGATGAATTGGAGCAGCGTCTTGGCCCGGTGGATGTGGTGGTAAACAACGCTGCGGTGTGTCCGGTCGGTCCGATCACTGAGATGAGCGAGACGGATTGGAACCGGACGTTTCAGGTCAATATGACCGGCACGTTTCTGTGCAGCCGCGAACTGGCGCGGAGGCTCCTGAAAGCCAATCGCATCGGGCGCATCGTGAACATCTCGTCGCAGGCGGCGTTTCGCGGCTCGCAGTCGGGCAAGGCGCCCTACGACGCCAGCAAAGGGGCGATCGTCGCTTTCACCGTGTCACTCGCTCGCGAACTGGCGCCGAAGAACATCTGCGTCAATTGCGTCGCGCCGGGCTTCATGTATACCGAGATGCTGGCGCCGTTCATTGACGCGGACCGCGAGAAGTTCGAGGGCCGCGTGCCGCTGCACCGGATCGCGACACTGGAAGAGGTGACCAACGTTACCGTCTTCCTCGCCTCCGACCGCGCCAGCTACATGACCGGCGCGACGGTGGATGTGAGCGGTGGGCTGGCGATGAGGTAATGGCGTTGTTGCGGAAGACTTGCACTTCGGCGCGAAGTAGTGTTTTCTGCGCACACCCAGACAGGTAGTGAGCAAACATAGGAACCCACATGAATGACTCAACCCATTTTACCCGCAGGGAATTTCTCAGCACCACCAGCAAGACCGTGACAGCGCTTGCCGCAGCGTCGGCTTTCGGACCCGCCATCCTCAGCGCCAAGTCGCCGAACGGAACCATCGGCGTTGGCTGCATCGGCCTCGGCACGCGCGGCGGCGACCTCATCAATGGGGCTGTGAATTGCGACGGCGTGAAGGTGACCGCCGTGTGCGACGTGTATGGGCCGCACCGACAGAAGGGCGTCGAGCGCAGCAAGAACCCCGACGTGAAGACCTACGTGGATTACCACGATTTGCTGGCCGACAAGAACGTGGACGCCGTCATCATCGGCACGCCGGACCATTGGCATTGCCAGATGGTGCTCGACGCGGTGAAGGCCGGCAAAGATATCTATTGCGAGAAGGGTTTTTCGCACACGCTCAAGCAGGCGAAGCTGATGCGCGCCGCGCTCAAGAAGAGCAAGTGCGTCTTCCAACTCGGCCACCAGGCGCGGCAGAGCGCATGCGCATTGCAGGCGAAGGAACTCATCGCCACCGGCGCGCTCGGCCCGATCACGCTCGTGCGCACCGGCCGCTACGGCAACAACGACGCCGCGCACCCGATCTGGCGCTGGTATGGCTACTACAACCAGTGGGAGCATCCCGATCCCGCGAAGGTCGTCAAGGACGTGGACTGGAAGCTCTGGTTGGGTGAGTCGCCGAAGATTCCATTCAACGAGCGGCATTTCTGGCACTGGCGCTGTTATTGGCGCTACGGCACCGGCCAGGCGGGCGACCTGCTCTCGCACGAGATGGATTTCGTCCAATACATCCTTGGCCATGGCATTCCCGACACCTGCTCCTGCACGGGCCTCAACGCGTTGCTCAAGGACGACCGCGAAGTGCCCGACACGTGGGCGGCGGCGTATCAGTTCATCAAGCTCGGCCGCACCGTCACATTCACCGCGAGCATGAACACCAGCGTGGGTCAGCCGGTGGAGTTCTGCGGCAAGGATGCGCTGTTGCGGTTTGACGGCATTGCGCACGACGCAACCAACTTCACGGTCACACCCGAAAGCCACAACGAGCGGAAGGACCTGCCCAAGGGCTACATCCGCGGCAAGACGCCGAAGCAGCCGAATCACATGGAGGATTTCTTCAACTGCGTCCGCAGCCGCGGCACGCCGAAATGCGGCGTGGACGAGGCGTTCGTCGAAATCGCCACCTCCCTGATGTCCGTCGAGTCCTACCTGAAGCGGCGGCAGGTGCGATGGGACGCTGCAAAGGAAGAGATCGTATAACCGATTCACACCCAAGACAACCAACCCCAACAAGGAACCAGATGAACCCAATGCTGAACAAAACCCTTCGCGCGCTTTGCGCAGGTATGATGTCGCTGGCGGTCGTGCTGCCGGGCGCTTGTAACGCGCAAGGAGACAAGACTGTAAACATCAAGTTTGACAACGCCTTTTTCTACAAGGACGGCAAGTTCGATCTGGAGAAAGGCAAGGACGCCATCATCGCGCTGATGAAACACCACGGCTACCCGGTTTATCCCGGCATCCGGGAGAAGCTTTTTGTTTCCGACTACGGTCTTGGCCACTTCACCGAGGTCGGGCTGGCGGCGGTGATGTGGAAGAACAACGAGCCGGATCGCTACATGCTGATGGACATCTACCTGATGCCGAACCAGATGTTGCCCGAACATTGGCATCAGGCCGCCAAGGGTAATCCTTCCAAACTCGAAGGATGGCTGGTGCGCTACGGCCTCTCGCACATCGTTGGCGAAGGCGATCCGAACCTGACGGTCAAGGTGCCGGCGATCCACAACGGCGGCAAGGTCACTGTCGAGCATGAGGTGGCTGCCAAGCCCGGCGATTTCGTCCCGCTCAACCGCGGAGGCGCGCACCATTGGCAGATGGCTGGCCCCGAAGGCGCGATCATCACCGAGGTGGCCAACGTCCACACTGACGCCGGCGTGCGCCATCTCGACAAGGCCATGAACGACTTCTTCTTGAAGGATGTGAAGTAAACGTTTGCATGTCACGTTACCTCCTCGGCATTGACAACGGTGGCACGGTTTCCAAAGCCGCGTTGTTCACGCTTGATGGCAACGAGGTTGCCACCGCCGGGCGGAAGATCGCGACGCTGGAGCCGAAGCCGGGCCACGCCGAGCGCGATGCCGACGGGTTGTGGCGCAGCACCGCCGAGGCGATTCGCGAAGTGCTGGCGAAGTCCGGCGTCAATCCGTGCGACATTCTCTGTGTCGCCTGCGCCGGCCATGGCAACGGCCTCTATCTCATTGGCGACGATGGCCGTCCGGTGCGCAACGGCATCTATTCCACCGATTCGCGCGCGTTGGATTACGTTGCGCGTTGGCGCGCGGCCGGCGTCGGCGAGCGTGCGCTGCCAAAGACTGCGCAATGCCTCTGGCCTGGCCAGCCGAATGCGCTGCTGGCATGGCTGCGCGACCACGAGCCTGAGATACTCGCCCGCGCGCGTTGGGCGCTGATGTGCAAGGACTACATCCGGTTCCGGCTCACGAGCGAAGTCTGTGCCGAACTGACCGACATGTCCGGCACGAGCCTGATGAACGTCGTCACAGCCGGCTACGACGACAGCGTGCTGGAGCTATTCGGTATCGCGGACATGAAGCGCCTGCTGCCGCCATTGGTCAAGAGCGCCGACCTTTGCGGCAAGGTCACCGCGCAAGCCGCCGCCGAGACGGGCCTGGCCGCGGGCACGCCGGTCGCGGGCGGATTGTTCGACATTGACGCATGCGGGTTGGCGGCGGGCATGGTGGATGAACGGTTGATGACGCTGGTGGCCGGCACGTGGGGCTGCAACCTTTACGTCGCCCGCGAGCCGCTCATAGACAAAGACCTTTTCATGACGAGTTGCTACGCCATTTCGGGCTGGCATCTGATGCTGGAAGGCAGTCCAACCTCCGCTGGCAATCTCGAATGGTTCATCGCCGAGTTCCTCGGTGACGGGACGGGCAAACTCCCCGCCCAAGGCAGGTCCGTCTATGACCTCTGCACCGAACTGGTCGCGTCGGCGGACGCGCGCGATTCACGACTCGTGTTCCTGCCGTTTCTCTACGGCTCCAATGCCCACACGGCGGCGAAGTCGTGTCTGATCGGCCTCGAAGGCCGCCACAACCGCGCCCACGTGCTGCGCGCGGTCTATGAAGGCATCGTTTTCGCCCACCACTGGCACGTGCGCCGGCTGCTGCAATTCCGCCCGCCGCCGGACGCGATTCGCTTCACCGGCGGCGCGGCGCGCAGCAACCTGTGGGTGCAGATGTTCGCCGACTGCTTCCAGATTCCGGTGGAGATTCCCGCCGGTACGGAACTCGGCGCGCTCGGCGCGGCCATCGCGGCGGCGGTTGCGTGTGGTTGCCATGCGGACTACCCGCAGGCGGTGAAGGCGATGACCCGTGTCGCGCGTCGGCAGGCGCCGGATCCGACGATGAAGGATTTGTATGCGGCGAAGTATGCGAGGTATCTGGAAGTCATTCATGCCTTGGAGAACGTCTGGGGAAAGTGGTAGCCTCGTTGTTGGCCAGAGGAGAAAGAACATGCGAACGATGACAAGAGTGGCGAGAGTGTTGGCGGTTTTGGTTTTTTGCTGGTTCATGGGCGGCTGCGGCTGTGAGTGTGGGAAGAGCAGCCAGTCTGCGGCACCCGGCGGGCTGTTGAAACCCCGCGTCGGGTTCATGCTGCCGGAAAAATACAACAGTCCCGATGGCATGACCATCGGCAAGGATGGTTGCATCTACCTCTCCGTGAACAACGTCGTGTTGCCGCAGCATCCAGCGAAGATCCTGCGCATCACGCCCGACGACAAGCTGGAGGAAATCGTTACGCTTCCGCCGCATCCCGAGACTGGCCGCGCCAGCCCGCTCGGCGTCGCGTTCGGCTCCGACGGCAACCTCTACGTCGCCGACTGCCAGGCGTTCAATACGAAGGAGCCGGGCAAGTCGCGGCTGCTGCGCGTGAACATGAAGGACGGCAAGGCTGCCGGTTGCGATGTCGTGGCCGTCGGCTTCAACATGTCCAACGGCGTGGCGGCGAAGGGCGATTGCATCTACGTCTGCGAGACGACGCTCAACAAGGAGACGCCCATGCCCAGCGGCGTCTATCGCTTCACGATCGCCGAGTTGGACGCGAAAAATCCCGCGAAAGTGACCGGCCTCAACGATCCGCGCCTGATCGTCAAGCTCTCCACGCAGAGCAAGGAGCATTTCAACGGCGCCAACGGCCTCGACATCGACGCCGCCGGCAACATGTATGTCTGCAATTTCGGCGATGGCGAAGTGCACAAAGTGACCTTCGACGCCGCCGGCAAGGTTGCGACACAAGCCCTGCTCGCGAAAGGTCACGGCATGGAGAGCTCCGATGGCCTGCATTGCGACTCCGCCGGCAACCTTTGGGTGGCCGACTTTCTCGGCAACGCCGTGGTGCGGATTGATTCCAAAACCGGTGCGGTTGCCATCGTGGTCAAGAACGGCGAGAGCGACGGGGCTGACGGCAGCCTCCACTCACCGTCAGAATGCATCGTGCGCGGCAACAAGCTCTATGTCTCGAACATCAACCTCACTTACGGCCCGCACAAATCCAGCAAATTGTACACGATCTCCGTGGTTGACCTGAAGTAGCTGCCGCGGTTTGCATTTGGAATACCAGTTGTAGTTGTTGGTGAGGTGTTTGCCGGCGAGGGGGGTGCATTGGGCGACTTCCCGGTATGGCCCGCTCCGTTATAAGCCAGAATGGGCGCAGAACGCTGCTGCGCGCGAGGTTCATCCGCGTTGCTGGTAAGTCTGCATCAGCCGCCAGTCTTCTTCGACATCCCACAGGTTGTGAAAGCAATACCACTGGTCGGGATAGTCGCCGATGGCCTGTTCCAGCCGTTGCACCACCTGACGGGTCAGGCTCTCCACGGTGTCTTGGGTCTTGTCCACGAAGATAGGGTCGTAAAAGAAAAGCTTGTAGCCATCATCCGGCCGCCGCACGCAAAAGCTCGCCACGATCGGCGCGCCCGTGGCCAGAGCCAGGCGGGCCGGTCCGATGGGCATGCGCGCGGGCGCGCCGAAGAACACGGCGGTGTCCCGGTTGTTGGTAAAGTCGCGGTCGCCAGCCAAGGCTACGATTTCGTTGCGATGAAGCGTGCGCAGGCAGTCGCGCGTGGCGCGCCCCATGACAATGACGCCCATGCCTCGCGCGCGGCGCTGACGCTGGAAGAGTTCGTTCATCCGCGGGTCGGGTTGGTTGAGGGCCACGACGGTGAATTTGTAACCGCGCTGGATGATGCTCATGCCGCCGTTCTCAATGTTGCCCAGATGCGCGGTGACCACGACGACGCCGTTCCCCAAAGCCAGGCCGCGATCCATGGCCTGAATGTTCTCCACTTCCATCAGCGAAGCCAGTTCTGCATCGCGCCCCTCGGCGTAGCGGTAATAGTCCACAATGTATCTGGCAAAACTGTAGTAAACGGCCCGCGTGCGACGGCGCAGCGCGACCGGGTCGAGCGGCTGGCCATGAAACGTGGCCGCGCGCTGGAGGTTGCCTGCAACAGCTTCGACTTCGCGGCGTTTGAGAATCAGGAGAATCCGCGACACCAACCAGGCCACCGCATAGATCACGCGGCGGGGCGCGGCGCGCGAGGCAAAGGCCGCGATTCTGAAGAACCAGTATTTCATCGCGCCAACTGTAAGACTGTTGCGGTCTGCGTATTGTTTTGCATGGCTCCCAGTGACTTCAAGGCCAGTGTAGTGCCGACCCATGCCCTGTCAATTGCAATAGCCCCCGCCGCGATCGCGTCTTCGAGCCGAAAATCGCCTTGAAAACAACCCCACCCGGAATAGGCTAGCCATCATGAGTTTGAAGATTTCGCCGTCCGCGCCGGCACTCCCATCCAAGCTTCCGCTGGTGATGGGGTTTGTGTGTTTCGCAGTGGGTGCGGTGACTCTGCTCTACGCAGGTTTTGCGGCCCTGAAGAGCATGGATCAATCTGCGCAGGCCCGGCAGAATCTCCAACAAATCGAAAGCAGCTGGGCGAAGATTGCCAGCGACAGCCAGCAGTCTTTCAATGTGATGAAGGGATTTGCCTCCAGCACCATCCTGCTGACGCGAACGAATTTACGCGTGAAGCTCGCGCTCTGCGGCGTCAGCTTGTTGACGGTGGCGGCGGGCGGGGTGCTCCTATTCAGCGCCCGACCTCGGAGATGAGGACGGCGACAAACACCGTTTTTTAGCATAACTTTCCTCGAAGCCGTGGAACCTACACGATGAAGCCCCGAAAAAAAGCCAGGTCAAAGAAAGCCCTCCTGCTCGGTCTGGGACTCGACAACAAAGACCATCACAAGCGGGTCACGCAGGGTGAGAATTTTCTGTTGCTGGGCGGCAGCGAGGAGACGCACGACCACATGACCGAGAAGGCGATCAAGTTCAACGAAAAGCTCAAGCAGCGTGGCAAGAAGCTTGAAGAGGTTTCCAAGGACGAGTTCCTCGACATCGCCCACGACATAGACATGTTACCGGAGTGACGAACGCCGCCGCGCGCATGGCGATGAAAAAATCCGCTTCTCTCAAGAACTGGCTGCCACTCGCTCGTGGCGCGGGCGCCGGAGCGGGTGAGTTGCCCACGGGCGCGGCATTTCGCACGGAGTGGATTGATTTCGAGAACGGCATCCGCGTCGGCAACCTCGAACCCCACGAGCGAGTCACGCAAATCTTCAAGTATCATCTTGAGCAGCGCCATCGGCAGCCGTTTGTCTGCGATCGCTGGGGCCGCGGCGTGTTCTGGCAGTGGATTTGCTGGGTGCCGCGCAAGAACCGCGAGGCCAAGCCGGTCAGCCACGATGTAAACTGGAGCTGCGCCAAGTTCTTCATCTCTGTGGACCAGGACGAGCGCGTCTTCAAAGCTGGCGCGCAAATCGAGCGCGGCCCGGCGTCCGGACCGGAGGAGTTTCCCGGTTGTGTGCTCAAGCCTGACTGGGACTGGCATCGCCTAGTTGCCGGCTTTCGGGCGGGCAGCGAACTGGAGCGCGAACTGCTGCGCCTGATCCGGCAGGACCAGTTCGTCGCCCAAATCGGCGACTGGGAGAAGATGCAGATTTTCAACGCCAGGAACTTCCAGTCGGTCGCGCAACTTCGCGCTGCGCTGAAGAAAGTCGGCGACCGTGATTGGGTCGGCTTCCAGATTTACTATCCATTCCCGGAAAAGGAAGTCCGCGGCATGAGCGGTCATGAGTTGGTACAGGCCGTCGCCGCTGTCTTTGCCGAAACGACGCCCGTCATGAACCTCTCCATGCAAGTGCCGCTACAGGTTGGCGAGTGACGTTGGACGATACGCTTACGTCGCCGGGTAGATCCAGGGTGGGCGATAGGGACGGCTGAGCAGCTTGCTGGCTTCCGCGTCACCGACGATTTCTTCCTTCGCACCGTCCCACTGCAAGCTGCGACCCGTGCGCCATGAGATCATGGCCAGCAGCGGCAGCACGGAGGAACGATGCGCCAGTTCGATTCGCGCGGCGGCGGGCTTATGGTTCTCGACGGCATCGAGAAAATCCGCCCAGAGCAGCTTGAGGTTGTGGCCGTCAGGTTCCTGCAACTGCGCGTCCTCGTGGAGCGATTTATCCTTCTTGTTCGCCGGATAGAACGTCCAGCCATCGCGCCAACCGATGTGAAGAATGCCCTTGGTGCCGTAGAAATAAGCGCCGATCCGGTGTTTCTCGGTGTCATTGCCGGCGAACTGGCGGTTCTCCCAGACACAGGTGAATTTTGGAAATTCGAACACAGCGACCTGATGATCAGGCGTGTCGGTGGTTTGCTCGCGATCGTTGAGCACTGCGGGACCGCGGATGGCGCGGCCGGCGGTGCTGAAGACGCGGTGTGGATACTCGCCTCCGTTCCACCACAGCACCTGGTCGAGCCAATGCACGCCCCAGTCGCCGATCTGGCCGTTGGCGTAGTCGAGGAAGCTGCGCCAACCGCCGGGATGGAGCTTGGTGTTGAACGGCCGCTTTGGCGCGGGGCCGCACCAGAAGTCCCAGTCCATGCCGTCCGGCGGTTTGCTGTTCGGGGTCGGCTTCTCCGGCCCGCCGGCGCTGTGGGCAAACGCGCGCACCATGCCGATGTCTCCGACCGCGCCGGAGCGAAGAAATTTCATCGCGCTGGCGTGATGCGGACCGATGCGGCGATGCAACCCGACCTGCACCACGCGATCGGCGGCGCGCGCGGCCTTCACCATCGCGCGGCTTTCATTGACCGTGTGGCCGGTGGGTTTCTCGACGAACACATGCGCGCCCGCCTTGAGCGCGGCGATGGTCTGCAGCGCATGCCAATGGTCCGGCGTGGCGATGATGACGATCTCCGGACGATCCTTTTCGAGCAGTTCGCGGAAGTCCTTGAACGTCTTCGGTTGGGTGCCGCTAAGGTCGCTGACCTGTTCGGCGGCGACTTCGAGACCCATCGAGTCCACGTCGCACAGCGCGCTGATCTGGCAGCGGCCCGACGCCATCGCTTCCTTGAGGATGTTCTTGCCCCACCAACCGGCGCCGATGAGCGCGGTGCGCAGTTTTCGCCCGGCGTCAGCGCCGTGCGTCGTGAACGGCGTCGCAAGGCCCGCAACAGCAGCGGCGCGCAGGAAATGACGGCGGGTGATGTTCATGGCTTGCGCACGTCGAGGCAGACGACATCGCCGGGAACACTGCGGCAGAAGATGCGACCGTTGGCCAGCACCGGCGATGTCCAGCACTTGCCTTGCAGCACTTGGGCACGCGCCGTGGGCTTGAAGCCGGCGGGGGAAGCAGGGGCCACCATCAGTTCGCCAGTGCCGCTCAGCACGATCAAGCGCCCTCCTGCTGCGATGAGTGCGCCGGAGCCGACCTTCGGGAATTCCCACTTCTCAGTGCCGGTGGCGAACTCGAGGCACTTGAGCGACGCCGGTGAGGTGGTGTCGCCGTCCACACCGTAGAGATGGCCGTCCACCAATACGGCGGGGTTCAACTGCGTGCGGAGGGCTTTGGTCTTCCAAAGCTCCTGCGGCTGGCCTGCGCCGGTCTTCAACATCGCAGCGCCTTTGCCGTAGCCCGTGCAGATGAAGACGAGATCACCCTGGACGATTGGGTCGGCGGCGTTGACGCCGTATTGCGTGAGCCAGCGGTGACGCCAGGCTTCCTTGCCCGTGAGCGCGTCCACTGCCACATAGGACTGGCGCGAGCCGAGCAGCACCAGCGTCTCACTGCCGCGGCTCATCGGCAGCGGTGTGGAATAACCGGCTTCCTTGTTTCTCGACTGCCAGACGATCTTGCCGCTGGTCTTGTCGAGTGCCATGCCAGCGTCGCCGACATTGAGGATGAGCAGGTTGCCATGCACAAGCGGCGCGCCGCTGAAGCCCCAGTCGGGAACGCGCACATCTGCCTCCTTCTGAAGATTCTTCGACCAGATGACGCGCCCGCTGGCCGCATCGAGACAGAAGAGATCGCCCCAACGGCTGAGCTGATAGACGCGCTCTCCATCAATCGTCGGCGTGCCAGTCGCGCCGCCCTCGAAGTATTTGTCGCCGAGTTCGGCAGCATAGGAGTGTTTCCAGAGTATCTTGCCGCTATCAGCGTCGAAGCAGAAGACCGTGTCCTTGCCATCGGCGTGGCCCGTGGTGAGCACGCGGCCGTTGGCGACGACGAACGTCGAGAAACCCAGACCCACGCTGGCTTTCCATGCGACTTTCGGCCCGCCCGCCGGCCACTGGTCGAGCCACGCCGTTTCTGTGGAGTGTCCATTGCGCGCGGGTCCGCGCCAATGAGGCCAATCACCGGCGCGCAGGGTGGCGATTGACAGGCCGAGGATGGCGCTCGAAAGAATGAATAGCTTGAACATAAACGTAAATGTCTCCCGACTGGCGAGGTCAATTCAAGACTGAATTGTTGGCGGCATCATGTAACCTTTTCCCTGTCCGGCGGTATGATTAGAACGGAACCTCAGGAGAACACATGAATCGTATTTCCCGACCCGTTGTGGTGTTGGTAGTGGTGGGCGTTGTGCTGGGCTTGTTCGCGCTCGCTGGCCGGAAGGACAGCAAGCGGTCCGAAGCCAGTGCCAAGGCTCCGCCGCCACCCGTTGGCGTGGCTGCCTCGCGCGACGCGAAGGCTGCATTGGAGAACCTCATCACACTTCTCAACAAAAACGATGCGACCGGGTTGCGGGAGCAGCTCACCACGCCGTTCTACCTCGAAGGCCGGAAAATCGAGGACGACCAATCGTTCAACGAGTTCATCCAAAAGGCCGTCGAGCGGCCGCACGCGTTTGCCTTGGAGAGCGCCGTGCAGACGACGGCGCGCGAGGCTGGTCTCCCGCCGGAAGCCGACGATGTGCTGACAAGCAACGACACCATTCTGGTGGCGGACTTGCGCGACAGCGGTGAGCCGGTCCGGCGCGTCTTCGTGTTCCGCAGGGCCGGCAGCAGCCTCAAGTTGTTGGCGATACACAAGGCTCAAGAGCTGTAGCGCAGCAGTCGTCATGCGCGGGCTTGCACCCGCCGCGGGCCGCGCCTACGATGCGGCGCGTGACCCAACAGAAACGAGATCAACTCATCGGCCCGCTGCTGCGCGACGTGTCGCGCTCGTTCTATTTGACGTTACGCGTGCTGCCTGCGGCACTGCGACCGGCGATCTCGCTCGGTTACCTGCTGGCGCGCGCCAGCGACACCATCGCCGACACGAAGGTTGTCCCACGCGACAAGCGCCACGCGCACCTGGTGCGATTCCGCCAGCAGTTCGAGCGCCGTTGCGACGCCGGCGAGCTGGCGCTGATCCGGTCCGACCTTGCGCAACATCAGAGTCTGCCGGCGGAGAAGCTGCTGTTGGAGAAGCTTGACGATTGTTTCGCCATGCTCGCGTCGCTGCCCGATGACGACCGCGCGCGTATCGGCGAACTGCTCAGCGTCATCACGCGCGGGCAGGAAAACGATCTGGTTCAGTTTCCAGGTGAAACAGAGCAGGAACTCGCCGCGTTCGAAACCGACCGGCAGCTCGACGACTACACTTACGACGTCGCCGGTTGCGTCGGGAAGTTTTGGACCGGGATGTGCGTCGCGCATCTACGGGCGTTGCGCGGCTGGAACGTCGCCGAGATGACGGCATTGGGCATCCGCTTCGGCAAGGGCCTCCAGATGACCAACATCCTCCGCGACATTCCGAAAGACCTGCGCATCGCCCGCTGCTACCTGCCGCGGCAACGGCTGGCGGAAGCCGGGCTGAACCCCGAAGACCTGCTCTTGCCGGCGACGATGGGCCGGTTCCGGCCGGTTTACGACGGCTTTCTCGACCTGACGCTCGGCCATTTCGATGCTGCGTGGCGCTATACACTGGCAATTCCGCGCTCGTGCGGGCGACTGCGGCTGGCGTGCCTCTGGCCGATCTTCATCGGGCTGAAGACGCTGGCCCTGCTGCGCCGTAGCGACGACGTGCTCGATCCCAACAAACGCATCATGGTCGCGCAGGGCGATGTGAACCGGATGCTGGCCAAGTCGGTGATTTTCTGCCGCAGCAACAAGGTCCTCGACGCGTGGTTCAAGAAACTGCGCAGCGAGGCCGCGTGAAAGGAGTAAGCCATGCAGACGTACCGTCACTCATCGGACAGAGAACTGAATCGGCGGCAGTTCATCGCCGCGGGTGTTGGCATGGCGGCGACGCTCGCCGGCGCAGGGGAGGGCGGTTGGAAAATGCGGCTCTCAACGTCGTCGGTCATGTTCGTGAAATGGCCGATTGAGCAATTCTGCGAGCGCGCTGCGAAGCTCGGCTTCGAGGCGGTTGATATTTGGGGGCCGCTGTTCAAGTGCACCCATCTGGATGACATCGCGGCCCGCCTCGGCGGCAACGGGTTGAAAGAACTGCTGGCGAAGAACAAGCTGAAGCTTTGCGGCTTCTCGGTTTATGCGGGCCGCTATCCGCAGTATGTCGAGTTGCTCGGCGCAGCCGGCGGCGGCGTGGCCATCCGGGGCAGTGAGAAGCCTTGCAAACCGGAGGAGCTGACGGCGCGGATGAAGGAGTTCCTGGAAAAACTCAAGCCGCAGGTCGAACTGACAGAGAAACACAATTCATATCTGGCCATTGAGAACCACGGCCACGCGCTGCTCGACTCGATCGATTCGATCAAGGCGTTTGTGGATCTCAACCGGCATCCACGACTTGGCATTGCGCTGGCGCCTTATCACATTCAGGCAGGCAAAATGTCCGTCGAGGAAGCCATCGCGGCATGCGGCAAACAGCTTCTTTTCTTCTACGCGTGGCAGCACGGCAAAGGCATCGACCAGTTGCCCGGCCACGGCCCGACTGATTTCACACCGTGGCTCACGGCGCTGGCGAAGATCCGCTACGAGCGTTACGTGAACCCGTTCATGCACGGCGAGTTGGAGCCGGACGCGATGGAGACGGCCGTGGAGAAATCGCGGCGGTACCTGATGGAATGCCACGCCAAAGCCGTGCGGGCTTGATCGAATCAGGCGGGGCGCACAGACAGGATCGTCGAACCGAGCCATTGGGCGCTCGGCGCGAGGTTGACGTGGCCGGCCATGTTGCCTGTTTCCACGCAGACCATGCGCAGATACTCGTCGTCACCGAAGTCCGGCATGCGTTGTGACTTTGCAATCCACGGATTCCACACGACGGCATCAGCCATGCCACTCTTCTGGATGGCGATGACGCGGTTGCGGGCCTCATCGCGGAGGAGGATGCTGTCCGGCGTCTTGATGTAGATGCGGTCGGTTTCCTGGTCGAAGCGGATTTCCTGCCGCGTTTCCACTTCGTTGATATTGTTCCGCAGCGAATCACTGAACGTGACGCCCTTCAACCCGCAAACGGCGGCGCGCTGGATTTCGCCGACGCCAAAATAGGTGTGGAGCGCCAGTTCAAAATCGAATGGTTTGTCGCCATTGTTCTTCACCAGCGTTGCCATCGTCAGCGATGTCTCAGCGAGCGTCACGCGCAGTTCGAAGGTGAACCGGTGCGGCCACAGGGCCTGCGTGGCGTTGGAGTCGCTGAATTGCAGCGCAACCACGACCTCGCCGGAGTCACGACACTCGGTGTGTGTCAGCGTCCATTCACTGATTCTCGCAAAACCGTGCAGCAGCATCGGGCCGTGGTTGCTGAACTGCGGGAAACAGATTGGCACGCCACCACGAATCGGCTTGTCGGCGGCCCAGTGCGATTCGCGGCTCAGGAAGAGCAGTTCTTCGCCCTTCGCGTTCCGCCATGACGTGACGTGCGCGCCGTGCAGATAAACCTCCGCGCTGGCGCCGGATCGATGCGACAGCGTCACGCGCGGCATGTTGTTCTTGCCCGGCGAAACGGCGACCGATCCCGGGATCCCGAATCTGGTTTGCAGTGAATCAATCATGGCGTTGCAGCGGCGCGGTTACTTGCCCATCTGTTTCATCGCTTGCAGGCACTTCTCAACGGCCTCCAACGCGGGCACGTTCGGACGCTCGTATTCGACGATATACCACTCGGTGTCGCCAGCGGTTTCGCAGAGTTGGAAGATGTCCTTCCACGGCAGTTCGTCCTCGCCGATCAGCGCGTCAGGCTTGGCTTTGGAGAACGGCTTGCAGTGGACCGTCGCGGCGCGGCCCGGATATTTCTTCAGGAACACCACTGCGTCACCGCCGCCGTGCATCGCGTTGCCGGTATCGAACTGCATGATGACTTCCTTCTTCGTGTTGCCGAAGAACGTGTCCCACGGCAACTCGCCGTCGAGCGCCTTGAACTCGATGGTGTGGTTGTGATAGCCGACGCGCATTCCGTGCGGGGCGACCTTCTCGGCCAGTTCATTGAACAGCTTGGCCGTGTCGGACCATGCCTGCCGCGACGAGGTGCGGTCCTTGGGCAGGCCGGGCACGATGAGGTATTTGTTGCCAAGCGTCTGGTTGAACTCGATGGTTTCCTTGAGCTTGTCGCCGAGCAATGTCGGCAGACCCGTGTGCGTGCCACAGCACTTGAGGCCATTGTCGTCGAGGAGCTTGCGCAGAGTCTTTGCGTCGCGGTTGTGATAACCGGCGAACTCGATGCCTTTGTAGCCCATCTTTCCCACCGCGGCGATCACGCCTTCGAGGTCCTTGGCCGCCTCCTTGCGGAGTGAGTAGAGCTGCAATCCGATCGGAATCTTCCTGCCCGCCACATCGGCGAATAACGCCGTTGGATTCCATGCCGCACACGCCGCCGCGCCGAGGGCGCTGCGTTTCAGAAATTCTCGCCTTGTCATCATATTTCTTCTCCGTTGAAACCACGCGCTCGCTACGCCAGCGGTCGCGCTTCAAACCACTGTTATTACATCACGTTCGGAACAGCAAATCGTCCGCCATCCTCCCGTTTGCCGGCGCCGTATCCTCGTCCGCCGGCATTCGATTGAGGACGGGCTAGTATTTCCCTTGCGCAAAGTCTGCCAGATGAGCGGCAATCCGGTAGAGCCGCGTCGTGAGAGTCCTGTGAATGAGATGATATACGAAAGTGGTGGAACCTCTTTTGATCACGATCTCTGGATCGGCCCTTACAATGGCTTTCTGTTCGATGTCCTGAAAGATTTGGGGATCCAGGTTGGAAGATGTAATTCCCATCTGTCCGGTCGTGGCGCGCTTCCCGACCTTGCACGAGAACGTGCAGGTGAAGTTGTGATCGTGGATGATTTGCCGATGCGGTTCCGGTATCGGATTCTCCACGAACAGATTCTGTTTTTGGTCTTCATTCCTCATAACAAGACAACTTCACCAGATGTTCGCGCATCTGTCGCGACTTTTTTCGCTGAAATCCGGAAAATGCCGCCAACATGTGGCGATTGAATCAAATCTCCGTCCACTGTCCCGGGATCGGCACGGGATAGCGGCCTTCGGCGTCAGCCTTGATCGGTGGCTCGCTGTCGTCGGTGAGTAGGTCAATGTTTGGGCAGAATCGGAAGTCGGACTTCATCGCCTCGTCCCACGTGATGACACGGCCCATGTGGACGGCGGCGCGGCCCATGATGTCGGCGAGGTTGCTCATCGCCGCCCGCTTGGCTTCATTGTGCGGCTTGTTGTTTTGGATGGCGTCGAGCAACACATTCCATTCGGCCTGATAATAGGTGAACAATCCTTCGTCGGCCTGCCACGCGATGTTATCGGGCGAGCAGCGCTGGTCCTTGTAGATCTGCGTCAAGTCGTCGCGATGACCGCTCAACCAAGGGAATGCGGCTGCACGGTCGGTCCCGTGGATGTAAGTCCGAAAATCGTTGTGGCACTTCGGAGTCCAGCGGGTGACGTGATACGCCTTGGTGCCGTCGGCGAAGGTCCATTCGATGGAAAGGGAGTCGAGGTTTTGCCCGCAGTCGGTGTTGTTGGCGATCCTGCCGCCCACGCCGTGCGCGGAAACCGGCCAGGCATCCTTGATCCAGCAAATCTCGTCCACCTGGTGAATGTTCATCTCGGCGAACAGCCCGCCCGAAACCCAGAGGAAATGCGTGAAGTGGCTGATCTGCCACTGCAAGTCGTTGTTCTCCGGCTTCCGCCGCGGCAGGGTCCCGCAAGGCTGCATGCGGAAAGTCCGGATGAACTGAATCCGGCCGAGTTGGCCGTCGCGGATGCGCTTGATGAGTTCCTGCCGGTTGGGAGCGTGGCGGGCCATCAAGCCGGCGGCTATCTTCAGGTTTTTCTTTTGGGCTTCCTCTCCTGCCTTGATGATCCGTCGCACGCCGGGTGGGTCGCACGCGAAGGATTTCTCCATGAAGACGTTGACCCCCTTCGCGACGGCGTATTCCAGTTGCACGGGACGCCAGCCGGCGTAGCCGGTGAGCATCGCCACGTCGCCGGGGCGTAGCAAGTCAATCGCCTTCTTGTAAGCATCGAAACCTATGAACATGCGATGCGCCGGCACATCCACTTGGCCGCCAAGTTTCTGGCTCAGAACTCTGTGAGAAGACGCGAGCCGCTTCTCGAACAGGTCGGCCATCGCGTAGAGCTTCACTGGGCCGTAGGGTGATTGCGATGCATCCACCACCGCGCCGCTACCGCGTCCGCCGCAGCCGATCAATGCGAGACGGATGGTGTTGTCCTCCGCGGCATGCACGCACGGCAGGGTCACGCCTGCAAGTGCAGAGGTCGCGGCAACTTTGCCGCTCCACGACAAAAACTCTCGCCGGGAAGACTGTCTCAAACCCGGCGGCGATAACTTGGCGGGTCGTTTCATGGTTGTTCTCCGCCCAACGGCGTCGCGAACACCGAACGCTCCATCACGCCAACACCGGCAATGATTCAATGGCTCAAATTTCCGTCCACTGGCCGGGGATCGGCACGGGATAGCAGCCGTTGGCATCGGCCTTGACCGGCGGCTCGCTGTCGTCGGTGAGATTGTCAATGTTCGGGCAGAACTTGAAGTCGGATTTCATCGCCTCGTCCCACGTGATGACCCGGCCCATGTGGACGGCAGCGCGGCCCATGATGTCGGCGAGGTTGCTCATCGCCGCGCGCTTGGCCTCGTTGTGCGGCTTGTTGTTGCGGATGGCGTCGAACAGCGCATCCCACTCCGCCTGCCAGGGCGTGATCGGTTCCTTGTCCGCTTCCCACGCAATATTGTCCGGCGTGCAGCGCTGGTCCTTGTACGTGTGCACCGTGGCGGCGTGAATCGCCCCGGAGAACTGCGCCGCGCATTTGGTGCCGTGGACGAAGGTGTCGAATTCGTAGAGACACTTCGGGATGTAGCGCACCACGTCGTAGGCCTTGGTGCCGTCGGCAAACGTCCACTCCACCGAGAACGAGTCCAGGTTCTGGCTGCAATCTTTGCTGTTAGCCGCGCGTCCGCCGATGCCGTGCGCGCTCACCGGATACTCGCCCTTGAGCCAGCAGATCTCGTCAATCTGGTGGATGTCCATCTCGGCCCACAGGCCGCCTGAAACCCAGTAGAACTTCGTGAAGTTGCGGATCTGATAGTGCAGGTCTTTCACCTCTGCCGGTCGCGGTTTCAACCAACCGCCGCCTTCCATGCGATAGGCGCGGATGAGTTGAATCTGTCCCAACTCACCCTCGCGAATGCGTCGGATGAGTTCCTGCCGGTTGCGGGAATGGCGGCACATGAGGCCGGCGGCAATCTTCAGGCCTTTCTTGTCCGCCGCCTCGCCCGCCGCGATCACGCGACGGCATCCCGGCGGATCGGCGGCGAAGGATTTCTCCATGAAGACGTTCACGCCCTTCTCGACGGCGTATTCCAACTGGCCCGGACGAAAACCGGCGTAACCGGTCAGCATTGCCACGTCGCCGGGCCTGAGGCAGTCAATGGCCTTCTTATAGGCGTCGAAGCCGATGAACTGCCGGTCGGCGGGCACGTCCACGCTGTCGCCGAACTTGTTTTGAAGCGCCTTGTGCGATCGCTTCAGCCGGTCCTCGAAGAGGTCGGCCATCACCACGAGTTTGGCGGGACCATTGGCGGATTCGAGCGCGTTGACGACCGCGCCGCTGCCGCGTCCGCCGCAACCGATGAGGGCGAGACGGATGGCGTTGCTGCCCGCGGCGTGAACGCGGGGAATGGCAACACCCGCGAGGGCGGTGGCGGCGACGGCTTTGCCGCTCCATTGGAGGAACTCGCGGCGTGTGGGTTGAGAGGAGGGGGATTCAGTTTTCATGGCAGTGGACTGTCTGGTTCCGGTCCGCGATTGCGGTGAGGACGGTTGGTTGCTCAGTGTCATGGTGACGTCTCAAAAGCAAACGGCGGTCGGATACTACCGCCAGCCGCTCGCGGCGGAAAGGGAAATTCTTTGGACAACGTTGGCAGAATTTTGTTGTCGGATGGCGTTCGGGGGCGTGATAGTTTAAAAACTGATATGTAGCCGAAGAACCGAACATCAGAATCATCTGACACACATCATGAAAAACATCATCCGCTTGTTTGTTCTTACCCTCTTGGTTTTTGCGCCAATCGCCTCGGCGGAGACTCCGCAAAAACCCGCCGCTCGTGAGAAGGTCCTCATCATCATCGGTGACGCGACCGAGACGGTGGATACGCTGTATCCTTACTACCGGCTGATTGAAGGTGGCTACGAGCCGGTGGTTGCGGGGCCGGAGAAGCGCCGGTTCCAAATGGTCCTGCATGAGGTCAAGCCCGGCTGGACCATTACCAAGGAGTGGGAAGGCTACACCCTCGAGGCCAACATTGCCTTCAAGGACATCAAGCCCGAGGAATACCTGGGCATCTTCTACAGTGGCGGCCGCGCGCCGGAATACATCCGTGACAACCCGGACCTGATCCGCATCACGCGCTACTTCTTCGAGAAGAACGCCCCGATTGGTTGCGTCTGCCACGGCGTCGAGATTCCCGCCCGCGCCGGTTGTGTCAAGGGCCGGCGGATGGCCACCGTGCCGAAGTGCCAGTTTGATCTGGAGGTCTGCGGTGGCATCTTCGTCAACGCGCCCTGTGTAGTGGACGGCAATCTCGTCAGCGGACGCACGTTCCACGATCACGGCCATTACATGGGCAAGTGGATGAAGCTGCTCGACGAGGCGCGCGACGCGAAAAAGAAGAAGTAAGCGCGAGCCTCGGCGGTTTTTCGTGGCAGCCGGCGAACCGGATTCCGGTACGCTTTCGTTTGGTATTTTCAAGGAGAGGTTATGATACGCACACTGTTATTGGCCGCACTTCTTGCCACCGCCACGTCGGGCTGCCGCACTTGCGGGCAGAACGCTGGTCAAACGGGCCCGCTTGTCTTTGAGGTGGAGAAATACACCACGCCTTCCGATGCCTGGCAGGCCAACAAGGAAGGCGAGACGAAGTGGAACCTCTGGAGTACGGACAGCGATGCGGCGAAGAAATGGTCCGGCGGCACAGTGTTGCGCGCACCGGTGGCGAAACAGGACCGCGCCACGCCGGAGGATGGCGCGCCGCCGCTGCACACGCACATCACGGGCATTCCGGACGGGCGCTACGAGGTGACGATCAAGATGGGCCGCACACTGGCCATCTCGCGCGACGGCAAGGCGTGGGAGAAAATGACGGACGGCTACCTCGGGGTAGTCGAGGTCAAGGATGGCACGTTCGACTTGTGGGTGGATGACCGCTACGCGCACGCCGTATCGCCCGGCGCAGGTTACTACGATTGCATCAAGTTCATGCCGATCCCCCCGCGTATTGAGAAAAAACCGGTGAAGGGTTTCGCCAAGGTTCGCGTGCAGGAACCGCTCGATCGTGGATTGATCGCGCGGCCCGCGGGCGAGGGACGCGTGTATGTGGGATGGCGATTGCTGGCGTCGGATCCGTCGGGGGTGGCATTCAACATCTATCGTTGCTGCGACGGCAAGCCCGCACAGAAGTTGAATGCGGAGCCGATTCGCAAGACGACGGATTTCATGGACACCACCGCGCCGGCCAATGCGGCCTGCGAGTACACCGTGCGCGCCATCACTTCTACTGGCGAGGGAAAGCCATCGGCCGCTGCGCGCGCGACTGCGTCCGCCGAAGCCCAATCCTGTACGGTTATCAAGCTCGACGATGGCGTGAAGTTCCAGAAGGTTGGCATCGGCGACCTGGATGGTGATGGGCGATATGATTTCGTTATCAAGCAACCCGAGGACAACATTGACCCGGCCTTGCCGTGGTGGACGCCCAGTCCGAACACCTACAAGCTTGAAGCGTACTCGCACGATGGCCGCCGCCTCTGGTGCAAGGACCTCGGCTGGTCCATTGAGCGCGGCATCTGGTACTCGCCCTACGTCGTGTTTGATTTCGATGGCGACGGCAGGGCCGAGGTTGCCGTCAAGACCGGCGAGGGCGACCCGCGCGGGTCGGATGGCCGTGTCGAAAAGGGGCCGGAGTGGATTTCGATCCTCGATGGCCGCACCGGCAAGGTGCGCGCGCGCGCCCCGTGGCCGTCGCGTGAAATTCCCGGCGAGAAATACAGCTACAATATGTCCAGCCGCAACCAGCTTTGCGTGGCCTACCTCGACGGCAAGACGCCTTGCCTCATCGTCGAGCGCGGCACCTACACGACGATCCGGCTCGACGCGTATCAGTTCCATCACGGCACGCTGAAGAAACTCTGGTCATGGGACAGCCGCGAAGAGATCGGTCGCGGTAAATACAACAGTCAGGGCGCACACACCACGCACGCCGCCGACGTGGACGGCGACGGTCGCGACGAGATCATCATCGGCTCGGCCGTCGTGGACGACAACGGCCACGGTTTGTGGACCACCGGGTTCGGTCACCCGGATTTTTGTTTTGTCGGCGACATTGATCCGCAGCGGCCGGGTCTGGAGATTTTCTATGGCATCGAGCCGCATCATGCGCAGAACGGCCTCTGTCTGGTGGATGCTAGGACGGGCGAACTGATCTGGGGCCTGCAGGAACCGACTACCCACGTCGGCTCCGACGGCGTGTGCGCGGACTTCGACCCGCGGCATCCGGGCGCGGAATGCCACGCCAACGACCTTGATAAGGAGAGGAAGTTCCGGAAATCGTGGGTCTTCAGCGCGCGAGGCGAACTCATTTCCGACCAGCGGCAGCGCAGCCTCGGGCTGACGGCCTATTGGGATGGCGACCTCTATCGCGAGATCGTGCGTGGCGCGAAAATCTGCAAATTCGACGAGACGACAGTTCCGCCGAACATCGTTGGGCGCGTCGTGGCCATCGCGGACGTCCTTGGCGATTGGCGCGAGGAGATCATCACGAGCGCGCCTGGAGAACTGCGCATATACACGACCACCATCCCCGCGACCGACCGGCGGACGTGCCTGATGCAGGATCCGATTTACCGGATCGATGTCGCTGAAGCCGCCCAAGGCTATTACGGTGTGCCCACACTGAGTGTCCTGCCATCCGCAGGCGCGCCAAACCGTTGAGTTCCATCATGAGCCAATCACTGTTTCGCCCCATCCTCGTTCCCACCATACTTGCCAGCGTCGCGGTCGTGGCCGTCCTGGGCCAGCACGCGCGCGGACAAACGACCGGCGACAGCAAACCGCTCGTTTATGAGGCGGAGAACTGCACCGAGCCGAAGGATGCCTGGCAGACCAATGGAAGCTCCGCCACGAAGTGGAACCTTTGGAGCACCGACACGGATGCCGCGAAAAAATGGTCCGGCGGGGTGGTGCTGCGATCACCGATCATTTCCCGCGACCGCGAGACGACAGAGGAGGGCGCGCCGCCGTTGCATACGCGCATCACCGGCATTCCGCGCGGACGATACGATGTCGAGGTTGTGAGGGGGTCTTCGCTCGCCATCTCTCGCGACGGCAAGACGTGGCGGAAGATGACGAACAGCCGTATTGGCGTCGTGGATATCAACGACGGCACGTTCGAACTGTGGGTGGACGACCGCTATGCGCGGCCCGGCAAGCCCGGCCCAGTCTATTATGATTGCATCCAATTCACGCCCCTGCCGCCGCGTGTGGAAAAACTGAAGGTCGTTGGCTTTGCGGACAAGCGTATCCGCGAAAAACTCGACCGTGGCATCGTCGCGATGCCGGTCGCGGGCAACAAGGTGTATGTCGGCTGGCGATTGCTTGGCAGCGACCCCAAGGGTGTGGCGTTCAATCTCTATCGCTGCAGTGGCAGCGATAAGCCCGTGAAACTCAATCGTGAGCCGATCTCGAAGACGACTGATTTTGTCGACGAGCAGCCTCCTTCGTGTGAACAGCAATACTTCGTGCGTGCGATCGTTGGCGGCAAAGAGGGCAAGAGTTCGCCCAAGGTTTCTGCTACGCCATGTGCCGATGGCCGCCCATTCATCAGCATCAAGTTCGACGGCACGAACACATTCCAAAAAGTCGGCATCGCCGACCTCGATGGCGATGGGAAGCTCGACTTTGTCCTCAAGCAGCCGCTTGCGAATGTGGATCCCTATGTGAAGTATTGGAAGCGCAGCCCCGGCACGTTCAAGCTGGAGGCGTATTGCCACGACGGGAAGCTCCTCTGGCGCCACGACCTTGGGTGGTCCATTGAGCAGGGCATGTGGTATTCGCCTTATCTTGTCTATGACTTCGACGGCGACGGCCGCGCCGAGGTCGCTGTGAAAACCGGCGAAGGCGACCCGCGAGACGCCGACGGTCGCGTCCAGAGCGGACCGGAGTGGCTCTCGATCTTGGACGGACAGACCGGCAAGGAGCGCGCCCGCGTGACGTGGCCGTCGCGCGAACGGTTTCCCGACTACAACTATTATTGCCGCAACCAGCTCGGCGTGGCCTATCTCGACGGCAAGACCCCGTGCATCATCGTCGAGCGCGGCACCTACAACGTCATCAAGCTCGTTGCTTACGAGTTGCACGATGGCAAACTCCGCCAGCTCTGGACGTGGGAGGAACGCGAGGAAGACAATAGCTACCGCGGCCAAGGCGCGCATTGCCTGCGGGCCGCCGACGTGGACGGCGACGGACGCGACGAGGTCATCATCGGCTCGGCGGTCATTGACGATAACGGCGTCGCCTTGTGGACAACCGGCCTCGGTCATCCCGACCACCTCACTGTCGGCCAGCTCGACCCATCGCGGCCGGGATTGCAGATCGAATACGGCATCGAGAGAGGGCGCCAGTCCAACACCGTCTGCATGGTTGATGCAAAGACCGGCAATATCCTTTGGGGACTGAATGAGGTGACGACGCACGTTCACTCCTCCGGGTTGTGCGCCGACATTGACCCGCAACATCCCGGCGTCGAGTGCTACGCCGGCGAACGCGACTTCAAGGACAAACGCTGGCTCTTCAGCGCCAAGGGTGAGCTGATCTCAACGAACGACATGGGCGGTCTCTCGCCGCGCGCGGCTTACTGGGACGCCAGCCTCCAGCGAGCCTTGCTGATCAGTGGCCGGCTGAGCAAGTTTCACGGCGACGCGTTGCCTCCACGCATCGAGGGCAGCGTCATTGCCGTGGCCGACATCCTCGGCGATTGGCGCGAGGAAATCATTACCAGCCTCCCCGGTGAATTGCGCATCTACAGCACCAGCATTCCCGCCGCCGACCGCCGACCGTGCCTGATGCAGGACCCGATCTACCGTCTGGATGTCGTGGGAGCTGCGCAGGGCTACTACCAGGTTCCTGGTATCAGCCGCCTGCCCTCAGCCAACCCGCCGCGATGATGGTGGCGAAGGAACTTCGCGGCTCCAAAGAAGAATTCATTTCCCGATGCGGTTTTGCGGTTTCATTGGAGTGCGTCTTGTCCAGCCTCATTCATCGCGAGCTGTTGCGGAAGACCATTCCCGACGACTCTTACGGCTTCCAACAAGCAGAGGAAGTGAAAGACTTGTTCCATAAAACGGAAGGCAAGAACCAGTAAATGGGAAGACGAATCATTGCAGACTTGTGCCAATATGCTTTCCGGCTTCCATAACAAATACGCGACGATGTATAGAGCCGGCAACTGTGGCGCATTCCAAATCGGAAACTGCCGCAACTTCTTCCATGCATCGCGGATACTACAGTCCTGCTGGATGATGAGAGCTGGCATATATAAAAGCGGCTTCATTAGGATGATCAGGGCCAATGCGGTCGTTATGAAAACCACGACCTGCTTGTTCGTAGTATAGAGCAAGCCGAACGCCCGTGACGCTAACAGCAAAAGCACGCCGACGGCCCCAAGAGCAATGGTGCTCAGAATATTGAAGCCGATTAACCTCAAGATGAATAGGATGCCGGTTTCCCAAAGCGAGGATAAGGATTGACGTTCTTGGCCATATTGACTGGCAAGCCGGACAAATCCTGCGCTCAAGAAGGTGTTTGCGAACGCGCATAGAACAAACAAAAGACCTAAAAACATCTGGAGGCCTGCATTCTGTGAATGAATGTGTGAATGAACTTGAGTAGGCAGAACCATGAAGCCTCTCAGCGGTGCATAGGCTGCCCAAAGCAGAAGGAGCACGATGACTTCTCGCCAGCGAGTTTTTAATATGGAAAGCGTTCGATTCATGGCGTTGTGTTATTAGAAGCGACGGGCAGCGCGAGACTGAGAAGAAGAATCCATTTCCTGATACGGTCTTGCGGTTTCATTGGTGCTTTTTGTCCCGCTTCGCTCATCGCCTGTTTACACCTTTGCAGGAGCGGTGAGAAGCATCTTTGCAGGCACGTCCCCGACGTGGCGGTTGTTCAAGATAATTTCGGCCGGCTCGGGCGGTCCGGCCCTGCCTTGTTGCATCGGTAGGGCGCGACCGATGGGTGCGCCGGGTCGGGGACCCGGCCTGTTTTTCGAGCGTGTTCAAACAGCGGTGGGAAGCGAACGGGATCGCGAACGAATCGGTAGGGCGAAGCGTCCCGCTGAGCCGGGCGGGTGAACGGAGAAAGGGGAACGGCTCAGCGGGACGCTTCGCCCCACCCAAGCTGAAACGGCGTTAACGATTGCGGCGACTACGTGTTTCTTTCAGCGGGCAGGGGCAGGGGATTTCTGGACGGCGTAGAGGCGGTTCATGGTGGCGACGTAGAGAACACCGTTGGCGGCGACGGGGGATGTGTGCATTGGGCTGCCCATGTCAATCGTCGCGAGAAGCTTCTTCTCGCGTGTCGCGGCCAGGATCACAAACTCGCCTCGGCGCGTGCCAATGAAGAGTTTGCCGTCGGCCACCAGCGGTGCGGCCCAGATGTCGCTCTTGGTTTCGTGGGTCCAGCAGGCGGCGCCGGTGGCGGCGTCCACGCAGTGGATCGTTTTTCCGCAGTCGGCGATGAAGACGAGGCCGTCGTGCACGGCCGGCGTGGAGGTGGTGTGCTGCCGGAGCGGATAGGGCCAGAGCGCGCCGCTGCGGGTGATGTCGCCGGTTTTCGTGGCGTCCATGCACTTCAGCCACGCCTGGCGCTTGCCCCAGAACATGTCGCCGCCTACGGCGACATAGACGCGGCCGTTGTGGAAGACGGGCATACCATAGATGTTGACGGGACTTTGCTCGCGGTTGCGGAGGTAGTCGTGGATGTTCTCCTTGGGCGCGGTCGGGTCGCAGTCGAACCACCAGACTTTGCGGAGCGACGGGACGGATTGGAGTGATGGGGTGGTGGAGTGCTGGGGGGAGTCCTTGTCCATTGCTCCATTACTCCGAAACTCCAATGCTCCAGTTCCCGACTCCAATACTCCATTCCCCAAAGCTTCGAAGGCGTAAACAACGCCGTTGCCGCCGCCGAAGAAGACGAGTGGGCGGCCGTTGACCTCGCCGAGGGCGGGCGACGACCACGTGCAGTGAAAAATATCCGGCCCGATGTGTTCGTCGTCGCGCGCCACAAGGCGACCGGTGGTTTTGTCGAGGACGATGAGGCTTGGCGCGTCGGGTGAGGCAATGCCCTTGTGCGTGTCATCCACGCCGTTGGAAGTGTTGACGTAAAGGAAGCGGCCGTGCAGCAGGATGGAGGCGTGGGCCGAGTCGTGTTGGCGCACGCCGCAGTCCTTGACCATGTCGAACAGCCAGAGGATGTCTCCGTCGGTCGCGCTTGGCTCCAGTGGCGGCTGGCCGGGTGGAACCATATGCCGGCCTTCGTCCCGGAACGGACCGTCGTTGCCGTTGGCCATGCCGTGGAGGTCGAGGCACATCACCTCGCCGCGGTTGCTGACGACGTAAACGCGGTTGCCCTCGACGGTGGCGGTCGAGCAGGTGCCGGCTCTGGGCCAGTCCCAATAAACGCTCGTGGTGATCTTCGGAACGGCGAGCTGCCAGCAAAACTTTCCGTCTTTTTCGTCGAAGCACATCAGCACGCCGCGGTCGCCTTGATTGCGAGGGTCGCGCGGGTCGTCGTTGTTGGTGCCAATGAGGACCTTGCCGGAGGCGACGACCGGCGTGGAGTACGTGGAGGTGCCGAGCGCGACGGACCACTTGATGTTCTGGCCGGTCTTGGGATCGAAGCTGTCTGGCAGGTTCTTTTCCTCGGATGCCATGTTGCGCGAGTATCGCTGGCCCCATTGCGGCTGGTCGGCGGCCCAAGTCGACGCGACGGTCGCCACGCAGAGTGCCGCACGAACGGCCAACAGTTTCCAGCGATTGGTTTGCTTCGGCATCGCTTTGAGTTCCTCAAGTTCTGCCGCCACAGCGGCGCGTCAGGCGGACTCGTCTGAGAGTTCGATCATCGCTTGCTGAACTTCGAGACGGCATTTCTCCACCATGGCGTCATCGGCGTCGCGGGGGATGATGATGGGTTTGCCGATGTGCGCAATGCAGCGGGCGAAGGGCAGGGGAATGATCGTGCGGTCCCAGCTCTTGAGACGTATGCACGGCTCGACGACTGCGCTCAGGGGCAGAATCGGCAAACCGGTCACCATGGCGAGTTTAACCACGCCGGCTTGGGCGACTTGAAGCGGGCCGCGTGGGCCGTCGGGCGTGATGCAAACGCTGTAGCCGTCCATGGCCAGCCGCGTGAGTTCCAGAAACGCCTGGTTGGCGCGGCGGCTGGTGGAACCACGCACACAGGCAAAACCATACCGCAGCACAACGCCGGCCGCATAGTCGCCGTCGCGGCTGGAACTGGCCAGCGCCGTGAGCGGTTTGCGGCCAACGAAATGGAGATAGAGATTGGGCATCAGCAGGATCCGGTTGTGCCAGAAAGCGAAGATGTAATTTTGCTTCATGCTGGACGAAACCAGACCGCTCTCGTCAATCAGCCGGTAGCGCAGCGTAAAACCAATCACGCGCAGCAAAGTATATAAAATCCAGTCAACCATGAGTTGGAGAGGCTAGACGTTGTGCGCGGACTGTCAAAGAGAAATACAACGTCGGATTCGCGGTCTCCGCTACTCCATGACCCTGCCGCCACGTTCTGCCCACGGATTTGCCGACTTTGACGGCAGTGCGCTGGCGGCGCCGGCGAGGTAAACAAAGAACACCAGCAGGTAGAGTATCCAGCTCCAGTTGACCAGGAGGGGGTCCAAACGGTAATGGACGGCGAGCCACAACTGTCCCATCGCCAGCAATGTGCCGGGTGTGGTGGCGTGGGCGGCGATACTGAAGCCGCGCACAAAACCCACCTCGCGCGCTGGCGAGGCCAGCGACACCAACAACAGAGTGCCGATCAACGCGTGAACGAGGCGCGTCACGAAAAACCAAAAGAACGCCACGACGTAAACGGCCATGCACATCAACAGCCACCAAGAGTCCATGAACGCGATCATCTCGAGCCGTTGCGCATCCACTGCCAGTTGCGGTGGCCACGGTATCTGGATGGTGTGACCGAAGAGAACCAGATCAGCGCCACGCGGCCGGAGCGTCAGCATCGCATCGTAGCGGCGTTCGGGCGCGGGCGGTTCCTTGTCCACCGCCACGCGCACCAGCAACATGCCGTGCTTGCCGTCGTCGTAGGTGATCGTGGGTGAATCGGGTGTGACGGCCAGGCGTCCGTCGCTGAGCACGAACCCGGTGGTCTGTTTCGATGCTGCGCGCAACATGGGCACGATCTGCACGCCAAAAAAAAGCGTCGCCGCCAGCGCGCCGACGAGCGCCAGCAGTTCGAGATAGCTCATTGAACGCCCGAGACGATTGTTCGCCACGCGGGCATAAAAGCCAAAACTTACGCAACTCCAAAACAACGACGCTGTTCGGGAAGGTTCAGAGGACATGTCCAGCAATCCATGGCCGGGCTTGCAAGGCCCGACACGTTGCGGATAATAGCGGCCGTGCATCAACCGCGTCAATGGCTGCTTGTCAGCATCAATCTGACCGCGCGACTCGTCGCGTGGCTTACCTTCGGTTTGTGTTTCCGCATCCAGCGCCGTGGCATGAGCCATCTGCCGCGCGCCGGTGGTGTGCTGGTGATCAGCAACCACATCTCGTGGTTCGACCCGCCGCTGCTGAATATCGCGCTCCGTCGCATCCCTCATTGGCTGGCGATGGTCGAGCTGTTTCAGAGCAAATTCACGCATTGGTTCTTCACGCGGGCAGGCGTCATTCCGATTGATCGCAGCCAGCCTGGCAGCGGGCCGCTCAAAGAGGCCATCCGTCGTCTGCGCGCCGGCCACGTGGTCGTACTCTTTCCCGAAGGCGGCATCCAGGACGGCCCGCGTTCCGTGCTCGGCGGCGAACCTGTCATCAAGGAAGGTGCCGCGCTCATCGCATTGAAGGCGGGTGTGCCAATTGTGCCGGCGATCATCGAGGGCGCGCGCCAGAGTTACGTCAGGCGGAACTGGTTTTTCCGCCGCTGCACTGTCCGCCTCACGCTGGGCGAGCCGTTTCCCATCAAAGGCGTTGCGGATCGCGCAGCCGTACATGCGCTGATGCGGGAGAAGCTGCTCGCGCTGGCCGCGGAGGTGAAATCCCGGCCGTCCCGGTGACGGCATCCGCACTTGTAACCTTTTTGTAACAGGAGTGTCGCAAAATCGTCGAAGTTCCGTTACAAGCTGCCTTGCATGCCTGAAAGCATTCTCATTGTTGACGACGAGCAGGACGTGCTGGACCTGCTGGCGTATCACCTGCAACGCGCGGGATTCAAAGTTCTCACGGCACGCGACGGCTCGGTGGCGCTTCAAAAGGCGCGTGATCACATGCCGGTGCTGGTTGTGCTGGACCTGATGCTGCCCGAGGTCGAAGGCACCGAGGTCTGCAAACGCCTCAGAGCCGACCCGAAGACCGCGCACATCCCCATTCTCATGCTGACGGCCAAGGCGGAGGAAGTGGATCGCGTGCTGGGATTGGAACTGGGCGCGGACGACTATGTCACGAAGCCGTTCAGCCCGCGCGAAGTCGTGTTGCGGGTGAAGTCCATTTTGCGGCGCGCACAAGGCGAAGCGGAACCCGCCGAGGTGCTGAAGTTTGGCGACATCGTTGTGGATAGCGCCAAGCACGAAGTGACGGTAAAGAACAAGCCGGTGGAACTGACCGCCACGGAGTTCAAGTTGCTCGCCACATTGATGGAACGGCGCGGCCGGGTACAGTCTCGCGACCGATTGCTGAACGACGTGTGGGGTTACGAAGGCGACGTGGACACACGCACGGTGGATACGCATGTGCGGCGGTTGCGCGAGAAGCTCGACAAAGCCGCCGACTGCATCGAGACGATTCGCGGCGTGGGCTACCGTTTTACGGAGATGACTTGAAGCTCTCGCTCCAATGGAGATGGTTTGGCGCGTTGACGGCGCTGTGGCTGGCATTGTTGGCGGTTATCTACACAAGTCTCAACCTCACGCTCCCGTCGTATTTGGCTGACAGCATTCGCGCCGATCTGGATCGGGATGCGCGGTTTGCACGGCAATGTTTCGCAGAGCAGTTCACGGGTGGCCGGCCGGCCACCGACGCCATCAATACGATTGCCCACAGGCTGGGCAAGGAAACCGGCCTGCGTGTATCCGTTGTTGACGCGGACGGCACCGTGCTGGGCGAGTCGGAAAAACCCGCCGGCGAAATCCGGCAGATCGAAAACCACTTTGAACGGCCCGAAGTGCAGGAGGCGATTCGCAACGGCACGGGCAGCGACAGGCGGCACAGCAAGACCATCGGCGTGGATTTGCTTTACGTGGCGGTGGCGGTCAGGCCGCCGAATGCAGATGCCAACAGCAAGCCCATCGGCTTCGTCCGCGTGGCATTGCCGTTGTATCAAATCGCGCAGACGACTGCGCATGTGCACAGCGTCGTGACAGCGGCGACACTGACCGTCGGCCTGGCGGCGATCCCCTTCCTGTTCTGGATGGCGCGACGGGTTACTGTGCCGATCCAACAAATGCGCGCGATGGCTGGCAGCGTGGCACACGCGGACTTTTCCAAGCGAGTCACAGCCAGACCGGGCGGCGAACTGGGCGAACTGGCGGCGAGCTTGAACGACATGGCGGTGCAACTCCAGACGCGGTTGCGCGAGCTGAACGACGAGAAGGCCGGGCTGAGCGCCATTCTCACCAGCATGACTGAGGGAGTGCTGGTCATGGACGCTGCTGGGAAAATCCGCCTTGCCAACGAATCGTTGCGGCAGCAGTTGGACATGGGTGAGGAAGCCATCGGCAAGACGGCGCTGGAGGTGTTTCGCAACGTGTCGTTACAGGAGATCGTTGCCGAGGCAGCCCGGACCGGCCGTGTCGTTGGGCGCGAACTGACGTTCCTGAGTCCCTTGGAGCGGATGTTCGAGGTCAACGCCGCGCGTCTGCAATCTCGCGACGGCGTTTCGGCGGGCGTGGTGGTGCTCTTTCACGACATCACGCGGTTGAAGAGTCTGGAAAACGTTCGCAAGGAATTTGTTGCCAATGTCAGCCATGAGTTGCGCACGCCGCTCTCGATCATCAAAGGCTACGTCGAAACACTACTCGACCCCCAGCCGCCGGATGCGGACACAAGCCGGCAGTTCCTGCGGACGATTCAGCGGCATTCGGGGCGGCTGGAAGCGCTCATTGGCGATCTGCTCACCGTCTCGGCGCTCGAATCGCAGCAGGCACGGCTGCAACTGGAACCGGTTTCGCTGCAAACGGCAGCAGCGGCGGCCGCCGAGGACCTGGCGCGCCAGGCGCGAGAGAAGAACATGACGATCAACGTCGAGATTCCAGCGGAGTTCCCGCGTCCACGCGCGGACGCGCAGCGGCTGCATCAGGTGTTCTTCAACCTCCTCGATAACGCCGTCAAATACGTCCAGGTCGGCGGGCGGATTTCCATCACGGCAAAACTCAAGGATGGCGAAATCGAAGTGCAAGTGGCCGACAACGGTCCGGGCATCGCCGGCGAGCACTTGCCGCGAGTCTTCGAGCGGTTCTACCGGGTGGACAAGGCGCGCAGCCGCGAACTCGGCGGCACCGGCCTCGGTTTGTCCATCGTCAAACACATCGTTCAGGCGCATGGCGGCCGCGTTTGGGCCGAGAGCGAAGTGGGCAAAGGCAGTGCGTTTTTCTTCACGTTGCCCTGGACCCAGAGCGCGAAGACACCGTGACGGCGGTGAGCCATGCGGAGTCGCTGGCATGCAATTTGAGGTGGTTGTAATTATCGGGTGATGGAAATAATGAGGGACAGATAAATGAAAACGAGACTCATCACATTCATTGCAGCCACAGTTTTAGCTGCGTTGGTGCCGGCTGGATTCGGAGCGGAATTGGGTGGTCCTGCTCCGGCGTTGCAGGTGGCTGAATGGGTCAAAGGCCGGCCGGTGGACTTGTCGGCCGGCAAGGGGAAGAACATTTTCGTCGTCGAGTTCTGGGCCACATGGTGCCCGCCATGCCGCCAGAGCATTCCACACCTGACGGAACTGCAAAAAAAGTTCAAGGACAGGGACGTGGTGTTCGTTGCCGTATCCAACGAAGAGGCACCGGTGGTCAAGGCGTTCGTTGACAAGATGGGCGACAAGATGGATTACGCGGTCGCGGTGGATAAGGATCGCAAGACGGTTGCAGCCTACCTGGAAGCGTTCGGCATCAGCGGCATTCCGTGCGCGTTCATCGTGAACAAGGACGGCCTCATCGTTTGGCAGGGACATCCGATGGCAGACCTTGAGGTGGCGCTCACGCAGATTCTCGCCGGCAAATACGACATCACTTCGGCTGGAAAACGGTTCCGTGCCCGCCGACTGATGGAGGAGTTTCATGTTCTGGCTGGCAAGAACGAGAACCGGACGCGGCAGGATGAATTGGTCAAGGAACTCCAGACTCTCGAAAAAGAACTCGGTGTCCTCGTGCCCGGCAGGAAATTCGACGCAGACGAGGTCCGAAAATCAGCGAGGTTCAACGTGCTGCTGCGCGACTACCAAAAGGCCATTTCCCAGAACAAGGATGCCGCGGAGCTTGAGAAGCTGGAGAAGCCGCTGTTGGAAGTGGCGCCAAAGGGTTTCGATCCCGCTGAGTTCAAAGGGGGCGTGCGACTACAGGGGATATGGCAGACGTACATGTTGGCCGTTGTGGAGGGTCGCGACGAAGCCAGGATCGCGGAGGCGACGAAGCAACTCGAAGCCGTCAACGTCAAGAGCCCGGTCGTTTTGAACGAACTCGCCTGGTCGTTGCTCACCGATGAACGAATCAAGAAGCGCGACCTGAAACTGGCGTTGAAGTTCGCCCAGGCTGCCTGCGACGCTTGTGAAGGCAAGGAGCCGGCAGTGCTCGACACGCTGGCCCGTGCTTTTTTCGCCAACGGCAACCTTCAGGAAGCCATCGTCCAGCAGAAGAAAGCGGTGGAGCTTTCCACCGACAAGGAAATCCGCGACGGGTTGGAGCGGACGCTCAAGGAATACGAAGCGAAATCGAAAGCTGCCGGGAAATAGACCGGCTTGAGCCGTCTTCCAGAAACCGCAGTCTGATGGGGGGAGCAGAGTTCACGCGTTTGTAACGCCGCCGCCGTGCAGCCGTGACGGTCTCCGCGCATGTTCGGCGCATGGCACTCGAATCCGAAAAACTCATCCTTATCATCGAAGACGAAGCCGACCTGTCGAAGCTGCTGGAGTTTCACCTGCAACACCACGGCTATGAAACGCTGGTTGCGCGTGACGGCATGGCTGGCTTGAACGAGGCGGTTCAGCGCACGCCGGACCTCATCATCCTGGACCTGATGCTCCCGAAGATTCACGGGCTGGAGGTGTGCCGGTTGCTGAGAAACTCGCCCGCCATACGCCAGGTTCCGATCCTCATTCTGTCAGCCTTGCACACGACAGCGACGAAGATCCGGGGTCTGGACATGGGCGCGGACGATTACATGACCAAGCCGTTCGAGTTCGCGGAATTGTTGTCGCGCGTGAATGCGTTGTTGCGGCGGCGTGGCAGCGAGTCGAGCGTCCAGTGGAACTGACGAAGTCACGCAAGTGTAACGCATCCGCCCTTTGAACGTCACTGCCCTCTCATAGCCTGCGACCGTCGAATCAACGGATTTGAAGCGCATCCAAACGCGAGATGCGTTTGGGCGGAAACGAAGAACAAGGATTGCGAAAAGAGAAAGTGAGGCAAGAAGACGCTATGGGATACAGACAACTGAGAACACACGCAGTCACGGTGGCGGTCGCCGCGCTGATGGGCGCGAGCGCGTCCGTGGCTCAGGGCAACGACGCGATTCTGGACCTGCTGGTCAAGAAAGGCGTCATCAATCAGCGCGAGGCAAACAACATTCGCGAGCAGGCGGATGCCGACATGGCCAAGCAAATGGAGGTCACCAGCAAAACCAAGGTGGCCCCGTTCCTCCAGTCCTTGGAGTGGGCGGGCGACATGCGGCTGCGTGGCGAGTATTTCAGTTTCGGCGACGGTGTCACCAACGGCACCGCCAACAATGACCGGCTGCGTTTCCGCTACCGGTTGCGTTTCGGTTTCATCGCCAAGCTTCAGGACTGGGCGACGGTGGGTGTGCGGCTCGCCACCGGCGGCACCGACGGGGTGAGTTCCAACCAAACGATGGGTTCTTATGGTTCCCGCAAGACGATCGGGCTTGATCAGGCGTACATAGCCGTCACGCCGCCGTTCGCGGATTGGATGACGCTGACGGGCGGCAAGTTCGACAGCAAGGTCATGTGGCAACCCGCGTTCGGATCGCCCATGGTGTATGACAACGACCTCTGTCTGGAGGGTGCTCACGAGCGAGTGGCTTACAGCTTCGGCGAGCAGAAGCAATACACGGTGTTTGGCAGCTTCGGCCAGTTCGTCATGAATGAAAATGCCGCTGCCAACGACGTTTACCTCCTTGAGTTTCAACTTGGCGCGGAAGCCAAGACGGGGCCGGTGAAGACTACGGTCGCTGTCGGCACGTATTACACGCAGAACCTGGGTGGCGTGAACAGGACCGCGGCTGAGGGTCTTGGCGGCATGAGTAACAACGGCAACGCCGTATCTGCTGCGGGTCATTACGTGGACGATTTCCGCGTGTTCTACGGCCGCGGCGAAACGGCGTGGACAATCAACGAGAAAACCATCCTTGGCACGCCCAATCTGATCACGTTCAGTGGCGAGTATCTGCAAAACGTGAACAACGGATGGGAGTCCACCGGCTACGGGACCCGCGGCTGGACAGGCCAGATTACGTATGGTGCGTCGAAGAAACAGGGCCAGTGGCAGATCGGCTACCAGTACAAGAGGCTTGAAGCGAACGCGACCTGGGACATGTTCACAGATTCCGACTGGGGCTCCAGTGGCGGCACGGACCGCAAAGGGCACGTCTTTATGGCCACCTACAACATTCGCGACTGGTGGACGCTTGGCATGAAGACATTCGTGACCGAGAAGATCAGCCGTTCCTCCGGCGGCACCGGCGGCGCTGCCGCCGGCAACAGTCCGGCGGACATTCTCCGCGTCCAGGTGGACACCGTCGTCAAATTCTGAACAAAGGGAACCCGCACTCGCTCCCCTGACCGGCTGTGGGGGTGCGTCCGAGCGCACTCCCACAGATCGGCAGAGAGATTAACTGAACCGAAACAAGTCCGTAACCTGATCGTAACAAGCATCTGAGAAATTAGTAAGGAGACAAGAAGAATGAACTCACGTTTTGCCAAGACATTCACCGTGGCTGCCACGCTTGCTGCCGCGGCATCCGCCTTCGCAGCCAACATTACCGTCAAAGGCTCCGACACCATGGTCATTCTGGGTCAGAAGTGGGCGGAGATTTATATGAAGGGTCACGCGGGCACCACCGTGCAGGTCACGGGTGGCGGTTCGGGCACAGGCATTGCCGCGTTGCTCAACGGCGGCACCGACATCTGCAACGCCTCGCGGACGATGAAGACCACCGAGGTTGCTGATTTTCTGAAGAAGTTCAGGGCACGCCCTCACGAATACAAGATGTGCTTTGATGGGTTGTCGGTTTACGTCAACAGCGGCAACCCGATCACGCAGTTGAGCTTCAAGCAACTGGAGGACATCTTCACCGGCAGAATCACCAGTTGGAAGCAAGTCGGCGGCCATGACGCGCCGATCTCGCTCTATGGCCGCGAAAACTCCTCCGGCACCTACGAGTTCTTCAAGGAGCACGTGCTGAACAAGAAGGACTTCGCGGCGTCCACCAAGACCATGCCCGGCACCGCGGCGGTGATCCAAGGCGTTGCCAAGGACGCGAACGCCATTGGTTACGGTGGCATCGCTTACGGCGAAGGTGTCAAGTTCCTCAAAGTGAGCAAGACTGATGGCGGCGAGGCCATCGCGCCCTCTGAGGAAACCGTGTTGTCCGGAAAGTATCCGATCTCTCGCCACCTGTTCTGCTACGTCAATCCGAGCAAGGACAGCGGCACGGTGGCGGATTACATCAACTGGTGCCTGAGTGACGAAGGTCAGGCCGTGGTCAAGGATGTCGGCTACTTCCCGCTGCCGAAAAACATGCGATGAGCAAAAACCTGACGCGGCCATGTCTCGACGATTTCAATTGCGGAGGCTGGCTTGCGAGATTGCAGAGAGGCTTGGGCTCGCATGATGGCGGACGCCCAAGCCCCTCGGGTCTTTTGGAGTGGCAGGCGGCGAAGGTCGCGCAGGAGAACTCTTGAACATCAGTACGACAATGCAACCGCCCATCGAACGCGAAAGCAGCCCGGCAGAAACCGGTGCGCTGGCGCGGCGTGCCGCGCTGGCGGAAGCCATCGTCAGCCGCAAGCACCGCTGGGGCGAATGGTTCGTCGAACGGGGCATCTTCATGGTGTCGCTGTCGGCGATCCTGATGATCTTCTTGATCTTCGTCTTCGTGGGCCGCGAGGCGCTGCCGGTGGCGATGGGGCGGACCGACAATGCCCGTGTCCAGAAGCCCATCGCGGCCGATGAAATACCCAGGCTCGCGCCGGAGAAACTCGCCGCCTACATCGGCGTGACGGTCGCCGACCTGAAGACCTACGACGCCGACACCCTGCGCCAGCTCGTGGAACTCAAGGGCCAGGAACTGAAGGAAATCGCCAACCCCGACGCGCGCATCAACACCACCAGTTGGAGCTCTATGATCGAGCCTCGCCGATGGCACGGTTACGACAAGCCCGAATACATCTGGCAGCCAGTGAGCGAGATCCCGAAGTTCAACATCGTTCCGCTCATCATCGGCAGCCTCAAGGCAACGCTGGTGGCGCTCTTGCTTTCCGTGCCGCTCGGCATCGGCGCGGCCATCTACGTATCGCAACTCGCGCGGCCCGCGGTGCGCGAGGTCGTCAAGCCGGCCATCGAGTTGTTGTCGGGCATTCCGTCGGTGGTGCTCGGCTTCTTCGCTCTCATCGTGCTGGCCAGCGTATTGCAGACGGTGTTCAGTTACGAATCGCGCCTCAATGCTTTCGTGGCCGGCGTCGCGCTTGGTCTGACCGTCGTTCCGATCGTCTTCACGATCTCCGAAGACGCGCTCAGCAGCGTGCCGAAATCCTATACACATGCCGCACTTGCGCTCGGCGCGTCGCCGTGGAAGGCGGCGTGGCAGGTGGTGTTGCCGGCGGCAGTGCCGGGCGTGTTTGCTGCGTGCGTGCTCGGTTTCGGCCGCGCCATCGGCGAGACCATGGTGGTGTTGATGGCCTCCGGCAACGCATCCATCGTGTCGGCCTCGATCTTCGATTCCTGCCGCACACTGACGGCTTCGATTGCAGCGGAACTGGCCGAGGTTGTTTTTGGAGGCGACCACTACCGCATCCTGTTCCTTCTCGGCACGCTGCTGTTTGCGGTGACGTTCCTGACGAACATCCTCGGCGACATGGTGGTGCACCGGTTGAAACTGAAACTGGAAGGGGGGCGCTGAACGCGATGCCACTGCGACGCAGACAAATTGACTGGCACTCGCTGGTGTTCACCGGGGCGACCGGCTTGATGACGTTCTCCATCGTCGCGATGGTCGTGGTCATTCTCGGCAACATCGTTTGGAATGGCGCCGCGCAGATGTCGCTGCGCTTCATTTTTGGCGGCACGAAGGAAGGCATGTTCGACGCGGCGACCGCCGGCGTCTTCCCGATGATCTTCGGCACGGTGGCGTTGGTGGTGCTCATGACCCTCGGCGTCCTGCCGATCGGCGTCATCACTGCGATCTATCTCAGCGAATACGCGCGCACCACCAGCGCCGTTACGCGCGTCATTCGCGGCGCGATCAACAATCTTGCCGGCGTGCCGTCCATTGTGTTTGGCCTGTTCGGACTCGGCTTCTTCGTCCAGTTCGTCGGCGGCGGCATGGACAAGGTGTTTTGCGGCGGCCAGTTGACTTACGGCAAGCCCGCTCTGGTCTGGGCCGCTGCGACCATGGCGGTGCTGACGCTGCCGGTGGTGATTGTTGCGACCGAGGAGGCGCTGCGCGCGGTGCTGCCGGGCCTGCGCGAGGCGAGCATGGCGCTGGGCGCGACCAAGCTGGAGACGATCTTCAAGATTGTGCTGCCGCAAGCCATGCCCGGCGTCATTACCGGCGCCATCCTGGCCGTCGGTCGCGGTGCGGGGGAGGTGGCGCCGATCATGTTCACCGGCGCGGCCTATTACCTCGCGCACTTGCCGACCCATCTCTCGGACCAATTCATGAATCTCGGTTATCACGTCTTCGTGCTTTCCACGCAGTCGCCAGACATCGAGCGCACCAAACCGATCCTGTTCGGCACGGTGCTGGTGTTGTTGGTACTGACGTTCTTGTTGAATTCCGCGGGCGTCGTCGTCCGCGCCAGGATTCGCGCTCGCGCGCGCCAAGCCCATGGATAAACCCAACGGCCAACCCATCATCCAGATCGACCGCCTGAATTTCTGGTATGGCGCCAAACAGGCGTTGTTTGACATCAGCCTCGGCATTGCGGCGAACCGCGCGACGGCATTCATCGGGCCCAGCGGCTGCGGCAAGAGCACATTGCTGCGTTGCCTCAACCGCATGAACGACCTCAATGATGAGCAGCGGATCGAAGGGACGATTGTCATGCACGGCATGGACATCCGCGCGCCGGAGGTGGATGTCATCGAACTGCGCAAGCGAGTTGGCATGGTGTTCCAGAAATCGAATCCATTTCCGAAATCCATCTTCGAGAACGTCGCTTACGGCTTGCGCATCCAAGGCTCGAAGAAGAACCACTTGGAAGAGCGGGTCGAGGCCAGCCTGCGGCGGGCGGCGCTGTGGGAGGAAGTCAAGGACCGCCTGCACGACTCCGCTCTGGCTCTTTCCGGCGGCCAGCAACAGCGGCTTTGCATCGCTCGCGCCATCGCCGTGGAGCCGGACGTGGTGTTGATGGATGAGCCGTGCAGCGCGCTGGACCCGACGGCCACGGCGAAGATCGAGGAGTTGATCCAGGATCTGAAGCGTTACTACACGATCATCATTGTCACCCACAACATGCAGCAGGCGACGCGGTGCAGTGACTTTACCGCGTTCTTCTACCTGGGACGGCTGGTGGAGTTCGATGCCACGAACAACATCTTCACCAACCCCGCCAAGAAACAGACCGAAGATTACATCACCGGAAGGTTTGGCTGATTATGGAACTGCACTTTGATCAGGAACTTGCGCAGCTCAAGGAAAGGCTGCTGCTTATGTCCTCGCTGACGGAGCAAAGCGTCGCCCAATCGCTCAAGGCGTTGGTCCAGCGCGACAATGTCCTGGCGAAAAAGGTGGATGCAGACGACGACGCCCTCGATCAGCTCCAGATGGAGATAGACGAGCGTTGCATCCGGTTGCTGGCGCTGCGCCAGCCGCTGGCGCGCGATCTGCGTCTCATCACGATGGCGATGAAGATTTCCACCGATCTTGAGCGCATCGGCGATCAGGCCACGAGCATCGCCCGCCGGGCGGCGGAATTGAACAGCGCGCCGGAACTGAAACCGCTCGTGGACATCCCGCGCATGGCGGACATCTGCCAGGGCATGATTCGCGATGTGCTCGATGCGTTCGTCTACGAGAAACCGGAACTGGCGAGGCAGGTCATTCAGCGCGATGAGGATGTGGACAGACTCAACAAGCAGGTTCAACGCGAGTTGACCAGCTTCATGATCGAGAACCCCGCCACGATCACGTGCGCGCTGTTGCTGATGCGCATCGCGCGCAATTTGGAGCGGATCGGCGACCACGCTACCAACATTGCCGAGGACGTCGTTTATCTCTACGAAGCGCGCGACATTCGCCACCAGCACGCGGTGGCCATGAATGCCACACCGCCAGCCTCCAAGTTCATAAGACTGCCATGGAAACACTCTTCATCGCCGTTGTTGTGATTGCGCTGGTGTTCGAATACACCAACGGCTTTCACGACGCCGCCAACGCCATCGCCACTTCCATTGCCACACGCGCGCTGCGCCCGTGGCAGGCGCTCTTGATGGCGGGCGTGTTGAACGTCGGCGGCGCGTTGCTCTCCACCTCCGTCGCCGCCACGGTCGCGAAAGGCATCGTGGATTCCAACGTTGTGACGCTGCAAACGGTGCTGGCGGCGCTGATCGGCGCGATCACATGGAACCTGCTGACGTGGTATTACGGCATTCCCTCCAGTTCGTCGCACTGCCTGATTGGCGGGATTGTTGGCTCGACGCTGGCAACCTCGGGCACCGGTGTCCAGTGGATGAAGATTCTGGAGAAAGTCGTTGTGCCCATGATTGTGTCGCCGCTGATCGGGTTCGTCGTGGGCATCCTGCTGACGGTGGCGCTGGCTTGGACCTTCCGACGTTCCCCCTACGGCAAGGTCAACCACTGGTTCAAATACATTCAAACAGCGTCGGCAGCCTTGATGGCGCTTTCACACGGCCAGAACGACGCGCAGAAGACGATGGGCATCATCCTGCTCGCGCTTGTGGCGGCGGGGCATCTCCCCGCGACTGCCGATGTGCCACTTTGGGTGAAGCTTTCTTGCGCGATCGTCATGGGGCTCGGCACGTTGGCCGGTGGCAAGCGCATCATCAAGACCATGGGTATGAAGATCGCCCAACTGCGTCCTGTGGATGGTTTTGCGGCGGAAACGGCTGCCTCCGCTGTGTTGCTGGCGACGGGCCACCTCGGCTTTCCGGTCTCTACAACGCATGTCATTACCGCGTCCATCATGGGTGTCGGCGCGACCCATCGTATCAAAGCCGTCCGCTGGGGCATCACGCGCTCCATCGTTATCGCGTGGGTATTGACATTGCCTGCTTCGGCGCTGATCGGCGGAAGTGTCGCCTATCTTTTCAAGGTGTTGGTCCGCGCCGGCCTGATGCATTGACGGCCCGCAGGCAACAGCGTGCTTGCCCTGTCGTTGAGGGGTGATTAAAGTGCGGCTCGTGCCTGCAAGAATGATAAATATTTCGCTGGTGTGCTGGCTGGTGGCGGCCTGCGTGTCGGCGCAGACCATCCAGCAGCTTCAACAGCGGCTGGGCATGGGCAAAGCGGCGTCGGCCACGCCAGGCGCGCCCGCCGGTCGTGGCACGGACGTTCTGTTGGTGGAAAAGCCGTGGGAGCAGATCACCGACCGACAACTGTTCGACCACGGGAAGATCGCGCTGGGTCAGAACCCGTCCAAGTGGCATCACGCCGAGACGGAGCACTTCGTCATTCACTTTCACAAGCGCATTGATGCGCAGAAGGTGGCGCGACAGGCGGAGTTCTACTACGAGCAGGTGAAGAAGGACCTGATGGTCGAGAAGGACCGTTTCGACCGCAAGAGCCACATCTTCCTGTTCGAGAAGGACGAGGAGTGGCACCAGTTCGTTGCCGAGGCCAAGTTCATGGAATGGTCCGCAGGCGTCGCTTATCGCAGCGAGCTTTATTTCCTGAGCCGGAGGGATTCGGGCGATTTTGCCGCCAGTACGCTGGCGCACGAAATGACGCACTGCGTTTTCTACCGCTTCGTGCCCAAGCGTATCCCGATGTGGTTGAATGAGGGTTTTTCCGAATTCGAGAGCGGCAACGCCTACGCGAAGTTCAAGGGCATCGGCGGTGGCAATCGCGGCAGCGGGCGCGGCGGCGCGGCGGACTATCCGCTGCAGAAACTGCTTGCGACCAAGGAGTATCCAAAGGACCAACAGGACGTGCATGAGTTCTACCGCACCAGCGAGCGGCTCGTGCGGTTCTTGATGACAAAGCTGGACCGGAACCGTTTTGTGCCGCTGGTGATGAAACTGGCCGACGGCGCCAGTCTGGAGAGCGCGGTACTCGCAATCTATCCCGACAAGTTCAAGAGCTTCGACGAGTTTGTGAAGCGCTACGAGAAGTCCTAGACAACCATGGCAGCCAATCTCTATCTCGTCTGCGGCAGCGAGGAGTATCTCGTCAAGGAGAACGCCCGCAAGTTGGTGAAGAAGCTCACGCCGGAAGGTGGCTCGGAGTTCTCGGTCGACATCGTGGACGGCAATGTTACCCGGGCCGACGAAGCGGTGAAGGCCGTTTACCGCGTGCTGGAGGCGGTCAACACGATGGGCTTCTTCTCCAGCAAGAAACTCATCTGGCTCAAAGATGCCAACTTCTTCGGCACCGACAAAACTTCCGCTGCCGCCGCCGTCACCGAGGCCGCCGCTGAACTGGCTGGCGTCCTGAAGAAAGGTTTGCCCGCCGACGTGACGCTCATTGTCAGCGCCGGCGAGATGGACAAGCGCCGCGCGTTCTACCTCGCGTGCGACAAGCTCGGCGAAGTTGTTGTCTCGGATGCGATTGATCCATCGAAGGACCGGCAGTGGGAGGGCAAAGTCACCGATTTCATCACGGCGCACGCCCGGTCGCTCGGCAAGAACGTCAGTCGCCCGGCCGTTGCGCAGGTCATCGAACTCAACGGCGCCAATCTCCGCCAGATCGAGACTGAACTGGAGAAGATCGCCGCCTATGTCGGCGACCGCGACACCATTGAGCTTGCGGACGTGCGCGCCGTCGGCAGCGCCTCGCGTGAGGCCATTGCGTGGGACCTCAACGACGCCGTCGGTGAGCGCCAACTCGGCAAGGCGTTGCGGCTGCTCGACCGGCTCCTGTTCCAGGGCGAGGAAGTCATTGGACTGCTTTTTGCCGTGGCGTCGCGCGTGCGGCAGTTGCTGGTCCTGCGGGAACTGGTGGACCGCAAACTGCTGCGGCCCGGCGGCGAATACATGCAGCTCAAGGGTCAGCTTGAGCGGCTGCCGGCCGGCGTCCGCGACGAGTTGCCGGCCGACCGGAAGTTGAATCCGCTGTTGCAGCATCCCTTCCCGGTTTTCAAGACACTTCAGCAAACCAGCAACTACACACGCCCGCAATTGATCCGCGTGATGCAGTGGCTGTTGGAAACCAACCAGCAACTTGTCACCAGCAGCCTGCCTGATCGGCTGGCGATGGAGGAATTGCTCGCCCGAATCATTACCGTCAAATGAACCGTTGTCGAATCACCTCCGTATTGGCATTCGTCCTGGCCTGCGCCGCTGCTGTGGCGCAGGAGAGCTACCTTTGGTCGTTCGACCGCGATCCCGTCGGCCGGGTGCCGTCTTACCTGCTCGCCGACACGAACTGGGTGGTGGCGGTGGACAGCGGCGCGCCGACGCAACCGAACGTCCTGACGGCGAGCGCCGAGGGTTGCACCAACGCGCTCGGCTCCGTCTGCTCCGTGCAGGAGTTCAAACTCGAACACGGCCGTCTCTGGACGCGGCTCAATGTTTTCTCAGGCGCGGCGGGCCTGGTGTTCCGGATGCGCGCCGCCGATAATTTCGACGTGCTGATGGTGGCGCCGGACAGCAGCCGGCTGCAGCTGATGGCAGTGCGCAACGGCGTGCCGCAGGAGTTGGCCAGCAGTGCGTTGAAGACGGCGTTCGGTCGTTGGCATCGGATGGGCGTCGAACTTGATGGCCGCACCATCGGCTGCTACTTCGACGGCGAGCTGCGCATGACCGCTGCCGAGGATCCCATGAGCGCCGGCAAGGGTACCATCGGCATGATTGTCGCCGGCGGCGGCCGGGTGCACTTTGACGACCTGAATGTGGACGTGACCACCGCCGCCGAGCCGGCGCGCCGGGGCGAAACCGTTGTACAGGTGTTTCTGGTTGGCGACCGGATTTCCATCGGCGATCACATCGTCACTTTGCCCCAACTGACGGAACGTTTGGGGCAACGGTTCGACAGCACTCAGCGCCTGCTGTTGCTGGTGGATCGGAACATGGCCTACGAGCGCGTCGAACAGATTCTGAAAGCCGCCGTCACCATCGGTTTTGAGAAGATCTCGATCGAGCTGCGCAAGTAGCGCAATTCGATACTGCGGTTGACGGCGCGAGTGGCCGGGGACAAAGCGTTGCAGAAGACGATGGCGGAGGTGATGAAGAAGGTGCCTGATGTTGAGACCTGCCACCCAAACCATGAATATCGTATCTGTAACACATCGGTGCGCGCTGATGCGGAGTTGGTGGTGGTGCATTATGTGCGGGTGTGCGCTCGTAATTGGGTGTTCCAAACAGCCTCCCCAGTCGGATGATGCAATTGTGGCCGACTCTGTGCCGGCGGGCGCAACGAAGCCAGCGCTTTTACCGGACCGCACGAGCTCTTGCATATCTTGCTCAATGCCGGCCACAATGGTGCATACCGTGACGAGGAAGGGCTGTCGTTTATGCTGTTTTCTGGTCCTACGAGGTGTCAGAACGATCTTTACGATACAAAACGGATATCTCTTAAACAAGCCGGAGCCATACTGACGGGACGGTTCGGACAATGAGAACTCTAGCGCTATTTTCCGTAGGAGTCTGGTTGCTCGCACAGCCGGATGTTGCTACACCGCAATCGGTTGAGGAAGTTGCTCGACAGCTTCGGACGACGATGAGGGGAACAGAAGGTGCGCCTCGCGCGATAGTGGCGGAAATCAACGCAGCAACGCCCGAACTGAGACAGACCATGATGGTTGCCATTCATCAAATCGTCGAGGATGCATTCAAGACTACACAACCTCGGTCTGAGCAAGATAGCGATTTCATCGGCGGATTTGCTAGTGTTCTTGATTATCTTTCAGACGAGAAGTCAATCCTTGAGCTATACGGTTCACGCCTGACCCAGATCGACTATGGTCCTGAACCATTTGTTCTCATGGCCATGGCCAAGTGCCACGACCCACAGGCTGTGCAGGCAATGGCTGATCTTGCCCGTCTTCGGTTGAAGCAGATAAGGGAATTATTGCCTCAATGGCAGGCGATGCTTTCTGGCACCGACAAGGAGAAACGCGCTGTAGAAGACATGAGAATCAGTGCGACCTTTGCCCTCATGGGGTTGGCGATGAGCGTGAATGCTTCTGGCAAAGCTCTTGCCCGGGAGTTCCGCGATGAACTCATCAGACTGTTTGAGGGTTCTCCATATCAAAAATATGTAATATCCAGTCTCGCCGAAAGGCTTGATCCACTTTTGCGTGAGACAGGTCGATCTGGTCGTTCGGCCGGTGTCGTTTCACGGCCCTTGCCCAAGCAGCCCCAACAATCGAAGTCTGTGACGACAACGCCGGTGTCAGTGTCGGACCAAACACGAGGTGCGAGTAAGATCGGGATGGCGATTGCTGCTGTTGTTGCGGGAGTGGTTATTGTCGGATTCCTCATCCGGTTTTTGCGAAAAACATGACGAGTCCTTGAGATCGCATCTGGGGCGCGGACGCTTTGATCATGTGGTCGGAGGATTGTCCGGAGGGCCAGTGGGCTTTGCACCTCGTCATCTGGAACGTGGACACCCCATTGCGGTCGATGCGTGTGCCATTTGACTTATGGCCGCTGGTGTCTGAAGGTAGCCTTGAAATGGAATTCGAAAACAACCAACGGAGGCGATAATGATCAGCAGCAAAATCGAGAAGGCGATCAACAAACAGATCAATCACGAGTTCAACACTTCCTACACTTACCTGGCGATTGCCGCTTGGTTTGCCAGCAAGAATCTGGCGGGTTTTGCAAACTGGATGCAGGTGCAGCGCACGGAGGAGCTAACCCACGCGGCCAAGCTGTTCGACTTCCTTGTGGATCGCGGCGGCCGGGTGGAACTCGAAGCCGTCGGCAAACCGAAGGGCGATTACGGTTCGCCCAAGGACGCGATCGCGGCGGCGTTGAAGCTGGAGCAGGCTACGACTGCGCTCATCAATAAACTCTTCGATCTTGCTGCAGAGGAAAAGGACTACGCGACGCAGGGCTGCCTGCAATGGTTCGTGGACGAGCAGGTTGAAGAAGAGAAGAACGTCAGCGACATTCTCGCCAAGTTGGAAATGGCCGGCGACAGCAAAGGCACACTGCTGATGCTCGATCACCAGCTTGCCAAGCGCGGTAAGTCCTGACGCGATTCTCTCTTCCTGCGCGGCATTGGCGACGGATCGTCTCTGGTAGAAGACGGCGCGCTATTTCTTTGCCAGCGACTGGAAAGCCACGTGCTGCATGTAGTGGTCCAGCAGGATGCAGGCCATGAACGCCTCAGCCACCGGCCACACGCGCGGCGCAATCGTCGGATCGCGCCGGGTCACGGCTGACAGGACGGCGTTCTCCAGCGACACCTTGTCGATGGTGTGTTGCGACTTGGCGATCGTGGGCGTGGGCTTGACCACCAGGCGACAGACAATTGGTTGGCCGGTCGCCAAACCGCCGGTGATGCCGCCAGCATTGTTGGAGCGGAAGGCCACCTTGCCGTTCGCGATCTCCATCTGGTCGTTGTCTTGCGAACCGGTCATATCCTTCACCGCGTAGCCGGCGCCACTTTCGACGGCCTTGATGGTGCCGATGCTCATCATCCTGCCAAGTTCGCCTTCGAGTTTGCGGAAGACCGGCTCGCCCATGCCGGCCGGCACGCCCGTCGCGACGATTTCCACGACGCCGCCGGTAGAGTCGCCCTGTTTGGTGATCTCGATGATGCGCTCAAACATGGCCTTCGCGGTTTCGAGGTGTGGGCAGTTGAGTTTCGGATGGATGCCGAGTTCCTTCTCGATGGCTTCCTCATCCACGTGGCCGATCTTCATCTTTTTCGGCAGTTCCGGCACTTCCTTCTCGAACTCCGCCAGCACCGCCATCTTCTCGAGGAAGCGCATCTTCGGATTGAGTTTGCCGGAGGCAAACAGCGCGGCATACACCGGGTCATGGCGCCGCCGAAATTCCTTGTAGGCGGCGACCTTCGGGCGGATTTCCTCGAGCGGCAGGTCGGGCATGCGAATGCCGGCGGCTTCCTTGACGTAACCGGTCACCTCGATGCCGACTTCCTTGAGGATGCGCTTGGCGACCGCGCCCGCCGCGACGATGGTGGCCGTGTAGCGCCCGCTGAAGAACCCCGCGCCGATGGAGTCGTCGCACTGGCCGTATTTGACATAGCTTGCATAGCTGGCGTGACCGGGCCGCGGTGTGCGATTGGTCACGCGGTAGGCCTCAATGTGTTCGAAGTGGCGGTCGAGGTTTGGAATGAGGATCACCATCGGGGTGCCGTTGGTGTAACTCTCGTTGTGGAAACCGGGCATCGTGTCGGCGCAGTTCACGCCGCTGTAGATGACCGGCACATCCGGCTCGCGCCGCGGCGAGCTCAGTTCGCCCTGGCCCGGCTTGCGCAGCAACAGGTCGCGGTAGATTTCCTCTTCGGTGATCAGATAACCCGGCGGCACTCCCTGCAAATGCGTCGTCAACCCTTCCTGATAAGATCCGCCTGCCACTGTCACCTTGAACAACGTTCCCAAGTCACATCCGAGCATGTTCGTTACTCCTTATCTTGTTGCTGTTCGGCCCGCTGTCGCGTTCGTTCGTTCGGCGCGCGCAGCAGGTGTTCTCGACGCTCAATCTCCAGCCACAGGGGCTGCAAGTTGGCCGCGCTTTCTAGCTGATTCGCCGGCAAAAGCAATCTGAAACTGCCGTTCCGTGAGAGAAAACTTTGTTTCATGGAGCCTCGTCTGGCGCTTGACGCGGGCGACTTCCCTGCACGATAAACCAGATGGAATGAGTTCACGCCATGAAACTTAAACTTTCCTTCCTGCTCGTTGTCGCGCTGCTCGGTTCAGGTTTGACCACCCTCGCCGCCGACGAGTCCAAGTCCTCCGGCGTCCGCGAGCGGCTTTCCCTCGACCGCGGTTGGCGGTTCCACCTCGGCGACGTGCCATTTCCGGTCATCCAGGGACACGGCGACACCTATCACAACGCCAAGGCCGGCAAAGCCTGGGGTGCGGCTGCGCCAGAGTTTGATGACGCGGATTGGCGGCAGCTTGATCTGCCACACGACTGGGCCATCGAGGGGCCGTTTGACCAGAACGCCAATCTTTCGCAAGGCTACCGCCCGCGTGGCTTTGGCTGGTATCGGCGGCAATTCAAGCTCGACTCCGCCGACCGCGGCCGGCATCTGGAGCTTCAGTTCGACGGCGTCGCCACACACTGCACAGTCTGGTTCAACGGCACCATCGTTCACCGCAACTGGTGCGGCTACACCTCATTCTATATTGATATCACGCCGTTCGCGCAATTTGGCGACCACGTCAACACCATCGTCGTGCGTGTGGACGCCAACGTCATGGAAGGCTGGTGGTATGAAGGCGCGGGCATCTACCGACACACATGGCTCGTGAAACGCAATCCCGTCCACATCGTCACTGACGGCGTGTTTGCCAATCCCGTCCGCAACGCCGACGGCCGCTGGTCGTTGCCAATCGAGGCCACGCTCGCCAATTCCGGCGGTGATCCGGCTTCCGTCGAAGTCGCCGTGACGCTCACCGATCCCGATGGCAAGGCCGTCGCCCAAGGTGCCGCTCAAACGACCGTCAAACCGCTCGGCGAAAGCGTCGCGAAGCTTTCGATGCCGGTGGAGACTCCTCGGCTCTGGTCGGTGGACGAGCCGACGCTCTACCGCGTACGCACCGTCGTCAAACGCGATGGTGCGCCGCTTGACGAGGTGACGACTACCTGCGGTTTTCGAACGCTCCGCTTCGACGCCGATCGGGGGTTCTTCCTGAACGACATGCCACTGAAACTCCAGGGCGTCTGCAATCATCAGGACCACGCCGGCGTCGGGGTGGCAATGCCCGATTCGCTTTGGGAGTTTCGCCTGCGCCGGATGAAGGAGATGGGCGCCAATGCGCACCGCTGCTCGCACAATCCACCCGCCGCGGAGTTTCTCGACGCGTGCGACCGGCTCGGCGTGTTGGTCATGGACGAGAACCGTAACTTCAACTGCACGCCGGAATACTTGCGACAGTTGGAGTGGATGTTGCGCCGCGACCGCAACCATCCGAGCGTCATCCTCTGGTCGGTATTCAACGAGGAGCCGATGCAGGGCACCGAGAACGGCTATGAAATGGTGCGCCGCATGGCCACCGTCGTGAAGCAGTTCGATACCACGCGCCCTGTCACTGCCGCGATGAACGGCGGTTTTTTCAGTCCCCTCAACGTCGCGCACGCCGTGGATGTGGTCGGGTTTAACTACCAGATTCGCGACTACGACCGCTTCCATGCCGCCAACCCGAAATTACCGCTGACCAGTTCCGAGGATACATCCGCGTTCCAGACGCGCGGCGAGTACCGCACCGATCAGGAGCGCCACATCATGGATTGCTACGATGAACAGGCTGCGCCGTGGGGCGCCACGCATCGCAAGGCCTGGCGCGCCATCGCTGAACGACCGTTCCTGGCGGGTGGGTTCATCTGGACTGGGTTCGATTACCACGGCGAGCCGACGCCGTTCGCGTGGCCGTCGGCCAGTTCGGTGTTTGGTTGCGTGGACTTGTGCGGTTTCCCGAAACAAGCCTTCTATTTGCATCAGGCGCAGTGGATCAAGAACCGGCCCGTGCTGCAACTCGTGCCGCATTGGAACTGGCCGGGCCGCGAGGGACAGCCCATCAAAGTCATGGCGCTCTCCAATGCCGACACGGTTGCGCTGAGCCTCAACGGCAAGCTCATCGGCGAGAAGCCAGTGGACAAGTTCGAGATGGTCGCGTGGGACGTGCCCTATGCCGCTGGCAAACTCGACGCTGTCGCCAGGAAGAACGGTGAGGTCGTTGCACGCACCGCCGTGGAAACCACCGGCGCACCCGTCACGCTGCAACTGTTGCCCGACCGCCCGGCGCTTGCGGGCGACGGCGAAGACGCGCAGCCCGTTACCGTCCTGGCACAGGACGCGCAGGGCCGCGCCGTGCCAAGCGTCAATCTGCCAGTGGAGTTTGAACTGTCCGGTCCTGGCGCGATCATCGGTGTGGGCAATGGCGACCCGGTTTCGCACGAACCCGACAAGGCGAAACGCCGCAGTTTGTTCAATGGACTTGCCCAAGTGATCGTCCAGACACACCACGGCGCGCGCGGTGCGCTCGTATTGCGAGCGAAAGCCGAGGGACTCAAGCCTGCCGAAATAACAATCAACGTCAACACAACCGACGCGCGGCTGTTTGTGCCGATGTTGCCGCCGGTATTCTCTCTGACCAAGTGGCGCATGTCGCCCGTGGCGGTCAGCGCGCCAGACCCGAACCAACAACTTGCCGACAGCGACATGAATAGTTGGGCGCCCGTGCAACCTGGCAAGCTCCAGCCATTCGCCGAGGGCACATGGGCCGTGTTCCGCACCCGCTTCCAGCCGCCCGCTGCTGTCGGAACCTCCGGCGGCCGGATCGTGTTCAAGAAACTCGCCGGTAAAGCCGCCGTGTGGCTCGACAACAAACTGCTCGGCAAGAAAGAGAAAATGGAAAGCGGCACGTTGACGGTCAAGTTTCCGCCTCGCAAAGGCGAGGTAACATTAAGCGTGTTGGTTGAGGCTAGGCGCGGCCAGCAAGCGGGTTTGGGCGGAACCGTCATCGTCGAAGCTGCCCATTGAACTACTGCCTTTGAATGGATCACCTGCGACGAGCGTGGCGGTATCCAATCACACGCCGCTTGCAAGCGCAGCCATTCCAGCCAATCATCCCAGACGATGCCGGACAAGAAAGACAACCCGCCGCAAATCACGGCCGAACTATTGCGTGAGCTCGGCGACTGGCGTGCGTCAAAGGAAGGTCGCACGCTCGCGGAATCCGGCTGTGTGTTGGGTGTCGAGTTCAATCCGCCATTGCTGCAAGGCATGGTGCGCGTGGGCGGCGCGACGGTGCGGGCGCGACTGAAAATTGCACCGGGCGTCTTCGGCATCGAGAACCTATGCAGTTGCCGCCAGGCGCAACTCGATGGCACGATCTGTTCACACGTCGTCGCACTGGTCCACGCGTATTTGAATCGCGACAAGCCGCGCCCTGTTGCACCGGTCGTAAACCGTGTTCCGGATCCCACACCTTCGTCATCGTCTGCGGTGGCCGGTCCGAAGCTCAATCGCATTTCCCGCGAGGACGCACCGCCTGCGAGCCAAAGTCTGGAGCTGTCGGTCTCGCTGCCGGTTGATTTGCCGAAGGCGTGGCGAAGCGGTGCCATCATGGTGTTCTTGAAAGGCAGCATCAACGGCGGGCCGTTCAAACCCATCGATGCGGTGCCGCATCAACCCGCTGCGCCCTATATCGTCAACGACGCGGACGAAAAACTCATTGCGGCAGTTGAGAAAATCAGCGGCGGTTCGGTCGGGATGTGGCAGCTCGGTGCGCGGGATTACGATGCATTCTTTGCCGCGCTGTCGGGACACCCGCGCGTCACGCGCGGCACGCAGAGCAGACTCGATGTGCGCGGCGGTGAGGCGCAGCCAAAGTTGTTTCTCGATTTGCAGCCCTCGGGCGAGCTGAAGCTGCGGCTTGCGGAGGTGACGACGCGGACAGGCGAGGCGCTGGGCGCATGGGTGTTCGATGGCGCGGTGCTGGAGCGGGCGAACCCTCTGCCCCCGGCGTATCAAACGCTCGCGCGCGGCGAGATGACGCTGTCGCGCGAACAGTTCGCGCGGTTCTACGAGCGCGAGCTGCCGGCGCTGGAAAAACATGTCGAGTTGGTGTTGAACGACGCCTTCGCGCGCCTCCAGTTCGCCCCGCGCCCGCCACGCATTCGGGCGACCCTGGAGGGCGCGCTGATGGGGTTGACGGTGCAGCTCGAAGCGGTCTACGACGACCAGGTTTTTCCACTCCGCGGCCAGCCGGGTGCGAGTGCCGAACCCAAACGCGAGTGGTTTCCCGATGCGTCGGATCCGTTGCGCTACTGGACGCGCGATATCGCGGCGGAGCAGCGCGCACAAAAACAGGTGCTCGCGGCGGGATTCCAGCCGAGCGAGCGATGGCCGGAGCTTTACGCGCTTGCTGGCGAGAACCGCGTCGGCCATTTCCTCGCCAACGGGCTGCGGCCCTGGCGGGCGCGATGGGACGTCATCTTTGGCGAGCGGATGACCTCGTTCTTCAAACGGTGTGAGGTTATCGAGCCGGAGGTGGCGGTGACATCATCGGGCGAGGACTGGCTTGCGGTGGACGTGCAGTTCAAACAAGCGGGCGGTGCGCCATCGCTCTCACTCGCGGAGGTGCAGCGGATGCTGCAACGCGGCGTGTCGCACGAGCGGATGGAGGACGGCCGCATCGCGCTTGTGCCGACGGCGGCCGTGGAGGAGTTGCAGGAAGTCATCTACGACTGTCAGGCCAGCCAGGTGGGCGAGGGATTGAAGGTGAACCGCCGTTTCGGCGGTTATCTCGACGAGGCGTTGCGGGACGGGCCGTGGAAGATCTCGCCGCGCTCGAGCTGGCAGCCGCCCACGCGCCTCCAGGCGATGCGCGAGCTGGCGATGCCGGATCGGTTTCGTCAACGGCTCCGGCCCTATCAAACGACAGGCGTGAACTGGCTGCACTTCCTCGGCGAGAACGGGCTGGCCGGCATTCTCGCCGACGAGATGGGCCTCGGCAAGACGTTGCAGGCACTCGTCTATCTGTCGTTGCGAAAGTCGGCAGATGCGAAATGCAAACCATCGTTGGTCATTTGCCCGACGAGTGTTGTCACGAACTGGCAGGCGGAGGCGGCCCGGTTCACCCCCGAGTTGCGAACGCTCGTGTTGCATGGACCGAAACGGCACGCATCGTTCAGCGCGATCGGTGAACACGATCTGGTCATCACCAGCTATGCGTTGTTGCGACGCGACGTGGAGCAATATGCGGCGTTGGAGTTCGACACGGTCATCCTCGACGAGGCGCAGCACATCAAGAACCGTTTCAGCCAGAACGCGCAGGCGGTGAAGTCGCTGAAGGCGGAACGGCGGTTCGTGCTGACAGGCACGCCGATGGAGAACTCGCTTTACGATCTCTGGAGCATTTTTGATTTCCTCATGCCCGGCTACCTGGGTCCGGCGACGGAGTTCCGGAGCCGCTACGAGATTCCGATCGCGAAGGACGGTGACGAAGCGGCGATGCGGCGGCTGCGTCAGCGGTTGCGGCCTTTCGTGCTGCGGCGCATGAAGACCGAGGTTGCAAGCGACCTGCCGGCGAAGATCGAGCAGGTCACGCTGTGCGAAATGACCGACGAGCAGAAGGCGGTCTATCAGTCGCTCCTCGACCAGGGCCGCCGCGAGGTCTTTGAGCACGCGGGCAAGGGCGGCGAGGTGCAGCGGCGCTTCGCGGTGCTGACGGCACTGATGCGGTTGCGTCAGGCGTGTTGTCACCTCGATCTGCTGCCGGCCCTTGAGAACAGGACCTGGCGGGAACCGTCGGCGAAACTGGAGATGGGACTGGAGTTGATCGAGGAAGCGCGCGACGGCGGGCATCGCGTGTTGGTGTTCAGCCAGTTTGTGCGTTTGCTGAAGCTGATCGAGGCCGCGCTGCGCGAGCGGGAGATCGCGTTCTGCTACCTCGACGGCAGCACTGTGGATCGTGCGGGCGAAGTGCGGCGGTTCCAGAACTCGCCAGACATCCCGGTCTTCCTCATCAGCCTCAAGGCTGGCGGCACCGGCCTGAACCTCACAGGAGCCGACACGGTCATTCACTTTGACCCGTGGTGGAATCCCGCCGTGGAAGATCAGGCCACCGGTCGCGCACACCGCATTGGCCAATCGAACATCGTCACGAGCTACAAGCTCATCACGGTCGGCTCGGTCGAAGAGAAGATCGTGCGCTTGCAGGAACGGAAGAAGGAGTTGATCGCCAGCACGCTCACGAGTGACGAAGCCTTCGCGCAGAGCCTGACGTGGGAGGAACTACAGGGATTGCTCGAGTAACTGGCTGAGGAAGGGCATCAGCGTATAATATCCCACAAACGGAACAGCAGGTTGGGGCGAAGCACTTTGATTCTCAAGATGTTCGACTGCACCTTGCCTTCCCAACAGGCAGGCAGCGGCGTCGAATCACGGTATGGAGATTGTTGCCCGTGATAAATGCAAAGGATTTCGTATTTGCCGGGCTTCAAGTGCGCCGTAGAACCCGCGGGATGATCGCGCACGCTCACGGGCAGCTTGTAGCTGCTCCCTGCACTCAACGGCACTCCGAGGAAGCCAGCTTGACCTGTCACAGGGCCTTCCATGCCCAACGTCATGGGTATCTGCTGGCCGTTCTCATTCTTGAGTTCGGTTTTCAAGCTGCTCCACACCTGGTCGCCGTTGCCCAGTAGCACCCCGCCGTTGAGAAGCAGATTGTTGGTGCTGACGTTGCGGAAGCAGATGGTAAACGAAACCGTTTCCGAGCTGTCTATAATGCCTTCGTTCGTCTCAATGGTGAGTTCCAAGGCTGATGCACCCTGGATCGGGGGTGGGCCTGACGATGACATCAAGGAAAGGCTCGCAGGCAATCGTTGTGCTTCCGCAAGCTGTTCGGGAGTCATCTGTTTTTCCGTTTTTGCCAGCCGTTCCTTGGCTGTTTGGTCCCCTTGTGTTGCGGCCATGTTCAACCACCTGTAGGCCTCCACCGGATTTTGGGTCACACCATGGCCCTTTGCATAGCAGTTGGCGAGGCTGATCCTTGCTTTGGCATTTCCCTGTTCGGCCGACTTGCGATACCAGTTCACCGCTTCCGCATAGTCCTGGGCCACGCCATATCCGTATTCATAGAACATGCCGAGATTGTATTGGGCCCTCGCCGCTCCTTGTTCAGCGGCTTTGCGATACCATTTTGCCGCTTCTACGAGATCCTTTCCCACGCCTTTGCCGTCGGTATAGCAACTGCCAAGGTTGAACTGTCCCGGGGCATACTTCTGCCCGGCGGCTTTGCGATACCACTTGACCGCTTCTTCGGCGTTCACAGGCACACCTTCGCCAAGGAAGTAACAGATTCCGAGGTCGCATTGAGCGGTGGCGTCACCTTGCTCTGCTGCCATACGAATCCACTTCACCGCCTCGGCAGGATCTTTTTTCACGCCTTGGCCATTGCTGTAACAGGAACCCAGATTGCGTTGTGCCTCGGCATCTCCCTGCTCTGCCGCCTTGCGAAACCAGAATGCTGCAGCAGGCAGATCCTTGGCCATCCTGCGGCCGTGAAGACAGCATTGCCCCATGTACAATTGAGCATCGGTGTTGCCGTTGGTGGCTGCCCTTTTCACGTCGTCGAGTGGGGACAACGCCCATCTGGGAGTCGTGCCATCCGAAAGGGCTGGTGTAACGAAACAGATGGCAGCTAGAAGTACGATACTGCTTGCGAAGAGCTTCATCATTTTTCCCGCTGTTAATCCGGCTCCGAAGTTGGAGCCTTTCAACGCTCGTCATTTCGGTGCGGTCATTTGCGCCAGACACACGGTCGCGCATTCTTCCACCGTGCAATGCGCGGCAGTGTAACGCGAAACGCTGTCGCGCCGCAACAACGCAACGCGCGCAACGCGCGCTGAGTAGAACGGGGATCCCGCGACAATCGGCAATTCGATGGAGCTTGACCCGCCCGGCAGACCGTTTCATCCTGTCTGTCAACGGGTATGATTCCAGTCTGCCCCAAATGCGATGCGCAATTGTTCAGCCTCCGCTTCAAGGAGGTGGAAGTGGATTTTTGCGAGCGTTGCCGCGGATTATGGCTGGATGCGGGAGAATTGGAGACACTGATGCGGCAAACGGGCGGCTCCGCCGATGATCCGCTGCTGGCGTTTCAAAACCAGCCGGGCACGCCGCCGCGCGGTCGCAAATCCCTCTGTCCCCGCTGCGACCAGACGTTGCGCGAAGTCGTTGTGCCGCGGCCGGGCGCGGAGGCGCTGTATCTGGATCGCTGTCCACGCGGGCACGGATTGTGGTTCGACGTGAACGAATTGCGGCAGTTGCTGGTGTTGTTCCCGCCCGCCAGCGGCGCGACGCACGCCATCGCTTTGCTGAACGAAGTTTTGGGACCTGTCAACGCAACCTGAACAACGGAGGAATGAATCATGATAGCTGCCAGTATTGGTTTGTTGGTGTTGTGCGGCCTGATCGGTATCGCGGTGATCGTGATCGTGTGGGCGATCGCCGCCTACAACGGCCTCGTCCAACTTCGCAACCAGCTCGATAACGCCTGGGCCCAGATTGACGTGCAGTTGAAGCGCCGTTACGACCTCATCCCGAACCTTGTCGAGACGGTCAAAGGCTACGCCAAGCACGAACGCGAGACATTCGAGCGCGTCACGCAGGCGCGGAACATGGCCGTCAGTGCCAAGAGCGTTGGCGAACGAGCCGAGGCGGAGAATATGCTGACGGGTGCGTTGAAATCGCTGTTCGCCGTCGCGGAGGCTTACCCGGAGTTGAAGGCGAATCAGAACTTCCTCGGCTTGCAGGAGGAACTGACGTCCACCGAAAACAAAGTCTCCTTCGCGCGGCAGTTCTATAACGACAATGCGATGATCTACAATACGCGCATCCAGACGTTCCCGACCATGTTCGTTGCCAACATGTTCCAATTCAGCCGGCGCGACTTCTTTGAGGTCAAGGGCGGCCCCGAACGCGAAGCGCCGAAGGTGTCGTTCTCGTAACACCATCGCCCGCCTGCTCACATGTGGGAACAAATCCGCGCCAACCGCCGACGCTCGGCGATGCTTATCTCGCTGATGGGCGTCGTGCTCGTGCTGCTCGGCTACTGCGGCGGTGAGGCGATCTTCGGCGGAGGCGGCGGATTCATCGGTTTGATCGTGGCGGTCGTCGTGCTGCTGGTGCAACTCGGCATCTACTTCGGCGGCGCACAATCGTTGGTGTTGGGCGGCGCCGGTGGCACTGAAATGAGCCGCGACGACTGCCCGCGGTTGTTCAACATCGTCGAGGAAATGCGGCTGGCGTCGGGACTGCCTGTCACGCCGAAAGTATTGCTGATTCAGGATCCATCGCCCAACGCGTTCGCGTTTGGCCGTACGCCTGAAACCTACACCATCGGCGTCACCAGCGGCCTTCTGTACCGGCTCAACCGCGACGAACTTCAAGGCGTCATCGCGCACGAGACAGGCCACCTGAAGAACCAGGACGTGCAGTTTATGATGCTCGCCGCCGTCATGCTCGGTTCCATCGCCGTGCTCGCGGAGATTGTCTGGCGCACGATGCGGCTGGGTGGACGCGCGCGGTCGCGTTCCGATTCGCGCGGTGGCGGACAGGCGCAACTCATCCTCTTCGTCATCGCGTTGCTGCTGGCGATTCTTGGCCCGCTGCTGGCGCAAATCCTCTACTTCTCCTGCTCGCGGAAACGCGAATTTCTGGCCGACGCCAGTGCAGCGCAGTTCACGCGCTATCCGGAGGGTCTCGCGTCGGCGCTGGAGAAAATCTCGCAAGCCGCCGAGCCTCCGTCGTTCGTCAACAAAGCCAATGCGCCGATGTTCATCGTCAATCCGCTGGCCGCCACGGCGGAATCCAGCAGCGTCTTCTCCACGCATCCGCCGACCGGCGAACGCGTCCGCATCCTGCGAAGCATGGCGGGCGCGGCGCTGGCTGACTACGAGGCTGCCTACCGCACCGCGCACGGAGGTGGATTGATCGGAGCGGAGTCGCTGCGAGCCGCGCCGGCGCAGGCCATGCGCGAAGCATCCGGCGAAGGGCCGGTCCTCGGCCGCAGTGACGCTCGCGCCACTGTCCGGCGCAACGCCGGCTATGTGTCTGTCCGTTGTGCGTGCGGTTTGGAGACCGGCGTGCCGCCGGGCTATGAGCGGAAGGAGATTCGCTGTGTCCGATGTGGCAACGCCCTGCCCATCCCCACTACCCAGTCGGCTGTGCCGCCGGTTCTGGGGACCGCGCAACCGCTGCGTTACACGCGCCGTATCAATGGGTGGGAATCATTCCGTTGCGACTGTGGACACGCGGTCCTGATCAGTCCTTCTTTCAGCGGCAATTCTGTCCGTTGCCCCGGCTGCGGCCGGCAGATCGAAGTGGCTACGCCCGGCGCGGCTCAGAACTGACGCCGCGTTCCCACACACCGTCTGTGATTGGACGATTGTTGTAAGGGAATGTCGTCTAAGTGTTATAAACGGGGCGACATGAGGAATCAGGACGACGACATGGCGGTGCGGCAGGAGACGGAGCTTGTGCGGGCGGTGCAGGGCGGCGATACGCGGGCGTTCGAGCCGCTGGTGGACATGCACCTCGACCACTTGCGGGCGCTCATCGCGCTGAAACTGCCGGTGGCGCACCTCGTCAACGAGATCGCTCACGAGTCGTTCGTCTTCGCCTACCGCAACATCCACACATTCACCGCTGGCACGTCGTTGCGGGCGTGGCTGCGCGCCATCGCCTGCAACCTCGTCCGCGCCGAACTCCAGCGTTACGCCCGCGAGCAGGCCAACCAGTTCACCTACGCCAGACACCGGTTGCTGGAGCAGGAACTCCACCGGTCCGACGCGCACGACGCCGCGGAGATGGAGTTCTTGCACACCTGCGTCGACGAACTGCCGCCACCGATGAAGGAGTTGCTCACGCTGAAGTATCGCGAGGAGTTGCCAACGGAGCAAATTGCCAGCCGACTCCAGCGAACGCAGACGTGGGTGTGGCAGGTGTTGTTCCGGCTGCGGCAGCAGTTGCGGCAATGCGTCGAGAGCAAGCTAGCGGGAGGGCAGCCATGATCGCCCACGACCGGCTTATCGCCTACGTGTCGGGCACGCTTGCGACGGAGGAGCGCGCACGACTTGAGGAACAATTCGCTGGCGACGAAGCGGCGCTGTGCTCGGTGCTGGACCAGGAACGGATGGACGCAGCGTTGCGCGCGATGCTCGGCGGCGCGGCAGAGCGGGAGCAGGTCAAACAGGCGATCCTCGAAGTGGTTTCCGGCACGAACCATCAGGACATCAAGAGCAGTGTCATGCACGAGATTGCTGCTCCACGTTTCTCGTTCCTCCAGTGGCTCGCCGGCTGGCGCGGTGTTCTGGCCGGTGGGCTGACCGCGGCAGCTTGCGCAGTGCTGGCATTCGTGCTGTGGCCGCATGCGGAGACGGCACCGACCGGATTCGCGCAACTGGGCGACGTGCGCAGCATCGTCATCGTCGTGCGCGATGGCAACGAACTCGCAGCGAGAGACGGCACGGCGTTGCAGCCGGGCGACGCAATTCGCGTCGGCGACGGTGCGTCGGCAACAGTGCGTTTTGCCGACCGGACGCGGCTGGCGCTGGCGGCACGGACGGAACTACAGCTAGGTAGCGGCGACGGGGCGCATCAGCTGCAGCTTCTCGTAGGGCGGCTTGCGGCGCGAGTGGCAAAACAGCCAGCGGACCGACCGCTGACGATTCGCACGTCACTGGCGACGACGCGGGTGGTCGGCACGGAGTTCACCCTCGATGCCGCGCCGAGCGCAACGCGGATTGAGGTGAGCGAAGGGCTGGTAAAGATGGCGCACTCGGGCGTGGACAGCACAGTGGAGGTGGCGGGCGGCGAGTTCGCACTGGCGGTGCCGCAGAGCGAGTTGGTGGCGGGGCTGCTGCCTGCGAAGCAGGCGACGACGACGGGCGACATGGGCGGCCGCGATCCGGCGATGTGGCCGTTTGCAAGCGACAGCCCGTGGAACCGGCCCATTGGTTCCGGCGCGACCTATGCGGACGTGCTATCGCCCGCGCTCAATCTGGCCGGCAACGGTGGCTGCGTGCGGCCTGCGGCGCACTTCAGGCCGTTCTTCGTGGCGAAGCCGGGCGATCCGCAGCAGAGAATCGTCTCGCGATACCAGGACGAAGTTTTTGTGACCACACCGGTGCCAGCGGAGGCGTTGCGCGATGGCGGCGATTGGGTCAACTGCACGCTGATTGATCCGACGCGCGCGATGGCCTACGAGCTGACCGGTGCGCGACGCCAGGGCGACAGGATTGAAACGATGCTCTGCACGCCGATTCAACTCCGTGGGTCGGGCGTCGGCGGCAACCTGTTCAGCGGTCTGCCGGCAGTCGCCGGCATCATCCGCGCGGGCGAACTGAAGCATGGTATTCGCCACGCGCTGTGCGTGTCGGTATTGCACGCGGGTCTGAACCGCCGCGGGTCAAGCGGCGGGCCGTTTGTGTGGCCGGCGCGGCACATGCCGATCGAGGAGAAGAAGCTCACGCAAATGGGCAACGCCGGCAACGTCCACTACGGCACATTGCTCGCGCTGCCGCGCGACCTCGACCTCGCGACGCTCGGCATTGGCAGCAGCGGCCGGGCGTTCGAGATCGCGCGCGCGCTGCAAAGCCACGGCGCTTACGTGACGCACAGCATGCCCGGTGGTCCCGCGACGGGCGACTGGAAGCTGCCGCACGTGCAGTTCATCGCCGACCTGCCGGGGGAAACGGATTGGCAGAAGCTCGATGCGGACGTTTCGCGTATCGTGCGCCACTTGAAGATCGTCACCAGCAACACGCGATGAATACGCTTCACGCTTTGCGCTTTGCGCTCCACGGCTGCATCGGATTTCTCCTGCTGTGCGGCAGCGTCTTCCGCCCTGCGTTCGCCGCAGACACCAACGCGCCTGCCGACTTCACGGTCGGCAGCTATGTCCTCGCGGCAAACCCGCAGCGGTTCGGCGTTAATCTCGCGCTTAGCGGTTATCCCGATTACAACAATTGGACAGCCGATCCCGGCATGGAAGCGATCGTTCTCCGCCGGCAGGCGACCGCCACCGGCGGCGGCGCCAACTGGATCGAGAACAGTTCCGGTGCCACCACTTCGCATTGGGATACGCTCGGCGACGGTTTCTTCAACGGCGCCACCGTTCGTGTCTATCGTGTTGTCAGCGGCGCGGTGCAACTCGTGCGCACGGATATGGTGAGGGATTACGGCGTCGGCTTCAGCCGCGTGAACTCCGCGCGCGTAACGGCCACGCAGTTCACTGACGGCGGATTGACACCCGGTGCGACCTACTACTACGCGGTGCGCGCTTACGACACCTCTGGCAATGAGTCCACCAACTCCATTGAAGTCACGGTTGTGCCGTTACCCGGCAGCACTACCGGTGAAGCTGGTAGTGGCTCGTTCACGGCGACGCCAACCGACACAACCGCGCCGAGCGCGCCGAGCGGTGTCGGCGTCACACCATTGGCGGGCGGCGCGCAGTTGAACTGGACCCCCAACACCGAGCCGGACATCGCCGGTTACAATATCTACCGTTCCACCCACGCGCCGTCGTTGCGTTACCGCATCTATCTCGCCAACAATGGCCCCGTCCCGCAGGCCGGCGACATGTATTTCCTCGATCTCGTTGCCGATAACGCGCCGATGACCAATCTCAGTCCGCGCATCCGCGCCTACTACAGCAGCAACGACACTTGGCGCGAAGTCGGTGGCGCGACATGGCCATGGACCAACGCCGTCACGAAGGTCCGCGACTCCTCGACCGTTTGTCCCGAAAACGGCGGCCGCACGAGCATGAAGCTCACGGCGCCCGGCGCGTGGGAAGTCAGCTTGCGCCAGTATCGCTACGCCGTGCCCGATGGTTACTACACCGCATTGATTCCGGGCCGCACGTATCGCGTTGAGGCGTGGCTCAGACAGGAAGGCGTGTCCAGCGGCTCGGTGACCTTCAAGATGGATGCGGCCTACTCTTCGATCTCGCACTCGTGGACCGGCGTCACGAGCGATTGGCAGAAGTTTACTTGGGATTTCGTCGCGCCTGCCTATCCGACCGCCGGCCAAGGCACTGCGCAGAATATTCTCGCGTTCGTTGGTCCCGGCTCGGTTTGGGTGGACAACCTGCTCGTCTATGATCCTTCCTTGCCGCGCTTCACAATCCGGCCTGCCGCGGTGCAGGCGTTGCAGGACTACAGGCCGAGCGTGTTGCGCATCTGGACCGGGGTCAACGACGGCAACTGGGGCACCACGCTCGACGATTGGACCAGCGCCGATCCCGCCACCTGCATCCAGTGGCAGCCAAACGGCGGGCGCGGTCGGCCGGAGTATTGCTACAAACTCCCGCAGGCGCTTCAGCTTTGCAGGGACACCGGTGCCACGCCTTGGCTCAACGTCGGAATCTACATGACCGAAGCCGAATGGCAGGGGCTGATCGAGTATCTCGCCGCGCCTTACGATCCCGGCACCGACACACCCGCGACGAAACCGTGGGCCTACCGGCGCTACAGTCAGGGCCACGCTGCGCCATGGACGGACGATTTTGACACCATCCAGCTCGAAGTTGCCAACGAAACCTGGAACCCGACGTTCGCGTGGGTTTTTCCGAACGGCACCCAATACGGCCAGTTCGCTGAGTATTTCCTCAACACCGCCAAGGCCAGTCCGTATTTCGCCGGTGTCTCCGGCAAGTTCCGCTTCGTCGTCAACGGCTTCATGATGCAGCCCGACGCGACGAGCGGCTACGGGCACGCCGCGTCGCTGGCCGCGCCCAGTTCGCACGCCAACGACGTCGCCACCTACATCGGCGGTTGGGAAGCTGGCGTCAGCCTCGGCGGCACCAACATCAACGACGGCGGCTTTCAGGATTACATGCTCTACGCGCCGCAAGTGATCTTCCCGCTCGTCAACCAGCACGCCGCGGCGCGCGACAGCAACGCGGTCGCTGGCCACTCCTACGACCTCGCCCTCTACGAAGGCGGCCCCGGCTACGCGAACCCATCGCCCGGCCAGCCCTACGATCCTGTCTCCGAAGTTTATGGCAAGTCCCTCGCTGCCGGCGTCGCCACGCTCGACACGTATCTCTACGATTCCATGAAACGCGTGGATCCGCAGAGTTACTTTACGTTCGCGCCGGCCTACAACTGGGCCAGCCATTCTTTCATCGTCAACGGCTACAATCCGCACACGAGCTGGCTTGCCCTGCAAATGCGCAACCGTTTTGTGAGCGGCTCGATGCTCGCCACTGCCATCAACAGTTCGCCGACTACCGACATCGCCGCTCGCACCAACCGTTCCGGCACCGTCCTCGCCGCCGCGATGAGCAATGTCCCGCTCATCCAGCCCTACGCGTTCCGCAACGGCTCGAACTACTCCGTCTTCGTCCTCTCGCGTCGCATCAACGGCGATACGCCCGTCACGCTGCGACTGCCGTTCAACGCCGTCACCAACGCCACGCTCTACACGCTCACCGGCGACCCGCGGATCGGCAACAGCTCCAACTACAATATCAACATCACCACACAGGCCGTTACCAGCTTCTCGCAGAACTTCCAGTTCTCGATGCCGCCCGGCTCAGCTTACCTCTACGTCTTCGACGGCGCCACGACGCTCGCCGCGCCCGCGCAGCCGACCGCCAGCATCAGCCGCGCGCCCGGCCAGACCGGCTCCACCACCACGCCCGCAGTGCAGTTCATCGTCAACTTCAGCGAACCCGTCAGTGGCTTCACGGCAGGCGACGTCATCATCGACGGCACCAGCGGCGCGAACCTCGCCACCGTCACCGACACCGGCACGACGGCCGGCATGACGTTCACCGTCACCGTCACTGGCATGACCAGCGGTGGCACCGTCACCATCCAGCTTGCCGCGGGCGCGGTGAACAGCGTTGCGACCGGTCTCGCCAGCCTCGCCTCCAGCACGACCGACAGCGGCGTCACCTATTCGATTCCGCCGCCGATGAACCAGATCCTCGCTTACGACGATTTCAACGTCGCGACCAACTCCACGCCCGTGCCGCCGTTCCTCAACGGCGTCGTCACCGGCACCAACTGGACCGGCGCGTGGGTCGCGCAGGGCTTCAACGGCGGCACCAACTACACCGACGGTTTCAAAGTCATCGCGACCAACGCCCTCGCCTACAGCACGCTTCGCACGAGCGGCAACTATGCCGGAGGCGGCGGCACCAACTACGCCACCGCCGGGCGCTACCTTGACCTGAGCGCGTTCTCGGCGTGGGCGTTCAGCAAGAACGGCACCAACGTCGTCGGCCTCACCGGCACCGAACTGTGGATGAGCGTGTTGATGCGCAAGAACAGCCTCGACGACAACATGGCCGCCGTCATCCTCCACAACAGCACTACCGCCTACAACGCCATCGGCAACAGCCGGCTCGGCGTCGGCTACTACGGCGCGATGTCCAACAACGCCGGCCAGCGTTACTGGTCGCTCGCCGTGCGCAACGCCGCCGATAGCAGCATCGAGGTCATCCGTTCCGACGTGCCGATCGTTGCCGGCCAGACCGTGCTGCTCGTGTTGCGGATGCGCTTTGGCACCACCGACACCTTCGACCTCTTCGTCAACCCGTCCAGTCTCGGCGGCGACGCCCCCGCCTCGCCCAATGCGACCAAGACCACCACCGGCGCGGCCGACATTTTCTTCCGCGCGCTGGCGTTCTCCGGTAACAACAACCTCAACAGCATGGCCCTCGACGAAATCCGCCTCGGCGACACCTACGCCGCCGTCACGCCGCCCAACGCCGCCGGCTCCGTGCAGTTCGGCGCGTCGGGCTACAGCATCAACGAGGACGACGGCAGCGCCACCATCTACGTCACCCGCACCGGCGGCGTCAGCGGCGCGGTCAGCGTGGACTACGCCACCAGCGATGGCACTGCCATTGCCGGCACTGACTACACCGCCATCAACGGCACGCTTACATGGGCTGATGGCGACGGCAGCACCAAGAGCTTCACCGTGCCGATCCTGAACGGTGGTGCGTATGAGTCTGACGAAACCATCAACCTAGCGCTTAGTAACGCCACCGGCGCATCGCTCGGCAGCCCCAGCAGCGCAACACTCACCATCTCCAGCGCGATCTCTGCCACGCCGACGGGCGTGGACTTGCTGGCTGCCAGCGACACGGGCGCGAGCAACAGCGACCGTCTCACGAACCTCGACAACAGCGCGCCGGGCAAGGCGCTAACGTTCCGCGTCTCCGGCACGGTCACCGGCGCGACCGTTACGCTCTACGACGGCGCGATTGCCATCGGTTCCGCCACCGTCGCCGGCACGGAAACCGACGTGACTACCGACGGCGCGACGACCTTGGGCAGCGGTGTTCATTTCATCACCGCTGCGCAGACCGCGTCCGGCAAACTGGCCTCCGCCGCCTCACCCGCCGTCTCCGTCACGATAGACACGGCGTCGCTTTTGCTGACCCGCGCCGTCTCGCGGAAGGTTCACGGCAGCAAGGGCACGTTCGATTTGAATCTGAACCTTGCGGGCACCAACGGCACGGTGGAGCCGCGCTTGAGCGGACCAACCGCCTTGGTCTTCACGTTCAACAAAGCCGTCACGGCCGTCGACGGCCTGCTCGACGCCACCGAGTTTACCCTCACCAACGCCACCTACAGCAGCGCCAGCATCGCCAGCAGCAACCTGACCTTGAACCTCGCCGGTATTCCCGACCAGTCGCGAGTGACGGTCGTGCTCAAGGGGCTTAGCGACCTGGCGGGCAACCTGCTGGCCGGCACCAACGCGGTGAAGATCCGCAGTCTCTACGGCGACGCCAACCAGAGCGGGACGGTGAACATCGCCGACATGCAAGTGATCAAGTTCAAACTCGCCTCGGCGCTGTCGGCGACCAACTTCCTCTATGACATCAACCTCAACGGCCTCATCAACATTGCCGACATGCAAGTGGTCAAGACCATGTTGTCACATACGGTGCCGGTGAACAGCGTGGATTCGGGTGGAAATTCCGTGCTGGCGCTCCTGAGCACGACGTTAGCGGCAACGGCCGACACCAGTGTCAACTCGGTGACGCTGGGCGAAGCCTTGGGCGCGCCGGAACTGGTGTGGAACACGGACGGTGACGCTGTGTGGACGGCGACGATGGCGCTGGATGGCAGTTTGATGGCGTGGAGCGGCAGCATCGGCCATCTGAACGTGTCCTGGGTGGAAACGACAGTGACGGGACCGGGGACGCTGAGCTTTCAATGGAAGGTGTCGTCGGAAACGGATGCCGATTACCTGACGTTCTCGATGGATGGCGAGGACCAGCCCGGTCGCATCTCCGGCGAAGTGGACTGGCAGACGATGATATTCAGCATCCCGTCGGGGACGCATCGGTTGACGTGGACCTACGCGAAGAACCGCACCAACGCCTTTGGCGTTGACGCTGGCTGGCTGCGACGGGTCAGTTACCGCACAAGCCCGTAGCTCGATGGGTTCCTTTCCCAAGACTCGAACCACAATCGGCACAGGGCGCGTCGAACGAAACCCGCTTCTCACCCGCGCCGCGGCAGATACGCGCCGCAACTCTCACGCACCACCAACCGCGGCATCAACATCAGGCTGCGCGCGGGAATCGTCGGCTCGGCGATTCTCTCCATCATCGCGCGAAAGGCGATGACCGCAATGTCACGGCAAGGCTGGTGGATGGTCGTCAACGGCACTGACAGCAACGTCGCGTATTTCACGTCGTCAAAACCCACCACGCGCACGTCGCGCGGGACTCGCATGCCGGCCACTTCCAGCGAGCGCAGCAGCACCGCGGCAGTGTAGTCGTTGGCGCAGATGAACGCGTCCGTTTGCCGGCCCGTGATCAGCGAGCGCACAAACTTCATGTCCGCCGGGTCGCCGGAGGCGATCCAGTGCGGCAATGGCTCCAACCGATGACGGACCAGCGCCTCGCGCACGCCTGCGACGCGCGCGTCCACCGTCGGCGCCGACAGCGGACGCGTGACAAATCGGATGTGTTCGCAGCCGAGCTTGATGAGATGCTCAGCGAGCAGGAATCCGCCGGCAACGTTATCAATGCCGACCAGATCGAAGTCGCTGCGATTGGGAAACGACTGGATGTCGCGGTCGAGCAGCACGACGGGAATGCCGGCCTGGCGCAGCATCTCGGCGAACTTGCGGTTGGCGCGCTCCTGTTGCGGTGTCAGCTCGAACGGCGCGAAAAACACACCGCCGACGCGCCGCGTGATGAACTGGCGGCAAAGTTCCTCCGCGTGGTCAATGCTCGCGTCGGTGTCGAGTCGAGGTTGCGACGAGCCACCCCAGAGCAGGCTGTAGTCGTGCACGCGGGCCAGGCTTGCCAGTTCGCCGCAGATGACCTCGAAGATTTCCGTGGTGCCGAGGCCGGGAATGAGCAGGCCCAGCAGCCGCGTTGCCGCAGCGGCGTCGGCGCTCTTGCGGACGAACGTGCCGGAGCCGGCGCGGCGTTCGATGAGGCCCTCGTGTTGCAGGTCACGCAGTGCGCGCGCGACGGTGGGCCGCGAGACGCCGAAGCGGCGGACCAGTTGCGGCTCGCTCGGCAGACGGCCGGTTGGCGCGTATCGGCCGGCGGCGATGTCCGCGCGCAACTCGCGCGAAATGTCGCGGTGTTTCGGCGTTTGGGTCATGGCTGACAGGTTGTGAATCTGTCATTACAGGTTTTACGTTCGACCGTCAAACGGTCATTTACAGGTTGGCGCTGTGCGGCTACAAGCAAAGGCTCACAAAGGAGCGTGTGACGATGAAACTGAAACTGATCGGCGCGGTGATCGTGGCGGCGTTAGGCGGCCTGCTGTTCGGGTTCGACACCGCCGTCATTTCGGGGACGACGGACTGGCTGAAGAAGGAATTCGGCCTGGATGATTTCTGGCTGGGTTTCACGGTGGCCAGCGCTCTCATCGGCACCATCATCGGCTCCATCATTGTCGGCAAGCCCTCCGACAAATTTGGCCGGCGCGGTGTGCTGTTCATCCTCGCCGTGTTCTACTTCGTGTCGGGCATCGGCTGCGCGTTCGCGTGGGATTGGTGGTCGTTCATGATCTTCCGCTTCCTCGGCGGCATCGCCGTCGGCGGCGCGTCCGTGGTCTCGCCCATGTATATCGCGGAGATTTCGCCGGCACACTACCGCGGACGGTTGGTGGCGATCACGCAGTTCAACATCGTGCTCGGCGTGCTGCTGGCCTACTTCTCCAACTACGTCATCGGCAGCTTGAACCTCGGCGCAAACGAATGCCGCTGGATGTTCGGCGTGATGGCGGCGCCGTCGGCGGTGTTCTTCATCCTGCTCTTCTTCACGCCGCAAAGCCCGCGTTGGCTCATTGCCCGCAACCGCGTCGAGGAGGCGCGCGCCGTGCTGCAAATGTGCGGTTCCGACACCGGCAGTCTCGAGGATGAAATCCGCGACATCCAGGCGTCGCTCGATCTGCGGCACCACTCGATGGAAGAACCATTTTTCTGCGCGCGCTATCGCAAGCCGATCCTGCTGGCGGTGGCCATCGCGATGTTCAACCAGCTTTCCGGCATCAACGCGGTGGTTTATTACACCAAGCACATCTTTGAGATGGCGGGCTATGCGTCCACCGACGCGCTGCTGCAATCGGTAATCGTCGGCTTCGTGAATCTCGTCTGCACGATGACGGCGCTGTCAGTGATTGACCATTTTGGCCGCAAGAAACTGATGATCATCGGTTCCATCGGCTACATCCTGAGCCTCGGCGCGGTGGCGTATTCGTTCTACTCAGGCGGTGGTGGACGGATGCTGCTGATCAGCCTGATCGTTTTTATCGCCTCGCACGCGGCGGGGCAGGGCACGGTGATCTGGGTGTTCATCAGCGAGATCTTCCCCAATCGCGTTCGCGCGCGTGGGCAGGCGCTTGGCAGCTTCACGCACTGGTTCATGGCGGCGGCGATTTCGTGGACATTTCCGATGATCGCGGCGGCGAGCGGTTGGATGACGTTTGCTTTCTACGCGCTCTGCTGCGTCGGCCAGCTTGTCTGGGTGTTGACGGCGATGCCGGAGACGAAGGGCATTTCGCTGGAGAAGATTCAAAAAGAACTGGGCATCGAATAAGCCATGAGCTTTAAAGTCCTTGCCGTCGGCGAAATTCTCTGGGATCTGCTGCCGTCAGGCAAACAGCTCGGCGGCGCGCCGGCGAACTTCGCTTATCACGCCCACGCGCTGGGCGCCGAGGCCCGTGTTGTCTCGCGCGTCGGCGACGACGCGCAGGGTCGTGAGATTCTCGACCGGCTTCGCGCGCTCAACCTGCCGACCGATGGCGTTGGCGTGGATGCAAGCGCGCCCACCGGCACGGTATCGGTGGAACTCGCCGCCGATGGCCAGCCGCGATTCACCATCCACGAAAATGTTGCCTGGGATCGCATCGTTGCCGACGAGACGTCGCTGGCGTTCGCCGCGCAGGCCGATGTCGTCTGTTTTGGCAGTCTCGCACAGCGCAGCGAGCCGTCACGAAGCAGCGTCCGCGAGCTTGTCGCCGCCACGCCGGCTGCGGCCCTGCGCGTGTTCGACATCAATCTGCGGCAGCATTTCCATTCGCGCGATGTCGTGGAGGAATCGCTGCGGTTGGCGAACGTGCTCAAGCTCAACGACGCGGAGTTGCCGGTGCTGGCGGCGATGTTTGGTTTGGGCGGCGGCGTTCGCGATCAACTGATGACGCTGACGCAGCGGTTCGCGTTGCGAACGGTGGCGCTGACACGCGGTGCTCACGGCAGTTTGTTGCTGGCTGGCGACGCGTGGTCGGAGCATTCCGGCCTGACCGTGAAGGTGGCGGACAGCATAGGCGCCGGCGATGCTTTCACCGCCGCGCTCGCGCTCGGCTTGCTTGCCGGACGGCAACTTGACGACATCAACCGTCGCGCCAACGAGGTGGCCGCCTACGTCTGTTCACAACCGGGCGCAACGCCCATTCTACCGCAGTCGTTACGGGAGCCAATGAAATGAACCGATATCTGTCCCTGCTTCTCTTCATGTGTTTGTCGTCCGAAGCCGGGGCGGCAGACGCGCGGGTCGTCTTTGCCGACGCGGTCGCCGTCTGGCACTTCAGCGACCTCAACTCCGCTGACGGCAAGAGCGTGCTCAAAGTCCATGGCGATGTGAAGCTCGGCGTGGAGTTGAAGGGAGTCGAACGCGCGGCGTCGCTGACACGCGGTGGCGACGGGCGGGCGGTGGAGTTTGCCGGCGGCTGGCTGGATGCGGGACAGGGCGGCGACGGACGGCTGAACCTGAAAGGCAACGCGTTGACGTTGTTGCTGCGACTGCGCAACCCGTCAGGGGAATGGAACAATGGCGAGTTGTTCAGCAAACACGGCGGCCACGACAAGCTCGTCTATAATCTCTTCATCAACGGCGACAACCTCGGCTTCGAGTTCGGAGCTGAAGGCAATCCTCGCCTCGCCGGCCAGGTCGCCACGGCGGTCAGCACCCTTGATCCAAAACTGTGGCATGACGTGATCGTGCGCTACGATGGCAGCAATCTCGTGATGTTTATGGACGGCGCTGCCGTTGCGCGCACGCAGGCTGCTGGCGCGCTCCGGCAGGGCAACGCCCAGCCGGTATTGATCGGCAGGCGCGGCTTCAAGGGTCTGCTTGATCACGCGGCTCTCTGGCAGCGCGCGCTCACCGACGGCGAGATCATTGCGCTCAGCGGCGGCGAGGAAGCCATGAAGGCGCGACGCGACGCGATGGCAAAGAGGATCGAGGCGAAGATCGGCCGTGAGGGTCTGACGCTCTCTGACCAGCTTCGCGGTGCGCGCGAATTGCGCCAGCGGCTTTGGAACGACCCGCACCGGCCGCGCTACCACCTGTTACCCCCCGACGGTTTCTGGAACGACATCAATGGCACCATCTACTGGAAAGGCCGCTACCACGTTTTCTTCCTCGGCCGGCTCGCGCCTGACCTCAACACCATCCTCAGTGGCAAGGACAGCGACCACGCCCGCGAGACGTGGTTGCACGCGTCGAGTCGCGACCTCGTGCATTGGATTCATCATCCACCGGCCTTGGTGCCGGTGTTCGACGGCTCCATGCCGCGTGGCATCTACAGCGGCGATATGATGGACAACATGCCCGTGCCGACGATCATCGTTCATGTGCCGGGGCAGGGGACATGTCTTTTCACTGCCGAGGATGACGAGTTGATCCGTTGGAAGCCGCATCCGAAGAACCCCGTCATTCCCAGCGCCAGCGCTCCGCCGGAGGCCGTCATTTTTGACCCATGCGGCTGGAAGGAAGGCGACATGCACTACGCGCTTGTCGGCAACAAAAACAAGACGCCCGGCTACGAAGGCGATTCCACCAGCCTCTTTCGTTCGCGCGATCTGGTGAACTGGGAGTATCGCGGCCCGTTTTACAAATCCGAAAGGCGCTGGACTGAGGAATACATGGATTGCGCCTGCCCGGACTTCTTTCCGCTCGGCAACAAGCACATGCTCATCTCGCATGTGCATCGGCCATGGAATCATCTCCAGTATTACATCGGTCGCTTCGACAAAAAAGCCGAGCGGTTCCTGCCGGAAAGCCACGGTTTCATGAGCTGGCCCGGCGGCTCGGTGTGTGCGCCCGAAACACTGCTCGACGGCAAAGGCCGCCGCATTTTCTGGGGTTGGATCATGGAAGCCGGCCCGCGCACGAACGGCTGGAGCTCCGTGGCCACGCTGCCACGCGTGCTCTCACTCGCTGACGACAACTCGCTGCGCATCGAGCCTGCGCCGGAACTGGAGACGCTGCGCTGCAATCCGCGTCATCGCGAAAACCTGACCGTCTCCGGCGAGTTGCCGCTGAAGGACATGCATGGCGATTGCCTGGAGATTTCCGCCGTCATCGAGCCGTGCGACGCGAAGGAATTCGGCATCAAGGTTCGCTGCTCACCTGATGGCGCGGAGCAGACCGCGATTGTCTGTACGCCGGGGGCTCGAACGCTGAAGACCGAACTGGCCAAGTCCACGCTCGATCCGCGGGTGAAATACATCTGGATGAACGAGACTTGGGCCCGGGAGCGCAACATCCCCGCCGACAAACGATTCGCGCAGGAGCAGGTGGCTCCCTTCGCGCTCAAGCCCGGCGAGCCGCTGCGGCTAAGGGTATTTCTTGACCGCTCGGTGCTGGAGGTTTATGCCAACGACCGGCAGTGCATTACCCAGCGCATTTATCCTTCGCGCCCCGACAGCCTCGGCGTTACGCTCATCGCCCGCGGCGGCAGCGTGAAGGTGAAGTCGCTTGACGCGTGGGATATCAGCCCGACGAATAGTTGGTGATCCATATCGGCTCGCCGGCAGCCAGCGCGGACACGGAGCATGACTATGAAAGCATTGAACATCGTTGCGGCAGCGTGTCTGACGCTGTTGACCGTTGGCCACGCCAACGAAAAACAACCGGCCACGACGTTGGCCGATGTTTCGGCCAGTCACTACCGTTCCATTCAAGAAGCTCTCAACGCCAACCCCGGCCGGATGGTTTACGTGCCAGCGGGCGACTATGTGATCGCGGAAAAGATTCGGATTCGCGGGGACAACAGCGGGCTGTTCGGGCCGGGGCGGATCATACAGACAAACCCGAACACGCAAATCATCGAGATCGAGGGGGCGTTGGGCGTCCAGCTTTGCAACCTCACGCTGACGCGGGCGGAGGGGAAGATGGAGACGAAGCATGAGGCTGTGGTCGCCATGAAGTGCCGCGACCTCGTGCTGGATAACCTGCGTGTGCTCGACAACCGCACGCGGTCGGCGGCGATTGCGGTGAGAGAATGCACCGGCAGCCAGATTCGCGGGTGTCTGGTGCGGAACTACATGCGCATCACGGTGGACGACCGCACAGGCAGCGCGGACTGGGGCTATGCGTTCAAGTGCATTGATGGCACGGGCATTGAGGTGCGCTACAGCAAGGGCACCCTCATCCAGGGCAACCGCGTCATCGAGCAGAATCTGCTGCCCACGCCGGAGAACCAAAAGAAGTTCGATCTCGGAAAGTTTGTGAAGAAGAACGCGCAGAAGGGTGTCATTACCAACCAGAAAACGTGGGACGAGGAGTACACCAGCGCCTGGCACCAAGGTTCGGCCATCATCGTCACCGCGCCGGAGGTCAGCGACTACACACAAATCCTCGGCAACACCATCGAGAACGCTGCCCAAGGCATCGACCTCCACAGCGATCACGTCATCGTCTCGCAGAACATCGTCAACAACTCACACATTGGCATGAAGGCGATGCATGGTTCGCGCCACGTCCTCATCCTCGGCAACCAGTTCTCAAAGAACGATCTTTGGAGCATTGGCCTGATGCCCGGCGCCGGCTCGCACGCTGCCGCGCCGGCTCGCGACGGAAAACCTGCGGTCGCGGCCAACGTGGACGGTGGTTCGATCATCGCGAATAACATTATCTCCGATTTCGGCTACGGACATTCGCATTGGATCTGGGGCGAGAACGCCGCGCCGCTCAGGTTCAACCGGGGGCAGAAGCAGGACAACCCGCCGCTGAGCGACGTCATCATCCAAGGCAACATTGTCTATGATACCGGCCGCGATCAGGTCATCGTGGATGGCCAGCCGAAGGTCGAGCCGCCGCGCTACAACTACGCAGTCATTATCGAGGGTGGCTCAAACGGGCCGAAGGGACTTCACTTCTTCTACAACATCCTGCATCCCGGAACAAAAGGCATTTCAAACGTCGAACTCAAACCGTAGTTCTGTTGGAGGTTTCTATGAAGATGATGCGTGTCGTCTTATGGGTGATGGTGTTTGGAATGATCACAGAAGCGCTGGCGATGGAGCCGCTTCGCCTGATCGCACCTTGGACACCAGTGATTGTGAAAACCAACGCATCGGTTGTCGAGGTTGGCGTCTGGGGCCGCTCGCACAAGTTCGCTGGCGCTGCCTTGCCGACATCGATCGTCACGGCGGGCGGGGACGTGCTGGCTGCGCCTATCCGTCTCGTCGGCCAGGTTGGCGGCAAAGACATTGCGTGGAAGCGCGGCGGCAATTTCGTTTTCCACGCTGACAAGGCGCACGCGATCATCTCCGGCTGGCAGGCGGGTGACGATCTTATCGTCAACACCACCACACAGATCGAGTTCGACGGTGTAATGCGCGTGGACCTCGTGGTCATGCCACAGAACAAAAAGGCGCCTAAGATCGAGCGCCTGTGGTTGGAAGTGCCGTTGAAACGATCTCGCGCGAGCCTCTATCACTTCTGGCCGGGCCGATGGGGCGGGGCCAAGAACAGCGGCGCGGTGCCTGACGCGGGCCTGCAACTGCCGTTCAAACCGTTCGTCTGGCTGGGCTGGGAAGACGGCGGCCTTGGTTGGTTCACCGAATCCGACAAGGGCTGGCAGCCACAGGACCCAAAGCAGCCCATCGAGGTGGTCGTCAGCGGCGACCAGACTGTGCTGCGGTTGCATCTGCTCGATTCGCTGCCGCCGCGGCTGCCGCTGACATACACGTTCGGTTTCCAAGCGTCGCCCGTGAAGCCTTGGCCGAAGAATTTTCACGAATGGCGCATTTGTCACGGCGCGAGCTACGGCATGGAGAAAAAGCCGCTGAAGGCCGGCGAGAAGAAAACGGCGCTCGACCGTGCGGCCGAACTGGGGGTGAAAACGCTCGTGTTTCATGAACACTGGACGCCATTTCAGAATCATCCGCTGACAACGCACGAGGCGTCGCTGAAATCGCTCGTGGCAGCCTCGCACAAGCGCGGCATCAAGCTGCTGCTCTACCACGGCTATGAATTCTCGTCGCTCGCGCCGGAGTGGGGTGAGATGGCGGACGAGACACTGGTGAAAACTGCGAGTGGCGGTTACACGGGCGGCTACTATCGCACGCCGGAGCAGCGCGACTACATCGTTTGCTACAACAGCCGCTATCGCGATTTCCTGCTCGACGGCGTCGCGAAGGCCCTCGCGCGCTACGGCTACGATGGCGTCTATCTCGACGGCACGATTGAGCCGTGGGGTTGCTGCAACGAGCGGCACGGCTGCGGCTATCGCGCGCCGGACGGGACGCTGAAGCCAACCTATCCGGTCTTCGCCGTGCGGCGGCTCATGCACGGCTTGGCGGAGCGGGCTCATCCGCGCGGCGGGCTGGTCAACGCACATCAGAGCACGTGTTGCGCGACGCCGACGCTGGCCTTTGCCGATTCATATTGGGACGGAGAACAGTTTGGCGGTGGCGAGCTGACGCGTGACCTGCTCAAGCAACTGCCGCTCGAGACCTTCCGAGCCGAGTTCATGGGGCGCAACTTCGGCGTGCCCGCCGAGTATCTGGTTTACGAGCGGCCGCCGCAGTGGACGTTTGACGCGGCGCTCGCGTTCACGATGCTCCACGACGTGCGCGTGCGGCCCGGCGGCGTCGGTCAGCCGTTGGAGAAGATGTCGGTGATCTGGAAAGTGATGACCCGCTTCGGTGTCGAGAAAGCCCAGTGGCATCCGTATTGGGAGATGAAGCCGCTGGCAACAGCCCAGCCGGAATCGGTGAAGGTAAGCCTTTATGTGCGACCCTCCACCAAGGGAAAGAACGGCCGCACGTTGCTGGTCGTGTCAAACCTCTCAGGCGACCAGCCCGCGACGGCGCAAGTAAAGCTTGATCGCGCTGGACTCAAACTCCGTGCGACCGCGGGTGCGAAGGATGCTCTGAGTGGTGAGACACTCGGCTTGACGGGCGATGTGCTGACCGTTCCCGTTCCGCCGATGCGAATGCGGATGGTTTGGGTGGAATAGCACCACAAGATGCTTTCAATGAATTTCGCGGAAACCAGACTATTGCTGGCGCTCGGCTGCTGTTCAGTCGTCGCGGTCGCGCAACAGCCCGACATCGTCATCGGCGCGTTTGAGGGCAAAGACCTGGATGGCTGGCAAAGAACCGGTGACGCTTTCTTCGCTGCGCCGTTTCGACCGGACGCCGGCGGTCGCTTCAGCGGATTCGAGGGGAATGGTGTTGCCTGGAGCGGACGCGGCGGACTTGAGAGTGCAGGGACGCTGCTGTCGCCGGAATTTGGAATTCAGCGGAAGTTCATCAACTTCCTTGTTGCGGGCGAACGCAACCTGCCGGCTACCGTCGGTGTCGAGCTGGTGGTGGACGGCCGTGTCGTGCGCGCGGCGAGCGCAACGGAGACATTCGATCCGGCGCACGCGCTTCAATGGCGAACGTGGGACGTGCGCGATCTCGTCGGCCGCAAGGCGCGCATCCGGGTCAACGACGGCTCCGCAACGGGCGCGATAGCGGTGGACCAGTTCGCGCAAAGCGACGCGCAGCGAACGGCGCCGGCGGACGCGACCACGTTGTTGCAGGAGTCCTTCCGTCCGCAGTTTCATTTCACGGCGAAGACTGGCTGGCTGAACGACGCCAACGGGATGCTCCACTACAAAGGCCAGTGGCATCTGTTCCATCAACACCGTCCGCCCAGCAGTTCCGCGACCGTTTGGGGTCATGCGGTCAGCGACGACTTGCTGCACTGGCGTCATCTGCCGACGGCGATCCCGTGCGAGGGCAGGGACGCCATCTTTTCCGGTTCCGGTTGGGTGGACGTGGAGAACGCCTCCGGCCTGAAGCGTGGTGACAATCTGCCGCTGTTGTTCTTCTACACGCTGCATCCCGTGTCTGATTCCGGCCGCAAATCAACACAGTGCGTGGCGTTCAGCACGGATGCCGGGCATACGTTTGAGAAGTATTCCAGCAATCCGATCCTGCGCACGCATGACAACAACGACCGCGACCCGAAAGTGTTTTGGCACAAGCCGACACGCATGTGGTTCATGGTGCTCTCGCTCTCGCGCAATAACGCCGACCGCGACCGCGCCAGCTACGGCCTGTTCCGCTCGCGCGACTTGAAGTCGTGGGATCTGATTCAGGAGATCGGGCCGGGCGCGTGGTATTGGGAATGCCCGGACCTGTTTGAACTGCCGCTGGACGGCGACGCCAGCCGCACAAAGTGGCTGCTGACGAAGGGAAGCGGTGATTACATCGTCGGCACATTCGACGGCGAACGGTTCAAAGCGGAGACCGAGCCGATCCGGACGAGTTGGGGCGCAAGTTATTACGGCGCGCAGACGTTCGAAGACGCGCCCGGCGGTCGGCGCATCCAGGTTGGCTGGATGAACAGTGGTCCAAAGGCGGAGGTGCCCAACGCCTATCCTGGCATGCCGTTCAACCAGCAGATGAGTTTCCCACGCGAGCTGACACTGCGCACGACGCCGGAAGGCCCGCGCGTGTTTCGCCAGCCCGTTGCGGAGATCGAGAAGCTCTACGCGAAGACGCGCGTCCTGAAATCGCTGACTCTTCAACCCGGCGACAACCCGCTGGCTGATGTCCGGCACGACCTGCTCGACATCGAACTGGAGCTCGAACCAGGGCAGGCACGGCAAGTCACGCTCAACTTGCGCGGAGCGGAGGTTCGCTATGACGTGAAGGAAGCGAAGCTGAAAGTATTCGACCGCGCGCTGGCCTTGCCGCTCTCGAATGGCAGACTCGTTCTCCGCGTGCTGCTCGATCGCACGAGCATTGAGCTGTATGGCAACGGTGGCGCCGTCACGCACGCCAAGGTGTTCTTTCCCGACCCGGCGAACCACGCCGTCGTGCTGACAGCGAGCGGCGGCCCGGCACATATCCTTCACCTCGCTGTGCGTGAGCTTCGGTCCATCTGGTCAGCGGTTTCGGAGAGATGATGTCGCTGGTGTTCTGGCGGGGGTTGCGTGGCCCGAAAGGTGGGTTTACACTTTGCCCAGTAACGCACGCTTGAAAGGAAACGAACCATGAAACGCAGATCGTTCTTGAAGGTGATGGGTGGAGTTGCGGGCGCGGCGGCGTTGGGGATCAGGCCCGAACTGGTCAGCGAAGCGGAGGCGGCGGGCGCGAAGACCGGCGAAATGCCGAAGCGTATGCTGGGCCGGACCGGTTTCAAAGTTTCCGTTGTCGGTTTCTCCGGCCTCGGCCTGATGCACTACGACCAGGAGCGCTGCACGGCGGAGGTCCACAAGGCGTTCGAGAAAGGGCTGAACTACTACGATGTGGCGCCGGCTTACGACAAGGGCAACTGCGAGATCAAGATGGGCATCGCATTGCAGGGCCTCGACCGCAGCCGCTACTTCCTCGCCTGCAAGTCCAAGATGCGCGACAAGGACGGCTGCCGCGAGGAACTGGAACGATCGCTCCAGAGGCTCAAGACGGATTACTTCGACCTCTACCAGATGCACCACCTCGTCAAGCCGGAGGACGTGAAGACATCGCTTGGTCCCGGTGGCGCGTTGGAAATGATGCTTCAGGCAAAGAAGGAAGGGAAAATCCGTGCCATCGGTTTCTCGGCACACACGACCAAGGCGGCGCTGGCGGCATTGCGCGGGTTCGCATTCGACACGGTCATGTTCCCGATCAATTACGTCGAGTATTACACACGCGGTTTCGGCAAAGAGGTGCTGGCGCTGGCGAAGGAAAAAGGCGCGGCGGTGCTCTCGATCAAAACGATCAACTCTGGCGCGTGGCCCAAGGGCGCCGAACGTACGCGCAAGTGGTGGTATCGTCCGCTGGAACAGCAGGACGACATCAACCTGGCCTATCGTTGGACGCTCTCGTTGCCGGGCGTCGTGGCGGGTTTCCCGCCGTCGTGGATGGATCTGCAGGAGAAGGCCATCGAGGCCGGTATCGCCTGGCGTCCCGCCACCGAAGCTGACGCGAAGAAACTGGAGGAGATGGCCAAGGACTGCGGCTCCATCTTCAAGCGCGAGGAAGACCTCGTCGCCTTCCACTCGCCGTATCCTCATCATCCGCATGAATGCTGCGAGAGCGAGTGGGTGTAGAGATGCGGTGATTGCAGTGCAGCGAAAGTCGGGTCCAATTCAGGAAGAGTCCCGCCGTGGCGGGGTTAATTAAACAAATCGATTTTTCGAACACACTATGTCAAAAACTTCGTGATGAAGTCCTTGATTAAACGTGTCGTGAGGCGTTTGGGCTATGACCTTGTTGCGCACGAGCATTTTAATGTGGTTCCGAAGGGTTACGTTGACGACAATTTCGTCCGCCTGACAAGCAGGTATGGCGCTTTGCTGAAGTCCACGTTCATCCCATCCCTTCCCGAGTTGGATTCCACGCGTTGCCGCCTGTTGGCGAGGTTGGAAGGAGTCCCTCTCGAACAGGTCTTGTTCATCATGAATCAGTTGCACGCATCTCTAGCCTTGGCGGGTGATGTCTGCGAGTTCGGTGTGGCCAGTGGTGCGACGTCTGCTGTTCTGGCGAACCTGCTCTTGCCCACTCAGAAAAACCTCTGGCTCTTCGATTCATTTCAGGGATTGCCCGCACCCACGGCAAAGGACAAGCTGAAGAACGACATCTTCGGACTTGGTGATATGTCCAAGTATCAGGGGCAGATGAGTTACCCGGAGGCATCGGTGCGTGCGAGACTTGGCGAGGTGGGTTTTCCGCCAGACCGATGCAGAATCATTCCCGGGTTCATCGAGCAAGTGGTGAAATCACAAGCCTTGCCGGAGACTGTCTGCTTTGCTTTTGTGGACATGGACTTTTACGAGCCAGTCAAAACGGTGCTGGATTGCTTGCACAAAACAATCGTTCCCGATGGCATTGTCATCGTCCACGACTACGATTTCTTTTCCACCGGTGCCAAGACGGCGTGCGATGAGTTCTTTGATCAGCATCAGGCTCATTACGCGCGGGAGATTCCCTCCGAGCCGTTCAAGGGGATTTGCGTTTTCCGCAGACTCGCTGGTTGAAGGTCTTGCGGTGCTGCTCCGCGTGGTGATCCGTCTGGCCTTGCACGGTGTCTCTCATTGGCCCAAAGCAAGACGAAGCCGCGTGGAGGATGTTCTTGAAATCCGCAACGTTTTTCGCCTGTTCCAATGTGGCTGTTTTCTGGTATCAAATCCCAACACTTGGAGGTTGGAGTCATCATGAACAGAAGACTGATTCGGACAACCGCATTCCTGCTTGGGGTCGCGGCGCTTGTGGCAACCCCTGTCGCAAGCCGTGGCGAGCACGACGGCAAACTGCAAATCCTGCTGCTGGGCGACAGCACCGCGGAGGGTAGCATTCCGCGCAAGCATGTGCCGGAAGGGCCGCATCTGGAGGATGTGATTCGCCTGCTGCTCGCGGCGGAAGGCGACCTGCCGCCGTGCAACGTCATCAACCTTGGACTCAGCGGAGAAACCATCCAACGGCTGGTTGCCTCTGGCCGCTACGACAAGCTGGCATCGAAGTTGCCTGGCCTCGATTACGTTTTCATTCGCTACGGACTGAACGATGCCGCCAAGCGCGAGCACTTCGAGGAAAGCTTCCCGAAGGATTTTCACGACCTGCTTGCGCGGCTGCGTAAGGACCATCCGGCAGCGACGCTCATCCCGATGACAGTGATCCCGTTTTCCGACGCGAAGGGGAGTGAGCGTATCAACGCGTTGGTCCGGAAGGTGGCTGCGGAGGAGAAGCTGTTGCTGTTCGACATCTACCCGCGTTATGCCGCGGAACTGGAACGCGGGCCGAATATGCTCAACTATCGCCGTTTCCCCCTGTCGAAGATCCCGAAGAAGTATCACGAGTTTGTAAAACCGTTTGTGTGCACAAAGAACAAGGAGCCGATGGTGGAGGTGATGGACAACCGCCTCGATGCACACTTTGGCAATCTGCCGGGCTGGTATGGCGACCGGCATCCTAACCTTGCCGGCTACCACGTCATTGGCGACGAGACGGCGAAGTTCCTTGCTCCGTTGATCCGCGCCAAACTTGGCAAGGCGAAACCTGCGGGAGTCGGGAAGAAATGAAAACGGTGCTGTCTCTTGCGTTTATGGTCTGTGTCGCCGCGAATGCCGCCGAGCCGGTGACCCTCGTGGCTTTTGGCGACTCGACGACAGCGCTGCGCGGGTCGCTCACTGTTTACGCGACGATTCTACAGGAGGAACTGCGCGGCGTGCGCGTCATCAACGCGGGCATCGGTGGCAACACCACCGAGATGGGCCGGGCGCGCTTCGATAAAGACGTGCTCGCGCACAAGCCGGCCATCGCGATCATTCAATTTGGCATCAACGATTCGGCAATGGACGTGTGGAAGAAACCGCCCGCCACCAAGCCGCGAGTGGCACCGGAGCGTTACGAGGCCAATTTACGTCACTTCGTCGAAACGTTGAAGTCGCGCGATGCACGGGTGATCTTGATGACGCCCAACCCACTGCGCTGGACGCCGAAGTTAAAGGAGATGTATGGCAAGCCACCCTACAAGCCGGATGATCCCGACGGCTTCAATGTCTTGCTCGACAATTACGCCGACATCGTCCGCAAGGTCGCTCGCGAAACCGGCGCAGCGCTGGTGGACGCACGCGAAGCGTTTGCGGCGCAGAATCGCAAAACGAACGAAACGGTGGACGCACTGCTGTTAGACGGCATGCATCCGAACGACCGCGGCCAACGGCTTGTGGCGGAGTTGCTGATAGACCACCTGCTTGCGATGGCGAAAAGGGAGGGGTTGCCTATCCGCGAAGGCCCGCGTTGGAAGCCGAGCGGCACGACCGTCTTGCTCAACCCGCTCTGCACTGACATTACACACGACTCGCCGAATCCCGTGGTATTGGGCTGCGGCCTGGCGAAGCTCGCGGACGGCGCGGTGATGACGGTGTATTCGACGCCGTCAAGCTACTACAGCCCGCCCGGATCAACCTATATCGCATGCCGCCTCACGCGCGATGGCGGTAAGACGTGGTCGCCGGAGCGCGAGGTCACACGGCATTCCGACTGCCAGGCGTCGCACGCGTCGGTGTTGCGCACGCGTGACGGCACGATTCACGCCTTCTACCTCGGTTTCAAAAAGCATAGCTGGAAAGACGGCAACCCGACACCTGAAGAACAGAGCGACGTGTGGGCCATCCAGAGCGGTGATGGCGGCAAGACGTGGACGAATCGTCAGGTTATCTTTCGCGGCTACAGCGGCGCGACCAATGGCGCCATTGAGACGCGCGACGGCCATATTCTCGTGCCGTATTCGCACTACGTTTCCAACCCTGGCCGGCTCGTGAGCCGCGTGTCGATTTCCACCGACGGCGGCAAGTCATGGACGCTCGGCACTGCGATCGACATCGGCGGCGCGGGTGACCACGAGGGCGCGCTGGAGCCGGCGTTGCTGGAATTGAAGGATGGCCGCGTGTGGATGCTCATCCGCACCAGCCGTGGCCAGTTCTGGGAATCGTTTTCAACCGATGGCGGTCTGACGTGGTCCGAGGCAAAACCAACCGCCATCGAGTCCACTCACGCGCCCGGCCATCTCGCGCGCCTGGCCGATGGCCGCATCGCGCTGGTGTGGAATCAACGCAAGAAAGGCCGGGGCGAATTGCATCTCGCGTTTTCCAGCGACGAAGGCCGCGCATGGACGCCGTCGCTTGTGCTGGCCAGGGGCAGACAGGTGAGCTACCCCTTCGTCATCGAGATCGAGCCGGGCGATCTCTGGGTCGGCTACCATGACGTGCCGAAAGGCTGGATGCTCCCCCGCGCCCGGCATCTGCGTGTGTCGGCACGACCCAACAGCACAGGGACGTCGGACCCGTCAGGGACGCGCTGAGACGGTATCTTCCAGCCGGAGGTTTTCGGACGTTGCGGATTGTTGTGTTGAAACGCGGGGACGCAGATACCACACTCGCGTGCCATGAAACTCCTTCGAACCTTGTCGCTGGCAGTTCTCGCGCTCCTGTTTTCTCCAGCCGCCACAATCGTCGCCGCTGAATCGTCCGACACATGGCCGGCATTTCCGGTCGAATGGCGCAGCGCCGCGCCGTCGCTCGCGGACGTTTCGTTCCTGCTCCAGTCGCCGGCGGGGAAGGGTGGTTTTATCCGCGTCCAAGACGGACACTTCGTTCGACCGGACGGGCAGAGGTTTCGCATCTGGGGCATCAATGTCACGGGCAAGGCCGCGCTGCCGGCGCAGTCCGCTGCGCCGATGATTGCCGCGCAGTTGGCGGGCCGCGGCATCAACTGCATCCGGTTCCATTTCCTTGACAAGGTCGGCACGTTGATCGCCACGAACCGCGACGACACGCGGGCGCTGGATCCGCAGGCCTTGGATCGGTTGGATTTCTTCATCGCCGAGTTGAAGAAACGCGGCATCTACAGCGACCTGAACCTGAACGTGTATCGCACCTACAAGCCCGGCGACGGCGTGCGTGAGCACGAACAGCTCGGCATTGGCAAGGGCGCGACCTACTTCGACGAACGACTCATTGAACTCCAGCGTGAATACGCACGACAACTGCTCACGCATACGAACACCTGCACGGGTCTTGCCTACCGCGACGAACCAGCGGTGGCGGTGGTCGAGTTTGTGAATGAGAACTCGCTGGTGGAGTCCTGGGTGCAGAACAGGCTTGTCGGCAAACAGACGGCCAAGGCTGTCGGGACTTGGCACGATATTCCGCCCAGTTACGCCGAGGCGCTGACAAAGAAATTCAACACGTGGCTGGCCCATCGCGTTTCGGCGGAGACGCTAGCGCGCTGGCGGCAGGAAGCTGGTGTCGCGCCCGGTGCGCCGTTGCCGCGGTTGCGCAAGGAAGATTTCGCCAAGGCAGCGAAGGACCGGTTTCAGACGGAAGCGGCGTTTTACATGGAGATTGAGCGGAACTACTTCCGCGACATGGCGAAGTTTCTCCGCGACGATCTTGGCGTGAAGAGCTTGCTCATTGGCAACAGCGACCACGACCACGGCGGGTCGCGCTATCCGTTGATCGCATCACTGGCGCAGCTCGATGCGGTGGACGGCCACGTTTATTGGCAGCATCCGAATTACATTAACGATCCGAAGACCGGCAGACACACCGGTTTCACCGTCCGCAACACGCCGATGGTGGACGAGCCGCTGAAGTCTTCCGCCGTTCAGCTTTCGCGCTCCGCAGTGGCGGGCAAGCCTTACACCGTCTCTGAGGCCAACCATCCGTTCCCAAATGAATGCGCCTGCGAGGGCGTGTCGATCCTGGGAGCTTACGCGGCCTTGCAGGATTGGGATGGCATCTTCTGGTATACGCTCGCGCACGAAGACGTCAGCGCCATGCGGAATAGCGCGCTTGCCTATTTCGATTTTGCCAAGGACCCGGTGAAGATGAGCCAGCTTGCCGCCGGTGCATTGATGTTCCTGCGCGCAGATGTGCGATCGGCACAACGCGTCGTGGACCGCAGCTACAGTCCCGAACAAGTGACCGAGAGCCTGCGCCTGCGGTGGTCGGAAGGGCCTTATTTCACGCCGGGTTTCCCGCTGGCGCTGCCGCTCACCCATGCGGTGCGAGTCAAGTCGTTCGACGGTCCGCCGACGGCATCGTTTGAACCAGTGCCGGCGGAGCCGATCGTTTCCGATACCGGCGAGTTGACATGGCGTGGTGGCGGGAAAGGCACCGGCGTGGTGTGTGTGGACACGCCGCGCTCGCAGGCGCTCATCGGCCATCTTGGGAGCCAGACGGCTGGCACGCAGAACCTTCGCGCAGAAATGCAGACTCGCTTCTGCGTGCTGACGCTCGGCGCGCTCGACAACCGGCCGATTGCCAGCGCGGACCGCCTGTTGCTGACCACCGCCGCGCGCGTTGCCAACACCGGCATGGTGTGGAACGACAAACGCACATCGCTGGAGAAATGGGGCACTGCGCCGGCGCGCATCGAGCCGGTTGCGGGCAAGGTTGTGCTTGTCGCTCTAGCCTCAGCGCGCGAGGTGATCGCTCAGCCGCTGGACGGTGACGGACAACCGCTGGGCCGGCCGCTGCCGTTGAAGCGAATAGGCAACGACTGGGTGCTGGAGTTGGGCCAAACCGCCACGACGTGGTTCGTCATTACAGTGGGCCGGTAATCATGAATTGTTCAATCCTGGGTTCACTCATGGTTTGCTCGCTTGCCGCAGCGTGCATCACAACAGGCCGTGCGGCCGACGACATTGTCCTCGCCGACTTTGAAGGCAGGGATTACGGCGATTGGAAAACCGCCGGCGACGCGTTCGGCGCCGGTCCGGCACAGGGGACGTTGCCGCATCAGAAGCCTGTCAGTGGTTATGTGGGTCATGGGTTGGTGAACACCTTCATCAATGGTGATCGTTCCCTCGGCACTCTGACGTCGCCGGAGTTCACCATCAAGCGCAAGTTCATCAGTTTCCTCATCGGTGGAGGCGGCCACGAAGGCAAGACGTGCATCAACCTCATCGTGGATGGCAAGGTTGTTCGCACCGCCACCGGCACGCATACGACGCCCGGTGGCAGCGAAGATCTTGCGCCCGCTGCATGGGACGTGAAGGAGTTTGCCGGGAAGATGGCGCGTATCGAAATCCTCGATCAAGTGACCATCCGATGGGGGCATATCAACGTGGACCACATCGTTCTCACCGATCGGGACCCTGCCGAGCCAGCCCAAGATGGCGAGCTGCTCTACAACGGCATCCGGCTGCCGAAGAACTGGCCGCCGCGCATTGCCAACCCGAAAGACCGCACACCGCAGACGGCGCCATGGCTGAAGCATCCGCCGTTGGTCATTCCGATCGACGTGGGACGGCAGTTATTCGTGGACGATTTCCTGATCGAGAAAACCGATCTCAAGCGGACATTTCACTACCCGCAGAAATATGCCGGCAATCCCGTGCTGAAGCCGGAGACACCGCTGGAACTCAACGGTGGCCGGTTGCCGTGCGCGACTTTGTTTCAGGACGGCGTATGGTTCGACCCGAAAGATCGTCTCTTCAAAATGTGGTATCACGCCGGCTGGTTCGACGGCACCGCGCTCGCCACGAGCAAGGACGGCCTGCATTGGGAACGGCCGCAACTCGATGTGGTCAAGGGCACCAATCGCCTGTTGCCCGCGGAGGGCCACGGCCAACGCGACGGTTGCGCGGTCTGGCTCGATTATTTTACGACTGATCCGGCGCAACGGTTCAAGATGTTCCTCTACGAACGGCCGGAATCCAAATTCAACGGCCAGGTCTTCACGTCGCCCGATGGCGTGCATTGGGCTGGCCCAATTCGGACGCCGACGGTCGGCGACAACACCAGCATTTCCCATAACCCGTTCCGGAAGAAATGGATCTACAGCGTGCGCACCGGCCGCGACGGCCGCACGCGCGGCTATCGCGAGTGCGACGACTTTGTGAAAGGTGCGAGTTGGACGCCCGATGAACTGTATCACTGGGCTGGTGCCGACGCGTTGGATCTTCCCGACCCGCAGGTGGGGGATCGCACGCAGCTCTACAACCTCGACGCCATCGCCTACGAGAGTTTGATGCTCGGCGTCTTCGCCATCCATCGCGGGCCGGCGAACGAGGTGTGCGCGAAGCTGAAGCAGCCCAAACTCACCGATTTGGAGCTTGCCTACAGCCGCGATGGTTTCCACTGGCACCGGCCCGACCGCATGGCGTTTCTGGCCGGCACGCGCAAGGAAGGCGACTGGGACCGCGCCTATCTGCACAGCGCAGCGACCATCTGCGCCATCGTGGGCGACAAGCTATATTTCTACTATGGCGCATTCTCCGGCATCAGTCCGAAGCTTGGCGGCCACTTGTATGCCGGCGGCGCGACGGGACTGGCGTTCCTGCGCCGCGATGGTTTCGCCTCGATGGATGCCGGCGAAAAAGGTGGCACACTCACAACACGGCTGATCACGTTCAAAGGCAGACACCTTTTTGTGAACCTCGACGCGCCGAAGGGCGAACTACGAGCCGAAGTGCTTGACGAAAACGGCAACGTGATCGCCCCGTTCACGGCCGAGAACTGCCTGCCCGCCGTTGGCGATGGTACGCGGCAGCGTGTCGTGTGGAAGGGTGCCGACGATCTGGCGAAACTCAGTGGCCGGAAGGTGAAGCTCCGTTTTCACCTTAAACACGGACAGCTCTACGCGTTCTGGGTCACTCCGGACGCGAGCGGCGCCAGCCACGGCTATGTGGCTGCGGGCGGGCCGGAGTTTGACGGTCCGACAGACACGGTTGGCGCCAGTGGCCGCTGATTGGCGCGACGGGAAGGGTTACACCTTCCACTTCCGCCGTTGGACGATGACGAGCATGGCGGGGAGGATGATGATGCTGGTGAAAATACGCGCGCCGACACCGAGGGTGAGGGCCTTGCCGATGGAGGAGATGCCGAGGTTGTGGGCGAGACCAAGACAACCGAAGCCGACGACGGTGACGAGCGAGCCGAGCATGACGGCGAGGCCGGTGTGCCAGACGACGTGGGAAATATCGGCGTCGCGCACTTCGCGGAAGCGGTGCATGACGTGAACGCCGTTGGCAAGGCCGATGCCGATGATGAGCGGCAACACCATGAGATTGGCGGGGTTGAAGCTCAGGCCGCAGAGGCCCATGAGGCCGACCATCCAGACGGTGCCAAGCAGATCGGGCACCATCGTCAACGTGGCGGCCTTGAAGCGGCGGAAATCCACGAGCAACAGCAGATAGACCGCCACGCAGGCGTAGATGGCGGCTTTGTCGAAACCTTCGCGCATCAGTTTGGTCATCTCGTAGTATTCGACCGGCGGGCCGGTGACGGGGACGCCAAGGCTGCGGCATTCGGTCAGAAACTTCGTCAACGCCGGCCGGTTCCAGAGTTCGCCCTTCGGATAGACCATGACCTGCACTTTGCCGGTCTTGCCGATAAACTGGTCGCGCAAATCCTTCGGCACGGTCTCCAACGTGATCGGGCCGCTCTTAAGGCCGGCACGGAACCGTGCGAGTTGTTTGGCGAGGTCGCCTATGAAGTAATCCTGGAACTTGCCGAGCCGCGTAGCGACATCGGGGCCACCGTCCTGGAGCACGGCTTGGAACTTCTTGGCTGCTGCGAGCGCGTTGCCGATCGGTTTGACCAGCGCCTTCTGGCCTCCGTCGAGCGCCATCTCCTGGTAGTTGTCGAGCCGTTCTCCGAGCCGGCCGACAACGGCGGCGAGTTGCTTCGGTGACACCGGTTGCGAGGCAGGCGGCGCGTCGAACACGCCTGCCAGATGCGGCGCGATGCCAGCGAGGATCGCCTGTTTCTCGGCGGCGGCGCCAAGGAAACGGCTGTGGAGAGACTCGATCTTTTTGACGCTCGGCAGCGCCTGCACGCGGCGCGTGATGACCTCGGCTTCCTTGATGTCCTTGCAGATCAGCGAGACCGTGTCAGCGGTGAAGTCGCTCTCCTTCATCATCCGCGCCTCATAGACGACCGACTCGGTGCCGGGCGCGGAGAGGCTGGCGAGATTGTAGTCGAAGCTGATCCGTTCCCAGTTGCGGATGGTGGGTATCACCAACGCCGTTGTGATGACAGCGCCAGCGGCGAGAATCCACCACGGATACTGGAAGAACTTTTCGACAAACGGCGGATGCAGCGGCTCGGCGGCGTCCACGCCGGCGGGCACGGTGGGCGGATGCAATTTGGCGTCGCGCGCGGGATAAAACCTGCGCTGCACCGCCTGGAGCGCCGGTAGGACCACGATCATCGCCACCAGACAGCACATCACCCCCATGCCGGCGACGAGGCCCATTTCGACGAAACCCTTGAAGTTGTCCACCGAGATGGAGAAGAACGCCACCGCCGTCGTGATAGCGCTCATGATGATGCTCATGCCGTTCTGGACGATTGCCTCGCGCAACGCCTCCGGACGGCTGCTGCCCCGGCGGCGTTGCTCGCGGTAGCGTGTGAGCAGGTGGATGCCGAAATCCATGCCCAGGCCGATGAGGATGATCGGCACGACCTGTGAGAGCAGGTTCAGGTGGCCAATGCACAACGTCGTCAATCCGAACGTCCACGCCATGCCGACACCGAGCGATGCCACAAGCATGAGCGGAAATCGGAAACCGCGGAAACCGGCCATCAGCAGCAAGCTGACGCCAACGAGCGAGACTGCGCCGAAGAACTGCATGTCCTGGCTGGTGGAGTCGGCTTCGCTGACCGCGCCGGCCGGCTCGCCGGTGAGTGCGAGTTTGATGCCGGTGAACGCCGGGGATGTTTGCTGGACCTTGCGGAACGCGGCGCGGCTGTGATCTACGACTTGGCGGAGCACGTCCACCTTGCGGCTGTTGCTGGTCGGCTGGATAAACATGAACATCAACCGGCCGTCGAAGCTGGTGAAGTAGCCCTCGCGCAATTCGGGGGACATGCCGCCGGCCGACGGCGGGGTGAACATTTCCTCCCAGAACGACCCTTCTGGCGGTTGCCACGCCGGGTCCGTTGCCGCCAGACGCATCCGGTCAAAGAGTTGCGCGAACATCTCCAGTCCCTGCACCGCCTCGGCGTCGCTGCCAACCTTGCCGCGCTTCTGTTCGGCGGCGAACCGCTCGTCAGCCATGCCGAAAAATCCCTCCAACGTCGGCTTGGCGCTGAGCTTGCGCAGCCACGGTGCTTCCTGCTCCAGTGTTCTGCGGATATCGGCAAGGTCGTTGGTGGTGGCGAGATACAGTTCCCGGCCCTGGAGTGAACTCAGATCGAGCCGGAAGTCCGCGCCCTTGACAAGATTCGTCATCGTATCCGGCGCAACGGATGGACCGAGATCCAGCGCGGCTGCCGTCACGCGAACCGCTTCCAGTTCGCGCTTCATCTGCGCGGCCAGTTCGCGGCGCGCCTTGAACTGCTGCGGTTCGCATTCCAGCACGCCGATGAGCACGTAGGGTGTGCCGAATTCCTCCATCAATTCCTGGAATTGCGTGGCGCTGCGGTCCTTTTCGGAGATGAGGTCGCTGTGGGCGGTTTTTATCTCCATGCGCGTGGCGATGAGCCAGCAGCTCGCGATGGTGAGCAACGTGGCGGCAGCCAGCACGGCGCGCGGCCAGTTCAAAATCAAACCGGCCAGACGGGTCAGCCCATTGTCCCTGAGAAAGGCGGATACGGAACCTTGATGTTCAGTCATGATGAATTTTTACCCCGCGCCACGTCTAAACCAAGCATGGAACCTTCGATTGACGCGAAAAGGCAGGGTCGTTATAGTGCGCGCCCTATTTCGCCGCAAGCTGGATTCATTATGAACTATCGGAACATTGTTGTTGGAGCCGTGATACTTTGCAGCGCCGTGGCTGCCTTTGCAGGACCACGCGACGTGATGGTTTTCTATCCCGGAGCGCCCGGCTCGCCTGAGGAAGCGAAGAGCATCATGAATGATTTCGGCGCATATCTGGCGAAGGCTGCCGGTTTGCCCGCCGGGTCGTTGAATGTTGTCTATGAAAACGATCTCGACACCGGCCTTGCCGACATCGCAAAGAACAAACCGGGGTTCGCCATCGTCGGTCTGCCCGTCTATCTGTCGCAGGCTGCGAAACTGAAGATGAAGCTGCTCGCGCAGACGGTGCCGACTGGCCATAAGACTGAGGGATACTACATCCTCGGCCGCACGGGCGGTCCTGCCAATCTCCAGGCAGCAAAAGGACTGAAGCTCTCCAGCAACCAGCTCTACGACAAAGCATTCGTCAGCCGCATTGTGCTTGGCGGCCAGGATGTCGAGACGTTTTTCAAGCTCAAGGAAGTCCACAGTGGCGCGCGCGCTATCAAGGCAGTGGCTGGCGAAGAGAAGAAGGCTGACCTCGCGCTGCTCGACCAGCGCCAGTACGACGCGAAGGATGGACTGGAGGAGGCGAAAGGATTGAAGCTTGTGCATCGTTCGCCGGAATTGCCGACGGCGCCAATGGTGTCCCTGGAGGGCGTGGCGGCGGATGCGGATGCGGCTGCCATCAAGAAGGCGCTCCTCGGCATGGGGGCTGACCCGGCGGCGAAGGAAATTCTGAACACGATGACATTGAAAGGTTTCATCGAGCCTGACGCTGCCGCTTACGGCGCGACACAGAAACTCTACGACAAGTAAGCTTTCTTGCACCCATGAGCCGCCACGTTCGACTGATTTCCATCGTCCTGCTTTGCGCGTTGTCCACGGGTTGTTTTTACCGCGGGCCCCGCATCAAACAACTCGGATCCGACCGTGTCCTGACGGACTCGGAGGTCCGAAAGGCGGAACGGAAGATCGTCGAGGCGGAGAAGGCATGGGCGGCGCGCATCGAGCCGGGCAACGTCCAGAAATCGCTGGATCTCCTCCAGGAGTCGTTGAAGCTTGCCCCTCACAACACTCAAGCGCTCTGGCGCGCGGCTCGCGCTCACTACTGGCTTGCTGAGCAAGCCGGTATGGCCAAGGACGATCGCAAGCAATTCAGTCTGGCTGAAATTGGCGCCTCTTACGCGAAGCACGCCATCTTTGTGGATACTGAAAGCGCCGAGGGCAACTACTTTCTCGCGCTGAACTACGCCATGCAGGCGGACGCCGCAAAATCAAGGGGCTTGGCGATGGTCAAACCCATGCTTGACGCGCTCAAACGAGCGCAGGAGCTTAACGAGCAACTCGACTACGGCGGCCCCCGGCGCGTCATGGCCCAGATATATCTGGAGGCGCCGCCGTGGCCGGCCAGCGTTGGCGATCCCGAACAAGCATTGGATTTGCTGGAGGACGTGATTGAGGATTACCCGGACTACCCCGAAAACCACCTCGTGCTCGCCGAGGTTGCCATCAAGCTGCGCCAATACAGCAAGGCTCGCAAACAACTCGACCGCGTTCTTGCCGCGCAACCTGCGCCCGAATGGGCGGCTGAGTTGCCCCAGTGGCAGGACAAGGCGCGGGAGTTAAAGAAGAAACTGCCGCAGAAGTAAGTGGCCGTGCCGGCGCCTGCGCCGCATGAATACGAACGTTCCAACCGTCGCCGCTGTCGTGTTCGACTCCGGCGGCGTCTTGTTGAAACATCGCCACGCGTTTCTGGAATCCGACGCTGTTCGCGAGGCAATGCTCAGCCTCGGCGTTGGCGCCGCTGACGAGCAACGTGTCACCCGGGCAGCGCGCGAAGCGCTCGATTGGCTTTCCCAACAAGCCGGTGCCCCTACCACCGAGGAGTCCGCCGCCGCGCAGCGCATGGAGTACTACCGCCGCTTGCTCGCAGGTGTGGACCCGACCGCTTCGGCGGAATTGGTGGCGCGGTTGCGTGACCGGCTTGAGGGGCCGGAATCGGTGGAGCCGTTTCCCGAAGTCCGCGAAGTGCTTGCCACGCTGCGTGGCCGTGGCCTGAACCTTGGCGTGCTTTCCGATGGCTGGGCGAGCACGATCCGGCTTTACGAGCGGCTCGGCCTTGCGGGTTGCTTCCAATCGTGGACGTTTTCTGCGGTCGTCGGTTGCTGCAAGCCCGACCCTCGCATCTATGCCGCGGCCGGGCGCGATCTTGGCGTCGAGCCGGCGCGAATTCTTTTCGTGGACGACCTCCCTGCGAACGTTGACGGTGCGTTGCGTTGCGGCTGGCAGGCGCTGTGGCTCAACCGTGCTGGCGACCAGCCGTCCATCCACCCTTCGAGGACGATACGCGATCTGCGCGAGTTGCTGCCGCTGTGTCCGTCAGAAGTGCCGCCCGTTACCGCGTGAGGCTCAACACCTGACATTGCCCATCCGCGCGCGGCACGGTGATCGTCTTGCCGCCGATGCTCAGAGTCACGGGTTCCTTTCGGTCGTCGAAGTCCGTGCGACGCGCCAACAGGCGGTCGCCGAGTTGGACGGCGGAGACGACCGGACCTTGCTCTTGCGGCACGTCAAAGCTGACCGGCTTGCCCTTTTCCAGAAACTCGCGGTATTCGAGCGACGCGGACCAGACCTCGTGCAGGAGCCGTGTTTCCTCGGCGGTTTCCTCTCGCGGGCACCATAGGAACAACGTGTCGTGGCCGCGCAGCAGGATATGCCAGAGCAGTTCCCGGTATTTGTCCGCGCTGAACTGCTTTACGGCTGGGTCCGGCTCCTTCGGGGGCGCGGTCGTGTGCCAGTGGACGAACGGAATGCTCGGCGCGCTGGCGGCCTTGTGTTCGCCCGATTTCGACGCGACCAGCAGCAAGCTGTAGAACCATCGGTAGTCGCTGCTCGCGAAGTCATACCACGTCGGTGTCGCATACCACGTATAGATCACCGGCATCGAAACCGTGAAGCCGGTCAGCGGGAATTCCTGGAACCACGGCCGGTATTTCGCCCGCTGGTCGCTCTTGAACGGCGCGTCCGGCGCGAGTTTTTCGAAGTAGTCATACCAATAGCGCCAGCCGTCGTTGGGATAGACGGCGTAGTTGCCGACCAACGCTTTGGGAAAACGTTTCAACGCCGGTTCGGCGAGGCACTCGCGCTGCATCCGGCACCGAATCTCGCGCAATGCCTTCTGGAATGCAGAGAAGTCGGCGATGTTTGGGACGTGCTCGCGGCAGCGGCGGCAACGTTTGCTGTGCGCCCACGCGTCGTTCCATTCGATCGGTCCGTCCACTTCCCAATCCACAAAGATGAAATGAATGTCGAGGCCCTCGCGCTGGTAGGCTTCGAGGAAAAACTCGATTTGCTCGCGGATGGCCGGATGGCGGAACTCGAGCGCGAACGGGCAGCCCATCGGCCGTTTGGGCTCGAACGAGAAGTCGAAAAACGGCTTGCCGTCGTTAGCGACGTGCGCGGTCTTCTCGTCACCGTTGCAGAAGGCGTTCATGCACGGGACGGCGCTAATGGTGATCGGCAGGCCGAGTTTCTTCTGGAGCCGGCCAAGCCAGAGTGCGTCGCGCAAGCTCTGCTCACGCCGCTTCGGCGCGGGGTTCCACGATGCAATCACCGGCAGGCCGCGCTCGTCGAGGCTCTTCAGCAAACGTTCCGCTTCGGCCTCGTCGGTGGTGCCCAGCCCGTGCAATGGCCAAAGGTAAAGCGGCAGCCGCTCGCCACGCGGATATTTCAGTGGTTTCGTGTTTGCCAGCACCATGTCCACCATCTCGCGCTGGCTTGTCGCCTTTTTCTTTTGCGCGAAGAGGTCCGGTGTGGAAAACGCCAGCGTAACGGCCAGAACAGCGAGCAAAGTTCTCATGACAGCCGGACTGATACCGGCAACCGCCGCCTGAGTCCATGAGAAACAGCGGCAGAAATGGTGCCGCCAAATGCAAGCTTGTCAGCAGATGGTCGGCGGCGGATGATGCGCCGCGAGATCGCGGATTGAATTATCAAACTGATATGAACCCCCACCCAATATCCACAAGTCGTCGCGCGTTCTTGAAACGCACCGGTGCGGCAACCGCAACCGCGGTCATGGCGAACTGGCTGCGTCCCGCCTTTGCCGCCAATGAAGCTCCCAGACCCGTCGATGCCGACCTAATCAGTTCGCGGAAAATCGGGAAGGCCAGACCGCGGCCCGATCTGCTCGACGCCGAATCGCCGAAAGGGTTGGAGGTCATTCAGCTCACTACGGAACTGGGCGTGCCTTGGGCGCACCTTTACATGGAAGCGCAGATATTCACGATGGACTCGAAGCGGTTTGTATTGCACCGCTCCGCGACGGCGCACGGCGGCAGCAAGAGCGACCCGAAGCACCAGTATTTCCTTTGCGACGTCGAAAACAACTGCGCGCTCTCGCCGCTCACGGAGGAGACGGGTTGTGTCGCGCCGTCCGTGTCGCCTGATGGCAAGTATCTCTACTACTTCGTGGACGAAACGACTGTCGGTGGCGGCAAGTTTGCGCTCAAGCGCGTCAACCTCGACGGCACCGACCGGCGCACGCTGCTCGTCGTGGACGGACCGCTGCCGGACACGAAATTCCGCCCCAGCCGCCTCTACCCGATCTCCACGATCTCATCGGACAGCAAACGGCTCGCGATCTCCGGCTGCCTCGGCGACGGCGAGTGTGACCCACCGCCGTATGGTCTGATGGTGTTCGATTTGGAGAAGGCGACGGTCAAACTCATCCTCCACGGGCCGACATGGTGCAACCTGCACTCGCAGTATTGCCGATCGACCGACCCGGAGGCGTCACATGACATCCTCATCCAGGAGAACCACGGATGCGTCGTCACGCCGAAGGGCGAGTTGAAAAAATTGACCGGCGGCGAGGGGGCGGACATTCACGTTATCCGCGACGATGGCACCCACTTCCGCAACATGCCGTGGGGCCGCGACGGCAACGAGTTTTGCCAGGGCCACCAATGTTGGCGCGGCCGCACCTCCTGGGGCATTACCAGCACCAGTTCGCGCAACCCCCGCGGCGCGTTTCTCATCGAGGGCAGCGCCGCGCCGCACACCGGCCACGTCGGCATCAAGACGCCCGGCGGCGTCCGCAACGATCTCACGCGAGACCTGAAGGAATCGCGTTTCAGCCACTTCGCCGGCGACATCGCGGGCCGGCGGTTCATCAGCGACGCCGGGCCGTTCGACAAAGGCGGCCGTATCTTCGCCGCCGAGTTTGGTGAGCCGGGCAAGGATGCGCTTCGTAACTGGAAATACCTGATGAGTCCACGCTCCACCTGCATCAAGCAGTCGCACATCCATCCGTTCCTGTCGCCGGATGGCAAGCTTGGCTTCTTCAATTCCGACGAATCCGGCATCCTCCACGCCTACATGGTGCGGGGATTCTGAGACAGCACCGGCGTCAAGGTGCCAGAAGTTTGGCGGCGACGGCGGCGAGAGAAGCGCAATCGTTGACGGATAGCACGGGCACGGAGGCATCGATCCGTTTCATGAAACCTGCCAGCACCGTGCCGGGACCAAGCTCAATGAATCGCTGGAATCCTTGCGCCAGCAGCCAGCGCATCGAAGCATCCCAATAAACCGACGAGACAACCTGCCGGACCAGCAAGTCGCGAATCTGTTCCGGCGTCGTGGCCGGTTGCGCAGTCACGTTGGAAACCACCGTCACCTTCGGCGCGGCCATCGCCACGCTCGTCAGCGCGCTGGCCAGCGGCGCTTGCGCGCTCGCCATCAGCCGCGAGTGATACGCGCCCGCCACGTTTAGCGGCAATGCCCGCTTTGCCCCGCGCACTTTCGCCTTCTCGCACGCCGTGGCGATGGCGGTCTTCTCACCGCTAATCACGATCTGGCCGGGGCAGTTGAGGTTTGCCACTTCCGCTCCACTTTCTTTGCAGACCTCGGCGCACGCAGCTTCGTCAAGGTTCATCACGGCCGCCATGGTGCCCGCCGTCGCTTCGCACGCTGCTTGCATCGCCTGGCCACGCAGCCGCACCAGTTTCAGGCCGTCATCGAAGCTCATCGTTCCCGCTGCGACGTGTGCCGTGAACTCGCCGAGCGACAGACCTGCCGTTGCTGCAAACTCCAGCGACCGTCCCTGCTTGCCCAGTTCTGCGCGCAACGCCTCCATGCACGCGATGGAGGCCGCGAAAATCGCCGGCTGTGCGTTGTCGGTCTTCGTCAATTCCGCCACCGGGCCATCGAAGCAAATTTGCGCCAGGTCGCAGCCGAGTATGGTGTTGGCGCGCTCGAATATCTGCCGCGCCGCGGGCGATGCTGCGGCGAGGTCCTTGCCCATGCCGACGACTTGAGCGCCTTGACCGGCAAAAAGAAGTGCTGTTTTCATCAATTCTAGTTTTTGGATTTTGGATTCTGGATCGGGAACAATGCGCCAATCCGTATAAGTTGCATCGCACGCGCCGTCGTTAGCGTCAAGAGTTCGCTTCCTCGCGCCATCGCTTCTTCCAGTGACATCGGCCCGGTCATGAGCGGCAAGGCTGCCGCAAAACCTGCGCGGCGGAATGCCATTTCTGCTTCCGGCGCGAGCGAGCCGCCGATGGCGATGACTGGCACACCGAAGCGCCGGGCCAGCCGCGCCACGCCGAACGGCGCTTTGCCGTCGAGGGTCGAACGGTCCAGCCGGCCTTCACCGGTGATGACGAGATCCGCGCCGCGCAGCTTCTCCGCCAACCGCGCGTGCTCGATGACGATTTCCACGCCCGGCCGGAACCTCGCGCCGAGGAACGCCTTCAACCCCGCACCCAGCCCGCCCGCAGCGCCGCCGCCGGGAAACGTGGTCAGGGAATCGTATTCCGTATTTCGCACTTCGCACTTCGCAATCATCTTCGCCCAATGCCGGAGGTTTGCGTCGAGTTGTTTCACCATTGCCGGCGTTGCGCCCTTCTGTGGGCCAAATACCGCGCTTGCGCCGCGCGGGCCGACAAGCGGATTGCGCACGTCGCTGGCGACGAGGACCTCGGATTTGAGATTCAAGATTTGGGAACCGGAAAGCTCAATTCTCGCCACGCGATTGAGCGCGCCGCCGCCAATGCCGTGCGGCAGTTCCCGGCCCTTCGCGTCCAGCAGCCGGGTGCCGAGTGCCTGAGCCATGCCCGCGCCGCCGTCATTGGTGGCGCTGCCGCCGATGCCGACGATCAGCCGCCGGCAACCGTGCTGCAACGCGGCTTCGATGAGTTCGCCCGTGCCAAAGGTGGTTGTGATCAGAGGATTGCGCTGCGCGGCTGGCACCAAGCGATAGCCGCTCGCCTCGGCCATCTCGATGACCGCCGTCTCGCCGTCGCCGAGCACGCCAAACGGTGCGCGCACCGGCTTGCCAAGTGGTCCCATGACACGGCGATGAAAAATTCTTCCGCCGGTGGCGCGCACCAGCGCTTGCAGGGTGCCTTCGCCGCCATCGGCCATCGGAGCTTTCACGACGCGAGCCCGCGGCCAGATCTGGCGGATGCCGCGTTCGATGGCGTCAGCGGCTTCTTCCGCCGTCAGCGAGCCTTTGAATTTGTCGGGAGCGACAACGATGGTGATCATGGTTGAGTTTCGGAGACAGGTGATAGGCTGCCAGCGGCGGGGCGGCAAGGAAAAACGCGACAGAAAAGGGCGCGGTGGCGCGGAACCCATCCTGTGCAAAAACTGCCAAAAAAATGTTGCTATTGGCCGGGTTTTGGCTAGGGTTCGCCCGCTCGCAGTTGGAAGCAGTTCGCGGTGAGTTGGTAGATTGTCAGGCAGCCTTGATAGCTGGTGATGATCCGAAACCCGAAGGAGTCGGGAACAGTCACGCAAGCTCCCACAGCAGCAGAAGGAAGATAGTAAGAAAATGGCTACCAAGCTATTCGTAGGCAACCTGTCGTTTAACACCACCGAGGGCGAAGTGCTCGACCTGTTCAAGCAGGCCGGCAACGTCACCGCGTGCGAACTCATCACGGACAAGTTCACGGGCAAGTCCCGCGGCTTTGCGTTCGTGACGATGGGCTCGCAGGAGGAGGCTAATGCAGCCGTCTCCCAGTTCAATGGCAAGGAACTCGACGGTCGCGCCCTGACGGTGAACGAAGCCCGTCCCCGCGAAGAACGCCCCCGTGGCGGCGGCGGCGGCGGCGGCTTTGGCGGCGGTCGTGGTGGTGGCGGTCATCGCGACGGTGGTGGTCGCGGCGGCCGGCGTTAATCCGACTGCGGAACGATTTTCGTTCCTCAACAAAAGAGCGTCTCGCGCAAGCGAGGCGCTCTTTTTGTTTGGCCACGTGCTTCTGATTCTGCCGGCGAAGACAGCAGACACTGTGGCTACTTCGTCACGCCCCAGCGCCGGTGGAGGAATCTCTCCCACGGAGAAAACAAAACCTTGTCGGCGAGCAAGCCGATCAGGATGATCATCAACATGATGGCGATCACCTGGTCCATGGCGTGCAGCTCCCGGCCGTAATGCAACAGATGGCCGAGGCCGAAGCCGGTCAGGATGGTTACATAGACTTCCGCCGCCATCAGCGATCGCCACGCAAACGCCCAGCCTTGTTTCATGCCGCTGACGACGAACGGCAGCGAAGCGGGCAGTTTCACCTTGACCCACGTGTGCCAGCGATTAGACCCCATCGTTTGCGCGGCGCGGGCGTAGATGGGCGGAACGTTACGGATTCCATTGTCGGTGGCAATGACAACGGACCAGACCGTCCCCATGACGACCACGAACAGCATCGCTGTCTCGGTCTGGCCGAACCACAGCATCGCCAGCGGCACCCAGCAGATGCTCGGCAGCGTTTGCAGACCGAGCGCGATGATGCCCAGCGTGTCTTCACAGAATTTGAACCGTGCCGTCAGCAGGCCAAGTGGCACCCCTACGACCACGCCCAGCAGGTAGCCAGCCGCCAGCCGGCGCAACGTCACAAGCGTGGCGTGCCACAATGTGCCGTCGCGAACCGCGCCCACGATGTACTCCACCACGCTGAGCGGCGACGGCACCATGACCGGCGACCAGATGCCCGCTCGCACAAGCGCTTCCCATGCCACGACCAACGCCGCGAACACAGCCGCTGCGGTCAGGAAGCGCTTCATTCCGACACCTCCGGGCTGTTGGACGGCCAGTGGCGTTTCAGCGCCCGCATGATCTGCGCGGCGTGCTCGGCCAGGCCAACGCTGTTGATATCGCGCGGGTGCGGCAGGCCAATCCGAAACTCCTCCTGGATCCGGCCAGGCCGAGGCGAGAAGAGCACGACGCGCTCGCCGAGGCAGGCCGCCTCGCGCACGTTGTGCGTGACGAATACGATCGTCTTGCGCCGCTTCTGCCAGATTTCCTGGATGTCGCCATACAACTGTTCCCGCGTCAGAGCGTCCAATGCTCCGAATGGCTCGTCCATCAGCAGCACCCGCGGATTTGGCGCCAGCGCCCGTGCCAGCGCCACACGCTGTTTCATGCCGCCGGAAAGCTCGTGAATACTGGCATGGTGGAATTTTTCCAGCCCGACCAATTGGAGGTAGAAACGCGCCACTTCGTTCCGCTCCCGATTGTTCAGGTTGGGTTTGAGCTTCAGCCCGAACAACACATTATCCACCACGTCGAGCCACGGAAAGAGAGCCGACTCTTGGAACATCACCATCCGGTCGCGGCCCGGCCCGGTCACGGGCTTGCCGTCAGCAAGCACCCGGCCGCTGTCAGCGGTGTCCAGTCCCGCGATGATGTTCAATAGCGTGGATTTGCCGCAGCCGCTCGGTCCCACCAGGCACACGAACTCGCCTTCGCTCACCGTCAGGCTCACGTTGTCCAGCGCATGGACCGCCGCGCGCTTGCTGTGGAACGTTTTTGAGACATGTTCCACCTCCAGCTTCAGGGGTATCGCGGGGCGCAGTTCTTCGTGGGCCGTGCTCATGGAATCTCCGCCAAACCTTTGCCACGCAGGACCTCGTTGAGCAACCTCAAATCGTAGATGCGCGACAGATCCGGCTTCTCGCGCAGAAGCCCGATGCGGTGCGCGTCCTCGGCGGACCGCAGCAGCGAGGCGCGGATCGGGTCGTGCGTCAACTCCAGCCGCCGCCACGCGCCATCGAGCACCTCACCCGGCAGCGCCTTCGTCGTCTCCGCCTTGATCTCGGCGTTGAGAAGGCGCTTCGCATCGCCGGGATGCTGGTTGATCCATTGCGTCAGTTCGACGTGCGCGGCGATCCAGCGTTTGAGCAATACCGGTTGTTCCCTCAGGAACCGCGCGCTGCTGACCAAATGCGTCGTGACATACCGGCCGCCGGTCTGCGGCCACAGCGCGCTTTCTTCCAGATATACGCGTCCTTTCGCCTCCAGCAACAATCGTGTCACCCACGGTTCCACCGTCCACACGGCGTCTATGTCGCCTTTCAGAAACAGCGCGAGCTGATCGGGATTGGCCGTCGGCACCACCAGCGCGTCGCCACCCGTCATCGTCACACGGAAACCTTTCGATACCAGCCACGCGCGCGCCGCCACGTCCTGCGTGTTGCCGAGTTGCGGTGTCGCCACCTTCCGGTTGCGAAAATCACTGTCCGTCTTGATGCGCCCGTCGGCTTGCACCACCAGCGCCGCGCCGCCGCTGCACGCGCCGGCCACGATGCGGATTTCCTTCCCGCGCGATTTCAGGTGCGCATTGATGGCAGGATTTGGCCCGACGTAGGTGATGTCGAGTCCTTCGGTGAAGATCGCCTCCATCGCGCTCGGCCCGGCGTTATAGACAAACCACTGTACCTCCACGTCCGGCCCCAGCCGCTGCTCGAACCAACCCTTTCCTTCACGGCTCAACCCGTGCGCAATCATCGCTTGCGCATGGGTCACGTTTGGGAAATGGCCGACGCGCAGCAGGGTCTTTTGCGCAAACGCCGTCGAGGTGAGTCCGATCAAACCGCAAACGATTGCAATTTGGATTGGCGTCGTCATGCTCCTATTCCCAAAAGAACCGACCGGCGGAGAATTCGCAAGTAGTTTCTTTCCTGCCAACGCTGGAGAACTTACCGCATTCTCCGATGTACTGCCACGACAAGCTGGAACCCTTCGTGTGGCGTCAAAAAAATCTGGTTGTTGCCCCTGACCGCCGCTAACCTGCGCCCGCTGTGGCCAACGAAACTCCAACTCTTCTCATCATCGGCGCCGGTCCTGGCGGCTACGTTGCCGCCATCCGCGCCGCCCAACGTGGCGCCCGCGTCACTCTCGTCAGCGACGCGCCCCCCGGCGGTGTCTGCCTCCACCTCGGCTGTATCCCGACCAAGGCCCTGCTTGCGAGTGCCGAGGCGTTACGCACCGTGCAACGCGCCAGCGACTTCGGCGTCGACGCAGCCAGCGTTTCCGCCGGGCCGCGGCTTGCCGCTGACGCCATGCTCCGCCGTGCGCGCAAAGTCACCGGCGCGGTTACCAAAGGACTGGAGTTCCTGTTCCGGAAGAACGGCATCCAGTTCGTCAGCGGACGCGCGCAGCTGCTCGGCGGCGGACGCGTCCAGGTCGGCGACAATGTTCTGACCGCGTCCCACATCATTCTCGCCACCGGCTCGCGGCCCGCTCCATCGCCGAAGGGCCTGCCGCCCGTGGACGGCCAGCGCATCATCAACAGCAATCACGCACTCCATCTGGCCGAGCCGCCGAAGAAGCTGCTCATAATCGGAGGCGGTTACATCGGCTGCGAGTTTGCGTGCATCTTCCGCGCGCTGGGCTCGGAGGTTACGGTTGTCGAGGCGCTCGCCAACCTGTTGCCCGGCATGGATGCGGAGTTGGGTGCCGCGATGGCGAGGTTCTTCCGGAAGGCTGGCATCGAGGTTCGCACAGGCGAAACGATGAGCGAGTTTGATCCCGGTTTCGACCGCGTATTGATTTCCGTCGGGCGCGTGCCGAACACTGGCGACATCGGTTGCGACGCCGCCGGCGTGAAACTGACGGCGCGCGGCCATGTGGAAGTGAACGACCGGATGGAGACGAGCGCACCAGGCATCTACGCCATCGGCGACATCGTGGGCCGGTTTCCACTCGCGCATGTCGCCAGCGCCCAGGCGCGCGTGGCGGTGGCAAACGCCTTCGGCGAGAGCTCAACGATGGATTACACCGCCGCGCCCGGCGTGGTTTTCACGCATCCTGAAGTCGCCTCCGTTGGCCTCAACGAGGCAGAGGCCCAGGCTCAAGGCCGTGCGGTGCGCGTTGGCAAGTTCCCGATGGCCGCGCTTGGCCGCGCGCAGGCCAGCGGCGAGACGGACGGCTTTGTGAAGCTGGTCATCGACGCCGAAACGCACCGGGTGCTCGGCGGCCAGATCATCGGCCCTGCCGCAGGCGAGTTGATCGCTGCGATCACGCTGGCCATCTCGCTTGGCGCAACCGCGGAGCAGGTGGCTCACACGATCTTCTCGCATCCGACGTATGCCGAGGCCATTGGCGAGGCAGCCGAAGCGGCGTTCGGCTCACCGGTGCACATCTATCTACCGAAGCGGGTATGAGAATCTGGTGACGTATCGAGGGAGACTGTATGGATTCGCTTACATGGGACTTGTTGAAACTGCTGGGCGTGGTGGCGCTGGTGCTGACCAACGCCTTCTTCGTGGCGGCGGAATTCGCGTTGGTCAGCGTGCGTCGCAGCCGCATGGAGGAGATGGTTGCCGCGGGCCAGACGGGCGCGAAGACCGTGCTCGCCGCCATGCACGACCTCGGCACCTATATCGCCGGCGCGCAGGTCGGCATCACGATGGCCAGCCTGGGTCTCGGTTGGGTCGGCGAACCGGCGATCGCGCACTTGTTGCGGCCACTGTTTGGCTGGATGCCACCGATCTTTACAGAAGCCACGACTCACACGATTGCAGTGGCGCTGGCGTTTGTGCTCATCACGTTTCTGCACGTGGTGTTTGGCGAACAAGTACCGAAGGTCGTGGCCGTGCAGCGCGGCGAAGCGACCGCGCTATGGGTGATGCCGTTGATGAGATTGACCGTGGCGCTGATGCGGCCGTTGGTGTGGGCGCTGAACGGCTTCAGCAATACCGTCGTGCGTTTGATGGGACTGGAACCTGGCGGCGAAATGCACAGCGTTCATTCCGTGGACGAGCTTCAGATTCTGGTCCGCCAGAGCCGCCAAGCCGGCGTGATCGATGAACTGGAGGGCAAGTTGGTGGAGCGGGCGTTCCGCGTGCCGGATCTGAAGGCGCGCGATGTGATGGTGCCGCGCACCGATCTCGTCGCGCTCGATGGGAGGTTGCCGGCCGAGGAGTTGCTCAATCGCGCGGCGCGCAGCGGCCATCAGCGGCTGCCGGTCTATGATCGCACGCTCGACAACATTGTCGGCATCCTGCATGTGCAGGACGTGTTCCAACACCTGCGGCAATCGAAGGAACCGTTCGACATCCGCAAACTGGTGCGTGCGCCGTTGTTTGTGCCGGAAACGGTGCGTCTTGACGACCTGTTGCGCAGTTTTCAGCAGCATCATTCGCAAATCGCCGTCGTCACAGACGAACACGGTGGCGTTGCTGGCATGGTGACGCTCGATGATGTCGTCGCGGAAGTTTTTGGCGAAGTGCAGGAAGAGAAAAACGTACGGCAGGACGTCCAGGAGATGCCCGATGGCCGGCTGCTGGTGCGTGGCGACGTGCGGTTGCGTGAACTGAACGATCGCTTCGGCTGGAACCTGGAGGACGAGCAGGCCGACACCATCGCCGGCTATGTCACAAATCGCTTGGGCCGTCTCGCCCGCGTGGGTGACACCATCGACACGCCGCAGGGCATCATCACGGTTGAGAAGATGGCGCGGCTCAGAATCCTGCTTGTTGCGATCCTTCCAAAGAAACCCTGAGTGTCACGTATTGCGCGCCGACGTCACTTCTTGTGCAACGGAACGAAACGGCTGCCTTCCTTGCTCTTGATCAACAGTAGCACGTTGCTGCGGGCGCCTTTGACGGCTTTCTCAAACTCGCCAACCGAGGTCACCGGCTGGCGATTGACCTCGATGATCAAATCGCCTTCGCGGACGCCCCGGCGGTAGGCGAGACTGTTGGTGTCCACGTCGGTGACGACCACGCCTTTCTCACCCTTGTAATCGAGCTTGTGCTCCAGGTCTTTGGTAAGGTTGGTGACAGTCATGCCGAGGTTCGACACGTCGTTCTCCTCTTCAGCGGCGGCCATCGAGGTTTCGGTGGCGGTGCCCACGGTGATGGACAGGGTGACTTCCTTGCCTTTGCGGACGACGACCACGGAAGACTTCACGCCGGGCGCGGTGGCAGCGACGCGGTTGCGGAGTTCATTCACGCTCTCAACGGCCTTGTCGTTGTACTGAGCAATGATGTCGCCGGGCTTGATGCCGGCTCTCTCGGCGGCGGAACCTTTGTTCACCTGCGCGACGAGCACGCCCTTGGTCTGCTTCACGTCGAACTGCTTGGCGAGGTCTTCGTCGAGATCCTGGATCAGGACGCCGAGCTGGCCGCGCTGGACGGTCTTGCCGGCCTTCAAGCTCGGCAACACGCTGGCAATGATGGACGACGGCACTGCGAAGCCGACGCCTGTGTTGCCGCCGGTGGAACTGAAAATGGCGGTGTTCAGGCCGACGATCTTGCCTTGGAGGTTCACGAGTGGACCGCCGGAATTGCCGCGGTTGATCGCGGCGTCCGTCTGGATGAAGTCCTCATAGCCGTCATGGTTGTCGAGCACGCCGCTGCGGCCGAGCGCCGACACGATGCCGGCGGTGACCGTCTGCGGCAAACCATACGGGCTGCCGATGGCCACCACCCAATCGCCCACGCGCAACGACTTTGAGTCGGCCAGCGGCACCCACGGGAGGTTCTTGCCGCTGATCTTGACGATGGCGATATCGGTCTTCGGATCCGTGCCGACGACCTTGGCGTCAAACTCGCGCTTGTCGTTCATGAACACCTTCAACTCATCCATGCCCTTGACAACGTGGTTGTTGGTGAGGATGTAACCGTCCTTGTCAATGATGACTCCGGAGCCAATGCCTTCCTGGCGGAACTTGCGCGTTTCGCCCCGGCCACTGCGGCCACGCCGTTGTGGCACGTTTTCCTCTTCGTCGCCGTTATTCTGGCCGAACATATCCGGCCCGAAGAAGAAGTGGTAATTGCGCGGCATGGACACGTATTTGGTTGCCACGATGCTGACCACGGCGGGTTTCACCGAGTCGGCGACCCACGCAAACGCATCGCTCAGCGACTGCGCCGCCGCCAATGCCTGTGCCGGCGGCGCGCTTGTGGCGGACGTCTGGGCAATCACGGGCGACGCAGCATGGCCGACAAGCCACACCGCGGCGATTCCGCCTGCTACAACACTGATGATGATCTTCCAATTGTTCTTCATGGTCGTTAAACCTTTGTTACTTATTTGCCACGTTCCGGCGCGAGCCGGCCGTTGGCTCTTCACCTTGCTTCTGGCAACTCCACACCAGTTCACCGTCTTTGAAGTCCACTCGGACGCGCGAACCGTCGGCGACTTCGCCAGTAAGCAACCTCTTTGACAGTGGCGACTCCAGTTCGCGTTGAATCGTTCGTTTGATCGGCCGTGCGCCATAGGTCGGGTCGTAGCCCAATTCCGCCAGGCGTTGCCTGGCTTTGGGCGTCACTTCGAGGGAAATCCGCCGTTCCGCAAGCCGCGCCGAGAACCGCGCGAGCTGGATGTCCACGATTTTTACCAGTTCTTCCTGCCGCAGCGCGTGGAAAACGAGCACCTCGTCCACGCGATTGAGAAACTCCGGCCGGAAATGGCGGCGCATCTCGCCGATCACGTCTTCCTTCATCCGTTCGTAATCGCGATCGTTCGTCAGTTTTGCGTCCAGGATGTGCTGGCTGCCGATGTTGCTGGTCATGATGATGACCGTGTTCTTGAAATTCACGATGTGGCCCTGTCCGTCGGTGAGCCGTCCGTCGTCGAGAATCTGGAGCAGCACGTTGAACACATCGTGGTGCGCCTTCTCGATCTCGTCGAAAAGAATCACCGCGAACGGCCGGCGGCGGATCGCCTCGGTGAGCTGGCCTCCCTCCTCGAAGCCGACGTAGCCCGGCGGCGCGCCAATGAGCCGCGACACGGTGTGCTTCTCCATGTACTCGCTCATGTCAATGCGCACCATGCTGTGCTCGTCGTCGAAAAGGCACTCCGCCAGAGCGCGGCCCAGCTCGGTCTTGCCGACGCCGGTCGGGCCGAGGAAAATGAAACTGCCGATCGGCCGGTTCGGGTCCTTCAGTCCGGCCCGTGCGCGCGTCACCGCGTCCGCGATGGCCGTGACGGCTTCATCCTGGCCGATGACGCGCCGGTGCAATTCGTCAGCGAGGTGGAGCAACTTCGCCTTCTCGCCTTCGAGCAGTTTTGTCACTGGGATGCCGGTCCAGCGGCTGACGATGAGCGCCACGTCCTCGGCGTCCACCTCTTCTTTCAACAGCCGCGAGCCTTGTGTGGCCAGAGCATCCTCGGCGGCCTTGAGCTTCTTCTCCAGTTCCGGAAGCTTGCCGTACTTCAGTTCGGCCAGCTTGTTGAGGTCGTAGGCGCGCTCGCCTTTTTCGATTGCCAGCCGCGTCTGTTCAAGCTGTTCACGCAACGCCCGCGCGTTGCCGATGGTTTTCTTTTCGTTGTCCCACTGTGCGCGCAGTGTGCCGCTGCGGCCCTTGAGTTCGGCCAGCTCCTTTTCCAACGTCTTCAGCCGCTCTTGCGACGCCGCGTCCTTCTCCTTTTTCAACGCCTCGCGCTCGATCTCCAGTTGCATGATGCGGCGGCTGACCTCGTCCAGTTCGGTTGGCATCGAGTCAATCTCCGTCCGCAGCCGCGCGGCGGCCTCGTCCATCAAGTCAATCGCCTTGTCCGGCAGGAACCGGTCGCTGACGTAGCGGTTTGAAAGCGTTGCGGCGGCCACCAGCGCGGCGTCCTTGATGCGCACGCCGTGGTGGACCTCATAGCGTTCGCGCAGCCCACGCAGGATGCTGATGGTTTCCTCCACGCCCGGCTGGTCCACCAACACCGTCTGGAAACGCCGCTCCAGTGCCTTGTCCTTTTCGACGTGCTTGCGATACTCGTCGAGCGTGGTCGCGCCGATGCAGTGCAGTTCGCCGCGCGCGAGCATGGGTTTGAGCATGTTGCCGGCGTCCATCGAGCCTTCGGCTTTGCCGGCGCCAACGATGGTGTGCATTTCGTCGATGAAGAGGATGATGCTGCCCTCGGCGCTCGTAACTTCCTTGAGCACTGCCTTGAGCCGCTCCTCGAACTCGCCGCGGAACTTCGCGCCGGCCACCAGCGCGCCCATGTCGAGCGTGACGATGCGTTTCTCCTTCAAGCCCTCGGGCACGTCGCCGCGCACGATGCGCTGCGCGAGGCCCTCAACGATGGCCGTCTTGCCAACGCCGGGGTCGCCGATCAGCACGGGATTGTTCTTTGTGCGACGTGACAGAATCTGGATGCAGCGGCGGATTTCGTCATCGCGGCCTATCACCGGGTCGAGCTTGCCGGCCTGGGCGGCCTTCGTCAGGTCCCGGCCGTAGCGTTCCAACGCCTGGTAGGTTACCTCCGGCGTCGGCGAGGTCACTCGCTGGTTGCCGCGGACGGCGGCCAGCGACTTCATCAGCTTGTCGCGCGTGAGGCCCGCTTCACTGAGCAACCGGCCGCTGGTTTCGCGGCGGCCTTCCTCGACCAGCGCCAGCAGCAGATGCTCGACGCTGACGTACTCGTCCTTCATTCGCTTGGACTCGCGCTGGGCTGTGTCGAGCAGTCGCGTGATCCGCTGGCTGGCGCGAATCTCATCCGCGCCGGGGCCGGTCACGGACGGCTTGGCAGCGAGCGCGTTCGCGATGGCGTCGGCAATATTCTGCGGATTGCAGCCAGCGTGCTGGATCAAACGCGGCACGAGGCCCTCGGCGTCCTCCAATAACGCTGCGAGCACGTGTTCCGGCTCCAGTTGCTGATGATGATGCCGGGCTGCGACCGCCTGCGCCGTTTGCAGCGCCTCCTGCGCTTTCTCAGTGAATTGGTTCAGGTTCAAGTTATCCTCTTTCTGCCATGCTTCCCATCGTCAAGATGAAACACCCGGCTCGCTCCAAAGAACGGCCGGGCGTTCACCTTTCAATGGTTCTTACCGTCGGCCGATGCGGTCCGGCGCAGTCCCCGTCAGGAGACCTTCACCTGGATATGCCTCGGCTTCACTTCGGGCCGTTTCGGCATGACGATCTTGAGCACGCCGCCCTCGTAGGTCGCATGGACCTTCTCGCCGTCTACGAGCGTCGGCAGTTCCATGGCGCGATGGAATTTCCCATACCATCGCTCCACGCGATAGTAGTTCTCTTCCTTCGTCTCCGTGCTCTTCTTGCGCTCGCCCTCGATGGTGAGCGTGTTCTCCTGAAGACTGACGTTGATGTCTTCGAGCTTCATGCCGGGCAGTTCGCACTGGACCACCAGGTCGTCCTTGGTCTCGTGCATGTCCAGCGCGGGCGTCCAGAACGCCGCTCCCTCAGTCGTCCCAAATTCCGGGAACCGGACCAGCGACGTATTGAACAGCCGGTTCATTTCCTCTTGCAGACCCTCCAACATTCGGAGTGGTTCTGCCGTTCGATGCCATCTTACCAGTGACATAGTTCTGTCCTCCGATTTTAGTTTTTGTTTTGTTCTGCTCGCTGCGGCCTCATGCCGCAAACTCACGTCACATGAACACGCAGCATCCGTGCCAACGACGCAACCGAACCGCAACGTGCTGAAAACAGCCTACATGTCAGCAAACCGCGAGATCCCCCTGCGTCATCTTTTCGCAGACCTCGCGCCCACCGGAAGAACCACGCGCCAGTTTTTCTCATGCAGCAAACGAGACGCACGGGAGTGTTTCTCGCGCGACGTTGATGAAGTTGGCTCAAAGTTTCCGAGCGCGCCAGCAGCGAGAGCGGGCAGGGGGACATAAAAACGGTGCGTCCATGCAAGAGAAGAGTGCCGAGCAATTGCTCAACAAGGCGGGCAGGATACCCGCGCTCCCAAGTTGTGAAATCGCCGCCGAAACTGTGACCCGGCTACAGGGCTATCGTCAAATGCAACCCCAACGGTGGACTCTGCGAGTGCCTCCGTAGCGAAGATGGACGAGCCGGGGAGGAACAACCGGTTCGCTGATATTTCGATGCGCCCGGCGGAGCATCTTCAGGAACTGAGTGGTTTCGGCCTTCATCGAGACGGGTTTGTCCACGCAGGTAATACTGTGCAGATCGTAGCCGCAGTCCAGCATCGGTCGCGGCCGGTTCGCCGTGGTATCCTCTTCTTTTCTTTCCAAGGCGATCTTCAGTCGGAGCAACGCCAGCTCGCACATGCTTTTGTCCGAAAACCCTTCCTCGTCCTCGACGATCTTGATGAACCGCCGGCCAACGGAAATCCCCTGTTCGGTGACCGTGCTCTTGGAAATATCCTTCACCTCGAAAATGAACCAGGTGTTTCTTAAAGGAGTCCGCTTCTCGACAAACCTGATGCTGTAATCATTACCTTCCCTTGTTACGTAATGAACGGCATTTACCGCATCCACTGCATCCATAGTTTCCATAGCGCATAATGTCTCACACAAACCAGCTAATAGCGATAACCGATCGGTAATTCATTTCACTCATTTTGCTGTCACGAGCCGCGCAAGCTTGGGCGGGGGGAGCGCACGATTTCCCAGAATGGTTGTTGCTATTTTTGCCAACGGCCCTATGGTTGCCTTGCTCGCAGAGGCGAGGATTTAACAGTGAGTTGGTAGATTGTCAGGTAGCCCTCCATAGCTGGTGATGATCAGAAATCCGATCGTTCGGAAACAGTCACCGCTAAGCTCCCACAGCAGCAGAAAGTTACAGTAATATGGCTACCAAGCTATTCGTAGGAAACCTGTCGTTTAACACCACCGAGACCGACGTCATGGATATGTTCAAGACCGTCGGCACCGTCTCGGCATGCGACCTGATCACGGACAAGTTCACGCAGAAGTCACGCGGGTTCGCCTTCGTGACGATGAGCACCCAGGAGGAGGCCACGGCGGCCATCTCCCAGTTGAATGGCAAGGAACTCGACAGCCGCGCCCTGACGGTCGGCGAAGCCCGTCCGCGCGAAGCGCGTCCCCAAGGCGGCGGCTACGGCGGCGGCAACCGCTAAGCCGGCAGTTGCTCCACAGGAACTTTAGTTTCCAACAAAAGAGCGTCTCGTGCAAACGAGGCGCTCTTTTTTGTCTGTCGGACCTTTCGAGAGCCGCGCAGTGGATGGATGATTGGTAGGGCGACCCGTCTCTGGCGAGCCGCCGCATTCGCGGGGAGGCGGGGGCGCGCAGATCGGCGGGACGCTTCGCCCCACCGGTCCAATCGCCACGAAGATGTTGAACGGGACTGCGGAGATGGGTGGAATCCGAAGTGGCGCTGTTTGAATGTGGGAGGGGCCTCAGCGCCCCGATCCGCGCAGCCGGCAAACCGAGACGGTTGGGGCACTAAGGCCTCTCCCACATTCAGCATGCCCTTCGGCGGCAACGCGGCTGCCACTGGATTGTCCGCCACTTCGGATCACACCCTGCGGAGATAAGAACCTTCCCCCGGAGCTGTGAGCGGATGTCTTGGCAGTGTGCGCCGGCCTCGGCCCGTGGGGCGTCGAGGGCTAACGTTTCAGGCATTTCCCCGACGGTGCCTGCGGGAAAAACATATTGCGAACGACCCTGCCAAGCAAAGCATCGCACTGCCCGGCTCCGGCACTAGATTATATCCGATGTCCTTCAGAATACCCTGCTCGTAGCTGCTGAGGCTTCGCACTCCCGGACCGGTGCCCGATGCTGCGTTCATCATCAGTTCGGGATAGGCGGAACCGTTAAACGTCAGATCATCTGTGTGGCTGCCGCTGCTGCCTTCCGACCAAGTGGTCGGAGTATAGATCGGCACACCGTCTGTGAAGGTGGGTGTCGCATACGTGCCGTTAAACCTCATGGCTCCGACACCACCCGTCAAAGTTCCCAATTGCGCAGGGTCGAACGCATAGGTGATTGGGTCAATCATACTGGACCCGCTGGAAGTGGTCAGATATCTATCGAACGTATACCACAGGTCGGGGTCTCCAATCGGTTTGCCCAACGCGCCAGTCCCGTTGCTTTCAATGGTAGAAATGAATCCAAACGAGTGCAGCAATTCATGCATGGCGGTGGACACGAAATCATTCTCGCCCGCGCTGACGTCGGACGGCGTATAGGAGTAGCTCCAGGACTTGCCGAAGTTCCAGTCAATGCTGCCGTCTGTGTAACTCACAGATCCGCTATAACCGCTTTGTATCTTATACTGGACTATCGTCGGTTCGAATCCAGGGACCAAAGGCCCGTAAGCGTTGCTACTCGCACTCGCCAGCGTATCGGCGTCCGGATTCGTTACGGAACTGACCGTATAACCAATCGTCGCGGTTGCATTGAAATACTGGCCCAGTTGGTTGGCCGCATACGTCAACGCGTCCCGCCGTGTCTGGCCATACGTGGTGTCATACCATCCCGTTCCTGCCGTGTCCGTGTAATTGAAATTGAATGTGATCGCTGCCTGGCTTGTGCAGGCCCCCAACATCGCCACCATTCCGAACAACGTCCATATACGTGTATACCGGTGAAGTTTGAAACGCATGCAGTTCAAAGTGACTCTAAATAAGTGCTCCTTACAGCAGGCATGGTTCTATCCGGTTTGAGCACACATGGCAAAGAGCTATTCCAGACATTTCTGGGAAAGGGTTGCCAAGGGCGCAGCTTAACACCCGCGCCCTGACGGTCGGCGAAGCCCGGCCGCGCAAGGAGCGTCCCCCGTGGCGGCAGTGGCTGAGATCGACTTGCGGCGTCTCAACAAGTTTGGTATTGGAGGTGAATTGGTGACGAGATGAAGCCGGATCACTCAATACCAGCGGAAGGGAGGGTGTCCACTGACGTTTCAACCACGACTGCGACCCACCGCCTCACGGACTTGCCGGACGAAGCCGCAGTGAATCGAACAGCCCCGAAAGAGAACGAAGGATCGTGGGCACTCTTGAGCGAGCGCGCAACGACGTCGGCATGGTTCGGTTACGGACTGGCGGTGCTGGGCACGGCGGCGGCGGCGTTCGTTCGCTGGGGGCTGGGCAAGCTTGTGGGCGAGGCGTTGCCGCCCTACATCACGTTTTATCCTGTCATCATCCTCAGCGCACTTCTCAGCGGCAGACTGGTCGGGCTGTTGGCCACGGTCTTGTCCGCAGCCACCGTCGCCGCGGTGTTCACCTGGCCGTTGGACTTGGCAGACATCACGGGATTGGCGCTGTTCACCGGCATTAACGTGGCGATGAGCTTTATTGGCGGCGCGTTGTGGACCGCACGGGGTCGGGCGCAGGCGGCGGCGCGCGAGCTGGCCCGGATGAATGACGAATTGGAGGGCAAGGTACAGGAGCGCACCGCCGAGCTGCACAAGACCATCGGCGAGTTGGAGCACTTTTCTTATAGTCTCACCCACGACATGCGCGCGCCGCTGCGCGCGATGCGCAGTTTTGCCACCTTGTTGTTGACGGAGTGTGTGGGGAGTTTAACGAGAGAGGGAAAAGACTACCTCGAAAACATGGCCAAGTCGGCCGACCGGATGGATCAACTGGTTGTGGATGCATTGGACCATAGCAAGGCGATGCGCGAGAAGTTGCCCCTCACAGCGGTGGATGCAGACGCGTTGTTGCGCGGCATGCTGGCATCGTATCCGGCGTTTCAACCGTCGCTGGCCAGGATTCAAGTCCAAGGAACGATCCCGCCGGTGGTCGGTAATCGGGCAGGCTTGACGCAGTGCTTTTCCAATCTGCTGGACAACGCAGTGAAATTCGTCCCGCCGGGTCAAATGGCGCAGGTGCGTATCTGGGCCGAGCAGGGCGGCGGACGGGTGCGAGTGTGGTTTGAGGACAAAGGTATCGGCATACCCAAGGACGATCACGCCCGCATCTTCGAGATGTTCCAGCGACTGAACCTGGACTACCCGGGCACTGGCATCGGGCTTGCGCTGGTGCACAAGGTGGTCGAACGTATGAACGGTCACGTGGGCGTCGAGTCCGAACCGGGTCAGGGCAGCCGGTTTTGGTTGGATCTGGAAGCCGCTACCGCCGTGAGACAGGAGACTGCATGACACACAAGACAGTGCTTTACGTGGAAGACGAGGAAGCTGATGTGTTCTTCGTGAAACGTGCCTTTGCGCATTTGAACGTTTCCAATCCGCTGCGGGTCGTCCGCAACGGCAGGGATGCCGTGGACTACCTGGCTGGCACCGGCGGTTTTAGCGACCGGCAACGCTATCCGCTGCCATCGCTGGTGTTGTTGGACTTGAAACTTCCCGGGATACAGGGCGTGGACGTGCTGGCGTGGATTCGCCAGCAACCTCAGTTTCAGTCGCTGCCGGTGGTCATCTTCAGCGCGTCTCATTTGGAAACCGACAGAGACAGAGCCCTGCAACTGGGCGCCAACGACTACGTCATCAAGCCAATCGACATGACCAAAGTTCCGGAGTTTCTATCCTCGGTTCTTAACCGTTTTGTGAAACTCGATGCAGCCGAGAGCTTGGACTCATGAAGTTTTCTCTGTACGGGTCCGCCCGATGAACGCGGAGCGGCCGGCCTGATGCCCCGGCGGGCGAGGGAAGCGAAGGCGCGGGCAGAAAAATGCGGATGGCGCAGCGGAGATAAAAACCTTCCCCCGGAGCTGTGAGCGGGTGTCTTGGCAGTGTGCGCCGGCCTCGGCTCGTGGTGCGTCGAGGGCAGGGAAGATGGCCCGGAAAGCTCTTGCCAATTCCCTTCTCGACAACCTTTCGAGCGGGTATCAAACTCCAGCCTGCTGTAAAACAAAAGGGATTGATAGATCACAATCATCTTTAAGGGAAATCACCATGCCAAGTAATGCGAGAAAGAACTACGACCAGAACTTGGATGACATACACCAGTTGATTGATTACTACGAAGCTGTAGAAGAACTCTACCGGTTGGATAAAGACCCGCTACCCGACGGAGCTGATGTTGTCCTTCGGTCTGCCATCGTCCTGCTTGTTACATACTGGGAAGCCTATATCGAAGACATCGCATCAGAAGCTATCGAACACATAATTAAGCATGTTACGGATCCAACCAAATTGCCGAAAGAACTGAAGAAACTTGTTGCAAAGGAAATCAAGGAGGATGTTAACGAGTTGGCTGTTTGGGGTCTTGCTGGCGATGGATGGAGGTCATTGATTCAGCAACGTCTGTCGAGATTCAGCGAAACTCGAAATCGTAATTTCAATACCCCTAAGAGTGCTCAAACGCGTGACTTCTTCCGAAAGGCTATTGGTATTGATGATATAACCAGTTCGTGGACCTTCGATGAGGTCAAGGCTGAGGTCATTTGTGAACGTCTCGACAAAATCATCGAGATAAGAGGTCTTATTGCGCATCGTGGAAAACTGTCCCAACCTGTGGACAAAGAGCATGTAAAAACCTTCACCTATTGGATGAAGAAGCTGGTTGGAACGACGGGGGGACGGATCAACAGCGAAGTTAAGAAGATGACTGGCGTCCCACTTTGGAAAACAGAACCACTTCAGACGAAGCCATCACCGCCGACAAAGACCCAAAAAAACGTTTGAGCGTTAATGCGTTGGGGCGATTCGCAAGAGGAGGCGCATCTGTATTAACGAGGTCGTAGGCTGCTTCCCCCGCTCTTCTCGACAATCACCCAAACCGCTCCACCCGGTCCCGTGGTTGATTTTCTGGCGTTACATCGGCAGAATGGCTGCGCCTTGTGAGGCGTGAGCATGTCTGAGCCGGCAACAAATAGCGGAAAGAGTGGGACAGGCGTCCCGCCTGTCCAACCATTGAGACAAGACAGGCAAGATGCCTGTCCTGCTTTGTCGGAGCGAGGGTTCTGGAGCTTGATCGTGACGCAGTTCCAGGGCGCGTTCAGCGACAACGCGCTCAAGAACCTCGTCATCCTGCTGCTGATCGTCGGCGCGCCCCGGTCGCAATCCGAGCGGTATCTCATCGGCGAGCTGGTTGCCGGTATTTTCTCGCTGCCGTTCATCCTCTTCTCAATGGTGGGCGGTTTCCTGGCGGACCGGTGGAGCAAACGGACGGTGACGGTGGGCGTGAAAGGCTTTGAGATCTTTGTGATGACCGTCGCGCTGGCCGGGTTGATGGCGGGCAGCCTGCCGGTGCAACTGGCAGCGGTGTTTTTGATGGGCACGCATAGCGCGCTGTTCGGCCCGTCGAAATACGGTCTGCTGCCGGAACTGCTGCCGGAGAGGCGTCTCTCGTGGGGCAACGGCGTGATCGAACTCGGCACGTTCCTTGCCATCATCCTCGGCACCGTTGCCGGCGCGTGGATGGCGTCGGCGCTTCGCGGCCGGCTCGGATGGGCGGGCGCGATCCTGATCGCGCTGGCCATCGCCGGTCTGCTGACTAGCCTTGGCATCACCCGCGTGCCTGCCGCCGATCCCGCGAGGAAACTGCGCGTGAATTTCCTTGCCGAACTGTGGGAACAGATCGCGCGGATCCGGCGCGACCACGTGCTGTGTCTGGCGGTCGTCGGCAACACCTACTTCTGGTTCCTCGGCGCGCTGCTGCAACTGAATCTCTTCTTTTACGGCTCGGACGTGTTGCAATGCAGCGAGCTACAGATCGGCCTGCTCAATGTGTCGCTCGCCATCGGAATCGGCGTCGGCAGTTTCGCCGCCGGACATTTGTCAGGCAACAAAATCGAATACGGCTTGGTGCCGCTCGGCTCGCTCGGCATGACGTTCATGGCAGCGATGCTCTCCCGGCGGGGTTTGGACCTCCACGCCGTCGCCGGCATTCTGGCGCTGCTTGGTTTCTTTGCCGGTTTCTTTATCGTTCCGATCAGCGCCATCATCCAGCACCGTCCGGAGAAAGAGCACAAGGGCGGAGTGATTGCCGCGGCGAACCTGCTCTCCTTCGTCGGTGTGTTTCTGGCGTCGGGAGCGCATTTGGCGGTGACACTAGGCGGCGGACTGCCGCCGCCGGCAGTTTTTCTGGCGAGCGCGTTCGTCACAGTAGCGGGCACGGCCTATGTGCTGTGGCTGTTGCCGGACGCGATGCTGCGGCTGGCGCTCTGGTTGTTTACGAGAACGGTTTATTGGGTCCGTGTCGTCGGTCGCGACAATATCCCGGAGCGCGGCGGCGCGTTGTTCGTATGCAACCACCTCTCGTTCGTGGATGCGTTGTTGCTGAACGCGTCGACCGACCGGCCCATCCGGTTCATCATGTTCAAGGGCATCTACGATCACCCGCTGATCAAGCCCGTCGCGCGCATCATGCGGGCGATCCCGATCAGCTCGCAGCTTCGGCCTCGCGAGATGATCAAGTCGTTGCGCGAGGCGAGTGAGGCGATCAAGGCCGGCGAGGTCGTCTGCATTTTTGCCGAGGGGCAGATCACGCGCATCGGCCAACTACTGCCGTTCCGGCGCGGATTCGAGCGGGTCATGCACGGCGTGGACGCTCCGATCATTCCCGTGGCGCTCGATGGCGTCTGGGGGAGCATCTTCAGCTTCGAAAAAGGCCGCTTCGTCTGGAAACTGCCGCACCGCGTGCCGTATCCGGTGACGGTGAGTTTCGGCACGCCGCTGCCGGCGACGGCAACGCCGTTCGAGGTGCGGCAGGCCGTGCAGGAACTGCAAAGCGAAGCGTGGCCTCATCGCCGACGTTGGATGCAACCGCTTCAGCGGAAGTTTGTGCGCGGGGCGCGGCTGCATCCGTGGCGCTTCGCGATGGCTGACGGCCGAACGCCGCGCGTGACTGCGGGCGCGGCGTTGATGCGGGCGGTTTTCCTCGCGCGGCGGCTGCGGAAAGTCTGGGACGGTCAGGAGATGGTCGGCATCCTGTTGCCGCCGTCGGTGCCGGGCGCGCTGGTGAACTGGGCCGCGCTGCTCATGGGCAAGGTGCCGGTGAATCTCAACTACACCGTGTCCAACGAAACGCTCGCCTCGTGCGCGCGGCAGTGCGGGCTGAAGACGGTCATCACAAGCCGCGAGTTTCTGGAGCGCGTGAAACTCACTGTGCCGGTGGAGGCCGTGTTCATCGAGGAGGTTGCGGCCAACCCGAAGCCTGCCGAGAAACTCGCCGCGCTCGCGCTGGCGTGGACGTTGCCCACACCACTGTTGGAGCGCGCGGTCGGACGCCGGAAGAAAGTCACCCTCGACGATCTCGCCACGGTCATCTTCTCCAGCGGCAGCACTGGCGACCCGAAGGGCGTGATGTTGACGCACTACAATGTCGGCTCGAACGTCCAGCAACTCGGCCAGTCGTTTGCGTTCGACGGCGCCGACCGCATCCTCGGCATCCTGCCGTTCTTCCACTCGTTTGGCTTCACCGGCGCGCTGATCCTGCCGCCGGTGCTTGGCACGGGCGTGGTCTATCATCCCAGTCCACTCGACGCGCGGGCCATCGGCGCGCTCGCCGGCCAATACGGCGTCACGTTCCTGTTAGCGACGCCGACATTCCTCCAGATGTATATGCGCGGATGCACGCCGGAGGATTTCGGCAGCCTACGGTTCGTCATGACGGGCGCGGAAAAATTGCCGGAGCGGCTGGCCCAAGCGTTTGAGGACCAATTCGGCATCCGGCCCATGGAAGGCTACGGCTGCACCGAGTGTTCGCCGGCGGTGACGGTGAACACGCGTGATTTCCGCGCCGCCGGTTTCCGCCAGGTCGGCGCCAAGCGCGGCAAGATCGGCCATCCGTTGCCCGGCGTGAGCGTGCGCATCGTAGACCCCGACACAATGAAGAGGGTGCCCACCGGCCAGCCCGGCTTGATGCTCGTGCGAGGGCCGAATGTGATGCGCGGCTATCTCGGCCGGCCGGAGAAGACGGCGGAGGTGTTGCACGACGGTTGGTATGTCACCGGCGACATCGCGACCGAGGACGAGGACGGTTTCATCCAGATCACCGACCGCCTGAGCCGCTTCAGCAAGATCGGCGGTGAGATGGTGCCGCACGTGAAGGTGGAGGAGAAGCTGCACGAGTTGGCGGGCGTGACCGAGCAGACCTTCGTTGTCACTGGCGTGCCCGATGAGAAGAAAGGGGAGCGGCTCGTCGTGTTGCATACGCTGCCCGACGACAAACTCCAGCCCGTTCTAGACAAACTGCCGCAATCAAACTTGCCGAATCTCTGGGTGCCGCGCACCAACCAGTTCTTCCGCATCGAATCCCTCCCGCACCTCGGCACCGGCAAACTGGATCTGCGAAAGATTCGCGAGATCGCCTCGCAACGCTCAGCGGTGCCGGCGTAGAACGGATGTCCGCCGGTTCCCGCGTGCCGACAACAACTGTTGACGAGCCGAGAAGCCGCCCTTCGGCTTCTTCAACCCTGTCGTGAGCGCCGTCGTTCGCAGACAGAGGATCCGCGACTGTTTTGGGTGGCAGGAGAGTTCAAGCGTTCTTCATTTCGTCTGAAGGTGGGCCTTGTAACGCGGGCCGAAACGATAGGCGAACATGTGGCGGATGAATTCGAAAATGGTGCTCGTGTTGACAAATGACTTTCTTCCACCCAACGCGTTGAAGCGAATCGGAATCTCATACATCCGCAATTTCAGCGCCAGGCAATTGAGCACGATTTCTGCATCGATGAACCAGTCGGTTGATTCCAGCGTCATTCTCCGATAGGCATCGCGCTTCATGATTTTGGGCTTTGAGTTCACATCGCGAAACCCGCGATAGTCCCTGAACATGATCTGGAACAATACGTTGTAAACCTTTGAGATAAAAATCCGGAGCCAGCCGTCCGCGCGCATGACGCGATAGGTCTTCACGAAATCCAGGTCGTCGGCTTTGATCTTGGCGAAGCAGGAAAAGATCGCTTCGATCGGGAACTGGCTGTCACCGTCGATGACTCCGATATAGCGGCCGTTGCAGGCGTCCAGCCCGCGTCGCATGTCCCAACCCATGGCGTCTTGCTTGGGCTCCGCGAGCACCCGGACGTTCGGAAGGCGTGCCGCGAGTTCGCGGCAGATTGCGGGCGTGCGGTCATTCTTCCCTGGCCAATAATTCGAAACGAGCACCAGTTCCCATCCGGAACGAAACATCGACATCATGCGATGCAACTGCTCAACAAAGGGCACGATCGCTTCCTGGGCGCAGTAACAGAGCACAGCCACGGATATTTCAATCGCCGGTTGTTGCTCGTCGCTCATGCGTTCTGTCCCGTCCCACTTGTTTCAATCCGCGTCGTGTGGTGTGAAAAGCGATGGCCGGTCATTGGCCTGAATGGCAAGACGAACGTTCATGGCCTGAAATGATTCACAGGGGTCCGCGCAGATCGTTTGAACCTCGGCGGCAGTGTAGGCAGCAGTCGTCTTGATGAGCAATCGTAAAGTCTCCCCGACGATCATTCAGTCGGCCATCGCACATTTCAACGTCACGGTTCTTCCGGCGCGGGCCGATATAGCAGTCTGGATTGTGCGTTGGTCGTGATTTGCGTTCTCTCTGCCGGCTGATCAACCGGCCCTTCCAATGAGTTTGGGAACGCACAATTCCCGCGCGCGTTGACAGTGTCGGAGCGGCAGCGTAGCCTACGCTGCAATGAGCGGATCGCACAGAACATGGTGGCTGGGTCTGTTGCTGGCGGCGTATGGGGTCGCGGCGCTGGGTGATGAAATCCGGCACCATGATGTGCTTTACCTCGACGAGGTGGGAATGAGGCCGATTCCGCTCAAGGCGCGCTTCGCAACACAGATCGCTTTTTCGCGCGGCGCATCGGCAGCGCTCGGTTCATTGCGTGCCGGCCAGGTGGTGATGCTGATCGGTTACACCGAGAAACGCTATTATATCGAGAAGCCGATCGCCCTCGGCACGGTGCGTGGCTGGGTGGACGCGGAAGCAATGGAGCCGTTGACGCTGGAGCAGCGCGCGGTGTTGGACCAGCAACGCGAACGTGCCAAGGTCGTCAAACCCGCCATTGCCCGTCACGAAGTGCTCATCGGCATGACTCAACCCGAAGTGCTTGCGGCGGTCGGCCAGCCACAGGAGAAAAGCGGTTCGCGCACGGCACAAGGTGACGAGGAAACGTGGGGATACGTCACCTATCGCTACGAGCCTTACACCCAGACCGCGCTCGTCAACGGTTATTATGTGACGCAGACGCTGAACCGCAAGGTGGTCACCGGTGGCAGGGAAGTTGTCTTTCGCAATGGCGTGGTGACCACCATCCGCGCCAAAGAGGGTGGCACGCAAGCGCAGGATATACCGACGCCCATGGTGGTGCCTGTGCCGATTATTGTCCCGCAGCCGATGCCCCAAAGGCCGGACGGCAAGGCTCCATCGCCCCCGGCTAAGGGCGGGGGCGGCGCCCCGAAGGGCGGTGCGCCCAAGACACCGGGACCCATCACATTTCATGGCAAGCCGCAGCCCTCCACGGATGGCAAGACACCGGCGACCACGCCGTGACCGGTCGCACCACTACCATCCGCCGATCTCAGCCGAGGGCCGGATCATTGTTCCGAAGAGTTGACCTTGCTGTGCACGTAATTTTCGTTTGTCGTGGGGATGTTGAGGTGACGCACTGCTGAACCGTATCGTTTCTTCCTCCAAGGCGGGCGTTTCATGGCTGCTCTCACCGTCCGCCACGCGTAGGCGAACAGCCCGGGAAGGTTGACCGAGGAGCTTTGTTTCTCGTAACGCACCGGCACGGGTACCTCGGCCACACGAAAGCCATACATCACGCAATCCATGAGGATGTCACTCGCAAACGCGTGCGTGTCCGGGTAGCTCTCCAGCGGCAGCGTCTCCAACACAATTCGCCGGTAGGCTTTCATGCCGCTATGCCACTCGCCGAACGTGACGCCGAACCACAGGTTCTCGAAGAGCGTCAGCGCGCGGTTGCCCAGGTAGCGGTAGAGCGGCATGCCGCCCGCCAGCGACTCGTCGCGGCTGCGGATGCGGTTGGCCTGGATCACATCAAAATGGCCGCGCGCGATGTATTCTACCAATAGATCGGCCACCGACGGCTCGTATTGATAGTCGGGATGCACTTCGACCACGATATCCGCGCCGCGGCGAACAGCCTCGCGATAAAGCCGTTTCAGGTTGCCGCCGTAGCCGAAGTTGTGCTCGTGGGTGATCACCTGCAGGCCGAGCCGCCGGGCGATCTCGACCGTGCCGTCCTCGCTGCAGTTGCTGCCGAGCAAGATGTTCTCCGGCTTCCGGAGCGAGGCCGGCAGGGCCATGACGGTCTGCTCCAGCGTCTTCTCGACGTTGTAGGCGGGCATGACAACAATGGCTTTCATGCGATTGGCGAGACCTCTTGTGGCATGGCTCCTGTTGAGCACGCAAGTGGAAAGGCGGTAACGCTGGGAAAGGACATTTGCCGACTTCTGTATTTGCAGCGGGCGCGGGGCCTGTTACTTTGCCACCGATGCCTGAACAAACCTCTGAAAGAGATGCGGGCGCGTGCCGCCTGTGCGGCGAACGGCCCTTGCGGATGTTCTCGGCAGAATTGTTGGAATGCGCTTGCTGTGGTGTGCTCACCAGCGTCGAGCAACCGCGGGACGCGCGGGCGCACTACTCGAAGAATTTTTACACCGAGAAAGACGCCCAGCGGTTTCGCTTTGGCTTGGAATGGCCGGTTCGGTTCTTTCGCTGGGTGCGGTTTCGACGACTGATGCGGTGGGGACCGTATCGGCGCGTGCTCGATGTTGGCACGGATCGAGGGTGGTTTCTGAGGTGTTTCCAGAATAGAGGCGCTGAGGTGTTTGGCACGCAATTGAGCGAGTCAGCGGCGCGCGTCACGAGCCGGCGATTGGGGCGCGAGATCTTTCTCGGTGAATTGCCCGATGCGCGTTTCCCGGAGGCCGGCATGGACCTTGTCTGCCTCTATAATGTGTTGGAACATGTTCGCGAACCGCGGGTGTATTTGCGGGAGATTGGCCGCATCCTTCGCCCTGGCGGCCTGTTGGCAATCGAGGTGCCCAATGCGCGTTGCCTGACAGCCCGGTTGTTCGGACGACACTGGCTGGGCTGGGACCTGCCCAATCATATTTATCATTTCAATCCCGCCAGTCTGCGCGCGCTGTTGGAGCGGCACGGGTTTACAGTGCTGGCGGAAAGCCACTGGTCGGTCGAGTTCGGACCGTTTCACATCCTGCAAACGATCCTCAATGCGCTCGGCTTTTCCCGCAACCAACTCTACCATTGGATTCAGCGTGAGGAACTGCATGACGGTCCCCGCGCGTCGGCGGTCAGTCAGATAACGATGCTGTTGTTGGCGTTCATGCTGGCGGTGCCGTGCGGTTTGCTGTCGTTGCTGCTCTCATCGTGTGGGCAGGGCGAGGTGTTCCGGTTCTGCTGCCGCAACAAAGGATAGACGTTCTGATTTTGAAGCGCCCAAGGCGAGTTGTTGCAAGGGTGAGTCGGTGGCCTTTGGGTGACACACGACGATGACGTTCTAGCTGAGAAGAATATGGCAGATCCATTTTTCACCAGTCTTGCCGGGTGCTTACGGCGTCGCGCGGAAGCGCATCCGTTCGTCGTGCTTGGCCTGCTGGCGCTCGCGGTGCGGCTGGCGACGATGCCTCTGGTGCCCGCGCCGGGCTACATGGACGCCTGTTATTACTATGGCGTCGCCGAACGGCTTTACCACGGCCACGGGTTCACTGAAAACGTCATCTGGTCCTACCTTACACCGCCGGCGTCGCTCGAACATCCGGCCGATCCTTACTGGATGCCGCTCCAAAGCCTCGCCATCCGAGCCAGCTTCGCCTTGTTCGGCGAGAACTTTCGCGCAGCACAGGTTCCTGGCGCGATCTTCAGCAGCGCGTTGTGTCTGCTGGCTGCGTGGTGCGCATGGGACCTGACCCGCTCACGTCGTTGTTTGTGGTGGACCGGCCTCTTCGCCATCTTCAGCGGCTTCTGGTTTCCTCACTGGGTCAACAGCGATTACATCGCGCTCTACGGACTTGTCGGCGCGGGCGCACTCGTACTGACCTATCGCGCGCTGCGCGACGATCCGCGTTTTTTTGTGCCGGCGGGCGTTTGTGCGGGATTGGCTTATCTGACACGCGGCCACGGCCTGTTGTTTGCTGCCGTCATGCCGGTTTGCTGGTTGCTGGTGAGACGAATGGAACCGGGCCGTCATACAAACTCCGGCCTCTGGCTCATCGCGGGACTGGCCGCCGCATTGTTGACCGTCTCGCCGTGGCTGGTGTATTTCCACGTCGTGCATGGCGCGGCGCCGTCGCCTGTGCTGAAGCTGGCCTTTCAGCGTGATTTCAACGACCTCTACTTTTACGCACAACCGATCAATCTCAGTTACTTCCTCAACCAAACTTGTCCGTCACCTGAATGGGGACTGTGGCCGCTCGCGAAGTCCAAGCTGGTCGCGCTATGGGTGAACCTCGATCTGTGGGCACGGCCCGCGTTGTTCTTTCTTGCGCCATTTCTGATTGTCGGGTTTCTGGCGCGCTCGCTCTGGCGTCGCGTGGAACTATTGCCGTTCTGGATCTACAGCGTCGGCTTCTACCTGCTCATTTCCTTGGTCTTCACGTTGCCCGGTATTCGCGGCACGACGTTTCATGTCGCGGGCGCGATATTGCCGTTCGTGTTGCCTGTGGCACTCATCGGCCTTGATACAACGCTGGAGTGGCTCGGCCGCCGCTTCCGGCCCGACGCCATCGAGGAACGCCGCCGCATTTACACGCTCTTGGCGTTCGCCGGCGCGGTCGTGCTCAGCGCCATCTGGACGGAGGGCACCGCCCGTTTCTGGCGCGCTCATGACGACGCGTATCACGCCATTGCGGTGAAAGTCGCCCCGCAGGTTCCGCAGGGCAAGGCGGTGATGGTCATGGATCCGCCCGCTTACTACTACGCAGCCCGCCGGCCCGCGGTCGTCATTGCCAGCGACGGTCCCGCTGCCGCTGCCGCTGCCGCGCGACGCTACGATGTTTGTTTCCTGATCCTCGAAGCCCGTGGTGTCCCACCGACTTTCGTCCGGTTCTACGAAACCAATGCCGCCAGTTCGCCCGACTGGCAGCCTGCCGGCGAACCGCTGCCGGGTGTGAGGTTGTTCAGCCTGCGCGATGCACGGTGACGGCTGCGGCCTGAGCGGTTTCGTCTGCCAGCGCCCGCGCGAAAAAGAGAGCGCAGGCGGCGCGCCATCAAGCGCGGCTCATGTAGGCGCCGTCGTTGGTGCGGACCTTGATCTTCTCGCCTTCCTTGATGAAAAGCGGCACCTGAACCATCAAACCCGTTTCGAGCTTGGCGGGCTTGGTCACGTTGCTGGCGCTGTCGCCCCGGATGCCGTCCGCCGACTCCACGATTTTCAGTTCCACGGTTGCGGGCAGTTCGACCTGCGCCGCGAGATTGTCAACGAACACCACTTCCACCTGTTGGTTCTCAACCAGGAAATCTTTTGCGTGGCCGACCAAGTCCTCCTGCAACACCGTTTCCTCGTAGGTCTGCGAGTCAATGAAATGATAGCCGGTTTGGTCCTTGTAGCTGTACTCCAGCTTCCGGGTTTCCATTGGCACCACTTCCACCTTCTCGGTGGAGCTGAACCGCACGTCGCTGGTGCGGCCGTGACGGAGACTGCGCAGGCTCGCCTGCACAAACGCGCGCAGGTTGCCCGGCGTGCGGTGCTGGGTCTCGAGCACGACGCACACGTCGCCGTTGTATTTAATCGCCATTCCTTTACGAAGATCGTTTGCTGACGCCATACGACTCTGTCTTTCTTGGTTTCTTCTTTGGGTTGATGCGGCCCCGAACACCGGGCGCCGTCACTGCATTTACATGATTTTGAACTTCGGCAAATCCTGCGAATCCACCAGCCCGACCGGCCGAAGTTGTTTGTCCACGACCACCAAATCGTCAATCTCGCGGCCGTTGAAAATCTTTACCACTTCAACCGCCAGTTGGTCCTCGCGCACGACCGTCGGTTTGCGCGTCATCACATCGTCAATCTTCCGGCCCAACAGGTTTTCATCCCGCTCGATGTGCCGGCGGAAATCGCCATCGGTGAAGATACCGGACAACCGGCCGCGCTTGTCCACGATACTGATCGAGCCGCTCTTGGCGCGCGTCATGGCCATGATCGCTTCCTTCACCGTGCTGCCGGTTCCGATCACCGCGTTGCGATCGCCGGTGCGCATGATGTCCTTCACCTGCAACAACAGGCTGCGCCCAATGGAGCCGCCCGGATGCAACCGGGCGAAATCGCGCCGCTTGAACCCGCGCGCTTCCAACAGCACCATGGCCAGGGCATCGCCCATGGCCAGCATGGCCGTTGTGCTTGCCGTTGGCGCGAGATTCAAAGGACAAGCTTCCTTGTCCACAGCCACGTTCAATACCACATCGCAATAGCGCGCCAGGCGGCTCTTGGGTTCTCCGGTCACCGCAATGAGTTGCACATCGAACCGCTTCACCGCCGGCAGCATGTTCAGCAACTCCTCAGTCTCGCCGCCGTAGCTGAACACCAGCACCACGTCGCCGTCGACCAGCACGCCCAGGTCGCCGTGCAGCGCGTCCACCGAGTCCAGCGCCACACTTGTTGCGCCCGTGCTGGTGAGCGTCGCCGCCACTTTGTTGCCGATGATGCCGCTCTTGCCAATGCCGGTGACGACGATCTTGCTGCGCCGCCTCAGGCACGCTTGCAACATCTCCACCGCGCGTTCAAAATGCCTGCCCGCAACAGGATCGCCGAGCCGCGCGCGTAGCTTGCGCAACGCCGCGATCTCCAGGTCCACGACCCGCCGAGCACTGTCCACAACATTCATATAATCTCTAGTCTGCCAAAACGAGCGGCGCATCGTGCCAGTGGCACCGATGGTTGTCAAGGTGGTCAGTTGGCGTCTGGTCTGCCGGCAGGGATGGGGTGGGGTGAGCTGGCGAACGGTGCTGTGGCGGGTGTGCTTACGAGAAATACTCTCAGAAGAAAGCCGGCGTCTTGTGCCTTCTGTTATGGCCCTGCGGTGGTCGGAACCGGCTGAGTTTCCAACCGGTCAAGCGTCCAAACTTTGTGCTGGAAAAAACCCACCCGTATGTTTAACTGCGCGTATTGTGGAGGCAGGACGCGTGAACAGGAATGTTTGGATTATGAATAAGGGATTGACCTCGCGAATGATCAATAATCTTTGCGTCGTCATGGCGTGGGGAGGGCTCAGTGTCCTGTTCCTCCAAACTGCTTGCGCCTCATCGGATTCCGATCCGAAGGATCTTCGACCCAGAACGTCCGTTTCCGCCGGTGCGAATGATCAGATTGATGAGTTCACGCGGATCATTGACGTCAAGTTGAAGACGGAGTTTGCGCTGGCTTATATCGGTCGTGCCGATGCTTACCGCCGACGGAGCGAGATTAGCGCAGCAGTTGCGGATTACAGCCGGGCCATCGAACTGAAGCCGGACTACGGAAACGCCTATGCGTGGCGTGGTTATGGTTATGCGGTTCTGCGCCAGGATGACCGGGCGGCGATGGATTTTGCCAAGGCCATTGAATTGGATCGGCGTGATCCGCTGCCTTACAGTTGCCGCGGTCTGGCCTCCCTTGCGCGGGGCAACTATGACAGTGCGATTGCCGACTTCAGCAAGGCCATTGAGCTGAAACCTTCCAACGCTGACGACTATGCCAATCGTGCGCTGGCGTATTGCTGCAAGAATGACTACGGCCGCGCGATTGAGGACTACAACAAGGCCATCGAATTGAGGCCGACCGATGCCGAGCTTTACGCGAAGCGGGCGGAAGCCAAACGGGGTTTCTTGAAAACCGCCATGGAGCAAGTGGTGGCTGACGTAAAGGCGAGCGAACGACTCGGGGGCAGGGTGGATTATGGGTTGGTGAATGAAATGAACAGGCTTTCCGGCGGGGTGCCCGTGGATGTGCAGGCGGCTCCGCAGCGTGAATTGCGCATGCCCGCTCCCTCCGGCGACACCCTCCGGCGAACGGAATCACCGGTTGCCACCGTGCCCGCGCCGTCGTTTAAGACCTTCGAGACGACGCCGATGATTGAGAAGCCCGCCAGCGAGCCTGCCAAGCCGTCCAGGCCGACGACCGAAGTCAAACCGCCGCCAGCAGATCTGACGGCAACGATTGATGCAGTGGTGCCACGGCGTAACGAACCGGCAGCTTCAAAAGTTGTCGCAGCTCCAGTGACGGCACTTCCAGAGCCACCGACACCGGCGAAGGCGGAACCTGTCCCGCCCACTGTGGATGTGACAGAACTGATTACAAGGGCCAAGGAGAACCCCAACTTGGACGAACAGGTCAAGTTGCTGACCAAGGCCATTCAAGTGGCGCCTGAATCCGCCGATGCTTTTACGGCTCGTGGCGATACCTATATGATGAAGGGCGATTACGATCTCGCCATCAAGGACTATTCCCGTTCGATCGAGTTGCGGCCCAGCGCCGGCACGTCTTACAACAACCGCGGCGTCGCTTATGTGCGTAAGAACGATTATGCGCATGCCCTGCAGGATTTTGAAAAAGCGATCCAACTGAATCCGACGCTGCCGGGGGCTTACTACAACCGCGCCGATGCCAATGTGTCTCTGCAGAATTTTGATCGCGCCATTGCGGATTTCTCCAAGGCCATCGAGTTGAAACCAGATGATCCCGACACTTATCACGGCCGGGCGATAGCTTATTATCACAAACGCTCCTACGATCAGGCGTGGGCCGATATCATGATGTGCCGTCGTTATGGCGGCCGCGTGCAACCCGAATTTGAAGCGGCGCTTTCCAGAGACGCCGGTCAGTCCAGACCGGCGCCGGCGGCTGCCCAGCCCCCCCCGAAGCCGGCGGAGACGCCGGCTCAGAAACCGGTTGCAAGCGCAGCTCCTGTGCCGGTTGCAGGCGCAGCTCCTGTGCCGGTTGCAGGCGCAGCTCCTGTGCCGGTTGCAGGCGCAGTTCCTGTGCCGGTTGCAGGCGCAGTTCCTGTGCCGGTTGCAGGCGCAGTTCCTGTGCCGGTTGCGGTGGCGCCTCCAGTGGTTTCCCAACAGGTTTCGGTCTCCGCGAATTCACAAGCTGCCGATGCCTTCAAACAAGGCAAGGCGTCCATCACTCTCGACGAGCAGATCGCCTGTTACTCGAAGGCGATCAGCGCCGATCCTCAATTCGCCCCGGCTTATCTCGAACGCGCGGCTGCGTATCTCGGCAAGGGTGACACCGTCAGCGCGATTCGGGACTGCACGAAGTACATGGATCTCCATCCCGCCGATGCGCGAGCCTACGCTTTGCGCGGCAACGCCTATGGCAAACGCGGCGATTCGGAACAAGCCCTCGGCGATCTCAACAAGGCCATAGATCTCAATCCCCGCAGTGCCGACGCCTACTACGACCGCGCCATGGCCTACTACGATTTGCGCTCCTACGACAAGGCTTTGGCCGACACGCAGACGTGCCAGAAACTCGGCGGCCAGGTTCGGCCTGAATTCCTTGCGGCTCTGTCCAAGGCCATGGGCCAACCTTCGTCTGCGGCGCCTTTGCCAACTGTGCCCCGGCCGGTTCTGCCTGAGTCAGTAGCACTGCTGAGACCGACTGGGCAGACTGGGAGCCCCGACCTTGCCGTCCCGCAAACCGCTGCCGCCAAACCTGTGGAGGAACAGGCGGTGAAGGCTGAGGCTGCCCCTACGACCACCGCGGAACAACTGCTGGTCGAAGCCCAGACTGCCGGCACGCCCCAAAAGATCGAGTACTACTCGAAAGCCATTGAGATCGATCCTGACTGCGCGGCCGCCTACGCCGCTCGCGGTGATCTTTATTACGCCAAAGGCAACTACGCCAGCGCGATCTACGATTTCGGCAAGCTCCTCAAGCTCCAACCACAAAATGCGGAGATCTATTTCGCTCGCGGTCAGGCCAACACCAAGAATAGCGACAGCAAGGGCGCCATGACGGATTTCGCCCGCGCTATCGAACTCAAACCCGACTACGCCGAGGCCTACCAGAATCGCGCGTTGCTCTACGCTGACCAGCACATGTATGCCGAAGCCATGGCCGATATCAAGAAAGCCCAACAATTCGGAGCCCAGATTGATCCTGACTTTGTGTCGGCTGTGGAGCGGGTTGTAAGGTCACAGAGTAGTGTCACGCCTGAGGTGACGAAGAAAGAGCCTGTCGCTGCGCCGCCTCCGCCCCCCCTCTCCCCTGTGGAGGAAGCCATCTCCAAGGGCATGGCCGCCACGACCCCGGCAGAACAAGTCCAATGGTTCAACAAAGCCGTCAACCTCGACCCGAAGAACGCCAACGCTTACGTTTACCGCGGCGACGCCTACTGTCAGCAAGGCGACTCCGATCGCGGCATCGCCGACTACAACCAAGCGATCCTGCTCAATCCCAAGCTCGCGGTGGCATACAACAACCGTGGTGTGGCTTGGACCGCGCGCGGTGAGATGGAGCGTGCCATGTGGGACTTCAACGATGCGCTTCAGCGTGACGCCACGCTGGCCGGGGCCTACTACAATCGCGCCCAAGCGTACGCCAAAGACGGCAAGTTCGAGCAATCCGTTGTTGATTTCAGCCGTTTCATAGAACTGAAGCCCGACAATGCTGGCGCCTACAAGAACCGCGCCATTGCCTACTACAACGTTCGTGCTTACGACAAGGCGTGGAACGACGTGGAGACGTGCGCGAAACTCGGAGGAAAGGTCCCGCCCGATTTGCTGAACTCGCTTGCCCAGGTCGCGCCGGAATACGCCCGCACGTTGCCCGGCAACGCTTTGGCGCCGGTGCCCATGGAGCGCAGCATCGAAGAACGCTACCAGGACGCGCTCGCGCTGCTGCGGGGCGGTGTTTACGATCAGGCCGCGACGCAATTTGAGGCGCTTCTCCAAGCGTCCCCGAACTATGCGATGGCACACCTGGCACTGGGACAGATTTATTCCCGCCAGGTTGCGACCAGGAAGCAGGCGCGCATGCACTACATGCAGTTCCTCCAGTTGTGCCCTGAGGATCCCAAGGCCGGTGATGTCCAGCGATGGCTGGTCGCGAATCCGTAGAGAACGGCGGCACGCCTTAGAGCTTGTAACCGAATCTGCGCAGCAACTGTTTGCGGGCGGCGATGTCTGTTTCCGTTTCGACTCCCAGGCTTCTCATTCCGTCCACAACGCCCAGTATGCCGCGGCCCGTCGCAGTCTCAGCCACGATGACCTCGACGGGATTCGCCGTGGCGCAGAACACCTGGCAAACCTCCGGCACGGCCTTGACGGTGTTAAGGATATTGATGGGGAAGCCGCCCTTCAGGAAGATGATGAAACAATGACCGCAACCCAGTGCCAGCGCGTTCTTCCTCGCCAGATCCACCAGTTCGTCGTCGTTGCCCGTCCACCGCACCAATGCCGGCCCGCTGGATTCGCAGAACCCGACGCCAAACTTCATCTGCGGCGCTGTCTGTACGATCGCCTCGTGGAGGTCCTCAATCGTCTTGATGAAATGCGCCTGGCCGAGAATGAAGTTGAGATCGGCCGGTTTCTCGATGGGGACCGTTTTCAGTTCCATGACATTCCTTGATTGCGAACCCGACGCGCGGACATCGGCTATGCTGTTGCCGGTCACGCACGACAGGGTGAGAGACTACAGCGGTTGTTCTACTCCTTGTCGCGGTTGCCGCTGGTCTTGCGATCGCCGCCATCTCCTGGCGGGCGTCCGCCTTCACCGCGTCCTTGTTGGGAACGCCGCCTTTGCTCGACCGCTTCGTCCAGCGTCTTTTTCTGTTCGTCGGTCAGTATGCAGCGAAAATCGTCCAACATCTTCTTGCGTATCTCTTCAAGCTGCGGCCGGTATTTCTGAGCGATCTCCATCGCCTTCTGTTTCTGATCATTGGTCAGCTTCATCTTCTCACCGACTTGCGAAGGCAGACCGAACACGCCAAGCGTGCGCCCGGCGACCGGCGCACTCACGTTGCGTGACCCGCTGCGCTCGCGTTTCGGGGTGTCCTGTCCCCAGGCGGCAAGCGAGGTCAGCAGACAAGTCGCGGTGAGCAAAGCTGTCAATCGGTTCATAATCACATCTCCCATTTTCGCAGGATTGAAACCCAGCACGAGCAAAAAGATTCGCGCACATGGAGTTTTGGGTTTGTGATTCCGTCTTTTCAGTTGCACAAATGAACGATGCCAAACGACGTTCCTTACAAAGTCCTTTACTTGCCACCGAGTTGGTTCGAACGGTTGGACTGGTCGATCCTATTCCCGAAACGCCAGCCGATTGAGGTGGATCTCGGCTGCGGCGACGGTTCGCTGCTGCTGCACTGGGCGAAGCGGTTCCCTGAGCGCAACTGGCTCGGCGTGGAGCGGCTTAAGGGGCGCGTGCTGAAACTGGAACGTAAAGCGCCACGGCTCGGCATTGCAGGCAATCTGCGCGCGCTGCGTATCGAGTCAGGCTACGCAGTGGAATGGCTCTTCCCGCCCTCCAGTATTGCTGCCTGCCACATTTACTTCCCCGATCCATGGCCGAAGAAACGCCACCATAAATACCGGTTGATTCAGCCGCCGTTTGTCGCAGCACTGGCGCGGGCGCTGGAACCGGGCGGTTTCGCGCATCTGGCCACCGACCATACGGACTATTTCACAGAGATGATGCTGTGCTTCAACGCCAATGCCAGTTTCGAGCGCGTCGCCCCGATCGTGCCGACAACGCCGGAAGAGATGACGGATTTTGAGCGCGACTTCGTGACAGAGGGTCGGCCCATCAACCGCGCACGGTTCAGGAAAGTGAAGAATTGAAAGTCAGAAGTGCAGAGTTCTGAAAACTCTCAACTCTTCATTTCCACCTCGTCACTTCTTCTCCGTCACTTCGCCACCGGTGTGGATGGCGGGGTGTCCCGGACGATGCGGAAACCAATCACTTGGTGGTATTGGCCGGGCAGCACAGAGGTCTGGCGCGTCGTCACGCGCACTTCCGTGTCGCCCCATGAGCCGCCACAGATCACAGGCGCCTGCTCCTTCGGGTTGTTCTTCAATGGCACCCATGAGTCAGTCCATTCGCAAACATTGCCAGCCATGTCGCGGGCGTCGAACGGGCTTACGTCGCCGGGATGCGCGTTAACCGGCGCCCATCGGATGTAACCGTCAATATTGCCGCGGTTGATGGCGTCATAGTCCTTGCCGGAGTTGACGCGCTTGGGATCGTCGAAGCTGTTGCCCCACGGATACAACCGTCCGTCCGTGCCGCGCGCGGCCTTTTCCCATTCCTCCTGGGTCGGAAGCCGGCCGCCGGCCCATTTCGCATAGGCATACGCGTCCCAGTAGGTGACATTGAAAATCGGGTAGTCTTCCGTGAAGGGGTGCCCGTCTTCAAGCGGTGTCTTGGCATCCACAGCCGCGCGTGTCCTTTCCCAGTCCTCTGGCGTATGCGAGCTGTCAACGCTCTTCGGTTGTTTCGGGTGCGCGTAGTTCTTGTCTCCCTTTTCCCCAACTCGCATCCAGAATTTGCGATACTGGCCGATGGTCACTTCGTATTTGCTGATCCAAAACTCCTTCGTCTTCTTCTTCTCGCCATTCTGGTAGATAAACTCGCCCGCCGGCACATGGACGAACGTGTCCACGTCCGCGGCCGGCAGCTTCGAGAGCTGCTGGAACGCAAACCACCCGGCCATCGCGAGCACGACTACGCCCGCGACCGCGCCGGCCATGATGTAGTGTTTCTTTTGCAGACGCTGGCCCAGTGGCACTTTCCCGCCTGGCATGATTGGCTTGAGGGCGGGCCGTTGTGAGCTGGCCGACCGGGCTTTCTTGACCACCGGTTTGTGGAACGACCGTTCCAGCGCCTCGGCCTCGGCCAGCAGATGATCCAGCGACGGGAACGGATGCTCTGCCGTCAGGACGCGCCTCAACAGCGCATAGACTTGCTGTGATTGCGGCGCGGCCGGGTCCAGTGCGCTCCACAACGTGCGCGCGAGTTGCGGCATCTCTACGGTGGCGGAGCTTCCCAACTCGCCGCTGGTGCCGTCCAGGAACGAGAATCCGCACACATGTGGCTCACCATTGGCGGTGTCCACCAGGATGTTCTTTGCCGGCACCGGGCCAATGGGAATGTTGTGATGCGCCAGATACAACAACGCCCGCGCTACGCCCATCAGCACCCGCAACGTGTGTGTCGGGCTGAGCTTCTGCGGCGACTCGACGATCTCCTGCAACGTGCGGCCCTCAATGAACTCGCGCGCGTAGTAATGCACACCGCCAAACTCGCCCGCCTCGTAAACCGCCACCAGATTGTTGTGACGCCGGTTGGCCATCTGGCTGGCCAGCGATGAGAATTGCGCAATTTTCTCCGGATCCTCATGCAGTTCCGGCTCCAGCACCTTGATTGCCACGGTGCGGTTCACCTGCTCCTGCACGGCTTCGAAAACACTGCCCCAGTTGCCGCGGCCCAGCACGCGTTTGATGGAGTAGGGCCCCAGCACCGCGCCGATCATCGGGTTGCTCGCGCGCGGCGGAGGAGGGGGTGGAATGGACTCCACCGGAGCGGGTGGCAGCGTCTCCTGTTGCTCCGGGACCACGACGTTCAATTCTTGTGGCACCGGCGTCGGCTCGCTCGCTGGCGGCACAGGCTCAGCAGCGGGAGGAGGCGTTGGTTCGGGCTGAGGCGGTGGTGGCGGTGCGACAGGTGTGGACGCGACGGGTTTCGGCGCAGTGACAGCAGTCAGCACTTTCGCCGCGACAGTCGGCCCCGGCTGCGGGAGAGTTGCTTTTGGCACTGTGGCCACGGCACGCGGCGCGGGTGCGGCGGGTGGTGGCGGCGGCACAAATGCCTTGGCGGCGACCGTGCGTGGGCGCGGTGGCTGAGGCGGCGGTGGCGGCGCGACCGGTGTTGCCGCGACGGGCCTCGGCGCAGGTTGCGGTGCCGCGACGACAGTGGGGCCCGGCTGTGGTGGCGTTGCCTTTGGCACAGTGGCCACGGCACGCGGCGCGGGTGCGACAGGTGGCGGTGGCGGCGGCACGAATGCCTTGGCGGCGACCGTGCGTGGGCGCGGTGGCTGAGGCGGCGGTGGTGGTGCGACCGGTGTTGCCGCGACAGGCTTCGGCGCAGGTTGCGGCATCGCGACGGCAATGGGTCCCGGCTGCGGTGGCGTTGCCTTTGGCGCAGTGGCCACGGCACGTGGCGCAGGTGCGACGGGTGGCGGTGGTGGTGGTGCGACCGGCGTTGCCACGACGGGTTTCGGCGCAGGTTGCGGCGCCACGACGGCAGGGGGTCCCGGCTGCGGTGGCATTGCCTTTGGCACAGTAGCCACGGCACGCGGCGCGGGTGCGACGGGCGGCGGCGGCGGAGGCGGCGGAGGCGGTGGCGGTGCGACCGGTGTTGCCGCGACGGGCCTCGGCGCAGGTTGCGGTGCCACAACGGCAGCAGGTCTCGGTTGTGGTGGCGTCGCCTTTGGCACAGTAGCCACGGCACGCGGCGCGGGCGCAGCAGGTGGCGGTGGCGGTGGAACAAAAGCTTTGGCGACAACCGTTGCCGGCTTCGCAACAACAGCACGCGGCGCAGCGGGCGGTGGTGGCGGTGTGACCGGTGCTACCGCGACGGGCCTCGGCGCAGGTTGCGGCGCCACGACGGCAGGGGGTACCGGCTGCGGTGGCGTCGCCTTTGGCACAGTAGCCACGGCACGCGGCGCGGGTGCAGCGGGTGGCGGTGGCGGTGGAACAAAAGCCTTGGCGACAACCGTTGCCGGCTTCGCAACAACAGCGCGCGGCGCAGCAGGCGGCAGTGTTGACGTCGGCGTGGGCACCTTGACAGCCACTTGTGGCGTGCTGACGACCGGTGCTGGTGCCGGTGCTGGAGCGACGGGAGGAACGGGATTTTCCTGTGGAGGAGGTGGAGGCGCGGCCGCCGGCATTGGTTCCGGCGTCGGCGCCACGGGTGCAGGCGCAGTCGAGAGCAATGCAACGATATTCTCAGCGCGGAGTGGCTGCACGACCAGACCCAAACCGTTGGCGGCGCGCACTTGGCTCTCAATGTCGGCGGACGGCGCGTCGGCGGTGAAGACGACTTTAAGATCGGGAAAACGCGAGCGGGCGAATTCGGCAAGCTGTGTCCCGGCGACATCGAGGTCGCTGACGAGCGCGTCCATGGGCTGGACCTCGAAAGCACCGAGGGCCTCTTCGAGCGTCGTCGCGCCAGAGACGTGGAACTGCCCGGCGAACGGCGGCGCGTTCAGTTGCGCGGCGAGAGCATCCACGACCGCACGGTCGTGGTTCACGATGAGAAGGACAGTGGCCATCAGAACCTCACTTGATTTGACGCCGGCGTGACAGGCGCGGCGGGGTTGGGTTGCACAGCGGCGGGCGGCAGCGCGCCGGGCAGGTCAGGCGGCAACGGAAACCATCGCAGGACCGCGGCGGTATCTGCCGGTGTGAACCGGTGGTGCCGCGTCCAGAACGCAAGACCGATGGCAGCCACTTGGATCGAGAACGTCAGCGTCACCATGGCGGCTGCCATCCAAAAGAGCAGGGTGGTGCGCAGTTTGTGGCTGTCCACGTTATGGAGGAACTCGAACCGCATCGCCACCATGCCCACCTCGACGAGGCTGCCGCTGGATAATCGGGTTTCTTCGTTGATCGGCTTGCCATTGACGTAGACGCCATTGGTGGACTTGCAGTCGCGCACGACGACACCCCGCCGCGTCAGCCGTATGACGCAGTGGCGGCCGGAGATGCCGTCGTCCACCAGCCGCAGCGTATTGCCCGGGTCGCGGCCAATGGACAGTTCCGCGCCCTTGGGTTGAATACACTCGCCTTCGCGGGTGCCGTTTTCGATGATGAGGTGATACATGCTGCGCCGCCACGAAGCGGTGAAGGCGACTTTACGGAGAGCCTCGAATCCTGTCAATCCGTCACTGCCGCCAGTTTCGCTGGCGGCCGCGTGCCGGCCAGTCAATCCCTGTGGACTTTGCGGCCCGGCTCCACTACAAACCCTCATGTTCGTTTCCGCCCGGCTTGCCAGATTGGGTCGGTTTCGGAAACGCAGTGCGTAATGAAAACCAACGATTCGGATTTACGCGAACAGTTCAACCGGTTGCAGGCGCTGCACAACATCAGCACTGCGCTCAACACCACACTCGACCCGCGTCAGGTGGTCAGCCTCGTCCTGCGCGAGGCCGTGCGCATTACCAAGGCTGACAGCGGTTCGGTGGTGCTTCTGAATCCCGAAACCGGCCAGTTGGACATCGAGGATTCGTTCGGGCTGGGACCCAAGGCCATGCTCCTCAAACTGCGTCTTGGTGAAGGCATCACCGGCTGGGTCGCCGAACACGGCCAGCCGTTGCGCGTCGGCGATGTCACCTGTGAGCGGCGCTATGTGGCTGTCCGCGAAGGCGTGCGCAGCGAACTGGCTGTGCCGCTGGAGTTCGAGGGCCAGGTTCAAGGCGTGATCAACGTGGATTGTGACCGGTCGGATGCCTTCAACGCGGCCGATGAAGAACTGCTGCTGGCGATGGCGGCACAGGCTGCGCGCGTGCTCCACAATGCCTGGCTCATTCGCCAACTCCGCCAGCGCGCCGCGCAGCTCGACACGCTCATCACCATCGGCCAGGACATCCTGCTGCCGCTCACATTGGAAGAAGTGCTCCGGCACATCGTGCGCGAGGCCCGGCGGCTGATGCGGGCGCGCCTTTGTTCCGTGCTGCTGCTGACACCGGATCGCGAGGAGTTGGAGTTGAAGGCCAGCGATGGCGCGGGCGAGGATTACGTGCGGCGGCCGAACCTCAAAGTCGCAGACTGCCTCGTGGGTGTTGTCGTGCGCCGCAAGCGGCACCTGACCATTCCCAACGTGCAGGAGAGCGATCAGTTTCGGCACACCGAACTGGCGCGTCAGGAGGGATTGGTGTCGCTCTTGAGCGTGCCGCTCGTCTCTGGCGAGGAAGTGATCGGAGTGCTGTCGGTCTATACCGGCGAACCACACCGTTTTTCCAACGACGAAATCCTGTTGTTGACGGCACTGGGCAGCCTTGGATCCGTCGCGGTGCGCAAAGCGCAACTTTACGAAAAGGTCCTGGATGTCGAGGAACAACTCCGCCAGAACGAACAGCTCAGCGCGCTCGGCTTGCTTGCCGCGGAGATTGCGCACGAGATTCGCAACCCGCTCACGGTCGTCAAGATGCTGTTCCACTCGCTCGACCTCCGGTTTGACGCCGACGATCCACGCGCCAAGGACGCCACCATCATCGGCGAGAAGATGGACCAGATGAACCGCATCCTGGACCAGACGCTGACGTTTGCGCGACGCAGCGAGCCGGAACTGAAGCCGACCGACGTAAACGCGCTCTTCGATGATGTGTTGCTGCTCGTGCGCCACAAGCTGATGCAACAAAGCATCACGCTTCAGTGGCAACCGGCGGCTGGCCTGCCGCTCGCGTCGCTGGACCGTACGCAGATCGAGCAAGCCGCGCTCAATCTCATCCTCAATGCCACCCAGGCGATGCCGCGAGGCGGCACGCTCACCATCACCACGCAAGCGCGCGAGCCAGGCGTGTGCGTGAACATCAGCGATACCGGTGTTGGCATGACGGCCGAAGTGCGCGAGCGGCTGTTTGATGGATTTCTTACCACCAAGTCTGCCGGCACGGGGCTTGGCCTCGCCGTCGTGCGCAAGATCATTGACGCTCACCACGGCCGCATTGAAGTGGAGAGTTCCCCGGGCAAAGGAACCACCTTCCGCGTCTTCCTGCCGGCATAAGATCACGCCCGGCGACGGTTTCGGAACTGTTGGGTGACGTAGCTCTTCGCCCGCGTCACCGCCTCGACCAGACCGGCTCCGCGCGCCAGCCATGCCGCAATCGCCGCCGAGTAGATGCAGCCGCTGCCGTGAATCTTTACCGCTGCCGCGCGTGGCGCGCGGAATTCGTGAAGCCTCCCGCTTTCGCACAGTACATCCACGGCTGGCTCGCCTTCCGGCAGGTGGCCTCCCTTGATCAACACGGCGGTGCCCATGCGCGCGGAGAGCCGCCTGGCAGACTCCCGCATCTGCCGGACGCTGCGAATCGGTTCGCCGCCAAGCAACACGCGGGCTTCGTCGAGATTGGGAGTGACGAGCGTCGCCAACGGCAGCAGTTCATCACGCAACGTCGCAACCGCTCGCGCGCTCAACAGCCGGTGGCCGCTGCTGGATATCATAACGGGGTCCACAACAACGTTCTTCAACCGCCACCGCGCCAGTTCACGCGCCACGGCTGCAACAATGGATGTGTTCGCCAGCATCCCCGTTTTCACTGCTGCCGGCCGGGCTTCGTCGCACACCGCTTGAATTTGCAGACTGACGATTTTGGAGCGTGCCGCCTGGACGCCGATGACTTCGCGCTCGTTCTGGCAGGTGAGGGCGGTGATGGCGCTCGCGCCGCGAACACCGAGCGCCCAGAACGTGCGCAGGTCTGCCTGCACGCCTGCGCCGCCGCAGCTATCGGAGCCGGCGATGGTCAGTGCGAGGGGATGTGACGTGGTGGAGGGCATGGCGGCTGGCAAACTCAGTGTTGGATCTCGGCAAGTTGATGAACGTGGCTCAACTCTTGTCTCCTTCCATCGCATCCAGAAGGAATTCCTCGTGCGGCTCGTAGCGGAAGAAACGCGCCACAATGGACTGACGTTCCAGCGCTGCGTTGTAGTCGCGGATTTGCGCGTTGTAGTCGTTCGCCGCGCTTTGCGCGGCCGCGAACACCGCGGGCAGCGCCGTCGCAGCTTCGACAAACCGTTCGTCGCCGCCAACCACGAGGGCATCGCGCAATTTGCGGCTCAATTGATCTTCTGCCCGCGCTTTCATCGCAAAACCGGACACGAACTCCGCCTGCGTGAGCGCGTCGTGCAGCTCGAGAACGGGCAAATCGTCGGGGCGCGCGGCGCCGGCGACCATCTGGCGGCCGAGATCATGGCGTTTCTCCAGAGCGGCCTGGACACGCGACCACACGGCGGCGACGTGCGCAGTTCGCGCCTGGAGCCGGCGTTTGCCCAGCGCCAGCACCACAACCGCCCAGAGCAGGGCCAGTCCGACGATGCCGATGAGTCTCACAGCCGGGCTTGCACTCCCTGGTTAACCTCGGCGGCTTTCTCCGCGCCGCAGAGCAGTTCAACCAACTTGAAGGCGAACTCCATCGCCGTGCCTGCCGACTGGCTGGTGATCACCGGCCCGTCCACCACGACGCGATCGTCCACGACTTCGCCGGCGGCCAGTTGTGCCCGCGAACCGGGATGACAGGTGGCGCGTTTGCCTTTCAGCACGCCGTAAGCCGACAACACGGTCGGCGCGGCGCAAATGGCGGCGATGATTTTGTTCCGGGCGCGCAGCCGCTCGATGAGTGTCTTGATACGTGGGTCGGCGCGGAGGTTGTTGGTGCCGGGCTGGCCGCCGGGCAGGACGATCATGTCGAACTCGTCGGCGCGCGTCAGCGCGTCATCCAGCCCGCAGTCCGGCAGGTGTCTGGTCTTGCGCGACGCCTCGATCGCGCCAGGCTGTGTGCCGGCTACCGTCACCTCGACGCCGGCGCGGCGCAGGATGTCAATGATCGTGATTGCCTCGATCTCCTCGAACCCTGGTGCGAGTGGAACCAGAACCTTTTTCATAATCATTTGACCCTAACACGGATGCCGTTCCGTCTTCAACGTCCCCGCCGGCTATTAGATGGGATTGGCTCAAGCTGGTTCGCGTTGACTCACTTCTTCTTCCCACCGGTCGCTTGGTTGATGACGACACGTTGCCGGGCCTGGGGCGACGACCATTTGCCCTCGGCCACGTCGGATTCGGTGAAGGTGGCCATGAGGATTTGTTTCTCGGCGGTGCGCGCGAAATCATAAATGATATAAATCGTGCCGTCGGGGGCTTGTACGCCGTCGGGGTAGGAGATGCCGGCACGTTCGTCAATCATCAGCCCGCCGCGCCACGTCTTGCCGTCGTCATCGGAGAGATGCGCGATGAGATGGGAACGCGTTTTCTTGTCGGGCGGCTCGTGGGTGACGAGGAGAAGCTTGCCGGAGGCGAGGCGGCGGATGAAGAACCTCGAGTTGACGTGCGGGATGCTGGAAGGCTGGCCGTCGCTCCACGTTTTGCCGCGGTCGGTGGAAACGCTCTCGCCGATGCCGTATTCGGTTCGCACGAGTGTCCAGAGGCTGCCGTCGCGGCGCTCGATAATCATATGCTCGTCGAACACGCGCTTCGGCACCTGCGCACCTCCGCGGAGACTCCATGTCGCGCCCTTATTGGTGGAGCAGAGGGAGTTTGCGCCGGTTTCGCCGCCCAGATTGTGGGCATATGCCATGTTCTTGAGGCCGGAGGCGGGGCGTTTCCAGACGGCGACGGGGAGCAGCCACTCGCCGGTGGTGAGGACGGTGGGTTTGTTCATCATGATGCCGTTGGCGATGCGGCGCGGCGCGGACCACTTCGGCTTTTCGTCGCCGGAGTTTTTCGTGACGATGGCCCAGACGCCGGCGCGGCCATCCCACCACGACGCGCCTTGCGCCCAGAACAGCCAGAGCCGGCCTTGGGGGTCGTGCCAGAGACACGGGTCGAACGCACGCACCGGGCCGGGGGGATCAATGACAAGTTTCACCTTCGACCACGATTTGCCGTTGTCGACGCTGGTGACGAGCACGACAAAATTGTCAGGGCCTTCGCCGGTGCCGCCGGAATACCACGTGGCCCAGAGGCGGCCGTTGGCGGCGCGTTCGATGCCGGGGATGCCTTGGAACGCGCGCACACTGTCAGCGTATTGCGGGCCGAGGTCGCTGTTGACGCTCGCCGGCTGGAGCGCGGGATCGGCGGCGATTTTTGCGCCGAGTTCGTCGAGTTCCTTCATCGTGAAGCGGACGCTGACAATGAACGGCGATTCGCCGGCGATCCAGTGGCCGTAGGTTGTCGTGACGAACGTGCCGTCGGGCAGCAGTTCCAAGCCGGCATAGGTGCAATCGGCGCCCTTGCGGTTGTCCATCAACCGCACGCGATACTGCCCCTCGCGGCCATGGACGATATCGTCGTAGGTGCCAACCCATCCGACCCAGTCACCGTAGGTTGGACTCTCGTGTGTCGTGTCGCGGAACGTGATGAACAACCGTCCGTCGGGCGCGTAGCGAGCGACATGGCGGTCGCCGGTGAGCGCGCCGGGCAGTTCGCGCGGCTCGCTCCACATTTCGCCTTCGTCGTTGGAGAAAATGACGAATGAGTTGAGCCGCCGGCTGTTTTCGCGCAACAGTACGGCGATCTGTTTGCCGTCGGGCGAGCGCACAGCGCCCGGCTCGCACAGGTGCGCGGGCGGATGCGACGCGATGGCGACGGGCTGGCTCCACGTCAGGCCACCGTCGGCGGAGATGGTTTTGTAGACGATGAAGATCGGCGGTTTCTGCGACTTGCCGTCGGCGCGCAGAAACCGGCCGTCGTCGTGGAAGAGCGCCATGTAGTTGCCGTTCTTGAGCCGCTCGACGCTCGCCATTGTGACGACGCCACCGAAGTCGCCAATGGGTTTCAGTTCGCTCCATGTCGCGCCATCGTCCTCGGACATCGCCATGCGAATCGGGTAGAGGCCGGAGAACATGATAAGCCGCTTCTTGCCCGCGGCATCCACGACGCGATGGAGCGTGGGCACTTCCTTGGACGTGGCCCAACTCGCCGGCGTTGGCAACCGCCCAGACCACGTGCGCCCGCCGTCGGTGCTGCGCTTCATCACGATCGCGCCGCGGCCGTGGCCTTTCGGATAGACCGCGATCATCGTGCGGCCGTCTTCGAGCAGCACGGTGGTCGGATGACCGAGATACTGCCCGGCTTCCTTGTCCACAATGACCTGGCGCTTCGTCTGGTTCGCGAGGTCGATCAGCGGGATGTTGTAGCCGCGAGGTTGGGGCTTCGGCGCGGGAGTTTCGCCGGAAGCGGTGCCGGCGAGGCTGATTCCAATCATACAGACGATGGCGAGGGATGTTTTCATTTTGTGTTGAGCGGTCCGCAGCCGGGTTTCACTTTGCCGCGCGTGACGAGGTCGAGGTAGCGCCCGCGCCGACGTGAGGAGAAGACATTTTTCAGCGCGAAAACTCAAGCGGAAAGCGCCTGTTCGCACTTGTCTTGCGCACCGTTTCACGGGCGTGTAGATTGCGCTCGCGACGAAAGCGATCAGGAAACGGTGGCGCCCCGGCAGCGGATGCTCGACCGGAAGAATTCCGGCAAGATCGTGCTGGCGGTGCGGAGAAACGCGGCATTGAGTTTTGCCCGTTCAAAAGAAAGGCGTTATGGCGGCCAACGAAGTCATTGCTCTGAAACGGGATTGTCAGGCGACCCAGATACCGTCCGGCCACGTCAGCACGTTGTCGGCGGGCTTGGAGGTGACGATCACACAGACGCTCGGCGGTTACACCGTCTCGGCGCGCGGCGGACTTTATCACATCGCTCCGCACGATGCGGATGCGCTCGGCTTCGAAAAACCCGCAGTGCCTGCGAAGGCTGTCGACGCGGGCGCGGTGGACGAAAAGGTTTTCGAGCAGCAGGTCTGGGAGGCGCTGAAGAACTGTTACGATCCGGAGATTCCCGTCAACATCGTGGACCTTGGCCTGATTTACGACATGCGCACAGTGCAATCGCCGCAGGGCGGGCGGCGCGTGGACGTGAAGATGACGCTCACCGCGCGCGGTTGCGGCATGGGACCGGTCATCGCCGCCGACGCGCGGCAGAAACTGCTCGGCCTCGCCAGCGTGGAGGATGCCACCGTCGAAGTGGTTTGGGATCCCCCGTGGAATCCCGATATGATGTCGCCTGAGGGCAAAAAACGTCTTGGCATGGGCTAGCCGCTGCGAGTGACGCAAGCCATTCAGTCAATATTTCGCGTTCAGCCTCAAATAACAGATTACTCTTATGCAGATTCCAACACTTCCATCCTCCATCGTTCTGCCGCGCGAACTGTCGCGTTTCACCGAACTCGTTTACAATCTCCACTGGACCTGGAGTGCCGCCGCGCGCGATTGCTTCGCGTTCGTCCAGCCGGCGCTTTGGGCCGCGACGGGTAATCCCGTGGATCTGCTCCAACGAGTGCCCGCCGCGCGCTGGCAGGCGCTGGCGCGCGACGTGAAATTCCTGCGTGCCTACGGCCGCGCGCTTGCTGCGCTTGACTCGCATCTGGCCGGGCCGCGCACAAGCGGCTATGACGCGCGCGGGCCGGTCGCCTACTTTTGCATGGAATATGGTTGGCACGAGTGTTTGCCGGTCATGAGCGGTGGTCTTGGCGTTCTCGCTGGCGACCACACCAAGACCGCGAGCGACATCGGCCTGCCGTTCGTCGGCGTCGGCATGCTCTACCGCAACGGCTTCTTCATCCAGCAACTCGAACCGAGCGGCCGGCAGGCGAATCTTTTCCCGCGCCATGACTTCAGCCGCTGGCCCGTGCGGCCAGTCGCCGGCAAGAATGGCCGTGAAGTGATCGTTGGTGTCGAGTTCCCCGGCCGCGTCGTGCGCGCGAAGGTCTGGCTGGTGCAAGTGGGCCGCGTGCCGGTGCTGTTGCTCGATACCGACATCGCGCAAAACTGCGTTGGCGACCGCGCCATTACCGGCCAACTCTACTGCCGCGGACGCGAAGTGCGGCTCTGCCAGGAACGGCTCGTTGGCATTGGCGGCGTGCGGGCGTTGCGTGCGCTCGGCATCAAGCCGGCGGCATGGCATCTGAACGAAGGCCACTGCGCCTTCCTGCAAATCGAGCGGTTGCGCGAACTGAAGAAGCGCGGCGTTAAATTCGACGCGGCATGCCGGCGTATTACAGCCAACACGGTGTTCACGACGCACACGCCGGTGCCGGCGGGCAACGAACAATTCGACCCTGCGCTGGTGGAGAAGTATTTCGCCGGCGATTGCCGCGAACTCGGCGTGCGGTTCAAGCGGTTGCATGAGATGGCGCTGGAGCACCCGAAGCGCGGCCCGGTGAATCTCACCGCGTTGGCGCTGCGCCTGTCGAGTTGGACCAACGGCGTCAGCAAGCTCAACGCGAAAGTCGAGAACGACGTGTGGCGGCATTTCTGGCGCGGCAAGCCGGATCGGATTCAGGCGGTGACCAACGGCGTCCACGTGGACACGTGGCTCGGTTCGGAGTTGGCGGCTCTCTTTGATCGTTACGGCGGCCCCGACTGGAGGCTGAGCCTCAGCGACGCGGCATTCTGGCGCGCGACGATGGCGCGGATACCCGACTCGGCGATTTGGGCGGCGCATGCGGCGCAGAAGAGGCGGTTGGTGGAGTTTTGCCGCGAGCGCACCGCGGCAATGCGCGCCCGTCATAGCGCGGCGCCGGAGGACGTGCTTGCGGCGGCGATGCGACTGCTCGACCCGGATGCGCTGACGATCGGTTTCGCGCGGCGGTTCGCCACCTACAAGCGCGCGGACCTGCTGTTCAGCGACCCGAAACGATTGCAGCGCATTGTCAATCGTTCCGGGCGGCCAGTGCAATTCGTGTTTGCGGGCAAGGCGCATCCCGAGGACGGCGGCGGGCAGGAATTGTTGCGGCGGATTTTCCAATGGGCCGAACGGCCGGAATTCCGCGGGCGGATTGTGTTGCTGGAGGAATACGACATCGCCGTGGCGCGGCGGTTGGTGCAGGGCGTGGACGTGTGGCTCAACAACCCGCAGCGCCCGCTCGAAGCCAGCGGCACCAGCGGCCAGAAAGCCGGCATCAACGGCGCGCCCAATTGCAGCGTGCTCGACGGTTGGTGGCCCGAAGCCTACGACGGCACGAATGGCTGGGACATTGGCGCGGGCAGGGAATTCGCCAATCCGAAGCGCCAGGCGCGTCACGACGCCTCGTCGCTCTACGAACTGTTGGAACGCGACATTGTGCCGCGTTACTACAAGAACCGCGCCGCGTGGATCGCGACGATGAAGGCGAGCATTGCGACCGTATTGCCGCAATTCAACAGCGAGCGGATGTTGCGCGACTACGTCCAGCAAGGTTACGGGCCGGCGGCGGGGCGGATTTGACAGAGCCGGAATGCAGTGCGAGACTGGTCTGAATCCCAAAGGAGAAGGCGTATATGAAGAAATACATTGGAATGTTGTGCGGGGTGCTTGTTGCGTCCGCGGCGATGATCGGCTGCGGCGGAAGTCCGGCGTCACGCGTGGAGAGCAGTTTCGCCTCGGCCGAGCCGAGCGTGAAGGAAAGCGCGCAGAAAGCGGTGGATGCTGTCAAGGCCGGCAACTACGCGGGAGCAACGGCCCAGTTGCAGGTGCTGGCTACCAACGCCAAACTTACGCCAGAGCAACAGCAGGCCATCAAGGATCTGATTGCCGATGTGCAGAAGCAGCTCCAAGAGAAGGCGGCCAAGGCCGCGGAGGACGCCAAGAAGGCGTTGGGTGATCTCGGTAAGAATCTAGGCAAGTAGTCTGCCTGCTCATTTTTGCCGCAACAGGATGGAATCGTGTTGGCGGCAGGGGAGTGCTATATGCAGGAGTCGCAAGCATTGTCTTGCGGCTCCTGTGTTGTTTATGGAGATGGCGAACTGTTTTTGGAGTAATGCGATGAGACGGTGTCATAACTCACTGCCGGTGATGTTGAGTGTTGCTCTCGGTTGGATGGTTGTCAGCGTGACATGCGCCGACGACTGGCCGCAGTGGCTCGGCCCGCAGCGCGACGGAGTTTGGCGCGAGACGGGGATCGTGGAAAAATTCCCCGCAGGTGGCCCGCTGGTACGATGGCGCGCACCGCTCGGTGGCGGATATGCGGGACCGGCGGTGGCGGGCGGGCGGGTGTTTGTCACCGACCGTGTGTTGCCGGAAGGCGTCAGTAACCCGGCCAATCCATTTGCGAGCGATGCCATCGCGGGCAAGGAACGCGTACTTTGCTTCAACGAAACCGACGGCAAGCTGCTTTGGACACACGAATACGAATGCACCTACACTATCAGCTATCCCGCCGGGCCGCGCACAACGCCACTGGTTGCGGGAGGCAAGGTTTACACACTCGGCGCGGAAGGCCATCTCTGCTGCCTCAATGTGACGTCAGGGAAGGAAATCTGGTCGCGTGAGCTGAAGAAGGACTACGGCATCAGATCGCCCCACTGGGGATTTGCCGGTCATCCACTGATCGATGGTCAACGGCTCATTTGCCTGGTTGGCGGTGATGGCAGCACGGTGGTGGCATTCGACAAGGACAACGGCAAGGAAATCTGGCGCGCACTGACGGCGCGCGAGCCGGGTTACAGTCCGCCGATGATCTACGAAGCCGGCGGCCAGCGACAGCTTATCGTCTGGCATCCGGAGGCGTTGAACTCGCTCGATCCGAAAACCGGCAGGCTCTATTGGTCGGAGCCGTTCGCAGCGCGATACGGCCTGAGCCTGGCCACACCGCGGAAGCTGGGCGACCTGTTGTTCATCACAGCGTTCTACGACGGGCCGATGATGATGAGACTCGACGCGACGAAGCCGGCGGCGACGGTACTCTGGCGCGGCGCGAGCGGCAACGAGAAGAACACCGACAAGCTGCACAGCCTGATGAGCACGCCGTTCATCGAAGACGGCCATATCTACGGCGTGTGCAGCTACGGGCAGTTCCGCTGCCTGCGCGCCGACACGGGCGAGCGCATCTGGGAGAGCATGGTGCCGACCGGCGCGGCCAATGAGAAGAGCCGGCGCTGGGCCAACGCGTTCCTTATCAAGAACGGTGACCGCTTTTTCCTCTACAATGAGAAAGGCGACCTGATCATCGCCAGACTCAGTCCGCGTGGATATGAAGAGATCAGCCGCACGCACCTGTTGGATCCAACCAACACCGCCGCCGGCCGCAAGATTGTCTGGTCACATCCCGCGTTTGCCAATCGCTGCGTCTTTGCGCGCAACGACAAGGAAATCATTTGCGTCTCGCTGGCGCAGTAATCGCGTCACGGTGTGGTGCAGCAACGGCTCAACTCAACCCGGTCGCCTGGCCGTTGGGCAGCACTTTGATTCGCGCGGCAGCCGGAACCTTCGGCAGACCTGGCATCGTGACGATATTGCCGCAGATGGCAACCACGAAGCCCGCCCCAGCCGAGACACGCAGTTCGTTGACTGTGATGCGGAAGTCGCGCGGCCGTCCGCGCAGCGCGGGATTGTCTGAGAGCGAGAGCGGTGTCTTGGCAATACAAATGGGCAGATGTGCGAAGCCGTGCTCCTGAAGAAGCTTGAGGTTGCCCTGCGCCCGCCCGTCGAAGTTCACGCCGTCAGCGCCATAGACGCGGCGGGCGAGTATTTCGATTTTCTTTTCCAGCGGCGCGTCGAGCGGGTAGAGGAAGCGCAGTTTGGCACGACCCTTCTTCTCGACGGCACGCAGCACCGCCTCGGCGAGCGCGGTCGCGCCCTCGCCGCCTTTGTCGTAGTGCGCCGACGGCACCGCCTCGACGCCTTGCTTCGCGCAGAACCGCACGATCTTCGCGACGTCGGCCGGCTGGTCGTCGGGGAAGTGGCTGAGACAGACCACCGGTTCCAAACCGAAAAGGCGAATGTTCTCGATGTGTTTGGCGAGATTGCCGAGGCCGCCGGTTTCCTTGAAGCCGCCGTGATAAGCCACCGCCTTCAACGTCGCGACAATGACGGCGGCGCTCGGGTTCAGGCCGGCAGTGCGGCACTTGATATGGAAAAACTTCTCCGCGCCGAGATCGGTCGCAAAGCCGGCCTCCGTCACGACGTAATCCGCCAACTTCAGCGCCAGACGCGTGGCGACGGCGGTGTTGGTGCCCTGCGCAATGTTCGCGAACGGCCCGCCATGCACGAACGCCGGCGTGCCTTCGAGCGACTGCACGAGGTTCGGATGGATGGCGTCCCGCAAGAGCACTTGCATTGCGCCGACGGCCTGAAGCTGGTCGGCGCGGATCGGCTCGCCTTTGTAGGTGAATCCGACCACCATGTTCGCCACGCGCTCACCGAGGTCGGCGTAGTCCCGCGCGAGGCAGAGGATTGCCATGACCTCCGAGGCGGGCGTGATGTTGAAACCGTCGCGCCGCGGCACGCCGTGCTGCGGACCGCCGAGGCCGATGATGATGTCGCGCAGTGACCGCTCGTTGAAATCAATCACCCGGCGCAGCACGATACGGCGCGAGTCCAGGCCGAGTTCGTTGCCGTGCTGGAGATGATTGTCGGTCATCGCGGCGAGGAGGTTGTTGGCTTTCTCCACCGCATACATGTCGCCGACGAAATGCAGATTGATATCCTCCGCCGGCACCACCTGCGCGAGGCCGCCGCCGGTGCCGCCGCCTTTCATGCCGAAGTAAGGCCCCAGCGACGGCTCACGCAGGCAGAACATGCTGCGTTTGCCGAGCCGCCTCAGCGCGTCGGCCAGACCAATGGTCGCGGTGGTCTTGCCTTCGCCTTGCGGTGTCGGCGTCATGGCGGTGACGAGAATGAGTTTGCCATCGGGTTGGCCGGCGCGCGCCGCCAATTCACCGATGGGAATCTTCGCGATGTAATGCCCGTGTGGCAGGATACAGTCGGTATCGAGATGAAGCTCCTTGGCCACCTCGATGACGCGGCGTGGCGGGAGGCCGTTGATAGGGGCGCGTTTATCAGCCATAGCGCCGTCAACGCATACAGAAATTTCACCCCCGCTGCAATTAGTAAGTCAGCGATGTGGCAACTCCGTGGTTGACGCGGTTTCGTCCGGCTGGTAGCCAGCATGTGAGCGTTTCTCCCGCAAATCATGAAAACCATTCTTTGGAAGTCAGTCGGAGTCGTTTGTGTTCTCATTATGAGTGTCGTGGCGGCGCAGGCTGCCCCAGCGGTGTCCGGGGCGAGTCTCTACGTCGCGACGGACGGCAACGACCAGTGGAGCGGCAAACTGGCCGCGCCAAACAAGGAGAAGAGCGACGGGCCGTTTGCGACGATCACGAGGGCGCGCGACGCGGTGCGCGGCTCGGGAATCCAAAATCCAAAATTCAAAATCCAAAATTCGCCAACAGTCGTTGTTCGCGGCGGCGTTCATCGTCTTGCGGAAACGCTGACGTTTGGGCCGGAGGATTCAGGCGTGGTTTACACGGCTGCGCCGGGCGAGCGGCCGGTGTTCAGCGGCGGACGCGTGATCACAGGTTGGAAGAAGGGTGAGGGAAAACTCTGGACGGCGCAGGTGCCGGAGGTGGCAGCGGGGAAATGGTATTTTCACCAACTTTTCGTTAACGGTCAGCGCGCAACGCGTGCGCGGACGCCGAACGAAGGTTATCTGCGCACCGAGGGGACCCTGGTGCCGCTCGTGCGCGACCGGAAGAAATGGACGCCGGAGATGAAGATCGGGTTCAAGTTCAAAGAAGGAGACCTGAAGTGTTGGAGCAACCTCGACGACGTGAATATCGTCGCATTTCATGCGTGGACGGCGTCGTGGCATCACATCGCGGAGGTGAACGAGCAGGCGCGCACAGTGCGGTTTGTCCAACCGAGCGGCTGGCCGATGAGCCACTGGGAGAAGGAGCAGCGCTACTACGTCGAGAACCTCCGCGAGGCACTCGATTCGCCGGGCGAATGGTATCTCGACCGCAAGACCGGTGTACTGAGCTACTGGCCGAGGCCGGGCGAGGACATGCGAAAGGCCGAAGTGGTCGCGCCGGCGCTGATGACGCTGGTGCGATTCGCGGGCGACCCGGACAACGGCAAGTTCGTCCGTGGCGTGCGGCTGGTGGGGCTGTCGTTCCAGCACGGGGACTGGGAAATTCCGCGCGACAAGCCGGCGGATGGCCAGGCAGCGGTGACGTTCCTCGACGCAGCCATTTCCGCCAACGGCGCGCTCGATTGCGTCCTCCAATGTTGCGAAGTCGCGCACGCCGGCCAATATGGCGTCAACTTTGCGCGAGGCTGCCGCGGCAACCGCATCGAGCAGTGCCACATCCACGACCTCGGCGGCGGCGGCGTGCGGCTCGGCGAATACGTCCGCGGTAACGACCTGCCGGCTGGCGACGCGGTGCGCACCCGCGGCAACATCGTTCACAACTGCTTCATCCACGACGGTGGGCACGTGTTCCACGCGGGCATTGGCGTCTGGGTTGGCCAAAGCGCAAACAACATCATTTCGCACAACGAAATCTGCGACTTCTATTACTCCGGCATGTCCATCGGTTGGACGTGGGGTTACGGGCCGCACGAGGGATTTGGCAACGTCGCGGAGTTCAACCACATCCATCACATCGGCAAAGGCGTCCTGAGCGACATGGGCGGCATCTACACGCTGGGCAACCAGGCCGGCGGCGCGTTGCGCAACAACCTCATCCACGACGTGCTCAGCTACAGCTATGGCGGCTGGGGCCTCTACACCGACGAAGGCAGCACGGGCCTGCTCATGGAGAACAACGTCGTTTATCTGGTCAAGGACGGCGGGTTCCACCAGCACTACGGCCGCGAGAACATCGTCCGCAACAACATCCTCGCCAAATCCGCCGAGCGCCTCATCGCCCGTTCGCGGCAGGAGGAACACTGTTCCTTCACGTTCGAGCAGAACATCGTTTATCAGGAGCGCGGACCGTTGCTCGGCGGGAATTGGAGCAACAAAAACTATCGGATGGATCGCAACATTTACTGGCGCGCGGGCGGCGAGCCGACGTTCGTCGGCGCGACGTTCGCCGAGTGGCAGCAGGAGATGGGGCAAGACAAAAACTCGGTCGTCGCCGACCCGAAGTTCGTCAACGTCGCGCGCAACGATTACCGGCTGAAGCCGGATTCGCCCGCGTTCAAACTTGGGTTCAAGCCGATTGATATCAGCACCGTGGGTCTCGTCGGCGACAAAAACTGGGTGGCGTTGCCGAAGAAAATCAAACGTCTGCCGACGGTGTTCGAGGTTTGGAAGGAAGTGACCTCTATCGAGGATGGTTTTGAGAAAACGCCGGTCGGCAGCCGGCCGGAGAATTGTACGCTTTCCGGCGCGGACAGCCCCGGCCAGATCGCCGTCACCAGTGAAACCTCCGCGTCGGGGCGGCGCAGCTTGAAGATTGTGGACGCCCCGGGGTTGGCGCAGGCCTGGCAGCCGCATTTCTACTACAGCAAGTTCAACTTTGTTCGCGGCACGCTGGTGGTGTCGTTCGACCTGCGTGTGGAGAAAGGCGCGTTGCCGACGATCGAGTGCCGCGACGCCAGCTCGCCGTATCGGGTCGGGCCGAGTCTGCGCGTGACTGCCGCCGGTGAGTTGCTGGCGGGCAAGCAGGCGCTGATGGCCGTGCCGTCTGGCCAATGGGTTCATATCGAGGCGAAATTCGCCGCCGGCCGCGATGCCAACGGCAGTTACGACTTGACCGTGAAGCCGCGTGGCAGCGAGGCGAAGAAATTTGCCGGCCTGCCGTTCGGCCACAAGGACTTCCAGCGGCTCCAATGGCTAGGTTTTATGAGTGGGGCGACGGAGAAAACGGTGTTCTACGTGGACAACGTCAAGATCGCGCGCGCGAAGTAAGTTTCGTGCAAGCGTATTGACGCGCGGCGGTGAAAGCGTCAAACTATGACCTTCAGCGGGTTGCGCTCTTGCCGACATTCGCAAAAAAGCGAACCGTCCGCTAGATTTGGTGAATGACAGGAGATTCACAGTGAATCCGAACACGATAGGAAAACCAATTGAGATTCTGCTGGTGGAAGATAACCCCGGCGACGCGCGGCTGACGCTTGCCACGTTTCAGGCGGGCAGAGTGCGCAATGAAGTCCATGTAGCCACGGACGGTGAGGACGCGCTGGCGTTTCTGCGCCGGGAAGGCAAACATGCGGGCGCGCCGCGGCCGGACCTGATCCTGCTGGACCTGAATCTGCCGAAGAAAAGCGGTCGCGAGGTTCTTGCGGAAATCAAAGCCGATCCCCAACTGCTCGACATCCCCGTGGTGGTGCTTACGGTTTCCCAGGAGGAAAGCGACATTCTGCAGACCTACGACCTGCGTGCGCACAGTTACCTCACCAAGCCGTTGCTGTTGGACCAGATAATGAAGATGATCCAGTCCGTCGAGGAATTCGGGCTGGTGATCGTCAAGCCGCCGACGACCTGACATGAGTGGACGCAACGGCTTAAACAACATGGCACCGGCCAGGGAGTCTTGACCCGGTGGCTCTCATGAATTGGTTTGGAGACTGGATTTGGACCGATGGCGAGGCGACGCCGCGCAACGCCTACGCGTATTTCCGCCGTGACATCAACCTGACGCATGTGCCGCAGAGAGCCGTCGCGCGGTTGACGGCCGATTCGCGTTACGTTTTCTGGATCAACGGCCAGTTTGTCTGTCGCGGTCCGTCGCGAAGTGACCCGCGATGGCAGAGCTACGACGAACTGGACATCATGCCGTTCTTGCGCGAGGGCAGGAATACGCTGGCAGTGTTGGTGCATCACTACGGCGAGAGCACGTTCAGCTATATCCTGGGTCGCGCCGGCTTCCTGTTCGAATGCAGCGCGCTGAACGTCTGGAGCGATGCGACGTGGAAGACGCTCGCAGGCACCGCGTGGTTCCGTGACCTGTCGCGGATGAGCACACAGATCGGCTACCCGGAGGTGTTTGACGCGCGGCGCGATCCGGTCGGCTGGACCGAGCCGGACTTCGACGATTCCAAGTGGTCGCCTGCGGTTGTCATTGGCAAGCCGCCGTGCGAGCCGTGGTTTGGCTTCGAACCGCGCGAGATTCCATTCCTGCGGGACACGGAGACCGGCGGGGCGCAGGTTGTCGCGTCAGGCGAAACCGAGTCGCTCCATCCCGTCGAGGTGCTCGACCTGCAAAAGTTTTTCCAGACCGACCATCTGATGACGAGCTGGCAGGTTGCCTACGCCTGCACATGCGTTTATAGCGATGAGCCACAGAGCATCCGGTTGGAGTTGACGACCGCACAGGCGCTCAAGCTCTGGGCCAACGGCGAAGTGGTGGTGCCGGGCCTGATCAACAACCGCAAGATGGTGGAGGTGCCGCTGCGTTCCGGGTGGAACTGGCTTGTGTTGAAGCTGCTGCAAGGCCGGCACCACTGGAAGGCCATCGTCCGCTTCGTGGGTGCAGCCGACAAATTGCCGCGCGCATGGCAGTCACCGGAGATCGGCTCTGCGGCGCAGCCTGGCTGGGCCATCAGCGGTCCCTACGTGCTCGACGGAGCGCACGACCAGCAGTCGGCGCTCGACACGCCGTTGCCGCCGGAGGCGGACAACAGCGGCGCCGACATGAAGGCGTGGCAGCGGTTCACGGAGACGCGCGGGCAGGGGCAGTTCGGCGGCGGTAGCGAGCGCGCCGTGGCGTTATTGATGGACTTCACGAAACATGGTGCCGGTCTTCAGCTTCACCAGAAACTTCCGGCCGAGATTGGAGACGGCCAGTATCTGGTCGTGGATTTCGGCCGCGAGGTCGCCGGCTATCCGCGACTGCAACTGCGCGCGTCGGCGGGCGCGATCCTCGACATCGGCTACGGCGAGCGGTTGTTCGATGGAGCGCTGCGGCCGAACCGCCAGGAACTCGCCTATGCGGACCGGTTCGTGACGCGCAGCGGCGCGCAAACGTGGGAGCCGTTCGAGAAACGGGCATTCCGTTACGTGCAGATTGACTGCCGCCACGCGAACAACACCGTCCATCTCGATCAGCTCACCGTCAACGTTTCCACCTACCCGGTTGAGGAGCGCGGCCGGTTCGAGTGCAGCGATCCTCTGCTGAATCGCATCTGGAAGACCGGCGCCGACACGGTCCGGCTCAACATGGAGGATGTTTACACCAACTGTCCATGCCGCGAACGCGCCCTGAACTGGGGCGATGCCAACATCCAGTTCCTCGTGAACACGGTGGCATTCGGCGACACGGCGCTGATGCGGCGCGTGCTGCGGCTCATCGGGCATTCGCAGGATGAGGGCGGCCGCATGTGCGGCATTTACCCGACGACGTTTCCTGACCGCCACATGCCTGCCGCCTCGCTGCTGTGGATTCATTCCCTTTGGGATTACTACTGGAACACCGGCGACACCGACCTCGTGCGGGAACTTTACCCGAAGGTGCAGAACGCGCTGAAATGGTTCGCCCGTTACGTTTCGCCGAACAAGCTGCTCGCCGGCACGCCCGGCTGGGTGTTCATAGATTGGGCGCATCTGGACCAGCGCGGCGAGCAAGCCGCGCTCAACGCCCTCTACGCCCGCGCGCTGGAGGCGGCTGGCTCGCTTTCCGAGATTGTTAACGCCCGCCCGCTGGCGATTCGCTACCGTGCCCTCGCGCGCGAAGTGAAGGCTGCATTCCATCGCCAGTTCTGGAGCGCTGAGCGCGAGGCCTACGTGGACTGCTGCGTCGGAGACGAATCCAGCAAGGTGGTCAGCCAGCAAACCAATTCGTTCGCTGTCTTCTTTGGCATCGCACCCTCGCAAGTCCATCGCACGGCCCTTGGATCCGTATGCTGCGCGGACCCGGCGCTGGATCCCGAAGGCGTGGTCGCGTGTGCCTCGCCTTACGCATCCTCCTATTTGCTCGGTGCGTTGCACACGACCGGGTTGCACACGTTTGCGCTCGATTATCTCCGCGCCCGGTGGAAACGAATGCTCGACGCCGGCGCGACGACGTGGTGGGAGCTTTGGAACCCTGAAGGGAGTTGGTGCCACGGCTGGTCTGCCGGCCCGACGTATCTTCTCTCCACGCACATTCTCGGTGTGCGTCCCACCGTGGCCGGCTGGCGCTCGTTCGAAGTTCGGCCGCAGCCATGTGGATTGGAATGGGCGCAAGGCACCGTCCCGACACCGCTTGGCGACATCACCGTCGAGTGGCGCGTCGAAAATGGCCGTTGCACAACGGCCGTACGCGCGCCCGCGAGCACAAAGTATCGCGTCATCGAACCGGAGCGCGTGGTGTAGGTACTTGTTATGCGAGGCGTAAACTCGCGGGTGATTCCGGCGTTTCTCGCTTACATCGCTGGCTTTGCGCCATCGTGGGCGACAATGCGGTAACGCAGCGTCAGCTTCTCACCCTTCTTGAGCGTGAATGGCTCGATCATGTTGAATGCCGGTGAGAACCAACCGTCATCGCGGCACATCCACGGTGTTGGGTGACGCGGGTTGGCGGGATCGTCGTGGATGGTGATGCCGGCCCAAACGTCCGGCCCGCCCTTCTTGCCTGCGGCCACCGGCCCGCTGTAGTCGCACCAAGCCGCACGCTGGCTGTAAATCGCCTTCTCATTCACGCGTCCGGTCGCATCGGTGATTTGTCCGCCACCGGCGGCAACACCGAGGGTCTTCGCGACGCGGCAAGCAAGAAAGCCGAACTTCGTCATGCCGAATACCACTTCCGCATTGTGAGCGGAAAATTCCAGCTTCGCGTGCAGCGAGCCGTCCGCGTGCACTGTGAACTCGCGCGTCTCGTCCAGCAGCGGCGCGTTGCCGGCCATCCAGTAGTTGAAGGATGCCACAGCGCCTTCATCCACGCCGCTGTCCAGCTTCAGCAGCCGTTGATGGACGCATCGGTTGTCCTTGTCGGCCCAGAACTTCTGCCCGCTCACGTCGGAGTGCGCGACAAAGATGCCACGGTGATGACTGTGACCGATAAGGTCCACCGAGTGGCCGCAGGCGAGCACGTTGTGGCCCTGCGGCGTCAGCAGCGGGTAGATGAACGGGCGCGGGTAATTTGCGCCGAAGTGATAGTTGAGCGCAGGTTGGTTGTCGCGTGTGACGACGACGCGATCGCCGGGTTCCTGGAAACACTGGATGCGTGGGAAGGGCTTTGCCATGTGTCGTGCTTACGGCGGCGGCGCACATTCGTCAAGCGCGGAAATAGGTTTGCATGTTCGCGGCATTCTCTGGGTTGCGTCGCGCGCGGTGGCCGATATACTCACGGTGAGAAACAATCTCGTTGTGACCGAGCCTTTCAAATCGAGTTCTGCCGTCCAGCGTTGGCTGATGCCAGATGTCAGCCTATGCCTTTCGCTGGTGTTGCTGCTGGTCTTGCTGGCACAGCCGTCGCGCACCTCGATGGTGGCCAGCGACGGCGATGCCTGCATGCACTGGCGCGTTGGCGAAGACATGCTGCGGAGCGGGCAGATGGTTCGCGCCGATGCTTACTCGCACACGATGCCGGGCGCGCCAGTGATCACCAAAGAGTGGCTGGCGGAAATCCTCTTTGCGGCGGCGGGCCGTTTCGGCGGTCTTTTCGGCCTCAGCGTCGTGGGGGCTCTGGTGATCGCCACGACGTTCTGGTTGTTGCATCGCCGGCTGCTGCGCGATGGCAACGATCTGCTGGTGGCGACGCTGGTGACTTTGCTGGCTGCGTGGGCCGGTGTCATCCATTGGCTGGCGCGGCCGCACGTTTTCACGTTCCTGATGGTCGTGTTGTGGAACGATGCGCTGCGGCGGTTTGAAATCCACGGGCGTGCCGGGCGGCTGGCGGCAACGTTAGCGGTGCTGATGTTGTTCTGGGTGAATCTGCATGGCGCCTTTCTTGTGGGGTTCGTCATCCTTGGCGCTTACTGGATGGGCGCGGCCATGGAGTGCATCTGGCCGACCGAAACCATATCTCGTCTGGCGGCGCGGCGAAAAATTGTCATGCTGACGCTCGTCGGGTTGCTGGCGCTGGCGGTGTCATTGCTCAATCCGAACGGCTGGCATCTGCACCAGCACAATCTTCAATTCATGCGGTCGTCATATCTGACTGGCTTGTTGCTTGAGCACCGGCCGATTGATTTTCAGTCTCCCGACGCGCTCGGCTTTCTGGTCTGGCTCGCTGCAGTAGTCGCGGCACTGGCGGTTCGCCAGCGGCCGCGTTTGCCGGCATCGGCGGTCATCCTCGTCGCCGGCTGGACGTATCTCGCACTCCATTCTGTGCGAAACATTCCGTTGATGGCGCTCGTTACTGCGCCCATCGTCGCCTCGTCGTTTTCCGCGTGTGTCCGCGGGCGTTGGCGTGAACTGTCGCAGCGGTTGGGCGAGGTAAACGCTGCCAGCAACGGCTGGGTGGCCGTGGCTGTGGCCGCGTTGATTGCCATCGTGTGGGTGCCGCGTCCCACGAGCATGCCGCCGGATCGCTGGCCGGTGAACGCGGTGAAGTTCATCCAGCAGCATCCGGAGCAGTTCGCCGGCAACATGCTCAACCAGCACGTCTGGGGCGGCTACCTGATGTGGGTGATGCCCGAGCACAAGGTGTTCGTAGACGGTCGGACGGATTTCTATGGAGAGCCGTTCATCCGCAATTTCCTCGACATGACGCAACTGCGTCCCGGCTGGCGCGAGAAGCTTGACGCGAGCCGCGTGAGTTGGACGCTGCTGACCACCGACCATCCGCTCACACAAGCGCTGGCGTTGTTGCCGGACTGGCGGCTCGCCTATTCTGATCCGCTCGCGACGATCTACCTGCGCGCCGGTCGTGCTGCTCAGTAGCGGAGCACCCGGGTGTCGCCTTTCTTCAGGGGGACTGCGAAGCGCGGGCCTTTGGCGACTGGCTCGCCGCTCAACACGTCGGTCACGGGTGTCGGCTTGCCAGTGTTGACGGCCACGGGTCCGTCCTGCGACGCGTGCAACGCCAGGAACTGGCCGTTCGCGTAGACGTTACAGTCCGTTTCCGTGAAGAGATGCACACGCGCCTCGCGGGCTGCGAGCCGCAACAACTCGCTCGTCAACCCCGGCGCGCCGACGAACAACGACGGCCCGCCGGGCGTGCGGCGCAGCGCGACGGCGGCGGAACCGTCGGCATAGGTCGCCAGGATTTCCTCCGGCTTCGCATCGGCAGCAGCGAACAACGGCTTCACCGGCTTCTCACCCCCGAAGGATTTCTCCAAGCCGAGCGATCGGCCACGCTCGGTTGGCGTCACCGCTGGTTTCGGTGGCGTCACGACCTTCATCTCGAAGCCCGTCAGTTGCCGCATCGCCTCCAGCGATGTCTGTTCACCGTCGAACCAACCCGGCGCGTAGCACCACACCTTCGTGGCGCCACGCGTGGCTTTCAGCAGCCTGGCTCGTTCAGCAGCCGACAAAGACCAGGCGTTCAGGAAGACCTGGAGCTTCGCCTTCACACGGCCAGCGAGCACGTCATCAAGGAGGTATTGGCCGTAAGGCGCGCCCATGCGGCCAAGCGGCGCGCGCGCTTCGTAAACGCCCGGTCGCGTCACGAGCGTTCCGCCGGCAGCGACGCGCAGCATCGCGCGTTCGTCAATCACCACGGCCACCTGCGGCCGGAACGGCGTCGGCTTCTTCAGCAGGGGCTCATCGAGCGCGCGCAGTCGTTTCATTTCCGCCCACATGGCGGGGTCGTTGAACCAGCCGGTGGCGCCGAGGTCCATCCACCAGGTGCCGAAATTCCGCAACGCCTCCTGTGCGACGTTGCGCACGAGCTCCTTGTTCGTGTCTTCCAGCGTGTCTACGGCATCATACCAGCCGGGTGCGCTGCCTGTGCCCAGATAGGTGCGCGTATCGTCCTCGTTGAGCCACATCTTCTTTGCGAGCGCAACGCTCTCGGCTGCCGTCATCGAGGGCGCACTTTGGGCCAGCCCGCGGTCGAAATAGGAAATCGGCGAGCAGAGCACGTCGATATCTGGACAGTTCAGCGCGCGGCGGAACGCATAGTGGCCTGCGACGGAGGGGCCGTTCGCGACTGCGGCGAACTCAAAGACGTAGCCGTAGAAGAACACGACGAGCTTGCGGCCATGGGACGCTTTGCGCACCGCGTGGGCGAGTTCGCAGACGCACTCAGCCATCTCTTCCTGCTGGAACTCAGCCCAGTCAACCAGCGTCTGCTCCGTGGCCGGATCGCGGAAGATACCGGCTGGCGCGGCATGGCGCGCGGCGGCGGTCGGCACCGGGACGTCGGACCGGCCGCGTTTCTTCAGCCACGCTTTCCACGCAGCCGCGTCGGCGGGCGCGTAGCCACTGAGCGGACGTCTCCATGTGTCCTCGTAAAACCATTCGCCGGTGTTTTGGCCGCACGGATGATAGCCGGCAACGTGATCGCCGAACTTCTCCTCCAGGTGCGTCACCAGCGCCGCGAGCCGTTCGGCTGCGTCGCGGCGGTATTGCGGCGACGCCACGACCATGTGGTCGCGCCGGCCATCCTCCCACTGCATCACATCGTCGGGATGCGCCTCGCGCCACCACGGCGGCGGGTTCATGCCCATGCGAGGAAGCAGCAACGCGTTCGGGTTCGCGCGCAAAACCTGTTCGCACATCGAGTCCACGCCGGACCAGTCGGCCTCAACACCAGGTTTCGGCCAGGGCATCGGGCATGGATAACTGACGAAGTTCACGCCCGCCTCCGCGGCGAGCTTGATCTGGGCGCCGAAACAATCAGGCGGGCCGCCCAGTCGGACGAAAGACTGGCCCGGCTGGTAGAACGCCAGCATCAGTTTCCGCGCTGGAGTGGCCCGCGCCCAGATGCTGACGCGGTAGTGATGATCCTTTACGATGGCGAGGTTGGAGTGATGGTAGATGTGGAAGTCGGGCCAGTGGCCGCCCGGCGGTGCCTTCAGTTTGATGCGCAATCCTGCCGAACCGTCGCGGCCTGCGCCTGGTTCGACCGTGATCGTGCCGACGGTGTTTGCCGCGCCGGTCGGCCAGAACGTCCAGTCGCGTTTGAAACTCTCCGGTCCCGACTCGAAGTCGCAGCGCAGGATGAGATCGCGGCCCGCGTCAAGGTCGGTTACTTGGATGTTGTCGAGGACGATGTCGCCGGGTTCGCTGCCGAACCGGAAGTGCATCGTGCCGTTGTTGGCGCTGCCGCTGGCGGTGAACTCGAAGCTGATCTGTTTCCATTCCGTTGACAGCTTCAGCGGCGCTGAACCAGGCGCGCCCCAGAACATTCGCGCCCGCACCGGCTCGCCGTTGACGAGCAAGCGGGGTGCGCCGCCTGCCGGGTCGACGCGGACCGTGAGCGGCGCAGCAAAGACAAAACCAGTGACAGTTGTGAGAAGACACGCGGCAACGTTGCGAAAATTCATGGCGTCGATTCTACCCATGATTTACCGGCAACGGAAGGCTGCGGATTTGCGGCTGCGACGCACTCACTTCGACTGCGCTTGGACCAATCCGGCGCCGACGCGGTCGGCAGACTGGCTGAGCGGCTGGGCGCTTTGTTGCAGCCAAGCCGCCGCGCTGTCACCCGGGGGGACGCCGCGCGAAATCGCATAGGCCAGCACGCCGGAGGCGATGGCGGTGGCTTGCGATGTGCCGTCGCCGATGACAAGCATGTCCGCGCCGTAAGCGGACTGGATGCCGACGCCGGGCGCGGAGACATCAAGCCCTTGGCCCGAGTTGGAGTAGTAAGCCTGCTGCAACTTCGCGTCCACGCTACCGACGGAGATGACGCTGCTGATTGCCGCGGGAAATGAGATCTGGTTGCTGGTGTGATCGTTGCCGGCGGCGGCGACTACGACCGCGCCCCGGCTCTCGGCGTAGGCCACCGCGTCGCGCACCGCCTGCGAGTCGCCGTAAGATCCCAGACTGACGTTGATGACCAGCGCGCCGGCATTCGCTGCTTGTACGATGCCAGCGGCCAGTGTGAAGGTGTCACTGTAACCCTGACTGTCGGCGACGCGCACGTCGAGGATGTGGCTGGCCGGAGCCACGCCGGGCGCCTGCGAATCCTGCCCGGCAATCAGGCTGGCCATCGCCGTGCCGTGACCGTTGAACGGCTGCCCATCGTTCACCAGGTCGTAATGCGTAATCTGGTTCTCTCCAAACGTCATGTGGTCAAACACACCGGTGTCCACGACCGCCACGGTCACGCCCAAACCCCATGTCGAGCGGTCGCCGGTGGCGTCGATGGCTGCGAAGAAATCCAGGCCCTCGAATGAAGCGCTGCCAGCGCCGCTGGGACGATCTTCCTGTTGCAGGAAGTCGGGGACCTTGACGACGTAGTTGCCGTCAACGCCCTCGTAAAGCTCCGCGTCTGCGCCGAGCGCGTCGCGCAACTGCTCCAGTCCATTGTAGGCGACGCGCACGGCTGACAGCGCATCGAGCCGGCCGAGTATCGTGATCTTCCGGCCCGCCGCCCGGCGCAGGAACTCCTGCAGCGCCTTGGCCGACTTGAACTTGATGACGGCTTGCTTCGGAATGGCGCCTTCGCGTTGAAGCCGGCTCCGCAGCCGTTCCAAACGCTTGTCTTCCTTTGTCAGTTTCGGCGGAGCGGGTTGCTTCTCAAGCGGCCCGGCAATCGTTGCCGGCGCGTGCGCAGCGGCAGAGGGTGCCGTTGCGTCGATTCCGACACGGGAGGTTGGGGCGGTCTCCAGCAGAGTCCACCAACCCCGGTCACGCGCCACCACGACGAGCAACAGCGTCACGAGAGTAACGCTGCTGCCAAGCCACAGATATCGAAGTCGGGATTCGTTCATGATGCCGTCTTCGGCAACTCTAGCTGTTCCGTGCGCCGAAGCAAATCGTCAGTTTCATCATGGTGGGTCATCAACCAGGACAGACAAACCGAATGGCTTGATAGGCTTCGACTCTGGGCAACACTATTTCCACAGCGTCACCCAAATCCTTCTGTTCGAATGGCGTTTCCACCAGCAATGCGACCTGCTCGATCCGGCGGCCAGACGGCTTGCGAAGATGGACGCGGACATTTTCAACCGGCGCGAGCCAGTTTTCGTTGAGGCCTTGCTGCTCGAGTTTATTGCCGGTCCAGTTGGTCATGTGCAGCACGCGCAGATCGTCGCGGACGGTGAGGTTGGCGATCAGGCCGTCGGGAGCGTTCACGGTGAAAGGCATCGGCTCCGGCGAGGCCCACGCAACGAGGTTCGTAATGACATCGGCCAGCAGGCGCAGGTTGGTCTGCAAGAACACGCTTTCCAATGCGGGTGCGATATAGGCAACGCGGCCCTTGCCATGATGCGAAAGGACGACGCCCGGTAACACAGCCTGCGACTCGCCCGCCACGATGTCAGCGGCCACGACCGCGCCGTCGAGCGAGGTCACGTGCTGGCAGTCAAACACCGGCACAAGCCTGCCAGACCAGGAAACGTTGCCGAGAGGGGAGTTGGGACGAAGGCGAAGATACAAATCCTGAAAACCGGGATGATCGGAGGTGTGTTTCTCCACCAAGGCAGCCCGCTCGCCAGCGAGTGTTTCTGGCCGGACGCGAATCAGTTCTTCCAGGTCAAAGTGCTTCTGCCGGACGAGCCTTGGCGCGGTCGGAGCAAAGCCGAGCTGGAAGAGATGTGTGGGACGATCCAGCGGCGGCCCTTCCTGCCGCCAGAGCGAGGCAGTGTGACTAACGATCAGCCCGCCACCGGTGGCGACGAAGTTGCGAAGGTTGCGAATCTGTCTCGCCGTCAGATGCGGGATCCCGGCGAGGTAAACGACTTTGTAGCGGCCGAGCCGTGCAGGATCATCAAGCAAATCCGGGAGCACCGACGCGACCTGGATGTGTCGGCGAATACACGCGGCAAATGCGCCCAGTGTCGAGGATCGCACGGTGGTGACTGGCCGCTCCTTGTGGCGAACGGGTTCGGTTTCGCCGCCGCTCCCCCACACGACTGCTACGCAGCGATAGTTTTCCACGCCCTGAAAGCAATCCTCATGGCGCGCGATGATGCTGAAGGGACGGCGCAGGATTTCGCGATCGTTGGTTCTCCGGACGAACTGGTAGGCGCTATAGACGATCGGCCCGCCACCGAACATCGCCGTCGCGAAAATGTCCTGCTGCACATTCAGACCGCCGGCAGCCACGCGGCTGGTGAGGCGCGACGATACGTAAGGCCACACCGCCAGACCGGTCGCGCGCGCCAGACTCACGCCCTCCGCGCGATGGAGCATGGACTGGCTGCGTTCGTAGAGGAAAGCGTCCATTTGCGCCGGCACGCGCGGGTCTTCGCCCATGAGCCGTTCTGGGTTGTTGATGTTGTAGATCAGAGGGATGTCACGATGGCGTTTGACGATGCGTCTCACCTCGCCCAGCACGCCGACCATCCGGTCCTGATACCACGCGTGATAGCGCCGGATGGCCGCTTGCTCCGCCGGCGTGTAGTCGCTGAGCTTCTCGTGGAAAGGAATCTCCAAGCCGGTGCTCGCGGCGAAGCCCTTGCGGCAGCCGTCGCAGTAACACGTGCCCGGCCGCGGCCAGAAGTAGCACGCCATCCAACTGTCGAAGTAGACGCCGTCAATCTCGTAGTCACGGACGACGTGCTCGACCAGGTCGAGATACGCCCGGCGATACGGCGTGTTCCAGCAGACTGTGCCGTGGTCCTCGCCACTGCCGAACGGCGAGCGTGCTGGCCCGCCGCCCGGACGTGAAACGTGGGCATATTGCGGGAAGTCGCGCGTGACCATGGACCACGCGAGCTTGTGCATTGTGGAGACGTAAGGCACGACGCGGATGCCGCGGGGTTTGCACGCGGCAACCGTTTCTGCCAGCAGATCGCGTTTGCCCTGCTGCGGATGTCGCGAGAAAGCGACTCCCTGGATCGTCGCATACTTCCCCATCGTCGCCATGCGAACGACGTTCGCCTTCACGTCTGCCATCGTTTCCGCCAGCGCCTGCGCGTCGAATTCCAAATCCGGCGTGAACGGGAAGGCGTAGGCGTCCACGAGAAACACGCGCGCCGACTGGAGCCAGCGCATGTGCGGCGGCAGTGCGCGGATACCACGACCGCTGGCTTGCGCCTGTTCAGCCCAACCGTTCGGCTGAATCAAGCTCGCGCTGACACCGCCCAGTACGGCGGTCTTGAGGAATTGTCGGCGACTTGGATGATAATTCTCCAAGCTCATATTCTATCCCGTTGTTGGATCGATTACTCGAACTTCAAAACCGCGGTGTCTTTGGCGCGCAACGAGACAGCCAGTTCAACTACACTGGCTTTTGCGTCCACCTTGGCAGCCACGACGGCGCCGGAAACCAATTCACGAACGGCGAGTTTCTGCAGTTGGCCGGGCTTCATGCCCAGGTCAGCCGCCTGAACGCTGATGTTGCAGAGTTGCTCCTTTTCGCTGTTGTTGCGCAATGTGAAATGCAGGTTGTTCCCGGCCCACGAGCCGAACCGCTCGACGAAAACATCGTCGCGCGACGTTCGCGCAAACGTCACAGGTTCCCAGCCGGCCGCGCAGAGCGTCTGGATGATCGGAATGAGTTTTTTGAAGACAGGCCGGTCGCGCTCGTATTGGGATGGCGTGCTGAAGTAGCGCTTCCAGCCCTTGTAGCCCGGCTTGTCCTCGCCGCCGATGGTCGCGATGCCGGGGAAGAAGCCATAGAACATCTGGTGTTTGACGTAGGCTTCGATCTCAGATGCGGGCTGTTCGGGCTGTGGCGTCGTGAAGTCTCCCTCTTGCAGCAGGTTGGTCGTCGGCTTTTGGAATGCGAGCATCCGCCGCAGCAGGCTTGTTGCGTCGGTTTCAACATCGGCCAGGCTGCGCTTGCGCCGGCTCCAGCCAACCTCCGAGCCGAGCACGTCGGCAAGGTGAGCGCAGAAACGATACGAGTCGGGGAAGATATTCATGTGAACGAGCTTGCCTGCGCGATGCAGGTCGCTGGCGAGCCAGTCCATGAACTCGCACCAAGAGAGCAAGCCGAGCAATGCGGGTCGGCCGCTGAGACCGTCGAACGTCGGTGGAATTTGCGCGTAGTTGAGATGATCGGGCCGGAAGTTGAGATCCTTGGCCAACCACGACGAAACCGAGTCGAGATAGATGCCGTCGGCGTCCGCGAGAAACGGCTCGATCTCGTAACGCCGGCAACTGATGGCGCGATTCGGTTCGGGCAGATGCGGATTCGGGTTGGTCATCCACCACTGCGCCCACGTGGAATACTTGTCCACGCGGAAATGGCCGCGACCTTCCTTGTCGAACGGGATCGAGTTGAGAATCGCCTGTGCGACCTCCCATCGCGGACCGCGCATCAGTTTGGCGTCGTCCAGCTTATCGGCAGCCCATTGTTTGAGTTGAGCGAGGCGTTCTTCATAGGGAGGCATGTCTTCCCGCGTCTTGGCCTGCGCAAACACCTGCCGCGCGCCCCACGGCTCTGTATAGGGCAGGAGATAAATGCCCTTCTCGCGCAGGTAGGCGCGATCCTCGGCCTTTGGAAACCATCCTTCGTAGAACGCGAAACCGAAATCTTCAGGGTTCGCGATCGGCCGGACCGGCACGGCATAGAGCCACATGCCATCGCGCTTCGAACGTTTCACGAAATGATCGGGGAAGATCGCGTAGAACTTGCTGGCGGCGGCGCGCAAGCCCCATTCGCCATCGTGAGCGAACAGGATCGTTGTAAACGTCGCTTTGCCCGGGCCGATCCGCTTCGTGAGCGGCGACAGGCCAAAGTCCACCGTTGTCCCGTAACCGTGCGTAGCATCGCACGTGAAGTTTTGCAGGCGCGGACAATCCATTGGCGCGCCGAGTGACAGGCCGTTTGCACCACGCGTGATGGACGTGAATGGGTAAGCCGACACGCGGCCGCCGCCGATGGGCTGCGAGTTGTCACAGGCTGCCCCGTTCGTTGCAATGACGCGGCTGCGCCGGCCATCGTCGTGCCATGTCCACCCGGCGGCATTGACCGGCAGTGTGTAAGACAGACGCACTGCGCGCTCACACTGTGGTTCGTGCGTGTCCTGAACCGTTGTTTCGATGCGAACGTGGTCCTTGAGCGCGGTGTAACGAAGTTCGACATCGAGGTGGTCCTGCTCTGCGGACAGGCGCTGGCACCAGCTCTTGCCGCCGTCACACGGGGTCAGCGGCGCGGGAGAGAGCGCGATGTCTTTCCAGAACGAAGCCGCGTCGAACACTTCCACATCGTCGAAGTAGAACGCGCCATAACCTTTCCAGATGTTGGCGTAGATATGGACCTGGGCACAGCCGGGCTTCGTGATGAATGTTCGATCCAAACGTGTCCACTGGTCACGCGGTTCATGTGTCCAGCCGAGGTTATGCTGGACGTTGAATTTGTTTTCCGTCAGCACGTGGCCTTTCGCATCGAGTTCGATGACAAAAACGTTGCCGCCGGAACTTCCGCGTGGCACGCGACCCCATGCACGGAAGAGATAGAGTGTGTTCGGCTTCACAGGAAAGTTGACGCAACGCAACGAGCCGCTGGTGGCTGGGTGCGACTCGCTCGCGCCGGCGGGCGTACTGACCTTGCCACAGAACCTGCCGTTCGGCGTGTGGTTCAGTTCGGCAACCCGCGCTGCGGTCGCCCCGGAGCCGGTCCACGATACGGGTGCGGCTTCGCCGTCTTCAAAACCGGGGTTCGGCACGAGATTCTTCACCTCGGCGTTCGGCGTAAGTTCCCGCACACTGATCGGGTGAGCGGGCGGAAGCAGCGGCACACGGCTGCCGTTTGCCGTGACAACCTCGATGAACCCGGTTTTGTCGGCCAGCCTCAAGGAAAGCCCGTCGGCGGTTTTGATGTCCACAGAACTGGCAGACGCGGCAAAGCTGATGAGGGAAGCAACCAGGAGAAAGATGCGTGCCGTCTTCATGGTGATGGCCGTGAGTCTAGGTCATCATCACGCGGGAGACAAGCTGTCGCTCCGGCAGGCTTTCCGGCCACTGGCACTGGCGGTTACTCTTTCAGTGTCACACGCAGATTCGCAATCTTCCACGGCGGGATCGTGAGATGAATGTCACCGTCCCGAATTTCGATTTGGCCGAGTTCGCGGGTCGGTTGGCCAAGGAAACTGGTTTCACGCACTGACGCCACCGGTTGACGCAAGCGGATGCTGGCTTCGGTTCGTTGTCCGATTGCTTCATAGAGACGGAGTTCCACTTCCGAAACCTTGCTGCCCTCTGCTGGCTCGACCGGCCGGAGCGATGACAGAACGATGTTGGAAGGCCCGACCTCCGCAAACGAGACACCGTCGTTGAGCGTGGCCGTTTTGTTGACGGGCGCTTTGCCTGCCCGCGCGCGGCGGAGTCCCAAGTCAGGTGAAAACGCCAGCAGCGGCACGTGTGATTCCATCGCAACACGGTGGGAAGCCGCCTCACGCCAAGTGGCTGTGTGCGGCGCCAAGGCGCAATCGAAGACGTGATGACCGGTGCCCTTGATTGAGGGATGCATCTGTCCCCAAGTGCCCGGCGTCAGTGGACGCACGCGGAGCAAGAGGAACTCCATTGTTCGCTTGTCGGCGTCGAATGCATAGCCGGTGTAAGCGCCGGGCGGGCAAACGAAAGTGTAACCGGACGCGCTCGAAGATACATCGGTCCAACGGGTCGCGTAGTAGCCGTTCGGATAACCTTTCACGAAGAACTCCCCGCGGAAAGGTTCCTTGTCGAAGTTTTCGCGCGGCTCGGCGCCGAATGGGATTCCGGCAAACACGCGGCCGGTCATGTCCACAGGAAAACGGATTGCAAAGACGCCGTTGCTTTCAGCGGCATCCAGTTCCACGTGATAGTCGAGACGCCGGCCATCGCGCCAGAGGCGAAGCTCGCGGGTCGCCGAGTGCGCGCCGAACGTTCCCTTCGCGCGAAGTGCTGCGAAGACCGGTCCTTGGACGTGTTGCAGGTCGCTCGCCTGGGTTGTCCACCGGTGTGCGGGGCCCAGCGGTCCGCTCATTTCCCAATGTTTCGGCTGCGGAGCTTCGTAATACACGATGTCGCCGAGACCGCCGGTTTCCGCCGAGCCGAGAGGGGTCTGGCGGACCTTGTCAAAGACCTCCAGCGCTCCATCGGTTCGCATCTGCGCCCGATAGCAATCGTTTTCAATGGGGCCGCTCCCGCGGCTCAAACATGTTGTGGCGGCCACGGTGTTCGTTGAGCGGCTGAGGTAGAACGTCTTGTATCCGCAAGCCGGAACTGTCTCCGCGATGAATGCAACGCGCTGCTCGCCAGTCTTCGTTTGCGAAGTGGACTGGATGGGAACGTTCTTGCCTGTTCCATCGCGGAGCGTCAGGTTGGTCGCGTCTCCTTCCACTGTGAACTCCGTCGGCCCGGTGACAGGCCACGCGTGAAAATTGAAAACCATCAGCGGCGAACCCAACCCGGCGCGGAATCCAATCTTGCTGGCAAGTGCTGACAACGTCTCGTACAACGCCTGTTCGATCCTGACCCGGCGGTGTCGCGCGAATGCCAGGCGTTCCTCGTAATCCACCGTCCACGCCCACTGGATCGCGTGACCCGTGCAGGAGAACACGTCCCGCCAGAGCCGATCCACCACGCCACGCTCAGCCGGTGCGCCTGTTCGCAGCGCCATGACCTGCGCCTTTTCCAGTGAGAGCAGCAAATCCTCATCCTGATTGTTCTGCATGTAGAGGCTGCGATCTCCGTGGATGCCCGCCTCGACGTAACATTCGAGCGAGTCCAGTGGTCCCTGCAACTCCGTGATCGGCGAACCACACTTCTCGACCTCCTCGAAATATCGACGGTTGGTACCGAGGATTTTCTTTTGCGAATCCCATCCGGCAGCCTCCTGCAGCAACTTCGGGTCGGGCAGCACATCGTCACCGCCGATGGCCAGTCGCCAGATGGGCGAGGGGAGAAAGCCTTTTACCGGTTCGCCAAACTTGCCCATCATGCTGTAACCGTAAAAACACCTCGACGAGAGCATCCGCGTGCCGTCGAGTCCCTTGCGCCAAAAGACAACCTGCGGGCCGACCGGACGCGAGAACATGAAGTAGCGATAGTCCGCCTTGGCGAGGATTTGCGGCATCTGCGAGGGGCCGCACATCAGGTCAATCGCATTATAGACCTTCAGCGGGACACCCGGCGCGTGGCGCTGGAAATACTGTTTGCCGAGCACCAGGTTGCGCACCATCGTCTCCGGATAAACCTCGGTCAGCCGCGGATTGCTCGCCGCGCCGACGATCTCGATCCGGCCTTCGCGCACTCGTTGCCAGAACTCCGCGATCAGTTCCGGCCACTCGCGCGCGGCTTTGTCGAGGAATGGTGCCAGTTGCTCGCTCTCATTCTCCAGCAACCATACATACTGCGGATGATCGCGCATGAGACCGAGCACCTGCCGGATAATCTCCGCATAGCGTTGCTCGTGCCACATGCGCGTATGACCCCAACACCAGTCGCAGTGCGAGGAGGCATTGACCACGGTTAGTTTGGGTTCCTTTGTCGGTTTCGCCGCTGGCTCGGCCCAAACACGTCCACACGCGGTGACTGCCGCGATGGCGATCACGAGATGCAGTATCCGGCGCTTCATGGGGACTCCTTTACGCTTGTCAGTTTGCCTTGATGAAATCGCGCACCCACGTTGCCTGCTCCGGGTGCATGTCTATCAACTTGCCGCTGATGATCGAGTAACCTTGAATGGTGCCGTCGGCCACGGACTTGGCGATGAACCTCCATTGGTGCTTCAACATATCCATTGGCACGGCGTCCAGCAGTGTGAAGTCGCGCAGGTAGCAACCAACATTGATGGGCTTGCCGGGGAAAAGCTCGCGGCATTGCTCAACGTAGCGGTCGAGGTTGACCAGGTCTTTCGACTTCCACACCCAGAATGAAACAACGTCGAAGAAGTCGGTGAAGCCGGCCCAGTTCTCTTTCTTCAATTCGTGCGCATAAACCACGCCCCAATGCTTCAGCTTTGGATTGATGCTCTTCACTGCACGGTGGACGAGGGCATAATCGTCGGACTTGACGTGTGCAGACTTGATCTGGCCGTAAAGGTCGTCATCGAACGCGCCGGTGAGGAATGGGTATTTCAGCGACAAACGACCCACGATCTCCGCTTCCCGGCGCTTGCGCTCAATGCGGCCGTCGTGGTTCATCCGCATGGGCGCGCCGAGACCCTTGTAGTCCGGGTGCTCGACCTTTTGGTATTCCCACTTCGAGATGTCGCAGACGACTTCCTCGATGTCCATGCCGCCCAGTTTCTCCATTGCCATCGCCGTGTTGGGATGAAACATGAAGCAGGTTCTCCGCAGCCCGAACCATTTCGTGCCCTCGCCCGCCCCGAAGATGGAAAACCGCCACTGGCCGTTGAGTCCCTGCCCGTCCCAGCACCAGCCAACATCGGCCAGCCTGCGTGGTCGCGCCGGCGCTGCCGAGGTGTTGCGCGTGAACGGGGTGGCGACGCACGCGGTGGCTGCGCTGCAAATAAAGTCTCGTCGTGTCATGGTCGTGTCAGGGTTTCTTTTGCTTCACGACCTCGCCGGTGTCGGGATCGTAGCGGATCGTTTCCACCTGCTCGGCGCCGTCCGCGGTGCGCACAACGATGTTCATCTCACCGCGCGCCGCGTCGTCGCTCGAGTGGACGCGGCAGAGCGGTTCCCACGCGCTGGCCGGTGTCTGGCGGTGGCTGACTTCGACGGCAGTGACCGCGCTGCCGGTCTTCGCGTCCGGGCTGAGCCGGTATTCGGGCTTGCCGGCGGCGCGACGCATGATGACGCCTTGCCCGCCTTCGGTGACGATCAACTCGAAACCCAGCTTGCAATCGCGATCGCGCATCGGGCAGACCTCGCCTGCCGCGTAATCGTGCCGGTTGACTTTCTTTCCATCGTCCGCCAGCAGTTCGTTCACAACGATCCGGCCAGCATCGTCGAGTCGGAAGTGCGCCGCCTGCGTGTTCAACCAGCCCGGCCACGCCAGCATGATGTGGAAGTGTGGCGGATGATCCTCGTGACCGTTCGGGAAGTTCGTCTCAAAACCGTAGAGACGGATATCGCCGACGAAACCGGGATCGGCGGTGCCGGCGTAGCCCATCGCGCGGCACATTTCACGCGCGGCGAACAGGAAGTTGAGTTGCGCCTGGATGGCGTTCGCCGGCCACGGGCCTGTGCGATAGTGTCCGGCGCGCCGCACTTCCCAATTGTGAAAGACCGCCATGTGGATGATTCCGCAGACCAGCGACGTCTTCACGCTGGTGGGCGCGCGGCTCTTGCGCATCTTGAACCGAACCCCTTCGCTGATGGGCTGGGCTTTGCCATCGGCTCCGAGCACGCGCGCGACACGCTCGCCCTGCCATCGCACCTCCACGGTTGGCGGTGGCAGATTGCCGTCTGACTGCAGTGTGAAGTAGAACTCACGAGCATTTGTGCCGGTCCACGCTTCGTCGCGCAGCAACTGCCAGCGATCTGCATTTTCAAGGACGCGGACCTCCGGCTGGGTTTTGGCCGGTTCCAAATCCGCTTTCACGAGCTTCGCGCCGCAACGGACGCCTTCCGCTGCGCAGGCGGGATCTACAAGGGTCAGCAGCACGGCGAAGACAAAGATGGAAGTCTGTTTCATGGGATGGATCATGGGATTACCGGCAGAATAATGTGCGATGGATGGTCGGCGTCATGGCAAATGGTCTGCGTTGCCTTCTGGAGTGTCGCATCGGCGCCAAATGGATGACCGGTGTTAGGGTTGCGGTCGAAGCGAGGGAAGTTGCTGCTGGAAACCTCGACGCGAATCCGGTGTCCCGGCAGGAAGACGTTGCTGGTGACCCAGAGGTCAATTTCATAGCGATACACCTTGCCCGGCTCGATCAGCTTCGGCTTGTCGGACGATTCGCGGCAGCGGGCGCGCAGGATGCCGTCGCAGAGGTTGATGGCGCGTCCATCAGGCCACACGTCCACAAGCTTGCCGGTCCAGTCCGTGTCCTTCGCGGTGCTGGCGGCGTAGAGGACGAGCTTGATCGGGCCGGTCGTTTCCAGTTCACGTGTGAGCGGCTCACTCGTGAAGACGAGGACATCGTTTCGCTGCTCGACCGCAGTCTGATCGCGCGGGCCGGCGAGGCCGCCGAGGTTGCAGCCGCCGGCGGTGGGCACGGGATCGTTCGGATCATAGATGAACTTGTCGGCAGGTTCGGGCCCGGGCTTCGTCGTGCTCAGACGGCCGTCGCCTTTGAGCGAATTGGCCGAGCCGCCGCCATGGAAGTAGTGCGGGACGTAGCGCGTCCGGCGCAGCGGCCACTCCTGTTCGTCGCGCCATTGGTTGCGGCCCATCACAAAAATCCTGAATGGCGGCCATGTGTCCGCATCGGCCTTTTCGTCTTTGAGCCAGTGGTCGAACCACTTGGTTTGTATCTCGTTCAGGTTGATCAGCGAGTTCTCCCCGAAATCCACGTCGCCGACTTTCCGATCCTTGTTGATCCCGTGAGGCCATGGCCCGATGAGAAGATGCTGGTGTTTGCGCGCTTCCTTCGAGCGCGAGCCAGTCCGGACAGCGTTGACGTGGTCGAATACGCTATTCGCATAGAGGTCATACCAACCGCATGCGGTATAGGTTGGCGTCGTGATGTCCTTGTGCCGGCCGCGGAGGCTGCTCGGCTTCCAATAATCGTCGAACCGTGGATGAGCGACCCACTCGCGCAAGAAAGGCACTGACTGTCCGATTGCCGTGTCGCTCTCGGAAAGCGGCAACGCGCGAAGCCAGTCCTCGCGCTTCCAAGTGCGCACGGCATCGCTGCCCGCCGTGCGCGAACCCCAGCCCAGCATCACCTGAAGTTGATAAGCGCCGCCCGTGTAGGCAAGGTCACCGTAGACGTCCACCAGCGGCACGAGGGTGAACATCGCCTTCAGATAATCACCTGCGCCGGGCGCAGAAATCCATTGTGTGTAACCGACGTAGGAGCCACCCATGGTGCCGATCTTCCCGTTGCACCACGGCTGCTTGAGAATCCAACGGTGCGTATCCTCACCGTCCGTGCGGTCATGCACAAAAGGAACCCACTGACCGCCCGATGTGCCTTTGCCGCGGCAGTCCTGGCTGACGAAGACAAAACCGCGCGACGCCCACACGTGGCCCGCGCCGCCTTGCGCTTTGCCTTTGCCGTAGGGAGTGCGGGTGAGGATGGCGGGAAACTTGCCTCCGCCTTTTGGCAGGAACACATTTGCCGCGAGTTCGACGCCGTCGCGCATCGGAACCTTCACTTCAGCCTGCGATTCGACTTCGTAAGAAGGATTCGCGGCCCATAGCGTCGCGCGCAGCGCGCACCATGACACCAACGCCAGCCCAACCACAATGCTTCGCGTTCTCATGTTTCAGTTTGCCTTGATGAAGTCGCGCACCCACGTCGCCTGTTCCGGGTGCATATCTATCAGGAAGCCGCCGAGGATCGAGTAACCCTGAATGGTTCCATCGCGCAGCGCCTTGCGGACGAATTCCCATTGCACTTTGAGCATCTCCATCGGCACACCGTCCAGCAACGTGAAGTCGCGCAGATAGCAGCCGATGTTGATGGGTTTGCCGGGAAAGATCTCACGGCATTGTTCGACGTAGCGGTCGAGATTCACGAGGTCCTTCGATGCCCAGACCCAGAGCGTGACCACATCGAGCAGATCGGTGAAACCGGCCCAGTTCTCCTTTTTCAGTTCGTGCGAATAGACCACGCCCCAATGCTTCAACTTCGGGTTGGCGCTCTTCACTGCGCGCCGGACCGCGGCGTATTGTTCGGGCTGGATATGCTCGGCTTTGATCTTGCCATAGAGGTCATCGTCGAATGCGCCGGTCACGTTCGGATGCTTCAGCGACAGCCGGCTGACGATTTCCGCTTCGCGGCACTTGCGCTCAATCCGGCCATCGTGGTTCATCCGCATCGGCGCGCCGAGGCCCTTGTATTGCGTCTGCTCAACTTTCTGGTATTCCCATTTCGAGATTTCGCAGACGACCTCTTTCATGTCGCGCAGCTTCTCCATTGCCATCGGCGTGTTCGGGTGGAACATGAAGCAGCATCGCCGCAGGCCGAACCACTTCGTGCCTTCCCCGGCCCCGAAGATGGACAATTGCCACTGGCCGTTGATTGCTTGGCCGTCCCAGCACCAGCCCGCGTCCGCCATTTTGCGCGGTCGTGGAGCGGCTTCTGACGTGGTGGGTGACAGGGCAGTCATGGCAGACAGGCTGATGGCGCCGCGGATGAGGTCTCGACGGGAAACTGTGGCACTCATGTTCTCCTTCTATCATTTTGCCGCACCTTCGCCCAGATCGGACAGGACGCGGATTGTTTCAGACGTGGTTTCTCAGCATCAACTCCGCAGGATATGGATTCAGATAGGTCTGTTCGGCAACCCATGCGACGGGATGACGCCGAAAATGATGGATCAACAACGTCAGCGGAACGATGAGCGGCAGCAAACCGATGCGATAGTCCTCAATGTGCCGAACCAGCTCGGCTTTATCCGCGGCATCGAGGTCCTTCTTCAGGTAGCCCAACAGGTGCTGGAGGACGTTGGCGTGCTTGCTAGCGGTCGCGTGCACGGCCAGACATTGCATGAACGCCGGGCCGTAGGATTCCAACAGTTCATTCATCGGCGTGCGACCCGCCTCTGCCACGAGGCGGCCGAGCTGGCGATAGTGCTGCGTGCTGTGCGCCATCAGCACGAGCTTCTGGCGGGCGTGAAACTCCACCATGTCCCTGGCGCGCGGGCGTGACGCGACGAACTGCGTCCATCGGTCATGGGCGAAAACTCGCTCGATGAAGTTCTCACGCAGTACCGGGTCGTGCAGCCGGCCTTCCTCTTCCACTGGCAGCAGGGGAAGCTGTCGCAACAACCTGTCCGCAAACAACCCGCGCCCGTTGCGCGCCGGCATGCCGCTGTCACCATAGACGCGCACCCGCAACATGCCGCACGATGGCGAGTTCTTCTTGAGCACATAGCCGTGAATGCCGCTCGCAGCTAGCTTTTCAACCCGCCTGGCTGCGAAGCTTTGCATTGCATCCGTGTGGTCTTCTCCGGAGCGCTGAGAGATCAGCCGCGGCGATTCGGGCGAGCCGACGAGCCGCATGCTTTCGCGTGGTATGCCAAGGCCGATTTCCACTTCTGGGCAGACCGGCACCCACGCAAAAAACTCGCCGAGTGTTTCAGTCAGGAATGGATCATGCTTGTGACCGCCATCGAACCGGACATTTTCCCCCAGCAAACAAGTGCTGATGCCAACGCGAATCTTTGGAGTTGTTTTCATGGGTCTCTACGGATTCATGCGCCATAGCGCCGCATTCAGGACCGCCGCGAAACTCACCCACGCCAGATAGGCAACCATCAACCATCCAGCAACGCGATCCATTTTGAAGAAGGCTGAGGTTGTCGCACAGACCGCGAGCCATAGTAGCACGATCTCTCCGAAGGCCAACGCGGGTTGTTTCAAGCCAAAGAAGAGCGGTGTCCATGCGGCGTTGAGGCAGAGCTGAACGAGAAACAAACCGAGTGCTTTCCGACGACTTCCGTCGTCACCAAACCGCCAGATACGCCACGCGGCCACAGCCATCATGATGTAGAGCACCGTCCACACCGGGCCGAATATCCAGTTGGGCGGATTCCATGATGGTTTGCGCAACCGGGCATACCACTCACCCGGGCCGAACAATCCGCCGAACGCCGCCGCACCGAAACAAAGCACCAGCCATCCGCCCAGAGCCAGCCACGGTCTGTTGTGTTTCGAAGCGCTCATCGTGTTGCTTTAGATGCGTTCTCCAGTCGGATGTTGTCCACGTAGAAGACAGCGCCGGGCTTGCCGGCACTGGAGAAACCGAACCAAGTGAGCTGGCTGAATTCCGGATGGAGATAGGGCACGCTTTCAAAGACCTGCTCCTTCTCACCGGTGACAGTGACTGCGAGACGATAGGAACCAGTTTTGGATTGCGCAGCAAGGTCAACCTGGATGTCGAGGTGAATCCACTTGCCGAGTGGGAGCTTGGCCAGAGGCTTGCCGATGGCAACGAGGGTGCCGTCGGCGCGGAGGACGATGCTGGAGCCTTCGCGGTATTCGACGCCTTTCCGGGAGTAATCGCGCAGGCCGATGGAGCACTCGGAAGGGTGTTCGGTGCTGTTGAGGATGTCGCAGGAGAAGCGAACCACGCCGTTGGTGTGGGAACGCGTCGTATAAAACAGGTGCGGCTGAAAACCGTATTTCAAGTTCGCGGCTTCTGTGAACTTCAGGCTTTTCTTGCCGCTCGCGGCGGTTTCCTCGGTGACGCACATGACTTCCGGCCGGTCGGCGGGCGAGAGGTGGAAGCCGTCGGGTTGTTTACCAGCGGAGATGGATTCGAAGTCTTCGCGGAACGGCCGCGGCGGCGGCGCGGGCGGCAGCGGCGGCAGCACGGGCGGCGGCGCGCGCTTGATCTTCTTTGGCGCGTTCACCCACGCAGCGTCGCCGTAGAGGCCGGTTTCGTTGGCAGTGATCGGCCGGAAACCCATCGCGAGCGCGGGCGAGCTCGGCTTCAGCCGGAAATCGCCGCGAGTCGCGTCGCGGAACTGGGGGTCGGCGATGCGCGAATCGCGGTCGCGACCGGTGCGCTGCCATTCGGCGAAGCTCTTGCCGGAGAAGAGCGGTTCCTTGCCGGAGGTGTCCCAGTAGAGATTGTTGCGAAACTCGGTCTTGCACTTGAGCGGGCTGTAATGATCGGACGTGGCTTGTCCGCGACTGGACAGGACGATGTTGTTCTGGAAGGTGTAGGAAAGATGCGCCTCTGAGCGGGCACAGGTGACGGGACTGTTGAGGGCAAACGCGAAGATGTTGTTCCGGGACAGATTCTCTCTGCCATAGTGCTGATGGAAGGGGATGCCGACGCGGTAGACGATGTTGCTCTCCGTCAGGATGCCGGTCGAACCCTCATCATGGTAGAGGCCGGTGCCGCCCTGGGGCATGAGAGGCGTCGGCACCACGTCGTGAACGATGTTGTTGGCGATGACCGTGCCGGGCGAGACGCCGAGCGTGTAAATGCCGCCACCGTCGCTGAAATAGCCGTTGCAGATACGGTGGACGTGGTTGAAGGCGATGAGGTTGTGGTTGGCAGAACTCGGCGCATAACCCCACGAATGGCCGATGGAGATGCCGAGGTGATGGAAATCGGAAATCTCGTTGTGTGTCACCTGGTTGTAAGAGGACTTGCCAATCCAGACGCCCTGGCTGCCAAGGAAGAGGTGCGAGCCATCGTGGATGAAACAGTTGTCCACGATATTGCGCTCGACGCGCAGCTCCGGCGTGTCCTTGAACGCACGCGGCCCGATGAACACCGCGCTGCCGCCGAGATCGTGAATGTGGCAGTGGCGGACGACGTTGTCGGCGCAACCGCTGTCGAACCACAGGCCATTTTCGCCCGCGTGAACAATCTCGCAGTTCTCGAACACCGCGTGCCGCAAACCCCCGGCAGCGATCAGCGGCTTGCGTTCGAAAGCGCCCTGCTCGTCGAGCGGCATGTCGCGCGCGAGAAGAAAATCGGTGTGCTGAAACGAAAGACCCGTGAAGCGCAGGTGTTCGATGTATTTCTTCTCCGCCGGCGCGCCATTGAATGCGACGAGCGTCTGTCGCACGACGGGCGCGATAACCTCGGCGGTGCGCATGTTCTCGCCCGGCATCGGCCAGTAGCTCAACACACCGGTGGTGCGGTCGAGATACCATTCGCCCGGCTCATCGAGCGCTTCGGGCATGTTCTCGACGTGGTAGCGCGTGTTCCATTCCCACCAGTAGCCGATGGGCCAGCGCGACATCGGCGCGAGTCGCACGGTATGTTCGGCTTCGTCCAGCTCGGTGATGAAGTGCATGGAGGTCGTCCACGAGTGGTAGATGACAACGAGCGCGTCGTCGGAATTGCGCCAGCGCTTGATGTCGCCGTTGCGGAACACGAAGCCGCGCTTGGCCAGAATGTCGGCGTTCCACCATTTCGAGCGATTGAACGGGGCGAGGATGCCTCCGGTGTAGAGATAACCTTGATTCGGCGTGCGCGCGCGTGTACGCCGCTGGCCGTTGACGAAAATCTGGTTGAAATACCACCGCCCGTCCTTCACGTCGGGGACGATCGTCTGCCACAGTTTCCCGTCGCCCTTTCGCCAACCTGTGAGTTGAAGGCCGCCTGAAATCACGGGTCGTTCCCTGCCGAACGCCGTGTAGGCAACTGGCGCATTCTCTGTGCCAGAATCTTCCGGCAGGAACTCAATGGTTTTCCCAGCGCGATATACCCCGCCGCGAAGAAATACAGTCACCGGCCCCTTTAGCGGCCCGGCCTTCTTCAACCCCCGAACCGCGTCGCGCGCCCGCTCCAGCGTTGCAAACGGCTTCGCCTTCGTGCCGGGATGGGTGTCGTTGCCATTGGGTGCGACGTAAAGGGCAACAGAAGGTGCCGGCCCTGCCATACTTCCGGCCGTGGCGATCATCAGAGCGATCACACAGAGGGTGGAGACACGTTTCATAGCTTGTAGTGTTTAGCGATGGGCGGGAGCGTTGATACCGACGATCCGGAAGAAGTTCTGCAACAGGCGTTTCCCATCAGGATGGTCGTTGTCGTAAGCCTCCGGGTGGAATTGCGTGCCATAGATGAGCTTGGTCTTGTGCTTGATGGCTTGGACCCGGCATGCATTCGAACTTGCGAGCACTTCAAACGAGTCTGGCAGTTGTTTGCATTCCGACACGTGTTGCTGGAGCACTTGGATGTCCTGCCCCAAACCGTCGAAGATCGGATCGCGTTTCAGGAGCCGGACCTTGGAGAAACCCCATTCCTTCAGGAAACCAGGACAGTATTTCGGGTTGGTATCCGTTTCGCCCGCAGCCAGCCGCCGCATGTCCCCGCACTTGCCGCCGAACGCGAGGTAGATCTGGTGGAAACCTCCGCAGAACCCGATGACGGGCGTCCGGGTCTCGCGCAGCATCGCCCAGAACTCATCGCGCGGCGCTATGCAGGTCAGCATCTTCGCGGGTGATGGTGGCCGCACGATGATCGCCCTGACGATGGGTTTGTCCAATGAAGTCCGCTTCAGTTGCGTGTAGTGAAAACAGTAGCAATCCAACCCCGACAGCGCGGTCATCCGGGCCGTGATCGCCCGCAACCGGAACAGGCCGCCCGGTCTTGCGAGGTTCTTGGGGAAGTCAGCGGGATCGGTCAGGTCTATCACAACAACGCACTGGGAAGTCTCTTGATTGAACCTTTCAAACGTATCGAATAACCCCTCGAAACCGGCAATCGGACTTTGAGACTTGCCTGTTTCCTCACCGTGGGCATCGCGCGCCGGCACAACCATTGCCAGCAAGAGTGTGACGAGAAACGAAACAAGGATCTTCCTTGGGCAGGTTTTCATGCGGCACGTATTGTAACGGAACCCTGCGGTGATTCCCAAGCAATCAATTTGGACGATTCGTGTTCAAGTTTGCCGGGCGCAAACGCGGATGTTCTTTTCGAGACAGCTGGAAGGTGGTATGACCGCGCTTGCAGATATCGGATGATGGCGGCGACGGTCGCGCAACAGAGGTTCACGATGAAAATGGGAATCGGTATTGTGTTGGCGCTCTTGCTCGGTTTGGTGCTGGGCAGTTACGGGCCGCGCTCGGATTTGCGCCGGGCGCGGGATCGCATCAAGGAGCTGGAAAGGAAAGTCAGCAAACAGGATGCAAGCGCCGGCAAGATGCAGACGGTGAAGGCGATGTTGCAGGTCAGGGACTCGGAGGTCTCCGCCGCGCGCGCCAAGCCCCGCAAGTTTGTCAGGCCGCTGCCTCCGCCGAAGCCCGCGACGCCTGAGGCAACCGGGACCCCTGCCACCAACGCGCCGCCGCGCATGGGCCGCGACATCGCCCAAGCGGCGGAGTTGTGGAGCACACGCGTCGAGATGTCGCGCAACAGTTTCATTGGAAACCTCGGCCTCAACGCGCAACAGACGGCGCTCTTTGACGGCGTCACGGCGGTGATGAACGCGCAGTTGGAGGAACGCATTGCCAAGTGGGCCGAGACACTGAAGCAAAAGGACGAGATGACCAGCGAGGACGGCATCCGCATGATGAGCGACCTCGGCAATGTGCTGATGAAGACCTACGATGAGATGGACCAGACACTTCCGCAGGGTTGGCGCGAGAAGGCCGGCAGCGAGTTTGAACTGGTCAACTTCATTGATCCAGCCGTGGCAACGCCGTTGACTGAGGTGGAAGGCAAGATTCAGCGCCGGCACCAGCGTGATGCCGACGTAAGCATTACCATTCAGTGAACGCCACGCTCCGCAATACCTGGACGGTGACCCTGCACGAACTGACGGATTCCATCCGCAGCCGGCGCGCGATTGTGCTGCTGATTCTCTACGCGCTCAATGCGGTTGTGGCGACATTGATCTTCGTCAAGGTCCTGCATGAGATAGAGAACCAGTTGGAAAAAGCCGTCGGCGTGGCGCAAGCGGAAAGGGCAGGCGGAACGACGTCGGCGTTGTGGAAGAACCCGAGCTTTCGGGAGATGATCTCACATCTCGTTGGCAGCCGGGAGACAGCGGAGAAGTTGCTGGAGACTCCGCCGCTGGCGCTCTTTTTCGGCTGGCTGTCGTTTTTCTACACGCCGTTGCTGGTGATGCTCATGTCGGCATCGCGCATCTCAGAGGAGATATGGAGTGGTTCCGTGCGGTTCATGATGTTCCGCACGTCGCGGCTGTCGTGGTGCGTTGGCAAATACGCGGGACAGGCGCTGCAATTGCTGGTGGCGTTGTTGTTAAGCGGCCTCGCGGCGTGGATCACCGGCTGGTGCAGCATGGCGTTTTTTGACCCAGGCGCCAATGCCGTTGCCATCGTGGTTTTCTCGCTAAAGGCGTGGATTTATGGCATTGCCTTTCTCGGCCTCGCGATGGGCGTCTCGCAAACCATCGCCAGTCCCAACGTCGCCATCGCCGTCGGCTTCATCGTGATGGTCGTGTTCAGTGTCCTCAGCATGCTCGCAGAGTGGGTTGCCCGGCAGCCGTGGCGCGAAATCCTGAATGTGGTGGACCTGCTTGTGCCCGGCGGCCACAAGATGGACCTTTGGTTGCCCGATCCGATGCACGTAGGGACGGCGACAGTGTTCTTGCTGGCGCTTGGCGCCGCCTACATGCTTGCGGGCTACGCTGGTTTCTCGCGGAGGAACTTGTGAACGCTGCGCTTGAACTCAAACGCATCGTCAAGACCTATGGCCGCCGCCGTGCGCTCGATGGTCTGGATCTGGCGGTTCCGCGCGGGACGATCTTTGGCCTCGTTGGCAGCAACGGCGCGGGCAAGACGACGGCGCTGGCCGTCAGTGTCGGCCTGCTGCGTCGCGACGCGGGCACGGTGAACCTGCTCGGGGACGGTCCTTTCGATCCGCTGCGCCACGCCGGCCGCGTGACGCTGTTGCCACAAGATTCGCGCCTGCCGCTGCACGCACGGGCGGAGGATCTGCTCCGGTTCTACGGCCGGCTGCAGGGACTGTCGGAAGGCGCACTGTGCGAGTCCATCGATGAAGCCTTGGAGTGGGTGCATTTAGGTGACCGGCGCCGATCACCGGTGCGGACACTCTCACACGGCATGATGCGGCGGCTGACGATCGCGCAGGCGTTCCTCGGCCGGCCGGAATTGGTATTGCTCGATGAGCCGATGAGCGGCCTCGACCCCCGCGAGGCCGCGCGCATCCGCGCCATCCTGAAGCGCCGGCACGACGCGCAGACCGTGGTGATCAGTTCGCACAACCTCCACGAACTGGAAACGCTTTGTGATGGCGCAGCGTTCATCGAAGCCGGCCGGCTTGTCCGGCAGGATAGCATGGAGAACCTGACCCGTCGCAGCCGTCGCATGACATATTGCTTGGAACCCGCCGGCCGGCCGCTGCCGATGGAAGAGTTGCAGCAGGCCTTGCCGAAGGCAACGTGGGAGCAGGGGATCGACGGCTTGGAACTGACCGTGAAATTCTTCGATGAGGCGACCCGGGCGGCGGAGGTCAACGCTCGCGTCCTGGAGGTTCTGCTCCGGCACGGCGTCGGCGTCATTGAGATTCGGCGCGGCTCGAATCTGGAGAGCGAGTATTTCTCCGCGACCGACTCCCAGACGCCGCAGGTCCCGCTCTCGCCGTCTTCCGGCCCCGCTACTCCGTGACTTGGGCGCGCACCAGCTCGCAGAGCTTTACCGCGAGCTTGTTCTTGACGCCGTAGAACACACGCTGTCCGTCTTTCTCCCGCTTCAGGATGCCGGCGCTCGTCAATAGCGCCAGGTGCTTCGAGATGTTCGCCTGCGTCGAGCCGGTGGCCGCCACGATGTCGTTGACGCTGCGAGGCGTTTTGCAGACAGCCTGCAAAATGCGCAGCCGCATCGGCTCACCGAGCGCCCGGAACCGCGCCGCAATGTGCTCGAGCTCCTCTGCCGTCGGTGAAGATGAATCTTTGCTTGACATATAACTAAATGGTCATATAATCATACTATGAATTCGTTATCTGTCCATGCAAATGTTGAAGGAGTGGGTTCGGTTCATCCCCAAGACCTGCACCGGCGGATAGCCGCTGGAGAAGCTGTGGAATTGCTCGACGTGCGCACGCAGCCCGAATACGACACCGAGCACGTGGCCTGCGCGCGGTTACTGCCGCTGGATCAGCTCGATGTCGGTGCTTTTCTCCGCGAGCGCGGCGGCAGCGAACAGCCGCTCTATGTCATCTGCCAGTCAGGCGCGCGGGCGGCCAAGGCTGTCGAGAAATTCAAAAACGCCGGTTTCCAACGTTGCGTGCTGGTCGAGGGCGGCACGCAGGCGTGGATTGATGCCGGCCTTCCGGTGGAGCGCGGCGAAAGCAAAGTGCTGCCGCTGATACGGCAGGTGCAGATCGTCATTGGCGCGGTGTCGGCGCTGGGCGCCGGGCTGGCGATTTGGGTAAACCCGCTCTTTGCGATCATCCCGCTGTTCACCGGCTGCGGTTTGTTATTCGCGGGACTCACTGGCACCTGTGGTCTGGCGATATTGCTCGCGAAGATGCCGTGGAACCGCAAGTCGAGTTGCGACTCAGGTTCCTGCTGCGGAGTGAAACACTGACATTGAATACTATGAGAACTCCCCGTCGTATCATCATCGTTGGCGGTGTGGCCGGCGGCGCTTCCGCGGCTGCCAGGGCTAGGCGCGTGGACGAGAATGCCGAGATCCACGTCTTTGAACGCGGTCCTTACATTTCCTTCGCCAACTGTGGCCTGCCATATTATATCGCGGGTGAAATCAAGGAGCGCGACAAGCTCATCGTCATGACGCCGGAGGCGTTCTGGGATCGCGCCCGCATCCACGCCCACGTCAATCACGAGGTGCTTGCGATCAACCGCGCCGCCAAGACAGTGCGCGTGAAAGGCCCCGACGGCGCCGAGCGGGATGTGGCCTACGACAGACTCATCCTCAGCCAGGGCGCGAAGCCGGTGGTGCCGCCGATTTCCGGTGTCGAACTGCCTCACGTATTCACGTTGCGGGACATTCCCGACATGGATCGGATCGCGGCCTTCGTGGACGAGCGCAAGCCGCGCCATGCGGTGGTCATCGGCGGCGGATTCATCGGGCTGGAAATGGCGGAAGCGTTTCACCATCGCGGCATCCGCGTCACGATCGTGGAGCGCAATCCCCACATCCTGCCGCTGCTCGATGGCGACATGGCGGCACATTTGCAGAACCAGATTTTGCGCGCTGACTTCGACTTCAAAGTCAACGCCACCGCCACAGCCTTCACGAAGGAAGGCGTCGCGTTTGCCGATGGCAGCACGCTGCCTGCCGACATCATATTGCTCAGCGTTGGTGTGAAAGCCGAGGTCGAGCTTGCGAAGCTTGCCGGCCTGGAAATCGGCGTCACAGGCGGCGTGAAAACCAACGGGCGCATGGAGTCGTCCGATCACGATATCTACGCCGTGGGCGACGCGGCGGAGACGATTCACGCGCTCACCGGCGCGCGGGCGCGGATTGCACTGGCAGGCCCGGCCAATCGGCAGGGACGCGTTGCTGGCGCGAACGCGGCCGGCGCGAAGATGACGTATCCTGGCGCACTCGGCACCTCCATCGCGCGCGTGTTGCACATGACGGTGGCGTTCACCGGTCTCAACAGCGAGCAGGCCGCCAAGGCCGGCTTCAGTTTCTTTACCAGCCTGACCCGCGACAACAACCACGCCCACTATTATCCGGGCGCGAAGCCGGTGATGATCAAGGTCATTGCCGAGGAGGGCACCGGTCGGTTGCTCGGCGCGCAAGTGCTCGGCGAGCGCGGCGTGGACAAGCGCGTAGACGTGCTCGCCACTGCCATCGCCGGCAAGATGAGCGTGTTTGATCTCGAAAGCCTTGACCTCGCTTATTCGCCGCCGTTCGGCACGGCCAACGACCCGATTAACATCGCCGGTTTCGTCGCGGGGCACATCGCCCGCGGCGACATCTCAACAGTGGCGCCGGAGACGTGGCGGCCCGGCGGCGAGTTCCTGCTCGACGTGCGCGACGCGGATGAACTGGAGGAGTTCGGCAAGCTGGCGGGCGCGGTGAATATTCCACTCGCACAGCTTCGCGACCGGCTCGGCGAACTGCCGCGCGACCGGCGGATCGTGACGTATTGCCAGAAGGGATTGCGCGGTTATCTGGCGGCATGCGCGCTGCACGGAAGCGGTTTTGAGAACGTCAGTAACCTGCGCGGTGGGTTCCTGCACGCAAAACTCAATAACCTGCCGCTGGCGAATCCTGAACCCCGTTGACACGCAGCCGCCGCAACAAGATCAGGCTTCCGCGTCTTCCCAGTGTTGCGCCCGCGCGAGAGCTTTTTGCCAGCCCGCCTCATGCTGCTTTCGCTGGGCGGCTTTCATGACTGGTTTGAAACGGCGGTCCACCTGCCATTGCGCGGCAATCTGCTGCCGATCCTTCCAGAAGCCGACGGCGAGTCCAGCGAGATATGCCGCGCCGAGCGCCGTTGTCTCCGTGATCTTTGGTCGCACCACGGGAACACCGAGCAGATCCGCCTGGAACTGCATCAAGAGATTATTCGCGCACGCGCCGCCGTCCACGCGCAACTCCTTCAGCTTGATCTTCGCGTCAGCTTCCATCGCCCGCAGTACGTCGGCCACTTGATATGCGATGCCTTCCAGCGCGGCGCGTGCGATGTGAGCCGCCGTCGTGCCGCGCGTGATGCCCGCCAGCAGACCGCGCGCGTAGGCGTCCCAGTGCGGCGCGCCGAGTCCGGCAAACGCCGGCACCAGATAAACGCCGTGCGTGTCCGGCACTCGCGAGGCGAGCGACTCGACTTCGGAGGAAGACTTGATGATGCCCAGGCCGTCGCGGAGCCATTGCACCACGGCGCCCGCGATGAAAATGCTGCCTTCCAACGCAAATTCCGTCCGGTTGCCGATGCGCCACGCCACTGTCGTCAGCAGGTTGTTCTTCGACGCAATCGGTTTCGCGCCGGTGTTCATCAGCATGAAACAACCGGTGCCGTAGGTGTTCTTCACCATGCCGGGCTGCGTGCATGCCTGGCCAAACAACGCAGCCTGCTGGTCACCCGCGATGCCTGCAATCGGAATCGCGCCGCCGAACAGCGTCGTCTCGCCATAGACCTCGCTCGACGAGCGCACGGTTGGCAGCACCTCGCGCGGCACGTCGAGCAGTTCCAGTAGTTCATCGTCCCAGTCGCCGGTGCGCAGGTTGAACAACATCGTGCGCGAGGCATTGCTTGCGTCGGTCACGTGGACGCGGCCGCCGGTGAGGTTCCACACCAACCACGAGTCCACCGTGCCGAACGCCAGTTCGCCGGCCCTCGCCCTTGCGCGCGCGCCCGGCACATGGCGCAGGATCCACTCCAGCTTCGTGCCGGAAAAGTACGCGTCCACCACCAACCCGGTTTTTCGCCGGATGGTTGGCGCCAGCCCGCGCGCCTTGAGGCGGTCGCAGATGGCGGCGGTGCGGCGGTCCTGCCAGACGATGGCGTGATGAATCGGCGCGCCAGTCTTGCGGTCCCAGACGACGGTGGTTTCGCGCTGGTTGGTGATGCCGATGGCGGCGATGTCCGTCGCGGTCAGGCCAGCCTTGCGGATCGCCTCCGTCGCGGTGTGCAACTGCGTGGCCCAGATTTCCCGCGCGTCGTGTTCCACCCAGCCGGGCTTTGGGAAAATCTGGCGGAATTCCTTCTGCGCCACTGCCGCGACGTTGCCGGCGGCGTTGAACACGATGGCGCGTGAACTGGTGGTGCCTTGGTCGAGAGCGAGGATGTGTTTCATGAAGGAGAACCTTTTACGCGCGGCCGCGGTTCACGACGCCGGCCAGCACAATTTGTAGAGCACCGCTGCAATGACGCCGCCGATGATCGGCCCCACGATGGGTATCCACGCATAGCTCCAGTCGGAGCTGCCTTTGCCGGCGATGGGCAGCACAGCATGGGCAAGCCGCGGGCCGAGATCGCGGGCGGGATTGATCGCGTAGCCGGTCGGGCCGCCAAGCGACAAGCCGATGGCCCAAACGATGATGCCCACCAGGAACGGGCCGAACCCCACGTCCCAACCGTGAACGGGATTGAGGTTTTTCGGCGTGAGGATGGCGAGCACGCCCAGCACGAGCACAAAGGTGCCGATGATTTCGGTCAGGAGATTGGCCGCTGTATTGCGGATGGCGGGGCCGGTGCAGAACACCGCCAGCTTGGAGGACTGGCTTTCAGTCTCCGCCCAGTGGGCCAGATACGCCAGCCAGACAATCGCCGCGCCAAGGAATGCGCCGATCATTTGAGCCGCGACATAAACCGGAACGGAGGCCCAGTCAAACTTGCCGATGGTGGCCAGACCAATCGTCACTGCCGGGTTGAGGTGCGCGCCGCTGAAAGCGCCGACCGTATACACCGCCACCGTCACGCCACAGGCCCACCCGGCGGAGATGACGATCCACCCGCCATTCTGGCCTTTGGTCTTGTTGAGCACGACGTTAGCCACCACGCCATCGCCGAGGATGATCAACAACATGGTGCCGAGCAGTTCCGCAAGAAAATGCGACATAGGTTTACCTCCAACTGGACGCGCTGACGATAGCAAAGCCGACGCGCACTGTCCACACACAGAGACTGTAGAGAAACCCCGCCTGTTGTCTGTGGGTGGACGGCAGGAATCCGGATAGCCGGGCTACCCGACGACGATCTCGTCAATCGGTGCGGCAGGCTTCAAGGGAATCACGGCGCGCTTCCACCGGCCGGAGTAGTAATAGACCAGGCTCGCGATCATGCCCACTGTGAAGCCGGTTCCCGAAGCGACCCAGACAGCTTCGACTCGATGGAAGTGATGCGACAGCATCAGCGCCAGCGGCACGCGCACAATCCAGAGCGCAAACAGGGTTACCAGCGTCGTCACCATCGTTCGTCCGGCGCCGTTGATGACGCCGTTGCTGACAAACATGATCGCAAAGCACGGGTAGCACGCGCCGATGATCATCAAGTAGGACGTGCCGATCCGGATCGCCTCCGGGTCGTTGAGGAACGCGCGCAGCAACAATCCCGGCAGCGCCACCACCGCCACCGTCCCCACCAGCGTGACGCCGCCGCTCATCAATAGACCCCACCGAAACACCTCCCGCACCCGGTCAAACCTCTGCGCGCCGATGTTTTGGCCCGTCATCGTCGAGACTGCGACACTGAAGCCCAGGGCCGGCAGAAGCGCCAATTGGTCAATTCGCATCGCCGCGCCGAACGCCGCCGTCGCGCTCACGCCGTAGGCGTTCACGATCCCGGTGATGAACAGGAAACTGAACGCGGCCAACCCCTGTTGCACCGCCGCGGGCAGGCCGATCTTGAGGATCAGCCACAGCGTCGGCCGGTCCATCGTCAGCCGCCGCCAGTCCGGCGCGGTCGCGTCCCTGCGCCGATGCAGCCAGGCGTAGAGCGCAAACATGCTCACGCTCTGTGAGATGATATTGGCGATGGCCGTCCCGTTCAAACCAAGCCGCGGGCAGCCGAGCCAGCCGAACATCAGCACCGGATCGAGCGCCACCGTCAGCAGCAGACCGCCGGCCTGAAAGTAAAGCGGCGTCTTCGAATCGCCCACCGCCCGCAGCAACGCGCCAATGAGGTACGTCCCAAACAGAAACGGCGTTGCCAGCAGCGGCCACCGCGTGTAGGACACCGCCAGCGGCAGCACATCCGCCGGCGTATCCATCCACCGCAGCATTGGAGCCGCCAGACATTCGCCGATGACGATCACGACGAGGCTTGCCACCACCTGCAACGCCGTCGAGGTTTGCACCACCCGCCGCAACCCATCCGTGTCGCGAGCGCCCACAAACTGCGCCGCCAGGATGCCTGCGCCCACCGTGATGCCGAGCGCCAGCGCCAGCAGCGCAAACATCGTCGCGCCCGTCACCGTGACAGCGCCCATCTCCGCTTCACCCAGCCCTTTGCCCACCCACACCGCATTGACGAAGCTGTAAGCCCCTTGGATCAGGTTGCCCAGCATCATCGGCATGGAGAAAACCACCAGATGCCTCGGCACACTGCCGAAGGTCAGGTCTCGTCCATGCGATTGAAGTGCTGCTGCCATGCGGAGTTCATGTTGTCGTCACTTTCCCCAAAACACAATCGCGGAGAAGCGGTGGCAGAGCAGGGGAGACGGCGGATTCTAAACGCAGAGGCGCAGAGGAGCGTAGAGTAAAGTCGAGGAAGGCATCAAATGGCCGCCAGCTCTCACCCTTTCCGATCGTCATCAGATCCGAACTCGAAGCTCCAGAAGATCGTTTTTCAAGCTACTCTCCGATAGAACGTCGGTGATGCCTAATCCATCGGATAAATAGCACAACCACCACGTTTAGAGTTGGCGCGAGAACGAGAATCAACGGAATACTGACGATAGGAAATGCAAAGCTGATTACGACAAGCAACGACGAAGGCAAAGACAAGGCGACGTATAGAATAATCCAAAGCACTTGCCCATCACCACCTCCGCCCATCTTCACTGAAAACAGAAAGAACAACAGCAGGGCCATTATGTAGGTCATTGCTAATACGACTAGGGCCACTGTTTTGCGAGTTTCTAAATTCATGGCGTCTTAGAAGGCGACGTAGGAACGGCGGTCACGGCTTGATGACAGCGTGGCTCGTTCACTTCGCTCATAGCCTTCTCCGACCATAGTCCTCTCTGTGGCTTGCGGGGGCAAGCGGGAAAGGGGCGGCGGGGCGAGTGAAGAGTTGCGTGGATTGTCGAAGGTCAACGCCATCGAGCGCCCATGTTGTCCCCTCCGCCAACAAAACTCAATCGCGGAACTATCAACCGGCGCTTTGCTTTTTCTTTCGCTTCTCGAAGAACAGCACGAGTCTCACAACCGCTGCGCAAGCAAACGCTGGTAAGACAATCAATAGTTGTAGAACTGGTGCTATGCGAAAGATCAAACATGCCTCGGCTTCATGGGGGCCAACTACTGTGATGCAGTAAAGAGATATCCCAACGATGGCGGAGACGAGACAAAGGACTGATGCCAGCAGTATCGTTGCCATCTCTCGGGAGAGAAAGGCACTGACAGCCATTAACACGAAAGGCGACAGGGGAATCAATACACCTTGGGGAAACGAATGAACTGCCCTGAGAAAAAGAGCAGCCGTTATGATTGCTCCGACTCCATTCACCAAATGAGTCAATAGCTGAATGAGGAAAGCGCCATTGGTTCGAGTGTTGGTCATCTTTACCTTCTTCGCGCATAGTCCTCCCATCGGCTGGCGGGGGCAAGCGGTTTCCGTTTCTGTAGCGTTGGCCTCTGGCCGACGAATGGAACGATGGCGAAACAACCGACGGTCTGAGACCTCTGCCACAGGAAAAGGTGGAGCGGGCGCTCCGCGCACGCTATGCTGGGACTCAACAACAGCCACCGCGCCCGGAGGGCGCGATCCACTGAGCAGGCCGCGTATGTGGAGAGCCTGCGGCAGACGCTGTGAGGAAGAAGGAAGACGCGAATAATGAAATCGTTCCGTTCGGCAAGAAAAAGTAATCGCTCCAGACTCCGTCCTCTATCTCTGGTGAAGTTATTACCGCCTCCGCCTATCCGAGGTAGAAAAGCGCCGCGATATCCGTTCAAGAAAGAAGATGTTTTAGTCTTCATCGGCGAAATTCCGAATATGCCCGGCCATTGCGTGATTGCTGAGCTAAGAAACGGAAAGATACATGCCGGTTATCACACTGAATCATTCGCGGAGCTTTCCCTTGATGAAATCTAAATCTGCCATCGGTGTTGATTAGAGACTTTCGCCACCCGAAATCCTGAAGGGATTTCATCATTCAAGGGTTGCGGGGCACGAGCTACCCTGGGTGATCTGTCCCGCAGAGGTTTCTACCCCGAAGGAGGCTGAATCATCGTATCAGCCAAGCGATGCATCTCTTTCAGAGATGTGCCTCTGTCGGATGGTTTTCCCGGCGTAGCCGTTGCGCGTCAACGCCGGGCTGAGTGATCGAATCCCGTTGGGATTCGTCGAGTCAACGCTTGGATGGATTGTCTGGCGGAGTCTGTTGCTTCTTCATGACCACGATGAGGGAACCGAAAAAATTCCCCGGTTTGATTTGATCAAGAGGGGACACTCTCATGTCCGAAAGATCCCCGTCCAGGAATAACGCGTCCTGGCAGCCATGCTCCTTGAAGGCGGCGGCAAACTCATGGAGATTCGGCTTCCGTTTTGATTCAAACCTTGTGATCAGGAAGATCACTTTGCCATCGCTTCGGATTCCCACTCCGTTTCTGTGAAGGCGTGATTCGGAGCCGGCGCGAAACTGGGGGTGAACCTTGCCATTCTCCAAGAGCAAAGGTCCCGATTGCACGGCCCACTCTGGCTGTAGTCTTGCTGACGAGAAACGCGCGGTTTCCATCACGCCGGCCACACCTCGCGCAACGAAGAACACCCCGTTTGGCTTGAGATAGAAATTGCCTTTTCCTGAGCCGAGGTTGAGGGGGCGAATCTGCCGCCCATCTTGCACGAGCAGCCCGGCTGGAATTCCTTGCGGTTCAAAGATGCCGCCGTTGGTTATCATCTGAACCTGTTCCCCCTTCGCCTCCAAATACGGCACCAGCGTCACAAATTGGCGGAACGCCTTGCCTGAAGGATCACTCCAATAAACCCGAACTTGCGCCGGGTCGGCTACGAAGCGCCGGTATTCGACTCCCTCGATTGAGACTGGCTCATCCAGCGTCTCAGCCGCGCATGCAGCGACAGCAGCCAGACTCACAACAGTCAGCAAACCACACGTTCGCATGGGTCACCTTCAAACTCTGAACGACTCATCGCGTCGGCGATACAAAAACGACCCGAACGGTCGCAAGCCGGGATGACTATCCTTTCACCAACTTCACGATTTCCTTCACTGCCTCCGCGGGCGGCAGGAGCTTCATCTCGCCGGTGGCGCGCTGCTTTACCTCGACGCCGCCTTTGGCCAGGCTCTTCTCGCCGATGGTAACACGGATGGGGAAGCCGATGAGGTCGGCATCCTTGAACTTGAAGCCGGGGCGCTCGTCGCGGTCGTCGAGGATGACTTCCACGCCTTCGCGCTCCAGCGCGTCGTGGATCTCCTGCGCGATCTTCGCGGAAGCCTCCTTGGCCGGATCGAGCAGGCTGATGCAGACGTGGAACGGCGCGACGGCCATGGGCCAGACGATGCCGTCCTTGTCGTTGAAGCACTCGATCACCGCTGCCAATGTGCGTGTGACGCCGATGCCGTAGCAACCCATGACGCACGGGTGGCTCTGGCTTTTCTCGTCGAGATAGTTCGCGCCGAGTTTCTCGGAGTATTTCGTGCCGAGGATGAAGATGTGGCCCAGTTCGATGGCGCGCTGAATCCTCAGCGGCGCGCCGCACTCCGGGCACGGCTCGCCAGCGGCAACGGAGCGCAGGTCGGCCCACTTGGTGACCTTGATGTCGCGCTCGACGCAGACGCTCTTGAGGTGGAAGCCGTCTTCGTTCGCGCCGGTGACCATATTGAACCGGCCGCGCAATGCTTCGTCCGCGTAGATAGGCACGCCGCTCTTGCCGACCGCGCCGAGCGAGCCGGGATGCGCGCCCATCAACGGCACGATCTCGTCCTCGCGGGCTGCGCGAAACTCGATCGCGCCCGTGGCGGCGGCGAGCTTGACCTCGTTGAGCGGATGATCGCCGCGCATGAGCACGATGACCGGTTTGCTGTCGGCGATGAAGATGAGCGTCTTGACCTGCCGGTCGGCGGCGACCAGAAACGGCGGCTTGGTCAGGTCTTCGATGGTTTTGACGCCGGGCGTCGGGAACTTCTCGACGTTGGCGGGCGCGTCGCCGTCTTCCTGCCGCGCGAGCTTCGATTGCGCTTTCTCGACGTTGGCGACGTAGGCGCACTTCTCGCAGAAGGCGATTTCGTTCTCGCCGCTCTCGGCGGGGACCATGAACTCCTGCGAGTACTTCCCGCCCATGACGCCGCTGTCGGCCCAGACGCACTTGAGCTGCTGCGGACCAAAGCCGCAACGCTCGAAGATGCGCCGGTAGGCGGCGCGCATTGCCTCGTAGCTTTTCACCGCGCCGTCCTCGGTGGCGTCGAAGGAGTAGGCGTCCTTCATGACGAACTCCTTGGCGCGCATCAGGCCGAAGCGTGGGCGTATCTCGTTCCGGAACTTCGTCTGAATCTGGTAGAAGTTTTTCGGAAGCTGGCGGTAGCTGTGGATTTCGTCGGCCGCAAGCGACGTGACGACTTCCTCGTGAGTCGGGCCGAGCACGAGTTCGCCGCCGGGCGCGACCTTGCCGCCGTCAGCGGGACTGGCGGCGAACATGACGCGCTGCGCGGCATCCCAACGCGGCCCGCGCTGCCAGAGTTCCTTCGGCTGGAGCGCCGGCATGCGTATCTCGATGGCGCCGGCGCGGTTCATCTCCTCGCGCACGATGCGCTCGACCTTTTCGTAAGCACGCAAGCCGAGCGGCAGGAACGTGTAGCAGCCGCCGGCGAGTTTGCGCATGAGGCCGGCGCGGAGCATGAGTTTGTGGCTGGGGATTTCCGCCTCGGCGGGCGATTCCTTCAGCGTCGGTATATGTGTTTGGTTCCACTTCATAAATAAAGCAGGACAGGCGTCTCTCCTGTCCCGTCGTTCCTTAATGGTCAGGCGAGACGCCTGACCTGTGTTGGCGGCCAGTCTAACGATGGGCGCAGGCCGGACAAGAAAAATAGCGGCGTCATATCCACTTGTTTCGGGCGGCAGGGTATGCCTAGGCTGCGAACGGTTGAAGCACAGCTTGGAGAACCCGCTAATGACACAGAATGGATTGCCAGCCACCGCCAAGGAAAATTCCCCGCGTCCCGCCGCGCCAGCGGAAGGCGGCCGGTTGATGTCGTTGGACGCGCTGCGCGGCTTTGACATGTTCTGGATCGTCGGGGCGGGTTCGTTGGTGCATGCGCTCAGCAACATGGGCAAGAACCCCGTGACGGACTTTCTTTCCACGCAGCTCGAACACGTCCAATGGGATGGCTTCCATTTCTATGATCTGATCTTCCCGATGTTCGTGTTCATCACCGGTGTCTCGATGATGTTCTCGATGGACAAGGCGCTGGCCAAGCATGGCCGGCACGGCGCGATTATGCGTCTCGGCCGCCGCTGCGCGTTGCTGGTGCTGCTGGGCATCTTCTATTACGGCGGCCTGAGCAACAAATGGCCGGGCATTCGTCTCACGGGCGTGCTCCAAACGTTTGGCGTGGCCTGTTTCCTCGGCGGCTCCATCTACATTCTGTGGCCACGGAATCCGCGCGCGATGGTGACCGCTTTTCTTGCATTCATGATTGGCTACTGGGCGTTGATGACCTTCGTGCCGTTTCCGGACCTGCGGTTGAACAAGGAATCCGTGTCCAAGCTGACGGCGCAGGTCGGCACGACCGATCCAGCGGCGCTGGCCCAGGCTGTCACCGGCCGCGTGCATGGTGTATTTGAGGAAGGTTACAACCTGGCGAACTATACCGATTTCCGTTATCTGCCGGGGAAGAAGAACTATGGCGACGGGAATTGGGAAGCTCAGGGCCTTCTCCAAATGGTGATGGCCACGTCGTCGTGTTTGTTGGGGATTCTCGCCGGGTTGTGGCTCCGTCGCCAGGACACGGGCGACGCGCGGAAGGTGCTGGTCCTGTTCGTCGGAGGGGTGGTGAGCGTGGCGCTGGGGTTCTTGTTGGGGATGCACTTTCCCGTCGTGAAGAAACTCTGGAGTCCGTCATTCGTGTTGGTGGCGGGCGGTTACAGCGCGATGCTGCTCGCCCTGTTTTACTACGTCGTCGAGATGCGGAAGAAACAGCGCTGGTGCATGCCGTTCGTCTGGATCGGCGTGAACCCGATCACCATCTACCTCGCGCACAACATCGTCAGCTTCCCGGCGCTGTCGGCGCGGCTTGCCGGTGGCGATTTGCAGCGGTGTCTTGATTTGCACGTGGCCAAAGGCGCGGGCGGCTTGCTCGTGGCGTTGGTTGAGGTGGCGCTGACGTTCCTGCTCGTGCGGTTCCTCTACGTGCGCAAGGTTTTCATCCGTCTCTAAGCCACCGAAACAGCGGGACTGCTCAAGGGGAAAACGCGGCCCCGGCGCTATTTCGGTCCGGCGAACGTTCCGTGACCGGCCTCAGCCTTTCCTCAGATTGGCGATCAGCGCGTCGGTGACTTCGCGTGTGGTGGCCTTGCCGCCGAGGTCGGGGGTCTTGATGTTGGCCTCCAGCGTATCCTCGATGGCGGTGACCAACCGCGCCGCGAGCGATGGCTCGCCAAACCATTCGAGCATCATGGCCGCCGTCCAGACCTGGCCGATGGGGTTCGCAATGCCACGTCCGGCAATGTCCGGCGCGCTGCCGTGGACCGGCTCGAACATGGAAGGGTGTTTCCGTTCCGGGTTGAGGTTCGCAGCCGGCGCCATGCCGATGCTGCCCATGATGGCGCCGCCGAGATCGGTGAGGATGTCGCCGAAGAGATTCGACGCAACCACCACATCGAGTTCCTCCGGCTTCAGGACGAAATAAGCCGCAGCCGCATCCACGTGCATCAACCGCCACTGCACATCGCCGTAAGCGGCGGCGACCTCGTTGGTGATCTGGTCCCAGAATGGCATCGAGTGGATGATGCCGTTGGATTTCGTTATGGACACGAGGCGCTTGCGACGAGATTTGCGGGCGAGTTCGAAGGCGTGGCGCAGCACGCGCTCGCAGCCGTGCCGGGAGAAATAAGCCTGTTGAATAGCGGCTTCGTGGGGCGTGCCCTCATAGACGCGCCCGCCGACGGTTGTGTATTCGCCTTCGTTGTTCTCGCGCACGACGACGAAATCGAAACAGTGCGGCGTCTTGTCGCGCAACGGCGACATGATGCCGCGGAGGAGCTTGACCGGGCGGAGGTTGACGTATTGTTCGAAGCCGCGCCGGATGTCCATCATGAATCCCCAGAGCGAGATGTGATCCATCACCAGATTGGGCAGGCCCACGGCGCCCAGGAAGATCGCGTCGAAGCCCGCAAGCGTCTTCTGCCAGTCGTCAGGACGCATCTTGCCGTGCGCGACGTAATACTCACACGACCAGGGGAATTCGGTCTTGGTGAACTTCAGGCCTCCGTGCAACTCCGCCGCTGCGTCCAGCACGCGCAAACCTGCCGGCACAACTTCTTTGCCGATACCGTCGCCGGGGATGACTGCCAGTGAAATAGTTTTCATGCGAGAAATTCTCAATCTTTGAGGTTGTAGGTGTTCGCAACCCAGCCGAACCCGAAGAACCCAAACAAAAACAACATGGCGAAATGGCCGGCCGCAGGCTGGTCGGCCAGGGCGAGAATCAGTCCGAGCAATCCCAAGGCGGCAAGCGTCACCGTGTAGTACGAGAGGACTTTGTGTCCGCGTTTGTGGCTGCAGGAGAATGTGCCACCTACGGGCAGCATCATCGCAGCGCAGCCGATTCCGCCCAGGACCAGTGGAAAAATTCTGCCGAGAAGACCGACCCCGACCAGCAGGATGCCACCAAGCAAACAGGCGCCGATCCAGTTGGATGCCACGATTTCTTCACGAGATAACGCGTAGCGGCCAAACCGATCCAGCCGCAGCAGAAGGTTGAACAACGGCGCTGCGGTCCAAGTCAGGATCACAAAGATCGCGTAAAGCCCCATGAGCGGCGTCAACAGCGGCGCCAGTTCGGGCTGTGCCTTGGAGATGGATGCCAGCATACGGTAGGCGATATAGCCGCCGATGATGACGCCCCACTGTGCGCGTTTGCTCAGGCGGGACATCCACAAAAAATAAAGCAGTATCCATCGGTAGATGATGTTGCGCGCCTTGAGCGCTTCGAGGATGCCTTGCCGCGCCCATTCCTGCTGAGGGTCCAGGCGCAGTGCCTCGCGGAAGTGTTCCATGGCTGCGAGTGCATTGCCATCGTGCAGGAGCGCCCAACCTTGGTTCGCGTGGGTCGTGGCGTTGTCGGGGTCTTTGCTGAGCGCGGAGCCGATGCTGGCTTTGGCCTCGGCGCGGCGACCGAGCTTGACCAGTGCCATGGCGCGCAGGTTGGTGCAGGAGACATGTTCCGGGTCCGCGGCCAGACCTTGGTCCGCAGCCGCGAGGGCCTCATCCCAACGACGCAGGTCACAACGGATGCCTGCCAACAAGGCGAAGTAGTCGGCATCATTCGGCTCCAGGCGAATGGCTTCCTGAATGGCCGCTTCGGCCTCGGCATTCTTATCCTGGTCATACAAGACGCAAGCAACGGCGTAGTGAGCGAAGCCAAAGTCTGGCGCGAGATGAACAGATTGACGGGCCTCCGCGATGGCTTCTTCGAATTTTTTCTGGTTGGCCATGCACAGGGCCAGCAGCGCGTGGGCGTGGGCGTCGTGCGGTTCCGCTGTCAGCAGTTGGCGAAGTTCCTTCTCCGCCAACTCGTGGCGTTTCTGCTGGAACAGAAGGATGGCTCGTTCGCGTGCGGCGTTCATCCGATCACATTTTCAAGTATCGCAGAATGTCGTCGTAGATGCCGCCTTGATTGGAGTAGAGCGCGTAGTTACGGGCCGTGGCAAACCATTCGCGTGTGGACGGGCGCACGGTCGAGGTGGCTTGCGTCAGGTCGTGGGTTTCCAGCGGCTTCGGGACGCCTTCCTTCATTGCGTCGCGCAACTTGTGTTCCACGGCAACATCAATGACGGCTTTCAAGTCGGCGCCCGAAAAGTGCTCGGTCTTGCGGGCGAGCACGTCCAAATCCACCGTGCCAACGGGCTTGCCGCGCAGGAGCACGCGCAGGATGGCTTCACGCGCCGCATTGTCTGGCGGCGGCACGAACAGGATGCGGTCGAATCGGCCCGGCCGCCGGAAAGCCGGATCGAGGTGCCACGGCGCGTTGGTGGCGGCCAGCACCAGCACGCCGTCGTTGGAATACTGCACACCGTCAAACTCGGAGAGAAACTGGTTGATCAAGTGGCGTCCGCCGCTTTGGCGCATGTCGGAGCGGTTGGCGCCCAGAGCGTCCACCTCGTCGAAGAAGATCACGCAAGGGGCGTTGCGCCGGGCTTGCTCGAACAACTCGTGGAGGTTTTTCTCGCTGTTGCCAATCCACATGTCGAGCACGTCGTTGATGCCGACCGACAGGAAACCCGCACGGATTTCTCCCGCCGTAGCGCGTGCCAGATAGGTCTTGCCGCAGCCGGGCGGACCATAGAGGAGGATGCCGCCGCCGATCGCCTTGCCGTAAGCCTTGAACATCTCGGCGTGGGTCAGCGGATGAATGATCTTCATCCGGATCTCTTCCTTCAGCGCCTCCATCCCACCCACGTCGGCGAACGTCAGCCGCGGCCGTTCTACGATAGTGTCCAGCGGATCGGCGGGGGCTTCCCATCCCGCCCGCAGCTTGCCGTCCACCACCTCGCTCTGACTGGCGCTGGCGCCGATGCCGAGGCGGACGATCAGTTCCGGGTCGGCAAGCGACGGATCGGCCGCGACGGCGCGTTTGTAGGCACTCACGGCGCCAGGAATGTCTCCCGCACGGAACAACAATCGGGCGTACAGCAACTGCGCGCGAGCCGGCGGTTCGGCGGCCTTGAGCAGGTCTTCAACCAACACTAATGAGTGCGTGTTCTTCCCTTCCTGATAGAACGCGGTGGCCAGACCGAGTTTGAGCGCCGGGTTGTGAGGCGCGGACGACAGGGCGTCGCGGAACTCCTTTTCCGCTTCTTCAAAGCATCCCAGATTCAGCAACGTCTCGGCGAGGAGTTGGCGCAGAGGCAGATTGTCTGGCGCAAGCCGCAGCGCATCGCGCAACGCGCGCACCGTTTGCTCGCCGGAAGACCCCGGGGTGGGTTGTTGGGCATCGTTTGTTGCCACGTCGCCAAGCAAAGCGCGAAGGTTCGGGTGAGTCAAGTCTGAGACTTGGTCTGATGGCAAGTCCCAGCCGTTGCCCAGGAGCAACTTACACAAACACGTCCAGCACCGTCGCCTTGTCGCGCGGGCGGAGCGTGAAATCTTCCATCGACGCCGGCACCAGCGCGAACTGCCCCGCCGCCAGCGGCACGTCGCCGATGTCCACGCCACCCTCGACGGCAGCGATGATGTGAAAACTGTCGTTGCAGTTGAGTTGGCGCGGATCGCTGAGCTTCAGCCGGGCGCAGACGAAGTCCTCACAAGCCACCAACACTTCCTCGCGCGAGTCCACCAGCGACGGCTCGAAGTCCTTGAAGTCAATGCACTGGAGCGACTGCTCCACGTGGATTGGACGCGGCCGGCCCCAATCATAGACACGATAGGTGGTGTCGGAGTTCTGCTGGATCTCGAAGATGACCAGTCCCGCGCCGATGGCGTGCAGCCGGCCCGAGGGCACAAAGAGCGCATCGCCGGCGCGTGGCACGAGCTGGTGGACGAGTGGCTCCAATTCCTGCCGGGCGAGCGCGTCCTCGAACTGCCTGCGCGTCACGCCGCGTTTCAGCCCGGCGTAGATCGTCGCGCCGGGGTCGGTGTGCGCCACATACCACATTTCCGTCTTCGGTTCGCCGCCAAGTTTCAGAGCGGCTTTGGCGGGCGGATGCACTTGGAGGGACAACCGGTCGCGCGCGTCGAGGATCTTGATCAGCAGTGGGAAACGGCCGTTGGGCATCGGTGGCGTTTCGCCGAGCAGTTCCTCCTGATGTTCCTCCATGATAGACCGCAACGTGCGACCGGCGAGGGGGCCGTTGGCAACGACACTGAGGTTATCACCCTGATCGGAGATCTCCCACGACTCGCCGATGGCCGCGGCAGGGGGCAGCGGCTTGCGGTAAAGCCGTTCCATCTCGCGTCCGCCCCAGACGCGCTCTTTGAAGATCGGCTGGAAGACCAGCGGGTAAAGCATGTCGCGACTGAACCCGTTTTCATCGGCGGAGTCAAGCCGGCGAGAGACGGCGGCGTGTTGCGACCGGGGATGTTGAATCTCCAGTTGGATCAGCGGCGCCGGCACAAAACGGACACGTTCATGAAGGGCCGGGGCATTTTACGATTGAGCCGGGCTGAGATTGCTGGTAGAGGTTGGGAAGCGCGACGCGCGCGGAGATGATCATGATTATTTCCACAGTGGCTGGCGGTTCGAACCATGAGTGGTTGCTGGTGGCGTTGGTTGTCGCCATGGTCATCCAGAGCGCTGTGTTGCTGCTGGTGTTGCTGCGGCTGAACCGGTTGCTGAAATCAGTGGGGGCGATCGGCGTGCGTCTGCATCTGGCGTCGAAAGTAGCGCAACAATCCACGATCGCCGCCGACATTGATGCACGAATCGCTTCCGCCGCCAAAGAAGCCCTCAACGCCACGAAAACCGGGCAGGCCGTGAAGGCCTCCGGCAAACCCGCGGCAAGCGTGACATTCACCAATTCGGAGGGGTTGGCGTTTGTGCGGATCGGACCCGCGGAGTTTACGATGGGCAGTTCGGATGCGAAATCTCCCGACAATGAAAAACCCGCGCATTCGGTGCGGCTGTCACAGGCTTATTGGATGGGTGTGACGCCCGTCACCAACGCACAATACGAGCAGTTCGATCCCGACCACAAACAGCTTCGCCCATCGTGGAACGGTGACGATCATCCCGTGATCTTCGTGAGCTGGAACGATGCCACTGCGTACTGCCTCTGGCTCTCGGAACGCGACGGTCGCGAGTATCGGCTCGCGACGGAGGCACAGTGGGAGTATGCGGCACGCGGCACGGACGCGCGCATTTTCCCATGGGGCAATCAGTGGGATCCACGCAGGTGCAACAGCGCGGAGGAAGGCGGAGATTACGACCAGAGTTCACCTGTCACACATTTCCCAAACGGCGCCAGCCCGCACGGTGTGCTCGACATGGTGGGGAATGTCTGGGAATGGTGCGCCGATTGGTATGAGCCGGGGTATGGCAGCGGTGCGGCCCGGATGAATCCGACTGGACCGGAGAACGGCCAATACAAGGTTTGCCGCGGCGGAAGCTGGATGAATCACGGTTACAGTTGCCGCGTGACGATGCGGGCAAGGCGCGCGATGGATTTCAGCGACGCTTATATCGGTTTCCGGGTTGTGTGCGTGGCGGATACCGATACGCCGCCTCTGGCTAGAAACGGTACGAAAGGTTAGGAGACTCTCCAGTCTTCCCGAAAGAAGACGGCTTTGCTTCACTTGGCTGTCAGGAATATGGCAACCCCGTGCAATCCGGGTTTGATCTTGTGATCGGGGTTGTTGATTTGCACTTTGACACGAAACGCGCCGCTTTTTGAGTCCACCTCCGGGTCCACAAACACGACTTCGCCAAACAACTTTTCCTGACCCCGAAGCGGAATCCAGACTTCCGCCTTCTGTCCCACCTTGATCTGGCCCGCGAACTTTGCCTCGGGGTAGGCCACGAAGTAAAGCGAGTCAATATGAAGCACTCGCAGGATGTTCTCGACGCCTGCGCTGACCACCAGCGTCTCACCGATTTTTTTCAATTGTCTGACAACAACACAATTCACGGGCGCGTAAACCGTCCGCAGCGAGACATCTTCGAGAGCAAGCTTGTGATTGGCGACTGCCTGGTCGAACTGGCTTTGGGCGTTCAGGTAGTTGAACTCACGGGTGCGCAAGTCTTCGTCGTTGAGGATATTCTTGGCCTGCAGAGCCTTGCCGGCCTCGTAGTCTTTCTTGTACCGGCCCAATGCATGGCTGGCGGCGTCCAGTTGCGCTTTGCGCAATTCAACCGTGAATCGTTCGATCGAGTCCCGCAGCTTGACCAGCGGTTGGCCCTTGGGTACGAGTTCCCCTTCAGAGGCCAGCCAGACAATGGTACCGCGCAGCTCGCTGCCGACCTCGATTTCCAGCAACGGTGTCAGCAAGCCACTGGCTCGGATCGGTTCTCCAGCGACCGCGCGAACTGCAACAATCGCCGCCAACACTACGTACAAACGGAAGCGAAACATGCCAACAGTGAAGTCGTTGTCAGGCGTCCAGTCAAGTCTTGTGAGCGAAGTGTTGGGGTTTACCGTTGGCCGCCTTTTTGCATTTGAGTCGGACTGAGACGGGTGTTAGGGTGCACACGAACAAGAGAGACGAACAAGGGCCATGACCGTGCCGTCAGCGATCAGCCAAGGCGTGAGCATATGGAAGAGGACATTCAACTGCGTGACCTGATTCGTGCATTGTGGCGCCAGAAATGGTGGATGATGATCGTAGTGCTTCTGGTCATGACGGCTACTGTGGCCGTGTCGCTACAGATGCCAAAAATCTATCGTGCCACGGCGACGCTGGTATCGCCGGAAGTGGACCAGGCATGGCCCACGCCGGATGGCCTGAAAACCCGTTTCGGAGCGGCCGCCGTGGGCAGCGCCATTCGTCCCAACACCACAGCCACCGACGTTATCATGGGTTTGTTGGGCAGCCGGCGGCTGGCTCTCGCCGTGATCGAGAAGTTCGATCTGATGCGTGTTTACTGGGACGAGAGATTGATCAAACTGCCGCCCATGCCTTGGCAGGAAAAACATGAAGGCCCGCTTCTTTCGGACATCGTTGAAGAGCTTCAAGATCGCACCGACATCCGTGTCACCGCGCAGGGCATTCTTTCCATCAGCGTGGAGGACCGGGAACCCAAGCGGGCCGCGGCGATGGTCCAGTGTTATCTGGATGAGTTGGAACGGATGAACATGGAATTGCAGACCACGTACAACCAATACCTGGCCCGCGTCGTGGATCGTCCTTTGGTGCCTGATCGGAAATGCAAACCGCGTGTGGGTCTGAATACTTTCATCGCCGGCGTGGCGACGATATTCCTGTGGGTGGTTGCCGCGTTCTGTCGTCTGAACCTCGCTGCACCTGCCGTTCCCGCGCGAAACGCGGAGTTGAACGGCGCCAAAACAGAATTGACCTGAAACGAGGCTGTGCCCTCACAGCCGCATCCTATGATTGTACGACTGCTCCTGCTTTTTCTCATAGCGGTGCAGTTTGATGGTGTGGCAACGGTGTTGCGATTCCAAGTGCCGGCGGTGCTTGCGCCGGTATTTGCCCTTTGGAAGGAAGCTGCGCTGGTGTTTTTGGTGGTGCTCTTCGTGGTGGCGACATTGAGGGAGGGACGGTTGCGGTTGGCGGCGCCGCGGGCGTTGATTGCGACCTGGATATTGATCATTGGAATGGGGTGCATCGAGTGGTTGGTTTGCCAGGCGCGGGGCGCTGCGGAGCCGTGGCAGTCGTTGATCGCGTTGCGACGCGTCTATCTACCGGCGATGATGTTCGGGATCATCGCGATGTCCTTCTGGCCCTTGCCGCCCAAATGGGAAATCCGCGTCCTTCATAGTCTTGGCTGGGTCACCCTCATCGTTGTGGCTGCGGGTATATCGCAGTCGCTCAATCCCAAGGCGTGGGAAACGCATCCATGGATCGCCCGGGCTGCGGAAGAAGGTTCACTTGCCATCCGTGAAATCAAATACGTGTTCCGGCCATTTGGAACATTCGGGTCGCCGTTCATGTATGGTGATTTCTGCACGATCATGACCATGTTGGCGCTTGCCTACCTGCTGTTTCACCATCGGGCGCGCTTGATTTATTGGGTGATTTTTTTCGTGGCAGCCGTTGGCGTTTATACTTCCACCATTCGCACGTCCATTCTCGGCGCTGTGGTAGGGGCTGTTTACCTGTTGATTGTCCGCCTGCAACCGATACACGGGATCGGTTTCCGCGTTGCGCTGGCGATCCTGTTGGTGGCCGGCAGCATGACTGCGCCATTCGCGTTGTCGGAGTTCCGCAAGGCGACTGCGACGACCCCGGAGCAATCGGCGTATATGGCCTCGGGAAGCCTCGTTTCACGCCAGGAATACTGGCAGGAGTCCTGGAACCGGTTGCGAACGCCCGCTGATTTTATCTTCGGTTTGGGAACAGGCGCTGTAGGTGGCACCCAGCAAGGCAAGGGGGATCGGGCGGGAGTGTTCGCGTACAACCCTGTGGACAATTTCTACCTCCTGGTAATGGTCAACCACGGACTCGTGGGTGTGGTGCTTTGGGGTGCGTTGATGGCGCAACTTTTCTGGTTGCTGGTGCGGGCGGCGATGATCAAGTCGGAAGTGGCGTGGCTTCTTCACGGCACAACAGCGATGCTGCTGATGTTTGTCGTCTCAAGCCTCTTCCACAATATGCCGGCGCGGACGCCGGGAGCCGTGACGTTTTGGGTTTTGTCGGCTGTGTGTGCTGTGCGTGCCCACGATCTCATCCGACAACGCCAAGTTCAAGAGACCCGGCACGACGCGATCACCGGTACACCGCCATCAGGAGCCGCTTGCCGCCAGCAGGTCTAGCGGCGTCGAGCGAGGACATCGTCAATCTGGCGCGTGACCCCCGCCAACAGGGCTTCCAACGAAAAACGTTGTAACGCCACAGCATGGCCTGCTTCTGCCAGCTTCTGTGCGGATGCGGGATCTGCCAGCAGGCCGCCAATGGCTGCGACAAGAGTTTTTACGTCGCTCGGCGGCACCAGCAGGCCGGACACGCCAGTTTCAATGATCTCGGGTGTGCCGCCGCCGCGCGTGGCCACCACGGGCTTGCGGGCAAGCATGCCTTCGACCAGCACGCGGCCGAATGGCTCCGCTTCCACTGCGGTATGAACAACCATGTCCACCGCGCTCATCAGGAGTGGAATATCCTGACGAAACCCGAGAAAGTGTGCGCGATCGGTTACGCCCAACGCGGCGGCTTGCTCACGCAGCTTCCTGGCGTAGGCGTCCTCGCCAAAAATGGCATCCCCCACAAACAGCACATGAACTCCCGGCAACTGCGGCATAGCCTCCAGCAACACATGTTGGCCTTTCCAAGGCGCGAGACGGCCAAAGGCTCCAATCACGGGCGCTGAACCCAGCCCCAATGACAGGCGGGCCGATGCCACCTGTTCAGGGGTCACAGCGCGAAAGGACGCCGCGTCAATTCCATTGTAAACCGTTTGCACCCGATCGGCGCGGCCTCCGCTCTGCACGAATGCTTCTGCGGTTGCTTTCGAATTGGCGATCACTCGCGCGACGAACAAATTGGCAAGCGTGGTTGCAAGCCAGAGATGAAGACGGCTCTCAAACTGTACCGTCAGTGTATCGCGCAGATGCCAGATGAGCGGCTTGTTCGCAAGCCGGGCCACAAAAGCCGAGACCACCATGGGTTTCTGCCCGTTCGCGTAGATCAGGTCGTAATCACGAGCATGTTTGGCCACCGACCGCGCCAGATGGATCACACCGGCGACGGCGCGCAGGTCCTGAAGGAGAGTCGCTTGACGGGAGACTCCGCTGACCTTGCGCGGAGCAGGCAACACCTCGACGGACACGCCGTACTGCTGCAATCGTTCCCGAAAGGGGCCGTCTGCGAACAGCAGGACTTTGCATGAACTTGCGAAGTGGCGGGCGATATCCAGCAGCGAATACTGGCCGCCGCCAAGCACTCCGGCATGGTCAATGAACAGCACCCTCGGTCTTGGGATGTTGCCTATGGGCGGTTGAGTCGAAACAGTGTTTCGGTTCGCAGCCATTCTAGCTGCAAGTTTAAGGCAACACGGGAAACGACGCAAGGATTACGCTCGCACAACGTGACTGGCGGCGTGGTCGGCAGAGGTGGAAGCTGGCTGTTGGAGAAATGAGCCGTGAAGTTGAGGATTGAATTGTGTTCGTCCCGAGGGGTGGTTATAATGATGCCTTACCCATGGCCAGTAACGCACGAACACGCAGTTCCGCCCACTTGTGGGAGGTGAACGCAATTCTGTTGCTCGGGGTGAGCGTAGTGCTCTTCCTGAGCTTCGTTTCTTTTGTGCCGGGGGACATCTCGGCGCTGAAGGAGCCGCCGAACGATCCGGCACAGAATTTTGTCGGGCCGCTGGGCGCATGGGTGGCGTATCTGCTGGCGTTGCCATTTGGGAACTGCGTGTGGTTGTTGTTTGCGCTGGCACTCGGTTTTGGCATCGCGTTTTTGTTTGCGAGCGAACAAATGGGCTGGCGGCAGGTGTATTGGACGGCGCTGATGTTGCTGTCGGGTTGCGGGTTGGCCCATAAGCTTCAGATCGCCTTGGACTCGACGCTGGCGCAGTGTGGGCATGGTCCGGGCGGTTTCTTGGGGGATTTCATTGCGGGAACGTTGCTTGCGCCGGTCGCGCCGGCCGGGCCTTATATTATTCTGCCGACGATCTGGTTGATCAGCGTTGTCATGTTGACGGGTTTCAGGCCAATCCACACCGGTGCGTTGTTGCTGATGAAGTTCCAGGAAGCGTGGGCGGTGAAACGCGAGCAGGCCTCGGCCCCGTCGCGCCCCGACTTGCGCGCGGATCTGGTGCGCAAGCAGCGCGATGTGGAGCGGCAGATGCGCGAGCTGGAGAAGAACGGCAAACGAGCGAGAGCCGAGGAGCCTGAGCCCGAGCCTGAGCCTGTAGAGCAGGTGTTGCCGCCGCAGAATATTACCATCCGTGATCACTCGTTACCGACGCCGACGGTGAAACAGGCCACCATTCCTACGGCTACGCCCGTCGGCGAAAAAGCCGCGGCGAAGGCGTTGGCCGCCGCTGCTGCGCCGCCGCCTGCGAGGGTCGAATCCAAGCCGGAGCCAAAGGCCGAGCCGGAACCAAAGCCGGAGTTGAAGCCGGAACCAAAACCGGAACCGAAACCGAAGATCGAACCCAAACCGAAAGCCGGAACGCCACCCGTGTCGGTCCGGAACGCTGAGATGGAAGAGGCACTTGCGGTTGACGTGCCGAAACCTGCGCCTCGTCCGGCCTCGGAGCGCAAATCAAGCACGCCACCGCCCGCGCCGCCGTCCGCACCGATCTCCTACAAGAACTGGCAACTGCCAGGTCACGATGTTCTGGTGCGGCCCACGCAGGACAGTCCCGCCGCGCAGGTGGTCGAGGACCTGAAACAAAGTGCCGCCGTTCTTCAGGCGACGCTGGCCGACTTCGGCCTCGACGTGCGCATCGGCGAAGTGATGAAAGGACCGGTCATCACGCGCTACGAGGTTCATCCGGCGGCTGGCGTGAAGGTGGAGAAGATCACCACGTTGCACAACAACATCGCGCTGGCGATGAAGGCCTCGAGCGTGCGCATTCTTGCGCCGATTCCCGGCAAAGCCGCCGTCGGCATCGAAGTGCCCAACCACACCACCACCGTCGTGTTTTTGCGCGATGTGCTGGAGTCCGACGCGTGGAAGAATACGAAGGCCCGCTTGCCGCTCGCATTGGGCAAAGACATTGGCGGCAACGTCATCGTTGGCGATCTGGCCGACATGCCGCATCTGCTGGTGGCTGGCGCGACCGGCTCCGGCAAGACCGTATGCATCAACGCGGTCATCACCGGCTTGCTGTTCCGCATGTCGCCGGAGGAACTCAAGTTCGTGTTTGTGGACCCGAAGATCGTCGAGATGCAGATGCTGAGCGCGCTGCCGCATCTCGCGCTGCCGATCGTCACCGATCCCAAGAAGGTGCTGCTCGCGTTGCGCTGGTTGATCAACGAGATGGAGCGGCGCTACCAGGTTTTTGCCAAGGTGGGGGTCCGCAATATTCACGGCTTCAATACGCGCGACCGCAAACGCGATCCACAGCGCGTGGCGGCGGACAAGGCTGCCGCGGATCAGCAGATGGAACTGACGGTGCCGCGTGATTTTGAACTGAAGATTCCCGACAAACTGCCCTACATCGTGCTGGTGGTGGACGAACTGGCTGACCTGATGATGACCGCGCCAGCCGACGTGGAGATGTCTATCACCCGGCTTGCGCAACTGGCGCGCGCCACCGGCATCCACATGATCCTGGCCACGCAACGGCCCAGCGTGAACGTCATCACCGGCGTCATCAAGGCGAACGTGCCGGCACGCATCGCTTTCCAGGTCGCCAGCAAGCAGGACAGTCGCGTCATCCTTGACGCCAACGGCGCCGACAAATTGCTCGGCAAGGGCGACATGCTCTACCTGCCGCCGGGCAGCGCGAAGCTGATCCGCGCGCAGGGCGTTTACGTGCAGGACGAGGAGATCCGGGCCGTCGCCGATTTTCTCAGCAAACAGGCGCCGCCGAGTTTCGAGCGTGGCATCACCGAGAAACTCACCGCCGAGTTGCCCCCTGGTGCGGCGAATGGCGAAGCCGAAGAGGACGAGGAACTGGTGGAGCAGTGCATCGAGGTTATACGCCAGAGCAAACGCGCCTCGGTTTCCATCTTGCAGCGGCGGTTGCGAATCGGCTATACGCGGGCCGCGCGCATCATGGATATTATCGAAGAACGCGGCATTGTCGGCCCGCACAAAGGCGCGGAGCCGCGGGACATCTTGATTGACCTGGACGGAGAAATCCCGTCCAACAGCGAAGAGTAAATTTTAGGAACTGGTTTCATGGAAACGATTGGTCAGCAATTACGCGAGGCTCGCGAGCGCAAGAAGATCTCGCTGGAAACCGCTGCGCAGGGGACAAAGATCAAGGGCGAATACCTTGCCGCGATGGAGGCTGACCAGTTTGATCGGATCGAAGCGCCGGTTTACGTCAGAGGGTTTCTTCGCATCTACGGTCAATATCTGGGAATCGATTCGAAGCCGCTCGTGAATCAGTTTTCCAATCTGAGGTCGCCTGAGCCTGCCGCGCCTGTCGAACCGCCCAAGCCGATCATCCATCGGCCCATTGGGAAAACTTCGACCTCCGTGCTTCCTGAACCCCAAACGCCACTGTCGCCGATGCTGCTGCTCGCGCTGCTGAGCGTTGTCGTCTGCGTGCTCTTGGTGATCTGGGCCGTCTGGGCTGTGTTCGGCGGATCGGGTCAACCCAAAGGCGAGCCCAAGCCCACGGACAAACCTGCCGCGAGTTCCGTGCCGGCCAAGGTCGCGGCTGAATCCTACCTGAAGCCCAAAGGGGTGGGGCCTGCGTTGATCATCGAGCCGCCGCGCAAGCCGGCGCATACGCTCACCCTCCGCGCCGACGAGTCGTGCGAGGTCACTGTGACGGTGGACGGGGCGGTGCTGTTCCGGCAACCCATGCCGAAGGGCGAAGTGCGCAAGTTCGACGCCAATCGCAGCATCAAGATCAAGGTCAACGACGGCAACGCCGTCCATGTCTGGTATGACCAAAAAGACATGGGCAAGCTTGGCCGCCGCCGCGAGCTGGTCGAGAGGCAGTTTTAACGGTGCAACCCATGGTGGGTGGTTGGTGATGCAGGTCCCGGTCGGGAATTGCGAAACGCGAGTCACCCATCGCCAATTACGTATTATCTTCCCCCATGATCCAAGTCGGCCTTATCAACCTCGGTTGCGCCAAAAACCTCGTGGATGCCGAGATCATGCTCGGCCATCTGCTCAAAGCTGGCATGACGATCGTCAACGACGCCAGCCATGCCGACGCGATCATCGTCAACACCTGCACCTTCATTGATCCCGCCAAGGAGGAAAGCGTTAACGCAGTCTTCGAGGCCGATGAAGTGCGCCGCCGTCTCCGGCCCGATCAGGCACTGATCGTCAGCGGTTGCATGGCGCAGCGGTTCCCGGAAGTGTTGCGGAAGGAGATTCCGGAGATTGACGCGATCATGGGGTTGAACGAAGTGCCGAAGGTGGCCGGCATTGTCCGGCAAGCCATTGAGCACCGGAAGTCCGCTGGACTGCGGAGAAGCAAGGCCGGTCTCCAGCCTGCCCGGTCATTGGCGACAGCCTCCCTTGCTGCCCGCGCCGCTGCGCCGATCAAGCTCGTTTCCCGACATGCCACCTACATCGCCGACCACGACGCGCCGCGTTTTCGCCTCACGCCGAAACATTTCGCGTTCGTGAAGATCGCCGAGGGTTGCAACCATCCATGTACCTTCTGCGTCATTCCGCAGATTCGCGGACGTCATCGCAGCCGTCCTGTCGAGAGTATCGTCACCGAGGCGCGCCGGCTCGTTGCCGAAGGCGTGAAGGAACTGAACCTTATTTCCCAGGACACGACCTACTACGGCCTTGACCTCTGGCCCGCCAGCGCCCGCGACCAGCGGCCGTTCGACCACACACGAAGTCGCAGCTTTACGCAGTCGTCGCTTCTGCCAATCCCGAATCCCAAAACCAGGATTCAGCACCTTCCCACGCTTTGCACGCTCCTACGCGAGCTTGATGCCATTCCCGGCGACTTTTGGATTCGCCTTCTCTATACGCATCCGGCGCACTGGAGTGACGAACTCGTCGAAACCATCGCCGCGTCGAAAAAAATCGTTCACTACGTGGACCTGCCGCTCCAGCACATCCACCCCGAAATGCTCGCTGCGATGCAGCGCGAGACCAGCGAGGCATGGATCCGCGGATTGGTTGCGCGCATCCGCAGCCGGCTTCCCGGCATTGCGATTCGCACCGCGTTCATCGTTGGCTTTCCCGGCGAGACGGAGAAGCATTTCAACCATCTGCTCGATTTCATCCGGGAGATGCGGTTCGAGCGGCTCGGCGTGTTTTTGTATTCGCAGGAGGAAGGGAGCCGCGCCGCCGCGTTGCCGGGCCAGTTGCCGGAGAAAGTGAAGCGCGATCGATACGCCCGCGCGATGGCATTGCAGCAGCGCCTCAGCCGGGAGCGAAATGCCGCGTTGGTCGGCCGGCGGCTGCGTGTGCTGGTGGACGGACCCAGCTCGAAGAAAGGATTTGCCGGGGTCGCGCGCAGTGAAGCGGACGCGCCGGACATTGACGGCCGGGTTTACCTCTCCGGCAGGAAATTTCAGCCCGGCGAATTTCTGGACGTGACTGTGACCGGCAGCAGCGAATACGATGTGACCGCCAAGCGATCATAGACATTTGCTGATGGCATGACGTATTACGAGTGACGTTGATCAGATGAACCTGCCAAACAAACTAACACTCTCGCGCATTGTGATGGCGATGTTCTTCGTCATGGCGCTGCTGCTGCCACATTTTCCCTACGGCAAAACCGTTGCGTTCGTGCTGTTCATCGCTGCGAGTATTACGGACTGGTGGGATGGTTGGTTGGCGCGGCGCAACAAGATCACCACCGCCTTTGGCGTCATCCTCGACCCGCTGGCCGACAAGATCCTCACCTGCGCCGCGTTCGTTTGTCTTGTGGAAATTGACGCGCCGGGTTTGCCGCCGGGCCAGCATAACCTCGTGCAGGCGTGGATGGCGGTGGTCATCATCGGGCGTGAGTTTGTCATCAATGGACTTCGGCTGATGGCGGCTCAGAAGGGTGTGGTGCTGCCGGCTGACCTGTTAGGCAAACAAAAGACGATTTCGCAGATGGTCAGCATCAACTTCATCCTGCTCAGCCTGATGTTGATCGAAGACTGGCCGCGCCTGCTGGGCGATTACATGCGGTTTTTCGAGCAGTGGTTTCCCTCCGTTTCCTTCTGGCTGATGATGCTGACGGTGTTGCTGACCGTTGTCAGCGGAGTTTCCTATCTCATCCGTGGCCACCGACTTTACACGCAGGATATCTGAGCGGCTGGCGCTCGTGATCGCGACCGGCTTCGGTTCCGGCTGTCTGCCGCTCGCGCCTGGCACCTGGGGCAGCCTCGTCGGCGTCCTGTGGTTTCTGGCGCTCTGGAAACTGAACTGGCTCGTGCCGGGTATCATCGTCGGTCTGGCGCTCAGTGTCGTCACCGCCGGGGTTGGCGAGCGGCACTTCGCCCGCAAAGACCCGCCGCAGGTGGTCGTGGATGAACTGGCGTGTTTTCCATTGGCAATGCTCGGCTTGCCGGTCACGCCAGTGTGGATTGCCGCGGCGTTCGTTCTCTTTCGCGTCTTCGATGTGGTGAAACCGCAGCCGGCGCATTGGGTGCAACGCTGGCCCGGCGGCTGGGGCATCACCGCCGACGACGTCGTCGCCGCTCTCTACGCCTGCGGCGCGCTGCATGCGGTTCGTTGGGTTGTCGGGGAACTGGTTTGAGCAGGGAAGGTCCGGAGAATAACTCGAATATCATTTCTCCGTCGCGTTTTCCCGGGGCACGCCGTCTTTTTCTTCCGCCGGCTTGCAAGGCGGCGCTGCGTCCCTATAATCGCCGCACTTTATGCCAATCGAAGAATGGGATCATTTGCAGGTGCGGTCGTCGTTGTGCAATGGCTGCCAGAAGCCTTTTGAAGACAAGGAGGACTACCACACCGCCTTGTCGCTTACACCGGAAGGCTACCGTCGGCGCGACTTGTGCCAGGCCTGTTGGGGCGCGGCCGAGCGTGGCAGTGCCATCAGCTACTGGCAGGGGACGTTCCAAATCCCGCCGCCACCAAAGCCGGAGACGCTCAAGAGGGAAGACGCCGAGTCGCTCCTGCGGAAGTTCATTGACTCGAAAGACCCCGGTCACGCCAACGTCCGCTACATCCTCGCCATCATGCTAGAGCGCAAGCGCACGCTGAGACATCGCGACACGACCGAGCAGGAAGGGCAGAAGGTTCTCATCTACGAACATGCCCGCACTGGCGAGACGTTCCTCGTGCCTGATCCGCGCCTGCGGCTGGACCAACTCGAAGCCGTGCAGACCGAGGTTTCCGCGTTGCTCGCCCCGCCGCCCGCGCCTACGCCTGTGGAGCAGGCTCTGGCTGCCGTCGAGCAGGAGGCAAACGCCGCTGCCATTGCTGCGGCGGAGAATCAGCCGCCAAACGATGCGGAGCCGCCAACACCGCAAGCGCAGGGTTAACCTTTGGCCGGATCAGCCACCGCGTAGGTGAGGGCGGGGTCGCCGCACCAGTCGTTGCAGCCGAGGTACATTCGCGTCAACGGGCGCTGCGGCGCAAAACCGTAGCGCGCCACGAGTTGCCGGGCAGGATGGTTCACCAGCACGTCGGCAAAAATCCGCTGTCCAGCCAATCGCGCGAGGCAGGCGCATAGCAACGCTTCGGCGGCTTCGGGTGAGCGTGCCGCCCACGGGCCGAGATGCCACGCGTTAGCGCCGGGCCGGGCAAGGAGAAAACCTTCCAAGGGACGGAGGACGAAGGACGGAGGGCGGACTGTCCAGCAGAGGTCTGGATGCTCGCCAAGGAGGCGCTGCAGTACGAGGCGGCGTGAAACGCCGAATGCTTCGTTATCCAATGCCGAAATCGCCTCCCCATCGCACTCCGTCGCTTGAACCTGGCAACCGGCGATCCGCGTTTCGCCATTCACTCTCGCCACGGTCTCGACTCGCTCCAGTTCGTATTCGTCGCGGAAGCCGAGCGGCACATAGACGGTTTTGCCGGCGGGAGTGGCGTCGAGTTTGATGCATGGCACGCCGCGCTGCTGGAGCCATGCAATGCAATGCTTCAACAGGGATTTGCCGACGCCAAGCCGCCGAAACTCCGGATGGACCAGCACCATGCCGATCCATGCGACCTTGCCGTCATGGATGGTGGTGGTGGCTGTGCCGACGGGGCGGCCTTCCCATTCCGCCACGAAGCAACCTTCAGGTGTGTAGCCGAGCAGCGCGCGCCAGTCGGCTTCGGTCTGGTTCCAGCCGGCGAGTGTTTTCAACTCCATCCCGAACGGGATGTCGGCGGGCGTCATCTGGCGGAGTTGCAGGGCTGACATGAGTAGATGTTGTTGGAGTGATCCGATCGCTTACTTCTTCGTGCCGCGCAGGTGCTCGTCGAACCAATCGGCCATGGCCGCGAGGTCGGGTTCGCGGTCTTTCCAGCCGTGGGCGGCGCCGGGTTTGACGATGAGCTTGGCCTTGGCGCCGGCTTCGGTGGCGCGCTTCACGAAACTCTCCGCTTGCTGGATGGGCACGAGCTTGTCGGCATCGCCGTGGATGATGAGCGTGGGCGGCATCTTGGCGGTGATGAAATAGATGGGCGAGATCTCCTTGCCGAGTTTCTGGCGGCCCTCAGGCGTGTCGGCCTCCGGTCCAAACGCGGGTTTGTAGTTCTTCAAAATCCCGACGCCGACCGCGTCCTCGCCGGCAGTGCCGTAGTTCAGGAAATCGGTTGGTGGAAAGAAACACGCCACGGCCTGCACGGCGCTGCTTTCGCGGTCAATCGGGTCCTTGGCCTTGGGATCGCCCGGCCCGCCCTTCGTGCCCATCGTCACGGAGAGATGGCCGCCCGCGCTGCCGCCGGTGATGCCGAAACGATCCGGATTCACTCCCCACTTGGCGGCGTTGTGGCGGATGAACCGCACGGCGCGGTGGATATCCTGTGTGATCTCAGGGATGGTGAACTTCGGTTGCGAGCCATGCACCACCGCGAAGACTGTGTAGCCGCGATTCAGGAACGGCGCGTAGTATTTCGGGTTGATGGACTGGTGGCTGGAGAACCAGCCGCCGCTGACCATGAAGATGATGGCGTGGCCGTTGTTTGTTTTCACCGGCTGCACCACGTCAAACGTGAGCGCAACGCCGAACTTGCGGCCGTAGATCACGTCCTCGATGCGTGTGAAATCCACGTCACTCTGAGCGAACGCGGGAGAAACGAGCAACAGCAGCGACAGCAGGGCAGAGATGCAGACAGGTTTTTTCATGCGTGGCAGCTTTCTATCGCCCACTAAACCACAAACGCACTCGTGACGGCAAGAGCATCTCACGCGCACACCTCAGCGCCGCGACCGTCTCGTTTTGTCGGCTGCGCGAATCGGGGCGCTGAGGCCCCTCCTACATTCAGGACACGCCTTGCCCTTTCCGCTGCATTCGCTACCTTTGGGCATTCGGTGGCCGGCATGAGGCCGGCCATCCGATGGAGAAACGATATGCCTCACGCAGTGCGAATTTATGAAACCGGTGGCCCGGACAAAATGCGCTGGGAAGATGTCCAGGTCGCCAACCCCGGCCTGGGAGAAGTGCTCGTGCGCAACACCGCCGTCGGCCTCAATTTCATAGACACCTATCATCGCTCCGGCCTCTATCCAGTGCCGCTGCCGGCCACGCTCGGCATGGAGGGTGCCGGCGTTGTCGAATCGGTCGGTCAGAAGGTGAATGGGTTCAAGGCCGGCGAACGCGTCGCCTACGCGAACCCGATCGGCGCCTATGCCGAACGGCTCCTGCGTCCGGCGGCACGGTTGATCAAAATCCCCGCCGGCGTTGACGACAAGGTCGCCGCCGCCATCATGCTCAAGGGAATGAGCGCGTGGTATTTGATCCGGCGCACCTACAAGGTTCGCAAAGGCGACACCCTTCTCATGCATGCGGCGGCGGGCGGCGTCGGCCAGATTCTCTGCCAGTGGGCCACCAGCCTCGGCGCGACCGTCATCGGCACCGTTGGCAGCGACGAGAAGGCCGCGCTGGCGAAAAAGGCCGGCTGCAAGCACATCATCGTTACGGCCAGGGAAAAAATCGTCGAACGGGTCAAGGAGATCACCCGGGGTGCTGGCGTGCCGGTCGTCTATGACGGCGTCGGCAGGGACACCTTTATGGATTCCCTCGACTGCCTCGCGCCGCTCGGCCTGATGGTGAGCTTCGGCAACGCCTCCGGGCCGGTCACGCAGTTCAATCCCGCCGTCCTATCCCAGAAAGGTTCCCTCTTCCTGACGCGCCCGACGTTGTTCGACTACACCGCACGGCGCGAAGACCTGGTTGCGGCGGCGCGCGATCTGTTTGCCGTGGTGCAAAGCAAGGCGGTCAAGGTGACGATCAACCAGACCTATCCCTTGCGCGAAGCCGCCCAAGCCCACCGCGACCTCGAAGCCCGCAAGACCACCGGCTCGACGGTATTGCTGTCGTAGCAGGGAGGGGAAATGAGGCCACGGGGGAAGTGCAGCTATCGATACATGATTCAACCTCTTCGGAGTAGGAACCTGTGCGGAGCGCATCACCGACGGTAGCGGGCCTGCATCGCCGGTTTCTATGATGGCGGTCTCTGACCGCCGGTTGTTTCGTCGTCCATCGTCGGCCGTCAGAGATCGCAACCGCAGAACCGGAAAGCGCTTGCCGCCGCAAGCCGCTGAGAGGACTATGAGCGGAGAAGACGAGGCCTAATAGATGTTCGCCCGGAGCATGATGAAACACAAATTGCTGAAGGCCATAGGATATGGGGTAGCTGTGCTCCTAGTATCCGCTGGGCTGTTTTTTGCCATAGCGCTCCTGCCTGGATCAATTGAAGGTGTGTATCGGGGAATAGCTCCTCAATGCGCTTGCTACAGCGTGAACTTCATATATTGCACCAACGAAAGGTTGGTCCTCTATTCGAGCGAACATCCGCCCGCGGAGTACAGTGGGAGATACGAGGTAGAGAAGGATGGCTCATGTTCGCTTTACCTGTTCTCCGCGTGGGAGGGCGCAAGTGAAACACCTCTATGGCGGGCGTATCCACATTTTTTGGTAACGCGAGTAGTGGAGGCTGGGAAAGACGGAAAAACCATTTGGTGTTGGAAGTGGCCAAGAATTGGACTGATTGGCAAGACAATCAGAGAACAAGAGATTGCAAGAAAAACCATTATTGGCAAGGGTCGAGTGGCTGCTACCTACTTTGATTCGAACTTCCGGCAACTGAGACAAGAGATCATTACAAGACAAGGTGCAACAAGGGTGGAGCCAGTCGTTGGAGATAACGCAAGCTCGACGGGCACGCATAAGAAATAAGCCTCTCATCCGAGCTGTAGAGGCCCCTCTTGGCCATCCGCCGGTTGTTTCATCGTCCATCATCGGCGGTTAGCGACCGCCGCCACAGAACCGGAAACCGCTTGCCCCCGCCAGTCGCAGAGAGGATTATGCGCAGAGTAGGAGAAGAGGATGTGGGTGACGAATGATATTTAGGCTTCTCATGCGCAGAAAGACACGTGACCAGTTTTACCTGCTTTCTCTCGCCGTGCTATCAATGCTGGCGTTTATCACTGGAGTTAGTGGTTACTCATCAAGCCAAGGAATTACGCACTATCAAGGTTGGGAACGCTTAAGTCCGCTTCTGGCATCTGTATTCTTTTTTGCCTGGTTTATCGGACTTCGCAAACGTCTTGTTTGGGGTTGGTATATCGGATGTGTGCTCTTGTTCAGCGTGCCGGTGCTTATCTTTACCCACGGCTTCCTGAAATTCTTGGAACAGCCTACCACCCCCTTCGGCTGGTTGATCTTGATTTCCGAGACGCTTGTCGCGTTGATGAGTTTCCTTTTTTGCAAGAGGTGGTGGCTTCCTAAAAAGCAAGAGTTTCAATGACGCCGCCACTCGGGTTGCAACCATAATCCCTGATCCTTCCTTCGCGTCTATCTGCGCCCCTCTTCGTCTCTGCGTTTAGAAGCCGTCCTTTCAACGCAGAGCGCGTCCGGAGGCCGCGCTCCACCTTGGATTGCATCAATAACCGGCGGAGTTCGAGCGAGGCTTCGACTCGTGCGAGGGCGGGGAGGGCTGGCTGACCATGTCCATGATCTCGGCGTCGTTTCGGACGGCGGGGGGGATGGCTTCTTCGCGGATCATGCGGACGGCGGATACGCCTTCGATGGGGCATTTGGTTTCGCAGATGCCGCAGCCGATGCAGAGGCTCCAGACGATGTAGGGCCGCTTGACGATGACGCGTTGTTTGGTGACGGGGTGGGCGACTTCGACGTCTTTGAAGCGGATGGCTTTTTCGGGCAGCGGACAGTGTTCTTCGCAGGTGATGCAGGATTCGGGTTTGATGAACGGGATGCAGAGCTTCTTGTCGAACACGGCTCTGGCCATGATGAACTTTTGTTTTTCGGCGAGCGGCAGCAGGGCGATGGCGCCGGTGGGGCAGACCTGGGCGCAGAGAGTGCAGTTGTATTCGCAGTAGCCGATGCGTCCCATGAACCGCGGCGAGAACGCGCCATCCAAGCCGGCCTCGAACAGAACCGGTTGCAGGGCGTTGGTGGGGCAGACCTTCATGCATTCGGCGCAGCGGACGCAGAGGTCGAGGAAGTCCGGCTCGTGCAGCGCGCCGGGCGGGCGGACGAGGTCCGGCGGCAGACGATGGGCGGCGGGCAATGCTTTGGAAACCAGCGGCAGCGCCATGCCGGTGACGACGGAGCCGAGGAAGAGACGGCGCGACGGTTCAAACGGCGCGGGCGCGGTCTTGGGTTTGTCGAAGGTGAATTTCGGCAGGTTCACCGGGCATTCGTCGAGGCAGTCGAGGCAGAGATTGCAGGATTCGGGTTGCAGGCGGCCTTGTTCATCGAACGCGCCCATCCGGCAGCGAGTGTTGTAGGTGGTCTCGGCTTTGCAACGGCCGCAGGCGCGCGCGGGGAAGCGCCGCAGTAGCGAGAAGTGGGCGAAGATGCCGAGCAGTGCGCCGGCGGGGCAGAGATTGCGGCACCAGAAGCGCCGCTCGACAAATTCCAGCGCGAAGACGGCGACGAGGATGGCGAAGGAGACGATGGAGAAGACGAACGAGTTCTGCTGGAAGGGCAGGAGGCGAGTCTTCAGAAAGGCATAGATCGGCTCAGTGATGTTGGAGACCGATTCGGGTGCGTGCTGATAGAGCAGGGTGAACGGCGCAGTGACGGCGCGGTTCATCCACGGGTCCACCGCCACGGCCATGCCGCGCACGAGGATGGAGAACGGGTCGAGGTAACCAATGACCTGGCAGCTAAAGACGGCGCTGACGAGCACGACGCCGAGCAGGAAGTATTTCACAGTGCGCCAGTGACGGCTGGGCGGCGAGGCATTTCTGGAAATCACGCGACTGGCGCCATCGAGCAGCGTGCCGAGCGGGCAGACCCAGCCGCAAAAGAAGCGGCCGAGCACGAGCGTGAGCGCAAGGGTCACAAGCGCGGGCCACAGCACGGCGATGAACTTCGCGCCAGCGAGCACGGCGGACGCGGCCACGAGCGGGTCGAGGCGGAAGAGGATGTTTGCGCCGTAGGCGATGCTGCCGCTGCCGTCGCTCTCCGTTTTCCGAAACAGCCAGAGGAAGATAAAAAGGCAGATGAGCTGTGCGGCCCGCCGCCACCACTTCCACGGAATATGTGGCAGACGGAAGTTCACGCGATTCTCGGCTGCTCAGCGGGACGACGGTTCGTTATGGCGCACTTGTCAGGCTGTATTCTCATTGGCTCTCCATGAATCTGTGCCAATCCACTTCCAGCTCGCGGCAGATGTTCATGATGCCGTCGATGGAGTAATCGTGTCTGAACCTCGCTGGGTCGTCGAGGCTCTTGGCGACAGACCAACCCGCTGCCTCCTCGAACTGCGCGATCGTGATGCCGCGCAAGCGACAGTGCTGACGGACAAGTACCGCTATTTCGTTGGAGGACAGAGGCGGCGAGACCATCTCGAAACCGAACAGATATCGTGGCTGAATACCGAGCACTCCACAAAACCTCTGAACGTCGGCGACCGAGTAATTGCTTCCGATCTCGTCTTCGTGAGTCTCGATATCCCAAATGTGCGATCCAGAAATCCCCATCATGCATGCTGCCTCGTCGTGAGAAAGACCGGCTCGCTCGCGCGCTTCGCGGAACCGTGTAGAGATGGAAACAGTGGAATTCACAACGCACGTCCGATGCTGCCTGACAACGATGGCAACAGCGCGGTGTTGTGTTACACCTTGACGATCTTGACCTTGTTGAGGTCCATCTGGCCGAGGCCCATCTCGAACGCGGCGCGCGTTATTTCCAATTCGTCGGGCTTCATGCCGAAGAGTGTGCTGGCGTAGGCGTCAGCAGCGACGGTGTCGGCGGAGGCGAACAAGGTATGGAGTTCCTTCACGTCGTCGAGCTTGCCGCCGCTGGGGCCGTTGCGAAGCAGGATGCGCGTGGCGTCCATGATGGTCAGGGCCGGCCGCAGGACGGTGTTGAGGTCCACAACCTTCTGGCTGATGCCTTGGTGAAGCTGGCCGCGCTTGCCGCCGAGGACGCCCATGATGTTCTTCAAGCCCAGCGTGAGACGGGTGAGCTTGTGGTCCTTGGCGATGGGCATGTTGATATAGCAGTCGGCGCTGATCGCGTCCTTATAGAAGTCCCACTCGGTGACACTCCTGCCCTTCTGAACCTTGACCGGCACGAACTTGCGGTCGTCCACGAAAGAGCAGGTGATGCGCGGGTCCTTCAGCGACTCGATGGCGGCGGGCGTGCCACAACTGGCGTAGCAGAGGCGCATGTCCTGGCAGGTGCGGTCGAAGATCATGACCTTGGACGCGCCGGCGCTGATGCAGAGTTTGGCCATCGCCTTGACGAGCAACGGATGGGTGTTGGCGGCCTGCTCGGGTTTGCGGTCCCAGGACATGTTGGGTTTGATGACGACGCGAGCACCCTTCTTGACGAAAGGGGCGATGCCGCCGAGCGGTTCGAGCACTTTGGAGAGGAGCGCCTCGTAGTCGGTGCCTTTGCCCACGGAAAGGAGCGGCTCGGCCGTGGCGGCGTTGAGCGACTGCGGGAAAACCTGGAAGATCGGCGGCGCGGCGAGAAGACCGGCGGACCATGCGGTGAGCTGACCGATGAACTGGCGGCGGTTGGACGTGACGCTTTGCGAAACGGCTGAAACACATGCTTTTTTCATATGAGCTATCCTTTGCAGGCGTGCAGACTATGCCATGTCTTTGTTCAAGACAAGCGATTCCAAAAGCGTCCGTTATTCGTGCCTCAGCGCTTCGATGGGGCTGAGATTGGCGGCGCGGGAGGCGGGATAGAGGCCGAAGACGATGCCGGTCAAGCCGGAGATGCCGAAGGCCAATGTGAGCGACCAGAGAGTAACAATCGTCGGCATCTTGGCGAAGTGAGACACAAGCAACGGCACAAGAACGCCGACCGCCACCCCGATGACACCGCCGCCGAGAGAGAGCACGACGGTTTCCACCAGGAACTGGGTGATGATGTCCTTCTTGCGCGCGCCAAGGGCGCGGCGAACACCGATCTCACGGGTGCGTTCGGTGACGGTGGCGAGCATGATGTTCATGATGCCGATGCCGCCGACCAGCAGCGAGATGGCGGCGATGGAGCCGAGGACAACGTTGAAAGTGCGCTTGGTCTCTTCGGCCTCGCGCAGCAACTGCAGCGGCACGATGATCTCGTAGTCTTTCTTCTCGTGAAAATGGCGCAGCATCGCCTCGATGTCCTGCTCGGCGGGTTCGATCGCGTCGGTGTCGACCATTTGCAGGATGATTCGGTGGAGTTGCACGCGCTCGGCCTCGAAGCTGCCGGCAGAACGGCGAAAGATCGTTTCGCCAAAACGGCTGCGCGCACAGGAGAGCGGGATGTAGAGATTGTTGTCGAGCGCCTTGCCGCTGTCTGCCGCGCCGGCTCCGGGGCGTTTATCAATCGAGGATTTTTCTCTCACCAGACCCACGACGCGGTAGTAGCCCGTGCCGACACGCACTTCCTCATCGAGTGGATCTTGGAACGGGAACAACTGGCTGGCCAGGCTGATGGTCATGGCGCAGACGTTATCCGTGTGAATTTCGTCATTCTGGGTGAGGAACCTGCCGCGCACCAATTCCAACCCGGTGATCGGCAAGTAGGAGGGATGGGTGCCGATGATTTGGCTGGGAACATTGAAGCGGTTAAAGCGGACGCTTTCGCGGATGATGCGCATGGGCAATATGTACTGGAGGCCGGAGAGGGTCGTCTGCAGCCGGCCAGCGTCGGAATAGGTCAGGCCATATTCGCTGACGCGGCTGCGGCCACGACTGCCCACGACGCTGTCTTCGTCGGGTTTGACGCTGTTGATGATGATGTTGTTGCTGCCGAGGGCCTTGATTCGTTGCTGGGCTGCGTAGGAAGCGCCTTCGCCGATGGCGAGCATGGCGATGACGGAGCAAACACCAAAGATGATGCCCAGCATGGTCAAGGCGGTGCGGAGCTTGTGGAGCAGCAAGCTCTTGATGCCCAGATGAACGGTCAGGAGAATGGCGGGTGCGTTGATCATAGCACCGGTGGCTCATCGACGGAGTCGTGCTCCAGTTCTTCGACCACGTGTTGGAGCGTGCGCTGGTGGATTTCGTGGTCAATGGCGCCGTCTTTCATGTGGAGCACACGGTGGGCGCGTTCGGCGACTTCCTCGCCATGGGTGACCAGCACGATGGTCTTGCCCTCGGCGTTGAGCTTGTCGAGCAGGTTCAGGATTTCCGTGCCGGTGGCGGAGTCGAGGTTGCCGGTGGGCTCGTCAGCGAGGATCATCAATGGGTCGTTGACCAGCGAACGCGCGATGGCGACGCGTTGCTGCTGGCCGCCGGAAAGCTCCTTGGGACGATGATGCAGACGGTGGCCGAGGCCGACCAGTTCAGCGAGTTTCACGCAATGGTCGAAGCACTCGTTCATGTCGCGGCCCTGATAGAACAGGGGAACATGGATGTTCTCGATGACACTGAGTTGGTCAATGAGGTTGTAGGATTGGAAAATGAAGCCGAGCCGCTTGCCGCGCACGGCGGACAACTGGTCGTCGTCCATCTTCGAAACGTCCTCGCCGCCGAGGTAGTAGGCGCCGGCGCTGGGCCGGTCGAGGCAGCCGAGGAGATTGAGCATGGTGGACTTGCCGGAGCCGGACGGTCCCATGATGGCCACGTAGGAGCCGGCCTGGATGTCGAGGCTCACGCCACGCAGGGCGTGGACTTTGATGGCGCCCAGATCGTAGGTCTTCTCCAACCCTTCGAGCCTTATGATCGGGCTGCTGCTCATGGCGACGGGACGGATGTTTTGACGGTGGAAATCACTCTGTTGGTGGCAGGTGCAATTCGACTGACAGTGGCCAACGCAGGTTCCAGTTGAAGGCCTTGCAGCGATGCCCGTGGTTTGGATGTCTGCGGCTTGGCGCCTTTGGTGGTGGACTTGCGTTTCTTGGCCGTGCCCTTGCGGTCGGCTTCATATTCTTCGGAGGCTACGATCGAGCCGGACATATCAATCTGATCGGATTCGGCCAGCAACGGTGCCAGCAGCACACTATCGCCTTCCTTCAGGCCGGACCTGATTTCGATGAACTTGTCGCTGTAGAGGCCTCTTTCGACTGTAATGGGCTTGGCATCTTTCCCGAAGCAGACTTGCTCGCCTTTGACCGAGGTGACCGCCTGCAAAGGCACGGCCAACACATCGTGGAGGTTGGTGATGATCACTTCCGCTCGTCCCGAGACGCCGGGTTTGAGTTCCGGCGGCAACGCGTCTTCGATCAACACCTCGGTGAGGTAGACCTTGAGCGTTGGGTTGTAGTAACGGCTGGAGGAATCCGGCAGCACGGCCACCTTGTGAACACGGCCCTGCAACCGCAGGTCCGGCATCGAGTCAATCGTGATATAGGCGGACAACCCCGGTCGAATCTTGGTGATATGCGACTCATGCACCCGGATTTCGATGACCATTTGGCTGACGTTGGGCAGTTTGATGATTTCCTGCCGATACCGGATGGAAGCGCCTTCCTCGATCAAGACGCTGGAATAAGAGCCGGCGGTGCTGGAACTGTAAACCACCAGGCCCTCGGAGGGCGCTTTGATGGTGCACAGAGCCATCTGCTTCTTCAGTTCGTCGAACCGTTCCTGCTGCAACTCGAGCATTCTCCGGCGCGAGGCCAGGTCCGCTTCGGACTGGGCGAGCTGGCCTGAGGATCGCTGCTTCAACCGTTCGAGTTCTTTTTCATACGATTCGACATAGGCTTCCAACAGGCGCCGTCTCTTGGGGTAATCATACTTCAACAGCAGATTCTTCGCATCCTTGGCCTGCTCCAGCGCGACCTGCTTTTGCTTCACAGCCAGGCTGTCGGCTTGCATCTCTGACTTGGTCGCGTAGCCCTTCTTCTGCAGCACGAGCGTCCAGTCCAGCCGATCCTTGCTCCGCTCCAAATCCTGTGCGAGGAGCGTAATCTTGCTTTCTGCGTCGTTCTTCAACTGCGGCCAGTCGCCTTCGATGTATTTTTCCAGATCGGACCTGGCGAACTCGATCTTCATCTCGCCGTCCTTGATGTTGCTTTCGGTAAGGCTCTTCTGGATGGCGAGGGCTTGCGTTGCTTGCAGAAGCGCGAAACGGCTGTTCTCAAGCGTGATCTCCTGTGAATCGAGACTGTCCTTGATCTGGCTCGAGTCGAGTTGCACCAGCACTTCACCCTTGTGAACGTAGGTCCCCTCGGGGACGATGCTGATGATCTTGGTCATCGTTTCGACTTCGGAGCGGATGGACGACTCGGCCAGTGCCCGCAGCGTGCCGCCTTCGACAATCGAAATGAGGAGATCGCCGCGCTTGACGGTGTAGAATGTGCGTTGGACGACATTGCTGTGCGTCACGCTGTTGCCGAGCCACAGCATCAACACCAGCAGGGCCGAAGCTGCTCCCGCTGCCCACCGCGGGTGCTGCTGGCACCATTGCCAGACCTTGCCCACGACGGGTTTGCCTTTCAACCAGCGATCCAATAAGGCACGCAACGAGTCCAATGTCATGACATGCTTTCTATTTACCGGAAAAGTTCGTCCGGAGGAATCAAATCTTCTTTCGTTGGTAACGCCGTCGCCTTGGCCCTGGCAGCCGGCGTGTTCGCACCTTCGGCCTGTGGAATGGGTTGGTCTGCCATCCAGAAATTGTCAATGTCCACGCGAATGATGCCCATGTTGGTCAGCAACGACCAGCGCGCCACATGAAAATCCACCAACGCTTTGGTGTAGGTCTTGAGGGCTGTGAGCAATGACGACTGCGCATCCAACAGGTCACGCATCTGAGCCCGGCCTGCCTGCAACAACAACGTGGCGCTTTCAACACGGCGATTGGCCAGGTTTACGGCGGCCGTCTGAATCAGGAAGACCTTCCGCTTTTGTTCCAGTGTGCGCAAGTTCTCACGAATATCGTTGCGAACATTGTCCAGCGCCAGCGCCAACGACCGCAATTGTTGCTCGAAGCTGATCAACGACGACCGAAACGCGTTGCGCTCATTCAGCCGGTCCAACGGCAGATTCACCTCGATGCCACCGAGGGCTTTGTATTGGTTGACATCGAAGCGCGAGTAATCATACCCCTGAGACTGTACCATCGTCACACCGGCAAAAACGTTGAGGTCCGGCATCAGCGCATTGGCGGCCACTTCGATCTTGCGCTTGTAGTCCTCGAACTTGTCGATGTCGTTCTGCACGTCCAGCCGGTGTTTGATGGCGATCCGGTGGGCAAGATCGTCCGGCAACGACACCATCGGCAGGGCGGTCTTTTGCATTATTTGCAGCGGCGTGTCGTCCAGCACCAATTCCTCGCCCACGGCCAGACCGAGCTTGATCTTGAAATCGTCCAGCAAGTTCAGGTAATCCTGCGAATCCGTGATGTAAGTGTTCATGGCCGTCAACTCGTCCTGACGCACCTGGTCCACCTGGTATGCTGCCAACCGGTCCACGCTCAACGCCTCCGCCTGGAGGCGCGCTCGGTTCAGGTTTTGATAGGTTCCATAATCGTTGCGAATCACTTCCCGTTGCTGCAGCAGCCGGAAATAGCTGGTGGTGATGTCCACCGCAAACGTCTGCTCGTAACGCGCGAAAGTGCGGATGTCATAGACCACGTTGCGCTCCGCCTGGGTTAGATTCTCCGTTACGATCTTGTAGCCCGCGCCTCGCAACAGCGGCTGGGTGAACGTTGCCAGGAACGGCGTCGTGTAATGTATGCCGCCGCCGCTGTAATACGACAGCACGTCATTGAGCATGCCCACACTAAGCTGGCCGCCGGATTTGAGCAGTTGCGTGACACTGAAGTCTGACTCGATGGACTGATCCAGCAGGCCACTGCTGTTCCGTGTTATGGCGGCCGTGCTGGACGAGGCCCACTGGGGCCTGAAGTTGTCTCGTTGCGACGTCAGCGTCAGCGCTGTCAGGTAAACCTTCTCTTTTTGATATTGATAGTCCCGGCTTCGGGCCACGGCGGTCTTGAGCGCCTCGGCCAGCGTCATGGGCTGCTTCGACGTCTTCAGCCGCTGCTGGATGATCTCCAGACCGGGAATTGCGTCGGGTTTGCGGCTGGAGTAGGGGGTATTGATGGTGAATGCGCTGTTGGTTTTGCCGAGAATTTCCCCCTGCCGCTTGCCGATGATGCCGTAGACTTCCTTATCTGCTGATTGCTGATAGTGGTCGCGCCCGCAGCCCGCCCACAAGCAACAGGCGGTCAACGCAATCAGTGACAGTATCCAACGGCGTATTTCCATTATTCTCGCTGAACGGTAAAGAAAGCCATGCGCGGCATTCTCGGGCACTTCCACAGAACCGCTTCATAATGATTGCACAAGGAAACGGCTGCGCTAAAGGAAATTTTTGGGAATTATACCAAAGTACAGTAGGCGCGTTCTGCGCATGGACGCCTGCCGCACGCCTCGTTATCGCAGCCAGTTGCGTGAGCCAAACCGGAAAACAGTCAGTCCAGCAACCGGTATCCGTTGTCCCGCTGGCGTGGCTCGTAGCCCAATTCGGCGATGAGGCGCTTCATTTCCTCCAGGGTCACGCAGAATGCCGTGCCGGCGCTGCTGACGACGTTCTCCTCCATCATCAGGCCGCCAAAATCGTTCGCGCCGAACTTTAGCGCCACCTGGCCGATCTTGGGACCTTGCGTGACCCATGACGCCTGAACGTTATCGAAGTTGTCGAGAAAGACCCGCGCCAACGCCAGCATCCGCAGGTACTCGTGGCTGCCGACCTTCTCGGCATGGAGCTTGGTGTTCCCAGGTTGGAACGTCCAGCAGATGAAGGCCGTGAAACCGCCGGTCTCATCTTGCAGGCCGCGAAGCCGTTGGAGGTGCTCGATGCGATCCTCCACCGTCTCGATGTGGCCGAACATCATCGTCGCGCTGGTGCGCAGGCCCTGCTCGTGTGCGCAACGCATCACCCCCAGCCACTGGTCGGCGCCGCACTTCTTTGGTGCGATACGGTTGCGGATGCGGTCCACTAGGATTTCTGCGCCGCCGCCGGGAATGCTGCCGAGGCCGGCTTCCTTGAACCGGCGAATGACCTCCGCCAGCGGCAGTTGAAAGGCATTCGCAAAATGGCAGAATTCCGGTGGCGAGAAACCGTGAATGTTCACCTGCGGGAAGCGCTCCTTGATGAACCGCAGCAGGTCGAGGTAGAACTCCATGCCAAGCTTGGGATGATGCCCGCCCTGCAACAGAATCTGTGTGCCGCCTGCAGCAACAAGTTCCTCGATCTTTCGGGCCATCTCGTCGTGCGAGATAACGTAAGCCTCCGCGTCGCCCTCGTCGCGCGAGAAGGCGCAGAACGCGCAGCGCACGTCGCACACATTGGTGTAGTTGATATTGCGGTCAACGATATAGGTGACGATCTGGTTGCCGCGGCCGTCATAAGCAGTGGCTTTTTTCTGCTGGCGTCGCGCATCGGCCAACAAGCCCAGCTCGCACAGCGACAACGAGCGATACAGGTGCAGCGCATCCTCGGTCGTGATGCGTCCGCCATCAAGAGCGGTGCCGATGATACGGTCGAGTGTTGCGTCGCCGGTCATGCTTTCCTGACGCTTTTCGCGTGAAGCCCTCTGTTCATTTCACAAAGTTCAATTCGTAGGGTGCTTTCAATTCGCCGAGCTCGATCAACAGTTGACGGAACAACCGCATGGCGTCTTTTTCGCGCGGGCCGAGGTTGAAATAAACGTTCTGGCCGAAATAGCGGCGGCGGAAGGCAGCGTCGCCGCCCTGCTCGCGCGCGATGATGTCCTCGATGTGCGCGGCGCCGGCAGTGCGCGCAGCGGCCAGCTTCTTGACGAGGATGGGCAGTTCCGGATAGTCGGCATGGACGGCCCAGACGGCGAAGACGAACGGCATGCGCGTCCAGTCGGACCACGCCTGGCCAAGGTCGAGTATTTGCCAGTCGCCGTGGGCCTGATGAAACCGAATGGCTTGGTCGCCGATGAGCATCTGCGCGTCGGCGTTGCTGCGCTTGTCGGCGAGGGATTCGGTGACGTAGCGCAGCTTGAGACCGAAACGTTTTTGCAGAAGGACTTTCAGCAGGAGCGCGGAGGTGCTGGAGGAGGCATCCACAACGACCTCGCGCAGCGATTGCAGCGGGCCGCGGTGGGCGAGGATGACGCTGTAAACGGGGCCGCAGCACGCGATGGCGATATCGTCCACAATGACGTAGCCGGGACGGCGGAAGACTTCGACAACGGGAACGAGGCCGGTGTCGATCTCTCGCGCAGCCAGGCGTTGGGCGAGTCGGGAGGGATGTTCAAGCACGACTTCTTTTTCCAAGCCGTAGATAAGCGGCTTGGCATTGAGGTAAGGGACGCTGCCGATGCGGGGGGAGGGACTCATGAATTGGACTTCCGCGCCGGCTCGGCGGCGGTCTTGATGATCTTGATGGGCCGAAAGAGCGAGTCGCGCTGGACGGGAATGCGGCCGGCTTCGCGGATGGCGCGTTCGAGTTGCTCGCGGGTTTGTTGCTGGCCGCCGCGGCCGCCGGCCATCTCGAAGATGCGTTCCTCAATGATGGTGCCGTGCAGGTCGTCCACGCCGAAGCTGAGGGAGACTTGCGCGAGCTTCATGCCGAGTGCGATCCAGTAGCCGGTGATATGGTCGAAGTTGTCGAGATAGATGCGGGCGACGGCGAGATTGCGGAGGTCGTCGAAGCCGCTGGCCGGCGTGAGGTGCGCGAGTCGTGTTTTGTTCGGCACAAAGTGCAGCGGCACGAACGAGGTGAAACCGCGCGTCTCCTCCTGAAGCTCGCGCAGCCGGCACAGGTGGTCCACGCGTTCTTCCGGTGTCTCGATGTGGCCGTAGAGCATGGTGCACGTGGAACGCATCCCCATGCGATGCCAGGTGCGATGGCAATCGAGGTATTGATCGGCGGTTTCCTTGCCTTTGCAGAGGATGTCGCGGACGCGCTGTGAGAAGATCTCCGCGCCACCGCCTGTGATGGAGTCGAGGCCGGCCTCGCGCAGGAGGGCGAGAATTTCGGCGAGTGGCTTCCTGGTCAGCGAGGCGAAATGGTAGAGCTCGACAGCGGTGAAGGCTTTGATGTGCAGGTTTGGGTCAAGCGCCTTTAGCGCGCGGATCATGCCGGTGTAGTAGCTGAACGGCAACGACGGATGCAGCCCGCCGACGATATGGACTTCGGTGATGCCGAGCCGCAGGTCATTGGAGACGCGCTCGACCATTTGCTCGAGGGTCAACTCGAACGCTCCGGCGTCGCGCTTCTTCCTGCCAAACTCGCAAAACTGGCAACAGAGGATGCAGATGTTGGAGTAGTTCAGGTAACGGTTGAGGATGTAGGAGGCGTGTTGGCCGTTCTTGCGCTCGCGGACGACGCTGGCGATCGCGCCGAGGGCGGCGAGGTCGCGGGAGCGATAGAGACGAAGGGCGTCGTCGTCACTGATACGTTGGCTGGCGGCGACCTTGTCGTAGATGTCGGCCAGATCGGAAATCATAACGCCGGCATGTTTGCCGGCGCGGCGGATGAGTGTCTCTAAAACCATGTGAACAACCGTTTCGGCAAATAGACATCGGCGGCGACGGCGATGAACAACACGCTGCTCACCAGGGCGTTGACCCGGAAGAAGGCCACGTTGACCCATTTGAGCGATCGCCAGCTCGCAATGATGTGCTCAACGGCAAGCATGACGACGATGACCGCAAGCCCGCTCCAGAACGGCCCGCGCCGTTGCGCCACCAGCCCGAAGATCAACAGCAGCGCGACGGTGAAACCGTGCAGGATGCGCGCGAGCGTGAGCGCTCCGTAGGGGCCGAAGCGCACGACCATCGAGTGCAGGCCATGTTCGCGGTCGAACTCCTCGTCTTGGATGGCATAGATCATGTCGAATCCAGCGACCCAGAGCGTCACTGCCGCGCCGAGCAGGATCGGCGCGATGTGCAGAGTGCCGGTGACAGCGATCCACGCGCCGATAGGCGAGATGCCAAGCGCGACGCCGAGAAAGAAGTGCGAGTAGTCGGTAAAACGCTTGGTGAACGAGTAGAACAAGATGATGAAGAGCGCCACGGGCGAGAGCCAGAAGCAGAGCGGGTTGAGAAACCATGCGGCGGTGACGAGCGCGGCGGCGCCGGCGAACACAAGCAGCCATGCGCTGAAGAGGCTTAGCTGGCGTTGCGGCAGGTGTCGCATGGCGGTGCGGGGGTTGGCGGCGTCGAATTTGCGGTCCACGATGCGGTTGAATGCCATCGCTGCCGTGCGTGCGCCAACCATCGCGACCAGGATCAGCAGCAGGGTGCCCCACTCCAGCGCCGGCGCGGGACTGAGCTTCTTCTCGAACGCGACCAGCATGGAGGCGAGCGCAAACGGCAGCGCAAAGATCGTGTGCGAGAACTTCACGAACTCGCCGAGTTTGAGCAGATAGGCCATTGGCCCGCGATTCGGTGCGGTGCTCACGATTCCGTTTCCATCCATCGCTTGGCCAGCTTGTGTTCGATGCCGAGGTGGTCGAGGACGCGTGCGACGACGGTGTCCACAACCTGTTGGACGGTTTGTGGGCGGCCGTAGAACGACGGCGTGGCTGGGATGATGTCCGCGCCGGCTTCAAGGAGACGCTCCATGTTGCGGACGTGGATGAGGTTGTAAGGCGTCTCGCGCGGCACGAGGATGAGCTTGCGGCGTTCCTTCAGGAATACGTCGGCGGCGCGGCAGATCGTGTCGTCGCTCGTGCCATGGGCGATCCGGCCGAGCGTGCCCATCGAGCATGGGATGACGACCATCGCATCGAACCGGGCCGAGCCGCTGACAAATGGCGCATGCATCGAGCGGTTGTCATAACCGATGACGTCTTTGGCCACGACGAGCTTGCCGCCGTCCAGTTCCAGGGCGGCGACCTCTTTTGCGGGGTCGCTCGACACCAGATGGACCTCCTGCCCGTGCAGGTGGTCGAGCAACCGCTGGGCGTAAAGCGCCCCGCTGGCTCCAGTGATGGCAACGACAAGTTTCATGTGCACAGTAGAGTGCCGAACGGTGAGGGCGTTGACAAGAGGCGAGTGCCGCCCATTCGACGGTTTGACGCCGCCATGCGTCCTGCGCAAGCTCGCGGCAATCTGCCTGCGGGTATCCACAATGACCCTCTGCTGTCTGCGCTGGACACAAAACAGCGCCTGCCGGCTTGGGGGCCTCTTGTAATTGTATTGGGTGTGCTGCGACCGTTATAATGTCTTCCATGGCAACGAGCCGCACCATCCTGCATGTGGATATGGATGCGTTCTTCACGTCGGTGGAACAGCGGGACCGTCCGGAACTGCGTGGGAAGCCGGTTGTCGTTGGCGCGCCACCGGACAAGCGCGGGGTTGTGGCGGCGGCGAGCTATGAGGCACGAAAGTTTGGGGTCCATTCGGCCATGCCGTCGCGGACGGCGTACCGGCTTTGTCCACAGGCGGTGTTTCTGCGAGGCGACCACGCCAAATACAGCCGCGAGAGCGAACGGGTGATGATGATTCTGCGGCAGTTCACGCCGCTTGTGGAACAGGTGAGCGTCGATGAGGCGTATTTGGAGGCAACCGCATCGCTGCAACTGTTCGGCACGGGTGAGCAGATCGCGCGCGAGATCAAGCGTCGCATTCGCGAGACAACCGGGCTGACGGCATCGGTGGGCGTCGCGCCAAACAAGTTTTTGGCGAAGCTGGCGTCGGACATGCGCAAACCTGACGGACTGATGGTGATCAGGGACGAGGACAAACTCGACGTCTTGCGGCCGTTGCCGATTGGACGGGTTGCGGGCATCGGCAAGAAAACCGAGCCGATGTTTCACGATCTCGGCATTCACACGATTGGTGACCTGCAACGATTTCCTGTGGAGACACTGCGGGCACGATTCGGCGTTTGGGCGGACGAGATCAAAGCGCGGGCATTGGGCGAGGACGACCGGCTCGTGGAGCCTTACAGCGAGACGAAGTCCATTAGCAACGAGACGACGTTCGAGAAAGACGTGAGCAACATGGATGCACTGGAGCGAGCCGTGCGCGAGCTGGCGGGCGAGGTGGGCCGGCGATTGAGGGCGGAAGGGGTTCGATCCCGCACCGTGCAGTTGAAATTGCGTTGGGGTGATTTCACGACACTGACGCGCCGGGCGACGCTGCCTGAAGCGACGGACGACGAGGGGCGAATCGCGGAGGTGGCGATGCAATTGTTGCGGCACGAATTGAGCGAGCCCCGACCGGTGCGGTTGATTGGAGTGGGTGGACAAAACCTGCTGCGAAGCCCGAGGCAATTGGATCTGCTTGATCGCGGTTCCAACCGGCGGGATGATCTCAATCGTGCTGCGGACGCGGTGCGAGCCCGGTTTGGCGCGAAGAAACTCAGACGTGGCGGCGAACTGCAGGAAACTGCCTGAAGAAGGCGAAAGGAGCGACTCGTGAGTCAATGCGCAAAGCAGTGCATGAAGATGGATCGTCGTGTGTTTCTGAAGACGGCTGGCGTTGGTGGAGTGATGTTACCAAACCTCGCGGGGGATGCGGGAGCACGGGAGGATCAGGACGAGAAACACGCTGGAGAAAAAAACGCGGTCAGCGTCCGTCCGTATCAACTGCTGTGCGTTTTCTGTTCCATCGGTGAGGGCAAAGACGGGGACGAAAAAATCGAGAAACTCAAGCAGGTCGTCCGCGACCATCCAGATGTTCCACTCCGGATTGTATGTAACGCCGGCGACGTCTATGTCTATCAAGACCCGGGCACGCGGGAAGACTCGCCGGAGGGCCGCGATTTCAACAGGAAGAGAGACCTGGACATTCTACAGCGCATGAGTTGGCAGCCCGGCACGGTTCTGCCCGCTAGGACGGTTTTTCGAAGCCTCCACAAGCACATCACGACCGTGGCGGGAATCTGCGGTTACGGCACCGTGACTTCACCGGCATGGAAAGGTTGTCCGAAGGCCAAAAGCGGATGCTACGAGAAGGGACGCCAGCAAGGAGTCCAGGCCATCATCCCGCCGAGAACGGAACAGGAGATGGCCAAGGAAAAGGAGCGGTCGATTCAGGCGATGCTTTCGGCGAAGGAGATAACCATCCGTCCGCATATCCTGCTGTGCGCGGTCTGTCAGTATGGCGGCGGCACACGGCCGCCTTTCAAAGCAGACAACCTGCCGGATTTGCTGCAAATGATCCTCACCAAGAAACCGGATGTCTCGATCAAGATGGCGAGGCAGGCGGACTGGATGATGTGTGGTCCCTGTCCATCGCGAGTCGCCAAGTTGAACGCCTGTGTGAACGTCCTGGGTTCCGGCGGTCTCTCCAACGAGAAACGGGATCTGGACATGCTTCAGAAACTCGGCCTGAACTTCGGGAGCGTCATGCCGGCGCGAAAGCTTTACCAACTCATCTTCGAGCGCATTCCGACCACGCAGGACATCTGCAAACGGGAGGGCAATCAGTCGCCCTGCGTTTGGTGGGACGGCTGCGGCGAGAGCAACTGCAAGAAGGGAAATGCAAACTACGAGAAGGGGCGAAAGGAGCTGATGGAGAAGCTCCAACAAGTCTAGGTTTCCAACTCATGCAGGTGTGAAATCCCCGGCTGATTGGTAATGGCTGGCGTTGATTTGCGGACTGTGCGAGAATTCGCGAACTGCAAGATGGCAGGCATGATGATGCAGGACGCTTGTTTGGGAGCGGGACGAAGGTGCTGTGCGACGGAGGTTTGAGATCAGGTTTTGGAAACAGGAGCTCCCACAATATCCTCCGCCGGTCATTTTGCTTGTCATGCGAGTTGCCGTAAGTAGCGTTTGGTAAAGACTGCCCGGGTGGCGGAATGGCATACGCAGTGGACTTAAAATCCACGGGCCTGTAAAGGCTGTGCGAGTTCGAGTCTCGCCCCGGGCACCAACTTCTCCGCAACCCATCACACGGACAAAACCCGCTGTTGTCGCCGCTACGGCCTGTTTGCTATTGTGCATTGCTGATTGGTTCGAGCCAATCAATGAAGAAGGAAACGATGCGGTTGTTTCAGAACATGTCGGTCAAGTGGAAGCTGGTGCTGACGATGTTGCTCGTCAGTATGATCCCGGTTGGGTTGATGGGGAGCATTTTGTTCTTCGGCGGGTTGTTTCATGTGCAACGTTTCGCGGTTCGGGAGGCTGCTGCGCTGGCCGAGAGCATCGGCGGAAACTGTGCCGGCGCGATGCTGGCCAGGGATCCAAAGGCGGCGCAGGAAGTGCTTTCTGTCATTGCCAGCGGAACAACAGTCGAGGACGTCTGGCTCTATTCGGTGGATGGGCAGTTATTGGCGCGATATGCGCGTCATGGTTTGACAGTGCAACCACAATTGCCAGCCCGCGGGAAAGGGGAAATGTTCACGGGCAACTTCGTGGAACTGAGCCGGCTTGTCCTGTGCGATGGCAAACCGGTGGGCACGATCTGCCTGCGCGCCGACACATCAGCTCTGAAGGCGCGGTTTGCGGGTTTTGTTCATAATGGAGTTTTGGTGGCCGTCGTTTCCGTGTTGGTGGCGCTCATTTTTGCGGGTTGGTTGCAGCGGCTGGTTTCCGGACCGGTGTTGGAACTGGCACGCGTGGTGCGCGGAATTGCGGAACGGAAAGACTTCTCGCAGCGCGCGGTCAAGGTGGGTGACGACGAGATCGGCGAGCTGACGGATGCGTTCAACAAAATGCTTTCCATCATTGAGGAGCACGACTGCAATTCACGTGTGTTGCAGAGCCGGCTGGAGCAGCGCGTGGCCGAACACACCATAGAACTGCGGCAGCTTGCCGCAACTTTGGAGCAACGCGTGGCTGAACGCGCTGCCGCGGCTGAACAGCGTGCGCTGGAGTTGGCGCACGCTGATGAGGCGTTGCGACAGAGTGAGAAGAAATTCCGCCGGATCGCCGCGCATATCGAGGACGCACTCTACAGCGTAGACATGCGGACACGAGAGTTCCGTTACCTGAGCCCGGCTTTTGAAAAAATTTGCGGTTACACGTTGAACGATATCCGCAATATGGGAGGTCGTTCCGCTTTTCTCTCTCGGGTGGTTTATCAGGGAGATGCCGACGAGCAGAAGCGCCGGTTGGAGCGGTTAACATCGCGGCGGTTGGAGGGAGTTGCAGTCCGCAGTGAGGAGTGGTGGCGTTGCAAGGACGGGACGTTGAAGTGCGTCGAAGATCGTTGGGTGCCCGTCTATGAGGCAGGCACTCTGGTGACGATTGAAGGAGCGTTGAGCGACATCACCGAACGGAAGCGGGTGGAGCGGCAGATGCAGCGTCTGGCTTCGTTTCCGCAATACAACCCGAATCCCATTTTCGAGGCAAGCCCGGCCGGGGAAATCACCTTCTGCAATCCCGCGGGCGCCGAGGTGCTGAAGCAGTTGGGTATGGGAGACGCTCGTGCGTTCATCCCGCAGGATTGGGGCGGGATCGTCAAGACATTGGGGCGGGAACGGTCAAAGCCGGTCCATCGCGAAGTCGGGATCAAAGACCGCGTGTTCGAGGAGAGTATTTGCTTCAGTCCGGGATTCGACACGGTGCGCATCTACACACGCGACATCACCGAGCGGAAGCAGGCGGAAGATGCCTTGCGCAGGAGTGAGATCCGATACCGACGGTTGCATGAGAGCATGACGGACGCATTTGTGCGCGTCAGCATGGACGGGTGGATCCAGGAATCCAACCGGGCCTACCAAGAGATGCTGGGATATTCGGATGAAGAGTTGCGTCGGTTCACCTACATGGACCTTACACCCGAACGGTGGCACGCGTTTCAGACAGAGATCATTGAAAAGCAGGTGTTGCGCCGGGGATTTTCGGATGTTTACCAGAAGGAATATCGCCGGAAGGACGGCACGGTTTTTACCGTGGAACTGCGCACGTTTTTGCTTCGGGACGAACAAGGCGCCCCCAACGGCATGTGGGCGATGGTTCGCGATATCACCGAGCGCAAGCAGGTGGAGATGGCATTGATGGAGCAGCAGCAACGATTGCGCTCGCTCGCTGCGGAACTGGCGGTTGCCGAACAACGCGAGCGGCGGCGCATCGCGGCGCTGCTTCACGACGACGTGATCCAATCCCTTGCTCTGGCGCGGATTCAGTTGGGTGCGGTGGCGCAGTCCCCGTCGCCTGCTGACAGCTTGAAGGTGGTGGACGAGAGCCGGAAGATCATCGAGCAGTCGATTGATAATCTGCGGTCGTTAACCTATCAGCTCAGCCCGCCGATTCTCCACGAGCTTGGGCTGGAGGCCGCGCTGGACTGGCTCGCGGAGCAGTTTGCCGGGCAATACAAGTTTCAGTGCCAGTTTGAGGATGACGCGAAGCCAAAGCCGGTGGATGAAAACGTGCAAGCGTTGCTGTTTGCGGGGGTTCGTGAACTGCTTCTGAACGTGGCCAAGCACGCAAAGGCGACCCGGGCCGTCATCCGCGCGCAGACGGGCGACGGCGTGATCCGCATCGCGGTCGAAGATGACGGCGTTGGATTCGACGCGAGTCAGGTGATTCTGGCGGACAAGACCGGCGGTTTTGGCATGTTCAACCTGCGCGAGCGTCTCACCTATCTGGGCGGGCGGTGCGAGATTCATTCGGAACTGGGCCGCGGCACAAAGGTGGTGTTGATTGCGCCACTGAAACAGGCGTAGAATGCGCACGGTGTTATTCTTGGATTGATGAAGACACGAGTTTTGCTGGCGGACGACCACAAGATCATGCGCGAAGGGCTGCGCTCGCTGTTGGCCATCACGCCTGGTCTGGAGGTGGTTGGCGAGGCAGGCGACGGCAGGACGGCGGTGCAGATGGCTCTGAAGTTGACGCCGGATGTGGTGGTGATGGACATCGGCATGCCGGACCTCAACGGCGTGGACGCCACGCGACAAATCAAAGCACGCCTTCCAGGAACAAAGGTCATCGCTCTTTCGTTGCATTCCGACGAGCGGTTCATTACCGGAATGTTCAAGGCCGGCGCATCCGGTTACCTGTTGAAAGATGGCGCTTTTGAGGAACTGGCGTGCGCCATTCGAACTGTGATCGATGGTCACACCTACCTCTGTCCCCGCGTTGCCAAGACCGTGGTCAAAGACTACCTGCGTGATGCCATGGTTGTGACGAGCCCGAGAGGTCATGGACTTTCGGATCGGGAGCGGGAAGTGCTGCAACTCATCGCGGAAGGCTGGAGCACGAAGGAGGTCGCCGACCGGCTGGATGTGAGTGTGAAGACCATCGAAACCCACCGGGCGCGGATCATGGAACGGTTGGGTGTGCACAGCGTGGCTGAGTTGACGAAATATGCAGTCCGAGAAGGTCTGACCTCGCTCGAAACATAGACGCATCCTTGCGTTGCACAACGAGCAGGAGAACCGACAGCCGCGTCTGTCAGGGTTTTCGGAGGAGAAATTAAGGGTTTTCCTGATAGTCCGTTCCCACGCTTTGCCTGTAGACTTGAAAACTAGTGTTCGAGAACAGCGTGGCAAATGGTTTTGCCCGCTCCGAGGAAGATGAACAAGGGCACCGTAGGACGCGAAGCCATTGGCTGGCGAAGTGGGTTTGCTGAACTTTTTGCGCAGCCTGAGCTTTCAAGCTTGCACAGTCGTCATGCAAAGACTGTGGTGTGCGAGTTTGGAGACGGCGCAGTTGAGGAGGGGATTTCACAGTGAAAGCCATCCCGCGATGGCTGATTGCGGTTTTTGCCGCGATGATGCTTGTCACGCTGGGTGCGGGCGCATGGTTCTACCATGCGCAACGGCGGTCTGCGCAACAGGACGCCGGGTCAACTCTCGAAAGCGTCGCGCGCTTGAAGGTGGAGCAGGTTGTTCGGTGGCGGGAGAATCAGTTGGCTGAAGCGGCCGAATTGATGGCCAGCCGCTTCTTGATCGAAGGTGTGGCGCGCTGGCTGGCGGATCCGCGCATGGAGGCAGCCGAGGAAATTCTCAGTCGTTTTCGGGGTGTGCAGGAGCATTATCGTTACACGGACGTCCTGTTGGTGGATGCTGACGGCCGCGCGCGGCTGAGCCTGAGTCGTCGGACAGAACCGCTTCCATCGCAGGTGTTGACGGGTGTGGCGACGGCTCTGCGCGAGCGCAAGCCCGTGTTGACGGATTTGCGCATGGACAACGATTCCGTGCCGCGTCTGGAGGCCATTGCGCCGTTGTTTGCCGGCGACGCGTCATCGCCCAAACCCGTCGGCGCAATCGTTTTGCAGAACGACGCGCGCGAGTCTTTTTATCCGTTGGTCCTCTCCTGGCCTCTGCCCAGCCGCAGCGCCGAGAGCCTGCTTGTTCGCCGGGAGGGCGAGACGGTGTTGTTTTTGAACGAGTTGCGCCACCGGCCTGACACGGCGATCAAGTTCCGCATTTCCCTGAAGGAAACAGACGTGCCCGCGGTGATGGCCGTGCTGGGTAGGGAGGGAATCGTAGAGGGCGCGGACTATCGCGGTGTCAAGGTGCTCTCTGTGGTAAAACCCGTTCCGAATTCGCCGTGGTTTCTGGTGACCAAGGTGGACTCGGCGGAGGTTCTCGCTGCCTGGAGTTCCCGATCCTTCCTGATCCTTGCGCTGATTCTCGGATGTGTGATCGCCGCCACGGCCGGCATTGGAATCGTCTGGCAGCGAAACCTCAAGGCTCACTATCGCGCATTGTTCCAGACCGAGGCCAACCGCCGGGAAATCGAGAAGCTCTATCGTTCCCTGTTTGAGAACATGCTGAATGGATTTGCCTACTGCCGGATCATCTGTGAAGGGGATCGCCCACGGGACATTGTCTATCTCGCCGTCAATAATGCCTTTGAAGCTTTGACAGGGTTGAAAGACGTGGTTGGGAAAAAGGCATCGGAGATTATCCCGGACATCTGGGAAAAAGACCCGGAGTTGCTGGAAATCTACGGCCGAGTGGCGCGAACCGGCGCGCCTGAGAAGTTCGAGATCTACGTGAAATCCATGAGGACGTGGCTCTCGGTGTCGGTCTATCGGCCGCAAGAGGGCCATTTTGTGACCGTGTTCGACGTGATCAGCAGGCGCAAACAGGCTGAGCAGGCGTTGCGCGAGAGCGAGGAGCGTTATCGTCTTCTGGCCGACAACGCCGAGGACTTCGTCATGCTCAACGACACGCATGGCAATCGCCTTTACGTCAGTCCCTCCTTCTTCCGTGTCACCGGCTGGACGCCGGATGAAGTTCACCAGACACATTGGCGCACGCGGCTGCATCCGGACGACGTCTCTCTTGTTGAACAGACCCGGCAGGCCAACCTGGCGGGACAGATTACCATCATTGAGCATCGTTTCCGCTGCCGGGACGGTTCGTGGATTTGGGTGGAATCGCGCTGCAAGCCGATCTTCGGCTCCGATGGCAAGGTCGAGCACATGTTGGTTTGGTCCCGCGACATCACTGCTCGCAAACGCGCCGAACTGGCCCTGCGTGAGAGCGAGACACTGGTGCGTTCCATTACCGACCACTCCGAGGACATCATCTTTGTCAAGGACCGCGATTCACGGTTTCTCTTCATGAATCCGGCGGGACTGAAGCAGAACGGTTTCACGCTGGAACAGATTCTTGGCCACAGCGATATGGAACTGAATCCCAACGCCGCCGAGGCGGCGACGTCCATGGCGACCGATCTTCGCGTGATGAGTTCCCGGCAAACCGAGACGACCGAGGAAGACGTTGTCCTGCCGGGCGGCGAAAAGCGCGTCCTGCTCACGACGAAGACGACGCGGCTGGATCCCAACGGCAACGTGATCGGTCTGGTCGGCATCTCTCGCGACATCACCGATCGCAAGCGTGCGGAGGAAGCCCTGCGGGAAAGCGAAGAGCGGTTCCGGAGTCTCTACACTTCCATGACGGAGATTGTGGCGCTTCACGAGATCGTCACAGACTCGAAAGGACAAGCGGTGGATTACCGCATACTGGACACAAACCCGGCCTATACGAAAGTCATGGGGATTTCCCGCGATCGCGCGGTTGGCGCGCTGGCCTCGAAACTATACGGCGTGGACAAGATGCCCTACCTGGACATTTATGCTCGCGTTGCGGCGACGGGAGAGCCGGCGTCGTTTGAGGCTTTCATCCCGCTGTTGTCCAAGCATTTTGAAGTCTCCGTGTTCTCACCCCAACGGGGGCACTTTGCAACAGTGGCCAGCGATATTTCGGATCGCAAACAGGCGGAATACCGTCTTGCCAAGCAGCAAGCCCTGCTCGAGGGAATGAACCGGATTCTTCGCGAAGCGATCCGTTGTGAAACCGACACGGAACTGGCTGACAAGTGTCTGATCGTTGCGCAGGAACTGACTGGCAGCCAGTTTGGCCTGATCCAGGAACTCAACGCGACGGGCACTGTGGATTGCCTCGCGTTGACGAGTCCCGGTTGGGAAGTCTGCAAGATACCGCAATCGGATGCCGCCGTACTGTTGAAAGACATGCCGGTGCGGGGCCTCCTGGCCAGCCTTGTCCAAAAGGGAGAGACGGTGCTTTCCAATGATCCTGCTTCCCATCCTGATTGGGAGGGTCTGCCGTCGGGACATCCGCCACTCCACCGTTTTCTGGGAGTGCCTCTGAAGGTGGGGGACAAGTCCATCGGGTTGATCGGGTTGGCCAACAAGCTGTCGGATTACGACACAGAGGACCGGGAGGTGGCGGAGTCGGTGGCTTCCTCTTTCGTGGAAGCGTTGCAGCGGTTGCGCGCCAAACACCACCTCCGCGCGCTCAACACCTTCCTGGATCGCCGCGTCCAGGAGCGCACGATCCAACTGGAAACCGCCAACCAGGAACTCGAATCGTTCTCCTACTCAGTGTCGCACGACCTGCGCGCGCCGTTGCGTGCGATCAGTGGGTTTGCGGGCATCCTGGCGGAGGACCATGGGCAACGGCTCGACGATGAGGGACGGCGCCTGTTGGAAACCATCACCCGCGAAGCCAGGCAAATGGGGCAGTTGATTGATGATCTGTTGCAGTTCTCGCACGTGGGCCGTCGAGCCATGCAAGCCGCCGAGGTGGACATGAGGATGTTGGCGCAGAACGCGTGGCTCGATTGCACGGCGCAGTCGCCGGGCCGAAACCTCCGGTTCAACCTGCACCCGTTGCCTGCGACGCGGGGCGACGCGGCCATGTTGCGCCAAGTGTGGGCCAATCTCATCTCCAATGCCGTTAAATACACGCGTCCCAAGGCCGTGGCCGAGATCGAGATCAGCAGTCACACCGACAACGGCGAACTGGTGTATTACGTGAAGGACAACGGTGTCGGTTTCGATCCGGAATATGTGGACAAGCTTTTTAATGTGTTTCAGCGGTTGCACAGCGAGTCTGAGTTTGAGGGCACGGGCGTTGGACTGGCGCTGGTGCAGCGCATTATCCGGCGACATGGTGGGCGCGTTTGGGCGGAAGGCAAGCCAAACGAAGGTGCAACATTTTACTTTACACTGCGGGCATGAAAGGAATGACCATGCATGCGATGAACGAGGTTGAGATCCTGTTGGTGGAGGACAATCCGCGGGACGCCGAATTGACGATTCGCTCGCTGCAAAAACGCAGTCTAGCCAACAAACTGGTTTGGATGAAGGATGGTGCTGCGGCGTTGGAGTTCATCTTCGGTCCCCATTGCAACGCAGACAGCAAAGTCCGCCATCGTCCGCGCGTCATTTTGCTGGATTTAAAACTGCCCAAGGTGGACGGCATGGAAGTCTTGAGGCAGATCAAGTCCAACAACAAGGCCAGGAACATACCGGTGGTGATCCTCACCTCGTCCCGGGACGAGTCGGATATCGTGCAGAGCTATGAGTTGGGCGTGAACAGCTACATCGTCAAGCCGGTCAGCTTTGACAGTTTTTCCGAGGCGGTGTCGCGATTGGGATTGTATTGGGTTTTACTTAACCAGCCGCCAGAGTATTCTCCGACGCAGTCAGGTGCTGGCGCGAAGACATGACCGACGAACTTCAGATTCTTATTCTCGAAGACCGCATTTCGGACGCCGAGTTGATGATGCACGAGTTGCGGCGCGAGGGCATCCAATTCAAGGCGAAGCGCGTCTGGACGAAAGCCGAGTTTCTGGCCGAGCTGCGGAATGCACCGGACATGATCCTGGCCGATTACTCGTTGCCTGCCTATGACGGCCTCTCGGCCCTGAAGCTCACACAGGAGGAGCGGCCGGATATTCCCTTTATCTTCGTGTCGGGCAGCTTGGGCGAAGAAACAGCCATCGCCGCCATGCATCATGGCGCGCGCGATTATGTGCTGAAACAGAAACTTGCGCGGCTGGGGCCGGCGGTGCGCCGCGCTTTGCAGGAATCAGAGGCGGTCAGGGAACAGCAACGCGCAGAGGCACAAATCCGGCATCTCAACGAGGTGTTGCAGTCAGTCCGGGATGTCGAGAATCTGATCGTGCGGGAACGGAACCCGGAGAAGATTTTCGCCGAGGCGTGCAAGATTCTCGTGCGGACCCGTGGTTACCAACTGGTCTGGGTCGGTCTCGTCGTGCCGGACTCAAAGCGCGTGATCCCCGCCGCTTCCGCCGGGTTGGGGGCTGATTATCTGAAGGCCATCACGGTGACGTGGGACGAAACGGTAACCGGGCGCGGCCCTGTTGGAACGGCTCTTCGTCAGCGGAAGGTGAGCGTGTGCCAGAACACAGCGACGGATCCCGACTTTGCCTCTTGGCGGGAACAGGCTCTGGCTCGTGGCTATGAGTCCGTGGCAGCCGCGCCGATGATTCATGCGGAGCGTTTGTTTGGCGCGATCGCCGTTTATGCCGACCGGCCCAAGGCTTTCGACGACAAGGAACTTCACTTGTTGAAGGAGTTGGCGGACGATCTGGCGTTCGCGCTGCAGAGCATCGAAGACGAGCAGGAACGCAAACGGGCTGAGGCGAACTATCGCAGCATCTTTGAGAATGCGGTTGAGGGCATCTTTCAGACGACGCCGGACGGCCGTTTTCTGGCCGCGAATCCTGCGATCGCTCGCATGTTTGGCTATGGCAGCCCGGCGGAACTGATTTCTGCCGTGACCAACCTCGCGCAGCATATGTATGTGGACGCCGACCATCGGACGGAAATCACACGCCGCCTGGAGCGGGATGGAGAGGTCACGGGATTCGAAACACAAGGGCGCTGCAAAGACGGCCGGATTATCTGGGCATCCATCAACAGTCGCGCGATCCGCGATGCCACCGGCAAGACCCGGTATTACGAAGGGACCTTGGTGGACATCACCGCGCACAAGCGGTCTGAGGAGGCGTTGCGCAATGCGGAAGCGCTTTATCACTCACTGGTCGAGAACCTGCCTCAGTGCATGTTCCGCAAGGATTTGTCCGGACGGTTGACGTTTGCTGATCGGCACCACTGCCAGATGCTGGGACGTCCGCTGGAAGAGGTGCTGGGCAAGACGGACGCCGATTTCTACCCGGCGGAAATGGCCGAGAAATATCAACGCGATGACGAGCGGGTGATCAAAAGCGGCGAGAAGTTCGAAACCATCGAAAAAAACTACGGGTCGGACGGTCAGGAAAGATTCGTGAACGTGGTGAAAACACCGCTGCGCGATGCCGACGGGCAGATCGTGGGCGTGCAGGGCGTCTATTGGGACGTTACCGAGCGCCAGCGTGCTGAACAAGAGCGGGTGCGTCTGGCCACAGCAGTTGAGCAGGCTGCGGAGTCCATCGTCATTACCGATGCCAACGGCACCATCCAATACGTCAACCCGGCTTTCGAGCAGATTTCCGGTTACACCAGGCAGGAGGCCCTTGGCCAAAACCCGCGGGTTCTCAAGAGCGGCAAGCACGACGCGGCGTTCTACAAGGCGGTGTGGGATACCCTGCTGCGCGGCGAGGTCTGGCACGGCCACTTCATCAACAGGAAGAAATGCGGTGAGATATTCGAGGAAGACGCCAGCATCACGCCAATACGCAATAATGCCGGCAATATCGTCAATTTCATTGCCGTCAAGCGTGACGTGACCCAGGAAGTTGCGCTGGAGAGCCAGCTTCGCCAATCGCAGAAGATGGAGGCCCTGGGCACACTGGCCGGCGGTGTGGCCCACGAAATCAACAACCCCATCAACGGCATCATGAACTATGCGCAGTTGATCAGTGATCGGCTGCCGCCGGACAGTGTTTTGCGGAAGTTCACCACGGAGATCATCAAGGAAGCCGATCGCGTGGCGCAGATCGTCCGCAACCTGCTGACTTTCGCGCGCAAGGAGAAGCCGCTGCGCCAGACGACGAGCCTGAACGATATCATCAACGACTCACTGGGCCTCATGCGCACCGTGATGCGGCACGATCAGATCACGCTCGCCCTGGATATTCCCGAAGGCCTGCCTCCGGTGGATTGTCACGCCCAGCAGATTCAACAGGTGGTGATGAATCTCCTGACCAACGCGCGGGATGCCTTGAACGAGAAGTATCCGCAATACCACGAAAACAAGATCATCCTTATGGCTGCGAGACGATTCAAGAAGGAGGATAGACCGTGGATACGGCTGACCGTGGAGGATCACGGCCCCGGCATCCCGCGAGAGATTCGCACACGGCTTTTTGACCCGTTTTTCACCACCAAACTGGGCAAGGGCGGAACGGGCTTGGGTCTCGCGATCAGTCACGGCATCGTGAAGGACCACAGTGGAGAACTGCATTTTGACACTGAGACAGGACATTTCACCCGGTTTCACGTGGATCTGCCGGTGAGTGAGGAGAAACAACCATGACACGCGTATTAGTCGTTGATGACGAACCGAGCATCCGACTCACATTGCAGGAGTTCCTGCAGGAGGCGGGTTATCAGACGGCGGTTGCCGAGGATGCGAGAGTCGCGCTACAGTTGCTCAAGGCTGGAGAATTTGATGTGGTCGTTTCGGACATTGTCCTGCCGCGCATCTCCGGTGTGGAATTGCTCCAAACCATCCGCAAGGAATCTCCACGCGTCCAGGTGATCATGATGACCGGACAGCCTGCTGTGGAAACGGCCGCCGCTGCCGTTCGTGCCGGCGCATTTGACTACCTGTGCAAGCCGGTGACCAAGGATGCGATCCTTCGATGCATAGCCAACGCTGCCAAACTCAAAGCCGCCGAGGACGAGCACGCGCGTCTGGCCGAGGCCAACCGCCGCCATCAGGAAGACCTTGAACGGCAGCACCAGCAGTTGCGGGACAACTATGCCCGCCTCCGCGAACTGGAGACCTTGCGCGATAATCTCACGCACATGATCATCCATGACCTGCGTGCGCCGCTATCCATTGCCCTCGGCTATCTGGATTTGATCAAGGAGCGCGCTGCCTCGAAGCTCGGAAGTGAAGAACGGGGTTACCTGGACACAACTCTCATCAACATCTGCCGGCTCAACGACATGATCGGCTCGCTGCTGGACATCAGCCGCCTTGAAACGGGCAATATGCCGCTCAACCGCCACGCCTGCGATGTGACGGTACTGGCCAAGTCCGTCATGGAATCCTTCAACTCGCTTGTGGAAGAGCGTCATCTCCATTTCGAGGCGCCACCAGAGCCGATCAAAGCGTCGTGCGACGAGGAAGTCACCCGCCGCGTGCTTGGCAACCTGCTCCAGAACGCCCTCAAATTCACACCAAGGGACGGCACCATCCGCGTTGCCGTGAGCAAGAAGGATACCATGGTGCGGGTGGATGTGTCCGATAATGGCACCGGCATCCCCCCCGAATATCACGCAAAAGTCTTCGAGAAATTCGGCTATGTCACAAAGTCCGCCCACCAATACTCCACCGGTCTGGGATTGACCTTCTGCAAACTGGCAGTCGAAGCCCAGGGCGGCCAGATTGACTTGGAAAGCGAAGTCGGCAAGGGTAGCACCTTCTGGTTCACGCTGCCGGCGATCTGAGATTTTCACGAAATTGCCGTTGAAACCGCCGCCGTGCTGCACTATAAGTTTCGGCCCTCGGTTGGGCGCTTAGCTCAGTGGGAGAGCACTTGCTTCACACGCAAGGGGTCGTTGGTTCAATCCCAACAGCGCCCACCATTCTCCAGCCGATCCGGAAGTGTTTGCCGCCGGTTATGAAGCATTTGTTGTCCAGTTTTATCCATGCCGTCGGCGCGCTGCTGTTCTCGCGCCGGGACCGGCGTGTGCCATCGCCGGAAAATGTGCGGCGCATCGTGATCACGCACTTCCACTACCTCGGCGACGTGTTTTTCACGACGCCCGCCATCACCGCGCTCAAGCGCCGCTTCCCTGGCGCGGCGATTGACGTCGTTGTCAAATCGCGCGCCCGCGACGTGTTGCTCGGGAATCCCGATATTCGCGAAATCATCTGCTTCGACCGGCTCTGCAACGATCGCACGCGCGAGCCGCGCACGGATTGGCGGGGGCTGCGGGCGTTGGCACGGCGACTGCGCGGCTGCGACTTGCTGGTGGATTTCACGGGCGTCCCGGCCAGTTGTGCGCTGGCGATGCTGGCACGGCCGCGATGGAGCGTTGGCTTTTCACGGGCCGGGTTCGGCTTTGTGTTCGACCGGGAGTTGCGTCCAGTGCCGGAGATTCCACTGGTGGAGCGATACAATGCGCTGTCAACGCTGGCCGGCGCGGACGCCAGTGGGCTGATGCCGGCTATTCATCTGGAGGGTGATGCCGTTCCCGGAAGCCCGGACAAGAATGCCGCGCTCCCAAGCCATGACATTCTCTTGCACGTCGGCGCGGGTTTCCCGCTGAAGCTCTGGCCGGTTGAGAACTTTCGCGCCGTCGCTGAACATTTCCGGGCGCGCGGGCTGCGCGTGGCGCTGGTCGGCGGACCGTCCGATCCGGCGGAGATCATCAACCTGACTCTCCGGCAGGTGGCGGCGTTGGCACGCGGATGCCGCGTTTATGTCGGACTTGACACAGGGTTGACGCACATCGTCGCGAGCCTCGGCGTGCCGACGGTGGCCGTCTATGGGCCAACAAACCCGCGTTTTTTGCCACGCTGGCCGAACGAGCGGGTGGTCTGGACGGAGTTGGCTTGTTCGGCGGCTGAAAATGAGCAACAGTGCGCCGCGGTCCGGCCGATGCGTTGCAGTTACGAACATCGCTGCATGCAGCATCTTGGCGTGGATCGCATGATTCAGGAAATCAACCAATGCCTTGCCGTGTCCTCAATTTCATCACAGAACTGAACGTAGGCGGAGCCGAGCGGCTGCTGGTAGAGGTGCTGCCGCGGCTGGACCGCGCGAAGATCGAGCCGCAAGTGGCCTGCCTTTACGGCGACGGGCCACTGGCCGCGGCGCTGGAAAAGGCCGGTATCCGCGTGCATCGCCTGCGCTCGTCGCAGAAGTTTGACCCGCGACCGTTGTGGCGTTTGGTGCGGTTGCTGGAGCGCGAGCGGATCGAGGTGCTGCACACGCATTTGATCCAGGCGGACATCCTGGGCTATTGGGCGGGGCGGCTGGCGCGAACGCCGGCGATTGTTTCCACCAAGCACAACGTCCGCTATTACGAACGGCAGGAGCGTTGGTTGCGGCCCTTGGCGCGGTTGGGCGAGCGCCGGATGGACGCAATCGTGGCGGTGTCGAGCGCGGTGGCCGGGGAGTATGGGCACGCGCGGCGGTTGTGGGTGATCCACAACGGTGTGGATTGCCAGAAGTTCTCGCCGCTGCCGGTGCCCTCGCACGGGCCGGTGGTGTGCGTGGCAAATTTTACCATGCAGAAAGGCCATCGCATCCTGCTGGAGGCCGTGGCGCGGCTTGTGCCGGATTTTCCTGGTCTGCAAGTCGAACTGGCTGGCAGTGGGCCGATGCGGGACGATTTGCAGGCGCGCGCGGCGCGGTTGGGGTTGGCCAGCCGGGTTGCGTTTCTCAATACCGTGAGTGATGTGCGGCCGGTGTTGGCGAGGGCTTCCATGTTCGTGCTGCCGGCGTTGTGGGAAGGTTTGGGGCTGGCGGTGCTGGAGGCGATGGCGATGGGCCGGCCGGTGATCGTGACGGACGTGGACGGCCTGCGCGAGATCGTGACGCACGAGCGCAGCGGCCTTGTGGTGCAGTCGGGCAATGTGACGGCGCTGGCGGAGGCCATCGCGCGGCTGTTGCGCGATCATGCGCTGGCGCAACGCCTGGCCGAAACCGCCCGCGCTCACGTGGTTGAGGATTTTGGACTTGAGCGGATGGCGCAGCGACTGGAGGACTTTTACGAGTCGATGGCGAGGAGAAAAAGTTAGAAGTTAAGTATGAAAAGTTAAGAGTTGAGGACTTTGGAATCCTTCACTCTTCACCTTCACTTTTTTGACTGGCCGCCGTCCGCCGGCTACTTCGTCTTCGCCGCACCAGCATCCCCCAGTTCCTTTCCGCTCTTGCCGCCGTGGGTGCGGAGAATATCTACGATCTTATCGGCTTCTTCTCTATCCGACTCTTTTGCCAGATCAAGCGGGGTGCGTCCCCTCTCGTCCCTGGAGTTCATGTCGGCGTGGTTGGCCAGCAGCGTTTCGACAACACTTTTGGATCCGCAATCAGCCGCGAAGTGCAAAGCGGTTTTGCCTCTGTTCGTCTTGGCGTTCACGTCGGCCTTGTTTGCCAGCAACTTTTCGACGGCTTCCTTCTTGTCGAACTGTGCCGCGCACATTAACGGTGTGGAACCTCGATCGCACCTGGCGTTTACGTCGGCCTTGTTCGCCAAGAGCAGTTGAATTAACGGCAGACTGCCGCCGCCAGCTGCCCAATGCAGCGGCGTGTGGCCGCTCTTTTCTCTGTTGTTCACGTTTGCGTTGCAGGCGATCAGAAACTCCGCCATCGGCAGGTTCTTCTGCATAATAGCCATTGCGAGCGGCGTGCCTCCACGATCGCCTTTTGCGTTGATGTCTGCTTTATACGACAACAACAGTCTCACCAGTTCCATATGGCCTGAAAAAACAGCCGCTATCAATGGTGTGATGCCGATCTTCTCTCTGGCGTTGACGAGCGTGGGATCTCGGGCCAGCAACTCCCTGACCTTTGCCACATCGCGGTCTTCGATCGCATCGAAGATCGGCTGGTCGGAGTAAGTGCCTCCGTGACTGCGGAGAAGCGCCGTCAGTTCGGGGTTGTCCCGGCGCATAGAGGCCATCGGCATGAGGCCGTCGTTATCCTTGGCGTTGACGTTCGCTTTGTAGGCGAACAGGAGTTCCACAATGGCTTTCCCGCCTCGGAATACTGCGTAATGCAGAGGCGTCCGTCCTCCCTTGTCTCTTTCGTTTACAAGCTCTGGCTTCTCTTCCAACAACTGCTTCACCTTTGCCACATCGTTGTCTTCGATCGCATCGAAAATTGGTTGGTCGGAGTAAGTGGCTCCGTGACTGCGGAGAAGTGCTGCCAGTTCGGGGTTGAACAGGCGCACAAAGGCTATTGGAGTGAAGCCGCCGCCATCCTTGGCGTTGACGTTCGCTTTGTAGGCGAGCAGGAGTTCCACAATGGCCTTCTTGCGTTGGAACACTGCGCAATGCAGAGGCGTCGATTCGTACTTGTCTCTTTCGTTTACAAGCTCTGGTTTGGCTGCCAACAACTGCTTCAACTTCTCCAAGTCTCCGCTCTTCACTGCGTCGTGGATTTCCCCTGCTTGCATTGGCCCACAAGCCATCAACAGCAGCACCAGAATCTTCAGCCAGTTCTTCATCGTCTCTGCCCCAATCCTGGCGGCGTTTCTACCAGAAGCGGCGAGCGAAGTCACGCGGGCAAGCTGGATAGCTGTAGCGACGGTCGTTGGCCATCGTTGTTGAGATGATTCTGCGGCGGTCGGAGACCGCCGCAACAGGGCTGCAAATGATCTACTACACGAAGCGCTTGGCGACGAGGGAGCAGTTGTGGCCGCCGAAGCCGAGGGCGTTGTTGAGGATGGCGTCCACCTTCATCTCGCGCGGAGTGTTGGGCGTGTAGTCAAGGTCACACTCGGGATCAGGCGTCTGGTAGTTGATGGTCGGGGGGACGACGCCGTGGGTGATGGCCAGGGCGCAGACGATCATCTCGGTGGCGCCGGCGGCGCCGAGCATGTGGCCGGTCATGCTCTTGGTGGAGCTGATGGCCACTTTGCGGGCGTGTTCACCGAAGACGGTCTTGATGGCGGCCGTCTCGAACTTGTCGTTCAGTTCGGTGGAGGTGCCGTGGGCGTTGATGTAGGAAATCTGGTCGGGCCGCAGGCCGGCGTTGTTGAGGGCGTGGGTCATGCAACGAGCCGCGCCCGCGCCGCCGGGGGCAGGGGAGGTGATGTGGTGCGCGTCGGCGGTCTGGCCGTAGCCGACCACCTCGCAGTAAATGCGCGCGCCGCGCTTCTTGGCGTGCTCGAGTTCTTCCAGGACGACGACGGCGGAGCCTTCGCCCATGACGAAGCCGTCGCGATCCTTGTCGAAGGGACGACTGGCGTGCTTGGGGTCGCTGTTGCGGGTGCTCATGGCCTTCATGGCCGCAAAGCCGCCGATGCCGGTGGGCAGGATGGTGGCCTCGGTGCCGCCGGCGACCATGATATCAGCATCGCCGAAACGAATGGAACGGGCGCTTTCGCCAATGGCGTGGTTGCTGGTGGCACAGGCGCTGACCGTGGCGAAGTTTGGCCCGCGCAAGCCCAATTCCATGGAGGCGATGCCGCTGGCCATGTTGCCGATCATCATCGGGATGGTGAACGGCGACATGCGGGCGGGGCCTTTTTCGAGGAGAATCTTGTGCTGCTGCTCGAAGGTGGAGAGGCCACCGACGCCGGAGCCGATGACGCAACCGGCGCGATCGAGGTCTTCCTTGGGCAGGTCGAGACCGGAGTCCTGGACGGCGAGCTTCGCGCCGGCAACGGCGAACTGGATGTTGCGGTCGCTGCGGCGCGCATCCTTGGGCATGTTGAAGAACGGCGCAGCGTTGAAGTTGAGGACTTCCGCGGCGATCTGGCAGTCGTAGGCGGTCGGGTCGAAGGCCGTGATGCGGTCCACCTTGGTCTCGCCAGCGAGCAGCGCGCGCCAGAAGCTATCCAGGGTCTGCCCGAGTGAGCAAACCACGCCCATGCCTGTGATGACTACCCGTCGTCCGTTGTCTGCCATAAGATTAGACAGTTGGGGCATTGGGAGCGGCCCTCAGCCGTCGCGTCGCCGCTGCCAATGCCCCGTGTGAACTGCAAGAATCGAGGCTCAGCTCTTGGGAGCTTTTTCCTCGATGTACTTGACCGCGTCGCCGACGGTTTGGAGCTTCTCCGCATCCTCGTCGGGGATTTCGGTTCCGAACTCTTCCTCAAAAGCCATGACCAACTCCACCGTATCCAGCGAATCGGCGCAGAGATCCTCAATGAACCGCGCTTCCATCTTCACTTGATCGGGGTTAACGCCGAGTTGTTCGACAATGATGTCTTTCACTCGTTCGAAGGTGGGTTTCTTGTTGTCTGCCATGTGTGTGTCTCCTTAGTTGGTTCCAAATGTTGCTCTTTACATCACCATTCCACCGTCCACTGTCAAGACCTGACCGGTGATGTAAGCGGCCTGGTCACTTGCCAGAAAACGAACTGCATTGGCCACGTCGTCGGGCGAACCGAGCCGGCGCAGCGGGATATTGGCCATCATCTTTTGCCGCAACTCCTCGCTAAGCCCCGCGGTCATCTTGGTTTCGATGAAGCCGGGCGCGACGGCGTTGCAGGTGACGCTGCGGGAGGCCAGCTCGCGGGCGACGGACTTGGTGAAGCCGATGACGCCGGCTTTGGACGCGCCGTAGTTGCACTGGCCGGCGTTGCCGACCAAGCCGATGACGGAGGCGATGTTAACGATGCGGCCGGAGCGTTGTTTGACAAACTCGCGCGCCAGGGCCTTGGTGAAGAGGAATGTGCCCTTGAGATTGATGTCCAGCACCGCGTCCCAGTCCGCCTCGCTCATGCGCATGAGCAGCGTGTCTTTGGTAATGCCGGCGTTGTTGACCAGAATGTCCACCTTGCCGCAATCGGCGAGGACCTTCGCAACCGTTTCCTCCACGGAAGCGGCTTTGGACACGTCAGCGCCATAAGCCCAGGCGCGGCGGCCCAGCGCGCGAACCTTGTCGCATGTCTCGGCGCAGAATTCAGGTTTGAGGTCCACGACGGCTATGTCAGCGCCGTCAGCGGCCAGTTTCAGCGCGATGGCCTGGCCGATGCCGCGGCCCGCGCCGGTTACCAGTGCGATTTTGTTGTCTTGATTACCCATAGAAAAGCCGCGCGTATCCTAGGAATCGCCCCTGACTTGTCAAACAATTCTTTGTGAATTGAGAAGGGATATGGCCCAACGCGCACTCGTGGTTGCCATTAGGACGGCCCATCAGGAGCCGACTGAGCTAATGAAAGAGGAGCAAACGCACGCCGCGCAGAACCGCGCTAGCTGGCGACTTCCGAGAAGGAGAGGTTCTTGACGCCCGAAGCAGCGCAGGCATCCAGCACATCAATCACGCGCTGGTGCATGACGTTCGAAGCGGGTGTGATGTAAACGGGGAGCTTGTCGTTGTATCGCCTGACGATGGCCTGGAGTCTGTCGCGCAACGACTGCAGTTTGTCGTCCATTGGCGTGCCGATACGCGCTTCGTTGAAAGTAACGGAGCCATCAGGCTGGATGCCGAGATAGACCTCCATCGCAAACATCTGGCCTTGGCCGACGCCGCCAGCCAGTGCGACACCGATCTGTCCTTCGGGTTTGACCCTGGACGCCGTGCACATGAAGAACATGATCAACAACGCGACGATGTCCACGATCGGCGTGATTTGAAAACCGACCTCCTGCTCTTCCGGTTTCTTCGTTCTCATGTTTGGCAACTCCAGCAGCCGTTGCTCCCGCCCCGCCAGCCTCGTGGGTGCCAAAACCGCAATGGGACCGCGCTAGCCGGCGACTTCCGAGAAGGAGAGGTTCTTGACGCCCGAAGCAGCGCAGGCATCCAGCACGTCAATCACGCGCTGATGCATGCTGTTGGGTGACGGTGCGATATAAACAGGAAACTTGTCGCCGAAACGCTTGATGAGGCCCTGAAGCTTGTCGCGCAACGCCTGCAGTTTGTCGTCCATCGGCGTGCCGATAGGCGCTTCGTTGAAAGTCACGGAACCTTCAGGCTGGATGCCGAGATAGACTTCCATCTCCACCACCGCGCCGCCTTCGCCGGAGCCGGGGAGTGAAACGCCGATCTGGCCTTCGGGCTTGATTTTGGATGCGGTGCACATGAAGAACATGATCAGCAGCGCGACGATGTCCACGATCGGCGTGATCTGGAAACCGATTTCCTGCTCTTCCGGTGTTTTTGTTCTCATGGCTTTTTGGCTGCCGCTGCTTTCGCTGCTGCACCGCTGGAATCGTAGGTTCCGAAGACGATGTTCGCAATGCCCGCTTCGGCGATGACCTTCGTCAGGCGCGAGATGAAGACATACGGGCAATCCTTCTGGGCGCGGATGTAAGCGCTCTTAAAGTCGCGCCGGCTGAGGATCGGCGCCAATTGCTCCGGCTCAGTGTACTTGCGGTCGTCGAAGAAGGTGTCGGCGACGCGCTTGATTGGATCCCAAGTCACGTGGATGTAGCCCCAGCCGTTGCGCTCCTTGATCTCACGCGCGCTGATTGCGTCCGGCAGCGTCACTTCCTTGGTGGCGCGTTGGACGTCCAGCGAGGAGATGGCCATGAAGAAGGTCAGGAGCACGAACAAGCAGTCCGCCATGGCCGCGATACAAATATCGGGGTCCTCCATGTCGTTCATGAACGCGTTGGCTTTAGACTCTTCCTTCATGGCTTGTCGCGCTTCCTGGGTAAACTAGATCATGACGATGCAGGACGCCAGTGCCTGATTACGCCCATTCCAACGTGGACTTGCAGTTCGGGCAGGTCGGTATGCCCTGCGGAATCTGCGCGTTGCAGTTGGGGCAGGGGACCATGACTACGCCCTCGGCTGGCGCCGCTTTGGGCATCTCGCTTGCGGCTGCCGGAGCAGCAGTGGCATCGCCCGAAGCGGCTGCCGGGGCTGCACCGCTCAACTCTGCTTCGAGTTGCGGGCCGATCTTGATGCCCTGAAGCTGCTCGTAGGGGACATCTTCCAACAGGATGTTGATGACGTCCTCAACGGCAACGATAATCTCCTGCGTCTTGTTGCGGAAGAAGTAGAAGCCCATGAACCCTGGTACCGCCACGAACAGACCGGCAGCGGTGTTCACGAGCGCCTCTGAGATGGCGCCCGCCAGCTTCGTCGGGTCGGCAATAATGCCGCCGCCGGCGAGAGCGGCGAACGCGTGAATCATACCCACGACCGTACCCATCAGACCGAACATGGGGGCGATAACACCGATCATCGAGAGGTAACTGCAGCGGGCGCGCCATCCCATGGCTTCTTTCAAGGCGTGATCACCCAGAATCTCGCGCACGGTTTCCTTGCCGCGGCCGACGCGCTGGATGGCCGGCTTAAGCACGTTGGTCAGGAAGCAGGGGTTCTTGTCGCATACGCGCCACGCCTCTTGATAGTTGCCGTCGGTGACGGCCTTCTGGAGTTGGTCCACAATCGGCTTCGGCGCGGCCTTGGGCACGCGCAACCGGAAGGCGCACTCAAGCAACAGGCCGACGGTGATGACCGAAAGAAGGAGCGTCAGGAACAACATCGGACCGCCCGCCTTGAGCGTATCCCACAACGTCTCTTGTTGGGCGGCGGATGCGCTGGCTGGCCACATGGCTCCAAAGGCCAGCAGCGCAACGACTGCCGTCCAGCGGCGGGGCATGGTGAAAAGAGTGGTGAGTCTGTTTCTCATATTTTGTGTTTCTCCTGCTCTGATGCGATACGCATTTCCTTCCACGGCAAAAAATTCTATCGGTCGGCCGCCTTGGCGGCTGTTGGCTCCAGTTTCTTTTTTAACTCATCCGCTTTGGTCTGCGCCAGGCGGGCGCTTTGTTCGTCCTGATAATATAGGACGGTCGTCGTCAGATAGCACTCCAGCGCCTTCTTATCGTCGCCTTTGCCGGCGTAGCAGTCGCCCAACGTCAGGAAGGCCTGGCCGAACATCCGGGCCTCGGCGGGTGTCAACACCAGCTTGCCGACGGAGGTTTTGGCCACTTCGGCGAGCGCGGTGATGGCCTCGTCGTATTTGTTCTGGCCTGCCAGCGCGACAGCCAGGAACGGTTTCACACGGTTTACCTGCGCCGGCTGACATTCCCCGAACTTCTTCGCCACCGCGTCCGCTTCCGCAAACTGCTTCAGCTCGGTATGGCATCGAACGATCGCAACAACAACGTCCTGAACCCACGGGGCGGGCAGTACCATATAGCGTTCCGCCAGAGGCTTCAACACCGCCAGCGCCTCGGCATACTTGCCTGCGTCAACACCGGCCATCGCTTCCTTCACGCCCCGGCGCTCAGCCAGATTCCAACTGCCCGCTTCGGCCCGGATGCTCGTCCACGGCATCGGCGCGTCGCCGCTGGGGGTCTGATAGTAAAGGTTCTTCGAGTCGGCACGGGTGATGACCACGTCGCGGCGCTGGCCGGTCTTGAGGAAGAAATAGTCACCCGCAGTTTGCGCCATCGCCATCGAAACCATTGCGCTGATTGCGATGATGCCACCGACCGCTCGAGCTAGCTGAATTCTGAACAACATGGCCATGAAAGGTGCCGAGGCTTTTAGCAAATCAATGCGAAGCCCGTCAAACAGGAATTGCACATGACGAGAAGAAAACTGCGGCGCCTCGGAGAAGTGCCGCAGGACATCTTCGTCTGGAGTCACTGTGCAAACCCACCGCTGCCGTGTATATTCGCCTGTAATGAATCCAAAAGCAAACAATCCGCCGACACCGGAAGAGGTTCAAAAGAAACTCTCCGAGTTCATGAAACAGCAGTTCGGCGAGAAAGCTGTCTTTGTCGGCATGCCGGGCCAGCCGGAGGAGGCCGCCACCGAGGAACCCGGCGAAAACGTCGAAGAGAAACCGCTGGCGTTCGAGTTTCATTTCAAGCCGAAGGACATCAAGGCGCACCTCGACCGCTTTGTCATCCGGCAGGACGAGGCCAAAAAGGTCCTTTCCATTGCCGTCTGCGACCACTACAACCACGTCAAGCTCACCGAGGCTGGCAAGGCCGGCCGCGAGTATCACAAGCAGAACGTTGTGCTCATTGGCCCGACCGGCGTCGGCAAGACCTATCTCATCAAGTGCATCGCGCAACTCATCGGCGTGCCGTTTGTCAAAGGCGACGCCACCAAGTTTAGCGAGACCGGTTACGTCGGTGGCGACGTCGAGGACCTCGTGCGCGAGTTGGTGACGCGTGCCGATGGCGATGTCAAGCTCGCCCAATACGGCATCGTCTACGTGGACGAGATAGACAAGATCGCCGCGGTTTCGCACAACGTCGGCCGTGACGTTTCCGGCCGCGGCGTGCAAAGCAACCTGCTCAAGCTCATGGAGGAAACCGAGGTGCCGCTGCGTTCGCAGACCGACCTTGCCGGCCAGCTTCAGGCGGCGATGGAGTTCCAGCGCCACGGCAAGGTCAAGCGCCAGACCATCAACACCCGCAACATCCTCTTCATCGTCAGCGGCGCGTTCGACAAGCTGGAGGACATCGCCCGCTCCCGGCTGCGCGAGGCGCAAATCGGTTTCGGCGCGAAACTTCGCGGCGAGATACCGCGCGCCGACTTGCTGCGGAAGACGACGACGGAGGACTTGATCCAATTCGGTTTCGAGCCGGAGTTTGTTGGCCGGCTGCCGGTGCGGGTCGTGTGCGACGAGTTGTCAGAGAACGACCTGTTCGCTGTGCTCAAACAAAGCGAAGGTTCGGTGATTCACCAATACGAGCAGAGCTTTCGCGCGTTTGGCATTGACGTGCTCTTCTCCGACGACGGCCTGCGGGCCATCGCCCGGCTGGCGGCGGTCGAGCGGACTGGCGCGCGGGCGTTGATGACGGTGTGCGAGCGCGTGTTGCGCGACTTTAAGTTCCACCTGCCGTCCAGCGACATCCACAGCTTCGTCGTCACTGCGGAATTGGTGGAGGACCCGGCGCGCGAACTGGAGAAGCTTCTGGCCGACCCGGACTACGAGCCGCGTCTTGTGACCCGGCTGTTGGCGGACCAGTGGGCGGAGCGTTTCGGCCAGAAGCACGACCTGAGGATTCGTTTTGAGCCGGAGGCGGCGGAGGCTGTGGTGGAGCGCTCGCTTGCGGCGCGTCGTCCCGTGCGTGACGTGTGCGACGAGTTGTTCAAGGACTACGAGTTTGGCCTCAAGCTTGTCGGGAAGAACTCCGGCAGGAACGAGTTCGTCTTGACGCGCATTGCCGTGGAGAATCCGGAGCGGTTCATCAGCGAGATGGTGGTTGCGTCGTATCGGGAACACAATAACAGTTGATCTGTGCCGGGGCGAAGAGCCAGTGCTTCCGAAATCCGCTTGCGCGGCGTGCCCGGTGTGCGCATTTTAACATAGATGAGAATTTCAGCAGCCATCACAAGCGAAACCGACGCGGACAAGATCGTGTCTGAGTTGTGTGGACAGGCTCGCGCGCATCTCGGCGCGGCGAAAGTGGATCTGGCCTTGCTTTTTGTTTCGCCGCGGTTCGTTGGCGCGTTGCCGGATCTCATCGAAGACATTCACCTCCACCTCGGCGCGCGGTGTCTTGTCGGATGCACCGGCGCCGGCATCATTGGCGAGGACCGCGAGGTGGAGCGGGCGCCCGCCGTTTCGCTCTGGGCGGCCTCAATGCCCGGTGTGACGGTCCAGCCGTTCCGGATCACGCAGCACCAGGTGGAGGAATCCAACGGCCCTGCGTTCTGGCACTCGGAGCTGGGCATTGGGCCGGAGGATGAACCGTCCCTCATCTTCCTGCCGGATCCTTTCAGCATAGACGCCACGCGCGCGGTGGAGGAGCTGGGCGCGGCGTATCCTGGCCGGCCGCTTGTCGGCGGGCTGGCCAGCGGCGGTCGCCAGGCGGGCGAGAACCGTGTGTGGATCAACGAGAAGGTTTTCGAGGACGGGGCGATTGGGGTGGCGTTGTGCGGTGCGGTGCGGTTGCGCGCCATCGTCAGCCAGGGTTGCCGGCCCATCGGGGAGCCCCTCATCGTCACCAAAGCCCAACGGAATGTCATCGTCGAGTTGGCCAATCAGCCGCCGGTGGTGGCACTGCAGGAAACGCTCCGGGCCCTTTCCGAGCAGGATCGCCAGCTTGCGCAACAGGCGCTGTTTGTCGGCCGCGTCATCAACGAATACCAGTCCGAGTTCCATCGCGGCGATTTCCTCATCCGCAACATCGTCGGCCTCGACCCGAACAACGGCGCCATTGCCATCGGTGACCGCGAGATTCGTCCCGGTCAGACGATCCAGTTCCAACTGCGCGACGGCGCCACCGCCAATGAGGATATGCGCGAGATGATCGAGAAGCAGGAGGCGTCGCTTGCGAAGCACCCGCCGGGGGGCGCGCTGATCTTCTCCTGCCTCGGCCGCGGCGAGAACCTGTTTGGCAAGCCAAACCACGACGTGAACCTCATCCGTGAGAAGATTGGCCCCCTGCCGCTCGCGGGTTTCTTCTGCAACGGCGAGATCGGCCCGGTCGGCGACAAGGTCTTTGTCCACGGCTTCACCAGCGTGATCGCGCTCTTCGAGCCGGTTGACAAGGAGAACTGACGCGGCGCGAAGTCTCCGCGGCTATGCCGCATTCGCAGGGCCGGCCGGTGTGTTCAGCATCCGAACCTCGTGCTGGGGGAACGGCATTTCGATGCGTTTTTCGCGGAACTTCTCGATGATGGCCTGGTAGATTTCCTGCTGGGCCGGCCCGTAGTCTTGCAGCACGACCCATGCGAAGATGGAGAAATTGATGCTGCTGTCACCCAGTGAATTAATGATAACGGACGGCGCCGGGTCCTTCAAGACGCGCGAGTTGGCGTTGAGAATTTCGCTGATCGTGGAGGACACGAGGTTCATGTCGGAATCGTAAGCCACGCCGACGCTGAGCTTGAGCTGTCGCGTCGTGCCGTAGTTGTGAAGGATTTCGCCGATGATCTTCTTGTTGGGGATGACGACCTTGGATCCATCTCCGAGAACCAGCACGGTGGAGAACAACTCGACGTTGGCAACCTGGCCGGTTTCTCCCAGAATCTCGATGTATTCACCGACGCGGAATCGTTTGACGAAAATGATCTGCAAGCCGGCGACGAGGTTGCCAAGCACACCCTGCATGGCCAGCGCGATGCCGGCGCCGGCCACGCCGATGCCTGCGACCATCGGCGCGATGGCCACGCCGAGCTTTTCGAGCGCCAACACGCCCGCCAGCATAAACACCAGCAGCTTGACGACACGCACGATGAGCGTGCGCACCGGCAGATCCAGTTTCTGCTTGGTGAGCCAGCCCTCGAGCTGTCTGCCCAGCCAGCGCGCGACCAACGCGCTAATGACGAGGATCGCTATCACGCCGAGGATGTCGAACCCCTTGCGGATGACGAAGTCCACGATGGTGTCTTTCCATGTCATCAGAGTGTTGTGCATGTGTTGCTCCTATCTGCGCTCTCGGTCTGAAAAAGATGGTGCATTCTACACGCGGTCGCTGGTTACGCAAGCAGACCGTGCGAATGCGAAAGAACATCCAGCCTCTGCGCGCCACTTCTCGTCCCCGGCGTCTCTGTGTTGAAATCTTCCACCCCTCACAACGGTTCCCGGATTGCCTTGCTACTTCGCCTGCCGTTGGGCTTCGGCCATCTTCTTGTTCATCGCTTCGCGCTCCTTGTAGAACGCGTTGAGCTTTAAGCGCACTGTCTCCGACTGCATGCGGGCCGCATTCGCACGCGTTCGGACTTCGGCTTCACGCTTGTCCAACGCCGTCCGTTGCGTTGCGGATTCCTTGAGCCTGTTGCGGCTGCGGATGAAATTTTCGAGCGTCTCCTGGGCCTTGGCGGCGATTTTTTCACGATGGATGACTTCGTTCTCGGCAGCCTTGATCGACATGTCGAGGCGTTCCTTGTCTTTTGGCCCGAACGCGATGTTTTTAGCTGCCTCACTATCCTTAACCTCGGCGATGTCGCCCTTGTTGATGGTCATGCGGTAGACGCCGTTGGACGCCTGCACGAGGATGACCAGCTTCTCGCTGTTGTCCACAAGGACTGCCCCCGTCACTTTTTTGCCGTTCTTGAGCGTGACATCCACTTCTGCCGCGTTCGCGGTCACAGCAGCGAAGAGGAGGATCAGAAAGAGAAGATGTTTCATCGCAGGCGCCATTCTACCAGTGGCGATCAAGAAAGTCGCCCAGATTCATGGCGACGCCCGCTGCAAACGAATCCTTGCGCGGGGCCATCCCGTTATTGGCTTGCTGACAGCGGCGCGCTTACTCTGCGCTATAGGCTTTGGTTTTGTCCGTGCTGCAATCGCCGTTGACGTTGATGACGGTCAACTTGCCGTAGCCATGTTTGAGGTCGTTGGCAAAGTCATAAAGCGCGCCGATGACGGTGAGTTTGCCTTCCTTCACTTCCGGCTCGAACTTCCTGACCGCCGCATTCACCTGATTGTTCACGTTGAGGGTGACGTTCTCCACCATGTTGCCGCCCTTGGCGATCTTGAGCGTGTTCAGTTCCTTGCAGATGGGCTGGGATTCGGACGAGTACTCCCCCGAGGCGGCCTTGATGGCGCCGCAGCGCGTGTGCCCGATAATCAGCAGCACGGGCGTGTGCAGATGATGCACGCCGTATTCCACAGACCCCTCGGCGGTGGAGATTTGGTTGCCGATGTTGCGAATGACGAACAGTTCGTTGTCCGGCTCGGCGCTGATGGCCTGCATCTGGACGCGCGAGTCGCAGCATGAAATGACGGTTGCCTTGGGATGTTGCGCCTCCAGAAAGGGATGGAAGTGGTTCGGGCCGGTCCTGTTCACAAAGCCGGCGTTGGCGGTCAGGATGTGGTGGAGAATCGCCTGGACCTGCCCGGCATCAACGTGCGCAGCGCCGTGGCCGGCGTGGTCGTCGGCGAAGACCGGAGTCAATGTGATTGAAACGACGGCCAGGATGCCGAAGGCCAACGTTCTCAAGGCAGCATACGTCTGTGTGACATGTGTCATAGCGATATCCTGTGTTGTGTTGACGGGATATCGGCAGATGTCGAGAGGCTATGAAGCTGTTTTGTCGGCCAAGGTCTGCGAACCGGCTGGTCAGATGCAACTGATGCGTCTACTTCACAAAGCCTCTTTGCTTCTCCAGTCTGGAGAGGTCACGGTTCACAAACTCGAGTTCGTTTCGGAGTGCCTCAACTTTTGCTTTTGCAGTGTTTGCAGCGATTTGTGCCCCTTTGAGTTGCACTCGGAGTTCATTTTCCTTTTGGTCTGATTCTTTTCTCTGCTTCAGTGATTCCGGATTCGCTCGCCGTTGGCGGAGAAAACTATCCATCAGATTCTGGGCTTTGGGGACATTCTCCTGACGGCGGCGCACTTCTTCTTCGGCGGCAGTGATATCCTTTTCAATTCTCTCTTTGGTTTGCCTGGCGATGGCCAGTCTTTGTTCCGCCCGATGATCCACGAACTCGACGATGTCAGCCTTGTTGATGGTCTTCTGCACGCAGTGATCGGCATCCCAAGCGCGTAGCGATATCACCCTATCGTCTTGCGAAACGAACAGCCCCGAAATCCTGGAGCCGTCTTTCAGTTTCAGTTCTATTTCGGATTCACGAATGAACCCGTTTGGGAGCGAGCCGGTTTTCTTTCGCTCCTTCTCCATTAGCTCCATGAGCTTCTTGGTTTCTTCTGTCCGCTTCGCGCTTTCCACCGTTATTGCCTTGATCCTTGCGATCTCTGCTTCGCGCTCCGCTGTCAGGTCTGCGATATCGACGACATCCTTCTTGTCCACCGATCTCATTGAGGCGCGCCCATCCTTGGATGTGGCGATTCCCATTTGCTTGTCGTTCTGCCAGACTAGAATGCCAGACACATTCGATCCGTCCTTAAGGGTGACGCGCACCTCCGCAGCGTTGACACAAATCGCTGCAATGAACAGGAGCAGCAGAAGAACTCGTTTCATGTATGGTCGCGAGCGTTCACTTCATCTTGTCGCCAAATAAAAAACCTCTGCGCCCGCCCCCTCTCACGGCGCCGATGGCCGCTCCACGAGTTCGCCGGGCTGCGGCGGTGTGGTGGTGTCAACGTAGGAGCCCTGGCCGTAGGTTGATGCTTTCCCGGATGGACGCTGCTTCTCGATCAGGATATTTGTGACCTCGCATCCTCCGGTTGTTATCGTCAGCGGAGAGCGCGTGTATTTGTAGCCTTCGTATTCCGTGAAGAAGTTGACCGTGACACGTTTGCCGGCATCCTTCTGCGGGATGGGGAACGATCGGCTGAGTGGATGCCGCACGGTCTTCGCGTCCTTGGCGGGAGGAAGCTCGCCGCAGAGCGTCACGGTGGGCTTCGGCCCGGTCACGCGCACCACGTCGAACGATGTCGAATACCACCCCGCGATGACTGGCGCGCGCGTGCGGCCATTGCTGCCGCCTTCCCAGAGATTCTCCACCCGCACACCGCAGCCGGGCCGCCGCTTCGGCACAGCGGCACGGTCCTTGACGCCCAGTCCTGCGGCGATCGCGTCGGCCAGCAGCTTTCCCAGCACCTTGTAGCCTTCCCGGGTCGGGTGCAGCTTGATCATCGGGCCCCAGTTCTCGATGGCGCGGACCGGCTTTTCGAGTTCCACCCAAACCACCTTGTCCTTCGGGAACGCTGCCATCTTCTGCCGCAACACCACGTTCGTCGCGGAGTTGGTCTTGTCGCGAAGCGGGTTGGCCGTCGAGCAAGGGAGGATGCTGCACAGGAACACCTTTTTGACCGACGGCTTCTTCAACAATCCCTCCACGATGGCGATGATGCGGCCGGCGGTGGCGGCGGCGTGCGTCTCGATGGCGGACGCGTCCTTGATGCTGTTGTCGTTCGTGCCGATGTGCAGCGAATAGTAAGGACAATCCGGGATGTCGTCGAGGCGCGCGAGCACCCTGTGCGTGCTGTTGCCGCCTTCGCCCGCGTGGCTGTAGCCGAGCTTGGCCGTGTGCGTGCCGACAAAAGCCAGCGCGGGAAGCTGCTCAAGGAGATATTGCCGCCAGTAATCGCCTTCGCCCGCCCAAGTGATGCTGTCGCCGATCATGCACAGCGGAATTTGCGGCACGTCAGTGGGCGCCGGCCTGTCCGAGGCCAGCAGAACGAATGGCAGGAACCACATCGCGACCGTCGCTGCGGTGAAACGTTTCATGGAGGATATTCTTAAACCTACACGGGACTGGTCACAAGTCACTACGAAGTGAAAGGAACACCAGCCACGCTGGCATGTGAAATCCAAACACACTGCAAACCTGTTGCAGTTTCACTTTGGGTTTCGTGTTCTTCTCACCACCATCACCCTTCTCATTCCGCAAATATCCAGGTGCAATCTAGGGTGCGACCTAATGCGCGATCTTATCATCCTCGATGATACCTCGTTCGATCAAAGCATCTCGGACGATGGTAAGCAATTCGTCGTCAGACTGAAGGAAACGCCCCATGCTTTTGTGGTTCTCGATTCCAAGTTTGAGCTTCCTGGCAATCGCCAGGATCAGCTTTCGGCGATCCTGGGAAAATGTTCTTTGGTTCGCAGGATATGCGTCCAGAAGGCACTTATAAAGAATCAACCCATCATCCTGATTGCCATACCAGATTAGCGGTAGGATGCCGAAACTCCATCGGTACCGCTCGTTGCAGTTCGGTTCTTTTGCGACGACACGATAGATGGGAACCAAACGAGCGCATTTCTTGTTCCCCTCAAACTTCCGCTCAAAGAAGAAGTAATGACGAAACAGCTGACGATAGGCGCGTTCAGTTCCACTGCTGCCCCATGGCTCCATATTAAAAGACAACTGATCCGTCGGCAGCGTGCCTTTCAGAAACCCTCCGATGTCATCCGCAGCCATCTGCATATAGGACTTATCGCCTGTTGCATAGAGAACAGCAGCGAGTGCGGCTCGCTTCACCCAGATGTTCTTGCTTTCCAGGAATGGCGAAACACGCCGAACATCTTCGACTGACAAGATCGGCCCCAGTTGCATAATCAGATGGCGCTGGCGGTTTTCCGATTTCTCATCGGCGAGTTCATCGAGTATCTCGTGAGCCAATACTCGTATCGCTTCATTAGGTGTCTGAACTGGTGAAAAGACACGCTGATGAGCTGGCACCACACTCCCCATGACGTAGTTACTGGAACTCGGGCTTGGATGGTAACGATCTGGAAACAGCAGAATGCAGAATGCGCCGTCTTTGAGCGGGACCAACACCTCCGGCCAGAAAAAACCAGACGAGAAAACCTCGATTCTTGAGCCTTTCAATGTTGCCGGCCCAAAGATTACCGATTCGATCTCGAAGGTGATGCGTGAGGGAACTTGTTCCGCGTCGTGTTTTCGCCGCATGTCTCTCTCAACAACTCGCCCGGCCACAGCCAGAGACTTCCAATGAAGAGCATCATTTATATCCATATTGCCCACAACTATGAAGGCAGACGCTGAGCGCGCGAAGTAGAGCAGTGCCGATGCGAAGACCAGCGTCTTGAAATATGGCCGAAACATCATGGCGTCTCCGATCTGCAGTATAGGTTACTTCACCTTATCCCCGAACAAAAACAACTGCGGGGGCGGCTCGCTGACTTTGCCGGGCTTGCCTGCCGCTTTCCCCTTGCCTTTTCCCACCTTCCCCTTGCCGCGTCCGTGCTCGTGCTGGGCGATCTTGGGCTGGCCTTCGGGCGTCAGCTCGCTCTCTTCGAGGTTGCGCAGGATTTCCTTGGCGCGTTCGATGACGGGGCGGGGCAGGCCGGCGAGGCGGGCGACGTGGATGCCGTAGCTCTTATCGGTGCCGCCTTCGACAATCTTGCGGATGAAGATGATCTGGTCGCTCCACTCGCGGACGGCGACGTTGTAGTTCTTGACGGCGGAACAGGTGCGGGCCAGTTCGGTCAGCTCGTGGTAGTGGGTGGCGAAGAGGGTCTTGGCCTTGACTTCGTTGTGCAGATGCTCGGCGACGCTCCAGGCGATGGAGAGGCCGTCAAAGGTGCTGGTGCCACGGCCGATCTCGTCAAGGATGACGAGGCTCTTGGCGGTGGCGTTGTTGAGGATGTTGGCGGTCTCGTTCATTTCCACCATGAACGTGCTCTGGCCGCGCACGAGATCGTCGCTTGCGCCGACGCGGGTGAAGATGCGGTCCACGATGCCGACGGTGGCCTTGGCGGCGGGAATCCACGAGCCGATCTGCGCCATGAGCACCAGCAGCGCCACCTGCCGGATGTAGGTGCTCTTGCCGGCCATGTTCGGGCCGGTGATGACGAGCACGCGCGCCTCGGAGCCGTTCATGACGGTGTCGTTGGGCACGAACCGCTCCTCGGTCATGAGCTGCTCGACGACCGGATGCCGCCCGTCGCGGATCTCGATGCGGGCCTCGTCGTTGACCTCCGGGCAGCAGTAGTTCTGGTGCCGCGCCAGCTCGGCGAACCCGGCCAGCACGTCGAGCTGCGCCAGCGCCGCGGCGGTGTTCTGGATCGAGGCGGTCTGCTCCAGCACCTTCAGCCGCACCTGCTCGAACAGCTCGCGCTCCAGCTTCGACGCGCGCTCGTCGGCGCCGAGGATCTTGCCCTCGACCTCCTTCAACTCCGGCGTGATGAACCGCTCGCCGTTGGCGATGGTCTGTTTGCGGATGTAGTTCTCCGGCACCTTGGCGAGGTTGGACTTGGTGATCTCGATGAAGTAGCCGAAGACCTGGTTGTAGCGGACCTTCAGCGAGGAGATGCCGGTGCGCCCGATCTCGTCCTGCTGCAGCTTCGCGATCCACTCCTTGCCTCCTTTCGAAGCCCGGCGCAGTTCGTCCAGCTCCGGGCTGAACCCGTCGCGGATGAGGCCGCCCTCGTTGAGCGAGAGCGGCGGCTCGTCGGTGATGGCGCGCTGGATGAGGTCACAGACATCGGGCAGTTCGATGATGCCGCCGCGCAGCAGCACGCCGAGCGGCGTGACGAGCGGTTCGAGGATGCTCTTGAGCAACGGCAGCACGGCGAGCGATTCCTTCAGGCCGAGCAGGTCGCGGGCGTTGCCGTGGCCGGTCGTGAGCCGGCCGAGGATGCGCTCGAGGTCCTTCACCTCCGTGAGCTGGTCGCGGAAGTCGGCGAGCACGTCCACCGCCTCGTGGAACTCGCCGACGACCTTCTGCCGCGCCTTGACGGCGTCGGCGTTGCGCAGCGGGCGCGTGATCCATTCGCGAAGGAGCCGCGCGCCCATCGGCGTGACGGTGCGGTTCATCGCGCCGAAGAGCGTCGAGTTCTTCGGCGCGTCGGGCCGGAGCGACTCGACCAGTTCGAGGTTGCGCTGCGAGATGGTGTCGAGCACGAGGAACTCGCCGGGCTGATAGACCTGCAGCCGGCGGACGTGGGCGACGTTCCGGCGCAGGGCGTTTTGCAGGTAGTAGATCGCCGCGCCGGCCGCACCGATGCCGAGTGTCATGCCCGCGCAGCCGAAGCCGTCGAGCGACTGCGTCTTGAAATGGTCGCGCAGCGCGAAGAACGCCGTCTCGTTCTCGAAGACCCAGTCCTCGTAGCCGGTGAAGACGATGCGCGTGTCGGGCAGCAGCTTCGAGAGGTCGCTGACCTTCGCGGCCGGCGCGACGACCTCGGCGGGGCGCGTGCGGGCCAGTTCGCTCGCGAGCGTCTCGGGCGTGTCCAGCTCGGCGAGCTTGAAATCGCCGGTGGTCAGGTCCACGACCGCGAAGCCGAACCGTTTGCCGTCGGTGGTGAGCGCGGCGAGGTAATTGTTTCGCGAGGCGTCGAGCATCCGGCCGTCGAAGTGCGCGCCGGGGCTGAGGATCTGGCTGATCTCGCGCTTGACGAGCACGCCGGGGCGCGGCTCCTCCATCTGGTCGCAGATGGCGACCTTCCGTCCCGCGCGCAGCAGCCGGCCGATGTAGCTCTCGGCGGCGTGGTGCGGGATGCCGCACATCGGGACGTGGTTGCGGTGGGTGAGCGTGACGTTGAGGATCTGCGCGCTGACCTTGGCGTCGTCGAAAAACATCTCGTAGAAATCGCCGAGCCGGAACAAGAGCAGCGCGTCGGCGGGAATCTCGCGCTTGACGCGGCGATACTGCTGCATCATGGGCGTATGTGTGGGGGCGGGCGTCGTCATCGGCGGACACTTTTGTAGCCACGGATGGAACACGGATGGAACACGGATTTTCCCTGAATCAGAGAGTTGCGGTGCCGACGGTTGGGCCATTACCGCTTCTGCGACGGCTTGTCGGATAAATAGAGCTTGGCGAAGGCGGCGATGGCGTCGGCCACCTTGGCTGCGGTGGTTTTGAGATTCTCCTTCTTTCGAAGATCGGAGCCAAATTCCAATTGGATGGCGCCGATGCCCTCGCGCGCGCCGCAGGTCTGGGTGATGTAGCCGCCGGTGAAGCCGGCTGTCTCGCGGCTGGTGTCGGTGGGCTGGACCGTCAGGCCCCGCGCGGCCAGCAGCCCGCAGAAGCTTTCCGGGCCGGCATGGACTTTCTCGCCGAACTGCTGCACCAGCGCACGGTCGGTCTTGCCGTTCTGCGTGCCTCGGAAGACCGTGTCGCGGGCGGTGCCTTGGCCGTGGATGTCCAGCACCAGGCCGTGGCCGAACGCCTTCTGCACCTCGCCGCAGAACCGCGCGAGCGTCTGGTGGTAAGCATCATAAACCTGCCTGGCTTTCGGATCTTCAACGGCGATGTCGGCGGGCCGGTTGGGGTCAATGAACTTGCGGTGGAACTTCGCCACGACGTAGTAAGGCTTCTTGCCCAGCTTCGTTTCCAGCGCCGACGCCACCGCCAGCGCCAACTGCTCCGTGTTCACGTCGCGCTCGGTGCGGAAGCCGCTCGCGCCTTTTTGCAAGCCATCGCCCTGCCGTGCCGACACGCCGGGGATCTCGCCCTGCCCGCCGTGGGGCGCGGAGAGGATGACCGGCAACTGCCCTTCCTGGATGGCGATGAAGCCGGCCGGGGCGGACTTCTTCTGTTCAGCGCCCGCGCCGGTGGCCAGCGAGATCGCGGCCACGACGCAGGCAAGAAGCGGCCGGAATGCGGAAGCTCTCGCCCGTGCCTTCGGATTCACTGCGGTGATTGTATAGCGGCGGCGGGCGCGGGATTAAACCAAAATGTCAACGGCGGCGCGGGGCGTCCCGCCGCGGGGAGCCGGATGGATTGACGGCGCGGGGCGATTGCGATAGAAAGCCGGCCATCGAAGCCCAAAGGAACCAACGGGAGTGTTTGCCGTCCTGGAGAAACAACGCGGAAGGAAAGTGAGGACATGAAACTGATCCACGCCATCGCAGCAGCCGCATTTCTGTTGTCCATCGCGCCGCCACGGGCCGCCTCTGCCGACAACCGGCCGCCAACGCCGGCGGAGGCGCAGCTTCAGTTGGTCGAAGTCAAACAGACCAACCGGAAGAAGGACGGGCGCGAGAGCCGCGAGTTGGCCATCACGATACGGAACAACGGCCCGCAACCGGTGGCGTGCGTGACGTTGCGCTGGGGCATCGTGAGAACCCACTCCTCCTCGCCCCACACGGTTGCTTATGGCGCGGAGAAGACCGTGGACTTCAAGCCGTTGCAGACGGAGGTGGTCCACACGGGCGCGCTCTCAGCCCCCGCGGGCCGGATCATCGGCCACGGCGCGCAGATCCTGGTCGGGGCGAAGGTGGTCGTGGAGCAGTTTTTTCCCGACTCGGTCAAGCCGGCGTTTGAGAAGCTCAAGCCGTTGCCGTAAACGCCGCACGGCGCTTCATTGCGCCACGGGGCTGCGGATGAGGTGGAAGAGCAACAGCGCCACGGCCAGGTAGCCGAGCCACAGCCCGTAGAGCGCGAGCGACAGGCCGCCGACGACCGGCGGCGAGTGCCGGAACCGCCACTGGGCGAAGTGGCCCAGCCCGATCGCGAGGAGGGCGAGCGGACCGGCCCAGAGTCCCGCGATGCCGCAAAGGAACGCCCCCGTCGCGAGCCGGCACGTGGGGCCTGCCTGCCAGTGGGTCCGGCGCTCCTCCGGCAGCGGCGGCGCGAACACCGGCTGGGCGAATTTCTCGCCGGACAAGGCCTCGGTCTCCACCGACGGCGCCATCACGGCCGCCAGCTCGGTCAGTTCGCCCGCGAGCCGCCAGCTCTGGTCGCGCGAGTTCCACACCCACGTTGCGGGTTGGACTTTGCCCCGGCGCATCCAATCCAGCATCGTGGCCCAGTCCACCGGACCGTGTTCGCGGAACGACTCATCCAGGACCCGGAACATCGTATCGGACAGATTGCTCATCACGCCCGCCTTGCCCTAACCTGTAACACACCGGGGTGCGGGCAACAAGTTTGCCGTTCGCCACGCGCGTTTTGTTTGAACGGATTTTTCCAAAACATTGTCATAGACGGGCCAAGACACCGTGTGTAGAGTGCGCGCCTTCTGTCCGCCGGGCGCAAGCGCGGCGCGCAGCCAAAAACCGAATCAAAGGAAAAACGATGCAAGACTTTGTGAAAAAACTGTTGGTGCCGGTCGCCATCCTGCTGGCGGCGGGCAGCATGGTCCTGGCGTGGACGCGGGTCAGTAAGCATGAGCAACTTTTGGACGACGGGCGGAAATTGCAGCCCGAACTTAACAACATCCAGATGCGGCAGCTCGTTTTCCGCGGCCTGGCTCAGGATCTTCTGGCTTACAGCCAGCAGAACCCGAACATTGACGCCGTGCTTGTGCCGATGGGCCTGAAGGCTGCGCCGGCACGACCCCAGACAGACCCGCCGGCCCAGCCCCAGCAGCCCAGCGCGGGTTCCACCACCACTCCCCGGAGATAACCATGAGCGAAATGAATTCCAACAAGTGTTCGGGCACCCCCATCGTCAGCCTTTCCGTCGCTGTTCTGGCCATCCTCGTTGCCGTGCTGGCGTGGCTGTTTAGCGGTTTCATCAAGCAGCAGAATGAGAATCTCACCACGAACATCGTGGCAACCCGACAGCAGGCTGAAGCCAGCTCTCAGCAATTGAATAACTTGATTCAGTTGCTCGGGCAGTATCTGCAGCAGACCCGTGACCCCAATGTCGTCATGATCATGAATCGCCGCGGCCTCAACGTGCAGCTCCAGCAGCCGCAGGCCGGCGCTCAACAGCCCGCTCAGCCTGCGACGGGTGCGCCTGCCACTCCCCGGCCGGCCGCAACCGGCGCCACCACGCAGCCAGCCCAGCCGCGGCGTTAGCCGGCGGCAACGGCAGCCAGTATCCAGGACGCGCATCCGCGCGTGCGGTTCCCGACGTGTCTGGCGTGTGGACACCGCGTTGTCTGCCCGCATCCGGACGGCGGCGATCCAGATCGGCGGCGCAAGCCACCCTGCGCCGTCAGATGGCGGACCTTTTTCCGTCGGGCAGGGCTTGTGAACGGCCGCAACGCCGGTTTAGAGTCTGCCGTCCATGTCCGACCCCGATCTCGAAATACCGGGCTACGAAGTCCTCGGCCACATCGGCGAAGGCGGCATGGGCACCGTCTATCGCGCCCGGCAGCTCTCGCTCGATCGCCTCGTCGCCATCAAGGTCCTCCGGCCCGAGATCGCCAAGGACGCCGCGTTCACCACGAAATTCCTCCACGAGGCGCGCGCCGCCGCCAAACTCTCCCACCCCCACATCGTCCAGGCCATCGAGGCCGGCGAACACAACGGCGTCTGGTATTTCGTCATGGAACTGGTCGAGGCCGGCACGCTCCACGACCGGTTCACCCGCGAAAACAAAATCCTCGAACTCGACGCCATCGAACTCGGCCTCCAGATCGCGCAGGCCCTTGACTTCGCCTGGCGCCGCGCCCGGATCGTCCACCGCGACATCAAGCCCGCCAACATCCTCCTCACCTCCGACGGCCAGGCCAAGGTCGCCGACCTCGGCCTCGCCCACCGCCACGGCGCCCCCACCGTCAAGGACGGCTTCGCCGAAGGCACGCCCCAGTATTGCTCGCCCGAACAATGCCGCGCCGACAAGGACCTCGACACCCGCACCGACCTCTACGCGCTCGGCTGCACGCTCTACCACGGCCTCTGCGGCCGCCCCCCCTTCGACGACAAGGACCCGTTGCAGGTCATGGCGATGCAGATCCACGACACGCCCGAGCCGCCGCGCAAGCTCAACCCGGAGGTTTCAACAGAACTGGAAGCGTTCATCCTCAAGCTCATCGCCAAGAACCCGGCCGACCGCTACCAGACGCCCGCCGAAGCCATCGAGGAACTCGAACGCATCCGCGCCCTCCGCACCGGCAAACCCCGCGGCGGCCCGCGCACCGGGGCACGCCCGCCCGAAACGCGCACCTCCAAACCGGCGCCGCGCCGCTCATCCATCGGGCCGCTCCTTGGCGTGGCCGTGTTGATTGTCGTCACGGCAGCCGCCGGCTACAGATTCTTCCAACAACAGCGGCAACAGCAGCAACAGGCGCGCCCGCCCGCAACCTCCACGCTCCAGAGGGTCCGCCAATCCGGAACCAACATCGTCCTCATCATCCCGCGCGCCACCAACGCCGCTGTCAAGGCCGACGTCACGCCGCCCCTGCCCGCCCCGGCGGATGTCCCGGCCGCTGCGGTCGCGCCAGCCACCCACATCCCGGCTGTCGCCGTTGCGCCCGCGACCAACGTCATGCCCGCCGCTGCGCCCGCCCCGGACACCAACATGGCCGTCGTCCTGCCCGAACAGCCCGACCAGCCTGACGACCGTCCGGTGTTGCTCGCGCAGATCAAGCAACTCATGGGCGACGTGGACTCCCTCCAGCAGTCCAACAAGTTCGTTGAAGCCGAAGCCGTCCTGACCGGCAGCCTCACCAACTTCGCCGCGCGGCCCGTCCTCCAGAAACTCGTCGAGGCCCGCCTCGACGAAATCAAGGCCGTCCACGCCGACTTCGACAAGAAACAGGCCGACGCCGAGCGCGCCCGCCTCCAGCAACTCGACGCCGCGGCGCGCTCCATCGTCGCGCCGGCCGACCCGCTCGTGCGCACGTTCAACTTCGAGCGCGCCCAGCAATACGTCGCCGCCCTCGCCGCCAAGACCACCGACCCCGACCTGCGCCCGCGCATCCAGACCCGCGCCGACGAACTCCAACTCCTCGTCGAGTTGAAGACCCGACTTATCGTCATCATCGGCAAAGGCACCCTCCCCGCCCGCAACCTCGCCCTGCGCACCGGCGGCGCCATCAACGGCCGGCCCGCCGCCGCCGATGTGGACACCGTCAGCATCGCGCTCGCCAGCGGCGCCGGCTCCATCGCGCTGCCGTGGGGCCACTTTGCCGAGCAGACCCTTTACGAACTGCTCCAACAAAGCGTGACCTACCAGGACGGCCGCGCGCTCGCCGCCATGGCCCTCTACGCGTGGGAAACCGGCCGCGCCGCCGACGCCAAACGCTACTACGACGCCGCCCGCGCCGTGCTCGGCGACGCCAACGTCCCGCCCGCCCTCAAACGCCGCGCCGGGCCGTGACCCCGCGCGTCACGCGCAGATGAACGCGAAGTCCGAAAGCCGAAGCTCGGACCGGAGCCTGCGACAGGCGGATTCGTTGGACTGAAGTTTTTTGAAAAGTTGCCGATAATGCAATTGACTCATCGGAGGGTGGCGCGTAGTGTCGGCCACAGCCGGGAGACAACGGCACGGATTTGCGGCAGCCTAGATCCAAAAGATAGGCCGGCCGCTTTTAAGGTTCAGGCGTCCTAGGGACGCCTGAACCGTTTTTGGCCGCTTGACTTGACCCGCTCCAGCCTTAAGCTGCCGCCCGCTCATGGCCAACACCGTCCACGTCGCGCTCGGCGAGCGCAGCTACGACATCCTCATCGGCAACGGCTTGCTTCCGGCGAAACTGCCGGAGCTTGCCGCGCAACTCAAGCTGGGCCGCCGCTGCGCGATCATCACTGACTCGACCGTCAGCCCGCTCTACGGCGTCGCCGTGCGTGACGCGCTGGCGGGCGCGGGCTTGCAGGCCAGCGTGCTGGCCGTGCCGGCGGGCGAGAACTCCAAGTCGCTCAAGATTTCCGGTGGACTTTACGAGCAACTCGCGACCGCAGGGTTGGGCCGGCGTTCGTTCATCGTCGCGCTCGGCGGCGGCGTGGTCGGTGATCTCGCAGGCTTCATCGCGGCGACCTATCTGCGCGGCGTGGATTTCGTGCAGGTGCCGACGACGCTGCTCGCGATGGTGGACAGCTCCGTCGGCGGCAAGGTCGCCATCAACCTCCCGCAGGGCAAGAACCTCGTCGGCGCGTTTTATCAACCACGCCTGGTGCTGGCCGACCTCGCCACGTTGCGCTCGCTGCCCGAGCGCGAGTTCCGCTCCGGCATGGCCGAGGTCATCAAATACGGCATCATCTGCGACGCGAAGTTGTTCGAGTTGCTGGAGCAGCGGCTCGACGCGTTGATGGCGAAGGACATGGCCCAACTCGCGCCGGTCATCGCCCGTTGCTGCCAGATCAAGGCCGAGGTTGTCTCCCAAGACGAACGCGAGAGCGGCCCGCGCGCCATCCTCAACTTCGGCCACACCGTCGGCCACGCCATCGAGGCCGTCACGGGCTACGGCGGCTATCTGCACGGCGAGGCGGTCGCCATCGGGATGCTCGCTGCGGCGCGCCTGTCCCAGAAGCGCGGCGGCCTCGGCGCGGCCGGCGTGGCGCGCATCGAGTCGCTGTTGCGACGCGCCGGGTTTGATCTCACGCTGCCTGCCGTGCCGTTCGCGAAGATCATCGGCCCGATGCGCGTGGACAAGAAGGCCGTCGAAGGCAAACTGCGCTTCGTGCTCGCGCGCCGGATTGGCGAGGTGTTCGTCAGCGACGCGGTGACCGAAGCCGATATCGAGGAGGTCTGGAATGTCAGCCGTCGGTGAATCCATCGTCAGGGAATTCTTCGAGGCGCACGGTTTTCTGGTGAGCCAGCGGCGCAAATACGCCGTCGTGGCCCGCGAGAAGACCGCGACCGAGGAGATTGACTTCATCGTCTATAATCCGCGCGCCGACCTCGCGGCCGGGCCGCCCAGCTTCGTGCTCGGCCTCGACGACCTTCAGCGCGTCGCGCGGGCCATCGTCGTGGTCAAGCCGTGGCACACCGAGCGGTTCGGACCGTCAATCGTCTCGAAGAAGCAAATGCTGAAGTTTGTCGAGAAACAGTCGCTCGATGCCGCCGAACTGCTGGTGGGCAGTGAGGACGGTCCGTTGCTGAAACTGCTGGTCGTGCCGGGACTGCCTGCGAGCGAATCGCTCAAGTCGAAGACCATCGAGTTGCTTCGCGCGGCGGGCGTGGACGGCGTCATCATCTTCCGCACGATGCTGCTGTCAATCATCGCCTCCATCGAAGTGAATCGCAATTACACCAAGAGCGACCTGCTGGAGGTCATCCGCATCCTGAAGCTCTACCATCTCATGAAGGATCCGCAGCTTGAGTTGTTCGCGCGGAAACGCCAGCCCGCGGCGAAGAAGAAGGCCGAAACGGCCTAGACGGAGGGAAACGTTTCACCATGGAGGCTCGCGACGCATATATCGCGCTCAACATGATTGACCATGTCGGGCCGGTGCGCGTCAAGCGGCTGCTGGAGCGGTTCGGCCAGCCGCAGGCGATCCTAGCCGCCAGCGCGCGTGAGTTGATGCGCGTGGACGGCGTTGGCGAGGAAGTGGCCCGCGCGATCACGGGCTGGCAGTCGCAAGTGGACCTCGACCGCGAACTGAAACGCATCGCGGATTTCGGCGCGCGCGTGCTGACGCTCGACGACGCCGATTACCCCGAAAACCTCCGCCAGATCTACGACCCGCCGTTGGCGCTCTATGTGAAGGGCGCGCTGGAGCCGCGCGACAAGCACGCTGTCGCCATCGTCGGCTCGCGCCAGACGACCTACTACGGGCTGGAGACCGCGCGCAAGCTCGGCTACCAGCTCGCGTTCGCCGGCATCACGGTTGTCAGCGGCCTGGCGCGCGGCATTGACACCGCGGCGCACCAAGGCGCGCTCGCGGCCAACGGCCGCACCTTGGCCGTGCTCGGCACGGGCCTCGATGTGGTCTATCCGCCGGAGAACGGCGCGCTCTACGAGAAGATCGCCGCGGGCGGCGGCGCGGTGATGACGCAGTTTCCGTTCGGCGTGCGGCCCGACCCGCAGCACTTCCCGCTTCGCAACCGCATCGTCAGCGGCCTCTCGCTGGGCATCATCGTCGTCGAGGCGGGCCTCGGCAGCGGCGCGCTCATCACGGCGAACATGGCGCTCGACCAGGGCCGGCAGGTGTTTGCCGTGCCAGGCCGCGCGGACTCGCCGCAATCCAAAGGCTGCCACCGGCTCATCAAGGGCGGTGCGAAACTGGTCGAGGACGCGGAGGACGTGCTGACGGAGTTCGAGGATCTGTTCCCGAAATCCGCGCGGCCTGCGGCGCCCGAAACCACTCCGGATGCGGTCGAGCTTTCCGATGTCGAGCAGAAGGTGCTCGCCGCGATCGGCGACGAGGAGACCGACCTCGATGCGGTCATCCGGCAAAGCGGGTTGACATCGGCGGAGGTTTTCGCCACGTTGCTGCGCCTTGAGATGAGGCGCTTGATCAGACAGTTGCCTGGCAAGCGCCTCGTCCGCATAAAGCCATGAGTGACAAAAACCTGGTCATCGTCGAATCGCCGGCCAAGGCGAAGACCATTAATAAATATCTCGGCCGCGACTACGTGGTGAAGGCCTCGATGGGCCACATCCGCGATCTGCCCAGCAAGGGCCTGAGCGTGGACATCGAGAACAACTTCGAGCCGACCTACGAGGTCTCGCCGCTGAAGAGAAAAGTCGTCGCCGAGCTGAAGACGGCCGCCGAAACCGCCGCGACCGTCTTCCTCGCGCCCGACCCCGACCGCGAGGGCGAGGCCATCGCGTGGCACCTCTGCGAACTGCTCGCCAAGAACAAGAAAGACCGCGCCCGCTTCAAGCGCGTCACGTTCAACGAGATCACCAAGAACGCCATCCAGCAGGCGTTCGTCGCCCCCGGCGACATTGACCAGAACCGCGTGGACAGCCAGCAGGCGCGCCGCATCCTCGACCGGATCGTCGGCTACAAGATCAGCCCGTTGCTCTGGCGGCGCGTGCGCGGCGCCCGCAGCGCCGGCCGCGTGCAGAGCGTGGCGGTGCGGATCATCGTCGAGCGCGAGCGCGAGATCCGCGCGTTCAAGGCGCAGGAATACTGGTCGGTCGAGGCCGAGCTGCGCAAGCTGGTGGATCCGCGCACGCCGTTTCGTGCGCGGCTCATGCGGATCAACGAAGAGCGTCTGATTGACGCCGAGAAAGGTCTGTTCCTGCTCGGCGACCAGGCCACTGCGGACGCGGTGAAGGCCGAACTGGACGGCGCATCGTGGAAGGTCGAGAAGGTCGAGGAGCAGCCGCGGAAGCGGAACCCGTTCCCGCCGTTCATCACGAGCACGCTCCAGCGCGCCGCCGCCACGAACCTCCGGTTTGGCACCGACCAGACGATGCGCATCGCACAGCAGCTTTATGAAGGTGTCGAACTGGGCGACGAAGGCTCGGTCGGTCTCATCACCTACATGCGCACCGACTCGCTGACGGTCTCGCGCGAGGCGCAGGCCGAGGCGCTCGCCTACATCCGCGAGACGCACGGGGCCGAGTTCGCGCCGGAGACGCCGAACGCCTATCGCTCGCGCGAGACGGCGCAGGGCGCGCACGAGGCGATCCGGCCCACGTCGGCGCGGCGGACGCCGGAGAGCGTGGCGCCCTATCTGGACCGCCAGCAGCTCGCGCTCTACACGCTGGTCTGGAAACGGTTCGTCGCCAGCCAGATGACGCCCGCGCAGATGCTGATCAAGAGCGTGGAGGTCCTCGCGAAGAACGACCGCGTCGCGCAGCCGCGCAACTTCTGGTTCCGCGCCAGCAGCACGCAGGTCACGTTCCCCGGTTTCCTGAAAGTCTATGGCGTCGAGGAAGGCGACGAGGACAAGATGGCCGAGGAAGGCGGCGAGCCGATTCCGCCGCTGGTTGCGGGCGAGGGTTTGGAATTGATCGAGCTGAAGCCGGAGCAGCATTTCACAGAACCGCCGCCGCGTTACTCCGAGGCGACGCTGGTGAAGGCGTTGGAGGAACTCGGCATCGGCCGGCCCAGCACTTACGCGCCGACGGTCTCGACGATCCAAAAGCGCACCTACGTCGAGAAGGACAAAGGCCGCCTCAAGCCGACCGAACTGGGCGAGATCACGACCGACCTGCTGGTCGGCGCGTTTCCCGACCTGCTCGACGTGCAGTTCACCGCGAAGATGGAGGAGGAGTTGGACGAGGTGGAGAGCGGCAAGGTCGAGTGGCACGAGCTGCTCGCGAGGTTCTACAAGGACTTCAAGCCGACGCTGGACAAGGCGTTGGAGACCAAGCCGCCGGAGTTGACGCATTTCAAGTGCGAGGACTGCGGCTCGCCGATGGTCATCAAGCACGGCCGCAACGGCGAGTTCCTGACCTGCTCGACCTACCCGAAGTGCAAGAGCGCCGCCAACTTCACCCGCGACGAAGCCGGCAACCTCCACATCGTCGAGCCGGAGAAACTCCACATCAAGTGCCCGCGCTGCAACGCGCACATGATCGTCAAGGGCGGCAAGAGCGGCGAGTTCCTCGCCTGCTCCAATTACCCCGACTGCAAAGGCACCATGAACTTCACCCGCGACGACTCCGGCGAGATCCACGCCGCGCCCGCCGAGAAGACCGAGGTCGCGTGCCCCAAGTGCAACTCGCCGATGGTGGTCCGCAGCGGCAAGACCGGCGAGTTCCTTGCCTGCTCGGCCTACCCCGACTGCAAGAGCACCATGGGCTTCACCCGCAGCGCCGAAGGCAACATCACGCCGCAGAAGCTGGAGGACAGCGGCATCGCCTGCGAGAAGTGCGGTTCGCCGATGGTCGTCCGCAACAGCCGGCGCGGGCCGTTCCTCGCGTGCTCGGGCTACCCGAAATGCCGCAACGCGATGAGCTTCACCCGCGACGAAGCCACCGGCAAGATCACGCCCAAGCCGCGCGCTGCCGCGATGGTCGAGGTCAGCGAGAAGTGCGAGAAGTGCGGCGCGCCGATGGCCATCAAGGGCAGCCGGCGCGGTTCGTTCCTCGCCTGCACCGCCTATCCGAAGTGCAAGAGCACCAAGCCGCTTTCCGACGAACTCAAACAGAAACTCGAAGAAGCCCGCGCGAAAATCGGAGGCGTCGAGCCTTCGGCTGGCGGCGCCGTGAAACCTGCCGCGAAACCAAAAGCGCAGCTCACCGACATCGCTTGCGAAAAATGCGGCAAGCCGATGGCCGTCCGCACCAGCGCGCGTGGCCAGTTCCTGGGCTGCTCCGGTTACCCGAAATGCCGCAACGCCAAGCCGCTGCCGCCCGATCTTGAAATCAAAGCCGCCGCGCCCGCCGCTGAAGCCGCATCCAAAATGCCGGTGGAAGCGACGGCGCAGCAGTTGAAGCAAAAGAAATCCGCGGCGCGCGCCAAAGCGGGCGCTGCTACCGATGCCGCGCCGAAAACTGCCGCCAAGCCGAAAGCGCAGCTCACCGACATCGCCTGCGAGAATTGCGGCGAGCCGATGGCGGTCCGCGCCAGCGCGCGCGGCACGTTCCTCGGCTGCTCCGGCTACCCGAAGTGCAAGACCACCAAGCCGCTGCCGCCTGAACTTGCCGAAAAGCTCGGCGTGAGCGCCACGGCCCCGGCCGCGCCCGCCAAGGCCGCGCCGGAGATGACCGATGAGAAATGCGAGAAATGCGGCTCGCCGATGCTCATCCGCGCCGGGCGGTTTGGGAAGTTCATGGCCTGCTCGGCCTATCCCGCGTGCAAGACCACCAAGAAGCTGCCGCCCGCGTAGCCGTCCCGCCGGACGACCTGACGCGCGACTTCCTGCAATACCAGCAGGCCGAGCGCAACGCCTCGCGCCTCACGCTCCGCAACTACGAGCAGTGCCTGCGCGAGTTCCGCGTCTGGCATCAGGGTGGGCCGGGCGTCCCGCACGGCCAATCATCAAATCAATCCGCCGCGCGGGACGCGCGGCCCACTCTAAACTGGCGCGCGCTCGAGCCGTTCCAGTTCCGCCGCTATCTCATGGCGCTGATGCAGGCTGAAATGAAACGCACCACCATCGCGCTGCGCATCTCCAGCCTGCGCTCGTTCTACCGGTTCCTCGTCCGGCGCGGCGTCGTGAAGGACAACCCGCTCAGCGGCCTGATAATGCCCAAGCGTGAGAAACGCCTGCCGCGATTCCTCACCATCCAGCAGGTGGAGACGCTCTTCAACGCGCCGCTGAAGGCCGCCGAGCCGCCCGCCGAAGGAAAGAAACGCCCGCGCGGCCGGCCCGTCGCGCCGTGGGTGCCGCATCGCGACAAGGCCATCCTCGAAACCATCTACAGCGCCGGCCTGCGCGTCCACGAACTCGTCGGCCTCAACCGCGAACACATTGATCTCCTCGGCGAAGTGCTGAGCGTCCGCGGCAAGGGCGCCAAGGAACGGCTCTGTCCCGTCGGCCGGCCCGCGCTCGACGCCATCGAGACCTGCTGGGCCAGGCTGCCGCCGGAGTTTCCCAAGGGGCGCAACGCGCCGGCGTTCCTCGGCAACAACGGCCGCCGGCTCAACGCCCGCGAGGTCCAGCGCGCGATGAAGAAGTATCTGAGGATGGCCGGCCTCGGCGTGGACATGACGCCCCACAAGCTGCGCCACAGCTTCGCGACGCACCTGCTCGACGCCGGCGCCGACCTGCGCAGCGTGCAGGAACTCCTCGGCCACGTCAGCCTCTCGACCACGCAGGTCTATACCCACGTCACCAGCGCGCGGCTGAAACAGGTTTACGACAAGACCCACCCGCGCGCGTGACGGACGTTTCCAGATCTTGAGAAGCCGCGTAAGGCGTATTGAGATCGTGAACATGGACGCTCCCTCCATCCCAGAGCGCCAGAGGGCTGGCGCACTCCAAGACGCTCGCGCGCTTCTGAAGGCCGCATCAACAACGCGGCAGCGTCTTGGCGGCCCTCCGCCGCTTTACAGACGCCCACCGAACACGCGGTGAACAACGCCAGACTCTCCATGAGGTTCATGGACCGTCGGCTGTCAATTCCCGGCCGGCCTGAAAGGCCGGCAGTAAACCAGCCCAGGGCAAGCACGCGAAGCGTGCGCCACCCTGGGTTTACGACGTAAAATCAATAGCCGCCCTGACAGGGCGGCGGTAAACTCGCCGCAACTCACCATGAAGCCCATCCTGTCTCTCATCTCGCTCGGCGCGCTGCTGCTGTCCTGCGCTGCCACCGGGGCCGCAACGGTGCCCGACGGCACGCTCCGCCTTCATCCTGACAACCCGCACTATTTTCAATGGCGCGGCAAGCCGGCCGTGCTCATCACCTCCGCCGAACACTACGGCGCGGTGCTCAACCTCGACTTCGATTACGTGAAGTATCTCGACACGCTCGCCCGCGACGGCCTCAACAACACGCGCACGTTCACGGGTGGCGCTTACTTCGAGCCGGAAGGCGCGTTCAAGATCGCCCGCAACACGCTCGCGCCAGCGTCCGGCCGATTCATCGGCCCGTGGGCGCGCAGCGACCAGCCCGGCGCGGCCGACGGTGGCAACAAGCACGACCTCACGCGCTGGAACGACGCCTACTTCGCCCGCTTCCGCGACTTCACGGCGCAGGCCGGCAAGCGCGGCGTGGTCGTCGAGGTCAATCTTTTCTGCCCGTTCTACAAGGACGACCAGTGGCGGCTCAGCCCGTTCCACATCGCCAACAACGTCAACGGCCTCGGCGGCATCACGCGCACCAACGTCTATACGCTCGACAAACACGGCGGCCTGCTCGCGGTGCAGGAGCGGATGGTCCGCAAGTTCGTCAAGGAACTGCGCGGCTTCGACAACGTCTATTACGAGATCTGCAACGAGCCTTACTTCGGCGGCGTCACGCTGGAGTGGCAGCGCCGCATCGCCGACGTCATCGCCGACGCGCAGAAGGACCATCCGAACAAGAAGCTCATCGCGCAGAACATCGCCAACAAGACCGCCAAGGTGCGCGACCCGCATCCGGCCGTCTCGATCCTCAACTTCCACTACACCTATCCGCCCGTGGCCGTTGCCGAGAACTACGCGCTCAACCGCGTCATCGGCGAGAACGAGACGGGCTTCCGCGGCACGCGCGACGAGGTCTATCGGGTCGAGGCGTGGGATTTCATCATCGCGGGGGGCGGGCTGTTCAACCACCTTGACTACTCGTTCACCGCCGGCCACGAGGACGGCACGTTCGCCTATCCGCCGACGCAGCCCGGCGGCGGCAGCGTGAAGTTCCGCCGCCAGCTTCGCGTCCTGCACGACTTCATCAACCAATTCGACTTCGTGAAGATGAAACCCGCTGACAAACTGGTGTGCGCGGGCCGCAGCGACGACGTTTCCATCCGCGTGCTGGCCGAGCCGGGCCGGCAGTATGCGATCTACATCCACAACAGCCCGATGCCGCGCTGGAAGGACAAGGCGAAGCTCAACACCGGCGAGTTTCAGGTGAACCTCGAACTCGACGCGCCCGCCTCCAGCTATCGCGCCGAGTGGATCGAGCCGGCGACCGGCAAAGTGCTGCTTGCCGAAACGAAGCAACACGCTGGCGGCGCGCTCCCGTTGAGTTCGCCGCATTACGCGCAGGACGTGGCGTTACGGCTGACGGCGGCGACCGACCGGGTCATCGCATCGGCCAAGGACGACGGCTATCGCGGCATCTGGTTCACGCTGGGCCAGAAGTCCGAATTCGGCGACAAGTATTCCGGCGGGCTGGGCACCTACACGGCCAACCACGTGCCGATGGCCATCTACTCGAAGGAGGCGGACAAGACGTTCTTCGTCTATGGCGGCGCGAAGCAGGGCAAGCGGCACCTGCTGGCGATGGCGTCCTACTACGATCACCGCCGCGGCGTCGTGCCGCGCCCGACCATCGTGCATGACAAGCAGGGCGTGGATGATCCGCACGACAACCCCAGCCTCGCCATGGACGGGAAGGGCCACCTCTGGGTCTTCGTCAGCGGCCGCGCGAAGAAACGGCCCGGCATCATCTATCGCAGCACGAAGCCCTACAGCACCGACGAGTTCGAGCAGGTTGGTCAGCGCGAGTTCACCTACCCGCAGCCGCGATGGTTCGAGGGGCGCGGCTTCCTGTTCCTGTTCACCAAATACACCAAGGGCCGCGAGCTTTACTTCAACACCAGTCCCGACGGGCGGAACTGGACGCCCGACGTGAAATTCGCCGGCATGGGCGGCCACTACCAGACCAGCCACGTGCGGGGCAACCGCGTCATCACCGCCTTCAACATGCATCCCGGCGGCAACGTGGATAAGCGGACCAACCTCTACTTCCTCCAGACCGACGACTTCGGCAAAACGTGGCGCAATGTCCGCGGCGAGCCGGTGGAGTTGCCGCTCGCGGATCCGAAGAACCCCGCCCTTGTGCATGACTACCAGGCCGGGCAACGGAACGTCTATATCCACGACCTCGATCTGGACCGCAATGGCCGGCCAGTGATTCTGTTCATCACGAGCGCCGGCCACCAACCGGGGCCGGGCGGCGACCCGCGATGGTGGACCGTCGCGCACTGGCTTGGCGACAAATGGAAGTTCACGCAGGTGACCCGCGCGAACCACAACTACAGCACCGGCTCCCTCTACATCGAGGCCGACGCGTGGCGGATCATCGGGCCGACCGAACGCGGCCCGCAGCCGGTCGGTTCCGGCGGCGAGGTCGGCGTCTGGGCGAGCCGCGACGCGGGCAAGACCTGGAGCAAGGAGCGCGACGTGACGCGGGGCAGCGCGAGGAACCACAACTACGTCCGCCGCCCGGTGAACGCGCATCCCGGTTTCTACGCGTTCTGGGCCGACGGAAACCCGGACGAGCTCTCGCCGTCGAAGCTCTACTTCACCAACAAGGCCGGTGACAAGGTCTGGCAGTTGCCCGACGCCATGAGCGGCGGCGGCAGCGCGCCGGCAGAATTGAACCGCTGAGAGGCCAGAGGCGCGCCGTTGACGTCATCGGCGGCGCGGGAGGCGGGTTTCCGGATCGAGCACGATGTCAGGCAGGTTCGGGGGATCCGGCGTTGAAGCCGGGTTGTGCCAACGGTATAAGATGGAGCGTCTTATGAGAATCATGACCTGCGGGTTGACCGCGCTGTTCATTGCCGCGTTGACACTCACTGCTGCTGAGCCGCAACCGCCGGCCTCGAAGCCGGGCAAGCGGCTGTTGAGCGAAGACTTCGGCGGCGCGGCGCTGCCGGCGACGTGGCAGCCGGGCGGGCGGCCGAAAAGTTTCAGCATCGTGGACGGCGCGTTGCAGGGCGTCTGCCTGCCCGACGACAGCCACGGCCCGGCCATCGGCGTGCCGATCGAGGGGCGCAATCTGACGATCCAGTTTTCGGTGAAGCTCGCGAAGCCCGGCGTCGTGCTGTTCCTCGTGGACGGCGACAGCCAGTTTGGCGGCACGGCGCATCTGCTGCGCGTCGCGCTCGGCGGAAAGTTTGCCGCGTTGCAGCAGGACCGCGGCTGCCTTGAATCGAAGCAGGCGCAAGCCGCCGGGAAGGCCAAGGCAGTGAAAGAGGGCCGCAAGCTTGCGCCACCAACCAAGGAACAACTCGCCGACCCGAAGTTCTATCGCACGGAGATGCTCGACCGGAAAGCCGCCAATCTCGACGACGGCCAGTGGCACCATGTGCGGGTCGAGATCAACGGCAACGACGCCGTCGCGCAGGTGGACGGCGTCGTGCTCCGCGCGAAAGGCGCCGTCTTCGACGTAAAGAAGTCCCGCCTCGTCTTCCTCATCGGCCTGAGCGGCACGATGCTGATTGACGACGTGAAGGTTTGGGAAAACGAGGCGCTCAAGGAGAAGGGCCGGTGAAATCATCCCTGCTTTCTCTTCTCGCGGGCGCCTGCCTGGCCGTTGTGGCGGATGCGGGTGACGTGGATTGGGGCAAGCAGGCCGCGGAGGATGCAAAACAGGACCGCACGACCATCGCCTACGACGGCAAGTCGCCGGACAAGCTCGTCTGCGACACGACCCTGCGCGAGTTGCCCGACGGTTCGTGGGCGCTGTTCATGCTGGCGGGCGATGACTTCGAGCCGTCGCCGAAGAACTACACCGGTCTCACCCGCAGCACCGACGGCGGCAAGACGTGGTCGCCGTTGCAACCCGTGGACATCGGCTTTCCGCGCGAGGGAAAAACCAGCGGCCAAGGCCCGACGGAACTGATGGTGCGCGGCAACCGCTGCACGCTGTTCTTCTCCACGCACTCCCAGACGTGGGGGCGCGACTGGAAATCGTGGATGATGCACAGCGACGATGGCTGTCGCACGTGGGGCAAACCGCGACCGATGCCCGGCCGGCTGGCGAACTTCACCTTCATCCGCAACCACATCGTCACGCGCGACGGGCGGATTCTCATTCCGTTCCAGCATTACCTCGGCCCGCCGCCCGGCACCCCGCCACCGCCGCCGGAAGAGAAGCCGTGGCACAAGGCGCTCGCTCACTACGTCAGCAACCCGCGCAACGGCGTGCTCATGAGCCGTGACGGCGGCAAGACGTGGACCGAGCACGGCAACGTCCGGCTCACCGACAACGACCGCTACCACGGCTGGGCGGAGAACAACATCGTCGAGCTGTCCGACGGCCGCATCGCCATGATCATCCGCGGCGACCGTCTCGGTGGCGTGCTTTACTACGCGGAATCGAAGGACGGCGGCCGCACGTGGCCGGAGTTCGCGACGAAGACCGACATCCCCAATCCCGGTTCGAAAGCCACACTCTATCCGCTCGGCGGTGACACCGTCGCGCTGTTGCACAACCCGAACCCGAAACACCGCAGCCCGATGGCGCTCTGGATCAGCTTCGACGGCATGAAGACGTGGCCGTATCGCCGCGTGCTCGTGCCGGAATCCTGCGACGGCCCGAAAGGGCGGATGAACTACCCCGACGGCTTCGTCAGCAAGGACAGGCAATGGCTCCACTTCGCCTTCGACGACAACCGCCACCGCGCGGTCTATTACGGCGCCAAGCTGCCGCCGCTTGCGCGATCACACCCATGAGTCTTCGCATCGCTGCCCGCCGCCTGACGGGCGTCATCGCCGCGCTCCACCTCGCAACCTCCGCCAACTGCCACGCCGCCGACAGCGCGCTGCTGGATGCGCTGCCATCTCCTATCCTGTTCAAGGGCGACGAGAAGACCGGTTACCGCGACCCGTTGTTGCTGTGGCATGAGGGCACCTTCCACATGTTCTTCACCGTCGGTGAGCGAGAGCCTGGCGCGGTGTATCTCTACCTCGCCAGGAGCACCAGCCGGGACCTGCGGCATTGGACGCCCGTGAAGAAACTCACGGCCCGCGACTTGAAGTTGAACTTTGTCAGCCCGGGCAGCGTCATTCGGTTCGACGGCCAGTGGCTGTTGTGTGCGTCCACTTATCCCCAGCCGAACGGCGAACTCTACGGCAACGCCACCGCCCGGCTGTATCTGATGCGCAGCCCGGACTTGGAACGCTGGTCGGAGCCGGAACTGATCCGCGTGAAAGGCCCCGACGTGCCGGTCGAACAGATGGGACGGATGATTGACCCCTATCTGATGCCGGACAAAGACGATCCGGGCAAGTGGTGGTGTTTCTTCAAGCAGAACGGCGTCAGCATGAGCTGGTCGCGCGACTTGCGGACGTGGACCTTCGCCGGCAGCGCCAAGGCGGGCGAGAACGTCTGTGTGCTCGTGCGCGACGGCGAATACCTCATGTTTCATTCGCCACAGGATGGCGTCGGCGTGTTGAAATCGCCGGACCTGAGAAACTGGACGCCAGCCGGGCCGACGATCACGCTGGGGCAGAAGGATTGGCCTTGGGCGCGGGGGCGATTGAGCGCCGGCTACGTCGCGGACCTGCGGCGGGTCGCGGGCGTCGGCAAGTATGTGATGGTGTTCCACGGCACCGGCCCGGAGCCGGAGCCGGTCAAATTCCTCACGCACGGTTGCATCGGCATCGCTTGGAGCGACGACTTGAAGTCGTGGGACTGGCCCGGCAAGAGCAAGGAACCCTGAGACGGCTGAACTACCCCGACGGTTTCGCCAGCAAGGACAGGCAATGGCTCCACTTCGCCTTCGACGACAACCGCCACCGCGCGGTCTATTGCGGCGCCAAGCTGCCGCTGCTGCCCGATCCGTGATCGAACCGCTGATGAACGCGGACTTGCGCTGATGCTGAACCGCCACGGGGAAGCTGCCTCAACTCCGGCATTTCAAGACTCCCGTCGGTGCGCCATAGTTCGCACATGGCCAGGCCGACCAAAGCTGAAATGCTCGCCGCCATCCGGCGCGCACGCGGCAGCCTTCGTCGCAAACCGGGCGGCAAGCCATTCGGCGTGCGGCGGGCGGAATACAAGGCGGAGGAAATGGAGTTGGAGGAACGAAAACTTCGCCGTCATCGCTAGCCCGGTCATCTGCTCCGCATCCGTGTCAACAACCACAAGGCAAGAAAATTTCAGGGCAGGAAAATCACCAAATCTTCTTGCCCCGTAAGCCGCGCTGATGGACGACGTCGCCTTGTCCTGAATCTTCTTGCCCTCAAATCTTCTTGCCCCGTAAGTCCCTCCTCATCCGTGTGCATCCGTGGTTAAGTTCCGTGCCGTTTCCCCGACGCTCAACGTTTCACGTTTCACGCTTCACGTTTCACGTTTCACGCTTCACGTTTCACGTTTCACGCTTCACGTTTCACGTTTCACGCTTCACGTTTCACGTTTCACGCTTCACGTTTCACGCTTCCCGCTTCACGCTTCACGGCCGCAAGAATCTTCCCCACACACCGCTCCGCGTCGCGCAGTTCATGCTCTCAAATCCGCACCACCCGCCAGCCCATCCGCCGCAGCGTCCGCGTCACCCGCCGGTCCCGCGCCTTGTTTGCCACCAGTGATTGCGTGATCTTCACTTTCCTAGTGCGGTCTGGCATTCTCTCGACCAATGGAACTGCCCACCACCAATACCAACAAGCCCCGTTCCCTGTTGCGTGCTTGGTATGGCGCGTCTATTGCCGAGTTCCTTCAGTCGGAACCAGACGCGATTCTTGGGCATCTGACAGCGAACAGCGACTTCGCTGTGGTTCCAACTCAGCGCGACACATGGATTGCTCAAATCCAGTTTCTGCGTGAACGCCTCTCCGGCTTGGATGGTTCGTTGTTTCTGGAGTTCAACATTCCGCGGATGGGGCGTCGCATTGATGCGGTTCTCGTCATTGGCCCTGTTGTTTTTGCGATCGAGTTCAAAGTGGGGGAAAGCAGGTTTGACCGTGCCGCAATCGAACAGGTCTGGGACTACGCTCTCGACCTCAAGAACTTCCACGAAGCGAGCCACGCGGTTCCGATTGTGCCGATTCTCATTGCAACAGAAGTGCAGCAATCCGCTTCCGTCGAGCTTCGGATGGACGATGACCGAGTTTATCGGCCAGTCATGGTGAATCCAGAGAGGTTTCGGGAAGTGTTGGATACGGCTCTGAAGAAAATCACAGGATACGGCATTGATGCGTCGCAATGGTCCCGCGCACCCTACCATCCCACACCAACAATCGTAGAAGCAGCGCGGTCGCTCTACGCTCAGCACTCGGTCGAAGCGATTGCGCGCTTCGATGCAGGGGCGGAGAACCTGCGCATCACTTCCCGTCGCATTGAGGAACTGGTGGACGAAGCGCGAGACGCCGGGCGAAAAGTCATTTGCTTCGTCACCGGCGTGCCGGGCGCAGGCAAGACACTGGTTGGCCTCAATATCGCAACCCGCCGTCGGGAAGAGGGCACGCCAACTCATGCTGTTTACCTTTCCGGCAACGGCCCGCTCGTTGCCGTGCTGCGTGAAGCGCTCACCCGCGATGAGGTCGCGCGTCGGCAGAAGCAGGGCGAAAAAGTGCGGAAAGGGAAAGTTCGAATAAGCGTTGAGGCATTCATCCAAAATGTTCACCATTTTCGGGATGACGCATTGATTGATGCTGGCCCGCCCGTAGAACATGTTGTCATTTTTGATGAGGCCCAGCGCGCTTGGAACTTGAAGCAGACAGCCAGCTTCATGAACCAAAAGAAAAGGCGGCCCGGTTTCTCGCAATCGGAGCCCGAGTTTCTGATCTCCTACATGGACAGAAAAAAAGATTGGACTGTCATCGTTTGTCTGGTTGGGGGCGGGCAGGAGATTTACAGGGGCGAAGCGGGCATCGACGCTTGGCTCAACGCGATAAACGCGTCTTTCCCCGAATGGCACATGTATATCTCCTCAAGACTGACTGACAGCGAATACGCCGCAGGGAAAGCACTGGAGCGAGTTCGTCATCGGCCACACACCCACTTGGACGACTGCTTGCATCTCGCGGTTTCGATGCGGTCATTCAGAGCGGAGAATGTCTCAACGTTCGTGAAAGCGCTTCTCGACTGCGAGAAGGAGCACGCGCGGCAACTCTTCACGAAGCTCGCCAGCCGATATCCAATCGCGATAACACGAGACCTGAATCTCGCTAAGCAGTGGGTTCGGAAACATGCCCGAGGCTCTGAGCGTTTCGGGATGGTGGCGTCGTCAAAGGCTCAACGGTTGAAGCCTCATGCCATTGATATCCGGGTGGACGTTGACCCCATTCATTGGTTCCTCAACGACAGAGACGATACGAGGTCGAGCTACTACCTCGAAGACGCTGCGACCGAGTTTCAGGTGCAGGGGCTTGAGCTAGACTGGGCATGCGTGACGTGGGATGGCGACTTGCGCTTCACAGGCTCTGGTTGGAGCCACCACGACTTTCGAGGCGACAAATGGACCAACATTTTCAACCTGGAAAACCGGTCCTATTTGCGCAACGCCTACCGTGTGCTGCTGACTCGCGCGCGACAGGGCATGGTAATCTTCGTTCCGCCGGGTGAGTCAAGCGACCGAACTCGCTTGCCCTCGTATTACGACTCAACTTTCAACTACCTAACCGAGATCGGCATTCCGTTGCTCAAGTGATTGCTACCTGTCTCTAGCCGTCTTCCTGCTTCCGATCCGCTGCGCGGTCTTCGAGCAGTTCCTGCACGGCGGACTTTTGGCCGGGCTTTTGCTTGAAGATGCCACGGAAGGAGTTGATGTATTCGCGCGTTACCGGCTGAAGGATGATCCGGCCTTTTTCCTCCATGAAGACGATGCGAGTGCCGGGCTGGATGTTGAATCGCCGTCGGATTGCGGCAGGCACCACCACCTGTCCCTTGCTCGACATATAGACCGGTTTCATGGCTGTCTCTGATTCTGCACTGAATATGCCGAACGGCGAGCAATAGTGCAGCATTGAACGTTAACGTTTCGGTGTCGTGGCTGAAAGCCACGGCTCCCGACGCGGTCTAGTTCTTCTCAAGCACCAACTCCACGCCGCAGAGGGCCGGACCGAGGGTGGATGCGGCTGACTTTTGCAGGCGGACTTCAAGCTGCGTTCACCAGTTCCGTCAGGGGCACGACCTCGATTTTCCGGGCCAGCGAGTAGCGTTTTGCGCCCGGATAGACAACGCGAAGTTCATCGAGTTTCAGGTCGGCGAGGGTGATGCACATGGACGGGGTGAGCGTGGGCGCGTCGGCGCGCTTGCACTCGACGCCGATGCGCCGGCCGCGCTTGAAGAGCACAAGGTCAATCTCCGCGCCGTTGTGCGTGGCCCAGTAGCAGGCGTCATCGGGACGCAGCGCCTTGAGCACTTCCTCGACGGCGTATCCCTCCCACGAAGCGCCGACCTTGGGGTGATGCTCGAGGTCGCGCTGGTTGGCGATGCCCAGCAGAGTGTGCAGCAGGCCGCTGTCGCGGACATAGACTTTCGGCGCCTTGACCTGGCGTTTGCCGATGTTCTCAAACCACGGAGGCAGTTGCCGCACCATGAACACGCCGGTCATCAGGTCGAGGTAACGGCGCACGGTGGATTCGTTGACGGCCAGGGCGCGGGCCAGTTCGGCGGCGTTCCAAATCTGGCCGTGATAGTGGGCAACCATGTTCCAGAAGCGGCGCAGCGCCACGGTGGGAATGGTCACGCCGAGTTGCGGCATGTCCCGCTCCAGGAACGTCTGGAGAAACTGGCGCCGCCACGCCACGGAGTCGGCCTCGTTGCGCGCGATGAAGGACAAGGGGAATCCCCCGCGAACCCAGTGCCGTGTTTGCGCCGCCGCGCCCAGGTCGGCCAGCCGGAAGCCTTCCAGCGGAACGGTCTCCAGCCGGCCGGCGAGCGTTTCAGAAGACTGCTTCAGCAAATCCGGCGACGCGCTGCCGAGGATCAGGAAACGCGCGGGCAGCGGCCGGCGGTCGGCCAGCACGCGAAGCAGCGGGAAGAGGTCGGGCCGGCGCTGGATCTCGTCAATGACCACCAGTCCCCGGAGCGGACGCAAAGCCGTGTCCGGCTCAGTGAGGCGGGCGAGGCTGGCGGGGTCTTCGAGATCGAAATAGCGGAGGGAATCGGCGGGGACAAATTCCCGCGCGAGCGTGGTCTTGCCGCACTGGCGCGGGCCGAGCAACGCGACGACGCGGCTGCGTTTCAAGGCGGCGCGAACCAGTTCCCGATCAGTCTTGCGGTCAATCACGCGGGCACAATGCACCATGAATATCCCGCAGTCAATGCGGGAATTTCATGGTCTTGAATCGCGTCCGGAAACGACAGTGGTCAGCGCGGTTGTTGTTCAAGAACCAGCTCCACGCCGGAAAGGGCGGGGCCGAGGGTGGACGCGGCTGACTTTTGCAGGCGGACTTCTAGCTGGGGGCTGAGTTGCACGTTCTTGAATTCCTTCACGACGCCGCAGTAGGCGGCGCCGGCGGTTTTGACGATGTCGAAATCCTTCAACGCCGGCTGGCCTTGCAGGAGCACGTCGAACACGCGCCGGCCCGGCGCGATGCTGTCCGGTTCCATGAAATAAAGCCGGACGGTGTAGCGCGCGGGCGGCAGCGCGGGAAGCGTTGCGGCTGGCGCTGTCGCCGACGCAGCAGGCGTTTCGGCAGCAGCGGGCGCGTCCGCAGCGGCAGCTTCGCCCTTGGCGGCAGTCTTGCCCTTCCCGGGATCTTTGTCGCCTTCGTCCTCGTCCTTCGAGCCGGCGGGCGCTGATGGCGGAGGCGCTTTCAGTGTCTGCGGGGTGATGACGAGGGTCTCGATGTCGCGCAGGCCGGACGCGACGACCCACGCGGGGCCGCCGCCGGAGACGGCGCTGGCGTGACGGCGGAAGACGTTGGTGGAGGCGCCGGTGATGGTCACGGGCAGTTGCGGGGAGATGCCGCCGGCGGAGGGGTATTCGAGCCAGAGCGTGCCGTCGTCCGCGACACGGTCGCCGGCCGCGCCGAGGTTGATGCCGACGCGCGCGATGCGCTTGCCCTCCGGCGTGTCGAGGCCGGCGAGGTTGCAGGTCCACATCTCCACCTCCGGCATCGAGACGAGGGCGAGCGAGGTCTGGTTCTGATACGGGCAACTGCACGTGCGGGTGTAGTCGGGGGCGTTGAGGACGCCGTTGGCGATGATGAGGCTGGCGCTGCAACCGCTCTTGAAGCCGCCGAGGTTGCCGGTGCCGGCGTGGGATTGCAGGTCGTAGAACCCGGCCGCGCCGGAGCGGAAGGTCATCACGTTCTCGGATGCGACGGGCGTGTTGCAGCCGTGGGTGCGATAGATGCGCCAGGGCTGCGCCTCGCCGGTGAGCGGATTGGTAATCGTGTGCGGCTTGCCGTCGAGCAGGCTGTAGGCGCCGGCGGACTGCTTGTAAGAAGTCGGCGTGGTGATGATGAGGTCGTG
>JACRJX010000011.1 GCA_016235595.1 Verrucomicrobiota bacterium
CGTAAAATCCAGAGGTTATTCGGATTTGCCGCTGGAAGGTTCTGACTACGCGCTGATGGCCTGAAGCAACTCCAGCGCGCGAGCCTGCTTGGTGTTCGGACGTACAGATTAGGAGCAATGCCGGTAAGATAAGCCTCGCCGCAACGGCGACCGCCGCCCGGGAATGAATTCCCGGGCCGCAAAGAAAGTCCGCTGAAGCGGACTGCGAAGAAGAGGCTTATCCTCCATGAAGAATTCAGCCGGGTTCACCCGGCTTTCTTTCACTGAGCCCGGCGCTTTAGCGCTGGGCGGACCGGCGAATGCACGACGGATCGCCTTAACTTACCGGCATTGTACTTAACTGGACAGTGCCACATTGTCGGATGGTCGTCTATGCTGCGCGCGCGTGATGAGACTTGTCGTAGCTGTCAGAGCGAGTGAGCACTTTTTGGCGCAGGAATTCCGCAAGGATACGATCACCGGGGCCAACGGCGAGAAATTCGGGGAGGCTGTCGCGCAGCGCGTGGGCGACGACGAGTTCGGAGGGCGGCAGTTCGGTGCGCATGGTGCGTAGCCAGCTGTGGAAGAGTTTCCAGACGGTGGGGCGTGCGGTGATCGCGAGGTACTGGAGGAGCCCCTGCGCGATGCAACCGAGCTGAACGTAGTTGTGGTAGGCAGCAAGCTTGCGGCGGACCATCTGACGATATCGATCAGAGTTGTGGTGCATGTACTGGTTGCCGCTGACGCGTCGGATCGGGATCATCGCCGCCATCCAAAAGTGATAGGCGTAGGCGCCGACAACGTGCAGGGCTTGTCGGAATCCGACTTCGATTTTGAAGCGGTAGCCGTACAGGATGATGATATCGAGCGGATCCATGGTGATGTCACTGGCCATGAGAATCATCGAGCCGCGGTGCGGGTGGCGAACCAGGACGAAGCGGACGAGCCGGCCGACGGGTCTCCAGAGCAGGTCGATGCAGCGAAATTCGAGGACGACGTTCTTGTCGTCGTAGACCGGACTGGGGACCGAGGTGAACGTGCCAGCGGCACAGAACAAATCGCGCAGACGGATGCGTTTTCCATAAAGCCGCGGACGTCCTCGGCGCGATTGCTTGGGTCTGGGGGCGAGTTCGTAGGCGACGGCGTTCTTGCGAGCGCGTGTGACCAGGTGGTGTCCGGCGGCCAGTAACGGGAGGATTACCTTGCGGGTGGCGTAGTAGGCGTCGGCGACCAGGACTACGGGTAACCCAAGCGCATCGGTCAACGACAGGAACAGCGTGACGACGCGATCGAGCTGGGTGCGCTTGTCGCGGTTGGACCAGACCACGCCTTCGCAGATCCGAGCCGCGAGCGGAACGGCGGCGACAAAACCTTGTGCCGTCTGTATGAGCAGCGAAATGCACTGGAAGCTGTGACCGAAGATGAACTCCGGCTTGGAGTTGTTCGCTGACTCCTGATGTAGCTTCTTGACCGCCGGCATCTTGCGTCCCTCTTTCGGAGCCTTGATGCCGTCGGTGATCCAGACTCGATAGGCACCGACGGTACAGGCCGGGAGGGAATCGGCGCACCAACGTGTCCAAACCTCGGTAAGCGTGTCGAGCTTGAGGGCCGGGCTGTGAAAGAGGTGCAGTAGCCGCTTGTAGAGAAAGGGATCGAGTCCCAGTGCTCGCACGAAGCTGGTGACGCCCGCCAGCTCGGTGCGGATGCACAGGCCAAGCAGGCAGATCACCATCCAGCAAAATGTGCGCTGTCGGATGCAGGCCGGGCGCAGCTGCGTCACGGCCTCGAACCACATCTTCCAAAGTTCCATCCACCCCTCCGCCATGACCGATAGCACTATAGTACTATCGGCTTCTCTGTGATATAGGGCGAAGGCATGAAAGCGCAGATGGCGGCCCTGGAGGCTCAGATCAAGCAGATCAAACGAGAACTAACCGCGCTCGGCGACCTGCGGCCGGGGAGTCTCTCCCAGCAGTTCAACGTGTGCGGCTCCCCCGGTTGTCGATGTAAAGCATCGCCCGCGCAAAAACACGGGCCATACTACCAGCTCAGTTACACGCGCAAAGGAAAGGGTGGAACGCGTTTCGTCAAGAAAGAGGATGTAGCGGCCACCGAGGCCGCCATAGCAAATTACGTTCGCTGCCGCGACCTGATCGACCGCTGGATCGATCTGGCCACCGAACTCTGCGACCTCAAACTCGAACCCCGCGCCGCTGGCCGAACACCTCCGAAACGGGCATGATCAAGACCGAGAACGTGGCACTGTCCAG
>JACRJX010000009.1 GCA_016235595.1 Verrucomicrobiota bacterium
CGACTTCCGGTGCAAGTCCAGGTAAGACGTATTGAACACCAGCCCCAGGTCGCCCGCAAGGTTCAGCCTCTCGCCGGCCGGCTGGCCGTAGTCGTGGCAGCGAACGCAGTGGCGGTCGAAAACCGGCTGGATCTCGGTCAGGTAGTTGAACTCGCGCGGCGGGCCATGCCACGGCTTGAGCCGGCTCGGTGCGCGGCGCATCGCAAGCGGCGTGCGCGTCGGCAACGTGGCCCCGGAGAGGCGATACTCGTGGCAGCCGATGCAGCCGGCTCGTTCGCCGGGCTGGATGGTTGCGCCGCTGCGCATGGACTGCACCATCATCCCGTCCGCGTCGAGCGCCTGGAAGAAGATAAACTTGTCGGCCGGCACCTCGAAATGAGCCGACCCGTCCGGCTCGACCGGCACGTCGCCGAGGATGCGTTTGTTGCTCGTACAGTTGTAGTTCATCGCCGGCGCCTGGAAGGTGTCCATGTTCCACATCGGTCCCGTCCAGTTGCGTTTCGGCGGCGCCTCGACAACGCGCAACGTCTTGATGCTGCCACGCGGCACTTTCTCCATGCCCGTGCCACGATACACATCGGCCACGTAAAATGTACCGGTCTGTTTCGTGTAATCCACCTGCGGCGGAACGACTGGCGGCCGTGGCCGGGGCGCGAGCGGCATCGGGTCAAAACAACCGAGCGCGTTGTTGCTGCCGGCCCGAGGAGAAGGACCGGCGTCATGCAGCAGGATTTCGTTGCCGAACGTGTCCAGCAAGAAGATACCTGTCCGCTCGCCTTGACCGGTCATGCGCGAGCAGAGGAAATATTTCCCCGCGCCTCGGCCGGTCGCGGTGTCGCTGAGTGGATACGGGTCCTCATACTTGATGGGCAGCGGCTTGAACGCGTCAATCTGGCCAACGACCGGATGCCCTGGGTCCTGGCCCTGGTGATAATCCGTGCTGTTGCGCAGATACGAACTGATATCGCCGGGCCAACTGCGCACGACCGGTTCGGTGCCGTCCAAGCCGCGCTCGCGGTCAATGATCACCATCGCGCCCCACGGCCGGTCGTGGCACGAACTGAAGATCGCCACGCAGCGCAGCGAGCCGGGGATGATCCGCGCGTCGAAAATCGCGCCGGGCGACCACGCGTTGTTGCCGTAGTAAAGCGCGTGCTGCGTACCGTCGGGGTTCACCGTCCACAAGCCGAACGACGGTCCGTAAGCGCGGTCCACGTATTCCCAGCGATCGTAAATGATGCGGCCATCGGGCGTGACCGACGGGCGCGAGTCGAAAAGGTTGTTACGGCTGATCTGGCGGATGTTGGCGCCGTCAGCGTTCATGACGAACAGGTTGGCCTGGATGTGCCGATTGCAGCCGCAGTATTTGATGTCGCGCGTGCTGGCGAACACGATCTGACCGTCGGGCAGATAAGCGGGGTCAATGTCGGTGTCGGGCGACGCCCGCGTGAGCTGCCGCAGGCCGCTGCCGTCGCTGTTCATCTCGAAGACGTGATAGCTGTCCTGCGCGTTGCGCCGCATCGCGAACGCGATCCGCGCGCCGTCGTAGTGGACGTCCAGATCGCGCGCCACGCCGTCCGGAAACGCCAGCAACGTCTGCACCCGGCCGCCCCGACGAAAGTCAACCGTCTTGATCGCCGCGCCTGCACCGAAATTTTTCGCGCTGATCTCTCCCGGCTGGAAATCCGTGCCCGTGTTGTGATGGTCCGGCGCGTATTGCAGCCGCTCGACGAAAACAATCGGCGCGCCGTTGACCAACGGGTTCGCGATCAGCGCCTCGCGCTGAAGCTGGCTGAACGCCACGCGCACGGAATTCGTGTCCGATGACATCTGCTTCTCGATCTGGTCCAGCCGGCGGAGAAACTCGTCCCCCGACGGATAACGCGGGCCGAAATCGGCCACTAGATCGCGAATCGCCGCCCGCAACGTCGCCGGACTGCCGCGGTCGGCGAACACGCTCGCCTGCGGTCTATCCGCAAGAGCCACAGCCGGCAGCGCCAACGTCAGGACAAGCCACTTCACCTGTAGTTTCCTCCGTAAGTCGTCGCGGTCGTTTTCTGCACAGATAACTGATGATAGCCGGCCGTCTCATGCTCCGTACCGGCGGCGTCGCCCCAAGCAGAGGCCAGCGTTGGGACAGGACGGAAGTTCGGATGGTTCTTGTAGACCAGGTTTCGCCGGCCGAAATAGCTGCCATAGTAAGGACCATTCGCGTCGGCCCACGTAATGAGGCGGACCAGTTCGGCTTGTGACAGCTTCACGTCGTGATGCGGACCGCGAGCGGCAGCAATGAACTTGCTGGCGTGCGAACCGAGCGCGCGCGGCGGCAACGGCACGACATTGGTGAACTGCATCTGGCTGCCTTTGGGGCCGTAAAACTCAGTGACATAGCTCAGCAGGTTTTGCTTCATGATGTTCTCGTAGGAACGGTTGAAGAACTGCGTGAGCGCACCGCTCAGGTCGAGGCCGCTCGCGGGCTTCTCGCCGCCGTGACAGCGCACGCAATGCCGGTCGAGCACCGGCTGCACGTCGCTGATGTAGTGGATTGTTCTCGGCACTGTCTCGCCCGGTTGCGGCACGGGCGCGACCGCGGGCTTCGCCAACGCCAGCAATCGCCTGTTGACGCGCGCCGCCGCTGACCTGCCTTCGTGACAACCGACGCAACCACGCGTCTCGCCGGGCTGCAGATTAACGAATGTACGCATCCGCTGTATCTCCATGAAATTCTCGTCGAGCGCCTGAAGGAAGATGTTGCGGTGGGCCGGCACCATGAAGTGCGCGGAGCCGTCCTCATGCACCGGCACGACACCGTGGTTTACCTTCACGTAGATGTGCGCGTAGAGACTGATCGGTGCATGCTGGCCAAGCGCGCTGTCATCCGGCCAGAACCGATGAGCCGACCATGGCCGCGCGACTTGTTCGAGGACGCGCAGGTACTTCACCGAACCGCGCGGGACGCCGTCAAGGCCGCGATAGACATCAGTGAGCGCCAAAGTAGCCGTGTCACTCCGTGACGCGGATGTGGACGATGAAATCTTGTCACGGAGTGACGCAACTACGTTCGGTGTCACGACCGGCGGCTTCTTGCGCGCTCGCAGAAGCATCGGTTGCCAGCAGGAAATCTGCGGGTCACTGTGGATGCGCACGCGGTTGCCGAACACGTCTATCAGCCATAACCCGTAAGCTGACGTGTGACCCCACGGCTGGTCAGGATTGCAGTCCACCAGGAAATACTTCCCCGCGCCGATGTTCGTCTCCGGGTCGGCGAGCGGATATGGCTCCGAGAACAGCGGCCCCTTGTTATCCGCCACCCACTGGCCGTTTCGGAGATGCGCAAATGTCTCGCCATAGGCGCCCTTCTGCTCGCGGATCAAATTGGAGCTCGCCCGCGTGTCCGGCGTCAACGAGCGAATCGGCTCCAGCGTATGGATCGGCTTGTTGATGTCCACCAGCAGGATCGGTCCAACCGCGAACGGATGATGAAACGTGCCCGTGCAAACAAAGAGGTTGTTCTGGCCGGGGATTGCGCGACCATGGATGAACACCATCGGGTCCTCGATGTCATCACCGTAAATCTCACAGCTCCCTGATCCATCCGGCCGCATTGCCCAGAGCGCCTGCACGGCAATGACGCCCTTGTCCACATACTCCCACCGAGTATAGAGAATACGCCCATCGTTCATCACGCTCGGGGTGGACTCGCTGAGCGCGCCCTCGGAGAGCCGCCGCAGGTTTCCGCCGTCGGCGTCCATCCGGTAAAGCAGGTTCACGACGAGATCGTCGGGCTGGTCGCAAAGCACGCCGCGCTCGCAACGTGCCGACGCGAACACGATGCCGCCGTCGGGCAGATAACACGGATGAAAATCGTCCGTCGTGTGATAGTAGGGGCTTTTCGGATTATGAAACCGCGCCACGCGCTGCGCCTCGTCCGGCGGATCGAATGTGAGCTGTCGCAGCCCGGTGCCGTCCACGCGCGCTTCGTAGAGTCGAAATGCCTTGCCGGCTTTACTCTTGTAGCCGAACACGACGCGCCGTCCGTCGAACGACAGGTCGTAGCGGTCGGTGATTCCGCCGCTCATTTGTGGGAACAGGTCGGTCACCTTGCCGTCCGGCAGCGACAAGACACACAGCCCGCCGCCAGACTTTCTGGCGCGCATGAACTCGGCGTAATACCAGCCCGGCGTGTAGGTGTGGCGCTTCACGAACAGCAGCTTGCCCGGGCTGAGCAACGGGTTGCCCGCCACCAGCGCATCGAACTTCAACCTCTCCACTTCATTCGTGATCGCCGCCGTTCCTGCGCGCTTCTTCAGTTCCTCCCATCGCGTCCGAAACTCCTCCGCTCGATAACGTCCCGGAAACGAAACGGCCAGATCGTCAATCGCTGCGCGCAATGAATCAAGACCCTGGCGCGCGACAGCCTCGTCCGCCATGGCGCGGACGGCCCCCGCCAACAGGAGAACAGCGAGGGCAAGGGTTTTGGGTCGCGTCTTCATTCTATTATCGCGCTGCTTCTACATCACAGTAGTCCGGGTCAATCATGGAAGCCAAAGTTCCCCGCCGTCGTGCGTTGCGAGGCCGATCTGCTCGACCCTGTCCTTCCTGCCGTTGTACCACAACAGCCAGCGGTTGCCGTCGAGGATCGCGAAGGGTTTGTAGCAAGCGCTGGCGTCCCACGCGCCGGGAGTAGGACGGATGATCGGATTGGCGGTGAGGCGCTGCCAGCCGCTGATGCCGTCGCGCGAACGGGCAATCCCGATTTGCGCATAGCTCTCGGTGCGGAAGCCGATATAGAACATCAGGTGCCAGTCGCCGTGACGCATGACATGGCAGGCGGTGACCTTGTGCCGCTCCCATTCGCTCTTCGGATCGGCGGCAAAAATCGGGTTTGAAGGAAGTTTGGTCCAAGTCATGCCGTCAGGACTCGTCGCATAACCGATGGCGTTCGGCTCGTTCTGCTCGCCGCCGGAATACCACATCCGGAACTGCTTCGCCGCGTCATCCCAGATCACGTGCGGGCACATGACGGCGACTTTTTCCCACGGCGCTTCAGGCGAAAGCACGGGCTTCTCTGTCATGCGCTTCCAGATTTTCCCGTCGCGGCTCGTTGCGTAACCGATCCGGGATCCACCCTTGGCCTGACCGGTGAACCACATGTGGTAACCGTCGCCGCGCCTCACCACGACAGGGCGATTCATATTGTCTTCCCAACCGCTGGCGGCATTGGGACCAAGCACGATGAACGGCTCACTCCAGTGGATGCCGTCCTTGCTCTCCGCCAGTGCAATACTCTTCTTCGGCCGCCACGAGAACCACATGAGGAAACGGTCGTTTTCCTTGAGCAACGATATGTCGAAGCAGGTGCCCAGTTTGCCGCCCAGCACAGGATTGCCCGCACACTTCGTCCAACCTGCGGCGGTGGATGATGTCTGGCTGCTGTTCGTTGAAGGGAGTTGACCGGCGACGCGCTGGAGCTTGTCAGCGGCGGCGATCTCGCGGCCATCGGCCAGCACGCGCAGACCCTGTCCTTTGCCGTAACGCTGACCGGTCTTGTCCCAAAGAATTGTCAGCGTCCGGCCGTGGTAGGCGATATTGTCGAGGCAGAAGTAGTCCCAGTCGCCGGGCGCAAGCGGATTCACCTCAACCGTGTCGTCAGCCCGGGGACGCAGGCCGACAAGGCCGGTGATAATGAGGTCACAATAGGTCGAGTGGTTGTAGTCCTTGCCGCGCTCAACTCCGCCTTTCCTGGCGGACCACGTGCCGTTCTCCCACGACTTCAGGCGCGTGCGTGAAATCCAATCGCGCGTGAGCGGGTTGAGGTTTTCATCAATCCACGGCACCACGGAACCGTCGTCGAGTTTCAACCGGTGCGAGCAGGCGAAAATCCGCAGCAGGTTGAAGTAGTCACGATTGCCGACGGCGTCCTGCGGCGCGCTGTTGAGCAGGTTGGCCATCGCGGTAAGCGTTATCGCCGTGGCAAAAGGCCAGCTCGGTCCGTTCCATTGGCACTCGTGGCCCTCGTAGGCGATCGAGAACTTCGGATGGCGCTGCTCCGCCGTCGTCAGTCCGAACGGCGCGTAGAAGCCTTTGGGATCCATGACCTGCTTCCACGCCACAGCATGGCTCACGTCGGGCAGATTGAAATACCACGGTGTGTAGCCGTGAAGCTCCCGCACGTCCACGAACTGCGCGCTCTCGCCACGCGGCAACGTTTTGAAGAACTGTGCCTGCGCATCCCACAACCGGCTTTGCACGAGCTGCTTTAACCGCGCCGCCTTCTCACGAAACTGGCGCGCAATGTCCGTCTTGCCCGCCGCGTCGGCGATGGCCGCGATGGCTTGCGCGTCGCCGAACATGTAGCTGTTGATCGTCGGACGGTAGCCGTGGCCGCCGATGGAAACCTCGCCCCCATCCCGGTCATCAAGCTGCCAGAACAGCCCGCACGAATCGAGATGCGCGCGCGGCTTGTCCGGCTGGGTGGCAATGTAGCGGAGGATGCCACCCTGCGAAGGCGCGTTCGTTTCCCACGCCCTGTAGTTCGCAATCAGGTCGGGCAACAACTCGCGCGGTAACGACGCGTCGCCGCTGACCAGGCTGCGTGCGCGAATCGCGTCGGCAGCCCAGAAACTGTAGCGGCGCGGCTCGCCGCCTTTGCGAAACCAGAATACCGAATAGTCGTCGAGGAACTTCGGGTTGCGCAACCAACGCCCTTCGTAGAGATGGTGGCCGGCGGGACAACTGATCGTATTGTGTTTGCCCGCCCAGCCGACCGCCGGCAGAAACTCCGTGATGACGAATCCATCGGGCGTGTCTTTGATGTGTTTCCGGTAGGTCCACCAGCGAAAGTAATAGGTGCGCTCGATCTCTGCGTCGGGGCATTCGAACCGTGGCACGTTGGCGCGCAGGAATTCTGCCGCTTTGACGTTCGGCACGTGCTGCCGGTAAAGCTCATTGTCGGCAGCGTTGAACTGCTCGACATAGGTTTGGAGTTTGTCCGGACGCAGGGTCGCGTCGGCCGCGCCAGCCAGCGGAGCCAGCCATAGAATGACGACGATCAGCAGTGCCGCGTGTTGTGTTCTCACGGTTTGAAAAACGACATCAGGATCTTCGACAGGATTTGCTCGCCGAATTCGTTCGCATGGACGCGGTCGCGGTAGAAGACATGCGGATGGAGCTTCGTGGAGCGGATGTATTCGGCCCACGGCAGGGTCATGTTCAAGAACGCGCAACGTTGCTCAGCCGCGAGCTTCCGCAACGCGACGCCATACTCGCCGGCGCCGGAACGTTTGTCTTTTGCCAGTTCCTCCGGCGAGCGCGGGTCGGTGGTGCCGAACGTGCCGGTCGCCAACAGGATCTCCACGTCCGGCAACCCGGCGCGCAACTGACCGATGACCTCGCGGATGCTCTCGATGTCCTTCTGGCTGATACCGCCAATGAACATCAAGTCAGGCTTGAGCGGCACGACGTTCTTCCGAATGCGCTCTTCCTCCTTGTAATGCTGGCATCCGCCGCCGCCGCGGACATAGACCGTGCCGCGAATCTCCGCTTTCGGGTAAGCCTCACCCAGCTTCGCCAGCCACGCCGAGCGCATCGTGTCAGCGACGATACTGTCGCCCATCGCCAGGATGTGCAATTCGCCGCCCTTGGTCAGAATGCGGCGCGTGCGCTTGAGATGCGTCCAGTCCGGCTTTGGCGGCGTAAACCTGCCCTTCGGCATCTCAGCCTGAATCTTCGCAATCTGCTCCAACGACCGCTGCGGTGTGCCGAAGATGGAATAGTCCTTCTCCGGCGTCTTCTGCTCGGTCTTCACGTCCGGCGGGAACTGCGCCTTCAGCGGCCCTTTCTCCGGAAACTGCACCGGCGAGTCTTTCATCATGTCGGCGAGAGCAAGCGATGCCGCAAAACAGGCAAACAAGGCAAGTGCGTATGTTGATTTCACGGTGTCATTCACTGGATGGGCGGCATGGCGATCGGTTCGCCAGCAAGTTGTTTGCTCTGCTCGGCGGGATCGAACGAGCCGTAGAAGACAGCGTTACTGTCAATCCACGCCGCCAAACGGCGCAGGTCGGCGTCGGTGAGTTTCACGTCGTTGTGGCCGGCACGCAACATCTTCATCAAGCGGCTGCCGAGCGCGCCGTACACGCCGCCGACGGGTGTCGTTTGGATCTGGTTGCGCTGCGCGTACCGCGGCACCAGCGGGTCTGTGTGTGGCTGCGTGCGTTGTTTGGACGACGGCAGCTCGCCGCAAAGGGACACATAGGACTTCGTGAACCCGCCGTGGGGCTCGCCGGTGAGAACAACCCCCTTCTTCGCCTCGGGCCCGCTGTGGCACTTGACGCAGTGTTTGTTGAGCACAGGCTGCACGACTTCAACGAACGCGAACGGCCGGCCGCCGAGTTCACCCGGTTTGATATGAGACGGGGGCCGCTGCATCGCCATCGGCATGGCGCGTGTTTTCGTCGGTGCGGACATGCGATGCTCGTGGCAGCCGACACAGGAAGTGCGTTCGCCGGGCTGAACGTAGGTCGTCGAACGCATCGTCTGATATGCGAAGCCGTCCTTGTCCAGCGCCTGGAACAAGACCGGTTTATGCGCGGGCACAATGAATCGCGCGGAACCGTCGGCCTCCACCGGCACGGTGCCGAGGATGGCGCGCGTGTTTTCCTCGCCTGCGATGCCAACGCGCGGCGAGTTCGCGAGCCATGTCGTCTTCGGAAATATCTGGACGATGCGCAGTTCCTTGATCGTGCCGCGCGGCACGTCGCCAAGGCCCTGATAGATGTCGGTGATGAGCATTTCGCCCGTCGGCGGCGCCTCGGCGATCAGTGCGCTCGGCAACGCAGGCGGCATCGATCGGGGCTGCAACGGAATCGGACTGGTGCAACCGAGTTTCGCATCACGGTAGATCAACTCGCGGTTGCCGGCGGCGTCGAGCAGGTAGAGCCCGAGCGCGTTGTCGGGATTCGGGTTGTGCTGATGCTCACCCTCAAAAATCAGCCGGTCGCGGCTGTAGGCGACCAGGAAATATTTCTCCGACAACGGCCATGGTGAGGCGCAATACTCGGCGATCTGGTTCGACTCGGCTTCTGGATATGGCCCCGGCGTGATGCGCGTGATGGCATCCTGGCTGTTCGGGTCCACCGCGGGGTCGAGCACGCAAATCGGCCCGCCCGTGACCGCGTGATGCGCCGACGCAATGAACGCGATCTTGCGGCTGCCGGGAATCGCTTTCGCCTGAAATGTGCAGTGCGGCTTGGGCGTCGCATTGCCCCAAAGGGCGATGGGATTGGTGCCATCGGGTCGCGCGGACCAAAGGTTTTGGTGCGTGACGGCGTCGCGATCAATGTAATCCCAGCGCGCGAACAGAATCTCGCCGGTGTTCGACATGGACGGAAACCATTCGCTGACGTCGTTGAGCGATAGAATGCGCAGGTCGGAACCATCGGCATTCATCCGATGCAACGTGTAGCTGTGCCAGCGATTGCTGAAGTTTGGTCCGAAGCAGCGCGAATAACTGCGCCGCCGCGTCGAGACGAACGCGATGCCGCCGTCAGGCAGATAGCACGACATCATGTCGTCGTAACAACCACGCGTAAGCTGGCGCAAACCGGTGCCGTCCACGCCCACCTCGAAGATGTGGAAATAGGCGCTCTCGTCACCCTGCTCGTTGACGGGAAGCGTTTTCGAGTCCGGCGTCTGCGATGGACATGCAACGAACGAAAACGCGACGCGTTTGCCGTCGTAAGAAAGGCATGGCTCCAGGTAATTGCCAGCGGGCAGTTGCGAACCCACGATGTCCCGAACGGCGAGCGAGCCACCCACCTTCTCCAATACAAACAACCCACCGCCGGGCCGCTGCCGCCAGCCAAAGTACTGGCCGACAAGGTGGCTGTAGCTCGGCTGGGCGCGTTTGCAGAACAACAGCTTGTCGAAGTTCAGCAGCGGGTTCTTGAGCGCGATGTCGCGTTTGAGCAGGCGCGTCTGGAGATAGAGGCGGCGCAACTGAGGCAGGTCGGAGCAAGCTGAAGCTTGGACTCCAACCGCTGGCGCGTTGGCGGCGGCCCGTTGGAGTTCAGGCTTCAGCCTGTCGCCAAGTTCCGCTGCGAGCTTCTGCGTCCGCTCGGCGTGTTCCTTGATGGCAGCGACGTATGCGGCAACCGCATCGCTCATCCTGTCATCGCTCCACCATTCCTCCAGCGCCAGCAACAGCAAGTCGAGGTGGGTCTGGGGTGCAAGCGAAGGCGCGAGCCGCGCTAATTCCTGCTTCAACTCAGACGGAACCGGTACGACGGGCTTTGCCTGTAGAGGCGCTTCTCCCTTGCCAAGCATCTCGTAGAACCAACCGCCTTCGCCCTGTTTCTTTGCGGCAAACGCGAGCGACGCTTGAAACTTCTGGCCATCGGCGTAGGTGACGACCGGATCCCAGCCCGTGGTGTCGCAGGCGATGCCGCCACGTTTGTGGACGATGAACCTCAGCGCGTCGCCCTTCTTCACGTCAAGCACGAGCTTCGGCTCCACGCCCTTGTCGTCCTTTCCATCAATCTCCGCCTTCCAGACTTCGCGCTCGTTGTGGCGTATGCTGGCGCGGATGCCGTCGCCGTTAAGATGGAGCTTGAACACGCGGCCCGTAACCGTCACGCGCCCGTCGCGCGGAGCGGTGAAACGGCGCACGCTCGGCGTGTTCTGGCCGGGGTGGTGCCAATCCTTGCCGACGCGCGTCCAGTCCGGCCCGGTCCAAAAAGTGGATCCATACCACTCAGCATCGCGATAGGTGAGCGGTGTAATGGGATCGCCCGCTTCGGCGAGCACAGCAGCAGCCACAATAACACCCGCAAACCAGCCTCGCTCCATGCTCTTTGTCCTCATCACGCAAACCTCCGTTGTTTCCGAAACTCCTCAAACAGTCCTCCCCCGTAGCCAATGTCGCGCGAGATGCGCTCGGCGCACGTGAGAATGGCTTGTTCCAGCGCGAGTTGTTTGTCCGGATGAGAGACGCTCACCAGTCCCGTGAGGCCGAGGCCGGCCACCGGCTCACTGTTGACGTTGAACACAGGCGCGCCGATGCAGAAGATGCCCAGCATGTAGCCTTCGCGGTCGTAGGCGAGACCGCTGGCCCGGGTTCGAGCAAACTCCTCAAACAGTTTCTCCCGGTCTGTAACCGTGTGGGGTGTGAGAGCAACCAGCTTGCGCGGCAACCGCCGGCGCGCCTCGTCTTCCGGCAGAAACGCCAGCACGGCCTTGCTGAACGCGCTGGCATGGATCTCCATCCGGCTGCCAGGCAACACCTGGATGAACGAACTGGCGGCAGGCGTCACGCAGTCCAGCACCAGCGCATGGTCTTCCTGCAACGAATACAGTTGCGCCGTTTCGCCCGACTGCTCGCACAACTGCTCCAAATGCGGCCGCGCGCGGCGGCGCAGGTCGAACCGCGCGTAGAGTTGCATGCCGAGCGTGAAGAACTTCGTGCCGAGCCGGTAGCCACCCGCCGGATCGACCTCAACATAACCACGCTCGGTGAGACACTTGAGAATGCGAAAAACACCGTTGGTGGAGATGCCGAGAGCACGGGCCAGTTCGGTGATGCCGTAACCGCGGTGGTTCTGCGCCAGGTACTCGACAATGTCGAGCATCTGCTCGACAGCGGGCACGGCATATTTGTTTCGGCTGGATGGACGTCGGGGATTCATGTAATGGGAAAGACTATGTTTTATTAGCCAAACGTATTTTGATTGCTAAAACGCACTCAGACTATGCCACGGCCTCGGATTGCGTCAAGCGCGGAAACAATGTGTCCGCTCTCACGGGTTGGGTTCCGGCCTGCGCGCGGCCAGCAGGATGAACGCAAGGAAACTGCTGATCACCAACGTTGTCACGACAATCGTGGCAGTATCAGGCACAGACGACATGGCCCACGGGCCAACGCGCAGGGAAATGTAAACATCGCTGCCGCGCCGAAACAACCACGCGAGACAGGCTCCCGAGACGCCATGCACCAAGCCAAGCGCAAGCACGTTGCGGTTGCGGTCTTCCATGAACACCCACGATAGAAACACGCCCAGAATCCACGTCACCGCCACGAGCCACCAGCTACTGATGTGGATCAACCCGAAGAATAGTCCGCTCAACACCGCTACGCCGAGACGCCGCCGGCGGCGTGCGCGCGGTTCGGCGGCAGGACCGATCCCTTTGCGCAACCGCGTGCCGAAGTAGGAGCAGAAGATCAACTGCTGAAACGCGCCCCAGAATATGTAACCAAAAACGTGTTCGGCTAGCCCGCGCGCGTCAAACGTCGCAAATGCCGCAGGGCCGTTGACCAGCAGCGCCACAAGCAGGAACGGCGGCAGCAACACCATCAGGATCCTGCCCGCGGTCCGCAACGCTGAGCCGAAGTTGTCGTAGCGAACGATGAACATGGCCCACAACCACGCCAGCCCGGCACAACCGCAGAGAACAACCACCTGTCCACCCAATGTTCCGCGGAACCGTATCGTTGCGTCTCGCGGCACACCGAGCAGAAATCGAAGCACGCCGGGACATTGTTGATAGGCCAGCGCCGTGAGAAACACGATGAACAGAAACAGCAGTGCGCCAAACAGCAGCCGTCTGCCCAGCGTCATGCTGCGCAACGCCGCCATTACGCGCCCGGGACTGCCCAGACCGCGCGATGCCGTCGTGTCGCGGTGCCGCCACGGGCTGATGAAGAAGATGTAGACCATCAGCAACCCCGCAAACGCACGCGTGATTGTGTTGGCCACCGCAACACCCCCGAGCACCCCGAAAGGATACGCCAGCGCCCAGAGCGCCGTCAGCAACAGCGTCATGATCACAAACGGCTCGACGAGGTTCCACCGCCGGGACAACGCTTCCGGCTCCGGCTCGCCGGCTGTGTTCGGCAGATCGCGGGCTGGCGGCCGGGCAAACATCATCGGGGTGGAAACAAACCGTCCCAAGTGTATTTCACGAACCGTTCGTCGCACGCCGGGCGGTGGCGCGATGCGTTGGCGATCCACAGCGTCAGCGCCGCTGGCTCAAAGATCGCGTCGTGCAGGTTCTCTTTCATCGCCACGCCCCGGGCAATGATGCGCTGCATCTCCCCCACCCCAATCCGGCCGTGCAGGTCGCGCACGCGCTTGACGAGTTCTTTATAACGGTGGCCTGCGCTCAGCAGCACCGCGTCTTCGACCCGTTCTGGCAGCAGCGGCACGGCCTCTCCCGGCACGACCACCTCGAACTTCTCCGGCGTGGCCGCCACACCGCGCGCGGTGCGCGATTTGCCGTCGCTGATAACGTAGTAGTATTCGCACGTGCGCGGCCGGCGGCGCATGTAGTCGAGCCCTTCCTCCAGTGTGTCACAGTTCTCCAGCGCGCCACGCAACAGCAGGGCCATCGGCGTGCCGTCCCACTTGCCTTCGCCGCGACCTCCCATCTCGCCAATGGCGACCTTCTTTTCGTTCATGCCGGTGACACTGCCGATGAAGCCCGCATAACCGACGTTGACGAACCGCCGCGCCCCTTCACGTTCGATAGCCATCGTGACAGCCTCGTCCTGCAAACCGACCTCGGTCATATAGTCGAGCACGCGCGCGTGCAGCAGCGTACCGCCGCGCGTCGCCTTCCCAAAAACCGCTACGCCGCTGCAATGAAAGAACTCCGGGAAGATATTCGCCGCCTGCACCGTCGCCAGTGGCAGGCCCGCGCCGTCGGCCACGCCGCGCATTTCCTCGAAATACTCCGGCGCGATGAACGGCCGCTGCCTCTCCACCAGCTTTGCCGCCGCGTCGAGGAACCACTCGCCCTTCTCAATGGAATAGTAGAATCCGATGCCGTAGATGACGCGGTCGCAAAGCCGTCTGACATTCGGCGCCAGGAGCCGTCCGTGCTGCACACCGATGTCATAGGGTTCGCCGCGCAACCGCAACACACGTTGACCGTCCTTGATCTCCAATGAGCCGTTGCCTTCGCGGCGAAACGCGTCAGATTCGCGCGGCACCTCGACCAGTTGGAGCGTCAGGATGCGCAATACGGCGGCAAGGCTCTTGTCCATCTCTGATGCCTCGACCCGCGCCGCCGGTTTCACCGCGCCTGTCGGGCCGGACGCCAGCGCGGCATCCGCGAGCCGCTCGCGGCGGAACGTCACCAGCCATCGCTTGTAGTGGACTTCTCGCGGCAGTCCATCGCTGCACGCCACGGCCACTCGTCCGCCGTAGAAGTGGACGTCCCAGCACCGTTCTCCCTGCTCGTCCCACACGACGACGTATGGCTGATACCACAACCCGGCCAGCAGTCGCTTCCACAGCGACAGCTTCGGCAGCGCATCCGCGACCTCCGCCAGCGCGCGACGACTCTCTGTCAGGTTGCAGGCCGCGCCGGCAAAATGAGCCTTCGTCTTGGCGGCAGTGATGTGCGTTTCAGCGCCAGAAACCAACTCGAAAGGGTGATTGTCATAGTTGATCGCCAGCCGGAATGCCGGCGAATCGGCCCGCGAGAACAACTCCACTGCGCCGAGCGAGCGCGCTTTCGGCGACAGCTCGTGGACTTCCAGCCGGACCAGTTGGCCGCGCAGCCGCTCCGGCTCCCTCAACAAAGTGGCGACGCTGTCGTAGCTCGACCAAACGATCCAGTTCGCCGCCGCCCAGTCGAAAACGATCGTGCCCAGCGCAACGACCGTCAAGATGGTGATTCGACGTTTCATTCCGAACTGCGTGCGTGCAGCTTAATCAGCCCGCCCGCTGATACAACACCGGATTCTTCAAGCCGGCGATGTCGGCGTGCTTGCTGCCACAAAGGTTCCACGGTCGGAAGCAGCAACGCTGCCGGCTACTCTTTCTTCATCGCATGGAGACCCGCGAACGGCTCGGCCAGGTTCAGCGGTTGCGGCAGCCAGACACGCAGCGTGGAGTCTTCCTTCCACGTGTGGCCGGATGAAGCGTAGTCGCAAAAGCGCAGCGTCGTCTTCTTGCCGCCCACGTCAAACGGCACGTCCAGCGCCATCCGCACGCCCTTGGCTTTGGCAACGGTTGCCTTGACTACGCCGCTGGCGTCGGCAGCGACCGTGCCGTTGCCGGCCGCCGGCTTCGTCACCCGCTTGTCCAGCGCGAACACCACCGGCCCGCGCGTGATCGCTACCCGGCCGGAGCCACCGGGGTCTTTCTCGCAACGCACCGCGAAGTCGAGCTTCAGGCGCACCTTGTCACCATTTTTCCAAGTCCGCGCCAGCCGGGCGTAGCTGCCGGGCTTGATGTCGCTGATGGACTTGCCGTTCACTTCCAGTTTCGTGACGCGGCTCCAAGCCGGGATGCGCAGGCTCAGCGTAAACTCCTTTGCCGACGGCGGGCGCACCGTGATGTCCACGACGTTCGCGCGCGGGTAGTCGGATTTGATTTCAAGTTGTGCTTCCTTGAACTTCACCGTCGCGGGCTCGTAGAAGTTGACGACCGGGCCGTCCTTGCCGCACATCACTGCCAGTGCCGGCAGCAGGTTCAGTCCGCGCGGGCCGCTCGCGACGCAGCAATTCTGGTGCATCTTGCAATGCTCTGGCGCCGCCTCGCGCTGGCCTTCGAGCGGGTTGTAGTGACACCACCACGTGCCGTCGTCCTTTTGCGCCGCCAGCAGTGGATTGTAGGCACTGCGCTCGATCTCGTCGGCGTAGAGCGAGTCGCCGGTCAACCGAAGCAGTTGTGCAGCGAACTTCGCCCACGTCACCGTCACGCAGGTCTCCATCCACTCCGGCACCGGCTCAGCCTGGCGCGCGCGGCCGTTGCACCAACGCTCCCAACTCGAACCGGAGCCGATGATCGTGATCTCCGTATCGCGAATGCTGGCAAACACCTTGCGCGCCGCTTCCAGATATTTCGGCTCGCCGGTGACACGGTGCAGTTCCACGAGGCCTTCGTAGCATGACATCATCTCATAGGATTTCGACGCGCCGCCGCTCATATAACCCTTCTTGGCCGGGTCGGGTCCGGGAAACATTTTGAAGACGGCAATATCGGCAAGCGACTTGCGGACGAGGTCCGGTCCTTTCGGTCCTTCCCACGCGCGGACGATGTATTCGGCGAATTGCAGGTAGCGCGGCTCACCCGTGCGGCGATGCAGCAATACCATGGGTTCCAGAATGCTGCTGGCGGCCATGCCGGTCCACCAGCCGTTAGTGGCGATGTCGGCTTTGCCCGGCCCGAAGAATCCCAGCACGCGGTCGGCGTGACGGCGCGCGGCATCGAGAGCCTTCGCGTCGCCCGTCAGGTCGTGATAGGCAAGCAGGCCCAGGAGCGTGTATTTGCGGCCCCAAGTGTCCCAGTTGGTGAACTCGTTTGCCGCCTTGTAGGTTGTGATGCCTCCGTCAGGCGTCTGTGTCGCGAGGAGCCCCTTCACCGCCTCGTCAAGGATGGCCCGCAGTTTCGGATCGCCGTCATAACGATAAGCCAGCGCAGCCGACGTAAACCATTTTCCCCAAAACTCGCCGCGCCACATCCGGTCCTCCTCGCGCACAGCGAACGGGTTGATGAGGTCGGGCAGACTCTGTGCAAACATCCGCCCCGTCTTGCATGTGGCCATCGCCTCGCCGATCCAGCCGTTGAACTTCACGCTGCCTGGCGGCGCAAACACCAACGCGTCGGCGACCTTGGGTGTGATCTTGTCTTCGGCGTTCACAGCGGCCACCAACGCCGCCAGCGTGACTACAACAACCCAATAAAATTTCTGCATGTGTCGAATCTCCTGTTAAAGCTGCCAATTCTTGTCGTTGCGCAGCGCCCGTTTGTCCAGTGGAATCCCGCAAGAAACACATCAGCGCCGGCGCAACAACACCGCGAAATCATGGTCGCTCGTTCCCAGTTCGAGCGTCTCGCCACACGCGACGCGCCGGCGCTCGTGCTTGCCGGTGTCGAGATCCCAAATGTCGGCGTTGAATTTGCCGGCAATGTTTACCGTCATGCGAGCTGCCGCCGGTTTGCGGTCGCGCAACCACTGCTTCCACGTCTGCGGTTTTGCCGTCTCCCAAAGCTTGACGCCGGCGAAGTTGCGGAGATAAACGAGCGCCTCGGAACCGTCCGCCCGCACCAGCGACGCAAGCTGGTAACCGGGCGAAATGGCGAAGTCGCTCGAAGCCGGCTCTGGCGGCGCAAAACGTTCCACACTCGCACGCTGCGGATAATCCGCCGCGTCATCGAGCGCGAAGTCGAAGTTCACGCCTCGATCCAGATAATGCCGCGCATAGCGACCCATCATCGCGTTGGCGGCGACGCCTTCGGGTGAGCGGAACCATTGGTCACGATCGAGCGGATGCGGCACGCGAATGGCGATGCCGGGGCGTTTTCGCTCGAACGTCGCCCAGTTCACGCGGCTCCCGATCTCGTTCGCGAGCCGGAATTCCGCCAACTCGCTGCCGCGGGCGTTCCAGAAGAAGCAGCCGGGGTTGCCATTGCAGAGCGAGAACCAAATGAGGTCGCGCATCGTCCATCGCCGCGTCTCGCGGTCCGGGCCGTAAGAGAATTGGTCGCCCGCCGACTCGCCGAGGAAGGCCGGCTTGCCCATCCGGCCGTAGCGTGTCAGCACATCCGTTGCGAGGCCGTAGTCCATCTCCGGCGACGTCGTGCCGTGCGGGTAGATATGGTAGGTGTAGAAATCAATCGTCGTCTTCGTCTTCCACCAAGCGGGATCGGCCGTGTGCAACCCGCCGCCGCCGTGACTGACGCAGAGCGGCGTGTCCGGGTCCGCCGCGCGCACCGTCGCCATGGCGTGGTTGGCCCACGAGGCGGGACAGTTCACCATCTCGTTCTCCAGTTCGTAGCCGAACACGAGTGGGTTATTCTTCACAAAGCCGATCAACTCGCGCGCGTAACGGTCCTGGCAGGCGAGCACGTCGGGATCGGTGTATTTGTCAGCGATGTCGCCGATGAGGTCGCCATCGCGGATAAAGCGTCGTTGGAACGCCGGCAGTGCATCGAGGCTCTCACCGGCAAACAACGGCAGGCACCACCGCTCCATTGCACCGCGATTGAAGTAGCATGGCTTGACGTAATCCTCGTGCAGCACGAGCAGAAACTTGAAGCCAAACGGTCGCGCCAGGTCGAGGTAGTGCAGGAACGCCGCGAAGAGGCCAGGATTTACGCGCCCGCCAATGTCCATCGGCTCCATGCCGTTCTTGCGATGCGTCCGCAGCATGAACCGCTGCGCTGTGACGCCGTTGGCCTTCAGAAACTTCAGCCACGCCATGACCTGCTCGTCGCTGGCGTCGGTGAACGAGAGGCGCCTATCCCACTCGCCGTCATCCGTCGGCAAACCGACCCAGTTCGCGTAGAAGCCACCGAGTGGCAGCCACGATTTACCGCCCGCTGCGAAGTAGCCGTTGGGCAGCAAGCGTACACGGTTCGGCCGCGGTCCGGCGGGCAACGTCGAGATCGGTGCGGACTCGCCGGCCAGACCGTTATCGTCTTTCACCGCAACGCGCCCGACCCATCGCTCGGCCGGATTACCGCGAAACGTCGCGTTCGTCCCTTTCACCGACAGCAACTTGCCGCCCGATGCGCTCCATTTGATCTCCCGGTTGCCGAGCGGCAGCGGATTGTCAAACTCGTCCGCCAGCGCCGCCGTCACCGCCAGCGGCGGGTCGCCCGGCTGCAACACGCGCGGTCGCGCAGGCTCGACGACGTAGTGATGCGGCGGCCCCGGCTGCACCGGCACAACCACTTTCGCCATGGGCACCGCGCTGAACTCAGCCGTCGCTTCCAGCCGATCCGCCTCCGCTCCCGCGCGACGCGAAACGCGATAACGAAACACTGCCTCGCCCGAGCTGTCGGTCAGCGCCCGTCGCGCCTGATCGTTCACGGCCAGAGATAACTTCGCCGGTTCCTTGTCGAGAACGCCACCAGAACCCGCCGCGAGCGTGAGCAAAACCGGTTGTCCTCTCACCGTTTTTCCATCCGCGTCGCTCACGCGCACGGTAGCGGTTTGCGTCGTGCCGGCGCGAGGCTGAGGATCGGCGAGCGCGACAGTCACACGCGCGGCAGGTTTGCTTGGAGTGCCGAGCACCTCGACCGCGCCGCGTGTCGCCTGTTGCAGCGGCGTCAGGCGAATCCAATCAATCTCGACGTGCGCGGTGATCTTGCTGGTTGGATCAATCCGCAAGGCCGAGAGCGTTCCGTGCCAGTTGGCCTCCCGGCGCAAGTCAATCCGCACCGTCTGCCAGTTCGTGCCGCGCACCCCAAACTCGTAATGCAGCAAACCGTCGCGGCCGACGGGCCGGCCATAGATGTCCCACTGCGCGCCCGCGACGCTTTGACGGACACGCATCTCCAGTGTCGAATAACGATCCACGTCAATTCGCAGCGCCGGCCGTTTCGGCGATTCCGCCCCCCACATCGTTCCCCAGATGAAATACGGGTCTTGCTCCACGTCGAGTTTGAGCACGCCATTCTCGACCTTGCGGCGGATATACTCCGGCCGGTTGCCCCAACTGGTGATGCCGGCAAAGCCGCCGTCGTCGAAGTCCCACGCCTTGCCAAAGGTGTCCGTCGCGTAATCGGGAATCCGCAGATTGCCGGCGCTTCCGGCAGGTGCGTGCTGCGTGTCGGTGTTGAAATAGAGTTGGTAACTCCGCTCTTCACCTGCCGCAATGGGTCCATCAGTCCATTCCACGCGTCCGTCGCGCACCTGGCACGGCACGTCGCCGCGCCCGGGTTGCACGAGCCGCAACGACCGCGAGTTCACCGTCGCGCGGATGCCCAACCGCGCCAAATCCGCTGCGAAGTCCACTGGCAGAACGACGAACGCCCGCTCGCGCGCCTGCTTCTCTTTCGGAACCGTGACAGTGACACGATACGGCCGTTGGGCGTCGCACCAGTCGGCTGCTTGACTTGAAATGGCCGGGAGAAAGCCGGAAAGAACGATCAACGAGCCGAGGAGTCTGCGCATAATGCTGCCTTTTGTTCAGGTCGGCGACCGACGAGGAGAATGATCGCCGACAGCGGATAGAGCACGCCGGTGCAGATGAAGATCGGCGTGAAACCGTAAGCATCCACCACCGGACCGGTGCAAAGGTTGGCAATGGTAGCGGCGATGGCGCCGACGGTACCGGAAAGGCCAACCACTGTCGCCATGACGGATGACGGGAATTGATCACTGATGTGGGCGAGGAAATTGCAGATCCAGAGGCCGTGTGCCGCCATCAGCACCGACATCAACCCGATGGCCCAGCCGGACGACGGCGTGACGATGACGAGACCTGACACTGGTGTAATCAACGCAGCAATCGTCAGCAGCCACGCGCGCGTCTTGCGCGGTGACCAGCCGCGGCGCACCAGCACATCGGAGAGTTGGCCGGCGGCGATGTTGCTGATGCCAAGCGCGAGAAACGGAATCCACGTGTAGTCGCCGATTTCCTTCAGCGAGAACTTGCGCTCGTCGGAGAGGTATTTCGGAATCCAGAACATGTAGAAATAGAACACCGGATCAAAGAAGAACCGCCCTGCCAGAATTCGCCAGACGCGAGCGTCGCTCAACAGTTGGCGCCACGGTACATGGTGGCTCGCGGCCTTCGGACTCGGTGTCTGCTGTAACGAGACGGAATCACGCCCGGAGGTCGTGATCCACCACGCCAGCACCCACGTGAAGCCCAGCAAGCCCGTCGCGAAAAACGCCCCGCGCCAACCAAACCGCAGTGCCATCCACGCAGTCAACGGTGGCGCCAGCACTGCGCCAAAGGCCGAGCCGCCGTTCGCGATACCGATGGCCAATGCGCGTTTGGCCTCCGGAAACCATTCGCACGCGCCCTTGGTGGACGCGGGAAAACAGCCGCCTTCGCCGAAGCCGAGAAATAATCGCGCCACGCCCAAGCCCAGCGCGCTCATGGCAAACCCGTGCGCACCGCTTGCCGCCGACCAGACGGCTATGCATAGCGCCAATCCCCACCGCGTGCCGAGCTTGTCCACCAGCCACCCGCCAGCCGTGAACATGATCATGTAACTGAACGTGAACGCTGACACCACGCGCGAGTAGTCTGTGTTGTCCATCCCGAGTTCCTTCATCAGGCTCGGAGCGAGAACCGAGAGGACCTGGCGGTCGAGGAAACTCAGCGCCGTGGCGAAAAACATCAGCCAGCACAACGCCCATGCGTTCTTGGGGTAATTGTTCACGCCGCGCGCTCCTTCAGGCCATAGGCCACCTGTGCGTTCTTCCAGAACACCTTGTCGAGCGCGGTCTGGCCTTTTTCGGCGAAGTAGCTCATCGCGATCTGCTGCACACGACCGAGCGGCGCGTTATACTCACTGACAGGCCAGTTGCTGGCGTAAATGAGTCTGTCCGCGCCGAAGAGCTTCCACAGGATGTCGAGGACAGGCCGGTAGAAGTCCACCTCGGCGGGTGCGTCACCCTTGCGGCGCTTGGTGCCCTCCACAAGACCGGACACCTTCATGAACATCTGCGGATGAGCCGCCAGTTTCTCCATCAACTGCTGCCACTCTGCCTGTGGCGCTTTGCCCGTCACGTCGGCTCCCGCAACGTGATTGACGATGAGCTTCAGGTTCGGCACAAGTTTCGTGAGCCGGATGGACGGCGCCACCCAAGCCGGCGGGAAGTGCACATCGAAGCTCAATCCACGCTCGGCCACATCGCTCAGGTCCTTGATGAACGCGCGGTCGTCGAGCGATTTCTCGAACGTTTTCTCGCGGGTGCGCACGCCACGGAAGATCGGATTCGCCGCGAACCGCTTCAGGTGGCCCGCAAACTCCGGCGTGCCGAGCGGCAGGTTGCCGACCAGACCGACGATGAGCGGATCCTGCGCGGCGATGTCGAGAATCCACTGGTTGTCCTCTACCCACGTGCTCGCCTCGACGACGACGATGCCGTCCACGCGCTGCGGCACCGGCAGGGCGCGATAGGTTTTTGGCAGGCGGGTGTGATAGAGCACCGGGTCGTTCTTCGCCGGCCATGGCACACCTTGCGGCCGCGTCGGGTCGTAGAAGTGTGCGTGCGTATCAATGATCTTCGCCGGCCGGGGCGCGACCGTTTCCGCGCAACAAACGGTTGCGGTCAATCCCGCGGCGACTTTGAGGAACTCACGTCGGCTGGTATTCATGCTGAACTCATTCCAAAGGTTGCCGTCCATGCTCAACGGACTTCCAAGTCCGTGTCTTCGACATGAACCAAATAAGAAGACGAAAAGAATCGTTCACGATTCCTGGACGTCATCACAAGCCTATTCCTTCTCCACATACGATTGCAGTGCATCGGGCATCGGGTATTCGAGTTGAACGTGCTGCTGGCGCAAAGCGGCGCGCAGGCGATCGGCGGAAACGGCGGGCAAGTCCACGTTCAGTCCCTTCGCCAGCGCTGCGGCAGTGCCCGCGGCCTGGCCCATCTGCATCATCGTGCGCGAGAGACGGCAGCTTGACGCGGCCAGCGAACTGAAACTCGCGGCGCGGCAGGCAACAAGCAGGTTGCGAAAACCCCTGGGTATCAGGCAGCGATAAGGAACGCCGTAAGGCTCGGTCAGATCGCCGCGATGTTTCGAGTGACCGCCGTGGGTGTCCATCATGTGATCGGCGAGGCAGATGATGTCGGGATGCTTCTGGCCGCTCAGGCCGGAGAGGAGGTCGTTCTCAGTCAGGACATATTCGCCCACGACCCGCCGCGACTCGCGCACGCCGAGCGCGGGAGCGATCCACAAGAGACGATAGCGGCGGAACTCCTCAATGCGCGTTTGCCAGTCATGCCAGTGTGCCCGCACGCGCCGCTGGCATTCGGCCAGCGCGGCTTTGTAGCCGAGCCGCATGAACTCCTCGCCTTCCATCGTCGGCAGCATATTGATGTTCAGGTCACCGTTGGGATAATGATTGACTTGGGCGCCGGTGAAATTCTTCCGCCACCAGCATTGCGCCGGGATGCCTTCGGGCAGCGGCTCGATGCGTGGCTCTTTTACCGGCGTGGCGCGATAGATCAACGTAACGCCGTTGATTCGTTGCGTGGCGGTTTCAGGCGCGTCCGGCTCGTTGAACCGGTCCCGCGATTCCTGGCCAAACATCATCTGGCATCCGACATTGGCGCAAACGGCGCCGTCGCCCGTGGCGTCAACGAAGTAGCGCGCTCGCAGATGGCTGCCGTTGGACAACTGAATCGAATGAACGCGGCCGTCGCTGGCTTCGGCAGCAACGAAGGCGGTGTTCAGCAAGACGCGGCAATGGCCGGTCTCGTCGAGCAAGGTCCGCATTGTCTTGGCCATCGCCTCCGGCTCGAAGGGCACGCCATGCCAATGCTCGCGGCGATAGTCCGGTGTGTTTTTTTCGCCGTGCGGGACGTGGCGTTTGAGCGTCTCAAGGTAACGGCGGCCCGGGTCCGAGACAGTCTCGCCACCGGGATAGCGAAAGGTTTCACGCTTGGGATCGAATGTCCCCCCATGGCGGCCGAATGAATAGATGGAGACAGCGTTCGGCTGACGCTTCAACCGTTTGTAGAGATCGAAAGGAATGCCGGTGGCGCCAACGGACATCTCCCAACAATTCACGCCCGCGCGCACCGATGTGCCGCCCAGACAATCGGCTTTGTCCACCAACACCACATCCAGTCCGAGCCGCGCCGCGGCCAGCGCTGCGCCAAACCCGCCGCTGCCGCCGCCGATGACGACCACGTCGCAATCGTATTCGCCGGCAACGGCGGTCAACAAGGATGCAAAAATGCCGCTAATGAGAACAGCCAGTTTCATTCTGGCAACGCGGCGAGAAGAATTATCAAGTGGCACATGGACAGACGGTTCTTGTTGTTCGCGCAGGAGTATTGCCGCCCAACGAGAAACGTTCAAGCTTTCGCTCTACTCGATCACCAGCAAGCGGTCGCGGGCTTGACCATGGGTTCTGATTTGCAGACCGGTGACAGTCTTCTCTACAGCGCATGTCCAACCTGACGCCGGGAATTGGCACGAGATCCGGGTCGCCGCAGCGAACTCGCGGCGAATTTCCACGGTGCAGGGGCCGTCGTCCAGCAGATGCAGCACCCAACGATGCTGGCGCGCCTGTCGCGTGAGAATGACACGGCTTTCCGGTGGTTGGACAACGAGCGGCGAGGGACCTGCCAGCAGGTCAATCGCCCGTTGCGTCAGTTCCGGCGAATCGAGGCTGGCAAGATAGGCCATCCTGCCCCGACCCAATGGCCTGACGTGCAGCAAGGGATAGTTCGCGTTACCGCGCTGCGCGGAAAGCAATGTCTCACCCTCCACGGCCCGCACCTCGACCAACGTTTTGCCATCGAGTTGGATCGGGTTGTCGGCAAGCCTTCCGCTGGCCGTCCAGCTAGCTTTCGCCGACGGCGCGAACGCTTGAAATCGAACGCCTAGCTCCTGGGCCAACGCGAAGTCGTTCATCTCTTTTCCTCGCGGGTCGTGTCGCAACGCATCGCCGCCGACCAGCAGGCAGCCGCCGTCGCGGACGTAGCGCCGCAGGCAGTCGAGTTCAGCGGCAGAGAGGCCGGAGGTGAGCGGCAGGATCAAGAGTTTGAAGCGCGAGAGTTGCTTCTGAGGGTCGGCCAGGTCGAGAGCATTGACGAACTCCACCGGCGCGCTGCGCTGGAGACTGGCGTTGGCAATCGGCTCCATCGCAGCAACGTAGGGTGCGCGGTCGTATTTCGGGAAACGGAATCGCGTTGCCTCCGAGAACACGATCCCGACCTGCGAGACGGGCGTGGCGTCGCGCAGCCACGGCTCGATCTGGCTGACCATCGCGTAGAACGGCGCGAGTTGCTCGCGATGCCACGCCTGCAGTGCCTCGTTCGGCAGCAGCGTCTTGTGGTTGGTCTGCTTGTGGCCGTAGTAGGAATAGCAACGCCCGCCGAGCGCGAGACAGGTTCGCCATTCGCGGTGATCCAGTGGCTTGAGCGGCGCTCCGAGAGCCGGGCCGGCGTTGTTCATCAAGCCGTTGATTGCCGCGGGCTTGCCGATCGCGCCGCGCAGCAGCATCAGCCGGAACGGGTCGGCAAACTCGTTGTAAGCGATGTCCAGCGACCGCCCGACGTTCAGGTCGTTCTCATGGTAACTGCTCACGCAGTTCTGCCAGATATCCACCGACGGCTTGATCCGCTTGCACAACGCGCGCAACCGCTCCACCACCCGCGTGGTGGTGGCGATGTAGAAATCCATATGACGCCGTTCATCGAAATCCTGCCACCGCGTCAGCTCCTGCCCGTAGATTTCCCGAAACAGCCGTCGGCATCCCTCGCACGTACAGTCCGACGACCCGTGAAGCCCGCCCTTCTTAGCTGAGATCAGAATGTCCCATCGCATGCCGTCCACCGGATAATTCTCCAACACCTCGCGCGTGTAGGCTTCGACGAGTTCGAGGTAACCCGGCGCGTTCAGGCAAATCACGCATCGCGACGAACAGACCCCGTTGGCGTCCGGCTTGCCGTGAATGAAATCGCGCCCCAGGTTCTCGCGAATGAATTTCCAGTTCCAGTTCAGCGTAACGTAGCCGAACGCGGCGATCTTGCGTTTGTGCAGTTCCTCGATTGTCCGGCCGAACCAGTCGCCCTTCATGCCGGGGAACTTCGTGCCCACGCGCGTCTCATGCGTGCAGTAGCCGTGATGCGGCACAGCCATGACAACCGTGCCGTCCACGTGCGTCTGCCGGCAAAACTCCGCCAGTGCAACCGGGTCCGCTTCGCTGAGGAATTCCGGCAGTTGGTCCGGCTTCAGCGCAATCCAACTCCAGTCAATGTTGAACTGGCGGAAACAATGCGCCGGCCCTTTCGGCTTGTAGTCGCTCACGCGCGTGAACGGCGCGAACCACTCGTCGGCACCAACGTTCAAGCCTGCAAGCAAGCCTGCGACAAGAATTACAGCGATGCGATAGGCGTTCATATTCTCTCCATTCGCGAGACGTGCTCCCATGGGTCAGCGTTGCTGCCGAGCTTCTGCTTCAACGGCTCGGTGATGTTGGAGAGTCGCGCGATCACATCGGCGTCGAGGGGCAGATCTGCCGCCGCAGCGTTCTCGACGGCTTGCACCGCGTTGCGCGCGCCGACGATGGCTGAGGTCACGCCAAGCTGGGCAAGCAACCATGCCAACGCGACGCGGCCCATCGGCTGGCCAAGTTCGTCGGCCACGCGCCCTATTTCCGCCAGCGCCGCGAATGTTTCCGGTTCGAAACCCGCCTCCCCGTGCCGCGTCATCTTGCGGCTCGCGGAGAACAAACGTGTCCTTGCCCGCTTCTCCGGGACTTCATTGGCGGTCCGGAACTTTCCGGTGAGCAAACCCTGCGCAAGCGGACTGTAACAGAGGATGCTCATCTTGTTGGCCACGCACAGCGGCTGGATGGCGAACTCCACCGCGCGCCAGAGCAGGCTGTAAGGCAACTGGTTGCTCTCCGCCCGCCCAAGCTGAGCCATCTCGCCGAGGAAACTCGTGCCAAAGTTCGAGACGCCAATGTATCGGACCTTCCCCTCACGCTGCAACGCCTCCAACGTCCTCCATGTCGGCTCCAGTGGCAACGTCTTGCTCGGCCAGTGAATCTGGTAAAGGTCAATGTAGTCGCTCCGCAGCGCGCGCAAGCTTCGCTCACAACTCTGGCGGAGCTTGTCCGGCTCCAGATCAGCGGGCGGAATTTTGCTGGCCACGACTACTTCACGCCGATGCAAACCCAGCGCCTCGCCGAGAATCTCCTCCGACTCCCCGTTACCATAAGCGGGCGCCGTGTCGAAGAAATTCACGCCGGCATCCAGCCCGGCCCGAATCGCCGCGAGCGAGTCGCCACGATCCTGGCCGTCCCAGAAGACGTCCTTGGTAGCGACGGACCAAGTTCCCTGGCAGACCACAGAGACGTTGAGATCGGTTTGTCCTAGTTTTCGATAGCGCATCAGGATCTCCTTATGGTTGCAACGTTTCTGTCAAAACGCGGACAGGCTAACGAATGACCCTCTTTGTGTCAATAGTGTGTGTGCACAAAATATAGATCACTTCCGGCATTATACGGATTATTTCATCAAATCAACTCATCATATGTCTCATAATGTGTATTGACATTATGGATGACTGTCGGAATACTTCGCGACCATGTCCATCGTGAAAGTGGCTAAAATGGCTGGTGTGACCCATGGCACCGTGTCGCGGTTCATCAACAGCCGCGGCGGCGTCTCAGAGGAGACAGCGCAACGGATACGCCAAGCGATGGCGAAACTCAACTACCAGCCCAAGCCGCCCGAACAGCGCCGCGGCAAAACCGCGCGTCCGGCAGGCCTGCGCACCGGTAATGTCTGCCTATTGCTCGTCGGTGCGCCGCGCGAGGTGCTTGACCGGCCAGGCATCAATACAACTGTAGCAATCATCGAGGCCGAACTCCGACGTCGTGGCCTGAGTCTGTTCCTCGCGCAAGCTGGAAGTCTGAAGGACCTGCCACCTTGTGTTAGCCGCCGGAAGACAGATGGTTTGTTGCTGGCGGGCGAGGCGAGTGACTCGGCGCCGGCGGCGGCATATCGTTCGTTGCCGGCCGTGTGGCTTCTCAGCAGCCACACGCGACCCCATGAATGGGCCGATCACGTCCTTCCCGACAACGAACGCATCGGCGCAATGGCAGCCGGGTATCTGGCAGCGCAGGGCCATCAGCGTGTGGCGTTCTACAACGACCAGCCGGAACACCCGGGATTCGCCGTCCGCGGCGCTGCGTTCTGTGCAGCGGCGCGTCAGCGCGGCTTGGAATGCCAGTCATTCGTGGCAGAGCCTTCGGGCGACAGGCCGGTCTGGGGATTTGGTCCCAACGCCGCCTGTGTGAAGCTGGTGGAACGCCTGCTTGCCACCGCGTCTCGACCGCAAGCCGTCTTCGTCCCAACGGATGAACAAGTGCTGCGGCTCTACCCGCTTCTCGCGCGACGTTCGGTGGTTCCCGTCCGCGATCTTGGTGTTCTCTCGTGCGACAACCAGGAGGTCTGGCTACGGCAACTGGATCCGCGTCCGCCAAGCATTGATCTGAACTTCGAGGCGATCGGTCGTCGGGCGGTGGAGCAGCTGATGTCGCGCATCACGCAGCCCGATCAGCCGCCGGGCACCCGTATCCTCGTTCCGCCAAAACCGCTCGAACCGGAACCAGCAGCCAGCCACTAACTCCATGCGATTCCACCGCGAACAGTTTTTGGACTTGCTCACGTTCGGCTCGTGCGAACGGCAGATTTTTTGCGAGTTGTTCGGGCTGCTCGTCGGACTGGACAAGGAATGGCGCGACCAAGGAGCAACGCAGGAGGAACTCGACCTGACCGGGTTCGATTGGGACTACGTGCCCTACGTCGAGTGTGGCGGGCAGACGGGATTGCTCGGCGCGCCGGTGACGATCTACGAAGACGCCGAGACGCTGATTCAACGCGATGCTCTGGGCCGGACGCTGAAGCTCTGCAAGACGGCTGCGACGGTTCCGTTGCCGCTGGATTTTCCGGTGAAGACGGCGGACGACTGGCTTCGGTTGAAGCCGCTGTTTGAGTTCAGCGAAGCGCGGATTGATTGGCAGGCAGTCGAGACGGCACGCGAGCGACAGCGCGAAGGCGTGCTGGTGATGGGCCGGATTCCTGGCGGCTGGGACATCGCGCGCGAACTGATGGGCGAGGAGCTGGCGTGCCTCGTCTATTACGATCAGCCGGAACTGATGCGCGACATCTTGCAGACCATCGCGCGCACGGCAGAGCAGGTGTTCGAGCGCGTCACGGAGAAGGTCACGATTGATCAACTCTACGTGCATGAAGACATGGCTGGTAAATCGGGGCCGCTCGCCGGCCCGGCGCAGGTGCGCGAGTTCATCACGCCCTACTACCGCCGCGCGTGGGACGTGCTCTCCAGCCGGGGCACGCGCCTGTTCAACCTCGACAGCGACGGCAACATCGGCTCGATCATCGAGCCGCTGATGGAAGGCGGCATCAACGCGATGCACCCGATGGAACCGGCGGCGGGCATGGACATGGTCGCGTTGCGCAAGCAATACGGCACGCGGCTGGCAATGCTCGGCGGGATAGACAAGCACGTCCTCCGCCGCAGCAAGGAGGAAATCCGCCGCGAACTCGAATACAAGATGCAGCCGCTGATGCAGCAAGGCGGCACAGTGTTCGGGCTGGATCATCGCATCCCGAACGGCACGCCGCTGGAGAACTATCGCTACTACGTCGCGCTCGGACGCGAGATGCTCGGCCTGCCGCCGCTGAACGGACACAGCCAGGGCTGGGGTCGGATGGGATTCTGATGAGTGTCTCCAACGCGCCCGCAATCGAGCCAGCGCCGCCGGTGCTGCGCGCGCGCTGGCTGATGATCGGGTTTGCGTTTCTGGCGACGGTCATCAACTACCTCGACCGGCAGACGTTGTCGGTGGTCGCGCCGGTGTTGACCGAGAAGTTCCAGATGAGCGGGGAAGCTTACGGGTTGGTCCTGTCGGCGTTCATGCTCGCTTACACAGTGATGAACGGCGTCTCCGGGCCGCTGCTGGACCGACTCGGCACGCGGACGGGCTATGCGCTCTGCATGGCGTGGTGGTCCACGGCGGGTGTGCTGCACGCACTGGCCTGTGGGCCTTGGAGCCTCGGAGCATTGCGCTTCCTGCTCGGCATGGGCGAGGCGGGCAATTGGCCGGCGGCGGTGAAGGTGGTGGCCGAATGGTTTCCGGCGCGCGAACGCGCGCTGGCGTCGGGGATTTTCAACAGCGGCGCGGCCATCGGCGCGGTCGTCGCGCCGCCGCTGGTTGCCGCGTTGGTGTTGACCATCGGCTGGCAGGCCGCGTTTGTTCTCGTCGGCGTGACGGGCTATCTGTGGCTCGCGGGCTGGTGGTGGCTGTATTACACGCCGCCGCACGTCCGGCAGGAAGTCCAGGCACCGCCCGCCACGCCGTGGAGGCTCCTCCGCACTCGGTTTCTCGCGAGCCTCATGCTCTCGAAAATCTTTCTCGACCCGGTCTGGTATTTCTACATCTTCTGGTTCCCGAAATACCTCAGCACAGCCCACGCCATGGATACCGCCGCCATCGGCAAGACAGCGTGGATTCCGTTCGTCACGGCCGACCTCGGCAACCTCCTCGGCGGATGGTTCACGGGATCGTTGATGCGGCGCGGCTTGAGCGTGAACGCGGCCCGCAAGACCATGATCACGGTCTCCGCGCTGATGATGACCGCAGCCATTCCCGCGGCGTTCTGCGCTAACGCCGCCGCAGCGATTGCGTTGGTGTCGGTAGCGACATTCGGCTACACGAGCTACAGCGCCAACGCCCTCGCGTTTCCAGCCGATGTTTTCCCCAAGAACATGGTCGGCTCGATCTGGGGTCTGGCCAGCCTCGGCTCAGGACTGGGGGGGATGCTCTTCATGTGGCTCAGCGGCCGGGTGATTGACGCATTCGGCTATACGCCGGCCTTCGTCGCCTTCGGCGTCCTGCCGCTCATCGCGGCGGGCATCGTGCTCTTCGCGATGGGGCCGCTCCAGCCCCTGGTCGAGTTCCAGTCGCCCGAAACTGACACTCAGGGCGAGGGACACTAACCGAACTCCGTGTTCGTGACGCCGATCTCCAGTTCTTTTTTTGCCGGGCTTCACTGCGCCGGTCAGGTTCATGCTCCACAGGGTGCCCGACTCGTGCGCGCCATTTCAGGTCTGCCTTGCCACCATACAGAGCAAGTGGCGGACGTTCTGTTCGACGGAATCAGTGGAGCTTCGCCTGCTGATGCCAGAACGATTGCCAATACTTCGCATCAATCAGGTAGGGGTCGGCCGGATCGTGACGGTCGTCAAACGTGACGGGCAGGATGCCGAAACGTTTCATCTCCCGCAAGTATTCCGGCCGCGGCCTGAAGCCGGCCATGTCGAAACGCTTGATGCGGTTCAGTTCGTCCGACACCTTGCTGATCGCCGCAAGAATTTTCCGGTAATCCGCATCCTGCGTGCTGCGAAACGTTGGGGGACAGGTTTTGGGCTGCGCATCGCCGGATGCAGTGGCGTAACCGCCTGCTTCCCGTGCCAGCGGAGCCAACAGCAGGACCGAATCCTGCGGCCGGCTCAGGTTGTAGAGCAAATGCCGCGAGAGGCGGAGCCGGACCGCCATTTGCGGCTCTTTCCAGCGAGCCGCGTTGCGGTCGCCGCAAATCCAATACGGGTCTTCGCCCGCGCGGTCGAAGCAGGGGCCGTCGGGCAGGACCCGGTTTCCGGTGTGACAACCGGCGCAGCGCTTCGCGACGACCTCAGCCGCGGCGCGCACTTCCGGCAACTGATTGATTGGCCCGCCGTCGTTGGCAGTCTTGTAGTAACCCCCAATCATCCCCGTTCCCAGCGCGGCGTAGGTGCCCGGATAGGTGGCGCCCGCCTCAATCCAGTAGCGGATGGCTCGGGTCTCGGCCGGTGACAGGTTCGTACCGTGATGCCCCTGAAGTTTCTTCATGAGCGGGCTGGCCACGGCGCCGATCTGATAAGGAGGGAGGTTGGCGGCCGTGCGATTGCGACCGTCGGCAAATTGCTGCCGGATCGTGAGCATGTAGTAGCTGTGCGAGTATAGCGGCCCGCGGTCGCCGCTGAGGATTACGCCGCCCTCGCGCTGCCGCGGGTTGTGGCAGGAAACGCAATGACGATCGAGGATGGGCTGGATGTCGCGGGGAAAATCAAGAACCTGCGGAATACCTTCGATGGGCCGAATCCTGCTTGGCCGCCTCTGGGTCGCGGCCCGCACTGCGGAATGGTTTGCCGCCGTTTGCGTGCGCTCTTCGTGGCAACCCACGCAGCCGGTTACCTCACCCGGCATCACCGACACGAAGCTCTGCATCCGTTTGACGGCATTCTCGTCCTTGTCCAAGGCCACGAAGAAGAACGCGCGATGAGCCGGAAGCTCGAAATGCGCCGAGCCGTCGGACTCGACCGGTACGGTGCCCAACACGCGTTCCAGCGTGAACGATCCGCCGAACGTCAACGGCTCTGGGAAACCACTGAAGTTCAGCGGCTTCGGCAAAGTCTCCATCACCAACAGATTCTTAACCGTGCCTCGCGCAACGCCTGCCATGTTGCGGCCCGCATAAACGTCGGACAGGATCAACGTGCCTGTCGGTGACGATTCATCGGTGCGCACCGTGATGACCGGCTCCAGCGGCCGGGGCGTCAACCAACGCGGTTCATGCACCTCCATGCCCGCCGCCATCAGTTCGGCCGGCAAACGATAGAGCACGTTCACGCGCCCTGCCCCATTCATCATCGCCAGCCGGTCCCCGACAGCGACGAGGAAGCAATCCGCGGAAACCGGATAGGGATCGTGGAACCAAGGATGATCGCTCAGCACGCGCTCCGATTCCCGGACGTCCGGCCCGTTCCCCGGGTCCAGAACCGAAACCCCGCCCTGATGCTCCGTCCGGCCGTGCCCCGGTGAACGAATCATGACGATCTTCGTGGTTCCGGGAATCGGCCGGGCGTCAATGAACACGCCGCCGGGATTCATGTTGCCGAAGAACGTCATCTGGCCGCTGCCGTCCGGGTTGATCGTCCACAAGTGATGATACTGCAGTTGGCTGCGGTCAACGTATTCCCAGCGCGTGTAGAGAATCCGGCCGTCGGGCAGCACGGCGGGCGTGTTGTCGTGCTCAATGTTCGCAGAGAGCGGCCGAATGTCGCGCCCCTCGCCGTCGCAGCGGTGGAGCGTCGCCACGGGCGTGCACCAGCAATTTACCCAGCGCTTGCTTCGCGCTGAACAGAAGACGATGCCGCCGTCGGGCAGATACGCCGGCTCGATGTCGTCGAACGGCCCGTCAGTGAGTTGCCGCAGGCCACTCCCGTCGCTGTTGATCGTATATAAATGATAGGTGTCGGTTCCGCCTTTGCGGTAAGAGAAAACAATCTTCCCGCCGTCGTAATGCACGCACGGGTCGCGGACAGCGCCGGCCGGGTCTTCCAACAACACCGAGAGTTTTCCTGTCCGCAGATTGAGCCGGCAAAGCCTGCCCTGGCCGTTACGGATGGGCACCGACGCCTGTTGCGAGTCCCCCTCGGCAAAGTAGCCAAAGTTCGCATACCAATGTTCGCGAACCGTCGTGCGGCAGGCGAAGACGATCTCCTGATCCGCCTTCATCGGACCCGCCAAGGCTGCCTCCAACAGATCCCGCCGACTCTCATCAAACAGATCGCGTTGATACCAAGGGTATTTCTGACGCAACGCCTGCTCTTCGGCCCGTTGTGCGGGCGACAATTTCGTTCTGGCGGGAGCTTGCGCATGAATTGTCGCGGCGCACAGCGCCAGGATGAGGAAGGCGGAGCAATAAACGTTCATGGTCTCTCCATCCGCGAAATATGCTCCCACGGATCGGCGTTGCTGCCGAGTTTTTGTTTCAACGGCTCGGTGATGCCGGCGAGCCGCGCGATCACATCGGCGTCGAGGCACAGATCTGCCGCCGCGACATTCTCAACGGCTTGCGTTGCGTTGCGCGCGCCGACGATGGCTGAGGTCACGCCAGGCTGGGCAAGCAACCACGCCAACGCGACGCGGCCCATCGGCTGTCCCAGATCATCGGCCACCCGCCGGATGCCCGCCAGAACCGCGAATGTTTCTTGTTCGAAACCCGCCTCCCCGTGCCGCGTCATCTTGCGGCTCGCGGAGAACAAACGCGTCCTTGCCCGCTTCTCCGGAACTTCATCGGCGGTCCGGAACTTCCCGGTGAGCAAACCCTGCGCAAGCGGACTGTAGCAGAGGATGCTCATCTTGTTGGCCACGCACAACGGCTGGATGGCGAACTCCACCGCGCGCCAGAGCAGGCTGTAAGGCAACTGGTTGCTCTCCGCACGCCCAAGCTGAGCCAGCACGCCGAGGAAACTCGTGCCGAAGTTCGAGACGCCAATGTGTCGGACCTTCCCCTCACGCTGCAACGCCTCCAGCGTCCGCCAAGTCGGCTCCAGCGGCAACGTCTTGCTCGGCCAGTGAATCTGGAGAAGGTCGATGTAGTCGCTCCGCAGCGCGCGCAGGCTTCGTTCGCAACTCTGGCGGAGCTTGTCCGGCTCCAAGTCGGTTGGCGGGACCTTCGTGGCAACGACAACCTCGCGCCGGCGCAAACCCAGCGCCTCGCCGAGAATCTCCTCCGACTCCCCGTTGCCATAAGCGGGCGCCGTGTCGAAGAAATTCACGCCGGCATCCAGCCCGGCCCGAATCGCCGCAAGCGAGTCGCCGCGGTCCTGTCCGTCCCAAAAGATGTCCTTGGTGGCAACCGACCATGTTCCCTGGCAGACCACCGAGACAGTGAGATCCGTTCGTCCTAGTTTTTCGTAGCGCATCGGCAATTCCTCATCCAGTTGGCGCCAGCACGATGCTACCCCAGCCGCGCGCGTTTCAAAAGCCGGTTCTTGCCCCATGTTGATATTGATGCAACCCGGCTGCAATGCACCGCCCAACGAATCCAGTCGAAAAGTTTTTCTCTTTTCTGATTCGTTATTGTACAGTTAACTAGGTAGTTATCGGACGGCTGCCGAGTTGGCAGTAGAGCCGTCTGGCGAAACAGAACAAAAGCGACAATAGAAAAAATGTCCTCTTCAGCAGTCATCCACTCGCCCCCGTCATCTCTTTCACCCGTTCATCCGCTCGGCTCGCGCGCCCGCGTGCTGTTGACCAGTGTTTTTGGTCCGTATGCGCAACGCGACGAGCACGGCAGTCGGCCGGACAAGCCGATGGAGCTTTACCACAGCCAGGTGACACGAACGCAAGAGGCGTTTTCTCTGCGGATGTTTCACCGTTCGTGGGGCTTGATGCTCATCCACGCCAACATCAACGCCCCGTGTACACTCCTGGATTTTCCAACCCTCGACCGCTTTGTTGAGGAGATTACGACCCACCATTACGACATCGTTGGCATCAGCGCGATCACGCCCAACTTTGTCAAGGTGCGGAAAATGTGTGAACTGATCCGCCAGCACCTCCCGAAGGCGACCATTGTCGTCGGCGGCCACGTCGCCAACGTCCCCCAAATCGAGAAGCGGATAAGTGCCGACCATATCGTCAAGGGCGAGGGCGTGAGCTGGATGCGGCGTTTCCTGGGCGAGGACCCCGACCAGCCGATACGTCATCCGCACATCGTCTCGGGTGTCGGCGGGCGCACGATGGGCATGCGACTCAGCGAAAAACGGGGCGACGTGGCGGCTACGTTGATCCCCTCGGTCGGCTGCCCGCTCGGCTGCAACTTTTGCGCAACCTCGGCGATGTTTGGCGGCAAAGGCAGCGTCGTGCATTTCTATCGGACCGGCGATGAACTGTTCAAGGTGATGTGTGAGCTGGAGGCCGCGATGGGTGTGCGGTCGTTCTTCGTCATGGACGAGAACTTCCTCCTGCATCGCCAGCGCACTTTGCGGCTGCTGAACCTGATGATTGAGCACGACAAATCATGGGCGCTTTACGTGTTCAGTTCCGCAAACGTGCTCCGCTCCTACTCCATCGAACAGATCGTTGGTTTGGGCATCTCGTGGGTGTGGATGGGGCTTGAAGGCGAGAACTCGCGCTACACAAAACTCCACGGAACCGACACGATCCAACTTATACGCACGCTGCAAGCGCATGGCGTTCGCGTGCTCGGATCGAGCATCATCGGTCTGGAGGAGCACACGCCGGACAACATCGACGCGGTGATTGATTTCGCGGTCAACCACGACACCGAGTTTCACCAGTTCATGCTTTACTCGGCCAGTCCCGGCACGCCGCTCTACAAGGAACTGCAGGCCAGCGGCGCGCTGTCGTGCGACTTCCCCGAAGCCGATCTCCACGGCCAGTTCAAGTTCAACTTCAAGCATCCGCATATCCATGACGGGAAGGAAACGGAGTTCCTGCTCCGCGCATTCCAACGTGACTTTGAAGTGAACGGGCCAAGCGTGGTGCGAATCGCGCGAACAGTCCTTCAAGGCTGGCAACGATACAAGAACCATCCCGATCTGCGGATTCGCAACCGTTTCGCGTGGGAAGCGCGCGATCTGCCGGTCACCTTTGCCGCCGCGCTCTGGGCGGCCCGCTCGTGGTTCCAGGATCAGCCAATCCTGGCGGCGAGAATCTCGCGCGTGCTGAAGGACATCTACGATGAGTTTGGCGCCAAAGCGCGTCTTGCGGCGCCGTTGGCGGGGCGGTATGTCCGCTTCATGCTGGACCGCGAAGACCGTCGCCTGCGCCGCGGTCAGGCCTACGAACCGCCGTGCTTCTACGACCTGAACGAGGCGGCGCTCGCAAGCAAGTAAGCGCGGGCAAAATCACTTATCCATCGGCCGGGAAGACGAGCGCGACGCTTGTCTTCAGAATCCCGGCGTCATCGTCCAGAAAACTCCAACCGCACCGGGCCGATCAGGCCGGACGGAAGCAGTGGGTCTTTTGCCGAGAAACCGAGGAACGAGCGCTTCGCGGGTTCAGGCAGGAACCTGACGTTGGTCTTGGTGATGCGCTTGCTTTCCGGCTGGCCGGCGTCACCGATGAGACGATTGACCCAGGTGTTGGTAACGGCGATTTCCAATTCGTTCTTGCCGGGCTTCACCGCGCCGGTCAGATCCACGCTCCACGGATCGGTCCAGACGATGCCGAGATTCCGGCCGTTGAGACGCACTTCGGCGATGCACTTGACCTCGCCAAGTTGCAGGCGGACAGGATGTCTGGCCTGCGCGGCGGTCAACTCGAACGTCTTCCGATATGTCGCGGTGCCGGAGAAGAACTTGATGCCATCGTCCGGATGCTTGTTCCACGCGATGAGGTTCTCAAATTCCGCCGATGCCGGCGCGCTGCGGCCCGACTCGAAGCTCACATGCCACGGGCCTTCCAACGCCTTCTCGACCGGCGGCGGCGGCGGCGCAGATTGTCGCGGCAGATCGGCGGTGCGGAAGACCACGAAGACCGACCCGTTCTCGGGAAGCGTGATCGTGACGACTGTCCGCTCATCGTAGAGGAAGCGCCAGTTCGCCGCGGGGCTTATCTTGCCAGTGACCGCGTCCCAAAGCTCCGGCTTCTTGTCGGACACACGGAAGGTGCATTCCGCCGTGCCCTTGCCCACGACGAAGTAGATGTCCGTGTCGCCGTCGCGGCGGTGCGTGTATTCGAATGGCCCTTCGAAATCGGGCAGGATCTTTTTCACATCCATCGCTTCGGTCACGCTGGAGGGCTTCGTCCAGAGCGCGTCAGCCAGCCGCAGCACGTCTTTGTCGGAACCGGGATAGTTCGTCAATCCGAGCGCACGCTGCGGCTTGCGCTTGCCGAGCACCACCGCGGCGCCGTTGCCCCGGAGGTTGGAAATCTTGCGGAGCACCGCAGGCGAGACCGCTTCCTCATCGAGATCCAGCACGAACATGCGATTGGTCATGCCGTGGGGCAGCACGAGATTGCCACCACTGGGATACATGCGGTCCATCAGAACCTCGGTCGTGAGGATGTCATAGTTGAGTCCCTTCGGCAGCCGTAGCGTCGCGCGCTCGCTCCAGTTCGTGCCGCGGCCCCAGTGTTGATAGGGCTTGTCGCCCGTATAGACACAGACGTCGGTCACGGGCATTCCCTGCCGCAGCATGAATTGGCAGCGCGCCAGATAGGTGAGGAACGCCTTCGATTGCGGGAACCACGTCACGTTTGGATTGAGATGCGTGCCGGCGAAGTACTCGATGCCCGGTTTGCCAAACTCAGCCGGCGACGCGGTGAAGGTGTGCCAGATGAATTGATTGACGCCGTCGCAGAACGCGATGTCGCCGAACGGCTTCAGCACCGCCGGATAAGCAGACCAGTGCTGCACCATATGCGTGAACGCCTCGCTCGCTGCGAGCCGTTTGCCGTAGATGTGCGCCGCCATCGCCTGGGGGCGGTTCATGTCCTGCCGGCGTTTGATCGGTGAACCGGTGTACCAGAACTCACCTTGCGGTGTGTCGGTGCGGCCCAGGAATGCGAATTGGTCGGCTTCGGCGAACGCCAGGAGCTTGCGGTTCCAGGGTCCACCCGACTCGGCGTGCCATTTCAAGCCCGCCTTGTTGCACAACGTCTGCATCTTGCCATAGAAGTTGTCGCGGAAGCAGTCGCCGAGCGTCTTGTAGTAGTCGCGCAGGAATCGCTCCGATTCCTCAGGCTTTTTCACAGTGAAACCTGCCAGCGCAGGCAGCCATGACCGCAGCGGATAGCCGCGACGCCTCGCATACTGCTCCTCAAATCCGCGCGTCCACGTGGGTATGGCCCCCTCCCAACTGACGCTGTAGAAGTGCGTCAACGTCTTGCCCGCCAGCTGCCCAACATCCTCCAGAATCGCCTTGCCCATCCGATTGAAGTGACGCTCGACCGCTTCCGGGTCGAGAACGTCCACGTCATGTTCGGTGACGAGCTGCCCGCCGTGAGCGGGGTCGCCATCCATGGTCATGTAGCCAAACCGCAGCAGCGTCCAGCGCCCCTTGGGCACATCAATCGTGAGCTTGCCTTGCTTATCCACCTTCTTGGTGAAATCCACGACCTCGGTCACGACAGGCTGAGAGCCGAGCTTGGGCGCAACTTCCTGCCATTTGTCAGAGAGCTTCGCCTCTGCATCGTCATGCCGCACTCCGATGACCGCCACGTCCCAGTACCGTTTCCCTTCCGGCTTCTTCAACTCGAAACTGAACTTCGGCCCTTTGAGTTCGGTGGCAGTCCAGACGAGCTTCTTCGGCATGTCATCGCCAACTTTCCACGGACCTTTCAGCGCACCGGCGCAACTGCTGAGGTTGACGCTGACTTCCAAATCGAGCTTGGCTGCTTTCTCGATGGCAAACTTCAGCATTCGCCGCCACTCAGCGCTCATGAATTCCATCTTGACCGGCACCGGACCGATATGGTCGTCGTGGTAACCGCGCGCGTCGAACATCAGCAACCCGCCGATGCCGACCTGTTTCATCGCTTCGAGGTCACGCGCGATGGTCTTCTCATCCACGTTGCCGTTGACCCACCACCAATAGGCCCACGGCTTGTCCGCGTCTGGCACGTTGCGGAAGCCCTGGTCGAGACTGACCGACTCGGCCGCCGGCAGCCACGCGGCGGCGCTCAAAGTGAGAACAACAACCAGTTTCAGTGCGGTCATCTTCATCGTTCGACTCCTCTCGCGATTTCAGCCTCGTCCGGCATTGCTTGTCATCTACCTTCTAACGCTAGTTGACCGGCAATTGTCAATGATACTTCCGTTGGATTGCCCGTCGCCCTGCGTCCTGGCGCTTTGCAACATGACAATTGGCAACAATGTCCGCGCCACGCGTCACACGTCTATTTTCCGACCACCGCGCATTCGATGCCGAGCACGTCGGCCAGTTTGGCAATCACCGCGGCTTTGTGGCCGATGCCTAGCGCAAAGTGATGCGTCGGTCCTTCCGCAACCCAACGCTTCAGGAATGTCCGCACGTCGGGTTTGAAAACACCGTGCGTGTTCGTGTTGCCCGTCGGTGGAATCGGGCCGCGCGCGCTCTCGCCCTCCGCGACGACGAACTTGAACTTCCCGTCGGCTTTCACGCCGATGCTGAGCATCGTGATCGGGCCTTCTTTGATCGAGAACTCCACGCTCGCGCCCGCGCCGGGCTTGCCGTGGTATTTCAGCAGGCTGCGCAACACTGGCTTCTTGTCCGCGATGTTGACGTGGTGCGGCCCATCGTGGCCCACCAGCACCGACCCGCGCTGGAAATCGATCGGATGGAACTCCGCAAAACTTCCGCCGATGTCGAGCCGGTCCATAATGAGCATCGCGATGCAGGTCTTGATGTCGAATTCGCCGCACATCGGGAACCCCGCGCCCGTCAACAACGAGTTGCCGACGATGAGGTTCGTCACCAGCTCGCGCATCGGTGTTCCGGGCTCAGCTTCATAGTAGTAAGCCAGCCCGTCGAGTTTCTTATCGGCAATGAACTTCTCCAGCGCCACCGCCGCCTTCGCGGCAACATGGAGGTCCTTGTCGGTAAGCTTCGTCGTGATCGGGTCCGACTTCGGGTCGGGCGTGTCGAAGAAACCGAGAATCTCGCGCTTCTTTGCCTCGACCTCCGCGGCGTTTTCGTCGCGATAGTGGCGCAGAATGTCATCCGGCTCGCATTGCACGACATGGCTGCCGAATGCCGCCGTCACGGCAGTCGGGTCGGTGTGCATGTCGAGCATCGCCTCTAGCACGTGACCCATGTGCCCGATGCGCGCGCGGCGCAGGTCGTGGAGCGCCTTCGCGATGCTGCACCACTCCGCCAACTCGGCGTCCGCCACCGGATCGTTGTCCAGCGTGCCTAGAATCACATCAGGCGCCTTGCGGCCCAGGCGGATCGCCACGCCTTGAAACTCCGGCACCGAGCAGAAGTCGTCGTTGCAGAGCTGCATGTAAGTGGACGCGCGCTCGTAATCCAGCGCCTGGAGGGGTTGGAGCGCAACGAGCACCAGCGGCACATCCAGCCCGCGCAGGATTGCGCCGACGGTGGACGACGTGGCGTAGGTCACCATATCCACGAACACCAGATCGAGGTCGGCGGCCTTGAGTTTCGGCAGCAGTTCACTCGCGCCGAGCGCATTATCCACCAGGCCGAAATTAGTGACCGTGACACCGTTCGCCTCGACCTTGCGGACGAGATGATCGAGCTTGCGATGCATTTCGTCGAGCAGACCGGGAAACTGCGGCCAATAGTTGTAATGGCCGACACCGAAGATGCCGACCTTCGCAGTGAGTGGCTTTCGTCGTGGAATTTTCATGTGCAAACAGTTGACTGTTTAGCGGCTGGGCTTGCCGAACACGCGTTTGATCGCTTCAAGGTAACCCGTGCCGGTTCGTTCCTCAGGCAACAGGTAGCCGCCCTCCGTCCATTCGTTCCATGCGTTGATCAGGATGCCAAACGGCTTGCGCGGGTCGCGCTCCATGTGCGCTGCGGCATCGCGCAGCAGTTGCTCGAAACGCTCCGGCGTATTGCCAACGACCACCGGGCCGTAGGGATACTCCCGTTTGGAGAACGGCCAGGCCACGTCCGGACGACACCTCGGCGTGGAGTCCCAACCCATCGTCACCACTGGAAGATTCACGAGCGGCGAAGCGTCCATCTTCTTCCAGTGTGCCCGGTGGGCCTCCATCACATCCTCATATCGCTCGGTGAAGTCAGGTTGAATCTTGCCAGCGCTGGCCACGTTGTATCTGCTGGTGCTCAGGAAGCCAGCTTGTTCGGCCACGGCAGCCGCCGCGGGACTCGCCACCATCGCATTCCAATGGATCGGCGGCAGGCCAGCCTTGCGCAAGCGGGCGTCCATCTGTTGGAGCAGCGCACGGGTTTCTTGAGGGCCGCCAAGCTGCTTCACAAACTTGTCCGCTTCGAAGATGCTGTAAAAGAGGCGGCCGTCCACCCGCCAGTAATTGGGATGCCGGAAGTAGTGCGCGATGCAATAGTCAATCATCCGCGCAAGGTCTTGCGGCGAATGGCGGCAGGGCAGCCACACGGTGCGAGGTGTTCCAAACTCCGGACAAAACTGATCCCGCCGATCGTGATTTGCCCACATCAGGGCGAATTTCATGCGCTTGCGGTTGGGGGCACGCAGGAATCCTTTCTCCAGCGCCTCCTCCATGTTCTTGACGCCGCTATACCAGTACCAATCGTAGAGGAACACCGTGATCCCGTGGTCGGCAGCGAGGTCGATTTCCCGCGCGATCCATTTCGGGTCGCTCTCATCAAAGTAACCCCAGCATGGTTTCTTGGGCTGTTGGTGTCCGGGGAACCTCGGGATGGCCGCCTTCACTCCCTCCCATTCCGTCCAGCCATCGCCTTTCCATGCGCTGCCGTGGTCATAGTTGTGCCAGTGCGGGTAGTAAACCGCCATGACCTCCGGCCGCTTTGCGGGTGCCTGCTCTGCGCGCGCCTTGTCACAAGTCAGGCAGGCTGCGCAGGCAATTACTATCATGATGATCGAGTGAGTATTCATAATTTTTTACCAGGAAATGAGCATGGAACCGCTGACTTGAGTTACTTCGAGGAAATGTCCACGCGCGTCGTCAACCGGTTGGGGTTTGACCGAACCGGACGGCACGAACGGCGATGCGGCGTTTGGCACCATTCGGACTTTCTCCCGCGTGCCACGCTCCGGGTAGAACCGCACCACAGCATCCTTCAAACCCGTCAGTTTCAGGCGGCGCGTGATGCCAATTTCGCCGGAATGTTGCTCGGCGCAGAAAACCTCGCCGTCCTCCTGCATGATGAATACGCGACACTCGCGATGCCACGCGCGCGGCATCCGGTAACACGCGGCGCCGTTACGCAATTCAGTCTCACAGCCGGTGAAGATCGGCGCTCCTTGTGGGAAGCGCAGCCGCATCTGGACGTTGGTATTTGGCGTGCAGCCTGAGAGGTAAAAACCGTTGTTGTGGCGCGCGACAGCGAGGATCGGATTGCGCTGGCCGGGGAGGCGTTTGTCAAAGGCGATGCGCCAGTTGAACGCACTAAGGATGTAGCGCAGCAGTAAATCGCCAGGAAACCACTTCGTCGGATCGTCCGGCGTCAGCAGATGGCCGCCGACAAAGCTGTTCGAGTTGGTCCCGCGCACCCAGGCGATCATGCCGCCGTGCCAGTCCGGTACCGGCCGCCATACCGACATCGCGCGCCGTTCGTCGTTGCGATCAACGGCGCGACCGATGGAATGAGTGCGCTCATCGTCAGGGTTTGCCAGAACCGCATCGATGCCGCCCGCGCACATGACTGGACGATGATTGAGTCGCATCGGGTTGGTGCCCTCGCTCAACTCGTCGAGCGGCCGCAGGGAGACCAGATGCAATTCGCCGGCGAGTGGTGCAGCGCGCCTGAGGTTCAGCGTTGCCAACAAATCGCCGCCAGCGTGCGTAAGCGGGCCGTAGAGCAACACACGGCCACCCGTGTTGGCAAGGTGGATGAGCTCTTCCGACAACTCAGAGCCGGCATCCGGCACCGGCGTGACAAGGATGGACTCGTTGTAGAGTTTCGGATTGCGCTTCAGCGACGAGAGGAAATTCTTCGTCGAGACGACCGTGTTGAGCGGCAAGCCGTTGTTGACCGCAGCGCGCATGAACCAGTCGCCGAAGAACGGCTCCTCCAGCCGCGCCGGCTTCGCAAACGTCATCGCATGGTATTCGTCGAATGGGTAAATCCAAACCAGAGGCCCCGGCTGATCCGGCGCGTGCCGCATCGCCTCGTGCAAGTGCGGGATGACCTCGTTCGGCACCTGGTCGGGTGTGCGGCCGTAGGAATCGTCAATCGTCAGCAGCGCGATCGAGTCCGGGTTCTCGACGCGGCCCTCGGCGTTGATGCGACTGATGGCGAGCGGAAGATAAATGTCCTGTGGCTCGCGGTTGTAGCGGTCGAGCCAGGGGCTGTTGAGCCACCACGGGTCGTGCGTGTAGAAGCGGAACGGGAAACTTTTGCCCGGCGGCAGTTCAGCGATGCGCGACATGTAGCCAACCAGTTCGAGGCCGAAGTCGCCATTGAGCGCGGCCCACGGCGAGTTGGGTGGCGGCGTCATGTTGAATCCGCCTGCGTAAATGTCCTTCAGTGGCGTGGCATTGGAGGCCAGGTCCGATCCAGTGACGAGGTTGGTGCCGCGTGTCTCGATGGGAAACGCCGGGCACTCTTTACGGAAACACCGCCAGAAGTTCAGGATCTTCTCGCGAATCTCGCCTGCGCGCTCCGGCGAGAATCCCTTTCCGTCAAACATCGGCCCAGTGGTCTTCCACGTCTCGAGTCCGAAACCGAAACCGTTCGAGAACCAGATGTAGTCGAAGCCGAGGTCTTTCAGAAAATGCTGGCTCTGCCGGCCGAAGAACGTGCCAAGCGGCGTGTCCTGCGGAATACCGTTTGGGAAACCGGCGTAGTGTTCGTTGTCGGCATTGAGCGTCGCGTAGCAACAAACGAACGTCCCCTTGCCCATCGTGCCGCCGAGACAGATTTCGGGATGGCGTTTGTACTTGAACGGCGACTTCGCAAACTCGCCACCTGGATCAAACGTCGCCCCGACACGGATCGGCTTGCCGCTGACTTCGCGACCAACCTCCTTCAGCAACCGCACGATGGTCGCCAACCCGCCATAGGTAAGCTTCGGCGGATTGTCCATGTAATAGACCGCTTGGCTGTGCAGGTTCTTCTCAGCGGGCATCCCTTTGACCGGCTCCAGCTTCGCGTTTGGCAAGCCGATGTAACGAGCCCACTCGATTTCGTCCTCGGCGCGCCCACGATAGTCGAGAATCTCCGAGCCGTCAGCAGTCCACAACATGACTGAAATCTGGTCCGCCTCGCGTGTGAGGTTCGACCACTGGCGGTAGATGTTCCGGCAGACTTCGCGAATAGCCCCCTCGCTCATCGCGCGGAACGGCTTCGGACTCATCTCAAGTGTTACGTTGCGCAGTTTCATGCCGGTTTCTCCGTGGAACGATCGCTCCACCACGCCCGTGCGATGAGCGCAGATGTTTTTCGCAATTCGTTCAACACCTGCTCCCGCCGTTTTCTGCCAAAGCGCACCGTCGGCGCGCCAACACCCAGAGCAGCTGAAATACTGCGCCAGGGATCAGATACAGGCACAGCGAAACCGCTCACGCCCTCGCACAACTCATCGGCGGTCATGGCGAAACCCTGATGGCGCACACGCTCCAACTCCGCGAGAAGTTTCGACGACGTCGCCAGCGTGCGCGGCGTGTAGCGCACCAACGGCGTCTCCTTCATGTAGGCGTCCAGTGTGTGCGCAGACATCGCCGCAAGCAGCACCTTGCCCGTGGCGGTGCAATACGCTCCCGAGCCAACATCCTCCGGCTCCTGCACCGCCAGAGCCTGCGGTGACACCATATAAACGAGACGCACAATGCGGCCATCCACCAGTGCTGCAAGCAGCACCGACTCGCCGACGCTTTTCGCCAGCGCCCGGACATGCGGCAGCGCGCTTTCCGTCATCACGTTCAGAAAGTCGGCGTGGCGCGCGAGAAACATCAACCGCGGCCCGAGCAGAAATCGTTTGCCCGCGTCCTGCCTCAGATAACCGCGGCGCTTCAGCGTGGCCGCAATATTGTGGACGCTGGTGAGGTTGATGCGGATCTCTTTGGCCAGCGCGCGGGTGCCGATCCCTTCCGGATGGCCGGCGACGGCTTCCATGACATCGAGACTCTTGTCGAGACTGAGCACTAGCGGCATGAGCAGTTCCTAAACAGATGTTCCGATAAAGAAAACGGCGTTCCTTTTATCGGAACGTCTGTTGGCTGTCAATATTACTTTTTCCCGTCTCTCCCGCCCACCCAGCACGGCGATCCGAACCTGCTGCCAGCGCCAGAGCAAAGCCCCCTCAATTCCGCGTGGGTTATTTCACCGAGAGCGCGGAGTTCTCCCACACCTTCACATCGTCAATCAGCATCGTGCCGCTCAAGCCAATGAGGAAGACGAGACGGGATTTCTTCGCGTCGAACACCGTGCCCGTGGCCCGCAACACCACCCCATCCACCTGGGCCACGGCCTCGTTGCCGCGCATCTCGATGAGCACGTGATGCCATTGACCGTCGTCCAGCTTCGCGGGTTTCCGGTCCAGAGTCTCCGTGCGATAGAACTTCGGGTCGGCCAGTTGCTCCGGGGTGGGCGGCGCGGGCTTGCGGCCTTCTTTTGCCGCCTTGGCCTTCTCGGCGGCTTGCGCTTTTTTGGACTCGAGGCTGCCGCGGTCCTGCTGCAACGCGGCAAACTTGTTGCCGAGCGCAACGCGCAACAGATGCGCCGTGCCGCCGAACTGGCTCTCGCCATCCACGAGGAACAGCACGAGGCCGGGCTTCGCCATCTTCACTGAAAACTGGATGGTGAGGTTGCGTCCCTCAATCGGCACGCCGATGGCGGGTCCGTGACCGTCGTCCGGCGGACAGACACCCTGTAACACGCCGTCCACGATACTAAAACTTTTCGGCCGCCCACCCGGCTGCCACTTCGCGGGCAGCGACGCGCCGGAAAAATCTTCGCTCAACAGCACCTTGCCGGGCTTTGTTAACAGAAGCACTGGCTCTGCTGCTGAAAGTGACAGAGGTGCAACGAGCGCCAGGAACAACAACCATGCGATATGTTTCATGAATCAATTCTCCATTCTCTGCTCAATATTCAACGATATTGTGCGACGGGTGGAATATTCGCCGCCGGCGATGGGTTGATGATGACCCTGAAGCCCACGTCGTGGACTTTCTGCCACGACTCGAAGGCGCGGCGCACGAACGAGCCGGCGTCGGCGGGACGGTCAGCCCACGAGCCGCCGCGGGCCACTTTGCGGTCAGCGAGGCTCTCGTCGTTGCGGCCGTCGTCGCGATAGGGATACGGGCGATAGCTGGAGCGGGTCCATTCGCTGACGTTGCCGACCATATCTTGCAGGCCCCATGCGTTCGGTTCGGTCTGGCCGACGTAATCCACCACATGCCACTTGTCGCGGAAGCGCTCATCGTGCAGCGGGAAGTTCATCTGCGGCGGATACTCGTAGCGCCGCGGCAACGCGCTGGCGCCGTCGAATTTCATCCGATACCAGCGCAACGATTGGTCGGCAAGATTCGCGAACCGGCTGAAGTCACTGTCCATTGTGCCATAGAAGAACTGCGTGTCGCTGCCGGCGCGCGCGGCCCATTCCCATTGAGCCTCGGTCGGCAACGTCACAAGCTGGCCGGTCTTGCGGCTGAGCCACTGGCAAAACCGCATCGCTTGCTGCCACGAGACGCGCGCGACCGGCTGGTTGGCATGGTTGGCGATGTGACCCGGCACGGTGTGATCCATGTAGTGCATGTCCACGTAGCGCGTGTCGTGTTCCGGATCGAACCGGGCAAATTGGCCGTTGGTCACTTCGGTGACGGCCATCCAAAACGGCTGCTTCATCTGCACCACCGCGCGCGGCCGTTCGTCCGGCGCGCCATCGAGACTGCCCATGACAAACTCTCCGGCGGGAATCTGCACGAAGCTCATTCTGACACCGTTGCCGAGTTCGATCGTGCGTGGCGCCCCGGTTGTGGTCTTCGCGGCGCCGGCCGCCTTCAAGCCGTCGGACTTGGCCGGTTCGACCGGCGGCGGCGCGGCAAACTTCACCGGCATCCGCTTCTGAAAAGCTTCGTCCGCCATCTTGAACTCCGCCTCCGAGTCGGTGTCGTTGTTGGCGAACGCTTTGGCCAGTTCGCAGCGGCGCTTCTGCTGGTCGCAGTTCTGCCACTGCGGCGGATTCCAACTGCCGACGCGCGGCACGTTCAGGTCAATCCAGCAATAGAGTCTTTCCCGCGCTTCGCGGCTCATATCCGCCCACTTCACGCCGTGATGGCCCTTCTCCAGCATCTGGACCAGCAGACTGGTCGAGGCGTGGTATTCCATGGGCGTCAACAAGTCCATGTCGCCCTCGACTCCGGCGCGGTGAATGTAGGGATGCAGCGTGTCGTAGGCGCTGTCGGGAGTTTTGAAACACGGCTTGCTGCGCGGACCGACCGTCGCGGGCTTGTCGTGGCAGGCGATGCAATATTTCTCCAACACCGGAAACACCTCGTGCGCAAACGCGAACGGCCGGGCGGGACCATGCCACGGCTGGAGCGGCTGGCTCTTGCGCGCGTCGGCGAGGCCTCGCTGCAACGGCAGCGTCTCCATGCGCTTCTCGTGGCAACCAACGCAGGAGACGCGCTCGCCGGGCATGCCGACCAGCCAGCTCCGCATCAGTTGCACCGCGCGGCCTTCGCTGTCGAGAGGCTGGATCGACACGGGCGTGTTGGCGGGAATCTGGAAACACGCGGAGCCGTCGGCCTCGACCTTCGCCGTGCCGAGCACGCGCTTCACGTCCCAGCCGGAATTGATGCCGATGAGCGGGAAGCCGGCCTTTTTCATGTAACCAAAGTGATAGGCAAAAACGCGCAGGCTCTTGACCATGCCGCGCGGCACGCCTTGCAAGCCGGGGCCGCTATAGATGTCGGCGATGTGGACTTCCGCCGTCCGGCTATCGGGCGTGATGCGCTCCGGGATCACTGGCGGTCGCGGGCGCGCGACCCAGGGCTGCGGCTCGAACAGTGCCGCGCCCTCGAACTCCGCGATCAGCGTCGCGTTGTCGAACACGTCCACAAGATAGATGCCCCAGAGGCTTTGTGGCGTCGGCTTCATCGAGACAAGGAAATACTTGCTGCTGAGCGGATGCGGGTGCGTGGTCAGCGATGGTTGTTCCTTGAAGTAGTGATGATTGATGATCGCGTCGCACACCGTGCCGGCCACCGGCTTGCCGCGGCCGGGGATGAGTTGCAGAAAACCTGTCTGCTCTGCCGGCAGAATCTCCGGTGTCACCGCGATAGGCTTGCCTTCTTCGCCCCACTCTTTCGACGCGGGCCGGTAGCGAAACGGATACGTGCCCGCCAACGCCGGATCGAGCAGCACGAGCCGGCCGCAATCGCCATGGTCATGGTGGCCGCTGATGATGCCAACAATGCGACTCGGATGATCCGGCACGGGCCTCGCAAATCGGAGCGCCGTTGGGAACCAGGAATTGCTGCCGTGGAGCGCGAGTTGGCTGGTGCCGTCGGGATTCATGCTCATCCGCCGTCGCGAAAAGTAATGCGGGATATCGCTGTATTCCCATCGTTGATAGAGCACGCGGCCGTCGTTGAGCACGGTGGGATCGTTGTCACTATCCTGGTCGAAGGTGAGCTGACGCAGCACCTTCGCAGCCGGGTCGAGCAGGTAGAGACTCGCAATCTGCTGATTGCCGTCGAGACACGGCAATCCGACATAGTTCGCCGTCGAGCAAACGATGATCTTGCCGCTCGGCAGATAGCAGGCATCGAAGAAATCGAGGTCGGGATAATTCGTCGGTGTCAGTTGCTGCACGCCTCCGCCGTCGCTGCGGACCTGGAAGATCGCCCATCGCTTGTGATCGTCCACGCTGGAGAACAACATCCGCTCGCCGGAGAAATCGAGGCGCACATCGCGAACAATGCGGGCGCCGTCCGGCTTGTAGAATCCCTCCAGTTTCGGCTGGCCGCGGAGGTTCGACAGAACAGCGATTTCGTTGTCGTAACCACTCCGAGGCATGGCGGCGTGCGTGAGGTAATTGTGCGGCACGAAACCGGTGCTGGTGGCGGGAGTTCGCCGCACCACCAACAATTTGTCGAAATCGAGCAGTGGATTCGCCAGCAGAGCCGTGCGGACGCCGGCCAGAAGTTTCTCGATCTCGCCAGGCTCGGCGGGTTTGCCTTCCGCAAGGGACTTCAACATCGCGGCGCGCTTGGTCTCAAACTCGGCCAGCGCCTTTCGGTGCGTCGGCGCGTCGTATCGGCCCGGGAAGGTCTTCTCCAGGTCTTCGATGGCCAGCCGCACTGATTCCGGGTTGGCATTATTCAGCGCAGCGGTTTGTGCCTGCACGCGCGCCCGCTGTGCGTTGAGCCGCACCCGTTCGGCGCGCTGCTCCGGGCTGAGCCGTGTCAGTTTCGCGCCGTCCGGCGATTGCAGACGCAGCGCGCAGATGTGCGGGAAGGGGCCTTCGCGCTCGATCACGATGCTGTGCATGCCGCGTTCGATGCGTAGCGTGCATTGTTTCTCCCATTTCGCGGTCTTGGTACTCCAACTGCCCGTCACGCGAGCAAGGCCGGTGTGCGTCTTCTTTCCGTCCACGCTAATCTCGACCGGCCGCGAATCCTTCGCCGCATACAAAGCAGACAGCGTGTAGTCCACCGTGTCGGGAAACCCGACAACATACTCCGCCCGGTCTGGCGAAATGCCTCCGTGCCAAATGCAGGAGTGTCCATCGGCATACGGCTGCCCAGTCAGGCTGACGCGAACGTTGCCGTCGTCGAAGTCTTTCGCCTCAATCGTCAATTCATCTGCTACAGCAATGGCAACGGGTAATCCGGCCAGCAGCAGGCTGGCAATGAGAGCGCGTTTCATAGGGTTAGTAATAAGGGTTTCCGGCATCAAAAAGCGCGAGCACCTCTCCATCGCTCATCGCGCGACCCAGAAGGATTAGTTCATCCATGCGACCGCTGAGCTTGCGGTCATGCTGGTCCCAATTGCCGATCTGCGCGGGGCCGAGCCGGGCGGGATGAGCGATCTCCTGGCGCGTTTCCTTGTCAAACCGGCCGTTCAAATAGAAGCGCGCGGTGCGCTTCTCCGAGTCGTAAACAACCGCCAGATGCACCCAGCGGCCCTGCTCCGACAGCACAGGCGTGAGCGAGTCGGGGAATCCATGACGCTCGTCGGAGCCGGGCGCGAGCGTATTGCCGAAGAGCGCCAGACGCATCGTCGTGCTGTGCGTGAGCATCCAGTGGACCTGGCCAGGCTTGTTCTTGCTCCAACCATCGGTGTGCAACAGCGATTGATACGGCGCGCCCAGCCGGTCCAACCGCACCCACGCCGCCAGCGTCAATTGCGGCCACGCACGGTCGCCACCGGCATCGAGCTTCATGCGATCGGCAACGTTCACAAACTCCGGCGCGCGCGAACCGGGCCAGCGGCCTTGCACAATCCGGTAGTGGCCCGGCGGGAGGTCGGGCGATTCAAAATCGAGCAACGCAATGAGCGCCGGATCACGCCGCATCGCGGCCAGCGCCGCCGCTGAACGCGCCCGCTGGCCCGCCGTGAGCGCGGCGTGCAACGAAGCCACTTCCTCGTGCCGGACAAACGCCGCCGAACGCAACTCGCGCGTCACACCCGCCCCCGACTGCAGCGCAAACGCTTCGCCATCGCGCAGGCTCCGGCGTTTGCCGCCGCCAGCCGATTGCGCGATGACCTTGCCCTGAAACACATGGATTTCCGCCTCGCCGTGCAACGGCACATCCACGCCAAACTTTGTGCCGAGGTCCACCGCCCGGCCCGTCGGCGTGATGACCGTAAAACCTTTCGCCGCGGGCGGCACGTCGGCCGAAATGCGTCCGTGCATCATGCGAAGCCGTTGCGCGGACTCGAAGCGAAACGTCGCCGGCGCTTCAATGACGATTCGCGCGCCGCGCGCCGTGATCATGTCGAGAAGCCCCTCTTTTATTTCGTGGACCTCGCCGCAAACCTGAGCGCCGTTGGCCAACGACCCGGCGCCTACACCGCTGGCGACGGTCGCGAAGGGCGGTCGCTCGGCGTGCCACCAACTCAGCGCAAAGATCAGCGCCGCACACGCCGCTGCTGCCGTCGCGACCAGACGCCAGAGTTGCCAGCGTGACTGCGGCACGCACACAACGGTCTCCGATCCCGGGGCAGGCAGCACCGCGTTCGCTGACAGCGCGAGGTCGAGATTCAAGTATTCCAGGAACAACGAACGGAACTCCGGGTCGTCGCGCAGCGCTTGTTGCAGCTGTGCGGTCGTTTCCGCCGAAGCCGTGCCCTCGGCATACTGCCGCATCCAATCCAGCCGCGGGTCGTTCGGGGTCATGACCATCCCTCCTTCATCAGCACGCCCCGCGTGCATTCGACCAACGCCATGCGAATCCGATGCAGCCGTTTGTAGAGCGCCATCGCGGTTTGGCCCGCGCGGCGCGCCAACTCATCCATGCGCGTATCCGGCGCGTAGGCCGAGTCCACAAGATGGCGCTGCTCTGGCGGGAGTTTTTGCAGGCAAAGCCGCAGCGCCTCGCGTTGTGCCTCCAACCGGTCCGAGCGTGCCACCGCCTCGCTGGCCAGCAGGTCGGTCAGGTCTTCCTGAAACACATGCCGGTCACGCCCGCGGTCGCGCTGCCAGGAGAGAACCTTGAACTTGGCTACACCGAAGGCCCAGCGCCGGAAATCCTCGCCCGTGGCGCATTCTCCGTACTTGCGCCACAACACAATGGCCACCTCCTGCATGACGTCGTTGGCGTCGGCCAGGGTCGGCACGAGCGAACGTACGAACGCCCGCAACGCCGGTTCATTGGCCGTAAACAAGCGCAGGAACTGATCGTGCCGAAGATCATCCGTCGAGGTCATTCACTGGTTACATTCCACAAACAGGCGGCAGTTGCCGAAAATTCTGCGATGCGGCGGCATCGCAGTCGCAACATTCTTCGCGGCAGGCGGACCTCGTCAAGGAAGCTTGAGACAGACGCGGACACTGAGGACGCGCGCCGATCTCACGGCATCGAGCGAATTACTTCGCGCCGAGGTGTTCTCGCATGAAACGAATGCAGAACTTCACGTCGTCCATCAATTGATCGGATTGATGTTCGTATTCCACGCCGATGTGGCCGTGGAAGTTCTGGTTCTTCAGTTCGGCCAGGATGCCGGCAATGTTCGCAATGCCCTGACCGTAGGGCAGGTCGCCGCTATCGGACTTGGCTTCCTTCACGTCTTTCAGATGCACCGACAGCGTGCGCTTCTTGAACATCTTGAGTGTCTCAACAGAATCCACGCCGGAGCGGGCGAGATGGCCGGTGTCCACCGAGAAGCCCATCCGCGGGTCGCGCTTGTCCATCAACGACAGCAGATACTTCGGGTCCCAGTTCATGTACTCGGGTTTCTTCGGATTCTTCGGGTGGTTGTGGAAACAAAGTTGGACATCGAATTCCTTGACCATCTTCTCCACGAGATCGAGCTTGTCGGCGGGCGGCTCGCCGGTAAGCTTGCGCAAGCCCATCGTGCGGGCAAACTCGAACAGTTTGCGCACGCCGGCCTCGGCGCCGGCCTTGTCCTGGAACGGCGCGTTGTTGAAGTAGGCGTTGACCGCGCGCACACCGGTCGCTTTCAGCTTGGCCTTGAGAGCCGCAATATGCTCATCCGGCAGATCCATGTTCAGGATGACCTTGGGGTTCTCGGGGCTGAGCTTCTGCCAGAGGAAGAACTCGATCACATCGCCGCCGCACTCTTTCGTTTTCTCGATGGCCTCAAACGCCGTGAGGTGGCGGAACGTGTAGGCCGAGCAGCCAATCTCGATGCCTTTCGGCAACGAAGCGGCATCGGTGGTGGAACATAGCGCGAGACCGATGGTGGCGGCTGCGCAGTAAAGAAGGTGGCGATAGGTTGCGTTCATTGAGTCTCTCTTGTTGGTTGATGTCGGTGCGCTGATTGTGACGCCTGGCCGCGAAAGCGCCGGGCGAGCACCATTGCCGTTCCACGACGCCTTCGCTGCGGAGAACATAACGCTCCTAGTGAGTGGCTATGGCAAGCTCAATTTTGCGGCAGGCGGGAACCCAAGACTCCGAAGAGGATTCAGGGTTGTCGAACCGGCGGTTTCGCATCCAGCGTTCCTCGCAGCCATGTCACCAGTTTCTCTTTGTAGCTCGGATCAATCTTTTCCCAGCCACCCATGCCGTGCCCGCCACCCTCGACAACGATGAGGTCGCACGCGTTACCGGCGGCCTTCATCTTCTCCTGGAACTTTGGCGACTGCTCGAACGGCACCTTGTCGTCCTTGGTGCCGTGAATGAGCAGATACGGCGGCAACCCTTTATGGACGTGGGTGATCGGCGACGCCTCGCGCAAGACTTTCCACGTCGCGTCATTTAATTCCGTCAGCCCGAACAACGCCTCCACCCATGTCGGAATGGTTTTGCTCTGCTTCACTCGCGACTCCAGGTCGTGCGGCGCATAGACAGGCACCACCGCCGCCACGCGCGTGTCGCCCTTTCCCCGCACGCCGACGATTGATACCAGATAGCCGCCCGCCGATTCGCCGATAAGCGCGATGCGTTTCGGGTCGGCCTTGTACTCCGCCGCGTGCGCCTTCACCCAGCGGATGGCGCTCTCCACGTCCTCGATACAAGCCGGGTAACGATGCTGCGGCGCGAGCCGGTAGTTGATCGTGAACCACGTGAACCCCGCCTTGCTCAACGGCTCGAACAGCGGCTTGATAAACGTGGTCTTGTCGCCTCTCGTGAATCCTCCGCCATGAACGAGGATGCACGTCGCGAACGGCCCGTTGCCCTCCGGCACAAACGCATCCAGCGTCAGGTTCGTGCCGCCCACTTGGGCGAACTTGATGTCGGTCCTCAGTTCAGCCCGCGCAGCAACCGCGAGCAACAGCAGGGGCAATAGGTAGCGCATGGACGGTACTTTGCCGAAACCGACGCCCCGCGTAAACCAATTTGAAGGACTGTCCGCCAAATGACCGCGTGATGACTGCGTCGGTTTGCATTGCGCGTGCGATCATTGGCTGGTTCGATTTTGTTGTAAGAAAACGGCTTCAGCCGCTACCAATAGAATTAGAACGACGACTCACGAAATGGACCACGACAATACAGAGGCAGTGTTCAAGACTTGGCTCCAGGAGCACAGCGGCATCGTGTTCAAAGTGGCCCGCGCTTACACGTTTACAGATGAGGACCGAAAGGACTTGGTTCAGGATATTCTGCTTCAACTCTGGATTTCGCTGCCACAGTTTGAAGGAAAGGCCAAAGCGTCCACATGGGTATATCGTGTGGCGTTGAATACGGCGCTCGCTTCGCACCGAAAGTCACAGCGGCGAAGAGACCGGCAAATACCGCTCCTTGAAGTAGAGGACGTTCCCGCAGTCGGGAATGGCGATGTGCAACGCCTGCGAGACAAGGAAATTGTTGAGCACCTCTACACAGCCATCCGCCAATTGCCCAAGGCTGACGCGGCGCTGCTGCTGCTTTATCTCGACGATATGAGCTACCGCGAAATGGCGGAAGTGCTCGGCATCTCGGAGAGCAACGTGGGTGTGAAATTGAGCCGCGTCCGAAAGCAGTTGGCGGAGTTAATGAAGGAGTAGCGCATGAATCCTGATGAATTGAAGAAGCTATGGAAAACCCAAACCTCGGCAGTCCAATTGACGATTGACACCACCGTGCTGTTGCAACTCCTGAAAAGGAATAAAAAACATTTTGAAGCTATGATTTTCTGGCGCGATGCGCGGGAAATTGGCGTGGCCCTGCTAATGGTGCCGATAATCCTTTGGATTGGCGTGAGGGAGCATTTGCCGTGGACATTCTTTCTGATGATTCCGGCGGTGCTGTGGGTCGCGGGGTTCATGTTGACGGATCGGATGCTCCAGAAACGGCGACAGCCTCAGTTGGACAACCCGCTGCGGGATTGCCTTGAGCGTTTGCTGGCACAAGTGGAACACCAGATTGGGTTGCTGCGAAATGTGTTCTGGTGGTATCTGCTCCCGGTCGCCGCCGCCATGGCCGCATTTCTCGGTCACGTGACATGGCTCACTTGGGCGGGCGGTTGGCGCCACCGGCTCGCAAGCGCAGTAATAATCGCGGTACCAACACTGATCGTTTGGGGCGTTTACTGGCTGAACCAATGGGCCGTGCGCCGGGAACTCGAACCGCGCCGGGAGGAACTGCGTGCTCTGATCTCAAATCTGGAAAACGACAATCCGGAAGTTCTGCCTTCAGGAGAAATGTCTTCCAGCAAGGATTGATAGTCGGGATCGGTTTTGTATCGTTGACCCGATTCTCTACCTGCTGTCAAAAACTCAGCGAAGTCCGATCCGATGGCCCGTCTCTGATCGCGCCGCGCTCGCGCTTCAATGCGACCGGGCGTAATGGGTCAGGGCCAGGACGTTGGCTTCGGACGTGTCGCGGGGGACTTCGCAGCCGGCGCCGACGATGTAGCGGGGACTGGCCTGGCAATGACACTCGGCAATGGCCGCCGCCACTGACTCCGGCGTGCCGTCGCGAAGGACGCTCACCGGGTTGATGTTGCCGAGCAGCACCTGCTGCGGCCCCATCTTCTCGCGCGCGTCGGCGAGCGACACCATCGAGTCGAGGTCCACGATCTCGCAGCCGAGTTTGCCCATGCCTTCGAGGATGGCACCGGTGTTGCCACAGATGTGCAGGCGCACGCGCGTGCCCATTGCATGCAGGCCGTCCACGAGCTTCTTCTCGTAGGGCCAGACGAACTCGTTGTAAATCTCCGGCCCGACCAGCGACGCCGCCGCGTCGCCCACGCCGATGATGTCCGCGCCTGCCTCGACTTGCGCGCGGGCGAAGCGCAGTTCCATCCCGACGATGAACTCAAACAGGTCGCGGATGAATTTCTCGTCGTCGAAGAAATCGAGCATCAGCGTGTTGATGCCGCGCAGGTCGGAGCCCTCGGCGCACGGGCCTTCGACCCAGCCTTCGATGAGCTTCCCGCCACGGACGCGCTCATGGAACAGCGCGCAAGCCTTGACGCGGTCGTGCATCCGGCCGCCGCCGAGCGGGTCGGGCGCCTTCAGCCGCGCCAGCTCGGTCTTGTCGGCGAGCCGCGCGTCGTTCTCGTTGATCGCCGGCGGCTGGTTGTCGAAATACTCGATGTGCGCGCCGCAGTCGGCTGCCTCGCGCGCGGGGTCGGAAATGCTGGAGACGTAATCGAAGTCGAACTTCTCGGCGGTGCGAATCTGCGCATCGACCATGACGCGATGGTCGCGCGCGTAGTCGCCATAGCGTGCGCCGATGCAATCGGCGGCAAACATCATGGTGATGGGCATCAGCGGCAGCCGGTCTGTTGGCCGGCCTTCCAGCATGGCGAGGACTCTTTCGCGACCGTTCATGGCGAAACCATAACGATCCGGCGCAGACACCGCAAAGTTTTTCCGCGCATTTGCTGGCGGCAACGCGCGGTTCTTGGTAGTGCTGGAAACCAGCGATGAAACCCGCGTTGCGAATCCTTGCCGTGCCGAACGAGGACGGATTCGGTCCCTCCGCGCTACTCTCCTATGTCGTGAAGGAACTGCTCGCGCAACTGCCCGGCAGCCACGTGACGATCTGGAACCGTTCGCGCGCCGGCTACAACCGCAGCCTCTACCGCAACCTCATAGCCGCCGGCCTTGTGAACGTGGAGCCGGTCTGCAATCTCATCCAACTCGACAAGAATCCGGCCACTGGCGAAGTCTCCATCCCCGGCACGCTCACGCTGATCGGGGATTACCGCGCCAGCAGCAACCGTTACGCCACCGGCGCGCGCTCCGGCAATTTCGACCTTGTCGTCGAGTTCGGCGTTCCCGCCGCCGCGCGGTGGGCCGCCAAGCGCGGCCTCCCGTGCGTCAGCATCTTCGACCACGCATGGGGTCAAACGCTGGAGATGATCCTCGCTGACACCCATGCGCCGGTGACGCCCCGCCAACGCACGCAGTGGCGCAACCTCGTCGCCGCCGTCCGCCGGGATGAATCGTTTACGCGGAAACTGTTTCTCTTTCCGCAATTCATCTCACCGCCGTTGTTCCGCACTCACTGGCGGAGTGTCGCGCCGCACGCGGTGGTGCATCAGCTCTCCGGCGTGCTCGGTGGCACGGCCTCGTGGAACGAGCAGCGGGCGCGCGAGTATCTCGGTCTGAACGCACCGGGTCGCATTGTGATGATTCAAGGCGGCGACACGCCGGCGTGGGATGCGCTGCTGCAACGGCTCGTTCCGGCTTTCCTCGACGCCAGCGCCGAACTCGAAGCCCGGCGGCTCAACGTGGTGTTTTACATTCCACAGCGCATCGCCGATCGCGGCGCCATCGCCCGCCTGACCGATCCCGCTGTAGCCCGCCGATGTCCGCGTGTCCGCGCCTTTGCTCCGGTGCCCGGTGGCACAACGCAGGAACTCTTCCCGTTCGTGGACCTGCTCGTCACGCGCGCCGGCGGCGGCACGGTCAACGACGCCATTGCGTGCCGCACGCCGTTTGTGTGTGTGCGCGAATGCAGCCAGTCGCAGGTGGAAACGACGCTCATGGCGTGCGTGCGCCGCGGCCTGACACGCGTGGTGGGCAGCGCCGCGCTGGAAGCCGACCCATTGCGCACGATCCTCTCCGAAGTCGGCCGCGCGCGCGACAGCCGGAGAATGGTCGCCACCATGCGAAAGACTCCCAACCACGCCGAGAAGAAGCTGGCGCGCGAAATTCTTCGCGGATTTATGGCGAGGCAGGCTTCTTCAGGTGCTTGTCGAAGAACGCCTCGACTCTCCGCATGACCTCCGGCCCGCCGAAGCCGTGGCCAGCGCCCTGGACGGTGTGGAACGTGACCTCGACACCGGCTTTCTTCAACGCGGCATCGAGCAGGACGCTCTGGTGATGTGGCACGAGCCGGTCTTTGTCGCCGTGCATGATGAGGAACGGCGGGTCGTCAGGTGTGACGTAGGTGATCGGGTTGGCGGCGCGAGCCTTGTCCTTGTTTTCCTGAACCGGGCCGCCAATGAAGAGCGACTCAGGCGAATCGGCTGCATCGTGGTTGAACGGCTTGCCCGGAGTGAGCGCGTGCGCCTCCATCTGCGTGAAATCGGTCGGTCCAAACCAATCGCACACGGCCTGCACGCGGCTGCTGAATTCAAGATTGCCGCCTCTGCCTTCGAGTTGCTTCACGCCGCCGCTGGTGCCAAGCAGCGCGACGAGGTGGCCACCCGCTGACGAACCCCACGCGCCAAAGTGGTCGGGATCGAGGTTGTATTCCCTGGCGTGCGCGCGCAGCCAACGCACGGCGGCCTTGCAGTCCTCGATGGCCGCCGGAAAAACCGCCTGTCCGCTGAGCCGGTAGTTGAGGCTCGCCACGGCATACCCGCCGCGGGTGAGAGCTATCGCGGGGCATTGCGCCTTGTTGCCCGAGCGGAATGCGCCCCCGTGAATCCAGATGACCAACGGTAACGGCCTGTCGCTCTTCAGAAGGTAGAGATCGAGCGACTGTGCCTTGCCGCCGCCGGGAACATACTCGATGTCGCGCACTGCGCGCACCCCTTCCGGCAACGGCCGCGGCCCCTGTGGCCGGCGCGATGGAGGTTGTTGGGCATGAGTTGTCACAGCGGGCAGAAAGAGTAATGCAGCCAATCCGGCGAGCAAGAACCGAGTGGCCTTCATGATGCCCCCCACGATTGGCTGATTGGCGCGCTTTGCACGCCCGCTACAACGCTTCTGCCCACCGGCTTATTGGCAACCGGGCGACGCAAGCTCACCGCAGCGCGTTTCGCACGGCGAGAATCTGCTGCGCCACGAGCCAGCGGTAAACGTCGAACTCGGCGGGCGACCAGAGATCGTCGTGTTTGTATTTCGCCTGCACGCGGATGGAGTCCCAAGCGAACTTCAACTCGCGCTCCGCCTTCGTTGCGGCATCCTGCGCCGCCGGCTTGCCGCTCTTCTTCGCCTCGGCAATGAGTTGCTCCAGCGTGTGGATGTAACGATAGTCGTCGTAACCTTCGCGATACGCCTCCCACATCGCGACGGGAATCGGCGCGCCGTCCTGCTCGCTGCGGTTGAAGAAATCCATCGAGGAGCTGTCGAGGTAGTTCCACGGGTCGCCGCCGCTGGCCTGGTAAATCCACGGGATGAGCGTGAGGAATCCGCTGCGCCAGAAGCCGAAGCCGTACGTCATCCGCGCGCCGGTCACCGGCGTGTGGTCGTTCTCGCCGTTGACGTGGTTGGGGTAGCACCAGTATTCCACCTTCCGCGCCTTCATGTCGGCAAGCACCGTCTCTCGGTCCGGCGCAAACGGCTGTGTGCTCCACACGTCAATGAACGGCCGCATCGGCTCGAACTGCTCGTGCGTGGGGTCCGCCGTCACGTAGGTCCGCACGCCAGCGGCCTTGCACGCCTTCAATACCTTCACCATGAAGTTGACCGAGTCGGGGTTCGTGCTTGGCTCATCCACCGGATAATAGAGGAACTCCGGCCAGCCGCGTTCCTTTCGGCCAGCCTCGATGGCGCGCACCATCGCTGTCATCTCGCGGCTGAACTCCTCCGGCGGGTCCTTCACGCCGCGCAAGTGCGAGCCAGGGTGCTCCTTCATGTATTTGGCGTAAACGCCGCCGCTGTTGATGCCCATGACCATCGGGCCGACGAAGCCGTGTTTTTTCCACATCTCAACCTTGGTGGCCAGCGTGTCCCACTTGATGTCGAATTTTCCATCCTTGTCCGCAGGCGGGCACCTGATTGAGAGCACCACGTTGCGCGTGCCGTGGGCGACCATGTCGGCGTGCTCCAGGTCGGCTTTGCGCGTCCAATACTCGCGTGAAACATCGTCCTTCGCCTCGGCAGCGCCGTCGAGCGGATGGTGATAGTAGATGCCGAAAATCTTCGTTGGATCCTCGCGCAGCTTGAACGGCAACACCCGCAGCTTGACCGGCACAACCGCTTTGCCGCCGGCGCAGGTAAATGTGACGTTGCCGCGATACTCGCCCGCCGGGGCGTTGTCGGGGACGCGGATCGTCAGCCAGAAGCGCGCATTCTCGCCAGCCTTGAGGTCACCGCCCTTGAACCGCTCCAGCACGTCGGGCACGACGCGGCAGCGATGAAGCACCGTGTAATTCGGCCGCGCCATCATGTAGCGAACGCGGCGCACTTCGATGTTCTTCGCGGGCACCGGGCCGATGGCGCTCACGCTGACCTTCGCGCTGGCGAGGTCCCGCAACGGCCGGACGATGAAGTTCACCGGCTCAAACTCACCCGGCGTCGCGAATGCGCGCAGTTCGGGGTTCAAGTCCTCGGCGCGCGGGTTGGTGTGGGGATAGATGCATTCGAGATAGTGCCGCGACCAGACGGCGAAGCCACGTTTCTCGTCCGCGGTGCCCAGCGCCGGCATCGGGCCGGTTGGCGGCTCCGATTCCTGCTTCCACTTCGCCCACTCCGCCGGTGGCATGCGGAAGGTCCATTCCTCAAACGGCGCGAGGATCTCCTTCTGGACGCGCGGCGCGTCGGCGTCGGTCCACGCCATGACGGCGTTGACGACCCACTTGCTGCGCGGCGCAAATTTGATGGCCAGCGGCTCCTTGCCGGCCGTGGCGCGGAACCGCAGCGTGCGGAACTGGTAGCAGCCTTCGATCCGGACGCGCTGTGTCTGCTCACCGACCTGCACGGTGAAGTCGAAGAACTGCGCCCGATACTTCGAGTCACTCGTGCCGCAGACGACGTAGAGGTTGCAGTCACCCGGCGGCGCGGTGATGAGGAACGAATTCGCGCTTTCGCCAATGACGGCGTCTTCCGTGATCGGGTTCGTCCAGATGGGCGGCTGCTCTTCACGGCCGCGGCTCTTGTTCTCGATCATCTCGCGGTAAGCGCGCGCCGATGAGGTGAGGCCATCCTTGTTCTGCCATCCAAAACCGGCTTGCGCATCGAAGACGGTGGTGTGGGTGACTTTCGTGAAGCCGGTCCAGACATCGGACTTGGCCGTGCCCATGTCGTAGAGCAGCGGCGCGGCGTGGGCGTTGATAGCGATGGCAAGAGCGGGGCTGATGCGTAGTGCGTATTGTGTGAGGCGCATGATCATTTCCTCCACGGAGATTCGACGAGACGGACCTTGGCTGTAACCGGTTGCGGATTGCCGGCAACGCGCGCGGCCAGTTCGTAGTCGCCCGGCGACAACTTCTTGCCGCCAAGATCGAGCGCGACGCGTTGCGGGCCGCGCTCTGCGGAGGCAGTGACTTGGGCGACGGCCTGGCCGTCCCGTCGCAGTTCGCACACCAGTTCCACATGCTGGCCGGGCTGGATACCGGCGAGTTTGAACTTCACCGGCATGACCCGTTCGCCGGCAAACATCACCGCCGTTTCCGCCGCAAAATCCAGGATCGTCGGCTGCGCGTAGCGGAGCAGCGCGAGGTCGTCAATGAACAGGTCAAGCTGGTCCGCGTGTTTGTAGTTCGCCTCGGCGATGTGGAACTGAAGGCTCCGCACGTCGCCGGGTTGCGGCAGCGCCGACACCGGGACCGTGATCTCGACCCACTCCCCTTTTCTCAACTCCGTCAGCGGGCGATGCAACGCCGTGGCTCTGTCAGGCGCATGAATGCCGAGGCCAACCGCCTCCTTCGGCAACGCGGCTCGCGTTGTGTCGGTGTAGATCCACATGTGCAGATAGTCCCACGCCGACCAGTCGCGCGACGGACCCTCGGAAATGGCGCGGCTGACGCGCGGCCAGCCGATGGGATACTTCTTCTCGCCGGCGTAGTAGTCCACCGTGACGTGCCAGTGCAGCACCGACGGCCCTGTCTTCACGCGCGCCGTGGAGACCTCGACAGTGGATTCCGCCGGCGACCAGCCTTTCGCGGACGCGCCGCCGAACAGGAGTTGTTTTTCCATCACCGGCGACTGCGCGAGCGCCGTCGCGGTCGCCGCCAACATGACTGCCAGAAAGATTGGCTTCACACGCGCATTCTGCGCGAAGCATGGCCCGTCAGGCAAAGGTTATTTGCTCGCGGCGGGGCCAGCGGCTAGACACGCATCCGACGAAAAGCCAGCCAGGCGAACACGTAAACGACCGCCGCCATCAGAATCACCGCATTGAAACCTGCAAACTGTGCAATGCTGATGGCCAGCATCGAGCCCAACACGCTGAAGCCGCAGTTGATCCCCCAAGCCCAGGCAACCGCCGCCTGGCCCAACGTTCCCACCACCCGCAGTCCCAGCGGGAAGAAGAAGCCGAGCAACACGCCCACCGGTGCAAGCCATAGTCCAACGAACATCGCTCGCAAAGGAAAAGGCCAACTCATGGCGATTTCCTGCGTTTTACCCAACAGCGCTATCGTGACAAGAAGAAGGGCAACAACACTCGCGGCAGTGACGAGCAACGTCTTCCGATCGTCAGCAAAAAACCTCTGCACTCGCGGCAAGATAAGACTCCCCACACCCGTCCAGAAAAGCAGACCAGCGAGGACAATGGAAATCGAATGAATCGGACTGCCCAGAAGCAAGACGAACTTCTGCATGAATGGAAGTTCTACGAACATGTAGCCCAATCCCAAACATGCGAAATACAGAACCAGCGGCATCACCTGGCCACGAGGCAGATTGCAGATGCTCGTTTCTCTCGAAATGGCCAACGGGAACGCGATAAACAGAAGGCTGAAGAATATTGCCTGGCCAAGCACCAGGAGCTGGGTCCAGAAGATGATCGAACCCGTGTGATGGAAAGCTCTGGGTCGGAGGAAGTCCTGCGCATGGAATTTGTAGTATTTGTAAAAGAAAGGGTTGTCGTCAGTGATGACAGAAATGTCATATGGATACCGTCCGGCAAATACCCGTTCCTTTCCTTCCAGAAAGGCATCCGCATAGGCATTGAAGAAATACGAGGGGGTATTCCTCGTAATGGCGTCCCGCGGTGTCGGATAGAGCAGCCTCGCGTCCCGGTCGCGGAAATACTCAGCCACTCTGGCAATCTCATCGCTGGTAAACGGAGTCTTCCTGATCAAAGTGATAGACCAGCTTGACTGAGCGCCGATAAGGATATGCTCCCACGGCTTCTGAATACCGATCTCCCTGAGCGCCTCCAGCGCAACAGCCATGAGACGCAATGTCTCTCTCGGCGGAGAAAAGAGCCAACGGTTGAAGTTGACGACACCGCGTTCGTTCAACGCCCTCAGGTAGTCCACAAGGGCGTTCTTGGTGTAGAGGTAGCTCTCGGCATAAGCGTAAGCTCCCGATGAAAGACCAGAAAACGTATCCACACCATTGAGCACCACCAGATCGTAATAGCCACGAGGTGCTGTCCTGGCCAAATGTCGCCCATCTACGCACGAGATCTTCCCCGCATCGTAAATCCGACCGGAGTATTCATACATTTCACCCCCCGGTGACATCGCCCGCACGATTGCGGAGTTGATCTCAGCTCCAACGATCTCGCGGGCGCCGTGCGTCCTGGCCATGAACACATCGCGGCCACCGCCAGCGCCAATGACCATGACGCGCGGCGCAGTGAGCAGCACATAGGGAATTTCCATTGCACACGAAAAAGGCTTGAGGGTGTGCTGGCTGCCCTTTTCCACGTCACCGAAACGATATACGGGCGTTCCCGCCAGAAAGTTCGAAGTGAAATAAGCAAACTCCGGCGCTGGCGAGATGTTAACTTGAAAAGTTCCGGTGGAAGCTTTGGACATTTGCGCGCGGACTTCAGCGTCTTTGATTCGATAAACGTCCGTCCGTCCCAACGGATGCCATTTTATCGAAACCTTGTCATACGCAGTCGTCTTGTATTGGCCCGGAATCCACTCCCATCCTTTCTTCGGGTCCACCACATACTCGGTCGGTTCCGTAACGCCAATGGCCAGCACCAGCGCCGCAAAGGACAGGATCGCCGCCACCCAGCGAACTTTCCCTTCAAGCCAGATGTGGATCCCCAATCCCACACTGACTACTGACAGCGCAAGAAGCGACCGCACAACGGCCAGCCCTTCAATCAGGGCGAAGAAACTCGCCGCACCTACAGCCGCGCCCACGAGGTCCACGCAATAGAGCTTGTGAGTCTCCTTGGGAGAGGTGGCGAAAAGGTGAACAACCAGGAAGCCAATGATCACGAACGGCAGCATAAAAAGCGTATAGGCCGCCAAAAGCATCCCCGTAGCCCTGACCGTCACCAAGAAGTTCTCAAGGTACTCAATATTGATTGGCAAACGGATAATGGCCCAAGTGCTGATTGCCACCGCAAGGCCCAACACGAACAGTAACGCACCGAATAGCTTGCGTGTCTCCGGCCATGAGAACTTCCGGGCCAAGACCATCTGAAGGTTCGCGCCGATCCCGTAACCGAGAATCGCGAACGGGATCACTGTATAGACGACATGGTTCCAAGCTTTTAAGTTAAGAATGCGCGTCCAAAAAAGCTCCAAAAGAATACACAAGAACGAGACAAAGAAAATTACCGCGTAGTTCACCTAACCTCCTGGTTCAGCAGAAACGTTTGGGCACACCCTCTCATGTATATCAGTCTCAGAGGCCGCAAATGACAATGCTGTGCAGATTACGCGGCTTTCACACGCGGTCAAGGTGAAGATTGCGCGTACGCGTGGCAACGACGTTTTTTCCACACACAGAGACGCCGCAAAACTTGTTTGTGCTCTTCTGTTCTATCGGATAGGAAAACGGTGAGACAATGCCATGGCTGAAACAACCTTGAACGCGCAGGTGACGCAAAGAACCGAAGTCAGTCCGGGGCTGCTGATCCTGAGAGTCGCACCGGTGGGCTGGACGTTCCCGGATTTTACGCCGGGCCAGTTCACGGTCATGGCGCTGCCGGGATCGGCCAAGCGGTGTGAAGGATCGGAAGCCGAACTACAGGCACCTGATCCGCAAAAACTCATCCGCCGCGCTTACTCCATCGCTTCGTCATCCGTCGAGAAGGAGTATCTGGAGTTCTACATCTCGCTGGTGCGTTCGGGCGGCCTGACGCCGAGGCTGTTTGCGTTGGAACTCGGGGATCGCTTGTGGCTGTCGCCGAAATGCACGGGCATGTTCACGCTGAAAGACGTGCCGGAGGACCAGCACGTGGTTTTCATCGCCACGGGCACGGGCCTCGCGCCGTACATGAGCATGCTCCGGACGCACCTGGAGACGGACAAGCCCAGGAAGTTTGCCGTGTTGCACGGCGCCTACCACTCCTGGGACCTTGGTTACCGCACGGAGCTTTTCACCCTCCAACGTCTCTGCCGGAATTTCGTCTACATGCCCATTATCAATGAGCCGCATGGCGAACCCATCCCATGGAAAGGCCCCACGGGTTTCGTTCAGGATCTCTGGAAACGCAGTGCCATACAGGCAGCGTGGGGTTTCCAACCCACCCCTGCGAACACGCACATTTTCCTCTGTGGTCACCCGGCCATGATCGAATCCGTCACCTCGCTCCTCATCGGTGAGGGCTTTGCCGAACACAGTCCCCAGAAACCCGGCCAGATCCACACGGAGAAATTCTGGTAGCAGGAAGCGTCTGCCGTTTCAGCCGGTTCGCCGGCTTGACTTCACGACGCCGAATCCTACCATGCCAGTTTCAACACCATGACTATACCCATTGACATCCTTTCTCGCGCCGCGGCGCAGGCACGCGGGTTGGCCATTGACGCTGTGCATGCCTGCAGTTCCGGCCACCTCGGTCTGCCGCTCGGCTGCGCCGAAATCGGCGCGGCGCTCTACGGTTGTGCGCTTCAGCACAATCCCGACCAGCCACGGTGGATCAACCGCGACCGTTTCGTGCTCTCGGCTGGCCACGGCAGCATGTTCCTTTACACATGGCTCCATCTCTCCGGCTATGACCTGCCGCTGCAAGAGTTGAAGAACTTCCGCCAACTCCACAGCCGCACGCCGGGCCACCCGGAGTTCCGTGAAACACCTGGCGTCGAGGCCACGAGCGGGCCGCTCGGCCAGGGCGTGGGCAACGCCGTGGGCATGGCCCTCGCCGCCAAGATGGCGGCGGCGAAGTTCAATACCCCGGCTCACACCATCCTTGATCACCGCGTCATCTGTCTCGCGGGCGACGGCTGCTTGCAGGAAGGGGTCGCAGCCGAGGCATCGGCATTTGCCGGACATTTCGGCTTGGACAACCTGATCCTCATCTACGATTCCAATGACGTCACCCTCGACGCAATGGCAAAAGCCACGCAGAGCGAGGACACCGCGAAGCGTTACGAAGCTTACGGCTTCGAAGTGCAGACTGTGAACGGCCACGATATCCGCGTATTCGTGGACGCAGTGACGAAGGCCAGGAACACCAAGAGCGGCAAGCCGCAGTTCATCATCGCCAAAACCCTCATTGGCAAAGGCATTCCAGAAGTCGCCGGCACCAGCAAGGCCCACGGCGAAGGCGGCGCGAAGTTTGCCGACGCCGCGCACAAGGGTCTGGGTCTGCCCGACGAACACTTCTACGTTTCCGACGACGTGCGCGCCTATTTTGCCGGACACAAGAAGCAACTCGCCGCCAGCTATGAGAAATGGAACTCGCTCTTCCAGGCATGGCGCGTGGCGAACCCCGCCCTCGCCACGCTGCTGGACGGAGGTCTTAACAACACGGTACCGGCCGGTTTGATTGGCAAACTCCCGCCATTCCCGACAGACGCAAAGATCGCCACACGCAAGGCGGGCAGTGACCTGCTCCAGCCGCTGGCGGAAGCAATGCCGTTGCTGCTCAGCGGCAGCGCCGATCTGTTCGGTTCCACGTTGAACTACATCGCCGCCAGCAAGGATTTTTCGCGTGAGAATCCAACCGGCCGCAATATCCGCTTTGGCATCCGCGAACACGGCATGGCCGCCATCCTGAACGGCATCGCCTATCACGGTGTGTTTCGCGCAGCGGGCGCGACATTCCTGGTATTCGCCGACTATGCGCGGCCGGCGATGCGCATCGCCGCACTGGCGTCGCTGCCGGTGATCTACATTTACACGCACGACTCCATCGGCGTCGGCGAGGACGGCCCGACGCACCAGCCAGTGGAAACCGTCAGCGGTCTGCGTGTGATGCCCAACCTCGATGTCATCCGTCCGGCCGACCCGGAGGAAACGGTTGGCGCATTCGTCGCCGCGCTGGAACGCGTCAACGGCCCGACATTGCTTTGCCTGACGCGTCAAGCGGTGCCGATGCTCAACCAGATTCCAGTCGCGCAACGTCGCGAGGGCGTGCTACGTGGCGGCTACATCGCGCTCAAGGAGAGTTCCAAGCTGAATCTGATCCTCCTCTCCTGTGGCAGCGAATTGCAGCTCGCGCTCGACGCCGCCAAACAACTCGGCGACGGCGTACGAGTGGTATCACTGCCCTGCTTTGACCGGTTCGAAAGGCAACCCGCGGCCTATCGCGAGGAAGTGTTGCCGTCAAGCTGCCGGCGGCGCGTGGCAGTCGAAGCCGGCGTGTCTGATCTGTGGTTCCGCTACGTTGGACTCGATGGGAAGGTGGTCGGCCTGAACCGTTTCGGCATCAGCGCGCCCGGCGGCAAGATCATGAAGGCGCTGGGCATTGACGTGGAAGCCGTCGTCAAGGCCGCGCAGAGTCTGCCACAATCGTGAAGGGATTCCTGCCATGGCACAAAAAGAAAAAGAACTGATTGCGGCGGCGCGGCAGAAGGCGCTCACGCTTTACGAAGGCAAGCTCGTGTCGCATCATTCGTGCGGCATCTGCATGGCTGAGACATTCAACCTGCCGAGCGCGCCCTATCAGGCATTGCGGCGCGGCGGCATCACCGGCGAGGGCGAGTGCGGCGCAATCAAAGGCGGGGAGCTGGTCATCGGCCAGTATTTCGGCGACCCGAATCCGGCCGGACCGGTCTCGCCGAAGCTGCGCTCCGCGATGGCACACTTCCGTGCGCAGTGGGAAAAGCGCGCGCCACTCGGCCCCGGCGGCCGGCGACGGCCCGACGGCACGGTGGACATCATTTGCAATCACCTCACCGGTCCGCAGGGAGATTTCGCCGGCGAGAACCGCCACAAGTTCTGCATGGAGTTGGTTGGGGCGATGGCAGAGATCCTTGCGGAAACGCTGCTGAAGTTTGGCGCGACGTTCGAGATCAAGCCGGTCAAGTAACGCAGACATCCTGCCCGCGTCGTTCTGTAGCGTCGAAAAACCACACAGGCACGAACGCCTGCGCTACAGCAGTTTCGCCAGCAATTCCTTTGACCGGGCGAACACATCCTTGTGCAGACTGCCGCCGTGGCTGTCCATCGTGACGACGCACGGGAACTTGGCGACTTCCAGTTCCCACACGGCTTCCGGGCTGCCGAACTCCTCCAGCATGGAAACGCCGCGCACTTGCTTGACGCACTCAGCCAGCACCTGTGCCGCGCCGCCAACGGCGTGGAGGTAAACACAGCCAAATTCCTCGCACGCAGCGAGCGTTTTGTCACCCATGCCACCTTTGCCGATAATGGCGCGCAGGCCAAGCTTCTGAATGACCTCAGCCTCGTAAGGTTCTTCGCGCGTGCTGGTAGTTGGGCCGGCGGCCATACAGACCCATTGACCGCCTTCCTTCACCATGACCGGCCCGCAATGGTAAAGAACGCCACCGCGCATGTTCACCGGCAGCGCGCCGCCGTCGTGGAGAAACTTATGAAACGCGTCGCGACCCGTGTGAACGATACCGTTGATCTCAACGAGGTCACCGACGCGCAATGAGCGGACGACGTCTTCGGAGATAGGTGTTTTGATTTCCATGGTCGTTTCGGGCAAAACGCAAAACGTGAAGTGAAATCACGTTCTGCGTCTGCGTTTCACTATCTAGTAAATCCATCTCTCAATGTTTTCGCCGTCGGCGCTCAACACGACGCCGCGTCGACGAAAGGCCCAGCACATATAGCTGACGCTGACGAAATACGACGCCGGCAGCCGGTTGACGGCACAGATCTTGCAACCGAGCAGCGTCGTCCGGCCACCGAAGCCCATCGGGCCGATGCCAAGCTGGTTGGCTGTGGCCACGATCTCCTGCTCCAGCGCGGCAAGCTCCGGGTTCGGATTGCGGTCATCGAGTGGCCGGAGCAATTGTTCCTTTGAGAACGCGTAACCGGTGGCACGGTCGCCGCCGATGCAGACGCCGAGGACGCCAGGGCCACAGCCCTTGCCTTGCGCCTGAAGCACCGCGTCGAGGATCGCCCGCCGGCAACCCTTGAGATCACGATTGGCCCCAAGCAGCGTGTCGGGCAGCGAATACTGCGCACCCACGTTCTCACAACCGCCGCCTTTCAGAATCAATCGCACATCGAGAGCCGTCGCGTTGCGCGTCTGGGTAAAATGAAACGCCGGCGTGCCGGGGCCAAGGTTGGTGCCGCTGTTCCTGCCGGTGAGGGAATCCACGGAGTTCTGACGCAAGAGACCTTTCCGGGTCGCATCAGCCACAGCCTCGCGTGCCGCCTCCTCGAACGCGGGTTGGTCGCAGCCGATGGGACCGCGGATGTAGAAAAGGATCGCTCCGGTGTCCTGACAGATTGGCTGATTCTTCTTCGCCGCCAGCTCGATGTTGGCACGAATGGTCTTGAGCGCGAACTCCGCCGTTGTGTGTTTCTCCTCGGCCCTGAGCGCACCGATCAACGCGTGGCTGACATCCTCGGGCATCTCGGTGGACGCGCGGCGGATGAGTTCCAGCAGATTGTTCTTCAGCCCGGTCATGCGGGGAAATCTAAGTGCTGTGCGTCAAGTTTCAAGCCCTGAAATCGTTGTCAACAAACTCGTTGCGCAACCGCAAAAAGACAGGAGCCATCTTGAAGTCCCCCGGGAAAATGCAGAACCCTGCCCGTGTGTCAGGTTGAAGAGAACTCTCCTGTTCGATCACAAGTCCGCGATGGCGGAACTTGGAGGATATCAAACCCACGACTCCTAGAAGCCGACGCGTGCCTGCAAGTAAGTCAGGTGACGGTCGTAACTGCGAGATGCGAAGTCAGAGGTGAAATGGGTATATGAATAGCCAACTTCGCCACGAAGATGGACGTTGAATTGATATCCCAGCATCAACGAGCCCGCGAGAGAGGTTTCCGACTGGTTGGCGGTCGTCGTCCCCGAGTCCGGCATCTGCAAACTACCGTTATACTCTGACGGCACATACATGACACTTGCAGCTCCCATCAACTTGGATGTGAACTGATGAACGATGCTGCCATTGAGCATGAAGGTCTGTTGCTCAAGGTAAGTGGCCACCTCCGTGGGCTGCATGTGGGTGGAAAAACGGCCGCTCAAACTTGTGCGAGACGTGAGCATATAGGTTGCACCCATGCTCACATCTGGATTCAACGACTGGCCGCCGACGACATCAAAAGTTTGCATCTGCACGCCCGCACTCATATCGAAGGACAAGCGCGGTGTGAAAGTGTGCTGAATACTGAAGTGAACGGTCTGTCCGGCATTATCGCGATCCTCTCCAGAATACGAAGTGGTGTTGTAGCCTAACAACAAACCCAGTGTTGTTGTGGATACCGGTTGGTAATTGACACCGGCACTCACCTCAATGGATTGCCGGTTCATCGTGTCTGAAGTCGGGACTCCAGGGAAAACAGGCAACTCACTATCGTCGTCATAATTAATGAAATAATGCCTCACGGTCGTGGATAAGTCCCATCGGCTGTTCAGCCTGTAGGTGGCCGCCATTCTTGCGGTGTTCTGGATATAGTTGGCGCTGCGCTGACTCGTGCCCTCTTCAATGTCTGGCTCAAACCCTGGCGCAAACTCATCGTTGAAAACGACGCGCAAACGCGGTGAGAAATCATGACCGACACTGACGTTGAGGTTGTGAGACTGATCCCACTGTTTCTCAGGACGGCTTTGGTAATAAACCGCCGAATAGCTGTAGTGTGCCGTTATGTCTGTGGTCGGAGTGCTCCATGCAAACTGAAAATCCGGGGATGCGGTGGTGCTGAAACTGCCTTTAACGTTATCCGTTCGGGTGTAAATGTTGCTGTCGTATGACTCGCGCAGCGTCAGACCATACGAAAAAGGGTGCTGGTTCACCACGCCTTGAAGATTCGCATTCGCGTTCTGAACGTTCCTGTCCACGTTCTGCTGGTTGTCCTGTGCAAATACCGCGCATGCGGCCACCATCACACATACAATTGGTTTCACCAGCCGGTTAGTCATATCTGCTCTCCTGTCGAATGCTTCAGTCACCACACGGACTCTCTTGCCGTCAATAAAACAATGTCTAGGGTGTCGGCGTCGACCGCATCTGCTGACCCGCACTCGGAACGAAACCCAACACATTGATTGAGGGATTTACCCAATCTTTGAAAGAGCCGGCAATACTATTGTAGACCGCAACGCTCGAGCTGCCCGTATAGCTAATAAGCGCGTTTTGGTAATCCTGCGCCGTTGGCTGCCCGCCTGCCGCCGCCGTCGGCGCAATCTTGAGTTGTTGCACCAACAGCACCGTCAAATCGCCCACCGTCGCGGGTCGTTCCGGGTGTTCCCATCCGCCGATCGGTGAAAGTGGCGGCAGGTGACCCGGCTGTTCTCCCACTTGGCCTCCCATCAACCACGTGATCGCATCCGCCTCTCTCGTGCCAACAAAAGGTGGGGTAAGACTCCGGGCAAAATGATAGGCGAGTTGACCCACGGTCATGGGTTTGCCCTGCTTGTCCAGCAAAGGTGCATTCACATCTGACAACGGTGGAGGAGAGTTCTGCGCTTGAGCCGTTGTGAATATGACCGGCATGACCATCAGGGCGGCGAGCAAAGGAACACACAGACCACTTGCCAATCCCCGTCTCCGCCCCGCCTCTGTCGCCACGTGATTTGTTTGAAATGTATTCACTAGACTCTCCTTACCCGCATGCATCTTAAAGATCCAAGGTCACTCGTGCAGCGGCGATTTCTGCCAGAGCACGCCGCTCACACCTCTCGGCCACAGGCTCTTTCAGTCCGGATAGTAGCTAACTTCTATAGTCGCGCCTAGCGCGTGTCAACTTTAAATTCAGCCGCTTTTGGCGCGCAAGATCGCTCTCGCTCGAAGCGAGACGAAACGCCTCGACCGCAGACCGTCCACCAACGCAGGAAGGCGGATGGCTCACCCAGAAGCGTCGTTGACGAGTCAAACAAACCTTGCTTCGCTTGGCAAGCTCGATAGCATGGCCGCGTTCGAAACCGCCACCGATTGCCCGACTCAACAATCCAATGAACCGTTCCATCATCCTCTCCTTGGTCATGTCCTGCTGTTTTGCGCCAGTTTTACCCACCGCAGTTGCCAGCGAACAAACAAAGGGAGTATCAAAGCTGGTCCTTGATTCGCCGCCGGGGCCGACGCAGAAGCCGTATCAGCCGGCGGATGGCCAGATTATGGAAGTGACGCCGCCGGCGTTCATCTGGGTGCCGGGCGGCCGGAATGCGACCTATGCGTTACAGTTGTCGCACTCGGAGTTCTTTCCCGCCGAGGAAACACGCACGTTTGCGGGGTTGACGCGGGCAGTGTTCGTGCCGCGCGAGCCGCTGTCGCCAGGCCGATGGTTCTGGCGCTACGGTGTGGAGACGAAGAACGGGCCTGTGTTTGGACGCGCGCGATTGTTCGCAGTGCCGAAAAGCGCGCGGTCGTTTCCGTTGCCCGACTTCGAAAAAGTCGCGCAGAGCGTGCCGGTGCAGCGGCCACGGTTGTTCCTGAACGGCGCGCAGCTCGCAAAAATCCGCGCGGCGGCGAAGGGCGAGCTGAAGGGCGCGGTGCAGGAACTGGTGAAGTCGTGCGAGAAGGCGATCGGCGAGGAACTGGTGCCAGAGCCGGATTACCAGCCGAAGGAGCCGGGCAAGCGCGGGCCGTGGGCTGTGCGCATCATGAGCACGACGCGTCCGCCGATGGACAAGATGGAGCAGTGCGCGCTGGCGTATCTGGTGACGGGCGACCGCCGGCTGGGCCTCGAAGCGAAACGTCGTCTGCTATATTTCTTCTCGTGGAACCCGGAGGGACCGACGAGCCTCTTCGCCTACGACGAACCGCCGATGTGGGTGATGATGCGCGGCACGCGAGCCTACGACTGGACTTACGACCTGTTCACCGCCGAGGAGCGCGCGCGGATCGAGCCGAACATGAAGGTGCGGGCATTGCAGTTCCTGAAGCGGCTGCAACGCCTGCCGTTCGAGAGCAATCCCTACGACAGCCACGCCGGCCGGCTGCCGGGATTTCTCGGCGAGTGCGCGTTGTCATTCATCCACGAATGGCCCGAGGCGCGCGAGTGGTTGGAGTATGTGACGACGATCTACATGACCAGCTATCCTGCGTGGGGCGGCGATGACGGCGGCTGGCAGGAAGGGCCGAGCTACTGGAGCGCTTACATGGGCTTCGCGGTTCACTTCGTCGTTGCGTTGCGCCACGCGACCGGCGTGGACCTGATGCAGAAGCCGTTCTTTCGCAACACGCCGAACTACGCGCTCTACACGGCGACGCCGTATCATGAGAACAGCCCGTTCGGCGACAATCAGCACTCGCCGCCGCACGGACCGCGCGCCGTGATGTATGCGTTCTCGTCACTGACGCAAAATCCGTTCTTTCGCTGGTATGCCGATGCCGCGGGCTACAAGCCGGGCAGCGACGTGCTTAGTCTTGCCACCTACGATCCGTCGGTGAAGGCGCGCTCGCCGTTGGAGTTGCCGCAGGCACATGTGTTTCCCGGCGCGGGCCTCGCCTCGATGCATACGGCGCTCGGCGACAAGGAGCGCGATATCAGTTTCCTGTTGCGAAGCAGTCCGTTCGGCAGCGTGAGCCACGGTCACGCCGACCAGAATGCATTTGTCGTCGAGGCATTCGGCCGCGGGCTAGCGATCGCAACAGGGTATTATCCATGGTATGGCTCGCCGCATCACAGCCAATGGACGCGCGCGACGCGGGCGGTCAACAGCATCCTCGTGGATGGCCAGGGCCAGGTACAACGCAGCGCAGCGGCGAAGGGCGACATCACGGCATTCCTCCACGGCGAGGGCTACGATTACGCCGAAGGAGAAGCCGGCGCGGCGTATGGCGACAAGCTGAAGCGATTCCGCCGTCACGTGGTGCACGTGCGGCCGGGGGTGTTTGTGGTTTTCGACGACCTGGCAGCGACAAAGCCGGCGACGTTCCAATGGTTGCTGCACGCGCACGAAAAAATCGCAGTGGACGAGTCGCAGCAGCTTCTGACGATCCGCCACGAACCGGCGGCGATGGAGGTTCGGCTGCTGCTGCCCGCAGGTCTGGCGTTTTCGCAGAATGACAAGTATGAACCGGAGCCGGAGCGGGTGAAACGCGGCGAACTCAAGAACACGTGGCACCTGACCGCTGCCACGACCACGCCAAGCGCCACAGGCCGGTTTCTCTCAGTGCTGACGCCCCATCGTGTTGGCAGCGACTCGCCGGTGACAAAGATGGAACTCGTCCAAGGCGACGGCGCGGTGGGCGTTCGTTTGCAGACTGCGGACGGCGCCGAGGATGTCGTGATCTTCCGCACGAACGCAGAGGCCAGGACCGTGTCATGCGCCGGCCTGCGGAGCGATGCGTTGGTGTTCGCACGCGGCCGCGCCAAAGACGGCTCCGTGAAGCGCCGTCTGATGTATGAAGGAACGAAGCTGGAGGAAGTCGGCAAGTAAGAACAGCGTACGCTTGCTGCGTGCGAACCTGCTTATTCACCACCTCTGCAAGCTGGAAGCCTGCGCCGCTTTCGCTCAGAGAAATGAGCGCACGTGGGTCAGCGCGTCTTGATAGGTCTTCGGGTTGACGTACTCGAGCACCAGCGGCAGGTTCGGACAGTGTTTGCGGGCCAGCGCGATATACTTGCGGTAATCAACATCTCCCTTGCCGGCGGCGACACCCTGTGTGACGTGCAGCTTGCGGTCCTTGGCGTGCAGCGCGACGATGTAAGGAGCGAGCGCATTGAACATTTCCTCCAGCGTGTTGTGGGGCAGCAGATTCGCCGGGTCGAGCAGAGCGCGCACGCGCGGGTGGTTGATCTCCTCCATGAAGTAACGTACCGCCGTGGCGGAGCCGAGCAGATCCTGAAAATACGACTCGATGGCAATGGTCACGTTGTGTTTCTCGGCCAGCGGAATCAGCCTGCGCGTGATCTCCACCAGCCGCGGCCAGGTGCGCTCGTCGAGCGAAGCTGACAGGTCGCGGCCCTTGCCGGGCACGATGACCGAGCCGCATTCGCTCAGCAACATCCGCACGTTCATCGTCTGGGCGATGCGCATCATGTCGGCGAAATACCGGAAGTTCTTCTCGCGCTCAGCCTCGTCGGGCTCGATCAGGTTGGCATAAACACCCAGCGCCTGAATCTCCAGGCCGCGGCTGCGGTAGGCTTTCTCGATCCGATGGCATTCCGCCTCCGTCACCGCCGAGACGTCCACAGGCCGGTTGTATTTCCAGTAGTTCGAGTCCTTTTGCGTGAAGAACAACTGCACGCAATCGAGCTTGGCGTCGGCGGCGAGTTGCGCCATCTCATCGTTGGTGAGGTTGTTGAAACCGTTGGTGGCGAGGCCGAGTTTCATCGGCGGATTCGACGGCGCGGCGTGAAGTTCCGAAGCGAGCAGCGTCGGCAGCGCCAAACCTCCGACACTTGCGCCCAGCGATCGGAGGAAGCCGCGCCGCGGCATGGGAACGGTGTGATACGAGGAAGAGGAAGCCAAGGGAGCGGAGTTCGATTTCATGGCGCGAACCTTACAACAGATTTGCTCGGGCCGGCAAGACAGCGATGGAAAATGCGGTCGTGCGGTGAGCAGGCGGGTTAACAAGCCCAAGACCCGCATCCCGTCGGTGCCGATTGCTGACACCGTGTGCCACTGAAACGGGCATCCGCCGTTTCAATAGGCCGCGATGACTTCAATCTCTACCTGCGCGCCTTTGGGCAACGCGGCGACCTGAACGGTCGAGCGGGCGGGCGGGTTGTTCGGAAAGCTCTTGGCGTAAACTTCGTTCATCGCCGCGAAGTCGGCGAGGTTGGTCATGAAGACAGTCGTCTTTACGACATGTTCGAGACCGATACCCTGCGAAGCGAGCACGGCCTTGATGTTCTCCAGCACGCGCGCGGTCTGTTCCTGAATGCCACCGGGCACGAGCTGGCCCGTGGCGGGATCGAGCGGAATCTGGCCGGCGCAGAACAGGAATTCTCCGGCGCGGACGGCTTGCGAGTAGGGGCCGACGGCTTTCGGCGCTTTGTCAGTGGCGACGATTTGGGGCTTCATGGCGCTTTTCTAGCAGGCTTGCCAATCATGGACAAGCTTCCGTTCTGCGAGTAGGCTCGCAACCGGCCATGAAACTACTCTATCTCGACTGCGTCGGTGGCATCAGTGGTGACATGCTCCTCGGCGCGCTGATCGATCTCGGACTCGACCTCAAGACTCTCCGCCGCGAGCTGGCCAAGTTGAAGCTCGATGAGTTTGAAGTGTCCGCCAAGCCCGGCAAGAGACGGGGAATCACGGGAACCAAGTTCGATGTCTCCATCCACGAGCACGACCACCATCATCATCACCATCACGACGATCACGAGCACCACGGCCGGGCGTTTTGCGACATCAAACAGCTCATCGAATCGTCCACGCTCGCCGCTGAAGTGAAGCAGCACGCGGTCGGCGCATTCTGGAGGCTGGCGCTGGCGGAGGGAAAAATCCATGGCGTCGCGCCGGAGAAGGTGCATTTCCATGAAGTCGGCGCGGTGGATAGCATCGTGGACTTCGTCGGCGCGTGCATCGGTCTTCGGGAACTGGGTGTCGAGAAAGTCATCGCCTCTGCGCCCCTGCGGACAGGTTTTGGTTTTGTGGATTGCGCGCACGGCCGGTTTCCCGTGCCCGGGCCGGCGACGGTGGAACTGCTGAAAGACGTGCCCCTCTATGCCGGCGACGAAGAAGCGGAACTGATCACGCCGACGGGCGCTGCGCTGCTGAGAGAGTTCGCAACGGAGTTCGGCCCCATGCCGGCGATGACGGTGCGCGCCATCGGTTACGGGCTCGGCTCACGCGATTTGCCAAAGTCACCGAACGTTTTGCGCGCGCTGCTTGGCGATGCCGAAGGCGGCGAAACACGCGAGTCGGACCGTGTGGCAGTGCTGGAGACCAACCTTGATGACGTGAACCCGCAAGTGCTCGGCGACGTGATGGACAAGACACTCGCCGCGGGCGCGCTCGATGTGTTCCATACGCCCATCCAGATGAAGAAGAACAGGCCGGGCGTGATGCTGAGCGTGTTGTGCGCGCCAGCCGACGCCGACAAACTCTCCCGGTTGTTGCTGGAGAACACCACGGCGTTCGGAGTCCGGCGCACCGAGGCGCAACGGTTCAAGCTCGACCGCGAAATCGTCGTGGTGAAAACGACGTTCGGCCGCATCGAGGTAAAGATCGGACGGCTCAGCGGAAAGACCGTTTCGGCGTCGCCGGAGTTTGAATCCTGCAAGCGCGCGGCGGCGAAGGCGAAAGTGCCGGTTCGCCGTGTGCTGACGGCGGCGCTGGCGGAAGCGGAGAAGTTGTATGATTGAGAAGGCGTTGCTCGATATCCTCGTCTGCCCGAAGTGCAAGACAACGGTGAAGCCGGAAGGCGATCAACTGGTTTGCCAGAACGCAGCGTGCGGCCTCTGCTACCCGATTCGCAACGGCATTCCGATCATGTTGATTGACGAGGCGAGGAAACCCGGCGAGCCGCCTCATTTCGACGCCGGCGGCGTCAACCACAGCGTGTAGCTGCGCGTGCGGAGCAACTCCGTAAAAGGAACCGGGGCCGCTTTCAAGAATTGATCGCGCCGTTCCGTCGGAATGACGCAGAACACCCGCCGCCCCTGCCGCACCCAATCCCAAATCTGATCCACATTCCGCAGCAGCCGGTCGGGTGGCGGATGTTGCATCCCCTCGGGCGATTCGCCAAGGCGCGGCTTGGAAATGAGCCGGCGCGAATAGAAACAAATGCCGTGGCCGCGATCCTGGGTCATCGCAAACGCCACCATGTCGTCCGGCTTTGCGTGTGCGCGCAGTGCCAGCCCGATCGTGCGAAAACTGTAGTTGCTCTCCATCAGGTCTTCGAAGCCCGACAGCGCGCCCATCGCCGCAATCAAAAACACCGGCAACGCGACCACCCCCACCCCCAGCAAACGCATCGCGGAGCGCCGCGCCCAGAACACCGCCAGCAGCAACACGGCTGCGCTCGCTCCACCAATCACCTGCCAGACCCAGCCGTAATCGGGCCGGGCCGGGCCGATCTTGCGGTAAAGCCAATACCACAGGCACACGGGCACCAGCGCCGTGAACACCACACTGCTCCACGCCGCCACGCGACGCCAAGCGCCAGACGCCGGCTGTTCCGTCTCGGTCAGCATCTCCTCCCAAAACCGCGCCGCGAGCAGCCCCATCGGCACTATCGCCGGCAGGATGTAGGTTGCCAGTTTCGTCCGGCTCATGCTGAAAAACACCAACGCCGTCACCACCCAGCTCACGAGAAACACTCGTTGCGCGCGTTCCCGCGATGACTGCGTTTCCTCACGCCAGCGCCCGCATGCTGTCAACGCGCACAGCGTCCACGGCAGCGAACCGACCACCAACAGCACGGCGTAATACCAAATCGGTTGCGGATGACCCTGCACATCTTTGAGGTAGTGGCCCGCCACCTGTTGGCCGAGAAAGAACCACCAAAGATCAAACCGGATGCATGCCTGCAAATACCAACTCAGGCCCAGCACGGCAAACAAAGGCAAACCCCACAGCCAGCCGAGTTCCAGCAGTCGCCGCGGCTGGCGCAACACAACAAGCGTCACAACGATCACCAGCAACGACACCACCACGCCGACCGGGCCTTTGGCCATCATCGCGCCAGACAACGCGAGCCAGAAAAACACCAGCGGTCGCCGCCCGCCGCCCTCGAACCAGAACCAAAACGCCGCCAGTGCTGACGTCATGAAAAACGCCAGAATCATGTCCGTCGTGATCAGCCGGCCGACGACGAAGAACATCAGGCTCGTCGGCAGAATCACGCCCGCCAATGCCGCCCAACGTTCGCCCCCCATCCGCCGCACCATCGTCATCGCCACCAGCACCGCGCCGAGTGCCGCCAGAGCAGCCGGCATCCGCGCGCCCAACTCGTTGAGGCCGAACACGCTCATCGTCACGCACGTGAGCCAGTTGGTGAGTGGTGGCTTGCTGTAGTATGGCTCGCCGTCGAGCGTTTCCTCCAACCACGCGAGGCGGTTGGTCTGCAGCCGATCCAGCATCTCGCGCGCCTCCTCGGCATAGCGCCCTTCATCCGGCTCGTTCAACCCCCGCACGCCAAGACCAGCGAACAGAACCACCACCGCGTAAACAATGGCCAGCGCCAACAGCAGTCGCGAACCCCGCGACGGCACGACTTGATCTCCATTATTGTCGGTTGGACTTTGCATGAATCAAAAACAAGCGACGGCACAACACGCCCGCAGCCGGGCCAAGCCACACGCAGCATCTGCCGCCTAATTCAGCAGCTTCTGCAGCTCCGCCTGCTGGCGCTGTAATTCTTCGCGTTTGGTCCTCTGCTGAGCCACAACGGCGGGCGGCGCTTTGGCGACAAAATCCTGATTGGCCAGCTTCCGGTCAATTCCTTCGATCTCCTTCGCCAGCTTCACAAGCTGTGCCTCGACCCGTTTCCGTTCGGCGGCGGGGTCCACCAGACCCTCCAGCGGCATGAAAATCGAGCCGAGTTCAGCGACGGCCGCGGGCGTGCCGGCCGATGACTGGAAATCCGCGCCGACGAATTCAATCTGCTCGGCGTTGAGGAGGATGCGGAGCGTCGGCAGTTCCTGCTGCAATCGCGCGGCAATGTCGGTCGTCTTCGCCTGAATCTTGAAGTTGGCCTTCTTGCCGGGCGCGATTTTCTTTTCGGCCCGCAGGTTGCGGCCGGCGACGATGAGCGCGTATTTCTGCGAAACCCAATCCACCACCGATGCGTCGCCAAGACCGGTTGGCTTCGGCCATTCGGCAAACTGGATGGTCTGGCCCTGCGCGAAACCGAGGCCGTGCCAGAGTTCCTCGGTGATGAACGGCGCGAACGGATGCAGCAACCGCAGCACGGTGGAAAGCACCGTGTCCATCACCGCGCAGACGTTGGCCTTGAGCGCGGCATCGGTGCCTTGCAGGGCGGCCTTCGAGACTTCGAGATACCAGTCGCAGTATTCGCCCCAGAAGAAACCGTAGAGCGCCTGCGCTGCCTGGTTGAACTCGAACCGGTCGAGAGCGCCGCTTACCTCGCGGACGCAGTCGTCGAGCTTGGCGAGAACGAAGTGGTCATCGGACGAGAGCAGTTCGCGTTTCACTTCACTGGTGCTCGCGCCCTGCATCTGGCGGAGACGGGCGGCGTTCCAGAGCTTGTTGCAGAAATTGCGGCCAACCTCCATCCGCTCTTCGGCGAACAGGATATCCGATCCTTGTGGCGCGATGAGCATCAGGCCGTAGCGCAGGCCGTCGGCGCCGTATTTCGCGATGAGGTCAAGCGGATCGGGCGAGTTGCCGAGGCTCTTGGACATCTTGCGGCCGAGCGAGTCGCGGATGATGCCGGTGAAATAGACGTTCGAGAACGGCTTCCGGTCCATGAACTCGTAGCCGGCCATGATCATGCGCGCGACCCAGAAGAAGATGATGTCCGGGCCTGTGACGAGGTCGGTGGTCGGGTAGAACTTCTTCAGCGTGTCCGACTGTTCCGCAGGCCAGTGTCCCATGGTCGCAAACGGCCAGAGCCACGACGACGCCCATGTATCGAGCACGTCGGAATCTTGTTCCCAGTTCTGCGGGTCGGACGGGCCATTGACCGAGCAGTGCATTTCGCCGGTTTGCTTGTGATACCACACCGGAATCCGATGACCCCACCAGAGCTGGCGGCTGATGGCCCAGTCGCGGATGTTGCCGAGCCAGTGCGTGTAGGTCTTCGACCACCGCTCCGGGTAAAACTTGATGTCGCCGTGCTCGACGGCGGCGAGTGATTTCTCAACCTGCGGGTATTTCAGGAACCACTGCTCGCTCACGCGCGGCTCGATCGGCACGTCGGCTCGCTCGCTGTAGCCCACATTGTGCATGTATGGCTCGGTCTTCAGCAGCGAGCCGTCGAGCCGCAGCTTCTCCACCACAGCCTCGCGGCACTCCAACCGATCCATCTCCTCGTAATCCTCGCCAGCAGCCTCGGTCATCTTCCCATCGGGGCCAATGACCACCGTCAACGGCAGCTTATGGCGCTGGGACATCTCGTAGTCGGCAGGATCATGCGCGGGCGTCACCTTCACGCAGCCAGTGCCGAACTTCGGATCCACCAGCGGGTCGGCAATGATGGGAATCTGCTTGTTCTGAATCGGCAGCAGCACCTTGCGGCCGACGAGTTGCTTGTAGCGCTCGTCGTTCGGATGCACCGCCACGGCCTCGTCACCGAGCATCGTTTCCGGCCGCGTCGTCGCTACCACGAGGAACTCGTTCTTGCTGGGATGGCCGTCCTTCCCGATGAGCGGATACTTGAAGTGCCAGAGCTCGCCCTGCACCTGCTTCATGGTGACTTCTTCATCACTGAGCGTGGTCTGCGAGACCGGGCACCAGTTGACCATGCGCTTGCCGCGATAGATCAGGCCCTTCTTGTAGAGTGCCACAAAGCAATGAAGCACGGCCTTGCTGTAGCCCTCGTCCATCGTGAATCGCTCACGCGTCCAGTCGCAGGAGCAGCCGAGCTTCTTGAGTTGCTGGATGATGATGCCGCCGTGCTTTTCCTTCCATTCCCAGATTTTCGCGACGAGCTTCTCACGGCCAAGATCGTTGCGGTGCCGGATGACGCCCTGTTTGCGGAGCGTCCGCTCGACGACGGTCTGTGTGGCGATGCCGGCATGGTCGGTGCCGGGCAGCCAGAGCACCTCGCAACCTTGCATGCGCTTGCGGCGGCAAAGGATGTCCTGGAGGGTGTTGTTGAGCACGTGGCCCATGGTCAGCACGCCGGTAACATTTGGCGGCGGGATGACGATGCAATATGGCGGCTTGGCCGACGCCGGGTTAGCCGTGAAATGGCCCTGCTTCAGCCAGTCTTGGTACCATTTGTCTTCAACCAGTTTGGCTTCGTATGCCTTTGGAATATCCGTGCTGCTCATTCAGGTGATAATAGCGGAACAACGCGCCGGGAACGCAAGCACCGTTTGCACGTCCCCGACCGGCTTCCCACAGGATATTTTCCCCGTCAAGTCACTCGCCCTTGGCGGGCCGCCACGTTAATCTTCACTATATGAAACAGTTTCCATTCGTTGCTGCCCTCGCCGTATTGGCCGCCACCGCCCAAGCGGAGACACCCCAATGGTCGGCCGTGGTTTCATCGGCGGGCGAGGTGCGCATCGATCGCGACGGGAAAGAATTTGGAACCCTGACACCGGCCTTGTTCGAAGTGCCATGGCAGTTCGCCAGCATGAGCAGCGGCAAGGCGGGTGAAATGCCCAAGGACGGCATTCGCCACGGCCGGATTCACGCGCCCAGCGGCGTCGAGGTGGATGTCGAATTGCGGGCGACAGAGGAAAAAGCCGGCCTGCGGTTGGAGTATCGGTTGACACCGCAGAAAGAAATGAAACTCAACAGCCTGAACGTGACAATGATGATACCGTCACCCCTTCTGGCGGGCGGACGATTTGCAGCAGATGGCAAGGAGAGAACAGTGCCAACGACATACAAGGAAGCCCAAGTGTATGCAGCGCCGACCCAGTCGCTGAAGATCACTCCACCCGGCGCAAGTGCCTTGCGGCTGGATTTTTCCACCTCTGCCCACGTATTGCTGCAGGACGACCGGCAGTGGGGCGAGATGTTCTCGGTGCGCATCGAGCCGCCAAACACGCCCGGCACATGGCCTGCCGGCAAGACGATGACCCTGGCCTTCGTGCTCGGCGCCGAGAATGGAATGAGAATCGAGGAGGACAAGCCGGTGACCATTACCGCAGGGACGGAGTGGCTGCCGCTGGAGGTGGATTTGGACGTCGAAGCCGGTTCGGCGCTGGATTTCAGCCAGGCCATTCCACGGCACGCGCCGGCCGGACGGTATGGACGCGTCATCGCCACGCGCCAGGGGAAGTTCGCGTTTGAGAAGCGCGCGATACCCTCGCGGTTTTACGGGGTCAACTTCTGTTTCACAGCGCAATACCTTTCACACGAGGTGGCGGATCGGGTCGCGGAACGGCTGGCGCGGTTGGGCTACAACGCCGTGCGCATCCATCACTATGAGAGCGAACTGGTCGAACATGGGCCCGGCGGGCCGCGGTTGAAGGCGGACCGGCTGGAGCAGTTCGATTACTTTTTTGCGGCGCTCAAGCGGCATGGCATTTACGTCACGACCGATTTGTTTGTCTCACGCCCCATCGCATTGTCGGACATTTATGACGGCGAGACCGGCATGATCGGCATGGACGAATTCAAGATGGCCGTCCACATCAACGACCGCGCGTTTGCAAACTACCAGGCTTTCACTCGCGCGTTGCTCGACCATGAAAACCCCTACACCAAGCTCCGCTATGCCGACGATCCTGCGCTGGCATGGCTGAGTCTCGTCAACGAGGACTGCCCCGGCAATTTCGCCGGCAACCTCAAGGGCAGACTGCGTGACGACTGGCAGGGTGCGTGGAACCGCTGGCTGGCGGCGCAATATTCCGACCGTGAGTCGTTATCTCGCGCCCTCGGCAATCTCAAGGACGACCAGGACCCCGCGAAAGGCACCGTGCCGCTGGCGAGCATCTACGGCCGGCTGCCCGCCGCCGTTACATTCAACCGGTTCCTCGCCGAGGTGGAGCGCGCCTTCGTCGAGCGCACGCGCCGGTTCCTCCGCGAAGAACTCCACTGTCAGGCGCTGCTGACTGACTGCAACGCGTGGACCAACCCGGTGCAACTGCAGGCGGTGCGCAATATGTTCGATTACGTGGACGACCACTTCTACGTGGACCATCCGCAGTTCCTGGAACGCCCCTGGTCGCTGCCGTCCCGCTGCGCCAACACCAGCCCCATCGCCGGCGGCGCCAGCGGCGGCCGTCCTTGCGCCTTCACGCGGGTGTTCGGCAAGCCGTTCACCATCACCGAGTTCAACTATTCCGGCCCCGGCCGGTTCCGCGGCGTCGGCGGCATTCTCACCGGCGCGATGGGTGCGGTGCAGGATTGGGACGGGCTGTGGCGCTTCGCCTACAGCCACACGCGCGACAATATCGCGCGGCCCGGCGCGATGAACTACTTCGACCTCGCCGCCGACCCTCTCAACCAGGCCGCCGAGCGCGCGAGCCTCTGCCTGTTCCTGCGAGGCGACCTCCAATCAGCCCGGCATGCGGTGGCCCTCGTCTCGGACCCGGACGCGTTGCTCACGCAAACGACCACGTCGCGCGACAAGACGCCGTCGTGGCACGGCATGGCATGGCTGACGCGCGTCGGCTGGCAGTTCGACCCTGCAAAGACGACAGCCAGGAACAGCCTCCCACTGGCATTCTCCGGCCGCGAAACGAATCTCTTCGCCTCGGCCATGGAGACGACCCTGCTCGACACGTTCCGCGAGCGCGGCTGGCTGTCAAAAAACAACCGGACCGATTTCAAGAAGAACACGTTCCAAAGCGAGACGGGTGAAGTGACGATCGACGCGGAGGCCAACATCCTCACGCTCGATACGGCGCGGACCGCGGGCGGTTTCGCGCCGGCCGGCAAGCGCATCGAAACGCGCGCGGCGACCATCGAAATTGCAGACACCGACGCCACGGTCTGGATCAGCAGCCTTGATGGCAAGCCCATCACCACGAGCCAGCGGCTGTTGATCACTCACCTGACCGATCTTCAGAACAGCGGCGCACGTTATGGTGATCGCAACCGCCAGATCCTTCTGTCGTGGGGCAAACTGCCGCACCTCGTGCGCGCCGGACGCGCCCAAGTGACGCTGCGGATAAAGAACGCGGACCGTGCGAAAGTCCACGCGCTCGCTACCAGCGGCAAACGGCTTGGCGAGGTCGCTGCCACCGCTGAAAAAGGCGGCACACTCTCGATTCCGCTGTCCGTCAACGCTGACGGCAAGGCCCGGATGCTCTACGAAGTGGAGATGGGAAAGTAGCTGGGATTGACCGCAGGGAACGCAGCGGATGCGGAGCCGCAGTGAGACTCTGTGCCTCTGCGCTGGACTCGGCCACCGCTCTTGCCGCCCGGTCAAGGGTGTAGACCGGACCGTCGTCTATCGGGTCCAGCGCGTTTCCTCAATCTTCACCGGGAACGGGTTCTTCTCCAGCACCGGCCGCGCCACCAACTCGCCTTTGACATTGTCTGGTATTCGCCCGGAATACCGGCATGTCCCCCCTCACCCAAAGTGGAACTTGTCCTTCAAGACCACCTTACCGTCCGGGCCGATGATCTCAAACCCCGGTGGCGTGTCGTTGGAATCCATCTGCTGGATGGTGTAGCGGCCGCCACCCTGCCCTGTCAGTTTCAGGTCGATGCCAACCTCGCCCCCGGGCTCCTTGGTGACCGTCACCTTGGCAGTGAACGGAGGACCCACCGCCAGTTCGCGCGGTGATTCGGCACTCACCGATACATCGTCCACTGACCCGCCAAGCAGCGTGCAGGAAGCCTTCCACTTCTTGCCCGCCGGATCCCGCGCGAACGCCGTGTACTCAAACGGAAAGTACTTCCCTTCAGGAGCGGTGATAACGCCATCGAGGGTTTTGAATCGCAGCCGCTTGGTGCCTATCCCACCCATACTCATCACAACCAGTTCCGATTCCGCTTTGTGAGACAGGAGAATCCTGCCTGTCTTTCCCTGGAATTTGGCCGGATCGAAATCCTCCACCTGCATCGTGCGCAATCCCATCACCAGAAAGAAAGTGAACAGGCCGCCAAAGACGATCGCAAACGCGCCCCACACGCTGCCGACAACCGTCAGCACCACGCCGCCGGTCTTCTTCCGGATGTGCTTGATTCCAAACACGAGAGGAATGATCCATCCAAAGAGGCCCGGTATGAGCAGGACAAGAAACAACAATGCCACAAGACCCGTAAACATGTTGCACTCCTTTTGCTGACGCATTCAAAGGTGGGCGAGAAGCACGCGCGATACCGTCATGCTCATCGCACCCTGTCAACGCACCCGATTCTCGTCCCTCATCCAGCCGCGTTCAAAAACAAACCCCGCCCCCGGTGGGAAGTGGGTCACCCACGGAAGGCGTTCGCTACTTCCGCTTCGCGTCCTTGAAGAGCTTGTACTCGACGCTGTCCACCAGCGATTCCCAGCTTGCCTCAATGATGTTGTCGTGGACACCGACGGTACCCCAGATGGAGTCGCCGTCGGTGGACTCGATGATGACGCGCGTCTTGGCGGCGGTGCCTGCGCCGCTGTCGAGGATGCGCACCTTGTAGTCCACCAGCCGCACTTTCTGGATAGCCGGATAGAACTTCACCAGCGCCGTGCGCAACGCCGTGTCGAGCGCGTTGACGGGGCCATCGCCTTCCGCGACCGTATGCTCGACCTTGTCGCCGACCCGCAGCTTGACGCTGGCCTCGCAAATCTGCTGCCCGTCCTGGGCACGGCGGTCCATGATGACGCGGTAGCCGATCAACTGGAAAAACGGTTTGTGCCGCTTGAGCGCCTTCTGCACAAGCAACTGGAACGACGCGTCGGCCGCCTCGAACTCGTAGCCGCGGTGTTCCAGCTCCTTGAGTTGTTTGAGAATCTCGCGCAACTCCGGCGTCTCCTTGTCGAGTTCGAGACCCAGTTCCTGCGCCTTGAGCAACACGTTGCTGCGGCCGCTGAGTTCACTCACGAGCACGCGGCGGTGGTTTCCGACCAGCTCCGGCTCGATGTGCTCGTAGCTGCGCGCCACCTTCTCGACCGCGTTGACGTGGATGCCGCCCTTGTGCGCGAACGCCGTCGCGCCGACAAACGGCTGGCGGATGTCGGGCCGGACGTTGGTCAGGTCGTCCACGAACATACTCAACTCGCGCAAGTGCTTCAGGTTCTCACGCGGAATGGACGGGATGCCCATTTTCAAGACGAGATTGGCCATCACCGAGTTGATGTTGCAGTTGCCGGCGCGCTCACCGTAGCCGTTGATCGTTCCCTGCACTTGCGAGGCACCCTGCTCCACTGCTGCGAGGGCGTTGGCGACGGCGAGACCACAGTCGTTGTGCGTGTGAATGCCGAGCGCCGCGCGAAGCTGGCGCTTCACCTCGCCGACGATCCGCAAGACCTCATGCGGCATCGTGCCGCCGTTGGTGTCGCACAACACGAGCACGTCAACACCGGCGTCCTGCGCGGCGCGCAAGGTTGCCAGCGCGTAGGCCGGGTCGTCCTTGTAACCGTCGAAGAAATGCTCGGCATCGTAGAAAACTTCCCTGCCGCGTTCCTTGAAGTAACGGACACTGTCGCCGATCATCGCGAGGTTCTCCTCCGGCGTCGTGCGGATAACCTCGCGCACGTGCAGCGACCACGTCTTGCCCACCATCGTCACCACCGGCGTCTGCGCCTCCACAAGGGCCTGGATGTTCGTGTCGCGGGAGCAAACCTCCTTCGCACGGCGCGTACTGCCGAAAGCGGCGATCTTCGCGTTCTTCCACTTGCGCTTGCGGGCCTCGGCGAAGAACTCCATATCCTTCGGGTTGGAGCCAGGCCAGCCGCCTTCGATATAGTGGACGCCAAACGCGTCAAGCCGGTCGGCAATGCGCAGCTTGTCGGTGCTGGAAAGCGAGATGCCCTCGCCCTGCGTGCCGTCACGCAGCGTCGTGTCGTAGATGGCGACTTTCGGATTCATTTTTTGGCCAGGCCGAATTTCTCGTGCAACACGTTGTCAGCCTTGTCGGCATCCTTCAGGTCGATGACCACCGAGATCTTGATCTCGCTGGTGCTGATCATGCCGATGTTGATGTGATTGGCGGCAAGCGCTTCGAACATCTCGGCGGCCACGCCCGGATGACTGCGCATGCCGACACCGATGATTGAGACTTTGGCGATGCCATCCTGCGCGGTCACACCGCTCGCGCCGACTTCCTTCGCCACCTTCTCCAGTGCCACCAGCGACTTCTTCAAGTCGTCGGTGCCGACGGTGAAGGTGATGTCGGTGGATCCCTTCTCGGACACGTTCTGCACGATGACATCCACGTTGATGTTCGCGTCGGCCACGGCGCGGAAAATCCGCGATGCCATGCCCGGCTTGTCCGGCACATGGGCGACGGTAACCTTCGCCTGTTTCTTGTCCACCGCGACGCCGCGGATGACCATGTCTTCCATGTTGCGCGTTTCTTCTTTCACAATCGTTCCTGGGTTGTCGTTGAAACTGCTGCGGACCTCGAACACCACTTTGAATTTCTTGGCGAACTCCACCGACCGCGCCTGCATCACCTTCGAGCCGAGCGCGGCCATCTCCAGCATTTCGTCGTAGCTGATCTCCGGAATCTTCTGCGCGTTCTTCACGATGCGCGGATCGGCCGTATAAACGCCGTCCACGTCGGTGTAAATCTGGCAGATATCGGCCTTCAACGCCGCGGCAATGGCGATCGCCGAAAGGTCGCTGCCACCACGGCCCAGCGTTGTAATCTGGTTGTCAGGCGTCTCGCCCTGAAAACCAGCGACGATGACAACATTGCCGTCGTTGAGCAGTTCGTGCACGCGCTTGGGTGTGATGTTCGCGATTTTCGCCTTCGTATGAACGCGGTCGGTGACGATGCCAGCCTGCGCGCCGGTCAGACTGGTCGCCTTCGCGCCGAGGGCGTGAAGCGCCATCGCCAGCAACGCGATGGTGGTCTGCTCGCCAGTGGCCAGCAACATGTCCATCTCGCGCTCGTTCGGCATGTCGTGGACTTCCCTCGCCAGCTTGATGAGGTTGTCGGTGACGCCGCTCATCGCGGAGACCACCACGACGACCTGATTGCCGGCCTGCTGGGTGGCGAGGACGCGCCGTGCCACGTTCTTGATGCGGTCGGGGTTGCCCACCGATGTGCCGCCATATTTTTGTACGACCAGTGCCATGTTCGTTATCTGTAGTTCGTTTACGACTGTTGTTCAACATTCCCGGCCCGCGCCTTCGTGCCCTACAGGCCTACGCAGAGCCATTTCCTTCACAGAAATAAAAAAACCCTCGATGGTCAACCGAGGGTGTGGCGCGGCAAGCCGTTCACCCCAGTCAGGGGATCACGATAATCGTCTTCACAACCTTGCCGCGCTTGCTGTTCATTGAGAGCGAAAGTCTCAAATAACCGCGTCCAAATCAAGGGGATTCTCTGGGGTCCCGCTAAGAGCCGCTGAGAAGTCCGGATTGCATGAGCAGCTTCAAGAGATAGGCCACAAACCCGCCAATGAGCGCCGATGCAGGCAGCGTCAGCAACCATGCTGCCATGATCGCCCGCGTGATGCCCCAGCGGACGGCCCTCATTCGGTAGGTGGCGCCCACACCCATGATGGCCGAGGTGATGACGTGGGTGGTGGAAATCGGGAAACCGAGATGCCCTGTGGTCAACAACACCGATGACGCTGTCAAATCGGCTGCAAAAGCGTCCGCATTGCGCAGCGTCGTGATTTTCGTTCCCATCGTCTTGATGATGCGCTTGCCGCCGAACATCGTGCCGATCGCCATCACCAGCGCACACACAAGTTTCACCCATGTGGGAACACCATTGGCGACGTCCCATTGATGATCCGCCACCAGCGCAAGGAAGATGATACCCATGGTTTTCTGGGCGTCATTCTGACCATGGGAAATCGCCAGCAACGCCGCCGACAGGGGTTGGATGTGCCGGAAACCGCGATTGACCTTGCCGTGCGGATGTTTGGCAAAAATCCACGCCATGAGCAGCGTCATGGCAATGCCAATTACAAACCCTGCCAACGGCGATAGGATCGTCGGCGCGAGAACTTTTTCCGCCAGATTCATCCATTGCACGCCCGTTCCGTAAGTCACCAATGTAGCGCCGACGATGCCGCCGATAAGACAGTGCGATGAACTCGACGGGATGCCATAATACCACGTCACCAGATTCCATGCAGTGGCGCCGACCAACCCGGCAAGCACGCAGTGCAGGTCCACGAGTTTCGGATCCACGATGCCCGTGGCCACGGTCGCCGCCACCGCCGTGGAGAGCAACGCGCCTACGAAGTTCAACGTGCCGGCCATGCTCAACGCCTGCCACGGTTTCAACGCACGCGTTGAGATGGACGTGGCGATGGCGTTGGCCGCATCGTGGAAGCCATTGGTGTATTCGAAGAACAACGCCGTCAGCACCACCGCAATGCAAAGCGTGCTCATGGATTTAGAGAGAGTTCGGCGCCCGTCCTGCCACGCGTGTTCACGTGTGCTTCAACACGATTTGCACGACGATGTTGCCCGCGTCGCGAAACCGGTCAATCGCCTTCTCGAGCAACTCATAGATGTCCTTGCGCATCAGGATTTCCTTCACGTCGCTGACCTCCCGGAACAGATTTGTGAACAGTTCCAGCATCAACTCGTCGCCCTCGCCTTCAAGTTTCTGAAGCAACCGGTTCTTCGCGCGGATCTCATCGGGGTTCTTCAGCGTCCGCAGGCTGCGCACCATGAAAACCATCGTCTCGGTGGCGCGGCTCAGCACATCACTTTGCCGTTGGAAATCATTCTGCCACGGCCGCAACCCGTAGGCCATCAGCCGCTCACCGATGCGCTCGATGTTCTTCGGAATCTTGTAGAGCGCATCCGACAAGGCAACAATATCCTCGCGATCAATCGGAGTCACAAAGGACCGGCACAGCGCTTCATTGATCTGCTGTGTGATCTCCTTGTCTTTGCGCCGGTGCGCGATGAAATCCGCCAGGTCGGACGGCTTCTTGTCGTTGTTAAGGTTGATGAGCAGACGCCCCAGCAGTTCGGCGCTGGCTTGCGCCTCTCCGGCGCTCGCCTCCAACAGGTCGTAGAACAGCTCTTCTCTGGGCAAAAATCGCGAAAGGTTGATCATAAGCATTCGTTCCGCATGTGCCTTCTAGCCCACCGCGCGCGAGTGCGTCAACGGCTATTTGGCTTTGTGTGAATATCACGCTGGGAAAGTGGCGATATGGTTGCCAGTCGTTCATTGCGGATTATCATGGTGGCTGCCTGCGGAGGACTGCTGCTGTCCGCCTTCTTCGAGTCAGCAGGCTGCCTCTGCAAAGACCAGCCACCGGACGCATCAAATGACACGCAAGCAAAAGGCAAACAAAATTCAAACGAATTGGCCTTTGACTTTGTCTGAAACGGCGAATAGATACTACTAGCGACATGTTCAAGAGCCGTTCCATTCGCATGGTGCAAGCCGCCGTTCTTGGTGCGCTGTTTGCTTTTGCCGTGGTGGAGCCGGCAATCGCCCACTGCGACGAGAACGACGACGCGGACGGCGCTGGCTGCTACTGTTTATGCACGCAGGCGCTCGATGCGCCGGACGCGGTTCCGAAAATGGATTCGCCTCAGTTGATTCTCGAAGTGGCCTGCCAAACGGCGACCGAGTTTGAGTCGCTGACTTTCCCGCCTCCTTCGCCCCCGCCCTGGGCCTGATTCCCCATTCACGCCCGCAGTGTGTCCATCTGCCGCGAACTTGTCGTGGTGGAACTCTCGTTGTCCGAAAGTCATCTGAGGTTTGTATGAAAGCATTTTGTCTGTTGTTCCTTGCTGGCCTTGTCGCGCTCGCCGATGCGGCAGCCCAATCCAAGCTCGACTTGGCGTCCGCCGTTACCGAGGCCGTTGCCAACAATCCCGAACTGCGCGCGGCCCGGTCACGCATCGAGGCCGCCACGGGCCGCGCTGTCCAGGCGCGCGTCTGGCCCAACCCGAACCTGGAACTTTCGTCCGAGCAATTCCCGCCCGACCGGGGCGGTTTTAACGGCGCGCAGAACATGGTCGGCGTCGGGCAGACGGTGCCGTTTCCCGGCAAGAAGGCGCTCGACGCCAAAATCGGCGCGCAAAGCGTAACGGTGGCCGAATGGGAATACTTTGGCCGCGAGCTTGAACTGGTCCGCGATGTGAAGAGCGCGTTTTACCGCGCATTGGCTGCCCAGAAGAAACTGGCCGTCAGCGGGCAGCTGGCGGAGCTGGCACGCTCCACAGCCGAAGCGGTCGGCAAACGCGTCGCGGCCGGGGCAGCGGCGGACCAGGAGCAACTCCGCGCCGAAGTCGAGCACGAGCGGGCCGTGGCGGAGATGGCTGCCGCGCGCCGCGATGTAGCCGAGCCGCTCAAGACGCTGGCAGCACTGATGGGCAGGCCTCGCGATACGCTCGGTTCGTTGGCCGGCGAGTTGGCCGAACAGGTGCAGCGGCCTGACCTCAACCTGGCCCGCGAGCAAATGCTGGCGCGACATCCGAATGTGCGTGCCGCACTGGCCGGCCGTGAACGGGCCGACTTGGAACTGCGCCGGGCTAAGCTCGATCCGTATCCCGACGTGAGCTTCGGCGTCGCCGGGGGCCGGGACTTCGCCGCGCGCGAGGGCATCATGGCGTTTCGCGTCTCGATTCCTCTGCCACTCTTCGACCGCGCGCAGGGCAAGAAGCGCGAGGCGCGGGCCAACGCCGACATCGCCCGTTACGACCTCACCGCAGTCGAGGTGCGGCTCACGCGTGAATTGGCCGTGCTCGACGAACGGCTGAAAGCCGCAGGCGAACAAGTCGAAACCTACCGCACGCGGATTGTGCCAAAAGCCGAAGCCGCCTCGCGCCTGGTCCGCCTCGGCTACAACGCCGGCAAGTTCGGCCTGCTCGACATCCTCGACACGCAGCGAACCACCTTTGAAGTCCGGCTGACCTACTACGACCGGCTCTCGGAGTTGAACACGGCGCAGGCCGAACTGGAGGCGCTGCTGGCCAGGAACCTCGCGGAGCCTCAGACGGGCCAGCCGGCAGCGCTCCCGCCCAATCCGTGAAAGGAGCAGGATGAATTTCAACACAAACAAGAAAGTGAGCAAACTCAACATGAAGAGAAACCCCCTCTGGAAAAGCGCCGTGCTGGCGATGGTCGCCGCGTTGGCGGTCTTTGCTGCCGGCTGCGACAAGAAGGAAGCCCACTCCGAAGATGATGGGCATGGTCACGCGGGTCATGCGCACGGCAAAGTCGAAGAACATGGTGCGGAAAAAGGCGGAGTCAAAATGTGCCCGGAACATAACGTCCCGTCGGCCGAGTGCGGCATCTGCAAACCGCAATTGGCAACGACGTTGAAAACCGGCGAGTCGGCCAAGGTTCGGTTGGCCTCGAACGACTCGGCCGGGATCGCGGGTGTTCAGACCGCGACCCCGACGGTGGGGACGATTAGTGACGCCGTGGAGTGCTACGCAGAAATCGCGTTCAACCAAAACAAGCTCGCCCAAATCGTCGCACCAGTTGGCGGCATCATTCAGGAAGTCACGGCGGACCTGGGCATCAAAGTGGAGGAAAAACAGCCGGTGGCGAAAATCTGGTCCGCCTCGATTGCGGAAGCCGTGGCCAAAGCGGTGCTGTCGCACCAAACGCTGGACCGCGAGCGCAAGCTGCGGGCCGAGCGGGTGACATCGGAGAAAGACTTGCAGCAGGCGGAAGCGGAGCACCGCGGGGCCTGCCAGCAACTCCGCATGCTGGGCTTCACCGAGGAACAGATTGACGTGCTGGGGGCCAAACCGCAGGAACAGGTTCTCATGGAAGTGCGGGCGCCGTTTGCCGGGGAAATCGTCGAGCGCGTGGCCGTGCGCGGCGCGTTGGTGGAGGCGGGCAAGCCGCTCTTCACGCTGGCGGACCGCTCGGTCATGTGGGCCATGCTCAACATTCCTGAGTCGGCTCTGGCCCGCGTGCGCGTCGGCCAGACGGTCGAGCTGCGCGTGGACTCTCTGGCCGGCAGCGTCTTCACGGGCAAGCTGACGTGGATTTCCGCCGAGGTGGACGAACGCAGCCGCATGGCCCGCGCGCGCGCCGAGGTGGCGAATCCCGACGGCCTGCTGCGGGCAAAGATGTTCGCCCAAGCGCGCATCCTGACCCGCAATGCCGATGGGGCGCTGTTGCTGCCGTCATCGGCCATCCAAAAGATCGAAGGCAAAGCTTTCGTTTTCGTGAAGTTGGCCGAAGATTTATTTGACGCCCGTGTGGTCCGTGTCGGGGCCGGGCACGATGGAAAAGTGGAAATCGACGAAGGGCTGAAGTCCCAGGAAGTGGTGGCGGTGAACCACGTGTTTTCGCTCAAGTCAGCCTTCCTCATTTCCCGCCTCGGCGCGGGTTGCGCGGACGATTAAACGGCCTGTTCAACGCTCACATCACATGAAATCCGGAGACTCTCTACTATGTTGAACTGGCTTATTACAACCTCCCTGAAAAACCGCCTGCTCGTCGCCATCCTGGCGGTGCTGCTGATTTTGGTTGGCGGGCGCTCGCTCACTCACCTGCCGATTGACGCATTCCCCGACACGACGCCGGTGCAGGTGCAGATCAACACCACTGTGCCGTCGCTGAACGCAGAGGAGGCCGAGTCGCAAGTCACCATCCCCGTGGAACTTGCCATCGGCGGCCTGCCCGGCCTGAATAACATCCGCTCCGTGTCCAAGTTCGGCCTCTCGCAAGTTGTCGCCACGTTTGACGACGAGACGAGCATCTTTCGCGCGCGGCAGCTCATCACGGAACGGCTCCAAACCGTCGAACTGCCACCAGGCATTCAACGGCCGCAACTCGGCCCCATTTCGACGGGACTGGGCGAGGTATTCCACTATGTCGTCCGGTCCACCGATCCGAAACGCACGCTGACGGAACTGCGCGAGATCCAGGACTGGGTGGTCAAGCCGCAGCTGCGCAAGGTGCGCGGCGTGGCCGAGGTCAACACATGGGGCGGATTCGAGAAGCAATTCCACGTCATCACCGAGCCGCAGCGGTTGGTCAAATACGGCCTCACACTGGAACAACTGGTCGAGGCGCTGGAAACGAACAACCAGAACGTCGGCGGCGGCCAGGTCGTGCGCGGCGGTGAATCGCTGCTGGTGCACGGTCTGGGCCTGACAACGAACGTGGAAGAAATCGCCAACATCGTGATCACGGCGCACGATGGCGTGCCCGTGCGGGTGCGCGACGTGGCGGAGGTGAAGGTGGACCACGAAATCCGCCGTGGCGCGGTCACAGGCGCGGGCAAGGGCGAGATCGTGCTCGGCCTCGGCTTCATGCTCATGGGCGAGAACAGCGCCGAGGTCACGCACGGGCTGAAGAACAAACTGGCTGAAGTCCAGAAGACGCTGCCGAAGGATGTGGTGGTCGAGGTTCTCTACGACCGCACGGAATTGGTGGACGACGTCATTGACACCGTGAAGCACAACCTGATGGCGGGAGCATTGCTGGTCATCGCCATCCTGTTCGCGTTTCTGGGCAACTTGCGCGCCGGACTGATCGTCGCGTCAGCCATCCCGCTTTCCATGCTGTTCGCTGGCGACCTGATGTTGCAGACCGGCATCTCCGCCAGCTTGTTGAGTCTGGGCGCGGTTGACTTCGGCCTCATCGTGGACGGCTCGGTTGTGATGATCGAGAACGCCATGCGCCGACTGGCCGAACTGCAACACAAGCTCGGCCGGTCGCTCACCGAAGAAGAACGGCGTGAAACTCTGATCAGCGCGCCGCTGGAGGTCGCACGCCCCGTCGCATTCGGCGTCGGCATCATCCTCATCGTCTTTCTGCCGATCCTCGCCCTCGAAGGCGTCGAAGGAAAACTCTTCAAGCCGATGGCCTTGACCATGATCTTCGCGCTGGCCGGTTCGCTGATCCTGGCGCTGACCCTGACGCCCGTCCTGGCCAGCTTGTTTTTGCCAAAGAAGGTCAAGGAAAAGGAGCCGTGGCTGGTGCGGGTGACTCATCGCCTTTACGAGCCGGTGCTGGGCTTCGCGCTGCGTTTCCGCATCGGGACCCTGCTGGGCGCGGTCGTGCTGCTGGCGGGTGTCACTTTCCTCGCTTCGCGCATGGGCGGCGAGTTCCTGCCCAAGCTGGGCGAAGGCGCCATCGTGGGCACCACTGTCAGGCTGGCCGGCATTTCCGTCGAGGAGGCGGTGGCCTACAACGACCGCATCGAAAAACTTCTGCTCGCAGAGTTTCCCAACGAGATCACCAACATCTGGACGCGCCTGGGCAGCGCCGAGATCGCCACCGACCCAATGGGCATCGAGTTGTCGGATTTCTTCCTGGCGCTCAAGCCGCGGGGCGAATGGAAGAAGGCTCATACGCAGGCAGAACTGGTGGAGAAGATGCGCGAACTGTTCGCCAAGTTCCCCGGCATGACGGTCGCGTTCAGCCAGCCGATCGAGATGCGTTTGAACGAACTGATCGCCGGCATCCGCTCCGACATCGGCATCAAAATCTATGGCGACGATCTGGAAAAATTGCGCGAGCTTTCCGATGAGGTGCAGAAGGTGTTGGGCGGCATCAAAGGTGTGGGCGAGGTGACCGGCGAACAACTCACCGGCCAACTCATCTTGCAGGTGCGCATGGACCCGAAGGCCATTGCGCGCTATGGCGTGCCCACGCGCAATGTGATGAACGTCGTGGAGGCCGTGGGCACAAAGAAGGTCGGCGAAATCCGCGAGGGGCAGCGCCGTTTTCCGCTGGTCGTACGGCTGCCGGATCGCCAGCGCACCGACCCTGACGCGCTGGCCAGGACGCTCATCCCAACCGCAACCGGCTCCGTGCTGCCGCTCAATCAAGTAGCGCAAGTGGTGGAAACCGAAGGCCCGGCCACCATCAACCGCGAATGGGGTCGCCGCCGCATCACCGTCCAGTGCAACGTCCGCGGGCGTGACGTGGGCAGCTTCGTGGCGGAGGCGCAAAAGAAAATCGCCGACCAGGTGAAACTCCCCGAAGGCTACAGCATCGAATGGGGCGGACAGTTTGAAAACATGCAGCGAGCCAACGCCAAACTCACGTTCGTAGTGCCAATGGCGCTGGGACTGATCTTCGTGCTGCTCTACTTCAGCCTGAAATCGCTGCGCGACGTATTCATCGTGGCCACCGGCATTCCGCTCGGCGCGGTCGGCGGCGTGCTCGCGCTCTGGCTGCGCGACATGCCGTTCACCGTCAGCGCGGCCGTCGGCTTCATCGCGCTCAGCGGCGTCGCCATCCTCAACGGCCTCGTGCTGGTGACGTTCATCAAACAAAAGATGGATGCCGGCGTGCCACTGGAAACCGCCGTGCGTGAAGGCTGTTTGGTGCGTTTGCGCCCCGTCCTGATGACCGCGCTGGTAGCCGCCGTTGGTTTCATTCCCATGGCTGTCAACGTAGGCGTGGGCGGCGAGGTTCAGCGCCCGCTGGCCACCGTCGTCATCGGCGGCGTGTTGAGCAACACCGTGCTGACGATGGTGGTATTGCCGGTGATTTATTCGATGTTCAAGGGCAAGAAGGCCCAAATAGCGAGCGTCTGACAGCCGAAGTCCATTGGATGCTGGCTTTGTTCGTGGATGTTCTGTTCAGAAAACACGTGAGCCGTTGAACGTGCACGAGCCGCGTTTCAGGGATGGGCCTTCACGCTTGACGGCCACCTGCGTCAGCGTAGGCTGCGCGAGGTTGGAATATGACAGCAGCAGTTCCAACGAGCGCAGCAACATGATCCGCACCATCAAAGCGATCCGAAGAACCCACGACCATGACGCCGCGCTGGCGAAGCCGGCATGAGACAGTTTGATTAATAACAAGACCTCAATTCACGAATCCTGAGAGGCAAGAGATGACCGATGAAAAGACTTGGCATACTGTTCGTGCTCGTAATCCTAACGGCTACCGGGTGCCGCCCGTCGCCAAAAACATCCGCAGGTGACCGAGACTACCTGCTCGGATGGTATGAATTGCCGCGCAGACATTACAGCACGCGCGAAGTCATTCCAGGATTCGGCACACTGATCCCGGTCCTCAAGAAGGGCGGATCTTATTATTCAGTCAGCCACGGAGTAGAAGTTCCACTCAAGGCATGTCCGGAAGGTTTAGAATGGGGACTTGGCCAATCCAGCATGAGAGGCACGAAGATCGGAGTGGACGCGGCATCAAAGGCACCCTACATCAGCATTGAAGATCAAAACGCTCAGTATGAGGGAGGTTACTCAACCTTCGGCGAGAAACAGTTCATGACCAGAATCGACAGGCCCTCCGGCTTGTTGGATCCCACAACCTCGCCCCCACAGACTATCGATGATTTCCTCGGTTGCTATCAGCCTCTCTGGTTACCCGTCCTGCGATGGGAATTAATTAGAGATGGCAACAAATATCATGTCAAAACACAGATCCTCAACAAGGACGGTTGGAAAACGGAAGAAAGCGCATCGGTGGCATTGGAACCACTGCCCAAACAGTTGGGTTTCGTTTGCAGCAGCAAAAAGAAAGCCAAGCTCATATTCAATCGCGACCTGAAACGTTTCGAGTGCGTGATGGGGCCAGACGACAACCATAACCTGACAATGCCACTCGTACGCATCATGCCATCCCTCGTATCCGGAACAGGGGCCACGTCTCCACCAAAGGAAATCGGTATTCCAACGTGGCATTAGAGTCCAAGCAACAATGTTCCTACCGGACAAGGACCTCAACGCATCGTGAATCGCCCTCGGTTTCATTCCCATGGCTGTCAACGTGGGCGTGGGCGGCGAAGTCCAGCGTCCGCTGGCCACCGTCGTCATCGGCGGTATTTTCAGCAACACCCTGCTGACGATGGTGGTGTTGCCGGTGCTCTACGTGATCGCAGGCCGGATACGCAGGCCCGGCACTCCAGCACTTTCTTGACGTTGGCAGCGCGGACTGTTTTATTCCCCGAACTTGTTGCGTAACAAAGGTCCATAAGAAAGGAATTTGACCCATGCCAATCAAACCGAGTCAGAACGAAGAGAAGTATTTTCGTGAGCTGGAACTGAAGGCGCGGCTGGAGAAACTGGCCAAGGAACAGGAAACGACCGCCAAGGCCGAGAAGCATCGCCTGAAGGAACTGCATTGGCTGCATTGCCCGAAGTGCGGCCAGAGACTCAGTCAGGAACACTACGGGAAGGTGGAAGTAGACGTTTGCGCCGCGTGCAAAGGCCTGTGGCTGGATGCCAATGAACTGGAGGCGATCCTGCAAGGAGCTAAGAGCAGCAATCCGTTCCACTCGTTTCTCAAGATCCTGGGCCAGTAGTGTGCCAGTGCCCGCGTGGCTTTGACGATGCGACAGCGGTTGCATGACACGTGCCAACCGGAACAGCCCGCCCGGATGGTTTTGCCCCTGGCCATGGTCATGATAGATTGGGGTCAGCCACGGTGAAGACCGAAAAGATCCGTGGGGCGAGTTGACGATGCGAATGGATTCGGAAAACGACATCTCCCGGTTGCCACAAGATACCAGCAACGTTCCGGCCGGCACATTTCCGCCGTCAAAACGGCTCACACGCCGTGACATGATTCGTTACGGCGTTGCCGGCGTGGCGTGCGTGGCGGGTGGTTGCGCGGTGGCCGCTTATCTCATTGACGCCGTGCGCGAGTTGACCGCCGAGGGCGTATTCAAAGGCGACGCGCCCAACGACGCAGTGTGGGAACTATGGCGCCAACGCGGCTGGACCCACGAAGGATCCTATTACCTGAAGCTCGGCCGGAACGTGCAGTGCAAGATCTGCCCGAACAATTGCCTGATGGAGCCGGGCGACCGCAGTCATTGCCGCAACAAGATCAACCGCGACGGCACTCTCTATACGCTGGCATTCGCCAACCCTTGTTCGTTTCATGTGGATCCGGTCGAGAAGAAGCCGCTGTTTCATTTCTTTCCCGGCAGCCTGTCATTTTCCATTGCCACCGCCGGCTGCGTGTTCCGCTGCCTGAACTGCCAGAACTGGGAAATCTCGCAAAAGAAACCGGAGGAAACAAAAGACCCGCGTGGCCCCGAGCTGCGGCTGCGCCCGCCAGTCACAGGGACGATTACTGCCTCGGACGTCGCCCGTTTAAGCATGTTTCCGGAGGACGTTGTCGCGCTGGCCGCGTGGACAAAGAGCGTCTCCATTTCCTACACCTATTCCGAGCCGACGGCGTACTACGAATACACCTACGAGACTTGCAAGCTCGCTCGCGAACGGGGGATCAAAAACGTCCTCGTCACTTGCGGTTCGATGGAGGAGCCGCCGATGCGCGACCTGGGCCGGTATCTCGACGCCGCTCACGTGGACTTGAAGGGCTTCAGCGAAAGCATCTACTGGACGCTCAACGCCGGCCGCCTTCAGCCTGTCCTCAAGACGCTCAGGACGCTCAAGGACATGGGTGTCTGGTTTGAGATCATCAACCTCGTTGTCCCCACGTACACCGACAATCCAGACATGATCCGCCGCATGTGCGATTGGCTCGCCGCGAATATCGGCCCCGATCATCCCATCCACTTCTCGCGGTTCCACCCACAGCACAAACTCCAGACGCTGCCGCCCACGCCAGTAGAAATCCTCCTCCAAGCGCAGTCCATCGCGCGCGCGGCCGGGTTGCGCTACGCATACATCGGAAACGTGCCCGGCCTGCCCAACGCCGAAACCACCTTCTGCCCCAACTGCAAACGTGCTGTCATCATCCGCGACATCTACACCATCACCGGCTTCCACCTCGACGCCGGCAAATGCCGCTTCTGCCAGACAAAGATCGCCGGCGTCTGGTCGTAAAATATTTCCGCTGTCCTACCGCGTCTTTCCCGCCGTCCAGCGAATGGCTTGGGCAACGAGCCGGCAGTAGTTCGGATTCTCGTAGGCAAGATGATCGTGGCCAAGTTGGAGATAGGCGACGCGAGCCTTGCCGTAGGTGTGCGTCCAGCCGACGGTGGGCGAACTCAGCGGCTCATCGGTGGTCAGCAACGGTTTGACCTCCGGGCGAATGTCGTAACCCTTGTAGGTCTCGTCGGTAATCTCAAAGTCCTTCAGCCCGCGCGCGATCGGATGCTTCGCGTCGGCTATATGAACATTCATCTTCACGCCATGTTTCCACTGGCAACGCGCTTTCTCGACGCCGTTGACGAGGGTGGGCTTCAGATAGTAGCGCGCGCCGAACATCTTCGGATACTCCTCCCAATCCTGATAGTTGGCGATGGCGTGATGCAGCACCACCAATCCCTTGCCACTCTTGAGCAGGGCGACGAAATCCGCCTTCGTTTCGTCGGTGATCTTCTGCCACATGTCGTAGAGCACGATGACATCATACGACTTGGCGGCGTCGGGCCGGAGCTTCGCCGCCATGGGATCGGCCGCCGGAGCGTTCTTGTCTTTGGGATTGGGATGCTCCACCGCCTCGAATGTGATCTCCGGGTTGTCCTCGAACACCTTGAAGAACTGCGGCTTCTCAAAAGCATGTCCGCCGGTCACCAGCAGCACGCGAATCTTGCCCGGTGCAGCTTGTTCGCCCGCTGCAAGTTGGGGCGTCATCCACGCCGCCATCAACACCGCCATAAGAACTGGAAGCATTTTTCTCATCGTCTTGTTGTCCTTTCCATCAGATGGGCCGAGTTCGCAGGTTCGCTGCCGGCCGGTCAGCGTTTACACACCAGGACCGGCATGTTGCCAACAGCGACCTTGGTGTCCGCCGGCAATGGCCGTGTCAGCCCGGTCTCGATGTCAACCACTGTCGCGCCGGTGCGCTGGGCGCCGAGCGTGACCCGCACCGGGTTGCCGTCGGTCCAGAGCGCCTCCACAAACCGCGGCGGGGCATCGAAGCGCAGCCAGTGAATCTGTTCGTGCGAGTCCATCGTCCGCCGCATCGGATCGCCGAGCGCGGTCGCAACCACCTGAAGCGCGCGGAATGCCGGCGTCGGGTCGCAATTGCGGTCCAGCAGCGCGCCTGAGTCGGCGGCAACGGACGGCAGGACATTGACGATAACGCCAAGACCGTAGGTGAACAGGAACAGTTGCACCACCTGCGCGGGCGCAGAGGGCGGATTGGCGATATCGAACCAGAACACCATTCTCGGATGCTTCACGCGAAGCTGTTCGATCTGCCGCGCCAGTTCACGACCGGTCTTGCCCTGGCCGTCGAGAGTCACCGACACCCAGATGGCGCCCGCCGCGGCGGCGTCAGCGATTTTGTCCGGTGTCACCGGCCCGAACATAAGCTGGTTTTCTTTCGCACCGGCGTGCATGGCGGCGTTGAAAATTTCCGCGTTCGGCGCTTCCACCAACGCTGCCAGCCGGCCGACCGTGCGAAGAGCGTCGCTCACGATGCGCGGTTCCGGCGGCAGACTCATCACCGGCCGCTGGCCAAGCCGCCGGGACACCGCCAGCGCACGCATGTAGTCCTCCGTGTTGATCGCGCCGATGATGCGCACGTAACGAACGCCGAGGTCGGCCGCCTCCAGCAGCGGGCTATCGAGCCGTGTGGGCGCGCTGCCGCCGGCACATGACGAGGCATGGACGGCAACGGCGCGGAGTTGTTGCTCGCCGTTGAACGCTTCAAACTCCATCAGTTGGAAGGAATACTTCGCCGGCTTGCCGCCGTCCCCGGACAGGCGCGATGCGACGACGGCAATCGCCAGCGCCTGTTGCGGCGCAAAGTTCACCGTCACCTGCGCGTTTGCTGCCGGCCGGAAACGGGAGCATTGTTTCAACGTCGTCCACGTCTTGCCGTCCTCCGTCGCCTGCACGACAAAATCAGTCGGGAAATTCAACGCCGCGCCGGCACTGTCAAACCGCGGCCACAGCACAACGCGATCCACCGTAACCGGCTCGGCGAACGTCAGCCGGATCCATTCCTGGCATTCGGGTTGGGCGGCGTAAGCGCTGCTCCAGCCGCTGCGCTCCACCTCCGCCACCGGTTGAGAGCCGCTCCGGCGATTGCCATCCACGACCAGGTCCGGCGCCCAACGCGGCACGATGGTGCGGGGCGCAGCCAGCATCGTCGCGAGATGACACCGGGCGTTTTCCGCCGACTGCCGCGCCACCAGCAGACTCGCACCAGCCGGTTGTTCCGCCGTGCGCGGCCGAAAGCGGTTCACGATGACGTCGTCTTCGTAAACGCGCACGAGCAGCCAGCCGAGCTTGGACGGTTCGGTGTGAATCGACTTGAGACCCGGATAAAAACCATAGGAACATGCGAACGAGGTGGACGGAGCCGTCAGCAGCAACGCCTCGCTCCACGCGTTCACAATCGGCTGGTGCGCGTGACCAGTGAACACCGCGCGTACCTTGTATTGGCGGATCAGTTCCAGCAACTGCCCGCGCACCGGCTCGTCAATGAGCTGATAATTGCCCGGGCCCGGGTCGTCCTGTCGGCACCAGAACAACGGCATGTGGAACCCAAGGATGATCTTCGACCCCTTGGCGGCATCGAGGTCGCCACGAAGCCGGTCCCACTGCGCGCGCTCGGCGGGCAGGCCGGTGTTGAACAACAGGCAGTTCAGCAGGATCACGCGGCAGCCGGCGCGGTCGATGACGTGGTAGTCGCTCTTGAACTGCTGCCGGAAAAGGTCGAGCCATTCCTGCCGGATCCGATTGACCGCGGCCGTCGGCGAGGTCAATGACGGTTTGTTGCCCACATCATGGTTGCCCGGCACGGCGAAGATCGGCGCGCGCGACGCGGCGAGCTGCTCGCGCGACAGCTTCACCGCGGCCGGCCATTGCGGGTCGGTCGGAAAATGGTTGAGAATGTCACCGAGGTGGATGATGAAATCCACACCCGTCGCCTGCACTTCTGCCAGCGTCTGTTTCGCCAGCTTCGTGTAGATGTGCTCGCCTTGGCCGTCGGCTGGAAATCCAAAGTGGGTATCGGAAACGACAGCGAATGTCGCCAGCGGCGGGCGCACAAATGTCGTGTCCAGCGCGCGGCGGACGGTCGCAGCGGGTTCGGCAGCACGGGCGACCCACGGCAAGCCGGCCAGCGACGCGGCGACAACGGAACTCTGTTGGACAAACTCGCGGCGGGAGATGGAAGTGTTCATGGCGAAAATAACGTGGACATCGAATCTGCTTACACTAGATTGCATCTCAGATTTTGCCAGCCATGCCAAACAAATTCCTAAGCCACGACCAACAGCGCGCGCCAAAAGTGGAGCAGCTTTTCACGCAACTGGCGCCGCGCTACGACCTGGCGAACGATCTCCAGAGTTTCGGCCTGCACCGCCTCTGGAAACAACGCGTCGTGCGGCTGGCATTGCACGGGGGGGCGGCAAACGCCTGTGTGCTCGATCTCTGCTGCGGCACCGGTGACATGACGTTCGAGGCACGGCGGCAGGGCGCGGCGCTGGCCGTGGGTGTGGACTTCGCTCAAGCCATGTTGGACGTAGCTCAGCAACGGCGCAAGGCAGCAGGCGTGGAAGCGGTCTTTGCGCGTGGCGACGCGCTGCGGCTGCCGTTTGCGGATGGCCGTTTCGACGCCGTCACTATCGGCTATGGCCTGCGGAACGTCGCCGACATCGAGCAATGCCTGCGCGAAATGATCCGCGTGCTCCGGCCCGGCGGACGGCTCGTGATCCTCGATTTCGGCAAGCCTGCCAACCGGCTTGTGCGCGCGCTCTACGCCGGCTATTTGCGCGTGGCCCTGCCGTTGATGGGCTGGCTCTTCCACCGTGATCCGCAGACTTATCTCTATATCATCGAATCGTTGCGAACATTCCCGGCACAACGCGGCATCGAGATCATGATGCGCCGCGCCGGCATGGCCAACGTGCGCGTGTTCGAGCCGCTTCTGGGAACGATGGGGATCAATTATGGCGAACGAGCCTGACAACACGGCGCAGACACCTCCGTCTGCGGCACCTGGCCCGCCGAATCCGAACGTCCTTGAAGGCGCCGGCGTTTTGACTGCCAAACGCTATGAGCGCCTCAAGCTCTGGCTGCACCTCGGCGAGCTTGCTTTCGTCGTCGCCGCGCTCGCCGTGTTTTACTTCGCCGGCGGCTCGCGCTTGTTGGCGGCGTTCGCACGGCAGCTCGGTCATAACGAGTGGGGCACGGTGGCGGTTTACGTTGTCGCGATGCTGGCGGGCGGCTCGCTACTGACACTTCCGTGGAGTTACTTCGCCGGTTTCCATCTGGAGCACCGTTTCAATCTCTCCAATCAGACGCTCGCCGGCTGGATTTGGGACGAGGTCAAAGGCTTCGCGCTCACGCTCGTCTTCATGGGTGTCGTCGCCGAGGCCGTCTATGCGTTGCTGCGCGCGACGGGCGCGTGGTGGTGGGCGTGGACGGCGGCTTTCATGACCGCATTCTCGCTGTTGCTGAACTTCATCCTGCCGGTGGTCATCATTCCGATCTTCTACAAACTGACGAAACTCGAAGATGAATCGCTGGCGGCAAAACTCAGCGCGATGGCCGGGCAGGTTGGCGCGCGAGTCGTCGGCGTGTTCCGCATTGCGCTCGGCGAAAAGACGAAGAAGGCCAACGCCGCCTTCGCCGGGTTTGGCCGGACGCGGCGGATTCTCCTCGGCGATACGCTGCTGGCGAACTTTTCCGCGCCCGAGATTGAGCTGGTGCTGGCGCACGAGCTGGCGCACTTCCACTTCCACGACATCTGGAAGAACATGGTGATCGGCGCGGTCCTGACGGCGGGCGGGTTGTGGGCCAGCGATCTCTGGTTGCGAGCGGTGGCGGGCGGCGACCTCGCCAATATCGAACACCTGCCGCTGTTGGCGCTGGGCATGATGGTGTTCGGGCTGATCACGTCGCCGCTGACGCGCGCGTGGTCGCGCCGCGCCGAGTATCGGGCGGACTGGTTTGCGTTGGAGATGACGCGCGACGCGGCGGTGTTCGAGTCGGCGATGCGCAAGCTGGCCGGCCAGAATCTGGCAGATATGGAGCCGCATCCGGTGGTGGAGTTTCTGTTTCACGATCACCCGGCGCTCTCGAAGCGGATTGCAAAGGCCAGCGAGTGGCGGCAGACTCTCGGAAAATGAAGAAATCAGAGGTCAGAGTTCAGAGAACAGAAGGCAGACCGGCTGCACGCTGGCATTCCGCTCGCTGCCTTCTGCCTGTTGCCTTCTGCCTTTTGCTTTGCGCTCTTGTTCTCGGCTGCGGGAAGGCTGAAACCACCGGCAAGTCCAAACTGCCGGCGGACCTCGCGGGTCGTTTCGACGCCGCGCGCGCTTGGCGCGATATGGAGCGCGTCGTTGGTTTTGGCGCGCGGCCGTCGGGGTCGGATGCGCTCGCGCACACGAGAGCTTACATCTTGGAGCAGCTACGCGCCGCATCGTTGCAGGTGGAGGAACAGGCGTTTGCCACCAACACGCCGCGCGGGCCGATCACGTTCAAGAACATCATCGCCCGCACGCGACCAAACTGCCCCCCGCGGTTCATCATCGGCGGCCATTACGACACAAAGTGGATGCCGCAGATGAAGTTCGTCGGCGCAAACGACGGTGGCTCCAGCACCGCGGCGTTGCTGGAGATCGCGCGTGTGCTCGCCGGCCAGCCCGTGGACGCGTGGATCGTCTGGTTCGACGGCGAAGAGGCGGTGCAGGATTACAGCGACAAGGACGGCCTCTATGGCAGCGTTTACATGACGAAGGCGCTCAATGCACAGAACAAGCTCCGGGACATCCAGGCGGTGATCGTGCTGGACATGGTCGGCGACAAACGGCTGCAACTGACGATCCCTGATCCCATGCGGCCCCAGAAAAACAGTTCCAACAGGTGGAGCACGCCGCTGGTGCAACAGGTGCTCGCCGCCGCGGCTTCGCTCGGTCTGCGCGATTACGTCAAGTTGCTCAACCATCCAATGGTGGACGATCACGCGCCATTCGACTGGAACCGTGTGCCGGCGATCGACCTGATTGATTTCGACTACGGCAACATTCCTCGTGACAACAATTTCTGGCACACCGACCGCGACACGCTCGACAAATGCGCGCCCGAAAGCCTGCGTATCTCCGGCCAGATTGCGTTGGAGCTGCTGCGGCGGCTGGAGTTTCATAAATGGCCGCCCAAGTGAACCGCCGTCCAACCGCGCGCGAGCCGCGATGTCCGTGATGCAATCTCCTCCTTTTATTTCATGAACACACACCGACAGAGTTCACGACGCCAGTTCTTGAAGACCTCCGGCGGCGCCCTCGTGGGAGGAGTGCTCGCGGTCCCGGACATTTTTAGCGCCGCAGCTGCGCAGACAACAGATGCCAGCAAGGCCACCTCTTCAGGACGGTTGAAACACGATACGGTCCACGCGGCGACGGTGGAAAAGAACCGCGCGTTCATCGCTGAAGCGCCGCGGCGCACGCGTGTGGCGGCAGACGTGGACGTGCTGGTGGTTGGAGGCGGACCTGCCGGCATTGCGGCGGCCTTGGCGGCGGCCCAACAAGGCGCGCGCGTATTGATCATCGAGCGTCACGGCATGCTCGGCGGCGTGTGGACGGCCGGGCTGCTCAATCCGCTGTTCGATCATGTGCGGAAAGGTTTCATCGTTGCGGAACTGGTCCGCCGTTTGCAGGCGGCTGACGCGTGGGTGCCATGGACGATGAGCCACTGCTTCGATATTGAGGCGATGAAGCTCACGCTGGAGACTTGGTGCGACGAGCGGAAGGTGGACTATTGGTATCACTGCGCCTGCGTCGGCGCCATCGTCGAGAACGGCGCGGTGCGCGGGGTCATCGTGGAAGGCAAGTCGGGGCGCGAGGCCGTGCTGGCGCGAGTATGTGTGGACGCATCGGGCGACGGAGACCTCGCAGCGTATGCGGGCGCGGGCTATGAGTTCGGACGTGCCGTGGACGGGCTTGCGCAGCCCATGACGATGATGTTCGAAATCGAAGGATTGCCGCCGGGCTACCAGCAGCGGACCTCGGAGTCGCTCTACGACGCCATGCGGGAGGCCATCCGCCGGCACAACCTGCCGTATCAGCTTCCCATCGAGCGGGTCAACTACGCGCCGTGGATCATCAACCTGCCGCGGCCGGGCGCGGCTGTCGTGCAACACACGCACATCTACCGCAAGAGCGCGCTCAACACGCGGCAGCTCTCGCGGGCAACGGCCGACGCGCGTCGGCTGGCGCGCGAAGCGGTGGAAGTTCTGCGCGGCATCCCCGGTTTGGAAAACGTGCGCCTCGTCCAAACAGCGCCCGCCCTCGGCATCCGCGAGGCGCGCCGGGTGCGTGGCGACTACGTGTTGACGCTTGAAGATCTCCAGGCGGGCCGGCGTTTCCCCGACGCGGTGACATTCGGTGCGTTCGGCGTGGACATCCACGAGCCGGCGCCGGGCGCGGGCGTGCCGAGCGGCCACCACGCGCGGATGAAACCGTATGAGATTCCGTATCGCTGCCTGCTGCCGGCCGGACTGGAGGGCTTGTTGACGGCCGGACGGTGCATCTCCGGCACGCACGAGGCGCACGCGTCGTATCGGGTGACGGGCACATGCATGGGCATGGGGCAAGGCGCGGGCGTTGCAGCCGCGTGGGCAGCAGCGGAGAACACCCCGCCGCGCCGGTTGGACGGCGCCCAACTGCGAAAACGGTTGGAAGAACTGAAATGCGGTTTTCTTGCCTGACCTGAAACCGTTTGGGCAAATGTTGAAAACAACAGACACATTGTGATAGCAAGGAAGTCATGAGCGCGAAAGACACAAGCCATCGGAACATCGGCGGTACGCCAGCGGGAACCAGACTGATCGTGAAGGTGCGCTGGCTCAAACCTTACGAGGGCGCGCAGAACCACATTTGCATCGGCGAGGTGCTGGCGGAGACCCCGCAATGCCTGAAAGTGCTCGGCAGGACGTATCACTTTCGCCGACCGCAGGGCAACATCCGCGCCGTGCAAACCTCCGCCATCAAAGTGCGCTGGATTCCGTGGAATCGCATCGAGATGGTGACGGAACTGCACCCCGACACCGATTGGCGCAATCTCCAGCTCAAAGTGGATGACAACAACCGCGTCAGCGTGACCGGCTCTGTGGCCCACGGCGAGTTGGTGGCAGACTGATCACGAACCTGCAAGGCCCGCCGTCTGCCCAACCACCGAGGCCATTCTATGCCCGCCGACGGCGCAACGTCAGTACGGTGGCCAGCCACAACACCCCGAAGGTGACGACACCAAGGCCTGCCTTGACCGGCCAGCCGATGGCACGCGTGTTCAACGCGTGGAATTGAATGGTCATCGGCCTGGCGAGGTCGGTTTGCAGTACTTGAGTGAACACATGTTTCACGCCATGCGTCGGCAGGTTCACACGCAGCGGCAGCACCCGCGCCACAGCCAATTCCTGCGCCTGTTGAAGCTTGTCGTATTGCTTCGCCGCCGCGTCAGCGTCCGTACGTGCTGCTTGCTGAGGAGCCGCCTGACCTTTCTCAAACTGGCTGCCGAGTTGCCCCGTGTTGTCAACGACGCCGCCTAGGCTGATTACCTGCCCGTTATAAGCAACATTTTCGCCGCCCATCTTGCGCACTTGTTGCTCAACGTCTTTGAAATCGAGGGAGTTCTGCAGGAACACCGTGCCCTGGCCGCCGCTGGCGCGGGCGCGGTTATAGGCGTCCACGGCAACTTTGGCTTTGCCTAGAGAGAGGTTGCTGCGGGCGCTGTTCAGGAATGACGACACCTCGGCCTGCTGCGCCTTCGCCTGTTCGTTCTCGGCACGCTGATATTCGCTGAGGCTGAAGATCTGCACGAGTGGCGCGTCGACCTCCTCGTGTTTCATCGATCCCTCAAAGCCGCTGTAGCTGTAGTCGGGCGGCAGATACAGCGACCACCGCGCATTCTTCAGCGGCACGTCCACTGCGGGCGAGACCAGTTCAAACCGGCCGCGCGTAGCGGGGAATTTCTCCGGGCTGACATAGGTCAACTCCACTCTCACCGTCTCGCGGTCACCACTGGCGCGCTCCAACGGCAACTGCAGCGTGCCTTCGCGATCGCTCTTGCCGGGCCGCACCGCCTGTCCCGCAACGAACGCTGACCAGACGCGCGCGCCCGGCGGCAACGTCACCCGCAGGAATTGCCGGCCATTGTTGCGCACCTCCAGCCACATCGTCGTCATCGTCTGGCCATCCTCGGCCACCTCGGTCACGAGCCGCGCACTGTCCACGAGCGCCTGGAGCACCTCGGCTTCCGCAAAACGTTTTGCCGCCAGTTTTAGCTTCCACCCCGGTCGCAGGTAACGGTAGGCCAGCACCGTCGCCTCCGGCGCGCGGCCCGACCATTCCGGCAATTCGCCCGCGTCCACGCGCAGTAGATCGCCGCCAACCGGCTGGCCGTCCACCTGCAACGGCGGCCGCGCCATCACCGCCAGCGCTCCGCTTTCGCGCTCGACGCCGAGCGCCTCGATGCCGGCCAGATCCAGCGCGCCTTGCTTGACGTTCCACGGCAGTTCCCACGTCACGGTCAGCGTGTAGGCGCCGCGCGTCTTGTTTTGCAGCTCGATGCGCCAGTCACCGCCTTGTTGGTCGCGACGGCGGATGTCCGCGCCCTGCAACTCAACGTTCTTGAACGCAGCCGGCACACGCAAGCGCAGTTCCTTCACCGGCGCGTTCTGAATGTCGTAGCGCACCAGCGACCGGCCGCTAACCAGCGCCTCGGTCATCGTCACCCAGTTGACAACTTCGGCGCGCACCCACGGCTCGACGGCTTCCGTGGCAACGGCCAGTTTCCACGGCGCGCGCGCCGTCGGTTCGCTGGCAATGAACTTGTAAGCCAGCGTCGCGCCGGCAGACGAATCGTTACCGGTGGTCGCAGCGGGAATCTCGGTGAGACCCTCGATCGATTCACTCTTGAGCTGGATGCCCGGCTCCGCCGAGACGCTGAGGGTGCCGGAAAGCTTCCGTGTGCCGAGCGGATGCACGCCGGCAATCTCCACGCTCTTGGGCAACGCCTTCCACATCCTGACCAGCGACGCATGCAGCGAATACGCGCCGAGCGCGCGTTCCTTCAGCGCAACCTCCAGCAGCCGCTGACCGGCATCGGTGCGCTCGACCCACTGCGAGATGTTGTCACCGCTGACCGACTCGACGCGGAAGCCCGGCGGCAACGCCAGCCGCAACGCGAATATGCCGGCCTTCTTGATCGTGTAGTCCACCTGCGCCGTCACGCCGATCTGTTCGGCTGTGACGCGGAACTGATTCTGCACCGCCGCCTCGATCTGCGGCTGCACGGCCTCGACGCGTGCCGTCAGTTCAAACTCCGGTCGTTGGAATCGATACGCGGCGACAACCGGCGGTGGTTCTTCGCGCTTCACCGCAGCTCGCTTCGCGGCCAAGGGCAGCTTCGCAAACTCGTCACCGAGTGTTAACCGCCGCTGCTCGGCTTTCAGGAACTCCTCCGTGTCCACGCGCTGCAACTCGCCGGCCGTCTCGACGGTGACGTTCAGCTCCTCGCTGCCCGCCAACGCAATCCAACCGGTTTCGCGCTTCGCCTCCAGCGCGCGCGGCGCTTCAACGCGTTCCGACGCCGGCAGTTTGGTAAGAACTTTCTCGGTGATGACCGTCAGCGGCCAGTTGGTGGATGAAATGCCTTTGAGCAACTCGACGGTGAGCAGTTGGGCCGCAGCGCCGGCTTTGGCTGGGAGCGGCGGTTTCCCTTCCGCTGCATTCCCCGGCGCAGCCGGGACGGCAGAAACGTCGCCGCCTCCAGTCACGTCCCACGTCCGGATCAAATTACCCTCGACTTTCAGCAGCCGCTGGCCGGCCGGAAGCCGCACGCGCACCTGGCGCAGTTCACCCTGCGCGACCTGGAACGAAAGCGTGGCCCGCGTGTTCAGCACACCGCCGCCGAAGCTGGCCAGTGTCGTGTTCTGGCAGAAGACCGTCGCCGCCACCTCGGCTGCGCGCTTGGTCTGCGGCGTCCACGACATCTCGACCCGCGTGGCCGCGCCGAGCACCGCCTCGACGCGCGTCTGCTGCTGCTCGACGGTGGTCTTGAACGACACCGCGGTCGGCGCTTCCACCACCGCGTCGGTTTCATCGAGCGCGGCGGCAAGTTTGCTCGTCAGCGCGGGTGGGATGGCGAACGCCAATTGCCGGCTGGTCTCGTCGCCAGTGGCCTTCACCACGAACTTCACGCGCACCGTTGCCGCGCCTCGCTTCGGCAGCAGCATGGCAAGCATCTTGCCGTCGCGCACCAGTCTCGCGTCCTTGAAGCTGGCGGAAAACTCCTGCACCGCCACGTCGTCGCCGAACAGTGTCACGCGCCGGCCGGCCTCGCCCGCCTGCAACGCGAACGCCGCCTCGAACTGTGCAATCTTGCCACGCACCGTGCCAGTATAGGTGGCTGAGGTGATCGCGACGCCGGGCGACGGAGGGATGGCGGGATGAAGTAATGGAGCAACAAGATGCTGCGCGGCCTGGGCGCGCTGCTGCGTGTCGGCGGCGTTTGCCGCGGCCAGGAAGAACGCCAGCGCAAGCAGCGTCGTCACAGCAGGCGCACCGGGACCGGGGCCAGAAGGCGGCGGTGGTTGTGGCGGTGTGAGCTTTGGCGGTTGAGACGGCAGCAGTTTCTTCGCCAACCAGACCATGACGATGATCGCCAACGCCGGCACGAGCACGATGAGCGCGACGTGCAACAACCTCAGCGCGACCAGCGCGCTGCCGACGCTGCCGAGGCAGAGCGCGAGGCCAACCGCGAGATGGAGACCGCGCGGGCGGGCGCGGCGCGTTTGCCAGCGGACGATCCACACGCCGAAGAGAAACACGACCAGTTCAAGCGCGGCGCGGGCGGCGTTGCGCACGTCGGTCTTGATCGCCCACGCCTGCGCCGTCAGCGCCTCGCCGCCAATGTTGAGCACCTTGGTAAACACGAACCGCTCGCCGGTGCGCGGGATGTCCACGCGAATCGGCCGGATGCCCGCCACGGCTGTGCCAGCGATGTCCGCCTCACCGGAAGCTGCGGCGGCTGGTGCTGCTGCGCTTGCGGCGGCAGGGCCATTCCAAGTGCCCGCAAGGGTTCCAACACCGCCACCAAACTGGCTGACAGCGCCGTTACTCATAATCATCGTCCCGCCGTTGATTGTAGTGCCGTCGACGAAAGTGTTGCCGCCGCGCCTGGAAATGCTACTCGCCCGCCTGTTGCTGATAACGCTATTCCCCGCGTTCAACGCCAGATTTGCCACCGTGGGCAACTCGGTTGTAACGACGCCCTGATCCGTCATCTGGACTTGAACGTTGTCGAAAGTCACTGCGCGTCGTTTGACGGAGGTCACTGTCGGCATCAACACGCCAGCCAGGAGCACGACCACGAATCCGCAGGAGAAGACGGCGACCGCGCCTTTCCACCCACGGCGGACGGCAGCGACGATCAGGATGAACACAAAGAACAGCACCACGACCACCGCCACCATCGCCGCGCCTTCGTCGAACATCTCCTGGTAAAACTTCACGAACGCATCCCATGCGTCGTGCAAGTCATAGGTGGTGCCGCGCGCGACAGTCATGTTGCCGCCGAAGTTCGCCAGCGTGTGCGTCGCAGGCACGTAGAGTTCCCACTCGGCGTAGGTGGTCTGCACGTCGGTCTTGGGCGCTTCGAGCTTGACGGCGCTGGGCCACCATGATTTCAAGCCGCCGGCGTCATCGGTGGCCACGGTTGTCGGTTTGGGGGCGGTCTTCTTTCCACCGAGGTTCTGCGCATAAACGATGTCCACTGCGAACGCCTGGTCGCGATTCGCGCCGCGCGGCAACGGCGCCAGCAGCGCGTCGCCGTCGCGCTCGGCCTTCACCGGCTGGTTGGCGACGTAGCAGCTCCAGAACTCCGCGCCGTGCGGCAGCGTGAACCGCTGGAACTGCTTGTCGTTGTTCTTCACCATGAACGACGCCTGCGTCAGCATCTGGCCGGTATCGGTCAGCACCGTCGTCAACTGCGTGCGGTCGGCCACCGCGTCGAGCACACCCAACAACTCGTGGCGAACCACCTCGACGGACAGTTCATACGGCTCGCCGGATGGGTAACGATAGGCCAGCAGCACCGGCCGCGAGATGAGAGCGCGGTCGTTCTCGGCCAACTCGGCCTCGTCCACGCGGCGCAACGGCCCGCTGGCGGTTTTTTCGTGCAGTTGCAGGCTCGCCGCGCTGGTGATGGCAACGGTGCCAGTCTCACGTTCCACATCGAGGGCGTGCATGCCGCCGACGGCGAGCGTGGCTTTGTGCGGATCGAACGCCTCGTCGTAGGTAATGACCAGGGTGTAGCCGCCCCACGCCTTCTCCTGCAACGAGAGCGTCCAGACCTCGCCTTGATCGTCCTTGCTCTGGTCCTTGCGGCGAATGCCGGAGCCGGTGAACTCGACGTTCTTCCAGTGCGACGGCAGCCGGAGCCGGAACTCCTGCACGCCTTGATTAAAAATGGCGTAGCGGACCGTGGCGCTGCCGCCAACGAGACCGTCGCCAACGGTGACGAGGTTGAAGATGTCCACCAGCAAGCGCGGCGCGAGCCGCTCGACGCCAAGCGCGAGCTGCCAGTCCGGTTGGTCGGCGGTGTAGGCAAGCACGAGATTCGTCTGAAAGTGACGGGTGACCTTTTCTCCCCGCAAGGTGTTCAGGATGTTTTCGATGTTATCCAGATCGGATGGATCATTGGATACGAAAAGCCGGCCGGTCTCCGCCTGATAAGTCACCGAAGCGCCCACGTCGAACTTCACACCCGCTTTCACGAAGAAATTCTTAATATCTTCGCTCGACACCTTCTTGCCGCCGCCCGAAGCCGTTCCTGGCGGGCCGTCTGGAAGAATCTTGGTAAAGACGTCGACCGGCACTTGGAACTCGCGAATTTGGAAGGCGCCGGGCGGCTGATAAGAGCGAGGCTCAATGAGAACGGCATGTTTATCCAAGACGAATTTCAAACCGGCGATATCGGTCACATAACGCAGCGCATCGCGTAACGGCACATCCATCAGGTTCAAGGTAATTGCAGGTGTGCCCGCTCCCGAAGCAATTGCAGGCGTGCCCGCTCCCGAATCAACCTTCGAATCAGCGGCCCCCAAACCACCGCCAAAGACGATATTCACGCCGTTGCCGCCGCTTTGTTGTTCGTCAATCGCACGACTTTGCTCGTTCAGAAACCTGATGACATCGACGATGTTGGCTTCCCTGAAATCCATCTTCGGCAGGCGAATCGTATCGAGTTTCCTATCAATCTCTATTATCTCCCTGGAGATGGCGGTGGAAACTGCGGTTCCTTCCTTGAAATCCGACTCCCGCAGCGAGGCCACGGGCACCTCGCGCAAGCCGGTGAGTTTTGCGGTCTTGAGCCGGAAACCGGGAGCGACGGCGGCGGCGAGCTGCGCAGTCTCCTTCGTCGCGCCGGCGGCGCGCAACGGCACAAGCGCGATCTGCTCCGGCACGGTCTTCTGCGCCAGTTCGAGCTGAACATCAAGTCTGCACGTGCCAAGGACGCGGCCTGAGAAATTGATGGTGAGTTTGTTTCCCGCGGCCTTCCAATCCTCAATGCCCTCGCCGTGCACATCCGCGACAAGAAAGCTGCCGAGCGGCGCGAGTTCGAGCGAGTAAATGCCGGCCTTCTCGACGGTCAGCGTAATCGCGTGGGTGACGAGCAGCCGTGTTTCCTCCAACCGCGCAGTGACGTGCGTGGCGGTGGTGATCACCGGCTCGATGCGGCGCAGTTTGAGCGCGAGCGTCGCGGGCCGGCCATAGAACTGGTAGGCCGCGAGCGCGCCACCGGGAGCGTTCACCTGCCGCAGGCCGGTGGCGGTATCGGTTTCCACCAGCATGTCCTCCGCCGAAAGCGTCAGCGAGCCGGTCTCGCGCGCAACCTCCTGCGGCTGCGGCGGCGCGAGTTGCGCGGCGGCAGATGCGGCCTCGACCGGCTGCTCGCTGTAAAGCGTAAGCGTGTAGCTCTTCTCCAGCGGCTTGAGCGGCTCGACCGTGAGCAGTTGACGGCCTCCCTCGGTCTTGATCTGCCAGTCGCGAACCTGTTCGCTCTGGAGCCGCGTGAGTGCCTGCGCGGCCGGCAACGTCACGGTGAGCTTCGGGACGTTGCCTTGGACGATCTCGTAGTTGAGCCGCGTGGTGAACTTCACAACAGCCGGTGTGATGTGGGCGGCGGCGGTCGTCTCGCAGGTCACGAGCGCCTTGCGCGCAGCCTCGGCGGCCTTGCTCTGCCAACGCAACGATACCGCACGGTCAGCGCCGAGCAGTCCGCACACTTTTGCCGCGCCGCCTTTCGGTTGCGGCTCGGTAACGGTGCCGCTGAGCAGTTGCAGTTCGATGCCGTCGCCGGCAGCTTGCGCGGTGATGAACGCGATGGCCGCGACCGGGCCGGTGAACGAAACCTGGTTCCACGGCTCGGCTCGCGTGACCTTTGCGACGAGGTCGAGTTTGATTTTGAACCGGCCCGCCTTGGCCGCCACGAGATGGTACTGATTGCCTGCGCGGGCCAAGCGCAGGTTCTCAGGAAGTTTTGACGGCAGCACGGCCACATCACCCTCGAATAGCGTGGCGCATGCCTCGCCGCGACCGCTCGCCTCGGCGTCGAGTTCCACAGCAAAGCGCGCTTCCTTCTCGGCGAGGGTGGCCGTGTAACGAACCTCGCGCACAACCAGCTCTGCGACGGGAGGTGGAGGAGCTTCCTTGGCGAATGCAGCAGTCGGGAGAAGAACGGCGACAAGCAGGCGGGCAATTAAGCGCATGGTGGACCTCCGGTTTCTCACGGGTAGTTAGACAGGTTTCATAGGAAAAAGCTCCAAAAAAAGTTGCGTCTGGGACAAAGAACGAAGAGATGCAGAGGATGTAGTGAGACATCGGGTATCTTGTATTTCTTCGCATCCTCTGCGCCGCTGCGCTCAGATCCACACCGTTCGCTTGCAGCCGCCGCTGCGGCCTGATAACTAGAACCAACATGAACCTGCGAGCCATTCTGCGAGACCTTGTTCTTGCTGCCATCTGTGTTGGCACAGCGCTCGCCCAAACCCCTCCGCCACCATCACCGGCCGCGTCTACCGCCGCACCAGTGCCAGCCAAGAAACCAGCAGCCGGACAACCGTCGTTCGTCAACGTCGTCAAGATTCGCATGGTGCTGATTCCCGCAGGCGAGTTCGACATGGGCAGTCCGAAAAGCGAAAGCTGGCGTTACTCGGAAGAGAGCCTCCATCATGTCACCATCACCCGACCGTTCTACATGGGTGCCACCGAAGTGACGCAGGCGCAATTTGCCGCCGTGATGAGAAGGAATCCGAGCTACTACAAGGGCGCGAACCTGCCGGTGGAGCACGTGACGTGGAACGACGCGGTGGAGTTTTGCCGGCGGCTGAGCTTCATGGATAGCCGCACCTACCGGCTGCCGACAGAGGCCGAATGGGAATACGCCTGCCGCGCCGGCAGCGACGGCAAGTTCTACAGCGGCGAGAATGATGCGGACCTGTTCAAAGCGGCATGGGTTGGCAGCGTCAGCAACAGCCGCACGCATCCAGTGGCAACGCTGGCGCCGAATAGGTTCGGTCTCTTCGATATCCTCGGCAATGTGTACGAATGGTGCGCCGATTACTACGACGCCAACTACTACGTCAGGTCGCCGAAAACAGACCCGCCCGGTCCGCCGAAAGGCGCCGAGCGTGTGATTCGCGGCGGTGCCTACAACGAATCCATTCAGAATGCCCGCTGTGCCTACCGCACCGGCAAGGACCCCATGAAGACGCAGGCCAACCTTGGCTTCCGCATCGCCTGCGACGTGCCGCCGCCGGGACCAGCCACGCTGCCCGCCAAGACCCGATAACGGCCGGGAAGCTGGAACTTTCGCGTAATTGACAACGGCATGGCCGACCGTCGCCGGCCTTCCATTACTTGCCTTCGCCGACTTTTTCCAACACCTGATGGATGGCTTTGATGACGGTTTCCTCGACGTTCTCGGCGAAGGGGCCGGGCTGGCCGTAGTAGACCATACTGAAATCCGCTTCGTAACCGCCTTCTTTCAGGATGCGCAGGGAGGGGATGTAGCACATCACGTCGTTGGCGTACCCGATGGTCATCAGGTTCGCGTTGGGAAACTCGCGCTTGCAGCGCAACTGATAATCCACCACCACTTCGCCGCCCAGCGCGATCATGGTCAGGTCATTGCCAAGCCGGATCGCCTGCACCGGGTAGGGCGTCTGGCGGATGGGATGGTTCTGGTCGTAGGCGGCCAACATCATTTCGGCCCGCCGACGGAGGAACTTATTGGGCTTCTTTGCATCCCCTGCTTTTTTGAGTTCCTCTTCGAACGTTTGGCGCGTGTGGGCGGCAAAGTCCAACTGGATCGACTGGAAGGCCGTGCGAATCGGCGGGTGTACGGGACGCAGGTCGGCGCCGAGCACGCGCTCAACTTCAATAGCCAGCGCCTTGCCGTGTTCGACTGCGAAGTCGAGCGAGCCACGCGGCTCTGGATTCTGGTCGGCGCCACAAAGAATGGTGAACATGGCCGTCGCACCCGGATGCAGTCTTTCCAGCTCGGCTTCGGCCTGGCCGGCGTAGTCGCCGTGAATCTTGTAGAAGTCCGGAAGCCTGTCTCCCTTGCCACCGATGGTTGTGTTGTGGCAGGCGTAGCCAAACAGGATGGTGCGCAGCTTGCCATCGGGCGAAGTCACCTTCAGCACCGGCACATCGTGGTCCACCGGGCCGGCGGGATTGACACCGAACGTAACCTTGTCGCCCACACGTTGGCGGCGATTGGCGGCAAAACCGGCCGAGCCGTGCCCGGTGGCGAGTTTTGCGGGTGCAAGGTCGTTCAGCGCGTCACCCATGACGTTGACCAGGTTGTCCGTCAAACGGGCGCTATATTCCAACACGCGTTGCTTATCCTCAGCGGAGAAGTCGAACATCACGTTCAGGTTCAGCCCGACGACGGGACCGCTGTGCGAGTGCGAACAACACAGCAATACGTCAGAGCGGTTGAGTTTAAACTGCTTCTTCGCGCGCGCGAAGACGTCATCCGAAACGCAATGGTGCAGCCCAATCAGGTCGCACGTAACAATGACAACGCGGTGACCTTGCGGATCGCTCAGAGCCAGCGCCCGCGCCCAGAGGTCTTGGAACACGCCCATGGACTGGTTGGTACGCGAGGAATAGCCGGACATCCAGAACGGTGTCGGCGGCGTAATCTTGACCTTGGCGACGCCGGCTTGAAAATCGGCAGCGAACGCAGTGCAACAGCTCAGCAGGAGGATAGGCAGGCAGTGTTTCATAAATCGTCCGTCTTTCTCGAATGTGGCGCACACTAGACGCGCATGCCATTGGAGGCAACACCGAAGGCGCCGCGCAGCAGACAGCAAACGGCAGTCCGCCACGCCATGGCGACAATCCCGCGGCGAAATCGCTGGCTATAGACCGTGTCCAACCCTACGGCTTGAACGGACCCTTCACGTAGAAGAGGTCGGCGCGGACGCGGCTCTTGTCCGGCACGCGCGCCAGCGAATAGACGCTGCCGTCCTTGCCGATGGTGATTGAGTTCACGTAAAGCGGCCGCTCGCCGTTCTTGTAGTAGATCGCGCCCTGGTCTTTGCAGCGGCCGGTCGGGATGTGATAGGTGACGAGGTGAAGGTCTTCGAGCCCCTTCGCCGCGCCCATCGCAATACGGTCCTTGCCCTTGAGACGCTTGCCGTCTTTGTAGATCGGGCCGCCGGTGAGGTAGCAGATGGTGTCGCCGTCCGCGCCGAGCGCAAAACCGAGGTAGCCGTAACTGAACTGGTCAAACATGCCGCTGGCCTTGGAGGGGTCGGAGGTGATGCGATCGAGGACCTGGATGCGCTTGGTGCGCGGGTCGAAGCGGAAGAGGTAGCCGGAATTACCGTGGACGCCGTAGATCATCTTGTCCTTGGGCCGGTAGAAGGTCTGCCGCCAGTTGTAGCCCATGTGGCCGGGATTGGTGGAGTCGTAGATGCCGAAGTAGTCCTTCTTCAAGTCCTCGTCGGTGATTTTCTCGATGTTGTCTGTGTCGGCGCGGTAACGGATTATGTCGCCGTCGCCAGTGCTGTAGTAAGCCGAGCCGTCTTCAGGATCCACGGCAATGGAGCGGCAAACGGTGCTGTAGGCCGCGCCTTTGCCGTTCTCGCCCTCGCGGCATTGTTTGCCGAAGTTCTTCATGCTCTTGGTGGCAATGTCGAAACGGAAGAACTGGCCGGCGGGCCAGGTGATGGCAAACATGCGTCCGCGCTTGGTGTCCATGTTGAAGGTAATGACGCCCTCGCCGTCGGGCGCGAGTCCAAAGTCCTCGAACTTGCCGGTCTTGAGGTCGTAGGAAAGCAGGTGGCCACCGGGATACTTCGTCCAGCCGGCGGGCGGGATGCCCATCTTCTCCATGCCATCAATGATGCTGTAGTGGCCGATGTGCGTGGCGAAGTAGAGTTTGCCGTTGGCCTCGACGAAGTTCACGTGGCTCTTGCCCTGCACCACAGTCTTCTTGCCCTTCTCGCCGCACGCCTCGGTGAGGTCGCCGACGCAGGTAACCTTTTGCGTCTTCGGGTCGAACTTGAACATCTGACCGCCGATGTCGGCTGGTTCGGTGCTGAGCACGTAGTAGATGCAGCCGTCGCTGCCGGTGCCCATGCCGTTGTAGGTGTCGTGGCCTTCAGGGAAGCCGGAGCTAACCATGTGCGCCGTCAGCTTCTTCGCCGGCTGAAACGGGTCGCGCGTTTCGGCGGCAGACAGGAGCGGGATTGCGGCAGTCAATACGATGAGTGAAGTGATGATGGTTTTCATGGGAGTGTGTTCCGGGTACCGATGGGTTGCGTCATCGTTCATTCTTTCGAGTTCGCAGGCGACAGCGCGCACGCTAGCACGCGCGCGGGCCGAGGCAAGCTCAAACGAAGTTCTTTTTCGTCATGCTTTCTTCAGTTTGTCCGCATTCTTCTGGATCTTCTCGACCGCGCGAACAATGTCGTCCATGTCGGACTTCGAGCCGAGGAGGATGCCCTGCGAACTGAGCCAAACGGAAGTATGGAAGGTCTTGATCAGATTCGGGCAGTGGTTCTTCTCCTTGTATGCATCGAAGTTCAGTTCGGCGCTGGAATAGAACTTCTTATAGACTTCCGACTGGAACATCTGGTGGATGAACTCCTGCGTATAGATCGGACAGTTGGGATATCCGCTGCCCGCCGGAACTCCCTCGGCCGACAATGCCTTGAGAAATGCGGCGCGGGGCAACCCCTTGAACTGCGCTTCATCGTAGATGAACGGATACATGTAATAGGACAACTGGGTGACGTTCGGATACGGCTTGACGGGAGTGATGCCCGGGATGGCCGCCAGTTTCGGAGTCAGGTAACGGGCGTTCTCATTGCGAATCTTGGTCTGCTCCTCTAGCATCTTCAACTGGCACAACCCGATGGCCGCCTGATACTCGGCCATGCGAATCTTATTCCCCAGAATGAATGCGGCGATGTTATCCACTGAACCGGGGGCGATGTTGGTCTTGAATCCGTAGTTGTGATACGAGTAGAGCTTGTCTTTCAAGGCGGGGTCATCGGTCACAATCGCGCCTCCCTCGCCGATGGGCATGACTTTCGAAGTCTGGAAGCTGAAGCAGCCCGTGGTGCCGAACGTGCCCATCTTCTTGTGGTTGATCTCGGACATGTGCGCCTGACAGGCGTCCTCCACCACAAAGAGCTTGTGCTTGCGGGCGATTTCCATGATGCGCTCCATGTCGGAGGGATAACCGCAAATGTGCACCGGCAGGATGGCCTTGGTCCGCGGAGTGATCTTCGCCTCAATCTGGGCGGGGTCCATTTGATACGTGAGCGGGTCAATATCCGCAAAGACGGGCATGGCGCCTTTATACAGCACGCCCAGCAGGCTCGCGCTGAAGGTGTAGGGCGCGCAGATGACCTCGTCGCCGGGATTGATGTCCAACACCATGAACGACGCGCTCAACGCGTTGGTGCCGTTCACCACGGCCAGACAATGTTTGGCGCCCATGGCGGCGGCCCATTTCCCCTCAAACTCCTTGACCAGTCTGTCGCGCGACCAGACCCGGCCGTGCAGCACCTTTGTCACCACGGCGTCGTTCTGCGGGTCCCATTGCGGCCAGGAGGGCCAGGGCTTCGCGTGGGCTTTGGCGCCGCCCAAGGCGGCCGGGGCGCTGGCATCACCGGAAGTCTTGGCCATCACCGCAGGAACGGCGCTGGCGGCCAGCAACGCGCTGCTGGTCTTGATGAAATTCCGTCGGGTCCACAGAGGATTCATGCTCGTGAGATTTGTGTTCATGGTCGCACTCTTTCGATTTCGGTCGTCGTTGTTGATACCGCCAGCCTCCTTATACTCTTGCGAGTCAAAGAGGGTGTCGCAGCGATTACGGCGAACGTCGCAGTTGTTACGGTTGCGTTTCGTGCCGCAGCGCTGAACGGTAACGCTCCGGAGTGGTGCCTGTGACACGACGGAAGACCCGATGGAACTGCGATCGCGTTCCGAACCCCACCTCGTCCGCGATTTGCATCACGGTTGTATCCGCGTGCGCCAGAAGCTGGCACGCGCGGTGAACGCGCTCTTGTGAAATCCACTGGAATGGGCTCAGGCCGGTCGCCCTGCGGAACAACACGCTGAGTTGCGTGCTGCTGTAGCCGCTGCGCTTCACCAACTCAGCCAGCGTCCACGGATGAGACAACGCTTCTCGCACTGTCGCACCCAGGCGTTCGATGAGCTTTTTCGCCGAGCTGTCAGCAGACACATCCGGCGTCCTGTGGCGTTCGCTTTCGCTGCGTGCGAGTTCAAGCAAGAGTTGCGCAAGCAAGGCCGCGCACATGGAGAGTTTCGCCCTCTGCCCGCCGAAGGATTCCTGTTGGAGCCGGTCCAACAAATACTCCACCGCGGTCCGGCGCCATGGCACAACCTGCGTTCGCGACGGGACGCGCACACCGGCCACCTCCAGTCCCACGGCCCGGCCGCAACGCACTGCCAACCCGGTCTCCCGCAACAGCGTGCGCCGGAAAATCGCCACGAATCGTTCTCCCCGCCAGCCCAGGCAGACATGCGGATCGTCAGGACCGATCACGAGCAAATCGCCCGCATGAAGTTGAAACTCTTCCGTCCCCAACCGGTAATCCGCCACGCCACTGGCGACGTAGCACAGTTCCCAATCCTCGTCGGTATGCACGTGGAACCTGCCCACCGGCCCAATCCGTCGCGTGTAAGCCACCACGGGCACGGTTGGATCTGGAAACAGGATCGGTGTCCGTTCAACCGCGTTGATCTTGGCGGCACGCGTCAGCATTGAGTCTGACTCTACCAGAACCTTGTCGATCCAGTAAGACGAATGTCTGCACCCTGATAGGAATTGGCAGCGATCTCGCCGCCGCGGTCCAAACAAGATTCATCAAGAGCTTCCGGCCGCGCGGCAGCAATGCGGACGGTTTTCAGGCGATGTTGTTCTGCTTGCGCCAGTCGAGGATCCGTCGCGCCACCTTGTATACCGGTGCGGTCCAGATGCGGCTATGGTTAACCTTCAAGTAGTTGACCAGTTCGCGGAAATCGCTGTCAGCCACACCGAGGCTGCCCTCGTTGATACCGTGAAACGTCAGGATGCCCCAACACCTCTTGGCAATACACGCCTCCACCAAGCCGACCATCTGCGATCCCGTCATCCGCTCCGCCGGCCATGACCACGCGTAGTGCAGGTCCACCGTCGAGGCATGGTTCGCAAACGGGAACTCGCCCTTGCCACGGCCGGCGATGTGATGCCGCGCCACCACGGGCACATAGCTCTGACGCGTCGGCCCGCGGCCCACGTGCTCCATGTAGCACGGATAACAGAACGACATCTCCCTTTGCTCCGGCGCGATCTGCTGCAACCGCCGTTTCGATTCGATGATGTCCTTCTCGATATCGGCCAGCGTCAGGCCTTCCAAGCCCGGCGCCGTCGGATCGTCGCGAAACGCCCGCGCGCAGATGTGAGCCATCGTGTGGTTGCCGATTTCGTGGCCGGCCTTGGCCACCTCCCGCCACGGCGCGAGCTTTTCCAGATAATAGTCGTTGCGCGGGTTGAGGTAGAACGACGAGGGCAAATCGGCGTCGGTAAGCATCGGCACGGCGATCTTGAGTTGCGACGGCGGGCCATCGTCGAACGTGAGGGAAACGGCCGCGCGACACTCGCCCGGCCAGTACGGAGAGTATTGTCGATTCATGACAAGTCTCTCGCTACAACATCCAGGCGGAGATTTCCAGCAATCTTTCCTAAGTTATCGCTTCACGGCCGGTCGGCGTCGGCATCGCCCGGCTTGTTCAAGCTGACGGACGCGGGCGGCTTGGTGACTTTCGCCAGCTTGAAACAGGGACCGTCGTGCAGAACCTCTGCATCGTCGGGAATCGCCGCGTCCATCATCGGCGGACCGCCCCGTCCCTGAAAACCGCCCGGACCTTTTCCAAACTGCGGAAGGCCCGATGGCCGGAAACCGCCGCCGAAACCTTTCCCCGCACGGCTGCGGAAAGAACCGTCGGCCTGACGCAATCCGCGGCCCTGACCACCGCCAGGCGGGCCGAAACCAGGACCGCGCTCCTTGCTTTGAAGGAAGAGCACCTCGCCGTATTTTTGCCAGTCATCCGTTCGCACCGCCCTTCCCTGTGCAACACGGGTGTGGAGTGTCCACGCTGTCCACCACTCGACGCCGTGCCGCGTCACGATCAACGTACGTTCCGGATGCGGGATGCGAGCGGCGAGGTCTTTCATTTCGCGATACGCCTTTTCGCTGATGATCGGGTGTCCGCCACGCGCAACCATCGGAGCCGAGAACCCCACCAGCGGCGCCACGGTCACGACCGCCAGCAACGAACGCAGCCAGAGGTTGGGCACCTGCATCAGCACAAACAAACCAGCAACCGTCGCAGGAAGCACCGCATTCAAGTAGAAGCGCCCTGCGACGTCCCCCTGCACCCACGGTCCTGTCAGCAATAACGCCGTCACAGCGCAGCCGATGCCGATCGCACTCTCCGCCGGTGGCAACGCGCGGCGTTTCCGCCAAGCCAGAACGAAAACACATAGTGTGATACCGCCAACAACGGCCATGGGCATCCATCGCGCCAACATGAAAGGCCCCGCTCCCGGTCCTGCTCCCGGTCCCGGTCCGTGCATGAGGCTGTTTAGGAAGCCGCCAACTGGCGGTCGCATGCCACCCATCGAGTCATCACCCGGCGGTGGACCTCCCATTGGGCCTTCGCCCGGTGGCGGGCCTCCCATTGGGCTATCGCCTGGTGGCGGACCAAACATGGGTTCGCCACTCCGCTGCAAACCACCTTTAGCGAAGCCCGGCAAAGCGCCGCTCGTCGGCGAACGCATCGGGGGTCTTCTGCCTCCAAGGAAGCTCGTCGGATTTGAAAATGCGTTTGCCAGCCGGTGAATACGCGCCGGGTCAAACTTCCATAACACGAGACCGGCCGCCAGCGCCGCCACAGCCAGTCCGCCCGCCACCAACGGCCACGCCACGCGCACACGCTTCCCACCCGCCTCGTCCCTCGGCAACAGGATGCCCGCCGCAAAAACAGCCGCGACCAGCAACAACGCGGTTCCAAACACTGCGATATGCGTCAGGCCCGTCAGACCCAGCATCGCTATGACCCCGATGCCGCAGCCCACCGTCCGATGTCTCTTCCACACAAAGAGCGCATAGATCAGACCCGCAAGCCAGACCAAGCCGAGCGAATTCTTCTGGAAGTCACCCACCATCGAAAGCGCAGGCGATCCAAGCGCCACCACGCTGGCCGCGGCAACGGCCAGCCACGCGCCGCGCCCGGCGCGTTCGCTCCAAGCGCGGCCAAGAAGAAACACTGGCAACGCCACAAGCGGCGGCACGATCGCATCGAAGAGCTTCACGACCAGAAAGACGCTGGATTCGAGGTCGCGTCCTGTCAGCCATTGCATCAGCTTCGCCAGCGCCGCCTGTAACGAGAACGTCAACGGCAAATCTGGAATCCCCAGCGCCCCCGCCGTCAGTAACGCCCGCGCCTGAACCAAGTAGTAGCCACCGTTCATGCCCGGCACGAGCGATGTGCTGAATAGCAGCCAACTCCTGACAGCCATGGCTGCCAGGATGACAACGAAGAGGACACACGCCGGCCAGCCCGTAAAAGCGGCGGGGCGCAATGGGAGACGGCTGTTACTTGGCGCTTGAGTCACGGTGATATGTTGCTTTCTACAACGACGCAACCGCCAGTTTTATTGGCCCCACAATCAAGTGTGATCCAGATATGTATAACAGTGCAGAAAAACTGAAGGAGTCACGACAGCGGAACCTTCGGTTTCACTGGCGTAACCCACTGGAATTCAAGCTTTAGCCTGTGTTGTAACCACAGCAGCCTAAAGGCTGGATTCCAGCGGGTTGACGCACAGAAACCAAAGAAGTTGCGCCGCAGCAGCAACGGAAACCTGCGCCACGCCCAGCCCGCATCACTGATTTCGCAACCGGTGGCAACCGGTGTTACGGAAGCTTCTTGGCCGTGTCTTCCAGGCGGCTCAGCAAACCCGGGTCGTTTACGTTTCTGGCACGAATGCTCCGGACAATGATCGCTGCTTCCTGAAGATTCTGTTTCTTCTTCTGTTCTTCAGCCGACGCGCTATCCGTCTTGGTCGGATCGGACAACAGAAGGTCCGCAAATTCCAGTTCCACATAACCGCGAGCCGGATCACGCAGCCTGTTGCCCCACATGGCGCGCCAGGAGCGCATGCCTATCAGGCCTTTGCCGGCCAGCGCATCACTACGAGCCTGTAGAAAACCCGACAATGCTCTCGGGGGAATCCCTTTCATCCATTCGTCAGCCGCAACAGGCGCTGTCGTCGTCACCGAAGGAGTGGAAGGCGTCGTCGAACTTGCCACGGGAGCCGGGGTTGTGGAGGGCGGAGGAGCAGCAGGAGTGGAAGCAACCGGCGCGGCAGGCACGTCGGGAGATTTCACCAGGCTGGCTTGGTAAGTGGCGATGGCATCAGTCACCAACACCAAACGAAGCCCGGCGTTATCGAGAAGGTTGCTCGGCATGACCCCTCTGCGGGACGCCGACGAGAGAAAAACGGGGCCGTCACGGCAGGAACCACCACGCAACACACGGTCGGAACCGGAATCGGGGCCCTGCGGATCTTCCTGCGCGCCCGAGGGAAGATTTCCATACCGGTCACTGCAAAACTCCGCGACGTTGCCATGCATGTCGTAGAGACCCCAGGCATTCGGCTTCTTCGTGCCGACCGTGCGTGTCTCAAAGCTATGATAGCCGCGGTCGAAAGGATATACCGCATAGTCCTTCAGCTGGGTTGCGTCGTCGCCGTAATAGAACTTCGTGGTGCTGCCGGCCCGGCAGGCATATTCCCACTGCGCCTCGGTCGGCAACAGAGCCTTCACACCCGACAGTTTCGCGTTCAACTTGTTCAAGAAATCCTGGCAGGTATCCCAACAGATGTTCTCCACTGGATTCTTGTTATCCCTCCGCGCACTCGGATTGCTGCCCATGACTGTCTGCCACTGTTGTTGCGTCACTTCATATTTGCCGATGAAGAACGGTTTGGTCAGGGTGACTTGATGTTTTTCGTTTCCCATACCCATCGAGAATGAACCAGGCCGGATGAGAACGAAGTTGACGATCGCTCCCCCGCCAAGGTCCAACGACACTTCATTTGGCCACGGCACCGCAGCCGCTTTCGTGCGAAAATCGGCCATGCGCGGATCGCTGGGGATCAACTGCTCCAATTGGCCCAGTGTCCGGTGGACCAGGAGCCAGTTGTTCGAGCGAAGGGCATTCTCGAATTGGGCGACAACGGGGCCGGATTTGGGGAGATTCTCCTTCGTCCGGGATTGGGCGAAGAGCTCTTTAAGAGCTGCCGTCGCAGCGGCGAGCTGTTGGTCGGCCGGCCCCGGATTCGCTGCCATCGACGCAATGGCCGACTCGGCCTGCGACTTCAGTTTTGCAAACTCTGCGGCGGCCTGCCGCCCCAGCAACGCCGCGTCCACCTCAGCCAACTGCTTGGTCCACGCGGCGCGGGAAATTTCAGCCTGGGCGAGCTTCTTGGTGTCGGACTGCGCCGCCTTGTAGCTCTCCAACGCGCGGGTGAAGTGTTCCGTGGCCTTTGCGAAATCCTCCTTGGCCAACGCCTCTCCACCCTCTTTCATGCTGTTCCCGGCGTTGACGAACGATACCGGCCGCGTGTCGGGTCTGGATGCGGCGGCGGCCGTCAAATACTCGGCCTCGGCTTCCTTCTTTTTGGCGTATGCAGCGCGAGACATCTCGTCGCGGTTGGATTTTTCGGCTTCAGCTTGAGCGGTCCTGTAGCCTTCGGCGGCACGGACAAAAAGCTCCTTGGCTTTTACAAAATCCTCCTTGTCCAGAGCCTCTTCCGCCCCTTTTTCGGCTTCGACGGCGGCGGCAAACGATGCCGGCCGCGCGTCGGCTTTGGATGCGGCCATGGCCGCCTTGCGCGCGACATCGACCTCTTTCTTTGCGGCCTGCGCAGCGCCGGACAACTCGGCGCGCATCAGCTTTGCGCCGTCCGCCTGCGCCGCCTTGAAACCGGCAGCAGCGAGGGTAAAGAGCTTCTTGGCCTTCTCGAAATCTTCCTTGATCAGTGCATCTTCCCCTTCTTTCTCGGCGTTTGTGGCGGCGACGAATGATTCCGGCCGCGCGTCGGCCTTGGATACGGCCATGGCTGCCGCGCGCGCAGCCTCGGCCTCCTTCCTCACAGAGTTTACGGCCTCGCGCTTCGCCTCGAAATCCGCTTCCGCGTCAACTGCCTGCTTGTAGCACTTGCGCGCCTCGGCAAACGATGACAACGCCTTGACGTAATTCTTGGCTTCCATCGCCTCGCTGCCGGACCTTTCCAGACCGTCGCCGCGGCGGATCAGTTCCTGCAGATACGGGGCGCCGGAGGACTTGATCTGGCTGCGGACGGTCCTCATCTGGTTGCGCGCCTCGACGGCGTTTTCCGGCGTGGCGGGAACTTTGACCTCAGGTTGACCGCAACCCGTGACCAAAAGTAACAGGGCGACCAGAAAAATACCCGCGGACTGAACAAGGATTCTCATGACAGGACCTCAATCATCGGCCAACCCTTCAGCATCCCCTGGTCGGACGGCGGCGCACAGGCTGCTTCCAGGATGGCGGAACGACAACACATAAATGGTTGGCAGGTTGTTGGACTCTGAGATGGCTCGCCAGACACGTGAAACATGGCAGAAAAAACGCGACTCTTTACTCGTTGAGCCAGCGCACCTGCTTGATACGGAACTGGTTTCGATCCATGATTTGTGTCGCAGCCGGGTTGCGCACGCGCTCGACAACGGCCATGAGCCGGGCCTCGCCACCGTCCGCGTAGCCCACCACATGAACCGTAAAGACGTCGCCGCGGGTGGTAAGAACGTTGATGATGCGACGGACCGTATCTTCCTTGTCGGCATCAGTGTAGGCAGCTTGCCTACCGTCGCCAGTGAAGAGGTTGTTCATATATGGCACTTCGCAAATCTGGCCGACAGTGTAGTAAGGGTGCCAAATATCCCTGGTGGGGATAAAAGTCGTGTCCGAGGGATCACCCGACGGTGCAAAGGAGGTGCGGGCCACAGTAAGGGGATGATATCTGTAAAGAATGAAGTTGGCCAGCCTGTTGCGATAACGGTAATCAGGAATGACGCTCAAAGCAGCCGCAAGCGGCACGCTGGCCGAATCATATGTGAAGTTGAGCGAATCTACCGCGGCACTGACGGTGTTGGGGTGACGATTGTAGGACGAACTGCGCAGCGAGGTGTAGGACCACTGGTAATTGTTTACCGTCAGGAAATTGCTCAACCCGTGATTCCATGTTGCCAACAGGTTGGGGTGGCGGGGATAATATGGGGGATCTTCAAATGTGGGACAATTCGGATACGCCCTCTGATAGGCGCCTTCTGCGTTGTTACCCAAATGCCAGCCGCCGTTGTTGATGTTAACCCGACCGTAAATGGGCGGAGTGTTGACGGAAAAAAGATCAAGCAGGACCCAATCGGCAATTGCTCTGGCACTTGACCCCGGCTGGCCAGTCTCGTCGGTTTGGGCACCGTAATATTGCAACGAAAGCGAACGCCACGGTTTGCCCGTGTGAATAAAACCCAATTCACCAATGGAATTCATGCCGCTTTCCGCAATGACGAAGTTGGAACGGTATTCGGGTAGGTTGGCATACTTTGCGTAACTATTGTTCTGAGTCTCGTTGTCACCATCCGTGAAATTCACCGAGGAATTCTTGCTCTTGATCGTCACGAGGTCAGGGCGGATACAAGGATACCACACACGCACTCGCGGATCGTTCTTGGCGATGGACCATCGGGCTGGATTGGTCGTATCCCAGAACTTCTCCGGGGCGGGTGGTGAATCAAGGGAAGCCTTCAGGTCGTCCAATTTGGGTGTCGACGTTGAAACGTTCATATTTGTCTTTACAGACCAGTCAATAATGCCTTTGTTGCCCGCGCAATTCATCGTTTGCCGGATCTGTGGAAATGTAATGGTAACGGCCGTAATAGGCGGAATGTTCGTTTGCGGGCCACCAAGCTTCCACGCGAGATGATTCAGGCCTTCCTTGGGCTCCTTATATGAATGAGCGCCAACAGCGTCGGTATATCCCATCACAATATTGGTCGTCGCACTTGCGGTGAGAGGCGGAGGTGACGCCATGGGAGCCGTGCAAGTCACCGTAACAGGATCATCAAAAAATATTTGATACTCCTCCTTGGGGGTTATGCTCAAACGCGGCATGGCTACCTCGTAAGGATTGATCAGTTCAATATAGAGCGCGGCCCATAATTGGTATTTGGGCTTTGGATCCGCCGGGAGTTGTATCGGTTGCCAACAGAGGGACACCGCAATTTCATTCATGTAAGCGGCTTTCCACAAACCGCAGGGACCGCTTGGCAGATTCGTAGAAGCAACAGTCCAAAACTGATTGATATCCGGGCAATTGGGAGGACAACTGCCCGGCGGCGCAACGACCGTGGGATCGCTGAGATAGGAGACGATATTGGCGACAATCTGCGAAACACCCCCATTCATAAACGGCTGGCTGATATCAGGATACTTGCCGGAGGTGCCACCGTATGTCGCGGAACTGGTAACGCCGCCGAAGAACTTTCCGGGGAGCGAGGTGTTTGCCAGATTGTTGGACTTTATCAAGAAATTATACAGTCGCTCGGCGTCCAGTTGACTCCTGATTGTTATACCGACATTGGTACGCGCAACCGGGAAACCCGTAGTATCCTTGAAAACCTGCGCGCGGTCATCGTTCTCGACGCTCCAAGCCGTCAGGCAGGATTTCACAGCCTGATAGTCGTTCATGGTCAAACTGTTATTCAGGCTCAGCACTTCATCGGACGATTGAAACGGACGCCATGTGCTGGCGTTTCGAACGTTTTCTATGCTGCTCAACGTGGTTGCATCGCTCCACTTGTTCGCCCCATCGGGTTCATAATTATTGTAACCAGGACTCACCACGCCGACGTCCAGCATTTTCAGATCAACCGAACTGATCTGTTTTCCGGTTTTCAGGGAGACATCCGGTTGCACGATCTTGGCATACAGTAGACTCGAATCAGCCGCCGTGTATCCCACGTCCAACGAGGTGAAGTTCGTTGCGTTATTGACCGCCGCATCGCTCAAGTTTCTGGTATAGGCGTTGGAAATGTTGATTTTGGACGACTCGTCATCAATCCAGAAGGCAAACCTGGCATCATCGCTGCCATACGTCCGCAAATAGGAGGCCCATATGGCCGGCTTGTCCGGCCCCCAACCGTCGCCGGTAGCCAGTGTTGCATTAACGCACGGATTGGCAATGGGCAGAAAGATTCCCGATTGGTTCGCCTCACGGGGCCACTTGAAGTTGCCGCCGTTGAGATTCACCTTGTCCGCCCAGTTGGTCGTAGTGCCGCCATACACCCGCCCCATGATCCAGGAAAACATGAGCATGTTATTGGTGGCAGGGACATAGTCTGACGGACGCGCGGTGCCACTTGGAACAGGCACCGACGCGCTGCTGCTTCCATTGGTGTAATAGAATCGGCCGGCCATGGTCGCCACGCTTCCTTTGACGGCCTCGGCATCGGTGTAAAACCGGCTCATCCTGGCGATGGCGGTATGCAACCCCGCCAACGTGGCTTGCCGGGCCTCCACCTGCCGCCGATAGTACAAGGACACCTGGCGTTCGCTGCGCATGTTCGTCATGAACGCCACCGCGAGGATCAACAACAACGCCATGATCGTCAGCGTGATGATCAGGGCGATCCCGGAACGCGGGTTTCCCGCGTCCAGTTTCCCGCGCACAACGGGGCAAGAGTTTTCAGTTTCCAGCTTCACGTGACGTCTTTTGCCTTTCTTCTTCACCGGCTTTTACGGCTTGAAATTCTCAAAGTGGACCAGGGTCCAGTTGGTGGCGGCGAAAAACTGCGACGACTTGGCCGCTCCGGACAGGCCAGTCTGATTGATACGAGCAGCCTGCCGGCTGTCCACGACACTCAGGCCGATATAAACGCCGGGATAACACGGATCCCTGCTGCTTATGAAGTTGTTGTTGTTGATCGTCAAATCCTGGTCGCAGTCCATGTCTTTGAACATCTGCGTGTTGCGCGGCCTCAATCCTGCCGCGGTGTCCTTCTGTGCGGGATGCACGCGGAAACAGAGCACATTCTCGGCGATCACGGCGGAGTTTGTCAGGTGGCCGGCAGCCCAAGGATCGTTGTAGAAACTGGTTGGATCGCCACGAGTGATCGGCCGGTAAACCACACGGGTCAAGTTACCCAAAATAGACTCCTTGCCGCTGTCATCAACCGCCTTGGTCACGTAGTAACGAACGCCACAGAGCGCCCTGTAAGCGGACGCTCGGGTAATGTTATTGGTGATCTCGTTGCCAATTGCCACCGGTGTGACGAAGCGAAGCTCTTCATAAACACCGTAAGGCGTCGGGTCACTGGCCGGACGTTCTCCCGCGGAAGTCTTGCTGATCACAACCGACAACCCCTGAATTGGCTGCACTGTGGTGGACGGTTGGTTGGTGTCAACGATGGCCAGGGACACATCACGAATGATCAAATCCATCGCCGTGCGGACGGTTTGGTTGATTTCGGCGGTTCTCTCGCCCATCCGCCATGCGTTGGACCCCTCGGCAAACAACGCAAAAAGGATGGTCACCATCAATGCCAATACGCCACTGGCCACCAGAATCTCCAGCAACGTGAAACCCGCCTGAGGAGATTTTGGATTTTGGATTTTGGATTTTGGATTATTTTCCATGGCTTTTTCGCGTTCGGCGTCTTGCGATGGAACTGGTGTTTTCATGCGTCAGTGGAGATTGGCGATGGAAGAATAGTAGTTCCTGACGAACTTGCGGTTGTTATAGGGCGTCCGGCCCGGCCAGGAAACCTGCACGATGACGCGCGCCAACTCCGCAGTAAGGTAACCCATCGATATGTCGTTTCTCTCCTTCAGATAGTAGGCGGAATAATCGCTCGCATTCCCGTAAGGACTATTATGCACATAGATTCGCACGCCGAAGTAGCCTTCGTCGCCTTTGTAGGCACCCGTGGGGGCGCTGCCGTCTGCCGAACTGTCCGCATTGGCCGGCCGGCCGTCCCGGCCATAGTAAAACATGTTGTTAATTGGGGTCCAACTGGTGTAGTTCACCTTAAAGCCCGCGGCTTGCCTCTTCATAGGCACCTCGGGCCACACCACGGGACCGCCAAAAGGCTGGGAGCGCAGCCGGGTGAAGATGTCATCCGCGATCAGCGCGGCCGTGGTTTCATCGCGCGAATCGCGCGCGGCCTCGATGCCGACAGGAAAGGCCGTAAGCACACCCACCACAGCGAACGCCACGATACCAATGGAGAGCATGACTTCCACAAGGCTGAAGCCAGATGAGCAAGCGAAGAGTTTCGCAAATGATCGGGAAGCACAGGATCCGTCAATTGCCTGAACCCACTCTGAACTCTGAACTCTGAACTCTGAACTCTTCATGTTCATCTTCCGGGTTGTATCCATTTGACCTTGCCAATGAAGCCGTCCCAACTCAGCACCACGCTGTTCACCGAGGCTGGATCGTTGACGGACGACGCGCTCTTGGCCGACTCACGCCCTGGCACGAGAATGGTGGCGTTGTCGCCACTGGGACTGACCTGCACAAGGCCGTTCACCAGCCGCACGGAACCCGCCATCGTAGGCATGCCATTGGGCTTGAACTCAACGAAGGCCATCTCCGATCCTTTGGGCGGGTCCGTGTCGGAGTTCCTGTAAGGGAACGGCAGCCGATCCAGCGTGATTCCATCCCACAGGTTTCGGGTGGCCGCTTCTCCAAAGAAAACAGTCGTCCTGGGCAAGGACAACTTGCCGTCCGCGGATTTCAAATCTGAATCGGCGGGATCGAAAATGACTCCCTTGGGCAGGGTTTTCCAGCTTTCAAGGTATTCCCACCGTCTCCGTCCGACAGGCAGATCCGGTTGGTTTGGCAATGTTCCCCACAAGCTGCCGTAAATCCTCAGTTGAATCATGACGGCATAGGCCCTGTATTGCATCCCGACCAACTCGGGCAGATCGGTTCCCGAATCCTTGATGGTCTTTTCGGTGGCAATGACCACCCGCACGCGACAGTTGCGGGCAAGGGCATACTGGCGGGCCAGATTCAGGTCGTTGGAGAACTGCCGCGCTCCGCTGATCAGGGAACTCCCTCTGGTTGTACCCAGCCCCTGTATCCCCACCATCGTCATCAGCCCGATGAGAGCCACCACGGCCAACAACTCCACGAGCGTGAAAGCGGCAGAACGGCAGGGGGCAAACGGCGAACGGCAGCCGGAACGGCCAAACCACACTCTTCCCGCTCTCCTTAGGCCCCTTCCCATTTCCCGCTTTCCGCTTTCCGTTCTCATCTTTACTTCCAACTCCTCACGTCGTCTTCGTAGGCTTTGGTCGTGTTCTTGCTGCCCGGCTCCGACTGGTCGGTGCCGGAGCGCGTGTCGGGACCGTCAGAGAAAAACGCGCATCCCCCGGGAATGATGGAGGAGGAAGAGGAATCGTCCCTGAACGGCACTGGTATCTGGTTGTCATAAGCGGTGGAGTCCGTCCATGACTGCAGGTTGGAGGGGGTTCCGTTTTGGAACGGCCCGCCGTAGTAACTCCCTTTCTTGCCGTTATCGAAACAATAACCGTAAGGCATGCTCCACGGGTCGTAAAACGCCAGCGGACTCTGGCTGCCCGTGCCGGGAATCGTCACGTCCTTGACCTTGAACTCCATGAACTGGATGGCGCGGGGGTTGTCGTTGGCCGCCTGGCCGTTGGTAACCTTCTGGCCGGTCTGGGGATTCATCAAACCGTTGAAGACCAGGATGAAGTCCTGATCGTTGGCCGGTTCCGGCCATTTGCCATACTCGTTGTTGTAAGACTTGGCGGCTCCGGAAAGGCTCTGGATGGACGTGGCCGCCCTGGCTTTGTTGGCAGCGTTCTTGACGATGCCGATGGTGGGGAACAGCAAACCCATCAACACCACAATAATACTGATGACGACCAGCAATTCCACCAAGGTAAAGCCGCCACCCGCGCGCTTCCGTTGTTCCATCATTTTCATAAACTCATGCCTTTCAAAACCGCCCACCAACCTCTGACCTCTGGCCATCACTCACCGCTGTTGCCAGTTATTGAGGTCATCGTTGTCCTCGCCGCCATAACAATGCTTTATTCCACCCCCGGCTGTAACCTGATTCTCGAATGGCTTGAAAAAGTAGACGGGTATCTGGGCACTGTCTTCCCCGTTCCAATGTGAGACGGTCGTCATTTGATCGAGTTTCAAGTCTTGTTGGCGATCATAGGACTTGTCGCGCGCCTGCCAGGTCGTGCCATCTGCGCCATAAGAGCACAAGTCGTAGGACGTGTAGCCCCAAATCGTGTCGGTGGTCTTGTTGTTGTGACGCGGCATCATGGTGCCGTCGGTGAACTTATAGCTGTTTCCATTGTAGCTCTTGTAATTCAACGGATTGCCCCAGGCATCCACGATCCACTTGTAGTTGCCGGGAGACTCGTCATACGCCGCTTCAATTTTCGTGTTGCCTGTCATCAGTTGCTCGCGTTTGAAAACAACATAAGGCTGCCGTTGGTATCCCGTTTGCCGGTGGGGCAGATTATATTCCAGCCAGAACCAAAGAGATTCGCAGGGCCAGACAAACTGCTTGGTTCTGAGCGAGGACTGCGTGCTGGCATCTTGATAACAGGTCAAGTCCGGTGGATATGAGGCTGTTTCCGCGAAGAACATCTCTGCCCCCGTCCTCACTTGTTCAATGGTGGCGATGGTGCGGTTCTTCATCGCGAGCCTGTTGGCATAGCCAGCGCCAGCCAGCACAACACCGGAGACAATCCCGATGACAACGATCACCGCCATCAGTTCCACCAGTGTGAAACCAAAGCCGGCGCGCGGGACATGAAGCATGGAGTCCGGAGCGCTCGCGGCTCCTGGCACCGGCTTCGCAACAAGGGATTTCGGGTTGTTCATCATTTCGACTCGCCCAACGTTTGAAGGATGGTCACTAATGGCAGGAACAACGCCACGACGATGACACCCACCACCACCGCCAGAAACACGATGAGAATCGGCTCCAACAATGAGGTGATGCCAGCGACGGCGTTGTCCACTTCCTCGTCGTAGTTGTCGGCAATCTTCATCAACATCTCGGGCAATGCACCGGTTTCCTCGCCAACGTCAATCATCGAGACCACCATCGGCGGGAACACCTTGCTGGCCTCCAACGGCCGCACCACCGATTCGCCTTCCTTGACGGAGTCGTGCACCCGCTGCACAGCGTCGGCGATGACGCGGTTGCCGGAGGTTTCCTTCACGATCATGAGTCCTTGCAGGATCGGCACACCGCTGGAGATCAGCGTGCCCAGCGTCCGCGTGAACCGCGAGATGCCGACCTTGCGGATCATCGGGCCGAAAGCGGGCATGTTGAGCTTGAAGTTGTCCCACAGCCGGGTGAGCGGCGGCACCTTCTTGATGAGAAAGTTGAATACCACCACAAACACGACTAAGCCGCCACCAACCAACAGCAAGTTCTCGCGGATCATCTTGCTGGCGTCCATCACAGCCTGGGTCAGCGCCGGCAACGGTTTGCCTTCGAGCAGATCTTTGAAGATATCCTGGAACTTCGGCACAATGTAGGTCATCAGGAAGAACAGGATGCCCACGGCGATGGTGAGCACGACAATCGGGTAGACCGACGCCGAGAGAACCTTGCCGCGGATTTTCTGCGCCTTCTCCGCGAACTCCGCCAACCGCGTCAGAACCACTTCAAGCACACCACCCGCCTCGCCGGCACGGATCATGTTGATATAGAGCCGGTCAAACACCCGGGGGTGGTGCTGCATCGCCTCGGAAAGCGTCGAGCCACCTTCGACCGCCTCGGCCAGGGCGGTAATGGTCTTCTTGAGCGCCGGATTCCGCTCCTGGCGCTCCAGTGTGCGCAACGCGCGCAGCAAAGGCAAACCGGCGTCAATCAGTGTCGCCAATTGGCGCGTAAAAATCGTCAGGAGCTTCTTGTTCACCCGGTCGGTGACACCGGGGATGTTGATCTCCATCGACTGCCAGCCACCCTTCTTGCCGCCTTTGGCGCCCACCGCGCTCGCCACCTTGGACTTGCGGCCTTTACCGGCGCCAGCTTCGGTGATCTTGGTGGGGAAATACCCCATTTCCTTGAGCTTATTGATCGCAGCGGTAGGGCTCTCTACGTCAATCTCGCCGTTGGTTTCGTGTCCGCGGGCATCCACTGCGGTGTATTCGTACTTGGGCATGGCAGATCTCCAGTTTGTCTGTTACGGCTCTATCCAATTAGGTCACTTCGCCTTGCGGAATTCACCATCGAAGTTGGAAAAATGCAGTCATTGAGCATTGGGCATGAACTAAAAACCGGCGTGCGCACCCGACTCCACGATCAGGCCGTTCCCGGTTACGTGTATTTCACCACTTCCTCAAGCGAGGTTTCCCCGTCAAGGATGCGCCGGATGCCGTCCTGACGCATGGTGCGCATGCCAAGCTCCATCGCCTTATCCTTGAGAACCGTGCCAGCCACACGCTGGTTGATGAGGGAGCGGATGGGATCGCTCGCGCGCATCAGTTCGCAAAGGACGGTGCGGCCCTTGTAGCCGCTGTCGTTGCATTCCGAGCAACCTTTGCCAAAATAAAAGGACTTGCCCACGACTTCGGACGGCTTGAGACCGAGCAGGTTCAGGTCCTGTTCGGTCGGCTCGTAGGCGACGCGGCAGTGCTTGCAAATCTTGCGCACCAGCCGCTGGCCAAGCACCGCTTCGAGTGTGGAACTGACCAGGAACGGCTCAACCCCCATATCGAGCAAACGAGTAATGGCGCCGGCGGCGTCGTTGGTGTGCAGCGTCGAGAAGACCAAATGGCCCGTGAGCGACGACTGGATGGCGATCTGTGCCGTCTCCAAGTCACGCATCTCGCCCACGAGGATGATATCAGGGTCCTGGCGCAAGAATGCGCGCAACGCCCGGCCAAACGTCAACCCGACGGCGGGGTTGATGGGCACCTGCATGATGCCTTCGATTTCGTATTCGACAGGGTCCTCGGCCGTGAGCAGTTTGGAATCAATCGTGTTGATGCGGCCGAGGCAGGAGTAAAGCGTGGTGGTCTTGCCAGAGCCGGTCGGTCCGGTGACGATGAAGATGCCATTGGGCCGTTCAATGATTCCGCAGACTTCGTCAAAAATCTCCTTGGGCATGCCGAGGGTGGCCAGATCGAGGTTGACGACCGAGCGGTCGAGCACACGAAGCACCACGCTCTCGCCGAACTGCGTCGGCAGCGTCGAGACGCGCAAATCCACCGGACGGCCGGCGATGGCCATCTGGATGCGTCCGTCCTGCGGGATACGCCGCTCGGCAATATTGAGGTTGGCCATGACCTTGATGCGGCTGGTCACGGGCAGCGCCAGATGCTTCGGCGGCGGCGCCATCTCGTAGAGTGCGCCGTCCACGCGGTAGCGAATCTTGAACATCTCCTCGAACGGCTCGAAGTGGATGTCGCTCGCCCGGTCGCGGATGGCCTGGAAGATGACAAGGTTCACGAAGCGGATGACCGGCGCTTCGCCAGCCATCGCCGCGATGTTCTCCACGGTCATGATCTCCGGCGCGGCCACCTCCGTGAGGTTGGTCAGGCCTTCGATCTGCGAGATGAGGTCGTCCACCGACTCGGACCCCTCCTCGCCGTAGAGCTGTTTGACCATCGCCGCGATCTCGTCGGGATCGGCGACCACGAGATGAATGTCGCGGTCCAGAACAAAGCGCAATTCCTCGACGATGCCGGCGTTGAGCGGATCGCCAACGACAATGTGGAGCGTGTTGCCTTCGATCTTGATCGGGATGGCGCTGTAAGCGCGGGCCTGCGCCGGCGGGAGCAATTTCAGCGTCTCCTTGGACAATTCCTGGTCCTTGATGCTGATCAACTCGGTGCCAAGGTGTTGCGCCACGACGCTGAGAATCTGCTCGCGCGTCAGGATGTCCATGTCCATGAGGACCTGGGCGGCGCCTTTGCCGGCGCGCGTGCTCTCGGCTTCGACGTCGGCCAACTGTTCGGCCGGTAGCAACTGATGCTCTTTCAGGATACCCAGCAATATGTTGGAATCAGCTTCAAACATGTCACTTCATGCCCAGTTGTTGCATCATGGTTTCAGGATCCTGCGCGGTCGTCAGCATCTCGCCGTAATCAATGATGCCTTTCTGGTAAAGCTCCACTAAATGGCTGTCGAGCGTGAACATGCCGTGCTTCGCGCCGGTCTGGATGTCGCTCTGAATGCGGAACGTCTTGTTGTCCCGGATGAGCGCCTGGATGGACTGCGTGGTAATCATCACCTCAAACACCGCCACGCGTCCCTTGCCATCCTTCCTCGGCAACAGCAACTGCGAGATGACCGCCTTGATCGAGCTGGCAAGCTGTGTGCGAACCTGCTCCTGCTGCGCCGTCGGAAACGCGTCCACGATGCGGTCCACCGTGCGCGCGGAGCCGGTGGTGTGCAGCGTGGCGAAGACCAAGTGACCCGTCTCCGCCGCGGTAATGGCGGCCTCCATCGTTTCAAGATCGCGCATTTCACCGACGAGCACCACGTCGGGGTCCTGCCGCAACGCGCGGCGCAGCGCCTCGGAGAACGACGTCACGTCCACGCCGATCTCGCGCTGGGTAATGATGCTCTTCTTGTTCGGGTGGTAATACTCGATGGGATCCTCGACGGTGATGATATGGACGTCGCGCTCCTCATTGACGACGTTCAGCATCGAAGCCAGCGTCGTGGTCTTGCCGGAACCGGTCGGCCCCACCACGAGGATCAAACCGCGCGGCAGGTAGAGCAGATCCTTGATGCTGGGCGGCAGGCCGATTTGCGCCAGCGTCATCATCTTCGTCGGAATCTGCCGCATCACCAGCGCGAAATTGCCGCGTTCCTTGAAAATGCTGACGCGGAACCGCGCCTTGTCCTTGTAAGAGAAACCGAAGTCGCTGCCGCCCACCTCGCGCGTCCGGCGCAGGTGCTCCTCACTGGTGATGGATTTTACCAGCCGCTCCGCATCCTCCTGGGTCACCGGCGGCACTTGCGTCAACGTCACCAGCGAGCCGTGCAAGCGCACCACCGGCGACAGCCCAACCCGGATGTGAAGGTCGGAGCAGTTCTCCGTCACAACCAACTCCAACAACTGGTCCATTCGGACTTTCATATCATTTCCTCTAAATCGTTATCGTCAGCGACGATCCTTCGGCTGCGCGGCTAATCAACGTCGGCCGCCGTGGTCTTCATCACTTCCTCCGGCGTCGTCAGCCCGGCGACGGCTTTGCGGACGCCGTCCTCGCGCAACGTACGCATGCCCAGTTCGCGCGCGGCTTTACGCAGGACGTGCGCCGACACCCGCTCATAAATCATTTTCTGAATCTCTTCGCTGATCACGACGATCTCGAAGATGCCGAGCCGGCCGCGGAACCCGGTCCGATTGCATTCATTGCAGCCGCGGCCCTTGTAGAACGTCGTGGTTGCAGCCTGGTCAGCCGTCAATCCCATGAACCGCCGCTCGGCGTCGGTCGGCACATAGGGTTCCTTGCAGTGATCGCAGATTTTCCGCACCAGCCGCTGGGCCATGATCGCGCGGATGGAAGAAGCACACAGGAACGGCTTCACGCCGATGTCGAGCAAGCGCGTGACGGCGCTGGGCGCATCGTTGGTGTGCAGCGTCGAGAACACCAAGTGGCCGGTCAGCGACGCGTTGATGGCGATCTCCGCCGTTTCAAGGTCGCGAATTTCACCGATCATGATCACGTTGGGCGCCTGGCGCAGGATCGAGCGCAATGCCGCTGCGAAGGTCATGCCGACCTCTTCACGCACCTCCACCTGGTTCACGCCCGGCAGTGAATACTCCACCGGGTCCTCCACCGTAATCAGCTTTTTGTCGGGACGATTGATGAAATTGAGACAGGAGTTCAGCGTGGTGGTCTTGCCAGAGCCGGTCGGGCCGGTGACCAGCAGGATGCCGTCAGGCAGCGTGATAAGCCGCTCGAATGTCGCCTGATCATCACTAAAAAAGCCAAGTTGCGGCAGGCCGACGAGCATGCTTTTCTTGTCAAGAATACGCATGACGATGCTCTCGCCGTGCGCCGTCGGGATGTCGCTCACGCGCAGGTCGAATTGCTTTTCCGCCACGCTGATCCGGATGCGGCCGTCCTGCGGGATGCGCTTCTCCGCGATGGACATGTTCGCCATGATCTTCAAGCGCGAGATGATGGACGCCTGCAACCGTTTCGGCGGGTTTTCGATCTCATGCAGGTAACCGTCAATCCGATAGCGCACGCGCAGCTTTTTCTCCAGCGGCTCGACGTGAATGTCGCTCGCCCGCATCTTCACCGCTTGCACGATCATCGCCGTCACCAACTTGATGATCGGCGCGTCACCCTCGCTCACCGGCCCGCTGTCCTCCGCCCCGGTGCGCAACATGATTTCATCATCCGTCACCTCATGGCCGATCTTGCCCATGATGGACTCGATGGCGTCGTCAGCGCTGCCGTAATACTGCGTGAGAGCTTTTTCGATCTCGGACTTGGTGGACACCATGCCCTCGACGTTGCACTTGAGGATGTAACGCAGGCTGTCGAGCGTATCCACGTCCATCGGATTGGAAAGCGCCACCGTAATGGTGTTCTCGTGCTTGAACACCGGCACAATCTGGTAGCGCCGCGCGACATGCGACGGCACGGATTGGATGACGTCGTCGGCCACCTTGTGCTCGGAGAGCGTGATGACGTCCATGCCGAACTGGTTGGCCAGCGCTTGCGTGACCTGAAGCTCAGTGATGAGACCCTTTTTGATCAAGGCGTCCACGATGCCCTTGGTCTTGGGATCGCTGCCGATCAAGGGCGTCGCCTGCTCGATGTCCTCCTGGGTCACCAATCCCAGGTCGCGCAGGATGTCCACTACATATTGGTCGTTGGCTGCCACAGCAAACGTTCGTTAACCGTTATCTGATCTTGTGAAATTACTCTTACTGGAAGACGGGCATTTTAGCCAGTCAACTTTCTGCGCAATGTGTCCCGCACCGCCTGCGGGTTCGCCTTGCCCTTCGAAAACTTCATCACCTGGCCGGTCAGCGCATTCAGCGCCACTTCCTTGCCGGCCTTGAAATCCGCCACAATCTTCGCATTCGCGGCGATCACCTCGTCGCAAAACTTCTCGATCGCGCCGGTGTCGCTAACCTGAACCCAGCCTTTCTCGGCCACGATGGCCGCCGGCGTCTTGCCGGTCTTGAAAAGCTCCACAAAAACGTCTTTTGCGATTTTCGACGAAATCTTGCCGCTGTCCACCAGTTCCACCAACTCCACGATGTGAGAAGGTTTCACCGGGGATTGCTGGATGGTCAGCTTCGCTTCCGCGAGATCGCGCAACAAATCGTTCGTCACCCAGTTCGCGACGGACTTCGGGTTCTTCGACGCCTGTGCCGCCGCCTCGAAGTAATCCGCCAGTGCCGCATCCGCCGACAACACGCCGGCGTCGTAGGGTGGAATACCGTATCGCTCGACCATCCGCTTGCGTTTCGCGCTCGGCAGTTCCGGCACCAGCTTGCGCACCTCGGCAAGCCATTCCTCGCTCAGGGATACCGGCAGCAGATCCGGCTCCGGAAAGTAACGGTAATCGTGCGCATGCTCCTTCGTACGCATGCTCTCGGTAACACCCGCTGTATCGTCCCAACGCCGCGTTTCCTGCAACAGCCGGCCGCCGCGTCGCAGCGTTTCCATCTGCCGCCGGGCTTCGTAGTCCACCGCGTGCCGCACGCCGGAGAAGGTGTTCATGTTCTTGATCTCGACCTTCTGGCCAAGCTCCTTCTGGCCCTTGGGCCGGACGGAAATGTTCACGTCGCAGCGGACCTGGCCCTTCTCCATGTCGCAGTCGCTGATGCCGCCGTAAATCAGGATTTCCTTCAACGCCGTCAGGTAGGCGAACGCCTCGTCCGACGATGACAGGTCCGGCTCGCTGACAATCTCCATCAACGGCGTGCCGGCGCGGTTGAAATCCACGCCGCTGGTGCGCTCGAAGTGGGAATTCTTGCCAACGTCCTCCTCCAGATGGATGCGCGTGAGCCGGCAGGTTTTCGTTTCGCCCAGCCGCTTCTTGTCCACGACGCCGAAGTCGTATTCGACCGTCCCGCCGATGACCAGCGGCAGGTCGTATTGGGAAATCTGGTAGTTCTTCGGCATGTCCGGGTAGAAATAGTTCTTCCGGTCGAACTTCGAGTAGCGCGCGATCTTCGCGCCGACAAGCATCCCCGCCAGCACGGTCTTGCGAATGGCCTCTTCGTTGATCACCGGCAGGCTGCCGGGATAGCCGAGGCAGACCGGGCAAACGTTGGAGTTCGGCTCTGCGCCAAACTCCGTCGGGCAGGCGCAGAACACCTTCGTGTGGGTCTTCACCTGCACGTGCGTCTCAAGGCCGATACAGATTTCGTAGTCCATTGCTTGTTCGTAACTCGTAACTCGTGATTCGTGATTCACGGCTTGTCCTTCAACCGAATCACGAATCACGGATTACGAATACCGAATGACTCCAACTTCCGGGATATTAACTATGAGAAAGAATCTCTATCGATGGTTTCTCCTCATGCCATTCCGTGGCCTGCTCATACGCATGCGCCACTTTCAGAATCGTCTCCTCGCCGAACGGTTTGCCCAGCACTTGCAGGCCCACCGGCAGTCTCGGCTGCTTCGTGAACCCGCACGGCAGGCTCACGCCGCAAATGCCGGCAAGGTTCACGTTCACCGTAAAAATATCGCTCAGATACATCGTCAGCGGGTCTTCAGATTTCTCGCCGATCCTGAACGCCGCTGACGGCGTCGTCGGGGTCACAATGGCGTCGCATTTCGTGAACGCCTCCATGAAATCGCGCCGGATCAGGGTCCGCACCTTTTGTGCGCGCAGGTAGTAAGCGTCGTAGTAGCCGCTGCTGAGCACGTAGGTGCCGAGGATGATACGCCGTGTCACTTCCGGTCCGAAGCCTGCGCCGCGCGTGCGGCCATACATGTCAATCGGATCCTTTGCGTCCTTCGCACGGGAACCGTAACGCACGCCGTCAAACCGCGCGAGGTTCGCCGACGCCTCGGCTGTCGCAATAATGTAATAAACCGCCAGGCCGTAATCGCTGTGCGGCAGCGAGATTTCCACGATCTCCGCGCCGAGTGATGCGAGCTTGTCCACCGCCGCGCGCACCGCCGCTTCCACTTCCTTGTCCATGCCAGGAATGAAGTACTCCTTCGGCAAGCCGAGTTTCATGCCCTTGACGTCACCGGTCAGTGCTTTTGTGTAATCCGGCACCGGCTCCGGCACGCTGGTCGAGTCGTTCGGATCACGACCGCTGATGGCGCCGAGCATCATCGCCGCGTCGGTCACGTCTTTTGTGAACGGCCCGATCTGGTCGAGCGACGAGGCGAACGCCACCAAGCCGAAACGCGAAACGCGGCCGTAGGTCGGCTTCAACCCGACAACGCCGCAGAGCGACGCCGGCTGGCGGATGCTGCCACCCGTATCACTGCCGAGTGTTGCCGGCACCTCGCCCGCGGCGACTGCTGCCGCACTACCGCCGCTGGAACCGCCCGGAATTCGCTCCAAGTCCCATGGATTACGCGTCACGCCGAACGCCGAGTTTTCCGTCGAGCTGCCCATCGCAAACTCGTCCATGTTCAACCGCCCGAACGGAATGGCGCCCGCCGCGCGCAACTTCGCGATCACCGTCGCGTCATAAGGCGCGACATAGCCCTCCAAAATCTTCGACCCGCATCGGCAGGTGTGCCCCTTGACGTTCAACACGTCCTTGATGCCAACTGGAATCCCCGCCAGCGGCCCCAACGCCTCGCCGCGCGTCCGTCGTTCGTCCATGTCGCGCGCCGCCGCGAGCAATTCCTCGCCCTTCCATTCCAGAAACGCGTGCAATCTCGGCTCCACCGCTTCCGTCCGCGCGACGACATCGCGCGCCAACTCGGCAGCAGAGATTTCCTTCTTCGCCAGCCGCCCGGACAGCTCGTGGATGGTCAGTTCAGTGAGGTTCATGCCCGGGCGGTTACTCGACAATCTTCGGCACCACAAAGAGGTTGTGGACCTGCTGCGGCGCGTTCTTCAGGAACAGCGCCGGATCGCCCGGCGTCCGCGGCTCGTCTGCCCGAAACACATTGGTGATCGGCGTCGCGTGTGCTGTCGGCTCGATGCCCTCGACGTTGACCTCCTTCAGCTTCTCGACGTAGGAGACAATCTGCTGGAGTTGCGCGCCGAACTTCTCCACCTGCTCCGCGTTGAGCGAAATGCGCGCGAGCTGCGCCAGATAAGGCACATCTATTTTAGGCGTCTGCGATCCCGAACTCATATAAGCGGGCAAGTGAAACGAAAGCGATGAACGCTTTCAAGGAAATTGTCCAAAGTCTTGACGTCGCACTGGCATATTGTCCGTGCTGTTTTTCTCACCACCGCAGATGTATTCGAGAAAATGAAGCTCAGACGGCCACCTTCTTGCTGGTGCGCGCGGATTGGGCTTCGGCAAGGCAGACACGCAAGCCATTGCGGGCACTGGCGCCACTGAGCAAGTTCTTCGGCGCACGGCCGCCGACGAAATCCACCACATGGCGCAGTTCCGCGACGTAGCCGTCTTCACAACCGGCGAGGTCGATCTTCTCCGAACCACCGTCTTCCTTCCAAAGAGTCAACGGCTGGCCGGCCTTGGAGTTGTGCTGTAACGTGCCGTGTTCAAAATAAACGTCGAACCCGTGCTCGAAGCAGAGGCCCTTGGCGGCAACAGCGCCGCTTTGTGCGGTGACGACCAGGTTCTTCGTCCCGAAGTCATACTGGGTCACGACGTAGGTGACCACATCATCCGACACAATGCCCGAGCTTGTGACACGCTTCGGCACGCCGAGCGTGTGGGCGATGAAGTCGGAATCGTGGACGTGCAAATCCAGCATCGGGCCACCGCTGAGCTTCGCGTTCTTGATCCAGTCGCCGGTCAGCCAGTCGGGCATGGAAATGACGCGCTTGAAGTGGGCGCCGCGAAGTTTGCCGTAGCGGCCGTCAGCGATGGCCTCGCTTACGTAGGCGAACTCCGGGACGAAGCGCAGAACTTGCGCAATGAACAGGTGGCGTTTGGCTTTCCTGGCAGCGGCGAGCATCGCGTCGGCATCCTTGAGACTGACCGCCATCGGTTTTTCGCAGATGACATGCTTGCCGGCCTGAAGCGCCCGGATGGTCACGTCGCGGTGCGCGCTCGTCGGCAGGCAAATGTCCACCAGTTCCACGGCCGGGTCGGCGAGCAGCCGGTCCATTTCCTTGTAAGTGGCGATCCCGCTAAGGTCCTGGACGCCGCCGGCCTCGCCGATGTTGCCCTTGATGTCGCTCCAGTCGCCCGTGAGCCGTTTCTCGATGCTGTCCGCCACAGCGACGATGCGTGCATCAGAAATCTTCTTGTAGCCTTTGAAATGGGTAACCCCCATAAAACCGAGACCGATGACGCCGACGTTGACCATAGAATCATTCTCCTGTTGGTGGTGAAAAAACGGAACTGGCTTATAGCAAACGTCCCAGCGGCTGTCACGCGGGATAAGCATCCATCCTTGCTTGCTCGCAACTTGGATGGGAACCACGGCCCTTGCGATGTCGGCCACCACCGATTCCAGGCGGCGACACATCAGAACAGAAAGCTACAGAGGATTTTTCCTCGCGGGGCGTGTGCTTCTCGCGTAGTCTCCTGCCATAGTTGGTAGTAGATGGGAGACTTAAATATGAAAAGCATAGCTGCGCGTTTCCTCCTACCTTTCGGAGCTGTAGCGGTTATTTTCTCGACCCTGGTTTTCTACGAAGTTTACGCGACGACCCAACATATCGCCGACAGCATGGTCCGCCAGCAAGCGAACATGGTCATGGAGTTCAACATGGCCATCCGCAAATATGTGGCTGAGACAATTCGTCCAGCCGCGGAAAAGATCGTGGGCAAAGATGAGTTTATTCCCGAGATGATGTCCCCTGCGTTCATCTCACGAAACATTTTCGAAGAACTCCAGAAGAAGTTTCCCGGCTACATCGTTCGATTTGCCTCCGACAAACCACGCAATCCAGCCAACCAAGCCACTCCGGACGAATTGAGTGCCATGGAGTTCTTCCGCAGGAACCCCCGGATCGTCCAAACAATCGATCAGATACAGATCAACGGCCAACGTTACGTGGCACAGTTCAAAGCCCGGCGAATGACATCGGAATGCCTGCGTTGCCACGGTGACCCCAAGGATGCCCCTGCCGCACTGCTGAAGCGATATGGCGCAACCGCAGGTTTCCATCGGCAGGTGGGAGACATGGTCGGCTTGGATGTGATCGCAATTCCTGTCGAGAAGATTGCTGTTGCCATAGCTTCCGAGATGCGCTGGAAACTGGTGGTCCTGGCCACCTGGCTTACCTTCCTGTTTGGATTGATCATCGTGGTATTCCACATTGTTGTATCACGGCGCTTGGTGCAGATGGCACGGCACATTCGACACATTGCCAACAAGTCCGAGATCTCGCGGATGACGCCGCAGGGAGCGAAAGGGAATGACGAGATTGACGTGCTGGGCGTCGCCTTCGACAACCTTTTTGAACAGTTGCGGGCGATGCAGGCATCGCTTGAACAACGTGTCACCGAACGAACCGCTGATCTGGCGAAAGCCAATGACGGGCTGAAACAAGAGATCGAAGAACGCCAGCGGGCAGAAGAAGCGGTGCGGGAAAGCGAACGTCGCCTGCAAGCCACAATCAATCGCGCGCCGTTTGGCGCGTATTTCTTCGAGCTGCAGCCTGACGGACAGTTGGTGCTCACGGGAGCGAATCCCGCCGCGGAAAAGGTCACGCGCGTGGCCAATCAACAGTTCTTCAACAAAACCATCGAAGATGCCTTCCCAAGCCTGAAAGGAACGGAGATTCCCGACGCATTTCGGCGCGTCGCGGCCAGCGGAGAAGACTATCAAAATGATCAGGTGGAGTGGAATGATGAGGGCATTCACGGTGTATTCGAGTTTCACGCTTTTCAGACGGGACCCCATCGGATGGCTGTCTTCTTCCAGGACATCACAGAGCGCAAGCGGGGCGAAGACGCGGTCCGGGCTTCCCTCCAGGAGAAGACGGTCCTCCTGAAAGAGGTCCATCACCGTGTGAAAAACAATCTCCAAACCGTGACCAGTTTGTTGAATCTCCAGGCCGTTCGCACCAAGAACCAGACGGCGCTCGATACCTTGCAGGAAACCGGCAACCGGGTCCGCTCGATGGCGCTGCTGCATGAAACGCTTTACCGCTCGGAGACGCTGGGGCGCGTAAACTTCGGCAACTATATCGAGAACATCTGCGGCCACCTTCTCCGTTCCTATGGGCCGAAGGCCGCGCAGATCAAACTGGAATCTCATCTCGAGGAAGTCTCCGTCGATCTGGATCAGGCGGTGTCATGCGGTCTTATCATCAACGAACTGGTTTCCAATGCGCTCAAACACGCCTTCCCTGATGGCCGGGCGGGACGGATCGAGGTCGAGTTGAAAAAGACGCCGGAACAACAGATCGTTTTGAAGGTTGCCGATGACGGCGTAGGCATCCCGCCGGGTGCGGACATCCATCAGACTGGAACCCTGGGGCATCAACTGGTGTTCATGCTCGCCGAAAAACTGCACGGCACCGTTGAAGTGATACGGGAACACGGCACCACCTTCCGCATTATGTTCCCATCAAGACTCAGTTGAGAGGAGAACCCGCAACATGAGCAAACCGCTTCGATCACTGATCATCGAGGATTCACTGGAACAAGCGCAGTTGCTGGTCCACGAACTGACCGTCGGCGGTTATGAACCCGTCTATGAGCGGGTGGACACCGCCGAGGCCATGATCGCCGCCCTCGAACGGCAGTCTTGGGACATCGTCTTGAGCGATCATTACATGCCGGCATTCAGTTCGATGGATGCGCTGAGTGTTCTGCAAGGCAAGGAACTGGACCTGCCGTTCATCATCGTCTCGGGCCACATCAGCGAGGAAGAAGCAGTGGCGGCCATGAAAGCCGGGGCGCATGACTACGTCATGAAGGGCAAACTGGCGCGGCTGGTGCCCGCCGTGGAGCGCGAACTGAAAGAAGCGGAGGAACGCCGGAAGCGCAAGCAATCCGAAGTTCTCTATCATTCACTGGTGGAGAACCTGCCCCAGAACGTGTTCTGCAAAGACGCGTCGGGCCGTTTTACCTTCGCCAATCAACGATTCTGCCGCACCTTGGGCAAAACGTTGTCGGGAATCATTGGCAAGACCGACTTCGATCTCTTCCCGATAGAGCTGGCCAGGAAACACGAGCAGGACGATGTCCGCCTCCTCCAAACCGGTCAGATGATTGAGACAGTGGAAGAGCATCAAGCACCGAACCAGCCCAAGATTTTCATGGAGGTTATTAAAACGCCCCTGCGCGACGCGCGGGGAAAAGTGATCGGCCTGCAAGGAATCTACACCGACGTCACCGAGCGCAAACGGGCTGAAGAAGCAACCCGCGCCTCCCTCGAAGAAAAGACGGTCCTCCTCAAAGAGGTGCATCATCGCGTGAAGAACAACCTTCAGATCGTGATCAGCCTGCTGAGGCTGCAAGCGGTCCGCACCAAGAATCCGGAGGCGCTCGATACCTTCCAGGAAACCGGCAACCGCATCCACTCCATGGCCCTGCTGCACGAAACACTTTACCGGTCGCAGAGTCTGGCGAATGTGAATTTCGCGGACTATATCGAAAGCCTCTGCAGCCACCTCTTCCGCTCCCACGCAGAAAGGGCGGAGAGCATCAAGTTGGAGCGACATCTGCAACCGGTTTCCATAGACCTGGATCGGGCGGTTCTATGCGGCTTGATTGTCAATGAACTAGTCTCCAACGCCCTGAAGCACGCTTTCCCGAACAACCGGTCCGGGCGGATTGCAGTGGAACTGCAAACCACACCCCAGGAACAAATCCTCCTGAAGGTCATCGATGACGGCGTGGGTTTGCCGTGGGGATTGAATCTGCGCCAAACCACGACCCTGGGTCATCAACTGGTGTTCATGTTGACCGAGAAGTTGCGCGGCACGATCGAAGTGACGCGTGATCGCGGGACCGCTTTCTGCATCACGTTCGCGTCAAAGCAGGAGGAGGAACATCCGAACAATCTTATGGTTCCAAATGTTCCGGCCACCGCAACCTGACTTCGAGAACCTTGAATTCGGGATCTGATCCCGCCCGATCTCCCCTGTAGAGTCCGGCCTCGCGCGTCATCTCCGCGAACGCTGTATACAGTCCGTCTCAGGTTCTGGCAGAAACTTCCTCTCCCTGGTTTGGGTACCAGAGTCCCTCACAACCTCATTTCCTATGCAGGATACCTTCGCCACTTCAACTGCCAGGAGCAACTAACTCTTCTTCCTGCGCTGGCGAATGATGATGACCGCAACGATGGAGAACAACGCAGCCGCTATGTAGTCAACATCATGATAGCTGATCCAACCCTGGGTGATGCTGAGGACTGTTGTGGCCAACACGATCAAGCTGATTATCGTGATGTAGTTCGTCTTCATCCAAGTTACAGCCTAACACGGCCGCTGGTAAACAAGCCAGAAGAATGTGGGTGCCTTCTGTCCCAAAAGGACGCGGGTTCTGATTTTGCTTTGCCGCATCCTCAAGATCTGAGCGACTGAAAACAGAACCGCCGGGCACACGCGGATGCGCATGCCCGGCGGAACCAATACAGCTTTGTTGGCGAACGAGCGCCGGTTTACAGGCCCTTGGCGATCATCAACTTCACGAGATCGCCGACGCGGCAGCTATAACCCCACTCGTTGTCATACCAGCTCACAAGCTTGAAGAAGCGCTTGTTCAACTCGATGCCGCTGCCGGCGTCGAAGATGGACGAGAGCTGGCAATGGATGAAGTCGCTGCTGACGACCTCGTCGGTGGTGTAACCAAGAATGCCCTTGAGATAAGTCTCACTGGCCTTCTTCATCGCCGCGCTGATTTCAGCGTAGCTGGTCTCCTTCACGGTGCGAACCGTGAGGTCCACGACCGAGACGGTCGGTGTCGGCACGCGGAACGCCATGCCGGTGAGCTTGCCCTTGACCTCCGGCAACACGAGGCC
>JACRJX010000010.1 GCA_016235595.1 Verrucomicrobiota bacterium
AAAACCCCCTGACCCTTCTCCCAGACCCAATTCTCCACGCCGGTGGCGGTGACGATGCGGTAAACCATCTGGAACGACTGCCGGGCTTGCAGCGCCGCCTGCACCGCGTCCCAGACCGCATCCCGGTCGTCGGGATGAATGACCTGCGCGTAGGATATCCGAGTCGACTGCATCAACTCGTCCGCCGTGTAGCCGGTCAAGGCCAGCGCCCCCTGGCTCACGAATTCCATCGTCCAGTTTCGGTCGTTGCAGCAGCGGTAAGCCATGCCGGGCAGATTGCTCATCAGCGTAAACAGCGCGCGGCGGCTCTCGCGCAGTGCCTCCTCTGCCTGTTTGCGCTCGGTGATGTCCATGCTGACACCCCGGTACCCAAGCAGATTTCCCTTCTCGTCAAGCAAAGGAATTCCGCTGGAGGCAAACCAGACAGTCTGCCCGTTCTTATGGACGTTGCGATCGATGAGCCCCCGGAATGGCTGTTTCTGGGCAAAGAATGCCCGCGCCGCCACTTTCAATGAATCCCGGTCATCCGGGTGGAAAAAGTCATGGTAATTCTTCTGAAGAACCTCCTCCGGCGTGTAACCCAGGATCCTTTCAATCGTCTGGCTGACATACGTATACCTGCCCTCAGCATCAATCTCCCAGATGCATTCTTGCGCGTGGTCAGCCACATCCCGGAATCGCTTCTCACTGGTTGCCAGCGCCTCCTCCGCCCGCTTCCGCTCGGTGATGTCCGTGTCAACTCCCCGATATCCGAGCAGGTTTCCCTTCTCATCGAGCAAAGGAATCCCGCTGGTGGCAAGCCATACGGTTTGCCCATTCTTATGCACGTTGCGGTTGATCAACTCCCTAAATGGCTGTTTGGCGGCAAAAGCTGCCAACGCTACCGTCTTCAACGATTCCCGGTCATCCGGGTGGAAGGAGTCATAGAAATGTTTCTGAAGTACTTCTTCCGACGTATAACCCAGGACCTTTTCGATCACCTGGCTCGCATACGTGTATTTGCCCTCAGCGTCCACCTCCCAGATCCATTCCTGAGCGTGGTTGGCAATGTCCCGGAATCGCCTCTCACTGGTCGCCAGCGCCTCCTCTATCCGCTTGCGCTCGGTCATGTCATTCCCGATGCACAGGATTTCAGCGACCTCGCCGTTTGCAGCGCGGACTAACTTGTTGGTCCAGGCAACCCAGACGCGCTCGCCGTTGCGACGCGTGTTCTCATTCTCATTGGTTGCGTATCGCTCGGGATATTTGGCAATCTCTTGGATCATCTGCGCCAAGTCGCGCCCCGTCGAGTCGGTTTCGGGAACGATCGTCCCCACAACGCTCCGACCCAGGATCTCTTCCGCACTGTAGCCGAAGAACCTCTGAGCATATTCGTTGATGAAGTTGACCCTCCCTTGGGGATCCATCCGGAGAATGATGCTGTTGGCATTCTGAACGAGTTCCCGGTATTTCTGCTCGCTCTCCCGCAGCGCCTCCTCCACCCGCTTGCGCTCGGTGATGTTGCGCGCGATGCCGACCAGTGCGGTCACCGTACCTTGGGCGTCTCTGAGCGGCACTTTGGTGGTGAGAATAATCCGCCGCTTGCCGTCGAGGTGGATGATGTCCTCCTCAAAGTTGACCAACGCGTGGCCGGCAAAGACCTCGCGATCGGCGGCGCCAAAACGCGCGGCCTGTTCCGGCGGATAAAAATCCGCGTCGGTCTTGCCGATCAGGTCGGCAGGGCTGGCAGCGCCCATGCGCCGGGCCATGGTCTTGTTGGCGAGCACAAAGCGGTTGGCCATGTCCCGCACGTAGATGGCGTCCGGGATGTGGTCAATCAGGGTGCGCAACAAGTTGCGCTCGCGTTCCAGCGTCTCCTCCGCCTGCTTGCGCTCGGTGATGTCGCGCCCGATGCCAACCAGCGCGGTCACCTCGCCTTGGGCATCTTTGAGCGGCACCTTCGTGCCGAGAATGAACCGGCGTTTGCCGTCGAGGTGGACGACGTCCTCTTCGAAATTGACCAACGTGCGGCCTGCGAAGACTTCGCGGTCGAGGGCGGCAAAATGCGCAGCCTGTTCCGGCGGATAAAAATCCGCGTCGGTCTTGCCGATCAGGTCGGCAGGGCTGGCAGCGCCCATGCGTTTGGCCACGGTCTCGTTGGCGAGCACAAAGCGGTTGGCCGTGTCCCGCACGTAGATGGCATCCGGGATGTGGTCAATCAGGGTGCGCAGCAGGTTGCGCTCGCGTTCCATCGTCTCCTCCGCCCGCTTGCGCTCGGTGATGTCCTGAAGAGTTCCATAGACCTCAACAACCTTCCCACCCTCGCGAATGGCCCTTCCTATGACATGGCACCATTTGACATTTCCCTTGGCCGTGCGCAGTTGGGCTTCGAAATCCATCGGTGTGTCGTCTTCGGCCAATGCCTGTACCGCTTCGGTGAACAAAGGCTGGTATTCCGGAAGATAGTAGTTTAGATGGTCGTCAGGACTCGGGATCGGCTGGCCGGGTGCCATCTCAATAATGTCGTATGTGCCCAGTGTCCATGTGGCCTTTTGGGCGATCATGTCCATCTTCCATCCGCCGACTTGCGCAATTCTCCCCACGTCGTTCAGGAGATCCTGGGTTGACTGTAACGTCTTCTCCATCCGCTTGCGCCCGGTGATGTCCAGGATCTGTCCTATCGTTTTCACCCGCCCGGAGGGTTCTCGAACCGTAAAAGCGCTGGACATCACGAACAACTTCGAGCCGTCTTTGTTCAGAAGACAGATTTCATACCAGGAAGGAACATCCTCTCCCTGTTGTCTTCTCAAATACCGATCTTCAATAACAGCCAGGGTCTCCTCGGCGACGTGTCGGCGAATATCGCTCCCGATGAGCTCGTCTCTTGAATACCCGAGGAGGGCGCACAGCTCGTCATTCACATAGGTGAACCGGAAGGCATCGTCCGAAATGTATATGCCGGCATGTGAATTCTCCACCATGGAACGAAACATCTGTTCGGATGCCCCCAGCTTCTGCTCCATCTTCTTGCGCTCCGTGATGTCAAACGTCACCCCCAACACCCGCACCGGTTTGCCGGCGGTGTTGCAGAAGACCCGGCCGCGTGTGGCAGTCCAGTGAACCGAGCCGTCGGGCCAGACGATACGCTTTTCAACGTCATAGTCAGTCCGGGTCTCAATCGCTTTCTTCAACGCTGCATCAACCTTTTCGCGATCTTCCGGATGCACGGCTTGAAGGAACCGGTCGTAACTCATCACGGCATCGGGTGGCAATCCATACAAAGCCTTGCACCGTTCCGACCATTTGACTTCTCCGGTGACAATGTCCCAACTCCAATTGCCCAGCTGTCCAGCCTCGAAGCTGAGTTGGAGTTCCGCCTCGCTCTCGCGCAACGCTTCCTCGGCTCTGGCCTGTTGGATGACTTGCGCAATACTGCTGCTCAGTCCATCCAGCGCGGCGTCTTCAGCCGGCAGGATGGGGTGCCTGGCAAAGAGGGCAAGGACCCCCAGAGCCTCTCCACCGGGAATCCGAAGCTGATATCCTGCAAAGGAGACGAGCCCCATCTCGCGCACCCATCCATGGTTGTGAACACGAGGATCGTTCGACGCATCGTTGGTCAGGAACTTGTGCTCTTCGCCCGAGGCGATAAGTCCGATGTTGTGGGCGCTCAACGGCACCCGGCGGTGGTCCTTGCCGTCGATGTGCGTGCAGCGGCTGGAACTCGCCATCAAGTGCAGACACTGTTTCCGAAAACGGCAGGCGTGAGGTCCTTTCTTGGTTTCCGCATGGACACAGCCATCTTTACACAAGTCGCCGGACTTGATCACCCAGATGCGGCAGAAATCGGCCTCGAAAAGCTGGACGATGCCGTCGGTGATACGCTTGAGTTTGTCCTCAAGCGCGGCGGGCGCGAGAAGCGACTGCTGGAGCTGGTTGATGCCCTGCTGCCGTTGGAACATTGCTTCACGCGCATCCTCTGCCCGCTTGCGCGCAGTGATGTCGCTCATGATGTGAACGGCCCCGCCGTAACGTCCTGCCGCGTCCAAAATGGGATCGCAGGTCACCTTGATCCATCGTTCGCCGACTTGCAGTTCCATGCTCTCGCGGCGCAGGTTCTTCCGCGTCCGCTGGAGCGGGCATTCAGCAATCGACCCTGTGGTGGCATGCATGATCTCCCAGCAATGCTTGCCGATGAGATCCCGGGACGGGCGCTGAAGCATCTGTTCCGCCATCTTGTTGGAGCGCACCACGCGCTGTTCCTTGTCCAGCACCCAGATGGCATCGCTGGTCGCATCGAAGGTGGTCTGCCACTCCCGCGCCGCCGCCGATGTCTTTTTGCCTCCGCCTCCCGGCCTCTGGCGCTTCAGCCCCGTCTTGGCACGGAGGCCCGGCTTGGTGGCGTCAGTTGGAGTGTTCGATTTTCTTTTCATGGCAGGTTTATTGGAGAGTCATCAGTGATCAGTCACTGGTCACTTGAGCCATATCGCTTTGTGCGGTGAATCGCGTTCTCCGGGGATGGCGACACCACCATCAACAAGAGAAACACCGGCAGAAACACGAATCCACCACTCGGTCCTGATGTCTTTATCGTTTTCAGGAGCAATTCGGATGTTGATTGTAATGTGACAGCCGGTTGGGAAATAGCAAGGACAAGCTGGTTCATCGTTCGGCTAAGGGTTCGAGGTTGGGGTGACGATAGTATCAGCGCCGGTGTTGCTCGCGACAGGTGGCGTCTGCCAACGGACCGAATTTCTTTCCTCAAGTGCGGGTCACCATGCGCCGATATCAAGACATAATGCGAAGTGATGTCGTGCCTGAGCAAAGCTGCGCAAGCGCCTACAACCAGCCAGTTAGGCGTTGAACAATTGAAAGGAATACTATGCCTGCTGCCACCTTGGATACCCCTGCCGCAACCCAACAAACCATTGCGGGCAAGTACCTTACCTTCACGCTAGGCCAGGAATCCTATGGCATCAAAGTGCTCAAGATTCGCGAGATATTCCGCCACACCACCGTCACCGCCGTGGCCCAGATGCCCCCCTACGTCAAAGGCGTGATCAATCTGCGCGGCAAGATCATCCCGGTGCTGGACCTGCGCATCAAGTTCGGCATGGCCCTGGCCGAGACCACCAAGCGCACCTGCGTTGTGGTGGTGCAAGTGAAGTCCAGTTCGGGTGCCCTCATCTCGATGGGCATCCTGGTGGACGACGTGGAAGAGGTCGCCAACATCGCCGCCAACGATATCGAGGAGACGCCGGACTTTGGCGCGCAACTGGACACCGTTTACATCCTCGGCGTGGCCAAGATCAAAGGCAAGGTCAAGATCCTGTTGGATATTGACCGGGTTGTCTGTGGTGAGACGATCTCGGGACTCTCCAGGACGGCATGAATCCCAGCGACCAAGACATCACATTTGTCTCCTATCGTTGAGGTCAGAGACTCCAAATAGCAAACCATCGATCCTAGGTATAATATGAAAATCAGCAACAAAATCAGTGTTCTTGGCGCTTCATCCGTGATTGCTACTGCGGCAGTCTTGATCATCATCATCATGATCCAGAAAGGCGTGCTACGAACCCAGTTGGACAGCATAGTTCGTGAGCAGGCCAAGAGCGAAACAGCCAAGGTGGCTTATGGCGCTTACGCAGTGTGCGCCGGTTCGGAGGCGCGAACTCAGCGAGGCTTGAACCACGACTTGAACCTCGCCCGGGAAGGTCTGAAGCGCTTGGGGCCGATCTCTCTCGCGACAGAGACTGTTACTTGGGACGCCATCAACCAGTTCACGAAACAGAAGGGGGCTGTCACCCTGCCCAAGATGATGGTAGGCAATACATGGCTGGGCCAGAACCGTGCCACCAACGCCCCCTCTCCCATGGTGGACGACATCAAACATTACACGCGCGACTACGCGACAATCTTCCAGCGGATGAATGACGAAGGTGACATGCTGCGCGTATGCACCAGTGTCGTCGGCCTTGATGGCAACCGGGCGATCGGCACCTTCATCCCGCGCAAGAATCCGGATGGCACGGAGAATCCGATCGTTGCCTCGGTGTTGCGCGGGGAAACTTACCGGGGAAATGCCTTTGTGGTCAACGAGTGGCATGCCGCCGCTTATGAACCCATTTGGGACACCGGAAAAAAACGGGTCGTGGGCATGCTGTATGTCGGGGTCGCCGTCACCGACATCACGCGGGACGCCCGACAGTCCATCATGGCCCAGAAGGTTGGCAAGACCGGTTACATCTTCGTAGTGGGTGCCAAAACTGACCAGCGTGGCAAATACATCATCTCCAAGAACGGAGAGAGGGATGGAGAATCCATCTGGGAATCCAAGGACGCCAATGGACACGCGTTCATCCAATCGATCGTCGAAAAAGCCCTCAAAACAAAGGATGGGGTGGCGGACTTTGAAACCTATGCCTGGAAGAATAAGGACGAAACCCAGGCCCGCAGCAAAATCACCGCCGTCACCTACTATGAACCGTGGGATTGGGTCATCGGCGCGGGCACTTACGAGGATGACTTTGGCGACACCCTGCTGGCGGTAGCTGCGGCGATTGGCCACATGGTGGGCTGGGTTGCAGGCGTGGCGCTCGTTGCGGTGCTGTTGTCGTTGGTGCTGAGTTACGTGGTGTCCCAAGGCATTTCGCGTCCCATCAATCGCCTGGTTGAAAAGCTGACCGGCGCGTTCCAGGAACTGGAATCGGCCTCAGGCCAGGTTGCTACTGCCAGCCAGTCTCTGGCCGAAGGCGCGAGCGAACAAGCCGCGTCACTGGAAGAAACCAGTTCCTCGCTGGAAGAGATGTCCAGCATGATCAAGAAGAACGCCGAGAACGCCCAGAAGGCCAAAGAACTCGCCAATCAGGCCCGCATGGCCGGCGATACCGGTGCCACCGATATGAAGGAAATGGCCTCCGCCATGAGCGCCATCAAGGCCTCCAGCGATGACACCGCGATCATCATCGAGACCATTAACGAGATCGCCTTCCAGACCAACATCCTGGCCCTCAACGCCGCTGTGGAGGCCGCCCGCGCTGGCGAGGCCGGCATGGGCTTTGCCGTCGTGGCTGATGAAGTCCGCAACCTCGCCCAGCGTTGCGCTCAAGCCGCCAAGGAAATCACCGGCAAGATCAAGGATGCCGGCGCCAAGAGTCAGAACGGCGTCAATATCGGCGCCAAGGTGGCCAAGAGCCTCGATGAGATTGCGACCAAGGCTCGGCAAGTGGACGAACTGGTGGCGGAGGTGGCCGCGGCGTCCAAGGAACAGGCCCAAGGCATCACGCAGGTAAACACGGCGGTGTCGCAGATGGACAAGGTCACGCAGAGCAACGCGGCCAGCGCCGAGGAAAGCGCCAGCGCGGCCGAGGAACTCAACGCGCAAGCCGAGTCGTTGCAGGACGCGGTGAATCAACTGTTGCAGTTGGTGAATGGCGGCGCCGCTACATCCGCACATGCCGCCAAGAACGTCGTCTCCAAAGATCCACCGAGAGCAAGGGGCAAAGCCGTGACCCTCAAGGCAACCAAGAATGGCAACAACGGCCATGGTCATGGTGACGAAGAAGTCTCTGCCCGTCATAAACCGGAGCTTGCGGCAGCAGGCACCGGTCGTGGCGGCGACATCCCGATGGAAGGCGACTTCAAACGGTTTTAGTTCAAGCAGTCCTCATTCGCCTCCTCGCATCCGCTGCCCGCGTGAGATTATGCAGTGCTCACGCGGGCAGTCGGCCATAGGCAGGAAACCGGCATTCGCGAACCGCTTCATTCGTTCCCCACATTTCAGCGGTCGTTGTTTCCGCCGCGCAACCATCGTCAGGCAAGGGCACGCCCACATACGTGAGATTTGTTCTCAAGTATTGTCACCTCCCACCGATAACTCCATGCGATCGAAAGTCATTTGTAAACCGAGAGGAGACCGAGCAAAGAATCCGCGACCGACCAAACGCACCAGTTGAGAAGTACTGATATGCCTGTCGCCACCCTAGACGCTCCCGCCGTAGCGCAGCGAACAGTCGCGGACAAGCATCTCACGTTCGTACTCGGCAACGAATCTTACGGCATCAAAGTGCTCAAGATTCGCGAGATTATCCGCCACACTGACATCACCGCCGTGGCACAGATGCCAGCGTACATCAAGGGCGTGATTAACCTGCGCGGCAAGATCATCCCGGTAGTGGATCTGCGCATCAAGTTCGGCCTGGCCGCGGCCGAGGCCACCAAGCGTAGATGCATCGTGGTGGTACAGGTGACGTCCATCTCGGGGGCCACCATATCGGCGGGCATCTTGGTGGACGACGTGGAAGAAGTCATCAATATCGCCGCCAATGACATCGAGGAGCCGCCGGATTTTGGCTCGCAGATGAGCACCGTTTGCATCCTCGGCATGGCCAAGATCAAGGGCAGGGTCAAGGCCCTGCTCGATATTGACCGGGTCGTCAGCGGTGACACGTTGCCGCATCTGGCCATGGTTGCCACTCTCACCAGCCAGCACTAAGAGTTTCCAATCCTGCTCCACGCATACCCGACCATCAGAAAGATCGAAAATATGAAAACTCAATGGACCATCGGCAAAAAACTCATCACCTCCTTCATGGCCGTGGCCACCATCACGTTGATGCTGGGTCTGGTCGGCTATTGCGGCATGGTCAAGAGCGACCAGGCCATCAAAGAGACTGGCGTTGTACGGCTGCCGTGCGTGCAGAGTTTGCTGACCATCAGCAAGAGCGCTGAAATAATCAAAACGGCGCAACGCACGCTACTGAATGCCGATACGGACGTGGCCGACCGCAAGCGCCAGACTGAGAACGTCGCCAAAGCCAGGGCGGAATATGAAGCAGCCTGGAAGATTTTCGAATCGCTGCAACTAACCACCGAGGAGGCGGCCATCTGGAAGGAATTCGTGCCCGCTTGGCAGGCTTGGAGAAGCGACAACAATGAGTTCTTCAATACTCAGGCGAAGTTGGAGTCTTTGGGTATCACGAACCCAAAGGCACTCCAGCGGGATTTGCAGATGTTCGTGGGTGACCATTACAAGCTGAATACGACACTTCTGGATCATGTTCAGAACAACGCGGAATGCAAAGGCGGAGATAACCCTACCGCCTGCAACTACGGCCGGTGGATGGCCAAGTTCGACACCGCCAACCCGGAACTGAAGCGATTAGTCGATGCCGCAAGCCCCTCGCACATCGCCTTCCACGCCGCCGTGAAGACGGCCAAGGAACTGGCCGCCAAGGGCGACAAGGACGGTGCCGTCAAGATCATCTACGGCGCACTGAAGAAAAACGCGGAGAAAACGTTCGAGGGATTCGGCGCCATGCTTGCCGTGGCACAAGAACCGATCGAAGTGCGCGAGAAGCTGATCCAGCAAGGGATGATCACCTGCGCCGCCAGTCAACGCAAAGCCCTCGCTTTGCTTGATAAGCTGATCGAGATCAACCAGAGGGTCGCCGCCAACACCGTCAAAACGTCCAGTTCCCAAGCGACAGTGCTGAAGACATTGAGCCTGACCGCCATGGTTGTGGGTGTGGTGGTCGCTTTGGCCTTGGGCATCTTCATCACCCGGAGTATCAACAAAGTCTTGAAACAAATTTCCAGCAATCTGAACGCCGGCGCGGAGCAAACCACTTCGGCCGCCGGTCAAGTCTCCTCTGCCAGTCAGTCCTTGGCCGAAGGCGCGAGCGAACAAGCCGCGTCACTGGAGGAAACCAGCTCCTCGCTGGAGGAAATGTCCAGCATGATCAAGAAAAATTCCGAGAACGCCCAGAAGGCCAAAGAGCTTGCCAATCAAGCCCGCGTAGCAGGCGATACAGGCTCCGCCGACATGCAGGAAATGTCCGCCGCCATGAGTGCCATCAAGGCCTCCAGCGACGACACCGCTGTCATTATCGAGACCATCAACGAGATCGCTTTCCAGACCAACATTCTGGCCCTCAACGCCGCCGTCGAAGCCGCGCGGGCTGGTGAGGCCGGCATGGGGTTCGCTGTCGTGGCCGACGAAGTTCGCAACCTCGCGCAGCGCTGCGCCCAAGCCGCCAAGGAAATCACCGGCAAAATCAAGGATGCCGGTGCCAAGAGCCAGAACGGCGTCAACATCGGCGCCAAGGTGGCCAAGAGTCTCGATGAGATCGCCACCAAGGCACGGCAGGTGGACGAACTGATCTCGGATGTCGCCGCGGCATCCAAGGAACAGGCCCAAGGCATCACGCAGGTAAACACGGCGGTGTCGCAGATGGACAAGGTCACGCAAAGCAACGCGGCCAGCGCCGAGGAAAGCGCCAGCGCGGCCGAGGAACTCAACGCGCAAGCCGAGTCATTGCAGGAAGCGGTGGGCCAACTGATGCAGTTGGTGGACGGCAACGCCGCAACGTCCGCACATGGCACCAGGAGCGCTGTCTCCAAAGCTTCACCGAGAGCAAGGGGTAAAGCCGTGACCCTCAAGGCACCCAAGAATGGCAGCAACGGCCATGGTCATGGGAAGGAAAAGATTCCTACCCACCGCGAATCAGAGCTTGCCGCAGCAGGCGCCCGTCATGGCGGCGACATCCCGATGGAAGGCGATTTCAAACGGTTCTAGCAGGCAATCTCCATTGGCCTCCTCGCATCCGCTGCCCGCGCGAGATTATGCAGTGCTCGCGCGGGCAGTCGGCCATAAGAAGAAGCCTGCATCTGCAACCGCTTCATTCGCTCCAGGGCGTTGCAGCGACAATCGTCTCCGTCACCAAACTAAGACCAGGCAAGGCCACAGCCGCAATGGGCGAAACTCTGCCCTCAAGTATTTGTCACGACGCGCCGATAACAACATACAATGAAATGCAATGTCGTGGGCAAGCAGGGCTGTATAGACCACCTGCCATCAACCAACAAATAAGTGAAAGGAACAGACATGCCTACCATCACCCAGGATGCCTCTACAGCGACCCAGCAAGCCGTCGCAGGCAAGTACCTTACTTTTACGCTGGGTCAGGAATCCTACGGCATCAAAGTGCTCAAGATTCGCGAGATCATCCGCCACACCGACATCACGGCCGTGGCCCAGATGCCCGCCTACGTCAAGGGCGTGATCAACCTGCGCGGCAAAATCATCCCGGTGGTGGACCTGCGCATCAAGTTCGGCATGGCAGTAGCCGAGACCACCAAGCGCACTTGCATTGTGGTGGTGCAGGTGAAGTCCAGTTCAGGCTCCATCATCCCGATGGGCATCCTGGTGGATGACGTGGAAGAGGTCACCAATCTCGCCGCCAGCGACGTCGAGGAAACACCGGATTTTGGATCGCACGTGGATACCGTTTACATCCTTGGCATGGCCAAAGTCAAAGGCGCCATCAAGACCTTGCTGGACATTGACAAACTGGTGACCGCCGAGACCCTTGAAGCCATCGTGTCCTGATCATTCCGCCAATTTCAACGCGCAGCACCTCATCAACCGCAACAACTCAGACTCAGAAGGAAAAAACCATGTTCAAGAACCTCAAACTCGCAATGAAAATCTCCCTGGGATTCGGCACCGTGATCGCGATGCTCATCCTGGTGGCGGCCGTGGGTTACATGGGCGTCAGCCAGGATCTCCAGGGCATCGTCGATTATCGGAGCATGGCCCGGGACAACATCAAGGCCGCGGCCCTGAATGCCCAACTGCTCCTGTGCCGGCTCGACATCAAGGAGTATTTCGTCACCAAGAGCGACGAAACGATTCGCAAGTACGAGGCGAACAAGGCGGCAATGAGCACCCTGCTGGCCGAAACCAAGAAACAGATGTCCGACAACAAAGACGATGCCGCACATCTCAAGATCGTGACGCAGTTTGAAACCCGGTTTGCCGAATATGACAAGGGCGTGCGCGAACTCATGGCCCTCCTGCGTCAAGCCGACGGCGCCGGTCGCACGAAACAGTTGGAAGACTCACTCGTGGCCATCGGTATGGACATGGCGGCGGCCACCAAGGAGTTGACGTCTTCCATCACGGACGCCCAGATCAAACTCGGCGCGCAGTTCGAGTCGCGCGTCACCCAGACCAAGGCGGCTGTGTTAATCATCTCCTGCATCGCCGCCGTCTCCGGCGCGTTGCTGGCCTTCTTCCTCATCCGAACCCTTACGCGAGGATTGAAGGCGGTCATCAGCGATCTTTCCAGCGGTGCTGAACAGACGACCTTTGCCGCCGGTCAGGTGTCCGCATCCAGCCAGTCCCTGGCCGAAGGCGCGAGCGAACAAGCCGCGTCACTAGAGGAAACCAGCTCCTCGCTGGAAGAGATGTCCAGCATGATCAAGAAGAACGCCGAGAACGCACAAAAGACCAAGGAACTCGCCAATCAGGCCCGCATAGCCGGCGATACCGGCTCTGCCGATATGAAGGAGATGTCCTCCGCCATGAGCGCCATCAAGGCCTCCAGCGACGACACCGCCATGATCATCGAGACCATCAACGAGATCGCCTTCCAGACCAACATCCTGGCCCTCAACGCCGCTGTGGAGGCCGCCCGGGCCGGAGAGGCCGGCATGGGCTTTGCTGTCGTGGCCGACGAGGTCCGCAACCTCGCCCAGCGTTGCGCTCAAGCCGCCAAGGAAATCACCGGCAAAATCAAGGATGCTGTCGCCAAGAGTCAGAACGGCGTCAACATCGGCGGCAAAGTGGCCAAGAGCCTCGAGGAGATTGCGACCAAGTCCCGGCAAGTGGACGAACTGGCGGCGGAAGTGGCCGCGGCGTCCAAGGAACAGGCCCAAGGCATCACGCAGGTAAACACGGCGGTGTCGCAGATGGACAAGGTCACGCAGAGCAACGCAGCCAGCGCCGAGGAAAGCGCCAGCGCGGCCGAGGAACTCAACGCGCAAGCCGAGTCGTTGCAGGACGCGGTGGGTCAGTTGCTGCAATTGGTGGAAGGCAGCGCCGCTGCATCCGCGCGTAACAAGAGCGCCGTCACCAAGGTTTCACCAAAGGCGAAGAGCAAGACCGTGACCCTCAAGCCCGCCAAGAATGGCAGCAACGGCCACGGTCATGGTGGCGAAGAAATCTCTGCCCACCGCGAACCGGAGCTTGCGGCGGCAGGCGCAAGTCGCGGCGGCGACATTCCGATGGAAGGCGACTTCAAACGGTTTTAGCAAACAGGCTTCATTCGCCTCCTCGCATCCGCTGCCCGCGCGAGTTTATGCAGTGCTCGCGCGGGCAGTGTGTCAGCGGGAGGAACACAAACTTGAGATGACAACATGACCCGGCTTGATCGTAACGCAAACGCAAGCGTGCTGCTGATGATTCAACTTCAGGAGGAGATCATGAGCAACCAAGGCGCGGGAAACGTCCGGGCGCCGTCATCGACCGTCCATCGCCTTCGCGAGAGAATCCCGCAGGAATATCTGGTCCAGTTTGATCAGCTCATCGAGACCGGATGGGTGGCCGTGGCACCGAAGGCCTACGATACATGTGAGCGCCTTCTGCCGGCAGCCGATGTGTGGATGCTGAGCCAGATGTCCGAACTGCCTGCCCACTGTCCGCAGTGCGACTGCCATCTCCATCACGATTTCGGCCGCACCAAGTCCAAGGTCATGACGGGCCGGACGGCGAAAAGCAACGCGCGATATAAAACGCGCCGGTGAAGCTGTCTTCACGAAAGACACCATGTCCGCCGGCGCGAACAGAACAACTTGATTGGATCGTCCACTGAAAAGCACAACCGAATTAAAGACCCACAGCGAGGGGCCCATCGGTTGTGCTTTTCGTCTGTCGTCGAAAGCGCTCTCCCCAACGTCCGGCTCTGGCTGCGACTGTGCCGCGTTGCATTCCATTTCTTTGGGCGGGCGAAGGCCGTTCACCACACCCAAGCCGCCATGGCCGGTAATGAATATTGATTCCAGACAGGCCCGGTGGTAAGGATATGGCGTAATGCTGAAGTTAAATTTTGAAAGGGAATCTGCCGCTAATCTCTCAGTGAGGGGATACGGTTCTGTCTGAAATCTGCCATTGCTAAGTTCCTATGAACGAGATGAATAAGGCAAAGACAAGCCCTGTCATGATACTCATCGCGGAGGACGATGACGGCCACGCGGAATTGATTCAGGATTCTCTCCGCGATGCGGGCGTGAACAACCCGATGCTCCGGTTTCGCGACGGCCAGGAGGTGATGGACTTCCTGAACGGTAAACGCGAGCAAAAGCTGGAGAACGGCCACTCTTACCTGCTCTTGCTGGACATCCGCATGCCACGCATGGATGGCATGGAGGTGCTCCGGCGCATGAAGTCGGATGTTCGTTGGAAGAACATCCCGATCATCATGCTTACCACCACGGATGACCCGCGCGAAGTAAAAGGCTGCTATGAGCTGGGCTGTAACTGCTATATCACCAAGCCCATCGATTTCGCCAGGTTCAGCGGCGTGTTGCGCCAGCTTGGACTGTTCGTGACGATCGTCCAGCTACCCGAGGTAAATGGGGTCTCGTGAGGCCCCGGGTGCCGAGGGAGCACGATGAGGATTGACTGTTTCATTGAGCCATGAGTGCCGGGCATGTATTTATCGTCGAGGATGATGCCGGCCTTGTGGAGCTGTTTCGAATGGAGCTGGGCCAGCACGATTTGTGTTGCGACTCGGCGGGCACCGGCAGCGAGGCCGCCGAATGGCTGGCGACCCACAAGCCCGATCTGCTCCTGCTCGATTATTCCCTGCCCGACACGTGCGGCACAGACCTCATCACAAAACTGACGGCTGCCGGCACCCTCCCGCCATTCATCGTCACCACAGGCCACGGCGACGAGAACGTGGCGGTGAGCCTGATGAAATTGGGTGCTCGCGACTACCTGATCAAAGACACCACACTGTTGGAGCGAGTGCCGGCTGTGGTCTTGCGCGTTCTACAGACCGTCTTCACGGAGAAGAAGCTGGCCGCTGCCGAGCGATCCCTGCGGGAGGCGGAAGAAAGGTATCGCGGCCTCTACGAGACCTCGCCTGTAGCGATCTTCGAGGAAGATTTCACCGCGGTGCGAGATTTCGTGGACACATTGCGCCGGGACGGAGTGACGGATTTCCGGCGGTATTTCAACGATCAGCCGGAAGCGGTCACGCAATGTGCCAGCCAGGTGCACGTCCTCGATGTGAACACGACCTGTCTGCGCCTCTACGGTGCGGGCAGCAAAGCCGAGATGTTGAACCACTTGGAGGACGTATTCACACCAGAGACCTACCAGGTATTTCGAGATGAACTGATCGCGTTCGCTGAAGGCAAGACGCTCTTCAGCGTTGAAACAGCCAACCGCACGATCAGCAACGATCTCATTCACGTTCATTTGACGTGGTCGCTCCTGCCTGCGGACGCATCCGGACAAATCAAGGCCATCGTGGCTGTCATGAACGTCACCGCCCTCAAGCAGTCGGCAGCGCGTTTGCAGGAGAGCGAGGATAAGTTCAGCGCTTTCATGCATTTTCTGCCAGGGCTCGCCAGCATCAAGGACGACCAACATCGATATCTGTTTGCAAGCCCAACCCTCGAGCAATCTCTCGGTGTGCCCCCGAACAGCCTGATCGGAAAGACCCTGGATGAAATCATGCCGGGACCGCAAGCCGACGCCATCCGGAGGACTGAAGAACAAGTGATGGCCCAGATCGAACCGATGGTCACGGAGGATAGACTGACCACCGCCAACGCGGCCCGCACTTGCCTGACGACCCGGTTCCCGATCGTCTCCCCCGGCAGGCCATTGCTGATCGGGAACATCAGCGTGGACATCAGTGCGCGCAAACAGGCTGAGGAGGACTTGCGCAAGTCCGAACTGCTGTATCAGTCCTTGGTGGAGCATCTGCCCCAGTTTATCTTCCGCAAGGATCTGGCGGGGCGGTTCACGTATGCCAGCGCACGATTCTGCCAGGCGCTCGGCCGCAAGCCGGAGCAAGTGGTGGGCCAGACTGACCTTGAATTGTATCCGCAAGAGCAGGCCGAGAAATACCGGCGGGATGATCGCCGCGTGGTCGAAAGTGGGAAGGTGTTCGAGGCCGTCGAGAGCCGCTTCGCTCCCGGCGGAACGGAACAGATCTACCATGTGACAAGAATGCCCCTGCATGATGAACACGGACAGATCGTCGGCGTGCAGGGCATCTTGTGGGACATCACCCAACAGAAACGGGCGGAGGAAACCCAGCGACGGCTGGCTACCGCCGTGGAACAATCGGGAGAAGCCATTCTCATCACCAATGTGGACGGCGCGATTATTTATGTGAATCCGGCGTTCGAGAAAATCACCGGCTATTCACGAGCTGAAGTGATCGGGCAAAACCCTCGCGTGCTGAAGAGCGGGAAACACGATGCCGATTTCTATCGGACGATGTGGGAGACCTTGATCCAAGGGAAAGTCTGGACAGGCCGCCTGACCAACAAACGAAAAGACGGCGCGCTTTACGAGGAGAATGCCACCATCTCTCCGATGCGGGATTCGATGGGCCGAATCACGCACTATGTGGGCGTCAAGCTTGACATCACCCGACAGGTGGACCTCGAAGAGCAACTGCGGCAGTCGCAGAAGATGGAGGCCATCGGCCAGCTCGCCGGCGGGATCGCGCATGATTTCAACAACATCATGACCGCCATCCTGGGCAACTGTCAATTGGCCGCCCGGAAGGTCTCATCGGATGCGCGGTTGTCTGGTTTCATCGAAGACATCAAGCAATCTGCCCTCCGCGCCTCGTTGTTGACACGCCAACTGCTGACCTTCAGCCGCAAAGAGGTGACGAGGCCGCAGGTGTTGAATCTCAACGATGTCATTGTGGGTGTGAAAGGCATGCTGGCGCGTCTGATCGGCGAAGACATCGCGTTCATCGTCAATCCGGCTCCATCCCCTGTGATTGTGAAAGCGGACGTCAGCCACGTGGAGCAGATCATCATGAACCTGGTTGTCAACGCCAGGGATGCCATGCCCGACGGCGGCACGCTCACCATCTCCACCGCAAACCTGAAGCTGACCTCTGCCGACATGGGACAGCATGCCAAAGTGAAACCGGGAGACTACGCATTGCTCAGTGTGGCCGACACCGGCACGGGAATGTCTGCGGAGGTGAAAGCGCATTTGTTCGAACCGTTCTTTACCACCAAGGAGACAGGCAAAGGAACGGGCCTTGGTTTGGCCACCATTTACGGCATTGTTGCCGAGGCGGGTGGTCAGATCGTTGTCCAAAGCGAGCCGGGCAAAGGCGCGACCTTTGAAATCTACCTGCCACAGATGGCTGGAATCTTGGAGGAGACGGAGAAATCGCCGAAGGGAGAACCCGTTGCAGGCGGGAAGGAAACCATTCTTCTCGTGGAGGACGAAGCCATCGTCAGGGACATGGCGCGAGTGTTTTTGACCGATCTGGGTTACACAGTACTGGAGGCCAAGAACGGCACGGTTGCCCTCCAGACGGCCAGCAAACACCAGGGACCGATCCATTTGCTGCTCACGGACATCGTGATGCCAAAGATGACAGGCCGGACTCTGGCCCAGAAGCTCGCCGCCAAGCGACCACAGATGAAGGTCCTTTATATGTCTGGCTATCCGCGTTCGGCCGAGATTTCAAGGACTTTGCTTCCCGATGGAGCTGCATTCGTTCCAAAACCCTTTACTTCAGAAAGCCTGGGGCAGAGTGTGCGGCAGACGTTGGGGACACCTGCGGTGTGATCGAAACGGTTCCGGGGACGCTTACACAACGATGGCCGTGCCCTTCCAACCACGGACGGCACGTCAGGTTCGTTCCAGCAATTCCTTCACCACTGCGGACAACCGGCTGCCGATTGCGACGACGTTGCCTTCGCCGTCAATTTCCGACAGTGAACCGGCGTGCTGGTAGTAGGCGATGAGCGGCTCGGTTTGCCTGTGGAATGTCTTGAGCCGCGCGCGCACGGTGTCCGGCTTGTCGTCGTCACGTTGATAGAGTTCACCGCCACACTTGTCGCACACGCCTGCGCGGGAGGACGGCTTGAAGAGCAGATGATAGGGCGTCTGGCAGGCACGGCAGATCCAGCGTCCCGACAGCCGTTCGACAAGCGTGGCATCGAAGACACGGATGTAAAGCACGCCGGAAAGCGGCCGGCCCAGCTTGGCGAGCATCTCGGTGAGTGCCACCGCCTGCGGCAAGGTGCGTGGGAAACCATCCAGCAGAAACCCGCGTCCGTTCTCGACGCGCGCCAGCCGTTCCTCGACCATGGCCTCCGTGATGTCGTCGGGCACAAGTTCACCGCGATCCATGTAAGACTTCGCCAGCAGGCCGAGGCGCGTGGAGTTCTTGAGGTTCTCGCGGAATAAGTCGCCGGAGGCCACGTGGCAGAGTTGGAACTCGCGCTCCAAATTCTCCGCCTGCGTGCCTTTGCCAGAGCCGGGGCCGCCGAGCAAAACCAGATTCAGCGCGTGCTTTGACGTTGGCGCAACGAGAGCCGCGGCGGGCGGCGGCACGGGTTGGAGCCGCGCGATTTCCTCGCGCGTGGCAGCGCGAGCCTCGCGGCGTTGTGCGTCGTCAAGAAGCGCAACGATGTCAGCGTAAACCGCGTCGATGGAGCTGCCAGCATCCACCAGATGCAGCCGGTTGCTTGGCTGATAGTACTCCAGCACCGAACCGATGTGGCGCTGAAACACCCTCAGCCGCCTGCGCGCCACCTCGGCGCTATCGTCGGGGCGTGGCTGCAAATCACCGCCGCAGACGTCGCAGATGCCGGGTTTGAGTGGCGGTTTCAATTGCGCATGGCAGGGCGTGTGGCAGCGACGGCAGACCAGCCGCCCTTGAAGCCGGTACAACACGGGCTCTTCGTCGAGCTTCAGGTAGATCACCGCATCCAAGTGACAGCCGGATCGTTTGAACAAGTCATCGAGAAAACCCGCCTGTTCCGGAGTGCGCGGAAAACCGTCGAGGAGAATTCCTTGTTCCGCCGGGATTCTTTGCAGCCGCTCCTCGATCATTGCCTCCACCACTTCGTCCGGCACCAGTTCGCAGCGGTCCATGTATTTGCGGGCAAGCAAGCCGAGAGCGGTCCGCGCTTCAAGATTCTTGCGAAGCAAATCGCCGATGGAAAAATGCCGCAGGTTGAAACGCGAGCAGAGTTTCACCGCCTGCGTTCCTTTGCCGGCGCCGGATGGACCGAGCAGAGCAATGTGCATGGATCTTGTCATCATAATACCGGGAGGGTGAACCAGAATGTGCTGCCCTTGCCAACGTCACTCGCTACGCCAATCTGGCCACCTTGCTCTTCAACCGCAAGTTTGCAGAAAGCCAGGCCCAAACCGCTTGAATATTGTCGCACAGTTCTGGCCACCTGGCCAAACTTCTCGAAGATCTTCCCGTGATACTCGGCCGGGATGCCCGGTCCGGTGTCGGACACTTCCAGTCTCACCATCGAATTTTTATGACTCACCGCAACACGAATCTCACAGTCTTTGGGGGTGAACTTGAGCGCATTCTGGAGCAGGTTGCCGATCACCCGGCGGGTGATTTCCTCGTCGCAAGATGCCATGACCAGTTCCGACGCGGATTCCAGGCTGAGATGCCGGTCGCCCACCAGGGAATCGAACGAGGCGATGACGGATTTGGCCAGGGCCGCCACGTCGCACGCGCGGGGATTGAGCGGCATCTTGCCCGTTTCCAGGCGGCTGATATCCAACAGCGAGCCGATCATATCGTTGAGCCGATTGATGTTGATCAGTATCGTATTCAGATAACCAATCTCGTCCTTCCCGAGCATGGAAGCGGCGCTACCCTTCAGCAGATCCACATAGCCATGCACAATCGAAAGCGGCGCGCGCAAGTCGTGGATAATCATGTGTGTGAGGTTGTCACGCAACGTCTCCAGTTCGCAGAGGCGGGCGTGGTTCTCCAGCAACTGTTTGTGCTGCCGCTCCGCCTTTTCTGCCACGCGCACTTGCTCGTCCTCCGTGGCCTTGAGTTTGGCCGCATTGCCCACGCATCTCAGCATCGCCTCTTCAGAAACCGGCTTGGTCAGATAGTCGAAAGCACCCGCTCGCACGGTGGCCGCAGCCGTTTCCACCGTGGGCTGGCCTGTCATCATAATCACCTGAACACGCGGCGACCCCTTGCGGATCTCCTGAAGGAGTTCCACGCCCGAGATGCGCGGCATGGCAATGTCGGAAATGACCACATCAAAAATGCCAGACTGGAACAGTTGTCGAGCAGCCGTCACATCCTCCGCAACGGTCACTTGATAGCCCGCGTCCTGCAGAAATTCCCGGAGCGTGATCCGAACGCTCTTCTCATCGTCAACAACCAACACTCGTGTCATGATTACTCCTCCTCCGTTACCAGCAAATCCAGATGGAACCGTGTATAGCGCCCGATCTCGGTTTCAAAGTGCAGTTCCCCGTTATGTTCCTTCACGATGCCGTGGCTGATCGAGAGTCCCAAACCCGTCCCCCCTCTGCCCAGTTTGGTGGTGAAGAACGGGTCGAAAATGTGGTCGCCAACTGCTTGTTGGATTCCGGGACCGTGGTCCTCGACGGTCATTCGAATCCAGGGTTTTCCGTCCTTCTCGATCGGTCGGACAGTAATGTGGATGACCTTGTCCTCATCGTATCCAGGATACTTCTCGTTCAAGGCGTCACGGGCATTCGTCAGCAGGTTCATCAACACTTGCTGAATCTGCTGTTTGTGGCACTTCACTTTGGGCAGATTCGTGGGGGTATCCACGGTGAGCGTGATCTGATCGTGCCGCATGACCGTCCGGATAAGCGAGAGCGATGCCGTGACAATGTCGCTCACATCCGCCAGATCATGCGGTCGCTTCTCCTGCCGTGCGAAGGCCAGCAGGTTCCGGACGATGAGCGCCACGCGTTCCGTCTCCTTGATGATCTCCGTCGCAAACTCCTGCAGGGGGCTGTCCTTTGCCATTCGGTTGGTGATCAACTGCGCATAGTTCATGATCCCGTTGATGGGATTGTTGATCTCATGGGCCACGCCGCTGGCCAGCGTGCCGATGGATGCCAGCTTCTGTGACTCGCGGAGTTGGGTTTCCTGCGCGGCTTCCTGCGTCACGTCGCGCTTGACGGCGACGTAGTTGACGATCTTGCCAGCGGCATTGCGTACGGGCGAGATGGACGCTTCTTCCTCGTAAAGTGTGCCATCCTTGCGTTTGTTGATGATCCGGCCACTCCACAATTCCCCTCGACTTAGCACCGTCCACATCTGCCGATAGAACTCCGCGTCATGCTTGCCGCTCTTGAGGATGCGTGGGTTCTGCCCAATGGCTTCTTCACGTCTGTATCCAGTGATTTTCTCAAACGCCGGGTTCGCATAGAGAATCATGCCCTTGGCATCGGTGATCACAATCGCTTCGGCAGACTGCTCCACCGCCGTGGCCAAACGAGCATGAGACTCGCCCACCCGCTTCCGCTCAGTGATCACGTCGAACACCATCACGAAGTCGCCCTCTTCCGGCCTGTACACCGAGATGTCGAGCCACATCTTCATGGATCCCACGTAGATCTCGAACTTCTCCGGCACGCCGGTCCGGGCCACGCGGCCATAGGCTTCCAATAACTCCCGGTCTTGCTCCCAGATACCGGGGACGACCTCGGACATTGTCCTGCCGACCACATCCTTCAAACCCGTCAAGGTTTCAAAAGCTTTGTTGACGGCGAGGTAAGTGAAATCCTGCGGCTGGTCCTGCTCGCAGATCATCCGGCAATAGGCAAAGCCGTTCAACATGTTCTCGAACAAGGAGAGATAGCTCTCCTCGATTCTCCGCCGAGCCACTTCGGCTTTTTTGCGTCCGGTGATGTCCACGCAGGCACCGGTCATGCGGACGGCCTGTCCTTGGGCGTTGCGCTCCGCAACTCCGCTGTCGTGCCATGTGGCATAACCGCCGACCGTACATCGCACGCGGTAGTCTATTTCGTAAGGCGTGCCGTCGCGGAGATGCTGGTTCAACGCCTCGGCGACACGGGCCTTGTCGTCGGGATGGAGGATGGACTCCCACTCTGTGATCGTGTGAGGAAACACGCCCGTGCGGTGGCCTGGCTCAACAGAACCCGACCATTCCACAACGCCCGTGGCAACGTCCCACTCCCAAAGCGCAACCCGTCCACACTGACAGGCCAGTTCCAGGCGTCGCTTCTCTGCGGCGCGATCCTTCTGGGCGGGGTGCGGCTTGCCGCAAGCCTCGTCCGCGCGCCAGCCGGTAAGCGTCTCGGCCGCGGGATTTATCAGTTCCACGCGCCCTTGCGCGTCTGGGGAGATGACGGCGTCGCCCGCACTCATGGGAGTAATGCGGTGGTGGATGTCGGCCTGCCACCGCGCCGTCCCGGCAAGGAACCACGCGCGGTATCGGTCGTTTGCTTCCGTTGCCAGACGACCACCGCCGCGATGGAGGCGAGAAAAACTAGATCTCCAGCCACGCGCTTCCCTCGTTCCAAAGGCAGGCGGCCTGCCAGTCTTTGATGCGATCCAGCGTCTCGCTTCTGACCGTGTCATCCATCATCATGAAACGTTCAGTCATCGGACTGCTTGATCGATTCTCATGCTCAAATGAGTCAGCGGCGTGAATAATGGTAATGAAAGGGGCGTTTTGAGATGTGCAGCGGATGGGGCAATGATGAAAAGCCACTCCTTCCACAATGGGATGTGGCAATCCCCAAAGACTCAGCAGGTAAGCGCCCACCTCGGCGTGGGTTGCGCCCAGAATTTCCTGTTCCACCTTCCAGACTGCAACCCGCTTCTGGCGCGCTTGGGCCATGATCTCTCGATATTCGTCAGGCAGATGGCTGGCTAGGATCAACTTCCCGATATCGTGCAACAATGCGGCTGTGAAACACAAATCCATCGTGTCATAGCTCATCTTCTCAACTGCCGCAATTTGCTTGGTGAAAACCCCAACATTCCAACAGTGCTGCCAAAGTGCCTCCAAAGAGAACTCTCGAATCGGCTGATGGGGAAACTGTGAGAACAACTGGTACGTCAGCACGAGGGATTTCAACGTTTCCAGCCCCAGATGCATGGCGGCGTCGCTGGGATCGGTAATCTTCTGGGACAGACTATAAAACACCGAGTTCACCACATGCAGTATCTTGCAAGTCATTCCCATGTCGCGACTAATGATCTCGCTCACCCGCGTGATGGAAGGTTCTTCTTTCTGAAGTTCTCCAATCAGTTCCACGTATAGGGACGGCAACCCCGGAAGCGATTGCACTTGCGAGACCATGTGGCGGAGCTTCTGGTTGGTCAGCAGATCACGCAACGCAAGGGTTCTCTTGATGGTGTTGCGCAACTGGATCGGATTCAATGGCTTGCTCAGACACTGATGGGCCGGACATGACAATCTCAGAACTGCCTCAGGTTCAGAATCGCCCATGAGCGCGAGCCGCATCACTTGCGAGTGACGCGTCTTGATCTCCGTCAGAAACTGCGACCCATTCATCTCCGGCATGAGCATGTCGGAAACGACCGCGTCGAAAGGCTCCCGCGAGAGAATCTTCAGAGCCTCGGATCCGCTTGGAGCAAAGCGCATCCGCCATTCGTCACGCATGGGTTGGAGAGACTGCTCCAATTCCTGAAAGACGTCTGGTTCATCGTCCACAAACAAAATATGCTTTGGTGACATAGGCCGTGGCGCATTATAAACACCATAGCATCGGCAAAAATTCGCCCGAACTTTAGCCAATACACTGGCAAAACCGCTGTTTTTGCAGGGGTGCGTCATGAATAGCAGCGCATCGTATCTGAAGAGCGACCCGTGGTTGCCGAACATTCTTGTGACAGGAAAAAGGTTGAGAAATGAGAGTCGGGAACGGTCCGAGGTCAGAAGTCAGGAACGAAGCCCTCTGGCGATGGCCGCATCAGCGACACACGGGCAGTGAAGGTTCGGAAATTGGAGGCGGGAGGGGCGGAATTGAACCGACGCATGGGAGTTCGCCGGACTCTTCGGCGTCGTTTCTTTCACCTAATAACGTCTGACTCCGTTGCGGCGCGTGGAGCGCGGCGAAGTCAGCCACCGCATCCCAACGCAATTGCTCGCTGCTATCATAGCGGCCTAATCACCACCCATGTCTCTGCGGTTGAGCCTGTTACTGGATCGCGTGCTGTCAACTCATGCCGTCCTTCAAGCATCGTCGCGAACGTGTCGCCATGCTCGACGCGGCACTCCAGCGAACGGCTTCGCCATTCTACCTGTCCACAGCCAACTGCGCGCAAGGGCAATCGCCGCCCAGAGGCTGGCAGGTCGGGATCGAGATAAAACGTCGTGCCCGGCAACGGCGTGATGAGCCGAACGCCCTCTGCGCGCTTTGATGCTGCGATTGTTGCGCGGCCGCCCAGCCAGTTGTCACCGCTCGCCAGCCAATCGCGATACTCCACCGGCAACCGTACACATCCGCGCTCATCGTAATCATCGGCGCACTCCGGCGACGGAAGTTTGCCCGCGACAAACTTCTCCATCACCGCTCCCTCGCGCTGCCGCGCCAGCAGCTTGCCCGTAATTGGATGCACCGGCCGTTCGACAACCTCGCGTGGCTTCGAATACCACGTCGTGCCATGCCGCTGTCGCAGATGCTCGAACACAGCGTGCATGACCGGCGCCGCGCCAGTGACACCCGACACCTGGAGCATCGGCGAACCGTCGAAGTTGCCCACCCACACCCCCACCGTGAATTCGGGTGTGTAGCCCAAGGCCCAGTTGTCGCGATAGTCCGTACTCGTCCCCGTCTTGCATGCCACCGGAAATTCAAACCGCAGGCTGGACTGCGCTCCGAAAGCCATGGTTCGCGCCGCGTTGTCCGAAAGGATATCCGCGACAAGATAAGCCGCGCCGGGATCGAACACCCGTTTCATCTCCTTGCTGGAAGGCTGCCGCGTTTTCTCCAGCCGCCATGGCAGGTGTTTTCCCAACCGGGCGAGACAGGAGTAGGCATTGGCCAGTTCCAAAAGCCGGGCTTCGGCGTTGCCGATGGTCAATCCAAGCCCGTAGAAGTCCGCCTGCTGGACCAATGTCGTCATGCCGCAGTCGCGCAGCCGTTGATGCAACACGGCCGGTCCACCAGCCAAGGCAAGCGCCTTCACCGCTGCAATGTTGAGCGAGTTGGCCAGCGCCAGCCGGCAGCGCGTCGGGCCGTGGCAATGACGATTGTAGTTCTGCGGCGAAAAGACTCCCGTGCTCGTTGCGAACTCTGTCGGCACATCGGCTAACACCGTTGCGGGCGTCGCCCCTCTCTCAAACGCGAGCAGATAGGTGAAAGGCTTGAACGTGGACCCGGCCGAGCGTGGCGCCCACGCGCCATTGACCTGGCCGGATCCCGCCGCGAAATAATCCTCCGAGCCAACAAGCGCCAACACCTCTGCGGTGTGGTTGTCGAGCACGACCACGGCGCCGTTTTGCGCGTGCTGGTTGCGAAGCCGGGCCAGTTGCTCGCGCAGGATTGTCTCAACGCGGTGATTCAACTCCAGGTCGAGCGCTGTCTCAATGCGCCCGCCTGCGAGCCGGGCGTCGTCCTTCGGCAACACACGCAGCAATAGATCTACAAAATGCGGCGCTTGGAATATGCGCCTGGGCGGCGCCAGCCGCAGCGGCTCGTCCAGCGCACGCTTGCATTCCGCCGCGGAAATGAAACCGAGTTCTTTCATCCGGCCAAGCACCAGCCGCTGCCGGGCGCGCGCCTGGCTGAAGTGGCGGTAGGGATTCAGCCGTGACGGAGCGTTTGGCAATGAAGCCAGCAGCGCCGCCTCTGCCACGCTCAGATCGCTCACCCGTTTGCCAAAATACACCTGGGCCGCCGACGCGCAGCCGGATCGCCCGTTGCCGTAATCAAGGCGGTTCAAATACTCGGCGAGGATGCGGCGCTTGTCCCATACCTGCTCCAGGCGCATCGCCGTGACCGCTTCGATCAGTTTGGTCCGGAAGGTGCGGGGCCGCGGCTTGGCAAGCTTGATAAGTTGTTGGGTAATCGTCGAGCCGCCGGAGATTACACGGCCGTGACGAACCAGATCGCAAGCAGCCCGCGCCGTGCCAAACCAGTCCACACCACCATGTCGCCAGAATCGCTTGTCTTCTGCCGCAATCGTCGCTTGCACAAGCGAAACTGGCATCCCGTCGAACGCCAGAGGATGCGCAAAGCGCACCTCGTCGCAAGTGATCTCGCGCAGCGTGCGGCCTTCGCGGTCGAGAATTTCCGGTGAGGCCGGCGCAGGGGCCAGCAAGGCTGCCGGCAACGGCACCAGGCGCAGCGCCAGCGGCGCAAACGCCAGCATCAGCAGCGCGCCACCAAACCACAACAGCAGTCTTCTCCAAAGCGGTTTCATTCCATCGGCAGACACGTCACCGTCGCCGTCTCGGACAGGCCGAAGCGTTCCGGCTGATACATCATCTCCACTTTTGCAGCGGGCGCAGTGGCCGTGCCGGCAGCCCGCACTCGCGCCAGGTAACAAATCTTATGCCGGCCCGGAGCCAGATGATCGCGGAAGAACAGTGCGCGATCGGCACGCAGTTCGCGAAAATCGCTGAACCAATTCTCGCTGGCCAGCGCCGCATCCGGAGTCTTCTGCGACTTGAATTCCGGATTCACGGCTTCAAACACCCCCGGCAGCGGGTCATCCACGACGACAAAATGGGCCGGTTCGCGCGTCTCCAGTTGCAGCGTGACCAGCACGCTGTCGCCGACTCGCGGTTGCTTCAACTCCTGCACCGTACCGTCGTCGGCAATGCGCTCGTAGCTGCGCTGAACGAGAAAGCCCCTGTCCTGACGCGGTTGTTTTGCCACGGCAACGCGTGTCTCGACTCTCAACTGCGTGAACAGGCGCGCACCGGTTGGATTCAGCAGCCGCAGCGGCGTCCGCGCGATTTTCGGCGTGATTGCGAACGTTTTCTCGAACGACATCGTCGTCCCACCCAATTGGAAGGGATGGGACTCCCCTCCCCAGGCGAGCGTGACGCTTGCGGCAGGCATGTGCTTCTCGGTGCGCTGAGCATACTCGGACAGCGCCAGCATCGCCCACGCGTTGCCCTGCGTCGTGCCCCAATGGCCTCCGTGCGCGCTGTGAAGCAGTTCCTCCAAGAGTGTGTCCACGGCCGGTTCCTGCGGACGACACCGGCAAAACGCCAGCAACCGCACCGCAATGTCACGCGCATCGCAGCCAAATGGCGCTTCCCTCGGTGGCGCAGGCTTCGCGGCCGGTTGCAGCAGCTCATGAATCATCTGCGGCGGCCCTGCGCTTTCAAAAATGGCGAGGGCGAGCACGGCACGGCTTTCAGCCGAGAGCCTGTTGCGTTTGCCATAGAGCACCTCGTGATACGCCGGCTCGGCGCGCCCGGCGAGCGCCAGCGTGTAAAGCGCGAGACAACGGTCACTGAGCGAACAATCATCATTGAAGCTGGCGCTGTTGCGCAGTTGCACGCTCAGGTAATTGAGCAGCTTGTTGAGGCTCGAATCCGGCACGCGAAACTCGGCGCGTTTCGCGAGCACCAACCCCAGCCCGCCATAGGCGCTGGCCCAGAGCATTGGCGCGCGCTGACCGGGCCAATAGGCAAGGCCGCCGGAATCCGTCTGCATCTTCCACAGCCGCTCGATTCCGCGCTCGACTGCGGCGCGAATCTGAGCGGGCGGCTTCTTCAGCGCAGGCACGGCGTTGGCAACATCACCCAGTGACAACCACGGCAGCATGGAGGAGGTCGTCTGCTCGACGCAACCGTAGGGATAATGGAGCAGGTGCTGCACCGCCTCACCCAACCCGCCCAAACGCGAGTTTGACACGCGCACCGTGACAGTGCCTTTGCCTTCGAGGAGTTGAGGATTGACGCGCTTGAGCAGGTCTGTCTCCGCTGCATCGCTGCGACTGTCATAGACCTCACGCAACAGCGGCGCTACGTGGCCGATGGCGAGCCGCGACTCGACTGCATCGGTGAACTTGTCCGGGCCGTCCGCCCGAACCCGCCATATCCAGCGAGTCTCGCCGGGCTCGACAAACTTTACGGGGAACTCGACTGCAACCGACCCGCGCGCGGCGAGCTTGAGATTGCGTGTCGTTGAACCGGCCTTAGCCTTGTCGTCGAGAGCCAGCGTCACGTTGACGTCGGCGGGCAGGTCGGTCGAGTTGTGAACGACGGCTCGCGCCACAATCTGATCGCCGATACATGCAAAACGCGGCAGTGCCGGCTCGATCATCAACGGTTTATTGATGCGAAACGATGCCTCGCCCGCGCCAAATTCGCTGCGAACAGTATGTGCGACGGCGATGACACGATAGCGCGTGAGGCCGTCAGGCGCGGTGAAACTCGCCCGCAACTTTCCTCCAGCGTCGGTGCGCAGCGTGGCGTTCCAGAACGCAACAGGCAGGAAATTCTTCCGCAATGTCCCCTCCATACCGCCGCCGCCGATGAGGTAGCCCTTGTTGCCGAAGCTCCACGTTGTGTCGTCCTCGCCAAGCAGATTCGGCAGGCTGATGCTGCTGCGGACACGCAACGGCTGGGTCGCGTTGAAGAAAGCGTATGGGTCCGGCCTTTCGTAGCCCATTAAACTGAGGATGCCTTCGTCCACCGCGTAGAGCGTGACTTCGGCGTCAGTGACGGGTTGGGCTGCTGCGTTGTGGACTTCAGCGGTGACAGTGACGGTCTTGCCGGGCCGATAGTCGCCGGCATCCGGCGTGACAGTCACGCGAAGCTTGCTGGCTGGATTCTCAACATTGAGCTGGCAGTAGCCCACGCGAAACTCAGGCATCTTCGCCTCACGGGGACAGTCTGCCGCGCCGCGAATCAAAGTGACCGACACAAACACGTTGGGCGCGTCGCCTGCGAGGATTGGAACAGAGATGACGGGCGCGTTACCGCTGAGTGTCGTGACGAACGAACGCAGCACCTTGTCGCGTTCAACCGTGACGAGCGCGTTGCCGCTGATGGGCGTCTTCGCAAGGATGACCGCCGTCTGACCCGGCTCGTAGCGGGTCTGATCGGGCACGAGACTCATCTGCACTGCGTTGCGGTAATCCCATGCCAGCTTCTCCGGCCCGGTAACGTTGACGGTTGTGGTGGTGACGATCTCATGGCCACTTGCATCCCTGGCAGTGGCACACACGAGATAGCTGCCGGCCTCCGGCGGAAGCAACTCGGCGGACACAGCGTCAGCATCCAGCTCCCATTGCACGCCCATGCGATGCAACGCCAGCGTCTTCACGTCCCGCTCGGCGACTGGAATGAACTTGGGTTCACTGCGATAGCTGATTGCGCCACCGGCGGCCTTCACGCGAACGGTCTGCCATTCGATCCGCTGCAGCGCCACGTGCGCAACCACCGGCTCGGGCAATGGCGTGCCGTCCGCCCGGACCGCGATGAGCGCGACAGGCAGCTTTTCACCGGCCCGGGCGACCGTGCTCAGTTGTTTGAGGCCGAGATAGAAATCGGAGCTATGGCGCGTGAACTCGACAGTTTCGGAAATCGTCTGCTGGTTGAGATCAGTGATCTCGACGTGCAGTTCCACGCGGCGCGGTTGTGGCGCAGCACGATTCGGCGCGAGTTCAGGTTTGATAAGAAACTCGCCTTTCGCCGAGAGGCGTCCTTCTCCCTGCGAAGACACCGCGCCGGGCATGCGGTCACGATCAGCCTCATCGCCGTGTGCACAGAACACGAAATCATCGAAGCCCTTTGGCTCGAAACCCGCGTCGCTGGCATCGATCGACCACGAAAGCTTCGCTCGCGAGAGCGGTTTGCCCGTGAAGTATTTCGCAGTCACAGGCACCTGCAAGGTGTCGCCCGCCGCGTAGGAGGGTTTCGCCCCCACGACGAGTTCGAACGCGTTGGGCTGGTAATCTTCCACGCGGAACGGGTGCGTTGCGCTGCATTCACCGCTGGTCAACTCAGCACGATAACCACCGAGCGGGCCGGTTGGCAGCGGCACCGCGGCGTCAACCGATCCCAACGTGGAAAACGTGAGGTTGGTTTCGTAGAAGCACTGGTCGCGAGCATCCAAGACCTGCACCCTGGCAGGCCCCGGCTTGGGCACGCAAAGCCGGCCATCAATCCAGTCGCGCGCAATGGCTTTCAACAGCAGAGACTCGCCCGGCCGATATACCGGCCGGTCGCTGAAGAGCATCAGTGAACGTTTGGAGGTCTCATCGCCAGATTCACCGGCCAACGGAATACGAAATCTCCAAAGGCGGATGTCGGCATCGCTGTCGTCGAGTTCCAGCGCATGCAAGTCATCCTTGTGCTGAACCATGATCCAGCGTGCCTTCTCGGGCTGCGGCAGCGTGGCAACCCCACCCGCATCCGTAACTTGCTCCTTCAACGTCTCGTTCTCATCAGTCAAAAGCCGCACGGATGCGCCGGGAATCGGCTTGCCAGTGGCGTATGAGAAAACATAGACGCGCAGCGCGCCCTGTTCGCGCTTCCAGAGAAAGCCAAGATCAGTAATCTGCACCAGCGCTTGCGAGCCGATTCGCTGAGGCGCACCGCTTGCATCCGTGTCCATTTCTGCAGCGATGAATACCGCGCCTTGTTTGCGGTCGCGGAGCACGTCGGACCAATCCAGCTTGAGCCGCTCAGCGACGTCAATCGGCTTGTCGATGTGAAAAGTGTTCGTGAAGACCGTCCTGCCGGGGACGACGTTGAAGTCAACTTTGGAATAAGGCTCCAGTTCGTATTCCGGATCACTACCGTGTTTGAAATAGCTCCGGTAGCCGCGCAGCGCATGGATGAGCGTGCCGGCATCCAGCAGCTTCGCGCGGACGTGCACAAAAGGGGCGTTGATGGCGATCAGATCAAACTGCCGCCTGCCCACGCTAAGTTGGTCAGTGGCGAACGCAGGAAAATAGAGCCGCGGCGGAATGGCCTCAAAGCTCACGTTGGTTTTCCAGGTTGCAGCGAGTGCAAACGCCCCGTCCGCCGGAAAGCCTGCTTTTACCGACACCGCATAATTGTTGGTGAGCGAGAAACTGCCGCTCAACTCCAGCCGGTTGCCATGAACGACCGCATCGAGATCGGCGGGCGTGGGGACGACCGTAACCCAATTTGCAGAATTGGAGCAGGTGACAACCGGCGCAATGTCCTTCGAGAACTCAATGGAGACGGTTTTGCCGGCGCCGATCACGTTGTCGCTCAACGCGCCTCGAACGATGAATGGCTGCACCGTGCCAATGGGGACGTCGACAGACGCCCCGAGACGGAGCGGGGTTTCAGTTGATGGCAGGCCTTTGGCCAAAACAAGCCGCCAGTTTTCGCCGACAGGCAGCGGGCTAATCGGTTTGACAACGATGCAGTTCGGTTTGGGCGCAATACTTTCTTCGTTGCCGCGCCTTTCGTGTCTGCCGGGAGATGAAGCCGGTTTTGATCGCGCAGCAGGGAATCGCTGCTTCCATGTGCCCTCGAACACACCGTCCCACTCATAGAACGACATATAATCGTCTGTGGCCGCCTGACGGACCACAGCCTGCACGGTCTGGCCCCTCCCATCGCGGAATTCCATGAAGGGCGCGATGCCGGCAGCGCTCACATCGGCATTGAAACTGAGCTGTATCTCGACGCGCGACGGGGCGTTGGTGCGATTGAAATGACGCGGACAAAACGCCGTCATCGCGAACGGCGGCGTGTCCAGAGTGCGGTCAAGCCGCGCCGATATTGGTTGATGATCGGCGCGTTGGAGGTCACACCGCAGCGTGAAGCGGTATGCCGTCCCAAGCGCAGTTGGCTCGGTGGGGGTGAACACGCCGCTATGCTGGCTCAGCCAGACGAACTTGCCTGCAAGCGGTGGCGTGATGATCAGCGGCGACTCCTTCACCGGCAAGCCAACGTCGCCGGCAGCGATGACCGCGTCATCGAACCGCAACTCGAACGTGCTGGTCGGCAACAGTTCTCGGCTGTTGATGATGAGCCGAACGCCGTCTTCGACACATGGATCATGAGGGCGGCCACAGGCAGCGAGAAAGACTGCGAACAGCGCCAGAAACCAGGAAATCGGGAGGAACTTTGGAAACGACAAGGGGGAAAACATAAACGCACCAGTAGTCCGGCCGCATATGACCGGATTCCTTTTTCAAGTCACTTAAAAAATTAGTCAGCACCCAGGGTTGATGTTGACTGATCGTTTACGTTTTGTCCATCCCAGCGCAGGCAGGGTGCAACCCGACCGAAGCATGGGACAGACCGAGTTGCGCTCCGGCAACGTTGTTGGCAATTTGGAACATCTTGAGAATCACGGCCTTTCCCGCCACGTTCGCCGCCAAAGAAAAACCCCCGCGTACCTGTTTCCAGTCACGCGAGTTGAGATTGGAGGCCAACCGCGTGCCCATGGTGTCTCTTCTCGACGACATTTTCAATTTTGGGTGTAGTGCGTCGCAGGCATCGCCCGCGCAAACAGAAGTTTGGGTCAGAACAACCGGGGTATACGGCCGTGTTCAGGCTCCATCGGCAGGGAATAGGGCCCTAATTCCTTTCACTTCCCGTAAACCTCCACCTCGATGTAGTGGTTCATCGGGTTGGAAGTGTTGCCGTTGCTGTAGCAGCGGACGTATTGTCCCTTTACACCTTTGACTGCAATCGGACTACCATCGAAAGCTTCGATGTATTCAAAGTCTTTGCCAATGCCAAGACCACTGGAGTTGTCGCAGTCGTTGTTGAAGATAGTCTGTACACCGTTGTTGAAGTTCACGTCGTCAGCCACTTGAACGATAACGTCATGGTAGACGCATGGATTCCAATGACGATGCCATAGGACAATCGCCCAAATCTCGCAGGTTTTGCCAAGGTCGATTTGAATCCACTGAACACCAGGGCAAAGCTCCACATGTCGGTCGCCGTAATCTTCTTTGTTGCCGTCCGTGATGAGGCTGAGGGTTCCAATAGCGGGTTTCTGATCGCTTGATGTCACCTTCTTCTTCAGCGCGATGTTGGCACAACCCAGCGGGACAAAGATGGGTGGATAAGGTCTATCGCCACGCGGACGTCCGAGATTGCATTTCGTGAAATCTGTACACGTGCTGATGAACATCGGCTTGGGCATCTTGTATTCCAATTTCACCATGCCAGGCGGAGCGTCTTCACTGGAACATTGTTGGCCCAGGACAGAATAGGTGAATGTGGCAACAAGCGCATACTGAACACACCGTTTTATCATGCCGGTATCCTCCACTCGCGAAACACCTCCAGTCTTCCACTTCCAACCACCCAGTCAAGTTGGATTCAGAACCAAGGTTCGTTCGCGGCATGACTTTCTGTATCACCGCGCCGATTTGTCTGCTTTTGGCCAGTAAAGAAACCCCGCGCACCTGTTTCCAGTCATGCGGGCTGAGATTGGAGGCGAGGAGTTGCAATTTTGGGACAACGGCGAAGTAGTGCAGGGTTGAAAGCTGAGAGCGATTCGCGCAGGGGATGTTTACGCTTGTGTGGGGTTTGCGCCGAACAATAATGCCGCGTAGACTACCAATGAACACAGCCACGGCAACGATCGAGCCAGCGCAACACTTCGGATGCGCAGGTCAGCGCGGCTTTGGCATAGATGACGAGGAGAACAGGGAAATGAAGCCACATACTGTCGCCATTGGTGCAATCGTCTTGGGAGCAATCGGCCTCGTCCTCCCGAATCTCGTTTTGGCAGCCAATAGCCAGCCAGACAGTTCAAGCCGACAGGGAACTCAAGAGAATGGGCCACGAAGCGTGCCCAAGATTGAGAAGCCTCCTGCCGGCGTCCAAACCATTTGGCTTTTCTACAAGCCCACTCAATACTTGCAGATCCAGGATCTCAAAATCCACGTCTTCGGAACAGCAACGGTCAGCGAATGGATGATGCGGGAATCCTATGCTTTAATCCACAATATGGTTGCCGCTCTAAAGCGGGATGAAGACCGGCGTAAATTCGCTGGACATCAAGCTTTTCTCATCACGGATGCTGATCCGGATCTGACACAGATTGGAGCCGTCCCAGGACACCGAAACACCGGAGGGCGGGGATTCAGTCTATTCAATGAAGTCCTGGTTTGTGCAAAGGCGGTGGACACAATCAGGCCCAAAGCCCCACCTGTCTATCGAGGCTGGAATACACCCGTTCACGAATTCGGACATGCCATTGAACATACTTTGAAATTGGAATCGCGCAGCGACAAGCTCTTTTCCAAGAATCTGCCAAATTACAATCCTAAGGTTGCTCGTGAGTATTTTGCCTGGGCGACAGAAAAGTGGTTTGCCAGTGATCGTGTTGGCAGCCCGGGACGCAAGGCATTGGCAAAATGGGAATACGACTATTTCGCGACGATCTTCTCCGAGGATAACGAATGGGTTCCCAATCAAGCCCCAAGGCCATAATGCATTATGCCGTCAATCCAGTAGCATGAATTGATTCCCAAGCATGAGGCAGTCCGGATTCTGCGCCAAATCAGGCAAGTCCGACGCACCTGACCTTCAAGCCACCCCTCCATTTTCAGCCGACGGAAATGGCTGATATGTTCCAAAAGCAGCCGGAAAGTGGCTAGATTTATTGACAATGGGGTTGTGGCATGTTTTAGATTCTCTCGGAACACGACCCCAAAGCGCACTTATTGGAACCAGTGAAAACCTCGCAAGTGTCCAAGAGCCTCGTGCTCGCCCTGTTCGCATTCTTCGTCACCGCCATTCCCGGAACCCCAGCGAAGGCGGGTACTCTTGCCTCTTACGACTTCGACGACATCACGAGCGCTTCAATTTCCACAACACAATACCAGACAGGAAACCGTTTGGTTTACGGCGCCACCTTCGGAAGTTGGGATAGGTCGGGTTTTAATGCGATCCACGCCATTCAACTCAGCGGCTCGGATTGGGGCGGTGCCGGCAACTACGCCGTCATGATCTACGGCGACAACGTGATCACTCTGAACTCCGGGTTTGCCGCCAACGACCTCGGTGTCACCTACTACGCCAGTTACGATCTCGGCCCGACCGTGTACTCTGATCCCAGTCAGGCAACGCAAGCCGGAGACACTTTCCGTTTCAACTTGCTCCGGGAGAATGACACTGTCCTCGCCTCCAACGATGTGACGCCAGGCGCTTGGAACGGCGAGCAAACATTCAACAGGGAATATTTCTCCTACACGGGCGATGGGAGCGGTCTTCTTCGCATACAGCTTGAGAGCGGCAACACGCTGACCCGCTTCGCCGGTGCTATCGACAACGTGTCCTTCTGGGACAGCATTCCTTCCGTTCCCGAACCGTCGTCCTTTGCCTGCCTCGGATTTGGTGGCGTGCTCCTGATGCTGGCGGCCATTCGTCGCCGTCGGGTTGCTTAAGAGTTTTTTGTCATACCCCGACTCCGCTCCCAACCAGGGATCGGTAGCATCAGGAAACACTTGAGCAAATTCGCTCGCACGTCTGCCGCCAGATCAAATGCTCAGAAGGTGAACGTCGTTTGGACGTAAATCCAGTTGGCATCCTTGGCGGCGCCGTTGGCCGCCACCGAACCGACGGACTGCCTGATGTAGTCGCCGACGAAAAAGTGGCCGAAGCCGGCTTCCAGTTTCAACCAGGTCTTGGGAGAATACTTGACGACCACGTCCACCTCGGTTCCCACATACGGTTCGTAATCCGGATGGATGCCATAGCCGTTGAGGGCTCGTCCAGCACCCGACTCGGGATACAAA
>JACRJX010000012.1 GCA_016235595.1 Verrucomicrobiota bacterium
TCTGTTGACAGCTCGCTCACAGCGTGCGATGCTTTAGCCAACTTCAGGTCCGGCCAAGGGGGACAAATGTCAGCTATCGCGCGCAAGATCAATATCGGTATAGCCGCGGGTGCGATGGCGGCCGCAGCAACTCTCACGCCGGTCACCGTGGCACAGGCCGACACCACCATTGCGGTGAGCACCGTCGGTTCCCAGATCGGGTCCGCCCAGTGCGTGCCCACCGCCCTGGAGCCCTGCGTTCCGTTGGCGGCCGCCAACCTGCAGTCGGCCAGCGCGACGCCCGGCAGCATCATCCAGAGCATTTTCCAGAACAACCTGTGGTGGGTCGGTCGGGCGAACCCGACGCCGCCGCCGCGGTCTGACGTTCTGGTGTTCACCCCGATCAGCCTGGTCCCCGGCTTCCTCAAGCCGCTGTACGGATGGTTCACCCAGAACCTGGACTTCGAGGTGTGCCTGCTGGGCGCAACCGTGACGGTCGGCCCCTACGGCACCACGACGTTCTCCGTCGGCCGAGGCTGCGACTAGATTGACCCCCGCACGACTTCCGATGTTGCCGGCGCAAGTCAGTCGTAAGGACTTGTCCCCAGCACGGAAAGCCTGCTGAGTGCCGACACGCAGACCAGACGGCGATGACGCATACGATCCGGACGACTACGAAAACGGACGATTCTCCAAATTCGCTGACGGGTTACGTCGGCGGCGTCGTGCGCTGCTTTTGGGCGGACTCGCGCTAGTCGTTGTTCTTGTCGCACTCGGCGCCTGGCTGAGCATCAACGCCTTTGATGCAAAGTCGAGCCTCGAGCAGGCCCGCCAGGATGCGCAGCAGGCAAAAGAGGCGTTGCTGCAGGGCAAAACCGATGAAGCGCTGCAATTCGCCGACGCCGCGCAAAGCCATGCGAAGCAGGCCAGCGATGCCACTCATTCGGTGCCGTGGAGCATTGCGGCCGCCGTCCCCTGGCTGGGCAGCCCGTTCGACACCGGGCGGCAGATCTCCGATGTGGTGCTGGGATTGGCAGCCGACGTGCTGCAACCCGCGGCCAGGGTCGGGCTGGCCATTGCTCCTGACCAGCTGTTCTCCAACGGCCGTGTCGACGTGCAGACGCTGCGGGACGAAGAATCGCAGCTGACCGAGATCTCCGGCGCCGCAATACGGCTCAATGCCGACGCGGCTTCGATTCCCGATCCCCGGTACGTGTCGGTGCTCGGCGACGCGCGCTCACAGCTACAGAAACAGACTGCCGAGGTCGCTGGGATCCTGGAGAACACCGCGTTGGCGGCTCGTCTGGCCCCGGCCATGATGGGCGCCGACGGTCCGCGCACCTACTTCATGGGCTTCCAGACCAACGCCGAAGCACGCGGGACCGGTGGGCTGCTCGGCGGCTTCGGCATTTTGCGCTTCAATGACGGCACCCCCACCGTCGACACCCTGGCGTCCAATCGTGAACTGATCGGCAGCTACGCACCCATCGATCTCGGCGCTGAGTACGCCAAGATGTACGGCTATACCAACCCGACGACAGACTTCCGCAACAGCAACCTGAGTTCGCATTTCCCCTATGCTGCCCAGATCTGGAAAGCCATGTGGGAGAAGGACACCGGCATCACCGTCGACGGCGCCATTGTCTTGGATCCGGTGGCCCTGAGTTACATGCTGGGAGCCGTCGGTTCGATCACCTTGCCCGACGGTGAAGAAGTCACCAAGGACAATGTGGTCGAGCTGACCGAGTCGACCGCCTATGCGCGCTACCCCGACGATCAAATCGCCCGCAAGAAGTATCTACAAGACATCGCCGGTGAGGTCGTCAAGAAGATGACCGGCAAAATTGAATCACCTCGCGCACTGTTAGATGCGTTGGGGAGAGCGGTGAGCGAGCGACGCATCGCGATCTGGAGCGCGAACCCCGCAGAGCAGCAACTGCTGGAGCAGACGCCGCTGGCGCATGCCATCCCCCAGGACGCAGCACCCTATGCCGAAGTCGTGATCAACAATCTCGGTGGCAACAAGCTCGACTATTACCTGCGGCGGGAGATCGAGTACGTCGCCGACGGCTGTGAAGGCGACACCAGAATGTCGACCGTCACCGTCCGGCTGAAAAACGATCTTCCGGCCGACGCCAATATCCCCGATTACATCCTCGGCACCGCCGGCCTGCTTCCCGAGCTTCCATTGAACCTGCCCAAGGGCACCATGGTCACCTCGGTACGCCTGTTGGCGACCAGCGGCGCCAAACTGGTAAGTTCCCTGGCCAACGGCGAACGTGCCCCGGCGATTACCGGCACCGAACGAGGCCACCCGAGCTTCGAAGTGCAGGTGATCATACCGCCCGGGCAGTCCGGTGAACTGACTTTCCGCCTTTCCGAGCCCACCTCGCCGGGCGAGGCCCGAGTTCCCGTTCAGCCCTTGGTGGACACGGTCACTCCCGTAGTATCGGTGCCCCAGTGCTCCGGATAGTTTGTCGACGCACAACGCAGATCGGAATGCCGAACCGGGGGATCAGGCAACAGTAATGAAGGGGTGGCGTTGAATCTTCAGGACTACGTAAAGCTACTGCGCAACCGGTGGATCACCGTTTGTGTGTCGATTCTTGTAGCGGTCCTGGGAGCTGTTGCCATCAACTGGCTGACAACTCCTCTCTACCAGGCTTCGACACGCCTCTTCGTTTCCACTACGGCCGGGGCGTCGCTGTCTGAGGCCTATCAGGGCAACCGATTCTCGCAGGAGCGTGTGGTCTCCTACGCCGAGCTGCTGACAGGTCAGACACTGGCCCAAAGAACCATCGACAAGCTTGATCTCGATATGACCGCCGGTGAGCTGCAGGAGAACGTCAAGGCGAGCGCAAAGCTCGACACCGTTCTCATCACAGTGCAGGTTCGCGATGAATCACCAGTGACCGCGCGCGATATCGCCAATACCCTGTCCGACGAGTTTGTCACTCTGGTGCGCGAACTGGAGACACCGGAAGACGGTTCCGCCCCGGACTCGCGGGTTGTCGTGGAACAGCGGGCATCCATCCCCGAGTCTCCGGTGGTGCCGAATACCCTCCGCAACCTCGCCGTCGGACTCGCCCTCGGCGTCCTGTTGGGCGTGGGGCTGGCGATCTTGCGTGACATGCTCGACAACACGGTGAAGAATCGGGAGACCGTCGAGGAGATCACCGGTACCGGCCTGGTTGGCAGCATCCCGCTGGACAAGGAACGCCGTAAGCAGGCGGCAATCTCATTCGACAACGACAACTCGGCCATCGCCGAAGCTTTCCGGAAGCTCCGCACGAATCTGCAGTTCCTCGCGGTCGACGACCCGCCGCGGATCATCGTGCTCACCAGTTCGGTTCCCAGCGAGGGCAAATCCACGACGGCTATTAACATCGCGCTCGCTCTGGCGGAAGCCGAGCACAGCGTCGTGCTGATCGACGGCGATCTTCGCCGGCCCACACTGCACAAGTACCTGGATCTCGTTGGCACAGTGGGGTTCAGCACAGTGCTTAGCGGTGGCGCATCCCTGTCTGAAGCTCTGCAAAAAACGCGGTTTCCTGGGCTGACCGTTCTGACATCCGGGGCCGTTCCACCGAACCCCAGCGAGCTACTCGGGTCCCAGACCGCCAAGAAGTTGCTGTCCGAGCTGGCCGGTCAGTTCGACTACGTGATCGTGGATTCCACGCCACTTCTCGCCGTCACCGACGCCGCGATCCTTGCGGCCGCGGCCGACGGCGTGCTGATGATGGCTCGTTACGGCCAAACCAAGCGTGACCAGTTCACCCATGCGGTCGGCAATCTCGAAGATGTCGGGGCACGCCTGCTCGGCGCGGTATTCACCATGATGCCGACCAAGGGTGGATCCGCGTACAGCTACAACTACCGGTACTACGGCAGCGATGAACCAGCGCGAACCCCAAGGCATGTGAAGCAGTCTGCAGGGACGCAAGAACCTTCAAAGTCGGCAACTGACTCCACCCGCGCGCCAGCCGGATCGGAAGTCGCCAATGCACAGGGATCCGGGAATGACGTTCCGTAGAACCCGTCAGAAGGTCGAGAGCGACGGCGCCGTCGTTCAGACCCAGCGACTAGGGCGCCTCGTCTGGACGACCTGAGGTGCGCATGGACGAAGACCAGCTCAAACGGCGCTTCTATCCGGAAGCGAACATCAGCGGCCTGAGCCATGTCGACGGCACCGTCACGTTCTACAACCATCTTGCGGCGATTGTGCGTCCCGACGACGTGGTGCTCGATTTCGGAGCGGGGCGCGGCGAACCGCTCGTGGATGACACCATCCCCTATCGGCGCGACATCGGGAACTTCAAAGGCAAGTGCGGACACCTCGATGGCTGTGACATCGACCCCGTGGTCCTGCAGAACCCCTTCCTCGACGAGGCCAAGGTCATCGACGAAGGTAAGCCTCTACCCTACGAGGACAACAGATTCGACATCATTTTCGCTCGGTCGGTCTTCGAACATATCGCCGATCCGGACTTCGTCGCGCAGGAGCTGCTCCGCGTAACCAAGCCAAAAGGGATCATCGCCGCCACCACACCCAACAAATGGGGCTACATCGCAGTGAGCGCACGCATAGTGCCGAATAAGTTTCACGTCAAGGTACTTTCGCGCAGCCAGCCCGACCGCAAACCGGAAGATGTCTTTCCGACTCAGTACAAAATGAATACACCCCGCGACCTGCGGCGGGCATTCGGCACCGGTGCCGATGTCTACGTCACCCGCAAGGCGCCCGAACCCGCCTACCATTTCGGACGGCCGTGGTTGTACCGGTTCTTCAAGGGGATGAACAAACACTCGCCCGACGCCGTGCAGCCCATTCTCGACGTGTATGTGCGGAAGCACTGACCGCGCCGGGTTTTTGGCCAGATCCGAGAAGCGACGACCTTCCAAAGGCTCTCATGACAAAACGTGCTCTGATAACGGGTATCACCGGACAAGACGGGTCGTACCTGGCCGAGTTGCTGCTGAGCAAGGGATACGAGGTCCACGGCGTCATTCGCCGCGCATCCACGTTCAACACTTCGCGGATCGATCATCTGTACGTGGATCCGCACTCTCCTGATGCGCGGCTGTTCCTGCACTACGGCGACCTCAGTGACGGAGCGCGATTGGTCACGTTGCTGGCGAAGATTGATCCCGACGAGGTGTACAACCTCGCGGCTCAGTCGCACGTGCGCGTCTCTTTCGAGGAACCCGAGCACACCGCGGACACGACGGGCACCGGCACGATTCGGATGCTGGAGGCCGTCCGATTGTCAGGCATCAAGACCCGGTTCTACCAGGCATCGTCTTCAGAGTTGTACGGCGCGACACCACCACCGCAGAACGAAGACACTCCGTTCAGCCCACGTTCTCCGTACGCCGCCGCCAAACTGTACAGCTACTGGATCACGAGGAACTACCGCGAGGCCTACGGATTGTTCGCCGTAAACGGCATTCTGTTCAACCATGAATCCCCGCGCCGCGGCGAGACATTCGTGACACGCAAGATCACCCGCGCTGTCGCCGCGATCAAAGCTGGTCAGCAAGAACTGCTGTACATGGGCAACCTGGACGCCGTCAGGGACTGGGGGTATGCGCCGGAATACGTCGAGGGTATGTGGCGAATGCTGCAAGCACACGAACCTGAAGATTTCGTCCTGGCGACCGGCGTAGGTATAACAGTCCGGCAGTTTCTCGAGATCGCATTCTCCCACGCAGGCCTGAACTGGGAGGATCACGTCCGGTTCGATGAACGCTACCTGCGCCCGACCGAAGTCGACGCCCTGATCGGCGATCCCTCACGCGCCGCGAAGAAACTGGACTGGGTACCAACGGTTGACGGCTACGAGTTGGCACGCCTCATGGTTGACGCGGATATTGAAGCGCTGACCCATGCCGGCACGCCATGGGTCGACCGAGTGCAGCTGGACTCGTGGGTCGCGCCTGAACCGAGGCGAACGGCTCCGTAGTGACTGGCGAGCAGCATGTTTGGCAAGGCGAACTTGATCCCACGGCGCCCTTCTATGTGGCCGGTCACCGTGGACTCGTCGGCTCGGCCATCGCGCGCAGGCTGCGGGGGGCGGGATTCACAAATATCATCGGTAAATCGTCTGCCGAGCTGGACCTGCGGGACCGCGATGCCGTGTTCGAATTCATCCGGCAGACTCAGCCTCGGTACGTTGTCCTGGCTGCTGCGAAGGTCGGTGGAATTCTGGCTAACAGCACCTACCCAGTCGACTTCCTCAGTGACAACATCCGCATTCAAGTCAACGTATTGGATGCCGCCCGTGAGGCGCATGTCGAACGGCTGCTGTTCCTCGGATCATCGTGTATCTATCCCAAATTCGCCGAGCAGCCCATTCGAGAGGACGCACTGCTCACCGGCCATCTCGAGCCCACGAACGATGCGTACGCGATAGCCAAGATCGCCGGCATCCTGCACGTGCAGGCGGTTCGTAGGCAATACGGATTGGCGTGGATCTCGGCGATGCCGACGAATCTCTACGGGCCCAATGACAACTTCTCACCCACCGGTTCGCACGTGCTACCCGCACTGATCCGTCGATACGACGAGGCTGTGACGAGCGGAGCGACCTCGGTGACCAACTGGGGAACGGGTTCTCCCCGTCGCGAGTTTCTGCACGCCGACGACATGGCTGATGCATGTCTGCATCTTTTGACGCACTATGACGGACCGGAGCAGGTGAACGTGGGTAGCGGGACCGACGTCACCATCGCCGAGATCGCCGACACGGTCGCCGAGGCGGTCGGCTACCGCGGTGAAACTCACTGGGACACCTCAAAACCTGACGGGACGCCTCAGAAGCTGCTCGATGTTTCCAAACTCGCACAAGCGGGGTGGACGGCGCGGATCAGCCTACAAGAGGGGCTCGAACGTACCGTGGCGTGGTATCGGGAGAACGTCAGGACGTTGCGCAGCTAAGGCGCGCGAGCGCCGCGTGACTCTACTGCCAGCATGTGTGGCGCGGGCTGCGGCCTCGCGCGGTCACTTCGCGTGTTCGATAGCGTCCCTAACGTGGCTCATATCGGTCTGACTGAATGCCGCCCTCGCCAGGTCAAGCTGTTCATCAAACGTCGGGTGACCGGTTGGATTTGACGTGGGCGCTGCCGCAACGCCATCAAGGTCGAGCCAGATGCGGCGCGATTTCTCGACCTCTTGCTTAACGAGCTCGTTCAGTCGCGAAAAGCCAGCCTGCTGAGGACCGGAGACCAAGACAACTGGGACCTCAGCTACCCGCTGCAGAGTCATCTCGACTGCGTGGGGAACCTGCACTTCATGGTTCACATCGTTCCGCGAGCCGTAGAAACCCAGTATCTGAGGAACCCCTCTTACAGCTAAAGGAACCCGGGCAGAGAAGGGGTCGCTGGGAACATTCTCGCCCCAGCCAGTTCCTCCCACGCCAAGATTTATGTACGAATCGCAACCCATAAGGGCCGCCTGAAATCGACTGTGGGATTCCCACCGCATGTAGAAGAAATCGCCGGACTCCTCGGACCCCGGATGATAGTTGGCCCCACCCGACTGGAGTGAGTCGCCGATCGCAACATGTCTCAACATGTGGGCGCTTTCGGGTCGTCGCAGAATTGTGTGGTTACCAACGACCACGCCCGAGAACCTGTTAGCTCCATCCACTTCGAACTTCAGATGTCTCACCTTGGGATCGGAGAACTCGTGTCGAAAGTAGTAGCTGTCCCCTTTCTTCGCATCGAAGCGTCGCAGCTGCAAGTGACTCAGCTTTCCGTCGACAACGGCTCGCACGCCGATCACTTTGGCACCATCGCGCCCGGCACGGAACACCGCTTCGATATCGACTGCATCTGTGACAATCTCGGGCACAACAACTTCAGGTGGCTGTGCATAGGCGCCGAATGAGTCCAGAAGAATGTCATGGCAACCGTCAAACCGAAAGAACGGATCAGAGTTATAGTCAGCCGTAGGTGCAATGCGAACCCCCGCAGCGATCCTCGATGCTGGGCTTGCTGTGATCGTCGGGGTGTCAGTAGCTGGCGTCATCACAGAATCCCACCACTTGTCGTCGCGGGCGGAACTATTGAGCGCGCTGCAGCCAGCGGAAACCATGGGCGCCGCAGTCGCAGCGAGCGCTAAGCGCCACAACTGATGTAGGGCCCCACGTCTTGAAAGCCGCGCTCCTACATCAGGAGGACCCGCCCCATCGTCGGCATCACGCGGCATGTGGACATACTAGGCATCCGCCGTTAGTTCCCGAAGCACGGCGACCCTCGCTCCAAGGGCGCGGCGCGAGTAGGGACACTCAGCGCGCTTCGATGAAGCCGCGGCATCCTTTTGCAAGACAACCACACACAGTTATCGGGTAGTTTGGATTGGACGCTCAGACAACGGTTCGCACGACATGTCGCGACCCGCGGGGTTGATTGGAGGTCGGGGATGCTCATACGGCGCATCTACTCAGCACTCCGAAGGCGACTCGACCCAATCGGTTATGCCCGCTCGATCGGCGTGACTGTCGGCGAGCGCTGTCGGTTTATCGACGTGACGTTCAGCACCGAGCCATACTTGGTCCGGATCGGAAATCATGTGAGCGCCACCAAGACTCACTTCGAAACTCACGACGGAGGTGTGTGGGTTTTTCGAGACGAGAATCCCGCGATCGATATCGTGAAGCCCATAACAGTCGGAAACAATGTCTACTTCGGATACGGTTGTATTGTCCTTCCCGGTGTGTCCATTGGCAACAACGTCGTTGTCGGCGCTGGATCTGTTGTCACACGCGATATCCCATCCAATAGCGTCAGCGTCGGCGTCCCAGCGAGAGTGATAAAGGAGCTCAGTGAATACGCCGAAACCACTCTGGCAGCTGCACATCAGACGAAACACTTGTCACCCGCAAAGAAGCGCCACTACTTCACCAAAGTCTACTCAAGCGGGGAGGGCGAGGGACATAGCTAACTATGAGAAGGCCGACCCTGGTGCGGCAACCTAATGTCCGAGACTCCGCTCGAACGACTACGGCTACACAGTGATTGCAAAGGGATTCCCCTGACAACACGGCTGGGCACTGCGATAACGCGGACAGGGTGTGCGGGTTGTGACGTTTGTGTAATCTGAGGCCTGAGTCTTTCTTGTCGAACTGTCGGCTTCAGATCTTGTCTGACCCCCGACCCGCGTGGCAGCGTCGAACGTCTAGCTATACAACCGCCCAGCTGCCGGAAGGAATCCATAATGCGCACACTTGTAACTGGTGCTGCGGGATTCGTGGGCACGCACCTGTCGACTCGTCTTCGATCCGAGGGGCACGAAGTCACTGGTCTCGACTCGTTCACCGACTACTACGACGTGATGTTGAAGCGCAAGAATGCAGAGCGGTTGACCGTCGCTGGAGTTCAGATGATCGAAGGCGATCTGAATGTTGTAGACCTCGACGCAGTGCTTGATGGAATCGACGTTGTGTTTCATCTGGCCGGGCAACCCGGCGTTCGTTCTTCGTGGGGTACCGAATTTTCGGCCTATACGTACAACAACATTTCAGCGACCCAGCGCCTGCTTGAAGCTAGCCGCGGAAGGCAGAGTCTTCGGCGGCTGGTGTACGCATCCTCCTCGTCCGTCTACGGCAACGCGGAGCGATATCCGACATCCGAAACCGCGAGACCTCAACCCCTGAGCCCCTACGGGGTGACTAAGTTGTCGGCTGAGCATCTCTGCTGCCTGTATGCAGCGAGCTTTGACGTACCGACAGTCTCACTCCGCTACTTCACCGTCTATGGTCCAGGACAGCGCCCTGACATGGCCTTCACGCGATTTGCCAAGGCGGCCGCAAATGGGGGCGAGATTGTCATTTACGGCTCCGGAGAACAAGTGCGCGACTTTACCTATGTCAGTGACGTGGTCGAAGCGAACTTGCTTGCAGCAGCAGGCGAAGTAGATCCGGGGTCGGTACTGAACGTCGCAGGTGGGTCGCACGTTTCCGTCAATGAGGTTATACGGATTTTTGAGGAAGTTTCGGGATCGAGTTTATCCGTCAAGCACGTTGATGCAATCGCCGGCGACGTCCGGCAAACGGGCGGCGACACCTCTGCAATCCGCTCGACTCTGGGTTGGGAAGCCACCGTCACATTGCGCGAGGGCATCGCAAACCAATTCAGGTGGGCCCAAGGATTGGCCAAATCATTGTGAATGACCGTAGTGCGCGGGCGGGGCGACAGCACGCAGATTTCGAGTTGACCCGCAACAAACACACGACTACCCACGATACATCGGAGTCCACGAACAAACTTCCTTCGCTTTTCTCACTCGACGGATTCGCGCTGTTGTGCGTCTTCGTCCAGGTGACAGAATTGTATCGCCCGTTAGGTTATCTCTTTGGATTTCCAAACTCCCTCTGGGTGAATACCGCATTTTTGCTGTTCTTATCGGGCTACTTGGTAGCGCGAGTTGAAACACTAAAGGAACTCCGCTCCAACGTTGCGATAATGTGGTGCTTTGCATTGATCGGAGCGCCGCTTGTTGTGATGATTTTGCAATCATTCGACGGGTCGGTAACGCTCAATCGCCTCGCTTACTGGACGATATTTGCATTGCTGTTCGTATTGCTACTCTTAGCTACGATAGTACTTTGGACGAGGTGGGGTCCGGTTCTTACACGGCCATTCTTTTTGGCCGCCATCGCGTCCGCTTGGTTTGGGTTTGCCGTGAATTGGTGGGACTACCAATTTCTCCGCAACGTGATGGAGCATGGGTCCATATCAATTTGGATATCCGAATATACAACGCGTGCCATAGGATTCTACCAGCACCCCAATGCGGCCGCCTTTTCTCTCGTTTTGTACTTCACGTGCCTGGTATGCGATAGGAGATTTCTGAGCGGGAGCGTAATGTTGCAATCCGCGGCCGCCATGGGATCGGTAGTCGGTGTGCTAATCACGGGATCTCGCACTTCCCTTGCACTGCTAGTGCTTGCATTTCTGTGGTATTTGCGGAACCTCGCCAAAGCCGCAGTCGATCGACGCTCTAGCGACCCAGAGTCCGCCCGAAGGCGCGCCCTGCTCATGCCGTTAATTCCCATTTCCGTGTCAATGATGAGCATCATCGTTCTACAAATACTCGCCGTATCTCGTCGCGATCTGGCAGACATGGTAAGCCTGCGCATCGCATCGCTGACAGAACTAGGTTCCGACGTATCCGCGGGGCAGCGAATCACGATGGTCAACCGATACCTCACCGACCTCGCCGAATCCCCGCTCCTCGGACACGGACCCGATTACGCTACGCAACAAATCGCCGCTGGGAAATATCTAAATGTCAGCCAAAATGCGTGGTTAGAATGGTCGGTCGCAATGGGCATTCCTTACGCAATCTTGATGGCCACACTTCTAATCTACACATATCGATACATTCGCAATAACACTCTCTTGCAACCATTACTGCATTCTTTCGCAAGTCTGATGGCCGTAGTATTTGTGATTATCAGCTTCTCGATGGTGAACCCCTTCTGGCTGCGCAGCCCTATATGCGCGCTAGGAGTCTTGTTAGGACTCGTCACCTACTCTCTCAACCAAAACCTCGGTGATACTGCGCCCACCGCCAGGGTGCCAAGCCATTTCGTGCATCACGCTCGCGACCACCGATTCGTTCGCGCTCGACCGAAGAAGATATTCTCGTAGTGCCTGGACGAACCGAGATGACCACTGTTTCCAACGACGGTGGCGAATCGCCATACTCTGAAAACAAGAAACTGCTTAGTAGACGGGTTGCGCTTAGGGAAATCGGCCTCGCGACCGCGTCGCTTACACTCGCCGCATCTACGCTGGCTGCGTGCGCCACAAAGCCCGACAACAAGCTCACACCCGCGGATGCAGACGCACACATCGACTTCACATCAAAACCCGACGGCGACCCACCGAAAATGCTCGACTCCGGACAGCCGGTCAACTTCGTACAAACGCATTGGAAACCGCCACGACAACCACGTGTAGCGGACGGCGCGCTGGTACACGGCGAGCTGCCCGATACCGGTGCCTTCGCGAATTATTTCCAAGCACAGATCGGCGGCGATTGCCGTTCCTTCGGAGCGACCTGGACAGTCGACGACAATGACGGGTCATCATCGTCCGGTGTCATGTGCATAGCCGCATGGGCGGGAATCTATGAGTCTGGGAGCGGAATGACTGTGCCACGAACTCCGGGGCACATTGTCGTGGACACCATTACAGGAGAATGGCAATGGTGGATTAGTGATGGCAAAGGCAAAGGCGCGGAACATCTCAAGGTTGTGAAAGCCGGTACGTGCGCACCCCCTGCCTCGGACGGCAAATCTGCTTGGGAAATCGCTGTCTATCTGGACCCCGCTGAAGGCAAGGGCCGGCTTCGACTGCCCGGACCTGATATCACTAATGGCAGCCGAGATATCGTGCTCAACGATACCGAAATCGCGAACGCATTGAGCGCACTGCAACTTCCTGTCGCCACAATCGCTTCCACGTCCCACGGTGCGACCGTCGTGATGGTGGAGCATTTCGCCAACCGCGACCCTCGGTCTGCCCGGTATCCGCGATTTCTAAGCATGTGGGCTAATACCCACTCGACATCTGCGACTACTGAGCCCTCGCGTCCACAGAACTAGTCGGCGCTGAGCCCTGCAGAGACACGAACGGTACGAAACCGTATCGGCGGGTCGCCAGTCCTGTGCAGCTCAACCAACCCGAAGGCCCGCATACCGCGGGAATCGGTCGCCGCGTGTTCGCCAGGGACGTACGGTCAGCGCAACGCTGCACCAAGACATTAAGCACGCCTCCCGGAGGCATTCGCCAAGGTGCGGTAACGACAGAATGACAGCAGCATCAAGCGTTTCCACTGCCGACCCGCGTGGGAACTTCGCAACGTCCGCAACTACCTCCTGCGGTACCGTGACGCCAACGTTCGCGGCAAACAACCGATCGTCATCGCAGCCCCGTCTTCAGCGAGTCGCCGGCCAGAATGGAGTGAAAGTGACTAGACGCACTGCATTGGTTGCAATATTCGCGTTGCTTCCCGCAAGCCGGTTCAAAAACACCATGCTCCGGAGACTCGGTTGGACGATCGGACGCGGCGTTCGTATCGGCCCATGCCTTGCCCTGCGGGTCGACGCAGTGCAAGTCGGCGACGGCGCCGATGTTGGCCCCTTCAATGTGCTCAGGAACCTGACTCAGTTCGATATCGGCCCTGGAGCCCGCATCGGTCAATGGAACTATCTAACGGCATCGCGGCACATGACCGTCGCCGGCGGCCCCGGATCGTTCATGCTGGGGTCCGAGGCGTCGCTGACCTCCCGGCATTACGTCGATTGCACCGGAGGGGTGCAGATCGGCGCCTACACCACCGTTGCCGGTGAGCGGTCGACCTTCATCACACACGGGATTTCCTGGGTGACATCGGATCAGACGTACGCCGGGATCGTGATTGGCGAGTTCTGCCTGGTGTCATCCAACGTGCAGGTTGCCCCGGGGGCCATTGTGGGTGACCGCATCGTGATCGGAATGGGAGCCACCGTCGCCGGCGAGCTGTCCGAGCCCGGCCTCTATCTCCAACCGCGTGCCGAGTTGGTACGACGTGACCTCAAGGGTCAGTACTTCGAGCGGCGGCAAGGCAGTGTCGAAAGTGTGCGGCCCCGTTCGTGATGCCAGCGATCGCCTTCCTCGACAGCCCCGAAGGCCGTCCATGAAAGTCTGCTTCTTCGTTGCCAATCTCGGCGATGGAGGAGCGCAGCGTCAATGTGTGGCACTGCTCAATCTGCTGCAGCGCGATCCAGATCTTGACCTGCATCTAATGCTCCTCGGCGGAGGTGAACACGAGAGCGCCCTTGAAACGTCGCGCCTGACCCTGCACCGAACAATCGTCGATAACTTTGCCAGCCCGTCCGCCCTCGTCTTCACAATCAGCACACTTCGCAAGATCCAACCCGATCTGGTGATCTCCTGGCTCCATCCAGCGGACATCTGGTCGTACGTCGCCACCCGTGTCGTTCGCGGAATTCCATGGGTACTCACCGAACGCGGTTCGTCGTATCCGGACCAACTGGTCTATAACGTTCGACACCGCTTCGGTCGGCGCGGCGCGGCAACAATCATTGCCAATTCTGCTCCTGGCAAGCAACTATGGGACTCCCTCTCCGCAACGGCGCCAATCGTGGTCATCCCGAACATGACGCTGGGCGGCCCGCCCGCTGCAGATCCCAGCCGCGCTCGGAGCGACTCCCCAGAGTGCCTCTATGTCGGCCGCCTAGAGCCCCAGAAGAACGTCGAGGATATGACGGCCGCCTTCGCGCAGTTTGCCACGACACGACCAGAGGCCCGACTATCCGTCGTAGGCCAGGGGGCTTTGACCGAGCAGGTCGCACAGATCGCGAGAAAGGCCGGAGTGGGCAGCCAGGTCGACCTCCTCGGTTTCCGCACGGACGTGCCTGCGCTGATGTCGCGTGCTCGGATTCTGCTGTCCTTCAGCAGAAATGAGGGAATGCCGAACGTCTTGATGGAGGCTGTCGCCGCCGGGCTTCCCGCGGTGGTTTCCGACATCCCCGAGCACCATGCAGTGCTGGGCAGTGACTACCCGTTCTATGTGGAGCTCGATTCAGCTCCCGAGGACGCCGCCCGCGTCATCGACCGGGTCTGGCAGGCCGAAGACTCCGCGCTTCATCGGGCTTACGACCACGCAAGGCAGGTACTCGCCTCTTCCGCGCCCGAGCAAGTTGCCAGCGCCTACACCGACGCGTTCCGGGACACTATTGCGCGTGCGAAGTCAAGCGCACGCAGCGGCTGGTGGCGTTTTCAGCACCACAACCGAAAGCGGCGCCAGTAGTGGACTCCGGAACACGTCGCAACGTCGCTGCGTACTACCTGAACTTCATCGTCATGGCCGCGGTCGGCGTCATCGTCAACCCATTGCTCCTGGGTGCACTCGGGCCCGCGCTTTTCGGTGTGTGGAAGTCGCTGCAGCGCTACCTGGATTTCGCGACAGTCGCCGATGGCCGAGCATCGCAAGCCCTCAAGTGGATCGTCGCGAGCAGGACATCGCTACCCGATGCGGATAAACGAAAGGATATCGGAGCAGCCATTACCGTGTGGTTCCGCTGGCTCCCGGTGGCTGCGTTGGTTGCCTCCGGCGTCACCGCGGCAATGCCACTTCTGATCAAGGGCATACCCGATGACGCACGCACAGTGGCATACACCGCCGCGTTGATTCTCGCAGCCAACACAGTGCTTGCCGGCCTGCTTGCCATCCCCGATTCGGTCCTCACCGGCATCAACCAAGGCTACAAATCCATGTTTATCACCACCGTGGTTTTCGTGGTGAGCAACGGCGCGATGGTTGGCGCGGCGTACGCCGGCTGGAACCTATGGTCGCTGGCCGCAATTGTATTGATCGCCGCCATCCTGAATACCGCACTGACGTTGGCTGTCGCCAGGCGCGCTGTCTCCTGGTGGGGTGTCGCCAAGCCGACAAAGCCCGATATCCGGCGTGTCTTTGGCTATAGCGCATGGACCCTCGGTGGCATGCTCGTAGACAAGATGCTGCTCGCATCCGAGCTCATCGTCATCAGCGTCATGGTCGGCGCGGTCGCGGTAACGCAGTACACCTTCACCGCTTACGTACTACAGTTCGTGCTCTCCATCTCGCTGGTGACAGCCAGCGGATTCATGCCAGTCCTCGGGGCGCTGCTGGGCAATTCGGAAATGCGCGCGGCTGCCGAGCGCGCCCGGTCGGTTCGGCACCTCGTCATCGGAGTGACGGTGTTGGGCTGCTCTGCGGTGCTCGCGTTCAATGGGACATTCGTGGCGCTCTGGGTCGGTGCAGAACAGTACATGGGCAATGCCATCAACATGCTGCTCGTCGTGTGTGCCCTTCAGCAGGCCTTCATGAGGATGGACGGGCAGATTCTCGACGTGACGTTGAACATCGCCCCTCGGGTCATGGTCGGGTTGGCCACTAGCGCGGGCGGAATCGTCGCCGGCTGCATCGGCTTTGCCCTCACCCATGATCTGAAATGGGCTCTTATTGCAACGATCATCGCGAGAATGGCAAGCAACGTGACGTACCCGATCTTCGTGCGCCGAGCCATCCCCGCGTCCGCGGTGCCGCGGTCGTCAGTGCTGCTCGGTGTCGCGCTGTTGATCGCATCGTTCGGTGCCGGGCTCCTGCTGGCGGACTCAGAAGCGTCAGTAGGAATGGCCGTGGCCGCGGGCTGGCTACTGATCGCGGTTGTCACCGCGTGGACCGGTCTCCTGCCACGGTCGATCCTGCAGGCACTTCTGACCCGGCGATCCCCATCGTGAAGAATTCGACCGAGGCTGCGGTTACCGTGAACAGGGTATCCCTAGCCGCAGATGGAAGGTCAGTCTTGTGACGTCACTCGCGACGCTGAAATTGAAAGCGCTCTGGCAGACCAAGGACCTTCTCCGCCTTGGCCTGGCGTACCAGGCCCGCCATTTGCACCGTCGCGACCACACCGAGTTTCGGGTTCGGGTCAAAGATGTCGGCGACATGGTGCTGCGCCCCCGGACGGCCGATCCTGCAGTTGTCAGTCAAGTGTTCAGCTGGTTGCAGTACGACCTGAGCCAGTTTCCGCAATATGCTCGAATCACCCAGGCGTATCGGGACATTCTGGCTCGCGGGCATCGCCCACTCATCCTCGATCTCGGCGCCAACAACGGCGCGTCGGCTCGATGGTTCACTCGCGAGTATCCGGAAGCGCACATCGTCGCAGTCGAACCCGACCCCGACAATGCCCGTATATGCCGCTTGAACACCGAAGGTTACCCGGTCGAAGTTATCACTGCAGCGGTCGGCGGCACCCCCGGTCAGGTTGCTCTCGATACGGCAAATATGGGCAGCGTCTCCTATGTGACAACACGATCCTCCGACGGAGGCGTACCGATCGTGACCGTCGGGCAGATCCTCGCCGACCGCAAACCCGACCACGAATTATTCATCGTCAAGGTCGATATCGAAGGATTCGAGGAGGACCTGTTCGCGGCCGGCACGGAGTGGGTCGAGGAGGCTCATGTCGTCTTGGTCGAACCGCACGACTGGAAGTTTCCAGACCGCGACACGAGTCGTCCCCTGCAACAGACGATGGGCCGGCTTCCGTTCCATGTCCTGCTTTCTGGCGAGAATCTGGTTTACGTGCGCCATACGGCAGAGGAGAAGGCCCGTTGAACCTTCGAGCTCAAAGGGCCTCACCTCTGGCCCTGCGCCAGCGTCGCCAGGGAATTTGCGGTAGCGTCAGCGCCGGGTGGGCGTTTGCGATACGCAGCTATAAATTCGTGAATGGCGGGAAGGGGAGAAGATGGTGAGCTGCACAGCGGCGGCCGTCGCGAATCGCATATGAGGCTGAAACACGAACTGCGACACTTTGTTCAACGCTTCGGCATCGACATCGTCCGCTATCCCCTGCATGACCCGATGGCTCGCGTCGTCCAGTTGCTCAACCACCACCGCGTCGATTGCGTGGTGGATGTGGGTGCCAACGATGGTGGGTATGCAACCACGATCCGCGGACTCGGCTACACCGGCCGCATCATCTCATTCGAACCATTGCAGCGTCCGTTTGATGCACTGAGCCGAAAGGCCGTCACCGAGGCGAACTGGGACGTGCACCAGTGCGCATTGGGGGACACCGAGACCCAGGTCACCATCAATGTCTCAGGCAATGCGGGTCTATCGAGTTCCGTACTACCGATGCTTGAGTCGCACACCGCGGTGGCTCCCGAATCGCGATACGTCGGCACCGAGACCGTAGAACAGAATCGACTCGATACCATTCTTCCGGCAATGGGCGTCAGCCCACATACCCGCACCTACCTGAAGGTGGATGTCCAGGGCTACGAGCGGGCGGTGCTGGACGGTGCACAGGGTCTGTTTGATTCGGGCGTCATCGTCGGACTGCAGCTGGAGCTATCGCTGGTCCCGTTGTATGACGGGGCGATGACCTACCGGGAGGGCCTCGACCGCGCCGAGGCACTGGGGATGACCCTGATGGGACTGGACCCCGTGTTCGCCGACCCCAAGACCGGTCAACTGCTACAGGCCGACGCGGTCTTCTTCTCCGCGTGAGGATCGATCAGCCCGCCGAACCGGACAGCAGCGGTGCACGATCAGACGCGCGGATCACCCTGATCGGCCCGATGCCACCGCCGATCGACGGACAGTCGATCGTCATGAGCCACATGGTTTCTCGACTGACCCCACACTTCCCGAACCTGCGCGTTTCCGATACCACCGAGCGAGCGTCCAGTCGATGGCGGCGTGCCTTCGTCAAATTGGGACGGTCTGCGGCTGCCTGGGGTGCGGTCCTCCGCGCAGATGTCGTCTATATCGCCGTCAAGGCTGATCACGGCATGTGGCTGACCACGGTTACCGCGGGCCTGGCGCGGCTGACGGGAAAACAGATATTTCTGCACCATCACTCGTACACGTATATCCGAGAACGACGAAAGCGCATGTCCGCCTTGGCCCGAATCGCCGGGCCCACCGCGCAACACATTGTCCTGTCTCAGTCCATGTCGCGCGACCTGCGCGCCGTCATGCCGGAAATCAGCCGCACGCTGATCATCGGCAATGCCGCTCTTGTCGACCAGACGCTGCTGGAATTACCGTTGAAGTCCGACGCCGACCACCTGGTGCTCGGACATTTGAGCAACCTCTACTTGGACAAGGGAATCGGCGAAGTCGTCGATCTCGCGATTGATCTGCACGCTGGAGGTGTGCCTGTTCGCTTAATCGTTGGTGGGCCGCTGGTTGAGCCCGCTGCTCGGCACCACATCGAACGTGGCACACGTCATCTGGGCGAACTCTTCGAGTACCGCGGGCCGCTAGCCGGCGAGATGAAACGCGCATTCTTCGAGGAGATTACGCACTTCATCTTCCCGTCGAAGTACTCTCATGAGTCGGTTCCACTTGTTCTCTACGAAGCCATGGCGGCGGGCGTGGTGTGTGTGTCGACGCGGCGCGGGTCAATTCCTGAGCAGCTGGCCGAAAGCCCTGGAATCCTGGCGGACAGCAAAGACACCTTTGTCCAAGATGTGCTGCCGGTGCTTCGACACACGAGGGCATCCAGCGCCACGTCTTACGACGCCAGGCAGGCGTACCTCAAGGCGCTTGCCGCAGCCAACGACGATCTAGCGCGATTTGTATCGCTACTCGGTAAGCAACACGGTCGTTCGCTATAGACGACCCCGCGCCAGGATCCCAAAGGTGTTCACAGGGAAGTACTTTTCGCCGATTGCTTGGATGTGCGGGGACTGTGTCGAAAAGTATCGGTCGACCTCGACGTCAGTGAATCGTTCCCGCAGCAGGTCCTGGAGCTGCGAGTCGTCGACTCCGTCACGGACGACGTGATACTCCACGAGATCGGAAGGTTCAGTCTCCGAGTACTTCCCGCGGAACCTGCGCCATCGGGTCGCCAGACCTCTGCGCAACTCGCCTTGGGTGAGGCGCCACGCAAAATAGGAACCCCAGGACAACGCGCGGGCCGAACGCTTCTGGCGCGGGTACCACAGCGGATCCTGGAAGGTCACCACAGCACCTCCCGCCCGCAGCACGGTGTCACAAAGCCTGGTGATCACGTCGACATAGTCTGGAATATGGTGGATGACTGAGATCAGCAACACCACGTCGTACTGCGTGTCCTCTCGGAACGGCGCATTGCCATCCGTGTCGTAGAGCACCCGCACGGTGGGATTGCCACGGAACTTACGACTCAAATAGTCGGCACTGGCCTTCGACATCTCGGTGATGGTCGCCGATCCACCCGCGGCGAGCACGGTGTCGGTGAAAGACCCGTGTCCCGCCCCGATTTCCAGGACAGCGCAGTCCCCCTTCTTGCGAATCACGTCTCGAACGACAGCGGCGATCCGTCCATCTATGCGTTGGCGGAGGACGGCGTGCCGGAGATGCGGACTACCCACAATGTAGTCATGACCGTCACCGTGCGACGAGTCCTGCGAATCCTCAACGGCACGACGCTGTTCGTCATCCAACACGGTCTGCCATTCCCCGTTCCGAGCTTCTGTCAAAGCACTGCTTTCCTGTGTTGATACGCCTCGTCCGCCGACGCGACGTAAGGGACTACTTACTGCGATTGCGTGTGCTTGCCGGCGCCTCGGTGGCGACATAGGCAACCTCGCGCACCACCCGCTCGAACGCACCGATCGCGGCATCTGCTGTCAAACGCTCGCGGCAGAAGCGTCGTGCCGACGCACCGTAGACGTCGGATTGTTCGGAATCGCAGGAAATCTCAAGGGCGGCAGCCAGCAACGCATGCGGATCCCCCGCGAGCACCACCATCCCGGCTTCAGCCTGTGCGATCTCGCTGGCCGTGATGCCGTCGACCTCGGTCGCTGCCAAGACTGGCCGAGCTGCGTCGAAATATGACGTCAACTTGCTGGGTACGGCCATATTGGCCACGCCGGGCAATTCATTGACCAACAGGCAGTCCGCTGCCGCAAGCGCGCAGCGATAATCCGACTCACCGAGCGGGTCGACAAACGAGATTCGCTCGATGCCATGGGCGAGCGCCTCCAAACGCGATCGCTCGCTGCCGTCACCGACCAGCACAAACTGGACCGGCGCCGAGCAGGCATCGGCTAAGCGCGCTGCCTCGACGACGTTGTCCAGGCCTTGCTTCGCGCCCATGTTCCCGGTGTGCACCACGAGACGGCGATCCGACGGCCATCCGATAGCGGCTCGAGCCTCAAGCTTGTCCATCGCTGGTGCTGGCTTGAGGTGGGTCCAGTTACGGATGACGGTGAGGCGTTTCGGGTCGATTCCCATTTCTCGTTCGAGGTAGTCCGCGAATCGCGGGTGGATCACCACCACCCGGTCCGCCGATCTCAGGACGTGACGTTCCACAAGTTTCGTGACTCTGCCCGCGAGCCCGCCGCCTTCCTGAGTTTCCGCCATGCCGAGGGTGTAGATGTCCTGCACCCAGACCACAAGCCCGGGACGCGACGGCGCCACTCGGATTCGCAGCGCCGCGAGTGCAGTCGCGAACAGTGCCGGAGAGACCGCCACAACGACACCGCGTGACGGAAGTCGGTTGAGACAGATTCTGAGACCGAAGCTGACTTCCGAGATGAGCCTGCGCAGACCGCGCGGCGGCCGGGGTATGTAGTGGCGCAGGCGCTGCACCATGACACCTGCGATGACCTCACGACGACGCCACTGTCCGTATCCGGGACGAATCCTCCACTCGGGGTAATGAGGATGCGCCACGATGGCGTTGACGCGATGAGAACGAGCAGCCAATCCGACCGCCAGCGCACCGGTGTACGGCGCGTTTCCTGTCGTCTCCGGCGGATAGTGCAAGCTGAGAATCGAGACATCCACGTGCTCTGCCTGCTCCGCGGATTCGGCTAGCGATTCCTCCCGCGTAGAAGTATCCGTCACGCGTCCAGGGCCCTTCCGGCTGGCATCCGTTGGCTATCGACCACGGTAGAAGATCACTTCACGGAAGGTGCGGAAGATGATCTTGATGTCCAGCCACAGCGACCAGTTCTCGATGTAGAAGTTGTCGTAGCGTGCGCGGTCGGCAATGGAGGTATCTCCCCGCAAACCGCTGACCTGGGCGAAACCCGTCAGCCCGACTTGGACGCGATGCCGGTGCGCGTAACGGTCGAATTGCGTCGAGAACTGTTCGACGAAATGTGGCCGCTCTGGGCGCGGGCCAACCACGGTCATATCGCCTCGCAGGATGTTCCACAGCTGGGGAAGTTCGTCGATCGACGTACACCGCAAGAATCTCCCGACCGGGCCGACCCTGTCGTCGGTCGCCACGCTCCACTGCGTCTGCGACTCCGCTTCGTTGGCCGGGCGCATGGACCGGAATTTCAGCAACTCGAATTGCTTGCCGTCGCGCCCGACCCGGACCTGCCGGAAGAGGACGCCGGGACCACCTTCGAGTCGCACTGCCAGGGCTGCCACTGCCAGCACCGGCGACAGCACGATCAGAGCGATGGTCGAGCTCAGGACATCAAAGACGCGTTTGATCAACCGCGCGGGACCTCGCAGGTTTGGGTTCCTGATCCGCATGATCGGAATCGATCCGATGTGATCGGCCTGCCCGGTGAGGGTATGAAAATGATGCATGCGCGGCACCACGAGAAGCTCCGCGTTCAGGCATTCCTTGGTTCGCACCGCCTCGATCAGCGCGTGTTCATCGAATGCGCCGTCTGCCACCAGCACGGTGTCGGCACCGCGGGTAACTACTGCCAAATCGAGGTCGGTTAAGGAGCCGAGCCAAGGCGCGAACGCCGCCGCCGGGTGCTGATCGCCGTCATCGACGAATCCGTCCACGACGAGGCCGTACTCACGATGCTCGGAGAGAATCCTCGCCAGTTCAGCGGCCACCGGTCCCCCGCCCACCAAGATCGTGTGGTGACGTGCGATGCCGGAACTTCTTCCCATCGCGCAAAGCCTCGTGGTGACCACTCGGCCGACGACCACCAGCGCGACCGCTTGGCACGCGGTTTCGAGGAAGATCAGAACAACACGTGAGTCCTGATGCAGGTAGAGAAGAATGCCCGCTACCGCGCCTACCGCCGCCAGAAGCCGGGTGACAATCGTCGGAAGCTCGTCGAGAACGCTCAGATGGAGCTGTGCGACATAGCGACCGCCGCCCGTGAGCAATAGGGTTCCCAAAACCGCCATCGTCAACGTCGACAGGAGCTGCGGCGGCCGCCAGGCCAGCGGCGCCATCATCATGGCGAAGTCGACGGTGGGAACCACCATCCATGCCCGTACCCGACTGAGATAAGGGACCAGACGGTTGACGCGGCGCTCACGGAGGCGAGCCTGAGGAGCGGGCACGACCACCCGCGACTCGACTGTTCGGGCGTCACTTGCCGGATCGATCCGAAAACCCGTCAACGCCTGTGCAGTCTCCAAAGCGAGTCGCGCTACATCACGCTTGTCAGCTAACGCGTCGGACGGTACGGATACCGTGCCGGGCTCCACGACACCGGTCATTGCGACACTCCCGCCGCGCTGGCAAATAAATTAACCCTAACGTCAGCCGGCAAACGGCTACTTGCAGACTCAAATAAGTTGGCGACGTCGAGGGATGCAACGCCGAGTTCCCCGGGTCCCCTAGGCACGCTAACCACGAGTGGTAACACTTGACCCCCTGAAGCGCGTTCATGCAATTTGCCAGAATGGGTGACGATCACGACTATAGGCCCACGCAGACTGGCATCGGATGCTTACCCCGCTCTGACACTGGATTTAACCGTTGATCAGCATGTTATCGCCCAACAGTGCGGCTGTCTGGGCTCTTGAGCGATTTTTCCTACTGTTAACCGCGGCACCGGGTGTCCCGAGCCCCACAGTTGATGAAATCCGCATGTCACAGCGGGTTTGTCTTACGCTCGGGAGTCTCTTATGTGTGCGAATCACCGGTCTGCGCCACAGTCCTGGCTTCGACCAAGAATCCGTCGATTTTTGTTTGCTGAAACTATCAGCCGTCGGGCCGCGCATCCCCACTCAAGCACACAAATTCTCGCGTCGATCACCCTTCCACCCATCCGGACACCCGTCATCCACAACCGAGGCCTGCAAATACAGCAAACTCGAAGACGGAGCTCCACGACGCTCACCGGGTACTGACTGGCGACCTTGGGCTGCCGGTGCGCTCTCTACCCGAACGCGAATACTGTGTCGACACCCGGCCGGTGGCGGCGTTCACAGAGTCCACGTCAATCCGACGATCGACGGGTCAGGTCATACATTTGCCAGATCTGCACAGTGATGACGTTTCAGGCATCGGGCGCGCCGCCGCTGCCATCGGTGCGGATACTGGAGTGGGGCAGCGAGTGCTCGATGCCGCCCCAGGCCACCGCCAAATGCCCAGCGAGCAGAGGAGCTGACCCTGCACATCCTGTTCGTGTGCACCGGAAATATCTGCCGGTCACCCACCGCGGAACGCCTCACCACCGCTTACTGCGCCACGACGAACCTCACCAACCTGACCACGAGCAGTGCGGGCACTCGCGCGGTGGTCGCGCACCCCATTCACCAGGATGCTGCACGCACGTTGGAGGCCCTCGGCGGAGACTCGGCGAACTTCGCTGCAAGGCGACTGACGCAGAAAGTTGCGGGTCCCGCTGATCTTGTTTTGGTGATGACACGGGCACATCGCACAAGTGTTTTGGAGGTCGCACCGCACAAGCTCCACCGCACCTTCACCCTGGTGGAAGCAGCCCGACTGATCACCAAGTTCGGAGCGCAGCAGATCGACGCTCTCGCAAATTTGCGGTCACATGTGGCCGCCGACGAGAGCCTCGACATCCCCGACCCCATCGGCCAAAGCCCCGAGGTCTTCGCAGCCGTCGGGCGCCAGATTGCGGAGCTGCTGCCGCCGGTGCTCGAACTTTGCCGTCCCGCGTGACCCGCGACGTGCGAGGCTCTCGACGCCGCCCTCGTCGCGCTCCGCACATCTCGATTCCGGTCTCACTGGCGGTCGTCACACTGGTCTATGTCGTGGCCGCGCTGATCGCGCGCACGGTCCCCCTTGCGAACCTGCCGACACTGGTACTCGCGGCGAGCTTCCCCTACGTCCCGCTGGCCGCCCTGTGCGCGGCGATCCTCAGCGCGCTGTGCCGCCGGAAGATGCTGGCCGCGGTGAGCGTGCTCCTTCTGACGATCTCGGTGGCCATTCAGGTGCCCTGGCAGGAGCTCGGCCGCACGACCGGAACCGGCGCGCCCAGTACCGAACTGCGGGTTCTCTCCTCGAACATCCAGAAGGGCGAGGCCCACACCGCGGCCTTCGTCGGGCTCGCGGTCGCCAGCGCCGACATCATCACCATGTCCGAACTGACCGCCGAGGCCGCGGCACGCTTCCGCGACGGAGGTCTGCGCAAGACGTTCCCCTACTCGATCCTCATCCCCCGCCCCGGCGCCGGCGGGATGGGTCTATGGAGCCGCTACCCGCTCACCGCCCTCCCGCCGTCGAGATACGGAAGCAACTTCATCGCCGCCCGGGTGCGGGTGCCCGGCATCCGACACGACCCCCTGGTGGCCAGCGTGCACCTGATGTCCCCGCTCGCCGGCGGCGCCAACACCTTCGAAGAGTGGGGACACCGAATCACCGTCGCCCGCTCCGAATTCGCCGAATGGGCGCGCACCGCCGGCCCGGCCGCGGTGATCATCGCCGGCGACTTCAACGCCACGCCCGATATGCGCCAGTTCCGCGACCTGCTGGACGTCGGCTACCGCGACGCGGTCGCCCAGACCCGCGTGGGCTTCTCCCCCACCTACTCACCGCACCCGGCGATCCCGCCCGTCATCACCATCGACCATGTGCTGACCCGCAATTCGGTCGCCGAGTCCATCCGCACCGTCGACATCCCGGGCTCGGACCACCGCGCGCTACTGGCCACCGTCGCCGTGCCGTCACAGTAGAGCGTCACGACGACGCCACGGCGAACTGCTCGGCGACCAAGGCCCGCGCGAACAGGGTCAGCAGCTCACCATCCTTGAACGCCGGTTCCCGCGCATCGAGCACCGCGTTGCCCCGGACCAGCAGCGTGAACAGGGTCTGCAGCGTCGACGCCA
>JACRJX010000013.1 GCA_016235595.1 Verrucomicrobiota bacterium
ACAGATATCAGACAACAGACAAGATGAGCCAATGAGTATGCATGGACAATTCATGGCAACTCATACTGTTAGGGGCCGAGTTCTTTGATAGCGATTGAGCCTGTCTCGTCTGAATAGAATGGAGGTCTTCTCCGTCACCATTCATCAGGCCGTCCATCTGGGACGGCCTTTTCCTTTGTCCAGGAATCGTGTATGCTGTGCGCCATTCTGAAGAAAGGAAATAGCCCGATCCGAAGGGAATAAGCTTGGCGGCTTCCTTCGGACCGGGCTCCGAACATGGTCATTGTAGTCGAATTCCACTGTCTTGTCCATGAGTACGTAGACCATTTTCCGCAACTCGACTTTCCCCGTCCGGAAGTCTGCCCCCACTGTCACGCGGTCAATGTTTTCATCGGGCACGGATTTTACCTGCGTAAGGCGCTCAGCCAGACCCAGGTCTACCTCGTGCGCATCAAACGCTGGTATTGCAAGGCCTGTCACCAGACCCTCTCGCTCTTGCCGAGCTTGTTGCTGCGTTTTCGGCACTACACTGGCACCTGCGGTTACGCCAGTGCAGGTGTCTCCTCGACGTGATTCAGCAGGTCGTCGTTACCCGGTTTGAGGACGGCGCCTCCTGGACCCAGGTCTCGCGGCGCTGCGCCGTGGACGGGGCGCCTTCGCCGCGCACGATCCGCCGCTGGTGTCTTTCCTTTGCAGCACACGTTCCCACCTGGTGGTCCGCCGTGCAAGAGACTTTGGCGCAGCACGATGCCAGTTCGCCGCTGCTCGATCCCCTCGGCGAAAACGCCGGGCCGCACAACGCGCCGCAGGCGCTGCTCCAAGCCGCTCTCCATCTCCTGGCTTGGGCCAAGACGCGCTGGCCCGAAGTGATCGTCTACGGCTTGGCTGATCGGCTGCGCTTCCTCTGGCACTGGGGCGCAGGACAGGGGTTGGGACGCCTCACACCTGCACTGCACCAAACGCAGTGCGGTGCAAGTGTCTGAACCCACACGTTTTGCGGACTGTTCACCGCCCCCGAAAAGCCGTATGCTGGGGTCGCTCGTCCAAAATCCCTTCAGGAGCAGTCCCATGTCCACAAAAAACACGGCCGAGACCGAGGCCACCGATCTGAACACCGAGATCGCCTTGTTCAGGTATGGGCTCATTGCCCAACTCGTCCACACCCCGCCCGACAAAGGTCACCAGGAAGAACTCCTGCGCGAGATTGCCGCGCGCCCCTATCGCATTCCCGGCTCGAAGCGCAAACACGTCAGTGTCACCACGCTGCGCCGCTATCTCCAGACCTATCGCGACCACAGCTTCGACGCCCTGCGCCCTTCACCGCGCGCCGATGCGGGTGCCCCGCGGGCGTTTCCACCCGGGGTGTTGGAGAAAGCGATGGCGTTGCGCCAGGAGCAACCCGCCCGCACGACCCAAACCTTGGTGGATATCCTTCAGCGTGACCCGAACCTCAACTTGCCGCACGCGATCAATGTCCATACCTTGACCACCCACCTGCGCCAGCGCGGCCAGACCCGGCGCCTCTTGGGGCAATCGGCGAAAGTTTATCAGCGCTTCGAGCGCGACCACGTCAACTCCCTCTGGCAAGGCGACGCCATGGTCGGGCCCTGGTTACCCGATCCGTCCGTCCCTGGCAAGAAGCGCCGGGCGCATCTCTTCTGTTTCATCGATGATCACAGCCGCCTCGTCCCGCACGCCGAATTCTTTTTCGACGAAGCGCTCCCGCGCATGGAGCGCGTGCTCAAAGTCGCCCTCTTGCGCCGCGGCGTGCCCCAGGCGGTCTACGTCGACAATGGCCAAGTCTACTCGTCCCTGCAGTTCCATGCCGCGTGCGCCACCCTCGGCATCCAGCGCATCCAGACCGCGCCCTACTCCCCCGAAGCCAAAGGCAAGCAGGAACGCTTCTTCGAAACGCTCCGCCTCCAGTTCTTGCCCGAAGTCGAGACCTCGAACGTCACGAACCTGACCGAACTCAACGTGTCGTTGTGGGCCTGGCTCGAGTGTGTGTATCACAAGCGCGTCCACAGCGAAACGAACCAATCTCCCTGGGCGCGCTACACGGCGGGACTTGATCAAGTGCGCCACGCCGATCCCGAAACGGTCCGCCGCGCCTTTCTCTGGCGCGAGAAGCGGAAGGTACGCCGCGATGCCACCTTGTCCTTGCAAGGCAATCGCTACCAAGTCGCTCCCGCGTATGCGGGGCGCACACTCGAACTGCGATTTGATCCGTTTGACCTGACGCAGATCGAACTCTACCTCGACCGGACGCTCGTGGGTCTGGCGACCGTGGTGATCCAAAATCGTCAACGCCACCTCGCGGTCGAACACCTCGCGACCGAGCCGCTTGATCCGCCGAAACCGAAGTCGTCGCTCGATTATCTTGCGGCTCTGCGCGCCGAGTATCACGCGCAACAACAACGCGAACTGGGCCCGCTGCAGTTTGCTCGTCTGTCAGCGCCCGATGCCAACCCCTCGAGCAACCCCAACCCTACGGAGGACTGAGATGTTTCAAGAATTCTACGGTTTCACCCGCTTACCTTTTTCGCGCACCATTGCCACCCCGGACTTGTTCCCCACCGCAGGGCAAAAGGAACTGAGTGCCCGGCTCACCTATCTCGTCCGCGAACGCGGCTTTGGTCTCGTCACCGGCGAAATCGGCTCCGGCAAGTCTACCGCCGTGCGCGCCTTCGCCGCCAGTCTCGACTTTAATCGCTATCTGGTCGTTTACCTCGCCAACCCGACCACGGGCATGACGGGCCTGTATCGCGACCTGCTCCTCAGTCTCGGCTATGAGCCGCCCTTCAGCAAACCACGCTTGGTGGCGCGCATTCGCACGGCCCTGGAAGAACTCAGCGTCACCAAGCATCGCGCCCCCGTCGTCGTCCTCGACGAGGCCCACTTGCTCACGCAACCCATGCTCGAACAACTGCGGCTGCTCTTCAGCGACCAGATGGACAGCCAGTCGCTCGCCACCCTGGTCCTGGTGGGCCATCCCGACTTGCGGCGCACCTTGCATTTGTCGGTGCATGAAGCGTTCACGCAACGGCTCGCCGTGCGCTATCACCTGGGTCCGCTCGATCTGCAAGAGACCATTGGCTACATCAAACATCAGGTGCGCATCGCCGGCTATACCGCCGGCACTCTCTTCACCGACGATGCGATCCAACGCATCTTCGAATACACCAAAGGCATTCCCCGCCGCATCAACCAAGTGTGCACGACCGCGCTGATGGCTGGGTTGATTGATCAGAAATCGGTACTGGATGAAAGCACGCTCCGCAAAGCGATCGCGGATCTCGATCACGAATGAATCGCGGTGACCACGGTGCGTTTGACGGGCTCTCCTCACAAGCGGGGAGCCCGTTTTTTGTGCCCGCCGCGCCACCATTCATTCCAGCCTTACACCTCCAATCAATTCAGCCCGTAACACAGTTTCTCAAGCCATTGTAGCAGCAACAGTATGCATGGTAATAGCGTGGTTCCCTATTCCAATCACCAGCCGCGTGGTCACAGTAATGGGCAGGGTGTTGTCTAATTGTCCACTTGATGAATACAATG
>JACRJX010000014.1 GCA_016235595.1 Verrucomicrobiota bacterium
CGACCGGGGAATTGTTTCCGGAACCGTTCCTCGCGCCACGGGGCGATAACCTTGATGTTCGGCTCCAGCGCATAGGCGGTCAACTCGAAGCGGACCTGGTCGTTGCCCTTGCCGGTAGCGCCGTGGCCGACGGCGTCGGCCTTCTCCTTGCGGGCGATTTCAATCATCCGCTTGGCGATGAGAGGCCGCGCGCTGCTGGTGCCGAGGAAATACTGGTTCTCGTAGATCGCGCCGGCTTGAATCATCGGGAAGATGAAGTCGCGCGCGAACTCCTCGGTGAGGTCATCAATGTAAATCTTCGACGCGCCGGTCTTCTTCGCCTTCTTGTCGAGGCCCTTGAGTTCCTCCTCCTGGCCGATATCGGCGCAGAAGGCGATCATCTCAGCGTTGTAAGTTTCCTTGATCCAGGAAAGAAGGACGGAGGTGTCGAGACCGCCGGAGTATGCGAGGACAATTTTCATGGTCGTAATGCGTAATTCGTAATTTGTGATTCGTGATCCGGCTAGCGTTTCCACGCTTTCGCCAGGAGCGCCATGATGGCCTTCTGGGTATGGAGCCGGCTCTCGGCCTGGTCAAAAATGGTTTTCGCGTGACGTTCGAAGACGTCGTCGGTGATTTCCTTGCCGCGATAGGCAGGCAGGCAATGCATCACCAGGACCTTCGGACTGGCGTGCGCCAGCAACTGGTCGTTGATCTGGTAGCCGTCCAGCTCGGCGAGGCGCTGGGCTTCCTCTTCTTCCTTGCCCATCGAAATCCATGTGTCGGAGTAGATCACGTCGGCACGGTCGGCGGCTTTCGCGCGGTCGTCGGTGACGATGATTTTTCCGCCTGCGCGTTTGAGCAGGTCGGGCGACGGTTGGTATTTGCGCGGCGCGGCAATGCGCAGTTCGAAGCCGAGCTTGCCGGCGGCCAGAATCCACGAGGCCGGCACGTTGCAGGCGCCGTCGCCAATGAAACAGATGATTCTCTTCTGGATGGGGCCGAGCTTCTCCTCGATGGTGAAAATGTCCGCGAGGATCTGGCACGGATGCTCGTCGTCGGTGAGCGCGTTGATGGTTGGAATGCCGCTGGTGGCCGCGAAATCCACCACATCCTTCTGGTTATACGTGCGGATGATGCAACCGTGGACCATCCGGCCCAGAACGCGCGCGGTGTCCACGATCGGCTCGCCCCGGCCAAGCTGGATGTCGTTGTTTGACAGGAACATCGCATCGCCACCCAGTTCGCGGATGCCCACCTCGAACGAAACGCGCGTGCGCGTACTGAATTTGGCGAAGATGAGCGCCCATATCTGGCCTTTGAGCGGCTGCGGGTGGCTGCGCTTGCCGCGCGAGGCCTTGAGCTTCTTGGTGAGCGCGAGAATCTCGCGGATCTGTTTGACTGTCAGGTCTTCGATGGAAAGCAAATGTTTCATGGTTGCTCCAATACTTTCTCTACAATGGCCAGCGCGGCTTCCGCGTCGGCGTTTGAAATTGTCAGTGGCGGCACAAACCGGAACGTATGCGTGCCAGCAGGGATGATCAGCAACCCCGCCGCCGCGCATTGGGCGACGACGTCCTTGACTTCGTGGTCCAACTCGATGCCGAGCATCAGGCCAAGACCGCGCACTTCCTTGATACACTTGAATTTCGCCTGCAACGCCTTCAAGCCGCGCTTGAGCCGCTTGCTGCGTGCAGCGGCCTTCGCCATCAGCTTCTTCTCCTCGACCGTCCGGATGACAGCGAGCGCGACGGCGCAGGCCAGGGGTGTGCCGCCAAACGTCGAGGCGTGCGTGCCGGGGCCGAGGATGTCGCAGAGCGATTTCTCGCCGTCGGCGGTCTTCACCTTGCGCGCGGCGCTGGACCAAATGGCGCCGATGGGGAAACCGCCGCCGATGCCTTTGGCCATCGAGAACGCGTCGGGCACCACGTCGGGCGCGATGGATTGGAAACCAAAAAACTTTCCGGTCCGGCCGTTGCCGCACTGGACCTCGTCGAACATCAGCAACAGGTTCTTCTCGTTGCAGAGCTGGCGCAGGCCGCGCAGGAACTCCGGGGTTGCGGGCCGGATGCCGCTTTCACCCTGGACCGGCTCCACCAGGATGGCGGCAGTCTGCGGACCCACGGCGGCGCGAACGGAGTCGAGGTTGTTGAATGACGCGTATTTGAAACCCGTCATCATCGGCTCGAAGCCCTTCTTCACCTTGTCCTGGCCGGTCGCCGCAATGCCAGCGAGCGTGCGGCCGTGGAAACTGCCTTCCATCGTGAGAATCTCGAAGCGGCCTTCGTCGTGACCGAACTTGCGCGCGAGTTTGTAAAGCGCCTCGTTGGCCTCGGCGCCACTGTTGCAGAAGAAACACTTGCCGTCGGCGCCAGTCAGTTCGACGATTTTCTTCGCCAGCAGACCCTGCGGCTCGCTGTAGTAGAGGTTGGAGCAGTGAATGAGTTGCGACGCCTGCTGCTTGAGCGCGCGGACGACAGCGGGGTGGCTGTGGCCAAGGATATTGACGGCGACGCCACCGCCGAAGTCGAGATACTCCTTGCCGTCGGCATCCCAACACTTGGATCCCTTGCCGCGCACGATGGTCAGCGACCGACCGTAGGTCGGCATGACATGATTGTTGAAAAGGGCGACAATTTCCGCGGTGGTCATTGCACTATCTCCGTTCCTACACCTTTGTCGGTGAAAATCTCCAGCAGCAGACTGTGCGGCACGCGGCCGTCCACAAAATGAACGCGGTGCACGCCGGACTTGACGGCTTCGACGGCACTATCCACTTTCGGGATCATGCCTTTGTCCACGATGCCGGCGGTCTTCAGCGCGGGCACTTCGGCGATGTGCAGGCTGGAAATGAGCGTCGCCGGGTCCTTGGGGTCGCGCATCAGGCCGGGCACGTCGCTCATGAACACGAGCCGCCGCGCCTTGAGGGCGATGGCGACCTTGGCGGCGGCAACATCTGCGTTGCAGTTGTAAATGTGGCCATCCTCACCGAGCGCGATCGGGCTGATCACCGGCGTGATGGAGCGATGGATACATTGCCGCAACGGGTCGGTGTTCACCTCGACAACCTCGCCAACATATCCGTAGTCCACGCCGTCAGTGACAAGCTTGCGGCACTTGAAAATCTCCGCGCCGGAAAAACCGCGCGCTTTGCCGCCGAGCGACTCGATGGTCTTGACGATCTCCGGGTTGATCTCGCGCGAGAGCACGCGGTCCACGATCTCGACACTGGCCTCGTCGGTCACGCGCATGCCCTGGATGAACTGCGCCTTGATGCCAGCCGCATCCATCGCGCGGGTGATGGCCTTGCCGCCGCCGTGAACGACGACAGGATTGATGCCGACGGCCTCGAGGAAGACCACGTCGGCCGCAACGCCGTTGCGGACCTTCGGGTCGGGCGAGTCCATGAAACTGCCGCCGTACTTCACAACGAAGGTCTGGCTGCGGAAACGCTGGATGTAAGGCAACGCCTCCAGCAACACGCTGGCTTTCTGAATGAGCTGCTGCATGAAAAAAGAAATCGTCCGCCACGGCCAACGCCGGGGCGGTCAGACGATTACTCTCCCTTGTTGAAATCCACGTAAGCCTCGGTGAGGTCTGTCGTGTAGGCGGTGAACGTGCCCTCGCCGAGGTTGAGGTCCACGCGGATGGTGAACTCCGGTTGCGCGAGGACTTTCTTCATGCGCTTGGCCGGGACGCCGGTCGGCGCACCGCCGGTAACCGCATGAACCTTGTCGTAGTAGAGGTCGAGCTTGTCCGGATCCACCTGCGCGCCGCTGTAACCGACGGCACAAAGGACACGCCCCCAGTTCGGGTCGCCGCCACCCCACGCACACTTGGTGAGCATGGAGTTGGCGACGGCCTTGGCCGCGAGCCGGGCATCAGCGTCGCTGGCCGCGCCGACGATCTCGACATTGATGAACTTGGTGACGCACTCGCCGTCGCGTACGATCGCCTGCGCCATCTTCAACATGACAAAGTTCAGCGCCTCCTGGAACTTCGGGTAGTCGGGATGCTCCAGCGTGAGCGGCACGTTACTGGCCATGCCGTTGGCGAGGATGATGACGGTATCGTTGGTGCTGGTGTCGTTGTCCACGCTGATGCGGTTGAACGACTGGTCTGCCGCCGCGCGCAACGCCTTGTCGAGACAGTTGGTGCTGACAGTGGCGTCGGTGGTGATGAAGCAGAACATCGTCGCCAGCGACGGATTGATCATGCCCGCGCCTTTGGCGATGGCACCGATGCGGACCTCGCGGTCGTTGATCTTGAGCGTCACCGCAATTTCCTTCGGGTTCTTGTCCGTGGTCATGATGGCGCGCGCCGCAGCGGCGCCGCCTTCATCGCTCAGAACCTGCTCAGCGGCCCGGATGCCGTTCAAGACGTTCTCCATCGGCAGGTTCACACCGATCCGGCCCGTGGAGGCGACCAGCACCTCGTGCGGCGCGACGGCGAGCAGTTCGGCTGCGAGGCGCGCCATGTCGAGCGCGTCCTTCATGCCCTTCTCGCCGGTGCAAGCGTTGGCGTTGCCGCTATTGGCAACGATGGCCTGCGCGCGGCCCTTGGCGATGTGCTTCTGCGAAATGCGCACGGGCGCGGCCTTGACCTGGTTGCTGGTGAACACAGCGGCCGCGTGAGCGGGCATCATCGAGACGATGAGCGCAAGGTCGAGCGGCGCGTCTTTCTCGCTTTTTCCGGTCGGTTTGATGCCGCAATGCACGCCCGCGGCACGGAACCCCTTGGCGGCGGTGATGCCGCCAGGAATGACTTTGTATTTCGCTTTCATGTTGTTTTCGGGACCGGCCGATTGGGGCCGGTCAGATCAGCCCGGTTGTCTCGTCGAAGCCGCACATCAGGTTCAGCGACTGCACCGCCTGGCCGCCGGCGCCCTTGACGATGTTGTCCACCGTGCTCAACGCAATCAGCCGGTTGGTGCGCGGGTCGATGCGTACGGCCACGTCCAGGAAATTGGTGCCGGCTATGTTCTTGGTGTCCGGCAGCCGGCCCGGCTCCATGACGCGCACGAACGGCTCGTTCCGGTAAAAATCCTCGTAAAGTTTTTGTGCGTCCGCCTGCGAAAGCGGCTTGACCAGATCGAAATAAACCGTCGTGTGGATGCCGCGGTTGATCGGCACCAACGTCGGCGTGAAGCTGATGATCACCGGCGTTGCCGCGAGCAAACTCAATTCCTGCTCGATCTCTGAAAGATGCCGGTGCTTCGGCAAACCGTAGGCGCGCACGCTCTCGTTGCACTCGATGAAGAGATAATCCGGCTCCGCCTTGCGGCCCGCGCCGGATGGGCTGCTGAGCGAGTTGGCGACGATGCCGGTGATCTTGACGACCTTGTTCTTCAACGCGGGCGCCGACGCCAAAATGATGCTGGTCGGGTAGCAGCCCGGCGAAGCGACCAGCCACGCCTTGCGGATGGCGTCGCGCCGGAGTTCCGGGCTGCCGTAGACAGCCTGCGTCAACAACGCTGGCGCCGGATGCTCGTGCGCATAGAAATCCTTATAGACCTCCGCGCTCCGCAACCGGAAATCGGCGCTGAGGTCAATGACCCGCAGCCCTTTCTCCAGCAGCGGCACTGCAAACTCCGCCGCCACGCCGTGCGGCAGCGCCAGAAACGCCACCTCCGCCTGCCGCGCGATGTCGTCCACCTTCGGCTCGGTGAAAACGAGTTTGCTGCGGCTGGCAAACTTGGGAAAGGCCTTTCCAAGCGGCTGGCCTGCCTGTTGGCGAGACGTGACGCAGGTCAGCTCGACGGCGGGATGCGACAACAGCAGCCGCACCAGCTCTTCGCCGGTGTAGCCACTGGCTCCAACAATGGCGACTTTGACCTTGTTCATGTAACCTCGGTGCGTGCCACCTTCATGGCGCGCCGCGCGAAAAGCAAAAAACCCCGACGGTCAGCCGGGGCTTTTCGCGCGGTTCGAAAATCCGACTAACGTTTCGAGAACTGGAACCGCTTGCGAGCGCCGGGTTGACCGTATTTCTTGCGCTCGCGCATTCTCGGATCGCGTGTCAGCATGCCGGCGCTCTTGAGCTTCGGCCGCAACGCGACGTCCACCTTGTTCAACGCCCGGGCCACGCCGTGACGCACCGCGTCGGCCTGGCCGTGCGGACCACCGCCAGAGACGTTAACAAACACGTCGAACTTGCCGGCCGTTTCAGTCAGCTTCAACGGCTGCTGAATCGTGGTCCGATGCGATTCAATCGTAAAATAATCCTCCACCGACTTGCCGTTGACGACCCATTTGCCGGTGCCGGGGGCGATACGGACGCGCGCGACGGCGGTTTTGCGGCGGCCGACGGCCCAAATATATTGCTGGAGTTGTTGCTGCCGGGCAGCGGCGGCTGAAAGTGCGATAGGTGCCATGTGAGTCTCGAAAATTCGCTTAGTTCAACGTCATCGGCTTCGGTTGCTGTGCGGCATGCGGATGATCCGTGCCGGGGTAAATCTTCAGTTTCGTCAACAGCTGCTTGCCGAGCCGGTTCTTCGGGAGCATGCCCTTGACGGCGTGCTCAATGAGGTTTTCCGGGTGCTTGGCGCGCACCTCGGCGACGGTGCGATACCTTTCGCCGCCCCGCCAGCCGGAATAGCTCATGTAAGTCTTCTGCTCTTCCTTCTTTCCGGTGAGCTTGACCTGGGCCGCGTTGATGACGACGACGAAGTCGCCGGCATCCATATGGGGCGTGTAAGTGGGCTTGTCCTTGCCGCGCAAGACGTTGGCGACCTTGACGGCCAGCCGGCCCAACACAACACCTTTGGCATCGAACACATGCCACTGACGCGATATCTCTAATGTTTTAGGTAAAAAAGTCTTCACAAGTTCCAAAAATTTAAGGGCGCAGACACTAGCCACCGCCCCCACCAGTGTCAACCACTTTTCTAGTCGAAACCAAAAATACTTCCAAAAACGCGACGAAAGTGTCGGATTGCCGGTCAAACTTTAGGGCAAGAAAACCACTACTCTGGCCGGGATCGAGTTGGAGTTTCCCTTTAGAAACCGCTGGCTAACCGTGCCCATCGGACACTGGCGCACGTCAAGAACACCACGGTAATCCAGATTCCTGCCACCCATCGCGGTTTGTGTTCGCGCCTGATGCTGATACCAGCTTCGTCCAGCGCCCAAGTCAACACGCACGCGGCCGGAAAACCCAGAACCATGACGACGGAAATCCACGCCCAATCCGGCGCACCGGAAAACCAGCGGCCAACAGGCCGAAAAACCTTGTCCAGTCTCCCAATCGCCCATGTGGCAATGGGATGCGATCCGCTACCCAAAGCCGATACCACTACCTCCAGCATAATCAAAGCGAAGACGGCACCCAGCAGCGCACCGGCAACTCGCATGATTTGGTGTCGTACTCGTTTCATTTTGGCTCTCGCCTCATCGCCCACGATGTCCAGCCGCCTGCGCTCTCCCGCGCCACCGTACGCCAGCCGAGCCGGCGGAACACCGCCGTCACCCGGCGCGCGTCGCGGTCGAGCACACCGGCCAGAGCCAACATGCCGCCGGGCCGCACAAACCGCACGATTCGACGCGCGTTGCACACCAGCACGTCGGCGGCGAGGTTGGCAGTGACCAGGCTGAACTTGGCGGACGATCCACTCTTCAGAGAGAAATCCTCCAATGTGCTCTTAACGATGTTCATCCTGCGGTCCACGCGGTTGAGTCTCGCATTTGCCCGCGCCACGCGCACCGCTTGGCGGTCGTAATCAAACCCGGTGACCTGCGCATAACCCATTCGCACCGCTGCAATTGCGAGAATGCCAGTGCCGCAACCGCAGTCAAGCATGGACAACGGTTCCTGCATGGACGCTTTGCTCCGTGCCGTTGCCCGCTCCACCATCCGCAGACAAAACGCCGTCGTCGGATGATGCCCAGTGCCGAAGGCAAGTGTCGGGTCAATCTCAATGACCACCTGCCCCTCGCGCGCGGGCCATTTCGCCCACGTTGGTTTCACCACCAACGTCGGCGAAACTCGCACCGGCTCGAAACTGTTCCGCCACGCGCGCGCCCAATCCTTCACCTGAATGATCTTTCGCCGCACGCGGATCGGGCCGGGCGCAAGGCCAAGCTCGCACAGAATGTCACGGAACGCCCGCACGGAACGCAGGGTCTTCTCCGTCCCGCGCCGCGCCGGCATGAATAGCGAAATCTCTGCGCGATCGCCACTTGCCGGCACCCAACTCGTTGGCCACTGACCAGCGAGAGAACGCAGGTGCATCGTGAAAGCCGGCTCCAGCCGCCGCGGCACCGTCACTAGAATCTGTTGTAATTTACCGGTAATCATTTTGTTCGTATTCTTGGAGTCGGACGCGCCCTCCGCGATTATGCTGGCGTGGCCACGCGGCAAAAGTCAATGTCGTATCGGTGATGAAGATCGGTCTTATCAGTGACACGCACGGTCATCTTGATCCGCGGATCTCCGCGGTGTTCGCCGGTGTCGAGCACATTCTGCACGCCGGCGACATTGGCAGTGAATCACTGCTCGACGCCTTGCGTGTCATCGCCCCCGTCACGGCCGTTCTCGGCAACACCGACAACAACCTGCGTGACCGCGGTTTTCGCAACGTCGAACGATGCAAGCTCGGCGGGCGCGCGTTTCTTCTCATCCACGCCGGCCGGCCACACGACCTCTCTGGCGACATGCGCCAGATGATTTTCGACAAGGACAAACCGGATGTGGTGGTCTTCGGTCATACGCACCAGCCGGAGCGAATCGTCGAAAATGGTGTCACCTTCATCAACCCCGGTTCGGCCAGCCGTCCGCGCATGCATCAACCTCCCACCGTCGCCATCGCCGAAATCCACGCCGACGGTCGTATCGAAGTGCGATGGTTGAAGCTGGATGCCTGACACAAAAACGATTCGACAGACGCCGAGCCATCGCTATACTGCGCCGCCGCTGTTGGATACGGAGATTCTTATGCCCAGAAACATCGCATTGCCCCACATCGAAGGCTTGGTTTCTTACGAGCCGGGCCGGCCCATCGAGGAAGTCGCCCGGGAGTTGAAGCTGCGCCCCGCGTCCATCATCAAGCTTGCATCGAACGAGAACCCGCTCGGTCCGTCACCCAAAGCCGTCGCCGCGATGCGCCGTGCGTTGGCCACCGCCCACCTTTACCCGGACGGCGGCAGCTACTACCTCCGCCAAGGGCTAGCAAAGCACCTCGACGTCCAGCCGGACAATATCGTCCTCGGCAACGGCTCCAACGAACTCATCGAAATGCTCTTCCACGCGTTCGTCGCACCCGGCGACGAGATCGTTTGCGGCGAACGAGCGTTCGTCGTTTACAAACTCTGTGCGGCGATGCTCCAGGCCCGCACCGTGGAAGTTCCGTTCCGCAACCACGTGCACGACCTCGACGCCATGCTGGCGGCATGCAATGGCCGCACCAAGATCATCTTCGTCGCCAACCCGAACAACCCCACCGGCACGCGCGTGGATAATGCCGCTTTCTGCCGGTTCCTGGATCGCGTGCCGAATCATACGATTATCGTACTCGACGAAGCTTACTACGAGTTCCTGGACAACCCGCCCGACACGATCGGCCACATCATCGGTAAACGCGCGCCGAACATCATCGCGCTGCGGACGTTCTCCAAGATTGTCGGTCTCGCCGGCCTGCGCATCGGCTACGGTATCGCCGGCAAGGAAATGGTCGGCCTGCTGAACAAGGTGCGCCAGCCGTTCAACGTCAACTCCATCGCCCAAGCCGGCGCGCTTGCCTCGCTCTCCGATCACGCACACATCAAGCGGACACGGCAGTCGAACAAGCAGGGACTGGCCTACCTGAGCGGTGAGTTCCGGAAGATGAAGTTGGAGTTCATCCCGTCGGTGGCCAATTTCATCTGTGTCCGCGTTGGCAACGGCCGCGCTGTCTTTGACGCACTCCAGCGGCGCGGCGTGATCGTGCGGCCGCTGGCGGGCTATCGAATGCCGGAGTGGGTTCGTGTCACCGTCGGCACGATGTCGGAGAACCGCCGGTTCATCCGGGAACTCAAAACCATTATGAAATAGCCGGCTACTCGCGGCGCTTGAACAATGAAGATCAAGCTCTCTCTCATCTGCCTTGTCTGTACCATCGCACTCTGCAGCATCGGCGCGGCTGCTGAAGAGGGTTCGGCTTGGAAAAGCCTCGCGCCGTTCTTTCAGCCTCCTCAGGAATACGCCACCCCATCCAAGGCCTACCGTTCGCCGCTGCGGTTCAACGACGGCCAGCCCTTGGCCAGCGCCGCCGATTGGCCGCGCCGCCGCGCGGAAATCCTGAAACAGTGGCACGCCTTGATGGGACCGTGGCCGGCGGTCATCGAGCGTCCGAATGTGAAAGTGCTCGCCACGACTCATCGCGACAACTTTACACAACACCACGTCCGCCTTGACATCGCGCCGGGTCAGACAGGCGAAGGCTGGCTGCTTGTGCCGGATGGCGAATCGCCGTTTCCCGCTGCGCTCGTCGTCTATTACGAACCGGAGACAAGTGTTGGTCTCGGGAAACATCCGTTGCGCGACTTCGCCTATCAACTCACCCGTCGCGGTTTCGTCACGCTCTCCATCGGCACGCCCGGCGGCAACGCCTACAAGCCGGATATCGGCGACGCGCGCTGCCAGCCGCTGTCGTACCACGCCTACGTCGCGGCCAACTGCTGGAACGTCCTCGCGAACCGCCGCGAAGTGGACGCCCGGCGCATCGGAGTCGTTGGGCATTCCTACGGCGGGAAGTGGTCGCTGTTCGCGGGCGCGCTGTGGGAGAAGTTCGCCTGCGTCGCCGTGAGCGATCCGGGCATCGTGTTCGACGAGAAACGGCCAAGTGTGAACTACTGGGAGCCGTGGTATCTCGGTCTCGACCGCGATCATCCACGTCCCGCGCGCGGCCTCATCACGCCGGAGAACCCGCGCACCGGCGCCTACAAGAAGATGGCGGAAACCGGCCGCGACCTGCACGAGTTGCACGCGTTGATCGCGCCGCGTCCGTTCTTTGTCTCAGGTGGCTCGGAGGACTTCCCCGCGCGCTGGGCCGCGCTCAGTCACGCCGTCGCCGTGAACCAGTTTCTCGGCTTCACTCACCGCGTCGGCATGACCAACCGCCCGGCTCACTCTCCCACCGAGGAATCCAACTCCCAGCTCTACGCCTTCTTCCAACACTTCCTCGGCCGGAAAACGCCGTGACGGTTTCGCCGGTGGCACTCGCCATCATCGCAGCAAAAGGTCAAAGCTCGCGCTGAGAACTGTCCTGGCGCTGACGAATGGAAACGCACGGTTGAGTCAAACGCAGCGCAATCGCAAATTACGCGGCGGCGTTTTGCTTCTCCAGCACTTCCTTCTCGGCGTTCACCAAGCAATCATACATGGCGTTGGCGTCTTCGGCCTCGCGGAGTTGGTCGAGCAACGCGGATTTCTGTGCCATCAGGCAGATGCGCGCGAGGGTGTGGAGATGAATCTTCACGTCCTGGCAGCAAACCAGGAAGAAGAGGTCGGTGGGACAACCGTCGGGTGAGCCAAAGTGGATGGGTTGGAGGGCGCGGCCGAGGACGAGGAACGGCTCTTCAGAGAAGGTGGGTTGCTGGTAGCGCGAGTGCAAGAGCGCCAGGCCGCCGGGAAACGCCGTGGGACAAAGTGCTTCGCGTTCTTCGATGCTGGTGATGAGGGCGCGCGAGTCGTAGACCCTGCCGGTGTTCACAGCGAGCGCAACCATGTCGCGGATGATGGAGGCCTTCGTCTTGGCAGTCATCCGGGCCGCGATAAACGCGGGATGGATCATGTCCGGCATGATGGCGGCGGTCGGGAATGCGGCCTGAGTGGCGCGGGTGGTCTTCTGGTGATACTCGGCCAGCGGCTTGTCGGCGAGTTTGAGGACGCGCTGTGAGGCCCACTCGTCAATGTCCCGTTTGCGAAACACGACGCGTTTGCCACGCACCTCGCAAGGGATGTCGTGATCCTTGACAAGCCGTTCGATGTCCACAGCGGTCAGGTGCAGATAGTCTGCGACCTCTTGCTGGCTGAGAACTCGATATGGCATAAGCTGGACCTTGCGCTTTCCCGATCGAGACCGCCGCGCGACAGCAGGCGGCTACTCTTGCGTCATATCCAGGAAGCCTTCGAGCTGCCGGATACGCGTCGGATGGCGCATTTTGCGCAACGCCTTCGCCTCGATCTGCCGAATGCGCTCGCGGGTGACCTTGAACTGTTTGCCGACTTCCTCCAGCGTGCGGCTGTAGCCGTCGGCGAGGCCGAAACGGAGTTCCAGCACGCGGCGCTCGCGGCCGGTCAGTGAGTCGAGCACGTCGTTGAGCTTCTCTTTCAGGAGCGAGTAGGCCGTCATCACCAGCGGGTTCTCGGCGGTCTTGTCCTCGATGAAATCGCCAAAACTGGTGTCGTCGCTGTCGCCAACGGGGGACTGGAGCGAGATCGGCTGCTGCGCCATCTTGAGCACGGCGCGCACGCGATCCACGGGCATCTGAATCTCCTCGGCGACCTCCTCGGCGGCGGGCTCGCGCCCGAGTTCCTGCAAGAGCTGCTTCTGCACGCGCATCAGCTTGTTGATCGTCTCAATCATGTGCACCGGGATGCGGATGGTGCGGGCTTGATCGGCGATGCTGCGCGTGATGGCCTGCCGGATCCACCACGTGGCGTAGGTGGAGAACTTGTAGCCGCGGCGATACTCGAACTTCTCGACCGCCTTCATCAGGCCCATGTTGCCTTCCTGAATGAGATCCAGGAAGGAGAGGCCGCGGTTGGTGTATTTCTTGGCGATGCTGATGACGAGGCGCAGGTTGGCCTCGACCATCTCGGATTTGGCCTGGATGGCTTTGCGCATCCAGCTCTTCAGCTCGGTGTGGGCGCTGGGAATTTCCTCGATGGACATGCGCGCCTGAAGCTCGAACTCGTGCATCTTGTGCTCGAGTTCCTTCGCGCGGGCGTCGTGGCCGTGGCCGTTGGCCCGGAGCCGCTCCAGTTCGAACAGCGCTGTCTCCGTCTCTTCACGGAACTTGTCGGCCTTCTCGACGAACTCCTCGAGCACCTTCGGCTTGAAATAGAAATCCTTGAACTTGGCCTGGACCTTCTTGTCCACATCCTGAACGCCACGGAGGGCTTTCTTCCGGCCCGGTCCGGCGAGCTTGATCGCCGCCTGATAACGCTTGTCCACCGTGTGGTCGAGCTTGGCCACATCGCTGGCGAGCTTGGGCAGCGCCTTCATGTATTTCTCGCGGCTGTCTATCTTCTTGTCCAGAATGACGCGGTCGAACCGCTCTTTGCCGCCACCGAACAGATTTTCGGGAAAACCCAGGCTCACATAGAGACTGCGCATCTTGTCGTATTCCCGCCCTTCAAGCAGCCGCAAGGCAATGGAGAGATACTCCTTCGCGATGAAGCCGAACCGATGCAGGATCTTCGTCATGTTCAGCTCGGCGGTCTCGATGCGCTTCGAGATCTCAACTTCCTGCTCGCGCGTCAGCAGCGGCACCTGGCCCATCTGCTTCAAATACATACGGACCGGGTCGTCGAGAATGTCGAGCCGCTCGGTGGGCTTTTCTTCTTCCGGCTCCGGCGCTTCCTGTTTGAACCGATCCACCTCCGACGCCTCGATGATCTCGATGTCCATGCCGCGAAGCAGGATCAGGATCGCATCAAGCTCCTCTGCCGTCGTGACGGTGTCGGGCAATGCGTCGTTGATGTCGTCGTAAGTCAGGTATCCCTGCTCCTGCGCCAGCTTGACCAATTCCTTGATCTTTTCGTTCCGCTCTTCGCGGTCGAACTTTGCGGGCACAGCAGGTTTTGCAGCAGTATCAGGCGTCGTCGCGCTCTTTTTAGGCATAATTATCCCATTATGGACGTCAAGCCCTCACGGGCCGAAAGTTGCGCAATATGAACACCTCACCTGCGCAAGTCAAGAACTTGCTTTTGAATTCGCTGGATCTGATCCGTGGAAAGGCCGGGTTGCCGCAACTGGTTGGTGAGCACCTCGATGCGACTCTGGGTCCAGCGCCGCCGCAGCGCCTGCGTACAGTCCAGCGCCGCTTGTTGCGGCGAGGGTGGCTGGCAGAAACCCACGAGCAAGTCCGCCAGCAATTCCTGCGCGTCGGAAAACTCGTCCAGCAACTGATCCGGCCCGCGCCATTGGCCGGCGGTGTGGAGTTGGTGGATCGCCGTGAGCATCTCGCCCGCGGCGCTGCTCGTGAGCCACTGCGGATCGAGCGCCTCGCAGGCCGGCGCGACGACGTCTTTGCAGCCGAGCACGAGTTGCAGCAGCATCTTCTCCGCCGGCAACGGCGCCGGACGCGGCGGCGACTCGATCGAAACCTCCGCTTCTGGCTCCGGCTCAGCAACGCGCTCGCGACCGCGACGCAGTTTGCCCATCTCTTCCAATATCGCCGATTCCGGCACACCGAGACGCGCGGCGCTGCGCTGCACGTAGGTGGCGCGCAACACGGCGTTGGAAACCTTCATCAGTGATTCGGCCAGCCCGCGGCTGATCTGCACCTTGCCGGTATCCGACTGCGGATTGTGCCGCGCGCAAAGGTAATCGAGATGGAACTCGAAGAACGGCCGCGCTGCCGCGATCACAGCGCGAAGTTTATCCGGTCCTTCGTCGCGCACCAGGCTGTCAGGGTCGTGACCGGCGGGCATCGTGGCAACGCGCACCACGAGACCCGCGGCAAGCAGTTCATCCACGCTGCGCACCGCCGCGCCCTGCCCGGCCGCGTCGGAATCGAAGCAGAGCACCACCTCGTCCACGTAGCGCCGCAGGATGCGCCCGTGGTCACCCGTGAACGCCGTGCCTTGCGGCGCGACGATGTTCTGCACTCCGTTGGTATAACAGGCGATCAGGTCGAGCTGGCCCTCACAGACGATGGCCTGTTTTGCATCCACCATCGCACGCTTGGTTTTGTCGAGGCCATAGAGCACGCGGCCCTTGGTGAAAATCGGTGACTCCGGCGAGTTCACATACTTCGCCGTCTTCTCGTCGCCGGCAAGCACGCGGCCGCTAAACCCGATGACGCGCCCCTGCTCGTCTCGAATCGGGAACATCAGCCGCCCGCGGAACCGGTCGTAGTAACCACCGCCTTCGCGTTCGATCACCAGTCCCGCCAGCGCGAGCATCTGCGGCGGATATTTCCGTGCCGCGCCCCACTGCAACATCACGTCCCACGCGTCCGGCGCGTAGCCGAGCATGAACTCGCGCGCCGCCTCCATCGCCACTTTCCGTTTCTTCAGGTAATCGCGCGCGACCTGTGCCGCCGGCTCCTTCATCAACTGCCGGTGGAAAAAGTCCGCCGCCTCGTCGTGCAGCTTGTAGAGCGTCGCCTTCTGCGGTGCTACTCCGCGGTCGTGGTCGGGTCCGAGTTCCAGCGCGATGCCCGCGCGCTTGGCCAGCAGTTCCACCGCCTCGCGGAACTCCAGCCGGTCCCAGAGCATGACGAATTTGATCACGTCGCCGCCAACGCCGCAGCCGAAGCACTTGAAGAGCTGCATCTGCGGATTGACGTTGAACGACGGCGTCTTTTCCTTGTGGAACGGGCAGAGCGTCTTGAACGCCGAACCGGCGCGTTTGAGGTTGGGCAGATACGAGCCGATCACGTCAACGATGTCGTTGGCGTGACGGACTTGGTCAAGCACATGATCAGGAATCAATCCAGCCACGCCCGTCACTATGCGACGCGCCGCCGCGAGCGGCAAGCCTCCTCTGCACGGCTGAGCAGCGACCCTAAGCCCACGGAGGTGTTCACTTCCCGCTGTCCGCCACCTGCCACTTGTCGTCGAACAATCCCGCCAGCACGACCTCTTCGCTCAACCCGCCAGTCGGCAACTTCGTCAGCTTGATCACCGCATAATCGCCGAGGCGCGGGAACAGCAGCGCATTGGTGCCGCGGAATTCCTTTTCGCCAAACGTGTGGCCGCTGTTGAGCACGACGTAGCGGCCCGGGTTGAGCGGGTTTGGATAGATCATGACCAACACGTGATCCGCCGCGCTGAAGGTTTTGCCGCCGACGGTGATCGAGGTTTTCGTCCAACGAATCGGCAGCTTGTCGGCAATCCGGGCGAGGAGACGGTTGCTCGCCGGGTCGCCGAAAAGAACGAGATTGTGATTGGCGATGTCGTCGTTGGCAACGGCTGCGTCGTCCTTCAGCCGCACATCACCGCGCATCCATTTCGAGAACTCCTTCACGAACAACTCCAGCCGGGCCTTGGCCCCGTCGCCGGCAAGCACCTGGTTCGGCACGCCGGTTGGCCGCACGCAGAGGAATGGCTCCATGAAGGCGTCGTCTATCGGGCCCTGGAGGCCGTGCTTCTTGCGCAGCGGCAACTGGCGGTCCAACTGGCTGAAAGCCATGTCACTTGCGGTCCATGAAGCGCCCTTCTTCTCCAGCACCAGGTCCGACGGCTTGGCGTGAAGGTGCGCTCGCAGTTGCACACGCTGGCCGTCAATCGTCAAACGTGGCCCTTGCGGCTGGTCGGGCAGGACGAGCCGCGCGATGTTGCGTGTCTTGATGTCAAGTTGGCTGCCTTTGTTGCTGAGACGCGCGTCCACCTCTGCGCGCTCGTAGTGCTTCTCCAGCGCATCCACGGTGACCCAGCTGCAGCGATTGAACCGGGTCGTGTAGGTGACGAAACGCACGTGCGCCGGTTCGCTCCGCTTGGCCGCCACCGCTTCGTTGATAAACTTGTCGCTCGCCGCCTTGCTCTCCGGATGCCAGCGGTGCGGCGTCTTCGGGCCGATGAGGAAGATGGCATGCAAGTCGGTGGTGAGCCAGTTTAGTCCGTCGGGCTTGAACTTGAAACCTTCGCGCTCCAGCGCCTCACGCATGCTGATCGTGCACCGGATGGCTGGATCATCCTCTCCCGCATAGGCGACCCAGGGAACATTGAAGGCATTGAGCGCGCAGTCCTCGGCGTCGTAGATATGCAACGTCGTTTCCTGCCACGGCTTGAGGGCGTCGAGCCGGGCACCCACGTACTTCTTTGTGTCGGTGAAACCCGCGCCGGCTTCGACGGCGGCCCAGCGGTCAGGATGGTGCAAGCCGAGGTGCCACGCGCCCGCGCCACCCATCGAGAAACCGCGAAGCACGATGCGCTTGTCATCAATCTTGTATCGCTGCTGGACCGACGCGAGCGCCTCGAACACGTCAGTCTCGCCAGCCCAGCGGTAGGCGTTGTTGACGCGGCCAAAAACCTCCAGCGTGATGTAGTCCTGTTCCTTTGGCACCGGCTTGCTCTTGCTGTCAGCGTCATGCGAAGCGATGAAACTGACCTCGTTGAGCGTGCCGCCGCGGCCATGGAGCACCAGGTCGAGACGCACGGGCTTCTTGCCGTCGTAGCTGTCGGGAATGATCAATCCATACGGCTGGACGCTGCCGTCCACGCGCGAACGATAAGCCCGCACCAGCCGGCCTTTCTGCGCCGGCCACGACGGTTTGTTCGCGGCGAGTTCCTTCGCCCGCGCCAGCCCGCGGTCGAGCGCGGCGAGCGCATCGGCGACGTAACGTTTCGCGTAAAATTCCTCGTTGGCGTAGCGCAAAATCCAGTCGGCGGCCTTGTGATAAACCTCCACGTCGGCGAGCAACGCGGCGTCAGGTTTCTTCCCAACGAGTTGCTTCAACGCCGCCGCCAATTCGTCAGCCTTCGCTTGAATTTGCTGTTTCTCGGCGTCGGTTGGCTGATAGGGCGGCGCGAGCTTGCGGGAAGCCGCCATCACAACATCTGTGAAGCCGCACAGGAACGCCGCCAACAGTGTGATGGTGACGGCGATTCGAGAACCATATCTATTCATAGCCATGCTCCCACGATGTCTGTCCTACTTTTCCGACACCTTCCAGTTCTCGTCGAACAAGCCCTGCGCGACGCTTGTGCCCTTGATCTCGCCCGAGGACTCCTTGCTCAGCTTCAACACGTCGTAATCAGCGAGCTGCTGCCACGAGAGGGCGACGGTCTTCCGAAGCTCGCGGGTGCTGAGCAGGTTGTCGCCGCAGTTGACGACCAAGTAGCGGTGAGAGTTGAACGGGTTCGGGCAGATGAACGCTGGCAGATGGTCGTTTGCGTCGAAGTTCTTCTTGCCAACATGAACGCCCGTCTTGTCCCACTGGATCGGCAGGCGGTTGGCAATCTGCGCGAGCAAGCTATTGCTGCCGGCGTCGCCGAACACGACGATATGGCTGTTGGCGATGTCCTCCTTGGTGATTTCGGTGTCGTTCTTGATGCGGATGTCACCCCGCAGCCATTTTGAGAACGACTTCGCGAAGCGGTCCACGGCGGCCTTCGCATAATCGTTCGCCAGCGGATGCTGCGGCGTGCCAGTCGGCCGCACGCAGATGAACGAGTCCATCAGGAAATCGTTGACGGGGCCTTGCAGGCCGGGGCGCTTGCGCACGGTCTTGTCGGCCAGAAGCTGCGCGTCGGTGACGTAGCTCATGGCCCATTTGCCGTTCTTCTTTTCAAACAGAATCTGCGGCGGCGCGGGCGGCGGAGGCGGGGGCGCGGCGCGGCGCATGCCAAACGCGGGCATCCGCGTTTGCGGTCTCGGCTGCTGCAGCGGCCCGAACGGAAACAACTGTCCGTCGAGCGAAAGGCTCTGGCCCGCGACCGGATATGCCAGGATCAAGCGCGCGACGTTTTTCGTCTTGAGAGTCCGCTGCTTCTTGTCGGCGCTCGTCAACGCGTCCACTTCCGTGCGCGCGTAGCCGGTTTCGACTCCGTCCACGGTGATGTCGAAACAGCGATGGTAGCGCAGTGAGTATGAGATGAACCTGATGTGCGCCGGCGGCTGGCGGCCTTTGACGCAGGCTTCGTCAATGAACTTGTTGGACTCGGCCTGGCTGTCGGGATGCCACTTGTGCTCCGTCTTTGGTCCGACGAGGAACACGCAGCGCAAGTCCGTCGTGGTCCAGTTGAGGCCCGCCGGGGTGAACTTGTATCCTTCGCCCTCGAGTTGCTCGCGACCAGCCTTCAGTGCGCCCAGCGGCCCATCGTCTTCGCCGCAATAACCGACCGTCGGCACGTTGGCAGCGTTGAGCATCCAGCCGACGGTGTTATAAATCCGGCCGACAGCATCCGACGCGGATGACGGAGCGTCGTTCTTGAATCCACTTCGCGAGCCGCCCGGCCCGCCTGCGCCGGCCTCGAACGCGGCCCACATGTCCGGGTAGTGAAGGCCCATGCCCCACGAGCCTGCGCCGCCCATCGAGAACCCACGCATGACGATGCGGTCGGGATCAATCGCGTAACGCGCCCGCACCGAATCCATCGCCTCCAGCACGTCGGTCTCGCCGCACCAGCGGTAGCTGTTGTTGAGCCGGCCGAAAACTTCGAGCCGGATGTATTCCTGGCCGGCCGTGGCGGGTTTGCCCGTATCGCGCGCAGCAATGAAATTAGCCTCGTTCATGGTCGGTCCGAACCCGTGCAGAACCACGTCGAGCCGGATCGGCTTCTTCGGATCGTAGCTATCGGGAATCTTCAGCCCGTAAGGCTGCACGCTGCCGTCTATCCGCGATCGAAAACCGCGCACGATACAGCCCTTGGCGGTCGGCCACGAAGGCTTGCCCTCGGCGATCTGCTTGATGCGCGCCAGTCCAAGCGAGAGCGTGTCGAGCGTGTTCTTCACATCGTTGGCCGTCCAAAACTCCTCCTTCGGATAGCGCAGCATCCATTCGGCAGCCTTTCCGTAAACCTCCACGTCGGGCAGCAGGCTCATGTCCACTGGGAAGACCTTCTTCTCCATCTTCTCCAGTGGGGTGAGTACCCGGCCAATCGGCAGCGTCTTATATGCCTTCCGGAACTCATCGAGCTTGGCGCGGATCGAGGCCAGTTCCGAATCGGTGGGCTGGTAGGGCGGCGCCACGTCCGGTTGCGCCGCAAACACGCCGCCCGCCAATAAAGCCGTCACAACCGGTATCAACATTCTCTTCATGACCGTGTCCTTTCAGAGTCCAACCGTTATTGCACCGTCCAACTCGCTCACTTCTTGATCGCCGCGACCGCTGCTTCCTGGAACGCACTGCGAACGACGGAGGCGTCGCCGTTCGGCAGTTGCTTCAGGCGTTGGATCATCAACACGACGATCAGGTTCTGCTTTGTGTCAATCCAACCCTGTGTGCCGTAGGCTCCGCCGTGGCCGCACGTGCCGGGCAAGAGCATCGCCGTCACGCCCGCGGGCTGGCGCACGACGCCCCAGCCAAGTCCAAACGACATGCCCTCGACAAAGCCAGCCTTCAGCTCGCCGGTTTGAATGCGTGTCATCTGCTCGACCGCAGCCTTCGACACGTAGCGCCGTCCGCCGCTTTCACCACCGTTGAGAATCATCCGGTAGAACCGCACAAGGTCCGGCGCGGTGGAGAAAAGCCCGCCGCCGGGAAATGGCGTGCGGTCGCGCGATGTCAGCTCGCCCTTGATGAAATAAATGCCCGTTTCCTCCAAACCGCGACCGCTTCCGGCGGGCTGATAGGCTTTCGCAAGACGGCGCGCCTGCGCCCGCGTCGGCCAAAACGTCGTGTCCTTCATGCCAAGCGGTTTGAGCAAGCGCGCGTCGAGAAATTCCGCGAATGGCCGGCCCGATACAACCTCGACGACACGGCCGAGCACGTTGATGCCGGCGGTGGAATATGCCCACTTGCTGCCCGGTTCGAACTGCAATGGTTGCTGGGCATAGGCCATCACCAGTTCGGCGAGCGAGCAATTCGGACGCGGCGAGTCCACGTTGCCGATGCCGGAGGTGTGGGTGAGCAGGTCGCGAAGTGTGATCGGCCGCGCCGGATGCTTGAGCGTCAGCGTGTCCTTGCTGCGACCGGCAACCATCCACTGACCCTTGAACTCCGGCAGATGTTTTTCGACCGGGTCCTCGACGGAAAGCTTGCCCTCATCCTGAAGCATCAGAACGCAGGTGGCCGTGAGCGGTTTGGTCATCGAGGCAATCCAGAACAGGTCGTCGGCGCGCATCTGCCGCTTCGCCGCAAGATCACTGAAGCCCACCGCGTCAAGGCAGGCCACACCCTCGCGCCGCGCCACGAGCGTGACCGCGCCGGAGATGACGCTGTCATCCACAAACTTCTGCATCCGTGTCGGGATTTCCTTCAGCTTCGCCGCGTCCATGCCGAGCGCGGCGGGATTCGGCGGCGCAGCGGCGGAAGAAGTGATCAGGACTAGCAGCGACAGGAGTGCGAAGCTGGAGCGGAACGCAGTTCTCATGGGACGGATGTTATAGAGCAATCGACCGCGCACGGCGAGAGTGTTTGTGAAACTTGGCGGCGTTTCATTGCCGCACACCCCAAAGCTTCTCAAGCAAGCTGAACATCTCTGGATCATGCTCCTTCAGTTCGGCGCGAACGAACGGGTAGAAGTCATTGGTGCCAAAGAACGCCTCGGTGGCCTCGGCGAAGTATTCCCGGTCGTTGTTGAGCGCGTAGTGGCGTTTGCGCTGGCCGTTGAAATAGAGCACCGACTCATAGCGCTTCGACGCGACGGCGCGTTGGAAACACTCTTTGATTTCCTTGTGATCATGGCCGAGCACTTTGTGGTGATAGGCGTGGGCCAGTTCGTGCAGGACCATCCACGGCTGCTCGTGCGTCCACTTCAGGAACGTCGCCGCGTTCGCAAGTTCGACCGCGCCAGCCTTCTCCGGGTTCATCCCGTGCTCGCGCAACCAGACCGGCGACGGGTGATAACACATGCACTTGTGCCGCGGGTGCGCCCGTTCCACCCAGATCGGCACCCGCCGCAGCTTCGCCAGCGCCCCCGCTGGCACGACGCGACTGACGCGATAGAGGTGATCGCCGAGCAATTTCAACGTCTCGTCGCAAAGCTCCTTCTGCTCGTCGCAATCGAGCTTCTGGTTGACCAACACTCGCCAACCTTCGATCTGGCGCTCGCGGTAGGCGCTAACCGGATCCCATGGCTCCAGCGGCGGCGACTTTGTCTGGATGGACTGGGCCTGCACGTTCAACGATGTCAACACGAGGATAGCCCATGTGACGGCAAGATGGTTTGCGAACGTTTTCATCTGGCGTTCGTTTTCTCCGCGATGCTCGCGCGATCTGTAACCCAGGCGACGGCACGCGGGATGAATTCTTCCAGTCCTTTCGTCTGCTCCGGATGCGGGCTGCTGACGACGACGCGGCCCTTGCCGCAACGGCCGGCGACGATGGCGGGAGAATTGACCATGATGCCCGGCGGCGCATTGTGCTCGGCGACTTCGGTGCGGAAAAACGCCAGCGGCTCGTAATCAGGCAGTGACTCAACGTGGGCGGGGCAGAGAATCGGACCATTGGCGTATTTGCAGTCGAACGTGCCCTGGATGTTACCGAGAATCCGGCGGCCCTGGTCGGTCAGTTCGAGCTTCACCATGGCGTGACCGCGATCCCATTTCGGCGAAACCGTTTTTGCGTCGAGAATCCTCAATCCCCACGAGAAGCCGCTGGTGGCCAGATACGCGCCGGCGCAAATGCCGATGTAGCCGCCGCCGTTCTCCACGAACTTCCGGATGCGGTCGCGGCCGTCTTCGCCAATCGTTGCGGCTTCCTTGCTGCCGCTGCCGCCAGGAACGGCAATCACGTTGAATTGGCCGAGCGCGCCCGCACGAATGTCGTCACCGCACACGCGCACGACGACAGTACCCGGTTGCCTGCCAACTTGCTCGACAATCCTCGCCGCACCAACGCCACCGGTGCCGCCGTCGTCGTAAACTGCAAGGCGCGGGACTGGAGTGATGGGAGGGACGCGCGAGGTCATCAGTTCGGGAGTGACCGATCCGTCGATCATGCCCAGATGATTCAACAGCACGTGCACCATGATGCGATGCTGCCGGGCGCGAACGGACAGCGCCTGACTCTTGCTCGTGGTTTCCAGAATCATCGCGTGTGCACCGAGATGCTCCCCGGCAGCGCGCGCAAGGCTGCCGTCCACCGGCGGGCCGCGCAGCGTGAAGCGGTGGTTCTGGTTGGTAATGTTGGCGTTGACAGCCGTCTGAATCGCAAGCGCGACGGCTTTGTCGTCCGGCGTCGGGAAGGCGATGACGCTGCTGCCGACGCTTTTGCCGGTCATCGCGTTGAAATCGGAGCCTTCGTGCAGGTCAACGCACCATGCCGGTTTCTGCCGCTGCACAAATTCCCATAGTGCCAGCGCCAGCGCGCCACGTGGCGATTCCTTCTCACTGGCCTTGGGAAAATTGCGGTTGAGATTGGCCACTTCGACGGGTTCGCCCGGTATGTTGCGCTTGTCAGCTTTCAGCGCGACGACGTTGGCGCGCGGCACGATGATGAGCTTGCCGCGCGTGATAGGCCAATGGCGAATCTGGTCTGCGGCATACGCGCCCGCTGGTTCGTTGCCGTGGACGCCGCCCGTGATCACCACCGTCGGCCCTGTCACACCACTGTCGCGCACATAGTAGGGAGTGGCTGACGGCGTGCCCGAGGCAATAACGCCGGCGGGTTGTTCGCCAGTTGGCGAGGCAGGAACGTCAAGCGGCAGCAACGCGGCGGCCAGCGTCAACAGCCAGGATTTCCATCCAGCAAGTCGCTTCACGGGCGCGAGCGTATCAGCAACACCGATGAAGGCAAGCCGTCAGCGGTAGAACGCAACACTGCCGAAGCTGACGACGGAATTCGTCTCCGTCTCGTGCGATTGGCCGTAGTCGAGGAGCCGCGCTGTCGCCGGCTGGAGCGATGCCAGCAGCGCGTAGATGGCAGGGTAGCCGCAAATGCGCCGCGCGTCCTTGTCCGCGGCGATGTTGTGGTGAAACTTTTCCGCGTCGCACGAGAGGATCGCGTCGAGCATGGCGCGATCATCGCGTTCCAGTCGTGTGCGGCGCGCTTCGTCCATTGCCTCCTCGTCGCCAAACCGCCCGCCGACGTGCGCGAAGTCCACGCCCGCGACGATGCAGACCTTGCCGCGCCGCGCCTCCACCAGTTTGCGCAGCGCCTGCGTGAAGCCGGCTACCTGCGGGTCGCCGAGCGGCGACGCGCCCGTCTCACTGAACTCGTGGAATGAACCGGCCAGCACCGGCACGATGCCGGCCTTGAGATTGCCGCCAAAGATGTGTTGCAGCCAGACGACCTGAAATTCGATGCTGTGCTCGGAGCGGTGCGCCCACTCATCGTCAAAGAAACCGAACGGCAGTTCTGCCGCGAGCGATTCGAGTGCGTCGCGATCGGTTCGCGCTGTGCCGAACGGCGTCTCGTAGTCTTTCCGCAGCCCGCCGAAGCGGTGGTGCATCGGCTGGTGGCCGGTGCCGAGTATGACGAACAACTCGATGTCGGTGCGGCTGTGGAGTTGGCGATAGGCGCGCGCGAACGTCGGCCCGCCGCGGCGCAAGTCAATGTGCGGCGCAATAAGGCCAATGAGTTGGCCGGCGAGCGGCGACGTGCCGTCCGGGCCACCGGCCGCGGCGAGATGTTCGTTGAGCACCACCGCAAGCGCCTCCGATTCACCCGGGTAGCTTGCACCGGCGTGCGTCGCAGGCCGCACGGGCGATTCGCTGTATTCGCGCACGAGCTGGTCGCGATAATGCTGGAACCGCTCGTTGTCGAGCAGCAGCGCTTCGTCGAGTTTGGCGATCACGCCATTGAGCGCTTCGCTCGGCAAAATCTGGCCTGTGGCGCGCGCGAATTCCGCCTGGATGTCGACCACGGTGTTCTCGCCGGTAAACCGCTGGAGGATGGGAATCAGTGTCGGCGAGACGACAACGGAGTTTTCTGTCCAGCGCAACGGATCGCGCAGCACCACCAGTTGTCGTCCATCCTGATCGAAAGGGAACGCCTCAATGGGCCGCAGTCTGGGTTTTTCGTTGGCGCTCATGCCCCACAGGATACACGCAAAATGTGAAACGCGAAACGTGAAGGCGTTCCTCGCCCGGCGTTTTTGCATTTCACCCGCCGCATCAGGCTTCCGTCTGGCGGGGAAATCAGCATAATAGCGCGGATGTCCGAACCCTTGGTCAGCATCATTGTTCCGACGAAGAACTCCGCGGCGATTCTGCCGCGGCTGCTGGATTCCATCCGCGCGCAGGATTACAAACCGATCGAGGTGATCGTCGTGGACAACCATTCCACAGACGGCGAATCGGAATTGGTGCGGACGCGCTACCCGGAGGCGCGGTTTTTCACGCAGGGACCGGAGCGCAATGTGCAGCGCAACTTCGGCGCGCGGCAGGCGCGGGGCGAGTTCGTGATGTTCTTCGACAGCGACATGGAATTGAGGCCGGCGCTGGTGGCAGATTGCGTGCGGCTCGCAGCGGAAGGCGCCGATGCGGTCATCATTCCTGAGGAAGGAGGCGGCAGCGGCTTCTGGGCCGGGTGCCAGAAGTTGGAAAAGCGCTGTTACTTTAACGATCCCTATATGGAGGCGGCCAACCGTTTCATCCGCGTGAGCGCCTACTGGCAGGTTGGGGGCTACAACGAAGCGATGATCGCCGGCGAGGATTTTGAGCTGCACGACAAGCTCAAGGCGGCCGGATTCAAGATCGCGCGGACCGGCGTGGCGCTCGTCCACCACGAGCCGGCCGGCTTCTGGTCGGTGGTGCGGAAGAAATTCTACTACGGTTCGAAGATGCGCGATTACTTCAAGAGCGCCGGCTCGACCGGCGTGAAACGGTTTGCGCCGCTGAAGCCGGCGTTCCTGCGCCAGTGGCGGTTGCTGGCGCGCGACCCGTTGCATGGCTTGGGTCTGCTGGTGATGAAGACGACGCAATGGACAGCCGGATTGCTCGGACTGGCGCTGGGTTATCTGAAGCCACGCCAGCAGTAGCCACAACAAGACGCGGGGGGTTCCTCTGCTGCCGTTGACGCAGGCGGCGGTGGTCGGCTAAGGTCGGGGGCGTCGGTGCGCGTGCAAATGCGATGATTGACTGGCTTATACCGTTTTTCGCCCTGTTGCTGTTGCTGGGGCTGTCGGCGTTCTTCTCCAGCACCGAGACGGCGCTTTTCTCGCTGAGAAAAATCCACACGCGCCGGCTCGAAGAACAATCACCCGCGCTTGGTGTCATCGTGACCGAGTTGCTTGCAACGCCATGGCGGCTGCTCTCAACCATCCTACTCGGCAACACCATCGTGAACACGGTCGCGACAGCGTTGGTGTTCTGGCTCCTGGTGCAGCAGCATCTTCCTTCCACGGCGGCGCTCGGCACGATTGCGATCATGGTCGTGCTGCTGGTGACGGTGGGGGAACTGCTGCCGAAACTGCTGGCAGTGCTCAATCCCATTCGCGTCGTGCGCGTTGTTGCAGGACCGACACTGGCGCTGGTGCGAATGATGGGGCCGTTGTTGGCCCTCTCGCAGGGTGTCTCGGACACACTCCTGCGGCTGGTGGCGCCCAAGACCGCCAAGACCCCGGGTCTTTCCGACGATGAGGTCGGCACGTTGCTGGAGATCAGCCTTCAGGAAGGCGTGCTGCGCGAAACCGAGAAGAACATGATCCAGGACATCCTGCACCTGCGCCGTCACACCGCGAAAGATCTGCTGACGCCGCGCGTGGACATGGCGTGTGTGCCGGCCACGATGCCGAAGCCGGAGTTGATCGCGTTCCTGAAAAAAGCCAACCATCGGCGCGTGCCGATCTATGACGAATCGCCGGACACGATCGTCGGCGTTCTGGACGTGCGGAAGTTTCTGCTGTCGCCAGACGAGGATGTGCTGGAAATCATGGACCCGCCGTCGTTCGTGCCGGAGTCCATGAATGCGGCGCGGTTGCTGAAAAGCTTCCAGATCCATAAGCAGCCGATGGCCATCGTGGTGGACGAGTTTGGCGGCACCGAGGGCGTCCTGACGATGTCCGACATTCTCGAAGAAATCGTCGGCGACACAGCAGGCGAGTTCCGGCAGTCGGAGCAGGACATCCGTCCGCTGTCGGACCACGCGTGGCAGGTGTCGGGCGAGACGCGCCTGGACGACCTCAACGAGCAGCTCGGTCTGCGGCTGGCAGGCCACGGTGTCGAAACCGTCGGCGGGCTGGTCGCCACGCGGCTCGGCGGCATCCCGCGGCCCGGCGCACAGGTCCGCATCGGCGATGTGCAGTTCACGGTCGAGCGCGTCGCCAAGAACCGCATCACCGGTCTGCGGCTGGATCGCATGGAGGCGACCCCATGAGCGCAACGGAAATCATCGTGTTGCTCATCTGCGTGGCGCTCTCGTTCTCCTTCTCGGGCATTGAGACTAGTTTGCTTTCACTGAACAAGATCCGTCTCCGCGACCGCGTCCGGCGACACGACCCGCGTGCGATCATCCTGCAGCAATACATCGATCGGCCGGAACGGCTGCTGGCGACGGTGCTGGTGGGCAATAACCTTGTCAACGTCACCGCCACGGTCGTTGCGGTGCACGCGGCGCTGCGTCACTGGCCGTTGCCGCCGCGCGTGGGCATCGCGCTGGCGGTCGTATTGATGGTGCTCGTGCTGCTGATCGTCGGTGAACTGGTGCCGAAATCGTTGTTCCGGCTTTATCCGTTCCGGCTGAGCATGGCGCTGGCACGACCGTTACATGTGTGCGCGGTGGCGATGACGCCGCTGACGGTCACGTTCGAGTTCTTTGCATCGGCCTTCATGCGGCTGGCCGGCCTCGAACGCGCCCGGAAGGAGCTGTTCGTAACCCGCGAGGAGCTCATTTTCATCGCCCGCGAAGGCGAAATGGCCAGCCAGCCGTCAGTGGAACAGCGCAAGATGATCGCCGGAGTCTTCGAGATGTGCGCCACGCCGGTGCGCGACGTGATGGTGCCGATGGTCTGCGTGCTCGCCGTCACACCGCAAACCTCCATCGCCGAAGTGTTGCGGCAGGCGCGCGAACGCAATTTCTCGCAACTGCCGGTGCTCGACGCGGCCGGCAATCTCGCCGGCGTCATCAACATCTATGAAATCCTTTTCAGCGACGGTGACGTCGCCACAAAGACCGCCGCCGATTTCTGCCGGCCCGCTCCGACGGTGGACAACGCCGAGCCGCTCGACCGGGTGCTGGCGCGATTGCGCGGCGCGGCCATGCCAATGGCTGTGGTGCTCGACGTAAAGAAACGGCCGCTGGGCGTGGTGACGATCACAGACCTGGTCGAAAAGATCGTCGGCGAAATCGCGTTGTAAGCCGCCGCGCGGGAGGCGGCAGCTATCGCTTCTGTTTGAACGCACGGCTCATGGCTTGCGCCATCTCGCGCTCGGCGGTGCGGCGCTTGATGTCCTCGCGGCGATCCACCTGCGTCTTGCCCTCGGCGAGAGCGATCTCGACTTTTGCGACATTCCGCTTGTTGAAGTAGAGCTTGAGAGCGACGAGCGTCTTGCCTTTGATGGCCATCTGGCCCATGAGGCGGTGAATCTGGTCACGGTGAAGCAGCAGCTTGCGCTGGCGCGTCGGGTTGTGGTTCCAGATGTTGCCGTGAGAGTATTCGGGAATGTGGGCGTTAAACAGCCAGACCTCCCCCTTGTCGAGCCGGGCAAAGGCGTCGTTGATCGTGGCACGGCCGCCGCGGAGGCTCTTAACCTCCGTGCCCGTCAGCACGATGCCAGCCTCCATCGTTTCGAGGATGGCATAATCACGGTGCGCCTTGCGGTTGGTGGCTATGTCAGACATGTTCTGCCGCTGAATCTAGCCCGCCACTCACCAACGGAGCAAGACAAACGGCATCGCTGCCACTTTGCTCTGGTAAAAGCCGGCGGCGGTCGTTAGAAACTCCGGCAGCTTCGGACTGCATCGGAACGACGCCAGAAGGAGTGACATGAGAACAATTGCCGGTCTAGCAACCATTCTTGCGGCGGCCGTTGCCGCCCAAACCGCGGAGGTCGCCATGGAAACCGTCGAATACAGGGGCTGGAAGAACAACCTGAAGCTCTCCAACCAACAGATGGAGTTGATCGTCACGCTGGACATCGGGCCGCGAGTGATCTTCCTCGGTCCGGTCGGTGGCGAGAACGTGTTCAAGAACTACGACCCGCAGATGGGCAAGTGCGGCGAGAAAGACTGGCAAATCCGCGGCGGCCACCGGCTTTGGCTCGCGCCAGAAGGCATGCCGTTCAGTTATTTCCCCGACAACACGCCGGTGGTAACGAAAAAGCTCGGCCCCAATAGCGTGCGGTTCGTCCCCGCGCCGGAAACCCCCAACGGCATCCAAAAAGAGATGGACATCACGTTGGACGCAAAGGCCAACCACGTCACGGTCGTGCACCGGCTCAAGAACATCGGCAAGAAAAAAGTCCGCGTCGCGCCGTGGGCGTTGACGGTGATGGCGCCGGGCGGCATGGAGATCATCCCGTTGCCGGCCAAGAAGACCCACGACGAGGAGTTGCAGCCCAACCAGTTCATGACGATCTGGGCTTACACGGATTTCGCTGACGCGCGCTGGCGTTGGGGCACCCGCTACTTCACGCTGTCGCAGGACCCGCAGAAAGGCCCGACGAAGATCGGATTGGCACACCAGGAGAAATGGATCGGTTATCTGCGCAACGGCCTGTTTTTCATCAAGACGATCGAATACAAGCGTGGCGCGACTTATCCCGACAACGGCTGCAACATGGAGACGTTCACCAATCAAGACATGCTGGAGGTGGAATCGCTTGGTCCCATCGGCGACCTTGCGACGGGCAGGTCAGTGGAGCATGTTGAGCAGTGGTATCTGTTCACAGGTGTGCCGCGCGTGGCAGCCGGCGACGAAGCCGCGATTAACAAGCACATCCGGCCGCTGGTGGAACGGATCAAGTAAGACACTGGCACTTGCGCAAAATCGGTTCCGGTCGCAGTGCAACAGTGATAGAAAGGTTGGCAATGAAACTGAAGATTGCGAAAATTGTTCTGGCTTTGGCGGTATTCACAGCGGCGGGATGCGCCACCAATCCGTCGACAGGCTGGGGGTTCCGTTACGAAGACCGCGACAAGATCGCCGACGCCGCCGCCAAAATCGAAACCGTCGCCATCAGCCTGCAGGAACTGGCGCTGCGGCCCGATTCCTACCTCACGTCCAAGAATATGTATATGGCAGGCGCGTATGACACCACGGCGGCGGACAGCGTTCGCTTCTTTGCGACCGAGGCGGGTCGCTTCCTTCGCGCCGTTCGCGCATGGCAGCCGGGAGGCAACATCGGTCTGGACTACAGCAGCCTGATCCGACAGTGGAACACCATGCAAAATGCAGCGGGGAAGATGATGTCCTCCGAGAAAATGCGCGTGAAGGTGGAAGTCCTCAACGCCATGATGATTGATCTCAGCCGGTTCACCACTGCCACCAGCAGTGGAGCGGCCCAAGCCGGCACGCCACCCGCCAAACCTGTAACGCGATAAGCCCGAAACGGGATTGGCCTCGAAGGAACTCCGTCGGCCTGTCCGACGACGCCGTGCGCGCGAGCCGCTTTTGACACTCTGGGACACGATGATATTTTTCGCGACTGAGTCGCAGATAGCGAGTCAGTGTTTTTAAACCTATTAACAGGGAAATGCTCCATATGGAAAACGTGAGTTCCAGTTTCGACAGCTCGTCCAGGACCTTGACTTTCGTCTTCCGCGGGCGTCTCAACAGTGACATCTGCACAAAGAATGATTCGGAGATCGAGAGCGCAATTGAACTCATACTGAAGGAGAATCCTCCGCAGACCGTCTCCATCATCTTCGACATCAGCCAGGTGGATTACGTATCATCGCTGTTTCTCCGGACGGTCATCAAGTCGGCCCAGGAGGTGCCGAAGGGGAAATTCAAGCTCACAGGCGCAAACCAGTTCGCCAGGAGAATGATCCAGACCTCCGGCCTCGAAATATTCATCTCGGATTCGCCCGACACAGGCAAGAGCAACCCGCCAAACCCGTGACGCGATAAGCCCGGAACCGTGGTCGTCATCGAAGGGGCACTTCCACCCAACCAGACTGTTTGGAGTTTCTTTTTGCCGGGCAGAAGTGATGCGGGGATCTCAGTCACCCGCAGTTCTGGCAATCAAATCAGAACGACATCAAGAGCAAGACCACCCGATGGCATGTCGCCTTGATCCTGAATGAATCGGGTGTAGAATACTTTCGTAATAAGTTTCCGTGAGCCATCTGCCTATGGAACCGATGGAAGCGGAACGGGGAACGTGAAAGGAGAACGAGTATGATTGGACTGACGGCTGATCAAGTGAAACTGCAATATGTCACCCAACTGGCTTACCCCGGAGGAGGGAGATACAACTCAAAGGGAGCCACCCGTCACGAGGACAAGGCCTACAAGTATGAGTTCGGCTACCTGGACAACGTGTCCATCTACGTGATTGTCAACAAGAAGGACGGGAGCCGGATTCAGGATTTGGAGGCGAGCGCTTTTCGATCCGTGGCAGGTTCGAAGGCCGCATGGGAATTGCAGACCAAACCAGAGCCCAAGACTGACACCAGCCCGGAGAAGATTCACGATTCCACTCCTCTGGACTGGACGTACACAGAGAAGGACGAAAAGGGAATGATCACCAAGGCTCTTTATTGCCAGCATCAGGGCATGAGGGGTCAACTAGTGATCTTCAAACCAGAGTGGAGGCCGGACTTGGCTGACCTGGCCAAGACAAAGTTGTGAAGCAATCTCCGATCATCAACGGTTCGTTCAATTTTACCAGGGCGGCGGAGAAATCGAACACTAAACACCTGTTGATCTTGAGGGATTCAGAATTCGCAAAACGATTCACGGAGAGCCGGGAACTTCACGAGGGGCATTCGGAGGTGTATAAAGGGAGGTGAACGCATGAATACGTCGGGAAGATCTGAAGACAATCCATGACACAATCAATTCCAGCAAAACGACGTGGCGTGGCAGACAACCGCTTGAAAAGTCACCGGCGCTTGATGAGGACACCATGAGTTTGATTGCAAAGATCTTAAACCGGCTAGGGTTTCTGTCTACAAACATCACTGTAGAAACGGGAGTAAATATCCGAGTGACTTTGGAGTTGCTTGACGATGTAACGGCAAGTCCAATCGCTGATGCGGAAATTGCAATTGACCAAGCGGCTAAAGGGAAAAATGCTCCATTTGTAACTCCTCTTGGCTGTACAGATTCGAATGGGAAAATGGACGCGACAAAGGCCATTAAATGGTCCTATCCGTGGCATGAGTGGCGCATGACTCCCGAGGCCGCAGCGCCACCTTTAATGTGGGTCTCGATTATAACACCTGGATTTTCTGAAAAGCGAGAGCCATTCCTTATCGATAACCTTTCCTTAGTATCAGGCGCATACCAACTACATCTTAGAATGTTAACCCTGAGCAATCGTTTAGGGTCATAGGCATGAAAGCATCGGGCGCTGATAATGCGGTCGTTTCGACACCGCAGTCCATCATAAAGGCTCTCACCGAGAAGAAGGTCGCCCTTGTGTTAGCCGGTGGAGGCTTTAAGGGATCCTATCAAATCGGTGTCTGGAAAGCGCTCAAGACACTGGGGATTAACAATTTTGTTTCAGTTGCTGGAACATCTGTGGGAGCTCTTAATGCAATCTTCATGGCTGCGGATGATCTGGAGAGTGCGGAGCGGATATGGTGCGACAAGGACATGATGACTTGGTCCGTGAAATCATGGGGAACATATGCGATCACCTACATCCTTCTACTGGTGCCGTTTCTGCTGGCTTTTATCAGCTACGGAGTGCTCATATCCGCACTACCCGGTAGTCGTTGGAACCTCGCTGCACCAGTTTATTTGTTACTACTCAGCATTTCCTTTTTAATCATGGTGTCGGATAAGATGAGGACGAAATCGAAACAGAAGGGTTTGCTCCACCTTCCCTTCTCGAGCAGATTTTGGAGCCCCTTTTTTGGGGCAGTTGTCTTCGTCGGGTGTTTTGCGGCACTCGGCGTGTGGTTCGATCACGTGGTCTTAACGGCCACGTTTGAGTGGTGGGTGCGCTGTGCGTGGGCTCTGGTCGTGTCGATATCGCTGGGGCTTATCGCCAGTTCCTCGCTGGGTCCGGCAGAAACAAACAGGATACTGCATCTCATCCCGCCAACCTTTCTGTTTAACCTTGGCCTCGCCATCTCCCTGGCCTCGGTCTTTACGATCCTATGTTATTTTTCTGAGTTGACCGGCGCGTTTCAAAGAACGTCGTTTCTCTGGCAGCTCACGCACAACCAGAATATGGTGGGATTAATGTACGTGTCTGCTATGACGTTGCTTGTTGCTGGAATATGCGGGGGAATGATAATCGGATCGAAATACGGCCTGTGGTTGACCAAGTGTTTTCGCCACTCGCAAAAGGGTGCGCAACTATTTTCTAATGCAGAGATTCTTACCACCATTCAGGATCAACTTGATTTCGATAAGATAAAGGCAAGAGTGCGATCGCTGTTTGTCACGATTGCGCGGGCACGAACGTTCTTGGATCCGTTTAAGGCGACCATCAAAGATATGCACCTTTCCGGAAACGTGGTTATTGACGAAACGAATCCGGGCACGTCAACGACCTGGGTTCCCGAGTATTATGACATCAATACATTCACGGATAAACAGCGAGCAATCGAGGTGTTCCGACTGACGAGCGCGCTGCCCATGATATTTCGGATGGGTCTAACGCCGAAGGAGGAAATGCTAGTAGATGGGGGGCTCGTGGACAACGTACCGGTCACTCCGGTGCTGGATGCCGAAGCTGATATTGTTCTCGTCCTGCTTTTAGATGATCGGGGGCTTACTTCCTTGGAGGCGAAGCGCCACATCAACCGTACTTGGCGGCTGTGGCGCACGCCAAACCTTACCCAGCAAGCCGCTCAAGAATTGTACCTCAATTGGAGGAGTCGACAAGGCGTGATCACTATGGACCAAGAAGAATATACTGCTTTGAAAACTAGCGGGCATAGCTTTGTGCGCCGCGCACTGAATCTCGGCGGCGATACATTCGATCTGTGCGAGACGGACTATGCCCAGTTTCTTCCAAAACCCTTCGAAGAAAAAGAGCGCACACTGATCGTGATTGCGCCACGGAAGCCACTGTGCGTGTTTACGCTGGGGCCCTTGCGTTTTATCACCGGAACATTGAATTTCATTCTGCGATACAGGCGACGGTGGCTTCGCTACGGGTTTGAAGAGACGATGGCTGCGTTGACTGGGAAGGGCGAGCGGTGTGCGAGGCTTAGTGTCATTTACTTACCCGCCAAAGTCTCCTAGTCTCCATTGACGAAGGTGTTCGAGTATTTCAATCTGCCGTTCAACGCCACGCCGGCGCCATGACGCATTCGTGTTGTTGGCATCAGGGAAACCTCGCGCTGGACACTCGGAAGGGTACGCGGGAAAATGACGACCATGCCAGCGGCGCAGCGGGTCTTCATTGGCGTGACCAACGACCACGCCTCCTCACCTGCTGTACTGCTGGTGATGTTCTTAATGCCATGAACTCCAAACGGTCCAAAACCATTGCTGAGGCCGTTGATCGTCTCGTCATGAAGGTGCCGCACTTTTCAACCGCCGTTTACAGCAGGAGGCGAATTGAAATTGAAGGGAGACCACTTATGACTGCCTCTGAAGACGATGCGAATTAAGAACGTAAACTCACAGCCATTATGTTCACCGACATGGTCGGCTTTGGTGCGATGAGAACGAACGATTATTGAGCTCGGTGTCTCCTAATTACCGGGGTCAGGTAGTAAAAACGCTCGGGGACGGTTTCCTGATTCGATTCGACAGTGCGCTCTCTGCAGTGGAGTGCGCCATTCAAATCCAGCAACAACTCGATCAACGGAACCGGCTTGCCTCAGAGGATAGTCATATTCTGCTGCGAATTGGAATTCATGTTGGCGATGTTATTCATCGTGGCGGTGATGTTTTTCGCGATAATGTGAACATCGCCACGCGGTTGTATCCCCTTGCCGAGCCCGGCGGCATTTGTATGTCCTCCGATGTGGAGCGCCAAGTTCGTAACAAAGTCAACATGCCTTTGGTCAAGCTCGGCCCAAATGAATTGAAACATATTCAGGAACCGATGGAAGTGTGGCGAATACAGTTGCCGTGGGAAACACCGGCCTCTTCAAGTGGCAGAATGAATCCATTCCATCCTGCTCTTTCAGGACTTACTGAATTCGATTCATTTATTTTGATGCGGATATGTCAGGTGGTTCTTGAACAGGGGGATTTCCGATTTGAACTGTGGTCTGTGACTTTATGGGACACACTCAAACTGAATCCGGCTCAGAGAGATGAATTTTATGAATCCTTAGAGATTCTTAGCACTCACGGATATATCAGTGGCGAAAAAGGACTTCGGTCACCAGGAATTATGGTTTTTAAGGTTAGGCATTCCACGATTGAAAGCTATCTCAGGAACTCGTGCGAAGACTACGACTTGCTGTTTGAGCAAGTAGTGCATGAAATTGTTGTGAACGGAGCGCGCAAAGCGGCAACACTAGCAGATAAGTTCCAGCGCCCTGGAATACTGATCGCGCATATGTTTGGAGTCTTGGAAAACAACAGCCGTCTCACACTCGTTAGGCCACTCCGTGGTAATTTTGTGATAACAAATATCTCAGCGGAGCTAAAGAGGAGTGTTCGACGCGGATGACTGCCGGTGGTCAGATTGTTGATGCCATGAACCCCAGCCAGTGGCCACGCACAGTTGATGCGACAGTGACGATCCTCCTGGCCAAGCTGAGCAGGGAGCACAAGGCCGAGATCCGTGGCATGAAGAAAGAGGAACTGATTGATGGATGCCACGACCCGAGAATACACATCGGGAGTCAGTTTGGGATGCTGCAAAACAAACCACTGCTGGAGAATAACGGCAAGAGGCTCGATACAAACGGTACCGTTGTGGTGATCGAGGCGTTGTGATGGAGGTTGTAGAAGGGGCAGTGATGGTTTTGCCGTTTCTGGGGATAATTCAGCGGTGAAGATCCGACTGCAGGCTACTGCAACCACAATACCCTCATGCTCGACCCGCCCGGCACAAACAAGAGCAACCCGCCAAACCCTGACGCGATAAGCCCGGAACCGTGATCGTCATCGAAGGAACTCCTGGACCCGACCGCCGCGGCGAACTTCACGCTTGAGGAGGCGTTCCTGCCACAGGAGAACAATGATTCCGTTTGACTCCCGCGCGGCGGGCCGCCTTAATGCATTGCATTATGCTCGCGAAAATCCGGTCGGTGGCGGTTTACGGCATTGATGCGATTCCCGTCGAGATCGAGGCGAACTGCCCCGGCTGCGGCGAGATCAAGACCGTCATCGTCGGCCTGCCCGACGCCGCCGTGCGTGAGAGCCGCGACCGCGTCTATACCGCCATCCAGAACAGCGGCTTTCGCTACCACAAAGGCGCCGTCACCATCAATCTCGCCCCCGCCGACGTGCAGAAGGAGGGGCCGAGCTTCGAACTGCCCATCGCTGTCGGCATCCTTGCGGGCGACGGCCAGTTGAAACTTGACGATATTCGCGTCGCCGACGCGCTGAACCATTACGCGCTCATCGGCGAACTCGCCCTCGACGGCGGTGTGCGCGCTGTCAAAGGCGTTCTCAGCGTGGCACTTCAGGCGCGCGCGATGAAACTGCGCGGCCTCATCGTGCCAGCCGCCAACGCCGCCGAGGCCGCCGTCGTTCGCGGCATCGAGGTCATTCCCGTCCGCAACTTGCGCGAGACCATTGAGTTCCTGGCCGGCGACACTGTGATCGCGCCACACAAGGTGGATCTCGATGCATTGTTTCGCGATCATGCCGCCTACGATGCGGATTTCGCAGACGTGAAGGGTCAGGAGAGCGTCAAGCGCGCGCTCGAAGTCGCCGTGGCCGGCGGCCACAACATCCTCATGCTCGGCCCGCCCGGCACCGGCAAGAGCATGCTCGCCAAGCGCATCGCCACCATCCTGCCGTCGCTCTCGCTCGACGAGGCGTTGGAAACCACGCGCATCCACAGCATCATGGGCCTGATCGCGCCGGGCCAGTCGCTCGTCGCCACGCGGCCGTTCCGTTCGCCGCACCACACGGTCAGTGACGCCGGCCTCATCGGCGGCGGCGTCAATCCCACACCGGGTGAAGTCAGCCTCGCCCATCACGGCGTGCTCTTCCTCGACGAGTTGCCGGAGTTCCATCGCAACGCCCTCGAAGTGTTGCGCCAGCCGCTCGAAGAAGCCCGCGTGACCATCTCGCGCGCTGTCGGCTCGATGACGTTCCCCAGCGAATTCATGCTCGTGGCGGCCATGAACCCCTGCCCGTGCGGCTATTACGGCGACTCGCGCCGCGCGTGCCGCTGCGGGCCGCTGGCGATCCAGCGTTACCGCTCGCGCGTCTCCGGGCCGCTGTTGGACCGGATTGACCTGCACGTCGAGGTGCCCAACGTGCCTTACAAGGCGATCGCCTCCGACATCACCGGTGAGCCGAGCGAGAAGATTCGCGCGCGCGTCCTGACGGGGCGCGCGATCCAGACCCAACGCTTCGCCGGCCGCCGGAAGGTGTTCTGCAACGCCCGGATGGGACCGCGGGAATTGAAGCAGTTCTGCAAACTCGACGAGAGCTGCCACCAGTTGCTTCAGATGGCGATGGCCCAGCTCAACTTCAGCGCCCGCGCCTACGACCGTATCCTGAGAGTGGCCCGCACCATCGCCGACCTCGACCGCAGCGAGGCCATCCAGTCGCACCACGTCAGCGAAGCCATCCAGTATCGTTCGCTCGACCGCCAGCTTCTGGGTTAAAAGTCATCACCGGCCCGGGCCGAGCCATTGTAAAATCTGTAAAAAAAATGCGTATTTCTGTAAAAGGGCGCGCTTGTCGTGCGCGGTGAATCCGCTAACGTGAGTGTGATGAATACGGACGGCCACACACTTTGCCGGACCTTTTTGATACATTCATCCAGCGCCGCCTCTTGAGGTGGCCGGAATCAAATCCAATCCTTGGTTCATTATGAAATGCACTGAATCCTTCCACAGGCCCGGTCGCCGGGCATTCCTCAAGCGTGTCGCTCTCGCGGGCACGGGGTTGATTGCCGCTCCGTTGATCCTGCCTTCGAGATTGCTGGGAGCTGAGGCGCCCAGCAAGCGGCTCAACATCGCCGCCATCGGGACGGGCGGGCGTTGCCGCGCACTGGTCACGGAGATTCTGCGCCAGGGCGAGAATCTGGTGGCAATGTGCGACGTGGACCAGAGCCGGTTTGCCCAAATGCAAAAGGCCGTCGCCAGCGCGGCAGAGGGCGCTGGCGAGATGATGGGCAAAGCCAAGATCTACGAGGACTACCGCAAGATGCTCGACACCGAGAAGTCGATCGACGCGGTGGTCATCGCCATCGGCTCGCGCTGGCATACGCCGATCACCGTGCGGGCCATGAAAGCGGGCAAGCACGTCTATTGCGAGAAGCCACTGGTGCGCACGATCGCTGAAGCCCGGGAGCTGATTGATCTGACGCCGCGCAGCAAAGTCGCGACGCAACTGGGCACGCAGGGCACGAGTAGCAAGTCGTTCCGCCGTTCCGTGGAGGTCATCCATGCGGGCGTGCTCGGCCAAGTCGAGCAGGTCTATCTCTGGTCGGATTACTGCGGCAAGTTTCCGCCCAGCCAAGACCGTCCGCCGGGCGAAGACCCGGTTCCTGAAGGATTGAACTGGGATTTCTGGCTGGGGCCAGTGCCGTGGCGGCCGTTCAAGGCGGGTGTCTATATGCCCGGCTGCATCAAGGGTCAGAACTGGCTCGATTTCTGCAACGGCATGCTGTCCGGCCAAGGCTGCCACACCTTCCAGTTGCCAGTCCGCGCACTGAAGCTCGGGGCTCCCGCTCGCGTCACCGCCGAGCTTCCCGAACCGGTCAAGGAAACCTATGTCTCGCGAGGGTGCTTCCGCTTCGAGTATCCATCGCGCGAGGGGCTGGCGCCGGTCACAGTCTGGTGGGGCGACGGCGGGAAGTATCCGTCGGAGGAGATCACCAACTCTGTCAAGGAATGCCGGGGGCAGTTGCCGAATACGGGCTGTCTGTTCGTCGGGCAACGCGGCCAGCTCTACACCGACGGCTGGGGCGTCGCGGGCATCATGAAACTCAAGGGCGACAGGAAGTGGCGCGGCGTGCTGGACCATGACGCGGTCAAGAATCTGCCGCTCAGCGTGCCGCGCCTGACCAACGACAACCACATGCAGGAATGGTTCCAAGCGTGCAAAGGCGGCCCGGCCACCTACAACCACTTCGAGATCGGTGCGCGCGTTTGCGAAGCCTACCTACCGGGCATTCTGTCATTGCGCCTGGGCCGGCCCATCGAGTGGGACGCCGCGGCCATGAAGGTCAAGGGCGCGCCCGAAGCCGACCGCTGGATTCAGAACTCGTATCGGATGAAGTGGCTGAGTTGATGCGTTGAGGGTCTTCTGCCCGGAGCCGATTTCTCGTAGCGATACGATCCGCTCAAGAGGCGGCGGTTCTTCCGCAACTCTCGTCGCGATCAACTTCTGATCCTCGATAGATGATGGGTGCGCAGCTCGCATCCTGAAATCCCGCCCTGGAAACTGACGGCGGCGCATCGGATCGAAACGATTGCACGGCGTCAGCACGGGCGAGGCTCTTCTCTGTGCTTGTGTTCGCAGAGGTCGCAGCTACGATGCCGGCGAAGCTCACTCAAGCCATGCAAGACAACACACCCGAACCACCCGAAGTGATGTTCCAACACGACGCAAGAGAACCACGCCAGAGCGTCCCCCCGCGCCTCGCGCCTGGCAGCTTGAGATCAACGATGCTGGGAGTGCTCGTGCTGGCGGCGATGGTCTCGAACGCTGCGGAGTTCTCCGTCAAATCTCCCGACGGGAAACTGACTGCCATTCTTCGTGATGGCGCACAAATGACCTTCTCAGTGAAGGCGGATGGCAAGCCCCTGCTCGACAACTGCAGGATCGGGATGAACACGAGCCAGGGAACGTTGGGACGCGACTGTATCGGGAAGCTGTCGAAGGAGTTTTCGAAAGAACAAGTGGTGGAGAACAAGTTTGGGATACGCAGGCATATATGTGACCAGTTCAATCAGATCGAGGTCACCTGCGGCACGTTCACGGTTCTTGTCCGCGCCTATGACGAAGCGGTGGCGTATCGTTTTGTGTCTCAGTTTGAAGCAGGCAAGGCACTGCTTGTGTTCGACGAAACGTTGTCATTGCCGTTGCCCGATGACACACCGATTGTCGCGCACTACGTCAACAGAGACTCCACCTCATTCGAAAGCACCTTCACTCGCGACACCATCGCGGGCTTGAAATCACACCACAGCGCGACGATGCCGTTTATTGTCAGGAAAGATGGCTTCACGCTGCTCCTCGCTGAATCCGACGTTCACCATTATCCGCAGATGCGCATGGTCTATCCGAAAGACGCCCACGACGGCGCGCGCGCGTATTTTGCGAAATACCCCAAGGCCCTGAAGCTGCCGAACCGGGCTGTTTCAATCACCCACGAGGCGGATGGCACAGAGAAGTTCATCTCGAAGACGACCGGCAGCAGAGCTTTCCCCTGGCGCGCTTTCATCGTGGCGCGCAACGATGCCGCCCTGGCTGACAACGAAACCATCTTCAAACTGGCCACGCCTTGTGCTTTGCCGGACACCTCGTGGATTTCAGCAGGCCCGTGTGCGTGGCATTTGTTTTACGCGCTGGTCGAGGACACGGATTTCCCCGTCGGGATGAATGAGAAGACGGCCCGTTATTATGTGGACTACGCTTCTGCAAACAGGCTCCCTTACGTCCTGATCGACGCCGGCTGGCTCACAAGCAATCCCAACAGCTCCTGCTATTTTTACACGCCCGACATGGATGAGGCTTTCGTGAAGAATCGCCGCGCCCTCGATGTCGAAAAGGTCGCCGCATACGCGCATTCCAAGGGCGTGAAGCTGATGCTATGGCTGCCAGTTCGAACCTTTATCAAGTGTGGCAACGCACAGGTGCTCGACACGATCAAGCGATGGGGAATCGACGGACTGAAGGTGGATTTCTTCGATCGCGACGACCAGACGGCGATCGAGCTTTGCGAGAATATCGCTCGCGAGAGCGCTGAACGGAAGCTCGTCATCAACTTCCACGGCTGCCCCAATCCGGCGGGTTTGAATCGCACCTACCCCAACGCTCTGAATTTTGAGGGTGTCCTGGGGGGTGAGTACAATTATTGCGGGAGCAAAGACAAAGTGATTACGCCCTCGCACAACGTTGACGTTGTATTTACCCGGATGTTGCTGGGACCGATGGATTACACACCGGGATTTCTTCTCAACCGAACACCCGATCAATACTCCAAGCATATGACCATTCGCACGGCGATGGGAACGCGTGCGCATCAAGTGGCCATGTTTGTTCTATACCACGCGCCCTTGCAGATGCTTTCGTCTGCGCCGAGCGAGTACAAGAAATACCCCGACATCCTCAAGTTTGTATCGGGTGTTCCGACCACTTGGGACGACACCAAGGTTCTTTGCGGCGAGATGGGGCAATACGTGATGATCGCCCGCAGGAAGGGCGACCATTGGTATGTGGGCGCTCTCACCAATTGGGATTCACGCAAACTGACGGTGGACTTCTCCGGGTTCCTGGATGCGACAAAAGAGTACTCGGCAGTAATCATCCGCGACGGCCCCAATGCCGACAAATTCCCGCAGAACTATTGTTCGGAAACGCGAAGAGTGTCGGCAACGAACAAGATGAGTGTGGACGTGCGCAAGGGCGGCGGTTTTGCAGTCAAATTGTCTCCTGTGGGAAAACAATAGCGAATCCCGCGGATGAGTGGGTAGCGAAGGAGTTGCTGCAGTGAAATAAGCACGTACTTTGCCGCACTTCTTTTCCAGCAAGCGTGCCTTGCGGGAAGCTTCCATTTTGTGCGAGGCTACAGTCAAACACCAGTCGGAGGTTGTCATCATGGCGAAGGTCAAGGCAGGGCCGATGAGTTTGCTGGAACGGCGAGAGATCGAGGCGCAAATCGCAGCGCCCCTGGTCAAGGCTTTCATGGACGAGTTTGGTCGCGAAAGGACCCTGAAAACCGTCGAGCGTGTGATCCAGAAGCTCGCGAAGCGCAAAGGCGCCGAGCTCGCGAAGCTCGCGGGCGGCAACAGCCTGAAACATTTTGCGAACGTGGTCCTGCCGGTCTGGCGCGAGGGCGGCGCGCTCGACATCGAGACCATGGAGGCAAACGATCAGCGGTGTTCCTTCAACGTCACGCGGTGCAAATACGCTGAGATGTATCAGCAGCTTGGTCTCCAGAAGTTTGGGTGCCTGTTCTCGTGCTGCCGGGATTTCGCGTTCATCAGCGGCTTCAATCCCAGACTGAAATTGAAACGGACTCAGACGATTATGGAAGGAGCCCGTTTCTGCGATTTCCGGATCGTCCGGGGCAGGAAATGAAGAGAACAGTGTCTGCTGGCAACCACTGTCTCCGCGCAGGGGATTGCGTGGTTGCGCCTGCGGAAACCATTGTTATAATGCCGCCAAAGCCACCGATGAACATAACCCCGGCAACGATGGAGTCAACGCGACGTGCCGGCCGGTGAGTGAGCTGCAGAACCGCCTCATCCCTTCAGACAAAAGGAATCAAGATTCGCATCCCATGTTCTACGGAGTTACCGAATGAAAAACACCCATGCCGTTTCCCACGTAGCCGTCCTTCTGGTGCTGGCCGGGACAACCGTTGGCTGGTCGCAATCCGACACACCGCCAGTCCCGCTGGTCCAAGCCCATTCCCATAACGACTACACGCGCCCTCGAGCGTTGCTCGATGCGCTCGACCATGGCTTTTGCAGTGTGGAGGCGGACATTCACCTGGTGGACGGACAACTCCTGGTCGCGCATGATCTGGACAAAACCCGCCCAGACCGCACGCTCCAATCGCTTTACCTCGACCCGATGCGAGAACGGGCCAAGCGGAACGGCGGGCGCATCTATCGCGGCGGGCCGGAGGTGACATTGCTGATCGACCTCAAGCACGACTGGCACGTGCTGTATCCGGCCTTGCGCGCCGTGCTCACCAACTATGCGGACATCCTCACGACGTTCCGCGACGGCAAGAAAGAAACCAAAGCCGTGCTGGTCATCGTCAGCGGCAATCACTCGTTCGATATGCTGGATGGCGAGACCGTGCGTTACGCCGCCTTGGATGGCGTCCTGACCACCTTGAACTCCGATTTGCCAGCGAGTCTGGTCCCGTGGATCAGCGGCCAATGGGGCCGCGCGTTTAAGTGGCGGGGCAAGGACACAATGCCAGAGGAGGAGCTGACACGGCTCAAGGAGATTGTGGCGAAGGCTCATCAGCAGGGCCGGCGGGTCCGATTCTGGGGCGCGCCGGATCAGCCGAATTTCTGGGCGACGATACGCGATGCGGGCGTGGACCTCATCAACACAGATAATCTCGCGGGATTGGAGAAGTTCCTGCGCGCCTCCAAGCTGCCCGCACGATGACAGCAACGCGCCAGGTGGAAAACTTGCTCCGGCGGAACCCTACAACGGGCAGTCGCTACAAGGAGCGCCGCCCCAACTCAGGAGAAGAACCATGACAACTGTTTCCCGGCCAGGTGCAATGCGAAAGCTGTTGAGTCTGGCGCTGTTGATCGCCGCCGTGATCTCGTTGCCTCAGCAGGCGACCAGCCAGACGTCCAAACCCGAAACGGTTCGGGATCGGCTTTGGGTCTTCTCGTTTGCCACGAACAGCGATTTTGTGCACGTCGGCCGGCGATCGGTCATGTCGGCCGCGGAAGGAAATTTTTACCTCGGCGTGCCGAACATTTTGATGGTGCAGTCGAGCGCGAAGGAAGCTCCCTATGGCCGGTTCGAGCCTCCCTTCGAACAATACACCGTGGCGCTGCGGCCCCTGCAAAACGTTGTCTGGTCGCTGGTCGGTTCGGGCGGCTTCCATAAAGCAGAGGAGACGGCCGAGGTGCTCGCCATGGCGAAGCGGGTGCCCAACTTCCGCGGCGTGATGCTCGATGACTTCTTCACCGGCAAGGCCGAAGGTGCGCGAGCACAATGGACTGTGGAGGAACTGGCCGACGTGCGCCGCAAGCTCGATCAGACAGGCAAGAAGCTGGATATCTTCGCCACCTTCTATGTGAAGCACTTCGAGCTGCCGCTGAAAGATTATCTCGACCTGATCGACGTCCTCACGCTCTGGAACATGGCATCTGATGGAATCCGCAACGTGGAAGACAATCTGCAGAAGGTCGAACGGCTCTATCCCCGCAAGCGGAAGATGCTCGGCTGCTACCTGGTTGACTACCCCAAGAAACAGGGCGTTCCGGTCGACTTGATGAAGCACCAATGCGAGGTTGGTCTGCGTTGGCTCCAGCAAGGACGGATCGAAGGCATCATTTTTATGGGCAACACGACCATGGACTTGGGCTTCGAGTCGGTTGAATGGACCCGCCGTTGGATCCAAGAGGTTGGTGACACGAAACTGAAGTGAACCCCGACAACAGACGCTGACGGCGGCAGCGCAGGATTCCGCGCTTGTGTTCGCATATCCCGCGGCTACGATTCCAGCAGAGTTCGATCAAATCATTTCAAATAACGACGATTTCATTATGACTCTGACGGAACAGGACCGAAGGCAGGTTTTGCGCACCCGGGCATTGACGTGGGCCGGAATCGTCGTAACAGCCGTCCTCATGCTGGCTGCGATGTTTTGGTTTCCCGGCGAGGGCCGTGGAGGTCCGCGAGGCTACTCTTTTGGGAAGCATTTCCTCAGCGCGATGGGCAAGACGCGGACCAGCGTGTCAGACAACACGATTTCCTGCCTCATCTTCAACGGCACGCTCATCATGGTCGGGACCATCCTGGTGATGTTCTGGAAGACGAGGGCCACGTTCCTCATTCGACCCGTGGCAAAAAAGACCGTGCGGAACTGCGGCCTGACAATGGGCCTAGCGATGGCTGGGATCGGCCTGACTCCGTATGACATCTTCCCTCACACTCACAATCTGATGACGCACTCGGTGATCCTGTTCGGAGTGATTTGCTTTGGCCTGTGCCTGTGGGGATCGCCTCAGGAGTTCGAAAGCGCGAAGTCAAAGCTCGGGTGGCTGACGATCGTGGTTGTGGCCGGTGCAGCCCATGGGCTTTTCGTGGTGCTGGCTTCAAAGGGCATCATCTCCAGCCGCCCCGCGCTGCCGCTCATGCAAAAACTATTTGTGTGCCTGCTGGCACTATGGGCGGGGTGGCAGAGTTTTCTCTTTGGGAGAGTGTGCCGAATGAACCCGGCTGTCGCGAACGCGGAGAGCTGAAATCCAAATCCTTCTATGAATCTCTGTTTGAAAAGAGCGCTTGTCCCTTGGATCACACTTTCCCTGCTGTTTGTGGCGCTTTCTGCGGCCATCGCGGCGGATGCGCCACCGAAGTATGGGCCGAAGGCCACCCCGCTTGTCAATGACCACCAGTATTTCCGCGGAGCCGTTGCCGGGGATTTCTGGCGCCTCATGCCTTTTTATGTGCCGCAGAGCAACGACTACGCCTGCTCCGCCGCCTCCATCGCGATCGTCTTCAACGCCGCGATCAAGAGCCGTGCCCGGATCGCGGAGACGGAGCGGAACATCACGCAGGACACGCTACTGAAGAGCATTCGGAACGTGCCGCTGCGGGAGTTGGTGTCCAAGGAAGGTTTTCAAGGAAGGCACGGGATCACTTTGGACGAACTCAGGATCGCGGTCGAGGAAACGGCCCGCAGCCAGAACGTCCGCGCCCAAGTCGCAGCCCACAGATTTCAAACGCGTTCCTTGAAGGAATTCCAAGAGATCCTCCGGGCCAACGAAGAAAACCCGTCAGATTTCCTGCTGGTCCATTTCGTTCAGGATGATCTGACCGGCGCTGGAGGGGGACCCTACGCCCATGTCTCGCCGATTGGGGCCTACGACAGTGCCACCCATCGCGTTCTGATCCTCGATGTGGATCGGGAGTGGTATTCCCCCTACTGGGTCTCCGACGCGGACCTTTTGGCGGCCTGCAACCACGTCACGAAAATTTGGGGCGCCGGCGGTTTGGTCCATATCCGCTTCGACTCGATCGGCGAACCACCGCGATAGCCGGCGACCGGCAGCGGAAGATTCTGTGGTTGCGTCCGCGGTGGCTGTTGCTACGATGCCGCTGGAATTCAATCCGGCCATGCAAGACGATACGCTGGCGTCATTGAAAGCGCCGGTCGAGCGCCGTGTGGTTGGATTCTGTCAACAGGCCGCAAGTCAGCGCCGCCTTTACAGGTGGCAAAAAAGCAAAACCTCCATCCCCTCTCATGTCAATGCCAATGAAACGCCGACAAGCTCTGCAATCCCTGGCCGCATGGGTGCTCGGTGGGTCCGCCGCACTTGCCAACCCAGCAACCGACTCGCGCCGACGCCGCATCCTCTTTTTCAGCCGCAGCGTGCTCTTTGAGCATTCCGTCGTTCATCGCGAGGGCAAATCGCTGTCGCTGGCCGAGCGAACATTCGCGGACATGGTCCGGCAACTCGACTGTGAGGCCGAATGCACCAAGGATGGAACGGTCTTCGACGGCGATCTGGATCAATACGCAGCCATCGTCTCGTATTCATGCGGCAGACCGGCCGACTTGATGAAGCCGGACAGCAAGGACCACAGCGCGCCCCTTTCCGATCGCGGCTGGAAGCGCCTCGATGCGGCCGTGCGTGGCGGCAAACCCTTCGTGGCAATCCATCCCGGCCTCTGGCTGTTGCCCGAAGCCGGTGGAGCTGATTGCCTGGGACACGGCAGCCAGCAGGTGGCGCGGATCAAGGTGGCCTCGTCGCAATTTCCCGGCGCGCAAGGATTGGGTGAATCGTTTTCCCTGATGGAGGAATGGTTCTCTCTGATGCATTTCGCCAAGAACCTCCATGTGATCCTCGTCCAAGACTGCGCGGGGATGAACAAGGACAAGCCGGCCGACCGGCGGTGTTATGATCGGCCACCTTTCCCATCCACTTGGGCACGGATGCACGGCAAGGGACGCGTGTTCTACACCTCCCTGGGCCATCGCGAAGACGTGTGGACAAGCAAGATGTTCGCACAGATTCTGTTGGGTGGGCTGTCGTGGGTGTTGGGCCGGGTGGACGCCAACATCACGCCGAACATCGAGCAAGCCGCTCCACAGGCCAACGATTTCATGAAGCCGTAAACCGCCTCCACAGGAGCACTCGACATGACCAACCCAGCGCGCGCAACGGCCACCCAATCCCATCGTTCAAACCCGGCGCGGTTCACGCGGCGGGAAATGTTCAGAACCGCCGCTGCCGGCGTGCTTGCCATGCCGTTTCTCATCCCCGCGCGCGCTCTCGGCAGGGACGGAGCCGTAGCGCCCAGCGAGCGCATCCTCCTGGGCGGCATCGGGCTGGGTGGGCGTGGCACGACCGATCTAAACTCGATGCTCGTTGAGCCGGACGTGCAATTCGTCGCCATCTGCGACGCCAGAAAAATCCGGCGCGAGGCGATCAAGAATCTGGTGGACAACAGGTATGGCAACAAGGACTGCGCGATGTATCCCGGCATTCGCGAGTTCCTCGCCCTGCGCACAGATATTGACGCGGTGTTGATCGCCACCGGCGACCGCTGGCATGGCTTGGCATCCGTGATGGCGATGCGGGCTGGCAAGGATGTTTACTGCGAAAAACCCTCGTGCATGACCATCGCCGAAGGCCAGAAGGTGGTGGAAACGGCGCAACGATACGGGCGCGTGTATCAGAGCGGCACCCAGGGCCTGAGCATGGCCAATCGCGTGTTCGGCATTGAGATGGCCCGTTCCGGCCGCCTTGGGAAACTGCATACGGCCTATGCGCAGATCGCCCCGTGGGACGATGCGCTGATGCGCCACGACTGGCTGCCTGCGGAACCGGAGCCGTCGAAGGATGAAGTGGATTGGGACGCATGGCTCGGCCCATGTCCGTGGCGGCCTTACAACACTGCTTACATTCGCGGTGGGTGGCGAGGCCACTACGATTTCCACGCCAGTTGCATCGGCGAATGGGGCGCGCACACGTTGGTCCAGGTCCAGGCAGGCATCGGCGCGCAGCACACTTCTGCAATCGAATACGAATATGTGGACAACCCGTATGGCGACGGTCTGGTCACCCACTTTGCCAACGGTGTGAAGATGATCCTGGCGCGCAGCAACGAATGTTGGCCGGGCTATTCCGGCCAGCGGTTCGACGGCAGCGAGGGTTGGATCGCCAACTCCGGGGACAGCCACGACTCCTCGCGCGCTTCCTCGCCCGCCCTGTTGGGCGGCTTCAAGAAGGTGATCGCCGACTACGTGGCTCGCACACAGTGTCCGATGAACCACGCGCGGAACTTCCTCGACTGCATCAAGTCGCGCCGGCTCACGGTGGCCAATCCGGAGGTCATGTATCGTTCCATGACCACCGTGCATGCCGCCAACATCTGCATGTGGCTCAAGCGAAGCCTGAAATTCGATCCGGTCAAGGCGGAGTTCATCAACGATCCAGAAGCCAATCGCTTCCGTTCACGGGCAATGCGCGAGCCGTGGAGCGCGTAGGTGACTTCCATTCTTACAAATCGCTGTAAACATTCACACCAAACGGAAAATCCATGACTCACACACGATTATTACACACCGGGTTTCGAACCATTGGGGTGCTGTTGCTGTTGATCGGGCTCGCGCCCGCCGGCATGGCGGAGGAACTGACGATCACCGAGCTGCGTGCTGCATCAGGGAAACCGTATGTGGCGGAGGCCGGACGTTTCGTTCCCGGCGGTCTGCAATACATTGACCGCGACTACACGTTCAATTTCATTCCGGGGTCCCTCAAAGGCAAAACGGTCATCAAAACCGCCGGCAATGACAAATTCATCTCCGAAGATCAGCCGTGCCTGACCTTCCGCGTCAACGTGCCGGTGACGGTGTATGTGGTCTATGGCGACAAGCTCCGCTTTCTGCCAGGCTGGCTTCGGGAGTTCACGGATACGCGTTGGAAAGTGACGCGACAAGACACCAACGCGACAAACCTGAAAGGTTTCTTTACGATGTTTGCGAAGGATTTCCCCGCCGGCGCGATTACGCTCAATGGCAACCTGTCGAAACAGATGGCCGAAGACCCGGAGTTCAAACGCATGAAGGGCGGGACCTTCTGCATGTATAGCGTCGTCGTCGCGCCCAAACCCTGAGACAGATTCGACACCCCGTGGCGACCAGAGTGAAGTCGAGCGAGCAGGTCACAATGAGACGTCGACCTTGCCGCCCGTCGCGGCGGCCTCTTTTACTGCGGCGATGACCTTCAGTGCATTCACCCCCTCGCGTCCAGAGACGACCGGCTGCGCGTGGCCCCGGATGACATCACACAGGTTTTGAATTTGCAGCCCCAACGGGTCCTTGCCAGTGAACGACAGGCGCTCGCGCTCCAGTGGCTCCCACCAGCCTGGCTTCACCGGGTTATGCCACAGATCCAGATACGGAACAGTCAGCGACCCGCGCGTGCCGCCGATGACGTAACAGCTTTCCGTGGTATGCGGATACACGGGATTCTCCCCGGCCGTGCACTCCCAACTCCAGGGCGCGACGATCGTGTCGGAGACATTGACCGTGCCCAGCGCACCGCTGGCGAAGCGCAACAGGATGACCGCGGTTTCCTCAACTGCGTAGCCGCGTCGCGCGTTCGACTCCATCGCCTGCACCGCAACCACCTCGCCGCACAGATAGCGCAGCAGATCCACGTCGTGAATCAGATTCAAGAAAACCGGACCGGCGCCTTTTTCCCGCCGCCAGGTAATGTCGAAATAGTCGTCCGGCTTGTAGAACCAGCAAGTCCCCTGCACCGAAATGACCTGTCCCAGCCGTCCCGTGTCGATCGCCTTCTTCGCCTCCTGAATCAGCGGATTGTGGCGCCGGTGATGGCCGACCATCAGGGGGACGCCAGCCTTCTCGGCGGCCTCGACCAGCTTGGTCGCGTCCGCGACATTGTCAGCCAATGGCTTTTCCACCAGAATCGGCACGCCGGCGGCGATGCATTCCAACCCGTTCGCAACATGCATCTGGTTTGGCGTCGCGATGATCGCGCCCTCCGGACGATCAGCGGCGGGAATCGCTGCGAAATTGGGATACCAACGCACTCCCTTCTTCTCCGCCAGCGTCTTGCCGACAGGCAACGGATCAACAATCGCCACCAGCTCGGAGCATGGTTCGTTCAGGACGTGCTCGACATGCCGGCTGCCGATAAGCCCGGCGCCGAGCACAGCGAGCCGGACCGGGTTCGCTCCGCCCACCATTCTACTTGCCCTTTGGGTCGATGAGTTGCGCCACACGCCGCAGCGCAAGCTGATAACCTTGCGTGCCTAACCCGGCGATCACGCCATCCGCGCGCAGCGAGACGAAGGAACGGTGACGGAATTCCTCGCGCTTATGGACGTTGGAGATATGCACCTCGATCACGGGTCCATCGAAGGTGTTGAGCGCATCCAGCACCGCCACTGATGTGTGGGTGAACGCAGCCGGGTTGATGACGATACCACAGGCGGTTTCGCGCGCTTCGTGAATCCAGTCGATGATCTCGTACTCGCGGTTGCTTTGGTGGAAGCGGATATCGAGCTTCAGCTCGGCGGCAAGGGCGCGGCAATCGCGCTCGACATCGGCCAGGGTCTCGCGGCCGTAAATATCGGGTTGCCGTTTGCCAAGCAGGTTCAGGTTGGGACCATTGAGAATGTAAACGAGGCGGCTCATTTTTGTTTGACGACATCTTCGCAGCCCGACCGCCTGACGCAAGCGCAAAAAATCCCCCGGCGCGAACACGGATCTGGTCGGCTGGCTCTGCTTGCGACGAGTGATCCGCGGCGCGGGATTCCGCGCTTGTGTTCGCAGGGGTCGCGGCTACGATGCCGGCGAAGTTCGATCAAGCCATGCAAAACAACACGCCGAGACGAAGTTCCCAACGCGGGTGGCCCGAAATCAGAATCCCCATCCTTCCGGGATGCGCGCTCATCAGTCTCATTGCCATCTTCGACATCGCTGCGTCTGCAGAAGATATTCACGTTCCCGATTTCTCCGTCAATGATGGCGGCTATCACGCGACGAGCAAGGGAATCACCCTTGCCAACGACCGCCACGTCAAACCTCTCGACAAGGATTCATTGAAGATCACCGCAACCGGCGCGAGCGGGTTGGTGAAGAGTCCCGCTTTTGCGATTCGCCCCACCGCAAGAACCACCAGGGCGGTCAAGGGCAAAGACCTCGCCTTCTGGCGCGTGAAGTATTATTTGAGAAACAACCTCACACGCGGCGCCTGTCGCATGCGTCTGCGCATCCTTGATCCCGATGACCCCTACGAAATCGGCTTCGAACACTTTGGCGGCGCGGACACCATCGTCAATGGCTTCACCTGCACACACAAGCCCCTCTGTGCCGTCGTCAGCACGCATCCCCACAAACGCCTGGCGAACGGGAACAACAACGCCGAATTGATTCTTTCTTTCGATAACGCTCAAGGCGAGGTGTGGCTCAGCGACGTCGAAATCACCACAGCCACAGCCGGCGGGCCCGGTTTCACCACCGAAGAATGGAATACTTTTGAGACGGCTGACGGCATTCACTACGTCGGTGTGGCGGCCAATATGTTTCAGCCCGAATATGCGCCGACAGCTCCGGGCGGGTACGTCTCCAAGCTGATCATGGATAGCGCCCACAAACTCTTCCGCGTCGCTGGTTTCAACATGGTCCGTCTTTTCACGTATTGGAACGACCGCAATGCCCACTATCCGGCCACCCAGCATCAGGCAATCATCTGGAACTCCGACGCCAATGGAGGCACGGGCAATTATGAAGAATCGCTGAACGCAATCCGCGATGGCGTCGAGAACCTGGCCTACTATGGTCTTCAGACCCAGCTCTGTCTCCGCGGCTCGCCCGATTGGTCCCATCCTCTGCATCAGAACAATCACGAAAAATCCAGCCGCGATGATCCTCAGCGCTTCGCCAATCCGGGCAATCGCAATGGCGTGGGAGATCCCTATTTCGGTCCCCAGTACGTTCACAACCGCCATTGGCTCTATCCCCCGGATTCGTGGCAGACGTGGCGCGATTTCGCCACGCAACTCGCCACGAAACTCAAGGGCAAGGGGCTCATTTATGAAATCATGAACGAGATTGACATGCCTGATCAGGATGCACTGATCGGAGGCTACAAAGCCTATGTCCTCTGGATAAAACATTTTCATGAAGTCGCCAAAGTCATCGACCCTGACGCCAAGATCCTTGTCGCCGACGCCGGGAAGATGCTTCCACCTCTCATCGCCGAGGGCGTCTTGCAATATGCTGACGGCGTCGCCTTCCACCTTTACTCCGGCGAGCCGTCCTACGTCCGCGCCATGGTCCAGTCGTCCGGCCGCAAGGTGCACCTCTACATGAGCGAATTCATGAGATTCAGGCCCGACTTGAAGAACATCGTTCGCCAGGAGGTGTTATGGAACGCCTTCAGCACTCTGGCTTACCGTGATTTCGCAAAGATTCTCACCCTCGTCGATGCCGATGGAAACCAGGTCAATCGCGACAAACCCGCCGGATGGGGCGACCGCGTCCGTCCCACCCAGCAGTTCGACGAATGGGGCGCTAACAACGGTGTCTTTCTCCCAAAGGATCGTGAGGGAAACGGTGGCGACCGCATCAAGGCTGAAGTCATCTGCAACCTCCAGATGACCTATGGCTCCACCCAGACCGTCACTTTGCGAGCCGTCAACACCTCCTCCACGACCTTCCACGACGTGCGCCTGTGGCCCGTCGGTTTTGTTGATAATCTCGGTTTCGACATGAAGACCATTCGCGATGCCGACGCGCGCATCGGGACCTTTTCTCCCGGCCAGACGTACGAGATCAAACTGACGGTCTGTCCCCGCACAACCCGTTTCAAAGCCGCTGGCGTCTATGACCTGGGCCTCGCCATTGTCACCCGTGAAGGCAAGCACTCCCTCGCGCTCAAATCCGTGACCGTCATCTCCAACCCATGATCCGCATCCTGGAAGAGAATCGGAAAACCGGGGTCGCGTTTTTGAACTCCACGATCTGATTGGTCACCGGCGGCGGGGATTCCGCGCTTGTGTTCGCAGGGGTCGCGATTACGATGCTGACGGAGTTCGATCCAGCCGTACGGCAGCCGCCGGGAATGAAAGGAATGGTCTGATGAGAAAGAACCTCTTCGTATTAGTGGCCATGTCGCTCATCATCCTGTTCTCCACAGCGGAACGTGAGAAATCTTCCCCTGCGACTTCCCCCACCGCCGACGGCTATCGCGGGATTTGGTACGGCGGCAAGGAATATGGAGGCGGGTTTGCGTTGTTCCCTTCACAGCATTCACCCTCGGCCGTGTATCGACCGGAGGTTAAAAAGACTTTCTTTGTTTACGGCGGCACCGTCGCCGGCAAGCGGCAATTGCAGGCCATGGCGTCTTATTACGATCATGAGCGCGACGTGGTGCCAAGGCCCACGATCGTCCATGATTGGGGAGAGTGGAACCTCAAACCGGGTCAGGTCTCCGATGCTCACAGAAACCCGACCCTCTCCGTTGACGGCAGCGGCTACGTGTGGGTTTTCGTGAGCGGCCATGGCGACCTGGGTTACGTCTATCGCGCCAGAAAACCCTACAGTGTCGAGAGTTTCGAGCAGATCATCGCGACGCCAATGACCTACCCAAACCCGTGGTGGATTCCGAACAAGGGCTTCTTCGTCTTTCTCACCCGATACGACCATGCGCGCGAATCCTTCTGGATCACCAGTCCCGACGGCAAGAAACTGGCTGACGGTGACACGTGGAAGACACCCGGCCAGTTGAGTGCATGGACGGTGGGCGGCGAAGGCAACACTTACGGACACGGCATCTATCAGTTTACCGGGGCGCACGGCTCTCGCGTGGCCACGGTCATGAACAACTGGATCGGGCGAACGAGGGATCGTTCGAATTTCTTCTACCTGCAAAGCGACGACATGGGCAAGACCTGGCAAACGGCCGACGGAAAGGACTTCACGCCGCCGATTCGGGAGGTCAAGTGCCGGGCACTGGTGCGCGATTTCTGGGGCGAGCATTTGCAGGTGTATCTGCAGCACTTGACGTTCGACCGACAGGGACGGCCCGCGATCCTGTTCCTGACCTCGCCCGCGGGTCAGACCAACGAGGGACCCGGCGGGCCGCGGACATGGACGGTCGCGCATTGGGTGGGCGACCGCTGGGCTTTTCACGCAGTCACCACGTCGTCGCACAACTTCGACTGCGGGTCGCTCTACATCGAAGACGATGGGACTTGGCGGATTATCGGTCCGACAGAACACGGCCCCCAGCAATGGAGGACCGGCGGCGAAATCGCCATGTGGATCAGCAACGACCAGGGATCCACGTGGAAGAAACTCAAGCAACTCACTACAGGCAGCCCCTACAATCATTGCCACGTGCGGCGACCTGTGGACGCTCATCCCGACTTCTACGGGCTTTGGGCCGACGGCGACGGAAACAACAAGTCCTCGCCGTCACGGCTCTATTTCTGCAACAAGGCGGGCACTGTCCGCGTTCTCCCGCAAACGATGAGCGGCGCTTTCGCGCAACCGACGATTCTCGACCGGAAAAGTGAGACGCAGCCACAACATCGCTGAATCCACTGTCTGTCAGCGATGAGCGATTTGCCGGGGGGGATTCGGTGCTTGTGTTCGCGAAGGGCAGGGCTACGATGTTAACGTAAGTTGGACCAAGCCATGCAAAACGACACGCCGACACGATCCAAAGCGCCATCGGGGCGCCCTGCGGGAGAAGTTTTCCCGACAGGCATCGTCCCGTTTTTGCCGGTCTGAAATTTGAATGTCCGGTCTTTCCCCTGTGAATCCCCTTCCCAATGCCACGCAGGCAAACGCCGCGCCACGGCTGCTGGTAGCGGACGATGACGCTTTGGGCCGCGACGTGCTCGCGCGCCGATTGGAAAAAGAAGGCTTCGCCGTCGTGACCGTGGAAAATGGCCGCAAGGCGATGGAGCGGCTGGAGCACGAACGTTTCGACCTCCTGTTGCTGGACATCATCATGCCGGAAATGAATGGCACCCAGTTGCTGGAGCAACTGAAGTCCAGCGAACAATGGCGTGAATTGCCGGTCATCATGATTGCGGCGCTGGACGATCTGGACAGTGTGGCACACTGCATCGCGCTTGGCGCCGATGACTACCTGCCCAAGCCGTTCAATCCCGTGTTGCTCTGCGCCCGCATCCGCTCGTGTCTGGAGAAGAAGCAACTGCGCGAGAAGGAACGCGCCGCGCATTGCGCCTTGCAGGAAAGCCAGGCTCGCCTTGCGGCAGAATTGGCCGAGGCCGCCGCCTACGTGTGTGCACTGCTGCCGCCGCCGATGACGGGCGACATTCAGACCGAGTGGCGCTTCATTCCCTCCACATCGCTGGGTGGCGACTCATTCGGCTATCACTGGCTCGACGAGAATCATCTCGCGATGTATCTGCTCGATGTCTGCGGCCACGGTGTGGGCGCGGCACTGCTTTCGATTTCGGTGATGAACGTGCTCCGGTCGCAGACACTGGCGGCCACGGACTTCAAGAAGCCGGCGGCCGTGCTGTCCCGCTTGAATGAAGTCTTTCAAATGGACCGCCAGAACGACATGTATTTCACGATCTGGTATGGCGTGTTTAATAAAGCCCGGCGCGAGATCGTCCACGCCTGTGGTGGCCACCCGCCGGCGATTCTGCTGACGGGCGACAATCGTGAGTCGGCGACAGTGGTGGAGTTGAAGGCGCCCGGCACGGTCATCGGCATGTGGCGGGACGTTTGCTACCAGCAGCTCACCCAACCGGTTGGGCCGTTCGCGCACCTGTATCTCTTCAGTGATGGCGTCTACGAAATCACACGCCCCGACGGCACGATGTGGGACATCACCGATTTCATCACGCTGCTGACGCGCCCACCCTCCGACGGCCAGTCGGAAATCGAGACGGTCCTGAAACACGCGAGAGCCATGCAGGCTTCTGATGTTTTCGAGGATGATTTTTCCATCGTGAAGTTCACCCTCGGCGGCAGCCGGCACCACACGAAGCAGCCGTGACGCAAACGCAACTCTTGTTTCGTGCGCGCCTCGTGCGAGTCTCACACCCGCCAGCGGCTACGATTGCCTGATCAGGTTCTCCAACGCCGCCGCTGCGATTTGCGACAGGGATTCCACGCATTGCTGCAGGGCACGGTCGAACGCAATGACACGTTTCGTTTCCGGATCCATTGCATTGATGAGTTGCAGCACGCCGATCACCTCGCGGTGTTGGTTCCTCAGCGGCACTGTGAGGAATGACTGCGAACGATAGCCGGTCTGTTGATCGAACGTCTTCGTGCCGTGAAAATCGAATCGGTCGGCGAAATACGCATCAGGAATGTTGACTGTCTCTCCGGTCAAAGCGGCGTGGCAGGCAACATGACTGTGATTGGGCACGCCCGTTTGCGCGTCGTAGAGCCGCAGCGCGGGGAACGGCACCTCGACGCCGCTCGTGCCACCCATGATGATGTTGAGCGAGGCGTTGCGCACCATCATAAAGCGCAATTGGTTGTCCGCTGTCCGCAAGTAAAGCGTGCCGCCGTCGGCGCCCGCGAGTTTTGTCGCCTCCATCAACACGCGTTCCAGAAGCCGGTTCAGGTCACGCTCCTCCAGCAACGAGACGCCCAGCGGAATCACAACGTTCACGAGTTGATCCGAATGGGCCTTTTCCCGCTGGATCTGCCGCAGGAATGCAACCTCCTGCTCGCGGAGCCGCTTATTTTCGAGACACGCCTCGATGCGCGCCCTCAGCAACACCGGATCGAACGGACTGGCCACGTAATCTGCCGCGCCCAATCCGATGGACGCCGCCACACCGCCCACCTCCTCGACACCCGAAATCATGATGACCGGAATGTCCCGGAGCCGTTCGTCAGCTTTGATCGCGCGCAACACATCCGGCCCGCTCATCTCCGGCATCGCGTTATCGAGCAGGACGAGGTCAACCCGTTCACGTCGCAGGATGCCCATCGCTTCATTGCCGCCAGCGGCTTCCGTCACCACATACCCCTGTGCGCGCAAACGGCTGCCGAACCGCTCGCGATCCAACGCGTTGTCGACAACCACCAACAATGCGCCGCCGCCTGTCTCACGCTGCCCTGGCATCTTCTTTGCGTCCACCGACTCCATAAACCTCTTCAATAAAGCCAAACAGATGAAAGCGCAACTCGCATGAATCGGCCTGGACGGGTCGCGTTTCACCTCAGATGTTCGAAACTCGAAGGCAAACGGCGCACCATCCTGCCACCATGTGTTGGGCGGTTCGCAACAAAGGATTCCGTGCTTGTCTTCGCAAAGGTCGCGGCTACGATGCCGCGGAGTTCGGTGGAGTCCTCCCTTGGACCAAGACAACAAACAAACTGGCTGGTTAACTCTTCCCTTCAGCTTGGGGACGGCTCTTACCGGCATCGCCATTCTGACGTCCGTGACGTTGGGGGTGACTACGTTTTTCAGCGTCCGATCTTTCGTGCGGCAGAGCGTGCAGGAGCGGTTATCGGACGCTGTGGGGATTGCTGCGCTGAGAATCGATGGCGATCTTCATGCCACGTTGCAAGAGAAGGGCGATGAAAGCACCGCAGCCTATCTGGAAATGCGGAAGTATCTGCGAAAGATCCGCGATACGGCCAAGGACATCCGGTTCGCATATACCGTGCGCAAGGACAAGCGGGGCAGGATCGTGTTTGTTGTGGATGCCGAGGAGAATCCCAAGGTGGCAAGCCGCATCGGCGATGAATACGGAGAGGCGTCGCGCCTGATGCGCGAGGCGTTCCAGCCGCCGTATGGTTTGCGGGTCGAGAAACAGTTCGTCAAGGACCGGTGGGGAGTTTTTCTTTCCGGCTACGCCCCGATTTTCAAAAAGAACGGGGAGTTCGAAGCCCTGCTGGGCATGGACATCGCGGCCCAGAAGGTTTTCGACTACGAGCGGTATTACCTCCTGATGATTCTCTTCATCTGTCTTGCCGTTTGCGCGCTGGCCGTGTCGCTGGGTGTCATCCTCGCCAGACAAATCAGCAAACCGCTGTTGTTGCTGGAGGCTGACATGTCACGAATCCAAGCATTCGATCTGGGAGGCAGCCCGGTCATTCGTTCCAGGATCGTGGAGGTCATCCGGATGAAAAATGCCTTGGAGAACATGAAAAGCGGTCTGCGTTCATTCAAGAAATACGTTCCCGCCGAGCTTGTTGCAGAACTGATCAAACTGCGAAAGGAGGCGGTGCTCAGCGCCCAGAAACGAGAACTGAGTGTGTTCTTTTCGGACATCAAGGGGTTCACTTCCATTGCCGAAGGCTTGTCGCCCGAAGTGCTCGCGCAAAACATGGGTGTTTATTTCGAGGCCATGACCAGCACCTTGCTGGGCAATCAAGCCACTGTGGACAAATACATCGGCGATGCCATCATGGCGTTCTGGGGCGCCCCTGTTCCCGTTGAGAAGCACGCCGCGCTGGCTTGTCGAGCCGCCATTCAATGCCAGCGACGCGTGGACAAGATCTCCGCCGATTTTGCCGCAGCGGGATTCCCGGCGCTGGTGACGCGCATTGGTATCAACACCGGCGACGCGATTGTCGGCAACATGGGATACAAGGACAGGCTGAGCTACACCGCCATCGGCGACACCGTGAATTTGGCCAGCCGATTGGAAGGCCTGAACAAACACTACGGCACCAGGATACTCATCAGTGAAACCACCTACGACAAGGTTCGAGATGAATTCGTGGCGCGGCCGGTGGACATGGTTGCCGTAAAGGGAAAAAACACGGGGGTGGGCATCTACGAACTGCTCATCGAGAAAGACCAGGCCGGACAGGACGTTCTCGCGTTCGTTTCGCTATGCGAGGAGGGGATGAAGTCGTATCTGCGCCGGGAATGGACAAAGGCAGAAGAGTGTTTCCGGGCGGTCCTTCAGACCCGGCCGGACGACCAGCCCGCGCAGATGCTGGTTGAGCGGTGTGCGGCATACGAAAAAGCCCCGCCTCCTGCGGATTGGAATGGCGTGACAATCATGCAGGAGAAATAGTCCCACGCGGCCTTGAGTTTGTGGGATCCCCATTCGGGCTGTTCGCGCTACACCCACTCCTCTTGTAGAATTCCGCCCTGAAGGCTGACGATGACGCACTTAATTGGGACTTTGCGCGACGCCTGGGCGGCGGCGGTGCGGGCGAGGTTCAACAAGCCTGTGCAGCACGGCACCTGCATGATCATCACGGTCAGCGTGTTGATTTTCGCGTCGTCAATGAGCGCGCGGAGTTTGGCAACGTAGGTTTCCTGGCTGCCGTCGAGCTTCGGGCAGGCGATGGCGAGCGATCTCCCGGCAAGATGGTCCTTGTGGAAATCAGCCAAGGCATAGGCCACGCAGTCGGCAGCGAGCAGCACGTCTTTGCCGCGATACTGTGGCGCGGCGGGCGAGATGAGGTGCAACTGGACCGGCCAATGCGTGAGTTGCGAGGGACGGTGGCCGCCGTTGTCGCCGCTGGCCGGAACCGCGGCGGACGGGACTGAGAAATTCATCGAGCGTGCGCCGGGACAGCCAGCGTGGGCGTGGGGCGCGGAGTGTGCAACTTCGGACGTGGAACCTGGGGCATGAAGCGTGGCGGGTTCGGTTTGGGGCATGGTTTTATCCTCCTGTTGAAGCAGGTTCTCGATATGGTTCTCCTCAAGGACGGCGACAGCCTGTGCGAGATATTCGCTCTCGCCGTGTGCGCGAAGGTGGTCGAGGTGGGCCCGTATGACGTTGGGACCCTGGCGGATGATGTTGGCCATGACCCGCCGTTCGTCGTAGGGCATCGCCTCGCGTTCCTCGATGGTGATCGCGTTTTGCGGACAATGGCCGAGGCACGCGCCCAAACCGTCGCAGCAGAGGTCGCTAATGAGTCTGGCCTTGCCGTCAATGAGCTGGATGGCGCCCTCCGGGCAGGCAGGAATGCAGTCGCCGCAGCCGTTGCACTTCTGCTCGTCTATCTCGATGATCTTCCGTTTCACGCGCCTACTCTAGCCGCGTGTGCTGCAGTGCGCGTTGACGCACATCAACAATGGAGTTCATGCCGATTCTGCACGGTCCGCACGGCGATGATCATCGACGGACCGACGAGTGGACGGGAATGAAGAGGTGAAGACACCCAGCCTCAGGCAGGGTAGGAGCCGGCGATGTATTTCTGAAGTTGCTCGATGGTCTCGGCCTGGACCGAGATGATCCATTTCACCAAGTCGCCGATCGACACGATGCCAAGCATCTTGTCGCCCTCCATGACCGGCAGATGGCGCACATGCTTGTCAGTCATCAACCGCATGCATTCCTCGATGCTGTCGTCGGGCTTGGCCACGCTAACCTGGCGGGACATGATTTCCTGAACCGAGGTCTCCTTGGACAACTTGCCTTTGAGGGCGATTTTGCGCGTATAGTCGCGTTCGGAGATCATCCCCACCAACCGGCCCTTTTCGAGCACCGGCAAAGCACCGACGTTTTTTTCCGACATCAGGGTGATGGCGTCGAAAACTGTAACGTCCGATTGGATGGAGACGACCATCGGACCTTTCTGGGCAAGCACCGCGCTGACTGGCATGGGAATTTTCATGATGTCCTTGAGTCGCTGCAATATGCCCGGCTGCGCCGCAACGGCAAGCCCAAATTTGCGGTGCGCACCATTTTTATGCCAGTCACTTTTTGTGCATTGGCGTATGAATCCCGCGGCCGGCCTCGGGGCAGCCTTTGGCCCCGATCGCGACGACACCCACAAGCAGGAAAAAGCGGGGCGCGATCGTGCGCAAACGAGCCTTGCACTCCGGGCCGTCGCCCTTTACAACAGCGCGTCATGAAACTTGACTTTGCTCTCTTTGCGATGGGCGCGGCTCTGTCGCTCACCACGGCGGCGTTCGCGGCGGGTGGCTCCACTGGACATGCGTTCTACGGCGATCCGCCCGATGACCGCCACGCGTGGTGCATTCACGACCAAAACCGCCCGCAGCCGAAAGTGGTCGCGCCTCTTCCGGTGAGCGAACTGGAGCAGAAGGCCAAGGCGCCGGCGGACGCGATCGTGCTGTTCGGCGGCACGGAGGCGTGCCTGTCGAAGTGGTGCTCCGACAAGAATCCGAACGAGCCGACGAAGTGGATCGTCAGGAACGGCAACATGGAGTGCGTGCCAAAGTCCGGCTATGTCCGCACGAAGGAGGAGTTCGGGGACTGCCAGTTGCACGTCGAGTGGGCCGCGCCGACACCGCCCGAGGGTGAGAGCCAGGGCCGCGGTAACAGCGGCATCTTCCTCCTCGGCGTTGAGATTCAGGTACTCGACAATTATCAGAATAAGACCTATGCCGACGGGTACGCCTGTTCGATGTATGGAGTCAACCCGCCGCTGGCCAACGCGCTGCGTCCGCCGGGCGAGTTCCAATACATCGACATCACCTTCCACAAGCCGGTCTACAAGGACGACAAATGCGTCCAACCAGGTTGGGTCACCGTCTACTGCAATGGCATCCTCGTGCAGGACCGCACGCAAATCGAAGGCCCGACCGGCCACAGGGCGCGCGCGAAAGTCGGCCCGTTGCCGGACAAAGGCCCGCTGAAGCTGCAGGACCACGGCAACCCCGTCCGTTTCCGCAACATCTGGTATCGCCCGCTGCCCCCGGCTGCCGCCAAGGGCGGTGTTCGCGGCCCACTTTCGGCCAAGGCGACAGCCGCCAAGCGCAAGGAAATCGCCGCTTCGATCCGCAAGGACGCCGCCTGCAAACCCGAAGGCTCCGCCGAGCAAATGCTCCGCTTCGCAGAGTCGCTCGTTTATGATAAGGACGATGCGACTTTCCAGAAGGTGGAGCAGATGGCCGGCCAATACGCTGCGGCCCTGAAACAACTGCCCGCCGACAAGGCTGGCTCGAAGAAGGATGAAGTGATGCAAGTGGACAGCGCCTTCAAGTATCTGGCCAAGTGGAGCTTTGTGCCGGAGAACTTCGGCCCGAAAGTGGAAGTCACGAACTTCATCAAAGCCCAAGGCTGGGACAAGAAGCCGAAGAAGAAGTAAACGGCTTTGCGGACGCCAGCGGCAGCGGCGTGGTGTGATTGGAAGTGTCGGTCAACTCGCGCGCGTTCTGAATGTGGGAGGGCCTCAGCGCCCCGACTTTGCGCAGGTGAGCCAGCAACTTCCCAACCACTATCGGGGCGCTGAGGCCCCTCCCACATTCCCGGTAAATCCCAACACGGCTTGGTAGCGATTCTCGCGCGTCCGTCTCTTACGAGGCGGACGCGCGAATCGTTTTTACCGACCGCTCACTCCAGTTCCAGCACTGCCACGTCTTCCGGTGCGAGGCACAGTTCGATTTGCCCGTCGCGGATGGCGAGCGTGCGGCCGCTGAGCAACTCGCGGGCGGACTTGGCACGCAAACCTTCGAGCGTGATTGTCACCGGCAGCGGCTCATGCGTGATTGCGCCGGGCGCGTCGTGGAATACCGTCAGCAGTTTCTCGCCGAACCGCTCGACGTAGATGCGGGGTTGGTTTGAACTCGCGCGCGTCAACGGCTGCCAGCCGGCCTCGGCGACGCGCTTGCAGAGCGGGATGTATTTTTTGAAGAGCGGACGGTCGCGATTGTAGAGCGCGGGCTGCGAGAAGTAATGGCCGGTGGAGGCGTCGGCGCTGAAGAAGCCGGGGAACATGCCGTAGGCGAGCGACCGCTTCATAAACTTTTCCGTCAGCTCGACAGGCCACGCAGGGAAGTGCGTGTTCATCAGGAAGCAATACGGCTTCGGCCCGCACATCGCGCGGCGATAGAGCAGGTCGGCGTCGCTCATTGGCCTCCAGACGTGTGTCGTGGCTTCGGAGCGTTTCACGCCGCGCTGGCCAGGCGGGTTCCAATCTGTCTCGGTGCCCATCACGTCGAGCCACGGAGCGAGCCAGCAGAGGCGGATGGGCGTGCTGTTGGCCATCATCAGCTTGCCCATCGCGTGAACGTCCTCGGCCATCTGGCGATTGTATTCGCCAATGATGCAGCCGCGGAAGATCGCCGGTTTGCGACTGTCCGGCGAAAACGTCAGCGGCAGCCGCGCGGCGGCGAAGTGTTCGCGGCGGAAATCGAGTTCGTCGGTGACGTAGCCTTCGCTGGAGTCAATATATTCGCCGTCGAGGTCGCCCTTGCGATTCGGGCCGTAAACTTTCTCGCGCACCGCCGCTCCCCATTTGAGAGACCAGTCGGTGACATCGCCTTGGATGCCCGGCATGGAGTTCATGCTCCAGACCGCGCCATTGCACCACGGCGTGTCGAGCAGTCGCGCGGCGAAGCGGCCGTTCTCGTCGTGGTAGCCGGACGTGAACAATGCCTTCGCCTCCGACCGGCCGGCGTCGGCGAGCCGACGGGCCTCCGCGATCGCCGCCTCCATTGTGCGCGGCATTTCCTTCGGCATCCGCATCCACCATGTCATCGGCTCGGTGTAGCGGAACGTCAGGATGCCGTGCGCGTCGTCCCACGCTGTCTCGTCGTTGCCCTCCTTGAACTTGAACCCAAAGTCTTCCCAACCCTCGACCTTGCTGATTTTGTGGAACGGCATCCAGACGCCCTGCTCCGGCGTGCGGCATCGGAAATAGTCGGGAAAGATTTCGTAGTAGCGTTGGAGCGCCCCGCGGAAACCGAGCCGTCCGTCAAACTTCGCCGTCACAAGCCGCACGCGCGCCGACGGCTTCTCCGGCGCAAGGCCGAGGTCAAACGCGATGAACAGCTCGCTCGACGCAGCGTTGAAACCGCAGCGGTAGAACGCCGGCCAGCCCGCGTCAATGCCGACGAGCAGGCCCTCGTTGCCGCGCGCGATCGCCGCGAACGGATAGTACGACAACCGGCCGTTGGCGCCGGCATTGAACCGCGCCGTGTTCATATACTCGCCGGGCGCGACTGCATTCGTCGCGGAGCGCGGGTTCACAAGCCATTGCCAGCCGTCGCCCACCACAGGCGATGAATGAATCAGCGTGATGGCGCGATCCTTGGCGGTCGTGTCCGCGAGGTCGGCCTCGATGACGGTTGCGCCGGCCTTGCGCTGGCGTTTGCTCGTCAGCTTCAAACCGAGGTCTTTGGCTTCGTTGCGGAAATCCGATCCTGCCGCCACGTCGCGCAACTGAAAGCCTTCGCGCACTTTGGCGGCGAGCGTCACCGGCACGCCATCGAAAAGCAGGGAGCCGGCTGGCGCGGCGATCTGCCGCAGTGTTGGGCCACGGAACCACGCCTTGCCCGTATGGTTGCGCAACAGCATGTGGAACGAAAGACTCTTGATCGGCTTGGCCGGCAGGACGATGACCTGCCGCTTCTCCCAATCGTGCGTGCCCGCGCTGAACAGCGCCGTCTGTCCCCAGAGTTGGTCACCGTCGGCATAGACGAGGTCGAGATACAACGCATAGTTGCTGTCGCGCGAGCCGCCAACGTTCTCGGCTTTGCTCCACGCCTCGGCAATGATTGGCGCAGCCGTCTTCTGGTTGAGCACGACCGACTGCGACACGCCTCGCTGCACTTTCGCATCCGTGCCGTTGTCGCAGACGAACACCTCGCCGTCGCGCGCAAATCCCGTCTGCCAGCCGTGCCAAGTGTCGGCCCGCAACAGGTTTTCGCCCGTGGCCGTCGTGGCCAGCGACGTCTTCACGACAGCGGCGTGGGCGGTGAGCGCGAGGCAAGTCAGAATCAGGATGATCTGCGGGTACATGGTGTTCTCCAGGATGATACGGATGACGTCGTGCGTAGGTCTCAGGTTATGCGACACGCATTACGGATTGAGCTTCAGATGTTTCGGCGGTTCGACAGGCAAGGTCCAGATGATTTCGCCGTGGCCGACAGCAACATGGAGCCGGTTGCCTTCGTCGGTGGCGTGCTTGAACGCGGCGTCGAACGCCGCAAAGTCTCCCGCCGCCACGGCCTGCGCGACCGGCTGGAGAAAACTCTTGTCGTAGTTCTGGACCATCGCGGCATACTTCGGTCGCGTGACGGCGCCGGTCTTGAAAAGCCCCTGCACTTTGCGGAGGGCGTAACTGGCGAGCTTCCAGTTGCCGGCTTTGGCGGCGTGGTGACATATCCACCACCGCTCGCTGATCTGTGGCATCAGCCCGCCCCAGCCCGGCTGGAGATCGGCGATCTGGTCGAGGGTCAACTCCCCGTGTTTGGTTCGTCCAACGACAGGTTTCTCATTGTTCATGGGCGTCGCTCCTTTCGCAATCAACCGACGTGGAAGATACTTGTTTTCCCCGCATGAGTGAAGCGGTAGATTGGTGCCAGAGACGTGGCAGGGAAGAACGATCATGACATGGACGCAATGGCTGCCGTTCATTGAAACGGCGCGCGGATACAAACGGGACTGGCTGCCGGCCGACGTGTCGGCGGGCCTGACGCTCGCTTTGCTTTCGCTGCCGCAAGCCATTGCCTACGCGATCATGGCGGGACTGCCGCCGATCTACGGTCTTTACTCCTGCGTCGTCGTCGCCATCGTCGGCAGCCTGATGGGCAGTAGTGAACATTTAGTGCCCGGCCCGACCAATTCCGTCGCCATCCTCATCGGCGGCTTGATCATGACCTCCTCCGTGCCGGAAATCCGCGAGAATCCGACGATCATGATCCCTCTGCTGGCGCTGTTGATCGGCGGCACGCAGTTGCTGTTCGGACTGCTGAAACTCGGCAACCTGACCCAGTTTGTTTCGCGGAGCGTGGTCGTCGGTTTTACGGCAGGCGCAGGCTTGCTCATCGCGCTCAGCCAACTTGCGCCGTTGCTCGGCGTGAAACAGCCAGACGCCGGGCACATGCTCGAACAGGTGTGGATGACGCTCCAGCGACTCTGCGACACGAACTTCTACGCTCTGGGCATCGGCATCGGCTCGATTCTCGTCACAATCACCGCGCCACGCTGGCTGCCGCGTTGGCTGCCGGCGCCGCTGGTGGTGGTCGTCGCCTCGGCGCTGGTGGTGGAAGTGTTCCATCTCAGCGCCAAAGGCGTGATGCAGATCGGCGACCTTCCCAAGACACTGCCGGACGTTCATCTGCCGTTCCTGAATTTGCGGTTGATCGCCGACATAGCCGACGATGCGCTGGCGATGGCGATCCTGGGTTGTATCGAAACGCTCTCCATCGCCAAGAGCATCGCCATGACGACCGACCAGCGCGTCAACAGCAACCAAGGCTGCATCGGCCTCGGCCTGGGTAACATTGCCGCCGCCTTCTTCCAATGCATGCCTGGCAGCGGCAGCTTTACGCGGTCGGCTCTCAATTTCCTCACGGGCGCCCGGACGCGCTTCGCCGGCGTGTTCAGCGGATTATGGATCATCGCCATTCTGGCCTTGTTCGGCAGCTGGGTGCATTACATTCCGCTGGCGTCACTGGCGGGATTGCTGATCGTCATCGGGGCAAGCATGTTCCAGTGGCATCACATCCGGGTCGCGTTCCGCTCCACGCGCAGCGATGCCATCGTGCTAATCCTCACGTTCGCCACCGCGCTGCTGCTCAGCCTCCAACAGGCGATCTACGTCGGCATCATCAGTTCGCTGATGCTGTTCCTGCGCAAGGCCAGCGCGCCGCACTTGGTGGAATACGACCTGGCGGGCGACTCGATGCGCGAGATCAGCGAGAAGTCCGAGCGCAGCCATCCGGAAATTTCCATCATCCACGTCGAGGGCGAGCTTTTCTTCGGCGCCGCCGAGCTTTTCGAGGACGAGGTGCGGCGGCTCGCGCACGATCACAACATCCGTGTCGTCATCCTGCGAATGAAGAACGCGCGCCATCTCGATGCCACCGCCGTGATGGCGCTGGAGGGACTGCTGAAGTTCCTGCGCGCCGACGGCCGGCTGTTGTTGATCAGCGGTCCGTCGCCCGGCGTGATGGGCGTGCTCAGCCGCAGCGGGCTGTTGGACCAGATCGGCCGCGACTGCGTCTTCGAATCCGAGGAGAACCTTACTGCGTCCACGCGCAAGGCGCTCGTGCGCGCCCAGCAGTTTCTCGGCAAGGAGGCAAAGCCGGAAGTGCGCGTGTTCTACGAGCAATCGCGAGGTCCGAAGCAGCAGAGCCAGCCGGGTGTATGAGCGCGTAACGCGGCGGGAACGAGGGTCGCGCTGCGCGCCGATGGACAACGCGGCAGGCCGCTGTTACGATGGCCGGCGATGACAAACCGCAATTCATTTCCGGCCATCTTGTCTCCACGCGCCGCCGCTGGCCCGGCGACCGCGCCGGCCGTCATCAAGACGGTGGAAGAAGAAACAAAGACCTGTCCTGCGCCACCGTGGCATGTCATCGTGCGGAACGATCCGATCAATTTGATGACTTATGTCACGATGGTTTTCCAGAAAGTGTTCGGCTACACGAGGCAGAAGGCGGAGGCGCACATGATGGAGGTGCATCAGCGCGGCCAGTCCATCGTCTGGACCGGCGGGCGTGAGCCGGCTGAGCATTACGTGCGCGTGCTGCAGGAGTATCATCTCCTCGCGATCATGGAACAGGCGGAGATGTGATATCGCTCCATCTTCAACGACTCGCTGACGGCAACCTGTGCCTTGCGGGCATGGACGAACACTGGCGCCATGTCCTCGTGGGAGTGCCGGCGTTGTTGGCCGAGCCCCAACCGCCCGCCGTGCAGGAGCGGCTCTTTCCAAACCCATCCAACCAAGCAGCCATCAACCGCGACTGGCGCGAACTGATCGCGCCGGAGTTGGAGGCGTTGTGGCGCACAAACTACGAACTGATGGCGGCGGATTTGGGACGTGTGGAAAAAGACCCGGCGCATCGTCGTTACTGGCGCGTCGCTTTCCCGGCGAACCACGCCGCTGCGTGGCTCAGCGCGCTCAATCAGGCGCGGCTGGTCATGGCAAGCCGATGGGATGTGACCGAAGGGGACATGACCCGGCCAGTTGAGGAACTTGAACCTACCGAACGCGGCCGTGACATCGTCCTCATTAACCAGCTGGAGGATGTAGAGCGGTTGTTTATCGAAGTGGAAGAGGGAAGCAATCCGTAATCAGTCGCTTCGGGTTTCTGACGGCTGACCTGCTGATTACTGGTTGTCGAGGACTTTCTCCACTGCCTTCACGACTTCCTCGACCGTAATCGCGGTCATGCAGCGAAAATCAATCGGACACTCGCGCAGGAAGCATGGCGAACAAGGCGGTGCGTTGCGCAAGATCGCATGATGGGCGTCACCGGCAACGTTGGGGCCTGTCAACGCCGGTTCGGTGGAGCCGAAAACCGCCACCACCGGCTTGCCGAGCGCGGCGGCGAGATGCATCGGGCCACTGTCATTGGTCAGCAGCAGGCGGCACTGCGCCAACGCGTGGCACAAGCCGAGCAACGTCGTCCGGCCGGCAAGGTTGATGGCGTGCTGCTCGCCGAGCGCGGCGGCGATCCTGTTGCCGGGATCGATTTCCTTCAAACCTCCAACGATCACCCAGCGCACCCCCTTGCGTTCAGCCATCGTCTTCGCCGCGGCGATAAAGCGCTCACGCGGCCAACGTTTTGCCGGACCGTATTCCGCGCCGGCATTAAGCGCCAGCAGTGGCTTGTCCTGTGGCAGACGCGCGTCGGCCGGCAGCGCGGCGAGTTGCAGTCGCGGCGCGCATGGTGTGGCGTCAGCGCCAAGGCGCGCGGCGAGTTGAAGGTGGCGATGGACCTGGTGTCTGAAAACCGGCCGCTCCGACACTGCCGGCGCACCGTTTCCAAAACGCCGGATGGCCTCCAGTGTCATCACCGGTTTCGTTTGATAGTCGGCGGATTCGTCCCAGCCGTCTGTCAGCATCCACCCACGCGCGTGGCCATGGAAGCCGATGCGTTGAGGGATGCCGGCGAGCCAGATCGGCAGCGCGCTGCGCCAGGAGTTTGGAAAGATGACCGCGGCGTCGAACCGGCCCCGACGCAGGTCTTGCGCTTGCTGGAAGAGAACGAACGGGCAGTTGCCCGGCTCGTGGACGATCACTTCGCTCACGTCCGGATGCAACCGCCAGAGGTCGGCGAGTTTCGGACCGGTGAGAACCGCGAGTTGCGCCTGCGGATGGGCCTGTTTCAGACGCTGAATGGCGGGCATCGTCATGACCGCGTCGCCGAGCCAGTTCACGGAACGGATGAGGACACGGCGCGGGTTCATGTCAACTGAAGCAGATGCGGCTGACGGCGTCGTCGAAGTCTTTCGCGCCGCGGAGGATTTCGATTTCAACGCGCATGAAGTAGATGGGCACGTCGCGGCGCTCAACCAGCGGAAAGCGCACCGCGTCCTTCTCAGTAGTGATGACGGCCCTGGCGCCACTCTTGTGGCTGCGATTGATGACGTTGATGATTTCCTGCTGGCTGTAACGGTGATGATCGGCAAAGCGGTGGGAACAGACGAGGTTTGCGCCGAGTTTCTCCAGCGACTGTTCGAAGCCCTCCGGCGCGGCGATGCCGCTGAGCGAGGCAATGTCGAGATCGCGCAGGGACTCCAGCGGCTTGCGTTCACCGGTGAATACGTCCTGAAGATAAAGCGGGTGGTGGGCGCACTCGATGATTTCAGCGGTGGGATTGAGCGAGCGAATCTGATCGCGGAGCGGGCCAATGTCGCTGCCGTCGCATTTGGTGACGAAGACGTAGGAAGCGCGGCTGAGATTGCGAATCGGCTCGCGCAACGTTCCGCGCGGCAACATGTGACCGGTGCCCCACGGGTTGGTGCGGTCAATCAGCACCAGATTCAGCCGGCTCTTGAGATGAAGGTATTGAAACCCGTCGTCCAACAACAGCGTGTCAGCCTGAAGCTTTTCGATGGCGTACTTGCCGGCTTTGACGCGGTCCTTGTCCACGAGCACGATGACGTTCTTGAGGTTGGACGCGAGCATGTAAGGCTCGTCGCCGGACTGGTGTGAATCGAGCAGCAGGGATTCGCCGTCGCTGACGACGCGCGGCGGCGTGAGCTTCTCCAAACCGGTCAACTTGACGACCATCCGTTCCAGCAGCGGGCGCTTGGCACTCTTGTAACCGCGTGAGAGGATGGCGACGCGCCGGCCGCGCTGGGCCAGTGCGCGGGCGAATGTTTCCACGACGGGCGTCTTGCCGGTGCCGCCAACGGTGAGATTGCCGACACTCACCACCAGGCAACCGAGCGTGCGGTCGCGCAGCAGACGCATCCGGTAGCACCAGATCCGCAACTGGACCGCGACGGCAAAGATATGCGAGAGCATCGTCAGGAACGCGCGCAGAAGGTTGGCGCGTTTGCCGCGGCGACGCTCGAAGATGACATCGAGGACAAAGGTTTCAAAGTCCTCGGCCCAATTCTGCAAAGGTTTCGGAAGGGCCATGTGACTGCCGGCGATACTGCGGCCCGCTCAACGCGCGGTCAAGGGCGGAGTGAGCCGCTCAGCAATCCTTCCCGCTTGATTCCGGCACTTCTCTGATCAGGCGCTGGACGGTTTTGCCGGTGTCCCCTCAGGCACCATGGGCCGCCATGCCCACGCGGTCATTGGCTCATCCACAACGAGCAGCATATCCCCGTTCGGCTATTCAGATGCCTTCACCTTCACGATTCGGAAATTGCAGAAGTAACTCGTGATGTTCGATTTCTCCCCCGGCGCCGTGCCAAACGCCTCTGGCTGGAATGCCATGTATTCCGGCCGCTGTGCCACGTCCGCGCGCCGCTTGAGCTGTTCGATTTCGGGATAGGTGTCTTCCAGCAACAACCGGTTGGTCCTGACGGAATCGCCGCCCGGCGGTCCGCTGGCGGCGGCCTTCACGAGTTCCGTCGGGTAAGCCTCCTCCAACAGTGCGCGGTTGAGCTTGATGAGTTCCGGCCCTCGCGGGTTCTGTTTGAGCGCCGCCTGTGTCGTGCTGGCCAGCCGGACATGCGCGAACAGCTTCGGTGCATAGAGACACCCGCCTTGGATGAGTTCGTTGAACTCCTTGACCAGCGCCTTCTGCAACGCTTCCGATGCCGACGACGTGCTGTGCCGCTTCACGTTCGAACCGTAATTGTGAATTTGCCGCCGCGTGTCGGTGGCAAACCGCTCCATCAGGAATTTAGATAGCGGGTCCTCGCCCTTTTGCAGCCGCGCCACCATGCTGTCCACGTTCTCGATATCGCCTTCACGGAACGACACGTATTGCTCCTGCGCCGCTGTTATGTTGCCTTGGAGCCGCACCTGGCCAAACCGCTCCGGTGTGTAGATGTTGCCGCTCTTGAGGATCTTGTTGAGGTCGGCCACCAACAACATGCCCAGCGTGTTGGGAAGAGGTTCAATGCTCATCTGCTTCTTTGTGTTGTCGGAGAGCTGTTCAAAAAGGAATTTTGACACCGCGTGGTTGGCGTCCTTCAGCTTCACCACCATGCCCTCAATATCCCTGATGTCACTTTCAACCAGCAGCGCCGTCGCCCTCTTCACCGACACCTTCTCAGGGATTGTGAACTCCCGCGATGTCGTCACCCATGTTCTGCCGCCCTTCGGATCGGCGAACTGCACGCGACCGCATTGCTTGAGAGCCGGCATGCCGTTCATCGCAGGAATCTGTGTCGTGGCGAGCATGTGCAGTTGCGGCTCCGGGTGGGTCGTATAGACCATGATGGAAACCCTGGCGAACGCGGCCGGGTGCCACGTCATCACGTCCACCGACGCCCGGTAAGTCGCACCGGGTTCGCATTTGATGAACGGGCTTTGGAGCTTCGTGCCCTGGTTGCTGGCGACGGCGGACGGCTGGTTGATCTCGACGACCCTCACGCCGGGTCGCGGCGCGTGATCGGTGACGATGCGAACGTAGTTCTTGTTGTTCTTGTGCCAGCTTTCATAATCGAAATTCGTGCGCCAGCCGAGCAACGGCGGATTCGCAAGAAAGTCGGCGTTCGGAATCAAATTCTGTTCGGTGGCCTTGACAGTGGAGGTCGCCGGAGCCGCCGGCCGAACCGGCCGAATCTGGCCGGACGCCGCCGCACTCCCCAACAGCAACGTCCCGATCAAGATCAGCACCTGAGAAAAACCTTTTATCATCAGCTCCGTGGTTCGATTTCGCCGCGAGTCTATGGTCAATCCCATCCCCCGTCCAGTCACTTACGCGTCGCTTGACACTCGTGACGACGCATCGCACAGTCGGCGCATGAACGCCGACCAACACTCGGGCCCCTGCGAGCGTTCCCTTCCCGCCGCGAAATCAAACATGCCCAAAGCCAATCGCGGCCAGACCGTCGTGCCCACGAACGGGCTGTTGTGCCTGCCACAATCCAGCCGCGCCCCCGCATTGTCAGATGTGTGCGGCCACAGCAGTCCTTCCCCGAAACAGCCGGCGCTGTCCCCCATGATGGGCAGGCGGACATTTCTCGGAGTCATGGCCGGCGAGGCGGCCGCGCTGGCCGCTCACGACTCCTACGGCGGAGAAAAACCGGGCTTCGCGCCCCCGCCTCCTGGCGTCCGCCTTGCCGAAGTCAAAGCCGGCGAAGACCTCTTCGCGTATCTCCTTCGCATCAAAGGCCGCTTTGATGGCACGCTTTACAGGCAAATCCTTGGGGCAGCCAACGCATTCAAGGAGGGAGATCAAATCGTCGGCCTGGCTGCAGCCGATGAAACTGCGCGAGAACGCGCGCGCACGCTGCTGGCCCGCACCCGCGTCCGCGACCTCATGGCGCATCCGTTGCTCAGCGACCGGCTCGGCGGTTTTCTACAGGAGAGCCTCGACCTCGCGGCCGCCGCGAAGACAGCCGGGTTGACGCTCGGTGAGCTGAAGCAGTTTCTGCTATCGCAGAGCGAGGAGGCCATTCAGGCCGTTGCAACCGGCCTTTCAAGCGAGGTTATCGCCTGTGTCGTGAAGCTCATGAGCAACGAGGAACTCGTTGCCGTTGGCGCCAAGGCATTCCATGCCCTGCCCGGCAGCCAGATCGGCGCCAAGGGCTATCTCGGGGCGCGCATCCAACCCAACTCGCCCACCGACAACCTCGACGACATTCGCTGGCAGGTTTTCGACGGCTGGGCGTTCGCCGTGGGGGACGTCGTGCTGGGCACCAATCCCGTGTCAAGCAACCCCGCGTCCGTCGAAGCGATTGAGCTGGCGCTCAAAGACCTGCTCGTCACGTTCGGCATTGAGAACCTCCTGCCCCATTGCGTGCTCGCGCACATCGACGTGCAGGCGGAAGTCGAGACCAAGCACCCCGGCAGCACGGCGTTGTGGTTCCAAAGCATCGCCGGCAGCGACAGCGCCAACGAGACCTTCGACCTCAGTCTCGAAAAAATGTTGGATTACGCCGCGCGCCGCACGGGCAAGTTCGGTTTGTATTTCGAGACCGGCCAGGGCGCTGACTTCACCAACGGCCACAGCCACGGATTCGACATGGTCATCCATGAGTCGCGCAAGTATGGCTTCGCCCGGGCCCTCACGCGGAAGGTGGCGGAGGCGCAACGGAAGTCAGGACACCCCGCAGCGCCCTGGGTGCACCTGAATGACGTGGCCGGATTCATCGGCCCCGAGGTCTTCCGCCGCCGGGAACAGCTTGTGCGCTGTTGCCTGGAAGACATCGTCATGGGCAAGCTGCACGGCCTGCCCATCGGTCTGGATGTCTGCTCCACCCTCCACATGGACGTGTCACTCGACGACCTCGACTGGTGCCTCGACCAAGTGATGCCGGCCAATCCGGCCTACCTGATGGCGCTGCCGACCAAGATCGACCCGATGCTGGGATACCTGACCACGGGCTATCAGGACCATGTGCGCCTCCGCGATAAGTTCGGTTACCGGGTCAATAACCAGATGTGGAAGTTCTTCCAGCAGCTCGGGGTCATCGGCCACGACGGCCAAAGGACCGCTCATTTCGGCGATCCCCTCTGGGTGTTCCTGCAATACCGTCGAAGGAAAGGGGATTCGCGCAGTGATGCGCAGATTCTCGAGGAAGGCCGGGCGCAGCTCAGGGCCGTGCGCGACCGCGGTGTGTTCATCGCCGAGGGACACGGGCAAAACCCTTGGGATCTCGAGCCGAAGCTCGACGCCTCGGTCCGGCGCATCTACGCCGACGCCAAGAAAAGCATCTGGACCGAACTGGACCCAGCGTTTGTCGCCCGAATACCGGACAGGCTCCAGCTCGCGACCCAGTCCAAGAACCGCACTGACTACATTCTGCATCCCGAATCCGGCGAACGGATGTCGCAGCCGTCCGTCGAGAAGCTGCGCCGCCTGCGCCAACAGCACGGGGGCCGGCATGACGTGCAGATCGTCATCTCCGACGGGCTCAACGCGCTGGCTATCATGGATCCGGGACACCTCGCGCCGTTTCTCGAAGAACTGCGTCAGCGGCTGGCGCTCCACGGCTACCATCCCTCGCCCGAGCATATCGTCCTGACTTCGGGACGCGTGCGCGCCGGTTACCGCATCGGCGAGACGTTGTTCGCAACGCTGCCCGGCAATCGCGCGATCCTGCACCTCATCGGCGAGCGGCCCGGCACCGGGCACCACACTTTTTCCATCTACATCACCGCGCCAGCGGGCACGACCTGGGCCGCGGCAGGCAAGATCGATCACAACATCACGAAAGTCGTCTCTGGTGTGGCCACAACCGCGCTCGCGCCCAAGAAGGGCGCCGCCGAAACCGTGCGCATCCTCAAGTCAATCGCCCCTCTTTGATCTGGGCGAACAGTGCTGAATTTGGTCAACCCCGATTTGAACGCCGTTTGCAGAGGTCCCACGCTCAAAATCTGCGCAAAACCTTGCAAATAAAGAAGATGGTGGAGGCGGTGGGAATTGAACCCACGTCCTCAGCCAGATTGCCGAGCGTGACTACGTGCGTAGCTTGCGCTTAAGTCTCGTTCGCGGAGCCGTCGGCAAGCAGGCAACTCCACAAACCAGCCGCCACGTGATGGTTTCGGTCTCGGCCCGGCGACCCAGCTCTGACCTACGCCTGCTGATGGCGTTGCGTCCCCTTAGCAGGCGTCAAGGGCGCAACGTCGCGGAGCTTAAGCCGCGAGGGCCAACTCTTCGTTAGCTCTTATGTTTTTGTCAGTTTTTTATCGAGGCCAACTGACGTCCTCGGCACGCCACCCTCGTCTCTCCACCTGAGTCGAAACCAATCGCCCCCACAAGGAGGAATCGCGGAATGCGAATCAAAAAACGCATACCGCAGTAGTTTCAGAACAGGCGCGAGTCCGAGTGCGGACTCCGCGTCTCAAAGAACCAATGCACTCTAGTCGAACTCCCCGCCTGTCGCAACCCTATCTCCGCCCCGGGCGCAGATTGTTCATCATGGCACCCATCCTGAGCGGAAAACTTGTGTTTTCCCCACCAGTTGTGGCTAGAATAGCCTAATGAGCTTACGATTCACCAAGATGAATGGCGCGGGCAATGACTTTGTCATGCTCGACAACCGGGATTTGAAGCTGCACCTGACAACCGTACAGATTGCGAAACTGTGCGATCGTCATCGCGGTGTCGGCGCGGACGGGCTGCTATTGGCCAAGCCTTGCGCCAACGGCAAGGCTGACTTCCAGATGCACTACTTCAACGCCGATGGCAGCGAGGCCGAGATGTGCGGCAACGGCGCGCGCTGCTTCGCCCGGTTCGTCCAGAAGCTCGGCTGGCACAAACCCACCGTGTCCTTCGAGACGCTGGCGGGCGTGATTCACGCTGAGTATGACGGCGCGCTGGTCAGGCTCGGCATGAGCGCGCCGCGCGGGCTGCGGCTGCACGACAAAATCAAGACCTCGCACGGCGAGTTGGCCGTTTCCAGCATCAATACCGGTGTGCCGCACGCCGTCGTGTTCGTCGAGAACGTCGACCAGGCGATGGTCGAACCGCTCGGCCGCGAACTGCGCCACCACGACCATTTCAAACCCAGAGGCACGAACGTCAACTTCGTCCAGCCGCTCGACGCGCACTCGATTCGTGTGCGCACCTACGAGCGCGGCGTCGAGGGCGAGACGCTCGCCTGCGGCACCGGCGTTTGCGCCAGCGCGATCATCTCGCACCTCGTCCACTTCACGCACGCTCCCGTCAAGGTCCGCGTGCAGGGCGGCGACACGTTGGAGGTGAATTTCAAAGCTCAAGGCAACGAAATCCACGACGTGACGCTGAAAGGCCCGGCGGACTTCGTATTTGAAGGCACGATCGAACTTTGAGCCACGAATGATGCCATGAATGCGCAGGCAGAAATAATTAGCGACATTCGTCCCATTCGCGGCTACTAATCCCCCTACGCTTATGTTTACCGGCGCATACACCGCTATCGTCACCCCCTTCCACAACGGCAAGGTGGATGAGAAGAAACTGGCATGGCTCGTCGAACGGCAGATCCAAGCCGGCATCGACGGCCTTGTGCCTGTTGGCACCACCGGCGAATCGCCGACGCTCGACCATGACGAGCACGCCCGCGTCATTGAAGTTGTCGTCAGCGCGGCGAAAGGCCGCTGCAAGATCATCGCCGGCACCGGTTCGAACTGCACCGACGAGGCGATCTCACTCACCCACAAGGCCGAAAAAGCCGGCGCGAACGCCGTGCTCCAGGTCAATCCCTACTACAACAAACCGACCCAGGAAGGTTTGTTCCAACATTTCAGCGCCGTTGCGAAAGCAACCCAGCTGCCGGTGATCCTTTACAATATCCCCGGTCGCTGTGGCGTGGACTGCACAGCCGAAACCGTCGCGCGGCTGGTCGAGGCCAACAAGAACATCGTCGGCATGAAGGAAGCCAGCGGTTCATGCGACCGCGTCGCGCAGCTCAAGGCACTTTGTGGCAGCCGGCTGACGGTGCTGAGCGGCGACGACTCGCTGACACTGCCGTTCATGTCGGTCGGCGCGGACGGCGTCATCAGCGTCGCCTCGAACGTGATTCCAGGTGACGTGACGAAAATGGTGCACGCATTCCTCGACGGTGACATCCGCGCGGCGTCGGCGTTGCATGCCAAATACGTCGCGCTATTCAAAGACCTGTTCATTGAGACGAATCCGATTCCGGTGAAGACCGCGCTGGCGATACTCGGCCAGGTCGAGGAAGAATTCCGCCTGCCGCTGTGCCGGATGGGCGAAAAGAACAAAGCGGTGTTGAAAGCCACGTTGCAAAAGGTTGGATTGCTTTAACACAGCGCCGGCACCTTGCCGGCAATGCTCGAAACGATTAACGACGCTGGCAAGGGTGCCGGCGCCACGATGTTATGATCAAACTCGTTATCAACGGCTCCAAGGGCCGCATGGGCCAAATCATCATTGCTTTGGCGAAACAGGACGCTGACTTCAGCATCATCGGAGAGACGGATCTCGGCGACGATATCGATACTGCCGCTGCGAAAGCCAATGTCGTCGTTGATTTCAGCCTCCATAACGCCACGCTCGCCGCAGCGCAGGCGGCTGCGAAGAGCAAAGCCGCGCTCGTCATCGGCACGACCGGCCACTCCGCCGATGAGAAGAAACAGGTGCTTGGCGTCACGCGCAATATCCCGGTGGTCTGGGCTGCAAACTACTCCACTGGCGTCAACACGCTCTTTTACATCACGCGCAAGGTCGCCGAGATTCTCGGCCCCGATTTCGATCAGGAAATCGTCGAGATGCATCATCGCCTCAAGAAGGACGCGCCCAGCGGCACTGCCGAACGGCTCGCCCAAATTCTGGCCGAGGTGAAACAGAAGCAACTCAAAGACCTCGCCCGTCACGGCCGCGCCGGCATCGTCGGCGAACGCACTCGCGACGAAATCGGCATCCACGCCGTCCGCGGCGGCGATGTCGTCGGCGACCACACAGTCATTTTTGCCGCGCCCGGAGAGCGGGTGGAACTGGCCCACAAAGCCAGCAGTCGCGAGACATTCGCGCGCGGCTCACTGCGCGCAGCGAAATGGATCGTCGGCAAGCCTGCAGGGCTTTACGATATGCAGGACGTGTTGGGATTGAAGTGAGGCGCTTGGCGGAATGCGTGTCGCAAAATGAAAGTTGGCGTTTCAATCGGCTCAAACCTTGGCAACCGGCTGAAGAACGTGTCGTTGGCCTGCGACTTCCTATGTGAACTCTCCAGCGACCAGAAGGCCGTCGCAGCATCCATTTACGAAACCGAGCCGGTCGATTGCGCACCAGACACTCCGTCATTCCTCAATACGGTCGTGGAAATCGAGACCGATCTGTCGCCGCTGGACCTTCTGGAACGGCTCCAGCAGTTCGAGCAGTCTCTCGGCCGGCCGCGCGAACATGGCCACAACGCGCCACGCACCATTGACCTCGACCTGCTCTATTGTGGCGATACGATTATGAACGGGCCGAGGCTGACGCTGCCGCATCCGCGCATGCACGAGCGGCGGTTTGTCCTGCAACCGCTGGTGGAAATCCGGCCGACCCTGGTGATTCCCGGCCTCGGCAAGACAACGACGCAACTTTTGACAGCTTTGACCGAAAGCCAGCCGATGAAGCTGGTGGCAAAAGGTTGGTAAATCATGAGTGTAAACCTCTCTCGAAAGAAAATCACGACCGCCACCATCCGCGCCATGAAAGGCCGCGAGAAGATTGTCTCCCTGACGGCTTACGACTACGTCACCGCGAAACTGCTGGACGAGGCCGATGTGCACCTGATTCTCGTGGGTGATTCGCTCGGCATGGTGGTGCTCGGCTACGAAAGCACGCTGCCGGTGACGATGGCCGACATGCTGCACCACACCGCCGCCGTCGCGCGCTCGAAGCCAAAAGCCCTGCTCATCGCTGACATGCCGTTCATGAGTTACCACTTGAGCGAAGAGCAGGCGGTGATGAATGCCGGACGTTTTGTGCAGGAGGCCGGCGCGGAAGGCGTGAAGATCGAAGGCGGCAGCCCGCGCATGGCGGCGAGGATCAAGGCCATCGTCGAGGCTGGCATCCCTGTATTTGGCCACATCGGTCTGACGCCACAAAGCGTGTTGGAATTCGGCGGCTACAAGATCCAAGGCAAGACAGACGAGACCGCAAAGCGCCTGCTCGACGAAGCCAAGCGTGTCGAGGATGCCGGCGCGTTTGCGATCGTGCTCGAGTGCGTCCCCGCCGAACTGGCAAAATCCATCACCGAATCCATTCGTATCCCGACCATCGGCATCGGCGCCGGCCCGCACTGCGATGGGCAGATTCAGGTGATCAACGACATGCTCGGCCTCGCCACGTGGCCGACGTTCAAGCACGTCAAACGCTTCGCCTCTGTCGGCGACGCGATGCGCACCGCTGTCGCCTCCTACCGCGACGAAGTGCGGAGCGGGAAGTTCCCGACGAACGAACAGTCGTTTTGAGGGACGTGATTCGGGATTCGTAATCCGTGATTCGTGATCAGTTTCACGCGCCACGAGTCACGCGCCGCGATTCACGGATTACGGATTACGACTTACGAATCCCGAATCCCGAATCAGAACTCCAACTTCACGTCCCCAAGACGTTTCTCGATCTCGCCGACCACGCGCGCCTCATCGGCCGCGCCTTTGGCCATGAAGGTGACGCTCCAACGCACGTAGGCGCCGGCGTCATCCCACGGAACGGTCGAGATGAGTTTCTCGGCGATGAGCCACTGGCTGAAATCCTCGGCCTTCGCGAACTCCACCGCGTTTCCTCCAGCCACGGCGCGTTTCGGGCAGCGGGTGTAGAGGAAGAACGAACCTTTCGGCTTCTTTGCTTTGAAGCCGTAACGGTTCAGCACACGGACGAGCCGATTCATCCGTCGCGAGTATTTCGCGGAAATCCTCTCAGTGATCTCCGGATGATCGAGCGAGACGGCGCAGGCTTTCTGGATGGCAAGGAACTGGCCGCTGTCGGAATTGTCTTTCACGTCGCCATAGGCTTTCACGATGAGCGGGTTGCCAACGACGAAACCGAGCCGCCACCCGGTCATGTTGAAGCCTTTGCTCATCGAGTGCAGCTCGACACCGACATCTTTCGCGCCGGGCGTGGCCAGGAACGAGAGCGGGCGCGTCGGCTCGCCGCCTTTGCCCTTGAACACGAGCGCAGCGTAAGCGGCATCGTGGATGACGATGATGTTGTGTGCCTTGGCGAACTCGACGACTTTCGCGAAGAACTCCGGCGTGGCGCTCGCGCCGGTCGGGTTGTTCGGGTAATTGATCACCAGCGTCTTGGCGCGGCGCAACACGTCGGCCGGGATGCTGTCGAGGTCGGGCAGAAAGTTGTTCTCTGCCGTCAACGGCAGGTTATAGACCTCGCCGCCGAGATATTTCGAGTGTGTGCCGAACACGGGATAGCCTGGCACGGTCATCAGCGCCACGTCGCCCGGGTTGATGAAACAGATTGGCATGATGGAAAGCGCTGCTTTGCTGCCGATGCTGTGGATGACCTCCGATTCCGGGTTGAGGCCCGTCACGCCGCAAACGCGCTCCATCCAGCGCACGGCAGCCTGTTTGAACTCCATGGGGCCGTTGTCGGCATAGCCGCGGTTTTCCGGTTTGCGGGCCTCGGAGCAAAGCGTCTTCACCGACAGCGAAAATGCCATCTCGTCCGGCTCGCCGACGCCGAGGTCGAGCAATTCGACGCCGGGGTGGGCTGCAATGGCGGCGCGTTTGGCGCGTTTGATTTTCTCAAATTTGTATATGGCGGTGCTCTTGCCGTAGTTCGCTCCGCCGATCCGCTCGGCAAAAAGGTTCTGAATATAGGATTCGTTCATAGTTCAACCTGCGTTTAGGAAATCAAGGCCGTGGAGATTATTCAGACCGCCGCAGCGATGCAAGCGCGACCGTACAGGCGGATTTGCCTGCGCCGTCTTGGATTCCGACATGACTTTCCCGCGCCGGTTCTGTAGTGTGGCGCCGTGGAAATCATTCAGTCAGTCTCGGCGATGCAAGCGTGGTCGCGCGCGGCGCGAGCAGCAGGCAAGCGCGTCGGCCTCGTGCCAACGATGGGCTACCTGCACGAGGGGCATCTGAGCCTGATGCGCGAAGCGAAACGGCGCGCAGGCCTTTGCGTCGTCTCCATCTACGTGAATCCGACGCAGTTCGGACCGAAGGAGGATTTCTCAAAATACCCGCGCAACTTTGAGCGTGACCAGAAGTTGTGCGAATCGGTCGGCGTGGACGTGATCTTTGCGCCGACGAACGAGGAGATGTATCCAGCAGGCGCGGCAACGACGTGGGTGGAGGAGACGGCGGTATCGGAACGATGGGAAGGCACTTCACGCCCGGGGCATTTTCGCGGCGTATGCACGGTGGTGGCGAAGCTATTCAATATCGTACTGCCGGACGTGGCGTGTTTCGGCCAAAAGGATGCGCAGCAATGCGCAGTCTTGAAACGGATGGTGCGCGACCTGAACTTTCCGCTGGAATTCGTCGTCTGCCCGACGGTGCGCGAGCCGGACGGATTGGCGATGAGTTCGCGCAACGTCTATCTCAACCCGACGGAGAGGCAGGAAGCGCTGGCGCTGAAACAGTCGCTGGACCTGGCGCGGCGCGAGCTGGCAGCAGGCCGTCCGATTGACGAGGTATGCGCAGCCATGACGAAGTTGATCGCCGGCAAACCGTCGGCGCGGATTGACTACATCACGTTCGTGGATTCGGAGACTCTGCTGCCGGCGAAACGCCACGAGCCCGGACGAACGCTGGCGGCGATGGCGGTGTTCATCGGCAAGACGCGGTTGATCGATAATGAGACGTTCTAAACGGCCATGATTGAAACCGACTATCTCGTCATCGGCACCGGCATCGCCGGGCTGTCATTCGCGTTGAAAGCGGCGGAACACGGACACGTGGCGATTGTCACCAAGAAAGAAAGCGCCGAGTCGAACACAAACCGTGCGCAAGGCGGCATCGCTTGCGTGATGGCTGAAGGCGATTCGTTCGAGGCGCATGTGAAGGACACGCTGGTGTGTGGCGATGGGCTGTGCAAGGAGGACGTGGTGCGCACCATCGTCACCGAAGGGCCGCCACGGGTGAAGGAGTTGATGGAATTGGGCGTCGAGTTTGCCCACGCCAAGAACGGCAAGCTCGAACTGGGCCGCGAAGGTGGCCACTCGGCGCGGCGGGTGTTGCACGCGACGGACATCACGGGCCGCGAGATCGAACGGGCGCTGCTGGCGGCGGCGGCGCGGCACCCGAACATCAAGATTTACGAAAACCACCATGCGGTGGACCTGATCACGACGCGGAAGCAGGGACAGGATGGGCCGAATCGCTGCATCGGCGCTTACGTGCTCGACAAACACGGTGGCCGCGTCGAGGTGTTCGCTGCACGCGCGACCATGCTGGCGACCGGCGGCTGCGGCAAGGTGTATCTCTACACGTCGAACCCGGACATTGCGACGGGCGATGGCGTGGCGATAGCGTATCGCGCCGGTGCGCGCGTCGCGAACATGGAGTTCGTCCAGTTTCATCCGACGTGCCTCTATCATCCAAAGGCACGCACGTTCCTCATCAGCGAAGCGGTGCGCGGTGAGGGTGCGTTGCTGGTGGACAAGGACGGGCACGAATTCATGGCGAAATATCACCCGCAAGGCGCGCTGGCCCCGCGTGACATCGTGGCGCGGGCGATTGATGCCGAGATGAAAAAGACCGGTGCCGATTGCGTGTATCTCGACATCACGCACAAGCCGGCGAAGTTCATCATCCGCCGGTTCCCCAACATTTACGAGACACTGTTGCGCTATGGCATAGACATGACGAAGGAACCGGTGCCCGTGGTGCCGGCGGCGCATTACATGTGCGGCGGCGTGTTATCGGACGTGGACGGAAAGACGGACATCGAGGGGTTGTTCGCCGTTGGCGAGGTCGCATGCACGGGGTTGCACGGGGCGAATCGGCTGGCGAGCAACTCGCTGCTGGAGGCTGTCGTCGTGGCGCATCGCGCAGCAGCCAGAGCAGCAGAAACGTTGGAGAAACTGCCGCGCAACCAAATCGCGATTCCGCCGTGGCAGAGCGGGAAGGCGCACGATGCGGATGAACTGGTGGTGGTGGCGCATCTTTGGGACGAGATCCGCCGTCTGATGTGGGACTACGTCGGCATCGTGCGAACCAGCAAGCGACTGCAGCGTGCCAAAACGCGCATCGAGAATCTCCAGCGCGAGATCCTCGACTACTACTGGGATTTCGTCGTGACAGCCGACCTGCTGGAGTTGCGCAATATCGCGACGGTGGCGTGGCTGATCGTCGAGTGCGCGCTCCAGCGCAAGGAAAGCCGCGGCCTGCACTACACGCTCGATCATCCGAGCCGCGACGACGCTGGATCGCTGAAGGACACGGTGCTGCGAAAGGGCGAGGCCGGGAGGGTGTGATTCGTACTGCGCATCGGTGATGCGCAGCTTGTCTTACGGTGCGGTCACCCGCAGCGTTGTCTCAAACCATAGGTCGTTGAATACGAGTTGCATCATTTCACCCGGCACAAGCTTGACAAGGTGAAGCGAGTTGGCGCCGCTGGCCAGCGCGCGCAATTCGGGAATGAAACCGGGATCGAACGTCAACAGCCGCACGCGGCCGAGCCGCCGGATGTTGCGCCGCGCCAGCTCGACAGTTTTGCCCACGTCGCCGGCGCTTTTCTTGACGATCCAAATATCGGCGTCGCCGAGCTTCAGCGTCAGCTTCTCCAGCTTGTGAAGCGAGACTTCTCCGCACTCGATCCACAGTTCCGGACGGCCATCCAACGCAAGCGCGACGAGGTCAGGCACAAACGGCACGCCCGGCATCTCCAAGTCCACCTCCAGCCGCAACCGGTCGCTGTGAAAGATCACAAACGCGAGCGCCTTAAGCAACACATGGTCCAGGGTTTCGTTCTGGCTCTGGCTCATGACGATCTTCGACGGCAGCTTGCGGCTCTTCTCATCAGAGCCAAGGGCGAAAGTGAGCTTGGTGGAGACTGGAGGCATGGGGAATGAAACGTAATTCGCAAGGGGCGGGACTATTTCTTCCTCACCGACTCGGCGAAATCCTGCCAGAGATCATCGAGTGATTTACCGGAGCGCTTGTCCCAGTCGGCAAGGTCGGATGTCTGCGAGGTATCCACGATCACCTCAAATGCCCAGCTCTCGCTTCACTTCGGCGAATGCCTGGATGGCAAACTCCAGGTCTTCGCGCGAGTGCGCCGCGGAGATCTGTGTGCGAATGCGTGCCTTGCCTTGCGGCACGACGGGATAGGAAAAACCGATGACGTAAACGCCCTTGGCCAGCATCGCCTCCGCCACGCGCGCGGCCAGCGCGGCGTCGCCGAGCATGATCGGCACGATCGGATGCACGCCGGGCAGGATATTGAAACCGGACTTCGCCATGCCGTCGCGGAAGAACTTTGTGTTCGCCTCGAGCGTGTCGCGGAGCGCGGTGGACTCGGAGAGCAGCTCAATCGCCTTGATGGAGCCGGCGACAATCGGCGGCGCAACCGTGTTGGAGAACAGATACGGACGCGAGCGCTGGCGCAGGAATTCGACGATCTCCTTGCGCCCGCTGGTGTAGCCGCCGCTGGCGCCGCCGAGCGCCTTGCCGAGCGTGCCGGTGATGATGTCCACGCGGCCCATGACACCATGATGCTCATGAGAACCGCGTCCGCGCCGGCCGAGAACGCCTACGGCGTGCGAGTCGTCCACCATCACGAGCGCGCCGTGTTTCTCCGCGAGGTCGCAAATGGCTGGCAGGTTGGCGATGGAGCCGTCCATCGAGAACACGCCGTCGGTGGCGACAAGCCGGAACCGCGCCGAGGCCGCTTCGCGCAGCTTCGCATCGAGATCGCCCATGTCGTTGTTGCGGTAGCGGGACCGCTGCGCCTTGCAGAGGCGGATGCCATCAATGATGCTCGCATGGTTCAGTTCGTCGGAGATGACCACGTCCTCCGCGCCGAGCAGCGTCTCGAACAACCCGCCGTTGGCGTCGAAACATGATGAGTAGAGGATCGTATCCTCCGTGCCGAGAAACTCCGCGAGCCTTGCTTCGAGTTGCTTGTGGATGTCCTGCGTGCCGCAAATGAACCGCACCGACGCCATCCCGTAGCCCCACCGCTCCAGCGCCTTGCGCGCGGCATCCGCCACCGCCGGATGCTGGGCCAGGCCGAGATAGTTGTTGGCGCAGAGGTTGAGCACCGGCTGGCCGTCCACGACGCGGACGCGCGTGCCCTGCGGAGTGGCGAGCACGCGCTCGCGTTTGCAGGTGCCGGCGGCACGAATGTCGTCGAGTTGTTGCCGGAGGTATTGTTGAAAGGAACTGAGCATGGGTGTCACCGGGTTCGAGTTGCAGTTGTTGCCGTCATTTGACACCGCGTGTCCGACAGCGGCAAGGAAAACTTCCACCACCTTCCGACGAACAACAGCAGTCCAGCCAGTGCTTGACCGGCGGCAGCCTGAAGAGGATGATTCGCGCACAGCAGGGAACAACACATGAGTTCGCTGGCGGGCCAAACCTTCGCCGGTTACGAGATCATCTCCCAGCTTGGCCGCGGGGGCATGGGGTCGGTCTATAAAGCGCGCCAGCCGAAGCTCGATCGGCTCGCCGCGTTGAAAATCATGGCGCCGGAACTCGCAGCCGACCCCGATTTCGTCGCCCGCTTCAAACGCGAGGCCACCGCCGCCGCCAGCCTCAGCCATCCCAACGTCGTGCAGGTCTATTCCGCGGGCGAAAGCGAGGGCACGCACTACATCGCGATGGAATTCGTGGATGGCGAAACGTTGAAGCAACATATCGAACGCCAGGGCCGGCTGGACGCGCGCGAGGCCCTTGCCATCACCGTCTATGTTGCCGAGGCGCTGCAATACGGCTGGAACAAGGCCAAGCTCATTCACCGCGATATCAAGCCCGACAACATCTTCCTCTCCAACACCGGCGAGGTGAAAGTGGGCGATCTGGGCCTGGCGAAAACCGTTGGCGGGGCGACGACGAGCTTGACGCAAACCGGCATGATGATGGGCAGCCCGCATTACATCAGCCCGGAGCAGGCGCGCGGAGTGAGCGACATTGATTTTCGGACGGACATCTACAGTCTCGGTTGCACGCTCTACCATATGTTGACGGGCCGGCCGCCTTACGAAGGCCCGGACCCGCTGGCGGTGATCACCCGACACGTGAACGATCCGCCGCCGGCGATTTTCAAGGCATGGCCGACGTGCCCGATACCTGTGGCGTTGCTGGTGGGAAAGATGCTGGCAAAGCAGCGGCATGAGCGACCGGCGAGTTACGAAGACCTCATTGACCAACTGCGGGAGGTCCATGGAAAATTGAAACCGGCCACCGTCGTGCCCGTGGTTGCAGGCGGGCAGCCGAAAGCGACGCCGACGCCCTCCCCCGCACCTGCGCACGCGCAGCCGACACCGAAGCCGGTTGTGGCGAAACCTACGACGCCGCGGACGGCAACGGGTGGCAGGAAGAACTCGCGCACAATAATCTACGCTGCGGCTGGCATCGCAACCGCCGTGTTGATCGCAGGCGCAGGTTTGTTCATTTGGTCACCGTGGAAATCAGCGACGTCCAGTGATAGCGCCTTCGTCCGCAAAGTGGACGCCGGCAAGCCGTTGGGCGCTGCGCCGTCTGACGCCCCGCGACCCAGGTCCGGCGTGCTCTTCGACGGTCACGACACGTCCGTATGGCAGCACCCCAACGGCAGCCCATGCCAGTGGCAGGTGACTGATGGCGCGCTGGTGGCCGGCGAAGGCGATCTCGACACGCGGGAGAAGTTTCAGGACTTCGACCTGCACATCGAGTTCGCCGTTCCGCGCGACGCCAAGCAAGGCAACAGCGGCATCTATCTACAGGGCCGCTATGAGGTGCAGATCCTCGATTCCTTCGGCAAACCGGCAAACGACATTTGTTGCGGTGCGATCTTCAGGCTCAAGGCGCCGGTCGAGAACGTCAGCAAACCACCGGACGAATGGCAGAGCTTCGACATCACCTTCCACGCTGCGCGCTTCGATGCCGACGGTGCCAAGACCGCCAACGCCCGTGTCAGTGTCATCCACAACGGCCGGATCATCCACGACGACGTCGAGATTCCAAAAAGCACTGGCAAAGGCGAACCGGAAAACGCCACGCCCGGCCCAATCCGTTTGCAGGCCTACGGCAGTCCTGTGCGTTTCCGCAACATCCGTATCAAGTCGTTGGACACGCCGGCGCCATCTGCGTCCGCCGCAGCCCAGCAGCCGCGCCAAACCATCGATCTGCTCGCGATCACCGACCCCGTCAAGGATCGCATCAAGGTGGAAAAAGGCGCCAGCCACTCCAAAGCCAACGCGTGGGAACGCCGCGGCACTGCGCTCGCCTATATCAGTGACGGCGGCTCTGGAAAACTTGCGCCGCCCGTCGCAATCAATGCACGCAGCTACGAGATCGAGGTTGATTTCGAGCGGTTGTCAGGGCCGGGCCGTTTCCACGTGGACTTGCCGCTTGATGCCACTCGAATCATCCCGATGAACTTCGATAGCAGCTATAAGATGATCAATTGCCGCGCTGGCAATCCGTGGCCAGCCAACCGCGGCCCTCGCGCACGCGTCGTTGTGCGGCTGGACCGAGGCAAGGAGGGCGCTCAAGATCATGTCACCGTTCGGCTCGATGGGGAACTTGTGGTGGACTGGCGGGGAGATGTCGCGAGCGTCGCCCAAAAAGGCGAACCGCATCCTGACTTCCCCGGCCAGCCGATCACCTCGCTCTACTTGCACAAGGACAGCTACGAAGTTCGCTTCTGGCAACTGCGAGTCTTCGACGGTGAGGCGACAGCGCTGCGGAGCAGCGACGCCTTGCAGAGCACCATCAACCTGCTGCCGTTGGTTGATCCACAGAAGGACGCAATCGAGGGCGATTGGAAGCTCGCTAACGATGGATTGGCTCTGGAAAGGCCGAAAGGCATCGGTGTGCTGAAACTGCCGTATGTTCCGCCGGCGGAATACGATTTCGAGATCGAGTTCACCCCTCAGAGCGACGGCAAGAACGTCAACCAGCATCTGGTCGCAGCCGGCAGTTCATTCGCGTGGAAGCTGAACGCCTACGGCCAGAAGCCGCCGATCCACGGTTTTGATTTGTTGGATGACGAACTGGCCAGAAATCGCAGCGAAGCCGTCGCACACAATCCCCTGACGCTCGAACCCGGCCGGCGATGCACTTCCAAGGTCGAGGTGCGCCGAGGCAGTCTGCGCGCGCTGGTCAACGGTGAGGAATATGTGCGGTGGTCGGGCGATTTCAATCGCCTGAGTCTGGAAACCCTCTGGAAGCTTCCCAACAATCGCCAGCTCGCCCTCAGCACCTACAACCGCGGCGTGGTCTTCCACCGCATCGAAGTCCGCGAAGTCACCGGCAAAGGCACGTTCACGCGCGGCGCCCCGGCGAGTGCGAGCAAGTGAGAACGCAACGTGTGTGGATGTCTCTGATCGTGGGAACGGCGCTGGCCGCAACAGTGCCCGAACTCGCTTTACTGGCGGAGGTTGGAGACCCACGGCCAACGCAGGAAGTGCTTTGCGGGAAACAGTTCAGGGTTTCCACACCTGCGACGCTTGACCCGCTGGCGCGACCTGCTAGCGTGACAACGTGCAAACAATGAAGACGCTGGTGCTCGGCCTCGGCAACGACATTCTTGCCGACGATGCGGTCGGCATTTTGGCGGCGCGCGCACTGAAGGGACAGTTGGGAGACCTCGCAGACGTGCAGGAGACCTCCTGGCATGGCGTAGCGCTGCTGGAGTTGTTCATCGGCTACAACCACGCAATCCTGCTTGACGCCGTCATGACCGGCAAGCACGCGCCGGGCACGGTCATCGAGATCAATCCCGACGAGCTTGCGCCCATCCAAGGCGCTTCACCACATTTCACCGGCCTGCCGGAGATGATCGCCCTGGCGAAGGATCTCGAACTGGAATTCCCGAAAAACTTTCGCATCTTCGCCGTCGAGGTGGCCGACCCACACACCATCGGCGGCGAAATGACACCCGCTGTCCGCGACGCGATACCGGCGCTCTGCGATCGCGTCTGCTCTGCACTCGGCAAGACCACCAAGTCGTAGCCCAACCGGCATTGCGTCTGTTGGACGAGCATGAGATAAAAAGCGGTAACTGTCCGCCCAAAGGAGAAACGATATGCGCTTGCCTTGTTGGTTGTCCGCCACTGCGATGGCGTTGATCGCCGGAATCACGCCCGTCTCGTCAGAAGAAGCCAATCTCGTCCGCAATGACGGGTTTGAGGACGGCAAAACCTCTTGGAGCCAGCCAAAGACGTTCAGCATCGTTGACGACGCCGCCCACTCTGGCACGCACAGCTTGCGGCTGGTCAATACGAACAAGGCGACCTACCTCCTCGCCTCACAGGCCATTCAGTTCAAGCCAGGCATGAAGTATCGCTACAGTGCGTGGATCAAGACGCGTGGAGTGCAAGGCGAGGAGAGTGGCGCGACGATCTGCATGGAATGGAGCGGAGCCAAAGGCTGGCTCGGCGGCAGCTACGCCTCCGGCAAAAAGGGCGATCGCGATTGGTTCCACATCGAGGATGTCACCGCGCCGATTCCGAAGGAGGCGACCAGCGTTCGCGTCAATCTTTACCTGCGCAAAGGCATGACCGGCACGGCGTGGTTTGACGACGTCAGCGTGACCGAGCATTACCCGCCCGCACTGGATGCAGCGCTGCTACAGCCAAATTATCGTGGCCGGTTGCCAAAGAATGCCGCCGACCCGCGCGTAATTGTGCGCGTCAAACTCGCCGACTGCATGAAGGGTTCACTGAAGCCAGAGCAGACAACTCTTGTCTGCTCGCTGCTGGCTGGCGACAAAACCGTGCGCGAGCAGCGCGTCAAGCGGCCGCAAGCCGGTTACAATGATGTGACGTTCGACGCGAAGTCGCTGGCGGCCGGGGATTACCGCGTGCATGTCGAGCTATCCGCCCCCGACGGGACATCACTGGGCCGGCAGGATTTCGAGTTGCACAAGCTTGCCGCCAACGCGCCGCAACCGGCCGTCTTCCTGGACAAACTGAACCGCACGATCGTCAACGGCAAGCCGTTCTTTCCGTTCGGCTGGTATTTCGGGCCGGGACCGACGACGAAGAATTTTGAAGAGCACCTCGACCGCATTGCCGCCAGCCCGTTCAACACGATCATGTGCTACGGCGTCAACGCCGGCGGTGTCGAGAAGGTCCGCGCCTATCTCGATGCGTTTGCCGCGCGCAAGCTGAAGATCATCTACTCGATCAAGGATGTCTTTGCCGGCACGCAGTATTATCACGAGCCGGTGCTCGGCTTCCGTGGTGAAGAAGCCATCGTGCGCGGTGTTGTTCCGCTCTTCCGCGACCATCCGGCGCTGCTCGCGTGGTATTTGAACGACGAACTGCCACTGACCATGCGCGACCGCCTCGACGCGCGCCACCAGCTCGTGCAGCAACTCGACCCGAATCACCCGACATGGGCTGTGCTCTATCAGGTGGATGAGTTCTACGGTTATCTCAACTCCGCCGACGTGCTCGGCGCCGATCCGTATCCGGTGAACGAACGCCCCGTGACTATGGTGTCAGACTGGACGCGAAAATGCGCCGCCGTGTCGGAAGGACTGCGGCCGTTGTGGATGGTGCCGCAGGCAATGAACTGGGCCAGCTACCATAAGGATCGCGCCGACAAACTCCGCGCGCCGACGCTCGACGAGGAACTTGTGATGACCTACCTCTGTCTCATCCACGGTGCGCACGGTCTCATCTACTACTGCTATCATGACCTGATGCGCGACCAGCTCGGTTTTGACAAACGCTGGGCCGACATGCTCGTCGTCGGCAACGAGGTGAAACAACTCTTCCCCCCATTGCTCTCCGCGGCGAAACCGCCGAAGTTCGATGTGAGGACGAGCCGCGATACCGTGCAGTTCGCCACTCGCGCCGACGACGCCGGCCTCCGTTACATCCTGATGGCCAATCCGGACCCGAAGGAAGCCGCCACCGTCAGCATCGCCGTGTCGCCGCGTTCCAAACTCCAGTTGCTCCAACGCGGCCAGGTCAAACCCGTGACCGCAGCCAATGGCCGCTGTGAAATTGCGCTGGAACCGATGAGCGCCGCGACGCTGATCGTCAAGTAGAGCGTCGCGAGCATTCGCCAGTAAATTGTTGTCCAAACCGGTGAAAACCGCCCGCCAACAGCCTTGCACAACAACAGATGCTCCACGCAACGGGATGAGTGAGAAAGCCGTGCAGCCCGTGACGTTCCGGGCGCAAAGACCGCTTCTCGAAATCACGCTGACCGTCTTCTTGTTTGCATGCATCGCGACTGTGTGCCCGGCGCAGTCCGCGTCCTCAATGGAACGGGCGGCGGAACAGATCCTGCGTCATGTGACAAGCGATGGCGCAATTGTGATGGGTCCCCTCCCGGCGAAGCAATCGCACCTGATTCCCTATTTCGCGGGTTTTGCAGCTCGCGGACTCGTCGCCGCTTTTTCCGAGACGCGTGATGCCCGTTTTCTGGATGCAGCCAAACACTGGGTTGTCTGGCATGAGACCCACATGAACGCCGACGGAACGATTTACGATTTTGACGGCGCACCCGGCGCCTGGAAGCCCACTGGCGATTACGATTCGACCGATTCTTATGCAGCAACCTACCTTGAACTGATCCTCGCCATCCATCGCGTTGCGCCAGAACGCGACTGGCTGCGGCTACGGCTGCCGGCTGTTCGACAGGCGGTCGCTGCCATCCGGCTGACGCTTCAGCCCAACGGCCTGACCATCGCCAAACCGAAATGGCCGGTGATGTATCTGATGGACAATACCGAGACTGCCGCCGGTCTCCGCGCGGCGGAGGCCATGGGCCGCATACTTGGCGACGCCGGGTTGCAGCGGGAGACCGGAGCGATGGCGGACAAGAGCGAACAGGCGATTGCGCGCGAGTTGTGGGACAATGCACGGCAGGCGTATTGCGTCGGCTTGCAGACCGACGGCGCGAAGGTCAACGATCGGCAGGAATGGTATCCGTATGTCATGGCGAATCTGATGGCGGTTGGCTGGCTGCCATCGTCAGAGCGTCATCGCGCGGTGCTCCAGAGATTCAAAGGGAAATTTTCTTCAGGCATTCCGTCGTCCGTGCGCTCGGAGGATGATCTGGGGCGACTGGTCTGGTGGGGCATCGCGGCTCGCGGCGCGGGGGACCACAAGTTGTTGGCAGAAATCGCAGCAAAGCTGGCTGCGTTTGACGCACGGGTGAAGGAATTCAACAATCCAGCACTGCTTGGCCATCTTTGCCGCATCCTGGCGCGCGATTAGTTCATTCGTCGCGACCGGCTGACCCAATCAGCGTTTCGCCACACCACAGCGAAGATGCGGCTCACCGGTAGATGTCCACGAGGAAGACGATGGCCTCACCCTTGCCGGCATTGACGATGGCGTGCGGCACATCGGCGCGATAGGTGGCGGAATCGCCGGGCGCCAGTTCCTCCGCATCGTTGGCCGACTCGACGCGCACGCGGCCTTTCTGGACGGTGAGAAACTCGCGCGTGCCTTCGAAGTGCGCACTGCTGCGCAGCGTGCCGTCTTCGACGAGGCGCACCTCGTAGAACTCCACGTCCTTTTCCAGATTCAACGGCGAGAGTGTCCGGATGCGGCAGTGCTTGTCGGAGCGATAATGGTAGGCGCGGTCTTCGGCGCGGATAACCTCGACCGCCGAAGTCGCGCCGGGCGTCTCCACCAGCGCGCCCAGCGTCATGCCAAAGGCGCGGGCGATGCGGAAGGCGACGGCGAGCGTGGGGTTGGCGCGAGCGCGCTCGATCTGGCTGAGCATGGAACGGCTGACGCCGGAGGCTTTGGCCAGCGCATCGAGCGACCAGCCGCGCGCGGCGCGGAGCTGCTTCAGACGGCGGCAGAGATGCCCGCTGACCGGGTCGGCAGCCGGGACGGGTTTGGCAGAGGGGGACTTGCTCATGGCGTCAATATACTGGAAATAGTTCTTGCATCATGGATTCACGTATGTTCAATATGCTGCACGCGATATCCGCGATATTGGATATAATGCAGACCTGTGGCCGGCTTGGCAACTGTTTTCCTTCCGGCCCAACCGGAGAACAAATGATGAAGGCCTTGGTAAAACGACAATCGACGCCGGGACTCTGGCTGGAGGATGTGCCGGAGCCGGAGACCGGTTTGAATGACGTGTTGATCCATGTGGACCGCACGGGCATCTGCGGCACCGATCTCCATATTTATAATTGGGACGCCTGGGCGCAGAAAACCATTCCCGTGCCGCTGGTGGTCGGCCACGAGTTCGTCGGCGAAATCGTCAAGGTCGGCTCGAATGTGAAGGACTTCTTTCCCGGCCAGGTTGTCAGCGGCGAGGGGCACGTCGTCTGCGGCCGTTGCCGCAACTGCCTCGCCGGACGACGGCATCTCTGCGCGGACACCAAGGGCATTGGTGTGAACCGGCCCGGCGCGTTCGCCGAATACCTGTCGCTGCCCATGACCAACGTCTGGGTCCACAACGACAGCATCGACCGTGATGTGGCCTCCATCTTTGACCCGTTTGGCAACGCGGTGCACACGGCATTGTCGTTCCCGTCGCTCGGCGAGGATGTGCTCATCACCGGCGCGGGACCGATCGGCATCATGGCCGCGGCGGTGGTTCGCCACGCCGGGGCACGGCACGTCGTGATCACTGACGTGAACCCGTGGCGGCTGGAACTGGCACGAAAGATGGGTGTAACGCTGGCGGTGAATCCACGCGAGCAGACGCTGAAGGACGTGCAAAAGCAGCTTGGCATGAAGGAGGGCTTTGACGTGGGGCTGGAAATGTCTGGCAACGCAGTTGCGTTCCGCGACATGCTGGCGAACATGAGCCACGGCGCAAAGATCGCCATGCTGGGCATTCCGTCGGAGGCGATGGCGATCGACTGGAACACCGTGATCTTCAACATGCTGACGATCAAGGGCATCTACGGCCGCGAGATGTATGAAACGTGGTATAAGATGACCGTCATGCTTGAAAGCGGTCTCAATATCCGGCCAGTCATCACACACCGGTTTCATTACACGGAATACGAAAAAGGTTTTGAGGTGATGAACAGCGGCCAATCAGGCAAAGTCGTCCTGGATTGGAAATGATGAATTGCGAGTTGCCATGAACCTGCCGTCGCCCCAGGTGTTGCTTGAACACTTCGGCGTGTTCGTCTCCGCCATCACGGGAGTGCTGGCGGCGCGCGGCAAGAAGTTTGACCTGTTCGGCGTGCTGGTGCTGGCACTGGTGACGGCGTTTGGCGGCGGGACAACGCGCGACGTGCTCGTCGGCGATTTCCCAGTGGTCTGGCTGCGCGGGCCGGCGCTGTTGATCAACGCGACGCTTGCGGCGTTGCTGACGTTCTACATCGCTCGATTCCACAAACTGCCGCACCGCGCATTGATGGTGGCCGACGCGTTTGCACTGGCGTTTTTCACGATGCTCGGCACGCAGAAGGGCGTGGTGCTTCATTTCTCGCCACCGGTGGCGGTGCTGCTCGGCGTGGTCACGGGAGTGGCGGGCGGCATCGCGCGCGACGTGCTGACAGGCGAAGTCCCGATGGTGTTCCGGCCGGAGATACACCTCTACGCCACGGCGTCGTTGTGCGGCGCGGTCCTGTACGTGGTTCTGCCCGGCGTGGGCGCGGGCGATTCGCTGGCGACGCTGGCCGGCGCGGGGTTGGTGCTGGCGTTGCGTCTGGCGGCGATTTACTGGAAGCTATCACTGCCGTTGTTCGAGGCACGGTGAAAATCTTTTGCGTCCGTCGCCGGAATCGCGGATAATGAGTTAGTTTGAGGCAAGAATGATAAATAGAAATCAGCGATTTTTGCGGGGCGGTTTCACACTGGTGGAATTGTTGGTGGTGATGACAATCCTGGGCATTTTGGCGGCCCTGATGTTCCCGGCTCTTACAAGCGGCAAGAGAGCGGTGGAAAAGGCCACCTGCGCCAACAACATACACCAAATCAGCGTGTTCATTGTCCAGTATGCGCGCGACAAAGACCTTTATCCCGAAGGCGCGCGGTGGGCGGGAACCTCCAGTGTTGAGGATGGCCCGCTCGGCCGGTATGTCAAGGAACCCAAGATCTACGCCTGTCCCACCGACACGCAATTGAAGGATGCATTGAAGAGACGCAGCACGCAGCGGCTGACCAGTTACGCGTATAATAGTTGGTTCGATCGGAAACCGTCCAGCGTCTCGGTGGATATGTCTCGGGCGGTGCTGCTGATGGAGCCCAATGTGGGCAGCGGCGGAACCATGCAGCAGAGTTTTCAGGGTGCCGGCGCACCCCGCCTCACCGACCGGCATAACGGTGGCGGCCACATCGCTTATGGCGATGGGCACGCGGAATTTTTCACCCAGCAGCGTTTCCAGAAGAACAAGTCAATCATCTTCGAAATCACGCGCTGAGCCAACGCAACGCGCTGAGTCGGACGTTGCGCTATCGGTTGGCGGCTTTCTTGTAAGTCTCGATCCCTGCCAGCACAGCCATCGCCAGTCTATCGCGGTGAGTCGATTGGCTGATCAACCGCACATCGGACGCGTTGGAAAGGAATCCGCACTCGACCAGCACACCGGGGCACGTCAGATCCTTGAGCACTTCAAACCGCGCCCGCTTCACGCCGCGCTCCACCGCGCCTGTCCGCCCGACAAGGCCTTGCTGAATGCAGTGCGCCAGCACCACGTTGTCGTTGTCGAAGCGGTTGCCGCTAAAGCTTACAAAATCCGCGACACTCAACGTGCTACCCTTGGTGGAAGTGGACTGTGCGCCTGCAGGCGTCAGGCAAAACGTCTCCGTCCCGCGCGGTTCGGCGGATGGCGCCGAGGAATTAAAATGCAGGCTCACAAACAGATCCGACTTCTGCGCCCGCGCAAATGCCGAGCGCGAGTCCAGCGACATCTCACGGTCGTCGTTGCGCGTGAGCAATACCCTGTAACCCCTCTGCGTCAGCAACACCTGCAGCCGTTTGGCCAGATCGAGCGTCAATACCTTCTCTGACAACCCGTTCCGGGCGTGCGTACCTTGATCCGGACCGCCGTGGCCCGGATCAATCACGATCGTCCGCAACGGCCATGCCGCTGCCAGTCCCGTTCGCCGCAGCAGTGGGTCAAGCGTCTTGACCACGTCAATCGCCGGCACCCACACTTGATGGCTATGCAATGCCAACGGCGCGCTCAGCCAGTATTTCACTCCCTGCACCTCCGCCTCGCGGCTGTCCACCGTCAGACGCACCCGTACCTGCGACGATGTCAGCATGACCGTCCGGTCACGGTTCACCTGCCCCCTCAGTCCAAACACTCTCATCACGTCCCCCATGGCCACGTATTCACGACCATAAACATGGCGTGTCGTGAGCACGAGGGATTGCGCTGGCCCGGCCCACGCGCCGATCACGCAGGCAATCCACACGCTCATCCACCCCAAAGGCAACCGGTGTTTCATGCTTGGCTAAAAACTTGTTCTGTTTCAGATACTCGATAACACGAGCCATTTCAAGATGGAACGCGAGAACCGTCCTCGCCTGCAAATGCGCATTCTGCCGGCGACGGATGTTGTGTTATGTTCACGCCAACGAAGACGGAGTTTTCCACCATGAAACTGACCTATTGGAGCCACTCGTGCTTTTTATTAGAAACCGGCATGCACCGGCTGGTGATAGACCCCTTCCTGACCGGCAATCCGAAGGCGCCGATCAAGGCCGACGCGGTAAAGTGCGGTTTTGTACTCGTCTCACACGGCCATAACGACCACGTCGGCGACGCCGTCAGCATTGCCCGCCGCAACAACGCGACCATCATCGCCAACTATGAGATCGCCACGTTCTGCAGCCAACAGGGCGCAAACGTCCACCCGTTGCACATCGGCGGCAGCCACCCGTTCCCGTTCGGCCGTGTCAAGCTGACCATCGCCCACCACGGTTCCGGTTACGAGACGGATACCGGCTTCCTCTACATGGGCAACCCGGCTGGCATTCTCATCACCGCCGAGGGCAAAACTGTTTATCACGCCGGCGACACCGGTTTGTTTCTCGACATGCAACTCATCGGCCGGCTGAACCGCATTGACGTGGCGTTGCTGCCTATCGGCGACAACTTCACCATGGGTGTGGAAGATGCTGTCGAGGCCGTCGCGATGCTGAAGCCGCAGGCTGTCATCCCGATGCATTACGACACGTTCGACGTCATCCACGCAGATCCCGCCGAGTTCGCGCGCAAGGCCGCCGCCACCGGAGTGCGCGTCAACCCGCTTCGCGTCGGCGAAAGCATCGAGTTCTGACAACCGCCGCGGCAAATTTCTTCTCGTAAATTGAAATACGCCATTGACCCGAGAGAAGAATGGTGTAAGTTGTAATGTAGTGAGCAAAGGCTCACAAAGATTTCGCGGCGGTCCAGATCCAAAAGATGGGCTTGCCGCGGTGAAGGTTCGGGCGACCCTCGGGTCGCCTGAACCGTTTTTGGCCCCTTGACTTGCCCGCTTGCTCCTTTAAGCTGCCGTCATTCATGAGTTCCATCGTTCACGTCGCGCTCGGAGAGCGCAGCTACGACATTTTAATCCGCGAGGGCCTGCTGGGTCAGCTGCCGGAATTGCTGCAACCACTCAAACTCGGCCGCCGCTGCGCCATTCTCACCGATACCAACGTCAGTCCGCGCTACGCCGCCACCGTTCGCGACACACTCACCGCAGCGGGTTGGAGCGTCAGTATCCACACTGTGCCGGCGGGCGAAAGCTCCAAGTCGCTCCATGTGGCCGGAAAACTTTACGAAGAACTTGTCGAGGCGCGGCTGAACCGCCGCTCGTTCGTGCTGGCACTCGGCGGCGGTGTCGTGGGCGATTTAGCGGGCTTCATCGCGGCAACGTTCCTGCGCGGTGTGGATTTCGTGCAGGTGCCGACGACGCTGCTGGCCATGGTGGACAGTTCTGTCGGCGGCAAGGTGGCAATCAACCTGCCGCAAGGCAAGAACCTGGTCGGCGCCTTCTACCAGCCGCGAATCGTCGCGGCTGACATTGCCACGCTGGCGTCGCTGCCGGAGCGCGAGTTTCGCGCCGGCGTCGGCGAGATCATCAAGTACGGCGTCATTTACGACGCGGCGCTTTTTTCCACACTGGAGCGGGAACTGCCCGCGCTCATTGCGAAGGATACCGGCGTGTTGTCGGGCGTAATCGCTCGTTGTTGCGAGATCAAGGCCGACGTGGTTTCCAAGGACGAGCGCGAGAGCGGACTGCGCGAGATTCTCAATTTCGGTCACACCGTCGGCCACGCCATCGAGGCCGTGACTGAATACGGCCGTTACCTGCATGGAGAGGCCATCGCCATCGGCATGGTGGCGGCAGCGCGGCTGTCACAGAAACACGGCGGGCTTGCGGCGGCGGACGCGGATCGCATCGAGGCGTTGTTGCGCCGCGCCGGTTTCGATCTCCAGCTGCCCAACGTGCCGTTGGATCGACTGCTCGCTGCAATGCGCTCGGACAAGAAAGCGCGCGACGGCGGGCTGCGCTTCGTGCTCGCCCGCCGTATCGGCGAGGTTTTCTCCAGCGACGCCGTCAGCGAGTCGGATATCAAGGAGGTTCTCCATGTCAGCCGTCGGTGAATCCATCGTTCGTGAATTTTTCGAGTTGAACGGTTTTCTGGTTTGCCAGCACCGTAAATACGCCGTCATGGCGCGCGCGAAAACCGCCGACGAGGAAATAGATTTCCTCGTCCACAATCCGCACGCCGACCCTGCTGCCGGCCCGCCCAGCTTCATCATCGGCCCCGATGACTTGAAGCGCGTGGCGCGCGCCATTGTGGTCGTCAAGCCGTGGCACACCGAGCGATTTGGTCCGTCGGTCGTCTCAAAAACACAACTGCTGAAGTTTGTCGAGAAGCGCTCGCTCGATGCCGCAGATCGCCGGCTCGGTCACGACGGACCCTTGCTGAAGCTGCTGGTGTTGCCGGATCTGCCGGCCAGCGAATCGCTCAAGTCGAAGACCATCGAATTGCTGCGCGCTGCCGGGGTGGACGCGGTCATCATTTTCCGCACGATGCTGCTGGAGCTCATCGGTTCGGTGGAGGTCAACCGCAACTACGCCAAGAGCGACCTGCTTCAAATCATACGTTTGCTGAAGCTCTACCATTTGCTCAAGGGCCCGCAGCTCGATCTGTTCGCGCGAAAGAGAGGCCAGAAGCCGGAAACCAGCAGTCAGTAGCCAGTTCTCATCACCATGAACTCGCGCGAAGCCTACATCGCGCTCAACATGATTGACCATGTGGGGCCGGTGCGTGTGAAGCGGCTGCTCGATCGCTTTGGCCAGCCGCAGGCCATCCTCACGGCCAACGCAAGGGAATTGACGCAGGTCGAGGGCATCGGGCCGGAGGTGGCGAAGGCCATTACCGGTTGGCAATCGCAGGTGAATCTCGACGATGAGCTGAAACGCATCGCCGACTTCGGCGCACATGTGCTGACACTTGACGATCCTGATTATCCTGCCAACCTCCGGCAGATTTACGATCCGCCGCTGGCGCTCTATATGAAGGGCTCGCTGGAGCCGCGCGACAAGCACGCCATCGCCATCGTCGGCTCACGGCAGACGACTTACTATGGCTTGGAAAGTGCGCGCAAATTCGGCTACCAGCTCGCCTACGCCGGCATGACGGTCGTCAGCGGCATGGCGCGCGGCATTGACACCGCTGCGCACCAGGGCGCGCTCGCTGCCAACGGCCGCACGCTCGCCGTTCTCGGCACCGGTCTTGATATCGTTTATCCGCCGGAGAACGGCGTACTCTATGAAAAGATCGCCAGTGGCGGCGGTGCCGTGCTGACGCAGTTTCCGTTCGGCGTGCGGCCAGATCCGCAGCATTTCCCGCTGCGTAATCGCATCGTCAGCGGCCTCTCGCTTGGCATCCTCGTCGTCGAAGCCGGCAACGGCAGCGGCGCGCTCATCACAGCCAACATGGCACTCGACCAGGGCCGGCAGGTTTTCGCGGTGCCGGGCAGGATTGATTCACCACAGTCCAAAGGCTGCCACCACCTCATCAAGGGCGGCGCAAAACTCGTTGAGGATGCCGAAGACGTGCTCACCGAATTCGAGGATTTGTTTCCGAAAGTCTCCCGTCCGGACATGCCGGCGGTCGCCGCGCCCGCGCTGGGACTTTCGGAGGCGGAGCAGAAAGTATTCGACGCGGTGGGCAATGACGAAACCGACCTCGATCAGGTCATCCGGCAAAGCAGGTTGACAAGCGCGGAGGTTTTCGCCACGTTGCTCCAACTGGAAATGAGACGCAGGGTCCGTCAACTGCCGGGCAAGCGTTTCGTTCGCACCCAAGCATGAGCGCAAAACATCTTGTCATCGTTGAGTCGCCGGCCAAGGCGAAGACGATCAATAAATATCTGGGCAGCGACTACGTCGTGAAGGCCTCGATGGGCCACGTTCGCGATTTGCCCAGCACCGGCCTGTGCGTGGACATCAAGAACGACTTCGAGCCGACCTACGAGGTTTCGCCAAAGAAGAAGCAGGTGGTTGCCGAACTGAAAAAGGCTGCCGAGCCTGCTGAGATTGTCTTCCTCGCGCCTGACCCTGACCGCGAAGGCGAGGCCATTGCCTGGCACCTGCGCGAGCTGCTCGCGAAAAACAAGAAGGACCACAAGCGGTTTCGCCGCGTTGCGTTCAACGAGATCACGAAGAACGCCGTCCAGCAGGCGTTCCAGCAACCGCACGATATCGAGATGCAGCGTGTGGACAGCCAGCAGGCACGGCGCGTGCTCGACCGCATTGTCGGCTACCAGATCAGCCCATTGCTGTGGCGTCGCGTCCGCGGCGCGCGCAGCGCCGGCCGCGTGCAAAGCGTGGCCGTGCGGCTCATCGTCGAGCGCGAAAGGGAAATCCGCGCGTTCGTACCCAAGGAATACTGGTCGGTCGAAGCAGAGCTGCGCAAACTCGTGGACCCGCGCACGCCGTTCCACGCACGGCTGGTCCGCATCAACGACGAGAAGCTGATTGATGTCGAGAAAGGCTTGTTCCTGCTCGGCAACCAGGGCGCCGCCGACGCCGCGAAGGCCGAACTGGAAGGCGCGGCGTGGCGCGTCGAGAAAGTGGACGAGCAACCGCGCAAACGGAATCCGTTCCCGCCGTTCATGACCAGCACGCTCCAACGCGCCGCCTCCACCAACCTCCGCCTTGGCACCGACCTGACCATGCGCATTGCGCAGCAGCTCTACGAAGGCGTCGAGGTGGGCAACGAAGGTTCGGTGGGTCTCATCACTTACATGCGTACCGACTCACTCACGGTCTCGCGCGACGCGCAGGCCGAGGCGCTCGCCTACATCAGCGAGACGTTCGGGGCGGAATACGCGCCGGAGTCGCCAAACTTCTATCGCTCGCGCGAGACAGCGCAGGGCGCGCACGAGGCGATCCGCCCCACGTCGGTTCGGCGCACGCCGGAGAGCGTGGCGCCGTATCTGGACCACCAGCAGCTCGCGCTCTACACGCTGATCTGGAGACGGTTTGTCGCGAGCCAGATGGCGCCAGCGCAATTGCTCGTCAAAAGCGTGGACATCCTCGCGCGCAACGAGCGCGTTGCCACACCTCGCGACTTCGGGTTCCGCACCAGCACCACGCAGGTGACGTTCCCCGGGTTTCTGAAAGTTCACGGCGTCGAAGAAGGCGACGAGGACAAGACGGCCGAGGAAGCCGGCGAGGCGATTCCGCCGTTGACCGCCGCCGAGATATTGGATCTGCTTGGCCTGAAGCCCGAGCAGCATTTCACCGAGCCGCCGCCACGCTACTCCGAGGCGACGTTGATCAAGGTGCTGGAGGAACTCGGCATCGGCCGCCCCAGCACCTACGCACCGACCATCTCAACGATCCAGAAGCGCGAATACGTTGAGAAGGAGAAGGGCCGCCTCAAGCCAACGCCACTCGGCGAGACGACGACGGACCTGCTCGTGAAGTGGTTCCCCGAATTGCTCGACGTAAAATTCACCGCGCAGATGGAGGAACAGCTCGATGAAGTGGAGTCGGGCAAGATCGAGTGGCACGAATTGCTCAAGCGGTTCTACAAGGGCTTCAAGCCGGCGCTCGACAAGGCAAACGAGGTCAAGAAGCCGGAAAAAACCCACCTCAAATGCCAGGATTGTGGCGCGCCGATGGTCATCAAGCACGGTCGCAATGGCGATTTCCTGACCTGCTCAAAATACCCGAAGTGCAAAAACGCCGCCAACTTCATCCGCGACGAGGCCGGCGTCGTCCACATCCAGGAGCCGGAGAAGCTGCACATCAAGTGCGAGAGATGCGGCCAGCCGATGACAGTGCGCAACGCGCCGAACGGCGAGTTCCTCGCTTGCTCCTCCTACCCGGAGTGCAAGAACACCATGAACTTCACGCGCGATGTCAATGGCGGCGTCGTGCCGGAGAAAAAAGAGGAGACCGGCGTCAAATGCGAGAAGTGCGGCGAGCCGATGATCGTCAAGAGCGGCAAGAACGGCGAATTCCTCGCCTGCTCGGCATATCCCGAGTGCAAGACGACACGGAACTTCACGCGCGGTGCCGCGGGGGCCATCGTGCCAGAGAAGAAGGAAGAGACCGGCATCAAGTGCGAGAAATGCGGCTCGGAGATGGTCATCAAGTCCAGCCGCCGCGGGCCGTTCCTGGCCTGCTCCGGCTACCCGAAGTGCCGCAACGCGATGAGCTTCACCCGCGATGAAAGCGGCAAGATCATCCCCAAGCCGCGTGCCGAGTCGCTGATCAAGGTGGAGGAGAAATGCGACAAGTGCGGCGCGCCGATGTCGCTGAAGGGCAGCCGCCGCGGATCGTTTCTCGCCTGCACCGCGTATCCAAAGTGCAAGAGCACCAAACCGCTGTCGGACAAGTTGAAGGAAGAACTCGCTGCCGCCCGCGCCAAGATCGCCGCCAGCCAACCCCAGACTGAAGCCGCTCCGGGTGTTGCACCAGGCGCGAAGCCGAAGGCGATGCTGACCAAGATCGAGTGCGAAGAATGCGGCAAGCCGATGGCCGTCCGGCAGGGGCCGCGCGGACAATTCCTCGGCTGTTCCGGGTATCCGAAATGCCGCAACGCAAAACCGATGCCGTCTGGCCTCGAACTTGCTGACGAAACACCCGCAGCCGAACCGGCCGCTCAAGGGCCAGTGGAGGCGACGGCGGAACAGTTGAAGCAAAAGAAGGCCATGGCGCTTTCTCCGACCGCTGAGCCTGTCGCCGCTGCCAAACCGCCATTGCCGGCGACGACCGACGAGAAGTGCGAGAAATGCGGCGCTCCGATGATGATCCGCAGTGGCCGGTTTGGGCCGTTCATGGCCTGCTCAGCCTACCCGAAGTGCAAGACCACGAAAAAAATGCCGCCGTCGGAGTAGCCGCCTGGCCCGACGAACTGGTCCGCGATTTCCTGCAATACCTGCAGGCCGAGCGCAACGCCTCGACCCTCACCCTTCGCAACTACGAACAGTGCCTCCGCGAGTTCCGCGTGTGGATGGCGGAGAGCAGCAAGCGGCAAGGGGCAGGCGGCAAGGGGACAGTGTCGGGAGGCAAGAGCAGTTCAATCCCACAGACCACAGAAGTCTCGTCCGCCGCTTCCCCCTTGCCTCCCATCAACTGGCGTTCCATCGAGCCGTTCCAGTGCCGGCGCTACCTGATGGCGCTAATGCAAGCGGGACTGAAACGCGCAACGGTGGCGTTGCGTATCGCCGGCCTGCGGTCGTTCTACCGCTTCCTCATGCGGCGCGGCACTGTGAAGGACAACCCGCTCAGCGGCCTTATCATGCCGAAGCGCGAGAAGCGCCTCCCACGATTCCTGACACTCCAACAAGTGAACGACCTCCTCAACGCGCCGCTGAAAATCGCCGGACCTGAATCTGACGATAAGAAGCGTCGCCCCGGTCGTCCGCCGGCGGCGTTCGTGCCGTGGCGCGACAAAGCCATCCTCGAAACCCTCTACAGCGGCGGCCTGCGCGTTCACGAAATCTGCAACTTGAACCGCGGGCACATTGATCTGCTCGGCGAGGTCATCATCGTGCGCGGCAAAGGCGGCAAGGAACGGCTCTGCCCCGTGGGCCGGCCCGCGCTTGACGCGATCGAGGTTTACTGGTCCAAGCTGCCGCCGCAGGCCCCGCATGGGCGCGACATGCCGGCGTTTCTCGACAGCCACCTGCGCCGCCTCCGGCCACACGAGGTCCAGCGCAAGATGAAAACCTACCTGAAGATCGCCGGCATCGGCGCGGACCTGACGCCGCACAAGCTGCGCCATAGCTTTGCCACGCACATGCTCGACGCCGGCGCGGACCTGCGCAGCGTGCAGGAACTCCTCGGCCACTCCAGCCTCTCCACGACACAGGTCTATACCCACGTGACGTCCGCCCGGCTCAAGCAGGTTTACGACAAGACGCATCCGAGAGCGTAGCGCGCGTTGCCAGTGGAATTTGGACTGGCTCGCCCACCCTCGCAAAAGTCGGATGGGTTTCGCTGCTGTAGCATCTGCGAGCGTGTTTGGCAGGCAGAGGTTTCGTTCTCGAAAACTTTTGCTGGACGGTTGTGGCGCGGGCCGACAACACTCCTGTCATGCAAGTCAATCTCGCTACTCTCATCACTGACGCGAGCCGTGTCATCGGCAGCGTGCTCAACCACGAGGCCGCCATCCGCGCCAGCGCCGACGCAATGACTCGCGCGCTGCTGGCGGGCGGGAAGATTCTCACCGCCGGCAACGGGGGTTCCGCCGCCGACGCGATGCACCTCTCCGAGGAGCTCGTCGGCCGCTACAAAGGCAACCGTCGCGCGCTGGCCTCTGTCGCCCTCAACTGCGACGCCACCGCGCTGACGTGCATCGCCAACGATTTCTCCTTCGACGAAATCTATTCCCGTCAAATCGAGGCGCTCGGCCGCGAGGGTGACGTGCTCGTGGTCTTCTCCACCAGCGGCAACTCGCCGAACATCCTCAACGCCCTCGATGCCGCCAAGAAACGCGGCATGGTCACCGTCGCGATGCTCGGCAAGAGCGGCGGCACGGCCAAGGGTCGTGCCGACCACGAGATCATCATCGCCAGCCCCGATGGCGCACGGGTTCAGGAAGCGCATACGCTCATCCTGCACTTGTGGCTGGAGTTGATTGAGGCGGCAGTGAAGTAGTACGCCCGCCGCGGCCCAATCACAGTGGCCGCAGCCAGATGTTGCGGAAACGGACGGGACAGTGATGACCCGCCAGACGCAGCGGGCCTTTGCTGATCTTCTGTTTGTATTGGGCGACGATGCGGTGACCGGTCTCGCCGTGAATCTCTTCGTTCAGTTGGACCAGCACGCCATTGTGGAAGAGTGTCACACGCGCGGCATGAACGAGCTTGTCACCGTCAAACTCCGGCGCGGTGAAGACGATGTCGTAGCTCTGCCACTCACCCGGCTTGCGGCAAGCATTCACGAGCGGCGGTTTCAGGCCGTAGATGGCGGCGGCCTGGCCATCGGGATAGAGCTTCTCGTTGTAGGAGTCGAAGATCTGTATCTCGTAGAGGCCCATCAGCATGACACCGTTGTTGCCGCGGTTGTACCACGGGCCTTCGAAGTTGGCCGGGCACATCCACTCGATGTGAATCTGGCAACTCCCGAATTCTTCTTTCGTCGTGAGGCTGCCCGAGACCGCTTCAATACAGCCGTCCACGATCTTCCAGGTGTTCGTCTGCCACTGCGCGAGATCCTTGCCGTTAAAAAGTGAGATGGCGTCCGACGGCGGCGGCGCGGGTGCGGGCGCGGGGCCGGGGTCGATTCGCTTCGGCGCGGGCCGGTCGGGATCATGCACAAGCCAGCCATACCACGGCAGCTTGGGCGTATCCTTGTAGCCAGAGACGCCGGAGCCGTCCTTGGCATGAACCAGTTCAGCGGCGTAGACGCCGAAGGAGAACGAGAGCAGCATGAACCCCACAAAGAATGCCCGTATGAAAGAGGAGACGTTTTTCATAAGTGAGTGCAATATTACGGCGGCGTTCGCTTACGGACAAGAACTGGATTGTGCCGGCGCGCGGTTCACCCGCAAATGAGCATCGTTGTCGCCGTGCGATCCCGTGACGGAGATTCGTATTTACGAACAGCCACAGGAACAGATAAGAGGAAGGCGAAGATTATTCCCGTTGGTCCTCGACAACAAATTGGATGCCATGATTCGTCTACGATTTGCCGCTCTTCTGTTCGCCTCAAGCGTCGGCCTGTGCGCCACCGACGAAACCCCGCCGACACCGAAGTGGTTCTACGACATCACACGCGTGGCCTACACCGACCTGCCAAACATCCAGACGCTCGGCGATTGGCCGGAGAAGCTCATCGAGGACTGCGCCAAGGCCGGGGTGCAGTTGTTCATCTCTCGCGCGCACAGCGGCGAGCACTGGAACGAACTGGGCTGGAAGAGCGCGGTCGGCAAACCCGACCCGAAGATGGGCGACCGCGACCGCACACGCGAGGTGGTGGCGCTTTGCCGCAAACACGGCATCCGCTACATCCCCTATTATTGGGCGCAGCGTGAACCGGCATCGGTCGCGGAAGCGCATCCCGACTGGCGCTGCGTGAACAGCAAGGGCAAACCGACCTCTTACCTCTGCATGAACACGCCTTACCGCGACCTCGTCCGCAATCGCATCGTCGAATTGGTCAAGGAAGTCGGCGTGGACGGCATCTTCTTCGACATGTTCCACGCGCGCAGCGACGAATGCTATTGCGCAGCGTGCAAGGCGAAGTTCAGCAAGGAGACCGGTCAGGAACCGCCGCTGAAGGAGGATTTCGACAGCGTGCTGTGGCAGCAGTGGACGAACTTCAAGTACCGCTCCATCGAAAGCGCGATGCTGGAATTCAACCGCGCCATCAAGGCGGCGAATCCCGAAGCCGCGCTCCTGGTGAATTCCTGGAACGCGTGGGTCTATCGCCAGCCCGACCGGACGACGCACAACATCCGCAACTCCATCCGTGTCGCTGAAGTCGTGGACGGCATGTTGGAGGAGACCGGTTGGTATGACACGGTGGATCCCTCGTTCTTCGCGTTCCCGGCGCTGCACAACTTCATGAGCTGGCACCTCGGCGGCCTCTGCAAGGACAAGCGGGCGTTCATGTGGTCCTCGCCAAGCTACATGCGCACGCAGCCGGTGGGCTACACCGAAGCGGCGATTCGCGTGCTAGCGATGATGGCTAACGGCTCTGTCCCGGCGCAGTCGGTGCCGGGCCGCGACGTGATGGCGCGCTACATGGCCGACATCGCCGCACGCGACGAGTGTTTCCGCAACGACCGTCTCCATCCGTGGTGCGGGCTGGTCGTGTCGGAGAAAACCGAGCTGTGGTATGGCCGCAACGACCCCAAGAACCGCTATGTCAAAGGGATCTATGGCGCGTTCCAGACGATGATGGAGCGCCATTTGCCCGTCTCGCTTGTCACCGACCGCGACTTGGAGCGCGGCAAACTCGACGGTTGCAAGGTGCTCTTCATGCCGAACTGCGCCGCGATGAGCGACGCCGAGATGGAAACCGTGCGCCGCTTCGTCCGCAACGGCGGCGGCCTCGTCGCAACCTATGAAACATCCCTCTACGACGAGCACGCGAAGCCGCGCGACACCTTTGGCCTCGCCGACGTGCTCAACGCAAAGAAGACCGGCGCATTTGACTGCCAGCGTGTGGTCATCAGTTGGGACGTGAAGCACCAGCACGGCGCGCATCTGCACCTGGCCCCGCAGCATCGTTGGGCCTCGGACCCGGTCATCCGCGAAACGCTGATGCGCCACAGCGCGACGCAGCCACTCACCAATATCAGCTACGGTCTGCCACTCAACTCCCGAATGCTCCTGGTCGAGCCGGTAAAAGGCGGAGCCAGTCCGATGCGAATTGCGACGGCCACGGCCGACAAGAAAACCGGCGAGGTCAAACGCACAAACACGCCGGCAATCATCGAAAGCACCTACGGCAAGGGCAAGGTCATCTACCTGCCGGACGACATCTCCACCTCGTTCTTCCGATTCGGCCATGAACACTGGGCGCGGATGATGGAACTGGCGTTGCGCGAGACGGCCTCGGCTCCGCCGCCAGTCGAGGTCACGGCGCCGCGCCTCGTGCAGGCGATGACGCACACCCAGGGCAACCGCCTCGTGGTTCACCTGCTCAACGACGTTTCCTCCCTCGGCCGCTCGCAGAACGTTGCCGGCGAATCGCTCTACGAGCGCCGCGAGGTCATCCCGATCCATGACATCACGTTGACCTTCCGCGACAGAAGCCTGCGCCGGTTCCAATTCATTCCCGGCAACACGGAGCTGAAGGCCGCGCAAACGAAGGACGGCTGGCTCGTGACCGTGCCGCGGCTGAACATGCATGGCATGGTCGTGGCGGAGTGAACTCCGGCGCATCGCCGCCGTTTTGAGTTTGAACTTCGGCAGCGCACATGTCATTTAGCGGTGGCTGCCATGAATCATCCAACTTCTCACTTCGTCGGGCTGTTCTTCCTGTTCACTGTGGCGACGGCTGTCGCTGCCACCACCGAGAAGTCCGCCGCCCCGCCGTGGAATCTGCGCCAACTCTCAAAAGCGCTGCAGACTCATCCCGCGCCCGGCTTCGAGACCAACGGCGTGCGCGCGGTATTCTTCGACGGCCTGCCGTGGCAGGGCAGACCGACGCGTGTGTTCGCCTTCATCGGTGTGCCAGAACACAAGCGCGGCGAGAAAGTGCCCGGCATGGTGCTCGTGCACGGTGGCGGCGGCACGGCGTTTGCCAACTGGGTCAAACGCTGGAATGATCGCGGCTATGCGGCCATCGCGATGGACACTTGCGGCGCGGTGCCGCGAGGTTCCTACGGCAAGTGGCAGCGCCACGATGCCGGCGGTCCTCCCGGTTGGGGTGGCTTCAACCAGATCAACGAACCCATCCAGGATCAGTGGACCTATCACGCCGTCGCCGACGCCGTCCTCGCACACTCGCTGCTGCGTTCGATGCCTGACGTGGACAACACGCGCATCGGCCTTACAGGCATTTCGTGGGGCGGCTATCTGACCTGCATCATCGCCGGCGTGGACGATCGTTTTCGCTTTGCCACGCCGGTCTATGGCTGCGGTTTCCTCGGCGATAACTCGGCGTGGCTGAAAAACTTCGAGCAGATGGGCAAGGAAACCGCCGCGAAGTGGCTGAAGCTCTGGGACCCGTCGCGCTATTTGCCGCGCGCAAAGATGCCGATGCTCTGGGTCACGGGCACGAACGACTTTGCCTATCCGTTCGACTCGCTCCAAAAATCCTATCGCCTGCCACCCGGCAAACGCACGCTCTGCATCCGCGTCCGCATGCCCCACGGCCACGGCCCGGCAGGCGAAGGGCCGGAGGAAATCCGCGCGCTGGCTGACAGCATCCTCAAGAAGGGCAAGCCGCTTGCGCGCATCACGGCACAGGGCTGCAAGGGAGACGAGACTTGGGCGACGTTCGAGTCAAAGACGAAGATCGCAAAGGCCGAGTTGAATTTCACCAAGGACACCGGTGTCTGGCAGAAGCGGTTGTGGGAAACAACGCCGGCGAGCCTGGACCCGGCCCGGCGCCGAGTCACAGCCGCCGTGCCCGCCGGCGCGACGGTTTTCTATCTCAATCTCTTTGACGAACAAGGGTTGGTTGTGAGCACGGAACACATCGAGTTGAAATGAAAACGAAATTGTCATTCCTGGTAACGCTGGCGCTGGCCGCAAACAGCTTCGCAGCAGAAACCGTTGGCGAGCGGCCCTACGAGATGGTTTGGGCCAACCGCACCGAGGACACGCATCCGCCGCTGATTGATTTCGAGAACCTCGACGGCTGGAAAGTGGAGACGAAGGACGCCATTGCCACACTCACACTCTCGCGCGAACAACAGCTTTGGGGCAAATACGTTGGCAAGCTGGTCTATCGCGCCGATGGCAAACTGCCGCGTGTCACGCTCCGTCCGCCGAAGCCCATCGCGTTGCCGCAGTCGTTCGATTGCATCAACTTCTGGGTTTACGGCAACAACTGGGCGTGGGTGACCGACAAGACCACGCCGTCGGTGGAGATCGCCGTGCTCCTGCGTGGAAAAGGCGGCGCGGAGGTGCGCGTCCCGATGAGCAACGTGCGCTGGAAGGAATGGTGGGTGATGCACCGCAAGCTCACCGTCGAACAGCTCGACCTGCTCAAGGACGGCGCGACGCTTGAGGGCATCCAAATCAGCAACGGCCGCAACAAGGACGACCGCACGCTCTATCTCGACAACCTCGCCATCTATAAAGAGGAGTTGAAACCGCTGGCGTTCGAGCCGCGCCGCAAACGCGGCATTAAAATGTTCCCCGGCCAGGGCGACGGCACGAATACAGGTCCCGGCAGGCTACCGTTCCCGGCTCGCGAGGAAACGATCCTGCCAGACAACCTCACGAAGAGTTTCAGGACCACACTGACGAAGGATGGAGATGCGTTTGTGTTCCGTTATCGCGGCAAGGACGGCGATCTGGAGTATCGCTATGAGCCGAAGACAGGCACGCTGGGTGATGTGACCGCGCGCTGGTCTGGTCGCGGGGATTGGTTTCAACCGATGGCGGACGGCGGCATTTTCTTCTCATCAGCCCAACCAGGCAAAGCCCTCGCGCCGGAAAAGCTCGAACCGCTCGGTTGCGAGCGCGTCCGGGACACGGTGATCTCGCGTTGGCGCTGCCGGCTTGGCGAGCGCAGCGCGGAGGTTGCCTACACGTTCCGGCTCTGGCAGAAGTCGCTGGTGGTGGATGTGAAGTGTCCCGGCGGCGAGGTCGGTGAGATTCGTTTCGGCAAGGCAGTCGGCGTCGAAAATCCACGCCTCGTGACGCTGCCTTATATGAGCTACGGCGGGCCGCGCCCCGCAGTGCTCGTCGCCGGGCCGCAAGAAAAGCCGCTCTTCGTCTTCGGTCTGCCCGATTATTACCGCTCCAACGCGTCGTTGCTCTGGGCGGTCAACACGATCGCAGCCGACGGCGTCACCTACAACGGGGGCACGCGCTACGAGCCCAAAACCGACGGCAAGCGCAACGACTGCTTCGAGCGGCTTTTCCTGACGATCTCGCCGCGGTTTGAGGAGGTGCTGCCAAATATCCCGAACCCGAAGTCGCAGTGGATGCACGTCGCCGGCGAGCGGCTGTGGCGCGCGCATGGCGCGAGCAACCGCGAGAGCGACTACGAGTATTGGAAGAACGTCGCGCGTTACGGCATGACCCAGGTGGTCATTACCGATCACGAAACCGGCTGGCGCGACGGCGGTGAGAGCTTCACGTTCCGCACGCGCACGGCGCCCAAGCGGGGCGGCGACGAGAGCCAGGCCGAATACTCCCGCAAGATTCAGGCGCTCGGTTTCCGCTACGGCATTTACAACAACTACACCGACTATGCACCGGTGAACGAGCATTGGAGCGAGGACATGGTCACGCGCCTGTCGAATGGCGACTGGCGGCCCGCCTGGGCGCGCTGCTACAACCCGAAGCCTGCGCGCGCGGTCGAATACGAAGCGAAACTGACGCCGATCATCCAGCAGAAGTTTCATCTCTCGACGGCCTACTGCGATGTGCATACGGCGGTGACACCGTGGGCCTATTGCGACTACGACGCGCGGGTGCCGGGCGGGGGGACGTTCGCGGCGACATTCTACGCCTACGGCGAGATCATGCTCCACCAGAAGGCGACGTGGAACGGGCCGGTCTATAGCGAGGGCAACCACCACTGGTTCTACTGCGGCCTTACCGACGGCAACTATGGCCAGGACCAGGCCGCGAAGCTGCCGGTGAACCCGTGGCTCGTGGACTTCGACCTGCGCAAACTGCACCCGCTCTGCTGCAACTTCGGCATGGGCAACCCCGGCATGTTTTATGGCCGCGAAGAAAACCTCGGCAAGACACCGGCCGACCGCGACGCGCATCTCGACCGTTTCCTCGCCGCGACGCTGGCGTTCGGGCACACGGGTTTCCTGGTGATGGAAGGTGGCATTCAGAACGCCATCCGCAGCTATTTCACGCTCCAGCAAGTCCACGCCGCCTATGCGCAGCAAACCGCCACCGACATCCGCTACGCCGACGAACGCGGCCAACTGCTCGATGTCACCGCCGCCGTTGCAAGCGATGCCTTCCGCCGCTCGCAGGTCACCACGCGTTATGCGAACGGCTTGCGCGTGACCGTCAATGGCCATCCAAGCGAAACATGGCGCATCGAAGTGCCACCCGCATCCCTGACAACCCTGTTCGGTTCGCGGGGCAACAACACCAACAGGAATGCCAGCGCTACGCTGACACTGCCGCCGAACGGTTGGTTCGCCCGCAGTGCTGACGGCAAACTGATCGCGCTCAGCGCCATTGTGGACGGCCATCGCGCCGACTACGTGGACTCGCCGGCCTATCTCTACGCCGACGGACGCGGGCAGTTCACCCGATTCTCGAAAGCTGCCAGCGACGGTCAACTGATCGTTCACAAGCGCGACGGCGGCGCGATGGAGGTCATTCCGGCTGGCAAGTGCACATCGCTGGGCATTTCGCTCAACGGCAAGACCGCCTCCGCCATTGCACTCGACAAGGAAGGCAAGGAGATCGGCACTGCGGAGACGCGTTTCAGCCGCGGGCTGGTTTACGTCATGCCGCAGACCAACGCGTTCAGTTACGTGTTGAAACCCGCTGCAAAACCGGCCGCGACGCTCTCCTGCCCGCGCAGCGAAGTGGTGCCGGGCGAGACCGTTGTCGTGCGCGGACGTGAGCGGCACGAATTCCGTGTGCCAGCCGATGCGAAATCCGGCGCGCGGCTGTGGCAACAGTTTGAGGACATGTGGATTGATTTCACCGTTGTGCCGCTGGCCGACGTGAAGCTCTCGCTCAATGACAAGTTGCAACTCGACATCACGCCACATCTCGCGCAGCCAACGCGCGCCGAGGTGACGCTGTCTGAGATGAACCAGACCGTCTCCGTTCTTCTTGTGCCGGAACAGCCTGCGCAACTCTCTTTCAACTTTGCGCAACCTGTCCGCGAGGAAGCCCGCCAAGTGTCGATGAAGATCGTCGCGGGCGATCTCCGCCACGAGCAGAAGTGGTGGTTGCTGACCGAGGAATCCATCGAGTCCATCGCAGCCATGCCGGAGAAATACGAGACCGGCCAGTGTTTTCGCAAGGGTTCGCCCACCGGACTCGACGGCAAGTCCGGCGCGAACGTGCATCCCGACGTTCACATGACTTGCGGCAACGAGACGAAGCCCGGTCTCTTCATGCACCCGCCCTACCAAGGTGGCACCGGCGTTTCATTTGCGCTCTACGATCCGGTCACGCTCCCGCGCAAGCCGGCGGCGTTCCGTTGCGACATCGGCAAACGTGACGGCAGCGACCGTGGCGACGGCGTCCTGTTCCGCGTTGCTGTTGTCGAAACCGGCGGCAAAGAAACCATCGTCGCAGAAAAACAGTGGGCCGAGCACGCGTGGGCGCCGCTCGAAGCTGACCTGTCGCGATGGGCCGGTCGGACAATCCGCATCAAACTCATCAGCGATGTCGGTCCAGCCAACAACTCCAGCGGCGATTGGGCGTGCTGGGCGAACCCGCGCATCGAGAACCGCGAGCCTGTCTTGAAGACCACGTTGCACGATCACGCGGCTCAACTGCGCCACGAGCCGGCGCCGCATCCCGTCGCTAATCTTGCCGTCGCCGACTTGCGCGCCGCCAAGCGCGGCTGGCTGCATTTCGAGAGCATCGGTCTCCAGCACGGCGGCGGGTATATTTCGCAGGGCCAGCTTAACAGCGTCTCGATCGGCGAACTGCCCGGATCGCAGGGCAGCGAAACCAAGGGCATATGGTCGCCAGCGGTCTCAATCCCACTGCCCGCCGAAGCCATCGCGAAGCTGGGCAAGGAGAACATCTTCAAAATCCAGAATTCATCTGCGGATAGCTTCAAAGTCCGCCGTTTTTGGATCGAACTGGAACTGGCCGACGGGCGCAAGTGCTCGTCCAAAATCCACGCACTAACCTACACGCAACCCTCCGGATGGTTCTACGCCGAGGGCATCGGCGTGCCCGCCGACGAAAACATCGAGGTGGACATCCGTTTCCCGGCAGGCAAGTAGATCCGGCGGACGGCGGTTGGCGCCGCTCGATGCGACATACTCGTCAGCGCAGGGCGGTCGTGGTCATAGCCCGACCGTTTGCTATGCCGCCGTCCTGAGTTGCTCGCGACGCAGCGACAGGTTTCTGGCAATTCGCCATCCGCCATCCACCAGCACAATGATAACGCAAACGATCATCACAACAGTGAGTGCGGCGTTGATGTAGCCATTGACATTCCCCGCCTGGCCCTTGGGAATGAAATTATCGAAGACGTTGGAGTAGCCAGCCACCAGTGTCGTGGCAGCCATGAACACGGCGGGCAGCGCCGTGATCAACGCGTAAGCAGGTTTTGTGGCATGCTTGACGAGATAGCCGGTGCCCACCACCAGCGCGAGCGTGGCGAGCAATTGGTTGGCGACGCCGAACATCGGCCAGATGCTGGTGATGTCGTTCGCGCAGAGCAAATAACCCCACGCGACCGAGATCAGTCCGCCCGTGAGCAGGACCGTGGGCCAGTAGTTCACATCGCCCAGCTTTGGGTGGATACGGCCAAGCACTTCCTGGATCATGTAACGTCCAACGCGCGTGCCGGCGTCCACCGTGGTGAGAATGAACAAGGCCTCAAACATGATCGCGTAGTGATACCAGTAGGCCATGAGATGGCTCATGCCAGGCAGCTTCGCGAAAATGTGCGCCATCCCGACCGCCAGCGTCACCGCGCCACCCGTGCGGCCGGCGAGGTCTTCGTTGACCATCTTCGAGAAATGGTCGAGTTCCACCGGCACGATGCCCAGCGCCGACCATTTGGCCGGGTCAACGTTGATGGCCAGATAGTCGTTCGGCAGCAACACCGTGGCTGCGATCAGCGCCATCACCGCCACGAACGTCTCCATCAACATTGCGCCATAGCCGACAAACAACGCCTCCGGTTCGTGCGCCAGCATCTTCGGCGTCGTGCCCGACGCGATCAGCGAATGCCAGCCCGAGATGGCGCCGCACGCGACCGTGATGCACACGAACGGCCAGACCTTGCCGGGAATGATCGGCCCGCCGCCGGAGATGAAGCTCGTGACCGCCGGCATCCGGATTTCCGGGCAGACGGCGATGATGCCAAGCGCCAGCAGCGCGATGGTTCCAATCTTCATGTAGGACGACAAGTAATCGCGCGGCGCCAGCAACAGCCACACCGGCAGCACCGACGCCAGGAATCCATACACCGTGATCCCGATGGAAAGTTGCCCCTTCGTGTAGGTGAACAGCCGGGCGAATTCCGAGTGATGCACCCAGGCGCCGACCACGACCGCCAGCAATACCAACACCACGCCTACTATTGACGCCTCTTTCACCTTGCCCTTGCGCCAGACCTCCATGTGGACTCCCACCAGCATTGCGATGGGAATCGTCAGCAGGATCGTAAACGTCCCCCACGCACTATCGGCCAGCGCATTGACCACGACCATCGCCAACCCCGCCAGCGCCGTCGTGATGATGAACAAGATCGCCACCATCGTCACCGCGCCCGACATGGGCGACAGGTTTTCCTTGGCGATCTCCGCCAGCGACCGGCCGTTGGAGCGGATCGAGGCGACCAGCACCACGAAATCATGCACGCCGCCCGCGAGCACGCCGCCGATCAGCAACCACAACATGCCGGGCAGATAGCCGAACTGCGCCGCCAGGACCGGCCCCACCAGCGGTCCCGCGCCGGCGATGGCGGCAAAGTGATGGCCGAAAGTGACGTATTTGTTGGTGACGTGGAAGTTTTTCCCATCTTCGAATTGTTGCGCGGGTGTCCGGGCATTCGCGCGCAATGCCAGCGCGCGACTGGCCAGGAAGGCCCCGTAAAACCGATACGCCAGCGCCAACACCAAAGCTGAGATAACAACCAATCCAAGTCCGTTCATATCAATTCAATTCCACTTTCGTTCCCAACAGTTTCCTAAAAGCATCATGGGGTGGCCACGATCCTCGCACTAATACTTCGTGCGAAAACCCATCGCCCGCATCACACACCATCCTTTGGCGGCCTCGAAAAACTGAAACAGCGCCAACGCCAACAGCACGCCAGCGACGCCGTAAAGACCCAACCACCAGCAACCCACCGCAACGCCGAGGCACAACAGACCGCTCGCTGTCCGCCACAGCCGGCCGGTGCGGTCAATGTTGCATTCCAGTTTCAAGCTTGTGCGTTGGGAGCGCCACCCTGACTGGCCACAAAACCACGCGCCGGGGCGCCTTCGGCCGCGCCGCCAACCTGCGTGGCGAGATAGGCACTACCGAGTTCTTCGATGTGTCCGATGATGTCCTGAAAATGATCCAGATGGATCTGCTCTTCGGTGACGAGCTGCTCGAAGAGCTTTGCGCTCAGAGAATCGCGACCATCGCGGCAGACTTGGTGCGCTTCGTTGTAGTCGCGCACGGCGATCTCTTCCAGTTCAGCGTCATACTTCATGATCTCCAGCACCGGCATTTTCTTCTTCGCCGGCATATCGGGCTGGCTGGTGGGCGTGCCACCGAGGATGAGGATGCGCTCGGCCAACATCTCCGCGTGGCGCATTTCGTCGATGGCAATGAGCTTGAGCTGCTGGGCAAACTGGCCGTAATCGCTGTCGGCCAGTTCATAGTGCTGGGACATGTACTGCAGGATCGCGGCCAATTCGGAGGCCCGCGCCTTGTTCAGGACGTTAATGACGATCTGTTTGTTGTCGGGTTTCGCAGCCATGATCTTTTCTCCAGGTTATCTGCTTGTTCCAGTTGCCACACATCTCTCAAAACATGGTTATTCGTAATCTTGCGTGGCAATGCCAACACATGCCAGTTCAGTCTGTAGCCCCGCCATGCGCAGGTTCAAGTCTCTTTTCATGTCTGAAATGCTGAAAAGGAAGTTGACTGGCACGGCTGAAACTGTTCAATCAAATGCACAATGAAGCGGCTCGCGATCCATTTGAGCTTGTTGTTCCTCTTTCCCACATGCGGACTGCTGACGGGTTGTGGCAAGCCCTCTTCGCACGAGCAAGCTACGTTGCGGGTACTCTGCGGCAGTTCGATGGCGACGCCGGTGCAGGAGACGGGCCGGCAGTTTGGCGAAACACGCAAAGCGCGGATCGAGTATGACCTCGGAGGTTCGGAAACGTTGCTGCCCAAGATCCTCGCGGGCGCCCGTGGCGATGTTTTCGTTTGCCATGACCCGTTTGAGGAAAAGCTCAAGGCAGCCGGCCGGTGCGCGAACGCGGTGGCGGTTGGGTGGCTCGAACCGGTGCTGGCCGTCCGGCCCGGCAACCCGAAGGGCATTCGCTCTGTCGCGGATCTGGCCAAGCCCGGCCTGAAGATTGGCCTGGGTGACCCACGGTATTCCACGTGCGGCGAACTGTTCGTCAACGCGTTGCGGCAACGCAATCTCTACGACGGCGTGATGGCGAACGTGGTGCTGCAAGGCCGCACTCACGCCGAGGTTGCCAACGGGCTGATTGTCGGCCCACTGGACGCGGTGGTTGTCTGGAACTTCGTCATGCGCCTGTATGCCGGCAAACTGGAAGCCGTGCCCGTTGGCATCCAATATCCCGCAACGCGCGTGACCGTGGTGGGACTGACCACGAGCGAGAACCCGGCATTGCGCGATGCATTCCTGGCCTGGTGCAATCAGCCGCAGGTGAAGGCAGTATTCCGCCAGCACGGCTATAACCGTGAGGGTGAGTGATCCGCAGGCAACGCCGACGAAACCATGAAAACCGTTTTCCTTGAGAACTACTACACGTTCCTGCTGGTCGTGCATTTGCTGGCCACGTTCGTGTTGATCGGGAGCATGAGCCACAATCTCCAGGGCGTGATCGCCTACTGCCGCGGGCGGTTTGAACGCCAGGCATTGGAGAAGCGTAACGCGCGAATATTCTTCTGGTCCTATCTGGTTTGCTACGTCATCGGCTGTATTATTTATCCGACCTACCGCGTCTATATGCGCCCATACTTCGATCCGCAGTTGCCATGGGCAACCGGGTTGTTTGAGGTGAAGGAGCACTGGGGCGCGTTGGCGACGGCGATGCTGCTGGTGTATTACCTGCTGCGAAAGCAATTCCAACCCTCGGAAGACCGCAGCAAGTTGGCGCTCTACATTCCGCTTTGTTTCCTGCTGAACATCATCGTCTGGTACAAGGTCATCATCGGCGTCTGGCTCACCATATTGAAAGGATCCTGGTCGTGAAAAAGGCGGACCTCACTTATCTCGTCGGCTCGGTCTTCATTGCATTGACCGCCCTCTTCTACTGCTCCACGATCTGGTTCTCGATCACCGTGCCGCGCTATTACCCGCTGGAACACACCTGGAAATGCGTGAACCAAAAGGGCGTGATCTCGCAGGGATGGTATGGGACGCAGGGCTTCGCGTTCCTCGCGGCGGGCGTTGTCAGCCTGCTGGTTTATTTCGCGCTGAAACGGTTTTGTTCGCTGAACACCGCCTTGACGCCCACGGCGACGCGATGGATAGCCGCAGCCACTTTTCTTGTCGTGCTCCCGTGCATGGGCTACCTCCTTTGGCACGAGTTTGTCAGGTGGAAGATATTCTGACCGTCCGTGTCTGAGTTCGCGTCCAACTGGCTGCGGTCGGGACGATGCTGAACCCGCTGCGGAAAAAGCGGCTTCCGCTGACGGTGTTTTTGTGCGAAAAATCCTTGTTATGAACACGACCATCACCCGTCGCAAGTTTCTCGAAACCACCAGCGTGTTCGGCGCCGGAATAGGATTGTCGAGTCTGCCCACCTGCCTCCTGGCTGCGGAAACCACCAAGGGCGCTCCGCACGCCGAGCGGCTCGGCTGGCGTCTGGCCTGTAACGCATACAGTTTCAACAAGCTCACGTTCTACGAGACCATCGACAAGGTGGCGGCGCTGGGATTGAAATGGATCGTCGGTTTCAACTGGCAAAAGCTCGACCCCAAGACACCGGAAGCGATTTTCAGCGAGCGGATGTCAGCAGCCGAGCGCCAGGAAACGAAGAAACGCCTGCGCGACGCCGGAATCAAGCTGGTCGCGTGTTATTGCCGGGATTTGGCGCACGAAGATGTTTGTCGTCGAGTGTTCGATTTCGCCCGCGAGATGGGCATGGAAATGCTCGACGGCGAGCCTCCCGTCGAAGCCTTCGACATGTTGGACAAGCTCTGCAACGAATATCAAATCAACCTCGCGGTGCACAATCACACCAAGCCGTCGAAGTATTGGAGCCCCGAGACGCTGCTGGGCATCTTCCAAGGGCGAAGCCAGAGAATCGGTGCCTGCTGCGACACGGGACACTGGACCCGATCCGGCCTTCCCTCGGTCGAAACCCTTGCCAAGTTCCAAGGCCGCGTTCTCACCTTCGACCTGAAAGACGTCAACGAACAGGGAGCTTGCATGCCATTCGGCACGGGCAAGGGTGACATCCGCGGGATTCTCAAGGAACTTCAACGGCAGCGATTCCGTGGTGTGGTGGGAATCGAGTACGGTCTGCGCTCGCCGGAGGCCGAGGGCGAAATCGCACAGTGCGTGGCCTTCTTCGAGAAGGTGGCACAAGAGTTGTGCGATTCCTGCCCGGCGAAATCGAAGTAGAACAGCACATCAATCCCTGGATACACAAATGCAGAGGCGACAGTTTCTCTCGGCAATGCTAGGCGCGACAGCAGCTCTTGGTGCGACCTCGGCCAAGGCAGCGGCTGCAGACAGCCTGAGTGCGGGTGAGGGCGTGGCCGATATCACGCCGCCCTTGGGCGTCGAGTTGGCCGGTTTTCACAGGCCACCGGGACGAGAGCGACGGGCCGAAGGAATTCGTCAGTTGTGCGAGGTGCGGGCTCTGGTGCTGGCATGGGGCCCAACCCGGGTGGTTATCTGTTCGCTCGACGCACTTGGCGTAAGCGAGGCGATGACCGTGCGGATCCAGCGGGCTGCCGCCAAGCGCACGGGGATCCCGGCCGGGAATATCCACGTGGCCACCACGCACGATCACAGCATGCCGACCTTCCAGAAGATCCGGCAATGGGGCGCGATGCCCCCGGAGTTTGTTGCCACCGTGGAGCAACGCACTGTGGAGGCGATTGTCGCGGCTCAGGCCGATCTGGCGCCGGCGGAGTTGTCGCTGGGCAAGTGCCGCGTGTCGGGAGGCAATCACAATCGCACCGTGAAAAAGGCCGTGGTCCGCACCGACGCCGAATTCGGTCCCCAGTCCACCGACGCGGAACGCTGGCTCGACACGATGCTCCACGCCCTGGTATTCCGCCGGGCGGGCAAAAAGCCGGACTTGGTGTGGTATCACTTCCCGGCACATGCCGTGTGCTATGCCGATGAACAGGCCGGACCCGACTGGCCGGGCGAGGTAGCCTTGGAGATCCGCAACCAGTTGGGTCTGCGCCCGTCATTCCTTCAAGGTCACATTGGCGACGTGAACCCCGGTAACGGCAGCGACTGGCGCGGTGAGATCCGGCAGACCGTGGCCGCCATTACTCCCGCCCTGAAGCAGGCAATTGCTGCCGCCAGCCCGCAGCGCGTCAACTGCCTGCGCACGTGCAGCACGCGATTCAACGTGCCATTCGACATGGAACGGTTCGAACAATGGATCGACGAGTATCGCCGTGACCCGAACCAGTGCAAGTCGGGGCGATGGGTTGACGCCGGCTTTGCCGCCGATTGGTATCGTGGGAATCAGAAGCGCGATCGAAACCTCAAGCATTTGCCGATCACGCTCAGCGCCATCCAACTCGGGCCGGTGGGAATGCTGTTGCATCCGGCCGAGCTATATAGTTATTACGGGCTGGCAATCCGCCGCGACTCGCCGTTTCACGATACACTCGTGGTGGGCTGCGCCGATGGCTCGATCGGTTACCTGCCCGACCCCGCGGCCTACCAGCTTGGCGAGTATTCGGCACTGGTCGTGCCCAAGATTGTGGACAACCCTCCGTTTCAGCCTACCGCCGCGAGGGAGTTGACCGCCGCGGCAATCGCGCTGCTCAAACGGATCGCTGGATGACGATCCCTCTCCGCAGTGTCAATGCGGTTTGAATGGCCAGGTCTGCCCTGCACTGCGAACCGGGCCAACTCAGGATGCGCCTCGTCGCAACGGCGGCGCTGCGTCGTAGAGTTCATTCAGCATCGCCACTGCTTGATCGACCATCGCTTCCCCCGTGCCGACCTCCAACATGCTGTGCCAGCCCACCCACGTCTGGTAACCGCCATCAGCATAGGCTTGGCGGTCCGGAACGTAACTGATCTGCTCGTTGGCCAGCCCGATGACGCACGTGTGCCGGAATGGCGATCGGCGACGAAGTTCCAACCCGAGGCGGGCGAACATCTCGCCGGGGATACCCACGAATGCAATATCGCCCAATCGGATGATTTGCAGGCGCGTCTGCCGCGCCTCGCCTTGATGCGGCGCCATCTCTTCCCGCATTTTGCGAAACCACTCGCCCTGGCTCACGGCGCGCCGCGGCGCGTATTTTTCCAGGTAGGATTTTACCGCCAGGGCCTCTTTCGCTTCGTCGAAGCGGCGCACGTGGTAGGTGAACTGCCGGTTGAGAACCTGGACGGGGCCTGGCAGGGCCGGTTGCAGACGGCCCAGCGCCTCTTCGATCGCAGCGACGACGCGGTGCACACACTCCTCTGCGAGGACACCGCTATTGTTGTACGTGGCGTTGTGCGTGGATCCGAACGCGCCCGGCAGGAACAAGGCCGTGGCGCCGTGCCGCCGTTCGATCTCCAGCGCCGCCAGACCGTAGAAGCATGGCGACATGCAGTCTTTACGGATGTGACCAATGTTGTGTACCGAATGGTTGAACGCCAGGCCGCCATACTTGCCATCCGCGCGCCGTAGAGCCAATACGTACAAGTCCGGGTCGTACGGGCCCGTTGGCCGAACCACGTCCTGCTCCTCGTAACCATCCCAGCCGATGAAGCCGTCCTTGAGCAAGAGCCGGCTATTGCGGCCAACCGTGGCCTCCTGGCTCTGGCCGAACAACACCGTGCTCTGGGTGGCGGCCTTTGTATCGTCAATCGCGGCAACCGCTTTGACGGCGGCTAGAACGCTCCCCTCCTCCAGTCGGCGAACATACTCCGCATCCGGTTTCGCCCCGGCGAAGTCGCCCGTGCGTGGGCCACGGTGGGTGTGCGTCGCGCAAATGAGGATGTTGTCTTCTGGTATGCCCGTGGCGGCGGCGATTCGCCTGGCCGCTGGACGCGTTACATACGGCCGTATGTTCATCGAATCCAACGACACCAGGCAGATACGCTGCTGGGCGTCGATGACCAGCGCGTTGGCCCGAAACTCCCCCTCCCAAGGCCGGTCAAAGACTTTCTTCCCGGCGTGTAGTTCCACCATGTTGTCGTCGGTCAATTTCACGGATGCCGACGCTGCCCGGACTGTGGTGGTCGTGTTCTGCTCCGGTTGCGCCCCATGCGAGCGCGAGGTCGCCAACGCGCCGAGTCCGGCGGCAGTGAGCATGAAGTTGCGGCGAGTCAGTTCTTTCATCATCTGCAGCGGTCCAATATTGTCATCAGCGTTGACCCGCCCACAGACTCCCGCGCAGCTACGGCAGCAACACCCGCGCCGTGCTGCGCAGCGATGTGCTGGAATCTCGCAAGACTGTTTAACCTTCGCGGATTTCGCGTTTTTGCGGGTCAAAAATCTGGCGTTTGCCGGTGTCCATGGCGCGGGCGCCCATCATCACAGGGACGGAATGGTAGTAACCAGCCTCGATGGGCGCGTTGGTCGTCTTGCGTGTGCGCAGGCATTGCAGCCAGTCCAGGAAGTGATCCGGGATCTCGACCGGTTCGACGACCGTGTCCACCTTGGGCAGCTTGCTGGGCTTGATGGCCCCGGCCAAGGAATAGGTGGGGCCTTTTCTGTTGGTCAAATCGATCGTCCCCTCGTCGCCGTAAATCTTCTGCACACTGCCGCTCGAGTTGCCGAAGTTGGTGGAGTAGTGCACCAGGAAGCCCTCGGGATAAATCCATGTGGCCTCGCAGTGGTCGGGGCAGGTGAAGCCCTCATCCTTCCAAGTGAAGGTGCCGCCCTGGGCCACGCAACTCAAGGGTAGCTTCGAGCCGACGATGTAGTTGTTCAGATCAATGAAATGACACCCCAGGTTGGCGATGGGCCCGTCGGTGAATTCGCGGAATCCATACCAGCCGGTCAATAGTTTTCCATCGAAGGGCCGCATGGGCCGATCCATGAGGAATTCCTTCCAGTCCACATCCTCGGCCCTGACTGGTTCAGCCCGATTCATCCACGAATACCAATAAGGCTTGGCGCCATTGCGGCACTGCTCAATGCGCGAAACCTTGCCGATGGCGCCGGATTCAAAGAGTTTCTTGCAGCCGGCACTGGTGGCGTAACTGCGGACTTGAGTGCCCATCTGCACGACTTGGGAACTGGCCTTGACCAGGTCGAAGACGCGGTTGAGAACCTCCATGTTCATGGCCAGCGGTTTTTCCACATAGACGTCCTTCTTGGCCTTGATCGCGGCTTCCAGGTGCAGGCAATGCTGGTGATCACACGAGGCAATCATCACCGCGTCGATGTCGTCCAGAGCCATGATGTCCTGATAAGAAACGAACTGCCGCGCCGGGCGGCCATACCATTCCTGAGCCCGAGCCGCAGCTCGTTCGCGGCGCTGCCGCCAAGGATCGCTGACCGCGGTAAACTCGACGTTTTGCGCCTTGTCGTAAGGATGAACGCCCTTCATATGGGCGTCGAAGCCGCGACCGCCGCAGCCGATGAGACCCAGCGAAATCCGCTCATTGGCGCCCGCGATCCTGGCGTAGCTGGCAGCGGTGAAGGCCATCGCGGCCCCAGCCGAAGCTGTCTTGAGGAATTGCCGACGAGAGGCGAATGCTTTCATGAGTTTGTCTCCGATAGGTGAGTTGAGCGCATCCTAGCGCACCGTTGTCATGCGGCAAGCGCAAAGAAATCCAATCGTCAATCGTGACCCGTTCAACTCCAGGTCCGATTGAAGCCAAAGGTCAAAGCTGACCCACGGGCAAATCCCAAATATTGCAGAGACAGCCCGCTGTCTCTCCTAGATGGCCCACGGCTTGCGCATGGGCCGATCCAGCATGCGGTTGGCCTCGTCGTCGTTGAGGAAAGCCTCCTGGGCCGAATCCCAGCGCAGTTTCCGCCCCAACTTGATCGCGATCTGTTGCAGATGACACAACGCGTCTGAGTGGAAAGCGATGTCTATGGGCGCCGCCGGCTGCGTCTTTCCTTTCACGGCATCAATGAAGTTCACATGGTGGTTGTCGCTCTTAAAGAGGTTGATTTCGTTGGGACCCACCTTCTCTTTGATCAGCGACTGTGGGTTCGCGTCCAGCTTGCGGCGATCCACGTGCACCCATCCCTCGGTGCCGATGAACATCACACCATGGCCATGGTCGTTGGCCTGCATGGGATGCTTCTTGCTTGTGCTATCGTCCATGTGGATCAGGGTAACGCCATTGGCATACCGGTTCTCGACCTGCCAGTTTGTCGCGGCATCGGTGAGCATTCCTTTCGGGAAGTCACCTTTCCCTTCGATCGTTGTCGGCCCGGAAAGGTCGGTGCCATTTCCCCACTGCGCAATATCGAGATGATGAATTCCCCAGTTACCGATCATTCCCATGCAGTAGTCCGATATGGAATACCAGACGCTGTAGCCTTTTCCCTGGACGTGGGGCCGGCATCGCTCGTAGCAATAGGGCGCCATGGGCGCGGGTCCGAGCCACATTTCGTAGTCCAGTTCCTTGGGCACAGGCTCGGTGGGTTGGATGGGGCATGTCCAACTGCCCGGAACACCGACGAGAATGGTCTTCAACCGGCCTATTCTTCCATTGCGCACCAGTTCACACGCGCGCCGGAAATTACCACCGGACCGCTGCTGGGTTCCGAACTGGAAGACAACGCCGCTTTCCTTGACGGCTTTCCGGACGGCCTGCGCAGCGCGGAAACTCCAGCCGATGGGTTTTTCGCAATACATGTGTTTCTTCTGCCGGGCGGCTTCGAGGACCATCAGCGGATGCCAGTGGTCGGGCGCGGTAATCTGCACGGCATCAATGTCTTTCCGCGCCATCAGTTCCCGGAAATCCTTATAGGCTGCGCATGCCGTATTCTTATACCATTCATCCACGGCCTTCTTGCCATTGAGCCGTTGGGTCTCATGCGCATCGCACACGGCCACCACTTGAACGTCTTCCGCATTTCCACGAAACGTCCGCATGTTGCCCAATCCCTGGATGCCCAAACCGATGCACCCCAAGGTGACTTTGTTGCTGGGCGCGGTTGCGCCATCCTTCCCCAAGACCGACGACGGGATGATCTGCGGAAAAGCGGCGGCCCCGGCAAACGTTGCCATTTGCTTCAGAAACTGCCGGCGGGGAACAATGCTCGTGGTCATGGTTTTCATGGAATCAACTCCTGGATTGTTCGTTCGTTTCTTCTCGTGGTCACGCGATCAGTCAAAACCGGTGATGTGGTTGCCGATCGATTTGAACCGACCCGTAGTGACGATGGCCTGCGTCGCATTGGTGGCACCGCCGCGCTCGATGAGGTTGTCACGGAACAACGACGTGTCACTGCCGTGGCTGGTGAATGCGACAGGCTGCGCGCAACCGGTGATGGTGTTGTCGTGGAGATTCCAGTTGGCCGAGGGCGCAAACACCTCAAAACGATCACCGACTTTCATTTCGCGCGGCTGCTTGAGCTTGAAGCAAAGTGTCTCGGGATCGAAAGACTCGATGACGGAGGCTCCGTCAGGCTTTGCGCCGCGAAACCACGCGACATTCCAGCCGCGATAACGGTGAGACAATCGCCGCTCCAAGGGGATTCTGCCGCGGCGGACAATGAAACTCGTTGGATCTACAACCTCGCCGACGACAGAGTAGGCGGTATCACTGGCGATGCCTTCGCCGCAGTTGCGCAGGAGATTATCGTGGACGATGAGGTTGATGGCCGGCTCGGTCAGGCGGATCGCGGTGACGTTGGTGTCGCACGCGCCGCGCGTGTAAACCTGGTTGTCGTTGACGATGACATCGGAGGAGGCGACGTGAATGGCGGTGCGGGCTCGCGACGGTTCGCCGATGGCAGTCATGTCCATGATATTGCCAGCGATGGTGCAGTTGCTGGTCGGCAGGCTGCGCTCGTCGCCGCCGGCGATAACCTCGATGCCGCACGAGTTGTAATTCACGAAGAGGTTGTTGCGGACAATCACCTGCGTGGCACCGTCAGTGGCGCGAACGATGTAGCCGCCGGGGCGGCCGCCGTAACAAGTGCGGCCCTCGAACACATTGTCCGCAACGATATGCTGGGCGGAACCCAGTTGTTCGAAATGCTCGGCGCGGCTGCGAATGTTGCCCATCGCGACCGTGCCGGAGTTGCGGACATAGTTGCCGATGAATCGCACGAACCGCGACGCGCCTTCCCACGTGCAGCCGCCCACGTCCACGATGCGACATTGCAGCACGCTGGTGTTCTCGGCCATGTCGTTGTTGTTGAAAGCGTTCCGGGCGCAATCCACGACGGAGCAACGCAGGTAGGTAATGGCCCTGCTGTAGCTCCGCGGCTCTTGCGTGCCACGACGGCTGGAGCCGGCCGAGTAGAAACACTCGGCTGACATCCGCCGCGCGTGGCAGTTCTCCACCAGCACGCGCTCGGTGTTGCTGATGCCAACCGCATTGCAGTGTTTGAAATAGAAGCCCCAGACGGCCGTGCCACCCAACGTGCGCATCACGCCCGCCCGGTCGCTTTCGTCGAATCCCATGTGGCCGACCATGCTGAAATTGCGAAGGGTCACGTCGGTGCCGCCCTTCACGTGGAAGCACGAGCCTTCCCCCTCGCTGAGATCGAGCACGGTGCCGGGCGCGTTCTGGCCTTCGATGACGATCGCCGCGGCGTTGCTGACCATGACCGGTCCCGAGAGGCGATAGTTGCCGACGGGAACGAAGACGTTCTTCTTCTCCTTGATCGCGCGGTCCACAGCGGACTGCAACGCGACGGTGTCGTTGTGACGAACGACCGCGTCCTTGACCGCGCGCGCAGCGGCATCTTTCAACGTCAGTGTATTGCCCTCGATCTTCTCGATCGTGGTGATGAGTTGGTCGCGCGCGATGAATGTGGCCGTGTAACCGGATTCCCAATCGTGTTTGCCGAAACGAACCTCGATGCCGCCGCCAAGCGGTTGCCAGTCGCCGGTGATCGGCGTCTTCTCGTGCCACGTCCGTCCAAGATCGTCCGTCCAGCGAAAGGTGTGTGACGTGCCGGCGGGCACATCGAGCACATACACGACCCAACTGCCCGCGCTGCCGTCATAACCGCGCATCTGGACGAGGTCGCCAACGGGGCGTGATTTTGCGTAATCCTTTCGCGGCCCCCACAGCTTGCCTCCCGTAAAGCGGGGGCTGGCCTTCGACACCATCACTCCCTGGCCGACCTTGAAATCGCCGGCGTTCTTGACCGTGATCTGCTTCGAGCCTTCGCGGGTCACCGCGACCGTTTCAAACTTCGACCCTGACGCGCCGAAGTCGCAAACGTTGAGCCAAGTGTTGGTTTGTCCCAATGCAACCGCGAGGCCAAACACCGTAAAGAAGATGAAGGTGGATTGGAATGTGCGGAGAGAGGTGATGTTCATGGCAGATGTGGCCTAGGGCAACTCTAGCAGCAATGGCTTTCTCGACTCAAGAGTGAGCGGGCCTTTGAGCGTCATGGTTTTGCCTGTCACGAGGTCGCGCACTCTCCCGATGGCGCTCTTCGCTTGCAGCATGATCTCAACGGCTTGCTTGTTGACGTTGATCAGATAGACGATGTGCTTCCGGCCTTTCTGAGCCGTGCGAAGCTCCACCCCCCAAACCGGCTTGCCATCTTTTCCGACCACGCGAACAGGCCTTTGGATGCCGGCTTCGTCAAGCAGCTTGTCCAACTGCGGCGCATATTCCTCCGGCGTCGAGCCGGCGAGATGCAGGTTCTCTGTGAGAAAATTGGGCGGCGTTCGCTCGTTGCCATATTCGTCGCAGCGCAGCGATTCGTTTCCAATGACCACCAGCCGGCCTCCGCGTTGGTGATATTCACGAATCCTCGCCACAACATCCTCCGGCACGTGTTTCGCAGCCGGGATGACCAGTAGCGCACAGTCAGCCAGCTTCCCTTCGCGAATCATCCGTTCAGTGACGAAGCCCACCGGATAATCGAGGAAGTAGAGAGCTTCGTAGGCATCGCGGACTTGAAGCGGATACGCCTTGGGGTCGTGGATGGCGGATGGCTCGCTGTAGAAGATGCGCACTTTCCGCTCCAGTTGCGGGAATAGCGCAATGGTATCCGTGAGCCGCCGCAGTTCGAGCACGGTATGTCCCCAGACTTCCAGCAATTGCGGCTGGGTCAGCAGTCCGCCGAGAAACTCGCCAAAGCGCGGTGTGCCCTCCGGGCTTCTTCCCCACCACCAGAGCAAATGCGCGCCCAGGCCGTGGAGATGCTCCATCCACAGTGTTGTGCGGAAATAATCCGCTGACACGCCCAGCGGTGAAATATGATAGACCGATGTCAGCGTATGGAGCTCCGGATCGAAGACAGGTTTCTCCTGACACAGCGACTTGGCGAAGTCGTAGTAGATCATCTCGTCGCGCCAACCCAGGCTGTACTTGGCCCAATGCGACTCCGGCAGGCGCCGTGTGGACCGCCCGGCCTCGACGGCAAAGATGCCGCCGTCCCAACCTGACACCGAACTCTGCCGAAGAATGTCCTCGCGGTTCCGCCCATACGCCGGGTCGAAGCCGCCCAGCGGCGCGCTGACCAGACAACCCGCCGCGGGCCAGCAGGTCCACAAACCGTCCGGGTCCGACTGCTTGATGCCATCAATTTGCGACTGGTTGAACCGGGTCAGGCGATCTTCGTTGAATGCATTCCAGTCATAGAACTCACCCCGCGTCTGCCGCGCCTGCATCTGGTCTTTCCCGCTGGGCGCAAGCGTCTCACGGTCATAGTGCCCGCCTTTCGTCGCGGATGATTTCTTCGCTGCGGCTTCCTGAAAATCGCGGTAGCCGGTTCCCCACGCACGATTCAGCGCAGCGATTGTTCCGTGTTTCGCCTTCAGCCAGTTTTCGTATTGCTGTGCCGTGTGTTTGCCGCGGAATCCCGGATGGCACCACTCCTCACCCATCAACGAGTAGCAAAAATTGTTGGGCAGCGCCTTGAGTTGCGCGGCCGCATACTTGAACCACATGCGATTGAACCGTCCGGTCAGCGGGTGGTCCAGGTCCATGCAGTCGCGGAACCAACCCTTGTCCTCTTCCAGATCGATGTCCGGCGCAAGCTTCGCCAGCCAGGACGGCGCGCGATAATTCCAAAGGCTTGGGTTCACCAGCATCCCCTGGGCTTCGGCTGCGCGATAGACCGGGATCACATGCTTCTCGAAATACGATTCGTCGAACACATCCCATCCGCGCGTGCATCCGTGCGAGATGTGCAGCGGTCCCAGCAGATTCGCGCCGAGGGCCTTGATCGTTTCAATTCGGGGACCGCTGTCCGATCGAAGCGGAAAACCAAAAATCCCGGAGATGAACACCGGCTTGTTGCCATCGGAAAAAGCGCCATCGCGCACGCAAACACGTTGAAGCCCGGCCGGCGGCGTTTTCACATGGAGCGCCGGGTTCTTGATCATCCGCTGCATTTGCCCGATGGCACGGTCGAGAATCACTTCCGTCTGCGCAGCCTCGAAGCCGGGCAACGCTTGAATCCTTCGCAACGCTTCTTCGCGGCCAAGGATGCGAAAATCAATCATGTCGGCCGGATAGTCGCTTGCGTCCAGCGCGGCATCCTTGAGAATGAACCCGGCGAACAGCCGTGCCACCGTGAGGCTGACCACTTGGGCGTCGGTGGGGATTCGCTTCGCTTTCGCAGTCTCGATCAATCGCTCCAGCGTTGCGGTCTTCTCTTCGATGACGGCGACCTTGCGGCGCGCTTCCTCCACTTCGCGTGGGATCACATATGCCAGCGGGCTGCCTTCGTAACGCGGCATTCCCTCCGTGCAAGGCGCTGCATAGATGTCGTCAAACCAAGCGACACCGGCATGTTTGCCCCGCAACAGGAGAAACACCGACACGCGCTTTGCCGGTTTCGGCAGGGGGATTTTCAGCGAACGGTACTCCCAATCGTGCGAACCGACACTGAACGGCACATTCGCGCCGTAGAGATTTGTGCCGTCCTCGAAATTGACGTCGATGTAGATCGCGTAGTTGCCATCCGCCCGCCCGGTGACATCCTTCGCCTTGCTCCAACCGCTGATCAGCAGCGTGGTCGGTGTCTTGATGCGTGCCACCGGAAGCGAGCAGACCGCCACTGCGCCTTCGCCCTCTCCAGTGGCCGTGAGACGGATGCTCTGGTTTCCGGTGTGTTTTTCCGCGCGATCAACCACGTAGCCTGGACCTTGAGACTGCCAGGCGTTTTTCAGCGCCGGCTCCGAAGCTTCGAAGCCGGGCTTCTTCACGAGGTTGTCAGACTCCTGCACCGTCCCGTGCCCTGCCGCTCTCACAGGCAAACCACAGAAGACGCCCATCAATAAGATTGATACCCATCGCTCAATCATGGTCTTACTCCTTTTTTAGCTGCCCTCCCTTCCCGTCGAAGCCGCTGATATGGTTGTCGATCAACTTGAATTGACCGGTAACGGTGACAGCCTGCGTCGCGTTGGTGGCACCGCCACGCTCAATGAGGTTGTTGCGGAAAAACGACGTGTCGCTGCCGTGGCTGGTCAACACAACCGGCTGCTGGCAGCCGGTGATGGTGTTGTCGTGGATGTTCCAGTTGGCCGACGGAGGAAAGACCTCAATAGAGTCACCGACTTGCATGTCGTGAGGCTCCTTCAGCTTGAACTGAAGTGCCGTCGCATCGTAGCCATCAATCACGGATTGTCCCGCCGGCTTGTTCGCCTTCAGCCAGATGAGCGTCCAGTTGCGATAGAGATGCGAGGTGCGCCATTCGAGCGGCAAGCCAACCTGCCGAAACGTGCGCGAGTCGGTGGTTTCGGTGATCTTCCCGGAGAGGCGTTGTGTTGTGATGCCGCGGCCACAGTTGCGAATCAGGTTGTCGTGTACGTTCACGTTCAGCGCGCCGTCGCGAAACTGAAGACCAGTCACCTTCGGGTCGCACGCGCCGCGCACATAAACCTGGTTGTCATAGACGAGCGTGTCGGAGGCGCTGACGTTGATGCCGATGCGCGTTGCGGGTTTTTCGCCACTGTAGGTCAGGTCAATGATGTTGCCGCTGATTGTGATGTTGCGCGATGGGTAGTTGTTGTGGACGGTGGCGCTCGCCGCGTGGATGGCGTTGCCGTTGTAGTTGATGAACAGGTTGTTGGCCACCACGACCTGGGTGGTGCCGTAGATCACCGTGACCCCGCCGCAACGGCCGATGCCTTCGAAGACGTTATCGCGCACGATGGCCTGGCCGATGCCGAGATCGTGATAATGGTCCAATCGCGGCAACGTGTGCGGGATATCGCCAATGGTCACGGGGCCGGCGTTTCGCACGTAGTTGCCGATGAAACGCACGAACCGACCTGATCCCTCGTAAGTGTGCCAACCCGCGCCGTCTATCCGGCAGTGCAGGATGCTGGTGTTCTCGGCAAAGTCGCAGTTGTTGAAGGCATTCGCCGCACAATCGGTCACCGAGCAACGCAGGAACGTCGCCGATTTCGTGTATTGCTTCGGTTCCTCTGTGCCGCGGCGATAGGGGCCGTAGGAGATGAAACACTCGCTGGCCATGCGGCTGGCGTGGACGTTCTCGAAAAGCACGCGCTCGGTGCCGTTGATGCTGGCGCCGCTGCAGCTTTTCAACGTGCAGGCCCAGAATGAGAAACCGCTCGATGTCTTGAACGCGCCCGGTTGTTCCGCCAGCCCCGTGTGGCCGACGAGCTGGAGGTTGCGCACAGTCACTTCCTCTCCCTGGACAAGGGCGAGGCACGCGCCCTGTCCGTCGGAGATGTCCAGAATCGTGTCCACGGAGCTTTGCCCCTCGATGACGATGGCGCTGGCGTTCCGCACGAACAGACCGTTAGCCAGCCGGTATCGGCCGACCGGGATGAACACGTTCTTCTTCTCGCGGATGGCGCGGTCAATCGCCGCCTGGAGCGCCATGCTATCACAGTGTCTGACCACGGCGTCGCTGGCTGAGCGATTCGCTTCGGTTCGGAGCGTCAGAACATTCCCCTCAATCTTCTCGATCACGCTGACGAGCTGGTCGCGTGCGCTGAAGCTGATCATGTGTCCCGGCTTCCAGTCCCGCCGGCTGAACCGCACCTCCACGCCGCCGCCGAGCGGCTGCCAATCGTATGTGACCGGCACCTTTGTGCCCTTCCAGCTCCGTGCAAGATCATCACTCCAGCGAAACGTCGGGCCAGTGCTGTCCACCTCCAACAAGTAAACGATCCAACTGCCCGCGCTTCCGTCGTAGCCGCGAATCTCCAGCCCCGTGTCCTTGCTGGCTCCGATGTAAGGCTCGCCCGGCCCCCAGAGTGTCGGGTTGACGTAGCGGATGTTGCACCTGGACACCATCACGCCCTGGCCAACCTTGAAATCGCCCACATTCTTGACGGTGACCTGCTTCGAGCCGGCAGTGGTGGCAGCCTTGGTTTCGAACGCGGAGCCAGATGCGCCACAATCGCGGACATTGAGCCAGTTGTTCGTCTCGGCAAGGGTTGCGCTGCCAGATAACGCGGTAACGCACACAAACGGCACGATGACGGACTTCAGTAGAATTGACATAATAGGATTATTTCCAGTGGTAGATGTGCACGCCGTAAGGACCAAACGTATCCGTGAAACCGCCTTCTTCCGATCGGAGTTGCCGCTTCTCGAAAGGCAACAAGATGCGTTTCGCCCCGGCGGCGGAGAAACGCACGACAACATCTGCGTTGGCTGAGTTTGCCGCCAGGATGTATTTGTGGCCAGCGTGTTCTTTCAACAACGCGCTGATGCTCGGATAACCAAGCGCGTCTTTCGCCGGGCCGCTGAGGATCTGCGGCGGGGGCGGCTGCGGCCCCGTGCGCTCGACCATCACGTCCTGCAGTTGAGACAGTTCGCCAGCCAATTCGCAGATGTTCCGCCACGTTTCCGGCGTGTGTGTGACGCCGTGGTTCTTGCCCGTGCCGCCATAGGTGTACCACGTGATGCCGTGCGCGCCGTGGATAATTGAGAGATAGCTCATCGCCCACAACTCCGCCCGCGTCGGAAACCGCGGCCAACCCCAGCCCTCGAAATCCTGGATGAGCGCCCAGATGGTTTTGCGCCGCGTGCCGTTCCGAGCCAGATCGCCTGCGATGGTCTTCATGTCGGCGATGACTTGCGGCACTCCTTTGTCGCCGTTGTCGCGAATCGGGTAGATCTCCGGCAGAAAACCGTCCGTGGACTTCACGTAGTCCGTGTAACGCGAGGACGGCGGCGAGCCAACGCCGTCGGCCTGCACGGTGATATGCGCCGGGTCCACGTCATGAATCGCATCCGAAAGCGCGCACAGTTCGTCGTCGCCAATGTGGCTTGCCGTGTCGTCGGCCAGATACCACGCCAACAACGCCGGCTGCGATTCTTCACGCAACACATCCCACAAGACACTTTCAGCGTTCTTGCAGTTTGCGCCGCCGCCGGAGGCGACGAAGAGCTTGATGCCGTGGCGTTGCGCTGCCGAATAGAACTCCGCGAACGCGGGGCTTCGCGCGCTGTTGTAAGTGTGGGCGAAATTGAAGCCCGCCGCGCGCAGGTCACCGAACGCCTTGTCGAGACTGTCGTCGTTGAACGCTTTTTTCCACACCGCATATAGCCCGATCGGAAAGAAAGGCTTGCCGTCCACGAGCGTCATGCCGTCGTCGCGCAGCGAAACAACGTTTCGCGTGCGCGGCGGGCGCACCAGCAGGAAAAAGTCGCGCCGCATCGCGTTGCCGGCGAAATCGGACGCGCTCACCGTCATGCGATGGAGATTGGGCGAATCATCGCGTCGCGCCGGGCGCGGCCCGGCCATCTCGATCTCCGCAATGTCCAAGAACGCGCCACCGAAGATATCCGGCTGATCGAATCCGAAACTGATGACGGCGTTGGACGCGCCATCGGGCGCATCCATCTCGTAGATATCCTGGTGCCACCCGGTGTTGGCCGCGCCAAATTCCAGCATCGTCGGTTGTCCAACAGCAACGCCTTTCGTGTCGAGCCATGTCACGCTGCCGCCGTGCTTTTTCCCACTGCTCATCGCGGCCTTGAGATCCATTGAATGGCGGGTCCAACAGCCGAGCTGATAGTGCGCGCGCGGGACGATGGGAATCTCGGGCGACTGAACTGAAAAGGACGTGTCGATCCTGTCCGGTTGCCGCGTGATGTGAAATCCCGGCGGTGCGTCCGGCGTCCGGCGTGCCGTGCGGTCGATGGTGAGCGCGCCATTGTAGTTGCTCACTCGCCAGCGCGACAACGCGCCGTCAACGGCGGGCGGCTTGAGTGGACTCGAGGGCCGGTAAACGAATTTGCCACCGGCAAATGACAACTCGCGGGTCACATCTTTGTCATCAAGTGCCAGACGCACTGTCTTGCGGTCCACTCCGGTCTCATCGGCAAATCGAAACCAGATGGGCGCTTTCGCGTCGGCGGTGCGAGTCGCGCTGTGCGCCGCCAGGCTTGGCGGCTGACAATCGCGGCCCTGCCACGGTCCGTCGACAGTGTTGCCGATGGAAACCCTCTTTAACACGGGCGTCTTCGTTGGATCGGCGGTTTCCAGCATGGCGCTGTAGCGAACCCAGGGCTGGTGCTTCTGCGTCTGCCTCCACGCATCGAGTTCCACCGGCTCAGACCAATCACCCGGTCCGCCCTGTTCGTCTGGCGCGCTGGCGACCCGAAGCCGTATCGCTGTTCCCGCGGGAATCTCAGCGTTGCAGGTCACGGAACGTGAATCACCCGTCACACGCAACGGGCGCGAGGTCATCGACCCACGCCGCTCGAAGACCGCCGGTTCGACGGGCTGTTCGAATTGGATGTCGTCGAGCGCAAGCCATTCGCCGGGATTCAGGTTCGGGCTGTCAAACCCAATGCGAACCACGACACTCGCGGCATTGGCCGGCACGATTCCCGCCAAATTCAGCTCGCGCCACTCGGCTGTTGCGGGACCGAACCGAAACGGCGTTGACTCCAGCGGTTGATCGCTCGCATCGCGCCACTGAAGCTGCGTCAGGCAGTGCCCCTTGTGACCGCTCAAAGTGCCCAGTGAAACATTGGCGCGCCAGTGAAGCCGAAACCGGTAAACGGCGCCGGGCCGCACGCGAACCAGGCGCGAAGAGACCTCGAATGCGGTGTCACCTTTCGCGGATCGGTTCGCGACCCGCAGGCAGTTGCCCGCGCGTCCCTCGCCAACAACACCGATGTCGAGCGCCTTCCGATAGTTCTCGGCCTTCCATTCCTTGATTCCATTCTCAAACCGCTCCGCAAACACCTCTCCCCACTGGCGCGCGAGTTGGATCGAACCATCCACCACCTCGGTGTTGCGTCCGTCACAAAAGCTGTCGGAACCTTGAACGGCTGCCGCCAGTGCGCTCAAAACAAGAAGCCATCGAATCATAAGTGGACTCCATCCATTCACGAACACAGGCGCTTTGCCTTAGGGGGCGGACTTGGCCGATTCTTTTTTCTCGCCGAAACCGGCAATGTGATTGCCGATCAGCTTGAACTGGCCCGTGACAATAATGATGGCCTGCGTCGCATTCGTGGCGCCGCCACGCTCGATGAGGTTGCCGCGAAATAGCGACGTGTCGCTGCCGTGGCCGCTGAACACGACAGGCCGTGTGCAGCCGGTGAAGGTGTTGTTGTGGAGATTCCAATTGGCTGAGGGCACGATCACTTCGAAACGATCGCCGGGTTTCATCGAGTGCGGCTCGCGCAGTTTGAAGCGGAGCGTTTCAGGATCGAACGACTCGATGACAGAGGTGGCGCCGGTCGGTTTGGATTTCTTGTCCAGCCAGGCGAGACGCCAACCGACGCACATCCGGGGGCGAATGCGTTCCTGTGGCAGGCCGGGAGGCGAAAAAGAACGCGTGAAGGTGCGATCGTCCATGACTTCGCCGACCCACGCCTCCCCGCGTTCGGCGACCATGCCGACGCCGCAGTTGCGGACAAGGTTGCCGTGGACGTTCATGTTCAACGCCGGCTCGCGAAGCCGGATGGCGGTCACCGACGGGTCGGCGGCGCCGCGGACATACACCTGGTTCCCGCTGACAATCGTATCGTTGGCGCTGATGTTGATGGCAGTCCGCGACACCGGTTTCGGGCCGACGCAGGTCATGTCGAAAATGTTGCCGCTGATGATCGTGTTGCCGGAAGCGTAATGAAGCGGATCGGTCGCGCCGGATGCCTCGACGGCGGACGAACCGAAGTTGACGAAAAGATTGTCCCGGATGATGACCTGCGTCGCGCCAACGGCGGAGCGGATGGCACAGCCGCCGTAGGGCGTGATGCTCTCGAAGACGTTGTCGGCAATGATGTGCTGGCCGGCGCCAAGATCGGGATAGGTGTGGTCGCGATTCGCGGGACCGAGGTTGCCCATCGCCACGGTGCCGCCGTTGCGCACGTAGTTGCCAATGAACTTCACGAAACGCGAAGCGCCTTCCCACGAACAACCGCCCACGTCCACGATGCGGCACTGCAGGACGCTGGTGTTCTCGGTGCCGCACATCACGTCGTTAAACGCGTTGCGCGCGGAATCGGTGACAGAGCAGCGCAGATAGGTGATCCACCGGGAATATGACTGGCCGGGCTTCACCGTGCCTCGGATCGGGCCGCCTGACACGAAGCATTCGCCCGACATCCGGCTCGCGTGGCAGTTCTCAACCAGCACGCGTTCGGTGCCGCCAATGGTGATGGCGTTGCAGTGTTTGAGGCCGAAACCCCAGATGTAGGTCGAGCCGCGAGTCCTGATGTAACCCGCCTTGTCCCGATCCTCGAACCCCATGAAGCCAGTCATGCGAAAGTTGCGGATGTTCACCTCCGTCCCGCTCGTCAACGTGAAGCACGCCCCTTCGCCCTCGCTGATGTCGAGCAACGTGTCCACCGCGCTCGCGCCTTCGATGGTGAGCGCCGCGGCGCTGCGCACCCGAATGCTATGCGCCAGCCGATAATGCCCCACCGGGACATGGACGCCGCGCTTTTCCTTGAGCGCCTGGTCCACGGCCGCCTGAAGCGCGAACGTGTCGTTATGCCGGATGACGGCGTCCTTCACCGTCCGGTTGGCCGCGTCAGTCAGCGTCAGGACGTTGCCCTCGATCTTTTCGATCCGGCTCACGAGCTGGTCGCGCGCGCCAAACGCGATGACGTAGCCGCTCTCCCAGTCGCGTTTGTTCAACTTCACCTCGACGCCACCGCCCAGCGGCTGCCAGTCGTGCGTAATGGGAACCTTCGGATGCCATGTCCGGCCGAGATCTTCGGTCCACCGGAACGCAGGCGAGGCCGACGCCTCGATATCGACGATGTAGATGACCCAGCTTCCGGCGCTGCCGTCATAGCCGCGCACCTCCACGGAATTTTCCACTGGCTTGCGGTTCCGATAGGGCTCACCCGTCCCCCAAAGCTGCGTCGGTGTGTAGCGGATATTGCACTTCGACACCATCACGCCCTGACCGACCTTGAAATCGCCAACGTTCGCGACGGTGATCTGCTTCGATCCGTCGGTGGTCGCAGCCGCTGTCTCAAATTTCGATCCCGACGCGCCCAAGTCGCGGGCGTTGATCCAATCCGCCGCGCTGGCCTCTGCTAAACAACAAGTGAGGAAAAGAAATGCAATATTGAGTCTCATAGCTGTCCGATCTTCTGCGATGGGTCCTTGCCGTAGCAGTACGACTGCTTCATCACGCTAGCCTGCGGATGAATCAACGGCTCTTCAACGCTCAGCTTTTCGCCAGTTCCTTGCGGTGCGCCCAGACCTTCTCGAAGGCCTTGATGTACTGCTCGTTGAGTTCGGGCATTTCCTTGGTGAAGAACGGAAGGGAAATCCCATGCTTGTCCACCGCCGCAGCGCCAGGGAACTGGTCCGCCACCACGGGCATGTGATGCCACCATTCTTTTTCGTGGAAGATCGCATTCTTGCACAGGAACTGCGCGCCGGCGACGCCTACAGAAACACCCTCCGCCCGCAACGCCTTCACACACGCCGCCCGTGACATCCCGGCCTCGGCCTCGTCCAGATAAAACCGATTCGCGGCGTAATACACGCGGTCCACATCCTTGCGGTTTTGCTGTTCACGGAGACCCGGCAGCTTGGTGATCCGGTCGTTGAGCCGGCGGACCTGGGCTTTCAACGTGGCGTTCCGCTCGGCGAGTTTCGCCAGTTGGCACTTGGCCAGCGCGGCAGCCATCGGATGCATGCGCAGTTTCATTCCAAGTCCGTAAGCGTATTTCTTGCAGGGTCCCTTCAACTTGGAGGCCCATTCGTAGTGGCCGAGAATCGTGGCGCGCTCGAAGTCCTCCTGGTTCTGATAGTTCCCCATGCCGCCTTCGATGGCCGGGAGCGGTTTGCTGGCCTGGAAACTGAAGCACGCCATCCGGCCCCATGCGCCCATGAATTTGCCGTGCATGGACGCGCCGTGCGCGTGGCAGGCGTCCTCGAGGACGATGAGGCCTTTCTCTTTGCAGAAGTCGGAGATGTGGTCCATGTCCGCAGGCATGCCCAGATAGTGCACGGGGAACACGGCTTTCGTGTTCTTGGTCAGCTTCCGTTTCGCATCCTCGATGTCGAAGTTCAGCGTGACGGGATTGATGTCCACCATGACCGGCACCAGGCCGAAAAACCGCATCGGCGTGATCGTGGCCCAAAACGTGGAGCAAGGCACCATGATCTCGCTGCCAGCCGGAAGATTCAGCGCGAAATACATGGCCGTGATGGCGCTCGTGCCGTTGTAGTGCGCCTTGCAAAACGGCAGCTTGAAATGCTTCTTCCAATCCGCCTCCAGCGCATCATTCGGTACGTAGTCGGGCTTCCTCAACACGTCCAGCACCGCCTTCTCTTCCTCGGCTCCATAGCGTGGCCAGGTCGTGGCATCGTCATGCGACGCCGTGACCGCTTTCGCGCCGCCCTTCAACGCCAGCGTCTCCGCATCCTTCTGCGCAGCACCTGCCGTGGAGATCGTCGGTGGCAACAATAGCCCCGCACCTGCCAAACCGGTGGTTTTGATAAACGTCCTCCGCGTCGCGCCTGTCGTTGAGTGTTGTGCGTTCGTTTTCATGGGCTCCTTTCAGCAGCTGTGGTTTCTGGCTGGGTCTTGGCTATGTCCGCGGGCACTGCTCAGTTCAAGCGCGAGGATACGCCGACGCCACGGGTCGTCAACGGGGAATTCTTCGGCGGAGTGGCATCGTGGCCCTCACGCTCTGCGTGATGACAACTTTCGGCAGTCTTAGAGGATGAACTCAGCCGCACACGGCGTGTCGTCGTCTCCGTGCGACGACGGATGCTTCCTGCCGGAGCCAAGGAGTTGCTCGCTGAGGCGGTTCATTTTCTTGCGCAAGCAAAATCAGGTGCGTTGAGTTCTGGGCGTCTGGAATGTGGGAGAGGCCTCAGTGCCTCGACCAGCCATTGCGGAGAATCAGAGTCGGGGCGCTGAGGCCCCTCCCACATTCTGAATATCGTCCGCCACTGCTAGTGCTTCCCGCTAACTCGCGGCTTCGGTTTGATGAAGATCGCTTCGGCGTAATCAATCCATCCCTTCCGCAGGTCCATTCGGAACCAGCCTTCGCTGTTCTTCGCGTGGAAACGGGTGGCCGAGCGGGGGCCGAATTCCTTGAGGTCGTATTGCGCCCACGTCTTGCCCATGTCGGTCGAGACGATGATGCCGGTCTTCATCGACGAGGCGGGCGCGCAGTGCGACGCCAGGATCACGCCGTCCTGGATGATCATGTTGCCGGACTCGACTTTCGGGTTGAACAGCATCGTGTGCTTCTCCGGCTTGGTGATGTCGGCGGGGTCACAACAGAAGATGCCGCGATCGTAGTCGCCCTGGTTCCACGGCCTGAAAGCGTTGGCGTCGCTGATCCAGTAGCACTTGCCGTCCACAAAACTAATGCCGCCGGATTTGTAACGCGAGTTTGAGTCCACCGATATGAGGAGCTTCCACTGCCACTTGTCCTTCTTCTCGTCGTAGGTGCCGCGCAGCCAGTGGCACTCGAGCCCGGCTCCGCGATTGATATCACCCGTGCAGGCGTAGAACGCGTTTTCAGGCGGGTTATACGCCACCGTGTGGACGTGGCGGCAGAGCAGCGAGCTGTCGGGGTTGCCCAGCACCGTGCCCGTCTTGCCACCGCCGGGCGAGCCGTTGTCGTGGAAATGGGGATTCTGTCCGAAGGCATACGCGATCTTCACGGTCCGGCCGCTGTCGGTGGAGTAGTAGATATTCACGGGAACCGCGCCGCCGACCACGTTGCAGTAGTTCCCCCACACCATCATCTCCCTGCCGTTCACGTCCCACGAGATGACGCCCGCGAGCGTGTGGAAATACCAGCCGGGGTTGTTGGGATTCTTCGGCGTGTGCGGCAGGTAATCCGCGCCGTTGGCGTCCTTCACCGTGATCGGCTGGATCGTCTTCAGCTTGTCGGTGCTGAGGAAAAGTTTCTCGCGCGTGCTGAAGAGAACGTTCCCGTTCTTGAGGATGTGGCTGAACGTGATGTGCTTCTCCTCGGGGAACGCAATGCGGTGCGGCCATGTGCGGCCATTGTCCTCGGAGAGCATCACCTGCCCGTCGCCGTGGCCGAACGCCCTGTTGTCGCACTGCGAGTCAATATAAGGCCCCGTCGGCTGCGCCCGATACCAGAAGTGATCGTTGGAAGGGAACTCGTCGGTGGCGGCGTTGAGTTTGCGGGTGGCGGCTATCATCATTCCACCGGCGGTTGCTGCTGTGGCGCCCAAGAACTTCCGGCGAGTGATTCGTTGTTGTGGCTTCATGGTGTTCTTCCTTTTGCGATGCTTTGGAGCTTTGGCTTGCTTCTGTGAGCGCTTTGATTTGTTCACGATCGCGAGGATACGCCAACCCCGCAAACCGTCAACGGGGAATCCCTCTCTCAAAAGGGCTGGCTGGTTCGACGGCGGATGTAAATCTCATCAACGGCCGCTTTCTCCGACAGCGACAGCAGGAACATCACCGATTGGGCAATGTCCTCCGGCCGCATCAGGATCGAACGATCCAAGTCCGGACGGGCGTCGCCGACCATGCCCGTGTCCACGCCGCCGGGCAGGATCGCGCTGACGCGGATGCCGTGCGGCTGGGCCTCCACCGCGAGAGACTTGGTCAGGCCCATCACGGCGTGCTTGGTGGCCGTGTAGGCAGCCTGATTGGGATAGCCTTTGAAGCCGACCACGCTGGAAATGTTGATGATGTAACCGCGGCGCTGCGGGATCATCAGGCGCATGGCCTGCTGGCAGCACCAAAACGTGCCGAGCAGATTGACCGCCACCACTTGTTTCAGGTCCGCGCTGGCGAAATCCACCAGCGGTCCGAACCGGCCAATGCCCGCGTTGTTGACCAGCACATCCAGCCGCCCCAGCTTTCCCCTGACCTGCGCGAACGCAGCGCCCACGTGGTCTTCCTGCGCGATGTCCAGCGGCAAGGCCATGGCCCGGCCCCCGGCGGTGGTAATCTCCCGCGCCACCGTCTCTATTTCCTTCTGACTCCGGGCCGCCGCCACGACGTGAGCGCCGGCCGCTCCCAACGCGCGGGCAATCGCCCGGCCGATGCCCCGACCCGCTCCAGTGACCAGGGCGACTTGTCCTTCAAGCTGTTTCGACATGAGTGATGGACTCCTTTGCGCCCGCGCGATCAGCTGCCGGCCACCAACCGCTCGACGAACAAGCGGCCTTTGCGCGCCTCGCTGATCAGTTGTGCGGCGTCGCCCGGGGCGAGCGTTTCGATGATCAACGGTCCGTGAGTAAAACCTCCCTTGGCCAACCGCGCCATCAGGGCTGGGAACTTCACCTGCCCGGTGCCGGGCGTGACGGCCACCTTCTTTGGATGCTGATAATCCTTCACGCACATGCCGCTGACGATGCCATCGAGCACCGCAGCATCCTCCACGGGGTCCACCTTGCCGTCAGAGTAGAAGAAAATGTTCCCGGGGTCATACATCACGGTGAAGTTCTTGTGGCGCACCGCATCGCACGCCTTGCGCAGCAACGGACCGGGGCCAGTCAAACCTCCATGCGGCTTCAGCACGATGCCCACTTTTTTCTCCGCGGCGTAGTCGCACACTTCGGCAATCGCCTTGCAGTGGTTCTCGTAAGTCTTCTCAGTGCCCAGGCTGCCCACCATCATGGACCAGGCACCGGCGGCAGCGCAGTTGTCAATCATCCGCCGCAAGCCCTCCACGCCGTCTTTCACCGAGCGATCGCTGGCGAACGCGCCGCCGTAGGCGTTGGGGATTTGCAGACCGCGCTTCCGGGCCTCCTCGCCCATCTTCGCGGCTTCCTCCAGCGGCGTGGCCGACGCGATCACCCGTTTGGTGGCCGACTTGATCCCCGAGAAACCAATGTATTTGAACCCCGCCTCCGCGATGGCATCGAATGCTTCGCCGTATTCGCAGGCCGCCCACGGGCGCGTGTAACAGCCAATCTGCCAGCCCGTCGCCGGAGGAGCGCCGACTGGCACGGGCGCGCCCAGGACGCTTTGCTGCGATGCAAACCAGCCGCCAGCCGCTGCGGCTGCCGTCCGGCTCAGGAACTCTCGCCGTGTCAATCGGTCACTGTCGTTGTGCTGCAATCGTGTCATGGTGTGGTCTCCTCGCTGGTGTGGCTGCCGCGACCGTCAAATGTCATGGTTTCGATCCCGGCTTGGGCGCCGATTCCTTCCCATCGAATCCAACGATGTTGTTGTCGATGAGCTTGAACTGGCCGCTGACAACGATGGCTTTCGTCGCGTTAGTGGCGCCGCCGCGCTCGACGAGGTTGTTGCGGAACAACGACGTGTCGCTGCCGTGGCCGGTGAAGGCGGCGGGCTGGGCGCAGCCGGCGATGGTGTTGTCGTGTAGGAGCCAGTTCGCGGAGGGGGCAAAGACTTCGAAACGGTCGTTAACCTTTATCGCGCGCGGCTGCTTGAGCTTGAAATGGAACGTTTCCGGGTCGAAGGACTCGATGATGGAGAAGCCGTCGGGTTTCGTGCCGCGGAACCACGCGAGATTGAAGCCGCGATAACGGTGCGACAACCGCCGCTCCATCGGGATGGTGCCGCGGCCCGCCTTGAAGGTCGTTGGATCCACGACTTCGCCGACCAGCGCGTAGGCGGCGTCGCTGAGGACGCCGGTGCCGCAGTTGCGCAGGAGGTTGTCGTGGACGATGAGGTTGATGGCCGGCTCGGTCAGGCGGACCGCGGTGACGTTGGTGTCGCACGCCCCGCGCGTGTAAACCTGGTTGTCGCTGATGATGACATCGGAAGAGCCAACGTGGATGGCGGTGCGGACACGCGACGGTTCGCCGATGGCGGTCATGTCCATGATGTTGCCGGTAATGGTGCAGTTGCTGGTCGGCAGATGGCGTTCGTCGCCGCCGGGAATGATCTCGATGCCGCAGGAGTTGTAGTTCACGAAAAGGTTGTTGCGGACAATCACCTGCGTGGTGCCGCACGTGGCCCGGACGATGTAACCACCGGGGCGGTTGTTGTAGAACGTGCGGCCCTCGAACACGTTGTCGGCAACGATGTGCTGGCCGGAACCGAGTTGTTCGAGGTGCTCGGCGCGGCTGCCGATGTTGCCCATCGCGATGGTGCCGGAATTGCGAACGTAGTTGCCAATGAACCGCACGAACCGCGACGCGCCTTCCCATGTGCAACCGCCCACGTCCACGATGCGGCACTGGAGCACACTGGTGTTCTCGGCGAGGTCGTTATTGTTGAAACCGTTGCCGTCGCAGTTGGTCGCGGAGCAGCGCAGATAGGTCAACGACTTCGTGTAAACCGATGGCGCGTTGGTGCCACTGCGGGAATTGCCCTGGCAGTAGAATGCCTCACAGTTCATCTTGCTCGCGTGACAGTTCTCGACCAGCACGCGCTCGGTATTGGAGATGTGCATGGCCGAGCACGGCTTCAGGCCGACGGGCCAGCAGGCTTTGCCGCTGCTGGTCTTGAAACTATGCCAGCCCGGCCCGTCACCCAATCCCGTGTGGCCCACCATCCTCAGGTTGCGCACAGTCACGTCGGTGCCGCCGCGGAGACTCACGCATGAACCGTAGCCCTCTGAGATGTCGAGCACCGTCTCCGCACCACTGGCGCCTTCGATCACCATGGCCGCGACCTTGCCCACCGAGAGGCCGCTTGTCAGCCGATAGTAACCCGCGGGAATGAGAACATTTCGTTTCTCTCTCATCGCCCGCGCAACAGCGGCCTGCAACGCTTCGGAATCGCAATGTCGAACCACCGCTCCTTTCACCGTCCGCGTCGCTGCGTGCGCAAGCGTCAGCACGTTTCCTTCAATCTTTTCGATCTTGCTGAACAACGGGTCCCGTCCGTTGAACGTGATCATGTGGCCGGGCTGCCACTCCTGCTTCTTGAACTTGATCTCCACGCCGCAGCTGAGCGGCTGCCAGTCGAACGTCACCGGCACCTTCGTGCCCTTCCAGGTGCGCGCCATATCATCGCTCCAACGAAACGTGAGCGGGTCGGCGCTGTTCACCTCGACCAAATACACCACCCAACTGCCGCCACTGCCGTCATAGCCGCGCAGTTCCGCCGCGTCGCCAAGCGGCTTCGTGCCGTACGGATTGTCCGGCGACTTCAGGATGCAGCGCGTGAACTGCGGATTACATTTCGAGACCATGACACCCTGGCCGACCTTGAAATCGCCGACTTTTGCGACCGTGATCTGTTTCGAACCGTCCGTGGTCGCCGCCGTCGTCTCAAACGTGGAACCGGACGCGCCACAGTCCGCTGCGTTGAGCCAATGGCTTGCATGGATGGGAGGTTCATTAGTCGCGGCGAGGCAGCGAACGGCAGTGAAGGCAAGGAACAGAAGAAGTGTCCGATTCTGATGTGCATTCATAGAACTGGCTCCAATGCTGCGCCCAGAGTGCATCAACTCCGCACGGACGGGCGAGATTATTTTATTCGCCTGTCCGCGCCGGGCTGGATACCGAGATCGGCGGCGAGCGTCTTGCGATAGTCCGCCTTGTCCACATCCTTCCACTCACGAATGCGTGTCAGTTTGCTGCGTTCAAAGGTCTGCATGAACGCCGCGAATCGTTTCCGAGCCAGCACGATCAGGTCGCGTTGCGACGCGCTGCGCTTGCTGTCAGAAACCTTCGCTGCTCTCCTGGCCTGTTCGGCAATCGTGTAGTCCACACTCATCCGCGAGCGGCGGACTCGGTCGAGCGCGGCGGCGTCCTTCCTCACAAGCGCCTCGGCCTCGTCCCAGAGCGAGCTGGATCGAGCCAGTAACTCGGGCGTCAGGTGGGCGTGCGTCGGCTTGGCGTAGATGCCGACGTGAACCGGTTGCTTCTCGGCGTAGTCGTGGATGAGGTCGAGGTATCGCTGGATCACTGGCGCCGCAGCGCCGTAGTAGGCTGCGAGGAACTCGCGCGTCGCCAGCGTCTCATCGTAGTGGGGGTTCCAGAGGAACTTCGCGATCAAATACGCCTTCAGCGCCACCATCTCGCTGTCGAACGTGTCATAGGTGCCTTGCTCGAAGACACCCGTAACGTGATTCGCGGCGAACAGGCGGACGTTATCGTTGAGCAGCCGCTTGTTCGGCAGCGGCAGCAGGTAGTGCGCGTAATCGGTCGTGTAGTCCCAGATCCAAAGCCGATTACACGCCCTGGCCCACGCCTGCAGGTCTGCCACGAACTTCTTGTTGGCCTCCTGGCAACCGCTCGCCAATGGATGCGAGAAGCAGCACTCGATGTCCGCGAGCCGGATGACGACATTCGGGCGCGGGCGCATCGTCTTCGGCGGCTGGCGCGACCATTGATACGCCAGCGTCTCGACGATCTTGCCCGGGAACTCCTTCTCAACGCCTTCCGCGACGCGGTTCACGAGATAAAGCAACGGCCCCATCCCGCTCTCCTCGGTCTTCGCCAGCGCCGCGCAACGGTCGCACTCGCAAGGCTCCTTGTTGTCGCTCTGGCTGAGCGAGAAGACCGTCGCGTCGGGTTGTTGACGCATGCCGGCGCGGATCGCCTCGGTGCAGATCCGAATGACGTCCTCGTTGGTGCAACAGAGCTGGGTGGTTTTCCGCTTCCCCTTGCGCAACGCGAAGTATTCCGGATGCGTGGCGAAAAACGCGTTTGATGATACCAGCGTATCGAAGGTGTGAACGAAGAACCCGAACCCAAACCGGATGCTGCCGCCGTGCCGCGCGTCGAGTTCCGGCACCGGCGGGCGGATGTTCTGCCGCTCCAACAACCGGCCACGTCCGCCCGCGCCATTGAGCCGGTTTCGCGCCATCCAGTTGCCATCGAAACTTTCCCACGTGTAGGTCTCACGGTATTCGAACACCGGCGCCTTGCGCTCATCCAGCCTCGGCAGCGCAAGCTGTCGCACCTGCGGAACCCGCTCGATTTCCGGCGTGAACCAGCGGCAGCCGAAATGATCCTCCAGCAGGTCGTACACTCCATAGAGCGTCCCGCGCGGCTCGCCCCCGGCAATCACCAGCTTCTCGCCGACCGTGCGCAAGACATAACCCTCTTTCCCAAGCGCAGCCCAATCAATGGCAACGTTCAACAGATCCAACCGGCTGGATTTCCCCACAAGAATCTCACGCGGCTGCGCTGGCGCCGTATCCGTGACAATCGGCAGCAGCGCGCCGGTGATCTTCTTCAAATAATCCTGGAGTTCCTGCGCGGCGTAGTCAACCGACGGGGACACCTCACGGGGGATCACGATTTGATAGTCAGAGCGGCCGGCATCGGCAAGCATCACCCCGGCTCCCTCCCGAGCGACGGGAGGACCGGTGCAAGCTGCCAGAAACAGTGACGCAGCACCCAGAAGGCAACAGATCGGTCGGAGCTGCATCGCTACGCCAGCTTTCCCAGCTCGCGCGTGAACTGCGCGTTGGCGCCGACCTCGTCGAAGAACCACGGGAACATGCCGACGATGACGCCATCGGTGGGCTTGATGTTCTCAAAGGCGAACTTGAACGCGGCGCGCACGGTCTTCTGGTTCGAGCAGTGGCGGCCGGACCCGAGAATCTTGAAGCCAAAGCACGGCTGTTTCACCTGGCGGACCACCTGCGTCATCGCCTTCGGGTCGTCCCGGAAGAATGGCAGGCCGAAGTCGAGCATGGGAATCTCCGTGTCCTTCTTCACCATCTTGCGCGTGAGGAAGTAGAAGCAGGTCATGAAGAAATCCACTTCCCAGCCTTCGTCGGCGACGCGCTTGATGCAATCCGGATTGTGCGCTGAGACGCCGGCAAGCACGCCGCAGTCGTGCGCCGCCTTCACGAAGTCGTGCACCTGACTCGACTTGCCGTCGGCGAAAAGCCGGTCGGTCGCGCCGCCGTGGTGGACCATCGCGACGGGTTGCGCCCGCTCGACGGCGTCCTTGATCTTCTCGCGTTGCGAAAAGAGGCAGAAGAACGTCATCTTGCTGCCGCGCTCGCGCAACGGCCGGATATAGGGCAACGCCAAATCGGGATCGGCAAACTGGTGGGTCGTGATGCCCGCGCGCTCACAGTTCTGGAGAAACTCCATCGTCCGCTCCGGCGTGAAGTATTCCTTCATGTGCCGGTCCGCATGCTGACCCGCGTAGGAATACCCGAGAACCGGATTGGAACCGGCAACGAGCCGGCTGATACGATGCTTGCCGAGTTGGATGGTCGGCATCGGTGCTTGCGCCGCCGCATCCGCCGCTCCGACGACAGGCTTCGGTTGCAGTGCGGTGGCCGCGGCCAGGCCCACAACTTGCGCCAGAAAACTGCGGCGGTCGGTCACTGTAATTCGATCATCGTGCTGCTTGTTGGTTTGCATTGTTCCTTTTCTCCTTCAGGTTCACGTCACTGCGGTCATCGGATTATCCACACCTCGCGAAACGCGCGTGTCAAACTGCCCATCGATATGCCCGGCTCCCGGCATCATTTCCCGGTTCCTGCCGTCTTCGAACCACGGAGTTCGATGAATATCGCTTCCATCGGCTCCAGTTCGGCGGCGAACTCCTTCGGCATCTGCACGTTTTGCCAAAGCGGCTTGAACGATTCGCCGGCTGTCGAACGGTGGATTTCGGCATTGTATAAATTCGCGGCGGGCGCGTTGCGTGTGTCGAGGTTCACCTTCAGCGGCTGCCGGGTCTCGGCGATGTTCACGAACAGATGGCCAATCCTGCCGTCGGGCGATTGCCACGAACTGGTGAGGATCGCCGGCGTCGGCAGGTCTTCGCGCACCCACTTGCCGTTGCGTTGCGTGGGAATGCCAATCGCGACTGTCGGCACATCCAGTTCAAACGGATGCAGCATCCTGCCCAGCATCAGGAATTCCTTGGCCCGCGTCTTCAAGAGCCGGCTATGGTTGCGGATCATCGCAATCTGGTCCGGGTGCGCGTCAAACATGCTCTGGTGCGACCACCAGATGGAACCACCCGGCGTACGGCCAGCGACGAGATTCATCGCGTGGCAGCGGACATTCCAGCGATTGTTTTCCTTGCTCAGGCCGGCGCTGTCGCCGCCGTAGCCCGACGCGAATTCGTGGTAGAGATATGAGAACAACGGAATGCCCACCGCGCCGGGATGGCCGCGATACCAGCGCTTTTCGTAATACTCGCGCATGTGGAAACCATCGAGGTGCTGGATCAATTGCTCATGCGGCTCCTCGTGGAACAGCACGAAGTCGGGCGAAAGCCGCTTGCCGTGCTGGCGCATCGCATCGAGCAGGCCCCAGAACGCGCGACTCTGGTAAAGCCCCACACCCGGCGTGTGACCGTGCGAGGTTGAGTAGCAGGCATCGCCCGCGCCGAAGATCGTCTGGTCCATCTGCAACACGTCCACGCCAAGCGCGTGCGCCTGATCAATCACATCGCAGAAGAACTTCTTCGTCTGCGGCGCGCTCACGCAAAACTGGTAGGAATGGCGTTTCCAGTCACCCGACGGGCTGGATTCGTTGAGCACGTATTCCTTCGGTTTGCCCGTCTTCTCGTCAAGCACGCAGGCCGCCGTGTGTTTCTGCGCAGCGGGAATCTCGCCGCCGTCGCGTCCTTCGTTCTGATACGTGTAAAACAATCCCGACAGATAGAAGAACGAACGGAACCCGTCCTGCCGCAGCTGCGAGATGACCTGCCGCGCGTTGTCCGCTTCGAAAACCGGAAAGTAATCGCCCGCGGTCCAGCGCCGGTGGTTCTCCCAGCCCGCGAGCATCGGGACGATCGGACCGTCAATCTTCTCACGGAACACGCGGAGATGCTCTTGGAGCTTCGGGTAATAGGAGCCGGTGCAGGTCCGCTTGTTGTCGTAGGTGCGGACCTCCACCACATGCACGTCCGGTCCGTCCTTCCACCACGCGGGAATGTCGCGGCGAGCGGCGAGCGTCTTCGCGCACCACTTCTGCCGCACGGCCCACTGCTTGTAGATGTCCGCCGTGTCACACCAACGCCCTTGCGTCACGCCAAGCGCCACCGGATACGGACTCTGCCACACGCCCCCCGCCGTTTTGGGTTCGTCGGTGACTACCGTGAACTCATGCCAGCATCGGAACCCGTCCTTTTGCTTCAACATGCCCAACAACATCGGATGGCCCGCCGTGTCCATGCCCGCCAGATATACGCCCGCCGAGCGGTCCTGATACGCGAGAAATTGCGCCGACATATCGCCCGGATAACGCATCGTCACAGTCCGACCGTTGTGCCAGTTCTCCGCCGGGTTCTCGATGAGCGCGCCAGCCAGCGCGGGCAGCACCAGGCAATCGTCCTTGCCGTCGCCGATGGTTGGCACAGCGAGCAATTGTGGAAACCGAACCGCCTTCAAACGCCGGCCCGTGTTGTTCACGACGCGGATGGACCAGAGCGTCAGCAGGTTCTTTTCGCCGCACTCCACCGTGACCTCGGCAGCGAGATCAAGTTTGGGGAACTTCGTGAACTTGAGGACAACCTTGTCTGCTGTACTGATGTCCGACCCGCTTGCTGCGGTGCTTTCGATTGTTTCCGAACTGCCGTCCTCTTTCGCAAGGATGATCGAGAAAAGGCTCTTGTTGGACGGCGCAGTGACTACCGCCTGCCCGCTCGCCTTGTGGACCATTCGCTCGATGTGCGGGACGGGCGTTTTCCTGATCTCCAGCCGCAAAGCCCGGTTCTCCAGCGTCACCACGCCAGCATCGTCGGCTGCGATTCCAATCGTAGCAGCCCAAAAAGCGATGCTGAGAAACGTTAACAGTCTGTTCATTCTTTCCTTGTGACTTCGATCATCTCACAAACCTGCCTGGCATTCTCAAAGCAAATCGGACTGGTATTTCTCCGCGAAGAGCGCGGGCTGACCGCCGGTGTGCCAGAACAATATCGTCTCGCCCTTCTTGAAAACACCTTTGCGGATCAAATCGATCATCCCCGCGGCGGCGCGACCCGTGTAGACCGGGTCGAGCAACAAGCCTTCGAGCCGTGCCACGAGCCTCACCGCTTCGCGCTCCGCGTCCGTCAGCACTCCATAGCCGGCCCGGCAATACTCATCGGTCGCCAGCACGTCTTCCGGCCCGAACTGCAACCGCTCGCCCAGTTTCTCCGAAGTGTCTGACGCAAGCGCCGAAACGTGGTCCTTCAGCCAGCCCGCCGTTTCATCAATGCTGATGCCGAACACTTTCCCGCGGTAGCCGAACACCCGCTGGCCCAGCAACAGCCCCGCGTGAGTGCCGCCGCTGGACGTGCCGAACACCATCCAGTCAGCACGGACGCCCTGTTTCAGAAACTCCTCCATCGCGAACACATAACCCAGTGCGCCCGTGGGACTGCTCCCGCCGTAAGGCACCAAATACGGTTTGCGTCCCTTGCGTGCCGCGCCATCGAACGTCTCCCGCAATACCCGATCGCGATCCGCGCGGTCGGCAACCGTAACGATCTCCGCTCCGAAGAATTCATCAAGCAACCGGTTCGCTGTCGGCTGCTTTGGCGCGCTGCCAGTCAGCACCAGGATGCAATCCAAACCATGTTTCGCGGCGGCAGCGGCCGTTTGCCGGCAATGGTTGGATTGCATCGCTCCGGCCGAGATCAGAGTGTTCGCGCCCTGCTCGCGAGCCTCGGCCAGCAGGAACTCCAGCTTGCGCGTTTTGTTCCCGCCAAAGGCCAAGCCGGTCTCGTCGTCGCGTTTGACAAGAATTTCCGGTCCGCCCAAGTGCGCCGACAGCCGCGGCAGACGCTCAATCGGCGTCGGCAGATGGGCAAACATCAATCGGGGAACTGCGCGCATGATCTATTTTCCTTCAAGTCGCTGCCGGGCTTCCGTTGTTGTTGATTGGACTGTGGCGAAGGTGACTTTTCCTCATCACTGGAATCTCATGCCTGCTTTTCCCACGCTGAGCGAGCGACCCGGAGAATATTCCCGCCGAGGATTTTCTGAATGTCGCTGTCCTTGAAACCGCGCTGGACCATGCCGACAGTGAACATCGGCCAGTTGGTCCATGCCATGCTCTGTTCGGCATGCGGGGCGGTCTTGGTCGTGTCCGGCGGCCAGAGATGTTCCCATCGCGCGCCCGAGACCGACAGCGCCGAACGGCCGTCGGCGCGCTTGGGCACCTTCTTGCGCTCGGCCTCCTCATTGCGCGACGAATAGCCCACGTCCATGCCGATGGCAACGTGGTCAGGGCCGAATTTCTTGACGAGGTATTCGATGTGGTTGAGGAACACGCTGACGTCGCCCGCGCCGCCGAGGAAGCGCGGGATGCAGCAGACGCCCACCAGCCCACCGGTGTCGCAGATGGCACGGATGACCTCATCGGGTTTGCCGCGAAAATGCCGGTGCAGCGACGCGGCGGTCGTGTGGCTGGCAACCATCGGCTTCTTGGACGCCTTGGCGGCTTCGAGACTTGTGCGCCAGCCGGAATGCGCCACGTCCACGATGACACCGACACGATTCATTTCCTCGACGGCCGCGTGGCCAAAATCGCTCAGTCCGCCATCGGTTGCCTCGCCACAGCCGTCGCCGAGTGGATTGCGGCGGTTGTAGGCCAGATGCATCATGCGGATGCCGAGCTGGTGGAAGATGCGGATAAAGCCCAGCTCATCGCGCACGCAGTTCCACTGCTGGCGCAACGGCACACCATTGGCCGTGAAGTAGAGGCAGAGCTTGTTCTGTTTCTTCGCGGCGACAATGTCGTCCGGCTTCACCGCCTTGAAGAGCTCGTCGCGCATGACATCGGTCGTGTAGGTGAACCGCGCGAGCCGTTTCATGAGCCGCGTCGGGTCATTGCCCTCCTCACCGGCGTTCTGGAAGACGCACGTCACGCCCGCGGCCCGAAACGCCTCGAGAAATTCCTTCCGCTCCGCCGCGTTGGTAGCGCAGCGGGTCATGGACATCTCCTCGCGCAAATCCACCAGCTCTGTGTCCGACGCGCCCGCCTCGACCGCCGCGCGGAACGCGTCGCCATCCACGGCGCTGCGCGGCGAGAAGCCGTAGGACTCGAACACCAGCGAGTTGGCGTGAAGTTCAAGACCGTGCTCCAGGTCTTTCGGGCTCGGCTTCAACACGGACAGCGCGACGTCGCGAGCCTTCTGGATCTTTTCGTTCGGCGGCGATAACGGCGACGCGTCGACGGCGCGCGCGGAACGGATGTTGAACGATTGCGCAGCCGCGCCAAGCAGCGCCATGCCGGCGGAGGTCTTCAGGAAATGGCGGCGGGACAGATTCTCAATGCTCATGGCTTCAATCTCCTTCGGGTTCAAAACTTGATCTCTTTCTTTTCGTAGCGGTCGTTCGTTTCCGCAGCGAGCGCCTTGGCGGCTTGCTTCCACGATGCGAGATCTGCCTCGACGCCGCGCACAACCACTTCCGCCTCGAACTTCGTGCCGCCAGCCACCGCCGTGTGCGAGTAAATCTGGTTGTAGAGCTTGTGATAGACGGTCTTGTCCCAATAACCCGTCTTGAGGTTCTGCCCAACGAGCGGCTTCGGATACCACGCAAGCATGGCGCGGCGGTTCACAGGGTCGTAGATCGCCGTCCACTTCGCATCCATCTTCAGTTTGAAATCGCCGCTGTTGTCGAACTTTCCCTCGACCATCGTGCCGTCGGCTTTTTCAGCGATCCACTCCGTCGTGCGTGGCAGCCACGCATGCATGAAGGCGTAGAGCGTGCCAATCTTCACGTCGGCAGTAACCTCGTAGCGATGCCGCTCCAGCACGCAGTCGTCGGTCACGATGTAGGTCGCTTCCAGCGCCAGCGGCCCCATCATGGAGCGTTTGTGAATCTCCGCGCGCTGGCCGCGATAGACGGCTTTGTCGGCGAGGTCGCACGGCTTGCCGTCCACGGTCAGCGTGACGCTCTTTACCTGCTCGATGCCGCCTTCGTTGTGACCCGTGCCGATCCACTTGCCACCTTCCGCCGCGAAGACGGTCCCGTAGAAACCGTTCTTGTCGGCCACCAGTTCGCCCTTGAAGAAGATGCGGTGGATCGTCCAGGCGCGGTCGCCGGCAAACTCCACTTTCAAGTCGCGTGTTTCGATGGCGACAATGTGAGGAGGGCCGGGTTTCGGCGCGGCTGCGAGCGAGAGAGATGCGGTAGCGAGGAAGGTGGCGAGAAGCAGTTTGTTCATGGCGTCGGCGCCGGATGGCATATCGGCGTCATAGTGTAGTGCCAGAGTTGGCGGTTCTGTTCAATCGCAAACCGAAGTTGAAATCGAAGTTGACCGTAATGCCGGCATTCTTGCCAACACCGCGTTGGTCTTCGCGTTGATGCCTGCGGCTCAGGCTTGAATTTCGCCGGCAACGAGGAAATCCTCTCCGCCATGACAACGACCCGCAGAATGTTCCTCAAACAACTCGGTTGCGGCGCAGCCGGCCTCGGCTTCATCTCTTTCATCCCCTGCTCCACCGCCGCCGCGCGTTCGTTCGGTGGCAAGAAGCTTCCGCGCAGCACGCCGGAAGCGGAGGGCGTTGCCTCGGCGGGCATCCTCGCGTTCCTCGACGCGATGGCGGCGGCCAAACAGGAACTGCACAGCTTCATGATCGTCCGCCACGGCCGCGTCATCGCCGAGGGCTGGTGGTCGCCTTACGGGCCGCAGTTCAATCACACGATGTATTCGATGAGCAAGAGCTTCACCTCCACCGCCGTCGGGTTCGCCGTCGCGGAAGGCCGGCTCACCGTGGACGACAAGGTCGTTTCATTCTTCCCGAAAGACCTGCCCGACAAGGTCAGCGACAATCTCGCAGCGCTGCGCGTGAAGGACCTGCTCTCCATGGCCGTCGGCCACGCCAAAGACCCGACCTTCGAGGTTGTGAAGCACGAGAACTGGGCCAAGGCATTCTTCGACTGGCCCATCCCGCACGCGCCGGGAACGAAGTTCGTCTACAACAGCGCCGCCACCTACATGTGCTCGGCCATCGTCCAAAAACTCACCGGCCAAAAAATCATCGCCTATCTCAAGCCGCGGCTGTTCGATCCGCTCGGCATCGAAGGTCCGACATGGGAGACCTGCCCGCGTGGCATCTGCACCGGCGGCTGGGGCCTGAGCATCCAGACCGAGGGCCTCGCCAAGTTCGGCCAACTCTATCTGCAAAAGGGTCGCTGGAAAGACCGCCAGATTCTGCCCGCGAAATGGGTCGAGGAAGCAACGACGTTCAAGATCCAGCAGCCGTTGCCCGCCAAGCCGGCCCGCCCGAACGCGCAGAACGATTGGTTGCAAGGCTACTGCTACCAGTTCTGGCGCGCTCAGCATAACGCCTATCGCGGCGACGGCGCGTTCGGACAGTTCACCATCGTCATGTCCGACCAGGACGCGGTGGTCGTGATGACGAGCGAGAGCAAGAACATGCAGAGCCAGCTCGACATCGTCTGGGAACATCTGTTGCCCGCGATGAAAGAAAAGTCTTTGTCCGCCGACCCACAGACGCAGGAGCGGTTGCAGCAAACGCTTTCGTCACTGGCGTTGACGCCGCCCGGCGCGCCCACCGGGCCTGCGGTCTGCATTGATTGCGTGCGTCCAGGGAGTGGATCGTTGTCACCCACTGCTGCCCGCGTTTCCGGCAAGACGTTCAAGATCGAAACCAACGACCTCGGCCTGACGAGCGTATCGTTCGCCTTCGGCAAGACCGGCTGCGCCGTCACCTTCAAGGATGCCCGCGCCTCCTATCCCATCGCCTGCGGCATCGAGCGATGGCAACGTGGCGAGACCGCCCTGCCCGGCACACCACCACGGCTCATCCACGGCGGCGCTTCCAAACCCGGCACCAAACACAAGCTCGTCGCCAGCGGCACATGGAAGGACGAGAACACATTCGAGATGACGTGGCGTTACTACGAGACCCCACACCACGACACTGTCACATGTCGCTTCGATGGCGACAAGGCCGCCATCGAGTTCGTCGCCAGCATCGGCTCCAAGAAACGGCCAGTGCTGTGCGGGAAGATGGTCTGAGGAAAAGGAGAAGCGCATAGGGCGACCGCGAGCGCTGCCTCGTTGGAATTCTAGCTTCAGTTTGCTCTGCCTCACAAACAAGGCAGACACGCTGAAGCGTCTCCTCCGTCTTCAGTTGCCAAGGAAACCCATGCTCTTCATCCACTCGGCGCAACGGGCGGGCCAGTCGCTGATGGGATGCTTGTTGTTGCGCATGCCGAAGCCGTGGCCGCCTTTCGTGTAGATGTGCAACTCGGCGGGGAGGCCGAGCTTCTTGTATTCCAAGTAAAGCATCGCGGCTTCGATGGGGTTGGTCTTGTCGTCGTGCGCGACGAGGAAGAACATCGGCGGCGCATCCTTCGGCACACTGTAGCCGTCCATGAAACGGGTCTTGTCGGTCTTGTCCAGAAACGCCCCGCCGTAGATCATCACGCCGAAGTCCGGACCGCGCGGGTCGTCGAGGTCGGCCCGCTGCGGATAGGTGCGCGGCCCGCGGTCGCAAGCAACGTGGCCGAGCAGATTCCCGCCCGCCGAAAAACCGAGCAGGCCGACGCGGCGGGGATTGAGACCCCATTCCGCGGCGCGGTGCCGTACGATGCCGATGGCGCGCTGCGCGTCCTGCACGGGTTTCCCATAGACGGGCGTCTCGTCGCGAGTCGGCGTCCGATACTTCAAGAGGACCGCCGTGACACCGATGGAGTTGAGCCATTCGCAAACCTGCGTGCCTTCGTGGGCGTAGGAAAGAAACATGTAGCCGCCTCCCGGGGCGACAATGACGGAAGCGCCATTGGGTTTCTCCGGACGATAGACCGTGATCTCGGGGTCAGTGACGTTGGTCACGCGATTCGAACTCGTGCTGTAGGAGGCGATGAGTTTCCGGGTCGCCTCGGTAAGGGGAGCCAGTTTGCCGGGCGCGCCTTCGGGCCAGAGTTTGAGCGTGAGCGGTTCAGTCGAAAGCGCGAGACACGGCAGCAGAACACTCATGCCGGCACATGCGCCCGCGCGGGCGGCGCGCAGGGATAACCTTTTCATCCATTCCTTGAAGGAGCTGTCTTTCATTTTCGTTTCAACTTCATCCTCTACGTTTTGTGCCGGCCGGTCGAGTTCGCATGTTGGCCGGTCACTGCGGCACGCGTTTCAGGCTTGCGGCGTCGAACTGGATTGTCTCGTCATCACCCTGGTCCTTGGCGGACGCCATCCAAACGATTGTTGCAGACCCCTTCGGCACTCGGGCGACCACGGCAAGCCGCGTCCAATCCACCGCAGCGGCGGCAGGCACCATCGTGGAGCAACCAGCACTGTCCGGCAGCCACTTGCCCGCGGCGTCCTTGAACTTGATGACGAGGGATGCAATGCCTTTCGCGCCGGCACTGCCGCGAATGTGAATCGTCGCCAAATACATCTCGCCCGGCCTGGCGGGCAGCGTTTGCATCACGCACGCCGCGGCAGCAGAGCGAATGACCGCGCCAGCCTTGCCAGAGCGCGCGGCGTCAGCGGAGAACGCAACCTTCCCGGACGTGTCGGGACGAACCCACGTATTCCAGCGCGGGCCGTCCGGCTCGAAACCTGGATTTGCGAGCAGTTCCTTGCCAAGCTCGGGGTTGGCGCGCAGCAACAGCGCGGCGCGCGCGGCCACAGCAGCGTCCGCGTCGCCTGTCTGCGCGGCCCATTGTTTCAAGAGCGGCCCGGCGTCCGGCTGGTCCGCCATCATGATCAGCGCCGAACTCACACGCGTGCCGGGCGCGTTGCGCGACCGCTCCTCGAACGGAATAGAGCCACGGTGCAGAGGATTCGGTTTGATGATCTCCTGCTTGAGCGCGGCGAGCGAGCAAGCGGCGTCGAGGTAGCGCTGCAAATCTGCGGGTGAGTTCAACGTTTTCTCGGCGTTATAGAGCGCGGACCACAGTTCCGTCTGGCGGAAACCATCGCTGTAGAGCTTGACGCGGGCGCGGACGGTTTCATCGTCGTTCACGGCTGCGTGTTCGGCTTTCACCAGTAGCGCGCGCGCTTTGACGCACACATCGGCGGGCCAGAGATCGAGTTGCTTCGCATCGAAGAAACCGGCCCACATCACCGTTGAGCCCGAGGGGCGTTTCATCCAGCGATTTTCAAGAAAACGGAAATACTCGCGCATCGGCGCGGCGGCCTTGCCGAAGAGGCCGCGGCAGAAATCGTCCACGAGTGTGCCAGCTTTCTGGTTAACGTCCCAAAGCAGTTGCGAGGCGACCCACGCCTTCGGCCCGTCCAGCGACCATGTCGAGTAGATCTCCGCGTAGAATCCGCGCACACCGGCGCGATGGGCAAACTTCAGGCTCTCCTCCGTCAGGCCGGTGAAGATGCGCGGCGAGATGAAGCCGGAGCCGTAGTAATAATCATAGATGCCGACGACCGGCGCCTGCGCGCACCAGCCACGGATGAGTTTCTGGTCGCCGGCCCGGATGGCCGGATCGGTCCAGTTGGCGCGGCCAGCGGTAAGGTAAGGAATCACGCGCCGATGAACGGCGAAGGTCGGCGGCGGCTCGGTGACGTGATAGGCGAGACAGCCGATGAACTTGTCGGGATGCGTCTTCGCAAGTTCTTCTGCCACGCGATTCATGAAGGTGTAGAAACGATTCGAGTAGTTCGGCAGTCCGCGCGGCGTTTTCTGCTGCGCCGGGTCGGCTGGGTCGAGCGCGCGGCAGGCGGCGCACTCGCAGAAACCCGACGCCGCTGTGTCGTTCATGCCAAGCGAGAAGCTGGTGGCGGCCGGGTTCGCGTCGAAATGCTTGCGAGCGACCTCGGCGGCGAAGCGCGCAACTTCGGGGTTGGCGAGGCACGGCTGCCAGTTGTGCGCGTCGTCGCCAGCCGGCCGGAAGCGTTTGCCTTTGATCTCCGGGAACCACTCCGGGTGCTGGTCGTAGAGCTTCGACGGGACGAAAACATGGAGCAGGTTGTGGTGGAAACTGTAGCGCGGCCGGCAGAGGTTATGCCGTTCCCACTCGCCTTTGTCGAACGGCGCGGCGGAACTCCACTGCCGCGACTTGAATGACGGCTCATGGCGCTCGGCGAGACGACCGACGCCGAAGCTCGCCCGGCGCGGCACGACTTCGCCAAGTTCTGTCGGGAAATACCAGCGCACGCCGCCGTGTTTTTGAAGGAAACGATACACGGCAAACTCCGTGCCGTGCGGGTTGCGGCCTGCGAGCACGAGGTCGCGGCCGCCGACCGTCTGGATCACGAAGCCGTCGTTGTCGAGCGAGTCCAGTTTCAAGTCCGCCTTCTCGACGAACGCGTCGCGGCCGATGTGTATGCGCGGGCTCGTGGCTGACTCCGAAGTCGGCAGGCTCGCGCCCGTCATTTTCTTCAGCACACGTTGAAATTCCGCCGTGGCCCGCTGCACCTCGGGCGGCGCGTCGGCGGCGGGCGCGAGCGTGGCTCGCGGCTCACCAGATTCGACGATGGGAAAGAAGAACGCAGCGGCGAGAAGTGTTGTCAGCATGATGGGTTGCCTCCGACGATTTGTTGGCGCGCAGCATACGCGCTGGCCGCGTGCACGTCAAAACCGTCCTGACTGCGGGCGCAATTGAAAGCGCCGGCCATTTTTCGAGCCGTTCTAAATACGGGGCCTCAGCGCGCCGTTTTGGCCGACACCTCTGATCGCACCGATGGACCGCGGTTGGTGCCGCATCCAACCTCATAATTTCGCGAACCTCGGAAAGACACGGAATGTCACGTTGACCGATGGGCGGTTCTTGGACTATAACGACAGCGGAGTCTGATGATTATCCTCTTCGCCAAAGGCGGTGTGTTGATGTGGCTGATCGCGCTGTGCAGCGTGGTCGGCGCGGCGATCTTTTTCGAGCGTTTGTTGCACTATCACCGCCACACCATCAACACGTCGGAGTTTCTCGCCGGCATCACCAACGCGCTGCGACGCAATGCGCTGGTGGAAGCCCTCTCCATTTGCGACGAGACGCCCGGCATCGTCGCCCGCGTCGTCAAGGCCGCCATCACCCGCTACGACCATACGCGCGCGGAGATCGAGGACGCCATCGAGGAGGTCAGTTTGCAGGAGATACCACGGCTGGAACGCAACCTGAAGGCGCTGGCCACCGTCGCGCACGTCGCACCGTTGCTCGGCCTGCTCGGCACGGTGGTCGGGTTTATCTCCTCGTTCCGCACCATTGTCGAGAAAGGCAACTTCGTCCACGTGGCCGACATCGCCGACGGCGTCTGGATGGCGCTGCTCTGCACGGCAGCCGGCCTGGCGGTCGCCATCCCGGCTTTCGTTGCCTACAACTATCTGGTCAGCCGCGTGAACGAGATGGTGCTCGACGCGGAGCGCGCCGCGACCGAGATCGTCGGCTTTCTCACCACACGAACCTCGGAGCCGCCGGCCAACGGTCAACCCACTAATGGCCAACCCAACAACGACGGTTGACGCCAATCCGTCCGGAGTCGCATGAGGTTCAAGCGCAATCTTCAAGTCGTCGAAGGCCGCATTGGCGCCGTGCCGCTGGTGAATGTGGCGCTATTGGCCGGGCTGTTCTTCATGCTCAGTTCCTCCTACGTCCTGCAACCGGGCGTCAACGTCGAGATGCTCAACCTGCCCGTCTCGACGCAGGTGGCCGGCGCGCCGGAATACAACGCCGTCATGGTCACCATCACGCGTGACGATCTCATCTTCTTCAACGACGAACGCGTGGACCTGGAAAAGCTAAAAAACGGTCTCGAAGAAATCGTTCGACGGTTTCCCGGCATCCGCGTCGTGCTGAAAAGCGACCAGCGCGTCAGCTACGAGCGGCTGATGCAAATTCTCGACCTCGCCAAGGCCGCCGGCGTTCATCACGTGCTGCTGGCGACGCGGCCGTTGCTGAATCAGCCGGCCACGCCACAGTTGCGCCCGCGGCCCGCGACAGTGCCAACGACGCAGCCATGAAGACCGGACCTTCCGTCGTCGCGCGGTTTGTCGTCGAGCAGCCATTGCTCGTGTGCCTGCTTTTCGTCTCGCTCGCACTGCACGTGGCGGCCGGTTTCTCTTTCCGCGTGGGCACCTTCGCGCGGACGGTGCGCGGGCCGTCGCAGCCTTTCGTCCAATATATCGGCGCGGTCAATGAAGCGGCTCTCGGCTTGGCGGCGGTGCGCGATCCCAGCCAGACATCGCTGGCCTCGCCGCATGGGTTCTCCGCATCCACCCTTGCCCCGCCGCCGCATTTCCCGTATCAAACGCCGTCCGCAGACCAACCGTCGCGCCCCCTGCTGACACCGCCGCCACTGACCGAACCAAGCCGGCCGCCAGTGGTCGTGAACCCCGCCGAAACCTTGATCGCCAAGCTCGCGCCTTCGTCGCAAGAACCGGCGGAAACCGCCGTCGCGCCCACCCTCACGCGCGTTGTCTTCAGTTCATCGCTGGCATCGCGCGCGCCGAAGCCCGCCGTTGAATCGTTGCGCATCGAAGGCTCCGCGCCGCAGCAGGCCACCGTCCTGCACGTGGCGGTGAACGCCCACGGCACGGTCCGTTTTGCGCTGCTTGCGGAAAGCTCCGGCTCCGCCGCTGCCGACACCCGCGGCATCCAGCAGGTCCAAGGGTGGCGGTTTGAGGCCGCGCAACGCGCCGGCGACGCGCTCGACTGGGGCGAAGTGCGCATCCAATGGGCCGGCGGCAGCGAGGCAGTTCCACCCGCCGCGAAAGGAGGCACGCGATGATCTCCGTTTATTTTGAAACGGCCGTGGTGTTTTATTTGCTCGCCGTTCTTGCGGTCATCGCTCTCGCCGGCGCCTGCAACGCCATCCGCAGACGCGGCATGCGCACGGAGCCGATGCCGACGCGCATTTTCAGTTGCTCCAAATGCGCGCATCCCTATCTGGACAACCACGAATTGGAGCGATCCAGTTGTCCGCGCTGCGGCACCGTCAACGAACCGCAGCGGTTCTAGCAGCTCGCGGCGCGTGACCTGTCATCCGTTCTTCGTTGCCCGGCCAAAACAATAACGATAATAATCCGCCATCACGAATCATCAACCATGAGCGACGTTAGAGAGCAAATCATCATCCTCGACTTCGGCTCGCAATACACGCAGGTCATCGCCCGGCGTGTCCGCGAGTTCAACGTCTTCTCCACCATCATGCGCCCGGACACGCGCGCGGCGGAAATAGACGCTCTCGCTCCCAACGGCATCATCCTCAGCGGCGGCCCGATGAGCGTTTACCAGAAGGGCGCGCCGATGCCCGACCCCGGCATCTTCGCCCTCGGCATCCCCGTGCTCGGCATTTGCTACGGCATGCAGGTGATGGGCCACCTCCTTAACGGCAAGGTCGCCCACGGCCAGAAACGCGAATACGGCCGCGCCGAACTCGACGTCACCGTCCCGAGTTGTCCGCTCTTCACCAACCTCGATTCGAAACAGACCGTCTGGATGAGCCACGGCGACAAGCTCACCGAATTGCCGCGCGGCTTCGAAGCCATCGCCCGCAGCGGCAACTCGCCCTTCGGCGCCATGGAATGCCGCGAACGCAACCTCTACGGCCTCCAGTTTCATCCCGAGGTCGTCCACACCCCGCACGGCCGCGAGATTCTGAGAAACTTCATGTTCCGCGTTTGCGGCTGCCAGGGACTCTGGACCATGGCCAGCTTCATTGAGCGCAGCGTGAAGGAAATCCGCGCCACCGTCGGCAACGACCGCGTCATCCTCGGCCTCTCCGGCGGCGTGGACAGCGCCGTCGCCGCCGCGCTCATCCACAAGGCCATTGGCAATCAGCTCGCGCCCATCTTCGTCAACAACGGTCTCCTGCGCAAAGGGGAGGCCGAGAGCGTCGAGCGCGTTTTCGGCAAGAACTTCCGCATGAAGCTCAAGACCGCCAACGCCAGCACACTCTTCCTCAACCGGCTCAAGGGCGTCACCGATCCCGAACGCAAACGCAAGATCATCGGCAAAACCTTCATCGATGTCTTCGAAAAGAACGTCAAGTCCGTCAAGAACGCCGGGTTCCTTGCCCAAGGCACGCTCTATCCCGACGTCATCGAGAGCGTCCCCACGGCCGGCGGCCCCTCCGCCATGATCAAGAGCCACCACAACGTCGGCGGCCTGCCGAAGC
>JACRJX010000015.1 GCA_016235595.1 Verrucomicrobiota bacterium
CAGCCCGTATCAGGAAGCGATGTGCGTTGACCTGAAAGTGCTTCTGGGCGGACACGATCCGGACAAGCCGCAATTCACAAAGGCAGCGAAGGCGGCCGTCAGCGAGTTGTCCCTGAAGAGCATCGTCTGGCGATATGACATGTGCGAAAAGCTCAAGGCGTATTATCACCATACGGCCAGTTCCTCCGTCCTGGTGCATGGCGACTACGTCTATGTCTGCACGGGCAACGGGCGCTCCTGGGTTCCCGGGCGGATACCTTACAATCCATTGGCCCCCAGCCTGGTTGTGTTCCACAAGATGACCGGCCAACTCGTGGCGCGGGATGACGAGCAGATAGGTGAAAAGGTCTATCGTGGACAGTATGCTTCTCCGTCCCTCGGCATGGTGAACGGAAAGGCCCAGATACTCTTTGCGACAGGGGACGGCGTTTGTTACGCGTTCGAGCCGGTGGATCCGGCGGCGCGCGTCGAGCCAGACCGTTGGAAGACCACGAGCCTGCGCGGGCCGGTCGTGTATTTCATCAATGTCAAAGAGAAGGACACCACCGGGCTTTCACCGGAGGACTACGCCAAGGTCAAAGACAAGGACACCAGCGGGCTTATGCCAGCGGAGTATGCCCGTTCAGTCAATTTTCTCTCGACTCTGCCCAAGCCCGCGCTTCCGCTGGAGTTCCGCTTTTCGCTGGGAGTGCCAGCCACGACGCCCATAGACAGCATTCCAACGGCCAGCGTCCCCGACGTGCCTGTGCTCAAGAAGATATGGTCATTCGATTGTATTCCGGCCGCGTATAAGAAGCTCCCGTTCTATCCGCGTCAAAGCAAGGGCGACGGCCGCGGGCACCCGTGCGACATCATCGGCACTCCGGTCTTCCATAACAACCGCGTTTACATAGCGATTGGCGGCGATCCCAATCACGGCGGGGAGTGCAAGGGAAGTATTGTCTGTATTGATGCCACCCAGACCGGTGACGTCACGGAGAAGGCCAAGGTCTGGTCCTACGAAGGCATGAACCAGAGCGTCTCCACCGTGGCGGTGGCGGATGGCCTCGTGTTCGTTGTGGATAATGCCTACGCAGTCCATTGCCTGGATGCCGACACCGGCCGTTGTTACTGGACCCATCCTTCCCGGCAGAAGGTCACGTGCTTCAGTTCGCCGCTCGTTGCCGATGGGAAGGTGTATATCGGGAAGACCATCTTGTCGGCGACCAGGGAATTCAAATTGCGCGACGGCATCAAGAGCAGTCAGCACACGGAATACAGCAGCCATAGTGTCGCCAACGGGGTGTTGTATGCCGTGATCGGGAAGCGGCTGTGGGCGATATGCGACAAGTCCGAGCAGAAAACGGGGAGGTGATGAAGAGCGTGGCAGATCAAGCCGTGCAGGTTTCCGCCGTCGGGGCCCGCGGTCGGTGTCATGACTTCGTGGAGGCGCCGAATCGGGGCGGGTTTGGCTTCAGATAGGGCTTCAACGCCTCGAAGCGGAATTCGATCTCCGCAATCTCCTCCTTGTTCAGTTGTGGGGAGAGTTGAGAGTTCAAAGTGAAGTTATGAAGGCGGTGGCAAAAGCGATTGACTCCCGCAGTGGGCGGGAACACGCTTTGGCCCGCAATACGAATCGTATCATCAAAGCGATCCGGAAAGTCCACGCCCACAGCGGCGTCTGTGAGCCGGGCAGGATCGCCGTTAAATAAACCATGACCACCCCCATTGCTCCCCCGAAACCGCCGCGGCTGATGTCGCTCGATGCGTTCCGCGGTTTCACCATGCTCGCGATGGCGTCCAGCGGATTGGGCATCGTTGCGGTCGCGAAGAAGATGCCGGATTCCATCTGGGCGAACATCGCGCCGCAGTTGCAGCACGTGGAGTGGATCGGTTGCGCGGCGTGGGACCTGATCCAGCCGGCGTTCATGTTCATCGTGGGCGTGGCGATGCCGTTCTCTTTCGCGCGGCGCGCGGCGGAGGGGCATTCGTTCGGCCGGCAGTTCCGGCACGCGCTGGGGCGCGTGCTTGTGCTGGTGCTGCTTGGGTTGATGCTCTACGGACAACGCGAGCGTGCCTACATCTTCACCAACGTGCTCGCGCAAATCGGGCTGGGTTACGCGTTCGTGTTCCTGCTCATCGGCCGCGGCTGGCGTGTGCAACTCGCGGCGGTCACGGCGATCCTTGTTGGTTACTGGCTGGCGTTCGCATTGTATCCGGTGCCGCCGCCGGGCTTTGACTACGCGAAGGTCAGCGCGAAGGGCGCAGAGGTGCTGCCGGGGTTCTGGGCGCACTGGAGCAAAAACACAAACGTCGCGGCGGACTTCGACCGATGGTTCCTCAACCTGCTGCCGCAAGCGAAGCCATTCGACGTGAACAAGGGCGGCTACCAGACGCTGAACTTCGTGCCGGAGATGGCGAACATGATCCTCGGACTGATGGTGGGCGAGATGTTGCGGCGCGAGACGGCGAGCGACCGGCGGCTGCGCTGGCTCGCACTGGCCGGCGCGGCGTGCCTTGCGCTGGGTTGGGTGGCGGGCCTCACGATCTGCCCGATGGTGAAGCGTATCTGGACGCCGTCGTTCGCGCTGTGGAGCGCAGGCTGGACGCTGTGGCTGCTGGCGGCGTTTTATGCGGTGATAGATGTGGCGGGCTGGCGGCGGTGGAGTTTTCCGCTGCTGGTGGTGGGCATGAACTCCATCGCGATCTACCTGATGGCGCAGCTCTGGCCGTCATGGATCAAGACCTTGCTGAGGGCGCACATTGGGCAGGAGTTCTTCAACAGCACTTACGGCCCGATTTGGGAACAATCAAGCGTGCTACTGGTGCTGTGGCTGATCTGCTTCTGGCTGTATCGGCAGAAGATATTCCTCCGCATCTGATTCAGCGAGAGGGCGGAGTTCTTACCCGCAAGAGGCGCAGCGTGTGTGGCCGTTCGATTGCGGGATGCGGAACAAGATGGAAGCCCACGCAAAGACGCGAAGACGCTGAGCGGATAGGACAGGAAGATTCCGGCCATGTGCTTGCGCATCAACTGCCGAGGCGATTGACAGGCTGATACGGTCGTGGGATTATGCGGGGCATGAGCAGAGGTTGTTGGCTCGTGGTTCTTGGTGTGGCTGGCGGAGTGGCGCTTGCCCCGCTGGGACAAGCTCAGACGAAACCCTACATCGGCTATGTTTATCCCGCAGGTGGCCAGCAAGGGACGACGTTTGAAGTCAAGGTGGGCGGACAGAATCTGACCGACGACTGCGGGGTGATTGTCAGCGGGTTAGGCGTGACGGCCCGGCTCGTCCAATACTGCAATCCGCTCGGCAACCGCGAATCCGCCTTGTTAAGCCAGCAACTAAGGGAGTTGAAGAAACCGGTTGCCAAGGCTGCATCCACCAAGAAGACCAAGGAAGCGGCTGCGCCTTGGACGCCGCGGGTGATGGATCCGGCAACGGCGCTCATGATGAGAAGGATCGAGACGTTGCTTCGCGAAGACGTGCGCACGCCGGCCTGTGCGGCGTTCCGTGGCGTTGCCTTCATCGAGATCACCATCGCCCCGGATGCGCCACCCGGCGAGCGGGAGTTGCGGCTGGTGGCGCGGCGCGGCGGCGCATCGAACCCGATGATTTTCCATGTGGGCCAAATGTCCGAGTATTGCCGCAAGCCGATGATCACCGCTCCGCGTCAGACCCTCGGCAAGGAGGCGCTGGCGCTCCGCAACCGGCCGCCCAACGAAGCCGAAGACCGAATCCAGATTCCCTGCACCGTCAACGGCCAGATCGCCTCGCGCGAGGTCAACAGTTACCGCTTCACCGCGCACAAAGGCCAGCGGCTCGTGATCACCACGCAAGCGCGGCAATTGATTCCCTACATCGCGGACGCCGTGCCGGGATGGTTCCAGCCGGTGCTCGCGCTCTACGACACGGATGGAAAAGAGGTGGCGTATGGCGACGACTACCTTTTCAAACCCGACCCAGTGATCCTCTACGAAGTGCCCAAGGACGGCGACTATGTGCTCGCGATCTACGACGCCATTTTCCGTGGGCGAAATGATTTCGTCTATCGCATCACGATCGGCGAAATGCCGTTTGTGAGGAGCATTTTCCCGCTGGGCGGCCGGGTGGGCGATCTGCATCCGGTCAGAATGAAAGGCATGAATCTTGGCAACGCCGAACTGGCGCTGCCGCCCAAAGACGCCGAGGCGGGCATTCATCCGATCACTGCGAACAGAGACAGTGCCGTCTCCAATCCCGTGCCGTTTGCGCTCGACACGCTGCCGGAAGCGTTTGACAAGGAACCGAACAACACGCCGGCCCGCGCGCAGAAGATCACGCTGCCAGTCATCATCAACGGGCGCATTGACAAGGAGGACGACCGGGACGTTTTCCAGATCGCCGGCAGGGCGGGCGACACGGTGGTGGCGGAAGTCTATGCGCGCCGACTCGATTCGCCAGTAGATTCGGTGATCCGGCTCACCGACAAAGCCGGCCAACTGCTGGCATTCAGCGACGATCGCGAGGATCTCGGCGCGGGCATCAACACACACCACGCCGATTCCTACTTCATGGCGAAACTGCCGGTTGACGGAACCTATTACATCCATATCGGTGACACTGGGCGCAAGGGTGGTGATGAGTATGGCTATCGGCTGCGCATCAGCGCGCCGCGACCCGATTTCGCGCTGCGCGTCGTCCCCTCCAGCACCAGCCTCCGCAGCAAGGGCGACACCTCTCTGACTGTGTTTGCCATCCGCAAAGACGGATTCGCCGGGGACATCAAACTGGATCTGAAGAACCCGCCTCCAGGATTCACATCGTCCCCTGCCACACTGACCGCCACGCAAAGAGTGGGGCAAATCAGGCTCAGAGTGTCATCCATTATCACTGAAAACCCCGTCAACCTGTCCATCATCGGCAGCGCCAAGATTGATGGAAACGTGGTCGTTCACGAAGCGGTGCCGGCGGAAGACCGTATGCAGGCCTTCTTGTGGCGCCATCTCGTTCCTGCCAAGGATCTGAAGGTTCTCGTTTACGATCCCAACTACAGAACCCTGCCCCAACGCGTGCCACCCGAACTGACTCCCGCGCAGTTGGCCAAAGCGGAGGCTATCGTGGCCGCGGCGGAAGCAAGAGGACGCAAGTTCACACAGAAACAGGTCGCCGGCTTTGCGCGCGGCATCAAGGATCTTTACGAGAAGGGGCTGCTCACAGACCAATTCTACGGCGACAGAATCGCGGAGCTTGGACTCGCGCGTTGATCCTTTTGCTTCAATCGCAGGCTCATCAGCCCGCGGAGGCAAGATGACCTCAACTTTCGCGATCAGGGCTTGGAAACCAGGATGCCCTTCTTCTGGGCGGACTTGATGATCTCATCGAGGTTTCCTTTTGCAGAGACTGAAGGGGGCCGGGGGCCGGGCTTCTGTTCCGTCAGCACCCGCCTCATCGCTTCAAGAATCGGCTCCTCCTCAGCCGTAAATATCACCCTTCCCACTTGTTTGTTGTCTCGCCTGGTCGAGCTCAAGAAAACGATGCCTCCACCTTCCAAGCCCTGCTCAAAGATGATCTTGGCTCCCATGTAATCGTTCGGCCGGACGGTTTGAGAAACCAGCTTCTTGGCATTCTGCGCCAACACGTTCGTCCTTCTGCGCAGCCCATCCGGAATGCCTGGATGAGCCTTCACTTTCTGGAGCTGCTGTTCGAAGAAGTAGTAGAACCGCGATTCCTTGTTTAGTCCGAGGAACTCCACCTCAAAAGAGCCCGGCCTTGAACCCAGAATCAGGTCCATGAATTCCTTGTTGGTCTCGAACGGCGGCTGAAACCGCCCGGATGATATTCCTTCGTTGATCTTCCCGACAGCGTCCCGGCTGACTCGGAGAGTGACGCGAACGTGGATGAAAACATCCCCGCCTGCTGCTGCGGGCACTTTGGCGGTCGAGGCGATTGTCGTGCTGCCAAGGTCAACGATATCCTGCGGGATATCGGAGACCTTCTGTGCGCGGACAACGCCTTGCGATTTCTGACGATCTGCCGAAAACGCAGGGGAACATGAAATCGTCAAAGCAAGAATGGCGGCTGTGACCCGCAGTTTTCCCAAGTGCGATCTCAGTTTCATGGCGCGGATGCTGCCGTGCGCCGGCGGTGCGGGCAAGTAGTTTCTCATGGCTGCTGATGGGCTGCGACAGTTGAGGCAATAGCGATTGACTCCCGCGATGTCCGGGAACACGCTTCGGCCCGCAACATGAATCGCATCATCAAACCGATCCGGAAAGTCCACGCCCACAGCGCCAAGGTGGCGGAGGCGGCATGATGATCCAAAGGAGAAATGTCGAATGAGAAGATGTGATTCCGATTCCAGCCGACGGGGTGAAGAACAATCGCACGCCACACTTGGGGAGCTGATCAACAGCAGGTGGGCCATGAAAAGGGTCGCGGTATTGTGTCTGTTCGTTACCTGTTGTTCTCTCATCGCCCAAGCCGCCCCAGAGTCAGTTCTCCCAGCCGCGAACCAAAGCGCGAAGTCCATAAGGATCTATCAGCTTCCTCGGGGCGAGGCTGCCGCTCCCATCTCCATCACCGCTGGTGGGCTGCCCCTGCCCGTCTCGCTATGCTATGTCTCAGCCTATCCCTACAACAGACGCTGGCCCGGTCATCAGCGCACGACCGACCAGCGCGAGGTCGCCTATTTCGCGCGTCTGGCCGGAGAGGGACCGATTACCTTTCGATACACCCCCACTCGCGCCTTTTCGGTTTGCACCGTCCGTCCCCTGTCGGCAAAGGTCACTCCGACGGTGAAGGACGGCATCATCACTTTCACCCTTCCCCGAGCCGGTGGCTACACGGTCGAGTTGGACGGGACTCACAACGCGCTGCACCTCTTCCTCGACCCGCCCGTGAACTACAGCGTCTCGCCTGGCACGAAAGGGGTTCGCTATTTCGGTGCGGGCGTCCATCGCATCGGCGTGCTGCAACTGAAGGACGACGAGACAGTCTATATTGATGAGGGAGCCGTCGTTTACGGCTGCATCCACGGGGACGGCGTCCATCGTGTCCGGATTCTCGGCCGCGGCATCCTCGACAACAGCGAGAACGTCGAGGAAATCCTCCGCAAAGTGGACAAGCTCGGAGACGGTTCCGTGGATGTGCGCAACAGCCGTCGCAAACACACGATCCACCTCATCAACTCCAGCGACATCGAGATCGAGGGCATCACCATCCGCGACTCGTTGTGCTACAACATCGCCTGCTTCGGCTGCAGCAATATTTCGGTCACAAACTGCAAGATCATCGGTTGCTGGCGTTACAACTCCGATGGCATAGACCTCCATAACTGTCGCAACGCGCGCGTCGCCGGCTGCTTCGCGCGCACTTACGACGATTCGCTCTGCGCGAAGGGCCACACCGGCTATCGCTACGACACCTGCGAGGACATCCTCTTTGAGAACTGCGTCGTATGGAACGATTGGGGAAAAGCACTCGAGATCGGCGCCGAAACGCGCGCCGAACACCTGCGCCGGATTGTTTTCCGCAACTGCGATGTCATTCACGTCACCGGGCCCGCTATCGACATCATGAATGTTGATTACGGCAGGGTGCATGATGTTCTGTTTGATGACATCCGCATCGAATACGATTCCGTGATCCAACGCCCCACCATACAGAAGAACGACGAGACCCCGTTTGTTGTTGATCCGAACAGCACATACATGCCCTCGGCGGTCAGCTTCAGCATAACAAAGCACCAGGAATACTCGAGCGGACTTGAACGTCGCGGCTATATCTACGACATCACATTGCGCAACATCCGCATCCACGCCGGACGCGTGCCCCATTCCTCCCTCTACGGCCACGACGAGGAGCACGCTGTTTCCAACATCACAGTGGATGGTTTCTTCCTCGGTGACCGGCGGATCACCAGTCTTGAAGAGGCGCGGCTCCATCTCGGCAAGCACACCCGCAACGTCAAGATCCGATGATTCCACGCGCCGAATTGTTGGGTTCAACTTCTTGACGGATTTCTCGCGGTTCGCAGAAGAGTAACGACAGCGGCGACATCGCTGGCAATAGAATTGACTCCCGCGGTGGGCGGGAACATTCTTGCGGTCAACCGTAGCAACATGCATCGCATCATCGAAGCGATCTGAACAATCCACGTGACACTCCAAAACAGGAGGAACTGAATCATGCCAGCCAAACTCACCCGCCGCTCATTTCTGGGAAGCACTGCGGCCGCGATGGCCGCAGCTCATTCCATCATGCCGCGCGCCCACGGCGCGGAGGTCATCCCCGGGTTCGACCAGACGCGCACAGACTACGATAAGACGAAGGCATGGAAACCGTTCAGCGACCGCAAGATCAGGGTCGGCCTGGTCGGCTATGGAGTGTGCAAGTTTTCCGCGCAGTTCGAGTTTCAAAACCATCCCAACGTTGAGGTCGTGGCAGTGAGCGATTTGTTTCCCGACCGTTGCGCGGCGTTGGCCGAGCGCGTCAAATGCAGGAAGACCTATCCCTCGCTGGAGGAGATGGTGAAGGACGACAAGATCGAGGCCATCTTCGTCGCCACGGACGCTCCGTCGCACGCCCGGCATTGCATCGAGGTGCTCAATCACGGCAAACACGTCTGCACGGCGGTGCCCGCGTTTCGCGGCGACATCGAGGACGCGGAGCGATTGCTGGCATGTGTCCGGAAGAACCGCGGTCTCGTCTATGCCATGTTCGAGACATCGGTCTTCCACGACGATCTATATGCGATGGAGAAACTTTATGCGGCGGATGTCTTTGGCCACATTGTTTATTCCGAGGGCGAATACTGTCATCCGCATACGTTGGGGGGGCCTTCGATTGGCTCGTATAAAGACTGGCGCAAGAACGGATCGCCCATGTGGTATCCAACCCATGCGACGGCTTACTATGTCAGCGTGACGCACGGCAGCTTTGTGGACGTAAGCTGTCAGGGAACCCCGCTGTTTGACAAGAGCAAGCGCGCGCCCAACGGCATCGGGAACATCTTCAAGTCCGAAGTGGGACTGTTCCGGACCAGCGAAGGCGGGCTTTCCCGCATGATCATCTGTGGCTCGCAGGGGGAGTATCTGGAAGCCGGCCGGCTTCGCGGCGAGTATGCCGGATACAGTTGGCATAATGGACTGGCTGCCGGTTTTGTTGGTGATGCCGAGGGGAAGAAGCGGCTCAAGAAGGCGTTGGAGAAGGGCGTGCAGACGAAGAAACCCGCGCTGCCGCCGGGTGTTTCCGCGGGCGGCCACGGCGGCTCTCACGGCTATCTGGCGGACGATTTCATTGACGCCATCCTGCGGGGCCGGAAACCGGCGGTGGATGTCATTGACGCACTGAACATGACCGTCCCCGGCTACTACGCCCATCTGTCCGCCATGAAGGGCGGTGAAAAACTGAAGATCCCGCAGTATTCACTGTAAGGGACAGGAATCCGCCGCTGGCCGCACGAATGAGAATCACCCGACGCGCTGCTGTTCTCTGGAAAACGGAGAGAAGACACATTATGCGAAACGTTCTTCATGTTTTACTCCTGTCAGTCTGCCTTTCCGCAATGGCGGAGGATGATCTTTCGACCATCAAACCTGTCACAACAAAGGAAGCGCTCATCAATCCCGGAATGGGCTGGGTGCATTTCCATTATTCGAACCGACTTTGGGCCTATGGCGGACTTCAAGCTCCCGGCGATACGCTCGACTGGTTCCCCGGCTGTTCGACGATCTATTTCCGGATTCCCTGGTGCTATCTCGAGCCGGAGGAAGGAAAGTTTCGCTGGGATCTGATTGATTCTTACGCCCAGCCTTGGATTGATCGGGGAAAGAAAATCGCCTTTCGGGTTATTGCCAGCGAAGACCGGTTTGTTTACGCGACCCCGAAATGGGTCAAAGACGCCGGGGCGAAAGGGATTTATTATCGTTCAGGCCAAAAGTATAACCCCGAGGCCGAGCTTTGGGACCCGATTTTCGACGACCCCGTCTTCCTGAAAAAACTCGGCAATTTTCTCGCTGAAATGGCAAAGCGATATAACGGGAATCCCCATGTCGCGTTCATTGACATTGGTTCGTTCGGGTTGTGGGGGGAAGGGCATACGGGTTATTCCTCCAAGCTGAATCAGGAACAGACAGACAAAGCCGTTAAGATCCACATTGACCTGCATAAAAAGTATTTTCCTGACACGTTGCTGGCCATCAGCGACGACGTGGCCGGGGCAGGTCGTCCGGGTGCGAATTTTCCGATCACCGATTACGCATTTTCGCGGGGAGTAACGCTTCGTGACGACAGCATCATGGTGGGGAAAGCGCCGAAACACTGGTTTCATGCGGAAATGGCCCGACAGTTTTGGCCGACGCTTCCTGTCATTCTGGAGCACGGTCATTACGATTGGCTCGTTCTTAAGAACACTTGGGATCCAAATCTGCTGGTCAAATCCGTCGAGGAATACCGGGCCAGCTATATGTCAATTCACGGCTGGCCGGAAGCGTATTGGAAGGAGAACCGGGACGCGATCGAGAGAATCAACCTCCGGCTGGGCTACCGTCTGGAACTTCGCGAGGTCCGAATGCCCAATGTTGTCGAATTGGACCAAAAGTTCACCATCGCAACAACCTGGGCGAACGTCGGCGTCGCTCCCTGCTATGGCGGGGGGAACATTGCCTTCACGCTGAAAAACCAGAAAGGAGATATTGTTTGGGTGCTTTGCGATCCGACGCTGGACGTCAAGTCACTGCCCCCCGCGGAACCAGGAAGGGCGAAGGAGATTAAACATGTGTCTTCGTGCCGGGCTGGAATTGCAACGCCGATTCCAACGATAAACGAAGGGGTCATTCTGCGCATGAAGGAACGAAACACTTATCCGTCCTTTGGAGATAATGTTCCAACGCTGAAACCTGGAACTTACAACGTCTATATTTCGGTCGGAAAAGCGGATGGGACTCCGGTCATCGCTTTGCCATTGACCGGGGATGATGGGAAACGACGATACAAAATCGGGACGATTGTGGTTAAACAACCCTTTGAGAAGCGCGTGGGGCCGTAACGGGGTAGCGCAGAGAATTCGGACGAACTCGACCGCTGGATGAAGTTGCAGGGCGACTGTTTTGCCAACGGGGAAAACACGGATCGGGGTCAAGGCGACACGTTGTCGCGAGCACGGCACGACCGTTGAGATTAGAGATGACGTGGAGGAGCGGGGAGAGTGACTCGCGATTCGTGACGCGTAATCCGCGACTCATGGGCGGCAAGGGCGGTGGCTTCGGTGGCGATAGCGTGGCGATAGCGATTGACTCCAACGATGTGCGGGAACAATCTTCGAGTCGTGGCATGAATTGCATGGTGGAAGCGACAATTGGAGACTTGAGGCTCCAAGAGCGAGAGCGCTGACGCATGAATGACCTGGAGATTTCCTACAGCTCCGATGAGATGTTTGATCTTTATCGGACAAAGGATGAAGGCTATTGGCGCGAAGTCGGGGAGCGCAGGACGCTGGCGCTATTCGCCCGTGCTGCGCGCGAGGTGCCCGCCTACGCGGATTTCCTGAAGAAGCACGGCATCGAACCTTCACGCATTCGCACGTGGGCGGATTTCCAGCAGGTGCCTGTCGCGGACAAAGCCAACTATCTGCGGCAGTATCCGCTGGAGGATTTGTCGTGGGGAGGGACACTGCTTGGGAAGCCCTTGGATTTCGCCGCAACTTCCGGTTCGACCGGCACGCCGTTTTACTTTCCCCGAAGCGAGCAGTTGGAATGGCAGTGCTCAACGATCCTGGAGATGTTCCTGCGGCACAGTTCCTTCCAGAGCCGCGGGCCTGTGGCGGTGATCAATGCGTTTGCCATGGGGCCTTGGATGGGTGGCATGATGACATACAAGGCGTTTGATCTCATCAACCAACGGGGCAAACAACCGGTTTCGGTCCTGTGCACGAGTAACAACAAACCCGCCATCTTCGAGGCTCTCCGGCACTGGGCAACCCATTTCCCGGAGGTGGTCGTGTGCGGCTACCCGCCCCTGATCAAGGACGTGATAGATGAGGGAGCGCGGGAAGGTATTGATTGGCGACGGTTCCATTTGCGGTTCCATTTCGCCGCGGAGGCATTTTCAGAGGAGTTTCGCCAATACTTGGCGAAGGCCGCGTGCTTGCAGAATCACTGGCTGGATACGCTGAACATCTACGGGTCCGCGGACCTCGGTGCCATGGCGTTTGAAACCCCTTGGGCGATCCTGATGCGCGAACTCATCACGGAGAACGTTTCCTTGTCGGAGTCCTTGTTCACAGGAAAAACGGCCACGCTCGCCCAGTTCAATCCCTTCTTCGTTCAATTCGAGGCTCCGGGCGGCACGGTGTTGGTAAGCGGCAACAACACGATTCCCCTGATCCGATATTCCTTGGGCGATGTCGGGGGAGTGCTGGGGTTTTCGGAACTGACCCGCGCCTTGGACCAGCACGAGGGCGCATGGAAAGGACGGATTCAGGAGGCGGGTCTGGAATCCTACCGGTATGAGCTTCCCTTCGTTTACGTGCATGAGCGTTCGGATTTTGCGGTGAGCCTCTGCGGCGCCAAGATTTTTCCTGAAACCATCCGGAAGGTCCTGATCCAAGAGAGCTTTCAACAGTTTTGCACGGGCAAGTTCACGTTGCTGGTGTCGCATGACGAGAAGCAGAACCCGCATCTCGAGGTGCACGTGGAGTGCAAGCGAGGCGGCACAGCGGCGAAGAAGCAAGAACTCGAACTTCAGCAGGCAGTCGTCGCAGCGCTGGTTCGCGAGAACACGGAATACCGCTCGGCCTACGAGCAAATGCGCGAGAAAGCGCTGCCGAAGCTGGTCTTCTGGCCGTTTGAGCACCCCCTGCATTTCGGGCCGCATGCGAAACACAAGTGGATCAAATGAGGACAAGCAGATCCCGGTAATCTTCTTGCTTGTCGTAACCTGCGTTCAGTTTTCAAACTCCAGAGCTTCAGGGTTTGGGTTTTCCGGCTTGTTTTGAGGTAGATGACCTTCTACGCTGGGCGAAATTCCGAATCTGGATGCCAAACAGCGCCTGCTGACCATGGAACGCAACGAAGTCGAACTATCGGTGGTCATTCCCGTTTACAACGAGGAGGAGAACGTTGAGCCATTGCAGGCGGCGCTGACGAAGAACCTGGATGCCTTGGGTCGGCGTTACGAGATCATCTACGTGGACGATGGCAGCCGCGACCGTTCCTTCGAGAGATTGCGAGTCATCGCATCACGATCGCCGCAGACGCGGATCGTGCGGTTCGGGCGAAACCATGGACAGACGGCGGCGCTCGCGGCCGGGATCACGCGCGCGCGTGGCGAGGTGATTGTCATAATGGACGCCGATTTGCAGAACGATCCGGCTGATATCGCAAGATTATTGGCGAAGATGGCCGAGGGTTACGATGTCGTCAGCGGGTGGCGGCGGAAGCGCAAAGACCCGTGGCTGACGCGCAGGCTGCCGTCTGCCTTGGCGAACCGGCTGATCGCGATGATGACGGGCGTGGAACTGCATGACTTCGGTTGCATGTTGAAGGCCTACCGGGCCGGCATCGTGCAACGGTTGCATCTCTACGGCGAGATGCACCGGTTTCTTCCAGCTCTGGCAGCGCATGAAGGCGCGCGGATTTCGGAAATTGTGGTTACACATCACCCGCGCCGCGCCGGCAAGTCCAAATATGGTTTAGGCCGCACGACACGTGTGCTTCTGGACCTGATGGTCGTGAAATTCCTCGGCGGTTACATATCGCGGCCAATCCACCTGTTTGGAGGCTTCGGTTTATTGTGTTGTGCTGGTGGTGTGCTGGCGGGCGCGGTGACGTTGTATGAGAAGCTTGTCCTCAATATCTGGGTGCATCGGAATCCGTTGATTCTGCTGGGGGTCTTTTTGTTTCTGCTCGGCGTGCAGTGTATTCTGATGGGGCTGCTTGCGGAACTGCTCCTGCGCACCTACCACGAGTCTCAAAACAAACCGATCTACACCGTGGCCGAGACCGTGAACTTTGAGAAGGTGGATAACGAGTGAAGCGCGAACTGTTGAAATGGTTGGTCTGCCCGGCCTGCGTGAATGCGTTTCGCTTGGAAGCGGTGGGTGCGGAAGACACGGAGGTGATCGAAGGCCGGCTGACGTGCAAAGGCTGCGGGGCAAGCTATCCCATCCTCCGCGGTATTCCGCGCATCCTGCCGGCGACGATGATCGAAGAGCAGCAGCGCACAGCAGGCGCTTTTGGCTGGGAGTGGAACCGTTTCTCGCGGTTGCTGGGTTTGGATCTCTACACGGAGCAGTTCTTGGACTGGATTGCGCCGTTGTCGGCGGAAACCGTTCGCGGGAAGCTGGTGCTGGACGCAGGCTGCGGGATGGGGCGGTTTTCGGCGGTTTGCAGTCACTTGGGCGCCCGCGAGGTGGTCGCTGTGGACATCAGCCGGGCTGTGGAGGCAGCCTGGGAAAACACCAAACACCTGTCCAACGTCCACGTTGTGCAGGCGAGCATTTATGACCTGCCGCTGCGCAGGGAGGTTGGTGACTTTGAGTTTGTCTTTTCGATCGGCGTGCTTCATCACTTGCCACAGCCGCGAGCAGGCTTTTGTTCGTTGGCTCGCCATCTGAAACCCGGCGGCACGCTGGCGGCGTGGGTGTATGGCTACGAGAACAACGAATGGGTCGTTCGCTACATCAATCCCATCCGGCTGTGGATCACCTCCCGGTTGCCCCATCGGGTCCTTTATATCTTGTCCATGCTGATTGCGCTGCCCCTGCAGCTCATGCTGAAGCTGGTCTATGCGCCAACTGAACGCGTTCGGGCGCTCGGCTTCCTGAAGCGCCTATTGCCCTACAAATACTTCTTCTGGTTGTCGCGGTTTGGTTTCCGGCACACCCACAATGTGGTCTTCGATCACCTCGTGGCGCCCAAGGCGGACTACTTGAAGCACGAGGAGTTCGCCGAGTGGTTTGACGGCGCCGGACTGATTGACAAGACCATCACAGCCCGCAACGAAAACAGTTGGCGCGGTCACGGGCGGAAACCGGGTGTTGCCGCCTCCTAGGACTTCTTGCCATGTGTGGAATCGCTGGTTGGGTGTCATTGAACGGAAGCGACGAAGCTGTGCTCCTTCGAATGACGGCGGCGATGGCGCACCGCGGTCCCGACGCCGAGGGGTTCCATTTCAGCGCCGACCGACGCGTAGCGCTCGGACATCGGCGGCTGAGCATCATTGACCTGGCGAGCGGCGCGCAGCCGATGGCAAACGAGGACGGTTCGGTCTGGGTCACTTATAATGGCGAGATCTACAACTTCGCCGAACTCCGTGAAGACCTCCTCCGCCGCGGTCATCGCTTTGCCACGCGCTCAGACACCGAGGTCATTCTTCATGCCTACGAGCAATACGGCTCACGGTGCGTCGAGATGTTCAACGGCATGTTCGCCTTCGCGCTATGGGACGGCAATGCGCAGCGTCTGTTTCTGGCGCGCGACCGCTTTGGCAAGAAACCGTTGCACTACACACTCGCCGATGGCGCGTTTCTTTTTGGCTCAGAAATCAAGGCCCTGCTGGCACATCCCGCCGTGCGGCGCAATCTCGACCCCGATGCGTTGGCCGCTTACCTCGCGCACGAATACGTGCCATGTCCGCTGACGATCTTCCGGGGCATTCGCAAACTGCCACCGGCGCATTGGATGACCTACGAGCCGCAGACCGGCCGCACTGTCATCGAGCGCTACTGGACGTTTCCGCTCGCGCCCGACCCGAACCTCGGCGAGCAGGAAGCGGCCGAGATGCTGCTGAGCGAACTGCGCGGCGCGGTGAAGCGGCGGTTGGTGAGCGAGGTGCCGCTTGGCGTGTTTCTCAGCGGCGGCATTGACTCCAGCGGCGTCGCGGCGCTGATGGCCGAGACGGTGCCGGTGGGGAAGCTGAAGACTTTTAATATCGCATTCACCGAAAAATCTTACGACGAATCCAGCTACGCCCGCCGTGTTGCCGCGTTACTGGGATCGGAGCATCACGAGGAAGTCTTCAGCGCCGGCCAGATGCTCGGCGTGTTGCCCGATGTCATCGGTTTTCTCGACGAGCCGTTTGCCGATCCGTCGCTGTTGCCGACTTACATGCTTTCGCGGTTCACGCGCAAACACGTGACCGTGGCCCTCGGCGGCGACGGCGGCGACGAGTTGTTTGCGGGGTATCCGAGCTTCGTCGCATCGCGTTACGCCCACTGGTTCGAACAGGCACCCGCGCCACTGCGAGCGATGGTGGAAGCCGTGGCACGACGGCTGCCGGTCTCGGCGAGAAATTTCAGCCTCGATTTTGTGGTCCGGCAGTTCCTCAAAGGCGTGCCGTATCCGGAGCCGTTGCGAACACAAGTGTGGCTTGGCGCGTTTGGTCCCTCCGAGCTGCAACAACTGCTGCCAGGACAAGTTGCCGACCCGTTCGCAGAGTTCCGACGGCAGACGGATGGGTTTGCACAGTCACCTGACGAGTTGGTCAACAGACTGACGGCGCATTATACCGAAACCTACATGACCGATGACATTCTGGTGAAGGTGGACCGCGCGAGCATGGCGTGTTCGCTGGAGGTGCGCGCGCCACTGCTCGACGTGCGCGTGGCTGAATTGGCCGGCCGGCTGCCGGCCCGGCTCAAGTTGCGTGGGCGCCAGACCAAATGGCTGCTGAAGCGTGCGCTGGCAGGCAAGCTGCCACACGACATTCTGCACCGGCCAAAAAAGGGTTTTGGAATTCCGATAACGCAATGGTTGAGGGAAGACCTCGCGCCGCTGGCGCGCGAGCATCTGGCAGCGGACAAACTGCGGCGCGAGGGATTGTTTGATGCCAATTTCGTCCAAATGCTCCTCGACGAGCATCAGCGCGGAGCACGCAATCACCGCAAACCGCTGTGGACGCTGCTGGTTTTCGAGTTGTGGGCGGCGCGCCATCTTTGGTAGGTTGTGTCGGCAGTTGATCTTCCCGTCGTGCATCCAGAACACTACGAAGCTTATCATCGGTTGGAGATCACCCATTGGTGGTCCCGCGCCCGTCGGCGTATTTTCGCGGCGGCCATCGGTCGTTTTGCGCCTGCGCACCGTCCGCTGCGGGTGGTGGACGTCGGTTGTGGCACGGGGGCCAATCTTGCAGAATGGGAACATTTCGGCTGCGCCATCGGCGTAGATGCCTCGCCGCTGGCTCTTGATTACAGTTCCAGCCGGGGCGGACGGCGGCTGGTGGGTGCGGCGCTGCCCGCGCTGCCGTTTCGTGATGGAAGCATCGACGTGGTGCTGGCGCTAGATGTGCTCGAACATGTGGCCGACGACGCGGGCGCGGCGCGTGAGTTGTGGCGCATCTGCACGCCCGGCGGGTTGCTAATCGCCACCGTGCCCGCCTATCAATGGCTCTGGAGCAAACACGATGAGCGGAACCAGCACCAACGCCGTTACACGCGGCAGCAGTTGGAGGCGTGCGTGCTCGGCCCGGAGGCGGAGCGGTTACGTTCGAGTTACTTCAACACATTGCTGGCTCCGCCTGTATTTGCGGCTCGGCTGTTGGGCCGGCTGCGTCCGACGAGTGCCGCGCCGGCCGAGGATTTCCACGACACGGCGACATGGCTGAACAAGCTTCTGGAAAACGTTTTCGCCTCGGAATGGGCATGGCTTCGACAATTTTCTTTTCCCTACGGTGTTTCGGTGCTCTGCATCGCAAGAAAAAAGGCATGAAGAACGCGTTGAAATCACCGCGTCTGATTTGGTGGATACTGTTGGTGGCAACGCTGGTCCGATGCGGCTACGCGATCATGGAGCCGCTCAACGAGCGCGACGCGGGCATCTATCGCGAGAATGCACACAATCTCGCGGATGGAAAGGGCTACACGCGGGGCGGCCGGCCTGAAATCGATTTTCCGCCGGTGCCGCCGGTGATGATGGCGGCGATTTACAAACTTGGCGGTGGCGAGCGCGCGTGCCGCGAATGGTGGGCCATGATGGGCGTCGCGCTTGTCGCGGTGGCGTGGGTGATGGTGAAAGAACGCCACGGTTTGGCGGCGGCGAATCTGACAGCTCTCGGTGTCGCGTGCTATCCTTACAACATCGTCATGGGCGGCAGCACGAGCACGGAGATACCCAACCTGACCCTGATCTTTCTGACACTGTTGTTTGTGGCGCGGTGGTGGCGCACGGCGGCCCTGCGCGATGTGGTCTTGGCGGGCGTCTGTCAGGGTTTGGCCATCCTGACGCGACCAGCGGGGACAGCGTTTGTGCCCTTACTGGTAGTAGCAGTAGCGGTGTTCCCGAGGATTACCTTTGGGCGACGGGCACTGGCAGTGGCTTTGTTGGTAGTGACGACGTTGGCGGTTTTGGCCCCGTGGTCCATTCGGACTTCGCGCCTGACGGGAACCGTGGCCATTACCAGCAGAGCCGGGCCAATGAACCTTTGGTGGGGCACCAACCCACACGTGCTGCCTTATCATTACGGCGAGATCACGAAGGAGGAGTTCGCGCGGCGGACGTTTGAGGGAATGCCCGATCCGTGGGGAAACAATGTGGAATTTGCCTCACTGTCACAGAGCGACAAAGACCGCATCTACATGGATAGATTCAAGCAATTCGTCCGGGAAGATCCGGGAACTTTCTTGCGCGTGATGCTGTGCAAGAGCATCGAGTTTTGGCAGATGCCCGGCGCCATTGCGCTGGCAACCAAGCCGCCTCCTCCGCACGTGCAACTCACGAGGATTGTTGGTTGGCTGACGTGGACTCCGCTCTGTCTGCTGACGGTTCTGGGTCTGTTGCGATTGAGATGGACCACAACGGGTATCTACTTGGCGTGGATCGGCTTGGCGTTCGTGACCAATGTCTGGTTCACTGCCTTCTTGCGCTATCGTTTTGCCTCCGGCGTGGATAACCTGATGATAGTAATCGCCGCCGTCTATCTAGCCCGTTTCCTTGACGAACAAGTCCAGTGAGCGCCGATGATGATCGAGGCTGCTTCGCAGGTTTGAGGCGTCTATCAAGAAAGCCTGCGCTGAAAGCTTTTCCGACGGCGACGACTGCACATATCCACTTCCTTTCCCGCTGCCTCGCCGTTATGCTGCGGCCACTATGAAATACATCGCACTTTCGCTCGCCATGAGCGCCGCGTTGCTTGACCTCCAGACTGTTTCCGCCTTCGCCGGCTCCTACAAAGGCCCGACCGGATTACAGCTTTACAGCTTGCGTGCCGACTTCGCCAATGACGTGCCCGGCACGCTGAAGTTTGCGAGCGAACTCGGTTTCCGCGAGGTGGAACTGGCCGGCACCTACAAACTCAAACCGGACGAGTTCAAGAAACTGCTCGATGCGAACAAGCTCAAGCCCGTCGCCGGCCACTTCCCCTACAACCAGCTCCGCGACGATCCCGAAGGCGTGGCGAAGGACGCCAAGGCGCTCGGTTTGAAATACGTCGGCTGCGCATGGATCCCGCACAAGGGCAATTTCGACGAGGCCCAGTGCCGCGCCGCCGCCGAGGTGTTCAACAAAGCCGGCGCGGTGTTTGCCAAGCACGGCATGAAGTGCTTCTACCACGTCCACGGCTACGAGTTCCGCCCGCTCGGCGACGGCACGGTGTTCGACCTGCTCATGGCACAGACCAACCCAAAGCTCGTGACGTTCGAGATGGACATCCTCTGGGTCGTCTTCCCCGGCCAGTGCCCGGTGAAGCTCTTCGAGAAATACGGCAAGCGCTGGGAACTGGTCCACCTCAAGGACCTAAAGAAAGGCGTCAAGACTGGCGAACACACCGGCCACACCGATGTGACCAACGACGTTGCCATCGGCAGCGGCCAGATGGACTACCCGGCGATCTTCAAGGCCGCGCAGAAGGCCGGCGTGAAATACTACTTCATCGAAGACGAGTCGCCCACGGTCCGCGAGCAGTTGCCGCAGAGCCTGAAGTTCCTGAAGCAGGTGAAGTGGTAAAGTGGGACAGGCGTCTCGCCTGTCCTGCGTAAAATCTCCGTGACGAGCGCGCGTCGTCTCGCTACGCTCCGGCGCCATGTCAAAGATTCAACGCGCCCTCATCTCCGTTTCCGACAAGACCGGCCTCGTCGAGTTTGCCCGCGAACTTGCCGCGCACGGCGTCGAAATCCTCTCCACCGGCGGCACCGCGAAGGCGCTCCGCGACGCAGGGTTGAAGGTGATGGATGTCAGCGAATACACCGGATTCCCGGAGATGATGGACGGCCGAGTGAAGACGCTGCACCCGAAGGTCCACGGCGGGCTGCTCTTCCTGCGCGGCAACGCCGAACACGAGGTCGCTGCCGCCAAGCACGGCATCAAACCGATTGACCTCGTCGTGGTGAATCTCTACCCGTTCGAGAAGACCGTCGCCAAGCCCGGCGTCCAGTTGCATGAGGCTATCGAGAACATTGACATCGGCGGCCCCTCGATGCTGCGCAGCGCGGCGAAAAATCACGCCAGCGTCACCGTCGTCGTGGACCCGGCGGACTACTCGGTGGTGCTGGAGAGCGTCAGGAAGCACGACGGCGACACCTGCCCGAACCTGCGCCGCAAACTGGCCATCAAGGTTTACCAGACCACGGCCGCCTACGACGCGGCGATCTCCGGTTATCTCCACAAAGTCCGCTGCGAGGAGAAAGGCGAGTTCGCGTGGCCCGACCGCTGCGCCATCACCGGCGTCAAGGCGCAGGAACTTCGCTACGGCGAGAACCCGCACCAGCGCGCGGCGTTGTTCGGGCCGTTCCGCGACAGCTTCGAGCAACTTCACGGCAAGGAGCTGAGCTACAACAACATCCTCGACATCAGCGCCGCCGTCGGCCTCATCGCCGAGTTCGCGAGCGACGGGCCGACGTGCGCGATTCTCAAACACACCAACCCGTGCGGCGTCGGCCAGGGCGCGGGGTTGCGCGAGGCGTGGGACAAGGCGTTCGAGACCGACAAGCAGGCGCCGTTCGGCGGCATCATCGTCGTCAACCGCGCGCTCGACCTCGGCATCGCCGAGGCGATCAGTGAAATCTTCAGCGAGGTCATCATCGCGCCGGAGTTCGCCGCCGATGCGCTGGCGCTGCTCCAGAAGAAGAAAAACCTGCGGCTGATCCGTATGAAGCAGAATCCCGCGGCCGTTCCCGGCGTGGACTTCCGCTCCGTGGCGGGCGGCTTCCTGACGCAGGACCGCGACACGAAGTCTGTCACCGCGGCCGACCTGAAGGTCGTCACCAAGCGCGCGCCGAGCGAGGCGGAGATGAAAGCAATGTTGTTCGGCTGGCGCGTCTGCAAGCACGTAAAGTCCAACGCCATCGTCTATGCCGGCGCGGACCGCACGCTCGGCATCGGCGCGGGCCAGATGAGCCGCGTGGACAGTTCGCGCATCGCCGTGTGGAAGGCCGGCGAGGCGAAGCTGCCGTTGAAAGGCAGCGTTGTCGCGAGCGACGCATTTTTTCCGTTCCCGGACGGCCTCATCGCCGCCGCCGAAGCCGGCGCGACCGCCGCCATCCAGCCGGGCGGCTCGGTGCGCGACGCTGACGTCATCAAAGCCGCCGATGAGCGCGGCGTGGCGATGGTGTTCACTGGCTTCCGGCATTTCCGGCATTAAGTTTTGTTTTAAGACCCCAACCTACAACAAGGAGAGCACATGATTACGCGAACACGCTTCGACCTGACACAGGCCGACATTCCCGAACGTTGGTATAATATCGCCGCCGACTTCCCGGAACCGATGGCGCCGCCGCTCCATCCGGGCACGAAACAGCCCATCGGCCCGGCGGACATGATGGCTATTTTCCCGGAGTCGCTCGTCATGCAGGAGGCGAGCACGGAACGATGGATCGAGGTTCCCGGTGAGGTTCGCCAGATTCTCTCGCTGTGGCGGCCGACGCCGCTGCTGCGGGCCGTGCGGTTTGAACAGGCTCTCCAGACGCCGGCACACATTTACTACAAGAACGAAGGCGTCAGCCCGGCGGGCAGCCACAAGCCGAACACCGCCGTCGCGCAGGCCTACTACAACAAACAGGCCGGCGTGAAGCATCTCGCCACCGAGACCGGCGCGGGCCAGTGGGGTTCGTCGCTCGCGCTCGCGTGCCGGCTTTTCGGGATGGAATGCACGGTGTTCATGGTGAAGGTGAGCTATCACCAGAAACCGTATCGCAGGATGCTGATGGAAACGTGGGACGCCACGGTGCATTCGAGTCCGAGCAACGAGACGGAGTTTGGCAAGAAGATGTTGCGTGAGAATCCGCACTGCGCCGGCAGCCTTGGCATCGCCATCAGCGAGGCCATCGAGACGACGGTAAAAACGCCGAACACCAAATACAGCCTTGGCAGCGTGCTTAACCACGTGTGCACGCACCAGACGGTCATTGGTCTGGAAACGATCAAGCAAATGGAGCAGGCGGGCGAGGAGCCGGACATCATCATCGGTTGCGCTGGCGGCGGCAGCAACTTCGCCGGCATTGCATTCCCGTTCCTGCGCAAGAAGATCACAGAAAAGAGGCCATATCGCATCATCGCGGTCGAGCCGGCAGCGTGTCCGTCACTCACCAAGGGCGAACTGCGCTACGACTTCGGCGACACCGCCATGACAACACCGTTGATGATGATGTATACGATGGGCCACGACTTCATGCCGCCTTCGATCCACGCCGGCGGCCTGCGCTACCACGGCATGGCGCCGACCGTGAGCCACGCGCTCAAGCTCGGCCTCATCGAAGCGTGCGCGGTGAAACAAACCGACGTGTTCAAGAGCGGCGTGCTGTTCGCGCGCACCGAGGGCATCCTGCCCGCGCCGGAGTCGTCGCACGCCATTCACGCGGTCGTGGAGGAGGCCATCAAGGCCCGCGAGGAAGGCCGCAAAAAGGTCATCGTGTTCAACCTCTCCGGCCACGGCTTGATGGACCTCAGCGCATACGAGGCTTACTTCGACGGCGAGCTGCAGGACGTTTAGTTCCGGTTCCCGCAGGTTCCGTCAGTCGCTAAACAACTTCAGTTGCGTGGCTGGCGCAGGGTGAGAAGCCGCGCTGGGTCTTCGGCACACACGATGGTGTGGGTATGAAAGGAATAGATCCTGTTCACATGAAAACATGCTTTCTGTGTTGTCTCTTGATCCTTCTCTCACCTGTTTTCTTTCGCTCGGCGTGCTGCGCTGAGACGCCGCCGTTCGCCAACGGCTGTTGGATTGACCTCACGCAGGAATACTCCAGCGAGACGATCTACTGGCCCACCGCTTCCGGGTTTGTCCTTGAGAAGGAGTTCTGTGGTGCGACGCCCAAGGGCTATTTCTATGCGGCGAACCGATACGGCGCCTCCGAGCACGGCGGGACGCACCTCGACGCGCCCATCCACTTTGCGGAAGGCCGCAAAACCATCGAGCAGTTACCGTTGGATCAGTTCATGGGCGCGGCAGTGGTCGTGGATGTGTCGTCCAAGGCGCTGAAAGACCCGGACTATCGAATTGACGTTGCCGACTTGAAAGCATGGGAGTCGGCGCACGGGCGGATTCCGTCCGGCGCGATTGTATTGCTGAGGACCGGCTACGCGCGGTATTGGCCGGATGCGAAGAAGTATCTCGGCACGGCGAAGAAAGGGCAGGCGGGAGTGGACAACCTGCATTTTCCCGGCCTGCATCCGGACGCCGCTCAGTGGCTTGTTTTCGAGCGGGCCATCAAGGCTGTCGGTCTGGACACGGCCAGCATAGACTACGGCCAATCGAAACTGTTCGAGACACACCGCGTGTTGTGCGCGCACGACGTGTTGGCGCTTGAGAATCTGACCGCGTTGGACAGGCTGCCACCGACGGGAGCGTATGTGATTGCCTTGCCGATGAAGATCAAAAGCGGAAGCGGCAGTCCGCTGCGCATGATTGCGTGGGTGCCGGCGAATCCGATGAAACGATGATTGCTCGTCACCACTGCGTTCACTAGCTGTCCAGTGCGGAATCGTCGGGTAAAATGTGGTTTGTATCTGTGAATCTGAACGGTTTTGTTTTGCTGTTGCTTGCGGTGGTAATGACAACACCTGCGGTCATTGCTTCGGACGGCGAAGTGTTGAGCAAAAGACTTCCCGGCGGCTTCGAGGGACGCTACATGCTTTTTGTTCCGCCGCAGGTGAAAGAGGGCAAGAAGCTGCCGTTGATCGTGGCGATGCACGGCGCGGGCGGCAAACCGGACGGGCCGATCAGATGGTGGAAACCTATCGCCGCCGAACGCGGTTACTTTGTGCTCGCGCCGAAATCCAACGGTGGCACTTGGCCGGGCGGCGACCAATCGCACGTGGCGCGGATGGTGGTGGCTCTGGATCACGAACGTCCGATTGACCCGAAGCGGGTGCTGCTGACCGGCGTGAGCGACGGCGGCACATGGAGCTACGTGCTCGGCTTCCAAGAACCGAAACTCTTCGCCGCGCTTGCGCCAATCTCCGGCGTCATGCCGAGGACCATCACCGGCAGCCTGCGGATGCAGCCGAAACTGCCGATCTGCGTCGTGCACGGCACGGACGACAAGATTTTCATCGTCGGACGCGCGCGGGACGCCGTCAAGGCGTTGAAGGGCGAGCACTACAACGTGAATTACATCGAGGTCGCCGGCGGTCGTCACGGCTGGTTTGCCGGCCAAGCGGCGGCAATCCTAGATTGGTTCGAGAAACTACAGACGCGTTAAGCGAAAATAACATGAAACCGCACAGACTATTTTGGGGATTGCTCCGGCGGCGGGAGTGTCTGGTTCCGACGCTACGCGGTTGGATTGCTGTGCTGGCAATCGCGACGGCGCTAACAGTGATCGTCATCGGGAGCCTGCATCCATTTCTGGCAGTCACGGCATCGGTGTCTGGCGAGGTGCTTGTCGTCGAAGGATGGGCGCCGGATTACACCTTTGAGGAAGCCGTCGCAGAGTTCAAACGGCATCATTACAGGAAGGTATATGTCACCGGCGGACCGTTGGAGCAAGGGTCGCACTTGTCCGAATATGGAACCTACGCGGAACTCGGCGCTGCCATATTGATCCGCAAAGGCTTGAACAACGACGCCGTCCTGGCCGTGCCATCGCCGCGAGTGCGGCAGGACCGCACCCACGCGGCAGCGGTGGCTCTGAACGGCTGGCTGCGACAGCACAACGCCATGCCAGCGAATCTCAACGTCATTTCACTGGGCGCCCACGCGCGACGGTCCTGGTTGCTTTTCGGAAAAGTGCTGGGCGAAAAGACGCGTGTGGGAATCATCGCCGTCGAGGACCGCGACTACGATCCAAAGCGTTGGTGGAAAACCAGCCAAGGCGTGCGATTGGTGGCCGATGAGCTGCTCGCCTACTGTTACGCCCGGTTCCTGTTCTTTCCTTCCAAAAACTCACAACTGCCATCCACCGGTGCACGATGATTGATACGATCATTTTTGACGCGGAGGGCGTCGTCATTGACACCGAACCGATGTGGGACAAGGCGCAGGAGGAGTTTCTGCGCCGGCGAGGCGTGGCCTATGACCGCGACAGGCTCAAGCATCTGTTCAGCGGCCGTTCGGCGCTGGAAAGCATGGAGATCACGAAGACCGAGTGCGGCATTTCAGGCGACACCCAATTGCTCGCAGCGGAACGCACGGAACTGGTCCGACGCCAGCTTGAGGAACATGTCGGATTCGTCACGGGTTTCATGGAGTTCTTCCAACGTGTTCGGCCGGCCTACAAAACCTGCATCGCAACGGCGATGGCGGAAGAATTGCTGCGGATCGTGGACCGGCGGCTGGGTCTGTCGGAGTTGTTTGACGCCAAGATTTTTTCGTTGGCGGCCGTCGGATTTCGCTCGAAGCCGAATCCGGATCTTTTCCTTCATGGCGCGAGCCAGCTTGGTTCAAAACCGGAAACCTGTCTCGTGATCGAGGACGCGCCGCACGGCGTGGAAGCGGCGCGGCGGGCCGGCATGAGATGTATCGCCATCACCACGACCTACGACCGGCGAAAACTCAGCGGTGCCGAACGCGTGGTGGATTCGTTCGCCGAAATCGGCGTGATTTGAGCGCACCGCCGGCCGGCGCGAGCGTCACATGTTCTTCGCCTTCTCCAGCAGCATCGGGCGCGCTTCCTCCATCATGTCCTTCACGTCGTCGTAGCGCATCGTGCGCTGCTCGAACGTGCGTTTCTGGAGCGCGCCGAGGAAGCGGCCCTCGAACTCGCGGAAGTAGGAACCGTAGATGTGGTAGCTGTCGGCGATATGGCAGTAGCGGCCTACCGCGACCTCGCGGCCTATCAACTCGGAGACGCGTGCGGCGATCTTCTTCTGCAACTGCACCAGCGCGAACATGTTCATGAACGCGGCCTTGTAGGCGTCGTTGGAGCGGAAGCGGACATTCATGCTCAGCACCGGCTGGTCGGCCTCCTCTTCCAGAATGCGACACCAGATGCTCTGGAGGCAGGCGGGATCGTAGCAGTCGTTGTCCTCCCAGACCTTCCACGTGACGGCCTGCGCGCGCCGCGTGTGCGGCGTCTTCGCCAACTTGCGGCAGATGGTCTCGATCTGGTCCAACGGCTTCATCCCCGGCACGTCGTAGCCGAACAGCCGCTGGTGGTAGGTGTATTCCCAGCGCGTGTCCTTCGGGTTGTTTGGGTCGCGCACGAGGTGGTCCTTGATGCCTTCGAGCACCTCCATGACGTATTCCTCAAGCTCGACGGGGCCGCCGGGGAAATCCATGTGGATCATCGGCTCCGAGAGGGGCTCGGTGATGGCGATGATCATCGTGGCATCCTTGCTGGGCGGGTCGGTCGGCTTGTCGTATTCGGTTTGGACGTTGCAACCGTTCTTGTGCAGCTCGATGAGCGAGAGTTCCCAAGCCCGGGCGATGCAGTTGGCCTCGACGTGGAGGATCGGTATGCCTTTCATAATAGAAGTGTCGGTAACTTTTCTGCCACAAACAATTGGGCGCGTCTTTACCACGCCCGATCACTACGATCAACCTTCATCTCGCCACCATCGGGCTTCGGCAGACGGCACTTATGCCGGCTCACTCTTGACAAGCTCGACTGCCAGGCATTTTATCGGTCTCGCCAACCTATGAACACGCCACATCCGGACATTCCCCCGCTACCTCAAACCGGTCGCGGCCACTCGCGCCGCGGGTTTCTTAAAACGATCAGCGTTCTCCCCGTCGCCTTGAGCGCCGCACGGCTCGCCAGTCGCGCCACGGCCGCATCCGCAGCGGTGGACGCGCTTCCGCAAATCCGTTTTGGCCCGCACTCGATGTCGCGGCTGGTTTGCGGCGCCAACCCGTTCAACGGTGGCTCGCATCTCTCCACATTCGTGAACAGGGAGATGAAGCAATACTACACGCCGGAGCAGGTGTTGAAGACCTTGCGGCGCTGCCAGGAGGCCGGCATCAACTTCTGGCAGTCCGGCGGCAAGAACCACGAACTGTATCAACAGTTCGTCGCCGGGGACGGCAAGATGCGTTACATCTCGCTGGGCGCTGACCCGAAGGAGATCGCGCCGTTGCTGAAGGCCGGCTGTGTCGCCATTGCCCATCACGGCGAGGTCACCGACCGTCTTTTCAAGGGCGGCAAGCTTGACGACATCCACGACTTTCTCAAGCGCGTGCGCGATGCCGGGCTGATGGCGGGCGTCTCGACGCACATGCCCGCCGTGGTGGACGCCATCGAGTCGAAGGGCTGGGATGTGGACTTCTACATGTGCTGCGTCTATGAACGCCATCGCAGTGCCGAGGAACTCCAGAAACTGCTGGGCGCGGTGCCGATTCCCGTGGGCGAAGTCTATCTGCAAAGCGACCCGCCCCGCATGTTCAAGGTCATGCGGCAAACCAAGCGCCCGTGCCTCGCGTTCAAGATACTCGCCGCGGGCCGGCTCTCGGAACGCCGCGAGTGGATCGAGAACGCTTTCAAGCAAACCTTGGCGGGCATCAAGCCAACTGACGGTGTCATTGTGGGCATCTACGACAAGTTCACCGACCAGCCTGCTGAAGATGCGGGATACACCAAGCGGTTTGGGTGAAATAGCCGGTTGTTCTGTATCTTCGCTGAATACTTGTCCACTTTCGGCATGTCAAATGTCAAGGAGTCACGAAGAAGGCAGATCGCCTAGCAACTGGTCGAGAACTCGTCGGACTTCTGTGGAATTCAACACCCTGTTTTGGCTGAGTCCCAGCCATTGGATTTGTCGAATGACGGAGTCCATCTCAACGTGTTTTTTCTTTACAGCCAGACGCGTCATAACTTGGTTGCAATGTGTCCACGGTTGGACGCGCAGCCGATAATCAGTGTTTTCGTTAATCTCTTCGACCAACTGCACGATGTAAGCGGGGAGATTGTTGCGATCCCATTCCGGATCCAAACCGATCTGTTGATGAAGATGATCTTCCACGGTGGGGGTTAAGGTTCCATCCGCTGCCGCGATTCGTTCAATCCACCGAAGCAATTGTCCGGCGGCCCCGGAGAGACCGTATTTTTGTTCCAAGGATGGCGACGTTTCCTTCGCATGGATCGCTGCCTTGACCTTAGGCCAGTCCGTGCCTTGCTTCGGCCCGATATGGATAGTCCATGGATTGGGGTCCTGGAAGGAATAGCCCAAGGCTAGACCACACTGAAGTTTGGCTTGGCCGAAGAAATTCCAAAGATCCTTGTCGTGTCCATCCCATTTCGGGAAACAAGTCTTAAGGGTTCTGCGGTCCTGAATCCGGAACAAGACCAACCACTCATGGCCGTCTGGGAACGTCGTTTCTTTCACAATCGAATAGACCAGCCGTTCGAACTGCTCCCACTCCCGGTAACTGGGGTCTTTGAAAGAGAACTCGAGCGACGGGTTTATCGGGCCAACCTCCAGTGGCGAGTTGACGTTTGATTCGAACCAGATTCGGAACTCATCTTGTTTGTTTTCGTAGCGTATGGTGGCGTCCGTTTTTCGTCGTATCTCATCCAGATGGGTTTTAATCAAATCGCTGGTCCAACTAGTGCCGCGCAGTCCGGCTTGACGACCCAGCGTGCTTCGAGCCACCCAGTTTTCCGGACGGGATCGCTGCCGAGCCCATCTAAGTAACTGATTCGCGTTATCCGTCAGGTGCGGGGGATTGGCTCGCGAGAGATGGCTCCAAGCTTCATCGAGGACGTTGCACCATTCGGCATTCTCCTTGAGGCCAATGCAAAGCCGAGCGCGCATAGAATACTTCTCCTCATCAAACTTAACCGTAAACGACTTGAATTCTGGGAACGCCAAATGAGACAAAGCGTTCACTAAGGATACGTGTTCAAATTGATCTTTTCGTTCAAATCCCAGAAACCGGCCGAGCTGATAATCCGTGAACTCGTGGGTGAAACTCCCCTCATGGAACACGTAAGTGGGGCGTTGACGAATCAAATCCAAAACTCCACTGGAGCATTTCTCATGCAGCATGTCTAACGTTGCTTTATTACGGGCGCGGATCTGCTGCGGCTGGACGGCTGGGTTATCGGGGGCAGTTATGAAAGCTCCTTTATTTTAAGAGGTCAGCGGTGCAAAACACCTGTCCCAAGCTGGAACAAGATGACTCTGTCCAGAATACGTCAATCTCCTGTTGCAGGCAGTGATAAAAGCAGTGGGTTTGATGAATTCCAAATGTCTCAAGCCGTTTTGGTTGGGTTCTGTCCGATGCTCAAGCGCAACCGTCCAAGGCAAGCGGCCGGATCAAACATGAGGTCATCAAACCGGAACGATTCCTGCCCCTCGCTGATGAAGGCACTGCGGCGCGAATCGAAGCGAATCCGGATCATCCGCTTCTTCTGACCGTAAATCTCAAAACTCAAGTTGAGGTCAGCGATGTCGTAGGTCGGCTTACCCGCCCGCACTTCCTTGATCGCGACTTTGTATCCAGCAGCCAGTAGTTCTCTGTAGAGACGCCGTTCCGGCTCCCGCACCAAACTCAGTTCCTCCATCGTCCGCGCTTCATCTAGCGCGAGGCGGGTTGTGACACGGAAGAACTGCGGATGACCTGATGGATTGGCCGGAATAGGGCGTTCAAGCGTTTGCGCCTTCCGCAGTTCGAACCATGCGTAGAGGCCTCCGTGTCGGCCTGGCCCTGGCGGGGCAGGTTTGATTTGATTTCGCATCCCCACCCTGAAGTTCTTCACTGGAGCCCAATAATGGATTCCGGATTCTTTGCCGAAAGCCTTTTTGCTCTGGAAGAATACAATGAAATCCGCCCTCAAGCGCACGCCTTGCAGTTCGGCGTAGGGCATGTGATAAATCTGATGCTTGAGAATGTAATCCAACTGCTCCTTCGTCGGGACGATGGCTAGCATGCCATATTGCAGCGAGCGCATGATCTTGCGCCGCTCTTCGACCGAACGCAGTTGCACCGCAATATCCTCTTCAGTCTCATCCGTCCGGTCGAGAATTTGCTTTAAGAGGTTATTCACCAAATCGGTGTTCCCGGGCAGGAACGGAAGGCCTCCAATGCCCACCTTGTTGATGGAACCGTAGAACTGGTTTTTCTCAGCATCCGCCCCCGAATAGGGATACAAGACAAAGGCGGAAACGGTTTTTTGGGCGTAGAGTCGCTGGCCGACATCCCAGACTGTCCGCTCCTCGCCGGCATCATGATCCGCGTTCATGATGTCGTAAACAATCTGATCACGGTAGGCGTGCATGCGGTTGATTGTGTCCTCGGGTGGACCAGGGGCCTTGTGAACTGCCACGTAATCTGCGTCATCCGCCAGCCGATACTTCGCATCGAACACGTAGTGAAATCCGCGTTTGTTGCCGCCCTTGCGGATTTCCAGCATGTTGTCGGGTCTCCAATTACCTGTGGGCGATGATTCACTGGGATTGTAAGACAGCCGTATCTTCTCCCCCTGCTTCGACTGCAGCGACAACTTGGAAGTGACGCCTTTCTTGAGTTTCACCGTGATTCCCGAGCGATCCACCTTCAGCCAATTCGGAGTCGAAGCCATCCTGCAATCCCTCCGCAGGAGACTGCCGAGCTTGATGAAACACCACATCTCATACAGCGTGGACAGCTCCTTTTCCGAGAGATCGAAGGGGCCACCATGAATTTCCAGACCGGAGAGGATATCCAAGAACGTCGTGAAAAACTCCCGGTAACCCGGCGCCATGTGAAGCGCCAACGACTGGACCGGTGCGCTCATAGAACCGTTGACCTCCTGCAAAAATCCCGCATCGAGATCACGGCGCAATTCCCGGTCAGCTCGTTGCAACCGGCTGACCCACGGATCTGACGTGGTCCCTTCGGGTTTGGACAATCTCTTGCAACTGAGCCGAACCCGACGCAGCAGCAATGCCACCGCCCACTTCACAAATCGATTCTCGACCGTATCGTAGGAAAGAATCTTCCTTTCCACGGGAAGCACCCGGGCACGATAAGTTTTCTCGTTCACTTGGAAGTGGCCGACGGCCGATTCCACACATTGACCGGCATGTGATCGGACGAACCGAAGGACCGAAGCGCCATGACGGGTGGGCCGGTCGGCGCGTCGAATCTGTTCATCCACATCAATCTTCGTGCGAGGCGCCTGCCGGATGCGATTGAAGGCCTTTTGCAGGTCGTCAAACAGGCTGCGGATGTTCTCGAGCCACTCCACCTCACCGGGCTGGACGCCCCGTCGACGACTGGCCTTGTGATAAGTGAGCCGGCCGATGTCGTGAGCGAGTTCCCTCACCTCTCGCTCGAGATCCACGCGAATGTCGACGAGGTCCTTCCGGTAATCGATCTTGCTGGGGAACACCTCCAGCCCGAGCTTCAGCAAAAACTGCCCATCATGGGCCAGATCGAGATCCAGATAACCGGCCTGCGATCCCACGTTCAGCACACAGGTCAGAACATTGCTGTTGGCCACCTGCCGTAGTTCGTCCGGCAACCGTCTACCCGGAGCAGAGAGCTTGATATTGGCCGGGGTCAGCTCCTTGTCATCGAGCGTGACGATGAACTCATAGTCGGTTTCTTCGAACAGGAACACCGGGCACTTCATCTCCGGTCCCGGCTTGTATTCGAGGGCGCCTTCGAAAGTCTGAAGTTTGATCTGCTCCAGCGGATAGCCGGCAAGGAACAGGCGGGAACCTGTTGGTAGGGCAAACCGTTGCGTCCGCTGCGGTCCGACGATCTCCACCGTCAGCCGACCGGGGCATTCGACTCTCAGTAGTCTGACTCGTGCGGCCATCGAAAGGCCTTCTCCTAGCTTGCCCAGTAAGACGTGAATCCGTCCTGTTCGTATCGGATCAGCATATGGCTGATCTTGCGCTGAATGGCTGACCCTGACGCGGCGAGGGTCATGAGTTTGTCGAGGAAGCCATCCTTTTCGGTGGGGTCCACCTTCGACCCACCGGCCATGAACTGATTCAGAAGATTGGCCAAGACATCCCTGACCAGATTGGAACTGCCCTGAATCCGGGGGAGGATCTTCTGCAGGATGACCCGCTGAAAGGCCTTCTCTTTGTCGAGCCCGGCCTCGTTCGCGTAATAAAGGTAGAAAGCGGCCTCGTCCCGGATCCGGTAGCCGATCTCGAAGCCGGCCCTCTTCAGGATATTGTTGAGTTCCGTCATTCGCTTGGCGGTGTATTGGGCCAGCGTCGGGTCCACCGGCGCAAAATCCGTCATCGAGATGAACCGGGCCTTCAATTCGACATTGGCCAGCGCCACCGGCGGCAACGAGGCGGCGGCACCCACGGCCGTCAAACCTTCCTGCAGCCGGATATCGGAGAACTCGATGGCATTGGCACGATCGAGGACCTTGCGGCTGAAGGGGTGGGTGGTTTCATCCATGTTCACCGTGCCGATGACGAAGAGATTATCGGGGAAGGGCAGACCACCCGGATAAGAAGTTGCCAACGGCAGAAGAGCCGCTTTCACATCCTCATCGAGCTGGGTTGAATTCGTAAGGCTGGCGACCTGCTTGGTGGTGAGGATCGGGTCCGTCAGAATCCGGTCTGCAGCGGCGTTGGCCGGCCATCGTCTGGATTCGATGACACTGAGGAAATCGGAAAAGTAATGTTCCACGCGCGCAAGATTCATCTCGTCAAGGCACAGGAAGAACGGCTCCTGTGGGCTGGCCAGAGCACGGATGAGCGTCGGCACCAGAGCGCCGGGCTGGAACTGCCCTTGGAGGTCGAAATACCCAATGAGATCGCTGTTATCATTCCAGTCGGGCCTGACGGGAATGAGGGTGAAACGGTGGTTACCGGTGGTGGCGCCGACCGCCTCAGCGAAATACCTCGCCAGCTTGGATTTGCCCGTGCCGGAGATGCCGGCCAGGATGACGAAAGGTTTGGTGCGCAGGCAGCAGTAGAAGTTGGCGATGTCCTCTTTCGAGAACACCATGCCCTTGCCGGCCACGCGGTCGAATATCTGGGATAGGATGGGTTGGGTTGTTGTCACGGTTTCTCCTGTCGCATTGCCTAAAAGACTCTTGATTGCCTTTTGAACCGGTTCGGGAAGATCATCGAGATTGAAAAGTTTGAGCAGGATGCGCAGAGCTTCTGGCTGCACCTGAAAGAGGTAGCCTTGATTGACTCCACCATTGACGTTGAAGGGGCTTTGGTCGTGGTCTAGCTTGGCGATCTCGGCGCCCACTGAGCCGAGGGGGATGGGTTGTTCGAATGAGGAATACTTCAGTCGGGCGAGCCAGCCTTCCTTGGTCCAACTGTTCCCTTCCAACTCAGCGGGTTTCTGAGAGGATTGGCCGTCTTCTGTGGCCAGAGAGATGGCCCGAATGCCCTGGGCATAATTAATGACGATATCGCCCTTCTTCACGTTCGAGACGTTTGTCCAGTAGAACAACTGCTGGCCATTCTTGCCTCGTTGGGGTGCCCAGATGTAGCCACCCTTGCTCTCGTGCTCGTAGGTTGAACCCTGACAAACCCACCAGCATTGCGGTTTGTCAGTTGAAGGCCACCAGGTTTTTGCCAAAGCGTCAAGGACTTGGGCCTGGTTCTCAGGCGATTGCAGGAGTGACCAGAAGGTGTCTTTGATCGTGACGTGAGAAATCTTCTCGCGAACTGCGCCAGACCCTTCCCTTCCATCGATGTCGAATGTGGCGAGGTTCTTGTGACAAAGCATCCAGAAGAGGTCGCCGTTGAGGTGAACGAAGGGCATGGCAGCCTCGCTATCCGTGACTTGCTCGCCCAGTGAAGCCATCTTCGAAATGAACTTGGGGGCAATCCAATCGAAGGTGATCTTGTTCTCCGTCAACTCGCCACTGGCAATCCCATCGACCACGCAGGCAATCATGGCGGGCTTGTAAAGTTTGGGTTTCCCCGAACTCCGGTCGACGTTGAGTTTCTTCAATGTCTCGCAGAACACGTCCAGTGCCTTACGCTCATTGCTCACGTCGAGGATGTTCTCCCGATTGGCGCTGAGAGCGAAAAAGCGGGCTTGGAGAAAGCCGGTTCTGATGGCGACTGTGCCATTGAAGTCTTCGTTGAAGGGACAACTCCCGCCGCCGGATCGAACCATTTCGATCTTCTTTTCCAATTGCGTGATGGTGCAGCGCTCGTTCTCGCTGGCGTCAAGTCGCTGAATATCGCAGCCGTTGGCATCGACGGATGCTACGCAATAGCGTGCGCCTTGATGGGCGCTTCGGAAAACAGTGTTCTCCTGCTGGTAGCGCCTCATGATCCCAAGAAAATCCCTCTCCGCATCCAGTTCGAAGGGAATGGTTGAGAGGAACTTCTGCTCGATGAAGGCCTCGATACTGCCAAACTTGCCGATGATCTTCTCCAGCTTCTCGTCGGAGATTCGCGCAAATCCCATATATCGGGAGTTCAGATAAGTGGCTACAGCGTCCAGCGGCACTTCCACCGCCTTGGGCTTCGTCAGGAAATACATGTATTGCCACGTCTCCCCGTTATCAGCCCGCGTTCCCCAGATGGCCCGCGCAAGGTCTTTGCTGTTGGTCTTGTCCACGCATTCCGCGACGAAGTGATAGGCGGCACCGTAAACACAGAGCACGACGTCGCCGGGCTCCATGAGTTCCCAGTTCCGTTGATTGAAGGGGCCAGGCGTTGCGCCCCACGCGTAAACTCCGCCCCCCTTGGTCTTGATGTCAGCGATCTTGTGTTCCAGATCTTTGGGGGCGTGTTTCGCCACCAGTTCGTCTGAGATTGGATTGATGATCGAATCGTCCAGGTGGCTCCTGGCATCCGCGTCGCCTGCGGTGAATACGAAAATTTGTTTCATTTCTGGTAGTGGGTGTATTTGTGAGCTTTGCCCCGAACGAGAGCGGCGGGGTATTTCTTGCGGTTCTTCTCAAGTTTGCTGAAGGCGGCCTCGATGAGGTCAATGTCGAGTTTGTCGGCCAGACGCACGAGATAAATCAACGTGTCGCCCAGTTCCTCTTCCACCTCAGCTTTTTTGGCGGCGGGGAGGGTTTTGCTCTCCGCTTCACTCAGCCACTGGAAATGCTCCAAAATCTCGGCGGTCTCGCCAATGAGTGCCATTGATAGATTCTTTGGCGAATGGAACTTTTCCCAGTCGCGTTCGCTGGCGAATCGTCGCAGGGCGATGGCGAGTTGTTGCAGGTCTCGTTTCCTCGATGGCATATCGCAATGCTCTTCCTTGAAAATTTCCCACGTTCGTAAAGCCGCGGCAGTTTGTCACAACGCGTCCACCAAAACAATCCCGCGTTTGCCAGCGTTCAGATTGAAGCGTCAGGTGAAGTCACGCGCAGTTCCTTTTTGACGGGGGTTGAGGTGCGCGACATCAACAAGTTGACAAATGTATCATTTTTGATACATTCATTTGTGAATGAAAACAGAACGCCCGCTCCGCGTCGTGTTCTTCAAGACCGAGGCGGACAACGAGCCGGTGCGTGAGTGGCTCAAAACTTTGCCGAAAGAAGATTGCAAGACCATCGGCGCAGATATTTTGACAGTGCAGTTTGCGTGGCCAGTCGGGAAGCCGCTGGTTGACAATTTGGGTGACGGTATTTGGGAAGTCCGTTCGAGATTAAATAACCGCATCGCGCGAACATTGTTCGCGGTGGTGGATGAAGAAATTGTCCTGTTTCACGGTTTTATCAAGAAGCAGCAAAAAACACCTCCGGACGAACTCGATCTGGCGAAGAAACGAAAAAGACAATATTTGGAAACCTATGAACAAAAGAACCCATCGCGGAAGTGACTTCCGAGATTTCCTGAATGAGCAGGGAATCCTGGGAGAAGTCGAAGCTCGTGCGCTGAAGCAGGCGGTGAGCCTGCAATTGGAACGCTTGTTGAAAGAGAGTGAACTCACCAAGGGGCAAATGGCAGCACGCATGAAGACGAGCCGGGCGGCAGTGGATCGGTTATTGGATGCGTCCAACCCCTCGGTCACCTTGAACACGCTCGGCAAGGCCGCGCGCGCATTGGGACGCAAGATCAAGATTGAATTGGTGCCAGCATAAACTCCGCGCGCCTGCCGACATGACGCGATGGAAGCCTTGGCAACGCAAGTGTAGCTATGTTTTGGGGAAATGATATGTCGACTCGACGACAACACGGCAGCTTCTCTTCAAGTGCAAGCACGACAGCGATCGCGCTGGTGAACCCAGATGACAATCCCCTTGAAATGGCCATCCGATGAAATGTTCCACGCTCGTCGCATCTGTTCTCGTTGTCGTCCTGTCCGGCAGCGCGATGCCAGTCTCGGCCCAAGAGCGGCCGGCCATCGGCGTCTGGAGCTTCGACGGCAATCTGGCCGACCGTTCCGGCCGCGGCAACGACGCCTTCGCCACAGATGCCTCGTTCGTATCGGGACACACGGGCCAAGGACTCCGCTGCGGCCACAAACCGGCCGTCGTGCCCGACAGCCCTGACCTGCGGCCGGCGCCCGGACTGCAGATCGAGTGCTGGGTCAAGCTTGATTCGCTGGGCCCAAGTTGGAAGACGTTGCTGATCAAGCCGCACGCCTATCAGCTTCGCGTCGATCCGCCGCAAGAGGGTGGGCATTTTGCTTTCTTCCTGGACATCGACGGCTGGGAGCCGCGGGTCCGCTCGGCACTACCGGCCAAAGTCGGCGTGTGGTATCACGTCGCCGCCGGCTGGGACGGCAAGGAGATTTGGCTCGACGTTGACGGCCAGCGAACCCGTGTCCGCCGCTCGGGCGTGCCGCTGCCTTCGGGCGAACCGCTGGAGTTGGGCCCCTTCGACGGCGTGCTGGACGAGCTGCGGATCGAGAACCCTGCCGCCCCGCCGGCCGGCGTCGCCCAGTGGCTCTTCGAGGGCAATCTTCGCGACTCGTCCGGCCATGGGCACGATCTGTCGGGCAAAGACGTCGCGTTCGCTGCGGTCCCCGGCGGGCAGGCCCTGCGGTCCGGCTCACGCACGGTTCAAGTGGCCAGCGATCCGCAGTTGCAGCTTGCCCCTGGGTTCCGGCTCGACTGCTCCGTCTATTTCGACAAGGTGCCAGCCGAGGGGCGGCGCCTGGCCATCAAAGATGGCGAGTATCAGCTCCGCCTCAACTCGGCCAAGGAAGGCGGTTGTTTCGCCTTCTTCGTCCACCTCGACGGCTGGGAACCGCGGGTATCGTCGAACGTGAAGATTGAGCCCGGCCAATGGTATCGCCTGACGGCCCAATGGGACGGCTCGACCTTGACGCTGGACGTGAACGGCCAGCGGAGTCATACCGTGCGCTCCGGCCTGGCCAAGGGCACGAACAACCCGCTGGTCATTGGCGGTCTGGGCGGATTGATTGATAACCTGAGAATCGAAAACCCCCGACTGCCGACGCTCCGGGTCCGCGCCGCCCGGCAGGAACATGCGATCCTACTGGCCGGTCGCCCGGAAAAGCTGGTGACGACCCTTCGCAACATCGGCATGGACAGCGAGTCGGTCGTTGTTCGGTTCAAGCTCCCGGCTGGCGTCCGCGTGCTGGGTCCAACGGTTCACAAGCTGGGAAGCATGCCGATGGGCTCTGAGAAGACGATTGACTGGGGTGTGCAATCCGATGCGCCGGCCATTGGAGCCGCCGAGATCCAGGTGACCGCAACCGGCGCTCCGCCGTTGACCGCCCGGCATCAGTTGGTCTTCTTCCCCAGCGAAGACGGCCTGCCGCCCTCGGCTTCGCAGCGCCTGCCACCGGCCGCGGTCGGCGAGTCGAAGGCCACGACCTATTACATTGACAGTGTCGCCGGCAACAACGCCCGGGCTGGCACGTCGCCCAAGACGGCTTGGAAGGATTTTTCGAAGGTCAACGGCAAGATCCTGGGACCCGGCGAGCGGTTGCTGCTCCGCCGCGGCAGCGTCTTCAATCAGGAACTCGACATCGCCGCCCGCGGCACGGCCGACAACTGGGCAGAAATCGGTGCCTATGGCACGGGCGCCCGCCCCATCATCCGCCGCAACTGGGACATTGATGACCGTTGCGCGCTGATCCGCAATCCCGACTTCCTCCGCATCCGCAGTCTGGTCGTGTGCTTCGCCGGCAAGGGCTTGATCGTCAACTACTCGGAGTCTGGCCACAGCGGGCTGGTCATCGAAGACTGCATCGCCCATCACATCGAAGGCCTCTACCGCTTCAACGCCCACGGCATTCCCGAATGGCTCGGCCGCCGCGGCGCCAGCGGCGACAACATGAGCCACTCGGAGGGCATCGCCATCGCCGGCATGCCGGCCCGCGACCTCGTCTTGCGCGACTGCGAGATGTTCCAGTGCTCGTCGGGCTACTACGTCCACGGCAACGACGTGCTGGTGGAGCGTGTCTTCTGCCATGATAACTACGCCCATAACACCTCGCCCCATCCGTTCTTGGTCAACGTGCACCGCGCGGTGCTCCGCGACAGCGTCTTTGACGCCTCGGGCTGGCACGCCAGCGCCGGCACGATGGGCATCATGCTCGGCGATCCACAAGGCCTGATCATCCGCAACTGTTACTTCCGTAACCAGCCCGACTCGGGCAGCCACGACGAGGGCGGCATTGACTTCGAGAACAGCGGCAACGCCTGCCTCATTGATCATTGCACCTTCCAGAACAACGCCGGGGCGGCCATCGAAGTCCTCGGTCTGCGCTCGCCGCAAACCACCAACATCGAGGTCCGCAAATCGCGGTTCATCCAGAACAACGTGGCCCGCAAGCTGGGCCCGGCCGAAATCTACGTCTGGGGTGGCGCCCGCGATCCGTCGATTTGTTGCAGCAGCGGCACGGTCCAAGGCAACGGCTATGTGCTCCTTCCCGGCGTCGGGTTCTTCACCAACGAGGCCCCGCGCCTGACCTCCTGGACGCTCCGCGACAACACAGCCTACAAGACCGTCGCCGACATGGACCGCGCGATGCCCTACAACCGCCCGCCGGTGGTGGACGCCGGCCACGACATCCGCACTGACCAGCGACGCGTGACTCTGGCCGGCCACGTCAGCGACGACGGCCAACCCGAAGGCAAACCACTGTCGGTTAGTTGGGAAGTGCTCGAAGGCCCCGGTCCTGTCACCTTCGACAACGCCCATTCAGCCGCGACCCGCGCCACCTTCGAACGCCCGGGTGATTACATCCTGCGTCTGGTGGCCGACGACAGCCAGCTTTGGACCAGCGCCCAAGTGACCATCCACATTCTCCTGCGGGGCACGTCGGTCGTTGCCGCCTGGGAGTTCAACCGGAATCTCGACAAGGAAGGCTGGACCGAGGTTAACCCGGGCACGCGCACTCAGCATTGGCTCGACCCGCTCCGGCCCGATCCGCTCTGGTCGACCACCTCCGATCCGGTGAAGCTCGTGGCCGGCGGCTATTACATTGTGGCTCTCGATTCCAGCTCCGACGCCCACCTCCTCTCGCCCGACCACCTGAACATCGCCCTGACCGGCAGAAAGACGCTGCTCCTCCGCCTCCAAAACCACACGCCGGCCACCGAAATGCGCGTCCGATACACGACCGACTCCGCCCCCGACTGGGCCAACGCCAAAACTCAGACCTTCACCGTCGTCCCCAACGACCCCCAATGCCGGACGTATATGGTGAAGCTCGCCAACGACTCAGCCGACCCCGTCCGCCTGCGCCAACTCCGCCTGGATCTGGCCACCGGCCAGCCCCTGACCGGCACCTGCCGCATCGATTATATTTGGATCACATCGCCCTCTGCCAGACACTGACGGCAACCAGAGCAACCGGGCTATCCAAAAGCCAAGGCCGGAGGCAGGGCCGTTGAAATATCGTAATGCTCTTCTTTAAAAACTTCCCGCGTTCGTAAAGCCACGGCTGTTTTTCATAACGCGTCCGCCAAGACAATCCCGCGTTTGTCAGAGTTCATAGTGGATCGTTAATGAGAGAGCTTTTGGCCAGGCGACTTGAGGTTGCAGGACAGGGTAGCAAGCTACCGGCGAAACAAAGCCTACCGGCGCGATAAGCACTCCGGCCTGCGCACGTTGAACCCAGGCGAGGCCACATGGAGCAGCGGTTGACTCATTCTCTGCTCTGTCGCAAAACCCGTTTAAACCCAAGAACCGAAATTGATCGTAAGGTGGACATTCCTGTCTGCCCAACTCCAGCTTTCGAGCTGAAGTGTGGACCGGACATTCGAGGTGGGCCCTTTCTCTGCGTTCTCAGCGGCACTGTTCCGGTCGCTGGACAGGACGCCAGCGCGGAACTACGACGTGCGCGCGTCGGCAAAGAGAGCAACAACAACCGAGGAACGGCGCGCGGCGTTTAAGCTGGGATCGTTTCTTGGGGGGGGGCAGAAGAAAGCAGCGCGTTCCCGGCGCGCCCGCTTCTTCCGTTTGTGAGCCGTGAGATTACAGCGACAGCGCTTGCTGAGCATCATCAGATCCGCCGACGCGCGCAGAGCTAGCCCACCGAAGTCAGCAGTCAACAATTCAACAACATGCTTGCAAGCACCCTCAATCAACTGCAACAATGTCATTGTGCTCCTGTTCGCCGTCAGCGAACTGCCGTCGCAAAGCGAGTGGCGGGCTATCGTTGTCAAAACGAACGAGTTGATCAAAGCGCAAAGGAAATGAAAACGACCGACTTGAGCCTCAACCGTCGGCAGCGGTGGGGATGGTATCTTTTTGATTTCGCAAACTCGATCTTGATCATCAACGGGGGTCTTTATTTTCCGCAGTGGCTAGTTGTGGACAACGGTGTTTCTGGCAGTCTCTTCAACCTCACCGTCTTGTTGAGTTCCGTTTTACTCATCTTCACGGCACCGCAGTTCGGGGCTAGGGCAGACGAGCGTGGTGAATGTATGCGCCTCTTGTGGATCACCAGCATTGGCCTTTTCCTGTCGGGGCTGGTGCTGGGCATCGGCGGGGTGGCCCTGCAATCCGGCGTCCTTCGAAATGTTCTCAGCCTGATTTGTTTTGCGGCTGTCCTATACTTCTACCAACTGAGCCTCGTTTTTTACAACGCACTACTGAAACCGCTCTCTACTGCGGCAGAATTGTCTAAGGTTTCGGGCATCGGTCTGGCGTGGGGATGGATTGGGGGAATCGTAGCGGTGATTGCGATTGACCCGGTTGTGAAAGGGCACCTTTTTTTCCATACGGCGAACCGTATGAATGCGATCTTGCCATCCACCTTGGCCTTTGGCGCATTAACCGCACTCAGTTTGTTCATGATCAGAGATTTGGAGGGACGCGGCAGCCATGCGGTTAACATCGGTAAACGAACGGTTGTGGGCTTGCTGCGTGAGTTAAGGCATTACCCCGTGTTGTTCGCGTTCATGATGGCCTTCTTCCTCTACTCTGATGCGATCCTGACCATCTCGAACAATATCACCATCTTCATGGAGAAGGTGTTCGTCATGAGCGATGAAAGAAAAGCCGCCGCTTTCCTCGCGTTCTTGTTAGTGAGCGCTGTGGCGGCTGCCGTTGAAAAACGTCTGACCGATCCAAGCCGAAGCTTCAGGGTGTTGCTTCACTGCACGGTCGGTTGGCTCATGACAATTATAGCCGCGACATTCACGACTGCAGAGTGGGGATTCCATGTGGTCTTTGTTCTGATGGGCATCCTTTACGGCATTCTGTTCAATTCGTCGCGAGTGTTATTCTTCCAGCTCATTCCTAAGGACAAGGTGGCTGAATACTTTGGCCTCTACTGCTCGTTTGAACGCTTTGCGAGCATCGTGGGGCCGCTGCTGTGGTCCGTGCCGCTGGTCTTGCGAGCGCATGAAGACAGCATCGCATACCGGGCGGCGCTTGGAATGATGGCCTTGCCCATCGCGTTAGCGTTGTGTTTGCTCGCGCTCGCGCAAAAGAGAGCCGACAAGGCCAATGGAATTGGGACGAGGATTGCGGCCGTTTAACGGAGAATGACTATGACTTGGTTACCAATCATCTGGAGCATTGTTTACGTGCTCATCATAGTGGGGCCTATCGTGGCTGCGGTGTGGCGACGCGTCACCGACACGAACTTTTATGTGAGCGTGATTTCCTCTTGGGCGGTTGTTTTCCTGCCGAGTGCAGGTGAGTGGTATGTTCTGAAACACGGCCTTTCTACTGATGGAGCGCAAGTCGAGGTCACCATGAACGTGTTGCTAACGCTTGTATCTTGCACAAACATTGTGGCCATGTTTCTCGTGACTTACTGCATTCGGAGTTACTTCGCGCGACTCGGCAAGCCACAACAGATTTCCTGGGCGGCGGTTGTATACGAGATCGTCCTGTTTGTTGCGGCAATTGCGACCGTCTTCTTAGGTGCTGCGAACGCGGAGTATTTCGTAGACCTCAAAGCGTATCAGGGAAAGCAATTCATCCCGTGGATTTGGCCCAACACCGTAGATTGTCCGATGAACTACTGCCGCACTTTTATCGGCGTCCTCCTCCTCCTCGCCCTTTTCTTCCCTTGGAATCAGAAGCTCACAAAAACAACACCAGCTAAGTAAAGAGAATTCTATGAGCACATTAGCCCTTGAATCATATGCCAGCACCGCTGGGCTTCGCCGCACGGCGAACACTTTCATGGCCGGCGTGAAACAACACGAAGCGTTCATAAACAATCTCAATTGGGAACTGCAGATGGTGCTTCGACCCTACCTGAAGGAACGCGTAGACTCGGCAGGCCGATGGTCGCACCCCAACCTTCTTGTCCCGTTTCTGCTGAACGAAGTATTTGGTATTTCCGACGTCGCCAAATTGTCGGCTCTTTGTGCCGCATATCTGGCATGCGACCACTTTACGCATCTGCTGGACGACGTAGCCGACGAAAGAAACCGCGAAGATCTGGCAATGTTAGCGCATGCGAGCCATGTTATGCTTTCACGAGGCCGGATGCTCTACTTGAGCATCACTTCGGATGCCGTGTTCTTTCTTGAACTGTTTGAGGGCTATGTCGAAAAGGCTATGCAGGGCGAACGATGGCTTTGGAAACGAGCGGGAAACGTCGCGCCATATAACAGGGTGGACTTGGAGATGCTGCGCGTCCGCGCGAGTATGCTCGATGCCTGTGTGGTTGCTTACTGTGACGTTAGCGACCGGTGGAATTTATTGGATCGCCTTCAGCGCGGTTTGGCTGAAGTAGTCGTGGGTGTTCAGCTTCTTGATGATGTTGTTGATGTGCAAAAAGACTTTAATAACGGCATCTATACCATGCCATTGGCTGCGGCCTTGACCGGTGTCAAGGCAGCGGCCGTCTCATGGGACATCGCAGCGACTGGACTTCTGAGTGGGACCGCTTGGACTGACAGCATCTCGCTTGCGCAGTCGTATCTAGATCGAGGCTGCGCAGCATTGGAGGAGTCTGGATTACGTTCTCTCTCTGATGCTGTGCGTGGTATTGCAGGAAGCGCAAGCCTGTTGACGAGAGCCATCCGGCGGGGCCGAACGAAAGCGCATCTGAATCCAGGCATGGCAGTGGCGGAGATTCTGCGCCTGCCTATTGTGCGCGCCATGAGCCACTGATGCTTTGCGCGGATTCCTGAAGGCAGAGGCGTGTTTCCACCCTGCGAAGGAGCGGCCATGAGCGAAAGCACCGCGTCTCTATCCTCAGCGGTCGAATCGAATTTGAGCGCGTCTGTCCGGCTCTTAAGACACTTGCCAGATGTAGAGTTACATTCTGATGGCGATGCAACCTGGACTGTCTCGCCACGAGTTGGCCGACTTAACGTTCTAGTGAGGCCACAGTTCAGAGCAAGCCATCTTCACGAGAGAATTGCTGAGATTCTCGCACGCTACCGACAACTGCGAATAAGTTGTCAATGGTGGCTTGGACCGAGCAGTAGGCCTTGTGACCTTGACCTGCATCTCCGAGCACATGGTCTCAGGTGTCTCAGGAGTTTGTCGGGTATGGCTTGTAAGATAGACAAAAGCTGCAAGACAGCCCGTAGCGAAGGGTCAGGCACATGGCTTGTGGAGGACTTTTCGATATTTAAGCATTGTTCGCATCCGCGTTTTGGTCCCATAACGACGGACTTTCGTAAAACCCAGATTGACACATTAGCAAAGCTGTCGTGTGTGAAGCCGCGGCGTTTATGGCACTTCGTGGCGGGCATCAAGGGAGAACCGTTGGGCAGCGCAACGCTTTGTGTGCAAGCTGGAGTCGCTGGCATCTACGATGTTGGCGTCTTAGGAAAGGCTCGCGGTGAAGGCTTAGGCACTGCGGTTGTTCAAGCCGCACTTCGGTTTGCGGGCAAAATGGATTGCAGGGTGGCCGTTGTTCAAGCAACTGCACAGGGCGGAGGTTTATATCGCCGACTTGGTTTCGGCGAAACCTGCAAGATTAAGCTGTGGCATTACGCAGTCGACTGAGGCGTTGGGATCGGTTCCTGATTCTTAACAAATTCATTGCCGGTTATCGGCTGGTTACGGGGATTCTGCAGCGCAAGGCGCGGGAGGAGATTTGCGGCTAACAACCAGCGCTTCGCATTCGATTCTTTTTCCAACGCAAGCGGTGCAACGAGCGCGGCAGCGACATGACCCCGCCGCTGCCTTCGGTGTAGCGGTGGCGGTAATTCATAAGTCTTCCTCAAAATCAGCTGGCAATCTCCCAAGTGACCGTCACGGAATCCTCGGCGTCAACCTCTTCGGGCGTAATGTCCGGCGTGGCCATTGGCCCACTGCAGGACTCCATGCAGTAATCTACACTTGATGATATCTGCATTTCGAATCTGCCGTATTCAACCGACAGAATCTTCCCCAGCGTAATTCCTGCGGCCGTCGCGAGAACCTGCGCGTTTTGCTTTGCATTTGCAACCACAGCTTCAAGTGCGCGCTTTCGTAGCGGCGCGTCGTCTTTGAGGCTGAATGAGATATTTATGCGCGGTTCGCTGAGGCTGCGAGCAACGGTGGCCAACACTTGGTTCAGTCGATCACGATCCATCGGCACCGTGAGTTTTAGATTATGGCTTGCCACGTAGCCGTCAAAAACATCACGCCCCTTCTCTTTGCGGAACGTAGTGTGGACAGCGAAGTTGGTTGTCTTCAAATCGTCGCGTGGCACTCCGCTGGTTCCGAGGTCGCGGCGGAGGATCTCAACATGTTCGTTGAGGGCGTTGATTGTGTCGGCATAAGAGCCGCCTTTGAGCGCAAGGGCGAACGAAAGCACCACTTGATCGGGATTTGCGGAAACGACTGCCTTGCCTTGGACGCGTAATACCCGTGGATTCATGATTGATTCTCCTGGTTGGGGATGTCTGTTTTCTTACTGTTTCACTGCGCTGCTGCATGCTCGGGAAGATGGGGTTCGTCCACAGCACTGCCGTCGAAGACCGCTGCGGCCGATACCCCGCCGAGGTTCGGCGGGGTATCGGCGGAGGTTCCGCGGCCATTCCGCCGTAAGCGTTGTTTTGCCATGCTCAGGAGAGCGCGTTCTGTTGGCAGTTGATCTTCCTGGATGGCTTTCTTGATATCGGTCACATCCGCTTCAGAGTGGCCGTCATTCCGTGCTCGATACCGGGCAGACTTCAGAGTTTCAGCAACAGCTGAAGCATTGCATTTGGACGAGATCGCGTAGCCCACCAGAAGCTTGATGCACGTGACATTGCCAGCCGGCATCAACTGTCTGGCAATAAGCGTCAAATCTTGTTCGGTGAGCAACGGGAGCCTGACATAACGGGACAACCGGCCTCTAAACTGCGCGTCGGACCAGTTGGTCTTCTCGACTAGTAGTTGTTGCCATCTGGAGAACTCCGGCATCGCCACCAGTCCCATTGGAACTCCTGCATCGAACAGGGTTTTCACCCACTGAATGCGGGCCGGGGTCCCGTGGGGCCGGTTGTATTGCGGCCAGAGAAACTGGGCTTCGTCCAGCACCAGCATCAAGCGACTGTTCTTCAACACCTCCATCACCCGCAAATTGATCTGCTGGCCGTTGTAGCTTGAACCTTTAGCCACGCCCAGGCTTTCCGCGACCGTCGCGTAAAACGTGCGGTCATCGTTACTGGCGGGAATCTCCACGTAGCGTGCCAGCCCCGGATGCATCTCGCACCATGTTCTGGCTGCCCTGCTTTTCCCCAATCGGGAATCTCCTTCCGCCAGGACCATGCTCCGGGTGTTGAAGGCGAAATCAAGCAGCTCAAACATCCGCTGTGCAATGGTCGTAAAAGCGATTTGTTCCCGCGCCTTTTCAATACAGCGTGCGCGATATGCGGTCAGGGCGCCAACAGGGTCAGCCAAACCCCCGATATCCGCAAAACCAAATTCGGGATCGACGCACAACCGCTCCAGTTGCTCGGCCAAGCGCGACTCCGATGTCTTCAGGGAAGTCTGATGATTTGCAGGTAGCTGGGCCGTCAGTTCATCGGCCACTTCACCCAATCCGCTCAGCACGAGCGACCGCTGCTGCAGGAACCACAGCAACGCTGCGAGCTTTGAATCACCGATCAGCGAACACTTCTTGGCCACGAACGTAGCCAGAATTCCGCGCTCGTATTCAGGGGCAGAGCAGAACCGTTCATGTTTCAGCGGACTGCCCCGCGTGGCGTATCGCGTATTACTCATGTTCCTTTGAACTGTTGTCAGCGTCCGTGCCTTCGGGCTTGTGCAGCGCCTGCTTCATCAACTCCATCCCCCGCTTGACTCGCTCCACCATGGCCGGGTCGTTGTTTGGTGCCGGCGTGATGTTGAGTTGCCGTTCCATTTGTTGAACGGTCTGCTGTGTGCGTGCGTAAGACATGCGCTTTTTCTGCTGCTGTATCGCACGGTCCGTTAATGTGCGGCCAAACTCAACCGATTGTGGGTCGGCCAACAGTTGTCGGAACGGTCGATCTGGAGTGCGTTGACGAATGACCCGGTAGAGCGTTTGAGCATAGGCATTGTGGGCATCGCGTTGTGCCATTGCCTGATTGATCTGTTCCGGAGTCGCGTCGATGGCAGGAACGGGATCCGCTCGCTCGACAACAGCCGGATTGCGACCATTGAGATCCGTGATCCAGACCGCATCGAGATGATCCACATCCACCCACACCATCACCGTCCAGCCGATCAGCCTGCCGGTGTCCGCATTGCGATAAACTCCTCCTCCCATGCTGTTCGGCAGTCGGATGCCATTGCCGGTGATCTTGGCCCGCATGCGATGATTGGCCAGCAGGTAGCGGGTGCGTGAATCCAGCCGGACGATGTCTTTCGTCTGCCGGGTTTCATACATCTCTTCCGGAGAGACGCCCGACAACATTTTCCCGCCTTGGGGTGTGCGGTTGTAGTTGAAGAAGATCTCCTGATATCGCTCCATGAGCGCTTTCTTCTCGAGGAAGGCTTTAGACGGGTGAATACGTTCTGCTTCCACGTCCTGCTTGAGTTTCTCAACACGCTCGTAGTGATCATGGCGCTCATCCCGGCCAACGTAACCTGGCAGATTCTCCATCTTGTTTTGAACCAGGCCAAGAATCCTCTCGATCACCTTCGCTCTTGGAGTTCGTGCATACCGGAACTCGCAGTATTCCCGCAGCCCCAGCTCGGTTTCCTGCAGTGGAATGGCGTGTCCCTGGCTTCCGCTGATCAATTTAGCGCTCTTCCAAATTCCCCGCTCGAAATAAAACCCTCTCCTGGGAAGTCCATGGACATCGTGGCATTGCGTAATGAGCGACCGGATGATTCGGGCGTTGTAGACTCTTTCGCTGTGCAACAACCAGCCGAGGATGAATGTGGAGCGAACATCGATCATCATCAGAAGCTGACCGCGCCCAAAGAACATCCCGCTGGGTGTTTCTTCCCAGTAATAGACTGGCGCTGTGAGATCGTCTCCCTGCCACCAATCGCCGGGCGCTACTGCCGACCAGTCGCGGTCCAGATAAGCGCCGCCAAGCTCGGCTTGCTGCGGTCCGTGATGAATATTCGCCAGCAATCGCACCTCAGGCGTTACTGCGTCGCGAATCCGCTGAGGGACGTAGGATTTGCGGGTGGGGTTGGCGATGTGGCGCTGGGTCAACTCGAGGCTCAATTCACCGGCCTGAATCGCTTCACGAAATCCCTCGCTCACTCTTCCACCGTGTTGGATTGTGCGTGCGAGGATCGTCACCCGATCGTTTTCGGAGATTGGCGTCGGTCGATGGCCGGATTTGACTGGGCGCTTGTCGGCAATGGCTGATGGTTTCCGGTCACCGGCGAGCCATTGTTCTCGTTTCCGACGGAGAGCCTTGCGAAGAGCCCTCAAGCCTTTTGCAATAGGGATTCCTGACTCGTGCAACGCCCGTAGAATTGGCCTTTGAGCACGGCGCTCGCTCTGCCCCATCTCAAGTCGCTCATCCATTTCGACCATCGCTGCCACCCAGATTAAATGCACATCCCCAGCAGTCAGTTGTGCCGGGTTCTCCAACGATTCCAAGACATCCTGAAGATGGGTCAGCCCTTGGGCTGCTGCCGACTGAGATGAAGTGGCAGTCGGGCGGCGTATCGGATGCTCATCCAGATAGAGTTCCAATCGTTCCCAGTTCTCTAGGCCATCGTCGCGTTTTTGGGCTGTCTCGATCCAACGACGGATGGTCCGGTCGTGTTTGTGCTTGTAGCCCGCAGTCCGGCTGAAAGCCTCGCGTGCTTGGCACACAAGTTCTGCGACTGATGCCTCAACGCAGTTTTGCAAGATTGGCGCCAACACATTGCGACGCACGATGGCGGCTTCGATGCATCGTGGAGCGATGTCGGCCAAAGGGATTTCCGGCTGCCATCGTTTAGGCGGATTCAAAAGCAGTTCTGTGATATCTCGACACTTCAGCCGCTCAGCCAAGACTGCCAGTTTGGATTGGAGATCTGCCGGCAGTGCTTCGACTGGCCACGCCGTGGCTGCCTGCCCTCTGACGATCACCTCACGCGTTTTCGTCGCGTCCATGCGTTCGAGCCGCTGTCGTATCGACTGCGGCGAAACGCCGAGGGCCGCCGCAATCTGCGCAGCCGTGAATGCAGCGCCTTCAGTTCTCATGGTAGCGGAATGAGAGGCTCGCAACAACCAGTTCGGAAAGCGGTGAACCAAGCCTCAACACGGAAGGATGAACAACGGAGCACTGCGGGCGAATCGGATCGTCGCGCCTTGGGATGCCACGAGGCGGCTACTCTTGGTCCATCACCTCGCGCAACTTGTCGCGATACAATCCGCGCGGTCGTCGCCTGCCCGCCAGCCAATCCTGCAGGGTTCGAATGGGAAACGTTGCGCCACGCCGCTTCAACTCCGCGCACAATTGGTCGAGCGTGCCGGTTCCGCGCAAAGCGTGCAGCTTGCGCGCGAGCGGATCCGCTGGGGGTGGCAATTTCTTGCGGCTCATGGTCCACTAGAATGCCATTATCCCGGCCGCGTGAAAAGCATGCTTTGAACAAGATAGGAAGAATAAGTTTCACGAAGTAAAACTATACACGCATGCGTGTATATGTCAACTACTTTCCCTCCTCTCTCAATGGCACACGCGTCGCCAAGCACAAGATGTTGTCGCTAACGATGACCAGGCCGCAGCGGCTGCTGTACGGCGTCAGCTAAATGGCTTCATTCCAGCAATCGAACACGCGTGCGCTTAATAAGTTCCCTTTTCTCTGCTCATCCACGCTGGCTAATTTTGTCGTTGCACGCGCACGCTTGGACGCAAGGCTAGATTCTGAGTCTGGAAACGCGTCCGCAGGCTGCGAACCATTTCGTCATATACCGGAGCTTTCTTTTTCGGGTCGGATATCGACAGCAACAATGCGAACGGTTGGTTGCTCGCCTTGTTTTCCTCGACGCCGTGTCGACAAAGCAGCTCCACACAAAGCCGCCAGCGTTTCCCGCGCACGCCGTTCTCCATTAAGCGGTGATAGGTTCGCACTGGAGCCCATTTCCGCAACGTTTGCACTTGGAAGGACTCAAACAGTATACCTTTGTTTGGATGTTCAACCGGAACCAGCCCACTGAACTCCTCTTTGCCTTTTCTATCACGATAGACCCCAAAGTGGGCATCCACATGCGTCTCGCAGTATTCCGAACCAAAGCTCGGGTTGCGCGCCGGCGAATATGCCAGCGTCATCCAGATTTCCCCCCGAAAGCGATCACCGTCCGTCAAGGATTCTGGATACGGAAAGCTATCCCATTCGAGGAAGTAACCGGGGCGCATCACTTCTTCAAACACGAGGGTCATCTTCCATGGGTCACATTCCAGAGCTCGCTCAATGCCCAGCGGAGTCCCGAAGCCCAGATAATGATCATCGCCATCCTTCACACGCTCTTGGGTGCGGATGTCCACGGCGTTGTGCGTCAGAATAGCTCGCGCTAGTGTCGCCGAGGGCGTTGGCGTGATGCGATGATGAATCGAAGCCAGTTGACGCGCGACCAGTGGTGTCGCAAAACTTGTCCCCACGTCTTCGACAATCTTCGGGCCGTTGTCGAGGGACGTTAAGCCGAGCGAATGACTTAAGTCCTTTCCTATGTTCCCACCGAAGTGCACCAAGTCCGGCTTGATGATGTGGTTTGGCCCCGGACCATGCCTCGAAAAAGGCGAGGGCTCGCCACGTTGCGTGCCTGAGGTGGGATGGTTCAATTGAGCAATGGCCCCGACGGCAATACCTAGCACGCTGTCGGCTGGGCTAGTGATTCTCCCTGCATCTGCGCTCCGTGGGTCGCGCGGATAAGAGAGCAGTGGGGCCGTCGCATAATTCCCAGCTGCAATGACGAACGTAACTCCAAACCTCTCCTGCAAATTGTCCAGTTGCACGGCAAAGTCGCTGAACCGATCCAAAGAGCAGACTTCGTCGCTGCCAAGCGATAAATTCCACACCTTCACTTCATTCGAGTGTTTGAGAAGCGCCTGCTCCAAGTCCTGGAGCAACTCGGACTCAGTAACGCTTCCTACTGCCCCGTAGGTTGGGTCAGAGTTAGGTAGAACGTGAATGTCGAGAATCCGGCACGGATGCCGGCCAATTTCTGGATATTCTGGATTCAGCACATGCCCCCATACCAATAGGCCGGCTACGAATGTCCCGTGGTAGGTGTTTTCCTCCGCTGCGGACACAAACCGCTCCCGGCTATATACCCACCTTTCTAAGTTTGGAACATCCTTCGTCACGCCGCTATCCACTACCCCGACGATTGGAAACGAAGCCGGGTCGAACTCTGAAGTGAAGATTGAATTTGGCGCTGGCCGTGAGTTAAGCCGCGCCTCTCTCACCGTGCGAAACATGGGAATCAGGCCCACGCTCCGAACCGATAGCACGTTGGCCAGAAACGCCACATCGGCTTCCGTCTTGCACGTTACTGTGTAAATGTCCTGCCCCTTGTATTGTGAATGTGGGATAAATGACAATGCTTTGCCCTGAAGTTGCCTCTCGAATCCGCCAACCTCGTTTGCTTGAGTGTCGGGATCTGAGTAATTAAACAACTTCACCTTGATCGCGCGGCGGCCCCGTACCTCCGGAGCAGCGGAAAACAGTTTCGCGACCGTGATACCGTTCAGCCGGTCTTCCGGCGCGATAGGGCGCAATTCCTTCACCGCCGATATTTCTTTTACCATCTGCTCACGCTCCCCATGTAGAATGCGCCTCTTCAGCGTATGGATACCCTCGCGCGAGCCACGGAGAAAGAGTTCACCAGGCTTTCCAACGCCGATGATGGGACAGCTATTCGGATTGAACAGCACGTCGCGCCAATGGCTCTTGGCGAGCGCCTTTGCCGCTAGAATCGCTTTCAGCGGTAGAACGGGGCGGTCCAAAGGAATGTCTGCTAGCAGTGTTTCCACTGGTTCAAGTCCGGCGACCAGTCGCGCACGCGTCGCTGAGGTGACGGCACCAAACGGTTTTATCTTTCCTCCACCGCCATGTTTCTTCTTTTCGACACCCTGCTTGGGCATCACAATTTTTACGTAGAGCCTCTCCTCAGGCATATATCAGCACTCCTTTCGTTTCGCGTGGCCAACCGCGGCATGGCGGCTCATGGTCGCCTTCGAGACGCCAACGATCTCTCCAACCACGGACAAACTATAAATGCGCGGGTTTCGTTTCCGCAGTTGCTTCGCCAGCATTTGGGGTTCATCCAGCCGCATAGACGACAACGCTGTTTTCGCAGATGACTCGCCTCGCGCCAGCGAGACCAGAGCGGTGAGCGCACCGTGAAGATTTGGCTGCGCTTGGCGTGTGACCACCTGTTGGCGGACGCGCGTCGCCGCTCCTTCGATCGCCGCGACCGAAAACCCTTCGGATAGGTCCGCCAGCGCCTTGAGTTCTTTAGGACTCCAATTTAGACCATCCGAGAACAGTTTCCAAAACGCTTCGCGCTGTTCCAGATTCGGTAGATCAATGTGCAGCAAATACTGGAATCGCCGCCACACCGCCGGGTCGAGTAGTTGCTCGTGGTTCGTGGCTGCGATCAGAATGATATCCCGCCCCAAACTGTCGATGTTCTGAATAAAGCTGTTCACGACACGCTTCAATTCCCCAAGTTCCTGCTGGTCGTCCCGGAGCTTCGCAATCGCGTCAAATTCATCCAGCAGCAATACGCACGGCATTCGCGACGCAAATTCAAATACGGACCGGATGTTTTTTGCCGTGCTGCCGAGGAATGAAGAAATCAACCCGTCAAGACGGGCTACATACATGGGAAGGGACAATCGTCGCGCGATATATGCAGCAAGGTGGCTCTTGCCGCAACCGGGCGGCCCGTAAAACAGCAGATTTGTGCCGGCGCTCACGCCCTTCCTCTCCAATTCCGCCCGCGACTTTACCAACGACAGAAAATCCTCCACAAAAACACGCTGGGCTTCAGTGAGTAAATGCCTCTCTACCAAAGCCGGAATCTCAACCCGTTCCAAGAGCGGAAAACGACTCTCGCCGTCAACCGGAGGTGGTGCGGTTTGTCCCAGACGTGCCGGGTGCAGTTGCACGGCACGATCGTCGATCAGCTTCCGAAGGCGTTGCGCGCTGGCTTCGTCACCACTGTTGGCTAATTTGTCAGCCAGAAGCGCAGCGTAATTTCTTACCTTTACCCCGTCTTGACGCAATGCGCCTTCGACAATCCTGAACAATTCCGAGAGAAATTCATTACCAATCATGAAACAAATATGCCATATAATGAAACGATGTCAACAATAAATGGAACGATTGATGCATATATTGCAACACTTATCAAATTAATCAAAATTGCAACCTCGCATAATAATGCATCACGTGCCGCTCGACACATTTTCTGGTCGCCCTTTACACGTCTGGATTTCTGGCTGAAGAAGTGTAATCGTCGCTATACGTGAAAAACGCGCTTCCCCGAGTTGACAGCGTCTTCGGCAACCGTAACCCGGTTTGCTCGTGCGCACGGATGGGAAACTATGCCTAGCCACAGATTCAGGCGAATGGAACACGAATGAATACTGCGCAGAACGACATAATACTTCGAACCGGAAAGGATCTCGGCAGAGAGCTGGAATCCTGTCTTGAAGTCATCAAGGAAGGCGGTGCGGTTGATCCAAAGGCTGTCACTGACGAACTCCCCCAAGCGATATTTGTTGCTTTGAAACACGCTGGAGGACGAGTGGTCGGTGTAGGGGCTATCAAGAGGCTGCGGCCCTTATATGCAAAAGGCATAGCCCAAAAATGTGGCTTCGAGTTTGATGAGAATCTTCATGAACTCGGTTACGTGTCAGTCCGCAAGACACACAGAAACCAAGGCATTGCTCGTGCGTTGCTGCTCAACCTTCTTGATGTTTGCAAAACCCGCCCTCTGTTTGCAACCACTTCAAATGAGGCGATGAAAAAGCTTCTCTCCGAGCTGGGCTTTCAGCAGCATGGGAAGGAATGGCGAGGAAACAATTCCATGCTTTCACTTTGGATCGGGGGGTAATCGTTGCCGCTTGAATCGGCCGAAACCTTGGCTCAATAGCTGGCCAGCGAAATACTATTGTTTGCCATCTGTTTTCAATCAATGAACCGCACCCGCCCGGTCACCTACTGAGCCGCTATGGAACTCTAACCACCTTCCATCCGTTTACGCCCAACGCGCCGATTTGAGCGTCATTGATATGATCAGCAAAGATCGCCAGGCACAACAAATGGCTGGGACGGCTCATCCCGACGAATACCCTTTTACAGTGCCTTCGCGCCGCATCCCTCATTTGACTGCCGTGCTGCACCGCCGTCAATACGGGCAGAAGCTCTTTGAGATCGTGCTGTCTCGCGAACGTCTCAACAACGAGCGTCGCCGCGTGAGTTTCGCCCTTAACCCCGTGGATTGAATCGAAGCGAATTGGTAGCGAAACATTGCCCGCGCGATGGAGATACATACCTTCGGTCTGGATCACCGGCTTCGTTCCGCTCACGGGCATTGCACCGCTACAATTCTCCCATGCGAGGAAGCTCAAGCTTTCTTCGGAGGGCTTTGTAATTTCGACAAGTGCCAAAAGCTTCTTCATGCAGTCAGCCCACTTGGGTTCATCTAGGGGGGCTGCTGGGTTGAGCAATTGCCATAGTAGTTTTTGAAACGCGACAAAATATCCGCTTACCATGAGAGCTTGATGCAGTGCTGTCTTAGTTCGTGGCGGAGTTACGGCGTCGTTGGTTTTGACGCGATGTAGGAGAGCCAACACACCCGACAACGCGAGGTTGTAAGGTTCAGCACCCGTCCCTGTTTCTGCCCACTGTTTCCGGGACTCTACGACGTAACCGAGAAAAGTATCAGGCGTCGCGGGCTTATTGGCCTTCGGCGAAACGTAAAAGTCTCCATAGTCACCTAAAAATGTTGGAAAATTGTCTTTTGCGTGTTGCGCGGCGTTCACTCGATGGCCCACGGCACACACAGAGTGCTTTTGAAGGATTTCGGGAGGCACTGTTTTCAAAACTAAATCCCCGAACAACGGAACGATGCGCTTTACCGCAGCTCGGTCGAAAACGAAAACAGTGTGTTCGCAGTCCGGGGATTCTGGATTGCCTACAAGATCCTGTCGCTCGACCGCAGTGAGCCGACTGACCAAGGTTGCAATGGATTTACCAAAGCGGTGCGTCCCATTTAGTAATAGGGTATTCCTTCTGCCAAACAACGGTTGCTCGTCATCGGCGTCTGCATCAAAATCGAAAATGGCTTGGTTCTTGTCACCGAATCTTTGGAATATGCAACTGTCACTCCCAAATATCTTTTCAATCACGCTGTCTTGCATTCGGGACGTATCCTGAAGTTCATCAATGAACACCCACGGAAAACGACGCCGCAACGCCGGAGCAATATACGGGACTTTGAACAAACACGCTTCAGCAAACGCAAACATATCGTCGTATCGAAAATAGCCTTCGGCACGGAGTGACTGTTTCACGGCTATCAAAGCCTGGCCCGTTTCGGTCGATTCACCTGCAAAGCGCTTTGCCTTAACCATTGAGTGTGTCACTCCCATCTTCGCGCCATCGAGTCGAAGACTTCCGACGATTGATTGCGCACGACCCTTATCTTGGTGGCAATAATTTAGAATCCAAAATCGCCCTTTTGGGGAATTCCTACAGAACATCATCCAAGCTCGCGCCTCAAATCGTTCGTTATCGATTGCGGTCACCTCAACACGTTCACGTCGCAAAAACGGAATTGCCAGAAACTGATCCACAAAGGTCTGAATCGTTCCGATAAAATGTGGATAGTGCAAAAGCCTTCGTAGTTCCGGTGTGCGGTTCAGCTTCTGTTCGATTTCCCGACGTGCAACGTTTGTGTGCGACAGGACACAAATACCGCGGTCGCGGCACGGCCACTTCTTGGCGAGGATTGCCAGCTTGGCAATCAATAACGTGGTCTTGCCGCTGCCCGGTCCAGCTTGCACGTCGCAACTCTTGGCTTCCTTGAGGACCGCAATCCGCTCTGCGTCATTGAGTCGAAGCTGAAGTTCTTTCTCAACAAGTTCAATGTCTGCTGTTGTAATTTCAATTCGCGTTGGCATTGGCTGGCGGTGGCGGCAGTGGTGCGGTGACGTATTCGATGGCAGCAAGAAGGTAAGCCGGAAGCTTGTTCCGCAGTTGTTCCGGTGTGGGGTTCTGGGTTTCCAACAGCTCCGCGAGCACTTGAGCCGTCACTGCCTTCGACGCGTCTTCATCAAACAGTGGCTGAAAAACGCGGGCAGCGATAACGGCCGACGACGCATCCTGACTTAGTTGTGCATATTCCGTCGAGGCTGCTTGGAAAATCTCGGCGCGCTCCGCATCGGTGAATGCACGGTCGGTGTTCTTGAGTTTCTTGGCAAAAGCAATCGCCTGATGAAGTTCCAGACCTAAACCCGACAGGACCATATCATGTTCTAGAGTCCAACGCTCCGATACAAACGTCTTCACCACTCCACCGTCGTATTTCTGGAGCGACTGCATGTGTGCGACCACCTTGCCCGCCGCTTGCATCTCACTTTCATATTTGGGTAGATTCTCGTCCGCCTGCTTTTTGGTCTTGGGCACATAATCCTTCGCTTCATCTGGCGGGATGTCGCGATCTGATATGCAGGCGACCTTGACAGGCGGTTCTTGTTTATCGGTCCTCTGGAAAATGCGTGCGTAGCGGAACAGCCCGCGACTTCCGACATTTACTATTGAGATGCCGTATTCAGTAAACGAACGACCGAGCAGCTTCGCCACGGTCGGCAACAGGATGTTCTCCGCGTCGCCTTCGACCAACACGACACCACGCGCAAAAAACAAATTCGCCTTGGTCGTATCGAGGAAGCGCCGAAGGAATCGGTAATCGCCCGCAGTCAGTTTGGTGTGCGTGTTGGCAAGCGGATAGGCCCGACCTTTGGCTACGTGCGTGACTTTCTCGATGTCGGCTTTAGACGAGAGGTTGGGGCTGTGGGTTGAAACGAGAACTTGAACGGGAGTTTCGCCCTTAGTCTTTTGCTCCAAGAATTCCATCAGCCGCAGTTGCAGTTGCGGATGCAGGTGCGCTTCGGGTTCTTCAATCAGCAGCAGAGGCAGTCCAGTTTCGGCCGATTCACTCAGCAGCAACAACTCGGCAGCCATGAATAGAAGATTATTGAATCCCAAGCCATGCTTCGTTCGATCGAGCATCGCGGCGTCCGGCGCGAGCCAGAGTTCGAGCTTTTCTAAAATACCTTTCAAGTCGGCACTTCGACCTATGGTGATTTCGCCAGTCAGTTTTTCCGAACCAACTGAAAGGTTGCTAAGATAATCCTTATTCAACTGCTCTTTTGCCCCAACGATAGCTGGACTTTCCTTAATCCAAGCTTCCGCGGTTGCCATGATTCCACGCAGCGTGGGCGGTGGTTTTGGAGGTTCTCCAGCATTTGCTGCCGGGAGGTCGCTCGGTTTTTCTTGGCCGACGAGCTTCGGATGGTGCAAAAGCAATTGTGACAACCTCGACCCTTTGCCTGCTGACATCTCAGACTCGGCGTCCCGTAGCGGCTTGAGATACGTCAGGCGCAGGAAGTTACGAACATCGCCTTCAAACGTTCTTCCCTGTCCATCAGCGCCGGAACGATTTGTCACCTCAATCGTCGAAACGTCCACGCCACTCCGATTCTTTCGAGACACCCGATAAGCACGAAGCGTCAATTCGACCACGGGTTGTTTATCCTCGAACGAGAGCCATTCCAAAAACCGTGCGGCTTCGTCTTCCGTGAGATTCTCAAATCGGCAGTAGATGGATAAATCCGCCGCTGTGTTTCCGCCCGTCTTGTGAAAATCGTCCTCGTTAATTCTCAGATAATCTAGGCTCGATGTGCCAAGCACCAAGCGAAGCGAATCCATAATAGCCGTCTTGCCAGAGTCGTTTTCGCCAACGAGCACGGTCAAACCCTTGGTGAACCGAAGGTCTAAGTTCTTATTATCGGCACGACTGCCGAAGATTCGGAAATTCTCAATTGCCAACTGAGCTAGGTGCATGATGGATATAATTCAAGAGTTGTGTGCAACTGGTGTAGGGACTCTGGTGAACCGCGTTGTCGGTGCGCGGCAGCCTAAACGGGAAGCGGCGGGTCGACCCGATGGAGTCTTTCAACTCCTTTTTGTCCACGGCGTTGACGTTGAACGTTAGGTTGACGAGGTCGAAGTCAAAGCGGCCTGTGGCGTCGTGCGGGTTGCCGTAGTAGCTGTTGATGTTGCCGTCGCTAAAGCCGACCAACCACGGGCGGGCATCTTCCAGATAGACCTGTCGAAACGACTCCTTGATCTCCGAGAACATCGTGGCCCGAGTCTATGGCGGCGAGCGGAACGCGGCAAGCGGGAAGCGGTAGTAAGCAGCGGCGGTTGTTTCCCTAATTCGAGAGTGTCGCCTGCCTATTCTGCATCACGAAAGCCCATGCTCTTTATTCACTCGCCACAGCAAGCGGGCCAATCGTTGATCGGGTACACTGTTCGCTGGCCACCCCTCGGCAGAGATGACGTCTCAATTATGCCAGGTGTCATGTCACGAACGAATTCACAACTGTGGGGAGAATTTTATCCGCTGTCCTGACAGGTCCTGCCGAATTCGATGACGTGCATGCCCTGTGCAGAACGGTTGCAGACCGCCTTCGGCGCCTCTTAAAGCCTTCCAACGCCTTCCACCTTCCACTTTTTCGTTCGCGGAAAACTTGTCCACTTTTCCTGACAGGTGTGTCAAATCCCGCACGAAAAGGTGGAAGCCCGTTTTGACATTTGCCGACGAAAAGTGGACATGTCCCAAAACAGGGACAAGTATTGCCTTTGACTTCCAACCGTTCTCGCTGTTGTAACCCCCTCAGTTATGACCATTTCGCACTAATTCGCACTAATTCGTAGTATTTCGCACTATTGGACAACTTCTTCGCGAACCTACAGTTCTCTGAAGAAAAGTGGTGCGCCCGGAAGGACTTGAACCTTCGACCCTCTGATCCGTAGTCAGATGCTCTAATCCACTGAGCTACGGGCGCGCCCAAAGCGGGCCAGACAATAGCAGGACGGCCCGGCATTTCAACGGGGAATTTCGACTCTTAATTCTGACACCGAATCCGACTGTTACCGCTGAGACTGCCGGTGGCAGCGGCTGTGGCAGCGGCTGTTGTTGAACCGGCTGGAGGTGTCGGCTACACTGCCGTGACTCAGAGGAGCATTGATGGCGGAAACCGACGACAATCTGACTGCCGACGCCGGCAAGGAGCGCGAGGAAATTGCGAGAATCGAGCGCAGTGCCTTCCGGAAGGCTGGGATTCTCTTTGCCGTGCTGGTGGGGTTGTTGCTGCTGACTTCACTGCCACCGGTTCGGCATTCCATTGCTGAGAACCTGCCTGTTCTCAAGCAGTCCATCCAGGGTTGTGGTCACTGGGCGCCGGTTGTCTTCATCCTGATCGTCGCGGTGTTGGTCGCCGCGGGGGTCTCGCGCCTGGTCTTTCACTTTATCGGCGGAGCGTTGTTCGCCTTCTGGGGCGGCATGGTCTGGACCTGTATCGGAACCATGATCGGCTACAGCGCCGTGTTCTTCGCGGTGCGGCAGTTGGGATTGCGCGATTCTCTACTGCGCAAGCATCCCACATGGCAGAAGCTCGCCGCCAAGCTCAAACACAACACCGTTCCCGCCGTCATCCTCTTCCGCCAACTGCCGCTACCCGGCATTGTGACCAACACCGTCCTTGCGCTTTCGCCCATCCGTCGCCGCGAGTTCTTTCTTGGCACCATCATCGGGCTGATTCCCGAAGCCGTGCCAACGACGTTGATTGGCGCCGGTCTTCGCAAAGAACATCTTGGCTTGACTGCCGCTTACCTGTTCGGCGCGGTCGCGCTCTTTATCGTGGTCTGGATTGTTTGGGGCATCTACACCCGTCGCGCCGCGGCCAAGGAAGGAATGCTGGACCAAGACGCAAAATGAAAACCAAACAGCATGCCGCGATTGCCGCGTTGGGAATCATGGCGGTCGCCGCTGCGGCTCAGGTCGCGCCGGACGCGCCGCTCTGTCTGTGGTATCGCCAGCCAGCGGCGAAATGGGAAGAGGCTCTGCCAGTCGGCAATGGCCACATCGGCGCGATGGTTTTCGGCCGCGTGCCGGTCGAGCATATTCAGTTCAACGAACACACCATCTGGACCGGCCAGCCGCATTCCTATGCTCACAAAGGCGCGGTGAAGGCATTGCCGGAAATGCGGCGGTTGTTGTTCGAGGGCCGCGCGCTCGAACTTCAGGGCGAGAACAAAGCCGCCCGTGCCAAGCAGAAGGAAGCCGAAGACCTCGCGATGAAAGAGTTTATGAGCGAGCCGCTGCGCCAGAAGGCATATCAGCCGTGCGGCGACCTCTGGATTGAGTTCGACGGCCACGACAAGGCCACCGACTACCGCCGCTGGCTCGACCTCGACAAGGCGATGGCAGTGACGGAATACAAGTGCGGCGATGTCACGTTCCGGCGCGTGGTCTTCGCCTCGTATCCCGACCGCGCGCTCTACGTGGGGCTGGAAGCCGACAAGGAGGGCAAACTCAACTGCGTCGTTCGGCTCAACAGCCCGCACGAGAAGGCCCAGGTCACCGTCGAGGGCCGGACGCTCGTTTTGCGCGGAGAGGTTGAGCCGGGCGGCATTCACTTTGAAAGCCGCGCCGATGTCGGCGGCAGCACTATCGCCGTCGAAGGAAACGCGTTGCGCGTCACCGGAGCCACCAGATTCATCATCCGCGTCATTACTGCGACGAACTTCAAGTGTTACCGCGACCTTTCCGACGATCCGGCGGTGCGTTGCGCGGCGCTGCTGAAGAAGTCCGCGGACAAATCATGGGAGCAGTTAGTGACAACGCATGTCGCCGACCATCAATCGCTATTTGGCCGCGTGAGCCTCGACCTTGGCCGCACGTCCGCCGCGAAGAACCCGACCGACCAGCGTATCAAGGAGTTCGCCACCGGCAACGACCCGGACCTCGCCGCACTCGCGTTCCAATACGGCCGCTACCTGCTCATCGGTTCCAGCCGCGCGGGCGGCCAGCCGGCTAACCTTCAGGGCATCTGGAACGACAAGCTGAAGCCGCCTTGGGACAGCAAATACACCTGCAACATCAACACCGAGATGAACTACTGGCCCGCCGAGGTGGGCGCGCTGGGCGAATGCCACGAGGCGCTCTTCGCCGCGCTCGCCGACCTTGCGGAGACGGGCCGCGTCGTTGCGAAGGAGCACTACGGCGCAAGCGGCTGGGTGGTGCATCACAATTTCGACCTCTGGCGCGGCGCGGCACCGATCAACGCCGCGAACCACGGCATCTGGGTCACCGGCAGCGGCTGGATGGCGCTGCACCTTTGGGAACACTTCCTCTTCACGCAAGACCGCCAGTTCCTGAAGAAGACGGCCTTCCCGCTGATGAAAGGGGCCGCGCAGTTTTACGCCGACTATCTCGTCGAGGACCCGCAAACCAAATGGCTCGTCAGCGGCCCATCGAACTCGCCAGAACAAGGCGGCCTCGTCATGGGGCCGACGATGGACCACCAGATCATTCGCTCGCTCTTCGGCGCGTGCATCGAAGCGGCGAAGGTGCTCGGCACGGACGCGAAGTTCGCCGCCAAGCTCCAAGAACTGCGCCAGCGCATCGCGCCAAACCAAGTCGGCCAGCACGGCCAGTTGCAGGAATGGCTCGAAGACAAGGACGATCCCAAGAACCAACACCGGCACGTCTCGCACCTCTGGGGCGTTTACCCCGGCAACGACATCACCTGGCACAACAAGAAGTTCCTCGACGCCGCGCGCCAGTCGCTCATTCACCGTGGCGACGCCGCGACCGGTTGGAGCATGGGCTGGAAGGTGAACCTCTGGGCGCGTTTTCTTGACGGCGACCATGCGCTATTGATCCTGCGCAACCTCCTCCAGCCCGTCGGTAATCTGAAGGGGCGATGGGGCGGAGGCATGTATCCGAACCTCTTCGACGCCTGCCCGCCATTCCAGATTGACGGCAACTTCGGCGCGTCGGCCGGCGTCGCCGAGATGCTGCTGCAAAGCCACATTCGCAATCCCGCCGGCACGTTCCTCATCCATCTGTTGCCCGCGTTGCCGAAGGCGTGGCCCGCCGGCAGCGTCAAGGGCCTGCGCGCCCGCGGCGGCTTCGAGGTGGACCTCGCGTGGCAGGACGGCAAGCTCACCACCGCCACGATCCACAGCATCAGCGGCACCGCGTGCAAGGCGCGATACGGCGAGAAGGTGGTTGATCTGAACCTGAAGCCGGGACAGTCGCGCCAGTTCGATGCCAGCCTTCAGTAACGCGTGCCGGAAAAGAATGTGATTTTCCCCAGCCGCTTGTTTAACTTGCGCCGTGAGAAAACTGGCCATGCCTCGTTCCGCGCGCAGCGATCCCACGTTCTCGGCCAACGCCCGGTCGTCGTGGGAGATCATCCGCCGCGTCGCCATCTATCTGCGCCCCTACAAATGGATGGCGCTGGGCACGGTGGCGTGCGCCGTTCTCTCGCTGGTCTTCGCGTTCGCGTTCCCGAAACTGACGCAGTTCGTCATTGACGACATCATCGCAAAAAAGCGGCTGGAGATGCTCGCGCCGGTGATGCTGGCGTTGCTGGGGGCGTTCCTGCTGCGTGACGTGTTCAACGGCCTGCGCATCCGCATCAACAACACGCTGGAACAAAACGTTATTTTCGACATGCGTTGCCAGCTTTACAGCCGGCTCCAGCGGCTCCCGGTGAACTACTTCGACCAACGCGCTTCCGGCGATTTGATGACGCGCGTTGTGGAGGACGTGAACAACGTCGAGCGCCTGCTGATTGACGGCACGGAGCAGGGCACCGTCTCCATCCTGAGCGTGATCGGCGTGTTGGTGATTCTGTTCGCGATGAACCCGGCGCTCGCGGCGGTGGCGCTGATTCCGCTGCCGCTGCTGGCCGGCGGCGCGCTCTGGTATACGCTCACCGCCCACCGGCGTTATCGCGCGCAACGCGAAGCCGCCAGCGCCATGAACGCCCTCCTCATGGACAACCTCCAGGGCATCCGCCAGATCAAAGCCTTCGGCCAGGAGGCCCACGAAGACGACCGCTTCGCCTCGCGCGCCGACGATCTGCGCCGCAGCACGCTCGGCATCATGCGCGCGTGGTCGAACTACTCGCCCGCGATGAGCTTCGTCGCCGCGCTCGGCACCGGCCTCGTGCTCTGGATCGGCGGACGCCAGGTCATCGCCAATGACATGACGATCGGCCAGCTCATGGGCTTCATCCTCTACCTCGCGTTGTTCTACGAACCCATCGGCCGGCTGCACGGCTTGAACCAAATGCTGCAATCTGCCCGCGCCGCCGGCGAACGCGTCTTCGACATCCTCGACGCCGCGCCGGAGGGACGCGACCCGCGCCGCACGCAGACGCTGCGGACGCCCGTGCGCGGCGAGGTGGTTTTTGAAAACGTCCAGTTCCGTTACCAGGACGGCCAGCCGGTGTTGCACGACATCTCCCTCCACGCCCGCCCCGGCGAAGTCATCGCGCTCGTCGGCCCAACCGGCGCGGGCAAGTCCACTCTCGTCAACCTCCTGCCGGCCTTTTACGAAACCTCCGGGGGCCGCATCACCCTTGACGGCCAGGACACCGCCGCCGCCAGCCTCGAATCGCTCCGCGCGCAGATCAGCATCGTCAGCCAGGAGCCGTTCCTCTTCAACGGCACCGTCCGCGAGAACATCCTCTACGGGAAACTCGACGCCACCGAGGCGGAGTTGCAGGACGCCGCTCGCGCCGCCAACTGCCACGAGTTCATCAGCCGCCTCTCCGATGGCTACGATTCCCGCGTCGGCGAGCGCGGCGTCAAACTCAGCGTCGGCGAGAAACAACGCATCAGCATCGCCCGCGCGCTTTTGAAGAACACGCCACTCCTCATCCTCGACGAGGCCACCGCCAGCGTGGACACCGCCACCGAGCGGCTCATCCAGGAAGCCCTCGACCGCCTCATGGCCCACCGCACCAGCTTCGTCATCGCCCACCGCCTCAGCACCATCCGCCGGGCCGACCAGATTCTCGTCCTCCGCCAGGGCCGCATTGTCGAGCGCGGCACCCATGACGAACTCATGGCCCAGAACGGACTCTACACCCGCCTCGCCCGCATCCAAAACACCACCTTCATCGAAGAAAGCTTCGAGAAACTCCAAGTGCCCTGACGTTGCGCGGCTGTTGCCTGTTTTGCCCCCAATGCTGACAGCTATCTTCGGCCTGACCGGTTTAATGAAAAGGTCAGCGCCGGCCGCCGATGACTTTCATATTTCAATCTGAGCGAAGCGGCTGGCTCCCGTTCGCTGGACCGTCTGGTTGTGCGACATTCTTCTCACGAGAAACCGCGGAAAGCCCCTGAAGCTGGATCAACATGAGCCACATACAAAGCCAACTCAAGAAGCCTGGCGTCGCCACAATGACGCCATTGTCGTCACGAAAGGTGATACCAGCAACACACGATGAGAACGAACCGTGTGATAGAGCATTGCGAATACGCCGGACGTAATCCGAATTGAGCAGTTTGCTAACCCGCCCGCAGCACGGCTTTCCAGATCTCGCGCCGTGAGCGATGCGGCTGCTCAAAACACCCTCACGCATGTAAACCAAGGACACATAGAGCCTCAAAACGAGCGACCCTTCTACAGTGAGCTTGATCTTCACAGGAAGCGGTATCTGAAAATGCTCATCGAAGGGAGTCGCGGGGATTCCGTCGCGACGTTGGTCAAGTGAACTGGCCAACGAGAACCACAAGACACCTCCCAGCATCTCGTCAAATTCTTGATCTGAGTGCGACGCGATGCTCGACAGCTCGCGCATCAACTCGTCCGTTGTCAGTCGAGTAGCAAGGTTCTCAAGAACTTGACGGCACATAGTGAACTGTCGAACCAACGCCTGATCGCCCATTGCCTTGACGAGAACGTCGCGATCCTTTTCAGGCATGGATTCGCCCCCAACAATTTGAGTAACGTCGAACCCCGGCGGAGGACCCTCACCGGGCATTCCATATACTGCGTAGAACCGGCGAAGAAGGTCGCCAATACTGTCAGGAGAAGCGTTCATTTGTAGTCGCCCAACAGGCGGATCACCGCCCATCAAAAGCCGGAGCCTATGCCCCGGCTCATTCGGTTTGTATCAGGCTGGGCTGGGCATTGGCGAGAGCATTCCGGGCGATCCTCCCGGCCGGATCGCTCTGCCGCCGCCATCTGCCAACTCCAACTCCCGCCGCCTCCGCCCGAACCGCGCTTGACTGCTCCTCGCGTTGTGTTACACAGGTCATCCAAACGTAACACCATGAAACGATCTCACCATGACGGTGTCTCACGGTTCAGCGTGTCGCTGAACAAACAGCTCCTTCAAAGCCTTGACGCGATGACGCGTGAGAAGGGCTACACGAACCGTTCACTGGCCATCGCCGACATGATCCGCGCCCAGCTCGTCGAACACCACCAGCAACACGGCAACCAGGAGATTGCCGGCACGATCACGCTGCTCTACGACCACCACAAGCGCCACCTCCCGGCGCTGCTGACGGACATCCAGCACGACCACGAGCACGTCATCATCTCCACCGTCCACGCGCACCTCGACCACGATAACTGCATGGAGGTGTTGCTGGTCCGTGGGAAGGCCGCCGCCATCAAGTCTATCGCCGACCAACTCATCGCCGCCAAGGGCGTCAAGCACGGCAAGCTGACGGTCACCGCGACCGGCAAAGATTTGCCGGGCTGAGCCACCGTTGCGGCTGTCTGCCACGAGAATCGAAGTTCGCCGCAAAACAAACACTAGAAGTTCTTGCGTAACCTGGACGTGTTGATGGGCGAAGACGTGAATTCTGATGAAGCCAAAGGCTCTGGACTGCTGTAGGAACTACAGCTCTTGGGGCGTTTGGCTGCGGCGCGACCGAGCACCGAAAGCTGCGATACTCGCAGCAGTCCAGAGCCTTCGGCTTTATGTGCGGAGTTAGCCGAGCGGTGTGACGATTTTCTCCAGGTCTTCAGTGAAGCGGGTCTTGAGAATCTGTTCCGGCTGACCGGTGGCGGCTTCGAGGTTGGAGTCGCACCTGATTGCTCCGAGGAATTTCGCGTGATGGCTGAACGGACTCGGCACGCCCGCGCTCAGGTTCTCGACGATGCCGAGCAGCGGCACGTTGAGCCGCTCGAACAATGCCAGTGACCTCCGCAGCGTTTCCACCGCGAGCACGGCCGGCGTGGTCACCGCCAGCAGTTCCGCGCGTTTGATCCAGCGCACCATGTCCAGCGAGGCATCGCCGATGCCCGGCGGCATGTCCACGACCAGGAAATCCTGGTCACCCCACTGCGTCACCGCCAGCAACTCCAGCGCAGCCTGCGAGACATCGCTGCCGCGCAGCGGCACCGCGCGGCCCTGTGAGAAGAACGACATGGACATGAACGTAATGCCGCAAGCCACCGGCGGATTGAGGCCCGTCTCCTCAGTGTAATGGGCGTCGTTGATGCCGAGGATGATGTGGTCGGAAGCGCCGGTGAAATCCAGGTCGAGCAGGGCCGTGCGATGGCCTTTCCGCGCCAGCAGCAGCGCCAGCACCGAGGCGATGGAACTCTTGCCGATGCCGCCCTTCCAGCCGGTGACGGCGATGACGCGCTTCACGCCGGCGAGCCGTTTTTTGATGACGGAGCTTCGGGGATCAATCATGGCGGCCCGTGATCTCCTGGATAAAAATGCCCCGGCCCCGCACGATGGAAAAGTCCGGGCTGCCGCACGCCGGGCAACGCATATAGACGTGCGCCATCTCCGGCACGAAATGGATGGCCTCGCGTTCCTCCTCGCCGACCTTCGCGTCCTTTTCGGAGAACTCCTTCTTGCAGGCTTGGCACTCGAACGCCGCCTCGCCCTTCACGACGCGGACCTTCGCGCCCCGGAGTTCCGTCGCCGCGCTGGAAAGCTGCCCCTGCACCAGCTCCGCGAACATCTCGTTGTCAATCGCCTGAAGTTCGCCGATGTTCAACACGATCTCCTCCACCGCGGCCAGCTTCTGCTGCCACGCTGCCTCTGTGGCGGACGTGACGACCGCCTCGGCCAAAGCCCATTCGTGCATGTTTGTTCCAATTCCTTGCTTCGGCGCAACAGTAGGGGGTCGCGCCGCGTTCGGCAAGACTTGCGACAGAAAGACGAAGAGGTTTGCCGGCGAAAACTCAGAACGAAACCGTCGTCCGCAACCCAATCACGATGGCATCCTCCAAGGCCGTGGAGCCGCCGGGATGGAAGATGTATTGAAAATCCGGCTGCAAAGACCACCAGGGCGCGAGCGCAATCCGATAGGTGACCTCCAGCGCCATCTCGTAATCCGGCAGGGGGCCGTTGCCCAGCGTGTTGGGCGCGCCGCCCAACGCGAGGATGGTGTTGGCGTCGCGCTGGAGGTCGCGCAGGTTGTCACTGATCCCGACGTAGCTGACAGCGACGCCGCAAATATCCTGATCGCGCGTCGGCAGGAGTCCCTTGTAGGTCAGGCCGCCCGCGGCGTAGAAATCCACCGAATTGCGGTCCTCCGGCATCCACGGCGCGACGCGGCAATAGAGCGCCAATCCCTCGTCCCCCTCAGTCTTCTCGCGCCAGAGCATCTGGTCCACGTTGAAGTAAAACCCGCCGTTGCCCGAGTGGGAGCGCGCGACGCCTGTGGAAGCGAGGCCTGACAACGTGCCGTCGTCTTCGAGGCTTCGGCCCAGCGTGTCGAGGCGCAGGTCGTTGAAATCGCCACTGTGAAACCAGCCGCCGATCTTCAGTTCGCCCGACAGCCCCAGCGCCCCCTTTTCGTGATTGCGCCGCCAGACCGCCTCGAACAACGCCAGCACGCCGTTCCGGTGGCCCATCCCGAAATGAGTGCCGTCGTTGCTTTCTGTGGATTGGTCTCCCACGTCGCCGTCCACCACCGCCGCCATCAACTCGATCTGTTCGGTCGGCCGGCCCGTCACCATCGCGCCCGTGCCGGCCACCGGATACGCGGGGCCGCCGCTCGGAATCAGCGCCGACATAAACGCGGGCCAGCCGTGAGTGCCGCCGATGAACGCGCACGCGTAGTCGCTGCAAATCAGCCTCTCATCCAGAGCAAGCTGGCCCCCGCGAATGGAAAGCCTGTCCTCCAAAAAGCTTTGCTCCAGCCACAATTCATAGAGCCGCACCGTGTCGAAAGCCGAGATGTTGCTCGGTTCCAGAAACGCCGTGCCGGTCATGCCGGCGATATCGTTGTGGATGTTCGGCTCCGAGCCTTGAATCCAAAGGCCGCTGGTGTGGAACACGCCTCCCTTCCAACCGCCGGCCTTCTCGATGTCCAGATTCAGGTCCGACCGCACCACCCCTTGGTAAAGCTCACCTGTTCGCGCGCCACCATGCACGTTGGCCAAAAACTCACCGGTGTAGGTGGTCGCGAGTTCCCACCCCTTCTCCGCTATCCGCGTCCGCGCGCCGCCCCAGTCGCCCGTCAGCGTCTCGCGCTCCCAAAACGTCGGCACTGTGGGTGATACGCCAATTGGTTGAGGTAACACCGGCTCGTTCTGAGCCACCGCCAACCCCATACAGACAGCCAGCCAAGAACCAACCGTCAAGCAGCACCTGAAGTGAATCCGCCCGTGCCGCTGGGTCACTGTTGTCTCCCTGTCTTCGTTTCGCGACGCACGAGCAACCCGCCAACGATCCAAGCCGTCACAAACATGATCACCGTGCCCGCCAGCCCCGCGATGGCTGTGGCCACTCCCTCCGAACTGATGCCCGGCATCTGATAGTCTGGGATTAGTGATTTCATCAGCGTCTTCGCGTGCTCCTCGAAGCCGAGTTTGCCGGCGACTTTTTCCAAACCATCTGGCCACGAACTGGCAAACGGCGCGATGAACATAGCCAAACCCAGCGCGATGACAAGTCCGAGCGCCGGCACCTCCCAGCCAATGCCGCCGGCTTGTTGGTGCTCCGGGTCAACCAGCTCCGGCCGCACCTTGCGGATGGCCAGGACGACCAGCGCCGTGATCAAAGCTTCGCCCAAACCGATCAGCACGTGAACACCCACCATCGTCGGGAAGACCACGCCCGCCGCTACGGTGCCCGAAAACGCCAGTTCGCCCGCGCAGGCCAGCGAAGCCAGCAACGTCGAGCACCACGCGGCAAACACCACCGCCGTGATCTGGCCGTGCAGCCCCTTGACGAGCCTTCGCGACAGCGTGTAGATACCGTAGCCGCCCACTGTGCCCACGATGGCCATGTTGAACACGTTCGCGCCCAGCGCCAGCACACCGCCGTCGCTGAAGAGGAAACATTGCAGGATCAGCACCGCCGAAATCACCACCACGCCCGCCGCCGGCCCCAGCAGCACCGCCGCCAGCACGCCGCCGAGCAGATGCCCCGACGTGCCACCCGCCACCGGGAAGTTCAGCATCTGCGCGGCAAACACGAACGCCGCCGCCAACCCCATCAGCGGCGTCTTGGAGCGCGGCAGCGTGCGGTTGACCTGCCGGATGGCCACGGTCAAACCCGCCACCGCAAGGCCGCCCGTAACCACCATTGTTTTCGCGTCAAGAAATCCGTCGGGAACGTGCATGACTCAGTCTTTGAAACTGCTTATGATTAAGTGTTACGCCTACAATAGCTAATAATACCAACAATGCATCCGTCAACCTCTATTTCCGGAAACCTCTCGCGTGCGGCGAAATCTGTGGCTGACGCCGTCACGGCGTCACGTTAGGCTGTGGCCATGCGTTTGGAACTCTTCGAGAGTCATAGCCGGCTCGACAGTCCGATTCATCGGCTGCCGACGGCGGTGAAGCTTGCCGTGGCGATTGCGGTGGTGTTGACGACAGTGCTGTTGCCGGTTTCGCAGCCGGGCTGTTTCGCGTTCGTTGGAGCGGCGGTGTTGATCGCGGCGGTATTGAGCCGGATCCCGCCGGCGTTTCTTGCGAAGCGGCTGCTGCTGTTGGAGCCGATCGCGTTCGGTGTGGCAGCGCTGGCGTTTTTCCAACCGGGCGGCTGGCGCGTGTTCGCTGTCGTCATGGTCAGGACGAATCTCTGTTTGCTGACAATGATTCTGTTGTCCAACACGACGCCGTTTGCCGACATTCTGCGCGTGCTGCAGCGCCTGCGCGTGCCGTCGCTGATGGTGACGACGATGGCGTTGATGTATCGCTACCTGTTAGTGCTGGCGGACGAAGTCGGCCGCATGAGCCGCGCGCGCGCCAGCCGGACGTTTGCAGCGCAACACCGCGCGGCGTGGTGGTCGCAGGCGGGCATCATTGGACAGTTGTTCATCCGCTCGACGGAACGGGCGGAACGGATTTATGCCGCCATGTGTGCAAGGGGGTGGCAATGACACCGGCGCTCGAACTTCGCAACCTGTGCTTCCGTTATCCTGACGGCACGGAAGCGCTGCGCGGCGTCAGCCTCGCTATCGCTGAAGGCGAGTGCGTCGGCCTGATCGGGCCGAACGGCGCGGGCAAGTCCACGTTGATGCTGCACCTCAATGGCATCCTGCCTGAGCGGCTGGACGGCGAACCGTCTGTGTTCGTCGGTGGCCAGCCGCTGACGTCTGCAAATCTTGCCACCATCCGGCGCGATGTGGGGCTGTTGTTTCAGGATCCGGACGACCAGTTGTTTTGCCCGACGGTGTTCGAGGACGTGGCGTTCGGACCGCAACAGTTCGGCCTGAGCGGCGACGCACTGGCGGCGCGGGTGAGCAATGCGCTGGCGCGCGCCGGCATCCGCGGCTACGAGAAACGCCAGCCGCATCATCTCAGCCACGGCCAGAAGCGGCGCGTGTGCCTCGCCGGCGTGCTGGCGTGCGAGCCGCGTGTGCTGGTGCTCGACGAGCCGACCAGCGACCTCGACCCACGCGGCAAACGCGAATTGAAGTCCGTTCTGCGCCAGATTCCAGCCACGAAACTGATCGCAACACACGATTTGGAACTGGTGGTGGAGCTTTGCCCCCGTGTGATTGTGATGGACGAAGGCCGCGTGATCGCTGACGGCCCGACGGTGAAGCTGCTCAGCGACGAGGCGTTGATGCTGGCGCACGGCTTGGAGAAACCGCACAGCCTCCAACATCATCACCCACACGGTTCGTAGCATGTGTAAACGACGGCGTTCCTCTCTTGCACCGTCGGGCGGGCGGCTGATAGATTGCCGCGCCTTATGCCAGACGTTCGAGTTCGATTCGCGCCGTCGCCAACCGGGTTCCTCCACATCGGAGGAGCGCGGACTGCGTTGTTTAACCTTCTTTACGCGCGCCACACAGGCGGGACGTTTGTGCTCCGCATTGAAGACACCGACGAAACACGCCATGTCGAGGAAGCAGTCCAAGTCATTCTCGACGGTCTGCGGTGGCTCGGCCTCGATTGGGATGAGGGGCCGGAGAAAGGCGGCGCGCACGGACCATATTTCCAAAGCCAGCGCAAGGACATCTACCGGCGCTACGTGCGGCGGTTGATCGAGAGCGGCACGGCCTACGAGTTTGAGGACAAGGAAAAGGGCGGCACGGTCGTGAAGTTCCGCATGACGCGTGAGCCGATCACCGTTCCCGACCTCATTTGCGGCAACGTCACCCGCCCGCTCAATGACACCGAGATGGCCGATCCTGATTTTGTCATCGTCCGTCGCGACGGCGTGCCGGTGTTCCACCTCGTCAACGTCGTGGACGATATCGAGATGAAGATCACGCACGTCATCCGCGGCGAGGACCATCTCTCGAACACGCCCAAGCACATCGCACTCTACCGGGCGTTCGGCGTCGAACCGCCGAAGTTTGCGCACATCCCGCTCATCCTGAACAGCGACGGCTCGAAAATGAGCAAGAGCGACAAGGGTGCGGCGTTGCACGAATACATGAACGCTGGCTATGTGCCAGAAGCAGTGCGCAACTTCCTGTCGCTGCTCGGCTGGTCGCCGAAGGGTGATGTGGAGCTTCTCAACCTCGCCGAAACGGTCGAGAGGTTTGATCTCGCGCAGGTCCAGCGCCACAACGCGCGCTTCGACCACGACAAGCTGCACTGGATGCAGGGCCAATACATGCTCAAAATGGCGCCCGACCGGTTCAACGAGACGGCTCGCTCATTCCTCGCGAAAACCGGCCTGACTGCCGGCCAGCCGGACGACTACGTCTTGCGCGTGCTCGGCCTCGTGAAGGAGAAGGTGAAGCTCTTCACCGAACTGCCGGAGTGGACAACTTATTTCTTCCGGGACGATTTCACAGCCGACCGCGAGGTCATCGTGAAGACGTTCGGCAGCGCACCCCAGAGTTGGGAGTTGCTGGAAAAACTGCACAGCCGCTACGCTGGCCTAAGCGAGTGGACACACCCGGCGCTGGACACCGCCCTGCGCGCCCTGGCGCAGGAGTCGGGCGTGAAAGCCGCCGCGCTGATCCATCCGTGCCGCGTTGCCGTCAGCGGCAAGGCGGGCGGGCCGAGCTTGTTTCACCTGCTCGAAGTGCTGGGCAGGGAGCGCGTCCTTAGCCGCCTCGCCAGCGCCCGTGAACGATTGAAGTTGAACGACTGACTACCGATCACTGGTTCATGATCACACTTGCCACCAAAGTCACCATCCTGCGCATCCTGCTGGTGCCAGTCTGTCTGTCGCAACTCATTTACTACGCAGTCGGCTTTGCAGACGGCGCGGCGAAGGAATGGCACCGCGTGCTGGCGTTCTGGGTGTTTGTCGTGGCGTCGCTCAGCGATGCGGTGGACGGATTCATCGCGCGGCAGTTCAATCAGCAGTCACAACTGGGCCGCGTGCTTGACCCGATTGCGGACAAGATGCTGCTGATGACCATCATCATCTTGCTGGCGGTCAATCCCGGCGGTGCGTTTCCAAAACTGCCGCTGTGGTTTCCGATTCTGGTTGTCAGCCGTGATGTGCTGCTTATCGCCGGCGCGCTGCTCATCCATGTCATCATCGGCGAGGTCAAGGTCAAGCCGCGCATTGTCAGCAAGATCGCCACGCTCTGCCAGATGATCACGCTCGCCTGCGTGATGCTGAAAATGGATCCGGCCTCCATCGCCTGGCCGCTCTACGCCGCAGGGTTCTTTACTTCGGTGTCGTTTGTCTGGTATCTCTTTGACGGCGCTCGCCAATTCAATAGCGTCGTAAACCTCAAAACCTAGTTGTATCTGATGTTACCTGTTATCGCCATCGTCGGCCGGCCCAACGTCGGCAAGAGCGCGCTCTTCAACCGCATCGTCGGCAAACGCATCGCCATCGTCCACGACGAGCCGGGCATCACCCGCGACCGGATCAGCGTGGACACCGAGTGGGACAGTGTGCCGTTCACGCTGCTGGACACCGGCGGCATCGGCCTCGTCAAAGGCGAGCGGGCCAGCGGCGAGATCGTCGCTGCCATGCGTCAACAGGCCCAGGTCGCCATTCAAGACTCGGTGCTCATCATCCTCGTTGTGGATTCCCGTGACGGCGTCGTGCCGCTCGACCACGAAGTGGTGCGCCAGCTCCGCGAAAGCGGCAAACCAATCTTTCTCGCCGTCAACAAGGTGGACTCGCTCCAGCAGGAAAACCTGCTGGCGGATTTCCTGACGCTCGGTTTCAAGAACGTTTTCCCCGTCAGCGCCATCCAGGGCTTTGGCGTTGATGAGATGCTTGATGAAGCGGTCAAAGTTCTGCCAGCCAATCTCTCGGAATCCGAAACCCAGGTTCCGAAACCCGAAACACCTCTCAAGATCGCCATCGTCGGTCGCCCCAACGTCGGCAAGTCCTCGCTCGTCAACCGCCTCGTCCGCGCCGAGCGCGTCATTGTCAGCGACGTGCCCGGCACCACGCGCGACTCCGTGGACGTGCCGTTCAGCGTCGAGGTCGGCGGCGAGACGCGGCCCTACGTGCTCATTGACACCGCTGGCATCCGGCCGCGGAAGAAGGTGGACACCTCCGTTGAGTTTTTCAGCGTCCGCCGCGCCGAACTGAGCATCGAACGCTGCGACCTCGCCGTGCTCGTGCTGGACGCGACGTTCGGCGTCAGCGCGCAGGACAAGAAGATCGGCGGCAAAATCCTTGCCGCCAACAAAGGCTGCATCATCGCCGTCAACAAATGGGACCTCATCGGCGAAAAGGTGCAAAAGGAGTTCGTCGAAGAACTTCATCACATTCTCTTCTTCCTCGATTTCGCGCAGGTGGTCTTCGTTTCCGCCAAGACGGGCCAGGGCCTCAGCCGGCTGATCTCCGCGATTCACGGGGTGGACCACCAACTCAGCCAGTCCATCACCACCGGCCTGCTCAACCGCGTGCTGGCCGACGCCGTCACCGCGCGCCATCCGCCCGCCAGGTCCGGCCACCGGCTGAAATTCTTTTATGCCACGCAATCCGGCACGCGCCCGCCGCGTCTCCTGGTGTTCGTCAACAGGCCGGATCTGTTCACCGATTCATATCGGAAATACCTCGGCGACCGGCTGCGTGCCGAATTCGGTTTCAAGGGCTGTCCCATCGTCATCAGCGCCCGCGCACGCGAGCGCATTGCGCCGAAAAAGACCCCGCAGTCCAACACGCCCCGCCGGCATCTCAAACCGTGGGCTCAGGAACGACGCGGCAAGAAACGTTGACGCCGGTGGCTTGACTTGGTGGCGCTTCTTGGCAAGCTGGGTGGCGTCATGAACATGACCTTTCTTCGCGTGGCGCTCCTCGCCGCCTTCACCTTTGTTTTTTCCGCCAGTCGCGCCACATCCGCAGCAGATAACACACCGCCGCCGGGTTTTGTCGCGCTGTTCAACGGCACGGACCTCGACGGATGGAAAGGCCTGCTCGCATCGCCAAACGACAACCCCGCCAAACGCTCGGTGCTCCCGGCCGAGGATCGCGTCAAGTTGCAGGAACAAGCCGATGAGAACATGCGCGCACATTGGAAGATCGAGGCCGGCGCGCTGGTCTTCGACGGCAAGGGACGGAGCCTGTGCACGGGGAAGGATTACGGTGACTTCGAGATGTTCGTGGACTGGAAAATTCTGCCGAAGGGCGACAGCGGCATCTACCTGCGCGGCAGCCCACAGGTGCAGATTTGGGAACACGCCGTCGGCTCCGGCGGGCTTTATAACAATAAGGTTAATCCCAGCAATCCACTCAAGAAGGCCGACAAACCCGTGGGCGAGTGGAACACATTCCGCATCCGCATGGTGGGCGACAAGGTCAGCGTTTGGCTCAACGGCGAACTGGTGACGGACAACGTGACGATGGAGAATTATTGGGAGCGCAAGAAAGGCATCTATCCCACCGGCCAGATCGAACTGCAAAACCACGGAAACACGCTTTGGTTCAAGAACATTTACATTCGGGAAATACCGCGCTAACGCGCAAGAGAGGAAACTCATTCATGAACACAAAACTCAGTCGTCGCCAATTCATCCGGTGGACCACGCTCGGCGGAGCGGGATTCTGGCTGGGCAACCAACGAGTCGCATCGGCCGCGCGCCGGTTGTCAGCTAATGAGAAACTGAACATCGGCATCGTCGGTGTCGCTCATCGCGGCGGGGCCAACCTCGCCGGTGTGGCGCATGAAAACATCGTGGCGCTCTGCGATGTGGATGACACGCTGCTGGGTGCCGCAGCCAAAAAATTTCCGCAGGCGAAGACTTACAACGATTTCCGCCGGATGCTCGACCAGAAGGAGATTGACGCCGTGGTTTGCTCGACGACGGACCACACGCACGCCGTGGTGAGCGTGGCAGCGTTGCGGAGCGGACGCCACGTGTATTGCGAGAAGCCGCTGACCCGCACCGTCTCCGAGTGTCGCATTGTCCGCGAGGCGGCGCGAAAAATGAAAGCGGTGACGCAGATGGGCACGCAGATTCACGCCGGCACGAATTATCGTCGCGCGGTGGAGTTGGTCCAGAGCGGCGCGATCGGCTCGGTGGCCGAGGTGCATGTCTGGGTGAACGTGAAGTATGGCGGCATGGAGCGTCCCTCCGACACGCCGCCGGTGCCTGCGGGCCTCCACTACGATCTCTGGCTCGGCCCCGTGGAAGCGCGACCATTTCATCCCGACTACCTGCCCGGCAAATGGCGAAACTGGTGGGCCTTTGGCGGCGGCGGGCTGGGCGATTTCGGCTGCCACTACATGGATCTACCGCACTGGGCGCTAGGCTTGCGCTACTGCTCGTCGGTCGAAGTCGTGGACGGCCCGCCGGTTCATCCCGAAACCGTGCCGCCGTGGCTGATCCTGCGTTACCAATATCCCGCGCGCGGCAAACAGCCGCCGGTGAAGCTGACGTGGTATCACGGCGGCAAGCAGCCGGAGATGCTGTCCTCCATCCTGCCGGAAGAGACGGACAAGAAAGGCAACAAGAAGAAGGCGCAATGGATGAGCGGCGTGCTGTTCATCGGCACGAAGGGGATGTTGCTGGCTGATTACGGCCGGCACGTGCTGCTGCCGCAGAAGGATTTTGCAAGTTTCGAGCCGCCGAAACCGTTCATCCCCGACTCGATCGGCCACCACAAGGAATGGACCGAAGCCTGCAAGACCGGCGGCCCGACGACGTGCAACTTCGACTACTCCGGCGCGCTGGCCGAAACCGTGCTGCTCGGCAACGTCGCCTACCGCGCCGGCAAGAAGCTGGAATGGGACGCCACGAAGCTGCGCGCCAAAAACTGTCCCGAAGCTCAGCAGTTCATCCAGCATCAATACCGCAAAGGCTGGAAGATTTAGGCCCCAGACTTTCACATCCCCTAGCCCTAAAAAGCGAGGTCATGTCATCTGCACTACCAAGTGGGAATGGCAACAGAAGATCAGTTCTTACACTCGGGCGCGCTTAGGATCTCCAGTCTCTTGTAGGAAGTCCACGTGGCACCTTCATCCCCTCCGATGGCGTAGCCTGTGACTCGGATCTTCATCCCCGCGCGGAGGAGCTTCGGGTCATCGGTGTTGAGCTTAAGGCCAATCACGCGCACGCCGTCTGGCGGTTCGCTGCCGGGGAAGATGACACTGAACGCCCGGGACATAGCCGCCAGCATTTTCTCGTCGGGGCCGGCGTAGTCCCTGAGGGTAATGAGGAAATGAGCGCCGATCATGCGGTCAATGCCAAGAGTCCCGGACGCTCCAGGGATTCGCGCCTTTACCTCATGCTTTGCCACCCACTGAACGGCTTGCACCGTGCCCGTGATATCCATGGGGCCGATCGGGCGCATGGGCGCGCTGCGAATTGGCGAAACCGCAGCAGTCCAAGCGATGAGGTATGCCGTCAATTGTAGCAAGGCTTTCTTCATGGTTCCCTTTGGTTGTGGCTGATTGCGAGTTAGCGGTGCCGCTACAGTCACGGGACTCGACAAAACGTGCTGAAGATTTCCTTGTCCCCTCGCGCGACGAAGAGATACACGTTCTTCCCGCGATTTTGGCGCAACATCGCGGCGATCTCCGCGAGCGGCAATCCTGTGACATCCTTTTTGTTCACTGACTTGATTTCGTCACCGGGTTGCAGGCCGGCCTTTAGAAAAACCGAATCCCGGGTCATCACTCCGACAATGACTTTTCCACCTATTCGCTCCATGTCGCAACCGAATTCAGGAAGTGCCACATGATCAAACTTCCCACTCTCGCCGATAATCCCCCCTGGCTTGGGGCCGGCTGTAGTTCCGGCATTTCCGCCAGAAATGCCGGCCGCGCCAGTGGGCCGCGTGGACTTGGGCAGTATGCGAACTGTGAGCGTGACCGTTGCAAAGCCGGCTCCTTTTTGGCGGACGGTGACCGGCACGTAGAACGTCCCCGGCTGAGCGCCGAGCCGCGCCGACCACATGAGGGAGAAGTAATGCTCGCCGCTGGTCATGTTCGCGGGATCCTCCGAGGTGGGGGCGGGAGCCGCCACAATCTTCGGGTTCACCTTCAGCGAGCCCCAGTTGTCCACGACTTCCATGTCCACTTCCACACGGTCGGCCGTGTTGTTGCGCCATCCTTTCACGTAAACTCCGTCAATCTGGCTCGGCTCGCCGGGCACCAAGTCTATCGTGGGCGAAGCCAGCCGTGCTTTGAGGTTGTTGCCACCCTCCCCGCCGGTAGGGCGCGCATCCGGCATATTCGCGACTGCTGCTCCGCCGCCGCGCGTGAATTTTGGAGGAATGATCACCGTGAGAGTGACCGCCGCAGCGCCCGCACCTTTCTGGCGGACGATGATCGGGACCCTGAATGTGCCCGACCGGGCACCGAGCCGCGCGGACCACATCTCCGAGAAATAGTGCTCGCCGCTGGTCATGTTTCCCGGGTCGGCCGACGTGAGGCCGGGAGCGGCCACAATCTTTGGGTTTACCTTCAGCGAACCCCAGTTGTCCACGACTTCCATGAACACCTCGACGCGGTCGGCCGTGTTGTTGCGCCACCCGCTGACGTAAACGCCGTCAATCTGGCTCGGCTCGCCCGGCACCAAGGTAATTATGGGCGATGCCAGCCATGCCCGAAGGTTGTTCTTCCCCTCCCCGTTCGCCGCTGGCCCCACCACGGGAGGGCCATCGGTGCTTGCTCCCGCCGTATCGTCGTTTGCCGGTGCGCCTTGGTTGCCTGCCGCCGTAGCCACCGGGTCGCCTTGCTTGGCTTTACGATAAACCCACGTGACTAGACACCACTGATTACGATTGGCGGGTTCGTGACCTGCGCTAATCCCAATGCAAGCCTCGTCCGAACTGTTCGGTTTGAACTTGAACGTCATCGTGCCAGAACGTTTGACACCTTGCTCGAAGCTGTTCACCAACTTGTCGCCCTTCCACTCCGACCACACACCGTAATCGCTGAAGTTCCACCAACCCGCCACGGTTGCCCCGGGATTGCTGCTGGCTTGAAGTGTCAAACTGACTGTTGACCCTTCTACAATCGTTTGGGGAGGCACTGACCAGCTCATCGAATTCTGAAAGCTCTTGCCGTCGGCCGATTTCTCGGTGTAGCTGAATCCCGCCTCGCCCGCCCCCGACAGTCCTGACGGGACACGGCCCTCTTGGCCGCCTGATGAAATCACAGTCCGCTGCCGCACCCAGACGGTCTGGCCCGGTTTTCCTGGCGTTGCTGAAGTGGTCTGTTGCGGCGGTTGTGGCGGCGTCGGCGGTTTGGACCGTTCCTTGACGGTGAACGTCACCTCGCGCACTGCGCTAGCGGCATAGCCCGCCGCTTTGAGTTCGATGCGGCATTTGTAGGTGCCGGGTTTGGACGCGGTGATTGAGCGCTCGCGTTTCCCCGCGCCGTCCATTCGCCCGCCATCCCCATGCTGGAAATCTGACAGCCGACAGGTTCCCTTGGTTTCCACCGGCGGCCCCTCCGGACAGGTGATGGTCAATGTCTCCTCTATCTGCAATGCGGTATCTGGAATCTGGGTCGCCCGATACTCGTATTTCAATGTCACCGATTTTCCCGACTCTGTCTCGGCGGGATCCACCGCTGATGAGGTGATTTCGAGTTGCCGATCGGCTTCCGCAATGGAAGGCAGGTCTCCAGACTGCTGTTGCGGCACGGAATCGGGATCCCAACTCAGATACAGAGTGTGCATGCCCATGTCCCGCGGTGTGACGTAAGTGATTCTCAGACGTTGAAACCCACCATCGGAAGGCACGAAGATGCCGCCCTCCATTGGCAATGCCGACGCCGGTGGGTTCTCCAATGATCGGCCTTCTGCGCGAAGCTGATTCGTTTCCTTTCGATACGTTCCTTCAATGTGGCGGTAGGGCTTGCCTGTCGCCTTGTCCATGAACGCTCCCTCAACTTGGAAGACCCCTTGTTGTCTTGTTGCTGTAACCTGTATCAGCGTGTAGAGCGTCGAGTCTGGATTCCCTTCGTTAAACCACAATCCTTCTGGCCAAGACATCCGCTGAGTAGCCGCAGCCGGCTGCTGCGGTCCCTGCTGGCCCAGAATGGAAGCGGATGAGCCGATGAACGAGATCCCCATGAGCAACAAGAGGAGGTGAGAGAATCCACTGCAATTCTTTTTCATATGCGGTTCTTCAGTTTGAGGCGCGGCTGTTGGTAGTTTTGAGGGTTCATTACCCAACCGGATGGATTATCTGGGCAGATTTATAGGACTGGCATGTGTCCGATGCAAGGTAGTTCAGCCGTATTCGGCTGCGTTGAATCGTCACCGCCTTAGTCAGTGCCAGACGTCCGACCGTTGCAAACTTCCTCCACCCGCCTATAGTCGCTGCGAATGTCAGAGAGCGATTTTATCCTCGTCGAAGGCGCGCGGCAGAACAACCTGAAGGGACTGGACCTCAGATTGCCGCTGAACCGCTTCATCGTCGTCACCGGCGTCAGCGGCAGCGGCAAGTCCTCGTTTGCGTTCGACACGCTTTACGCCGAAGGCCAGCGGCGCTACGTCGAGACGTTCTCGCCTTACGCACGCCAGTTCCTCGACCGCATGGACAAGCCACGCGTGGACCGCATCGTCGGCATCCCGCCCGCCGTTGCGATTGACCAGACCAACCCCGTCCGCACCTCGCGCAGCACGGTCGGCACAATGACCGAGCTGTGCGACCACGTGAAACTGCTCTACGCCCGCGCCGCCACACTCCATTGCCGCGGTTGCGGCAAACCCGTCCGCCGTGACAACGCCGACTCGATCTGGCAGACGCTCTCACAGCAGGCCGCCAAGCAGGAAGTGCTGGTGACGTTCCCCTGTCCCGTGCCGAAGTCGTTCAGGACCGAGGAAGCCCGCGACCTGCTGGCGAAGCAAGGCTTCCAGCGCGCGCTCGTTGGCGACGAAGTTGTGCGCCTCGACGAGAACCCGCGCGCCATCAAGCCTGGCTCGACGCTCGATGTCGTTGCCGACCGCGTCCGCGTCGAACCCTCCAGCCGCGCCCGCGCCGTCGAAGCTCTAGAGATCGCGCTCAAGTTTGGCAAAGGCCGCGTCCAAATCCGAACTCTTAACTCTCAACTCTCAACTCTTAACTTCTCCTCCGACTTTCACTGCCCCGACTGCGACATCCACTACCGCGATCCATCGCCGAACCTTTTCTCGTTCAACTCGCCGCTCGGCGCATGCGACAAGTGCCGCGGGTTTGGCCGCACCATCGAGATTGACTACGACCGAGTCGTGCCCAACCCGGCGCTTACGCTTGCCGGCGGCGCGATCAAGATCTGGCAGAGCGAGAGTTACCGCGAGTGTCAGGACGACATGATGGAGTTCGCGCCGCGCGCGGGCTGCCCGACCGACGTGCCGTGGGAGAAGCTGCCGGAGAAGTGGAAGCGATGGGTGATTGACGGTGAAGGCCCGTGGGAAGAGCGCAAGTGGTATGGCCTGAAGCGCTTCTTTGCGTGGCTGGAGACCAAGACCTACAAGATGCACGTCCGTGTCTTGCTCTCGCGCTACCGCGCCTACGTGCCGTGTCCCGATTGCGGTGGCGCGCGGTTGAAATCAGACGCGCTCTGCTGGCGGATCGGCGGTGCAAGCAAGGCCGAAAGGTTTGGAGTCCCGGCTTTAGCCGGCGAAACCGAACTTCCGGCTAAAGCCGGGACTCCAAACCTCACCGCTCCACTCGTCGAGCTTCCCGGTTTTGCCATCCACGAGCTTTACGCCCTCCCCATCTCTCGCACACTCGCTTTCTTCGAGTCGCTCCGCTTCCCCGGCACGCTCGACAAGGCCACTGAGCTGCTGCTTGGCGAAATCCGCACGCGCCTCCGCTACCTCAACAACGTTGGCCTCGGCTACCTTACGCTCGACCGCCAGTCGCGCACGCTCAGCGGCGGCGAGGTCCAGCGCGTAAACCTCACCACCGCGCTCGGCACGTCGCTGGTCAACACGCTCTTCGTCCTCGATGAGCCGAGCATCGGACTTCACCCGCGCGACATCGGCCGACTCACGGGCGTCCTCCACGGCCTGCGCGACAAAGGCAACACGCTGCTGGTGGTCGAACACGACCCCGACCTGATTCGCGCTGCCGACCGCGTGCTCGATCTCGGCCCCGGCCCCGGCGAGCATGGCGGACAGTTGATGTTCGAGGGAACGTTCGGTGACCTCTGCAAATCGGCACGCTCACTGACCGGCCAATACTTCAGTGGCAAGAAACGCATCGCCTTAAAGCGCGAGCGGGCGTCGGTGACAGCGAAGACGCCTCAACTCTGGGTGCGCGGCGCAGCGGAGCATAACCTCAAGGACATTGACGTTGGTTTCCCGCTCAATCGCCTCACAGTGCTCACCGGCGTTAGCGGCAGCGGCAAATCCACGCTTGTCCACGATGTGCTTTACCGAGCGCTCTGCAAACTGAAACATCATCCTGACGAGATGGCCGGCGCGCACCGTGCCATCGAAGGCCACGAACAGGTTGGCGACGTGGTGCTCGTGGACCAGACGCCCATCGGCCGCACGCCGCGCGCAAATCCGGCGACCTATACCGGCGCGTTCGACGAAATCCGGAAGCTGTTCGCCGCGACGCCCGACGCCATCGCGCAGGGCTTTACCGCCTCGACGTTCAGCTTCAACAGCGAGGTCGGTCGCTGCCCCGTCTGCGAAGGCACCGGCTTTGAGCATGTCGAGATGCAGTTCCTCAGCGACGTGTTCCTGCGCTGCCCGGAATGCGACGGCAAACGCTACCGTCCGCCCATCCTTGCCATCCGCTACAACGGCCGGAACATTCCCGGCGTGCTCGACCTGACGGTGAACGAAGCAGTCGAGTTCTTTGCGGGCGAGAAATCGTTGCTCGCGAAGCTGGAGCCGCTGCGCGAGGTCGGTCTCGGCTACATAAAACTGGGCCAGCCGATCACGACCCTCAGCGGCGGCGAATCGCAGCGGCTCAAACTCGCCGGCCATCTCGCCGAGGTGAAGTCCGAGAAGACGCTCTTCCTCTTCGACGAGCCGACGACCGGCTTGCACCTCGACGACATCCAGACGTTGCTGATGGCGTTCGAGCGCCTACTGGAGCGCGGCCACTCGTTGATCGTCATCGAGCATCATCTCGACGTCATCCGCAGCGCCGACTGGGTGATTGACCTCGGCCCCGAAGGTGGCGACGAAGGCGGACAGATTGTGGTCGAGGGCACGCCGGAGCAGGTGATGGCGTGCAAGGCGTCGCATACGGGAAAGGCGCTGCGGAAAATGCGGAATGCGGAATGCGGAATGCGGAATGTTGCAGAAGCGGTGGCTGAGGCGCGTCAGCCTTATTCCGCACTCCGCACTTCGCACTCCGCAATCGAAGTGGTTCGCGCCCGCGAACACAACCTCCGCGACCTCAGCGTCAGCATTCCGCGCGACCGGTTCACCGTCATCACCGGCGTCAGCGGCAGCGGCAAGAGCACGCTCGCGTTCGACCTGCTCTTCAACGAAGGCCAACGGCGCTACCTCGAAACGCTCAACGCCTACGCGCGGCAGTTCATCGAGCCGGCGGCGCGGCCGGACGTTGACCTTGTCACCGGCGTGCCACCAACGGTCGCCATCGAGCAGCGCACGAGCCGTGGCGGGCGCAAGAGCACCGTCGCGACGGTCACGGAGATCTACCATTTCCTGCGGCTGTTGTTCGCCAAACTCGGCACGCAGTTCTGTCCCGACTGCAATGTCGCCATTGAGCCGCAGACGGTGGACGCGGTCGTTGCGACCATCGCGAAGGGCTGGCGCGGCCAGCAGGTCGAGCTGCTCGCGCCGCGCATTCGCGCCCGCAAAGGCTTCTACCTCGACCTCGCCGAGTGGGCCGAACGGAAGGGCATCGAGCAGTTGCGCGTGGACGGCGGCTACCTGCCAAGCGCGGACTTCCCGCGACTCGACCGGTTCAAGGAACACGACATTGACCTCGTCATCGCCCGACCCACGGTCAGCGGCGCGAACCGGCGGCTGACGCAATTGGTCGAGCGGACGCTGGAGTTCGGCAACGGCACGCTGCAGATCGCCGCACCGCACCGGAAGGATGTCGTGTTCTCGACCAAGCGCGCTTGCCCGAAATGCAGCCGCAGCTTCGAGGAACTCGATCCGCGCCTGTTCTCGTTCAACTCGCGCCACGGTTGGTGTCCGACGTGTTACGGGTTCGGTCTGGCGATGCGCGGCGTGGACGAGGAGCAAACCGGCGAGGAGGCGGTGTGGAACGCGTGGTGGGAAGGTGGCGAGGAAGCGTGCCCGACGTGCGAGGGCGCGCGGCTGAATCCGGTGGCGCGGGCGGTGCGCTTGCGCGGCAACAACATCGCCGACCTGACCGCCATGCCAACGAGTGGGTTCCATCGTTACCTCGACGGTTTCACGCTGGCGGGCCGCGAGCGCGAGATCGGGCGCGACATGGTTGCCGAGATGCGGTCGCGGCTGGCGTTCATTGAAGAAGTCGGCCTCGGTTATCTCGCGCTCGATCGCAGCGCCACGACGCTCAGCGGCGGCGAGAGCCAGCGCATCCGGCTCGCGGCACAGCTCGGTTCAAACCTGCGCGGCGTCTGCTACATCCTTGATGAGCCAACTATCGGCCTGCATCCGCGAGACGACGAGATGCTGCTGCGGACGCTGAAGAAGCTACGCGAGAAAGGCAACACGGTGGTGGTGGTCGAGCACGACGAGGCGACCATTCGCGCCGCTGACCATCTGATTGATCTCGGTCCCGGCGCGGGCATTCATGGCGGCAAGTTGGTGGCGGCAGGCACGCCGAAGGAGGTCATTCGGACGCCGGCGTCGGTGACCGGCCAGTTCCTGCGCGAGCCAATGAAGCACCCGACGCGACCCCGGCGCGGCGCGGCGGAGAAGTGTGTCGAGGTGCATGGCGCGACGTTGCACAACCTGAAGAAGCTGACGGTGAAGTTCCCGCTGGGACGGTTCACGGTGGTGACCGGCGTCAGCGGTAGCGGCAAGTCCACGCTGGTGCGGGATGTATTGCTGCACGGAGCCGGTTCGGCGGTCGCAGGCCACCGCCACAGCACGGACCGGAAAGAGAATCGCGTTGTTCTGCCACCGGAAATCCGCCGCGTGCTGGAGGTGGACCAGACGCCGATCGGCAAGACCCCGCGCTCATGTCCGGCGACCTACGTCGGGTTCTACGACGACATCCGTCGACTGTTCGCCCAAGTGCCGGAGGCGAAGATGCGGGGCTACGGCCCGGAGCGGTTCTCGTTCAACGTTCCGACCCAGCGTGGCGGCGGACGCTGCGAGACGTGCGAGGGCCAGGGCATCAAGCGCATCGCGATGAGCTTCCTGCCCGACGTGCGCGTGCCGTGCGACGAATGCGGCGGCCGGCGGTTCACACCGGAGACGCAGGATATCCGCTTCAAAGGGAAATCCATCGCCGACGTGCTGGCAATGAGCGTCGAGGAGGCGCTGGAGTATTTCAAAGCGGAGCCGTTCCTGGTGCGGCCATTGTCGCTGCTGCACGACGTCGGCCTCGATTACCTTACGCTCGGCCAGCAAAGCCCGACGCTCAGTGGCGGTGAGGCGCAGCGCATCAAGCTGGTGACGGAGCTGGCGAAACCGACGCAGGGCCGCACGCTCTACATCCTCGACGAACCGACGGTGGGCCTGCACATGGCGGACGTGGCGCGGCTCATCGAGGTGTTGCACCGGCTGGTGGACGCGGGCAACACGCTGGTGGTCATTGAGCACAACCTCGACATCATCGCCGAGGCTGACCACCTCATTGATCTCGGCCCCGAAGGCGGCGACGCTGGCGGCCGCGTGGTGGCGTCAGGCGCGCCGGAGGAAATCATCCGCGACATCGAGAAGGGGCACACGGCACGGATTCTGAAGACGTTTCTGAAGACTCACGGGCGATAATGTGCAGTGACAGCTCCATGGATTTCTGGCTCGCCCGCCGCAAACTGCTGGACTAGCATGGCCAACATGGTTCCGTTTACTTGGGAGCGTTTGACCGCTGTCGTATGCGCAGGCTATGTGGCCGTGTGGGCCGCAGTGGGCACGGTTTCCGCCGCTGACCAAAACCCGGCCGCCGTCCGGGACCCGGCCAAATATATCGGCCTGACGGTTTGCAATACGTGTCACAAGACGGCGAAAGTCGGCAACCAAGTTGGCAAGTGGCAGACCGGCCCTCACTCCAGGTCTTTTGAAGTGCTTGGCACCCCGGAAGCCAAAGCTGTCGCCGCCAAGCTCGGCATCGCCGATCCGCAGGCCAGCGGCAAGTGTTTGAAGTGCCATTCCACCGCTTATAACTGGACCGAACAGATTCAGACCACGATGATCAAACCTGAAGAAGGCGTCGTGTGCGAATCGTGTCACGGCCCGGCTCAGAACTATGTCCCCAAGACCACTCAGGAACTCACGCTGGAAAAACCTTCCCCTGGGTTTGTGGAATTTCTGAATCCGTTTACGCGATCAGCCAAGGCTTGCTATAACATCATCACGATGGAAGACCGCCAGAAGGCGATTCGCGCTGGCTTGGTTTATCCGGCCTTCAAGAGCTGCACACGATGCCACAATGACCAAAGCCCGACGTGGAAACCCGATCGCTATGTCAGCAAGGAGGGCAAGCACGTCGGCTTCGACCTCCGGCAGAATTTCGTCAAGATCGCACACCCCATGCCGCTGCCGAAATAAGCGCCGTTGCGTTCGATTTCAACTCCCCGTCGGCCTGCTGAAAGACAGTGACGCCGTATCGGCTCGTTTGCCTGGCGCCGTCCGATGACACCTCACAGTTTCTGGTCGCCCACCTTGGCGATCCATTGGCGTGTCCATTCCACCGACTCGAATCCCAAATCCATCGTGGTGTTGCCCAAGAAAACAATACCTTCGATCTTCCCCTGACGCAGCCAGCGCAAGCCGGTCTCGCATTGGCGCCACATCAAGTCCACCGGCAACCCGGTCTTGCGGCCGTAGTCCACCACGTAGCAGCCGAGCATCTTGCGGGCCTTGGGCAGCGCTTGTTCCACCTTGGTGAAATTAGTCTCGAGGTTCACCAAGTCGTCCGCCCCGCTCCAGAGCGTCAGCACGTCAATCAGATCGAAGTAATCCTGCAACGGCACGCCAAACCGCTTCATGTAAACCGTCGCCAGAATGTCGAACTTCGGGTTGGTTTGCTTGAGGCGTTGGCGGATGGACTTCAGTTCCTCGACGGTCAACTGCGCGCGTTTGCCGGTGGCGCTCCAGGTGAAGAAATCGTCGAGCATCACGCCGGCGAAGTTGGGCGTGGTCTTCGGCAACGCCAGCACCTCCTCCGTCTCCGCCGGCGAATTAAACCCGCCCGAACCGACCACCGACCACACGACGCGTTTCAGCGGACGCAGCGCGACGGTGTATTGGGCGAACGGCGGCTCAAGTCGTCCGTAAGGCGCCTCCTTCGTGCTCGACTGCACCATGATGATGTTCGGCACGCCGAGGAAGAACGCACCCTCGGCCGGGGACATCACCGAGCGGCGGCCGATATGGGGAAAGTCGCTGTTGGCCGCGCAGGAGAAGATCCACAGCCGTTCGCGGACCGTCCCTTCCTGCGGCACGAGGAACTGCGCCGCAGCTTTTCCTACCGCCACCAATCCGCCGGCGGCCGCCATGCTGCCCAACATCGCCCGTCGCGTCATCCTCGCAGAATCGTTCATGGCCATCTCCTTTCCAAACTGCGGTTATCGGATCAAAGGGATCGCAGGCCGATGTTGCGGCCCGTGATTCACGACGCGAAGCGGCATCTGTCGGCGCAGCTACAGCTTTGGATGCGGCGTCTTCGTGAAATGGCACGGGGCGCAATCCTGCTGGGCACGGGCGTCTTCGCGCGCGCTGCCTTTGTCATGACACTTGCGGCACGACTGCGTCTCCTCCGACAGCGGGTGCGCCGGCTTGAACGCGCCGACAAGATGGGCGTTCAGCAGCTCCACCGTATGTCTCGCCACCGACCCGCTGAGGCACGCGCAACGCTCCTCCCGCTCCTTCGAGGAGATCTTGCACTTCGACGCCTTGCACCATTTGGTGACAGAGATGTGGCAGAGGTTGGTGCGGCTGACGATCTTGACGTTCTCAAACTTCGGCTGCGCGGGGCGGAAGTCCGGCAACGCCGTCTGCGAATACCAGTTGAAGATGTCCCGCGTGATCTCGGAGGCCTTGCCCTGTTTCGCCTTCTCGTCCGAGCCTGCCACCATGAACGTGACCATCGCCGCAGCGTTCAACCCGCCGCAAAGACTGCCGACACCAGCCACGCCAGCCCCGCCGTAAGTCATCAGCGCCATCGGCCAGTTCGTGTAAGGCGCGCCGACCTTCTTCGCCAGCTCGCCGATGATGCTGCCGGAGACCGCGTAACAACAGCCGGCCTTGTAGTGCATCTCATACGCCGCCGCCGCGACCGCATCGGCGTCCAGCTTCACGTAGGGCCACGGCAATGGCGGCGCTCCCGCAGCCGGTGGCGTCGAGGCTCCGCACAATGATGCCGTCAGCCCGCCCGATGCCGCGCCAAAACACGCCACACCCGCATTCTTCAGCCAACCTCGTCGCGATACTTGCATGAGCCACGTTCCTTTCAATGTCTGCGCGACGCTACCACAGCCCCGTCGTTCTTGGAAAGCGTCTTGCCCGGAAAGGAAGACTGCGGAACTCCGCCAAAGGCCAAAAGCCAAAGGGCACGCGGCGGGAACGTCAACGGTTTAGCAAGTGTCGGCCTGGCCGCCGACTGACTCCGGCAATGGCTCGGTCATGATTGCGATTACAGCTTCCCCGCCTTTCTCAATCGCGTCGCGCACCTTTGCAGAAACACGTCCCCTTTGACAACTAGCAGGAACATTGTCCCGGTCGGTTTTGCACAAAATGCATAAAACTGTTGGCTAGGCCGGTGAGAGGACACTGAATACATGAACGCATAACCGCCAATAATGATTTTATAAAGCCTTTGGCCTTGATCATCATCATGGCAGGAAATTGGCTCTTGCCAGAAAAGCTCGAAATCAACGTCTGGGGATCGAAGGTCGCACATTACGCAAGGGTAATCTTCTTCTAAACCGGGGTTCTCATTCAAAAGAAGCTGCCGCAGGTTCTTCTCGTGTTTCTGTCCCAAATCAATGTTGTGAAACCACTGTCCCTTCGCCACACCGGCACGCCATAAGAGCGACATCTGAAATAGCTTCAGTTCCCTATAATCAATCTCCAGTTCCCGCATCTCCATTACGTCTGGCGTTGTTTCGGCAGGCAGAGGAACACTTTTCCCTATTGTCCTTTTCTTCAACGGAGCAGGTGCATTGCCATAGAGATAATCTTTGACTTTGGTTTCATAGACTTCAAAGCGCTTTTCGCAAATCTCGCACAGCAAGTATTCCTTCCACCCCAACTGCTTCTCCCAATATCCTCGTTGTTTCCAGCCGTCCTGAATATCTGGGTTGGTGTTCCTGTAAAATGTCTTCGGTTGGGTGACGCCATGCGTTCCCGTCTTTTCCCATGATTCCAGACTTCTGATGAAGAAGTCCGGCATAATATGCGAATCCCGAAGTTTCGCCGACGAGCCGCACAGTTTACAGATACCGTTCATTTAGCACACCTTCACAAACGAAACGGGCGGGACTCTTTCGAGTCCCGCCCGCACGTTTACAACTTTTGCGAGCTGAAGGCCCGCGCTACTGGCTGCGATTAGAACTCACCGCCGCCGCCGGGGTAGCCGCCGCCGGGACCACCGGCAGGAGCCGCGGGCTTCTCCTTCTCGGGGATCTCGGTGATGAGGCACTCGGTCGTCAGCAGGAGGCCGGCGATGGAGGCCGCGTTCTGGAGCGCGAAGCGGGTGACCTTGGTCGGGTCCACGACGCCGCTCTTGAACAGGTCTTCGTATTGGAGGGTCTCGACGTTGAAGCCCTCGCTGCCTTTCCGCTTCTTGATCTCCTGCACGACGATGGAACCTTCCACGCCGGCATTGAAGGTCAGCTTGCGGATAGGCTCTTCGAGCGCGCGCTTGACGATGTTGACGCCAATCTGCTCGTCGCCTTCCAGCTTGAGCTTCTCGACCTCGGGGAGCACGCGCAGCAGGGCCACGCCGCCGCCGGGGACGATGCCTTCTTCGACCGCGGCGCGGGTCGCGTGGAGCGCGTCCTCGACACGGGCTTTCTTTTCCTTCATCGCGGTCTCGGTGGCTGCACCGACGCGAATGACGGCAACGCCGCCCGCGAGCTTGGCCAGGCGCTCCTGGAGCTTCTCACGGTCGTAGTCGCTGGTGGTTTCCTCGATCTGCTTCTTGATCTGGGAGATGCGACCCTGCACGTCGGCGGTCTTGCCCGCGCCTTCGACGATGGTGGTGTTCTCCTTATCAATGATGATCTTCTTGGCTTTGCCGAGGTCATCGAGGGTGAGGTTCTCGAGCTTGATGCCGAGGTCCTCGCTGATGAACTTGCCACCGGTGAGGATGGCGATGTCTTCGCACATGGCCTTGCGGCGATCACCGAAGCCGGGGGACTTGACGGCCGCGACCTGGATGGTGCCGCGCAGCTTGTTGACGACGAGAGTCGCGAGCGCTTCGCCCTCGACCTCTTCGGCAAGAATGAGCAACGGCTTGCCAGCCTTGGCGGTCTTCTCCAGCAACGGGAGCATGTCCTTGAGGCTGCTGATTTTCTTTTCGAAGATCAGGATGTAGGCGTTCTCGAGCACGCACTCCATCGTCTCGGCGTCGGTCACGAAGTAAGGCGAGGAGTAGCCCTTGTCGAACTGCATGCCCTCGACGACGTCGAGCGTCGTCTCGATGCTCTTGGCTTCCTCAACCGTGATCGAACCGTCTTTGCCGACCTTGTCCATCGCGTCCGCGATGATTTCGCCGACGGTCTTCTCACCGTTGGCGCTGATGGTCGCGACCTGGGCGATCTCCGTGGTGCCCTTGACGTCTTTGCTGATCCTCCGCAGGCCCGCGACCGCAGCTTCGACTGCGATGTCGATGCCGCGCTTGAGCGCCATGGGGTTGGAGCCAGCGGTGACGTTCTTGAGACCCTCGCGATAGATGGACTCGGCGAGCACAGTGGCGGTGGTGGTGCCGTCGCCGGCGACGTCGGACGTCTTGCTGGCGACTTCGCGCACCATCTGCGCGCCCATGTTCTCGAACGGATTCTCCAACTCGATCTCCTTGGCGACGGTGACGCCGTCCTTGGTGATGGTGGGGGAACCGTATTTCTTGTCCAGAACCACATTGCGACCCCTCGGTCCGAGCGTCACGGCCACGGCCTTGGAGAGTTTCTCGACGCCGCGAAGCAGGCTCTGCCGTGCGGCTTCGTCGAATATTAATTGTTTGGCTGCCATTATGATTTACTCCTTCTTGGGTTGTTAAAATTACTCAATGATGCCGAGGATGTCCTCTTCCTTGATGAGGAGGTAGGTCTCGTCTTCGATCTTCACTTCCGTGCCACCATACTTCGGGATCAGGACGCGGTCGCCCTTCTTGACCTCAAAGCCGATCTTCTTGCCTTTGTCGTCCACCTTGCCGGTGCCGAGGGCAATGATCTTCCCTTCCTGTGGTTTTTCCTTGGCGGTGTCGGGAATGATGATGCCGCCCTTCTTGACTTCCTGCTCCTCGATCGGCTGCACCAGCACCCGATCTCCTAGAGGTTTGATGTGTGCCATACGAATGTTCTCTCCTTCTATTGGTTTTGGTTTACTGAACACTGCTTGTGACGAAAACGCGGCGCGCCAGTTTCGACCGGCGCGCCTGCCAAGACCTTATTCCTTCTTCTTCTTGTCGTTCTCGTCCACGACTTCGAAATCCGCGTCAATCACTTCGCCTTCCTTGCCATCGCCGGACTTCGCCTTGCCCGGGCCGCCTGCACCTGCGCCCGCGCCCGCTGCCGCTGCCGCGTCGGCCGGCGCGCCCGGCTTCGGTGCCGCGGCCTTGGCCTGTGCATACAACGCGGAAGATATCTCGTGCCACGCTTCGTTGAGGGACTCGACGGCGCTCTTCATCGCGTCCGCGTCATCCTTCTTGATCGCTTCCTCGACTTTCTCGATGCCGCCCTCGATCTTCTTCTTCTGATCGTCGCTGACCTTGTCCTTGAATTCCTTCAGAAGCTTCTTGGCCTGATAGACCGACCGCTCCGCTTCGTTCAACGCTTCAGCCTTCTCGCGGAGCTTCTTGTCCTCGTCCGCGTGCAACTCAGCTTCCTTGCGCAACTTCTCCACGTCGTCCTTCGAGAGGCCGCTGGAGGCGGTGATGGTGATCTTTTGTTCCTTGCCGGTGCCGAGGTCCTTCGCGTTGACGTGCAGAATGCCGTTGGCATCTATGTCAAACGTCACCTCGATCTGCGGCACCATCGCCGGCGCCGGCGGAATGCCATCGAGATGGAAGTTGCCGAGCATCCGGTTGAACCGGCACATGTCGTTCTCGCCCTGGTGTATCTTCACCTCGACGCTGGTCTGATTCTCGGCGGCGGTGGTAAAAATCTCGCTCTTGCGCGTCGGGATGGTGGTGTTGCGCGGGATCATCTTTGCCATGATGCCGCCGCGCGTCTCGACGCCGAGCGTCAACGGCGTCACGTCGAGCAACAGCACGTCAGTGACCTCGCCCTTGAGCACGCCGCCCTGAATGCCGGCGCCAATCGCAACGACCTCGTCGGGGTTCACACCTTGATGCGGCGCTTTGCCGATGAGCTTGTGGGCTGTCTCGACCACGCGTGGCATGCGGGTCATGCCGCCGACGAGCACGAGCTCGTCAATGCTCTTCGTGTCGAGCTTCGCGTCGCGCAAGCAGGCGTGGACCGGAGTCACCGTGCGCTCGAACAGGTCGTCGCACAACTCCTCCATCTTCGAGCGCGTCAGTTTCTTCTGGATGTGCTTCGGCCCGCTGGCGTCGGCGGTGACGAACGGCAGGCTGATTTCGTATTCCGTCGCGGAGGAGAGGGCGATCTTGGCCTTCTCCGATTCCTCTTTGATGCGCTGCAAGGCATCCGGCTGCTTGTTCAGGTCAATGCCGTGTTCCTTGCGAAAATCGTCAATCACCCAGCCCATGAGCCGGGAGTCCCAGTCGTCGCCGCCGAGGTGCGTGTCACCGTTGGTGGCTTTCACTTCGAACACGCCGTCGCCGATGTCGAGCACGCTGATGTCGAACGTGCCGCCGCCGAGGTCGTACACGGCGATTTTCTCGTCCTTCTTCTTGTCGAGACCGTAGGCGAGTGATGCCGCAGTCGGTTCATTGATGATGCGCAGCACTTCCAGGCCTGCGATGCGGCCGGCGTCCTTCGTCGCCTCGCGCTGGGCGTTGTTGAAATAAGCCGGCACGGTGATGACCGCTTGCGTGATCTTCTCGCCAAGACGCATTTCGGCGTCGGCCTTCAGCTTCTGCAAGATCATCGCGCTGATTTCTGGCGGAGTGAATGTCTTCTTCTCGCCACCGACCTCGACTTCCACGCAGGCGTCGCCGTTGGAGCCGCGCACGACCTTGAAGGGCACGCGCTTGAGCTCCTCTTGAATCTCGTCGTACTTCCGGCCCATGAACCGCTTGATGGAATAAACGGTGTTGCGGGAATTGGTGACCGCTTGGCGCTTGGCGGCTTCGCCAACAAGACGCTCGCCGGACTTCGTGAACGCCACAACCGAAGGTGTAGTGCGCCTGCCTTCGGAGTTTTCCAAAACTGTTGGTTCGCCGCCCTCCATCACTGCCATACAGGAGTTCGTCGTCCCCAAATCAATGCCAAGAACTTTGGCCATAATATCCTCGTCAGTTATAGTTCCGTCGTTAAAGTGTTCGCTTCCTAGGAGCAGCAGCAGTGCCACGGCGAGCCTTGCGACGCTGGATTAAGGTCCTACATTTGTATTTGCAACTACTTGCGAAAATAATTACGGGCTGATTTTCGCTGTCCGTGCCATTCGGACTTGTGACGACATGGCGCATATTCCATCTGCGCGACGTTGTTTTGTGTCAAACTGCGGCACGGTCAGTTTGGAAAACAGAAGCGCGCGGCCCGAGTCACCGAGTCGCGCGCTTCGAAACCGATTTCAGTTTGAACTACTTCACCTTGCCCGTAGCAGCCCATTCGCAGCCGCGGCAGATGATCTTGGCGATGCTGGCGTTCTCGAGGACGCGAGTATCATGGCCAAACGCCTCGTAGAAGACGCGGCCCTTGCCGTAGTTCAACGTGAAGACCAGCGGCTCGGTCTTCTTGCTCCAGTCGGAGTCGGCGGTGGCAAGAACGTTGATCTTCGTGTCGCCTTGGAGTTTGGCGTAGAGTTCGTCGTCAGCCTCAAAATCCTCCATGCCTTTGGTGATCGGGTTGTTCTTGTCGGCGATCTTCACCTTGAACGGCGCGTGCGGGCCGTGGCCGGACACCTTCATGATCCAGATGCGGCCGCAGAGTTTGCCGAACTCTTCCCAACCCTTTTGGGTCACTTCGATCTTGTCGCCCGTTTTCTTGACGGTAGGGCCGAACGAGGCGCTGGCGAGGTGGGCCACAACGAAGCCTTTGCCGCTCTTGACGAAACTGAGCAGATTCTCCTTGGCCTTGTCGCTGGGCACGGCGCCGCGATGGAAACGGTGCAGGAAGATCACGTCGTAGGACTTCAGCTCGTCTGCGTTCTCCAGACAGGACAAATCCTCGACGACCTTCACGTCAAATTTTCCGGACTTGACCAGGATATCGCGCGTGGCGGGCGCGGTTTCCTGCCACTTGTGAGAGCCGACGTCGTCGCCGGTGATCAGGAGGAGTTTGATCTTTGCGGACTGGGCATCGGCGGTTGAACTGGATAAAGCGCCGCACAACACAGTGGCGGCAATGAGGACAATCAATGGAAGGCGCATGGTATAATATTTTCCTTTCGTTGGGCTGAGCTTCTATCACACCGCACACAAGCCGGCAATCAGTTGTTTGGCGAGAACTTGACGGGCATGTTTTACCGGCTTCTACGTTCGGCGAGCGAGCGTTTCCTTGATGAATTCACTCCTGTGCCGCTGCGCAAAGCCGCAGGATTGGAGAACAAAGTCATGCCAACAGAGAAGAGGCAAAACGGACTTCAGACTTTCGTCCAGATCGCACAGCCGTTGATGAAGAGATTCGACCCCGTTTCCCTGAACCGGATTTTCGTCCGTTCTTATGCCCGTCACTCTCGAAGAGCTTCTACTTGATGATGCGGGCTTCCACGCTCGCGATCTCACGGTTCGCGAATTCGTCTGTGAAGAGCCACTCTTGATAGAGACGCTCGATTTGTCTCATCCACCCCTCGACCGAGGACTTCTGCAATGTGGGCTTGACGCCCTTCGGTCGATCCTCGTCACGGATCGGGGGGCGGATGCGATCGGCTGGCGGTTGATACGATGGATTGTAGACCAGGACGGGCAGTGTGTCCGCGGGCAATAAATGGCGCCAGAGGAACGCCTGCATCTTGTCCTCGGCTGGCACCGCCTCGTGAACGAGTTCCTTGTCACCGACTTTCGCGGTGCCTACGACGGTGACGTTGACCGGTTTCTCCATTTCGTCCAGCTTCGTTTTCAGACCCAGTCCCACGACTTCCTGTTTGGCCCCCAGCGTCGCCCCCGGCGACTCGAGACCCGCCGGCAGGTTGCTGAAGTTCAGCTTGATCGGCCCATCGAATCCATCCTTGCGGATGGCGAAAACCGTTACCGAGGCGGATCCCTTGCTGGGGATGCAGAACCTGGAAGGTATCAACCGCAGCTCGAAATCGGGCAGCGGCTGGCTGATCCGGAGCCGGTAGGCGTATTCCTTTCCTGCGTTTCGCCTCGTGTCGCCGATGTGAACGAAATACTTCCCGTTGGCGGGCAGTTTCGCCATGAGATAGGAATCAGCGTGGTCGGTGTTATACCCGGATCCCGCGTCAAAATGGTCGTCGTTCAGCGCGATGACCTTGCCATCCGCGGTGGTGATTTTGACGAAGGAATCGTACGGGGAACCCAGCCGACGCGCGTTCACTTCCGCGACGATCGTCTCACCGGCTTTTCCTTCCACCTCGAAGACATCCCAGTCACCGGGACGATCCGCCCGACCGTTGATGATGATGGGAAGAGTCACCTTCTGTGCCTTGGACGGCTCGTCATTCGGTTCCTGTTCGAGACATTCGGGCAGCGTGTCCAGGGCGAACTGCACGTAGTTGGAGGCAAGTTTGCCATTGGTGGCGGCGATCAGATGGCGGCCCGGTTTTGCATCCTTGGGGGGCGGCGCCATCGTGGCCTTTTCCACATTCCATCCTTCCATCTCGATCTTCACCGGCTCACCCACACGTCCGCCCAACGGGACGATGCTGGTCACGAAGGGCTGCTCAGCGACGGTAATGCGATAGACGAAACTCTCCCGGCCACGGAACAGCGCCTCGTTGATGACCAGCAGATACTCGCCGTCCTCCGGGACCTGGAAGTAGATCAGCGGGTCGGGGTTGAAACGGAAATCGTCGCTGTACGCCAACTCCTTGCCTTTGGCGTCGTAGAGCCTCAGCACGGCTTGGAACCAGCCGGGAACGCCATCGGGGACATACGGCACCAGGTCCCGGCTCCTGGCAGAGATGACCAGGCGCTGACCCTTGCTCGCCTGAAAACGATACCGGTTCAACTCGCCTGCCGCGATTTGGCCGTTCATCGTGCACGGAATCGTGACGCGCATCTCCTCTTCCTGAATGGGCCGCTGGCGCTGAGCCAGATATTCCTTGCCGAGCACCGGAAGCTGCATGGTCTTCATTGGCTTACGGGCGACCTCGGGCACTTGACCCACGTAGAAGGGCAGGGGATTGGAAACACCGCGCTTGGTGATCACCCTGATCTCCCGCCGGCCCGGTTTCGCATCGGGCGACACCGTGATCTCAACGAAGACCAACTCGGTCTGGGAGCGAACAGCGGGGTTGCGCTCGTCCTCGGCGAACCTTCTCTGGAGCCGGTCGATCATCTTTTGCTTGGCTGCTTCCTTTTCGGACTTGGGAGGCTCGTTCTTCGCAGCGTCCTTCTTGGGTTGGTCCTTGGGTTTCTCCAGCTTCGCATTGCACTTGGAGCAGAGGGTGGCGTCCAGCGGGTTGGCGGTGCCACAGATCGGGCAGATGATGGCTTGGAGTGCATCGGGGCCGGTATCCGGGCCGATGGGCGCGGGGAACTCGAAGAGCGCCATCTTGGCGGCCATCGCGTCGTCTACCGTCGTTTCCTTCCTCCGCAGTTCGTTCAGTTGCTGGTTGACCAATCCCATTTCCTGATTGTCCAGCACCCGGTAGTAATCGACGAGTCGGCAGGAAACTCCTTCTCCGCTCACGACCGCATCGGAAGCGAAGGCAAGTCCCTGGCCGCCCAACCGGATCGGAAAGGTGGATCCCTGCTGGCCGCCAGCGGGATAGACAAAACCGATGTACTGGCTCTGCGCCCCGGCCAAGGACGCAGAGGCCACAAAGATGGCCAAACCCAAAATGGGAAGCCCGTTGAATCTACTCATGCAATTTCTCCATGTTGCTGGCTATAGAATTTCCTCAAGCATCCCTGCCGATTTCATGCCTTCGTTTTGCGTATCCAGCACGTAGGCGTCCAGTCCCCAGGGATGGGGCAGCTTGGCCGTGGCGTCGATGCCAGCCAACAGATACATGCTGCCCAGCAGGTCCGATGGATAAACGGGCCGCTCCTTGACGTTTTCGCCTTTCTCATCGGATGAGCCGACGACGCGGCCGCCCTTGAATCCGCCGCCAGCCACCAGCACGGTGAAGACGCGCCCATAGTGATGGCGTCCGCCGTTCCAAGGCGGCTCCCAGGAAACCTTCGGCGTCCGGCCAAACTCGCCGGTGCACCACACGAGGGTGGAATCCAGCAAGCCGCGCTCCTTCAGGTCGGCGAGCAGTGTCGCCAATCCTTGGTCCAACATCGGGCACTGGTTCCTCATGGTCGCGAAGTGGTTGGAGTGCGTGTCCCAGCCGCCGGGGAAACTGATGGTGACGTAGGGCACGCCTGCCTCGACCATTCGCCGCGCCGCCAGGCATTCCTGCCCGAAGGTGTTCCGACCATAGCGGTTCCTGAGTTCCGTCGGCTCGTTGCTGAGATTGAACACTTCCCGTCCTCTGCCGAGGATCAACCCGTAGGCTTTCTGCTTGGCCGCCCCGGCTGACGTCAGCTCTTGGGCGCCGGAGATGCCGTACCCCATGAGGTCAACCTTGTCGAGCAAGTCACGGCGCGCCTTTTGGCGGCCGTCATCGATTCCGCGGTTGACGATTCCCTGCACCTCGAAGCGTTCCGCATTCGGATCGCCGCCGGTGGCAAAGGGCTTGTATGCGGGACCCAGGAAGCCTTCCTCGGAGAACCGACCGGCTCCTTGCAGCATCACGATGTAGGGCGGCAGCAATCCCTTGTATTGCTCCCTCTTGAAGTACGCAAAGATGGCACCGATGCTCGGGTAGGCCAGCCGGCCACCGGGCTGGTGGCCGGTTTGCATCAGGTAAGCCGCCGTCTCATGGCCGTCGTTCCCGTGCGTCATGCTGCGGATCAACGAATACTTGTCGGTCTGCTGGGCCAGTTTGGGGAACAGCGAGCTGAGCTGGATTCCATTTACGTTGGTCGGGATGACCCTGTCGAAATCGCCCAGGTAGTCGTAGCTCGTGCCCGGCTTCGGGTCCCATGTGTCGTTGTGCGACATGCCGCCCCACAGGAAGATCTGGATGACCGATTTCGTCTGGCCTTTTTTGGCCTTGGTCTTGGCTGCCGCGTCCCGGGCGGACTTCTCTTCGGCCGCTTTCTGTTCGGGGGTCTTCGCGGCCTCAGCCGCAAAGAGCCGCGAGTCCAAAGTGCTGCCTGCGATCATGCCCGCCACGCCCAAAGCGCCGCGCCGCATGGCCTCGCGCCGGGACACATACTCTTGTTTGTCTGAGCTATGGTTCGTACTCATGATTGCTCCTTCTTTCTTTCCAAGCTGATTATCGCGCCGGAGAACCGGCCTTCTCGCGTTATGTTCAACGTTTCGGTAATGCTCAATGTCGCTCAAGGAACTCGGGGGTATTGATTAACGCCCAGGCAAGATCGAGCCAGACGTCGCGCCCTCTTGCCACGCCGGTCTTGGCGTGTTCTTCTGCGGCTTTCACGTCCGCATCCGTCGGGAACCGCGAAAGGATTGTGAGGTAAAGCTTCTCGGCGATCTCCTTCGGCTTGCCGCCACCCGAGGAGACCATCGCCACGAGCTTCTGGCCGCTCTGGAGCTTGCTCTGGATCGTGGCCGAGTTCAGCATGTGCAGCCACTGGGGCGAAGCAAGCTCGTTGACGCGCTCGGTTTCCATTCCCGTGGCGCGCGCGGAGCGTCCGAACAACGTCAGGAACGGACTGGTGATGCTGCCATCTGCCAGCTCCACCGCAGTGATGTCTTTGGGAATGTAGGTGAACGGCTCCGGAACCGCGCTGGTGTAAAGGTCCGAACTGCCCGTGATCTCGTTCAACGCATCGATCAACACTTCGGCCTCCACCCGCCGCATCGGGTAGGTGGCGAAGTTGGCTGCCGCTTCCGGCGTCTTGAATTTCGGTATCGAAGAGAACTGATAGGCGGTGGAGGTGAAAATCAGCCGGTTCAGATGCCTCAGGTCGAAGCCGCTTGAGACCAGCTCCTTCTCCAGATAGGTCAGGAGTTCGGGATTGCTCGGCGGGTTGTTGTCCCGAACGTCGTCGGCCTCGTGAATGATGCCGCGTCCCATCGCCCATGCCCAGGTGCGGTTGGCGATGGCCTTCGCGAACCAAGGGTTTTCCGGCCGGATCAGCCACTCGGCAAACACTTCACGAGGATCGCGGTTGGGCGGGATCGTGACCTTGGTGCCGTCCGGGAAGACAGCCGCGAGCGGACTGTTTTCGGTCAGAGGCTTCTCCAGTGCCTGGGGAATCTGGTTGCTCGTCGTCACGGCCTTGGCGATGGAGTCCACGCCGGGAGCGGTGTTGTTGGTCATGGTCGCCGTATGGAGCGGATCCCAGAAGACGATTTCCTCTTTCCACTCGCTGGTGGGCTTGTAACCGACCTGCGAGAAGAATGGCGCCATGCCCGTGCGGCGATCTTGCGGCCAGAGGTGGACCCGCGTGCCCATCATCGCCAGACTCACGGCCCCGGCGATGCCCTCCGGCGTCCTGTCCTGGATGGCGCGGTAGAAGTTGACCGGCCCGACGCGGAAATTGCTCCCGCTGGAGGTGAGTAATTCGCGGGCGAATTTGTCGTAGCGTTTGTTCGCGGCGATCGATTCCCACACCCACCGGTAATAGGCCTGGGCTGCGTTGGGCCACAGCTTGACAGGGAATTCCGCCTTGACCCTCAGGATGTCGCACCATCTCATCGCCCAGTAGTCGACATGCTCGGTCCGATCGAGAAGCTTCCCTATCAGGGCAACGCGTTTGTTCTTGTCCGTATCCTGGATGAACGCCTTGGCCTCTTCCGCTGCGGGCAGCTTGCCCGTCAGGTCCAGATGGGCGCGACGGACAAAAACGGCATCGGAGCACAGGGCAGGCTGGATGCCCAACGTCTTCAACTTCGCGAAGATGATCTCATCGATCTTGTTTGCCGGCTTCGGCGATTCAGGACTCTCCATCAGGCTTGCCACTTCCCTGACGGCGATCAGCCGGTATAGGGCGGCCTTGGACTGCTCGGCCAGGCCGCGCTTCGAGTCGGCAGCCTCCGTGGCAGCCACGTAGGCCGCCCGGGTCTTGTCCGCTTCCACTTTCAACGGGGCGGCCTTGGCCTCCGCCTCGGTGGCCGCTTTTTCATCCGCCACGTTTGTCTCTTTGGCTGAGGCGACGCGTCTCTTGAGGTATGCTAGGTTTTCCTCGGACGACTTCTTCCGCGACTCGGCTTGTGTCAACCTCTGCGTGGCGCTGTTGGCCTGAACCGCCGCCTGCTCCAGCTTCTTCTGGAGCGGGTTCAGAGCCGCCTTGGCCGCGTCGGCTGCCTTGCGCTTGTCGGCGGCATTGGCCGCGGCTTGCTGGCGCGCTGCGTCGAGTTGGAGAATGTCCTTCGCTGCTTCCTGGGCCGCCTTGCTTGCAGTGGTTGCGGCGGCTACCCGATTTTTGGCCTCGGCCAGGGCCGCGTCAGCCGATTTCTTCTTTGCTTCCGCCTCGGCGACCTTTTGAGCGGCGGCTGTCATCTTCGCTTGCGCCGCTTTCTCGTTCTGTTGCGCTTGGGCGAGGGCGGCTTTGGCCGCGTCGGCTGCTTTCCGCTTGGCCGCACCTTCTTCGGCGGCCTTCTTCTTTTCCGGTTCTGGTTTCGCGGCATCCGCTGCGATTTGTTTGGCATTGTTTTCGGCGGCCTGTGCTTCTTTCTCCGCATTTTGGGCAGCCGCTTCGGCGGCAGCCAATTGCTTTTTCACATTCGCCAGGGCCTCGTCGAACGGTTTCTGTTGTGTTTGGGCCTCGGTCAGCTTTTGCGCCGCCGCCGTGATCTGAGTCTGGGCTTGTTGTTCACTCTGCTGTGCCTGGGTCAGCGCAGCGGCGGCGTCCGCCGCTGCTTTGCGTTTGGCGGCGGCTTGTGCTGCCGCCTGTTTCCTTTCCTCAGCCACTTTCTCCGCGGCTTGGGCAGCTTGCTCTGCGGTTTGGGCAGCCGCCTCGGAGTTGGCCAACTGTTTCTTGATGCCCGCCAGTGCACTGTCGAGCATGTTCTTCTGCGCTGACAACTTGGCCAGCTTCTCCGCCGCGGCATCGGCCGCTTTTTGCGAATCTTGTTGGGCTGCCTGTGCCTTGGCCAGAACTGCCTTGGCCTCCTCAGCCGCCTTGTGTTTGGCAGCGGCGTCGGCCGCGTCCTGCTTCTTCTGCTCCTCGGACTTGCCGGCACGTTGAGCCGTCACTTTCGCTGTGAACTCCGCGGCTTGGGCAGCCTGCTCGGCTGACTGTTGGGTACCGGTCGCGGCAGCCAGTTGTTTTCTGGCACCTGCCAAGGCCTCGTCCGCTCCCTTCTTTCTGGCAGCGACGTCGTTCAGGTTCTTTGCAGCGGTGCCGGCCTGGGCTTGGGCTTGCCGTTCACTCTGTTCTGTCCGGGTCAAAGCTGCCTTGGCCTCGTCGGCTGCCTTGCGCTTGGCGGCGGCCTCAGCCGCCGCTTGTTGTTTCTGCTGATCGGCCCTGCTGAAAAGAACCGCAGCCTCGCGGCTTCTGGCGTCTGACGCTTGCGCTTGCTTCTCGGCTGAATCCGCAGCACCGGCGGCTGCGGCGACTTGCTTCTTCGCGCCAGCCAAAGCGTCCTCGGTGGCCTTTTTCTCTGCTGCCGCATCTGCCCGCTTTTTGGCGGCGGCATCGGCGGTAGCCTGTGCCTGTTGCAGCCTCTGCTGAGCCTGGTTCAACGCGCCTCTTGCCTCGTCGGCTGCTTTTCGCTTCGCAGTTTCCTCACGGACAATCTGAGCGAGTTCGGCGGCCGATATGATTTTGGCGTTGGCCGCGGCCGCTTGGGCCGCTTGCTCGGCGGCTTGACACGCACCTTGGGCGGCAGCCACCTGTTTCTTGGCGTTGGCCAGCGCTTCATCGGCGGCCTTCCTCTCGGCGTCCGCGCCCTTCTTCTTCGCGGCCGCATCAAGTGCGCCCTGCGCCTGCTGCTGTTTCTGCTGAGCCTGTGCAAAGGCAGCCCTTGCATCATCGACCGCTTTGCGTTTCTCGGCAACGGCTGCGATTTGCTGATTTTGCTCCTCGGTGTTGGCGGCACGATCAGCCAGCGTCTCGACTGTGGAGGCTGCGGCGTTGGCGGCCTGCTCGGCCGTCTGGCAAGCGCCTTGGGCGGCGGCCAACTGCTTCTTCGCGCCGGCCAAAGCCTCGTCGGCTGCTTTCTTCTCCGCTTCCGCGCCCGGTCCCTTCTTGACGGCTGCATCGACAGCGGCTTGGGCTTGTTGCTGTTTCTGCTGAGCTTGGGCGAGAGCGGCCTTTGCATCGTCGGCTGCTTTGCGCTTCGCAACCGCCTCATTGGCAACCTGAGCGAGTTCAGCGGCAGAGATGATCCTCGCGTTGGCCGCAGCCGCTTGGGCTGCTTGCTCGGCTGCCTGATAAGCGCCTTGGGCGGCAGCCAACTGCTTCTTCGCGTTGGCCAGGGCCTCGTCGGCTGGTTTCTTCTGCGCCTCTGCTTCCGCCGTCTTCTTGGCCGCGTCGGCGGCCTGAGCCTGCGCTTGCTGCTCGTTTTGCTGAGCCTGCGTCAAGGCGTTCTTGGCCGCGTCGGCGGCCTTGCGCTTCTCGGCAGCGTCCTTTGCGGTCTGCTGCTTCTCCGCCTCGGAAACTGGTTTGGCGTTAACCTCGGCTGCAAGGGCCGCCTGATCGGCCGCCTGAAAAGCAGTCGTGGCAGCGGCCAACTGCTTATTCACGTTGGCCAGGGTGTCGTCGGCTGGCTTCTTCTGAGCCTCCACGTCCGCCACCTTCTTGGCGGCGGTGGCGGCCTGGTTCTCCGTATTCTGTATGCTCTGTCGTGATCGGACCAAACCGGCTTTGACCGTGTCGGCGGTTCTGCGGCTGGAAGCTGCCATGGTCGCGGCTCTCTTGGCTTCCTCTTCAAGCTTGTTGAACGCGTCGGAGGCGGCCCTTGCCGAGGCTTCAGCCTCCTTGGCTGCTTTCTCGGCCGCATCGTAAGCCTGTTGCAGGGGGAGCGCGGCAGCCCTGGCTTCGTCCAGCGCCTTGTCCAAGGGGGGCTTGGCACTGGTCGCATCGTTCAGAACCTTGATGGCAACGATCAAGTTATCCTCGGTCTGCTTCAACTCGGTCACGCCAGCCTCGCCCGCCAGTCGTTTTGCGTCAGTGGCCTGCTGTCGCTTCGCGTCGGCTGTTCTCCTCGCCTCAGCAGATGCCGCGTCGGCCTTCTGCATGATGGCCTTCAGGGGGGCGATTGCAGCTTCCGTATCCCTGGCTGCCTTCTCGGCTGCATCGTAGGCTGCCCTCGCTTCGGCTTCCGCGTTGGCCGGCTTTGGTTGCTCAGCGGCCTGAGCCGTGGCGCAAATGGAAATTACAAGGGTAGCCACGAGGGACAGAAAACTGCTCTTGGCCCTGCGGGCTGGGACGTTGCCTTCAACACCGTATTTCATAGGTCGATCACTCAAGAACTAAAGACAGAGGCTAGGGTGGCAAGCAGAACAAGAAAATCTTGTTCGACGAACCGAAGCGGTCGGCGATAGCGTCATTAACACCTTGATCATGGTGTCCTTCTATATTCTGTAAAGACTACCACGTCGCGGTGACGGCGTCAGTTGAAAATCTTTCTGAACCGGCGAAATCATCGGCGCGAGAATCTCAGGGCGCGCACGCCCCAGGCGGGAAGGTCGAACTCAAGGGCCGGTTTGTTCGCGGTTTGGACAGCGACGCCGGTGTCGGCCTCTTCCACAGCGGACGTCATTGGAAACCCCGATACAGCGACGCGGATGGATTCGGACGAGGAATTGCAAACAAACAGATAGCGCGAGGCGCCCCGGGCCAGTTCGCTCCAGCTCAAGGCCGGGTATTTGAGATCCATGCCGGCTTTTTCCCGTTCGGAAAGCGACTTGGCCTCGGCGGTCTTCTTCTTGTCGGCAAGGGTGACAGTGGTGGGGCCGCTGAGTTGTTTGACCGTCAGATCGTTGCGTGATTCGCCGAAGAGAAACACCTCACCCAATTTTCGCGCGCCCGTGAGCTGATGAGCGGCGGTGGCGTAGGCGTCATACCAGAGGTTGTAGCTTTCGCGGACGGCGGGCCGTTTGAACAGGGACCAGATGACGACGCCCTTGGCGCCGTGGATGAGACCGCAATACACATCGTGCCGGACCCACACGGGAATCTGGTTGAAGAGCGACGGATCGGGATCCTTGCAGAGTTCGGGCACGAGCAGCGGCGTGCGATGGCCCCGGAGCTGGCGGACTGCTTCGGTTTCCTGTTCCATGCCCCAACGCACCCACACGCGGCGGTCCTGATAGCCGGCGTAGTTGACGTAGCAACCCTTGCCGATCAGGTCGAGGTGGGCGCCCGTCTGAACGAGAGCCTTGGTGTCCCGGTGGTTCGGGTCATACATCCACACGGGACGTTTCATCGGGTCGGCTGCGTGAATGGCCTCGGACGCTGCCTTGAGATAGGCGAGTTCGTTCTTGCGCCAGTAACGGATTTCTTCGGGCTGGAGATACCACCAGCAAATGCTCTTGCGCGAAACGACCTCGGCGACCTGCTTCGTGATGGACGCCTTGATTTCCGCCTCGGTGAGGGACAGCGGTTTGTCCGAGAGAAACTTCATGTCCAGCCCGATGGTGTAGGGGAATGGCAGTCCGGCCTTCTCGTTGGCCTCCAGTGCGCCGAGCTTGTTGGAGCCATACACGGGACCGTGCATCGTGAAGCCGTTGGCCTTTTCGCGCTCGGGTTTCCCTGAGAATCCGGAGAATGGGAAAATCCGGCCCTGCGGATAAATGCGGTCGGCGGGCAGCGACGCGCCGAGGTCTGGAGCCGGGCGGAAGAAATCACCGGGGTTCGTCGCGGCTTGGGAACCGGCGGCGATGAGCATCGCGGCCAGCGCCGCGATCCAACGGGAAAGAACATGGGGTTTCATGGGTTGGGAAGCTTAGGGCAGGTTTTCAACACTCGATCAACAAATGCGTAGGCCGCCTCGCGCGCCTCGATTGGGAATCCGTGCGTGCCCGGTGGATAGACCGCCACGATTCGGTCCGCCGCGCCGAACAGCCGATACACCGCCGAGGCCGCGGCGATGCACCGCTTCACGCTCTCGACGCGGAAGTTGCTGTCGTCCAGCGGCGCGTGCACATACAGATGCCGCGGCGCCAACGCGGCCAGGACTTCAGGAAAATCGAACGGCATCTTCTTCGGGTCTTTGCCATAGACGTTTTGGATGCGCATCATGTAGCGCGGCTGGCACCAGCCCGACAGATTGCCGCCCTTGTAATCGCTGAACGAATCGAAGCCGGAACTCGACACCATCACCTTCAGTCGCGGATCGAACGCGCCGACGAAGAGCGAATTGTGCCCGCCCAGCGAGACACCCACGCAGCCGATTCGCTCCGGGTCCACCTCTGGCAACGATTGGAGCAGGTCCACCGCGCGCATGTGGCTCCAGATGCCCATCATTGTCCCGCTCGCAAAGCCCACCGTCGTCGGGTCAATCTGGTTTTCACCGAGCAGCGTGTAGTCGGGCGCGATGGTCACATAGCCGCGCTCGGCCAGCTCCAGTGTGTAGCGGGGATAGTCCGCGCCCAAGCCCGCCGTCCGGCCGCGCGAACCGCTGGTCCCGTGCAGACAGAGCATCGCAGGGAATTTTGGATTTTGGATTTGCTTCGCAGGTCTCGCGGACTCGGCTTTGGATTTTGGAATCAGCAAATACGCCGGCACGCGGTAATTCTTCGTTGCCGCATACGTGATCTTCTTGCGCGTCAGCGTCGGCAACTCCTCCGTTTGCACGACCTGCACATCCAGCGGCACGCGCTGGTTGGCCGCGGGCAACGGTCCCATGACCAACTCCATGTTTGCCAGAATGTGTTCGCGCCGTCGCTGCCAATCCTGCGCGTTCGTCACAGGATGTTCCGTCCCCTGCGCATCGCGCCACACCATCAACTTCATCTTGTCGGGATAAAACGGTGGCGAATTTTGCTTTGCGTCTCCATCGGCCAGTAGGAGCGACGCGTGGCCGAGGATAGTAAGGAAAACAGCGGCGAGAAGTAATGCGAATGGTCGTTTCATGATTTTCGCACGTGCTTGATCAATTCAGACAAAGGAAGCGAAACCATTTCCACTAGTTTGCTGTGACGGGTCCGAGAATGCGCCTGCCTCCTGACGGTTGCAAACGGATTCCATCAGCGGGCGCGCTTTGCATCTCTTTCCGACAGCCAGAGCCACAGGCTGCCCAAGCCAAGGCCGAGCAACCAGGGCGGCGCGATGAACACGCTTACGTCAAGCAGCCACCTTAGATTGAATGGTTCAAATACCTCGCGCCCAGTGAAGCCGGAGAAATGGGAGATGATGGTGAGAGTGACAGTCTCGGCCACCAGCAAGCCGAGGGCGAAATCCGCGACCCGCCAGCGAGCTTTCTTCCGTAGGAAGACGGCCAGCAACAGAATGAGGAAAGCCATCTTCGCTGCCTGTGGGCGAAAGTCCCGGCCACTCACGCCTTCCCACAACGGCGGAGTCATGTAGGTTGCGACCGCGCACAGGAACATCCCAAGTGCTGCCGTCACGGCTCGGATGAGACATGTTTTCATGGTAATCGGGAAGGCGCTTCCGGAGCGAAGCCGTCTGGCATCCAGGGACATCCCCACGCTTTGCGCTGCAATCCTCCGACCGTTGCCGACATCGTGCTCATCTGCGTAGTCCGTTCGAACACCGACAGCATCGTAGCGTTTTGCCGCCGCTACTCAAACCCAAAACCGTCCGCCGTTGGCGGGGTGCCTGCACGTTGCGCGGCGCAGCCCCGTCGGACAGCGCGAGCGGCGTTTGCTTGAGAACGAACAGGAGGAGAATGGCTCGGGATTGAAGTTATTTCCACGCCGAGCGCAGTTCGTGCGCTTCCAGCGCCGAAAACTGTGCCGCGCCGCCTTTGACGGACAGTCCGAGCGACCTGTCATCCGCTTTCGGAATCACTGGCATCGGCACGTAGGTGAGACCGTCGCTGGCGAAGACTTCCAACGCCGTCCGGTCAGCATATATAATGAGGCGCTGCCGGCCGTTGCGGAGCGGGGCGGGAGCGCGGTGGTGATTGACGATGAGTTCTTGCTTCGCCGCGTCGTAGGCGATTTCAACGCCGCGGACGTTGAATGTGATTGCTGTGTCCGCTGACGGCGTGAAGTCGGCGTGCACCTCGAACAACTCGCCACTGACGCCGGCAAACGGATTCGTGTCGCCTTCCTTCAGCGTTCGTGTGCCGGGACGATGCGACTTTGCACGCAGCTTCTGCAACTCCCTCACCGGTGTCCACGTCAGCCGCGGCCCTTCGGCGGTGCTGATGAGCTTCAACTCTAGCGGGAGGCTCATTGCCTGGTTGAACGGCATCCCCGGCGACGGCGCTTGCAGCCAGCCGATTTGGATGCGTCGGCCATCCTTGGCGGGAATGTCACTGAACGTCTGCGCGGCGTAGAAGCCGCGCCCGCGATGGCCCTTCAGTTTCTCCGTATCGGGAGTGAATTTCGCGCCGTCGAATGTACCGATCGCGTAATCGCTGCTCGCGGCGGTCAGCACCCACTTCTTCTTGTTTGCGTCACCATCGACAGCCAGTTCGAAGAAGTCGGGACATTCGTAAAAGCCCTCCGTCTGGCTCATGACGGTCCAGTTCTTCAAATCCGGCGAGCCGAGGAAATGAATGGTGTCACGCCGCGCCGGTTTGCCTTTGGCATCCTTCTTCGCCGGGTCGGGGAAGCCCACGTAGAGCGTCATCACCCACTTCTGCGCCGGCTCGTGCCAGATCACCTTCGGGTCGCGGTTGCCCGGCGTGAATTCCTTTACGACCGGATTGCCGCTGAACTTGGTGAAGATGCGCCCGTCGGTGCTGGAGGCGATGCACTGCACGGTCGGATGGCCGGCGGCCGTGTAGATGAGCACCTGCGGCGGCTGGCCGTCCTTGCCGAGGCCGCTGGTGTTTTTCCAATCCACCACCGCCGAGCCGCTGAACATCGGCCCCATTTCATCTGGAGCCAGCTTGTCGCCGAGTTCCTGCCAGTGGACGAGGTCGCGGCTGACGGCGTGGCCCCAGTGCATGTTGCCCCACGGCCAGCCGTAGGGATTGTGCTGATAGAAAAGGTGATACTCGCCGCGGTAGAAGACCATCCCGTTCGGGTCGTTGTTCCAGCCGCGCTTCGAGGAAAAGTGGAACTGCGACCGCAATGGCTCGCGATAGAGGTCTTCCGCGCATTTGATTTCGTCCGACGGCTCGATCTGTGTCAGCGCGGCGGAATCCTCCGGCAACTTGTCCGCCTGCAACGCGACGGCCCTGCCGCGCCACGCGCTCACCTCCATGAACGCCCACCAATCCGGTTTCGCGTCAGCCAATTCAATGTCGAGCACCACGTCGGGTTTGCCGTCCACGAAAACACTGACCTTTCGCTTCGGCGCGCCGTTCTTGATCGGGATGTTCAGGTAACGTTTCCCGATCTTGAACTCGTGCTTTGGGTTCGCGAGCAGTTTCGGCGGTTTCTTGTCGCTGAGTGCGATGTGGTCCACGTTGATGTGCCCCCAGCCGCCGGTGGCATTGTCCACGATTTGAATCCGCGCGGTCTTGCCGGCGAACTCACTCACATCCCACAACATTGGTTCCAGCACCTCGCTGCCGCCCGGTTTCACGTTCGGCCCCGTAGCGCTGCGGACAACCTTGCCGTCCACGAGCAGGTTCATGCACGTCTTGTCCGGCCAGCCACCACCGCCGATGAGAAAGCGCACGTAATGTCGCTCGATCTTAAATTCCGGCGACGTGAGCGTGCCGGTTGGCTTGTCGCTTCCGTGGAAACTGTTGACCAGGCCGTGGCCGAGATAACCGCTGACCTTCATCTGGCGCGGCAACGTGCCCTGCGCCGGCCCGGACCCGAACGCCTCGCCGGTGGTCTTCCAGTTGCCGTAGTCCTTGCCCTCGAAGTCGGCGAGGATGACATCATCGGCGGCGCGAGCGGAGAGCGCGGCGAGCGTCACGGCCAGCAGGGAAGGAAGGAGCTTGTTCATGACGGCATTACAACGTTTCCGTGTGGCTGTTGTCAGCACCGATTTCGCGGTGCATGACGAAAGCTGTTATGACAGCCCGCAAGCTGTAAGCCTCGCGCATGGAGTCAGCGTTGCAGGCGGAAAGCGATGGCGTGGCGGAGGGCGAAACTGGTAGGAATCGTGGTTGCAGGAATGACATGAAACAACCACGTTCCGCCCAACCCCAACTCAAGGCATTTGTGCGTCGCATCGAGGTGACGCTGCGAAAACAATATGGCGTTCCGAAGGTCGCACCGGCCCGGACACTGCTCGACGCGCTCGTTGAAACGATCCTCTCGCAGAACACGACGGACGTGAACTCCAGCCGCGCGTTCGCGGCGCTGCGCCGGCGCTATCCACGCTGGCGCGACGTGCTGGCTGCGCCGACCGAGGAGATCGCGGCGACGATCCGTTCCGCCGGCCTGGCAAACACCAAGGCGCCGCGCATCAAAGCTATTCTCGCCCGCCTCCAGAATGAACGGGGCAAACCCAGCCTGAAACATCTGGGCGACATGAGCAACGCGGCCGCGGTGGACTACCTGATGTCGTTGCCGGGCGTCGGCCCGAAAACTGCGGCGTGCACGCTGCTCTTCGGCATGGGCCGCGACGTGTTTCCTGTGGACACGCACATCCATCGTTTGTGCAAGCGACTTGGCATCGTCTCCAATTTCGCCACCGCCGAGAAGACGCAGGACTCGATGGCGACCTTGGTTCCCAAAGGACGCGCGCTGTCGCTGCACGTCAACCTTATCCGCCACGGGCGCCTCGTCTGCAAGGCGCAGCGCCGGCGATGCGACGGTTGCGTGCTGTCGGGAATGTGCGACTCCGCCGCTGTTCTTCACCGCACTTCATCTTAGGTATTGCAACGGCGCGGCGGGTGCATAGGATGCGTATCATGAAACCTGCTTCGTGTGTTCCGACCTTCGCCTGTCACATCATTTCCATCGTCCTCATTGCCGCTGCCGCTTCCGCGGCCGATGCGCCGCCGGGATTTGTTTCGATTTTCAACGGCAAGGACCTCAGTGGCTGGGTCACTCCCGAAGGTGACAATGGCCATTGGAAGGTCCTCGACGGCGTCATTGACTACGACGCCCGCAGCGAGGCCAAGAAGGACAAGAACCTCTGGACTGAAAAGGAATACGGCGACTTTACGCTGATGATCGACTGGAAGATCAAGGAAGTCCATGGCCTCTATAATATGCCGGAAGTGCTGCCGGACGGTTCGCACAAGAAAGGCCCCGACGGCAAGGATATCCTCACACCGCGTCCCAACGCCGACAGCGGCATTTATCTGCGCGGTTTCCCGAAGGCGCAGCTCAACATCTGGTGCTGGCCCATCGGCTCCGGTGAGGTTTATGGCTATCGCATGGACAAGAAGATGCCGCCCGAAGTCCGCGCCGGCGTCACGCCCAAGGTCCACGCCGACAACCCCGTCGGTCAGTGGAACACGTTCGAGATCACGATGAAAGGCGACCGGCTCACCGTCGTGCTCAACGGCAAGACCGTCATCAAGGATGCGCAATTGCCTGGTGTGCCCGCCAAGGGCCGCTTTGGCCTCCAGCATCACGGCGGTTTCGACGTGAAAAAGAACGAGTACTCGCCCGCGTCCAGCCTCATGCAATTCCGCAACGTATTTGTCAAAGAACTCAACTGATCAGCCCGCCACGAACCACGCCATGAAAAACCGAATCTATACCTCACTGTTGCTCTGCCCAATCATCTGCATCGCGCTTGCTGCGTCCGCCGCGGACAAGAGCGCGGTCGTCAAGCCGCCGAAGGGATTCACCGCGCTGTTCAATGGCAAGGACCTCACCGGTTGGTGGGGTGCGTCCACTGAAGACCCGCGCAAGTGGATGGCGCTCTCGCCGGAGGAGTTCAAGAAGAAGCACGACGCCAGCGTCGAGGACGTTAAACAACATTGGCGCGTCGAGAATTGCGAACTGGTCAACGACGGCAAGGGCCTCTACGCGACGACCGAGAAGAACTTCCGCGATTACGAACTGCTGATTGACTACAAGACCGTGCCGAAGGCTGACAGCGGCATCTATCTCAAGGGCGTGCCGCAGGTGCAGATCTGGGACTGGACCAAGGAAGGTGGCAAGTGGAAGATCGGCGCCGACAAAGGCTCCGGTGGTCTCTGGAACAACTCGCCCGGCGCGCCTGGCAAGGACCCGCGTGTGCGCGCAGACAAGCCGTTCGGCCAGTGGAACCACTTCCGTATCATCCAATGCGGTTCGCGCACGTGGATCTGGTTCAACGGCAAGCTCGTCGTCGAGAACGCAATCCTGGAGAACTACTTTGGCCGCCGGAAGCCGAACGCGCCGCCGCCTGCCGCGACCGAGCCGATCGCGCCCGTCCCGCCTGAGGGACCGATTCAGTTGCAGACCCACGGCGGCGAAATCCGCTGGCGGAACATTTTCATCCGCGAGATTTCTCCTGCTGAGGCAAACAAGATGCTCCGCGGCAAAGACCCGAAGGGTTTCCAGTCGGTCTTCAACGGCAAGGACCTCAAGAACTGGGGTGGGCCGGTGGATTGCTGCGAGGTCAAGGACAAGGCGATCGTGTGGAAAGAGAAGAAAGGCGGCACGATCTTCACGAAGGACCAATACACCAACTTCGTCGCGCGATTGGAGTTCAAGCTGCCGCCCGGCGGCAACAACGGCCTCTCCATCCGTTATCCCGGCCAGGGCGACGCCGCTTACGGCGCAATGTGCGAGAGTCAGGTGCTCGACGACAACTACGAGGTGAACAAGAGCAAGCTCCTGGGCAAGCCGGTCACGCTTGATCCGCGCCAGTCTCACGGTTCCGCTTACGGCATGGTGCCCGCCGCCCGCGGTTATCAGCGGCCCATCGGCGAGTGGAACTACCAGGAAGTCACCGTCACTGGCTCGACGATGAAGGTTGAACTGAATGGCACGATCATTCTCGACTGCGACTTGAGCAAGGTCACCGAGTTCATGGGCAAAAAGGCCCATCCTGGCAAGGACAGCACGTCGGGTCATTTTGGCTTTGCGGGCCACAACGATCCCGTCCAGTTCCGCAACATTTCCATCAAGCGACTGAAGAACTGTCCGGCTGCTCCAGCTCCGGTTGCGCGCTGAGTGGAAATCAGGAGTCGTCGTACCATGACACGACACCAGTTCTTGAGAACCGTCGTGTTCCTGGTGGCTGTGTTGCCGGTCTCGTCACGCACGATGGTTGCGGGCGAGACCGGCGCGCGCACAGCCCGGCCCAATATCATCCTCATCGTCAGCGATGACCAAGGCTACCCCGATCTCGGGTGCATCGGTTCCAAGCCGGTTCTCACTCCGAATCTCGATCGCCTGGCCGCTGAAGGTGTGCGTGGAACGAGTTTCTACGTGACGTGGCCGGCCTGCACGCCGTCGCGCGGCAGTATTCTCACGGGGCGTTACCCGCAACGGAATGGCCTCTACGACATGGTCCGCAACGACATGGTGAACTACGGCCATCGTTACACGCCGGAAGAATACGCTGTGTCGCCGGAAATGACGCTCGGCCTCGACGTGCGCGAGCAGACCATCGGCGGCGTGCTCAAGCGCGCGGGTTATCGCACCGGCGCGGTTGGCAAGTGGGACATGGGCCAGGCGCGGCGATTCCTGCCGTTGCAGCGCGGGTTCGATTTCTTCTACGGCCATGGCAACAACGGCATCGATTACTACACCCACGAGCGCTACGGCGTGCCGTCAATGTTCCGCGGCAACGAACGCACGGAGGCCGACAAGGGCACGTATGCCACCGACCTCTTCAAGCGCGAAGCGTTGCGATTCATTGGCGAGAGCAAGGACAAGCCGTGGTTTCTTTATCTGGCCTTCAACGCGCCGCATGGCGCTTCGACGTTCGGCAGCGATCCGAGTGACCGCAAATCCAGGGAAGGCGTGCAAGCGCCGGAGAAATATGTCGCGATGTATCGCGGCAAGGTGAAGGACGAACGGCTTGCGAAATACTACGGCGCAGTGACCTGCATGGACGCAGCCATCGGCGACATCATGGCGCATCTCAAGCAGAACCGCTTGGGTGACAACACGGTTCTTATGTTTCTTTCTGACAACGGCGGCTCGGGCAACGGCGGCAACGCGCCGCTGAAGGCGGGCAAGAGCGCAATGTGGGAAGGCGGCCTCCGCGTGCCGTTCATCGCGTGGTGGCCGGGGCATGTGCCCGCCGGGAAGGTCACGGATGAATTTCTCACTTCACTTGAATTGTTGCCGACGCTGGCTGCGGTGGCGGGCGCGACATTGCCGCCGGACGTGAAGCTCGATGGCTTCGACCTGATGCCTGTGTTGCGTGGCGAGAGGAAGTCACCGCGTGCAGAGATGTTCTGGCAGCGGCGCAGTGACAAAGCGGCGCGTGTCGGCCAGTGGAAGTGGGTCGAGTCGGGGAAGGGCGGCGGCTTGTTCGATCTCTCTGCCGATCTCGGCGAGAGCCACGATCTTTCGTTGGAGAAACCTGACGTGCTCGCCCGGGTGAAAGCCCGGTTCGAAGCGTGGAAGAAAGAGATGGATGCTGCCGAGCCACGTGGGCCGTTCCGCGACTACTGAGGCACTTTATGAAAATGCGCGACCAATCCTCCAAGAGCTGGCCATGCAGGATCAGCGTCCTGAATGTGGGAGGGGCCTCAGCGCCCCGACCGAAAGCAACGTCACTTATCACGACAGTCGGGACGCTGATGCCCCTCGCACATTCAGTGGCGACATATCTCACTGGTTCATGGCCGCGTCGCTTATTCCTCAAGCAACTGGTTGTCGCTTTCCTTGCCGCGCTGCCGTGGCTGCAAGTCACTGGCGCAGAGCCGACGATCCCGCCCGCGCCCGAAGGTTCGTTCAGCATCGTGGTCATCCCTGACTCGCAGAAGTATCTGGGACGCGGCACTAAATCACAGGCGAAGAGCACGAACGAGGTTACCAACGCCGCGCTTCTGCAGCACACACGCTGGATTCTGGATAATCTCGACAAGCAGCGGATCGTGTTCGTCAGCCACGTGGGTGACATCGTGGACAGGAACGTGCCCGAACAATGGGCCGTCGCGCGCCGGTGCATGGATCAGTTGCACGGCCGGGTGCCCTACGGCATCGCGCCGGGTAATCACGACCACGGCCGCGCCACGCAGACCACGTTGTTCCAGCAGTCCTTCGGCACGGTGCGGTTCGCGGGGATGCCGTGGTATGGGGGCGCGTTTGCTGAACCGCGCGATCCAGCGGCCTCCGGGAACAACGCGAACAGCTTCCAACTTTTCTCGGCCGGCGGAATGGAGTTTGTCATTCTCCACCTGCAATGCAACGCGCCCGACGACGTGCTTCAGTGGGCGGACGGTGTTCTCCGCCAGCATGCCGGCCGGCGGGCAATAGTCACGACGCACATGGGGTTGGGGCCGCTGGAACAGCCGAAACAGAAGGACGAATTCACCACCGGCCCGAAAGGCCTGATGAAATGGAAGAAATGCCATGGCGAGCGCGGCAATACGCCGGAGCAGATGTGGCAGAAATGTTTTCGCAAGCATGCGAACCTGCGGTTGATTTTCTGCGGCGACCAGAGCCGGACCCAGGCAATGCGCCTGACGTTGCAGAACGACCACGGCAAACCGGTTCACTGGCTGCTGTCGGATTACATGCAGGATGTGGGCTGGTGGCTTCGCGCATACAGATTTCTGCCGGGCAAAAACCTGATCGAAGTCCGCACCGTAGACTCGCACGAGGGCCGGCTTTGCGAAGGCACGAAGTTCCTGCCGAAGCCGGACGAGCATCAGTTTCAGCTTGATTACGAGATGACAAAGCCAAAGCCGTGAATCCGGATGGCTTGTGAAAGCAGGGATCGGGAAATTCGGAAAGGCGCGCTAAGGCTACTGTGTTTTTGTCTCGCCCAGTAAAATGCTTTGACCCCGACGACCGACGGCTCATGATCTTCGGTAATGGTTTGACAGTTCTGTAGTAGCCGCCATAGAATGATATTCGTGCATTGCCGTTTGCGCGCGTTGAGGATTCTCCACTTTAGTTAACGGAAAGGCGGCGCATGAAAACATGGATACTATCGGTTGTTCTTGGCCTGTTGGTTGTGGATGCCGTTTGTGGTTCCGATGACGGCCCGTCAAGCCTAAGCCAAGTAACTTTGAAACTTGGCCGGAATGTGGAAATGAAATTGGTTTACATCAGCTTTGATTTGGTCAAACCCGGTGTGTTTTTAAGGCCTGTGCGAAAAGGGAAGGGAAAAGAGGCAGTCAAAGTGACGATCTCGAAGCCATTCTATATCGGCACATACGAGGTGACGCAAGAGCAGTGGAACGCAGTGATGCTGAACGAAAAAGATAAGGTCAAGCCAAACCAATATCCAGTCATAGTCACTTGGGACGCGGCTTACAGATTCCTTGAGAAACTGCGCGAGAAAAACCCGGACCATTTGGGCCATGTCTACGAATTGCCAACTGAAGCGCAGTGGGAATTAGCATGTCGGGCCGGCAGTGCCACCGATTACTGCTACGGCAATGGCGTCGCGCGACTGGGCGATTACGCTTGGTTCCGAACCAACTCTGGCAACTCTACCAACTTTATCGGCAGACCTGTCTGCAAACCCCATCCAGTTGGTCTAAAGAAGGCAAACGCATGGGGCCTTTATGACATGCATGGTAACGTTTGGGAGTGGTGCCGTGACATGTTTGCCGACTACCCAACAGCCAACACTGAGAACCCAGAGGGACCATCTAAAGGTGCCGTAAATGGTTTCTTAACCAGAGTAAGACGGGGTGGGTCGTGCGACGATGAGGCCGATGAGTTGCGCTCCTTTCATCGCGGAAGCAACCAGCCCAAAAACCACAGCATTTTGGAAACCCACAAGACCGGATTTCGGATTGTCTATAGTGTTTATTGAGCCGCCTCCACAGTCAACGCATCCGTCGGAACGCACCCGGCGACGCGGGTGTAGGTTCCTGAGGGGGCGTTGCCGCCGGACTTCACACCGCTCCAGACGAGGACGGTTTCGTAGGTGACGAACATCGTCGCTTCGATGATGAGTTTCCATTGGGCGGTGTGCGCGTCGTAGAAAAGTCGCGGGGCGGCACCGCTGAGCATTTGGGCGGGGTCGTCGTTGTGGAGGTGGCTCCAGCCTTGGCCGAAGTTGAGCCAGTAGCCGTTGCCGCTGCCGGGGGCGGTGCCGGGTTTGAGGTAGACGCTCCAGAAGAGTTGGCCGCCGGCGGGGTAGCGCGCGGTGTCGCGGTGGAAGGTGCCATCCCATGTGACGCCGCCGGCCACGCCGCCGTCCCAGAGCGGGTCGTCGGGCTTGGGGTTGTCGTCGTCGGGCCAGGTGAGGCCGCTGTCCTAATGCGGCGCGAGGAGGTCGCACTCCGGCTCTTTGCCGCCGACGAGGCCGTCGGTGTAGCCGGCGATGCGGTAGGCGTCGGCGGTGGGGCCGATCGGGCCGCCGGGGGCGTATGTGGCGCGGAGGGCGTCGGCGATATCGTCGGCCTTTTCGCGTTTGACGGCGTCGTCAGGATGCACGGGCATGGCGTCTCCTTTCGTTCGTAGCCCGCGACTCCGTCGCGGGAGATGATGACATTCCCGCCACGGAGTGGCGGGCTACGATTGGTTTGGCGGACGGGCCTTTTGGTAAGGGAAAGGGGCGGTTTTGGCAAGTCTTGCCTAGACCCTATCACGAAAGAATTCGATGCCTTTCATGAGCGACTGAATGCGTTGCCTGTCGCCGGCTATTACTGCGTCGTGCAGTAACCCAGATAAGATTGAATTTCGCGTTCGCTCAGGAATTACACACGGACTTAAGACATTGTGTGATTTAGGAAAATCCCGCCAGTGAACACCTAGAGCTTTATGCCCTCCACTCTCTTGGTTCTTGTGGTCATACCAACCAATTATGAGAACAAGCCCATCGTCTTCGTAGATTGATTCTGTGCGCTTCCAATATGAAACCATTTGCATACGATTATCTTTTTGATAGATGCCTGATTACGGCGAAGTTCTGAGACTCGACGGGTCGTTGGTATGCGAACGGGTTGTTCTTGGCAAGGTTTTTGGGAAGCGAGCCGCACCCTTGCTAAGGACCGGTTCTGCGCGGGAGTTCAGGATTGAATCGGTGGCGGGTTTTGTGCTATGCGACGGATTGGATGACTTTCGTGACACCAATTAGAGCAGCGAAGCAGCGGCTCGGTGTCGGGTGCGCCGACATTGTGAAAAAGCCACCTCGCCACCTTCGCACATCAAAATTCAAATCGCCTATCAGCACATGGAGAAACCTGTTGTCTTTTTGAGTCATGCCTCAGCGGACAAACGGCAGTTGCTAAAGCTCAAGGCTCTGCTTGAACGCAAGGCGGCTGGTTTTCTGAGGTTCTTCTTGTCATCCGATGGTGAAAGTATTCCGTTGGGAACTAGTTGGCACGAGCGCATAGTCAAAGCACTGAGAAATGCGAAACTCATGTTTGTCTTTGTTTCGCCGGAGTCAGCGAAATCAGGTTGGGTGTTTTTTGAGGCGGGATACGCATTCAGCCGGGGCGTGCGCGTTGTGCCTCTATGCTTGCCTGGTATCACGATTAGCCGGTTGCCATCTCCGCTGAATTTGCTTCAAGCGCAAGAACTGCATTCCGCAAAGGCTCTAAACGAGATCATCAGGGTGTGCAATGAGGTCTTTGATACCCATATCGCCTACGATTTCACGCCAAAGGATTTTGCTGAGGTTTTCGGATCGCGCGATGAAGGCGTAAAACCTCTTCCCGAATGGGAAAATCTCATAAATCGGATCGAACTTTCCGTGACCGCAAAAACTGGCTCTGATGTTCAATTTGCCGCAATATGCAAGGCGCGCAAACTCGATTGTAAAGCAGACGGGTTGGGCGAAAAACGGTGGTCAACCGCCATAGTTTCAAGCGGCATAACCCTGACAACGCGGCGTAGAAGCAACCGTTTTGATTATCTTGATGATTCGAAAGTGGAAGAAGAGAAAGAGCCGGTGCCTGAAAATGAAACAAGTGATGTGGTTGTTTCACCTCAACTACTTCACGTTACGGCGCCCCTCTTGGATGAATGGGCGAAACGGGTCAGAGTTGTTGACCCCATTAAGATGAAAGTCGTTTTTGCTGATAGCATCCGAATGGAAGCAGAGCCACATCGGCTAACGACGAGAATCTATGGCTCTGAGATTTCAATGAATGAAGATGGGAGCCTCCGAATTTGGGACCTAAGATTCATACTTAGCAACGCTGTAGAACCAGTTTACAGGGACGACAGTTTTGTTCCCGCATCACTCCAGATGGCTTTCGACCGTCGGTTCTCTGACGTTTCTTTGCGTGAGATAATCACCACCTTATTTGAGAAGCGTGTGCTCTGGGTTGTGGGCAAACGATCAAAGCAATAACCGCAGCGAGGGTCTTGGCTTATTTCGCGAATTCTGTGAAGATTCCGCAAACACCCTCACGTTTTTGAGGGTTTACGGAGGCGCTGACAACGGAGGGAGAGGCGCTGACTTCCAACGGAAAGGCTCTCTCAGTCGAGGGAAAGCCGCTGATAGCCGACGGAAACGCGCTGGCGATTGACGGAAGGCCGCTGTCAGGCTACGGGAAACCACTGCCTGCGGACGGAAAGGCGCTGTCGTTCGGCGGAAGACCATTTCACGCCGCCGGAGAAAGACTGTCGGCCAACGGAGAGCCTCTGATGCTCGACGGAGGACCATTTTATCTCGGCGGCAAGCCGCTGGCAGCCGTCGGAAGTCTATTTCTTGCGGACGGCGAGCTGCTGGCGGTGGACGGAAGCACGCTGCTCGTTGACGGCAAGCCGCAGTTGTTTGGGGGCGCTCCATGACATTGGATATTGTGCGACTACTCGGCTTCCACCGTCAACGTCGCCGCCGGGTCGCCGCCGGCAACGCGGGTGTATGCGCCGGTGGAGCCGGGGCCAGCGGGCGGGATGATTGCGCTATTGAAACGGAATCGAATTGGTGGTTTCATCGCAGCCTTAGATTCCAACTGAACAACAGTCTGCGAGATCAATACGATGAACACACACTTGGTCCTCAACCGTCGCTCGTTCCTGAAAACCCTCGGCACCGCCACGTTGTCGGTGCCGTTCTTCACGCGCAACCTCTTCTCCGCGCCGCCGAGCCGCGTGCTGCGCCACGCCAGCTTCGGCGGGGCGGGCATGGCGTGGAGCGACATTCAGGGGATCTGCTGCAACGAGTTCGTGAAGCTCACTGCCGTCGCCGAGGTGGACATGAAGCGGCTCGCAGGGTTGAAGGCGAAATTTCCCGACGTGAAGGTGTATCAGGATTGGCGGCAGTTGCTCGACAAGGAGGGGAAGAACTTCGACTCCTGCAACGTCGGCACGCCGGACCACATGCACGGACCGATCTCGATGGCCGCGATGCAGCTCGGCAAACACGTTTATTGCCAGAAGCCGCTGTGCCACGATCTCTACGAGGTGCGGCAGCTCACGCTCATGGCGCGGAAGAAGAAGCTCGTGACGCAGATGGGCATCCAGTGTCATTCGCAGAAGGCGTATCGCATGGCGGTGGCGCTCGTGCAGAAGGGCGCAATCGGCAAGGTGAAGGAAATCCACACGTGGAGCGGCAAGAAGTGGGGCGACGCGGGCGAGCCGCCGGCTTCGACTGAGCCGGTGCCGGAGGGGTTTGACTGGAACCTCTGGCTCGGCGTCTGCGCCGACCGGCCGTTTATCGGCAAGGGCTACTATCATCCCGGCAACTGGCGCAAGCGGCTCGACTTCGGCACCGGCACGTTCGGCGACATGGGCTGCCACATCTACGATCCGGTGTTCGAGGCCGCCGCGCTCACCGCACCGATCAGTGTCCGCTCCGAAGGCCCCGCGCCGGACAAGTGGAACTGGGCCATCAACGCCGTCATTCGCTACGTCTTCCCCGGCACGAAGTTCACCGAAGGCAAGACCGTGAACGTCACCTGGTATGACGGCGACGAGCGTCCGCCGAAAGACATCCAGGCGCTCGTGGCCGAGCCGGCGAAACCCGACGACGCGAAAGCCGACCCCAAGAAGAAGCGCAAGAACAGCGGCCCCATTCCTGACCAAGGCTCCATCGTTATCGGCACCAAAGGCGTAATGCTCGTGCCGCACATCGCCATGCCGAAACTCTTCCCGGCCGACCAGTTCAAGGATTTCCAGATGCCGGAAGTGGAGAACGCCCACCACTGGACGCAGTGGGCTGAGGCGTGCATTGGCAAAGGCAAGCCGTCCGCTAACTTCGACTACGCCGGCCCGTTGACGGAAGCGGTGATTCTCGGCAGCGTCGCCGTGCGGTTCCCGCAGACCACGCTGGAGTGGAACGCCACGAAGCTGAAGTTCACCAACGTGACGGAAGCAAACGCGTTCGTCCGCCGTCAGTATCGCAAGGGTTGGGAAGTGAAGGGACTTTGAACATGAAAAACATCAAATTCATTGGCACAGTCACGCTCGCGCTTGCCGTGACAGTCGGCAGCCTTGTGATCGTCGGTTGTGCCGGCCCCCGGGAAGCGACTGAAGGTTGGGTCAGCCTCTTCGACGGCAAGACACTCGATGGCTGGGAGCAACACAGTGGCAAGGCCGAGTATCGCGTCGAGGATGGCTGCATCGTCGGCAAGACTGTCGCCAACACCGGCAACTCGTTCATGTGCACGACGCGCAGGTTCAGCGACTTCGTGTTCGAGTTTGAGTTCAAGGTGGCCACGAACATGAACTCTGGCGTCCAGTTCCGCAGCGAATGGTTCGCTGAGGAGAAGGAACTGACGATTGACGGAAAGAAGAAGAAAGTCCCCGCCGACCGCATCCACGGCTACCAGTATGAGATCGATCCGTCAGCGCGGGCGTTCAGTGCCGGTGTCTATGACGAGGCCCGCCGCGGCTGGCTGGCCGATCTCAAGAACAACGAAGCTGCCCGCAAGGCGTTCAAACAGGGCGAGTGGAACAAGGGCCGCATCGAGTGCCGCGGGGATTCCATCAGGACGTGGATCAACGGCGTGGCTGCCACCGACTTCAAGGACTCGATGACGCTGTGTGGCGTTTTTGGTCTCCAAGTCCACGGCATCGGCAAGAAAGGTGTGCCCGGCAACGAGATTCGCTGGCGCAACATCCGGATCAAGGAACTGAAGTAAAAAGGTGTTTGCAGCACGTAGTTCAAGCGGTCTCTGGAATGTGGGAGGGGCCTCAGTGCCCCGACCTCGTTCAATCACCATTTCAACAGCAGTCGGGGCACTGAGGCCCCTCCCACATTCCAGAAAGCTGGCTCAGACGATCATCGGTCTCATCGTCGCCCTCGCGGTCCCATGCTTCGCCGCTGCTCGCCCCAACTTTCTCGTCATCATCAGCGACGACCAGCGGCCCGACACGATTCATGCGCTGGGCAACCGCGTCATCCGCACGCCGCACCTTGACAGCCTTGTCAGCGGTGGCACGGCATTCACGCGTGCGGCGGCGGCCTACCCGATCTGTGTCGCCAGCCGGGCTGAGATTCTCACCGGCGTTTGCAGCCTTCGCAACGGCGTGCCTTACGGCGGGGGCAAACTCAAGCCGGGCCTGACATTCTGGGCTGAGACGATGCAGAAGGCCGGGTACCGCACGTGGTATGTCGGCAAATGGCACAACGACGGCTCGCCCAAGACACGCGGCTACATTGAAACCCGCGGCCTCTACACCAGCGGCGGCGGCGGCAAGGAACAGACGTTGCCGCGAGATTGGAGCGGGCGCGAGGTCACTGGCTATCGCGGTTGGACGTTCAAGACCGATGATGGCCGCGCGGAGCCTGACAAAGGGGTCGGCCTCACTCCTGACATCAGCCGGCGGTTTGCCGACGCAGCCGTTGAGTTGATCAATCGCAAGCCAGCCGAACCGTTCTTCCTGCACGTCAACTTCACCACGCCGCATGACCCGTTGCACCTGCCGCCCGGTTACGCCGGCAAGTACGATCCGCGGGATATCCCGCTGCCGGCGAATTTCCTGCCCGAACATCCATTTGACCACGGCAACTCCCGTGGCCGCGACGAGCTGCTCTGGCCGTGGCCGCGCACGCCGGGTGATGTGCGGGGGGAATTGGCCGCCTACTACGCGGTGATCGAATACATGGATGCGCAGATTGGCCGCATCCTCGCCGCGTTGCGCGCCAGCGGTCAGGCGGACAATACGATTATCATCTTCTCCAGCGATCAGGGCCTCGCCATCGGCAGCCACGGTTTGCGCGGCAAACAGAATCTGTATCAGCACACGTTCAACGTGCCGCTCATTTTCAGCGGCCCCGGCATCCCAAAGGACCGCCGCGTTGCCGCGCAGTGCTACCTCCGGGACCTGTTCCCAACAACCTGTGAATTGGCCGGCGTCAAGATTCCCGAGACCGTCCAGGGCAGGAGCATCGTTCCCGTGTTGACAGGCAAAGCGGACTCGGTCTATCCGCACCTGGTCGGTTACTTCACCGACACCCAGCGCATGATCCGCAACGATCGTTGGAAACTCATCTGGTATCCGAAGTTGGACCGCTATCAACTCTTCGATCTCATCGCCGACCCCGACGAGTTGAAAGACCTCGTCACCGACCCGCGCCACGCAGAGACGCGCAGCGACCTGCGCGCGAAACTGGAGGCGTGGTTGAAAGAGAACGGCGACCCGCTCTTGCGCGCAAGCCACTGACCGCATTTGCTGTACGTTGCAGCATTGATATGCGCAGGCGGTTTCGGGTAAAAGAACATCATGAAGCTGCGACCCATCCTCACCGGGGCGATGCTGATGCTGGCGGGCCTGATTTCTCCTTCCTCTGCCGCTGAGCGCAAACCCAACATCATACTGATCATTGCCGACGATCTCGGCTATGGCGACATCGGCTGCTATGGCCAGCAGAAGATCCGCACGCCCAACCTCGACCGCATGGCCGCCGAAGGCATGCGATTCACGCAGGCCTATTCCGGCAACGCCGTCTGTGCGCCGTCTCGTTGCGTACTCATGACTGGCCTGCATCCCGGCCACGCCCACGTCCGCGACAACAAGAGCGTGCAGCCGGAAGGGCAGGAGCCGATCCCCGCGGAGACCATCACGATCCCGAAACTGCTTAAGGCGCAAGGCTACGCGACGGGCGCGTTCGGCAAATGGGGCCTCGGCCCGTTCGGCAGCAGCGGCGACCCGCTCAAGCAGGGCCTTGATCGCTTTTACGGCTACAATTGCCAGGCCAAAGCCCACAACTTCTATCCGACCACCCTTTGGGACAACGACCGCAAGGCGACGCTCGACAACCCGGAGATCAACGCGCATGCAAACAAACTCTCAGATGGCGCCGACCCGAACAATCCTGCGACCTACAAGCAGTTCATCGGCAAGCAGTACTCCGCCGACCTCATCGCCGGGCAGGCGCTGCGATTCATCCGCGACAACAAGGACCGGCCGTTTTTCCTTTTCTTTCCGACGACGGTGCCGCACCTCGCGCTGCAGGTGCCCGAGGACTCACTCGCCGAGTATCTCGGCAAATGGCCCGACCCGCCCTACGCAGGCGGGCGCGGCTACCTCCCGCACTTCGCGCCGCGCGCCGCCTATGCCGCGATGATCACGCGCATGGACCGCGAAATCGGCCGCATGATGGATCTTGTGAAAGAGCTTGGCCTCGACGACAACACTCTCTTCATTTTTACCTCCGACAATGGCCCGCTCAACGGCACACACCAGGGATTGGCGGGAACGGATGCCGTGTTCTTCAACTCCGCAGGCGGGTTGCGCGACGGCAAAGGCTCGCTCTACGAGGGCGGCATTCGCGAGCCGTTCATCGTGCGCTGGCGCGGGCACATCGCCGCTGGTGCGACCTGCGAGCGCGTGATTGCCTTCGAAGACGTGATGCCGACATTCATGGAGTTGGCGGAGGCAAAGGATGCAACGCCGAGAAATCTCGACGGCATCAGCTTCGCGCCGACGTTGCTCGGCAAGAAGCAAGAGCCGCGACCGTTTCTTTACCGCGAGTTCCCCGGCTACGGCGGCCAGCAGTGTCTGCGTGTCGGCGACTGGAAGATTATCCGGCAGAACCTGATGCCGAGGGGCAGGGGCAAGAAGGCGCGGGCGACTCCAAGCATCGAGCTTTACAACCTGAAAGATGACATCGCCGAGACCAAGGACGTTGCCGCGCAACATGCCGACATCGTCGCGAAGTTTGAAACGATCATGCGCGAGCAACACACGCCGTCGTCGGTGTTCCCGTTTCCGGCGCTCGATGCGCTCGCTGCCAAGTGAAAGGAAATCCAGCCATGAGAATTGCATCCATGTTCCGCAACCTGTTGGCGACCTCGCTGATTCTTGCTGCACTGGCGTCTGCCACCGCCGCCGAGCAGAAGGTCACGAAGTTCGTCCGCTTCCAGATCGACAAGACCATCGCCTATGGCGTGGTCGAAGGTGAGGTGATTTATGAAATCACCGGCAGCCTTTTCGGCGACTGGAAACGCACGGACAAGACGCATCCGCTCGCGAACGTGAAATTGCTGCCGCCGACGCGGCCAAGCAAAGTGCTTGCGATGGCCGGCAACTACCGCAGTCATCATCGGAATCAGGTTGTAAGTCCGAAGTTCGAGGTGCCGCAGTTGTTCCTCAAGCCACCTTCCTGCCTCCTGCCGCACGGCGCGGCCATCGTCATCCCCAAGGGCGTCACAAACGTGCATCACGAGGGCGAACTGGTGGTGGTCATAGGCAAACGGGCGCGGAACGTGTCCAAGGAGAAGGCGCTTGATTATGTCTTCGGTGTGACGTGCGGCAATGACATCAGCGCGCGCGACTGGCAGAAGAACGACGTGCAATGGTGGCGGGCCAAGGGCAGCGACACGTTTGGTCCATGCGGGCCGTTTGTCGTGTCCGGGCTGAACTACGGCGACCTCGACCTGCAGATGCGCGTCAACGGCGAGGTCAAGCAGCACCAACGCACCTGCGACCTCATCCACAATGTCGCCGCGATCGTCAGTTTCGCCAGCGGTCACATGACACTGGAACCGGGTGACCTCATCTACACCGGCACGCCCGGTGAGACCACGGAGATCAAGCCCGGCGACGTCTGCGAGGTGGAAATTGAAGGCGTCGGCGTGTTGCGGAACAAGGTCGTCGCCGGGCGGTAGCCATCGCGCAGCAAAGGCATCCCGATGACTCCTCATGCGTGTCATTCGCGCCGTTCGCGGACTGCAATCAGACTGATGTTCGCGGTTGCGGCGTTGTCCGCTATGGGTTGCATCGCCAACGCCGGAGAAACCGCCGCTGCCAGACCCAACATTATCTTCATCCTCCTGGACAACCTCGGCTATGGCGACGTTGGCTGCTACGGTTCGAAACTCCATCGCACGCCGCATGTGGATCGCATGGCGGCGGAAGGCTTGCGGCTGACCAGCTTCTACAGCGCCAGCGGCGTCTGCACGCCGTCGCGCACGGCGTTGATGACCGGTTGCTATCCGCTCCGTGTCAACATGCACGTCAGTGGCAGCGGCACGCCGGTGCTGCGTGTCATGGACAAGAAAGGGCTGAACCCGTCCGAGATCACCATCGCCAAGGCGCTCAAGGGGTGCGGTTACACCACGATGTGTATCGGCAAATGGCACCTCGGTGACCAGCCGCCGTTCCTGCCGACGAAGCACGGCTTCGACCGTTTCTTTGGCATCCCTTACAGCGACGACATGACGCCGTCGAAGAACTTCCCAAACTGGCCGCCGCTGCCGTTGATGCGCCAGGAGAAAGTCATCGAAGCGCCCGTGGACCGCGATTACCTCACGAAGCGTTACACGGAGGAAACCGTGCGCTTTCTCACTGAGAACAAAGACCGGCCGTTCTTTCTTTACCTGTCCCATGCGATGCCCGGCAGCACGGCGCGGCCATTCGCCAGCCCGGCGTTTCAAGGCAAGTCCAGAAACGGCCCCTACGGTGACAGCGTCGAGGAACTCGACGAGTCCACCGGCCAAATCCTCGCCGCGCTCAAGAAGCTTGGCCTCGACGAGAGGACACTCGTGGTCTGGACGTCAGACAACGGCGCGGTGCGCCGCAATCCACCGCAGGGCAGCAACGCGCCGCTCAAGGGCTGGGGCTACGACACTTCCGAGGGTGCGATGCGGATGCCGTGTGTCGTGCGCTGGCCCGGGAAGGTTCCTGCTGGCAAGGTGTGTGACGAACTCTGCGCAATGATGGATTGGCTGCCGACGTTCGCGAAGCTCGCCGGCGGTGAACCGCCGAAGGACCGCGCCATTGACGGCCACGACATCCGGCCATTGCTCTTCGGCGAGCCGGGCGCGAAATCGCGCTATGACGAGACCGGTTTCTTCTATTACATGATGGACCAGTTGCAAGCCGTGCGCGCAGGCCCGTGGAAACTCTACCTGCCGATGGAGAACAAGCTCATGAGCCTGCGGCGAAATCAGGGGAAGTTTCCCGCGATGCTCTACGATGTGCGCAGCGACATCAGCGAGACGAAGGAGGTTTCTGCCGGGCATCCGGATGTTGTCGCGCGGCTCATCGTGCTGGCCGACAAAGCGCGCGAAGACCTCGGCGATCTCAACTGCCCCGGCAAGGGCCAACGTCCCGCCGGCCATGTTGAGAATCCCCAGCCCCAAGTGCTCGCGCTACCGGCGCATCGCAATTAACAGGGTGGCCTGTCGGGCAGGGCGGTAGTAAACTACCCCCATGAGCAACGTGTTTCGATTCTCGCTGGCCCTTGTGGCGTGTTTTCTTGGCGTCGTTTCGACGGAACGCGCATTCGCCGCCGGTCAGTCGCCGCAGCCCAATGTCCTCTTCGTCCTCTGCGATGATCTGCGATGGGATTGCCTCGGCTGCGCCGGCCATCCGTGCCTGAAGACGCCGAACATCGACCGGCTTGCCGCCGAGGGCGTGCGGTTCCAGAACGCGTTTTGCACCACGTCGCTCTGCTCGCCAAGCCGGGCTTCGATCCTCAGCGGCGTCTATGCGCACCGTCACGGCGTCGTGAACAACTTCACCGAGTATCCGACCAGCTTCGTCAGTTTTCCGATGCGCCTTCAGGCCGCCGGTTACGACACCGCCTACATCGGCAAATGGCACATGGGCGAGGACAACGACGCGCCGCGGCCCGGCTTCAACTGGTTCGTGACGCACAAGGGGCAGGGGAAGTATTTCGACACGGAGTTTTGTATCAACGGCCTGCGCCGCGAGACGCCGAAGGGCTACTACACGCACGTCGTTACTGACATGGCGCTCGACTGGCTCAAGCGGCCGCACGACGGCAAACCGTGGATGCTCATGCTCGGCCATAAGGCGCCGCATAGTTTTTATTTTCCCGAGTCGAAATACTCCAACGCCTTCGCCAACGTGGAGGTGAAGTATCCCGACACGGCGTTCCACCTCGACGGCCAGCCGGCGTGGATCAAGGAGCGGCTCTACACCTGGCACGGCATCTACGGGCCGCTGTTCGAGTGGCGGAAAAAGTTCCCCAACGACCGGCCGGAGGCGGTGAAGGACTTTGCCGCCATGACACGCGCCTATTGGGCCACGATCCTCTCGGTGGATGATAGCGTCGGCCGGCTCGCGCAATTCCTCCGGGACAGCGGCCAACTCGACAACACGCTTGTTGTTTTCATGGGTGACAACGGCCTGCTCAACGGCGAGCACGGCATGGTGGATAAACGCACGATGCATGAGCCGAGCATTCGTATCCCGCTCATCGCGCGCTATCCGAAGTCGCTGCCGCCGGGCCGCGTCGTCCAGCAACAGACACTGACCGTGGACGTCGCGCCGAGCATCCTGGAACTCTGCGGCGCGCCGCCGCTGAAGAACATCCACGGGCGGTCGTGGGTGAAACTGGTCCGCGACGGCGACCCGGCGTGGCGCAAGTCGTGGTTCTACGAATACAACTACGAGAAGCAATTTCCCTACACGCCGAACGTCCGCGGCGTCCGCGCCGACGGCTGGAAATACATCCATTACCCGCACGGCGACGGCGCTCCCGACCGTCACATGGCGGAACTCTACAACCTGGCGAACGATCCCGACGAACGCCACAACCTCATCGCCGACCCCGCGAGTGCGAAGAAGCTCAAGGAGCTTCAAGCCGAACTCGTGCGACTGATGAAGGCAACCGGCCTTACTGCAAAGACCGACAAGATGCCGCTCGACGAAGGCGTAAAACAAGCGTTACCCGACCAGAAGATTCGGTGAGCATTCCGTGAATCCTCTGCGTTCACGCCAAAGACACCGTCAGAGGTTTCCACAACTACGCTTGAAGCGAACTTGACTGTTTTTGAAACAAACGGAGTCTCGTTGGAAGCCCACCTGCGCACTCCTGCGGCGTTGTAAGTCTTGTTTTTGACGGTGGTTCGATGGTTTCAAGCCCGGAAAGCATTCTTGACAGTTTCGGAGGCTGGATGGATAAACCTCGTCAGGGTAGCCAAAGAAAGGAGCCGTTTATGTCGTTCAACCCTGCCATACCGACTGTGGGCACCGACCTTCTGACAGGCATGCCGATCAGTTTCCTCCACGTGGACGCCGCCGGCAACGTCAGCGCGACAATTCTCCCGCCCACGAGCGACCCACACGTGGCCGGCGCCATCTGGAACGACAACGGCGTGTTGAGCTTGTCGAATAGATGATGTGGGCCGTGTCCCCGACGCGGCGAAACAGGAACCTTATGGCCAACCCGGAACATCTCAAAATCCTCAAACAGGGCTTCAAGGTTTGGAACAGGTGGAGAGACGAGCACCATGGGATGAAACCAGACCTGATCGAAGCCGATCTCCGCGGTGCAGACCTTCGTCGCGTGAACCTCAGTGGCGCGGACCTTACAGGCTCGGATCTTAGTGATGCAGACCTCAGCCAAGCGTTTCTCGGTGCTGCACTTGTTTTTGCCGCGAACCTCCGCGGCGCGAATATGCGCCGCGCGAACCTTATCTACGCCAACCTCAAAGGCGCCGTGCTCAGCGGCGCTAATCTCAGCGAAGTCATACTAGGGGGCACCGTCTTTGCTGGCAATGACCTGAGCGACGTGAAGGGTTTGGAGGATGCAAAACACCTTTACGCGTCCACAATTGGCATTGACACCCTCTACCAATCGGGCGGGAAAATTCCAAATGTGTTTCTGCGCGAGGCAGGCGTGCCAGATGCATTCGTTGAGTATACGCGTGCGCTGTTCAACGATGAGCAGGCCATTCAATTCTATTCCTGCTTTATTAGCTACAGTACGAATGATGAGGATTTTGCCCGGCGGCTGCGCTCGCGATTGCACGATGAACATGTGCGCGTGTGGTTTGCACCCGAAGACATGGAGGGCGGCCGCAAGTTGGTGGAGCAGATTGAAGAGGCGATCTGCGTCTATGACAAGTTGCTGGTGGTGTTGTCCGATCACAGCATCGTGAGTGAGTGGGTGAAGACGGAAATCCGCCGAGCTTGCAAGGCCGAGGTGAAAGAGAAGCGGCGCAAGCTTTTCCCCATTGCCTTGGTGGATCACGAGACGCTCAAAGGTTGGGAGTTCTTCGATGCCGACTTGGGCAAGGATTTGGCAGCGGAGGTGCGCGAGTACTACATCCCCGGCTTCCAGAACTGGAAAGACCACGATGCGTTCGAGAAAGCGTTCAAGAAGCTGCTCGAAGCCCTGAAGACGGAATGATGAACGGGAGCACCCGGCGGTCACAGGTCGTCGTTACAACATAGGAATCTTATGGCTGACCCGGAACATCTCAAGATTCTCCAACAAAGTGTCGAGGCATGGACCAAATGGAGAGCAGAGCATCCCGAGCATCCGGTTAGCACGAGCAAACATCTGGTTGTTCAAGTGTGGAATACATGGCGACGTGAGCACCCTGAGATTAGGCCGGACTTGCGTGGCGCAGACCTTGTCGGCGCGCGCATTAGCGAAATTGACTTCAATGGGGTGAACCTCCGGGAAGCGGATCTCCGTGACGCAAGTCTCATTAACGCAGACCTCGCCGACGCCGATCTCTTTGGAGCAAATCTCGTCGGTGCGAATCTTACCACCGCAAACCTGCATGGTGCGAACCTGCGCGGCGCAAAACTCGCCCATGCGACATTAAGCCGGGCAAGCCTTGGTAACGCGGACCTTAGCAATGCAGACTTGGGAAACGCAGATCTTATCAGCACGAACTTGCGCGGCGCGAAGCTCATTGGCGCGAACCTGAGCGGAGCGCACCTAAGCGAAGCGAGCCTCTTTGGGGCGGATCTCTTCGGTGCGGACCTGCATTGCGCGGATATGCGCGGCGCGGATTTGCGTGGTGCCAAGCTCTTCAGCGCCAACCTCATCGAAACAAAACTAAGCGATGCCCGGCTAGGGGAAACGGTATTTGCTGGCAGTGACTTGAGCGCTGCAAAAGGGCTGGAGAAGGTTAAACACCTTGCGCCTTCCAGCATTGGCGTTGATACGCTGTACGTATCCGCCGGCAAGATTCCAGATGAGTTTCTAAGAGGGGTGGGCATTCCCGATGTCTTCATCGAGTACACTCGCGCTCTGTTTGGGCGTGAACCTGCCATCCAATTCTATTCGTGTTTCATCAGCTATAGTACGCATGACGAGGAATTCGCCCGGAGGCTTCATTCGCGATTGCGCGATGAGCATGTGCGTGTCTGGTTTGCGTTGGAGGACATGGAGGGTGGAAAGAAACTTCATGAGCAGATTGATGAAGCGATCCGGGGGTATGACAAACTATTGGTGGTATTGTCGGAGCAAAGCATCGTGAGCGAGTGGGTGAGGACGGAAATCCGCCGAGCTTGCAAAGCCGAGGCAAAAGAGAAGCGGCGCAAGCTTTTCCCCGTCGCCTTGGTGGATTACGAAACGCTCAAGGGTTGGGAGTTCTTCGACGCCGACTTGGGAAAGGACTTGGCGGCGGAAGTTCGTGAATACTACATCCCCGGCTTCCAGAACTGGAAAGACCACGACGCGTTTGAGGCTGCGTTCAAGAAGCTCCTCAAAGCCTTAAAGACGGAATGAACCACCTCTGAAAGGCAGAATGGGCAAAGGGCGGACGCGGGTCAACGCGTGGATGGGGTCGCAGATTGGCGGTGTCCTAATCCGGCCACCTCAACGAGGTGGCGATCACTCAGCCCGGTGTTGGCCGGTCCCTACGGCCTACGCCGGGTATCCATCCCAAAACAAATCCTACCCCGAAGGAGGTTGAATCATCTTATCCGGCAACCGATGCACCTCTTTCAGAGATGTGCCTCTGTAGGATGGTTTTCCCGGCGTAGCCGCTGCGCGTCAACGCCGGGCTGAGTGATTGAATCCCGTTGGGATTAGTCCTGCGTCCGTCGCTCCGCTGCCAAACAACTGGAACAGCAAACGTCCACCAGAGGTGGCAGGAGGCTCGGCAAGTTGCGGGAGGACGCCGGGTATGTTATGGAGAGCGCACGATTTCAAAAAGGTTCTGGCGGCATGTGACTGCAACCGCACGCTGCCAATCGATACAACGTAATCTCATCATGAACATACCGACAAAATCGCTGCACCTTTTCTCGCCACTCACGGTCAAGAGCGTCACGCTGCGCAACCGCATCGGCGTGTCGCCGATGTGCCAATACAGCGCCACGGACGGGATGATGAACGACTGGCACTTGGTGCATCTCGGCGCGCGGGCCGTGGGCGGCGCGGGCCTGGTGATCGTCGAGGCGACGGGCGTGGAGCCGCGCGCGCGCATCTCGCCAGCGGACGCCGGACTTTGGGACGACCGGCAAATCGAGCCGCTGGCGCGTATCAATCGTTTCCTCAAACAACATGGCGCCGTGCCGGGCATCCAACTGGCGCACGCCGGCCGCAAGGCCAGCACTGCGCCGCCGTGGCAGGACGGCGGCCGTTCGCTCGCCGACGCGGAAGGTGGCTGGGAATCCGTCGGGCCGAGCGCGGTGGTGTTTGGCGCGGAGATTAGCCGCGCGCCCCGCGAGATGACGGTGGAGGATATCCACGTGGCGCAGGCGGCGTTTCGCGCGGCAACGGTGCGGGCATTGAACTCCGGCTGCGAGTGGCTGGAACTGCACGCCGCTCACGGCTATCTGCTGCACGAGTTCTACTCACCGCTCTCGAACAAGCGGAGTGACAATTACGGCGGGAGTTTTGAAAACCGCATCCGGTTTGTTATCGAGACGGCGCGCACGATGCGGCAGGTCTGGCCCGACCGGTTGCCCTTCACGACGCGGATTTCCTGCACTGATTGGGTTGATGGCGGCTGGACGCTGGAGGAGTCGGTGGAGTTGGCCAAGCGGTTGAAGGCCGAGGGCGTGGATTTGATTGATTGCAGTTCGGGGTTCAACGCGCCGGACATTTCCACCATCCCGTTCGGCGCGAGCTTCCAAGTGCCGTTCGCGGAGCGCATCCGCAGGGAAGCGGGCATCCTGACGGCCACCGTCGGCTACATCACCAACGCGATGCAGGCGGACGCCATCATCCGCAACGGCCAAGCCGACCTCGTGCTGCTGGCGCGCGAGATGTTGCGCAATCCTTACTGGCCGCTCGAAGCCGCGCGGATTGTCCGCCAGCGGAAAGTGCTGCCGCCGCCGGTCCAGTATAGCCGCGCGATTGAATAGATTTCAGAGAGGCACCCGTGTGGTGAGATGCGCGAGTGGTGAATCCCGTTGGGATCAGTCCTGCGTCCGCAGCTTCACCTTCGATGCCTTTCGTGGCTCGACAGGGTATCATCCGCCGCTGCCACGCAAGCGAGAATCCGGTCTTCTCAAACCGGGTTATCGCTGGGCGACGGTTGAGTTCTCCTGATCCTCGATGATGACGCGGAAGCCGACGTTGTATGGACGCTGCCAGTTGGGGACGGCGAGGCGGAATCCGGAGCGCGCGAGCTTGGGCCGCTCATACCAGGAACCGCCGCGAACCACTTTGTTGCCGGTGAGGCTCGCGTCGTTGGCGCCGGCCCCGGCGTTGTAAGGATAGGAGCGGAAGTTGGTGAGGGTCCACTCGCGGACGTTGCCGTGCATGTTCTTCAGACCCCAACGATTGGCGGCAAAGGCGTCCACATCGGCCAGCATCAGGGTGCCGTCGTTGAAGCGTTCTTCCTTGGGGATGAAGTCCCAGAACTTGTCGGCGTTCTTGATCGGCTTCGGGTCAACGCCGCTGACGGCCATTTCGCAGAGCGTTTTGTCGCCGAGGTTTTCGAGTTTGGAGAAGTCGGTGTCGAGTGCGCCGTAGTTCATGGCAGTGTCGGTGCCGGCGCGGCAGGCCCATTCCCATTGTGCCTCGGAGGGCAGGGTGACGCGCTTGCCGGTCTTTTGCGCGAGCCACTTGCAGAACTGCATGGCGCCGTCCCACGAAACGCGGATGACCGGGAACTTCGGGTCGTCCATCGGGTAGCCGGGGTTGACCTGGTCCTTGTAGTGGCGGTCGTAGTGGGCGTTCTTGTGCGCGGGGTTGAACGCCTGATATTGCGCGAGAGAAACTTCGGTGACGCCCATCCAGAACGGCTTGGCGACGCGCACAGCCGTGGTAGGCGATTCGTCAGGGAAACCGTTGACGTCGCCCATGACGAACTCGCCGGCGGGGATGCGCTTGAATTTCATGGTGAGGCCGCCGCCGAGGTCGAGGGTCAGTTCAGTGTTGCCGAGCGCAGCCTGCATTTGTGCGGCCTTATCAGCGCCGAACGGCCAGCCGGCAACCTTGGCGGACGCGGGCCGCGCCGGCTCCGGGGCGGGCGGGACGAACGCGAGACGGTTGGTGTAGGTGACCGGGATCGCCTCGATGTCTTCGTCCACGTTGGAGTAGAGCTTCTTCATCTCGTAGCGGCGCTTCTCGAAATCCTTCGGTATCTCTCTCGCCTCGTGCCACGTGCCGTAGCAGGGGACATTGAGGTCAATCCACGTAATGATGCGATCCCAAGCCTCGGCATCGAGTTTGACGTTGTGATGACCCTTCTGGAGCATCTGTACCAATTCGCTGGTATTGGCGTGGAACTCCAGCGGCGTCAGCAGATGGTAGTCGCCTTCGGGACCGTTGCGGCGCACGAACGGATGCAGCGCCATATACGACACGGGCAGTGGCGTGCCGCTGGTGGTGCGAACGATGTTGGTGTCGGCGAAGTTCGGTTGTGTGGCGACCTTGCCGTCATGGCAGCCAACGCAATACCTGTCGAGCACGGGTTGCACCTCGCGAGCGAACGAGAAGCCGCGCTTCGGCCCACGCCACGGCGTCGGGACGGAGGCTGTGCCGCGGGCGGCTTCGCTATGCTTGAGGGTGAGGGAGTAGTTCTGCGGCTCATGGCAACCGGTGCAGGAGATGCGTTCTCCTGGCACGCCCACGAACCAACTCCGCATGTGTTGGAGCGCCTTGCCCTCGGCGTCGAGCGGTTGAGCGGCGACGGGGATATTGGCGGGAATCTCGAAATATGCGGAACCGTCGGGCTGGACCGGCACGGTGCCGATGATGCGCCGCACGTCCCACGGGCCTTCCATGCCGATGAAATAATGGCCGCCCATGTTCCGATAGGAATACTCATACTGGAAGAGGCGCAGCGACTTGACCGTGCCCTGCGGGACACCCGCCAGGCCGGGGCCGGCGTAGATGTTTTGCACGGAAACGGTGGCGGTCTTTTTCGACAGATCTACCCTGTCAGGAATAACCGGTGGCACCGCGGTCTTGCGCAGGGGGACCGGCTCCAACATTGCCTGGCCTGTCTGCTCCTTGAGCAGGATCATGTTATCGAAGACGTCCACGAGATAAACGCCCCAGTTCGCCCGCGGATCGGGCTTGCAGGAGATGAGGAATTGTTTGTCGCTCAGGGGGAATGGATGCAGGAACTTCGGCCACGAGTCGTTGACGAGGCCGTCCTTGATGATGGGATCGACCGCCTTGCCGTAGCCGGGGATGCGCTGCACCGCGCCGACACCTTCCTGACGACCCTTGGCGGCGTTGAAGAGGACCAGTTCGCCGGCACGCGCGACACCGTGATGGCCGGAGACGACCGCACAGAACATGGAGGGCTTGCCCGGGATGGGTTTGGCATAGAACATCGCGTTCGGCCAGTAACTGTTGCTGCCGTAGAACTCCTGCTGCGCGGTGCCATCAGGGTTCATGTGCATCAATATGCGGCTGAAGTAGTGCGCGGAGTCGGTGTATTCCCAGCGCAGATACATCACGCGGCCGTCCTCCATCATGGTGGGATACCAGTCGTTGTCCTGGTCGTAACAGAGGCGGCGGACGTTCTTGCCGTCGGCGTCCATAATGTGGAGGTTCGCGACGTAATCGCTGCCGCCGACGCATGGCACGCCTTGGAACGTGCTGCTGCTATCGAAGATGATGCGGCCGTCGGGCAGATACATGCCGTCGTAGTTGTCGATATCGTTGTATTCGCCGACCGACACCTGCCGCAGACCGCTGCCGTTGAGCTTCGTCTCGAAGACCTGCCAGCGATCGTTGGAGCCGATGGACGAGAAGAGGATGCGCTCCCCGTCGAAATGGAGCCGCATGTCGCCGACGAACACGTCGCGCTGTGGTTTATAGATGCGCTGGAGCGGGGCGTTCTTCTCGCGGATGGACATCGTGGCGATTTCGTTGACCGTGGCGGGCTTGACGCTGGAGTTGCCCTGCCAGTTTGAGGGCAGGCAGAGCCGGCCGCCATCGCGCTTGACCAGCAGGATTTTGTCGAAATCAAACACCGGGTTGTTGAGGATCAACGCCTCGCGTTGCAGGTTGTCGCAGCGCGTACCGAAGTCCATGATGACCTTGTCGTCGTTGTCCGCCAGAGCCTTCTGGATGGCCGGCATCTCCTTCTCGATGGCGTCAAGCCGTGCGAGATAGGCCGCGCCGTTCTTGTATTTGTCGGGATAAGTCTTCGCCAGATCCTCGATGGCGAGCCGCAGCGCCTTCGTGTTGACCGACTTCAACAAGGCCGTGGCGTCTTCGAGCGCCCTGGTCTTGCGCGCGACGGAGAGGAACAGGTCGAGCCACGCGGGGTCGGAGGAGGCGGTCTTGTTCTTCGTCAACTCGTCGAGACGCGCGCTTTCGGTCGTGGCGGCCTTCAGCTTCTTGAGCATCGAGCCGATCACGCCGCGCTCGTGCCCCGGATTCGCGTCGTCAATGAACCACCGCGGATAGCCGGAAAAATACGCCGTGAAGAGCTGGTTCTCCTCGCTGAACTTGGCGTCGAGCTTTGCCAGTTCCGTCGAGACGACCGGACCGGTGGAGTAGAAGAAGCTGCTGGTTTCCTTGGCGCAGCTGATGCGGATGAGCAGTTCGTTTTTTCCTTTGGCGAGGTCGAGAGTGACTTTTTCGCGCGCGCTCGCCGGCTTTTCTTGTGCCAGAACCTGTTTCTGGTTCAGCCACACTGTGAGGCAGTCTGCGCTACCAAATTCCACAACGAGTTTTGCCGGTTCCTTGGCGGTGAGAGCACGGTAGGCGTAGATGGAGTTGTTGGCCGTGCCTTTCACTTCCATGCTTTGGCCATCCGTCCAGTTCATGCGATTCCAGAGCGACTTCTTTCCGCCGGCAATTTTTGCTCTCAGGTCAACGCTCACTTCCGGTTCGACCTTGGCGTTGCGGCTCTTCTTGTTCGGCCGCATCGGCTCCGTGGAATACCAGTCGCCTTCCTCGATGCCCTTGCGCACGGCCATGACTTGCTGGCGAAGGTTGTGGAGGGCCTTGTTCCATTCTGACGACGCTGGCTGCGCCGCCTCGCTGGACGGTGCCAACGCGCACCAGCTAACCGCAACCGTTGCTGCCAGAACTGCTCTCAAGCAAGTAGTCATCTTCATAGTTCGATTCCTGCGCAGGAAAAAGTACGACATGATTTCCAAGAAACCACCGTCAAGGCGAGCGAAAACCGCTGCGACCTTGGTAGGAATACAGCAGTGACGGGGGGGAGTAACAAGCCACTTGTCATTCCAGCGGCTGTGAGGCGACCTTGGCGATCCATTGGCGGGCGAACTCCGCGCTGGGAACGCCCACGTCGAGCACGGTGTTGGCCAGGAAGATCATCTCGTGAATGCGCCCGGCCTTCAGCCACTTGAGACCCAGCTCGCATTGATGCTGCATCAACTCCAGCGGCACCGGACGGGCGTTGTGATAGTCCCAGATATAAAGGCCCAGCGCGATCCGCGCCTTCTTCGGCGCGATCTTCTCCAATGCCGCCATGTTCTCTTCCAGCGCCGCCAGTTCGTCGGAGTTCCACGTCCAGAGTGTCAGCACATCGAACAAATCCAGGAACTCCGCCAGCGGCGGCTCGCAGCCGCGAAACGCCGGCGAGGTCGTCTTTTTCGGCGGTGTGATCTCGTGGGTGTAAAGCGTGATCCAGATGTCCATCGGCCGTTTGACGGACTTCAATTGCTCACGCGCCTTCTTCAATTCATCGGGTTGGAGCGCCGGGCGGCCCGCAACAATGCCGTCGGGTCGTTTCTTGGTGTCGACGATGAAGTCGTCGAGATAGATGCCGCCGATGTTCGGAAATTTCTTGGCGAGTTGAATCACGGGATACAGTTCGCCCAGACCTCCCTTGCCACCGCTGCCCACCACGGACCAGATGACACGGTCGAGCGGTTGGAACGAGGTCGCGTATTGCTCGAAGGAAGTCTTCGCGCGCCACTGTTCCCCGCCCGGCAACGCGGGCTGTTCGTGGCTGCGGATCAACAGCAGGTTCGGCACGTTCAGCCAGAACGCGCCCTCTGCCGGTGTCATGCGCGAGCCGCCGCGGACGTTGGCGCGTTCGAGGTAGTTGTTATCGCCGCCCGCATAGACAGTGAAGATCCAGAGCCGGTCCCGCACGGTGTTGCGTTTGAGTTTTGCGCGCGTCGCTGCATCAGATTCTGCTGCGACAGCCTTGCCGGCTATTCCTGTCAAGCCCATCGCTGCCGCACCGAGCAATGCGCGCCGCGTGAGCACCGTTTGAGGTTGGCTCTTTTGCATTTCAGTCCTCCTGACTCAGCCGCTGCGCCAGTCGCAGCGTGCGTTTTCACGCCACAAGTCTACCGCTGGATTGGATGCAGTCGAGCCGGAAGTGATTCCCAATCTTGCCCCGCTCGGACAAGCGCCGGGTCGCACCGCGCAAACGGATCTTTCACAGCCAGCGGTTCTTCTTCATCCACCAAGCCGCCACAACCGATGAGAGCACCACAAGACCGAAGGCCAAAAAAATGCCGTTTTGGGCGTGCGCCTCCGGTTTCTGTTCTGCTTGCTTGATTTCCTCCTTGGCTTGCGCGGGTGGCTGCGGCGTGGAGACAGGCGCAGTTTTGGGCGCGGGGGGAGGAGTGACCACGACGGGCGCAGCCGGAAGCGCGGCGAATCCTTTGTTGAGCAGTTCTGCGGCCTTGGCATCGCGCACCTTGCGGTCCGCGCTGCCGAGGACGATGACGATGACGCGCCGGCCTTTGCGCTGGGCGGTGACGGCGATGGAGTAGCCTGCCACAGTGATGTAGCCGGTCTTGAGTCCGTCGCAACCTTCGACCGAACCGAGCAGGTGGTTGTGGGTGCGCATCATGACCATGTGCTTCGGAACGTTGGGCCGGAAAGGACGTTCACGAGCGGAGGTGTAACGGAGGGTGTCCTTGTGTTTGAGCAGTTCGCGACAGAGGATCGCGAAGTCGCGTGCCGTGGTCACGTCGTGTTGCTGGCCCGCGCCCGGCGGCAGGCCATGGACGGAGTTGAAAACCGTGTTGGTCATGCCGAGTTCCTGCGCGCGTTTGTTCATCAACTCGACGAAGGCGTCCGTACTGCCGGATATCTTCTCCGCGAGCGCGGCAGCGACGTCGTTGGCCGACTGGATCATGAGTGCGTAGAGCATCTCGTCCATCGGGAACGATTCCTTTTCTGCCAGCCAGACGCGCGAGCCGCCGATGTGGGAGGCTTTGGCGCTGACGGGCACCGGGTCCTGCATCGAAAGCTCTTTCCGCTCGATCTTTTCCAGAATGATGAGCAGGTCCATCAGTTTGAGCATGCTGGCGGGATAGCCTTTGATGTCGGCCTTGTCTTCGAAGAGGACGTTGCCCGTGGCGGCGTCCAAGACGATGGCACCGCGGTATGGGTTTTGAGCGATACCTTGTTTCTTCGTGGTTGATTTCTTGGAACTGGCCGGTTTCGTCGCCGCCCAGAGCTCCGCTTGTCCCACCGCCATCCATCCTGCCAGTCCTACGAGCAAACAAGTCCGCGCAATACGATTCATAGTCGTTCTCAGAAGTATAAAAGTTTTGTTGTGTCTCCGTCCGGGTTTGCGAATTGCAGCTCTGACGGGTCGCTCGCATCAAACGATGCGGCAAAGGCGCATAGCTTGTTCGCAATGGAAGAGCGGGTCAAGCATCGGGTGAACCAGGCCTTCTGGAGGCTTCTGCCAAGGGTCAAAAATAGCTTGGAAAAGACGGGACTCGTGGCACACTCAGGCCGTCATGAATGGCGAGAAAATCCCCCGACGGCTGTTGAATTCCGAGGACATCGCAGCGTGCGCCTACTTGATTTGGGAGAAGGAAGGCAAACCACACGGTCGCGCTGCCGAGCATTGGCACCAAGCTGAAGCAATGTTGCGCGCAATGCGCGCGGCAGATGCCCAGGCGGCCAGGGAGTCCGCAAAAACCGCCCCGCCCGCCGGCAAGTCCACAGGGACGCGCAAGCGAAAAGCCAAGCGTGCCCCGGGACAAGAAGGTGCGACAGCGTAACAGCGATGCCCTGATGCCCGAGGGGCAGATTCTGCAATGTGGAAATGGCTGAAACGTGTCTGGCGTAGTTCGTGCGCGAGTCACGTGACGCGTGTGGATATTGTCAGCCGCTTGCGGGCGATGGGGGTTGGTTCCGGGGGATTGGTTCAAGTCCACAGCTCTCTTAGCAGTTTCGGTTTTGTCGAGGGTGGAGCAGAGACGGTCGTGGACGCGCTGTTGGAATTGGTCGCGCCGGACGGCACAGTGATGATGCCCACGTTCAATCATGGTGCGGAGTGCGTTTTCGACGTGCGCACCTCACCTTCCTACAACGGTGCCATCACCGATGCGTTGCGCCGCCGTCCGCAGGCCGTGCGCAGCGTCCACGCAACGCATGCTTACGCCGCCATCGGCCCGCTGGCTGCTGAACTCTGCGCGGGTCATCTGGAAGCCGGCACGTTCGGCATGGAATCACCGCTCGGCAAACTTGCGCAGCGCGGCGGATGGGTTCTGTTGCTTGGCGTTGGCATGAATCGTTGCACAGCCGCTCACCTCGGCGAGCGCAAGGCGGGCGCACATTGCATCGGCTGGGACCAGGAGCCGCGCCGGATTCGCGATCCGCAAACCGGCGCGGTTGTTCCGGCAAAAGCCGACGTCTGGCGCAACGGTCCGTGCCAGATTGAATGGGAGCCGTTGGAGCGCCGGATGCGTGAGCGCGGGCTGATTCAGGATGGCCGGATTGGCGAGTGCCGTGTCATGCGAATGAAAGCGATGGACGTGATTGATGTCACATGTGAGATGGTTCGCGAGATATGTCCCGCCTGCCGCACGATGCCGACGAAAAGTTACTGAGCCATCGTGATTCGTCCGGCGTGGCAGGAAAGAACCCGCGCGGTCGTGCCCCGCGTCCGGTGAAATGAATCACGGTGCTGAAAACAAAACCCCGCAAACTGCGCTTGGCATCGGGCGGGGAACCTTGTAAGAACACGGGCGCTTTTCCCGACGCGGAACACAACCAGCAAAGGAGAACGAACAAACATGGCTATGAAAAAATTTATCAACGACCCGAAGAACCTTACGCCGGAGTTGCTGGAGGGCTTTTGCCTTGCCTATGCCGACAAGGTGGCGCTGAAGAACGAGAAGCTCGTCTGTCGCGCCCGCCCGAAGGACCCGTCGAAGGTGGCGCTGGTTACACTCGGCGGCGCGGGCCATGAGCCGGCGCTCAGCGGTTTTGTTGGCGAGGGCATGCTCGACATCAGCGTCGTGGGCGACATTTTTGCCGCGCCGGCTGCGCCGAAGGTGTTTGACGCGCTCAAGCAGGTTAATCGCCCGGCGGGCACGTTGCTGGTGATTCTCAATCACGCTGGCGACGTCATGAGCTCGAACATCGCCATGCAGATGGCCAAGAAAGCGGGTCTCAACGTCAAGAGTATCCTTACGCATGAGGACATCGCCCCGGGCGCGAACGCTCCTGCCGAGAACCGCCGCGGCCTTGTCGGCTGCATCCCGCTTTACAAAGTCGCCGGCGCAGCCGCCGAAGCTGGCAAGAGTCTCGACGAGGTGCTTGCGGTGGCGGAGCGGTTCAACAACAACATGGCCACGCTCGCGGTGGCGTTGACGACCGCGACGCATCCGGCCAGCGGCCAGTCCATTTTCGCGCTGGCTGACGATGAGATGGAGATTGGCATGGGCCAGCACGGCGAGGCCGGCACGGGCCGCTCGAAAATGAAGACCGCCGACCAGACGGCAGAGATCATGGTGACTCAGTTGATCGAAGCGGTGAAGGCCAAGGCGGGCGACAAGGTGCTGGTGATCATCAACGGCGCCGGAGCGACGACGCTGATGGAGCAGTTCATCGTCATGCGCCGCGTCGGACAGGTGTTGGCGCAGAAGGGCATCGTGCTGGCGCGCGCCCGTGTTGGTGAGTACCTGACGGTGCAGGAAATGGGCGGCTTCCAGATGTTCGTCGCGAAGATGGACGACGAGATGCTCAAATACTGGGACGCGCCGTGTGACACACCGTACATGACGGTCCGATGATTCAGTAACTGCGACTCCGTTGCGGATTGCCAGGATATGCAAACCATTGCTTCCAACATTATTGTTCGCATGATCGTCGCTGCCGCGGCTCGAATTCGCGCGAACGAGAAGGAACTCTCGACGCTCGATTCCGCCACCGGTGATGGCGATCACGGCACGACCATCTGCCGCGTGATGGACGCGGCTGAAGCCGCCGCGAAAGCCGACACCACCGGCAAGATTTCCGAGTTGCTCAACAAAGTCGGCTGGGACGTGATGAGCGTGGATGGCGGCTCCACCAGTCCGTTGCTCGGCTCGTTCTTCATCGGCTTGAGCGAGGGCGCGGGCAGTGCGGCGGAACTGGACGCGACGGCGGTCGCGACGATGTTCGAGACCGGCGTCGCAGGTTTGCGCCAGCAGACGAAGGCGCAGCCGGGAGACAAGACGATGATTGATGCGCTCGTGCCGGCGGTGGAGGCGTTGCGCGCGGCTGCGGGCGGCGGGGCGGATGTTTCCGCGGCATTGCGCGCGGCGGCGGATGCTGCAATGGCTGGCGCACAAGCGACGAAGGAAATGACGGCGAAGTTTGGCCGTGCCCGCAACCTCGGCGACCGCACGCGCGGTCACGTCGACCCCGGTGCGACCTCCATCGCGCACATTTTTGCGGGTTTCGCAGAAGCAGCGAATTCGTGACTCGTAACTCGTGATTCGTTGTTGGTTATGCGTTGCTTTGGAATAAACTGACAAGTTACGAATTACGCGTCACGAGTCACAGATTACGAATCACGGATTACGCATTACGAATCACCAATCACGAAAGGAACAAACATCATGGCAGAAGCAGCAGGAAACCAAGAAGCCAAGGACTACGGCATCGGCATTCCACAGAAGACCGAGGGATTTTTCCTCAAGGGTCTCGGACATCTCGACTGGGGCATGAAGGACCGCCTCTCTCGCGTCTTCAATCCCAAGACCGGCCACACGGTCATGCTGGCGTTCGACCACGGCTACATCATGGGCCCGACCTCCGGCTTGGAGCGCATGGACCTGACCATCACGCCGCTGATTCCGTATGCCGACTGCCTCATGTGCACGCGCGGCGCGTTGCGTCAGATTGTGCCGCCCACGTCCAACAAACCGATCGCCCTGCGCGTCTCGGCCGGTTCGACCATTCTGACCGACCTCAACGACGAGTGCGTCATGGACATCGAAGAATCCATGCGGCTCAACGCCTGCCTGATGGCTGCGATGGCCGCCATCGGCGGCAAGTTCGAGGCGCTCACCATCCGCAACCTCACGCGACTGATTGACGCCGGCAACCGCGTCGGCATCCCGACGCTCGGCGTGAACGCCGTCGGCAAGGAACTGGCGCGCGATGCGCGTTACCTCGGCCTCGCGGCGCGAGTCCTGGCGGAGAACGGCGCGCATGTCGTGAAGACTTACTATTGCAGTCCCGGCTTCGAGAAAGTCGCAGCCGCCTGCCCCGTGCCGATCGTCGTCGCCGGCGGTAAGAAACTACCGGAACTTGAGGCGCTCCAGATGGCCTACGAAGCGATTGATCAGGGTGCTGCGGGCATGGACATGGGGCGTAACGTCTTCCAAGCCGATCACCCCGTTGCCATGATCCAGGCTGTGCGCGGTGTCGTGCATGACGGCTTGAAGGCAAAGGAAGCGTTCGATCTGTATCAGACGATCAAGAACAAGAAGTAGTTTTGGCCGTCGAACGAGAACGATTCACAAACGGAGAGGCCCGCGCACGCAAATGCGCGGGCCTTTCTCATTTTCACATAGATGGGTATCTGGCCAGCGAAGGGCCGGCAAACCTCTTTATTGTGTCCTTCAACCTTTGATTGCGGCTTGGCTCGTCTGTGATACAGTCCGTGCTTTCTGCGCGGCCGCTTGAAAACGGCGCGCAGTTGCGTTTTTGGCAATCGATGAATATCCACGAATATCAGGCAAAGGAGTTGTTCCGGCGATTTGGCATCGCGGTCGAAACGGGCGGTGTGGCGCGCACGCCGGAAGAGGCGGTGACGCGGCATGATGAAATCACGGCGGCACATGGTTCAGACACGCGCGTGGTCATCAAGGCGCAGATCCACGCCGGCGGACGCGGGAAAGCCGGCGGTGTGAAGTTCGTCAAGACACGCGACGAGAGCAGCGCGGTGGCGCGCGAGATGCTCGGCAAGACGCTCGTGACGCACCAGACCGGACCGCAGGGCCGCGTTGTGCGCAGCGTGCTGGTCACCAGTGTCATGAAGGTGCAGCGCGAGTTGTATTTTGCGGTTCTACTGGATCGGACTGTGTCGCGGCCGGTGGTCATCGCGAGCACCGAAGGCGGCATGGATATCGAGCAGGTGGCGGCGAAGACGCCGGAGCGCATCGTGAAGGAGGTCATTGACCCTGCGCTGGGCATGATGCCATTTCAGGCGCGCAAGCTGTGCCGCGCGCTCGGCCTCGACGGCGAATTGGCGACCGCCGGTGCGAAGCTGATGATGAACGTGTATCGCCTGTTCTGGGAATGCGATTGCTCGCTGGTGGAGATCAACCCGCTGGCCGTTGCCGCCGACCCTGATGGCAGGGTTTCTGTGTTCCCGTTGGACGCAAAGTTCAATTTCGACGACAACGCGCTCTTTCGGCATCCGGACATCGCCGCGATGCGTGACGCGAACGAGGAAGACCCTCGCGAGGTCGAGGCGAGCAAGCACGACCTGAACTACATCGGCCTCGACGGCAACATCGGCTGCATGGTCAACGGCGCGGGCCTGGCGATGGCGACGATGGACATCATCAAGCATTACGGCGGCAGCCCGGCGAACTTCCTGGACGTCGGGGGCGGCGCGAGCGTCGAACAGGTCACGGCGGCGTTCCGGCTCTTGTGCAGCGACAAGAACGTCAAGGCGCTGCTGGTGAACATCTTCGGCGGCATCATGAAGTGCGATGTGCTCGCCGCGGGCATCATTGCCGCCGCGAAGGCCGTGCATATTCCCGTGCCACTTGTCGTGCGGCTCGAAGGCACCAATGTCGAACTCGGCAAGAAGATGTTGCAGAAGAGCGGCCTGCCGATCATCACCGCCACCAGCATGGCCGACGCGGCGGAGAAAGCTGTTCGCGCTGCACAGCAATCGTAACCTTTCACCCTTCATATTATTTCCCATTGCGATGAGCATTCTCGCTGACAAAAATACCCGCGTCATCTTCCAAGGCATCACCGGCTCAGCCGGCAAGTTCCACGCGACGCATTGCCACAAATACGCCGGCAACGTCGTTGGGGGCGTCACACCCGGTCGCGCGGGCGAGGTGGACCTTGACGGCGTCAAGATGCCGGTGTTCGACACCTGCGCCGAAGCGGTGAAGCAGACCGGTGCGAACGCGAGTTGCATCTTCGTGCCGGCGCCGTTTGCGGCGGACGCCATTCTTGAAGCGGCCGACGCAGGCATTGCGCTCATCGTCTGCATCACCGAAGGCATCCCCGTCGCTGACATGATGAAGGTGAAGCGCGTCCTCGCCGACCGCGAGGGCACACGGCTCATCGGTCCGAACTGCCCCGGCATCATCACGCCCGGCCAATGCAAGATCGGCATCATGCCCGGCTACATCCACATGCCCGGCAGCGTGGGCGTCGTCAGCCGCAGCGGCACGCTCACCTACGAGGCCGTCTGGCAACTCACCACCCGCGGCATCGGCCAGAGCACCTGCATCGGCATCGGTGGCGACCCGGTCAACGGCACCTCGCACCTCGAAGCCGTGAAGCTCTTCAATGACGACCCCGCCACCGAAGCCATCGTGCTCATCGGCGAAATCGGCGGCAGCGCCGAGGAGGAAGCGGCGGCGTGGATCGGCGAGCATTGCAAGAAACCGGTCGTCGCCTACATCGCCGGCATGACCGCGCCTCCCGGCCGTCGCATGGGCCACGCCGGCGCGGTGATCAGCGGCGGCAAAGGCACCGCCGCCGCGAAGGTCGAGGCGTTGCGCGCCGCAGGCATTGCCGTGGCCGAAACGCCCGCCGTCATTGGCGAGACGCTCGTGTCCGTGCTGAAGTCACGCCATCATGCTCGTTCGCGCAAAGCTTCTGCCTCGCGCACCAAACGAGTGAAGAAGCTGGCTCGAAGGAAGTGAGCTTGTCTTGATTCCACGGGCAGGAGGGGCGTGGGCCACGACGCGTTGGCGGAGCCGGTAGCGATCAGCACGCGTGCGCGCAGAGCACTCATCACTCGCAGTCTCACCACAAGGCGGAGGCACAATCCATCTGTCCTTTTTCACCGCGTTTCACACTTGAGTTTGGCAAGGCCCCTCAGCAGAGTGATGGGAGAGACCGTTGCGTGGTGGCCGAATATATCGCATGAAGCGCGGCTTCAATGGGCGCCAGTCCAGAGAGTGATCGAGCTGTTTCAGAAACTCGTTGGCAGGGGCCGAAACCCTAAAAACACGGCGGGTCACATGGCAGAGCAAAACCGATGAGCCAGACCGGGGCTAATAGGATGAGAGTTTCGTTTATCGTGCCGGTTTACAACGAAGAACGGAACGTTCTCGAAGTCATTCGCCGCTTGAAGCAACTTGACGTCGAAAAAGAGATCGTGGTGGTGGACGACGGTTCATACGATTCGACACCGGAATTGCTGCGCCGGTTCGAAGGAGATCCGGAAGTGGTCGTGCATCTCTCGCCGCTAAACTTTGGGAAGGGGACGGCGATTCGCGAGGGTCTGAAATATGCCACAGGGGATATCGTCGCAATCCAGGATGGCGACCTGGAGTATGATACAAACGATTATCTGAAGATCATCGCCAGGTTTTCCGACCCTGGAGTGAAGGTGGTGTATGGATCGCGGTTCACGGGAAGCATCCGTTCGAGAATGCTGTGGCGCTACTGGCTGGCCAACAGGGTCCTGAGGGTGCTGGCGAATCTGCTGTACGGAGCGCGGATCACCGATGAAGCGACGGCTTACAAGGCATTTCGCCGCGACGTGATCTGTAGCATCCCGCTTCGATGCCAACGGTTTGAATTTTGCCCCGAGGTGACAGCAAAACTTCGCAAACGCGGGTTCAGGATTCACGAAGTGCCAATTGCCTACGATCCGCGAAGCGTCGCTGACGGGAAGAAGATTTGCGCCAAGGACGGCTGGATCGCCATTTGGACATTGCTTCGGTTGCGTTTCCTGGACGACTAAGGGGATCCCGAATGGCTTATGGTTGAATCACATTACACAGCGTTTGACAGGTGGGTTGCACGCTGGCGGCACCGGGTTGCCCGGCAACACATCACGCCGAATAGCAGGGTGTGCGACGTAGGCTGCGGCGTGGACGCTTTGTTTTTGAGGGAGATCGTGGCCATTACGCGATGTCGCGTGGGCTTGGATTCCCAGCCAGTGAGTGCACAGCTTCCCGATACCCACTTCATCCGGGTGGATGTGCGTGAGGGGTTTCCGCTGCAGAGTGCAGCCTTTGATCACGTGGCCCTTCTGGCCGTGATGGAACATCTGGAGGATCCCACTGTGGTCTTCAGAGAGGCTCATCGAGTGTTGGTTCCGGGCGGTTCGCTGATCGTCACGTGGCCGCACGACTGGGTGACTCCGGTGGTCATTGCTCTTATGAAGCTCGGCATCGTCAGTCCCGCGACCGAAGTTGACAAACATCAACCCGGGAAACCTGCGGCCCACTGGGTTCATCTGCTGGAAGGCATCGGTTTTTGTGCGGTCACGCACCGCACTTTTGAGTTCGGGTTGAACAACTTGCTGGTTGCCTGGAAGCCATCAGAGAAATGATGAGCAACTCCCGTCCTTCTAGTGTTGATGCTCATGGTTGCGACGCCGGTTTGCCTTTGCCGGACGCGGCACCGCACTGGCACTCGCGATGTCCGTGGCCACTGGTGAGTTTGCTGGTTGCAGGCACGATTTGGTATCTGTGGGTGTATGGGTTGCATCCTGTCTTGCCGGGCAACAGCCTCGCTGGGACTTCGGGTTGGTGGGGATGGTCGGATCAGGGTTATTGCTGGCGATCGGCTCAGGAACTGTCGTCTTTTCGGCTCAGCCAGGAGCACTACTGGTATCCGCTGGGTTATCCGGCGATGGGAGCCGTGTTCTTTCGCCTGATGCCATCCCATGCGTTTCTGATTCCCGACCTTCTGTGTTTCGTGGGAATCCTCAGCCTCTTCTACCGCATCTGTAGAGAGTTTGTGTCGCCTTGGGAAAGCGTCGCACTGACGGTGGCAGCCATCCTGCTTCCCAAGAGCGTTCTCACCGATTCGCTGGTTGTGCCGTGGAGCACCACGCCTGCGCATTTGATGATCTATTCCATTATCGTCCTGCTTGTGTTCAGTAAACCCCGTCTTGCAAACTATGTGGTTGCGTCATTGTTGCTGGCACTGATGCCGTGGTTCAGGGGAGGCGATGCCATTTTTGTGCTGCCGATCTTTGTGATGCACTTGTGGAATGAACGCCGCCGGGATGGCATCGGCAAGTGCAGCGCCAAGATTGCGATCACGGCCGGCCTGCTTGTGCTTTCCGTTGGAGGCCTTGCCGCGCTCAACTTCCATGTGTTCGGCAAGATCGTGACACCTTATATGCAACTGGCATCCGTGTCTGTCGGCGCGGGGCTGGATGGGTTTCTGACGAAGGCGTATTCGATCTTCATATCGGCTGTGCCTCTCTCTGAGAACCGCGAGATAATGATGATCCATCGTTTCCCCTGGCTGGTGTTTGTCCCGACGGGCGTTTTCTACTTGTTGAAACAGTTCTCCCTGAAACATCTCGGCTGGATGAGCGCCATTGCAGTCTGCATAGGTTTCTATCTCAGCTATAACGATTTTGAGGCCGGCAACATTTTCAAATACCTGGCCATTCGCTACTGGGCTTGGTGGCTCCCACTGGCAACGTTGCTGGCTTACCTCGGCTTGGCGAAGGCGTGGAAAGTCCTGACGGTCCGGGGCGTTGTCTTGGCGACCGCTCCGTGTCTGCTCCTGGTCGTGACCATGGGACAAACGCCTGTACGGTGCCTGCCCGATAACAAACGCATTTGTGCCCAATATTCCGGCGGCGGAGATGCCAATGTCGGCGCGGGAGAATCTTCCCGGCGGCTCAAGCTGGTGTTGAGCGAACACCGCCTTTGGCCGGTTTCAAGACTTAAGATCTTCGGCGCCCACCTATCTGCGGAGGAATCAGCGAGCGTTGTGGTCACGCGAAGGGGCCAGCCGCTCAAGCGATTCCGCGAATATGCCGTGGAGCCAAATGAGACGGGGCTGCACATCATCTTCCGCCGGGACTTGACCGGCGACGATCCTCTCGTCGTGGAGATCAACCTCTCTTCAACCGTTACGGACAAAAGAGAATTCAGCATGGTTCCTTATTACCTGAAGTTTCGCCTGGGAACCGGGTTGTTCACTCCAAAGGCGGCACGATGGATTGAGCCGTTGAGTCTGCCACCCGGGCGCAAGTGAAACACGCTGCCGCCCGGGCCGGTCGAAAGGTGATGACCGATCGGCCCGTCGGGGACGTGGCTTCCAACACGCGCTTTACATGATGCAGCGGCAAGCGGAGAATGGCCCGGAAGCCGGACGCGGAAGGAAAGTTGAGATGAATCAATCCATTGAGAACCGTCCCAAGGCTGTCACGGTGATTGGTTGGTTTTGTATTGCCGTCGGCCTCTGGGGAATGATTTGCGATGGGTGGAATATTTCGCGTTGGATATTGGAACCAGCGACTGCGGTTTCTAGCAAGTCAATGGCTTGGTTAGACGCGCTGAATTCCAAGCTCTTCGTGTGGGTCATGTTCATTGATGCGATTTGCAGTCTCGTCGAATGTATTGCGGGTGCTTATTTGCTCAAGCTGCGCGCGTGGGCACGCATCACGATCGAAGTGGTTGCTTGGATCGACATCCTGTTCTTTGTTGTCGCGCCGATGTTTGAGTACATTTACATCGTTTGCTTCACAGGCGTATTTGGCGACAGGTCAGCGGCGGCGATCATGCCGGTAATGCTGTTTGCTGCCGTTTCGTGTGGATGGATGGGCACGGTGAATGGTCTTATCATCTACTTTTTGCGGAGCAAGAAAGTGCGGGATGCCTTTGCATCACCTCCGCCAGTTGCGCAGTGAAGCGGCGGCCGAGAGGATTGAACCACAGATGGACACGGATGAATAACGTCCTGCGAGGGGCGTGCGAGCAAATCATATGAGAAATGTCAGTTCATTGTTCTCACTTGGAACTGCGAGACGAGCCGGCAGCATTCTCCTGCCCTGGGTGATTGCAGCCACCGTCGCGGGCGCAGCCGATTGGCCGTCGTGGGGCGGACAACCGTCGCGCAATATGGCCTCCGAAACAGAGAAGGGGCTGCCGGATGGGTGCTCTTTCGGGACGAAGAATGAGCGCGGCGAGATCGATCCCTCCACCACGAGAAACATCAAATGGATCGCCAAGCTCGGCAACAAAACCTACGGCAGCCCGGTCGTGAGCCAGGGCAGGGTGTTTATCGGCACGGCGGGCAATCGGTCCACAGATGCCGCGATCGTCTGCCTCGATGAAAAAACAGGGCGTGAGCTGGGGAGATTCAACTGCGGCTCGCGCAATTCCTATGGAGTGTGCTCCACGCCCACCGTCGAGGGCGATCGCCTCTATTTTGTCGCGCCGGAATCAGAGGTGGTGTGCCTGGACCTGTCCTCGTGGCTCAAACCGTCCGGCGCTGTCGCGGATGCGGGTTCCGTCCGGCACGTTGTGTGGCGGTATGACATGGCGGAGAAATTGCATGTCATGCAGGATCATGTGGCCAGTTGTTCGGTGCTGGTGCATGGCGATTTCGTGTATGTCTGCACCGGCAATGGCCGGTTCAAAACCGCGGACAAGCCGTTCTATCCGCTGACGCCCAGTCTGGTTGTGTTCAACAAGCGCACCGGGCAGTTGGTGGCGCGCGACGACGAGCAGATTGGCGAACAGCTTTGGCGCGGGCAATGGTCCTCGCCGTCGCTGGCGACGGTCAACGGAAAGGCTCAGATCCTCTTCGCCACGGGGAACGGCTTTTGTTATGCGTTCGAACCGGCGGACCCCGCGGCGAAGGTCGCTCCCGACCGCTGGATCACGACCACGCTGCGCGGTCCCATCGTGTATTACATCAATGTCAAAGGCCAGGACACGGGCGGGCTTTCCCCCGCGGAATATGCCAGAAAGTTCACGCCGCTGGCCTCCATGCAAAAACCGGCGCTGCCGGTGGAATTCCGTTACTCGATCAACCTGCCGGTCATGACGCCGGTCCATACCATTCCCACGGCCAAAGTGCCCGACGTGCCGATCTTGAAAAAAATCTGGTGGTTCGATTGTCTTCCGCCGGAATACAGGAATGCGCCGTTCTACGCCCGCGGGGGCAAGGGGGATGGCGAAAAACATCCCTGCGATATCATCGCCACGCCGGTGTTTTACCGCAACCGCGTTTACGTGGCGATCGGCGGCGATCCGGTTCACGGCAGCAGGAACAGCCGGGGAAACCTTTTTTGCATCGATCCGACCCGGACCGGCGACATCACCCGGAGCGGCCGGGTCTGGAATTACGACGAACTGAATGCGTCGATCACCACAGTGGCCATCACCGGCGGGTTGGTGTTCGTCATTGACGAAGCCAGCGTCATCCACTGCCTGGATGCCGACACCGGGCAGAAGTATTGGACCCATGCCCTCAAAGGCGAGACCGGCCAGTTGAATTCCGCCCTGCTGGCCGTGGACGGCAAATTATTCGCCGGCAAGACCATTTTGGCGGCGGGCAAGACGCTGAAGATACTCGGCGTCATCGACGGCAACAACGTCACCAGTTCCAGCGCGCCATGCGTTGCCAATGGCGTGCTCTTCAAGGTGCAGGGCGACAGGTTATGGGCGGTGTGCGACAAGGGGGAGAAAGCGCCGTAGCTCGGCGGCGCGAGGCTGCGCATTGCAGTCCCACGCCTTCAGGTGTTACAGTCCTTGCCCGTGAAGCTGGAACGATTCCTCGCGTGCACGGTTCTCCCAACGCTTGTGGCTGTCGTTTGCCCGACCGCAACCCTCGCCGCCGCCGAACCCAAGCTCACGCCTGCGTTTCCACCGGCCGTGGCCGAGAGTTTCAAGGGCAAGGACCCCGCAAAGGTCACAAAGCTGGACTTGAGGAACTCGGAAATCCGGGATGAAGACCTTGCCACCCTCAAGCCGCTGAAGCAGTTGGAGGGGCTTGACCTCACCAACACCCGGGTCAGCGACGCGGGGCTGGCGCATCTGAAGCCGCTGACGCAGTTGGAGGGGCTTGACCTCACCGACACGAAGGTCGGCAACGCGGGGCTGGCGCATCTGACGCCTCTGACGCAGTTGATGTCGCTAAACCTCGCCTACACCAAAGTGAGCAACGCGGGGCTGGCGCATCTGAAAGCGATGACGCAGTTGGCGGAGCTTGGCCTTATCTGCACGCAGGTCGGCGACGCGGGGCTGGAGCATCTGAAGCCGCTGAAGCAGTTGAGAATACTTGACCTCTCCCACACGCAGGTGAGCGACGCGGGGCTGGAGCATCTGAAGCCGCTGACGCAGTTGGAGTTGCTTGACCTCACCAGCACCCGGGTCAGCGATGCGGGGCTGGCGCATCTGAAGCCGCTGACGAAGTTGAAGGAGCTTCGCCTCTTTAACACGCAGGTCGGCAATGCGGGGCTGGCGCATCTGAAGGGGATGACGCAGTTGGAGGTGCTTGGCCTCTCCGGCCCGCAGGTGAGCGACGCGGGGCTGGAGCATCTGAAGCGGCTGACGCAGTTGAAATCGCTTGACCTCGCCGACACGAAGGTCGGCGACGCGGGGCTGGCGCATCTGAAGGCGATGACGCAGTTGGTGGATCTTGACCTTATCGGCACGAAGGTCGGCGACGCGGGGCTGGCGCATCTGAAGACGATGACGCAGTTGGAGTGGCTTAACCTCAACGACACGAAAGTGACCGACGCGGGCCTGGCGCATCTGAAGACGCTGACGAAGTTGGATTCGCTTTTCCTCTCCGACACGCAGGTCGGCGACGCGGGGCTGGCGCATTTGAAGGGGATGACGCAGTTGAAAGCGCTGATCCTTTTGAACACGAAAGTCAGTGACGCGGGACTGGCGCATTTGAAGGCGCTGACGAAGTTGGAGAACCTCCACCTCGGAGGCTCGAAGGTGACGAAGGCGGGAGTGGATGAGCTTCAAAAGCATCTGCCGGAGTGCAGGATTCACTGGTAGCCCCGCCAAACGCCCGTCGGCGGATGAGGGGCCAAAGGAATGAGGTTGAAGATCACGATTGAGACGTCGAACAGATAAAGGAGCATGATGAGCACACCTGATATAGCCACTGCCATGACTCGCTTGGAACCTGACCGGATCGAAACGCTGCTCGCCAAGCTGCAAAAGACACGCACGTGGAAGCATAACCTGCTGCTTTCGATTGGACCCTTCGCGCTTTTGTTTGGGTATGGGATTTGTCAGTGGCAGCAGAACGAACATTTCTTGCCACTTGTTACGACCATCTTCATGGTGATTGTTTGTGTCGAAATTCCCAACGCGCAAATCAGGAATAAACAATTGAACCTCCTGGTCGAGATGGTCGAGGAGCTGCACAAGGCCGGGAAGATTTCCACAGCCGAGCGCAAGATGTATGCCACGTCCCCAACGCGGCGGAATCTGCTATGAACGCCGCGTGAGGGCACACCAACACGCGCTGATGTTGATATGAGTTTCGATTCCCTGTAAAAGAGGTGGAGCGAAATTGCCGACCGGCGAAGGTGACGGAAACATCGAAGGACGCGAACCGTGCTGATGAATCCTCATCGCCCCGCTGCTGGCGCCGCCAGCCACGCTGGCTGGAAGTGAAGATGTTGTGTTGATTGTGGTGTGATTGCGCACCTCTCGAACGAAAGAAAAACATGATCAAGAACAAGGCCCCTCAACAGATAACCCGCCGTCAATTTATCCGAACTGCCGCGGTCGCTACCACGTTCACCATTGTGCCCCGGCATGTGCTGGGAGGCCCGAGGCACGTCGCGCCCAGCAACAAGGTGAACATCGCGATTATCGGCGCCGGCGGGCAGGCGCGGAGCAATATCAAGAATCTGTTCAATGAACCCGATGCGCAGATCATGGCCATCTGCGATGTGGCGGAGACGACCGACCTTCGTCCGTTCTACTACGGGGGTTTTGGCGGCAGGTCAGCCACGAAGGCCTTGGTGGAAGAACGTTACTCAAAGAAGACGCCCGGCTACCAATGCAAGGTGTATGAAGACTTCCGCGTGATGTTGGAAAAAGAGAAGGCTATCGACGCGATTCTCTGCGCCACGCCGGATCATGCCCATGCGGTGATTTCCATCACGGCGATGAAAATGGGGAAGCATGTCTATTGCGAAAAGCCGCTGACTCATAACATCTGGGAAGCGCGCCAGGTCGCTGCAGTGGCCAAGGAAACCGGTGTTGCCACACAGATGGGCAATCAGGGGCATTCCGGAGAGGGGATTCGTCAGACTTGCGAATGGATATGGGACGGGGCTATTGGACCTGTGCGTGAGGTTCACGCCTGGAGCGATGTGGGGCAGTGGGTCAAGACCCCCGGCCGGCCCAAGGAAACGCCGCCGGTGCCGGAAGGCTTCAACTGGGACATGTGGCTGGGACCGCGGGACAGCCGTCCTTATCATCCTTCCTACGCGCCGTACAACTGGCGCGGCTGGTGGGCGTTTGGCACCGGCGCCATCGGTGACATGGCCTGTCACAACCTGGACCCGGCTGTGATGGCTCTGAAGTTGGTCAGCCCGATCAGCGTCGAAGCCACTTCGACAGGTGTGGATGATGAAGTGACCTCGTTTGGCGGACTCTACAACTATCGTTTTGGACCTCGCGGCGATATGCCGGCGTTGAAGTTGACGTGGTATGACGGCGGACTGCGTCCACCCACGCCCGAGGGACTGGATCCCAACGACCCCAAACAGCGCTTGGGCGAAAGGGGCAATGGCATACTGTTTGTCGGCGATAAAGGTTTGATCACCTGCGCCGGCTGGGCTGGAATGCCACGGCTCTTGCCGTTGTCGTTGCACAGGGAGTACAAGCGTCCCGAAAAAACATTACCCAGGAGCAAAGGCCATCACGCCGACTGGTTGGCCGCATGCAAGGGCGGCACGCCGGCCAGCGGCAACTTCGAATACAGCGCGCGTTTAACGGAACTGGTATTGCTGGGCAACGTCGCCATGCGTGCCCGGAAGAAGATCTTATGGGACGGCGCCGATATGAAAGCCACCAACGCGCCTGAAGCGGATAAGTTCCTGAAGGAGCAGTATCGCAAGGGTTGGGAGATCTGCTGAGAGCCGGGCTTCTCTTCACTCAATTGACGGGGTTGAGCCAGAAAGCTCTTCAACGAATTCCATAAAACATCATCGCCTTCATTCTCTCGACATCACCGTGCGCACATTTCTATCGGTCCTTCTCCTGGTCACCGCTGCTTGCGCGGCAGCCGCGCCCGCGCCCGTGTTTCGCGCCGGCGCCGCCACGAGCAACATCACGCCGCCGTTGGGCCGGCCGATCATCGGCGGGTTCCTGCCCATCCCAGCCGCCAATGTCCACGACGAGCTGCACGCGCGGTGCCTGGTGCTCGACGACGGGCAAACGAAGCTGGCTCTGGTGGTCCTGGAACTGCTGGGCATCGGGGACAGCGTGAGCATCGAGGCCAGAAAGCTCATCGAAAAGGAGACCGGCATCCCGGCGTCCAACGTGTTGATCTCGGCCATCCACACGCATTCGGCCCCCAGCGCCCTGGGCACGGAATTCAAGTCCCCGCAGAAGGCCGACGACTACCAGCGGTTCGTCGCCCGGCGCATCGCCGACGGGGTGAAGTGCGCGGCCAACCGGTTGCGCCCGGCCGAGGTTGGATTCGCCACGGCCCAGGCGCCGGAGCATGTGTTCAACCGCCGCTGGTTCCTGAAATCGGGCGCCATTCCGAATAATCCGTTCGGCGGCTCCGACCAGGTGAGGATGAATCCGCCGGCGGGCAGTCCGGACCTGCTGAAGCCGGCCGGCCCGACCGATCCCACGGTGTCGATCCTGGCGGTGCGCGAACCGGGCGGCCGGCCGATCGCGGTCTACTCGGCTTATTCGCTGCACTACGTGGGCGGCGTGGCGCGCGGCGATATCTCGGCCGATTACTACGGCATGTATTGCAGCCGTCTGGAGCGCCTCATGCACGGCAACGAGCAGGACCCGCCGATGGTGGCAATGATGGCCAATGGCACCAGCGCCGACATCAACAACATCAATTTCGTTCATCCCCGGCCGCCGAAGAAATCCTACGAGCAGATGCGTTTCGTGGCCGACGATCTGGCCGGCAAGGTCCACGCGGCGCTGGCCCACATCGAGTATCGCGGCCGGGTCACCCTGGCCGCGCGTTACCGGGAGCTGAAGATATCCCCGCGCCGGCCGACCGACGAGCAGATGGCTTGGGCCAGACAAACGCTGGCCAAGCCCGCGCCCGCGCCGGGCAAGGCCGACCTCTCGCGCATTTACGCGCAGCGCACGGTGGAGATCGCCGGGTATCCGGCGGCGATTCCGGTGGCGCTGCAAGTCCTGCGGATTGGCGGGGTGTGCATCGGCAGCATGCCCAACGAGGTGTTCTGCGAGATCGGCCTGGAGTTTCGCAAGCGAAGCCCGGTGCAGCCGGCGTTCCTGGTCGAGCTGGCCCACGGCTACTTCGGCTACCTGCCCACGCCGAAGCAGCATGAGCTGGGCGGTTACGAGACGTGGCTGGGCACCAACCACCTCGAGCCGCAGGCTTCGGAGAAGATGCTCGGCGCGCTGCTGAAAATGGCCGCCGAGGTTCGCCCGGCCACCGCGAAATAATGACTGTCCCGAAAGACCAATAGTGCTATTACAAATCCCACAATGAAACGCTACCTGTCTGCGATCGCTTTCTGTTTGTTGAACTCCCTGCTCCTGTCCGCAGCCGCGCCCGCGCCCGTGTTTCGCGCCGGCGCTGCCACGAGCAATATCACGCCGCCGTTGGGCCGGCCGATCATCGGCAACTTCGTCGCCCCGATGGCGACGAATATCCACGATGAGTTGCACGCCCGCTGCCTCGTGCTCGACGACGGCAAAACAAAGCTGGCTCTCGTGACCCTCGACCTGCTCGGCTCCGACGCGAACACGTGCGTCGAGGCGCGCGGCCTGATCGAAAAGCAGGTGGGCATCCCGGCGGCAAACATTTTGATCTCGGGCGTGCATACGCACTCGGCGTGCAGCTTCGGCGGCACGATGCCGCTCAAGGGGCCGCAGTATGACAACTATCACAGTTTCGTGGTGCAGCGGATTGTTGACGGCGTGCAGTGCGCCGCCAACCGGCTGCGTCCCGCGCAGCTCGCGTGCCTCACGGCGCAAGCGCCGGAGCATGTGTTCAACCGCCGCTGGTTCCAGAAGGAAGGCACCGTGCCGCCCAACCCGTTCGGCGGCATCGACAAGGTGAAGATGAATCCGCGCTCGGGCAGTCCGGACCTCATCAAGCCCGCAGGCCCGACCGATCCCACGGTGACCATCCTCGCCCTGCGCGAGCCTGATGGAAAGCCGATCGCCGTTTACTCGGCTTACTCGCTGCACTACGTGGGCGGCGTGCCCAAGGGCAGCATCTCGGCCGATTACTATGGCGTGTATTGCAAGCGGCTGGAGCAGTTGATGCAACGCTCCGAACAGGACCCGCCGATGGTGGCGCTGATGGCCAACGCATCGAGCGGCGACATCAATAACGTGAACTTTTTCCACCCCCGGCCGGCCAAAAAACCCTACGAGCAGATTCAGTTCGTGGCCAACGACGTCGCCGCCAAGGTCCACGCCGCGCTGGCCAAGGCCGAGTATAGCGACAAGGTGAGCCTTGCGGCGCGCTTCCGGGAGCAGGCCATCGACCGTCCCATGCCGACGGCCGAACAGATCGCCTGGGCCAAGGAGCGGTTGACCAAACCGGGTCCCAAGCCCGACCAGGTGGACCTGCCATACAGTTACGCCCGGCGCGTCATGGACATGGCCAAGCGCGAGGCGAAGGCGAATGTGCCCCTGCAGGTGTTGCGCATCGGCCCGGCGTGCATCGGCACGATGCCCGGTGAACCGTTCTGCGAGATTGGGCTGGAGTTCCGCCAACGCAGTGGGATGAAGCCGGCGGTTCTTGTCGAGTGGGCCCACGGCGGGTTCGGCTACATCCCGACCGCCAAGCATTTCGAGTGGGGCGGCTACGAGACGTGGCTGGGCTCCTGCGCGTTCGAGCCGCACGCCTCCGAGAAGCTGCTCGACACGCTGATGGAAATGGTGGCCGAAGTCCGCGAAGCGAAGTGACCAAGGTGTGACAGGCCTCTTGCCTGTCCTACTCTGCGGCGGCGTGCCGCAAACCGCCCCGCGACAAACGCGCGGGAGCGGTCGCTGTCAAAAGAATAGTCCCGTGCCCATATTCACATTATGAAACCCAGCGCAGACCAATGCTCCGCACCCGCATCGCGTCCGGCAACCCGGCGGCACTCTTTCCTGCTCGGCATCGGCCTGGCATTGCTCCCGGCCGCGGCGATGGCCATCGACACGCTGGCTCCCGAGCGTCCGCAGGGTTATACGATTCCCACGGTGGACATCTCCGGTGAAACGGCGCGGCAGGTGGTCGTGGCCCAGGGCACAGAGAGCGTGTATCAAGGCCACGTCCACACCCTGCTCATGCCCGACGGCAAGACGATCTTCGCCGTCTGGACCTACAATCACGGCGGCACGTGCGGGCCGATGAAGAAGAGCTGCGACGGAGGATTGACGTGGAGTGAATTGCTCCCGGTGCCCGACAACTGGAAGACCGTTCACAACTGCCCGACGATTCATCGCCTGACCGACCCGCAGGGCAAGACCCGGCTCGTGGTGTTTGCCTGTGGCAAAGGCGGCATGTGGAGATCGTTTTCCGAGGACGACGGGAAGACGTGGTCACCGATGGCGTTCGCCGGAAATCCCTGCGGCGTTCCGCCCACCTCGGTCGAGCCGATCGAAGGCGGCAAGGTGCTGTTGACGTGGTGCCACATCGGGCCGGGCGGCAAGGATTGCTCGCCATTGAATACCTTGCAGGCGGCGTCGCATGATGGCGGGCTGACCTGGGGCGAAGTCAAAACCGTTTGCATCCTGCCCGGCAAGGATCCGTCGGCTTACGCGAGACGCAAGAGCAACTTCGACAAGACCATTGACGGCGCCGACCCGTGCGAGCCGGCCTGCGTTCGTTCGCCCGACGGCAAGCAACTGCTGCTGCTCCTGCGGGAAAACCGCCGCCGGCTCAACTCGTTGTATTGCACCAGCGACGACGAAGGCAGGACGTGGTCCGATCCGAAGGAGCTGCCGGCCGCGTTGACGGGGGATCGCCACACGCCGCGGTATACGCAGGACGGACGCCTGGTGGTCGTGATGCGCGACATGGCAGCCCAGAGCCCCACCAAAGGGCACTTCGTGGCTTGGGTGGGCAAGTATGACGACATCGTGCAAGGCCGCGAAGGCCAATACCGCGTGAAGCTTCTGCACAGCTACAAAGGCTCCGACTGCGGCTATCCGGGACTCGAGGTTCTGCCCGACGGCACTCTCGTGGCGACCACCTACATCAAGTATCGCCCCGGCCCGGAGAAGAACTCGGTCGTCGCCGTTCGCTTCAAGCTGCGGGACATAGACGCCCAGGCCCGGCAACCCCGCCCGTAACCACCCTGCGTCAAGTGGCGGGGCGGTGGAGGCGTTCACACGCACGGCCTCTCCACCAGCAAGCGGACGGGCGTCGCAAGGCTATCAGGCCGATTCCCGAACAAAGAGTTGCGGGGTTTATCGTCTTCCTCCCTTGCCACCGCCGCCGCCATGATGCGCCGCCCCGCGATCTTCGCGCCTCGATTCGTGACCCTGATGCGTGGACCCGCGATCCTGGTGCGTTGACTCCCGGCTGTGGTGTGCCGCCCCGTGATCTTCGCGCCTCGACTCGTGATCACGGCGCGTGGACCCGTGATCACGCTGCGCGGACTCACGGTGTGGGCGCTCGGAACGGCGACATTCACGATCTTCGCGCCCCCTGTCATCACGTGCATAGCTGTCCCCATAATCCGCGAAGCCGTAAACAGCGGAAGAGTCATCATAATACCTGCCACTTGGAAGACCGTCGCAGAAACTGCAGCCGAAACACGCACATCCCGCCAAGGCCGCCATCAGCGCAATCCTCAGCCTCCTTGTGATCTGCTGAACCGGATTGTTCGCCTTGTTCATGCTGCACCTGTTCTGTAGACGGGAATCCTCCGAATCTATTCAATGATGTAACCAAATAGTTACCACTGCGCCTTCATTGCAACCCACGGCGCAAGGATGCAAGGATCGCGAGTCACGGACTGGCATTCGAGAGGACCGCAGCATGGCCGGCACAAGCCGGAGGCGTCGGGACGCTGTTGGAATATCGGCATTCAGGGTTCGTCCGTGGCTCCGCGCTGTCTTGATAAAGCAACGGCCCGTGCTGTCATATCAATCGGGTAGGAACTTCACCGGTTGAAAGGAACGCGACGATGAGTTCTCGGGAGTTGCCCGCCATGATCACTGAGCGCGTCGAATACGATGGAAAGAGGGAGGTCGCAAACCCCAAACGGACCCAAGACCATGCCGTAAGCCTTGACCTCGGTCTCCAGGCTCTTCGTCGCGCTACTCCACAAATCGATGTCGAACTTAAGTGTTCCAAAGGGAAAGACGCAAAGATGTGTAGCGTATAATGCCCAATGACCACGCTTTGAAGACGTGTTGCCGTTGTTTCTGCCGCTGTGGGGCTTCGGGTTTGACCTCGCATCTACCCCGCTGAAGGCGTATGATCGACCACAGTTCGAGGATCCGACATGCCAAATATCTGGGACAATCGGGCCAGGAAAAGGGGGGTGGTCTTTGTCAGTCTCGGGCTGGTCGCTGCATTATCGTTAACCGTGTCCCTGTATATATTCCATGAGTCTGAGGATGGAGTTCAAGCAGTCGCGCTGGGGCAAGGCGACACGCTGGCTGCAAAGTACATGAACGGGATGAGGGCGGAACTCATCTCTTTTTCCAGAAAACACCCTATCTTGCAGGGCATTGAACAAGATAATGTGGCCAATCTTACGGCCCAACCGCCTAATGTGTGTTCACTGTTTGACTGCGAAAAGGCCAAATTGTTGCGAGATGCCAGTTGCCATCTGTATTTTGCCAGGAACACTGTCAGGAAAGACTATCCCCAATTCAGCCTTTCGGAGCCGACAAGCAACGGCATATGTCTTAGCTCCATTGTCTCTACATCCAGGTACTTCGCAGTGACCACCTACATACTTGTGGATGAGCATTGGGGTCTGCAAAATGGCAGAAACGAGCTGCACATATCCTACAAGCTGGAACTCGGCGAGAATCTCAAACGTCTTGATGCGCCGATTCGGAAAATCCTTCGTCGATACTTGAAAGCCCTGCGCGATGACATCTTCAAACAGGGCGAGTGGGTTGAAATGGAGCACACACAACGCCGATAAGCGGCAATAGCACCATGACCCCACGGAACAAATGCCAAGGTGATGCCAGGAACTGGAGATAATTCTCAGCACTCGGTGACCCACCATGCCCCGCCTTATCAAGACGACACTACCGCTTCTGATATTCATGGTGCCGGGCGTGTCCGTGGCCGCCGAGCCCACACTGTATGATTGGATTATGGAACATGGCAGAGCAGGTTTGGTTGGGGCGCTAATAATCCTAGGCCACTTTGCTCCGCTGTCTCCACAGCCTCCCCCGTATTCGCTCTAGGATTCCGCTCCAGTTCATCCAGAGATCGAGTGGCGATTGTGGTTCGCTTGAGGATTGCAGTTGGAAGACATTAGGGAGGACGTCGGGTGGACCCAAAAGGCGCTTGAAGAGGGGTTCAAGGCCATCCCACGCCCGCTGAACTTGCTGCTGTGCTGATCAAGGCTGGACAGGACAATCCAATAATTCGCAATCGTGAAAAACGGCATCCTTCACCTGAATCGTTTTCACAGCTTTTCTCCATTGATGGGAATTCACCTTTTCATGATCATCGTCGTCAGAGTTGTCTTTCCGTCCGCTTTCGCTACCATCCGCGCCACGAATTTGTAAATCACTGAGAAAGGAATTGAGATGAAAGCGTTCTGCGTTTTGGGCAGTCCCCGGCAAGAGGGCAACACCGCCAAGGTGCTGGGATGGATCGAGGATGAACTGCGGTCGGGCGATTACGCCGTCGTGCGCCTCAACCTCGGCAACGGCGTTCTCTCGCCCTGCCGCGAGTGTTACGCCTGCAAGAAGGTGGCCGACGCGCCCGGTTGCTCGCAGGATGACCGCGGCAACAGCATCTTCCTCGAGATGATGACGTCCGACCTGATCGTGTTCGCGTCGCCGATCTTCTGTTGGGGCGTCTCGGCGCAATTGAAGGCGCTGCTGGACCGCGCGTTCTGTCTGCTGAAGGAGGATGAGCGGTTGTTGCTGGCCGGCAAACGCATGGCGCTGGTGGCCACGGGCGCCGGCGCGATCAAGGACAACCTCGATCTACTAGTACCGCCCTATCAGACGTTCGCCAAATATTTCAAATGCAAGGATGTCGGCACTCTGTTGATCCCCGGCTGCACCACGCCCGACAAGCTCAACGGCGACGTGGAGAAACGCGCGCGGAAGTTCGGGCGCAGTCTGGTGTAGGATGGAAGAGGCCGCGTCACGGCGCGGCGCGGCGGCGAAACTCGCGCGCCGGCCCGATTTTTCGACCACCCGAGTCCGGCGGGTGAACCGTTGAGCCACCGGAAAATCTTGCGAGTGCGAATCGAGGTGCCGTAGGATGTCGAAACGACCCCAAGCGCAGGCTGAATCATTCGACCGCACGTGTTCGATCTGTCCGCGCGGCCGGTCACGCAACCAAACGAGATTGGAGAACCGATACATGACGAACCCCTGGCGTGGAACTGCAGCCTTGTTGGTGTTCTTTGCTTCAGCGCCGCTCTTCGCGGCGTCCGGCCCCCTGGCGTTTTCCGTCGATAAGAAAACGCAGAGCTACACGATCACCGAGCGGGGCCGGCCGGTGTTGACCTATCGTTTCGGAGAGGTCCCGTTCCCGGACGGAATCAAGACGCCTCATTTCAGCAAGCGCGACACACCTTACGACGGCGCGTACTTCACCGACGGAAGCCAATACGGCGGCGCGCGCAGCGATTACATCTATCCGCTCTACGGTTTCAACGGCGAGACGCTCACCGCCGACTACCCGAAGGATCATCTGCACCACCGGAGTCTCTGGTGGAGCTGGTGCGAGGTCCGCAAGAACGACAAGATCGGCGATATCTGGGCCGTCTGCAAAATCCGCGCCTATCCGGTCAAGATCACCCAAATGGAAGCCAGCGCCGGTGGCGCCGTGTTGCAGGCGGTGAACGTCTGGCGATACGACGACGACCCGGCCGATGTGGTGAAGGAGACCGCCACGATTCGTGTCTCGAAAACCGAAGGTGCGCAGGGAGCCAGGTGCCGCACGGTGGATGTCGATGTCAGGCTCGAGGCGTTGGTGGACGGCATGGCGATCACCGGGCGTCAGAAGGTTGATTACGGTGGCTACGGCGGCATGTCGGTCCGGCTGAACCCGGCTATGAAGGAGTTTTCGATTCGCGCGGTGCATCCGAATCCGGACAAGTGGCGCGGCGATGATGCCGCGTTCGTGGAACGGGTGGCCGATCCGGCGTTCGGCAACGCCGCCTGGATGGCGATCTTCGGCAAGTATCCCGCCGACGGGATCGAGACTCCCGGTTTCACAACCGTCATGATGTTCGAGTCGAAGGCCACGCCGCTTGCGCCGAACAATTTCCGTTATTACCGCTCGACCTGCATTTCGCTGGCCTTCCCCGGCAAGACGATTGTGCCGCTCCCGAAGGGCAAGCCGCTCGACTACAACACCCGCTTTGTGATCCGGGAGGGAAAGACAACCCTCCAGCAGGAGAAAGCGGCGTGGGACGCTTATCATCGCTAGTTGTGAAACAGATCGGCGTCATCTTCCCGGGCCACGGCGAACGTCGGAACACCGGGCGGTCTGTGCCGCGCTCACACCGGGCGATCTTCGAACCCGCGGGCATCAGCGCCTTCGCTGCGCAGACCTCACCCGAACCATGAAACTCATTTATGCAGCCGCTCTACTCATCGCCGGCAGCCTGTGCGCCGGCGAAAACAAAGGCCCCCAGACACCCGTGAAAACATCGCACGTGGAATTTTTCGGTTACAAGGATTGCCTTCGTCTTGAAAACGGCGAGGCGCGGCTGACCGTCTGCCCGCAAGCCGGCGGGCGCGTGTTGGAGTATGCGTGGCGCGGACAAAACGCGCTGCATCTGAATCCCTCGCAGCAGGGCTGGCTGCGCCAACCCGGCGTGACCCCGGTGGACCCTTGCGGCGGACGGCTGGACATCGGCCCCGAACGCGTCATCGCGCCGCATCCGGATTTGTGGCTGGGTGATTGGACCGGGGAATTCACCGGCGACGGGAAGATCAGGCTCACCAGCGTGCGCGACAAGGCCACGGGCATCCGGCTGACGCGCGAGTTTGCCCTGACGGCCGGCTCGTCGGTGGTGCGATGCGAGCAGCGCATGACCAACGAATCCGACAAGCCGGTGAGTTGCTGTCATTGGAGCCGGACGCTCGCCGTCGGGGGCGGGATCGTGCTGGTTCCGTTGACGCCGGGCAGCCGGTTCCCGAAGAGCTATCTCATGTATGGGCCGGGACCGGTGATGAACTTCCAGCCGGAAGACCCGAACATCCGGATTCGGGACGGTTTTCTGGAGGTGCTCGGCACGCCGGCAAACCCGAAGCTGGGCATGGATTCGCATGCCGGCTGGTTTTGCTACCTGATGCGCAACGATCTGATGTTCGTCAAACGGTTCCCCGTGTATCCTGACCGGGTGTATTCTGAAATGGCCGGGCTGACGATTTCGATTTGGTATTTCAAGAAAGAGATGTGCGAACTGGAGCCGATCGGGCCGCGCGAGACGCTCGCGCCGGGCGCCTCGGCTTCCTACACGGAGGAGTGGGAGTTGAAGCCGTTCGCATTTCCCGCCGATGGAGTGGGGGTTGACCTTGGAGCCGTCACGCGAGCCGCGGGCCGGTAAGGTTCATCGTGATCGGGTTTGCAGCGGATCTACAGTTATTTCCGGAAAGTGATTTCGCTGACAAACGGTCCAACTTGAACGCAGGGAGAATCCCGGACGATGGGTTTGCCGAAGTAGGTGATGCGCTCGAAGGACAACCCGCTGACGTTATGCTTCTCGCTGTCGCCCAACATATAGAGCAGCCCCCGGAAATCGCCCGGCTCGCCGGTAACCTGGATGTTCTTGAAGGAGCAGTTCCGCAACATGCCAGGCTCGGGTTTCTTGAACGGTCCGTAAGTGCAACGCATGGGCTTGGCCATCAGCACGATGGTGTCCTGCCCGCTTGAATGAATCCGGAGGCCGTCGAAGTGGCAGTCCTCCATCATCATATTCTGGTTGGGCTGCAGCCAGATGATCGCATTGGCCCAGTATTGCGTGGGGAGCTTGACGTTCTTGCTGTAGTGCAGCACGTCGATGTTACGGGCGCGGATGTTCCGCATGCCCTCGGTCTCGCATTCGTAGCCGATGCGGAAGATGTTGGCGACATCGGTCCAGAACACGCAATCCTCGATGAGGATGTCCTCACAGGGCCGCGTCATCTTCGCCAGACCCTTGATCGCGATGCAGTCGTCCTGCGTCCGGAAGAAGCAGTTCCGAACGGTGGCGTGTTGCGTGTTGACCAGGTCCAGCGCGTCATCGTTGATCATGCGGGAACCGCATATCTTCACGTTGTCGATCGCAACGCGTTCGCAATTCCAGGTCACGAAGGTCCAGCTCCAGGGATTGCGGATGATGATGTCGCGGACCGAAAGGTCCTGGCAATCCCGGCAGTCCAGCGGATATCGCCCCGGCCCTTTGAAACGGGGGGATTCCTCGCCGGCAAGAATGCCGCGGCCCCGGATCGTGATGTTTTTGCCCTTGGCAACCACGCAGCCTTTGACCACCGCGCCGCCGGCCAGGTAGAGCGTCTGGTTGTCGGTCAGGCTGATCTTGCCCGGGCGATGGACGCCCGCGGGGAAGTAAACCACGTTGGGATCGCCGGGCTTCGGCGCGCCAGTCTCGATTGCATTCCCAAAAAGGAGCAGGGGCTTGATCCGTCCGTTCCGCTCCACCGAGATGCGGAAGGGCGCGTCCGCCACAAGCGTGATCTCCTTGGGGCCGTTCCGTTCGAGCCGGACTCCGAAACGCGCCGGCTGAATCTGGACGTTGTCCAACGGCAGCGCCGACGTCACGCGGACGGCCGCCTTTCCGGAAAAATCGAAGGACGCGAAAGAGTAGTCGCCTTCAAAATATTGGCTCTGCGCGGCGTAGACGTCCACCGGCTTGCCGTTCACGGTGACGGCGTAGTCGCCGGTGATCGCCTCCCCCGGCGGGGCCGGGTAGGTCGTGACGTCGGCGCGGGCGGGCGACGGCACGGATGCGAGCGGCAGAACGAGCGAGAGAACCAGACTCCTGACTGTGGCAACCGGATTACTCATGGGTGAATTTATCTTCATTGGAAATCAACCGTCGCGCGTTGTTGTTTATGGTTTCTTCTTTGCAGGATAAACGAGGCTCCGAAGGCGATGACGCCTTGTCGCAGAAAATGACGGCGCGCTATTTCAGTCATGGAAAGGTTCCTTTCTGTTTCCAGATCAGCAATCGGAGCGTTTGAGGAGGCAGGGCGGCAAACGGTTCGACGGAAGCCTGCTCCGGGTCCGAGACCGAAACAAACTCCGCTTCCGGCACGGCGAGCTTGAAGGCGGAGGGTTTGTCCGATGTGTTCCAGAGCACCACGCCCAACAGGTTCCCGCAGCGATAGCCTTTGGCCACAATGCCCGATCCCGAGCAGGTGAAACCATCGTTGTCAATGAACCTGCCGGTCATCAGCAACGCGGCGTTCTTCTTCTGGAATTCCGCGACGCGTTTCATATACGCGGCGGTTTCCTGGAACGGCAGGGTCTGCATCGCGGTGACGTCGGGTTTCTCCACGATCTTCCCGTAGTCCTCCACGGCGGGAGCGCGGCCATTCAGAAGATAATCCTGGTCGGGCGCGTAGCGGGTTTCGATTTCCAGACGCCAGCCGTAGGCGCAGGTGTAGTTGGCCATCGGGCGGGGCAGAAGCGGCGACGGGAACCGGACCGTGCAGGCGGCTTCCGGATAAGTGTAACGTGCCATCTCGGGGAAGATGCCGTTCATGTCCGGCGCGGCTTGTTGCTGGGCAATCCGGTCGGCGGAGTCCTTGAAGATTCCCAACAAGTAACCGTGGAAGTATGAGATCGAGTCCAGGATGCTGTCGAAGAAGCCCTCGGTCATGATCACGAAGTCCGGATTCGCGTCCTTCATCGTGCGGGCAATCTGGCGGAGCATCTCGCGGCGGTCGTCCTCATAGACCATCGAGGGCACGGGGTGGCCGTGGCCTTCGGCGTAGCAGGGCAGGGGACCGCGCCCGCCGAGTTGGTCGAAGAGAATGCCGTCGGCGCCCAGGCGGTTCGCCTGCATCGCAAGCGACAGCAGGCGCTCGCGCCAGCGTTTCGTGACGCTGCACCCGATGTCGAAATGATACCCGGGCGTGTCCTGATATTTGCGCCAGAATTCCTGGACGGTTTGCCCGTCCTTCTGGGTGACGGCCAGATGACGGCCGGTGTCGGTCCAATAGGCGGTGCCCCGCTCGATCAGTTGGCCGTTGGCGTAGAGAACGACCCGTTTGCCGCGGGCATGGGCTTTCTTGATTCCCTCGCGCAACGCCTCTTCGCCGCCCATGAGGGGGCAGGGATTGTAGTCGGGATAAAGATGATCGTGTCCGCCGTATCCCCAGCCGAACAGCCCGAGAATGTCGAGGCCCCGCTGGCCGGCAAGCTCGCTGAGCTTGTCGAGCGTGTTGTAGGGCCAGACGATGTCGCCGTTCTGCTGCTTGAGGATGGCGAGCAACCAGCCGCTGGCGGTCTGCACCCATGCCGGTTTCTCGATCGGCTTGCGCACCGAGTCAACCCACGCCCGATAGACTCGCGCCGCCACATGCCAGTCGCCCGCGTAAGGTTTCACGATCATCTTTGGAATCGCGACCCGCTGGCCGGGATGCACGAAGAACTGGTATTCGATCATGGCGGAAAAGGTCTTGCTGTGGGGATCGTGCCAGACCCTCAATGCCTTGGAGCCGCACCGCGCGTCGTGGCTCCCGAAGTACAGCCCGTGCGACGCTCCCGCGAGGGCAAACCACGACATCGTGCCTGCCGCGCTGGGATAATAGGCCGTGACCGCCATGTATCTGCCTTGCTTGCGCCAGGGCCATGCGGCTTTCCCGTCCGGCGGAAGCTGGCAAACCCGGCAGCCGAATCCAATGGGCATGAGCAGCGGTGTTTTCGACAACTCCGCCTGGATGCCGCTCAATACCGGCCCCCGGAAATCCCGGATGATCCACTCGCGTGTTCCGTTGCGAATCTCCCCGGCGATCTCGAAACGGTCGCCGCAACCGCGCACCGTCAGCGTCAGCGCGATGTCCAACTGTTTCTTCCCGTCGAGCAGGTGGCTGTAGGTGAGCGTCAGGCCGTCCTTCGTCTCCGCCACGTTCGGGGAAGGTTGAGTCCGGCTTTCCAGGCGGAGTTCGTTCTGGAGTCCGCCGCCTCGCGCGGGCTCCAGCGTCATGTTCCAAACAGGGTCGTCCGTGGCCCGGCTCGCGAGGCACTCCGCCGATGAGGGAACGAGGCTGAATCCCTTCGCGTCCCACCGCAACTCGGCGGCGGGAATCGTGGCCCGATGCGTTGGCTGCGCGAACGCGCCCGGGCATGGCAGGCTGATCGCGGCCAGCATCAACAACTGTTTCACGTTACGGGTCGCCATCTCACTTTCCTTTCGTCATCCCGCTTTCGCGGCGCGCGTCAATGTTTCCGATAGAAGAACAATTGAAACGACCGCGGCTCAAGTTTGACAGCCCAATGTTTCAGTTCGGAACCTTTCACGGTCTTCTTCGAGCCGTCGTAGCACTCCACCTGATACGCCGCGTTCGGCTCGATCCCGCCAAGCTGGAACGTCCGGGATTCCCCAGCCGCCGCGCCCCGCCGGAAGATGATCGCAAATCCCGCTTTCAAATCCGGCCGGTTGCATTGCCACGCGCACCAGACGTCGTTGCCGGCGCCTGTCTCGTCCGTCAGCGGATGGAACTCGCCCATGTAGAACGGTCGCATGCGGACCGCGACATCGAAAACCTTTTTGAACCAGGCCGTTTCGCTGTCGGTGATCTTGCGCCGGAGGATGCCGCCGTCGAAATCCGACGGCGTAATGACGGTGCCTGAAGCAATGATGCTGAACGCCCCGTAATCGTCGCCGACCGGCACGCAGTTGAACTCGCAGCCCTGGAACGGCAGATAGGGCATGAGGTTGAGCGTCGCGTTTTGCCCGAGGATGAACGCGGTGTCGTTCGTTTTGCGCCCGATATAATAATCGCTGCGGCAGTAAACGTGCGCCCGCGAGTTCATCTCCATGTCAATGCGCCGCCCGCCGGACGCGCAGTTCTCCTGCAAGATGCCCGGGAACCGCGCCCGCATGTCATCGAGGAATTTGTATAACCCGGTGATATGCTTCGCCTCGGCGATCCCGACGCGATCCGCCGCATCCATCCCGCGCCAGACGGGGCCGGGCTGCATGTTGAAATCTTCGCGGTACACATCGATTTTATGTTTCTCGATGATTCCGTAGATCGTGTCCTGAATCCACTTGAGCGTCTCGGGATTGCCGAAATCCACGAGTTGCCCGTGCCGGTATTCCGGATGCGTCTTCAGGATGGGCGCGGAATCCGTCATCCGCTCCGGCTCAAACCACAGCAGGAATTTCAAACCCGCTTTGTGGACCGCGTCGGCAATCGGCAGCAGGTCGCCGGTCGGATGCGTGGTCGTGTTGACCCGCCAGTCGCCGACGTATTTAGCCCAGTTCGGCCCGCAGTTGGAGAACAACTCGTCCGCGTGCGGCGCGCCATACCAGCCGGCATCGATCCAGTACGTATCGAACGGCAGTTTGTTGGCGACGCAGTATTGCAGGACATCGGCCATCATCTGCGGCGTCTTGTTTCCGCCGCCCGATGCCACCGCCAGAATCGGCGGGATCACCTGCCCGTTGGTATCGCGCGGGACCTTGTTCTCGATCATGAACCGATGGAGCAGCGTCTTGAATTCCCGCCGCGTCTGGTTCTTGCGGACGAAAACCGTGATGGATGGCTGGCGGATCGTTTCGCCCGGCAGGAGCCGGAAGTGGGTCCGCTCCATGCCGATCTCGACGTCCACCGCGCTGCCGGTATTCGCGAACCGCGCCTTCCACGATCCCGTCCAGCCGACCGCGAACAGATAGCCGTTCTTGTCATCGAGATTCAGTTCGAGGAACGGGACATAATCGTTCGACGACCGCCCGCAGGCCGTCGTCAGGACCTGCTCTTTGCCGGCCTCGATCGTGAACGATTCCGGGACGAAGTCCGTCGCCTTGCAGGTCGAACCGCGCAGGACATTGATCACGGCGGCCTTGATGGATTCCGGCATGGCGATGGAGAGCTTCAGCGACCGAAAATTGTCCGCGATCCCCGTCGGCTCCGTCCGGGACAGGTTCGTCAACAGGACCGCATATTCCTCCGCGGGAAAATTCCTGTAGGTTTTGCAGTCCAGCCGGACTTGCAGTTTTCCATCCGCGGCGGTCATCGTCCTCGACTCGGCGGTAAGGCGCGCCGTCGCGGTCTGCGAGCCTGCCACCGTCGTTTTTGAAAATGAGCCGTCCGTCTGCGACGGCTTCCCGTCGTAATCGAAAGCGGGCCAGCAGGCATTCAGCCGGGAGGTTTGCGCCGGGGCGGCGGCCTGAACGGCCTGTGCCGCCAGAAACACAAACAAGAGCATCCATCGTTGCGAACAACCGGGGAAGGGGATTGCGCGCGCGATGGCCGTCATGGCTTTTTTGAGCTGGTTCATTTCGTGTTTCCTGTTGGATGCCTCATCGTCTGAATGGTGTGTCACGGTTGGTATAACCCATCGGCGATTTTCCTGCTGCCCGTTTGTTTCGGAATTGTTGACATTTCTTTCGATTTGGGCACAAGACCGATCCGCGATGCCTCCCAATCCAGCCCCCAGCGGTGTTTGTTTCATTTGCGGCCGCTCTGCGTTCTCTGCGCCTCTGCGGTGATACCGCCTCCTGACGTCGGCGGCTACGGGAGATCTCAATCATCGGCTGTAACAATGCACGAGGTTTGGGTAAACTAGCGCGAGGACAGTTTCCGCACATGAACCCATCGAGCACAAACACAGCGTTGCCAAAAACATTTCCGCGCACGCGATGGTCGGTGGTGCTGGCGGCCAGACGCGCATCGTCGGACGAATCCGCCGCCGCGCTGGATGCGATTTGCCGCGCTTACTGGTATCCGCTCTACACCTACGTCCGGCGAAGCGGCCAGTCTTCACATGATGCGCAGGACCTGACGCAGGAGTTCTTCCGCCGTCTCCTGGAGAAACGCTGGCTCGATTCGGCGGACCGCAACAAAGGACGGCTGCGAACCTTCCTGATCGTGGCACTCAAGAATTTCATGCGAAACGAATGGCGCCGCGCGACCACGCAGCGGCGTGGCGGCGGCCAGGCTCCCGTGCCCTTCGATACCGCTTTCGCTGAAAGCCGTTATGCGGCGGATGCTGCCGCAGCGCTTGATGCCGACGCCGAGTTCGACCGGCAGTGGGCGATGACGTTGCTGAACCTGACGGTTGCGCGGCTGCAAGCCGAGTTTGCCGCCGCGGGCAAGCCCGGTGATTTCGAGGCGCTGAAAGGGTGCCTGATGGCGGGACGCGGGGCGATCGATTACCCGGCGGTGGCGCGGCGGCTCGGCATCCACGAAGGCGCGGCCCGCGTGGCAGTTCATCGCCTGCGAAAACGATTTCGCGAGGTTTACCGCGAGGAGATTTCGCAAACACTCACGGATGGCGCTGACGTGGAGGATGAACTGCGTCATCTGGCGGCCGCTCTTGCGCAGGGTTGAAACGGCGGCGGGCGTGTAACAATATCCGGCGAACCGGTCAGTAGTGGGTATGAGCACACCGATCTCTCCAAGCTGTCCGCAGTGCGGCGCGCCCCTGACGCCGAACTCGCCGGCAGGACTGTGCCCGCGTTGCCTGATGGCGTTGAACCTGAAGACCGGAACCGCTTTCACCGATCCGAACGACCCTTCGCCAGCCTCGCCCGCGCCGCCGTTGCCGCCGGGAGACATCGCTCCGCACTTCCCGCAACTGGAAGTCCTCGAATGTCTCGGCCGCGGAGGCATGGGCGTTGTTTACAAGGCGCGGCAGAAATCGCTCGACCGGTTTGTCGCCCTCAAGCTGCTCGCGCCCGAACGTATTGGCGACCCGCGGTTTGCCGAACGGTTCGCGCGCGAAGCCAAGGCACTCGCGGGTCTGAGCCACCAGAACATTGTCACGGTCCACGACTTCGGCCAGGCGGGCGGGTTCTACTATCTGGTCATGGAGTTCGTGGATGGCGTGAACTTGCGCGATGCAATGAGGGCGGGCCGATTCACACCGGAGCAGGCGCTCGCCATTGTGCCGCCTGTTTGCGCTGCGCTGCAATACGCGCACGAGCACGGCATCGTCCATCGGGACATCAAACCGGAGAACCTGCTGTTGGACAAGGAAGGGCGCGTGAAGATCGCGGATTTCGGCATCGCCAAGATGCTTCACACCGAGGGGCCGGATGTTGGCCTCGCGGACAGCCAGCCAGCCGGCACGCCGCAATACATGGCGCCGGAGCAAAAGGCCCGTCGCCGCACCGATCATCGGGCGGACATTTATTCGCTGGGCGTGGTGCTTTACGAGTTGCTCACCGGCGAGCTGCCCGGCAAACCGATCGAACCGCCGTCGAAGAAGGTGGTCATCGACGTGCGGCTGGATGAGATCGTGTTGCGGGCGCTGGAGGCGAACCCCGAACGCCGCTACCAGACCGCCGCGGAAGTGCGGACGCAGGTCGAGACGATTGCGACCACGCCGCCGCAGGTTGGTGTCCCGGCTTCAGCCGGTCCGGAACCGCCGCCGAGCCACTCTCGTTTGGTGCGCGGCGTTGTCCGGCTTCAGGAACTGCTGCTGCTCACACACCCACCGGTCCTGTTCACGCACTCGCCGCGCTTTCTGGAAGCGTATGCTCACATGACAAAAGCCGAGCGGATGGAGGACGGGCGACGCTTTGCGCTGGCCGGATTGTTTCTGATCATTCTGACTATTCCGATCGGCCAGTTGCTGAACGCACTGAAACCAGCGCCCTGGTTGTTTGCGACCGTGTTAATCGCTGCAATCCTGGCGTTGCTGCCAAAGTGGCGCAAGATGCGGCGGGAGTTTGTAGCCTCCACGGCATGGGCGCGCGCGCAAGGTATCACCGCTGATCAGCTCAAGCCTGATGACGGCACACCGCCGCCGGCTGTGCCCGTCGGTTGGCGCGCGGCAAAGAAGAACGCGGCTCCGCAAGTTCCGGGCGATGGAAAAGCCGGCACGGCTGGTTCTCAGGCCTTGGAGAAGACTGCGCGCGCCCGGCGCTTCGGCAGGATCGCGCTGGGGTTGTGCCTCGGCGTGTGGCTGCTCCCGTTGGTGTTGCTGGCGCTGCCATTGCGGCCGGGTTCTCAGGCAGGGACGGCGCTTTGGCTTGGCTGCGAGGGCATCCTGATTCTCTGTGGGATTGCGGCGATTGTGCTCGGCATCATCGGTTGGAAGTCGGTCGCGGGCAAGGCAGCGGTGATCGTGGCGGTGGTGCTGCCGTTCCTGGCGAGGCTCCTGGTGTGGGAGGTGGGTGCTTGGACGCATGTGGGAGTTTTCGCGCAGACCCAGCCTGGAGCGCCGATGGCCGATATGCCGGTAATCGAAAGCGTGGTGGTCAGCAAGGATCAGGCGGTCGTCAAGCAACGCAATTTTAATGGTGAGGGAATGCGTATCACGTTCGGCACGGGGACCAATCGTTGGTCGCCATCTCTGTATCTCGGCAATATGTTTGATGTCACTCTCGAGTGGCCTTGGTTCCGGTGGCACGGTGCCAATTGGGTCATCAAACGCAGGCACGGCCTCGACTTGTCTTATAACCTTGATGGCCCGCCGGGACCGATGCGAGGGAAGATTGTATTCCACCCGGGCACGCCAGCACCCGATGCAGACAGCTCGTATGTCATCGGCGAGTTTCGGCCTGAAACCGGCGCGCCGCTACCCATTGCGGTGCGGTTGGTGAAGGACCAGGACGCGCATGTGTCTGTGGCGTCGGAGAAGTGGGAGGCCGCAGCAACGCTGGTAGAACAAAAGGAGCTGATGAAGGTGGTGAAATCAGTCACCTTCTCGCTGGATGGGAAGCGATTGTTCAGCGGCAACTTCGGAGGGGAGATCAAGGTTTGGGACACGAACACTCGCAAGGTCCTGGTGTCCTTTGCAGGTCATAAAGACGGGAAGAGTTGCATGGTGCTCGCGATGTCACCATCGGGAGACGTGTTGGCGTCGGGTGCCGGCCCCGTTCCCGGCGAGGTCAAGCTTTGGGATGCCCGGACCCTGCAACTGCGGGCGACGCTTCCATATCCCCGGCCGGTCTATAGCCTGGCGTTCTCACACGATTCCGAGTTGATCGCGGCAGCGGGAGAAAATGATGTCTATATCTGGAGTGTGCGGGACGGACAGCAAAAACATAAGTTAGCGGTCGGGATGTGGCCGATTACGGGACTGGCGTTTTCCCCGGATGCGCGCGTTCTTTACATGGGCGGGGGCCGGCCCGCTGCCAAGTCCGGGGTTGTTCGAGCATGGGACTATGCGACCGGGGCGAGCCTCGGCGAGATAGCGCTTCCCCATCCGGTTGAGGGCATTGACCTGAGCAAAGACGGCCGCACGCTTGCCGCGGCTGCGGTCGCTCTGCATGTCTTCGACGTTGTGATGAAAAACGGCTGCGTTGGATTTACCCAGCGCTTTTCCGCTTTGGAACAGGAAGCGGGTATCTTTAAGGAACAATTCGGTCAGGTTGCCATCAGTCCTGACGGCGACATCGTCGCCTGCGCAGCCAGTAGCCCCGGTCCGCTCGCGGCCGAGGCCGGCCATGTGGCTCTCTTCGCTCTGCGGGACGGCCGCAGAATCGCGCAACTCCAAACGCCAAGGCGGGCAAAAGCCGGCACTGAGGCCGGCGACTATAACATCAATGCGGTTGCCTTCTCGCCCGATGGAAAGCTGCTGGCCTCGGGCGGCAAGGAACGCATCGTGACGCTGTGGAAGGCGCCGCCCGCCACGGTCCCGCCTTCAGCGCCATCGCATCTCAGTTCCAACCCGGGCATCACGCGTGTGGTGGTCAGCGCGGGCAAGGCCGTCATCGAGGGTCGTGGCGCGCGGGACGCGTCGATCTCTATGAGCCTCCGCGACAATACTTATGATCGCGATCTGCTCAACAACTCTGCCTTCACTTTGACCGTTGAGCGCTCGCCATCGGGGCGCGGCCTCCATTACGTCCTCAAGGACGCGCGTGGCAACGTCACCATCGATGACATCGCTCTCGACTCGAAGACGACGGGGCGGGGCGAAATCGTATTTCGCGAAGGCTCGCCGCCGCCCCAACCGGACGGCGCGTATTTCATCGGCGAGTTTCGGCCGGAGACAGGGACGCCAGAGCCGATCCGCGTTCAGTTATTTGATCGGAATGCGTATCAGCCTCAGCCGCCTGTGCTGAAACCCACGCGTGTGACCGTGAGCGCCGACAAGGCGATCATCGAAGGGCGCGGCTCGACCAACGTTGTGTTTTCGTTAGGCGTTTCGCCTGGATTATCCTGGGCCACGGATCTCCCCAGCGACCTTCCGTTCGTTGCGACAGTGGAGCGCGCCGCGTCGGGAACCGACATCAATTGCGTCATCAAGGATTCACAGGGCAAGGCTGTCACGCTTGACCACAAGAAGGTTGGCCGCGTGATGCCGGGCCAGGGCCGGGTCGTGTTCCGCGAAGGCACGCCATCGCCCGAACTGGACGGCTCGTATGCCATCGGCGAGTTCCTGCCGGAAGGCGGCGGCACGCCAGAGCTGATTCTCATTCGTTTCATGGGGCTCAAGGCTCCGGTCGTGCCGCGGACGGTCGGTGAACCGCCAGCCACGGGTCCGGCCGTTGTGCGGGCGACTGTGAGCGCAAACGGAGCCGTCTTCGACGGGGTCGGCTCGCCGGAGGCGTGGTTCAGCGTCAAGGTCCACGAAACAAGCTGGAAGTCCCATGTCCCCAGCGACTCCGCGTTCACGGTGACGGTTGGGCGCTCGACGTCGGCGCAGGACATCCGTTGCGAGATCAAGGATTTGCGCGGCAACGTGGATGTGTATGACTCTTTGGACCTGCTGGCGAAGGCGCGAGGCAAGATCGTGTTCCACGAAAGCGCAGCGCCGCCCGAACCGGATGGCTCGTATGTCATCGGCGAGTTCCGGCCGGAAAGCGGCGGGGCGTCGTGGCCGATACGCGTTCGTTTCATGGGATTCAAAGCCCTTGCGCCGCCGCCGGCTGCCGAATCGCCAGGTGCCGGCCCCGGTATTGCGCGTGTGACAGCCAGCGCTGGCATCGCGGTCATCGAGGGCCGTGGTTCAAGAGACACCGTGATCGGTGTGATTTTTCGCGGCGTCTGCAAGAGCCGCAGTCTGTTCAACGACCCTGCGCTTACCGAGTTTACTTTGACCGTCGAGCGATCGGAATCAGGGCGTGGCGTCCATTGCGTTCTCAAGGATGCGCGGGGCAACGTCGCCACGGATATCTCTTCCGAACCCGCAACGGCCGGGCGAGGCGAGATCGTGTTTCGTGAAGGGAGAATATGGCCCAATGAGTTTGGCCAGTATATCATCGGCGAGTTTCGACCTGAAACAGGCATGCCGGAGCCGATTGTCGTTGGTTTTCAGGACATGAGCCCGCAAGAGCAGGCCAAGCTTGCGCTGAAACCTACGCGTGTGACCGTGAGCGCCAACAAGGCCGTCTTCGAGGGTCCCAGCTCGAAGGAAGCGATATTCATGATCCTGGCCGGGAGAGGTTTGTCCACCGGAATTCCCAGCGGCTCTCCATTCATTGCGACGGTTGAACGCACGGCGTCGGGAACCGGCCTCAAGTGTGTCATCAAGGATTCTCGCGGCAATGTCCGCGTGTGCGACTCTTCAGACCCAGAACTGGCGATGGAGTTGGGCCAGATTGTGTTCCACGAAGGCACGCCATCGCCCAAACTCGACGGCTCGTATGTCATCGGCGAAGTCCGGCGCAAAACCGGCGGCAAACCGTGGCCGATACGTGTTGAGATGAAAAGGTTGCGGTGATTTCGCCAGAGCGCGGTATTACGAGCGGTTCGGTGGAGGTTGGGTTCGTGTTTCAAGAATGTCGAAATAGGCTGATGACACGGTTCCGCAACCACCTGTTCTATTTCTTCGCAGTGCTGCTGCACGCGCTCTTGCTGCTGGTCTTCGGCGACTGCGTGGTCTCTGAAAGAACACTGGACGTCATCACCCAGTTCATCGCGCCGGAGCAAAAGGTCGCGCTGGAACTACCTCCGCCCCGGCCACCCGAACGGACGAAGACGCTGATTCGGACGCCGGAAACCCAATGCGTCGCGCCGCGGCCGGGTACGATTCCCATTCCCCTGCCTCGGGCATCCATGACCGTCCTGGCACCGGTGGTTCCGGATAAGAACCTGGCCCAACTGGCCAGGCAAATCACGGTCAACAGTTTGTATCAGTCCCGCTTGAGCAGGCAGGCGCGCATTGCGGCGATCAACCGCTACGGCGGGGGCGGCTCGACCAATTACGGCGGAGGCGGCTCGATCACAGCGGATCAGATCGAAGACGCCGTGTGTCGGGCGCTGAACTGGCTGCAGAAGAAACAAAACGAAGACGGCTCGTGGGGTGACGGCTACAAGACGGCCATGACCGGTCTGGCGTTGTTGACTCTGCTGGCGCACGGCGACACGCAGGCCTGCCCGCAATACGGCCAGACGGTCCAGAGAGGCGTGCAGTGGTTGATGGACGTCGGTCTCAAGAACGGGAACTTCTTTCCTGGGCAGCATCCGGAGTATCAGCACGCCATCGCGACATACGCGTTGGCGGAGGACTACGCGTTGACACAGAACAGTGACCTGCTCCCGGTGCTCGAAGGCGCCGTGGCCAGAATCGTCACGTCGCAAGCGCCCACCGGAGCCTGGGAGTATGACTACGACAGCTTGGTTCCCTCGGAGAGACGAAAGACAAAGACAACATCATGGCCGTATTGGCCGTATCGGCGGCCGTTGGGCGGCGACCTTTCCATCAGCGGCTGGAACATCCAGGCGCTCAAGGCCGCCAAGAACGCCGGCACGCATGTGAAGGGGCTGGACGAGGCCATGCGCAAGGCGCTGTTTTTTTGCAGGGCGGTTTACGACGACAAGACGCACCGCTTTGGCTACGCGAAGAAAGGCGGCGGCTCGGACGGCATGCTGGCCGTCGGCATCCTGAGCATGATGTTCCTAGGCGCGGGCGACTCCGAGGAAGTGCGCAGCGCGCTCAGGCATGGCAGCAACCGGTTTCTTTGCAACTGGAGCATGGCGGACGAGCGCGACAGTTACCTGTGGTATTACGTCACGCAGGCGATGTTTCAAGCCGGCGGCAGTTACTGGGTGTCGTGGAACCGGGACTTTCGCGACACGATTCTCGAGAACCAGATGCCTGATGGACACTGGCCCGTGCCGGGAAGCAAGGACGACGTTCCGGTGCGTCCGCTCAACATTCCCGATAAGCGGTGGACGTGTGCCGTCGGCAACCCCAAGGACAGTCCCGTCTATCACACCACGATGTTGTGCATGACGCTGGAGGTCTATTACCGCTTGCTGCCAACGTTCAGGTGAACCTTTGCGAAACCATATTGACCGGCCGTTGCATGGGAGCCTATCCACTCTTCCTTCGCGCAAGCTCAAGGTCGCGCCTGGCCGTGGCGGGCATGACGCATCAGCGTCGTTCGCGTCTGCAACGCTCAGGCTGGCTTGATGCGCGGCCCTTCCGCCAGAGCGATGATCCACCAGCGGAAATATATCAGCATCGCGACGAAGACAATCGTCATCGCTGGACGCAAAAACAACGCAAGCTCGTTGCCGAACACGCGCCACAAGAGGGGGGCTACGATGCCCGCTGCAAGACAAAGGCAAGCCCACCCCCATGCGACGCGACGCGTTCGCGGTTCGTCCCAAGCCCAAACCGCCCACCAACCAAACGCCGGGGCTACGATCGCGTAGCTGTTGGTCTCGGTCATCGGATTGAACAGCATGAGATATGATGTCGCAAGCCCATGAAGCCACATCGCGCGAGCCGGCTCAGCCAGCCGGCGTGCGCCCAGCCACCAGACGCCCAAGAGCGCGCCGCCCGCCAACACGCGCATCCATTTCGAAAAGCCGGCGTTCAATTCTCCACCGAAAGTCCGGACCATGCCGCCAAGATCAGCATACCAGTGGCCTGTCACTGCCGCGCACGCTCCGAAATGTTCAAAAGCTTCGCGGTGCTGGCTGATCACGTAGGACGAACTGCCGAAAAGAAAAGGCAGGGCGGCGACAGCCGCGAACGCGAACGCGAGGCGCCAGCGCAACGGCGAGTAAACACTCACCGCAAGGAGTATCAACACAATGCCGATTAGTTTTACCGCAACCGCCAACACCATGAAAACCGCCGCCGCCCACCATTGTCGAGGTGACAGGCACGCCACCGCCTGCAGCGTGAGCGCCGCAAGCAGGACATTCGCCTGGCCGTTGCGCAGCGCTCCCAAGGTCAGCGGCATCGCCAGCAGTGTGATCAACAAGAACGCGCGTGCCGCCTCGCTTCCAAACTGCTGCCGCGACAGCCGCCAAATCCCGCTGACCAACAAACCGGCTGAAAAGAAGCGCCAAAGCAAATCCCCGACCGGTGACGGCAGGAGATGGAACGGCATGAACAAGACGGCAAACTGCGGCAGGTAGTGGTAGGACCAGCCTGCGTAAAGACTCTGTTGCGCCCACCAGTTCTCCACGGCTTGATGATACACAGGAACCACCGATCGTCGGGAGGGGTCATGGATGACCATGCCCGAGATGACCAGCAGCGGCACAATCCAAACTGCGAGCGCCAGCCACGTCTGAACACGGGGATTCTCAAACCACCGGCCTGGCTTTGGTACGGCTTTCAACACCATGAGCCGAACCTTCGTTTCAAAACCGCCCTTTTGCAACAGAAGAACAATTGTTTCACGCTCCATCATAGACCGTCGGCTTCGAAACGCCGGGGCATTTAAGGTGTGACATGGAGCAAGTTGATATTTGAAGTTGCGGACCTTGCTTCAACACAAAGGCGGCTGATCCACGAAACGATGGCCTGTCATGAACACATGCATCATGGTAGCCTTCTTCAGGACATGATTATGAAACTCGCTAGGATTCTGCTTCTGCCCTGCCTGATCGTGATGATGGAAGGGGCCCTGTTGGCGCAGCCGCCCTTGAGAGTGTTGTTCATCGGCAACAGCCAGATGTCGTGTTACGACCTGCCCCAGATGATCAAGGTCCTGTCCGAATCCGCGCCCGCGGACAGTCCGCGCGTGGATATCGGACGGGCACTCATCGGGGGAAAAGGATTGAAGGGATACTGGGAGGCAGGCGAGGGACGAGGATCGCCGCGCGCCATGATCGCGGCGGGGAAGTGGGACTATGTCGTCATTCAAGAAATCTTCAACGCCAACGAACAGGAGTTTCAGGACTATGCGGCGAGATTCGACAAGGAGACAAGGAAGGCCGGATCGAAGACGATCCTATTCGCCACCGCCAATGTGACCCAATACTACTCCGCGTCGTATCGCTATCCCGGGTCATTCAAGAAACTGAACGACATGCAGATGTCATTCGGAAGGAAAGCGGGGATTCCTGTCGCGGCCGCCGGCTATGCTTGGATGAAGTATTGGGGGCCGAATCCCTCGGAGGAAGAGACGCTCGATCTCTATCATAAGGACAAGGGGCATCCCGGCCCCAAAGGCACTTACATCTATGCCTGTCTTCTCTATGCGACCATTACCGGGAAGACACCGGAGGGACTGGCCTGCGAGTTCAAGAGTATTCGCGGCGGGATTACCCTGACCCAGGAAGAAGCCGCGAAGATGCAGAAGGCCGCCTGGGCACAGCATCAGGAGAGCCTCAAGGGAAATTGAGCGCCGCGTGATGGGTCGGTTTCAGGCTCGCTGCAAGTGGGGAACGCTAGTTAAAGTCACTCCGTATGGAACCCTTGCCTCTGATTCGGTCCGTTGCGCTGAGTGTCCTTTCCCGAGTGCAGCGATGCCTTGCCCCACAGGTGGTTTTCGCGGTTGCGTGCGTGGCGGCGTGGGGAGCTGATGCCGGACCTTCGTCCAAGCCCGCCCAAGGCGCCCAGTATGGCGTGAGATGGAAGCTCATTGAAGACGAGGCTGTGGATTACCATTTGCCGTGCGAACGGATCGAAGACGCCGCCGGCTTGTCGGCCAGGGCATTTGACCGGATTTTTCCCTGGTCACAGATTCGCCCCTGCAAGATCGTCAAGCGTCCTGACGGTTCCATCAAGATCAGCTATAGCGGGGATCCCGAATTTGCTTCGAGTGCCGTGCCCGGGAATATCATGGCGGAAATCCCCAGGCATTACACCCGGCGGTATGTCAGCGGAGGATACGAATACCGGCTGATCTCAGCCGAACCACGGCCCGGTTTCTATGTGGATCCCGCGTTTGTCGAAAACGGTCGTGAACTCGGCCACATCTATGTGGGCGCTTACGAGGCGCATGTCACTGCGGATGGCAGAATGGAGTCCGTGGCCGGTGTTTACCCGACGGCCGATAAAACGAGAGTGGAATACAGGGAATACGCAAAAGCCAATGGAACCGGATTCGGCACGTTCGACATCCGCACGCTGCTGCTGATTCAGAATCTTTTTCTTGTGGAACATGCCGACCGAAACTCGCAGCGAGCCTTGGGAAACGGTTGGGGGAAAATACTTCAGCCGGCCAGGACACACCGATGCGTTCGGGGTGAGAAGAGCGCCAACAGGCTGATCACAAAACCCGCGACGGCAAAAGCGGCTGCAACGGCCGACAATGGATTGTTCATCGGTTGCGCCATTCAGATCACGAGCTACGAGAAGCCATTCAACGTGTACCACACGGGCAGAACGCTGACCGGCATCAAGCGCGATGAGCCCGAGGCGGGATTCGTGTCCTTCTATTTCGATGGAAGCCCCATCGATACCACCACGGACATGTGCCTGGGCGGTGCGGCGCAGAAGACCGGATTGACTGATGTGATCGCCGGCCATTCGGGGCACGGCGCGTTTCACGGAAGCCCGCCGTATGACAATTACCGGTGTGCGGTCAAGTATCGGCACATGGAGAACCTGTGGGGCAATTTGTGGTGCTTCATCGATGGACTGAATCTCTCCAAGGGACGCGCGTTCTTCTGCGAGAACATGCAGGACTATGAAAGCGGGGTGACCGGGAAGACGTATCATCCCACGGTCATCCGCCAGTTGTTGCAGGACGACAATGGAGACATCGGCGGGAGCCGGGAGATTCACTTCCTGAAGAATCTCGGATACGACGCGAGCCATCCCTGGCTGGCGCTTCCGCAGGACTACACCTATCAAGGCCTTGCTTCGCGGGCGGCCATGAGCGCGTCGCTGCGGAACGGCAACTTTGGCGATTATTATTACCTGAGCGCGAATGCCACATGCTATGTGCATGGAGGCGGCTTTGATCATTACTGGAGATGCGGACTGTTTACCCTGCGGGGATGGTCGACCGATTCGCAGAAGTGGTATTTGTATGGCTCGCGGCTCATCTTCAAACCGTTGGATTCCCGTTCGCAGTCCCGGTAGACGCATCATGCGGGCAGGCATCCGGGAACGCATCTTGAAATCGACTCGGACGGTTTTTTCCTGTTCACTCTCATGAGCGCAGACACGATGGAGTCCAAAGCGGAGAAAGTGACTGAATGAAAACTCGATTGACTCGTTGGCTGAACGTGGTGGTTGTGCTGGCGTTGTTTTCCTCCCTGTCGGTCCAGGGAACCGCAGCGGCGGACGGCGCGTTTGCGCGGAAGCTCCAGCCTCTTGTTGATGCGAATATCATGGCGGGCGCGGTGATGCTGGTGGGAGATAAGGACAAGGTCTTCGCGGTCGAGGCGGTCGGCTACTCCGACGTCGCGGCCAAAACACCCATGAAGACCGACGATCTGTTCTGGATCGCCTCCATGTCGAAGTCCATCACCGCCGCCGCGCTGTTGATGCTGGTGGACGATGGGAAGGTGAAGCTCAACGACTCGGTGGAGAAATACATCCCCGAGTTCAAGACACTGAAAGTGGCCAAGCCGGACAAGACCCTTGTGGCACCCAGCCATCCGATTACCGTGCGCGAGATCCTATGCCACACGAGTGGCATGCGGTTTCTCAACGCCAAGGACAAGAGCATCATTGATTCAGTGCCGCTGGCCGAGTCCATCAAGAACGACCTACTCGAACCCCTCTTGTTCGATCCGGGGACCAGCTACAAGTATTCCAATGAGGGCATTGATACGGCGGGCAGAATCATTGAGATCGCGAGCGGGATGCCGTTCGAGAAATTTTTGGAAGAGCGATTGTTCCGGCCTCTGGGGATGAAGGACACGACGTTCTTCCCTTCCACGGCTCAACTGAAGCGGCTGGCCAAAAGCTACAAAATGAAGAAGGATAAGAGCGGGCTGGAGGAGCTGCAAATCGCCTACCTCAAATATCCGCTCGACGGGCCGGGACGTTATCCTGCGCCGGGTGGCGGCCTGTTCTCCACCGCGCATGACATTGCGTGTTTCTGCCAGATGCTGGCCGGCGGCGGGACGTTCAAGGGCAAGGTCTGCCTCTCGAAGGAATCCGTTCACGAGATGACGATCAAACAGACCGGACCCCTGGTTAAGGACAACTATGGTTTGGGAGTGTCCGCGCAGGATGGAAGTGTGTTTGGCCACGGCGGAGCCTACAAGACCAATATGACCGTGGATCATGGCCAAGTCCGGGTCTTTCTCGTGCAGCAGTCCGGCGGTTGGGCCAAGGGAAACCCGCACGGTGAATTCACCGCGGAAGCCAAGAGGATTTATCCGCCTGCCGGCGCATCTAATGCCACTAAGCGATAGGGTTGAGCCCGGTCGAGCCTGTTTCAAAAGCAGGACAGGCATCTTGCCTGTCCTGCTTTCTTTAGCGTTACCTTGTTGTCGCTGCGCAAGCATCCCCGGCCATCGTCGCCGCCGGAAATCCTGAAAGGATCTTATCACTCAGCCCGGGGTTGCACGGAACGCGCCGCCCTGGGTCAATTGAATTCCGTTGGGATTCGTCCTCACGACAACTGTCGGCGAAAAAATGCTTGACGGGTGTGTACTATGACATATAGTACACACCAAACACCATGCTTGCGTTTCAAGTTCAATTCAAGCCGGGCATCCCCCTTTACGAACAGGTGGTGTTTGCCGTCAAAAAAGCGATTGTCTCGGGCCAGATGATGACCGGGGACAAATTCCCCTCCGTCCGGGTCCTCAGCCAGGAACTCCGGATCAATCCCAACACGGCGCACAAGATCCTCTCGGCGCTGGTGGATGAGGGGCTGCTGGAGGTTTCTCCCGGCATTGGCACGGTGGTGGCCGCGGCGCAGCCCGCCACGAAGAAACAGCGCGGCGAGCTGCTGGGCGCGGACATCGAGCGATTGGTGGTCGAAGCCCAGAAGCTCGGACTGGATTTGGAAGACGTTGAAGAAGCCATCAAGGAACATTGGAAGCGCATCAAAAGGGGCCGTCTATGAGCCATGTGATTGAAACGAAGGGTCTGACGCAACGATTTGGAAAAACCGAGGCGGTGAAGAACCTGACGCTGCAAGTCCCGCAGGGAAGCATCTTCGCTTTTCTGGGGCCTAATGGCGCGGGGAAGACGACGACCATCAAGGCTTTCATGAACATCCTGGAGCCATCGGAAGGCACGGCCACGGTGTTCGGGGTGGACTCCAGGCGATTGGGTCCCGATCAGTTCTCCAGAATCGGCTACGTCTCCGAGAACCAGGAATTGCCCGAGTGGATGCGGGTCGGCCAGTTCCTGGAGTACTGCAAACCCATGTATCCTTCGTGGGATGATGAGTTTTGCGGGAAGCTCCTCAAGCAGTTCAGTCTGTCGCGGGACCAGAAGATCAAGAGCATGTCGCGAGGGATGAAGGTGAAGACCGCCTTGCTCTCCTCGCTGGCGTACCGTCCCCAGTTGCTGGTGCTGGATGAGCCCTTCAGTGGATTGGACCCGCTGGTGCGGGATGAGTTCATACGGGGCGTGCTGGAGCTTACGGAGCAGGAGAGTTGGACGGTGTTCATATCATCCCACGACATCGACGAGGTGGAACGGCTGGCGGATTGGGTGGGTATTTTGAACCAGGGCCGTTTGGAACTGGCCGAAGCGATTGTTTCGTTGCAGGCACGGTTTCGCAAGATCGAGGTGGTGGTCCGGGGGGAGGGGGCCATTCCCAAAACCCTGCCGGAGCACTGGCTCACCCTGGAAAAGGCGGCCCACACCATTCGATTTGTTGACAGCCGTTACGCGGAAAATGAAACGGAGAAGACGATCCCGGTTCATTTCCCTGATTGTGCCGGAGTCACAGCGCAGCCGATGTCGCTTCGGGAAATATTTCTGACACTCGCGAGGACGTACCGGCTTGTAGCCTGAGAGGAGAAACTTGATGAACCTGATCACGCATCTTTTCAAAAAAGACGTTCGTCGCCTCCGCGTCCTGCTGGGCCTGTGGTCGCTCCTGGTGGTGTTGCAGGCCGTGTTGATCGGCACAGCCCCCGGGGCGTCAGCCGGAGACATAGGGCTTCAAGCCATTTTCTACCTGGCCACGCTGTTGTTTCCACTTCTACAGCTCGGAGCCTTGGTGGTCATCATTCCATTGCTTGTCCAGGATGAGCCTCTGGTCGGCACGACCGCGTTTTGGTTTACGCGCCCGATTGCCCGAAAGGATCTCCTCGCCAGCAAGGGCGTGTTCATGCTCGTCCTGTTGGTCTTGCCGCCTCTTCTGGCCGAGTTGATCATGCTCATCTGCAACGAGGTCACACCCAGGCATGTTGCGCTCGCGGTGCCGGAAGCCCTCCTGTCCCAGATCTCCGTGGTGCTGGGGATTTGGACACTGGCAAGCGTGACGCGCACCTTTGCCCGATTCGCCATCGTGGGCATTATCGTTGTGGTCGTGTCGGGAATCGCCGGGTTTGCCATCAGCATTGCGACTTTGTTTGGAGCCGGCTTCTTTAAGGATTTTCCTTCGATTTCGCTCTCGCTCTCTCGCGGGGTCGTCTCCTCGATTGTTGGGATCGTCCTGTGTTTTGTCGCGATCGGTTATCAATACCTGACGCGCAAAACAGCGCACACAATAGTCCTGGCCTGCCTGACCGTGGTTGCCGCCCTGACCGCGTCATCTGCATGGCCTGTGGATTTTCTAAAGAAAGCAAAGGCGCCTGTTCAGAAGGAGCTCTTCAACAGCGAAACGGTCCACATTGCCTCTGACAACACCGGCAAGAACTGCACGTCCGACGCATTCAGTTTCGGGCCGGCTAAGACTCCCAAGAAGCGTGTGCAAGGAAATCTGGTGGTGTCCGGGTTGCCTCCCGGGCTTGTCGGCCGTGTCACATTCATCAGCGCCCAGCTTGCATACCCCGACGGCAAGAAACTGGAATCGAATACTGGCGGCGATTCCCTGTCACCCGAAGCGAGGATCGTGGGACAATGGGATGGCGGCGCCGTCAGCCACGTCCTGGGAGGCATCAAGGTTCTCAACGGGGAGAAACAATCGTCCCAGTTCGAAACGTTGTTCGAGGCGGAGGCTGATTCCTTCAGCCAGTATGGCGGGAAGAAAGGAATCTACACGGCTGAGGTGCATCTCGATGTTCGCTGCTACAAGGTGACCGGGGTATTGCCACTTCGCAAGAGGGCGCGTCTCGACATCGGATCGGAGCATGTGGCCGTCGCCGATGTGCTTCGCGAACCGCAGGGATGCCAGGTTCTCCTGAGCGTCAAGAACGTGACCTTGTTATTCGCCACCGACACCCAGATGGACATCGGCAAGCTCTTGCTGGGTAGGGGGAAGGTCCTTTACGTGCTCAGGAACCAAAAGCGCGGCCAGGCGTTCATCCCCACGGAAGATCACGATGTCGCCGCCGTCTTTTTTAATGCGTATACCGGCGCCCGGCTCAAAATCACGCCCCTGCGGGTTCGCTATGTCTCGGAATTCAGTGACGCGCCCCTGGATGAAGCGTGGCTGGCCGATGCCGACCTGGTGAGAATCGAACCGGTCGAGGTCGAGACAATCACAAAGTCTCTGCGGATTGAAGAATTCGTGATGGAGAGCAAGAAAGACAAGCCGGAACGTGAAAAGCGCGCCTCGGCCAAATCCCCGGCGGCGAGCCAGTAGGGCGGGGTGATGACAAGCCCCGGTTCTTGCGCGACAGAACCCAGCGGTCGGAAGTTCCCTGCCTTGAAGGCGGGGGATCAGTTTGAAGGGGGCTTGGCGGGCGGTATCTCGATCTCCCAGCCGCCGCCGAGGGATTTGTAAATGGCGACAAGGGCAGTGGCGGTGCGGGTCTCGCTCTGGGCCAGTTGCGCCTGGATTTCCAGTTGGGTCCGCTCGGCGTCGAGGACGGCGAGAAAATCCGAGACGCCGCCGTCGTAGCGTTGGCGGGCCAGGAGAAATGCTTTGCCGGCGTCGCGCTCGGACGCGCCGAGGTAGTCGCGGCGGGCGCGTTCTTGGCTGAAGGAAACCAACGCGTTCTCGGTTTCTTCGAGGGCGAGGAGGACGGTTTTTTCGTAGAAGGCCAGCTCGGCGTCGGCATGGGCGCGGGCGGCCTTGATGCGTGCGCGCACGCGGCCGAGGTCGAGCGCCGCCCAGGAAATGCGCGGGCCAAATGAATAGGTGTCAGCGCCGGCTTTCGCCAGACCTGAAATCTGGCTCGATTCCAACGCGATATTCCCGTTGAAGGTGACGCGCGGGAAGAGGTCCGCGGTCTGGACGCCGATGAGGGCGGTAGCGGTGGCGAGAGCGCGCTCGGCGGCACGGATGTCGGACCGGCGGCGCAGAAGCTCGGATGGAGAGCCGATGTTGACGAGAGCGGGAAGCGTGGGCAGGGGGGCGGCCTTGATCAAGTCGGCTTCGAGATCGGTGGGTTGGCGGCCCGTGAGGACACCGATGCGGTGGATAGCGTGTTTCACAGCGACTTCGAACGGCGGAACAATAGCGAGGGTGGCGTTGAGCTGGGTGCGGGCGCGGGCGGCATCGAGTTCGGTGGCGCGGCCGGCGCGAAGCTTCGAGAGGGTCAGTTCAAGCGTCTCGCTCTGGGTCTCCGCGTTGCGGCGGACGACGCTCAACTGGTGCTGCGCGCCGCGGAGTTCGAAATAGTTGCGGGCCAGTTCGGCGGTCAGGGTGACGAGCACATCGCGGCGTTTGGCTTCCGCGGTTGCGACTTCGGCGGTGCTGGCCTCGACGGATCGACGGAGGCGGCCGAAGATGTCGAGTTCCCACGTTGCATCGAAGCCGCCGTTGTAAAGGCCCAGTTGCCGCTGGTCGCGCTCGATCGGCATGGGCAGGGAGTCCGCGCTGGACTGCGATCGGGTGTAACTGGCGTCGGCATGGACGATGGGGGCGAGATTCAAGAGCGTCACAGTGCGGAGGGCGCGGGCTTCGCGGACGCGGTCGGTGGCGATGCGAAGGTCGTGGTTCGCGATCAGGGCCTGGTCAATCAGGACGTTGAGTTTCGGGTCGTTGAAACTGCGCCACCAGGTGATGGCGGTTTGGTTGGTGGCGACGTTCGGCTGGACGGCGTTGCCGAAGGCGGCATTGGTTTTGGTCTCAGGTTCCTGGTGGTTCGGTCCCACGGCGCAGCCGGTCAGAAGAGAGCCCAGCAGCAGGCCGGTGATGAGCAACGCCGCAGCGCCGTGTGCGTGGGGGCTCTTGTTGAGGGTCTTCTTCCTGCGTTCGAGGACGGCGCGAATGACAACGTAGAAGACCGGCGTGAGGAAGATGCCAAAGAAGGTCACGCCCAGCATGCCCCAGAACACCGCCGTGCCGATGGAGCGCCGCATTTCCGCGCCAGCGCCGGCGGAGAGCATCATCGGCAGCACGCCGAACGCAAACGCCAGCGAGGTCATCAGGATCGGCCGCAGCCGGAGACGCGAGGCTTCGATGGCCGCCTCGATCCTGTTCTTGCCGGTGTCCTGGATCTGTTTGGCGAATTCGACGATGAGGATGGCGTTTTTGCACGCGAGACCCATCAGTGCGACGAGGCCGATCTGGGTGAAAAGATTGTTGTCCAAACCACGCGCCCAGATGCCGAGGATGGCGAAGAGCAGGCACATCGGGACAATGAGGATGATGGCCAGCGGCAACGACCAGCTTTCATATTGCGCGGCGAGCACGAGGAAGACCATCAGCACGCAGAACGGGAAGATGAAGACGGCGGTGTTTCCGGCCATGATTTGCAGGAGGCTGATCTCGGTCCACTCGATGCGCATGCCGGGCGGCAGGATTTTCTTGGCGAGGTCGTCCATGATCTTGATCGCGTCACCGGTGCTGACACCGGGCGCGGGAGCGCCGGTGATCTCGGCGGCGTTATACATATTGTAGCGGTTGACCGACACGGGGGCGGAGACATCTCTGACCTTCACGACCGTGCCGAGCGGCACCATGTCGCCGGCCTCGTTGCGCGTCTTGAGATTGATCACGTCGGCAGCCTTGACACGGAACGGCGCGTCCGCTTGTGCGGTGACGCGGTAGGGCCTGCCGAACGCGTTGAAATCGTTGACGTAGAGCGAGCCGAGGTAAATTTGCAGTGTGTCCCAGACGTTATTGAGCGGGACGTGCATCATTTTAGCCTTGGCGCGATCCACGTCGAGAAAGACCTGCGGGACGTTGGCGCGGAAGGTGGAGATCGCGCCGCTGATTCGCTTGTCCTGGCTGGCCGCGCCCATGAGCTGGTAAGTGGCGGCTTGCAAGGCGGGGAAGCCGGCTTCGTTGCGATCCTGCACCTGGAGTTTGAAACCGCCGACCATGCCGAGACCGTCCACGGGCGGCGGACCGAAGACGCCGATGAAGCCGTCTTGGATGCTGGCAAACTTGGTTCGCAGGTCAGCGACAATCTTATCGCCAGTCCGCCCGTGTTTTACGCGCTCGGCAAACGGTTCCAGCGTGATGAAGAAGCTGGACGTGTTGGCTTGGTTGCCGAGAGTGACGAAGGAAAGGCCAACGATTTCGATCACGTGGCCAACGCCCGGCGTCTTGCGCATGATCTGTGCCATATGGTCGGCAACGACCTTGGTGCGCTGGATGGACGCGCCGTCGGGCAACTGGACGAAGGCGATCAGGTAGCCTTTGTCCTGCGGCGGCACGAAACCAACCGGGACATTCTGGAAACCATGCCACGTCAGCACGAGCAGGCCGGCGTAGATCACGAGGCCAACTCCGCAATGCCGCAGTAACCGGCCCAGCGCAGCGACGTAGCCGTTGCGACTGGCGTCAAAGACGCGGTTGAAACCGGTAAAAATCAAGCCCACCGAGTAGTGGAGGAGTTTGCCGATGAAATCCTTTTCCTCATGATGCGGGCGCAACAGCAGCGCCGCGAGCGCCGGACTGAGCGTGAGCGAGTTGAATGCCGAGATCAGCGTCGAGATGGCGATGGTCAGCGCGAACTGCCGGTAGAACTGGCCGGTGAGTCCGCTCAGGAACGCTGTCGGGATGAACACCGCCGCCAGCACGAGGCCGATGGCGATCACGGCGCTGCTGACCTCGGTCATCGCTTTGTGGGTGGCGTCAACCGGCGGCAGTCCGAGCGCGATGTTGCGCTCGACGTTTTCGACGACAACGATGGCGTCATCCACCACGATGCCGATGGCCAGCACGAGGCCGAAAAGCGAGAGGTTGTTCAATGAAAACCCCATCAAGGCCATGGCCGCAAATGTGCCGATGAGCGAGACCGGCACGGCGAGCAGCGGGATGAGCGATGCACGCCAGTTTTGCAGGAACAGCACCACGACGATCACGACGAGGATCATCGCCTCGATGAGTGTCTTCACGACGGCGTAGATGGATTCGCGAATGAACTCGGTGGTATCGAAATGGATCCGGTATTCCAAACCCGGCGGGAAATCCTTCGCCATGTCCTTCATCGTGTCCGCAACGGCGTCGCGGGTTTCGACGGCGTTGGAGCCGGGCAACTGGAAGATGGCCACGACCGCCGACGGCTGGCCGTCGAGGTAGTCGCGGAGATTGTAGTCGTTCGCGCCGAGCTCGATCCGGGCCACGTCGCGCAGGCGCGTCACCTGTCCGTCGGCGTCGGTCTTGAGAATGACTTCGCCAAACTCCTCCGGTGTGGAGAACCGGCCTTTCGTCTGGGCTGTGAGTTGGAAGAGATTGTCCGCCGGCTGCGGCGATTGGCCGAACACGCCCGCAGCAACCTGCACGTTTTGTTCGCGGATGGCGCTGACGATTTCCGCAGCGGCGAGGTTGCGCGAGGATGCTTTGTTTGGGTCAATCCAGATGCGCATCGAGTATTCGCTGACGCCAAAGATGCGCACGTCACCGACGCCGGGCAGGCGCGCGAGGCGATCCTTCACGTGCAGGAACGCGTAGTTGCCCATGTAGAGGTCGTCGTATTTGCCGCTGGGCGAGATGAGGTTGATCATCAGCGTGATGCTTGGCGCGCGCTTCATGGTCGTGACGCCGAGCCGGCGCACTTCCTCCGGCAGGCGGGGCAGAGCGGTGGAGACGCGGTTCTGAACCTGCACCTGGGCCATGTTCAGGTCCGTGCCGGTCTTGAACGTCACGCCCAGCCGCAACTGGCCGTCACTGCCGCACGCGGAGGACATATAGAGCATGTCTTCGACGCCGTTGATTTCCTGCTCCAGCGGCGTCGCCACCGTCGAAGCCACCGTCTCGGCACTCGCGCCGGGATAGTTGGCCATGACGAATACGGTCGGCGGCGTTACTTCAGGGTACTGGGAGATCGGCAGCGTCAGCAACGCCACCAAGCCCAGCACCACTGTGATGATGGACAGCACTCCGGCGAAGATCGGCCGGCGGATGAAAAAGTGGGAGAAGTTCACAGGTGTAAAACGTGAAACGTGAGATGGGGTTTAGCGTTGCGCCGTGGGCGCGGGCGCTGCTCCGTTGGGCGCCGGGTCCACGATTTGAACCTTCACGCCAGGGCGCGCCATCATCAGGCCGTTGACGATCACACGGTCTTCTGGCGTCACTCCCTTGGTCACGATGCGCATCGCGCCGTGCTGGCGGCCTGCTTCGACCGGCCGGGGCTCGACGACGTTGTCCTTGTTGACGACCAACACGTACTTCATCCCTTGGTCGGAACCGACCGCAACCGCAGGAACCGCAAGTGCCTGCACGGGAGGGCCGGCTGGCACGCGCACGGTAGCGAACATGCCTGGGACCATGGACCGGTCGGCGTTGGGGAATATGCCGCGCAGCCGGATCGTGCCGGTTTTCTCGTTCACTTGGTTGTCGAAGAAATCAACGCGGCCTTTGCGTGGATAGTTTTGTTCGTTCACCAGCGCCAGTTCACAGGGAAGAGGATCGCCTTTCTGCCCCAAACCGTTTCCGATGCCGCCACTGCTCCGGTATTTCAGGAAGGCGGCTTCGTCGGTGTCGAAGTTGCAGTAGATCGGGTCCATGGAAACGATCGTTGTCAGCACCGTCGCGGCGCCACCGCTGCCCTGAAGCTGGACCAGATTGCCAACGGTGACAAAGCGCCTGCTGATCTTGCCGCTGATCGGAGCCGTGATGCGGCTGTAATCCAGATTGAGTTTGGCGGAGGCTTCCGCCGCGCGCGCCGCGGCGAGGGCGGCCCCGGCTTCGCGCACCGCCTTGCTGCGACTGTCGTATTCCTCTTCCGAAATGGCTTTGGTGTTGCGCAGACTCTCGGCGCGTTTGAGATCGTTCTTGGCAAGGTCCAGATGTGTCTCGGCGCGCTGGCACTCGGCCTGTGTGCGTTCCAATTCGGCTTGGTAGGGCCGCGGGTCAATCACGAAGAGCAGGTCGCCTGCCTTCACCTCGGCGCCGTCCTGAAAATGAATGGACTCGATCTGGCCGTGAACGCGCGGCCTGACCTCGACCATCTCCACCGCTTCGATGTGGCCGGGGTATTCGTCCCAGTTGGTGACGGTCATCATCTTTGGATAGGTGATGGTGACTTTGGGCGGCTGCGGTGGCTCTGGCGGTTTCTGTGGCGAGCACGCCGTCAACGCGATGGCAATCAGTGAGGAGGAAAGAATGAGTGGAATCTTCATGGTCATTTGGGGAAATGAAAGTGTTTTACGTATCGCGACGTTGGGTGACGCGTTTCGCCGGGCGATCAGGCTTGGAGACCGCAGGCGCACGAAGACCGGCGGAAAATGCAGCAACCATTTGTCCTAGAAAAGCGCCGGCATCGCTGGGCTTGCACATGCCATCGGTGAACTTTTCGATGCCCGAGGGATTACAGAGGACGAACACGAATGCGCCCCAGCAGAACTCGAAGCGCCACAAAAGGTCGGCCTTGGGCAGGCGCGGCACGCTGCGCTGAAAGGCGTCGAGGTAAGCCGTGCGCACGTCGCGGTGCTGGCGGCGCAGCAGTTCCTGGACTTGCGGGTTCGGATCGGTGACAACGCGGCCGATCAAACGCATGATCGTTTCGCCCTTGCCCGGGGTAGTGGCCATGCGCAACGGCGGCGTCAGCATCGCCTCCAGAATCTTTTCCACCGGAATCGCCCCGCCTTTATACTCCTCTTCCAGCCGTCGCAGCATTTGGAAGTGCTCTTCATGGATTGGACCGAACCGGCGTTTGAAGACAGTTTCCATCAGCCCTTCCTTCGAGCCGAAATGGTAGTAAACGGTGGCGAGATTGGCTTTGGCCTCTTCGACGATCTGTCGGAGCGAGGCGCCTTTAAAGCCGTAATCCGCAAACACTTTTTCGGCCGCGTCCAGAATGCGGGTCTGGCTGTCCTGAGTCTGAGTTGGCGTTGTCATTGATTGAACGTTCGTTTAAAACGAACGTTCAATACAACAAGGGTGAAACCCTGTCAAAGTCAATTTTGTGGGCGGTGCGATGCCTCGTTGTGCAGCCGTTGACGCAAGGCGCTTCGCGCGGAGCGTGAAAGTTCGGTTGCGGCGAGTCTGTTCTCTGAAGAAACAGGGGCTAGACCAGCCCGTTCCACTTCCTCAGGGACCATTCGGTGATGATGAGGACGCAGAAGAAGGCGAACCACCACGGCGTGTCCCACAACTCCAATTCCAGCGACACTTTCTCACTGCGTTCAAGGAACTTCAATTCGTCCGCCAGGCGGTTTGCTTCGTTGAGGCGCAGGAACTTTCCGCCGGTGAGCGCCGCCATTTCCTTGAGCAAAGACTCGTTCATGGCCACCGCCTGCGTCTCCTGGGATGGGAGATCGCGCACGCCGAAGAGCGCGGCGGCCTGGCTGAGCTTTTGGGGCAGGGCGGGGACTTCGAGCCGCAGCGCGTATTCGGCGCGCGGCAGGTCGTTGATGGCGCAGCGATAGAGACCGCCGCTGCCGGCAACATGTTCCATGCGGATGCGGCGGAGCGGCTTGTCGTATTGGAAGACGATGGCGGTCACCTCGCTGTCGTTGAGCGGCGAGAAGTCCGCGCCCAGCACGCGGGCTTCGACGCCGACGGGATCACCCTCGGCAAATTCGTCGCGCGACGTGCCGATCATCACATGCTCGTCGCGAGCGCTGAACGGCGAACGCGCAGCCCAGCGGATGATCTGGCCCCAAAAGCGGTGAAAGTTTTCGTCGGCGACCTTGAAGCGCCAGCGCCAGGTGTTGTCGCTGCCGAGGAAGAGCACCTTGCCAATGCCGTAGTATTGCGTAACCAGCAGCGGCGACACTGTCGTCGTGAGCAGCACGGTCGCGGCGGGTTTGATGCTGGCGACCGGCCACTGCCAGTAGAATGGCGGCAGTTCCGTCCAGAGCTTCTCGTTGGCGGCGGGATCGGGCACGAGGTGTGTGATGGGATGCTCGCGGCCGGCGGGGGAAAGTTGAAGGCGCAGTTCCTTGCCTTCGGTGGGTTCGGCGGCGGGCAGGACCGGCAACAGGTCTGCCAGCCGCTGGCCGCGCCAGGCGGCGGGCATGCCACGGCGGCCGGCAATGGCGATGAGCGTGCCGCCATTGTCAGCGACGAAACTCTCCAGTTGTTGCTCGGCGGCTGGCGAGAGTTGGCCGGGCACAAGGTCGCCGAGGACGATGACGCTGTATTTGAACCACTCCTGCCGCGACGACGGCATCGGCGGATGGTTCGGCTCGGCCAGCAGGATGGTGGTGAGTTCGACCGGCTTGTCGCGCAGCAGGTCGTTCTTGAGGTAGCGGAACTCCCAGCGTGGCTGGCTCTCGATCAACAGAATCCGGAGTTTGTCCTTGAGGACCTGCACGCGGAACGAGCGCGCATTGTTCTCGGCGTTTGCCTCGCCGGGTTGCGGCGGAACCTCGGCGGTGAGCAACTGGCTGCCTTCACCCTGCGGCCGGAAACTGACGAGGGTTGTATCGCGCGACGGATCCGCGCCGGGCGTAACGTAAGATTCGCCGATGACCTTGCCATTTTGCAGAACGCGCACCGGCACGCGTTGGCCGCGGTAGCCGCTTGACGTCACTGCCACGGTCGCCGCGGCCTCATCGCCGGAGAAGACCAGTCCGCTGGAGGCCACCTCGGTGACGGCGATGTCCTTGGGCGGCGTGGCCGGGCCGATGCCGACGGTGAAGAGTTTCACCTGCCGGCCAGCGAGCTTGGCAGCCGCTTCCAACGGATTTGGGCCGCGATTGTGGCCGCCGTCGGAGACCATGATGGCCGCGCCGACGCGCTCCGTCGCCAGATCCATCAGCGCGGTTACGGTGGGCCGTCCGAGATCGGTGGAGTTGCCGTCAGGTGCGGCCCAAGGCGCGTGCGGGTCGAACGTCGCGGCGCTGACGGCGATTCGGTAGGTGCGAAGTTGCGATATGCTCTGCAGTTTGCGCAGCAACTCGTCGTTGAAAACCTTGCGGACCTGCTCGGCACGCGTCGGCCCGCGCGGGTCATCGCGGATGCCCATGCTGCGCGACTGGTCCACGAGCAGCAGGAGCGAATCCTTCGTTGTGCGGGTGATCTGCGTGCTGATCACTGGCGCAAGCAAGGTGAGAAAGAGCATGACCACCAATGCAATGCGCAGCGCCGTGAGCAGCAGGCCGATGCGAGCCGGGACCTGTTTGCGCTCGCGCCGGTAAAGCCACGCAAGCAGCGCGCCAACGGTGACGAGCAGCGGCACGACGAGCCACCACGGCCAGGGGTTGGCAAAGATGAGTGTGGCGATCATCGGTTCATCACCATTTTCGGCGCAGCCGCTTCGGAGGGCGCGCGCCGGGCGCTCCAGAGCGAGGTCAGCAGCGTTTCGACCACGGCCAGCAACAACGCGAGCGCGACCAGTTCGCGCCAGAGTTGCATGCCGAACCGTTCCTTGCTGATGCGCGATGGCAGCTCGCGCCAGTTGTCGGGGAATGTTGCGTCGAGCCATCGCGCGATCGAATCGCGTTGGGTGGGGGAGATGGGCATGAGGTCGGACTCGGTGGCGTCGAGGTTGACGGCGAGAGCGCGGCCGGCGCTGGCGAAGACGCCCGGCTCATCGGTCTTGATGTTGTTTGCGGGGGGTGGCTCGCCGACGAGAAGATTGCGCGATGCCTGCGTGGGAATGGCGAGCTCGTAGATCATCTCATGGACGAGCGGCACGAAAACGGGATGAATCGGCAGGTCGCTCCAACTGTTATCCAGCGGCAGGGCCGTCTGCAACACGCGGCCGTCACCGAGGCGGCGGGAGATCAACAGCGGGTCGCCGTTGGCCAGTGTCGCGAGCGTGAACGTGCCCGCGCCGGGGTTCAGCCGCCACCAGGACTGCACCTGTGCCTGCGTCAGCTCTGCCAGTTCGGGCCGCCAGGTCGCATTGGCGGAGACCCGGTTGGGCGCGTTCGGTTGTGCGCGCACGACGGAGAGAAGTTTGGCTGGCAACAGGTATCGGCCTTCCTGGAAGAGCGCGTGGTTGTAGTCGGCGGCTTCGGCGAGGCTGCCGGGCGCGACAAGCAGGCCGCGGCCGGAGGCGACGAACTGCTCCAGTTTTTCGGCGAGCGCGCGGTCCACGCGGGCGACGTTGGCGAGCACGAGCACGCGGTAGCGCGAAAGGTCGGCGGACGCCAACGCGTGGGCGTCCATCACCACCGGCTTGACGACGCCCTCGTCGCTCGGCTGGAGCGCGGCGGCGAGAAAGCCGCTGCCGCTGCGGAACGCGTTCGGCGAGGGCGATCCGTCGGCGATGAGCACGGGCAGCGTTTCCACCGCGTCGAGCGCAAGGTAACGGCGGTTGTCGAGCGGCAGCGCGTCGGCGCCGATGTCGAGCGCGACGCGGTGCGGACCGGGTTCGGGAAACTGGATGTTGAATGTGACGGCGGCGGTGTCGCCTGACTCAATGTGCGCATCCTTTGCCGCCTTCTGGATGCCGTCAATGCTAAGCGTGGCCGAGATGTCGCCTGCGGCGCTGCTGTGGTTGGCGACGCGGGCGGTGAGGCGCGCGGTGCTGGAGGCGGCGACGATGCGGGGTTGGACGTTGAGGTCCACGACGGCGAAGTTGGGCCGATCAGCGGCGGCGACAGCCAGCACACGGACGGTCGGCTTCGGTTGACGCTTGGCGAACACAGCGGCCACGCGCTCCCAATCGCCCGTGCGGTCGGTGCTCCAGCCGCGAGCGGCGCCATCGGTGATGAAGTAAACCTCATGGTTGGGATTGCGGAGCTTCGGCAACTGCACGGCGATTTCCTCCGCGGCGCGCAGCATGTTGGCGGGTCGCGGCTGTGGCTGAAGCTGGACGATGGCTTGCTTGGTCCGCTGCAACTCGAAGCTCGGGTCGGACGAAAGGGGGCGGGCCGTGTCGCTCGCGATGATCACCGAAACGGTGTCGCCCTGCCGGAGCGTATCAATCAGGCTGAGCGCGGTGCGGCGGATGTTTTCGAAGTCGCTCGTCTCGCCGCTGGTGTGGGTGGTGCTGAACGAATTGTCGAGCACGAGCACGAGATCGGTGCGCGAGTGGCCGAGGTAGGCGGTGAACGCAGTTTTCACCAGCGGTCGGGCCAGCGCCAGCGCGAGGAACGCAAGGATGAAGATGCGCACGAGCATCAGCAACCAGTGCTGGAAGCGGAGACGGCGCGTGGCCTTCGCGAGCGACTGCCGCAGAAACATCATCGCCCCCCACGGCACGATGCGGAACCGCTGCCGGTTCAGCAAATGCAGGATGATCGGCGCGGCAATCGCAGCCAGACCGGCCAGCATCAGGGGGTTGAGGAATGAGATGGGTGACATGGCAGCATCAACGAATCTCAGAACACGAAGAAGGCCCAGATCAAGCCCGCCAGCCATGTCAGCATCGCGAAGTCACCCATCCGGCGCCGCACCGCATAGAATACCGGCGCACAGAAGAGAAGCAGCCAGAATGACGATAAGTGCATCACCAACAGCCAGAACAAATACTTGCTGCGGGGATGGATGGGGAACAACGGCGGACGATCCCAGCCGGCGGCCGTGATCCAGGCAATGCTGCAGGCGAGGAACGAAGTTTCCAAGGCGATGAAGAGGATGGTGATCACCTTGGAGTGTTTTTTCAGAAATGCTTCCATGATCGTAAACTCGGTTGGGGGTTATCTCAGTTCCATCCGCCGCGCGAGATAGGCGGCCAGCGTGGCGTCGAATGGCTCGTGAGTGCGCATCGGCACATAATCAATCCGGAACTGCCAGCAGATGCGGCGGACGCGCTCGATGAAGGCGTTGACCTGCGCCAGATACTCGTCGCGCAACTGGCGCGGCTCGATCATCAGCCGGGTGCCGGCGATTTCCATATCCTCGAACTGCGTGAGTTGCTGGAAGGGGAACGTCAGCTCGTCGTCGTCAAGGATGTGGAAGACGATGACCTCGTGTTTTTTGTGGCGGAAATGCTGAAGCGCGTTGGCGAGCTGCTCTGGATCGTCGAAGAGGTCGCTGAAGATGATGATCAGGCCGCGTTTGCGGAACCGTTCGGCGAGGTCGTGGAAGATGGCGCTGAGGTTGGTGTCGGCGCCGGGCTGCGTGCGATCGAGTTCTTCGAAGATGCCGCGGAGGTGGGCGGCCTTGGCGCGCGGCGGGATGTAACGTCGCACGCGGCTGTCGAACGTGACGAGCCCGACGGCGTCGCGCTGTTGAAGCATGAGGTAGCTGAGCGCGGCGGCGGCGCAGCTCGCGTAACGGAATTTGGTGGGGCGGGGCGGTTGCGCGCTGAGGCCGCGACCGCGCTCTGCGGGGCCGGCGTAGTTCATCGAGCCGCTGGCATCCACGAGCAGGTAGGCGCGGAGGTTGGTTTCTTCCTCGTATTGCTTGATGAAGAAACGGTCGGACTTGCCGAAGAGTTTCCAGTCAATGTCGCGGATATTGTCGCCGACGACGTATTGGCGATGCTCGGCGAACTCGACACTGAAGCCCTTGTGCGGCGACTTGTGGAGGCCGCTGATGAAGCCTTCGACGACCAACCGCGCGACGATTTCGAGGCGCGAGAGCTTGGCGAGCGCGGCAGGATCGAGTCTGGTTGGCGAGTCGGCGGTGGTCATGGCGTATTGCGTACTGCGTAATCGAAATGAGGAATACGCAATACGAAGCTCTACTCTGACCCGGGCACGGGTATCGTTTCCAACAACCTCTTCACGATTGCGTCCGTCGTGATGCCCTGGCTTTCGGCGTTGAAATTTGTGACGAGACGGTGGCGGAGTACGGGCAGCGCGCAGGCCTGGATGTCCTCGGTGGTGACGTGGAAACGGCCGGCGAGGATGGCGCGGGCCTTGCCGCCGAGCACCAGATACTGGCTGGCGCGCGGACCCGCGCCCCATGCGATCCACTCGCGGACGAAATCGGGTGCGCCCTCGGCGTTGCCGCTGACGCGCGTGTTGCGGGCGATGTTCATCGCGTAGCGGTAAACGTGGTCGGCGACCGGCACGCGCCGGACGAGCTGCTGGATCTGGATGATGTCCGTGCCGCTGAGCGTATGGCTGAGTTGGCCGGCGTAGCTGGAGGTGGTGCGCTTCAGGATGTCGAGTTCCTCGATTTCGGTCGGGTAATCAATCCGAATCTCGAACATGAACCGATCGAGCTGTGCCTCGGGCAGGGGATAGGTGCCTTCCTGCTCGATCGGGTTTTGCGTGGCCATGACGAAGAACGGTTCCTCCAGCGTGTAGGTGCGGCCGCCGGCGGTGACCTTGTGTTCCTGCATCGCTTCGAGCAGCGCGGCCTGCGTCTTCGGCGGCGTGCGGTTGATTTCGTCAGCGAGAACCATGTTGGCGAACACCGGGCCGGCTAGAAACTGGAACTTGCGCCGGCCGGTCTCGGGGTCTTCCTGGATGATGTCGGTGCCGGTGATGTCGCTCGGCATGAGATCGGGCGTGAACTGGATGCGCTTGAAGCTCAGGGACAGGACGCGGCTGAGCGAGTTGATCAGCAGTGTCTTGGCGAGGCCGGGCACGCCGACGAGCAGGCAGTGGCCGCGCGCGAACAGCGTGACGAGCAGTTCCTCGATCACATCGTCCTGGCCGACGATGACCTTGGCGAGTTCGGTGCGAATCTGGTTGTAAGCTTCCTTGACGCGGGCAACGGCGGCGACGTCATCGGGCGGAAGCGTGGAGGCAGTAGGCTGGCTCATGGTTTGGGTTTGGCGGCGGCTTGAATGGTGATGGTGACCAGGGTGCCCGGCTTGGGACAGACCTTGTCGTTGACGTTGTAAATGTAGTCGTTGGTGCCTTCGACCAGCGAGTTGTCCATGATGGCATCGGGATGGTGCATCGTGACGATGAGATCGCCGAGCACATCGCCCATGTAGCGTCCGTCGAAGAGGCGCGAGCCGACGAAGACCCAGAAGTGTTCCTTCATCGGCTTCTTGGTCTGCTCGTCGAAGAGAAGCTCCTCGACGCGGACGTGCTTCTTGGCATGCGTCTTCGGGTCTTCGTAGTCCACGTAGACCACCACCGGGTCGCCGCTGGGCGCTTTGTTGCTGCCGACGACTTCGGCGGGCTTGCCGGGATTGAGGCCGAGCGCCAGCAGCGCCACTTGGAAATGAAACGGCCGCACCGGCGCGACGAGCAGCGACTCGTAACCGCGACCGCGCGGTGAGGCGATGAGCACCTCGATGTTCCGCTCCCACGTTGCGATGACGCCGGGCATGACGATCTGGCGCTTGGCCGGGTCGAGCGTCATGACGCCGATGCGAACCTTGCCGTCGGCGAGCTTCTCGATCTTCGGCTTGGGCGGATTCTTGCCGAGGTCCAGGTCCTCGGTCTTGAGATAGTGGTCGAGGTCGGCGGGCATCGGCAGCGAGTCGGCGGCCAGCGCAACGCCGCTTGCCAGACAGAAAGCGAGCAGAGTGTGTCGTGTCATAAGATTGAAGGCCGCCGGGATCACCGGCAGCGGTTACTTGCCACGCGCGGCTTCCAATGCCAGCACCGCGTATGAGGTCACCAGCACGGGGTCGGATTCTTCCCAACGTCCGGATTTGTTGACCCAAAAACTGCCGTCGCGCTGCATCGTTAGCAGCGCCTCCGTCATCTCTTTGCGCCAGTCGTGCGCGACGCCTTTGTCGTCGGTGATCGTCGTTTCGCCAAACGCGTCGAGGGCTTTGGCCATCGCGTGCAGGTAATAAAAATGCCCTTGCTCGCCCATGCCGGGGTTCTCTTTGAACGTCCAATGGCTGCGAATCCAGCCGAGCGCGGCCTGGGTGCGCTTGTCGTCCTTGCCCAGCTTCGCGTAGAGCAGGCTCTTGAAACCGGCGTAGGTCATCGAACCGTAGGAACGGAAGCTCACCCGGTTGTTCGTGTTGGTCACTGACGGCCCGCGCGTCTCCGTGGGCGCGTAGTAGAAACCGCCGGCGTCCGCGGCTGCGGTCGAGGCGTTGGTGTTCACCGACGGCAGGTTCTGGCAGCGCGCGAGAAACGCCAGCGCCTTCTCCCAGTGCAACTGCGACTCCTTCCGCTCCGTGTCGCTGGCCTTGAGCGCCTGAATCTGCTCCGACATGTGCAGCGCTTCCAGGGCGAATGCCGTGTTCGACAAATCGGGCCGCTGGCTGCGGCCGTAGCCAATGCCGCCGTAGCGCGGATCGTCCTTCGACGTGCCTTCCGTTTCGTCAAATTGCGAGTGCAACAGATACGCGCGGGCGTTGCGAATCACCTCCGTGTGCTCCGGGCGGTTCGCGGCAACCAGCGCCATCAGGCAGATGGATGTGGAGTAGTTGGGGTAGGGGTCCATCGGCGGACCGCCGTAGATCGTGCCGTCCGGCTTGACGTTGGAGAGGATGAACTTGAGTCCGCCGGCGATGCGCTTCTCATACTCGGGCGTCAAGCCGCTGGGCGCGCGGAGATACGCGAGAGTCACCAGCCCCGTGATGCCCGGGTGTTTCCGCCATGAGCCGTCCGGTTGCTGCTGCTGGCCGAGAAACTCAAGCCCGCGGGCGATGGCGCGGTCGCTTTCCTGGCGGACCGAGATGTCCAGCGCCGTGGCCACCGCCACGCTGCCGAGCAACGCAACCACGAGTGGAAACTGTTTCATCGCCCCTCACGCTAGGTGAGCCGCACCGCGAAGTCAATCCGACTCACGAACAGGTACTGCGTCAGTTTGAAAAAATGCTGGCATGACGTTGGAGTTCAAGCTTTAGCTTGTCGGCGGCTTCCCAAGGAGAAGGGACACGCTAAAGCGTGAACTCCAACACAACCCGGAGTGATCACCGCCCCAGAGTCTGTTGTGCTGCAAACTGACCTACTGCCCGCAAACACTCACGGCTATCGTTCGCCAGCCATCGCCTTGCCGCTGGCGTCCAGTTTCTGCACGGCCATCATTGTGCCGGCGAGCTTCGGGTCGCTCAAGCGCCAGACGAGCATCTTCTCGCGTGTGATCTCCAGCAGGCCGGTGCCTTCGCCCTTCTCATACGCGCGATAGCAGCCCGTGACGATGTTCCCGTTCGACAGCAGATGCAGACCGGTCATGTTCGTGATCTTCACGCCGGCGATGTCGGTGTTGGCGAACTCCCACACGACCTTGCCGGCGGCGTCAAACTCGATGAGCTTGCCCAGCGACGAGACCAGCGTCGTTCCCTTCCCGGTGCGAACGGCGGCGAAGGCGATGTTGGGCGTCTTCAGCTCCAGCACCACGTCGCCCTTGGGCGTGTATTCCTTCACCACGTGCGCGCCGGAATGGCAGACCAGGTAATGGCCGTTGGCGAGCTTGCGGACCATCCGCATGTTGTGATGCCCGCCGACCGTAGCCGGCTGGGTCTGCAACTCAAACACCACCTTGCCGGCAGGGTTCACCTCCAGCACCTTGCCAGTGGAGTTCTCGCCGATGAGCGTCAGGCCGTTATCGAGCCGCTGGCAGGAAAAGGTGCCGCCGCCCTTCTGCTCGGCGGCCTTGTATTGGAAGACGACCTTGTGGTCGGGAGTGACCTCCGTCACCGTCGCGCCGTCGGCGAAGAGGACGTTGCCGTTCGGCAGCATCCACGCGTCGTGCGTGAGCGCTGTTGGATGCTCCCAAGCCACCGCGCCGTCCGCGGCGAGGATCATCACCCTCCGGTCGCCCGCCGCGAGCAACTTGCCGCCGACCTCGCCGGAAATACCGGCCGCGCTGCAAACAGCCGCCGACAACAGAAAAGCCATCAAGTGTTTCATCATTCCCAACCGTTATCGGATTCCGCGAGAAAACGCCAGCCCTCACCATCGCGCTGGTTAGACGACTCGTCTTTTCCAGCACACAAACTTCGCATTGGATGTCGATCCCATCGCTTTGATGACAGCCTCGTTGTCAAAGGTCGGTAACTGCTGTAATCGCCGCAACAACTTGTCGAAACCATCGGAGAATTGAGGGACAACACAACCAGGCTTGCCATCGGCGGCAATCAATAGAAAAAACACATCTTCCTCGAAAGGACCTTTGTCTGTAGTGAGGATGCTGACCTCATGAAGATCGGCCCAACGTATCGTCTCCGTGACACCATTGCACCGAACATGCCTGACAGCGTCATCTGTGAAGCTCACGTTGTCTATATGGTCGCCGGTGATCGGCGTGATCTGAGCGGCTTCGGTTTCAGGATGCGGTTCTCGGAGTCTAAATCTGCCAAAAATTGCGTACCATAAACTCGGCAGACCAATAATCACAAAGCCGAGCAAGGCATTACGTGGTGAAACTGCAGTGCGACTTTCGAACAACCTGAAAGACTTGTTGGTGAAATAAAACTGGTCGACGAGATAGGTTGCATAGCCAACGAATGCAAGACCAGCGACGCTTCGAAATGCCCACCGGCCGATGCGCGCTGGCAACCAGAAGCCTGCTAGCAACGCGACGCACATGAACTCCATGCCGGCAATGAGCACGGCAACCTTCGATGTCCACTCCCCGACAAGTAAGGGCATCACAATAGCGAGAAGTAAGATAAACGGACTCAGTGCCAATCGGACGAACCGGCTGCCTCCGAAAAGTGTTTCACCAAATCCGCTCATGATGTGTGACGTCCAACGCCGAGACCCAGTCGCATGTGTCTGCGGAACGGTCGGCATTCAAGGCTGTTGGCTCCAGCAATGTGTTAGGCGGCGTCGTCAACATAGTGTGCGGCGGCTCGATAAACCAAACCCGCCTGATTCAAGCACAGAACCTCCGCTGCCCGCCGTCCAAAACTTGTACGATAGTAAATCACAATACTGGACGAGCCAACCAGCACACTCTGCAAATCGAAATGGAGGTTCGGAACCTTCTGGAGCGCTGCCTGCCAATATGCTGAAACCCGCGCCTTGCCAACCAACAAACCGGAAGCCTCTCCTGTGAACTGCGCAATGAACGGCGAACTCATCTCGAAGTCATCCGTGTAGTGAGACAGGACTCTCTCCAAGTCATGCGCGTTCCACGCCTCCACCCAATCCCGTGCAAAAGACTCAGCCCATTGTTTGGTAATCGTCATAGCGTATTCGGTTCTTATGCGTTCCCATTCGCCGGATGCTTCAAATGAACAGGCGGTTTCTAGTTGTCCGGCTTCAATTCAATCTTGGACAGCAACTCTTCAATCATCTCACTCAATGCAACCACCTTGGGGTGTGCAAAACCCGGGGCGTTCGGATCGTGTATCAACTTTTCACCCCGTTCGGTCCGGATACATACCACATATTGTGGTGAATCAGTCGTGCACGGTCGCGAGTAATCCGGAATCTTGAGCATGCTATTATGCCGGACGAAATCAACAAGCCGATTGAAGACTTTGGCATCAACCTTTGCTTTGAAACGCCCCATTCTCTCAACATGGGCGATTCCTTCGTATTTCACGGTTCCGTCGCTATGAAACGTTACACAGTATGCTGGCCAGTGGTTGACAATCTCATCGGATACCCGCTCCATTCCGATCGCAATGATCGTGCCGGATACGGGTGTCACATAATTCGTGTTGGTGGTGTTCCACCGCAGAACTTTCCTCAAGAACTCACCGCCGAAAGCCATCGTGCTTAGGAAGCAAATAAGGATGAGCGATATGCTTGTGCTTTTCATGGCATCTGATTATCTCCATCGCCGTCGCCGGGCATAATCCTCTCGGCGGCTTGCGGGGGCAAGCGGTTTCCGGTTCTGTAGCGGCGGTCATGACCGTTGCTACAGTTCCTCGGACCGCAAGACATACACCTCTCCCACAGAACGTAGCGGCCAACAGCGATCAGTTCCGCGCCGGCCAAGTTTGTCGTTGGCGGTCGCGCGCACGGGGAGTATAACGCGTGCCATGACTTCGCGGTATGACAGCAATCGCTGTGGGAATTGCCGGGAGTCTCTGCGCCAGTTTACCCACCACAACAATCAATCAGCGCCATGCGGCTTTGAAGCCGGCTGTGCCGCACAGGAATGATTCCAACTCGTAAGGATCGCACCATGCAAATTTATCAACACCTCACCGGATGTGCTAGTTGTCCCATGAACCGCCGGCAGTTTCTCGGAGCAGGTTGCGCGGCGGGCGCGCTGCTCGCAGCACCGCTGCCGCTTTGGGCGGCGCCGGAGGGCGGCAAGATGCGGATTCGCATCGTTTATTCGCTGCACGCGCAGGAGCAGAACCGTCCCGACTGGCCCAACAAGGGCTTCAACTTCACGCCGGTGATAGACCGCATTAACCGCACGCTGGCGAAAGAGTGCGAGGGTTTCGAGTTCGTGCCAACGCTGGCGACGGGGCCGGAGGATGCGCAGAGGATTCTCGAAGTGGACAAGTCAGTCGGCGGAATAGGTGGCTACGTCGTCTTCCAGATGAACTGCTGGAACCGCGTGGTGCAGACACTGGCCACGTCGGGCAAACCGGTTCTCTACGCCGATTTCCAGTTCGGTGGCAGCGGTGGCTTTCTGGTTTACACGGCCGGTCTCCTGCGCGCCAAGTCGCCCAACGTCGGTTTCGTGGCGTCGTCGCGCATGGAGGACGTTGTTGCGGCGGTGAAATGTTTCGATGTGGTCAGGAAGGGTGGTTCGACAGCGGAGTTTGTCGCGGCGACAACGCAGGCGCGATTGGCGCGGACTCCCCAATGCGGCAAGCTTGCGTGCAAACCGGACGATCTCAAGGCGCTCTCGACACAGGATTGCCTGCGCCGGATGAAGGAGTCGAAAATCCTCGCGGTGCGCAGTCAGGAATCCGGGCCGGCGGAGCCGATCATGGGCATTCCGATGGAAAAGGTCTCGTTCGCCGAGGTCAACGACGCCTGGAAGGCCGCCGACAAGGACGAGTCGCGCGCGGTGGCGGACCGTTGGCAGAATGGAGCCGCGTCGGTGAAGGACGTGTCACGCGAGACGCTGGAGACTTCCGCGGCGATGTATCTCGGCATGAAGGCCGTGTTGAAGAAACACAACGCCAACGCCATCACGGTCAATTGCCTTGGCGGCTTCTACGGCGGCCACATCCATGCGTATCCGTGCCTGGGCTTTCACGAATTGTGCAACGAGGGACTCATCGGCGCCTGCGAGTGTGACGTTCGATCCACGGCGACGATGGTGGCGATCACGGCGATGACGCAGGGCCGGCCGGGTTTCATCTCCGACCCGGTCATTGACACCGCCAAGCGCCAGATCATCTACGCGCACTGCGTGGCGTCGAAGAAGGCGTTTGGGCCGCAAGGCGCGACCAACCCGTTCCACATCCTGACGCACTCCGAGGACCGCCAGGGCGCATCGGTGCGCTCGATCCTGCCGCTTGGCTACATGACGACGACGCTGGAAATCCAGCCGGTCCGCAAGGAAATGCTTTTCCATCAGGGCAAAGCCGTTGCGAACGATCCCGACGACCGCGCGTGCCGCACGAAGCTATGCGCCGAGCCGGTGGGCGATATCGAGAAGCTGTTCACCGAGTGGGACCGGTGGGGATGGCACCGCGTCACATTCTACGGCGACATCAAGGAGCCGGTCTTCGCGCTGGTTGACGCGATGGGCTGGAAGATCGTCCAGGAGGCTTAAGCCACAGCCGCGGACGCGAGTCCGTGACGGTCATCAAATACAAGGATGCCAATGAACCGACGCGAGTTTTTCAAGACAGGCACTCAGGCAGCGATACTCGGGACGCTCAGCGCGACTGAACGTAGCGCGCGCGCGGATGCCGGTCCGCCGAAGGGCACGGAATTCACGCCGGCGGTGTTGAAGAGTTACAGCGCCGAGGAACATCGGCGGCGCTTGCAGAACATCGCCATCGGCGAGCGCGGCGTGCGCGCGTGCATGCGCAAGCACCTCATCACCGACTATTTGCCTGGGCACTGTGTCTATAACCTCGGCGAGTATCCGTGCCGCAAGCCTTGGGACCCGGACGATTGGGACGAACGCGAACTGGACAAGCTGCGCGACGACGGCATTCGGCTCATCCAGTTGCACGAGGAATGGAACGACTCGCAGCGGCTCTTCGGCGCGGACAAGTATTCGCCGGTGAATTCTGCCGGTTTCCGGCGGTTTGTGGAGATGGTCCACCGGCGCGGGATGAAGCTCATCGTATACGTTTCCACCGGCTTCTTCCAGCGGACCGACCCGGACTTCCGCGAGGAGTGGGCGCGGCAGCAGGATCTCGTGGAAATCTACTTCCGCTATGCGCGTTGCTCGCCGGCGAGCCCCGGCTGGCGGGCGTATTTGCTGCCGAAGTTGATGCACATTCTGGACGACTACGGCGTGGACGGTCTCTACAATGATGCCGGCTACATCAGGCTCTGGAACAATCGCCGGCCGCCGACGTCCGACGAGATGCTGGCGTTCAACGAGAGCGAGACGAGCGACGGCGCGGTGTGCGACCTGCTTGCGCTCATTTACGCCGAGGTCAAGCGCCGCGGTGGGCTGGTCAAACTCCACATCAGCGGCGCGAACAAGCCGCAGACCGACCTGAAAGTTTATGACTACCTCTGGGTCGGCGAAGGCGGCAACAACGGCGACAAGTTGCGCGAGGTCACCAAAAACCATCCGCCCTACGTCGCGCCATGTCTCGACATGAGCCGCGCGAAAATCGGGAGCGAGGACGAATTGTATTTGCACGCGATTCCCTACATGCAGTTCCCGGTGCTGCTGGCGGGCCGACCGTTCACAGGCGAACGCGGAATGATCCCCGGCATCAACTATCCGCCGGAGAAGAAATGTTTCTGGACGCGACACTGCCGGGCGATCTGGAAACATTACCAGGCGAACCCGAACGGCCCGCACAGTTACGGCTGGTGGGACTCGTGTCCCGGCCGACCCGAGGCGCGCCCGACCCACGCGCGCTGGCTGAAGCAATTCCGCCCGATGGTCGAGGAAGGCACATGGGCGTGGCTGGAAATCGGCGATTCGGATTTGTTTGCGCAGCCGCCGCCGAAGGACGTGGTTGCATCGGCGTTCGCCAACCGCGAGTTCCATCTGGTGCTGGCGAATTACAGCCAGAACGCCGCCGAGGTTGTCACCCGCGATACGTATGCGCCGGTCGCCGGGACCGGTGCTGCGCGTAAACAATGGACGCTGCCTGCGCGTTCGCTGTGCATTTTGCGCCGGTGCGACGTTTGACGCGCGTGTTTCAGGCGAGTGCGTTGCGACGCGAGCCGGCTGCTTCAGACGTTTTCGGTGTGTGCGCTGGCAAACTGTTTCCGATAACGCAACGGCGTCATCCCCACAGCGCGGTGGAACACCTCGATGAAGTACTTGGCCTCACCGTAGCTCGTGCGCTCAGCAATGGCGGCGACCGAAAGTCTGGTGTTCCGCAACAACTCCCTGGCCCGCTCCAAGCGCAGCCGGGTCATCTCCTCCTTCGGCGAACGGCCAAAATAGCGTTTGAACCGCCGAAACAACGCGCTGCGTGAGACGGGCACCCGTTTCAACAACTGCTCCACGCTCACGGGATCGCAGGCGTGGTCTCGGATCAACTGGACGACGGTGGTCACATGCGGATCCTGGACGGCGGTGACGTCGGTGGATTGCCGCGCCACGACGCCGCGCGGCTGGAAGTAAAGATTGCGGCGAGCCAGACAGCGGCCTTTCATCATGCGGTCCAGCAGCGCGGCAGCCTCGTAGCCGATGCGCTCCGGATTGACGTCAATGCTCGACAGCGGCGTGCTGGAGAGATTGCAGAGAAACGGGTCGTTGTCCACACCCAGGATGGCCGCTTCGTCCGGTACGGCGAGCTGGGCGCGGAGACATGCGTCGAGAACCTGCTGGCCGCGGTCGTCGTGACAGGTCATCACGGCCACGGGCTTCGGCAGGCTCTTGAGCCAGCGGGCAATGTCGCGTTGCTCCAGGTCCCAGGCGGTCGCAAGGCGGCGTGAGGCGGGATAGACCCGGCATTGAAAACCGCGTTGGGCAAGCAAGTGTTGAAACAGCTCGCAGCGCTCGTCTTGATATCGGTTCTCATGTCGCGGCGTTCCGCAAAACGCGAAATGGCGAAACCCGCGTTCGAGGAAGTGTTCCACCGCCAGCCGCATCACGGCGAGGTTGGACATGCCCACCATCGGCAATCCCAAGCCGGCAATCGCGCCGCGCAAATCCACAGCCGGCACCCTGGCTCGCAAGACGGCGCGGGCCATTCGCCGGTCGTTGATGCGCGCCAGAATGCCATCGCCGCGCCACGAACTCAGCCATGAGGGCGGCGGCGCGCTCAGACCCTGCGGCTTGAAGTACAGCGACCATGGGCCGCGCTCCTCGTGAAAGCGAATGACGCCGCGCAAGATGCCGCGCCCGTATTCGCGGGAAGTCTCAACCAATAGGGCAACGCGCGGCGCAATCATGGTTTGCTGGGCTGTCGGACGGTGGCGACCAAAAACCGGTATTTTTATATACGAATCTGGATTGTGGAGCAATGCACTTCGGAACAATCTCACCGCGTTACACCTGCTTATGAAGACAATGCCCTCATCACTTTCCGAACGACCGCATCCCGTATCGCGTCGCGAGTTCCTCTCCAGTAGTGGGAAGCTCGTGGCGGGCGCGGCTTTGGCAGGCGTCGCGATTCCGCGCGTCCACGCTGCCGAAGACAACACCATCCGCCTGGCGCTGATTGGCTGCGGGGGCCGTGGCAGCGGCGCGGTCGCCGATGCGATGCAATCGTCTTGCGGGCCGGTGAAGCTCATCGCGATGGCGGACTTTTTCGAGAAGCGGCTGACCGCCTCGCACGGCGTGCTGAGCAAGCAGTTCGGCGAACGGGTGGACGTGCCGGGTGATCGGCGGTTCGTGGGGTTTGACGCTTACAAGAAGGCGATTGATTGTCTGCGGCCGGGCGACGTGGCGATGTTGGCCGGTTACGCAGCGTGGCGGCCGGTGCAACTCGAATACGCCGTGGCCAAGGGCGTGAACGTGTTCATGGAGAAATCGTTCGCGTGTGATCCGCCCGGTGTGCGGCGCATTATCAAAGCCGCGGAAGAGGCGGAGAAGAAGAACCTGAAGATTGCCTCCGGGTTGATGGCCCGTCACTCCCGGAACCGGCAGGAGCTTATCCGGCGCATCCGCGACGGCCAACTCGGCGACATCCAATCCATCCGCGCCTACCGGATGCAGGGTTGCGGCACTTTAAGGCCGCGCAAACCGGAGGAGAAGGAACTGGATTGGCAGATCAGTCACTTCACGCACTTCTTGTGGGTTTCGGGTGGGTTGTTCGCCGAGATGAACATCCATCAAGTGGACGAGATTTGCTGGATCAAGGACGCGTGGCCGGTGTCCGCGCACGGCGTCGGCGGCCGGATCGCCAACAGCAGCGACTGCGGGCAGAACCTCGACTCGCTTTCCATTGAGTGGACTTTTGCCGACGGCACCAAGGCGTATCACGTCACGCGCTGGCTCCCGAAATGTTATGTCGATTTTGGAACCTACATCCACGGCACCAAGTGCGCCGGTCTCTTCCCTTGGATGTTTGGACATCGCGACGAGACGCTCATCTATAAGGATCAGCGGACCACACGGGACAACATCGCCTGGCAGGCCGGCAAGGAAGACTGCACCCACTGGCAGGCCGAGTGGAACGTGCTGCTCGACGCCATCCGCAAGAACAAACCGCACAACGAAGCCAAACGCGCCGCGTTCACCAACCTCGCCGACATCATGGGGCGCGCGGCGGTCCACATGGGCCGGGTGATCACGTGGGACGAAGCGATGGCTTCCAATTTCCAGTTTTGTCCGAACCTCGATTCGCTCAACGAAGACAGCGCGCCGCCCGTGAAGGCCGACGCGCAAGGCCGCTATCCCGTGCCAGTGCCCGGCCAGTGGACGGAGATCTGAGGCGTAACCATGCAATCGGAACAGCCCCTCACCTCTGTCCTCTCTCCGTCCAACGGGGAGAGGGAGGAGTTTCGCTCGCCGCTGTGTGACTCACTGAATAACGTCCGCGCTCGCAACATAGGAAAGCGATTCCTTCTCCCCATCCGATGGGGAGAGGGTCAGGGTGAGGGGCCGCGGCGACTGCATGGATACGGCTGAGGAAGCGATGAACACGCTGTTCCATGAGATCGAGCAGCCTGAAGGCGCGCCGTTGGCGCGGCCGGAGGACATGGCCGTGGTAGACGCGTATCGCCAGCGCGTCTATGAGTCTTACGAACGTTTTCTCCGCCAGCGCCTCGCGGAACTGGATCGCGACCGGGCGCGGTTGTGGCGGCGCGATTACTCCAGCGTCGAGGCGTATCAGCGCTCGGTGGAGCCGATGCGCCAACGCCTCGCGGCGATGTTGGGCTGGTGGATCGAGCCGCAGAACCGGCCACCGCTGACGACGAAAGAGGAACAGACCCAGATTCTGTTCAGGGACAAGGACTTCATCGCCTATCGCGTGAGCTTCGAGGTCTTGCCCGGTTTGGAGAGCTATGCGGTGGAGTTGGCGCCATGTTCGCCGGGACCTCATCCGGGTCTGCTGGCTCAACACGGTTATAGTGGCTGCCCGGAACTGGTGTGTGGTCTGGCGGCGCAAGCCAACGCCAAGGATTACTCCTATCGGTCGCTGGGCATCCGTGCGGCGCGGCGCGGCTATCATGTGGTCGCGGTCCAGCATCCATCCGGATACGGCACCGCCGACGAGACGATCGGCTCGCTGCCGCGATTCCAGAACTACGGACGAACCTACGGCAAGAACCGCCTGCATCGCCTGGCGCTTATGGCCGGCGGCACGTTGTTCGGGCTGGACATGATGGCGTCATCGCGCGGCGTGGACCTCCTAATGTCGCGGGCGGGCGTGGACCGCGGCCGCATCGGCATGTATGGCCTCTCCCAGGGCGGGATGTCCGCTCTTTATTTGCCCGCTTTGGACAAGCGCATCAAGGCCTCGGTGTGCGCGGCCTATTTCAACTCGCGGCTGCTGAAACTCATCGGCCCGCATCGCGCCACCTGCTACCTGGACTCACCTGAAGAGGACAAGTTCTTCGCCGACGTGGTCCGCTGTTTCGCAGACGCCGATCTTGCGTCGCTCATCTGTCCGCGGAGCTTTGCCGTTGAGGCGGGAGAGCACGACACCTCGGTGGATTTCGAGAAGTCACGCGACGAATTTCCTCGCGCCGCCGAGCACTATCGCAAGCTGGGGCTGGAGAAGCGCGTTGAGTTCATCGCCCACAAGCAGGGACACGTGTCGGCCACGGCACGGGCCTTCCAGTTCTTGCAGGAACAACTGGCGCGATGAAACCGGCGAACCCAAGAGGACAGATGTTGCCGCGCGAACGAGTCCTTGCCGCATTGCGCCACGCGCCGGTGGATCGCATCCCGTGGATCGAAGGCATCGTGGGCAATGGCATTGCTTCGGCCGTGTGCGGCGAGCCGATCAACGTGGACTGGTCGGTCGCGCCCGATGGTTTCAGCCGGCAGCCGGGCGCGGAACTCGCCGAGGAACAGAAGAAGGTCAACCGTGCGCTTGGCAAGGATAACATTCAGTTTTGCGCTTTCGCGCCGATCTTTGCGCACAAGATGAAAAAGTCCGACGACGGCAGCCCTGTGCTCGTCGGCGACGGCATGATTCGCACGCGCGAGGATTTCGAGCGGCTCTTCAAGCTGCCGTCGCCCGAAGATCGCGGCTTCGTCGCCAACGCGCGCGAGTTCATCGCGCACAAGGACGACGATTGCGCGTGCGCGTGCGTGCGACTCGGCATTGGCGCGACGCTGCTCAGCATGGGGTTGGAGGCGTTTGCCTACGCGATGGCCGACGACCCGCGACTCATTGGCGACATCCACGATGCCTACGCCGACTGGACCGCGGAGGTTGTGCCGGTGCTCGAAGACATTGGCTTCGACGTGATCTGGGCCTTCGACGACGTGGCGTTCAATTCCGGTCCGGTCTTCCGTCCAGAGTTCTATCGCGAGCACATTCTGCCGAAGGAAAAGAAGGTCGCGGCAACGTTCACCAAGCCGCTCATCACGCACAGCGATGGTGACATGACGCCGTTGCTCGACTGCTGGCTGGAACTTGGACAGGCGGCCATCCATCCGATCCAGCCGGACGTGATGGATATCGAAGCAGTGAAAGCGCGATACGGCTCGTGCGTTGCCATCGTTGGCAACATCTCTATGGCCGACCTCGTCCAGCAGCAGCCGGAGCAGATCGAGGCACAAGTCCGCCGGCGAATCGAGGTTGTTGGGCGAGGCGGCGGCTACATCATCTCGTCTTCCAACAGCCTCACCGACGACATGAAGCCGGAAAACGTCCGCGCGATGGCCCGTGAGATCTCAGTGGCCCGCCGCTCTGTGGCGGAATAGAATAGAAACAACCCGCCACGGTGTGGCGGTGCTACGAAGGACAAAACCATGAACGAAATCACACGCAGACACTTCGTGAAGAAATCCTGTGAAGGCGCAGCGGTGATTGCCGCGGGCGCGACCCTGCTCGGGCCGGCGCGCGGGGCGTCGGCCAACAACCGCGTGCTGCTGGCGTTAATGGGCGCGGGCGGGCGCGGCATGGACTTGATCAAGAAGTTCGCGGAAATCCCCGACGTGGCGGTCAAGTATGTCTGTGACGTGGACGAGACGCGGGGCAAGAGCGCCGTTGCCACGCTGGAGAAACTCACGGGCGCCGCACCGAAGCTTGTCGGTGATCTGCGCCGGGTTCTCGACGACAAGGAAGTCCACGGCGTCGTCGTGGCGACGCCCGAACACTGGCACGCGCTCGCCACCGTCTGGGCCTGCCAGGCGGGCAAGGATGTTTATGTGGAGAAGAACATCTCCCTCTACATTTGGGAGGGCCGCAAGATGATGGAGGCTGCCAAGAAATACGGGCGCATCGTCCAGTGCGGCTTCCAGAATCGCAGCGCGCCCTACGGCTTCTCCGCGCGCGACTACATCAAGAAAGGCGAGTTGGGCAAGGTGCAATACGTGAAGGTGTTTGAGATGCTGGCCGGTGTGGTCGGCGGTTATCCGCTGCGCCCCGCGCCCGACAGCGAGCCGCCGGCGGGCTTGAATTGGGACCGCTGGATCGGTCCCGCGTCCATCCGCCCTTACAACCGCAACGTCCATCGCGGCTGGTATGGCTGCTGGGATTTCTCCGGCGGCAACGCTTCCGACGCGGTCCACCAACTGGACCTTGCGCGGCTGGTCTTGGGCGACCCGCCGCATCCCAAATCGGTGTCGTGCGACGGCGGACGATTCCAGTTCGACGATGGCGGCGAAATGCCCGATGTGCAAATCGTGACGTTCGCGTTCGACAAGATGGTGATGACTTTCCACAACACCGGCTCCTCGCCCTACAACAGCAAGTCGCCGCCTGAAGTGCGTATCGGCGATAAGTGGCCCTACTGGCCGCAGAACGGCGACCGCATCGAAATCTACGGCAGCAAGCGAATGATGTATCTGGGCCGGCACGGCGCGGGCTGGCAAGTGTTCGAGGGCGGCAACAAGCTCGTCGCGCAGGACAAGGGCTACCATCCCGACAAATGGCACCTGCCAAACTTCATTGACTGTATTCGCACGCGGCGACAGCCCAACGGCGAGATCGAGCAGGGTCATTTCAGCGCCTGCCTGGAGCACCTCGGGAACATCGCCTATCGCGTCGGCAACAAGAAGTTGCTCTTCGACGCCGGAACCGAACGCTTCACCAACTGCGACGAAGCCAACAAATACCTCCGCCCAACCTACCGTAACCCGTATGTCCTGACGGATGCTGTGTGAGAACAGTGAGACGATGGAGGAGTGACTTGTGCAAATCACGAAATTGAAAAGACCAGTCTGCGGTGTTCTTCTGACGGCGATGTTGTTCGTAGCGAACAGTCTCCAGCTTCCCGCCGCTGAGCCGGTGCGGGTCGGCGCGGTGACGCTCTCGTGGGCCGACAAGGACCGGACGCTGGCGCATACGCTGGAGATGCTCGGTCGGGCGGCGGAGCAGCGCGCACAGATCGTTTGTCTGCCGCAGGAGTGCGTGCCGACCGACGGCGGCGCGGCGGCAACCGCTGCGCTGGAAGCGATTCGACAGGCGGCGGCAAAGGCGAAGTTCTACGTCGTCGCCAATCTCAAGGAGCAAGCCGAAGGGAAAACGTTTCTCACGTCCTACCTGATTGGTCCCGATGGCGTGGTGGTGGGCAAATATCGCAAGTCGCATCGTCTGCCCGATGAGCCGATTGCGCTCGGCGATGAGTTGCCGGTGTTCGATACGCCTTTCGGCAAGGTTGGGCTGATGATCGGCACGGATCTGTATTGGTCGGAGATTCCGCTGGTGCTGGCGCTGAAGGGCGCGGAACTGGTGCTTTGTTCGAGCGCGCCGGAGCCGGTGCCGCAGTCTGCGCCGACGGATGTGTTGATGCGAACACGCGCGTTCGACGATCATGTCACATTCGCCTGCGCCAACTACGCTGGTGAACTGCCGTATCTATGCAGCAACCACCCGGCCTATGCGGGCGCGCCGCTGGGGCGCGGTTGCGTCATTGACCGGTCGGGAATCGTCGTGGCCGATACCGGCATCCGCGCGGGCGTGGCCGTGGCGGCGGTGGATTTGAAACGGCCCACGGATCTCTATCAACTGACGTTCCACGAAGACCGCAGCCTGTTTCGCCATCTGGTCGAGCGTGACATCAAGCCGCTGGTCGCCAAACCGCAGAAGCGACGGATCAACGTCAGCATCGCGCAGGTGTTCATGAACCACGGACCCAATCCAAAGCCTGACTCGGAGTTCGCCAAAATCCTCGACGCGGCGGGCGCGCGTGGCTCCGACGTGATCGTGATGAGTGAGTTTGGATTCGCGACCGACACGCCGGCTGCGGAGAAGACGTTTGCGATGGTGGCGGAGAAGGCGCGGAAGTATCGGAGCTACATCATCATCGGCGGACTGCGCGACCCGCAGATGCCTTACAAGAAGGGGAGCCGCGCGAGTTGGGCGTACCTGTGGGATCGCGAGGGCAAGGTTGTCGGCAAGTATCGCATCTCGCAATATGGCGACAGCAAGGAACTGCCGGTGTTCGCGACCGACTTCGGAGTCATCGGCATCATCCTCTGCGGCGACATCTACTCGCAGGAAATCACGCGGGCGATGGCGTTGCAAGGCGCGGAGATCATCTTCTGTCCGTCGCAGTCGTGGGGACCGTCGGGCGTGTTCAACCGCTGGATGCAGGAGACGCGCGCGATTGACAACGGTGTTTGGATGGCTGCCGCGCATTTTCCGATGTCAGATATCAGCCAGCGCAGTTACGTGATCGATCCCTACGGCCACGTCGTGGCCGCCACACCGTATTGGAGCGAAGGCGTGGCCACGGCGGAGGTTGACCTCGACGCAGGTCGCGTTTGGTTTGCGCGCTCCGACAAGCCCGGCCGCGCAGGACAGAAGGGCTACCTCCACGCCTACTACCCGAAGTTCATTCCCGAACGGCGGACGGATTTTCGCGCGGTGCTCTTCGCAGGCCGCCGGCCTGAGCTCTACCGGCCAATCATCGAAAAGACGCTGGCTGACCGCGACACGCCACTCGACCTGAAGGACCGCATGGGCGTGCCGCGGTAGGTAGCTGTCTGGCACAGAGGGGTGGGGCGCCCCTTTTTGCGTTCTGGCTTCGTTCTTGCCAGTGCGCGGGCTGCTCTCTATGCTGCGCGAGTTTTTGAAACCTGAGAGATAATGACTACGACGATTCCTCGTAAACCTGTTGCGGTTGTGACCGGCGGCGCGGGCTTTGTTGGCTCGCATCTTTGTGACCGGTTGCTCGCCGAGGGCTGGCGCGTGTTCGCGGTGGACAATTTTCTGACCGGTTCGCGCGACAACATCAAACACCTCGACGACAATCCCGACTTCGTGCTGATCGAGCAGGATGTAACCCAATACCTGAAGGTGCCGGGGTCGGTGGAGTTTGTGTATCACTTTGCCTCGCCGGCCAGCCCGGTGGATTACGGCGAGTATCCGGTCAAGACGCTGAAGGCCGGCTCGCTGGGCACGCTCAACGCCCTCGGTCTGGCCAAAAACAAGCGCGCCGGTTTTATGATCGCCTCCACCAGCGAGGTCTATGGCGATCCGCTCGTGCATCCGCAGACCGAGAGCTACTGGGGCAACGTCAATCCCGTCGGTCCACGCGGTTGCTACGACGAGGCCAAGCGGTTTGCCGAGGCGCTCACGATGGCCTATCTGCTCGAAGACAAGGTCAACACCCACATCGTCCGCATCTTCAACACCTATGGCCCGCGGATGCGGCTGCGCGACGGCCGCGTCGTGCCGGCATTCGCCAGCCAGGCGCTGCTGGGCGAGCCGCTCACAGTTTTCGGCGATGGCAACCAGACGCGCAGCTTCTGCTACGTTAGCGACCTGGTGGACGGCATCTGGCGGTTGTCGCGCACGGATTTCCACGAGCCGGTGAACGTCGGCAACCCTGCGGAGATGACGGTGCGCCAGTTTGCGGAAGCGATCATCAAGATCACCGGTTCCCGCTCGCAGATCATCTCCAAACCACTGCCGGTGGACGATCCGAAACAACGCCGGCCTGACATTGCTCGCGCGCGCCAACTGCTCGGCTGGGAGCCCAGGGTGGATCTCGACGAAGGACTGCGGTTGACCATTCCTTATTTTCGCGAACGTTTGGGCATGGCTGCCACAAGTTGACAACGCCGCGTTGCTGTCGATAGTCTAATTACTGGTTTTGTTGCATGGATATCTTTTTCAAATGCATCCACTGCGGCCAACGTCTCGTGGTGGATGATACGGGCATCGGAATGGAGATTCCCTGTCCTTCCTGCGCCAAACTCGTCGTCATCCCGCCAGAGTCCACGGTGCCTCCCGAAGAGCAGGATATCCCCTCGCCAGTGTCCACTCCAAAACAGCCGGAGCTTGCTCTTCCGTCAGAGCCGGTTGGGACCTTTGCTTCCCGACCGCTCAAGGTGGTGCCCGCGCCGTCTGCGCCGGTTCCAGTCAAGCTGGCGTCCGCCGTTGAAGCGGTAGTGCCGAAAAACCTCCACGCGCCAATTGCGCCAGCTCGAGTGCGGCGACCGCTTGTTTCGCCGCCATCGCCGCCTGCGCCACGACCCGCGCCGGCCCTTGCACCTGAATTGGTCGAAATGGTCGCGCCGGTTCCATCGAATCTTCGCGCGCCTGCCGCGCCGCGCCGTATTCGATTGCCGTTGGCCCAGCCACCGTCTCCGTGCGCGCCGCAGCCCTCACCCGCGTTGCCTGCCGGACTGCTCGCGGCACTGACACCACCGGTGACACCGCCGCCAGCCGCTCCTGCGCCGCCCGCGCCGCGCCAGGCGCCTGCGTTCGCGCCACCTCCTTCCTCATTGCCGCCGCCGCCCGCAGCGCCACAGTTGATCGAACCGGCCCTTCCGCCGTCGCCAGCGGTCGCAGTCGCTCCGCCACCCGCACCCGCGCCGGCAGCGCAAGAACCTGTTCTCAGACCACCGCCACCGCCACCGGCGCCACACCGACCCCGAAAAGCTCCTGCGTTCGCGCCGATCGCGGCCAGGCTGCCAGCACCAGTCCCCGCGCCGAAATTGCCGGAGCCTGTGCTTCCGCCCGTGCCGGTCGCGGCGATCACTCCGCCACCACCGCCGGCTCCGACACCTTCGCCCGTGCTGCAAGGCATCGTACCGCCGCTGGAATTCGGATTCCCGGAAACCGAAATCGCACCTGCGCCGCCGAAACTCTCGTCCAAGGCAACAGCGACCGCGGTGCAATTGGGCGCGCTGCTGGTCAAGCCGGAGGGACCACCACCCTTCGCGCCTCCGTCGCCACCACTACCCGCAACACCCCCGCTGCCTGTCACGCCTGCGCCGACCCAATCCGAGCCGGTCGCCGTTGTGCAACCAGCGCCCAGCGCGTCCACGCCCGCAGTCGTGCGGTTGGTGGACATGAGCAGTCCGGCGAAGGTCGAGGCCGATCAATGGCGCGACCTGGCCGCCGCGCTCGCGAAGCAGCTTTGGAACAGCCGGGCGTCGATGCCACTGCGCGCCACGGTCATTGAGGCGTTCTTGCACGCCATGCCGCGGCTCGCGGCGATTCGCGGTGACGGTTCCGCCGCGGCTGACGCCGAGAGTGTTCGTGGCCGTTGGGGCGATCCGTTTGCCGGTGACCGGCCTGACATCGTGGGACGATTTGATCGGCCGGACTTCGAAGGCATTGCCGCGCGCATCTCGGAACTGATCGAGCGTTGGATGCAGCATCAGGAGAACCAGGCGCGCCAGCCCGGCTCCGAGGCCGAGGAAATCAGTTTCACCATGATGCCGGTGCCGCACTCTGCCGTGGTCACCTTCGGCATGAACTACCACCAGCGAGGCTCGACCGGCCGCAAGCGTATCGCCTGCTGGATTGCGCGCGTCGGGGAGAACCGGTTCCTCTTTGTCGGCAAGATTCCGCCGAGCGTCAGCGTCACGTTGCCGGGCTTTGTGCAATCGTTCCGCGCCGAGGCCGGCGAGGTGTCCCTGCCGGTGCCGCGAGAATTGATCCTGAGCATGCCGCCGCCGCCCGACGTGGATAGCGAGAACGCTCTGACGATGCGCCGGTTGATGATCAATTTCTGCGAAGCCTACTTGGTACGGTTCGACAACCGTCTCGCGGCGGAACTCTACGACCAGATCCGCCACCGTCGTGAGATCGCCCGCGCCATCATTCCCGGCATGCTGCAGGTGATGCCGCCGTCGCGCGAAAAACGCATGTTACAGCAACTTAGCCGCGAATTGTAGAACTGCCTCTCGCGGCGTCAGGAGCCTCTCATGATACCGCAATTGAATCCCCGTTCCTCCGTTGCCCGTTTCGCCCTTGTCGCCATGACGCTGCTCGCCGTCGCGACGGCCGCGCGCGCGGAAGAAATGTTTCCATTCGTCATGCCCGGGCTGGAACCGAACCGCGGTGTCACTGACATGTCGTGGCTCAACGATATGCCTGCCGGCCAAAATGGTTTCGTTCGCACCAAGGACGGTCATTTTGTGGACGGCCGCGGCAAGCGCATCAAGTTCCTTGCCACCAACTTCACCTTCGGCAGCGCGTTCCCCGACCATGACACTGCCGACAAACTCGCTGCGCGGCTGGCCAGTCTTGGCATCAACTGCATCCGGTTTCACCACATGGACAACCAGACCGCGCCTCGCGGCATCTGGAAGAACGGCACGCCGAAGAAGAACGAGTTCGATCCCGACCAGCTCGACCGGCTTGACTACTTCATCGCGGCGCTGAAGAAGCACGGCGTCTACGCCAACATCAACCTCCATGTCTCGCGCAACTACTGGGAAGGAGAGGATTTCCCTGACGGTCTCGCCAACGACCGTGAGCGGCGCGAGAAACTGCCGCATTATGGCAAGGGACTCGACAAGATCAACGACCAGATGATCCGGATGCAGCGTGAGTATGCCCGCGCGTTGCTGACGCACGTCAACCCCTACACCAAGACCGCCTATGCCGCTGAGCCGTGCGTTGCCATCGTCGAGATCAACAATGAGAACTCGCTGCTCCAACTCAAGGTGCCCGCCTTGCCCGATTACTATCGGGATGATGTGCTCAAGAAATGGAACGCGTGGCTCAAAGCCCGCTACGGTTCGGCGGAGAAACTTCTGGCGGCATGGGGCGGGCGCGAGGAATTGGGCGCGGACCTCCTGCCCGGCAAGTGCTCGACCCAGGGCGGTGAGAACTTTCAGATTTCCAAGGACGCCTCCGGCGAAACGCGCGTTGTCGTCAAGAAACTGCCGGCGATCAGCTGGCACGCGCAACTTCACTGGACCGGCCTGACGTTGGAGGAAGGCAAACTCCATACCGTGGAATTCTCCGCCCGCTCCGACGTGCCGCGCAAACTGCCGTTGAGCGTGCGGCTCCAAAAAACCGACTGGCACAACTGCGGCCTGAACGAGGACGCCGAACTGACGCCGCAGTGGAAGAACTTCAGCTTCACCTTCCGCGCCGCGCGCGTTGAGCCGGGTTCGGTGCGGTTCGATTTTGTGATCGGTGATGGGCCGGTTGGCGAGTTTCGTTTGAAAGACCTGACGCTGCGTCCCGGCGGCTCGCTCGGCCTCAGGGCGGGCGAGTCACTCGACAACGGCACCGTCGGCGCGCCGCGCGCCTTGGTGCCAACCCCGCGCGGACTGGACTGGACGCGGTTTCTCGCAGAGACCGAGCGCGCCTACACCGACGGGATGCGCACGTTTCTGAAGAAAGAGCTTGGCGTTCGCGCCAACATCATTGATACGCAGGCGAGCTACGGTGAGATCGCCGGCACCTACCGCGAGTCGTTCAACGACTACGTGGACATGCACGCCTACTGGCAGCATCCACGCTTCCCCCGGCGGCCGTGGGATCCCAAAGACTGGCTGATCCCCAACACACCGATGGTCGCCGCAAAGGACACTGGCAATTTCGCGCGGCTGGCGGCTCATCGCGTCACCGGCAAAGCGTTCACCGTCAGCGAATACGACCATCCCGCGCCGAGCCACTACGCGGCCGAGATGTTCCCGATGATCGCCAGTTTCGCCGCGATGCAGGACTGGGATGGTTTCTTCCAGTTCGACTGGGGCGGCACCAACGGGGCCGACGGCAAAATCAACGGCTATTTCTCGCTTCAGCAACATCCGGGCAAGCTCGCGTTCCTGCCAGCCGCCGCGCTGATGTTCCGGCTCGGCGAGGTCGCGCCGGCGCGCGGTGCGATGCGGCTGAGCATCCCCGCCGATGAGGTGGTGAGACTGACGTCGGAGAACATTTCGATGACCGCTGCATGGAAGAAAGCCGGTGTCGAGATGGACGAGTTGCTCAAGCGCCGCGCCAGTGTGAGTTTCTCAGGCAGCGGCGAACCTGCCGTTGCGCGTCAGGGCCGGGCGGGTTCGCAGCTCGGGTGGGACGCCGACGCTGCGCTCTACACGGTGGATGCGCCCGCCGCAAAGGCGGTCGTGGGCCGCTGCACGGGCAAAACGACGAAACTCGGTGGCGCGGAGTTCGCGGTGAAGACGAACGCGCGTGATTTCGCCGTGCTGACGCTCAACACGGCGGATGGCAAACCGCTCGCGCAATCGCGCCGGTTGTTGCTGGTGGCGGCGGGCAACGTTGAGAACACCGGCATGGGATGGAATGATGAACACACCACCGTCAGCAACAAATGGGGCAGTGCGCCGACGGTTTGCGAAGGCATCGGCGCGAAGGTGACGCTCGACACGAAGCTGAAGACGGCCAAGGTGTTCGCCCTCGACGGCTCCGGCGCTCGCGGCGGCGAAGTTCCCTCGATGCTCGCTGATGGCCGGCTCAGCTTCGAGATCGGTCCGCAGTTCAAGACGCTGTGGTATGAAATCGCCGCAGAGTGAGCCTATCTACATCGGAACGGCGGGATGGAGTTATCCGGACTGGGAGAACGTTGTCTATCCGAAGGGCAATCCGGGTGATCGGCTGCGGACGGTGGCGCAATACCTCGGCTGCGTGGAGGTGGACGCGTCATTCTACCGGCCGCTGGAGCCGCGCGTGACGGAAAGCTGGCTGAAGAAACTCGCCGACCTTCCCGACTTCCACCTCCTTGCCAAGGCGTGGCAGAGGTTCACACACGAGCGGCAAACGCCTTGGACGCGTGACGACTTGCAGTTCGGCACGCGCGGGTTGGAGCCGTTGCGCGCGGCGGGGAGGCTCGACGCGCTGCTGTTTCAATTCCCGTGGTCTTTCCGAAATGATGCTGCGAATCGCGACTGGCTATTGCGGCTGGCGGGCGATTTCGCCGGCTGGCCGGTGGCGGTGGAGGTTCGGCACGATTCGTGGCGCACCGATGAGGCGATGGAGTTTTTCCGCGAGCGGCACATCACATTCTGCGGGATAGACCAGCCGGCGCTGGAGCATTGTATCGGGATGCTGACGCGCGCGACGACCGACATGGGCTACGTCCGGCTCCACGGCCGCAACGCCGCCAACTGGTTCCGTCGCGAGCAGGAAATCTACGGCGGTCGATACGATTACCTCTACTCGGACATGGAACTGGGGGAGTTGCTCGTGAAGATCAAGCAGGTGGCCAGCCAGACGAAGAAAACGTTCGTAGTGTTCAACAACCACCGCGACGCGAAAGCATTCGCCAACGCGCTGGAGATGCAGGGGCGTTTGACAGAGGACGCGGCAGCGGTGAAAGCGCCTGCGTCGCTGTTGGCACGCTATCCCGCGTTGCGCGGTCGAGTCACAGCGGATGGTGACGAGCAGTTGCCGCTGGTCTGAGCGCCTGTAATTTCAACGCTTCAGGCGGGTCGGCGTTTTCTTCCGACAACGGTATGGGCCGTCAGCGACACCTTGAAACAGCCATTGACGGTTCGCTCGATCTGTTCCTCGATCCAGATGCAACCTTGGGGTGCGGAGATGAGGTCTACTTCCACTGCCTTCTGAACTGTAGCCCGCAGGTTATACACTTTGTCCGCCATTTCAAAATCCGTGATGACAGACGTTCCGGAACGAATGATCACATCCGATAGGCCGGCGGTGCGAAAATGGTCCGGCAAATCCCGGCCAATCCTGCTGTTGGTGAAGGAATCGCACCAGCAACGTTCAACGGTTCGCGTCATCTCAACCGCTTCAGATGCAATCGCAAATGTTCCCCAGTCATTGTCATACGCCAGAAGCAGGCCGTTGGGTTCAAGGACGCGGACCAGTTCGGCTATGGCTTGTTGCGGCTCGCAAATGTGTTGAAGCACGCGGTCAATCCGGCATCGCGCAAAGGAATGACTCGCAAAGGGCAGCGCCTTGATGTCCCCGGCCAGAAACTCGACCGGCAATCGCGCGGTGCGGTTGCGTAACCGGGCTTTATGGATCATGGCGGTGCTGGCATCCACGCCTACAACCTTTCCCCCGGGCATGATCCGTTCGGCCATTCGGAAGGCGTCGTCACCCAGCCCGCAACCGGCTTCCAGCACCGTTTGCCCGGGGTGGAGTTCCAACAACGCGTAGCTTCTTGTCTTGTATTCCCTGTAATAAGGCAGCGAGTCCAGCAACGTCAGGCACTCGAAATACGCATCCTGATTCTGCGCGCCGTCAACATCCTTGAAACCTGTCGAAAGATATTCAGTTTCCATCCGATGAATCCCAAGAACTGAACGAGCATGCCCGTGACCCTGCCATGGTCACAAGGCAAATGATTCGTCTACCAAATACCCCGGTCCTGCCCGGAGTTTACTTGATGACGACATAACTCATGGACTTGACGACCTTCCCTTTCCAGTCAAAGTCGGAATCGGAGTAGTTGGTGATGATGTTCGTTCCGTCCGAGAAGGTTGACTTGAAGACGTCCTTCGCGACGCTGTCGTGGGAATCGAGGAACTCCAACTGCAGGTGGCGCAGTTTCTCAAACTCCACGAACCCTTTCTTGATGCTTGCGACGGAACTTTTCAATTCCTCATCCGAACCGCAGACAAGATCCACCTCGCCCATGGAGTTCGAACCCGAGGATTGGAACTTTGAATAGTAATAGAAATGCGGGCGTCCGCCGAATTCGATCACCTTTAGATGAGTCAGCGAATCCTTGATCGTGTAGTTGATCGAGGAGCGGAAGGGACTGTTCAAGACGATGCCGTTATAAACGAGGTGCCAGAACGGAACGTATCGCTCGATCAGCGGATTCAGTTTTCCGCCCGGTTTGTAGAACGTGATGCACAGGGCGGAATCAAGGTTGCCCACAAAATAGTCGAAGCCGCCTTCAGAGCTGGCGCCGCCGAAGGCTTTTTTCGTATCGGCGAAAATCCTGTCCGCCCAATTCGCATATTGCTGTTTTGTCAGCGGATGTTCCTTCGAATAACAGGTGCGTGGATTGACGGTGGACAGGACGTCAATGTAATGGACGCCGCGAAAACCGAGTTCGCGGAGATTCGTGAAATCATCCCGGACGAACCGCTTGTAGATCGGTTCCAGGCAGGTCTCGTACATGTTGCCGCCGCCCCAGGTTGTGTACTGCCTGAAGTGTCCGTCCTTCCCGACAAGAAGATAGTGCTCATCCCAACATCCACCGATGGCCGCGGCCCGGTAGGCGTCGGAGTTGTTCGTATGGCAGGTGATCTGGAATCCTTCCTTCTGCGCCTTCTTGATGGTTTCCCTGAGTCTGGCCTCTCCGCCCAGCCGTTCGTCAGCCGGGAATATCTGCGGATAACGGCCGTCATGGCCGCCGATGTTCCAGCCGACCAGACAGAATTCCGCCTTGTTGATTCCCTGCCGCTTGAACTCGTCGATGATCTGGTTCATCCGCTCAAACGTCACGACTGCTTTCAACGGCGGTTCGTTCTCCGCAGTCTGCTCCGGAACAGGGGAGGGGACCGGCTTCCATCCCATTCGGACGCGGATCTCCATCGCTTGGGCGGCATAGGCCAGCTCAGGATTGCCTTTGATGCGCTCCTTCAGAGGACGGCAGGCTCCGCGTTCGAGTTGGTACTTGCGGTAGACTTTCGCCATGTCGGAATAGGTCGCTGTCTTATCCAGCAGGTGGAACTCAATTCCGAAATCCTCGTACACATCATCGCCGTTGATGTTGTAACGCGGGAAGATGGTATAGACCCCTTTCTGGTATCTCGCGTGATGGGCTGCTTCATATCGCATCCCGGTCATGATCGCCGTCATCGCTCCCCGCGGCGTCTTGACGCCCCAGATGGGCATCACCACGTAGCTGTTCTTGTATTCAGCGTCTTTAGCCAGCTTCTTGAACGTCCCGTACATTCCCGAACAGAAAACGTAGAACCCGTCCTCGCCCGCCTTCGCCGTCGCGTAAGGATGATGGACTTCAAGAGTCAGCAGTCCTTTCGGAACAGAATCTTTTGGGATCACCAGCTTCTGGACGTTCCCTTCCTCTTTCAAGGGAAGCATCCGCGTCTCGAGTGTTTTGTCCGCCTTCTGGATGACCACTTTGACCTCAAGAGCGTCCGCGGCCAGGACAGAAACAAGGAACATGGAAAAACACGACACGGAGAAAAAGAAACGTTTCATATCAAAATGGACTGCGCTGCCTGCACTGGTGTCGGCAGGACGCGAACTGGAACACGTGGTTCTTGCCGGACTCAGTTACTTCAATTGGAGGTCGGTGGGCTTCATGCCTTTGACGAACTTGCCGAAGCCGAAAGGCGGTTGGTACTGACCAACAAGCTCCACGCTGCTGTTGGCAGAGATTTTATCTTCGAGGCCGAGCGCCCAGTAGCAAGCGTTGACGAGGAGGCGGCGGAAACCCTCGCTCTGGAGGTCCGCGGCGCAGCCCATCGTCGTTGTGACGATCTTCGAAGTCTTGCCCGCTTCGCCGGTGTAGTTGCGCAGCCAGACCACCGGTTGCATGGGGTTGTTCTTCTCGCATTTATCCGTCGGCTTCTGTTTGCCGACGACCGGCGGGTCTGTCGGCTTCATGCCGGTCAACACCTGGCCGCGCATGATGATGTTGCAGTCCGCGGGCGGATTAGCGGTGTAAACGTCCGTCGGCCCGAACACCTGCGTCACGCCGCGCAAAATGGGATGGTCCTTCGCCGACGGTTCAACGACGCCGAGCGTGGCTTCATGAGCGTGCCAGCCGTGATGCGCCACCCACGTCTCGCCGAGCACCTGCCGGCCGAAACCGCCGGGCCACTCTTTGTTCTTCCAATCAAACTTCGCGTAGGCGCTCTTGCTGTCCTTGCTGTAGGCGAACGCGTGCGTGGAGGTTCGCAACGCGAGGATCGGCTTGCCGGCGTTCAGGTAGTCCACGAAGTGTTTCATCTGCTCGTCGGGCAGTTCGCGGAAGCGGAGGGACATCACGCACATGTCAGCGGTGTCGAGCGCCTCGATGCCGGGGATGTTGTTCTTGACGGTCGGGTCAATCTCTCCGGTCTTCGGGTCGATGGAATAAAGCACAGTGCATTTGAAACCGTGGTGCACGGCGAGGATGCGGCCGAGAAGGGTCATGGCTTCCTCGGAACGGTATTCCTCGTCGCCGGAGAGCAGGACGACGTGCTTGCCCTTGCCGGGACCGTCCTTGCCTTCGTAAACGACGCCAGCAGCCGTCGCGGTGACAGCGATGGCCAACATAGTCAACAACAGGGTCACGAGTTTCATGTTCTTTCCTTTCGTTTGAAATCAACCTGCCGCTCAGCGCTTCTCTCCGCCGAGGCAGAACAGATGTCGCTCCGTCCGCAGGAACATCCGTCCGCCGGAAACCGCCGGCGTGGCATGGGCGGTTTCGCCCAGCGGGAAGCGGAACAGTTCCTTGAAGTGATCAGGCGAGGCCTCGATCACGACCACCTCGCCGTCACGCGACACATTGAACACGCGGCCATCCACCCAGATGGGCGAGGCGAAGAAGCCTTCCTTGGTGGCGGCGTCGGCCTTGGTGCGTTGCTGCCAGCGCACTTCGCCGGTGGTGATCGTGATGCACGAGATGAGGCCTTGATCGGTCCAGAGATAGGCCACGTCGCCGACCGCCAGGCTGGTCGGCACATACGGCGCTGCGGGCTTCTTGATGCGGTAAGCCTCCTTTGCCTTCACGCCCTTGGTTGGATCGCCCGGCCGGATGGCCGTGATGTACATGCCAACACCTCCGCCGCCACAGGTGCCGAAGACCATCCCTGCCGCTTCGGAAATGAAGGGCGAGCTGACGCTGCGCGCGCTGAGCACCTCGCATTCCCAAAGCACCTTGCCGTTATCAGGATCGATCCCCGATATGCCGTGAGCCCTGCTGTTGAACACCAGGAAGGGCTTGCCGTTCTTCGGGTGGAACATGCAGGGCACCGAATAGGCCGACATCTGGTCGCCGCCCTTGCGTGGCGTCTGCCAGAGCGTCTTGCCGGTCTTGGCGTCCACCGCGATCAGGAAGCTCACGCCGTCCTGCTCATTGCCGAGAATGACGCGGCCATCGTAAAGAACCGGCGACACGGCCGGGCCGTGCTGGCTGATGAACGGACCGAGGTCGCGTTCCCAGACCGTTTTGCCCGCGTGGTCTAACGCAGCCAGCATGAAATGCTCCGGCGTGCCCCAACTCATATAGACCCGCTCTGCATCCACCGCTGGCGTTGCCGAGGCGAAACTATTGAGCGCGTTCTTCTGGAATGGCGCCAGTGGAAAATCACGCTGCCAGAGTTTGCTGCCGTTGACGGCGTTGAAGCAGAGTGCATGGAACCCACCCGGCGCGACAGGCTCGGCGCTCGTGATAAACACGCGCTCGCCCCAGACCACCGGCGACGAATGCCCCTTGCCCGGCAGTTCGATCTTCCATTGGAAATCCTTCTCTGTCCACTTCGTCGGAATCGTCTTGCAGGGGCTGATCCCCATGCCGTTTGGCCCGCGAAACCGCGTCCATTCTTGCGCTGAACCAAGCGAGGCGACCGTGAGCAAAACCAGAAATGACAGCAGCAAACCGTGGCGAGTCTTCATAGCATTCAGTTCAAACATTCCGTCAGCGGACCAGGCAGTAGTGTAGCGAACGCGGCGAAATTGGAAAGAGTTTAGCGCGCAAAGATAATGTCACGCAGCTCCAGGCGGCGTGGCCTTTGCCGGCTCCTTCCCGTCCAGCGGCGTCACGGGGTCAATGAACAACCAGCACACGGCGCCGACGGCATAGACGACCGCCGCCATCCAGAACGTCAACGCCCAGTTGTTGCCGCTGTATTTCAGCACCTGCGCCACCGCCACCGGGCCGATGGCCGAGCCAATCTGGCCAACCATGTTCATGCTGCCCGAAAGGGAGCCGGCGTAACGACCGCCGATGTCCATGCACGCGGCCCACGAGCCGGGCATACTCAGGTCGTTGGCGAACGCCGCCAACCCGACCAGCACCATTGCCATCAGCGCGCTGTTGACCTGCGTCGAAAAACCCAGCACTGCCGCCGCTGCCGTCAGCACGCTGTTGACCTGCGTGGAAAGAACCAGCATCGCTGCCGCGCCCGCAAATCCGACGCAGCCGAGCACGCGGCGCGTCCGCGCCGTGCTGCCCAGCCACAACGCCAGCCGCGCCGACACCATGCCGGTGAACAGCGAGCCGATACCGCCGAAGAACAGCGGCAGTCCCGTCAGTATCGCGAGCGATTCCTTGGTCATCGCCATGCCGTAGGTCTCGCTCAAGAACGTCGGCAGCCAACTGATATAGGAATACCACGCAAGGTTGATGCAGAAGTATTGCAGCCACAGCAGCCATACGGAGCCACTGCCCATGAACCGCCGCCAGGGCACGTCGCCGTGGCCGACGGCGTTGTGGGTGGCGCTTTCCAGCAACGCCAGCTCAGTGCTGTTCACCGACGGATGGACCCGCGGGTCGTCGCGGAACCAACGGTAGAAGAAAATGGCCCAGACGATTCCCAGCATGCCGAACAACATGAAGGCCATACGCCAGCTCGCAAAACTCAACACCCACACCACCAGCAATGGCGTGAACGCTCCTCCCCAGCGCGCGCTCAGCCACATGATGCCTTGCGCCCGCACCCGCTCGGACTTCGGCAGCCAGATCGAGAAGACCTTCGTCAGGTTTGGGAAACAGCCCGCCTCGCCCGCGCCGAAGAAAAACCGGCAAACCGCCATCGAAATCCAGTTCCAAGCCCAGCCAGTTGCCGCGGTGAAGAGCGACCACATCAACACTACTCTCATCAGCGTCGCGCGCGGTCCGAACCGGTCGCCCATCCATCCGCCGGGAATCTCGAACAGCCCGTAGGCCACCGAGAACACCGCGAAGATCCAGCTCATCTGCTCTTTGTCGAAGCCGAGGTCGCGCTGGATGTCGCCTGCGGTTTGCCAGATGCACGCGCGGTCCACGTAGGTTACCACCGCCAGCGTGACCGCGAAGAAGATGACCCACTGCCGGGCGTGGGTTGGGGCGGGGTTGGGATGCGATGCGTTTTGCATGAAGGGTCGGTGTCAGTCCTTTTTCCCCGCCGGCGCCTGGGCGAGATGCTCCATGCAGTATTCCAAGTCATCCTCAGCGACGCGAAATTCCATCTCCGGGTTGTCCACCTCTGTCTTGCCGCAGATGGCGCAGCGATGTCGCGTCTCCAGCGGGCCGACATGGCTGGCCGCCTCGAAACGCGCGCGGCGGAGCATGTCCTCACGCTGGGTCGCCGCGGACTGAAAGAACTGCGGGCCGAAGAACAAGAGGTAATTGGTCAGCGAGACAATCGGCGCGAGGTTCGCCGGATAAGGCGATAGCACGATTTCCACGCCGACAAACGCCGCCGCGAGCCAGCCCAGCCATTTCACCTTCACGGGCAGGATGAAGAATAGCAGCACCTCGAAGTCCGGCAGCACCGTGGCGAACGCGAGAAAGATCGAGAGGTTCAGGAACGCGTTGGTGACGGAGTGGTGCGTGATGAAGAACGCCACCACCGTCGTCGCAATCATGCCGCAGACATAGAAGACGTTCAGCCGGAAGGCGCCCCATTCTTGTTCGAGACCGTCGTTCATGATCCAGAGGAAGTAGAGTGCGAAGAACAGGAAGATCGGGTCCATCTCCGGCGGGATGAAGAGATAGGTGATGAGCCGCCAGACTTCGCCGTGCATGACGCGGTTTGGATCGAGTGTCAGCGCCCCGATCCAACTCGGGTCGATGCGAAGCATGACAAACGCCAGCACGTTGACCACGACGATGATCCGTATCAGCCCGGGCACGGCGATGTGGCCAAAGCGCTGTTCAAGTTTGTCGAGCCAGTTCATTATTTGCGATTGCCACCCTAACGTCCTGTCCCTGCGAAATCCAAACTCAAAATCGCCATTGCCCGTCGGTCGTAGCCGCCGTCGTGAGACGGCGGACTGAATGGCTCACGACCGAAGCGGCCTCCTTGCGAGAATCTTCGCCCGACTCACATCGGAGGGGGCTACTTGAACGTCGGGGGGGGGGCTACACGTAGCCGCCGTCGTAAGACGGCGGAGGGGTCACGCGTGACGGATCCGGCATTCCCCCGACTCACGTCGGGGGCTACGAGGCAGGGCCACGAAGGAATCCGGGCTTGAACTTGTTTCATTCCACAACTAATACAGCCGTCATGACTGCGCCTCACAAAGGCAAACTTCCACGACTCGAACATCCCCGATACCAAAGTCACGCGGTCGTCTTTTGGACCCTTACACTTGCAGAACGCGCACGCGGCTGGCTGACTCCGGCGTTTCACGCCGCGTTTCGGGAGATGATGCTCCACGCGGCGGCGCGCGAGAGTTTGCTTTGTCCGACGTATTGCCTGATGCCCGATCATCTCCATTTCGTCTGGATGGGGATGACGCGAGACTCGGACCAACGCAATGCGATGAGGTTTCTTCGCGGTCAATTGAAGCCAACGTTGGGTCATGATCGCCACTGGCAACATCAGGCGCATGATCATGTCTTGCGTGATGAAGAACGGCAGCACGATGCTTTTGCCAGAACTTGCTACTACGTACTGGCGAATCCGGTGCGAGCGGAATTGGCGAGGCGGGAAAGGGATTGGCCTTACAACGGCGCGATTGTACCGGGGTATCCGACAGTGCATCCGCTGGCGGATGGTTTTTGGGAGTTGTTTTGGAAGCTTTATTGGCAGGAGCGCAGAGACGAAGAAGGACTGTAGCCGCCGTCGTAAGACGGCGGACGGGGCACGCGTGACGGGCGCATCATTCCCCCGACTCACGTCGGGGGCTACACGTAGCCGCCGAGGTGACGATGCGGACTGGGAACTCCTTGCGACGATCATCCCCGACTCGTGTCAGGGGGCCGCGAGGACGCTCGCGCGGGCACAGCGGGCAGAAAGAGGTTGCTGAGGGGCTTGTCGGCTGCTAAATTCATGGTGTAGTTGGGAGGCTAAGAAAGGCACGAGATGTTGGCGATGATGACGCAAGTGCGCAGCGGGATTCGGCGACGGAGCGGTCAGGTAATGACCGAGTTCATGTTGGTCGCTGGGGTCACGTTGTTGTTCTTCGGCATCCTCGCAATCTTCCTGAATTCCTATCTGGAACACGAGTATCGCGTGCTGAGTCTCCTTTCGTCGCAGTATCCCTAGAACTCCGTGCTGGCACTGACGCCGGCCGGAACCAAGACAGAAAACAAATCGCATAAAAGGCGAATAAAGAACAGTGAGAGCGAACATGAGCAAGATTACTAAATGGTTACCCACGAGGAAGTCGGGCCAGACGATGACCGAGTATATCGTCATTGTCGTTGTGGTGGCGTTGGCCGCGCTGGCGATCTTCGGCATCTTCAGCGATACGCTCCGGCAGAAACTGGCAGGCACGGTCTCAACATTCGATTCAGGGTCAAACGCGAGCGACGCGCAGGCAGATGTGAATACCAAGTCCGCCGACGTGTTGAAGAACCTCTCGTCGACTGGCGTTTCATCAAGCTCTTCCTAGTTTGCCTCGTTTGGCTTGGTCAAAACTAATCAAACTGAATCACCTTTCCCTTCGGGGGGAGGGAGGTTTGTTTGGCATCACGGCAGAGGAGCATGACACGGCATCGGGACCATCGGTGGTGGTTGCGGCAAGGCGCACGCCGGGCCAACGGCGGGCAATCGATGGTCGAGTCGGTTTTTGTGATCATGGTCCTCTGCCTCATTTTTTGGGGGTTCTTGCAGGCGGCGCTGCTCTACAATCACGAGCGCGTGCTGCAGTTCGCGTCGTTCGCTTCGGCGCGGTCGGCCACGGTGGGTTTCAATCAGGAAACGTCCAAGCGCGCCTACCGGGTGGCGGCGATTCCTGCCTCGGGCACGATGTTATCGCCGGATCAGAACCGGTCGCAGATGGAGCAACTGGGTATTGAAACCATCGCCATCCCCCTCTACCTGAACCAAGCGGTAGGCGGAAACATGGATTACGCCTATTGGGATCGATACAACATGGTGCCGAACATTTCGGCGAATACTGCCACGCGCGTGTTGTCGGAGAATCATGACCAGGAGCATCCACTGGAGATGCCGATGGTGGGCGCTTATTACCGTCTCAACCACGGGACCAACTCCACAATCAACATGATGCAGAACATCCGGACGGACTTGGGGTTGCACTACGAGCGTTACCTGCAATGAAGACCGCCACACCAACGTCCGGCAGTCCGCGCCGCGTCCCCGGTCGCCGGGGGCAGACGCTGATCTTCATGATGATGATCATGATCATCCTGACGTTTGTGGCGTTCTCGGTGTATGACACGCAGCACGTTGTAGTGCAACGGGTGCGTTCGCAGAACAGCAGTGACTCGGCGGCACTGATGGGCGCGCGGTGGCAGCTCTCGTCGCTGAACGCCATCGGTGAGATCAATCTGATGAAGGTCACAACGGAGATTGTGACCTCCGGCCCGCCGCCGTTCAGCGGTGGTGTATCCGTGGAACAATACCAGTCGCTCTTCAGCGCGCTGGACAAGCTACAGGCGAGGATTTATTTCGTCGGGCCGATGCTGGGCGTGCTTCACGCGCAGCAGGCGGCCAAACTCAATGGCATGCATGCAGTGGCCTCGTATGCCAACACGTTCTACGATCTGGCGCAATACATCGAGACCCACGCCGGCGATTACCCCGATTACGTCTATAATCCGTGGCTCCAGTTCTTCGACGCGAACGAGCGGCAGCAGTTGCTGATGGATTATGCGGCGCTGTGCAGGGAGATCGGCGATCAGGGTGTGGCGGCGCTGCCGGCCAACGCGTGGGGAGATGACGGCGATCTGGATTGGAGCAACGCCACAGCGTATGCGCAGCAGTTTCTCGGCGACCGCGCCTTCTACGGCGCCATCGCCTGCCAGGACTGGTGTTACCTGAAACCGTTGTTGTGGATTTACTCGGACTGGACTTTCTGGGGCCCCGTGACCTCCAGCATGGGCGTGGATCCGTTCAGGTTCTTGAGCCTTCGGGTGCGTCCTCGATCGGATGCCTCGCTCTGGAACGGGCTTACATCGGCCGACCAGAACAATCTCAATAGCATCATCCAAGGCATGCTGACCAGCCGCGGACTGACGCAAAACGAGAACTGGCCGGGCGGCGACAACTGGCCGCTGCACGGCTTCCACTGGACGAACAATTTGCCGCGGTTCGACCTACCGTCAGCGCCGGCCTACGTGCCGCTCCGCTGGGCGGTCTATAACAGAGGTTGGTATAATCAGTGGGACACGGCACTTGTGGGGCAGTTGCTGGCGGGTACTGTGAAGCCGTCGTGCAACTACAGCAGCCGGAACGCCGATTCGGTCTGGGTATCGCAGGCTTCAGCGAACGTGACGATGGCGGTGGCCAATCCCGACCGGACTTCCTGGACGGCTGCCGGCCGGCAAACCGAACTGAGCGAGGCCTTGAACAACCTCTCCGCGCTCCGGAACGCCAATTCCGTCTCTGGCCGCGGGATTCTGGCATCAGCGGCGGCAAGACCTTTCGGACAGATAGACGAGAACACGCCGCCGACGCAGTATCCGGTGGTGCTGCCGGTGTTTAACGACGTCCGCTTGATCCCGCTGGTGTTTTCCTCCTCTGGCGGCGACTTCGATCCGGCTTGGCTCGAGCATAAGTTCACGCACATTCCTCCTTACACTCATCAGGGATTGAGTGGGTTGCAGGCAGGTTGTGTTTATTGCCAGCAGTTGCGGGTTTGGGAAAACCCGGGGTTCCGGCAAATCGGCATTGCGTGGTGGAACAGCCAGACGAATGCCAATCCTTGTCCTCCCGGCGGCGGGAACCAAGGGGGCATCGTGGCACACTGATATAGGACAACATGAAACGACGACTTCAAACAGGCCAGGCGATGGTGGAGTTGGTTGTGGGAATCCTTGCCATGATCGTGATTCTCGTGGGCATTGTGACGTTTGGCGAAGGCGGCTACCACTGGCTCACCTCGATGACTGAGGCCGCCGGCACGGCTTGGGAACAGGCGATTTCCGACAGCTCTGTCACGCTGGCGCAGGTCTCGGCGCCGCAGCAAATTATTCAAACCTGGGTCAACACCTCCGGCCAGACCCAGCGCATGCGGGAACTGGGGATGGAGAACCTGAACTACACATTTCAGGACGTGGCGGTGACGGGCGATGCATCCACGTTCTATGCCACCGCCCGTCAGACGTTGAACGAATCCATCGCCGGCGGCACCTATATTGATTACCTCAACTACGTCAAACCCTATCTCGGAAGCCAGCCGGTCTTTTCGAAGGCATTCAACAACCAATCGGCCACCAGCGGCTGGTTGATCGGCGTGAGCTCCCATCGTTTCGCGCTCGGCCGCATTGATCGTCAGGATGGCAACGGTGTCGTGGAGTTTGGCAGCGCGGTGCAAGACCTCATCTACGGAAGCAGTTCAATCAACCTGCAGAGCCAGGTCTTCCTGCCACCCATCTCCAAACTGTCCAACCTGCAGTGAACTGCCTTCGCCAAAGAATTTGCTTTCCCGCCGCGCTCACAGTCGCCATGCTGGTGGCTGATGCCAACGCGCGCGTTTTTCTCAGTGGTGAGGCCGCGCCGTTGGCTGAGGTTTCAGAGGCCATCGGGTTGAAACAGGTGTATCGCACCGAATACAAAATCAACGGCAGCGACGCTGTGTTGGAGATCTACGGCGGCGATTTGCCGGCTGGCGTGGCCGCCAACCGGCTGGAGAGTGGCTTGCGCGCGCGGCAACTCAATGCTGCCATCTCGGGCGGCGACGACGGCGCCATGGGGATTCTGACCACCAGAGACGAACTGACGCGCATGGTTGTCTCGCCAGTTGGCCCGGGCAAGGCGATGGTCTTTGCGGTACGGCAACGGTGGGAAGACGTTGCGCGTTTCAACGCCACGACCGCAACGGGTCAGGCACCCGACGCCCTATTGCCCAACATTCCTCCTTTTCCCGGCGGTCGGCTGGTCTATCACATGGAAGACCAGAAGACCAAGGCAACGGTTGCGGTCTATCGCGCTGGTGGCACGCCGGAAACCGCCTGCCAGTTCTACGCGCAAAGCCTGCCGTCCAACGGTTGGGAGCCGATGGGTGGCCGTGCTGGCGGGCGCAGCGCGCCGGTGATGTTTCGCCGCGGGACGCTCAATTGCACGGTGAGTGCCCAGACCGATGAGAAAACCGGGGAAGTGATTGTCACGTTATTGATCCGCCGCTCTTCGCTATGAAACAGAAAATCATCCTCCTTGCCGCATTGTTGGCGGGCATTGCCGCCTTTGTCCTCTCGAAGCAGACACAAGAGATGTTCAAGGAAAAGTTCTTGAAACAGTTTGCGCAGGTTCGGGTCGTGGCTGCGTCGCGCAACATCCCTGTTGGCACTGTGCTCACGTTGAACGACATCGGCGCGATGTCGGTTTTTGCCAAATCAGTGACCGGCCGGGCCGTCCTACCCGACGAATATACTGAACTGGTCGGCAAGAAAACGCGCGTGTTCATCGAGAAGGAACAGGCGATCCTCTGGAGCGACGTGGACATGCCCTACGGCGGCACCGGTGGCATGTCGGGCATGATCAAGCCCGGCGAGCGCGCCGTGGCCATCCCCGTGGACAGCACTGCTGCCGTCAGCGGACACGTGAAACCGAACGACCACGTGGACATCATCGGCACGTTCACCTTCCCGGGCGTCACCAAGGGAGGCACGATATCAGCCGGCCAGCCGCTTTCGGACACGATCACGCTCACCATCCTGCAGGACGTGACGGTGATGGCCACCGGGCAGGTGATGAGCCGGCGTCCCTCGGAGATGCAATCGGGCGGGGATCGGTTCGGCAGCCAGTATTCTTCCGTGACCGTGGGCGTGACGCCGCGCGAGGCGGAGATGCTGGTGTTTGCGCACCAGAAAGGCCGGCTCACGCTTTCGTTGCGCAACCGCGAGGATGTCTCCGTGGAGCAGCAACTGGAGAACGTGGACTTCCAGAAGCTGGAGAAGAATTTCAATGAGTTGAACCGGGTCCGCCAGCAACGGTTGCACCCGCAGTTGCTTTCGCCGTCATCGCCCGTTCCAGCGGCGCCGAGAACCACGCCGGCGCCGTCCCTGGGCCGATGAAAACCGCAACACCATTTCGAACGTTCTCCTGATATGCCCAAGACCACCGACCAACTTGATCTTGTCGTGGAAGTGACCGAGGACGGCCAGAAGCGCCGGATTCGGCAGCGGCTGCATCCGGCCGATTATTCCATCGGCAGCGATCCGACCTGCGCCGTCTGCGTCAGCAACAGCGGCGTTTCCCGCCAGCACGCGCGGTTGCTCTACACGCCGGACAACATCCAGATCGAAGACCTCGGCAGCACCAACGGCACCTATGTGGAGGGAGTGCGCATCAAACGTCGTGTCCGCGTCCACGTTGGCCAGCGCATCATCATTGGCGCGTGTGTCATCTGGTTGGATTACCCGAAAGACGAGACTGTGTCGGGGCAGCCCATCCAACCTGAACGCGCTGCGGAACCTGATTACGAGCCTCCGCCGATTGCGCCGCAGCAGGAAGAGCCGGCGCCGTCCCCCAGCGATCCCGCGCGCGCGCTGATGCGGAAGTTCAAGGCGCAGATTCACACCGAGCTGTTGAAGCGGCTTGACCTCAAACGGCTGATCGGCACCAACTCGGCTGCGACAAAATCATTGCAGGAGAAGGTTCGCGTCACCGTCACGTCCATCGTGAACGAAATCAAGGACCAGCTTCCTGCCTCGATTACGCCGGCCAATCTCACGCGCGAAATCATCCAGGAAGCCATCGGCCTTGGCCCTCTCGACGACCTGCTGGAGGACGGCGATATCACGGAAATCATGGTCAACGGCCCCGACAAGATTTTTGTGGAGCGGCGCGGCAAGATCCAACTGACGGAGCGCACGTTCGTTGACGACGCGCAGGTGCTGGCGATCATCGAGCGCATTGTCGCGCCGATTGGCAAACGCATTGACGAAAGCTCGCCCTACGTGGACGCGCGATTGGCCGACGGCAGCCGCGTCAATGCCATCATCGCGCCTCTGTCGCTCAAAGGTCCGACCATCACCATCCGTAAATTTGCCAAGACGCCGTTCACGGTGGCGGACCTGATCCGGTTCGGCACGATGACGGAACAAATCGCCGACTTCATGCGCATCTGCGTGCTGCTGCGCAAGAACATCATCATCTCCGGCGGCACCGGCTCCGGCAAGACCACGCTGCTGAACGTGCTTTCCAACTTCCTGCCGAAGGACGAGCGCATCGTCACCATCGAAGACACCGCCGAATTGCGGCTGAACCAGCAGCACATCGTCAGCTTGGAGGCGCGCCCGGCGAACATCGAAGGCCGCGGCGCCGTCACCATTCGCGATCTCGTCCGCAACGCGTTGCGCATGAGGCCGGATCGCATCGTCGTTGGCGAGTGCCGCGGCGGCGAGTCTCTCGACATGTTGCAGGCGATGAACACCGGCCACGATGGTTCGCTGACCACCGTGCATGCCAACTCGCCGCGAGATACCATCAGCCGCATGGAGACCATGGTGTTGATGGCGGGCATGGAACTGCCCAGCCGCGCCATCCGCGAGCAGATCGCGGCGGCGGTGGACATCATTTGCCATACGGATCGGCTCAGCGACGGCACGCGGCGCGTCACCAAGGTTTCCGAAGTCACGGGTATGGAGAAGGACGTGGTTGTGATGCAGGACATGTTCATTTTCAAGCAAACCGGTTTGGATCCGAGGGGCAAAGTACTCGGTTACTTCACCGCCACCGGTTCGGTGCCGACGTTCATTGACGAAGTGCGGACCCGCGGCCTGCAACTGGACCGCAGCGTTTTCACTCAGCAGGTTGAACAGATGTCATGACCTTCTACGACCTCAGCGAGAACTATCTGGTGCCGCTGCTGTACTTCCTGTCGGCCGCCGGTATCGTCGCGTCGCTCGGCCATTGGATGGTCGAGATGTCGAAGACCTATCGCGAGGTTTATGTCGAGGAAACCGGCCGGCATCTGGACGACATGTTCCTGTCGCTCAACCCGCAGCAAGTGGTGATGCTGGCGCAGATCGCTGGCGTGTCGTTCGCGCTGGTCATGTTCGCGCTGGTTGGCAGCTTTGAGGACCCGCTGCATCTTGTGGGGTCGGCGGCATTCTCGCTGGCCTTCGGCGTGGTGGGTTTCATGATTCCGCGCTGGGTGATCCAGCGGATGCGCCAGAAACGATTGGAGTTATTCAACGAGCAATTGGTGGAGGCGATGCAGACGATGAGCAACTCGCTGCGCGCCGGCTTCAGCGTGTTGCAGGCATTCGACATGGTGGTGAAGGAGAACCGCCGGCCGATCAGCGAGGAATTCGGGCTATTCCTGCACCAGCACCGGCTGGGCGTGAAGTTCGAGGAAGCGATGGAGAGCCTCAGCAAACGCGTCGGCAGCCAGGACCTCGACCTGATGATCACCGCCATCGAAATTTCTCGCCAGACCGGCGGCAACCTGACGGAGGTGTTTGATCAACTCGCCGGTGTCATCCGCGAACGCATGCGGGTGGAAGGCAAAATCCGCTCGCTGACGGCCCAAGGCCGGTTGCAGGCGGTGGTGGTCGGCTTCATGCCGTTGTTGCTGGCTGGGGCGATGTTTGTCATCAGCCCGGCGATGATGAAGGGGTTCGTTTTCTCCACCGCCGGCGTCATGATCATTGTGTTGGCGCTTGCGTTTGAGATTTGCGGTTACCTGATCATTCGCAAGATCGTGAGTATTGATATTTGAAATAAGAAGGCACGCGGGCGGCTAATCCATTCCGCTGAGCGCTTCCTGGACGAACTTGTAGTTGTAGGCAAAACTCGCGTAGTCGTTGCGCACCAAGGCATCGAAGGCGTTGCGATAACTGATCAGCAACGCCTGGAGCGGGCGGCTGCGCGTGGCGCTGTAGAGTGTCTGGCATTGCTGGACCACGGCTTGGAGCACGGGCCGGTTGGAGCTGACGATGTCGGAGAGTTTTTTGGTGCGCTGGGATGCTTGCGTGGTGCGCATCGCGGCGGTCACCTGGTCGAGCGCGCGGCCGTAGTTTTTGAGAGCGATGTTGGCTTCGGAGCGAAAGACAAATTTGCCACGGAGAAACCGGGTGATTTGTTCATCGGTTTTGATATCGTCGATCTGGGATTGTTGAAGATAGAACTGGTAGAGTTCCGGCTTGGACTGTTTCAGATGGTCGAGATCAATCTGAGTCCAATCGTAGTGGCGGCTGCCGAAGCGTGTCCGGAAGGTGAAGCCCTGCATGTCGGTGGGTGATGTGGAAACGGCGCCTTCGAGCAGGGTGCCATCTCGGAGCTTGATCTTGACCACGCTGGCGTTGGCCGTGTTGCCATGACTTTGCTGGACGTAGAACTGGTAGAGTTCAGGATTGGATTTGCGCAGGTCATTGATGTCAATCTGGCTCCAGTTGTAATGAGTTTCGCCGAACTTGGTCTTCAGTGTGAAGCCTTGGGTGTCGTTGATGCTGGTGCTGACGATGCCCTCCAGTTCGGTCTTGTCTTTGAACTTGATGCGCACAGGCTTGTCGGCGGCCTGGAGGACGCTTGCAGCGAAGCAGACGATGAGAAAAAGATATTTCATGACGCACTCCGGTTTGTTTGACGGCGCAGTTTAAGTCAGATGTATTCGGAAGCGCAACAACGCAGAGACACAACTTTTTTACGCAGGATAACGAGCCCATGGACCCAGATCGAATCGTGCCGCACGTAACCCAGATCACGCCGCAGGAGATCATCACACCGCTGATGTGGATGGTGTTCGCGTTTGCCGCGGCGTGGTATGTCGGGATGACGGCGAGCGAGGTGAAATACGTGCGGCTGGCCGATGGCCGTCAGCAGATGCGGCGGCTGCCATTGCTGTTCCGGCTGCTGCTGCCATTCGTGCCCAACGTCGCGCCGCTGTTCCGGCATAAGAAACTCGATTCCTACCGCGCCAGGCTCGATGGGCGGATGATTTCCGCGGGTTATGAGGGGTTGCTGAGCGCCGAGGAGTTCATGTCCATTCAACTCTTGCTGTTCATTGTGGCCGTCCCGCTCAGCTTCGGCATGCAGCCGGCGTTGGAAGGAGTGCCCGGTATCGGTCGCTTTTGGAACGTGGGGATGATCATGGTGATCGGTTACAGCCTGATTTACCCGCGGAGTTGGTTGAAACAGGTGCGCGGCGCGCGGCACCGCAGCATGCAGAAAGCGTTGCCCTACGTGCTCGACTTGATGACGCTCTCGGTCGAGGCCGGCCTTGATTTCATGACCGCCATTCGCAAGATCATCGAGCGGCGCGCGATGGACCCGCTCGGCGAGGAGTTGCTGCGCGTGTTCCATGAAATCCAGGTTGGCAAGACCCGCCGGCAGGCGTTGCGCGACATGGGGTTGCGGGTGGACCAGCCCGACCTCAGTTCCGTCGTCTCTGCGCTGGTCCAGGCCGATGAACTCGGCGTCAGCCTCGGCACCATCCTCCGCATCATGGCCGACCAAATGCGGATGAAGCGTTTCCAACGCGCTGAGAAGCTCGCCTACGAAGCGCCGGTGAAAATGCTCGGCCCTCTTCTGCTGCTGATTTTTCCGGCGGTGCTGATGTTCCTGCTTGGCCCGATCATCGCGCAGGCGTTCCGAAGCGCATTCTGAGCCCTTGTGCTTCCAACGCTGATGATCATCCGCAACACAACCCGGGGCACAACACTGGCCGAACGAGCGCGGCCGGCTCTCACCATTTGGAGCCGCACGCGCGGGCTGATGTTCATGCGGTTTGAGGGGTTCGACGGCATGATGTTGAGACCTGCCAACGCCATCCACATGTGTTTCATGCGGATGCCGATTGACGTGATATTCTTTGACAAGCGACTGGCGATAGTGAAAATGGTTCCGGAGCTTGCTCCCTGGAGGCTGTTCTGCGGTGCGCTGGGCGCGGCAGGTGTGCTCGAGTTGCCCGTGGGCGCCATCGCCCGCAGTCGGTCGCAACCAGGAGACCAGCTTGAATTTGTGATGGATTCGTGAGAGAAACGCGTAGCGGATGAAACTTCGCATCCTACAAGGCAGACGTCGTGGTCGGGAGTACTCGGTGGGCAGCGACCCCGTAACCATCGGTCGCGCACCGCAGTGCGACATCGTCATTCCCGACGACCAGCTTGTTTCCTCTGAGCACGCCGACGTCCGCGTGGACGAGCACGGCCAGTTGGTCGTCCGTGATCTCGAATCGGTCAACGGCACGGAGATCAACGGCGAACCCGTTGAAGAGAGTGTCCTGAAGCCCGGCGACGAGATTGCCATCGGCAGCACCATTTTTGAAGTCATCGAGGAAGCTGGGCGTCCCGCCCGCGAGACCGAGCCGCCGCCGCCGCGTAAACGCGCCCCGGCGACTGAGAAGCTCCCCGTGGCCACTGCACCTGTAACGGAAGAGGTTGAAGAAGAAGAGGAAGAGGAGGAAGCAGAGCCCCCGCGGAAAAAGAAGAAGCCGGAAATCGAAGAAACCGAGGAAGTCAGCGAAGAAGCCCCCGCTGAACTCAACTTCGGCGGCAAGCCCAAGCGCGTCGCGAAGAAACCTGCCGCTCCCCTCGGACGGCGCCTGATGTCGCTGGGATTGACGGCGGTCATTTTCATCGTGCTTATCGTGGGAGGAATCATTATCTGGCCGCAGGTTCGCCAACTCATCTTCCCAGCCGGGGTGGCGACCATTGGCATCAGTGGCGAGACGCGGCGGCCGGACCTGTTTTACGAGAAGATCGAGGCGAACACCCAGAACATCTTCCGGTTTGCGATGCGGCTCAGCGGCGGCAAGGTGACGTTGAATGTGGACGACCTCAAGCAACGCCGCCACGTCCAGCGCGAGAAGAAGGTGGGCGAGGGCCTCATCATGGAACTGGTCCGCCAGATTGAGAGGGGTGACTTCGATAAGCTGGGGAAGGACAAATACGGTGGCTTTCCCGCCGACCGGCAGGAAATGGCGGTCATTGAGTTGACCCGCGGCACGCATGTGAAGCGGGTTGAAATCGAGAACACCATTGCGCCCGACGCGTTCGTCAACGCGCAAAAGGTGCTGGAGGAGTTTGCTCAGAACGAAATGGGCATCACCACGATGAATCGGTCCCGCGAGGAACTGATCAAGGAGGCGGACGATGCCTTCTTGCGCGGCAATCAACTCTTCGAGCAGCGCGACGTGGATTATCCGAATCTCTATAATGCCATCAAAGCCTTCCAGCTTGTCCAAGTGGATTTGGAAATCATCGAGCCGAAGCCGGCCAACTATGCGGCGGCGGTTAAGAATGAAGCGAAGGCCAGAGACATGCTCAAGGAGCGGATCAACAACCTGCGCTTCAACGCCGAGCAAGCCATCAAGCTCGGCGAATGGGCCAAGGCGCAGACTTGTCTGTCGGAAATCCTGGCGCGCGTTCCTGATCGCGAGGATGAGCGTTACAAGGAAGCCGACCGGAAACTGATTGGAGTGCAAGGACATCTGCCGCGCCGATGAATCACCCGATTGCCATCGCATGTTACGGACTGAGAGCCATGATGTTGGTGGCGTTGCTGGCTGTCACCGGTTGTTCTGAACAGCCCGGCAGCCTGCTGGACGTGCGCACGTCGCCCTCAGGCGCGCGCATCGAATTGGACGGTGTTTATCAAGGCGACTCACCGCTCAAGATCAAGGTGACGCCCGGACAACATTTGGTTATGGCCACGCGCGATGGTTTCATGGAGACACGCGGCAGTGTTAACGTGCCACCGACCGGGACCACGCGCTTCGACCTGTCCCTGCGTCCGTTGTTCGGGTTGATCCTTGCCGAATCGTTCCCCAGTGACGCCGAGGTGCTCGTGGACAATGTGTTCCGCGGCAAGACGCCTGTGCTGATGACGGATCTACCCGCCGGCCAGCATCGCATCGTCATCAAGAAGGACGGCTACGAGTTCAAGGAAACGGTCCTGAATATCCGGACCGAGAGCGATCGCCAGCCGAAGCTGATTTCACTGGAGTTGCGCTCGCTGCTCACCGCCATCAAGGTCATTTCCACGCCTGAGAAGGCCAAGGTTTACCTTGACGGCTCCTACGTGGGCGAATCGCCACAGAGCATTCAGAACGTCCTTGCCGGCAAACACCAGGTTCGCGTCGAACTCGATGGTTATGAACTGTTCGAGCAGGAAGCCGACGTCAAAAGCATGACGGAATTTACCGTCGACGCCCCTCTCAAGGAAAAATTCGCCCGCATCAAAGTGGACACCGATCCGACCGGCGGCGAGGTGTTTCTCAACAATGAAGCGCGCGGCAAGGCGCCAGTCAGCTTGGAAAAGCTCCAGGAAAAAGAATACACCATTCGGATTACCAAACACGGCTTCGATCCCGTCGAAAGAAAGGTCATGCTGAAGAAAGGTGCGGATCTCGACCTGAAAATACCTTTCGCGAAGCTTTTCGGTATCCTTCAGGTGACGACGATTCCAGCCGGTGTGCAGGTGTTTGTGGACAACGAGCCGCGCGGCGTCACCCAGGCGCCGCCTAATCAAGCATACTCCAGTCCCCTGATCATCTCCAACGTGCCACAAGGCCAGCGTATCGTGAAGTTCGTCAAGCCCGGTTGCGCCGACGTGCAAACGATTGCCAGCATTCAGGATGGCCAGACCACGACGATCAACAACGTCCAACTCAAGCGCCTCTTCATTCCCGACACCGTCATCGTTGTCAAAGACGGGCGCACCCTGCGCGGTCTGATTAACCGGGTCGAGAACGACGGCACGGTTCATTTTGAGACGGCCCCCGGCATCTTCGTGGACATCCCGCCTGACGACATCGTTTCGAAGAAGCCGATCGCTCCCACCGGCAAGTGATGCTGGATTGTCTCCCGCTGCTGTTGGTTGCACCCGCTCGCGCAATGGGTGCAAAAAGAAAGCCAAGCGGGGTGTAGCTGCCGGGCCTTGGTTCGCCTAGCATCCATCATCGACGCTGGCGGTCTGGAGTCGTTAGCAGTACTGCTGGACGGCGGCGGAAAGTTCTTGTCGGCACAAATGGACTCCAAAGATAATCTCACGAAACGCAAGGGCGATGGTCCGGCGCGTACGATCAAAAAACAACTGATCGAACTACTGGGCCGCGACGAAGAGCAGCTTTGCGCCGGTTGGATGCGACGGTTGAATGAAGACGCAGTGCTGGCAAGCATCAACCTCGCCGAAGCGCCCCAAGAACCGTTGAAGCTGTTGCTGCGCGATGTTGTCCGTATCATCGAAGGCAAATTGCCTGCCCAGCCGCCTGCCTCCCAATCCCTCTGCCGTCTCGGCCCGATGAGCGCATGGAGGCTGACGCTTTGCCAGGGTATTGAAGTGTTCCTGGTGGGTGAGAGTGTCGTGCGTCGCTGGGTGCATTCACACCTTGAGGCGGCGCCGGAGGAGTGGTTTGACGTCTTCGAACAACTCAACCGCGCTTTCCATCAGATTGTCCGCTACTACGTCCTTCGCTACTGTGACAGTTGCGTCCCGAACATCAAGGGCGAGGCGCAACCGTCAGCGCGGGCGGTCGCCGCCCCCTTGGCGCCACGCGAAGTCTCTCGCGTCAAGGCATCACCCACGCCGCAGGTTTGATACGTCCTTTCTGCTGGCGCCGGTTTCATCGGGAAGAGGGTATACGGGTGCTGCTATCCGGTTCACCGTGAACTTCGAGCTGCGAACAGTATGTGTATAAACGTGCTTCCCTTGCGCTAGATGACACTCTATAGTCCGCGCGCTTGTTGGTTTTTGAAAGGGCTCGCCGGACACGAATGATGTGTCAGGTGGGTGGTTTTTCGATTTCCTACGGGCTGTTCTTCCTTCCGAGGGAGAGAATAGTGTCAGTGTAACTATGTCGCTTCCGATGATCATACAAGGCGGGATGGGCGTGGCAGTGTCCAACTGGACGCTGGCACGGGCCGTTTCGCGTTTGGGACAGCTGGGAGTGGTTTCCGGAACCGCGCCCGCCGTCATCCTGGCCCGTCGTCTTCAGGTGGGCGATCCCAGTGGCCAGATGCGCCACGCCTTGGAGTGCTTTCCGTATCCTGACATTGCTGCGCGCGTGCTGGCCGAGTTCTTCATCCCCGGCGGGAAATCACCCACGGCGCCGTTCAAGAACAGCTCGATGCCACAGATCCAGCTCAACGCTGATCTGGTGGAATTGACGGTGTTGGGGAACTTCGTGGAAGTGTTTCTGGCCAAGGAAGGCCACAGCGGTTTGGTCGGCATCAATTTCCTGGAGAAGATCCAGTTCCCCACATTGCCCTCGCTATTTGGCGCGATGCTGGCGGGTGTGGATTATGTGTTGATGGGCGCCGGTATACCGCGGGCCATTCCCGGTGCGCTCGACCGTTTGGCGAACGGCGAACCGGCTGAGATGAAGATTGATGTCGAAGGCGCGATGCCCGGTGAGGAATTTCTCTCCAAGTTCGATCCACGCGCGTTCTGCGGTGGCACGGCGCCTCATTTGAAACGACCGCAGTTTCTTGCCATCGTCGCGTCAGCCACGCTGGCAATGTCGCTGGCCAAGAAATCCAGCGGCCGTGTCAATGGTTTCATCGTCGAGGGCGAATCCGCCGGTGGCCACAACGCGCCTCCGCGCGGGCCGCTGCAACTCAACGCGATCGGCGAGCCTGTTTATGGCCCGCGCGATGTGCCCGACCTTGATAAGATTCGTGCGCTTGGCCTGCCGTTCTGGCTGGCTGGCTCGTACGCGAAGCCGGAGAAACTCGCCGAGGCGTTGCAGGCGGGCGCGGCTGGAATTCAAGTGGGCACCGCTTTCGCCTTTTGTGACGAATCGGGCGTCTGTCCCGAGCTCAAGAAAAAGGTGGTCCAACAATGTCTTGCCGGCAACGCCCGCGTTTTCACTGATCCGGTCGCTTCGCCGACGGGCTTCCCATTCAAAGTGCTGCAAATGGAGGAGACCGTTTCGAACGCGGCGCGCTACGCGGCACGGGAACGCATATGCGATTTGGGCTATCTCCGGCATGCCTACCGCAGGTCGGACGGGACTGTTGGATACCGATGCCCTGCCGAACCAGTGGAGGATTACCTGCGGAAAGGCGGAAAGCTCGAAGATACGATAGGCCGCAAGTGTATTTGTAACGGCCTGTTGGCCACCACTGGCTTGGGACAGTTTATTTCCGAAGGAGAGAGCGAACTGGCGTTGCTGACCACCGGCGACGAAATCGCGCAATTGGCTCGACTCATCAAACCCAACCGCGATTCCTACGCCGCTGCAGACGTTGTGCGTTACTTGCTCAGCCAGACGAAGTAGCCGCTGATGCGGCTTGCGTTGCCGCCTGGTTCCAAACTCTCGTCCTTGTTTGCCTGATGCTTGGGGACGGTGGGCGGGCAGGCGAGGGATGGCATCCTCCCTCGCGCGCGAGTCTGTCCCGTGCCGGTTGTTTCTTGCAACCGACAGCGTGTGTGGGTTGTTATAAGGCAGTGTGGGTTTGAGACGAGATGCAAACCGAGAGTAAATCGTCGGCTAAAATGGCGGCGGTGCAACCGTCGCCGCAACCGATGGTGCATTTGCGCCTGACACGGCGGGTTTACGTCGTGTTGCTGGTGGTGCTGATTGTGCCGTGGGTGTTGTTGGCAGCTGCCTGGCTGGCCAGAGATTTGCTTCTGAGTTTTCATGGCTCCAAAGCCTCAGCCAACGTCAAGGTCGATGCCAAAGCCGGCGGTCGAGTGACGTATGCTGCACCGGGACCGTGGGGAACACTTCGATGCACCCGCATCGCCATTGAGCCGCCGTCGGAGGCGATATTTGTCAAGCCGGAGGATGAGGCGCCATCGCGCTGGCAGTTTGTCGGTTATACAATGGACAAATTGCGCGAACTATTCGCGGCGGTGGGTTTCAGCCAGGAGCAGATCGGTTCCTTGATCGAGCGGACCAGAGTGGATCCGGCCACGGGAACGCCGGTGGTAAGTCCTACGGCGGAATTTGTAATAAACATGGTGCCGTTGACCCGGCAGCGCCTCTACAAGGCCCTGGCGGCGTTTCCGGAAAACCCTGCACAGCGATTCGTCAGCACATTCCGGCCGATGTATCTGAATGAACGTTTTGAGGACAGTGAGCTTCCGCCGGAGGTGATCGCGGACATCAAGCGCATGACCTATCCCCATGGGGACATCCTGTTGTTCGCAGATGTCAACATCATGCTGGCACGGATGCCCGATCCGCGTGGCAAAGTGCGTCTCCTCAAAGCACTCGCGCGCAAGAACACGCTGTTGGTGGAATTGGAGATCAACTCCACCAGCAACATCGAGAATCTGGTCAACTACTGGGCTGCTGGCGGACGCGCCAAGGATATCGAGCCGTTGCTGACTTCGCTCTGGCGCACGCCGGGTGGCGCGTCAGTGGATATCTCGCATCTATTGCCCCGCTTCGCCCGTCAGTATCTTTACACTTTTGCCTACGCGAGCGGTCCGGAAATCGAATTGCGCCGGGATTGTCACTGGACGAGCCTGAACTTCTTCAATCTCGTTCCGGATGATCGCTATGTTAATCCTGTCTTTGCTTACGAAGTTGTTCGCAGTGGTTATTATGTCATTTCAGGAGGCACGCGGTTGGGCGACTTGGTATTGCTGGCCAACTCGAAAGGCAAGCTGGTGCACTCGGCTGTCTGCATCGCCGACGACATTGTCTTCACCAAGAACGGCGCGGGATCCACGCAGCCGTGGATGTTCATGAAGATGGCTGACTTGCTGGAACTCTACGAGGGCACGTTTCAGTCGGAGGGTCCTTTGCAGGTGATGTATTACCGCAAGCGCGCCGATTAACGCGTCAAAAACTTGCACTGGCGGCGGTCCCATCCGGCGGCTAACATCGCGGCATGAAGACATTCGCCTCCACACTGACGATGTTTGCGCTTCTGACCGCTGTCACCGCCGCGGAACCTCCCAAACCGTTTGGCCCCGTGCCCAGCGAGCGGCAACTCCGCTGGCATCAGTTGCAGTTCTACTGCTTCATCCATTTCACGGTGAACACCTTCACCGACAAGGAGTGGGGCTACGGCGACGAAGCCGAAACCGTCTTTGCCCCGACCGCGTTCGATGCCAACCAGATCGCGCGCACGGCGAAGGAAGCCGGCATGCGCGGCCTGGTGCTCACCTGCAAACATCACGATGGCTTTTGTCTCTGGCCGTCGGCATTCACGGAGCACTCGGTGAAGAAAAGCCCGTGGCGCGACGGCAAGGGCGACATGGTGAAGGAGATTTCCGCCGCCTGCCGCCGCCACGGCTTGAAGTTCGGCGTTTATCTCTCGCCCTGGGACCGCAACCACAAGGACTACGCGCGGCCGGAATACATCACCTATTATCGGAACCAGCTTCGCGAACTGCTGACGAACTACGGCGAAGTCTTTGAGATGTGGTTCGACGGCGCCAACGGCGGTGACGGCTACTACGGCGGCGCGCGGGAGAAGCGCAAGATAGACAACCGCACCTACTACGACTGGGACAACACCTGGAAGATCGTGCGCGAATTGCAGCCTTTTGCCTGCATGTTCAGCGATGGGGGGCCGGACGTGCGCTGGGTTGGCAACGAGCGCGGGTTTGCCGGCGAAACCTGCTGGGCGGCGATGACCCGCGAGGGCTTGCTGCCGGGGCACGCAGACCCGAAGCTGCTCAACGCCGGCCAGCGCGATGGCAAGGACTGGCTGCCCGCAGAGGTGGACGTTTCCATTCGTCCTGGGTGGTTCTACCACGAAAAAGAGGATGCGAAGGTGAAGACGCCGGAGCAATTGGTGAAGATTTACTTTGAGTCGGTCGGTCGCGGCGCAAATCTCATCCTCAATCTGCCGCCCGACAGGCGCGGCATCATCCACGAGAACGACGTGAAATCATTGCGCGAAATGCGGCGCGTCCTTGACAAGACTTTTTCCAAAGACCTCGCGCGCAACGCGAAGCTGACGGCGAGCAACGTCCGCGGCGGCGACAAGGCGTTTGGGCCGGCAAAACTGACGGATGGCAAGTGCGCGACTTATTGGAGCACCGACGACAACGTGACGACGCCGGAGCTGACGCTGGAATGGAACAAGCTCGTGACGTTCGACGTGGTAAAGATCGCCGAGGAGATCCAGCTTGGCCAGCGCGTCGAGGAGTTTGTGCTCGATCAATGGAAGGATGGCGCGTGGCAGGAGTTCGCCAAGGCCACGAGCATCGGCCCGCAACGGCTGCTCCGTTTCGCGCCGGTGACGACCGCCAAACTGCGCCTGCGTATCACGAAGTCGCCGGTCTGCCCGGCCATTTCGGAGTTGGGTTTGTTCAAGCAGCCATAGCCGATGCAGTTCTCCATCATTACTCCTAGTTTTCGCAGTTCCGACTGGCTGAAGTTGTGCGTCGCCTCGGTGGCCGATCAGGGCGTGGAGGTGGAGCATATCGTTCAGGATTCCTGTTCAGACGACGGCACCCAGGACTGGCTGCCGCACGATCCGCGCGTGAAGGCGTTCGTCGAAAAGGACAGCGGCATGTATGACGCCATCAATCGGGGCCTGCGACGCGCAATCGGCGGGATTGTGGCATATCTGAATGCCGATGAGCAGTACTTGCCCGGCGCGCTGGCATCGGTGGGAGACTGCTTCAAGCAACATCCGGAGGCGGAGGTGGTTTTGGGTGATGTGATGGTGGTTGATCGGAACGGCGGCTGTCTTCGGTTACGTCAAGCCAGCGTGCCGAGCCGATACCACACATGGGTTAGCGACAACCTCTCAGTCAGCAGTTGCGGTGTTTTTTTTCGCCGGTCGCTGATTGAGAAACGCGGGCTGTTCTTCGATGAACGATACAAAGATCTTGGGGACGTGGTCTGGATGCTGAAGCTGATCGAGCAACGGGTGCCGATGCGATTGCTGGGCGCGTTTACCTCTGTCTTCACGGAGACGGGCCAGAACATGGGTCTGGGAGCGAACGTGCAGCGGGAGAGGGCCCAGTTGGTTGCCACCGCCCCCTCGTGGGCGCACTGTGTTCGACCGCTGATTGTTCTTCACTACCGGTTGCGCCGGCTACTGGCGGGCCATTACTTTCAGAAGCCGTTCCGCTACTCGCTTTATACGCTGGCAAGCCCGGCAGTCCGTGTCACCATGAACGCGGTCCAACCGCTTCCGGCAATGAGGCGCAAAACGCAACGCAATTGACAGCAACACGTCATGCAACAGCCTGCGTATCTTACCATTAGTGTGGATGACGGTTACCCGCTCGATTTGAGGGCGGCTGAACTTCTGGACCGGCATGGCCTGAAGGCAACCTTCTACGTTCCTGCCACGAATCCCGAGTATGAGGTCATGACCCAGGAACAAATCCGGCAACTCTCTCAAAGGTTTGAGATTGGCGGGCACTCCTACCATCATAAGACGCTCACTTTGTTGCCGGATGACCAGGCCCGCGCCGACATCCTCGACGGCAAGCACTGGGTTGAGGATGTGACAGGCCTTCCAGTCCGTGCATTCTGTTATCCTCAAGGCAAGTTCACAGCACGCATTGTGGAATGGGTGAAGGAGGCGGGATTCATCGGGGCCAGGACATGTTTCTTCAATCGCACCGAAATGCCGCGTGATCTTTATCGCTGCGGCGTGAGCACGCATACTCACAATCACTCTGTTCTGATCCAGGCTCGTCACGCCTTGTTGGAGGGGAATTTCAAGGGGTTGGTTGATTTCTTCCGGGTGCACAAGGCTGCCCGGGATTGGGAAGCTCACTTCCGGCACGCTGTCGCCGCCGTCGAGCGTCACGGCGGTGTGGCCCATCTGTATTTCCACACCTGGGAGATTGACCAGCAACGCGATTGGGACAAGCTGGCGAGGGTTCTCGAATACGCCGCAAGTCGCAAACAATTCACACGGGTGACCAACGGAGAACTGTTTGCCCTGTGCCGTTCCCGGATGTCAACTGCCGGGAACATTTCAGCCGATGGAAGCGCCGTCGGTTGAAGGTCGCCCTCCTGGGATGAGCATATGCCCATCCTCGCGGTCGTTGTCTTACGATTTTACCGCCGGTCCTGCTTCGGCGTGTAAATATGGGCGCTCTTGCCGTGGAAAACTTCAGCAGCTTCCATCATCGTCTCGGACATCGTCGGGTGCGCGTGGATCGTCGCCTTCAGATCACTGACGCGCGCGCCCATCTCCACTGCGAGCGTGCCTTCGGCGATCATTTCGCCCGCACCGACGCCAACGATGCCGACGCCGAGGATGCGTTCAGTGTGCGGATCAAGGACGAGCTTGGTGAGACCTTCGTTACGGCCGAGCGTAGTGGCGCGGCCGGAGGCGACCCACGGGAATCGTGCGACGACGTGCGAGACGTTTTGATTCAGCGCCTGCGTTTCGCTCAAGCCGGTCCAGGCGATTTCCGGGTCGGTGAACACGACGGCCGGAATGGCCAGCGGCTCGAAGACCGTTGGTTTGCCGGCGATGGCATCGGTGGCCACGCGTGCCTCATGGGTGGCTTTGTGTGCGAGCATCGGCTCGCCGGCCACGTCACCGATGGCGAAGATTGTCGGTTCGGCCGTGCGGCGTTGTGGGTCGATCTCGATGAAACCCTTCGCGTTGACCTTCACCGCGGTGTTTTCAAGGCCAAGGTCTTTCGAATCCGGCTTGCGGCCGACGGCGACAAGCACCTTGTCAAAGACGCGCTCCGGATTCGCCAGGTCGAGGCCGATCAGTTTGACGTGGACGCTGTCGTCCTTCACTTCCATTTGCGCGACGCGTGTGTCCACCAGGACTTCTGCGAGAATCTGTTTGAGCCGCTTTTCCAAAGGTTCGGCCAGATCGCGATCCACGCCGGCGAGCAGGCTCTTGGCCATTTCGACGACGGTGACCTTGCTGCCGAGCGCGGCATAGACGGTGCCAAGCTCCAGGCCGATGTAACCGCCGCCAACGACGAGCAGTGTCTTCGGCACGTCGCGCAGCAACAGTGCGCCGGTGGAGTCCATCACGCGCGGCGAGCCGACGGGAAACCCCGGCACGACCGCCGGCTGCGAACCGGTCGCGATGATCGCGTAGTCGAACTCCACTTGTTCCTGCGAGCCATCGGTTTTATCGACGAGGATCGCGTGATTGTTTAGGAACCGGCCATGTCCTTGGATGGAATTCACCTGTCGCCTCTTCGACAGGGAGCCGAGGCCGCCGGTAAGGCGGTTCACGACGCGGTCCTTCCACGCGCGCAGTTTGTCGAGATCGATCTGCGGTTCGGTGAACGTGACGCCCCACTCGGCGACTTCGCGCGATTCAAACAGTATGCGGGCTATGTGCAACAGTGTCTTTGACGGGATGCAACCGCGGTAGAGGCAGACTCCACCCGGCGAGATGGCCGGATCCACCAGCGTCACCTGCATTCCGTATTCCGCCGCGTGAAACGCCGCCGGATAACCGCCCGGCCCCGCGCCGAGCACTACGACTCGTTTGTTCATTGCGTCGCTCATCGTTTACCCTTCCATCGCCATCAACAACGGTTTTTCCATCGCGTCCACGATCCAATGTAGAAACCGCGCGCCGTCAGCGCCATCCACAACACGGTGGTCGAACGACAACGACAGCGGCAGCATCAGCCGCGGCCGGCAGAAACTGTCGGCGTAAGACGACTCCATCGTGGCGCGGCCGACGCCAAGGATTGCCACTTCGGGCGCGTTGACGATCGGCGTAAAATACGTCGTGCCGAGTCCGCCGAGGTTGGTGATGGTGAACGTGCCGCCCTGCAGATCGTTGAAGCCGAGCTTGCCGGCGCGGGCTTTTTCGCTGACCTGCGCCAGCTCGGCTGCAATTTGCAGGATGCTCTTCTTGTCCGCATCGCGGATGACGGGCACCACAAGGCCGCGCGGCGTGTCCACAGCGCAGCCGATGTGATAGTAGCGTTTCAAGACCGTCTCCTGCTTGGCCATATCGACGCTGGCGTTGATGCGCGGAAACGTCTTCAGCGCGGCGGCGGTGACCTTCAGCAGGATGGCGGTGATGGTGAGCTTGCCACCAGCGGCTTCAGCCTTGGACTTGTATTGTTTGCGAAGTTCTTCCACAGCGGTGATATCGGCGCGGTCGAAAATCGTCACATGCGGAATCTCCGCCCAGCAACGCGCCATATGTGTGGCGGTGGCGCGGCGGACAGCGTTCATCGGCTCGCGTGTGATTTCGCCGAATTTCGTGAAGTCCGGCAGTAGCGTGGCAGGGGGACGAGCGGCGGCGGGCGCGGGAGCGGCGACCTGGCCGGCGGCCACAGTGCGCGCGTGGTTCTTCACGTCATCCAACGAAATCCGTCCCGCGGGGCCGCTGCCCGGCACGGTGCGGATGTCCAGGCCGATCTCGCGAGCGAACTGCCGCACGGACGGCGAGGCAAATACCGGCGCCTTGTCAGAAACGGCGGCGGTTGCGGTCGCGGCCTTCGGCGGTTCCGGCGCGGCGGCCGGCGCTTGCTTTTTCGTATCGGCTGCCTTGACAGGCGCGGCCGATTTCGGCGCGGCAGTGGCGGCGATAACGCCTTCCTCGACGGTGATGATGACCTGGCCGGGTTTGATCTTGTCGCCTTCCTTGACGCGGACCTCGACGACCTTGCCGGCCACGGACGATGGAACCTCGGCGCTGGCCTTCTCGCTCTCGATTTCGATGACGCCCTGGTCCTTCTTGATGACCTGGCCGGACTTTACCAACACCGACACCACGTCGGCGGACTTGATGCCTTCGCCCAGTTCGGGAAGTTTGAATGCAGTTGCCATATCGGTTCCTCGGATCAAATGGTGACGGGACTTGCCTTCTCAGGATTGATGCCCAATTCCTTGACCGCCTTCTGCGGTATGTCGCGCTTGATGTGGCCGTCACGGGCCAGCACGTGCAACGCCGCCAGCGTCACGTAACGCGCGTCTACCTCGAAGAAATCGCGCAGGGCCACGCGGTCTTCGCTGCGGCCGAAGCCATCGGTTCCGAGCGTCACGAGCGGTCCCGGCAACCAGCGCGCAATGGAGTCGGGCAGCATCTTCACGTAATCCGACGCGGCAACGAAAACGTGCGGGCCGTCGCCGAACATGGCGGTGACGTAAGGCACGCGCGGCGTTTCCTGTGGATGCAGCAGGTTCCAACGCTCGCACTCCAGCGCGTCGCGATGGAGCTGTTTGTAGCTCGTGACTGACCAGACATCGGCGGCAACGCCGTATTTTTCGGCGAGCATCTTCTGCGCCTTGACGACCTCGTTGAGAATCGAACCGCTGCCGAGCAGGTGCACCTTGGGTTTGCCCTTCGCCGCGCCGCCGCCTTCGCGCAACCGGTAGGCGCCGCGCAGGATGCCTTCCTCCGCACCGGCCGGCATCGCCGGGTGCGCGTAGGCTTCGTTGCCGACAGTGATGTAATAGAAAACGTTCTCGTTGGCCCGATACATTCGCCGGATGCCGTCCTGGACGATCACGGCGATCTCGTAGTTATAGGCAGGGTCGTAGGCGAGCAGGTTCGGCACCGGCTCGGCCAGCAAATGACTGTGGCCGTCCTGATGTTGCAGACCCTCGCCGGCGAGAGTCGTGCGGCCCGCCGTGCCACCGACGAGAAAACCGCGACAGCGCATGTCGCCCGCGGCCCAGATCAGGTCGCCAACACGTTGCAGGCCGAACATCGAGTAGAAGATGAAGAACGGAATCGCCGGCACGCCGTAGTTCGAGTAGGCCGTCCCCGCCGCGAGGAACGAGCAGAGCGAGCCGGCCTCTGTGATGCCTTCCTCAAGGATTTGGCCGTCCTGCGCCTCCTTGTAGTAGAGGAAGCTTGCCGCGTCCACCGGCTCGTAAAGCTGGCCGACGTGCGAGTAGATGCCGCACTCGCGGAACAGCGCGTCCATGCCAAACGTGCGCGCCTCGTCCGGCACAATCGGCACGATGTGGCGGCCGAGATCCTTGTCCTTGAGCAGCTTGCCGAGCAGGCGCACGAACGCCATCGTCGTGGACGCCGCACGCTCGCCAGTGCCCTTGATGAACTCCTCCAACAGCTTCTCCTTGGGAGGCTCGAAGTTGCAGGTGATCGTCCGCCGCTGAGGCACGAACCCTCCGAGCGCGCGGCGGTGGTCGAGCAGGTATTGCATCTCCGCGCTATCCGGCGCAGGCCGGTAGAACGGCGCCTTCGCCACCTGGTCGTCGGAGATCGGAATCGCAAACCGGTTGCGGAACTTCAACAGTTCCTCGTCGTTGAGCTTCTTCTGCTGATGCGTGATGTTGCGGCCCTCGCCGGCTTCGCCGAGGCCGTAGCCCTTGATCGTGCGAGCGAGGATGCATGTCGGCACGCCCTGCGTCTCAATGGCGCATTTATAGGCGGCGTAAACCTTGGCCGCGTCATGGCCGCCAAGCCGCATGTGCCAGAGGTCGTCGTCGGACATGTGCTCGACCAATTTCAGCAGCCGCTCGTCCGAGCCGAAGAAATGTTTGCGCGAGTAACCGCCACCCTCGACGGAGTATTTCTGATACTCGCCGTCCACGACTTCGCCGCAACGCTTCACCAGCAGGTTGTCGCGGTCCTTGGCGAAGAGCGGATCCCAGTCGGCACCCCAGATGCACTTGATGACGTTCCAGCCGGAGCCGCGGAAATCCGCCTCCAGTTCCTGGATAATCTTCCCGTTGCCACGCACCGGGCCGTCGAGGCGCTGGAGATTGCAGTTGATGACGAAGATCAGGTTGTCGAGTTTCTCGCGCGAAGCGAGCGAGATGGCGCCGAGCGCTTCCGGTTCGTCGCACTCACCGTCGCCGAGGAACGCCCACACTTTCGCGCCGCGGGCCTTGTGCAGTCCGCGATCCTCCAGATAACGCATCAGCCGCGCCTGGTAGATCGCCTGCAACGGACCGAGGCCCATCGAGACCGTCGGGAACTGCCAGAAGTCCGGCATCAGCCACGGATGCGGATACGACGAGAGTCCGCCGCCGGGCCGCAGCTCGTGGCGGAAATTCTCCAATTGTTTCTCCGTCAGCCGACCTTCCAGAAACGCGCGGGCGTAGATGCCAGGAGTGGTGTGGCCTTGGAAATAGATCAGGTCGCCGCCGCACTCGTGGTTGGGGCCGCGGAAGAAATGGTTAAAGCCGACTTCCAGCAGTGTCGCGGATGACGCGTAGCTGGAGATGTGGCCGCCGATGCCGGCGCTTTCGCGGTTGGCGCGCACCACCATTGCCATCGCGTTCCAGCGCAGGATGCTCTTGATGCGCCGCTCGATCTTCCGGCTGCCGGGGTAGGGCGGCTGCGCGCTGACGGGAATGCTGTTGATATAAGGCGTCTCCGAGGTCACCGGCAGCGTCACGCCGGCCTTCTGGGCGCGGATTTGCAGCGCGTGCAGCAACTGCCGCGTTCGTTCCGGTCCGCGCGCGGCCACGACGTCGTCCAGCGCTTCCAGCCAGTCGCGCATTTCCATCGCCGCGGCGGCGTTCTCGTTTGATAGCGGTTCGCTCGTATTGTCCATGTCTTATATTCCCCCCGACCAGCGGGGCGGTATGGGTCTTTCCTGATTCCGAATGAAGCCTACTTAACAACCTAACCGCCCGGCGCGCAAGTCCGTCCGGCAACACTGAACGGACAAAAAACCGCCATCGCTGTTGCCAATTGTAAAAAAATGGATAGAGTTCGCGCAATCACAACGGTGGAGACAAGAACGAGGAGCCTTCAACACCCGAGGATAAGACATGGACAACGTTGCCAAACTGAAGATCGACGGGAAGACCTGCTCGCTGCCGATCGTGGTCGGATCGGAGGGGGAGCGGGGCATTGACATCAGCACGCTGCGCCAAGCCACCGGCTGCATTACGCTGGACGAAGGCTACGGCAACACCGGTGCGTGCAGGAGCGACATCACGTTCATTGACGGCGAGAAAGGCATCCTGCGCTATCGCGGCATTCCCATCGAGGCGCTGGCGGAGAAATCATCGTTTATCGAGACGGCATTCCTGTTGATCTACGGACACCTGCCAAATCACAAGGAATTGCGGCGGTTTTCCGACCTGTTGACGCAGAACGAGATGTTGCACGAAGACCTGAAGTTCCACTTCGAGGGTTTTCCGGCCCATGCGCATCCGATGGCGATCCTCTCGGCCATGATCAACGCGACGAGCTGTTTCGTGCCGGGCGTGCTGGATGCGTATGATCCGGAGGCGTTCGAATCGCAGGCGGCGCGGTTGCTGGCGAAGGTTCGCACAATCGCCGCGTTCGCGTATCGCAAGTCGCGCGGGCTGCCGATCATGTATCCGAAGCCGGTGTTCAAATACACGGCGAACTTCCTGCACATGATGTTCTCGGAGCCCTATCAGGAATACGATCTCAAACCGGAAGTGGTGCGCGCGCTCGACTTGATTTTCCTGCTGCACGCCGACCACGAACAGAACTGTTCCACCGCGACGGTGCGTATGATTGCGTCCAGCCAGGCCAACATTTTCGCTTGCGCGGCGGGCGGCGTATGCGCGTTGTGGGGGCCTCTGCACGGCGGCGCCAACCAAGCGGTGATCGAAATGCTGGAGTCGATCCACCGCGAAGGCGACGATGGTTCGAAGTTCATTGCCGCCGCGAAGGACAAAAAGAGCGGCAAGCGTTTGATGGGGTTCGGCCACCGCGTTTACAAGAACTACGACCCGCGCGCGAAGATCATCAAGGCGCAATGCGATAAAGTGTTGGAGTCGCTCAACATCAGCGATCCGCTGCTAGACATCGCCAAGCGGCTGGAAGAGGCGGCGCTGCGCGACTCCTATTTCATCGAGCGCAAGCTCTATCCGAACGTGGACTTCTACAGCGGCATCATCATGCGCGCCATCGGCATCCCGCTGGAGATGTTCACGGTGATCTTCGCCATCGGCCGCATGCCAGGCTGGATCGCCAACTACAAGGAAGTGATGGACGCTCCCCACGGCCGCATCAGCCGGCCGCGCCAGATTTACACGGGGCACACTGAACGGCCTTACCAGCCGATGAGTGAGCGAGGACAGGAATAGCGCGCCTATTGGGGGGGCGACGGCGCCCGCGAGCGCCGTCCGATGGTGAGCGATGCCACGACCGCCACCGTGAGGGTGACGGCAATGAAGCCGAGCGAAATCGGCGTGGGTATCTTGATCCAGTGCACGATCAACATCTTGATACCGACGTAGGTCAAAATCACCGCCAGCGCTTGCTGTAGATAAACAAACAGATTCATCGCGCCAGCCAGCAGGAAGTAGAGCGAGCGCAGGCCCATCACTGCGCAGATGTTCGACGTAAAGATAATAAATGGGTTCAGCGTGATGGCGAACACCGCCGGGATCGAGTCCACCGCAAAAACCAGATCGGTGACGTTCACCACCATGAACACAAGGAATAGCGGCGTGGCCATCAACCGGCCGTTTTGTCGCACGAAGAACTTCGGGCCGACCCAGCCCGACGTGAACGGCAGCCAGCGCCGGCAAAGTTTCACCAGCGGATTCTGGTCGGGATGCACTTCCAGTTTCTCATGACGGAACATCTTCAACCCTGTGACTACCAGGAACGCGCCGAACACATACAAGACCCAGCCGAACCGCTCAATGATGGTGACGCCGAGTCCGATGAACACGCCGCGCATGACCAGCGCCGCCAGAATGCCCCAGAACAACACGCGATGCTGGTATTCTGCCGGCACCGCGAAGTAGCTGAACAACAGCACAAAGACGAAGATATTGTCCACGCTCAGCGAATACTCGATCACGTATCCGGTGAAGAATTGCAGGCCGAGTTCGGAACCACCGCGCCACCACACCCAGATGCCGAACAGCACCGAGAGCATCACCCACACCACCGTCCAGATGGCCGCCTCGCGTAGTGACACGGCGTGCGCTTTGCGGTGGAATACGCCGAGATCCAGCGCCAGCAGAGCCAGCACACCGACGATGAACGTGATCCAAATCCAAAACGGAGTTTCCATGAGTGGGATTCTTGTAACGGCACAACCGCCCGCCGTCTATTCTAATTGGTGGCGATATTTCACGCGCGCGGTGCGGCTGCCTTGCGCAGGCGGTCCATGATCGCGTTGCCGAGACCGGTTTCGGGAACGGGTTCGGCGATTATCTCCTCAACGCCGGCCGCATCAAGCCGCCGCAATGCGGCAAACAAGTTCGCCGCCGCCTCGCGCAGATCGCCGGTCGCACTGAGCGTTTCGACGGCCGAAAAACCGTGGGAAGGCGGCGCGGAACGGAACGCCAGCAACCCGACGCGACGGCCGGGGGGCAGGGGCGTGATGGCGCGCGAGTCAAGGACTCGCAGCGGTGTGCGCGGCGCATAGTGGCGGAGTAACATGCCCGGCGATTCCGGCGTCGCAACCGGGCCGTTGGCAACCATCACCTCGCGGCCCAGACATTCGCAAAGTTCCTCCATCGTGATCGGCCCCGGCCGCAGCAATCGTGGGCCGGTTTCGCCCAGCGCAACAATGGTGGATTCGATGCCAAGTTGTGTTGGGCCGCCGTCCACAATCAGGTCCACCCGGCTGCCGAGTTCCTCCTCGACCGCTTGTGCGGTGGTTGGACTGAGTTGGCCGAAGCGATTTGCGCTTGGCGCGGCCAGCGGCAGGCCGACAGCGGTGATCAGTGCGTGCGCCACCGGATGTGCCGGCATCCGCACCGCCACGGTCGGCAACCCCGATGTGACGATATCAGGTATGTCTTCGCATTTTGGCAACACGAGCGTCAGCGGCCCGGGCCAGAACCGTTCCATCAGCCGTCTCGCCTCCGGCGGCACCGACGCGACGTAGCGATCCAGCCAGTCTGCCGAGCCGAGATGGACGATGAGCGGGTCGAAGTGCGGTCGTTCTTTTGCCTCGAAGATGCGCGCCACGGCCCGCGCGTCGGTCGCTACTGCGCCAAGTCCATAGACTGTCTCGGTTGGAAATGCCACCAGTCCGCCGGCGCGCAGTATCGCCGCCGCGCGCGTTACTGCGGGCGTTGGTTCGGTCGATGCGGCCTGGGTTTTGAGAATCATGACAAATCGGCGGCGCTCATACCGGAACAGTCCATTGAAAGCAAGCCTGTCCGCGCCGCAATTGCCGTTGACTTGCGCTGCTGTGCTTGGACAATCGCGTCGTGTTCAGGATGACTGTGTTTCGCGGTTTTTCATGGGTGACTTGTGATCTGCAACTGGTGATTCGGAGGTTTTGATATGGAAACGCCCCTCGTTTTTGACAGCGCCGATTTCCAACTCGTTGGCATGTTGCATCGGCCGATACAGTCGCCGGCAATCAAAACTCCGGGATGCAGAATTCCAAGACCCGCCGTCCTTTTCCTTCACGGCTTCACCGGCCAGAAGACAGAAGCGCACCGGCTGTTTGTAAAAGCCGCCCGGGCCTTGGCCCGCGGCGGCTTCATCGCATTGCGGTTTGATTTTCGTGGCAGCGGCGATAGCGGCGGCGAGTTCGAACAAGTCACCGTCAGCGGCTGGCGACAGGATGCACGCGCGGCGCTCGACGTGCTGCTGCGCCAGGCGGGCGTGGACGTGGGCCGCGTGGGAGTGATTGGGATGTCCATGGGCGGCGCGGTGGCGTGTCACCTTGCGGCTGGCGAGCCGCGCGTGCGCTCGCTGGCACTCTGGTCCGCCGTAGCCAACGGCGCGGACATTGTGGAAGTCGTCGCTTCGCCTGACAGTTTGAAGCATCTGGCGAAACATGGTTGGGCTGACCGGATGGGCAACAAGGTCAGTGCGAAGTTCGTCGAGCAGTTCAAAACCATGCGCCCGCCCGCGGATATGAAAAGGTCACGGTGCCCGGTTTTCATCGCGCACGGTGCCGCTGATGAGACCGTGCCGGTGGCGCAGGCGGATCAATTCGAGGCTGCCGCGCGCGCGAAGCGCGGCCGCCTCGTCGAGAAGCTCATCATCCCGTTCGCCAATCACACCTACGCCAACGTCGCGCTCGAAGCGCGGCTGATCAAAGCCACGGTCGCGTGGTTCCGGCGGACGCTGTGAACCCGCCGCCGTAGAACGGATATCCACATTCGTGTTCCGCAACGGCCTTGGGGGGACGGGCCAGGAAGCCCGTGTCACCCCGCGCAGCCGCGCCTCACACCCCGCGCACTGACTTGCCGCGTTTGCCGGTGGTCAGGGCGCGATTGACAGCGTTCAGATACGCTTTCGCGCTGGCTTCAACCACGTCGGTGCTCGCGCCGCGGCCGACAATCGGATCGCCACCGCTGAACACGGCCTTCAATGTCACCTCGCCGACGGCATCCTTGCCGCTGGTGGTGGCGCGGAGCTGATAGTCGAGCAACTTGCCGCGTTTGCCAGTAATGAGGTCAATCGCCCTGAGTACGGCGTCCACGGGACCGTCGCCGGTGCTGGCTTTCAGAAGCACGTCTTTGCCCTTGCGGAGCTTGACCGTGGCCATCGGCACGCCGCCGGTGCCGCCAACGAAACTGAGGTGCTCCAGCACGTAGGTCTCACGCACAACGCTCGCCTCGCTCTCAACGAGCGCAATGAGGTCGTCGTCATAGACGAACTTCTTCGCGTCGCCGATCTTCTTGAACCCGACGAAGACGCGATTGATCTCGTCGTCGCCGAGTTTGAAGCCGAGGTGGATGAGCCGGCGGGTGAGCGCGTTGCGGCCGCTGTGTTTGGTGAGCGGCAGTTCCGTCTCGCCCCAGCCGATCTTCTGCGGGTCCATGATCTCGTAGGTCTCGCGCTTCTTGAGAATGCCGTCCTGATGGATGCCTGCGGAGTGCGCGAAAGCGTTCTCGCCGACGATGGCTTTGTTGCGCTGGATGATGAAGCTGGTGTGGCGGCTGACGAGTTTCGAGGTCTTCACAATCTCTCTCGCGTCAACGTCGATGTGCACGTCTTTGAAGTAATCACTGCGCGTCTTGATCGCCATGACGGCTTCCTCGAGGCTGGCGTTGCCGGCCCGCTCGCCGATGCCATTGATGGTGCATTCGACCTGCCTCGCGCCATTGGCGACTCCGGCGAGGCTGTTGGCGACGGCGAGGCCGAGGTCGTTGTGGCAATGCACGCTGATGATGGCGCGATCGCCGACGCGCTGGGTCAGGTGCCGGATGGCAGCGCCAAACTGCTCGGGCATGGCATAGCCGACGGTGTCCGGGATGTTCACGGTGGTCGCACCGGCCTCGATGACGGCGAGGGTGACTTCGGTGAGGAAGTTCAACTCGGTGCGCGCGGCGTCTTCCGGCGAGAACTCGATGTTGGCACAGAGCTGGCGGGCGCGTTTGACGCCCTCGACGGCGAGGCGGAGAATTTCCGATTGTGCCTTGCCGAATTTGAACTCGCGGTGGATGGGTGACGTGGCGAGGAAGACGTGGATGCGGCCGAGTTTTCCGGCGGGCTTGACGGCCTTGCCGGCAGCCTCGATGTCCTTCGGCACGCAGCGGGAAAGACCACAGATGACGGGGCCTTTGCCACCGGGCGACGTGCCGGCGATCTCAGTGCTGATGCGGCTCACGCTTTCGAAGTCGCCTTCGCTGATGACGGGAAAGCCCGCCTCGATGATGTCCACGCGCAGCTTCGCAAGCTGGCGGGCGATCTCCATTTTCTGGCGGATGTTCATGGACGCGCCCGGACATTGCTCGCCGTCGCGGAGCGTCGTGTCGAAGATATAGACCTTGTCTGACATGTGTTTAACCAACCTTTCCGTCTTTGCCTTGCGGCTCTTGCTTATCCTGTGCTTGCCTTCTTGTCACCAAACAAAAAACCCACCGGCCTCGCGGCCGATGGGTTGATCGAAGATGTCTCTGCACTACGCCGAGACACAACCCACCGACCGCCACTGCAGTAGCAGCAGCCCCAGATCGGTAAGTTGCAAGGCGTTCATCACAGGCGAACTTTAATCCGTCGGCGCGGGCGCGTCAATGACTTTCCCGAGGCGGCCACGTCCCTGCGTTCGTTCCGATCGCTTTCCAATACCGTAATGACGGCTCAATTTGGCAGATCCCTGCCGGTGGCAGTGACGGTCAGTTTGCCGTGCTTCACGCCCTTGGCGGCGATGAGTTGATCGGCGATGGATTTGATGGCGGCGGCCTTGCCGCGGACCAGCAACACCTCCATGCAGTTGTCGTGGTCGAGGTGGACGTGGACCGTGGAGATGATGATGTGTTCGTGATCGTGCTGAATGTCCGTCAGCAGTGCCTGAAGGTGGCGCTTGTGGTGGTCGTAGAGCAGCGTGATCGTGCCGGCGATTTCCTGGTTGCCATGTTGCTGGTGATGCTCGACGAGCTGGGCGCGGATCATATCGGCGATGGCCAATGAGCGATTGGTGTAACCCTTCTCGCGTGTCATCGCGTCGAGACTTTGGAGGAGTTGTTTGTTCAGCGACACGCTGAACCGGGAGACGCCTTCGTGGCATGGTTTCATAGTGTTACGATTGGATGCTCTGTGTAACACAACGCGAGAGGCAGTCAAGCGCGGTGCATCCAGCGCGGTGCATCCTGAATGTGGGAGGGGCCTCAGCGCCCCGACTCTCTTAGCGGCAAACAATGTCACGGTCGGGGTGCTGATGCTCCTCCCACATTCAGCGCGCCTTCCGACGACAGCCGCGCAGCGTCAGGTCACTTCCAGTTTCTCGAAACCTTCCTCGATGAAGGTGGTATTTTGGATGTGGGCGAGGCGGGTGTAGAGGCCCTCCTGAGCCATGAGTTCGTCATGGGTGCCGCGCTCGATGATCCGGCCGTGGCAGAGGACGAGAATCTGGTCGGCCCGGCGGATGGTGCTGAGGCGATGGGCGATGACGAAGCTGGTGCGGTGGGCCATGAGGTGGTCAAGGGCTTCCTGGATGAGTCTCTCCGTGGCGGTGTCCACGCTGGCAGTGGCCTCGTCGAGGATGAGGAGCGGCGTGTTCTTCAACAGCGCGCGGGCGATGCTGATGCGCTGCTTCTCGCCGACGCTCAGCTTTACGCCGCGTTCGCCGACGCGGGAATCGTAGCCCTCAGGCAGGCGGCAGATGAACTCGTGACAGTTGGCGGCGCGCGCCGCGTCCTGCAACTCCGCGTCGGTCGCGTCGAGTTTTCCATAGAGGATGTTCTCGCGCACGGTGCCGTTGAAGAGGAATGGCTCCTGGCTGACGATACTGATCTGGGCGCGGAGTGATTCGAGGCTCGCCACGGCGATGTCCTGGCCGTCAAGGGTGATGCGGCCCGCGGAGGTTTCATAGAAGGCCGGCAGGAGATTGACCAGTGTGGACTTGCCTGCGCCCGTGGGTCCAACGAGTGCGATGACTTCGCCGGGGTGCGCGTGGAGGGAAATGTCATGCAGCACCGGCAGGCCCGCTTGGTAACGAAACTGGACGTTCTCAAAAACCACCTCGCCGCGCACGGGTGTCTTTACCGTCTGCGTGCGGCGTGGATCACGGCCTTCCGGCGCGGTGTCGAGAATGTCGAAGACACGCTCGCCAGCGGCGCGGGCGGATTGCAGCATCTGGTTCAAGCCATGCAGCCGGCCGATGGGTTCGTAGAAGAGCGCGAGGTAAAGGATGAAGCCCATCAACTCGCCGATCGTCATCTGGCCGGCAATGACTTGACGTCCGCCCACCCAGAGCACGAGGCCGGTGCCGAGCGCGGCGACGAAACTCATCGCGGGCGAGTAGGTCGCCCACGCGCGCATGATGCGGATCATGCTGCGGCGCAGATCGCCGGCACGCGCGGCAAAGCGGTTGTTCTCGTGGCTCTCACGGCCGAAAGCCTTGATCTGCCGGATGCCCTGGAGGTTATCCATGAGCAGGGCGTTGATTGCGCTGGCGGCTTCGCGTTGCGCGCGATAGCGATGGTGAGCGGTGAACGTATACCAGAGCGCGCCGCCGGCCAGCAGAGGCAGTGGAATCAACGCCACTGCCGCGAGCGCCGGGTTCATGGCGAACAGAATCACCAGCACGCCGAACACGCTCAGAATGGAGACAGTGCCTTGCTCGGTGCCGTCAATCAGCAGGCGCTCGACGTTGTTCACATCTTCGACGACGCGCGTCATCAAATCGCCTGAGGCGCGCTGGTCGAAGTAGTTTACCGGCAATTGCTGGAGCCGGTTGTAGAGCTGGTTGCGCATGTCGAAGATGACGTTTTGCTCCAGCGTGTTGTTGATGCGGATGCGCAGGCTGTTGAAAACGTCGCGCAGCAGGAACGCCGCCAGCAGTGCCAGCATCACCGGCGCGAGCATTTCCTGCTGCTTGTTCGCGATGATCTCGTCGATCACGAACTGCGTCAGCTTGGGGAACGCGAACGCAAAGGCCAGCGAGAGGACCGCACATGCCACCGTGCCCACTGCCATCCATTTGTAGGGACGCAAATAAACGGCAACGCGGCGGATGATTTCCCACGACGAACGGCTCTTCGCCGTCATCGTCGGATCACCGCTTGCGGAACGGGGCATGCCTGATTTTCTCACTGCGCAAGTTAAGCAAGCGGCTGTGGAAAATCACATTCTTTTCCGGCGGGGAGGGAATCAACTCGGACCTTCGCGGCAAGCGTCAGCGAAAGTCAGCATCCAACGAACGCGCTTGTCCCGGCTTCAGGCTCAGGTCAACCACCGTTCCGCCATATCGCGCTTTGCACACGGTGCCGTTAACGCTGCGGATGGTGGCGCCGGTGAGTTGGCCGTCCTTCCACGTGATGTCCACCTCGAAGCCACCGCGGGCGCGCAAGCCCTTGACGCTGCCGGCCGGCCACGCCTTGGGAAGCGCGGGCAGGATATGGATGAGGAATGTGCCGTCGGGATTGCGGATATGGCTTTGCAGCAGCATTTCGGCGATGCCGGCGCTCGCGCCGAAGTTACCGTCAATCTGGAACGGCGGGTGGGCATCGAAGAGGTTCGGATACATACCGCCCTGGCCCTTCACGGTGCCGATGGGCTGGAGGAGATTGCGAAGGATCAACAACGCATGGTCGCCGTCGAGGAAACGCGCCCAGAGGTTCACTTTCCAGCCCATGCTCCAACCGGTGGCGGCGTCGCCACGGTAGATGAGCGACTGCCGCGCCGCATCGAAGAACTTTTTGTCCTGCCACGTAATGTCGTCACCGGGGTAAACACCCCACAAGTGCGAGACGTGCCGGTGCGTGTTTTTCGGGTCGTCCTTGTCTTCGAGCCATTCCTGAAGCTGGCGATGCTGGCCGACTTGGTTTGGCGCGACGCGCGGGCGCAATTCCTTGAGTCTGGCGGTAAACTTCGCGTCCGCGTCGAGAATCTTCGCAGCTTCGATGCACGCGCCGAAGAGCGAGCGGATGATCTGGTGATCCATCGTCGGCCCCATGACCATGCCGCCTTGCTCCGGAGAGTTCGACGGTCCGCTCACGAGCCACCGGGTCTGCGGGGCCTCCACGAGGAAATCGGCGTAGAACTGCGCGGCTCCTCTCATGAGAGGGAAGGCGGTCTTCTCCAGAAACTGCCGGTCTTGCGTGAAGAGGAAGTGTTCCCAAAGGTGCAGCGCCATCCAGCCGCTGCCGGTGACCCAGATGCCGTGGTTGGCGGCGTTGATCGGCGCGGCGCCGCGCCAGAGGTCGAAATTGTGATGCACCACCCAGCCGCGGGCGTCGTAGTGCTCCTTCGCGACGACGCGGCCTGTTTCGGCGAGATCGGCCAGCGCGGCGAACAGCGGCTCGTGGCACTCGCCCAGCGCGCCGACCTCGGCGGGCCAGTAGTTCATCTCGGTGTTGATGTTGCAGGTGTATTTGCTGTCCCACGGCGGGCGGAGCTTGTCGTTCCAGATGCCCTGCAGGTTCGCCGGCTGGCCGCCCGCGCGGCTGGAGCCGATGAGCATGTAGCGGCCGTATTGGAACACGAGCGCCGCGAGGTGCGGGTCGTTGCCGGCTGCAAACTCCTTGATGCGTTCGTGGGTCGGCTTGCTCGCGGCGGGTGTGCGGCCAAGGTCGAGGCTGACACGCCCGAATAACGCGCGATGATCGGCGACGTGTGCCGGCAGCAACTGCTCCCACGATTTGCTCGAGGATTTGTTCAGCAGTGCCACGCAGCGCGACGCTGGGTCGGCGGAGAGGTCGTGGTAGTTCTTGTAGTTTGTCGCGACGACCAGGCGGATGATAAGCGCGCTGGCCCCGGAGACGCGCACGGTGTCCTGCCCGGCTGCGATGGTGTCGCCGTCGGCCGAGAGAACAGCGCGGCTCTCGAATCGAATCCCGTCCGGCTCGACTTGGCCGCACAAGACGAGCGTCCGGCCGTCGGCACGGGTCTTCGCGTCCTTGTGCTGGCTGTTGAGACGCACGATGCAGTTGAGCTTGCCCGGCTTGTCGGCCTCGATCCTGACGCAAAGCGCGCGGTCGGGATACGAAGCGAACACCGTTCGCCGGTACGCGACATCGCCACACTTGTATTCCGTTACTGCCAGCGCCCTGTCGAGGTCGAGCCATCGGCGGTAGTCGGCGGCCTTTTCGTGGCCCTCGAACTCGATCCAGAGGTCGCCACAAGGCTGATATGCCATTTGGCGCAGCGGCTCGCTCATGAACTCCCGCATCGCGAGGTCTTCAGCTTCCTTCTGTTTGGCGCGAGCGGTTTTGAGTTGGCCCTGTAGTTCGAGCGCGCGGCCCTCGAACAGCAACCGTCGCATTTCCGGCAGCGCCTTCGCCGCGCCTTGGTGCGCGTAGGAACGCGGCTGGCCGGTCCAGACGGTATGTTCATTGAACTGGATTTGCTCGGCCGGCACGCCGCCATAAATCATTGCGCCGACGTGGCCGTTGCCGACCGGCAGCGCCTCCTCCCATTTCGTCGCTGGCTGGCGATACCACAAGCAGAACGGCGCGTCCGGCGCGATGGCCTTGCCCGTCAACTCGGCAGTGGGCGCAGACTGAACGGAGACGGCGAGCACCATGGTTCCCCATGCGACAGCCGCAACAAGCAGTTTGGTTTTCATTCCGTGCTCTGGTCCAACATTTCTTCCCTCGCCGCAGCGCGGCGCGTGTAGATGCCCCAAACGATCCAAACGACAATGAAGAGCACGACTGCGCCGATCAAGTAGGCGACAGTCATTCCGAGATTTTCTTTGCGAAAGCCCGCGCCGATCAACGTCGTCGGCACGGCTTCGGGAATCAGCCCGATGACGGTGCCGAGGAAAAACTCGCGTCGTCGGATCGGCGAGAGCGCGAGGACGGTGTTGGTTACGATTCCGGGAAGCGGGAGTTGGCGGAAGAGGATGACGGCGGGAACCGTGTTGTGTTTGAGTTTGGCGGCAAGCTTCTGCCATTTGGGATGTTTGTGCAGGAGAGAGTCGCGCAGACCCAACTGCCGCACCGCAAAGAACACGGCGCTGTAGCCAATCATGGTTCCAATGCAGGTCCAGATCATGCCGCCCCAGAAAGCGAATAACGCCCCGCCGATGAAGTGAAAGAGAAGTCGTGAGAGACCTGCGCCGACCAGCACCGCGACGGTCAGGATGAACACCACCGGCGCCCAAGGCCCGCAATCCTGGATAAATCGCTTGAGGACCGGTAGGTTCTCCGAGATGAAGTGGCGGACCTGCGGCAGCGAGGTCAAAAGCAAAAGTCCCGCCAGCACGGCAAAGAGAATCGCAGCTTTACGGAAGGCGCTGCGCTCAATTCTCGCGATTTCCTCGCGTTCCGCGGCTGTGCCGGCGTCTGCAGCCAGTTTATTATCAGGTTCCGCCATCAATATCCTTGAGGTGTGGCAGTGTAACCGACCCCGCCCGCCGGTTCAACAAAAGCCGGCGCCATGGGCAGAACCGGCAATTTCAGCGAAAATTCCGCTTGCGCAGATGGTAACGGTTGCCTATATGCTGGCGGTTGTCAGTATTAGCGGCAGGCATTACCGTAATGGTGGGCAGCCGCAGCAGGGGCGATCTGGACGCGGTGAGCTTGAAGCTGTTCCTTCAGGACCGCGTGGGACGCCCGATGTATAAGATGGCAGGAGAGCAAACAACGAATGAACGAAGCAGTTCAGGAGGTGGCTTATAGCCACCTTCGTTAGGATCAATAACCGCATCCGGGCCCGTGAGGTGCGGTTGATCGATAAGGACGGGAACCATTTGGGCATCATGCCGTTGCGCGATGCGCTGGCACTTGCCCAACAACGTGGCCTCGATGTTGTCGAGGTTTCACCCAACGCGAATCCGTCGGTCTGCAAGCTGCTCGAATACGGAAAGTTCCGTTACGAGCAGACGAAGCAGGAACGTGAAGCGAGAAAACACTCGACTTCGTGGCGGATCAAACAGGTGAAGTTTCACGTCAACATCAGCGAGCATGACTACCAGATCAAGGTCCACCACGTGGTGGGCTTCCTGGAGAAGCACATGAAGACGAAAGTGTCGCTGATGTTCCGTGGACGCGAGATGGCGCACCAGGAACTGGGCATGCAGATCATGCAGCGGCTGGCGAAAGAAGTGCAGACGCACGGCGTGGTCGAGTCGGAACCGAAGATGATTGGCCGGAGCATTCACATGGTCATCAGTCCGTTGAGCGGCAAGGTTAAGCCGCATTCGGGACCCGGTGAAGCCAGCGTCGCACAACCGGAGAGTGGTGGACGGGTCATGGCCGTCGAGGTCAAGGCAGCGCCGGTTTCTGCGCCGCCTGCGCCGGCCAGCAATCCGGGGCCGGCTGGCCGCGCGCCACTGTCATCGTTGGAAATGGCTTTTAATCGGGCCCAGAGTCAGAAAACGTCGTAACGAACGCGAGATTCGCAGCCGCGGCAAAGCGAACAGGCTGAGCGGGCTGCGGATTTCGTTTTGAAAGAGAGAATACAGTGCCAAGATTCAAACCACCTAAAACGAAGAAGTCCGTGGCGAAGCGGTTCAAGATCAGCGCCAACGGAAAAGTTTTGCGGCCTCACGCCGGCAAGCGTCACTTGGCGGGCAGCAAGAACGCCAAACGCCTGCGCAGGCTCGGCCAGCAGGTCGTCATTGATCACACCGATACACACCGCGTGTTGCAGGCCATGCCTTATTCACATCGCGGTTAAGGAGAACACATACCATGCCACGCGCAACCAACGCACCCGCTTCCCGGCAACGCCGCAAGCGTCGTATTAAGATGGCCAGCGGTTACCGCGGCCGGCGCAGCAAGCTGTTTCGCTACGCCAAGGAATCTGTCAACCACGGCCTCGTCTATGCCTTCCGCGACCGCAAGGCCAAGAAACGTTCCTTCCGCGGCCTGTGGATCGTCCGGCTCAACGCCGCCTGCCGCAGCCAGGACATCACCTACAGCAGCTTCATGAACGGCTTGAAGAAGGCCAAAGTTGCTCTCGACCGCAAGGTTCTTGCCGACATCGCCGTGCGCGATGGCGGCGCGTTTGCCAAACTTGTGGAACTGGCGAAGAAGAGCCTAAAAGCTGCGCCCGCCGCAGCTTAGCAGTCAAACTTGATCTGAGGCGAGGCGGGCGGGTCACACCGTCCGCCTCGTTCATGATGAGCGAACTCCGCCAACAACTGGACCAGATCAAGGCCGACGGCCTCGCGGAAATCGCCGCTGCCGCTGACCTCCCTGCGCTCGAAGCCGTCCGCGTCAAATACCTCGGCCGCAAAGGCTCCGTGCAGACGGCGTTTGAGAAACTGCCGACATTGCCGAAAGAGGAGCGCCCCGCGTTCGGCGCGCTTGCCAACCAGACGCGCGATGCGCTGACAACAGCGTTGCAGGAGCGCAAAGCCTTGTTCGAAAGCGCCGGCGGCCCACGAGGACCGAAGCTCGACCTGACGCTGCCGGGCCGCGCGCCCGTGATCGGCCGGCCGCATCCGATCACTCAAGTCACCGATGAGGTTGTGCGCATCTTCCGGCGGATGGGTTTCTCCGTGGCGGACGGGCCGGATATCGAGACGGAGTATTATAATTTCGACGCGCTCAACACGCCCGCCGACCACCCGGCGCGCGACGTCCAGGATACCTTCTACATCGAGCGTGAGAAGGGCGTTCTGCTGCGGACGCATACCTCGCCCGTGCAGGTCCACGTGATGGAGAAGCAGCAACCGCCCGTGCGTGTCGTCGTGCCGGGCCGCTGCTATCGGCGCGACGAAATCGACGCAACGCATCACGCCAACTTTCACCAGGTTGAGGGCCTCTACGTGGACCGTAACGTCTCCGTGGCGAACCTGATGGGCGACTGCGAATTTTTCTTCAAGCAACTGCTCGGTCCGGAGACGCGCGTCCGGTTCCGGCCGCACTTCTTCCCGTTCACGGAACCGAGCTACGAGATTGACCTGAACTCGCCGGCGTTGCGAATGGCCGGCAGGGAATGGCTGGAGATCGCCGGCTGTGGCATGGTCAACCCGCGCGTGTTCGAGTCGGTTGGTTACGATCCCGAACAATGGACCGGTTACGCGTTCGGCATGGGCGTCGAGCGCATCGCGATGATCCTCTACGGCATTGATGACATCCGGCTCTTCTACGAAAACGACTTGCGCTTCCTGCGGCAGTTCTGAGCGCCGCACAAGATGGTTGGGCCTGCCCGCATGGGTCTGGCTGTCGTTGTTGACGGTGTTGACGGGTTTCTACTGCATCGGCGTGCCCTTCAGTGCCAGCTTTCGCGAGGCCCAAACCGCGATGATTGCGCGCAACCTCTGGCGCGACGGTTGGAGTGGCCTTCTAATGCCGCGGATTGATTGGTTCGGCGATGCGCCGGGCTACATGTTGCTGGAGTTCCCACTTTACAACGCGCTGGTGGCGATGACCTATGCTGTGGGAGGGGTGCATGAATGGCTGGGGCAGTGCGTGTCGCTGGGCTGCTCGGTGGGATCCGTTTTATTTCTCTACGGCATTGTCCGGCGCACGGAAGGAGAGCGCGTGGCTTGGGTTGCCGCGGCGTTGGCATCATTGACACCGCTGCAACAGTTCATCGGCCAGAGTTACTTGCCGGAGCCGTTGTTGATGTTCTGCCTGTTGGCGGCGCTCTATGCGATGTCGCGCTATGCTGAAGACGGTGGAGCTGGGTGGTTGGCATTGGCGACGCTGGCGGCGACCGCAGGGATATTGGTGAAGTCACCCGCCGGTTTGGTGCTGATGCTGCCGTTGGCATTTCTAGCATGGACGCGATTCGGCTGGAGTGCATTGGGCCAACGGTCGCTATGGCTGGCGGCGATATTTGCGCTGGGCGCTTATTTCCTCTGGCAGCGGCATGCTGACTTCGTTAACGCGCTATTCTATCCCTATTTCGTCAGCACTGCGCCGTCGCAGATGGAGTGGAACTTCGGGTCCCTGGCGATGCGATGGGACTGGCATTTCTATGCGCGGATCGTTGGCCGGTTGCTCGTGTATCTCTCGCCGATCATCGTGCTGGCGGCGGCGATGGCGCTGTTCAAGAAACCGGCAAACCCGCGAACATGGCTCTGGCATGCGTGGCTGGCCGCGAACGTGTGCTATGTACTGTTGTGTGCCAACCTCCACTTCCGTCACAAGCATTACCAGATCGTGTTTGTACCGATCTTCGCTGTGCTGGCAGCGCGGACGGTGGTTGCGTGGTGGCCGCGACGGCGGGCGGTGGTGGTGACAGGCATTGTGCTGCTGCTGGCTTGCGACGCTTGGATAGGCCGGCGGATGTGGTGCGAACAACGGGATCCCCTTGTCGAGCGGGCGTGCCTGGCGCTCCGGGAGGTTTCTGCGCCGCGAGACCTGGTTGCCGTGGCGGCGTTTGGCGGCCCCGGTGGTTTAACGGGCAACCACCACAACAATCCGGTCTGGCTTTATCACGCCGACCGTCGGGGTTGGAACGCGCCGTTGTATGAGCGGTTTGACATGGCTGCAGTGGAACAATACCGGCATCAGGGCGCACGTTGGTTGTTGCTGAATCTATTGACGCAGCATAATGGCACAACGAACAGCTTGGATGACCGACTGGCACGGTTGGCAAAGGAACTGGCCAGCCGCTACCGTTGCGCGCGCACTGCTGCTGGGGAGTTTGCCATTTTTGATTTGCGCGGCTTCTGAACGGTTGGCGGAACCGCGCGGGCTAGAAGCGGTGATTGCGGAACAACAACGCCCACATATACCAGCGCAGATAATTGCGGGCGACCTTGAAGACTTTGAAGGAAGACCTGCCTTTAGTGCGCGCCCGCCAGGTGGTGGGCACTTCGCTAATCTTGTGGTTCTTCAGGAATGCCTTGACGATGATTTCCAGTGACGAGGCAAAACCCGCTTCCTCGATCGTCATCTCTGTCAGCACGTTGCGCCGATACATCTTGAAGGCGTTGCTCGCGTCGCACGTCGGCAACCCGATGAATCTGTGGAGTGACCAGCCCACAAGACGTGAGAACCACGACTGAAACGCCGGCCCGCCGTGCTTGCAACCTCCCGGCATGTATCGGCTGCCGCAGCACACATCGAACCCTGCCTCGATCTTCTCCAGCATCGCCGGTATGGTCATGGGGTCGTCGCAAAGATCGGCCATCATCGTGACCACCACGGGAGTCGTGGCGGCGCGCCAGCCGGTCAAGAGCGTCTGGCTGATGCCGCGGACGCCGGTGTTCTGGACGAGCCGGATGTAGGGAAACTCGCGCGAGAGGCGCTCGACGATGCTGGACGTGTTGTCCCGCGAATGGTCGTTTACCACAATGACCTGATGCGGCAGGGTCAACTTCTTCTCGATATCGCGAAGAGTCTCTTCAATGACCGCTTCTTCATTATAAGCCGGGATGACGATGGTCAGCTCCATACAATGCTGTCGAAACTATCAAACGCATGTAGCAGGGGCAAGAAACGTTCTGGTGCCTTGCAGGGAGTTTCGTGAGAGCCATTCGGTTTGACTTTTTGCTTCGCCGGAGCGTTAAGTCTCCCACACTTATGGCGCAGCCAGCGGACAGACATCTCATGCAAACATGCCGGGCCTTCGCGAACTTCACAGGCCGTTTTACGCCGGCTAGACCTTATTGTCGGTAATGGAACCCAAAGTCTCCATCGTTACGCCGTCGTTCAACCAGGCGCGCTACATCGAGCAGTGCATACGCAGCGTGTGGGACCAGGATTGTCCGAACGTCGAGCACATCATCTTCGACGGTGGTTCCAAGGACGGCACGCTGGACATTCTCCGCCGCTGCGAGTCCCGAGGCGTGCGCTGGATCAGCGAGCCGGACAAGGGCCAGAGCGACGCGATCAACAAGGGTTTTCGCGCCGCCGCGGGCGACATCATCGGCTGGATCAATTCGGACGATTGGTATGCGCGCGGGGCGTTCCGCGTCGTGCTCGACTATTTTCGCGACCACCCGGAGGCGCAGTGGGTGTATGGCAACAATCTCTTTACGGACAGCAAGGGGCACGTGATCCGTCGCGTGCGGACGATGCCCTACCGATGGGACTGGTTGCTTTACTCCGGCCTGCTGATTCCGCAGCCGGGAGTTTTCATGCGCCGTCGCGTGATTGAGGATTGCGGCCTGCTCAATGCGGAATTGCACAGCGTGATGGACTACGAATGGTGGCTGCGGATTGCGCAGAAACATCCGCCGCATTTCATTGATCGATACCTCGCTTGTTTCCGGCTTCACGAGGCCAGCAAGACCGGCGCGGGTGAGGACAAACCCCTCTGGCGTCGTGAGCGGGCGCAGACCATGCAGCTTTGCTCGACACAGTCGGGACGGCCGTTGAAGGGTGCGCTTGGGCAGTGGCTCGCCTGCGCGAGCAAACACGCTGCCCGTGTGGCCCGCGGGCTGCGGCAGCTGCGGCCCCGCGGACTGCACTGCGCGCCGCGCGTTGTCGTCACCATCAACCTCATCGCTCCCTACCGTGTGCCGCTGTTTAGCGCGCTGAACGACCACCACGACATCGAGCCGCAAGTTTGGGCGCTCGCAGCGACCGAGAATCGCGAGTGGCAGGTGGCGGAGACGGATATGAAGTTTCCACATCGCGTCCTGCGCGGTGCGACATTGGAGCTGGCAGGGCAGGGCTTGGAGAAACGGCGGTTTGTGCATCTCAATACCGACCTCCTGAAAAACCTCTGGCGCGAACGGCCCGACGTGGTCGTGGCGGCGGAATTCTCGCCGGCCAGCGTGCAAGCCGCATGTTACTGCGCGTTGAGCGGCGCAAAGTTGGTTTCCTGGAGCGAGACGACGCCGCTGTTCGAGACGCACGTCGGTCCGGCGCAACGAGCGGCCCGCCGCTGGATTTTGCAGCGCGCCACGGCGTGCGTCGCCACCAGCAGTGGCTCGCGCGAGAAGTATCGGCTCTACGGCGTACCTGATGAAAACATCTTTGTCTCCCTCCAGACGGCGGACGTGGACGGTATTGCGTGTCGTTGCGAGGTCGTGCGCGCCCAGCGCGACACGCTGCGCCGGGATCTCGGCTGGTCGGCGGACGATGTCGGCGCACTCTACGTCGGCAGTCTTATCCAACGCAAGGGGTTGGATGCGCTGCTGCGCGCCTTCGCCGTGGCCGTGAAGTCTGCGCCGGCACTCAAGCTGGCTTTCATTGGCAGTGGCGATCAGGAAGGGGCGTTAAGATCATTGTCACTGGAGCTTGGCGTGACGGACCGCGTGGTTTGGCGGCCTTACTGCCAACAACCGGAGCTATGGGATTTCTACGGTGCGGCGGATATGTTTGTGTTGCCGTCGCGTCTGGACACTTTTGGTGTGGTGGTAACCGAGGCGATGGCGGCAGGTTTGCCGGTGCTCTGCTCGAAACATGCCGGTGCGGCGCAAGACTTGATGACCGATGGCGAGACCGGCTGGGTGATTGACCCGGATGCTCCTGAGCAGCTTGCGGAGCGGATGGTCGCACTGGCAGGCGATGCCGGCCTGCGGGCGCGCATGGGTCAGAATTCGCTGCGGCGGGTGCGAGTGGCTGCGCCGGAGAACGCCGGGCGAGAGTTTTATCGCGCAATCCTCCACGCTCTGGCATTCTCTGGACGACGATAACAGCACGATGCTGGACCGATGATTCTTCCGCTAACACCCACCGACACCCTGGCGCTGGCGCAGGCAACACAGCGCAACCATGCGCTCTATGAGCGTATTCGCAAACGCCACATTACGGACGCGCCGGACTTTCTCGTGCTCACGGCCGCCAACGAGCGACAGGCCGAGGCGTATCGCGTCGAGATGGCGAATCGTGCGCGGCGCGGCTTTTTCCCCAAGGGGCTGCGGACACTGGTAGTGCCCGATCCCCGGGGGCGGCGTGTGGGCACGGGTGGAGCAACGTTGAGTGCGTTTCGAGCGGTGTCGCGTTGCTGCTGGCGCGAGGCGGGTACACGGCGCGGGCGTTTGGCGAACGTGGAGGATTTACTGGCCGGGCGCAGGATTTTGGTCGTCCACGCCGGCGGCAAGGAATCGCGGGCGATGAGCAAGACCGCGATGGGGAAACTGTTTCTGAAGTTGCCGGTGCCGGGAATGGATGGCGACGCAACGTTGTTTGACGAATTGTTCGTAACGCTGGCATGCGCATCGCAGCGGTTGGGACCGGGGTTGCTCGTGGCGTCGGGTGACGTGCTTTTGTTGTGCGACGCGACCGCCATAGGGCGCGCGACAGGGGCGGTGAACGGTTTCGCGGCGCCGGCGCCGGCGGAGCAGGCGGCACAGCACGGCGTTTATGTGTGTGATGCTGGCGGCGCGGTACGGCGGTTTTTGCACAAGGCGGGCGAGGGTGCGTTGCGCGCGGGCGGCGCGGTGGACGCGTTGGAGAGGGCATGGGTGGACACGGGGTTGGTGGGTTTCCGCGGCGCGGGTCTCGCGGCGCTGGTGACGTTGGCGGGAGTGTCCGTCGGTCGGCGCGGCCTGTCGATGCGGCCAGCATTATTCCCGGCGGAATTCAACCGCCGGTTTGACCTTTATCGAGACCTGCTACCGGCTCTGGCTGCCGATGACATCGGATGCGGCGCGGCGCGGGGACTGGCGGCGCGGTTCACGGGCGCGGGTTTTCACGTGCAGCGGATGAGTCCGGCGTGGTTCATTCACCTGCAGACGCCGCAGGAGTATGCAGAGGCGGTGGCGGAGAACGGACCGGTGCAGGCGGTTCTCCGGCGCGAGAAATCCACGGGGCGCGGTTTGGGCGAGTTTGAACTGGATCATCTGTTGGTGGCGGAGGTGCCGGTGGCCGGTTTGTTGGCACGGACGGCAGACCTGTCGGCGGCGGCACCCGTGTGCAACGCACTGGAGCGGTTGGCGGCAGTAGGCGCCCCGCTGAAAAGGGCGCGGGTTGAATACGCGCACGCGAGGTTGCTTGGCGCTCTGGCGGAACGGGCTGGCGCGGTGGACGCCGCGCTCCAACTCCGGCGGAGCGCGGACGCGCGCGAGGAGGCGGCGTTTGCAGCGATCAGCGAAGCGATGGGCGCGGTCGAGCCGACGCGCAAGCAGGCACGTTTGGCGACGGCGCTGGACGAGACGATCATGGTCGAGTTGCCAGTGCGGATTGATTTCGGCGGGGGGTGGTCGGACACGCCGCCGCACAGCTTGGAACGCGGCGGCACAGTGCTCAACGCAGCGGTGTTGCTCGGCGGGAAGCGGCCGGTGCGAGCGCGGGTGTGCGCGCTGGCGGCGCCTGAGATCCGGCTGCGGGCGCTTGATCTCGGCTGCGAGGCGGTGCTCACCGACAAAAGCGACTTATTGGACTGCCGCGATCCAGCCGACCCGTTCGCGTTGCACAAGGCGGCGCTGGTGCTGGCAGGCGTGGTGACGGCGGGGTCGGTGTCGTTGGAACAGTGTCTGCGGCGGTTTGGCGGCGGCGTGGAGGTCGTCACGGAGAGCCGGGTGCCGAAAGGCTCCGGCTTAGGCACGAGCAGCATTCTCGGCGCGTGCTTGGTGGCGGCGTTGAGCCGGTTGTGCGGACAAGACGCGCGACCAGCGACGCTGTTTGAAAAGGTGCTGCATCTGGAGCAGATGTTGACAACCGGCGGTGGCTGGCAGGATCAGGTCGGCGGACTGGTGCCCGGCGTCAAAATGATCTCATCCCGGCCTGGCGTGCCCCAACGGCTGAAGGTGGAGCCGGTCCCGTTGTCGACGGCGGTGGTGAACGAACTGCAACGCCGCTTGGTGCTGGTTTATGTCGGCCACCGGCGGCTGGCCAAAAACATCTTGCGGAGCGTCATGGGCGGCTGGCTGGCGCGTGAGCCGGATGTGGTATGGATTTTGGAGCGCATCCAGGAGATCGCACGCGAAATGCGAGCAGCATTGTTGGCGGGTGACCTGGACTGGTTTGGCGCGATGATGCGCGAGCACTGGGAACTGAACAAGCGGCTGGATCCGAACAGCACCAACCGCCACGTTGAGGCAGTGCTGTCGGCGGCGGCGCCATTGGCGAGCGGCTTCAAGATGGTCGGTGCGGGCGGCGGCGGGTTCGCGGAGATCGTGGCGCGCGGGCCGCGCGAGGCGGGAAGAATCCGGCAGGCTGTCGTGGCGGCTGGCGGGCGTGTCTACCGTTGGACGATGGCATCGCAGACGTTATGAAGATCTTCCAGTTGCACAACTCCTATCGTATCGCTGGCGGCGAAGATGCCGTGGTCCAACGCGAACGTTTGCTGTTGCAGCAACAGGGTCATCAGGTGATCACGTTGGAGCGCAGCAACGCCGAAACCGATGGCTGGCCAGCGTGGCGGCGGTCGCGGCTGCTGCTGGATACGTTTTTTTCAATCGAGTCTTACCGCAGGGTTCGCGAGATCTGCCAGCGCGAACGGCCGGACGTGGCGCATGTGCACAACGTGTTCTTCCTGCTATCGCCGTCGGTGTACTACGCGCTGGACCGCGAAGGCGTGCCGATGGTGCAGACCTTCCACAATTTCCGGTTCCTTTGTCCCAACGCCATTTTTCACAGCGGCGGCGGGTTGTGCGAACAGTGCATGGCCGGCAACTACCTCCACGCGGTGGCCCGTCGTTGTTACCATGACAGCTGCGCGCAAAGTCTGGCGCTGGCGGCCTCGCTGGCATGGCATCGCTACGTCGGTCATTGGTGGGATCGCATTGACGCATTCATTGCGTTAAGCCAGTTCTCCCGGCAGAAACTGATCGAGGGTGGCTTGCCAGAAGACCGCATGTTCTTGAAACCGCATTTTCTGGACAGCGCCGCGGCGCCCCCATTGGTGGACGGCGACTACGTGGTGGTCATGGGCCGGTTGCATCCGGAGAAGGATGTGCAGATTGCAGTCGAAGCCTTTCAGCATCTGCCAGACCTGCAACTGTTGGTGCTGGGTGATGGCCCACTGATGGAGCCGTTGAAGGCCCTGGCGCAGCGGCTTGGCCTGCGCAACGTCGAGTTTCGCGGCTTCGTTGGCGGCACGGAACGGTTTGAAATCCTGCGCCATGCCAAGCTGCTGGTGTTGCCGTCGCGCGTGTATGAGAATTTCTCTGTCTCGGTGTTGGAAGCTTACGCGATGGGCAAACCCGTTGTCGCATCGCGCATCGGCGCGATTGCCGAGATGGTGGAGGAGGGTGTGACGGGCCTGCTTTTCGAGCCGGGCCAGTCAGCCGATCTGGCGCGCAAGATTCGCCAGTTGGTTGAGCAGCCTGAACGCGTCATCGAACTGGGTCGGGCTGCGCGGGCGCATTTTGAGCGTCACTTCACAGCGGACACCAATTACCGGCAACTCATGGACATCTACGATTTTGCCCGGAGGCGGCGTGAGTCGCGCCGGAATCGCGGTGTTAAAATCGCGAGCTGCGATATATAAAGAACCGGACACCATGACGGAATGTTGCTACGTGTTGGGGACCAAGGTGAGTCTCATCCAGATCCCCGGTTTACTGGCTGAGATGGAACGGTACATCGAGGATGCGCGCGGGCGCGGTCCCGGTCGTTACGCCGTGCTGACCAATATCAACTGCGTCATGAGTGCCCGCCGCGATCCCGTCTACCGCCGTGTTCTCAACCACGCCGACTGGGCTGTTGCCGACGGTATGTCATTGGTCTGGGTCACACGGTGGCTCGGCGCGAAGGAAATGCGACGGCGCTGCTACGGACCGGACATTTTCACCGCGTTTTGCGAATGTGCGCCGCAACGCGGCTGGAAATTTTATCTCTACGGCGGCGCGGAGGGTGTCGCAGAGCAACTGGCGCGAGTGCTCTGTAAAAAATATCCCGGCCTGCAAGTTGTCGGTTGGGACTCGCCGCCGTTCCGGCCGTTGACACCAGAGGAAGATGCGGTTGCTTGCGAACGCATCAATGCCAGCGGTGCGGACGTCGTCTGGGTTGGCCTTGGCTCGCCGAAACAGGACTTCTGGATGGCCGGCCACGCGCCAAAACTGCGCGCGCCCGTGTTGATCGGCGTCGGCGCGGCGTTTGATTTCTTCACTGGCCGGGTCACACAGGCGCCGCGCTGGATGCGTGAGAATGGTTTGGAGTGGTTGTTCAGACTCTTTGCCGACCCGCGCCGGCTCTGGCATCGCTACCTTGTCTATAACCCGTGGTTTGCCCTTTGTCTGCTGCTCGAACTGGCCGGACTGAAAAAGTTTCCACGCGACTGAGTTTTCGGTATGCTGGTGGCGGTATAGAACAAGGGATTGTCTGGAGCAATCGCGAAACGCAAATTACGGATCACGAACATGAACCGCGTTGGTATTGGTTACGACGTTCATCAATTCAAAGAAGGTCGCAAGCTCGTCATCGGAGGGGTCATCATTCCCCATGACAAGGGTCTCGAAGGCCACAGCGATGCTGACGTGCTTGCCCACGCCGTTGCTGACGCGTTGCTCGGCGCCATCGGCGAAGCGGACATTGGCAAACATTTTCCCGTCAACGACCCGCGATGGGACGGCATTGATTCGATGATCATCCTCGAACAAGTTGCCAAACTGGTTCGCCGCGACGGCGCCAACATCGTCAACATAGACTCCACCATTATCGCCCAGGAGCCGAAGATGGCGCCGCACATCGCGGCGATGAAGACGCGAATGGCCGACGCGTTGCATGTCCGGCCCTACCAGATTGGCATCAAGGCCACCACCAACGAGCACATGGGCTTCATCGGCCGCGGCGAAGGCATCGCCGCGATGGCGGTGGCAAGCGTGCTGGCTGCGGGGGCGGTCAAGTCACCGCGGGTGAAACTGGAGCCGTGAGGCGGCCAACAGAAAACGCGATGCGCCTGTTCGTCGCACGATCCCGCAAACACTTCCACTTTTACGTTTCAGGTTCCACGCTTTACTGAAGATTGAATCAACACCATGTCACTACGAGTTTTTAACACGCTCTCTCGCAACCTCGATGAGTTTCGCCCGCTCGACCCGACCGGCAAGCGCGTCGGTATCTACACCTGCGGGCCGACGGTTTACGACTTCGCCCACATTGGCAACTTCCGGGCGTTCGCCTTTGAGGACCTCGCGCGCCGTTACCTCGTCTACCGCGGCTATGAGGTCGTCCACGTGATGAACATCACCGATGTTGAGGACAAGATCATCCGCAAGGTCCGCGAAACCGGCGAGCCGCTCAAGCAACTCACCGGCCGTTTTACCGCCGCGTTTCTCGACGACTGTCGCGCGCTGAACCTGCTGCCGGCGCACCACGTCCCGCGCGCAACCGATCACATCCCGGAGATGCTGTCCCTGATCAGCACGCTGATGGAAAAAGGCGTTGCCTATCAGGCGCCCGACAAGTCCGTCTATTTTTCCATCGCCAAGTTCGCGCGCTACGGCCAACTCAAGAAGATTGACGCCGACCAAATGCGGCCCGGCGAACGCGTAAAGCTCGACGAGTACGAAAAGGAATCGCTCGGTGACTTTGCGCTCTGGAAGGCATGGGACGAGGCCGATGGTGACATTGGTTGGGACTCGCCATGGGGCCGCGGCCGGCCGGGCTGGCACATTGAGTGCAGCGCGATGAGCATGAAGTATCTGGGCGAAAGTTTTGACCTCCACTGCGGCGGTGAGGACCTTGTCTTTCCGCATCACGAGGACGAGATCGCGCAAAGCGAGGCAGCCACCGGCAAGCCATTCTCCCGCTACTGGCTGCATTGCGCCTACCTGCTTGTCAACGGCCAGAAGATGAGCAAGCGGTTTGGAAACTTCTTCACGCTGCGCGACCTGCTGGCGAAAGGCTACACGGGCCGGGAACTGCGATACACGCTGATTGCCGAGCACTACCGCCGCCAGCTCAATTTCACCTTCGAAGGTGTGGACGCTGCGCGCGCTTCGCTGGCGCGGATCGACGAGTTTCTCGTGAAACTCCGCGAGGTGGCAGGCAATGCTGCCGGCGCCGCGCCTTTGCCGCCGGGAGTTGCGGCGGTGAAGGACGGTTTCGAAACCGCGCTCGACGACGACTTGAACATCAGCGCGGCACTGGGCGTCCTTTTCAATTTCATCCGCGATATCAACAAGCGGCTGGCGGAGCACGCAGTTCCGCCTGCCGAAGCCGCTGCGATTCTCGACCTGTGGCAGCGGTTCGACACTGTGCTCGGTTTCGGCGTGCCCCAGGCACAGGAAGCTCCCGCCGACATCGTCGCGCTCGCCGCGCAACGGCAGGCCGCGCGCAAGGCGAAGGACTTCAAGCTCGCCGACCAGATTCGCGACGAACTCAAGGCCAAAGGCTGGGTCATTGAGGACACCGCGAAAGGGCCGAAACTGAAGCGACTTTGAAGGAGCATCATGAGCGACACCGGCACGCCGTTCGGCCCGTTCGAACTGTTCGAGGTTGTCGCCGACTCGCCGCTCGGCGTCGTTCATCGCGCGCAGCGCTCCGCCGACGGCCGGGCGGTCGAGGTGTTTCGACTCGACTCCCGGTTCGCCAGCGATACTTGCTACCTGAAACGATTCCAGCATCAGGCGCAGGCTGCTGTGCGGGTCTTGCATCCCAATCTCGTGACGGTCGTGAGCAGCGGTAAAGCCGGTGGTCAATACTATCTTGCCACCGAGGCGACCGATGGCGGCACTGTCGGCGCACTGCTGCGTTCGATGGGGTCGTTGCCAGAATTGAAGGCTGTCCAGATAATCCGTGACTGCGCCTGCGGGTTGCGGGCCGCGTGGGATGCCGCGCAGTTGACACACGGCGACATTGGCGTCGAGAAAATACGGTTGTTGCCGAATGGCGCGGTGAAACTCGCCGGACTGGCGCTTGCGCGGTCCGATGAGAGCTCGCGCGTTGGCGATACGCAGGCGCTGGGCAACGCGCTTTATCAAATGCTCGTCAACGAACCGCGGCTTCAGCCGCACGCGAGCCTGCCCGATCTCAGCGGCAAACGTCCGGATATCGGACCGTTCGTTGGTGAGGTGATCGAGAAGATGCGGACAAAGGCAGCGTGGAACTACGCCAGTTACAGCCATCTCATCGAAGACCTTGACGCCGTGCTGTCCCAGCGCCAACCGCCGCACACGGAAGTGAAGCTCTCGCTCGGCGCGGCTTCGGCTCCGTCTGCAGTGGCGGACGCCGAACCGACAACGCCGGCCCACATGCGACTGAGGCGGCGTGCGGCGTTCAACTGGAATTCACGACTCGTCTGGCTGGCGGGCTTGTTGATCTTCGCAGCCATCGTTTGGCAGACGTGGCGGTATTTCGACCGCACGGGGCTGTTGCCGCTGCCTCCTGCGCCGTCGACACCTCCGCCGCCCATCGCACTCGTGCCTGCCGAGCCGTCGCCCGCCGCGCTTGGACTTCCGACGTTTGAGAATATCACCGACGCGGCGGAACGTGGTCGTGCGATGGCGAAGCATCTCGGTGTGGGTCGTTTACAAGCCGGTTACGGCGGCATGCTTGGCGTGCTTGACGACGGACAAATGCGGTGGAGTTACGCTTTCCGAAGCAGCAAGGAGCTGAGCGACTTCCATTTGTCTGACGGGCAGCATCGGTTGCAGGACGGCACGCTCCAGTTGTCGCGCGCACAGATGGCGTTCAAGTGCCCGCTCGTCGGCGACATGACGCTGGCTGTCGAGGGCCAGATGACCGATGCCGACCCGAATGGGCCGTTACTGGCTCTTGCCGTCGCGTGGCATCAGGGCGTCGGCAGCGAGCGCACGTTTGGTTTCACGCGGACGGCGGCGGAACTTTGCGAGATCGTCGCCGGCAAACGCGTTGTGCTCGCCAGCGCGCCGTTCGAGTTGAGGCCCGGCACGCCGGTGCGCTATCTTCTCACGCAGCGCGGCAAAGCGTGCGTCGTCAAGATCCGTGACGGGCCGCTGTTGATGGGCACGTTCACGCAACCGTCCGAAGGCACGCTGCGGCTCATTAGCGACGGCTGCACCTCCGCCTACAGCTTGCTGGAGATTACCAGCACGGTGCCTGCAGACAGGCTGTCGCAGCCTGCGCCGTAGTGGGCGCCGCTTTGTGGCTTGACTGGCGCGGCGGGCTTTGTTACCGGCTCTAGCGTCACAGGAAACACTATGAAACTTAATCGCCTATTGCCCGCACTCGCCGCCGCTGCACTTGTCATTGGATTCAACGCTTCGGCAGCCGACAACGAACTCACCGACCAGGAGAAAGCTGACGGTTACGTCCTGCTCTTCAATGGCAAGGACTTCACCGGATGGGAAAGCCGGTCGGAATTCTGGAGTGTCAAGGACGGCGCGATCTGTGGCAAGACTACTGCGGATTGCATTCCGAAGCAGAACACCTTCTGTATCTGCAAGGCCGGCGAGTTTGGCGACTTTGAGTTGCACGCGAAGTTCAAGCTCGTGCCCGGCGATGCGAAGGGTTTCTCCAACTCCGGCATCCAGTATCGCAGCAAGGTGTATGATCCGGCCTATTGCGTCGTCGGCGGCTATCAGGGCGACATGGAAGCCGGCAAGAATTACACCGGCATACTCTACGAAGAACGTGGCCGCGGCATCCTCGCCAAACGGGGTCAGAAGGTTGTTATCAAGGAAGGCGGCGACCCGAAGAACCCGAAGAAGCCCAACATTGAAGTGGTCGGCTCCGTCGGCAATCCCGACGAGGTCCAGGCATCGATCAAACAAGGCGACTGGAACGATTACGTCATCATCGCCAAGGGCAATCATCTCCAGCAGTTCGTCAACGGCAAGCAGACGGTCGATGTAACCGACGAGACTGCCGTGGGCGCCAAGACAGGCATCATCGCGCTCCAGATCCATAAAGGTCCGCCGATGAGCGCCTGTTTCAAAGACCTGAAGATCAAGAAGCTGTCGGCGAAGTAAACAGCCACAGCATCCACGCGGTTTCGAGATGCCTCGCGGCAGTGGCAGCAAGGGTCTGTTCCGGGCTGTGAGCTTCTGCCAACCCGCCTGAGCGCGGGCGCAAGATGTGATGTCACGACGGCGGCGCTACGTGGCGGAACCGGTTGGGGGCAGGGCGCGCTCGATGGCGGCCAGCAGGAGGGTTTCGTCCACGATAGGCTTGGGAACGTAGTCGTTGAAGCCCGCACTGAGGTATTTTTCACGGTCACCTGCCATGGCATGAGCTGTAAGGGCGATGACGGGAATGTTGCGCAAGACGTTGTCGGCGCGGAGGCGGCGCAAGACCTCGGTGCCGTCCATATGCGGAAGCGATATGTCGAGCAGGATCAGGTCGGGCCTGTCGTGTTTGAGTCCCTCCAGCGCATCGAAGCCGGTTTCGTAGGTCGTGACCTTATAGCGGTCTTCGAGCATGACCCGAACCAGGAGGCGGTTGTCGGGGTTGTCTTCAACAACGGTGATTTTTCTCATAACGTAGGTGCTAATTATTGTGTGAACGCCAGGGTGTCAGCCGGGCGACGACATCAAGTTGCCACGATTCGATGGATTCTGCTATGCGGATGTCTCAGCAGTTCACGCAGGGTGCGTTTGAGTTCCTTTTCCATGTCTGCGGTCTTTTGAAGGACGGCTTGTGCCTGTTGGCTGAGACGGAGTTTTTCCGCCGAATCAAGTTCCTTGACGGTGCAGACGATGACGGGCAAGCGGCGGTAGCGGGAGTCCTTGCGAATCTGGCTGAGGAAGCTCACGCCGTCCATGACCGGCATGATCAGATCGAGAATGATCAGGTCGGGTGCGAATCGCTCGATCTTGTTCAGAGCGTCCTGGCCGTTGACTGCGGTCTCGACCTCGACGGCTTCTTCCGCAAGGTAGTTGGTCAAGAGGCGTCGATCATCGTTTGTGTCGTCCACTACGAGGACTCTGCCAGTCTTGTGGCCCAGGGTCCGCTTGAGCACCGGCAGGAGTTCCTCGCGGGTGATGGGTTTCTGAAGCACATCGACTGCGCCGAAGACAGTGCCTTTCTTCTCGCGAGCCACGACGCTGATGACCACGACCGGAATGTGGGCGATCTGCGGGGTGGTTTTGATGGCGCTCAGCACCTGCCAGCCGTCCATTCGCGGCATCAGCAGATCGAGCGTGATCAGGTCCGGCCGGACTTCCCTGGCCATACGAAGGCCTTCTTCACCGGAGCCGGCCGTGATGACGCGATAGCCGCACTCCTCGATGAAGTGTGTCAGCAACAGGCGGGCATCCGGTTCGTCGTCAATGACCAGCACGACTCGGGTTTTCAGGCCGCTCCATTCCTCCAGCGGCTTGCCTTGCCAGGTCGCGGAAGACTTATGAGCAGGACGCGTGGCGCTCGAATCCGGGGCCGGCGTGCCATGTTGAAGCTCGGAGGCGCGCGTCAGCACGATTCTGAACGTAGAACCTTTGTTCACCTCACTGGAGACTTCAATCCGATAACCCATGAGCTGGCAGAGTGCCTGGGAAATCGTCAGCCCCAGACCCGTGCCGCCGAACTTGCGGGCGGTGCTGGGATCGGCTTGCTGGAACGCTTCGAAGATCATGCCAAGCCGCTCCTTTGGAATGCCGACGCCGGTGTCGGCCACGTCAATGCGCATGGGCCGGTTGGTTGCGGGGTCAGCGATGACGCGAACGATGACGCGGCCTTCTTCGGTGAACTTCAAGGCGTTGCCGACGAGGTTGATGAGGACTTGTTTGAGCTTGGCGGCATCGGTTTCGAAAGGAGCCACCGTGGGCGGCAGTTCGACGAGAAGCCGGACGCCGCGGCCACGCACCTGGCCTTCGAGTTGGCCGACCACCTCGCGAACCATGGCATCCAGCGATACGGGGGCGAGTTCCAGTTCCACTTTCCGGGCTTCGATCTTGGCGAGGTCGAGGATCTGGTTGATGAGACTGAGCAGGTGCTTTCCATTGGCGACGATGCGGTCCATGAATGTGAGGTCGTCGGGATGAAAGTTCTTGTTCTTGTTCTTGAGCAGGATGTTGGCGAAGCCGATGACAGAGTTCAGGGGCGTGCGCAACTCATGGCTCATGTTGGCCAGGAACTCGCTCTTGGCGCGGTTGGCTTCGACGGCCTCGCGGGTCCGCTCAGCCACGCGCTGTTCGAGGGTTTCGTTGAGGCGGGTCAGTTCTTCCTGCGTGCGGATGCGCTCGCCGATTTCCTGCTTGAGGGCCTCGTTGGTCTGGCGCAAGGCGGTTTCACGCTCCTGGATACTGGTGAGCATTTGATTGAACCCGTCGGTGAGCATGCCCAGTTCGTCCCGGCTGTTCAGCTTGGCGCGGACGGAATAATCTTTCCGGTCGGAGATGGCCTTGGTGGTGGCTGCCAACTCCAGGATCGGCCTCGCGATGAACCGTTGCAGGATGGCAGAGAAAGCAAAACTTACCAAGAACGCCGCTGTCAGCGCGGCTGCAACCACGCCCGCATACATTCTCAAGCGGTCTTGCACGGCTTTGAGATCGGCTTGAACGTAAATCGTTCCCACCCGCTTGCTGTCCTGAATCACCGGCCGGAACAATACGAGGCAATCTTTCTCAAAGAGGTAGCCATCCGGCCCGGGTTTGTCGGGGAAGTCAATCTTCGTGCCTCCGCGGGTGTAGGTGGCAAATACCGTGCCATCTTCTGCGTAAAGACAGCCGCCCATGACGTGCGATTCGACCCGCAGGGCGCTGAGCGTTTCCGTGGCGGCGGCGGGATCGTTGAAGAACAGCGCGGCGGTGGAGTTGTAGCCAATGCCGCTGGTCAGCACAATCAGGTTGCGGGCCAGCTCCTGCTTGAAGGTGATCGTTTCCGATGCGACAAGGACCAGCGAGGCGATCAGCAGCGCCCCACTGCTGGTCACCATAACCATCAGCGACAACTTCCGCTTAATTGGCATGTCACGGAACCATTGCATGTCATTTACCTCCTTTGACGCGTTCAGAGCCGATGATGGTTGCCAGCCTCAACAACTTGGAGCTGATCGACAACCCGCTGCTTCTGGCAGCCTCCACGTTAATTTCAAACCGGACATTGGCACCTTGGAGCCGGAAGTTGACGATGCCGCCGTTATGTGCGAAGCGGTCTGTCTCGCCCACGGTGAGGCAGTGTTTTCCCGCAAGTTTGGCAAGGATGCTGGCAAGGCGTCCTTTTTCTGACTTGCTGATGAAAATCAGATGGCAGTGCTGCAGGTTATCGATCTGTTTGGACCGGTGGATGGCGATGGGCCGGTTCTTGATGGTTTCGCCGCGAATGATTCGGTCAAGCTCGCCGCCAAACAAATCGTCGCCAAGAATGCCAATGATGATCGGCGCTGTCGGCGTTGGAAATACCTCCGGTGGCCACTCGACGTACAATGCGAAGTTGAACAGGAAGGCGGCCTTGACTTCATACTCCCTGGCAGCAGGAGTTGCGCCTCGGGTCTCCAGCGGTCCCAATGCACATGCCCAAACGGCGCCAAGCAATGCGATAGCGTCGATCCCGACCAGCCCAATGCGCTTGGCGCGCAGGCCAGCTGATCCGCCGATTGGCAGCGTTGGTTGTCTGAACTTCACGACACCGAAACCTACGGCCTAGAACGTTACTCTCACACCCAGTATGCCATTCAATGCCTCCTGGGGAACCGCCACCCCGGAAATACCGTACAAAGCATAGTGATTGTCAGTAAGGTTCCTCACATTCGCAAAAACATCAACATGCTTGGTTGCTGCCCAGAGCACGTAAAGATTGACTTCATACGGTGTGTCCAGTTCCGCATCGAGAGTGCCAGAAGACACATTCTCCGGCGTGGATCGGATGACCAGGCTCGGCGTGACGAACAGCTTGGGGGTAATCGCCCATGTTATGCCCAGGCGACCGTTGTGCTTGGAGATGCCCTGCAAGCCCGACGACACGCCGTTGTTGATCATCTCGAAGGACGTATATGAATAAGAGGCCCAGGGACTGACCGGTCCGAATTTCATCCGGGCGTAGATATCGCTCCCGTAACTGGTGCTTGTGCCGCCGTTGGCCGACTGAACCAAGGTGATCGGTTGGGTGCAGGCCGCATCCAGGTAAACGGTTCCAATGGTATTCTGCGGCAAACCGCGATCGGAAATGAGAAGGAGGTTGCTCTGTTCGCCATAGTAGAGGCCCACGCCGGCCTGGAAATTTTCCTTTGTATAGTTGAAGTCCACCTCGTGGGTTGTGGATGTCTCGGGCTGGAGATTGGGGTTCGTCGTGCTCAGTTGCGTTGTATTTTGGTAAACGTTGTAGGCGAAATACGGCGGTGGCGAAACGTAAGCGGTGCTGTAGGTGTATTTCGCCGTCCATTCGTCAGTCACGTTCCAGATCAACCCCGCGCGCGGCGTGAAAGATATTTCATCAATCCGCGAGTCCTTGTCGAACCGGACGCCACCGATCAGTCTCAGCCGCTCCATCGCCTGCCAGCCGGTTTCCACATAACCGCCATACACCTGGTATGTCACATGGGATACGCGCGGAATCAGGTAAGGACCGTCGCCCACAGCCTTCCAATACTGGAAACTGCCGCCTTGCTGAGTGATGCCTCCGAGGGTGTTGTCGGTGTTGGCTCCGCCAGGCACGGTGGATTTCGGCATGATGTCGTTGTAGGTTGCCACCAAGCCCGCCAACAGCGAGATGTTGTCGGTGATGTCTACTTTCAACGTTTCTTCGATCGTGTAGGAGTAGCCCAGCCCATACTTGAAGTCGTCGTAATTCCATGAGACGGCTGGCGCCGGATTTTGCCACACGTAGCGCGTGGACGGATCAATCTCATACCGGTTGAACGTCACTGAGGAATCCAGGCGGATGTTGTCGGCCAGTTGGGCCGAGTACTTGGCCTCTGTCACGATGGAAAAGTCTTCCCAGACCGCTTCTTCCACATAGGCGAAACTCGGAGTGCCCAATCCTTCCGTACTGCTCCGCTTTGAGTCCCGATACCACACCTGAAACGAAAAATCGCCGGCCTCAAATCTTGCAAAGGTGTTCAGCCCGTAATCTTCTCTCAGCGGCGATGTGCTGGTGCCCCGGGCCTCAGCCGCGGCGCGATAGTCCTGCCACCACTGCGAATACTCCTTGTCCAGCGACGTCAGATCCGAGTCATGGTATTGCACATAGCCTGTGAGGCTGATGTTGTTATCCTTGTCGAACACTTTCCCGAATGTGGCCCATGCCTCGCGCTCGTTATTCAGGCCGCCGGCAAACCCCGCCTCTCCGTGGACACCCTCCTCGGGTTGCTTCGTCTTGACGTTGATCACCGCGCTGGCCGCGTCGCGGCCGTAAAGGGTGGAACCGGGGCCGTAGATCACCTCGATCTGTTCCGCATCGCGCACGCTGAAATCGCTCCGGAAGGGGAAGTTCTCGCCCCCCGGGGGATTGACACGCATGCCATTGACCATCACGACGATTTTGTTGTTACCAACAATACCGCGGACCGGCACCTGCGTGCCGATTTCGGAGAAGTAATATTCCGTCGTCTCCATTCCCGGCAGATCTCGCAGCACGTCCTTGAGGTTGGAATAGCCGCGCAGCTTGATGTCGTTCTTGTCAATGACGTAAGCCATGCCGGGCGTTTCGGTCGCTTTTTCTGCCCGCTTGGAAGCCGTGGTGACTTCCTTGACTTCCACATTCATCAGGTCTTCCAGACTCAACTTCTTCAAATACTCGGAGCCCTTCTTTTCCGCGGTGCCGGAAGACGCCACTTGCACCGGCTGAATGTCTTGATCCGCGTAGCTCGCCGTCGCCACCGCCAGCCACACGCAGCAAAGGACGCCCCGCCACACGAAATTCCCTTTGCACGCACGACCATCCACCTCGCCTCGTTCACGCAGGTGATTCCGCCGGATCAAAATCATTTCGGACACTCCCTTGTTGTTGCCACGCGAGATCCCTTCTCGGAACGGTGAATTCTTGGACGCGGGGCAACTTTTCGCGCGCGGACAGTATCAGACCACCCACAGAACGCAAGCCCGTAGAACAGCACGCATAGGTGTCTGCTTCTTCGGTCGCCCGACTCTTTGACACAGTCGAAAAAAGCGAGAGCAAGGATCGGAGCCGGCTGAATCACCCTCGTTTTCTTAGGGTTTCTGCACCGTTTCCATCTGTTTGATGATGGAGTCGAGATTTGCAGTGGGAGGTTCGAGCACCGGGCTTTCGATGAAGATGCGATGCCAGACGGCGAACACCACCAGCATGTAGATTCCGACGACTCCTCGCATCCGCCCTTCGATGAACTCTGTCACGATGCGTTCGATTGCCAGCGGGTCGAAGTAGTCTGCTTCCCGGAGCGCCGGATTCACAAGACAGCTTGGCCCCAAGGTTTTCAGCCGTTCCTTGAGCCAGTTTGAGAGTGGAGGGGTAAAACCCTGTTTTTGCTTCGACAGCACGGCGGCAGGAAGTTGCCTGGCTCTCTTCCCGTTACGGAACAGGATCTTGGTCTGCACTTTTTGAAGAATCATGTTCTTCACGCTGGCTGAGATCTTTCTGTCAGCCGGGAGACTGTTGACGAAATCGACGAGGTTCCGGTCCAGAAAAGGAGCACGGAAGGCGATCCCCAACCCCTCAGCCTGCTTGCCCATCTTGCCGGTGACGCCGAACGCTCCGTCTGAGATCAAGTCGAGTTCGACGAACTGATGGAATTCGTCCTCGGCAGCGAGGTCGAACTGGCCCATGGCGGGGATGCTTTCGGTGTATCGATCCAGAAGGCGGGGAGATAGCACAAGCCGCGCAGATTCCAAAGCGCCCTTTCCGCCCCACGCTCCGTGGAGACGGTAGCGTTCTCGATAGGCGGCGTACAGCGGCGCGTTGAGTGCCTCAAGCAGTCTCCGGGCTTCCCGGCCCGGTTCGCACCAAGGCAGGATCCCTCTCATTATCGCTGCCGCCGAGGCGCACCAAAAGCGTCCAGCCGGCATGGATTGGAAGAATCCCCGCACCGTCGGCAGGGGGTAGGGTCTGCAGCACAAATGATCCGGCCCGTCTCCGCCAATGACTGCGTCGACCGATGCCGCCGCAAAACGCGCGAGGTGGTAGGTCGGGATGGACGATTCGTCGCTGTGAGGTTCCTCCTGAAGCCAGACAATCTGTGGGATCGCATCGAGGGCCTTGTGTGAATCGAGGGGAAGCTCGTGGTGTTCGCACCCAAAATGCGCTGCGATCTGGCGCGCCCAAGATGACTCATCCTCGGGAACCTGTGGAAAACTGAGCAAAAAAGTTCTCAGGGGCGAATGCCCGAGTTCATGGGCTGCGGCGATGTTCAGGCTGGAATCGAGACCGCCGCTCAGGAAGAAACCGAGACTGCCTTCGGAATGCAAACGTCTCTGCAGGGCATCGCGATGCAGATCCTCGAGTCGAACACACGATTCGCTGTAATCGATCGAAACAGGTCGGAACGAGTAGCTGTGGACTCGGTTTGACAGAAAGCCGTTTTTTTTGCAGTGAGCGACATGACCGGGCGCCAGTTTGGCGATCCCCTTGAACATGGTTCGTGGAGGCAATACCGTGCTGGTGGCGAAGAATTCCACCACCGACTGTTGATCGACCTTGCGGGGTACTACGCCTGAGGCGAGGATTGGGAGTATCCGCGACGCGAAGAGCACCCCATCAGGCCGAATGGCATAGTAGAGCTGTCGTATCCCGCCGGTTCTGTCCTGCGCCAGAAGGACTGTTTGAGAGCGGCGGTCCCAGATGGCCAGAGCAAAACCTCCATCCAGATACTCAAGGAATCGTTCCCCATGCTCGATGTAGAGGGCTGCCACGATCTCCGCATCCGTCGCGTTGCTGGCGTCGCGATTGCGCGACTGCAAGTGGCGGCGAAGCTCGATTTGGTTGTGGATTTCGCCGGCCAAGGCAACGCGGACCGTGCCTTTTCCAAACCCGCTGGATGTCTGCGACTGTTCCCGGCCCGGAGCACAGGATCGACTGCTGCAGATGCCGAAAGCGCCATCGATTTCGATGGGGTGGGACCTCGATCCGGGGACGGACGACGCCATGCGTTCGAGGACGCTTCGCTCGGCTGGCCGGTCGTACCAGATTCCTCCGAATAGAAATGAAAACATGGGGGATTTTCTTGAAGCTTGCGCCGATTGAGGATGAAAGTTTTTGCGTCGTGCTTATTCTCGGCGTGTACAAGGCCTTGCTGGGCAGCTTTTGTGATTGGCACCGCACTGTCTTTCACAGACTGCTCAACAACGGGCGTGTATCTACGCCTGTTCTCGAATCCGGTCAACTTCTGAAAGCGGAGACGTCGTTCAGCCAATCCAAGCGCAAAAAAATGAGTAGAAGATGTCGCTGCGTCTGCAATGTGGGTTGTTAGTGATCTTACTGGTAATGCCCCTCGCGTCCACCCAAGTTCCCGCATCATAGACAAAAAATGGTGGCAAGGGTCGGAATCGAACCGACGACACGCGGATTTTCAGTCCGCTGCTCTACCAACTGAGCTACCTTGCCACCCAAAGGGTGATTCCCATCCTGGCTTCGGGAAAAAGCGGCGGAACCATACCGACTTGCCCGCGCCTCGTCAACCCCGACCTGCGTATAACTTCACGTTTCCATCCGAACCCGGAACGGAAACGTGGTTGACGTGCCGACGTTCTGACGCTTTCAATTGGCCATTCGGATCTGAATCATGAATGCCTCTCGTTTCTCACAAATCCTCCTGATGGTACTGGCAGCGGCCTGTGTCCCAACCCTCGCAGAACCGCCCGCTGGCAAGCATTGGAAGCTCGTTTTTAGCGACGAGTTTGACGGCAGCAAGCTGGACGAATCAAAGTGGTCGCGCGCCAACCATGGCGAGGCGTTCTGTTGGAATGGCGCAAAGGGCCTGCGCTGTGACGATCATGCGGAGGTGGATGGCAAGGGCAACTTCGTTATCAAGGTAACCCGCGACGCCGACGGCACCTATCGTTACCACAACGGCATCCAGACCAAGGGCAAGTTCCAGCGCGCATACGGTTACTATGAGACGCGTGTCCGGTTCACGCGCGAGCCAGGTTGGTGGGGCGCGGTTTGGCTCTATGGTGTCGAGGTCGGGCCCAACCCGTTCAAGATGGGGCAGGAGATCGACATCTTTGAGGACTTCACCAAACCGAAGACCAAACCGGAGTTCGCGCACAATGTTCACTTCGACGCGCAATTGGAGTCGGCGATGGAAAACAACAAGCGCGTCGGCAAGCTCGATGGCGATACGCTCTACCGCGTCTCACGCGGCAAACACGACGTGGACGTGGGCGATTGGAACGCGTTCCATGTCGTCAGCGTGGAGTGGACGCCGCTCGAATACATTTTCTACTGTGACGGCAAGGAAACGTGGCGGGTGGACTACCACGAAGTGCCGGTGACGACACAGCCGATGCACGTGCTCATCTCCGGCTGCTTCCGCGACCCGACGGGGCGAAAGTGGATGGGAGACTACGCCGAGGGGAAATGGCCCGACGCGCTCACGGTGGATTATGTGCGCGTTTATGAAGAAGACCTGGGCCGGAAGAAGAAGCCGGACGTCGCCCTGCGGTTCGCGAAGCCTGTGAAGGTTGTGCGACAGACCGATGAGGTATCGTTTCGGATCACGGCATCGGGCGCGACGAATGTGATGCTCTTCACCAACGGCCGCATTCGCGCCGAGAGAGCCGAGGCCTCGGCGACGTTCACATTGCCAGCGAAGCAACTCTGTCTCGGCGAAAACATCCTCATCGCGATGGCGCGCAACAAGGATGGCGTCATCGGCATGTCAAAACCGATCACGCTGGAAGTGGAATGGCCTGATGTGGGCAAGAGCACTCCATATCTCGGCAAGGCTCAGGTGATCCCCGGCCGCATCATTCCCGGCCACTACGACGATGGCGGCCAGCGCGTCGCCTACTCCACCTATGCGAAGCAGAACACATACGGCAAACCGCCTTGGAACCTCAAGTTCCGACCCGACGAAGGCATCAACGCGCCGAACGAGAAGGGCATCGGCGCCTCGCAACGCGGCATGTGGGTGTGCTACACGGTGGACGTGCAGCAGACAGGAACCTACAAGGTTGTACCCTTCGCAGCGCGCGTGGACGGCCAGGGCTTCAAGTCTGACAAACCCGATCGCATCATTCTCGAACTCGACGGCAAACCGCTGACGGAGCTGGCGTTTGGCACCGACTTCACCACAGGCCGGAGCTGGTGGGACAACTACCGGCCGTTGCCCGGGAAGACCGTGCGGCTTACCGAGGGCCGCCATGTGCTGCGCGTGAAGTTCGACGCCACGCCATTCCAATTCGGCGGGCTGGAGTTCTCGAAATAGAATCCTCGTTCGCTGAACCGCTATCAGGTTTAATCCAGATCGCCGCACCTTGTGAAAACGGATGCGCACGCCTCACGAGAGGCGCGATTTGTCAGGCGGCGTGGAGTATGCACTCGACCTTGAGAATGTCCGCCATCTTGCTCAACTCGCGGGTGTAGTCTCCATATACCATCACGTAGTGGTGCCCGAAGGTCGCAGTCCGCAGATGGAACCCGTCCGGGTCCTTGACGCGAATCAACATCTCCGTGGAGCATCGCTCCGAGGAGAACCCTCTCATTCCCACGACTTCCGCCTTGGTCAGCAGCAGCTTCGTGGTCGCCGGATTGAACCGCCCCAAGGTGATCGTCTTCTCCTTGATCTTTGTGAAATCAACCTTGAACGACGCGCCCCAGCCTGATTTGCCCGCTTTTCCGGGGACGAAGTTCCTGATCTCGAACGGAAGATCGGGTGTTCCGAATCCCTCCATCTTGAGCGAGGGCACGTTGTGCCCGAACGTGAAGTCGGCTTTCCCTTTGACCTCCTCGTTCACCCAAAAATAGGGCGCAAAGAACGGCTTCTCCGGCCCGGGCTGGTAGGGATTGAGATTGCCCATGTAGGCGGATTTGTTTGCGATGGAGCTGAACAACTTGATCGCGAGCATGCACCCGATCTCGCCCTCGCAGGCGGTCGCATAACCTTCACCGTTGAGGAGCGAGAACGCCACGCACGGCGTGATCTTCCAAGCCATGGCCAGTTTGCTTGAGCAGAACTCGATGCAATCGATGCTGTAAGCGTTACAATTGTATTTGGCCATCAGCGACCGGATCGTCTGGTAAAACAGCACGTTGTTCCTGAATAACTCCCGGTCCATGTGCACAGCCTTCGTCTGGTTGAGCAGCCTGCCGTTGAGCCGTTCCACCTCCGCCATCGCGGCTGGATCCTTGAGGATTCTGTCCCGCTCGCTGGTGAGCTCGCTGTAGCCCACAATGGTGGCGCCCATGCCGAACTTGTTCTTCAGGTCGTCAAAATCCCCGACCGACCCACGCAGGTAGCCGGGGCCTTTCACCGCGCCTCCGATTTCCGTGACCAGTAGCATGTTGGTCTGCCGAAACGCCTTTCTCGCCCGCAGCAAGGCAATCAGCTTGTTCAGACCGCCATACGCATACTCGGCGTAACCCTCGGCTCCCATGCTGTCCAGGTAAGCCGCCAGGGTCCGGCCGAGGTGTCCCGCACTCACGATGGGTGCCTTGCACATTTCATGCAGTGCGGAGGCGAAATAGACTTCGTGATGCGAGCTGAGATTGTAGCCTCGGAGAACATAGAGATCCACTTGGTCCATGTCGTCTTTGAGGACTCGCAGGTCTCTCGGCAACAGCCGGGTGTTCTCACGAAACTCCATATACACCGGCTCGATCATGTTGGCTTCGGGAGGCAGACTGTTGCGGAACGTCTTCACAGTTTCCGCATACCTCTGCCGCGCTTCGGCCCTTTCGGCATCCGGGCCCTGGCTCATCTCGCTGTAACGGCACGGCCCCTCCCAGAGGGAGCTGTGAATCATTGCATAATAGATGAGCTTCACATTGAGCTTCACGTCGCGAGGATTTCCCCCGCCCGCCGCCCCGGCTGAAGTGTGCTCGTAAGCCGCATTCGGGCGGACCTCCGCCTTGGCGGCGTTGCCGGCCAGCACCACGCTCGTCAGACCCAGGCTGGCCCCTTTTAAGAACTCACGTCGGTTTGTTTTCATGGCATGCTCCATCCTTCGAAGCTGAACGTTTCGGAATTGGTGAAGTGGTTCATCGCGCTGCGGTCGGTCAGCAGCAAGTCAGGGCGTTTCACCTGACCTTGCACTTCGGCAGTGCTTGCCGGATTTTCTCCATGGCCGTTGCGTCACGCAACCCAATGTCCAGCATCCGGAGATTGGGCAACGCTTTGAGATGCTCCACTCCGGCCTCGGTCGCCTTGGTGCCGCGCAGATACAGTGTTTGGAGGTTCGCCAATCCCTTGAGGTGTTCCAGCCCGGCATCGGTCACGGCCCGCACTCCGATCAAGTCGAGCTTTGTGAGGTCAGTCAACCCTTTGAGATGCTCCAAGCCCGCATCGGTCACTTGGGTGCCTTCCATGGCAAGGTATGTGAGGCGAAGACCTTTGAGGTGCGCCAACCCCGCATCGGTTATCTTGGTGTAGCACAATATCAGCGAGTGGAGATTCGGGAAAAACGCTCTGAGACGCTCCACTCCTGTATCGGTGACATCGGCGGCTTCCAGATAGAGCAGTTCGAGGTTGGTCAACGTCCTGAGTTTTTCCAGGCCGGCGTCGCTCACCTGCGTCTTGTCCAAAATCAGGCTCCGGAGTTTGGTCAACCCCGTGAGGTTCTCCAACCCAGCGTCGTTGACCATGCTCTCTCGCAGGTCCAGCGACTGCAAGTTGACCAGACTTCTGATATGCGTCAGACCGGCATTGAGAGCCTTGCTTTTCCGCAGTGTCACGCCAATCACCATCTTGTCCGGACTCTTCGTGTCGAAGGTGACTGTGCCGCCAAGCTCCTGAATCGCGGCAACGGCTTTCGCCTGTTCTGGGTTTGCTTGTGCCCTTGCGGTCGAATAGCCCGAGGCAACTACGGCAAGCGACAAACCCAATACTTGGATCAACAGTGAATGTCGGTTCATTGGATTCCTTTCACGCTTTCTTGCCAACTCGGCGCTGCGCGCTTTGATCGTGCGGATTGCCACCGAGGATGTGGCATATGCTCTTTGTCTGGAAATCCCCCTGCGCCGTGGAACTGAGAAGCTTCAATCGCCGGAAGCTATGCTGGCGGCACAACTCCGCGATGGACTCTCGGCGCTGTTCGACGAGATCAATCACGGTTCGAGTATACCATGCCCGCAGCGAATAGGAATCCTGTTGTTTCGCACGCGCTGCGTGCTCTTAGTCCCTCACCACCGAAGCACGCACGATATTGCCTTCGCCCGCCAAAGGACGTGCACCATTTCGAGAAATGATGTATTTGAAGCAAAAGCAAACTGAGCGCGCGATAACATGAACAAGGTGCTGACCCGGAGAGATTTTCTGAATCATGTGGGCATGGCGTCCGCCGGTCTGGGACTGCTGGCGCAAGCCAGAGCTGCCAACGCAAACCCGGCCGCCGACGCCCATTCGCTTGTGATGGTGGATCCCGCGCCTCAGTTTGAACTGTCCCCCTATCTCTACATGCAGTTCATGGAACCGCTCGGCAGCACCGACGGCTCGGTGGCGGCGGCGTGGGATTACCAGCACAACTGCTGGCGCAAGGATGTCGTGCAAGTGACGCAACAGCTGGCGCCTCCGCTCATGCGTTGGGGCGGCTGTCTGAGTTCTTACTACCGGTGGAAAGAAGCGGTGGGGCCACGGACGCGGCGCGTGCCGATGCACAATCTGCTGTGGGGCGGCATGGAGGATAACCGCGTGGGGACGGTGGAGTTTGTGGATTTCTGCCGGCAAGTAAAAGCGGAGTCCCTCATGTGCGTGAATTTCGAATCCGATGGCCGCCGCCCGTGGATGCAAGACCCTGACGGACGTCCCCGGTGTGCGGGGCCGGAGGAGGCGGCTGAATGGGTGGCCTACTGCAATCAACCGAACCATGCGATGCGTTGCGCTCATGGCATCAAGGAACCCTGCACGATCCGCTTCTGGCAGGTGGGCAACGAGACCTCATATGACCGCACCGGATTCGACCTCGAGACGGCTGCGCAGAAGACCGTGGCCTTCGCCCGCGCCATGCGCCAATCCGATCCCAACATTTCCCTGATCGGCTGGGGCGACAGCGGTTGGGCGCGACGGATGATCGAGGTTGCCGGGGAACATCTTCAGTTCATCGCGTTTCATCACATGTGGGGGTCGCGGCTCAAGGGATCCGTGTTGCGGGACAACGAATACCGCGAGGACCCAGCCAGGACATGGGAGCAATTGATGGCCGTGTGGCGCCCGCACGATGAGAAGATCAAGGTCATGCGTGAGCAGGTGGCTGGTTCAAAGATTTCCCTCGCACTTACGGAATGCCATCTGGGTCTGCCGGGCCGGAACCGGTGCGACGTGCTTTCAAGCTGGGCTGCGGGCGTCGCGATGGCTCGGGTGCTCAACGTCCATGAGCGGCACGGGGACATTCTGAAGATTGCCACCGCCGCGGATTTTTGCGGCACGCGTTGGCAGGTTAATGCGGTGATCATTCCCACGCCGGCAGGGAAGGCGTTCATGATGCCGGTGGCCCGGGTCATGAGCCTGTATCGCCATCACATGGGCCGGCAGGCGGTAAAAGTAGCACATTGCCCCGACGCGTTGGATATCACTGCCAGTCGCACCGGGAACCGTCTTTACCTGCATGTCGTCAATACGCACCGGACACGTTCCATGGACATGAGACTGCAGGTGCTGGGAATGACCCTGAAGGATGGCAAGGTTTTCGAGATTGCCGCCGACCCCGAGTTTGAAATCATGCAGACGTGCCCCGATGCCTTCACGCCCAAGGAACGTCCATTCAAGCTTGATGGCGCCTGGACTGTGCCCGCCGCCTCGGTATCCGCGTTCGAACTGGAATTGGCCTGAGTTGCCGCGCTTGCTGAACCGCTATAGGGTTTGTGGTAGCTGCGCCAGCTGATCGCCAAGTTTGGACTGGCAGTGGCACGCATCCCGGAAAATGGGCAGCAGTTTTTCGTAAAGAGCCGCGTGCTGGGAGACGGGCGTTGATTTGTCCTCCAGCTTGTGAATGGCATCAATCGGCGAGAAATCCTTCCACAATCCCGCGCCTACCGCCGCCACTGCTGCCGCGCCCAATGAGCCGGCTTCCTGGCCGATGTTGGTCTTCAGCAGCGTCATTTTCCAGGCGTCGGCGAAGATCTGCCGCCAGAGTTTGCTTCTGCTGCTGCCGCCGACCACGACCATCTCATCGCGCACGGGGCAAAGCTTGCGCAACGCGTCGAGCACGAGCCGCAGATTCAGCGCGATGCCTTCCATGGCCGCGCGCAGCACGTCGGCTTGCGTGTGCCCGAGGTCGAGGCCGATGAACCCGCCGCGAATATGCGGGCTGTCGTCGAGCGACGAGCCTCCGGCAAGGCTGGGGTTGAAGAGCAACCGGCGCGCGCCGACGGGGGATGTGGCCGCCAGCGCCGTCATCAACTCGTAGACGTCCGCGCCTTGTTGCCGGGCCTGTTCAACCAGGTTCGCGCAGAGCTGGTCGCGCACCCAGCGGAACGACGTGCCGGAGGAAAAGATGGCGACAGCCGAGTTGAACATGCCGGGAATGACGTGCGTGAAAACGTAGGGTCTTGCGCGGTCGTCAAGCAATGGCTTGGTCGAGGTCACGGCGATCCACGCCGACGAGCCGAGCGAGGCATAGACGCTGCCCTCGGTGATGTTGCGCGCTCCGAGGGCCATGCAGGAGTTGTCCACACCACCGCAAGCGACCTTCACCGACGCCGGCAGGCCGAGTTCGCGCGCGGATTCCGGCGTGAGCGTGCCGAGGATATCCGTGGAGGGGACGATGTCGGGCAGCAACCCGGGGTCGAGGCCGCTGGCGGCGACGAGTTCGTCGGAGTAACGCCAGCCGAGCAGGTCGTAGACGCCGCTGCCGGAAGCGTAGGAGAAGTCGGTGGCGATGCGTCCGGTGAGCTTGAAATTGATGTAGTCCTTGGTGCCAATGACCTTGTGGATGCGGCGGAACATCGCCGGTTCCTCGTCGCGATACCACATCATCTTGAAGAGGGTGTAGTGCGCCGCCGGGAAGCCGTTGCCGGTGAGCCGATACCAGCGGCGTTCGTCCACCTTTTCGAAGAAACGGTGCGCCTGCTTTTCCGGCCGCTTATCGGACCAGATCGGGGTGCTCTGGCGCAGCAACGCGCCATCCGCGGCGAGTGGAACGCAGCCGAGGCTGTGGCCGGAGAGTGCGAGACATTCGATGTCGTTCGCATTGGCACAGCCGGTCGCCAGAAGCTTTCGCGTGCTCTCGACGACCGCGCGCCACCAGTCGTCCGGCCGTTGCTCGTGCCAGGATGGCTGTGGATAGCTGGTGTCGTAGGGAACGAATACCGCAGCGAGACAGTTGCCGTCCACGTCGTAGAGCGACGCCTTGTTGCCGCCGGTGCCGAGGTCGTAAGCGATGATGATGCTGCGTTTCACGATTCCTGTGCCGCGCACTCGTCGAGAATTCTCCCGCCCGCCACGTGGCTCACGCCAAAACGCGTCGCGCCGCAGGCGTAAAGCTCCAGCAACGTCTTAAGGTCGCGCACGCCGCCGGCGGCTTTGATCGCAGCGGCGTTGCCGATGGTGCGTTTGATCAAGGAGACGTTGTGGGCTGTCGCGCCAGTGGGTGTCCAGCCGGTGGCGGTTTTCACGAATGCCGCGCCGGAGCGAACGCAGAGTTCGCTGCCACGGCAGATCTGGTCGTCGGTCAGGTGATGGACTTCGAGAATGACCTTCACCGGCGTGCCGGCAGCGGTTTCGACCACGGCGCGAATGTCGCCGGCCACGTAGTCGTGCCGACCGGAGCGTAACATGCCGACATTGATGACCATGTCGAGTTCCGTCGCGCCTTCAGCGAGAAGTTGGCGCGCTTCGGCGACTTTGGTCGCGGTCGAGACAGCGCCGGATGGGAAACCCACCACGCCGCCGATGCCGACATCGGGATTGCCGGCGAGGAGTTGTTTGACGAGCGGCACGTAGCACGGCATCGGGAAAACGCAGATGCAACGGCGGCGGGTGGCTTCGCGAACAAGCTCGCGGATTTCCGCCTCGTCCACCTCGGTCCGAACGGCGCTGAAGTCCATCATTCGCGCCAGGGCGTTTGCGGTGAGTTTCATGCTCAGTCTTTCACGCCGAACATCCCTTTGAAGGCGTTGGCGATTTCCGGGTGGAGGCCGGGATTGATGCCGTCCTTGTCGTAGCGGACACCCATCGTGTCGAGGTCGTGCTTCATCTGAACGACCTCCTGCTGCGGGCTGATGCGCGGCGGCACGGCGCGGCCGAGCGGTGCAAGCCACGCGTTGAGCGTGTGGCCGCCATCCACCATCAGGTCGTGGCCGGTCACGTAATTCGAGGCGGCAGAGGCAAGGAAGATGATCGCGCCATAGAGGTCTTCGGGGCGCTCGACGTGGCCGAGCGGCGTGAGTTCCCGGATGCGCTGACGCGCAACGAGTGGCGTCGAGGCGTGCATCGGCGTCAGGACGTAACTGGGGCTGAGACAGTTGACGTTTATGTTGAAGCGGCCCCACTCGGCGGCGAGTGTCTTGGTCATGTGGACCACGCCGGCTTTGGAGGCGTCATAGGACGCATTGCAGTTGGCGATGGTGGCCGACATGGAGGCGATGTTGATGATCTTGCCCTCCGTCGGCTGCTGGCGGATCATCTGCTGCGCCTCGGCTTGCGCGCAGAGGAATGTGCCGGTGAGATTGACGGCGATGACCTTGTCCCATTCGTTTTGCGGAATCGCCTCGTCCGCGCCGAGGATGGCGATGCCGGCGTTATTGACGGCGATGTCGAGCCGGCCAAACCGCGCGACGACCGCTGCAACCATTGCATGCACCTGTGCGCGGTCGGTGACGTTGCACTTCACATAAAAGCTGTCTCGTCCCATGCCGCAAAGTTCCTTGGCAGTGGCTTCGCCGATCTTGCGATCGATGTCCACGATGGCCACGTCTGCGCCCGCCTTGGCAAGCGCGATGGCGCAGGCGCGCCCGATGCCGACGGCGCCGCCGGTGACGAGGGATTTCCTGCCGGTGAGATCGAAGAGAGATAAGTCTGACATTATTGCTCCTTTTTTCAGTGGGTGAACGCAGGGTAGCCGAACTGTTTGGAGGATGGCAAGCAACCAAGTGCCTGCGTCACAGCTCACGAATCGGGTGCGGAGTCAGAGGCAGACGCAGGGTGGGGGGGGACTCGCGCGCCTCGGACCGGCCGGCTCATCGTTGGAAACCGTCTCTTCGTTGGGTTGCAGACAAGGGCTGATTGAAACGCGTTCTTGTATCGGCGGGTCGTTTGCGTTACGAAAAGTTCCGCGAGTTAACCACTATGAAAACCACACGACGCCAATTTATCCGAACGACAGCCTCTACCATCGCGCTTTTCAATGTCATCCCCCGCCACGTGCTCGGAGGACCGAAGTTTGTGCCGCCCAGCGAGAAGATCAACATCGCTCTTATCGGCGCGGGCGGACAGGGACGTTCCAATCTCCGCGCGTTGTTTCACGAAGCGGATGCGCAGTTCATTGCCGTGGCTGACCCGGCTGAGCATTGGGACCTGGAGCCGTTCTACTACCGTGGCCTCGGTGGCCGCAAGCCGGTGCGCGCCGAGATCGAGAAACATTATGGCGAGAAGACACCGAACTTCCGTTGCGCCGAGTATGAGGACTTCCGCGTGATGCTGGAGAAGGAGAAATCGATTGATGCGGTGCTCTGCGCCACGTGCGATCACCTGCACGCATACGTTTCGATCGCGTCGATGCGCGCGGGCAAGCATGTTTATTGCGAGAAGCCGCTCACGCACAACATCTGGGAAGCGCGGCAGGTGGCGCGTGTCGCGAAGGAGACCGGTGTCGCCACACAAATGGGCAACCCCGGCCATTCCCGAGTCGGAATCCGGCTGACGTGCGAGTGGATTTGGGACGGCGCCATCGGCCCCGTGCGCGAGGTTCATGCGTGGGTGGGCGCGAACCGTTGGAACAAACAGCTCACGGGCTGCCCGACGGGAACGCTGCCGGTGCCTGCAGGTTTGAATTGGGATCTCTGGCTTGGCCCGCGCGAGCCGCGTCCATATCATCCAGCTTATGCTCCGGTCTCGTGGCGCGACTTCTGGGCGTTTGGCAACGGCGCGCTCGGCGATTTCGGCTGCCACGACCTCGACACCGCGTGCTGGGCGCTTGATCTGCGGGAGCCGTTGAGTGTGGAATCGCGTCCTGCCGGCAACATGAACGAGGAGATCGCGCCGCATGGCCAGATTTGTTACTACCACTTCGGCGCGCGCGGCGACAAACCGCCGGTGAAGGTCACGTGGTATGACGGCGGGTTGAAGCCCTCCTGTCCGGAGGAAATGGAAGGCCAGCCGCTGCCGAGCCGTGGCGCTCTCTTTGTCGGCGACAAGGGCCTCATGCTCTGCGAAGGCGCGGGCGGCCAGCCGCGGCTGTTGCCGATCAAGAAGACTGCCGCCTACAAAAAACCTGCCGCATCGCTGCCGCGCTCGAAGGGCCATCATCGCGATTGGCTCGATGCCATCAAGGGTGGGTCGGCGGCCAGCGCTAATTTCGAATATGGCGCGCGGCTCACCGAGCTGACGCTGCTGGGCACGGCCTCGTTGCGCACCGGACGCAAGCTGTACTGGGACGCGGCACAGATGAAAGCCCGCGGCGTGCCCGAGGCTGACATCATCTTCAGGGGTACTTATCGGAAAGGTTGGGAGATTGCATGAACTTGAAACATCTCGTCGTGTTCTGTCTCGCGCTGACGGGCTTGGACGCTGCGCGCGCTGCCGACACGTCGCCAGCCGCCAATCCTGCCGCCGTTGAGGAAGTCCGTTCGGGCAAACGCAAGGTTGCCCGCGCTTCGTGGTGGGGATTCGATCCCGCCGACTCGACGGCGGCGTTGCAGGCCGCCATCAACTCCGGCGCGCGGAAGCTCATCGTCGAGAACACGGGTGCGCCTTGGATCACGGACAAGCTCCAGCTTGCCAGCCACCAGGAGATTGTTTTCGAGAAGGGCGTTGTCGTGCAGGCCAAACGCGGTGTGTTCAAGGGAACGAGTGATGCGCTTTTCAACGCGTCGTCGAAGACGAACATCACGCTGACCGGTTACGGGGCGACGTTGAAGATGTGGAAGCAGGACTACGACGACAAGACCCAGTACAAACACGCCGAATGGCGGCACGTGCTCAACTTTCACAGTTGCGAGCGCGTGCGCGTGGCCGGCCTGACGCTGGCTGACAGCGGCGGCGACGGCATCTACCTCGGCGTGGCGCGCAAGGGCGTGCCATGCTCCGACGTGGTCATCCGGGACGTGGCCTGCGTCAACAACTACCGCCAGGGCATCAGCGTCATCAGCGCGCGCAACCTGCTCATCGAAAACTGCGTGCTCAAGGACACCTGGGGCACCGCGCCGGAGGCCGGCATTGATTTCGAGCCGAACCACGTGTCGGAGGAACTCTCCAACTGCGTCATGCGGAACTGCGTTTCCGAGAACAACCGCGGCGATGCCTATACGTTCTACTTGCGGCCGTTGCGCGGCGAGTCAAAGCCGATCTCCATCCGCATCGAGAACTGCCGCTCGGTCGGCTGCCGGCGTTCGGCCTGCTTTGTCACCGCCAACGATAGCGATACCGCCGGCGTCAAGGGCACGATGGACTTCGTCAACTGCAAGTTCGAGTCGGGGCAGGGGGCCGGCATCGCTGTTGGCGACAAACCGGCCAGCGGTGCGCGTGTCAGCTTCGTGAACTGCCAGGTAATCAACGCCGCCACCAATCAGCCGGCAACGGCGCCGATCACGCTGTCCAGCAGTTCGCAAGCAGTGGAAGAGTTCGGCAACATCCGGTTTGCCAACTGCACCATCACGGACCCGCGCGACCGGCTGCCCATGTCCTACCACGATATGTCAGGCGGCGCGGGACTGCGTGATCTCACCGGCACGCTCATCGTCAAGCGAGGCGGCAAGAGAGCAAAGCACGCGCTCACACCGAAGCTGATTGCCGAATGGATGCCGCACCGCAGTTTCAAGCAGATCACCAAGTTCGTCACCCGGGACGTCCGCTTCGAGCCGGCGCTGCCCGCGGCAAAACCCGACGCCAGCCGGCGTTGCACCGCGCGCCAGCGTGAACTGTCGGAATGGCTGCTCTGGGCCGAGGCTGGCCAGCAGGTGGCGTTCACCGTTCTCATCCGCCCCGTCGGCAAGGGCACGCCACGGCCTGCGCCCGTGACCCTCATCGCGCCGTCCGGCAAGCTCACGAAGCTGAAGGATGCGCAGGGTGATGGGGAGACCGCCTACAGTTTCCAGGCTGCCGAAACCGGTGCGCACAAGCTCGTCTGCGAGCCGCACAACTGGACCACGACCGTGAACTCCGCCACTCACCGCGTCTGTATCTACTCAACGAGCGGCTCCATTCATTTCCTTGGCACCACCGGCGAGTATTTCTTCTGGGTGCCGGCGGGCACGAAGGAATTTGCGGTAAAGGTTTCGGGCGACAACGGCGGCGAGCGCATCAAGGCGGCGCTGCGCGATCCCGACGGCCGAACGGTCGAGGAGAAGGATAGCATCGCCGAGGCCCACCAGTTTCTGGCCCGGCCCAAGAGCGATTCCGCCGGCGAGATTTGGAGCCTGCGCCTCGACAAGCCCACCATCGGTGTCGTCGAGGATTTCCACGTCCAGCTTCAAGGCATCCCGCCGGTGTTCTCGCACACCAAGGAGTCTCTGCTGAGACCAGCGAAGTGAACCTGAATCGTTGTCCTTCCATCAGTATGAACTACACAATCAAGCTGTTTCTCTTTTGCGCCTTCACGTCTGCATCCCAATGCATCAGCGCAAATCCAATCGACACCGGTTCGTTTGAGGCGTGGCAACGGCACCGGGATGCAATGGTCTCCGAGTCATCGCTTGTGCGCTGTTACACGTTCGAGGATGTCCGCGCTGGGGATGGTCCCGTAGCGAATATTGCGGGCGAGAAAACCGCGCCGCTGAACTTCAAGCTCCAGCAAAAAGCCGGCGCGCCGGCGGAGCAACTGCGTGTTGTTGAAGGCCGCTGGCCGCAGAAGAAGGCCGTCCGGCTCGACCAGGGCTATCTCGCGACGGAGCCGTTCGCAGTGGCGAAGAAGTCATTCACGGCGGCGGCTTGGGTGCGACTCAACGGTCCCGGCACGCATCGCGGCAACAACGAGTCCACCAACGGCACGTTGTTGTCCGCTGGCACCGGCTACTGGGACGGCTGGCGGCTGACGGTGAGTTATCCGTCCCGCACACTCGGGTTCGAGATCGGCCGGCCGAAACCGTCGCATTCGGTCGGCATTCATGCGAGCGCCGCGGTGTCCGACGGCGTGTGGCATCACATTGCTGTCACTTGGGATGGACGCGAGATGTGCATCTACGTGGACGGCATGCTCGCGGTTTCCGGTCCCTATGATGGCGAGTATACGCCGCCGCAGGGTGGGCAGTTCCGCATCGGCTTCGCCGGTCACGGTTTCGGCTCGGTCGTGCTCGACGTGGACGAAGTTGCTATTCATGACCGTGCGCTGTCTGCCATGGAAATCCTGCGGGCTGTGGAGTTCTGCGGACCGCAGGCGTTGGGCGTGCGGCGGAATCTGGCGCGCGCATGTCGCGAACGAAAGGATTACGCAGGCGCGTGCAAACACTACCGCACGCTGCTGGAGTCGCCCGGTCTTGGCTCTCACGATCGGCTCAACGCGCTGTTTGACCTGGGTCATCTCTGTTGGCAGATGCGCGACCTCGCGGGCGCGCGGGCTGCGTTGGCGCAGGTTGTGGCAGCGAAAGACGCACCGGCGCATTGCCGGGGTGTGGCGCAATTGCGAATCGCCGGGAGTCACGCGCAGCAGAAGGATTATGCCGCCGCCAAAGCAGAACTTGCCAAGGTTGCCGCGATGGCTGACGTGCCAGCACATTTCAAACGGGAAGCCGCCGAGCGAACAAAAGAGATCGAGCGCATCGAACAAGGCGAGCCGGCTCGCGATCCCGCCGCGTCACGCATGACGCAGCCGAAATGGCCAATGCCCGCTGCCACTCTTTTCGTCTCGCCGAAGGGCGATGACAAGAATCCGGGAACCAAGGCGCAGCCGTTTGCCACGTTGGAGCGGGCACGGGATGAAATCCGCAAGTTGAAGAAAGGCGGGGTTACGGTCTGCATCCGCGGCGGTGAATATGCGATGAAGCAGACATTCAAGCTGACCGCCGAGGACTCCGGCACGGAGCAGGCGCCCATCATCTATTCTGCGTTCGACAAGGAAATGCCGCGGTTCACTGGCGGCGCTCGTATCGGCGGCTTCACGCGCGTCACGGATGCAGCCGTGTTGGCGCGGTTGCCGGAGGAATCGCGCGGCAAGGTCTGGCAGGCCGACCTGAAGGCGCAGGGCATCAGCGACTACAGCGCATTCGAGTTGAAGGGCACCTACGGTGCCAGGCGGAGGCAGCCGATGATGGAGTTGTTCTTCGGAGGCAAAGCGATGGAAATCTCGCGCTGGCCGAACGACAGCTTCGTGATGACCGGCGAGGTGTCCGGTCCGGAAAAAGCCGATGTGCGCGGCCGACCGCATTCGGTTGGCGGGAAGTTCCTCTACGACGGCGACCGGCCCGTTCGCTGGAAGGACGAGAGTGATGCGTGGCTTTATGGCTACTGGTATCACGACTGGGCGGACTCCTATGAGAAGATCGCCTCGATTGACACCGCCCAGCGGCTTGTCACGCTCGCGCCGCCGCTGCATCATTACGGTTTCGCGAAGGGGCGGCGCTATTACGCGTTGAACTTGCTCTCGGAGATTGACCGGCCCGGTGAATGGTATCTCGATCGCCAACGCGGTGTGCTCTACTTCTGGCCGCCGTCGAACCCGAATCGCACGGTGGTGGAAATCTCGATGTTCGCCTCGACGTTCGTGGAACTTGACGGTGTCGCGCACGTCGTATTTCGCGGGCTGACGTGGGAAACGGGCCGTGGCGATGGGTTGAGCATCAAGGGTGGCGAGCGCTGCCTGCTGGCGGGCTGCACAGTGCGCAATCTGGCTGGCGATGGGGTGGTGGTCGAGGGCGGCAAGGGCCACGGGCTTCTCGGCTGCGATGTCTACGGAATGGGTCGCGGCGGCCTGATCCTGCGCGGCGGCGACCGCAAGACACTGGCGCCCAGTGGGCATTTCGTCGAGAACTGCGATATTCACCATCTCTCGCGGATTGACCACACCTACACGCCTGCGGTGCTGGCCAACGGCGTCGGCATGCGCATCGCGCACAACGCGATGCACCACATCGGAAGCAGCGCCATGCGCGTCGAGGGCAACGATCACCTCGTCGAGTTTAACGAAGTCTACAACGCAGTCCGCGAGAGTGATGACCAGGGCGGCGTGGACGTGTTCGGCAACCCGACCTTCCGCGGCAACGTCTATCGCCACAACTATTTCCACGACATCGGCAGTGGCCGCTCGTGCGGTTCGGCTGGCATCCGGCTCGACGATGCCATCAGCGGCACGCTCATTTACGGCAACGTTTTCTGGCGTTGCGCTGACGGCAACTTTGGTGGCGTGCAGATTCACGGTGGCAAGGACAACATCGTGGACAACAACCTCTTCGTAGACTGCAAACAAGCCATCAGTTTCTCGCCGTGGGGCCAGAAGCGTTGGGAGCAGTTCCTGGGCGAACCCATGGCCTCCGGCGCGTTGAAACAAGTGGACATCACGCAGCCGCCCTACAGTACGCGCTATCCTGAACTGGCCACGCTCCGCGAAAATGCCGACTCCAACCACATCTGGCGCAACCTCGCTGTCCGTTGCGGCAAGTTCGCTGTTCGCGACCGCGGTGTGAACGACTTCACGGGCAATCAGTCGGTCAGTGGCGATCCCGGTTTTGCGAACGCCTCAAAAGGTGATTTCCGTTTGAAACCATCCGCCGCCGCTGCCGCCGGCCTCGCGCCGATTCCGTTCGGCGAGATCGGCCTCTACCGTGACAGCCTCCGCCCGCAGTTGCCCGTGCGTTCCATCGACCGTGTGCGACGAGGACAGTAACGGTCCGAGAACTGGAACCGGATCCTAACGCAGACGGGAAAGGTTCATGCAGCAGCCGTATCGGCACGATCATCGGTTGCGGGTATTTGCGGACTTGAAAACGTCATCTCAAACCCGCTAGGGTCACGGCCACATGAGCGCTAAAGAGGATGCCGCTCAGTCTCAACTGCCTGCGGGGGCTGTTAATGACCCGCATCGATCCCTCATTCTGCTTCGGCGTCGGCTCGTGCTCGGCTTGTTTCTGGAGATTTGGCCGCGTTGGGCTACGGGCAGCCTGCTTGTCGCTGGTGTGGTGGTGGTCATCTGCCGTCTCTTGCTCATCGAGGCGGCTCACCTGTTGCCGTGGTTGTGGCTGGCCCCGTTGATGGCGGTGGTCCCGGCGGCAATCCAGTATCTGCGGCGCGCGTATCGGCCACATGAGGTCGCTGCGCTCGCTGACTCACTTGCTGGCGGACGCGGCTTGTTATTGTCCGTTATTGAGACCGGCGATCAACACTGGCGGGCGGCCGTGCCGCCACCTCGCCTGCGGTTGCTGTTGCGCCGGCCGCTGTCATCGTTGTTGCCGGCTGCGGTGTTCTTGTCTGTTGCGCTTCTGCTTCCACAGCACCGGCCTCAGGTCGCCAGTGGCGCTCCGGCGATGGCCCAGGAAATCGCCTCGGAACTCCAACACAAGATCAACGAGCTGAAAAAAGACGACCTCGTCACGCCCCAGGAACAAAAGAAGTTGGAAGAGGAAGTCGAGCGCCTGCGCCAAGCCGCAGCCCAGCGTTTCGACGCTTCCTCCTGGGAAGCCGCCGATGCGTTGCGTGACAAGATGACCGCCGGTGTCACTGAGAAACGCGACGCGCTGGCTTGGGCGCAGGAAAGCCTCCAGCGTCTCAATCAAGCCCTTCAGGCCGCTTCTGGCGCCGTCGGCGCGGAAGAAGCCTCTCGCTCATCGCTTGCCGACGCCACGGCCGAACTCAGCAAGGCGCTTGAAAAACTCTCCCAGTGCGGCCTGTTCGAGGGCGCGCCCGAGGAACTTAATAAACTCCTCGGTGGCAAACAGGCCCTCGCTGACGGCCGCATGCATCTGCCGACGGATCCCGAGAGTCTGCGCCGGCTCTCCGAGATGGTTGCGGCTCACGCCGCCACGCGCTGCAAGCAATGCGCCAGTGTTGCGCAGTTTGGCAAAGATATCGGTCGGCTCGATCTTACCGAGTATCCCAGCGAGTTCGATCCCAACCCCGGTCGCGATGGTGATGGCGATCCCGGCCGCGGCGGCGTCAATCGTGGCCGTGGGGATGCTGACCTGACTTGGGGACGCGAGTCGTTGCCCGCGGACCGGTTCAAGGCGCAAGCGTTGCCGACCGGCTCCTATCGCAGTCCCGATGATTGGGCTCCGGTCGCAGTGCTGCCGTCGGCGCCGAAGGCAGCTCCCGAACGCGGCGCATCGGGAACGGCGGTCCAATTTGCCGACACGGCGGGTCAGACCGCATGGCGGCGCACGCTCGCGCCGCTGCACCGCAGTGTCGTGCGCCACTACTTCCAAGGAACGGAAACCAAACCATGAGCCACACCCCAACGCTCCCCACTCCCGAAACCGTCGCCGCTGCGCAGGCGAAAATCGCCCGCCTTGCCGCTGGGTTGAGCCGCGTCATCCTCGGCAAGGAAGCGATGATTGACGAAGTCATTGCCGCCCTGCTCGCGCGCGGCCACATCCTGCTCGAAGGATTGCCCGGCCTTGGAAAAACCGAACTGGTCAAGGCCCTCTCGCGCCTGCTCTCGCTCAGTTTCCGCCGCATCCAGTTCACGCCCGACCTGCTGCCCACCGACATCGTCGGCAGCCCGATCCTCCAGGAACGCGACGGCCGTCGCGAGTTCGTCTTCCACCCCGGCCCGGTCTTCACGCACCTGTTGCTGGCCGACGAGATCAACCGCGCCTCACCCAAGACGCAGGCCGCGTTGCTGGAGGCGATGCAGGAACGCCGCGTGACCGTCTTCGGCGAAACGCGCGCATTGCCGGAGCCGTTCTTCGTGCTCGCCACACAAAACCCAATCGAACTCGAAGGCACCTATCCCTTGCCTGAGGCACAACTCGACCGCTTCACCTTCAAAGTCGAAGTCACAGGCGTTGATCGCGCCGTGTTGGAGGAGATTGTGCTGACGCGCATCCACGGCGAGCCGCCGGCGCTGGAGCCGGTGCTGAGCGCCGAGGAACTGCACGGCTTGTTTGCGGTAGTGGATGCGGTCCATATGCCGCGCGCGGTGGCCGGCTTCATCGCGCGGCTGGTGGCAGCGACGCACCCCAGCGCCGCCGAAGCGCCGCAGCCGATTCGCAACTTCGTCAAGTACGGCGCTTCGCCCCGCGGTGCCATCGCGGTCGGCGCCGCCGCGCGCGGCCTGGCGTTGTTGCGCGGCAAGCCCAACGTTGGCTTCGACGAAGTCCGCCGCGTGGCCGCGCCAGCGCTGGCGCATCGGCTGGTGCTCGATTACACCGCCAAGCTCGAAGGATGGGACGGCCGCCGCATCGTCGCCGCCCTGCTCGAAGCCGTTCCGGAGGTCGAGCGCGGGCTGCCTTCCACGCTCCAGCCGCAGGGGAGTGCCGCATGAAGCGCCGTCGTTTACCAACCGCATGGCTGGCGTGGCTCACGATGGTTGGCTGCTGCAATGCCGGCGTAGGCAACAAGCAGGTTGAGAATGTCGAATCGCTTCAAATCAGCGTGGACACCGAATGGGTCGAGCACGGCGCGCCGGGCTACGTGCCGATCCGCGTCGAGATCGCGAACCTTGGCGAGGCACGGCAGATCGAGATCCTTGGGTTGGGCGCGCGATGGGGAAGCGGTGGGGGATCTTATTACATCCGTGGTGAATTGAAGGTCAGCCAGCGGCTGTTTCTGAGGCGCGGCGACCGGCAGCGACTGACGCTGTCTGTGCCCGTCAACATTGATAGCGAGACTGTGACGATCCGAGTGCAAGAAGGCTGGCGCACGCTGGCGATGATGAACTCAATGCACTTCCGGCGCGCTTCGTCGGGCAGAGAGCAGGTTGGATCGCTGGTCGTCTCCAGTTCCGAAAGAACCGAGATGGGCACTCGCAGCCGGCGCGGCAGTGGTTCGGATCTCAGGCTCAGTCCGGACCGACTGCCGACGAACTGGCTCGGCTATAGTTCGATCAAGAACGTGGTCATGGGCTCCGGTGCATGGCAACAACTCGACGAGGCCCAAAAAGATGCCCTGCGCCGGTGGGTCGCTTGCGGAGGCGAATTGGTGATGACCGAAGGCAATGGCCGCGATCTGTTCCGGTCCCAAGGCGCGGCAGACGCCAGCCGCAATTTTTTTACGAGCTTCCTCGGCCGTGTCTGGACCGATCCCGACGGCGGGTCTCGGTGGGGCACAGATTCGTTGTTGGACAACGGCACGCCGCGGAGGTGGACGAGAGGTTTCGCGCTGCCCATCGAGGGCGTCGGCGATGTGCCCGCGCGCGCCTATGCGGGCATTCTGATTCTATTCGCGTTGATCATCGGCCCCGCCAACTACTGGGTGCTCTGGCGGCGCCGCCGCCATGTGCTGTTGGTGTTGACCTCGCCGCTCATCGCCGCCGTGTTCATCGCGATGCTGGCGTTCTACAGCATCTTCCACGAAGGCACCGCCATCCGCGGACGCGTCGAAAGCTTCACCGTGCTCGACCAAGCCGCCAGGCAAGCCGCCACGCGTGCCAGCGTTTCGTTCTACGCGGCCGGCATGGCGCCCGCAGGCGGGCTGCGTTTCTCCCGCGACACCGCCGTCATCCTCAACAACGATCCCAAAGCGAGCACCGAGGCCAATCATACGGTGGACCTGACCGACACGCAGCGACTGGCCGAGGGATTCATCCAGGCGCGCACGCCGTGCAACTTCGAGCAGGCGTCCTTTCGAGCCGCGCGCGAGCGGTTGAGTTTCACGCGCCACGCCGACCACGTGACGGTCGTCAATGGCCTTGGGGTCACCGTCAACGCGCTGGTGTATCGCGACAGCCTCACGGTGTTCTCAACAGACACTCCGTTGCGCCCCGGGGAACGGCGCGACCTGCCCGTTGCCAAAGATGAGCCTGGACTCCTGGACAAAACCCGGCTGCGTCCATGGGACGGGGGGAAGTTCCACGGTTCCCTGTACAGCGCTCCCCCGGCGGGCGCTTACGTCGCGTTACTGGAACGCTCGCCGTTTTGGGAGTCGGGAGTGCCGGAGATCGAAGAACGCGACAGTTTTCACGCCGTGCTTGGCTACGTCGGAGGTGAACCGTGAGCGAGGCCATTCTTGAAATCCAACATCTGGCGCGGCATTTCGGCGACGTGCGCGCGGTGGACGACATTTCCTTCAGTGTCGGCCGCGGCCAGGTCTTTGGCTTTATCGGCCCCAACGGCGCGGGCAAAACCACCACGATGCGCATCATCGCCACGCTCGACCTGCCACAGACCGGCGACGTGCGCGTGGGTGGGGTCTCGGTCGTGGACGACCCGGAAAAAGTCCGCCGGCTCATCGGCTTCATGCCGGATTACACCGGCGTCTATGCCAACACGACCGTGACAGAATACCTGGACTTCTTCGCCCGAGGCCATCGGCTGCGCGGTCCGGCCCGGCGGCGCACGGTGGAGAACATCATCGAGTTCATGGGCATCGGCGATCTGCGCGAGCGGCGCGTGGACAAGCTCTCAAAAGGCCTCCAGCAGCGTGTCAGCCTTGGACGCGCGTTGCTGCACGATCCGCAGCTCCTGATCCTTGACGAACCCGCCAACGGCCTCGACCCGCGCGCCCGCATCGAGTTGCGCACGCTGATCCGCGAGCTGGCCGCTGACGGCAAGACCATCTTCCTCAGCTCGCACATTCTTACCGAATTGTCGGAAATCTGCGATGCCGTGGCGGTGATTGAAAAGGGGCGGCTGCTGGCGACTGGGTCGGTGGCCGATATTTTGAAGAGCCTGCGGCGCCATCGCGTGCTGACAGTGCGCGTCGCCTCGCAGCGCGAGCAGGCGGAGCGATTCCTGCTTGAACAACCCGGTGTCTTGCAAGTGCGCGAGCGCAACGGCTCGCTGGAGTTCGACTACGCCGCTGGCGACGACGAGCAGGTGGCGTTGCTGGCGAGGCTGGTGACGGCTGGATTTCCCGTGCTCGAGTTCACCGTGCGCGGCGCGGACTTGGAGGACCTGTTCCTGAAGATCACGGAGGGGAAAGTGCAATGACCCACGCCATCACGCTCGAAGCTCCACGCCCGGCTCCCGAAGCCCCCACGCTGATGTCGCGCCTCAGCGACTGGCTCAATCCCATTCTCGTCAAGGAAGTCCGGCAAGCTGTGCACGGGCGCGAGTTTAACTACTCCTTCTCGCTCAGCTTGCTGATCGGGTTGGTCATCGCGTTGCATGGCAGCGCCTATGCCGAACCGGGCAGCGCCACAGGCAAAGGCGTGTTCACGGCGCTGACGGTGTGCCTGGGCATTGTCAGCCTCGTCGTCGCACCCATCGGCGCGTTCTTTGCGCTCAACGGCGAACGCATCGAGAAGACCTTCGACATGGTCACGCTGACGGCGCTCTCCTGCCGCGCCATCGTCGTCGGAAAGTTGTTGGCGCAGGTGGTGAAGCTGCTGACCTTCTTTGCCGCGCTTTCGCCGTTCATGGCGATGAGCTTCCTGCTCGGCGGCGTGGATTTGCCGACCATCCTCGATTCGTTGCTGATGCTCTTTCTGGCTTCGCTCTGGGTTTGCGCACTCTGCCTTTTTGTTTCCACCATCGGCAAATCGCGCGGCGCCGCTTTCGCATTGCTGGGTGCGGTTGGGGCCATGATGATCCCGATGGTGCCGGGACTGCTCTTCGTCCTGTTTGAGGGACGTGGCGGGGGGGGCTTCGGATTTTTGTTTACGGCCTCGTCATGGAGCGCCAGTGCCATCGGACTGGCGCTGTGGCTTGTCAGTCTGATCAACCTTGTATCGCTGACCGTCAGCCGCATTATGTCTGCGACCGACAACGGCTCGACGGCGTTGCGCGTCGGTTTCCTTGCACAGTTCCTGCTCGTGCTGGGGCTGCTGGCATGGAAACACACAACACGCGGATACGGCGGTCTTTCTGAATTTGTCGTCGTGGTTGCCAGCCTGCATTTGGTGGCGGGCGCGCTATTCGCCGTCACCGAGGATCTGACACTTTCTCGCCGTGTGCACCGACAGCTGCCGAAGAACCGGCTGCTGTTCTGTCTCAGCGCGATGTTCCAGCCCGGTGGGGGCCATGGCGCGATTTACACGTGTGCGCTCAGCGGATTATTGATAGCCGCGGCTGCCATGGCGAAACTGCCTGGCAACGGGATCAGCATGGCAGTCGGGTTGTGCTGCTACGTCTGGTTCTTCAGTGGCGTGGTCACGGTCGCCTGCCGGCAGTTTATGCCACACCGCACAACGCCTCTTCTGCTTCGATTCGCCGTTCCGCTGACGGTGGCCGTCGGTTCGCTGGTGCCCATTGTTATCATGCTACTGACACGCGACCCATTTGAAAGGAGCATCTACTCCGGCCGCCATATCTTCAATCCATTCTACACGCTGGTCGAGTGGGCCGATGTCGTGAAGAGCGGGTGGGATTTGGCCGTCTTCGTAATGGGCTTCGTCGGCCTTGTGGCCTATCTCTGGCTGGTGATCCTCGGCCATCGCGCCAACGCATCGCAAGGACGCACGTGACAGATTTCCTCGTTGACTGGCCCGCCGTGGAGCGCGCTGCCGCCGCGTTCCGCCTGGCGTTGCCGCGCACGCCGATGGGTGGACGGCTCGGCCAACGGCTCGGCGCGGGCAGTGGCAGTTCGATCGAATTCCAAGACTACCGCGCCTATGCGCTCGGCGACGACTTGCGGCACGTGGATTGGGCCGCGTTCGCCCGCTCGGATACGCTGACGGTCCGGCTCTATCGCGACGAGGTGGCCCCGCGCATTGACCTGGTGCTCGACGCCAGTCGTTCGATGATCGTCAACGAGCAGAAGGCTCGTGCGCACCGCGAACTGGCTGCGCTGCTGGCCTGTGCCGCGCTTGCCAGCGAGGCCGATACGCGGCTTCTGGCCAGTGCCACCCACGAGCCGCAGCCGTTGCAGCGCGCTCGCGACGTGGAGAATTGGCTCGGCTGCGACGGCGTGGCTTCGGTCCTTGAACAGTCTCATCTGCCGTTGCGCCGGTGTTCGCTGCGGGTCGTGCTCAGCGATTTCCTTTTCCCGCACGATGCCGACGCTCTCATCAACCGCCTCGCCCGCGACGGCGCTGCGCTGGCCATCGTCCAGCTTACCCTGCCCGAAGAAGCCGAGCCGGCCACCGAAGGCCCATGCCGGCTGACCGACGCCGAGAGCGGCGGCGAGCTTGATCTGGTCCTCAACGAAGAAACCGTCAGCAATTATCGCGAGCGGTTCAGCCGGCTGCGGCTGGGCCTCTCCCGTGCCGCGCGCCGGGCCGGGGCGGCGTTTGTACACGTCAAGGCGGGCGTGCCGTTGCGCGAACTGGCGGTGATGCTGACGCGGGCGGGCATCTTGGAGGCGGCGTGATTCTGACAGCGCCATGGGGACTGCTCGCGTTGCTGGCGATCCCAGTGATCGTGGCCATTCATTTCTTTCGCCGGCGTTTTCCACCCAAAACCGTTGCCGGACTTTTCCTCTGGCAGGCGGGGCACACCCCGCAACAGAGCGGCGGCAGAGTTCAGCGTCCGCCGGTCACCGCGAGCTTGCTCTTGGAATGTTTCGCCGCTCTCGCGCTGGCACTGCTCCTGTCGGGCGCGCGATTCAGCCCGGTGCAATCGCTCCAGCATCTGGTGGTTCTGCTCGATGACTCCGCTTCGATGGCCGCTGCTGACACCCGTGGCGAGACTGCTCGCGACCGCGCCGTCCGCCGTGTGCTGATGGAGGTCGATCCGCTCGGGCGGACGGCGCGCGTGACGCTGATCCAAAGTGGCGAGCGGCCAGCGGTGTTGTGCGGCCCGGCTGCGTCGCTGGCGGAAGCGCGGGCCGCGCTCGACGCATGGAAGCCGCAAACGCCGCATCACGAGTTGGCGCTGTCCCTGCGCATGGCGCGCGAACTCGCAGGCAAGGATGGGCGGCTCCTGATCCTCAGCGACGTGTTGCCGCCGCAGCCTGTCGCCGACGCCCTCTGGGTTGCCGTCGGCAAGTCGTTGCCCAACGTCGGCATCGTCGCGGCCCAGCGCACGCTGACACCGGAGACCGGCAAGGCGTCCATTGCGCTGTCGCTGGCAAATTTCGCCGACGCACCCGTCCGGCGACGGCTGCGCGTGCTGGCTGGCGCAAACGAGGTGCTGGCGCGCGACCTCGATATATCGCCCGGCCCGTCGTCGTTGACGCTGCCGATTTCGCCGGGTCTGCCCGCGTTGCGCGTCGAGCTCTCCGCCGACGCGTTGCTGCGCGACAACGAGGTGTTTCTGGTCGAGCCGCGTCCGGCGGTTGTCGGCGTCGAAAACAAACTGCCGCCGGGCCGCGGTCGCAGTGCGCTCGACAAGGCGCTCGCCGCAATCCCGCGGGTGACTCGCGCGCAGCCCGGCCATCTGGTGTTCACCGCCGCCGAGCCGCCGCAGCCGATGTCGTCGAGTTGGCGCGTGAGCATTGGCGGTGCGGGCAAAGGCGGCGACTTTCCCGGCCCGTTCGTGCCTGAGAAACGCCATCCGTTGCTGCAAGGCGTTACGCTTGCCGGCGTGGTCTGGAGCGGCGCTGTGCCATTGCCGGCGGGCGGCGTCCAGCCGCTGCTCACAGCCGGCGACGTGCCGTTGATCGCCATGCGCGGCGCGCGGCCGGAGGCGGGCCTCTTTTTGAACCTCGATCTCGAACGCTCGAACCTCATCCGCTCGCCCGACTGGCCGATTCTCATTGCCAACCTCGTTGAGTGGCGGCGCCAGCATTTGCCGGGGCCGGAGCGTTGGAATTACCGCGCCGGCGAATGGGTTCGCGCGCGTCTGGCGCGTGAACCGAAGGGGCCGCTGCGCCTGCAAGCCAACGGTTTCGAACGCACGCTCCCGCCGGGCCGCACGCTGGAGTTCCTCGCGCCGGTGGCTGCGGGCGTCTGTCGCGTGCTCGACGGCAACGAAACGCTATTTGAACTGGGCGTCAGTTTTCTTGATGAGCGCGAAAGCGATTTGCGCGACCGCCGCTCTGGCGAGGCCGGTGCGTTCGCGGCAGGCGCGCGCGGTTTGCGCGCCGAGGACGTGGCGGGATCGGATCCTCTGTTCTGGATTCTGCTCGCGCTGGCAGCGGCGGCATTGCTGGCGAACTGGACCCTTGCCGTGCCTGTCACACGCGCATGAACTGGCATTTTCAATATCCCGAGTTGCTGTTGCTGCTAGTGCCGCTGCTATTCCTCTACGGCTGGAAGGCGCGGACGCGCGGGATCGGCGGCGCGGTGCGCGTCGTTATCCTTGTCTTGCTGGCGTTGATCGCGGCAATTCCATTGTTGCCGCTCGGTGGGCGCGGCGCGGACGTGGTGGTGGTGGCCGACCTCTCCCGCTCGATGCCGTCGGAGAGCCGCGCGCGGATGCTGGAGATCATCAAGCTGATCGAAACGCGCCGCGGCGAAGGCGACCGCGTTGGCATCATCACGGTTGGCCGCGAACCTCGCATCGAACGGCTTGCGGAGTCGCGGCGCGAGACCGGCTCATTCACGCAGGATGTGGATGCCGACGGCAGCGATCTCGGCGGGGCGGTCGGGCTGGCGCTGAGCCTGATTCCGCGCGACCGGCCGGGACGGATCGTGGTCTGCTCTGACGGCGAGGCCAACGGCGCACCGACGTTGCCCGCGGCTTACGAGGCGGCGGCGCGTGGCGTGCCGGTGGATTTTCGTTTCTTCGGCCGCGGCGAGGCGGCGGACCTCGCGGTGGAATCGCTCGACCTTCCGGCCAGCGTCGAGCAGCGCGAGCCGTTCCAGTTCTCGGCGTGGGTGCGCGCCGACCGCACGGTCGAGGCGGAGGCGGTGTTGCGGCGCGACGGCACACCGATCGCGCGGCGGCGGCAGACGTTTGCGCCGGGAGCGACGCGACTGGTGTTCCGCGACCTGGTCGAGCGGTCTGGCATCGCGCGCTATCGGCTGGAGTTGCAGGTGGCGGGCGACCGCGTTCCCGAGAACAATGTTGGCGAAGCCGCCGTGCGCGTCGAGGCGCCGGCAGCACTGCTGCTGGTGAACGCCACGGGCGCGCCGGACAACCTTAGCCGCGCGCTCGAAGCCGGCAAACTCCGCGTTCGCATCGTCGAGCCATCGGCAATGCCGGCCGATGTCGCGGGGTTGGACGAGTTTCGCGCCGTGATCATTGAGAACGTGGCGGCGAATGCGCTCGGTGTGCATCGGCTGGCGATGCTCACGCGGTTTGTCAACGATCTTGGCGGCGGCTTGTTACTCACGGGCGGCAAGGCGTCGTTCGGCGTGGGGGGGTATTTCAAGTCGGCGCTCGACCCTTACCTGCCGGTCTCCATGGAGTTGAAGAACGAGCATCGCAAACTGTCGCTGGCGATGGTGGTGGCGCTGGATCGCTCCGGCAGCATGGCGGCGCCGGCCGGCGGTGATCGCACGAAGATGGACCTCGCCAACCTTGGCACGTGCGCGGCCATCGAAACACTCGGCCCGTATGATGAGGTTGGCGTCATTGCCGTGGATAGTTCGCCGCACGTTGTGCAACCGCTGACGCCGGCGACCGACAAAGAACCGATCCAAACGGCGGTGCGCAAAATCCAGTCCATGGGCGGTGGCATCTTCGTCTACACGGCGCTGGCGTCGGCCGGGCGGATGATTTCTGATTCCAACAAAGGCACGCGCCACATTGTATTGTTTGCCGATGCGGCCGACTCGGAGGAGCCGGGCAAATACAAGGAACTGCTCGCGACGTTCGAGAAGATGGGCGTCACCGTCAGCGTCATCGGCCTTGGCCATGAGAGCGACTCCGACGCGGCGTTCCTGAAAGATGTGGCTCAGCGTGGCCGAGGCCGGATTCATTTCACCGCGAGCGTTGAGGAACTGCCGCAGCTCTTCGCACAGGAAGCGATCACCGTTGCGCGGTCGAGTTTTATCCCGGAGCAAACGGCCTGCCAGGCGCTGGCGGATATGACATTGCTGGGCGAACTGCCAGCGTCGAAGTTTCCGAGTCTGGACGGTTACAACCTGACTTACCTGCGGCCGGGCGCGAGTTGCGGGGTGGTGACCGCGGACGATTATCACGCACCTGTGCTGGCGTTCTGGCATCGCGGGTTGGGGCGGGTGGCCGCGTTGACGGCGGAGGCGGACGGCGAGTTTTCTGCGAGTCTGAACCGCTGGAAGGATTTTGGCGGTTTCTGCACCGGCGCGGGCCGCTGGCTGCTCGGTGGCGAACCTCCGCAGGGTGCGATGGCAACGGTCGAACGCGCCGGCGCCGAGGGTGTGGTGCGAGTGCAGTTGGACCCGGATCGCAAGCGCGGCGGCTCCGAAGATGTACGGGGCGCCACGGCGATGATCGTTCCGCCCGGCGACGGCACTTCGCAACGACTGAGCCTGGCGTGGGTGGGTGAGGATTGTCTGGAGGCGAGGTTCCCGTTGAACAAGCCGGGCATTCATCTCGGCGCGGTCGAGATCGGTGGGGGAAAGGTGTTGCGTCTGCCGCCGCTAAGTCTGCCGTATTCACCGGAGTTCGAACCGCGCGCCGATCCTGCGGAAGGCCGCAAAACGCTCGCTGAGATCGCTCGAGTGACCGGTGGAGTGGAACGGCTGGCGTGGAACGATGCCTTTGGCAACTCCGGTCTGCGCGACCGCCGCGTCAGGGACTTGGTGCTCCCGCTTGTGCTGGTGCTGTTGTTGTTGCACGTGACAGAGATCGCGGGTCGGCGACTGGATCTGTTCGGTGCGCTGACGAAGTGGCTGCGCTCACTAAAGCTGCCGGCGTTGGCGTACAAGTGGCAACGCAAGCAAGCGCGTCCAATGGTCGCGGTCCAGCGGGAAGAAACGAAGGCGCGGTCTGAGGCGCCCGCCGCCGCTTCACCTTTGGAGCGTGCCAAGGCCAAGGCTCGAGAGCGGCTGCGCGGCTGAATCGCAAGGTCAGCGGCGCTTGTTCTGGAACTGGCTTGGGGACATGCCGGTCTTGCTCTTGAAGAAAATGGAGAAGTAGTTGGCCGATTCGAATCCGAGTCTCTCGGCGATCTCGCTGATGGTCTCGTCACGCTGGCTCAGCAGCATTTTTGCGCGATCGAGTTTGAGTTTCAGGAAGTAGCTCTTGGGTGAGAGCTGGGTCTCCTTCTTGAATGCCCTGCGAAACCAGGAGTAACTCACGTGCAGTTTGGCGGCCATGCTTTCAGTGGCAAAGTCTGCGGTGGACAGGTTGGACTCCATCATCCGGCATGCCTGTTCGATCTTAAGCGCGCGATAACGATCCGGGTCTCGCGCGGTTCGCTCGCGCAGGCGCTGGGCGATCTCCCGTGCGGCTTCGTTCAGTTTCCTGGCAACTCCAGGCATGGCCTGTGGTGTGAGCTTCTTCGAAGGCCCTGTCGTCCAGATGGTGGCGACTGGATAACTGTTCTCATTGAGGATGGGGACGCCCAAGCAATGGCATCCCACGAACTCTTCCGCAAAATCGGTGGTGAAACCCTGTTTGCGGCCTTGCCTCAGGTGCTTCTTGAATGCCGCCCGGTCCGTGATGGTGCTGTCGTTGAAGCGGGTAAATGGATACGTGGCGAGCAAAGCGTCCAGCTCTGCATCGGGCAGCCAGGCGATCAGGGCCTTGCCAGGAGCAGAGGCGTGCAGCGGAAACTCGTAGCCGGGATGGAAAGTGAAGCCCAGTCCGCGGTGCAGCGGCGTCAGGCTGAGCACCCGTCCAGTTCGCTTCCCCGCCGCAAGGACCCCCACACCCACGGTGCAGTCAATGGCCTCCTCGATTTGTTCCATCAGGCGTTGCGAAAGCTGGATCAATATCTCGTCGTCTGTCATGGCGCATCCTGCGTGCCCCAATGTTAGAACCAAACCCGGGAGAAGGAAGAAAAAACACACGGGGCGTTGCTGTGCCGTCCCACGGGTCAAAACATGATAGTCATTCGGCCAGAAACTCTATGGCGCTGAAAGCGCATCTCTCGTAAGATATCCACGTAAACCACGAGATCATCTTATGCTTTCCATGGGAGCACGGTCATGAAGAAGATTAGACTGGTCATGGGATTAGCGGCGGCTTGCATCAGCGCAGCGACGGTTGCGGCCGCACCCGCTGAAGTTGTCTTGCGCGCCGATCAGCCCAACGCCATTACGTTTCCCGCACAACAGGCGAAGTTCGTGCGATTCGTCATCCACGCCAGCAGCAGGGGACATGCGTGCGTTGATGAGTTGGAAGTCTTCGGTCCCGACAGTGCGCGCAATTTGGCATTGGCCAGGGACGGTGCGAAGGCGGGTGCGTCGTCGTGCATCAGCGGCCACGAGATTCATCAGGTCGCGCATCTCAACGACGGGCTTTACGGCAACGCGCACAGTTGGATCGCCGCCGGTGCCGGTGACGAATGGGCCCAGATCGAGTTGCCGCAGCTGGCGAAAGTGTCGAAAGTCGTCTTCTCGCGCGACCGCGAGGGCCAATACGGCGACCGCGTGCCGGTGTCGTTTGAGGTGCGGCTGTCGCTGGATGGACAACAATGGCGGACGGTCGGCGAGGTGAAGATGGCGACGGTATTCGGGCAGCCGAAGTCAAAGCCGGTCGCGCCCTACGTTTCGCCCGCGCCATTGCCCGAGCCGGTGACGCATGACGGTTTGGTGCGCTACGCGTTCCTTTGCGAGCGCGCGACCTGGCAGCAGATCAGCACCACGGACCATCTCTCGCCACTGTTCAAGGACCGGCCTGCGTTGCCGGGTGGAGCACCGTATTGGGAACGCATCGCAAGGATGAAGCCGGCAGAGCGCACGCTCACGTTAATGGAGGAGATGATGACGCGGCTGGCGGCGAAAGGAGTGGACGTCGCAGGCGAGCGCAAGGAACTGGCGGCGTTGCGCCAGCGACTGACGACAGGCGATGACGAGGCGCTTTATCTCGACGCGCGTCTGGCGAAGCGGCGGCTGATGTTGCGCGATCCGGACCTTGCGCCGTTGCAACGCGTTCTCTTCGTCAAACGTCATCCCTATCTCTCTTCGCACAACTACAGCGACGTGCTCGACTCACAGTTCAAACCGGGTGGCGGCGTGTGCGTGCTGGAGATTCCCCAACGCGACGGCCGTCTGGAGCCGGCAGCGGCGAAACTCACGACGCTCTTTGATGCCAGCAACGGCATCGCGCGCGACGCGATGGCGGATTTCGAGGCGCGGAAGATTTACTTCGCATATCGGCCTGACAAGAGCCGGGACGGAGAACAGGAACCTTACTGGCACTTGATGGCAATGAACGCAAGCGGCGGTCCTGCGCGGCAGCTCACAGACGGGCCGTTCCATGATTATTATCCGTGTCCACTGCCTGACGGCGGATTGGCGTTCATCTCGACGCGATGCCGGGCGCGTTTCCTCTGCTGGCGGCCCCAGGCTTTCGTTCTTTTCCGCATGGACGGCAGCGAAATCCGGCCACTCTCGTTTGCGAATCTCAGCGAGTGGACGCCGACGGTGGCGCGCGATGGACGCATCCTCTGGACGCGTTCGGAGTATCTCGACAAGGGCGCGGATTTCGGCCACACGCTCTGGGCGGTGCGACCCGATGGCACGCACCCGGAGCTGATCTTCGGCAACAACACGCCGAACTGCTACATCAATGGCCGCGAGGTGCCCGGCACGCGCGAGATTCTCTGCACGATCTTCTCGCACGGCGGCGATCACAACGGGCCGCTCGGCTTGGTGGACCTCGCAAAGGCAAGAGCGCCGTTCGACTCCAACGCGGTCACAAACATCACGCCTGACACGACGCCGCGCTACAACATGAAGTGGCCGCGGCAGGAATGCTGGCGCGACCCGGTGCCGGTGACGCGCGATTACTTCCTCGCCAGCCACGCGCCTGCGGATCGGTTCGGGCTTTACGTTGTGGACCGCTACGGCAACCGCGAACTGCTCTACTTCGACCCGGCCATCGGCAGCATGTGCCCGACGCTGTTGCGTCCGGAGCCGAAACCGCCGGTGCTTGGCCCGAACGCACCGACGCTCGCCGATTCGCAACAAGGCCAGTTTACGGTCGCTGATGTTTACCATGGCTTGGAGCCGGCGGTGCCACGCGGGAAGGTGAAGTTCATTCGCGTCTGCCAGGAAGTGCGGGCGGATCTGGAGCGGCTGGCCAGCGGCGAGTATCGGCGCGACCACGGACCCGTTTTCACTGATTTTTATGCCACACCGATTCACAAGGTTAAGGGCCCGTTTGGCTGGCCGAGCTACGTTGCAAAGACATCGCTTGGCATCGCGCCGGTGGAGGCGGACGGCTCGGCGAGTTTCTACGCGCCAGCGGGCAAAGTGCTGTATTTTCAGGTGCTCGACGAGAACTTCAACGAGCTGCAACGGATGCGGAGCGTGACGCAGTTGCAGCCGGGCGAGCAACGCGGTTGCGTCGGCTGCCACGAGCACCGCCAGACCGCCGCGCCGGTAAAGATGACACTGGCTTCGCGCCGTCCCCCGAGCAAGCTGCAGCCGCCGCCGTGGGGCGCGGTGCCGTTTGCTTACGAGCGTGTTGTGCAACCGGTGTGGGACGCGAAATGCGTCCGTTGCCACGACGCGAACCAGAAGCACGGTGTCAACCTGACGGCCACGCTCGATGCCGAGCGCGTGCCGGCGTCCTACCGGACGTTGATCGCTGGCGGGTGGGTCCACTATTTCGATTTCACGTATGGCCTCCGGCACTCCAAGGCGGAGCCGCTGGGTTTTGGCACGCTCAAGAGCCGTCTCTGGCAGATGCTCGACGCCGGCCACCACGATGTGAAGCTGACGCGCGACGAGATGCACGCGGTGAAATGCTGGATTGATCTCAACTGTCCACTATGGCCCGACTACGTCCCGCGCGACCAGCGTCCCCGCGCACCGCAAATCACCAAGGTTGATTGACGTGGTACGCGCCGTGGGACATACCACAAAAGTGGGATTGACCTCGCGCCGTATTTGTGTGCGAATAGGCAAAGGTATATTGGATAATTGGGCCATGCTCGAAGCGGAACGAACGACGTGAAAAAAAGCTCTATGAAACAGAACCTTCTCAAGCTCAGCGTAGCATTGATCCTCACATCAACCTGCTTCATTGGCACGCCGGCGACCACGGCTGCGCCTTCCAGTTCGCGATCCAAGAGCGGATGGCTTTCGCCCACGGCGTTGGTGGCGACAGCCGACGGCAAGACGATGTTCATCGCTTACGCCACTGCCAACCAAGTCGCGGTTTTCGACGTTGCCTCCGCCAAGGTTGCGAAGACCGTCGAGATGCCTGCTTCGCCACTGGGTCTGGCGCTCTCCGCCGACGGCAAACAACTCTTTGTCACCTGCGCCGCCCCGTCGAGCAGCGTGTGCATCGTGGACACCGGCTCGAACAAGATCGTTACCACCATCCCGACCGGCCACACCACGATGGGACCGGCGCTCAGCCCCGATGGCAAGACACTCTATGTCTGCAATCGTTTCAACAACTGCGTCGCGGCGATTGATCTGGCGCAGCGCAAGGAAGTCAAACGCGTCGCGGTGCCCCGCGAACCCGTGGCCGTCGCGGTGACGCCGGATGGCAAGCTGTTGCTGGTCGCCAACCACCTGCACACCGGCCGCGCTGACGCCGACGTGGTGGCTGCGGTGGTCACCATCATCGACACCGCCAGCGGCAGGGCGATCAAGGACATCGCGTTGCCCAACGGCAGCGGCCTGCTGCGGGACGTGCACGTGTCGCCCGACGGGAAATACGCCTGCGTCACGCACGTGCTGGCACGGTTTCACCTGCCGACGACGCAGCTGGAACGCGGTTGGATGAACACCAACGCGATGAGCATCATCGATCTCACCAAGTGCGCGCTGTTCAATACGGTGCTCCTCGATAACGTGGACAGCGGCGCGGCCAACCCGTGGGCCGCCGCCTGGAGCGCCGACGGCAAGCAGATCTGCGTCACACACGCGGGCACACACGAGGTCAGTGTGATTGACGCGCCAGCGCTGCTGGAGAAGCTGGCGAAGATGCCGGCAGCGATTGATCCCAACGCCAAGATTGACTACAACGCCGCGTCTCGCGTGGCCGCCGATGTCCCGAACGACCTTTCGTTCCTCGTCGGTGTGCGTAACCGCATCAAGCTGCCCGACAACGGCCCGCGCGCCATTGCGCTCATCGGCAAGAAGATCTACACAGCCAATTACTTCTCCGATTCGCTCAGCGTTATTGACCAAGCGGCGCCAAACGTCACCGCCAGCTCCATCCCGCTCGGCTCGAAGCGCGCGATGACCGCCGTTCGCAAAGGTGAGATGCTTTGGAACGACGCCACGATGTGCTTCCAAGGCTGGCAGAGTTGTGCGAGCTGCCATTCCTCCGACGCGCGTGTGGACGGTTTGAATTGGGACCTGCTCAACGACGGCATCGGCAATCCCAAGAACAGCAAGACCATGCTCCTGTCACATAAGACTCCGCCCGCCATGAGCATGGGGGTGCGCGACACCGCCGAAACCGCCGTTCGTTCTGGCATCAAGAACATTCTCTTCGCCGTGCGCCCGGAAGAGGACGCGGTGGCCATCGATCAGTATTTGAAGTCGCTCCAGCCGATTCCCAGCCCTTACCTGGAGAATGGCAAGCTCTCCGCCGCCGCGCAACGTGGCAAGAAGATCTTCTTCGACAAGGCCGTGGGTTGCGCCACGTGCCATTCGTCGTCGGTCTTCACCAATCTGAAATCCTCCGATGTTGGTACGCGCGGCCAGTTTGACAAAGCCGATGAGATTTTCGACACGCCATCCCTGATCGAGGAATGGCGCACCGGGCCCTACCTGCACGACGGCTCCGCGGTCACGATGCGTGACGTGTTGACCACACGCAACCCGAACGACAAGCACGGCAAGACCAAGCACCTGTCGCCGCAGCAAATCGACGATCTCGCCGCGTACCTGTTGTCGTTGTGACGTGCCGCACCGCGCGGCTGGGAGATGAATGCGACCGGCAAGCGGACTTTGGACGAAACGCAGCGCGGCTTGGCTCAGTCAACTTACGCTCGTCGCCATCGCCACTGCCGCATCGTCGTCGCTGCCGGAAAATCTCGCGCTGAAGGCCCGCGCCTCTGCCGATTCCGAACACAGCGCCCAATACCTCGCACGGTTCGTCGTGGACGGCCAGATTCCCGCTGCTGGTAGCCACGCCGATCCTGGCAAAGCCTGGTGTGTGAAAGGTCACACTCATCGTAACGGCGCGATGCTCAAGTTGGAATGGCCGGATGAGGTGACGATCGCTGAGATCGTTTACTATGGCCGCACGGGATGGTTCGCCGAAGAATGCTGGAAGGACTACGAAGTCCGCCTCGACGGTGCGACACAGCCGGTCGCCAAAGGCAGCTTCCAGATGGGCCACGGCCCGCAGCGGATCAAGCTCGCCGCGCCGGTGAACGCGCGCAGTGTCACACTGAAGTTCCTCAGCAGCTACGGTGGTCTCAATCCCGGCGCGTCAGAGATTCAGGTGTTCGCCGTCAGCCCGCCTGACGGCGCGATGCCGAAGTTCGTCAAACTTCAGCGCGGCGCAACGAAACCCGTCGTTGACGAAAGCGAGCGCGTTAAAGCCTCCCCGGAGCTTGCCGCTGATGTCAAAGCCGGCCGGCTTGGTTTCGAGAAGCTCCTGCTCATCAAGCGGCGCGAGTTGAACCCGAGCCATGTCTATACCTACCACGTCGAAGGTTTCGCGGCGGGCGGAGCGCTTTGCATCCTCGACGTGCCTTCCGGCGAAACAAAAGAACTGGTTGCCTCGCCCGAAGGCCAGATTCTCGACTGCGACCTCTCCTACGACGGCAGGGAGATTCTTTTCAGTTTGCGCGAGAAGAGGGCGAAAGGCTACCACCTCTTCGTCATCAACACCGACGGCAGCAGCCTGCGCCAACTCACCGACGGGCCGTGGCACGACTACAATGCCTGCTGGCTGCCCGACGGCGGCATCGCGTTCCTCTCGACGCGCGAAAGCCGCTTCGCCTACTGCTGGGTTTCGCCGGTCGGCGTGCTGCATCGCATGGAGCGCGACGGCTCGCGCGTGCAGCGGCTCAGTGCAAACATCGTCAACGACTTCACTCCGAGCGTCCTGCCCGACGGCCGCATCATCTACTCGCGTTGGGAATACGTGGACAAGCCCGCCATCCCGGTTCAAAGCCTTTGGACGATCCATCCCGACGGCACCGCGCTGGCCGGCTACTTCGGCAACCGTGTCCTCAGCCCGGCGACGTTCATGGAGGCGCGCGCCATTCCCGGCGGCGACAAGGTGCTCTGCGTTCTGACCAGCCACAACGGTCCATGCCGTGGCGCGCTCGGTATCATTGACCGCAGCCGCGGCGTCAACTCGCAATCCGCCATCGAGAACATTACGCCCTGGCTGCGAATCGGTTCGACGGACAAGGGCAGCGGCAACGACGTGCGCGGCCCTTACGAAAGCCCGTTCCCGCTCGACGACAAGCTCTTCCTTGTCTCGCGCCGCGGCACGTTGATGGTGCGCGACTACGCCGGCACGCGCATGGCAGAGATCATCGCAGTGGGCAAGGACGGCCTCGGCTTTTACAGCGCCCGGCCGCTGCGACCGCAGCCGCGTCCGCCAGTGCTGAACTCGATGCTTCCAGTAGCACAGAACGAAGGATGGGCCACCGTCGTCTTGCAGGACGTTTACAACGGCCTCGAACCGCACGTCCGCCGCGGCGATGTGAAGCAAATCTGCGTCGTGCAGGAGATGAAGAAGGAAGTGCGGACCGACGTGAAAAACCGCGCGTTCGGCTTCCAGTTCCCCGTCATCTCCTGCGGCGCCACCTACGCTGCGAAAACTGTCTGGGGCTTCGCGCCTGTCGCGCCCGACGGCTCCGCGTGCTTCCGCGTGCCGACCGGCGTCCCAATCTACTTCATGGCGCTCGATGAGCACGGCCGGACTCTCCAGCGGATGCGGACGTTCACGCACCTGATGCCTGGCGAAACACAGGGTTGTGTCGGCTGCCACGATCATCGCCTTTCCACCACGCCGCCGAAGTTCGCCGCCGCCGTCAAGGCCGCGCCTGCGCAACTTGATCCGCCTGAATGGGGCCGCGTCGGCTTCGACTACACCACCGTCGTCCAGCCCGTGCTCGACCGTCATTGCGTGCGCTGCCACAGCGGCCCGACGCCGCCCAACAAAGTGGACCTTACCGGCGACAAGACGGATTTCTTCAGCGTCTCCTACGAATCGCTTGCGCGCGGCCGGAAACGCCTTGGCAACGAGGGCGAGTTCGACAATCCCTACACAAATTGGATTCCGACCTACAACGGCATGGAGGCGAACATTCTGGAGATCACGCCGCTGGCGTGGGGTTCGCCTCGCAGCAAGCTCGCCGACCTCTTATTGGCCGGCCATCCGGACTCCGGCAGCAATCCGCGCGTGCAACTCAGCGAGGAGGAACGCCGCCGCATCTTCACGTGGATTGACCTCAACGTCCCCTATTACGGCACCGCCGAGACATCGCATCCCGACGTGAAAGGCTGCCGCCGCATGTATCCCGCCGCGCTCGACGCGACGCTCAGCGAGGTGGCTGCGCGGCGCTGCGCCTCCTGCCACGCAAGTGGCATCCCGCGCGAAGTCTGGACGCGCATCGAGCAACCGCAGAAGAACAATTTTCTCCTAGCCCCGCTGGCGAGGGCCGCAGGCGGCAGCCAAGCGTGCGGCAAGGCGATCTTCCAAAAAACCTCCGACGCAGACTACCAGGCAATCCTGAAAGCCTTCGAGCCGGTCACGCAGGCGCTAAAGACAAAGCCCCGCATAGACATGCCCGGCGGAGCACCCGATCCCACCGTGGATCGCTGCCGCCTCGGCAAGGTGGATTAAGTCGTCACCGGGCCGTCAAACGCCGCCAGTTCGCATAGCGCGATAGGAGGATCTTCTCCGACAAGGCCGTGGGTTGCGCCTGCCTGACTCTGCAGTGGATCAGTGTCGGCTCGACAAGGGGCGACGGAGCCAAGTCTTTCCGTTGTGAATGTATGGACGGGGTTCCGGGTGTTCGGTTCGACGTGCCCCTCACTTTGAGGGCGGCGACAGTTCTGGTTTTGCTCACCTTTTACTTGCCCTCGTTTGCCCGGCGTCTCATAACTTGCGTGGATGAAGATTCTGATCGTCGAAGACGAGCCGGTGTTGCGCGACGGGCTGGTGGAGTTGCTGTCGGGCGCGGGGCACTGCGTTGAAGCGGTGTCCGACGGTCTCAGCGCGGCGCGGTGGGGATTGACCGGCGAATTCGATCTGGTGCTGCTCGACCTGATGTTGCCGAAGCTTGACGGCATCGAGGTCTGCCAGCGGTTGCGCAAGGCGCGGCCGGAATTGCCGATTCTCATGCTGACGGCGCGTGGCTCCGAGGAGGACAAGGTGCGCGGGTTGCGCACGGGCGCGGATGATTACGTCACCAAGCCTTTCAGCGTGAAGGAGCTGCTGGCGCGCATTGAGGCGCTCGGTCGCCGCGCAAAAGCAGCGCCAGCCGGGCCGGATGTGGCTGAGGCGGACGGCTGCCATTTCGATTTTGGCCGCTGCGAGGCCCGGCGGGACAAGCAGATCATCGCGCTGACGCCGCGGGAGGTTGGCCTGTTGCGCTGGCTCCATCGTCATCGCGCCCGCGCCGTCTCGCGCCCGGAGTTGCTGGAGCAGGTTTGGGGCGCGCGGGCCGACATGGAGACACGCACGGTGGACATGACGGTGGCCAACCTGCGGCAGAAGATCGAGCGCGACCCGGCTGAACCCCGGATTGTTGTTTCAATCAAAGGCGTCGGCTATGCGTGGGGCAGACGATGAAGATCAGCGTAAACAGAACGGCGCTTGCATTCGTGTTGACCGCTGTCGCGTTGGCGGTGCCGAGCGTGGCGTGGTATGTCGTCGGCTTGCGCGAGGTGGCGACGGAGGCGGAACGACTCGAAGAAGCACCGCGCCGGTCCGCCGAAGTGCTGGCAGAACGTCTTGCCGACCGGCTCGGCTCGCGATTGGAAACGCTTCGCGAGAACGAAGCGCGCCGGCCTTACTATCATTACCAGCATCTTTACCACGACCCGAAAGGCGCCTACGAAGGCGCGGCAGTGATTCCGTCGCCATTGGCGCAAGGGCCGGCTGATCCGCTGGTGCACGCGCATTTCCGGATTGACGCGGCCGGCCGGTTGACGCTCCCGACGTTGGCCGACGAACTGCCGGTTATGGGGGATGCTGCGATCGAGCCTGGGCAGCGCACTCTCCAACGCGAGATGCAGCCGGCCGCAGCGGCCTGTCTGGAGAAACTGCGTTCCGCACAATTACCGGCGTCAGCCACCACGGCTGACGAAACGAGAACTGAAGTCATGGATGCGGCGGCGTATGAGCAGAATCTTCGCGCAAGCCGCCTCTACGTCGCCATCAAGAGTGGACGACCCGTCGAACGACCTCCGGCGACAAGGCCGGGCGAGGTCCGCGTCCGCGTCGGACCGTTCCGATGGCACACGATTTCCATCAACGGAACAGACGCGCTCGTAGCGCTGCGCGAAGTAAAAGCGCCCGACGGATCCTCGGCGCAGGGATTTGTGATCGACGAGAGCGTGATCGCCGACCTGCTGCGAGGCGCCAAGTTTCCCGCAGAGTTCCTTCCCGGTCCACCATCGGGAACGACCGAGGCGGCGGTGCCGATTGCGCCGGCGGTCTGGCACGTGTCGGTGTTTGCCGGCCACGCAATGGCCGTGGCGCGCAATACGGGGCGCGAGGCGCGCGAAAGTTTCATGCAATCCTTTGTCAGGGGGATGAGGGGTGCAATCATTGTCGGGCTGTGCGTCGTGGTGTTGGTATGGAGGACAGACCGTCTGGCGCGACAGCGAGCGCAACTCGCGGCGTCGGCAGCGCACGAACTGCGCACACCGCTGACCGGGCTGCGGATGTATGGCGAGATGTTGGCTGACGGGCTTGGCGACCCGGCGCGCACAAAGGACTATGCCCGCCGTATCGTTGGTGAAGTCGAGCGGCTCAGTCGCGTTGTGACCAATGTGCTTGGTTTCACCCGTCTGGAGCGCGGCACGTTGCGAGTGCGGCTGGAGCCTGGCGATCTCGGCGTGGTCACGCGCGAGAGTGTCGCGCGCCAGCAGCCGGCGCTGGAGGCCGCGGGTTCGCGAGTGGAGACCGTGATTGAGGACGATCTGCCGCCAGTGTGCTTCGACCGCGACGCCGTCGCCGAAATTCTCCAGAACCTCCTGGACAACGCTGAGAAGTACTCGCGCGCCGCGGCGGATCGCACGATCCGTGTGACCGTCGCGCGAGATGGCGGCGAGGTGGCGCTGGCTGTTGCCGATCACGGCCCGGGCGTTTCTGCCGCGATGCGCCACCGGCTGTTTCGGCCGTTCGCTCGGGGCGACGGCAGGGATTTGCCGGCGGGTCTTGGCCTCGGTCTTGCGCTTGTGCAGGCGCTGGCTCGCGCTCACGGCGCGAAGATCCGCTGCAATGACGCGCCCGGCGGAGGCGCGGTGTTCACGGTGAAGTTCCCCATCAAGTAATGCCGGCATCCTCTGCCGGCATATGGGGATTGACGGCGAGTGCGTTGCTTCGCATGGGAACGCGCGTTGCATGCGGCATCCATCTGTGCCGGCCGGCAACCTTTTACAGCCCTTTTACTTTTCCGTCGTCGGGTCTCCGGTAAGTTGAGTTGCGGGTAGAACAACAACTGAAGGAAAGGAGCCGACGATGAAAATGAACCCAATCAACTCCATAACGCGCAGCCGACTGTGCACACAAGGATTCACACTCGTCGAATTGTTGGTGGTGATGACCATCATTGGCATCATGGCGGGCATGGTCATGCCGCAGATTAGCAAGGTCATGGAGAAGATGCACCGCACTGCGTGCGCCCACAATCTGGGGCAGGTGGGCCTTGCATTGCACGCCTACGCGCAGGACAACGAAGGACGCTACCCGTTTACCGGATCGGCGACCGACAGCGCGAACAAACACTTCGCGCTCATGTTCCCTCGTTGGATCAAAAAGGAGGCGGTGTTTGTCTGCAGGAGCGCCGCCACACGCGGTTATCGCGTCGACGATGTTACCGACACGTCATCGGCGGGCGGGGCGCGTGGCGAGACACTGAAGGCCGGTGAAAATTCCTACGCCTACGCATTTGGCCTCGGCGGGGTGAATACAGAAGAACTGCCGTTGGTATGCGACCAGCTTGCCGATACTTCTGTGTCCGCACCGCGATGGGCGAAACAAGGTCTGGGCAGCAACCACGGTGAAGAGGGCGGAAACGTTCTCTACATCGACAACCACGTGGAATTTCTGCTGGCGGATGCGCAAGGTGGTTGGCCGTCCAAAAAACAGAAGCCGCAGGGGATTGCTGCGGGCAAGTTCTGCGCTGCCGCCAACGCCGAACGTTCCCCTGACGATCAAGTTGTCACGCAGCACTGATGTCGGTACAGGCTTTGCCGGAGACAGGTCGGTTTCACGGAAACATTGTTGCCAGTGTTCGTCAAATCAGAGCCGAAGCGAGAAAGGGGTTGCGATTCGCAGCAACCCCTTTCACGTCGCAGAGGGTGGCCGCTCCAGACGGCGATAGCCGGGCGGGCGGCGACGGCCTTCGCGCGGTGTGCAGCCGAAACGTTGGTGATAGTCGCGTGAAAATTCCTGGGATCGGGCGTAGCCGACACGAAAGGCGATTTCAGTGATCGGCAGGTCCGAGTGCTGCACGAGTCCATGCGCATAGCCGAGGCGGATTTCCTTCAGCCGCTTCATCGGTGGCGTGCCAGTGGCTGCCTTGCAGGCACGTATGATCGTGCGGACGCTGAAACCGCTCGATCGTTGGATGTCGGCGAGGGTGTGAGCGTCCTCCAGTCGTGAGCGCAGTTGTTTCTCGATGCGCCACCAGAGTCTTGTGCCCGGCTGCAACGGCGGCTGGAGGCCGGCGCGAGGCAGCAGAGACTGGAGCAGTTCGATCAGCGCGCGGTGACAACGAAGCTGCCGTTCCAGCGGCAGCAACGAGCGGTCGCGCCAGATCGCCAGCAGATGGCGGCCTTGTCGTAGCGTGGCGGGACCGGCACGTAACACGCGCCGGTCGTCAGGCTGTGGAGGAATCGCGGGCGCGTGGAAGTTGATGGTGATGAAACGCCACGGCGCGCGCAGGATTCGGCCGCGCACCGGCTCATTTTCATGATACCACACGACCGAGCCTTTGCCGAAAACTTCGGCCCGGCCTTCGGCCCACTGCTGGACCTCGCCGGAGATGACGATGTGAAGCAAATGGCCGGGTAGACTCTGAGATTGGAACGGCCCTGTCTGGGTTCTTTCCACCTCGTCCACAAGCACCAGTCGCTCCACCGGCGCGGCGAGACCTGTCTTCGCTGTGATGTCCATCGGGCAAGCCATGATGTTTCGTGTGCGGTTTGGAAATGGGAGATTGAAACGGCTTGGCAAGAATAGCGACATTTTTTTGCCGTCGTTGCGAAGCGCGTACCGAGGCTGTCTGATAGAAACGGTGCATGGCGAAGATCTACTACGTCGGCGATTGGGCGGTGATGCTGGGTCCGATGTTTGCCGAGACCCCCTTCAACTACGCGTGGAAAGGCACGGACATTTTCAACTACGGGCACTGGCTGAAAAACGCTCTTGAGTCAGGCGGTGCTCATCAGGTGACGAGCGTGCCGACGTGGGAGTTCTACCGGCTGGCGCCGGGGCGCTATGAGGAAGTGCTGGCCGAGTATGACGCCTTCGTGTTCTCTGACGTGGAGTCTAAAAATTTCCAGCTCGCGCCGCAGTTCTTCGACCGGAGCCAGTTTGGCAGGAAGCCGCTGACGTTCCCGGACCGCGTGCGACTGACAGTGGAGGCATTGCGCGCGGGCAAACATATGATGTTTCTCGGTGGTTGGCTGAGCTTCAACGGCGAGATGGGCAAAGGCGGTTGGGGCCGCACGCAGTTGCGCGAGGTGCTGCCTGTTGAGTGTCTCGAACATGAGGATTTGTGCGAGAGCACCGAAGGCTGGCGAGGATGCGCGCGCAAGCCGAAGCATCCGGTTCTCGCCGGGATGAATCTGGCAACGATGCCGCCGATTCTCGGTTACAATATCGTCAAGCCGCGGCGCGGCTGCGATGTGCTGGCGGTGTGGGAAGGCACGCGCGACCCGATGCTGGCGGTCGGGCAGTTTGGCAAGGGCCGCGTGCTCGCCTACACATCGGATCCTGCGCCGCATTGGGGCTGTAATTTTGTTTACTGGGATGAATACAACCGGTTCTGGCAGAATGCCGCGAGCTGGTTGTTGGGCAAGTGAAAGGATGTTGCCATGAAACAATTCTTCAGAATGCTCCCGGGCTTGTTGTTGACGGTCTGTGTGTGCGCGGGAGAGCCGCACGATGCGACCCTGGCGACGAAATCCTTGCTGGCCCGCCTGATGCCCGGTCACGCCAATCAGTTCGATTTCGAGTTGATTGCTGCGGACAGCGGTCGCGACGTTTTCGAGATCGAGAGCCGCGGCAATAAAATCGTCATCCGCGGTAACAACGGCGTGGCGATGGCGATGGGACTGAACTGGTTTCTCAAGCATTACTGCCACTGCCATGTGTCATGGTATGGCAACCAATTGAACCTGCCGCAGCCGTTGCCGCGAGTGGCGCCGAAGGTCCGGCGGGTGAGTTGGACGAAGTATCGCTATTTTCTCAACTACTGTTGCTTTGGCTACTCACTGCCGTGGTGGGATTGGAAGCAGTGGGAGCGGCTCATTGATTGGATGGCGCTCAACGGCGTGAACATGCCGCTCTCGGTCACGGGCCAGGAAGCGATCTGGCAGGCGGTCTGCCGCCGGCTCGGCATGAGCGACGCGCAAATCACAGAGTTTCTCGCCGGGCCGCCGTATCTGCCGTTCCAGTGGATGGGTTGCCTGGATGGCTACGGTGGTCCGCTGCCGAAAAGTTGGGTCGCGCGTCACGAGGATCTGGGAAAGAAGATCCTCGCCCGTGAACGTGAATTGGGCATGACGCCGGTGCTGCAAGGCTTCACCGGTCATGTCCCTGCCGCTGTCGCGCAGTTGTTCCCGAACGCGCCGCTCCAGCGCATTAAGTGGATCGAGTGGGAGACGCATTTGCTCGACCCGCTTGATCCTCTTTTTGCGAAGATCGCGCGGATGTTTCTGGAGGAGCAGAAGAAGCGATTCGGAACCGACCACCTTTACGCGGCGGACACGTTCATTGAGATGGTTCCACCGAACGGTGACCTGAAGTATCTGGCCGACCTCGGGCGCGCCATCTACGACGGCATGGCGGCAAGCGATCCGCGGGCGGTATGGGTGCTGCAAGGATGGGCGTTTATGAACCAGCGGAAGTTCTGGACGCAGCCGCGGTTCAAGTCGTTCCTCGATGCCATTCCGAACGATCGGATGGTCGTGCTCGACCTCTACTGTGAGACAACGCCGATGTGGGACAAGACCGACGCGTTTTGCGGCAAGCCGTGGCTTTGGTGCAATGTACAGAGTTTCGGGCGGACGGTCGGTTTGGGCGCGGCCCTGAACCGCAACAACGACGGTTTGCTGGCAGCGCGACACGACCCGAAATGTGGCCAGCTTGCCGGGCTGGGCTTCGTCAATGAAGGGCTCTGCTACAACCCGGTCGCCTACGACCTGATGTTCGAGAACGCGTGGCGCGACGAAGCTGTGGATTTGAAAACGTGGATCGGTGATTACGCGCGCCATCGATACGGTTGCGCGAACAACAATGCGCAGCGTGGCTGGCAGGCGCTGCTGGATACGGTCCTCAACCTCCCGACACGAAGCATGTCGGCGATCACTTCCGCGCCGTCACTGGAGAAGTCCCGCTGGACGGTTCCCTATGATGAGGCGCGTCTGGTTGAGGCGTGGCGCGCGTTGCTTCAGGCAGCAGGCGAATTCGCCAGGGTGGATACGTTTCGCTTCGATTTGGTGAACGTCGCGCGGCAGGTGCTGGCTGATCACGCGGGTCAGATCCACAATGACATGGCTAGGGCGTGGCGCGCGAAAGATCTCACGCAATTTGAAAAAGCGTCACAGCGATTTCTTGAACTGATGGGTGATCTCGATGAGTTGCTTGGCACGCGACAGGAATTTCTGCTCGGCGGCTGGCTCGAAGACGCCAAGCGCTGGGGCGCGACGCCGGCCGAGCGCGCAACGTGCGAGTGGAACGCCCGCCGCGTGCTGACGCTCTGGGGCGAGACCTATGCGATCAATGACTATGCGCGCAGGCAGTGGTCCGGAATGCTCTCCGGCTACTACGCGCCGCGGTGGAAACGGTTCCTTGATGTGGCCATTGAATCGTTGCGTGACAACAAACGGTTGGACGGCAAGAAGCACAACGAAGAGGGTTTGAAGTGGATCGCGCAATGGGCCGACCGTCGCGAAACCTTCCCGGCAAGGCCGCGTGGCGACAGCATCGCCGTCGCGCGGAAGCTCTGGACAAAATACGCCGACGCGCTCAAGCCAAGGCCGGTTACGCTCGACGCTGTCAGTTTGACCACCGGCAAACCGGCGACGTGTTCGAGCGCGCTGCCACAGTATCCCGCGCGCCTCGCAAACGACGGCGTTCGCTCTGACACCGACCGTTACTGGGCCACCAACGTGCAGCGCGACCCTGCTGCATGGTGGCAGGTGGACCTGGAGAAGCCGACGACGGTTGGCCGCGTGGTTGTCGTCTGCTTCTTTGGCGACAACCGTTGCTACGGTTTCACGGTTGAAGTTTCCAACGATGCCCAGCACTGGGAAATGGTCGCCGACCGCCGCGACAATAAGGAGCCGTCCACTGACAGTGGTTACACTTGCGCCTTCCCGCCCCGCCCGGCGCGTTATATTCGTATCACGCAAACCTGCAACTCAGCCAACACTGGCCGCCATCTGGTGGAAGTCATGGCTTTCGAAAGGTAAGACAATGATTCGCGCAATTGCTTTTCTCATGTTTCTGGCCGGCAGCGTCCTGGCCGCGTCGCCCGAGCAGGTGATTCCACAGCCTCGTGACGTGAACACGAGCGGCGCCGACTTCATTCTCGATGGGGATGCCGGCGTTGTGCTTGGCAAGCCGGACGACGAACAAGACCGGTTCGCGGCGGGAATGTTATGCGAGGAGTTGAAAACGAAACTGGCCGGCAAGGCGAAACGTCCAATCCTCATAGGCATTGCGAACCGCGACGCGGCGGTGCGGGGGGCGTGTGAGCGGCACGGGCTGGCGGTGACGAAAGAACTCGGTGATGAAGGCTATGTGCTGGATGTGAACGCCGACGGTGTCGTCGCGGCGGCCAACGCGCCAGCGGGCGTGTTCTATGCGGTGCAGACGCTGCGGCAGCTTGTGAAACGGCTGCCGGATGGCCGTGTGGCCATTGTGGGGGCGCGCATTCGCGACTGGCCGGGGTTGCGTTATCGCGCGTGCCAGGACGACGTGAGCCGCGGGCCGGTGCCGACGATGGAGTATTTCAAGAAGCAGATTCGCACACTGGCGGCGTTCAAGATCAACGTCTTCTGTCTTTACACCGAACACGTCTTCAAGTTTCGAAAATACCCGCAAATCGCGCCGGAGGGCGGCGAGATCACCGCCGAGCAGACTCGTGAATTGATCGCCTACGGCAAGAAGCATCATGTCGAGTTGTTGCCGCAGATTCAGTCGTTCGCTCATCAGGCGCACATTCTCAAGCATCCGGAGTTCGCCGAACTTCGCGAGATGCCGGAGGGCGGTCACGTGTTCTGTCCGCTGAACGAGGGCACCTACAAGCTGCTTGCCGACCTCTACTCGGAGTTCGTGCCGGTCCACGAAATGAAGTTCTTCCACGTGGGTTGTGACGAGACGTTTGAACTGGGCAAGGGCCGCAGCAAGGAGAAGGCCGCCGAAATCGGCGTGGACGGCCTCTACCTCCAGCACATGAAACGGCTGCGCGAAATCCTGAAGCCCTACGGGAAACGGCTGATGTTCTGGGGCGACATCGCGCTCCATCACAAGGATATGATCCCGAAACTGCCGAAGGACTACGTCGTGATGAACTGGACCTACGGCGGCGCGACGAACTACATGGCGCGGCTGGAGCCGTTCAAGGCGGCCGGCCTCGACCAGTGGGTTTGTCCCGGCGTGAGTTGCTGGAACCAAATATTCCCGAACTACGTTGTTGCGCGGACCAACATCGCGTATTTCGTCCGCGACGGCGCGGCGATGGGCGCGCAGGGCATGCTCAACACCGCTTGGGACGATGACGGCGAGAACCTCACCGAATACAACTGGTATGGATTCCTTTGGTCAGCCGACTGCGCATGGCAGCCGGAGCGGTTCGACACGGCGCGGTTTGACGCGGCGTTCGCGCCGGTGTTCTATGGCGCCGATGTGCCGGAATTGACCGAGGCTGTCAATCTGCTCGGCGGTTTTCACTCGGTGCTGCGCGCGCAGCAGGCTTCCGACGCCGTGTTCTGGGAAGACCCGTTCACAGGACGAAGACCTGCGGGCGCCGACCTCACGAAGCGATTGCAGCAGATCGCTGAATTGTCCGGGCGCGTGCGGACGCTCATTGGCCAGAGCCGGTCAAAGGTGCGCGCCAACGAGGCAAGCCTCGACGCGATGGTGTTCGCCGCGAGCCGTTGGGGACTCCTCGCGCGGAAGTTCCTGATCGCGGATGAAATCGCCGCCGCCTATCGCCGCGCCGCGGATGAGCCGCAGAACCACCGGCCAGCCAAAGTCGCATTGCGCACCGGCGCGGCGCGACTGCGGGCGCTGGCGACGGAAGTCAACCGCTTGGGCGCGGAGTATCGACGGCTCTGGCTGGTTGAAAACCGGCCGTATTATCTGGAAACGATCACGGCGCGCTACGACGCGCTGGCAGCGCGGTTCGAGGCGAAGGCGCAGCAACTCGACGAAACGCTTGCGGCTTACGAAGAAACCAAACTGTTGCCGGAGCCGGAGAAACTCGGTCTCGGTGACCGCAGCGCAATCCGCCGAAGCCGGGGGCCGGAGCCGTCCGAGCAGCCGAAGAGTTTCGCCACGCACTGCAAGTGGTGGAATAACGACTGGACATACCGCGTGCTGGTGAAGCTCGAAGCGGGCAAGTATGACCGCGTGGATTATCCTGTGGAGGCGGCACTCGATTTCACGCGTCTGCTGCGAGCCGCGAATAATGATGGTGCGTTTGAGCCGCGTTCCGTCCGCGTGGTGGAGCACGCTGCCGATGGCGCGCTGGTGGGCGAAGTGCCGAGCCAGTTCGACCCCGCCGCCAAATTTGATGCGCAACAGCACGCCGCCGGCAATGTCGTGTGGATCGCACGCGGCAGAACGCAGCCGAAGACGCCCCGATACTTCTTTGTCTACTTCGACAGCGCGCCAAAGCCGGCAGCGGGTTACTCCGGTCTGCAAACGCGCGATAACTGGATTGAGAATTCCGTCATCAAAGCGCAGCTCGGCGCCGAGGGCGGTCACGCCTACATCTGGCAGGTGAAGGCGCTCGGCGGTCTCGACATCACGCAGCCCGGCGAACGCGGTTGGGCTGGCTTCCTCGATGTACAAGGCTACCGCAGCGAGACGTTTGCGCTGGAGTGTGAAGCTCGCGGGCCGGTGCTCGTGCGCTATCGTATGAAAGCGCCGGACGGGTTCACAAAAGTCGTCAGTTTCTATGGCGAGCAGCCGTGGTGCGAGATGCAGTTGAGCCAGCCCGCAAGCTATTGCTGGAACTTCGACAACGCCGACCTCATGTCCGCTTCCTGCAAGACGCCCGGCCAGTTCTGTTTCTCCAATGGCAGGACAGGCGGTCTGCCAAAGCCCGGGGTGGTGAGCGAAGCGGAGCCGAAGACAACGTGGGGCGCGAAGTTTCGCCCTGACGGCTTGACGCTCGCTTGCATCACGCCTGACGAACCCGCCACGCATCGCGCCGGCCCCGGCGGCGGCATGGGCGGCGTCGGCGTTGAAGGCGCAGGTGGCGCGGCGCACTTCATGGTCTTTGGAGGCGTGCTCGAAGACAAAGCGAACGTCGCGAAAGCGATGGAGACCTTGCGGCGCACGATGACGCTGGCGAATCCGCCGGCCCTGTCCATCGCTCCTGTGGAGAAGCGACCGTAGTCTTGACTTGGCTCGGTGCGGTCGCCGGCGTAGTCTGCGCGCGTCACCAACAACCTTGCAGAATCGATTATGAAGACAACTCGCACCTCCTCATCTTACCTCAACCGTCGTCAGTTCCTCGGTGCCGTCGCGGCAACCTTTGCCACGTCATGCGCCACCACCGACACCGGTGGCGGGTATCAGATCGGCTGCTACACACGGCCGTGGGGTGAGCACGACTGGCGCGTGGCGCTCGATGCCATTGCCGGGGCCGGCTTCAAACATGCCGGGTTGATGACGACCAACACCAAGAACCATCTCGTCATTTCCGCCGCGTCCACCGTTGAGGAAGCTCACGCAGTGGGCGAGGAGTGCAAGAAGCGAGGGCTGAAAGTGGCGTCACTTTGGGGTGGCGGGTTCGCGGTGGAGAAGTCGCTCGAAGTCGGCGTCGCGGATCTAAAGAAGCTCATCGACAACTGTGTCGCTTGCGGCACGACGCAACTGATGGTTGGCGGCACGGGCAACCCGAAGCTCCACGAGGTCTATTACAAGGCCGTCGCCGAGGCGTGCGACTACGCCGCCACGAAAGGCGTCGTTCTCAGCGTCAAGCCTCACGGCGGCAGCAATTCCACCGGCGCGCAATGCAGGAAGATCGTCGAGTTGGTTGGCAAGAAGAACTTCGGCCTTTGGTATGATCCCGGCAATATCTTCTTCTATTCCAACGCCGCGCTTGATCCAGTGCAGGACTCCGCGACCGTGGACGGTCTCGTGGTCGGCATGAGCGTCAAGGATTACCGGCCCATGAAGGAAGACCCCGCCGCGCCGGCCAAGAAGAAGAGCCCCTACACCGGTGATGTCGCGCTCACGCCCGGCACCGGCATGGTGCACTTCAAGGCCGTGATGGCCAATCTCAAGAAAGGCGGCTTCACCAAAGGCCCGCTCATTGTCGAATGTCTGGAGAAAGGCGACCTGCCCGCGCTCGCCGCCGAGGCGAAGAAGGCGCGTGTGTTCCTGGAGGAACTGACCGGGCAGAAGGCGTGACCGCCGGGGTTATTTCGCGTTTGTAGGAAACGTCAGCCGCATCGGTCCGAGTGGCTGGCCGAGGCTGACCGAAATGAGCGCGTCGGGCGGAATGATCTTCCATCCTTCGGTCTTGCCGCTTGATTGACCCTCTGCTTGAGTCGCTGAGAAAAGGAATCGGGGCGAAATAGCGGTGCGGGCGATGCGGCCATCAGCGAGCTTGATCTCCAAATACGCGTGACCCACGCCGAAAATGGCGCGGCCTGAGTTATCGATCGTTACTTCATTGGTGAGCCGCAACAGTTTCAGTTTCTCCTTTGGAATTGAGATCCGTTTTTCGCCCGCGAAAGCATTGCTGTTGCGCATTGTCGCGCCAAGCTGCGCCGTGGCGACACGTTCGCCGTTGAGCGAGACGCCAATCTCCGCCCCGTCCTCGGCCCACGAACACAGTGCAAGCGTCGCGGCAGTCACTTGCTTGAGCGCCGCTTCCGTCACGGTCACTGTTGGGGGCGGCAGGGGTTTCTTGATGTCCGTGATCTGGCCCGGCTTGCGCCACTCAAACTCGCGGATGACCTTCGCTCCGGAGCGATACTGCACGCGCACGCATTCGCCGTTGACCGTCACGAGGAACAGGCCGGCTGGCAGGCCGGAGAGATAACCCCAATAGTAGCTCATCTCATCCCTCGGGATCATCAGCGTGCGACGTTCTTCCATCGGCACCAGCGTCGTGCTGATTGGGCAGGCGGCGCCTTGGATTTGCGTGAGGGTGGCGCCTTCGAACCGTCGCACCCACGCTGACGTGTTGTGAGTGTGGCCGCAGAAAAAAGCGTCCACCGGGAACTGCTTGAAGATGGGCAGCAGCGAATCGGTGAAACGCTGACTGCTGAATCCCGGCCGGATGAGCGTCCATAGCGGGTAGTGCGCAAACATGAAGATATGCCGGACACCGGCGGTACGGGCGCTCGCGAGCAACTCCTCGGCAAGCTTCCGTTGTGCGTCGAAGTCCGCCGCCGCATAGTCGAGGAAGACGAAGCATGCGTTGCCGTAACGAAACCCGTAACAATTCTGCGTTACCGCCGCGCCCAACTCACGCGACAGAAACGGCAGCGCCACCTCTGGAAACGCCTTGCCGCCGCCGTGCTTGTCGTGATTACCCACGGCAATGAACAATGGCAGCCGGAACTGTTCTGCGACGTCCTTCAGCGCGAACGTTAGTTCCTCCTTCATCTCGTCGTAATTGGCCTGGCGGAACACGCGCTTGCCGTTCTTGATACCGTAGGTGCCGCCCTCGGCGATGTCGCCGGTCTGGCAGACGAACGCAAAGGGCGGCTGGCAATCCTTGATGCTGCTGGCGATACCAGCAATGACTTTGCTGAACTCGAATTGCGGCCGCTTGTAATGCACGTCGCCGAGCACGACGAAGCTGAACGGTTTCGCCGAATCCGATAACACTGGCAACTCGGCGGCCCGCGCAGACGCCGCGGCTGCAAGTGCCAGCATGATGATGGTGCAACGCCAGAAGATGACTCTCATGAAAATCACCGTAAACGGTTGGCTGAGGCGACACAATCCCGAATGCATTCGTCTTGTGACACATTGCCGTCATCGCGCTTCAATGTGTGTGCGAGGTCATGTATGATTCGGGCCGCGTTGCCAGGAGAAAGACATGAGAAGATACATCGCTTCGCTGCTGCTGTTTGCGCTTGTGGCTGGAGCCGCCGCTGCTGACGCGCCGGACATGCGCCGGACGAAGAAGTTGATCGCCACCGGCTGGGACAAGCCGACGGCGGCGCGGTTGCGTGAGAACCTGGAGTTGATGGAGCAGCGGCCGTTCGACGGTGTGGTGATCGAGATCGAGGGGCGTGTGGACGCGAAGAAGACCTGTCGGATGCGCGCGGCGTTCAGTGGCGAGCCGTGGCGACGCGAGTGGTTTGCCGACAGCGTTGCGGATTTGAAGGCATGCAAGTTCAAGCGGTTCACGGACAATTTCATCACCGTCGGCGCGAATCCTGGCAACGTAGATTGGTTTGACGACGAAGGTTGGCGGCAAATCGTCGAGCACTGGCGGATCGCGGCGTGGCTTGCGCGGCAGACGAAGTTGAAAGGCATTCTCTTCGATCCGGAGCCTTACACACCACCTCACGCGCAGTTTCGCTACGCGGCCCAGCCACAGCGCGACCGCCACACGTTCGAGGAATACTGCGCCAAGGCGCGTCAGCGCGGAGCCGAGGTCATGCACGCGGTGGCGGAGGAGTATCCCAATCTCACGATTTTTTGTTACTTCATGAACGTGGTCAACGCAACTGCGACCGGCGCGGCGGACCCGCGGCCCTTGCTGGCAGGGTCTCACTACGGGCTATACGTGCCGTTCGTGGACGGTTGGTTTGACGCGGCGCCGACAACGGTGACTCTGGTGGACGGTTGCGAGATGGGCTATCGCTTCAACAGCGAGCGCGAATATCTCGAAGCGGCGTTGAAGATCAAAGGCGACTGCCAGGAACTGGTCGCGCCGGAGAACCGCGCGCAGTATCGCGCGCAGGTGCAGGCCAGTTTTGGCATTTATCTCGACGCCTACTGGAACCCGCCGACGTCGCCGTGGTTCATTGACGGCAAGGGCGGCTCGCGCGTGGCACGGCTCGGCGCGAACGTCACGACAGCCTTGCGCGTCGCTGACGAATACGTCTGGGTTTACGGCGAGAAGTTCCGTTGGTGGCCGACGCCCAATCGGGGTGTGAAGAAGGAGACGTGGGAGGAGGCGTTGCCGGGCTGCGAGGACGCGTTGCGATTTGCGCGGGATCCGATCGAGTGTGGGCGCGCAAAGCTCGCATCGGGGAAATTGGTGAATCTGGCGCGCAACGGAGACTTTGGCTCCGAGCGATCGGTCACGAGTGATGGCGCGGAAGTGAAATGGAAGGAGGGTCGCGCGCCAGCGGGCTGGAGCACGTGGCAGACGAAGGATTCGCACGGCGTGTTTACGTGGGACCGCGAGGCGGGTGCGGCGGGCAAAGGCTCCGCCCGCGCGGCAAACGTCGCCGAAGGTTGTTTTATTCAGAGCGGTGCGGCGAAGCCTGACGAGCGTTACGCGGTGGCGGTCGTATGCAGACTCCAAGGTCGGGGCGACGCGCGCATCCGCGTCCGCTGGCAGACGCCGGGAGGCAAGTGGACTGCCGAAGAACTCGACAAGGTTTTCGTCGTGAGTGGTCCGCGCGGCGAGTGGCGCGAAGGGTTGGGTGTCGTGACTGTGCCGGAAACCGCCGGCAAACTTGTGGTGTTGTTGGGCGTCAGTGGCCAGCAATCGGCTGATGACGTTGCGTGGTTTGATGACGTGCGAATCTCAAAACTGGAGTGAACGATGAAGAGAACCGTGACGTGGATCGTGTTGGCAGTGGTCCTTCTTGCGTGCGACAGCGCGCGAGCTGAGAAGACCAATTTCACCAGCGGCATTCTAGCCGGCATCAACGGAGTTTTGGATGATCTCGACAGCCTTTCCAGCGGGCCAGCCACGGTCTGCCACATCAACTGCCATCATCCCGACTCTATTCGTGAGGCGTTGAAGAAGCCGGAGGCCGGCCACCTCGCATATCTGGCGAAGGTCAGACGCACTGTCGAACGACAAACTGGTTTGCCATACGCGGTCATCCATTACTCGCAGCTCAGCGGCGGGAGTCTCGATAACACTCATATCAAGGCGGTCTTCATCACGATGATGGACAAGAGCATTTCCTCCAACCACACGGAGCGGCTGCTCGCGACGATCCGCGCAACAAACCTGCCGATATTTGGCTTTTGTGGCGGGCATCAGAAGATCGCTGAAGCCTTTGGCGGCAAGGTGGCGAAGATGCGGCCGCTCGCGCCGGACGAGAAGGACCCGAACCCGGCGCGCTACACGGGTTGGTTCAAGGAGTGGTCGTTCCTGCCGGTGAGAATCGTGAAACGCGACCCGCTCTTCGACGGCCTTGGCGACACGGTGGTCGTGCGCGAATTTCACGCCTACGAAATCAAACAGTTGCCGGAGGTGTTCGACGTGCTGGCCTCCAATGACGCCTGCCGCGTGCAAGCGATCAAGCACAAGACGCGACTGCTCTACGGCACGCAGTTTCACCCGGAGCACTTCGACGCCGCGCACCCCGACGGCGAGAAGATTCTGCAGAACTTCTTCAAGATCGCAGGCATTCTGAAACAGGACGCCGGCAAAACCGGGAAACCGGCCACACCATGAGTGGCGCTTGATGGCGGGCGCAAAGAATGAACGCGATCTGATCGCCGGCACGGCTTCCGGTCACTTCGCCGGCAAAACCTGAATCGCGTCTATCGCGACATTGCCGTTGGCGCGATCGTTGGAGACTTCGACAACCCCGGGCGTGCCAGCGTCAAACTGGAAGACGCCCAGCGAAACAAACGTTGGCGCAATCGGCGGAGTCTCGCGCTCATTGACGCGGATGAGCTTCTCGCCGTCGGCGCTGCGGACAGTGACCGCGGCGTTGGACGCGCGGTTCTCGTGCGGCTGGTAGGCGAAGCGAACCTCGTAACGCCCCGTCTTGGGCACGGTGAACTTGAACCGGGCCAGGGCTTTGCCTTTCGGGCTGTGATAGGTGTAGGAGGTGCCGATGAAATTCATCAGGCCGGTGCCTTCCTGCCACGTGCCGATCAACTCAGCCTTATCATCGTCAACCACGATCCCCGGCAGTTTGGCGGGATTGTAGTATTTTATGTCAGAGGGCAGGAAATCCGGCGCGCCCGGCGGGTCGTAGAACTTGCCGTCCACGGTGTCGCGGCGGGTCCAGCCGCGCTGATTCATCAACCCCTTTAGCTCGTCGAGATAGGAGTGATACACGTCGCGCGGCGCGCAATTGTGGCGGAGACAAATGGAGGCGGCTTTGCCGACGACCTCGCCCATCATGCCGCCGGTCTTCATCACGCGGATGGTGCCGAGGGCCTCGTGCGTGACGCTGATGTTGCGGCCAGCCATGAAGAGGTTCTCCACGTTGCGCGAGTAGAAACAGCGGTAGGGGACCGGATAGCCTTTCTTGGAGTCCACGGAACGGTCGAACTGGGCATACGAGATGAACGGGTCGTTGGGGACTTTCTTGGCGTATTCCTCCTTCGGATAATGCAGGTCAATGCTCCACGTTGTTGGCACGCAGCCGTCAGGAAACTGTTTTTTGCTGGCGACTTCGTCGCGCGTGAGCACCACATCGCCGAGCAACTGCTGCGATTCGCGCGGGCCGCCGATGTAGGCGAGCCACTCCAGCTTCGCGTTGAGATGGTCGGCCTTGCCGCCGCCGTTCTTCATCGCGTTGAACGCGCCATAGACCGCGCGGAAGTTCCAGTCGCGCATGTATTCGAGGTCGCGGATCGGATGCTTGTCGAAACCGGTTTCCCAGAACCACGGGCCGACGCCTTTCTTCGGGTATGGAAAATCCTCCATCGCCAGCGGCAACGCCCAGGTGATCGCCGGGAACGGTTGTGGCGAGTCGGCTTGTTTGAACCGCCACATATTGCTCATGCCCATGTGGCCTTGCTCCTTGATGGTGTGATCGGCGCCGGCGAGCACCCCGATAGTGCCGTGGCCCGTGCAATCCACCACCAGCTTTGCCGTGAACCGCCGTTCCTGGCCGGTGCGCGTGTCGGTTGCCACGACGGCGGCGATGCGTTTGCCGTCCATCTCCACCGCCGTGCCGCGATGATTGAGGAATAGCGAGATGTTCTTTTCTGCGCGGACGACAGCCTCGCGCTTTGCGTCGTCAAACTCCCGCTTCTCGCCGGGCGATTCTTTCGGGCGGTCGGAGAGTTCTTCGATGATTTCGCCGAGGTGCGGATAGAGACCGGTGCGGGTGCGGCCTTGAGGCCAGACGCGAATCTCAGCGCTGCCGTTGCCGCCGAGCACCGGACGGTCCTGGATGAACGCGACCTTGCAACCCATCCGCGCGCCGGAGACTGCCGCGCCCATGCCGCCGTAGCCGCCGCCGATGACGACCAGATCGAACGCGCCGGCCTCGGCGGGTTTCTCCGAAAGGCCCAGCAGTTTCTTGCGCCACGACGCCATCGCCTTGGGGTCTTTCGGCGGTTTGGCCGCCACATCCGTGGTGAACAGAAGCGCGTCGCAACGCCCCTCGAATCCCGTGAGGTCGTGCAACGCGATGGTTGTTTCCGGCTTCGTGATCTCCACGGTGCCGCCGTCGTGCCAGAACCAGTCGGCGCCTTTCGTGCCGAACGTCTCCGCGAGCGCTTTGCCATTCACCAGCACCTGGAACTTCCCCGGCGCGCCCGGCGCTTTCCAGTGCGCGACCCAGTCCTTCGTTCGGACGAAAACTTTGTAAGTGCCGGTTGCGGGAAACGTCACCGTTGTCGTCGCGTTCTTCACCGGATCGCCGAGGCCATGTGCCAGCAGATACGGTGATCCCATGATGTCCACGAACTGCGTGTCGAGCACCCAACCGCCGTAGTCCTTGAAACCTTCGGCCTCAACGAGGACTTCGCCAGCCGTCGCCGCGCTCGCGAGACTCAGCGCAAACAAAGCGACGAACTTGCGTGACAACCTATTCAACGTATTCATGGCTTCCTTTTGTAATTCGGCGGGATGGCGTTATCACTCAGCGACGATCTTGATCGTGTGCGTCACCGGCACGAACGCGGCCTTGATGGCGGCAGCGAGCGGGGCGCGTTTGGCTTCGGTGGCCTTTACGATGGCTTCGCGGTCGAGCTTGCCGGCGGCATCGCGCATCGCGAACAGTTCCTTGATCTCCGGGTCTTTGATGTCCTTGGCGGCCTTGAACTTGCCCTTCATCAGGTCATTGAAGATTTGCTTCACCTGTTTGGTTTCGTAGCTTTGCTTCGCCAGCACCGCGTCTTCCACTTTCTTGAACGCCTCGGAGAACGGATTCACCGCGAAATCGGCGGCGAGGTTCACGCCGCGTGCGAGCTGCTCGGCGGAATAGGTCCGCGTCTCGGCGCCCCACGTGACCTTATAGCTCTTCGCTTTGCCGTTCTTAACGAAGAGCTTCAGGCGGTTCAGTTCCTGGTTGAACGGGATGAGCGTCATCGCTGAGCGCACGCTGCCGTCGCTCTTCTCATCGCCCGCGGCGCAGAACGGATAGCGGCGGCTTTCAATCGTGAACTCGTCGGCTTTGCTGGAAACGACCTTGTGTCCCACGGTGGCGGCGGCTTTGCCGCTGGCGAGGTCCACGCTGAACGTGCCGATGTTGCCGTCGAGGCCCATCGCTTTGAGGTATGCGTAGGCCATCACAAGCTGGCCGGCCCATCCGGGATGCACGCCGTCTTTGCCAGCGATGGCGTAGTCGGGCGTGTATTTCTGCCGCGCCTCGAAACCGGCGGTAAACATCGGCCAGAAGACGTCGGCGAACGCAACGCGCTCTTTCGCGGCAATCTCGATGTCCATGTTGCGGAGTTTGCAGAGGCTCAGGTTCAGGTCCTCGACCGTGCCTGTGGCGGTCTTGACCCAGTGGGGCATCTTGCCGACGCAACCGGGCGAGCCGAGCACGACGCGCGCACCGGCCTGCTTGAACGACTGCACGATGGCGGTTGTCTTTTCGCGGTAGGTCGTGCCGATGCGCTCCTCGTAGGGGCGATACTCGTGGTCGTTCATGCCGTAGCAGGTCGTGGCGATGGTTGGCGAGAATCGGAGACAGTCGTTGGTCATGCGCGCGAGGAAGCCGGGCGCTCGCTCGCCGCTCCAGCCGTATTGGCGCACGGTGACGTCAAGCTGCGGCACGCACACGGTCAGGTAGGTCTCCATGATCCGCGAATACATCTTCTGCTCCGTGATTGAGTCGCCGCAAATGGCGAGCCGGTCGCCGCATTTCAGCAGCAGCCCGGCGGTCGCCGGCGCCTTGACCGGCTCGAACTTCGCGAAATAAGGATCACCCGGTTTGGTTTCCAGCGGCGGCGCGGCAAGGACGGTGACAATCGAGAGTGCGAGAACGAGGAGAGATAGTTTGTGGCGCATAGTTGAGTGTGCGCAGTCTTCCGATTTCTGGCGGGCGCGTCAAGACGCGAAAAGAGTCTCTGAAATTTCCAACGCCCCGTTCAGTCGCCGCGACGGTGGACCAACTTCCCGTCGAAATAGGTGCGGAGCACCTTTGCGCTGCGGATGTCGTCAACGGGGCAGGTGAGCACGTCGCGGTCGAGCACGATGAAGTCGGCGCGCTTGCCCGGCTCCAACGAACCGATCTCGTTCTCAAGGCGCAGCAGGAAGGCGTTGTTGCACGTGTAGAATCGGATGGCTTGCTCGCGCGTGAGAGCCTCTTCGGGATGAAGCTGGCCGTCATACCAGCGGGCCTTGCGGGTGATCGTCGTCCAGATGCCGAGGAACGGATCGTAAGGATTGTTCGACCGCAGCGAGCCAATCTTCTGCATATGGTCGGAGCCGCCGCCGGCGATTGCGCCCAGCTCGAAGCAAGTGTGCAGAGGCTGAAAGTAACGCAGCCGGTCGTAGCCGAAATGTGCCACGAGCGTGCTGGTGTCGAGGTAGAGCCACGCTGGTTGGATGTCCAGCGACACGCCCAGCCGCGCCGCCTGTTCGACGGCCTCGCGGCTCATGAAGTTGCTGTGCGAGATGCACGGCCGGCTGTGGCGAATCGGCGTGGTCTTGTTCACTTCTTCGTAAGCATCGAGCAACGCATGGACAGCGCCGTCGCCGACCGTGTGCGCGGTGAACTGGAGGTCGTTTTCCACGGCCGCGCGAACCATCGGAACGAGCCGGTCGTGCGGAATGAACAGCACTCCACGATAAGCCGGGTCGGTGATCGAGTAAATCTTGCTGATGCCCCAGGGCTGGCGCATGTAAGCGCTGCCGGTGAGCATGCCGCCGTCGAGATAGGTTTTTACGCCGATGACGCGCACGGGGCCGCTTTTGTCCTTGAACAACGGATGGCTGGCGGCGAGGCGTATGTTCGCCTTGATCTTCTCAATGTCGCCGGATGAACTGAAGTCCAGCACGAGCGGGATGCGGACAGTCAGCTTGCCGTCGTCGTGAAGTTGTGTGTAGCGCGCCACAACTTTGGCGCTGCAATCGCGGTCGGCGATGGTGGTGAGGCCGACGGAATTGTAGTCCTTGAACAGCTCGACGTGCCGCTGCAGGACTTCGGCCTCGGTCGGTGACTTCACGGTCGTCTTGACCTTCAGGTAGCCGGAGCATCGGCGCAGGATGCCGGTCGGTTCGCCAGTCTGCGGGTCTTTCTCGGCGAAGCCGGGGTCGCCTTCCTTCACCTTGAAATTCCGGTCGATGCCGCTCAGCTTCAACGCGAGCGAGTTGACCGAGGCGTCTGGGCCGGTGCGGTAGAGGACCGGGTGATTCGGCGCGATGCTGTCCAACTCGGCGCGCGTCGGATAGCGTTTTTCACGGAGGCGTGTGATGAACACCTGGCTCAGCACGATCCATTCGCCTTCCTTTACCACCTTCGTGCGCGCCTTGATGTAGTCGAGCACGTCCTGGATCGTTTCGAAATTCGGGATGGGATGGTCGAACTCCGTGACGCAGGCGCCGCTGGGATGCGCGTGCGAATCGATCAGGCCGGGCAAGACGAACTTGCCGGCGAGATCCACCAGCTTCGTGTTGGGGCCTTTGAGCTTGAGGACATCGTCATTGCGGCCGACGGCGACGATGCGCGCGCCCTGGATCGCCATCGCCTCATGGATGGAGAAGCTCTTGTCCACCGTGGCGATCTTGCCGTGGTGGACGATCAAGTCGGCCGGTTCGCCAGCCAAGACATGGATGGTGGCCGCGGTGAAAAAGGCGAAGACAGCTTGGGTGAATCGTTTCATTTCAGGTTCTCCTCGAACAACCGATATGCCTTTTCGCGCATCGCGTCAGGGAAATCGTGGTCACTGTCGGGATGCTCAACGAGAAGGTGGGCGGGCTTGCCGTGCAACTTGTAGACCTGCGCCGCTGCGGCGACGATGCGATCCACACTTTCCCACTTGAAGTTGGAGTCCTTCAACGGCGCGTTGATGAAACAGATGCGCGGCGCAAGCGCGCCGATCATCTCGTGGAAATCGAAAGGAATTTCTGCGAGCCGGCCTGCGTAATTCGCCAGCTTCGGCATGTAGCGCGTTTGGCACCAACCTTTCTCCGGCTGCCACACCTTCGGGTTGCCACCGTAGTAGTCGCAATAAGAATCCAGACCGCAGCTCGACACGATGACCTTGATGCGCGGGTCGAAGACCGCCGTATAGACGGAGTTGTGACCGCCGAGCGAGTGGCCGATGACGCCAAAGCCGCCGCGTTTCACAAACGGCAGCGACTCCAGCAGGTCAAGGCCGCGGATGTTGTCCCAGATGGCTTTCATCGTGCCGCTCTGCCAGCCAAGCGCCTTGAGGTCGGGCTGGTAATTGGCCAGCAGCGGATACGATGGCGCGAGCGTCACGAAACCGCGTTCGGCCAGTTCCTGCGCGTATTGGCGGTGCGGCTTGCCACCGAGACCAACGACGACTTTGTGGCCGATGGTGTCGCTGGTTGGGTGGAGACAGAGAATGGCGGCACATTGGGAATGCGGGGCGCGAAGCGCGGAGTGCGGAATGAGCAGGTGTGCCGGGACACGCCCGCCAGGTTCGGAAGCGTAGGTGATGAGCCGCCGGACGTAAGTGCCGCAGTCGGTTTCCTCTTCCACCTTCATGTCGAGCGGGCAGCGCTTTGCCTTGCCCGGCAGCGGCCCCATGACTTCCTGCATCGCGGCCAGAATCTCTGCGCGCCGCTTCTGCCAGTCGGCGGTGGTTTTCACCGGCGCAACCTCGCCGCGTGCGTTGCGGTAGGTCAGGAGGTTGTTGCGATCCAGTCGCGCGAGCTGGCTTGACTGCGCGCTGCCAGTTTCCGCGGCCAAACTTACTGCTGTCAGCCACGCCATGATGAGCGTGCTTGCGAGAGAAGCACAACGCCGCGGTTTCATGATGTCGTCAACGGTTCAAGCGATCATGCAGTTCGCGGACCTTGCCAACGATCCGATCCTCGATGTCAGGCGTGTAATTGGGCGCCTCATAGCCGCCTTCCTTCAACACGCGCAAGCTGGGAATGTAACCGCCGTAGTCGTTCGAATAGCCCGCGACCCACACGACCGCCTTGCCGGCCAGGTCCCGTTTCAACCGCAGCGAGTAGTCCACCACGACTTCGTTGCCGAGCGCCACCAGCGTCAGGTCGTCCCCAAGGCGGATGACTTGCACGGGATACTGGCGGCTCGGGGCATCCTTCTTTGGGTCTTTTTTCTCCCGCTCCAATGTGACGTATTCGAACGCGCTGCGAAGCGGGCCGCGCACCGACCGCACATGGGTGGCCATGGCGGCCTCGACCGCGTAGGCCAGCGTGCGGCCATGCTGTTGCGCGAACTCCAGCGGCTTGACGTAGGGTATCATGTAATGGCGCGGGTAGGGGTTCTGGTCGGCTCCGCAACCTTGCAGGAACATCGCAGTCAACCCCGGCCGTCCGGCTTGCAGCGTCTCTTGCGCGTAGCCGGCATAGTCGCCGGTGAATTCGTAGCGCGGCACGTTGTTGGTCATCGACACCGAACTGAGCGTGGTGTTGTGGCATGCGTAACTGAAAAGCGCGGCGCACAGGTTGGTATTCACGTGCACCATCAGCACCGGCACGTTGTGATCCACGGGCCCATCGGGGTTCGGTGCTTTTTTGGCGTTGGGATCGTTCTTCGGGAGCGCGTAGTTGAGCCGGCGGTTCATCGCGAACCCGCACCGCGCATGGGCCTGACTGAGCCGGGCTGGGGCGAGGTTTGCAATCGCCTCACCGATGATGCGCAGCAGCCGTTCCTGAAGGAACGCCGTGTAATGCCCGGTGTTTTGCTCGCCTCCCTTCATCTCCCGATACTCCGGCCCGCAGTGAGTGTGTGATGCGTTCATCAACAGGCACTGCGGGGGCAGCTTGTGGCGTTCGGCCACTTGCTTCTCTACGAACTGGCGCAGCCAAGGCCGCACGCCGATGATGTCCATCGTCACGATGACCAGACGCGTGCCGTTCTCATCCTCCAGCGCGAGCGCTTTGGCGAAGAGGTCCTGCGCCTTGCCGTGCGACGGAGACTTGCGCGCCGCGTAGCCGGACATCCACATGTTGGTCTGCGGCGTGATGATGGCGGAGGCCACGCCTGCCTTCCAGATGTAGTTGGTGTCGACGGAGGCGGCAAGACTTTGGCTCGCCCCGAGCACCAGTCCAACGACCAGCAAACCGATGCGTTTCATGGCGTTCATTTGGCACCGGTGATGACAGCCCCTGCAGCGTCGGTCGGTTCTTCGATGCAAACCTTGTCTTTTCCTAGCGACGCGACGAGATCGGGCAGGTCATAGACCTTCAACGCGCCGTGGACGGTCGTGATCAACTGGTCCTTGGCCGCAGGCTCACGGAGAACGCTCACCCACGAAGCCAGCGTCCGGCGCAATGTCAGCGACGCGATCGATTCCGGTTCCAGCGCCGCGGCGTGCAACGCCGGAATGCCGGCTGTGCCGATGCCGACGAGATGGACCTTGCGCGGTGCGCCTTTCGCTTCGTAGCCGGCCAGGAATCGCGCGCAGATCAATGCGTCCTCGGTCCACATGCCAACCAGCGAGCGGCCGAGCAGGTAGGAGTGATAGAAGTCACCCGCCACAAGGCCGTAGGTGCCGCTATACCATTTCTTCGTCTTCTCCTGAGTCTCGCCCAGGCCGCGCACGTCCACGGCGAGCACGAGATGGCCTTGCGTCACCAGTTTCTCAATCGGGCCGCCCGGCGCTGCGTCGGTTTGCTTGCCCTGACCATGGAGATAAAGATACGCGTTGGCATCCGGCTTCGGCGGCACGAACGCGAGCGCAGGCAGCACGATGCCGGCTTCCGGCTCCAGCACCAGCTTCTCGATGCGATAACCTTGCCGTTCGATGCTGCCGACTTTGCGATGCGTCGGCAGCGGCAGCTTGTCAAGCGGGCGCACGCCGGCAGTCTCGCGCACTTTCGCCAGCGCCTCGGTCTTCGATGCTTCTGTCCACAGTTTCCGCCGTTCCTGCGAGAGTTTCTTATCCACTTCGACGTTCAGGTCAAACACGGACTTCTCGCCGGGCATGAGCATGACCTGGCCTTTTACCGAGCACTGGATCTCCGGGTCTTTGCGGATCGGAAAATCCGGTTCGATGATGTCGTCGTCGTTTTTGAGCAGCCAGCGGCGCATCCAGCGCACCGCGCCAACGCGCAGGTGGGTGCTGAAACCGTGCGGTTCGTCGGCCTCGACAAGGTCCACGTGATTGGCGAAACCGAGCCGCCCATAGATTCGCTTGGCTTCGCGGAACGAATCCCATGAGCCGACGATGTCAAACATGTCACGCGTCGCCACGCACATCAGCGTCGGCTTCGGCGCGCGCATGATCACGTAATCGCCGTGTTCCATGCCGAACGCAATCTGGCCGAAGATGTTCTGCTCGCCGTCCTGGCCGCCGATGCGTTCGAGCAACTTGCGGAACGAGGTGAGGTAGCACGATGGCGCGGCGGCGACGATGCGGTCGTCGAGCGCCATCAGGTAGCTGGTGAGCGTGCCGCCGCCAGAGTTACCGGTGCAACCGATGCGTTTGGGATCAATGTCACTGCGGCTCTGGAGGTAATCAATCGCCCTCATGCCGTCCCAGACGCGGTAGGTGGCGACGTTGCGGCCGACGAGGATTGCGCCGATGCCGACCAGCGTGTGTTCGGTGGTGCTGCCAAGGGCGGCCTTGCCGTCGGGCTTGAGCACCTGCGCGCGCTCGCCCTGGCCGATGGGGTCGTAGCAGAACGCGGCCAGGCCGTTTTTCGCGAGCAGGATGCTGGCGCGCTGGTAGGTCTCGGCGCCCTTGCCGTTGGAGCTGTGGCCGCACGGCACGATCACGCCGGGGTAGGGTGGCGGGGTCTTGGGCAGGTAGAGCAGGCCGGTGACGTGATGCTTCGGCTCGCTCTCGAAGATGACTTTCTCGACGCGGTAATCGCCGCCGTCCATCGTGCCGGTGATCTTCGCGTTGAGCGGCGTGCGCTTCGGGAATCCGCCGAGTTGCCGCTCGAAGAAATCGCGCCGCTGCTGCTGCCACGCGGCGACCTGTTCCAGCGTCTTGACCTTCTCATAGTCCGCTTTGCGCTGGTCGAGTGCGGCGTATGCGGCGGCCTTGAGATAAGCGTCGAGCATCGCAAGCGGCGCATTGGTTCCTTTCGCGGGCGTGGGGGATGGTGGCAGGACGTTGAGGTCTTGGGCGTTCGCGGCACAAATCATCAAACCCAGGCTCCAGACGGCGAGATGTCGTATCATAGATTCTCCTTTGCGCAATGTGCTATTGGCGGGCCAATCCATATCATCTATCGCGCTGGAATCAAGCGAGCGTTTTCGGACGCCGGGAAGCTGCCGCACGGAACAGCATGGCGAGGCGCGCGATGATGTGCGAAAAGTGTGGTAGCATGTGAGAAGAAAACCAGCAGTGAAACACGATATGATTTGTCAGAGTCACATGCTTCTTGGCTTCGCCGCCATCGCGCTCATTTCCCACATTGCCTGCGCGGGCGACGCGGACCATTGGCCGCAGTTCCGCGGCGGATGTGGCGGCGTCGCCGACGGCGCGAAACTGCCGCTCGTTTGGAGCGCGACGACCAACGTGGTCTGGAAGACCGCGATTCCCGGCAAGTCCTGGTCGTCGCCGGTCGTGTGGGGCGGCAAGGTTTTCGTTACATCGGCGGTGAGCGGGCAGGCTGTCGAGCCGCCGCGCAAGGGCCTTTATGTCTGGCGGTTCTGGGGCACGCGTGAGGCTGACGAGTATCGCTGCGTCATCTATTGCCTCGACTTCGCCACGGGCAAGGTCCTTTGGGAACGCGTAGCGCACCGCGGGGCGGTGCCGGGCGCGATTCACATGAAGAACAGTTACGCCTCCGAGACGCCCGCCACCGACGGCGAGCGCGTGTTCGCGTGCTTCGGCAACGTTGGCCTGTTCTGCTACGACATGGACGGGCGCGAAGTGTGGTCGCAGAAATGGGGTTTCTTCCCGACGCGGCTCGGTTGGGGGCCGGCGGCCTCGCCTGTGCTGCACGGCGACCGTGTTTATGTGGTCAACGACAACGAAAAGGCGTCGTTCCTCGCTGCGTTCGACAAGCGGACAGGCAAGCAACTCTGGCGTGTCCAGCGCGACGAGCCGAGCAACTGGGCCACTCCACTGGTCTGGGAAAATGAAAAGCGCACTGAGATCATCACCCCCGGCCGCGGCAAAGTGCGCTCCTACGATCTCGCCGGCCGCCTGTTGTGGGAACTCTCCGGCATGTCCGACATCGTCATCCCGACGCCTGCCGCCAACCGCAGCCTGCTCTTCGTCAGCTCTGGCTATGTCAGCAACTCCCTGCGGCCGGTCTATGCCATCCGGCCCGGCGCCTCCGGCGACATCTCGCTCAAGGACGACCAGACGAGCAACCAGTTTATCGCGTGGTGCGACCGCAAGGCCGGTCCCTACAATCCGTCGCCGTTGCTCTGCGGCGATTACCTCTACGTGCTCTACGACAAAGGGTTTCTCGCTTGCTACGACGCGAAGACGGGCAAGCCGGTTTATGGCCGCCAGCGACTCAGCGCCAGCGCGACCGCCTTCACCGCATCGCCGTGGGTGTGCGATGGAAAGATCTATTGCCTGAGCGAAGACGGCGAGACGTTCATCGTGCAAGCGGGGCCGGAGTTCAAACTGCTTGGCAGCAACCGACTCGACGGGATGACACTGGCGACACCGGCGGTTGCTCGTGACAGTCTTGTGATCCGCACCTTCTCCAAGCTCTGGCGGATTCAGGGCCGGTAGGAATTTTAGAGATGAGTTGATTTGCTCGGCGTTGATGGGACAAGGAAGATGTGAAACCACGGAATGCACGAAAGGACACGAAAAGGTGGAGCGTCTTCTCCGAACGCGCTAGTCTTCCGCGAAGCCAATGGCCGCTGCTTTTGGAGAACACGGGCGAACGTTGAGATACAATCCTGCGCCGTGTATGTGGAGAGCCTTCGGCAGGTGCTATTGAGTTGAAGAAATCTACGGATGAACCCAGAGAGATTCGGATGGGGAAGGTCGCGATGAATACGATTTGTCGAAGGAGTTTGCTGTTGGCATTGGCTTGGGTGTCTGCTGTGGGTGCGACAGTGCGGGGCGGCTCCGCAACACTGGGGCTGAAGCTCGAACTGGAGTTTGCCAAGAAACAGTATGAGCTTGGCCAGCCGATCGAAGTAAAGATGCGATACACCAACTGCGGGACGAATGACTTGGCAGTTAACACCCGGAAATCCGATAGATCGGGACGCTTACCAGAGATCCTTTTCCAAGCTGTCGATAGACAAGGTCAGCCGGTTCGTGATCCTTGCGCTGAAGCGATTGGAAGCCTTGGTGGTGGCCTGTCAGGCGGCGCCTATCGTTTGAATCCTGGCGGGGTCGGATACACGCAAGCAATCGTCGTCAATCAATGGCTCGGGTTTGATGAACCTGGTGTCTACAAAATCATCGGTCGTTCACGTTCCGCCGGTTACGCATCACGGATTCCGGGACACTCGTCGTTCTTGGTTGTAAGGAACCCTGTCGAGGTGAAGAGCGATCCGATAGAAATCGAAATCATTCCTCCCGACGACCAGCGACGGCGTGACCAGATGGCAGAAGCTGAGCGCTTGCTGAATAACGTCGGCGGCCAACGCCCGCTTCGTGAACCAGAGGATGATCAAGTGGTTCGCGCGCGCGTCATGAGTGGTCTGCGATACCTAATGGATGTGCGTGCGATTCCTTTGATGTTAAAAGGTCTGGAAGATCCATTCTCCAACGTGTGCGTCCATGCCAGATGTGGTTTGGTCAGCATTCGCGACCTGAAGCCAGTCAAGGATGCGGTGTTGAAACTGATCGAAGATAAAACGTATATAATCGCACCAGACAAGAGCGGTGAATACGTTTGTATCCTGGCGACGGCCGATCTGAGGGCACAGGGCAAATCAATGCCGGCTGATCAGAAGATCTTCTTCGAGATAATGATGCGATGGCGAGATGTTCTTGCAAAGAAACTCATGTCACAGCTGGGCGGATTGCCGAAGGCCAGACAGGCGGAATTGTTGACAGTGGGTATTGCTCTTGGTTCGCTTCCTCAATCGGATTCTGAAATTCTGCAACGCTTTCTCCAGAGTTTGGAAAACGTTCCGGCGGCAGAGACTGATCGGGCAGAGTACATCATCAGGCGTCAGTGCAATCGCAAGGAATTCATGCCGCAGCTTCGGGAAATCATCAAAAAACCTGCGTGCCACTCGAAGTTAAAACAAGCGGCCCGGGAGGTTCTGCAAACTCTCGGCCAGTAATGGTGGCCGGTCCAGCGGACGCTTTCTGATAGTTTTGGATTCTCATCCGTTCTGGGTTTAACCTACCCGACATGAGCGCGACCAAAACCCTGCAAGTTTCCTGCGTGCAACTCCATTGGGCCAGAAGCCTTGAACGCAATCTGGAGCGAACGCTTCATTACATCCGCCTCGCGGCAGGGGAAGGCAGCCGCGTGGTGTTGTTCCCGGAGACGAACCTGACGAGCTATTACTTCCCGCACGTGGCCCGGCTCAAGCCAGCGGCAGTGGAGCGGGCGTTGGAGAAGACCTGCCACGCGGCCAAGGAAGCCGGCATCTGGGTCATCGTGGGCAGCCTCCGCAAAACCACCGACCGTTTCCTGAATCTCGCCCACGTGATCTCGCCCTCGGGCGACGTGACACACGAATACGCCAAGGTCCACATGGCTGGACGCGACGAGCGGAAGTTCTGCCGCGGCGGCAACAAACTGTCGCTGTTCGACATCGACGGCGTGCGGTGCACGCTGGTGATCTGCCGCGACGGGCGGCATCCGGAGTTGTATCGGCTGCCGGCGATGGCGGGTGCGCAGGTTCTGTTTCACCCGTCGTGCAGTTCGGACGAGATCGAGGCGGTGTTGTGGAAGCGTGTGGCCGGCCGCGCCCAACAACCGGTCGGCCCGAACAGCAAGATGTTTCATTGCGTAGCCAATACGGTGGGCCAGTCACCCGACGGCCTGCAAACCTCCAGCGGCCAATCGTTCATCCGCGAGCCGTCCGGCATGCCGTTGGCTGAGGCCGGCTATTATCAGGAGGAGATGATCACTGCTGTGCTCGATCTGGGTCGTGCAGATCGCAGCTACGCGCTTGACAGCCTGAACGATCCGCCATTCCTCCGCCGTCATTGGGAGGCGATGGTGAATGAGGTCAAGGCGCGGGCAGACCTCAAGCCGGAGTGAAGGATTGACGCTCCGGGCCGTGTTCTCCACCTTTGTGCGAATATTATGAAACGAATCTTCATGCTTCGAGTCGGACTTTGCGCGCTGGCGGTTTCTCTCGCAGCCGTGTTCGGCGTCGGAGTGGCGCGAGGCGCGGAGAGCCCAACATCACTGCGGCTGACACGAGAGGGACTGGCGATCGAGGCGGGCAGCGCGGGCCACTTTACGCTGAACTACCCGGTTTTCGTTGGCGCAAAATGGGATGATGTCCGCAAGCCAATTGAGGCCACCGTTTCGGGCAACAGCGCGACGCTCAAGTTTGACGGCGACACACGCATCGAGGTGGTGTTACAGCCGGGGGAGGGGACACTGACGTTCACGCCGGTGAACGTGCCTGCTGGTATGACGTCGCTCCGCGCGGGGATGCAGATTGATTTCAGCTACGCCACGGGTGGCGCGTGGAAGATCGGCGATGGCAAGGAGACGCCGTTCCCTGCGCAGAAGCCGCCCAAGCCGCACATCTACCAGGGCAACGCCGCGACGCTGACGCTGCGCAACTTCGACGGCGCGACGCTGTCGTTGCAGGTGCCGCCTCACAGTTTCCAGGAACTGACCGACAATCGCGAATGGGACTGGAAGATTTTTCAATGGCAGTTCAGCGCGCCCTGCCAACCCGGCGCGGGGCCCGTGCTCGTAAAGGTCGCATTCGGCGCGCCGGCGGCGGACGCGCCGAAGCTTGTGGACCGTTTTGGCCAGAGCACGCGTTCCGATTTTCCCGGCAAGGTGAAGTCGGAGGAGAAACTCAAGCAGGACGCGCAAGCCGAGGCGGCATGGCTGGCGAGCCTGCAACCGCCTGTGCTCGACACGTTCGGCGGACTGCCCGGCAGCGGCGGGAAACTCGGTCTCAAACGGACCGGCTTCTTCCACGTCGAGAAAAAGGACGCGCGCTGGATTCTGGTGGACCCGGAGGGTAACGCGTTCTTCCACCTTGGCGTGTGCGCCTTCGGGCCATCCGACGACTATACTTACTTCGCGGGCCGCGAGCGCATTTATGAGTGGCTGCCCGCGCGCGACGGCGAGTTCAAGAGCGCGTTCCATCCCCAATCGTATTGGAATCCCAACGTGTTGTCATTCCACCTCGTCAACACCATCCGCAAGACCGGCCGGCCCTACGAGGCGGCCTCCTACACCGCGCGCATGATCGAGCGTGTGCGGAAGTGGGGATTCAACTCAGCGGGCGCGTTCGGCGCGGGTGATGAAGGCGCGCGGCGGCAGGCGAAGTTCCCGCACGTGGCACACCTGCCACTGGAGACGTGGGAAGGTTTTCCCAACATCCCCGGTACCCATGGCGTGTTCGACCCGTTTTCGAACAAGCTGCGCGAACGTTGCGACAAGCTCTTTGCCGAAAAGCTTCCGCCGGCCGCCGACGATCCGCTGCTGATCGGTTATTTTCTCAGCAACGAACCGCTCTACGAAGAAATCCCCGGCGCGGTCGCGGCGCTCGACGGCACGCATCCGTGCAAGCGCCGGCTGGCGCAGATACTGGAGGAACAATACAAGACGATCGAAGCGTTCAACCGCGCGTGGGAGACAACGTTCGCGTCGTTCGCCGATGTCGCTGCGGGCGGCCTGCCCGTGAAGACCGCCGCTGCCAAGGAAGACATGCGGAAGTTCACCGGCATCTTCCTTGACGCTTACTTCCGGGTGGTGACGCAGACGTTTCGCAAATACGACAAGAACCACATGCTTATCGGCAACCGGCTCCAGCCCGGCACGATCAACAACGAGACGCTCTGCCGGCTCAGCGGCAAATACCTGGATATCGTTTCGTTCAACTACTACGCCTACGGCCTCGACCCCGACCGGCTCGCGCGCATCCGCGGCTGGATCGGCGACCGGCCAATGTTCTTCAGTGAGTTCTACTTCAGCTCGACCGGCGACAGCGGTCTCTCCGGCGGCGCGAAGGACGTGTCCACCCAGCGCGAGCGCGGCCTTGCCTATCGCCAGTATGTGGAACAAGCCGCCGCGCTCGGCTACGTGGTGGGCATCGAGTGGTTTACGCTGGTGGACCAGGCGGTGACCGGCCGCTGGTTCGACAAATACAACGGCGAAGCGGCCAACACCGGCCTCATCTCCGTCGCCGACCGCCCGTGGAGGGTGATGCTCGACGAGATGATGAAAACCAACTACGACATATATAAAGTTTTCCTCGGCGAACGCGCGCCGTTCGTCTTCGACGACCCGCGATTCAAGCCGCCGCGTGCGAGCCGGTGAGCGGCAAGGGTTCTCGTGTCCTCTCTGGCAGGAGGCTTCCTGCTTGAAACGACGGCGGATGCTCCTATCATGCGCTCGCGTCCGATACGCCGCAAAGAACAGAGCACTGAGCAATGGTTCGTTTAGGCCCCAATCATAGGAACACCACCATGTCGCAGGAAATCAATCGCCGGGAGTTCATCACAACATCACTGCTGGCCGCTCCGGTTGGCGCGATCGCAACCGCATCGGCTGCGGACGCCCCATCGGCCACCAAGCCAAAGACCCCAACGCAATCGTTGCCGATGGGCCAGATTGGCGGCGATCTGAAAGTCAGCCGCGTCATTCTGGGCGGCAACCTGGTCAATCTCTTCATGCACAGCCGTGACCTGCGGTATGTCAATCAACTCTCCGAGCAATACCATACCGACGATCGCATCCTGCAGACGCTGGCGGTGGCCGAGGAGAACGGCGTCAACACCATGTCGCTCAGCAACCGCGTCCGCGCGATGAGCCTGCTCAAGCGCCACCGCAACGAACGCCGCGGCAAGATGCAGTGGATCATCTGCCCGATCACCAAGCCCGATGATTCGATGAAAGGCTACCGCGAGGAAGTCGAACGGCTCGCCGGGGAAGGCGCCGACGCGGTCTACATGCACGGCGGCATGTCCGACGCGCTGCTGGCCGCAGGTCGCGTGGATCTCATCGCCAAAGCGGTCGAGATTTTCAAGAGCCAGAACGTTCCCGGCGGCATCGGCGCTCACGATCTCGGCGTCGTTGATGCGTGCGAGAAGGCCAACATCCCGAACGATTTCTACATCAAGACGTTTCATCACCTCGAATATCCCACCGCGCCGAAGCCCGAAGACATGAAGAAGCCGTGCGCGGAGGTGCCGGGCTACTGGTGCAAGGACTGGAAAGCGGTCGCCGAGCGGATGAAGAGCGTCAAGAAGACGTGGATCGCCTTCAAGATCATGGCCGCCGGCGCGATTCCGCCGAAGAAGGCGTTCCAGTGGGCGTTCGAGGGCGGCGGCGATCACGTCCTCGTTGGCATGTTCGATTGGCAGATTGCCGAGGACATCGCCTTGGCCCGCACAGCCATCGAGAAAGCCAAGGCCAACCGCCAGCGCCCGTGGTGCAGTTGATTTAACCTGTCATGAAAACCACGCAAGTTGTCACGCGCCGGCGTTTTTTGGAAACCGCATTGCTGGGGTCAGCCGTTGTTGCTGCTGCGCATCGAGCGTCTTCGCTTGCGCAGGCTGATGATAAGGGACGCGATCCGTTTCGCGGACTGAAGGTGGGCATTGCTTCGTATTCATTGCGGAAGTATCCGTTGGACCAAGCCATTGCCATGACCAGGGAGGCGGGCGTGCGGTATATCACGCTGAAGTCCTTCCATCTGCCGTTGGAGAGCACGACCGCGCAGTGCCAGGAAGCGCGCAGGAAGATCGAGGCCGCCGGCTTGGTGCTCATGGGCGGCGGTGTCATCGTCATGAAGAACCATGAGGATGAGATTCGGCGTGCGTTCGAATATGCGCGCGACGCCGGCATGCCAACCATCGTATGCAGTCCCGATCCAGCCGCGCTCGACACGGTGGAGAAGTTTGCCCGGCAATTCAACATACGCGCCGCGATTCACAACCACGGGCCGGGCGATAAACGGTTTCCACTGCCGCAGGACGCATTCAAGCTGGTGAAGGAGCGCCACGCGCTGATGGGCGTCTGCATGGACGTGGGACACACTGTTCGGGTTGGCGGCGACGCGCTCGCAGCGATCAAGGAATGTGCCAGCCGGTTGTACGATTTTCACATCAAGGATGTGTCAGCCGCCACGCCCAAGGGTGTCGAGGTTGTCGTGGGCAAAGGCGTGATAGACATCCCCGCTGTGCTGAAGGCGCTGCTCGAAATCAAATTCTCGGGCCACCTCGCCCTTGAATTTGAAGCCGGTGCCAACGATCCCCTGCCTGGCATCAAAGAGTCCTTCGCTTACCTACGGCAAGTGCTGGCGGCGATGAGCTAGGACAAGCCTGTTTTGACAGGCGTTTCCGGGCGGCGCGAATTCGGAGATGGAAGATAGAGGAGATATTTATGGTGACATCAAGAACTTCGCGCCGGCATTTTCTCGGCGCCATCGGAGCGGCCGTTGCCAGTTTTGGCACGAGAAGGATGTTCGGAGCCGAGGCCGCCAGGGACAACATCCACCTCGGCATGATGCTACAGGCGGATTCCGCCGTCGAGCTGCACAAGAATGCCAAAGCCATCGCCGCCGCTGGTTTCGACACGGTGCAGGTAACGTTCTTCTTCCCGCCGACCGCTGACGAACTCAAGTCGCTCGCCAGCGCGCTCAAGGAACTGAAGTTGAAGACCGCGGCGTTCGGCACCTACTTCAACCTCTTCCGCCCTGAAGAAACCGGCTTCATGCGGTCTAGCATCGCCACCATGAAGCTTGTGGCCGAGCACGCCGGGCTTTTCGACTGCAAGCAGTTCATCACCTGGAGCGCAAGCTATTCGCCGAAGTTCACCGGCGCCGACCCGCGCAACCACACGCCTGAGGCGGTCGCGCACCTGCAGCGTGCCATCCGCGAGATCATCCTGCCGGTTCTCGAACCCATTGACGGTCGTGTTGCATTCGAGCCCTTTTACCTCCACGTCGTCGGCACACTGGCCCTGGCGAAGGAAGTGTTCGCGCCGTTTCCTGCCAGCCGCGTTGGACTCGTGCTCGACCCGCCGGGCTTCATTCCGCTCGACCTTTACCGGAAGCGCGATGAGGAGATGTGCCGCCTCTTCCGCGAACTCGGCGACCGCGTCCACCTCGCTCACTTCAAGGACATCAAGCTCAACGCCGCCGGCAACGGCCTGGTGAAACCCGGCCCCGGCAACGGCGAGATGAACTACCCGCTGCTGATCTCCGAAATCCGCAAACTTCATCGCCCGCTGTCCTGTATCATCGAACACATCAAAGCCGAACCCGCCGAGATGTCGAAGACGAAGGCGTGGGTGGAAAAGCAGTTGAAGGTTGGAAGTTGATCCCACTGGTAGCAGGAGAAGCACGCAATGCGATCCGAGTTTAACCGATTCCTATTCGTGAGTGTTACCGTGCTGGCTGGTTTTCTCGGTGTGTCAGACGGGGGTGTGATTCAGCCTCCAGCGGCAAGGGATGCGAAAGCGAGTCGCAACCCTGCTGTAGTGGCGGTTAATGATTTTGCCCTCGATCTTTATCAGCAGATGGCGAAGGAAACGCCGGGCAGGAATGTTTTCTTCTCACCATATTCACTTGCATGCGCGTTTGCCATGGCCACGGAGGGTGCGCGAGGCAACACCGCGGAGGAAATGGGCAAGGTGTTGCGCTTCCCCGCGGAAACCCGTCGCATGGGAGAGGACGCGGCGAAGATGCCGTGGAATACCACCCTTATTCATGATGGCATGGGGGAACTGCGGAAGCGTCTGGGCGGCGCATGGAAACCAGTTCCCAAAGAAGTCAACGACCGGATCAAGGTCCTGACTGCGGAGCTCGAACGCAAGAACCGCTGTGCCGCCACGGTTGCCAATTATGACGTGGCCGTGTTCTTCCGGGATCAAGCACAGCAAGTGGCTCGGGAACTCGATTTGCTCTGCAAGTCTCTGAATGATTATGAGCTGCGGATGGCAAACGGTTTGTGGACCGAGAAGACCTTTCCGCTCAAGAAACCCTTTCTCGACACGCTGAGTATCCGCTATGGAATCGGCGCGGTCGCGTCCATGGATTTCGCAGGTCAGCCCGAGGCGTCTCGCCGGACACTCAATGCGTGGTGCGCCGAACAGACCTATGGCCGGATCAAAGAACCACTGCCATCTGGTGCTATCACTGACCAAACGCGTGTGGTTTTGGCTAGCGGGATCTATTTCCGTGGCGAGTGGTTCAATCCTTTTGCCGCGGAACTGACCAAGCACGAGGATTTTCTTTGCGGTGACGCCAAGGTTCGCACGCCGATGATGCGCTACGCCGAGTCTGTCACAATTGGTTATGCGGCATTCGAGGAAGACGGTTCCCGGTTTGTCACGCCGCGCGAGGTCGCTTGGGGCGAGCGCGATAAGAGCAAACTCTATCCAGGCGCCAAGGGTTTTGCTGTGGTGGAACTAGCTTACAAGGGCGGGCGACTCTCGATGGTCGTGCTGCTGCCGCGGTCTGCGACTGGTTTGACTGACTTGGAACAGAAGCTGAGCACAGACAAACTGCGCGTCTGCTTGAGTCAACTCGAGCAGCGGGAGGTGACAGTAGTGCTGCCGAAGTTTGCATTCACGACTAATTACGACATGTCGCGCGTCTTGAGAAGCCTCGGCATGAAGGAGGCGTTCGACAATCCGAAAGCCGACTTCACCGGCATCAGCGACCAACGACCGCTCTTCCTTGGTCAAGTGCTGCACCAGGCTTCTCTGGAAGTGAACGAAAGAGGCTCTGAGGCGACGGCCGTCACGTTTGCACTGGCCGCAGGTGGAATGCCAAAGATTGTTCCATTCGTCCCGACTTTTCGTGCGGACCATCCGTTTCTGTTCTTCATTCGTGACCGGGCCGCCGGAACCCTTCTTTTCGTTGGGCGGCTGGCTAATCCGAAAGACTGCGCCGCAGCAACGCAGTAGTCGGACAATCCTTGCATGCTCCTTTGTTCCTTCTGTTTCAGCTTCTGACAATCCAGACGCTTGCCCTCCTGTGGAAGCGGCGGCATCATGCGCGTCAACTTGATGCAGTGCTACGAAAGATGACCATGACTCGATTGCGCTCGATACTCACCTTGGTTCTTGGACTATGGACACTGGGCACTGCCGCGGTTGCGGCGGAGCCGGACAGTGATGGGGATGGGTTGCCGGATCGAGTGGAGCGGTTGCTCGGCACGCCGCCGGAGCGCGTGCAGAACTGGACGGTGTTCTGGACGCGCGACGAGAAGAAGGCTGGGGACAAGACCGGGCCGCAGATGTTGCGCGCCGCTGTCGCGCATGTGGCGGAGGACAGGTTTGTGTGGCGCGTGGATTGGACTGAACCATTCCCAGGGGGCGGATCGTTGATCATTTACCTGGATGCTGACAACCGCAAGGACACGGGTCGGCAGGACAGCCGGAGCAACGCCGGCACGGATCTCATGTATCACTACGCGGGCACATCCGGCGTGATGTATCACGGCGAGTTTCCGAAATTGCAGCAGTCTCCGTTGCGCGTGGAGCTGTTCGGCAACAGCATGGTGTTTTGTCACGACGCGCCGCTGCGCCGCGAGGGGGACGTTGCTGTCGTGCGCGTGGCGTTGCTCGCCGAGAAGGCCGTCCGTGCCAGCACCGGTTGGATTGAGGTTCGCATCCCGCTTACGGGCACGGGCAAGAAGTCGCGGTTGCTGGGTCCCGAGGACGCGGGGTTTCTCGGTTTGTCTGGTGACGCCATACGTCGCAGCATGTCCGGCCCGTATCCCGAACGCCGCGCGACACCCGCGTTGCCGTTCGCGTCGGCTCCGCGCCGCGAACAGGCGGCGTCCGTCGAGCGCGAGCGCGTGACGGTCGAACTCGCCGAGGAAGACGGTATTGCGCGCCGGGGTGCGCCGGTGCGATTTGGTTTTCCGCTGCCGCAGGGGAAGTTGTTCAACCCGGCGCAGTCGCGACTACTGGCGCCGGATGGCCGCGAGACGCCGGCGCAATTCACGGCGACCGGTTTCTGGAAAGACGATAGCGTGCGCTGGCTCGCGGTGACGTTTCTCGCCGATATTGCGCCGAAGGCCCGCGCGGAATATGTCGTGGAGTTCGGTCGTGCCGCGAAGCGGCGTGCTCCACCGCGTCCGCTGCGGATGACGCGCGACGGCGACGCGCTCACGGTGAATACCGGTGCGATGCAAGTGAGGCTGAACGCGCGGCGTTTCGGTTTCTTCGATGAGGTTCGCGTCGGCGGTGAGACGGTGGCGCGTGGCGGCAGCGGCGGTCTGGTGTTGACGGCGCGTGATGGCAGACGGTTCACCAGCGCAGCGGGCGAGGCGACGTTGCGGGTCGAGGAGAACGGGCCGCTGACGGCTTGTGTCCGCATTGAAGGACCGCTCAGCAACGAAAAGGACGGGAAATATTTCCGGCACATCACGCGGCTGCGTTTCTACGCCGGCAGCTCGAAAGTGGATGTTGCTTGCACATTGGTGGACGATGTTCTGGAGCACGAATTCGCCGATTTCCGCTCGGTGGAATTGCCGCTGGAACTGGCGAAGTCTGCGCAGACGGCGCGCTTTGCGTTGGCGGATGTCGAGCAGACTGAGTCGATCGATTCCGCAACAGCGCGGCTGTTCCAACGCGACGACCAATCGTTCTTGCTGACCGGCGCGTCGCCAGCCCAAGGTCGCCGCGCGCCGGGCCGCGTGGCGATGGAGGGCGGCGGGCGCGGCATCGGCGTGTCGGTGGAGGATTTTTGGCAGAACTACCCGTGCGCATTGCGAGCCGAACGTGAAAAGCTCACGCTGGAACTCTGGCCGGACATCCGCGGCGAATCCAGCTACAGCAAGCTTCCTGATTATCTGCGGTTCTCGTTTGTGGAGGGCGCGTATCGGTTCAAGTGGGGCATGTCCCGGACGCGACGTATGAGTTTGGATTTTGCATTGGAACGTGGCGCGTTGCCCGCGCCTGCTGAACCGCTGATCGTGGTCGTACCGGCGGCGTGGTATGAGAGCAGCGGTGCGCTGGGACCGATGGTTGCCAGGCGCGGCAACGAATACGCGGCTTGGGACGAAGTAATGGAGCGGTGTTTTGCCGACCATCTCCGCATCAAGGAGGTGAAGCGCGAATACGGGTTTTTCAACTGGGGCGACTGGCACGGCGAGCGCGAGATCAATTGGGGCAACAACGAATACGACCTGCCGCACGCGCTGTTCATGCAGTTTGCTCGCACGGGCGACCGGCGTTATTACCACCTGGCGCTGGAGGGCGCGCGGCATCAGGCCGACGTGGATTGCGTGCACGCGTATCCCGATCCGGCCTACGTCGGCTGCAACGTCGAGCACTCGGTGTTTCACACCGGCACGTGGACCGAGAAGGGGGCGCGCGGCTGGTCGTATGGTTACGGCGGCGGCGCGACGGCTGCGAACGGCCACACATGGGCCGAGGGCATGTGCGACGCGTGGCATCTGGCCGGCGACGAACGCTCGATGGAGGCGGCACAGGGCCTCGGCGAACACATCGTCTATGGAATGGCGCCGCGATTCAAGAAACTCGGCACGCACGAGCGGTCGGCGGGGTGGTCGCTGGTCGCGATCTTGGCATTGTATCGCGCGACGCTCGACCCGCTCTATCTCGACGCGGCGCGACAGATCGCGGAGGTGCCGCTGCGCGAACGCAAGCCGGGTCAGGGCAGCGGCTGGCCGCACACGTTGCCGGGTGACCACTGTGCGCATTCGCACATCCCCGGCGCAAAGCTCTGTGTCGGTAACGCATGTTTCCTCATGGGCATCCTTGGCTCAGGTTTGAAGGAGTATTACATCGAGACCGGCGACGCGCGGGCGCGCGAGGCAGTCATCGGTCAGACTGCGTTTTGGAAACAGATGTGGGTGCCGGAAGCGGGCGGGTTCCCTTACACAAGCTGTCCGCTGTTCCGGGACCGTCCCGGCGTGCTGGGCGGCATGCTCTGCGCCGACGCCATTGCATTTGCTGCGAAGGAAAGCGGCGACGTCGAGTTGATGAACATCGCAGCCGAGGTGATGATCGCGAATATCGCATCGCCGACCGGCGGGGACGGCAAGGGGTTCTCCATGTTCTCGCGTTGTACCGCGCCGCTGCTGGCTATGCTGCGCGACCGCTGCGAGCCGGCCCGCCGGCTCGTCACGATCAACGCCAACGATCTGCTTCAGCGCAAATTTTCGAAGGCGGTCCCGACGACGTTCCTTGGCATCCGCGCGCCGAAGGAGAAGCGGTTCTTCGTTCAGATCTCCGGCGGCGCTGAAACCATCATCATCACGCGCAAGCCGCACGGCTCGATGCTCAAAGGCGTGCCGACCGGTACCATCACGGTCGCCGGCCCGGACGGACGCGAAATCCGGCACGAGACATTCGACACCGACAAGGGGTGCGAGTTGAGCGTGCCGGTCGCTGCTGACGCGCCACGCGGCACGTATGCGGTGCGCATCGTGGACGACATGCGCGGCATCTGGCACGTGGGCAGCACGACCGGCCGCGTGGTGCTCGATTGCTCGCGCGCGCCGACACTGGCGAACTACCGGCCTAATCGGCTGTTCTTCCGCGTGCCCGAAGGCGTGCGGCGGTTCAAACTCACCATCGTCGGCGGGCACAAAGGGGAGTTTGGCATGAGCGTGTCAGACGCTGACGGCCAGACGCGCGGTTTCGTTCGCGGTCTTCGCAGCGCCGCGTCCACGCCGGACGCGCGACGCACGCTCGACATTGAAGTGGCGCCTGGCAAAGACGGCGCGGTGTGGAGCGCGGTGGCATTTGCCTCGATGGACTGGGACTTAAAGATGGAGGGAATTCCACCCTACATCAGTGCGTCGGCGACGGGATGGTTTCTGCCGGAAGCAAAGCCGTAAGCGGATTCCGTTGTGTTTGCGGCATCCAAACGCTTGCCCTGTGGCGGCGGTGGCGGCAAGATAGATAGCAACTTATCTGCTTCAACCACGTTTGATAAGGAACACGATGAACCAGAATGCCGATAGCCAGACTTCACGCCGGGCCTTCTTGAAACACTCTTCCACTGCCGCCATCGCCTGCGGACTCGCGTCACCGTTTGGACTGCCGTCCATTCTGGGCGCCGCCGAAGCTCCAAAGCTCAGGCTCGGCCTCATCTCGGCGGCAACCTACGGCTACATGGGCGCGGAGCGTGTGCAAGGATCGAATCACGGCACGGCGTTTTCCACGTGCTGCAATGGCTTCGACGAGGCCAAACGCAAACAGTTCGTGGGAACTTTCGTTGCATCGAAGAAACGCATCGAGGGAGTGCAAGTGGTGAAGATTTGGGACCCGGTGAAATCCGCGGCGGAGAAACTCGCGGACGTGTGCGGCATCCCGAAAGTCTGCGACAGCGCCGACGAGTGTTGCGAGGGCGTGGATGCGGTGGCCATCCCGGATGACGGCACCGGCGAGCAGTGGAAATACGCGCTCACGCCGTTGCGCAAGGGTGTGCCAACGTTCTGCGACAAGCCGCTGGCGATGACCGCAAAACAGGCGAAGGAGGTCGCCGAGGTCGCACGCAAGGCGGGCACGCCGTTCATGTCGGCCAGTTCGCTGCGGTTCGTACCGGACGTGCTTGCGTTGGCCAAGGAAGTGCCGTCGCTGGGCAAGATTCATCTGGCGACGACCATCTGCGGCAACGAATTGGTCTATTACGGTATTCACGCGCTGGAGATGGCCTATGCCGTCCTCGGCCGTGGTGCGGTGTCGTGCCTCAACGTCGGCCAGCCGGGCCGGAACATCGTGCGGGTACGGTTCGAGAATGGCCGCGACCTGATGTTGATGGTGGCCGAGAAGGAATGGATGCGCGCGGGTTACCAACTCAATCTCTATGGCACGAAAGGCTGGCGCACGCTGACACCGAATCTTGCCGACCTTTACTGGTACCTGTTGCAGAAGTTCATCGAGATGGTACGCACGAAGAAAGAGGTTGTGCCGATCGAGGAAGAGGTCGAGGTTATTGCTGTGCTCGAAGCCGGCAAACGCTCGCTGGCCGAAAAGCGCGAGGTGACCTTGGCGGAAGTGCTGAAGTGAACCGTTGAGTCAGTTGCGGCATACGGGTCAGGCAAAAACGCAGGCTTGCATCTGCACCGAGTTAAGATAGGAAGCGATGCAAAACCAGAGGAAACGAAGGCTTGAATAGACTGATGTTGCTGTTGTGTGTGGTTGTGCCGGCGCTTTGGGCGCAGGACGCAAAGAACCATAAAGATGTGCCATCGTGGGCCGTCGACCTGCGCGTCACGGGCATCATGCGCCAGGGTGGCCATGCGCAGGCCAGCATCGAGCGCCCCGGTGTGATGGCGCGGTTTGTGAGGGAAGGGGACTCCTTGACCGGCGGCGTCATGGTGCTGGAGGTCAACTACGCCCAGCGCAACGTGACCATGACCGACGGCAAGGACATTGTGACTCTTCGCGTGGCAAATGTCATGGCTGCAGCGCCACGGCCCGTGGTTGCGACGCAACAGCCGAGTTCAAACAACCCACAGGGAGGCTGGCCAAACCCGCCGGAAAAAGTCACCGCGATGAGCGACGGCAGCGGCCGCTGGCATGTGGTGTTTCCCAACGGCCGCGCGATGGACATGCAGGCGTATGCGGAACGGCACGGCGGCGTTCAGGCAACCATTGACCACTTGAGAGAACACATGAAGAACGATGACAACCCGGATCGCCGGGAATTTCGCGTTCAACAGATGCGCGCTCTCAAGGCCATGAACAAGGCCGGCGTGCAGTGAGTTTCTTTCGGCGGCTTGTGTTTGTTGCGGCGGGAAACGGTTGAGTGTCTGAGGGAACCCATTACGTGTCGAGCGCTCGCACGGCGGCTTTACGGAATTCAACTTCGTCCGGGAGCTTTCCCTTGTGTGATATCTTTCCAGCGACGAACGTGCGTGCCCAATCGAGGAAGCGGCGATGCGTCTCGTACACGGGTTGCTTCACGCCCTTGTCGTCAATGAGCCAGAAGCCGCGTTGCTTGCCGTCGGGTCCGACCTCGTTGTTGTAAAGCTCCCAGTAGAGAACAAACTGGCAACCCCATTCGATGCCGGCGCGCATCACGGCGCGCGCCAGGCGATCCTGCTCCTGCGGTGAGTGGTGAATGGCAGGGAAGCCGTATTCGCCGATGAAGACGCGCTTGCCGGCGATGCCGGGCTTGGGCGTGAGTTTGGATTCGATGTAGTCGAGCGCACGCTTAAGCAGCGCGGGATCTTTGGCGGTGTCGTAGCCGGAGTAGGAGACGAAATCCACGGGCACTTGCGGCAGCACGCGGTTCACGAGTGCGGGGCGATCTTCATCCATCGCCAGTTTCACGTGGTTGACCTCGGTGTAATGCCACACCTGCACGTCGCGGTGCGGTGTGTCTCGCTTGGCATCGTCCACGGCGCGTTGGCGCGCGTTGAGCCAGTCTGCCATCCCTTGCGCCGCTTCGGGTGTCACTTTTGCGTCGTTGGCCTTCTTTACACTGCCGCGCAGGAAACCGTCGCCTTCCCAGTGGCCGAGGAAAAAGGTCTTGCCGGTGCCGCTATAGGTCTTCAGCAGGTGCGCGGTCAGATCGTGGATTTCGCGGTATTCCCTGGCCGCGTCCTCTTTTGAGAATCCCCGGCGCCACTTGCCCTCGCCGCTGTTGAACGTGTGGGCCCACAACACGTAATAGGCGAATGGCATGTCGAGCACGTGGCGATGAGACGGCTCCCGTTGCGCCAGGTCTGCCAACGACTGGATGGACGGGTCGGCGGCGGGCACGTTGCCGTTGGGCGAGGCGTAGCGGCGCGCCAGCTCGAACTTGATGACTGTGGCGCCCATCTCGCGGATGGCCTCGGCGGTTTCCACCAGCCGCGTCTTGCCGGTAAACTGATAGGATGGACTGAATGTTTGCGTGCCGAGGACATAGTTGAACCGCTCCGATTGCGGAAGCATGGCGCGCTTGGCGGGGCGGGGGGCAGTGGCGCGTTGTTCCAGCAGTTTCGCCAAGACCTGCGCGGCTTCAGCGCGCGTGATGGGCTGCGCCGGATCCTTGAGCGTTACCTTCAACTCGAACGGCTGGTCCGACGCAGCGATGGCGTCGTTGAGTGATTGCAGGAGCTGTGCACCGGTGACCGATCCATTGTCTGCGACGGACGGCACGGGCGCTTTGGGAAACAGCTTGGCGATGATCGTTGCGAGATCGGTCTCGGTGAGCTTGCCGCGCGGGTTGAACTTCCCTTTCTCGTCCGTCATCAAACCGTGGGTGAGCACGAGTTGCACGGGCTTCCAGTTGGGACCGTCGCGGCGAACGTCCGCGATCGGCGTGAGGAAGAGGGTGTCGCCGGCGTCGAGTAACGCGATTTGCACGAGCACGGGGTCGAGGTCGCGCGGGCGGACGTTGCGCTGCACGGCGAGCGCGGCGATGGCGCCTGCGGCTTGGCCCATGAGCAACGTGTGCGGCTGGAGGCGCGTTGCTCCGTTGGCCATGCGCGACTGGGAGATGTTCTTCTCCGCCGGCAGGAAACCGTCCACCTTTTCCGGGATGAAACACTCGAACGGGATCGGGAACGGACCGACGCCGCGCGAGCCGAATTTTTCGGTCGGGATGTCTTCGGGACGATCGAGACCCGCCTCCAGGTACTTCGGCGTCATTGAACCATGCAAATCCACCGCGTAATCGCCGAGCGCAACGGCGTGCGGGAAGCGCGTGGGTTTGCCGGGATACCGCTCGATCTCGCGCGCGACCAGCGTGTGCATGCCGATGATGCGCCGGCTCTCGCGCGTGTAGGGCATCACGGAGAAGTGGTGGAGGATGGCGCGATACGGTTCGAGGTCGGGCCGCTCTTTGAGCCACGCGTCAATCTGCGCGAGGTTGTACGGCGTGTCGTAACCTTCATCGTTGGCGACGGCCCAATCCTTTTTCCCGAGCGTGGTCTGGATGTAATAGAGCAGGTGCAGCGTCTTGAGCCGCATGTCCCGGTCGGTGACCTGACGCCGCACGGGATCTTCTATCTCGGCGACGGTCGAGGGGAAATCATTGTTGTAGTTCAGGTGGGTGCGCGTGATGGGCGGCGAGTCGCCGGAGCGCGAGCTGTCGGGCATGCCGCGATAACCGATGAAGGTGGTCCATGTCCACGGCTTGGCCTTCGTGTCAATTTTCTCGCCGTCGCTGAGCGTGCGCACGAAGGCTGCGTGAACATTGTCCGTATAACCCGGCGGCGGTTGGGTCATGAGCAGTTCGGGAGGCACGCGTTGCGGGTATTGTTTCACCACGGCGGTCCAGGTGTTGGCCTGCACGCGCTGCGCCGGGTTGATCGAGTCGCTCGTGCAATTGCCCACCCGATATCGCGCGCCGGTGAGCGGGATGACATCACCCCATTCGGTCGCATCAATAAGGATACGGCTTCCGATGCGGCGCGTCTCCCTGCCTTTCGCCGTGACGATTTCCACCTCCACGCCCACGACGGTGTTGCCGTTTTTCGACACCTTCGTCACCCGCGAGCGAAGCGACAGGTCGAGCACGCCCGCCCCGCGCGCGTCGCCGAGCAGCGTATGCAGAAGTCGCCGGCCCACGCGCGGCTCCACGCAGACATGGCGGAGCCAGTAGGCTGTCTCGCAATTGATGCCCAGCGGCTGGTAATGCGACATGATCAGCGCGCACAGCTCGCGATAGAGGCCGCGCTCGCGGCAGAGCGTCCGGCCTTCGTCCATGGACGTGACCGCCGCGGCGTTCATCTGACCGCCAATCCAGTCCGTTTCTTCCAGCAACAATACTGAGCGCCCCATGCGAGCCGCCTGGACCGCAGCGCCACAGCCGCCCGTGCCTGCGCCGGCGATAACGATGTCGTAACTGTCCCTGAGTTGCGCGGCGGGCGTCGGCTCCAGCGGTTTGGCCGTCGCCGACTTTGGCGGTTGCACCGGCAGGCGGCCGACAACATGGTTCAGGATAACCGCAACGCTGGACGCATCGCACACACCGCCTTCGACCGCCCGCTTGATCCAGTACTCCGGCTGGCCGATGATGCTACGCCGAGCGATCTCAGCGATGGCTTCCCGCGTCGTTGTCACCGGTTTGAAGACCCTGGCCACCTCCACCAGCAACGCCGCCACTTTCGCGCCGTCGCACTTTCCGCCCGTGACCACGTGTTTTTGCCAGTAGTCCGGCGCGCTGATGATGTGGTGTTCCGCCAACACGGCGATGTCCTGTTGCACCTGTTCCTCCACAACCTCTGCGGCGGGTTTGGAGGCGGCTTGCAGTGGGGCTTGCGGTGCGAGCAGCAGGAACGCGAAAACCAGAAGGGGCTTATTGACGAAATGGTGTTTCATGTCAGTGGGCGCATCATGTGGCAAACGGCCCGCTTCCGTCGAGCCAGATGGAGCAGCGCGCCTCTCTTTCGCCCGGTACGCGGACTTGGAGAGGGGTAATTATCTGGACAACCATACGCTGCGGCGTAGTCTGGCGCTTGGTGAGGAGTAGGTTGTTTTGGCCATGAACACGAAATGGATGCTGGGGATCGTCGCGTGGGCCGCCATGTCGCTTCTGTCTGCCTCGACGCTTGGAGCCGACTGGTCTTTCGCTATGCTGGGCGATACGCGGGGCGAACGCAGCTCAACCACCAACGGTGTCAGTACATATCTGCGCACCATCGCCGAGAAGATCGCCTCGCTGAATCCCGAACTGGTGTTGGTGGGCGGCGACTTGATCAATGGCAATGACACCAATACGTCCTCCCAGGTTTCTTTCGCGCAGCAGTATGCCAGTTGGAAGCACGCGATGAGTCCGGTCTTCGACTACACCTCGAACACGGGCATCCCGATCTATCCCGTGCGCGGCAACCATGACAACGAAACCGGCGAACTGGCGCCCATCCCCGAATTGAAACAGGCTTACTACGACGCGTTCAGTGCCTATGTGCCGTTCAACGGTCCGAACTATGGGGCCACCAATGACCAGCGCGGTTTCACCTGGTCCTTCACGCACAACAACGTCACCATCGTCGGCGCGGACCAGTATTTTTACTACAACCTGACGCCGGAGCAGGACGGATACCATGAGTTGGACCGGGCGTGGGTCGCGCAGCAGTTCCAGCTGGCGAATTCGGCCTACGAGGTTTTCATGGCCCACGTGCCGATCTTCATGACGCAGGGCCAGCACACGCCGGAGCATTTCTTTGGCGACAACGCCGCCGGATTCACGACGCGGTCGAACTTCTGGAATGCATTGGGCACCAACGGCGTCCAGCTTTACGTGACCGGCCATCTCCATAACGAAACCGTCGCCCGCACCACCAACGACTACGGGAACAGCATCATCCAGTTGCTGGCCGGCAACGGCGGCGCGCCCGTGGATCCAGTCATTGTGGATCTCGATCCGGGAGTTGAGTTGCTTTACACCAACGCCCTCTACGGTTTCTCGCTGGCCACGGTGAAAGCCGATGAGATGACGATCGAATACTATTCGCTCCACACAGGAGACAATAGTTGGACCAAGGACAGCTACGTCACGCACATCTCGCCAAACCAGACAGTGCCCGAAGCTTCGTCTGTCGTTCTGCTTGCACCAGCAATGGCGGCATTAATGGCCGGTCGTTTCCGAAAACGGCGAAGGAACAGACCGTCGGTGCGTGTTCCTCGGATCACCTGATCTCTCAAGCGGCGACTCCGTGCCAGCTCTTTTGCAGTGCTGAGAAGAAGGCCTTGGGGCGTGTTGAAGTGAAGTGGCAGCCATGAGAACACTGCGGCACATAGTGGTTGGAGCAACGCTGGCTTGCGCTCTGAGCAGCGAGGGCGCTGACTATGCCGGGTGGACGGTTGGCCGCAACGCGGACGGCTACGGCACCATCCTGCGGACGACCGACAGCGGCGCGACATGGACGCGCCAGGGCGCTCCCGGACAGATCGCCGACGCGGCCATGTCGGGCGTTGCCGCAGTGGACGCCCAGACGGCATGGGTGGTCGGCTATGCCGCCGGAGGATATGGAACCATCTATCACACGACCGACGGCGGGCTGATCTGGGACCGGAAGGGGTCGGCGGCCCAAGTGCCCAACACCTCGTTGCTGAAGGTCGCCACCTTCGGAGACAACAACGTCTGGACTGTGGGCAACGGCACAATTCTGCACAGCGGCGACGGCGGCGCCACGTGGACGAACCAGATTCCTGCCGGCTATGAAAGCATTACACTCCAAGGTATCTATACGCCCGATGGCGTCAACGTGTGGGCGACTGGAGAGCCTTTGGACGGTTACGCGACGATCCTGAAGAGCAGCGACGGCGGTCTGAGTTGGACACGGCAGAGCGGGGGCGACGTTGCTAATGCGAACCACCTCCTTGGCATCTCAGCGGCTGACGCGAACACGGCCTGGGCCGTGGGAGGGAAACCCAACGAGAATGGCTACATCGCATTACACACCACCGACGGAGGTACAACGTGGGACCAACAGCCGGGGGTTCTCGGAATCCAGGACGCCAACGAAGTCTGCGCCGTGAACAGCTCCGTGGTCTGGTTGGCCTGCGACGGCACTGTCTATTGGTCCACTGACGCTGGGGCGAGTTGGGGTAGCAAGCCGATAGGCCCCTTTACTCTGGGTATCAGTGCCGTGAGTTCCGAGCAAGCGTGGGCCGTGGTTGGCGGTGTGAAGGGGGAGATCTGGCACACGTCCGACAGCGGCACTACGTGGCAAGAGCAAGGTATTGCGGGCACGACGTTGGCCAGCTTGGAAACTGTTTCCTTCTCGCGCGACGCGGTCCCGGAGCCTTCAAGCGCGGTGCTACTGGCCGTCGGCTCAGCCGCGGTGTTGGGCCGGAGTCGCCGGCGATCATGTAGATGTTTGTGAACCGAGTCCTGTCCATGAAAACGAAACTGATTGCGAGATTTGTTGTATGGGTGACCTCGTCTCTCCTGTATGCGCCGACGCTGCAGGCCGACTGGTCCTTCGCCATGCTGGGCGACACGCGGGGCGATCGCACCAACACCAGCACTGGAGTCAGCCCGCATTTGCATGCCATCGCCGAGAAGATCGCCACACTGAGTCCCAATCTGGTGTTGGCGTGCGGCGATCTGGTCAATGGCAATGACGTGCCGACGGGTTCTCCTCTGGAAGACTATACACTTCAGTTCGACTACTGGAAAACGGCCATGCAACCCGTCTTCAACTATACCGCAAACACAGGTATTCCCATCTACCCCGTGCGCGGCAACCATGAGAACTGCGACAACGAGGGTCCGACCGTCGTTCACTTGAAGGAGGATTATTACAACGCTTTTAAGAACTACGTGCCGCTCAACGGCCCAAACTACGGTTCGACCAACGACCAGATAGGTTTCAGCTACTCCTTCAGCTACAACAACGCCACCTTTGTCGTTGCCGACCAGTATTTCTATTACAACCAGACGGACCTGGAGGGATATCACGATTTGGATCGGTCGTGGGTCACCCAGCAGTTCCAGCAGGCAAACTCGGCCTACGAAGTCTTCATGGCCCATGAGCCGTTTTTCCAGACAGAGGGCGGTGGAGAGGGCGAGCGTTTCTTCGGCACCAACGCCGCCGGTTTGGAAGTTCGCGCGGATTTCTGGAACGCGCTGGGCACCAACGGCGTCCAACTCTACCTGACCGGTCACATCCACAACGAGACCGTCGCCCGCACGACCAACGAATACGGGAACGCTATCATCCAACTGATGGCGGGCAACGGCGGAGCGCCTGTGGACCCGGTTGGCACCGATTATGAACCCGGCGTAGAGATGCTCTACACCAACGCCAATTACGGCTTCTCGCTGGCCACGGTGGGGGACACCAACATGACGATCCAATACTATTCGCTCAACACGAACGATAACAGTTGGACAGTGGCGAGCTACGTCACCCAGATTCCGGCGAATCAGCTCGTTCCAGAAGCTTCATCTGCCATCCTGCTTGCACCGGCCATGATGGCATTGATGGTCGGTCGTTTCCGGAGACGTCGAAGGAGCTGATTTTCCGTTCCGGATGTGTCGGCCAGTCGGCGTCTATCACGCCGGGGCGCCCAGGAATCCCTCGTGGTAGAACACGGGCTTGTAGCCGTGTTCGGTCACCCAGCGGATGGCGGTGTCCAGCCGTTGGGCATGGTCGGGAATGTAGCGCACGTAGAATGGCCAGAAGTATTGCTCGTGGGTGAAGAGGTCCATGATCTCGGCGGTGTTGGGATCCTTCGAGAGCGGTTCCAGCGTGGCGGCAATGCGGTCAATCGGCGTGGAGTTGCAGACAATATCCACACGCGAGAAGACGATTCCGCTTTGAAAATCCTTCCAAGCGTCGTGCCGACCCACGTAGTCGGAGATGACGTCGTCGAAACGATAATTGACGTCGTAACGGCCATTGGGCATGCGGAAGTAACCGCTCAACGCGCGGATGCCGCGCTTGAATAGCGGCTTGAGCGATTCCTGCCGCGTCATACCCCAGTGGATCACTGTTGGCGGAGCGTAGCTTTGCGCGCCCGCGAAACGATGTATCTGCTCGGCCACCTTGTCCAAGTCCTCCAGCAACTTCTTCGGTGGCGTATCCTGATACGGCCGGTCGGGCTTGTTGGCGTAGGCGTGGAAAGCGAGCTTGAGCCAGTTCGAGCAATCCCGCCATTCGGCTTTGTAGCGATCAGGGAACTGCGAGATATCGAAGCCGTCTTCCGTCGTATAATAGATGTTGATGGTGAACTTCACGCCATACTTCTTGTGCAGGTCGCGCAGCATCGCCATGTAGAAGCAGTCGAATAACGAGCTGTAGCTTTTCTGGAAGATGTCGCGGAGGAAGAAGCTGTTGTCATCGATGGAGAAACGGTAGCGGGGAAACGAGTGTCGGTCCCAAACCACGCGCACGCGATCCTCGTGGCGGCCTGAAGCGCCCTTGATGGTGGCTGTGATGTTGGTCTCGCGATCGCGCAGCACGACTTCGGCTGTGAACTTTTCCCCCTGGCGTTCCGCTTCCTTGCCGCCGACGAGGACGCGGTCGCCCTCCGGCGCCTTGCCGGAAACGCGGATGCGCAGTCCACGGTCAACCGCCGTGCCATGCCGGTGGTTGAGCACAGCGCCGTGGAACGGCTCCTCGATCTTCAACGGCGAGGCATCGGCTGCAAGTGCGGCCAGGGGTTCTCCGAGGACAAATCCGGCGGCGCCCAGCGCGCCGGCTGCCAGAAAATCACGTCGTCCGATGGATTGGTTCTTCATGGTTTCGGCCTCCTGATGGCGATGATGCTTTTTGGTGCCATTATTCAAACTTCACATTGGCGCGTGAGGACAGCGTATGCTGGCAGCCACTGCGACTCAAGTCGGAAGCTGTGTTCTCGCGTTGCCAGCGTTTCACCCTCGGAGTTTCCTGACAGCAAGACACATACTCTTTCTTGCCAAGGAAGCAATGGACGCTACCATCGAACTGCGCAAAGACCCGTATGATTCATATGACCAGAGAACGAAGCAGGATGTTCCTGCAGGAGTGCTTAACATTCTTGAATCAACATGCGCGGGTTGTGTTCTTGATCGCGACGATTTGCTTGGGTGTCCTCATCGTTTATCCCCGCCACAATTTCGTGCAGTGGTTCGATCCGGGCGACCACGGCCGGGATTTGTATGGCTTCGAGCGCACGCTTCACGGTGAGATTCCTTACAGAGATTATCACTGGGTGTATGGGCCTCTGATGCCATTTGTTTATGCGGCATTCTGCGGAATTTGGGGCTGCCATATTTCCAGCGTTGTGCTTGGCAAGCTTTTCTTCAATGTGCTGGCGGCAGTCTTTCTCTATCTGGCTGTCTCCGAACTGCTGGTTCCCTTTGCCGCCTTTCTTGCGGCCGCGTGGTTCCTGGCAGTTTTTCCGGAGTTTTTCTACACCTACAATCATATAGCGGGCATTGCCATGATGCTGGCGGTGCTTTGGGCGATCTTCTCATACATCAAGACCTCCAGGTTGCGTGACGCCTATTGGGGACTGCTGTGGGGGGGCATTCTCGGGCTGATCAAGCTCAACTTTGGGATCGTGGCGGTGGCGATGTGCGTGCTGGGCGTGATCCTGACGGACCGGTTTAAGAAAACACCGATGGGGAGAACCAAGGCGCTGTTTTACGTGACCGCTGCCATATTCCTTCCACTGCTGACCTGCGCGATCTACGGGTGGTTTCTCCAGGGCCTGTCCATCGTGGAAATCCGGCAATGCCTGCCCTATCTAAGCGACGACGAACCGCACGTCATGAATCCCTTCGTGGCGTTGGTGAGGCTTATTGACTTCATCGGGTTCAGGATTCGCATCGACGCGATAGAAGCGTGCATGGATGCCATCATTGGCTATTCGGTCATTCGCACAGTCTATCTGCTGGCTGCACGCAAGATCGAGCCGGACCGCCGGGTGCCGCTGGTGCTGGCGCTTGTCGTGTCAGCGGTGTTCGGCGCGGCCAACCTCCACGAGTATCTGAGAAGCGGCGTGGGCTACCGCTTGTTGTGGAGCCAGCCGTTGAGCATCGTGCTGAGTTTCGTGGTGATTGACACTGCCTTCGGCGGAGCGAGCAAGCTGATCCGGTTTCTGGTGCGGCTTGCCATTGTGATGATGGTGGTGGTGGCGTTTGCCACCGGGCTTCAACGCATTAACGCGCAAAAAACGCCCGCTCATCTCCTGTCTGCCAGACAGGAGAACATCTATCTCGGCAACTCGCCGGAGTGGATTCAGACTGTGGAGGCGGCGACAGCGCGGCTGAAGAAGGAGTTGAAACCCGGCGAACGTTTCCTCGCCATCCCTTACGAACCTCTCTACTACTATCTGACAGAAACGAAGAGTCCCACGCAGTTGCTGATTTTCTTCGAACACATCAAGATCACTCGTGAGCAGGAACAATCCATCATCCGGGACCTGGAACGTCACAACGTCAACTACGTACTCTTGGCCAACCTCTGCAAATCCAAGGAATACGGGTTCGGGATCTTCGGCAAGACTTACTGTCCGATCCTCGGCCGCTACGTCGAGGAGAACTTCGCGCCGATCGCCAAGTATGGAGATTGGGTCAACGAGCCGATGTGGTCGTGGAACCACGGCGTCATGATTCTCCGGAGGAAACAGCCGATGGGCAATGCGGCTGTGTCACCGGACAAAGCAGCTACTTCGCGCCCCGCAACGCCTTGACCATCGCCACGGCTCTGCGAACGATGATCGCCTCCGCGCCAGGGCCAACAGCGCTGGCACCGACTTCGTAGCCGCCTTCCGGGTACGCTGCCGCGTGCGGGATGTAGCCGCCACCCCAATGTGAGTAGCCGCACGTCCAGATGTGTGAGTGGGTTCGTTTGCTCCAGTCGGCCAGTTCGCGTTTGATGCGCAGGCCGATCTCCGAGCACAGTTCGCCCTGGCCGAAGATTATGTAGATGTCGCCAATGCGCAGCACGGCCAGTTCAATCTCGCGTGTCTGCTTCGAGTCCTTTGCGGGAATTGCGACCTTGGACCGCGATTTCTCCGGGAGCGGTTTTGCCTTCGCAGACGACGCTGGCGTCCGGACGCCGCGATCCACATCCGCCGCTACCTTTAGAGGTAACGCCAGCTTCTCGCTCACACCCACCAAAGGCGTCGGTTTGCCGGGCGGCGCTGCCACGGGTTGCAGCGGCACACATGCGGCACTGACTACGTCGCGACCGAGTTGGTGGCCCAGTTCTGTGAGCATCTGTTTCCCATCCACCAGCACATAGCCGAACTTGCCGTTCGCGGTGGCGATTCGCGGTCGCACGTCGCCGCCGAAACCTTGCAGGAACACGGGCTGGCAGTTCGTGAATGCGGCGGCGATCCATTCCCGGGCGGGGCCGGGATAGTCGGGGCTGATCTCGTAGCCGCCCATCGTCACCGGATGACAGGTGTAGCCGAAAATGAGCGCGCGAACTTCGTTGGTGCCGCCGAGCACGCGCAGCACGGGCACGTCCATGTCGATCCGCTTGCGCGGTTCCGGGGCGATGCCGGCGACTTTGCCATTCTTGCCGACTTGGCGGCGGTTGAGACCCACGAGCGACTGGCCAACGGTGTAATCAAGCGTCGCTGCCTTCAGGTTGGCTACGGCGGCCTCGACGAGGTTGGAAGTTCTCGCCGCAAACAAACCCAGATAGTCGGCGTTTCGGCTGCTGAAGGATGGCCCGCAGTGCGTGTGTGAGGAGTTCACCATCATCTGGTGCGGCGGGATGCCAAGTTTTTCCGCTGCCTCACGGATGCAGGCGAGTTGCTGCGTGCTGATATAGCACACGTCCAGCGCCATCACGCCGGCTCGCGTGCGACCGTTGTCAAAGACAACGCATGAAGCGCTGAGGTTCTTGAACACGCCGGTGGAGGGTGACTTGCGCCCAGCATAGCCATGCATCCACACCGGGCCTGTCGGCGTGATGTCCACGGTGGCGACACCGACTTTGAGAGGCTCGGTGGCGAGGATGGCAGAAGCGGCAAGAAACCAGACGGTCGCGATTGCGAGGCGGGCTTTCATAGTGTCTCATTATGACAGAACAAACGCCCGTGTTGAAGCCCAGACTTGAATCCGGCATAGTGGCGGCATCATGAGATTTCTGCTTCCGCTTCTGCTCGGGGTTGCCTCGTTGAATGCCGCCGAGGCCAAACCGCCGCTCGACTACAGAATCGTCATCACCGGCGAGGAATTGCTGCGCGGCGTGTTTCCTGACGCACATACCGCTTTCGTCACGCGCACGCTCCACGCGCTGGGTTGCCACTGCGTCGGCTCAACGACCGTGGACGACAAAGTGGCTGATATTCAGGAAGCCGTGCGCACGGCGGCCCAGAAGGTGTCCCTGGTGATTGTCACCGGCGGCCTTGGCCCGACCGTCAATGATGTGACGCGTGACGCGCTGGCGCAGTTGACTGGCATTGCGCTTCACGAACAGGCCGACGTCCTGGCGGCAATGGAGAAACGTCTCAAAACTCCACGTGACGAAATTCGTCCAAACCTCCGCCGCCAGTCGATGGTGCCGACGCGTGGCACGTATTTGAAGGCCTTCGCGGGCACCGCCGTTGGCCTCGTGTTCGAGTGGAACGACAAGGTCATCGTTGCGTTGCCGGGCCCGCCGCGCGAACTGCAGCCGATGGTGAAGAACGAACTGGCGCCGTATCTGAGCCGGAAATTTGGAGTCCGAGCGCCTGGCAGTTCCATCACGTTGAGGTTTGTCGGCATTGGCCAGTCGCTCATTGACCAGACCATGAGCCAGCATGTGCCGTTGCCGGCGGATGTCATCGTTGGGTCGCAGTTCGAAGGCGGTCGCGTGGACTTCACATTCATGCTGCCCGGCAACGGCCCGGAGCAAGAAGCGCGGCTGAAACAGTTGGCCGTGAAGATTCGCGAGCAGCTTGGCGAGTATATCTACGCCGAAGGCGAGACGACGCTGGAACAGCAGGTCGCGCAAACGTTGTTGGCGCGGGGCGCGCAGTTGACGTTGGTCGAGATTGGCACTGGCGGGAGGCTCGCGGCAAGTCTGTCTGGATTACCGGAGACGGCGCGGTTGTTGAAGGGTGCGCACGTTGCGCCGAGCGGAGAGGCGATGCAGCAACTGTTGAAATCAAACAGCCGCGAGTTGAAAGCCTTTGCTCAAGCTGACAACAGCGATTGGACCATTGTTGTCGGAGGCATTGATGTTGATAGCGGCGGGGCGCGCTCTTGCAGCGTGTTGTTCCGGTTGGGCGGCGAGCGATGGGAGTCTGTCCGCGTGCCGGTCCAGGGTTCTGGCGAAACCGCCCAAGCGAGCATGGTTACGCACATTTGGGACCGGCTGCGGCGGTTGTTGAAGTGAGAGGATTACTTCGTCAACCGCTTCGCCTTGGAACGTCCGCCCTTCCATAAATCATATTGCGGGTCGGCGTATTTGGCAAAGAACCCGTCGAGCTGCTTCTGCAACTGCTTCTTCATTGCCGCGTGCTCCGGCCAGTGGATGAGGTTCTCACGCTCGCCGGGATCCTTTTTCATGTCGTAAAGCTCATCCGGGCCGTTTGGGTAACGGACGATCAACTTCCAGTCCTCCGTCCGCTCCATGCGCAGGTTCTCGAAATCATGAAAGATGACGTTTTCCCATGTGAGCTTCTCTCCGGTCAGTGCTCGGGCGTAGTTTCTGCCTGGCAGCGCCGTCTTATCTGGCGTTCTGGCTTTCAGACCCATCTGTGCCAGCACGGTTGGCAGAAAATCGTAGTTGCTCGTCATCAAGTCGCACGCCGTCCCTCCTGGAATCGCGCCCGGTTGCCGCCAGATCAGCGGAATCATCACCGCCGGTTCGCGAGCCGCCAGCGGTCGCGTGTGGTCGCCCATGCCCCAGTAGCCGCCGTGGCCGCCGGCGAGACCTTGGTCGGCCGTGAACACCACCAGCGTGTCGCGGTCGTGGCCGAGCCGCCGCAGTGTTTCCATCACGCGCCCGACGCCGTCGTCGAGGCCGCTCATCGCGGCGGCGTAGCTGCGCATGCTGACGAGGTTGTTCATGAAGTCGCGGTTGTGCATCAGCCACGGGCTGATGGGTTCGCGCGGAAACGAATCCATGTTCTTGCTGGCGTAATAGTCCGTGTGGCGGTTCTGATGGACCTCGCGCATGATTCTTCCAAGGCCGTAGGGAGCATTGTAGGCGAGGTAGAGAAAGAAAGGTTTCCCATGGCTCTGCTCCAGAAATTCGATGGCATGGTCGGTGATCGCGTCGGTCGTGTATTTGGGTTCCCTGTAGAGCTTTCCCTGCCAGATCATCTCGTCGCCGTAGAACGTCTCGGTGCTGCCGGGGTTCTTCGTGAACCAGTAGCTGAAACCTTCCTGCGGCCCCGCTAACGCGCCGCCAAGGTGCCACTTGCCCGACAATCCGCATGTGTAGCCGGCTCCTGCCAGAATCTTCGGCAGACTCACGAACTCCCGGATCACGCATTCGGGATTGGCTTTCTCCGGCTGGAAGAAACTGTGGATGCCGTGCTGTGACGGAATCAGACCCGTGAGAAACGTTGCGCGTGTCGGCGAACAGACGCCGTTGACACTGTAGGCCCTTGTGAACCGCATTCCCTCCGCCGCGAGCCGGTCAATGTTGGGTGTGAGAATCTCCTTGTTGCCGTAGCAACCAATCGGCCACGGGCTGAGATTGTCGCAAAGAATAAAAACCAGATTCAGTTTGCGCTCGCCGGCCTCCGCGCTCAACACCATTGCGCCCGCTGCCAGCACGCACAGCCACGCTGCCGCAAATCGCCACAGCTTCATGGAACAAAATCCTCTTTCAGGGCTGCTTCTTACTCACCGGCGTGTATGGGGTTGACCCGCCGCCGGAATCCGCTCGGAGTCGCGCGTTTCAGCCGCAGGAACTGGCGGTTGAAATTGGAGAGATTGGCGAAGCCGCATGCCAGCGAGATGTCGGTGATGCTTTGCTCGGTTTCCGCCAGCAACCGGCAGGCGCGGCCGACGCGCAGTTCGTTCACGAACGCCGGGAAGGTTCGCGCCGTGTGCCGCTGGAAGAATCGGCTGAAGGCTCCCTCGCTCATGTGGGCTATGCGCGCGACTTCGCTCAGGCGGATTGGCTGGTCGATACGGTCGTTGATGTATTTCAGCAGGCCGGCCATGCGTTCCTGATTGAAGGGATTGAGTTCGGCGGTGAAGCCGGCGCTGGCGATGGATCGGGCTTCGTGCGAGGTGGCCATCGCTTCGAGCACAGTCAGGAACAGGACGAGTCGGCGCAGGCCCGTCGTGTGCGCGATCGCGTGCATCAAGCCGTCCACCCGGTCGCGCGTGCGGCCCATGAACTGCAACCCCACGGCAGCGCGTCGGAAAAGCTGCCGGACGGCGGACATGGCGGGCATCTTCATGCACGCGTCGCCGAGGAAGTTCTCCTGAAACTGTGCCAGCAGGATATGTGCGGGAGCGGCCCCGCTGTGCGAGTCGCGCTGCCAGATGTGCGGCAGGCGCGAGCCCACGAGCACGAGGTCGCCGCGCCGTAGAGGAGTGATATTGTCGCCCACCATGCGGTAGCCGGGACAGTGTAGCGTGAGGATCAACTCGTATTCGGGATGAAAATGCCAGGGGCACTCGAAGTGGCGGGTGCGGATGGATTTGAACGCAAATCCTTCTTCCGAGCCGGTGGTAAGTTGTTGAAAGATGAGTTTCATCTGCCATTGCGACCGTGCGCGTCAGAAAAGTATCAGAACCGGTGTTAAAGCGGGTAGCTAAAACCTTGGGGTTCGGCTAAATCTTTTGGCAAGGCTGAGATTCAGAACCATTGATTTCAGGAGACCAGACAACCAGGAGAAAACAACATGAGCAACGACAAACTCGCCATCAACGGTGGTACGCCCACTGTCAAAGACAAACTTCCCCACTGGCCGACGTTCGATGAGAACGCCATCAAGGCTGTCGAAGCCGTGTTACGTTCCGGCAAGGTCAACTACTGGACCGGCCGCAAAGGCATGGAGTTCGAGAAACGCTTCGCCGAGTGGCAGGGCAGCAAGTTCGCCATCAGCACCACCAACGGCACCTCCGCGCTTCACGTCGGCCTGACGGCGCTCGGCATCGGCCCCGGCGACGAGGTCATCGTGCCGAGCTACACGTTCATCGCGTCGGGTTTCTCGATTGTCCAGGCTGGCGCCGTCCCGCGTTTTGCCGACGTGAATCTCGATGACCACTGCATCAGTGTCGAGTCGGCTGAGAAACTTGTCAACGAGCGCACGAAGGCCATCATGCCCGTCCACCTCTACGGCAACGTCGCCGACATGGACAAGATCAAGGCCTTTGCGAAGAAGCACAAGCTCTTCGTCATCGAGGACAACGCCGAAGCGTTTGGCGGTGTCTATAAAGGCAAGAAGACCGGCACGATCGGCGACATTGCCGGTTGCAGCTTCTGCCAGAGCAAGACCTTCACCACTGGCGGCGAGGGCGGCATGGTCACCACCGACAACGAAGACCTCGCGTGGATCGCCCGCAGCTTCCGCGACCACGGCTACGATGTGAAGGACCGTCTCAACCTGCTCGAGATGGAACAGAAGCTTTCCTACATTCACAACATGGTTGGCTGGAACTACCGCATGACGGAAATGCAGTCGGCCATCGGCCTAGCCGAGCTGGACCGGATGGAAACCTGGAACATGCCGCGCCGCCGCCGCAACGCGCACATCATCATGGACGCGATCGCGGACGAGCCGCTGGTGAAGTTCCGGCCGATTGACACGCCGGAGCGCCAGAACGGCTGGTTCGTCATGGCGTTCTCGCTCGACATCGAGAAGATGCGTTGCGACATCAACGAGTTCGTGAAGGCCGCGGGCGCCGAGGGTGCGCCGTGCTGGCGGGTGTTCTGGCCGCAGTGCCACACCGAGCAGGCTTACAGCAAGCGAAATGCCTTCGGTCGCTCCGGATTCCCGTTCACGTCGAAGGAATACACCACCGCCGCGAACGTGGATTACTCGAAGGTCAATGTGCCCAACGCCATCTGGCACCAGAGCCACACGTTCACCTGCTTCGCCTACCCGACGTTCGAGCCGCAGCATTGCGAGCAGATCGGCGCGGCGCTGAAGAAGGTCATTCGCGCGTTCGCGAAGTAAGGAATCGCCATGAGCCGCAAAATCAAATGGGGCGTCATTGGGTCCGGCGGCATCGCCCGCCGGCGGACCATTCCTGAAGGCATCGTGCCGGCGTCGAACGCCGCGTTGATCGCGGTGTTCGACCCGAACGCGGAAGCCAACCAAGCCGTTGCAAAACAGTTCGGCGTGCGTGCGGTTGCCGATGTGGACGAGCTGCTCCGCAGCGACATTGAGGCTGTCTATATTGCCTCGCCGCCGAGCGTGCATCGCGAACAGGCCATTGCCTGCGCCAAGGCTGGCAAACATGTGTTGAGCGAAAAGCCTCTCGGCATGACCGTCCCGGATGCCAAGGCGATGATCGCCGCATGCAAGAAAGCCGGTGTCCAATTTGGCACGGCGTTCTTGATGCGTTTCCTCGCCCAGCATCAGGCGGCGCTGAAACTCATCCGCGATGGCAAGCTCGGCAAGCCGGTCTTCGGTCGTGCGCAACTCTCCTGCTGGTATCCGCCGATGCCCGGCGCATGGCGACAGGATCTGATGACCGGTGGCGGCGGGTCACTGATGGACATGGGCGGCCATTGCATTGACCTGCTGGAGATGTTCTTCGGGCCCGTGCAGGCGGTGAGCTGTTTCACGAACCGCACGGTTCACAGCTACACCAGCGAGGACAGCGCCCTTGCGTCGTTGTTCTTCGAGAACGGCGCGCTGGGCACGGTGGACACGTTCTTCTGCATGCCGGACGAGGCGAGCCAGAACCGGCTCGAGCTTTACGGCTCGCTCGGCAGCATTCTCGCCAAAGGCACCATCGGTCAGGGCTCGGCAGGCGAAATGGTGGCGTTTCTGAAAGGTGGAACAGCCGGTTACGACGCGCAGCAAGCGCGCGCAGCCGACGGCGGCGTGACCATCGCGCCGACACCCATCAACACCTACCGTGCTGAGATCGAAGAGTTCTCCGCGGCCATCATCGAGAATCGCGAACCGTCAAACAATGCCGCCATCGGCCTGCAAAGCCAGAAGGTGCTCGCGGCATGCTACAAGTCCGCGCGCGTTGGCAAGGTCATCAAGCTGACATGAAATACGGGTGTTGCGGATGGCTGCTGTTATGCGCGCTCGCGGTTGGCGCCGCTGAAAAGTCCGGCTCAAAAGAAGCAGCGAAGAAAGAGGTTGCGCGCTACACCGTCACCGTCGCCAGTTCGAAAGATGGGACGCCGCAGAAAGCCATCTTCTACTGCCCGCCCGAAGCCGCGCCCGACGCCAAGGGCGAACGTGTGCCGTTACTCGTGGCGTTGCACACATGGAGCGGCGGCTATGAGCAGGGCGTCGAGCACATGGGGCACGCGAAGAAGCGCGGCTGGGTCATGATCGCTCCCGACTTCCGCGGCCCGAATCGCCGGCCTGAAGCGTGCGCCTCCGATCTGGCGGTGCAGGACGTGCTGGATGCAGTCGAGTACGCAAAGCAGCACGCCCGCGTGGACGATGCGCGCATTTACGTCGTTGGCAGTTCCGGCGGCGGCCATATGTCGTTGATGATGGCATCACGCGCGCCGCGGCTCTGGGCCGGCGTCAGCGCGTGGGTGCCGATCTCCGACCTCGCCGAGTGGTACAGGGAGAACACGATCTCCAAGCGCAAGTATGACAAGATGCTTGATCTGGTTTGCGGCGGCCCGCCCGGCCCGCAAAACGAAGCCGACTATCGCAAACGATCACCGTTGTTCCATCTCGCTGCTGCCAAAGACCTGCCGCTCGACATCAACGCCGGCATTCACGACGGACACACAGGCTCCGTGCCCATCAGCCAGTCGCTGCGGGCGTTCAATGTTGTTGCCGCGGCGAATGGCTGCGCTGGCAAACGGGTTGGCGACGAGGAGATTGCGTTCATGGTGCGCGAACAAAAGGTTCCGCCAGCGCTTGCAGCCGAACGCGAAGACGATCCCGAACGGCAGAAGGCCGTGCTTTTCCGGCGCGTGGCCGGGGCGGTGCGGATCACGATTTTCGAGGGCGGTCATGATTCGGAGCTGGTCGCCGCCTTGAACTGGCTGTCGCGTCAGCGCCGGGGCGCGCCGGCTGATTACCGCGTGATGCGCGACGCCGTCCGCCCATCTGGCGCGAAGCAAGTGGCGCAGTGAGTTCATCGCCAAGCCGCAAAGCTCGGTGAAACGCTCGACAATCCCGGCCGGCTGGGTTCTACTCGCGGCGCAAACGTTCCGCTTATGAAACAGTTCAACGTCGGAATTGTCGGCTACGGCTGGGCCGCGTGCGCACACATCGCGGCGATCAATGCCGGCCCGCTCGCCCAGGTCACGGCGGTGTGTTCATCGCACAAACTGGACGCCGCGGAAGTTTCGGCAAAGCACGGCTGCGCCATCAAGACCTATGGCGACTACGCCGCCATGCTCGCTGAGCCGGACATTCATGCCGTCTCCATTTGCAGCTTCCATCGGCATCACAAGGACCAGATTCTCGCCGCCGCGCGCGCCGGCAAACATATCATCATCGAGAAACCGCTCGCGCTTTCGCTCTCCGACCTGCGTGAGGTTGAGCGCGGCATTCGCGCGGCGGGCGTGAAGGTTTGTGTCTGCTTCGAGCTGCGGTTCGCCGCGCAGTTTCGCGAGATCAAATCGCTGCTCGACCGCGGGCTGCTGGGCAAACTGCATTATGGCGAGGTGGATTACTACCACGGCATTGGCCCGTGGTATGGCGGCTTCTCGTGGTATTCAAAGGCGCAGGACGGCGTGAGCAGCCTGATGCTGGCGGGTTGTCACGCGATGGATGCGCTGCTGCTGTGCATGGGCGGCGACGTGGAGGAGGTGTTTGGTTACAGCACGCGATCGGCGAATTCCGCCTTCGGGCCGTTCGAGTTTCCCTCGACAACCGTCGCGATGCTCAGGTTCAAGGACGGCGGGATCGGCAAGGTCGCGTCGGTGCTCGATTGTTTCCAGCCATATTACTTTCACACGCACCTGGTCGGCAGTGAGGGCACGGTGTTGGATGACAAGTTTCATTCCAACCTCGTCGCGGGCCACGACCGCAGCCGGTGGACGAAGCTGGCCTACAAGCCGGTGGATTCCGGCGACGTGTCGGACCATCCGTATGAGGAGCAGTTCAACTGTTTCTTCCAGGCACTCGTACGCGGCGAGGAGATGCCGTTGACCGGGCTGCGCGACGCCGTGCGCACACATGAGGTGATTTTCGCCGCCGACCGGTCGTGGCAGGAGAAACGTCCGGTGAAGCTGGCCGAAATTCAGCAGGGAGGAGCCTGATGCAATTCGATCATGTGGGGATCCCGACGACGGAGAAGAAACCCGGCGAGACGTTCGTGCCGGCGACGCGCGTGTGGGTCACCGACGCGCACAAGCATCCGTTCCGCGTCGAGTGGCTGCGGTTCGAGCCGGACAGCCCGGTCACCGGCCCGCTCCACGACATGCCGCACGTGGGCTTTCGTGTGGAGAGTGTCGGGCAGATCACAGAATTGAGCAAGGGCATGAAAGTGTTGCTGCAGCCGTTCGATGCGGGCTTTGCGGTGGCGGGCTTCTATCAAACGGCCGACGGCGCGAACATCGAACTAGTCTGGTATCGGAGCGAAGTGAGTCAGGACCACGATGCTTAAAGGCATTCTGAGAGTCATTGAGCCGGCGCAGATGGACATGCTGCATCGCGGCGCGCTGGAGGTGCTGGAACGAACCGGGCTGCAAATCCAGGGCGAGTTCCTGCTGCGCGCGCTGGCCGACGCCGGCTGCCGCGTGGACTTTGCCGCGCGGCGGGCATGGTTCAAGCCGGAGTTGGTCGAGCGTCAGGTGGCCGCGCAGCGCGGCCGTTACCGGATGGTGCGTTCGTCGCTGTGGTATCCATTTTGCCGCAGCCTGCCCGATGGCGACGTAGCGGTCCCCGAGGAATTCACCGTGGACTACGGCTACGCGGCGCCGTGGATGTACGACTACCCGCAAAGCCGGTTTCGCAAGCCCACGATCCAGGACCAAGTGGACATGATCCGCCTCGGCAACGCGTTGCCGTGCGCGAAGGCGGTCAACGCGCCGTTCATTTGCAGCGAGTTCGATTCGCGCGTCGAGACCGTCGAATCGGCGCGGCTGCTGCTGCTCAACACGCGCAAGCCGGGATGGGTTGGCACCAGCGCGGCGCGCGAGGTGAAGCATCTGGCCGAACTGGCGTCGCTGGTCACGGGCGGCGACCGCGACGCGCTCCGCACACAGCCGCCGATCTTCGTTGCCGCCTACTGTACCACGTCGCCGCTGAAGGTGGACACCCGCTCGTGCGAGGTGCTCGAAGAAGCTTTGCGCTACGGTTTCCCCGTCAACTTCGCGCCGATGCCGATCCTCGGCGCAACAGCCCCGATGACGCCCGCCGGCGCGGCCATCGTTGCGGCGGCGGAAATCCTCGGCTGCATCACCGCCACCAGCCTGATCAACCCGGACGTCTTCTATTTCTCGACGAGCATCTCCGGCGAGATGGACATGAAGACGACGCAGATATGCTATTGCACGCCGGCGGCGATCCTCACCGACGTGACATTGCATCAACTCTTTCGCCACCGCTACGGCATCGTTCACAATGTCGAGCCGGGCTACGTCGAGGCAAAAGTTCCCGGCCTCCAGGCGGCGTTCATGAAAACCTACCGGCAGATGGCGTTTGGCAGCACGGTGAGCCTGCCGCTATCCATCGGCGCGCTCGACAATGGCGCGGCTTTCTCGCCGACGCAGGCGATGATCGACCTGGAGATGAATGAGGCGATCTATCGCTTCAACCGCGGCATCGAGGTCAACGCCGACACCTGCGCCGTGGACCTGATCAACGAGATGCTCTTCTGTGAGAAGGAAACCTACCTGGAGAGCGAACACACGGTGGCGCATTTCCGGAACGTGGGTTGGAACTCGCAACTATTTGACCGCGGCTACTGCAACCACACGGACCCGGCGCCTTGTGGCGACGAGAAGATCCTGAAGCAAGCCGACGAAGCCTGGCGCAAGCTGGTGGCCAGCCAGCCGCCGCCAGTCATTGAGCCGGCGATGGTCCGGGAGATTGATCGCATCGTTTCGGTGGCGCGCAAGGAACTGCTCGATCTGTGAACGTTCCCTCCACAGAAACCCCGCACCTCCGCCGCGTGCTGACGGCGAAGGACCTGATCTTCTACGGCATCGTCCTCATCCAGCCGATCTCGCCGGTCGGCATCTTCGGGCTGGCCTCGCGCATGTCGGAAGGTCACGCGGCAACGGCAATCCTCATCGCGATGGTGGCGATGAGCCTGACGGCGGCGAGCTATGGCCGGATGGCGACACTCTATCCGTCCGCCGGCTCGGCCTACACCTACGTCGGGCGCGCGTTCAACCCGCATCTTGGTTTTCTTGCCGGCTGGGCGATGTTTCTCGACTACCTCATCATCCCGCTGATCAATGTCGTCTATGGCGCGTTGACGATGCAGCGGGTCGTTCCTGGTGTGCCATTCCTCGTGTGGGCGGGGGCGATTGCGCTGATCATCACGTGGCTCAATCTCCGGGGCGTGCGCTCGACGGCGCGGGCAAATGAGCTGTTGCTCTACGTGATGTGCGCCGTCATTGGCGCGTTCGTGTTCATGGCGGCGCGCCACCTCCTCCTGCATGGCGGCTGGGGCGCTCTGTTTTCCATCGAGCCGTTCTACAACGCTCGCACCTTTCAGTGGTCCACGGCGCTGACGGCCACCTCGTTTGCCGCGCTGACTTACATTGGCTTTGACGGGGTCACGACGCTGGCCGAGGAAGTGAAAGAACCGCGCCGCACAGTGCCGTGGGCGACGGTGATGGTCTGCGTGATTACTGGCGCATTCAGCACGGTGGAGATCTACCTGGCGCAACGCGTCTGGCCGGACTCCTCGACGTTCCTGAAGCCTGAGACGGCATTCATGGATGTGACGCAAATGGTCGGAGGCGAGTGGTTGTTTCAGGCGATGGGCGCGACCGTCGTCGTCGCGTGCATCGGCAGCGGTTTGAGCGGCTTGGCCGGCGCTGCGCGCCTGCTCTACAGCATGGGTCGGGACAACGTGTTGCCGCGAAGGCTCTTTGGCCGGCTGGATGCGAAGCGGGGCATCCCGGCGTTCAACATCGCCTTTCTCGGAGTGCTGAGCTTTTTCGGCGCGTGGCTGATCAGCTACGCGCGGGCCGCGGAAGTGCTGAATTTCGGCGCATTCCTCGGCTTCCTTGGCGTCAACGCCGCAGCGTTCTGGGAATATGGCATCCGCCGCCGTGACGGCCACGCGCGGCGGTGGCTGATGGATTTCGTCGTGCCGGGCCTTGGCTTCGCGTTCTGTCTTGTCATCTGGCTGAACTTGGCGCGGCCCGCGCAGATCGCCGGTTGCGCATGGTTGCTGGCAGGCATCGTCTACCTCGCGCTGCTGACGCGTGGTTTTCGCGTCGAGCCCGTTGCGTTGGATTTTTCAGAAGATGCGCCCGGCAACGAGAAGGAGCCGCCGCGCTCGTAATCTCACCGCGAATCAGCAAGAGATGTCAGGGACCTTCATTATCGGGTTTGACTGCCGTTGAACCGTGCGATGCAGGCCACACCTGCACGTGGAAGATACAGACTGACCCGTTGCTTGCCGCTGGCGCCTTTCGCCAGCTCTGCACCGCTTAGCAGGTCAACCAGGCACTGTCCCTTCGCCAGGTCCACCTCCAGCACCGGGCCGTCCACGGTGTGGCCGGTGGCGTTGTAGAGAGTCCAGAGCGTTTTCTTGCCCGAACCGAAACGGTTTGCATAGACCAGCGGCGTCAGCGTCGGCACCAGCGGCTCGCAGTCGCGGCTGCGCAGCACGTCGTTGTGTTGTTTGAAGATCGCGTAAATCGGCGGCGGAAATTCGCGGCCGAACGAAGCGACCATGTTCCAGAGCCGCTTGTGACAGTCACGGTCCGCGCCGCGATGGTCCAGCTCGTAGGCTTTGCATTCCGGGAAGTAGAAACGCTGGGTGTTGCACTCCAACGGCCGCAGCGGCGTCGCTTGCACCGTAAGATCGTAGGTGATGCAGCCTTCGAGATACTGCATCAGGTAGTCGTAGCCCGGATGCTCGGTCGTCAGCACGGAGCGCCGGTTCACCTTGTCCATCGCCGCGCGAACCATCTTCGTGGCTTCGGCAGTGGCGCGCTGCCACTCGGTGCAACCCGGCTCGGCAAACGTGTGCTTGTGCGCCGGGTTGTAGCACGCCCAGCCGCGATGACCGTACTCGTCGAGCCGGATGCCGTCGGCACCCGTTTCGCGCATCACGCGGCCCATCGCGTTGGCGGCCCACTGCCGGACTTCGGGGAGGTCATGGCACGGGTTCCAGACTTCGTAGCCTCTGGAAAGCTCACCATTCGGCAGGATCACATCCCATTCCTTGCCGTGCTGCTGGCCGGTCTTGCTGGCGTCGTCCAGTCGGAACGGGTCGGTGTAGAGCGTGATGAGAGAGCCGCTCTTCTTGTATTCCCGCACGGCCTTGTGAAACGCCGGCAGGCCGCCGAAGCGCGCGTTGTAACCGTCGTAATCGCCGGGCTGGTTGTTCCACATCGTCTGGCCCGTCACCGGGTCTTTGACGAAATATGACTGCCATCGCGTGTAGCTCGCTTCGCCGATCTTCTCCTTGAGCTTGTCGAACGGCGTGCTCCACGGTCCCATCGTTGACCAATCCCACCATGACATCAGCTCGAGGCAGTCACGGCCGGGTTTCAGAAAGTCGGTGCGATACTTCCCGTCCTTGAACAACAAATCGCGGCCCCAGCCGACGGCGATCATGGTCGCGACATCGTCGAGCCGCGACGGTGGCCGGAATTTCCACACACGATGCGCCCATGCGGCATAGTCCTTCATCGGCGTCTTCCAGTTGCCCGCATGGGCCGCAAGGACGGCTGGTGCCGGCGCGAACGTCCCGCCCGGCTCGCGCGTGCGGCGCAGGTACTCGACAGCGACGCTCGTGCCGGTGACCTGCTCGAACGTGTTGCTGAACTGGAACTCCGGTTTCGTCGGACACAACGGCGTCAGTGTCTGTGTCGCTGCGCGCCCCGGCAGGCACTTGCTCAGGGCGAAGATTTTATACCGGCCGTTCGCGTCGTCGGTTCGCAGTGACAAACCTGCGCCGAGCGATGGACTGAAAACATCCATCATCTGATACAGCGCCTGATGATCACCATAACCTTGACGGATGAGCGCGGGCCGGTCGGCAATGATGCCGCCGCCGCGCGGGAAGAAGTAGTAATCGGCAGCCGGATCGTTGGAGAGCGCGAGACCGGCGAGATGCGGGAAGGCGACCTTGAAATCGAGCGGCGCAGAGCCACGGTTCGCAAGCGCAAGTCCCAGGCGCAATCCGTCAGCGTTGATTGAGCCGGTCAAGGTGGCGGCGAGCGAGTGCGCAGGCAGGAACAATTCCGCCGTGAAACCGTTGCGCCCTTTGGACTGCACCGAGCGGCACTCAAAGTCGCGCGTGCCGGAGAAATGGTTCGTGCCGATCTCGACAAGGAAAAGGTCGAGTTTATCCGGCTGGCGCGCGGTTTCGGTGTTGGCCAGTTCGTTGAAGATGGAGACGAGCTTCAGCCGTCCTGATGTCGTGAAGCGGGAACGCAGCGTCGCATTCTCCAACAACACACTGTCTTTTTCGATCCGGCACAAAGGCTTGCGTTTCGCCGCTTTTGCAGCGGGTTGCGCGATGGGCGGACAGATATTGATCGGCGCTTCCACCGCATGGTAGCCGCGCGCGCCACGCACCGCCAGCGACTGCACGGCCGTATCCACTACGAAACCGCTGGTCGACTTGCCTTTCAATGTCGTTTCAAATCGCGGCCCGACGCCATTGATGGGTGGCAGTGGCTTGCCATCCACGTCGAGCCAGCGGAGCTTGAACTTGGTTGCGCCAGTTGCCTCGACCACCGCTGTCACCGGTTGGGAGAGGTCGAGCCGCGAGCGATCCCACTCCATCCGGGCTTCGCTGTCGTGCGTGCCGGCATAGATGATGGCGCCTGCCGCGTCCCTTAACGCCGGCGTTGAGGCCTGCCGCCAGACGCTTTCGAATCTCCGTTCGCCGCCCAGGAGAACCAGCCGGACCATGTATTCACCGCGCGCGCCGATGGTGTTGAGTTGTTTGGCCGACCACGTTTTGCCGTCGTCGAGGCTCAGGAGACTGTTTCCACGCGCCGCGCTGTTGTCTATCCCGAGGTAAAGATAGTCGTCAGGCTTCGCCTTCGTTGTCGGTGCTTTCCGGAGGACAACTTCGTTTCGTCCGTGCACGAATTCCTCCTTCGGGAGCGCAAAGTCGAACCATGCCATCGCCATTGGCTTGCCATCCACATAGGCCGGAACGCCGCTGATGTTTGGAAACGTGTGGACCTTGCCGTTGACAACGATCTCGAAAGCTTCATCCAGCCCGTTGGCTTTGCCGAGCGACGTGAGCGAGAAATCGCGCACGCAGAAGAACGCGGACAGTCGCACCTCACGCGCCGCCGTCCACGCTGTGTCCGGCACCGAGGCAAGGTCGAGAATCTTCTTCGCTTGGTAGCGCGAATTGTTTTGATGCGTCATGCCCGCCGACATGCCGCCCCACTGGCCCCCGTCGTCGCGCACGATGCGGACATCGTCGGCGGTTTGTTCAACGAGAGAAGGAGCGGCGTGAGTGGATAACGCCATCAGAACGGCCAGGAACAGCCACACGGGGAAGAACCGTTGGTAGATCATGACCGCAGAATAGCGCGGTCGGTCAGGATTTGCGCGCCCAAACTTGAACCATCGGACAGGAGGAAATCGTCACAGTCGGATCGTCCGCCATCGCGTTGAGTTTGGCGACGAGAGCGTCCACTTCGCTGGCAGTTGCCAACCCGGCTTCAATGATCGCCGGTTTCAGGCACGCCAGCGTCAGCGGATAGAGGTGCTTCACCGGTTCGCGCGGTTCCGATGGTGAAACGACCTGGAACTGCACGCCCGCCAAGCCGGCTTTGCGGCAGAGTCGCGGCAGTTTGCGGCCGATGAGCGGATCGCCGCCGTTCAGCCGCATTGCGCGTTGGTAAAGGTCGAGATGCTGCATCAACGCCGGCGCTTCCGGATGAGCGAACACGCCGCCGCAATCAATGTCTTCGATCACGACTGAACCGCCGGGCCGCGCAAGAGCCGTCATGGCTCGCAACGCCTGCAGGGGTTCGTTCAAGTGCGACAGCAGACAACGCGCATAGACGAGATCGAATTGCGCGGAGGGCAGGGGAGGCGCGTAAGCATTGCCAAAAACAAAACCTGCGTTGACGGATTTGCGCTCGGCGGCGAACTGGCGCGCCATGTCAACGAAAGCTTCCGCCTCATCCACGCCGACGACGCTGGCGGCACCGACCTGCCCGGCCATCGCCACCGTCACCCGTCCCGTGCCGCAACCGATGTCGGCGCAGCGCCAGCCTTTGCACAGCCCGACGCGCTCCAGCAGCGCCATCGTTGTCTGATGATAGACTTCGTCGAGCACGCGCAGCCGTTGCGCGGCGGCGGTGTCAGTGCCGAGGATGTATTGCGCCCGCATGCGTAAACGACGCCGTCAGCTGTTGAATTGGATGGCGACGCCTGTCAGACCGGCCAACTGTTCTGCAAGACGGTTTCCGTAGGCGACCGTGCAGCTGGCGGATTCACACGGTTCGACGATCACCCGCTTCGCATGGGTCTTGTCGTCGTCCATCGTCACAGTGAACTCGGCGACGCCGACACCCGCGGAGAAATCGGCGCGGGCGGTGGCGGACTTGACGTGTGCCTTCTCTTTCAGGAGCCACTGCTCGAAGGCCTGTTCGGTCAGGCTGCTCTCGCGCCAGAAAGCTGTCTTGTCGAACGTCAGTTCCTTCAGCCGCTTGAGCACGAAGTTGCTGTCGAGAAACGCCAGCAGGTTGCCGGCCTTTGGGCCGCTGTCACGGTCGAGCAACACACGGTAGATCGCTTGGAAACCGACGGGATACTCGATGGGCACGAGGCGTTCGACCTCGAAGATCTTGTGCTGGAGCGGCTCGTCTTCCCATGCTGTCCCGGGCAGCGCATTGGCGAGCATGTTGAGGAACGCGCGTTGCGTTTGCGTGAGCTGCTGCGCGCGGGCCGGCAGCGTCTCCTGCAACTTCGTTTTCTCCTCCTCGGTCGCGTAGTTCTCCAGCCAGAATTTGGCGGCTTGGATGCGGCGGTTGAGATGCTTCAGTTCCATCTCCGTTAACTTGGAACCTGTGCGCTTTTCGATCTCGGCGACGAGGTTGAGGTGCGGCATCTGCACGAGCGTCACGACAAGCTGGAAGTTCGCATCGTGGAAGTCGCCTTCCGGCGCAATCTCCGACAGCAAATAGAGCCGCTTGTCCGGCTCCAACGCCTTCGCGTCGTGGTAGGTCCTCCAGTGGTACCGGTCGAATTCGTTGAAGAGCTTCGTGATATAGACTTCGTCAGGCGAAAAGTTCACCGGATGCTTCGGCTGCGGCTTGGTCATCAGGAAGCGCAGCACCTCCGGCGGCAGGAAATTCGCCATGTCCCGCGCGGACGCGCCGACGCCGCGCGAGGAACTCATCTTCGCGCCACCGACGAGGAAAAACTCATACGGAATGTTGAGCGGCGGTTTCGTGCCGAAGATTTCGCGCAGGCAATGCTCCGAGACGTCGCGCGAGCCGCCCTTGGTGCTGTGGTCCTTGCCCGCGCCCTCGATGGTAACAGGGAACGTGGTCCACTTCGCGGGCCATTCAAGTTTCCATGGCAGCTTGCCGTGGCCGTCGAACGGCGAGACCTTGCCGGAGTAACCGCAGCCGCGCGCCCACTTCACGAGATCAGGCCGGCAGGTGTAGGTGACTTCCTTGCCGTCGTAGCTGGTGACCTCGGTGGTGCCGATGCGGCCGCATTTTTCGCAGATGACTTGGAGCGGAAACCATGTGTCGGGCCGCTCGGCGCCGCTGACTTCCTTGTAGATGCGGCGGACCTTGTCGGCGTTGCGGAGAATGGCGTCAATCGGCTCGTTGAACTTGCCGCTGCGGTAGATGTCGCGCATCCGGTATTTCTCAACCTTGATGCCGAGCTCATCGAACACCTGGAAGAATTCGCGGATGAAATGCTCGGCCATGTCGGTGGCGTCGGAGCCGGCCGGCGGCGGCGTGTTGCAGAGCGGCGCGCCAAGGTATTTCTCGAAATGCTCGCGCTGGCCGTAGGGGATTTCGTCCACCGGGTCGTAATCGTCCACGCCGTAGAGGTAGCGCACGGGCACGCCGCGTTCCTTCAGCACGCGGAACATCACGTCATGGATGATGACACCGCGCAATGCGCCGACGTGCACCCGGCCCGAAGGCGTCTTCGAGTCATTGATGGTCTGCGGTCCTTCGATCTTTTGAGCTAACTGGTCACACCAAAGCATGGTTGGATATTAGCCACAAAAGGGCGCAAGAGTCACAAGAAGTTTTTCAGCCTGTGGTTGATTACCACTGCTCGTTCGGACCTGACGGCATCGGAATATGGGGTTCCTGGTGTTTGACTGGCGTCTCGGGGCGCGGCGTCATGGTGCGCAACTCGGCAACGAGACCGTAAAACCCGGCGGCATCTTTGAGCATGACGAGGCGGTGCTGGGTCGCCTTGGAGATGCGGAGAGCGCGGCCATACCAGCGCGACATCTTGCGAAACTGGATGCACGCGACGCGCTCTCCACGGAAGCTCTGCAACATCTCGTAGTGACTGACCATGAAGTTGATTCGCTCTATGTAGCCCGGTGTCACCACCAGTTCACCGCGGACTAGCGCAGCTTCGCACTGTTGGAAAATCCACGGGTTCAGCAGCGCGCCGCGCCCAATGCCGACGGCGGCGCAACCGGTCTCGGCGAACATCGTTCGCGCGTCCTCAACGGTACGGATGTCACCGTTGCCGATGATTGGGATGCGCCCGACGGCTTCGACGACGGCGCGGATGCCGGCGCGGTTGACGCTGCCGCTGAAACCTTGCGCGCGGGTGCGGCCGTGGATGGTAATGGCGGTGACGCCGGCTTGCTCGAATTCCCGGGCGAAAAACGGCGCACTGATGTTCGCGTCGTCCCAGCCAAGCCGCATCTTTACGGTCACAGGAATCTTCACGCTCCCGACCAGCGCGTGGACGAGCGCGACGGTCTTGTCGGCTTCGCGCATCATGGCCGAGCCGCCGCCGCCGCGAACGACCTTGTGCACCGGACAGCCCATGTTGAGGTCCACAATGCTTACGCCGATCGACTCGAGGAGTTGTGCGGCGGCGCAGAGTTCTTCTTTGACGGTGCCGAAGATTTGCACCGCGAGTGGCCGGTCGTCGGGGCGCGTCTCGATCAGTTCAAAAGCCTGGCGGCGCTTCTCAATCAACGAGCGCGCGTTGACGAGGTCGGTGGTGGCCAGTCCGAGGCCCCCGAGCGGTCGCACAACGAGGCGGAAGGGGAGATTGGTGTAGCCCGCCAGCGGCGCGAGAAAAAACCGCGACGGCAGCGCGAGGCCGCCGATGCGAAGGGATGTTTGAAAGTCTGGGGTCATTGCAGTCACCGACGTTGCAGCCAATCGCGCAAAGATGGCCAGCCGCTCGGCGTCAGATGCCACGCCTGCCAGCCTTGGGCGCGCGCCGGCTCGATGTCGTTATCGAGGCGGTCGCCAACCATCAAGATTTCAGTTGGGACGATGTCTTGGGCGCGTAGCCGGGCGGTGAGCAAACGAAAGACGTGCGGGTCTGGTTTGCTGAAGCCGTGCTCGAAAGACCAGAAACAGAGGGCTGGCTTAAAGAAGTCGCGCGAGATGCCATCGCCAGCCAGAGCAACATCCAACTCGCGGATGGTGTAGGGTTGGGAATTGGAGGCGACGCCGAGCAAACAGCCCGCATCCACGAGCCAGCGCAACACGCTGGCAGCGCCTTCTGCCAGCCGCACCGTGTGCAAGAGTTGCGCATGGCGAAACAAGAACTCATCACGTCGTGGCTCCGACAAACGTGAAACATCAGGCACAACTTCGGCGATCACGGCGGGCCAATAGATTTCGGGAAATTGAATGCCCATTGTGTGCGCGGCGGCATGCTCGCGCGCAATGATTTGATCGCACGCCGTGGCAAACGCGGCAAGACTCAAGCGTGGCTCAATGCCGATGTGCTCCTGCCACAAGGCGGTCCATCGCGCGTCGGCGTCAACGGGTGGCGGACCGACTTCGAGCAGGGTGCCATAAACATCAAAGATGACGGCTCGGATGCTCATATCTCGCCACTCCACAGCAACGGATAAAGATGAGGCGCGGACAGTTTTTCAGCCATGAATTGTTGTTGAATGGCGCAGCTTGCCAAGGGGGCAGCCCCGCTCCCGGATGCAGTCTCCAGCAACCGCCCAAATCGCCGCGCGTAGGCGTTTCCGCTCAACCCTTGCGTCGCGCAGCCGGGCCAGGACGTGACCCGCAACGCGCCGCGCGCCGCCCGCGTGCGCCACGTGTGCAGGAACGGGTTCAGCGGCGCGCAGAGCGCCCAGGATTGTTCCGGCGGATGGACCAGCACCTCCAGTTGCGCAAAGAGCGTGAGCCGGCTGAATGGCACCGGTTGCCGGATGCGGCCCGCAGCCAGCAGTGTCGGTTTGCCCGCCAACCTGCGGCAGGCGCGCGGCATTTGGCCGAGCCAGCGACGGAAGAGATATTCCTGCCGGACCACTTCCGCCTGCCAGTCGAACAGTGCGGGCGAAACGAGAAGCTCGTCGTAGGACTGCGGGAACCGAAGACCGAATTGCGCCAGGTCGGGCGCGATATTGGGCAGGTGGCGGGCGATGAGCGGCCGACGCGCGACAGCGGTTTCGACATACGGCAGACCGAAGCCTTCCTGAATCGAGGTCAACAGTGCGGTTTCGCTGGCCGAAAGCAATTCGGCGACGGTGGGTTTGTGGGATTCGTCGCCCTGCAAGATTCCCAGGCGGAGCCGCCAACCGTGGTGACGGGCAACGGTGCTGAGCTTGTCGGCGTAAGGTTTCTCGCCGGCTGAACTGACACCGCCCGTCGTGACGAGCCATGCCTCGGGTCTCAGCCAGCGCGTCAGCAGCAACGCTTCGGCGATGTTCTTGCGGCGCAGCAGGCGGCAGGGCATGAGCCAGACGGGCGCGCCGTCGCCCAGTTGCCCGCGCAGCCAGCGTCTCACCCCGCGCACGCGCACAGGCGTGGGCAGATGGCCGCGCTCGGCGATGTTGGGTATCCAAGCGGCCCGTGGACCGCAGTGTTTCCGGAGAATGGCGGCGTCCGCCCGGTTGATGGCAATGTGACGAGCATTGGGCGTCGAACAGAACACAGTTCTGGCGACGGCGTCGAGCGTGCGGAAGCCTGACCGGCGCAGTTCCTGCCAGCGTTGCCAGCGGCTATCGAACCACCAGTCATGGTGGTGAGCGAGCAGCGGGATTCGCAGTGCCTCGCACGTGCGCACGAGTTCGCGCACGAAAAGAAGGTTGCGGGCCAGACCGGGGTTGTGGACCCACACGACGCAATCGCACGCCGCGCGTCCGGCGAGAAGGCGATCGAGAGCGTGTCGGCATTGACGCCGCAGGGTCGCGGGACGGCCCTTTTGTTCCGAGAAATAACCGAACGCTGGTTCGATAAAGAACTCGACCGGCACTGGGGCGAGCGCACGGCAAATGAGCAATCGCCACGACGCGTCAGCTTCCTCGCCGCCCGCCAGGATGACCTTGCGAATGGCCGGTTTGATCACGCGCACCAAGTGCGGCGCGGCCAGTTCAATGACCTTGCGCACGCCGCCGGGACGATAGTGGTGATGGGCGATAACGAGTTCCATCGTGGCATACCGTTCCACAGCCGTTTGGCGGGAGCGAACTAATTTTGTGCGGGCCGGGATTGCGTCTTGACGCGCGCGAAGTCCGGGTGTGAGATTCGCCCGGTATCGCGCCGCGCAATTGGCGCGTGCGCCAAAGGGTCTGAGATCGTGTGATCTCAGAGGCCAACGCGATGGTCGGGCCGCCATCCACCGAAGCGGGTTGTTCTCAATAGAAGCAACGGATCGGAGACGAAACCATGGCTGACTTCTTCCAAACCGGCGCCATCGCCACGTTGCATCGGCTCGGCCGCCCGGACGTGCAACGGCTGGAACAGGGACTGGTTCAGTTCAGCGAGGAAACACCCATCGCGTTGGTGCTGCCGTGTCACGCGCACGAGTTGGGGTCCAAAGCATTGAAGCTTATCGCGCGCCAGCTCAGCGGCGTGCCTTACCTCAAGCAGATCATCGTGGGCGTGGATGGCGCCAACCGGCGAAGCTGGAATGCCGCGCGGCGTTTTTTCGCGCAACTGCCGCAGAAGCCCGTGTTGCTGTGGAACTCCGGTCCGCGAATGCAGGCGTTGTTCCGCAAGCTGGAGGATGCGGAACTCAGCCCTGGGCCCGCCGGCAAAGGCCGCAATGTGTGGATTTGCTTTGGCTACATGCTGGCCAGCGACCAGGCGCGCATGGTGGCCGTGCACGATTGCGACATCGTCACCTACAGCCGCGAGTTATTAGCGCGGCTTTGCTATCCGGTGGCGCATCCGGCGCTCGGCTTCGACTTCTGCAAGGGTTACTACGCGCGCGTGTCCGACCGGCTCAACGGACGCGTCATGCGCCTGATGGTGACACCGTTGATTCGAGCGCTGAAAAACATCCTGGGCCAGCATCCGTATCTCGTCTACATGGACACCTACCGCTATCCACTGGCGGGCGAGTTCTCGATGGATATGGACCTCGTGCGGCGCGTGCGCATCCCGCACGATTGGGCGCTGGAGGTGGGGTTGCTGGCCGAGGTGTTCCGCAACTGCGCGCCGCGCGCGATCTGCCAGTCAGAGCTGTGCGAGAACTACGAGCACAAGCACCAGGAGCTTTCGCAGCGCGACCCGGACAAGGGTCTCAACAAGATGGCCGCCGACATCGCGCGGTCGTTCTTCCGCCGGATGGCCGCAGAAGGCATTAAGCTCGACGCGGGCCTGTTCGACACGCTACTGAGCGCCTACAGCCGGCAGGCTGAGGACACGCTGCGGTTCTACGCCGCCGACTCGGCTATTAACAGTCTCACCTACCCGCGCCACGAGGAGGAGAGCGCCGTCTCGACCTTTGTGCGCAGCATCCGCACTGCCGCGAAAGCGTTTCAGGACGATCCTCTGTGGTCGCCGCTGATCCCGAATTGGAACCGCATTGAGTCGGCTCTGCCAACGTTCCTGTGGGAACTCTCCGAGGCGGTGAGGCTGGACAATGAAGGTTGACCGGACGCCGTCGCGAATCTCAACGTTGCTCGCGACACTTTACGGCCCCCAGCGAAGCCGCGAAGCCGCGAAACTGTTGGAGCAACTGATCGCCCGCCATCGATCTGCACACACGCCAGGTTCCCCGCGCGGAGCCTTGGGCCTGGCGCAGGGCGATGCGCTGTTGATCACCTATGCCGATCAGGTGCGCGAGCCGGACAGGGCGCCGCTGCAAACGCTGACTGCATTTATCGAAGACCACCTCACCGGCGTTGTCAGCGGTGTTCATCTGTTGCCGTTTTTTCCGTCGTCGTCCGACGATGGGTTTGCGGTGAAGGATTACCTTGCCGTGGATGCCGCTTACGGCGTGTGGGACGACATCGCCCGGCTCGGACAACGTTTCGATCTGATGTTTGACGCCGTCTTCAACCACGCGTCGGCGCAGGGCGAATGGTTCGGGCGGTTCCTGCGTGATGAGCCGGAGTTCCGCGATTTCTTCGTTACTGTCGAAGGCGATCACGACTTTTCCCGCGTCGTGCGCCCGCGTGCCCTGCCATTGCTGACCGAGTTCATCGCTGCTTCCGGGCCGCGCAAGGTCTGGACGACGTTCAGTGCCGACCAGGTGGACCTGAATTTCAAGAATCCGGCGGTCCTGCTCCGCGCACTGGAGACGCTGCTGTTCTATATCGCGAAAGGCGCGCGATTCATCCGGTTCGACGCCATCGCGTTTCTTTGGAAGGAAATCGGCACCACCTGCCTGCACCTGCCGCAGACGCATTGCGTTGTCCAACTGATGCGCGCGGTGCTCGACGAGGTCGCTCCGCGCGTGCTGCTCATCACCGAGACCAACGTCCCGCACGCCGACAACGTCAGCTACTTCGGTGACGGCACGAACGAAGCGCAACTCATCTACAACTTCGCCCTGCCGCCGCTGGTGCTGCACGCGCTGGCTGCTGGCAACGCGGGCAAACTCACGCGATGGGCACAGTCGCTTGCGCTGCCGTCGGAACACGTGACCTTTTTCAATTTCCTCGCTTCGCACGACGGCATCGGACTGAATCCGGCGCGCGGCATCCTCAACGATACCGAGATCGACGCACTGGTGGCACGCACGTTGGATCATGGTGGGTTCGTCTCTTACAAGAACATGTCCGACGGTTCGCAGGTGCCCTACGAGTTGAACATCAACTATCTCGACGCGCTCTCAAACCCCGCCGCGGGCGAACCGGTGGAACTGGTGGCCCGCAAGTTTCTTACCGCGCAGGCGATCATGCTCAGCCTCCAAGGCATGCCGGGCATCTACTTCCACTCACTCTTTGGTTCGCGCGGCGACCGCGCTGGCGTGGAGGCCAGCGGCATCAAGCGCCGTATCAATCGCGAGAAACTCGACCGCCCGCGGCTCGAAGCGGAGCTTGCCGACGCCGGTTCGTTGCGCGCCCGCGTCTTCGGCGGCTATCGCGAACTGCTCCGCGCTCGCGCCTCGCACGCGGCGTTCGCGCCTGACGCCGCGCAACACGTGCTTGATCTGGATGAGCGCGTGTTTGCTGTGCTGCGCGAGAGCGCCGATGGTGCGGACCGCATGTTGTGCCTGCACAACGCGAGCCCGGATCGGGTCTGTGTGCGGCCGGTTGCGCCGTCAGCGGGACCGGTGGAACTACCGCCATACAGCAGCCGCTGGATACCGGTGCCGGCCTGAGTTCATGTGACGCAGCGCAAGATATGAGCAGCGTCGCCACCGACGACCAGCCGGCGTGGACCGGCCTTTTCGCTAGACGCCTTCGCCGAAGATATTGGCCAGGCGGGCGGCGAGCTTCCGGCGGGCGACGGCATAGGAGAAGTATTTGACGCCGAGGTCGTAATTGGTTTTGGCCCACTGCTGGCGCAACGCGGCGTTGGAGAGGACTTCCCGCGTCTGCTCAACGACCTCGCGCGTGACGAGGTGGGACATCTCAACGGTCTTGAAACCGAGCGGGTCAATGTCGCGCGCATAGACGGAGTAGGTGTTCACAACGACCGGCTTGCCGAAATAGATGGCTTCGAGAAAGGCGTTGCCGAACCCCTCGTAGTGGCTCGGATAAGTGACCAGGTCCGCGTGCGGGTAAACATCCATCAGGGTGTAAACCTTCCGGCCCTCGGCGTTGATGCCGCGCGTTTCGCCCACGCGGTCTGCGATGAAACGCACGTCAATGCCGGCGTCGGCGATGCGGTCGTTCAACATCGCCATGTAGGCGCTGCCTTCGTCACCGGCGGGATGGGAAACCACAAGTTTCGCGCGCGGGTCTTTGAGGCGGCGCACCAGTTCAACGGCGTGTTCGATTCCCTTGCGCTGGACCACACGCGTGGGCTGGAGAATGAACCAGTCATCATCGCGCAAACCGATTTCCTGCCGCAGGTCGCGGGTATAGTCGTCGAAACCGGGCGGCGGCGTTTCGAAGTCAAGCACGTTGGGGATGATGGCTGAGGGGAGGCTGCAGCGGCGGGCGAGTTCCTTCTGTGCCATCGAGTTGATCACCACGTGTTCGGTGCGCGGCATGGCGCCGGGAAACGCGGCTCGGAGGTAATCGTTGACCGCGCTGACCACGAATCGTTCCCGTTCCCAGGCGAAGTCGTGATGATGCGCAATCGTGGGCAGGCCCGTTTCGGCGATCACTTCCGTCATTGCCAGTCCCATCGGCACATGCATCGGGATGGAGAGAATATTCTCGGGGATGAGCACTTCGATCTGAAACTTCTCGATGAAGCGATACAACTCATTCTTGAGCTGCTCCTTGATGTCCTGGATATCATCGGTGATCGCCCGCGTGCGAGACGTCACGCCGAACAGCTTCTCCTGGAGCTGCGCGACTCTGGGATGACCAAAGAAAGCGAGCGGCGCGTGATGACTGTTCTCCGGCGGACCGTCAAGCAACCCGGCCATCCAGAAACACGAGTGGCCCATGTCCTGTAGAATCTGCGCCCACTTTCGCGCTTCCAGCGTCACGCCATCCGTGCCGCAAAAACGAGTGGAGATGAAACCGATGTGTTTGGCCGGCCCGGCGATCTGGATGACGGTGCTCATGCGTATGGCAATCGTAACTCATTCCGCAGCTGCCCGCCAGCGCGGTTGTCGCCCGCAAGAGCTGCCATCGCCAGCGTTACCGTATTGACAGTGACGCCAGAGCGGGGAGAATGGCTACGATGACTGCAACGCCTTCACCGCAGACGGGTCAGAATCTCGCTGCGGTGCTCCAACAACTCGGTGTCGATCCGGCCTGTGGACTGGCCGACGCCGAGGCCGCGCGGCGGCTCGACAGGCATGGGCCGAACCAACTTATTGAGCGCGGACGGAAAAGCCCTTGGCGCATCTTGTGGGAGCAGTTCACCGCCACGATGGTCGTCATTCTTATCATTGCGGCGGTCATCTCGGCCGCGCTTGGTGAATTCGTTGATGCGGGTGCCATCCTCGCGATTATCATCCTCAACGCCATCCTCGGCTTCACGCAGGAGAACCGGGCTGAGAAGGCGATGGCGGCCCTGAAGCAACTGGCTGCGCCGACCGTGCGTGTCCGGCGCGACGGCCATTTGCGGGAAATTGCCGCGACTGCACTGGTGCCGGGCGACATCGTATCGGTCGAGGCGGGCAACTTCATTCCCGCCGACGCGCGTCTGGTCGAGGCCGCAAACCTGCGTGTGCAGGAGGCTGCGCTCACGGGTGAGTCGGCGCCGGTCGAGAAGGACGTTCGCGCGGTGGTGGCCACTGATGCTGCGCTGGGTGACCGGGCCAACGCGGTGTTCATGGGCACGGTTGTCACTTATGGCCGCGCCACCGTGGCCGTGACCGCAACAGGCATGGAGACGGAACTGGGCCGCATCGCCACGATGATCCAGACTGTCAAACGCGAACCGACGCCGTTGCAGCGGAGGCTCGATCATCTTGGCAAAGTCCTGGCGGTCGTGGCGCTGGTGATTGTGGCGGTGGTGTTTGTGCTCGGCCTGCTTCGAGGGGAGCCGTTGACGTTGCTGTTCCTGACGGCGGTGAGCATGGCGGTGGCGGCGGTGCCGGAGGGACTGCCGGCGGTGGTGACCATTGCGCTGGCGCTCGGCGCCCAGCGGATGCTCAAACGCCGCGCTCTCATCCGCAAATTGCCCGCCGTCGAAACACTCGGCTCGGTGACGGTGATCTGCTCGGACAAGACCGGCACGTTGACGGAAAACCGGATGACGGTCGCGGTGGTCGAGATCGCCGGCTGTCAGATGGACGCCGCGATGCTCAGCGAGGCTGCGCTGCGCGAGCGGCCGGAGTTCGCGCGGTTGCTTGTGGGCGCGGCGCTTTGTAACGATACGGTGGTGGATGGGGCAGGGGTCGTGGGCGATCCGACGGAGACGGCGCTGGTGGTAGCGGCGGCAAAGTGCGGTCTGCGAAAAGCTGAACTCGAACGAGTGCTGCCGCGCGTGGCGGAGGTGCCATTTGAATCCGAGCGGAAACGGATGACGACAGTGCATCGAAGGGAACCGGAAGCTGTGAGTCTGGCCGGATTGCATGGCGATGCGCCCGGCGTCAGTTTTGCCAAAGGGGCTGTTGGATCGCTGCTGCAAGTGTCGTCGCGTGTGTGGTCCGAAGGACGGGCTGAACCGCTCGACGATGCGTGGCGCGAGCGGATTCAGGTGGCAAACGACCGACTTGCGCAGCGCGGGATGCGCGTGCTGGGTGTGGCATTTCGGCCGCTGGCGGAACTGCCCGGCCAGGCGGACGTGGCCTTGCTGGAACGCGATCTCATCTTCATCGGCTTTGTCGGAATGATGGATCCGCTTCGGGCAGAGGCGCGCGAGGCGGTGCAGACGTGCGTCAGCGCGGGCATCCGACCCGTAATGATCACCGGTGACCATCCGTTGACAGCGATGCAGATTGCGCGCGAGTTGGGCATCGCTGGTGATGGTCACGTGATGACCGGGCAGGAGCTGGAACGTTTGTCGGTCGCCGAACTGAAAAAAGTTGTGGGCGAGGTTTCGGTTTATGCGCGTGTCGCGCCAGCGCACAAGCTGAAGATCGTCGAGGCACTGCAATCGCGAGGGCAGGTTGTGGCAATGACCGGCGATGGCATCAACGACGCGCCGGCGCTCAAGAAGGCTGACATCGGCGTGGCGATGGGGATCGCAGGCACGGATGTGGCGAAGGAAGCTTCCGCGATGGTGTTGATGGATGACAACTTCGCCACCATCGTCGCCGCGGTGCGCGAGGGGCGCGTCATCTATGACAACATCCGCAAGTTCATCAAATACATCGCCACCACCAACGCGTCGGAGATATGGCTGATGTTGATCGCGCCGCTGGCCGGCATGCCGCTGCCGTTGCTGCCGCTGCAAATCCTCTGGATGAACCTGATGACCGACGGGTTGCCGGCTTTGGCGCTGGGCGTGGAGCCTGCCGAGCGCGACGTGATGCGCCGTCCGCCACAACGCGCTGGGGTGAGCATCTTCGCGGGCGGCATGGGCTGGCACATCGCCTGGGTGGGTGTGCTGATGGGGTTGTTGTCGCTGGCGACGGGCTATTACGAATGGCGGGCTGGTAATCCGCACTGGCAGACGATGGTATTCACGACCGTGACGGTTGCCCAACTGGCGCACGCGCTGGCCATCCGCTCTTGGAGTGCGTCGCTGTTCACACAAGGATTGATGTCGAACAAGCCGCTGGCGGGAGCCGTGGCGGTGTCACTCGCGCTGCAACTGGCGGTGATCTACCTGCCTCCGTGCCAGCGCGTGTTCAAAACGGTGGCGCTGGATGCAGCAGAGTTGGGCTTGTGTATCGCGCTGGCGGGCGTAATTTTTGTCGTCGTGGAACTGGAGAAGTGGCTGCGCCGGCGTCGCGCGGCTGACAACCGGAGGAGTGAACCATGAAAGAGAAGATGAAACTGTTGATCGCCCATGACGGGTCGCAATGTGCCACCGCGGCGTTGAACGATCTGAAGCGCGCTGGCCTGCCGCGGCAGACCGAGGTGCTGGTGGTTTCGGTGGCGGATGTTTGGCTGCCGCCACCGGGCAGCGAGATCGCGGCCGCTGCGGAGTTGATGCCACCACCGGTCAGACTCTCCCGGGCGCACGCGATCGAAACGGAGGAACAGGCCCTGGCGCTGGCTCAGCAGGCGGCGGCGCAGTTGCAGAAGCGGTTTGCCGACTGGCGGGTCAGCGCGGCGGCGTGCCACGACGCGCCATGGTGGGGCATTCTCAAGCAGGCAGAGAAGTTCAAGCCTGACCTGATCGTGGTGGGTTCGCACGGGCGCGGGGCACTGGGACGGATGGTGTTGGGCAGCACGTCGCAGCGCGTGGCAACGGAAGCGAACGGCTCGGTGCGCATCGCGCGCGGGTTGTTTGCGGAGGACGTGGCGCCGCCCCGGCTTGTCGTGGGCGTGGACGGGTCGGAGCACAGCAACCTGACCGTCAATCGCGTCGCGGAGCGAATGTGGCCGGCGGGAACAGCGGTGCATGTGGTGGGGTTCACTGATGTGGTGAGCATGGCGATGTTCTCTTCTTCCGAATGCGCGCCGATGCCGGCGATGATGCCGGAGGATTACGAAAAGGAAGAGACGCAGTTGCGAGAGTTTGCCACGGCTGCGGCAGACAGATTGCGCGCAGCGGGACTGCTGGCTGCGGCGATCGTGAGGAGGGGTGACCCGCGGCGGGAGATTCTCCACGAGGCAGAGCGGTGGGGCGCGGACTGCGTGTTCGTTGGCGCGCACGGACACTCGCGGTTGCAGAAGATTCTCGGCTCAGTATCGCAGTGGGTGGCGTCGCGGGCGCATTGCTCGGTGGAAGTGGTCAGATAGGAATTGAGTCGGCCTGCACGATACCGCTTCCCGGGATGTTGGATGCGAGGCTGATATCCCGTAATGCTTCAGAGCGTCGTCGTAAATCCGGCAAAGAGGGGCTTTCGAAAACGGATGAGCAACTCCGACATCGAGAGACTAATAGCAGACCGGACGTCTTGAACAATTCATGCCTGTCTATTTTGATGAAGCGCCGGTCTGTTTGCCCTTCGCGCTCCGAATTCGCACGTTGCTTTTGCGTTTGCTGACGAGACGACCCTTCCGCCGCTTGATCACTGCCTCCAATTCTTTGCGGACCTTCAACAGCGCCGCGAGGGGTGTGTGGTCGCGGCCGCACGCAAAAATATCCCGTCCCGGCACAGCCAAGCGCATGCAGGTCCAAAAAGCGGGCGCGACGTCCGCTTGGTATTCCACCAACACATGGGCATCTGTGATGGGAAGGTCTTTCTTGAGTTGTTTGACTTGTTCCTCAATGAAACTGTGAAGGTCTCTCCTCCGATCATTGATACCGCGGATTTTAATCTCGATATTCATGGTTCTTCAGCATGGGTTTCAGCAGGAATGCTATCGTGACGGCCACTTCGTTATTTGGAAATCCGATGTCATGAAGACTTCCGTGTCGTCGCAGCTGTGTCCTGTGTTTTATGCACCCCTGCTGCGTTTGGCTTCCCGAAATCCTCGCGGGGAAGCAACCATGCCAACAAACCCAAGGTCACAAAAAGCATGATGGTGATCAGAATCGTCAGGATGAGACTCCCCGGCTCGCCGCTGCTCGATGGCATCCATCGGGTGACCGTCTGTGACAAAAGCACGAAGTTAATCACGCCCAGCGTCAGGCCCGGTCCTAAATGGCGGCGGGAGCCGAACAGACCCCGAACTCCCCAAACCAGGCAGAGCACACCAGCCACGCCGCCAAAAAGAAGGGCTTGGGAGGCGGTCTCTCGCTCGACCCATAGAGGAACGGCGCTCACGACAATCAGGAGTCCTGCATAAACGATGAGAGCAACAAACATTTTCGTATTCATGGTGAGAGAACCGCGATTTGCGCTGATGAATCAGAATGCGGCCCGGTCATCGTCCACAGGCGCGACGCGACGCTTAACGCTGAATGAGAGGGAGACAGGATAGAGTCTCCGTGAAGCTCTGGCTTTCCCAAACATGATCGCCGCATCCGATGCTTCATTGCATACCCTGCAATTACATTCATCGGATGGCGGCCCGACCATCCAGAGCCTTCGAGGCCGACATGACCTCGAACCCTTTTATCGTTGGAGAACAGGCTGTCCCCAACACCATCTCAATTAACGAGTGGAACGGTTTGTGTCAAGCATGGCTCTCGCTTGAGCAGCAAACGCGACACACACATGGCAACGATGGATTGTTGGTGGTTTCTCTTCTCAAGCCTCGACCTTCTGGAGCATTCGCTAACGCGACTGACCTTCACTCAGCGCCACGATACCCACATGGCTGATGCCGGCGCTTTTAAGCACGTCCACCACCTGCACAAATTTCTCGAACTGCTGCTGTTTGTCCACCCGGATGAGCACGGCCACGTCCTGGTCTTCGTTGTGCAGCGCGTTCATGGACACCCGCAGCGTGTCGAGGTCCACCGGTGAGCGGTCAATGTAAATCTGGCCCGTCTTATCAATGCTCACCGTGCGGCCGGGCGTAGGCTTCTGCTGCTGCGCCTTGGCAGCTTTGGCGAGGTTCACACCGATGGACTGCTCGAACAGCGGCGTCGTAATGATGAAGATGATCAGAAGCACGAACGCCAGGTCCAACAGCGGCGTGATGTTGATATCCGCCAGCACCGACAGATGACGTTGGGAATAACGGCGCATGGCAACCTCATTCCCACACAAACTCGCGTTCCAACGCGGTGGCCAGTTTGTTCGTGAAATTGTCCACCTCCACCGTCATCCCGCGGATGCTGTGGACCAGCCAGCTGCAAGCGAATATCGAGGGAATGGCCACGAGCAGGCCTGTCACCGTTACAATGAGCGCGCCGCTTGACGCCGTGCCCTCGCTGTTGTGGTGCCCGCAGCACCCAAGTAGACCAGCCATCAAACTGACTGAGGCAAGGCAGAACTTCACGCTGAATGTGAGAGAGACAGGAGGAGCGTGTTTCCGCAGAGAGTTGACTTTCTCAACCATGATCGCCGCATCCGATGCTTCATTGCATACCCTGCAATTACATTCATCGGATGGCGGCCCGACCATCCAAAGCCTTCGAGGCCGACATGACCTCGAACCCTTTTATCGTTGGAGAACAGGCTGTCCGCCAACGACATTTCAACTAACGGATGGAACGGTTTGCGTCAAGCGTGGTTTTCGCTTGTGCAAGCCGCTTCTCATCTCCCAAGCGCACCGGTCAACTCATTCAGATTATCCACCACGTCGAGCACGTTCTGTAGCGAGGGCGGGTTGCTGAAGGTGGACGTGCCCAGTAGTTGCACCCTGTTCGTGTTGTCGCTCGTGCCGCCGATGACGAAACTGACGCCGTCGGCGCGAAAAGTTGTGGAGTGTTGGAGTGATGGAGCAGGAGGGGGTAAACGTTCAAGGATTACTCCAGCGCTTCACTGTTCCGTTGGATGATCACCGGAACCAAATCCACCACACGACGGCATACACCGGCAGCAGGATGGGCACGACGTAGCGAAAGACGTAGCCGAAGAAACTCGGCGTCTTCGCTGCGGCGTGATCGGCAATGCTCTTGACCATGAAGTTGGGGCCGTTGCCGATGTAGGTGCAGGCGCCAAAGAAGACCGACGCGACACTGATGGCGACGAGGTAAAGGTGATTGGCGGCGACGAGTTGGGCCGGCGTGGTGACGCCGCTGTCGCCGAAGAGACCGATGGCTGCGGAGAGAAAACAGAGGTAGGTCGGCGCGTTGTCGAGGACGCCGGAGAGCATGCCGGTGCCCCAATAGAATTGGCCGGCGGTTTGGATGCCGACCTGGCGCGCGTTCAACTCAAGCCAGTCCAGTGCCGGCACCATCGTTGCGAAGATACCGACGAAGAGGAACGCCACTTCCTTCAGCGGGGCGAAGTTGAAGTCGTTGGCCTCATGCACTGGCTTCTTCGTTGTAAAATACGAGCCGACCGCCGCTATCACCATCAGCGCCTCGCGCAGGAACGGCGGTTGCTGAATGAAAACTGCCACGAGGATCAGCAGCAGGAAGAAGACGTTGTGCATTCCATCGAAACGCCATTCCTCGCGGGCGGTTTCCTTGGCGCGCACCGCCCGTGGGGCGCGCAGGAAGTTGCGGTAGTCAATCACCCAAAACACAGCGAGCAGCGTGCCAACCGCGAATGCCCACATGGGCCAGCATTTCTCCGCGACCCAGAAAAACGGCACGCCGCGCAGGTAGCCAAGGAACAACGGCGGATCGCCGAGCGGCGTCAGGCATCCGCCGACGTTGCTGACGATGAAGATGAAAAAGACGATGTGGTAGGTCGTGAGCCGGTATTTGTTGGTGCGCAGGAACGGCCGGATGAGCAGCATCGAGGCGCCGGTGGTGCCCAGCACGTTGGCCAACAGCGCGCCGGCAAGCAGATAAAGGACATTGGCCATCGGCGTGGACTCGCCGCGAACGTTGATGTGGATGCCGCCACTGACGATGAAGAGCGAGCCGATGAGAGCGATGAAACTGACGTATTCTTGGAGCGAATGCAGCATGCGCACGCCGTTGTGCAGACCGAAGACGTAGTAGCCAGCCGTGAGCGCGCCGAGGGCGACGGCGACCCACGGGTAGCGGCGGTGCCACCAATGCGGCGCGATGAATGGCATCAACGCGATGCTCAGAAGCAGCGCCACAAACGGCGCGATCCAGAGCGGATTGGGTTGGACAATATGCACAGTCTCCACGTGCCGTATCTTCGACAACGACGGCGCGATGGTCAAAGCATTTTGACGACGGGTTGGAGAGTGTAGAGGGCGTCTTCCGAACGGGCCTCATATTCGAGTGGTGCAGGCAAGACGTCTGCGCTCGCGGGAAGCAACGTTGACGCAAAGGTTTTGCTGAGGCATGTTCGCCGCGTCATGCGAACGATATTGTTTCTGACGGCGACGGTGTTGTTTTCGCTCACCTCCTTGCAAGCGGACGCAGCGGCAACAAGTGTTCCGTCCGTTCCGGCAAAGACGAGCACGCTGAAAGCGGACCTTGCTGAGCTGCTCGACGGAGTGCGTGAAATCGCCGCGCCAGGCGCTCCAGGAACATTGTGCGTTTTTGGTGACGCGGCCTTCCCGGTGGTGGCCGGCAGCACGGGACGAGAGTCGTCGGGGGCAGTGGTGGGAGCAGCGCGGTTTGGCAACGGTCGCGTAGTGGCGTTCAGTCACGACGGCTATCTCGGCGTGAATGCGCTGGGGGAGGCTGATACTGGGGCGCTGATGGCCAATGCCGTGCGCTGGGCCGCAGCCGGGCGCGCGCCGGCCGCGGGGACGAAGCTTCATGTCGGGCTTTACCGCAAGAATGGTCTCGTTGAGTTTTTCGACAAGCGGGGTTTCAAGGCGGCCGACGCGGACCTCCATCGGCTGAACTCGGTCCATGTGCTCGTGTCCAGCGCGCATAGTTTCTCCGACAACGACGTGGAGACGGTGACGAAGTTCGTGGCGGGCGGTGGTGGGTTGATTACCGGTTCGTGCGGATGGGGATGGGCGCAGTTGAATCCGGGGAAGGATTTGAAGACGGATTATCCTGGCAACAGACTGCTCATGCCGATGGGCATGGTGTGGGGGGATGGCACGACAGCGCGCACGAGTTCGCGTGGTTTTACGGTGGGCGACCGGCCGCCGACGACACTGCATGCAGGATTGGCGTTGCACTACACGCTCGAACACATGGCCGGCCGGTTCCGGCTCAACGCCCATGACGTGGAACAAGCCTCGGCGACGATCACCGCCGCCGCGCGCGCGTTGCCGCCCAATGACACGACATTCCTGCCAAAGCTCGCGAGGCTGGCCAGCAACGACAAGGCCGTAACAGTTCCGACGCCGAAGACACCGATTCTCAAGAGCGACCTTGGGCCGCGGTTGGCGGCGACGTTTCAGGCCATGGCAGCGAAGATCCTGCCACCAGAGCAGGTGAAGGCGCATCCTGCCGCCAAGGTCTTCCCAGGCGAGGCCCCGCCGAACACGCCGCGCGTGGCGTGTTCGTTGACGCTCGACACAACAGTTCCCGCGTGGCACAGCACCGGCCTCTATGCGCCAGCCGGCGGAGTGGTGACGGTGGAGATTCCGGAGTCTGCGGCGGGCAAGAAGCTCTGGCTGCGGATCGGTTCACACAGCGACAACCTTTGGAACCTCGACAAGTGGGAACGATTCCCGGAGATCTCGATGCGCGTTCATCTCGCCAAGCCATCCACGAAAGTGGCGAGCACATTCGGTGGATTGATCTACGTCGAAGTGCCGGACAAATGCGATCTCGGTGGTGTGACCGTCAAGATCAACGGTGCCGTCGCCGCGCCGTATTTCGTGCTCGGCAAGACGAAGCCGATGGATTGGAAAGACCGCCTCCGCAAGGAACCGGCGCCATGGGCGGAATTGCAGTGCTCGAAGGTCATCGTGACGGTGCCCTCATCGTTCGTGCGCACGCTCGACGACCCGGAGGCGTTGATGAAAGTGTGGGAGCGGATCGTGGAACTGGAGGACGAACTGGCCGGCACCACCACCGAGCGTCGCCGGCCGGAACGCGTGGTGTGTGACCAGCAGATTTCCGCGGGCTACATGCATTCTGGCTATCCGATCATGGCGTGGATGGATCAGCCGAAGAATTTCACCAGCAAAGAAGCGCTACTGAAAGGCAACTGGGGCATTTTTCATGAGTTGGGCCACAATCACCAAAGTGGCCACTGGACTTTCGACGGCACCGGCGAGGTGACGTGCAACGTCTTCACGATGTTTGTTTTCGACAAACTCTGCGGCGTGTCTCCGGCCAAGGGGCGTGTGAACCTCGACGAAGTTGCCAAGAATTACGCCAAGCACATGGCCAACAGCAAGAGTTTCGATTTCTGGAAGAAGGAGCCGTTCCTTGCCCTCTCGATGTATGTGCAGTTGCAGGACGCTTTCGGCTGGGATGCTTACAAGAAGGTCTTTGCGGAGTATCGCGCCGCGCCAAAAGGGGAATTGCCGAAGAACGACGACGAAAAGCGCGACCAGTGGATGGTGAGGTTCTCGAAAGTCGTCGGCAAGAACCTTGGCCCGTTCTTTCAGGCGTGGGGCGTGCCGGTTTCGCAAAGTGCGCTGGCTGAGATCGCGGCACTGCCGGCGTGGATGCCGGCCGGTTTTCCACCTCGACGATAAGGGTGGACGAAAGAGACACGACATGCACGAGAATCGGAATTGGCTGAAGCAAGCATCCGGTTGCTTATGGATGTCGTGTGTTTTGTGGGCGCAGATCCTTTCCCTACAGGCCGCTGCTCCGGATTATTTTCAGATTCAGGTTGTTGACGCCGACACCGGCCGCGGCGTGCCGCTGGTGGAGTTGGAGACTGTCAATCACCTGCGTTTCATCACCGATAGCGCCGGACGCGTCGCCTTCGGCGAGCCGGGACTTGCGGGACAGACGGTTTTCTTCTACGTCCGCAGCCACGGTTACGAGTTTCCCAAAGACGGCTTCGGTTTCGCGGGCACGCGCCTGACGATCGAGCCGGGCGGCAAGGCTGTCATCAAGATCAAGCGGCTCAACATTGCCGAACGGCTTTACCGCGTCACCGGCGAGGGCATCTACCGCGACAGCGTGCTGCTTGGAGAGAAGACACCGCTGGCCGAACCGCTCGGCAGCGGGCAGGTCGCGGGCCAGGATTCTGTGCTGGCGGTGCCGTATCGCGGGAAGCTGTTCTGGTTTTGGGGCGACACAAATCGGCTGAAATATCCGCTAGGCCATTTTTGGGTGTCAGGCGCGACAAGCGAACTGCCGGGCAAGGGCGGACTTGATCCGGGCGATGGCGTGAACCTGCGCTACTTCGTGGACGCAGACGGCTTTAGCCGGCCGATGGCGCGCCTTGGCGTGAAGAGTGGACCGGTGTGGCTGGATGGTCTTCTGACAGTGAAAGACGAGGCCGGCCGCGAAAGGCTCGTCGCACACTACGCGCACATGAAGTCGCTCGGCGAGATGCTCGACCACGGTCTGGCGATTTTCAACGACGAGAAAGCCGAGTTCGAGAAAGTGGCCGAGTTCCAGCTCGGTGACCGTGTGCGATGTCCGCATGGGCATCCGAACCGCAGGCGTGACGCGAGCGGTGACTGGTTCTACTTCGGCAATCCATTTCCTGTGGCGCGCGTGAGGACGGATTTGAAGCAGCTCAGCGATCCGGCCTGCTACGAGGTTTGGACCCAAGACGGTTGGAAGAGAGAAGCGAAACCACTCGACGCCGCCGAGGAACGAAAACTCATCAAGACCGGCAAATGGAAGCAAGACCAGGCGCGTTTCCAGCCGGTGGACGTGGACAGCGGCAAGCCGCTGGTGATGCACTATGGCTCGGTGTGTTGGAACGACTTTCGCAATCGATGGATCATGATTGCGGTCGCTCAAGGCGGCGGGTCATCATTCCTCGGCGAGGTCTATTACGCGGAAGCGCCGGAACTGACCGGCCCATGGTTGCGAGCGAAGAAGATTCTCACGCACAGTCAGTACACCTTCTACAATCCGGTCCAGCACCCATTCTTCGATCAATCAGGCGGGCGTGTCATCTATTTCGAGGGCACCTATGCCGAGACGTTCTCAGGCAATCCGGTCGCGACGCCGCGCTACGACTACAACCAGATCATGTATCGGCTCGATTTGGCCGACCCGCGGCTGAAACCGGCGCAATGATTTCGCTGGAAGCGCGAGCTGTTGTCGCATTAAATGCGGACCGTTGCGTTCAAACCGTTGAATGAAATATCAGGAACCATGAAGAAGACCATCACTCGTTTCGTCGCCGTCAGTTCATTGCTCGCATTGTCATTTGCCTTCCGTGAAGCAGCCGCCAACGACTGGCCGCAGTGGCGCGGACCGGATCGCACGGACATTAGCAAGGAGACTGGCGTGCTCAAACAGTGGCCGGAGGGCGGGCCAAAGCAGGTGTGGCTCAACAAGGACGGTGGTCTTGGCTACGGCGGCTTCTCCATCGTGGGTGGCAAGCTTTTCACAATGGGCGCGCGAGGTGAAACGGAGTTTCTTATTGCGCTCGATGCCAATACCGGCAATCAACTCTGGTGCGCCGAGATTGGGGAGCTCTATAAAAACAACTGGGGCGACGGCCCGCGTGGCACGCCGACAGTGGATGGCGATCGCGTCTATGCGATGGGCGGGCAGGGTACGCTGGTATGCTGCGACGCTGCCGGCGGCAAGTTGATTTGGAAAAAGACGATGCAGGAACTGGGTGGCAAAGTGGCACAATGGGGCTACACCGAGTCTCCGCTCGTAGACGGCAAGCTGGTGGTTTGCACACCGGGCGGCTCGCAGGGCGCAATTGCGGCGCTCGACAAGATGACTGGCGCGGTTGTTTGGCAGTCGAAAGAGTTCACTGATCCCGCGCAGTATTCGTCCATCATCGCGATCAACCACAACGGCACGCGGCAATACATCCAGTTGACGATGCAGAGCGTGGCGGGTGTCGCAGCGGCCGATGGCAAGTTGCTCTGGCGCTCCGAGTGGCCGGGCAAGGTTGCGGTCATCCCGACACCCATCTTCCATGACGGTTGTGTGTATGTGACCTCTGGATACAAGGCCGGCTGCAAGCTGATAAAGGTCGCTGCCGGCAATCAGGTCAGCGATGTCTATGCCAACTCCGAGATGGCAAACCACCACGGTGGTGTGGTGCTGGTGGGTGACCATCTCTACGGCTACTCCGATGGCGCAGGTTGGGTTTGCCAGGAGTTCAAGACCGGCAAGCAGATTTGGGTCGAGAAGCAAGCGCTCGGCAAGGGCTCAGTTGGTTGTTGCACGGAAGGGCTGCTGTATTGCCTGGAAGAGAGCAACGGCAAGAAGCCCGCCTCGGTCGTGCTGATCGAGGCGTCGCCGAAAGGTTGGAAGGAACACGGTCGCTTTACACTTGAGCCGCAGACGACGCAGCGCAAGAAGAGCGGCAGAATCTGGACGCACCCCGTCGTTGCCAACGGCAGGCTCTACCTCCGCGATCAGGAGTTGATCTTCTGCTTCGATGTGAAGGCGAAGTAAGAGTCTTCCGTCGTTGTTGGAGAAGTCCCACGGTTTGCGGAAGTGTGTCGCTTGCCTCGTTGCGTGTGTGAGGAAGGAAAGACCATGAACCGCAGACACTTTTTCATGTCGAGTGCCGGCGCGCTGGCGGCGTCAGCATTGCCTGGCATTCCTCGTTGTGCGGCTGCGGCTTCCGCGGGCGACAAGGCCGCCAAGCCGCCGCAGATTCCAAAACCGGCGCCGCGTTTTGGCGACGGGCGCGACTGGTGGTTTGGGAAACGTTTCGGCATGTTTGTCCACTGGGGCCTCTACGCCATCCACGGATTCCACGAGCAGGAGCAGTGGCGCGCCCGCATTCCGCGCGCTGAATACGTCAAGCTCGCGAAGCAATGGAACCCGGTAAACTACAACCCGGACGCTTGGCTCGATCTCGCCGAGGCGGCCGGCATGAAATACATCTGTCTCACGACAAAGCACCACGATGGTTTCTGCCTTTGGGACACGAAGCAAACTTCCTACAACACGATGAACACGCCCTACGGCAAGGACGTGGTCAAGATGCTCGCGGACGCCTGCCATCGCCGCAGTTTCCCGTTGTGCCTCTACTACTCAATCGCCGATTGGCATCAGAAGAACTACCCGAATCAGGGCCGGCATCACGAACTGCCGCCGCAACCCGGCGATGAACCGGACCTGATGAAATACCTGGAGTTTCTCAAGGCGCAGATTCGCGAGCTCTGCACCCATTACGGTGAGATCCATGGCATCTGGTGGGACATGAACGTGGACAAACACGTGGACCGTTCCATCAATGACATGATCCGCAAACTCCAGCCGAAGGCCGTCATCAACAATCGCGGCTACGACGAAGGCGACTTCGGCACCCCGGAGCGCGATTACGACAAGGGTGGCGAGGAGTTGATGAGTTTCGACAAACGCACGGAGGCATGCCAGTCGGTGGGTTCAGAAAGTTGGGGCTATCGCAAGGATGAGGACTACTACAGCGACCGCCATCTCTTGCGGAGCATCGTGAAATATCTTGCCCGTGACGCGAACTATCTGCTCAACGTTGGCCCGAAAGGGGATGGCACGATTCCCGGCGAGGCTGCCGCCATTTTGCGTCGCATCGGCGAGTGGTATCGTGCCGTAAAGGAGTCGCTGGAGGGCGTCGTGCCTGCGTCGCGTTTGACGACGAACCGCAACGTATTGCTGACGCGTCGCGGCAACACGCTCTATGTCATCATGCACAAGGACCCGATGACGGAGGCGGTGAAACTGAAACCGCTGACAGTCGCACCGCGCCGTGCCACATTGTTGAACACGGGCCGGCCTGTCGAATGCGCGGTGGACATGGTGCCCAGCGACCACGTTGAGCAGAAGGCGTATCTGCGGTTGCGCGGACTGCCGGTGAATGAACTGGCGAACACAGTGTTGGTGGCGAAGCTTGAATTCGATCACCTGCCGGAATGGGGACAACCGCAGAAGTCTTCCGACAAGGTGGACGAGCGGCAGAAGTGATGGGAGCGATGCCGCGCTGACTTGGTGGTTCAGGGCTTCTTGCGGCCCTTCAACATGCAAGCGGTTGCAGCCCAATGGAGATGATCGTGCTGCTTCGGTTCAGCCCATCGGCTGGCAGCCAGCGCGAGACGCGGGAGAAGCTTGTCGAAGGGGAAGGGGAAGGGCACGAGATTGTAATAGGCGTGGTCTTCACGGACGCAGCCGACGTCAGCCATCATTCGCTCCAGCGTGGCAACGGAAAACTGGCGATGCACCAGTCCGTCCAGGTCAAACTTCTTGCCGCGCAGCTTCATATAGATGGGTTTCAAGCATCGCGTCGGCAGGGCAAGCGCCTGTCGCATGATGGAGTCCAGCGAACGCGGCTGGATGACGCTGATGATCATCACTCCTCCGGTCCTGAGCACGCGCGCCATCTCTTTCATCGCGGCAGTGAGTTCCGCGTCGTTCAGGTATTCCAGCAATCCCATCGCGATGACGGCGTCGAAGTGATTCGCCGGAAATTGCGCCTGCTCGGTTTTGCCGACGTAAAATCTGGCGCGCGATTCGTTGGCGAAACGCCGGCGGGCGTACTCGATCATCTTGGGGGCGATGTCGAGACCGTGGAATTCCCAGCCGCGTTGCAGAAAGGTTGGCGCCATCGGGCCGGTGCCACAGCCGACATCAAGAAGACGGCCGGGTTTTTCGCTGGCGAGCAATTCCTCGACACGGAGCTTGCGCTGGATGAATTTCCAGTTGTCGAACAGTGGCCCCCGCTCGTCGTAAAGCGCATCCCAAGCCTCGCCGGAAAAACGGTCGAATACTTCAACGACGGTCGTTTGTTGAGACGCCGCTTTCGCTGGAGCTGGTTCTTGTCCGGTCGCCATGATGCGAAGCTATCACAGGCAGAAACGGCTGGGTAGCAGTTCGTCCAGAACGAAGGTCTTCACCTTGCCTCGTCCTTTCGCTTCCGCCACGAGAATCCTCAGGTTCGGCGCGAACTCGGCCATGACCTGGCGGCACGCGCCGCAGGGAGTCGCCGCGCCCGTGCTGACGATGGCGATGGCGACAAAGCGCCGTTCGCCCGCCGAAATCGCATTGAAGAAGGCGACCCGCTCGGCACAGACAGTCAGGCCGTAGCTGGCGTTCTCAATGTTGCAACCGCGATAGACCTTGCCGTTGGCCGCCAACAAGGCTGCGCCCACACGGAACCTGGAGTAAGGTGCGCAGGCTTTGCGCCGCGCTGCGCGGGCTGCCGCCACCAATCGGCGAGTGTCGTGCGACTCCATCATTATATGTATGCTGCGGCGCAGTCGCGAAACGGGGCCGTTACAGGCTGGAGATGAATTCTTCCAGCAGCTTGTTGAAGTTTTCCGAAACCTTTCGCGTTGCTTCCAGGACTTCTTCGTGTGACAGCCGCCGTCCGCCGATGCCCGCGGCGAGGTTGCTGATCACCGACAGTCCGGCGACCTCCATGCCAAGATGTCGCGCCATCAACACTTCGGGCACAACGCTCATACCGATAGCGTCTGCGCCGAGCCACGCCAGCGCTTTCGTTTCACTCGGCGTCTCGTAGTTCGGTCCCGTGACGGCCATGTAAACGCCACGGCGCAGACCGAGTTTGAGTTTTTCCGACGCGACCGTCAGTTTCTCCAGCAGCCGCGATGAGTAGGCCTGGGTCATGTCCAGAAACTTCACGCCTCCGGCTTCCGGCAGTCCGCGGCCGATCAGCGGGTTGTCGCCGGTGAAATTAATGTGGTCTTCGATGGCCATCAGCGAGCCGACCCGGAGTTGGCTGTTGATGCCGCCAGCAGCGCAGGTGGTCATGAGTATTTTCACGCCGATGGCGCCGAGCACGCGGATCGGAAACGCCACTTCGGCGGCCGTACAACCCTCGTAGATGTGCGAGCGGCCCTGGAGCACCGCGAGCGTTTTGCCGTGAAACGACCCGATCATCAGTTGCCCCGCGTGGCCCGACACCGATGTCGGCCAGAAGCCAGGAATGCCGGCGTAGGGAATCTTCACGGCATCTTCGATCCGGTCTGCGAACGAACCGAGACCTGAGCCGAGCACGATGCCGATGGTTGGCTTGCGCCCGTTCGACTTGGATTCGATGGCCGCCTTGGCCTCAGCGAGTTCTGGAGTCATGTTGCTGCTTCGCTTCTAACAGTGAATCACTTCCAAAATCAAGCGTGACGGACGTGTTCATGGAAGGAGCCGCGAACCTAGGGTTCACTCCGGCCTCCGGGACACGCGTTCAACAGACGATTCTTCGCGGGTGGGCTCCAGGGGAGACTGTTGAGCCGGGCGGAGGGAGTCTGCCTGCCGGGCAGGGGAAAGATCCAACGGCGTTTCGGATGGCATCCAGAGATTCATTTTTGTGGACGTGCCAGTGCCCCGCCACGAGGCACTGACGCGGTCGGAATAATTTTTCAGGTCGCTGGCATATTGTTCGAAGTAAGAATTGAACCTCAGCGCCTCGATTTCCTTCTCCTTGAGCCACGACGCAACCACATCGGGACGCGCGATGGTCAACGCCTGACGGAATGCCTCTTCACAAGCACGCGCATCGTTCTCGTGGGCGCAGGCCAACACCATGCGATGGGCGCGCTCGGTTGGAGACGTGTGGTGTGTCACGGTCGCAAGGACTTCTGCGGCCCCGAACGGATGAGGGGAACCGCCGAGCAGGTATTGGCGGATCGGCAAACGCAATCCCCAGCCGGCGGCTGCAAGCGCGGCGAGAACGGTGATCGCGCCGACCCGCCTCACGGCGGGAGGGAGAGTTGCGAATTGTTTCCTCCAGCAGTCAAGGGGCGACGACTTGAGATTATCACGATCCGCGCTTGCCTGTCGTATTGCGACTTCGTGAAAAAAACTTTCCAGACTCATGCAACGGTTTCCAGCTTCGGGCTGCGGCATGATTGTAGGAGGACGTCTGGACGCGCGACAAGGGAAAACGAGAAGGGGAAACAAGTTGCCTGCGTCCGGGAGGCCGCGTATAAGACGCCACCTCCGGCGATGACGGCGGAGGTCGCGGCCGCGCGCACATTGGCGGAGCGGCATCGCGAATAACAAAATCTGACAATCATGAACCAGACTCCTCCAATTCTCCAATCAACCCCTGCCACTTCGCCGGACGCGCCGCGGCGCCGCCCGCGGGGTTGGATCGCGCTGGCCATCATGGCCATGGCGCTGTTCGTCGTGAGCCTGTTGGGCAACGCACTGCTCGGCTCTTGGATCGTGATGTCGCCGTTGTTCGAGACCGAGAGCCCTACGACAGGATTTCGAGAAACTCGCATGGGTGGCGACGCGGGCGCGAAGGAGAAGATCGCTGTGATCTACGTGCAGGATATCATCAGCTTTTCAGCGCCGGGCAGTTCCGTCGAAGAGGGCATGGTGGGCGACCTCAAGGAGCAACTGGAGAAGGCGGCGCGCGACGAGGCGGTGAAGGCGATCATCCTCGCGATTGACTCGCCGGGCGGAGAGGTGACGGCGTCGGACGTGATTCATCACGCGATCATGACCGCGAAAAAGAAAAGCGGCGTGCCGGTGGTGGCGAGCCTGGGACCCCTGGCGGCCAGCGGCGGCTATTACGTCGCGACGGCGGCGGATTGGATCGTGGCGCATCGCACGACGCTCACGGGAAGCATCGGCGTGATTTTCCGTTTATGGAATTACCGCGGGTTGATGGACAAGGTGGGCGTGAAGCCGGTCATCTACAAAAGCGGGAAAATGAAAGACATGCTCAGTCCGGAGAAACTGGAGGGTGAAATCACTGCGGAGGAAAAGGAAATCGCGCAGCGTCTGGTGATGAGTGACTACGAACGTTTCATTGAAGTGGTTGCGGAGGGCAGGCACATGAAAGCGGCGGCGTTGAAGGCCGGGCTTGCAGATGGGCGTGTGCTTAGCGGCCCCGAAGCGTTGGCGCACAAGTTTGTGGACCAACTGGGTTATTTTGAGGACGCGGTAACGAAGGCCAAATCATTGGCGAAGATCGGGGAGGCGAAGCTCGTGAAATACGAAGCGTCGTGGTCCATGCGCAGGCTACTGTCGCTATTTGCCGAATCGCGCGGGCCTTTGGGGAGGCTTGTGGCAACGCCGGGGAATTTCCGGCTGGAGAACGGCCGCTTTTATCTGCCGGGAGGTTGGATGGAATGACCGGCAGTGAGCCACAATAACCAGCTTGGGCCGGAACGGATGGCTGGATTCCAACAGGTAGTATGAATGTGTGACCAAGTGCCACTATATGTGGCCTCTTGGGTGAGCCAAACAGACCCACCTTTTGTATGGACAGCTTCTCGCCGCTCTGGCTATATTCCGCGCATTGTTGATCCAGCGGTTAGACCGAGGTAGCAGGACGCGCGTTTAAAATATTTCTGCAGAAAAACTGTTCAGGTGTGCAAACGACCCAAGGATGTCGAGTACAGTCACGCTTAGGGTGTAGTGTATCTTCACAGCGAGGTTGTGTGTTTGCGGACACAGGAGTTGCGGTGTGCACACGCGCGTTTTTTCCCATGTTCCAAGTTCTGCAGTTGTCGTTGGGTATTGTTCTCAACGGTCGTCTCGGATTGCCGGTACTGAAGACCGAAAGTGTTTTGCGGTTCGATCAAGCCACGTCATGAAGACAGACACAGCAGTTGGCCCGAACGGAGCGAGTCACGGAACTACGCCGCAAGTTTTCGCGCGCCGACGTATGAACGGTTTGATACGCGCATGGGCGCGGTGTGCCCTGATGACGATGCTGTTCTGTTTTGCTTTGACCACGCACGTTCAGGCGCAAGCCACAAACATTTTCACCAACCAGACGGCAGGCGTCTGGGCCACCGCGGGCAGTTGGCTCGGCGGCAACATGCCGGTCGTTGGTGGCAGCAATAACTACATCATCATCTTCAGCAACACCGCCACGGATTTGAGTATAAACAACCTCGGCTTGGGCAACGCGTTCGTGCTCAACCAAATGATCTTCAGCGGCTCCGCAGCCGTCAGCGTTACCAATGGGGGCAGCACCAACTTTGTCTTTGTCTCCGACAGCCTGAGCGCGCTGCCGCAGATCAACCAGAACAACAACCTGGCCAACACGATCTATAGCGGCCTGACGCTCAACAACAATCTGACCGTCGGCGGCAGCGGCGGCAGCGCGGGCTTGCTGACCCTGCGCGGCGCGGTGGGCGGTTCCGGTTCGCTGACCATGACCGGCGCATTCACGTTGCTGCTCGGCACCAACAATACTTACACCGGTGGCACCATCATTAACGGCGGCATCGTCCGTCTTGGCGCAACCAACGCGCTGGGCTTGCCCGGGAGTTCGACACTAGCGACGGTCAACGCGGGCGGCTCGCTTGACCTCAACGGCAACATGATCTCTTCGAACTACAGCACCAAGACTCTTTACATTGCGGGCTTCGGTTCGGGCGGTCTCGGCTCGGACTCGGGCGCGGTTTTCAACGCGGGCGCATTCTTGAACAACGTTGGTCTGGCCAACGTCACACTCACCGGTGACGCGGCCATCGGTGGCGGCACCGGCCGCATGGACATCACGGGCGTTTTGAACGGCGGCGGCTTCACGCTCTACAAGGTCGGCGTCAACGATACGTTCTTCAATGGCAGCGCCAATGCTTACCTGACCAACACGCCGACGGTTGTTATCACCAACGGCGCCTTCGGCATGCAGAACAACGGTAATCTTGCCGGCGCAGGCGCGACAGTCTTCATAGTCCAGACCAACGGTGTCTTGCGAACCTACGGTAACCTCACCTTCACCAACGCCATCACCGTCAACGGTGGTCGCGTTCAGCAACAGGGTGGCGGCACGATTGGCATTGGTTCGTTCTGGAATAGTCCCGTGACGTTGAACGGTGTGTCCAACCGGTTTGAATCGCTCGGCGGCGCGCTTACCGTCGGCGGCAACATCTCTGGTGCGGGCGACTTGGTAAAGCTCGGCTACTACCAATTGACCTTGAGCGGTACCAACACCTATACCGGCGGCACCTCCATCAGGGACGGCATGCTGCTCTTTTCAACCACCAACGCCATCCCGACCGCGGGCCTGGTCGTCCTCGGTTCCACCACAGCTGGTGTCGGGTTGGGCAGCGGTTCAGCTTCCACGGCCCTGTTGCCTTATATCAGCAAGGATTCAATAGGCTCCCTCGTGTTGATGGGACCCGACGTCAACGAGAACATTGATTTCAATACGGGCGGTTACACCAACCTTTACCTCGCCGGCGGCGTCACCATGACCTACGGCGGCACCTATACGCCTTACCAGAGTTCAGGGGTCAACTACTATCGGCTGGCTGCCTATACCAACATCGTCTTCAGCTTCACCAATGTCATCTCCGACACCGACTTCGGTGCCACTTCGTCCGTCCTTTATGTTAATGGTATCAACGGCGCTTCCGCTCAGAACCAGGGTGGCGTGGTCCTGATCACCAACGCCAACACCTACGCCGGCGTGACGGTTTTGGGATCGTCGGGAGCCGTGTTGCAGATCTCCCACAACCTTGCGCTCGGCGACTCCAGCGGCGGCACGATCGTTTCGAACCTCACGCAGTTGCGTCTTACCAATAATATCACCATCAACGAACGTCTGACGCTCGCGGGCGATGGTTTTCCGCTCTATTCCGGAGCGTTGCGCAGCTTTGGTACGAACACGGTGACGGCTCTGATCACGGGGTCGGGAAGCATTGCTTCAGGCTCTGGTATGTTGATCCTCTCCGGCGGTTTGACCAACACCACCCTCCTGCGCGGAAACGGCGGCTTCATCATCATTACCAACAACCCCGTGGTCAACGTCGGTGGCACATTGACGGTGCAGGACGGCACGCCGGTGATTTTCAGCGTCACCAACAACAACTTCGCCACGCTGAACATGGCATGGAACGGCTATGCTCGTTTGGGTGTTGATAATGCGTTTCTGTCCACCGTTGCTCTCGACTTCGGTGACAACGGCGGCGGAGAGATGGGCACGTTCGACATGGCCGGTTTCGACCAGACAGTCAACCGGTTCTTCAGCGGGGTGACCAACGTCTTCGGTGCCGCGACCCTCACCAATAGTTCTGCGGTCATGTCCACGCTGACGGTGACGCAGACGGTGAACACCTACTACGGCGGCAATATGGGTGGTGCGTTGTCACTGGTCAAGGAAGGCATTGGCACCAACACCTTGGGCGGTTCGGGAACTCACACCGGCCCCACCATTATTAATAACGGCGCCATTCTGGTTTCCAACGTGAACGCACTGACGCGCAGCACCGTCAACAACATGGTCAATGGCGGCCTGCGCTTCATCACCGTCACAAACGCAAACTTGGGCGGGCTGGCCGGCAGCGGTACCATCGGCCTGACCAATTACGGGGGCGGCGCGGTCATCCTGACGATCGGCTACAATAACGCCGACGCGATCTACAGCGGCAATCTCACTAACTCCGGCGGTCTCGTCAAGGTCAGCAACGGTGTCCAGAAGCTCAGTGGCAACAACACCTACACCGGCAATACCTTCATCAATGGGGGTGTGCTCTACGCCGAACACACGAATTCCCTCCCCACCACCGCGCGAGCCATCACGGTCAATTCCGGCGGCGCGGTGGCGATGAACCAAGCGGACCTTTCCGCCAACTTGCTTCCTCGCTTGGCGTCCGGTTCGTCTGGCATCCTGGCGCTCACTGAGAGCAATGCCACCGAGGACTTGAACATGCAGGCCTATGGCCTTGCAATGGGCCTTGGTGCGGCAGCCGGTTCAACCGTCACCTACACCGGTACGTTCACGCCGGCCACCAACACTTACAATCTGGGCGGTGGTGGCGGCACGTTGATCTACGACCAGGTCATTGGCGGCGCTGCCAACCTGGTGGGATTCAACACCAACCTCGTCATTGGGCAGCCCGGCCAGAGCGGCACGGTGATCCTGACCCGGGACAATACCTACACCGGTTACACCTTCATCAATTCCAACAACACCCTTCAGGTTGGCAATGGCGGCACCTCGG
>JACRJX010000016.1 GCA_016235595.1 Verrucomicrobiota bacterium
CAACATCAACAATGGCGGCGGGTTGGGGACGAACGAGTGTCTGTATGTGGACGTGCTGCACCTGTTCAACGGGGCGACGTTGAAGTTGAGCCAGCTGACGATCTACGTGGGCGTGGAGTTCATCTATGAGGACGGGAGCGGGACGAAGACGCTGACGGGGGCGGCGGGCGAAGCGATCACGGAGTTCAACAAGGACGGCTACGGGCTGGCGAACGTGTTCCTGGACAACGGCGGACAGATTGTCTTTGTGCCGGAGCCTTCGACGGGATTATTGCTGGGACTGGGTCTGGCCGCCCTGGCCGGCTGGCGTCGCCGGCGAAAGATCACGCAAAGATGATGGGACGCTTGTTGCGCGCTTCACTCAGGGAGCGCTCAGCGTTGGCGCGAAGAGTTGCTGGATGACCGGATTGCTGGGGATGAAGAAGCCAGACTGCATGGACATCCGGTAATCGCGCGGCGAGTAGCCATAGACTTTTCGGAACTTGTTCGAAAAGTGATACGGCGAGACGAATCCGGTCGCGTCGGCGATTTGCCGGATGGGCAGGTTCGTGCGTACCAGCAGTGAGGCTGCCCGTTCCAGTCGCGCGAGTCCCACGCATTCCAGTGGCCCCATGTTGAGATACCTTCGGAACAGACGGCAGAGGTGTTCCGGTGTGACATGGGCCGCGCGGGCAAGGTGGGGAAGCGTCAACGGCATGGGCGGAGTTTGGGCGAGCGCGCGCCGGATGGCCGCCAGTGTTTTCTGCACGGCGGGCGGCAGATCCTCGTGAGGTTCCGAAACGATGGCAGTGTTGCCTGACAAGAAACTTTGCAGCATCAGTGTCACTGTCGATTCCACCAACTGCGGCGCGGTCGAGGGCGCGCTTCGCGCAAGTTCGATGACGTAGCGAAACAAGGGGCGGATGATGTCCTCGCTGGCGATCTGGCGGACGACGGGCCACTGGTTTAGCGGTGGCCAGCCGGGCGCGGAGTAGTCGAAACTGAAATGAAGAAAAGCGTGGATGGTTCGCGTGCGGGTGTCCCAATCGAATCGCTGCGTCATGCCGGGTCGGCCCAACAGCACTGCACCGGGTGGGGCTTCAAACCGGTGTTGGTCCAGTTCCACCTTCGCAGAGCCTTCGATGATCCAGATGAACTCGAAGTCGTAGAGCAGTCGCGGCCCAAACGTGGCTCCCGGCGGATAGCCGGCGATGCCTGATTGGCCGAGCAGAAGGTCATCCATCAGCACGCTATGCATGAGATATCAATAACAGGCATGTTTCTGCAAGTCCTGGGCATTGTCAAGTATCACTGCTAACACGTAGTTTAGCTGGAAATTCAGTGTCATTGTGAATGACAACGGAAAGTGCTGCGTGGTGTACAACGTTAATTAGAGAAAAGGACAAAAACCATGACTGACCTGCAAAAATTGGCTGAAGCAGTGGAGAAGGGTAATCGCAACGAAGCAACCCGGCTTGTGAAGGCACTGCTCGAAACCGGCATGGCGCCGCTGGACGTTGTCGAACAAGCGCTGGTGCCCGCCATGGGAATCGTTGGCGAGAAATTCAAGGTCAGCCAGATCTTCGTCCCCGAAATGCTCATCGCTGCTCGCGCGATGAAGGAGTGCATGGCCATCCTTGAGCCGTTGTTGGTCAAGGCTGGCATCAAGCCCAAGTACACGGCTGTCATCGGCACCGTCCAGGGTGATCTCCACGACATCGGGAAGAACCTCGTGGCGATGATGTGGAAGGGTGCGAATTTCGCCGTCGTGGACCTCGGCACGAATGTGACGCCGGAGAAGTTTGTCGCTGCGGTCAAGGAACATGGTGCACAGATCGTTGGCTTGTCCGCGTTGCTGACGACGACGATGCCCGCGATGAAGACGACGGTGAAGGAACTTCGCGCGGCGGGGATGCATGACGTGAAAGTGGTCATTGGCGGCGCGCCGATCACGCAGGAGTTCGCCAACGAAATCGGCGCGGATGGCTACGGCGCCGATGCGGCGACAGCCGTGGATGTTGCGCGCCAGCTTGTGGCCGCGTGAGGCTGCGATTCAAACCGGAGGAACATCGTCATGTCCAAATTCATCCAACTCGCCATTTCCAATCCCGCAGATTTGCGCTTCGGTGTCGCGCCGAAACCGCTTGTCACGCGTCGTGGCATGACCATCGGCGGCGGCATCGTCTATCCCGAACTGAACTTCACGTTGCCGCCGATGTATGTGAAACAGGAAACCATGCCGGAGGTCCGGCGGCAGTATCAGCAAATCATCACCGGCGCGCTTCAGCGCGCGGTTGAACTGGAAGCGCCAGGACTGGTCATCGAGTTTGAGACGCTGCCTCCGATGACGGAGAATCCCGCGTGGGGCATCGAACTGGCGCGCATCCTTCTCGACGCGATGGAGCAGGCGCACATCAAACACGGTCTCAAGAGCGTCCTGCGCATGACGCCGAACGACACGCGCGAGATGGAGCGTCCTCCCGTGATGCGCAGCGGCCAGCTTTGGGAGCGGATGCTGGAGACATTCGAGGGCAGCGCCGCGGCAGGCGCGGAACTGCTCAGCATCGAGTCGGTCGGCGGCAAGGAAGTTAACGACGAAGCGCTCACGATGGGCGACATCAGCGCGGTTATCTTCGCGCTGTGCGTCATGGGCGTGCGCGATATGCGCTTCCTCTGGACCGAACTGGACAAGATCGCGAAGAAGCACGGTGTTCACTGCGCTGGCGACACGGCGTGTGGTTTTGGCAACACCGCGATGGTGTTGGCGGAGCAGCGGATGATTCCCCGCGTGTTCGCCGCCGTCGTGCGCGCGGTGACTGCCGTGCGGACGCTGGTTGGCTACGAATGCGGCTGCGTCGGTCCCGGCAAGGATTGTGGCTACGAGAATCCGATCCTGAAAGCCATCACCGGTTTCCCGATGGCGATGGAAGGCAAGACCGCGGCCTGCGCGCACTTCAGCCCGCTCGGCAACATCGCTGCGGCGACCTGCGATACCTGGAGCAACGAGTCGGTCCAGAACGTCAAGCTCCTTGGCGGGATGGCGCCGACCTGTTACGTCGAACAACTCATCTACGATTGCCGCTTGATGAACCTCGCGCTGGCCGACGGACGCGACGCAGCGCTGCTTTACCGGAAGTGGATGGTTGCCTCCGACGCTGCGCTCGATCCGCAGGCGTATGTGCTCACGCCCGAAAGCTCCATCGCCATCGCGCAAGCGATTGTCGCCGCGCCTGATTACTACCAGGCAGGCAAAGCCGCCGCGTTGACTGCCATCCGGCTGCTGCGCGAAGGACTGACGGAGGGGAAGGTCAAGATCGCCCAGCGCGAGCTGCCGTGGCTGGATACGATGCAGGAAGCGGTTGAAGGTTTGCCGGTGAAGGAGGACGACTTCATCAACCAGATGATGCCGTTGGTGGACACGGCGAAGTTTGTGGCGAAAGACTACGACTTGTAACCAACCCGAGACTATCGAAACAGCGCCGTCACATTCTGCCATGCCATCGCCAGCCCGACAGCGAGGACGAGACTGGCAAATGTGCGGCGGATGGCGCGGTCGGAGAGGTGGCCTTTCGCTGCAACGCCGCCCACCATGCCAACCGTGGCCGCAGCCAGGAACGCCAGTGCCAACCACCAATCGAACTGGGCGTAGCGCAACTGGCCCGCCAGTCCCGACAGCGAGTTCAGTGCGATGACCGCCAGCGACGTGCCGGTGGCTTTCTTGATGTCCAATCCTCCGAAGAACGTCAACGCCGGCACAATCAGAAACCCTCCGCCGATTCCAAGAAAGCCGGTCAGCACACCGACAGCCGCGCCAATCACTGCGCATCGCGCCATTCCTTGGGCCGGCGCTCGTTCGGCCTCGCGCCGGTCTCGAAACAGCGTCAGGCCCACGCCGACCATGATGGCGGAGAACACCGTCAGCAGCACGGGCTGTGAGACCAGATGCGTCAGCCGTGCGCCGCCATACGCACCCACCATGCCCGTGATGGCGAAGAGCAACGCCACGCGCACGTCGAAATGCCCGCGGCGATATTGCATCACACTACCTGCGAGGCTGGTGCCGCCGACCACGACCAGCGCCATCGCCACCGCCTGCGACGCGGGAACACCGGCTACGTAGACCAGCACCGGCAGCGTGATCATCGTGCCGCCGCTGCCAAGCAGCCCCAGCGCCACGCCGATCAAGCTCGCCATGAGCAACGCCGCCATTGTTTCGATGTTCATCTCAGCCCGCTTGTTTGGACGGCGATATCATCGCAATCCTGCGCAATCATGGCAACAGCCTTCGGTGCGAATACAGCAGGCCCGGCACCGCGCGCAGCGGCAGCGCGGGGATTGCTGGAATCGCGGGGGTTGGATGGAGTAAAAGGAAGCCGTGAAACAGGTTATTGCGATCGTTGCCGCTCTGGCGATCGGTTTGGGGATCGTCACGTGGTTCTACCGCCAGAGCGCTCCGTCGCGGGCGGAGCGGGCGCTGATCGTCTATTGCCCGGCCGGAATCAAGAAGCCCGTCGAGATGGCGGCAGAGGCTTACCGAAAGGAATTTGGCGTCACCATCAGTCTCCAGTACGGCGGCACCAGCGCGCTTCTCAGCGCCGTCCGCATTGCCAAGAGCGGCGATCTGTTGATCATGGCCGACGACGGCAGCGTTGCGGACGCGCAGCGGCTGGGTCTGATCCGCGAGGTGATTCCGTTGGCGAAACAGCGGCCGGTGATTGCCGTCGCCAAGGGCAACCCGAAGTCCATTCGCACGCTCGATGACTTGCTGCGCGAGGGCGTCCGGTTTGCGCTCGCCAATCCTGAAAGCGCGAGCATTGGCCACACGCTACAGAGAACGCTGGCCGGGCGATGGGAGCAGTTTCGTGCGCGTGCGATGGTGTTGAAGCCGACGGTGATGGACATCGCCAGTGACGTGACACTCGGTGCGGTGGATGCGGCGATTGTGTGGGACGCGACCGTAGCGCAGTTTGCGGTGTTGGAGGCGGTGAACGTGCCGGAGTTCGAAAAGGCGGAGGAAAACGTCAGTGCCACCGTGGTGTCAACATGCGCGCAGCCTGCGGCGGCACTGCGGTTTGCGCGCTATCTGGCCGCGCCGGAGAAAGGCGCGCCGATGTTCGTCGGCAACGGTTTTCGTCCGGCGGGCGGCGACCCGTGGAGTGTGAAGCCAACACTGGTTCTCTACAGCGGTGGCGTAAACCGGCCGGCAATCCAACAGATGTTGAAGGAATTTGCCGACCGCGAGGGCGTGGACCTTACGACGGTGTTTAACGGTTGCGGCATCCTCTGCGCGACGATGCGCGCAATGGCAAAGACGCCGGGCGCGAACATTCCCGATGCCTACTATGCGTGTGACGTCTGCTTCGTGCCACCTGTGGCGGGCCTTTACCAGGAGGCGAGCGTGCTGACGGAGACGGACATCATACTCGCCGTCACGAAGGGCAACCCGAAGGATCTTCATGTGTTGTCCGACCTCGCGCGACCCGGCTTGAAGATCGGTATCTGCAATGCTCAACAGTCCACGCTCGGTTACATGACCCAGGCCATGTTGAAGGACACCGGCCTTTTCGACTCGGTGATGAAAAATGTCTGTTCACAGGTGCCGACGGCTGACATGTTGGTTAACCAGCTTCGCACCGGCTCGCTCGACGCAGCGATCGTCTATGGCGTGAACGTGAAACCGGTGGCGGAGCACATTGATACAATGCCGATCAAGCACGCAGGAGCAATTGCTGCACAACCGTTTGCGGTGGCGGCGAAGTCGCCGAACGCGCGGCTCGCGGGCCGGTTGCTGGCGTTCCTGCGCGCCAATCGCGAACGGTTTGAGAAGGCCGGCTTTCGCTGGCGCGGCGACGAGGCCGCTGTTGCGACCAAGGATATTGTAGTGCCGGCGCATTTGAAGAACATCCATGACTGACCAACATCGCGCCGGGCCGAATTGGCCCTTCTGGGTTGTTATTGCCGCGGTGACCACGGCTTACTTGGGATTGCTGTTCGGCATGTTGGCGGCCACGGCCACTTACAGTTCTCCGCATTATCTTATTCGCGCGCTTGGCTCGCGCGAAATCCAATACGCCACCGGCCTCAGCCTGGTCAGTTGCACCATTGCGGCGTTGCTCTCGCTCATCGTGGCGGTGCCGGTTGGTTACCTGATGTCGCGCGGCCGGTTTCCGGGCAAGAACACGCTCGACACGCTGCTCGACGTGCCGATTGTCCTGCCGCCGATGGTGATCGGGTTGTGCCTGCTGATCGCTTTCCAGACGCCACTAGGCCGCGCCATTGACCGCATCGTGCCGTTCACTTACACGGTGTTTGGCGTGTTGCTCGCGCAGTTCACCGTTGGCGCGGCGTTTGCGGTGCGGCAGATGCGGACGACGTTCGATCATCTGGCAGCGCGGCCGGAGGATGTGGCAATGACGCTCGGTTGCTCACGCGGTCGGGCTGTCTGGCTCGTCACGCTGCCTGCTGCCAAACGCGGGATGTTCAGCGCGGCGAGCATTGCGTGGGCGCGGAGCCTTGGTGAATTCGGCCCGATCCTGGTTTTTGCCGGCGCGACGCGCATGAAGACCGAGGTGTTGCCGACAACGGTCTGGCTTGAACTGAGCGTTGGCAATCTGGAGGCCGCAATTGCCGTGAGCCTGCTGATGGTTCTGCTGGCAGTGACGGTGCTGCTGGCCATGCGCGCGGTGGGGGAGAGACCATGATTTCCCTGGAGCACATCGCCATTCGATCCGGCGCGTTTGCGCTGAGCGACGTTTCGTTCACAGTGCCGGGATCGGTTTACGGCGTCCTGATGGGGCCGACCGGCTGTGGCAAGACGACGTTGATCGAGGTCATCTGCGGTTTGCGCAAGCCGGACGCCGGACGCGTGCTGGTGGACGGTCGCGACGTCACGCATGAGCCGCCCGGCAACCGCGGTGTCGGCTACGTGCCGCAGGACGGCGCGATGTTCCCGACGATGACCGTCCGGCAGCAACTCGGTTTCGCGCTGCGGATCCGACGTCGGCCTGCGGAGGAAACGGCGGTTCGCGTCGAGGAGCTGGCGGCGCAGCTGGGTGTTGCGCATCTGCTCGACCGCAAACCGCACGGCCTGTCGGGCGGCGAGCGGCAACGCGTGGCGTTGGGGCGCGCGCTGGCGGCGCGGCCGGCGGTGCTGCTGCTTGACGAACCGCTCTCTGCGCTCGACGAGAACATGCGCGGTGATATGCGCGACCTGCTCACGCGCGTGCAACGCGAGCACGGCGTTTCCATGCTTCACGTTACACACGACCGCGCCGAGGCGCGGCAGGTGGCCGGCCTGCTGCTCGTGATGACGAACGGTTGCGTGAGGCAGACGGACTTGAATACACTGGGAGCGCCATGCACCTGCCAACACTGACGGAAGAGGAGCGCGCCATCTACCAGTGGCAGATGTGGGTGCCGGGTTTGGGCGAGGACGGCCAGAGCAAGCTCAAGGGCGCGTCGGTGCTTATCTCTCGTTGCGGCGGCCTCGGCGGCGTCGTGGCTTACGAACTGGCCGCCGCAGGTGTCGGGCGGCTCGTGATCGCCCACGGCGGCAACCTCAAGCCCGACGACTTGAACCGCCAGCTTCTCCAGACTCAAGACCACATCGGCAAACCGCGCATCGAGTCCATCGCGCGCCGGTTGCGCGAACTCAACCCGCGCCTCGACATCGTAGCGGTCGGCGAAAACGTCACGGAAGAAAACGCCGGCCGGCTCGTGGCGCAGGCGGACATTGTCGTGGATGCCGCGCCACTTTTCGAAGAGAGGTTCGCGTTGAACCGCGCCGCCGTCGTCCAGGGCAAGCCCATGGTCGAGTGCGCCATGTATTCGATGGAGGCGCACGTCACGACGATCCTGCCGGGCCGCACCGCATGCCTCCAGTGTCTCGTTCCTGAAAAGCCTGCAGACTGGAAACGTCAATTTCCCGTCATCGGCGCGGTCTCCGGCGCCGCCGGCTGCGTTGGCGCGGTCGAAGTCATCAAACTCCTCACTGGCATTGGAGAACCGCTCGCAGGAACAATGCTGGCGATGGACCTGCGGACGATGGCCTTCCGCCGTGTGAGAACAGCGCGCCGGCCCGATTGTCCGGTGTGCGGCGTTGTGCGCTGATCACTTCTCGTATTCCACGATCAGTTCGGGGCCTTTGCCGCTTTCGCGGGTGAAGTAGTTGATGCCGTCACAGTTGACCGGGTCGATGGCGAGGTTGAGCTCCTTCATGCCAGCTAGGGAGAGATCCTTCAGCGGCACTTCCACGATCTGGTTTGAGGCAACACGACCGATGTTGGCCAGCACCTTGCCGGGTTTGGGGTGGTTGGCGTAGGTGACTTCCTCTTCGCTCCACGGGTCGGTGACGAGGCAGATGTTGCCGCCGTTTGTGGATGGGTTGCCGGCGTTGTGGATGCGCAGCTTGATGGAAACCGGTTTGCCCGGGATGCCGAGCCGGAACTTGAGGTAGGCGATCTGATGGTGATCGTCGCCCATCGCCTTGTTGCCGCCATCCACCAGAAGGATGGGGGTCTTGCCGCTGCTGGCGGTGGGAATCGAATGGATCACGTAGCCGTCCTCGACGGCTTTCAGCACAACGCGGTCGCCGCGTCCCAGGTAATCAATCGCCATGTTTTGTTCGACATCGACGGCGCCATCGCGGCGGACGAGTTGGACGCGCGCGGCATAGTTCGACGGCTGCATTTGCTTGGTCACGGTGAGCTTGACCGCGACCTCCATTTTCTGGCCGACGGACAGGTTCACAGGCGTTTCGGCGGGTGTTGCGCTGAAGCCTTCCGGCGCAACGATTCGCAATGTGCCGGCAAAATCGGCGTCGGTTTGGTTGGAAAGATGCAGTGTTGCGGTTTGCTCTGGTTTCTCGTTGTTCAATTGGATCGGCGGCACGGTGACGCCGACGCTCAGCATCCGCTCGCGCACTACTTCCATCGTTTGAAGGATGGGCGCCTGTTCCGGCGTGGGCTGTCGCAGTTTTGGCAGGAACTCGATGGTCAGGTTGTCGTTGACGGCGACCCCCTTGAACTCCTTGACGATGGCTTTGCGCGGCCCGCCGGCTTCCTTGACAACGTCGAAGTCCTTCAGCAAGAGCTTGCCTTGGATCGCGATGTCGAACACGCGCTCGCCCGGTTTCCTGTCGCCCATCTCCGCGAAGCCGAGCCGAACGGTGTATAGGCCGGTGCCGTCGCCAGTATTGAGCAGCGGCACTTCGCAGCGTCCCACGCCGCAAACCCCGAACGTGTAGAGCCACGGGTTGCGTGTGCCTTCGACGCGGACGGTGTCGGCGCTCTGGGCGAAGTAACCGCCGGTGCGCGGCAGCAGCTCCACGGTGGCTTTGAGCGGCAGCACGAGGCTGCCGGTCGGCCGCGGATAGCCGAGCCAGAGCGTGCCGGCATCATCGCGACGGTCGCCGGGGCCGCCGAGATTGAGGGCGAGGTGTTTCACCGGCTTGATGTCACCGCTGAGGCTGTATTTTGCCCAGACACGATTTTCCTCGCGGGGCGCGAAGACGACCGTGGATACATTCGGGAACGGACACATGCAGCCGGAACTGGCCTCGGGCATCATGACAAGACCGTTGGCGGCAATGAAGTTGATCCAGCAGCCGGGCCGCTGGCCTCCGAAGGTGGTCGTGCCGAAATCGCCGATGAGATCGTAGAAACCGAGGTAAAAGGAACGGAAGAACATGACGTTGTTGCAGGCAGCCGGCGTGCCGCAGTGATGGCCAGGCCGCGCGAATTGCCACGGTTCGGTGCGGCCGGTGATCGGGTTCACGCGTGTGCGTTGCTCGCCAGTTTTGAGGTCGAATGCCCACGGCTCGGCATGGAACGTATCGCCGATGATGAGCGGGCGGACGCGGTAGGCGATGTTCTTGGCCCAGAGCTGCGAGCCGTCGCCGGCGGCAAGCGCGACGACACGGCGCTGGTCGAATTGGTTGGCGAAAAACTCCTTCCAGAAGTGGCCGTCGGTATAAACGCCAAAGAACACCAGCACACCGTCGTGGACCATCGAGCCGAGCGTGCCCCAGTGCGTGCCGCCGACGCAACCGGTGAGGTCCATTTGTTTGCGCCAGACCGCCCGGCCCGTCACCAGATCGAGCGCGGTCACGGTACGCAGCGGCGACGGCTTCGGTGCTTTGACCGTACGGATGGCCGACTTGCCACGCGGTTTTGCGGCCGGCACAACCGCCGGGCTGCCGTCGGTGAAGAAGACGCGGCCCTCGGCGATGGAGATGGTGGTGTTCTGGATGCTGCCGCCATACGTCCAGCGGATGCGGCCGGTCGCGGTGTCGCACGCGAACATGATGTCGGAAACGGCGCTGGTCTTGCTGCCGGTACCGATCAGGAGTCCATCGGTCACAGCGACATGGCACCAATTGCGGGCCACACCGTCGGACGACACTGGCATTGAGTAGGTGGCCATGACCGCACCCGTGGCAGCATTGAGTCGGAGGCACTTGTTGGTCGTGGCAACGTAGAAGCTGCTCTCATCTGCTGCGAGATTGCTGGATTCGTTGGAGACGCCCGTGCGCACGACGTTGGGGATGTTTCGCTCCCAGAGTTTGAGGCCGTTGTAGGCGTCGTAGGCGCTAACCGCGTGTTCGCCTTCCACGAGCATGACGCCGTTGACGGAGAGCGGGGAGGCAGCGCGGCGGTGACGGCTGACCGTCTGGAGCGGACCGGGATCGCCGAACCAGAGCAGGCCAAGCGGGCACTTCACGAGCTTGTCGTCGCCGCAGGTGGTATTGGCGGCGTTGGCATATTCGTGCGTCCAGGATCCCGCGCCGGGCAACGGGCCGCGTTTGAGCATGGCCCACACGCCGCCTGTTTCGGTCACCTGCGCGCCGGGCGCGCCGGCGCCCGCGAACCACGCACGCAGTCCGGCGGGCGTGACAATGGGGAGATCGCCCTTTATTTCGACAGGCTGGCCGAGCATTACAACGCCACCGCATGGTTTAAGGACGCGGAGAATTTCCTTCGCGGAACAATCGTTGAGGCGGCCGAGCAGCGCGGTGTCGGAGACGATCAGATTGGCGAAGTAGGACGCATACGGCAGGTGGTCAAGCGTGCCTTGGTCCACGGTGACGCGTGCGCCGTAGAGACCGGCGGCGTCGAGGGCTTTCCTGGCTGCGGCGACTTTTCGCGCGTCAGGTTCGATGCCGATGATCTTCAGCTCGGTGCGCTTGGCGAGTTCCAGCGCGAGGCGTCCTGTTTCGCAACCGAGCACGAGACAGAAGCCGCGCTTGACGCCCGATTCCTGAATGATGTGTTTTGCGGCGGCGACGTAAGCGGCTGATAGTTTGTCCTGCCGATAAGGCGACGGGCTCGTCCGCACGCTGACGACAGATGATGCGAGCCGGGCGCCGGCCTTGTCAGGAACAAAGCAGTAAATCGCGCCGGTGTCGGTGCTCACGAGCAGGCGGCCTCCGGCGACGGTCAGGCCTTTGGCCTTGCCGTTGACCTTGGTCTCCCAAAGCTTCGCGCCCGTGGTCGCGTCTACTGCGATGATGCGGTTCTGGCCGCCGGCAAACAGCACATCGCCGGCAAGAATCAGCGAATCAGAACACTCGCACGGCAGCCGCCACTTGACGCTCGACTCCATTTCCACTTTTGCTTCCTCCAATTGTTTGTCCATGCGCTGGAGCTGCTTCGCAATCGCAGCGAGCGTCTTCTCCGTGGCTTCGAGCTTGGCTTCATCGGCTTGGAGCGATTTCTCGGCGTTGTCCCGCCCGGTCTGGAGCGCGGCGCGTTTCGGGTCATCGGCGGACAGGGCGGCCAGTTTCTTGTCGAATTCTTCGAGCGTTGCGCGGCCGTGCTGGATCACGTCGGCCAGCCGTTTCTTCTCCTTCTTTGGCGTGGACGCTTGATTGTTGATGTTCATCTGCTGGTTACGAGTGTTGAACCGCAGGAGACCCTGTTTCGGGTAAATATCCCGGCGCAAGGCGAGCATGGCGTTGGAACTGGTGATGAAGGCGATGTCCTTGGTCATGATGACCTTGCGGCCTTCGAACCATGCGCTTTTGATTTTCGTCGCGGCGTCGTAGCCGATGATTTCCTCGGTGCCGGTGTAGAGCTGGTTGTCCGCGAGGAACGCGAACGTGCCGCCGATAGTCTTGCCGAAGGCGATCTCGTAGAGCCGGCGGCCGTCCTTGCGGTCGAATGCGGAGGGCGAGACGCGGCCTTGCGGCACGAAGAGGTTGGTGCTTGTGGACAGCAAGTAGCCCTGCGGCGAAGAGCGCGTGTCGGTCGCCTCACCGCCGGTATCGTTACGCCAGAGCAACTGTCCGTCGCTGGCACGTGCCGCTTCGAGATAAACACCCTCCGATGGGAAAATTCCCGCGCCGTAATACGCCACGCCATCGTCCACCAGCACGCCGGTGCGCACGGGCCACATCGAAATCATTTTGCCGTGGCCGATCAATTGCTGGTCGCCGGGGCCGACGCGCCGTTGCCAGATGACTTTGCCGTCAGCCGCGGCGAGGCAGTAAACGCAGCCGTCGTCGGAACCGACATAGACGCGGTCGTCGCATACGGTCGGCGCGAGGCGCACCGGGCCGCCGGTGAAAAACGTCCAGCGCACACGGCCGCTCGTGGCGTCAAGCGCATAGACCTTGTTGTCGGCGGTCGAGCCGAAGTAGAGCGTGTTGCCCGCAGCGACGACGTGGTTGGCGTCGTCGAATCGGACACGCGGCAATTCCAGAACGCCCTCGACGGGCACGTCGCGGGGCGGTTCCCACGCAGGCGCGGGCGCGTGGCGTGGACGGAAGACCCACGATTCTGCCAGCGGCGCGGCGAGCTTCTCCGACGTGACGCCGCTACGGGCGATGTCGTGCCGGTAGGTGGGCCAATCGTCCGCACAAACCATTGCGGTCATCGCGGCGGCAAAAATGGCGGCGACCGGCATTCCCGACTGAGAGAACGATAGTTTCATAAGCGATCCTCAAAACACGAAAAAAACCTACTCAGACTTGCCGAAACAAAGTGCCTTGCCATTTTGCAGCGTGAGAAACACACGCTGACCGGCGAGCGCGATGCTGTCATAGACCGGCGGCGTTTCCAACGGATACTCCGCCACGATCCGGCCGTCGCCGGGCGAAAGCAGCGCGAGGAAACCGCTGACGACGCCGGCGTTGCACACGCGGCCGGCCAGCACCAGCGCGTTGTCGCACAACGCCATCGCCTCGGCTTGGTGATTGGCCGGCATCGCCTGCCGCCACGCGTAATCCTGCCGCGTCAATTTCTCGGCACCGGAGGTTTTCGCGCGCTCCAGCGCGTAGCACGAGCGCGATCTGCTCTCGTAACCGAAGAGGGTGTTCTCGTTCCAGCAAAAGATCTCTGCGCTGGCGCGGCCGAACTTCCGGCCGCCGGAGCGCCGTGTGCCCATGCGGGTCCACGAACCATCCATCAACGCTTCCAGTGGCGCGTCGCGCTCGCCCTTGGCCGCGACATCGCCCTGGCCGGTCTTCGGGTCAAATTGCAGATGGTGGAGCTTGATCTTGCCGTCGCGCATGGCAAGCACGTCGTTCTCGCGGACGGGACCGGGGCCGACTTCCCTGGCCCATAGCTGCCGGCCACTGGCGGGATCGAGGGCGCAGACGGCCAGACCGCCGTCGGTTTCCGACGAACGGCCGGCGGACGCGTAGAGCACACCGTCGTGGACCAGCACCGACCCAGGTGCCGGCCAGACCGACTCCACAGCGCCGAACGCCACCATGCGGCGCTCCCACGGCGCCAGGCGCGCGCGCCATGCCAGTTGGCCGTCGCGGGCGCGAAGCGCGTAAACCCATCCGTCGTGCGAACCGATCAGGCAGAGTCCACCGTGGATTGTTGGCGGCGAATCGAGCCGCCCGCCAACCGTTGTCCGCCAGAGCGCCCTGCCGGTTGTGGCGTTGAGAGCGACGACTTGGGCAGCATCGGTCACGGCGGCGAAAACCATTCCATCAGCGACGACGGGCGCACTGAGACAGGAGGCAAGCCGCGCCTGCCAAGCCGCTGCGAGCGGGCCGCTGGAGGGGCGGGCAGTCTCGCGCTGCCAGAGCAATTTGAGTTTCTCCGGCATCATGCCCCTGGTCGTGCCGCTGCGCTCGGCGTCGTGGCGGTAGATAGGCCAGTCGTTCGGATCTTGGATTTTGGATTTAGGATTTTGGAGTTTCCCGAAGGCGGGACCTGGTTCAATGGGGCGCGGCCTTTCAAATTCGTCCGCCGCCGGCGGTTCGCCGTTCGGACCGAACGCGATGAAGCCCTGCACCTGGCCCGGCGCGCATCGGCAGAAGTTTTGGCCGGTGAAAAACATGCCGAGCGCCGGCGTCGCGCCTTCGATGCAAGCGCCGCGAGCCGCGGCGTAGCTGATTCGTTTGACGCTGCCTTTGAACGACGCGCCTTCCGGCGATGGCGTCAGTTCCATATAGGCGCAACCGCGGCTGGCGGTGACGTAGTTGCCAACGACGGCGGCGGGTGTGCACATGGGTGAGTCGACAGACGTCGGTAACATGCCTTTCACCTCGCCGGTCTTGGGGTCGTGTTTCTTGCTGTCGTGCCAGAGCAGACCGTCCACCAACGGTGTCCAGAACCGGCTGGTCGGTTTGATCTCCCACAGCACTTTGCCGTCGGTGGCTGAGAGGATGGAGATCGTCTTTGCCTTGGGCCGGGCGACGGAAAGCACGCCGAGGCCCGCGCAGTTGAGGTTCATCAGCGTCGCTGGCTCGAACTGCGTGTGCTCGACGCGCCATCGTTCACGCCCGGTCTGCAAGTCCACCGCGACGATCTGCTGGCCGGTCGGCGGGTTGCCCGATTGCAGCAGCAGATAAACAACGCCGTCGGCGGCTACCATCTCCTGCGCCGGCACTGGCATGGACCATTTCGCCGCGCCGCTGGTCGCGTCGAAGGCGTCGACTGCGCCCGCCGCGCCGCTCTTGTTTACCCACGGTGCCCAGATGACGCCGCGCTCGAATTGCTTGAGTTCCTCTTTCGCTTCCCAGCCGGAGGAGATCAGCACGTTTTGCGACAGCAGCAGGCGGATGGTCTGGTATTTCACCGGACAACTGACCGCGACTGCGCCGGTGGCGCCGTCGAGCCCGACGAGGTGGTCTTTCTTGTAAACGTAAACACGGCGGTCGTCGGCGACGATGGGCGCGCTGTTGAAGGCGTTGAGGGCCTGTCCGTTGTCGAGTGTCTCGCAATCCAGCTTCCAGAGCGGCAGGCCGTTGAACGCGTCGCGCGCGGTGACGTATTGCTCCAGTTTGTGCTTCACGAACGAGGCCGGCGCGAGGTTTTCAAGCTCGGTGGTGCTGAGTGTGAAACAGCGGCCATTGGCGATGACCCAACCGCGGCAGGCCGCCCACATGTTGAAGTTCATCGGCAGCCCGTCCTGCCAGCGGAGGCCGGAAGGAAACTTCACAACACGGTCAGCCGAAACGCGATTGCCGTCGGCGCCGTGCATCGGCTGCGGCCAGTCGTCCATCTCCGGCGGACGCGGTTTGACCGAGCGCGACCAACGGCCGGCCTTGAGGGCGCAGATCACGCCCCCCGGCGCGACGATGCGCTCGACTTCCACAGTTGTCAGACCTTGCGCGGTTAGCGCGGGCCAGTCTTCGATCACCACGAGGTTGGCAAGGTCGCGGAGGTAGGGCAGGGGGTTGATCTGCACCTTCTCGGCCATCGCGCGACCAGCGAGACCTTTCGCCTCAATGGCCTTGCGCGTGCGGTCCAGCGAAACGTCGTCAAGCGCCAGCCCATGCACGAGCAGGCTGCTGCCGCTGGCGAGGTCGGCTGTGAGGTCTGGATTGCTCCTGGAGCCGCAACCGAGATGGACGCAGAACCCGGCCTTGACGCCTGCGAGTTCGAGGATGTGGTCCGCCGCCGGCTTGGATGGCGCAGCGTTGATGTTGAGAGTCCACGCGAAGATCAGACCAGCGACAGACAACAGTGCCTGGGATTTGTGGTTCATGGACATCATGTGTTTCGCTGAAGTCTGTTCCAGTGATTCAGTGACGGTGTTCAGCGTAGACAGCACGCGGACTGAAAGGCGAGGCTGAAATGGCGGCAGAGATTCCACTCTTGGCTTTGATGGGATTCGGGACTAATGTGCGACACATTGCGGCGCAGCGACGGAAAACGTGTTTGGAGGATGAGCGATGAGCCACGGAAAGCACAAACAATATGTGGTCGGAGTGGATTTGGGCGGCACGAAAATCCTCTCGGCGGTTTTTGACAGGAACCTCCGCGTGCTGGGCCGGGAGAAGAAGAACACGCGGCCGGAACTGGGCGTGGATGGCGTAATCGAGCGCGTCGCAGAGTGTGTGAACGAGGCGCTGGCGTCCGCGGCAGTGCCCCATACGGCGATCGCAGCGGTTGGTGTCGGTGTGCCGGGGATGGTAAATCAAGCGCGTGGGGTGGTGCGAATTGCTCCCAATCTGGACTGGCACGACTTGCCGTTGGTGAAGTTGCTGGAACGGCAGTTGCATTTGCCGGCGGCGCTGATCAACGACGTGCAGGCCGGCACGCTGGGTGTAAAGCACCTGGGATCGGGCCGAAAGTTGCAGAATTTTGTGTGCATGTTTATCGGCACCGGCATCGGTGGCGGGATTGTCTTGAACAGCGAGCTTTATCGCGGGGCGGGTGGCATGAGCGGCGAGATCGGCCACATGGTTGTTGTGCCGGAGGGCGGTCCGAAGTGCGGCTGCGGCAACCGCGGTTGTCTGGAATCCGTCGCCAGCCGCGGTGCCATCGTGCGCCGCGTGGTGACGGCGATCGAGAAAGGACGCAAAAGCCTGGTTTGGGACTTGTGCGACGGTGACACGTCACGGGTGCGCAGCCGGATACTGGCGGAAGCTTATCGCGAGGGTGACAAGCTGGTTCGCAGGATTATTGACGACGCGTGCAAATACATCGGTATTGGCGCGGCCAATCTGATCAACGTCATCAACCCGCAAGCCGTTATTCTCGGTGGCGGGTTGATTGAGGCGTTGGGTAAACAGATGTTGCCTCGCATCCGCAAGTCGGCGATGGCTCACGTCATCGGGGCCAGCCCGGAGCGGGTGAAGATTGTTGATTCAGGCCTCGGCGACGACGCGAACATCATCGGCGCGGCGCTGGTGGCGAGGGCGATGGTTGAGACGCGACGCCGGTGACGGATGGGTTGCGCTACGGTTACGGCGGTGTGAAATTGCGGAGCGGCCTGCGGTCGTCTTCAGGTTTTGTCTGGTGAGGCGGCTGGCTCTCGGTGAACATGTGGCCTTTGCAGTGCTGCGATTGGAAGGAAGCAATGGAGAAGAAGATTTCAACAACAGCGAAAGAGCCGGCGAAGACAAGCGCGCGGACGGTTGCGGTCATTGACATTGGCGCGACAGCGGTGCGGATGCAGGTGGCGGAGATCAGCGCGGACGGCACGGTGCGTCCGCTGGATTCGTTGCAGCGGGCGGTGCATCTGGGCAAGGATACATTCACCTCCGGCGTCATCCAGCCGTCCACGACCGATGAGTGTGTTGCCATCCTGCAATCGTTTCGCCGGACGATGAAGGAATACGGTGTCACCCAGCCGGAGCAAATTCGCGCGGTGGCCACCAGCGCGGTGCGCGAGGCGGAGAACCGCGAAGCGTTTCTCGACCGCATCTACATGACGACGCAGATCAACGTCGAGGCCATCGAGGGCGCGGAGGAAAACCGGCTGACCTACATCGCTGTGCACGATCTGTTTCAGAAGGACGCCAAGCTGCGCAACAAAGACGTGGCCATCGTCGAGGTGGGCGGCGGCAGCACGGAGCTGATCTTTGTTCGCGACGGGCGCGTCACCTTCTCCAACACTTACCGCCTGGGAGCACTGCGGATGCGCGAGACATTGGAAACCTATCGTGCCTCGGCTGAGCGCAGCCGGGCATTGCTGGGACAGCACATCCAGCGAACCGTGGACCAGCTTCACTGGAACGTGTCGTTGCGGAAGGTGCCGTATCTGATCGCCGTCTCTGGCGACGCGCGGTTTGCGGCCTCGCTGGTGCATCCGGCGTGGGACAAGCAGGGCGTAGTGCGCATCGACTGCAAGACGTTCTCCGAACTGGCGGACCAACTCGTGCCGGTCTCTGTGGACGAACTGGTGCGCAAGTATCACATTCCCTACCAGGAGGCGGAAACCATCGGCCCGGCGCTGCTGGCGTACGAACACCTGGCGCGGGCGTTCCAGGTGAAGCACATTCTCGTGACGGGCGCCTCGCAGCGCGACGGGCTGCTGAAAGAGATGGCGGTGCGCGGTGCGTGGACGGCGGAATTTGCGGAGCAGGCGGTGCATTCGGCGACGCTGCTGGCGGAGAGATATGGTGTGAACGACGGCCACTCCCAATACGTGAGCGAGCAGTGCGTGAGCCTGTTTCGCGAATTGCGGTCGGAGCACGGCTTGGATGAGCGCTACGAGCTGCTGCTGCGCATCGCGGGTTTGCTGCACGAGGTGGGTGTGTTCATCAGCGACCGCAGCCATCATAAGCACTCGATGTACATCATCCTGAACAGCGACCTCTTTGGCCTGAGCCGGAAGGAAATTACGCTGATCGCGCTGGTGGCACGCTACCACCGACGCGCGGCGCCGCGGTCGTATCACACTGAATACACTTCTCTGGACCGGGACGACCGGCTTGTCGTGGTCAAGCTGGCCGCGATGTTGCGGCTGGCCGATTGTCTGGATCGCAAGCACCTGCAGGACTTGAAGAACATCACGTTCTCGCGGGAGAAGGACCGGTTCATCGTCACTGTGAACGACGTGGCCGACCTGACGCTGGAGCAACTGGCGATGAGGGACAAGGCCAGCATGTTCGAGCAGGTTTTTGGAACGAAGGTGGAGTTGCGCACCGCCCTCAGCGCGGACGAGGCGATTACGCATGGCTAAGAACGATTCACAAATGTTGAACCGCGAGTTGAGCTGGCTGGAGTTCAACTCGCGTGTATTGGAGGAGGCGTTTGACGCGACGGTGCCATTGCTGGAGCGTCTGAAATTTCTCGCCATCAGCAGTTCTAACCTCGACGAGTTCTTCATGGTGCGCGTCGGCGGCTTGCAACAACTGCTGGAGGAGGGGCGAAGCGCGTTCGACCCCAACGGCCTGACGACGGAGCAGCAACTGGCCGAGATACGGCGGCGCACGGAACGGTTGGTTGCGGACCAATACCAATGCCTGATGAAGGAACTGGATCCGGAACTGGCAGTAGCGGGCATCCAACGGCTTCACATCGAATCGCTGAACCCGGAGCAACTCGCGCACGTCGAGCGCATTTTTACCCATGATTTGTATCCGCTCATCTCGCCGATTGCGGTCAAGATGCTGGCGACTTTTCCGTTGTTGCCGGGACTGAGGCTGAACCTGCTGGTGCGGCTGGAGCCGGACAAGGAATCGCCGCAAACGCCGCGGTTCGCGGTGCTGCACTTGCCGCGGACGCTGGCGCGGTTCATCGCTGTGCCCGACCCGGCGAAATACACCTGCATCCCCGTTGAGGAAATGGTTGCGGCGTTCGTCGCGCGATTCTTCCCCGGTGAAACGGTGGTGGAGTGCATGCCATTCCGCATCACTCGCAATGCTGATCTCAGTGTTCGCGAGGATCAGGCCGGTGACCTGCTCGGTCATATGCGGGAAGTGCTCGACGCGCGCAAACGCAGCAATTGCGTGCGGCTGGAAACGGATGAGCGGATTTCCGATGCGGCGCTCGCGTTTTTGAGGCAGGCGCTCAGGATCACCTTCGAGCAAATCTACAAGGTGCCTGGCCCAATTGACCTTTCGGCCTTTTGGGCGCTGGTAAAACTGCCGGGGTTCGACAAGTTCAAGGATAAGGCGTGGCCGCCGCAAGCTTCGCCAGGAGTGCCGCCCGACGCGACGATGTTCGACATCATTGCGCGCAAGGATGTGTTGTTGTTTCACCCGTTCCAGAGTTTCGAGCCGGTGGTGCGCTTCATCGAGCAGGCGGCGGACGATCCTGATGTGCTGGCGATCAAGCAAATCCTCTACCGCACCAATGAGAACAGCCGCATCGTTGCAGCGCTGGCTCGCGCGGCCGGGCGCGGCAAGTTGGTGACGGCGCTGGTGGAATTGAAGGCGCGGTTCGACGAGGCGCGCAACATCGAATGGGCCGAGGCGCTCGAACACGCCGGCGTGCAGGTCATTTACGGGTTGAAGCGGTTGAAAGTTCACGCAAAGGTCTGCATCGTTGTCCGCCGCGAGTCGACCGGCATCCGGCGGTACGTCCACTTCGGCACCGGCAACTACAACGAAGTCACCGCGCGCATTTACAGCGACGTTGGCTTGATGACGTGCGACGAAGACCTTGCCGCTGACGCCACGGCATTCTTCAACGCCATCACCGGCTACTCGCAGCCGATCCAGTATCGCAAGATCGAGGCGGCGCCGCACGGCCTGCGGGCGAAGCTCATCGAAATGATTGAGAGCGAGACGGAACGCAGCAAACAGGGACAGAAGGCGCACATCATAGCCAAACTCAACGCGCTGGTGCATCGCGACGTGATCGAGGCTCTCTACCGGGCCTCGCAGGCCGGCGTGAAGATTGATCTGAACATCCGCGGCGTCTGCTGCTTGCGACCCGGCGTGGCCGGACTGAGCGAGAACATCACCGTCATCAGCATCCTCGACCGGTTTTTGGAACACAGCCGCATCGTTTATTTCCTCCACGGCGGCGAAGAACGGGTGTTTATCTCCAGCGCCGATTGGATGCCGCGCAACCTCGACCGGCGCGTGGAACTGCTGGTGCCCGTCGAGGATTCGGAGTGCAGGAGTTCATTGATTTCGATCCTGAAGACCTGCCTGAAGGATACCGTCAAGGCGCGCCGGCTGCTCCCTGACGGCAGCTATGAGCGCGTGAAGCCGGCGCGTCGGGGCAAACCGCTGCGATCACAGGAGATCTTTTACCGGCAAGCGTGCGAGCTGGCCCAGCAGGCGCAGAAGAATCGCTACATGATGTTCGAACCGCAGCTTCCGGCGAAGACAACGAGGAAGTAATCCATGAGCGGCGCGCAGAGGATGATGAAACTGACGATCGGGAGGCTCTGCAGCAAATACCAGAACGAGGACGCCCACACGGAACACGTCACCGCGCTGGCGCTGCGGTTGTTCGACGCGACGCATAAACGACTGAGGATTCCCGCCGCTGACCGCGCCCTGTTGAAAGCCGCCGGTCGCCTGCACGACGTTGGCTACAGCGTGAATACGTTGGCCCACCGCGAAGCCGGCGCCGACCTCGTTCTGCGCGAGGGGCTGGGCGGATATTCGGACGCCGACCGCGACCTGATTGCCGCCGTCATGTTGCTGCATTCGGGTGCTGTCCCTGCGCTGCGGCGGCATCGACAGGTCCGGCGACTGTCTGATCCGCGCCGCGCGCTTCGACTCGGCGCTCTGCTGCGCATCGCCGACGGTCTTGACTACGGTCACCAGCAGGATGCAGCCATCAAGAGCGTGGAGTTCAACACCGATGCGGTTCGAGTGACCGTTCGCTCCAGCCGGTTTCCTTACAACATCGAACGCGCCGACCAGAAATCCGATCTCTGGTGGTCGGTGTTTCCGCTGGGCATCGAGATCGTTCCCGCCATCGGTGGCAGGGACGCGGACCCGACTTTGCTGCGGCGAAACCTGCATGTCCTCGAGGCCGCGAGACGACTGCTTTCGTTGCAGTTCAAGATCGTTCTGATCAACGTGGACAGCGCACGGAAAGGCGAGAGCTCCAAGCCGCTGCACGATATTCGTGTGGCCATCCGCCGGGCATGCGCCGTGCTGCGCGCGTTCCGCAAACCGTTGGCGGGAACCTCCGCTGAAAAGATCTCCCGTGTCCTTCAGCGCTTGAACCGGGCCTTGGGACCCCCTCGCGACGCGGATGTGGCAGTGGCGTTTCTCACCAGCGACGATGTACGGAAGCAGTTTGCGCAAAAAGCGGGTTGGCCTGCGTTCATCCGCCATCAGATATATTGTCGCCGCCAACTGCTTCCGGTCGTGCGGCGGCAACTCGCTGATCGGAAACTGGCTGCGCTCAAGGTCGAGATAGGACGGCTGTTGCGGATCGAAATGCCGCAGCTAATCAAGAACGTGTCGTCGGTTTCGCTGGAGAAACTCGCGCGCCGGCGGCTTCGGAAGGAATTCTGCCGCACCTACGCTCTCGCGCGACTACGCCGATCCAAGTCCTCCGACGACCTGCACCGGTTTCGCATCGCCCTGCGCCGCGTGCGTTACCTCGGGGAATTCTTCTCGCCCGTGCTGGGCACGACCGTCGCAACGCTTAAGGAGCGGGTTCACGCCGTCGAAAGGTCGCTGGCGCGCATCCACGACATTGACGTGGGCCTGTTGCGTCTGGCGTCGGGCCGGTTGGAGCCGCCGCACTCGCTGGTGTCGCTGCTCAAGCAACGCCGCCGCGAACATCAGGTCAAGCTCGACAAAACATGGCGTCGATTCAACCGGCCCGCTTTCCAACGATCCATCCGCCGTAAACTCAAGATAGAATCATGAGCCATTCCAGCGGGTGGCGACGCCGGGAGAGATGTGATAGCGTGTGTTGAACTGCGGACAGCAAGGGAGAAGAGTTTTGATGAAGCGAGTGCCGGGAATCTTGTGGATGGTGCTGCTGTTGGGATCGGTGGCTCCATTGAACGCGACTCCGGTGGAAATAGTCAGTCCGGACACGGCGCAAACGTTTTCCTACGGTCACGCCGCGAAGAAGAAGCTCTGGTGGCTGGAAAAGGAGGGTGTGTTTTGCGCGGAGATCACTTTCGACAACTTCTACTACGCCAACAGCACGGACCCGCCCAAACACGAGACCTTCCTCTTCAAGTTCCCAGAGGTCACGTTTGACCCGGCGACGAAGGTCTTCTCAGTGCGAGGCGATGGCGGACGGCGCGTGCCGGTCGCGGTCCGGGAAAAGGGGCTGTTCGGCATCGGGAGTTGGATTCGCCCGTTGCCGGGAACGATCATTTACATCAGCAAGCATCATGGCGAGGTGAAGCTCATTCTCACGGCCACCGACCGGAAACAGGTCGGATTGTTGGAGGGCCACTGGGTTGAGGATAACGAAGGCTGGTGTCTACAGAACCTCCTGCGCGACTTGAGCAGCAGCCGGTAGGCGCGGCATCTCATTTTACCTGAGACAAGAAGACGAGCATGAAAGGCGAGGTCATTTACTTCTATGCCTACGATATCGCCTACGAGGCGAATCTGGCCGAGATTGAAAAGAAGATGCTCGGCGCGGCGGAACGTTTTCAGCTTGGGCGGCTCAGGGACGCGCCTCGCGATTTTCCGGTTTACAGGCCGCTTTCGATTCAGATGGAGGAGGAGCGGCTCGAAACGGCCAACGGCCCGGTGACGTTTACCACCTCCGTCAAACTGTTCTCGCTTGGCGCCATCTCAGTGAAGGTGCGCGTGCCGTTCGCCTGCGAGCGCGTCGTGGACCTCCTGGCATTCCGTAACCTGAGTTTCAAGGATGGCACCACGCTCGAAGGACGCGTCCAGAAGATCGCGCAACGTCTGTTTGACAACTGGAAACCGCTGCTCGACACGCCGGTGGCCGCACTGGAAGAGGCGGAGGTCTACACGATTTTCTGCCTCAACACACCGGTGACGGATGCCGATGCCGGCGAACCGATGGAGCGGTGGCTGCACCGCAACGAGCGTGAGATGGCTGCGCTGTTGACTGGAGAGTCCGACCCTTTGCGCCTGAGCGAGCAGGAGGTTCAGGAGACGCTGAAGTATCGGTATTCCTACTACCAGAATGATCTGGCCGTGGTGGATTGGGACACGGCGTTGCTGGTGGACACACCGGAAGGCTACCACGACACGCTCTATGTGCTGGAGGTGGCCAACCTGCAACTGGAAGAGCTGAAGGTGTACGACGCAAAGCTCGATCAGGTGCTCGACAAGGCGTATGACGACGTGGAGGTGGTGGCACGGCCGCACGCATTCCGCGCCCGCCAGCGCGTGCTCGATGAATTGCGCGAGATCAAGATGGACCTTGCGAAGGTGGCGGACGAGTTGTCAAACATCACGAAGTTCTTCGGCGACTGGCATCTGGCGCGGATTTACATGGGTTGCGCGGCGCGATTCCATCTGTCGGAGTGGGAGGACAACGTCAACCAGAAACTGCGCGCGCTCGACGGCCTTTATACGATGTTGCAGCAGGACAGCACAAATCGCGTGATGTTGGTGCTGGAAATATCTATTGTTGCGCTGTTCGTCATAGACCTGATCATCATCGTCGTATTGGGCGTGAAGTGAACAACGGATGGAGTCAGCCATGGAACTGCACAGAATTTTCTATCTGCTCGCCATCGCGCTGGGGTTGGGACTGCTGGTCGGCTTGCAGCGGGAACGATCCGAGACGCGGCTGGCAGGGTTCCGCACGTTTCCGATCATCACCGTCTTCGGGACGGTCTGTGCGATGCTCGCAGGGGAGTATGGCGGCTGGGTGGTCGCGGCGGGATTTCTCGCGCTCGCGATGATGGTGTATTCGGGCAACATGGCCCGGATGAAAATGGGCGAGAACGATCCGGGCCTGACCACGCAGATGTCCATTCTGTTGATGTTTGGCGTTGGAGCCTATCTGGTGAATGGCCAAACGGCGGTGGCGGTGGCCATCGGCGGTGGCGTGGCCGTACTGCTCTATTTGAAGCCGCAGTTGCATGCGTTGGCGGCGAAGATGGGCGAGGCAGACTTCAAGGCCATCATGCAGTTTGTGCTGATCACGCTGGTTATTCTGCCGGTGCTGCCCAATCAGGCTTTCGGTCCCTATCAGGTGCTCAATCCTCACCGCATCTGGTTGTTTGTCGTGTTCATCGTCGCCATCAGCCTCGCTGGCTATGTGGCCTACAAGTTCCTCAGCCAGAGTGCCGGAGCGGTGATCGGCGGTGTGTTGGGGGGACTGATCTCCAGCACGGCAACGACGGTCAGCTACGCACGTCGGACGCGGGCGATCATGAATAGCGAGAATCTCGCTGCATTCGTCATTCTGGTGGCTTCGACGATTTTGTACTGCCGCGTGCTGGTGATCCTTGCGGCCATCGCTTCGCCGTCCTTGAGCGTGGTGGCGCCGCCGCTTGGCGCAATGCTGGGCGCACTGGCCGTGCTCTGCGTTGTCCTGTGGCTCAAGGAACGCCACGACCCGGTGCAAATGCCGCCGCAAACCAACCCGACCGAGTTGAAGCCGGCGATCGTGTTCGGGCTGCTCTTCGCGTGCGTGTTGTTCGCCACGGCCGCCGGCAAGGCACATTTTGGAGAAGAAGGCCTCTACGGCGTGGCGGTGTTGTCGGGTTTCGTTGATGTGGATGCGATTTCATTGTCCACCGCGCAAATGATTCGGGATAACCGTTTGGATGCCGACACCGGCTGGCGGTTGATCCTCATCGCTTCGCTGGCGAACCTGGTCTTCAAGGGTTTGACCGTGGCGGTGCTCGGCACGCGCAGGCTGTTGGCGAGAATCGCCATCCTCTTTGCCGTCGTGCTGGCCATCGGCGCTTCGATTTTGGTGTTCTGGCCGCACGCTTGATGGGAGTGGAAATCCAGCGTGTCTGGCGGTAGAGTTTGCCTCACAATATCCACGGAGGAAGCAACAATGAACAACTTCGTTTACAGGAACCCGACCGAGATTCTCTTTGGCCGCGGCATGATTGCGGAGATCACCACACGTGTGCCGACGAGTGCGCCGGTGCTGTTTCTTTACGGTGGCGGCTCCATCAAGCGCAATGGCGTTTATGATCAGGTGAAGGCTGCCTTGAAGCCACATCGTGTCGTGGAGTTTGGCGGCGTCGAGGCCAATCCTCTCTATGAAACCTGTCTCACGGTCGTGGACGTGGTGAAACGCGAGCGGATCGGTTTCGTCCTTGCGGTCGGTGGCGGCTCGGTATTGGACGCGGGCAAGTTCATTGCCGCGGCGACCTGCTTTACCGGCGCAGATCCGTGGGATATTCTGCGCACCGGCGGCAGCGCGGTCAAAGCCGCGCTGCCTGTTGGCGCGGTGCTGACACTGTCTGCCACGGGATCTGAAGCCAACGGCAATTCTGTCATCTCGCGTCGCGCGACGCAGGAAAAACTGCCTTTCACCTCCAGCCGCTCGTTCCCGGTCTTCTCGGTGCTGGACCCGGAGACAACCTTCACGCTGCCACAGAAGCAAGTGCGCAACGGTGTTGTAGACGCGTTTGCGCACGTGATGGAGCAGTATATGACCTATCCGGCTGACGCGCCGTTGCAGGACCGGCTGGCAGAATCCGTGCTCCAGACGCTCACCGAGGTCGGGCCAGTGACGCTGGCCGAGCCGCGAAACTACGGGGCTCGTGCGTCCTTCATGTGGAGCGCGACGCTGGCGTTAAACACGCTCATCAGTTGCGGCGTGCCGCAGGACTGGGCCACGCACATGATCGGTCACGAACTGACGGCTTTTTACGGTCTGGACCACGCCGAGACGCTGGCCATCGTCATGCCCGGTGTCTGGCAACACGAACTCGCGCAGAAGAAGGCGAAGCTGGAGCAATATGGCCGGCGTGTTTGGAACGTGACATCTGCCGAGGCGGCCATCGAGAGCACAGAAGCATTTTTCAACTTCATCGGCATGCCGACGCGCTTGAGCGCTTACAAGATCTCCGCCGACGAGGCAGCGGAAAAGGTCAAAGCGAGATTCGCGGAGCGCAAGGTGGCCTTCGGCGAACATGGCGACATCGGCCCGGATGCCGCGGCGGCGATTCTGCGTCTGCGCGCGTGAGCCGCCGGCGCAGCTTCTACTTCGTCTCTTGTGGCGCGATGGTATCGCCGCGGATGGGCGAGTAATCTTTCTCGACACGCGTCTTCTGGTTGCGCGTGACGCGGACGTTCTGAAAATAAGGCTCAAAACCGGAAGCGTCCTGCATCACGGGGAGGTTTTGCAGATGGAAGTGCAGATGCGGTTCGCTGGAGTCGCCGCTGTTGCCGCACTTGCCGATCAACTGGCCGACTTTCACGGTGTCGCCGACTTTCACGCGAAGCGAGCCGGGCATCAAGTGCGCAAGCACGCTGAACTCGCTGTCGGAGTGCTTGATCATGATGCAGTTGCCGATGGCGCAGAAGTCGTTTTGCGAGCCAGGTTCGTTGTCAGGCACCCCGTCAATCACCATGCTGACGAGACCATCGGCGGGGGCGAAGATATCGACGCCATAGGCATAGTAATCCTCGTTGGCTTTGCCCTCGTTCTTGTAGGTTTTGTTCTGCGGGTCGCGGATCACCGCATCCAGCGCGCGCCGCTGACTGCGCACGCTGCTGTGGCGATTCAGTTCCGGCGTGATACCGCCCCATCTCACATACCACTCGCCGTTGAACGGCAGTTGCAGGAGGGTCTTGTTGCGTTCGGGCAACACGATAACCGGCCCGACCGGCGTTATGTTGAGGGTGGCGATCAAGCCTTTGCGGTCGAGGGTCAACGCGAAGTTCCAGAGGCCCTGTTCGGCTTCCACCAACACACCGGTGCTGGAGCTGCCAGCCACCGAGTCCTTGATCCCGAGCAGCTTGCCGCGTTGACCGAGGATGTCGCGAAAATACGACCGTGCCTTGATTTCCGGAAGCGCGCCGCGCATCGTCGAGGCGAGCATTTGATGGATCTTGTCCTGGTTATCGGTGTTGATGAAGCCGATCAGCTTTCTGACCGCCTTGGTGTAATCACTATCATTTGCCGTCGTCGTCGCGGGCGCCCCAATCGGCGCTATCGGCGCGGTCGCCGCGGTCGCCGCAGTTGCGCCGAGCAACAGCGCGAGCCAGACTTGAGCCATCAGACATCGCGGGATCATATCATCCTTACTTGGCTCCGCATTTCTTCAATACGTCGCAGATGTTTACGGGTTGGCCATCGAGCTTCTTGCTTTCGTCGTAGGCGGTCATGAACGCGAGGATCTCGATCGTCTCGCGCTCTGGGACGGGAGAGACGCGGGTTTGGAAAAACTTGATCACCTCGACCAGCAGCGGCGCGTAGCCGTCGTAAGTGCCGATGTCGGCTTCGCCTTTTTCGCCCTTGGCGGTGCCACCGTAGGGCTTGCTTCCCTTGGTCTTGGCGCCTTCACGGAAGATGCCCGTCCGCCCGCCGCTCCAGGTGCCGGTTACCTCGATCCGGCCGTCGCTGGTCGTGCCGCGCTTGACCGTTTCGCAGCCCGCGCCCATCACGGTGAACAGCGACTCGACGCCATGGATGCCATACCAGAACAAATCCGGATGATGCGGTTCCAGGCTGACAGGACTGGACGTCCACGCGTTGAGCACTTTGCCGACAGAACCGTTGCGGACGGCTTGCGTGTTCTTGCCGAATCTCAGAGAGGATGCACTGAACACTGGCACATTATTCTCTTTTGCGAGCCGGAAAATCTCCAGCGCATCGCTCAGCGACCCGGCCATCGGCTTGTCTATGAACAGCGGCTTGCCGGCCTTGATGACCGGTCGTGCCTGCGCCAGGTGCGGTCGTCCATCCACACTCTCTAGCATCACTGCATCCACCTGGCTGCAGAGATCTTCGATGGAATCCACGATCTTGACGCCGAAATCTTTCTGCAACTGTTCGGTGTACTTGTCCACCCGGGACCAGCTCGAGTCGATGTCCTTGCTGCCGCCTTTGAACGCGGCGACCACTTTGGCGCCAGCGACATGATTCTTGTCTTTCGGGTCATTCAACGTTTTGGTGAACGCGATGACGTGCGAAGTATCCAGTCCGATCAGGCCGATGCGAAGATCGGCGCTGAAACAAGTTGCGGTGGTGAGGACGAGGGTTGCGACGAGCAGTGAAGTTATGGTTTTCATAATCTGAAGTCTTGGGTAGAATCATACCGCTATGAACCAATCAATCAACCGTAGAGTTTTCCTCCAACAGTCCGCCACCCTTGGAGCCAGCCTGGCCGCGTGGCGCTTCGCTTCACCCGCCACGGCTGCATCGCCGAACGACAAGCTCGTTGTCGCCGTCATGGGCTGCAATGGCCGCGGCATGGTCCATATCGCCGGCCTGCTCGCTGCGCCGAACGTCGAGATCGCCTACATCTGCGACGTGGACGAACGCGCCCTGGAGAAAGGCATCAAGGCTGTCGCCAAGAAGCAGGGCAAGGAGCCCAAGGGCGTCAAGGATTTCCGCCGCATCCTCGAAGACAAATCCGTGGACGCGCTTTCCGTTGCCACGCCGAACCACTGGCACGCCATTGCCACCATCATGGCGTGCAGCGCTGGCAAACACGTCTACGTTGAGAAACCCGGCAGCCACGATCCGAATGAGTCCGAGTTGATGGTCGCCGCGGCGCGCAAGAACAAGCGCGTCGTCCAGATGGGCAACCAGCGCCGCAGCATGGCTGGCGTCATCGAAGCGATCGAGAAGGTTCGCAGCGGTGTCATCGGCAAGGTGTTGACGGTGCGCTGCTACTACACGCGCAACCGCGACACCATCGGCCGCGGCAAGCCCGCGCCCGTGCCGCCGTGGCTCGATTGGACGCTTTGGCAGGGTGCCGCGCCCGACCGGCCCTTCGTGGACAACGTCGTCCACTATAACTGGCACTGGTTCTGGCACTGGGGCAACGGTGAACTCGGCAACAACGCCATCCATTCCGTGGACTTGGCGCGCTGGGGCCTTGGCGTCGACGCGCCACGCCGCGTCACCTTCGGCGGTGGCCGCTATCGTTTCCAGGATGACCAGGAAACGCCCGACACCGGCGTCGCGACGTTCGATTACGGCGACAAACTCATTACGTGGGAGCAGAGCAGCAGCCACAACCGCAAGGCTGATCAGCAGAGCACGGTGAACTTCTATGGCGAGGACGGCATGCTGGCCATGGTCGGCACCGGCTACAAACTCTACGACGTGAAGGGCAAGGAGATTGGCGGCTACAAGACCAGCGGCGAAGGCGACACCGTGCGCGGTCCCGGTGGCGAGAACGAGCACTTCGCCAACTTTGTGGAATGCGTCCGGCAGGACAAGCGCCCGAACTCCGACATCGGCGAATGCCAGAAGAGCACGATGCTCTGCCACTACGCCAACATCGCCTATCGCACCGGTCGTACCATCAACGTGGACCAGAAGACCGGCAAGATCATCGGTGACCTGAAGGCCATGACCTTTTGGCGCCGCCCGCAGTATCGCAAGGGTTGGGAACCGAAAGTGTAGCGCGTAGAAACCCGGCGGCATGCTGGCGTTTGGCGTCGGACGGAATCTGCTTGTCACCGCGGCTTGGCCGGCGTAGAGAGGCGTTATGAAAATGCCTCTCGCTTCCGCCTTTGTCTCCCACCGTATGAACCGACGTCGCTTCCTGCAGTCCTCTGCGTTCGCTGCGGGAGCGACCGTGCTTGGCGCGCCGGCGTTTCTGCGCGGCCAGAATCTCAATAACAAACTCAACGTCGCTGTCGTCGGTGCTGGCGGACGCGGCGGCAGCAACATGGGCGAGGTCGGCAAGACCGAGAACATCGTAGCGCTCTGCGATGTGTTCGAGACGAACATCGAGAAGGCGGCGCAGAAGTTCTCGCAGGCGAAGAAATTCACCGACTTCCGCAAGCTGTTCGACGATGCGAAGAGTTTCGACGCCGTCGTGGTCAGCACCACCGAACACACGCATGCGCTGGTCGTCATGCGGGCGCTGAAGCACAAGAAGCATGTTTATTGTGAGAAGCCGCTCACGCACGACGTCTATGAGTGCCGCCAGATTCGCGAGACGCTGCGCGGCCTCAAGGTTGCCACGCAGATGGGCACGCAAATCCATGCCGGCGACAACTACCGCCGTGTGGTCGAATTGATTCAGAGCGGCGCGATCGGTACGGTGCGCGAGGCGCACGTTTGGGTGGACCGCACGTGGGGCCGGCAGAGTCCGGAGGATGCGAAGACCTACGGCGACCGCGTGAGCAGCCAGGAGCGGCCGAAGGAAGAGGAACCAGTGCCAGCGGGCCTGAATTGGGATCTCTGGATCGGTCCCGCGCCATTCCGACCGTTCAATTCAATCTACTGGCCCGGCTCGAAGTGGTATCGCTGGTGGGACTTCGGTAATGGCACCATGTCCGACCTCGGCAGCCACTGGAACGACCTGCCGTTTTGGGCGCTCAAGCTCGACGCGCCACTTACCATCGAGGGCGCTGGCCCGGCGCCGCACCCGGAGATCGCGCCCGCGACCATGAGTGCGACCTACACGTATGGCGCGCGCGGAGAACTGCCGCCGGTGAAGCTCACGTGGTATCAGGGCCAGATGAAGCCGCCGCAATACACCGAAGGCAAAATCCCGGCGTGGAAGAGTGCGGCGCTGTTCGTCGGCGACAAAGGCATGCTGCTTTCCGACTACGGGAAGCATGTGCTGTTGCCGGAGGACAAGTTCAAGGATTTCAAGCGCCCCGACCCGTCCATCCCGAAGTCGCTCGGTCATCACGCCGAATGGGTTGACGCCTGCAAGACGGGCAAGCCGACCACGTGCAACTTCGAATACTCCGGTGCGCTCACTGAAGCCAACCACCTCGGCAACGTTGCTTACCGCCTCGGCAAGAAGCTTGAGTGGGATACCGTTGCGCTCAAGGCGAAGAACTGCCCCGAAGCCGACGCCCTCATCCGCCGGCCATACCGGAAGGGCTGGACGTTGGTATGAGGCGGAAGTTATGCGACTGTGGCAAGAAGAAGTCCATGTCAGTCTCAACTGAACATGGATTGTGGTATTTGTTAACCTGTCTGAAACTCAAATGAGCAATCAGGCATTTACTTTGCCCGTCAAGCATCCGCTGGTGTTTGGTCTTGTTGCTTCGAGTTTCTTTTTTGCTGTCGCTATCATTGTTGGATTCGGATCTGTAGTTCTAAATGCTTTTGCTCAGTCATTTGCCTGTTGGGGCGACGGTGCAACAAAGTCTCTTAATCCTGAACAGAGGGCTGTAAACGGTGTTTGTTTTGTGCTTCTCAATTGCTCTTACTTCGTTGTGAGTGCTGTGGGTATGTTGTTCGCAGGCCGTCGAAAAGTTCTTTCCGTGTTTGCTGTTGTTGCCCACAGTTTGTTGATTATAGCTGTGTGCATCTTCTTTAGAGATGCTGGACGCGGAAATATTGAGGCAGTGGTTTTTGTTGTTTTCTTGATTGGGCTTGTTTTCTTTCCTTTCTTCCTCGTTTGGACATTGATGTTTGCGATTGTGAAGGACAATCGCTATTCCCCCTCTCGGGGGAAGATGATTTCTGACGAGAGCAAAAGGTGTGGTTCCGCAAACGAAGTCAACGTGACGAACTCGCGCCCTTGTACCACACCGTCAGATGCAGGTCGGTGAGTGAACCGCAGCTTTGGGATGCGGGCGTGACCGTGACGGCGTTGGCACCTTGTTTCACCAACCTGGCGTTCAATATGAACTCCAGTCAGTCTTTGACGACTGCGTCGCCGACGAGCGGGACGTTGTTGAGTGTGATCGTGGCGTTGGCGGGTTGTTTCAACGCTTTGAATTATAACCGCAGCGCCAATACAGGGCCCGCGCCTTTAGACTCCTGTTCTCCACTGCCGCACAGAACCCGTCGTCGTCAGCGAGCAATAACGCAGCCCCAGCTAAGCCCACCGGAATGCCGTGCGTTTCACGACGCTCGCCACTTCAATTCCACCGTCTGCCCGTGTTGAGCGTGGGCATGATCCGTGCAATTGAGCCGGAGCCGCGCGCCGTCGGGTTTCAGCGTCGCCAGCACCCAGCCGGACGGCACGCTTTTGCCAAACACGTAGGCGACCGCCGGCAGGTTGATGAAGTGGATGCCGCTCTCGTGGCGCGTGACCTTCCAGACGTGGGAGTGGCCGAAGACATAGGCTTTCACCTGCTTGCGCGGCACGATCACTTCCAGCAACTGCGCGGTGTCGAGCAAGCCGGTCGGCTTTTCACTCTTGCAATCGTCGGGATAATGGTGTGCGGCGAGGATTGCCGGCTTGTCTGTGTTGGCGTCAAGCGTCTGGGCGAGCCACGCCAACTGGGTTTCGCCAAGCACACCGGGCGTGCTGTTGGTTCGATCGAGTGAGTCGAGCAGGAACCAGTTTGCGTGCGGTGAGCGGACCAGGGAGATACAGCGGTCGGCACTCGGCCGGCGCGTGGCTTTCGCCTCGGCGAACGCTGCGCGCAGACGGTTGCGAACATCGTGATTGCCGGGAGCGAGGTGGAGCGGGATCTGCGCCGCGCGAATTGGCTGTGCCAATCTGGCAAACGTTGCATAATCGCCCACCTCACCTCTGTCGAATGCGCAATCACCGGTGATGAGTGCTGCGCCGGGCCGTTGCGGCAACTCGACGATCTCGCGAACGGCGGTTTCGAAATGCTCGGCCAGGTTCACCTCCCGCGCAACCTTCGCGCGATCGGCGGCGATGTGCGTGTCGGAGAGCAGCGCCCACGTGTTCAGGTCGGCGGTCTTCTCCTCAGCCCACAGATGGCGGGGAAACAACAGACTCGCGCTTGCGGCAAGCGAGCCTCTTAGAAACTGCCGACGCGTGATCGGCGGAATGTAGATGGGCATGGGATTTATTCCAGTTCAGGCGGCACAGCGCCGTAACCCCAAGGTGTTTTGGACACCGGGGGAGGTGGCGGTTGCGGCACGGGGCCGGGCGTCATCTCATTAGCCAGTGCGATGCCGGTGTTTGCCATTTGACGGCCGGCGGTGATTTCGAGGTTGCTGTAACCGCTCAGGCGCGTTTCATAGCCGCCGCCGTGCGGGCCGAACGCCTCCTCGGTTGGCACATAACCGCAGATGCCATTGGCTAACTCGACGGGAAACGTAAACGGAAACTTGCTGCCCTTTTTGATGTCGAGGCCGAACTGCACGAAATACTCCGCCATGTTCGTCACGAACACCGCCGGGCCGACCTGCACAGCCTGCACCTCCACCTCTACCTGTGGCCGCGACTTCATGAGCGCGTCGAGCACCACCGTTTCCTTTGCGAACGTCCATTCAGTCGCGCCGACTTCCTTCGGGGTTTTCTGGACCAGCTCCAGCGCCTTCTTCACTTTCTCGGGAGAGGGTGGACGCCGCTTGATGTTCCAGACCTTTTGTCGCACATCGAGCGGGATGTCGCTGCCCGCGCCGCGCCGGATCAGCAGCAGCGTCTTGAACGCCTCCGCGCCGACGCGACCGCCGACGAGCTGGCACCATTCCTCAGCCGCGGGGTTTTGTGTCTTGGTGAGGTTATCCACTTGTGTGACGTCACCACACGCGCCTTGCATGAAGACCACGGGCAGCGAGGCGTTGCCGGTCGCGCCGCGCAGCGTCTGCTCCATCGCCCAAATCCAGTTCGCCGAGATGCCGCCGGGCGCGGTCGTTGCATGGCAGGAGAAGTTCACCACCACGCCGAGCAGGTTGCCCTTCAAGTCCCACACACCCACGACGCCGACCTGCGGGTCGGTCGGCCCCGCGTAGCCAACGATGTCGGGATAGCCCGCGCCGGGATGCGTGTAGCTCAAGCCGTTCTTCATGCGCATGCGGCGGTTGAAAGCGACCTTGTCCTCGTGGCCGAAGCCGACGGCGACCTTCGCGTCAGTGCGCAGGTCGTTGGCGAACACAACGGCCTCGACGGCCTGCCGCTTGAGCAGTTGCGTGTAACCGGGATTGGACACGATGGACTTGTCGTTGACCAGTTCCTTGACCAGCGGTGAGGCGTTGTCGAAATCGCCCGGCTCGCTCATGCCCATGGGCCCCGATGAATGCGAGTGCGATGCGCCGATGAGCACACACTCCGGCTTGATGCCGCAGCGCTTTTCGATTTCGGCGCGCACTTCCTTCACGAAGTGGCGCGTTACGAACAGCATATCCATCGCGACGAGCGCGACGCGCTTCTTGCCGTCGTCGAACACGACGGCGCGGACCTTGCACGGGTCGTGGAAAATCCGGTGATAGCTCTTGCCGTAGCCGCCGGGCGCTTCCATGCCGATGTCGGGCGTGATGTCACGCTCGGCGAAGCCGGCCTTGAAGACGGGCGGCTTCGGCGCGGGCGCTTTCTGTTGGGCGCTGGCCGGGCTGAACGTGACGGCGATGGTTGTGCAAACCACCACCATGAGTTTGACGAAGTTTCTAGGATTCATGGAATTGTTTCTCCGCAGTCTTCAACCAACGATTTCGGCGATATCGATCATGTAAACCTGGCGGCCGCCATTGTGCGGCGAGTCGAGGATGACCTTCTTCCCGTCACGGCTGCAACAGGGATGTGTGTCGCAGCGCCACTCGCCGCTGTATTCCTTCGGCGAGAGGAAGTGGCCGAGTTCGACGCGGCGCTGGGTCGGGATGTGGAACATGTGGACATTCTGGTTCCGCTGCTTGTCGGGATAAGTGTCGTTGAGCACCCACTGGTTGTGTGTGCAGGGCACGTGGGTGATGTGGCCGTCGCCGCGGTTGAGCACACCCTCGCCGATGACCTCGACGTTGTGCGTCTTGTCCTCGAAGATGCAGAACTTCCACTCGTTGGTTGGCGGATGGCCGGCGAAGGCGGTGATGTGTTTCGCGTCGCGCCAGACGAAGTGCGAGACCTTGCCGTTCGGGATGAGTTGATACAAGTCAGTGCCATCCGGCCGGGCTGTGAAGGCGCGCGTGAAGAAGCCTCTCCTCCCCGGCAGGGTCCAGCGATGCAGGAAGAAGAACCGCGTGCCATTGGTGTTGATGAGCAGGTGGTTGAACCAGTGCTTCGACTCCGGTTTGAACGCCAGCTCCGCCGGGCCGGCGAACGGGATTTTCACCACCTCGGAGAACGGAAAGATCAACGTCTGTTTGCCGGTGCGCATGTCCATGCGCCAGATGCCGGCGTTGTCGGGCGCGAGCACATTGAAATTCGGGTCGGGAATACCCGTGTAGCCGTAGCCGGGCCGGGTGTCGTTGAGCCGGCGGAAGTCCGGCGCGACCGCCCATCGGCCGTCAGGACTGAGGCAATAGAACGGGTTTGGCAGCGAGCGCTTCTTGCCGCTTTTCACATCGAGAATGTGGCAGACAAAATGGTCGCCCTCGCGATCGTTCCAAGCCACTTCGCTCTTGCTGCCCGGCACCCACTGAAGCATGCAGCCTTGCTGCCAGTTCCACGCGCGGGAACTGCCGAGTTCGGTCCACTTGTCGCCATCGCTCGTATCCACCATGCCGACGCGGATCACGTCGTCGGCCGTTGGCGAACGGCCCTCGAAGTCCACTTCGTTACAGACCACGAGGCGGTTGGTGGGGTCGAAAAGCAGCTTGTCGTAGTAAGCGCGCCAGTGAAACTTGGGTCCGTGGGTGATGGCGCGGCAGGGCGGCAGTTTTTCTTCCGCGGCGCGGGCCAATGCGAAGCCGGCCAGCGGAAGGGACGCAAGCGATCTCAGAAACGACCGCCGGCCTGAATGATGGGGAACGATGGCAGCCATAAATGAATAACGCCGCGAACAGCCGCCGCTGTCAACGTCATTTTTCATCGCTCAACTGAACTCTTGTAATCACGCCGGTCTTCGCTAATCTGCCATGCGTAACAGCAAGGATGTGTGTCACGAATTCTCGTCAAAAGGAAAACCTAACATGACTCGGTCCCGGCTTCTGAAATCCCTGTTCACCACGCTCTGCATCGCTTTGCTGGCCGGCTGCGCGACCGCTCCGACCGGTAGCTCTTCTTCCGGTGCGCTTGCGCCTGCCGCTGAGCGTCTCGTGGTGGTCATCAGCGTGGATGGATTGGCATCCTATTATCTCGACGATCCGAAGGCCGACATGCCCACCATCAAGCGGTTGGCCCGCGAAGGCGCGCACGCCACCGGCATGAAATGCGCGATGCCGTCGGTGACGTGGCCGACGCACACAACGCTGGCCACCGGTTGCTGGGCCGGCCGCCACGGCGTGATTGGCAACTCCTACTGGGACCGCGAGGCCGGCAAGAGCGTGCCGTTCATTCCCGACCCGTTGTTCGACAAGGACGAGATTGTAAAGGTGCCGACGATTTACGACGTGGTGCATCGCGCCGGGCTGAAGACAGCAGCGGTTTGCTGGCCCGCGAGCCGCAACGCCAAGACGCTCGACTGGACTGTGCCGGACATCTTCCCCAACGACCTTTTCCAAAAATACTCGACGCCGTCGTGGCTCGTCGAACTGCGCGCGGCAAACATCCCATTCTGGATGCAGGAGGCGTGGTGCAAGGCTCCGACCGGCGGCCCGGCGCGCGACTGGATGTATGCGCGCATGGCGGGCCATGTGATACGCACGCACCGCCCGAACCTGCTGATGGTGCATCTGATGGATACCGACCATGTCCAACACGCCCATGGGCCGCAGTCTGAAGAGGCGTATTGGATCTGCAACCACGAGGATGACCGCGTGCGCGACATCTACGAGGCGGCGGTGGCGGCCTTCCCCGGCCGCGTCACGTTCATTGTCGTCTCCGACCACGGCTTCAATCCCTTCACGAAGGAAATCCGGCCGAACGTGAAGTTGAAGCAGGACGGCTTGATCAAGATGGAAGGCAACAAGGTTGTCTCGCGCCAGGCGAACGCGTTGGGGCAGGGCGGCAGCACGTTCGTCTACGTGCTCGACAAGGAACGCCGCGCGGAAATCCTCGCCAAGCTCGCCGGGGAGTTTCGTAGTGTCGAAGGCATTGAGATGGTTGTCGAGCAGAAGGACTACGCGAGATTCGGACTGGTCACGCCCGACAAGGACTCGCGCATGGGTGATTTGGTGCTCTGCGCGAAGGAAGACTACACGTTCTCCGACAGCGCGGCTGGCACGGCGGTGGTTGTGCCGGTGAGTGGTGGCGTGAGGGGCACCCACGGCTATAACTCGGAGCAGCCGAAGATGCGCGCAACGTTCGTTGCGTGGGGCGCGGGCATTCGGCCCGGCGCGAAGCTGACCGACATGGATGCCACGGATTTGGCACCGACGGTTGCGCGCCTGCTCGGCATCGACATGACCGGCACTGACGGCAAGGTGCGCGCAGAGATTCTGGCGAAGTAAAGTCCTCGGTTGGTGCTTGCAGTATTTCGCGAAGACGTGGCCGCCTCCTTGTGTCGAGGATTGTGAATGGCAATTGAATCATTCCGGCTTGGAACTCATTTCTAACTCATGGAGCTTACGATGAAAAAATGGTTGATGGCAGTGACAGTGGTGTTGGCGCAAACGGCGTGGTTCCCGGCGAACGCTGCCGAGCCGGCTCGCGCGGACATTGTGATCTACGGCGGCACTTCCGGCGGCGTGGCGGCGGCTGTTGCTGCAGCGCGCGAAGGCAAGAGCGTGCTGTTGCTGGAGCCGGAGCGGCATCTGGGCGGCCTGACCACCGGCGGCCTCGGAGCAACCGACATCGGCAACAAGGCAGCCATCGGCGGCATCGCGCGGGAATTCTACGAGCGCATCCACCAGCATTATGCGAAGCCGGAGTCGTGGACGTGGGAGAAGCCGCAGGAGGTCGCGAAGAACGCCGCCGGCCAGGAACGCGGCAAAGACCCGCTCGTTGAGAAGACCGGCCGGCCTACGAAGTGGACGTTCGAGCCGCACGTGGCGATGGACATTTACAAGCAGATGATGCGCGAGGCAAAGGTGGACGTTCAGTTCGGGCAGCGGCTCGCGTCAGTGAAGAAGGACGGCGCGCGCATCGTCGAGATTGCGATGAAGAACGGCCGCGTATTTGCCGGCAGGATGTTCATCGACGCCAGCTACGAAGGCGACCTGATGGTCAAGGCCGGCGTCGCCTACCATGTCGGCCGCGAGGCGAACGCGAAATATGGAGAGACCCTCAACGGTGTCCGCGCCGAGACGCCGTATCACCAGTTCAAGGTGGTGGTGGACCCCTACGTAAAACCGGGTGACCCGTCGAGCGGATTGCTGCCATTCATCCAGCCGGGCGACGGCGGCAAGCCGGGCGATGGCGACCGCTGCGTGCAGGCTTACAACTTCCGCCTCTGCATGACACAGGTGGAAGGGAACAAGCTCCCGTGGACCGCGCCGCCGGGCTACGACGAGAAGAAATACGAGCTGCTCGCGCGTTACCTCGAAGCGAGCGTCGCCGCCAACAAACTGCCGCCCGTTGGCAAGTTGATGAACCCCGTGCGAATGCCCAACGGCAAGACCGACACCAACAACAATGGGCCGTTCTCCACCGACTTCATCGGCTGCAATTACGATTATCCCGATGGCGATTACGCCACGCGCGAACGCATCTGGAAGGAACACGAGAACTACACCCGCGGCTTCCTCTATTTCCTGGCGACTCATAAGCGCGTGCCGCAGGTGCTGCGCGACGAGATGAACTCGTGGGGCCTGGCGAAGGACGAGTTTGTCGCGACGGGGGGCTGGCCTCCGCAGATGTATGTTCGCGAGGCGCGGCGGATGATTTCCGACTACGTCATGACCGAGCACGATTGCCGTTGGGAGCGGAAGGCCACGGATGGCGTCGGCCTCGGCGCCTACGGCATGGACAGCCATAACTGCCAGCGTATCGTCAAGAACGGCCACGTCGAGAACGAGGGCGACGTGGAGGTCGGTTGCCGTGGCCCGTATCCGATCTCCTATCGCTCCATCGTGCCGAAGGCCAGTGAGTGCGACAATCTCTTCGTGCCGGTCTGTCTCTCCGCGACGCACATCGCCTACGGCTCCATCCGCATGGAGCCAGTGTTCATGATCCTCGGCCAGTCCAGCGCGGTCGCGGCGGCGATGGCGATGGATGACGGCGTGACAGCGCAGAAGGTCTCCTATGAGAAACTCGCCGTGAAACTCAAAACGCAGGGCCAGATTATTTCCAACGAAGGTTTTCCCGCCCATCAGCCGCGCAAGGTCGTGGCGCTCGACGCCAGCAAGCTCGCCGGCATCGTCGTGGACGACACGCAGGCAGTGATGACGGGCGAGTGGGCTGGCGGCGCAAGTGCCGGTCCGTTCGTCGGCGACGGCTACATCCACGATGGCAATACCGACAAAGGCCGGATGCGCGTTCGTTTCACGCCGAAGCTGCCAAAGGCTGGCCGCTACGAGGTGCGCATCATCCACTCGCCGCTCAACAATCGCGCCACCAACGTCCCCGTCGTCATTCACGCCTCCGACGGCGAGAAGACCGTCGTCGTCAACCAGCGCCAACCGCTCAAGAACGGCCAGTCGCTGAAGCTCGGCGTTTTCCAGTTCGACGCCGGTGCGGCTGGCTGGGTGGAGATTCGCAACGACGGCACCAACGGCCACGTCATCGCCGACGCCATTCAGTTCGTGCCGGTGCCGTAGCGCGTGGGGGAAGGCGTGCACCGCAGTCGCTGTCGTCCGCCCAACACGGACCTCTGACCGTTGGCCGCCTCACGTCTGACTCTGCCTTTTCGATTCTGACTTTCCTCAACTCCCGTTTTCCTCTAGGCTGCGCACAATGATTCCAATGTCCCGTCGTCGGTTATCATTGCCGCGCCCGACCACACTTAGGAGCCTCGCTGCCACGGGTTTGGTTCTATTATCGGCAACTTTCCTGGCTCACGCCGCAGACGCCAAGATGCGTTTGGCCGTCATGGAATTGACCGTTAGCAGTGGCATGCAAGCCGACGATGGCAAGACTCTCGGTTCCTTCATCCGCGACGCCATCGTCCAGACCGGGAAGATCGAGGTCTTGGATCGCCAGCGGATGAAGGACATTCTGGCCGAGCAGAACTTCTCCCAAGCCATGTGTGACAACGCGCAAGGCCTCGTCAAGGCTGGCAAAATGCTCGACGTCAATCGCGTCCTGGGCGGTCAAGTGAGCAAGTTCGGCAACGTCTGGACCGTGTCGCTCCATCTGGTGGACGTGAGCACAGCCAGACTGCTCGGATCGCGGGCGGTTCCGTACGAAGGCCGCATGGAGGATCTGCTTACCGTCGGCCCCATGGTCGCGCTGCAACTCCTGGGATTGAGCGATGCGGCCATCGGCCAGCAAGTGACGGCCCTGGCGTCCCAGACCGGGATCCAATGGAAACCCTACCGCTCCGAAGCCGAGGGCTATACCATCCAGATGCCGGGTGATCCCAAGGAGCAACCGCGTCTCAAGCCGGATGATTCGCACACTGTGAAGTGCAACGTCAGCCCTCACGAGATTTACTACGTGAACAGCTATGGCATCTCGGCAGAAGGTGTCGCAAGAATTGGCGTGGCCAAATTCTTCAGAACCATCCGCGATAGCGTTCTTGCCGGCAATACCAGCTACAGCCTGCGCAGCGAGAAGGAAATCACACTCGACGGACATCCCGGCCTTGAGTTCATCGTAAACGACCCGCAGAACAACTCCGTGATCCTCGTTAATGTTTACGTCGTAGGCAATCGGCTCTACCAACTTATGGCTGGTGTCCCGCGTGGATCAGAAAACTCCACGTCCGTCCTGAAGTTCTTCTACACCTTCCGTCTCATCAAGTAATCCCTCGCCGCCGTTGACCGCGGATCATACGGAGCAAGGATTCCGTCTGTCTGCCCACGGACCGCCAAGCCGGCGGTCTATGAAAGACGCAAACGACGCGCCCAGTGGTCGAGTCCTGCTTTCTCTCCGCGATGACGACCGCCGCCTCTGGGGCTCTAACTCGCTCTGCGCCGCAATGACCGGTTCGTTTAGGACTTCTTGTCGCCTATTCGCACCAGTGCGTAAATGATCGCCGTCGGGATTCCTGCCACCAGCGCTAGTGCGACAAAGATGCCATGCCCCTCGCCGCGTTTGCGGATGTCCGTGAATATCCAGACCGCGAGGAGGATGTTGATCGTTATCACCAACGCCAACAACCCCGCGCAAACGAAGCCGCAGCACCTGACCGGACACTTTGGGCCCATCGCCGCCGGCGCTGCCTTTTGGGGTGCCAACGGGCATACCGCGCAGGGTCCTGGCGCAGGCTTTGCATCCGGGCGATTCAATCCAGGCGCCAGACGCTGCATCACCCTCTGATGCTGTTCGGTCATCTCATTGATGCGCCGTTCCAGTCGGTTCAAACGCTCATCCAGCGCGGCGCGTTCCCTGTCTTGAGCCGCTACGGGCGTCGTTCCCGTTCCCAACACCAACCCGGCCGCCAACAGCGCCGGGCACAACCACCGCAATAACGTTTTCTTCATCATAGAACCTCCACTACTGCTTGAACTATACATTCACTTCCCAGCCTGGCAAATCCTCTCAATGATGTCGTTCTCGATGTCATCTTCGCCGCCCACGATGGAAAGACGCCGCATCGTCCACCGTTCCCACCGTGACTATGTTTCTAGTTTGTTCCCAACGCGTTCCTTGCAGCTTTGCTGCCGATCTCGCGCAGGGTCTGCCAGGCAGCGGCATCTTTGGAACTGGGGGAAACCAACATGATCAGGCAGGTCTGTTTCAATGCCGGACGAGGAATCACAAGGGCTTCCACATGAAGGTTGATTTTGCGACCGTCGGAAAAAGAGTCGAAGAAAACGACTTCACCGACGAAGCGCTTTCCTGCATCCGGACCGGGCGGAGCCGGATTCACCACGGCCCTCATCTGCTTGGCGTCCGGCGAGAGTCCCTTGGCCCGGCCCACGGCGATGCTGAGTCCACGGTAATACTTCTCAAGAAAATCCTTGAGTTCCGCTGTGCCCAGTTCCGGCGCACCGTCGGCCAGGATGACCACCACGTAAGTGAAATAGTTGCTGGAGTGGGTGTCGAACATCCCGGGGGCGAATCGGATTTCCTCGGATCCGGTGAGCTTGATGTCCGGCGCAAACCCCGGAGGGATTGCCATTCCTTCAAAGCGCCAGTCTGCGGGTTCCTTGAGAATCGAGGGGCGTTCCGGCCCGGCGGCGTGGAGTGGGACCAGCAAAGCCAGCAGAAGTGTGAAACCAAGAAGCGTCTTCATACGCACAGCCTGCCACCACCCGCCGACCGTGCGCCACTGGAAAATCCGCTCTGTGTCTGCTGAAAACTGACGGCTGACCGCTGGCCACTGTTTCGTTCTCAGCTTCTGGCGATGCGTTCACCATCAAGTTTGCCATCCTTGTTGGCGTCATACTCTTCGGTCATTTTCTGCATGCGCTCCTTTTGCTCGGCAATCATGGGATGTCTCTATCGCGACGAGAACGGACCGAAGACTTTTGTGACGCGGTGGCTTTCGGAGGAGTCGTCAACGATCACAACGCGATACTCGTCGCCGGCCGGCGAGACGCGCAGGACAATGTGGCCGTGGTCACTGGCCAGTTTCTCGATGCCGCTGATGACCTGTTGCGTGGCCGGGTGCAGGTCGGTGGCGAAGACGTCGCGCGGCCCCGGATAGACGCGGCTTGACCGCAGACGTTGCCACACACGCGCGCTAGGATGGCTGGCAACCCAGACGGAGAGGGTCCAGACGCGCGGGCGCAGGGTTGCAACGAAGAACTCGTTCTGTGTGTCAACGTAGCCGTGGTGGTTCAGGATGGCCGCCTCCACCGGCCCCACCGCCTTGGCCACGGGCGTTTCCACGTCATGCCATTGCGGAAGACCCTCGGCGGGAATGCCTGGAATGTCCCCGCCATTGAAGTAGTCGAACTTGCCGTAACTCAGGCGGAACGCAGTGCAGAGCATATTCTCGTGTGGCCAGTCTGTGAGCGGGACGTTCTTCAGGTCGGGGAAATGGCAGCGCGTAACCGTGCCGACGCCGGTCCATATTTCGCCGTTTGCGCCGACGTTGCGGAAGTCGAAGCTGGGATACTTCTTCGGGTCGCGGCAGAGCACCACCTGGTCGTTGCGACCTGGTGCGAATCGCTCCACTTTCATGCCATGGTTCGCAGTCTGCCATTTCAGGAACGCGCGGTAGTTCTTCATCGCGGCGCTCTCGATGGGCTTCGGATAGCTGTAGTCCGGCCAGCCGCGGTCAAGCATCTTGCCGATCCGGAGATGCTCGCCGACCCATGTCAGGCCCGTGAGCTTGAAGGCTCCTGAGCGCGACATGGGCTGGCTGTCCGTTGGATCACCCATGTGATCTTCATGGAAATGCGTGAGCAGCGCGTAGTCGAGAGACGGCTGGGGGTCATGGCGCAGGGCGTGGCGGATGTAGCGCACGATCCATTCGCCGGCCGGGCGCGTGTCATTCGGGCGGTCTGGCGTATGCCGTGGCACTTTCTTCGAAAGCTCGCCGGCGTCCACCAACATCGTGGTGCCGTCGGGGAAGATATACAGGCCGGCATTGCCCCGGCCGGAGCTGATCTGATGGATGTCGAGCATTCCCGGTTGCCAAGGTGTGATCTCACGATCAACGACATCTCCCGCGCGCGCCGAAAGCGTAACGGTCGCAAATAGAACGACCAGCCAGAGGCGCGAGATTCTATTTCCCATGTATGGCAGCAAAGCGATCGGTTTCATGCGTATCTCCTTGGGTTTGGCGACCGGCGGCAGATAGGCCGCTGGGGGCCATGATTCAATGGCCAAGCCCCGATCGTCAATGACAACGTTGGCTGCGATGACTGCAAGAACAACCGACCTTCGGAAATTCCAATCTGGACAGAGGCCGCGCGATTTGCGAATGGAGGAAAGGCAAGCAAGATAGCGTCTAATTCACTGTGAAAAGAAAAACGTCAACGATTCTGGTTCTGTCGCTCGTCACGAGCGCGCTGGTCGCTTTCGCCGCCGAGACGGCGGCTCCGCTGTTGCCCGCGGCGAGCGGGTCGCCGTTGGTGCAGTTGAGGCAGGTGATGGCGAAATTGAAGGAACTCAATCCGGGTTTTGATGGCAGGGAGACACACCGGTTCGAGGGCGGCGTGCTCACGGAGCTTTCGTTCTCGTCGGCGGGGGTCAGGGATATTTCACCGCTGCGCGCGCTGACGGATCTGCGCAAGCTTTCCTGCCGTGGCACGCCGCAGAAACGGACGTTGAGCGATCTCTCGCCGCTACAAGGGCTGATGCTGGTGGAATTGGATATCCGCGACACGGGCGTGAGCGACTTGTCGCCATTAAAGAGCATGCCCTTGAAGGAACTGCGCTGCGACGTATTGGTGGCGGCCAATAAAGAATCGGTGCGGCTGTTGGTGGAGAAGCAGATGCTGGAGAAGATCAACGGCGTGTCGGTGGCGGAGTTCGTGCAGGTCGCCAATATGGCGGTGACCAAGCGCGCGGCGGAAGCGGCCAAGGAGGCCGAGCGTGCGACGGAGGCGTTTCTTGCGAGCGTCAGCATGCTGCCGCCCGAGCGGCAGGTGGCCGTGGTGATGGCGAAGTTGAAAGAGCTGAATCCGGACTTCGATGGCCGGGAGACACACAGGATCCAGCGCAATGTGGTCACAGACCTGGCGCTCTCGACGGTCGGCGTGACGAAGCTATGGCCGATTCGGGCGATGAAATGGCTCAAGAGCCTCACCCTTTCACCGTGGGCGGCGAACGAGAAGGGGGTATTGTCGAACCTGTCGGAGTTGCAGGGGATGCAGTTGGCATGGCTGTATTGCCACAACAATCCGATTCGTGATCTGTCGCCTCTCAAAGGAATGCCGCTGGTCGCGCTCACTTGCGGCGGCTCGCAGGTGAGCGACCTGACGCCGCTGGTGGGCATGAAGCTCACGCTGTTGAGCTGCAACGACACGACGGTGAGCAGTCTGTCGCCGTTGGAGGGGATGCCGCTGGCGGTGCTGTGGTGCAATAACACGAAAGTCACGGACCTCTCGCCGTTACGGGCGATGCCCTTGAAGGAATTGCGGTGCGATTTCGTTCCCGACCGCGACGCGGCCAACCTGCGCGGCATCAAGACGCTGACAAAGATCAACGATACGCCTGCGGGAGTGCTCTGGATACGACTGGAGGCGGCGGGCCAACTGCCGAACAAGGGACGGTAGGTTGGGCATGGGGCGCTGCGTGGTGGGTTTGGGCACGACGGCGCACGCATTTAGATTTTGAACTAATGCCTGTAGAGTCGCATAATAGGACTTGTGGAAACCAGTGACTGGTCTGAGCAGCGACCATGATTTGTCGAGGTTTTTATATGGTGAAGACGTGGATGTTTATCATTGGCATGGCGGCTACGGCGGCATTCGCCCAACCGCCGCCGCAACCGCAGCAATCGCAGCAACCGGAAGTCAGCCAACCTGCGTTTGCCGCCGAGTGGCGCGTGACGGCGTTCATCCGGCAGGGCAAGCAGGAGGAGGCAAGTTTGGAGCGGACGGGGACGATGGCGCGGTTTGTGAGGGAGGGAGACCATCTGCCGGGCGGCATTATCGTGCTGGACGTGAAATACGATGAGCGTCAGGTCGTGTTGGGCAAGGGCAAGGAGACCGCCATCATCCAGCAAGAGACGACGATGGCGCCACCGCCAGCATCGCAGACAGCCGTACAGAAACAGGCGGTCGCGGTGAAAAAGGGAAAGGTTGAGAAAGCGACGGCGATGCGGGACGAGAACGGCCGTTGGGTGGTGGCATTTCCGAATGGCAGGAATCTGGACATGCAGAGTTACGTGGACCGGCACGGTGGCGTGGCGGGCGCGATGCAGCATGTCCAGGAGTTGATGGCGCGAGAAACCGACCCGGAGCGGCTGGAATATCGGAAGCAGCAACTGCAGGCTTTGCAGCAAATCTCCGCCACCGGCAACCCGCCTGCGCCAGCGGAGTCATCCTACCCCGCCCGGAATCGCACCCGGTCCGTCGTGTTCTAAGCTTTGGGTTCCCGGCGCTATGGGCTGAACTGGCTGGGGATTTTAGTGCGGGGGATTGTTTCCTGTCTTCGCTTGCGGTGTGTTCACCATGCAGCTGAACCAGTGACTGAGAAAAAACTTCTTCTCCGTCGGCAGCAACGTCGGCTCGGTGCCGACGATCGGCCGCAACGCGGTGGTCATCTGCAGCGTCACGAGCATGAAGACCACCACCCAGGCTTTCAGGCCACCGCTCGCTCTGGCGTCCAGTTGTTTGAAGCCGGTGTGCAGAAAGCGCAAACCGAAATAACTCGCGATGAGCCAGAACCCAAGGTGAATCGTGCCCATGCCTGCCACCGACTCAGTGGATTCCGAGAAGACCCATGCCACCGGCGCGAACCCGAGCAACAGCATCGCTGCAAGGGCCAGCAACCCGGTGACCAGGCCGCACACGTCCGCCAGTCGCGCCCGCGATCCGCTCAAGCATGCGAAGATGTAAAGACTCGGCAGACAAATGGCCGCGCTCAGCAATAGTCCCACCACGATCTTCAGCGGCGCCGCCCAGAGTTGCACGCCACCGGAGAATGTCCCGACCACGAAGCCATAGACCAGCGCGCAACCGATCACCGACACGAGCAACATCGCCGCCAGACGTGCCCCGCCCGGTTGCGTCATTTGGGACATCACGCGCTGCGGCTCGCGCAGGATTGCCTCGATGGCAGCGAAGAGACCGACAATCGGCTTGCGCTCGGCTAGGGGAGCGCCAAGTGGCGGCGGCGATGTAACAGATGGCGGGATGGTTGGTGATTGGGGCGGTGGATTGGAGTTGGGTTCACTCATGATCAGGTTCTCGTGTGGTTTGTTGTTGGATGATGGCTTACTCAAGCAGCAGCCGGCCGATGGCGGAGAATAGAATTTCGTAGAAACTTCCGGCAAACATGTCGTGACGGAGGAACTCCACCGGCAGATGTGGCGCGCCGATAAATGGCCGCAGCATCCACGAGATCTGGCTGCCGAGAAAGAGGTTGCTTGCCAGCCACGCCAACATGACTTTGAACGCGACGGCGTTGCTGCCGCCGAGCCGCCGCAGTGATTGCCACAAACGCAAATTGCCCGCCACGCCTGCAAACGCGATCAGTGCCACTTGGCTTACCAACAAGAAGCTGTGCGCACCCGCCGCGACCGCCGGGTCCGTTCCCAGCGGCGGCGTGTTCCATACGATGAACAGCACCACCGGGCTGAACGAGCCGAGGATGACAGCTGAGATGGTGAAGCTCATCAACACCGCCATCAGCGACTGGCGAAACCTCAAATCAAGTCCGAGTAACGGCGCCAGCATGCCGTTGATCAGTGCGTTGGCGAGCGTCGTCAGCAGGACGATCAGCGGGAGCTTGAGGGCGTTATAGCCGGCTTGGAGTGGGGAGCGCCACAGGCCCACAGCCGCGCCGTAGAGTCCCGCGCCAACCAGAATCGCCGCAATGCAGAGTGCCGCGCGCCGCGTGTCAGGCCGGTCGAGCCACCCGCCGATGGATTCGGTTTCGCCGCGCAGTAACACCGGAATCTGTTGCAGGCCCAGGGTGTTGGAGTGCGCGTCCATTGCGGAAATGTCAAACCGTCTTCACCACCATGTCCAACGGGGCCGCTTCTTCTCACACGGCCACCGCGTCCATTTGGTTATTGGACAACGTTGCGCCTGTTTGTGTTCAAACCGGATAGTCGAGAGTTTCCGGAATCATCACACTTGTGAGTGCGGTGGCGGCGCGATCCTTCGCCAGCCGAGCTCCCGTGAGGCAGCCGTCCAATTGAACGCGCAGCCGGACAAACTCTTTCGGACCAGCCGGGGAGACGGATGGACTGGCGTAACCGTGAACCAGCTCGGCGCAAATACGACCGGTCTCGCCGGCGGCGCGCGCGGCTTGCACATGGCAGAGGTCGGTCAGGAAACGCATCTGCCCGGGCAGTCCTTCCGCAACCACGGGGTTGGCGGGGCCTTTGGCTTCGAGTTCGAACACGTCGAGAATCTGGCAGCGCGCGGCCAGCAGCCAGCACAACGCGTCGGCCAGCGAGAAACTCACGCCTTGCCGCGCGTTGTGATAAAGGGGTGCGCCGCTGGGGTCGTTGGCGTCGCGCAGATGGTCGAGTGTCCACAGCCATAATTGCATGGCCGTGGCCAGCGCGGATGCGCCGGTGTCGGGTCGCTCCGAGGCGATGCGGCGCAATTCCGCGATCCAGAGCCGGAACTGGGCCACAAAAAGTTTGGTGGTCATCGTGAGCGACAACTGGCGGCGTTGGACGGCTTCAGGGCCTTCATAGGTCGCTTCCAGTTGTGCGTCGGTCCACTTATGTCCGAGGAAGCCGGGGCAATCTTCCGTGATGCCGTAGCCGCCCATGAGACTCACGGCTTCGCGCATCATGGTCGCGCCGTGGCCGGTGTTCCAGAGTTTGCAGGCGGGGCAGAGGACGGCGGCAAGCATTTCACGCCAGGCGAACTGCACGAGCACGTTGCCCGCCAGCGCAGAGTGTCGTGCGCCATCGCGTTTGGCTTCGGGCTGGGCGTCGAGCTCGAGGAACTCGATGGCATCTTTCTCCATCCTCATCAACGCGCGGAACTGCATGCGCGGATCTTCGATGCCTTGCGCGGCGAACGCCTCGTTCTTGCGCAGTTCCAGCGGGTCGAGTTCGTCAAACAACCGGGCGGCGGCAAAGCCGAGCGATGCGGCGGCCTCGCCGGTGGCCCAGATGTCGACGAGGCGATGGAGGGCGTCTTCCTTCGCCTGCAGGCCAAGCTCGTGGCGGGGTGAACCGGGTTCGGCCTCGGCGCCGCGGAACCGGTTGCGTTGATAGCGGATGACCGGTTCGACGGCGGAGAGCAGTTTCGCGGCGGTCATCAAACCGACGGTGATGCGCGTGCGGCGGAAGACGGCTTCGATGATCTCACTGTGGCTGTAACGCGGAACGATGGCGCCGTCTTTGACCTTGTAACCGCCGATGATCCGGCTGGCAGGCACGCAAAGGCTGAAGACTGGATCGCTCGTCGAGGACAATTGGTGAACCAGTTTCCGTGCCGGCGTGCCGCGCTCGAAAACACCAGGGTCAGTGTCTTCGAGGATGACCATGCAACTGCCCTTCAATCGCGCGTCGGCGGAGTCCACCGCGGCGGTGGCGAAGTTGGCGAACTCCATGTTGGTGATGAATCGGCCGCGTTTTTCCACCTGGAGGAGAGGCTCACAACCGTTGCGCCATTCGGCGATGCGCACCTTGCCGCCGAGCACGGTGGTCTCGACGCCAACGAAAGGCAGCGGCTCCGTGAGTGCGAACGCGCCGCGAAACGGTTTGCGTTCCTCGCCGGGACGCGGCGGGCAGGCGCGGCCGAGCCAATGCGCGCGCTGCTCCGGCGTGCCGCGCGCGTAGATGGGCGCGAGCGCAAGATGGCCGGCCATGCAGCAGGTGGCGGCGCCGGCGTCCACCCACGCCAGTTCAAACGCAACTAGCGCGAGCGCGAGGTTTTTCGGGCCTGCGATGAAGCCGCCTTGCTCGGGATCGAGAAACGCGGCGGTCAGACCGGCTTCGTCGAAGGCAGGCAACAATTGCGCTTTGCGGGCGGTCCACTCGTGCGAGTTGCGGCCACCGTCGGCCACCAGCCGGGCGACGGGGCCTCGCGCGACGGCGCGGGCGGATTGGACCAGCAGTTGGAGGTCGAACCGGTCCGCGAAGCGCCAGAGAATCTGTCGCGTCTCATCACCGGGCAACGTTCGCAAAGTTTGGGTTGCTTGTTCCATGTCAGCGGATTTCATCTGGCCACAAGTGTTTGGTAAAGCTCCAGCACTTTTTTGTGGTTGCGCTCCGGGTCGAAGAGGTCGCGCACTTTGGCACGGCCGCGCTCCGCCATTGCCAGCGCCGAGGTTCTGTCGCTGGTCAATTTTATCACGGCGCGCGCGATGGCGGTGGGGTCCTTTTCGGGAATGAGGAGACCCGTGATGCCGTCTTCGATCAGTTCCGGAATGCCGGAGACGTTGGTGGCGATGACCGGCACACGGTGCATAAGCGATTCCATGATCACGGTTGGGATGCCGTCACGGTCGCCGGAAGCGCACACCACGCTCGGCATGATGAAGATGTCTGCCGCGCGAAATAAGTCGGAGACGGCGTCGTAGGACACGAAACCGGGAAACGACACTTTCCCATCCAGACCGAGGTCGTGCGCCAGTCGTTTGAGACGAGACACGCGAGGACCGTCGCCAGCCAGGGTGAGGTGGAAATCCATGCCGCCATCCGCGAGTTGTTTGCAGGCGCGCAGAAGAAACTCATAGCCCTTCTTGCCAATGAACCGACCCAGTGCCAGAAGCTGATAGGGTGGCTTCATTGCGACAGGAGCTTCCGCGTGTCTGGTCAGCGGGACGCCGTTGTAGGTCAAGTGTATCTTCGTGGTATCTGCTTTGCAGGTGGCCGCGAGGTGTTGGATGTTGGCTTGGGTCTCGCTGCGGACGAAGGCGGCGTCGCGGAGTTTGTCGCACAGTACGCTGTCGGGTGGATAGATGTCCCACGCCCGGCAGGTGAAACTGAACGGAATTCCAGTGAGTCGCGAGGCGACCCAGGCGGCTGTGGCAGGTCCGCAGGCCCACGGTGCGTGGATGTGTTCGATCTGCTCTTCCTCAAACCGGCGGGCCAGCCGGAAAGCGCACAGAGAGGCCCACAGGCTCTCGCCGGTTTTCTCCAGTCCACGCCAGCGCCGCCAAAGCACAATGCGAAACAATTCCACGACTCGTTTCCAGTCACGTTTCCACCAGTAGAGCACATCCGGCAGCGCATGGCCGAGATAGTGAATGCCGAGCCGCTCTGCATCGGAGGAGACGCCACGCATTTCCTCGCTCAGCCCGCGGGTCCACTCACCGTACAGCGTGAAGATTTTCAACAGGAGACCGGCCTTCCGAAGATTCATCACCTCCCGGAAAATGAAGGTCTCCGACGGTTTGGGGAACCAGAGCAAGATGTAAGCTGTGCGGGGGAGTTTCATGGCTCAACTTGCATTTGAGGCGGTTGCGCCGCTTGGCGAAACTCGTTGCCGAGTTGTGACAACGTTCGTGATTCAACCGGCCCCTCGCGATGGAGCCATTCAAAAAAGTTGCGCAGCCTGGCGAGGAATCGGTCCACATGTTGCGGCGTCGGGTGTTGAGGACAGCCGCCGGGCATGAGTTCGGATGAATGAAAGTAGAGCGTCAGAACCTGACCGCCACGACGCTGGTGTAATCGGGTTGCTGCCTTGAGTTGTTTGAGACCATTCCACATCGGCTGCGCGGCCAGCGATCCGAGGTTCATGGCCAGCCACGATGCCCAGCGTTTCGGGGCCGGCAGCTGCTCCAGAAGAAAAACGAGTTGTGGAAAGATCGACAGGATCGTGATAGGCACTTCCAGAATGTTCGACCGGCCTGGCTGGAGCGTGTCCTTGTCATCGGGAAAGTATGGATCCGCCGGGGCAGCCAGGCGATCGGAACCGCTGTGGTATCGTCTCATCGGAGCGACACTGCTATCCACAAGAATCCCCGCGCCTTCCAGCAGCGAGAATATCCTGGGGCCGATGTTAAACCGACCCATCCTGAACGACGTCGGTGTGATTCCCATCTGGCGGATGGATTGGAGCAGGGTGTGCAATTTCGCGTCGAGCAGTTCGCGCGGTATCAATTCCGACGACACGGGTTCGGGATGATGCGAAGCCTGGAGCGGCGGCGTGTTCCATGGATGGAGGTGTGCGCCGATCTCTGCGTTCCATTGTTGCTTCAGCTTTAACAGGAGATCGCGATGGGGTTCATGGCTGGCCACTGAATGGGCGAGCAGGAGCGTTGGCGCGATATTCCATTCACGGAAGATTGAATCCAGGCGCGGCAACTCCGCGACGTTTTTCACGGAGACACCGCGGGTTTCGTATCTGCCGCTGAACAATCCCTCTTCCTCGACATCGATGGTTACCGCGAGTTTCACAAGTTCGTTTGCTCCGGGTTGTTTGAGAGTCTGGCTTTTCTGTGGATGATCTCCATCAACGGGAGAATGTTTTCCACAACGCCACAGAGGATGAAGAATCTTTTGATGCGGCTGGGGTTGCGTCTATAAGCGTCCAACGCCAGTTTGCAGAAGCGAAGTCGGTACGGCGCGAGAATGGCGCGTCTCCAGAGAATGCGCCAGAATACCGCCAGCGCGTTTCTGCGGTATTTTGGAGCCACGGGTTGGATCGGAGTCGTTGTAGCGGGGAACTCCCGCTGTTTGATGCCGAGGGCGCGTCGCGTCGGCCGCATCTCCAAAATATAGCGGTGGACGCGTCCATAAAAGCGCATCGGGTCGTAAAGGTGGTCCCACAGTTCGAGATACTCGGCTATGATGTCGGTTTCAGGCCGGGACGGAACGAAGTTCATCCTGGCTTCGGGCACACCCTCCGGGATGCGAAGCAGCCGGCCTTCCTTCTTGAGCCGAATCCCCAACTGCGTGTTCAAACCCGCCTGCAAGAAGTTGACCATGACCACGGGTATGCTGGTTGCCTCGACGAGAGCCTCAATGCGTTTACCAACCCCTTTTTTCTCTCCGTCAAACCCGATGATGAAACTGGCAACGACGGTCAGACCGTTTCGATTGATATTGTTCAGGGACTCGATCAAGGGATTGGCGATGTTCACCTGCTTGTTGGTTCTGGCCAAAACATCTTCATCCGGCGATTCCACGCCCACGAACACGTGGCCGAAGTTGGCTTCAGTCATGAGATCGATCATCTCCTTGTCTTGTCCGAGATTGACCGAGGTTTGGGTGATGAAGCCGAATGGATCATTTCTGTTTCTTGACCAAGGGATGAGTTTGTTCAAGATAGCGCGGGCGTGTTCCTTGTTGCCGATGAAATTGTCGTCGGCGACAAATACTTCTCCCCGCCAGCCCAGTTGGTAAATGGCCTCCAGTTCGCGAATAACCTGTTCCGGTCTTTTGTATCGGGGTTTGCGGCCATACAGGTTGATGACGTCACAGAACTCGCAGTTGAAAGGGCAGCCTCTCGAAGTTTGAACTGACATGGTGTTGTAGGCTGCGGGGTCGAGCAGGTCAAATCGCGGCACGGGTGAATCGCTCATCAGCGGCTTTTCCGCACATTCGAACGCGCCCTTGGTCTGCCCTTGCATCAGAGCCGTCAGGAAATAAGGGATGGTATTTTCTCCCTCGCCTTTGATGATGAAATCACAGCCAGCAGCCTGAACTTCATCCGGGAGCGTCGTTGGGCAAGGCCCTCCAACGACAACCATTTTGCCGCGGCTCTTGGCTTCTTTGATCAGCGCCAGCATCCCATCTCTCTGGCTCAACATGGCTGAAATCATGATCATCTCCGCCCAATCCCAGTCGGCCTCCGTCATCGGTCGGACGTTGAGGTCCGCCAAACGCAAGGCCCATGCCTGCGGGAGCAATGCGGCAACTGTGATGAGTCCCAGCGGTGGCAAAAGGGTTTTCATCCCCAAAAGCCGGGTCGTCTCGCTGAAGCTCCAGAACGAAGGAGGAAAGGCGGGTGCAACAAGCAAAACATTTTTGTTCACAGCAGTTGCGTTATTCATGCCTCGTGCGACCGGTATGATTGCACGAACCTGCGCCGCAGTCATTTTATTATTTCCTGCATCGCTTCTGGCGTGCCGCCAAACGCTGCTTGCACGAGCTGAAGCTGCTGTAGTTTGATATTGGTTGGTAAAGACGCACGACTTACCAGTGTCCCTCATCTTCCTGGCTTGGTCAGTGGCAGGGCATGGCTCGACGCGTCGCACAACTCAACAAGGCAGATGCCACGGGGGGGGCTGTACTCGCGTTGTGGCAATCACGGACCGGTGGGATCGTGAATTGAAATTGCCGGCCTTTGCTGTTGCATTGTCTTCTTTCTGGCCCATGAATTCGGACGGTGCAGGTTCTTCCAACGAGAGGTCTTGGTGTCACATGAGCACCTCTCCCGCGGTGTTTTTGTCGGCTTGCCGAATTGGGGTTGAAAGGCCTCTGGCTTCGCCTATCATGCGCGGCCAGCATGCCATCACGTTCATGGTTTGAGAAATTCCTTCCTGGGGCGGTCCGGTTTCAACTGGACTTGACGGCGCACCATGCAGGTCGTCTTGTGGGCCGGTTTACTCCGATGCCGGCGGAGGCGCCTGACGTTTTGAATCGTCGGCCGCTGCGCATTCATTTTTGGACACCGCACGCCTGGTATAGCACGCTGATTCACGTGGATCGCGTGTTGCCGCTGTTGCGCGAGCAGGCCGCGAGGCTGGGGTTACCGTGGCAGATCACCTCCGGCGACCGCTTGCCTGAAACACCTGTTGACTGGCTCTTGTGTCTCAAGAGCGTTCCGCCAGCCCGTTTTTGCCCCGTCGAACGCACAGTACTTCTGGTTCCCGACGATGCCGACCGCGTGTGGGGCCGTTTGCAGCGGTTCGGGCATGTCGTGTCGGTGACTTCGCAGACGCTGGCCTCGCTGCTCGGCGCGGTTCATCCTCGCGCGTGGTTCATGGATGAGACGGAATCCCCGGAATGGATCGAGCACGGCCGGCGCGCGCTTGGCGAAGCTCCTCCATCGGTCAGACCACCACTGTTGTTGTGGCACGGAACCGACAAGAGCTTGGACGGGCTTCGGACAGTGCGGCCAGTGCTGGAGGCGTTTGCCCGCGAAACAGATGTGGAACTGGTTGTGTTAACCGGCCACGCGGCGCGGATGGAACGGTGGGGGCGTTTGCCGGTGCGCCATGTGTCGTGGTCGCCGGAAGCCCTTGTGGCTCTGGCCGTGCAAGCCCGCCTGAGCATCGCACCAGCCCGGCCGACCCTGGCCGACTCGTATTTGAAAAACGCCGGGCGCGTGCGCCGGCTTTTCGCGGTGGGTTGTCCAGCGATTGGCGATGCGCGCGTGGCGGACGTGGTGGAATTCAGCAAAGCCTGCGGCGCGCCAGTCGCGCAGACCCATGAACAATGGCTGGCCGCTCTGCGGCAGCTCTGGCATGAGCCCGCGCGTCTCGATGAGATTGCCCGCAGTGGCCACGCGTTGGTCGCAAAACGATATTCCACCGTCCGTACGGCGGCACAATGGCTGTGGTTCTTCTGTTCCCAATGAGGATTCGTCCAAAGGCTAAACCGCTTGACTGGGTGCGATACAAGCTCTTCGCGAGTCGCCCGGCCTTGTGCGGGCGAGGTGTGGCGCGCAAACCGCTGGCGATCTTCAAGGCGGAACGGCTCGGTGATTTCCTCCTCGCACAGCCGGCGATTCAGCGTCTGGTCGAATCGCACGGCGCGGCGAATTGCACGCTCATCGTTTCACACGCCTGCCGGGCGATTGCAGATCGTTTTTTCCCGGACGTGGAGAAGATCGAAGTCATGCTGAAGTTTTCATGCGGCGATTGGAACTGGATTGAAGCCCGACGACAGGCCGAGGCCATTGGCCGGTTCTGTTTCGAGAAGGCGGTTTGTCTGACCCATCATCGCACGCCCGCTCTCTGGTCTGCGTGGGTTGCGATTCGCGCAGACAAAAAAATCGGTTTGGTGGAGCATCCTTGGACGGCTTTCGGAGTGCGGCGTGTGGAACGCCGTTGCTTTGACGTGCATGCGCCGTATCCGCGTCAAGTGTCACCTGATGGCGTGACTTGCCTGGAACTGGAAGCTCATGCCGAAGTTCTGAATGCCTGCGACCGCAGCCTCGTCAACGGGTTGGAATTGCGTCCACGTCTGCAACTCGGTTCTCGCCAGCCCTTCGCGCCCGTCCCCGTGTTGGGCATTGTGCCTGGCGCGTCTTCGTGGTTGAAGTCGCTGCCGGACGAGTTGCTGGAGCAAATCTGTGGCCATTTGGCTGATGCCCGGGATTTCGACGTGTGGTTGATTGGCGAACCCGCCCAGTGCGACGCATTGGAGCGGCTTCGCGCCTGTTTGGCCAGGATTCTGAAACCGGACCGTATCCGCGTTCAGTGCAAGTGGAATCTGGAGCAACTGGAAGCTGGCCTGGCACAATGTGCGGCGGTGTTGAGCGCCGACACGTTTACGGCTCATTTGGCCACGGCGCTGGACCTTCCCGTTGCCGTCTTGTCGACGGGTGCGCAGCCGGGTGTGTTTGGCCCATGGCGGAATTCCGACCGCCAGCGTTGGTTCACACATGAAATGGACTGTCTCGGTTGCGGTTGGCGGTGTGTTCACGGGAACGCCTTGTGTGTAAAACGGATCGATCCACGCGAGGTGTCGGCGTTTCTGGCAGACGCGTTTGTGAGCTTATGACTCAATTCCTGTTCAGGACTCTTGCCGGACTGTTGACCTCAGACGGTTCCTTGGCGCGCTGTCTGGTGGAACCGGGCGTGTTCAGGAGCGACTTGGATGCAAGGGCCAGGGTTCAGTTGTTCAAGTCGCTGGTTAATTACGTTGAATTTGAACCGCACGCTTACTGCAACCGGACCTGCGTGTTCTGTCCCAACAGCACACTGGACCGGAAAAACAACCGGGAGGTTTTTGACCGCGTTCTTCATCGCAAGGTCCTTAACGAACTCGCGGAGATTGACTACTCTGGCACGGTCGCTTATTCGCGATATTCGGAGCCGTTGGCACGGGAAGAAATCTTCGATTACATCACTGAAGCACGGCGGACATTGCCTCGCGCCTATCTGAAAATCATCACTAATGGGGATTATCTCAGCCACGACAGGCTCCAGCGGCTGCAATCCCTGGGTTTGAACTATCTGGCGGTCAGCATCTACCTGCCCGAAGCTGTGGCTTGGTCGCAGCAGACCTCTCTGGAACAGATCGAGAAATTTTCAAAGCGGATCGGAATCGGATTTCAGATACGCCGAAAGACACGCACCAGTGTCTTTGCTGATTTCACAAAGAACCTGTCCGGCATGAGGATGGATGCCCGCTGTCACGATTTTGGCCCGGGCAGACAAGGTTTCGACCGGGGCATGAGCGTCGCATGGTTGTCGCCTTCCAGCTTTGTGCGCAAGGCCCCATGCTTGTTCGTGTTCAGAAACTTCACCATGGACTTCAACGGCAACGTCATGCCCTGCTGCAATCTCCGCAGCGACTATTCCCAGCACGCACCTTATGTGCTGGGCAATGTGTCGAACGAAACCGTCTTCAATATCTTTTCCGGTCCTCTTTTTGTGCAGTGGAGGCAAACCCTTTCGCCGTTCACGCCCAAGCCGCCTCCCTGCAGACATTGCCAGGATGCGCCGATGACAGGGATGCGGGACAAACTCTTGACGGCCGCTTTGAATCTTCTCTCGTCCTGATTCTTTTCACTTGCAGCCTCGCTGGCGGAATGGCGGCTTAACGATGCTCTGGGGATGTGCGCCCGGACACCGCCATCTGGCGTTGATCCACGGAAAAACTCCGCCGGCAACACCGCGCGCAACCGGGAAAGAGACCTCGGGAAACCAGCCGCCTGAAGTTCACCATCGGGCGCCCATTCCAGATGTCGGCCAGCGATTGTTGGGTTACATTACCCATGATCAGGTGCAGGCACGGCAGAACCGAACCGTCCGAAGCAATCTTGCAGACTTTCCAGAGCGCGTTGCAGGTTTGGGCGAACGGGAAGTTCATGTCAAAGTAGTAAGCGTGCATCGCTGTATCGGACAATTCCGGCAGCACGACTAACGGCAGATCGCCAGCCTTCTCGCGGGCTTGTCGCAACTTCTCGCGCAGCAACGGGAGGTCCTCCGCGGCGAGCTCGTTCTGGTAATATTCCCCCTCCATTACGGATGGGGCCACCATCGGCAGGCCTTGGGCGGCGGCAAATTCAGGCGTGAACATCGCGTTGTGTCGGGCGGTGTTCTCAGGTGTGTCAATGATGGGATGCTCGCAGCGCGCGCAGTCGAATCCCAGTGAGGCGATCGTCGCGACGCAGTCATCCAGCACCGCGAGATTGCGCCGGGTAATCATACAGGTGCCACGCAGGAGCGGGCGGAGTTTTCCACGCCGGCGGCTCGCTTCGTGAATGGCTTCCACGCCCTCGCGCAACCGCTCAAAGGCGCCTGCCACCCCGCGTATTTCATCATGCACGGCGGGCGGGCCATCAAGAGACACGGTAACGACGTTGACGCCGCATTCCACGAGCAAGTCCGCCACCTTGGCGAGACGAGTGCCGTTGGTTTGTACCTCGACGAACAGATGGCGCCGCTTGGCTTCGATCACAAGCGCGTCGAAAGCGGGATATAGCAACGGCTCGCCGCCAGTGATATAGAGCCGCGGTTTGAAGGCGACGGCTTGGTCAAGTACACGCACCCAGGCGTCCAACGGCAGGTCTTGCGCAGCGTCATACCAACCCAGTTCTGGCGAAATTGCTGTGACATGACGAAGCTGGGGACACATCAGGCAGCGGAGATTGCAGCGACGGGTTAGCTCGAAGTTGAGCACGGCAGGCATGCCGCTCCGGCCGTCGCGCCATGCCCGGTCGAAAGGAATACCCATGCTGGTTCGGCATGCTTCCCGCAGGACCGTCAGGAGTGTCGCTGGCTGCGTCCAGATTCGCTGGAACGCCTGCCAAGCCCGTCCGACCCTTCGATTTTTCAAACTTTTCATTTTGACGTCTTTTCTCAACCTGATTTGTCAGCCAGTACCCGTTTCCCGCTCAAGGGCTTCGCCGGCGGAACGCCTCCAACAACGTCTGCTCGGTCTGGCGGATCATGGATTGAATGCTGTGATGAGTGAGGATTCTCTGGCGGCCTCTTTCTCCCATCGGGCGTCGCCGCGTCTCGTCGGTGAGCAGAGTGATGATTGCCTCGGCGAGGCTTGCGGGATTGTGCGGCTCCACCAGCAAACCTGTCATGCCGTCCACCACCAATTCAGGGATTCCGCCGACGCGCGTGGCGACGACGGGCAGACCTGCAGCCATTGCCTCGATGATGACATTGGGAGATGCCTCGGAGGCGGACGCCAGCACGAATACCCAGGCCCGGCTCAGTGCCGGGCGGATGTCCGCGGTTGCGGGCAACAGCTTGATATTCGATTTCAGTGCATTGGATTGAATAAACGCTTCCATTTCCGGTTTGAACGGCCCGTCGCCGACAACTTCAAATTGCGCCTGCGGAAGCCGTGCCGCCACCAGCCGGAAAGCCTCCAACAGGTTCATGGGATCCTTTTCGACGACCAATCGTCCCACAAAGACGACGGTGGGTTGCGGGTCTTGGGCGGCAGGTTGAGGGTGAAACCAAGCGGCGTCCACGGCGTTGGGGATGACGGCGATGCGAGCCGGGGCCACCGCAAACCGGCGGATCATGATCTCTTTCAGGATTTCGGCGTTACAGATGATCTTGTTGGACAGGCGCCACAGGGAACGTTCTAGCTGGCGGGGCATCAGACTGCGATAGCCGGAAACCACGGTCGGCACACGCGCCAGTGCGCCCAGGATTCTGCCCCATATGTTGGGAACGGCGGTGAGAGTATAGAGAATTTGTGGCCGCTGGCGCAGCAGTCGCCACGCCAGATGTGCAATAGCGAGCGGGGTGACCTGTTTGGACTTGGAAAGCCAGACGACGTTGATTCCGGCTTCGGCAGCCAGGGGGGCCATGTCATCGCCACCTCGCAAAACCCACAGTTCGGGCAGGAATCGCGTGCGATCCAAGTGTTTCAGCAGGCGGATCGCATATTGCTGCGTGCCGCCAAACTCCAGGTCTTGGAGCAGGACCGCGATTGTGATTGGATTGTTGGAGTCCGTCATCGCATCGGTCTAAGAATGCTCTCCAGCCTAGCGTGCGCCACGAAAGAAAGCAGTTGATTTCTTGCGAGGTTTCTTGTTGGGTGACGCGTGTTGAGACATCGCGAGGAACGCGATTGTTTTGAGCGGGCATCGTAATGAGTAATATTCTGTCAGAAGAAGATATCGCTGATTTGAAGGGGACGCTGAGACGTTGCAGTCCGGAAACGATCGAGGCGGCGATTCGCTTTCGTGAGTGTGGCGATCCGGCAGCCCTTCGCACGGTGGTTTATGGAGTCATTCGGCGCTACCAGCCGGCGAGCGCAAGTATGCGATTGGAGAATGCAGGCGACGATACCTCCCTGATTCAAGACTTGGGATTGGACTCGCTGACTCTGCTGGAGATCGTGCTCACCATCGAGGAAACGCTCAAAGTGCAGATTAACAATGAGGAATTGAAGGAAATCCGCACATTGGGCAAGCTCAACCAGTTTCTCCGGAATAAGATTGCCGGGGTGGGGCCCGTCATTTCTGCGAAACAATACAGTCGCGAACACCTTGCGTTGGTGTTGCCGCAGCAACCGCCATTTCTTTTTCTGGACTGCGCCGAGTTGGGCGAGGAGACGGTAAAGGCCGAGTATCAGATCAAAGGAGACGAGTTCTTCCTGGCAGGACATTTCAAGGATGAGCCGATCTTCCCGGCCTCGGTGCTGTTCGAGGCGCTGGGGCAGGCGGCCTGCCTCTGGGTGCTGGAAAAGGCCCCCAAACTGCTGGCCAAGGAAATCAAGGCCAACCACGTCTTCTTTGCCTCACTTGACGGCGCGCACGTCTATCGCAAGGCCCGGCCCGGCCAGCAACTGACGCTTGAGAGCAAACTGGTCAAGCTCCGCGACCCGGTGGCCATCTTCAGCTGCTCGGCCAGTTCCAACGGCGACCGAATCGCCGTGATTGATCGACTGGTGCTGGCTTTTGGCGAGCAGTTGGCGCCAGAGGACCCGGCGACAGTCGCCTCACCATCCGCCACAACCGTCTGAGGACGTGCCGCTTATGCCGCCCATGAAACGCGTTGTCGTTACAGGGTTGGGATTCATCACAAGCATCGGCAACAGCCGCGAACAGGTTCTGCGCAGCCTCAAGGAATGCCGTACTGGTGTGGAGTTGTTCCCGGAATTTGCCGGTTCCGATGTGCCGGTGAAACTGGCTGGGACCGTCAAGGGATTTGGTTTTCCGACGGCGATGTTTGAAGATTGGACGTATCCGGCTGAATGCGCACTCAGTCGCGAACAACTGCGGCCGATGACGCCCAATGCCCTCTACGCCTATTGTGCAATGCAGCAGGCCATCCACGAAGCACAACTCACGCCCGACTTGGTTGCAAACCCGCGCACCGGCCTCGTGTGCGCTTCGGGCGGCTCGATGTGGATGGCCTATGAGAACTTCCACACCATGACCACACGCGGCGTGAGCCGGTGCCAGCCGATGGCCATCGTCAATGGCATCCCCGGCTCGCTTTACATCAACCTTGTCTCCTGCTTCAGACTCAAAGGCGGTTCGCTCGGTTGCTCCAGCGCCTGTTCCTCGTCGGCGCACGCGCTGGGACTGGCAGTGGACTCGATCCGGCTGGGGCGACAGGACACGGTTTTTGTCGTTGGGGCCGAGGACTGCAACAAGTTCAGCATTCTCCCATTCGCCAGCATTCGCGCGCTCAGTGTGCAAACCGACCCGGAGAAATCACCCTGCGCCTTCGACGTCAAACGCGATGGCTTTGTCGGCACCGGCGGCGCGTGCGTGCTCGTGGTCGAGGAGATGGAGCACGCCCGGCGGCGCGGCGCGAACCTTTGCGCTGAAGTGCTCGGTTGGGGGCAGGCTTCCGACGGTTTCAACGTCATCGCGCCTGATCCGAACGGCGACGGGTTGGCGCGGGCCATGAAGGAGGCGCTGCAAGACGCAGATCTCCAGCCGGACGCGGTGGATTACATCAACGCGCACGCTACCGCCACGCCGGCTGGCGACATCAGCGAATGCCGCGCCATCCGGCAGGTGTTTGCCGGCGGCAGAGTCCCGTTCATCAGCAGCACCAAGAGCCTCACCGGCCACGGCTTGTCGTTGGCAGGCGCGATGGAGGCTGCCTTCTGCTGCCTCGCTTTACAGGAGCGGTTCACGCCCGTCTCTGCGCACATCACCGAGTTGGATCCCGAATGCAAAGGGCTGCCGATCGTGACGCGTCCCATCGCCGACGCGCCGCGGATTGCCCTGAGCAATTCCAGCGGCTTCGGCGGTTCCAACGTCTGCCTTGCCTTTCGGCGTTGGGAACATGGAGAGTGAACGTTTACAGACCGTGTTGCTGACCGGCGCGAGTTCCGGCATCGGATTGGAAATTGCACGGTTGCTCGTTTCGCACGGCTGCGAAGTTTGGGGCACGTCGCGCGACCCCGCGCGCTTGCCGGAAGTCCCGCGTTTTCATCCCGTGCGGATGGACCTGGCGGACGACGCATCCATCCGTGAAGGTTTCGCGCAGGCGCAGCGCGAATCGGGCGGGTTCGACGCGCTCATCAACAACGCCGGCGCCGCTGTCTTCGGGCCGACCGCGTCGGTATCTGCCGAGCTGACGCGCGAGCAATTTCAAGTGCTTCTGCACGGTCCGCTCAATCTGGTTCGCCTCGCGCTGCCGACAATGCGCCTGCGTCCGCGTGGCATCATCATTAACATCAGCTCGCTCGCCGGCGCGTTTCCAATTCCCTACATGGCCGCCTACAGCGCCGCCAAGGCTGCACTTAGCACGTACAGTCAGTGCTTGCGCCTCGAACTTGCCAATTCGTCGGTTCGCGTTGTGGACGTGCAGCCCGCCGACATCAACACGGCATTTCACACAGCCACCAAGCGCGTCGCGCCCGCAGAGGACAGCGCGAGTCAGGAAGCGGTTTGGGAAGTCCAGCGCAGCAATATGGCCGCCGCGCCGCCACCACAATGCGTGGCTGAAGCGGTCTGGCGTGCCATCAAATCTCCGAACCCGCCGCCGGTCATCAAGGTCGGCGGCTTCTTTCAGGCGAAGTTCGGTCCGTGGGCGGTGCGATTCATGCCGGTGCGATGGGTGGATCGGTTCTTGCGAGGGTACTACAAGATTCAAGGCGGGAGTCATGAGTCATGAACGTATTGCTTGCAAACCCTGAGTTTCCACTCTCGTTCTGGAGTCTTCAGCGCACGCGTGCGATCATGGAGGTGAAGGCGGTAGTCGCACCGCTGGGACTTGCTACCGTGGCCGCGTTGCTGCCGTGCCAATGGAACCTGCGTATTGTGGACCTCAATGTCCAGCCGGTTACGGACGCCGACTGGAACTGGACGGAGATGATCCTCATTACGGGGATGGTTGTCCAAAAGGACGGCCTATTGAGTCTCGTGCGGGAGGGCAAGGCCAGAGGCAAGATCGTGGCGGTTGGCGGACCTTATGCCACGGCTGTTCCGGAACCGGTCCTCGAAGCCGGCGCGGATTATGTCGTTCGTGGCGAAGGCGAGAACCTCGTGCCCGAGTTTCTTGAGGCTCTAAAAACCGGAAACACGCGGCGGGTGTTCGAGTCCTCCGAGAAACCTCCAATAACGGCATCACCCGTGCCGCGTTTCGACCTGCTGCGTGTTGGCGACTACATTGCCATGGCCATCCAGACCGCGCGTGGTTGTCCGTACGACTGCGAGTTCTGCGACGTCATCAGTCTCTTTGGACGCCAGATGCGATGCAAGACTGCCGATCAAGTCATCCAGGAATTGGAGGCAGTCTACCGGACCGGATGGCGCGGCATCGTCTTTGTCAGCGACGATAATTTCATCGGTCACAAGGCCCACGCGCGTGCCGTCCTCGCCCAACTGATCCCGTGGATGGAAAGTCGGGGATATCCTTTCGATTTTTGGACGCAAGCGTCCGTGGATTTGGGCAGCGATCTGGAGATGATTGATCTCATGACGGCGGCCAACTTCTCCCATGTCCTCATTGGCGTGGAGTCGCCGGATGAGAGCGTGCTCGAACTCAACCGAAAGCACCAGAACATCCGCCATCCGCTTATGGAATCGTTGCGATTCATCAACAAGCATGGGCTTTCCGTCATCGCTAGTTTCGTGCTTGGTTTTGACAACGAACGGCCCGGCGCGGGCCGCCGCATCTGCGAGTTTGTCGAGGCTGCGGGCGTGCCGCTCGCGGTGCTCAACATCCTTCAGGTGATGCCGAACACCCGGCTCTGGAACCGGCTGGAGCGGGAGGGCCGGCTGTTCAAGGAGCGAACCAGCGGACAAACAACCGGCGGCCAGTTGAATTACGTCCCGACCCGGCCTGAGACTGAGATTATGGAGGAGTTTGCCGATGCGTGGAATTGCCTCTACAAACCTTCCCGTTGTCTCGCCCGTGCTTTTCGCGCTTGTCTGGAGATGCGCCCCACGCGCCGCGCCATGGCTGCAGCCCGCGGCGAAAAGTTGCCACCTCAGAAAGGCGTCAGCAAGGCAACGTGGGCGGACACATTTCGTTCGCTGCGCCGGTTCCTGAGATTGGTGGTGGCGCAGGGGATCGTGCCGCCGTTGTCGTTCCAGTTCTGGGGCCAGTTGGTTGCGGTGAGGAAAAGCAATCCCAGTCGCTTGATCAGGTATCTTAACCACTGCAGTTTTGGCGAGAACATGTCCCATCTCGGGGCCACGATGTTCCGAAAAACTGCCGCTGTTGAAACGGAGTCGGCGCGGAAGACGCCGCAGTTGGGATGAAGGCCGATTCTTCTCAACGCAGCACCGCAAGGGCCGGGCCGGGCTGGTCGCCACAGGAGTTTTGCTTTGACGAACTGGACATTTACTCTGCTTGCATTCCGTATCGCCCGGCACGGGTGGAATTGCCAGCGGCCGCGTGGGGGAAGACGATCCGTATCGAGGGCCGGTTGTTGGAGGGCGATTTGCCTTACAAGCCACGCTGGGAACCTCCGGCTCAGGTGTGCTCTTTTGAAAAGCGGTGGCAGGCGGTGTTTCGCGCGCTGGGCATGACTCGGCTCAAGGAGCGTATGGATGCGTGGGTGGCGCGGTGGCCGAGGATTTCGAGAGTGCCAGCGGTGGAGGTGACACTCAACGGCGAGAGGTTGTTGCGACACACGCCATCACAGCCGGGGTTCGTGGTGGAGGCGGCGCTGCCGCCACAGCCGGAGGGCAATGGATCTTTCCGGATTGGGTTTCGCTTGAGACGCGTGGTTGTTGCGGAGGCGCTCGGGCAGATCGCGTGGTCGCTTCTTGCGATGCCGATGCCGCTGGCGCTCTGGAGGAGAATGCGCGACTGGCAGTTTCGCAGCCTGCAGCACCGCCGATTGCGTCTGGTCATGGTTTCGGTGGACGGCGAGTTGATCCTCGATTTTCGCGAACACTCTGCCGCCCCGGGGCCGAATCTCAAGAAGATCGCCCGGCCTGGTTTGAACATCGTGGGACATTTCCTATCGGAGCACAGCATGGGCGACGCGGCGCGCGGCTCGGTGCGCGCGACGGACGCGGCTGGCGTGCCCACGTGCTTGGTGCGCCTGCGCATCCCGCTGACGAGCCGCCAAGGCGATGTGACGGTGAAAACGAGGTTATCGGAGACGATGACGTATCCGGTGAGCTTGTATCACATCAACGTGCGCGAGGCGGAGGAGATCGAGCAACATCACGGCGCCGGTTGGATGAGCGGTCGTTACAACATCGCTTACTGGGCGTGGGAGACGTGCGAGTTCCCCGAACACTGGGTGCAGTACGCCCGGTGCTTCGACGAGATTTGGAGTCCTTCGCATTTCGCCGCGGAAGCGATCCAGAAACGCGTGCCGGTGCCGGTGCTGACCATGCCGCACGTGATTGAGTTTCCGCCGCCGGCTGGCACGAAGTTCCGGGCGAAGTTTGGGTTGCCGGAGCGCCTGTTTCTGTTCCTGTTTGTGTTCGATCTGAACTCGCTGGCCGCGCGCAAGAATCCGGAGGCGGTGGTGGAGGCTTTCCGACGCGTCGTCGCGAAAAATCCGGCGACAGGACTGGTTCTCAAGACCCACAATGCGTCGCGAAACGCCGTGGATATGCAGCGACTGCGCGAGCGGTTCGCCGGGTTGCCGAATGTGTTTCTGATGGATCGCACGCTGGCCCGGGACGAAGTCTATGAGTTGATGGCCTGCTGTGACGCGTTCGTGTCACTGCACCACGCGGAAGGCTTCGGTCTTTGCGTGGCGGAGGCGATGTTCCTGGGCAAGCCGGCGGTCAGCACCGACTGGTCGGCGACTGCCGAATATGTGACACCGCAGAATGGTTTCCCCGTGCGCTATCGGCTCGTGCGGCTGGAACATCATATTGACGAATACGTCCGGGGCACCGAGTGGGCTGAGCCGGACGTGGAGCATGCCGCATCGTGCATGGAGAGACTCGCCGCCGACCCGTGGTTGTGCGCCGCCCTCGGCGCGCAGGCCGCCCGCGATATGCGGGAGCGTTTCAGCGCCGCAGCGGTCGGACGTCGTTACGCTCAGCGGCTGGAGAGCGTTCTGTTTTGGTAAGCCGAAGAGGCTGACGATTGATTTATGCCAGCTGTTTCCATGGTGGTTTGCCTGTATCGGGAGCGGGATTTCCTCTCCCGACTGCTGGCTCGTGCGGAAGGCTGTTACGACGATCTTGTTGTGGTCCACGACGGGCCGGATCTCGACGATGTCCGCTCGCTGGTGGAGGCGCACGGTGGACGTTTCTTCGAGAGGCCGCGGCGGTTTATTGGCGACGAGCACTTCATCTTTGCCTGGCGGCAAGCCCGGCACGACTGGATGTTTCGTCTCGATGCGGACGAGTTTCCAGGTCCTGAGCTGGCAGAATGGCTTCGGAAATTTCGTACTGCGCCGGAGCCGGCGGTTGACACAAGCGGGTTTGAGTTTGTCTTCCCCCTCTGGGACGGCTCGGCGCAGGCAACCTCGCGCTGGCCTTATCGGACGGCACTCATCCACCGCCAGCGTATCCGCTTTATTGGATTGACAGAACAGTGGCTTATTCCGGACAGAAGATGGGAGCGCGTGCCGTGCGTTCTTTGCCACCAGCCTGGCAACAAGAACTACGGTGTGGAATACCTGATGCGCATGACCAAGCGCAAACGCTGGCTCTATGCCACTGTGCTGGGTTTGATGCGCCCGCCGTCCGCGCTGGACTGTTGGCGTTGGAAAGAGCCGGGTTGGCCCGGAAAGTGGGAGGTGGTTCGCCGGCATCCGCTGCGCACGGCGCTGATCCGGTTGTTCAGATCGTTTTTGGGGAATGCCTGCGAGATGATTCAAAGCGGTGAACCTTTCAAACCGCTGCTGTTGACGCACTATCCGCTTCACCACTGGATCACGTGCATGGCCTTTCGCGCCGTCCGTAAGGAATGGATGCACGTGCAGTCGCTCGGTTTGGAGCCAGGCGGCATGGTGGAGCGGGGCGACAGTCCACAACGTGTCTTCATTCTCGACGATCCGGACGCGGATGCGAAGTGGGAAGCCGCACGGCGTTCGGGCGATGGTTGCTGGATTGTCTCCAAGGACGCGCCTCCAAACGACGCGCGGCGGATCAGTGAGTTGCGTGCGCGAGTGCTGATGAGGTTGGATGATCTTCTGATTCATTCCCCCAATCAAATTGCCTGGGCGGAGGAGTTCCTCTGCCGAAATCTGGTTTGCGAAGACAAGCCACCTGTCGGCTAGAAACGACTACGGAAATTCCATGAAGCACGTTGCGCGGGCAGACCACCTATGCCCGCATGTGGTGGCATGTCGCCGGCGCTGCGGGTCGGAATGAGGAGGGGCATGGTTTGAAGTTGTTTCGCTTGGAACGCTATGATTACACTCCGTTGCAAACGCGGCACGAAAACGGTGAGTTGGACGACGAACTGTAAACGGATCTATGGCGCGAGTGCTTTATGGGGTGATGACAGCCACGAACGGGCATATATCCCGCGCGCTAGCGATCGTCCGGCGTCTGCCCGAACATCAGTTCTTCTTCTTCGGCGGTGAGCGGCTCCGCGAGGCGATTGGCGATGCGTATCCGATGATGACCGTGCCGGTGCTTGACACCATCCGCCGGCGCAACCGGATTCGCGTCACTGCGACGTGTTTTCAAGGCATCGGCAATCTTGCGCGCACCCCGCGCGTGTGCCGCCAGATTCGCGATATAATCGAGCAATGGCAGCCGCACGCCGCGATCACGGACCGCGAGTTCTATCTGCCGCTTGCCGCCCGCGCCGCCGGTCTCTGTTGTCTGTCCATCGACCACCAGCATATCGTAAGTGCGTGTCACTATCCGGTGCCCGCTTCACAGTGGGTTCACCGGGCGCTTTTTTTGGCGAGCCTGCGCGCGCTCTACGAGTTTGCCGATCGGAACATGGTTGTCTCGTTCTTCCATCCGCCGCTGAGGCCGGGTGGGACGAACGAACTGTTGCCGCCAGTCTTGCGGTCGGAAGTTGCGGATGTTTCTGCCGGCACAGGCAAACACGTGTTGGTTTATCAGACGACTCCAACCTTCACGCCATTGATTGACGCAGTCCGGCAGTTGGCGCGACCGGTGATCGTATACGGATTTCGGGACAGCCAGGCTGTGGATGGAAATCTCACCTTCAAGCCATTTGACCGTCGCACCATCCTCGAAGACCTCGCCCATTGCGCCTACGCAGTGGTGAACGGCGGCCACAATCTCCTTTGCGAGGCATTCTACTTCCACAAGCCGGTGTTTTGCTTTCCCGTTGCCGGGGATTTCGAACAGTTTCTCAACGCGTGGCACGTTCGCGATCTTGGTTTCGGCGATTTCTCCATGAGCGCCGCGCCGTCGCCCGACCTGTTCCGGCGCTTCGAACTGCGCTTGGAGGATTATCGCGCCAATATCAGCCGCCGGTTCACGGACGGCACGCCTGTTGCCATCGAGCGTGTTCGACAGTGGATACAGCGATGCGTTGCAGAGCCCGACAGTGCGCCGACTGGGGGCTTGTAAGGATAATCAATTAGCATAACATGGGTCTCACGCATGACACGGCCCAAACGAAGCAGTGTCGGAATCGGAGTTGTGGCGAAGAACTTCTGCCGCATGGCACCGCATTTCTGGATCAACCGCAAGTTGGCTGCGCTGGAGTTCGATAAACGGTTGTTCAACCTTTTTAGCCCCCTGCATCGCAATGGCCGGGCTGGAAAGATCCGCCAGGTCAGCTTCCGAATCACTGACGTGTGCAATCTGCGCTGTCACACCTGCGGCCAGTGGGGCGACCGCGGCTATCTTCGAGACGAGAGCCTGAGGCAACTCAAGGATAAGGAGGTTTCAACCGAGCGCTATCTGGAGTTGATGAAGGACTTGGTGCAACACGGTCATCGGCCGGTGGTCTATTTCTGGGGCGGCGAGCCGATGCTCTACAAAGGCATCCTCGACCTGATTGCGGGCGCGGCGGCGCTGGGTCTGCCGCCATCCATCGCCACCAACGGTTCACGCATCGCCGCTTCGGCGCAACAGTTGGTCGAGGCACCGCTGTTTCTCTTGCAGGTCTCGATTGACGGCCATTGCGCCGAGCTGCACAACCGGATGCGCCCTTCGCCGGGCAGCGGCGACAACTTTGGCGACATCGTGCGCGGCCTGGATGCGGTGCGCGAAGCGAGAGGCAGGAACGGCCGTGGCCTGCCCATGATCGCTTCGCTGACGACGATTTCGGAGGGCAACCTCAAACACCTCGGTGACATCTACGACGCGTTCCGGGACAAGGTGGACCTGTTTGTGTTCTATCTCTCGTGGTGGATAGACAAGGAAAGTGCGGCGGCACACGAGCAGGATTTTCTGCGGCGGTTCGGTTTCGTGCCGACGCGGCATCGCGGCTGGGATGGTGATTGGAAATCGGCGGACCACGGCGAACTGGATCGCCAGATCAAGGACCTGCTCGCCAAATCGAAGCCGTGGTCGGCGCCGCCGGTGATCATGATCCCGCCGATCACGGGCCGGGAGAACTTGAAGGTTTATTATACGAATCATGCCGAGCGGTTCGGCTACGACCAATGCGCCTCGATTTACCAGGTCGTCGAGGTCAACAGCAACGGCGACGTTTCTCCGTGCCGCGACTACCACGACTACGTGGTTGGCAACGTCAAGAACACCACCATCACTGATCTGTGGAACACGGAGACTTACCGGAAATTCCGGTGCAGCATAAGCCGGGATGGCCTGATGCCGGTCTGTACGCGCTGTTGTGGGCTCATGGGCTACTGACGAGGGAATATGGACAACCGTTATAAGGTTGTGAATCCGCGCTATGCGCCGTCACGGTTTTGGCGAGCGTTTGTGTGTTCGCGCATGGTACAACGCGTTTTTGTGCGGGTGTTCAGACGATTGTTCGGCCTGCATATTCGCAACCTGGACCGGGTGCCGTTTCCCGGCACTTACATTTTTTCCGCCAATCACGGCTCGCACTACGACCTGTTTTTAGCGCTCGCAGCCGTTCACATTGCCACGGGCAAGATTGCCGTCTCCACAGTCTGGGACGGCGCGTACAGCATTCCGATCATCGGTGGCATCCTCAAGGCGGTGCCGTGCATTGCCGTGGACACGCGGCCAGGCCAGAACGCCGCGCGCAGGAAGGCACTGCGTGAGATGGCTGCCCACTTGCGCGCCGGGCGCAGTTTGATCATAGGCAGCGAGGGTGAGCGCCGGGACGAACTTGGCGAATTTGAAGGCGGCGCGGCGCTGTTGTCTTTGCTCACCCACGTGAAGGTGGTGCCGGTCAGCGTGCGCGGCGTGCAGGAACTGTTTCGCGACCTGTCATGGCCGAACCGGTATCGGGGAAACGTGGAGATTGTCCTGCACGCGCCGCTCGACCCGGTGGAGTTCGAGGCTGCCGGTGGCTCGCGCAAGGAGGTTGTCGCGCGGTTAACCCGTGCGATCCGCGACGGTGTGGCGGCCGATGTGGATTACGCCGTAGGCAATGCGTCTGTGAAATCACAGCCGGAAAAGAACGCGGTGGTTCACGGAAACAGATGCAACCTATCGGATGGCACTGGCGCCAACGATTAGCTCTTCGGTTGAATACCCGCCCGCTGCATACCCACCTTCAGTGCGTCACCGAAGCGGTCAAGTTGCTCGGTAGTGTGCAGCGAGGTCACGGCGCAGCGAAGAAGTTCCTTGCCGGGTGGCACGCCCGGCGGCAGTGACATCACCGTAAAAAAACCCTGATCCCACAGCGATTTCCAAAGCTCGTAACATTTCATCTTGTCGCCGATGACGATCGGCAGCGCCGGCGTCGGGCTGTTCCAAAAATCCAGACCCAGCCGCTCCAGAATCGCTTTCAGATGCCGGTAGTTGGTCCAGAGCCTCTCATGATGCTCCGGTTCGCTCTGCATGACCTCCAGCGACGCGCGGGCGCTTGCCGCGGCGGCCGGGCTGATCGCAGCGCTGAAGATGATCTGTCGGGAGTTGCTGCGCAGATACTCGATCAGCGTACGGCTGCCCGCCACAAATCCGCCTGTGCTGGCCAGCGCTTTCGAAAAACTGCCGCAGATCAGTTCCACCTGTTCTGTCACGCCAAACTGGTCGCATACGCCGCGGCCATTCCGGCCAAGGATGCCAATGCTATGCGCCTCGTCCACTACCACCACGGCCTGATATTGCCCGGCCAACTCCATCAGTCGCGGCATGGGCGCGATGTGTCCTTCCATCGAATACACACCGTCCACTGCGATCACCTTGGCCTGTTTGGGGTCGAGTTCCGCCAACAGCTTTGCCAGTGAGTCCATGTCGTTGTGCGCGAACCGCTCGATCTTCGCACCGCTCAACAGCACGCCGTCCCAGAGTGATGAGTGGATGTTTGGGTCCACAATCAGCGCGTCGCCGCGTTGCGCCAGCGAACTGATGCTGCACGTGCATGCCAGGTAGCCTGCCGCCGTGACGTGGCACGCTTCCTTGCCCAGAAACGCCGCGAGCGCCTCCTCCAATTAGGCGTGATAGGCGCGACTGCCGTTGGCCAGACGCGAGCCGCACGCGCTGGTACCCCATTGGTCAATCGCCCGCTTTGTTGCCTCAACCACTTTCGGATGATGGCTCAGGCCGAGATATTCGTTGCTGGACATCAGCAGCATCGGCCGGCCGTCCACGATCAGGCGAACACCGTCGGCCGATTCCGCGACGCGGTAATAAGGGGCATACTTCAACCGCAGCCGCGTGTTCAAATCACCTTCGCAGCGTTCAACGATGGGCTTTGATTTTTTGAAAAACACCAACCAACCTCCTTTATTGTCGCCGAAAAGACTAGTGTCTTGGCGCTTGGCATTCAAGCGCTGTTAGCCAATCTGCGAAAAAACGTGAGGGTCAAAAGTCACCTTGCATCGCTTGCGCCGGCCAGAATGATGCAGTAAGTTCCATCCGTTGTGTGGGCCATCAAGCCAGTCAATCCAGCAAGGAGAACGTAATGAATCGCAAGTATATCGCAGTTTTCGTGATCTGTGGAGCGTTCGCGCTCGCTGTCTCGTGCGGCAAGAAGGAAGAGGCTGCGCCACCTGCGCAGAGCGAGACACCCAAGGCCGCCGCTGCTCCTGCCGCAGAAGCGCCCAAGACTGTGACTGCCCCCGCTGTCGAAGTGCCCAAGGCCGTCACTGCCCCCGCTGTTGAAGTACCCAAGGTTGTTGAGAGCACGGCAGCAGCCGTGCAAACCACTGCCACCCAAGCGCAGAGCATGACCGCGCAGACGTCAGATGCGACCAAGAGCGTGATCGAGAAAGCGCAGGCGCTCATGGCCGATAAGAAATACGCCGATGCGATCAGTGCCCTGCAATCGCTCGCTGGTCAGAGTCTGTCGGCTGAAAGCAAGACGTTGACAGACGGCCTCCTTAAGCAAGCCCAGCAGGCGATGGCCGCTCAGGCTGTCAGCTCGATGACTGGTCAAGCCTCGTCGCAGGCTTCCACAATGCTCGGCGGTCTGCTTGGCAGCAAGAAAGACGCGGTTGCAGCACCTGCGGCAGCCACCACGCAGACGAGTGACATGGTCAAGAGCGTCATCGATAAGGCCCAGACGCTCATGGCCGACAAGAAGTACGCCGACGTGATCAGCTCCCTGCAGTCGCTCGCAGGTCAGAGCTTGTCGCCAGAGACAAAGTCGATGGTGGACGGCCTGATTGCAAAGGCGCAGCAGGCGATGGCCGCCCAAGCCGCCAGTCAGGCGACCGATGCGGCCAAATCACAGGCTACCAAGGCGCTCGGTAATCTGCTTGGCGGCAGTAAGCAACCGTAACATAGACGCGCGGGTCGACCGGTGTTTGTGGTTCCCAAGGTTGGGGTGACTTCCAGTGGAGAAACCCAACCGAAAGGGGCAGGGCATCAGTTCTGCGCCAAATAACTGCCGCGCTGCCGTTGGCTACTTGAACAGCTTGAAGAGCCGCTGCTGGATTTGTTGTTGCACGGCGTTCTTCATCAGTCCTTGTGCAAGGTCTGTCTTCGGCGAGTCGTAGGGGCCGGAAACGCGGAAGTCCACGGTCAGGAAGCCGTCGCCGCGATCCTTGAACGCCGACTGCACCTCTTTGGGGACTTTGGCGAGCAGCGTCTTCGATAACGCAAGCGTCAGGTCTTGGTTCAGGGAGTAGTCTGTCAGAGAGACGGAGCCTTTGCCAGTGACCTGAATGGTGGACGACGAAAGCTTGATCACCGGCGTCTGGAGGACGCTGTTCGCCAGCGTGTATTCCAGGATACATTCGTCGAATTTCATTTCGCGCAGTTCCGCCACCTGCAGCAGCGTCGCCAGGGTGCTGAGCAACGGCAGCTGCATGATCTGGCCATTTGTAATCTCGAATCGGCCCTTCCCGACGATGGTCGGCAGGCCGCCTGTGCCTTCGACCGCAGTCGTTCCCTGAAGCTTCCCGGTGATGACCTCCTTCACGCCTGCCTCCCGCAGCAACTTGGCCACGTCGCTGTTCTTGGCTTGCAGGTTCATGATGTACTTGAAGCCGCCTGTCAGCTTCAACGTCAGGTCGCACGTTACATCGCCGTCTGCCAGCTTGCCCGTTGCCGGCGATAGTTTGATCTCCGACGCTGTCATGCTCACGGGCGAATCGAGCTGTCGCACAAACAGCGAATCGGCGATCGCGAGCGTGCCGATCCTGGCGCGGCCGTTGCCGCTAAACTTGCCGCCGATGAAACTCAACGCACTGGAGAAATCCAGCCCCTGAATCTTCGTCAAAGCCTTGTTCTTCTCGCTGAGCAGTGTCACTTCGCCGTCAGTCACAGCCAGTTTTGACAGCGCGAGGTCCAACGCCGGTGTTCCCGTCTCGCTCGCCGCCGGCTTGGCCACAGGTTTCGCCCCCGGCTTTGGTGCCGGCTGTGCCGCTGGCGTGCCGCCTGCTAACGCCCCGAGTTTGTTGTAATTCCACTCGCCTTTTTCGTTGCGTGAGAGTGTTACCACCGGCTTGGTCGCCGATAACTGCTCGACTTCGACCCTGCGGTTCAACAACGGCATGAGATTGTAGCTCAACACAAATGAATCAGCCGTCAGCAAGCTGCCTGAAAACCCCGGTGGATTGCCGATGACGATGCCCTTCAATTGCACGCCGCTGAACAGCGAGACGTTCATGTCGGTAATCTTGACTTCCGTGCCGAGCGCAGTGCGCGCCACGGTCAGCACCTTCTGCTTGAATTCCGCCGTCTGCAAATAACCGTTCAGATACCAGACGCCGCCCACAGCCAGCAGAACGACGACGAGAACAATCGCCAACAGGGTTTTTAACAGTTTCATGATCCTGACCTCCACACACTCAATCCTTGTTCCAGAAATTCTATTGTACGGTAGCACGTCGGGCGCTGAACATGAAACGAGATTCGTGACATCGTTGCAGACCTGCGCTAGGCTGCGCGACACAGGAACGTCCATCATGAATCCGAACCCGCTTCAGCCTTCATCCGCCATGGCTCGCACATCCCGCCGCGAGTTCCTCAGCCGGACCGCTGCTATTGCCGGCGCGGTGCTTGCGCCACGGTTCGCGTTCGCAGCAGAACCTTCGTCGCGCAGAATTCGCGTCGGCATTGTCGGTGGCCGGTTCGGCCTCGGCTTCCAGTTTCATGAGCACCCCAACTGCATCGTCGAGGCTGTCAGCGATCTCCGCCCTGAACGCCGCGCCGCGCTCCAGAAGACCTACCGTTGTGACAAAGCCTATGAGTCGCTGGAAAAACTGATCCTCGACAAGAATATCGAGGCCGTGGCGATCTTTACGCCCGCGCCCGACCACGTCCGCCACGTCACGGCGGCACTGCGTGCCGGCAAACATGCGCTCTGCGCCGTTCCGGCGGCAATGACGCTGGAAGAATGCCGGTTGCTCGTGGACACGGTGAAACAAACCGGCCTCACCTACATGATGGCCGAGACGAGCTACTACCAGCAGCCTACCATCTCGGCGAGGAAGTTCTGGCAGGAGAAGAAGTTTGGCGAAATCTTCTACTGCGAGTCCGAGTATCACCACGCCGGGCTGGAGACACTATGGTGGGAGAATGGCAAGCCCACGTGGCGGCACGGTCTCGCGCCGATGAATTACCCGACGCACTGCACGGCGCATCTGGTGAGCGTCACGGGCGAGCGGTTGACGGAAGTGACCTGCCTCGGCTGGGGCGACAATGACCCGCAGATCAAGGGCAATCCTTACAACAACCCGTTCTGGAACGAGACGGCGTTCTTCAAGACCAACAAAGGCCATCCGTTCCGTGTCGCGGTTTATTGGAAAGGCGCGCACCGCGGCGGCGAGCGCGCCCAGTGGTATGGCGACAAGATGAGCTTCTTCTTCCCGCACCCGAATGGCCTCGGCCCGGTCATCGTTCGCGCCAGCGGCCAGAAAGAGAAGGAGGCCGGTGGCTTCGAGCGCCAGCTCGCGGCGTTCGAGCAATACCAACAGCCGGAATGGTGGAAGACCGACATGCTGCCGGAGCCGTTGCGCCACAACAGCGGCCACCACGGCTCGCATACGTTCCTGACGCACGAGTTCATTGACGCGCTTGTTCACAACCGTCCGCCCACCGTGAATGTTTATGAAGCCGTCGCCTACACGGCCCCCGGCATCGTCGCGCATCAGTCTGCTCTCAAAGGCGGCGAGCAGATGAAGATACCCAGCTTCGACCCGGCTTGAGTTGTGCTTGCGCTCTGGCAGAACGCCGAAGCTTTTGACACGGTGGGTCGTGCTTTTCATTATTTCCGGCGCAGCGCGTTGCGATGATGACAGTATGAAGAGGAGTCTCAGAATGACGATACGCATGTTTATCAAAACAGTGATCATTGCCGTTTCAGGTTTTCTCCTGGCGGATCTCTTCGCATACGGGGAGGGACCTGTTGGGAAGACCCTTGTAGTCAGGCATAGCTCCACGGATGACACCGCGACCATTCAAGTCGGCGGCCTTGAGAAAGCATTGGCCGTTCTCCACATCACGGATGCCCACGTCAGTGTCGCCGACGAGCGAGAGGCACAGTATCAACAATACGGTTCCCGAATGGATAACGCCTATGGCCGTGAAAGGGAGCACTGGCGCACGAAGACAAAAGCCCTGCCGGTCGCGCATTTTCTCAATCTGTTGGCGTCAGCCAAGGATCGGAACGCTGACCTGATTGCGCTGACGGGCGACATCGTCAACAATCCCTCGCAATCCAGTGTCCAGTTCATCCGCAAGGCCCTGAATGAAACCGGCATCCGCTGGCTGTATATCTCCGGCAACCACGACTGGCACTACGAAGGAATGGCGGGTAGCGATGATGCATTGCGCAAGACCTGGACCCAGAAGAGGCTGCTCCCGTTGTATCCGGGGCGGAATCCTCTTTGTTACGCGGTGCGGCTTGGCGGCATCAACTTTGTTGCGATCGACAATTCAACCTATCAAGTGACCGCCGGGCAGCTCGCCTTCTACGAAAAGGAGATTGCCCGCGGCCTGCCAACAGTCTTGCTGCTCCATATCCCCATCTACACGGCGGCGAGCGCCGGCAAATACGCCTCCGACAGTTGCGGCGATCCATCATGGGGATGGGATACGGACCGCAGTTACGAGATCGAACGCCGGGAAAGATGGTCCAAGAGCGGGAACCTGCCATCCACGACGGCCTTCGTTGACCGTGTTGGGAAGACAGGGAACCTGATTGCCGTTCTCGCCGGGCACACGCACAAGGCCCGCACTGTCAAGCTATCCGATTCGGCTGTTCAATATATCGGCCAGGCAACATGCAACGGCGGAAGCAGGCTCATTACCTTCGCGCCCTGCACAGGCGATAAGAATTGAAGGAGCCGCCCGTTCATGGTCGGTGAATGGGAACGCCTGTCCTGCCTGCGTTTTGTTCAGCGGCCTGCCTCACTGGCTGGTGACGAGTCTTCTGCGAGAACCACGTCGTCGAACCACGCCGTGCCGGTTGCGCCGCGCAGCATGGAGTAAACGTTGACGCTGCGGGCTGGCTTTGTCGTTTGGATGCGCATCTCCCGGAACTGCCAGTCGTGCGTGCCGCCGTCGAAAAACACCTTTTGCCCGTAGAGCTTTGTCCCGTCGGCGTAGTAAACATCCACGTAGAGACAGCAGCCGGAACGATCCCCGCTGATCTTCTCCGTTTTGCACCATCCGCGCACGATCAGTGGCACGACAGACTTCTGGTTCAAGGCCACGCCCTGGCTCGCTCCGACATGTGCGCGAGCTGCGTCCGTCTGCAACCGCAAACTCTGGCGGCCGGAATGAGCGACGCTCGCATCGCTCGCGCAGCCGCCTCCCCATCGCGCCCAATTCGCCAGGTCGGTGCCTGCGTTCGACTCAAAACCTCCGTTCTTCAGCCGGTTCGCTGACGCGGGCACGTGGTTCAGTTCCAACCGGAAGGATTTGGGTTCGCCGTCGCTCTGCGCCGTCACGCCGACCTCATACCGGGCAGGCTTCGTCGCAGTGCCCGGCGAGAGCGCAAACCGTACCTGCGCGTTCGACTGCGACGGCACTGTCTCTTCCTGCGGCGCGCTGGTCGTTGTCCAGCCGTCGGGCGCGTTCACTGCGATCTTGAACCGCTGCGGATGGGAGAGATTGTTCGCCAGCCGCAACACCAGGGTTTGGCTGGCGTCTGCGCTTACGCCTTCCAACGCCGTTTCCGCCTCGAACGGTGCAACGACAGCGATGGTTCGACTGGCGCGCAGCGGCAGGTTGCCGCCACCCGCCAACTCCGCCGTGGCTTCGCCGTGCAACACAATCCTCTCACCGGGCTTTGCGCTGGCAGGAATGGCGACCTCATATTCGGAGCCGCCGCGCTTGCTGCTGATCTTCAGGTTGCTCTCCGACCGCAGTGAAAGTGTTACGCGGCTCGCGGCCTTCTTTCGTGAGAGGAGTTTTGCTGCGACCTTGACCGTTTCTCCCGGCGCGGCCATGTTTGGCGCGGTCAACTCCAGGCCGTCAATGCCGAGCACGACCGAGTTGCACGACGTCAGGTGATTCCATATCGCGTCAAGGTCGCGGCCTTCCCGGCGCGCGGGATTCTCAAGATGTCGTTCCGTGATCAAAGCGGAAGCGGCTTGGACAGCGCGTAGCGTGGCAGCCACCTTCTTGGCTGGTTCGCCCTCACCAGACAACGCGGAGCGCACCGCCGCTATCTTTGGATCGAGTAAAGCTGCCTGCTCCGGCGTCAGCTTCTCATACCAAGCGTCGAATCCACCATCCACCACACACTCCCTGTCGGGTGCGTCGGCGGAACGAACGGAAACGTTATCGAACCACACGCTGCCGCCACGGCCGTTGAGCCGCAGGGTGAGTTGAATGCTGCGTACCGGACGCGTCGGCTCAATTGTCCATTCGACATCCCGCCAGTCGCCCGTGCCCGGCTCCAACGGCAGCACGCGCGGGTCACGCGTGGTGAAGCGTTTGTCCACGTAACACACCACCGCATGCAGCGCGAAGCTATCGCCTTTCGTGCCTGTGACATCTTTCGTTCGGACCCGCGCGCGGACGGTGACTGGGCACGCCTTTTCTTGAAAAAGCATCACCCACTGCGACGCCGTCGTGGTTTGCCGGTTGCCATCGTTGCGCAACAGGAGGGCCTTGTCGTCACGGAAACACCTTTCTTCCGTCACGCGCCAGTAACGCGGACGAACCGGCCGGCCCTCGTCCGCTTTACGCTGAATGTCGGCGGCATCGAACACTTTCGCGGCGGCTTCCAGATGATGTGCGACGAAATCCGCCGCTTTCGCGATGTGGATCAACGCCACGGACTGCGGCGGCAACTCCAGCGGTATTGTGAGCGTGCCTCCGGCAGCTTTGCTGACGAGCCGCCGCTGCGCCACTTCATCGAACACAACCAGGCCCTTGGCTGGAATACCGAGTTTCTCCGCTTCCACTTTAAGCGCGTTCCGCACCGGTTCTGTTGAATCGTTGAGCACCGTGAAGAACACATGCCCACGTTCCATCGTGCCGAACCGCTCCACCTGCAACGCCGCGTCCGCCGCGCTCGCAAACGTCAACGGTCCCCATCCGGCGGCGGCAATGGTCTTCACGAGCGGCTGGTATTTGCGGAAGAGCAGCCGGTCGCGCTCATAATACTCCGGGTGGTCCCAGTAGGTGCCGCCGGGACCGAGCCCGCTCGGCGGCCAGTCGAAGAAGCCGGGAAACACGCCGTATGCCAGGCAACGTTTCATGAACAGTTCGATCTCCGCGCCCGTCATCTTCGCGTAATTGCCTTTCAACAGCGTGACGAACGTCTTGTGATGGCAGATCGTCTTCACGAAACCGTAGTTGCTGCGCGAGATATTCAGGCCGGTCTCAGCGCCCATGACATCGAGATACGGCGCGCAAAACGGACTGGCGCCCATCGCCCCGTTCATCATTGTGAACTTTCCCATCCCGTGGAGCTTTTCCGCCACCAATCTCGCCCACTCCACCGATGAGAAGTAGTTGTAGAGATATGGTTTCTTTGCCACCGGGTCCCACGACGGCGGGTAGCCTGCATGAGGGAAATGTTCGCGGCGATAGTTGATGCCTGTGGTGAGGCCGTCGTAGTAAAACCCGTCCAGCTCACCGCGCTTCCGGAAGTCGGCGTAAAACTTTTCGATGCGGTCCAGCAGCCACTGGCCGTAAAACATCTCCGGCTCCAGACAGAACTGCGCGAGCACGTCGCCATAGACCGATCCCGGCTCGGCGGAGAGTCTGCCTGCCGCATCGTACAGGCCGCACTCGGCATAGACGCCGTCGCGCCCCGTGCTCTTTCGGAACGTCGCCTCCACGGCCGCGATGCGCCGCTCCAACGACGGGGTCGGGTCCACGCCGCGTTTATGGTTCGGCACGTCGGCATACATGCCTGCGTGTGTGTAGTAATTGAAACTCTTCACGCCGATCTTGTCGTCATACCCGGCCGACCCTGCGCCTTCCTGAATGGCGACGCCAAACTCCGTCGTGTTGTCCATTGTGTCGAGGTGCGTGAAGGCGATCCACATGCCTTCGTCCGTCAGGTTCTTTGTGAAGAATCCAGGATGCCGCTGGTAGTAAGTGTCGAGCGCGCTGCGCATGCCCCATCGCGGATCGCATGCGAACAACTCAAACTCGAACGCCGCTTGCGATGCTGGCGAGGTTTCCTTGCACAGCGCCACGTCGTATGTGATGCCAAACAGATTTCGCTGCGCGTCGTACGCGGTGCGGAAGATGCGTGGTTGGTCCAGTGGCACCGCGAGGCACAGCCCGGCCGCGCCGGTGATCACCGTGCAGAAGTTCTCGGTGTTGTAGCCCATCCGCAAATCCGGCTTGTCCTTCCATTCCGGCAGCGCTGCAAACGCCCGGAGCGGTTTCGCATTCTCATATAATTTCCCCGGCTCGACCGTGCGTGGCCGGTCCATGTCATCCCACCATTTCCAGCCCGTCGCGTTTACCGGTACGCTTACTCGAACCAACAGGCCGCGATCCTTGCCCGTCGTGTCCTCGACCCGGAGCTTGAACTTGAACGCCTTGCCATCGCCCTTGATCCGCAGCGTCGCCTTCAACGCCAGCGGTTCCGAGTTGAGCGCCATGCTGACCCCGCCACCTTCCGCGCGAACGGAACCCGACATTGGGAAGTATTCCCCGCTTCGCCCGACGTCGCAGACGCTCAGCACCGGCGCTCCGGCCGAGAGCGGCAATTGTTGGCCACCTACCGTCGCCGACTTCCACGCCCCGTCGGCAGTAAACGCCAGCACGTCGCCGGACGTGGTTCGTACTTCCTGGCCAGTGACGATGGCAGCCACGCACAAAGCGGCGCACCCTGAAACGAGTTGTGAGAGATTCCTGAAGCTCATGATTGGAAAGAGATTTGATCGCTGCGGGGACAAACCGTATCACCCAACCCCGTGAAATCAAACGATGATTGATAACCCAGAAGTAGGACGGGCGTCCTTCTGAGGATAGTGGGCAGGAGTCAGATGTCAGCCTTCAACATCCGGTGCGGACATTGTGGAGGAAACGGCGGGTGGCGGCGGTGAGGGGAGCGCGCAGAATGAAGACCAGTTCGGATGGACGCTGCTCCGCAGTCTCCTCAACGCGCAGGCCGGAGGCGGAGTAGTCCAGATGGAACCGTTGGCCGGCGGTGGCGACGAATCCTTTGATCCGGTAGATGTCTTCCTTCACGGCTTCCAGCGCGGCGCGGAAACGGTCGAGGTCCAGGTCGCGGTCCAGCAACACGCTGAAGCTCGCAAAGTTCGGGTCGCTGCACGACGCAAGCTCGCCGCCCTGCACACCCGCGAATCGCGCCCCGAACAGCTCCACGTCTGCCGCGCCGTAGCTGGTGCGCACCGGCGTGACGGCGGAATTGATTTCGCAGACGGCGGCTTCGGTTTGCCCGATGAGCGCGGCGGGATAGGCGTCGGTCTTGTTGATGAGGATGTGGCTGGCGGCTTCGATCTGGGCGCGGATGTTTGGCAGGGTGCGGAGGAGTTTGCCAAAGCTGCCGGGGTCCAAGATGGCGACGACAGAGGTCAACTCATACTGGCGGTCGAGTTGCGCCTCGCGGAGCATCTGGCCGGCGACCGCAGGGTTGGCAATGCCGCTGGCCTCGACGACGACAGCCTCGACCGGCGTCGCCGATGTGCCGAACCGCGCCGGCAGTTCCCGCAGGCGTGCGATGAACTCCGTGACGAGACACCGGCAGAAGATGCTGCCGCCTGCGATGGAAACAACGTCGGGTGTCTCGCCCGCCAGCAGCGCGCCGTCCACGTCCTTCGCGGAGAACTCGTTGACGAGATAGACGATCTTCCGGCCCCGGTATCGCCGCGCGAGCTGTTTGAGGAAAGTGGTCTTGCCGCTGCCGAGGAATCCGGTCACCAGCGCAAGCGGGATCATCGCAGTGTCACTTGCCTTTGCCGGCGATCTTCGCCTCGATGGCGCTCACCAGCGTGTTCTGGTCGGGGATGATCGAGATGAACGCCACCTTGCCGTCGAGGCAAATGGTGGGGATGTTCTTCACGCCGAGCCGGGTCATCATGCTGATGCCTTCGCGCGTGGTGATGCGATGCTCCTTGACGATGACGGGCTTGGAAAGCCGTTTGGAGGCGCGATGCACGGCGTCCATCATGTATTGGCACGGCGCGCATGAGGAGGAGTCGAGCGTGATCACATCAATCGTGACCAGCGGTTCATTCTGGTAGTTCGGCGGGGCGGCGACAATGGCGGCCTCGGCGGTCTTGGCGATGATGGTGCGCTTGGCGATCTCGCGCCGGTAGCCGTCGAGGACCATTTCCGCGGCGGCAGCGAGATTCTTCGGCGGTGTGTCGTAGGGCAGGTCGCAGCCGGGTGCGAGCACGAAGCCGCAGCCGCCGCCGACGTCCACGCAACGAATGGCGTCGAGCCGCGCGTCGTCCTCGTCGCCGAGCAGCAGCACGGTGGTGAGACGGAGGTTGCCGCCGAACGACTTGTTGTGGCCACGCGTGAAGTCGCGGATGCGCTCCAGCGGTATGTTCTCATCGATGGAGATGTTGTCGCAGGCGGTGCGGCACATCGCCTCGATGTTGCGCGTGGCGTCGCCGCAGACGAACAGCGACGAGAGCCCACCGCGATCCTTGACGAACGCGAAGATCTGGTTCACCGCCGGCGTGACGAAGTCTGCGAAGTGTTCCGCCGAAATCTGGCTGGTCATCGGGTCCACGACGGCGATGACATCCACGCCGTTGTCGAGATAAGCCTGCGTCACCTTCTGGCCGACCGACGCGCAGAAGCCGATCACGGCCTTGACGTAGTCGGGATGGTCGAACATCTGGAGGAAAATGTCGTTGCCCATCAGGTGCAGCGCGAGTGTGAACGGCCCGCAGATGAGGCCATAGAGCGCGATCTCGCTGCCGACATCCTTCTTCATCGTGCGAACCGCCTCCATGACGATGGGGAAACGCCCGTTGGCCACGTCAAACACCGGCAGCGCGGCGAGCGACTTGCCTTGCTCGAGCGGGTGCGTGCACACCGACGGCGGCGTCTGTTCGGCCCAGCGCAACTCGCAACCGAGCACCTCGGCCTCCAGTTGCAGGTCGAACACCACCGGCAGCCCGTCGGGCTGGTAAAGTTCGCACGCCTTCTTGAGTCCCTGCACGATCAGGTCGCTTGATTGCAAATACTCGCGCGCGCTCTTGCCAATCAGCTTGCCGCCGTGGACGCCGACGAACGGCACCCAGGCCGGCCGTGGTGTGGTTTCATTGCGCAGTGCTTTGAGAAGAAGTTCGCGTCTGTTCATAAGAATAAGTTTTGGAGAGTTTGCTTTGGCGGGGCCGCCGGTTCAAGCAGAACGACGGAAGAATTTCTTGATCCACAGCAGATAGCCGAGCCAAAGCACCATGTAGCACGCCATCCATGTGGCCATGCTTTTGCCGGAGAAGAAATTGTACTTCTGAATCTGCTCGAGATGCTGCTGCGAACAACCCGTCTGCCGATACAGCTCCATCAGGTCAATCCGCGCGTAGGTGACGATGCTGGAAACGTCGAATAGCACGAATGCAACCACAGCGACCCACCATGCAAATGGCTTTAGGCGATAAAATGCCCAAGCCAGCCAAGCCGAACCTGCGGACCCGACCACGAGAAACACTGTTGCCGGGAGTCCAGTGAGCAGGATGCCAAAGAACGGGAGGACGCTTTCGTCGGCCAGCGGCATTGGGAGCATGGACAAGGCACCCATGCCAAGCCACAGTGATGCCGCGAGCACCGGCAGCGGACACGCGTCCGTCCAGCACCTCACTGGATAACGCGCCTCGCAAGTAGCCTTCACGTTCCTGCCACTATAGAAAAGCAACATCGCGCCCGGAATGATGATAAAGATGAATCCCGACATAACCATTATGCTGACTATGATTGGCGTTCTCACGTCAACTGACATTGCTTCCATCACGCGCGGCATGAAGAACACGTTGAATCCTAAGACGATGACGCCCAGCAACAGCCAGCCCCACGACAGGATCAGCAGCAACGCGCGCGCCCAACGGCGGCACATGATGGATCCGATGCCGAGCCAGACAAACATAATCGCGATGATGGCGTAGATTGACACACCGAAGACAATCGCGCTGTTTTCCGGTGACGCTCCAGTCGTCTTTTCCAACGCCAGTCCCAAGAATATCAGCAGGACCGTCAGCGCGCAAAAACAGCCGATGAGGATTTCCAGCACTCCGAAGATAATGAGGCCTGTTCGCTGGTCGGAAAAAGCGGGTTGAGAAGGCGGTAACGATTCTGTGGCTGTCATGGACTCCTTTCAACCGCGCGCCACCGTTCAACGGCGGCAGTCGCGAGTTGCTGTACTGTTTCTACGCCCAAGGCCCGACTTGCGCCAGCCAGTTCTTGTGACGTCGGTTTGTTCTTTTGCGTTGCCAGCCGTTGCGTTTTAATGCGGCTGGCTTGTGGCTCGTGAATCAACAATGTGGCGTTGGATGGTGTGCGCGATTTGTCTGGCCTCTTTAGTTGCGGGAGCGGCCGGCGCGGCAGAACCGCAAGCCGGAAGGCCGTCCATGAAACCAACTCTCGACGAACTGCGGCGGTTCTATCTGGGTGACGTCCACGAACTGCGCAGCTACCGGCCGGGCAAGAACAGCTTCGTCGAAGGTCCCGACCGCCGGCTCGGCTGCTACCGCGCACCGGGACAGCGGCTGACACTGCTCGATGTCGCCGGCTCCGGCAGCGTCCGCCATCTCTGGTCCACATGGCGCGAAAACCAGGGCAACCACCGGTTGGAATTCTTTGTGGACGGCGCGAAGAAACCGGCGCTCACCGGCACGCTGGACGAACTCATTGCCGCCGCGCAGCGCACACCGTCGCCGCCCGTCGTGGGTTTCATCGGCAACAAGGGTGCGCGGAATTTCTTCCTGCCCGTGCCGTTCAAGCGCCACATGCGGATCGAAATGGAAACGCTGGAGCCGACGTGGCTGATCTTCTACCAGATTGATTATCGCACGGGGGAGAATGCCGGCAGCCGCCGGCGTGAAGAGGTGGAACTGGCTGATGCTTTATCCCGCCATGGCCTTCTGCCTTCTCACGTCGGCGGCTACGAACGCACGATCACCATTCCCGCCAATGCCCAAGCCGATATTGCCACTCTTAGCGGTCCCGCCATCGCGCGACGGTGGCGGCTGAAGACCGATGTCAACGTCAGCGCGCACAACCTGCTCCGGCTTGAAACCCGCTACGACGGCGCGGCCACGCCCGCGGTGCGGTCCAACCTCGCCGATTTCTTTGGTCCATTTCGCGGCGTCAGCTTCGAGACCGACACGAACACGGCTACGCGCGTCTGTCACCTGCCGATGCCGTTTCGCCGCAACGCCACATTCACGCTCGCCAACGATCTGCCGCATCCGGTCACGGTCACGTTCGATGCTGACATCGAGCCGGTCCGTAAATGGGATGATCGTTGGGGGTATTTTCACGCGCTCTGGCAACAAACGCCACGCACCACCGGCTATCGCCAACACCAGGTGCTCTATCTGCGCGGGCGCGGCCACTGGCTCGGCATGGCGCTCTACGGTACCGGCCACGATCACGGCGGCGGCGACTTTGTGGTCATTGACGGCGAGGGTGACAACCCGGTGTTCCTGCATGGCATCAATGGCGAGGATTACTTCACTTTCGCGTGGTTCGGCCGTGGCGAACATCATCCGTTCGCTGTCGCGCACAGCAACGAAGCCGGGCGCTACCGCCATCATTTCGAAAACCCCTATCCGTTCCATAAGAGCTTCAGCCTTTACTGGGGCGCTTATCCCGACCTCGCGCCGCGCAGTGTCGCCTACTGGTATCAGGATTCTCCGGAGGATGTGACGGTCACCGACGCTGACAACCCGCTGAATGCTGACTGGGATTGTTTCGGTCCCGTGCCGCTGTTGCTCGACAAGAACCACCGGCCCGTCGGTGATCTTTATGCCGTGCTGCCGGGCGTCAGCGATCTCGACGCGGGCAAACAATTCGAGTGCCGCTGCGTGAGCGAGTCGTTCGTCAGCGGCTGGATGAAGCAGCGCAGCATTGGCCCGATGCTCGACCTCACCTATCTTGCGCGCCACGGCACAAAGATCAGAGGCGAAATCGAACTCGGCGGCATGGGCCACGCTTTCCTCGCCCGCCGCGTCATTACCTCGCCGAAAGCGCGCCGCGTTACCTTTCAACTCAGTCATGACGACCCGTTGCGTATGCGCGTCAATGGCCGCGAAATCTATCACGGTGGCGGCAGCAACGGTTTCGTCACCCACCGCGTTCCGGTGAAGCTGGACGCAGGCGACAACGAAGTCATCGTGCAATTGACCAACTTCTTCAACGTGAACTTCAATTGGGCCGGCTTCGCGTTGCGCTTGTTGGAGTGAATCTGGTAAGAGCAGCGCATGAATTTTTGGTTTCGACAACTCACCGCTGCCGCGGCAATTTTGTTCGCAGGCGGCATCTACGTCTTCGCGGCGTCCGACGAGCCGCAAGGCGACGCCATCGCGTTGACGGGCGGTTCTTGCACGATCAGTTTCAGCGCGAGCAATGGTTCGATTCTTGCCGTCAAACAGCGCGGCAAATCCGGCTCCATCTGTGCCGGCGGCGAACACGGTCTGTGGCAGGCGCGGTTTCGTGATGGAAGTGAACTCTGCTCCACTAATTGTGCCTTCACCTGCGATCGCGACACAAAAGCCAACTCGCTCCGCCTCCACTTTCGCAGCGACGAACTCATTGTCACGGTCACCGCAACCGGCTGCGGCAACGGCATTGAGTTTGTCGCCGAAGTCCTGCCAGCGAAGAAGACACTGCTCGACTTTGCGGTGCCGGCGCGGTTGCGCTTCAATCCCGATATGCTCGACCGTTTCGTTTGTCCCTCCGATGGCAACCATGGTGTCGGCATGGCGCTGCGGCCTGCGTTTTTCAAGCTTCAATCTGAAGACGAGCCGGCTGGCTGGAGATACGTCACTGCCGGCTCACGCGGCTACATCAGCCTTTACGGCGGCTCGCTCCGCATGCGCGACGTCCACGATGCGCCGGTGGCGCTGCGTGTCACGCCCGAAGGCCGTGAATGGTTTGGCGCCAGCCTCGCCCGGCGCATCAAAGGCGCGCAAGCGACCGTCAACCGCGCGCCCGCCAAAGGGCAGGCTGACCTTGTGCTCGCCGACTCAGAGAACGGCGCCTACGTCTCCGCGAGCCATCTTGGCGGCGCAGGTTTGCTCTGGCGTGTCGGCGGCTTCGTGGGCGACAGGGAACAGCGCCTCGTCACCGCGATGATCAAGGCGACGGTCGAGAAGCTTGCCACAAAACCGGTTGAAAGCCGCGCCAAGCTCGGCATTATCTCCCTTGCCTCCGGGCCGCAGCGAGGCGGTGGAGCTGCAATCGCTGTTCACGATTGGCTCATGGCGCTGAGTGAGTCGAAAGCCGTCACCGACGGCAAACTCACATTCGTCGAGTTGCGTTCGCCACGGGAGATGCTGGAGGCGCTCGGTTCCCCTGGGTTTCTTGCCATCGTCAATCCCTACGGTGAAGGGTTGCCTGCCGCAAGCGACGATGGCTTGCCCGCGGCGGTTGCGGCCATCGGCAAGTTCGTCCGCGGCGGCGGCCATTGGTTCGAGGTCGGCGGCTATCCATTCCACGCGGCGCTGCGGCCGGTGCACTGGATGAGTCTCAACCTGCCGTATCCGCCGGCGTTTGCCGACTTCATGCATCTCGATACGCGCGCCGGGGCGGCGTCGCTCTACGGCGTGCAGCCGATGCGCTGGCCGCCGTGGGCTGCCGCGAAAGACCCCAACGCCAGCTTCGTTCCCGGCAAGCTCGGCTGCGGCGGCGACGAACGCGGCGGTTGGTGCGAGCGCGCGTTCGGCACATTCGTCACGGCGGGACAAACCTGGCGCGCGCCGGTGGTGCGGCTCGCCGTCGGCATAACGGCCGAGAAATCGCTGCGCGACTACTGCGACGCAAATCAGATCAGTCGCCGGCTTGACGAGAAGATGCCGGCCGACGTGTTGGCGAAGTTCAAGAAGGCGGTGCTGGTTTACTACGGTGGCAACTGTGCCGAGAAACTGGAGCACATCGACAAGCTGCCATCGCCCGCGCTTGTCCACTTCGCCGACTTTCTCAAGGGCGGCTTCGACAAGGAGTACCCCGACCATCTGCCGCCGCACCCGAGGTTCGGCACAGCGGCACAGTTCCGGGAGTTTTTCGACCGCTGCCACGCGCTCGGCCATCTGGTGATGCCTTACACGAATCCCACATGGTGGTGCGATCATCCGAAGGGGCCGACGTTCGAGCGCGAAGGGGATGCGCCGTTACTGCGATCTCTGGATGGCAAACCCAGCTACGAGCGATACGGCAACCCGGGCAATGACGGTTGGACAGTCTGCCACTGGCATCCGGCGGTGCAGCGTGCCAACCGCGAAACAGTGCGGCAGTTCAGCGAGGACTACCCGGTGGACGTGCTGTTTCAAGATCAATGCGGCGCACGCGGCTGGCGCTACGATACCAACCCCGCCTCGCCCACGCCGTTTGCCTACACCGACGGGTTGCTCTCGCAAGTTGCCGAGGATGCCGCCAGAAAACCTCTCTCGACCGAGTCGGGCTGGGATCGCGCGGCGAACCACGAGGCGCAACTTTGCGGCATGACCTGGGGCATCGTGCCGACCGAGGGCGGACCGTCATGGCGGCGGTTGATGAAGCACGAGTACTCTCCGGCGACGTGGGATATCTTCCCGCTGGCGCAGATCATTGCCCACGACAAGTGTTCGTTTGTGCATCACGACCTCGGCCAATTCGTCACCAATCGCGAGACGCTTGCGTGGACACTCGCGCTTGGCTACGGGCTGAGCTGTCGTATCGCCGCTTCCGCGCTGGATCGTGACGGGCCGCGCGAGTGGTTGCGCTGGCTTGACCGGCTGCAGAAGTCCGTCGTTGCCCGCTACGTCGGTGAGCCGATGACGCTCTTCGTCCACGAACGTGGCGCGCAGCCCACGCGCGACGACGACGGCATCATTCGCGCCACCTACGGTCCTGTCGAGATCATCGCCAACCTTGGTTCGTCACCCAAAGCCGTCACGTCACGGAGTGGCACGGCTGCCTTGCCGGGGTTCGGTTTTCGCGCAACCGCACCCGGCGTCGTCGCGGCGAATCTGCAAATCGTGGGCGGGGTGGATGGTCGCACTTCCACAACTGGCGGCGGGGAAGGGGAGTTGTTCGTTGCTGAAGGCAACGCCCACCGTGCCGACGTGTGGGTTTATGCCGTGCCGGCCAGCGACGTGGCGGTGGAATTGCCAGCTCACATGACCGGCAAGCTCACGCTGGCGCTCGATGGCGAGCCAGTTGCGCCCGTGCGGGCGACCAGCAATATCATCCACTTCCGTCTGCCACAACGCGGCAACCCTGATGCCACCAGGTTCCTCTGGCACGCAACGGTCACGGCACGGTAATCAACTGTTTTCGCCGGTTCCAACCCAACCGGAACAAATCACGGCTGCCGGTATTTCAGAGCAGCTACACCACGCGGTCGTGTTATGAAAGTTCGTTCTGACACTACTGCGCAGTTCTCTATGTGTGCTCGCGCGTTCAGTGAAAGGGCTTGACTGGAAACCGTAAAACACTGAGACACTAGTTTATGGTTCTGGGAAAAAAGGTTGTTGTCGTGCTACCCGCTTACAACGCAGAGAACACACTGGCACAGACTCACGCTGAAATTCCGTTCGACATTGTGGATGATGTGATTCTCGTTGATGACCACTCGGAAGACAGGACAAGCAACGAAGCCAGAACTCTCGGTATTGCCACGGTGATACGCCATCCGAAGAACTGCGGTTACGGTGGCAATCAGAAAACCTGCTATCGAGCCGCCCTAAACGCGGGTGCCGACATTGTGGTGATGTTGCATCCAGATTACCAATACACTCCGCGGCTTATTCACTCGATGTGCTACTTGATCGCGCATGGGCTGTTTCCTGTCGTGCTGGGATCGCGCATCTTAGGCAAGGGGGCGCTCGAAGGAGGGATGCCAATTTACAAGTATGCAGCGAACCGCCTGCTGACGGTTTTTCAGAATCTTCTGATGGGGCAGAAACTCGCTGAGTATCATACCGGTTACCGTGCTTTCTCCGCGGAGGTTTTGCGAAGCATTCCGATCGAGGAAAACTCCGATGATTTCGTTTTTGACAACCAAGTACTGGCGCAGGTTGCCATGGCAGGCCTGACCATTGGGGAGATCACCTGTCCGGCACGTTACTTCGAGGGTGCGTCTTCCATCAACTTCTGGCGCAGTTGCGTTTACGGTTGGGGCGTGCTGAAAACGACGCTGCAATTTGTTTTGCACAAGTGGGGTGTCCGCAAGTTCGCCATCTTCGACCTTGAAACCGGTCGAAAACTCGACATGAGTCAGGCGCCGTCAACGAGCTTCTCGATTACATAAACGACCAATCCGTCGCTTCGCCGGCTGTTGATCACCCGATACGGAATGCCGTAAATTTCGACTATTCCATCAACTGTCGGCACAAACCGCGGCGGATACTTGTCGAGATACACCACCCGCCGCTGGGCTTTGACAAGCGGACCGTAGTGAGGCGAGTAGTTACTGTAAATCGGCTCAAGAATGACATCTTCGTTGGTGAAGAACATAACCGTGTAGGCGTGCCAGTAGTCAGCGTAGCCATACTTGAGGTTGAACTCCTTGAGAATCGGGATGACACATTCGCCTTCAAATTTCGCGTGCTGGCCGGTTTGGAGCGCTTTGCCTAGCGAGATCACGTTGTTGGACAGGAACGAGACTAGAAACAGCACCCCAAGAATCCGCAAGGCGCCTCCTCGCCGCAGCAACCACAAGACAACAACACTCATTGCGACCGCCGAGTAAAAAATGAGCACCAATAGGTAGCGTGCTGAGTTCTGATCCACAATCGCCTTGGCAACGAGAAACATCGGCAGCACCATCCACGGCAACAATACAAGAGGATTAAGTTTCAGGATGGTATTTGCCTCGCTCCGTCCTTGCGTGAACCTAACCGCTTCGCGGCAGGTCAAATAAATGAAACTCAGCAACACGAAAGACACTGCAACCACCAATGCCAAACCCATGACCGAATCCGTTGAGAGGTTCAGGAAAGACGGTGCGAAGAACAGCGCGATTTTGATATTCTTGAAGAACTCGAACGTCTCGGTGATTTCCATGCGCGGCACTTGTGTCCCGTGTTGGATCCAGACATAAACCAAGGCCGGCGAGTAGCCTGCCAGGAAACCCGCAGTGACGACTGCCGCCTCGCGCCAAAGCTCACGAATCCGGTTCCCATGTCGAACCCACACATCATGAGCGGCGCAAACTGCAAAAACAACCGCGCTCAACCCCATCAAGCTGAGCGGCCTCCAGCGCAAGCGTATCCCGATCAGATTGGCACGGTGGAAATCCGTCATCCAGCACAGGACCCCAAATCCAAATAGAACAACGAAACACCACACTCCCCAACGGAGCATGGGATGCTGCCGCAGGCCGGTGTAAGCTTCACGCCCGGCGCTACGAATGTCCCTCACATAAATGAGCAACCACTGAAACCCAATCGCGGCAAAGAAGTAATGGATTTGCCCGTAGGTATAGGCTCCAAAACCTCCTACCAACCCAAACCCCAGAGCGCACAGCATTGTCCTTCGATCAGATCCGGCTCCTTCTAGGTAAAAACGCCGCACGAATACCTGACTGAGCGCAATCAAAATGAGGCCAAAGAAACAGGTTTCCGTGTAGTTGGGCTGGGTTCGCATCGCAAGGGCGTAGAATGAAGTCGCACTCACGGCCAGCAACAATACCGACAACAACGCGGTGGATATATCCGTGCATCGTTTCACGCACCAGTAGAAAAGGATAAACACCGACCAAAGACAAATCGTGTTCCAGATATTGAGGACCCACGGGTTGATGCCAAAGAGTTTGAAACACAAGGCCACCGCATAACCTTCCAGTAACATCCCCTGATAGCCCACGCTCCAAACAAAGATCGGCCGCTCGCCACGCTCCAAGATGCTCCTGGCCATAAGGCCGATCATCGCGCTATCGGAGTTATACCCTATGCGCCAATGGTAAAAAAACAGGCTGGTAACGCTGGCAACAGCGAGAAACACGAGCCAGAACATCGGGCGTTTCCAAAGAGGGGTCAATGAAGCCATCGCCATAATCATGCTTTCTTCCGCAACTCGGTCAAGCCTTTTGCCCTGGCTAAAGCCCGCCACAAGCGGACGGTTTCCGAAACGCCGACACGTATCAGACCGCCTTCCTGCTATGGCTGCAAAAACACCGAAACACCTCACCTTGCCCACACAAGGAGAGCAGCACCGACAGCAAACCACACGGGATCACCAGCAGCACCGCCAGAACCAACATCGCTATCTGGCTTGCCGCAGACGCGCGGCGGTTGGTGTGTAGTTCCTCGCGTTGGATCAAATTGGAAAGTTAGTTGCACGAACAACCAAGCGCATTCAGAATCGTTTGCAGGATGTGAAACGGACCAAACTCGACCGACCAGTGGCTCTCCGCCAGCACCGTGAAGCCGTGCCGCTCCCTGCCCGCATCATCCGTTTCCATCTGCCATCGCGTGGCGGCGCTCGTGAGGTGAAGTTCCTTTGGCACGCGACGATCACGCCGCGGTAGTCACCGGAAAGTCTGGCTGCTGCGCGGCCAGAATGGCGCGATGGCGCGTGTGTGGGATTCAACCTTGTATGGTGACAGTCGGGCACTACAATGTGCTGATGGTTGGGCAGACGGCAAAGCGTGGCATGCGGACATCGCTCAAAACACGGTTTGATTGGCTGGCGGAGAAACTCTCCGTCGGTGCGAGGTTGGTATTTGCCCCCGACCAATTCAAATCAAGTTTGCTGACTCAAGAACCCAATTCCCGCTTTCTGCCCGGCGCGAGTGTCGTCGCCCTTGTAGCCGTCCTGCTGGCGACCTTCCTCCTGCCTTACCTGAATACGGGCTACGCGACCTGCGATGACATGCAGAACGCCACGCTTTCTTACAGTGATTTCGTCCAACGGGCGGCGGACCACGGGCGGGTATTCTACATGACTCTGCACGGACCCACGGCCATCGGAGCTCATGTGTGTCGCGAAATGGTTGTGACGAAGTTCTTTTCGCTTCTGATGATTGTCACAAACGTCATCCTCTTTGGCTGGCTGGTCCACCGTCTGGCAGGAAACACCGCTGTTACCTGGCTCTCGTTGCTGGTCTGGGCCACCTTGCAGTGTGACAGTTGGGAGCATTATCTGATCACGGCTTACCCGGTCATCTTCACGATATCCCTTTCGGTATTCTTTCTCTCCTTGATCACCTATGACTATGGAATCAAGCGTGAGTCAACAAAGTTGCTGTTCCTGAGCGCTTTCCTGTATCTGGTGACGCTCAATTACTGCGAGATATTCTACGTTCTCGGTCTCTGTTTCCTGCCGATCCTCTACCGGCATCCAGCCGCGTCATGCAAGTCTCTGTCTCTTCATGGCATCTTCCTCCTTCTCATGGTTTTGGTTTACGGAGCATGGCGTCTCTATAGTCCCTCACAATACGAGGGCAACGTCCTCGACGCATCGTTCCGATTAGAGGATTTCTTCCGGACCTTGTTCGCTTTCAGTCTGTCGAATTTCCCCGTTTATCACTACGAAACACCCGACGAGATCCGTCGTTTTTCCAGTTTTCAGGGGGCTTCATTCAACCCGTTATACGGCCTTCCGGTCCTGGCTGACTGGCTCCAGAACTTTCGCTATTACGAGCCAGCATGGTTGATGCGGGCCACCCTTGCGGCTGGCGCTGCCTGGATTCTGCTGCGCCGTTTTGCCCTCAAGCTCACCCTTTCCACGTGGATGGTCATCGGCACATCCGCCGTGTGCTTGATCTTCCTTCCCAATTTACTCTTCGCATTGACCCCGAAGTATCAGCGGTGGGTTCGTGAAGGCTCCAACATCTACATGGCCTCCTATTTCTCTTTCTTCGGGATATGCCTCCTCATGGGCGCTTTCGCCTGTCATTTGACGGCGATCACTCGTATGAGACCGGTTCGTGCCGTAACAGCCGTTGTTTTCGCTGCGCTCTTTTTTGCCGGTACGCTGAGGTTCTCCGCATGGAATGATGCTGAAGTGGCCAGCAAGGTCTATTCGCACAGAAAGTGGGAGTTCTTTGACGATTTTCTTTCGAGTGACTTGTTTCGTGAACTGCCTGCTGGAAGCATCATCTACGCGCCCAGCCTCAGGACCCGCACCTGCGGTATTGCCGGCAGTTTCCCCGGTTACTGGAGAGACTATGTTCATTACAAGACGGGCAGAAACATCAACATTCTTACCGAGAAAGAAGAAATGGAGAAGAGCCTCCAAGATAAAACACTTTCATCTGCGCCCCGCTACTACCTCAAGTACTCCCCGAATCATGCCTGGTCCGAAACATGCCTCCTCTTTGCCTCTGTTCTGAGCTTGCAGATCGTGGAGGACACCGCGGACCCGATTCGTGTCATTGGCGACGAGGCTCATATCTTTCTTCATGCATTTGAGCTTGGGAGTCGCTGTGACAGGATTCTCCTGTTTCAGGACGAGAGTGGCAGCCGCGCAGTTGAGGTGCTCAACCGCATTGCTTTCGACTCTGCCAAGAGGTTCACGTTTCACCTTCAGGGCAAGAATATCCGTTTGCACAGCGCGTTCGTCGTCAACAATCGCGATGCCTTCTATTCCTGCGAAAATCCTCGCCTGGATTACGGGCCTGGGTTTTGCGGGCCTGAGACAGTGAACACGAGTCGCGTGGTCCGGGCCTGTGACAAAGATCCCAAACTGACCCTCATTAATACGGCAGACCGCGTTATTGAGGCGGACCTTTCTTTCCAACTGGCTGATTGGGATGGGAACAAGTCTACCCTCACCATCCAAACGAAAGATGCCCGCTTTAGCTTTTCTCCCCCACCGCGGAATAGCTTGCTGCCTGTGGTGTTGCCGGTTCGGATCCCGCCTGAAGGCATGACCATCAACTTCCACTATGAATTGAATGGCGCGCGCCAAGGCGAGACCAGAAATCTGTCCGACACCACGTTTGCTCTCTTCAACCCTGTTGTTCGCAAACGATTGAATTCATCTTCTCCGTAGCGCCTGTTTCCCGGTGGATGAAGCAAGTCGCAGGAGACTCCGGAGTGCGAACTTCCTGACGTCGGAACGATCCAACCTGCCCATCCTCACTGCGTGGCTTCAGGAGCTGTTTGAAGAATCTGGAGGTATTTGTTTTCCACCTGCTCCCAACTGTAATTTGCCCGCACATAGGCCGCGCCCTGCCGTCCCATTGCGTTTTGGATCGGGCCATCAATCAACGAAAGAATTCCGCGAAACTCCTCGTAATTGGAATACCAGAGGCCGGCGTTGGCCTTGCGGCAGTGACCGACCAACACCTCGCATTGGCCGTTAACGATGGCTGGACGGCCTGCGGCCCATGTTTCCAGCAAGACCATGGAGAGACTCTCGTAGCGCGAGGGAGCCACCAGCCAGTTGCAAGCGGCCATCGCATCCCACTTCGTTTGGTCGTCCACGAAGCCGAGATGAATGATGCGTTCATCTTGTGGGATCGGCATTACCTCCCGGCCAATGATCACGAGTTTGCGTGGCGTTGGATCCGCGTGACACAGCCGCCGAAAATAATCGAACAGTTCGTCGCAACCTTTCGAGGCATCGACACGGCCCACGTATAGAAGAAACGGGTCCTCCAACTTGTGCCGTTGGCGAAACGCGGCGGGGTTGGAGATCACGGGTGGTTCGATACCCACACCGACCACAGGCCCTGGCGGCAACGCATTTTGGAACCGCTTGCGAAGAAAATCGCGTTCTTCTTCGGTGTTGAAGATCATCCCTCGCGGCGAGGCGAACAACTGATCCCACATGGAGAAGTGGATCAGCCAATCATCATGTGCCAGGGGAGCCAGCCAGGCTTTGTCTTTCACCAACGGAAGCAGGAAATAAGTGGTGGCATAAAGATGGGTGAAGAAGATGAAGGCATCGTAGTCATCGCGATGGTTTGCGACGAAATCCGCCAGGTCCCGGCTCATCGGTCCCTGGGTCCGCATCCACGTTTCCTGTTCCGCGAGACTGCAATGGTGCTGGCGGCCATGTAGCTGCCTGGACAACTCGTTGAAGGCTTCCACGTCGCGCGGGACATCCACTGCAAACCTTCGCACGGTAGTGCCGTCAATGATTTCTTCACCAGCCGGGTAGTGGTTGGCCCAAGTCATGTAGTCGAGCGCGCAGGTGGTCAGCACCTCCGTCTGCCAATGACGTGACATTCGCTGGGCGATCTGGAGACAGTGGGCTTCGGCGCCGCCGTTGACCTCCCGGCCGCAACGCTGGACAACAAAGGCCACTTTCAACAAGGTTCAACCTCCCCGGCAGGATGAATGCAACACGGTGCTCGCGTCGTGGAATACGGGTTCACACCCACTTCATTTCGCAAGGTGCCGTGTTCCATGTCGCCTCAACACAGTCTGCTGACAAGTGCCTGCAACGCCTCAGCCACAGCCGCCGGCGCACAGAACGTCCGGCGGCGGCGTTGCGCGGCGATGACTTGCTGCCGCAGTCCGTTGTCGTTGACCAATAGCCACGCCAGTGCCGCCAGTTCTTTCAGCCTGTTCTTCTGGTTGAACAATACGCCTCCTGCGCCGAGCGTCTCGCCGACTGCGGTGCAGTTATACGCCAGCACAGGCACATCGTGCCACATCGCTTCCACCAACGGCACGCAGAAACCTTCGTGTTCCGACATGGACCAGAACAAGTGCGCTGTCCGGTAGTAAGCCGCAAGCTGATTCTCGTCGACTGCGCCGACAAACTGCACATGCTCGCCCAACTCGAACAACTCTGCCGCCCGTCGAACGTATGCAGCATACGGGTCGCCTTCGGGAATCACGCCGACAAGATGGAGCACGGCTGTTGGGTCGAATTGGAGATAGACCTGAAACGCGCGGAGAAGATCCTCCTGTTTCTTCTGGGGCGAGATGCGGCCAACGAACAGCACATTGGTGTGGCCCTGTTGCAGTCGCGCCATCAGCCCGGAATCGGGCGCCTCGCTCCAGCGTGCGGGATTCACGCATGCCGGGCAGACCTGGGGATTCACAAAACCCGCCTCCCGCAGCTCTTGGGCGTTATAGGCGGACTGGCCCGCCGCGCATGGGAAACTCTTGGACAGCAATTTCAACTCCTCACGCCCTTGCCACAACAACGCCGTCATCATGGGATCGAACGGAGCGAAGAACTCCGCCGGCGTGATGTTATGGTAAAGGAGACACTTCGGCCCCTGGTGTGCCACGACATGGGGCGTCAACTCGCTGCCGATGCTGTGATGGTAAATGATCGCGTCCTGTGGCGCGATACAGCCCGGCCGGAATGGGTGGCACTCATCGGCAATACGCGGGTCTATATGAAGGGTAAAAATCTCCGAGGACACACCGGCCTGCTGCAATTGCTTTCGAGTCCACCGGACGAAGTTCGAGATGCCGTCACCATACGTCAGGTTTGGCAGCACTTGGTGGATCGCCCGGGGCGGGCACGGCACGCGAATCACCCGCGGCGGCGTGACCGATAGCACCGCCTCATAGCGTTCCATCACGCGCTGCCAATCCGCCGCCTTGCGGGCATATTGCTGGCCTGCGGCGCCTTTCACCGCAAGCACTTCGGGGGGGAGACTCTCCATGTCGCCAAACAACGCGCTCCATTCCTTCTCATCCGCCGCCAGCCAGCCGCCGTCGCACAACCGTACAGCCGTGGCGGTAGCCAGGCAGTCACGATGCGCCGCCACGGGCCGCCCTCGCAACCATGCTTCCATGATCACACGAGAGAAGCTCTCGTTCTCGCTTGGTTGGAACAACGCGCGACAGCCATCGAGAAGAGCCAGCTTGTCACGTTCTGACACCATGCCCAGATCCAGCGCCTGTCCGTCCAAGCCTCCCAAGTCGAGCGCGCCAGAGCCGGCAAACACGAGTTTCAGCCGTGATGCCGGGTGCGCGGCTTTGAATTGTCGGAACGCGTTCAACAGCAGATATGAGTTCTTCCCGGGCTCTTTCTTCCCAAGACATAGCACGTAGGGCGCGCCGTCAAACGCGGCGGTGGTCGAAGCAACCGTGCCCGGCTCGACTATCGGCACTTCCACACCCTCGCCAACAACCGTGGATTTGTGAAAAATCCCGGGTCCGAACAGCCTCAGTGCCAGTTCCATCTCGCCGTCGCTGTTGAACAACACGCCGCGTGCGCAGCGAAAGATGGCGGCAACCTCCGGCAGGTAGGCATAGGATTCATCGTGCAGGCACGGCTGGAGCCACGCACGGTCGGCCACGATTGGCAGGCCGTGCAGCACCGGCCCGTAGAGATACGGCATGAAAATGAACGCGCTGTAGTCATCGCCGTGTTCTTTCAGGTGACGCAGCAATGCGGGTGACTTGATCAGTTCATGACTGAAGACTGCCGAATCGGCGGCACTAACCGGCGACACGCCCGGTTTGAGGGCCGTCCTTGGCAGGCTTTGCAGTTGTGACGCGGCGAGTCTAAATCGTTTCCAGTTGCGCTCTATTACGGGGAAACGACGCACCGCAAAACCTTCCGGCTCGCGAGTCAGACCGGGCGGCAGATGATTCTCGCCGCAATCGTCGGAGTGCGAATGACAGCAGGTCGTCAACACTTCGATTGTGTGCCCGCGAGCCGCAAGCCGCGAGGCAATCTGCCAGGCTTGTGTTTCAGCACCCCCTTTGAGGTCGCGGCCAAACCAGGAAATGACGATGGCAAGCGGCTTCATGGGACATGAATGACTCAGGCTCCGGAGCGGGCCTGGCCCTCATTCCGGTCAGGCGCGATTGCAGCGGGCTTGCTTCCCAACACCGCATAGTCTTGTGGAGCAAAGAAATGTTCGTTGAAGCATCGCACCATCGGGCTAGAGGCAGGTCCGACGGGGAATGGAGCCTTGCCAGGCTGCAAAAACAGGGTGTGAACGTTCTTGAACCCGGCGTATTCAACAAGAAACGCTGTCAGCGTGCTGGGCAGAGGACGACGATGCGTCGGGTCGTTGTAGAAATTGCAGGCTCCCACCTGAACGTTGCCCGGATTGGGAGTCTCCAGTACGACCAACCCGCCATCTTGCAGGACGCGATATAGCTCGGACATCAATTCCAGCAACACTCGAAACGGTAGGTGCTCGATGATATGAAAGCCGGTGACCATTCCCAGACTTCGATCCGGCAGCGATCGCAAATAAGCCATGGCGTCCGACTTGATCACTTCAAGCCCTAGCTCGCTACAAGCCGACAACATGGGGATGTTCAAGTCCACACCCCGGCCTGTGTAGCCATTTTCTTTCAGCAATTCCAGCCACTCGCCCCGTCCACAACCCAAATCCAGAATCGGTCTTTCTGTTTTGCCAGCGCCCGCCTCGGCCACATACGGCAGATAGACTTTCAGCCGTTTCTTGATTTCCTCGCGCGACCCGCGATACCGGTTCTCGAACGCCAGATAGAAGGCATCCAGGCTGTGCAGATGCGCCTCCGACGCGCTCGCCTCAACTGCCGCAGGGTCCGGCGCGGCATCCTGACGTTTCAACTCATCGAGCAGGCGCGTCAGGGTTTGTCGCTGCAAGGATGTTTCGCCCTTGAGAACCGCAATTTCGTTCTCCAGTTTCTCCTTTTCGGCTTTCAACGTATTCGATTGCTCGACTCGCAAGGCAGCCAGATGTTCCGCCAGCATCTCCACCACATGGATCAATCGGATATTGACGCTGCTTTGGTCGCGAAACAGCCCGCGAGTGAACTCGGGAAGACGCGCGCTCACGATGTGTTTCTGCCGGGCTTGGCGAATTTCCTCCACAACCCGCGTCTCCAAAGAATTGCGCGGAGGCGGCAGCGTCACAGGCGGGATGTCCGGTAATGTGCCATCGGCTTCGCGCCGTTGCACCTCCGCCCGCACCCTGGCCATCAGTTCCTCGACATTGATTTCAGCGTTGTTGGGTTCGAGCATGGTCAGACCTTGGTGGGTTGCTTGTCCTCGCGCCAGCTCACGTTCACCGGCAGGCAACACGTACCAACAAATGGCGGCTGCGAACCGGGCACGACTTGAAACACCAGCGCCCGGTCCCACCAATCATAGTTGTTTTCCGCGTGTGCGGCGCCGGAGTGCAGCGCCACCGATACGCTGTAATGGCCGACGCCGAGGTTCAGCGCCGGCACCTCGAAATCCACAGCTATCGCATTTCCGGCGGCGATCTCGAGGTCCAAGCCCATGTGGTGAGTATTGGTGCCAAAAACGTCGTTGCCAAGCCGATCCCGCAACAAGACGCCGACGGTCAGGTCTGCAATGGGTTCGTTCGCCTTCAACCGCACTCGAAAAACCACCGGCGCGCCAACACGCACAGCCCGCGCAGGATTGCCGCGGTCGTATAATTCGACGGATTGGATGGTGGCGGCACGAGTGCCAAAGCGCGTGACCGTACGGCCCGTCAACGCTTCCGACTCACGTATCATGTGGTCGGCGGCTTGTTTGGCGATGATGGCGTTGTAGTAATCGAGCGCCGCGTCCGCCGTGTCGTCGCGCACGACGACGCCGGCGTCGAGCAGCACGGCCCGATCGCAAAGCGACTTCACGGCGGCAGGATCGTGCGAGACGAACAACAACGTGGTTCCCTGTTCCCGAAACTTCCGCATCTGTGCGAAGCACTTGTGCTGAAAATACGCGTCGCCCACGGAGAGCGCCTCGTCCACAATGAGAACATCGGGCACCATCGCCGTCGCAACGCTGTATGACAGCCGCACCTGCATGCCACTGGAATAGGTTTTCACGGGTTGGTCCATGAAATCACCGATCTCCGCAAAGTTCTCGATGATGGGAAACTTCTCCTCAATCTCCGCCGGGCGCAAACCGAGGATGGTTGCGTTTAAGATTACATTCTCCCGTCCTGTGAATTCCGGGTTGAAACCGCTCCCAAGCTCCAGCAGTGCTGCCACTCGACCGTTGACCTGCACGTTGCCGTCCGTCGGTTCCAATGTCCCGGCAATGATTTGCAGCAGCGTGCTCTTGCCGGAACCGTTCAGACCGATGATACCCACGCTTTCACCCTTCCGGACCTTGAAAGAGACATTGTTCAGTGCGTAGAAGTTCCTGAACGATTCGTGGGAGAGACGTTTGAAGAACTGTCGCGCACCCGATGGAAGGAACGGCAACTGCCCGATGCGCCCCAGCAATGGACCGTGCAAGCGCGCAACGGGCGAGGACCAGATCGTATAGACCTTGGACAGCTTCTCAACTTCGATAACAGTCTCAGAACTCAATGTCGTGTCGTTTTTCCGTTGAATTCTCCCATGACTTTGCCAGATGATGCCAGCGAAAGTTCAAATGATGCTGCCTGTAGCACAAACATCGGGCAAGAGAATTCCTCTCCTCCGGCTTCTAGCGCCTTGGGAGATCGTACGTCATTTATGCCAACAGGGGCCACTGATTCGCCAGATTGCCAAGCGCGACTTGCTGATGCGCTACCGTGGTTCGTATCTGGGCCTGCTTGGATCGCTGGTTCGCCCGATGGCGATGTTCGCCGTGTATGCTGTCGTGTTTGGGTACATTTTCCGGTCCACACTCGGTAACACGCCTCAAGAATCGAAGCTGGATTTTGCGCTGGCGCTGTTTTGCGGGTTGACCGTGTTTGATTTCGTTTCCGAGTGTCTTTCTCGCGCGCCGATGCTCGTGCTTGCCAATCCCAACTACGTTACCAAGGTTGTGTTCCCGCTGGAAATTCTCTGTGTTTCAATCGTTGGCGCGGCACTGGCGCAGATGGCAATCAGTTTCGTTCCGCTGCTGGCTGGACTGCTGCTCGCCCACGGTGCCATCCCGCTTACCGTGCTTTACCTGCCATTGATCGTGCTGCCACTGATTCTCATCTGTCTCGGTGTGGGCTGGTTTCTCGCAAGTCTGGGTGTCTTCGTCCGCGACATCAACTCCATCGTGCCCGTCTTTCTGACCATCCTGATGTTTGCCAGTGCCATCTTCTATTCCCCCAGCAAAGTGCCGCCGGAATTATTGTCGCTGTTCCTGCTGAATCCTCTGGCCGTTGCAGCGGACCAGGCGCGGAATGCGCTGCTATGGGGCGTTGCGCCTTCCTGGCCGCGTTATCTGCTGATGCTCGCCATCGGATTGGTCACGCTGTCGGTCGGCTACGCTTTCTTCATGCGGACCAAACGCGCCTTTGCCGATGTGATGTAACCGCACTGGCTCACCGAGAACAGCCAGCGCTGCACTCGATCAACTGGCCGTCCTTCATCTCGTGAATCCAGTCGCTGGCCCCGGCCACCTGCGGATTGTGCGTCACCAGCAGCAACGCCTTCCGCTGCCGTCGCACCAGTTCTGTCAGCAAATGAAACACGCGCTCAGAACTCGCGGTGTCGAGATTGCCCGTTGGCTCGTCGGCGAGAAGGACCTGCGGGTCGTTGGCCAGGGATCGGGCGATGGCCACTCGCTGTTGTTCGCCGCCGGAAAGATGCTGGCTGTTGCGGCGAATCTTGTCGCCGAGGCCCACCATTTCCAGCAACATCGCGGCGCGCTCCGCCATCTCTCGCGTGTTGAGCTTGCCGAGCCGGCGCATCGGGATCATCACGTTTTCCTGCGCCGTGAATTCATGCATCAAAAAATGGAATTGGAACACGAACCCGATGTGCTCGTTGCGGCGGCGCGACACTTGATCATCGGTCAAGCCCTCGACCGCTTCGCCGCCGAGCAGGATGCGCCCGCCATCCGGCCGATCCAGCAGTCCCATGATGTAGAGAAGGCTGCTCTTGCCGCAACCTGATGGCCCTACGATGGCATGCACGCAGCCCGATCGGAGTTCCAACGACACGCCGCGCAACACATGCACGCGCGATTCCGCCTCGCCAAGATAACGATGAATGTCGCTGCACTGCAACGGGACGTCGGCCGTGGAATTGCCCGGGGTGGCATTGATGCTCATTGGCCCGACCCCCGAAGAATGTCCACCGGCGCCAGTCGCGCGGCACGGCGCGATGGGAAATAGCTGGCCAGGAAGATCGCCACAAAAGCGATGACCGTCGCTGCCCAATAATCCATCATGTTCCAGTGCACGAGAAACCGTTTGGTGCTCAGAAAGCCCCTGATGTCCACCGGAATCTGTGAGATGCCATACGTCAACGCCGCCCCCAACACACAGCCCAACACCGAACCGATCAACGCCACCAGAAAGCCCTGCCAGAGAAAGATGGCGCTGATGTCCCCGCGCTGGTAGCCCATCGAGCGCAGCACGGCGATTTCGCGCACCTTGTCCATCACCATCAACGTCAGGATGTTGAAGATGCCAAACCCCGCCAGCAGGATGATCGTAGAAACGGTGATTGCCGCCGAGATGCGGATCAGCCTGAAGATTTGCAGGCTGCCCCGCTCGCGATCCTGCCAGCTTCGCGCACGGTGCTGAAACAACTGCTCGATGTGGGCTGAGAACGCCTGCGCGCGGGACGGGTCGCGCAATTTCACCATCAGCTGCGACACACCGTAGGGTCTCTGCAACAGACTTTGCGCGGCTTTCAGGTGGATGTATCCATACTTCTCATCAATGAACAAATTGCCCGTTTGAAACACTGCGCACACCCGGTATGTCCGATGCTCGCCGTCCGGTCCGATCAGTCCCACATCCTGTCCCACCTTCGTCCGCATCTTGTCGGCCAGTTCATAGCCGAGAATCAGACCAAACGGCTTCAGTTGAAAGTCCTCGATGCTGCCATCCACAATCTGCTCCCGCAACGATGAGGCCTTCAAGTGCAACGCCATGTCGATCCCCTGCACCCGGAACACCTCCTGCCGAAAATCGGTCGCCAACGCCGCGTTCCCCTCCAGCACGGGCGCGCACGCCGCCACGTTGGAGAACTCGTTCACCACTCGCATCATCCGTTCCGGGTCGTTGATGCCTTCGAAAATCTTTCGCGGTCTCGTGTGACTGACGCTCAACATTCCCTCCACGGCGCGGTGAAGAATGTCTGTGTGCAGCGTTTGAAACCGGTTGCCGATAATAACCGCGCCTGATGTGCCCAGCGTGCTCTTGACGAAGAACCTCTCAAACCCTTGCGTTTGCGCCTGTGCGCAAATATAAAACGCCACGCCCAGAATCACGCCCGTCAGGCTCAGCACAATGGCCTTCTTGCGATGGCTGATGAACCGTAAGGCGATATACAGCGACGGGGGCATGGTCGTTCCAGATCAACGGCTCACCAGAACCGGCCGCACCCATTGGCCCACGCGAAACGTATCCAGATCCGCCACCACCACTTGTTCGCCCTCCTTCAGTCCTTCCAGAATCTCCGTCCGTTCCAAGCTGCGCAGTCCCGTTTTCACCGTGCGAGGCTTGACCAGGCCTCCGTCCACCACGAATACCCGGTCCGACATCAACGCCCGCGTCGGGATCACCAACGCGCCCTCCCGCTTGCTGAGAATAATATTCATCTCTCCTGTCATGCCTGCCATCAGGTTGTCCGGCGGCTTCTCGAAACTCAACCGCACTGCGTAACGCTGGTTCTCCCCGGCCGGGATGATGTCCGTGAGCACCGCGATGAAATCCTGCTGTGGATAGGAATAGAGACGCACCTGCGCCTTCATCTGTTTCTTCAGCGAGCCGACGTCCTCCTCGTTTACCAGGCCTTCCAGAAAATAGTTCCGCGTGCAGACGAGAAAGAGAGGTGAGTTCTCCGCCACAAGATCGCCGCTGACCACGCTGATGGCCGCAAGCACGCCCTCCATCGGCGCTTTCACGTTGCAGCGCGTCTTGCGGTCCTTCAATGCTCCGGCTTGCTCTCGCAGTACGGTCAGTGTCCGGTCGATTTCCACCTGCTCCGACTTCACACGATCCCGCAATGCCAGCACTTCGTTGCGCGTCTTCTCCACCTCGCTCGCAGGCGCATTGCGCAACTCCGCCAGCTTCTCCAGCCGCCCCAGCGTCGCTTCCGCCGTCTTGAGCAACTGTAACGACGGCGGACCCAACCGCCCTCTTTCCTCTCCTGCCTTCAGTTCCGCCTCCACTTTCACCAGTTCGCGATCCAGTTCCGGACTCTCGATCTGTGCCAGTGTCCAGCCTTCCTTCACGTCCATTCCCGCGACAATTTCCACCCCTGCGCTTGTCTGTGATAGCCGCACCGTTCCCGCGTTGCGCGAGCGCACCATCATTCGGACCGCCGGTTGCACTTTCACCGTCCCATACACCGCCGACATTGCCTCGCCGCGCAGTACTGCGAACACCTCCGCGACCGGACGTCCCATCCATCCGTAGCCCAAACCACCCGCAATCACGAGCACGACCACCGCGGTAATCATCAGTATTTTCTTCATGATTCCTGAAAAACCACGCGCCGATACTAATCACATTCTTCTGCGAACACAACCGCCGCCGTCACTGAGCGGGGAGGTTGTTGAAGTCAAGGTAGCGGCCGGTAGCGCGATCAAACTCGGCGCGAACGGCTTCGTTTTCGAATACGGCGAGAAGAATGCCCCGCTGCGTGGAGAGCAGGTTGGTTTGCGCGTTGAGAAAATCCATCTGGGTGGCCTCGCCCAGTTTCATGCGGGTCTCGACCAGTTTCAGCATTTCCTCCGCTTCGGTGACGGATTGCTTGAGAGCGGCGAGCCGGGCGTCAATGGTTTCGAGCGTGCGGGCCAGCACCTGCAATTCGCGCGGCACGTTTTCTTCGAGCCGGCGCAGCGTGATCTCCATCGCCTGCCGTCCGCTCTCGATCTGGCTGCTGGCGCCGCGGATCTTGCCGGTGTCAATCACCTGCCACGTGAACGCCGCGCCGAGTCGGGTCTCGCTCTGGCGCGCATCCTGTCCCGAGACGATCTCCGGGCGGACGCCAAACACACCCACATCCGGGAAATACTGGGCAAACATCGTCAGGGCCACGTAGGGATAGTAGCCGGCCTGCACCATCCGTTTTTCCTCGCCCGCCGCCTTGATCAACTCGCGCAATAGCAGCAGGTCAGGTCGTCGCTGGATGGTCTGCGCCGTTTCCTTCTCAAGATCGATCTTCAGCGTTGCATACTCCAGATTGCCCGTCGGCTCCGGCAGTTGCAGGGGGCCTTTGGCGACAGGCTTGGTTCCTCTGCACTGATCCAAGTCCGACACGGCATTGACATAGTCGCGCTGGGCCTTGGAAAGGGCAGGTTTGAGGCTCAGGAGCTGAACCTCGGCCTGCCGTACGGTCTGGCGGCTGGCCATGCCGACATCCAGCCGTTGTTGTGCGCTGCGGACGTTGGCTTGCAGATGAGTCTCGATTTGTTGATGAAGCTCGAACAAACGTCGCGCCACCAACGCCCGCAGGAACGCCAGCCGTGTGGCGTGAAGCTGCACGGTGACGGTGCGGTTCAAAGTTTGCTGGGCGATAATGACCTCCAGATTGCCGCGCCGCCACGAGGCAGGAATGCCCATGTCAAACAACGGCTGCGACGCATCCGTCCTGACTATGGCATAGGGGCCGCCCGAACCGTATAGTGAACCCGTGCTGTATCCAAACGAGCCGCCCACCGAGGCCCTTGGCAACGCCCGGGCTCTGAAGATTGTCTTGACGCCCGTCGCTCTCTCAATCCCCGCGCGTTGTTGTTGTATTTCGGGGTTGTGTTCCAGTGTCAGCGCGTAGCACTCGGCCAGCGTCAGCGGTTTGTGTTCAGCCGAGGCCGTGAGGCCGCTTGGAGCGTCTGCGGCTCGCGCGGTTACCGCCAACAACAGGCACAGTAGAACGTGGTCGAGCGTTCTCATGGACGTCATTTCGCCGGCGGGGGAGGAGTGTCCTTTGCAGCTGGACGCGGCGGTTCCTCCAGAATCGTGAAGTGGCTGGAGATGGCGCGTTGCAGGCGGGCCAGCGCGGAGTTGTAGGTGAACCGCGCGGAAAGCTCGGTGGTCTGCGCGCGAGTCAGGTCCACACGGGCTTGCAGCAGTTCCAGTTGGGTGGTCAATCCTAGCGTGACGTTGGATTGCGCCAGTTGGAGCGATTCCTCCGCCAGTTTGACGTTCTGTTGCTGGGTTTGGATGGTTTCCTCGGCCTGTTTCAGATCGTGGAAAGCCTGTATCACTTCGGTCTGGATGGCTTGTTCTGTTGCCTCCTGGGCCAGTTCAGCCTGAGAGAGCCGGGCACGGGTGGCGGCCACTTTGCCTCTCGTAAGGAAACCATCGAATAGCTGCCAGCTCACCGACACGCCAGCCAGATAGCCATCGTAGTAGGTGCGCGAGGCCGCGCTATTGGGTTCGTTGACGGCATCATAGCCTACAAACAGGTCCACTTTCGGCCGCGACGCGCTGCGATCCACGATCAATTGTTGCTTCTGAACAGCAATTTCCTTTTCGCGCACCTTGACTTCGGGACGTTGCGCCAGCGCTTGGGCCAGGCATGTGCTCAGGTCCAATGTTCGCTTGGCATATGTCAGCTCCCCTTCCACCTCGAAAGCCGGTGCTTCATCCACGGTCGGGCGTGGCACCACGAGCGCTTCACCGGGAACAATTTGCTTGTAGTCGCGCCGTGCGCGGGTGGACGGCGCCTTGATGGCCAGCAGTTCGGCGAGCTTCGCGTGGGAGTTCGACAGCCGGTTCCTTGCTTCCAGCAGAGCCGCGCGTTCCAACGACAAGCTCACCTCGGCGCGCAACGCGTGCAGGCGATCCGCATTGCCCACTCGCTGCCTGTTGCGCTGGTTCTGCAGCTCGCCTTCCAGGAACACGACCGCCTGTTCGTGGACGGCAATCTGCGCCTTGTTTTGAAGGATTTCGTAGAAGGACACCCGTGTCTCCATGATGACACGGTCCAGCATGGCTTCGTATTCCAACAACCGCGCCTGGCGGTTAAGCCGGGCAATCTGCATCCTCCCGCCCACTGCGCCGCCCGAGTAGAGTGTCTCGGTCACACGGACGGCGACGTTCCACAATTCCGGCCGCCGGCCCGGGATTGCGCCGTCCATCGTCATGTAGCCTTTCTCGACCCACGTGTAGCTGCCGGAAGTGGTCAGGCTTGGCAGGTAGCCCGCGCGTGCTTCAACAATGCCTCCAGCCGCTTCCTCCAGTTTTTTCTTCGAAACCAATACGTCGGGGTTTTGGTCCAAGGCGCGATTGATGCACTGGTCGAGCGTCAATCGGGGCGATGACACAGAAAGCGGCGTGGCTGGTGGCATCGTTGGCCGTTCAGCACCCCACGATGCCAACGGCACGGCAGCCACCAGACAGAACCAGCAGATTATTATCCTTCTTGGGAACAAGCGGCGGGAGTCTATCAAAGACTCGCGCTTTGCCAATGACTTTTCGCGACGGGAACGCAGACAGGGCGTGGTCTTGTCCCGTGTGGGCGGCTTTTTTCTTTGCGTCTGTGTTGGACGATGCGCTAGAGGTGGGACGCCATGATCAAACGCTTTCTTCCTCTTCTTGTTGTCTCGCTGTCGTGTGCAACGGTGGCTCACAGTGCGTCAACCGCCGCGCCATGGCTCGAAACCCGCTACCTTGCGGGCGGGGGGTACTGGCCGTTGCGCGTGCCGGTCACCATCACGAACTCGGGCGATACGGCGATGACGGGTGAGCCGGTGACGGTGACCGTGGCGGCGCTGGCGGGTCAGCGCATGGAGTCGCTGCGCGCTTGTAATGAGGCGGGACAGGAACTGTTGTTTGATGTGAGCGACAGCGGCGGTTGTCCGAAACGAAGCGGCGTGCTGGCATCTGACGATCGCATCACGATTCCGGCCGAGTGTCCGGCGAAGGGAACGACAACGGTCTTCCTCTACGCCGGCAATGACGCGGCATGGGCGGTGCCGGAGTTCTTGCGAGCGGGTTTCGTCAACGGCGGTTTCGAATCGGGCACGAGTACGCCGTCGGGGTGGAGCACTGGCAGCACGGACGAGCGCCATCGCGCAACGTGGGAGACGGCAGGCGGGCGCAGCGGGCGATGCGTGAAGGTGGAAGTGGACACAGGCGCGGAACCAGCCTGGGTGCAGTGGAGCCAGCACAACATCCCGGTGGCGCCGGGCCGCAGCTACAAAGTCAGCGGCTGGGTGCGCGCCGAGAACGTCGTTGGCCGGGCGGGATGGTTCGTCCATGTGAATGGCGAGAAGCCGCAACTCATCAACAAAACCATCGGTGTCGGCGAAGGTTCGTTTGGTTGGAAGGAAGTGAGCATCACTTTTACAGCTCCGCCGACTGCGGCGACTGCGACCTTCGGTACAGTGCTGCGCGGTACGGGCCGGGCGTGGTTCGACGACGCGCGGTTCGATGAAGTGGACGGAGGCAACAGTTTGCGCGCAAGCGTGGGTAAGACAGAGCAGTTGGCGCTGGCAAGAGCAGGACGGAAGAAGCTGGAGTTCTCGCGCCAGTGGCCGTGTTGCGCAGTCGTGCGCGTATTCAACCTCACAGATGCGCCGGCCTCCGGTGCGCTGGTCCACGCGGACTTGCGCCCGGCGATGGCGAAACTGCGTGCCGTGCCGACGAACGCCGTGCTGCGCATTGTGGACGCGGCGACCGGCGAAGTGGCGGCGAACTGCGTGCGACGCGGCAGCACGGTGATGTTTGATGCAACACTGCCAGCGAAGTCGGAGCGCGAGTTTGCGATCTACTTCAGCGCGACGCAACGCGAGGCAACGAACGCCTTTGCGTCGACTTACGAGAAGCTGCTGGGCAGTCCACTGAACCTTGCAGCGAACGGAAGCTTCGAGTCAGGCGCGGACTCGCCGGAGGGATGGCTGACGACGGGCAAGGGTGGCGGCTTCGGTGCGGACGCGATGTTCGGCAGGCGCAGCGCCGCGTTCACGTTGCTTCCGGATGCGAAGAGCACATGGGTCGGTTGGCGGTCGCAACCGATTCCTGTGCAGGCTGGCGCAAGCTATTTCTATGGCGGATTCCTGAAGGGCACGGGTCTGTCCGGCTCGGCGATGCTGCACGCGCACCAACTGGGCCGCGACGGCAAGGTTGTCGGAAGCGGTGGCTACGTCGGCACACAACCGGCGGTCGGCAGCGACGCGGGCTGGATGTTCAGTTCCACGGTGATTCAAGTGCCGCCCGACGCCGCGACGATTCAACTGCACCTGACAACGAACGCGCGCGTTGCACCTCCGCAAGGCGGCGTGGTGTTGTCGGATGTCGCGACGCTTCAATCGCACATGACTGCGGGCGGACGCGGCACGATTCAACACGACGGCGTGTTGCTGTGCCGCGTCGTGGCGGGCGAGGTTGTTGGGTTTGAGAGCGGGGAGACGTCCGGTACTCGGAGACCGCCGCTACAGGTCTGGGAAGTGAATCCGCTCGTGAAGGTCTTCCGCGATTCGCTGCCGGGCCCGCAGGCAAAGTCTGTAACGCTGGAATGTGCGCGCAACGAATATGAGCCGTTCGAACTGGTGCTGCGCAGCACAGAGGCGCGGCGCGGCGTGGATGTGGCGGTATCGGCGTTGCGCGGGCCGAAGGGCGGGACGCTGCCTGCGGTGAAGGTGGAGCGCGTCGGCTTTGTTCCGATTGACTGGCCGAGCGGTTATTTCCAGACCGATGTGCCGGCGTGGCAACGGCGCGTGCCGCGCGGGCACGGTTCCACCGATGGTTGGGCGGATTGGTGGCCCGACCCGCTGGTTCCGAATGGCGCGTTTGACCTGGCGGCGGGCCGCGCACAGGCGGTTTGGTTCACGGTGCGTGTGCCGCGCGACGCCGCGCCGGGCGAGTATCGCGGTGAGGTGACGATTCACGCGGCGGGCGAGCGATTGAAGCTGCCGCTGCGGGTGAAGGTGCTGCCGTTCACGCTGCCGGAGCGGACGCGATTGAAGGCCATCTTCGATTTCCGCAGCGGGCCGGGCGGCGAGATGGGCGCGGGCATCAAGACTCCGGACGGACAACGCCGATGGCTGCGCTTCATGGCCGAGCACCGGCTTGGCACCGACCACATCCCGGCGCAACCGAAGTTTGAATGCAAGAATGGCCAGGTGACGATGGACGCGACGGAGTTCGATGTCATGGCCCGGTATTGCTTCGATGAACTGGGCATGAATGTCAGCTACACGCCGTCGTTCTTCTACGCGTTCGGCTGGGCCTATCCGCCGAAGAAAATTTTCGGGCTGGAGCCGTTCACGCCGGCCTACAATGACGCGCTCAAGCAGGCGTATCGTCTCTTCACCGACCACCTGAAGCAGAAAGGCTGGCACGACAGGTTCATCTATTACATTTCAGACGAGCCGCATTTCGACCATCCGTTCGTTGTCGAACAGATGAAGAAGCTTTGCGCGTTGCTCCACGAGGTGGACACGACGATCCCGATTTACTCCAGCACATGGAGGCATTGCGAGGCGTGGGACAACTCGCTCGATCTCTGGGGCGTCGGCCAATACGGTTGTTTCCCGGTGCCCGAGATCGAACGCGTGCTGAAGGCGGGCAGACATTTCCTGTTTACGTGCGACGGGCAGATGGCAACCGATACGCCGTTGCTGGCGACGGAGCGGATGCTGCCCTACTACTGCCTGAAATATGGCGGCAGCGGCTTTGAGTTCTGGGGACTGTCGTGGTGGACGTTCGACCCGTGGCAGTATGGCTGGCACACGTTCATCAACCAGAGCGACGACGGCAAGCGGCACTATTGGGTCCGCTATCCGAACGGCGATGGTTTCCTGACATATCCGGGCGCGCCGGTCGGCGTGGATGGGCCGGTGAGCACGATCCGGCTGGAGCAGGTCCGCGAAGGCCTGGAGGACTACGAAGCGATGGCTATGCTGGCGGAGTTGGTGGCGAAAGCGAAAGGGCAGGGGAAGTCAGTTGCCGCCGCCGAGCGCGCGCTGGCGCAGGCGCGAGAATTGGTGACGATCCCCAATGCCGGCGGTTTGCGCTCGACAGGAATTCTGCCAGACCCTGACCGCATTCCGGTGATCCGCAAGGCGGTGAATGCCGCCATCGTGCAACTCATCGGCAAGTAATCCACTGTGGGCGGAGGCTCACGCATCCTTCGGGAAGATGTCGCGGAGGAACTTCAGGTTGGCCTTGTAGCTGTCGAGCATCTTCGCGCCCTTGGGCACGGCGCCTTCAATTTGCATCCAGCCGGCGTAGCCGATGTCGTCAAGCGCGACGCGAACTTTCTTGAAATCCACCTTGCCCTGGCCGAGCAGCGCTCCGTTCTCCTTCATGTGGAACTCGCAGATGTGCTTCGTGCCGAGCCAGCGAATCTCCTTGTAGATGTCGTAGCCGCGGTCATTGGAGTTGCAAACGTCGTAATAAACCTGCACGGCGGGCGAGCCGATGCGCTGGATGATATCCATGTGCGCTTCGGCGCTGAGCCAGCTCTCAATGCCAAGGATAACGCCGGCCTTCTCCGCTTTGGGCGCGACTGTCTTGAGACGCTTGACGACTTCATCGGTGCCGGGCTTGTCATCGCGGAGGTCGCCTTTGCTGAAGAACGCCAGCAGGACCACCTTCACGCCGAGCGCTTTCAACACGTCGATGGAATCGCTGACCCATTCGATGGGGCGCGGATCGCTCTTGTAGGGAATGCTGTTCATCTCGCCGATGGCCAGCGAGGCGATCTCGACACCGGTCTGGCGCGCGGCATCTTTGAATTGCTGCTGCACGTCGGCCTGGCGCAGGTGCATGTTGTTTGCGACGTTGCCGAAGCCGACCTGAACACCATCAAGACCTATCTCCTTGGCCACTTCAAACGCGGCGGGTGAACTCGTCTTGCCGATGGATCCGTCATACGCACCAATCTTGAATCGTCGTTTCCCCGGCGCGGCCAGCAACGGCGCGAGCGGCGAGGCGAGGGCAAGCGCGGCGGTTGATCGTGCGATCCATTCACGGCGGTTCAAGCGGAGTGTGGGTGTGTTCATGAACATGTCTTTCAATTTTCGAACCATGTTCAATTTGCGCCTCCATCGCTCCCGCTGGAAGCAAAATCTTGCCCGCATTTCAGCATGCGGCAATCTGGCAATGAGCCGGAATCACGGTGCATCACGCATGAATCCGCAGTCGCGACGTCCGCCGATGGCTGCCAGCTTGACTCAGGGCTTGCCTGCTGTGTGATTCGGCGGCTGGCTGCTGAGTTGCACCAACGCTTCCTTGACGCGAGCCGCCTCTGTTTCATTCATGATCAGGAAACGATCCCGGCCGTTTCGCTTGGGCGTGAAGCGTGTGAAACCATCCTCTTCCACCGTCACAACGCCTGGTGGCGACAAGCTGAAATAGCTGCGGTCAGGCATGACAGCGTGCAGCACTGCGGTCAGATCCCATGTCGGCCTTTCATGCGGCGGCGGATTGTACAGGTAGTAAGACTCGGCGGCAGGATGATGGGGCGTGTAGCTGAAGTCCCGTTCGATGCTTTGGACGGGGAATGGCACGGCAATGCCGATTTCAAAACCACTCCAGACAACAGGCGTCGGCCAATCCTTGGCCAGCTTGCGCGCTGCCGGGATGTCCTTGATGACGTTGTATTCGCGGTAGTGGTTGTTGTGGTTGATTGTTTGGAAAGCGCCCGCCATGACCGAGAGCAGCCTTGCCTTGCGTTTCACCAGCTCACGGCCCGGCAGCGGGGAGATGTCGTCAGGCTTCGAATCCAGCAGATCGGCAAAATTGGTAAAGAAACCGACTTGCACGAGGACCAGCGATTGATCGGCGGCTTTCGCCAGCAGTTGCCGCAACAGCTTGACGGGATCCGGCGATTCGGCGCTGGACTTCAACTGATGCGGATAGCGTGGAGCATCGCCATCCTTGATTGCAGCAAGCCCGAGAAACTTGCCCTGGCCGGTGTTGGGGCCGCGGCGAGTCACCGCCACGGGAATGTTGGGCCGTCCATAAAACGTATTGATGGCGTCCACAAACGGCCCCGAGAGTTCATGCGGGTTGGTGACAGTGACGGCGAGCAGTTTGCAGTCGCCGCGTGTGGCCAGCGAGTGAAGCATCGCCAAGGCAAGCACGTCATCGACATCGTTGCCGATGTCAGTATCGAACACGATCTGGACGGGCGGAGCTTTGGGCGGTGGCTGGAGTGGCGGTGTGTCGGCGGCAAAGGCGCCGGTTGCCAGTATCAGGAATGCAAACAGATGGAGATTAGGGAGATTCATGGTGTTCTTTGTTTCAGGAATTCTTCAATTGTTTTGCGGGCCGGCGCGGAGGGTTGTGCGCCGAGCTTGGTTACCGAGAGCGCGGCAGCGGCATTGGCGAAGCGGACGGCGGCGGGCAGCGGCTTGCCCTCCGCCAGCGCGACGGCCAGCGAGCCGTTGAAAATGTCGCCGGCAGCGGTGGTGTCCACGGCTTTCACTTTGAAACCGGGCACGAGTTGTTTGCCGGCGGGGCTGGCGATGAACGCGCCGCGCGGACCGAGCGTGAGGATGACCGTTTGCACGCCGCGCGCGCGCAGCTTGTCGGCAGCTTTTGCGGCGCCAGCTTCGTCGGTGACTTTGATACCGGTGAGCAGTTCGGCTTCCGTTTCGTTTGGCGTGAGGATGGACACGAGTTTCAGCAACGAGTCGGGCAGGGGACGAGCCGGGGCGGGATTGAGGATGACGGGCACGCCGGCTCTTGCAGCAATCGCGGCAGCGGCTTGAACGGCTTCCAGCGGCGTTTCAAGCTGCATGACGAGGACGGCAGCGGAACGAATGGCTTTCGCTGCCTTCTTCACATCAGCAGGCGCGAGTTTCGCATTTGCGCCGCCTGCGACGGCGATGCTGTTCTCTCCGTCTTTGGCGACGAAAATGAGCGCGACACCTGACGGCGCTGCTTTGTCGCGGAAGATGTGCTTCACGCAGATGCCGTCGCGCTTGAAACCAGCGATGGCTTGATCGCCGAACATGTCCTGACCTACGCGTGCAACGAACGTAACGTTGCCACCTGCGCGGGCCGCGCCAACGGCTTGGTTGGCTCCCTTGCCGCCGGCGGCGGTGACGAACTCGCCTCCGAGGATGGTTTCGCCCGGCCGCGGGATGCGGTCGAGCTGGATGATCATGTCAGTGTTGGAACTGCCGACGACAACGATGGAGGAGGATGACATTGGAGTAATGGAGTTGTGGAGTGATGGAGTATTGGGTTGGTGGATTTCAACACTCCACCACTCCAATACTCCAGTTGTTACAGTTTCGATGCAATCAGCACGCTGAGGCCGATCAGGTAGAACAAGAACATCGCGCCGAGCAGCTTGCCGGTGCCGGCGGGGGCGCCTTTGAATTCCTTCCAGATGAACACGCCCCAGAACGCGCCGACCATCGTCGCGCCTTGGCCGAGGCCATAGGAAAGCGCCGGGCCGGCCGTGGTGCTGGCGACGATGCTGAAGGACATGCCGACATTCCAGATGATGCCGCCGAGGATGCCGATGAGGTGCAGGCGCGCGTTACCCTTCGTGAAATAGTCGCGATAGGTCACTGGCTCGCCGCTGAACGGCTTGGCCATGACGATGCTGTTCCAGATGAAGTTTGATACGAGCAAGCCGGCGCTGAAGAGGACGATGGCTGTGTAGGGGCTGAGCTTGCCCGCTTCGAGCGCTTTCGTAGCGGGGTCAATCGCGCCCATCGCCTGCGCGACGAAGCTGTAGAACCAGCCCATCAGCACGCCCGCGACGACAGAGAGAACGATGCCTTTCACTGGCGTCTTCTGGCCCGCCGAAGCGAGCCGTTTGTAGGCGAGCGCGTCGAGCACGATGGCGATCATCACAGCCGCCACACCCGCCGCGAGCATCGGGACGTTGCCTTCGGGTTTGGCGACGTAGGTGGTGATGACGCCGAGCACGAGCGCGAGACCGACGCCGACGGGAAACGCCACCGCGAGGCCCGCGATGTCAATCGCCGCCACGAGCAGGATGTTCGAGAGGTTGAAGATGACGCCGCCGAGGAACGCCGACCCGAGCCATTTGGGGTCAGCCTGCGCAAGGTCGGCGCAGAAGCCGCGTCCGCCACTGCCGCTGCTGCCCATCGTGAACGCGAGGATCAGCGAGAGCAGGAACACGCCGATGGCGTAGTCCCAGTAGAATAGCTGGAAGCGCCATTCCTTGCTGGCGAGCTTCTGCGTGTTGGCCCACGACCCCCAGCACAACATCGTCACGACGCACATCGCGACGGCGATTGGATACGATTCAACGATGACCATGGTTTTCTCCTTTGTGGAACTTGAACCTCATTCACCGAACGCCTGCAACTCTGCGCACGACGAAAACGCCTGCTTCGGATTGTCGCCGCAGGCGGGCACGCCGACAACGCGGACGGCGACGGCCTTCACTGGTTCTGGCAGGCGCAGCGTGAACTTCTGGCCCGGCTTGAGCTTCTTGTTGTCGATGGCGGTCGTGGCGGGATAGTCGCTCAACTCGCCGACCGTTTCCCACGTGCTGCCTTTGCTGCGCTGGACTTGCACACGCGGTTTGCCAGCGCTGGCGTCAAACCACCCGCCGTCATGGAAGTTCTGGCCATGAGCGAAGACGATACGGCGCACGTTCATGGGCTTGCTCAACGGGATGCAATACCAGTCTTCTTTCGCTGGCTTGCCGTTGAAGGTGACAACGAAGCTGTTGAAGTTGCCGTCGGTGATCGAGCCTTCACGGTTGCCTTGGCGTGAACGGCTTTCGGCGGTCTTGGTCGGGATCTTGATCTTCGCCATTTCCTCCGGTGTGAACTTCACGTCGGCGGCGGGGCCGGGTTCCCAGCTTCGCTCCAGCGCGCCCGGCTTCGGCGTTTGTACCGGGATCACGAAGACTTCCTCACCGTTGGCGTCCTTCTCGATGCGGCCACCGGCGCGGACGACGGCTTCGCGAGCGAGCTTCTCGCTCACTTCATAGACTTTCGGCAGCGTGTAGTCGGAGAAGCTGAACTTGCGGCTGAGGTCGAGTTTCTCGATGAACCGCGCCGGGATTTTCGACGCACCCAGGGCCGCGAAAAACACACCGCCGGCGTTGGAGGGATTGCAGTCGCTGTCCTGGCCGCACCGGCAAGCGATGACCATCGTCTTGTCGGGATCGCCCGCGCCGTAGAGCAGGCCCATCAGGATGTAAGCGCCGTTAAGTTTGACATCAATACTGCCGTCGCCTTTGCCGCCCGGCTTGCCGGACAACCCGTGGCTGTAGCGCGGATCCTTGTGATATTTTTCCTCAACGAGCTGCCAGGTCCTGGTCCAGTCGGCGTTTTCCTTCGACCAAACCAGAATGTCGCGGACCATCCCGGCGTATTGACTGTCGGGCGGGATGCATCGGAGGCCGGCTTCGATCAAGCGCCGCGGATCGGTCTGGAAATACGCCTCGGCATACATGCCACCGATGAACTGGCCGGCGTAGACACCGTCGCCGTAATTCATCAGCCGGCCAAACTTCTCGCCGAGCGCAATAGCGAGGTTCGGCAGACCCGGCGCGATGATGCCGGAGAAGTCGGCCTCGATCTGGTAATCAATATCGTCGCCGTGCGCGTTGAACTTCGGGTGGCCGCTGTCGGGCGGGGCGATGCCTTTGCGAAGATTCTCGCGGCCGGCCTTGTTGGCGCACCAGAGCGGATAGCCGCTGTTGGCGAAGTCAATGCCCGCCTGCCGGATGGATGCGTCGAAGCCGTAGAGTTCGAGCGTCCGCATGAACGTCATCTCGACGTAGCAGTCATCGTTGTTGTGTTGATTCACCATCTCCGGCTTCCACGACGGCATTTTGTCTTCGGATATGATCTCGCCCTTGACCTTGAACTCGGTGGGCGCGCCCCAACCGACACCGATCATCTGTCCGAGCCATGCGCCTTTCATCTTGTCCACGAATTCCTTCACCGGCAGCCGGCGGAATTGCGCTTCGGAGCCGAGCGTGGGCGTCAGGGTGGCGACGACGCTGGCGATGAGGAGGATCGGTAGTCCGCGTTTCATGGTGTTCATATAGGCCCTCACTGAAGTTTCTTAACCGAACGTCTGACGATCAGGCGGGTGGGCAGCAGGATGCCGCCTTTGGGTTCACGTTGTGGTGACTGGATTTGGTCGAACAACAACTTCACCGCGACCTCACCCATTTCGGAGAACGGTTGCGCCACCGTCGTCATGGGGGTGCCGAGATAGGCGGCGTACGGTTGGTCGTCGAAGGCGATGATGGAGATGTCGTCGGGAATCCGCAGTTTCTCTTCCGCAAGTGCCCGCAACGCGCCGAGCGCGATCAGATTGCTGAAGGCAAGAATGGCGGTCACATCCTTTCGGGTCCGCAACAAGAGTTTGGTTTCGATGTAGCCGCTCTGCTCGCCGAAGCTGTCGCCCGCAATCAGTGAATCGTCCACCGGCAACTGATGGTCTGCCAGGGCTTCCTTGTAGCCGCGCAGGCGAAATTCGTTTGGCGATGTTCCCCGCAACCCCTGCAAGCACGCAATGCGGCGATGGCCGTTCTCGATCAGAAAGCGCGTCGCATCCTTGGCGCCGGACAGGTTGTCGGCGCCGACGTAGGGCAAAGGGATGTCGGGAAAATAGCGATCCACGAGCACGACTGGCAGGCTGTGTTGCCCAAACCGGGAGAGGTGCCCGGACGACAAGCCAACCGGACAGAGCACGATGCCTTCGACGCGCTGGCTGCTGAGCAATGCGATGGACTGCGCTTCAAGCGCCGTGTCCTCCTGGCTGTCGCAGAGGATGATCGAGTAACCATGCTTGCGCGTGCCGAGGGTCACTTCATGTGCGATGCCGGCGAAGAACGGATTGGAAATGTCCGGGATGACCAACCCGATTGTTTGCGTCTTCTTCAGGCGCAGTCCGCGCGCGAGGTGATTGGGGACGAAGTTGAACTCCTTGGCCAGTTGGCGGACTGCTGATTCCGTTTGCTTGCTGATCCGGTAACGGCTGGCTTGACCGCTCAGCGTGCGCGAGACTGTTGTGACGGAAATCCCCAACTGATCCGCGATATATTTCAGCGTGGTTTGAGAGTGTCCCGGCACGGGAAGTTCCTTGTGTAGACTTTATTCTAGGTAGCGCAAACCATTGTGCTAATGTTCCGATTTAGTCGTAGTAACTCTTGATTACTTGGAAATTGCACCTATTTATGTTGCGCAAACGTTAGCGCAAAACTGCCATTTGTGTCCATTCCTGTCAATGACCAATTTCGCCTTCGCTTCTCACGCGTAGGACGCGCCACGGACACTGACGAGGTTCATGATGCCCGATGCCGGTGTTTCTGGTTCGTGGCGATGAGCGGTTCTACATGAATGAACAGTCTGTATGCCCGGCTTGTTCACCGTGGCACGTTATTCAGCTTGAGGTTATCGAGATAGAAGACGGTCTTTGCGTTGGCGGTGCTACAGAAGCCAAACCAACGCAGCGCCTTCCAGTCGGGGCTGCCGTTCTTCAGGCCGGTGAAGCGGCGCGGCGGCTCGCCGGGTAGGGTCACGGCGAGGTCCCATGAGCCTGTGGACTGTGCGCCCAGGCCGGCGCTCATCTCGAAATGAACCCATTTGCCCGTGGGCATCGCCAGCAATTCCTTGTCGCGAACGCACAGCTTGCCACCGCTGATCCGAAGGCTGGGCCCGACGAGGTAAGGATGACCCTCTCCACGCCATTCGTGAAACAGGATCGCACCCGGCTCGACGCGGATGTCAAAGCTGAATCGTGTGACGCCGTTGGTGTGGCGCGGGTCGCAGTAGAAGTGCGGGTTGAAAGCGTGCTGCAAACCCGGCGCGTCGGTGATCTTCAAGCTGCGTTTGCCACCCGCAGCGGTTTCCTCCGTGACGGCGATGGAGTCGCCTTTCTTTTCGACCTGGACCTGTGCGTCGGCGAGCGGCGCGCCGACAGGCGACAACTCGAAATCCTCATTGATCGCCAGAGGCAACGGCGGTGGAGGCTCGGGAGCGAACTCGACCGGCGGATACTTCACACTGCTTGCCAGTCGGACCCACGCGCGGCCGCCATAGACGCCGGCCTTGGTGTAGTCGAACGGCTTGAAGCCGATCTTCACAGCCGGGGAGCCGGCGCGCAGCCGGAAGTCGCCCTTGCGCGGGTTCACGAACTTCGGGTCGGCGATGAGCGAGTGTGTGTCTTTGCCAAGCTTCTGCCACTCCTCGAAACTGAGGTCGTTGAACTTGATCGGCTCGCCCGATTCTTCCCAGTAGAGGTTATTCTCAAACTTGACGTTCGCGTCCTTGGCCGGCCGCCCCAGTAGCGGCCCACCGCGCCACAGGACGATGTTGCCCTCGAACGTAAACGACAAATGCTGCTCGATACGCGAGCGTTGGATCTGGCCGTCCATCGAGTAGGCGAGGATGTTGTTGCGAACGATGTTCTCGCGGCCGTAGTGCTGGTGATAACTGCCGGTCTTGGCGTCATAGACGAGGTTGTTCTCCAGCGTGATGCCGGTGCTGCCTTCGTCGTTGTAAAGACCCCAGCCGCCACGACCGTAAAGGTCGTAGGAGTAAACGTCGTGGATGCGGTTATTGCTGACGCTGGTGCCGGGCGAGACGCCGAGCGTATAGACGCCGCCCATGTCGCTCAGCACGCCCCAACCGATATGGTGGATGTGGTTGAAGTCGATTGTGTTGTGGTGCGCAAGGCTCTCCGCATAGCCCCACACCCAGCCGACGGACACGCCCGAATAGCGGAAGTCGCTGATCTCATTATGCGTGATGCGGTTGTGCGGGCTGTGGCCGATCCAAATGGCGATGCAGCCGGGGAAAATGTGGCCGCCGCTGCGAATGATGTTGTTGTCCGCGACGATGTGGCTGGTGTGGCAGACGGGATTCTTCAGGTCGGCCTTCCAGCCTTCGCCGATGCGCAGGCCGCCTGCGCCGAGATCGTGGATGTAGGTGCGTTCCATGCGGCAATCGCGGCAGCCGCGCCGGAACCAAATACCATAGATGCCCGCGTGACCGATCTCGCAGTCGGTGATTGCGATAGCACGTGCGCCGTCGGCCTGGATCATGCCGGGGATGGATTGCGCAGCCTGTCCGTCGCCTTGGCCCTGTGGCGGCAGGATGTATTGGCCGTGGCGAAACACCAGCCCGCGCAACGTGAGGTGTTCCACGAAGCGGCCCTTGTCCGGGTCGCCGGCGAAGCTGACAAACTGTTCGCAGACCGGCGCGACGACTTCCGCGCGCGCCATGTTCTCATCCGGTAGCGGCTTGTAGTAGAGCGTGCCGTCCCGGTCGAGGAACCACTCGCCCGGCGCGTCGAGCGCCTCGCGGAAGTTCTCGACGTGGTAACGCTGGTTCGACCCCCAGCGGCAGAACGTCCATGGCGCGTTGCCGGTGGTGATGACCCCGTTGAGCTTCGCGTCCACCGCCGCTACGCGATGCCGCGACACCTCCCACGAGTGATACGCGACCACGGTGACATCGTTCAGCTTTGCCGCCGGGATGCCGAGCAGCGGCTTGATGTCGTCCCCGCGCGCGACAAAGGCGCGATGGGACAGGTCCGCCGGCTTGCCCGTCGCCGGGTCAATGCCATGGCCCAGCTTGCTCGGGGCGTAGTAGTAGAACTTGTTCGGTGAGCGCGCCCGCGTCGCGCGCTTGCCGTTGACCCAGAGTTGCTCGAAATACCATTGTCCCGCCTTCACCTCCGGCACCTGCGCCGTCCAGACACCGTCCGCGCCGCGCTGCCAGCCGGTGATACGCCGTCCGCCGCTGAAGACCGGCTTCGCGCTGCGCGCGGCTTCGTAGATGATCGGGCACTTCTCCGTGCCGCTGTCCTCCGGCGTGAGCACTAACGGCGCGGTGAGCGCGTAATTGCCACCGGCGACGATGACGCGCACCGGCTCAGAGAGCGGACCGGCCGCCTTCAGTTTCCGCGCCGCGTCGCGCGCGCCTTGCAACGATGCAAGCGGGCCGTCGTTGCGGTCGCGATTAGGGCGCGCGAGCGCGCCGGACCATGCATCGTTGCCGTCCGGGGCAACGTGGAGCGTGACGGCGTGTGCGACGGTGGCAAGCGCCAGCGTGGCGAGCACGGCGAAGAACAGGGTGAGAGGGAAGAGTTTCAATCGTAGCATGTCAGTCTCCTTGGACGTTGTGGCTGTGGTTCAGTCAGTCAAAAGGGTTGCGTGTGTCATCGAGCTTTACGCCGGCGTAAAAAGTGATACCGTAGCGGCAGAGGATAGCAACTATGAAAACACTGCTTCGTTTGATCATTGTTCTTCTTGTTCTCGCCGCCGGTTTATACCTTGGCCGCAACATCATCGCCCGTTACGCAGTCCAGGCGGGCGCCGAGAAGATGACCGGGTTCCCGCTGAAGATCGGCTCGTTGGATCTGGCGTTCGCACAAAGCCGGATCGCAGTGCGCGATCTCTCGCTGCTCAACCCGTCGGAATTCAAGGAGCCGGTCTTTGTTGAGATGCCGGAACTGACGGTGGATTACGACGCGGGTTCCATGTTCGGCGGCACGCCGCATTTGACGAGCCTCGTGGTGGACCTCAAGCGCATCGTGATCGTCAGGACGAAGAACGGCGAGTCGAACGCAATGAAACTCAAGGGTGCGCTTGGCGGTGGTGGAGGCGGCAAGAGCCACTACAAGGTGGACACGCTCCGGCTGAAGATCGGCACCGTGGAGCTCAAGGACTACAAAATGGGGAACCCGATGGAGAAGACCATTGCGCTCAACCTTGACGAGACCTATCGCAATTTCTCTGACGCCACCGACATCAACCGCCTGGTGTTGCTGACCGTCCTCAAGAAGGCCGGCCTGCCTTCCATCGGTATTGACATGGGCCAACTGGCTGGTTCGCTCGGCAACGTCACCAACGCCGCAGGCGAAACCCTCAAAGGTCTGACGGACACGTTGGGCAAGACAGGGGCAGGCGCGGCGGAGACGCTGCAAAAAACCGGCAAAGGATTGTTCGACACGTTCAAGAAGATCGTGCCAGGCACATCTTCCAAGTAGCAGCAGCTTTCACCCAAACCATGCGTCACTGCGTCCTGCGCGCATGAAACAGGATGCTTCGCATCCTGGCGCCAGCGGCCTGTGACAGAGTCTTGTATTTTGAGCAGGGAAGGCTATGGTTTCCTGCGTCGCCAACTATCGAGGAGCCTGAGAAACCGATGTCGAAGTATCACGCCAGCGAATGGGAACGAATCCAACGGTCTGCTGAAAAGTCGTTGATGGAGCCGTTGGGCGGAGGACGATCGGACGAGTTTGCTGGCGCGCCTCAGTGGATGCCCAGCGCGGATGTCTTCGAGACACCGGAGCGATGGGTGGTGAAGATGGAGGTGGCTGGGATCAACCGGGAGGATGTGGAAATCACGCTGGATGACCGGACGCTGGTGGTGCGCGGTTATCGGCCTGATCCGTGCCGGACGGGGCAGTGCAAGTTCCGGCAGTTGGAAATTGATTATGGAAAGTTCGAGAGGAGGTTCATCATTCCAAAGTCGGTGGACGCAGAACGGGTGACGGCCAGCTATCGGAACGGATTCCTGGTGATCGAGTTGCCCAAGTCGGAAAAAGCCGAGCACGCAACCGTGACGGTCATTGTGGAGCAGTCGTAGCAATGAAAGTGCAGAAGATCACGTCGTTCCCAACATGATCATGAGTGACAAACCCGAACAACCTGTCCCGCCCGTCGCCATGCCGGCGACACTGCCGGCGCGGTTGCCAGTCCTGCCGTTGAGTGATCTGGTCGTGTTCCCGCACATGGTGGCGTCGCTGGTGGTCACGAGCGCGTCGAGCATTCAACTGATGGATGACGTGGTGGCCGGTTCCCGGCTGCTGGGGTTGGTGTTGCAGCGAGATGCACACGTGGAGAATCCGCATAAGGAGGATTTGCATGAATACGGTTGTGCAGGGCGTGTGCTGCGGATGCTTAAGTTTCCCGACGACAGCGTGCGGGTGCTGGTGCAAGGGGTGCAGCGCATTCGCGTCGTGAAAGTCGAGCAGGAGGAACCATACATCGTCGCACGCATCGCACCGCTCAAGGAAGAAGCAGACGGTTCGATCGAGATGAGCGCGCTGGCAAGCAATGCTGGCAAGCAGTTCCAGAGGATCATCAGCCTTTCGCCCGCGATGCCCGACGAGTTGAAGGTGGCGGCGCTCAATGCGCAGGATCCCGGCCGGCTCACCGACCTGATCGCGTCCAACTTGAACATTGCGTTGGAGGAACGGCAGCGGTTGCTGGAGACCCATAGTGTCAAATCCCGGCTGGTCCGGTTGACGGATTCACTGAACCGGGAGTTGGAGGTGCTCGAACTGGGCAGCGAAATCCAAAACAAGGTCGCTTCCACGTTGTCGAAGGGGCAACGCGACTACTTTTTGCGCGAGCAACTCAAGCAAATTCAAAAAGAGCTTGGCGAAGAAGGCGAGCACGGTCTCGAAATCAAGGAGCTGCGCGAAAAAGTGGACAAGGCGCAGATGCCGGAGGAGCCGAAAAAGGCCGCCCTGCGCGAGTTGGAACGGCTCGCGATGATTCCCAGCGCGTCAGCCGAATACACGGTTGTGCGCAGTTACCTCGACTGGCTCGTGACGTTGCCGTGGTCGAAGTGCACCCAGGACCGCCTTGACATCGCTCGCGCGCGGTACGTGTTGGACGAGGATCATTTCGATTTGAAACGCGTCAAGGAACGCATTCTGGAATACCTCAGCGTGCGCAAGCTCAAGCAAGACATGAAAGGGCCGATCCTCTGCTTCGTCGGTCCGCCAGGCGTTGGCAAGACTTCGCTCGGCATGAGCATCGCCCGCGCGCTTGGCCGGAAATTCATCCGCATCTCGCTCGGCGGCGTGCGCGACGAAGCGGAAATTCGTGGTCATCGGCGGACTTACATCGGCGCACTGCCAGGCCGCGTCATTCAGGGCATTCGCAAAGCTGAGAGCTCCAATCCGGTGTTCATGCTCGACGAGATAGACAAGGTCGGCACGGATTTTCGTGGCGATCCCAGCGCTGCGCTGCTCGAGCTGCTTGACCCGCAACAGAACCACAGCTTTTCCGACCACTATCTGGAAGTGCCGTTTGATTTGTCGAAGGTGATGTTCATCACTACAGCCAACGTGCTGGACACGGTGATCCCGGCTTTGCGCGACCGGATGGAGGTGCTGGAGTTGCCGGGTTACACCCAGGAAGAGAAACTGCACATCGCCACGGGACACATTGTGCCGCGCCAACTCGGCGAGCATGGATTGAAGAATGGCCAACTCCGCTTTGAACGGCGGGCATTGCGCACTCTCGTCGCTCATTACACGCGCGAGGCTGGCGTGCGCAACCTGGAACGAGAAGTCGCTTCGATCTGCCGCAAAGTTGTGCGTCGTATTGTCGAGGGCAATGTGAGCAAGTTTCGCGTCACCCAGCGGGCGTTGTCTGACCTGCTGGGCCCGCCCAAATTTCTTCCCGAGGTTGCGGAGCGCAAGGGTGAACCCGGCATCGTCACCGGACTGGCGTGGACTTCCACAGGTGGCGACATTCTCTTCATCGAAGCAACGCGGATGGCCGGCAAGGGCAGTTTGTTGCTGACCGGGTCAATGGGTGATGTCATGAAAGAATCCGGCACGGCGGCGCTTAGCTTTGTGCGTTCGCATTGCAAACAACTCAATATTGACAGTGATAAATTCGGCGCGTCCGACATACACATCCACGTTCCCTCCGGCGCGATTCCGAAGGACGGTCCTTCCGCGGGCTTGGCGATGGCTGTCGCGCTGGCGTCGCTGATGAGCAATCGCGTTGTGCGGCCGGACATGGCGATGACCGGCGAGATCACGTTGCGCGGCAAGGTGCTGGCCGTCGGCGGCATCAAGGAGAAAGTCCTCGCCGCGTCGCGCGCGGGCATTCACGCCATGATCATGCCCGAGAGCAATCGCAAAGATTTGGTGGAAGTGCCCGCTGAAGTGCGACGCCATCTGAAATTTATCTTTGTGGACAGCATCCACGAGGCATTGGATATCGCCATGCCTGAGGCCGTTACGCGCGTTCGTCGCGGATAAAAAATACATCCATTTTCTCCGTCTTTTTTGTGTTGACGGTGGGGTAAGGTGGGTTACAATCCCATTTAGTGGTTTTGAATGGAGTAATTGCCCAATGACAGTGCAGTCGTCAAATATGTTGCACGGAGAACCCCGCCACACGATGGACGAAAAAAATCGTCTGATCGTGCCGCTTTCCATGCGGACCAAGGGAGCGCGGGAGTTGATTGTTGTGCGGCATCCGAACGGCTACCTCTCCGTGTTCACTCAGGAGCAGTTCGACAGGCTTTATCAGTCATTGGTCGAGAAGAACAGAGAGCCGAAGGAACGAAGAAGTTTTGTTTTTATGATGAACCACGTGGCGCGGACAGTGCCGGTTGATGCACAGGGCCGGATCAATCTGTCGCAGGCGGAGGTCGAGCACGTGAGTCCGGGACGCGAGGTTGTTTTTACGCGCGGCAGCGAGCAATCGCTGTTTGAGATTTGGAACGTTTCGCGTCATGAGGCGGCGACGTTGAACGAACGCGATCGTTTCAGGGTGACGCTGGAGACCGAAGGCATTTAGTCCTGACAGAGAACCGGTGATTTTCAGTGGCGGACAAGATCTCGATGCAGGAGGTGAATGATGCATAGCACAAGCTTGATGAGGTTTCTGAATGTGAATCACAGCGTTCGGCTGATGAAGGAGAACGAGAGACGCTTCTTGCTGCCCAGAGGCTCGGCGTTGCCAAGGTTCGGTGAGGCGGTTGAGGCGCCGAAGCCAGTTCTCACACATGCAGCGACCCCGGCGGGTAGTGCAAGGTTGTTCCGGGTTGAGCGCGAGCCGGACATCCTGGACGACGAATACCGGTTGTCGGCGGGACGCCATGGCCATGGCTTGGGACATTTGTACGACGTGCTGCGGCGTGTCTTTGGTGGCGCGCCGCGGGAGTGAACGCGTTGCCGGTTTGCGACGGGTGTGCAAGCCATCGCGTGGTTTGTCGGGCTGTAGTGGCGAAGAGACTGAACTGAAGGCGTGAGCGTGAGAGATGACACCCACCACTTTCCATACGCCGGTGATGCGCGACCGGGTCCTCGAGGTCTTGCGACCGGCCCCAGGAGAAGATTTTCTCGACGGCACGGTGGGTGGTGGCGGTCACGCCGAGGCTTTGTTGGAACAGACCGCTCCAGACGGCAGGTTGATCGGTCTTGATGTTGACGATGAGTCGCTGGCTGAGGCCGGCGGCCGGCTGGCGCCATTTGGCGCGCGAGTGCGGTTGGTGCGGGCGAATTTTGCGGACATGAAGGCGGCGAGCGAAAGCGCGGGCATTGCGGTGGTGGACGGGGTTCTGCTGGATCTCGGCGGGTCGTCCCATCAGTTCGATACGCCCGAACGCGGCTTCAGTTTTCGCGAGGAGGGTCCATTGGACATGCGCCAGGACCGGCGGCTGGAACGAACGGCAGCGGACATCCTTGCCGAGTCGAGCGAAGAGGAATTGACACGGATTTTTCGGACCTATGGTGAGGAACCCCTCGCCAAGCGGCTTGCGGTGACTGTCGTGCAGGAACGTGCGCGGCAGCCGATCACACGCACGATCCAGTTGGCCGATCTGGTAAGGCGGGTCAAGTTCGGCAGTCACCGCAGTATCCATCCGGCGACGCTGGTTTTCCAAGCGTTGCGGATTGCCGTGAACGACGAGTTGAACCAACTCCGGCGCGGTCTGGAAGCGGCGGTGAAAATGTGCCGGCCGGGCGGTCGCATCGCGGTGATCGCGTTCCACTCGTTGGAAGACCGGATTGTAAAGGATTTCATGCGGCGGATGTCGTCGCCCTGCGTTTGCCCTCCGGGCCTGCCGGTATGCCGGTGCGGGCTGCGGCGGCAATTGCGGCTGGTGCAGCGAAAGGCATTTCGACCCACCGAGGCGGAGGTGTCGGCAAACCCTCGCGCCCGAAGCGCGCGGTTGCGCGCAGCGGAAAAAATTGAGGAATGAGAACCAAGGTTGCGCGGACGCGAGACGGTCATCGTCGAGCGGCGTGACTAGGAGAATGAGAAAATGAATGTGGAAGTTCTGAATACAGTTCGCGGCCGGATCGCGGTTCATTTGATCTGTCTTGGCCGCAGTTTATGGCAGAGACGCTTCAGTTCCCTGGGTTTCTTCTGCGCGGGTATCTGGCGCGGATTGCAGGAGATGTCGAAAGGGACATGGCACTCGGGCGCGACCACGATCGCCGCCGGCCATCGCGTCAGTGGCGTGCGGTGGTGAATGGGAGGGAACACCGAGGAGCGACCATCATGGCTTACTGGATACGGAACAATCGGCGGCGTGAGAGCGGCGTGGTGCATCTTTGGCCGGTGATGAAGTGGATCGGCGTGGCGGCGTTGCTGGCGTCGGGAGCGATGCTGGTGGTCTGGCAGCAGACGCAGAACGCAGCGCTGGCTCGCAGCATCGAGGAGTGCCGGCTGCGTGCGGAGAAGACGCGTCGCGACAACGTCCAGATCGGTTTGCAGATCGCGCAGTTGGAGAGACCGGAAGTACTGGAATGGAAGAACCAGGTCTGGCGCCTCGGTTTGGTGACGCCTTCCGAAAGCCAGATCGTCCGGGTGGGACTGAGCGACCGATTCGTTCCATTGCCGCGCCCTGGCGCACGCACGGTGCGCAATCCGGGCGCAGTGGCTTTACGCCACTGACGATCGTCATGATTCACGACCGATATCGCTGGCAAGCCTGGATCGTGGGCGTCGTCCTGCTTGTGGGCTTTCTGCCCGTTGGCCGCCAGCTTGTCCTGTGGCAGGTGGTCCAGCGCGACGAGTTGGCGCCGAAGGCCGGCAGCCACCTCAAGAAGCAGATTCTGGAAGGCTACCGCGGCAGTATTTTGGACGCGCACGGTGAGAAGCTGGCCATCAGCATACCGCGGAAAACACTGGTCGCTGATGCGATGTTGTTGAGCAGTCTCGACCTGCCTGCGAGCGTGGCTCCTGCCATTGTGCGGAAAACGGCCGAGGTGCTTGGCGTGAAGGAGCAGTCGATATGGGACCGCCTCAACCGCAACAGCCAATACGTCGTCATCATGCACAAGGTGGACGAGGCGGTGTTCAATCGGCTGACCAACGAGATTGCGAGGCTTGATTTCGGCGTGGACACGCGCCAGCTCTCGTCCAAGCAACGCGCAATCCTGAGGCAGGCGCGGCAGACCGCCATCTACGCCGACGAGAAGGATGAGTTCGTGCGTTACTATCCGAACGCACAGATTGCTGCGCACGTGTTGGGCTACGTGGACGACAGCCACAAGGGGATCACAGGCATCGAAAAGCAATTCGACGGTTTGCTGCGGGCTTATGACGGCACGCGCGTGATCGAGCGGAACGCGTTCGGCGAGGCGTTGTGGATTTACAAGAAGGACGAAGTTCTGCCGCATGATGGGTTCGATGTGCAGTTGACGATTGACCAGGTGGTCCAGACGATCCTGGAAGATGAGTTGCAGAAAGCCTTCAAGGAGCGCCAGCCTGATAGTGTTGTCGGCATCGTGATGCGCCCGCGCACCGGCGAGATTCTCGCGATGGCCGCCTGCCCGACTTTTAACCCGGGCGAACCGGGCAAGAAGCTTCCTGGTGAAACGGAGCTCGCGATGCTGGACCGGTTGCGCAACCGCTGCATCGCCGACGTGGCTGAGCCGGGGTCCACGTTCAAGATCGTCACGGTGGCGGGCGCGCTCGACAAAGGCGTGGTGACGCTGCAGGACTCATTCGACTGTCACATGCCGTGGTTTTTTTGCGGTGTGCCGCTGCGCGATTCGCACCACTACGGTAACCTGACCGTGAAGGAGATCATCACCAAGTCGAGCAACATCGGCGCAGGCAAGATCGCGGCGACGCGGCTGGGCCAGCAGGGACTCTACAATTATATAAGGGCGTTTAGCTTCGGCGACCGCACGGGCATCCAGCTGCCCGGCGAGGTGCGAGGCATCGTGCATCCCCCGAAAGCGTGGTCGGGCATCAGCATCGCGCACATCCCGATGGGCCACGAAGTCGCCGTGACGCCACTGCAGATGATTACCGCGATGAGTGCTATCGCCAACGGCGGTCTTCGGATGCAACCGATGATTGTGAGCGGGGTGCGCGACCGCACCGGCCAGCTTGTTGGCCGCTTCAATCCCAAGCCAGTCTGCCAGGTCATCCGCAAGGAAACGGCGGGCCTGATGGTGGAGGCGCTCATGACCGTGACTGAAAAAGGCGGCACCGGCACGCGGGGCGCGGTTCGTGGCTTCGACGTGGCCGCGAAGACCGGCACCGCACAGAAACTCGAAGGCGGACATTACGTGCAGAAGTATTACTCGTCGTTCGTTGGGTTCTTTCCGGCGCGCCAGCCGGAAATCAGTATTTTGATTTCGATGGACAACCCGCACGACCCGGGCGGCGAATACTATGGCGGCGCGGTCGCCGCGCCGGTGTTTCAAGCCGTGGCAGAGCGGGTGGCGAAGACTATGAGCGTTCGGCCGGACCGGCCTGAGGAAGAGATTGCGACACAGACAGGCAGGTCCAAAGGCCGTTTGAACACAGCACAGCATCATGCAAATTAAAAAACTTATTGAGGTTTTGAGCGGCGCCGAAGTGGATGGGCCGGTGGATCGGGATGTTATAGCAATTCATTACGACTCGCGGCGGGTGACGCCGGAGAGCCTGTTCGTGGCGTTGCCGGGACTGAAGACCGACGGCCATAAGTTCATCGAACACGCCGTGAAGCGCGGCGCGGCGGCCGTCCTGGTGGAAAAACCCGTCACGGCCATCCGGCGCGCAACAGTCATTCGCGTGCCCGATGCGCGCGAAGCGATGGCGCGGTTGGCGGCGCAGTTCCACGGCCACCCGGATCGCAGGATGAAGGTGATTGGCATCACCGGCACGAATGGGAAAACGACGACCGCTTTCATGGTTCAGCACATCCTGAAAGAAGCCGGCATCAAGACCGGCCTCATTGGCACCGTCCGTTACGAGATCGGTGAGCGCGTCATCCCCGCGTCGCGTACGACGCCGGAGGCCGTCGAGTTACACGAGATGATGGCACAAATGGTTCGGCAGAATTGCGGCGCAGTGGTGATGGAGGTCAGCAGTCATTCGCTCGATCAGAAACGCGTGCTGGGCATTGATTTCGACGTGGTGGTATTCACCAACCTGACACAGGACCATCTCGACTACCACAAGACGATGGACAACTACTTCGAGGCGAAGAGCATCCTTTTCAAATCGCTTTCCTCCAACGGCAAGATCGGCATGGCGGTCATCAACGTGGACGATCCGCGCGGCCGCGAATTGGTGGCGATGCCGTTGAAGGCCGCCAAGCTTACTTACGGCATCGAGAACGAAGCCATGGTTCGCGGCCGAATGCTGGCGGTGAATTGTGTCGGCCTGAAATTTGAAGTCGCCACCCCGAAGGGCGAAGACCGGATCTCGCTGCCTTTGTTTGGCCGGTACAACGTTGCCAACGCTCTCGGCGCGCTCGGCGCGTGCATGACACTGGGCGTGAAGCTGCCGACGATGGCGCGCGCGCTGAAGTCACTGCCGGCGGTGCCGGGCCGGTTGGAGCGTGTGGATTGCGGCCAGCCGTTTCAGGTGTTTGTGGACTACGCGCACACCGACGACGCGCTGAAGAACATGCTCACGACACTGCGCGAGTCTACGACGAAACGGCTGCTGGTGTGCTTTGGTTGCGGTGGCAACCGCGATACGCGCAAACGCGAGCTCATGGGTCGAGTGGCGAGCCAACTGGCGGATTTCAGCGTGCTGACTTCCGACAATCCCCGCAAGGAGGAGCCGCGCGCGATCATCTCGCAGATCGAGGAAGGTTTTTCCGACGCCGGCAACGCGGGCAAATACGAAGTAGTCGAGGATCGACGCGAGGCGATCAACCGAGTGCTGGCGATGGCTGAGGAGGGCGATATCGTGGTGATTGCCGGCAAGGGCCACGAAACCTACCAGGAATTTGCCGATACCGTGATTTCATTTGACGACCGCGAAGTCGCACGGGAGTATTTGACGCAATGTCTGAAAAACCGTCACTCGAATACGCCGCCCGCTCCTGCGGGGGGCAACTAAGAGGCGTCATGGTTGAGACCCTCTTCCATGGCGTTTCGAGTGACTCGCGCCGGATTCGACCTGGCGAGATCTTCGTGGCGCTGCGGGGTGACCATTTTGACGGGCACGATCATCTCCAGCAAGCGGCTGAGCGCGGCGCGGTGGCGGCGATGGTGTCCGACGTGAACAAGGTGCCGCACCCGTTTTCGCTGCCGGTGATCGAGGTAAACGACACACTGCGGGCGCTGCAAGAGTTTGCGACCCACTACCGGCGGGCGATGCTTCTGCGCACCGTGGCTGTCACAGGTTCCAACGGCAAGACCAGCACGAAGGAGATGCTGGCCACGCTGCTCGCTGAGCGGTTCTCCACCCTCAAGACGGAAGGCAATCTCAACAACCACATCGGAGTGCCGTTGAGCCTGCTGCAAATCCGGCGGACTCACGAGGTCGGCGTCTTCGAGATGGGAATGAACCACCCCGGCGAACTTGCGCCGCTGGCGAAGATGGTCGCACCGACAGTGTCCATCATCACCAACGTTGGCCCGGCGCACCTCGAGGGCATGGGCGATGAGGAGGCCGTCGCGCGCGAGAAGGCCAGCGTCATTCTCGCCCTTCCACCCGATGGCATTGCTGTCCTCAACGCTGACAATCGCTGGACGCCCTATCTGCGCCGTCGAGCAGTGTCGCGAATTGTTACAGCGGGTTTCGCGTCGGGCGCTGACGTGCGGGCGGAGAATGTCCGGCGTTTGGCGGATGACGTGGAGTTCGATTTGATTCTGCCGCCGCTGAATTCACCAAATTGGCCGCGCGCGATTTCGCCGCGCGGGCCGGTGGACGAAAGCCCGGCGCCTGTTCGCGTGAAGCTTGCGGCGATCGGCGATCATTGGATTTCCAACGCGCTGTTGGCGGCCGCTGCCGCGCGGTTGTTCGGGCTGACAATAGACGAGATTGCTGCCGGCTTTGCGAAGATCAAGCTGCCAGCCATGCGCATGCAGTCCTGCGAGGTCGAAGGCGTTCGCTGGATCAATGACGCTTACAACGCAAATCCCGACTCGATGCACGCGGCGCTGCAAGGGCTGGCATCGCGGCCGTGCCGGGGCCGGCGTGTAGCGGTCCTGGGCGACATGCTGGAGTTGGGCGCGGAGAGTGAGCGTTGGCATCGGCAGCTTGGTGCCGAAGCGGCACGGCAGAAACTGGATCTTCTTATCACGGTGGGACCGATGGCCGGATTCATTGCCGGAGAAGCGCGCGCCAGAGGAATGCAGACCGGCAACATCATGGTTTGCGACACCGCGACGCAGGCGGCGATGGCTCTGCGGGCGCACGTCCAGCCGGGTGACTGTGTGCTTGTGAAAGCTTCGCGCGGCATGAAACTGGAATCGCTGGTTCCCCAGGCGCGGCCTGCGGGCACGGAGTGAAATGTTTTACTTCCTGCATCATTTGACACACCTCAGCGACGGGCTGGGGTTGCTGAACGTTTTTCGCTACGTCAACTTCCGCGCCATGATGGCGGCGGTGACGGCGATGCTGCTGAGCATCTGGCTCGGCCCGCGAGTGATCGCGTGGTTGCGGCAACGGCGCACGGGTGAGCATGTGGGCGGCGATGCGGACCTCGCGAAACTGGCCGAGCTGCGCAAAGGCAAGGGCGACACGCCTTCGAGCGGCGGCATTCTGATCGTGATTGCGCTGACCGTTTCGACGCTGCTTTGGGCCAATCCCTCCGTAAGGTTTATATGGCTGACGCTGTTCTGCCTGCTCTGGCTGGCCGCGCTCGGTTGGCTGGACGATTCCATGAAGGCGCGCAAAAAGGTGCGGCAGGGTCTCGGCGGCTGGCAGAAGCTCACCGGGCAAATCGCGCTGGGTTTGATCGTGGGCGCGTGGCTTTGGCTGGACCCGGACACCTCGCGGCAGGTGCGTGAACTGTGGCTGCCGTTCTGGAAGGAACCGGTGATCGGAGACATCGGGCTGTGGGCGATCGTGTGGATCGAACTCATCATCATCGCCAGTTCCAACGCGGTGAACCTGACCGACGGGATGGACGGGCTGGCGATCGGCTGCACCATCAGCGCTGCGGCGGCGCTCGGCATCCTGGCTTACGTGGCGGACCAGCCGAAGCTCGCAGCGTATCTGCATATTCCGCAGTTGAAGAACGCGGGCGAGCTGACAGTGTTTTGCTCGGCGCTGTTCGGCGCGGGCATCGGTTTCCTCTGGTTCAACTGCCACCCGGCGCAGGTGTTCATGGGCGACACTGGATCGCTGGCCATCGGCGGCGTGCTCGGCGTCGTCGCCGTGGTGATCCAACAGCCGTTTACGCTGATCATCATCGGTGGCATCTTCGTGGTCGAGGCGCTGAGCGTCATCATCCAGGTCAGCTGCTTCAAATGGAGCCGGCACCGCTATGGCGAAGGCCGGCGGGTGTTTTTGATGACGCCGCTGCATCATCATTTCCAACTGAAAGGCTGGAGCGAGACCCAGGTGGTCGTGCGGTTCTGGATTCTGGCGTTGTTGTTTGCGCTGATTGGGCTTGGGACGCTTAAATTGCGATGAATTTGGACGTGCAAAACAAGACGGTGCTGGTGCTGGGTTTGGGCCGCAGCGGCGTGGCAGCGGCGCGGTTGCTGGCTGAGCGCGGCGCGCGAGTTATCGGTGTTGACAATGCCGAGAACGAAGCCCTACAAACTGCGGCCACGGCGTTGCGGGCGCAGGGCGTGGAGACACGGCTCGGCGTCGGGCAACTGGGGTCGGTGGCCGCAGACCTGGCGGTGCTTAGCCCCGGTTTCTCGTCGAAGAACGAGTTGCTTTGCGCCGTGGAAAGCGCCGGTGTGCCGGTGATCAGCGAATTGGAGCTTGGGTTTCGCTTCTGTTCCTGCCCGGTCGCTGCCATCACGGGCACCAATGGCAAGACGACGACGACCGAATTGTGTGCGGCCGTGTTGCGAGCCGGCGGAGTGGTTGCCCCTGCGGCTGGAAACATCGGCCGCGCGTTTTGCGACCTGTTGCGTCGTGGCGATGCGAAGGGCGCAAACGTGGAACGGCTCGACGCGGTGGTGTTGGAAGTCAGTTCTTTTCAATTGGAACGGATCGAACAGTTTCGGCCACGGGTCAGTGTGATGTTGAACGTGACGCCCGATCATCTGGACCGCTACGCTTCGATGAGCGATTACGCGGCGGCGAAGGAGCGGGTGTTCATGAACCAGCAGTCGGAAGACCTTGCGGTTGTGAACGCCGATTGCTTGGGTGACTTTGCCTCGTTGCGACAGCCGGGCGCGCCGCGGCGGCTGGTGTTCAGTGCGCGCGGACGGCGCGAAGGTTGCGCGCTGTGGCTGGAAGGCACGAAGATTTTCAGCGCGCAAGCCGGCGAGTTGCTCGACATGACGTCCACGCATTTGCGCGGCCCGCATAACGCCGAGAACATCATGTCGGCGTTGGCGGTCGGCGAGGCGTTCCATGTGCCGCTGGACGTGGCGCGGCAGGCGATCGCGGCCTATCGGCCGCTGCCGCACCGGTGTGAGTTTGTCGCGGAGATTGACGGCGTCAGTTACGTCAACGATTCCAAGGCGACCAATACCGACGCGGTGGAAAAGGCGCTGGCCGGTTTTGACCGGCCCGTGGTGCTGATTGCCGGCGGCAAAGACAAAGGCTTTGATTTTGCAGCGTTGAATGAGATGTTGCGGCGGAAAGTGAAGCTGGCCGTGTTGATCGGCGAGACGCGCGAGAAGCTTGCGTCAAGTTGGTCGCCGGCAGTGCGTTGCGCCAGGGCCGACACGCTGAAAGCGGCGGTGCAGTTGGCGCGGCAGAACGCGCAGCGTGGTGATGTTGTTCTTTTGTCGCCAGCGTGCTCAAGCTTTGATATGTTTCAGAGCTATGAAGACCGAGGAAACCAGTTTAAGCAGATCGTCCGGACACTCGCGTCCGGCCAAGAAATTTCGCGAGCCAAACATTAACTCAAACCAGTAGAAGCAGTGCGGAAAGGACCGGAGGAAAAGTAAACATGAACTCGAAGACGTCAAAAATCATACTGATTGCCGGGATGCACATCGCGGTGATCGGAGGACTGTTGTTGTTCGAAAGCTGCAAGCCGACGCGCAAGACGCAGACGCCCGTGGTCGCGCCGCCTCCGGGAGCGCCCGCTGCCGCAGTCGTGCCGACGGAAGTGCCGCCGCCACCGCCCATGCCGGTGACCCCGATTGCGACTGCGCCTGCCATCGAAACGAAACCGATCATGGCGCCCGTGGCCAAGGCCACCTCGAACTACGTGGTCGCCAAGGGCGATACGCTCTCTGGCATCGCCCACAAGAACGGCACCACGGTGACCGCATTGAAGCAGGCCAATAACCTCAGCAGCGACACCATTCGCGTCGGCCAGAAGCTGGCGATTCCGTCGCCGCAGGAAAGCGGACAGAAAGTGGCCGCTGCGCCGCACAAGACGGTTCACAAGAAGAAGCCTGCCGCGTCGAAGAAAGCGAGCGCCGAAGCAGCTGCCGCTGCCGCCGGTGGCCAATATGTTGTTGAGAAGGGCGATTCTCCCGTGACCATCGCCAAGAAACTCGGCATCAAGACCCAGGAACTGATCGACGCCAATCCGGGCCTCGATCCGAAGAAACTCCAGATCGGCCAGAAGCTGAACGTGCCAGGCGCTGCTGCGGCCGCTGCTCCTGCTGGTGGCATTCCTGCTGCCGCTCCGGGTGCCGCGCCCGTGCCCGCCCCGACGGTTCCGTCGCCGTCTTTGCCGGAGCCTCCTCCGGCCGTGCCGTCCATTCCCGCGCCGCCGCCTTCGGCGCCAAGCACTCCGGCTCCGTCGCAGATGTAAACTGACCACACGACGAGTTCATGAAATCGCGGGAGACTTCCCCAGACCAGATCGGCGGCTGGGGAGGTCTCCCGGCAACAGTGAAACCCAAACTAGGTGAAGAAAAGTTTTGCGGCGATTCTAGTTAGCGTTTTGTTCTTGCTGGGCCTCGGGCTGGTGATGCTCTACAGCGCCAGTTACCCGTATGCCCAAAAGGCCTCTCTTTGTCAGGGCGACCTCTACTGGTTCGTCAAACGTCAGATCATTTGGGGTGTGATCGGCCTCGTCGGATTGTTGATTGCCACCAAGCTCGACTACAATCTCTGGGTCAAGGTCGCGTGGGTGTTTTGGATCACCGCGTTCATCATGCTGGTGCTCGTGCTGGTGCCGGGCTTCGGCATGAAAATCAACGGCGCTCGCCGCTGGTTGAAACCGGGTTTCCAACCGTCGGAGCTCGGCAAAGTTGCGGTCATCTTCACGCTGGCCTGGTGCCTCGACCGCTGGCGTGTGTCCATTCAGAATATCCGCTTCTGGGATTGTATCCGGTTCAAACAGAAGTTTTCTGATTTCGCCAAAGGCTTCTTCCTGCCGATGGGTGTGACGGGGATGATCGTGTTGCCGATCATGTGTGAGACCGACGTGGGCACCAGCGTGCTGATCGGCGTGGTTGGTCTCTGCATGATGTTGCTCGGTGGTGTCCGTTGGTGGTTGGTGCTGCCGACCTATGGCGTGGCCGGTCTGGTGGTATTCGAATACTTGTGCCATGACCCGGTGCGTTGGAAACGGATCACCGACATTGGCATGGACATTCAGCAGATGCAGGCCAAGGCAGCCTTCGCGCTTGGCGGCATCAAAGGCGTGGGTCTCGGCCTCAGCCGCGTCAAGGAACACTATCTGCCGCTGGCCTTCAGCGATTTCATTGCGCCGATCATCGGCGAGGAGCTGGGCCTGGGTTGGATGATCGCGATGCTGCTGGCGTTCATGATATTGATCGCGGCAGGCGTTTACGCCAGTTCCCGCGCGCGTGAGCATGCCGGCTATTTGATGGGCATGGGTCTGATCACGCTGATCGGACTTCAGGCCCTGATCAATCTTGCGGTGGTCACCAGCTGCATGCCGAACAAAGGCATGCCGTTGCCCTTTATTAGTTACGGCGGCACCGACTTGTGCGTGCTGCTGGTTTGCGTCGGCGTGCTCTTGAGCATCGCCCGTCACGCGGACACTTCCGAGCCGGCGTTGTCGCCGGCGCGGCGCGCGACGAACCCGTTCAAAGCCAGGACGCTGCAAGGATGAACGTAGCTATTGCCTGTGGTGGTTCAGGCGGACACCTCTTTCCGGGAGTGGCCGTCGCAGAAACGCTCCGTCTTCGCGGTCATCGCGTAATGCTTCTGGTTTCCGGCAAGGAAATCGATCGTCAGGCAGCCGCGACCACGACCGGTTTCGATGTGCGCACGATTCCCGCCATCGCGATGCCGCCGCTGTTTTCTTGGCGGCTGTTGACGTTTGCGGTGCGCTTTCTGCAATCTGTCCGCCAGAGTTCGCGGCTGTTCGAGGAGTTCAAACCCGCCGTCGTCCTCGGCACGGGTGGTTTCACCTCCGTGCCGGCGGCGCTGGCGGCATGGCAGCGTCACGTGCCGTTCGTCACCCACGAGTCCAACGCCGTCCCCGGTCGCGCCACGCGGCTGCTCGCGCGCTTCGCCACCGCGGTGGCCGTCGGCATGGAAGAATGCATCGCGCAGTTTCCCGGCCGCCGCGTCGTCAACACCGGCACACCGGTCCGCGGCACGTTGCGCAAATTGCCCGCGAGCGAGGCGCGCTGGCAGTTGGGTCTCGAAGAACAGCGCCGCACCGTGCTCATCGCAGGCGGCAGTCAGGGCGCGCGCGGCCTCAACAGCCTCGTCATTGAGGCGCTGCCGGGCCTGCGCCATCTTGGCCGCCGGATTCAGTTCATCCATCTCACTGGCGAGGCCGACTTCGAGCGCGTGCGCGCCGCCTATGAAACCAACGGCCTGAAGGCGGTGGTGCGGCCGTTCCTCAGGGAAATGGAGCTGGCCTACAGCGCGGCGGTGCTGGCCGTCTCTCGCTCCGGCGCGGCGGCGTTGTCGGAACTGGCGTGGTTCGGCGTGCCGTCCGTGCTCGTGCCATTTCCTGCGGCGGCGGACAACCATCAGTTTTTCAATGCCGATTCCACCGCCAAACACGGCGGCGCGCGTGTGATGACCGAGAACGCGACGACCGGCGCGATGCTGGCCGCGACGATAGAGGAACTGTTGCACGGCGTTGAGCGGCGGACGATGGCGGAAAAAATGGCGGAGCTGCGCCGGCCTGATGCGTCGGCGGCGCTGGCGTCGTTACTGGCCGAAGTGGGCGGCATTACCGAACCGGTGGTGGTGCCACGCGAGCTGCAAAAGAACGAAATCATCCGGTTGCTGGGCAAGCGCGCCTGCGCGGTGCATCTTGTCGGTGTGGCCGGGTGCGGCATGAGCGGCATAGCGCGGCTGCTGCTGGCGCGCGGCCATCGTGTGAGCGGATCCGACATCGGTGGCGCGGCTGAACTGGAGGCGTTGCGTGGACGAGGCGCGACGGTGTTTGCGGAACACGCCGTCGAGAACATCGGCCAGCCTGACCTCGTTGTCTACTCAAACGCCATCGCCAGGGACAATCCGGAGATCCGCGCCGCCGAGGCTGCGGGTATTCCGATTGTCCGCCGGGCGCGGATGCTGGCGTCGGTGATGCAGAACCCGTTCTTGATGGGCAAACAGGCGCCGGCATCGGTTTGCGTCGCAGGCATTCACGGCAAGACCACCACCAGCGCGATGATCGCGCACGTCTTGAAAACCGGCGGCCGCGACCCGTCGTTCTGCATCGGTGGCTACATCGGTTCGCTCGGAGGCAACGCAGGCGAGGGCGCTGGCGAATTCTTTGTCTCCGAGTGCGATGAAAGTGACGGCACGTTGGTGGAATACGCCCCAACGCACGGCGTCGTGATGAATATTGAGGAGGAGCACCTTGACTATTACCGCGACCTCCAGGCGATTCTCGATACCTTCGCACAGTTCGTCGAGAACACCCGCGACCGCGTTTTCTTCTGCGCCGACGACGCCAACGCCGCGCGGCTTTGCACCAGCCATCCACGCGCCGTCTCGTTCGGCTTTGCGGCCGACGCAACCTATCACGCCACGGATGTGCAGCAGGATGCTGGCGGCACGCGCTTCGTTGTCAAACGCGCAGGTCATGCGCTTGGCGGGATTTTTCTCACTGTGCCTGGCCGGCACAATGTCTCGAATGCAACCGCCGCGGTCGCCGTCGGGATGACGCTCGGCTTGACGTTCGAGCAGGTTGCCGCGGCGCTGGCCACGTTCCGCGGCGCGGATCGGCGGCTGGAGGTGAAATTTGAGGATAAGGACTACGTCGTCGTGGATGACTACGCGCATCATCCCACCGAGCTGCGCGCGACGTTGGAGGCGTTGCGCTCGCTGGGGCGACGACGCGTCATCGCAGCGTTCCAGCCGCACCGCTACACGCGCACGAAGTTCCTCGGCGAGCAATTTGGCAAGGCATTTGAGGGCGCGGACAAACTGATCTTGACGGATGTCTATGCCGCGAGCGAGTCGGCGATCGAAGGTGTCAGCGGCCGGACGATTTTCGAGGCGGTGAAGACGAGCGGGCATCACGACGTGGAGTTCGAACCGGAACTGTCGCGCGTGGCGGACCGGTTGCTCGCGGCGGCGCGGCCCGGCGATATCATTGCCGTCCTCGGCGCGGGCGACATTTACAAGGTGGCCGAGGAGGTTGCGCGGCGCGTGCGCGCGGGCCAGGTGGGCGCAAGGGCAAACACGGTCATGAAGAGCGAGGATGACATTTACGCGGAACTTCGCGCGTTGCTCAGTCTGGAAACGGTCCTGCTGCGAAATGAGCCAATGGCGAAGAAGACAACGTTTCAGATCGGTGGCAAAGCCCAGTTCTGGTGCGAGCCGGCGACTGAAGGCGATCTCGGCAAAGTGCTCGGCTATTGCGCTGCGCATCGAGTGCCGTTCTTTCTGATCGGCCGCGGTTCGAATTTGCTGGTGCGCGACAATGGCATCAAGGGCGTCGTGATCCGCCTCTCGCACGCGACGATGAGCCGGGTGGAAACCAGCGGTGAGCGGATCGTGGCCGGCGCGGGCGCGAAGGTGCGCGATGTTGTCATGGCCGCCAAGCGCGCAAACCTCGCCGGTCTGGAGTTCCTCGAGGGCATTCCTGGCTCCGTCGGCGGCGCGTTGCGGATGAACGCGGGCGCGATGGGACAGTGGACGTTCGAGGCGGTGGAGAGCGTCCGGTTTATGGATCACGACGGCAACATCTATGAGAAACCGGCGGGCGAGATTCACTACGAGTATCGCGGCTGCCCGTTGTTTCGCGACCATATCGCGCTGTCTGCGGTGTTCAAAGGCACGCCTGCTGCGCCGGAAGTGATCGAGAACCGGCTGAAGAGCTTCCAGCAGAAACGCTGGAGCACGCAACCGCGCGAATCGTCGGCGGGCTGCGTCTTCAAGAATCCAAAGGGAATTCCCGCCGGCAAACTGATTGACGAGCTGGGCCTGAAAGGCAAGACCATGGGCAAGGCACGCGTCAGTGAGGTACATGGCAATTTTATCGTCAACGATGGCGGCGCGACGGCCGCCGATGTGCTGCAACTGATTGAGTTCATCAAGAAACGCGCCCGGGAAGAACGAGGCATCGAGTTGGAGACCGAGGTAATGATCCTCGGCGAGTGAGGCGGCGCGACCATACGGGACGACTGATTGTGAAGACGAGAAACGAAAAGGTGGCGGTGTTGATGGGCGGGCCAAGCGCGGAGCGTGAGGTGTCGCTGCGCTCGGGCGCGGCGAGTTCGGCGGCGTTACGACGCGCGGGTTGGCGCGTGTGTGATGTGGACGTGCGTGGGCCGGACTTTGCGCTGGACGCGGACACCGCGGTGGCGTTTCTGGCATTACACGGCACGTTTGGCGAGGACGGCACGCTCCAGCGGCTGCTGGATGAGCGCGGTGGCGCCTACACGGGCTGCGGTGTGGCGGCCAGCCGCGATTGCTTCGACAAGGAATGCTCTAAGAGAATCTTTGAAGCCGCGGGGGTGCCATCGGCACGCTACGAAATGCTGACCGCGAACGGGCCGCGCCGTGTGACGCTGCCGCTGCCGGTTGTGGTGAAGCCGACGTGCCAGGGATCGAGCGTTGGCGTGACGATCGTGCGTGACGCCGCCCGGTTGGATGCGGCACTGGCGGAGGCGTTCCGATTCGGCGATCACGTCGTGGTTGAGGAGTTTGTGGACGGCCGCGAGATGACGGTGGGTATTCTGGGCGAGACGCCGTTGCCGGTGGTGGAGGTGCGGCCGAAGAGCGGCGTCTATGATTACGAGAGCAAATACACCCACGGCGCGACGGAATACGAGGTGCCGGCGCGGTTGTCCGACGCAACGACGCGCGCGATACAGGCGGTGGCGCTGGCGGCGTTTCGCGCGGCGGGCTGTCGCGACTACGCGCGGGTGGATTTTCTGGTGAGCCGGCGCGACGAGCGGCCGTATGTGTTGGAGATCAACACACTGCCGGGCATGACGGAGACGAGTCTGTTGCCCAAGGCGGCGGCGGCCGTTGGAATCGGTTTTGAGGAATTGTGTTCACGAATGGTGATGATGGCTCTGGAAAGACGGGTGCGACATGTTTGATGGACTGTTCAGGAACCCACGGGAGAACCGGCGCAAGCGGCGCGACCCTTACACACTCAACGTGAAGGTGCGGGCACCGCACCGCACAGAGGCGCAGGTTGGCAAAGCGATGATGTCGCTGGCGGTGGTGTTGACCGTGGGACTGGTGGCGTTTGGCGGCTTTCGAGCGTTTCAGTATTTCGTGAGCCAGACCTTCACGGAGAACCCGAGCTATAACATTACCTCGATTCAGGTGGAGAACGACGGTGGAATTGCACGTGAGGAGATTGTGGGACTGGCTGGCGTGCGCGAGGGGCAGAACCTTTACGCAGTGGACCTCGCCGCAATCCGCAGCGCGCTGGAATCGAATCCGGTGATCCGGCGCGCGGAAATCTATCGCGTGTTGCCGAACAAACTGCGGATTGTTGTCAGCGAGAGGGTGGCGGCAGCGCAGTTCTTTACGCGGGCGCGCTACGATACAACGATGAAGCGTGTGCTTGCGCCGCCGATGGGCTACCTGATTGGCGCGGACGGCGTGGTCATGAAACCGCTGAATCCGTTCGCGCCGTCGAAGGACACCGCACGGTTGCCATTGCTGAGCGGCGTCGAGCCGGGCGACATCAAACTCGGCCAGCCGTTGAGCGGCCCGCAGGTGTTGAGCGGGTTGAATCTGATTCACCTCTGTGAATCCCCCGACATTGCGCCGTTGTTGGACTACGAGCGGATCGATCTGTCGCGGAAAGGGGCGTTGGTGATGGTCACGCGCTATGGCGGGCAGATCACGTTCGGTCTCGACAACCTGCCGGAGCAACTCAAGCGCTTGAAAACAATCCTGACGCATCCGTCGCGCGTCGGACAGATCATTCGCACGTGCGACCTGTCGGTCCAGATGAATGTGCCGGTGACGTATTTCGCGCCGGTGTCTGCCCGCCCTGAAACTTCCAAGGGTATCGCGACGGTCGCTGCGGGCGTCGCTGCCGCCAATCGCAGTTCTCAAGGAGGAATCCGCCCATGAGCCGTCCCCATTACATCGTCGGTCTCGAAATTGGCACGTCGAAAATTTGCACCGTCGTCGGCGAGTTGCGCGACGATGGCGCGGTCGCCGTCATTGGCGTCGGCGTGTGCCCATCGCGCGGCGTCCGCAAGGCGGAGATCGTGGATCTTGACACGGCCGAGCAATGCGTCCTCCAGTCGGCGCACGCAGCCGAGGAATCGGCCGGAGTGGACATTCGCGGTGTGTATGCCGGCGTCAGCGGCGCGCATGTCGGCAGTTTGAACAACCGCGGCGTGCAGCCGCTCCTGGGCGATCACAACGAAGTGTCCGAGGCGGATGTGGAGGCCGTGTTGAGGCACGCGCGCACCATCAACATCCCGAACCAGGATGTGATTCTCCACGCGCTTTGCCGGCGTTACGAGGTGGATGGCCAGGACGACGTGGACAATCCGGTGGGCATGTGCGGGTCTCGCTTGCAGGCGGAAGTCCACGTGATCCACGCCGTCCGCAGCCGGACGGAAAACGTCATCCGGTGCATCCGGGATCTGCCGCCGTTGGAGGTGAACGAGGTTGCGTTCAACGGCTACGCGGCGGCCCAGGCTGTGCTCACTGAGGAGGAGAAGGAACTCGGCGCGCTGGTGATTGATATGGGCGGCGGCACGACGGATTTCGTGATCTGCGCGCGGGGCGCCATCCGGCACAGTGGCGTTGTCGCCGTCGGCGGCGATCACATCACCAACGATGTCTCTCTGGGCCTGAAGATACCGCTGAGCGCCGCCGAGCGTCTGAAGGTGGAATACGGCAGCGTCTCGATCGAGGACACCATGAAGAATGAGACGGTTTCGCTCAGTGGTGAGATCAGCATCGGAGCCACGGTTATCTTCAAGGACCATCTTTGCCAGATCATGCGCCTGCGCGTTGAGGAAACGCTCCAGTTGATCAAACGGGAGCTCGACAAATCGGGCTGCGCCCAATTGATCGGCGCGGGTGTGTTCCTGACCGGTGGCTGCGCTCACGTGCGCGGAATCCAGCAGTTGGCGGAAAGCGTCCTCGGCTTGCCAGTCCAGATCGGCACCGCGAAGACGGTGATGGGCCTGACGGCGGCACTCGACCGGCCCGAATACGCTACGCCGATTGGCATCGTGCGGTTCGGCGCGGTGTGTGAGGAACTGGAGCGCAGGAACGCCCGGCGCGGCGGACGCATCAAGTTGTTTTTCAACGGCCTTCTCCAGTCCATACGAAGCAAACAGTCCTGACAAGAGTCCTGGCATTGAATCGGAGGAAATGAACATGAGTTTGCGTGATACAAAAGTCCGCATCCTGGTGCTCGGCGTGGGCGGCGCCGGTTGCAACGCGCTTGACCGCGTGGCAATGGACGGCCTGCCGCCGACGACTGAGGGTGAGAAACGTGAAACAGGGATCCCGCAACTGGTGGCGATCAACACCGACATTCAGGCGCTGTCCAACTCGCTCTGCGGCGACAAACTCCAACTCGGTATCAAAACCACCTTCGGTCTTGGCGCTGGCGGTGATCCCACTGTCGGACGCAAGGCGGCGGTCGAGGATCGCGACCGGCTTTCCGAGATGTTGCACGGCGCGGACTTGGTATTCATCGCGGCGGGCCTCGGTGGCGGCACCGGTGGCGGCGCCGGACCGTTCATCGCGCAACTTGCGCGCGAGGCGGGCGCCTTGACACTGGGGTTTGTGACGCTGCCATTTGGGTTTGAAGGTGAGCGACGCAGCGAACAGGCGGCGGCGGCGCTGGGCGAATTCAAGCGCGCGGCTGACGCCGTGGTTTGCGTGCCGAACGACAGGCTTTTTGAAATAGCGGGCGAGCGCGCTACCGTGCTCGACGTGTTCCGCATGGCCGACGACTTGCTGGCCGAGGGCGTTCGTGCGCTCTGGCGGATGCTGACCAAGCCCGGTCTCATCAACCGCGATTTCAACGACCTTCGCCGCGCTCTGGAGAAGCGCCACGACGAAATCGTCTTTGCATTCGGCACGGGTGAGGGCGACGACAAGGCCGTGGCAGCTGCGACGGCGGTGACAAGCAGCCCGCTGCTTGGCGGCGGCACCATCTTGTCCGAAGCGGAGACGATCCTCGTCAGCCTGCGCGGCGGCATGGAACTGACAATGACAGAAGTGAAACGTGCCGTTTCGCAGATCAGCCAGCTATGCGCGCAGAAACCACACGTGCTGGTGGCGGCGTCGGTTGATGAGAATTTCGCCGGCAAACTCTCCGTGTTGCTGATCGCTTCACGTGGCAGGTCCACCGCAACCGAGACTGCGGTGGCAGGTCCGTTGCCGTCGGAGCGCGAGATGGCAGTGTCTATCAGGGACGGGGCGGCCACGGCGGATGCTGGGGCTGTGGTGGCAGTCCAACCTGGCCAGCGACAGGAACACCCAGCCGACAAGACTGCCGTCAAACGGCCGGTTGGTGACGGGAGCCGGCCGCGGCAGGGGCGGTTGCAGTTGGAGGTCAACGTCAAAGGCCGGTTCGACAAGGTTGAGCCGACTCTCTATGAAGGCGAAGACCTTGACCTTCCCACGTATTTACGCCGCGGCATCAAGATCGGTTGACCGGGAACCGTTTGCCAAACGCCGGGACCTCGCGTGCGATCATAAGGAATAATCGCATCCCTCCGATGATGCGGCTGCCTTATGACGCCGGCTGGAGTGCGGCGATCCTGGCAAGGATATCGCGCGGGCCGCTTGCCGGACAAACAGCGGCCATTCGTTGACGAACGCCGGCTGGCAAGTCGGGATGGTTCTTCCATTCGGCAACCACCCGCGCAAGATCGTCGGGCCCGCGAAGTGTCTCAGCGATGCCGTGCTTGCGGCAGAACTTCACGTTGATCAGTTCTTGCGGCATCAACCCGCCCGAGCAGTTGATCAACAGTGGACAATGGCTGACGATGGCTTCGCTGGTGGTGCCTGCGCCGGGCCGCGCCACGACGGCCGAAACCGAACGCATCAACTTTCCGACGTTCGTGTCGTGTGGCAGCACGCGCACTTTCAGCGACGGATTGGCCTGTCCCCATGCCGCCACCGCCTGCGCGGCCTCGGTTGATTTGCCGCAAAGCGCGACGACCTGCGTCTCCACTTGTCGTTGCCTCAATGCTTCCAGATACTGGATGTGATTTTGTGCCCCGCGGCCCGACGCCATCAGCAGCAGGATGAATTGTTGCGGGTCAAACTGCAGTTCGTTGCGGATGTAGGCGTCGCGCTCCGTTGCGGTCGGCGCTGGATCGTAAAAGAACCGCCGCGTCATGAAGCCGCCCAGAAAAATCTTATCCTCCGCCATGCCCCAGCGCCTTGCGGCCTCGCACGTCTCCGGCACCACGCCGATGAAAAGGTCGGCGGCCGGATTGACCCAGTGGCGGCTGAAGCCGTAGCCGCCGTGCAATTCGTCGCAGTAGGTGACGCAGCGCACGCGGTCACGGCCGAGTACAACGCGCACATGGTCGAAGAAGGTGTGGTTGAGCGAGTCGTGGACGCTGAGCACCACGTCAGGCCGCACACGCTCCAGCACGGCTCGGAAGCGGTCCGCGCCGAGCGGCTTGGGCGTGCGGATAACGGAGGCGACTTCGAGGAAGTTGAAGTAGGCGTGATGGAGCATCGGCGCGGTGCGTTGGATCCAGTTATATAGTTCGACGGAAACCGCGTAAATCCAGTGCGACTGTTCCATGGGCCAGTGTGATTCCGCCGCGATGCCGAACTGCGGTTCGGCCTGTGCCCATTCCGCGAACGCGCGCGCCCGCATATCATGGCAGCCGCCGGTGCTGGAGGTCAGGATGAGCAGACGCATGGCAGCGTTTTCCTCTCAATGAAAGCGTCGAGCAGGCCAAAGACCTCGGCGTTGCCGCAGAAGTTCTCCGCGCGAATATTCTTCCGGTATTGATCCAGGTTCGACTCGATCTCCGGGATGAGGCTTGCTGGCGGCGACAGGCTCTCATGGCAGCGGCCGTAGCCGAGTGCCTCAATGTAGTGAGCGTTGAGGAACTCCTCGAACGCGCCGCTGACGGGGACAACGAGCGACGGTTTGCCGAAATAGAGCGCTTCGGAAATGATCGTGTGGCCGCTGCTGCAGATGATGTAAGCGCATGAGGCCAGGTCGGCGAGCAGACCGTCCTCGGAGCGCGGCCGGAATTGCAGATTGCCTTCGCTGCCGGTGCGGTTCGATCCATAGACTTTCACGGGCCGCGGGACGGCACGGAGGAAGTCGTAGAAGCCCGGCGAGGTTGCATAGGCGTGATAGGCGAGCACATGGTCGCCGTCGCTGGCGCTCTGCCGGAAGACGTTTTCTCGCAGGATGGGCGGCACGACTTTGGCCCTGGCGTTGGGCCGCAAGGGCGGGTGAAAGAACGAGATGACCAAGTAAGCCGATGCCACACTGAAGAGTCCGCGAATGGCCACGGTCGTGCCGATATAGCTGGCCAATTGGTGCAGTGGCACGTTGTGGCGAGAGCAGGTGACGATATGCTGGTGATCCACCGACAGGCACGGCAGACCGGCGGTTCGACAAACGCGCGGAACGAAATACTCGTAATCTGTGATGGCCACGTCGGGTTGGAATCGCTCGATTTCGCGGAGCAGCATCCGGGTCAGAGCGGGCTGCCGGCCCCATGTTCGCAACATGCTCATTGCCGTGGCGAGCGCCTTCACACGGTGGGCCGCCACCAGTGTTTCGGGATTGTAGCACTCGACGAGTGGATACTCGCGCTTCAGCAGTTCCGCGCCATGACTGTGACTGACGAAGAGGAACTGGTGCTGCGGGTAATGACGCGCAACGGTCAACGCGCGCACGGCGTGTCCGTGTCCAGTACCGTGAACCCCGTAAAGTATTCTGGCCATGTATCATCTGGACGCTTGTTTGAACGTCCAGTGTGATTATGATAATGAACCTGTCGGCGCATGGATAGGAGTTTTTGGAAGACAACGACGGTTGGAATAACATGGCGAAGCGAAACAATGTCAAAACCGGAGTCGTGGTGGGAAGTTCCCATCGCGTGGTTCTGCATTTCTGGGTGGGGCGCGGTGTCGGCCGGAATGGCTGGCTGCCGGTTTGTATGCGCCGCTGCGGCTTGACGGGATGCTGAGAGTGGTCATGGAGCTCACGGCAACCAAGTCTCAATACCGCCCTCCTTCCCGGGTCTTGCAAGCTCTTGTGCGTTCGCCAATTGCACGGCGGTTTTATGTGTGGATGATGAAAAGGGCTTTCGGGCTGCGCATTCGGAACATGGAGTTCGTTCCGTTGCCTGGGCCCTATATTTTTGCCAGTAACCACGCATCGAATTACGACCTGTTCCTGGCGCTGGCCGTCTTCTGTGATGGTTCGATGAAACAGGGCTTCGGTGAGGTGTTTCCCGTGCCTGTGGTCTGGCGTGGAATGCTCGATATTCCCATTCTCGGCAGCCTGATCAACGCATTGCCGTGCGTGTTACTCAGCCACGACCTTGGCAGAGAGGAGGAACGTGTGGCCGCGTTGCGCGAGATGATCGGCCATCTTCGAGCAGGACGGTGTTTGGTAATGTCCTGTGAGGGTCGGCGATGCGATGCTTTGACCCAATTCCAGCAGGGCGCCGCGTTTGTCTCATTACACACCAAGGTGCCTGTCGTGCCAATCTCCTTGCGCGGCGCGCTGGGCCTTTTCAGCGGCCTGTCGCGTCCAGACCGGTTTCACGGGAATGTCGAAGTCATTTTGCACCCTCCCATCGACCCGGCCAAGTTTGAAGAGGCCGGTGGCACACGCGCCGAAATCGTCGCGCGCTTCACCGAGGTGATCCGCGACACCGTGGCTGCCGACCTGGACTATGGCATGGAGGACGCTTCCGCCAGGCAGTAGGCGGGAAACAGGTGGCCGCTCAAGAGCGGGCATGCAATCAGTCACATGGCACTGGCTTCAATTGGAGAAGATTTTGCGCTTGCGAAGTGTCAGTGCCTCACTACGATGCCCCGCCCGAGTTTGAACGTGTTGTGTGTGGATGAAGTCCTTTAATTTTGATGGAGCTTTCTTACTTCGAGACAGATACCTGTGGGCGTGGCGGAAGTTCTGCAACCGCCGACCCGAGGTGGCTCGCGCGCCAGACATCATTTGCAGGCAGGTGCAATTCTAGCGTTGGACAGTAAGAGTTCCATGTCATCATTGGATCCCAAATCTGTCGCCGAACCGCTTGCAGTTGTCGGACTGGCCTGTCGGTTTCCGGGGGGGGCAAACAGCCCCGCAGCTTTCTGGCAGCTCCTGTGCGAGGGACGGGACGCCATCGTGGACGTCCCGCCTGAGCGCTGGAGCACAGAGACTTTCTACGATCCGGACCCGTCGGTGACCGGAAAAATGTATGTGCGCCGCGGTGGGTTCATGACGGATTCTCCGTTCGATTTTGACGCGCGCTTCTTCCACGTCAACCCCCACGAGGCGGTTCGCCTCGATCCCCAGCAGCAGCTCGTTCTCGAGCTGGCTTGGGAGGCCATGGAGGACGCGGGGTTGCCTCTCGATCGGCTCGCGGGCTCACGCACCGGTGTCTACATCGGTGTGTTCTGCCTCGACAACATGCTCATCCACTTTTCCCAGCAAAATCATGCTTTTCTCAATGCGCATACTGCCGCCGCAGCCACCATGGCCATCGTGGCTAATCGCGTTTCCTACACCTTCGATCTGCGCGGACCGAGCGTCGCGCTCGACACAGCCTGCTCCTCGTCCTTGGTGGCGTTCCACCTCGCCTGCCAGTCCCTGCGCTCCGGCGAGTGCGACCATGTGCTGGTAGGCGGCGTCAATGTGATGCTCAAGCCCGAGTACACGATCAGCATGTGCAAGGGGAAGTTCCTGTCGCCAGATGGCCGCTGCAAGGCCTTCGACGCCAGCGCTGATGGCTATGGACGCGGGGAGGGCGCGGGGATGATCATTATCAAGCGGCTGGCGCAGGCTCAGCGCGACGGAGATCGTATCTACGCTGTCGTGCGCGGCTCAGGCGCCAATCAGGACGGTGCCACGCCCGGAATCTCGGTCCCGAATCCCCAGGCGCAGATAGCTCTTTTGCGCGAGGTCTATGGGCAGGCCGGGGTAAATCCCGCTTCCGTGCAATACGTCGAAGCTCACGGCACTGGCACGGCGGTGGGCGATCCGATCGAGGCGCTTGCTCTCGGCACAGTGTTGTCCGACGGTCGGCCGGCGGAACGGCCCTGTCTTCTCGGCTCGGTCAAGACGAACATCGGTCATCTCGAGGCTGCGGCCGGCGTGGCAGGCGCCATGAAGGCGATCCTTGCCGTGTACCACGGTTTTGTGCCGCCCAGCCTGCACTTTCACAATCCCAATCCCAACATCGACTTTGGCCAACTCAAGTTGCATGTTCAGACCAAGCTCGGTCCCTGGCCTGACACCGGACAGGCACCGCGCCGTGCGGGAGTGAATTCATTCGGCTACGGCGGCACCAACGCGCACATCCTGGTGGAGAGCGCGCCTCAGGCAGACGCGACGGCTCTGGTCACGGCGCGACCCTCTCCCCGAACGGCACTCTGCTTTCCGTTCTCCGCCCGCAGCGTCGACGCGCTCAAGGCCCTGGCGGGTCGCTATGTCGACGCGCTCATTGGTCACGGCGATCTCAGCGACCTGCACCTTGCCGACGTTTCTCATTCTCTGTGCCTGCGCCGGACACACCACGAGCGACGCGCGGCGGTGGTCACTGACAACCGCGAAGATCTGGTGGCGCGGTTGCGCGCCCTCCATGCCGGACAGGTGGAGGTTACGAGCGCCCTTGGGGAGCCTGAGCCAGGTCTCGCCTTCGTCTTCACTGGCATGGGGCCTCAGTGGTGGGGCATGGGCAAGGAACTCTACCAGTCCGCGCCGGTGTTTCGTGCGGCGATTGACCGCCTGGAGGGCATTTTTGGTTCCTTTGCCGACTTCAGCCTCGTCGAGGAGCTTCTGCGCGACGAGCACACCTCGCGGGCGACCGAGACGCACTTTGCTCAATCCCTTAATTTCGCATTGCAGGTCGCGCTCGCGGAACTCCTGCGCAGCCAAGGGATCGTGCCAAAGGCTATTGTGGGGCACAGCGTGGGGGAGGTTGCGGCCGCAGCAATCGCCGGCGCCTTGTCACTCGATGATGCATCGCTTGCCATTTTTCACCGCGGTCGGCTGCAGGCACGCACGGCCGGGCAGGGCGGCATGCTTGCTGTCGGGTTGTCCGAGGCCGAGGCGCGTGCTTTCATCCGCGGGCTCGAAGAGCAAGTGAGCATCGCCGCCATCAATGGTCCGTCGAATGTAACGCTGTCCGGCAATCACGATGCTCTCGATTCCCTGGCGAAGGTCTTGGACGAGGAGAAGGTCTTCGCGCGCAAGCTCAAGGTCGAGGTTCCCTACCACAGTATATGCATGGACCCGCTGCGCGATGAGCTCCTCGCGGCGCTCGCGCGGCTCGTCCCCACGGTGCCTACCATCCCGTTGTGGTCGACAGTAAGCGGCCAGCGGGTTGAGAACGCCGCCCACCACGCCGCCTACTGGTGGTCCAACGTCCGTGAGCCAGTGCGCTTTGCCGATGCGGCTGGCGAGTTGATTCGCGCCGGCTTCCGCCACTTCCTCGAGATCGGCCCGCACTCGGTCCTGGCCATCTCGATCCGTGAGTGCGCGCAGGCGCGGGGCGTGCAGGTTCAGACTGTGGCCACGTTGATTCGTGAGAAACCCGAGCTTCGGGCAATGATGGAATCGACAGGTCGCCTCTGGGAGTTGGGTTACTCGCCGCGCTGGCAGATGCTGCTTCCGGGCGATAGCAGATACGTGCGCCTTCCGACCTACCCGTGGCAGCGCCAGCGCTTTTGGGGAGAGAACGAGGTGGCGCGGCGGCTGCGGCTCGGCTACACGGGGCATCCGCTGCTTGGACATCCGGTGGTTGGCTCCAAGCCCGTCCGCGAGGTGGAACTCAACCGGCAGTATTTCCCATGGCTTGTTGACCACCGGGTCAACGGCTTGCCGGTCTTTCCGGGTGTGGGCTACGCGGAGATAGGGGTTGCGTTGGCAGGGCCAGCTCCGGAGCAGGCGATTGCCATCGAGGATCTCGAGTTCCAGCGGCCGCTGGTAGTGGCCAATGGCGATCCGCCACGGATCCAGATTCACTTTGAGCCGCGCACGGGCGAGTTTGAAGTCCATGGCTGCACTGCCGGGAGTGAAGGAGGTTGGGTGCTGTGCGCCCGGGGCGCGGTTCGGCGGACCCATCCCGGGCCATGGAAGGGTGACAGCGGCGAGAGCTGCATCAAGGCCATACGGCTGCGTTGTGGAAAGAAATGGGACGCCACGACGTTGTACCAGCGCTTGGCTGAAACCGGGCTCGACTACGGCCCTTGTTTCCGAGGGATCGTGGAGGCGTCGTTGGGTGATGGCGAGGTGCTGGTGTGCGCGCGGGGGCCTGCGGACGGAGGTCGGCACGGCGAGGCCTACCGGTTGCATCCGACTGTGCTCGACTTGGGCTTGCAGGCCTTGGCCGTGGTCGCGGAACATCGCGATCCGCTGGGTGCGAACCGGCGCTTCTTGCCTGTGCGCATCGCCAGTGTGACAAGCTACGCTCCCATCGCCGGGCCCCTGCTTGTGCATAGCCGACTGACGAAGGTCACCGCCACGGAGATTTTGGGTGAGGTCGATTTCTTTACTGAGGCAGGCCAGCCGGTGGCATCGCTGCGCGGCGTTTCCTGCGCGCTCGTGGCCGCTCGTCCCCAGAAAGCACCGGTGTGGAAGGACTTGCTTTTCGAGTCGCGCTGGGTTGTCCAGTCTGAGATCGCGTCGGAGTCCCTGCCGCCGTCCGCGTCGACTGCTCCTGTGCTCGACGACGTGCTGGTCTTCGCACCGGCTGCGGAGGCTCCGGCACTCGAGCGGCTCTTGCGCCAGCGCGGCGTCCGGCGTTTGGTGGTTGCCACGCCCGGCACAAAACACGGTGGCGTGGACCCAGAGCATCTCAGCTTTCGGCCGGGCGAGGATCTGGCTCCACTTCTGGGACAGAGCGCGGTGTTCAGGAACGTCGTGTGGGTTGCAGGTGTGACCGACGGCAAAACCCAGGCTGAGGTGGCCTTGGCTGAGACCAAGGCCTTTCTCTCATGCTTGCGCGCCTTGGATTCCATCGGGCAAGGCGGACGGGGATTGCCCTTGGTGCTCGTTGTCACCCGTAATGTTCATCGACTGGACGAGGGGCCTGCAGCGCCGGACATTGGAAGTGCGCCATTGTGGGGCGTGGCGCGGGTGGCGCGGCTCGAGCAGCCTGAATTGCGGCTGCGCACAGTCGATCTCGGTGTTGACTCAGGGTTCGAGGTGGTTGTTGCGGAACTCGAATGCGGTGAGGATGCCGAGACCGAGGTGGCTTGGCGGCGCGATCAGCGCCTGGTACGCCGCCTCGATTCGACTGACGGCACGCTCGCGTCGGCTCCCTGGCCACCGCTCCGCAGCCATCGGCAGAAGGCGGCATTCGTGCTCAAAAGTGAGACGCGCGGTAGTCTGGATGGGCTGAGGCTCCGGCGTCTCTGGCGGCGTGCGCCCGAGCCGAACGAAGTGGAGGTCGAGGTCAAATCAGTCCCGATCAACTTCAAGGACGTAATGAAGGCGCTCGGAATGCTGTCGTCGCGCGTCCTGACACCCACTCATTTTGGCGAAGAGCTTGGCATGGAGTGCGCTGGGGTCATTGCTCGGGTTGGCAAGGAAGTGCGGGGCCTGCGGGTTGGTGATCGGGTCGCGCTGTCGTATCAAGGATCCTTCCGATCCCATCTCACCACTGCTGACCTTTCGCAACTCGTGCGACTACCCGATGGCATGAAGATTGAGGATGGGTGCAGCTTCATCACCCCCATGGTCGCGGCTTGGTACGCCTTGGTCGAGCGGGGGCGGCTGTGCAAGGGGGAACGCATTCTCATCCACTCGGCCACCGGTGGCGCGGGGTTGTCGGCCATCCAGATCGCGCGCCGGATTGGCGCCGAGATCTACGCCACCGCCGGCACACCCGAGCGACGAGACTACCTGCGTTCGATCGGCATCGAGCACGTGTCCGACTCGCGCTCGCTGGCCTTCTTCGACGACATCATGGCGTGGACTCAGGGCAAGGGTGTCGATGTCGTGCTCAACACGTTGGCGGGTGAGGGGCTGCTCAAGGGACTGAAGCTCTTGCGACCGTACGGCCGCTTCATCGAGTTCGGCAAGCGCGACATCGATCTCAACACTCCCATTGGGCTCGCGCCCTTCAATGAGAATCTCGATTTCATCGCGGTCGACTTCGATCGGCTGCGGGCCGAGCGTCCCCATGAATACTTGCGCATCATGCGCGAGGTGTGGCAGGCGCTCGAAGCGGGCCAACTGATGCCCTTGCCGTCAAAGAGCTTGCCGATCTCGAAGGCGGTCGAGGCGTTCAAGCATATGGCCCGCTCGCAGCACATCGGCAAGCTCGTGCTGTCTTTCGACGATCCGGCTGCCGTCGTTCATCCCGAACTGCCTGACGACGCGCCACCGGTCCTGCGGGGCACCTGGCTCATCGTGGGCGGGCTCACCGGGCTTGGGCTGACCGTGGCGAAGTGGGCTGTAGCCCGTGGCGTACGCAACCTGGTGCTGGCTGGCCGCCGCGGCAGCGACACTCCTGAAGCCGCGCAAGGCGTTGCCGATCTTGAGAAACTCGGTGCTAAGGTTCGCGTGGTGAAGGCGGATGTGGCCAACCTGGACGAGACCCGCGCTCTGGTCGACACCAAGTCCTTCGGCATGCCGACGCTCCGGGGAGTGGTGCATTCCGCGGCCGTCATGGACGATGGGCTCGTTGCGTCCATCACTGACGACAAGCTTGAACGCGTGATGAGTCCCAAGGTCAAGGGCGCGTGGAATCTGCACGAGTGTACGAAACACTGCGAGCTTGATGCCTTCATCCTGTTCTCGTCGGTCTCTTCGCTGCTCGGCAATGTTGGCCAAGCCAGCTATGCGGCAGCCAATGCGTTTCTCGATGCACTCGCCCAGAGGCGGCGGGCCGACGGGTTGCCGGCCCTCACAGTCAACTGGGGTGTGCTGGGCGAGACCGGGATGGTGGCCCGTGCCGATGGCCTGCGGCAGCAGCTCGAGCGCATCGGCATGCGGCCGCTGGTCAACGATGAGGTGTTGGGAGTGCTCGACCGGCTGGTGCGGCTCGACCCCGTGCAGATCGGAGTCTTCGCTGTGAACTGGAAGCGCTGGGCCACGATCCATCTCCACGCTGCAGCACAACCGGCACTGGCCCATCTCATGTCGGCGCACGCGGCCAGTGAAGGGACGGTAGAGGGCGACCTCGCCGCCTCCATCAGCACGCTGCCATCCGAGGAACGGGTGCCCTACTTGGTCGATCGCATCCACCAGATCGTGGCCGATACCATGCGCCTGCCCCGGGAGAAGATCGACGCCGCCGAACCTATTCGCAATTTGGGCTTCGATTCATTGATGGCAGTGGAGTTGGCCACGGCTCTCGAAGGAAGGATGGGCGTGCCAATCTCGTCCATGGAACTGATGACCGGCCCATCCGTGCAGCAATTGGCAGAGAAAATGGCCGCGCGTTGCCTCGCTGGCACTGCAAAAGCAAGGGCGTAGACAAACGGGCGAGCGGAGATCCAGACACAAGAGTAAAAGATATGGCTGAAGACATTCCTTCCTTTGATTCGGAGAGGAAGCGGGCAGTGTTGCGGCAACTCCTCCAGACCCGCGCTGGTGACAACCGGGGAACGGGAGCCGAGGGGCAACCCATGGGCCGTGGCTCGTCGGTGGGGCGCTTGGAAGAGGCTCCCGAGGTGGTTGAGTTCTTCACCCGTATGGATCATCTCGCTAGTTTGGGCATGGTTGATCCTTGTTTTCGCACCGTCGAGGGCCCGGCCGCAGGCACGGTCAACATTGGCGGTCGCACGTTGATAAACTTCTCCTGCTATAACTACCTGGGTTTGGCCGGAGATCCGCGGGTCAAGCGCGCGGCCCAGGACGCTATCGAGCGGTTCGGCACCTCGGCCTCGGCCAGTCGGTTGGCATCGGGTGAGCGCCCGCTGCATCGGGAACTCGAGCAGGCTCTCGCGGCTTTCTTGGGCGTGGAAGACGCCATGGTTTTCACCGCCGGTTACGCCACGAATGTCGCGGTCTTGGGCCACATCCTCGGAGCTCGCGATCTCGTGATCCACGACGAGTTCGCCCACAACAGCATCCTTTTGGGCTGCCAGATGTCGCGTGCAAAGCGTCTATCCTTCTCCCACAACGACTTGGCTGCGCTCGACGATCTCCTCCGGCGCAACCGCGCCGATGCCGACAAGGCGCTCATCGTCGTGGAGGGCGCATACAGCATGGACGGTGACTACCCGAACCTGCCGCGGCTCGTTTCCCTGGCTCGGCAGCACAACGCATCGATCTTCGTCGATGAGGCCCATTCGCTCGGGGTGATGGGACGGACGGGACGTGGCATTGGTGAGCACTTCGCCATCGAGCGGGAAGCGGTGGATTTGTGGATGGGAACCCTCAGCAAGTCTTTGGCCAGCGTTGGCGGCTATGTTGCAGGCAGCCGCCGGCTGATCCACTACCTTAAGTACACCGTACCAGGTTTCGTCTTCAGTGCTGGCATGTCACCTGCGGATGCGGTCGCCGCGCTGACAGCGTTGCGCCTCATCGAACAGGAGCCGTGGCGAGTCGCAAAGCTGATGGACAATACACGGTTGTTTCTGGCTGAGGCGCGCGCGGCCGGTCTGGACACGGGCTTGTCTCGCGACACCGCCGTGGTTCCAGTCATTGTGCGTGACTCGGTTCGGTGCCTGCGTCTGTCCGCTGAGCTCTTCGAAGAAGGGATCAACGTTTTCCCGATGATCTATCCGGCGGTGGCCGAAGACCAGGCGCGTTTGCGCTTCTTCATCTCGGCGGAACACACGACGGAACATCTGTGCAAGGCGGTTGGCACTGTGGCGCGCTTGTTGCGGGCGGGTGGCCCTTTGGGGGCCACGCAGGAGTGATCTCATGCTGGTGATACGATCGAATTCCGCGGGAAACACACGTCATCAATATGGTCCAGGTTGTTTGCGAGTTCAGCCCGCTGGGGCCGGAAGCATGCCTCAAGGCAGTGTCCTTCCTCTGGTGGCGCTGAATCAGAATCCTTGTCCGTTGAAGTGATGAACGTGGAAAAGGTATCCCGCATGGTGCCGGCCAACGCCGGGACCGCTGCCAGAAAAGTCATCATCATTGGCGGCGGGATTGCTGGACTTTCCTGCGGCTGCTATCTGCAGATGAACGGCATTCAATCTGAGATTCTTGAAATGGGCATGCAGCCCGGCGGATTGTGCACCTCGTGGGATCGCGGACCTTACGTCTTCGACGGATGCTTGCGCTGGCTGTTCGGCACGAATCCGGCCTCGGCATTTTACCAGATTTGGATGGAACTGGGCGCTATTACGGACCGGAAAATCATGCTCCATGACGAAACCGTCTGGATGGAGGGAGCCGATGGCACCAGTCTCTCCGTGCCCGCCGATCTGGACCGGCTTTCATCCGAGTTCAAACGCATTGCGCCTGAAGACTCCGCGCTTATTGACGAGCTGGTGCGCGCGGCGCGGCGTTGCGTTTCGTTGGAACCGCCGCTGGAGAAGCCGTTGGAATTGATGACGCTGCTCGAAAAAATACGGCTCGGATTGAGTTACGTTCCGATACTGCCCGTGTTCCTGAAATGGAAAGGACTGTCAGTTGCCAAGTATCTGGCGAAATACCGGAACGCATTTCTGCGCGAGACGTTGCTGACGCTCGCCAGCTACGAACACATGTCCGCGTTCGTGCTCGTCATGATTCTGGCGTTCCGCTCCCGCAGAAACACCGGCTTCGTCGTCGGCGGCTCGCGGGCGTTTGCCGGGGCGATTGCGGATCGTTATGCCCGGCTTGGAGGCGTGATTCGATACAACACCCGCGTGGTTTCGGTTCGGGTCGAAAACGACCGCGCGACGGGAGTGAATTGCGACGACGGGATTATGATTCCGGCGTCTGCCGTGATCTCCTGCGCAGATGGTCACACAACGATCTTCAAAATGTTAGGCGGCCGGTATGTGGACAAACGCCTCGTCCGGCTATACGAACAGAACGAGTTATTTCCAGCCTTGATTCAGGTTTCGCTCGGGATCGACCAGGAGTTTCCGGGCACACCCCAAAACCTCAGCCTGCCGCTCGCGCAACCGCTGGTTGTAGACAACCAAATGTGCCATTCGCGGATGGAGGTCTCGGTGTTTGGTTCGGATGCGGGACTTTGCCCGGAAGGCAAGACGGTCATGACGGTCCGGATCGCGACGCTTTACGATTTCTGGATCAAGCTCAAGAAGGACAATCCGCAAGGTTATCAGGCAGAAAAGGAAGCCATCCTGCAAAAGGTCATCGGCATTCTTGACCGGAGATTTCCCGGTCTCGCAGAGCAACTGGAACAGTCGGATGTCGCGACGCCCACCACGTTCGCACGCTATACCGCCAACTGGCGGGGCAGTTACGAAGGCTGGCTGCCGACGGCGCGCATGATCGGACGGCGCATCCCCTGCACACTGCCGGGACTTGAAGACTTTTATATGGCCGGCCATTGGGTGGTCGTGGGCGGAGGGCTGCCGTCAGCCGCGCTCTCAGGGCGTTATGTGGCGCAGATGATTTGCGCCCGAAACGGAAAGATGTTTGCGGCCACGAAGCCGTAAGTTTCTTTCCGGCGCGCACAAGAAATAGATTTCAGAACGCGAGTGACATCATGGCTGGCGACCTTTCCGGCTCGCTCAATGTTGCTCAGCATCTTGACAGCCATCGCGATTGTGTCCCGCGTCACCTCTTCAACGTCCTCGCATCCGACGCGCTTCGCTGATCGGACAACAACGGCTGTGATCCTCGGGATGATTTCATCAACGAGCAACTGTCCTGATTTGACGGTCATGGAGTCTCTTCCTGTGGGATGATAGAAGACCCGAGGCTGAGTCTTCCGTGGTTGACACGAAAAAACCAGCCTTTGCAGGATGGGTATCGCGACAGGTTAATCCTGTTGCATTAGATTATACCAGCGAATCGGCGGGATTGTGGGGAGGGGCGGAGCCAGTTCAGCGAGAGATGGCAATCGGGCGGCTACAGATTCACAATTCGCGCCGCCCGTTGCAATCCCAAGCCGTCGGGTGCTAGACTTTGCGCCCATGAAGCTGGAACGGTTCCTCGCGCACCTGGCTCTCCCAACGCTTCTGACCGCCGCCTGCTTGGCCACGACCCTTGCCGCCGCCGAACCCGAGCCCGCGCCCGTGTTGCCCCCGGTCGTCGTCAAGGCACTGCACGGCGCGAACCCCGCAAAGGTCACTGAGTTGGACTTGAGTAACTCGGACATCCGCGATGAAGACCTTGCTGCCCTCAAGTTACTGACGCAGTTGCGGGGGCTATGCGTCTCCCAGACCAAGGTCGGCGACGCGGGGCTGGAGCATCTGAAGACGTTGACGAAATTGAAGTTGCTTTACATCTTCGACACGAAGGTCAGCGACGCGGGGCTGGAGAACCTGAAGACGCTGACGCAATTGCGGGAGCTTGACCTCACCTTCACGAAGGTGAGCGACGCGGGGCTGGAGCATCTGAAGACGTTGACGAAGTTGGAGATGCTTAATCTCGGCTACACGAAGGTCAGCGACGCGGGGCTGGAGAATCTGAAGCCGTTGACGCAGTTGCATTGTCTATACCTCATGGACACGCAAATCAGCGGCGTGGGGTTGGAGCATCTGAAGACGTTGACGAAGTTGAAGTTGCTTGACCTCTCCGAAACGCAGGTCAGCGACGCATGGCTGGAGCATCTGAAGACGTTGACGAAATTGGAGAGCCTTGGCCTCCGGGGCACGAAGGTCGGCGACGCGGGACTGGAGCATCTGAAGACGTTGACGAAATTGGTGGTGCTTTGGCTCGACGGCACGAAGGTGACGAAGGCAGGAGTGGATGAACTCAAGAAGTATCTGCCGAAGTGCCAGATTGTGTGGTATCCCCCCTAAGCGACCGGCGGCGGATGAGGGGCCGGGGAATGCGTCTCGATGATTTTGCCCAAGACGCCACCCGGTAATTCGTCCAGTCACCGGCGTTTCAACGAGCCGGACGCCACAGACATCTCTATCCATCCAAACTCAGTTCAGGCTCACATCAACCAGATCAACTGCAGGGGCGTCTGCATCAACTCCCGCTTCGCGGTCACGATAGCGCGACTCGCCTGTTTAGTTCGCTCACGACATCACGCGGCTTCGGTGTCTGTTCCTGCGGCGCGGAAGGGTTGGAAGAGGTGGCGTTTGTTGAGGCGGACGGCCGGCCACAGAGACTTCGCCCGTTTCTTCCTTGAGAATCTTCTTGCGCCGTTGCGTGGTGGTTTCTACGTTAGCCAAGCCGTTGCTGCGGAGAGGTGGCTGAGCGGTTGAAAGCGCCGGTCTCGAAAACCGGTTTGGCCGAAAGGTCAACGTGAGTTCAAATCTCACCCTCTCCGCCATTTTCTTTCGCGGGGAAAGCGCATGTGTGAGTGCGTGAAAGGTTCAGGCACGCAGAGAAACGCGGGGTTATGGGGAAACCAAGTGGAATTCAGGCCGGGGGCGGCGGCGTCACTGCGCCGAGAACCGACAAGCCGCCATGCTCGACAAGAAAAACCGACTCGTGGTAGCGTGTCGCGCTCTTGGTTTTTAACGGATTCACGATGTTTCAGCTTTTGCAAACCGATACTGCTTCGGCCGCGCGCATTGGGCGGCTGACGCTCGCGCATGGCACAGTGGAGACGCCTTGTTTCATGGCGGTCGGCACCCAGGGAACGGTGAAGTGCATGACGCCGCACGAGATGCGGGAGCTGGGCGCGCAGATCATTTTGTCGAACACCTATCACCTGAACCTGCGGCCGGGCGTCGAGATCATCCGCGCGGCGGGCGGGCTGCACCGGTTCATGGGATGGGACGGGCCGATCCTGACGGACAGCGGCGGGTTCCAGGTATTCTCACTGGCGAAGCTGCGCAAGCTGACGGACGATGGGGTGCATTTCCAGAGCCACATTGACGGGGCGGCGTGCTTCCTCGGGCCGCGGGAGGTGATGGAGATCCAACACGCGCTCGGCTCGGATATTGCGATGGTTCTGGACGAGTGTCCGCACTATCCGTGCGACAGAGAAACCGCTTGCAAAGCCGTGGAGCGTTCACTAGCGTGGGCGGCTCGTTGCCGGCAGGAGGCTGCGACTATTGGCTTTGCCGGCAAGCTCTTTGGCATTGTGCAGGGCAGTGTTTATGAGGACCTGCGGCGGCACTGCGCGGAGCAGTTGATGGCGACTGGTTTTGACGGTTACGCCATCGGTGGCCTGAGTGTCGGCGAGCCGGACGAAGAATTGTTCCGCATCGCCGAGGTGACGGCGCCGTTGTTGCCGGCCAACCAGCCGCGCTATGTGATGGGTCTTGGCACGCCGCGGCAGATTGTGGAATTGGTGGCGCGCGGTGTGGATATGTTCGATTGCGCGCTGCCGACGCGGGTCGGGCGCAACGGAACGGCGTTTACGCGGCGCGGCACGCAGAGCGTGCGCGTGGCGGCGTGGAAGGACGATCCGCGACCGGTCGAGGAAGGTTGCGCGTGTTATTGTTGCCGGCATTATTCGCGGGCCTATGTGCGGCACCTGTTCAATGCCGGCGAGATTCTCGGTTTGCGGCTGCTGACGTGGCACAACCTGCACGTCTATCTGCAACTGATGCGCGACCTGCGAGCCGCGATTGCGGCCGGGTCGTTTGAGAGTTTCCGCCGCGAGTTGGTGGCGAATTATCGAGTGAACAAAGAGTAGGACGGGCATCCTGCCTGTCCGAAGTGAGATGATGATTGGCCAGGCAGGACGCCTGGCCTGCAAAGGAAAAAAGACGTGATGACGACTTGTTTGTTTCCAGTTTTGGCGATGGGCGCGCCCATCGGCGAGAATGCGCCGGAGTGGGCGAAGATGCTGAACACGATGTTGTTCCCGGTGCTGATTTTCGTGGTCTTGTACTTCATGTTGATCCGGCCGCAACAGAAGAAGCAGAAGGAAACGCAGAAGATGCTCGAATCGCTCCGGAGCGGTGACAAGGTTGTCACCACCAGTGGCATTCTCGGCACGGTCACCAACGTCAAGGAGAAGACCGTCATCGTGCGCATCGCCGACAACGTCAAGGTCGAGTTGCTGCGTTCGGCCGTCCAAACCGTCACCCAGCGAACCAGCGAGGATGACCAGCCCGCTTCCAAGAACTAATCGCCATGCAACGAAGCCTCCTCAGCCGCACCATTCTCATCCTATCCATCGTCGCCGCATCGTTCTACGCGCTGTGGCCGCCCATGGATCAGGACCTCATCGCCACCTTCGAGACGACCGCCACGCAGAAGGATGAGGCGTTCACCAAACTCATGGCCGCCGTCCGCAAGGCGCAGGCCGCCCACCCGGAGCGCGCCTACGCGAACCTGCGATCTCAGGTCGAGCAGCAAAACATCGACCTGAAGAAATACTTCCCAGGTTTCACCAAGAAGGATTCCAAGACGCCGAACCTCGATATCCTGGCGCGGGTCCAGAAACGAAACGCCGGGAAATTCCGCCTCGGTCTCGACCTCAAGGGTGGCACGTCGTTCCTGGTGGAATTGGACGTCACCAAGCTCGACAAGTTCCGCCGTGAGGAAGCCGTGACCCAAGCTATCGAGACTTTCCGCAAACGCGTGGACAAATTCGGTGTCGCTGAGCCGGTCATCCAGCCCGTTGGTGAGACGCGCATTCTCATCCAGTTGCCCGGCCTGACCGAGGCCGACAAGGAATCGGCGCGCAGCATCATCCAGAAAACCGCCTACCTGGAATTCAAGCTTGTCTATCAGCCGGAGAGTTCGGGTGATCCCAGCATGGAAGACCTCGTCACCCGTGGTGAGATTCCCCCCGGCTACGAACTGAAGGAACTCAGCGAAACTCGCGACGGCAAGCTCCATACTGAGAAGTTGCTCGTCACCAAGCGTCCTGCCGGCCCGCCCGCCAAGCCGCTCACCGGTCGCTATCTCACACGCGCCAGCGTCCACGGCGATGCTTACACAGGCGCGCCGGAGATCGGGTTTCAGTTTGATAGCGAAGGCGCAACGATTTTTGGCCAGGTCACCGGTGACAACATCGGCCGCCGGCTCGCCATCGTCCTCGACGGCGAGGTCAAGAGCGCGCCGGTCATCCAATCCAAGATCATGAGCAACGGCGTCATCACCGGCCAGTTCGACTACAAGGAAGCGATGAACCTTGCGAACATCCTGGAGAACCCGCTGGAAGCGCCTGCGAAAATCCTTGAAGAGCGTGGCGTGGATCCCTCGCTGGGCAGCAACAATATCGAGAGCGGCGTTCGCGCGTCGGTTCTTGGCGCGGTCTTCGTGGTCATCTTCATGGTCATGTATTATTGGCGCGCCGGTCTGGTGGCCAATATCGCCTTGTTGCTGAACATGATCATCCTGATGGGTGTCATGGCCATACTTGGCTCGACACTCACTATGCCCGGCATCGCCGGCATCGTGCTAACCATCGGCATGGCCGTGGACGCCAACGTCCTCATCTACGAGCGGTTCCGCGAGGAACAGCGGGCGGGCAAGAACATGCGCGCCGTGCTGGACGCCGGCTTCAGCAAGGCATGGAGCGCCATTCTCGACTCCAATACTACCACCATCCTTTCCGCCATCATTCTCATTATGCTCGGAGCTGGCTCGGTCAAAGGCTTTGGCTTGACGCTGACCATCGGCATCGCCGCCAACATCTTCACCGCTGTCGTCGGCACGCGGTTGGTCTTCGAGTTCATGCTGAAAAAAGGTTGGCTCACCAAGATCGGCATGATGCGATGGGTCAGCATCACCAACATAGACTTCATGGGCATGGCCAAGTGGGCGTTCATCGGCTCCTGGCTTCTCATCGCTGCCGGCACCGTCAGCTTCGTCCAGCGCGGCGGTTTGCACCTCAACGGCGAGGTTTATGGCGTGGATTTCGCCGGTGGCGATTCGTTGACCATGACCTTCGCCCAGCGCGTGGACGTGGACAAACTCGACAAGGCCATCACCGACGCCGGCATGCGCGAGAGCCTTATTCAATTCCAAAAAGACGTCGGTTCCGGCAAGCAGTTCCTGGAAGTCAAGGTGGGTTACAACGAAGGCGAGAAGGTCGAGCAGGTCTTGCGCACGAAGTTTCCCGAGGCGCAGTTCACCCGCGTCGGCATCGAGCGCGTTGGCCCCACCGTCGGCCTTGAACTGCTCAAAGGCGCCGGCTGGGCCATCCTCTGGGGCCTGATCATGATCACGCTCTACGTGACCTTCCGGTTCGAGTTCCCGTTTGCTGTCGGCGCGTTTGTCGCCACCATCCATGACATCCTCATGACCATGGGTTGGTATTGCCTCAGCGGACGCGAGTTTTCCGCGCCTATCGTGGCGGCGATTCTGACGATCATCGGTTATTCCATCAACGACACCATCGTTGTCTATGACCGCATCCGCGAGGACCTGAAGCTTGGCGGCCTTGGCCAGCACTCCTACAAGAGCCTGATGAACAAGGCCATCAACGAGACGCTCTCGCGCACCATGCTGACGGGCACCACAACACTCGGCGCGACGTTGATTCTCTTCATCTTCGGCACCGGCAGCATTCAAGACTTCGCGTTCTGTTTCCTCGTCGGCATCCTGACCGGCACCTACAGCTCGGTCTTCATTGCCAGCCCGATCGTCCTCTTCTGGCATCGCCGCGAGCAGGCCATCGCCGAGCAGCGCGGCAAGGACGAGAAGCAGGCGGACAACGGCGCGGCGAAGGCGTGATGCGGGGGATCGTAATTCGTGGTTCGTGAATCGTGGTTCGAGAATCGTAATTCGTTTTACGAATCACGAATTACGGGTTACGAATCACACCCATGAAACGCCGCTGGCTCATTTACGACAACACCATCACCAGGCGGTTCAAACTGACCGGCAAACACATCGTTGGCTTTGACGAGAAGAACACCGGTGCATTACGACAACTATGAGATGGAAGCCACGCCACCTGCATCAAGGAGTGGGCTGCAAAGGCTTGTTGAGCGGAATCAGGAGAACTTTGTCCACACGCTGGCGGTCCATATCAATGATCTCGACACGAAAGCCCTGGGACTCAAACCACTCGCCCTCGTTGGGGATGCGGCCCAGGCGATTGCTCACGTAGCCGCCAAAGGTGGTGTAGTCGCGCTCGGTCGACGGATCGAGTTTGAACTTCGGCACGAGCCGCTCAAACTCATCGGCCTCCAGCATCGCGTCCACCAACCACGAGCCGTCGTCGCGGCGTTGGGCGGTCGGTTTGAGGCGTTCTTCAGGCGAGGGGAAATCGCCCAAGACGGCCTCCATCATGTCGTGCAGTGTCACCAGTCCGGCCACGCCGCCGGATTCGTCAAGGGCCAGCGCGAAGTGCTTGCGCGCTTTTCTGAAGCATTCCAGCAACGAGATGGCCGTTTGCGATGCGGAGACGATGAGCGGTGGCATCATCAGGTCGCGGACGTTCACCGGGACCCCGGCGGCGAGGTTGGCGTAGACGGCTTTCACGGTTACCACGCCAACAACATTGTCGCGGCTGTTTTCATAAATGGGAAATGTGGAGTGGCCGCTGACGACGATCTTGTGCCAGATGGCCTGGTGGGGATCGTTGACGTTGATCCAGATGATTTTCACACGCGGGGTCATCAACTCACGCACGGTCAGCCGGTCCAAGGCCATCACGCTCTCGACCATGGGCGGTTCGGCTTGGTGGAAGATGCCCGCCCGCAGACCCTCTTGCATGAGCAGCTTCACTTCGTCTTCTGACACCGGAGGCTCTTTGCTCTCGCGCAGACGGATCAGCCGCAGCACCAAGTCGGTCGAGACGGTAAGTAGTCTCACCACCGGCGAGGTCAGCGCCGCCAGCCGGTTCATCGGGCCGGCCATGACTCGCGCGATGCGTTCTGGATTGGCCAAGGCAATGCGCTTGGGCACCAGTTCGCCGAGAATGAGCGACAAGTAGGTGATGGTGAGCACGACGATGCCTATGCCGATACCTTCGGCGTACTGCGCCGGGACGCCCGCCGGTGCGAGGGCGGCTGCGATCTGCTCGGCAATCGTCGCGCCGCCAAACGCGCCGGCCAGCACGCCCACCAGCGTGATGCCCACCTGCACAGTGGAAAAGAAACGAGTAGGCGACTCCGCCAGATCAAGCGCCGCGCGGGCGCGCGGGTCGCGTTGGTCGGCCATCCGTCTGAGGCGTGTTTTGCGGGCCGACACGACAGCCATCTCGGTCATGGCCAACACGCCGTTGACCATGATCAGCAACAGGATGATAATGATTTCCGTGGCGATCTGACTCATATGCCCAGTCTGTTGTGCAACCGCGGCCATTGCGAGCCGGTGGAAACGCCCACACTCATCACGCCATGTTCCCGAAACATCCGCGCCGCACTATCCACTTGGCCAATTCGAGCGCCGGCAAAATAGTCAGTGCCAGTCCCGCGGCGATGGCCCAGTCGGTCAGCGGGAGGTTGAATGTGCCGAATGCCCGCTCCAGGAACGGCACGTGAACGATCAGCACTAACAGCGCGAGTTCCCAGAGGATCGCCAGGTTCAGCCATTTGTTGGCGAACGGACGGCGAAACACCGTGTGACGGTCGGAGCGAAAGTTGTAGGCTTTGATTAACTCAGTCAGCACCAGCGTCACGAAGGTCATCGTCATCGCCTCCGACAGGCTGCGACCGGAGTTCAACGCCCACGCGAAGACGCCGAAGTTGATCGCCATGGACCACAAGCCGCCCATCAGCATTAGCAGCACCACGGGCCGCGTGAAGATGCCCGCGCGCGGGTCGCGCGGCATGCGGCGCATCAGGTCGCCTTCGGGAGGATCCACCGCCAGCGCCAGCGCGGGCAGGCCGTCGGTGGCGAGGTTGACGTAGAGGATTTGGACGGCGCTCAGCGGCAACGGCATTCCGGCCAGCGTCGCGGCGGTCATCAAGCCGATCTCGCCGATGTTCGAGGAGAGCAGATACATCAAGTATTTCTTGATGTTGCTGAACAATCCGCGGCCTTCTTCCACTGCTGCAACGATGGAGGCAAAATTGTCATCGGTCAACGTCATGGCGGCGGCCTCTTTGCTAACGCCCGTGCCGGTGATACCCATCGCGATGCCGATGTCGGCTTTCTTCAACGCCGGCGCGTCGTTCACGCCATCGCCCGTCATCGCAACGACCTGGCCGCGCTTCTGGAGCGCCGTGACGACACGCAGCTTATGCGCCGGCGAGACGCGCGCGTAAACCTCGATTTCCTGCACTGCATGCTCCAACTCGGCGTCGCTCATGGCTTCCAACTCCGCGCCGGTGACGACGCGGCCGGCCTTGAGGATGCCGAGTTCGCGGGCGATGGCCTGAGCGGTGAGCGGATGATCGCCAGTGATCATTACGGCCTTGATGCCGGCCGTCTTGCAGGTCTCGACGGCGGCCTTGGCCTCGGGCCTCGGCGGGTCAATCATCCCGACGAGGCCGAGGAAAACCATCTTGCACTCCGCCGTCTCCAGCGTCGTGTTTGGCTTGGTCGCCACGGCCAACACGCGCAACGCCTTCCCAGCCCTCTGGCGCGCTGTTTCCAGAATCGTCGCGCGGCCGAGAGCGTCGAGCGGAACTTCGCCGTTCTCCGTCAGCAGCCGCGCACACGAATCCAGAATCATCTCCGGCGCGCCTTTCGAGCAGGCCATCCCGCCGGCATGCAGCGTGGTCATGCGTTTGGTTTCAGAGGTGAACGGGATCTCGTTCACGCGGGGGAACTGCGCATCGAGGTCGGCCTTGTTCAGGCCGGCTTTGGCGGCAGCAACGATGAACGCGCCTTCGGTGGGATCTCCTTTGACATCCCAGCGGCCATCGGCCTCATCGCGCACGATGCGGGCATCGGAAGCTAGCGCAGCAGTTTGCAGCAGTTGTCGCAATGCGCTGCTGGGTTTCTCCGACACACCACCGCACGAAAACCGGCCGACCGGTTCGTAGCCTGCACCGGAAACTTCCAGCAGTTGGCTGGCGACGAACACTTCGCGAATCGTCATCTCGTCTTTCGTCAACGTGCCGGTCTTGTCAGAGCAGATGGCCGACGTGCTGCCGAGCGTCTCGACGGCTGGCAGGCGGCGGATGAGCGCGTGACGTTTGACCATGCGTTGGACGCCGATGGCCAGCGAGATGGTGACAACGGCGGGCAACGCTTCGGGCACCACTGCGACCGCCAGCGCGATGCCGAAGATCAGCATCTCGATCAACGGCTGGCCGCGCACCAAGCCCACGCCGACAATAATCGCCACAATCGCCAATGCCGCCCACGCCAGCACGCGGCCGACCTTGTCGAGGTTCACCTGCAACGGCGTCTTGCCGGTCTCAACGCCCTGCAACATCCGGGCAATTTTCCCGAACTCGGTGTTCATGCCTGTGGCGACAACCAATGCGCGGCCGCGGCCGTAGGTCGCTGCAGTGCCGGCGTAGGCCATGTTCTTGCGGTCGCCGAGGCCGAGGTCTGGGTTATCGAGCGGCGCGGTGTGTTTTTCCACCGGCACCGACTCGCCGGTGAGCGCGGCTTCCTCGATCTGCAGGTTGACCGCCTCGGTCAACCGCGCGTCGGCGGGAATCCTGTCGCCTGCACGCAAGAGCACGACGTCGCCGGGCACCAAGTCGCGCGCCGGGATTTGCGCCTCGCGGCCGTCGCGCAGGACAGCGGCGGTCGGTGCGGCCATCTGCCGCAACGCCTCAATGGCCCGCTCGGCGCGGTATTCCTGCACGAAGCCCAGCAGCACGGCGAACAGCACGATGACAGCAATGACGATGGCCTCTACGCCGTGGCCCAGGAAAAACGAGAGTGTCGTGGCGACCAAGAGGATCACCACCAGCACGTTCTTAAACTGTTCGGCGAGCAACGCCCACGGCGAAACGCGATGGGCGGCTTGCAGTTCATTCGGGCCGTGCTGCGCCAGCCGGTGTGTGGCCTCGGCGCCAGTCAACCCGGCCGGCACTGAGGCCAGGTTGGAGCAGACGGTGTCGATTGCCAGCGTGTGCCAAGCCGGAGCCGACGCACCAAGCGATGATCTCACAAGGCCCTTGGTCATCGCGCACCCAGAATCTTAAGGAACGCGCGGAACGGGCTGCTTTGGCCGGCGCTCTCCACGATGGTCTCCAATTCATATGCGTCCAGCCACACTCCCTTGCAGGTGGGGCAAAGGTCCACCTCCACCGTTCCGTATTTCTCCGCGGCCAACTGCTGGCCGCATTTCGGGCAATGCATCCAGTGCAGTTCCTTTAGGCGGCGTTTCTCTGCCTCGGCGGTGGCTCGCTGTTCGTCCGCCAGCTTCTGCATTCGCATTTGCAGTTCCTGCGTCTTGAAGTATCTCTCTTCGGCCTCGCTTGGTTTTATCGGCATGTTTGTTTTCTCCTCTGTTGGAAGTCCTCTTTCAGATACGCCTTCCGCCGCTGGCAGGCGAAAGTTGACTAGCAAATTGTCCGGGGTGTGTCAAAGGTTTGTCTGCCGCAGGATCTCGACCGAGCAATGCGCCCGATCGGCCATCGCAAAAGCCAGCCAGCCCAAAGCGTGAGGCCGGCCGTGCCACGCCGGCTCTGTGCCGATGAAAATGCAGTCAGCTTCCCACTCCTCTGTGTGGCGTAGCAGGTGCTTGGGGTATGGCCAAGTTGCATACAAGCCTGTTCAGCCAGACGATGGCTCCGTTCAAGGTCGCAAAGGGCCGTTTTCCGCCCCTTCCGAACAACCAAAGGCAGCCGGGCTATCGCCTCGGTTTCCGGATCCTCAGCGTTGGCCGGCAGCCACACATCCGCCACCGACAGCACCATCACCTCCAACTCCGACGGCAGACCCGCACGAGTCAGATCGTCCAAAGCCACGTCGGCGCAGGTTGAGCCGTCATAGGCAAGAAGGAGCCGTTTCATGGCAGCATCGCGCCCTCAGAACCGGCAGCGACGTGACCGTGGGTGACATGCGCCCTCGTTGTCATCTCGCTTTGCCAGATGGCTCGTCTTGCGCTTCCGCAGCCGGGCTTCGATTTTCTCGGCCAAAATGTCCAGCGCGCTCATCGGGCCAGGCCCGGATTCCTCGGCTCTGAGATCATTGCCCGGTATTTCGCAAAGCACGCTCACTGAATACTGTTTCGGCGACGGGTGAACACTGACACGTCGCAGGCGAACCCGCGCCCTTATCGCGTGTGGCGCATATTGCGCCACTCGTCCGATTTTCTCTTGCACCGCGGCTCGGATGCTTTCCGTGACACTGAAACCTTCCGTGTGAACCATGATATCCATCTGTTTCTTCCTTTCCATGAGATGTTCAGTTATCGAAAGCAAACGCTGCGACGGATCGGGCTGCTGCGGGCACTCGAAGCACCGAATTCAGCCCGCCAAACGGGTTGGGTGCGGTAGCAGCAGCCTGCGGATCAGTCACCCACGCTGCCCTGCCAAAATCCCCGATCGCCAGCTCTTGGAACCATGAAGTTGTAGGTTGCTCTTGAGCCGGCCGAGTTGTTGAGCTTTACGCCGCTTGATTCCCCGCTTTAGGTTGTCGCTGACTTTCAGCCATGCAGCTAGCAGCGTGTGGTCTTTGGCGGAGGCGCGGATATCCGGTCCCGGCAAGACCAGATGCACGCTGGCCCGACAGGCTGGAGTGGCGTCTGATTGATTTTCCAGGACCACTCGGGCGGAGGTGATGGCCAGATCGCTGTGCATCTCTTCGAGTTGTGCCTCAATGAAGCTGCGCAGGCCGCCCAGCCTGTTGAGGCCGTGGAATTTGAATTGGATTTTCATAGTCGTCTTTCATTGGTTGGTTGTTGCGATTAAACGTAACCTCAATCATCGTCCCTGCCGGTCAACAAAGGCAGCAAGTGCCAGAGGAAGTAGAGCAGCGACGTGATCAGGGCGGCGACGTAAGTCCACGCGGCAGCATCCAGCACCTTGCGCACGGCCACCGCCTCTTGCGGCGTGCCGATGAAGTTCATGCCGCTCAGGGTAATCCTTGCCCGGCGCGAGGCATCAAACTCCACCGGCAAGGTCACCAGGTTAAACAGCATGATCACGCCCCAGGCCATCGCCAGCAGCATCAGGCTCACGTAGCCCGACAGCAGCCCGGTGGCCATCCCCAGCAGCGGCAGCCAGAACACCACTTGGCTGGCGAAACTGGTGACGCCTACTGCCGCCATCCGCCACTTCAGCGGACCGTAGGCGATCTGGTGCTGGATGGCGTGGCCGCATTCGTGGGCCGCGACGCCCAAGGCCGCTGTGGATGTGCCATCGTAATTGTGCGACGACAAGACCAGCCGCTTGTGCAGCGGGTCGTAATGATCGCCGAGCAATTCGTTGTGCTTCACGATCTCCACGTCGTGAATGCCCGCCTGCTCCAGAATCAGGGCGGCCGCCTCGGCGCCAGTGACGCCGGACGAAGCCGGCAGCCGGCTGTAGCGCGCATAGACGCTCCGAACGCGCCACGCGGCGAGCAGTGAGATGACAGCCGTTGTGACAAACAGAAGTAGGAACAAGGTGCTCATGTCGTTTTCCTTTCCTGATGGTTCACAGGTTTCGCTGACGAAGCCAAAAAGGGAACAGGGCAACGGAGGCGGCCAGCATGAGGCTGTTCAGAGTCGCCGCCTCTGGGCACTTGAAGGACCGCAATATCCTCCTGCCGCATCACATCGCACACGGCTTCTCGAAACGACATGTCTCCGATTGCCAATAGGATTCTTGCTTTCATCTCTCGCTCCATGCGGCAGAAGGCAACCCTGGCTGCGGCCAGCCTGCGGACCACCCCATGCTGGTTGGTCCAGCAACGGCGACCGAGGCTGATGCATCGACGGCGCACTGGGGGGCTTTTCCACACGACCTCGCACCTTTTGCCTTCCCATCGCGCCGATATATTGCCTCTTGTCTTGCCGGGATCGAAGCTGGCAGCAGCAACCGTTGTCGAACCTGTGTGTTCGAGGAGGCGGGGCGCCTCACTTCGACTTCAAATGACGCGCCACTGAAAGAGTTCAGAGTGATTCGCGTTTTCATTGTCGTGTCGCCGTTTTTGGTTGTGCTCAGCGTTCCTTTCATCGCAGCGAAGTCTCGCACCAAGACGGGAATCCGACTAATATCGCTTTTGGAATTGAACCTTAGGTTAAAGCGAATAGGCTGGGCGCGTGGAATTTCTCAATTACCATCACCTGCGTTATTTCTGGGCGGTCGCCAAAGAAGGCGGCTTGGGGAAGGCCGCTGAAAAGCTTCGCATCTCCCAGCCGGCCATCTCCGCGCAGATTCGGGCACTGGAAGAAACTCTGGGCGAAAAACTCTTCCGGCGCAGCGGACGCGGCCTGACGTTGACCGAGGTCGGTCACCAGGTTTTCAGCTACGCCGATGAAATCATCTCCCTCGGCCACGAACTGCTCGAGTCCGTCAAACAGCGCCCCAGTGGCCGCCCGCTGCGCATCCACATTGGCGTCACCGATATATTGCCCAAGCTGGTGACCTGCGAAATCATCAAACCGATCTTCACACTAGGTCAGCCCGTCCACCTGATTTGCCGGGAGACCAAGACCGCCGAGCTGCTCGCCCTCATGGCAACCTACCGTCTGGACATCGTGCTGGCCGATGAACCCGCGCCGGCTTCAATCCACGTCAAAACCTTCAACCACCTCCTCGGCGAGTGCGGCATCTCCTTCTGCGCGGAACCCAAACTCGCTGCGAAGCTCAAGCGCAGATTCCCGCAGTCACTGAACTTGGCACCCGCGTTGTTGCCGACTGCCGATACGGCCATCCGTCGCTCTCTGGAGAAATGGTTTCAAACCTTCGACATCCGTCCCTCGGTGGTCGCGGAGATTGACGACTCGGCCCTGATGAAAGCGATGGCAGCGGAGGGCTTGGGGTTTGTTCCAGTGCCCAGTGTTGTGGCCAAAGAAGCAGTCAGTCATTATGGCTTTCGGATCATTGGTGCCAGTGAAGACTGCCGGCAGCAATTCTACGCCATCACTCAGGATCGCAAGCTGACCAATCCGGCAGTCGTCGCCATCACCTCCAGTGCCCGAAAAGTCTTGTTTGCCTGACCTGCGGTCGATGTGTGGTGACGGGACGCCGCCGAACTGCCGAGCAACCACACGGCACCGTTTTTGCGCTGCAATCCCGCTGCGCTTGACCACCCTTATCTCATAGTGTTTCCTTACGTCCATGAAACGCCGCTGGCTCATTGCGCCGCCCGATCCCGCACTGCAAAAGCAACTCGCTGACGCGCTCCACATCTCCACCGCGCTCGCCCATGTGCTCATCAACCGCGGCCATCGCACGCCGGAAGCGGCGGCGCGATTTCTCAAACCGCGTCTGGCCGACCTCGGCGACCCATTCCTGTTGCCGGACATCAAGCCCGCCGTAGCGCGCGTCTTTGCGGCCATCGAGCGCCGCGAGAAGATCGTCATCTTCGGAGACTACGACGTGGATGGTATTACCGCGACGGCGCAGCTTCGCCAGTTGCTGGGCGCGCTCGGCGCGGAAGTTGGCTGCTACCTGCCGAACCGGATGGAAGAAGGCTACGGCCTCAGTCAAGGCGCGGTGGAAGCGTGCGTCGCAGCGCACCAGCCGAAGCTGCTGATCGCGGTGGATTGCGGCACCACGGCTGCCGCGCAGATCGAATGGCTGTCGTCGCACGGGGTGGACGTCATCGTGCTCGACCATCACGAAATGCCGGAAGGATCGAAACTGCCCCGCTGCGTCGCCTTGGTGAATCCCAAACGCGAGTCGGGTGAAACGCCGTGGCATCATCTCGCCAGCGCCGGTTTGGCGTTCAAGTTTGGTCACGCGCTGCTGAAGGAAGGACGCAATCGAAACCTTCCAGCCGCCGCCGCGGTGGATCTCAAGCAATGGCTCGACCTTGCCGCCATCGGCACCGTCGCCGACATCGTCCCGCTCGTTGGCGAGAACCGGCTCATTGCCGCGGCCGGCCTGCCGCTGATCGCGACAACCCGCCGGGTCGGCTTGCGCGCGTTGCTGGAGGTGGCGCAGATTCGTCCGCCTATCACGCCGTATCACGTCGGCTTCGGCATCGGGCCGCGCCTCAACGCCGCCGGCCGGTTGCAGGACGCTGAGAAGGCATTGGAGCTTCTGCTCGGCGACGACCGCGCGAAATCATTGGAACTGGCGCGCTGGCTCGACACCAACAACCGCGAGCGTCAGACGATCGAGAAGCAAATTGCCGAGGAAGCCACCAAGCGAACTGCTCAGGAGTTTCACGCTCACCGCGACTACGTCATCGTCCAGGCCGATCCCGCGTGGCATATCGGCGTGGTTGGAATCGTTGCGTCGCGGGTGTTGCGGACGTTCTACCGGCCGACAATCATCATCGGCGGCGCGCCGCCGGAAGCAACCGGCGACGGTTGGCGCGGTTCGGGCCGGAGCATCGAGGGCTACGACATCACCGCCGGGCTGGCGCATTGCCGCGAACTGCTGCTCCGTTTCGGCGGACACGAGATGGCGGCGGGGCTTTCGGTGAAGCCCGAAAACGTGGCCAGGCTGCGTGATGCGCTCAACGAGCATGCGCGCCAGGCGATTTCGGCGGAGGCGCTGATTCCGGCGTGGAGGCTGGACGCGGAACTATCGTTCGGTGATCTCAACACGGAACTCATCGAGGAACTCTCGCAAATCGAACCGACCGGCCAGGAAAACCCGCGACCCTTGTTCTGCATGCGCGGGGTCCGCGTCCGCACCGAGCCGCGCGTCGTGGGCAAGACCGGCGAGCACTTGAAGCTTTGGCTGACGGACGGCAGGAACAGTCTCGACGCCATCGGCTTCGGCATGGGCAAGCGGGAGTTGAAGGCGGGCGACGCCGTGGACATCGTTTTCACGCCGGAGATCAACGAATACGAGGGCCGGCGGAGCGTTCAACTCAAGTTACAGGACGTGCAGCCTGCGGGGGAGGGTGGGGCGTAGAGCATTGGACGCAAAAAAAGCGTGGAGTGCGACCTCGATCACACTCCACGCTTCACGCTTGAAGTTTTGCTTAGGCGGCTGCTTTGGCTTCCGGCTTCCAAGTCCGCACTGGCGGACGGACGACACGGCCGGCCTTCATGCAAGCGGCGCAAACCATGACATTGCGCACGGTGCCGTTGACGAGCGCCTTGACACGCTGAAGGTTCGGAAAGAACCGGCGCTTGGTCATGGCGGTCACGTGCGTACCGATACCGCCTTCTTTCTTGGCTTTACCGCTTCGGATGATCCGATGGCCTTTGATCGAGCCTTTGCCGCAAATTGAACACTGAAATGACATAACTTGGTCCTTCTATTTAACCGTTAAAGGGCGCGAACTGTAGCCAACACCGCCCCATCACGCAAGTCCCAAACGAAGGGAATTTTTACGTGCGCATTCTTTGACAAAACAGGCGTTTTTTGAATAATCTGGCACCTGCTGGTCGCAGCGAACCCACGACGCGCCTGTCAGAGTGCCGAAAGTGCCATGAATAGAATGATTGTAGTGCCCTGTCTCATGCTCGCCACTGTAGCCATGTTTCTTCCTTGCTGCGGCCCCTCGCCAGCCCTGGGCGCGGAAGAGAAACGCGTATTGGTTTACACCCGCAACGGCCCGACGCTCGCCGGCAAGAAGGGCTTCGTCCATGACAACATCGCCAGCAGCGTCGAAGCCATCAAGAAGCTCGGCACGGAGAACGGCTTCGCGGTGGACGTGTCCGACGATCCGAAGGTTTTTACCGACGCGAACCTGAAGAAGTATAAGGCACTGATTTTCTCCAACACCAACAACGAGGCCCTCGAGACGGAAGAGCAGAAGGCCGCCCTCCAGAAATACGTCCGTGGCGGCGGCGGGATTGTCGGCATTCACTCGGCGTGCGCGATGATGCGGAACTGGCCGTGGTTCTGGCAATTGATGGGCGGGACGTTCATCTATCATCCGAAGTTCCAGCCGTTCACCATCAAGGTCTTGGACCGGAAACATCCCTCCACGGCGCACCTCGGCGAGACGTGGGAATGGGCTGATGAGTTCTATTTCCTGAAAGAGATGCCGAAAGACCTTCACATCCTGCTCGAAGGCGACCTGACCAAGCTCGATGACAAGCGAAAACCGGCGGGTGAAAAGAGCCGTCCGCTGGCTTGGTGCCACGAATTTGAGGGCGGGCGCTGCTGGTTCACGGCGCTCGGTCATAAGAAGGAGCAGTATTCCGACCCAAACCTGATGAAGCACATTTTGGGCGGCATCCAGTGGGCCATGGGAGAGAAGAAGTAAGCAGCAGCAATCGGAGAAGACATCATGCAACTATCCCGTCGTCAGTTTATGAAGAGCACACTCGTTACCACCGGCGCGCTGGCATTCCCCAACATCATTCCTGCGCGCGTCCTGGGTGCCGATGCGCCGAGCAAGAAGGTCAACATTCTCCAGATCGGCTGCGGCCGCATCGGGCGCAGCATGGACATGCCCGGCATTCTCAAGCAGGACGCCGCGCGCATGATCGCTGTGTGCGACCTCGACTCCATTCGCGTCGCCGACGCCAAAAAATGTGTCGAGGAATTCTACGCCAAAAAGAACATCACGATCGATGTCGCCACCTACGGCGATTACCACGAGGCGCTGCAACGAAAGGACATTGACGCCGTCGCTATCAGTACGCCCGATCACTGGCACGCCCAGCCGGTCATCGAGGCTGTGCTTGCTGGCAAGGACATTTACGTCCAGAAGCCGCTCACGATGACGCTCGTCGAGGGCCGCGCTGTCAGCGACATCGTCCGCAAGAACAAACGCATGTTCCAGATCGGCAGCCAGCAGCGCTCGAATCTCGGCTTCCGCATGGCTTGCGAGGCGGTTCGCAATGGCCGCATCGGCAAGGTGCACACGGTCAAGGTCGGCCTGCCCACCGATCCCAGCGGCGGCAGCACAGCCGAGATGCCCGTTCCATCCAATCTCAATTACGACATGTGGCTCGGCCCGACGCCGCTCAAGCCGTATTGCGAGGACCGCGTTCACTCGCAGAACGCCAATCCGAAGAAACGCTACGGCGACCGTCCGGGCTGGCTGCGGATTGATTCGTATTGCCTCGGGATGATTACCGGTTGGGGCGCGCATCACGTGGACATCGCCCACTGGGGCATGGGTACGGAGATGACCGGCCCGATCGAGGTTGAGGGCAAGGCGGAGTTTCCGACGGAGGGCCTCTGGAACGTCCACGGGCCATATCACGTCGAGGCGAAATACGCCAACGGCGCGACGTTGATTATCGACAACACCTTCGAGGTCGGCGTGCGCTTTGAAGGCTCCGACGGCTGGATCTTCGTCACGCGGGGCGCGGAGAAGGTCACCGCCAGCGATCCCAGCACCGGCAAGAAGAAAAAAAAGGCGCTCGATGCGAGCAACCCCGACATCTTCAAGCAACCGCGCGGGGCGAAGGACATCCGCCTCCACGCCAGCCCGAAAAACGATCATCACCTCGATTGGATCACCAGCATCCTCACGCGCAAACCCGGCGCCACCTCGCCCGAGCAGGCGCATCGTTCCAACAGTGCGTGCATCGTCCCGTGGATCGCGATGAAACTTGGCCGCAAACTGAAGTGGGACCCGAAAGCCGAGCAGTTCATCGGTGATGATGCGGCCAACGCCATGCTTTCCCGCGCCGAACGCGCTCCTTACGGTGCCATGTCATTCCTCAAGAAGAACGCCTGATGAAAACCAAACTCGCACTCACCACCCTCGTTGCACTGTGTTCCATGACCGCCACCGCTGCCGAAGGCGAGCTTCGCTGGATTACGCTCGACCCCGGCCATTTCCACGCCGCGCTGGTGCAGAAGTTCATGTACCCACAGGTCAATCCGGTCGTCCACGTCTACGCGCCCGAAGGTCCCGATGTGGGGCTCCACCTCAAGCGCATCGAGGGTTTCAATACTCGCGCCGAGAACCCGACCAAGTGGCGCGAGAATGTTTATACCGGCAAGGATTTCCTTGAGCGCATGATCCGCGAACGCGCCGGCAACGTCGTCGTCATTTCCGGCAACAACCGCAAGAAGACCGACTACATCTACAAGGCCCTGGACGCCGGTTTCAACGTTTTCGCCGACAAACCGATGGCGATTACCCCGGAGGCGTTCCCGCTCCTGCGCAAGGCTTTCGATCGTGCCGCGCAGAAGAAAGTCTTCCTCTACGATATCATGACCGAGCGCTACGAGATCACCGCCATCCTCCTGCGCGAACTGGTCAACGCGCCCACGGTGTTTGGAACGCTGGAAAAGGGCACGCCGCAGCAGCCCGCCGTCGAGATGGAGAGCGTTCACTACTTCTTCAAGGAAGTCGCCGGCAAGCCGCTCACTCGCCCGCCGTGGTTCTACGACACGCGCCAGCAGGGCGAGGCCATTCCCGATGTCGGCACGCACCTCGTGGATCTGGTTCATTGGCAATGCCTTCCCGACCAGACGCTCGATTGGAAGAAGGACATCAAGGTCCTTGCTGCGAAGCGTTGGCCGACCCAGATGACGCCCGCGCAGTTCAAGCTCTCCACGGGTCTCGACAAGTATCCCGACTACCTCAAGAAAGACATTGGCCCTGACGGCGCGCTCAACGTGTTCCAGAACGGCGACGTGCTCTGGACCATCAAGGGCGTCCACGCCAAGGTCGCAGCTCTCTGGGGTTTCCAGGCGCCGCCGGGAACCGGCGACACCCATTACCAGATCGCCCGCGGCAGCAAGGCCAACGTCGTCATCAGACAGGGCAAGGAGCAGAACTACAAGGTGACCCTCTACGTCGAGAACAAGTCCGGCGCCTCCGCCGATGAGTTCGACAAGACCCTCCGTGCTGCCGTCACGCAGATCGCCGTCAAGTGGCCGGGCGTGGACGTGACGAAAGCCGGCGCGTGCTGGCAGATCATCATTCCCGACAAATACCACGTCGGCCACGAGGCCCACTTCGCGCAAGTGGCGGAGAAATACCTGCGGTATCTCGGGGAAGGCACGATGCCCGCCTGGGAAGTGCCCAACATGACCGCAAAGTACTTCGTGACGACCGAGGCTTTCCGCCTCAGCCACGCGAAGAAAAAGTAGCGCGCTCAGCGGGCCGATAGGTGTCCCGCCCTATCACGCTTTGCCGAAGAGAGAAGCGGCGCTGTCCGCTTTTGAGACTTGTTTTGCCCGCCCAAAAACGGCAGAGTTCGCGCGGTTTTTTCTGGAGAATCCATTATGCCTATAGACATCAAGAAGATCGTCAGTGAACGGTTGGGTGAGAACTACAGCCTGCACGAGCGCTATGTGAACTCGACGCTCGTGAAGGTGTTGCGCACTGTTGGATTCGACAAGGTTTACGCAAAAGCCAAGGGCCAATACCTTTGGGACAAGGAAGGCACTCGTTACCTCGATTACCTCAGCGGCTACGGCGTGTATAACATCGGCCGCAACCATCCGGCCGTACAGCAGGCCATCCGCGATGTGCTCGATCTCGACCTGCCCAACATGGTGCAGCTTGATTGCGCATTCCTCAGCGGTGTGGCGGCTGAGGAGTTGGTGAAACGTTGCCCCCCGCACTTGAACGCGGTTTTCTTCTGCAACAGCGGCACGGAAGCGGTGGAAGGCGCGCTGAAGTTTGCCAAGGGCGCCACCGGCCGTTCGCGCATCGTGTATTTCGACAACGCATTTCACGGCCTGACGATGGGCGCGCTCAGCGTCAACGGCGCGGACAGTTTCCGCGAGGGGTTCGAGCCGTTGTTGCAGGGCTGCGAGAGGATCCAGATGAACGATCTCGCAGCGCTGGAACGGCATCTGTCGAAGGGCGACGTGGCCGCATTCATTTTTGAATGCTGCCAGGGCAAGATGCTGGATGTGCCCAACGACGATTTCCTGCCGGCGGCGCAGGCGCTTTGCCGCAAGTACGGCACGTTGTTCATCAGCGACGAGGTGCAGACCTGCCTCGGACGCACAGGAAAGATGTTTGGGTTCCAACACTGGAATCTGGAGCCGGACATCATCACCTTGGCCAAAACACTCAGTGGCGGTTACGTGCCGTGCGGCGCGTTCGTCACGCGGCGTGATATCTACCAGAAGATATTCTCGCGGATGGACCGTTGCGTGGTGCATTCGACGACGTTCGGGCGGAACAACCTGGCGATGGCTTGCGCAATGGCCGCGATGCACGTGCTGGAGGACGAAAACCTCATTGAGCGCGGCCAAAAACTCTCGGAGTTTCTCTTTGCCGAGTTGAATAAACTCAAGGCGAAGCACGATCTGATCAAGGACGTTCGAGGCAAAGGCTTGATGATCGGCGTCGAGTTTCAGGAACCGCGCGGATTTCAGGCCAAGATGGCATGGAAGACGATTCACGCGGCCGACAAATCACTGTTCCCGCAGATCATCGTCAGCAATCTGCTCAAGAAGCACCATGTTCTTGCGCAGGTTGCCGCACACAATCACGACATCATCAAGATACTGCCGCCATTGGTGAGCACCGAGGAAGACGCGCGCACGTTCATCAACGGTCTGGACGATGTGTTGAGTGATTGTGGTAACGCCATCGGGCCGATGATGCAGTTCGGCTTGGGGCTCGCCAAAGCAGCGATGGCCGCCAAGAGTGGGGCTTGATGGCAAGGCTTTGACAGCGCGCCCGAGCGGGATGATTGTATCCCGTGAAAGGCGCGCTTAAGAATCTGCTTCAGTTGCACGACCTGCCGCAGGTGCCGCATCCGGCGTGGCTGGTGCTGCTGTGCCTCGTGGTCTGGCTGGCCACCTGCGCGGCTCGTTGATCAGATGTAGAACATCCCGCCGCTGGAGTCGGCGTCGGCCACCAGATCCTCGAATGTCACGTTATCGGCGATCTGCTCGGCGGACTTCTTTATCTTCCGCCACACTTCCTTCATGCCCTCCGAGCAGTTGGGATCGCCAAGACTCGGAATGTCCAGGACGTGTCCTTGGACCGCACGCACCACGTCGCCGAAGGTAATCTCGCTGGGTGGTCGTGCGAGATAGTAGCCACCTTCCTTCCCACGCTTGCTCTTCACATAGCCGGCGCCACGCAACACTGTGAGAATCTGCACGAGGTAGTTTTCGGGGATTCCCTGTGCAACTGCCATCTCCTGGATGTGCATCGTCTGGTTCTCGCCATAACGGCGAGCCATCAGTTCAACGGCTCGGCAGGCATAATCGGTTTTGATTGAGAGTTTCACGTCAGAAAAGCCATCTTTAGCAAGTCAATCAAGATGGTGTTCTACTAATTCTTGTGCACTGGAAAGTCAAGTTTTCCGCCAGAAAACGGCATACTTTATCGCGCATACGAACAATGTTTATACAATGTTGGACGTGGTTGCATCCGGCGTTGTATCAATAGGTTACGGAGGATGCTGAATTCAGATTATCATTGCAAGGAGCCGTTTTCATCCCTATAATTTTTGTGACACACGAACTCATGGAAAGCATGGCTAACGACAAAAACGACGCAACAGCACAGGCGCAAAATACTGCGCCCGAATCGCAAGTTTACGACGCTTCAAAGATAGACAAACTGGAAGGTTTGGAGGCTGTTCGCAAGCGGCCTGGCATGTATATCGGTGATCCCGACGAGCGCGGCTTGCACCAGTGCGTATGGGAAGTGCTGGACAACTCGATCGACGAACATCTTGCCGGCTTCTGCAACACGATCAAGGCAACGATTCACGTGGATGGTTCGATGACCGTTCAGGACAACGGCCGCGGCATCCCCGTCGATATGCACCCGAAGTGGAAAATGCCCGCCGTCGAGCTTGTGCTGACGAATCTTCACGCCGGTGGCAAATTTGGCCAGGGCGCTTACAAATACTCCGGTGGCCTTCACGGCGTTGGCGCCAAGTGCGTCAATGCACTCTCCGAGTGGTTCGAGGTCGAGATCTCGCGCGATCTCAAGATCTATCACATGAGGTTTGCGCGCGGCAAAAGGGGTTCGCCGCTTGAGGTGATTGGCAAATCGAAACACACGGGCACAAAAATCACGTTCAAGCCGGACGCAGAGATTTTTCAGGCCAATACGTCGTTCAAATACGACACGCTCGCAGCTCGCATGCGAGAGCTGGCGTTCCTCAATCCCGGTCTCGAACTCGTCCTTACCGACGAGCGCGACAATAGGACCGAGACGCTTTACTACAAGGGCGGCATTCCGGAGTTCGTCAAGGAAATCAATCGCGCCAAGGAAGTCATCCACGCGAAACCGATCGTCATCAGCAGGCAGAAGGACGACGTGTTCGTGGATGTGGTCGTCCAATACAACGACAGCTACGCTGACAACATTCTCTGTTACGCGAACTCAATCTCCAACACCGACGGTGGCACGCACCTCTCCGGTTTTCGCACGGCGCTGACCCGCGCCATCAATCAATACGCAAGGGCCAACGAGCTCGTGAAGGAGAAGGATCCGCCCATCTCCGGCGACGACGTGCGCGAAGGTCTTACCGCCGTGGTCAGCGTGAGATTGCCGAATCCCCGTTTCGAGTCGCAGACCAAGGTCAAACTTGTCAATACGGAGGTGGAAGGTCTTGTCTCCAGCTGTGCCTACGAAGGGTTGATGACGTTCTTCGAGGAAAACCCGCCGACCGCGCGCAAGGTGGTGGACAAGTGTCTGACCGCCGCTCGCGCTCGCGATGCCGCGCGCAAAGCTCGCGATGCCGTGCGCAAAAGCGCGCTCACCGGCGGCGGCCTGCCAGGTAAACTGGCCGACTGCTCCGAGCGCGACCCCGCGTTGTGCGAACTGTATCTGGTCGAGGGTGACTCGGCCGGCGGCTCTGCGCGCATGGGCCGCGACCGCAAGTTCCAGGCGATTCTCCCCCTCAAGGGCAAGATCATCAACGTCCAGAAGGCGCGCATAGACAAGGTCCTTGCGAACGACGAAATCCGGACGATGATCACCGCCATCGGCGCCGGCATCGGCGAAGGCGAGGGCGAGGGCGCGTTTGACATTGCCAAGCTGCGCTACCATCGCATCATCATCATGACCGATGCCGACGTGGACGGCTCGCACATCCGCACGCTGTTGCTGACGTTCTTCTACCGGCAGATGAAGCAGCTCATCGAAAAGGGCCATGTCTTCATTGCGCAGCCGCCGCTCTATAAGGTGAAGCGCCGCAACCGCGAGGAATATGTGGACAGCACCGAGAAGCTCGACAAGATGCTCATCGAGCTGGGTTGCGAAGACGTGAAGCTTGTCCGCGCCAAGGACGAGAAGGAATTGGCCGGCTCGCAACTCCAAAGCCTGCTGGAAACACTCGTCGAACTCGACAAGCTCGCCGACGCCGTCAAGCGCCGGCGTGTGGACATCGAAGCGTATCTGGAGGCGCGCGATTCCAAGACCGGCGACCTGCCACAATACGCCGCCCGCATCAAGAATAACGGAGAGGAACACGTGGAGTTCCTTTGCGACGACAAGGCGTTAAAGAAGTTCAACGACGATCACGAAATCGAGGATGCTGACGACACGCCCGAAATCGAAAACGGCAAGACAGCCGCCGCGGTTACGAAGCCGTTCATAAAGACCTATGAGATTTATGAGGGCGCGGAGATCGCCAAGCTGCTCGCGACGCTCGAGAAGAAAGGCATTGATGTCGAGCGGTATCTTCCGCCGCCGCGCGACGAAAACCCCAATGCCAAGCCGAAGCCGCTTTTCGAGGTTGTCGAGGGCGAGAATCGCACGCCGCTGTTCTCGGTCAGCGAGATCCTGCCGCGCGTCAAGGAAAACGGAAAACGCGGCATGACCATCCAGCGCTACAAGGGTCTCGGCGAAATGGATCCAGAGCAGCTCTGGGAAACTACGATGGATCCGGCTCGCCGGAAGCTCGTCAAGGTTGAGATGCCCGATCTGGCCAAAGCCGAGGAGATTTTTACCATTTGCATGGGTGACGAGGTGGAGCCACGCCGGCACTTCATCGAAGAGAATGCGCTTAACGTGCGCAATCTGGACGTTTAACCGTTACCGCCTTGCGCACCCCGAACACAGGTCCATCCGCCAATCAGCCTTATTTGCCCATCATGTATGTCCAAAACGAGAAACTAAGTCCCGTCAACATCGCCGACGAGATGCAGAAGTCGTTCATTGATTACTCAGTGAGCGTCATCATCTCGCGCGCCTTGCCGGATGCCCGCGATGGTCTGAAGCCCTCGCAACGCCGCATTCTCTTCTCAATGCTCGAATTGGGGTTGCTGCCCAACCGCGCGTTCCGCAAATGCGCCAAGATCGTCGGCGAGACGATGGGTAACTACCATCCGCATGGCGACCTTGCCATCTACCCGACGCTCTACCATATGGCGCAAGACTTCGCGATGCGCTATCCGCTCATTGATGGGCAGGGCAACTTTGGTTCCGTTGACGGCGACGATCCGGCGGCGATGCGTTACACCGAGGCGCGCCTGACGCCGCTGGCGATGCTGATGCTTGCCGACCTCGACAAGGACACGGTTGATTTCCAGCCGAACTACGACGAGTCCAAGGTCGAGCCGAAGGTGCTTGCCGCTGGTTTTCCCAACCTCATTTGCAACGGCACCACCGGCATTGCGGTCGGCATGGCCACCAGCATTCCGCCGCACAACCTCAATGAAGTGGTGGACGCGCTCATCCATGTGATCGAGCATCCCGATTGCGAGGTCGAATCGCTTTTCAAGTTTGTCCAGGGCCCCGATTTTCCCACCGGCGGCATCATCTGCGGCCGCGCGCCCATTCTTGAGGCCTACAAGACCGGCCACGGTTCCATCAAATTGCGTGGCCGCGCCGGCATTGAGGAGCACGGCGGCAAGGATCACATCGTCATCACGCAGATGCCGTTCAATGTTGCGCCGTCCACCGTTGAGACGCAGGTCGCCGCGCTGGTTAACGACAAGAGAATCGAAGGCATTTCCGACATCCGCAACGAAACCAACAAGGATGGCGTGCGCCTGGTCATCGAACTGAAGCGCGGCGCGATTCCGAAGATCATCCTCAGCAACCTCTTCAAGCATACCCAGCTCGAAACAACGGTTGGCATCAATATGCTGGCCATTGATCACGGCCGGCCGCGCACGCTGAACCTCAAGCAACTGCTCCAGTGCTACGCGGAGCATCGGCACGAAGTCGTGGTTCGCCGGACACAGTTCGAGCTTCGCGCTGCCGAGGCACGCGCCGAGATTCTCGATGCCTATCTCATCGCGTTGGCCAACCTCGACGAGTTCATCCGCATCATCCGTGAGTCGCGGACGCGCGAGGAGGCGAAGATCAAGTTGCTGTCGTTTTCTTGGACCCGGGCGCAGGTCCAACACTTCGGGATGCACATCCGCAGCGAGGCGCGCCTGGTCAGCGGCCGCTACGAATTCAGCGAGAGCCAGGTGGACGCGATCCTTGAACTGCGCCTCTACCAGCTCACCGGCCTTGAGCGCGACAAGATCGCCAAGGAATACAAGGAGATCATTGAACGCATCGCCGAGTTGCAGGGCATTCTTGCCAGCGAGGCGAAGATCTGGGGCATCGTGGAAAAGGAGCTCAAGGAACTCCGCGAAAAGCACGGCGATCCCCGGCGCACCGACATTGTTCCCGACGAGGGCGAGATCAGGATCGAGGACCTCATCGCCAACGAAGCCGCCATCATCACCATCACGCACGGTGGCTACATCAAACGCACCGCCGTCTCCGCCTATCGCGCCCAGCGCCGCGGCGGCAAAGGCGTCAGTGGCGCCGACACCAAGGACGACACCGATTTCGTCGAGCACTTGTTCACGGCGAGCACGCATGACTTCATCATGTTCTGCACCGACGACGGGCGGATCTATTGTGAGAAGGTCTATGACATTCCCGAAGCGGGGCGCTCCTCCCGTGGCAAGTCCATCGCCAACCTGCTGGCGTTGCGGGAAGGCGAGAAGATTGCCGCGATGATTCGCGTCCAGGAATTCAGCGACAAACTGCACCTGTTTTTTGCCACGCAGAACGGCATCGTCAAGAAGACCAATCTCAGCGAATACGCCAATGTCCGCCGCACCGGCGTGGCGGGCATCAACATCGAGAAGGGCGACCAACTCATTGGCGTGCGTCTCACCACAGGCAACAGCGAGATCGTGCTGGTTTCGCGCAAGGGCCAGTCCATCCGCTTCCACGAGGAAGACGTGCGCGACATGGGCCGCACCGCCACCGGCGTCTGGGGCATGAAGCTGGAAGATGGCGACCAGCTTGTTGGCGTCGAGACCGTTGATCCGGATGCCACATTGCTTGTCGCCGGCGAAAACGGCATCGGCAAACGCACCGAATTCGAGGAATACCGCAAGCAAACACGAGGCGGCAAAGGCATCATCACCATGGCCACCAGCGAGAAGACCGGCCACGTCGTCGGCGCCCTGAGCGTCACCGACACTAACGAGATCATGCTGACCACCGCCGGCGGCCAGACGGTGCGCTGTGCCGTCAAAGGCGTGCGCGTCTGCGGCCGCAACACCCAAGGCGTGCGACTCATCCACCTTGGCTCGGGCGACAAGCTCGTGGCCATCGCCCGCGTCATCAGCGAATCGCAGGAAGACGCCGCCGAGAGCGCGCCTCTGATTTCGCCCACCCCTCCCGAGAACAAGAGCTAGCCGCGAGATTGCCACCGACGTAAACCGCGGTAGATGTTTATTGAATGAAGCTGGACCTGAAATCACTGACGCAGGATGAACTTTCCCGCTTGCTGATCAAGCAAGGGCATCCGACCTATCGCTCGGCTCAGGTGGTCCAATGGACCTATGAACGGGCTGCGGAGTCCTTTGAAGCGATGAGCAACCTGTCGCTGCCGTTACGGCAGTGGCTGGCGTCAGAGTTTGATCTCTGGATGGTCAAAGGGCTGCGCGAGCAACACTCGACGGACACGACCGAAAAATTCCTCTGGCAGTTGCGTGACGGCCAGCTTGTTGAAACCGTCCTCATTCCGGCCACGCCCGGCCTCAGTTCCAGCGCCGACCGCCACACCGTCTGCGTTTCCACGCAAGTCGGTTGCGCCTACGGCTGCAAGTTTTGCGCCAGCGGCTTGCACGGTTTCCGCCGCAACCTGACCGCGGGAGAAATTGTGGATCAGGTGTTGGCCATTGTTCGTTTAGGCCGCACGACGGGCCTTCGCGTCGGCGATGCGCCTGTTGTGGCTGACCCAAAGTTTCGCGTCCAGAACATCGTTGTCATGGGTATGGGCGAGCCGCTGGCGAACTATGACAACTTGATGAAAGCGTTGAAAATCATCAACGCTCCGTGGGGCCTGAACATCGGCTCGCGCAAGATCACCGTGTCCACCTGTGGTCTGCCGGCACAAATCAAGAAGCTGGCCACCGAGCCGCTGCAAATCCGGCTTGCTGTTTCGCTGCACGGCACCACCGACAAAGTCCGTGACCAGATCATGCCGGTCAACCAGGCACATCCGATCGGCGAGCTGGTGGAGGCGTGTGAGTATTACGCCAAGACCAAGGGCCGGATGATGACGTTCGAATACGTGCTGATCGAGGGTGTGAATGACGACTTGAACATGGCTGACCAATTGGCCGCGATGGCCCGCCGGCTTCATGCCAAGGTGAACCTGATTCCATACAACCCGATGAAAGATTTGAGGTGGCAGCGGCCATCCATGGACCGTTGTTACGCATTCGCCGCGCGAGTGAAGAGCCGCGGTGTGGCGGCGACGCTTCGCATCGAGAAGGGTGGAGATATTGCCGCGGCCTGCGGTCAATTGCGGTTGCAGGCCGAGAGGAAGCCGGCAGAATGAACAGGAAAGGTGGGAAGGCGCTAAGGGGAACAGCAACAGTGTATCTGTTTCCGTTTTTGCATCTTCGTGCCCTTCCTGTTTCAGTTTTCCAATGAAAGCCTTCGAATTCTTCGAGCACACCGCCGATATTGGCGTCCATGCTTACGGACGAACGCTGGAGGAACTCTTCGTCAATGCCGCTCGCGCTCTCTACGAAGTGCAGGGCCGGTTCGACCTCACTGACCGGCGGATACTGAAGGTGGAGTTGACTGCCAGTTCCGTGGATGAGTTGTTGGTCCGGTGGCTCTCAGAAATGGTTTACCTTCTTAGCGCCGAGGGCGTCTGCTTCACGCACTTTCGGCTTCAATTTACCGATGGGAAAAAACTCACGGCCCAGATGGAGGGCGGGGCAGTGGATTTCAGCCGGTCGGAGATCCACGAGGAAGTCAAAGCCGTGACCTATCATCAACTGTCTGTGACGCAAACCGCCGATGGCTGGACGGCAACGGTGATTTTCGATGTTTGAATCTGCGGCTGCCGGAAGTAGGTTTCTCTGCGATGCGCTCACTGACGAAAATCACTGATGTGCTTTGGGAAGTGCCGCAAACCTACAAGGACGGAATGCGGGTGCCCGGTCGCATTTACGCGAGCGAGGCGATGCTCAGCCGCATTGTGGGCGATAACTGTCTGGAGCAGGTCGCCAACGTCGCGTGCCTGCCGGGCATCCAGTCATACTCGTTGGCGATGCCCGATATCCACTGGGGCTACGGCTTTCCCATTGGTGGAGTGGCTGCGACCGCGCCGGATGAAGGCGGCGTCATTTCGCCCGGCGGTGTCGGCTACGATATCAACTGTGGCGTGCGCTTGATGCGGACGAACCTGACGCAGGAGGAAGTTGCGCCCAGAATCCATGACCTTGTCGGCCAACTTTTTCGCGATATTCCGTGCGGGCTGGGCGAGAAGAGCGATCTGCGCCTCACGCGTGACGACGAGCATAAAGTGCTCCTGCAAGGCGCGCACTGGGCCGTCGCGCACGGTTTTGGCTCACCGGGAGACACTGAGTTCATCGAAGAGAACGGCTGCATGGCTGAGGCGGAGGCGTCGAACATCACCGAACGCGCGCTCGAGCGCGGGGCAGGGCAGGTGGGCAGTCTCGGCAGCGGCAACCATTTCGTGGAGGTCCAGGTCACGGACGAGATTTATGACGAGACCGCCGCCAACACAATGGGTCTGTTCCTCGGCGGCGTCACGGTGATGATTCACTGCGGTTCGCGCGGGTTTGGTTACCAAGTGTGCGACGATTACCTGCGTGTGCTGGGGCGTGCGACGGAGAAATACGATTTCCGCCTGCCCGACCGTCAGCTTGCCAGCGCGCCGATCAATTCTCCCGAAGGGCAGGAATATCTGGCGGCCATGCGCTGCGCGGCCAACTATGCGTTTGCCAACCGTCAGGTGCTGGGAAGCAAGGCGGCGGGTGCGTTCCTTCATGCGCTGAGGATTTCGCCGGACGCGCTGGGGATGCAGTTGGTCTATGACGTGCCTCACAACATTGCGAAGTTTGAGGAGCACGTCATCAATGGCAAGACACGGAGGTTGTGCGTGCACCGCAAGGGAGCGACACGGTCATTCCCGCCGCATCACCCGCTGGTGCCGCCGCGTTACCGCGCCATCGGCCAACCGGTGCTGGTGCCCGGTGACATGGGGCGCTATTCTTTCGTCCTTGTTGGCCGGCCGCAGGCAATGGCGCAGACATTCGGCACCGTTTGCCACGGCGCGGGCCGGGTGATGAGCCGCAGCCAGGCGAAACGGGAGTTGAATTTTGACCAGCTCCGCCGTGACATGGAGCAGCGGGGCGTGGTAATGATGGCGCGCGGCCGGGGTACGGCAGTTGAGGAAGCCTCGGCGGTTTATAAGGATGTTGCCGAGGTGGTAAACGTGGTGGATAGTGCGGGCTTGGCAAAGAAGGTCTGCCGGTTGCGCCCTATTGGAGTCGTGAAAGGTTAGTTGGAACACGGTGCCGCCACGTGGCATACCCGATTTTTTCATGAATATCACGGACCCAACTACGTCAAAGGCGGCAGAAGCGATGGAGCCGAGCCAGCCAAGCGATGCCGAGTTGGTGCTCCGCTCCCAACGCGGTGACATGGCCGCCTTTGAGGAACTCGTGAATCGGTATCGTGAAAAAGTTTACGGTCTGGCCTACGGAATGGCCCACAACGAACCGGATGCCCAGGATATTCGTCAGGAAACCTTCGTGCGCGCCTGGCAGTCCATTGACCGGTTTCGCGGCCAGTCAGCGTTTTACACCTGGCTGTACCGGATCACAACGAACCTGGCGATTGACATGATGCGCAAGAAGTCGCGCGGCGTGACCGTGCCGATCGAGACGCCGGAAGGGGCGCGGCCGATCGAAGCGCAAATGGTTGACGCGCCCAAAGGCCGCCTGCCGTCGGATGAGGCGCAGCGCAGCGATTTGCGGCTGGCGATTGACCGTGCGATGGCGGCGTTGTCGCCTGAACATCGCGCGGTGGTGTTGTTGAAAGATTTTGAAGGAATGGAGTATCGAGACATAGCGAAAGTGGTTGGATGCTCAATGGGCACGGTGATGTCGCGGCTGTTCTACGCGCGCCGTCACCTGCAGCAATTGCTGAGGGACGTGTTATGAAGTGCGTCTGGTATCAACGATGGCTGACGGCGTCGGCGGATGACGAACTCATCGGCTGGCGCGCCGCCTTGCTGCGCCGGCACCTCGCCGGTTGCGAGCGATGCGCCGCGGAGCTTGCTGAACTGCGGCGGGTTCGCGAACTCGTTGCCGGCCAGAAGGCGCACTATGTTGGCAAACTGGACGACACGTTCTTCTGGCCGCAACTTCGCGCGCGATTGCAGACGTCGCAACAGCCGGAACCTGAGCCGGATGGCGAGCTGGTCATGGCCTACAGTTGCCGTCAGAAGAAGGAACCGTGCGAGCCGGCTGGCGGCGTGGCTTTTTCTGGGGTGTTCCCGACACATTGGCTGGCATGGAGCGCGTTGGCGGCGGCCTTGTTGGTGGCGGCGCTGATCGGCGTTCTGGGCGCCCGCGCGCTGCAAGATCGTTCGGTTGTCTGTGATATGCCGCTTCTGCCTCCGTCGGGCCAGAGTTACGTGCAGTTTACTGAAGTCAAATCCACCGGGGGCACGCGGGCCAGCGTCGTGAAGTTCGACAAGCCTGATGTGGATATTGTGGTCATCAAAATTGACGGATTGCCGCCCATGGGAAAAGAATGGAAACCCGCGAGTGGCGAATTGTGATGCTTTGAGCGCATTGATACGAATGAAAACATGGGTGCTGGCAGCCGCAACGCTGCTGATGGCCGTGCCATTTGCGGATGCGGCGCAGGTGACCGCGCGGTTGATCTACGCGACCAACACGCCCGGTCCCGCCAGTGAGAAAGGTGCGCAGACGACCGATCCGCGGCTGACCAAAGCGTTCGGCTGGCGCGAATTTCAGGTGTTGTCGCAAACCTGTTCGTCGCTACAGGAAGGTGAAGTCCGCCAACTGGACCTCGGCCGGAAGTTTCTCCTGCAGGTCAAGCTTATGAAGAAGACGAAGCCGTCCTACTTCATAAGGTGCCAGTTGTTGCAGGACGAAAAGGAGATTCTGCAGACGACCGTTACCATGACCAGCGGCAGCGCTTACTTCATCACCGGGCCGGCGTGTGAAAACGGCCAGTTGCTGATTTCGGTTGCCATCCGCTGACAGAGACTTATCGTGGGGCCGCCATGACACCAACTCTGTTCGACAAGATTCAGTCCGATATGAAACAGGCGATGCTGGCCAAGGACGCGCTGCGCACGTCCGTCCTGCGGCTGCTTGTTTCTGCCGCGCGTTATTATCAAGCGGAGAAATCGCTGCCGGCGCTCACCGATGAGGACGTCATTCAAGTGCTGAAACGCCAGGCCAAGCAACGCCGCGATTCCATCGAGAGTTTCGCGGCAGCGAACCGATCTGACATGGCTGAAAAAGAGCGACAGGAACTGGCCATTCTGGAGTGCTACCTGCCGAAACAGCTGTCAGAGGCCGAGATTACTGAACTTGTGAAGGCTGCCATGGCAGAGACGGGGGCAACCACCAAGGCGCAGGCTGGGTTGATCATGAAATCCGTCATGCCAAAGCTTCAAGGCCGGGCTGATGGCAAGATGGTCAATCAGATTGTAATGAAGCTTTTGGGAGCTTGATCCGTTCTGCGAATTCCGGTCCTGATTTCGCGCTACCGGAAATCTTTCTCGATGTCCCGCCCGAAATAAAAGGTTCCCGTTGGCACGGTTGCCGACTGAACGATCAGTTCCGCGGGCAATAGCACACCGGCGATGCTAAGATCTGCGGGAGTGGTCACTTTGATGTTCGTGGGGGGGCTCTCCACGATATGCACCGGCTCGCCCAGCAACTCCACGGCGGACGCGTCGTCGGTGACGCGGGCGCCGCGCTCGATCACGGCACGATAGGCGCGCATGATCAGATCGTAACGGAATGCCTGCGGTGTCTGCACTGCCCACAGTCGATCCCGCGGCACGGTTGAGAGGATGCGTCCTTCCTCGTCCACTTCCTTGATCGTGTCTGCGAGCTTGCATGCCGCGATGCCGCTGCCAAACTCCCGGACTGACTGGATGGTCTGGTTGATCAGCGCGTCCGAAACACAGGGTCTGGCTCCATCATGGATCAAAACGATATCCACGCCCTTGGGCAGCGCCTGCAAGCCGTTCCACACAGAGTTCTGCCGCTCCGCTCCGCCGACCACAACTTGACGGACCTTGGAAATCCTGTAGTCCCGGATGACGGCCTGAAAGTCTCCCCGCGCATCCGCGCGCACAACCAGGTTGATGTGCTTCACGGCCTGGCAATTCTGAAACTTCATCAGCGTGTGCGCGATGATCGGCGCCTTGCCCAGCTTGAGGAACAGTTTGTCCACCCCTTTCCCCATGCGCGAACTTCTGCCGCCTGCCACAATGACTGCTGCGATCATAAATCCGCTAAGAAGCTTGGTGAGCCAACTGTTCGAACGTCAGCTTTCCGTCGCCGGCAGTGATTTCGATCACGTCGTTTGCCTTCAACGCTCCACGAATGAGTTCCTCGGCCAGCGGTTCCTCCAGATAACGTTCTACAGCGCGGCGCAGTGGCCGCGCGCCCAATGCGGGATCGTAGCCTTTCTCGATCAGAAAGCCCTTGGCCTCGTCTGACAAATGGATGCGGATCTCCTTGTATTTCAACCGCGCGCAAACCTTCTCGACTTCGATCTCGATGATCTTCGCCATGTCCGCCTTGGTCAAGGGCCGGAAAACGACCACGTCATCGAGACGGTTGAGGAACTCCGGCCGAAAAACCCTCTTCGCCTCTTCCGTGAGCTTCTCCTTCATCGTCTCATAGGTTTGCGCCTCGCTCGTGGCGGAAAATCCCATCGTCGTGTTTTTCCGAATCACGTCTGCGCCGACGTTGGAGGTCATGATGATGACTGTGTTGCGAAAATCCACAGTCCGGCCGAGGCTGTCCGTCAGCTTGCCGTCCTCCAGCACCTGCAACAGCATGTTCAGCACGTCCGGGTGCGCTTTCTCGATTTCGTCGAACAGCACCACAGAATACGGCCGTCGACGCACGCGCTCCGTAAGTTGACCGCCCTCTTCATAGCCGACGTAGCCTGGCGGTGAGCCGACGAGCCGGGACGCGTTGAACTTCTCCATGTATTCGGACATGTCCAACTGGATCAGTGCGTCCTGGTTGCCGAACAAGAACTCCGCCAGCATTTTTGCCAGCAAGCTCTTGCCGACGCCGGTGGGGCCGAGGAAGACGAATGAGCCGATGGGGCGGCGCGGGTCTTTCAGGTCCGCTCGTGAACGTCGCATGGCTTTGCTGATTGAGGCGCATGCGTCGTCCTGGCCGATGACGACTTTCTTCAGTTCCGCCTCCATTTGCAGCATTTTTTCGGTCTCGCTCTTCTCCATCCGACTCAACGGCACGCCGGTCCACTTGGACACCACATGAAGGATGTCTTCTTCCGTGATGGCGACCTGTGTTTCGTCACGCCGCTCGCGCCATTGCGTCAGAGTCTTCTCCAAGTGCTCCTTCGCTTGCTTCTCCTGGTCGCGGAGTGCCGCTGCGCCTTCGAAATCCTGCGCTTGAATGGCCTTTTCCTTCTGTTGCTTCAGGTCGGCCACTTTCTTCTCCAGCTCCTGGAACTCCGGCGGGCGGGTCATGGACTTGATCCGCACGCGAGCACCGGCCTCATCCATCACGTCAATGGCCTTATCCGGCAGGAAACGGCCCGTCAGGTAACGATCCGACAACCGCACTGCGGTTTCGAGCGCCTCATCACCCAGCTTCGCGTGATGGTGCTCCTCGTATTTCGACCGCAGCCCTTTCAAAATCTCAATGGCTTCCTCGACACTGGGCGCGTTCACCATCACCGTTTGGAACCGCCGCTCCAATGCCGCGTCCTTCTCGATATGCTTGCGATACTCCGTCATCGTCGTCGCGCCGATGCACTGCAACTCGCCACGCGACAGGGCCGGCTTGATGATGTTGGCCGCGTCCATCGCGCCTTCTGCCGAGCCGGCGCCAACGATCGTGTGCAGTTCGTCCAGGAACATGATGACGTTCTTGGCGCGCCTGATCTCGTCCATGACGGCCTTGATGCGCTCTTCGAACTGCCCGCGATACTTCGTGCCTGCCACCATCAGTGCCATATCCAGCATGATAACGCGCTTGTCGCGGAGAATTTCCGGCACGTTGCCCTTGACGATCTCCTGCGCAAGTCCTTCGACAATGGCTGTCTTGCCGACACCCGCCTCGCCGATCAGCACCGGATTGTTTTTCGTGCGGCGGCAGAGAATCTGCATCATTCGCTCGATCTCGTTCTTGCGTCCGATGACCGGATCCAGTTCCCCTTTGCGAGCAAACTCGGTCAGGTCGCGTCCAAACGCCTTCAACGCCGGCGTCTTCGAGTCTTTCTTTTCACTTGGCTCAGCTTGGCCGGCGGGTTCCCCTTCCGGTGGCGGCTGGAAATTGGGGTCGAGTTCCTTGAGGATTTCGTTGCGCGTGCGCTCAATGTCCACTTCCAGGTTCTTCAGGACACGGGCCGCCACGCCGTCGCCTTCGCGCAACAAGCCGAGCAGGATGTGTTCCGTGCCGACGTAGGAATGATTCAGCGCGCGAGCCTCTTTGTTCGCCAGCGCCAGCACCTTCTTCACACGGGGCGTGAACGGAATGCTGCCGGCCTGTTTCACTTCCGGCCCGGTGCCGACCTGCTTTTCCACTTCCAAACGAACCGTTTCCGGATCGAGGCCCATCTTCTGGAGCACGTTCACTGCCACACCCTGGCCGAGCTTGATCAGGCCCAACAACAGATGTTCCGTGCCCACATAGTTGTGGTTGAACCGCTCTGCCTCTTTGCGCGCCAAGCTCAACGCCTGTTGCGCACGGGGCGTAAAATTACTCATTCCTTCGATCATGTTCGTGTAAGGATATATCGTTCCAACTGTGCAAATCTAAAGCTCTTTCGGCGCGGTTGTCAACGTTACCACCGTTGACTTCCGGCTGCGCGTGCCACAACAGCAGGGCGGACCGGCTGAGGTTTTGCATCGTCCCGAACGTCGCATATCGAATGATACGAGGTTCTTCATTTTTGAAGGATGCGCGGGTTCCTCGACTGGAGCCGGATTATCCTATCAAAACTGCAACGCTGCTGGATCAAGATAGAACAGCAACATGGGAATGTCCATCCCAAGCCTGCTGGACGGTCATATCCTCCCGCTGCCTCGCCACATCCTCGCAAGCAACCGCCAGAACTGGCTGATGCAGAAGTCCACGGTCGTGAGTCATCATGGCACAGCCCGGATACATGGATAACTTGGAATTCAGATTGAGACCACCGCAGCCGCAGATGGCATGGGTATGAGGGGCCAGTCTGCCGTGCGCCGCGCGTTGCTCAGGCGGCATCCGGCGGCTCTTCGCCCCCCGGTTCGGCGGATTCGGGAGGGGAGAAGGACATGGTCTTGGGACGATCCACGTTCTTGAGCATGTCGCGCAACAGACTGGCACGCATGACATCGCGTTGCTCGGCGGTGAGCTTCTGGTTGGCGTGCTTTTGCAGGTGCGCGGGCTGCGTCAGGAGGAACATGTCGTCAATGCGCTTGTGGTCGAGGCCGTGGAGCAAACCCAAGTCGAGTCCCAGACGAAGCAAGGAGAGAAGGTTCATAGCCTCCTTGGAGCTCTGGACGCAGGCGTTGCCAAGGATGCCGTAAGCCCGGCCGATCTGGTCATAGATCATTTGCGGGCGCTTCTCCATCAATGCCTGCCGGGCGTTCTTCTCATGCTCAATGATCTGGAGAATCACTTTGATGAGACGCTCAATCAAGTCCGTCTCACGTTCGCCAAGGGTTGTCTGATTGGAAACCTGGAAGAGGTTGCCGGATGCCTCGGTGCCTTCGCCATAAAGGCCGCGCACAGCCAAGCCAAGCTTGTTGACCGCTTGGATAATCTGGTTGATTTGTTCCGCCAGCATCAGCGCCGGCAGGTGCAACATGGCGCTGGCCCTCATGCCGGTGCCGACGTTGGTCGGGCAGGCGGTGAGGTAGCCAAGCTTCGGCGAGTAGGCGTAGTTCAGGTGTTCCTCCAACTCGGAATCCACCCGGTCAATCACCCGCCACACCTCGCGCAGGCAGAAGCCTGGCATAAGAGCCTGCATCCGCAGGTGGTCTTCCTCGTTGATCATCACGGTGATGACCTCTGACTCACTGATGACCACGCCGCTGCCGACAGTCTTGGCGGCATGCTCCCGGCTGATGAGGTGGCGCTCGACGAGCAACTGTTTCTCGAGGGCCGTGAACTCGTCCATGGAGTGTGCCAGCGCGCCGGCCATTTCAGGCAGGATGCAGGTGACGGCCTTGATTCTTTCCAGCGATTTCTGGCGTTCGGCCTTCTTGGCCCAACCGGGGAACGGCACTCCGTTGAGATTGCGCGCAAGCCGAACGCGGCTGCTCATGACTACCAGCCGTCCGCTGTCCACTTCACCTTCCAAAGGAGTATCACCGGTTTTCATGTTTTGATTTGCGCCGGGAAGACTGCTCAGAGCAGGGTGCCTGGGGACGTCTTCGCCTGTAGGGCGCGGATCTCGTCCCGCAACTGCGCGGCCTGCTCGAAGCGCTCCTCACGGATGGCGCGCGACAGTTCCTTTTCAAGCTGTTTGAGATGATCGGAAGATTCCGACGATATCGCCGCCTTCCGCGGTGTCTTGCCGACGTGGCGTTCGCCCTTGTGCATCGCCTTGAGCAACGGTTTCAGTCCGGATTCAAAGGTTTCGTAACAAGTGCTGCAACCGAGCCGGCCTTGTTTCTTGAAGCTGGCCTGTGTGAACCCGCACGCCGGGCAACGCAGTCCCTCGGAGTCTGCCGCCACCTGGCCGGCGCCGAATTCACCCAACATGTCGCCGAGCATGCTGATGCTGCCGGGATCCGTGTAGCCCTTGGCCTTCGCACAGGCTTCGCAGATGTCGATCTTCGACACCTTGTCGCCCTCGACCTTCGAGAAGTGCAACGTCGCTTCGTTTTCCTTGCAGAAATCGCAAAGCATAAACTTCAATCTCCGTCACAGGTAAATTGGAGCGCCTTCGCGCGCTGTCAACTCGCGATATCGCTGCATCAGGTCCAGTGTGACCGGTCCCGGCCGCTTTCCACCGATGATGCGGCCGTCCACCTGTGTGACCGGCACCACCTCGGCCGCCGTGCCTGTGAGGAAACACTCGTCCGCGGTGAAGACGTCGTAGCGTGTGAGATTCTCCTCTCGCACGGGCAGACCCGCCTCGGCAGCGAGCGCCATCACGGTTCTCCGCGTGATGCCATCCAGCGCGCCGGCCGAAGTCGGCGGTGTGATCAGCGTGTTGTCCTTGACGATGAAGATGTTGTCGCCGGTGCATTCCGCCACATTGCCTTGCGCGTTGAGCATCAGGCCTTCGTCGGCGCCGGCTTGGAGGCACTCGATCTTGCCCATGATGTTGTTGAGGTAGTTCAACGATTTGACCGCTGGACTCAACACATTCCCCGGTGGCCGCATGGTGCCGGTCGTTGCCACTTTCAGGCCGTTGCGATACACGCTTTCCGGATAAAGCTCGATCGTCGCGGCGATGATGAACACCGACGCCTTCTTGCACTTGTAGGGACTCAGTCCGAGGTAGCCCACACCGCGCGTGACCACCAGCCGGATATAACCGTCCTTCAGCTTGTTCAACCGGCAGGTCTTGATCGTCGCCTGGGCCACTTCCTCTTTCGACATCGGGATCGTCAGCAGGATAGCCTGGGCCGACGCGAACAAGCGGTTCACGTGCTCCTCAAGCTTGAAGATGCGCCCGTTGTAAAAGCGAATGCCCTCGAAGACGCCATCGCCGTAGAGCACACCGTGGTCGAAGACGGAAATCTTCGCGTTGTGTTCGGAGTAAAACCGACCGTCTATGTAAATTTTCATCTGCGTGTCCGTTTCTATTGCGTTTTCAAAACACCGCTGAGGGCGCCATCGCGAATCTCCAGCACCCGCTGGCACTGTCGCGCGACGGCTACCTCGTGCGTTACCAGAATCAAAGTCATGCCGCGCTCGCGTTGCAAGCGCAATAACAATTCCATCACTCCCGCGCCCGTGGCCGAATCCAGATTGCCGGTCGGCTCGTCCGCGAACAGGATGACGGGATCATTGATCAGCGCGCGCGCGATTGCCACCCGCTGCTGTTCGCCGCCGCTCAACTCCACCGGCCGATGATGAATCCGGTCGCCCAAGCCAACCGACGCCAGCAACGCTTCGGCTTGCTGCCGCACCTGCGTCGCCGGCCGCCGGGCCACCCAACCGGCCAGCGCCACGTTTTCGGCCGCTTCCAGATCGGGCAGTAGCTGATACGCCTGGAAAACGAAACCGATCTTCTGGTTTCGCAGCCGCGTGAGCTGCCACGACGGCAGGTCGTAAAGCGACACGCCGTCCAGCCAGACGCCGCCGCTGGTCGGGCGGTCGAGGCCGCCGAGGATGTGCATCAACGTGCTCTTGCCGGCGCCCGACGCGCCCACGAGCGCGGCCGATTCCCCGCGCGCCACCTCCAACTCGATGCCTTTCAGCACGTCCAGCCGCGACACGTCGAGCGAGTAGGTCTTGTGCAGCCCGCGTGCAGCGAGGATGGAGCCCGTCGTCCGCCCTGCTGGATTTGCGCCGGTAGTCTCACTCATAGCGCAGTGCCTCCACCGGGTCGAGCCGGGCCGCGCGCAGCGCCGGGACGATGCCCGCCACCGTGCAGATCACCAACGCCGTCACGCAAATCCACGCCACGTCCGGCGCGTTGATCTGCGCCGGGATTTCCGAGAAGTTGTAAATCTCCCGCGGGAACAGTTCGTAACCGAGCGTGCCGGAGAGCCAGTGGTTGAATGGATTGCGATAGTGCAGCAGCAACATCCCCGCGCCGAGACCCAGCAGCGTGCCGATGACGCCCACCACGAACCCTTGCAGCACGAAGATGGACATAATGCTCAACGGTCCCGCCCCCACGGCCTTGAGCACACCGATCTCCCGCGTCTTCTGGATCGTGATGGTGATCAATGTGCTGCAAATCCCAAACGCGGCCACCACGATGATGAAGAACAGGATGAAGAACATGACATTCTTCTCCACCTGCACTGCCATCAGCACCTTCTTGTTTCGCTGCATCCACGTCTCCACCCGCAACGGCGCCTTGAGTTGCGCACCCAGAAGCTTCGCCGCTGCCTGACAACGCTTCGGCTCGTCGCCGCCCTCCACCATCGCCGCGATCTCGTGCACACCCGGGCCGAGGTTGTAAAGCTCCTGCGCCACCGTCACGGACGTGAAGATGATGCCGAGGTCGTATTCGTAGAGACCGGAATCGAAGATGCCGTTCACCGTCAGCTCCATCGGCAGATAAACTTCCTTCCGCTGTTGAAAATTCCGCGGTGAATAGACCGTGATTTTGTCGCCGGGATTGATATTGAACTGTCGGGCCAGTTCGTTGCCGACGATCACGCTTTGCCCGTCCAAATCGTATTTGCCGCGCCGGACAAAGCGTTCCAGCGCTGTCACATCCCGGTCGCGCGTTGGGTCAATGCCCTTCACGTAGGGTGTAAACGCCTTCCGGTCGAATTCGATCAGCACGGGCCCCCAGACGTAGGGTGAGGCGGCCTTCATGCCCGGCACGGCCAGCATCGTCTTTATGACCTTGTCCGAGTGATCCAGGATTCCGCCGTTGGTGACGATGATGTGCGCGTTCATCTCCAGGATTTTCGCGCGCAAGTCACGGTCGAAGCCGCTCATGACCGCGATCACCACGATGAGCACCGCCACGCCGAGCATGACGCCCGCGAGCGAGATCAACGTGATCACCGATGCGAACGCTCGCTTCGGCTTCAGGTACCGCAGACAAATAAAAAACTCGTATGGCAGATTCAATTCAGGGTCGCCTCAAAAACACTTGCGCCGGTTTTCGTGTCGTGCCGCAGCCCGCCCGCGGAAACCGAAGCACGCGAAGCATAGGAGCCGCCCCCAACGGAGTCAACAGCCGCTAACGGCTCGAATAGGCGCGAGACTAGCGGAGATTCTCCTCAATGCACTGGAGCATTTCTTTTTCGCTGGCGAGCTTGCCGATGAAGCGATAGCCACTGCGAATGAGGCCGCCGGAGGCGTTCTCCTCGCCGCTGACGAGAGCGGTGATGAAGACAACGGGGATGTCTCTCAGGATCGGGTCGTCCTTGAGCATGGCAGCGACGTCGCCGCCGTCCACTTCAGGCATGATGACGTCGAGGAGGATGAGGTTGGGCTTGAACTCCTTGGCGGTGGCCACGGCATGGGAACCGACGTTCTCGATATGAATGTCATAAATGCCGGAGCGTTCGAGGTTGAGTTTCATCATTCGGGTGAACGAGATGTCGTCGTCGACCAGCAGGATGCGTTTCTTATCCATAAGGGCTATCTCCTATCCGCTTTGAGCACGATGGTGGCCCGCACGCCGCCTTCGCGCCGGTTGGCCAGTTCGATGGTGCCGCTGTGAAGTTCGAGAATTTTCCTGACTACAGTGAGACCCAGGCCCGTACCGATGCCGGTGGGTTTGGTGGTGTAGAACGGGTCGAAGACGCGCTGGAGTTTGTCTTCCGGGATGCCGTGGCCTGTGTCGTCCACTTCGATCACGACGACGGCGTCGCCGGAGCGGAGACGGACGCCGCTGCGGTTGCCGGCATCGCGCAGGATTTTCGTGGCCTCCATCTTCTTGAGGTAGGTGCGGATGGTGAGAGTGCCGCCCGTGGCCATCGCGTGGATGGCGTTGGTGAAGACGTTGACGAAGACTTCTTCGATCTTGTTCCTGTCCACCTGGACGGGCGGGAGGTTCTCGCCGAGTTTGCGCTGGACGACAATGTGGTACTTGTCCAACTCGTGTTTAACGAGGCCGAGGGAACGCGTGATGATGGTGTTGATATCGTCGGTCTTGGTGTCCATCTTGCTCGGCGCCGCGAACTCCAACAAGCCTGCGATGATGGCGTCGGCACGTTTGATGGCGTGATTCATCTCCTCCATGACCATGGCGACGTTTTCATCCGGCGATTGAACGACCTTGGAGAGGTAGTTGATGCCCATGAGGATGGTGGCCAGAGGGTTTTTGACCTCGTGAGCGACGCCTGCGGCGAGGCGACCGACGGCGTGGAGTTTTTCTGCCTCAAAGAGGAGCAATTGGGCGGCTTTGAGTTGTTCGTTGGAAATCTGAAGCTCCGTTTTGCTTTTCTCCAGGTCGGCATTGGCCTTGCGCAGTTGTTCTTCGGCCTCCTTGATCTCGGTGATGTCGCGGTTGGCACCGACGAGACCGACGATATGACCATGGCTGTCGCGGAACGGCACCTTCATGGTGAGAATCCAGTGGCGTTTCCCCTGTTCGTCGGTGATGCAGGCCTCGCGATTGACGCTGATCTTTCCGGAACGGAGGACCGCCTGTTCTTCGGCCTGAAACTGTTCAGCGAGGTCGCGTGGGAAGAAATCAAAATCCGTCTTGCCTGCAACCTCTTTGGGATGCTTCGCCTTGACGAACCGTGCCACTTCCTCATTGACGACAATGAAACGGCCGGCCGTGTCTTTCACGTAGATATGAATAGGAAGGCTGTCGATCAACGATCGTAGCAAGGTGCGCTCGCCCTCCAAAGCCTCTTCCGCGTTCTTGCGTTGGACAAACTGGTCTATCTGCCGGCCGATGTCCTGCATGATCTCCAGCAGCGATTCGTCAATGGTGCCCACTGCGCAGCTGAAGAAGACCATGACGCCCAATGTTTCGCGGTAGCTTCCGACCGGGAAGGCGACGCCTTGGCGCAGACCTGCTTTCGCGGCCGCCGACATCCAGGGCGAATCCGCCTCTGTTGCGACATCGGCTGCCAACGTCGCCTGACCATCGATCCAGACGCGGCCCAGGAAACCCGCGCCACGTGCGAAAGTGGTTTCGCGGCTGGCCTTGTCCAGTCCCTCCAGATCCTGCGTCGGGAAGTAATAAGCGGTTTCACAGCGCAGTCGGCTGGTCTGAGGATCTACGCGCCACAACTGGCCGCAGTTCCAGCCCATCGCCTCACAGATGCATTGCATGACGTTGGGGATGACCTCTTCGAGCGTGTCAGACTCGGCCAGAACGCGCGTCACGCCGGAATACATGATCTGCCGCTGCTCAGCTTCTTTGCGCGCAGTGATGTCACGCGTGATGCCGACCATGCCGAGCGACTTGCCCGTCTCGTCGCGGAGCGGCACCTTGGTTGTCAGCACCCAGATGCGCCTGCCGGTCCGATCAACCGAGACTTCTTCACGGTTGATGAGCGGCTCGCCGGAGAGGATGACACGTTGCTCGTCGGCGAAAAAACTTTCCGCGATCTCCTTCGGGAAGCAGTCGTAAACGGTCTTGCCCAGCGCATCCTCCGGCTTGGTTGCTCCCAGGAAGCGCATGTGTGCCGCATTATTGAGAAACAACCGGCCTTGCGGGTCTTTTGCGTAGATCAGATCAGGCAGGTTGTCTATGAGGGTGCGCAGCAATTTGTGCTGCTCCGCCAGAGCTTCTTCGGCCCGTTGCCGCTCGATGGCATAATGGATGGTCCGCACCAGCAGGCGGGCGTCCATGTTTTCCCCCTTCATCATGTAATCTTGCGCTCCCTCGTGCACGGTCCTCATGGCGACCGCTTCGTCGTCCAGATTGCTCAAGACAATAACCGGTACCCGCGGCGCTTTGACATGCACCCTGGTGAAAGTTTCCAGACCATTGCTGTCCGGCAAGCCGAGGTCCAGCATCACCAGATCGAAGCCACCCGTCGCCAGTTGTTCCAGTCCTTCCGAAAGCCGGCTTACCGACACCAACTCAAATTGGCCTTCGCCGGCTTTGGCGAGCATCGCTCTCATCAGGACCACCTCGCTGGGGTTGTCCTCGATTTGCAGAATGTTGATGGGCTTCATGTTCCTGATGCCTTCATTCAAGGCCACGTCGTGTCCGCTTGCCCGCCTTGATTGACCGGGTGGCTCTTACCACGTCTGGTACGGCTTGTAAATTACCCAAACGACCGCTTCAACTTTGTTGGGTTGGCGCCTGACGCTGCGTGACAAGTTGCCGATAAGTCGGGTCGTTTTCAATCGGCGCAAAGAACCGCGCTGCCGCCTTCAGACAGTGGTCGGCTGGCCCGCGTTCCTCAATTTGCATCAATTCCTCCGCATATTCCACCAGCCGGTGTGCGCTCGTGGCACAAATGTCCACCCGTTGATCGGGATTCAACGGCAGGTTGCGCAACAACGCCTCAACCACCCACGGGTAACGCATCCGCATTTCTGCGATGGGGAAATTCCCCTTGTGACGCCGGTAGTGGACCAGCGGCTTGCGCCGGCAAACCACGGGCCCGAAAAACGCCAGCCGTGCCCACAACTCCCAGTCCTCCACGCCGATCAGGCGGCGGTCTTCGTCGAAGGTGCCCGCGCGTTCCAACACATTGCGCCGAAGCAGCACCGCCGAGGGCGACCCGATGATGTTCGAATGCAGCAACTGATGAAACGCATTGGTCACCACCCCGTCCACGTTGCCGCCCGGCTGGAACGTTCCCATCACGCGGCGGTCGGTGTTCACGATGGCGCACCCAACTGCCACCAGTCCGGCGGCCGGCACGTATCTCATCGTGTCCATCATCTCGCTGAGCGTTTCCGGCAGCCAGCAATCGTCCGAGTCTGGAAACGATACAAATTCGCCACGCGACAGTTTCAGACCGTTGTTGCGCGACACCGCCCGCTCGCTGTTTTCCTGCCAGACGTAGCGCACGCGGTCACCAAATCGCTTTACCACCTCGCCGGTGTTGTCTTTCGAGCCGTCGTCGATGACGATGATCTCAATATCCCGATACGTTTGCGCCAGCACGCTCTCGATCGTTTCGGCGATGTACTGGGCCCGGTTGTAGGTTGGAATGATTACACTGACCATCATGCCCCCATGACTTTGTGGACGAACTCCGTCATCCGTTGTTTGAACACAGCACGGTCGAACTTCATCGCGTGTTCACGAATCTTCGCCGGCACAAAGCGGTCCTGTTCCTTTTCCAGCCGCGTCATGGCCGCCGCCAGCGCATCCACTGTCTGTTCCGCGAAGAACAGGCCCGTCTCGCCGTCCATCACTGTCTCCAACGCGCCGCCACGTCCGAACGCGATGACGGGTTTGCCGCAGGCCTGTGCTTCGAGCGGCACAATGCCAAAATCCTCCTCGCCGGGAAACAACAGCGCCCGGCAGCCCGCATACCAGTCGCGCACCTGATCGTCACTCTGCCACCCCAGGAATTTTACGTTCGGTCCGGCCAGTTGCTCCAAGGCTGCCCGCTCCGGCCCGGTGCCGACAATCACAAGCCGCCGGTCGAGTTTGGCCGCTGCCGCGACGGCAAGGTCCACGCGCTTGTATGGCGCCAGCGCGCTGACGACCAGATAGTAGTCGTCTGATTTTTCCGACAGCTTCAGTCGCTGCGTGTCCACCGGCGCCCAAATAACGGTTGCGTCGCGCCGATAATGGCGCTGGATGCGGCGGCGGACATTCTCCGCATTCGCAATAAAGTGATCCACGCGGTCAATCGTGGCCACGTCCCACATCCGAAGGTAGTTGGCAAAGAACGGGATGATGAAACGTTTCAGGCGGCCCATGTGCTGTGGCCCAAAATACTGGTCATACATCTCGTAGACGTAGCGCATGGGGGTGTGGACGTAGCTGATGTGTGTCGTGCCCGCATGCGGCATGATGCCCTTGGCCACGCAATGGCTGGAGGAGAGGATCAAGTCATAGCCGCCCATCTGGAACGTCTCGATCGCTGTGGGGAAGAGGGGTAGATAGTTGCGGTACTTCGTCGCCACCTTCGGCAACCGCTGGATGAACGTCGTCTCGATACGGTGCCGCTCGATGGTTTGCGACACGCTGCCCTTGATGTGCAGCAATGTGTAAATCGGCGCGTCAGGAAACATCTCGCAGAACACCTCCAGCACTTTCTCACCTCCGCGCATGCCGGTGAGCCAATCGTGGACCAAGGCGACGTGCATGGTTCTCATAACAAGAGTCTTTTTAGCGCGAAGCAACCCCTCAAAGCCAGTCTCTTGTGGCCACGAGTGAGGCGCGCGGCCAGCTTTGGGGGTTTTGTGCTTGAGGGAGTCGCTGACGGTGGGCAGAATCGCCGTCAAACGGAATTGGGACTTGGAGTAATCTTCTGTGCAGCTAAAGCGTCTGACTGACCTTTTTCGCAACAGCCTTTTGGCACGCAACACGTTTTGGATGATGGTGGGACACGGGTTGCGCCTGCTCGTCCAAGCCACCTATTTTGTCCTGATTGCCCGCGCGCTGGGAGCGGAGGGGCTCGGAGCCTTTATGGGCGTCGTGGCCCTGGTCAACATCGCATCGCCGTTTGCAGGCCTCGGCATAGGCAATCTCCTCATCAAGAATGTGTCCCGGGATGCCAGTCTGCTCGCTTGTTGTTGGGGCAACGCGTTGCTCGTGACTTTTGTTACTGCGTCGGTGTTGTTCGTGTTGGTGATGGTCTTCTGGAAGCTGGCGCTGGCGGCCTCCATTCCCGGTTCTCTTGTGTTTGTGGTGGCGATTTCCGACCTCTTCTTTGGACGGTTGGTTGACATCAGCGGTCAGGCCTATATGGCGTTTCAGCGTTTGGGACGGACCGCGCAGTTTCAGGTCATGCTGAGCCTGCTGCGTTTTGCGGCGGCCTTGGTGTTCTTGACTCTCTCGCATGATCATCGGCCGGTGGACTGGAGCTTGTATTACCTCGGTGGCACAGCGATCAGCGCTGTGGTTGCGGTGTCGATGGTCAGCCGCGAACTGGGATCGCCCAAGCTGGCGCTGGAGCGCATCAGGCCGGAACTGAAAGAGGGCTTTTACTTTGCCATCGGCATGTCCGCTCAGGGCATCTACAACGACATTGATAAAACGATGTTGGTGCGTCTTTCCTCGCTGAGTGCGGCTGGAATCTACGCGGCGGCCTATCGGTTGATTGATGTCGCATTTCTTCCGGTCCGTTCCCTCCTGTGGGCATCTTACGCCCGCTTTTTTCAGCATGGTGTCGCAGGATTGCGGGGCACCTTGAGTTTCGCGAAGCGCCTGCTTCCCGTGGCGGGTGGCTACGGCCTGGCAGTTGGCGCGGGGCTTTTCATCGTGGCGCCGCTGGTGCCGCTGGTCTTGGGGGCGGACTATGGCGAAACCGTCGAGGCGATTCGATGGCTCGCGTTATTGCCGTTTTTGAAGGCTATGCACGATTTTGCCGCCGATTCATTGACCGGCGCGGGGTTTCAAGGCGCGCGCAGTTGTATGCAAGTGTTGGTGGCCGTCGCCAACATCGGTTTGAATTTCTGGTTGATTCCGCTTTATTCCTGGCGAGGAGCGGCTTGGGCCAGTTTGTTTTCAGACGGTTTGTTGACGGTGGCGTTGTGGGTCACGGCTTGGTGGCTTGATCGCCGGACCCAGGGCGGCCAACTTGCCCGGGTTGCTTGACCTTGTGAGGACGTGCAAGGGATTGCGCATCGTCGGAAATGAGAAGCGGGTTGGGGAGAACGGGATACGCCGTTCCCGATTCTTCGGTTGATTGTTTTTTTGGAAATTACTGCGAACCAAAGATTCTTGTTTCTCAACTGCCCGCCATCTCCTATAGTATCACCTATCGCGTCATGGCTACGCCGACGGACAATTCAAAAACTGATTTTCCCCCGCAGACACAGCCGGATTTGAGTGGAACGGATCCCATCATCCAGCAGGCGATGGAGGAATTTGAAGGCGGACTGGCACGTGTGACCGGGTCGCGCGTGCGGCCCCAATGGGACACTGCGGCGATTCGCGAACGGCTCTGGGATGTGGTGCTCGCCTCCATCGCGTTGGTCGTGCTCTCACCGTTATTCCTGCTCGCTGCCATCCTCGCGCGCTACAAATCGCCGGGACCGCTCATCTTCCGCCAGAAACGCCTCGGCAAGCACGGCGTGCCGTTCGACATCCTTAAATTCCGCAGCATGCGCATAGACGCGGAGAAATACTTGCGCGAGCACGGCGAACTCTATCGCCGCTACGTTGCCAACAACTTCAAGCTCGACCTCTGGGAAGACCCGCGCATTTCGGCCTGCGGCCGGTTCATGCGGCGCAGCAAACTTGACGAACTGCCGCAAATCTGGAACGTCCTTCGCGGCGAGATGACCCTCGTCGGCCCGCGCCCCATCATTCCGCCGGAGATTGTCAACTACGGCATCTACGCCAAACGCCTTCTCTCTGTCAGGCCCGGCGTCACCGGTTACTGGCAGGTGACGATGGGTGGCGAGATGGGCTATCCCCGCCGCGTGGTGCTGGACATGTTTTACGTTGAGCACAAGACCCGCGCGCTGGACGTACTGATTCTACTGAAAACCTTTCCCGCCATCTGCTTCCACTTCTGGAAAAACCGCAAGTCCGCCAAGGCGGCAGCGTCCAAGAGCAATTGAAGCCCCTTGCGACTTTGAGCGGCTCAGTGCCACTGAACAACGGCATGACTGTGCAACCCCCCCAATCCCCAAAGGATAGGAGCGGGATTCGGTCTTGACTGCGCAATGGAAACTGCAAACATGCACGGCGTGAGACGAATCCTGATTGGCATTTGGTTGGTGGGCGTGCTGTGGGCGGCGACTGGGCCGGTCCCGGCGCGCGAGGAGCCAGTCCAGCCTTGTCCGATTCTCAAGGTGATTGTTACGGAGTTCCCGACCCATCGTAAGCTCATGCTGCATCCGTCTCCCGAAGAGCACTTCACCGTGTTTGGCGGGGCGGCCAGCATGTTTGATCCGGCGAAACGGCGGGGCATCCGCGTGGCGGTGCTCTGGGACAATCGCACAGGCCAGACGTTGCGCGATGTGACGCTGCGGTTGGAGTATCAACAGGCGAAGACCCGCGACATGCGGACGGTGGATATGCCTTTTCCGGAGGTGCCTGGCAAGAGCCGATGGACCAATTTTGAACTGAAAGGCGGTGAGTATGAGGACACCGTGCATATTGCCGCGTGGCGCGTGTCGGTGCGCAGTGGCAACCGTGAACTCGGCTCCAAACACTCCGCCATGTGGTCCATCCGGTAGGACGCCTCCCGTCTCGCGCGGATTGCGACCGACAATCATTTCCAATTATCTGATGAGCCTGACGCCCACCACGTTGACCGGTTACCTGGACAAGACCGCCACTTTCTTTCCGCGCCGCAAGGCGCTGTTTTTCGGCCGCGAAATAATCCGCTATGGCGAGCTTCACGCTCGTTCGCTTGGCTTGGCGCGCTTGCTGCGGGATGACTACGGCATCCAGCCGGGCGACCGCGTTGCCTTGTTGATGAAGAACAGTCCGGAGTTCATCTACGCTCTCTATGGCATTCTTTTCGCCGGAGGCACGGTCGTGCCGATCAACAACTTCCTGAAGCCGGCGGAAATCGAGTATATCCTCCGCGATGCCGGCGTGACTGCGATTGTCACGACGTCCGCTGACTTCAAGCCCGTGCTGGTTCACTTGCGCTCGCAGATTCCCACGTTGCGTTCGCTGGACATGGGGGCGCTTCACTGGGCTGCCGTGGCCGCGAGACCGCTGGATCCGATCACGGATGTCAAACCGTCGGACCGCGCGGTGATCATTTACACTTCCGGCACCACGGGTCGGCCCAAGGGCGCGGTGCTCACGCACGCCAACCTCGTGGCGAACATCCGCAGCATCGGCACGGTGCTGGGTAACGTCGAAGGCGACCGGTTGGTGCTGGCGTTGCCGATGTTCCACAGCTTCATGTTGACCGTGGCGATCATGGCGCCACTGTCCATCGGCGCTTCGGTGCTCATCATCAAATCCATCAAACCCTTCCGCCACGTCCTGTTCGAGATGATCCGCCGCCGCGCGACGATGTTCCTCGGCATCCCACAGGTGTACCAAGCGCTTGCCACGGCGCCGATTCCGTGGTGGCTGCGCTGGCTGTTGCCATTGCGGCTGGCCATCAGCGGTTCTGCGCCGCTCTCGGCGGAAACATTGCGGCGCTTTGGGGAACGCTTCCGATTCCCGCTGCGCGAAGGTTATGGCCTGAGCGAAGCGTCACCGGTGGTTAGCTTCAACCCTGTTCGCGGCGTGAACAAGCCGGGCTCCGTCGGCTTGCCGATTCCCGGCGTGCAGGTGCGTATCCTCGACGGGCAAGGCCGTGAGTTGGGTGTCGGGCAGGATGGCGAGGTCGTGGTGCGTGGGGAGAACGTCATGCTGGGCTATTGGAACCAGGAAGAGGCGACAGCCGCGGTATTGCGCGACGGCTGGCTATGCACGGGCGACATTGGCCGGCTCGACGAGGACGGTTATCTCTACATTACCGATCGCAAGAAAGACATGCTGCTCATTCACGGCAACAATGTTTATCCGCGCGAGATCGAAGAGGTCATTTATCAGGTGCCCGGCGTACGCGAGGTGGCTGTCGTGGGTCGGTCCGATTTGCGGCACGGCGAACTGCCGGTTGCGTTTGTCGTGCCCGCCGAGAACACGACGCTCGATGCGCAAACGATCCTGAGATTCTGTCGCGAGCGGCTGGCGAACTACAAACTGCCGCGCGAGATTCGCGTGCAGGTTACGCCGTTGCCGCGCAATGCGACGGGCAAGATTTTGAAGACCGAATTGCGCCAGCAGGCGCAGCAAGGCGCTGACAGTCTTGCTGACGCCACGCCCTAGGGAGCACTGCGCGGAGATGATCGTCGGGCCACACACGGCCTTGAGGCAGATGGATCCACAAAGTATTCCGAAGTCCAAAGATTGTGTCCGATCCCTTGTCGAAGACCTCAAGAACCTGCATGCTCAGAAGAACTTGGGATCCTAGGTCGTGCAATGGCTGGAATTCCGGCCGTCGAACGCAGCGTTGAAAATGTCGGCTGAAAGTTGACTGCCGCCCCGATGTCGCTACACTAAGTTGCTCATTATGTTTCGTTCCCAAAAATCAAAACGTGATCATTCAGAGTCCCAGCCGGCGGCTCCAGCGCCGGCCGAGGCGGCGCAGGCTCCTGCTCCTGCCGCCCCTCCGCCGCCGCAGCTTGCGCCAGCTGACATCGAGAAATTGAAAACCGATGCGGCACAGGCGGCCGAATGGAAGGACAAATGTCTCCGGGTCGCGGCCGACCTTGACAACTTTCGCAAGCGCGCCGCCCGCGAGAAGATCGAGACCAGCAAGTATGCCACTCAGCAATTGCTGGCCCGTTTGTTGCCGACGATTGACAGCTTTGAAGCGGCATTGCAGCACGCCGACCCGGCAGGAGGTTCCGCTGCCATCCAGTCTCTGATTGACGGCCTCAAGATGACGCTTGTCCAACTGCACTCTGTGCTGCGTGACGCCGGTGTCGAGGTTGTTAATGCCGAGGGTCAGCACTTCGACCCGCAACTGCACGAAGCAGTTCAGCACATCGAGTCCGAGACACATCTCGCAGGCAAGGTGATCCAGCAACTGCGCAAAGGTTACAAGCTCTCCGACCGGTTGCTGCGGCCCGCCACCGTCGTTGTCTCCAAAGGCAAGCCGGAGTTGCCCGAACCCGCCCCGGCGGAAAAGTCAGCTGACGCCGGCGCCACAACCCAAGCGAACGCGAACTGAACATGGCCTCCAATCGCGATTACTACCAGGTGTTGGGCGTCTCACGCGATGCCAGTGTTGAGGATATCAAGAAGGCTTATCGCAAGTTGGCCATCAAGTATCATCCCGATAAGAACCCGGGGGACAAGGCAGCAGAGGAGAAATTCAAGGAACTGGGCGAGGCTTACGAGGTGCTCTCCGACCAGCAGAAACGCGCCACCTACGACCAGTTTGGCCATGCGGCATTTACGGCGCGCGGCGGCCCCGGCTCGGCGGCTGCCGGCCAGCAGGGTGGTGGTTTTCACGATCCGTTCGACATTTTTCGCGAAGTCTTCGGCGGCATGGGCGGAAGCATCTTCGAGGATTTCTTCGGCGGCGGCCACCAGCGCGGCGGTCCCGCGCATGGCGACGATTTGCGCTACGACATGGAGATCACGTTCGAGGAAGCCATCTACGGTGTCGAGAAGGAGATTCTCGTGGACCGCCTCGATGCTTGCGCTTCGTGTCATGGCACCGGCGCGGCGCCCGGCGCGCACCGGACCCAATGCCCGATGTGCCACGGCCGGGGACGCGTCACGCGCTCACAAGGCTTCCTCAACATCAGTCAGGACTGCCCGCGTTGTAACGGCGAAGGTGAGTCGGTGGACAAGCCCTGTCCGCACTGCCGCGGCCAGGGGCTGGCCCGCGTCCAGAGCCGCATCAAGGTCCGCCTGCCTGCCGGCATCGAAACCGGCATGCAATTGCGCTCAGCGGGCCACGGCAATGCCGGGCCTCGTGGCGGTCCGGCGGGCGATCTTTACGTCGTCGTCCACGTCAAGCCTCACGACATCTTCGTGCGGCGCGGCGACGATCTGCTTTGCGATGTGCCGATCACATTTCCAGTGGCGGCGTTGGGTGGCCAGGTGGACGTGCCAACCATCAACGGCCACGCGAAACTGACCATTCCCGCCGGCACACAAAGCGGCACGGTTTTTCGCATGCGCGGCAAAGGGGTGCCGAGCGTTGAGGGCTATGGCCGCGGCGACCAGCACATTCGGGTTGTTGTCGAAGTTCCCGCCCACCTCAACTCCGAGCAGCGCAAGAAACTCCAGGAGTTTGCCGAACTTTGTGGCGAGGATACGCAGCCGATGATGAAGAGCTTTGTGGAGAAGGCGAAAAAGTGGTTTGGGAAGTGACCGCGTCCGGCTTCCGGATGATTCTGGTGGCGCAGTGAAAATGTGCGTTATATTGGGGTGATAAGCGCGCCTTGTTTAACGGTGCCCTGTGAAGAATCGGAAGGACGAATACAAGAGCCTGACCCAAGCCGGGAGCTGCTGCTTTCGGTTCCCAATCACGGGGCTTTCATCGCTCAATATCGATAACCAACCAGGAGATGTCCCATGCGCCACGTAATGTTGTTCCTCACCTGCGTCGCAGCCGCCGTGATGCTCGGCTGCGTACCGTCGCTCCAACCGCTGTATTTGGAGAAAGATCCGATCTTGCTGGCCCCCTTGGCCGGCACATGGGTTTCCGAAGACGGCAAGGATAAGTTCACCTTCAAGGCCGATGAACAGGAGGTCAAGTATGAGATCACGTGTGTCAGTGAGAAAGGCACCGGCAAGATCGAAGCGCGCCTGCTCCGGCTTGGCCAACACCTCTTTCTCGACACCACCGTGGACGAACTGCCGGACGTCAAGAACGACTACCCCAAGTTCCACCTGCTGCCAGTCCACCTGTTCACGAAGATTTCAATCGAAGGCGATGTCCTGCGCTACGCGACGCTCGATTTCGGTTGGATCAAGAAGGGCATCGAGCAGAAGAAGATCGCGCTTCGCCACGAAGCATTGAAAGACATGACACTCCTTACGGCTTCGACCAAGGAATTGCAGGAGTTCATTCGCGCCCACGCCGACGAGAAGGAAGCGTTCCAGGATCCCAAAGAGCTCCGCCGGCAAAAGTAGAAACGGGCAGCTCAGGCGTATTTCTTCAGCAGCGGCGCCAGCTCGCGTTTTGTCTTCGCCGGCCAGGATTTCTTGCCGGTGATGATCGCCGTTGCCAGCGCGTGCTGGCAGGTGCAGTCCTTTGCCTCAATCCGCTCCACGGCCATCTGCACAATGCGCTTCGCCGTCGCGGCGTTCTGGTTCAGGTTGTTGATGATCATCTCGATCGTGACCGCTTCCTCGTGCTCCTTCCAGCAATCGTAGTCGGTGACCATCGCCATCGTCTGGTAGCAAATCTCCGCCTCGCGGCTGCACTTGGCCTCGCCGAGGTTGGTCATGCCGATCACGTCGAAACCCATCTTGCGGTAGGTGTTGCTCTCTGCGCGCGTCGAGAATGCCGGTCCCTCCATGTTCACATAGGTGCCGCCGACGTGGACCGTCGCGCCGGCTTCGCGAGCGCACGCGGCCAGCAAGCCCCGCAGCCCGTTGCACAGGGGATCTGCAAATCCGACGTGCGCCACGATGCCGCGGCCGAAGAACGTGTGCTCCAGCGACTTCTTGGTCCGGTCAAAAAACTGGTTCACCAACACGATGTCGAGCGGCTTGTATCGTTCCTGAAGCGAGCCGACCGCCGAGACGCTGATGATGTGCGTCACGCCGAGTTTCTTCATGCCCCAGATGTTGGCGCGGTGGTTGAGTTCGCTCGGCAGGATGCGGTGCCCGCGCCCGTGCCGCGGCAGGAACACCACGTCGCGTCCCGCCAGCTTGCCCGTGACGTAGGAGTCCGAGGGCGAGCCGAACGGTGTCTTGACGCTGACCGCTTTGCGGTGGGTGAATCCTTCGATGTCGTAGAGGCCGCTGCCGCCGATGATGCCTATGCGCATGACTTTCCTTTGTTCCTTAGTTGGTTGACCCAAGTGTGCGCCTGCCGTGTTGTCTCCGGCAACCGAAAGCGCGGGGCGCATTCCAGCACGAGCGCCACTGCGGCGTCGAGTGAGATTTTGTGACCGACGCTGACGAAGAGCGGCGCCACACCATCACGCGTGCGCACGACGCGGCCGATGATCTCGCCGCCATCGCGAAGGTCGCTGGCGCTGCCGCGGCGCAATCCCGGTTCGCGATGCTCGCCGATGAGCCTGCTCTTGGCGCAGCCGACCGCCGGCAGATCGAGCACCAAGCCGAGATGGGACGCCAAACCGCAGCGGCGTGGATGCGCGACGCCTTGTCCGTCCACCAGCACCGCGTCCGGCGTCACACGCAGTTTCCGAAACGCTTCGAGTAACGGCGGAATCTCGCGGAAACTCAGCAACCCCGGCACGTAGGGAAACTCCGCGCGGCTTGCGACGGCAGATGTCTCAACCACGCGCAGCGACGGCAGTTCCAGTACAACAACTGCCGCGTAAAGGGACTCGGATGCCTTCTTGTTCTTGGAGAATCGCGTCGGGACGAAATCGTAGGAGACATCCACGCCAGCGACCCAACGGGGTGTTCGGACCGATCCGCTCATCACCACCAGCTCGCGCAACCGCTGCTGAAGCGCGACGGCGGCGCGGTATTCCAGCCGCGACGGCGCAAGCTCAGGATGGGCGATGTTCATGAGGGATGGAGTGGTGAAGTGTTGGAGCAGAGGAATATCGGAAGCGCGCGGCGCAAAGCTCCTCTGATCACGATCACAGCTCCATCACACTGTTGCGCCGTGCCCCGCCGTTACTCGCCTATTTCGCCGGCGTTGGCGCTGGCGTAGTCGTGATCTGTGGCTCTGCCGGGGCTGTGGTTTGCGAGGCTGGCGAGGGCGTAGTCTGCGACGCTGCCGGGGGCGTGGTTCCCGGCGACGGAGGGATCACGGGCTGTGGCGCCACCGGCACCGGGTCTTTCACCGAAGTGAATCGATCCCACGGATACGCTGGCTCCATGTAAGGCTTGTATTGTTCATCCGGCCACGGAAACGGCGAGGTGACAAACTCGAAAACACCCAGCACTTCGCGCGCCGCAAAATTCCCGACCGCCTTGAAGAAGCCAGCGGTCACGCCAACCACCCAGCCTTCATTGCGGCACTCCTCGCACAACGTGGCTGGCACTTCCACGCCGCCGAAGGCCATGCCTGCCAGCCCGCGCTTGAGCTTGTCCATGCGTCCTTCCGCTTGCGCGGGCATCACCGAAAGACAGGCCGACACCGCAACGATGCTGACGATGAGAAGAGGTCGAGAAAGTTTCATTCGTTAATCCTTTCGGTTGCCAAAGGCTATCGCGTAGTAACTTACGGTCAAGCAGGAACACGTCCGTAAAATGAGAAAACCAGAACCCGCCAGACGCAGGACGTTTCTCTGTCGAAGCTTACTCCTCCTCAACGATCACCGGCGTGCCGACGGTGACCATCTTGAGGAGGCGCTGCGCGTTGAAGTTTGCCAGGCGGAAACAGCCGTGGCTCTCGGTTCTACCGACTTCCTCCGGCTTCGGCGTGCCGTGGACGCCGTAGCCGGTCAGCGGCGGTCCTTCGCTGCCGGGCGCGCGGCCGATGGAGAGCCAAAGCACGCCGACGGGATTATTCGGGCCGGGCGGTATAATGAGCTTCGTGCCGACGGCTTGCGCTTCGGGTGATTCGGGGAAAACCTTCGGATCGAATGTGTAGTTCGGATTCGGCGCGACCGCCACGATCTGCAACTCACCTACCGGCCGCTTCATCTTGTCGCGGCCGATGGAGCAGGGGAAGAACGCGCAGAGCTTGCCCTCGCCGTCATAGACCGTCAGCCATTTCTGGGCGAGGTTGATGCGGATTTCCTGCGCCTTGCACGAAGCTGCGTTGGCGACGATGTTCGGCACGACCACGTTGGTGGGTGTGTTCAGCGAATCCCACGGGATTTGCGGGTTCAGCGCTCGAATAAACCGTTGGGTGGCATGAAACTTCTCCGCCACCAGTTCCAGCGCGGTTTGGTAGGGCATGGATTCCTGTTCCGCCCGCTCGCGCCAACTCTCCGGAACACGGCCGAGCCGTGCGAAGTCGTTGGTGGTGATTTCGTAGTTGATGAATGCCGGCCCCTCCAGCTTGAGCGCTTCCGCCGTCGCTGGGTCGAACACGCCCGTGACCTTCCCGCCTTTGGCCACCTGCCATGCGCGCAACGCGGCGCGCGTTTGTGTGCCGACGTGATCGTCGATGCAGCCGGGTGAGAACAACTGCCGGTCGAGCGCAATTTGGAATTCCGCAATGCGATGGGTCGTCTGGCCCCACGCTGGCGCCGCCAACAGCAACAGCAATATCCAACGCCCTACCATGACCGGATACCAAACGCCGATTCCTTCGCTGCGTCAAATCTTTCCTGCGCCAGCGCGTATTGTTCGAGGTTGCCGATGTCCCAGATTTCGCCGTCGCAACGCCAGCCGAACACCGGCTCGCGTGCGCACAGCCAAGCGATGAAGTTGCCGGGCGCGTCGGGGTTGTTACCGCCGTCCAAGTATTCGCCGAGGAGGCGCAGGCTCTCCTTGCGGTAAACATAGATCGGTGGCACGGCGAGATTGCTCTTGGGAACCTGTGGTTTCTCTTGAAACTCCACCAGCCGGCTGTCGCTATCGAGCACAGCGATGCCCGTGCGTTGCTGCGCCTTCAGGTCTTCGAGCCGGCGCGCGATCACGCAACTGGCGCGGCGATCGTCTGCAAACTTCGCCATCTGCGCGAGATCCGCCGCAAACAGGTTGTCGGCCGCCAACACCAGAGTGTTGTCATGAATGTCATGGTGCTCAACCGCGAAACGCAGATCACCGATGCCTCCCAGCCGTGTCTCGTTGGTGAGCGTGCCGTCGTCGAGCAGGCGCACCGGCACCGGCGGCCGCCGCCAGCGCAGCCAGTTCTCGAAGTGCGCGATGAATCGGTGGTTGCTCACGAGCGTCACGGCTTTCACGGCCGGCACCGAGAACACCTTCGCCATGACGTAATCGAGCAGCGGCACGCCGCGCACCGGCAGCAGCGCCTTGGGACAGTTATCGGTCAGCGGCGAGAGTCGCCGCGCGTAACCAGCCGCAAGAACGATGGCATGCATAATCCTCTTGGTGGCCTAAATCAACCGCGCTCCATTGTCTGTCTCGCAGACGCAGGCGGAAAAGTGCTTCGCCTCCGCCGGATGCCGGCGGGCGTAGCCTTCGGCGACAGCCACTGCGACAGCTTCGGCTTGGCCGGGTTCCACCAGCGCGATGCAGTTGCCGCGGAACCCTGCGCCGCTGAATCGCGCGCCCAGCACCCCGGGGGAGCCGACCAGCAGTTCGTAGAGAGTGATCAGCGGTGGCGAGCCGCACTCGTAGTTTTCCACCGAGCTTTTTCCGCTGTGCACCACCAGGCCGCCGAACTGCTTCACGTTGGCGCGGGCCCAAGCCTCAGCGCCATCGCGGACACGCGCCTGCTCGGTGAAGAAATGCGTCGCGCGCTTTCGCAGCGTCACAGGCAACGTCGGGCCGTGCTTCACAAAGGTTTCCTCGCTGACCTGCCGCAACACGGCGCCATTGGTCACGCGTCGGCCTGCGGCGGTCAGCAGTTGCCTGGCTGCCTCGCGGCATTCGGCCACGCGCTGGTTGTATCCGGTGGACACCAACGCCTGCTCGAAGCCGGAGTAAACAACCAGAACCTGGAATGAACCGGCTTCCGGCCCGCGCACGGTGTGCCACGATTCGCTCTGGCAATCCAGCGAGAGCAACTGGTCGTGATTGGCGGCGAGAATGACCGATTGGTCGAGAATGCCGTTGCGCAGGCCGATGTAGCCGTTCTCGATGGCCCGGTCGAAATGAATGTTTTCAGCGATGCTCACCGAGAGGCCGTTCACGGCTTCCAGTGCGAGCAAATACGCCACGCCAACCGCTGCCGAGGAACTCAGGCCGCCGATCGGCAGGTCGCCATCCACCATCGCCACCATCCCGCGGCCCAGACGCTTGCCGAACTGGTCGCGCAACGCCAGCGCCGCGCCGCGCAAGTAGTTGCCCCAATCACCGGGCCGGAACGGCGGTATCGAATCCAGTTCGAACCTGACCTGGCCCGGATAGTTTTTGCTCAGCGCAGCGACTTCCTTGCGATGCGTCTCCGGCGACGGCGCGAAGGCCATCACGATTGCCTGGTTCAACGCCAGGCCGGTAACGATGCCGAGTTGATGATCCACGTGGGCGCCGAGCGGGCAAATTCGATACGGCGATACCGCCACGCGCACGTCAGCCGGCGACACGTGAAAGGCGCGTATCAGCGCCGACTTCAGCGCGTCCGCGCGCTCGTCGAGGCTGGGCGGGTGGAGCAAGGGTGATGCGTCGTGTTTCAATTCGAATTCAGCTTTGCCGCACCTGAAACTCCTGTCAACGCGATTGTGGATTGTGTCGGGGCCATCGTATTACGGCAGGAGTTACGGCTGCAGCGCGAGGGGGTATGCCGTTACTGGGAACGCCGTTCTTGTTCAATGGTCCCGCTGGTTCGCTTAACGACAAGGGTGCGGCGGTAGAGAAACCGCCGCACCCTGTCTGGGGATTACGATTGAACGTTGACTCAGCTTATGGCCGGCACAACGAACGGCTCGCGATACTTGTCCTTAACCAGCGCATTGGCGGCCTCGTTGTCCACGAATTGTTCCTTCTTCGTGTCGAACTTCAGCCACGCACTGATCGCTGCGGGTGTCTTGGCAAGATCCACGCCGTTGGCGGCCAGGTGCTCGCACATGCGACCAAAGGCTTCGGACACCACTTGGTTGCCCTTGACCTGTTCGCGAATCTCGCCCGGCGACGCTTTCTTGCCGACGCGGTAGGCGATGTTGCCCTGGTGGCAGAGTCCGGCGCTCAGATGACCTTCGAGGATCGGGGCGTTGAGATCGGAGGTCTTGCGGCTGCGCACGGCTTTGATGAAGTTCTCGAAGTGGCTGTCGGCGCCCTTGAACTTCCCCTTGTACTCCGGGATCTCCTTGCCGTCGTTGTCGAAGATATCGGCCTGCGTGTAGCTTGGGATGCTGACGAAACCGTTTTCACAGTGGATGATTACGCCGATGGAACTGCGCGGATCGCTGGCGGAACGTCCGCCAGTGACGGACCTCATGTCGGCGGCCGCCTTTCCAGCTTTCGCAGCGGCTTTCTGCGGAGCCGGAGTGAACTTCACCGGCCAGTATTTATCCATGTTATCGGTGTCGGCTGCGCTCGCCAACCCGCGCACTTCGAAGATCAACGGTGCTTTCTCATAGTCGAGCATCATGATCTGCGTGTTCGGCGTTTCGCCGTCGTCCTCGTAGCCGAGCCGTCCGCCGATGCTCATGACCTGCGGGGCGAGCGTTTTCTCGCCAAGGAACCAACGGCCGATGTCCACCTGATGGACGCCTTGGTTGCCGAGGTCGCCGTTGCCGTAACGCCAGATCCAGTGCCAATCGTAGTGGACGGCGCCGAACTTGCCATTGCGGTGCGGCGGCACCAACTCGGCGGGACCGCTCCAGAGGTTGTAGTCAAGGCCCTCCGGGATCGGCTGCGAGCCTTCAGCCTTGCCGATGCTCTTGCGCCGCTTGTAGCAGAGGCCGCGGGCCAGCTTGATCTTGCCGAGGCCACCCTTGCGGATGAAAGCAACCGCCTCACGAATGCCCTGGCTGGAACGGCTCTGGCTGCCCACCTGGACGATGCGCTTGTATTTCGCGGCGGCCTTCACAGCCTGGCGGCCTTCCCAGATGGAATGAGCCGCGGGCTTCTCCACATAAATGTCCTTGCCTGCCTGACAGGCCCAGACGGTCAGCAACGCGTGCCAGTGGTTCGGCGTGGCGGTGGAGACAGCGTCAATATCCTTGTCTTCCATCAGTTTTCGCGGGTCATTGTAAGCCGTGACTTTCTCGCCACGTTTCTCGAACTCGGCGACGCCCTTGGCGAGTATCTTGGCATCCACATCGCAGAGAGCGACGATCTTCACGCCCTCGACCTTTCGCAGCGCGCTGATATGCTCGCGTCCGCGTCCGCCAAAGCCGATGATGCCAACTCGAATGGTGTCGTTCGCGCCGGCCGCGCGCGCCCAGGTCCAGGGCAGGCTGACACCCGCCGTGGCGATCAGTGATTGTTTCATGAAACTTCCGCGTGTGATCATGGTCATGATTTCTTCCTCGTTGAGTTCAATACGTTCTTTTGCACACTATTACTTCGCGGCATTCGTCGTCGCGTATTCCTTGTAGTGCTCGGCCACTTTGCCTTCCTTCTCGTCACCGGTGTGGAATAGGAACCGATATCGGAAAGTCACCTTCTTGCCCGCTTCAACCTTCAAGTCGCCAGTGCCTGCCGGTTTCTTCTCGAAGTCGTGGATGCCGTAGGGGTTCACGCTGAACAGGCCGTAGTCGCGAACGTGCCACCACGTCGGGTGCCGCGGATTTTGCGGATGATCGAAGATGGCGACGCCGACGGGCTTGTTGTTCACGGGACCGTAGTAATCCACCCACGCGGCGCGCTTGCCCCACGCGTCCTTGTCGCGCGCGCCTTCGCTGTTGATGATGTGGCCCATCGCCACCTTGCCCTTGGCCGTGACGCTCATCGAGGTGGGCAGGCGAATGCTCATCGAGCCTTCCTTCGTGTCGCCGAGCGTCAGCTCGCCATCCGACGCAATGAACGTGATCTCAAAATCAATCATTCGCACGCCAGAACACGCCTGGAACCGAAGGGTCCGCTCATCGGAGCAGAGCGCCTTGCCGTCGGCCGAAACCCACTTGTTGAGGGAGCGAATCACGCCCTGCTTGGGGCCGGAGGTTGTTTCCAGAAATTTCTGATGGATGGTTTTGCCGAAAGCCTTCTGCTCGGACCAGCAATCCACATCGTTGACCTTGCCGTGAGCGTACCACAGCCCTTTGTGGTGAATGTGATCCCGCACGTCGTTGTCGTTTTCCTTCATCGGCCAGTCGCGCGTCATTCCCACGCCGCCGGGGCCGATGATCGGGTAGCAATATGGCCGTGCCACGTCCTTGTAGTGATATTCCGTGAAAAGCTCACCGCAGATTTCCACCCGTAGTTTGCCGCCCGCGTCGGTAATGGCAACGCCCTCTGCTCCGAACGCCGCCGTCACCGCTGCCATACCTGCAACCAACATCACAGCCACACGATTAGTCATTGCGTTTCCTCAAAGTTGAGTTTCTGTTTCAACGTCACCGTCGTTAGCCGCCGCGAGTATCGATATTTCCAGACTTCGCGTAGCGCAACGTTGACCACAACTGGCGCTCCGTCTCAAGCCTTTTATGCGGCCAGTTGATCTTCGTAATCCGACCAAGGCCACAGTGGTTTCACGTGGGTGCAGACATCATGACACAGCACTCTCCTCGCCGGGACGCTGACCTCGGGTCGACCCACAGAAACGACGAAGTGACTCCAGTTTTTGGCTATTCGAGCGTCGCCACCAGCGTTATTGCGCCACCGGCGAGGTCGAACGCGGCAAAGGTCTGATTGCCATCAACGAGAAAGGTGCCGCTGTGGAAATCGCGACGTGATTTTACTTCGCGCAAATCCCGACCGGCGACCCGGACGCGGCTGGCCGTGCCTTGCAGCGCCAGTGTGAAGTTGGCGGCGGGGAAAGCGGTGTTGACGCGGACGCGTGCTTCGGCGGCGCTGGTGCCGTGCTCGACGGTCATCTCGCTCAACTGTCGCGCCATCCAGTAGTGGCCGATCTGGCTGGTCTTCATCCAGATCGTGCGCGTGCCGTCGGGATCGAAAGCGCCGAGCCGGCGTCTGACTTCCTTCAACACTTTGAAACCAGGGCCGCCGTTGACGTAGAAGCACGGCCAGTGACCGACAAGCACACAAGGCAGCTCCTGCGCCAGCACGGTTGGCAAACGGCCACTGCGCAGATCTTCGGTGATGAACAGGTCGGGGTTCGACGTGTCGTAACCGGTTGCTCCGAACCAGTCGTTGGTGCACCCAACGACGCTCGCGACAGCGCGTCCTTTTGCTTTGTCCACATGCCACAGCGGCACGTTGGGAGGCCCGTCCGCCTTGACGTGGAGGAAGTAGAATGGTCGCGGGTTGTTGTTCACGCGCAACGCGGCGTCGAGCACAGCGCGGGCGTAGGCCGGTTCCTTCTTGCTGCCAAACGAACCGGGGCTGGTGACGCCTTCGCACGCGATACCGGCGTTCTTGAGCAACTGCATTGCCGCCACGATATAATCGGTCAGCAATTCCTCCGGTGGGTCCACCCACTCGCGTTGTTCCCAAGCGTCGGTGAGCTGCCACGTTTTCAGGTCAACGACGCGCGTGTGGGTGAGTATTTCCGGCGTGATGTCGAAGTTCTTCTGGATGGTTCCCTTGGTCACGCGCAGCCAATCGGTCAACTCGCGTTCCGGAAAGCCCGGGAAACCTTGGTCAATCCGCCCGACGCCGGCTGGAAACGGCACCATGCTGAATTTGCCTTTGACGCCGTGCTCGCCGCACCATTCGCCCCACTGCGCGGCAAATGACGCCGGGATGGTTTTGGGCATCTCGCCCAGCTTGTCAAAGTGTTTCTCCCATCCATCCGGCGGCTTATCGGTTGGTATTTCAGCCGCCACTCGTGACGCTGCTGGATCCAGAACCATGCTTTGTTGATGACCGGACAGGAGTCGTCAATGATCAATGCCAGCGGCATGCGCAAGAGCGGATTGCAGACGACGGGCTTGATCCTGTCGGCGGCGTCCGCTCGCGCGTTGACCAGCACAAGACCCGCTGCGCTCGCCGTCGCCTGTAGGAAGTGCCGGCGTGTCGTTTTCATGAAAAACAAGATTACTTCGCCTGCAACCACCACTTCAGCCAGCAGTAGAAACTCGCGCCGATTTGCTGGTAGCCGGTGGCATTGGGATGGACACCGTTGTTCTCGGGGTAACCGTCCACGGGATCGAGGTTCAGTTCTGTTGGCACGAGATGGATGTTTTCGCGCTCGCGTTTGTCGAACCGCGCGATCATTTGCTCCACGAGGCGATGCTGGATGCGCTTCCAACCCCAGCGGTGATACTTGCCTTTATAGTTGGCTTCGAAGCCGGACTCACGCGAGTTCGGCGGCGTGGTCAGCCCGACGGCAAATACTGTGCGCGGCGCGGCGGCGCGGAATGCCTTCAGGAACTTCTCTCCGGTATCGAGCGTCGAGGCGATCTTCTCGTCCATCGCTTTGGCATCCGTGGTGCTGGCGCCGAAGCAATCGTTGATGCCGAGCATGATCGTCACCACGTCCGGCGCCTGGCCTGCGCAGTTCTCGCGAATGTACCGCGGAATGTCCAACGCCGGCTTGCCGTCGGGTCCCACAAAAACGAACGGGCTGCTTTGCCGGCGGTTCTTCTCGTCAAGCTTGTGGCCCAGTTTGGCGTCGTAGCGCGTCAGGAACGCTGCCCAAGTCCAGCCGCCGTAGCCTTCGTGCACCACGCCCGGTTTGACGGACGCAGGTTTATGTGTGCCGAGCATGGTCCATTTCGGGTTGCCCGGCTCCGAGAGCAGTCGTCCAATTTCATTCGGATAGATCGTGGCGCCCGTCAGGCTGTCGCCAATGATGAGCAGGCGCAGATTCCGGCCAGCGCCGGCATCGCGCGGCGCGATCCGCAACACTGTTTTGGCGCGCTCCAGTTCCTTCCCTTGGGCGTCTTTCACCACGACGCACAATGGATGCTGGCCCACGTCCTTGTCCGACGGCGTCACAGTCCATCGCCGCGCCTCCGACTTGCCGATGTTGCATGTCACCTCGAAGCGGAAACTCTCCGGGGTCTCCGTCAAGACGACGTTGTCGTAATAGAGGCTGATCGGCACGCCCGGCACGCCATACCATGCCGGTGGCAGCGTGAGCCGGAGCGGGGATTGCTCCGCCATGGCAGCCGCGGAAAGAAGAAGCCATGCGGCGAGGGCTGTTTGCAGGACGATTTGTTTGGATGTTGTATTTGTTTTCATGATTGCCAGAGTTTCCGCAACTGCATGGCCGCGAGAGCGACCATCTCTTCACCGCCGAACGGCGCGGCATACGCGCTGCGCGCCAGCCACGTTTCGTAGCCGCCGAGGTCGTAGTCCACCCGTGTCGGCATATAGCAACTATAGCCATTGGCCAGTTCGATGAGTGCCGTGACCGGGAAGGGCGACGCATGCTTCAAATCGAGGCCGTGGCGGCAGAACATCTCGCCCGGGAACGTAGAGGCACCAAACTCACCGACGCGCAGGGATTGGATGACCATGGGAACCTCGTCCGGCCATTTCAGCAGTTCCAGCCGTTCCTTCCCGTAAAGCCGATCCACCAACGGCAGCTTCGCGTTTTCTGATTGCGCGCGCGCCTCCTCAATCTCTTTGCCTTTCAGCTTCCGAACGCGCAGCATGTAGGTGCTCTGGGTTGCGGCGATGGCCGTCAACTCATCGAACTTCGCGTTGGCCCAGCAGCGGTCCACTTGGTCGGCAATCCAGCCGGCCACCTCGCGGGCGCGCTCACCCGGCTTGCGCACCACGGGCTTGTGCATCACGTCAACGTTGTTCACGTCACCGGACGCGCCGTGCGTCAGCAGCGCCACAAACTCCTGCCCCTTGCGCTCGCGCATCATGTTTGCAAACACGCCGTAATAATCGGCCGAGATCGCATCACCGGGCCGGTCACCGACGTAATGCAGCGAGAAGTTTGCGATGACCGCCAACGGCTGGCCTGTCATGGACTGGATCATCAACATTGGGACTTGTGGGTCGGTGGGGCCGGCGGGACGGAGCACGTTGGGGTTGCCGATGCCGGGATTCATTTTTACCGTGCCATCCTTCATGTGATAGCGGCGGTTGAAACCGGGGCGTGGTTCCCAGCCGTTGGCCCACGCGGCGCGCGCCGGCTGCAACCGGGCTGCTGCGTCTCGCGCCGCCTCGCCGACGCGCTGGATCATCGTCTCGATGAAAGCCGCCTCGCGCACGGACTGGAAGATGGTGAGAGTGCATGGCGCGCTGTGCGTGTGCGTGCAGGAAACACAGACGTTCTCCACGGGCATGCGCGCAGCCTTGGCCACCGCCGCGCGCGCCCGCGCGGTGTCGTCATTGTTCAGTGCCACGAGGTCCAGCAGCACGAACGCGATGCGCACGCCGCCCGATTCCAACACGACGGCACGGGCGTGGAGCGGATCGAGGATGGATTTGGCTGAGCGCCCGGTGAGCGAACCTGCCAGTGAGATGCCGACCGCGGGCGTGATATCCGCCACAGCTGCGCCGGCCTGGAGAGGATGAGTGTTTGACATAGCCTTGCGAGGTTGGCCACAAGGCTATGCTTCCGACGCAGGCCGGACAAGAGAAAACCCCACACGCAGAGACTGCTGGCGAATCGCCGTCGATAAAAATCTCTTCCCATCTTCCCGTCTTCGCTGTTAAAAACGGCCCACCATGAAACCGATCATTCGCTCCTGCGGTCTCGCATTGCTTTCACTCGTGCTTGTTTTCACTGCTGCTGCCGGCCAGGCCGCCGACACGCGCTGCTTTGAGATGCGCACCTACTACGCAGCGCCGGGCAAACTCGACGCCGTGCAAGCCCGCTTCCGCGACTACACCTGCAAGTGTTTCGAGAAACACGGCATGACCAACATTGGCTACTGGCTGCCGCTGGAGAATCCCGACAACAAGCTCGTCTATGTGCTGGCGTTTCCCAGCCGCGAGGCAGCCACGGCGTCATGGAAGGCGTTCATGGCTGATCCCGACCGGCAGGCCTATTTCAAGAAAACAGAAGCCAACGGCAAGATCGTGGACAAAATCGAGAGCGTCTTCCTGAAGGCCACCGATTTCTCGCCGGAGGTCAAACCGTGCTGCGCCGCCGCGCCGCGCACGTTTGAGTTGCGCACCTACAAGGCTTCGGGAAAGAACCTGCCGAACCTCCTCGCTCGCTTCCGCAACCACACCTGCACACTCTTCGAGAAGCACGGCGTCTCCAACGTCGCTTATTGGACCCCTACCGATGAGAAGAAGGGCGCTTCCGACACGCTCATTTACATCGTTGCCCACAAGAGCAAGGAAGCCGGCGCCGAATCATTCAAGGCGTTCCGCGCCGACCCCGAGTGGATCAAGGTCAAGGCCGACTCCGAGAAAGCCGCCGGTGGTTCGCTCACCATCAAGGATGGTGTGAAATCCGTCCTTATGCAGCCGACGGATTTCTCGCCGATGAAGTAAGCCGCGAAATTTGTGCCAGACAGACAGGGCGCTCAGCGCCCAATTCTTGACGGGCCGCACCACTCCACCGCCAGCGTCGCGTAGATGCCGGCAAGGTCGAGCAGGTCTTGGATTTCCACCCATTCGTCCGGGGCATGCAGATGATCGCCGCGGGGGCCGAGGAGGATGGAGGGCATCTTGCCGACTTCTCCATAGATGCCGAGGTCGCATGAGAACGCTGCGCCGCCGATGCCCGGTTTGTCACCGCGATAGCGCTCGAAGACTGACAGCACCGTTTGCATGGCCGCGCCATCAGTCGGAGTCTCCCACGGTTTCACGTAGTGGTAGGCGCGTTCCAGCGTCAGCTCGAACGGCTGCAACGCCGCGTCCTTCTCGCCGAGTTCCTTCCAGAACTTGCGGAACCGACGATAGAACTCCGCTTCGGTCATCCCGGGATGGCACCAGACGATCCATGCAATCGTAGCGAGCAGTGGCGTGCCCATTTGCGTGAACTCGCCCGGCTTTTCCGTCGTGACGTGCCACGGCAGGACGTTGAGTTCCTTGCCGGGAGCGGTGAAGAGCGGGTGCTTGTTCTGCGCGCGCCACGTTTTCTGCCACTGCTGGAACAACTCGATGGCACGGGCGGCGCCGTTCATCGGGTTGGCGATGGCCTTGCCCATGTAGGCCATGCCGCCCTTGCCGGTCAACGTCAGGTTGCCTAGAAACGCGCCGAGACATGCGGGGCAAACCTCCATGCGCGTCGGTTCACTGATGATGGCGAGGTCGGCGTTGTGGCCGCGCAGGCGCGCCGCGAGCGTGCCGTTGCCACCGGCAAACTCTTCGTCAACGAGGCTCTCAAACAAGATGTCGCCGCCGGGGCGGAATCCGAGATCTTGCAGGATGCGCATCGCCCAGAACATTGCCGCGAGGCCGCCCTTCATGTCGGCGGAACCGCGGCCATAGAGCCGGCCGTTCTTCACGACGGGCTTGTAGGGTCGGCAGACTTTCCAGTTGTCCGGCTCGAATGGCGCGACGTCGCAATGGCCGCTCAGGAGGACCGACTTGCCACCGCCGGTGCCGCGCCAGCGCGCGACGACGTTGTCGCGGCCTTTCGGGTAGTCGCGGCCTTCGAGCCATGACGGGTGCTTGCGGATGCCGCGCACAGCGAGTGGCGAGAAGACATCCACCTGCCAGCCGTGTTTGCGGCACTCGGCGGCGACCCACTTCTGCGCCGCGGCTTCATTGCCACCGGGTGGACGGTTCTCGCTGGGGAAGCTGACGAACTTCTTCGTCCACGCGACGATTTCGTCCGCCCGGCGGTTCACCGCATTGCGAATCGCGGTTGTGTTCACAGTTCGATCACCTCGCGCCGGTAGCTGTTCAGTTCGCGCAAGCCGGTCTTGGTTACCAGCACGCCGTCTTCATAGCGCATGCCGTATTGGCCGTCGCTGAGCCAGATGTCCACGTTGAAGAGCATGTTCGGCTGGATGACGAAGTCGGCGCTCTTGGAGAGCCACAGACCCTCGACCTCCGAGCTGCCCGTGCCGTGGGCCGGTCCGTAGAGCGTGAAGTTCTCGTAACCGTAACGCGACAGGATCTTGTGGTAGCCGTCGAACATGTCGCAGCCACGCACACCGGGACGGATAGTGGCAATGGCGTAGTTCATGGCCTCCAGCGCGGCATCGGCGAGTCTTCGCGCGGCCTTCGGCATTTTGCCCATCGCGAACGGCCGGCACATGTTGCCGCAATAGCCCATGTATTTCGCGCCGAATGTGAACTGGACGAGGTCGCCCTTCTTGATCGCGCGATCCGTCGAGCGGCAGAGGCTCAACGGCGTGGTCGGGCCGGAGCAAACCCACGCGGGATAGCTCATGCCCTCGGCGCCCGCGAGCACCATCTTCGAGCGCGCAACGGCTTCAAGCTCCCACTCGCGCTTGCCGGGTTTGGCGGCGTGGAGCGCGGCTTTCATCGCCTCCTCGGTGATGCGGTAGGCTTCGGCGATGTAGGGAATTTCCGCATCGGTCTTGATCATCTGCACGCGCAGCAGCAGATCGTCAGCGGGAACAAATTCCGCCTTCGGCGCCGCTGCTCGCAGGTCGTCGAGGATGACCTTCGGGAATATGTTCCAGTTGGCCACGCCGATGCGCTTGGGCGTGCCGCCGCACGCGCGCGGCAGGAGCGTCTTGAATCTCTCGCCGGAAACCTTCGGCACCCACTCCGGCGCGCTGGTTTCGACGAAGAGCTGGTTGATCCGGATTTCCGGCGCGTTGGAGAACTTCTTCGCGAACTCGAACGATTCCGGACCGCCCGTGATGAGCACGGCCTTGCCCCTGGCGGGGACGATGATGCCGGCGAAGTCGAAGAACGGCCAGAAGCCGGCGAGGTAACGCGTGGTGCCGGTTTCGCTCTCGCTGCTGTAGCCCACGAAGCAATCGAGTCCGGCTTTCTTCAACTCGGCCTGCAGCTTGGTGACGCGCTTGGCGTATTCGGTGGATGGAAGAGGTTTCAATCTCATTAGTGTTTCCTTGGTTGATTACTTGCCCCATGAGGTGGCGTTGGGCTGGGCGGCAAACTCCATGTACTCATAGACCGCGCCTTCTTTCTCGACGAACACGACGGTCAATCCCGGCATCGCCTCGAATGGACCGAGCACGACTTTCTCGCCGGCGATGGCGGCTTTGAGGTTGTCCACGCGGAAGGCGAAGTGTGGCAGATCGCGCACGACGCCCTTGACCGGCGAGTCCGGTTCGAAGCGCAGGAACTCAACCTTGTATTTGTGCTTCAGCGGGTCGGTGACCCACACTTTGCTGGCGGGCACGTAGGTTTCGCCGGGTTGTTTGTCGTCGGTAGGCAGACCGAGGTGGTGAAACGTTCTCATGGTCGGTTCCTTATTGCCTACAGTTTCACGAGCTTGCCGGTGGCGGCCGATTCTTCCGCCGCCAGGCACGCGCGCACTGCGGCGGCCGATTCTTCCGGCAGGATCACCGAGGGTTTGCGGTTCTCGAGCACGCACGTCGCGAAGTAACTCAACTCCTCGCGCAGCGCGCCGGCCCGCACACCATGCAGCATGGGCCAGTAAGTCGTGTCGGGCGAGTGCCAGCCGGTCTTGTCGCACACCGAGAGATTCGGGTGCGTCTCGTGGATATGGATCGAGCCTTCGGTGCCGATGATCTCCATCCGCTCGTCAATCTGGAACGCCGTCGTGTTGGGCAGGAACCATGTGTCCTCCAGCACGCCGATCGCGCCGGAATCGAAGCGATACATCGTCCAGCCGAGGTCGGGGTTCTTGAACTTGCGGACGTTGACGGTCTGCGCGTAGGCCGACACAATCTTCGCGCCGGAATACCACAGCATCAGGTCTGTGTCGTGGACGCCATCGCCGATGATCGGGCCGATCTTCGGCAGCACCGACTGGCCGACGAACGCCGGGATGTTCCGGCGCGCATACATCGAGACGATCTTGCCGATCTTGCCTTCCGCGATGGCGGCCTTGGCCGCGGCGTAACGCGGGTTGAACCGGCAGATGTGGCCCACCGTGAAGAACTTCGACGTTGCCTTGGTCGCCTTCACGATCTTCTCGCAGTCGGCGACGGTCGAGGCCATCGGTTTTTCCAAGAAGACGTGCTTGCCGGCTTTCAATGCCGCGACCGTTGGCGCGACGTGCTGGTCCCACATCGTCACGACGTTCACCACGTCCACGTTGGGATCGGCGAGCAGTTTGTTGTAATCCGTGTAGGTCTTCTTGACGCCGAAGGTCTTCGCAACCTCCTTCAGCCGCGGCTCAGCGACATCGCAGAGCGCATAAAGCTCGACGTGCGAGATGCCCGACAGCGCCTCGCAATGTTTCTCTCCAAACCAACCCAACCCAACGACGGCGACCTTGACTTTGTTCATGGTAGTTTTCCTGTCTTGCTGGTTGCAGTTTGCTGTTGAATCAAATTTCCGTCCATTGTCCCGGGATCGGCACGGGATAGCGGCCTTCGGCGTCTGCCTTCACTGGCGGTTCGCTATCGTCGGTAAGGCTATCAATGTTCGGGCAGAACTTGAAGTCGGATTTCATCGTCTCGTCCCACGTGATGACCCGGCCCATGTGGACCGCCGCGCGGCCCATGATGTCGGCCAGATTGCTCATCGCCGCGCGCTTGGCCTCGTTGTGCGGCTTGTTGTTGCGGATGGCATCGAACAGCGCATCCCACTCCGCCTGCCACGGCGTGATCGGCTCTTTGTCGGCCTCCCACGCGATATTGTCCGGTGTGCAGCGCTGGTCCTTGTACGTGTGCACCGTGGCGGCGTGAATCGCCCCGGAGAACTGCGCCGCGCACTTGGTGCCGTGGACGAAGGTGTTGAATTCGTTGAGGCACTTCGGGATGTAGCGCACCACGTCGTAGGCCTTCGTGCCGTCGGCAAACGTCCACTCCACCGAGAACGAATCCAGGTTCTGGCTGCAATCCTTGCTGTTGGCCACCCGACCGCCGACGCCGTGCGCGCTGATCGGATACTCGCCCTTGAGCCAGCAGATCTCGTCAATCTGGTGGATGTCCATCTCGGCCCACAGGCCGCCGGAAACCCAGTAGAACTTCGTGAAGTTGCGGATCTGATAGTGCAGATCCTTGATCCCCTCTGGCCGCGGTCTCAACCAGCCGCCTCCTTCCGTGCGGTAGGCGCGGATGAGTTGAATCTGCCCCAACTCGCCTTCGCGAATGCGCCGGATGAGTTCCTGACGGTTGCGGGAATGGCGGCACATAAGGCCGGCGGCAATCTTCAGGCCCTTCTTCTCCGCTGCCTCGCCGGCCGCGATCACACGGCGGCATCCCGGCGGATCAGCGGCGAAGGATTTCTCCATGAAGACGTTCACGCCCTTCTCGACGGCATATTCCAACTGGCCCGGACGGAAACCGGCGTAACCGGTTAGCATCGCGACGTCACCCGGCTTCAGGCAGTCAATGGCCTTCTTGTAGGCGTCGAAGCCGATGAACTGCCGGTCGGCGGGCACGTCCACGCTGTCGCCGAACTTGTCGTGCAGGGCCTTGTGCGATCGCTTTAGCCGGTCATCGAAGAGGTCGGCCATCACCACGAGTTTGGCGGGGCCGTTGGCAGACTCGAGCGCGTTGACGACCGCGCCGCTACCGCGTCCGCCGCAACCGATGAGGGCGAGGCGGATGGCATTGCTGCCTGCGGCGTGAACATGGGGAATGGCGACGCCGGCGAGCGCGGTGGCGGCGACGGCTTTGCCGCTCCATTGGAGGAACTCGCGGCGTGTGGGTTGAGAGGAGGGGGATTCAGTTTTCATGGCAATGGACTGTCTGGTTCCGGTTTGCGATTGCAGCGGCATTGTTGGTTGCATGTTGAACCTCGGGAATTCGGTCATGGTTTCGCACTTTGTTTGGAGGCTGGTTGCTGGGTATTGAGGGAAGCTTTGATTTTTCGGACTGCAAGTTCTGCTTCGGCGCGGACGGCGGTGTCCGACACCAGAGGAGTGGCAAGCTTGAGCGCGTCCGGATGGGCAACGCCGGCGAGAGCGCCGAGGATCAGCTTGTGGTCGTCGGCGTTGCGCGCGACGTCCAGCAACTGCCGGTAGCGATCGATCAACGCCGCGTCCGGTTTTGCATTCAGATCACCCGCCAGACGCACCAGCCCGCGCAGCGCGAGCGCGCGAAGCGTGTCGGTCTCCGGTTGACGGCACACCGACATCAACATCTCCCAAGCGCCAGCATCGGGCCACGTTGCCAGCGAGCGCACGGCCGCCGCACGAATGAGCGGCTCTTTGTCCGCGCAGGCTGCCTTCAACGCGGCCAACGCCTTCGTATCGCCCGCGCTTGGCAACAGACGCAACAGCGAGCAACGCCCCTCAATGCCGGGGCACTTTGCCATCCTCGCCATGACCACGTCCGTGCGCCGCGCAGCGTCGGCTATCCTCTGCATGGTGCGCACCGCAGCGCTCTCGGCGTCGGAACGGGCGTCGTCGACGCTCATGCCCGCCAAACGTTCGAGCACCGCCGGCAGGTCGTTCGCCGTGGCAAGTTTCCCAACCGCCTGAAACGCGGCCTGCACCGTCGCCACATTGGAACTGCTGGCCTCTGCCAACAACGATGGCACCGCTACATGGGCGCCGCGCCGCGCCAGCACGGAGCAAAGACGGACTTTCGACTCGGCGGGGGATGGTTTCAATTCGGCCACAATCGCCTGATCGGTGGCCGAGCCGCCGCGCAGACTGACCAGAGCCGTCTCGATATCCTGAAGTTCCTCGGCTGTCTTCTCGCCTGCCATGGCTTTCACCAGCAGCGGCACGGCAGAAGCACCCTCCAGCCGGCCCACCGCCGCGATGGCAGCACGGCGCACGGCGACGTCAGCAGCGGAAACCTGTGCGTTGATGGCGGCGTACACAGCCTTATCTCCCCGGCTCGCAAGCGCCTCGATCATGCAAACCTGCTCGCACGGCTGGAGCTTCGACAGTTCCGCTGCAAATTTCTTGGACGCGTCACGGGACTTTAACGAGCCGATAGCCGCGATCGCCACCGGTTTTAGCTTGGTATCCGAACCGTGAATCGCACTGAGGATGCGTTGCCCGGCGTTGTCCTTTTCAAGCCGCAGCAGAGCGCCAAACGCCCCGCGGCGAATGTTGTCCGGCTGCGCCGGCTGGAGCAGTTCCTCGCAGATCGCCATCGCGCCCTTGCGGTCGCCTGCGGCGGCAAGGGTTTCCGCCACACACAGCGAGGCGTCAGCCACGATACGGGCCAAGGCCGGCTTTGCTTCATTGCGCAGCGTCGCGATGGCCGTGCGGGCCGGCTCGTTGGCGATCTTGCCCAGCGCAACAATGGCGGTGCTGGCTACAAGCGCATCGTTGTCGCGCGCCATCTCCGAGAGCGATTTCACCGCTTCCGTGTCGCGCCGGTTGCCCAGCGTGGTGACAATCTGCAAGCGCGCCCGGCCGCTCGCACTGGCCAGGGCGGTGCGAAGAACGCCGTTGACCTTGGCCGACGGATACACGCCCAGCGCCAGACAGGCGATGCCGACAGTCTCTTCGTTCTTCAGCAACTCCGCCAGGGCCGGCAGCGAGGCGTCGGTGCCGATGGCCGCCAGTTGCTGACAGGCGAACCGGCGGGCCTCAAAGGTGGCTCCCGGCGCAAGCAACTTGATCATGGCGGCTTCGAGTTCGGCGCGCAACGCGGGCGTGGCGGCTGAGTCGCGGAGCAGTTGCTCGAATTTCCGCAGCGGTTCGACGCTCTGGCCGGATTCGTATTTCGCGGCGGCGTCAATGAGGGGGGACAGGTCGGCGGCTTGCAGCGGCAACGCCAGCGCGATGCCGAAAGCGGCCAGGAGGACGAAGGTTCGGGACTTCATGATGTGTTCCTTTCCAAAAGCTCAGCGGCTAGACCAACCACGGCGTGCGCGGTTCGCGGTGGCGCATGCGGTTGGCTTCTTCGCAATCGAAGCTTTCCTTCACCGGATCCCAACGCAGTTTCCGGCCTAGACGCAGGCCGATGTTCATCGCCTGGCAGATGGTCTGCGAGCGATGGGCCGCCTCCGGATGACAAATGGTTGGGCGGCGGCTGCGGATGGAATCGAGCAAGTTGCGGACGTGGTCGCAGGCATTGCCATAACCGGCGCCGCTGGTGCCGCGCAGGTTGAGAATGGATTTCGGTTCGGCCGTGACCTCATTGGTGTCGTCGTCCACCTGAATCCAGCCCTCGTCGCCAATGTAACGAATGTAGCGGTCCTTGAAAGTCTTCCGCGAATACATGACGCACTTGATGCCGTCCGCGTAGCGACAATGAACCTCCGCCGTGACAGGCGTCTCGCTCATGTATTTCACCGGGTCGGGCCATGTGCATTCGCCCTCAAACTCCACCGGACCGGTGTGGTCACGGTGCAACGCCCATTGCATCTGGTCGGTGTAATGGCAGCCCATGCCGATGATCGGACCTTCGCCCGTGTCCCAGAAATAATTCCAGCCATGGACACGCTCAGGCACAAACGGCCGCCATTGTACCGGACCGAGCCAGGTGTCGTAATCCCAACCCGCCGGAACCGGTGTGGCCTTGCCATGCGCGACCGTTGGGCCGGTCCAAACCTGAATCTCCACCGTATGCAGCCGGCCGATGCGGCCCTGCCGGACCATCTCAACGGCAAACCGATATGATGGGGTTGAGCGCCGTTGCGTGCCTCCCTGGTAGATCGTGCCATGGCGGCGGCACGTCTCCACCAGCTTGCGGCCTTCGCTGATGCACATCGAGATCGGCTTCTCGCAGTACATGTCCTTGCCAGCGCGCGCCGCGTAAACCGAGGCCGTTGCATGCCAGCGGTCGCCGGTGGCGATGAACACGGCGTCAATACCCTTCTGGGCCAGCAGTTCCTGGAAGTTCGAGAACATGCGGCAATCCTGGTTGCCGTAGTGCTTGTCGATCATTTCCTTGGCCGACTTCATCCGGTCCTCGCGGCAGTCGCTCACCGCGGTGAAGACGACGTCGGGTTGCGCGAGGAAATTGGGCATGACATACCGCGCGCGGCCACCGATGCCAATGTTGGCGAAGACAATGCGATTGCTGGGCGCGACGGTTCCGTCGAGGCCCAACGCCGAGGCCGGGATTAGCAACGGCGCCGCCAAGGCCGTGGCTGTTTGTTGCAGGAACTGGCGGCGGTTCAGATTCGGCTTTGTCAGTGTTTCCGGCTTAAATTGATGGGGCTTCATGTTGCGTCCTTCCAGGCTCAGGAATTCACACGCGGAAAAAATGTCACTTCAACACTTCCGCGATGGTCACCTCGCGCTTCTCGGCCAGCGAGCGTTTGCCGGCTTCAAGAACGGCGATGACTTCCACTTCCTCCTCGATCGGCACGATCTCTTTCTTCGTGCGCACCATCTCGATGAACTTTTGCAGCAGATACCAGTAAAGATCGGCAAGATTCGGCGTCAGCGTGCGCCAGCCTTTTGTGCCATAGAGATTCAGTTGGTAACCCGCCCGCATCCATTCCTTCTCCGCTACCATCAACATCAGGTCTCGCTCATTCTCAAACCGCACGCGAACCATGTTGCGGCCCGGCTGGCCGACGTTGAGGCACGACACCGCGCCGCGGCCGAGAACCGCATAGGCCATCTCCAAAGCGTGAATTCCGTAATAGACCAGTTCGTTGCCGCAGATGGTCGTCGCCAGATGAATCTTGCCCAGCGAGGGCACTTCCTTGGCCAACGCAAGCACGTCCGGTACGAACCGCAGCGAACTGGCCGACATGAACGGCGTGCCCGCCTTGCGCGCCACGTCGGCCACTTCCTTCGCCTGCTTCGCGGTCATCGCCAGCGGTTTGTCGCAGAACGTCGGCACACCTTTGCGCAACGGCGTGAGCGCGTATTTCCAATGCTCGCCGGTGCCGTCATCCGGAATGGCCACCGCATCCACACCCTCGCAACACTCGTCGGCGCTGTCGCAGACCTTCGGAATGCCGCACACGTCCGCGAGTTTCTCCGCCGCCGACTTCACCGGATCCCAAATCTTCACCACCTGCACTCCCTCGATGCGCTTCTTCGATGCAACGAAAGTCCCCACGAACTGTTTGCGTTTGGCCTCGTCGAAACCGTTGCAACACGTGGAAAACGCCGTGCCGTGATTCGATCCTTGCACACGCTCCGCGCCCATGTAGCCGTAGGTTGCCGCCGAGATGAGGCCCAGCCTGAGCTTCGGAGCTTCGGCGGCGCCCAAAATGGACGGCAGTCCAAACGGTGACGCGAGTCCGCAGGCGATGGCGGCAGTGGAAGAGTGTTTCAAGAAGGTCCGGCGTGAAGTGCGGTTATCAGCTTTCGAGTTCATCGTGCCCACGCTAGCGGGTTTGGTGAACACAACAAGCATGCCCTTTTACAGAAACACGCATTTCTTTTACAAAATCTTCCGACGCCTCGCCGCAGCCTCGGAAGTGGATGCCCGCAACAGAATCGGAACGGCTGATTATGATCTGGGCGCGGATCGGGATGAAACCTGCCTGCGGTAGGAGGCGGGGGGACGGCCGAATCGAGCCGCAAATAGCGTGGTCATGTGTTGCACCGAACCAAAACCACACTGAGCGGCAATCTGCTTCAACGTCAAATCTCTTTCCCGAACCAGACTTTCCGCCCGCTGAAGCTGCACGCGGCGAATTTCCGCGAACAGCGTCCGGCCCATTGCCTGTTTGAATCGCAACTCCACTGTGGATCGTGAGAGCGCCAGGGCGTCGCACACCTCCTGGGCGGTGATCCCTGCGGCAGCGTTGCCGCGTATCATGGCTACGGCTCGGGCCACATCGGCGTCATCCACGGCCAGGACATCCGTGGATTGGCGAGTCACGACCCCTTCCGGTTCCACGACCGGCCTTTGCTTTCGAGGACGCTTTCCGGACATCAACCGGTCGAGCAAGGCGGCCGCCTCGTACCCCACGCGCCGCGCGCCCGATTCGACGCTGCTCAATGATGGATGACTCAGTTGGCAAAGCATTTCGTCATTGTCCACACCGATCACGGCAACCTCGTCAGGAACCTGAATGCCTGCCAGACGGCAGACTTCCAGAACTTGTCGCGCACGCTTGTCATCGGCTGCCATGAGCCCCACCGGCTTGGGCAACGCGGTCAACCACCGGGTCAGCGACGCGCGGAAGCCTTCCCAATCCCGCGTGCTGCGATGTCTTCCCGAATAAGTGCTGCACGCGAAACCTGACTCGACAACTCGCTTTGCGAATCCCTGGCCTCGCTCCTGCGACCAGCCATTAAGATTGTTTGCGGGGTATCCACAGAAAGCGAAGTTGTGAAAACCGCGATCCAGCAGATGCTCGGCTGCCAGCCGGGCAATGGCGTGATTGTTGGCGAAGATGTATGGAACACGGGAGGCTGGATTGTACCAGCCGAAGCCGCCGCCAAAGCCAACCGATGGGATCTTTGAGGCAGTCACCTGTGCCGCGACTCGTGGATCATCGAAATCGGCAATGATGCCGTCGCCGCGCCAGTTCCTCAGGTCGGGCAAGCGTTGATCCCTGAGTGAATTCTCTTCGATGTAAACGCTCCAGGTGTCCACCCTGCGCACATATGCGGCGACGCCGGCCATGACTTTCACGTCATAGAGCTGCCGGGCATCGTAAATCAGGGCCACATGTCGCACGCTTCTCATCGCCGATTTCTTCTGTAACGCAATGGTTGTTGGGCAGAACCTTTCTGTCAAGAGTCAGGAGGTTGTGTTTGCGAACGCCCTGCTGTGCGCGTTCGTGTCACCGTTTCGTTGACTTGGCACAGTGGCCCTCTATCATTACCGGCCACGAGGATTCTGGCCTCACTGACGCTGATGGTGTAGTTCGAAAGGTCTCATGAAAAAACACATGCTACTCCCGATGATTGTCCTTGGTCTGAGTTTGTCCACGATCAGCGAGGCTGCCGAAAGCCGCTGGAAAATCGGCACGCCCATCGCAACCTATTGGGCCGGGCCACCGATGACCGACGCGACTGCGCAGCAGATGGCCGAAGGTGGCTGGAATCTCGTGTGGTGCAAGGAGAGCGAACTGGCTGCCGCCCGCCGGCACGGATTGCGGGCCATGCTGCACGAAGGCCTGATCAGCCCCAAGACACTCGACAACCCCGAAGCGAAGGCAAAACTGGATGCGCTCATCGCGCGCGTGCGGAAACATCCGGCGCTCTATGCTTATTATCTGCAAGATGAACCCAGTGCGGAGCAATTTGCCGGCCTTGGGAAGCTCGTGGCCTATTTGCGCGAGCGCGATCCGCAGCATCTGGCCTACATCAATCTCTTTCCGACTTACGCCAACAACAAACAGCTCGGCACCACAGGCGATACGGTCACGGCTTACAAGGAGCATCTGCGCCAGTTCGTTGAGGTGGTCAAACCCAGCCTGATCAGCTACGACCACTACCATTTTTCTGTCAAAGGCGACAACGGCCAGTATTTTCTGAATCTCGCCATGATCCGGCAGGCGGCGCTGGAGGCCCGGTTGCCGTTTCTCAACATCGTGCAGGCGAGCTCCTGGACGCCCTCGATGCGGGTTCCCAACGGCGACGAACTGCGCTGGCTGATTTACACGTCGCTTGCTTATGGCGCACAGGGCATCTCCTATTTTGTCTATTGTCATCCGAAGATCGAGGGTGGAATGGCCAGGGCCGACGGCACGCCGACGGAATTGTATCGCGCGGCCCAATCGCTCAACCGCGAGTTCGTGGCGATCGCCTCCCAACTTCAACCGTTGCGCTCGCTCGGAGCGTATCACGTTGGCATGGTCCCACCGGGGGCTGCGCCGTTGCCATCGGACGCCGGATTCCGTCTCGAACCCCTGCCATCGGAGTCGGAGTTCAAACTGCACGAACCTGTGAAAGGCTTGGTCCTCGGCTTCTTCGGCAGGCCGGGAACGAAAACGAAGCCGTCGCATGTGGTGGTTGTGAACCTCGATTACAAGAAGGCCGCAACCGCGACGTTGGTTGGTCCCGGACGGCTGTCAGCTTTCGATGCGGTGACCAAACGTTGGGCATCCGGCAAATCGAAGCGTTTGGAGCTTAACCTCCCGCCTGGCGGCGGCGCCCTGGTGCGCGCTCAATAACGACGTTGTTCTACTGAGCGGTGAATTCCAGCAGACACGCGCCGCGTGCCGGCAGCGAGACCTTCAGTGAATGATCGTCGCCGAGCTGACACATCGGCTTTCGTCCACTTTCATCGATCTGGTAAACCCGCTTTCGTTTGGACAATCCGTAATAGTCTTTGTCGAGCCGCAGCGTGAGATGCGTCGGCTGCTCGGAAATGCTCGCCAGCGCGATGGCGACGCTGCCGTCGGGTGCGCGCCACGCTCCCGCCAGCGCCGATGGCAGGAGCTTCTGAAACTCGGTCAACCCGCCGCGTTGGCCGGCGTAAATGGAGAGGCGCGACATGTCGGTCATCATCTGCGGCGCGTCCAGGTCCGGCGGGCGCAGGAACTCACCCCGCAGGAGGTACTTCAGCCCGTGTTGACGAATTCGCGCCAGCCGCAATGCGTAAGCGACCTCTTCCGGACGGTCGCGAAGATGCGAGGACTGGAAATTGGCCACGGTCGGCTGCTGACCCCAGACAAACGCGCGTGCTTGTTCGAGGCAGAACTGGCGCGAGTGTTTCTGATCAAGAAGCTTCAACGGCTCCTTCGGCGCGAACTCCGCCGGCCACAGGTCGTCGTAAGGTGGCATCGTGAGCGACGAGTAGTTGCCGAACTGGATGGCATACGGATGATACACGGCTTGGAAGAACGGGATGGTTTCCCAGCCGACGGTCGGCGCGGCGTAACGTTCGCGGCTGACTTCGAGGCTCAGCATCAGGTCGAGAAAAGGCAGCCACGGTTCGCCACAGCCTTCGCCGGCAAGCGCTATCGGCCTCGCGGCACGGCAACGGGCGCGGATATCCGTCGAGAGTTTGCGGAAACCTTTCATCCAATACGTGCCGCCGCCGAGCGGATGACCGTGGGCCGGATCGAAGCAGCTCAGACTGCTGCACGCTTGATCCATGTAGATGCCGTCCACGGCGAGTTCCTTGACGGCGCGCTCGGCCAGCCCGGCGTATTTGTTTCGCCAGAACCCTGTGCCCATGCACATCGAGACGCACGGTTGTTTGGTAAAGGTGTTATAGACTTCCTGACGAAACGTTCCGTCCGCCGCCCTGACCGTGAAACGTTCCGCTCCCTCATCCTTCCAGCTCTGAGTGGTCATGCCCCAGAGCCTCTGGTTCATGTAAACCAACGCGTGGACATCGCTCTTATGCGCATGGGCGAGCGCAGCGCGGCACGGATCGGCGCCTTCGCGTGGCGGAAGGTATTCGGGGAAACCGGCGTCGTAAGAGCAACCATGCCACCAATGCCACAGGACGCTTACCGGCAATCCAAGCTCGCGCTGTATTGCCTCGGCTGGTTGCAAGACACCACCGGATCGGCCGCGGTTCCAAACCCACAAGGCTGTTTTCAACGCCCACTCCGGCACGAGCCCTCGATGGAGACGGCTCTGCCTGGCCCACACCTGCTGCGTGGCCCATGCGCGGTAACGTTCCGCGGCCGTAATCCAGTCGCCTTTGAATGTCCCAAGAATGACCCCATATGCCGGCGAGTAGCGAACAGCGCCGAGCGCGCGATTTTCCGGCAGATGCGAAATTTCAAACGCGATGCCGCCATGGCCGTCACCCCGGACTGTGAAGTTTTTGCGGAACGCTGCGGCATCGTCGCAAGCCAGGTAGAGTCCCGGGCCGTTGAGTTGGTAGAACGCCATGCACTGGAGCGAAAGCGTGCCGGGGTATTCCCAGCTATAGCGCGCGCCTCTTCCTTTGACGCCAGCCAGCTTGGCGCGCGGATTTGGCAACATCTCTCCCATCCACGCGGGCACCGCCAGAAACTCATTCGTTTGCGGTGGCAAATCGGACAGGCATGGGAACTGGACCCTCTCGATGGCGCAATCGCGAGGCTTGGTCACCGCAAGTTCCCACCGGCTGATCGGGTTTACAGGGTCCAGCCGTACCATCGCTTCCACGCGCAGTCCGGGCGCGCCGTTGGTGCCGAAATCACTCCAAACAAGTTGCAGCGCCTGTCGCACGCCGCTGACGCTGCGGCACTCGAATTTTCCGGCGTCGGACGGCTTCAGTGTCTTGGTTGTGCCGGCGGAAGTGACCTCCAGCGTCCACAACGCTGAAGTGCTCGCCGTTGCAGACGCGAAGTTGTGGCCGGACTGTGAGTCCGTCAGCGCGGACAGTCCACCTGTCCTTGCATCGAAACTGACTTGCAGTTGTTTGTTGGAAAGGGATGTTATCTCCGCCGCGCCAAGCGCCGTGTGCAGGAGAAGGAAGCAGAGTGCAGCGAGTCGCATGGCGGAAGTCTATGTCAGTTTCCAGCGCTCGTGAGAAGATTATTTTCCTCGCGAGAAGCCCGCGTCTTCGTTGTATCATCCGTGGCCATGAGGACTCGGACCACGGTGGCAGCCGGCGCCTGCGACTTGGAGAACCATGGCGACGCATGATGTCATAGCAGAGACGATCAACAACGAGGCGGCGCGCAACGAAAAGGTCATCGCTTGGCTGCGCCTCGGTTTGGCGTTCGCCATTCTCCCTGACATCGTTGGTCCCGAGGTGGCGCCTGTCGTTCTGTGGTTCGATGTTGCCTGTCTGGCCTACTGCGTCACGGCGCTCGCAGCCACTTACCGCTGGGCGGGTTGGCCCGGATTCAAATATGTGATCATGACCGTGGACGCCGCCGTGATGGTGTATCTGACCATCGCCAACCCGGACGCCATCGAACCAACGGTCAACTTCCTGCTTCTTGCGCTGTGCGCCTGTCTGCTGGTCGTCACCGCGTCCATCCGCATGTCCCAGTGGGCTGTGGCCTACGCGACCGGCCTGATGATGGTGATCTCCGCAGTCGTGCTCTGGTGGCAACCGGTCCCGGCTGTCGCCGCGGTCGGCGCAATCGTCGTGGTCCTGTTGTTGGGATGCCTCAGCTACTTTGTCATGATGCGGCTCCTGGACCTGCTGGTGGAGGTGAAGCGAAAGGAACAACTCTCGCGGTTCCTCTCACCCGAACTGGTCGAGCAAGCCATGCACGACCCGGCGTTGCTGCAACTCGGCGGCAAGCGTCAGTCCGTAACCGTGCTGTTCGTGGACATCCGCAAGTTCAGCGCAAAAGCGGAAACGCACACGCCGGAGGAGGTCGTCGGGTTTCTCAATGACTACTTCCGCGTCCTGACTGATGTGATCTTTCGCCATCGCGGCACATTGGACAAGTTCATGGGCGACGCGCTCATGGCGCTGTTTGGCGCGCCACTGGGCCATCCGGATGACGCCGACCGCGCTGTTCGAGCCGCGGTGGAAATGATGGAGGAAGTTGTCAAGTTGAACGCGGAGAAGGTCCGGAGCGGGTTCTGCCCGATTGAGATCGGCATCGGCATCAACACCGCGGAAGTCATTGCCGGCAACGTCGGCGCCGATCGTCGCATGGAATACACCGTCATCGGCGACGGCGTGAACGTTGCCGCGCGGCTGGAGAAACTTACAAAGAGATTTGACACCAAGATCATCATCAGCCAGGCGACTCACGAGCGGCTCGCTGACAGACTCGCCGCGATCTCTTATGGTGAAACCACCGTCGAAGGCCGCACGCAGATGATTCGCATCTACGGAGTGCCTCACGCGGGCATGCAAACTGCGCAGGGCGCGGCCCCACGGCTTCATTGACTTGGTTCGGCAGCCGTCTATCATCCCGGGCCATGAGGAGCATGACAGTGGCGATGCTGGCCGCGTGCGTCTTGTGCGCGCGGGTGATTGCGGATGAGCCTGTCATCGGCATTCCGATGAAACCCGATCCGCCGCCGGCGGTGGATGGGCAGTTGGAGGACTGGAGCAACGTCCCCGGCGCGTTGCTGCTGAACCACGCTGAACAGGCGACGTGGGGTGGGGCGCGCTGGAAATCATCGACCGATCTCAGCGCAAAGGTCTGGATTGCCTGGCGTCAGGACATGCTCTATCTCGCGGCGGATGTCACCGATGACAAGATTCGCCAGAGTGAGCACGGCGCGGGCATCTGGAAAGGCGATTGCGTTCAACTCTATCTCGATGTCGCGCCGGATGAAGACGCCGCGCGCAGCCACTTCGGCAAAGGCCAGTTCCAGATCGCCTTCAGTCCGGGGAATTTCCAGCACAGCGGTGATTCGCTGAACGATTGCCCGCCGGAAGCGTACATCTTCAAGCCGGCGTCGCTTGCGTCCAAGGGCGTGCTGGTGGCTGCGCAACAGACCGACCACGGTTACACGCTTGAAGCGGCCATCCCATGGGCGTTGCTTGGCATCAAGTTGCCGGCAGTCGGCATGCCGGTCAATTTCGAGATTGCGGTTTTTGACACAGACGGCGCCGAGGCGCGGTCGGAGAAATTGCTGAGCTTCGCCACGAAGAAGTGGACGCTGTCGCGACAGCGGCTCAGCGCGGCAGTGCTCGCCGGTGCGGACGGTAAAGCGCCGGCCATCGTTCGCGGCGCGCCCGTCTTTGAAAAGGCGGAGTTGAAGCCAAGGGGGAAACAGGCTTTCAAGTTCACAACCACGAAACCGCCCGCGGGTAAGGAAGCCGTGCTCACGCTCAAGGCGCGGATGAACACACCGAGAGTCGCCGGCTACACGCAGGCGCTGAAGCTGACGCTCAACGGCACGGTCCTCGATGGCAAACGGCTGTTGAACAAACCGCTGGAACTCCAAGGCAAGGATGGCCGCATTCACCGGCTTGTCGCGGTCGACCGTTTCACGGCCTACTACGCGCCGGATTTCACCAGCGCCGATGCATCGCAATACGCCATTGCGGGAGTCAAGACAGGCGAGTTCGAGTTGCGCGTTACCGACCTGTTGTGCGAGGGCGAAAACCAGCTCGTCATCGAAAACGCTTGCTCGCCAGCCGTCACGCGTTCGCTCATCGCTGCGAACTGCTGCGTTCGCTTCACCGCGCCACCGCCACCGCCGAAGCCGAAGGCTGGTCCGCCCAAAGGTCTGATTCCGGTCTGCGCACTGGTGAAGAATCCCCAAAGCGCCTACAGCGTGAAGGAATTGCCGGACGCAAAACTCGCGGTTGAGATTTGCGGCGAGAAGTTCTCCATCGAAAGCCGTTTCTCAACGCCGGCGGGGAAGTGGGAGCGCGGATCGAACCCATTCTTCGAACACTCGCGGCGCGTCGAGCGCAAGGCGGAGGCGATCGTCGTGCGCGACACGTTCAAGAACCTCACGAGCGAGAACCTGCCGCTGATGCAACGACATGAAGCCGCGCTTTCGTCGCCGCTCAAGAAAATCTGGCTCGCCGGGCTTTCGCCGGCCGGACTGATGGGCACGTCTTCAGCGCCGGAGAACCCGACGACGTTCGGCGTGACCGGGAAGACCGGCCTTGGCCTGCTGCCGCTCAACGACGAGTTTCAGGTCCACGTTTCCAATTACGCCGCCGCCGGCGCGCTCGGTCTCGCGGACAACCAGTTTGTCCTCCAGCCCGGCAAGAGCTACACGGCGGAATGGGCCATCGTGCCGGTCGCGCGGCCGGACAACTTCGACTTCATCAACGCCGCGCGCCGTCTGCTCGACGCGAACTTCACCATCCCTTACTGCTTCGCGTTCCTGCGCGGCGGGCCGCTGACCGAGAAGTGGACGGATGAGAAGTTCACCGATTTCATCAAGTTCAAGAGTGCGAATCTGCTCTGCGACAGCATCATGTATCCGACCTACCAGGGGCACTACTCGCACGGCGTGGCGTTCCAAAAGGTCTCGCACGACAGCTACAAACGCTACGTAGAGCGTGTGCGCCGGCTCGCGCCGGACGCGAAGAGTTGTGTTTATTTCCACTGCTTCATCAATGCCGAGCAGGATGCGGCGAAAAACTTCCCCGAGGCGCGCGTGTTGCGCAGCGACGGCTCGCACGCCGACTACGGCCAGGCGTGCTACGGCATCTTCTTTCCAACCGCGGACAACGCCTACGGCCGGGCCGTTCGCCGCAACGTGGACATCATCCTCAACGACATCAAGGCCGACGGCGTGTATTGGGACGAACTGGAATACAGCGCCTACGCCTATCACTTCGGCGAACCTTGGGACGGCTGCTCAGCGGACATTGACCCGAAGACGATGAAGGTCCGGCGGCTGAAGTCCTCCGTCACGCTCATTTCGCAACCGTGGCGCGTCGGGCTGATCCAGGAGATCATGGCCCGAGGACCGTTCATCGCCAACGGCCAGCCGCATACGCGGACCCTGGCGCGGCTGAAGTTCCCGCGCTTCGTCGAGACCGGCAGCATCAGCAACTGCGCGCGCGCCCAGCTTCATTCGCCCATCGCGCTCGGCGACCATCTCACCGAGCGCAGCGAGGCGGATGCCTACCGCAACATGGTGGCCGCCCTCGACTATGGCTGCGTCTCGCATTGGTATGGCGACCAGACCGTCATCCCGTCCTACGAGACGATCACGAAGTTCATGTATCCGATCACGCCGCTGGAGTTGCGTGAAGGCTTCATCGTTGCCAAGGAACGCATCCTGACCAACCGCAGCGGTCTCTTCGGTTGGGGCGACGCCTCGAAGCACGAGGTCCACGTCTTCGACGACACCGGCCGCGAGGTGCCGGACTTCAAAGCGCCGGCCGTCGAACGCGACGGTGCGACGTTCACCGAACTGCGCATCGCTGAAGGCTGGAGCGCAGCGATCGTGAGGAAATAACCCAGTCCATCCAAGTCAACTCATCGGAACCATCATCATGAAATACTTCCTACTATGGGCCGTCGGCTGTATGGCGAGCACACAACTTCTGGCAGCGACGCCGGCCAAGGCTGGTTTTCGCGCGGGAGCGGCGACAAGCAACATCACACCTTTCCTGGGCGGCGACATTGTCGGCAACTTCGTCCGGCCTGTTGCCACCAACATCCACGATGAATTGCACGCCCGCTGCCTGGTCCTGGACGATGGCAAGACCCGGCTGGCTCTGGTGGTGTGCGATGTGCTGGGAATCAGCCGGGATGTGAGCATCGAGGCCCGCAAGCTGATCCAGCAGAACACGGGGATTCCACCGGAGAACGTGCTGATCTCGGCTGTACACACTCACTCGGCGTGCGATGCGAGAGGCACTGCGCCGCTGAACGAATACAACAAATTCGTTGCCCGGCGAATCGCCGACGGAGTACAAACGGCGCTCGGCACGTTGAGGCCGGCCCAAATGGCGTTTCTGACTGCCCAGGCTCCTGAGCACGTCTTCAATCGCCGCTGGGTGATGAAGCCCGGCACGGCCCCGTCCAATCCCTTCGGGGGCATAGACCAGGTGAAAATGAATCCTCCCGGCGGCAGTCCCAACCTGGTCGAGCCGGCCGGCCCGACCGATCCCACCATCTCCATTCTGGCTCTGCGTGAGCCGGAGGGCCGCCCGATCGCGGTCTACTCGGCTTATTCGCTGCACTATGTGGGCGGCGTGCAGAGCTGCGACATCTCGGCCGACTACTACGGCATGTATTGCGAGGAATTGAAACGGTTGCTCGGGGCCGATGATCAGGATCCGCCTTTCGTAGCCTTGATGGCCAATGGCACCAGCGCCGATATCAACAGCATCAATTTCCGCAAGCCCCGGCCCAAGCTGCCGCCCTATGTCAGAATGCGCGCCATTGCCAACGATATCGCTCACAAGGTCTGCGCCGCGCTGGCCGAAGCCAAGTATCGCGACGACGTGACGCTGGACGCGCGTTACCAGGAACTGAAGGTTCACTCCCGGCGGCCCACCCCGGAGCAGCTCGCGTGGGCGAAGGAGACGCTCGCCAAACCGGCCACCAAGTCTGACAAGGTTGACATGCCGAGAGTCTACGCCACCCGGACGATGAATTTGTTCAAGACTCCCGAAACCCTGCCTGTTCCGTTGCAGGTTCTCCGTATCGGTCCGGTGTGCGTTGGGTCCATGCCAACCGAGGTCTTCTGTGAGATCGGGCTGGAATTCAGGAAACGAAGTCCCATCCAGCCGGCGTTCCTGCTTTCGCTTGCGCACGATTACATGGGATACCTGCCCACACCCCGGCACTTTCCCTTGGGCGGCTACGAGACATGGATCGGCACCAGCCGGCTTGAGCCGCAAGCCTCGGAGAAGATGCTCGCCGCGCTCTTGGAAATGGCAGCGGAGATCAAGAAGCAGCTAGCCACGGCCGGTTCAAAGTGATCGGCAATTGGGTTTCAACTCGGGGCACGTCAGCCCATTCTTTCAACACATCCATGAAATCACCCAACATGTCCCGACGTAATTATTCGCGCGTGGCAGCGGCTGACGCGGCCAGCGATGAAGGACACCAGTGGATTCCCTTCGTCGTCAAAAGGCTGGGGACGGTATTGCTCGCGGCATTTTGCGGCGCGTCCTTCACGTTTGCGGTCGAAACGGTGACGGTGTGTGTCCAACACAACGATGGCAAAACAGAACAGACACTCCAGAAACTGGAGAAGGTCGGGGACAATATTTACCGCCTCAAGATTCCGATCAAAGCCATTTCACGCGACGTTTCCTGCATTGACGTCCTCTATGACGACGCGACGGCCAGGAAGGGTGAAGACGGCTACTTCGTAATGGGCGACGGACGCCTCGGCACTTTTCGTCTGGATAAAGGGCGGATCGAGGAAAGAAGAAATCCGATGCCCTTGTTTGGCATGAAGAACTCCAAAGGCGCATTTGTCGGCATCGTCAAAGGTCTCAAATATGAATTCTCAACGATTGTTGAAGCCAAAAACGGAGAATACAGAATCTGGCCGCGCTTTCTGATCAAGGAGATGGCGTTCGTCCCCTACGAAGACATCGTCATAGACTTTCACCACTTCGACGGAGACAAGGCCAACTATTGCAGCATGGCGCGCGCCTATCGCGACTATCAACTGGCTCGCAGCGAAGTCGTCCCGTTGAGAGAGCGCGTGAAGGGCAATCCGCAGCTTGCCTATACTGCCGACGCCATGTTCATCCGCGTCAAACACGGCATCAAGGTCAACAAGGACAAGATTGAGCATCAGACGCGTGAGAACGAACCGCCTGTGACTGTATTCCACACGTTCGACGACTTCATGCGAATCATGAAGGAGTTGAAAGAGCTGGGTGTCGAGAAGGCCGAGATGTGTTCGGTTGGCTGGAACAGCGGCGGTTTTGACGGCCGTTTTCCGCAACTCTTCCCCGTGGAAGAAAAGTTCGGAGGGGAAGCCAAGATGCGCGAAGCCATCGCGCTTGCGCACCGCTTGGGCTACCAGATCGTTTGCCACGTCTGCAACACCGACTTCTACACAGTCGCCGACCGATATAATGAGGGTGACATCGCCAAGAGAGCCGACGGCTCGCTTCACAAGCACGGTGTGCTGGCGGGCGGCAGGGCCTACTTCCCGTGTTTCAAGTGCGTCTACGAACGCCACATAGACGGCGATTACAAACACATGGCCGACATGGGGCTTAAAGGCACGCACCACATAGACGTGACCTCCTGCATCGTGCCTTATCCGTGCCACGATCCCAAACACCCCTGCAACCGCCAGCAAACCGCCGACTACATGAACGCGATCGGCGAAAAGGCGCGGAAGGTATTCGGCGGCTTCGGTTCCGAAGGCCCGTGCGACCATGTCGCGCGAACGCTCGATTACGCTCTCTACGTGACGGCCTATCCGAAGTGGGTGGGCAGGGATACCCCGATGATGGATCGCATCGTTCCGCTTTGGCAGATCGTTTACCACGGGATCATCCTGAGCAATCCATTCTACGCGACGATTGATTATCCATTCGAGCGTGCCACCCCGAAGAAGAACATCCAGCCCTACCAAGCGCTCAACGATGCCAGGACGAGAAGGTTGAAGGTGGCGGAATTTGGCGGGCGGCCGACTTTTTATTTCATCGACTACAAGAACTTGAAGCCGATCAAGCAAGCGTATGATGAATACCAGCCGATTAAATATTTGCAGTACGAGTTTATGGACTATCACGGTTCAATCGGCGACAACGTGTTCGTGACGCGATACTCGGACGGTAGCGAAGTGGTGACGAATTACTCTGACAAGGATTTCTCATGCAAGGGCAGGGTCATCAAGCCCATGGATTACCAGCTTTTCAAACCCGGTGCGCGGTGAGCCGGGTCGTTAATGCGTTGCGTTGTGTCCACCACGAGAGAGAACGAGACTATGGAAAACACACCTGAGGTCAAACGGCTGCGTTCGCTGGATGCATTACGCGGCTTCGACATGTTTTGGATCATAGGCGGAGGCAAGATATTTGTCGCCCTGGCTGTCCTTACGGGCTGGCCGGTCCTGCAATGGTGGGCGGAACAACTGAAACATGTGCCATGGCACGGGTTCCATTTTGAAGACATGATATTCCCGCTCTTTCTTTTCATCGCGGGGATATCCTTCCCGTTCTCCCTGGCCAAACGATACCACGGGCCGGAGAATAGAGGGGCACTGTACAAGCACGTGCTCTGGCGCGGACTGATCCTGGTACTTCTGGGGATCTTCTACGGCAATGGCATCAGTTTTAATTTTGCCACGATGCGGTACGGAAGTGTTCTGGGGCACATCGGTCTGGCGTGGATGTTCGCCGCCCTGATTTTCATGAACTGCGGACTAAAGTCCCGCATCGCATGGTTCTGGGGAATCCTCGTCGGGTACTGGACACTGTTGCTGCTTTTCCCCGCGCACGATCTCGGGGCCAACGATCCCTATTCCATGGAAGGGAGTTTGGTGGGCCGTATCGACAGGTTGCTGATGCCCGGCCGGTTGTATAGGAAAATTCACGATCCCGAAGGATTACTGAGCACGCTGCCAGCCATCGCAACCGCGCTGCTGGGCATGCTGACCGGGCAATTCGTCATGTCGGGTTGCCTGGGCAATAAGCCGATCAAAAAAGTGATCTCCATGGTGGCAGCCTCTGTTGGACTGATACTGCTTGGCTTGTTGTGGGACCTCGCTTTCCCCATCAACAAGAACCTGTGGACGAGTTCCTTTGTTTGTTTTGTGGGCGGGCTGAGCCTGCTGTTGTTCGCGCTGTTCTACCTGGTCATTGACGTGTGGAACATCAAGGGGTGGAGCACTTTCTTCGTGGTCATTGGGATGAACTCCATCACCATCTATCTGGCGCCAAAGCTTATTGATTTTCAGCGCCCCGTGAACACCCTTTTTGGCAGTTTGATCAAACTGTTCCCCGCGAATTGGACGGGTGTTCTGGACGCGACTGCCTATATGGCCGTCGTCTGGATATTCCTGTACATCCTCTACAGGAACAAAATATTTCTGAAAGTGTAACGCGGGACCTATTGACGGGATTTGCGGTCACGGAGGTCTGCGTAGCTGATCAATCGAATGCCGCGCGAGCGGATGATGCCCTTGACCTCCTGCGAACAGATCACCGCCACTGACTGGGCCTGACGCTTGGCGTAGAGCCCCGGGTGGCAGATGGTGTACCACGCGCCCGGCTGGAGATTCCTGAGCGTGTCGAGAAACTTCAGCCGGGTGGCCTCGGGCAAGTCCGGCCCACACCAGTAGGCCACCCTGCCGTCGGGCAGAACCTGCCTTCCCCACGCCTCAAGGCCTGCCGAGAAAAATTTCGCGCCGGAGTATCGGCCGTCGAAATCCTGTGTGTCGTGTGTGTAGAACAGCCCGTACTCACGGCACAGATGACGGAACAGTTCTTCGATATCCGGACGCTCTTTTCCGCCGCTGGAGGCCATGTGCCAGTCGAGGTAGATGAATTTCAACCCGGTGGCCTGGCACTTTTCGATCTGCGCCCGGACCTCTTTTTCCACTTCCTCGATCTTGGGTTTGCCCTTGAGGAAGTCCTGCAATCCGCGATGGAAAAACCCGTCGGGGGCAATCAGGCTGGAGACTTGGTCGGGTGGCAGAATGGGCCGCATGGGGACGGTGGCCATCAACGTCACGTGTATCCCCGGGGCGAGTTTGGGATGGGCCTTGCAGCGGATGACCGCATCGTCGAAATAAGGCGCTGGCGCCATCAGGCTGGCCGAGGTCAGGATGCCTTCGGTGTGCGCCTTGATGAAGCCTTGGTTCACGTCCAGCGTGTGGCCCATGTCGTCGCCCCGCACGAGGAGTTCGATGGGACGGTCACCTTGCTCGGCCGCCGCCGCCCACGACGCGATCCCCAAGAGAACCCACAAGGCCGTTGTAAATTGACGTCTCATGACAACCGTTTCTTTCTCAATTTCGATTCTGTTGATCGCTTCAACCGCTGCCGCCATTCGCCCGGCGTCCGGTGTTCCGCCTGATGGAAACTGTGGATGAAGTGGCTGAGACTGTGAAAACCACAAGCCTCGGCGATGTGCAGCAGCTTGTGGTCCGTGGTGCGGAGAAGCTCCTTGGCCTTTTGCAGTTTGATTTGGGCGATGAGTTCAACGGCGCTGATCCGCAACTCACGACGGCAGGCGTTCAACAATGTGTTCTGGCTGACCCCGAGCCGCCGGGCCAGTTCGGCCACGGTCGGGAAGGTCAGCATGCCCGTTTCGCAGACGCGGATGGCCCGCTGCACCAATGTCTCGGTGGTGCGCCGCGCGGTCTCGGTCCGGGTTGTGCTTTCTGCGCACAGTTCGGCGAGGCGATAGAACCGCTGCAAGAAGTGGCCGGGGTGATGACGGATGGGCGAATGGAAACCGGCCACGATTTCTTTAAAGAGCTTGTAGGTGTCCTCCCGGCGCGCGGGACGGATGATCGGCGCTTGCCGCGTGACGCCAAACAGGCGGGCGACATCGGGCACGGATGAGCCGGTCAACTCCATCCAGATGGTTTGCAGCGGGACGCCTTGATACTCAGTGAGTTCGTGCCATGCCAGCGGCCACAAGCAAATGACCTCGCCGGGCCGCACCAGGAATTCGCCGTGCTCCATGCGCTCGTAGGCCGTCCCCTCGATGTCGAAGCTGATGCCCATGCCGGTGTGGATCAAGCGTTCGGCGACGATGTTGCCCTTGCCGACATGCACGCCCGCGCGAATGGGGAAGATGCCGACGCCAGCTTTTTGAAATTCTTCTGCGCAATACATGGTGCCGATAATCGCAACCGATTTGTGGATTATCGCAACACGGAATGCTTTTGGGAAGTCTGCGGTTTGCCTAGTCTGTGGGCGATGAAGACGCGAAGAGCAACATTGTCACCCACGGAGAACTGGGTTGAGGAATGCAACCGACTCGCGCGGACGGTGCGCGGTCACTGCCTGCGGATGACGCACCGCGGGAGGAGTGGACACGTGGGCAGTATGTTGTCCATGGCAGAGATTTTGTGCGTGCTCTACAAACGCATCCTGCGGGTGGATCCCAAACGCCCGCGTTGGGACGGGCGCGACCGGTTTGTGTTGAGCAAGGGGCACGGTGGATGTGCCGTGTATGCCGTGCTTGGAGAACTGGGATTTTTCCCGAAGCAATGGTTCGAGGGCTATTACCGGGACCAGGGCAAACTCATGGGGCATATCAGCCACTACGTGCCCGGCGTCGAGTTCTCGACCGGTTCGCTCGGGCATGGCCTGCCGGTGGCCGTGGGCATGGCGTTGGCGGCACGCCATGCGGGAAAGAAGCACCGGATCATCTGCCTGATGAGCGACGGCGATTGCAACGAGGGGAGCACGTGGGAAGCCCTCCTGTTTGCCGCGCAACACAAGCTCGATAACCTCACGGTGATTGTGGACTACAACAAGGTCCAGGCGTTGGGCCTCTCCAAGGACGTGCTCGACCTGGAACCCTTTGCTCGAAAGATGGAGGACTGCCACTGGGCGGTGAAGGAAGTGGATGGCCACGACGTCGTGGCTGTGGACAAGGCGCTGCACAAGCTGCCGTTCGAGCAAGGCAAACCATCCTGGCTTATCTGCCACACCATCAAAGGCAAAGGCGTCAGTTGGATGGAGAACACCGTGAGTTGCCACTACGGGTCGGTGAGCGACGAACAACTGGCCCGGGCGCTGAGCGAGATAGGAGCGCAATAACATGAGAAGCCTTTTCAACCGTGTCCTTGTCGACATTGCGAAGAAGGACAAGCGCATCTGGATGATCCTCGCGGACATTGGCTACGGCGAGATCGAGCCGTTCCGCGATGCATTTCCGGACAGGTGGTTCAACTGCGGCGTGGCCGAGCAGAACATGACCGGGGTGGCGTGCGGTGTGGCCATGGAAGGCAACATCGCCATCACCTACAGCATTGCCAACTTCCCGACGCTGCGTTGTCTGGAGCAGATTCGCAACGACGTGTGCTATCACCACGCCAACGTCAAGATCGTCATCATCGGCGGCGGACTGGCCTACGGGCCGTTGGGCGTCAGCCATCAGGCTACCGAGGACATTGCCATCATGCGCGCGTTGCCGAACATGGTGGTGTTCTGCCCCTGCGATTTTGCGGAAGCCGAAGCGGGCGTCCACGCCATGATCGCGCACGACGGGCCGTTCTATTACCGGTGTGGTTACAAGAAAGAACCGCCGGTGCATGAAGGCAGGATCGCATTCAAGCTCGGCAAAGCCATCCAAGTCCGTGATGGCAGTGATGCCACGATCTTTTTCACCGGCACCGTCGGCAATCAGGTGTTGCCCGCCGCCGAGGCTCTGGAGAAACGCGGCATCCGTTGCCGGGTGGTCAGCCTGCACACGGTCAGGCCGATTGACCGCAGCGCCATCGTGCGGGCGGCTCGCGAGACGGGCGCAATCATCACGGTGGAAGAACATCAGTTGCAGGGCGGCATGGGCAGCGCAGTGGCCGAGGTGCTCTGCGACGAGGGCGTGATGCCCAAGAAATTCCTGCGCATCGGTCTGCCGGACCTCTACGTCAGCAAGGTCGGCACGCACGAATGGCTTTTGAACGAATACGGTCTCTCGGCGCGGGGGATTGCCGCGAGCGTCCGAAAACTCATGGGGAGAAAACGATGACCTCCCAAAAACGCGACAACCAAAGAGAGGCGGACCTGTCCATCATCGGCCGGTTGCGCCTGGACGGCAGAAAGGCACTGGTCACGGGTGGCGGCCAGGGCTTGGGACAAATGTTTGCGCATGCGCTGGCTGAGGCTGGCGCGGATGTGGCCATCGCAGATATCAGTCGGGAGAAGGCCGAACGGGTGGCGGCGGGAATCCAATCGCTGGACCGTCAATCCATGGCAATCACGGTGGATGTCAGCAAGGCCATGGAAGCAACGCGCATGGTCGCCGAGGTCATGACGGCTTGGGACCGGTTGGACATCGCGGTCAACAACGTGGGCGTTGCCATTCCGATCAAGCCAGCCATGGAAGTGACCGAGGGGGAGTGGGATCACGTCATCAACACGAACCTGCGCGGCACTTTCTTTTGCGCCCAGGCCGAGGCCCGGGCCATGCAACCGCGGCACTACGGGAAGATCATCAATGTTTCCTCGATCTGCGGACGGATCGTGTGGCCGGACCCACAGGCGGTTTACAGCATCTCCAAGGCCGGCGTGAGCCATCTCACGCGATGCCTCGCGGCCGAGTGGATTCCGCACGGGATTCGGGTCAATTGCATAAGTCCCGGTGTGACCCGAACCCCTGACCTGTTTCCGGAAGTGGTGCCGATGTTCTTGAAGACCGCTCCGATTGATCATGTGGCTGAAGCCCGCGACATGCAGGGCGCGGTGCTCTATCTGGCTGCCGAGGCATCCGATTTCGTGGTCGGCCATGACTTGGTGCTTGATGGCGGCTACACCGTGCGGTGAGCACGCAGCACTGCGAACATGACGCACACCCAAATGATTACTGCCGATGCCGTGAAACGAAGATGCCAGCCAATGAATATGAAACCCGAGATGAAGACCAACACCCTGACGAACATGAAAACCCACATCCTGCTATTGTCTGCCGGGCTGTTTGCCCTGCTTGTATCCATGGCTTCAGCGGCTGAACCTGTCGCCTCAGGTTCACCCCAAGGGGTTGCCGCGCCACAAACGTCGGCCGTCCGGGTGGCGGTCAGGCTCAAGAGCCACCATCCAGCCATCGAGTTGGCCGGCGCGGAGCTATGCCGTTACCTCGGCCTGATGGCTGGGAATCCTGAGGTGGCTGCGGTTGCCGAGAATCCGCAGAAGGGGACGACCACCATCGAACTGGGCCTGATGACGGACTTCGGTCTCCCCATGGAAGGCGTGCGCGATCCAGCACGAGACGACGTCGTCCATGCCGACGTGCGTGGTTCCAAGGGCGTGATCGCCGGCTCGAATCCGCGGAGCGTTCTCTTTGCCACGTACCGTTTCCTGGAGGCCTGCGGTTGCCGCTGGATTCGGCCCGGCAAGGATGGCGACTTTGTTCCCACGCGAGCCGTGGATAGCCTTGCGGCCCATTTCACCGATCGGGCCACCTACCGGTTCCGCGGCAACAACAACTGCGGGACCTACTCGCTCGATCAGATGCTGGACAAGATCGAATGGGCCTCCAAGGTCGGACTGAACACGTTCTTCCACGAGTTCCTCCTGCCACGCGATCTCTACAACACTTATTACAAACGGAACTACCCCAGCCTGAAGAACCCTGAGCCACGTTCCGACGAGGAGATTCGCGCCTACCACGAATTGAGCATTCGCGAGATCAAACGGCGGGGAATGTTTTACCACGCGGCCGGACACGGCTGGACCAGCGTTGTGTTGGGCTTGCCGGAATCGGAATCCGATCACGGCGCGAGGCCGGCCGTGCCGCCGGGCAAAGAGCGGTTCTTGGCGCTGGTCAAGGGCAAGAGGGACTTGAGTCGCGGGCCGACCTTCACCGACCTTTGCTACGGCAACCCGGAGGTGCGTCAGCGCATCGTGCAGTGTGTGGCCGATTACGCCACGCGGCATCTGGAGGTGGACTATCTCCATTTCTGGACCGACGACGCGATGAACATGACCTGCGAGTGCCCGCTCTGCCGCGACACGCGCTTGAGCGATCTCTATGTGGAGATTCTCAACGGGATTGACGCCGAGCTTTCCCGGCGCAATAACCCGATCAAGATCGTGTTCCTGATCTATCAGGACCTCATTTGGCCGCCGGAGAAACAGCGGCTCAACAATCCCCAGCGTTTCGTGGAGATGTTTGCGCCGATCTCGCGGCGTTACGACAAACCCTACGACCTCACAGCCACCGGCGACGATCTGCCTCCCTACCGGCTCAACCAGAACCAAAGACCGACGGACGAACACGCCAGCATGACTGTCCTGCGAAGCTGGCAGAAGGTCTTCCAAGGGGAGGCGTTCGTCTTCGATTACCACATGACGTGGCATCACTACCGCGACCCGGGGTATTGCGGTTTCACGAAGGTCATGGCCGAGGACATCCGCCGGTTGCCGAAGATGGGAATGGACGGGTTCGTGAGCTGCCAGGTGCTCCGCTCCTATTTTCCGCACGGCTATCCGATGTATCTCCACGCCCGGATGCTCTGGAACCCGGCGGCCAGCACCGACAAATTGGCCCGTGAATATTTCGCCGGGGCATTTGGCGACGGCTCCGAGCAGGTGCGGCGATATATGACCACGCTTTCGGACTTGTTTGCGCCACTCTACCTGGACCGCGATATGCTGTTCGTGAAAGATGAGACCGCCAGGCAAGCGGCGCTGACGAAACTGGCAAAGGTCTCGCAGACAGTGGCCGACTTCCAGCCGGTCATCGCGAGTCATTCATCCACCGGCAACCCGGCGCACCAACAATCGTGGAAGCTCCTGTCGCTGCATGCGGACATGACGTTGAAGCTGGCCGCTGCCGTGCAGGCGAAGGTTGAGAAAAAGCAGAAGGAAGCGGACGCGCTTTGGAAGCAGTTGGTTGAGCAGGTCGCCGTGCATGAGGCGGAAACTGATTCAGCGCTTGATATAGCCTGGTTCTTGAGGGCTTATCAGGGGTGGGGTGGACGCATGTTCGCACCCGTGCCGACGCCAGCCAAACCGGCGCAAGCGGCTCGATGACCTCCAACCCAAACTCAATCGGGAAACCACACCATGTTCACACGACATAAAAATATAACCCTCATCATTGCTGTCCTGCTGCTGGCTCCGTTGGCCAGGGCTGTTGACTATCCGGGACCACCGCCCGGCCCCGCGCGAGCCGCCTGCTCGACGACGGACGCGATGCTTGAGAACGACGCCATCGCCATGCAGTGGACTTTCAACGACGGGTGGTTGAAGCCCGGGCGATTGTCGCACAAGCAATCCTCCACAAGCATTTCGCTCCAAGGCTGCGATTGCTTTCAACTGGTTCTGGGGCAGACACCCGACCCGCGGACACGCACTCTCAAGGCTTCCGAACTCAAGCTCACGCAGCCGCCGAAAATCAAGCGGCTGCAGCCAGAACCCAATGCGGTGCGGCTGGGTGAGCAGTTTGGCGGCTGGGAATTGTCGGCGCGATTGACCTCGACCGCGCCCGGCTTCGAAGTGCTTTGGCGCGCGGTGCTGCGCGACGGCGCCAATTACATCCGTCAGGAGATCACACTCCGTCCGCTGCGCGAGCCGGTCGAGTTGGTGGAAGTTGTGTTGTTGGAGATGCGCGTGCCACAAGCGGAGGTGATGGGGAGGGTGGATGGTTCACCAGCTGTCAGCGACAAGATGTTCTTTGGCGTCGAACATCCAGCTTCCAGCAGCAAATTGATGGACCTGGATGTCGTGCGATGCGCTTATCCATGCGACGACGCAGTCACACCAGCAGGACCCCTGACGCTGAGTTCAGTCGTCGGTGTTGTTCCACCCGGCCAGCGACGACGTGGTTTTCTGCATTACCTGGAGCGCGAGAGGGCGCATCCGTTCCGGCCTTTCCTGCACCACAACAACGGCGAGCAACTCGGGCTGGATTACTGGAAGATGATCTCACAGAAGAAGACGGCACAAGCTGCCGAGTTTCGCGCCAGCCAGGAGCAACGCTGGCGCGAACTGATGGAGCGTGTCGGCCATGAACTGGTCGGGCGGCGTGGCGCCCAACTCGACGCTTTTGTGCATGACTACGAATGGGACGACGAAAATTTCGTCTGGCAATTCCACAATGGATTTCCGAACGGCTTCAAGCCGCTCATCGAAGTTGCGGCAAAATTCAAGTCCCACATGGGCATCTGGTTCTCGCCATGGGGTGGTTACCCATGCAAGGCGGCGCGCGTGAAGTGCGGACGGCAGCAGGGTCTTGAAACGAACCAAGGCGGCTTGTCACTGGCCGGACCACGCTACTTCGCGCGGTTCCGGGCCGCATGCATGAACCTGCTGCGTGATCACGATGTGAAGTATTACAAGTTCGACGGCTTTGCCGGGTCCAACAGCCCCGCGGGAGCGGGAGAGTATCGCAGCGACGTCGAAGCGCTCTGGCGTTTGCTGGCTGAATTGCGGGAGGCTGATCCCCAAGTGTTCATCAATCCTTCATCGGGCACGTGGGCTTCTCCGTTCTGGCTGTTGCGCGCGGACTCGATCTGGCGCGGCGGCGGCGACACGGGCATCGCCGGCGCCAAAGGTTCCGAGCGGCAGCAGTGGATCACGTATCGTGATTTCGAGGTGCACAACCGCGTGCTCGTCAACGGCCCGCTCTATCCGATCTCCTCCCTGATGATCCACGGCATCATGATCAACGGCGGCGGCCGCGTGAAGACCTTCGACGAGCGGGACATGCTCGATGAGATTCGCTCCTTCTTCGCATCGGGGGCGAACGTGCAGGAACTCTACATCTCGCCGGAACTGATGACCCCCGCGGCTTGGGACACTCTGGCCGAGACCGCGAAATGGTCGCGCGCAAACGCCGACGTGCTGGCCGATACGCATTGGGTCGGCGGCGATCCGGGAAAGGCGGAAGTTTACGGTTGGGCGTCGTGGTCGAAACGGAAAGGCATCCTGTCGCTTCGTAACCCGTCGGATCTGCCTGCGACCATCGTGCTCGACATCGCCGAAGCGTTCGAACTGCCTGATGGCGCGGCGCGGACCTACGCGCTCCAAAGCGCATGGAAAACAGAGAAGGCCGCCGCGTCGATCCGGGCAACGGCGGGCCAACGCCATTCGTTCAACTTGAAACCGTTCGAAGTATTGACCTTTGATGCAACGCCGGAGCGATAACCATGCAACGACTGAGAGACAAAGTGGCAATCATCACGGGCGCGGGGCGGGGCATTGGTTTCGCTGCTGCGCAGGCGTTTATTCGTGAAGGCGCGAAGGTCGTCATCGCTGAGATCAACGAGGAACTGGGGCGTGGTGCCGAGAAGAAGCTCCGCGCCACCGGGGGCGAGGCTGTGTTCGTGCGCACGGATTGCTCGAACAGCGCCGATGTACAGGGGCTCATGGTCCGGACCGAGAAACTCTACGGCGGTCTGCACGTGCTCTACAACAACGCCTCGGTCTTTCTCAACAAACTGGACGGTCCAGTCAGCGATCTGGCTGAGGAAACCTGGGCGAAGGTGTTGGCCGTCAATCTCAACAGCGTCTTCCTCTGCTGCAAATATGGCATCCCGCTGATGATTCGGAGCGGAGGCGGATCGGTCATCAACACCGGTTCAAGCGCCAGTGTGATGGGCATCCCCGGCTGCGATGCCTACACGGCCACCAAGGGCGCGACTGTGGCCCTGACACGTTCGATGGCAGTAGAGTTCGGTCCGCGAAAGGTGCGCGTGAACTGCATCTGCCCGGCAGGCATTGAGACCGAGATGGTCAAGGCCAGCAACCTTGACAATCCGAACTTCGATGCGGCCTACTTCTTCAAACGCGCTCCGCTGGGCCGGTTCGGCACGCCGGAGGAGGTCGCCAATCTGGCTCTGTTCCTCGCCTCCGACGAGTCGTCCTACCTGAATGGGGCGATTATCCGTGCCGACGGCGGAATTACCGTGGCGCCGATTTCCTAGAACTGGTGACGGCCGTGCCGGGTGACGAACAATGATGCAACTGCACCTGATTGACTGGATCATTATCCTGGGTTCGCTGGGGGTGTGTTTCGCGCCGGCGCTGTTCCTCGGCAAACGCGCGGGCAAGGATACGACGCAGTTCTTCGTCTCGGGCCGCTGCGTGCCGTGGTGGCTCGCGGGGCTTTCGATGGTGGCCACGACGTTCTCCAGCGACACGCCCAATCTCGTGACGGACATTGTCCGCCGCCAGGGCATTGCCGGCAACTGGTGCTGGTGGGCGTTCGCGCTCACGGGAATGGCCACCGTGTTCTTCTACGCGCAACTCTGGCGGCGTTCCGGCGTGATGACGGACCTTGAGTTTTACGAGATGCGTTATTCCGGCAAGGCCGCCGCCGGGCTGCGCGGTTTTCGGGCGGTGTATCTGGGCCTGTTCTTCAATTGTCTCATCATGGCGAACTGCAACCTCGCTGCGTGCAAGATTGCCAATGTGCTCTTTGGCATCGGCCGCTGGGAGACGTTGCTGCTTTTGGGCCTGCTGAACGTCGTCATGGCGGCGCACTCCGGGCTTTGGGGAGTGCTGGTCATCGACATGATCCAGTTTTTCCTGAAGATGACGGCGGTCATTGCCGCGGCGTATTTTGCGCTGCAACTGCCACAGGTCGGAGGACTGAGCGGACTGGTTGAAAAAGTCTCGGCGCTGCACGGCCCCGGCGGCATCAACTACCTGGCGATGTTGCCGGACTTCACCAATCAGTGGGACATCGCGGTGGCGGTGTTCATCATGCCGATCGCGGTGCAATGGTGGGCGGTCTGGTATCCGGGCTCGGAACCGGGCGGCGGCAGCTTCATCGCTCAACGGATGCTCGCGTCGAAATCGGAGCGTGATTCGCTCGGCGCGGTGTTGTTTTTCAGCTTCGCCCACTACGTGCTGCGGCCATGGCCGTGGCTCATTGTCGCGCTGGCGTCGTTGATCGTTTATCCGGAACTGGGCGACATCCAACGCGCCTTTCCGCACGTGGACCCGGCATTGGTCAACCACGACATCGCTTATCCGGCGATGCTGAAATTCCTGCCCGTCGGCTTCATAGGTTTGATGGTTGGCGGGCTCATTGCGGCCAACTCCAGCACGGTCCTGACGCTTTTGAACTGGGGCGCGAGCTACCTCGTCCACGATTTCTACCAACGCTTTCTCCGGCCCGGCGCGGGCGAAAAACACTATGTCCTCGCCGGCCGCATTGCCACGGCGCTGATCTTCATCGGGTCGGCGCTTCTGACGGTGGTTCTGGATTCGGCGAAAGATACGTTCGATATCATCCTGCAGGTGGGTGCCGGCACCGGGTTGCTGTATCTGGTCCGTTGGTTCTGGTGGCGTGTCAACGCCTGGTGCGAGGTCGTGGCGATGGTTGTTTCGTTTGTCATCTCTGCTGCGTTTCTCCTGCTGCACAAGAGCGGCACACTCCATTTCTCAACGCACGTTCAACTGATGCTGACAGTCGCGGTGACCACTGTGTGCTGGCTGGTGACCGCCTATGCGGCCCCAGCGACTGACCGGGCGACGCTCGTCGCGTTCTACAAGAAGGTCCGGCCGTTCGGTCCGGGTTGGGAGGGAATCCGGCGTGAGGCAGGGATTCCGAAGGACGACACGAGCGCGCACGGCCAGAGCATTCCGTTGGGCCTCCTGGGATGGGTCGCAGGATGTACGAGCATATGGTCGGCGTTGTTTGCCATCGGCAATTTTCTCTACGGCCGAATGACCAGTGCGGTCATGTTGTTGCTCGTGTTTGTATTCAGCAGCGTGGTCTTGCTGTGGGTCGTCAACCGTCTGTGGAAAGGAAGCCCCGTCGAAGCCGTCAGCGCTCCCGCACCAAGTGGATCCCGCCCATAGCCTTGCCGTTCGCGAAGAGAACGTGTGCCACGCAGCGGCGTGGCAGAATCCCTCCCGGTGTTTCGTGATTGTCCACTCAACGCGCGCGGCGTAGCCTGCTGCTCGTGCGTGATGAAGCCGGCAGCGTTTCCCTTCGCGACGGCGCGATGTTCACCGAACTGCGCATCGCCGAAGGTTGGAACGCCGTGATCGCAAGGAAGACCGAGCCAAGGTGAGCAAGAAGGTGTGAATGACATGAACAACCATCGGAACTTGTTGCGCAAGTGTGTGAGTGTGGCGTTTTTTTGGACGCTGGCTTGCATGGTGCCGGCGCACACAGCCGCGCAGCCTCCGAGTCGGGACTGGCAGAAGGTGGTCGTGCCCAGCGTGCGCGACGCGGCGCGGAAGTTTGCGAATCCACCGGCTGAATACGGTCTGACGATGTGGTGGTTCTGGAATGGGGAGATGAGCGAGGCCAACATCCGGCGCGACCTCGCTGATTTGAAGGCGCACAACGTCCACGCGGTGATGCTGTGGTGTTACAACGGCCTGACGAATCTGGAGTATCTCTCCCCGGCGTGGTTTGAGCGCGTGAAGTTCGCGGTGCAGGAGGCGCGGCGCGCCGGCATACGCGTTTGGATCGCGGATGAGGGCTGTTACCCGAGCGGGTTTATCGGCGGCAAGGTCACGCGCGAGCGGCCGTCGCAGCGGATGCAGATTCTCACGGCGCAGAAAACATCGAGCGGCCAGATTGAGGTGAAGCCGCAATTTCGTACTCCGGCGACGCGCTACATCCACACGCCCGGTTTCAGGAAGGATGAGACCTGCTCGCTGTTCGACGCGTTGGACCCGGCGGCCACTGGCGATTTTCTGAAGGATGTGCACGAGCAGTATCGGCGGTATGTCGGCGACGAGTTTGGCCGTACCGTGCTTGGGTTCATGGGCGATGAACCTTCTTTCCCCGGCGTTCCCTACACGGCGGGCATCTTCGAGGAGTTCGAGCGGCGCAAAGGCTATGACGTGCGTCCGCATTTGCCGAAATTGTTTGTGAAGGAGCCAAGCGAGGAAGACCGGCGGATTCGCGCGGACTACTGGGATGTGTGGAGCGACCGCTATCGCGACAGTTTCTTCAAACCGCAGGCGGACTGGTGCGCGCAGCACGGCATGGAACTTCAGATGCACATCTGCGGCGAGGAGGACATGAAGACGCTCGTGACGTTGAATGGCGATTACTTCAAGTGCATGCGGCCGGTGCAGGTGCCGGGCGTGGACGCCATCTGGCAGCAAATCTGGCCCGACAAGGTCGCGGATTACGCGAAGCTCGCCTCGTCTGCCGCGCACGTCTGGGGCCGGCCGCGGGCGTTCAGCGAGGGATACGCCGTCTATGGCCGCGGGCTGAGCGTTGAACAAGCCAAGTGGGTGCTCGACCACCATCTCGCGCGCGGCATCAATCTGTTCGAGACCATGTCATATCTCTCCTCGCGCGAGACGTTCCGTCCATACTTCTGTCCGCCGGACCTGAACCTCAGCCCGCAATGGCCGGAGTTCGCTCAGTTGCATGCCTACGCCAACCGGCTGTCCTATTTGCTTTCGGTGGGCCAGCCGGCGGCTGCCATCGCGGTCTACTATCCAACGACGAGTGGGTGGCTGGGCGATTTCTCCGCCGACACTGCGACGCTGGCAATCGCGCAGCGGCTGCTGGAGAACCAGCGCGACTTCGACTTTGTGGATGAACAGGCCTTGCAGTCGGGGCTCAAGCTCGAATCGGCGGCGTTGGTGAATCAGAGCGGCCAGCGCTATCGTGCTGTCATCGTTCCACCCGTGAAGGTCATTTCGGAGGCAGCGCTCGCGCGGTTGGAAACGTTTGCCAAGGCGGGCGGCAAGGTCATCTTCGTGGGGAAGTGGCCGGAACTTATGGCGGGCAAGACTTATCTGCACGCCGCCAGAGGACCGGCTCAATTGGCCTGGGCCGCACTGGTGACAGACAACGAGTTGCTCAGTCGCGCTCCTGATTTGTTGCCGGCGCCCGATCTGAAACTGGAACAACGGCCTGCGGGCACGGCTTGTCCCGCGGTGAAGCATGTTCACCGTCATCTGGCCGATGGCGAGGTGTATTTCCTCTTCAACGAATCAGACCGCGCGCTCGATCTGGCCGCTGCGCTGAAAGGCGCGGGCGCGCCGGAGTATTGGGACGCCGTTACGGGCAAGAGGACGCGGGCAACTGCATGGAGTCGGCAGGGCGATGGTGTCCGCCTGTCGCTGACGCTCGAGCCGTACGAAGCAAGGACGATCGTGTTGGGACCCGCCGCTTCACAAGCGACGGAGGTTCGTCCCGTGCTAAAGCAAACAGGCGACTGCATTCCCCTCGAAGGCGATTGGAAGCTGGCGATTGCCGGGAAGGAACTTAGTGGTCCTCTGAAGACATGGGCCGAATACGGCGAGCCGGGCTACTGTGGCACGGTGCGCTACACGAAAGAGTTCAACGTGCCGGCCGGCTTTGCGAAAACAAAACAGAAACTGTATCTCGATCTTGGAGACGTGAAATATTCGGCACGGGTTCGTTTGAATGGAAAAGACCTCGGCGCGCTCGCATGGAGGCCCTTCCGCTGGCCGGTCGGCGGCGCGATTCGAGCGGGCGCCAATGTCCTCGAGATCGAGATCACGAACACAGCAGCCAACGAACTGGCCGGCAACCCGGAGCGGCTTGCGGAATTGGAGAAAAAGGACTGGCTGAAAAACTCCTACGTGAAGCGATACCTCGCCTTTGACAAAGAGATGGTGCCATCGGGTCTGCTTGGGCCGGTGCGCCTGGTCTGCTATGAAGTGCTGGACAAATGATTGGAAAATGAAAGAGCCATATCGTTGCCTGCTAAAGGTGCTTTTCGGTGTCGCGTTGAGCGGCGCGTTACTTGCCGCACAGGCTGCGGACGTAGACAATGAGTTTGAGAATGCCGGCTTCGAGGACACTGCCGCCGACAAACTCACGGCGTGGAAACCTTATCGGTTGGGATTTGCGCTCGACAGCGAGAAGCTGCACAGCGGCAAGCAGTCCATGCGGTGCGAATCCACAACGCCGACCCAGGCATACGGGGCGGGGCAGATCATCCACTGTAGTCGTCCTGACAAGCGGCCGATCATCGTGGGTGGTTGGAGCAGGGCTGAGAACGTCGGCGCGGGCGGCGATTATTGCGTTTACCTGGACGTCGTCTACGAAGACGGCTCGCCGTGGTGGGGCAAGACCAGCGGCTGGTCGCGCGGCACGCACGATTGGGAATACACGGCACAGGTCTATTGGCCTGAAAAGCCAGTCCGCGAAATTCGCGCGTATGTTTTTCTGCGCCGCACGACAGGCAAAGCGTGGTTCGACGACGTCTTTGTGCATCGGGGCGGGCTGCATGTGCTTCATCCCCGCGCCGCGTCCGATTTCCCGCGCACGCTTCACGGGCAGCGCATCCGCGCGCAGTTGACCGCGAGCGCGGACTGGCGTTGCGTGCTGTTGGACGCTGACGGCAAGGAAGTAGACGCGTGCAGCGGACGCGGCAATGCAGTCTCTTGGGACTGGACCGGCCGTGCGGACGTTCGTCCGGCGCGACTTTGCATCACGGCGAAGAATGCGCGCGGCGAGCAGACAGAGCTGCGCCTGCCGGTTGCCGGGCCGCCGGCGCGGGGTGCAAATCCCGTCCGCAGCGGCTATGCAGTTTGGTGGCAGAACGCGATGCAGAAGGTATATCCGACCGAGTTTCCACCCGCGGGCGGCAGCGGCGAGGCCGTGATCTCGCTCGCCCGCAACGAGCGCGAAGGGTTCCAACTTGCCATCACGCCCGCCGACAGCGAACGGCTCCGCAACGTCGAGGTGTCGGTGGGCAAACTCGTCAACGAGCGCGGCGACGAGTTTCCGCGCGATTGCATCGAGCAGCATCTGGTGGGCTATGTCTATGTGGACACTCCGTCGAGTCATCCCAACGCGCCCGCCTTGCCGAGCTGGTGTCCGGAGGTGCTTCTGCCCGCCCGGCCCTTCGAGGTGATCGGCGGACGGACGCAGACGGTGTGGCTCAACTTCCACGCGCGCGAAAAACTGCGCGCGGGAACCTATCGGGGCAAGGTGACGGTCCGCCCCGCGGGGATGGCGGCGGTCGAGTTGCCGGTGAGTGTGTGCGTGCATGGCTTCGCGCTGCCCCGCACACCGCGCATGAAGACGGCGTTCGCGATCATGGACGGCTGGACGCGTGCTGCGTATGGCGATCTCACACCCGAGTTGCGCCGCCGCGGCATGGACCTGATGCTCTCGCATCGTCTCAATCCCGACGACATCTCCCGCACCGAGCCGCCGGCCATCAGCGATCTGCTCTACGCCCGCGAACACGGGATGAACACGTTCAACATCCTCAACCTCGTGCCGAAACCGAAAGGCAACCCGATGTGGACCTGCTACGTGCGGATGCAGGACTACCGGCCGGATTTTACGCAGGAGCTTGCGGCGCGGCTGGACGATTACATAAAGGAACTGCGCCGGCACGGTCTGTCGAAGATGGCGTATTTCTACGGTTTCGACGAGCGCGGATCGGAATACGACGAGTTGATCAAAGGCATCTGCAAGTTCCTGAAGGAACGCTATCCGGAAGTCAGCACGTTCACGACGGCGGGCTACATGTATGACAAGCGCCGCCAGACGCCGCCCGATTATCAGGACTACATGGACTGGTATTGCCCGCTGACGCCGAAGTATGACCGCGAGCTTTCGCGGCGACTGCGGTCGCAAGGCAAACAGGTCTGGTGGTATGTCTGCTGCGGTCCGCATCATCCGCATGCCAACTTCGCCTCGGTGGACTATCCCTCCATCGAAGGCAGGTTGCTGGGCTGGATGACGTTCGGTTACGAGGCCGACGGTTTGCTCTACTGGCACGTCAACTACTGGCACCCCAACCGCATCATCGCGAATACCGATCTGTATCTGGACTGGAAATCTCCCTGCATTGCGCAGATGACCGGCGACGGATGCCTGATGTATCCCACACCCGATGGCCCGGTGAGTTCGATCCGCCTGGAGAACATTCGCGACGGGCTTGAAGACTACGATTATCTGGCGATGCTGGCCGATGCGAAAGGGCGCGCCGCCGTCGAGGCGTTCGTGTCGCGGCTGGTGAAGAGCCAGACCGAATTCTCGCGCGACCCCGCCGCGCTCTATCGCGTCAGGGAAGAGATCGCAGCCCAACTCGAAGCCGCACAACGATAAAATCCGAAACAGAAATCAGGAGATCCTCCATGAAAACAACCAACATGACCCGGCGTGAATTTGCGCGCATGGCTGCGCTTGGCGCTGCCGGCATCAGCAGCGCGCTCACCGCCCAAGCCGCCGCCTCCGCATCGCCCTTGAAGATCACCGTCATCGGCGATTCCTCGTGCATCCCCGATGTGCGCCACGAGGTGGCTTGTTTGCTGATCAACGGCAAGCATCTTGTGGACACCGGTTGGTGCGCGGCGCTGAAGATGCGCGAGTTTGGGTTCGATCCGCTGGCGCTGGAATCCATCATCCTGACGCACTTCCACCAGGACCATTACCTCGGCCTGCCGCAATTGCTGTTCTTCGTGGGCTTGCGAAAACGCCCCGGTTCGCCGCTGAACATCGCCGGCCCCAGCGAGAACCTCCAACGCGTCGTCGAGGCCGCGGACGTGTTTTTGCAGGTTCCTCGTTTCCCGGAGCTGGCAGTGAATCGCAAGCTGATTCCGCTCACTGCGGGCGACAAGTTCGAAGTGTCGGACGTGCGCTTCGAAACGTTTGCCTCCAATCACCTCTCGGGGAAGAACAAGATCGAGCAGGCGCTGGTTTATAAGATCACCGACAAAGCCAGTGGCGCGTGCGCGGTCTACACTGGCGACACCCACCCGCATCCGCCCATCGCGGAGTTCGCCAAGGGCGCATCGCTGCTGATTCACGATGGCAGCCACACTTCCGCCAAGGGCGCCGCGCAGATCGCGAAACAAGCCGGTGTCGAAAAACTCGTGCTCATTCACTACTCGCAAAATCGGGCTGAGAAGCTTCTCTCCGAGGCGAAAGCAATCTTCCCCAACACCGAACTTGCGAAGGAAGGGCAGACCTTGGAAGTTGGCAAGGCCGGCGCAACTCAGTGAGCGTGGCAGCCGTTCTCGACAACGATTTGGAGAAAAACACATGCACGCAGAACCTGCACCCATGAACTCGTTTCCCCTTCAATCCCGCCTGAGACACTGGCGGCTTGTATTGACGGTCGCGCTGATCGTCCTGGGCCACGCGACTCTTTCCGCCGCCGAAAAGAAAATCTACATCGTGACGGATTTGGAAGGAGCCAGCGGCGTTTACAAGTTCACGCAGACGCGTAATTGCCAGGAGACGGCTCTGGGCCGGCAGGCGATGGAATATCTCATGGGTGACATCGCAGCTGTTGTCCGCGGCTTGCGCGAAGGTGGCGCCACCGAGATCATCGTCAGCGACGGTCATGGCGGGCAGGCTTTTGTCCCGCACTTGATGGCGCCGGGCGCGAAATACATCACCGGCCTGCCACGTTCCGGGGGCGGAATCGATGGATCCTACGTCGGATTGGTCCAGTTGGGATGCCATGCCATGATGGGCACGCCCGACGGCGTGCTCAATCACACCCAATCCTCAAAAACAGAAAACCGCTATTGGTATAACGGTGTCGAATCGGGTGAGCTGGCGCAATCTGCTGCTATTGCTGGTCACTACGGCGTGCCGACGATCATGGTCACCGGCGACGAGGCCACCTGCCGGGAAGCACGGCAGTTCTTCGGTGACAATTGTGTAACCGTGGCGGTGAAGCGCGGTCTCTCCCGCGAAGCCGCCGTGCTCTATCCCTTCGCAGAGACTCGCCAGGCTCTCTACAAGGGGGCGAAACGCGCCATGTCCGTGATCCGAAAATGCAAACCCTACAAGCTCACGGAGCCGATCAAGGCGAAGAAACAGTACCTTATCCTGACGCCTGCGCCGCCGAAACTGATGATCAAGGAAGGCGAAATCACCAATGTGCTGGATCTGTATCGTTTCTAGAAAAGACTACTGCCGCGGCTGGTTGAAGCCGGAATGAGAACAACAGTTGTAATTCTGATGGTTGCGCTTGCTCTGACGGGCGGCGCAGCACGTGGTGACCAGCAGAAGCGATATCCTGTCCCCACCAAGTGCATCCAGACGGAGAGTGGCCATTGCTACATCGCCAGCATGGACTTTGGCGAGGAGGGCGACAAGGACACGGGCAACAAGTCCGGCCTGTTGCTGTTTGAGGACGGCAAACCGCTCGGGCCGGCGCGCGCGGTGCACAAGGACATCCGCGAGAAGGGCGGCGGACGGTATTCGCACTGGACGCGCCACAACCTTTATTTGTCTGCGTCGGACAATTCCGACCCGCGCAAGAACGGCCGCAAGTATGAGGTTGCGTCAACGAATCCGAAGAACGAACTCGCCGAACTCACAGAAATTCCGTCCACGCCCAAGCGCCACATCGAGGTCATCCGCGGCTCGCGCCACGAATACACGATCCGGCTCGGCGGCAATCTTGATTATGAGAACAGCCACACGCGTTTCAACGGCGGCTTTGCCGTCGCGTTCCAGCCGAACGTCTCGCTGACCATCGCCAACACGGGCGACCGGCCCGTTTGCTGGCCGAAGCTCGTTGCCAACGGTGTGCGCGACTGGAGCACCTACGAGAGCCTGTTGGCTGACTTCACGCGCGGCGCGGCCAACGACCAGGAGCGGGCGCTGTTCATCTGGCAGGCTGCGCGAGAGAATCGCTATCACTGCTTGCCGCTGTTCCCCGACAACGAGTTCCACGACCCGGTGAAGGTTTTTAACTCCTACGGGCTGAACCTCTGCGACGACATGGGCTATTGCGGCTGCTCGCTGTTCAAGCACGCGGGCCTCGGCAAGCCGAAATACTCGCTCGACCCAAAGGTGCGGAGCCTGAATGGCCACATGATGTGCGAGGCGGTGGTGGATGACCGCTACCAGTTCATTGACATAGACGAGAGCGTGTTCTACCTCGACCGCGAGTGCGAACGGCCTGTCAGCGGCGACGCCTGCGCGCGCGACCACGATCTGGTGCGGCGCGAGGTTCACTACGGGCCTGAGTTCGGTGGTTGGGACGGCAGCGAAAGCTCCGCGGCGATTTTTGGCAACGATGACCGCGCCACGCAGCTTTTTCTGCGCGGCCACGAGATGCGCTACACATTGCGGCCCGGCGAGCGCGTTGTGTTTCGGTGGGACAATATCGGCAAATACGCTTGCCACAGTGAGAAGTGGGATCAGGAGCCGCCGTTCTACGGCAACTCGAAGTTCATCTACGCGCCGCGGCTGGACGGCGGTCCGGCGGCCGGCACGCTCGTGTATACCGTGGATACGCCGTGGGCTGTTTGCGGCGGAACGTTGCGCGCGGAGTTCGTCGGTCACGACACGCAGGACAAGTTCGCGCTCGACGTGCGCCTTGACAGCAAGAAGGTGACGCGTGTCTGGGAAGGCGCGGGGCGGGGGTCGGTGAGGGCGAACGTGGCGATTGACAACGCGCTTCAACCGCATCGCGCGCCGGCGAAGTATCACTATGAAGTCATCGTGACGGTCCCGTCCGGCGGCGCAAAGCTCAAGTCGCTCGAAATCGAGACGGACGTGATGGCCGCGCCGTTGTCGTTGCCTCGCCTGGGACGTGGCGACAACACGTTCGTCTATAGCGACCAACAGGACGGTCCGCACGAGGTCACGATCACGCAGGAATGGCGCGAGTGCGATGCGCTGAAGCTGCCGTTGCCACCCGCGACGCCGGAGTATCCGCCCGCTGGCGCGACGATTCGCGACTCAATGGTGACGTTCAAGTGGCCCGCCACCGACGGAGCGCGCGCGTGGCATATCCAGGTCAGCCAGCGCGGGGATTTCCGCATCCCGTATCGGCCGAGCTACGACGTGATCATCCGCGACCGCCAGTGGTGTGTGCCTTACACCGGCATGTTCGCGCCAGACACGACCTACCACTGGCGTGTGCGCGCCCGCGACAAGCGTGGCGTCTGGAGCGAGTGGAGTCCGGCATGGACATTCCGATGGGAAGGCCCGCGCGTGCCGGTCAACGTGCGCGCTGAGCCGCGCGACGGCGGCATGGTGTTGCGTTGGGAGCCGAACCCGCGTGGCGCTCGGCCGGTAACCTACGACGTCTATGGTTCGGACGAGAAAGGCTTCTCAGTCCACAAGGACGCTTACACTTCCTACGCGCGCGGCAACGTGCCCGCGAATTTCCTCGGCCGCGCCACCAGCACGGAGATGCTCGTCGTCTCGCCGCAGGCGTCCCGCGCGAATATGAACAAATGCTACTACCGGGTCGTGGCAGTGGACGCGAACGGCACGGAGAGCATCTGTTCCGACTACGCCGAGATGCCGCATCCGCATTTCTGGAGCAAACCGACCACGACGGCGAAAGTCGGCGTCCCGTTCTCGTATCGGCCCGGCATCATCCGTTCACTCGGCGACGCGCAGCATCGCGACGAGCCGAAGGGCAATGGCTTCTGGGAGGCGGAGGAACTCACGTTTGCGCTGCGCCAAGCTCCCGCGTGGCTGAAACTCGACCCGAAGACCGGCCTTCTCGCCGGCACTCCCGACGCGCCTGGCAAGTGGCGCATCAGACTCGAAGTCCGCACCCAATCCGGTGGCGCGGTCACGCAAGAGTTCGAGCTCACGGTGGAGTAGGTTGGTCATCGCGGTTCGCGTTTCGTGATTGTTCCGCTAAAAGGCATGGCGTAGCCTGCGGCTTGCTCGGCATGAGGATGAACCGTTTAGCTGTCGTTGCGCGAAGTGGATGGCTGCTGGCAGGCAGTTGGTTGCTTGCCTTTGCGGTGCTCATCATAGGGGCGAATGCTGCACAACCTGATGCGGAGATGAAGCGTGCGGTTGAGGAGGACTGGGCACGGCAGGAGCAACGCTTGGGACGCGCGGCGGGATCTGCGGAAAGCATCCGCGAGGCTGTCGCGCGGGCTGCGCGCTTGTTGGAGCATCGGCAGGGTAAACCGGCGGTTGCGGCGAAGCTGGCGGAACTGCAGCGGGCGGCGGAGAGGGTGGATTCACTCGACAGCGACGGGCGACTCTCGCTCTATCGGCAAGCACGGTGGTTTGCGCGGGAGTTGGCGCTCGACGATCCGCGCATCACGGGCCAGCCGTTGGTATTCTTGAAGCGCAACCGGTTCGTCTGCCAGATGCTCCACGAATACATGGGCTATTTCCACGACTACGGAAACGTCGCGGGCGGCGGTGGCATCCATCTCCTCGAACGGCCCGGTTACTCGCTCAAGACGCGTGACCTCATCCGTGGCCGCCTCACGAACGGCAACTTCACCACGCTTGCGCTGTCTTACGATGCGCGGACGGTGTTCTTCGCGTTTGCCGAACGGTCGGAGAAGAAGCCGGAGTTCACATCGCCAGAGCGCCGGTCATTCCACGTCTTCTCGATGGCGCGCGACGGCTCGGCGCTGCGGCAACTGACGCGCGGGATCGAGGACGATTTCGATCCGTGCCCGTTGCCGGACGGCGGGCTGGCGTTCATGTCATCCCGGCGCGGCGGATTTGCCCGGTGCAATAACCCGTGGGAACCGTGCGCCACTTACACGCTGCACCGCATGGACGCGGACGGCGCACACGTCCGCACGCTGTCGTTTCATGAGACTGACGAGTGGCATCCGTTTGTCATGAACGACGGGCGGCTCATGTTCATCCGGTGGGATTACGTGGACCGCTCGGCGGCCAACTTCCACGGGCTGTGGACCAGTCGCGCGGACGGCACGGGCGTGGCCGGGTTGTTCGGCAACTACACGATGCGCATCAACGCCTGCTACCAGCCGCGGCCGATTCCCGGCTCGGACCGGCTGCTGTTCGTTGCGGGAGCGCATCACGCGGATGTGGGTGGGTCGCTGGTGATGCTCGACCCGAAGCTGGCGCGGCTCGACGCGAAGACGGGCGAGGACATCCTCGACGCGATCCAGTCGCTGACGCCGGAGATCTGTTTTCCGGAATCGGTGGGCTGGCCGAAGAGCTACTTTCACAGTCCGTGGCCGTTATCGGAGGATGTGTTCCTGGTTTCGTTCAGCTTCGATCCGTTGCCGGGGATGAGTTCCGGCGAGAAGAAAGACACGCGCACCGGGTTGTATTACTTCGACCGCTTCGGCAATCTCGAACTGCTCTATCGCGACGCGGGCATTTCCTCGATGTATCCGATTCCGCTGGCTCCGCGTGCGCGACCGCCGGTCGTTGGCTCCAACCTTGCGACCGAACTGGGCGGCGAGGGCGAATTTCTCCTGAGTGACGTGGGACGCAGCCTGATGCCGCTGCCACCCAACCGGCCCATCCGCGAACTGCGCGTCTTTCAGCTGCTCTCGAAGACCGGCATTCACACCGCCAACAATCCGCGCATCGGCCACGCGAACGCCGAGAACGCCCGCGTGCTGCTCGGCACGGTGCCGGTGGAGGCGGATGGCTCGGCTTATTTTCGCGCACCGGCGGGCGAGCCGCTGTATTTTCAGGCGGTGGACGCCGCGGGCCGCGCCGTGCAGAGCATGCGCAGCGAAGTCTATCTGCAACCGGGTGAACGCCGCGCTTGCGTCGGCTGCCACGAAGCGCTTGGCACCGCGGTAACGAACCGCCCCACGCTGGCGATGCGGCGCGCGCCTTCGCGCCTGAAGTCTGGCCCCGAAGGAACGCGGCCGATGAGCTATCCGTTGCTGGTGCAACCGGTGCTGGATCGCCACTGCGTGCGCTGCCATGACGGCCAGCCGGCGCCCGGCAAGAGCAAGCTGGCCTTGACCGGTGAACCTGCCGGAACATTCACGCGCTCTTATCAGAACCTGAAGCCCCACCTGCGTTGGTATGAATGGGGTCGTGGAAGTATCAGCCAGATCGCGACGCAGCCCGGCTGCATCGGCGCCGACGCCAGCCCGTTGACGGCGATTCTCGACGATGCGACGCATCGCTCGCAAGTGCACTGGGCCGACTCCGACCGGCGCAGGCTCTATCTCTGGCTCGACGCGAACGTTCCGTTCTACGGCACCTACGACCTCGAATTCCAGCTCGCTCAGCGCGAAGGCCGGTCCGTGCCTGTCTCGCCTTCCAGATGATTGGAATTGCGAGTTTACTGTCCGCCGTCGCGCAAGTAAGAAAGAGCCAATCCATGAACGCCAAATTACTGACCGTCCTGGCCGTGTTGATCCTGGCATATAGCGCCTCTCTGGCGCTGGAGACCGAGACGCTTTTCGACGGCACCCATTCCAGCGACTGGAGCACCGCGCGCGACGACAAGCGGCTGGCGAAAGAGTTGTCGCTGAGCGAACTGGCAGCCGCGAAAGACTCGCCCGGATTGCAGTGGCGCTTCGTCTCGCGCGGCATCGGATTCAACGACATCTTCCTTATGAAGCCGATCGAACGGCGTTTCGATACCCTCCGGGTGCGGATCAAGAACGAGGGCGAACCGTTCGAACTTGCGGTGAAGGTGCGCGATGCCGGCGGCGCGGAATGGACGGCGGGCAAAATCCCGTTGGCGCGCGGCGGCGATTGGCGATGGGTCGAGTTCCCATGCGCACAGTGGCGGACGGCTTCCTGGTCGCGGGATGCAAACGGCAAGCTGGACTTCCCGCTGTCACACCTCGCGCTTATCGCTTTCGGAGTGCGACCGGGGCTTGAGTATCAACTGAAAGTGCAGTGTGTCGAGGTTGTTCGTCCCGACCGGCCTGTCGCGACAATTCACGAACTCGATCTGCCGGCCAGTCTTCGCGCGGGCCAGAACTTCACAGTGCGGTTGGGCTTCACTCTCGATAAGCCGTGTCAGGAAGAGGAGGCTTCTCTTGTCTTCCAGCGTGGAGAGGCGGTTGTGCTGCGCCTGCCGCTTGCACTGACGACGCCGCTTTCCAGGATCGCGCCCGGCCAGCGGGTGCAGCTTGACCGATCGGAGCTGCGCGTGCCCGACTACGCGTTCGGCGGGAAGATGTCGGTGACGGTGCAGTTGGGCGAGGCGCGCGTCCAGCGGGATGGAAAGCGGGCGAAGAAAGAGCCGGGCGCGGTGACGATTCAGCAACGCAAATGCGCCCGGACACTCGCACAGGTCAAGACCCACAATGGCACGCCAACATTGTTCATCAATGGCGCGCCGCACAACGGTATGGTGTGGGCCACGTATCGTCCCACCACCGAAGTGTTCGGCGATTTCAGCCGGGCTGGCATCGATCTCTTCACGTTCAGCGGCACGCCCACCGAAGCGGGTTATGGACTCTCAAAAACCGTCTGGGTAGCGCCCGGGCAGTTCGACTATTCCGAGTTCGACCAGCGGGTGATGATGCTTCTGCAGGCCAACCCGCGCGCATACTTTTTCCCGCGCCTCTACCTGCACGCGCCGAAGTGGTGGAGCGAGGCTCATCCCGATGACATCGTGCTGATGGACCCCGGTGACGGCAAACCGGTGCCGTTCCTCCACTCCGGCGGCAAGCCCGCGCCGAGTTGGGCATCGGAGACCTGGCGGCGCGACACGGTGGCGGCGCTGAAGCGGTTGATCGCACACATTGAAACGTCGCCGTATGCGGATCGCGTTGCCGGTTACCATCTCGCGTCCGGCACGACGGAAGAATGGATGATGTGGGGCGGCAATGAGAATCAATGGGTGGACTATTCGCCGGCGAACACTGCGCGCTTCCGCCGTTGGCTTAAGGCGAAGTATGGGACTGATCAGCGCCTCCGCACCGCATGGGCTGATCCGTCCGTGACGCTCGCCACGGCGGCGATTCCGACCAAAGCCCAGCGTCAGAAAACCGAATCTGGTTCGCTGCGTGATCCGGCGAAGGAACAAGCCGTTATTGATTACTATCTCTACAATGCCGACCTCGTCGCTGACACGATTTGCTATTTCACAAAGGCGGTGAAGGAAATTGCGGGCCGCCGAAAAATCACCGGTGTCTTTTACGGCTACCTGCTCCAGCTTTGCGGCGAACAGCGCCAGCAGAACGCCGGGCATCTCGCGCTGGGAAAAGTCCTCGCCTCGCCGGACGTTGATTTCATTACCAGCCCGACCAGCTACGCGTTTCGCCAGCTCGGCGGCGAGGGCACCAGCCACTTCATGTCACTCTTCGGCAGCGTCCGGCTCCATGGCAAGTTGTGGTTTGATGAGAACGACATCCGCACGTCGCTTGCTCCCGGGCGCGTGGGCGAATGGGGCCGGCCAGTGGACGTGGCGGGCGACATCCTGCAACAAGACAAGGAACTGGCTAACTGTATCGTCAACGGCAGCGCGCAGTGGTGGTTCGACGTGGGCAGCAACAAATACAACCATCCCGCGCTGATGGGCCGGATTGGCGAGCTTGCCGGCAAGGCCCGCGAGGCGTTGGCGCTGGACCGCGCGCCCGCCGATGAAACTGCGTTCGTTGTGGACGAGAAGAGCCTGTGTTACTTGCGTGTTGCCGATCCGCTGGGGAGTTCGCTTCTGGTGAAACAACTGCCCGCCTTGCATCGCATCGGCGCGCCGGTCGGGCATTACCTGGTGACCGATCTCGCCCGCATCGGTGATCGGAAACTTTACATCTTTCCGACGAGCTTCGCGCCCACTGCGGCCGACCGCAAAGCGATCGATGCCCTCAAGCGCGACCACCATGTGCTGTTGTTTCTCTGGACGCCGGGCGTTTATCGCAATGGGAAACTCGACGAGACCGGCATGGCGGAGATGACGGGTATCAAATTGCGATTGTCACGCGAGCCGGCGGCGCTGCGCGTCACACTGAAGCCCGGGCATTCACTCACCGCCGGTTTGGATGGTGTCGCTTACGGTGGTGACCGCAAAACGTCCCCGATCTGTTACGCGGACGATCCCGGCGCGAAGGTGCTCGGAACGTTGCCCGACGGCCAGCCGGGCCTCGTCGTGAAGGAGCATGGCGACTGGACGGCGGTGTATTCGTCGGCGCCGCTGTTGCCGGCCTCCCTGTTGCGCCGGGTGGCGGAGCTTGCGGGTGTCCATCTTTATATTGGCAGCGAGGACGTTGTCTGGGCCTCGCGTCAACTGCTGGCGGTCAGCGTCAAGGAAGCTGGCGCGCGAAAAATCACGTTGCCCCGCAAGGCCAGCGTGCGCGACCTCTATCGCGGCACGAAGATCGGCGACGGCATCGATTCCTTCGACATGAACTTTGAAGGCCATGCCACACGGGTGTTTGTCGTTGAGTAGGGTCGGTGTCAACGCCAGCCAGCTGACGATGATTCTCAAGGATCGAACTGTGACTCCATGAAAACATTACGATTTATCTCCGCAACGCTGGCTCTGTTGGTTCTCAACACGGCACAAGGCGCGGGACCGGTCAGTGAACTGAAGGCGACGGCGCGCGACGGGCAGGTGTTCCTGACTTGGAAGGAAGGCGAGACGCCGGAGGGGACGACGTTCAATGTTTATCTGGCGGGCATTCCCATCGCTGACGTGGCGAAAGCAACACGCGTCGCGCATCACATCGAGCGGCATAGCGCGCGGGATTGGTGGGAGGACCCGGCTTCGTTCAAGAAGGACGTGAAACCTGGCGAGCCAGTGGGGTTTCGCATCCAGAACGGCAGCGACAGACTGAATCCGACAGACGGTTTGTTCGTTCACACGGTCAGGAAAGGCGCGAGTGACAGGCTCTTCTTTGCTGTGACATGCAGCGATGCGGCGGGGAAGGAGAACACGCGGACCATCGCTGGCGAGAACTCACTGCGCGACGGCGTCGCAGCCGAGACGATGGACATCCAGCCCATTTGGCAGGGGAATGGCGCGCCGACCGCGCCGGGCATGGGCAAGGGCAAAGGGCTTTGGCTGAACCTACACGCAAAGGGCGGTGTGGTGGGCGGCATGGAGTACTTGATGTTCGGCGACGAAACGATGGGCTGGCGCGAGGGATTGCCGTTCAAGTTCAGCGTGCGGATTGAGGCCGACAAAGTCGTCGTGCGACCGACCGACCGCGTTTGGATCAACCGTCCGCACAATGAAGCGGGCGACGGTGGCACGCCAGCCATCTGGACGTTTTGGTTTGGCTACAACTCGAAGATCGTCGACCGCAAGCTCATGGCCGAGGGCGTGCCGACCAATTATACCGAGCGGCGCAACCTGTGGATTCTCGACTGGGTTCGACGCCATTATCAGCCCGATACGAACCGCTGGCATTGCTCCGGCAGTTCGATGGGCGGCTGCGGCACCATCTCGTTCGGCTGGCGGCATCCAGAACTGTTCGCCGCGCTTCACGCTCACGTGCCGATTGTCAGCTACACCTATCTTGGTGCCAAAGGCAGTGCGACGAGGCTTGAGCCGTCATGCTGGACTGGCCACGTTCCGCCAGAGCTGAAAACGAGCGAGGGCGTGTCGCTGCTGGAACGGATGAACGGCGCGAAGTTCGCCGCAGAGGCGAAAGACGACCTGCCGTTTCTATTCATGGTTCACGGGCGTCAGGACGGCTCGATTCCGTGGCAGAACAATCCGCCATTCTATCACGCGCTGGCGAAGGCGCGGCAGCCGTTCGCGGTCTACTGGGACAATGGCACTCATTCGACGTGCGGCAAGGACGCGCCTCCTGACGTGAAGGCATGGCAACAGCTTTTCCACCGCTTCCGGCGCGACGAGAGTTTGCCAGTGTTCACCCATACCTCGTCCGACCGCAACTCCGGCAATGGCGACCCGACTGACGGCGACATCATCGGTTGGATCAACCGCGGCATGGGTTGGAAAGACATCGAGGACACGCCCGACCGCTATGCGATCACCATAACGGCGGACTATCCGGGTCTGGAGTATCCCGTGCGGACCCACATGACTCTGCGCCGCCTGCAACGCTTCAAGCTAAAGCCATCGGAGCCGCTCAGTGTCCGTATCGGTGACGCCGCGCCGATGAGTATCCATGCCGACGCGCAAGGGTTGCTGACCATCCCCGGAGTGGCCATTGCCTCGCGCGATGGCGTGCGCATCGTCGTTCAGCGTGGTTTGTGAGACGAGTTTAATTCATGAGAACACAATTTCGAGACGCGATACGAACCGCAGCGTTGTTCACCATTGTCTTCGGCGTTTCGCAACGAGCAATGGCGGCCGAGGTGATCGAGTGGACCTTCGATAAGCCCACGGAGGTCATCGGCACGGCCAACATCGAGTACGGACGCGTTGCCAATGGCGTGCTTGCCGGCTTCACTGCGTGGGACCCGCATTTTTCGCTGCGCGTGCCGAAGGAAGGTTTCGATGCGCGGCAACTAACGTGGCTGACGGTGCGGATGTATTCCTCTGCCGACGCTGACCTGCTGGACGTTTACTACGGCAGTCCCGACGGGCGATGGTGCCTCGGCGGCAAGCTGCGTATCCACAAGGGCTGGGCCACGTATCGGCTCGACTTGAACAAGAACAACTGGCGCGAAACCACTGCGGGCGACGCTTCGAAGCAATGGGGCGGCCCGAGCAGGCGCGTGAATTCATTCCGTCTCGATCCGGGCAACCAAGCGGACCGCTGGGTCATGATTGACCGCGTGCGCATCGAGCCGGCACAGCCGGGTTTCGTCGAAGGCGTCACCGCCGAGCCACAGGGAACGGCAACGCTCAAGTCGCTGCGCGCGCCAAAGACGGTCAAGGCCGGCGACACGTTGGATGTGACCGTGGAGTTCGAGTCGTCGGTGCCGGAAGGATTGGCAAAAGGAACGGCGTTCGTCCGGTTGCGTCACGGCGCGTCGGTGATGAGGCTGGTGGAGCAGCCAGTCACTTTTGACGGCAAGACGCTGACCGTCGCGGCGAAGTTTCCCATGTCGCCTTTCTGGAATCCCGGCAAGCTGACGGTCGAGGCCGGGTGCTATGAACTCGATGGCGCGCCGGCGCTGGCAGAGATCGCGTTCACCAACCGGCGCGTCGGCACAGTGAAACCACCCGTCTGCGAGCTGCGGCCCATTGGCGGCGACGCGGCGATCTTTGTCAACGGCAAGCCGATGCCGGGCTTCATGTATCTCGCCGCGGGCGGACTGCATCCGGATTATCATCGCGAGGCCGCGCAGGCTGGCGTCCATCTTTACAGCGACTGGTTCGGCACCTCGGGTCACGGCGACATGGGCCACGTCGCGCCGGACACTTACGACTACGGCGAGTATGACCGCTACTTTGGCGCGATTCTTGATCTGGACCCGCAGGCGTATTTCCTGCCGCACATCGGCCTGACCGGCCCGCTCTGGTGGCAGAAGGCGCATCCGGAGGAGATGGGCCTGCGCGAGGACGGCAAACGCGAACCCACGTCGTTTGCGTCGGAACTCTGGAAGCGCGAAATGGGCGACGACTTGCGCAAGTTGATCTCGCACCTGCGCCGCGCACCCTACGCCGACCGCATCATCGGTTACATCGTCTACAGCGGCTACACGGCGGAATGGCAGATGTGGGGCACGTGGCAGCCGTCACGCGACGATTACAGCCAGCCCGCGCTCCGGGGGTTCCGCGCGTTTCTGGCGGGCCGCTATGGAACTGACGCGAAGCTGCGCGCGGCGTGGGCCGACGAAAATGTCACATTGGCTGCGGCGGAGATGCCGCGCTGGGCGAAACGCCGTCCGCCGGGGACGCAGGTGTTGCGCGACCCGAAGACCGAGCGGCAGGCGATGGACTTCTACGAGTTCAGCAGTAACATGACTGCCGACGCGATCCTGCATTTCGCCCGGATCGCGCGCGAAGCCACCGGGGGAAAGGCGCTGGTTGGAACTTACTACGCCTACCTTTCCGCGCACGGCATCAACCAACAGGATTCCGGGCATCTCGCCGCGAGTCGCGTGTTCGATTCGCCCGACATTGATTTCCTGATGAGCCCGCCGAACTACTGGTATCGCAAGCCCGGCGAAGCAGCCACGTTCATGTCCGCCACCGATTCGCTGCGGATGCGCGGCAAGCTCTGGCTCGACGAGTCCGACCATCGCACGCACCTGACCGAGCCGGGCGCGGGCTACGGCCGGGCCGCAACGCTGGAGGAAACGCTCGGCGTGTTCTGGCGGGAGTTCGCCGAAGTGCTCACCAAGCGCGCCGCCGTGAGCTGGTTTGACATGAGCGGCGGATGGTTCTCGCAGCCGCAAATCCTTGCCGACATGGGCCGGGCCGCCGCCGTCGCGAAAACGAGCCTGCCGCATCGCAAGCCGTTCGCGCCGGAGATCGGCGTGTTCGTGGACCCGGAGAGTTTCTACTGGATGCGCTCGACGATGGCCAACTCCTCGCTCGTGCTTAACCAGATGGCCATAATGCCGCAGTCGGGTGCGCCGTGGGACTTCTGCCTGCTCTCCGACATTGGCGACGCGCGGCTGCCCGACTACAAACTCTATGTCTTCCTCAACGCCTTCCGCGTGGATGCGGCGCGGCGTGAAGCCATCCTCCGCAAGCTCAAGCGCAACAACGCCACCGTGCTCTTCGTCTATGCGCCCGGCTACTTCGACGCCGAAGGTGTATCGCTCGACAACATGCGTGCTCTCACCGGCATCCGCATTGCCAAGGACGACGCCGAAGGCGCGCCACAAGTCACGCTCGATGGAGATACCGTAGTTGGCGCAAAAAATCTGAAAGTTTCGCCGTTGTTCTATGCTGACGATCCCGGTGCGCAAGTCATCGGCCGGCTCGTCGGCAGCCAACGTGCGGGACTGGTTGTGAAGAAGATGGACGGCTGGAAAAGCGTCTATTCCGCGGCGATGGCGCTCCCGCCGTCCCTCATGCGCCGCATCGCCCGCGAAGCCGGCGTTCACATCTGGCTGGAGAGCGATGACGCGCTCTACACCGACGGCCAGTTCCTCGGTGTCCACGCCGCCACCGATGGTGCCAAACGCGTTCTCCTGCCGTCGCGCTGCACGGCTGCAAATGCAATGACGGGCAAGGATGTGCCGGTGGATAGCCAGACGGTGACGCTGACGATGAAGCGTGCCGAGACGATCCTGCTCAGACTGAACCCGCAACACTGAGCTCGCCTCTCGCGCTGGCTGAGGTTGTGAGAACAGACAACAGTGTCTGTTGTCGCGTCATCGTTCTTGCACCACGCAGCCGATCTCCTGCGGACCGAGCGGCAGCGACAGGATTGCCTTGCCGCCGCGTAGTTCCGGCTCCAGCGGCCGATCGTTCCACGCGTCGCGGTAGCGGCTGCCGCGAGTGTGATCCACTGCGAGCACCGGCCCCCGCACCGTCGTATAACGGCGGTTGTAAAGCGTCCAAAGCGTGCGGCCGCGGCCGGGGAATTTGTTCGCGCACACGCCGTCGCGCCCGGTCGGCACGAGCATCTCCGGATGATTGGATGTGAAGCAGTCCTTGTATTGGCGTTTCAGATCGTAGGCGCGGACCATGAACGCGTGGCCCTTCGATTCGTCGAGGTCCCAGTAGGAATCGTAGATCGCCTCGCCGTGGAAGAAGGTGAACTTCAGGTCGTGCCACGAGACGTGCCGCGTGCCCAGCGGCAGGTCGAGCTGCGCGATGCGCGGAAAGAGATAGCGGTAGATGTTCAGTGGCATCGGCGAGAGACCGTGTTCGGAGGGGCGCTCGTCGAAGAATGGCCCCAGAAGCTGCTGGCCGCTGGGCATGAAGTAATAGTTGATGTTGCAGTCGGAATACTGCGAGGCGGTGTCCACGTTGGGGAACTCGCCGTAGAGCGGAATTCTGCCCGGTGTCGCTTCGCGGACGGCTTTCAGGAAGTGGTAGTCGGCTGCGTTGGCGTTCAGCGGCACGTCGTGGCCGTGGTCCTTCGCGAAACACATTGCCGAGCTGGCCGTCTCATCCACGTACAGAATGCTCGCGCCGGTGTCGCGCGCCAGTCGCGGGTAGAGCTTCATCATGTAGTCGGTCCACTCGCGCGTGCCGTGGCACATGCGGTAGCTGTTAGGGTAGGGGATCATCGGTCGTCCGTCGGGCAGTTGCATGGCGCAACGCGGGCCGAGTTGTTGGCCGACAGGCGTGTTGCGGTTGCAGAGGGTGGCGTTGACGTAGAGCGAGACGGGGATCTTCAGGTTCTGCTGAATATCGTCCAACGCGGCCCGCCACGCGGCCAGTCCGCCCAGCGCGTCGTAGTCACGCCCGCCGTATTCGCCCCAACGCTGGACTTGGTCCTCCACGCCATAGGCCCATGACCAGAAGTGGAGGATGTCGGGCTTGCGTCCGGCGGTGCGTTCGAACTCGGCCAGAATGTCGTGCATCTGGAGATGTTTCGTTTGCGCGTCATACCACGCCGGCAGTTTGTAGGTATCGTCGGCCAGACCGTCGGCGATTTCCGCCAACAACCAGAACGATTTGCGATACCACTGCTTGTCCTGCGATTTATAGGGGCGATACCAACCGGCGAGCCACTTCTGATAGCGCGCCGCCGCCGCGTGCCAGTCGCCCGTGTGGACGCCGATCACCGCCGGGCAACACGCGTAGGGTTTGCCGGGAACCAGGTGAGTGAACTGCGCCGGGTGCTCGATGAAAAATGACGCGGTGCCACGTTCGTCCTTTGCCAGCCCGTAACGTTGCGCTTTGTGGCTCCGGTCCTCGGTGACGACATAAACACCGCCACCGAGCCGCGGGTTGAACACATCGAAGAACTGCATCGGGAAATTCCGGCCGGCCGCCGCGTAGAGGGTGATGGGGCGGTTGTCGAGTGCGTTGCAATACTGCGGGAACATGTACCAGAGGTCGCGCGATTCGCCCAATCGCAGTCCAGCGACAACGGGAAACCGGATGTTCGCATCCAGCGTCTGCGCGCCGCGATTCGTCACCGTCAGTTCCATACGAACTTCCGGCGTCGAGCCGACGGAAAGGAGAATCTTCCAGTCTAGTGGGACTTTCGGATTCTGGCTGGTATAGCTTAGCTCGAAACCGCTGCGCCGCGCACGAACCTCAACCAGACGCATCTCATCCGGCGCAAGCCGCGCGTCGCCCACCGCGATCTCCAGGCCCGGTTCGCCGGTCAGGCCGACTGCTTCTTCGCCGAGCCATCGGTTGCGCAGGCTGCGGATGACAAAACCTTTCGATACGTCCGTCGTCAGTTCAATGAATGAGTTGCCCAACTGCAACACGTTCTCTTGGCGAATGGCGTATGGGGTGCGCGCTGGTGTGGCGCATGGCGGTTGGGCAACGATTGGTGGTTGTTCGGCGAGTTGGGGACACCAACGCTTCGAGCCTGTATGGACGGTCAACGCGGCCAGGTAAATGTTCGCGTGCAGGCTGCGGTTGTGCAGCACCACACTCTGGAGCGGCTGGCCACTGGCCGGGACAACGTAGGACGCGAGCGTCCGCTGGATCACATGTCGCCGGTCGCTGAGCGAGTAGGGGAATGCCAGATCCACCGTGCCGTCGGCGTAGCGAAGTTCCACCGCAAAACTTTCCACGTCCGAGAGCGACTTGGGCTGTTCGCGGACGAAATAAGCCTTCTGCTGGCTCGGCATTTCGGCAGCCAGCAGCAGGAACACTTCCGTCGCCGGCAGGTTCACCGCAATCTGCGTCGCGCCGTCGCGGCTGATCGGCGCGACTTGTCCGCGTCGCACGCGCAACCCGAAGTGGTTGATCCATTCTTCGTTTGCGGCTGGGCGCGGCGGCGGGCTGATCAGGTTATTGCCTTGAGGCCGCACTCGAAAAGGAACCCGTCCGACGCAGACCTTGGATGTCGTGAAGAATCTGCCGGCATCCTGAGCAACCGGGTCGTCAGAACGGCTCAGCAATCGCGTAACCAGCGCGTCGTAATTTGTGTCGTAGCGGCCCGACAGGTCTATTGTTGTGAATTCGCCCGCGGGAGCTGTTGCAGTATCCTCCGCAGTGAGCGCTGGGCCGAAGTCACGCGACTCGTTCGTGAACAGCATTCGTCGCAGGGAAAATTCGCCACGCGAATCACGCGAGTCGAGCGTGACCATGAGTTCCCTGGCGTTGTCGGGAAACGGGCGCTTGATGATGAGTTGATGCCAGCAGTTGTCGTCTATCGTTTCGTTGGCTAGCATCAGCGGCACGGATTGCGCGCGGCCGCCGGACATGACCCACGCCGACACGATTTCCTGGTTGCTTCGCATCCGGTGCAGACCACGCGCCCGATACTCGACGACGAGGAATCGGAATGCCGAGAGCTTCGTCTGTTCCGATGGCGTGCTCCATCGCATCGAGCGCGACTCGTTGACGCGACTTCGCATCGAGAACTCCAGCCCGTCGCCTTTCCTGAGCGTGTGGTCAACGGCGCGCCGGGAAGGCGAGACGCGCTCCGGTTGCGCCGTCCACGATTCGTTGGCGAGGCGAACTGGGAACGATTCCTGAGTGGCGATTGCGGCTTGGGCTGCTATCGCCGTCAGGAGAGCAATCTTGATGGGAATGAAACGCAGCATTGGGTGCATGATGAGTGACTCCGATCGTCACGTTATCCAAGACCCAACCGGGCGGGAATGCAAGATTTTGACTTGTTCAAGCGCGGCAATCGCGTAGCCTGCGACCGGTTCACCGCCCAAGATCGCGAGTCTCATAAACCGATGAAAACCTATCTTAGCATAGCCATCTCATTTGTATTTCTCGCGTCGGCGGCGCTGGCCGCCGAAACGGAAGTGCCGCTGAAGAATTCTGCGTTCGCCGACGGCGTCAGTGCCAACGGCGTGCCGCTTGGCTGGTCGCTCTACGGCGGACACGGCAAGGACCAGCGGGTTTCTGTTGTGGACGATGGCCGCGGTGGGAAGGCGGTGCTTATTGAGGACGGCGACCCGGAGGCCGAGGTCGGTATAACGCAGAGTGTTCCGATCAAGCCCGCTTTGGGCTACGAGGTGCGGGTGCGGGTGCGCGCGGTCAAGAACGCGCCGGACGAGTATGAGGTAGTCCAACTCCGGTTTCTGCCGTCACAGAAACTTGAGCAGACGCATCTGCTCGCAAAGAGCGCGGACGAGTTCAATGAGATCACCGTTCGTGGCATGGCGCCGCCAGACACAAAGGCTGCGCAAATCTACATCTACTCTCATCGCCAGCCGACGCCGAAGGTGCTCATCGGCAGCGTGCGCCTCATCGCGGGCGTGAAGCCACCGCCACCGTTGCCACAGCCCGTGCCGCCGCAATACGCAAAACTGAAAGAGCTGCATCTCACAACGCACATTGTCCGCGATGGCAAACCGGCTGTTTGCATCGTTGCGCCGAAGTCGAGCACCCACCTGGCACAGGCGACGCGGCTGCAGGCGGCCATCGAAAAGCTGAGTGGCTGCAAAGTGCCGATCATCGGCGATGACGCGCCGGAGGCGGCTGTGCCAATCAAGGGCAGTCTGATCGTGCTTGGCAACCGTTCGACCAACGCCACGATCAGCGAACTCTACAACCGCTACTTCCTGCTAACCGACCTGCGTTATCCCGGCGCAGGCGGCTACGAAGTGCGCTCGATCCATAATCCATTTGGCGGTGGCCACAACATCATCGTCCTTGGCGGCAGCGATGCGAAAGGCGTCGACGCGGCCACCGATGCGTTCATCGCCACGCTCCAACGCTCCGGCGCTTCACATTCCACGTCCGTTTCTGTCGGCTGGCTGATGGAAATCAAACTCGGCGACGGCATCGTCGTGCCGCACGGCGTGCGCGAGTTGGAGACGTGGGAAGCCTCGGCTGGATACCGTTCCACCGGCTACTTCGGCTGGAACAGCATCAGCAAACGCATGGCGGCCTATTACATGAGCGGCGACGTGTTCCACGCGCGCGAGGCGCTGCGGCTCGCGTTTCCCGACAAACAGGCGTTCAAGGAGATCACGGAGATTGACGGCGAGATGATCGAGAACAAGGACGACCCGCTCGCCGGTACGTATCACTACACCTCACACATGATGATCTTGTTCTGGGACCTCATCGAGGAGAGCGCGGTATTCAGTGATGAGGATCGGCTGAAGGTGACGAACGCCTTCGCGCGGCAACTCAAGCATCGCAAGGACGAAGGCGTCTATCCGCTGACGCGACCGCCATCGGCCGTTGGTTCGCGTCACGGCCAATGGTCGGCCATTTCGCTCTACTGTCTCGGCCGCTACTTCGAGCGCGATTACCCGGAGCCGGTCTGGGCGCAGTGTGTCCGCAGCTCGCAGTTTCATTTTGCGCCGCTCCACGAACACGCGTGGATCGCCGGGGAGAACGACAACCTCTTCTGGTATTGCACGGGCATCGCGCCGGTTTTCACCTACATGGTGCTCAGCGGCGACCGCGAGCCGATGCGCAACGGCGTCGCAGCGAAGTTGCTGCGCGGCCAGGAATTGCTGATCTCCGGCCGTGTGCCGGATTGGGCGCTGAACTCCGCTGCACTGGACTATCTCCACAAAGCCGCCTACCTCACACAGGATGGCCGCTGGCTGACGTATCGTGAACGCACGGGCGTAAACACGGGCATTTTCCGACTCGGCCAGTCGTTCTGGCCTGACGGGAAATTGAAACCGGCGCAGCCCACTGACCTTGTCGGCAAATGGACGGTCAATCACCTGCCGAAGCCCCATTGGCTCGCGCGCAACAATGGTTTCCCACTGGAGGAATCGTTCCAGAACGCCAGCTTTCGCAGCGCGACGGACGCCTCGGGCGATTTTATCTTGATTGACGGTTTCAATGGCGCGTCGCGGAATCCCTATCATACGTTCGCGCTGCTCGAACTGCGGCTGGCCGGCCAGACAATCCTGCAAGGTTACCTGAACCAGGTGCTCACGAAAGCCGATGGCATGGTCGAAGCCCAGGTCGCGATGGACGCCGTGTTGCGCCACCGCGACGTTGTCGGCCAGACGGCGGTTTGCACTGGCGAGACGGCCAAAGCGGCGTTCTGTAACTGGCGGCGAACGCTCGCTCAACGCACTGGCAGCTATGCGCTCGTCGTGGACGATCTCGCCTTCCGCGCCGACAGCGACAACATGGAGGTGCAGTTCAAGTGGGAGAACCAGGGCGGAGGTTTCCGGTTTGACGCGAAACAGAACGCGTTGCGCCGGCCGCATGCGGTGGTGCTGCCCGCGGACGTGTTCGACCGGACGACCGGCGGCGGTGTCATCACGCAGGAATGGACCGGCGCGGTGAAGAAAGGACGGCACGGAATCTTCTTTGCGTTGCTGGGAACAAACACCAACGACCTGCGCTGTCTGCGGCTCGCGGACAATGCTGCCGCGCTCGCATTGCCACAGAAGGCAGCCGCCATCGTCGGCGAGTGGGAAGGCAACAAGGGTGAGCTTGTGTTGCTCGCTGAAGATCATCTGTTTGGCAAAGGCCTCACGCAAACCGGTAAGGAGCAGGGACTGCTGCTGGCGAATGCGCCGGTGAATGTGGAGTGGGATTTCGCCGCGGGCCGGATGGAAGTGGTGACACGTGGCGCCGCGTTGCTCACGGTCTCGGTTGCGGACGCCGCGGCTGTCCGCAGCAGCAACCAGATCGTGAAGGGCGACAGCAGCGCGAGTGGTTATATGACACTCTTGCTGCGCGAGGGTCGCACGGTCATTGAGCACATCAAACCATCCGACGCTGCGCGGCGTGATATGGCTGCGCAGCTTTCGGCGTGGTTCGAGAAGGCGGGCACAAGACGCGCGCAATTCAAGAAGGCTGCGCCGCCAGCGCTGTTGAAGGTGGCAGAACTCAAGAGCGCGTTCACCGCCAACGTCGGCGGCGCTGTGACAGACTCGATCGTGATTCCTGCCGAAGGCCACGAACTGATTGCCGCGGCGGAAGGGACCGTGATTCACATCATCGGCGCCGACGGCCGCGAACTTCGCCAGATGCGAACCGATGGCAAGATACGCCAACTTCATTGGTGGCCGGAGCACAAGCTGTTGCTGGCCGGTTGCGAGGACGAGAAGGTCTGCGCGTTCGATCTCGCGGGCAGTCGGAAATGGACGTTCGTTCCGGAGATGGACCCGGCGGTGTTCCGCGCGGCGAAACAGTATTGGTTCAAGACCGCACCGGGCCACGAGGGCATCCACGGCGTTGGCAGCGGAGTGTTTCTCGATGGCAAGAGCCAGGCGTTCATCGGCAGTGCTTGCACGCTGGAGATCGTTGACGAGGACGGGAAACTTGTGAAACGCATGCCGCAGTTCTGGGGCCCGGTCTACAAGTTCGCGCTCGTGCCCGGCCGTGAGGGCAGCGTAAACCTTCTCGCGTCACGTAAAATCACCGACGGGCCGTCGCTCGGCATTATCAACAACCGCACGCTCGATCCGACGCCGCGCGGCTTCAACGGCGTGCCCGCGGGATACACGCACGTCGGCGGCTGGATGGACCAGACGCGCCATCACATCTTCGTGGACGACCTCGATGGCGACGGGAAAAGGGAAGTCATCAGCGAGATCACCGGCGCATGGAACCGCGTGACGGTTTGGGACCTGCAAGGCAAGCCGTTGTACAACGTCCAGTTCGGTCCCGGCGCTCGCAGCGGTGGCCGGGACATCCGCGACCTTGATCTCGGCGACCTCGATGGCGACGGAAAGAAAGAGATGGTCGTCGCGTTGTCGAACGGTTTGGTGGTTGTCCTCAACCATCGTTGCGAGAAACTGTGGTCCAAACGATTGAGCAGCCCGCCTGTCGTACTGAAAGTGGCGGGTCAGTCAATCGTGGTCGCATCCGAAGACGGTGGAGTGTTGATGCTCAACGCCGAGGGCAAGACGGTTGGTCAAGGCAAACTCAATGGCCGGCCAACGCAGATTCAGAAACTGACGGCGTTGCCGGTCGTGGTGGCCACCAGTGAGAAGGGAGAAGTGAAAACGTTTTCGGTCGAATCCACCCAGTCCGACAAACGATAGGAGATCAACTCCATGCACTCCATCCGAAGAGTTCTGGTGATAATGGGCATCTGTGTCCTGTTGGCGCCGTTCGCGCCCCACGCTGCGGAGAGAGCGGGATCAGCAGATGCCAGCCCGCGTTTCGTGAGGGTTGGTCACTACCAGTGTGTCTGTCGGCAGGGGGATTTTGAGGCCAACCTCGCGACGGTGAAGAAGGGCCTTGCACAGGCTGTGGACGCGAAACTGGACATCGTCTCATTCCCGGAGTGCTTCCTCACGGGCTACTACGCGAAGGGAAGCGACGCGCGTGAGCATGCCTTCACGACGAATGCGCAGGAGATGAAGCGTGTCCTCGGTCTCACAGCCGGTTGCGATACGGTTCTGCTGGTGGGATTCAACGAACTGCGCGACGCCAAGCTCTACAACACGGTGGCCGTTATCGAGCGCGGGAAGCTGCTGGGCCGCTACAGCAAAGCGCTGCCGTATGAGGGTTACTTCGAGCCGGGGCGGGAGTTCACCGTGTTTGAGAAGAAGGGATTGAAGTTCGGCGTCGTCATCTGTTCCGACGGCGGCTACATCGAGCCGACTCGCATCCTGGCGTTGAAGGGCGCGCGGTTCATCTTCGCGCCGCACTTCAACTTCGTGTCCGACCCGGTGCAACATTATGTAACGGTGCGCAACGACCACATCGCGCGGGCGGTGGAGAACGGCGTGTTCTTCCTGCGCGCCAACAACGTCGTGCCGGGCACGCGGCTGGAGGGATTGCGTGACGAAGGCTTCGGTTACGGCGACAGCTATCTGTTGGATCCGAACGGCCAGATGGTGGCTGGCGCGGGCTTGTTCCACGAGCATCTGATGATTTACCAGTTGGACCTCGACCAGAAATATCGCGCCGCGTGGAACCAGCGGAGCATCAAGTCCGGCACTGAGTTGCTGGGGCAACTCCGGGAAGCGCTGGAACTGCACAAACAACCGAAGCAGCGCTGATGCGTCGCCGGCGCGTTATTCCACAACCAACACGCCGTAAGTTTTCAGCGGCGGGACCTCCAGAGCCGGGCGCGGATATTGTCGAACCACGAGCTTGCGCTCCGGCCCTTCCGTCGTCAGCAATCTTGCCGTGCGGCATGTCCTCCACCGGCCGCCCAGTTCCACGTTCAGTTGTTTCGTCGGTTCGCTGGCGTAGTTGACCAGATGCAGGACAAGACGGTTGCTGTTGAGTTCGTATGCGCTCAACGTCACGGTGTCTGCGTCGCGCAGTCGGGCCGAGGGGCGGACGTCTGCGGCCCGGCCGATCGTCTCTGCCACCTGTTTCCAGCCTTCTGGCAGCGATACGCGGCCTTCGTTCGCCTTGACGGCGGCGCGAACCGCCGCGGCTTCGATGCGGACGACACGTTCGCCGCTCAGTCCTTCGAATGCGGCAGGCGACCGCTGGCGGCCGTTCTCGTCGAAGGTGCCGTTGTCGCCGATGAGCACCAGCACGCCGTCACGATTCACGAATGCGCGAACAGCTTCCACTTCCTTGTTGCTCAGATGCGACTGGCCGGCAACGACCAGTATGGAGAACTCCGCCAGCCGCGCGAGGTTTTCGCCGAACAACACCTCCCACGCGAAGCCGCCGCGAATCAAAACCTCCTCAGCTCCCTGCGCCAGCGCCACAGTCTCCCGATTGTCGAATACGGTCGAGGCGAACGTGTGAAGCAACGCGATGTCGCGAACGGGCCTGGCGTTCGTGACGAGCGGTTCGATGCCGTGGACGAAACGCAGATGTTTCGCCAGCGCCTCGCGCAGGTCGGGCCGCTCCACGCGCATCCGATCGCCTTCGCCAAGCGGGCGCAACGCCCAGTTGGTGCCCGGCAACGCGCCGTTGGCCGCCGACTCGGCGATTTGGAGCGCGATAGCTTCCTCGGTGTCGGGCAGACCGAGGCCCGTCAGCTTGTTGCGTTTCCAGACAGTCGAGACGACGCGATAGCCGACGGCAGCGGCGTGTTTGCAGGCCCGCACCTGCGAGATGAGCACATTGTCTTCAACGCCGGGGAAGTTGCCATTCTCGGCGAACATCAGGTCGAGCTGGCGTCCGAGCAACGGCGCCCAGACGCTTCGCGCGTAGGCGCTGTTGGGATCGCGCGGGTAGGCCGGATTGCCGAGGAGGATCACGCCGGGCTTGATGCGCCGTGCGTGGGCCGCCAGGTCGCCTTGATATTCCGCGAGGCTCTCGCAACGCCAACGCACCCATTCTTGCGTCAGCGGGTCGGTAATGCGGCTGGGGGCCTTTTCCGTCGCGGGTTGTTTGATGCCATCGAACGACGCGAGGCCGAATCGCTCCTGCGGTTTGGGATGGCGCTTCGTCAACCACGCGCGGAACGCCGCTTCACAACGCGGGCAGTAGCACGGCTCGCAGTAGTTGTTGTCGAAGTGGAAGCCGTCGAGTTTGACCTCCTCAAGCCCGACGCGGATCGCGCGCTTCATGTAGTTGCGAAACTCGCCGCAATGGATGCACGGCGCCCAGCGGAACTTCGCGCCGCCCCACGTGCGCAACTGGCCCTTTCCGTCGCGCTGAATCCATTTCTCGGCGTCCGGCACCTCGGCAAGGAATTGCTCGTGGTAAATCGAACGCGACTGGCAGTAGCCAAGCACCTTGATGCAGTGCTGGTGGGCGAACTTCACGAGGGTGGCGGTGCGCTGCTGCTCGGCATGCTCGTGGGCGAGACCGAAGCCTTTGAAGAAATGCGTGCAGGCGAGGTTGACGCCGAGCCCTGCCATCAGACGCACAACTTCCTCGGAGTGCAGGCGGGCATACCACTGCGGCATCGAGGGGTCTTTCGTGTTCACCGCGCCGACCACGCCGCCGGTGCGCAGGTAATGATCGAGCGGTTCCCATCCCCACCACGCCCAGTATAGAGGACCTTGCGCGGGCGACCCGGCGCGGTCGCCATTGGTGGCTCGCGCAAGAGGCGACTGCCAGACCATCCACGCGCCTCCTGCCACGCAACCGAGAAAGTCACGCCGCCCCATCCGCCAGTTCTTGTCAGCATTCGATTTCATGTGATGCTCCAGTCATTCAGCGGCGATCTGATCGTCCTGCGGGGCCATGAGCCAGCCCTTCATACAAAATGCTGCTTATCTTTACCGTAAAACAACCGGCAATATCCAGCCCGCGAATCATACCCCGTCAGCAAATCACAGTTGCGACCGGCGCGGTCAGCGCTGCGATTGCCGCTCCACGAGCAGGCCTTGGTAGCCGGCTGGGATGACGACGCAGTCATTCCAGAAGGCGCAGGCACCGGGATGTCCGGTGAGGGAGTATTCGTGTTTCAGGCGCGGGTGCTTGATGTCCGCGATGTCGAGAACCCAGACCTGACGCTGATGACGTGAGGAAAGCGCCAGCACGTTTCCGCCCACGCTCGGCCTGCCGACAAGGCGGAGTTTATCCACGCCGTAGGCGGGCAGGTCACTCGTGTTGCGGCGCTCGTTGGGATCGAGCAGGGCATACTTGCCGCGCTTGATGATCAGGAGTTTCTCGCCCAGCGGACACACGCCGTCGGTCCAGCCATACAACGTGGTGTCGGGTGTGTTGCCTGCCAGCACGGGCTTGACGCCGCTGATGTCATACCAAGCCGGCCCGCTTCTCTGCCAGTAGGCGGTGAGGTAACGGCCATCAAAGAGCTTGTCCACGAGCTGGTCGCCGTAAAACAAACCGACTTGGCCGTCTCTGAAGACAAGCTTCGGCTTGGTGGGGTCTGAGATATCAGCGATGTACGCCATGGCGCCGCCGCAATGGAACAGCGCGAACCGGCCGGGCGCGGGTGCCACGACTTGCTTCACGCCCTGGCCGGGCACTATCAGACGGCCCAGTTCGGTCAAACGCAGGTCGGAGCCGATTTCGTAGATCGCCAATCCCTCCTTGCCTTCGGCGGTGTAAAGCCGGTTGCCGGTGCGGCTCACATAGCAGACTTCGCCTTTCCCGCGATGAATGGAGGCTTGCGTAAGTTTGTCGCCCAACTTGACTGCCTGAATCCCAGCCGCTCCGCATGCCACCCACGCGATATCGCCCTGCATGGCCACAGCGTGAACCTGTCCCTCCGGACGATACACGCGGAAGTCAGGGTCTTCCGCCGCAGTTTCCGGCAAAGGAGCGAGCACAGGCGGTTGATCAGGCTCGGGCACGACCGGCTGCGCCAGGCCTGGCGCGGGGACCACATAGAGACCTGTGTAGATGCCAGCGGCGTAGATGACGTCTTTGGCCAAAGCCACGCCACCTACGGGGTCGAACATTTCCTTCGGCGCGACGTAGGGGAGTTGCGCGTGGGCGACGATGGCGGGCTTGGCGATGTCCCGGACGTTCACGACAAAGAGGCCGTTGTTGGTGTCGGCGACCACGCAATAGTCGCCCGCCACTCGCGAGCTCCACATGTCGTTGAAGATGCTGTAGTGGACGGGGAACTTTACGCGCGAGACGAAGACGGGTTGTGTCGGCGTGGACACATCATAGATATCCAAGCCGTGTCCCTTGCCTTCAGCCTCCGCCTTGATGGGCGCGCGTGAGTGATGGCCGGTGGCGGCATAACAGAACTTCCCTCTCAGGCACCCGCCGTCGCCATAGCCATCCAGCGGCGCCTCGCCGATGAGGACCGGCTGGCGCGGATTCTTCACATCCGCGACCAACAGTTTCTTCGGCACCCAATCGCCGATGTAAAGGAGACCATCCTTCGCCCAACACGATTGTGCCTCGACGGTCTTCAACGTGCTGACATGACGGACGTGGCGCGGGTCTGACACATCCACGATCTCGACGCCGTAGCAACGCGTGGCGATGAAAGCCAGTCCGCCGGAAACCCAGATGCCCGTTGCCATTTCCACCGTGTCGTAGTGGCTGATCAACGCCGGTTTCGCCGGGTCGGACACATCCACCATCCACAGGCCGTCCTGTCTCGCAGTGACGTAGGCAATCTTGCCCCTGATCACCAGTTGCCGCGTCGTGCCGAGGCCGGACAATTGGCCCAACAGCTTTGGCGTTTGCGGCACAGTGATATCCAGCACGTAAAAGTTGCCCGAGCCGATGGCGTAGAGGCGGTTGCCCACGACCTCTGCGGCCATGCACTGTCCTATGCCCTCCACCTTGTGGTAGGGCAGGCGCTTCCCATACAAGCTCTCGTCATGTCCAGGCTGGCGCGTCTCCGATGCCGACAAAGCGATCGGTCCGCCCATGAAGACGAGTGCTGCCAGGAGTTTTGGAATAAAGTTCTTCAAGCTGATCCTTTCTCAAACGTGCTGATTTGTTCCAGTCTCCTACCAGAACAGCGAGCGTCTGGCCAGCACGGCCTCAGTGCCCCGAGCCGTCTCCGCTGCCAATTCCACCGGCAAAGGGCGCGGGATGCCGCGCCGTTTTTGTTCAATTTTCCGGCGTGCATGTTCTATCCGCCCTGCTGGCGATCAGGCATAATACAGTCACGATGAAAGCTGTATGTTGCGTTCTGGTCGCCTGCCTGTGTGCCTGCACGATGTCTTTTGCTGCATCCGAGCGCGCCGGGAAAGACATCTTCGCCCACGACAATCTCGTTGCGTGGTGCATCGTGCCGTTCGATGCGAAGAAGCGCGGACCGGAGGAGCGCGCGGCCATGTTGGAGCGACTCGGCATCAAGCGGCTCGCCTACGACTGGCGCGCGGAGCATGTGCCGACGTTCGAAGCCGAGATCAAGGCGACAAAGAAACACGGCATCGAGTTCACCGCTTTCTGGGGACAGCATGAAGACGCGTTCAAGCTGTTCGAGAAGCGCGGCATGAAACCGCAGATCTGGGTGACGCTCAGTGGAGCCAACGCGCCGACGATCGAGGAACGCGTGAAGCTCACGGCGCAGCGGATGCTCCCGCTGGTCGAGCGTACGCGCAAGCTTGGCTGCTCGCTCGGGCTTTACAATCACGGCGGTTGGGGCGGCGAGCCGGAGAACATGATTGCCGTGGCGAAGCTCCTCCGCGAGCAGCACGGCGCGGCGCACGTCGGCATCGTTTACAATCTGCACCATGGCCACGATCACCTCGACCGATTCCCCGCCGCGCTGGCTGCGATGAAACCGTACTTGCTTTGCCTGAACCTCAACGGCATGACCCAGGGCGGCGACAAACGCGGCATGAAAATCCTGCCGCTCGGCCAGGGCGACCTCGATTTGCAGTTGCTCAAGACGATTCGCGACAGCGGCTATCGCGGTCGCATCGGCATTCTCAACCACACCGGCGAAGACGCCGAGGCGCGGCTCAAAGACAACCTCGATGGCCTCGACTGGCTGGTCGCGCAACTCGGTGGCAAGCCCGCCGGGCCGAAGCCGCAGCCGCGCAGTTGGCGTCCCCCGCCGTCGAAGTGATGCGCGCGTTCTTGCCTGCAACGCGACTCTTGGAATAGAATCACCCCGCAATCGGAAAAGCCTATGAAGCAAAACAGCGACTCCCACTTGACCCGCCGCGAGTTCATTCAAGCCAGCGCCGTTGCCGCCGCCGGTCTCGCCGCAGTGCGGCCGACGTGCGCCGCGATCAGCGACGCCGACCGCGCCGAGATCAAGAAGACACGCAGTTACAACCCGGATATGGAATATCGGCGGCTCGGCAAGACGGGCTTTTGGGTTTCCGCCGTCTGCCTCGGCGGCCACTGGAAGCGGATAGACAAGGTCCTTCGCGCCAATGACGTTGTGAATCCCTACAACGCACCGACCGATGCCGCCGTTGCTGCGCCGTTCCAGCGCAACCGTGAGGAGGTTCTCAACCACTGCATCAAGGTCGGCATCAACTACGTTGACTACGCCGGAGACAGCGAGCCGGAGGTCTATAGCAAAGTCCTCTGCAAGAAACGCAACGCGATGTATATCGGTTACTCGCACCCGGCCAGCGAACTGCGCGTGCCCGAGAACCGCACCGCCAAGAAGCTGCTCGAACTTCTCGACGCCGGACTGAAACGCTGCAAGCTCGACTATGTGGACATCTGGCGTCTCATGGCGCTGGAGCGCGGCGGCCGGCATACGGAGGCCGACGTGGAGGCGATGATCGAGGCGCTCGTTACCGCCAAGAAGCAGGGCAAATGCCGTTTCACCGGCATGTCCACGCACGATCGCGAGTGGGCCAAGATGCTCATCGAGAAGTATCCCGACGTGATCCAGGTCATCTGCACGCCTTACACCGCTGGCTCGAAGGAATTGCCGACCGACAGCTTCCTCGACACGGTGCGCAAATACGATGTGGGCATCTTCGGCATCAAGCCGTTTGCCAGCAACGCCATCTTCAAGGGTGACGGCTCGCCCAACCATGCGGAGGTTGCCGAAGACGACCGCCGCGCGCGCCTCACCATTCGCTACATTCTCGGCAACCCGGCCATCACTGCGCCGATTCCCGGCCTCATCAGCACCAAGCAGGTGGACAACATGGTGCTTGCCCTCAAGGAGCGCCGCCAACTCGACCTCGCCGAGAAGAAGGAGCTGCAGGAAATCTCGCGCCAGATGTGGGCGAAGCTCACGCCGGATTATCACTGGCTGAAGGATTGGGAATATGTCTAAGAAAAAATTCGGAGTGCCGGCTCTGGCCGGTTTGATCGTTGCATGCTGCGCTGTCGCGCTTGTGGCGCAGGCGGAGCCGTCGAAGGCTGGCAAGCCCGCGGATAATTCCTACTGTTACGTTTGCCATGCCAATTTTCAGGCGGAGGAATTGGCGCGGAATCACCAGAAGCACGGCGTCGGTTGCGCCAAGTGCCACGGCGAGTCCGACCGTCACAGCGCCGACGAGGACGGCCTGACGCCGCCGGAGATCATGTTTGCGAAGGAGAAGATTCTCGATGGCTGCACGAAGTGTCACGCGCTGACGAAACTCCGCGCCGTGGACGAACACGAAGCCGCCTTCGCCAAAGACCCTGCCAAGCGCAAGGTTTGCACCGATTGCCACGGCAAGCATCGCATGGCCGTGCGCACGCGTCATTGGGACAAGACCACCGGCAAGCTGATCAAGGCCGAGGGCGTGCGGATGATGAACAAGAACTCCGCCGCCACAAACGCCAAATAGGATTCACCCGGTACTCACCGCTCCACGCGGTAGAGATGTGTTTTTGTCCGCAGGAACAGCGCCTTGCCGGAGACGGCGGGGGAGGCCATGAATCCTTCGTCAAGTTGGTTCGCGGCGAGCTGTTTGAATTCGCGGCCAGCCTGGATGACAGTGATCTTGCCTTCCCGGTCGAAGAAGTAAATGCGTCCCTCGGCGGAAATGGGCGACGCAGAAAACTCACCGCCGATCTTCTGTTCCCAGACTACCTGACCGTTCTTGGCGTCGAGGCAGGTGATGATGCCGTTGTCGCTCACCATGAACAGCAGATCGCCGACGACAATGGGGGAGGGCATGGTTGGCACATTTCGCGGAGCCTTCCACACCACATGCGTGTCCGTCACCACGCCATGGCCGCCGGGGCGTATCGCCCACACCGAGGCTTTGCCCATGCCGGTGGCCGCATAGATCAACCCGTTGGCGACTGACGGCCGCACGGCGACGGAATGGTTCTTGTGTTCCTCGGTGCGCCAGATTTCCTTGCCAGTCAACGGATCGTAGGCGTAGAACGCCTTCGAGCCGGGATCGATGAGGATCGGTGGCGCGCCGCCGAACGAAGCCACCAGCGGCGTGCAAAACCCCTTTCGCATGTCGCCCTCCCGATTGGGTTTCCCGTCCTTGTCCAGGTCCTTGAAATCCACCGAGCGCTTGGTTTTCCAGACGGTCTTGCCGGTGTTTTTGTCCAACGCCACGACATATTGGAAATCGCTTCCGTCGAAGTTCAGGATGAACAAGTTGCCGAACAGGATCGGTGACGAGCCGGCGCCGCGGAAGTGATTGCACTCCAAGTCACGCCGTTGCCAAAGAACCTTGCCGGTCAGCGTGTCCAGACACGCTGTTCCGGGCGAGCCGAACGTGACATAAACGCGTCCCTCCTCGATTACCGGCGTCGGCGAGGCCGGGCTGTTAAGCTTGATGATGTATTGTGGCGTCTCGACATCGAACAGTTTTATGTCGCGAAGAATCTTTCCGGTGTTGCGGTCCACGCAGATGACGAACAACTGCTTGCCGTCCTCTGTGGCGGTGGTCATCCAGATTTGGTTTCCCCAGATGACCGGCGACGACCATCCCTTGTCGTGAATCGCCGTCTTCCACTTGATGTTCTGCGTCTCGCTCCACGTTACCGGCAGCCCGGTGGCGTTCGAATGCCCCATCCCATCCGGCCCGCGGAATTGCGGCCAGTTGTCTTCGGCGAAAACCAGTGTCGTGAATGCAACCCCAAGCGTCAGCGCGAGAGCAGTGTGTTTCATCATTATGCGATGAACCTAGCAAGCGCAGCCGCTTCCGGGCAACGCCATTTCGCGAAATCGTTGACTGTGTCTAACGGGCTGGCGCTCGTGTGCCGGTCGCTGGTATTGCGCGCACGGGCGGCAGCGCGCCGGCGGAAGAATCCTTCAGTTCTTTGATCAACAGCAGCGCGCCGACGGGTGGCGGCACTCGTCCTTTCAGAATGTCGCTGGCTTCAACAGAACGGCCGTAGTACTCCGCATTTCTCTCTTTCTTCGTAATGATGACGGTGCCTTCCAGTGAAACGCCCGCGAAAATACCCTGGCTCTGGCTGTAAGTGTAAACCGCAGCCGTGGGCATCACGCCGCCCGCCACGTGCCGGCCCACGGGACCGGCCGCGACGCTGAGGTCGGCACCCAGTTCGACATTGCCGCCTTGCGCAAAGGCTTCCACCGCCGCCGGAGTGTTCAACACAATCACGAACTCGGTGGCTTGCACACCGACTTGCAGCCCGAAACCCACCCCGCCGGTGCCGATGCCGGACGGGCCGGACCAGCCGGTCGGCGTCCGCGCCAGCACCACGCCTTGTCCGCCACGTGCGCTAAAGATGAAGCCCGCCTTTACCACCGTCAGCACCGCCAGACCTTTCGCATCGCGAATGACTTCCTCTGGAATGGATTTTTCCGGCAACTCCTTGAACCGCTTGATCACCGAGAGCGCCTGGTCCACTGACTGCTGCAGCGTTTCTGCCTGCAATGGCACAACGGCCAGCACCAACGTAATGGCCAACATGCTCAAAATTCTCATAGTCTTTTTCCTTTTTGCACTGAGTCAAGATACGACGAGGAGCGCTGAAAGAAAACAGAAGGCTCACTGCGTCAACGCGCTATCGCCGGGTTTTCTTCATCAACGCCGCGATGATCATTGAATCGATCACTTGATCATGCGGGTATGGGCGCGGAATTGGAATCACGAAACCTGCCAGCCACTTTGCCGCCGCACCCGCGCGCCGCCGCCCTTCATGAGCTTCTCCACCTCGGCCATCATTTTTATTTTGCGGGCGGATCCCAGATTGTCCCCGCGATACACGACTCGGGCGCGTTGGCTTGCGACCAGTAATAGATCGTGACGATGCGGCCATCGGCGCGCTGGAACTGGCGAGGGTAGCAGAAATCGGCGTCGCCGTATTTGTCGGCGCGAAAGTGGTAGCGGACGACGATCGGCGCGCCCCACGTTGCGCCACTGTCGGAGCTGATGCTCGCGCGCATCTGTTTGCGACTGCGGTCTCCGTAGGCACAACAGAGCCGGCCATCGCGCAGGCGGGTCAATGCGGGCGGATTCCCGTTACCGCCGCCCGTCTCGCCGACGCGGCTGAGGAATGTCCATGTCGCGCCGTTGTCAGACGAGCCGTAGGCATCCACCCAGCAGGGATTCTTGATGGACCCGCGACGACGAATGGCAGTCACGAGTTGCGACGCTGAAAGGCGCACTGTGGATGGCATGACCGCGCGGGATGGGTCGGCCATGCCCACCACCCAGCCGCCGAATTCGAAATGCAAACCGCCGTCCTTCGTGCTCGCCCAGAACGTGCGATCGGTTGCGCCTTTACCCGGGGTGCGTGCCGACATCATCAGGAACGCCTCGGCGGGACCGTTCACGACGTAGTCCGTGCGGCAGGTCACTTCCCATTTCTTCAACGCTGCGGAGCCGTCAAGCCCGCCAAAACGAAACGGTCCCTGCCACGACTTGCCGCGATCCATGGAGAACTGGAATCCGCCGCGCGAATCTCCAGCGATGTCATAGCCCGTGGCGATGCAGCGCATCGCGAAATTCGGGTTCGCAAAATTGATGGGGCTCTTCAGTTCGCCATATTTCGACTTCGCTTGTGCGAAATTCTGCGGATGCTCCATGTGCCAGGTAAGCCCTCCGTCGAGCGTGCGCGCGCTCAGGTTCGTTTGCTGCTTGCCGATGTTGTGCCCCTTTTGTTCGGTGTATGGACCTGACACGAAGGCGACCACCGCCTCGCGACCATCATCCCAAGTCCACAGCCCGCCATTGGCTGGCCACGCCAGAAACGATCCCTGTTCGCTCGCCACCACAACATGCTGAGGTTCAGCCGCGCGTGCAACTGCAGCCAACAACGCTATTACAAGCAGTGTCTCCTTCATTGTTGCTCCTCGTTCGGAGCCCCATCTGTTTTGTGGGGCAACTCTTGATTGCAGCACAACGGCAATATCATCTCGTGCCGGAGACGATGCGTTCGATAACGAACATTGCTATCGCTGCACCCGCGCGCCGCCGCCCTTCATGAGCTTCTCCACCTCGGCCTTTGTCGCCATCGAGGTGTCGCCGGGCGTGGTCATCGCCAGCGCGCCGTGGGCCGCGCCGTAGTCCACTGCCTTCTGCGGGTCGCCAGTGGTCATCAGCCCATAGACCAAACCGCTGGCGAAACTGTCGCCGCCGCCGACGCGGTCGAGGATCTCGAGATCGGGATAGGCGCGCGACTCGTGGAACTTGCCGTCCATCCAGCAGATCGCGCCCCAATCGTTGCGCGTAGCGGTCTTGGCGGCGCGCAACGTCGTTGCGACCACCTTGAAGTTCGGGTAGGTCTTGACGGCGGCTTCGATCATCCGCTTGAACGCGGTGACGTCAATGTGCAGCAGGTTCTCGTCGGCGCCCTCGACCTTGAAGCCGAGGCAGGCGGTGAAGTCCTCTTCGTTGCCGATCATCACATCCACATACTTGGCGATTTCCTTGTTGACCTCCTGCGCGCGTTTCTGGCCGCCAATGCTCTTCCAGAGCGACGGGCGGTAGTTGAGGTCGTAGGAAACCATCGTGCCGTATTGCTTGGCTTTCTGAACGGCTTCGATGACGACCTTCGGCGTGGTGTCGCTCAAGGCGGCGAAGATGCCGCCGGTGTGCAGCCAGCGCGCGCCGATTTTGCCGAAGATGGTGTCCCAGTCGAAATCGCCGGGCTTGAGTTGCGACGCCGCCGTGTTGCCGCGGTCGGAAACGCCCACCGCGCCGCGGACGCCGAAGCCGCGCTCGGTGAAGTTCAGCCCGTTGCGTACCGTGCGGCCCACGCCGTCGAATGGCACCCACTTGACGAACTCGGTGTCCACGCCGCCTTGAAGGATGAAGTCCTCAACGAGCCGGCCCACGTCGTTGTCGGCGAACGCGGTGCAAACGGCGGTCTTGAGGCCAAAGCAGCGGCGCAGCCCGCGCGCAACGTTGTATTCGCCGCCGCCTTCCCAGGCGCGGAACTCGCGGGCGCAGCGGATGCGTCCCTCGCCGGGGTCGAGCCGGAGCATAATCTCGCCGAGCGAGATTTCGTCGTATTTGCAGGCGGAAGCGGGTTTGAGATTGAGAGCAGTCATGGCTGAAAATATTGATGAATTGTTTTGTATTGTGAACGCGAAGCCAGAAATTGCGGAAAATGCCGCGCCAACTCAAGACATATCGGCAGGTGAGCGTTGCAGCATTGTCAGCGGCGGGACGGGGCGGTAGAGTTGCGCCCGCCATGACTTCCAGAGAACGAGTTCTGTCGGCGCTGAACCATCGCGAGCCGGACCGCGTGCCGCTCGACCTGTCGGGCCACCGCTCGTCAGGCGTTGCGGCCATCGCCTATGCGAAGCTCCGCGACCTCCTTGGCTTGGAGAAGAAACGGATCCGCGTCTATGACCCGGTGCAGCAATTGGCGGTCGTGGACGAGGACGTGCTGGAGCGGTTTGGCGTGGACACGATCGAACTGGGGCGCGCGTTCGCGCTGGACGACGCGTGCTGGGCGGACTGGGAACTTCCCGACGGCACGCCGTGCCAGATGCCGCGCTGGGCATTACCGGAGCGTGACGGAAACCGATGGGTGATTCGCTCCAGCAAGACCGGCCGCGTCATCGCGCAGATGCCGGACGGCGCGTTGTATTTCGAACAAACCTACTGGCCGTTTGCCGAGGAGACGCCGGACCACGACCGCATTGCCGACGTGCTAACGGAGTGCATGTGGACCGCCATCGCCTCGCCGCCGGGACCTCTGATCGCCGGGCCGGATGGCGCGAAGATTCTGCGCGAAGGCGCGCGGAAGCTGCGGCAGCAGACCGGGCGCGCGATTATCGGCCTCTTCGGCGGCAATCAATTGGAGATGGGCCAGTTTCTCTACCGCAACGACAATTTCTTCATGCTGCTCGCCGGCGAACCGGAGCGGGCGCACGATTTTCTCGACAGAATCACCGCGATGTATCTGGGAAACCTGGAGAAGTTTCTCAGTGCGGTGGGCGACAGCATAGACATTATCGTCTTCGGGGACGACCTGGGCATGCAGACCGGGCCGCAGATTTCGCCGGCGATGTATCGGGAGTTTTTCAAGCCGCGCCACCAGCGCCTCTGGAGCCGCGCCAAGCAACTTGCACCGGTGAAGGTGATGCTGCACTGCTGTGGTGGCGTGCGCGAGTTGATGCCGGACCTCATCGAAGCCGGGCTGGACGCGATCAACCCGGTACAGATTTCCTGCCGCGGGATGGATGCGGCGGGCCTCAAGAAGGACTTCGGCCGCGACCTCACGTTTTGGGGAGGCGGCTGCGACACGCGGGACCTGCTGCCGCTTGGCACGCCGGAACAGGTGCGCCGGCACGTCCTTGAACAGCTTCGCATTCTCGCACCCGGTGGCGGCTTTGTTTTCCAACAGGTCCACAATATCCTCGCTAACATCCCGCCGCACAACATCGTCGCCATGCTCGATGCCGTTGCAGAATTCAACCACTCATGAACTACAAAGCCGTCCTTTTCGATCTCGATGGAACGTTGTTGGACACGCTGGAAGACCTGGCGGACTCCATGAATGCCGTGCTGGCCAGGCTCGACGCCCCGCAGCATCCGGTGCCGGCCTACCGCTACTTTGTCGGCGACGGCGTGCTCGAACTCTGCCGCCGCGTGCTGCCAGCCGACCGCCGCGACGAGGCGACGGTCAAGGCCGCTGCGGCAGCCATGGGCGATGAATATGGCCGGCGATGGACCGCGAAAACGCAACCGTATCCCGGCATCCCGGAATTGCTCGATACCCTGACAGAACGCCAAGTCAAGATGGCCATCCTGTCCAACAAGAACAACAATTTCACCAAGCTCTGCGTGGAGAAACTGCTTGGCCGCTGGCGGTTTGACGTCGTGCAGGGCCTCGACGAAACGATCCACAAGAAGCCGCACCCGTCCGGCGCAGTAGCTGTCGCGCGGCGGTTGAAGATCGCGCCGGCCGACTTCCTCTACCTCGGCGATACCAACACCGACATGAAGACCGCCGTTGCCGCCGGGATGTATCCCGTCGGCGCGCTCTGGGGATTCCGCACAGCAGAAGAACTCACCGCCAACGGGGCGAAGGTGTTGATCTCAAAGCCGGCGGATTTGCTGTCACTCTGAACGCCGACTGCTTCGTGTTTGTCGCTTGGCGCCGCTTTGCACGCGGACGGCCACCGGCTCGGCCAGCAGGAACTCATCAATATGCCGCGCGGCGCGCGCGCCTTCGGCGACAGCTTGAACGACTGTGGTGCCGCCGTTGACGATGTCCCCTGCGGCGAAGATGCCGTGTCGCGAGGTTTCCAGCGTGTCCTCATGGACCCAGACCAAGCCGGCGTCGGTGAAACGCACGCCGGACAACGCGGGCTTGAGCGTCTCGTCGAGTTGCTGGCCGATGGCCTCGATGACTAGGTCGGCGGGCAACACGTGCTCCGAGCCGGGAATCGGTTTTGGCGCGCGACGACCATCCGCGTCGGGCGTCCCTAATTTGGTGCGGATGACTTTGAGACCGGCGAGTTTGCCTTTCGCGCTGGCGATATAGCCGAGCGGCGCGGTCAATGTCAGCAGGTTGATGCCCTCCTTGACTGCTTCATCGCGCTCGTGCGGCCACGCGGGCATCTCGGCAAACGAGCGTCGATAAACGATGGAGACCTGGTCCGCGCCGGCGCGTTTGGCCGCGAGCGCGGCATCGATGGCGGTGTTCCCGCCGCCGAGGACCAGCACGTTGCCGGAAACCGTCAGACCTTTCTTCGCGTGCGCCAGAAACTCCAGCGCGCTGACCACGCCCGACTTCGGCCGCTTGGTGGCTGGCAGCGGCACGGATTTGCCGAGGCCGATGGCCAGCAGCGCAGCGTGGAAACCTTCGGCCATCATGTGGTCGAGGTTGTAGCTCTTGTTGAGAGCGGCATTGTAACGGCGGGTGACGTTGCCACTCGACGTGAGTACGTCCTGAATCTCGCGGCGTAGAATCGGGTCGGGCAGGCGGTTGGCGGGAATCGCGTCCTGCGCGGCGCCGCCCGGCGAGGCGCTTCGGTCGAACAGTGTCACCGCATGGCCGAGCGACGCGAGCTTGGCGGCGGCCGCGACGCCGGCCGGGCCTGCGCCGATGACAGCGACCTTCTTGCCGGTGGGCGCGGATGCCGCGTGCGCCTCGGCGACCCAGCCTTCCTCGACGGCCTTGCGTGCGACCCATCGTTGCAGATGGCGGATCGGCACGGGGAACGAGTAACGCCGGTTGTTGCAGCGGGCTTCGCACTGCGTCTCCGACGGGCAGACGTAGCCGCACACGGCTGCGAGGGCGTTGGCCTCCCGCAGCGTCTCGTAAGCCTCGTGGAACCGGCCTGCCGCGACGTGGGCGACGAACTTTGGGATGTTCACGCGCGCCGGGCAGCCGGTGACGCACGTCGGATCGTTGCACTGGCGGCAGGTCTTCGCCATCTGAATGATGGAATCGAGCGCCTCGGCCCGGCCTTGTTTGTAAATCGGCTCGTAAACCTCGCCGTCGCGCGGCACGCAGCCGGCGCGGCCACCGTCCCGCATGATTTGCGTGCAGGCGGAGCAGGTCACGCAGACTTTCAGGGGATCAAGCTGGCCGCATTCCTTCAGCGTGCGGGCGAACTCAGGATAAGCGAACGCCATCCGGCCGACGCCGACGAGCGAGACCCAGTGCTTGCGAATATTGGCCGCGCCGAGGTGCGGGAAGAACTGCCGCAGCCACGAATTGCCGCCGCCGATCACCAGCATCTCCGGCACCGCCTCCTGCACCTGACGCACGACGTTGACGAACCGCGCGACACCGGCCAGCGGCGGCTCCGGCGGCAACGGCGCTCCCACCGTCGGCAGGTCGAACGGGCGGTTGACGTAAGGATTGAAATACGGATTGCCGATGGTGATGTTCACCAGTGGCGCGCCCTGGCTTTGGAGAAAGCGGACGATTTCGATCGGCTCGGCGAGGTCGGGTTTGGCGGGGTCGGTGCGATCCACGCCGAAGCCGTAGGGATACGCAATCGCATCGTAGGCATTCAGCCGCGCCGTCACCAGCAAGCCCGGCGCGGCAGCGCGAATCTTCTCCACGACGTTGCGCAGAAAGCGCGAGCGGTTCTCAAACGAGCCGCCGTAACGGCTGTCCTGTCGCGTGTGCGACGCGAGCAGTTCCGACACGAGATAGCGGTGGCACGCCTTCACGTCCACGCCGTCAAAGCCGGCGCGTTGCGCGCAGAGCGCGGCCTCCACGTAGCGATCCTCCAGCCGCTCCAGTTCGTCGTCCGTGATCAGTGGGTATGCCAGCGGCAGATTGTGCGTCGGGTCGAGGAACCGCGAGTGATGCGCAATGATCGGCTGCGGTTTGTTCACCGGCCGGCTGTAGCGGCCTGAATGCGTCAGTTGCACGATCAGCATGGGCCGGTGTGACGAGCCGCAGGCGTCACGCGCGGCCTTGCGCGCCTCGCCCACAAGCTGCGTGAATGCAGCGACGGTCTTCTCGTAGAGCCACAACTGCCGGGGATTCGCCCGACCCTCCGGCACGACCGCCGTCGCCTCGACCCACAGCAACCCCGCGCCGCCCGCGGCGAAGCGGCGGTAGCGGCGGAATGTGAGTGTGTCCGGCGAGCCGTCCTCCTGCCCGTCGCAACCTTCCATAGGCAGTACCACCATCCGGTTCGGCAGCGTGAACTTCCCGGCTTTCACCGGCTCCATCAGGGGGCGCAGGTCGTCGCTCAGTTCCAAATCGAGCCCCAGCTCGTTAATGCGCCGTCGCACATCATCCGGCGAATGAAAATGAAACTGCTCGTGCTCCGTCATGATAGTAGTTCTCCTTGCGATCTGTGTTGCGCACTCTAACCACAATCTCCGGCGCGTCGGAAGCGAATTCCTTCGCCATGGACGCTGTCAACGCTTCAGGTGGGCCGCGGTCTCCGGACGCGGTGCTTCACCCGCGCAAAATCAAGCGCGCCCGGAGGTCCACCTTTCCGTGTCCTTCCGTGCATTCCGTGGTTCCACTAACCGCTGAGAGCTTCTCCTCCAACTTTTCCTTCGCCGCGCACGGCCCAACGCTCCGGCTCTTTCCTCGTCCTTGGCGGAAATTGTTCTGGACGGGACGAAAGCCAGGTTCCAAAGTCCGCCGTGTCGCCTTGCATCACGTCAATGAGGGAGCCGAATAGCTGTTAGACCAAGCCATGAACGCAACCCGCCGAGACTGGATCATTGTCGCCATCGTGGTTGTAGGGATCGTGGGATTCCTCATGCTTTCTGTGGACGTGATACCACCCACCTCGCAGACGGCCGGCGCGATACACATGTGCAAGCGAAGAATTCAGAGATACGCCATCGAACACAATGCATTGCCATCGGCCTTGATCGAAACCAAAGAAATTGAGGGATACGACAACTCAATCAAAGACGCTTGGGGCCGTCCTATTATCTACGGTGTGGACACAAACGGCTTGGTCACACTGGCAAGTCTCGGCAAAGACAACAAACCAGGTGGCACGGGAGACGGTGCAGATATGATTGGCGTTTATCCATCCCGCCAACCAAGTGGTAGATGGTCTGATGAGTTGGTAGGATGGATAAAGGATCCATTTGAGGACTTTAGAAAGAGAAAAATAACGGCCGAACCAAACAATGCAGCGAATGCAGCTCCGCCGCATCGCTGACCTCAGACGTTAGGCATGAAGTCACATGCGCTTCTTCCGCCACACGATTGCCGATTACACCTGCACAAAGCACTGCGGCTATCATCGCTCGGTCCCAGGTGCGAATTTGTCACTCTTTCATGTGATTGCGGCAGCAACGGCAACCATCCCCCTGTGGGTGCTTTCGCTTCGCGAGCATTTTCCGTGGTATTACTTCGTCAGCATTCTCGCGGGCGAACTCCTGCTGGTGTTCCTCGCGGGCATTGCGTCGAGTTTCTTGCTGACGCCCTTCATGACAGCGGGGACGTCGGTGTGCAAGAAATGCGGCGCCCCGATGTTTTTTGCCGGCCGGCATTTTGACCCTTTGGGTTCATCGAGACCTCATTGGACCGACATCGTTATTTTTGTCGTCTTCGTCACGCTGAATGTCGCCGTATGGGTCGCACTGGCGAGAGGAAGCATATGAAGAATGGGGTCGGCGGTCAGTAACGCTGCAAGAGGTCCAGTAACTTGCGGTCGAGTTTGTGGTCGTCGAGGTCCTCGGTGGCGGTGGTCTCCGACCGCCGCCCGCAGCAATGTTGCGAACCGGCATGAGAAAGCCGGCCATGTTCGACGCCCTGTTCTTGTTTGCCGGTTCAACATGGAACCGCTGCGACGGCGTAAAACGATGTGGACGAGGTGAGAAGCCAAACCTAATCTGCCACCATGCCTCCTAGTTATACGACAAATGAGAGGCTTGATCTAAATATTGGAAGGAGCCATGAAACGGATCGCCTTGGGCCTTGTTGCACTGCTGGTGTTGGCGGCGGTTGCCGCTTGGCACTTTGAACGATACCATCTGCAAAGGGTCAGAGACTGGCGGAGCGAGGGCCTTGCCTTGCACCAAGCCCTTGAGGATTTTCAGAAGAAGAACAACCGCTACCCGGATAAGTTGTCGGACCTTCAACAGTATTACACGCCGTCAAACTCGACCGGAATCGACTGGCCCTTGATACTTGAATGTTCCCAGTATCAGGTTCGTTCAAACGCCTACACATTGGTGGTCCCGTTTTCCAAACAATGAACCTTCCAACAAGTTGGGTGCAGGCAACGCCGGATTGCGCCTTCCTGTTTTTCCTTGGTTATTGGCCCGGCGTGCCTGACTCAAGTCGTTAAGTTACCCGCAACCTCACGCAGGTTTGACGTCAATTCCTCCTGTGCGCGTGCTGCTCAGTAACGCTGCAAGAGGTCCAGGAGCTTGCGGTCGAGTTTGTGGCCGTCGAGGTCCTCGTATTGCACGTCGGCGCGCTCGCTGTCGAGGACACCGAAGCTGCCGCGGAAGTTCCATAGCGCCCAGCCCCAGCCGGCTTTCTTCCAGTTGACCAGACAATCCTCGGCCCAGCGCAGAACGACATCGTGCGGGGTTTTGTTATACGATCCCCATTCGCCGACCATGACGCCGACGTGTTTCGCTTCGAGTTTCTTCCACGGTTCGATGTTCTTCTCCCAAAGCCACGCGCGGTCTTGCATCGGCATGCCCAGAAATGGAACGGGTTGCGCGCCGGCTTTGTAGCAGATGGGGTCTGGCTTCTCGGCGAACCTTTGTGCGAGTGGCAGCACATCTTCGCGTTCGGCGCCGGCGGGTTTGAAGCCCAGTTCGCTGATTTGCAGCCAATCGCCGGCGGCGACGAAGACCTTCACTTGTTTCGCGCCTGCGGGCACGGTGACGGGGTAGTCGCGGTCGTAGGTGCAGAAGTAGAGTTTGTATTCCGGCTTGAACTCGCTCTTCTTCCACTCGCCCTCGCCGGATCCGGTCTTGAATTCTTTTTCCCAGATCTTCGCGCCGTCAATCTCGACGGTGAGCAGTGCGCGGGAAGAGACTCCCAGGACATGCAGCCGCAGCGCGGTCTCGGACTTGAACGGGCCGTCAATGACGAGAGGGTGGGAGCCTTCTTTCTTGGTGGGGCTGAGCAATGTGCCGTTGGGGCCAAGCAGCTTGGGCCACTTCGGCAGCGGGAACCGGTCGCCGTTGGCCCAGCTCGCCTTGTAATGCGTCAACTCGCCGGGCGTGTAGCCACGCGTGGCTTGGGCGATCTTCAGCGGACGCAACTCGAAGATCGGCGTCTGGCCCCACTGCATGCCGTCGGAGATGATGAGCCGCTTCGGGTCCTGGGCGCGAATGGCCTCGGCCATCTTGCGCACGACGTTTACGTAAAGGTTGGTCTCGATGTTCGCCGGCTCGTTGAAGAGATTGAAGCCGAGCTGAGTGTTGGGGATGCCCTTGTAGCGTCGCGCAAACTCCGCCCAGTGTTTGGCGCAAACCTCCTGGGTCTTCGCGTCGGTGAACAGATCGGTCGCTTCTTTCGGCCTGGCGACGGTGTAGCCGGGCGCGCGGTGGAAGTTGATCCAGACGTGGATGCCGTATTTGCGGCCCCACTCAACGGCTTGGTCAATCTCCTTGAGCCGCGCCTCATCGAACTTCTCCCAGTCCTTGTCCTTGATCCAGCAACGGTAGTCCATCGGCAGGCGCACAAAGTTGAAGCCCAATTTTTGGATGAGCTTGAAGTCCTCTTCCACAAACGGCTGGTTGCGACCCACGTTGAATTTCTCAAGCAGATTGAAACCGCGCCACCGCGGCAGTTTCTCTGACGTCGCCGGCAGCCACTTGACGCGCGGCGCGGCAGGTTCCGCTGCGAGGGACGTGATGAACAAGGAACCGGCACACACACCGGCGAGCAGGAGGAGAGATGAGGTTTTCATGCGTTGTTTCTTGCGCAACGCGCTTATCCACTTCCGCCCGCCCATTGTCAAACTCATCCCGTTGCGGAAAAGAAGCTGGCCGCGGCGATGTCGCGTGATATAGTTTCATTGGTATGATGAAAGACTTGGTCCATCGAATTCGTCGCCACGAAGGCTTTACGTTGGTGGAGTTGTTGGTGGTGATTGTCATCATCGGCATTCTGGCGGCGATGCTCCTGCCGGCCATCACCAGTGTGGGCGAAAAAGGCAAGCGCCTCTCCTGTGCGAGCAATCTCCGGGAAATCCACAAGATGGCGATCGCCTACGCGAGGGACAATGACGACGTGCTTCCCTACTATGATGACCCGAAACCCAACGCGCCGATGTTGTTGGAGGAGCAACTGAATGTTTTTTGCCGGAAGAACTACACGCGCAATGTGAAGATCTTCAAGTGCCCCAGCCGCACCTCGCCCACCGGTCTCAGCAAGGAGTATCAATACGAATACAACCCCTATTTCACCAGCAGGCGCGCGCTCAGACTGGCCCAGGTGAAGAACCCGGGCAACTTGCGCCTGGGGTGGGACAGCGACAAGGAGAGTCAGGCGGGATTCTACGATCCCAAGGACAATCACAGCGACGCCGGTGGCAATGTGGTCTACATAGATGGTCACGTGCAGTGGTGGGATGGAAGACAGTATAAAGGAACTGACCAGATCAATCCCGACCAGCAGTGATAATGCGTTTTGCCGTCCAGACGCCCATTGATGCCGCTGCATTGTTCACGACGACAGCCTCATGCCAGAGGAGATCGGACGACCTTGGCAGACAGGGCGAAAACTTTTGCGAAGAAGTGACGAACCGGCGCTTTTAGCCAGACAACACTGAGAAACAACCATGAGCAAAATTGATTCCTCGAAAACCAACGTCCCCATCCCCAATGGATCCGAAATGTCACGACGCAAGTTCCTCGGCAAGACCGCAGCCCTGACGGCGCTGACCATTGTGCCCCGCCATGTGCTCGGGGGGCCGGGCCACGTCGCGCCCAGCCAGAAGACCACCATCGCTTGCATCGGCGTCGGCGGGCAGGGGACGCAGAACATGATGACGTTTGCCGAGTTCCCGGAAGTTCAGGTCACGGCAGTCTGTGACGTGAATCGCGAGGGCGTGGGCTACCAGTCGTGGAATTGGTCGCAAGGGAAGGCGCGCCAGACCTGCGGTCGTGAGCCAGCCCGCCGCGCCGTGGACGAACACTACGCCAAGCAGCAGCCCTCGGGGAAATACCGCGGCTGCAAAGCCTACAACGACTACCGCGAGTTGCTGGAAAAGGAGGATGTGGACGGGGTCATGATCGCCACGCCGGACCACATGCACGCAGTCATTGCCATGGCTGCGATCAAACGCCGCAAACATGTCTATTGCGAGAAGCCGCTCGCCCACACGGTGTTCGAGACTCGCCAGATCACCGAGGCGGCGCGGAAGGCCGGGGTCGCCACACAGTTGGGCAATCAGGGCCAGGCCGACGAGTCAGCGCGCGTCGTGCAGGAGTTCATCCTCGATGGCGCCATCGGCACCGTGCGCGAAGTGCAGGTGTACACCGGACCCCGTTTCTGGAAATTCACACCGTGGGAAGAGCGCCCGAAGGAAACACTGCCGGTGCCTGACGGTTTGGATTGGGACCTCTGGCTGGGGCCGGCGCCGCAGCGCCCGTATCACCCGGAATACTGCCCATGGACCTGGCGCAACTGGTGGGATTTCGGCACCGGCCTGATCGGTGATCTCGGCTGCCACAAGCTCTCCACCGTCTTCAAGGCGATGAAATTCGGTCACCCGATCAGCATCGAGGCCAGCGCGGCGAAACTGAACCCGGAGACTCATCCGCTCGGCGTGATCGCGCGGCTCGAGTTTCCCGCGCGCGGCGACATGCCGCCCGCGACGCTCACGTGGTACGACGGCGGACTGAAACCTTTCCGCCCACCGGAGCTTGAGCCAAGTCAGAGCATGGGCGACATCATCTATACCGGCGATAAAGGCAAGCTCATGGGTCACCGCCTTATCCCGGAGTCCAAGCAAAAAGCCTACGGCAAGCCGCCGAAGAAACTTCCCCGCTCGCCCGGTCACTACAAGGAATGGGTCATCGCTTGCCGCGGTGGCGAGCCAGCCGGCTCCAATTTCGTGGACCACTCCGGGTTGCTGACGGAAGCGTGCATGCTCATCAACGTTGCCGTCCGCGCCCAGAAGAAGCTGCTCTGGGACGGCCCGAACTTCAAGATCACCAACGACAAGGAAGCCAACAAGCTCCTCCATCGCGAGTATCGCCAGGGTTGGTCGCTCTGAGGCTGAAAACAATTCGAGAGCGGCGACGGGCGCGTCACTCTCCGGCGGCAAGACCTCCGGCAGAGCGGAGAGCTTTGAGCCACGACTGCGCGGCCGCGGTGTCGGTTTCGCCACCACCGATCCGGAGCGACAGCCAGTGGGCATAGCCAAGAGTACCGAGCGCTTTGCCCAGAGTTTTTGGGTCGTCGAGAAGCCGCGCACGCACGAGGCGCGTATCGCGGGGCGATTGCGTCAATTGTTTGAGCGCCGCTGCGTCGCACGCGAGACGGATGTTTGGATGGTCCACTTTTCGCACAAACCGTTCTGCCAGCCCGGTCTCCCCGCTGCCCACGCAAAGCGTCACGCGCCGCGACTCCGCCAGCGGCACGCAACGGCGCAGCACTTCAGCCGCGAGCGTTTTGGCTTGGTCAGGCCGCAGTCTGCCGCGCCATGTTTCCCACGCGGACAACTCAAAACACATCAGCCGTGCGCCCAGTTCCGTGCAGAGCCGGATCGTTGCCTGCAATTGCGCCAGAGCTGCCGCGCGCGATGTGTCACCGCCGACCAGCCGGTGCGCAGCGCCCGCCATCACGCCCGTCAGTCCCGCGATCGTCACGCCAGCGTTTGACGCTGCCAGCCGCAGCCGGGCTGTCTCCGCCTCTGTCAGTGCAGCCGGCTCGACCGCGAGAGATGACAGCGGCAGCAATACGGCACGCAGCTTGAGCTTGGACGCCAGGGCAAACACCTTGTCCAAGCCGGCGCGTGTAACATTTTCGACTTCGAGAACCAATCGCACGGCAGGAGTCTAGCACATGGTGGAAGCGAATGAGGCGAGGCGATGGGACCTCTTGGCGCGAGACTCCGAAGAAACTTCAGACAACAAACGTCAAGCCGTGCCGTCGGCTTCTTGTTGTGAAGACTGAAGTCTCCTTGGAGTCCGGGGTTTGGAATTTGAGGTTGTTCCGCTTGGGTTCTCTGGTTCGCTTGAGTTTTCGGTCGCGGCTGTTATCATGCCGCCGTTATGGAACGGATAATTTTGATGTTGGTCGTGCTGGCGCTCGCCGTGACGGCGTGCACTGAGCCGACCGGAACCGGCTTTATCGGCGACGATAAGAACCCGTGGCTGAAGAAGGCGGAGGCGGAAAAGCAGCGGCGTAACTACGTCGAGGCGGCGGAGTGCTATGAGCAGGCGCTCAAGCTCAACCCGGATTCGGCGGCGATCCACTGGGCCGTTGCGATTCTCGATGAACAGCAGCTCAAAGACCTCGCCGGCGCGATTTACCACTATCAGCGGTTTGTGAAGCTGAATGCGGACCCGGAGCGCGGGAAGATGGCGAATGTTTTCATCGAGCGGGCCAAACGCAACCTGATCGCCTCGATGCCCAACTCGCCGCTGGAAAACGCCAGCGAGATGAACGACCTGTTGCAGAAGAATCGCGCGCTTCAGGACGAGGTGGACAAGTTGCGCCAGCAGTTGACCGAAATTCAGATGAGACTGGCGAACCAGCCGCAGACGGCCGCTGCCGCGCCGCCACCGCCGCCGTTGGAGCCGAGCGTTTCCGCCGTTGCGTCGAACTCGGTTGCCGCGGCGTCCGCGCCTCCGGTTCCAAACAATACGGCGACCGTGGCTCCGCCCGTGCCTACGACGGCTGGCCAGCCGGTGGCGCCTGCCCAACCGGCTGCACATGCCCAATCGGCACCTGCGGCATCGCAGTCGCCGCCGATCAATCCGAAGAAAACGACCAGCTACAAGGTCAAGGCGGGCGACACACTCGCCAACATCGCCCTCAGGTATTACGGCGATCGCAACCTGTGGACGCAAATCTATCGCGCCAACCGCTCGGCCATTCCCGACAAGGATCGCCTGATGCCCGGCACGGTGCTCACGATCCCGGTGAAGCGTTCGCGGTGAGGGCAGGGGAGACGACCATGTGGGATGTTTTCTTGCGAACGCGGAGCCGTACGGCTATGCTGACACGGTAATGAAAAGGCTTGCCATCTATCCCGGCAGCTTCGATCCCATCACGAACGGCCACCTCGACGTGGTTGAGCGTGCGATACGGCTTTTTGACGAGGTCATAGTCGCGGTCGCCGTCAACATCGGCAAGGAGCCGTTGTTCAGCGTGAGGGATCGACGCGCGATGCTTCGGCGCGCCGTGGGACATCTGCCCACCGTTTCTGTGGACAGTTTTGACTCGTTGCTGGTGGACTATGCCCGGCGGAAGAATGCCGTGGCTGTGGTGCGCGGGCTGCGGGCGGTGAGCGACTTCGAGTTTGAGTTTCAGATGGCGCTGATGAACCGGAGCCTGCAGCCGCGGGTGGAAACGGTGTTTCTGATGCCAAAGGACAGTTACGCGTATTTGAGTTCGAGAATGATCAAGGAAATCGTCCGGCTGGGCGGCAGTGCGAAAGGGTTCGTGCCGCCCTTTGTCGAGGTGGCGTTGCAACGCCGCCTGGGGAAAGGAGGCCGCAGATGAAAATCAATCTAAGAAACTTCCCCGCTGAGGGGCGGGATTTTGAAGGCGAGGATCCTGTTGATATTCTGGACGTTAGCGACCCGGAATATCGGTTTGAATCCCCCGTCCATTACCGGTTGCATGCACAGGTTTTAGGTCACGCGCTGGTGGTCACAGGCCGGGTTTGGACCCGTTTGGGCGTGACTTGTGTGCGCTGTTTGAAGGATTGCGAGCAGGCCGTGGAGGTGCGGGACTTCGTGGTGCACCGGGAAATAGCGCCAACGGAGGATTTCGCGGACTTGACGGAGAATCTGCGGGAAGATACTTTGCTGGCTCTTCCGCAGAACCCGTTGTGCAGCAAGGATTGCAGGGGCCTGTGCCCCGTCTGTGGACAGAACCTGAACGAAAGAACATGTTCGTGCGCGAATCAGGCGGCCAGCGCCGACTCCCAGCGAGTCGGCGACGGCAGCACGGGAACGCCTTGGAGCGCGCTCGATCGGATTAGAATTACGAGGAAGTAATAACATGGGCGTTCCAAAACGCAAGATGTCCAAAAGCCGGCAACGCAGCCGGCGCAAGGCCAATAGTTGGCGCGCACCGCAAACGGGCAAGTGTCCGCAATGCGGCAGCAGCGCACAGCCGCATCGGGTGTGTCCCTCTTGCGGCTACTACAAGGGCCGTCAAGTCGTCACCATCAAAGCGGGCGCCTAGAGCTACCGCGAGGTTCGCGCGGCTCGCCGTTTTTGCCCTTGAAGATTGCTGTCGATGCCATGGGGGGAGATCACGGGCCGCAGCCTGTTGTGGAGGCTGCAGCGACGGCGCTTGAGCTGTATCCACAGATCGAGCACATCTTCCTGGTCGGCATCGAGAAGGAACTCAATGCGAGACTTGCGACTCTGTCGCACGATCGCTCGCGTTTGAGCATCGTTCACGCCTCCGAAGTCGTGACGATGGAGGATAAGGCTGTTGAGTCAGTCCGCCGCAAGCGGGATTCCTCGCTCAGCCGGGCGGTGGACATGGTGAAGGATGGCCAGGCTGACGCCGTCCTCTCGCCGGGCAATACCGGCGCGTTTATGGCGGCGGCGCTGATCAAACTGCGCACCCTTCCGGGCGTCGAGAGGCCCGGCTTGGCGACGGTCATGCCATCGCTGCACGGCAAGTTCCTCCTCCTGGATGTTGGCGCCAACGCGGACGCCCGGCCGCAGCATCTCTGCGACTACGGCGTCATGGGCGAGATTTACGCGCGGCAGATTCTGGGTGTTGCAAACCCGCGCATCGGCCTCTTCTCCATCGGCACCGAGGAGATGAAAGGCAATGAGCTGACCTTGGAAGCCCATCAGCTGCTGAAGGACAGCCCGATGAACTTTTTCGGTAACATCGAAGGACATGATCTGTTTGCCGACAAGGTGGACGTGATTGTGACCGACGGCTTCACTGGCAACGCCGTGCTTAAGAGCTGCGAAGCCACCTCCCGGCTGGTTCACGCCTGGATGAAGGAGGAACTCTCGCTGAACCCGCTGCGCAAGATGGGCACCTGGCTGGCGGCGGGGGCCTTCAGGGATCTCAAGAAGAAAGCCAACCCCGACGAATACGGTGGCGCCATCCTGCTCGGCGCCAATGGCATTTGCATCAAAGCGCACGGCAAAGCCAACGCCAACGCCATCTGCTCCGCTCTTCGCGTTGCTGCTGACGCCATCACGCGCCAGGTCAACAAACTGATCATTGAAGAAATCCGATTGACGCATGAAAAAAAACACCCCGCGCAGCCCGCGCCCACAATTGCCGCCTAGAGCCGTCTCCATCGTCGGCACTGGCAGTTACCTCCCGGAACGCATTGTCACCAACGCGGAATTCGAGGCCCGCAAGGAACTCGCAACTTCCGACGAATGGATCCGCACTCGCACTGGCATTCGCGAACGCCGGTTTGCCCGCGAAAACGAATACGCCTCCGACCTGTCCGCCGAGGCCGCTCGCCGTGCCATGGCCCAGGCCGGTGTGAAGCCGGAAGAGATTGACCTCATCATCGTTGCCACCATCACGCCAGACATGCCGTTTCCGGCCACGGCCTGCCTCGTGCAACACAAGATCGGGGCCAAACGCGCCGCGTGTTTCGACTTGGAGGCGGCCTGTTCTGGTTTCCTCTATGCGTTGGAGGTCGGCCAGCAATTTGTCGCCGCTCACACCTACAACACCGTCCTGGTCATCGGCGCGGAAAAGCTTTCCTCCATCATTGACATGCAGGATCGCAATACCTGTGTCCTGTTCGGCGACGGCGCCGGCGCGGCCATCTTGCGCAGCCGTGACGACTCCAGTCACGGCATCCTCACCACCTGCATGGGCGCCGATGGCGCGTACAGCGACTTGCTCAAAATGCCCGGCGGCGGTTCTTGTCACCCCGCCACACGCCAAACGGTGGATGCACGGCTGCATTTTCTCCAGATGGCCGGCAAGGAAGTCTTCAAACAAGCGGTCACGGCGATGAATTCCGCAGCCACCGAGGCGTTGGCGCGTTGCCAGATCACCGGCGCAGACATCGCGCTGGTGATTCCGCATCAAGCCAACCTTCGCATCATAGACGCGCTCGCCAAACGCATCGGAGTGCCGGCCGACCGCATCTACGTCAACCTCGACCGTTACGGCAACACATCTGCCGCGAGCGTGCCCATCGCGCTAGATGAAGCTGCTCGCGCTGGCCGCATTAAGAGCGGCGATCTGGTGTTGATGGTGGCCTTCGGCGCCGGCTTCACCTGGGCTTCCTGCGTCATCCAGTGGTAAGTCCAGCGTGGGACTAGGCGCTCGTGTCGGCACGCCGGTAAGGCTGCAGTTCAGCCAGCATGCTGGGCGGCACCTTTGCATCCAGTTCGCAACGGCCGCGCACAAACTTTTTTTGCAGCACTTGGCCATCACGATGAATCCGCGCAACCAGCGCGGTTTGGTTGGTGGGAATGGCAAGCCGCACAAACTCGTGCTTCGGCGTAAGCTGGATGCTCAGTTCGCTTAGCAGCATGTCGAAGCCCGTCTTTTTCAGCGCGCTGATGGCGATGGCGTTGGGCGTCTCTCGGCTCAATCGGTCGAGCAGCGTGCGATTCTCGACGAGGTCGGTCTTGTTCAATGCGGTCACGGTGGATTTCTGGGCGGCCTTCAGATCGAGGAGCACCTGGTTGACAGCGGCGATCTGGTCGAACACCTGCGGATGGCTGGCGTCCACGACGTGGATGAGCACGTCCGCTTCGACGACTTCCTCAAGCGTGGCATAAAAACTGTCCACGAGGTGGTGGGGCAGTTGGCGAAGGAAACCGACTGTGTCCGTGAGCAGCACGTTGCGGTTGTTGGCAAGCCGCAGCCGGCGCGTGGTGGGGTCGAGCGTGGCGAACAGTTTGTTCTCGGCGGCAACGTGGGCGTCGGTGAGCGCGTTTAGCAGCGTGCTCTTGCCGGCATTGGTGTAGCCGATGATGGCAACGATGGGCCACTCGTGCCGCCGCCGACCGCTGCGCATGACCGCGCGATGCTTGCGAACCTCGGCGATTTCGGCGCGCAACCTTCGGATGCGCTCCTCGATGCGGCGGCGGTCCACCTCCAACTGCGTTTCGCCGGGGCCGCGCGCGCCGATGCCGCCGTATTGGCGCGAGAGGTGAGTCCAGAGCCGCGTCAGTCGGGGGAGCATGTATTGAAGCTGCGCCAGCTCGATCTGAAGTTTGCCCTCACGGGTGCGCGCGCGCTGGGCAAAGATGTCGAGGATCAACTCGGTGCGGTCGAGCACCTTGCAGCCGAAGATCTCTTGCAGGTTGCCCGCCTGCGCAGGTGTAAGATCGTTGTCGAAGATGACCGAGGTGACGCGCTCTGCTTCGGAAACCCCGATGACGTATTTGGCGGCCAGTTCTTCAGCTTTGCCGCGGCCGATGAAGTGCGCCGGTGTCGGGTCCGTGAGTTTTTGGGTGGCGCGATCCACGATCAGTGCACCCGCCGAGCGCGCCAGTTCCGCCAACTCGTCGAGGCTGTCGGATGCCTGCCAATGGTCGCGGCCGGAACGTTCCAATTCCACCAGCAGCACCCGCTCCTGGAGTCGTGTCTGTGTATCAATCAGTTTTCTCGTCGTCGTTTGTCTCCTGCCGGTAAACCTACCGTTGCGATTGCGCGAGGTCAATGCCGCTCAGGCTCGGTGCAAATGCCAAATTCCCGCAATTCCGCCGTCAGCCGTTCCAGCGGCAGGCCGATGACGTTGGAGTAGCTGCCGTCAATACCGGCGACGATGGGTGGCCCTTCCTGGATCGCGTAGGCTCCAGCCTTGTCCAGCACGTGCACGGCATTGATGTATTGCTCGATGTCCGCTTCGGCAAGCAGACGAAAATGGACGCGCGTTTCGACGGCAAATGACCGCTCACGATTCTCGGCGTGGCAAATGAGGCAGACGCCAGTGATGACGACGTGGCTGCAGCCGGAAAGGCTTCGCAACATGCGCCGCGCGTCGGCGAGGTCGCGCGGTTTTCCAAAGACCTCGTTGCCGAGCACTACGATGGTATCCGCGCCAAGAACCAGCGCGTCGGGATGCTTGGGGGCCACGTCATGGGCTTTGGCTTGGGCGTTGTGGATGGCGAGGTCGTGGAAGCTGGAGGGATGTTCGTCGCGCTCGTCCACGCCCGTCGGCAGAACGTCAAACTGCAAGCGGAGTGACCGCAGCAGTTCGGCCCGGCGGGGGCTGGCGCTGGCGAGAATCAATTTCATGACATCGGATGATAGCGTTTTGCGGCAACGATGGAATTGAATTAAGTGGCCGGGCGGTGCGGAAAACGCCATTTGCGCTCGGGGTCGGGATTTGCTTTTGTGGCGAGCGCGGCTAGACTCATCCTTATGAACCATCCGCTTTCCGGTCAATTGATCGCCTTTGGCGACAAACGCCCCGTGTTGGGGCCGCAGACTTTTGTGGCGGCGGGCGCGCGGCTTGTGGGTGAAGTGACGCTCGGTGAGTGCGCCAGCATCTGGTTCAACACCGTCCTGCGCGGCGACATTGCGCCTGTCGTCATCGGTCCGTTCACCAACATTCAGGACAACTCCACCTGTCACGTCGCGGACGGCTTGGGCTGTATCGTGGGTGCGTATTGCACGGTCGGCCATCAAGTGACGTTGCATGCCTGCACGATTGGCAGCGAGACGCTGGTCGGCATGGGAGCGATCGTGATGGACGGGTGCGTTGTTGGCAACCAGTGCATCATTGGCGCAAATGCCCTTTTGACAAAAGGCCTGCATGTGCCCGACGGCTCGCTGGTTTATGGCGCCCCGGCGAAGGTGGTCAGTTCGTTGGGCGCGACTGAGCGCAGCAAGCTCCGCGCCTCAGCGGAGAAGTACGTGAAGCTGGCGCAAACCTACCTGGCCGCGTCCGTTGGGCCGGAAATCCGCTGAGGACTACTTCCGGGGCGCTGCGATAAGCGATTGCGGATTGTTGCGGACGTAATGGAAAAGGTATTGTTGGGCGTAGCCGGCATAAGGACCGAAATAACTCCGGTGAAACTCCACCAGCCGGCGGCGCGTCACACGGCGTTGGCCGGCGAAATAGAGATGCCGCAGCGCACGCTCGATCCACACGTCGATTGGGAACGCCTCCTGCCGGCCCCATCCAAACAGCAACGCGCAATCGGCGACCTTCGGTCCGACGCCCGGCAGTTTCATCAGTTCCTCAACCGCGCGCGGATAGTCCATCGCTGCGATCGTCTCCAGCCGCACTTTGTCCGAATCAACCATCCGCGCTGTCGCAAGCAGGTTCTTGGCGCGAAACCCCATTTTGCACGACCAAAGCTGCTCGTGTGTTGCCCGTGCCACGGCTGCTGCCGACGGAAACGCGAAACCGGTGCGACCGTCGGCTTTCAATGGTTCACCGAGCGTGCGGCAGAGGTTGTCCACAACCTGGCAGATTTGGACGAATTGCTTTGCTGCCGAACAGATGAACGATGCGAGGCATTCCCACGGATCCTGTCGAAGCAGCCTCATGCCGCAGCCGAACGCCACCGCGCGCCGCATGTGCGGGTCGTTGGGAAACGTGCGGACAATAGCGGCGATGTCTTCGTGAAGCTGGAAGTAATCCGCCAATGTCCCCGCGGGCGCGCCCGAGAGCATCAGCCTGTCACCGGTTTGGGTTGCGTGGACGACGGTTCGGCCGATGACGCCTTCGTAGCTGCCACCCGCCAGCCGTCGCCAGCGGAACGCCTGGCCGCACTCCAGTGTGTGGCCAAGGTGAAAATTGCACATGGTGACTTCCATGCGGCACTCTAATCCACCCAACCTGTGAGGCAAGTGGGCTCATTTGTTATGTTTTTGGCTTTCCACTTGCTGGAGTCGCAATGCCTTCCTATATTGCGCCGGCCATGGGTCGTCCAAGGTGGTCGCCAGTGAAGCGGTCTGTGGCAATGGAATATGGCCGGAATCTCCTTACACCAAGTGCAGCGCATGGGGCTTCAGCAAATGCTGGCGCCTCACATGCAACTCAATCTCCAGATGCTTCAGGCGGCCACGCCGGAGTTGTGCGACTTGGTGAAACAGGAGTTGGAGCGAAATCCCACACTGGAGGAGATCCCACAGGAAAGCGTCAGCCTCGACCAGCCGCCGGAGACCACTGGCGAGGCGCCGCGCGACGGCCGCGCAGAAACGACGGACGAGTTCCGGCGGGAATTCGAGACGCTGAAGCAACTTGACGACGAGTGGCGCGACTATTTCACACAGAGCAGCCGGAACTACAGCCGCAGCGCCGAGGACGAGGAACGCCGCCAGTTTCTTTTCGATTCGATCGTCCAGCCGGAGTCGCTTCAGGAACACCTGCTCAACCAGCTTGGCACCAGCGATGTTGCCGACGAGACGCGCCGCGCCGCGGAGACCATCATCGGCAGCCTGAATGACGACGGTTATCTGGTGGCGCATGAGGAGATGGCCGCCGCGCTGGTTGAGTTTGCGTTGCAGGTTTGTGCTCGTCGCCGGCAGTCAGGTGAGCCGTCTGCGTCGTGGGCGCGCGCGGTCATCGAAAAAGAACTGACCGAATCGTTCGAACGGTCCAAACGCGGACAACTGCTCGGTTGGCAGGAGAGATTGCATGACATTTGCCGCCAGTTGATTGAGTCGGAAACGGGCAAGCAATCACCTCAGCCGGCAACGACCACGCCCGCATCGGAGCCCATCAGCGAAAACGTGATGAAGCCGGCGCGCGAAGCTGTCGACCGCATCCGCCAGGAACTGGCGCGGCAGTTGCGCACGGTCGTTGAAGAAGGCGCGCCAGTGCCGGTGCCGCCCGAAGTGCTGGCGGAGGTTTTCAGCGGCGCGAAGGTGGAGGAACTCAACGAGGCGTTGCAGGCCGGCCACCGGCTCGACCTGCCGCTGCTGTTCCTGCGGCCGGCGCCAGAAGTCACACTCGATACGATGTGCCGTGCTCTTGATCTGGTGCAGACGCTCGATCCGGTCGGTGTCGGCGCGCGGACGCTGGGCGAGTGTTTGTTGATCCAGCTGGCACGGCTCGACAAGGCTGACAAGCTGGAGGCGCGGATCGTGCGCGACCACCTCGCGTTGCTCGCCGGCCGCGACATGCCGAGGCTTGCTGCCGCGCTCGGCGTCACAGTGGAAGAGGCGCTGCAGGCCGCCGAGAGCATCAGCCGCCTCGAACCAAAACCGGGCCGCATGTTTGGGGCCGAGGTCAACCCTTACGTCGAGCCGGATATTGTTGTCGTGAAGGACCACGACGAGTTCGTCATCCTCCTCAACGATGAGCGCATTCCCCATTTGCGGATCAGCGACTCCTACCGTGAGATGATGGCAGAGGAAACCGCTACGCCCGAAGTGGTCCAATACGTTCGCGAGCGCATCCAGGCGGGCAAGTTCCTCATTCGCAGCATCGCCCAGCGCCAGCAGACGATCCAGAACATCGCCGGTGAGATCGTCCGGGCGCAGCGCGAGTTCTTCGAAAAAGGCCCCGGACATCTGCGGCCGTTGCGCATGGGCGACGTTGCCTACCGTTGTGGCGAGACGTTCAAGGTCGTTGATGGCGTCGAGAAGGCCGTTTGCCCCTATTGTGGCGCGCTGACCGACATTCAAGACAGCGACGGCAATCGCCGCGAAGCCGACTGCCCGAACGCCGAGACGGACGACTTCAGCCGACGGCGTCATCGCAGCCGTGTGCCTGGCAAGGAACTGGACAACCCTCGCGTGCTCGGCGTTCACGAAACCACTGTCAGCCGCGCCAGCGCCAACAAATACATGGCGACGCCGCATGGCGTGTTCGAGATCAAGTACTTCTTCACGTCTGGCTACACCACTGCCAGCGGCGAATCGCTCGCCAGCCAGAGCGTCAAGGACCTGGTCGGGGAGTTGATCAAGAAAGAAAACCCGGCGAAACCGCTAGCCGACCAGGAGGTCGCGGCGCTCCTCAAGCAGCGCGGTTTGGATATCGCGCGCCGCACGGTGGCGAAGTATCGCGGCGAATTGAACATTCCCTCGTCCAACGCGCGGGCCAAAAACAACGTCGCCACAACCGCGACGCCTCCCCAAGCGCTGCCGCCCGTATCCTGATTGCTGGCAGCAGCGGCTAGAAACACATTGACTGACAGGGAAGTTCTGGCACGATGCGCGTGCTTTGTTGCGGAACCGAGTCGTTTCGGAAACCAAAAACACTCTCAGGAGAATTGGCCATGGCTACGAAAGCTGAATTGAAGGCGTTGTTGAATGCACCCATCCCGCTTGCACCGAACACCTACATCCATTTCTACAACGGCGGCAAGCTGCGTGCAGAATTCATGGGTGAAGCCCACCCGAAGGATGATTTCCGTTCCGAGGAGTGGATCTTCTCAACCAACCGCGCCTATACCCCCGGTCGTCCTGAGAAGGAGAACACGCCCACCAAGGGCTATAGTATCGTCAAGCTGCCCGGCGGAGAGACCGTCCTGTTGACCGAGCTGCTCAAGGCATTCCCGAACGAGACACTCGGCGCGAAGCACTTCAAGAAGTTCGGCGCCACCCTCGGCGTGCTCGTGAAGATTTTCGATGTGGGCGAAGGCGCGCACATCCCCGTGCACTGGCATCCGTCGCCGGAGTTCTCGAAAAAGTATCTGAACAACCCGTTTGGCAAGAACGAGTCGTGGATCCTTATGGGCGTCCGCCCTGGCGCGAAGACGTGGGTCGGCTGGAAGAAGAAGGTGACGGTGAAGGAGTTTGAAAAGTGGATGGACGCGCAGGATGTGGAGGCAATGCGTGCTCACATGCATGAGATCAAACCGAAAGTCGGCGATGTGACCTATACCACCGCGGGCATTGTTCATTCCATCGGTGAAGGTTGCTGCATCCTCGAGCCGCAGGAACCCACCGACTGGAACATCCTCGCCGAATACGAAGGGCCGTATCCCTACAAGCGCGAGCAGGCTGCGTGCGGTCTGACGTGGGACAAGGGGCTGCAGGCGGCGGACTTTTCGGTCATGAGCGAGTCGTTCCTCAAGAACCGCATTTGCCGCAAGCCGGTGAAGGTCCGCGGCACGGCCAAGAACAAGGAGGAGAAGTTCCTGCCGGATTCGGCGAGCAAGTATTTCTGGGAGACCAAGCTCACCGTCGCCGACAAGATGAAGATGCCGGGCGACCGGGGCTTCTATTGCTTCGTCACGCTGCAAGGCGAAGGCAAGCTCGTCGGCCCGTGGGGCGAGACGCCCACCAAGCGCGGCAAGTCGTTCATGATCCCGCGCTGCCTGCCGGGCTACGAAATCGTCAGCACCGGCCGCCGTCCGCTGGAAGTCATCACCGGCTATCCGCCGAAGATCTGAACCTGGAATCTCAAATCTGAAATCGAAGGAGACACCTCACATGGCAAAGATACCGAAGAAGATGAAGGCGCAGGTTTTCTACGAGAAGGAGAAGATGCGGCTTGAGGACATTCCCGTCCCGCAAATCAGCGACGATGAAGTCCTCGTGCGCGTGAAAGCTTGCGGCATCTGCGGCTCCGACGTTGCCTACTACTTTGGCAACAGCCCGCTGGAGACACCCACCGGCAAAGGTCCGCTCGTGCTTGGCCACGAGTTCACCGCCGAGGTTGTCGCGGTTGGCGCGGTGCCGGCGAAGATGAAGCTGTTCAAGGAGGGCGACCGCGTCGTCGTCAATCCTGTCCAGCACTGCAACGCCTGCCCCATTTGCGCGAAAGGCCAGACCAACCTGTGCGAATGCAAGTCTGTTATCGGCGTTTCCGTCAACGGCGGCTTCGCGGAGTACTGCGCCAGCAAATACACCGGCCTCGTCAAACTGCCTGATGATGTCAGCTTCGAGGAAGGCGCGCTCACCGAGCCGCTGGCCTGCGTCACCTATGGCATCCAGAACCTCCAGGTTCATCTGGGCGACTTCGTCGTTATCATGGGCCCCGGCGCCATCGGCCTGATGATGCTCCAGCTCGCGAAAAGCTCCGGTGCAGGCAAGGTCGCGCTCGTCGGCGGGCCTGGCGACGATTACCGCCTCGAAGTCGGTAAGAAGCTCGGCGCGGACTATCTCATCAACGTCGTTGACAAGGCATCGAAGTATTTCGTGCCGGACATCGAGGTGGAGATCCGCAAGTTGACCAACGGCCTTATGGCTGATCGCGTGATCACGCCGACCGGCGCCGTTGAGGCGATGGAAGCGGCGCTGGCCATCTCCGGTCGCCGCTCAACCGTCGTTTACTTCGGTTTGCCGAGCGACAAGGCCGTCATTCGCGTGCCGGCGCTCAAGAGCATCTTCTGGGACAAGACCATCCGCTTCTCGTGGCTGGCTCCGTTCACCTGGCCGACCGCGGTGAGCGCTGTTGCCAACAAGCTGGTGGACACGAAGTCGCTCATCACGCACCGCGCGCCGCTGGCCAAGCTGGAAGAGACGATCAAGGCCGTCGCGAGCCGCGGCGGCAACGTCCTGAAAGCGGTCATCACGACATAGGGCTGCGTCTATTGCTCATCCTGCACAGCGCGCACCGCGATCCTGCGGCTGCGCGCTGTGTGTTTTACCCCTCGTTGCGACGCGGGCGCCGCGCCGGTTTTAGAGCAAAACGCCGGCGACGCAGGCGACCATGCAGGTGGTGAGCGTGCCACCGATGAGCGCGCGCAACGCGATGCGCGAGAGGTCGCTCCGGCGCTCCGGTGCGAGGCTGCTGTAGCCACCGATGGTGATGCCAACGCTGCCGAAATTGGCGAAGCCGCACAGTGCGTAGGAGGCGATGAGCCGCCCGCGCTCGGTCAGCCACGTGCTATCCTGCGCGAGTTGTTGGCTCATGTTGGTGTAGGCGACGAACTCGTTGAGGGTCAGCTTCTGGCCCAGGAGGCTCCCCACGTGGGTCACATCCTGCGCCGGCACGCCCATGATCCACGCCAGCGGCGCGAACACCCAACCGAAGATCTGTTGGAGGCTCAGTGGCATGTGGAAAACGTGCGTGCCGATCCAGTTCAAACCGCAGTTCACCATGGCCACGATGGCCAGAAACGTGATCAGCATCGCGCCGACGTTGAGGGCCAGCTTGAGGCCGTCGGTTGTGCCCGCTGCCAACGCATCCACTGCGTTGGCACTGGTACGTGGGATCTCGATGCGCGTATTGCCGAGCGTCTCCGGCGTTTCAATCTCCGGCAACATCAGTTTGGCAATGACTATTGAGGCTGGAGCGCACATGACGCTGCACGCGATCAAATGGCCCGCGATGCCGGGCACATGAGAGTTGAGCATCCCGACGTAGGCCACGAGCACACCGCCTGCGGTCGTTGCAAGGCCGGCGGTCATGCACGCCATGAGTTCCGACAGTGTCATTTTCGAGAGATAGGGACGGATGACCAAAGGCGCCTCGGTCATGCCGACGAAAATGTCAGCCGCTGTTGAAAAACTCTCCGCGCCACTCGTGTGCATGAACCGGCTCATCAGCCGCGCTGCGGCCCGAATCACCCACGGCATCAGACCGATGTGGTAAAGGAGTCCCATGAGCGCCGCGAAGAAGATGATCGTCGGCAGTATCTGGAACGCGAAGATGTAACCGAGCGAACCGTTGCTGACTGCGAGCGAGCCGAAGACGAATTCCGCCCCGCTGCGGCTGAAGGCGAGCATCATGTCTACAGCATCGTTTGCCAGCCGGAACAGGGCGCGCGCGGGCGTCTTCATGACGATGACGGCGAACGCAAACAGGATGGCCATGCCCCAGCCGACAGTGCGCCAGCAGACGGCCCGTCGCCGCTCACGGGGGCAGAACGCATAGGCAATGGCCAGCATTACGACGATTCCGAAGGCGCTAATGAGTCGTTCCATAATTCGTTAATCGTTGATACTAACAGTGCGAGACCGGCAGATGCCAGCGCAGATCAAATGGTCGAGCCGCCATGCCAATGACAGCGCCTGTGTTTTGCTGGGACTTCAGGTCAGTGCTTGACTCTCAACTTCACTTGGCCAACATCCACGTTCTGTCATGAACCATTTCCTTTGCTGCGTTCTCACTTTGCTCGCGCTGATCCCAACGCTGCCTGCCGCTGATGCGCCGCCATCCAAACCTCCCATCCTCGACTGCTTCATCAGCACTGGAGACAACCACTGGATGGGGTCGTGGTTGCCGATTGATTCGAAGGCGAGCATTGAGGCGTCATTCGATTTGCTGAAGCGACTCGGAGTGCGGCGCGTGTATTGGCGTGGATTGCAGGAGGCGGCCTGGCTTGAGACGATGCAGTTCCGCGAGGAGAACTGTCGTTACGCGTCGTTCTGGAAATACCTCCAGCGGCTAGACAAGCATGTGGATGTGGATCGGCTTGCGGTCAAGGCGGCACACAAGCGCGGAATGGAGATTTGGGGCGTCGGCACGTTGTTCGACTGGGGCAGCGCAGCCGACACGCCGTGTTTCGGCGATTTTCCGCATAACAGCGAGTCGCGTCTGCGGCAGCGGCATCCCGAGTGGGTGCCTGTGGACAGACACGGTGTGTTGCGGCAGGGTGGGCCGATCGAGTTCGCCTATCCGGAGGCGCGCAAGGCGCTGACAGACCTGCACCTGAAGTTCATGGACCGCGACGGCTACGACGGCATGACGCTCCTGACCTACGTCGAGAACTTCAGCCTGCGCTTTCCCGATGAGTTCGGCTTCAACGAACCCGTGGTGAAGGAATTCAAGCGCCGGGCCGGCATTGACGTGCGCACGCAGCAGTTCACGCGAACCGCCACGCGCTACGACTGGCAGGCGTTGCGCGGGGAATCCGTCACGGCCTACCTGCGCGAACTGAAGGTGGAACTGGCTAGGCGCGGCAAGAAACTTGGAGTTTGTCTCAACCCCAATCAGCCGCGCCTGCCGCAGTTCTGGACGGCGGTCGGCTCAACGATCAGTGCAGGGCACATCCTGTTCGATCTCGACACGTGGGTGCGCGACGGGGTGGTGGACCAGTTCGTCGTCTGGGGCGGATGCCACGGACCGGCGCAGTTGAAGACGGTCGAAGATTCTCTCTGGTTGGTGCGTGATTCGAAAACAGCGGTGGCTGCGATGACCTCCAGTCCGTTTGCGGAACGATGGCAGCCGTTCCACAAGCGCGACGTGCCGATGATGCTCGCGGTTGGTGACGACTGGCAGTATCTCGAATGCTGCAACATTCCCGAACAGCCGCTCGACGCTCTGCGCGACAAGGACGACTTCGTGCGGCTGCGCGTGCTGGCGCAGATTGCGCGCGGCAAGACGAAGGCGGCGTTTGAAAACATAGCGCCGCTGGCGAAGGATTCGAACCTGCTCGTCCGCCGCATGGCGCTGCTGGCGCTGGCGAAGACCAAAGATGCACAGGCCGTGCCGCTCATCGAGGCCGGGCTTGCCGATCCAGAGAACGGTGTTCGTTGCGTTGCCGCGCAGGCGTTGCGCGAGTTGAACCGGCCGGAAAGCACCGCAAAACTGCTCGCGGCGGTTCAACACTTCCCCACACACCCGCTCATGGAGACGGTCGTGCCCACGTTACTGAAGATCCAGCCGTTGCCGCGCACTGAACTGGCCAAGGTTGCCGTCAAGCACGGCAACCCCGCTGTGCGCGTCGTTGCGATGCGCGCACTCGGTTCGATGGCAAACGGGGAACTGGTGCCGACGTTCGCGAAGGGACTGAACGACGCGGACCGCTACGTCCGGTTCGCGGCCGCGCAGGCGCTGGGGAATGTCACACGCAGTCCGAAGGCGGTTGAGACACTCATCGATGCGACGAAGCAGGACAACGTCGTCGTCTCTGACCGCGCGGCCACGTCGCTGGCCATTATTGCGACGCGTCGACACGAAAAGGAAATCGAGCCGTTGCGGCCACGGATGATCGAGGCGTTGAAGAACCTTTACGCCAAACTCGGCGACGGTTGCGCGCGGGCTGATGCGGACTGGGGCTATCGTCCTGTAGGTAACGCGTTGCTGAAGTTCGGCGCTGACGGCGAGCGTGTGTTGCAGGAATTCATGGAGCAGCGCAAGGACCGCCGTCTGGCTGAGCAGGCGTGGAAGAGCCTTTACGTTCGCCTCGACAATGGCGTGTTCAACGAGACGTGCGAGAAGGAAGCTGAGGAGGCATTCAAGAAGAGGCCTGTATTCAGCCGCGATCTGCGCGTGGACCCGGCCAAAGGCGACGATGCGTCGGTGGGAGGACCTTTCAAGACCATTGCGCGGGCCATCGCCATCGCGGGGCCGGGAGACACGATTCATCTCACGCCCGGACGCTACAAGGAATCGGCTGCGTTTCACAACAAGTGCGGCGAGCCGGGCAGGCCGATCATGCTCGATGGCCACGGCGCGACGCTCGATGGCGGCGAACCGCTGAAGCTGGCTGATTGGGAAATGGTGTCCCCGGGACTTTACTGCAACCGCAGCCTGCTCCGCGTGGATCCCGCCAACCTTGGCCGCTGGTACTTCGTGTTCGACGGCAAGATGAATCATATGGGCCGTTCCAGCAAGGGTCTCAGGCAACCCCTAAAGAACGTCGAGGAGCTTGTACCCGGCGAGTGGACGTACGTTTCCGACGCGCCCATTACTCGGAAAGGCAGGGACGGCAAGGCATCGGATTCACGGCATGTGAAGGGCGCGTTCTACATCAAGATCGATCCGGCGAAGACACTGGCTGATTACTGTATCGAGGCACCGATCCGGCAGAATGGCGTTTCCTTGAGTGGGTGTTGCTCACATCTGGTTGTCCGTAACGTGATCTCCACGCATGTCCACAACGATGGTTTTAACATCCACGGTTACTCGCGCGACATCCTGTTCGAGAACGTCAAGGCGATTGAGTGCGGCGACGACGGCGTCAGCGCGCACGACGACTGCCAGATTCGCGTCAATGGCCTCGTCTCCATCGGCAATTCCACCGGCATTTGCGACGTGGGCGACAGCGTCAGCCACTACAACCGCGTGTTCATCAAGGACTGTCTCGGCCACGACCTCTACTTCCTCGATACGAATGAGCACTCGGTCAGCAACAGTGTCGTATTGTCATCTGCGTGGCGCGCGCTGGTGGTCACTGGCGGGCCGAACACGAACAAGGTCTGTACGCTGAGTCTCGACAACGTTCTTATTCACCGTGTCACCGGCACCAACGAAGTTCGCGTGACCGCAGGTTCAGTGTTTGAAGGCCGGCATCTGACGCTGACAGGACTCCACATCCTCGCCACGGGTGGCGCGGTCACGTTGCGCGACTCCATCGTAGCCGGCACGCCGCCGCCGGAGATCAATGTCTGGAAGAATGTGCGCTGGCAGGCCGACCATAATCTCTACGACGCTCATTTCATCCGCCTCGACCAGAAGTTCTACTCGCCGAAGACCTTTGCCGACTATCAGCGCGCCACTGGACAGGACAAAGCCTCGCGATGGATGAAGGTCGAATTCAAGCAACCCTTCGACGGGCAGGTCGCCAAGCCTGCGCCCGGCAAAGGCGTGGGAGTGGATGTGTCCCGCCTACCATCCGCGATGCGGTAGCGGCGTTGGCTGAGCGGGGTGCCTCACTCGTATCGTAGCGCGTCTATCGGGTCGAGCTTCGAGGCTTTGCGGGCGGGGTAGAAACCGAAGAAAATTCCCACGGCTGCACTGAAGAGGAACGCGCCGACGACCCAAACTACCGGGATCAGCGTTGGCCACTCAAGGCTGAACGAGATGATCTTCGATGCGGCGATGCCCGTCGCGATGCCGATCACACCGCCGATGGAGCTGAGTGTGATTGCCTCGGTCAGGAACTGCAAGAGAATGTCACTTCCATGTGCGCCGACGGCCATGCGGATACCGATCTCGCGCGTGCGCTCGGTGACGCTGACGAGCATGATGTTCATGATGCCGATGCCACCGACGATCAACGAAACGCTGGCGATGGCGCCGAGCAGGATGGTCATTGTTTTGGATTGTGCGGTTGCCATCTCGGCGATGTCTTGCTGGCCGCGCACGGTGAAGTCGTCGTCGCGACCGGGCTGGATGCGGTGGCGCTGGCGCAGCAATTCGGTGAGTTGCTGTTGCACCACGGGCAGCAACTTAGGGTCGGCAGCCTGCACCATGATGGAGCGTAGCGTCGTCACGCCGAGAACGCGTTTCATCGCGCTGGTATAGGGCACGACAATCACGTCGTCCTGGTCGCTGCCCATCACCGAGAGGCCCTTTGACGACAGCAGGCCGATGATGGTGAAGGGCACATTCTTGATCCGCACAATCTGGCCAATCGGGCTTTCATCGCCAAAGAGCTGCTGGGCGGTGGTCTTGCCAATGATGGCCACCTTGGTGGAGCCACGCACATCCAGCGGGGTGAACGGCGCACCCTCTACCAGCGGCCACTGGCGGATATCGAAATAATCCGGTCCTTCACCGAGAATCTGCGGCAGCCAATTTTGGTTGCCCGCCGCGACCTGCGTGGCGGAGCGCAATTCCGGGCTGACGGCACTGACGCCGGGAATCTCACGCCGTATGGCTTCGGCGTCCTCCACGGTGAGCGTGCCTGCGCCCCCATGACCGCTATGCACACCCGTGCGTGTGATGCTGCCGGAGAAGATAAGGATCACGTTCTGGCCGAGGCTCGCGATCTGCGCCTCGATTTGCGACTTGGCGCCGTTGCCGATGCCGACCATCGTGATGACCGCGCCGACGCCGATGATAATGCCGAGCGCGGTGAGCACCGAGCGCATCTTGTTGCGCCGCAGCGCCCGCAACGCGGTTTTAATGGTGACGAGGATTCTCATGGCGTTTGCAGCGCCGGGTCGAGCTGTGCTTGCAGCCGCCGTAATTCCGATTCGGCGAAAAGCCGATCCGTGACGGGTGCGTCGGATACCACGTGGCCGTCGCTCATGACGATGTTGCGTTTCGTGTAGTGGGCGATGTCCGGCTCGTGCGTGACCATGACGATGGTGATGCCGCGGTTGTTGAGTTGTTGGAACACGTCCATGATCTCGACGCTGGTGCGGCTGTCGAGGTTGCCCGTCGGCTCGTCGGCGAGCACGAGCGCAGGCTGGTTCACCAGCGCGCGGGCGATGGCGACGCGCTGTTGCTGGCCGCCGGAGAGCTGGCTCGGATGATGGCCGGCGCGGTCGGAGAGGCTGACGATGCCGAGCGCGTGCAATGCCTTCTCGCGCAATTCGTGGCTGCGCATGTGCTGCCGGGCGTAGAGCATGGGCAGTTCGACATTCTCCAGTGCCGACGTGCGCGAGAGCAGATTGAATCCCTGGAACACGAAGCCGATCTTCTGGTTCCGAATGTCGGCCAACTCGTTGGTGCTGAGCTGTGACACATCGATGCCGTCGATGCAGTAGCACCCGCTCGTGGGCCGGTCGAGGCAGCCGAGGATGTTCATCAGCGTGGACTTGCCGGAGCCGCTCGCGCCCATGATGGCGACGAACTCCCCCGGATGAATCTCCAGTGACACGCCGCGCACGGCCTGCACATCCACCTCGCCGGTGTGGTAGGTCTTGCGGATGTTGTCGAGTTTGATGACCGCGTTCATTTAACGCGCCTAGAATCGCCGCATTCCACCGAATGGACTGGATGCCGATGTCGTGCCTCGTTGTGAAACTGCGTGCGCCGTGATCACGTTATCGCCTTCCTTCAAGCCTTCGAGCACCTCGGTGTGCACGCCGTCGCTGATGCCGATCTTGATCTGTGCCGGCTGCGGATTGCCATCCGTTATGCCGGCAGGAAGAATGTAAACTGTTCGCGTCATTGAACGCTCGCCTTTGCGCCGGCCCGACCCGCCGGCGCCGCGCGTTTTTCCACCCTCACTGCCAGCGGCTGCGGCGGCCGCAGATCCGCCGTTCTTTGAAGCGGCGTCCGTCGCGGTTGTCAGCCGGAAGCGCAACGCAGCGTTGGGAACCTTCATCACGTTGTCGCGCTGGGCGACAATAATTGAGACGTTGGCCGTCATGCCGGGGCGCAGTTTCATGTCGCTGTTGTTCACTGCGATCACGGTGTCGTAGCTAACGACGTTCTGGACGGTGATCGGCGAGTTGCGAATCTGCGTCACCTTGCCGCGGAACGTACGGAATGGAAACGCGTCCACTGTGAAGTTCACATCCTGACCAACCTCAACGTTGCCGATGTCAGCCTCGGCGACGTTGGCATCGATCTGCATCTTGGTCAGGTCGTTGGCGATGACGAACAAGGTCGGCGCGTTCAGGCTTGCGGCGACGGTCTGGCCGACGTCCACGTTGCGTGAGATGACGATGCCGTCCACTGGCGAGTAGATCGTGCAGCGCGCGAGGTCCACTTTTGTCCGCTCCAATGAGGCTTCCTTCTGCTTCACGCTCGCCTCGGCTTGGTGAAGCGTTGCCATCGCCGTATCCAGATCGGCTTGAGGGACGAGGTCTTTTGCCCGCAGGCCCTTTTGCCTCGCCGCTTGCACCTGCGCCAGCTCCAGCGTAGCCCGCGCATTCGCCAGGTCGCCTTCAGCCTGGTGGACGGCGGCGTCATACGTGGCAGGATCGAGTTGGGCGACGATCTGGCCTTCTTTGACGACCGAGTTGTAGTCCACAAGCAACTTTGCGATCATGCCTGAAATCTGGCAACCGACCTGGACATTGACGACGGGATTGAGCTGGCCTGTTGCAGTCACTGCCTGCGTCAGCTCGCCGCGAGCGATGGTCGTCGTCTGATACTGCGGAGTGTTGTCGGCGCGCAGCCACCAATACCACGTGCCGTATCCCGCGCCTCCGGCAAGCAGCAGAAGGACCAGCGTCCAAATGATTTTACCCATCACTCGATTCTTGGCCATGACTTCCTTTCGCCCGCGCCGCCGCCGAAACCCGTGCCGCGTGAGCAGCCTCGCGTTTCGCTGTCCAGATTTCTGGCACTCATTAGACGGTTATGCAACATCCTATTCAAACAGTTGTTTCGAAAAAATCCGAATATGCAAACGGCCCGGGCAGAGCGCGCGTCCAAAAATCGTCGTTCGCGGCGCAGTGTCATCGTGTTGGAGGATGCTGCAATCCATCAAGGGCGGTATCAGATTGCAGCAGCAACCTTCCCCAGATCTTCTGCAAAACGAGTCTTCAATATCTTCTCCGGATGGCCGGTGGCGGTTTCCAAGCCGGGATCGGCCCGGATGGCGCCGAGAAACTTCGCGTGATTGCTGAAAGAGCTGGGAGCCCCTGCGTTCAGGTTCTCGACGATGCCGAGCAGCGGCACGTTGAGCCGCTCAAACAGCGCCAGCGACCTTCGCAACGTTTCCACGGCCAGCACCGCCGGCGTGGTCACCGCCAGCAGCTCCGCGCGTTTGATCCAGCGCGCCATATCCAGCGAGGCGTCGCCGATGCCCGGTGGCATGTCCACGATCAGAAAATCCTGCTCGCCCCACTGTGTCACCGCCAGCAATTCCAGCGCTGCTTGTGAGACATCGTTGCCTCGCAGCGGAACGGCGCGGCCTTGTGAGAAGAACGACATGGACATGAACGTGATACCGTGTGCCAGCGGCGGGTTGATGCCCGTCTCCTCGGTGTAATGGGCGTCGTTGATGCCGAGGATGATGTGGTCGGAGGCGCCGGTGAAGTCCAGATCGAGCAGGGCGGTGCGATGGCCTTTGCGCGCTAGCAACAGCGCCAGCACCGAGGCGATGGAACTCTTGCCAATGCCGCCCTTCCAGCCGGTGACGGCGATGATCCGCTTCACGCCGGTGAGCCGTTTCTCGATCACGGAACTTCGAGGATCAATCATGGCGGCCTGTGATTTCCTGGATGAAGACGCCCCGGCCCCGCACAATGGAGAAGTCCGGGCTGCCGCACGCCGGGCAACGCATGTAGACATGCGCCATTTCCGGCACGAAATGAATGGCTTCGCGTTCCTCTTCGCCGACCTTGGTGTCTTGCTCGGAAAATTCCTTCTTACAGGCCTGGCATTCAAACGCCGCCGCGCCCCGTACGACGCGAACCTTCGCGTTTCTAAGCTCCGCAGCTGCATTCGAAAGCTGGTCTTGCACCAGCGAGGCGAACATCTCGTTGTCAATGGCCTGCAGTTCGCCGATGTTCAGAACGATCTCATCCACCACGGCCAGTTTCTGTTGCCGTGCTGTCTCTGTGGCGGACGTGACGACCGCCTCAGCCAAAGCCCATTCGTGCATGTCAGTTCTCGATTCCTGGTGTGCTCAAAAACGCCGCCTTGCGCAGAGAGTATCTTCGATCGCGCATCGGCGGCATCGTTCGAGGGGAACAGTAGGCGGTTCCGCCACGTTCGGCAAGGCTTGCGATAGGACCTCATGAATACCGCTTGGCGCGATCGTGGAAGGCCCCGCAGACATGCGTGTCCCGGAGTGCAAGATCGCGACAGCGAGCGGTCGTGCGGTCCTCTTTCTTCTTTGTGATAACAATGTTCTTGATGGCTGCGCCTGCACGGTCTTAGGATGTGCCCAGTTCTTTGAACCGTAGTTACCGCCGCGCGTTGGTGGCCCGACTGTTTCGGGCCAACGCGGGAAGCCGGTGAGAATCCGGCACGGTTGCGCCACTGTGACTGGCTACAAAATCTCAAATGCCACTGTTCCGCCTCGGCGGGATGGGAAGGCGAGATCAAGGTTCGATGCCAGAAGTCAGGAAACCAAACAACGCGCGCTCATCTGTCCTCTCATTGATTGAATGAGTCGGGCACAAACTTCTTCGCAAGAAGGAAGGATGGGGGAGCGGCTTCCGGCCTCACTCTCAGTTCCGACCTTCAACTGCCCCACCGGGCATTGAAGGTTTTTTGTTGTAGGGGATTGATGGAGCGAGCGCTTCACATCTGCCGGCTGGCTGATCCCTCGAAAAGGAGTCGTCAGCTAATGCAAAAGGTCATCAGTATTGTCATTTGTTTCGCAGCCGTCGCCGTCGTCGCACAACAAGAACCATCGGGCACGCCGCAGTTACCGGAGGTGACTGTAACGTCCGGACGGTTGCCCGGCGAGAGTCTGCCTGTCACAAAAACCCCCGCGAATGTAACCGTGATCACCAGTGACCAGATCGAGCAATCCAGCGAATTGAGCGTGCCGGAAATTCTTACGCACCAGGTCGGCATCCAGAATACCGATACGGTCGGCTTCGGCATCGACGCAAAGCCAAACATGCGCGGCTATGGCGACCGCACCGGTGTGCTTGTACTTGTGGATGGCGTTCGTATGAACAGTCCCGGCGACAGCACCGCCAACGCCCTCTGGGCCGCCATCCCCCCGCAGGACATCGATCGCATCGAGATCATTCGTGGCGGTGGTTCCACTATCTACGGCGAAGGCGCCATTGGCGGCGTCATCAACATCATTACCAAACACGACGCGAAGAAGTCGTTTGCCAACCTCGACGCGGCGGCCGGCAATCTCGGTTACTGGCGCGGCCACGCCGACGGCGGCACGCCTTGGGGCCCCAGCCGCGTTTACGGTTCCGCCACTTACGAACAAGCCGACGGCGCTCGCGACTTCAGCGCTTTCTACAAGGAAACCGCCCAAGGCAATGCCGGCGTAACGACCGCTTGGGGCGATTTCGACGCGGGCGTGTATTACCACAGGGATCGGGTTCGCAATCCCGGCAATCTTACCCCACAGCAGTATCACGACAATCCAGACCAGGCCGGTTTCGCGACCCAGATGGACAACGAAATCACGCGCCTGAGCCTTGACTGGAAGAACTCGTTCGATTCCGGCTTCTCCGCGCACATCAAGCCTTACATCCAGAGTTACACGGAGGACCTCTCTTTTCCGAGTTGGTCGGCTGGCAACTACAAGATCAGCCAGCCGAGTTGGGGCGTGACGTTGCAGATGAACCACACCACCGATGCGCTTGGCGGCCAGAATGTCGCAACACTGGGCGGTGAGTTCATTCACCAGAACATGACGTGCTACAATTTCAACAGCAACCCGGACGGCATGTCGGATTACGTCAATCATGCCACCGCCGGCGTGTTCGCGCAGGACGCCATTGACGTGACCGAGAAGCTCCGCCTGCAAGCCGGCGTGCGCTACGACACCCGCAGCTATGATTTGAGCCTGTTTGACTGGGGCTCCTTCAGCCGGACGACGGAGTCACTCAATTACAGTGGCTTCAGTCCGAGCGGTGGCGCCGTGTATTCGTTCACCAAGACCGAGAACGCTTACTTCAACATATCGCGCTCGTACAAGTTGCCGATCGGCAACGACCTCATCTCAGTGGATCCTCAGTATCGCTCGAACGCAGACATCAAGCCCATTGATGCGACGAACTACGAAGTCGGTTTCCGGTGGGCGAAATGGAAGGAGTTTAGCGGCAGCATCGCCCTCTACCACAGCGATATTCAGGATGCCATCGAACTGAATCCGTTCACCTACCAGAACCAGAACTATGACGAGAAGCGCAACGGTGTTGAACTCAGCCTCCAGTCTTCTCCGGTGAAGTGGATGTCGTTTTACCTGAACTACACCTTTCAGGATTCCCAGTTCGATGGGGGAACCTACGACGGGAACTCCGTTCCCCTCGTGCCGCAACATCTCGTTGCCGGCGGCGCGGCATGGATCCCGGTGCCTTGGTTCCGATGGTCGTTGGATGTCGTCTACGGGCGTGACCAGACCATACTCAACGATCTAAACAACGTTTTCGAATCCAACCGATACACCATTCTTAACACGCGCCTGACGTGGATCCCCTGCAAGTGGGGCCAGGTTTATGTCGCGATCAACAACATGCTCGATGACCGCTACGAGACTTTCCCAAGCTCAAACGGGCTTGCGACACGCGCCTACAATCCGGCCCTGCCGATCAATTTTCAGGCCGGTTTCTCCATGAAATTCTGACGATGGAAACAAGCTTCCGACAGTTCATTCGTGTCCAATGAGACGTTTGCTTATACTGACGGTCTTCTTTGCTGCTGCGGCGGCGTTCGCCGCGCCGCCGCAGCGGATCGTCTCGACGGCGCCCGCATTCACCGAGATGCTGTTCGCCATCGGCGCGGGCGGGCAGGTGGTGGGTGTCACGGGTTGTTGTTTCTTCCCTCCGGAAGCCAGACAGCGAGAGAAGATCGGTGGTTACACCGACGTCAGCTACGAGAAACTGCTCTCTCTCAAGCCTGACTTGGTGGTGACAGCCGACTACGCCCAGCGGATGCGCGAGCGTTGTGCCACGGCAAAGTTTGTCACACTGGAGTTGAAGACGAACTCGATCGCCGACATCCTCGACGCCATCGAGCAGCTCGGCCGCGTCACCGGTCACGACAAGGAAGCCCGCGCGCTCGCCGGAAGCATCCGCGGTGAGTTGCAGGCCATTCGGGCCGCCTCCCACCGTCCGCCGCGCCGCGCGTTGCTGGTTATCGGCCGGGCCCGTGGCAGTTTTCAAGAATTACTTTCGGTCGGTCCCGGAGGATTTCTTGACGACCTCCTGAGCTGCGCGGGTGGGACCAACGTGTTGGCTGACGTGAACCAACCCTGGCCGCGGATCAATCTCGAAACCGTTTTGGCGCGAAAACCGGAAGTCATCATCGAGATGGTCGGCGAAGCGATGGGCGACCGTGCATCCGCGAACGAAGTGGGGGGACGCAAGCAGGAGTGGAACCGGTTCAGCGGCGTACCCGCAGTGGCGAGCGGGCGCGTCAACACGCTGCTCAGCGACCATGCGCTGATTCCTGGCCCCCGGTTGGTGGATACTGCGCGCGTGCTGGCGGAGTTGCTGCGATGAACACGCCGACCCTCGAACTGTCCGATGTTACGTTTGCCTACGGCCGCCGCGCCGTGCTCCACGAAATCAATCTGGCCATTGCTGCCGGCGAGTTTGTCGGTCTGCTCGGCCCGAACGGCTCCGGCAAGTCCACGCTCTTGAAACTGCTCTACGGTCAGCTCCAATCAGCCGCCGGAACGGTGCGGCTCAACGGTGCCGACCTGCGGACGCTGGCGCCACGCGAGGTCGCGCGTTCCATCGCCGTGGTGCCACAGGAGTCGCCGGATACGTTCGGCTTCACCGTCGCTGAGCGCGTGCTGATGGGACGTCATCCGTTTCTCGGACCGTTCGATTTCGAGACGGAACATGATCAGACCATCGCGCGCGAGGCGATGCTGCTCACGGACACCGCGCAATTTGCCGGGCGCACGCTGAGCGAGATCAGTGGCGGTGAGCGCCAGCGGGCACTCATCGCTTCCGCACTGGCGCAGACACCGGAGATCCTGCTGCTCGACGAGCCGACCGCGATGCTCGACATCAGGTACCAGGCGCAGATCATCAGCCTGCTGCGCCGGCTCAACCGCGAGCGGCATATGACGATCGTCATCACGCTCCACGACGTCAACCTGGCCGCGCTGTCCTGTCGCAGGCTGGTTGTCTTGAAGGCTGGCCGCGTCGTGCATGACAGCACGCCGCAGGCCGTGCTTACGAAAGAACGTATGGCGGATATCTATGAGGTGCCGCTGTGCCGCGTGGAAGCCCTGTTGCCTCAGCTTGAAGATGAGCACTCCTGACATCCACAGTACCGTATCGCTCTACAACGCGCGGAAACTGGCCGTGCCGCTGGCGGTTTCCCTGGCCCTTTTCATGCTCGCGCTTGGCATCTGTCCGTGGATCGGGCCGACGCGGTTGGACGTCCACGAGGCGTTGTTTGGTTCAGACGGCAACAACGACAGGCAAATCCTGATGTCGGCGAGGCTGCCGCGCATCGCGCTGGCCGTGGTCACCGGTGCGGGGTTGGCGTTGGCGGGCGTGGCATTCCAAGCGATGCTCCGCAACCCACTGGCGGAACCCTATACGCTCGGTTTGGCCTCGGGCGCATCGCTCGGCGCGGCACTTGCCATCAAGTTTGGGGTTGAGACTACGGTGATCGGCGCGCTCGGCGCGAAGTTTGGCGTGGCCCCATTGCCGGTGGCGGCGTTTGCCGGATGCCTGCTTAGCGTGGCGCTGGTCTACTGGATTGCGCACGCGCGCGGCCAGTTGCCGGCGGCGACGCTGATTTTGGCGGGCGTCATCGTCAGTTTCTTCCTGTCCGCGGTCATGTTGTTCCTTTGGTATTGGCGGACGGATTTCGTGGACTCTCATGAGATCATGCGCTGGACGATGGGCAGCCTGGCGGTGACGGATTTCAAGCCGGTCTGGCGCGCGGCGGGATTCTTCGTGGCTGGCAGCCTGCTGTTGCTGGCGCAGGCACGCCCCCTGAACCTGCTGGCCACCGGCGAAGCTCTCGCCCACAGCCGGGGTGTCAACGTGCGCCGGTTGAAACAGATGGTGTTTCTCGGCGCATCGCTCGTCACGTCGGCGGTCGTGGCTGTGAGCGGGCCGATCGGGTTCATCGGCATCATCGTGCCACATGCGACCCGGTTGTTGTTCGGGGCCGACCATCGGGTGCTGATGCCGTGTTCGGCGCTGCTTGGCGGCGCGTTTCTCGTTGTCTGCGACACGCTATGCCGGACAATCATGCCGCCGTTGGAGTTGCCGGTGGGCGTGTTGACGGCATTGCTTGGCGGACCGTTCTTCATCGGGTTGCTGCGGCGCGAAACACGGCAAGGTTGAGAGCTCATCCGAATGAAGAACGAACCCATGATGAAAAGAGCGGTAAGAAGCGATTGGAAGGCAAAAATATTACGCCGATGTATCAATGTAATACTTTGACAAGAGTCCAGAAGTGACGCTCGGCCATGCAGATTGCATCTACAATTTATGACCACCAGTTGAGCGGAGGCCTGTTGACGCACGCACGCTTTGGCGTTGTCACTGGCGCACGGTCAACAGCGGTCTCGTATCGCAAGCCAGCCGGGCGTGTTAACGGCGTACCGTCGTTCGTGTTCTGGGCCACCTCGCTGATACTCCATGTATGCGCGCTGTGGCTGTTCATGCCTGTATCATGGTTGCCTCATCCGCCGGTTGAGCAAAAGGTCATCACCGCCAGACTTGTCTCGCTCGGCGCCATGTCGTCGCCGGAATCGTCACCACCACCGCCGCCACCGCCACGATCCAAATCAAAACCGTTGCCTGGTGCGCGCCCGCATTTCATGCCGGCGCTTGCCGCGGCGCCCGCACCGTCGGTTGTCGTTCCACTGCCACGTTTCATTGTGACTTCGGCTCCCGCATCGCGGTGGGTGCTCTTGTTGCCGCCCAAGCTGGTTGATCCGATGGAGGCGCTGGAACTGCCGCCGTTGCCACTGCGACCCAAGTCAAGGGCGCTGCCTGGCGCTCGTCCGCATTTCATGCCGGCGCTTGCTTCCACACCGGTGGCACCGATGACGGTTCCTCTGCCGCGCGTTGTCGAAGCCTCGACGACAGCTTCCGCGTGGGGACTTTGGGTGCCTTCAAAGCTTGCAGGCGCAGGTAATTTGCCGTCAGGCTCCCCGGATGATGCGGCCGATTCGTCGGGGATGTTGGCGGTGACGGGTTCGCAAGACGGCGCTTCGGGGTCCAACGGCGGCGCCTCAGGGGCGCAGGGCGGCGTTTCCGGATCGCAAGGTGATGCCTCCGGTTCGCATGGCGGCGCCTCAAACGGCACAGGCGGTTCGTTTGCGTTGCCTGCTTACCGCCAGACGCCGTTGCCGGCGTATCCGTTTCTGGCCAAAGCTCGCGGATGGGAGGGTGTCACATTGCTGCGCGTGGAAGTGCTGACAGACGGCCGCGTGGGTCGCGTTGAACTGGTGGCCAGCAGCGGTCATGCGGAATTGGATGCGAGCGCGATTCGCGCAGTGCATGGCTGGCAGTTTGAGCCGGCGATGCGAGGCGACACAGCCATCGCCTCTTTCATCCAAGTGCCCATCCGTTTCAAACTCAGTCGTTCGGGCGCGTAATGACTTTTCGATGGGGGAGGGAGCCGCACAGACCCTTCTCCCATCGCCGCGGCAAAAACTTCCAACGCCCTCGCGCTGATGGGAGCGCCCATGCCTGTTCCTGACAGGTGTTGCGGCGTGTCGGCGATCACGGCTTCCAGCGATCCTCCAACCCGGCATTCGTGATCTCAAGCCGCAAGGACCTCGCCTGTCGGCATGGAACGGTCGAAGAAATCCAGTTGACGTGTATCGACAATAGTATTACGAATTGAATATATCGTAATATCTCCATCGAGAACATGAAGACACTCAACCTGCTGATCACCTGTCTGACTCTTGCAACTGTCCCTCTCGCACGCGCCGAAACAGGCGCGATCACCAACGCGCCACCGGCTGGCGCGGCTGCCGCCACGAAGATGAAAGAAGTCGTTGTCGTTGCCTCTCCCATCATTCAAAGCAATCGCACCGATCCGATCGGAGGCCAGGTCACTTCGGTGACGCAGCAGCAGGTTGAAGACCTCAATGCCCAGGATCTTCCGTCGGCGTTGCGCATGGTGCCGGGGGTCGTCGTGTCCCGTTTCAATCCCATCGGCAGCTTTGGCGGTGGCGAAGGCGGCGCCATCTTCATCCGCGGCCATGGTGGCTCGCGGCCCGGCGCGGAGATCGGGATGTTCGTGGACGGGGTTCCGAAGATGGCCAGCGTTTGGACGCATCCGCTGATGGACATGATGAACGTGGACATCGCAGACCGGATTGACGTTTACAAAGGCGCGCAGCCGGTGTTGTTTGGCAACGCCACGTATGGCGCGGTGAATATCGTACCCAAACGGATGGAGACCGAGGGTCATACGACGAGTCTTCAAACGGCCTATGGTTCGTTCGACACGTGGGTGGAGGTGGCCGAGCACGGCGGCAAATCCGGTCCCCTTGACTATTACGTTGTCCAGAGTTTCAGGACTTCGGACGGCCACCGGGATAATGCCGACGGCCAGGTGCAGGATTACTTCGGACGCATCGGCTACGACATCAATGAACACTGGAACGTCGGGCTGCTGTTTGAGAGTTCGCTCAGCAGCGTTCAGGACCCCGGCACTGTGATTCCGCCTGTGAGGCGAAACGGTTGTTTCGATGTGACGGACTATTTCGGCATCGTCTCCGTCTCGAATTCCTACGAGGCGGCAGAGGGTTACTTGAAGTTCTATTGGGACAAGGGTGCGATGGATTGGACGGGGCAATACAACTCGGCGACCGGGAAGAACGACAGCGACACATTCACGCGCTATGACAACTACGGCATCAAGGCGCGGGAGACTTTTCGTTTGTGGGAGGGCGGCGAGATTCTGGGCGGTTGCGACTTGGATTACCTGAGTGGCAAAGCTCACACCGTGACGCCGCCCACCACGGTCACGGATTTCGGCCGCGAGACCTTCTGGATCGCGTCGCCGCATTTCGCCCTGAGCCACCAATTCGACATAGACGAAGACATTTACGTGAAACCCTCCACAGGATTGCGCTACATGGTTCACGACGAGTTCAGGGACGAGATGGCGCCTCAAGCCGGCGTTTTACTGCACGTGAAGGACACGGAGTTCCATGCCAACTACGGGCGCGGTGTGAACTATCCGGGCATTTTTGTGGCGGGGGCGATGTTTCCGCGTGGCAAGAACTGGCAACAACTGACGGCGGAAACGGTGGATCATTACGAGATCGGCGTGAGCCAGAACTTCAACAAGTTCGTCAAGCTTGACTGCAATCTTTTCCTGGACGAGAGCAGCGACCGGATTGTGTTTGCGCCGCCGTTTCCGTCGGTGGCTTGGAAGAACTTTGGCAGTTCCAAGACGAAGGGCGTGGAGAGCACCGTCACCGTCACTCCGATCAACGATCTGGCGCTCTTTGCAGGTTTCACCTACATGAACACCGACCCGACCGGCCTGCCATACAGTCCGTCGTGGAGCGCCAGCAGCGGCGTGACCTACCGCTTCCTCAAGCATTTTCGCATCAGCCTGGACTCGGTCTTTGTGGATACACAATACGTGACCTCGTGGGCGCGCAACACGGCGTCCTCGGTCAGCACGAGCCAGGTCGGTTCTTACATGCTTGTGAACGCCAGATTGAGTTATGACTTTCAGGTGCCGGCGTGGAAACTGGATGGACAAATCTTCGTGGCAGGTGAGAATCTGACGGATATCTATTATGAACAAAGAACAGGTTACCCGATGCCCGGCATCAACGGCATGGGCGGGTTCAAAGTCCGGTTCTGACGGAAGGCGGCTGCGCGCGACTGCGGCGGCTTTGCTTCTGTTCACCATCGGCGCGATGGCGCATGACCACGGGCTCGATGCCCGGCCCGCCGTCGTGCTTGAGAGTTTCCCGACGCGGGCCGAACAGGTGCAGGCCGATGTGCGCCCGTGGCTGGAGAAGATCATGGCCGTCCATGGCTTGGAGGAATGGAAGGCAACGCTCCTGACGAACGAACTGCACCGGCATCTCGGCACCTACTCAATCATCGGTGCAAAAATGGGCATCCGCGCCCGTGAGTTGCTGGGCGCGGAGTTCGATGAACTGCGCGTCGAGAGCCACGCGGGATTGAAACCGCCGCTGAGCTGCCTCAACGACGGCCTTCAGGTTTCGACCGGTGCCAGCCTCGGTCGCGGCACGATCACGGTTGCCGGGACGATGCCCGCCACGCCGGAAGCCGTGTTCATCCACGATGGAAAAGCGGTGCGACTACGGTTGAAGCAGGTCGTCGTGAACCGCATTCGCGCCGACATTGCCGCCGCGATCAAGCAGCACGGCAACTTGACGCCCGCCTATTTTGCCGCCATCCGCAAGCTCTCACTCCAGCACTGGGCCGAGTTGAAGCGGTCCGAGATCTTTGAAGAGGCGGTCGAACCCAACGCGACAACGGGCAAATAACGACGATGCACATCCCTGACGGATTTTTGGACGCGAAGACGGCGGCGACCGCCGGTGCTCTGGCGGCGGGCGGTCTGGCGCTGGCGCTGCGGCAGGTGCGGATACGGTTGCCGCGGCGGCGCGTGCCGTTGATGGGGCTGGCGGCGGCATTTGTGTTTGCGGCTCAGATGTTGAACTTCCCCGTCGCCGGCGGCACGTCGGGGCATCTGGTCGGCGGCGTGCTCGCGGCGGTGTTGCTGGGGCCGAGCGCGGCGGTGGTGGTGATGTCGGCGGTGTTGATTGTGCAGTGTTTCCTGTTCGCCGACGGCGGTGTGCTGGCGCTCGGCGCGAATATTTTCAATATGGCGATTGTTGGCGTCGTCATTGGCTATGGGATTTACCGCATAGTGCGACGGCTGTTCGCGGGCCTGCGCGGTTTGGTGATGGCGTCGGCATTCGCTGCGTGGTGCAGCACGGTGTTGGCGGCGATCAGTTGTACGGGCCAGCTTGCTTCTTCTGGCACGGTCGCGTGGTCGGTGGCATTTCCTGCGATGGCCAACATTCACATGCTTATCGGCCTGGGTGAGGCGCTTATTACGGCGCTCGTGGTGGTCGGCATCGCCCGCGCGCGGCCGGAACTGGTGGAGGAAGGCGCGCCGCCGCAACGCTACGGCGAGTTTGCAGCGTTCGGGCTGTTGGTCGCTCTGGGCCTTGCTTTGCTGGTCGCGCCGCAGGCGTCGTCATTTCCCGATGGCTTGGAGAAGGTCGCCGCGACACTTGGGTTCGAGCACAAGGCTGCCGCCGCGCCGCTCGTGGTCGCGCCGATGGGCGATTACCAGATGCCGGGCGTGAAATCCGCCACATGGGCAACCGCATGGGCTGGCGCGATTGGGACGGTGGTTGTGTTTGCCTTGGCGTGGCTGCTGGCGCGCTCGCTGACGCCGAAATCAAAGGATGACGCGCCCGCTCCCCGCGGTTAAGCTCCTGTCATGCGTCTCGACCTCCTGGATCGTCACAGTCGTCTCGACAGCCCGGTTCATCGGCAACCGGCGGCTGCGAAACTCTTTGTGGCGGTTGCGTTGGTGTTGACCACGGTGCTGCTGCCGGTTTCACAGCCGGCGGGCTTTGCGATCGTGGCGGCGGCGTTGTTGGTTGTGGCCGCGCTGAGCCGGATTCCGCCGGTGTTTCTCGCGAAACGGTTATTACTGCTGGAACCGATTGCTCTTGGCGTGGCGGGACTGGCTGTGTTTCAACCGGACGGCTGGCGGGTGTTCGCCGTGGTCATGGTCAGAACCAATCTCTGTCTGTTGACGATGATCCTGTTGTCGAATACGACGCCTTTCGCCGGCCTGCTGAGCGTGCTTCAACGGCTGCGTGTGCCGTCGTTGTTGGTGACGACGCTTGCGCTGATGTATCGTTACTTGTTTGTGCTGGTGGACGAGGTCGGCCGCATGAGCCGCGCACGAGCCAGCCGGGCGTTTTCGGTCAGGCGGGGCATGGCGTGGTGGTCACAGGCTGGTATCGTTGGCCAGTTGTTCATCCGCTCGACGGAGAGGGCGGAGCGGATTTACGCGGCCATGTGCGCAAGGGGGTGGCAATGACGCCTGCGCTCGAACTTCAGAACCTGTGCTTCCGTTATCCCGACGGCACGGAAGCGTTGTGCGGTGTCAGTTTTGCCATTGGCGAGGGCGAATGCGTCGGCCTGATCGGCCCGAACGGCGCGGGCAAGTCCACGCTGATGTTGCATCTCAACGGAATCCTTCCCGAACGGCTGAACGGTGCGCCGTCGGTGTTCGTCAGTGGCCGGCCGCTGACGACGGAGAACCTCGCCGCCGTCCGGCGTGACGTTGGAATGCTGTTCCAGGAACCCGATGACCAGTTGTTCTGTCCGACGGTCTTCGAGGATGTGGCGTTTGGTCCGCAGCAGTTCGGCCTGGGCGGCGATGCTCTGGCGGCGCGCGTGAGCGACGCGCTGGCGCGCGCCGGCATCCGCGGTTACGAGAAGCGCCAGCCGCATCATCTCAGCCACGGCCAGAAACGGCGGGTGTGCCTTGCCGGCGTGCTGGCCTGCGAGCCGCGCGTGTTGGTGCTCGACGAACCGACCAGCGACCTCGATCCGCGCGGCAAGCGGGAATTGAAGGCCGTGCTGCGGCAGATTCCCGCGACCCAGTTGATTGCCACCCACGATTTGGAACTGGTGGTGGAGCTTTGTCCTCGCGTCATCGTGATGGACGAAGGCCGCGTGGTGGCCGACGGCCCCACGGTGACATTGCTCAGCGACGAGGCATTGATGCTGGCGCATGGCCTGGAGAAGCCCCATAGTCTCCAGCATCAACATCCGCACGGCTCGCGGCACACGTAAACCACGGTGTTCCTCTCTTGCGCCGCTGGGCGGGCGGCTGATAGATTGCCCCGCCTTATGTCTGATATTCGAGTTCGATTTGCGCCGTCGCCAACCGGGTTTCTCCACATCGGAGGAGCGCGGACGGCGCTGTTCAATTTTCTCTATGCCCGCCACACCGGCGGGACTTTCGTGCTTCGCATCGAAGACACTGACGAGACCCGTCATGTCGAGGAAGCGGTTCAGGTCATTCTGGATGGGCTGCGCTGGCTTGGCCTCGAATGGGACGAGGGGCCGGAGAAGGGCGGCGCGCACGGGCCGTATTTCCAGAGCCAACGCAAGGATATCTACCGGCGCTACGTCCAGCGGTTGATCGAAAGCGGCGCGGCCTACGAGTTCGAGGACAAGGAAAAAGGCGGCACCGTCGTGAAGTTTCGCATGACGCGCGAGCCGATCACCGTCCCTGACCTCATTTGCGGCAACGTCACGCGCCCGCTCAACGACACCGAGATGGCCGACCCCGATTTTGTCATCGTCCGCCGCGACGGCGTGCCGGTGTTCCACCTCGTCAACGTCGTGGATGACATCGAGATGAAGATCACACATGTCATTCGCGGCGAGGACCATCTCTCCAACACGCCGAAGCATATCGCGCTCTACCGCGCGTTCGGCGCCGAGCCGCCCAAGTTCGCGCACATCCCGCTCATTCTGAACAGCGACGGCTCGAAGATGAGCAAGAGCGACAAGGGCGCGGCGCTGCACGAATACATGAACGCCGGCTATGTGCCCGAGGCGGTGCGGAACTTCCTGGCGCTGCTCGGCTGGTCGCCGAAAGGCGACGTGGAACTTCTCAGCCTTGCCGAAACGGTCGAGCGGTTCGACCTGGCGCAGGTGCAGCGCCACAACGCGCGCTTTGACCACAACAAGCTGCACTGGATGCAGGGTCAATACATGCTCAAGGTGCCGGTGGAACGGTTCCTTGAAATGGCGCGCTCGTTCCTCGCGAAGACCGGCCTGACTACCGGCCAGCCGGACGATTACGTCCTGCGCGTGCTCGGTCTCGTGAAGGAAAAGGTGAAACTGTTCAGCGAGTTGCCGGAGTGGACGACTTATTTCTTCCGGGACGATTTCACGACCGACCGCGAGGTGATCGTGAAGACATTCGGCAGCGCGCCGCAGAGTTGGGAACTGCTGGAGAAACTGAGCAGCCGCTACGCCAGTCTCGGCGAGTGGACGCATCCGGCACTCGACGCCGCCCTGCGCGCGCTGGCGCAGGAGTCGGGCGTAAAAGCTGCCGCGCTCATTCACCCGTGCCGCGTTGCCGTCAGCGGCAAGGCGGGCGGACCGAGCCTGTTTCATCTGCTCGAAGTCCTCGGCCGCGACCGCGTGCTTGGCCGCCTCGCCACCGCCCGCGAGCGTCTGACACTGAACGACTGATTACGATCCATCGTCACATGATCACACTTGCCACCAAAGTCACGATCCTGCGCATCCTGCTGGTACCCGTGTGCCTGTCACAGCTCGTCTACTACGCGGTCGGCTATGGGGACGGCGTGGCGAAGGAATGGCACCGGCTGATGGCGTTCTGGGTGTTCGTCGTGGCGTCGCTCAGTGACGCGGTGGATGGGTTCATTGCGCGACAGTTCAACCAGCAATCGCAACTGGGCCGCGTGCTCGATCCGATCGCAGATAAAATGCTTCTGATGACCGTGATCATTCTGCTGGCAGTCAATCCCGGCAATGCGTTCCCGAAATTGCCGCTATGGTTTCCGATCCTGGTCGTCAGCCGCGACGTGTTGCTTATGGCCGGCGCGTTGCTCATTCACATCATCATCGGCGAGGTCAAGGTCAAGCCGCGCATCGTCAGCAAGATTGCCACGCTGTTCCAGATGGTCACGCTCGGCTGCGTGATGCTGAAGATGGATCCTGCGGCCATCGCCTGGCCACTTTACGCCGCCGCATTCTTCACCAGCGTCTCGCTCGTGTGGTATCTTTTCGACGGCGCGAAGCAATTCAATAGTGTCGTCAACCTGAAGGTTTAGTTTCAACCTATGTTACCTGTTATCGCCATCGTCGGCCGGCCCAACGTCGGCAAAAGCGCCCTGTTCAACCGCATCGTCGGCAAACGCATTGCCATCGTCCACGATGAGGCGGGCATCACTCGCGACCGGATTAGTGTGGACACCGAGTGGAACGGGGTGCCGTTCACGCTGCTCGATACCGGCGGCATCGGCCTCGTCAAGGGTGAACAGACCAGTGATGAGATCGTCACGGCCATGCGTCAACAGGCCCGGGTTGCCATTCAAGACGCCGCGCTGATCGTTCTCGTCGTGGATTCCCGCGACGGCGTCGTCCCGCTCGATCACGAAGTGGTGCGCCAACTCCGCGAAAGCGGCAAGCTGATCTTCCTGGCCGTCAACAAGGTGGACTCGGAGAAGCAACAGAATCTCCTGGTGGATTTTCTCTCGCTCGGATTCAAAAAAGTTTTCCCGGTCAGCGCCATCCAGGGCTTCGGCGTTGATGAGATGCTGGATGAAGCCGTCAAGGTTTTGCCAGCCGATCTCTCGGAAGCCGGGGCGCAGACCCCAAAAGCCGAAGTGCCTCTCAAGATTGCCATCGTCGGCCGGCCCAACGTCGGCAAATCCTCGCTCGTCAACCGCCTCGTCCGCGCCGATCGCGTGATCGTCAGCGACACGCCGGGCACCACGCGCGACTCGGTGGACGTGCCGTTCAGCGTAGAGGTTGGCGGCGAGACGCGGCCCTATGTGCTCATTGACACCGCCGGCATCCGGCCGCGGAAGAAGGTGGACACCTCCGTCGAGTTCTTCAGCGTCCGTCGTGCCGAACTGAGCATCGAGCGATGCGATCTGGCCGTGCTCGTGTTGGACGCGACGTTCGGCGTCAGCGCGCAGGACAAGAAGATCGGCGGCAAGATTCTCGCCGCCAACAAAGGCTGTATTCTCGCCGTCAACAAATGGGACCTCATCGGCGAAAAGGTGCAGAAGGAATTCATCGAGCAACTCCATCATATCCTGTTCTTCCTCGACTTCGCGCAGGTAGTGTTTGTCTCTGCCAAGACCGGCCAGGGCCTCAGCCGGCTGATCTCCGCTGTTCATTCGGTGGACCACCAACTCAGCCAGTCCATTACCACTGGCCTGCTGAACCGCAACATGGCCGACGCGATCTCCGCGCGTCATCCGCCCGCCAGGTCCGGCCACCGGCTGAAATTCTTCTACGCGACGCAGGTCGGCACGCGCCCGCCGCACCTCCTGTTGTTCGTCAACCGGCCGGATTTGTTCACGAGTTCGTATCGGAAGTATCTCAGTGACCGGTTGCGCGCCGCGTTCGGGTTTCAGGGCTGTCCGATCGTCATCAGCGCCCGCGCCCGCGAGCGCATCGAGCCGAAGAAGACGGAACAAAAAAACACCCCGCGCCGGCACCTGAAGCCTTGGGCGCAGGATCAACGCGGCAAGAAACGTTGATGTCAGTTGCTTGACTTGGCGGCGCTTCTTGGCAAGCTGAGCGCCACCATGAGTCTGGCTCATCTTCGTGTGCCGCTGATCCTCGCGGTCTCCGCGTTCGTTTACTTCGAAAATCGCGCTGCATCTGCCGTGGACAACACGCCTCCGCCGGGTTTCGTCGCGCTGTTCAATGGCGCCGACCTCGACGGATGGAAGGGGTTGCTTGCGTCGCCGAACGACAATCCCGCCAAACGCAACGCGCTCTCAGTCGAGGAACGCGAACGATTGCAGGAGCAAGCTGATGAGAACATGCGCGCGCACTGGAGGGTCGAGAATGGCGCGCTGGTGTTCGACGGCAAGGGACGGAGTCTTTGCACGGCGAAGGATTACGGCGACTTCGAGATGTTCGTGGACTGGAAGATCCTGCCGAAAGGCGACAGCGGCATCTATCTGCGAGGTTCGCCGCAGGTGCAGATTTGGGAACACACCGTCGGCTCCGGCGGGCTATACAACAACAAGGTCAACCCCAGCAATCCGCTGAAGAAGGCCGACAAGCCCGTGGGCGAGTGGAATACGTTCCGCATCCGTATGGTGGGCGACAAGGTCAGTGTCTGGCTCAACGGCGAGCTGGTGACGGACAACGTGACGATGGAGAATTATTGGGAACGCAAGAAAGGCATGTATCCCACCGGCCAGATCGAGCTGCAAAACCACGGGAACACTCTTTGGTTCAAGAACATCTACATCCGGGAGATACCCCGATGAAGAAGGGTCGAAGAGAATGACTGGCTACCGGGTTGATTTCGCATCGCTCGCCTGGGAACGCGTCACGGACGGAGTTCGTCAAAAGACTGTCACCGATGGCGATAGGAAGTTGAGGCTGGTGGAATACACCAAAGCCATGCCACCCCATTGGTGTGAGAAGGGCCACTGCGGATATATTTTGCAGGGCCGGTTTGAGATCGAATTCGCAGATGGAATCCGCGTGTTTGAACGAGGAGATGGACTGTTCATTCCTGGCGGCAAAAGCCATAAACACAGAGCCAGGGTGCTATCGAAGGTCGTGAGAGCGGTTTTTGTGGAAGATGCTGAACCGCCCGTTGCAGCCAACAAGCCGGCGAATCGCAGCCGGTCGGATCGTTAGGAGACTCACCTATGAAAACCAAACTCAATCGTCGTCAATTCATCCAGTGGACCACGCTCAGCGGAGCGGGATTCTGGCTGGGCAACCAACAGGCTGCGTCGGCCGCGCGCCGGCTGTCGGCCAACGAGAAGTTGAACATCGGCGTTGTCGGTGTCGCGCACCGCGGCGGCGCCAACCTCTCCGGTGTGGCCCACGAGAACATCGTGGCGCTCTGCGATGTGGACGACACGTTGCTGGCGGCTGCGGCCAAGAAGTTTCCGCAGGCGAAAACCTACAACGATTTCCGCCAGATGCTGGAGCAGAAGGACATGGACGCCGTGGTTTGCTCGACGACAGACCACACCCACGCGGTGGTGAGCGTGGCGGCGTTGCGAAGCGGACGCCACGTCTACTGCGAGAAGCCTCTGACCCGCACGGTGTCCGAATGCCGCATCGTCCGTGAAGCGGCGCGAAAGATGAAGGCAGTGACGCAGATGGGCACGCAGATTCACGCCGGCACAAACTATCGGCGCACAGTGGAGTTGATCCAGAGCGGCGCGATCGGTCCGGTGGCCGAGGTGCACGTATGGGTGAACGTGAAGTATGGCGGCATGGAGCGGCCCGCCGACACACCGCCGGTGCCTGCGGGTCTGCACTACGATCTTTGGCTCGGCCCTGTGGAAGAGCGGCCATATCATCCCGACTATCTGCCGGGCCGGTGGCGAAACTGGTGGGCGTTTGGCGGCGGCGGGTTGGGCGACTTCGGCTGCCATTACATGGACCTGCCGCATTGGGCGCTCGGGTTGCACTACTGCTCATCGGTCGAGGTGGTGGACGGCCCGCCGGTTCATCCCGAAACCGTGCCGCCGTGGCTGATCCTGCGCTACGAATATCCCGCGCGCGGCAAGAAGCCGCCGGTGAAGCTGACGTGGTATCACGGCGGCAAGCAGCCGGAGATTCTGCCGTCGGTGGTGCCGGACGAGAAACCGGACAAGAATGGAAACAAAAAGAAGTCCGAGTGGAAGAGCGGCGTGCTCTTCATCGGTCAGAAAGGGATGTTGCTCGCCGACTATGGCCGGCACGCGCTGCTGCCGCAGAAGGATTTCGCGGGCTTCGAGCCGCCGAAACCATTCATCCCCGACTCGATCGGCCATCACAAGGAATGGACCGAGGCCTGCAAGACTGGCGGCCCGACCACATGCAACTTCGATTACTCCGGCGCGCTGGCCGAAACCGTGCTGCTCGGCAACGTCGCTTACCGCGCGGGCAAGAAGCTGGAGTGGGACGCCGCAAAGCTGCGCGCCAAAAACTGTCCCGAAGCGCAGCAGTTTATCCAGCATCAATACCGTAAAGGCTGGAAGATCTGACGCCAAGCCATCGAACACTTCTGTGAACTGTTTCTGCGGTTGCTGTGGCTACCGTTGAAAACTTTCGCTGGCTGCCTATAGTCAGGGTGAATGTCAGAGAGTGAATTCATCCTGATCGAAGGCGCGCGGCAGAACAACCTGAAGGGGTTGAACCTCAGGCTGCCGTTGAACCGCTTCATTGTCGTCACCGGCGTGAGTGGCAGCGGCAAGTCCTCGCTCGCGTTCGACACGCTTTATGCCGAGGGCCAGCGGCGTTATGTCGAGACGTTCTCGCCTTACGCGCGGCAGTTCCTCGACCGCATGGACAAGCCGCGCGTGGATCGTATCGTCGGTATTCCACCCGCTGTCGCCATTGATCAGACCAACCCCGTTCGCACCTCGCGCAGCACGGTCGGCACGATGACCGAACTGTGCGACCACGCCAAACTCCTCTACGCCCGCGCCGCCACGCTCCATTGCCGCGGCTGCAGCAAGCCCGTCCGCCGCGACAACGGCGATACCATCTGGCAGACGCTCACGCAACAGGCCCTCAAACAGGAAGTGCTCGTTACGTTCCCGTGCCCGGTGCCGAAGTCCTTCAAGGCCGAAGAGGCCCGCGACCTGCTGGCCAAGCAGGGTTTCCAGCGCGTGCTCATCAATGGCCAGGTGGTGCGGCTCGACGAGAACCCGCGCGCCATCAAACCCGGCGCTACCCTCGATGTCATCGCAGATCGTGTCCGCGTCGAGCCATCCAGCCGCGCTCGCGCCATCGAAGCTCTGGAGGTCGCGCTCAAGTTCGGCAAAGGCCGCGTCCAAATCCGTCCGGCGTCCGGCGCTTCACGCTCCACGCTCAACTTTTCCTCCGACCTCCACTGTCCTGACTGCGACATCCACTACCGCGATCCATCGCCGAACCTGTTCTCATTCAACTCACCGCTCGGCGCGTGCGACAAGTGCCGTGGGTTTGGCCGCACCATCGAGATTGACTACGACCGCGTTGTTCCAAACCCGGCGCTGACGCTGGCCGGCGGCGCGATCAAGATTTGGCAGAGCGAGAGTTACCACGAGTGTCAGGACGACATGATGAAGTTTGCGCCACGCGCGGGGTGTCCGACCGACGTGCCGTGGGAGAATCTGCCGGAGAAGTGGAAGCGATGGGTGATTGATGGCGAGGGCAGTTGGGAAGACCGCCAATGGTATGGCCTGAAGCGGTTCTTCGCGTGGCTGGAAACGAAGACCTACAAGATGCACGTTCGCGTGTTGCTCTCACGCTATCGGGCCTACGTGCCGTGTCACGAATGCGGCGGCTCGCGACTCAAGCGCGACGCGCTCTGTTGGCGAATCGGTGGGCTGCCTATCCACGAGCTTTATGCGCAGCCGATCTCGAAGTCGCTCGCATTCTTCGAACGCTTGAGGTTTGCCGGTGCGCTCGACAAGGCCACTGAGCTGTTGCTGAATGAGATTCGCACACGCCTCCGATATCTCAACAACGTGGGCCTGGGTTACCTGACGCTGGATCGCCAGTCGCGCACGCTCAGCGGCGGCGAAGTCCAACGCGTCAACCTTACCACCGCGCTTGGCACGTCGCTGGTGAACACTCTCTTCGTCCTCGACGAGCCGAGCATCGGTCTTCATCCGCGCGACATCGGCCGGCTCACGGGCGTCCTGCACGGCCTGCGCGACAAGGGCAACACACTGTTGGTGGTCGAGCACGACCCCGACCTGATCCGTGCCGCCGACCGCGTGCTCGACCTCGGTCCAGGCCCCGGTGAACACGGCGGACAACTCGTTTTTGAGGGAACGTTTGGAGGCCTCTGCAAGTCGCCGGGGTCGCTGACCGGCCAGTATTTCGGCGGCAAGAAACGCATCGCGCTGAAACGCGAACGGGCTTCAGTGACCGACGGCCAGCCGCGGCTTTGGGTGCGCGGCGCAGCCGAGCACAATCTCAAGAACATCGATGCCGGTTTCCCGCTCAATTGCCTCGTCGTGCTCACCGGCGTCAGCGGCAGCGGCAAGTCCACGCTCGTCCATGACGTGCTCTACCGCGCGCTCTGCAAGTTGAAACATCATCCCGACGAAATGCCGGGTGCGCATCGCGCCATCGACGGCCACGAGCAAGTCGGCGACGTGGTGCTGGTGGACCAGACGCCCATTGGCCGCACGCCGCGCGCAAATCCCGCGACCTACACCGGCGCGTTCGATGAAATTCGCAAGCTCTTTGCCGCCACGCCCGACGCCGTCGCACAGGGTTTCACCGGCTCGACATTCAGCTTCAACAGCGAGGTTGGCCGCTGTCCGGTTTGCGAGGGCACCGGCTTCGAGCACGTCGAGATGCAGTTCCTCAGCGACGTGTTCCTGCGTTGCCCGGAGTGCGACGGCAAACGCTACCGCCCGCCGATCCTCGCGATTCGCTACAACGGCAAGAACATCCCTGACGTGCTTGACCTGACGGTGGACGAGGCGGTCGAGTTCTTCGCGGGCGAGAAGACGCTGCTCGCCAAGCTGGAACCTCTGCGTGAGGTCGGTCTCGGCTATATGAAACTGGGCCAGCCGATCACGACGCTCAGCGGCGGCGAATCGCAGCGGCTCAAACTGGCCAGTCATCTTGCCGAGGTGAAGTTGGAGAAGACGCTGTTCCTCTTTGACGAGCCGACGACCGGGCTGCACCTCGATGATATCCAGACGCTGTTGACGGCGTTCGAGCGGCTGCTGGAGCGCGGACATTCGCTCATCGTCATCGAGCACCACCTCGATGTGATTCGCAATGCCGACTGGGTGATTGACCTCGGTCCCGAAGGCGGCGACGAGGGCGGACACATCGTAGTGGAAGGAACGCCGGAGCAGGTGATGGCGTGCAAGGCGTCGCATACGGGCCAGGCGCTGCGTCAGAATGCAGGAGGGGCCTCAGCACCCCGACTCCTTCAAGCGCAATCCAAAGAGGGTCGGGGCGCTGAGGCCCCTCCTACGTTCAAGCGGAGTGGCGCCATTGAAATTGTCCGTGCCCGCGAGCACAACCTGCGCGACCTCAGCGTCAGCATTCCGCGCGACCGGTTCACCGTCATCACCGGCGTCAGCGGCAGCGGCAAGAGCACGCTCGCGTTCGACCTGCTCTTCAACGAAGGCCAGCGGCGATATCTCGAAACGCTCAACGCCTACGCGCGGCAGTTCATCGAGCCGGCGGCGCGGCCGGACGTGGACCTCGTCATCGGCGTGCCGCCAACGGTCGCCATCGAGCAACGCACGAGCCGCGGCGGCCGCAAGAGCACCGTCGCGACGGTCACGGAGATCTACCACTTCCTGCGGCTGCTCTTCGCCAAGCTCGGCACGCAGTTCTGTCCCGAATGCAACGTCGCCATCGAACCGCAGACGGTGGACGCGGTCGTGGCGGCCATCGCAAAGGACTATCGCGGCCAGCAGATCGAACTGCTCGCGCCGCGCGTGCGCGCCCGCAAAGGGTTTTACCTCGACCTCGCCGAGTGGGCCGCGCGCAAGGGCATCGAGCAGTTGCGCGTGGACGGCGGCTACCTGCCGAGCGCGGACTTCCCGCGGCTCGACCGGTTCAAGGAGCACGACATTGACCTCGTCATTGCCCGGCCCACGGTCAGCGGCGCGAACCGGCGGCTGACGCAACTGGTGGAACGGACATTGGAATTCGGCAACGGCACATTGCAAGTCGCCGCGCCGCACCGGAAGGATGTCGTGTTCTCGACCAAGCGCGCCTGCCCGAAATGCAGCCGCAGTTTCGAGGAACTCGACCCGCGCCTGTTCTCGTTCAACTCGCGCCACGGCTGGTGCCCGGCGTGTTACGGGTTCGGCCTGGCCATGCGCGGCGTGGACGAGGAACAGACCGGCGAGGAGGCGGTGTGGAACGCGTGGTGGGAGGGCGGCGAGGAGGCGTGTCCGGATTGCGGGGGCGCGCGGCTGAATCCAGTGGCCTGCGCGGTGCGCTTGCGCGGCAAAAACATCGCCGACCTGACCGCCATGCCAACGAGTGAGTTCCATCGTTACCTCGATGGTTTCAAGCTGGTGGGCCGCGAGCGCGAGATTGCGCGCGACATGGTTGCCGAAATGCGGTCGCGGCTGGCGTTCGTTGAGGAAGTCGGCCTCGGTTATCTTGCGCTCGACCGCAGCGCCACGACGCTCAGCGGCGGCGAGAGCCAACGCATCCGGCTTGCGGCGCAGCTCGGCTCGAACCTGCGCGGCGTCTGCTACATTCTCGACGAGCCGACCATCGGCCTGCATCCGCGAGACGACGAGATGCTGCTGCGGACGCTGAAGAAATTGCGTGAGAAGGGCAACACGGTGGTCGTGGTCGAGCACGATGAGACGACGATCCGCGCCGCTGACCATCTGATTGATCTCGGTCCCGGCGCGGGCATCCACGGCGGCAAGTTGGTGGCGGCGGGCACGCCGAAGGAAGTGATACGGGTGCCGGCATCGGTCACGGGCAGATTCCTGCGAGAGCCGATGCGGCATCCGACACGAACGCGGCGCGGCGATGGCAAACAGTTTGTCGAGGTGCGCGACGCGATGCTGCACAACCTGAAGAAGCTGACGGTGAAGTTTCCGCTGGGGCGGTTCACCGTGGTGACCGGTGTCAGTGGCAGTGGCAAAAGCACCCTCGTGCGGGATGTGTTGTTGCATGGAGCGACGGACGCCGTGGGCCGCGTGTCCTCACGCCGCGCGGCCAGCGTTACCGGCGCAGGGGCAGGGGACCCGGCCCACAGTCGGCGGGCCAACCGCGTCATTCTTCCTTCCGACATCCATCGCGTGCTGGAGGTGGACCAGACGCCCATCGGGAAGACGCCACGGTCGTGCCCGGCGACCTACGTCGGGTTCTATGACGACATCCGGCGGTTGTTTGCGCAGGTGCCGGAGGCGAAGATGCGCGGCTACGGGCCGGAGCGGTTCTCGTTCAACGTGCCGGCCGCGCGCGGCGGCGGGCGCTGCGACGTGTGCGAGGGGCAGGGGATCAAGCGCATCGCGATGAGCTTCCTGCCCGACGTGCGCGTGACGTGCGACGAATGCGGCGGCCGGCGGTTTACGCCGGAAACGCTCGACGTGCGGTTCAAAGGCAAGACCATTGCCGATGTGTTGGCGATGAGCGTCGAGGAGGCGCTGGAGTATTTCAAGGCGGAGCCGTTCCTGACGCGGCCGCTGTCGCTGCTGCACGATGTCGGCCTCGATTACCTCACGCTCGGCCAGCAAAGCCCGACGCTCAGCGGTGGCGAGGCGCAGCGCATCAAGCTGGTGACGGAGTTGTCAAAGCCGACACAGGGCCGCACGCTCTACATCCTCGACGAGCCGACGGTGGGGCTGCATATGGCGGACGTGGCCCGGCTCATCGAAGTGATGCACCGCTTGGTGGACGCGGGCAACACGCTGGTTGTCATCGAGCACAACCTTGACATCATCGCCGAGGCTGACCACCTCATTGACCTCGGCCCGGAAGGTGGTGACGCCGGCGGGCGTGTGGTGGCGCTCGGCGCGCCGGAGGAAATCACACGCGACGGCGCTCACGGCCACACGGCGCGGATTCTGAAGGCGTTCTTAAAGACGCACGGGCGGTGATCCGCTGTTGCGACTGGACTAATCCTTCCGAAGTTTCATGGAAGCGTCGCCGTTGAACAGTGTCTTCAGGTGCGGCTCCATGGCATCCGCCCACATTTCGTAACCCTTGGGCGAAAGATGCAGCAGGTCCCTCATGACTTCCTTCGTAATTGAACCGTCTTTCTCCAGGAACACGTGTCCGATGTCCGCGAAATAAACGTGTTTCGAGTCGGCCAGGTTCTTGATCTGGTCGTTGACGGCCTTGACCTTGCTCCTGATTGGGGCGTTGGGCTTCTCCTGACAGGGGAAGACTCCGAGAACGAGCAGCTTCGCGTCAGGAAGAACCTTTCTCAGATGGCTGACGATGGCCCTGATTCCGGCAATCGTGTCTTCCGGGGTGTCGTTTTGAAGAAGGTTGTTGATGCCGATCAGGAGGACGATGTATTTGGGCGTGTAGCCTTCGAGGGATTTGCCTTCGGTCAGTCGCCAAAGCACGGTCTGCGTCTTGTCTCCCGTGATTCCGAAGTTCGTGGCGATGTCCTTGTAACGCTTGTTCCAGGTGTCCAACCCGCCTGGATATCGGTGGGTGACAGGGTATGTCCAAAGGTCGGTGATGGAGTCACCTATGAAGAGCAGGTTGTTCCTGGGCTGTTTCAGCTTTCTTTGGAAATAGGGAATCCACCAGAAGTCCTGTTCCCCTCGCGTGTCCGGGATGCACGTCTTCAAGTCGCTTTTCGGAAGGCCGTACTGGCTCCATTTCCAATCGCCGGCCGTTGCAGCCGAAGATGCCAGGATCGCGCTGATCAATACTGCCAGTATCGCTTTTTGGGTTCTCGTTCTTCTGTTCATGGTGAATGGTTCCGACTGTTCCTGGGTTGGACGTTGCGTCCGGGTCAAACGAAACGGGCGGGACACTTGAAGGTCCCGCCCGCGATTGACATCTTGTCCTGGTGGGAAATAAACGCGGCTACAACTGCGGGTGCGGTGTCTTCGTGAAATGGCACACGCCGCAATCCATCTGGGCGCGGCTGTCTTCGCGCGCGCTGCCTTTGTCGTGGCAATCCCGGCATTTCTGCGCCTCGGCCGGAAGCTTGTAAGCCGCCTTGAACTCGCCGGCGAGATGGGCGTTCAGCAGCTCCACCGTGTGTTTCGCCACCGACCCGCTGAGGCACGCGCAGCGCTCCTCGCGCTCTTTCGAGGAAAACTTGCACTTCGACGCCTTGCACCATTTGGTGACCGAGACGTGGCAGAGGTTCGAGCGGCAGATGACCTTGACAGTTTCAAATTTCGGCTGCGCGGGGCGGAAGGTCGGCAGCGCCGTCTGCGCATACCAGTTGAAGATGTCGCGCGTGATCTCGGAAGCCTTGCTCTGTTTTTCCTTCTCAGACGAACCCGCCAGAAGGAACGTGACCATTGCCGCGCCGTTCAGCGCGCCGCAGAGACTGCCAACGCCCGCCACGCCAGCCCCGCCGTAAGTCATCACCGCCGTCGGCCAGGTCGTGAAAGGCGCGCCGACCTTCTTGGCCAGCTCGCCAATGATGCTGCCGGAGACTGCGAAGCAACAACCGCCCTTGTAATGCATCTCATACGCGGCTGCCGCGACCGCATCGGGGTCCAGCTTCACATAAGGCCATGGCAACGGCGGCGCTCCCGCGCCCGACGGCGTGGAGGCCCCGCACAACGACGCCGCCAGTCCGCCTGACGCCGCGCCAAAACAAGCCACACCTGCATTCTTCAGCCAACCGCGTCTCGATACTTGCATGAGCTTCGTTCCTTTCAATGGTTGCGCGAACCTACCACAGTCTCGCCGTTTCTGGAAAGGTTGGACCTCCGAAATTTGACGCACATGGGGAGCATGGACCGGTGCAGCATCGTCGTAACGCGGACACTCTTGTCCGCGCGGGTTGGTTGCGGCAGGACGGCGCGGACAGGAGTGTCCGCGTTACGAGGCCGGCGGCTAAAGACGCGCGAGCGGCGGGAACGGCAACGGTCCTGCGAATTCTACCAGGTTTTGAGGACAGACCCCCGATGACAGATTGGCTGTCGGTCCGGCTGCGTCTACCGGCCCTTGTTCAGTGCTTCGAGACTCTTTCGATGGAACTCGAAGACCTTCGTTCCGAGCTTCTCGTAGTAGAGTGCCGAGTCGTGAGCCATGTCGGGCACCACCTGATATGAGTGCTCGATCCCGAGTTGTTGCAGCAACCTATGCAGTTCCAGGTTCGTGGGCAGCAGGCCGTCCAGCGCACCGCACCCGATGTGGATGCGCGTCTTGCGCAGTTTGTCGGCGTTCTTGCGGGCCAGCTGTTTCGGATGCTCTTCCGCATTGAACCCATTGGAGCTCTGCAACGCCCCGGCACTCACAACGACCGTCCCGAACAACTCCGGAAACTTGAACCCCAGGCGCGCCGCGCCAAAGCCGCCCATGGAATATCCCTCAATCACCCGCCCTTCGCGCCGGGCGATGGTGCGATACGTCCGGTCCACATGCGGGATCAGGTCCTTGATGATCACGCTCTCGACCGGCAAACGGCCGTTGGGCGCATCGAGGTAGTAGCTGGGCCCCACGCCGTTGACCGAGACGACGATGACGGGCGGCAGCAGGCCTTCCTTGATGGCAGCCTCGACTTGAGGGACGAATATCAGCGCGCCGGTGCGTTGGTTCTTGCTCCGTCCGTGCAGCCAATAGATCACCGGATATCGCTTCGTTCCCTGCTCGTAGCCCGGCGGCAGCCACACGAGATAGCTGGCGTTGCTCCCGATGACCGCGCTGTGAAACGTTTTGTATTGAGTGCCGTTGGGTGCGCTTGGGTCTGGGTCCAGCCATTCGCCCTTGAGAACCTCCCGCGGTGTTTTAGGTTGCGAGCGATTCGACTTGGCCGGCACAGGTTTCTCGGGTGTTGAGGGCGGCGGTTCCGCGCAGATGCCCGAAAGCGGCATCAGGAAAAGCGCTGGCAGGATCATGACAGGCAGTAATCGCATGGCGTTATTATCTCCTGTTCTTGCAGTATCTCAAGCTCAGTGCGCGTGGTGGTTCTGGCACCGCCAAACGGTTTGGTGCCAGCGGCCAAAGGTGGAGAGATTCCTTCAATCCTCAATCCAAAATCTAAAGTAGAAGATCCCCTCGCCGCCGCGGGCCGGTTTCTGATGGACAAAAGCTAAAGGGCGGGCGGTGGGTAGGCAACGGTTCAGCTAATTTCGGCCAGATGTGAGGACTGACCCTAGTGATGAAAAAAATCAGCGTTTACGAAACCATGAAACAATTCCGACGACAGCACCAATGAGAAGAAACGCCGACAAAGGAAAACAAATTGACCCCAAGACCAATCCCAAAAGCCCGTAGACGCCTTCTAATGGCGCAGTACACGGGCCATATCTTTTTAGCGTTACGTCTAGAATTACAAAAAGAGAGGTGCCAGCAAAGAGAAGAGAAATCGGCCCGACAATGCACCACAAGACCAACTCACTTATTCGATCGGACAGGGGAGGTTTGTGAGATGGTATTGCAAGCGGCACTTTGACAGCATTTTCGGTGAGTGGCTCTTGGCAATTGGGACAGCAACCGTTCGACATCGGGATCACCTTCGTCCCGCAATATTTGCAGGTGGTCATCATCTAGTAAGGCTCCAAATCGAGTTTATCCTCAATCAGCCGACGTGCCATCGCCAAGTGCCCCAAAACGAAACGGGCGGGACTCTTTCGAGTCCCGCCCGCACGCTTACAACTTTGGCGGACTGGAGGTCCGCGCTACTGGCTGGCTGCGATTAGAACTCGCCGCCGCCGGGGTAGCCGCCGCCGGGACCACCGGCCGGAGGAGCAGGCTTCTCCTTCTCGGGGATCTCGGTGATGAGGCACTCGGTCGTCAGCAGGAGGCCGGCGATGGAGGCCGCATTCTGGAGCGCGGAGCGGGTGACCTTGGTCGGGTCCACAACGCCGCTCTTGAACAGGTCTTCGTATTGGAGGGTCTCGACGTTGAAGCCCTCGCTGCCCTTGCGCTTCTTGATCTCCTGCAGGACGATGGAACCTTCCACGCCGGCATTGAAGGTCAGCTTGCGGATGGGCTCTTCGAGAGCGCGCTTGATGATGTTGACGCCGATCTGCTCGTCGCCTTCCAGCTTGAGCTTCTCGACCTCAGGCAACGCGCGCAGCAGGGCCACGCCACCGCCGGGGACGATGCCTTCTTCGACCGCGGCGCGGGTCGCGTGGAGCGCGTCCTCGACACGGGCTTTCTTTTCCTTCATCGCGGTCTCGGTGGCTGC
>JACRJX010000017.1 GCA_016235595.1 Verrucomicrobiota bacterium
CTTGGCCTTCGCCGCGCCGGTCGCCGATCTCGCGGGCGATGACACGATGCTGCTCGTAAAACTCGATGGCTTTGCGGACGTCGCCCAAGTCGGCGTAGGCGAGGCCCAGATTGCCCAGCGCGTTGCCTTCGCCGCGCCGGTCGCCGATCTCGCGGGCAATGACCAGCCACAGCTCGTGATACTCGATGGCTTTGCGGGCGTCGCTCAAGTCGTCGTAAGCGTTGCCCAGGTTACCCAGCGCGGCGCCTTCGTTCTGCCGGTCGCCGATCTCGCGGGCGGCGGCGAGTTGGGTTTCCAGCCAAGGGATGCGCTGGTCACGGGGATGAAACCGCAAGCCGCCCGTATAAACCACAGCATTCACAAGAGCCACCAGTTGGCGGCAGGCAGCCTCCTTCGTAGCCGCCGACGTAAGTCGGCGGACGCTGGCCGACGGCTCGGATTCCGCCTCCTCACGTCGGCGGCTACAGGAATGCAGAAACTCGAAGGCGGCTTCGATATGGCGGCGCTCGCGGTCAAACAGCGCCAGCCCGTCCAGTGTCTTCCCGCCACCGGCCAGATAGAGTTCTTCTGCGCGATCGCCAACCGCCGTGAAATGGCACGCATGGCTCATTCGGGCGGCGAGTTCCTCCTTCGGCTTCAGGCCCTTCGCGGCAAACGCGCGGAGCAGATCGTGCCAGTCGAAACGCTGCGTGGGCGGATGAAACTCCAACAGGTTCAGGGCCACCAACTCATCCAGATCGTCGCCCTTGCTGCCCGCCACCGCGAGAGCAGCCTCGCGGTCGAACCCGCTGGCCATGACCGAGAGCCGGTGGAACGCGGCGCGCTGCGGGGCCGTCATGTCGCGCAGGCTGCGCTCGAACACCCCGTTGACATCGAACTGGGCGTCCGTGTGATGCAGACGGTTGAGAGGATCGCCGCGCAGTTCGGCAATGTATTCGGTTGCGGGCTTGGAGGCGTGGCGTTTCAGGAAACCGCCGGCTGCCTGCAACGCAATGGCCAGAAAGCCGCACAGTTCCGCCACCGCGCCCGCGTCGGCCTCGGTCAGGTCCGCACGAAACGACCGCAGCAGTGCGATAGCCTCGGCGCGGGGGAAGGTGGTCAGATGCAGAGACTCGCCGCTCTCCAGCGCGCGCCGGGATGTGATGAGGACGGCGCAGCCCCGCGGCGGCATGAGCGCCCGCACTTGGTCGTCGTCCGCCACGTCGTCGAGGATGACCAGCATCCGGCGCGGCTGGCCGTTGTCGTCGCGGAAGATCTTCTGGTAAAGCTCCCACAGCTCGCGGTCATCTTCGGGCAGTTTCTTATCGGGATGGACCTTGCTGAGAAGTTCATCACGGACCTGTGCCGGCGTGGCGGGACTGGTTGAGTGCGCGGCGAGTTGGAGAACGATCTGCGCCTCCGGGAAATCGCCGGCGAGTTCATACGCGACGGCGACGGCAAGCTCGGTCTTGCCCACGCCTCCCAAACCCTCGATGGCGCTGACGATGGCGGTGGGCTTGCCCTCCTTGGCCCGCTGGCGGATGCCTTTGCAGAGTGTCTTCAGTTCCGCCGTGCGTCCGGTGAAGTGTTCGGTCAGGGAAGGAAGCTGGTGGATGGCCTGGAAAGATTTCCCGGCCAAGGCGGGATGCTTGGCGAGCCATTTGTGAAGATCGGCCGTGAGCTGTGCGGCCAAATTGTCCGAACTCGTGAACACGCTGACGACGTGGTCGCGCCGCAGTCTCTTCTTCAACCGAGCCTGCTTCAGGCGTTTAGCGGCGCTTAAATCGCGCCGGGCTTTAGTGATTAACCTCTCGTCCTTGAAGTAGATCAGACAATCCAGATTCAACTCGCGCGCGCGGAGGTATTCGGCCTCTGTGATGCCTGTCCCATAGCGTCCGCCGAAAATGCCCACGTAGAGTTGGCAGTCGTCCACTTCGGCCAGGGATGTTTCACGAGGAGTCTCGTTGCGGCTGCCGAAGTATTCCATGCCGACGTGTTTGGTTTCGCGAAGGCGGTGCAGGCAGTCTTCCGCCGCCTTGCGCTCCCGCTGGAGATCGAGCCAAGTGGAAGAGAGAAATACTCTGAACATGGAGCTCGGGTTGTTCGCGGTCATATCCTCTCTGGCGCGATTAAGCATCCGCGCCCCCACGCAGTCAAGCCATGATACGGTGGTTCGATAGGGACGCGAGCGGTCTTCTTCGTAGCCGCTGACGCGAGGAAGCGGATTCACCGCAGAGGCGCGGAGAACGCAGAGAGGAGCGTCCGAACTGTAGCGGTGGTCAGAGTCCGCCGCCCGGGTCTCCCCTTCGTAAATCAAAGCAGCTGAAACCTGACGATGGCTATCATCGCACCGCTAAGACAGATAAACCTTGTGAAAAAGTCTTCTGTAATGAAAAGGCCAAAACAGAGGAACGGTATGGATATTGCCGCAGCCGTATCTGCGTATGTGTCGACATGCGGACACACAAGTCCAGGCACGAATACGAACGCACTCGCTACCGCACATGCGACGACACGAGTTAACCATTTGTGTTGGCTCGTGAGGCAGCGGAACCACTTCACAAGTGTGCGGATGTTCATCGTGGTGATTCTTGCAGGGTCAATCGGGGCTGTCAAACAGGGTTGCATCGTTGGATGCCGTTGAAACACTCAAACCGCCAGATGCGATAAGGGAGGTGGCCTTCCCCGTAGCCGCCGACGTGAGTCGGCGGACGCGGGCGGATGCTGGCGAAGGTGATGAAGAGCATGTCTGATGTTGAGACCTGACGCCTGTTTCTTCACCCGCAGCACAACCTGGTTTCCGGTTGACCGTTCAGGCCAGTAGCGTAGGATGCGCTGCGTCCCGTCGGAAGACATCACATATGCGCTGGTTCAAGGAAGTGTTCAGAAATCGCGAGGAACGACAAACGTTCAAAACGATGGCTCAAATCCTCAATGAGCAACGCACCGTTCAAACACCCACAGTGAACACTCCGACGGAACGCAAACGTTTTCATCAGGGGCCTTCCGTATCCGCGACTCCGTCAACGAATGACGCAATACAGCCCCCTGCACTTCATGACTCAACCAACCAGAGTCCGGCCAGTTCTGATGCCGAGACTCGGCAACTGACTCCAACTCAAGCCACAGCATCTGCAACCGTCACTACAATGGATGTCGCTTCATCCAAAGCGGAGATGAACAGCGACAGGTTGTTTACTCTTAGAATCGCGTTGTTTAATGCATGTGGGTTCATGCTTGTTACCGGTGGCATAACCTATGTGGATTCGCATTTACACAGCCATGTCATTTCTGCCTACAGAGAGAGACACTACGCACTGGGAATGTGGATAATGGCGTTCGCTTTGCCACTGTTCATCCTGACATATATCGGAATGAACAAGGCAAGAGCGCGTGTGATGAAGAGCGTGATCTCCACTGCTGTGATTATGGGCTGCGGCGCTGTTGCTTTGTGGAATTGCCGTCCTGAATTCCCGCATCCTATGGTTTTATTCTGGATCACTCTGTATGCGATATGCGGGACTGTATCTGTGTATGTGAGATACGCACCGTCAGAATCTGAGCGTGCGAACGCGCAGCATATTCCCTTGGAATTCAGGCTGGAATGGTTGAAGGAGAGAATAGCATTCTGGCGCACAATGGCTGTCAGCTTTGTTGTGGGTTATATGGCCCTGATGATCCCATGGGTCAATATGATGGGCGATATTGCGAATGCGGCTGTAAGAGAAGCTGACGATATCATTCTGCTTAGGAAATTCATTTGGATGTGTCTTTCGTTCTATAGTATTTACGTGTTGGTTGCAGTGATATGTGAGCTGATAAGAAGGGCTAAGCTTGCGGGAAACGTGTTGCTGGAACTGACGAAGTAGAAGACGGGCTCTGTGGTCAGCGCGGGAATCGTCTTGGTTGGGAAACCACTCAGTGACCATGAAGACAAATTGATCACAGGGACGAATCAGGGTTACATTTCGGATTCGATACATGAACCTGCGTGCTGCTTTATTTGCGTATGCCGCTCTGTTGATGGTGCCGTGTATCGCTCTGCCGGATGAAGGGTGCTGCAACAGCCGAACATCGCGCAACCCCCACCAAACACCCGCCCCCAACAGCCCGTCTTCGAAACGTCCGCCTGGCACCGCATCCACCATCAAAAGAACGAAGATCGATCATGTGGACGACCGGATTCGCTCCCAATTGAGTCTTCAATTTGAAGCGCTCGTGCCATTTACCGGATTCGCCTGCTTCAAATTCGCTAACCATTCATCTGAAATCATATCCCTGCCAGGCCCGGCGCTCCATCAGCCACCCGGACGGCAGATATACCTGACCAGCCATGAACGTTTTCTCGTTCAAAAGGGCAAAGACTGGAAGCCCCTGTATGGCGGACACTGGGGAGCGAGCCGTGACTTTGACGTGTTCCCCGGATCTGAAGTCACCTTGCTGGTCCCAGTCGAGAACGCCCTCGGCAGCCCGCTCAACGAACGGGTTGCGAAAGTTGGATTCGGGAAGGTTTATTCGCACGCCTTTCGCTATCTAATCAACGACGAATTTGTGGACGCGTCGAAGCCTTTGGCAAATCCCCCTGCCGAGGCGTCGAACCTCAAACGTATACGTGCTTACGACGTGGATGACGCAACCTGTTCCCGTTTGCATCTTCGGTATGACACCATAATTCCATACAGTGGATACGCGTTGTTCACGTTTGAAAACTCTTCACCTCACATCATAGCGCTGCACGGTTACCTTGATCCACCTCCGGGGAAACAAGTGTATCACCCCCTGTGTTACGACTATTTCCTGCAACAAGGAGATGGGTGGAAAGACTTGCTTTTTTTGGGCGACGTCCTCGGGGGCGAGTTTGATGTGTATCCGGGATCCAAGATCGTGTTGATCATTACACTCAGAGATGTGCTTGGGTATCCCAATCCCAACAAGGTGTGGAAGATTCGTTTGGGGAAGATTTATTCAGAGCCATTCCGTTATGCGTTACCAAAGTGATGGGAACCGCATGCATAGCGCCTCAAGCCAATCCCTGTCACATTGTCGGATTCAACCAGTGATGACCGGGCAACGACCATAATCCACCCGTCAACAGGCAACGAACATCAACAGCATATGAGACTTCCTAAAAGCACAGCACTGGTTGCATTGCTCGCGTCAGTGGCGATTGAGTCGATCCCTTTCCTGGGTTTACTGCTGTGCGCGTTGAAGGGATGGTCAGTCGGGGATAATCCATTCTGCAACGCCATGGCGATGATGAACATAGCAGGGGTGTATGCTATGTATCAGTTGCGGCATTCCATGCCTGGGGTTCCCCATGTGCTGCAGGCAATTGTGCATGGTGCAATCGTATTTGTTGTGCAAGTCGCTATCATTTGGCTGGTCATTATGATGGTGATGATGATTATCAGAGCTATCAAAGAAAGGACATTAAGGTGACGCCATTTCTACGAGCATGCATCGCGCTGCCATTGTTCACCCTCCTCGCTGACGCCCAAATCCGGCCGCAGTTTCCGCCACCCTCAAACACCGGCGGTCCCATCGTTTCGCGCATCGCATCATCGGACAGCGCCCTCGTCGAGAAAACATGGGATCAACTCAGCGACAAGGACCTTGGCACGACCGGGAAATCCGTTGTCGGCGACATGAGATACTGGCGGCACGGCGAGACCGCCAATTTTGTGATCCACTTCATGAACTTCAGGGGCGTTCAGATCTTCTCCACAGCGCAAAAGGCCGGGCGCGTGGCGGAGTTCTATCTTGCCCAATTGAAGCTCGATTTCGGGCTGACCCAGGACCTTCGAAAAGGGAAGAGCCATATTTTTCTGGTCGCCGGGGAAGCCGATTGGTCGAGGTTCTGCGCCCAACACGGGCTGGCGAACTTCACGCGATGCGTGAGCGAGGGGTCGTCCATCTTCTACTACACTCGATGGGGAGAGGCCTCCCTGGCCCAGGACATGGCATTCCCGGTCGCCACGTGCGTGCTCCATCGCTTCTTCCCCAAACCGCTTCCATTCTGGCTGTGCGTCGGCGTGGGGGAATTCGAGACCGGCAATGCCTATGCCAAACTGAAGGGCTATAGCAACCCCGGCTCACGCACCCCGCCCGGCAAAGCCGATTATCCATTGTCTGAACTGATAACGGCCACGGCCTACCCGACGGACCCCAGAAGACCTGATGAACGGCAGCGGATGGCTGCTTCCTGCGAGCTGATCGTCAGAACCCTGCTCACCAAGCTGGATCCCCGCCGCTTTGTGCCACTGGCCTTGAAACTGGGCGAAGGCATCCGGTTCGATCAAGCCCTGCTGGAAACCTATCCCGACAGATTCAAGACCTACGCCGACTTCGAGCGATTCAGCGGACTGCCCCGCGACCTGGTTTCTCTCCCTCCGATGCGCACCAGAACACCCCGCACCGTCGCCCAGCAAGACCCTGAACAACTCAAAACCTTTCTGGCCGAACTCCGCAAACAAAACCCCGGATTCAACGGCGAGATGCCATGGACCCGAAGGGAAAACGAGCAAGTCGTTGAGATCGTCCTCCGGGTGGACGACCTGGTCAACCTCAGCCCCCTGCGGTCGCTGCCCGCCCTCCAGAAACTGACTCTGTGGAACTCAGGCACCGAAGCGAAATCGGTGGACCTGACGCCATTGAAAGGCATGAAGCTGGCCGAACTGACTTTCTCCCGGACCCAGGCCAAGGACCTGTCGCTGCTCAAGAACATTTCATGCGCGCGGCTGTTCTTCGAGGTCGTGACAGTCTCCGACCTCACGTTCCTGCGAGGCATGTCGTTGACCGCATTCGGCGCCGAAGGCTCCAAGATCAGCGACCTCTCTCCCCTGTCGGGCATGCCCCTGACAGAATTGCGGCTCTCGCAGACGCTCATCTCCGACCTCTCCATCTTGAAAGGACTCCCGCTCACAGAACTGAAGGTCGATGGCACCCAAATCACCGACCTCTCGCCGTTGAAGGGCATGAAGCTGACGCTCCTGAGAATAGACAACACCAAAGTCAGCGACATCTCGCCGCTGAAGGACATGAAATTGACGCGCCTGAACATAGACAACACCAAAGTCAGCGACCTCTCACCGCTGAAAGGAATGCCGTTAAAGACACTAAGCCTCCAGTCAACCGAAGTGCGCGACCTGTCACCCTTGGAAGGCATGGAACTTGCCGACTTGGACGCTTTCAACGCAAAGCTGAGCGACCTCACCGCCCTGAAAGGAATGCCGCTGACCAGCCTGTCCCTCGGCCGCACAAAGATCAACGACCTCTCACCCTTGAAGGGAATGCCCTTGGAGTCTTTGACCCTTTCGCAGACAAAGGTGAAGGACCTCACACCCCTGCAGGGCATGTCCTTGAACTCACTATGGATCAATAGGACAGAGGTCACTGACCTCTCCCCATTGAAGGGCATGCCCCTGAAAACCCTCGGGTTCGCCAACACGCAAGTCAGCGACCTGACGCCATTGGAAGGCATGCGACTGATGTTCATCGACTGCGACGCCAAACTGCTTCGCAGCTCCCCCGTCCTGAGAAACTGCCGGACACTGCAAACGATCAACGGCCGTCCGGCCGCCCAATTCTGGCAACAACAATAGAGCCTTGCAGCGGGCCATCAGCCACTTGCGCCCCGACAGCGCTTCAGACCGCGCCGGTCCAACCTGGTTTGGCGATCACTGCCTGCTGAAAGGTTTCCTCATGGCCCGATCGTCGCCGACGCGTTTCCCGCTGACCTCTGACCTCCGACCTCCGACCTCTGACCTCTTAACTTCCCTCCGCTCCCTTCCACTCCGCCAGCCTCGCTCTCACCTTCGCGGCATGTGGGGCTTCGATCTGCTCGAAAATCGTCAGCGCAGCCTCGGCACGCCTGATGGCTTCGTCCCGCTGGCCGAGTTTATCCGAAGCTAGCGCGTAGTTGTAAAGATCGATGGCTTCGCCCCGGACATCGCCAATCTCGCGGTCAATGACCAGCGCCTGCTCGTAAAACTCGATGGCTTTGCGGGCGTCGCCCAAGGTGCCGTAAGCGCTGCCCAAGTTGCCCAGCGCGTTGCCTTCGCCGCGCCGGTCGCCGATCTCGCGGGCAATGACCAGCCGCTGCTCGTAAAACTCGATGGCTTTTCGAGCGTCGCCCAAGTCGGCGTAGGCGTTGCCCAGGCTACCCAGCGCGTTGCCTTCGCCGCGCCGGTTGCCGATCTCGCGGGCGATGACCAGCCGCTGCTCGTGATACTCGATGGCTTTGCGCGCGTCGCCCAAGTTCATGTAGGCGACGCCCAGGTTGCCCAGCGCGGCACCTTCGCCGCACCGGTCGCCGATCTCGCGGGCGATGACCAGCCGCTGCTCGTGATACTCGATGGCTTTGCGCGCGTCGCCCAAGTTCTTGTAGGCGACGCCCAGGTTGCCCAGCGCGGCACCTTCGCCGCACCGGTCGCCGATCTCGCAGGCGGCGGCGAGTTGGGCTTCCAGCCAAGGGATGCGCTGCTGTCGGGGATGAAACCGCAAGTCGCCCGTATAGGCTACCGCATGCACAAGAGCCACCAGTTGGCGGCAGGCGGCCTCCTTCGTAGCCGCCGACGTAAGGAGGCGGATGCCGCCCGACGGCTCGGATTCCGCCTCCTCACGTCGGCGGCTACAGGAATGCAGAAACTCGAAGGCAGCTTCGATATGGCGGCGCTCGCGGTCAAACAGCGCCAGACCGTCCAGTATCTTCCCGCCACCGGCCAGATAGAGTTCGTCTGCGCGCTCGCCAACCGCCGTGAAATGCCGCGCATGGTTCATCCGGGCGGCGAGTTCCTCCTCCGGCGTCAGTTGCCGGGCGGCATAGTCGCGGGCGAGATCGTGCAGGCGGAAGCGCCCGTTTCTCTCGTTCCATTCCACCAGGCTGGCATTGACAAGGGCCTGCATGGCCTCGCGGGCTTCCGGTTGAAGTTCACCCTTTGGCGTGTCCGGCTGTCCGTGTTCGTTCGCACGGGCTGGAGCTGGAACTTCAACGGCCTGCGGCGCTTCGCCCCACACCTCCTCAGCGGCATCAAGGTCGAAGCTGGCGGAAAAGACCCCGAGCCGATACCAGCGCCGGCGCAACGGCTCGTCGAGCAGGTCGCAGCTTACGGCAAAGGCGGCGTCCACCTTCTCCAGCGTCGCCCGCTTGTCGCGCAAACGCTGAAGCAGTTCGGATACTTGAAAAAGTGTCTTCTCGTTGACCATGGCGGCGAACACATCGAGCGCCAGCGGGAGGTGGCCGCAAAGCTCCGCTGCCGCCGCAGCGTCGCCGCCCATGCGTGGGGCGAGCTTGAGCAGCAGCTCGACGGACTTGTCAGGCTTGAGGCAGTCGAGGTTGCGCGCCGTCAGTCCCGGCAGAGTGAACTGGTGACGCGAGGTCACCAGCAATAGACAGCCCGGCGGCGGCAGCAGGGGTGTGACCTGCTCCGCTCCGGCGGCATCGTCCAGCAGCAGCAGGCAACGGCGACCTCCCTCCTGCAACACCGAGTTGTAGATCGGCTGGAGCTGCTCGATCTCTTCCGGCAACCGCGCGTCGGGGAGGAAGCACCGGATGACTGCCTGCATGGCTGCGGCGGGCGTGAGCGGCTGGCGGGTGCCGTGGAGGGTGACGAAGAGCTGTGCGTCCGGGTAGCGGTCCTTGAGCCGCCAAGCCAGCGCGAGCGCCAGCGCCGTCTTGCCAACGCCGCCCATGCCTTGCAGCCCGGCGTGTTTGCCGGAGATGGTGGCGCCCGCGGCAGAGGTCGTCAGCAGTTTCTCAAGGTCGCGCAGTTCGTCGTCGCGGCCGACAAGGTCGGGCGCTTGCGGAAGCTGGTGAAGCGGGCCGGGGACGTAGTTCTGTGAGCTCTGCACCAACTGGCCGATGTTGGCGATGATGACATCACGGCGGGCTTCGATGTGGTTTGCGTTGATTGCCCCCGCGCCCGACGGCGTGCCAAGGGCTAGGCTTTTGGGGGCGGTGGCGCCTTGGGTGAAGAACTGCTGATCTCCACATCGCCTTTGGCCTTCAACTTCTCTGCATCCACACCTCCGCCTGTGGCTTCGTTAAGCCGCACGTTCCCGTCTGCTTCAACCTGCCGGACGCGCATAGCAGCGTTGTCACCTTCGGCATCAACGGACATGCCGAAAGGCCCTTTCAGCTTGAGCTTTCCGCGACGACGGAAAACGGCATAGAAACCGAGCAGCAGCAGAACGATAAACACCAAGCCGAAGATGGATGCAGTAGTCTTATCCACATAACCTCCGCGGCGATTAAGCATCCGCGCCGCCACTCAGTCAAGCCATGAAACGGGGGCGCGGAGCGGGATTCGTGATTGGTGATTGGTGAATCGTAATTGGTGATTCGTAACTCGCAACTCGTGAATCGTGAGTGGTAACTAGTGACTCATAACTTGGGATGCGTGATGCTGTAGGCCGCGTGCCCTCACGCGGCGAACATTCATGATGACAATCGCCGCGTGGGGGCACGCGGCCTACAGTGTTGCGTTTCACGCTTCACCAATCACTAATCACGAGTCACGCTTTCCGCTTCCCCCGGTCCCCGGTCTTTCGTCTTCCCTCCTTCTTACCAAGTGTTAGCAACTTTGTTCTTGCATCGGTTCGCCCCTTGGGTGTATAGACAGGGCATTCAGACCACGCTCTTGCCGGAGAATGGTTGAGACAACTTGAACGATAACGCAGGGACCGAGTACCAACACCAGCTCAGCACTACTACTCATCTCGTCAAACGCGATTCCTCTCGCAGGTTCTCTCTCGCTCCATTCCTGGTCCCCGACCGGCCTGACGCCCAGGGCGATGTCGTCTCCGCTGACGAAATCTTTGACGCGATCACGCGTGTCAAGTTCTCCAAGTCGCTGCTGGACAAGGAACATCTGCACGTGGATGAGGCCATCGGCACGCCGGTGGAAATCTACGCGCTGCCGGCTGACACGCTTTTCGTGAAAGCTGACCCGCCTTCGCCGCAGCTCCAGGCGCGGCTGGATGAGTTGTCCGCGCTCCAGAAGTCCATCGCCAGCGAGTTCGAGGGCGAGGTGGCGCTGTTGCCCGCGGGCAGCGGCATGCTGGGCGTGATCTGGAACGAAGCGACGTGGAGGGATATCCAGGAAGGAAACCTGACCGGCCTGAGCATCGAGGGCAATGGCCGGCGGATTCCGCAGGAGTAATCACCATGCCCCACCCCACCCGCCATGTGCTCAAGAGTGTCAACATCACGCGGATCGCCGTGGTCAAGAACCCGGCCGTGCGCGACAGCGAGATCGTGCTCATGAAAAGCGCGGACGCGGCGCGGCCCGGCGAGGACGCGATGCTCAAGAATTTCGGTGAACGCCTGCTGGACTGGGTCCAACTGCGGCTCGCCAAAACCACAACCCCAACAACGGAGTGTCCCGATATGGACCTGAAGAATCTGAAGATCGAAGAGTTGGAGTCGGCGCGGCCCGACCTGGTGCGGGCGATTGCCGACAAGAGCCAGCCCGCCGGCGGCGCCCCCGGCGCGGCCCCGGATGCGAACAAGGCGGACCCGTTTGCGGGCCTGCGCGCGTCGCTGGAGGCGCTCAAGACCGAGTTCAGGAACGGCATGCAGGGTCTCGGCGACCGCGTCGGGAAGCTGGAGGACTCCAACAAGCCCGCGCCGGCCGATCTCGAACCGGTGAAGCAGAAGATCGAGGAGCTTCAGAAGTCCATCGCGACGCTCTCGAAGGCGCAACCCCAGGGGCTGAAGCACGGCGATGAAGAGCCGTTGCAGAAGTCGAACTGGGGCGGCGTGTTCCGGACGGTCAAGAACAAGAAATCTTCGCGCTGATCGTTTCGGCGCGTTACCAAGAGTTAGCACCCAACCTCAAACCTCAAGAAGGAGAAACGATCATGGCGGACAACAAGAGCAATGAACACCTGCTGGACGAGCTGCAGAAGGCTGCGCACACCGTCCAGAACATCACGGACAACGGCGGCGTGCTGCTCGCAGAGCAGGCCGAGAAGTTCGTGATCATGGCCCAGGAACAGCAAATCATCCTCCCGGACGCCCGCGTCGAGATTGTCGCGCGCGGCCAGAAGGAACTCGATACGCTCGGCATGGACGATGTGTTCCTGCAGCCCGGCACCGAGGACAACACCACCCTCTACACCGACCCGGCGACCTACCTCGGCAACGAGGCCAAGGCCACCACGAGCAAGATCAGCCTTGCCCCGGTGTACCTGGAGGGCCGCACGGCGATCAGCCGCGAGGCGTTGCGCCGGAACATCGAGCGCGAGAACTTCGCGGACACGCTGATCCAGGTCATCAGCAGCCGCGCAGGCTACGACATGGAGTTGCTCGGCGTGCGCGGTGACACCACGCTGCCGGCGACGACCAAGGAGAACAAGCTCCTGCGCCTGAAGACGGGTTACCTCAAGCGCGTGCCGTCGGCCAACAAGGTCTATTGGGGCGGCGAGAGCTTCAACCCCAATGTGTTCGCGCACGTGATCAACAAGGTCGCGGCGAAGTATCGCCGGCGGATGACGGAGTGCCGCCTCTATGTGAGCCACGGCATCGCGCTGGCCTACCAGCTTTGGCTCTCAAAGAACAAGGCTACTCCCGCGGGCGATCAGGCCATGGTGGCCGGCTCGGTCGGCAGCTACATGGGCGTGCCGGTGGTCGGCTGCGACAGCCTGCCCGACACAACCGTGGGCAGCGCCGTTTACGGGAAGATCCTGTTCACCAAGCCGAAGAACCTCATCTGGGCCATCGAGGACCAGATCGAGATCGAGGACGAGATCATCAAGGCCCGCAACACGATGGTGATCTACTTCCGCGCTTACGTGGACCCGACCGTCGAGGTCGCCGCAGCGATGGCGTCCTGCGAGGACGTGGCCTTCGAGATCGAAGGCAGCTAGTCCACCGCAACTCGATAACCCCGGAGCCGGCATGAGTGAAAAAGCCTGGTGGGCATCGGCAAGCGAATTGGCGGCGGTGTTGGAGGTTTCAAACTCCGACACCGCCGCTCAATCGATGATGTCGCGGTTGGCGGACGGCCTGCGCGCGGAGTTCGTGTCGTTCTGCGGCCGTCAGATCCTCGCGCCGGAGACCGGCTCGCTCATCGAGTATCACGACGGCGGGTGCGAGAAACTCCGCCTGCATGTCTCCCCGGTGACCTCGGTCACCCACGTGTGGGCGGACACGACGCGGGCGTTTGCCGACGCGTCGCTGGTGGAATCGAGTCTCTACGTGCTGCTCGACCACTGCATTTATTTCAACGTAGCGCCGTCCAAAGGCAGCCGCGGGGTCAAGGTCGAATATGTCGGCGGCTACGCGGCGCTGCCGGATGACATCGAGCGAGTGTTTCACGCGGAGCTGCGCAAAGAGTGGGCGTTGCGAAAAACGCCCGGCATCCAAAGCGTGGGCGTGCAGGGCGCGAACTTCACCGTCAGCCAGCGCTTTGGGTTGATGAGCGAGACCCAACGCGTCCTGACGAACTACAAAGCATCAGCGTTGTTCTTCTGACATGGGCGCAGGCGACATCCAATTTGACGACGCAGCGCTGAGACAGCTCAGCGACCGCATGAGCGCCTGGCCGGCCGCAGCGCTGGAGGCCGGGCGAACGGTGCTGGAGAACTCCATGCGCCAGACGTTGCAGTCCCTCCTCGATGAACGCGCGGGCGCGCAGGACGCGGGCGTTGGCGGCAAATCCCAGCGCAGCGGAAGCGCGGGCGCGACCATCGAGGGAACCACCCTCACCGGTTACGTTACATTTCGCGATCCCGATGACTCCGCTCTCGAAGACAGCGACGTCCTCGTGACCGCGCCGGGCGGGGAGACTCCCTCTCGATCGTTGGTCGCAGCCATGACCGACGCCAGCGCGACGCAAACTTCCGACCAAAACTTTTCCGACATGGTGATCAAACGCGTCCGGAAGCCGTTCGTGGATCCGCAAAGCGGCGCTCTCGTTCCCGCCGGTGCCACGGTCGCGTTCCGGCAGGCGCGCAAAGCGCCGGGGCGCGAAAGCGCGCGCGATCTCCTCGGACGCCCCTCCGGCGATTCTCTCGAGCGCCAGATCAAGGCGGGCGAACTCATTCCCATGTTCTGGCTCACTCGCCGCGATCGCGTCCAATCGCGACCGAAGGCGCGCGCGGCCATCCTCCCCGACACGGCCCGCATCAACGCCAGCGTCGTCACCGCCATGCAGAACACATTCAAGGTGACGGCATGAGCGCGACCACTCCCAAGAAACTCGCCGTCTCGCTCGCCGTGCGCGCGGCGTTGGCAGCCGTCACAGACGCCGGCGGCAGCGTGTTTTTCAAAACCGTCAAGCGAGGTTCCAAAGTCCTCGAAGGCGATCCCCGGCCGGCGGTGACGTTCAAGCGCAAGGGATGGCAGTCGGAACCGAAGGGCACCACGGACGAGATCACCACCGTCGCGCACTACCAGATCAACGTGCTGATTGACAACCCCGGCACGAACGAGGCGGCGATGGAGACCGCCTACGAGACCGCCATCGCCGCCGCGGAAAAAGCGATGGAGACGATCAACAACGGGCGGACACACAAGACCTTTCGCGCGTTTCCGCAGGCCGGCGTGGACGACGTGGCCGACGAACAACTGCCCCAATGCGCGGCCTCGCTGCTTTACGAGATTCGATTTGACAGGCCGCGTGGCGAGCCGTGATCGAAACAACGCAAACACACAACCATAGGAGATCAACATCATGATCGAAAGAATCAGCCCAGACGCCAATAACTACGCACGCGGTGGCGCTCGCGTATTCCTGCGACGCACGAGCGACCCGGCCGGCGCGTTTCACAACTTCGGCAACATCGTCTCCAACGGCGTGAAGCTCGAAACGACCACCAGCGACCACGTCAGCGGCTACACCGGCGCGCGCGTGGTGGACCGCACCCGCAAGGACGTGACCAAGATCGTTTACACGCTGGAGGTGGACGAGAACACGTTCGAGAACGAGCGGCTCTGGCTGCTCGGCGGCGACGCCACCGCCGTCACCCAGGCGTCTGCCACGGCCTCCACCAAGACCATCGCCGCGCTGACCGGCTGCACGAGCCAGACCGAGATCGTCAAAGGCCGATACTATGACCTCGGCAAGTTCGTGGTCTCCAACATCGCGTTCACCTCGGGCGCGTCCGGGCTCACCGCCTACGACGCCGAGGAAGGCACCGGCGACTACATCGTGGACACAGCGACCGGCAAGATCGCCTTCGTGCGCGCTCTCACTGCGGGCGAGTTCGCTGGCAGCGTCACGTTCGACTGCGCCGAGCTGAGCGGCAAGACGTTCACCAAGCTGGATGACGTCAAGCTGCCGATCGTCGCCGAATTGTTCCTGATGGCCGAAGGCGGCCCCGCGGCGGGCGGCTTCATGGACAAGTGGACCGTGCCGAAGGCCGAACTCGTGCCCTCCGGCGACGGGAAGATCTCGGCCGATGCCGATCGCACCCTGACCTTCGAGATTCACCAGACGTTGCATCCGACATCGGCGTGGGGTTCGCACACACGCCTGACCCTCGGAAGCTAGGCAAAACGTTTCGAGTTTGAGCGGGCTGTCCGCGGCGTCGCCCTCCGGCAAGCGGCGCAAGTGAGGCAGTCCGCTCAACTCGTTTCCGGCCGGCGCGGGAAGGGGGAAAGGGGTAAGCGGGAAGCGGGAAACGGGGAATCGACCCGCTAAACACGCGAAAAGACGCGAAGGGGGAAACGGGGACACGCTGAAGCGTGAACTCCAACACAACTCGCTCGCGTTGGAGTTCAAGCTTCAGCTTGTTTGCGTCTTCGAGGTGGATCGTGAGAATCATCTAAAGGCTGACGGCTGCTGTTTGGCCGTCAGTCGGGTAAAAGGTATCGGACCGACAACCTACGAAAGGAGATTCTCATGGAAACGACCGAACAGTTCTTTGCCGCCGTGGACCTCCAC